>CAWDJL010000001.1:0-161319 GCA_963802675.1 uncultured Acidobacteriota bacterium
ACGGCAATGAAGGTCCAGATTCCGAAGAAGAGCGCCGCCCGGATGAGGAAGAACGGCACGTTGAGGTATGGCGCTTTCCAGCGCAGGAGCGCATCGTGCTCGGCGGCGTCGGCGTGGGACCATTCGTAGAGATCGTGCAGCCCGAAGAGCAACGGCAGGAAGAGGACCGCCATCACGGGGAGCATGGCGAAGATCGTCTCCCCAATCCGTCGCAGCACGATCCCCCATCCTCCCTGGGCCGCGTACTGGATCAACACGAAAAAGAGCGCACCGAGGGAGAGGCTCAGAAAGAACATGAACGACACGAGCCACGAGAAGAAAAACTGCTTCGGATTCGCCGCTCCCAGAAGCGCGCAGGCCACCGCGCCCAGCAGAGCGCTGACGGCGCCGATGACCGGAATGCGGTTCCACGGGTGCCCCGGTGGGATCGCGGCCTGGTCGGGCCTGAGCGCGACGCGATCGCGTTCGTGGATCATTTCAACCCCTCAGTGCACGTTGGTGGGTCATACCGACCGCTCGATAACTCGCGGGAGACGGGCAAGAAGTTAGGGCCTTTGAGCTGATGACATCATCCCACATGTGAATTGAGGGGTTAAGACTCCAGGAGTTCGACGCTTCGTGCGCCCAGGGACTCCAGCAGCTTCGCGGTAGCCGACGGATCGAACTGCGGATCCCACGATTCGATCGAAATGAAGAAGGCGTCGTCGGTCACCCGCTCGAAGACCTTGGATCGGAAGAGCGGATGGTTGTGCATGGGGAGCCGGTTCAGCCCCAACATGCCGAAGACGGCGCCGAGCGCGGCGAAGAGGACTCCGAGCTCGAAGGTGATCGGAATGAAGGCGGGCCAAGAGAAGTACGGTTTGCCGCTAATCACCAGGGGGTAGGCAACGGCGTGGACCCACCACTGCAGAATGAACCCGAGGGCGGCCCCCGTCAGTCCCATCCCGAGGACGATCCAGGGAAGCTTGGAGCGTCGAACCCCCATCGCTGTCTCGAGGCCGTGGACCGGGAACGGAGTGTGGGCGTCCCACCGGGTGAAGCCCGCGTCTCGCACCCGCTCACATGCGTGATGGAGGTCCGCCGGCGTCGCGAACTCGCCGAGGATTCCGTAGTAGGGCCCCTTCGGGAGCCGCGGGAGGAACGGCATGACGAAGCTCGCGCGGGAGCGGGTATCGGCGACCCTCGGGGTCGCGGCGTGGGGTGCTCCTTGATCTCGGATCTCGCGTTCGGGGCCCGGCTGCCAATGTGGATTGGCCTGCGGCAGGACCGTCTTGACCTCGGCGGTAGCGACCATCGGAACAAAGCGCACGAACAGGCAGAACATCGTGAAGAAGAGCCCGAAGCTTCCGAGCAGGCACGACACGTCCCAGATCGTGGGACTGAAGTAGTCCCAGGATGCGGGAAGGAAGTCATTGTGCAGGGACGTCACGATAATCACGAACCGCTCGAACCACATGCCGATGTTGATGACGATCGACGCCACGAACAGGACCGGTATGCTCGTGCGCGCCTTCTTGGACCAGAAGATCTGGGGGCTGATGACGTTGCAGGAGACCATGGTCCAATAGGCCCAGGCGTACGGTCCTTGCGCGCGGTTCAGGAACGTGTGGATCTCGTAGGGGTTGCCGCTGTACCAGGAGGTGAAGAACTCCGTGGCATACGCGTAGCCGACGATCGACCCGGTCACGAGCATGATCTTCGCCATGTAGTCGAAGTGCCGGAGGGTGATGATGTGCTCGAGGCGGAACGCCTTGCGGCAGATCACCATGAGCGTCACCACCATGGCAAACCCTGAGAAGATCGCGCCCGCGACGAAGTAGGGCGGGAAGATCGTCGTGTGCCATCCGGGGAGGATGGAGACCGCGAAATCCATCGAGACGACCGAATGAACGGAGAGGACCAGCGGCGTCGCGAGGGCGGCGAGGACGAGATAGGCAACTTCGTAGTGGTGCCATTGCCGCACGGAGCCCCGCCATCCGAGGGCGAAGATGCCGTAGGCCAGCTGCCGGGTGCGGGTCTTTGCCCGATCGCGCATCGTCGCCAGGTCCGGGATCAAGCCGATGTACCAGAACATGACCGAGACGGTGCCGTACACGCTGACCGCGAAGACGTCCCAGAGAAGAGGGCTCCTGAAGTTGGGCCACATGGCCATTTGGTTCGGGAGCGGGAACATCCAGTAGGCGACCCAGACGCGTCCCACGTGGATCCCCGGGAACGTCAGGGCGCACATGACCGCGAAGATGGTCATCGCCTCCGCCGCGCGGTTGATCGAGGTGCGCCAGTGCTGCCGGAAGAGGAAGAGGATGGCCGAGATGAGCGTCCCGGCGTGCGCGATCCCGACCCAGAACACGAAGTTCGTGATGTCCCACGCCCAGCCGACGGGGACGTTGAGGCCCCAGATGCCGATCCCCTCCCAGAAAAGCCACGAGACCGCCACGCCGAGAAGGCTGAGGAGCGCGACGGATGGGATGAAGAAGAGCCACCAGCCGATCGGTGTCCGCCGCTCGAGGGGCTCCGCGACGGCCTCGGTGATTGAGTGGAAATCCGGCGAGCGCAGGATGAGCGTGGGATAGCCCGCGACAGGGTTGTCTAGCAGCTCTGCTTCCGTCTGGGCCAAACGTGTTCCCCGCCGTTAGCCCGTTATGCGGGCGCAACCATGAATTTCGTACTCGTTGTGGTTCCGCATAACGGGCCAGGCGCGCGGAGCGCGCCAAGACAACATAGTGAACCAGCCAAGGGCTCTATTGAAGAGTGGCGCGTTTGTACCATCGCGCCTTGCGTGAGTCAAGCACCGGGACGGCGTCGCGCCCTCACGGCGCGGCCGTGAGGCCGATCTGTTTGAGCAACGGTTCGAGGTCGTTTCCGGAGGCAGGCATGCAGGTGAGATCCTCGTCCGGGTCTGTCGGACCCACGGGTCCGCCCCGGGAAGCGCGCGCACCTCCCGGCCGGCGCCGAGGAGCGATTGCCACGCCCGGTGCGTCTCGGTCGCGAACTCCTCGAGTCGCGTCGCCCCTCCCCCCGCGCGCAGGATCCGCATCATGCCCGCAGCCAGTCCGCGCGCTTCCACCAACCCCGAATTCATACTGTGCACGCCGACCGGAGGCGCCTGGTGCGCGGCGTCCCCGGTGAGCCAGACGCTTCCTTTGCCGAAGCTCTGCGCGAGGCGCGACTCGAAGAGGGCGAGCGTCGACCAGTAGATCTGCGTCGGCCGCGCCGTCCACCAGGGAGCCCTCGCGGCGATCAGCTGCTCGAGTCGCTCCATCGATGCCGCGTGCCCCGAGGCGTCCTGGATCTGAAATCCCCACCGGCATCGCCCCTGCTCCAGGGGCCAGTAGACGCTCGTCAGGTCTGGATCGAGAATGACGCGCACCTCGGCGGGAAGCTCCCCTGTCGCCTCGATCTCATAGACGGAGAAGACCTGGCCCGCGCCGTGCGCGGCCATCTCAATGCCGGCCATCCGCCGCACCGCCGAGTCGTACCCGTCGGCGCCGATCACAAAGTTCGGTCGGATCGTTTCGCTTCCCACGACGACCCACTCGGTTCGCGCGACCGGATAACCGCTCGCCACCGGATCGAGCTTCACGATTTCTGCCCGGAGGGTCGCGGCGTCCACGGTGAGGGCCTGGAGCCGGTGTCCCCAGAGGACCTTGAGCTTCTTCTGGCGGAGCGCCTCCTCGGCGGCCCTCTCCAGCTGGCTTTGGCGGACGACGAGGAGATACGGATGCTCGGAAGCGAGGGCCGAATAGTCGATTTCCGCGCGCCTCTCTCGTCCTTCGTAGTACGCGACCTTCGTCAGCTTCCGCCCTGCGTCGAGCAGCCCTTTGGAGAGCCCTGCCTCGTCGAGAATCTGGAGCGTGCGCGGATGGATCGCGAGGGCGTAGCTGTGCTGGGTCGTCCGTTGGTGCATGTCGACGACCTCCACACGGACCCCGTGCTGCTGCAGGAACAGGGCCGCGACCAGCCCGACCGGACCGGCGCCAACAACGAGGACCTCAGGATCGGAATGACGGGACATCGAGCTTCCTCCTCACGCGCACCGCGCAAGAACTGCAGTCCCGAGGCCGATCCAGTCATCGTTGCGCGCGCGATGCCGTGGACACGTTCGCCTCAGACACGGCACCGCTACTCCATGTTCGCCAACTGCGCGAGGATCGCATCAATAGGCGCCTTCGCACACGCGAACATCGGCGTGTCCCGCTGCGTATAGAGGCTCGCCTCGGTATAACGCAGGCGCCCCACGAGATCGACGAACTCTTGGGGGTAGTCCGAGTCGAACGCGACCACGAAATCCTGATCGTCGATGCCGTAGCTGTTGCTCGTGTTCAGGCGCACGCCTTTGAACGGGGCGGAGGCGGCGATGTGCTCATCCATCATCCCTTGCCGCGCGTGGGGCGAAAGGCGGTACCACGACCGCGTCTTCGTGAAGGGGTACACGAAGAGGTACTTCCCCTCGCCGGGCAGCAGCTCGACGCCCTCCCCGGCACCCTTCATCTTGTTGACGTACGGCGACCGCCGCTGCAGCGAAAGGAAGCTGTGCACCTGCGACAGGTAGGCGCCCAGCCGCGAACGCTTGATCGCCGCTTCCATCGACTGGAAGCACAGCGGGTCGAACGCGATCCGCCACAGCATGAAATCGACGTCCGCGCGGAAGCCCACGAGCGAGTACGTGCGCAAGATCACGTCGTCCGAAGACTCCCATTTCCGCACCAGTTCGATGAACCCGGCCGCCGCCACTCGCTGCTCGTCAGCGGGGAGCCGGCGGAACACCGGGTCGAGCCGGTAGAAGGAATAGTTCAGAAACTGGCGGCGTTGCCTGTCCGGGCTCTTGGCCGTGACGATGCCGTTCGGGTCGAGGTCGACGTTGGGGCCGCGGCGGGGCGGCGGGCCGGTGCCCTCGGGAGAGTTAGCCAAGTGACGAGGCAACGTATGACTCCTGCCACGGATTGTCAAGCGCGTGAAGCGCGCGCAGCCGGGTCATGAGGGGAGGGATAGGTTGTTTAACCGAAACCCCGGGTTTCTGCGCACATGACCTTATATCTAGTGGCTGCTGGGCCGGCCGTTTGTTGAAGAACGCTGGGACGATCTGATATAACCGAGCTTGAGAAATTTTTCACAACGTCGCTGGATGACTGGAATCGGGGTAGAGTGCTCCGGCTTTTATCTAGTCGCAGTGTGCTGAGCCCAGGCCGCAGGTTTTCCGGAAGAGTGCCTATCCCTTTGACAAGCGCGACTGGCGGCGGCTGCGCGTGAGGCTTGGCCAAGACGGGGACTGACAATGAACGAAGCCGATCTCGAATACGGGCCGACACCCGAGGGGGCCGAACACGAGCACACCGACATCGATCCAACGATTGCAGGCAAATTTGCGATCTGGCTTTCGATCGCGATGCTGATCTCGGCGGCCATCGTCTATGGCTCGTTCTGGTTTTTGGAAGGGAACGAACTCGAAGCGAATCGCGGTGCTCAAGTGTTTCCGATGGCCGCGGGCCACACCCGTGAGCCGCAAGGGCCGCGATTGCAGACGCAGCCGTTCAAGGATGTCTACATGCTGCGAGAGGCGGAGCGCGAAAAACTGACGACGTATGGCTGGGTTGACCAGAGTGGGGGCGTCGTACGGATTCCGATTGAGGACGCGCTGAAATTGCTGGAACAGCGCGGCATGGCCACGTCGAGTCCGCAAACCCCGGGCGGCTTGAATGAAGTGGTGCAGGACTCGTCGTCGGGGAGGACGACGGCGCCGCGATAGTGAAGGTACGGGGCCATGAGAGCAACACTTTTGACAACGGTGGCCCTGGTCGCGCTGGCGGCGGGTACCAGAGCGCTGGCGCAATCGGATGTTCCTGGAGTGAATCCGTCCGCGGGCATTCCGGCGAGCCAGATGCCGTCCGTGTTGTCCCAGGTGTCATTCGATCAACGACTCAATGAGCCACTGCCACTGGCGCTGCTATTCAAGGATGAAGAGGGACGTTCGGTTCGTCTCGGGAACTACTTTGGCTCTAAGCCCGTCGTGCTGGTGTTCATGTACTACGAGTGTCCGATGTTGTGCACGCAGGTCCTTAACGGTCTCACGACTTCTTTGATGGTGCTCGACGAAACCGTTGGGCGTGAGTTCGACGTCGTCGCAGTGAGCTTCGATCCGCGCGAAACGCCCGTACTGGCCAGTGGGAAGAAGAAGTCGAACCTCGATCGCTATAAGCGACCTGAGTCGGCAAGCGGCTGGCATTTCTTGACCGGAGACGAGGCGTCGATCAGGGCGCTGACCAATGCCGCCGGGTTCCGATACGTCTGGGACGACAAGACCCAACAGTTTGCCCACCCCAGCGGCATCGTCGTCGCCACGTCGGAGGGCAAGGTGTCCCGGTACTTCTTCGGCATCGAATACGCTCCGCGAGATGTCAAGTTTGCGTTGATCGAGTCGTCTGCGGGGCGTGTGGGCAGTGCGATCGATCAGTTGTTGCTCTACTGTTATCACTACGACCCTGCGACCGGGTCGTACGGGTTCGTGGTCATGGGTGCTGTCAGGCTTGGTGGCGCAATCACATTGCTGGCGCTCCTGGGGTTCGTGGTCGTGTCGATTCGGCGCGAGAGCCGCGCCACGCACTAACTCATGCGACTATTCGGAATCCCGGTCTTTCCTGAGCAGGCGTCCTCGTTCGCGATGGACGTCGACTCGCTGTATTTTTTCGTCACCGCGGTCTCGGCGTTCTTCGCGCTGCTCGTCGCGGCGCTGGTCATCGGCTTCGGGATCAAATATCACCGTCGTCACCCCGGTGAGGTTGGGGCACGCATCGAGGGCAATCTCCCGATGGAGCTGTTGTGGAGTGTGATTCCCACGGTGATTGCCATGGTCATGTTCGGCTGGGGTGCCTCGGTCTACTACCACTTGCGCCGCCCACCCGAAGAGGCGATGCGCATTTACGCGGTCGGCAAGCAGTGGATGTGGAAGTTTCAGCACCTCGAAGGCCAGCGCGAGATCAATGAGCTACACATCCCGGTGGGCCGCCCGATCAAGATCACGGTGGCTTCGGAAGACGTGCTGCACAGCCTGTATTTCCCGTCTTTCCGAACCAAGATCGACGCCATCCCAGGTCGGTACATGGAGCTGTGGTTCGAGGCCACCAAGGTCGGGACCTACCACATCTTCTGTGCCGAGTACCTGCGGTACCAATCACTCCGGGATGATCGGTTCGGTGACCGTGATGGAGCCGGCGGCGTATCAGAGCTGGCTTGCAGGAGGTGGTGAAGGCTCGCTGGCCGAGCGCGGATCGGCACTCTTCCAGCAGCTCGCGTGCAACTCCTGTCATCTCGAGTCGGGACAGGGTCGCGGGCCGTCGCTCAAGGACATTTTCGGCAAGCCAGTCGAGTTAGCCGACGGCACCACGGTGATGGTCAATGAGGCGTACCTGCGCGAGTCCATTCTCAACTCGCAGGCAAAGATCGTGAAGGGCTTTCAGCCCTTGATGCCAACGTTCCAGGGACTCATCAGCGAAGAAGGTCTGGCCGCACTCATCGAGCACGTTCGCTCGATGTCGCCCAATGCGGGTGCGACGGGGGCGACGGGGGCGCCGGCCGCGCCGCCAAAAGGCCCATCGGGGTCCGGTCAGTAAGGAATCATGGAAGCCTCCACACGCACACTGCCCGCGTTGCACTACTTGAACAACGGCCACGGGCTTGCCTCGTGGTTGCTGACGAAGGACCACAAGCGGATCGCGATCATGTATTTGATCTCGATCTCGGTGTTCTTCTTCATCGGTGGCCTCATGGCGGTCGGTGTTCGCCTGGAGCTGGCGACCCCCGAGGGCGACTTCGTCCAAGCCGACACCTACAACAAGATGTTCACGCTGCACGGCGTGATCATGGTGTTCCTCTTCCTGATCCCGTCGATTCCGGCCACGCTCGGGAACTTCCTGATTCCACTGATGATTGGCGCCAAGGATCTGGCGTTCCCGCGCATCAATCTGCTGAGTCTCTATATCTACTGGTTCGGCGGCCTCTTCATCCTCTACGCGATGCTCACGGGCGGTGTGGATACGGGTTGGACGTTCTACACGCCGTACAGCGTGGCGGCCTCGAACACCAGTGTCATTCCGACGGCGCTCGGCGTGTTCATCGCCGGCTTCTCGTCGATTCTGACTGGCCTGAACTTCATCGTGACCATCCATCGCATGCGCGCGCCGGGCATGACCTGGTTCAGGCTGCCGCTGTTCGTGTGGGCGCATTACGCCACGAGCCTGATCCAGGTGCTCGGCACGCCGGTCATCGCCATCACCATCCTGATGGTCTTCGTCGAGCGCGCCTTCGGGTTCGCCATCTTCGATCCCGCGCGCGGCGGTGACCCCGTCCTCTTCCAGCATCTTTTCTGGTTCTACTCGCACCCGGCGGTCTACATCATGATTGTGCCGGCGCTCGGAGTGCAGAGCGAGCTCATCGCGAACTTCGCGAAGAAAAAGATCTTCGGCTATAGCTTCGTCGCGTTCTCCAGCCTCGCGATTGCTATGTTTGGCTTCATTGTCTGGGCCCATCACATGTTCGTGTCGGGCATTTCGGTCTACGCGGCGATGGTGTTTTCGTTCCTGAGCTTCTCGGTTGCGATCCCGTCAGCAGTCAAGCTGTTCAACTGGACGGCCACCCTCTACAAGGGCGCCATCTCGTTCGAAATGCCGATGCTGTACGCCTACGGCTTCATGGGGCTGTTCGCGATTGGTGGTTTGACGGGCCTCTTCCTGGCGACGCTCGGCACCGACATCCACATGCACGACACGTATTTCGTCGTCGCGCACTTCCACTACATCATGGTTGGCGGCTCGATCATGGGCTACCTGGGCGGCCTGCATTTCTGGTGGCCGAAGATCACGGGTCGGATGTACTCCGAGTTCCTCTCCCGTATCAGCGCGATTCTGGTGTTCGTTGGCTTCAACCTGACGTTCTTCCCACAGTTCATCGTTGGCTACCTCGGGATGCCGCGGCGCTATCACGCGTACCCGCCAGAATTCCAGGTGCTCAACGTCATGTCCTCGGCCGGAGCAACGGTGCTGGGCGTTGGCTACGTGCTGCCGGTGCTGTACTTCCTGTGGTCATTGAAAAGGGGCGAGGTAGCCGGCCCCAACCCGTGGGCGGCATCGGGTCTGGAATGGGAAACCAGCTCACCACCGCCGACGGAAAACTTTGCCGTCGCGCCGCGCGTGACGACCGAGCCCTACGAATACACACCGCATGTGGCAAGGGAGATAAGGGAGATGCGGAGTGTCTGACGCAGCCCGCACCCCAACGCGCATACTACGCGCGTCGGGGACCCCGCTCGCTCACGTCAGCGCGAGCGGCCGCGCCCACGCGGCTCATCATCCAGCGCTTCAGCATCAGTTCGACTCGTTGTCGCAACAGAAGGAAGCGGCGATTTTGGGGATGTGGGCCTTCCTGCTCACCGAAATTCTGTTCTTCGGTGGCCTCTTCATGGCCTACATGCTCTACCGGACGTGGTATCACGATGCCTTCGTCATCGCCAGCACGTCGATCACGATCGGCTGGGGACTGCTGAACACCATCGTCCTGATCGGCAGTTCCCTGACTATGGCGCTTGCCGTTCGGGCAGCGCAGACCAACAAACGGAAGGCAACCGTCAACTGGCTGATCTTGACCATGGTATTGGGGATGGTCTTTCTCGGGGTCAAGGTCATCGAGTACGCCGACAAATTCGAGCACCACCACGTGCCTGGTCCGGACTTCGTCTTCATGGATCCCGCCCATCCGCCGACCTACGACATTGGTCCCCACGGCAAGGAGATCCTGAGTCGGAATTCACCGGAAGAACTGAACCGGACAACGCAGATCTTCTTCAGTCTCTACTTCACGATGACGGGGCTGCACGCCCTGCACATGATTATCGGCGTCGGTCTGATGTGCGTGATTACGTGGATGGCGTGGAAAGGCAAGTTCTCCAGCGAGTGGTATACGCCCGTGGAGATGAGCGGTCTCTACTGGCACTTCGTCGACATCGTCTGGATCTATCTGTTCCCGCTGCTGTATCTCATCGATCGGTCCTGAACGATGTCTGGACACGTCTCTCCGATCAAGGTCTACATTGGCATCTTCCTCACTCTGATGGCGCTCACTGCCATCACGGTGTTCGTGGCGTACATCAACCTTGGCCAGTTGAACAAGATCGTGGCTCTCGGCATCGCGAGCTTCAAGGCCACGTTGGTCGTGCTCTACTTCATGCATGTCAAGTACGCCAGCCGGATGACGAAACTGATCGTGATCTCCGGACTGTTTTTCCTGGGCATCCTGCTCACCCTGACGATGACGGACTACGCGTCACGCGAGTGGGTCAACCCGCCGGCCATCCTTCAATAGGAAGGTTCCAAGGTTCCAGCGTTCCAAGGTTCAGATTTCCTGTCCGTTCGTTCACGCCGTGAACGTTGAACGTTTGAACCCTGGAACCTTGGAACCTTGGAACCCTGGAACCTATTCAGCTCGAATCGCTTCGATCGGATCGATTCGAACCGCGCGAATCGCGGGCAGCAGGCAGCCGAACAGCGTCATCACGAGAGCGAGCGACACTGCAGCCGCGTACACCGCCGGATCGGCGGGGCTGACGCCGGCCAGCACAGATTGAAGGGTTCTTCCCGCGACGCTGGCGAGGCCGACGCCGATGACGACGCCGACGGCGGCAAGGAGTGCGCCTCGCCGCATCACCATCGCGACGATCTCACCCGACCGGGCCCCGAGCGCCATCCGCAATCCAATCTCGCGAACTCGGCTGGAGACGGCGAACGCGAGCAGGCCGTGGATGCCGATCCCGGCCAACAGGAACGAGATGGCCGCAAAGCCCGCGAGCACTCGAACCTGCACCCGTCGCGCCGCCGTCTCGGACTCGATGACGTCGGACAGCATGCGCACGTCTGAAATCGGCTGTTGAGGATCGGCGCGCGCGATGATCTGGCGCACTGCGGCGGTCAGAGTCGCGGCCGGGACGGTCGCGCTGACGACGAGATCCTTGGGAGCGTAAAAGACCAGTCCGCCGTCGGGCACTTGGCGAGAGGGGAGGTAGACCTGAGGTTCGCTCTGACGTTCCAAACCACGCACTTGGATGTTGCCGACCACGCCAACGATCGTGCGCTCGCGAAAGGCGATGAAGAACTGTCGTCCGATCGGATCCTGATTGGGGAACATCTGGTCGGCGAATGACTGACTGACGACGGCAACCCAGGGCGCGTCGCGCGTGTCGGCGTCGCCGACATCGCGTCCGCGGAGGAGTGGGATGCCTGTCGCCAAAAAGAATCCCGACGTGACGAAGCGCAGGCTGGCCATTCGTGTTTCAGTCGGATCAGGCGCCCAGCTCGACCGAGCCTCCTCACTCAAGCGCCCGAAATCCAGGATCACCGGCCAGATCCCGCCGCGCATGGTCATCGGCAGGAAGCTGATATACGACGCGTTCATAACTCCAGGGAGTGCACGCGTCTCGTTCAGCACACGATCGTAGAACTGCTGCCGCCGCTCGGTGGCGATGTACTTTGGCGATGGCAGCGCGGTCCTCATGGTCAGGACGTTGTCGGCACGAAATCCCGGGTCGGTCTGCTGCACACGCCAGAGCGCTCGCACGAGGAGGCCAGACGACACCAGCAGGACGACTGACGCGGTGACGGCCGCGATCACCAATGCCGACCGGAGACGCTCGGTGTGGCGACCGGAGCTGCTTCGTGCACCTTCGTGGAGGGCGAGCGGGTCCGCACCTCGCGTGAGGCGAAGTGCCGGCATGATCCCAAACGCCACGCCTGTAACGAGAGTGACCAACGCGCCGAGCGCCAGCATGCGCAGGTCAGCGCTGGGTGCATCTGGAATCGGCATCGTATGCGGGACCAGACGTGACACGAGTGGCGTCGACGCAATCGCGATAACGATACCCAAGGCGCCGCCGAGCACGGCGAGGACGATGCTTTCCGTGAAGGTCTGTCGGAGCAGCCGCTCGCGACCGGCGCCGATGGCGGCCCGCACGGCCAGCTCCTTCCGCCGCACGAGACCGCGGGCGAGCAGGAGGTTCGCGAGATTCGTGCACGCAATGAGCAGCATGCACAAAGCGGCGCCCACCAGCGTCATCAGCATCGTGCGAGACTGGCGCGACACTTGATTCCGCAGCAACTGCACCGTGGCGCCTGTTTGCGCGTTCTCCTTGGGATATGCGCGCGCGAGCTGTGCGGCGATGACCTGCATCTCACTCCGCGCGTCCTGCAGCGAGACGTTGTCCTTCAGGCGCGCGACAACGTCGAGATAGGTGTCGGTGCGATCGGCGAGCGAGGCGGGCGTAAAGCGCTCTGGCACCCAATACTCGGTGTCACGTGACGGAAAGTCGAACGCCGGTGGCATCACACCGACGATCACATGGGAAACATCGTCGAGAACGATCGTGCGTCCGAGGACTCCGCGATCGGCGCCAAACTTCGCCCGCCACAGACCATCGCTCAAGACCACGGTTCGTGGCGAGCTGTCCAGGTCGTCGACGCTGGTGAGCGTCCGTCCCAAGGCTGCTTGAACGCGGAGAACGTGGAAGAGATCCGACGTCACGCCGACGCCAGTCAACCGTTCCGGGTCGCCCTCGCCGACGAGATTGGCAAACGACATCGAGTACGACGACATGCCATCGAACGAGGTGGCCAGCCGCTTCCAATCGACGAAGTTGCTCGGCGACAGCTCCATTTGCGGGTAACCGCGGAACGTCTGGTCCTGCCAAAGACGCACGAGCCGGTCGGACTCGGGGAAGGGCAGGGGACGTACGAGGACGTGATCGGTAATCGAGAAAGCCGCGGTGGTCGCGCCTATTCCGAGGGCCGCCACCAGGATGGCCGTGAGAGCAAACCCCTTCGCCTTGGCCATGCTGCGGAGCGCATACCGCACATCTTGAACGAAAAGGTCCCAATGCAATTGCGCGGCGTTCCGCCCGATGTCGACGATCGCGGCCGCCCACACCACCCCACGAGACAACCCGGCGACTTCCTGTAGACGACGTCCGAACAGGGCGCACAGATCTGGACCGTATTCCGCGCGAAACGACGCTGGATAGAGATGGAGGAGCGCGCGATACAGCCGCATCACGCCCTCCGTGGCACCAGCCCGCTGGCTCGGGCAAGCCTGACGAGCTCAGCCAGCCGCCCCGCTTCCGCACGAGCCACGGCTTCTCCGAACGGCGTGATCCGGTAGTACCGCCGCCGTTCGTCATCCTTCTCGGGAGCGGGCCGCTGATGGATCTCTTCGATCAGATCCTGATCCTGCATCCGCTGAATCGACCGATAGAGGGTGCCTGCGCTCAGGCGAACGTCGCCATCGGTGCGCGTGGCAACGTGCTGGATGATGGCATACCCGTGGAGGTCGCCTTCAGCCAGGGCCATGAGGATGTGAAACGTCGCCGACTGCAGTGGAAGAAGGGCCTCGGGGCGTGGCGGATCGTCAGGCATGCCTCAGACTATATGCATTGTGGATATATTGTCAACGCATAGAGTTGATCGCGTGGAGTTGATTGCGTGGTTGACTTGACTGCGTGGCTTCCGCCTTCAGACGGAAGACAACGCGTGAGACTACGCGCTCTTCGACAGCGGATCCTGCCGCAGCACGGCGAGCACGGCCTCCATCGTCTGGCGCGCGTCACCGAAGAGCATCTGGGTGTTGTCTCTGTAGAACAGAGGATTCTCGACGCCCGCATACCCGCTCGCCATTCCACGCTTGAGAACGATGCAGGTCTTGGCCTTCCAGACCTCGAGGATTGGCATCCCGAAAATGGGACTCGACGGATCGTCAAGCGCGCCGGGATTCACGATGTCGTTGGCGCCGATGACAATCGCAACATCGGTCTCAGGAAAGTCGTGGTTGATCTCCTCCATCTCGATGACGATGTCGTACGGCACACGCGCTTCCGCGAGCAGCACGTTCATGTGACCAGGGAGTCGACCCGCCACCGGATGGATGGCGAATCGGACGTCGATGCTCCGCTCGCGCAAGAGCTTGGTCACGTCGAATACCGGATACTGGGCCTGTGCCACGGCCATCCCGTAGCCTGGGACGATGATCACGCGTCGCGACTGGAGCAGCAGCTGCGCCGTCTCTGCAGCCGTGATGCTTCGCACCTCGCCTGCCGGCGCCGCGCCCGTTGCCGGCGCTGCGCCCTCGTCGGCGCCGAAGCCGCCGAGGATCACGCTGAGGAATGAGCGGTTCATCGCAGCGCACATGATGTAGCTGAGGATCGCACCGCTCGAGCCGACGAGCGCGCCCGTGATGATCAGCAGATCGTTCGACAGCATGAAGCCGGCGGCGGCGGCCGCCCACCCTGAGTAGCTGTTCAGCATCGAAACGACGACGGGCATATCGGCGCCGCCAATGGCCATCACGAGGTGGATGCCCACTAACGATGCCAGGACGGTTGCCGCAACGAGCGGCCACAGTGGCGGCGCCCCGTCGGCGCCGACAAAGAACACGCCAAGACCGACACATGCCGCGACCGCCGCGACGTTGAGCACGTGTCGTGTCGGCAAGAGGAGCGGCTTGCTGCGAATGATGCCCTGGAGCTTACCGAACGCGATCACTGAGCCCGTGAACGTGACGGCCCCGACGAGCACGCCGACGAACGTCTCGATGTGGTGAATCATCGCGTCGGTGCCGCTGAACTGCATCGCCGGGTCGAGGGTGATCGCAAATCCGACGAGCACCGCAGCCGCACCGACAAAGCTGTGCAGGATGGCGACCAACTGGGGCATCGCGGTCATCTGAACGCGTGCGGCCAGGGCTGCGCCAATCAGGCCCCCGACAGCCAGCATCGCCAGCAAGACCGCGTAGCTGGTGACGCCGGGACCAAGCATCGTTGCGATGACCGCGATGGCCATCCCGGCAATGCCGAACAAGTTGCCGCGTCGCGCTGACTCCTGGGCGGAGAGTCCGCCGAGGCTCAGGATGAAGAGCACCCCGGCAATGAGATACGCGATGGTGACAACAGTGGCGGGCATCGCGTTCCTATCGCGTGAACATCCGCAGCATACGCTGCGTCACGAGAAACCCCCCAGCAATGTTGATCGACGCCAGCAGGATGGCTGCGGCACCAAGCAGGACCGGCGCCGACGTTGTCGGTCCGCTCACCGTCAGCATGCCCCCGACGACGATGATGCCGCTGATGGCGTTGGTGACGCTCATGAGCGGCGTGTGGAGCGCCGGCGTCACATTCCAGACCACCTGCCACCCCACGATGCAGGCCAGCGCAAAGACGGTCAGATGCGACAGGAATGCGGGCGGCGCAACGTAGCCGAGGGCGAAGAGTGCGGCCGCAGCGATGGCGAGAGTGCCGCTGAGGCCAAACGCGCTACCGCGGGGTTCAGGCTTCGCCCGGATGACCGGTGGCGAAGTCGTGGTCGTCGGTTTCGCCGGTGCGGGTGGCGGATCCTCTTTTGGAGGTGGCCACACTACGGCACCGTCGTGTGTGATCAGCGAGTTGCGCACGACCTCGTTGTTGATGTCGATATGAAAGTTGGCGGCACCGCCGAGGTCGTCGAGCAGGTAGGCGAGGTTGTTGCCGTACAGCACGCTCGCGGTTGGCGCCAGGCGGCTGGGCAAGTCGATGTAGCCGATGATGTGCACGCCGTGTCGTTCGACCACCGCCCCTGGCTCGGTCAGTGCGCAGTTGCCGCCGTTCTCGGCCGCCAGATCGACAATGACCGATCCTTTCTTCATGCTCCGCACCATCTCTTCGGTGATCAGGACAGGTGCGGGCCGATTCGGGACGAGCGCGGTCGTGATGATGATGTCAACGTCCTTCGCTTGTGCAGCGAAGAGCGCCATCTCGGCGGCGATGAACGCGGAACTCATCTCCTTGCCATAACCGCCGCCGCCTTCGCCCTCTTCTTCGATCTGGACCTCGAGAAACTCGGCGCCCACGCTCTTGACCTGGTCGCGAACCGCCGATCGCGTGTCGAACGCGCGCACAATCGCGCCCAGTCCGCGCGCCGCGCCGATTGCTGCCAACCCAGCGACTCCCGCGCCAATCACGAGAACCTTGGCCGGTGGCACTCGCCCGGCGGCGGTCATCTGGCCGGTGAAGAATCGGCCATAGAAGCTCGCCGCTTCGATGACTGAACGATAGCCAGCGATGTTGGCCATCGACGAGAGCGCGTCCATCTTTTGCGCGCGCGTGATACGAGGCACTTGATCGATGGCAATCGCCGTGACCTTGCCGGCCGCCAGGCGCTCGACGAGCGCTTTGTTCTTGCCCGGCCATAAAAAGCTGATCAGCGTTGCACCCGGCCGAATGAGGTCGGCCTCGTGCACCCCAAGGGTGGGATGCTGATCGGGCGGCTGCACCTTCAGAACGATGTCCGCGTCCTGCCAGAGTTGGCGAGTATCGGGAACGACGGTTGCTCCGGCCGCCTCGTAGTCGTCGTCGTAAAAGGATGCGTTGGAGCCAGCCTGCGACTCGACCTGAACCTCGAAGCCAAGCTTCTTCAGTCGGGCGATGGTCTCCGGCGTCCCGGCGACGCGGCGTTCGCCCGGGCGGGACTCTTTCGGAATGGCAATCTTCATCGTTATTGCGTCTTGCGGAGGATAACCTGAGTAAGGAACTTACAAGTTACAAGTTACAAGTTCAAAGTTGAGTTCCACAGTTCCCGTACACAACAACGGCGCCCGAGGCGCCGTTGTTTGTAACTCGCAACTTGTAACTTGTAACTACCGTTCCGGGTCGCTTGCCGCAAAGGCGCCCACGACCGGCGAACTCGACCATCCCGACGGGCGGTCGAGGCCCAGGAGGAACAGAGTCGTGGAGGCCGTGTCCATCGTCTGGACTTTCCATTCGGTCAGTCGTCCGCGCTTGACCCCTTCGCCCCATGCGATCCAGGGAATCGTCACGTCCCTGGGGTCGTCGCTGCCGTGACCGTACTCATGTCCGCCGTGGTCCGCGGTGACAATCAACGTGTATTGGCCTGCTCCAAATGCGATGTCACTGGCTGCGATCAAGCGGGTCATCGCCGCGTCCGCCTTCAGCACGCCCTTTCCATACCCCGCGCTCATCCAGCCCGATGCGTGACCGGCGGAATCCGGATCGGTGAGATGTACGAACAACAGGTTTGGTTTGGCCTCGAGCAGGTAGCGCTCGACATCTCCTATTGTTTGCGAGCCTGACCACTTGCCAAACCAGCCACCAGGCGCCTGCGTGTAGTCGAGCGTCCCCGGTTGCTGCAGATGGGAGAACTTCGACTTGCTGAAGAATGCAGCCGTCGAATAACCGTGTTCCCGCGCGACCCCAAAGATCGTGGGGATCTCAATCGTGCCAGGCTGGTCCTCGATGGCGTTGTTCCAAAGGACGCCATGTCGGTCCGGCGGCTCGCCGGTCAGCATCGACGTGTGTGACGGCAAGGTCTTGCTGGGAAGAATGGTTGTCGCCGAGAGCGTGTACGACCCTTCGTCAATCAAGCGCTGCAGCGTGGGGGCCTTGAACGCGGCGATGGCGTCAGGCCGGAGTCCGTCAATCGAGACCACGATGACGTTGTCGGTCACCCGCGAAGTCGACCATTCGACGTGCGATACCGGATTGCTGGGTGCCGTGATGTAGATTGGGCGGCCACAGGCGGCTACGAATAGTGCCGCAACCATGGCGACACCAGTCATCAGACCGGGACTCGCGATAGCCTGTTTTCTGAACATGAGACGCTATATCTAGGACGTCGAGCAGCTGAGGTTAGTTGGCTGACAAAGCCCTCCCTGTGCCCTGCGCCCTATGCCCTGTGCCCTACCGCGAAAACCCCACGCGCTGCGGTTGGTAGCCGTGATTCTCGTGCGCGAGCACCTGATTGCGGCGCGCGAAGACCTTCACTAGCACGACGCCCGCGACGAACCCGCCGACGTGCGCCCAGAACGCGACTCCGCCGCCAGCTTCAGCGTCGAGACTATTGACCAGACCGCTGACCACCTGAATCCCCATCCAATAAATCAGCATGACCCAGGCGGGGAGGGCGACCGTCGTCACGAAGAAGCCGAGGATGACGAGCGTGAAGACGCGGACGCGCGGATAGAGCACCAGATAGGCGCCCATGACTCCGCTGATCGCGCCCGACGCACCGACCATGGGAATCGGCGAGTCTGGCTGCGCAAGGACCTGAGCGAGTGCCGCGGCGACACCGCAGATCACATAGAACGCGAGAAAGCGCGGGCGCGTCATCGAGTCCTCGATGTTGTTGCCAAAGAGCCAGAGGAACCACATGTTGCCAATCAGGTGCATCCACCCGCCATGAAGGAACATCGACGTGAAGATGTGCGAGCTTTGACGTCCCGGATCGGTCACGCACACGAGACCGTCTCCCATCGGGAAGCCGACGCCCGCGCGCAGCATGCCTGTCAGCTCGCCGGGAATCAGCCCGAGGTTGCAGACGGCCGTGGCGAGTGGCACATTGGCGCCCGCACCTTGGACGAAGAGCCACGCGAGCGTGCACGCGGCGATCACCGCCATGGTCACGACGGCAGAGCGTTGCGTCTGGTTTTCGTCGTGGTAGGGGAACACGAGCCGATTGTAGGTGAAACACCGTCCGCGTAACGCAAAACCGACCCGGCCCGACAGTTGTCAGCCCGTTCGGAGCTTCGCAAGTGCTGCGCGTGCATCGTCCAGGGTCTTCTGGTCCGTCCCTTCGATTGATCCCGCCTCGTGCAGTGCTTCGAGAATGCGGATCGCCTCCGAGTAATCCGTGATGGATTCGGCAGCGTTCTTGAAGCGCCTGTAGGTCTCGGCCCGGGCGATGAGCGCGAGCGCGATCTGCAGCTCGATATTGGTTGGATCGCTCTTCGAGAGATCGCGACTGAGGTTGATTGCGCGACTGTGACTATCGAGAGCGGCCGAACGATCGCCGGATTTGGCCTGAGCCGTGGCCAGCCCGGCGAAATCCGACGCGACTTCCTGGCGCCGCAACACTTTGATCGCGACGCGCCGCTGAAACGCATCGTCATTGCGGACCGCCAGAAAGACGGTCCCCATGCCGCCACTTCCAATCTCGCGAATCAGGCGGTAGGGGCCCACCGTGATGCCCGAGAAGTCGGGGGCGTTGGGGTCCGCTGGGCGAGTGAGGTCGTCTGGAACGATCAAAGGCCGATGTCGAAAACCTCCATTGTGACCGATCTAGCAGAAAAGCGATATGGTGTGACGGCAGGGAGGAACAATGCTCAAGGAATTCCGCGATTTCATCAACCGTGGAAACGTATTGGACCTGGCAGTGGCCGTCGTGATGGGTGTGGCCTTCGGTCGAATCGTGACCAACGTCGTGGAAGGCGTTCTGACACCGCCGTTGGGCATGGTGATGGGTGGCATCGACTTCTCGAGTCTGTTCTTGATTCTCGACAGCACCAAGGGAACGCCAGCGTCGCTGGCGCAGGCCAAGCAATTGGGGGTGCCGGTCATTGCCTATGGCGCGTTCATCAACGAAGTCATCAACTTTCTGATCGTTGCTTTCGCGGTGTTCCTCCTGGTGAAACAGGCAAATCGTTTCAAAGCTCCTTCGGCCGCGGCGACCAAAGCCTGTCCGAAGTGCCTGTCGAAGATTCCGCTGGGCGCCACCCGCTGCGCCTCCTGCTGCTCCGATCTGTGATCAGTGATCAGTGATCAGGTGATCAGGGATCAGGGATCAGGGATCAGGGATTAGGGATCGAGGCTGGTCGGTGAAGTTCGCTCTTCGGCGAGACGCTGCTCGAGTGATGTTGCGAGTCCGTTCAGCATGCGTCCGACAGCAGACAGTCTCTGGAGGCTGCGCTCGACTCGAGCAGGCGACGCGTAACCGAGGCGTTGGCTAAGTTCGAGCTGGGTGAACAATTCGCCCTCAGAACCAAGAGCGATATCGATGTGATTGAGAAACACAGGGGTCGTGCGTCGGCTGGCACCTTCTGCGATATTCGATGGGATTGAGATCGCGGTCCGGCGGGTCTGCGCGCTCAGCGTAAACCGCTCGTCCCGGGGGAAGTCGTCGGTCAGCTGATAGACGTTGACTACGAGGTCCATCGCGTGTTGCCAGACATGAAGTTCTCTGAAGTTGGTAATTGGCATGAGGCAACGAGCTTCAAGTTTCAGGCCGTCCGATTCCTGGAGCAAATCCGCTGTGGTGCATGCAGCAAGACCAACTTTTTTCCACTTCCATTGCTTTGAACCAGCTCAATTCCTGCGTACCTCGACTCCCAGCCACTGCTCACTACTGACCACCGATCACCGACCACTGACCACTGGTTACTGACCCTGATCACTGACCACTGACCACCGATCACTGATTAGAACGTTCGCCGGGCCACCCACTCACGGTAGAGAGAGTCGCTCACGACATAGCCGCTCTCCCCTTTCAACACCACGTCCTGTCTTGCGAGTGCAGCCAATGCGGACTGGACGCTGGAGGCGCCCGGTAAACGGTAACGCGCCCGGACATCGGCCGAGAGCAGCTCCCGGCCATGCTCCAGCACCAGGGCGCGCAGGACCGCGCGTTGTGGAAGCGTGAGCCGCTGCCACGACTCCTCGAAGATAGTGTTTTGCTCGCCAAGAAGCCGCGACAGCGTGAGATGCAGGTCTTCCAGTCCAGCCGTCCGTCGTCCCCCGGTTCGCACGTCGTCCCAAGTCTCGTGTGCGAGACGCTGCACGTCGTAGGGGACGTTCCCGGCCAATTCGATGATCGCATGACCCAGGCCAGGCTCGACGACGATGCCGCTCTTCGCAAACCGTGCGTCGAGGAACCTGGCGAAGGCGTCCGCGTCAATCTTCTCCAGACGCACCACGGGTCCCGCCTTGTAGAACGGCCGTCGCGGCCCGAGCATCCGTTCCATCAACGACGGCTCCGAGCCGGCAAACACGTAGCCAACCTGCCGTTGCTCCTGGACCGCTGCACGCAGCGCCTGTTCGACGCTGCCGCCATCGAAGCTGGCAATCGTCTGAAACTCGTCCAGCGCGATCGCCAGTCGTCGATTGCGGGCGGCAGCAATTCGGCCTGGAAGCGCGAAAACCTCTGCGGCCAGCCGCGCGACCTCGCGGGAGGTTCGGACATTGGGGAAGGCGAGCGAGAACCTGGCATCGCCGGCGCCGGAGGCGTCGAATCGCAGTTCGGGGGTGATGCCTTGCAGCAGCTCGGTGGCCCACCGCCGCACGCGGGCCGCCGGCGTATCGGCCGACACGAGCGCGCGTGCGTACGACTCGAGGAACCCGATGTATGAGCTCGAGGCGGCGACCGTCACTTCGATCGTGAGGATGCGCTGGCGCGCCAGGCCTCGCATCACGTCGCGGATCAGCGAGGACTTGCCATAACGACGAGGCGAAATCAGAAAGACCTTCTGCCCGGCGGCCAGGTCGCGACTGAGCCGGTCGCGCTCGCCCTCGCGATCGGCGAAGGCCCCAGCCGTAACGATCTCGCCGTAGACGAAAGGATTCTCCGATGTCATTACGCTGTTCTCCGTAATCATTACGTAGAATAGCGTAATCGGTCGGTGGCCAGCATCAGTGATCAGTGGCCGGTGATCAGTGGTCAGTGCCCTGGAGAGTGGTCAGAAGTCCGGACAGGGCGTGGCCCCTGATCACTGATCACTGAACACCGATCACTGGTTGGTGTTGGCACCCAACCTGCAGTAAAGCCCTGCGAACCGCGTTAACACGAGGTGTCTTCATGATTCGATCTACTGCTGTGATGTTGTCGCTGGCCATGCTCGGGGCCGCAACCTATGCTGCCGAAGCGGGGACAGGTTTGAAACCTGTCCCCGACGACCGGCAGGATCGCCGGGACCGCCGAGCGATAGCCCGTGAGCAGGGTGTGCCGCCAGGTCAGCTCCCACCGGCGAATCTCTGTCGTGTCTGGTACGACAACCGCCCGAACGGTCAACAGCCGGCCGCAACCTATTGCCGCGAGGCCGAGCTGATTGCCTCGCGCAACCGCAATGCGCGTGTGATCTACGGTGAGAACGTCTACTCCGGTGACCCCGATCGCTATCCTGGTGATCGCGCCGTCTATCGTGATCGCGACGTCTACCGGGTGCCGGGCCGCAATCGCGACCCGTATGGCGATCGCTTGCGCTATACGACGCCGGCGTTCCAGACCGGGTATCGCGATGGCCTCGACAAGGGACGAGATGATGGTGACGATAACGACCGCTTCGATGTCACACGGCACGACTGGTATCGATCGGCCACACGCGGGTACGAGAACGAGTACGGCAGCCGATCTTCCTATCAGACGATGTATCGCGAGGGCTTCGAAGCGGGGTATGCCGACGGCTATCGTGCGGCGGATCGTAGGTAACTTGTAAAGACGAATGAAAAGGGCCGCGCCCGCGGCCCTTGCTCTCCTGACAGACTGCCCTCTATTACCAAGGCCCAGCTTCGGTAAATTCGTTCGGGTCCGGGCGCCGTATATACTCCGCCAGAGTTATGAGGAGGAAATCGTGCGTCATCGTCTGCTCCTGACGTTGATCGGGATGGCAGCCATGACCGGATTGGTCATGGCGCAAGGGACCAGTCAGCGTCTCAATCCAGTCATCGAGCTTCTTACTCAGAAGAAGCCTGTTTTTGGTCTGTACGCGCCGAGCAATCGTCGGCCTGGCCGCCCCGGCGGCCCTGGTGGCGCGCCCGGAGCGCCGGCTACGCCGGCAGCGCCCGAAGCACCGCCCAAGTCGCCCATGGAACTCGCCAAAGACGCCGTGGCCTACAAGTCGAGCGACTTCGTGTTCGACGGCAGTATGGAAGGCGGTCTCGAACGCGCACTCCCTGCGTTCACGGCGCTCATGAGCGGTCTGCAGTCCGCAGGGGCACTCAGCAAGGCGCCTCATCGTCTGACGCATCCGGTCATCGTGAAGACGCCGGAGCTCGGCGAGCCCACGATCCATGCCGACATCGCACGACAGCTTGACCTTGGCGTCAGCGGGTTGATGTTGCCGAAGGCCGAGAGTGCCGATCAGGTTCGGCAGGCGATTGCCGCCATGCGCTTCAAGTCCAACGGCGGCACGCGTCCTGAGACCGTCGGCAACGCGCCCGCGTTCTGGGGACTCTCGGAGGCGGAGTACAGGCGGCGCGCGGATGTGTGGCCCCTCAACCCGGCAGGAGAGCTGATCAACTGGACCATCATCGAAAGCAAAGAAGGCCTCGCGAAAGCGCGAGAAATCGCCGCGGTCAAGGGCATCGGCGTGTTGTGGCCAGGGGCCGGCACGTTGCGGGGCGTGTTTACGACCACCACCGCGTCCGGTGAGCGACAGTTCGACGAAAAAGGCTGGGAGGGCGCGATTCAACAAGTGCTGGCGGCGTGCAAGGAATTCAACGTCGCCTGCGGCTTTCCCGCGAATCCGAACGACATCGAGATGCGCATGAAGCAGGGCTTCAGCGTGTTCGTCATGAACTGGGGCGAAGCCGGCTTCAAGGCCATCGACATTGGGCGCAAAGCATCCAATCGCGCGACGAACGACTAGTTCAGTGGCCGGTTGCCAGTGGCCAGTGGCCGGTGAAGACAACGTTGAGCGACAGGTCGTGATGGATCGCAGTTGCGGCGCGGTGCTCGCGGTTGTTCTCCTGGTGGCGGGTCCTGTGCGCGCGCAGGACTGGCCGGCATTTCGCGGGCCCGACGGACAGGGCCATTCTTCCGAACGCGGGTTGCCTGCCGACTGGAGCGAGTCGAAGAACGTTGTCTGGAAGGCGCCGGTGCCGGGCATGGGATGGTCCTCGCCCGTCGTCGCTGGCGGCCGTGTCTGGCTGACAACGGCGGTGGACGAGGGCGACATCGTTCTGAGGGTGCTGGCGTTCGATGTCGAGCAGGGCCGCGAGGTTGTCAACGTCGAGTTGTTTCGCTTGAAGAACGCGCGCGAAATCAATCCCAAGAACAGTTTTGCGTCGCCGACCCCGGTTCTCGAGGGAGACCGTGTCTACGTGCACTTCGGGGCCGATGGCACGGCCGCCTTGACGACGTCCGGTGAGGTGGTTTGGAAAACCAGGCTCTCGTATCAGTCGCAGCATGGTGCCGGCGGCTCACCGATTGTGTACGGCGATCTGCTCATCGTCAGTTGCGACGGTCACGACGCCGCTTACGTGGTCGCCCTGGACAAGCGAACCGGCAAGGCGCGGTGGAAGACGAACCGCAGGCAGCCGGCGGACCAGGCCTATACGACACCACTCGTGATTCGCGTGGGCGATCGCGATCAGGTGGTGAGCGTTGGCGCCTATCGCGCTGCGGCCTACGACCCGATGACCGGCCGAGAGATCTGGCGGGTCAGCTACGGGGACGGATTCTCGAACGTGCCGCGACCGGTCTATGGTCATGGTCTGGTCTACATCGCGACCGGATTTCAGGAGCCGTCCCTGATGGCCGTTCGCGTCGATGGGACCGGCGATGTGACCAAAACGCATGTCGCCTGGACCCTGCGTCGCGGCGCACCGTTGACGCCGTCACCGTTGCTGGTTGGCGAAGAGCTCTACATCGTGACGGATGGCGGCATCGCTTCATGTCTGGATGCGATGACCGGCGCCATCCACTGGCAAATGCGGCTGGGCGACACATTTTCCGCGTCACCAGTATTCGTCGATGGGCGTATCTACTTTCTCGGTGAAAATGGCGGGGCCATGGCCATTGCGCCAGGCAAGCAGTTTCGTCGTCTCGGCAACAGCCGGCTCGATGGCGCCTTGCTCGCCTCGATGGCGGTTTCCGGGGGATCGTTTTTCATTCGAACGGACAGTCACTTGTATCGCATCGCGGAACCTCGACCCGCCACGGGGCCGGCGTTGCCGCATTTATCGCTGGGAGAATCTCAATGAACGAACGTTTCGTGTCTCGGTCGATTGTGTTGTCGTTGATGGTTTCATTGGTGGCCGTGTCCGCGTTTGCCCAGGCGACGCAGCCCGCAAAGCCGTACGAGCCGACTGTTGGTCAGGAGGGCAAGGATGTCGTGTGGGTCCCGACGCCACAGGTCCTGGTCGAGAAGATGCTCGACATGGCCAAGGTCACGCCCCAGGACTTCGTGATGGATCTCGGGTCAGGTGATGGGCGGACGGTGATTACCGCGGCCAAGCGCGGTGCCCGCGCAATGGGAATCGAGTACAACCCGGACATGGTCGAGTTGTCCCGAAAAAACGCGGCCGCCGCCAAAGTGAGCGACAAGGCGACGTTCGAGAAGGCCGATCTCTACGAGACCGACCTGTCGAAGGCGCAGGTGATCACGATGTTCCTCCTGCCCTCGATCAACATGAAGCTGCGCCCCGCGATTCTGGACCTCAAGCCGGGCACGCGCATCGTCACCAACTCGTTCACGATGGAGGACTGGCAAGCCGATCAGTCGGAAACGGTGACCGAGGACTGCAGCAACTGGTGCACGGCGCATCTCTGGATCGTGCCGGCGAAAGTTGAAGGCACGTGGCAGTTGCCGCAAGGGAATCTCACCTTGAAGCAGCAGTTCCAGATGATTTCCGGGACGCTGGGATCGACCACCATTACCGAGGGTCGGCTGCGCGGCGATCAGATCGAGTTCACCGCCGGCAGCACGAAGTACACCGGTCGTGTGGATGGTCAGACGATTCGCGGCACGAGTGCCGATGGCAAACCCTGGACGGCAACCAAGGGCTGAACACGGAAACACGGAAGCAGCACGACGTGTTGCTTCCGTGTAACATCTGCACGTGCGTCGATGGTCCTTACGCACGAAGATCCTGCTCGCGTCGAGCGTCATCCTCCTTGCCCTGATCGGCGCCACGCTCGCGTACGTCGGTTGGCAGGCCAACGAGTTCGTCGGCGAGCGAATGTCCGGCGATCTCGAGGAAAGTAGCAGTGCCATCGCGGCGGCCGAGGCGGACCGTTTCGCGATGCTTCAGTTGACGGCGCAGGTCCTGGCGTCGTTTCCGCAGTTGCGCGCACTCCTCGAAAACACCGACACCGCCACCATCCGCGATGTCCTGCTCGACTACATCCAGCGAACGGCAGGCGCTGATTCACGCGCCCAGCGCGCAGACCTGTTGATCGTTCTGTCTCCGACGGGCGAGACCCTGGCTCGAACCGACGCGATTACCTCAAGCGAGGTGCCGCACGTAAAGGCACGATGGATTGATCCCCTCCTGGCTGGTCAGCGACCGGGTGGATTTATCGCGACTTCTACCGGCGTGTACCACGCGGCTGGCGAGATTGCCGAGGCTGGCGGCTCGGTCTTTGGATTTCTTCTCGCCGGCGCGCGCATCGACGATCGGTTTGCCCAGAAGCTTCGCAGCGCAACCGGCGAGGATGTCGTCGTGCTCGCCGAAGGGCAGGTCCTCGCCTCGACGATTGCTGCGGCTGACCTCCCGTGGAAGAGCGGTCGTGAGTGGAAGGAGTCCCTGGGTGCTCGACCGTCGCCGCAAATGGCGATGATCGGATCCGAGGAGTATGCCGTTCGCGCAACGTCGGGGACCGACGCGTCCATCACCTACCTGACGTTGCAATCGCGCGATCGAGCGCTGGCGCCGTACCGGCGGATCCAGTTCGGATTGCTCGCGCTCGGCGTCATCGCCGTCGCTGCTGGTGTTGGGGCCAGTGCGCTGCTCGCTCGGACGATCAGCGCCCCGGTCGCTCGACTGGTGCAAGGCACCAGGGAAGTCGCAGCGGGGAACTTCGACCACGCCGTCGACGTGCACACCGAAGACGAGCTGGGTGCGCTCGCCGAGTCGTTCAACAGCATGACGCGAGGATTGCGCGAACGCGCCGACATGCAGAAGTTCGTCTCGCACTCGACGATGGAGATGATCCAGTCGAGGTCGAAAGCCTCCGCCACCGAACGGAAGCGGTTGACGATGCTGTTCTCTGACGTTCGCGGCTTTACCCGCTTTGCCGAGCAGCGGCAGCCCGAAGAAGCCGTGGAATGGCTGAATCGTTGCCTCGGCCTGCAAGCGGATCTCGTGCGCAAGCACAAAGGTGACGTCGACAAGTTCGTCGGCGACGCCGTCTTCGCGCTGTTCGACGGCGAGGACATGGCCTTTGACGCAATTCGTTGCGCGGTCGAGATTCAACGGCAGATGGAGGTGCTCGAAATCCCCGGAGGTGGCCGACTCGAGGTGGGCATCGGCATCGTGACCGGAGACGTCATTCTCGGCAGTATTGGCAGCCACGATCGGCGTGACTACACGGCCGTTGGCAATCAGGTCAATCTTTGCTCCCGCCTCAGCGCGCTCGCTGGTCCGCGCGAGATCCTGATCGCACACTCGACGTTCATGCTGGTGCGCGACATGGTCAGAGCGGAGAAGCTCGAATCGATTGCGGTGCGCGGCCTCGCGCACCCGGTGGACGTGTATCGAATGGAAATCGCGCGCACCAGTTGACCGGGAACGAGAGCCACGAAGGGCATCTCTAAAAGGGCACGTAGCTTCCGCCTTCAGGCGGAAGATCCACGAAGGACAAACGACAAAAACGTACAGGCCACAGAGACGCAGAGACTCAGAGGAGTTTTTTCAACGCGACCGGCGACCGGCCACCGGCGTCAGTTCTCAGTTACCAGTTCCCAGTTCAAAGGAAACGCTTCTTGCTTTGAACTGATAACTGGAAACTGACCACTAACGTCCGTCCTCTTTCTTCTCGTACGCGCTCGCCGGATAGTCCTGGCCGAACTTGTTCTTGTGCGGGACAGACACGTAGCGCGATTCATCCAGCATGATGTCGGGGACTGATTCATTGCCGGCCTTCACGCTGACCTCTACGGTCGTGGGCGTGGCGCGATCCGACCGCGCGGTGACGCGATAGGTCCCTGGCGGCAATTCCAGAGAGTAGCGGCCGTCCTCACCAACGGTTGCCACGTACGGCGTGGGTACGACGACGATGAAGGCGGTCATTTGTGGGTGGATGTTGCAGAAGACCCGATAACTGCCGGGTTGCGCGAACGTCCGCTTCTTCGTCGCTCCCGCGCGATAGAGACCAAGGTCGAATGGTGCCGGGGCGGACAACGAGAAGACATTGTGAAAGATGTCGTCCTGATTGGGGAAATCGACCGTCGATCCCACCGGCACGACTATGACGGCCGGGATGAAGGTTTTGTCGCGCTGAAGAAGTCGCGGGGTGGCCGGTCGAGCGGGCGCCGGGCGATCGACCGGCTCGGCATAGACGATCGCCTGTGACGGACGGGTGCGGGGGGCCGTGTGTGTCTCGACCCGCCCGGTGACGTCGGCCAGCAGGGCTGTCGGCGTAAGCAGGGCCATCGACGTAGCGGCGAACAACCACGACGTGGGATACCAAGCGCTACGCACTCGCTCAGTATCTCCCAGGTCAACCTCCCTCAGGGTTCGGGCGACACAGTGGTGATCGTTAATGATCTCCGTCCACATCACCGAGCTCCGCGTCGGCTTCGATCTCGACGAGGTACTCGTCGCCGACCAGCGTCGCCGCGACCAGCGTGTTGGCGGGCAGCACCGCCCCGAACCGCGCCCCGTGCGCCCGCGCCACGGCTTCCCAGTCGCCGATGTTCTTGACGTACACGCGCGTACGCACGACGTGCTCGAGCGCTGCGCCGAGCGACTGCAGCGCGCCTTCGATCTTGTCGATCGCGAAGTGCGTCTGCGCGGCGGCGTCGCGCCCTCCGATCAGCCGGTCTCCCAGCGTGGCCGTCGTGCCCGACACGCTGATGCGCCGGCCCTGTCGCACGGCGCGTGCGTAGCCCGCCAGCCGCTCCCACGAAGTGCCCGACAAGCACAGTGTCCGGCCGCCGGCGCCCTCGACCACGCGAAACGGCGCGGGCATCGCGTCCACATGGTGACTGAGATCGCCCGATGCCGTGAGGAACGGCGGCCGGCGGTACTCGTCTCCGCAATCGCCGGGAATCGGGTGGAGCGTGTTGA
This sequence comes from uncultured Acidobacteriota bacterium, assembly GCA_963802675.1. Lineage (GTDB taxonomy): Bacteria > Acidobacteriota > Vicinamibacteria > Vicinamibacterales > UBA2999 > JACCSI01. Next base: position 28,793 of record CAWDJL010000001.1, read on the forward strand.
TTGCCGACTGCAGGTCGTGCCGATCGGCATGGCTCAAGCGCCACGTGAACAGGCGGCGTGTGTCGTCGACATGATCGCGCTCGCCAAGTCGGGCGCCGACTATCACGGCGGCGACGCCGGGCTGTTCGAGCACGTACCGGCTCGCGACGTTGGCGATCGAGACGCCGTGACGCGCGCCAACGGTCGCTGCCGCGTGCAGCACCCGCTGCAGCGCCTCCCAGCCCCCAATCGCGCGGATGAAGCGCCCGTACTTCATCTGCGACCACGTTCCGGTCCGTTCCCAATCGGGCTCGTCGCGCCCGAGCCAGCGCTCGCTGAGCCAGCCTCCTGCAAGCGTACCGTAGGCCAGCAGATGGACACCATGGGCCTGGCAGAACGGCGCCATCTCGCGCCGAGCGCGTTGATCGAGCAGCGAGAACGACACCTGGTTGGAGATCACCTCGATCCCGCTGGCGATGACGATGCCGAGGTGAGCGGTGTCGACGTTGGTCAAGCCCAGATGGCGGATCAGCCCCTCGTGCTTGAGGTCCTGAAGGAAAAACAATGCTTCGAGCCAGCTGGGGTCGGCATAGTTCCAAGCATGAAACTGGAGCAGATCGATAGCATCGGTTCCGAGCCGCGTCAGCGCGCGTTCGACGGCCGCGCGAACGTCGGCGTGTGAAACGGGCCCCGGGCGAGGCACCCACTTGGTCAGCGACTGTACGGATGGCTGGGGCGTCCGCCGCCGATAGTCGCCCGCGATGAGCTCGGCCGACCCGTAATGATCGGCCATGTCGAAGGTCGTCAGTCCGGCTGCGTCGTAGCGTGCGATCGCAGTGACGGCGCGATCACGATCGACAATCTTGCCGTCGCGTTCCATGTCGGCGATCTGCCACAGTCCTGTGATCACTCGCGAGATCGACAGGTCGGGCGTGAGATCGAATCGCTCGATGGCAGTCATTCGGGTGGCAGGGTGGCGAAGCGCGTGTGCAGATCCACTCCCGCCCGGCGGAGCGCACGCACCTCGCGCCAGTACAACGCCGAGCCGGCAGCCATGACGGCTGCCCACAGCCAGGTGGAGCGGAAGTACCAAGCGGCGGCAGGAGCCGTCAGGTCCTTCACCGTGTGGACCAACAGAAAACCGGCCAGCACGAAGATGCTGACGATCCCCAAAGCCCGCTGGAGCCGACGCGAAGGGAGCACCGTCACCGCGCGCGCGAGCGCCGGGTTGCGCGCCGGCAGCGTCAACACAGAGAGGGCCATCACAAGGAAGTTCACCAGCATCGACGTCACGAGAATGTCCACGCCAAGAAAGAAGTCCCCGGCCAGGTGGCTGCCGAGAATTCCGAGTGTGGCCATCACGCCGCTGGCAACAATCGCCACGTGGGGCGTCCGGAATCGTGGGTGCACGCCGGCCACCCGGGCCGGAAAGATCCCGTCAGCGGCCCACGCGAACATCAGCCGCGACACCCCGAGCAGCATGGGCGGCAAGTCCTTGGCGAGCGCTACGGCAGCGGCCGAAACGATTACGACCGTCCAGAACGGCGGCAGCAGATAGCCGAGCAGGCCTGGAGCCGTGAGGTCGCGCTGCTCGGCTTCGGCCGCGATGTACGCCCATGGCACGGCGTGGTACACCGCCGCGGTGAAGAGCAGGTAGAACACGCCGACCGAACCCACTGCCAGGCCGATCGCGAGCGGCAGGTTTCGTCCGGGGTTTCTGGCTTCGCCACCGGCCTGCGCGATGGAGTCGAAGCCGATGAACGAGGCGAAGAGCAGCGCGGCCGCGGGCAAGAAGGTCGCCGCGGAGAGCGGCACATTCGCCGGCGCCGGCACGATGCGACCATCGCGAGCGAGCAACGCCGACGCGAAGTCGGCATGGTCAAAGGCGAATCCCGCCACGATCACCACGCCGCCGAGCGCGAACGTCAGGAACATGAGCGGCACGATCAGGCGCTCGTAGAGCGCGACGCCGCGGAGGTTGATGGCCGCCGCGATCCAGAGCACGCCGAGTGCGATCGCAAGCCGCACGCGACCACGTTCCAGCGTGGCGGCGACGGTAGACCAGTCCAGGGCGACGGCAATGTCGCGGAGAAAGGGCACCAGCACGTACGAGACGACGCCGATTGCCACGCACAGCGAGAACCACTGGGAGAACGATGCGACGAATCCGAGGTAGGGACTCAATCCGCGGCTGGCGTACACGTAGCTGCCGCCCGCGCGCGGCATCGCCGAGCCGAGCATCGCATAGCACAGGCCTGCCAGAACGGCGGGCAGCGCTGCGAATGCGTACGCTGCCAGCACGTGCGGCCCGATGCCAGGCACGTTGCGCTGGATCATGAACGGGATGACGTTGATGCCGGCGCCGATCATCGAGCAGACCCCGGTCGCGGTCAGGCCGAGCAGGCCGAGCTCCCGGGCGAGGCGGGATGGCGGGCCGGCTGGGCCACTCATAGGCGGGAAGAGTCTACAGGACGGTGACTGTCCCCCCGGCGCCGGCCGGTGTCTTGACAGCCCGGGGCACGAAGCAGGTAAGCTGCGCCATCCGTTCGACAGGTTCGCCTCGACGGGTGCAGCCCATGCGACACGCTTCGATCCTGGCCGTAATGCTCGCGCTTTCGGCCGTCGCCTCGGTCTCACCGCAGGAGCCGGTGATCAGCCGTCGGGCGCCCATGACCCTGACCGGCGAAATCGTCGATATCTCCTGCTACAAGCAGAAGGGCGTCGCCGCCGGCACCGGCGCGGCGCATGTGGAGTGTGCGAAGATTTGTCTGCTCCAAAAGGGAGCCGCGCTCGGCGTGCTCAGCGACGGGGATGGCCTGTTCCGCCTCTGGGGTCCGATGACGCGCGACAAGTATGCCAAGCTGATGCCCTACGTCGGGCAGTCCGTGGAGATCACCGGCTCGGAGGTCGTGCTCTCGAACAACTACGACGTGCGCTCGTTCGAGGTGCAGACGATCAAACCGAGAAAGCGAACGCAGTAAGCATCTGGTATTACCAAAGGAAGGATGACCATGCACGCGAGATCCTTCGGCGTCGTGATAGTCGGCGTCCTCGTGCTCGGCCTGATTCCGGCGAACCCGACCGCACAGAGCGGCTCGGTTCCGGCACGGACGGCGACCCCGGAAATCACCTACACCAAGCACGTCGCGCCCATCCTTCAGCGCTCGTGCCAGTCGTGCCACCGCCCCGGCACCAACGCGCCGATGTCACTCTTGACCTACGAGGATGTGCGCCCCTGGGCGCGCGCGATCAAGACCCGGGTGCGCGATCGCATCATGCCGCCGTGGCACATCGAGCGAAACGTTGGCATCCAGGCGTTCAAGGACGACCCGTCGCTGACCGACGAAGAGATCGCCACGATCGCCGCGTGGTCCGACGCGGGCGCGCCGCGCGGTAATCCCGCCGACCTGCCGCCGCCTCCTGTGTTTCCAGACGAAGAGGCATGGCACATCGGTACACCCGATCTGATCGTGCAGATTCCCAAGCCGCATGTCGTGCCAGCGAACGCCGCCGACCTGTGGATCGACTACATCGCCGATTCGGGGCTGACCGAGGACCGTTACCTCCAGGCGGTCGAGGCCAAGCCGGGGCCGGGCGCGCGCGCAGTCGTCCATCACCTGCTCACATATCTCATCCAGGAAGTCGATGAGGACGAAGTGCTCTCGGGACGGCTGGACGATCGCGGTACCAACAGCGAGAGCTTCCTGAACGAATACGCCGTCGGCAAAAACGGCGACATCCTGCCGGACGGCACGGCCAAGCTCGTGAAGGCGGGCGCGAAGATCCGCTTCAACCTGCACTACCACGCCGCAGGCACCGAGACAGTCGACCGCACACGAATCGGGCTGAAGTTCTATCCGAAGGGCTACGTGCCCAAGTACCACCAGATCTCGCTGCAGATCGCCAACTCGCATCCGGATCTCGATATTCCGCCGAACACCGTCTCGCGGCATGACGGCTACTACCGCTTTGCGCGGCCGGCGCGCATCACCGCGCTGCAGCCTCACATGCACAATCGCGGCAAGCGCATGTGCGTGGAGGCGATTCTCCCGACCGGCCGAACCGAGATGCTCAACTGCATGGGCTTCGAGTTCAACTGGCACAAGGTCTACAACTACGCGGACGATGTAACGCCGCTGCTGCCGGCGGGCACGATGCTCCACACGATCCTGTGGCACGACAACACCGCGGCCAACCGCAGCAACCCGGATCCGCGCAACTGGGTGGGCTACGGGCAGCGCACGATTGACGAGATGGCCTTCGCGTGGGTCACCTGGACGTATCTCGAAGAGGACGACTACAAAACCATGGTGGCGGAGCGCCAGAAGCGCCGGGCCACGGAGCGCGAGCGATAGCCGGCAGCGCTCGTGGACAATCCTGTGGCTTCCGCCTTTAGGCGGAAGTTGGGCGCGGGCATTGATCTTCCGGCTGAAGCCGGAAGCCACGCGATCGATTTATTCACAAACTCTGGAGCCGGAAGCCACATGATCGATCGATTCACAGTCCCGGTCGATTGATTCACAGACTGTCAGTCTCCAGTGCAAAGGCGTATCGGGTCATTGGAACAGATGATGTTGATTCCCGGCACCAGTCAAGCGGGCGAAAGCATCGTGCGATCACGCCCGGACCATGGGCGGCGGTCGGACTGGTGCTCGTCGCGCAGGCCCTCGGCTCGGCGCAGGCGCCGTCAGCCGCGCCGGGGAGCGCGCCGGACGTCTATTCCAATACCGTCCGTTACGCGCGCGGCCAGAGCGTCCAGCCGGTCTTCGAGGGCTGGTCGCGCAATCCGGATGGATCGTTCGACATGTGGTTCGGCTACCTCAATCGCAACTACGAGGAGCGCCTCAACGTCCGCGTCGGGTCGGACAACGGCTTCAACGGCGAGGACATGGGGCAGCCGGAGTTTTTTGAGCCGCGGCGCCAGCAGTTCGCCTTCAAGATCAACGTGCCCTCGACGTTCCCCAAGGATCGCGACCTCGTCTGGACCGTCAAGGCCAACGGCGTCACGCAGCGGGCCTACGGCTCGTTGTGGCCGGTGTGGGAGATCGATCAGCACACCATCTCGGCCAATCGCGGCAGCCGCACGGCCGTGGACTTCGACGAGCCGCCCAACGAAGCGCCGCGTGTAGTGGATGCGCCGCAGGGCGCAACCACTGAGGTCGGCAAGGCGCTGACCCTCGCGGTCTCCATCGCGGACGACGGCAATCCCAAGCCGCGCGCGGATCGCGGCGCACGGGTCGCGGGGATCAAGACGCCCGCCAACCGCACCCGACGAGCTACCGCTGAACCAGTCGCTCCGTGTGAGCTGGATTCAGTGGCGCGGGCCCGGCATCGCCGTTTTCGATCCCCGCGTCGTCCGCGTGGCGGAAGGGCGCGCCACCACCAACGTCACCTTCGACAAGCCGGGCGTGTACATCCTCCGCGGCTTTGCCGAGGACGCCAGCATCCACACGCCATTCGACGTCAGGGTCACGGTCGTTGCGCCCACGAATCAGAACGAGTACGCAAGCGCCCAGTTGAAGTGATGATTGCGCCGCTTTTGCACGTTAGCCGTCGTTTCCAGCCATCGATACTCGAATGACGTCGCCACTTCCGGGGTAGGCCGGAACGTGAGGCTGCTGTAGGCGGAGTTGTTCCGGGTCAACAGAACCGGATCTCTTGGTCGATCCGTCCCACCGCCAAAAACCACTTCCCACCGCTCGGCGGGCCTCAGGCGCGTCTCGAGGAAACCTCCCGCCGATTCCGACACTTGGCTGAGCGCTCCACCAAAAGCATCCACGTTGTCGCCAAAGAACGCCTCACCGGCTACTCCCACGCGTTCGCCCTGGACGTGAAAGTCGACGGCCGCGGCATAGCTCGTGACCGAGACGTCCAACGGTCGCTCGCGACTGTAGTGACCCGACAGACCAAGTGATGCACCGCGGTCGTTGTCGCCGCGCTGCCAGGCGACGCGGCCCTGGACACCAGGCAGGCGCGATCGCTCACCGGCGAGCGCCAGGGGGACAAACGTAAAAGCGGCCGTACGGTCGTCGCCGCCAACGGGTGCCACGATGCCAACCGTCGCTCGAAGTTCGCCGCTGTCCGATCCGGCGAGTCGATGTTCATAGCGGGCCTGTGGCGTGCGGAGATAGAGATTGCCCGAGCGGAAGAGCAACGGAAACGACAGCGCGGCGACCGAGGTTGGATTTCGCGGCGCCAGCATCATTTCGTCCTGACCGACCTGCAGGGCCGTGCCTCCGCGCTCGAAACGAGCGAACGCATACACGAGACGCGGAAGACCCATCACCTGCCCGGTCTGGAACGACGGAATCCCTCCAAAAAAATCGAAGACGACCGCGCCACTCCCTTGCCACGAGCCGAGGGCGAGACCCTCAGCCCGAACGCCTAAGCGCGTTTGTCGCATCGACGCGTTGTACGAGCCCGTTCGAGGCGGTGCCGCCGCGACGATGTTCGGGTTGTCGAGCCAGTTGGCTTCACCGCTGTTCGAGGCCACGGTCGAATGGATAGTCCCGAGAATCTTGAGCGGCATCCGCGAAGCCGATTCGACCTTGGTCTGCGCGTGTTCCGCGACCTGACTCTGGAGGACTTCCACGGCGGTTGACAAAGGAACCGCCGGTTCGGCCTGTGGCGGGGCACCCTTCAGTTGATCGAGGTCGGCTCGAAGCTTTTGAAGCTCATTGCGCGCCTCGGTGAGCTCGGCTCGCAACGCTCGGATCTCTGCGACCACATCGGGTTGACTGGCTCCCGGCGATTGAGCGGCCGATACGGACGGTCCGGTTGCGAAAGCCACCAGAACGAGCACCAGAACAGTGGTTTGCATCCGGCCATGATACTGGCGCGTCAATCGTGGTCGTCGGAGTGTCATCCAGCAGGTTCGAGGCCTCGCCTGTGCGTTCCTGGCATGAACTGGTGTCACATGACGGCACAGTCTGTGAGCCGTTTCGGAACATTCGACCTAACTTGTTGAATTCAAAACAGTTTTGTTCGAGCGTCGCGGGGCCGTGCTCCGGGTTGGCACACTCTGATCGAATCGCCCGACCACCTCGTTCTTCATAACTACTGATTCCATAGAACTTATCTCCTTGATGAGTTTGAGCACCTGCCTTGCAAGTGTCCGGGGCGATGGACTCACAAAAATGAGTCAGGACCAGCGACGTTTGCAATTGGCGCGAGCCTATTCCGGAGCGGTCATTGGTGCCGGCGCCGGCGTGCTCGCGCTGCGACTGCCGCAGGTCCGCCTGGACGAACCGTTCTTGTTTCTGGTGTTGCTGGCGGGATCGTTCGTCATCTCCGGACTCAAGGTGCCCCTGCCGATCGCTCGCGGCAAGGCGACCCTCTCGATGTCCTACTTCACCGATTTTCTGGCACTGGTACTTCTCGGTGCGGACCAGGGAATGATCATCGCCGGTGCCAGCGCCGCGGCGCAGTGCCTGCTCAACGCGCGCGGGCGGCCGTCAATAGTTCGGACGTTGTTCAGCGCCGCCACGCTGGTCATCACGATTCAAACCACGGGGTTGATCGTCAGCGCCCTCGGTGGCTTCCCGAACAATGCACCGCTGGTGTTGAGCCAGACGACGATCGCCGCGACCGTCCTCTTTTTTGCGCTGAACACCTGGCTGGTGGCTACCGCGGTGGCTCTCGACAAGAACGAGCCCGTGGCCCGCACCTGGTACGACCACTTTCTCTGGACCGCGCCCGCGTGCTTCATCGGCGCCGGGCTCGCGGTGTTGTTGTCGGCGACCGCGGGAGCATTTGTGTGGGTGCCGGTGCTTGCCTTCGGACCGTTGTTCGTGACCTTCAAAGCGTACCGAATCTACCTCGGGCGGGTCGAGGAACAGCAGCGTCACGTCGAGGAACAGCAGCGTCACGTCAAAGAGATCTCCGATCTTCACTTCGCGAGCGTCGAAGCGCTCGCGCGGGCAATCGATGCCCGTGATCAGACCATCGAGAACTCGCGGAGCGGCGAAAACCATGTTCGCCGGCTCCAGGCCTGGGCGACTGCGCTCGCCGAGGCCGCGGGAATGACGACGGTCGACATCGAAGCCGTCAAGGTTGCCGCGCTCCTCCATGACATTGGAAAGCTCGCGGTTCCCGAGCACATCCTGACCAAGCCAGGACGCCTCACCGCGAAAGAGTTCGCTCGCGTGCGCATCCACCCCGTCGTGGGCGCCGAGATCATCAAGGCGGTGCCCTTCCCTTATCCAGTCGCCCCCCTGATCCGCAGCCATCATGAGCGGTGGGACGGGACGGGGTATCCCGACGGCTTGCGTGGGGAGGAGACGCCGCTTGGGGCGCGAGTGCTGGCGGTCGTGGATTACTTCGACGCGCTCACATCCACGCGCCCTTATCACGGGCCGACCGATCGTGAGGAGGCCATCCTGACGCTTCAGTCCGAGGCTGGCCGCGCGCTGGATCCACTGCTCGTCGACTTGTTCATCGGCATCCTGCCCGGGCTCGACAAGCCGGAGAGCAGTGTGCCGTCAGCGGTCCGCTGCGCGGCAAAAGCCGGTCAGGCAGTCGCACCGAGCAATGGCTTGGCCGACGACCCGGCGCGCGCGACTTCGTCCTGGGTCTACCAGAACATTTCGCTGGCAACTCAGGAGATGCGGGCCCTCCACGACATCGCGCAGACGCTCGGCACACGGCTCAGCGTCGACGATACGATGGCGCTCCTGACATCGAAGCTCAGTCGGCTCGTGCCGGGCTCCAGCTGGGTGCTGTTTCTCCATGAACGCGGCGAGGATGTCCTGCGCTGCCGTTTTGCGACTGGGTTGTCCGCTGAGGTCATCCCACGTTTCACGATTGCCAACGGCAAGGGGCCCAGTGGCTGGGCGGCGCGCAACCGCACGCCGGCTCTCAACGCGCACGCCGCGGCGGACTTCGCCGCCGCCGGGCTTTACGGCACGGGTCGCGCGTTCCAATCGGCTCTGTCGTATCCGCTGATTGACGGTGACGAGCTGATCGGCACGCTCACGGTGTATCACGTCGACGTCGAGCCCTTCCGTGACGAGCATCGACACGTCCTCGACCACATCTCACCGCAGGTGGCATCGGTGCTGCGAAACGCCGTCGCCTTCGAGCGGATGCGTGACGTGTCGTTCACCGATCCGCTGACGGAGCTTCCCAACTCGCGAGCGTTGGCCCAGTTCCTGCGGCAGAATGTCTTCGAGCCGAAGGGCAGCCGTGTGCCCACCGCTCTCATCATGGTTGACCTCGACGACTTCAAGGCGGTCAACGATGGACACGGTCACCAGAAAGGCGACGAGGCGTTGAAGGCGGTGGCGGAGACGATTCGTGCGCACGTCCGAGGCTCAGACTTTTCCGCTCGCTACGGAGGCGACGAGTTTGTCGTGGTGCTCGCTGGTTGTGACCGGGTCGAAGCCGAGGAGCGAGCGCATTTCCTGCAGGACGCCGTCGCACGCGTCGTTCTCGAGACCACGAGCGGCGCTGTCCAGAGGCTCGGTATCAGCGTCGGGGTCAGCATGTTCCCTGATGACGGTGTCAGCATCGACAGCTTGATTACTGCCGCCGACCGGCGCATGTACTTGAACAAGTCGGGACGGCGGGCGCTGGGCGAGCTGAGTGCGGTCTCGCGAGCGGCTTGCTAGTTTCGCAACGCTGTCGTCCGTTTCTCGTTCTCCGTGTCATCATCGTGAGCCCTGCGACTCATGGTGAAGTCCCTGATTCTTCAGCAGCGACTCCGTAACCAACGGCTGCTCGGCAATCCCCTCAATACTCCGGAGGACGTCGTGTCGTGGCTTGGGGCGGTGCAGGCTCAGGATTATTCGGGCGTCAAGTGGGCGCTTGGGTTGCGCGGACGGTCGTTCAGTGACGAGGCCGTCGATCGTGCGTTCGACGAGGGCCGTATACTCCGGACGCACCTTCTGCGGCCGACCTGGCACTTTGTCGCGCCCGCCGATCTGCGTTCGTTCCTGGCAATCTCTGGGCCGAGAGTCCAGGCTTTCAATGGGTACTACTATCGGAAGTTCGAGCTTGAGGCGCGGCATTTCGTGAAGAGCCACGCAGCAATCGAGAAGGCGCTGCAAGGTCGTCGATTTCTCACGCGGGCAGAGCTTTCTGTCGTGCTCGCCAAGGCGCGAATCGTCGCCCGTGGCACACGTTTGGCCGCCATCGTGATGCACGCCGAGCTCGAAGGCCTGATCTGCAGCGGGCCTCGCCGTGGCAAACAGTTCACGTATGCGCTGATGGACGAACGAGTGCCGCGTCGCAAGGTCCTCCCACCCGACGAAGCGCTCGCCGAGCTGACCCGGCGGTATTTCCGCAGTCATGGCCCAGCCACCATCAAGGACTTTGTCTGGTGGTCGGGGTTGACGGTTGCGCAGGCGAAAACGGGAATGGCCGCCATCCAGCCGGCGTTGAGACGTGTTGATGCTGGGGGCTTGTGCTATTGGGTGGTGCCAACAAGCGCGCCTGCGGGACCCTCGAAGGCATCGACGACCTACCTGCTCCCGAACTACGACGAATTCTTGATTGCCTACAAGGATCGCGACGAGGTGCTCGCTCACCGTCGGGCTCGGGCGGATCAGCCACCACCACTGGAGAACTCGCCGCATCACGTCATAGTTGACGGCTTACTGGCCGGAAGCTGGCGTCGCGTGCCACGACCCTCGGCGGTCCAGATCGACGTCAATCTGTTCGTTCGCAAGCCATCCGCGCGCCATCAGCGCGAGCTGGCCGCGGCCGGACGACGGCTCTCCACATTTCTCGATCGTCCGGTCAGGATGGCGACCTCAACTGGACGGCGGCCTCACGGAGAGCGGAGAATCGACGCGCATGGCTAGCGTGACTCCCGTTGGTCTTCTCGTCTTCGGCCCTCATCCCGACGACATCGAGATCGGCATCGGTGGCATCGTCGCGCAGCATACGGCAGCGGGCCACCGAGTCGGCCTTTGCGACCTGACGCAAGGCGAGCTGTCGAGCAATGGCACACCGCAGCAGCGGCAGCAGGAGGCCGCCGCCGCCGCTCGCGTCCTTGGCGCGGCCTGGCGCGAAAATCTCGGGTGGCCGGATGGTGGCATTGCGGCATCACCGGAGATGATTCGCTCGGCCGTGGATCTGATTCGGCAGGCGCGACCGCGTGCCGTCGCGATCCCGTACTGGGAGGATCGGCATCCCGATCATGGTTCTGCCAGCCGTGTGCTACGAGAAGCGATCTTCAAGAGTGGTCTCAGTCGCTATGAAACCGGTCGGGAGCCGTGGCGACCCGAGTGGACCTGCCACTATTTCATCAATGACGGCGCCACGCCGTCGTTTGTGGTTGATGTCTCGGCGGTGTACCAGCGGAAGCGCAAAGCGCTCGATTGCTTTCGAAGCCAGTTCGCGACCACCGAGGAGAGTTCGGTAGCCACCCGCCTGACGGCCCCCTCGTTCCGGCAGCTGATTGAGAGCCGGGACGCACAGTTTGGTGCGCTGGCAGGCGTGGCGTTCGCGGAAGGGATCGTCGTACGCGAACCGCTCCTGCGCGCGAATCTCTTCAAAGACAGGCCATGAAGATCGGAATGGTGTGCTATGCGTCGCTCGGTGGCAGCGGCGTGGTGGCGACCGAACTGGCGCGAGCGTTGGCTGGCCGGGGCCATGAGGTTCACCTCATCAGCAGCGAGCCGCCGTTCCGATGGAAGGCCGACGTTCCGCGATTGTCGTTCGAGCCAGTAGTCGTTCCGTCGTATCCCCTCTTTCGCGAACCGCAATACCTGCTGGCCCTGGCAAACACGATCGCGCGCGTCGCAGAGTCGAGGCGGCTGGACATCGTCCATGCCCATTACGCGGTGCCGCACGCGACGGCGGCCTATCTCGCCGATCAGATGCTGATGTCATCAGCGGGGACGGTCCCGCCCCGGACGATGACGACCCTCCACGGCACGGACATCACGTTGGTTGGCAGCGATCCATCCTACGCACGTGTCGTTGCCTTCTCGATTGAGCAATCACACGGAGTGACCGCCGTCTCCGAAAGTCTCAAGGCCGACAGCATCGCTGCGGTCGGCGTCCGTAAGCCGATTCGAGTCATTCCGAATTTTCTCGACTGCTCGGAATACCGCCGACGAGTCGATGAACGGCTGCGGGACGAGCTGTGTCCACCGGGTACGCAGGCCGTGATCGCGCACATGTCGAACTTCAGGCCGGTGAAACGACTCGATACCGTGCTCGACGTATTTCATCGGCTGCGTCAGAGGGGTGTTGCGGCGCGCCTGCTCCTCATCGGCGATGGTCCGGTGCGACCTCAGATCGAGCAAATGGCATCAGCGTACTCGTTGGCCGACGACGTAATCTTTGCGGGAGAGCAGCAGGATCCGGTGCGCTGGCTTTCGGTCGCTGACCTGTTCCTGCTACCTTCCGCGCAAGAAAGCTTTGGACTCGCCGCGCTCGAAGCCATGGCGTGTGAAGTGCCGGTCATCGCCTCAAACGCAGGGGGGTTGCCCGAGATCGTCGAGCACGGCGTTACTGGATTCGTCTGCCCAATCGATGCGGCGGGCCAGATGGCCCAGCACGCGTACGATCTGATTGAGGATCAGAGTCGCCGCGCCGCGATGGGTCGCGCGGCCTCCGAGATGGTCCGTGCGCGCTACTGCGCCGAACGGATCGTTCCGCTCTACGAAAACGCCTACGAAGACGTGCTGCGCGGCTGACGTTTGGCTGTCCTGCGTTCCAGAAGAGCGCGAAGCGCGGGGTAGTCGACCTTGGCGTTGTGTCGGCGATCGACTGGTATCTCGGGTACGACCAGGACTTCCGCAAGGTGTGCCCAGGCGAGCTGTCGTTCGAGTCGAGCACTCACTGCAGGGATCTCATCACGCTCGAGTTGGGCTACGAGCACACGCGACCCCTCGTGTTGAACCAGCGCGCAGCGACGCACTGCTTCCACCGCCATCGCCGCGCATTCGACCGCGAATGGATAGATCACGCCATGCCCGTCGTGGAGCTTGGCCGATGCGCGGCCAAGCAGCCACAAGCGGCCGGCGCCATCCAGATACCCGGCATCTCCCGTTCGGTGCCACGTCCGATCGCCAACCTTGAACTTCGTTTCGCTGTCCCCCAGACCTCCGAGATAACCACTCAAGACGTGTTCACCGGCCACGACGATTTCACCAGCGGCGTTCGCGTGAAGCGAGTCGTGTTCGAAGGCCTCGCTAGTGTAGGGGCCGATGGGTCGGCCCCAGCGGTCGGCAAGGACTCGCAGACCGATCTCGGCAATGGGCTTGCCGACGAGCAGGCCGGCGCCGCCTTCCATTGCCCGAAGATCCTCCGGTTGGATTTCTTTCCAGGCAATCCGCGCGATTGGCTCTGCTTCCGTCGAGCCGTAGACCGCCACCACAGTTGCCTGGGGCGCGACTTGTTGCAGCCGACGAAGAAGTCGCGGAAAGACCGGTGCGCCTCCCGTGTAGATCTCCTCGAAAGTCTCGAGCACGTGTCCATGCCACGCCACATGGGATGCGAGTCGATCGAGAAGGGCAGGCGATGCGGCAACCCGCGTCGGCTGGGTCAGGCGAATCTGACGAAGGAGCCGAGCGGGCGCGATGTCGCCCGGCGCCCGAAGATCGGCGTCAGGAATGATGCTTGTCACTGCCGATGCGAGGTTGGCGAGAACAAAAATCGGCAGCGCCGCGAGGTCGCGTTGCCCCGCTTTCAGGTGCAAATCGTTGGCAAGGACTCGATGTTGTGCGAGCAAAAAGCCGTGCGAGCGAACCGCCGCCTTGGGCTGGCCGGTGCTGCCGCTCGTAAACGTGATCAACGCCGGCGTGTCGTGGTTCGCCGGTTCAATGGCCGGGTCACCGTTCTCACTGTCGTCGATTCGGAGCGTACGGGCGCCGGGGAGCCATCGTCCAATGGAAAGACATGCGGGGATGCGTCGGATCGCTCGTGACGCAACCCGTAAAGCATGCGCCCGAGGCACGGCGAGAAACGCTTGGGGAGACACGAGATCGCAGCATCGTTCGAGCTGCGCCCGTCCGGTCGAGGGATCGAGGAAGACAGCCGTTGCACCGCAGCGCCAGATGCCCACGAGCACCGCATAGAGCGCGACCGACATTGGACAGAACACCAGTACGCGATCTCCGGGCTGGATTCGAGCCGCGCGCAGTTGACGACCGATGCCGGCAGCCATTCGATCCAGGCCGAGAAACGTGACCACCCGGCTGCCCTCGATCAAAGCAGGACGGTCTGCGCTGTCGATCGCCCGTTCTCGCAAGACAGTGGCGATGTTCATCCCGGGATTGCGCGGGGGAACCGCCGCACGTAAAGAGCGTACCGGCGAATCGTGTGCGCGTAGCGACGGCTGATGTGCCGTGAGACGTTCTGCTCGTGCATCAACGCGTGAATCGCGCGGCGAAAACCAAGCCGACGGGCTCTTCGCTGCACGAGTCCGACCAGCAGCCCACCAAGTCCGTGACTGGCCATCGTCGGCGCCACCGCCACCGTCTTGATGATGAGCGTATCGATCGCGTCGCGGCGCTGGCGTTGAAGGATGTCGGGAATCGCAAAGAGGAAGCCGACCAGCCGAGAGTCGCGTTCTGCCATCAGTACCAAGTCCGGCACGACGAACGACAGCACCCGACGATTCTGGTCGACGAACTCGTCTTCGCCGATCGGTGAATAGAGATAGTTGGCCTGAAAGCTGTCGAGCGACAGGCGAAAGAGCTGCTTCAGCTCGGTCTCGGCATTTGCAGGGTCGAAGGAACGGATCGTGACCCCTTCACTCTGCAGCTTGGCCAAGGTCGTATCCAGCCGAGGGTCCTCCTTCGTCAGATCGCCGGTGACCGCGGACGTATAGGTCGCCATCACTCGGAACCCGACGCGTTCGAACTGCTCGCGCCACGCATCGGGATTGTCCGGCTCGAGGAAGAACGGCGGTTCGCTTCCGCGTTCAGAGACGAAGCGGTAGCGCCTCCAGGTATTGCCATCCATCGGTCCGACCGCGATGGTGCATCCTGCGAATTCGAGCAGGTTCAGCGCTTCGCGAAGGATGCTCAAGCCGCTCGATTCGTCATCGGCGGCATAGTGTCCGATCAGCCCGACACGATGCTCAGGCAACGCCGGCGCGCTCGTCCACCAGCACGACGCGCGCGCCAGCAGCATCTCGCGATCGTCCAGCAACATCAGATGCCGATCGGGACGATGCGCTCGCAAGTCGTCGCCAACGGGAGGAACCAATGGAGTCCCCGTGACTTGTGGCATCGCGTCGTTGTGTGAGAGCTCAATCACGTGAGGCATGGGCATTACCTCCAGCGATCCAAGCCAGTCATCCCAAGCCAGCCGACGAGTGAGGCGCCGGAGGCACAAAGGGTCTGACGCACCCAGCGCGCACGGGTCTGCGGGGCATCTCGAATCGCCGGCTCACCAAGCGCGAAGAGCACGACGCCGACGACCACGGCCACGCCTCCCCAGAGGGCGAGCACGGCCCCGCGGGCCGTCAACGCCGTGGTCGCCAGGAACGGCAGCATCAGCATCATCCAGCTGCGGAGCACCGCCCCGACAGCCAGCCCCTGGAGTGGACGCGTCGGTTGGCTGTGCGCCGTGCGACTCAAGCTGAAGATGGCAACGTGCGTGGCAAACACGAGAGTGAATGGATACAGCAACGCCGGCTGTCGAAGCCACCGTGCGAGCGCGAGCCATGCAATCGCGGCTGCCCAGATCGACAGCATCGTGCCGGTGGTGTGAAAGCGACGGCCATCGCCTGGGGCGTCTGGTGAATACAGCGAGAAACCCAGGAAGCCAATCGCCGGCGGGACGATCCATCGCCATCCCGCCAGTGCCCAGGTCACGTAACACAGGAAAGCCCCGACCAGGAGCGAATCATCCAGCATGGTGGTCGAGCGCCGCGAGACTAAGACGACCAGAACCAATATGGACGTGACCACGAAGCGCCGGAGGAGCTCATCGGATCCGAGGGGAAGGTAGGCTTGCAGCAAGAAGAAGCCGCCGATCGGGATGAAGAGATTGTCCAAACCGCGCCACGCGCTGCCTTCGAGCAGCATGACCAGCAGCGCCATCGTCAGTGAGATCAAGAGCGTTTCGGAGCGGCCGATTGTGCTCCACACCAGCAATGGGATGTGAATGCAGAAGAACGCGACAACGAGGAAGGCGACCGACCCCTCCACGCTCTTGCTGGCGCCTTCGAAGCGGGTGTGCCCATACCGCAGCCCGACGAGAGCCCCGGTCGCATCGGCCAATGTCAGCACGAGGATCGGTATGCAGAACAACAAGGCCGACCGCCCAAGAGACAGCGCGAAGACGATCGCAACCGAGATCGGGAAGTAGATTTCGCCGAGGGTCGTGCGAGAGACGCCGTCCACTACGGCCCCCAGCGGTCTTCGCAAGGGCTTGATGAACTTCACCGCGGCAATCAGCGTAGCGCTGCCTGCCGTCAGCAGCAAAACTGGCCACAGTCGGTCGAACAGAAACGGAAACGACAGCGTCAACAACCCTGAACCGGCGTGCAAGAGTTTTCGAGGCAACTCCGGATGCGGACTATATCGACGTTGAAACCAGCGCAGCAGACCCAGCAGCGTCAGGAAGGCAGCCATGAAGCCCGCAACGGCCAGCCACGGCCGCCCGACGACAGGGCTGCCGCCGATCAGATGACCTCCTCGACGATGAACGCACTGTAGAAGAAGGCCTTGTCGGCCAGGTGCAGCCGTTCGCCGAGGTCGTTCAACGGCGCAAGCCGTGCGGCCATGGACTGCGGCCGGCTGCGCGGCGCCAGCATGTTCCAATACGCCAGTCGTGCGTGCGGCCGGCTCGCCGCGGCGAGCGTCTCGAGCATGCGGTGATAGTGGTCCATCGAGACGTATTCGAACAGGTCGCTCAGATTGTAGCGATCGATCGCGCCTGGGCCGACCCCGCTGGCGAACTCCTCGATCGATTGGCAACGCCGTTCGAGACGGTCGAGATTGCCGCGGATCTTCTCGAAGTGTTCCGGGCGCAGGTAGAGCGGCAGGGCATTGCCGTGATGACCCGTCAGAATCCAATGAAGATACGGATTGACACCAGGGTCCAGCTCAATCAACGCATGGCGTGTGCGGGCGAGGATGCGCGAGGACACGTCCCCGGTGACGTAACGAAAGAACTCGGGATCGCGGCCCAGACGTCCCATGGCCGTCCGCGAGAAGAACACGCGAAACAGCGAGCGCCAGCGCCAGGTGTTCCAGGTGTCTTCATAGAACCGCTCGCGACCCGCGCGATCGCGCGGCGTGAGAAGGTCCAGCACTCGTCGCCGCGAATGGACCAGGGGCAGCACGCGATTGCGAAACAGCGCGAAATAGCGCTCGAACTTCCCGGCGCTTCCGGCGCCACCGGCGATCGCATCAGGTCGTGAGTCCCAGAATCGGCGACTTTCGTCGGGCAGCATCGTCCGACAGCGGGAATACAGCGCCGTTCGACGAGACGAGGGCCGCGATCCGATCAGTTCGAGCAACTCTCGATGGGAGAGCGCGCGAAACGCCGCGACCCTGAGATCGAGGCAGGCAAGCTGCGCCGGGCTGAGATCGAGGGCGACCACGCGCGCGGGATCGCGCGTGAGCATGGCCAGTGCGTTATCGCCTGCAGAGGCGATCGAGACGCACACATCTCCCGCCCGTATGTTCAATGCGTCGAGCAGAACGTCGGCGTCCTCCCAGACCTGGGCGTAGCGAATTTCGGTAAAGCCTGCGCGGGTGGCGACCTCGCTACGCACGGGAGGCCTCGTCCCCTGAGGCGAGCTTGCGAACGATTCCGGTGCTTCCGTCGAGTTCCACCAGGTCGCCGTCAGCGAGCCAGCTGGTGACGCCGGGCACGGAGACGATGGCGGGAATGCCGAGCTCGCGAGCCACGATCGCCGCATGAGAAAGAAGGCTCCCGCGCTCGACCAGGATACCGAGTGCGGACGGGAAGATCAGAATCCAGCCGGGATCGGTGTGCTGGGCAACGAGCACCGATCCGTGGTCGAGCTCGACATTCCGAGGATCGGCGACCACGCGAACCTTGCCGCGGACGACTCCAGGGCAGCACCCGAGACCGCGTCGCTCGTCGCCCTCGGCGATCGCCACTTGAACCGGCGCGGCAAACGACTGCGCGTGGTAGACCATCCCCCGGGTTTCGAACCGATCATCAGGGGCCGGCATTTCCTTGTATCGATCGAACTCTCGGCGTCGAATCGACACCAAGTCACGAAGCGCCGTCGTCGTCGCGCGTCCTTCGACGAAGGCCAGCGCTTCGTCAACCTCGAGATAGAAGATGTCGCGAGGGTTTTCAAGGAGGTTCAGTGCAGTCAGCCGGCGGCCTAGTTCGAGAAAAATGCGACGCACTCGACCAAAGAGCCGGGTTCGCTCGAGCCGCAGGTTCTCGCGATCGCGCACACGCGCCCGGGCATGACGAAGCACCCAGTTGAAGACGAAACGCCTGATCGGACGTCCCGATAGCGCGCTTTTCACCCGTGAATCGGCAGCCGCGCGCAGGGCATCGCCCGAAACGGGAGTCGTCCCGTGTGAAGCGCCTGCGTGCGCGTCACCCTGCTGGGCGAGACGACCCACCGCTCGAAGCAGCGGCAACGGATCGTCGTGAAGGGTCTCGGTCTCGAGCTTGAGCTCGTTGACCGATCGCTCGCCAAACTTGTCCAGGTACGCTCGATACTCTGTCGCGAAAGCATCTCGAGTAGTCAGCGCTGTTTCGATGTCCGCTGGCGATCCGGTCGCGAGAAGCCTCACGAAACCCTCATCGACCCGCGCGAGAGCCGCCAACCGGGTCAATCGCAGCGCGGGTTCCGCACTGACCAGGCCGCCTTGCCCGCTAATCAGATCGTTCTGCAGTGTTCCTTCTCGATCGCCACACCAGGACTGCGTCAGCTTTCGGAGAACGCCATAAAAGATCATGGCGAAGAAATCGTTGACGAGAGGCGCATCCCAGTGCAGCAGAAGACGGTCGCGCAGATCCCGGTAGTGAGCAACGAGCTCGTCAGGCAAGCGCCCGCCGAGTGGCGGAGCAGGCGGTGCCAATGCATCGTCGAGCCGTTGGTAGAACTCGCGTACGCGCGAATCGATCGTGAAGTGCTGAAGAAGCAGCCCGAACAAACTATTGGCAACGTAAACCCAGTCGGAAAGCCGGCTGCTGGAACGCTGCCGGACGATATCTTCGGCGAGCGCGTCAGGCAATCCAACTGTGACGCCCATCATCTGCTCCATGAACTGGCGATTGATCGCGAACCCTGGCAGCAAGGCCAGCACGCGATACCAGTTGAGCAGGTTGTAGTACAAGCGGCCGCGGACGAGTCCCAGCAGATTGCGGAACGTCTGATCATGCCGCGCGACTTCTCGTCGGGGCACGCGCATCATCACGCAAAACTGCCGGTACACGTGCTCATAGATCTCCGACGCAAACGAGAACGTCATGGGCGTGGTCACGCCGCTGTAGCTTTCGACGATGTTGCTGTTGTCCCAGATGATGGGTGTGCCGTCGGGATCGGACTGTTGGGCGAGCGACGTGATGGGCCGTGACTGGAGAAGATACACGCGCCGATCGTCGAAAGCCCATTCGATGTCTTGCGGTCGGCCGAAGTGACCTTCGGCGCGTCGCGCCAGAGCCGCCACCTCGATCACCTGCTGGTCGGAAAGGGCGGGTTGCGCGGCGAGGTCATCAGGAATTGGTGCCGCACGTACGCCTTCGGGATGTGTCTCATCGCGCCGGTGACCAGCTCGTTTCGTGACGATGCTCCGCGAAATGATCGCGCCTGTCCGATCGATATGCCAGGTGTCAGCGTCGCATTCGCCGGAAACGAGGCCCGTGCCAAGGCCAAGCGCTGCGCTCACAACCGCCACGCTGCGGCGGCCGCTCACGGGATCCGCGCTGAAGGCGACCCCGGAAACCGTTGATCCGACCATGCGCTGCACGAGAACCGCCGGCGGGTGCGGAAGAACTGTCAGCCCGTGTTGCTGACGGTAGGCGAGCAGGCGGCCGCTGAAGCCGGATCGCCAGACGGCCGCGACTCGCTCCGCGACGTGCTCCCGTTGAACGAACAGGTACGACTCGAGCTGGCCTGCGAAGGAGTGATCGACGCCGTCTTCGTCACTGGCCGACGATCGCACCGCGACCGGCGACCCATCCGGACACAGTTCGGCCAGCGCATCCAACACCGCGGTTCGCACGTCAGACGTCGGCGTGACACTCGCGACGATGGCGGCAACCTGCGCTGCATCGACCGAACGCGTAAGGCGCGACGAATCGGCGCCAAGTGAGGCCCAGAAGGCGTCAGGCGAGACGACGAACCAATGCGGTACCGGGAGACCGGCTCGTGCGAGCGCACCGAGGGCGCGCGCCTTTCCGCCCAGAAGCGAAGCCGCCGGGAGCTCCTCGGGCCGAAGAATGAATTTCACAACGTTAGACCGTTATGCGGCCCGAAACGAGAATTTTGTACCCGTTGTGAATCCGCATAGCGGTCTAGAGGCGCGCGGAGCGCGCCAAAACCAACAACGTCAACCAGCCAAGGGCGAACTTGAAGGGCATATCAAGGGCAGCGCCCTTGGCTGGTTGCGCACCCAGCAACGCTGGGAGAGCACCGAGGCTCAAGTACATCAACAACGTCCAGATTCCGGATGTGATCTCGATGGTCTTTCCAGCACCCCTCCCCGGTCGGCGGAGAAATCGGACGCTGGCAATGACGCATCCTCCGACGAGCAGTACAAGGATGCCGACCACGGGACGTTCGAACTGGATCCGCATCGCCGCTTGCCATGCGACCAGCGCGGTCACGACGATGGCGGCGACCCAGAGCGTGATGGCAGTGGTCCGGCCCCACAGCGCGCTGTAGGTTTCCACTCCCCGTTCTTCGTCCTGCGGCGCGCGAATCTTCCGACCCAGCTCCACGACGATGCCGTTGAAGTAGCTGACGATGAGAAACCAGTAGAGGCCTCCAGGCGGCCACAGTCGCCCAGCAATCCGCCAGTCACAGGCCGTAGCGTAGAGATCGATGAGCGGGATGATCGCCATGTGGCTCGCAAGGTAGATGGACGGCCGCGCCTTCAGCCAGTCGGGAACGAAAAACTCGCGCGACATCAACGCGAGATACAACCAGGCGAGGATCAGCAGCCACACGAGCCATGCATTGAGCCAGACCGCCAAGGCGAGCTGAACCAGGGCTGCCCCGATGCCGATCCAACCGAGCTCACGCAGCGACACCAGACCGCGCGGCACGGCCCGGTACGGACGAAAGCGCGCATCGTCTTCGTAGTCTTTGAACTCGTCGCTGATCCGCAACTGTAAGAAGAACAGCAGCGCGGTGATGAAGGCGACGAGCAGCGGTCGCACGGCAGGAAGTCCTGCTTCCCCTCGCACGAGTCGCGAATAACATACGGCCGACGCGCTGAATGCCGCCACCAGTGGGGCATGAGCCAACAGCGGAAATCGCTCGCGCTGGTACGTGATCCAGCGGTTCACGAAGAAGCGCTCTTGTGAGCCGGATCCGCCGTGCCGCGTGACAGCCGGCGATGGGCATCGGTGAAGTGGCCAGCCGCTAGCGCCCCGGTGATCGACAGCTCACCCGCGAGCGCAACCGCGGCCGTCACTTCAGCCAGCGCCCGGGCGTGTCCGGCGCCAGCCAGCCCCATGATTTCGAGACACGCACGCTGCGTGGGAAGTCCCGTCCCGCCGCCGACGGTTCCGACAATCAGGTTTGGCAGCGTGACCGATGCGTAGAGGCCGCCGTCCTCGAGGGGCTCGAAGCGTGTGACGCCGACCGCCGCCTCGGCCACGCACGCCGCATCCTGACCGGTCGCAATAAACAGTGCCGCGAGGCCATTGGCGTAGTGACCTTGTACGCCGATGCTGCCGCTCATGACGCCGCCCAACGCGGACATCCGCCAGTAATCCATCAAGCGATCCGTTGTCGTATGCAGCCGCGAGGTCACGAGGGACGTTGAAAGACGCACTTCCGCCGTCACCTTGCGTCCGCGAACGGTTGTAAAGGAGTGAGTCGTGGCCTTCTTGTCTCCGGAGAGGTTGGCCTCCACGAAGTGATAGCGGGGCTGAGTCGGCGCGCTCGACGCGATGTACTGACAGATCGCGTCAGTGGCAATCGTGACCATGTTCTGGCCCGAGGCATCGCCGGTCGTGAACTCGAAGCCGAGGTAAACGTGATTACCCTCCAGCGTAATCTGCAAGTCAATCAGCCGTCCGTATCGCGTGGTCTCGCTCGCGATGCGGCGGAAAGTCTCCATCTGCGTGGTTGCCCACCCGACGAACAGCGCGGCGTCCACAATCGAGTCGAACGCAAAGCCTGGTGCGCGGCTGACGCCCTCGTTGAGCAGGAGCGCCGTGCAGCCGCCGGCCTCGGTGATCAGACGGGCTCCTCGTGAATGGGAGGCGATGAGTGCCGCCTCGGTGGTCGCCAGCGGCACGTAGTAGTCGCCATTCGCGTGCAACCCGTTGACGCGAATCGGGCCGATGAGCCCAATCGGGACACGAGCGGCGCCAATGAAGTTCTCGATGTTTCGCGCATAGACCTGCGCCTCGGCCGCAGTGCGGTCGTCGAGCAGGGCTGCGCGCACCGATGGTGGGACTGTCGGCACCCGCCAGCGACTATCGATTGCCTCAGCCGTCAAATCATTACCGCTCGGCACGCGAGGCGGTGCGGGCCCGTGATGCGGCTTGAGCTTGGCGATCTCTTCCGGTGGCTTCGTCGCCACCGTGTCTCGGAGGAAGTCAGCAACGCGACGGTAATCGGTAGCCATAGCTGAACGTTGCCGCTCATTGTAGCCACGGTTCTGCCAGGAGGTCGTCTGAGTAATTCGGATTAGTTGTGAGACTGCGCATCGCGACGCAAGGCGTCGTATGCTTGCAGCGCGAGACTGCCATGAGGGTGCTTCTCCTCTCGATGCCCGACTCCTTCGAGCACACTCCGGTGCTGGCCATGCGGATGCCAAACGGCGCGCTTGCCTCGCTGGCGGGTAACGTCGATCGGCATCATCAGGTCGCCATCGCCGATCTCGTGCTGGTCCAACAGGCAGTCGCGAGGACGGTCGAACGGCTGATGCACGAGATTCGACCCGACCTGGTCGGGCTGTCGGTGATGACCTTCCAGCGGCGGACCGCGTTCAAGCTCATCCGCTTGATGCGGCACATCAAGCCGGATGTGCAGATCGTTGCCGGCGGCTACGACCCGAGCCTGGCGCCCGACGCCTATGAAGCGCCGTCGGCCGGTGTCGACTTTGTGGTACGCGGGGAAGGTGATCTGACGTTCCGTGACCTGCTTCGACACCTCGAACGCGAATCCACGGTGGACACCGTGCCTCTCATACCAGGCTTGTCCATCAGGCGCGGCGCCGGTTTCGTCCACGGTCCGCCGCGTCACGTCAGTCGATTGGAGGATGGCTCAATCGCGCCGCCTCGTCGCGACGCCCGCGTCTTGTCGGGCTACACGTTTCTCGGCCGACCCGTCGATGTCGTGGAAACGTCGCGCGGCTGTACCTACGACTGTAGTTTCTGTTCGATCATCGAAATGCGCGGCCGCAACTTTCACACGCTGACGTTTGACCGCGTGCTCGCGGATATCAGCGATGCACGCCGACGTGGTGCGCGTGCGATCTTCCTCGTCGACGACAATCTGACGTTGAACGTGGCACGGTTTGAGGCGCTCTGTCGAGCCATCATCGATGCCCGCCTCAACGACATTCACTTCATCGTTCAGGCCATGACGTCAGCGATTGCGAATCACGGAGAACGCCTCGCGCCCTTGATGCGGAAGGCAGGATTCCGTTACGTGTTTCTCGGGATTGAAAACATCATCGAGGACGACCTCGCCTTTCTCAAGGCGTCCGCCAAGAACGCACGGCGCGAAGCGGGTCGGCGCACCGGCAATGCCACGATTCGTGCCATCGACCTGCTGCACCGCTCGCGCCTGTACGTCGTGGGCGGCATCATCGTGGGCAATCCAGACGATACCAGCGAGGCGGTTGAGAAGAATCTGGCGTTTGCCCGTCGATACGTGGACTGGCCCTACATACAGCATCCGACACCGTATCCTGGCACTCCGATGACGAAGGACTTCGAGCGACGACAGCTGATCGTCAACCGTCAGCTCGAGGAATACGACGGCACAACCGCCGTCGTGCGGACCGAACATCTCTCCGCCGATGACATCGAATTCATGCGGTGGCGTGCCGAACGCTGGATGAAGTTGCGGCACGTTCCTGCCGTCATGCGCGCGTACCCTGGGTTTGTTCTGAACCATGGTCGTCGCATGCTGGCCCATACCTTCCGGGGCAGCTCGTGGCGATCGGCGCTCGGCCTCGAGGACCAACGAACCGTCTTTGCGCGATACAAGGCGATTCGGCGGGCGGAACGCGAGTATTTGACCCCGTCGTCTTCGGTTGGCACGCCACGGCCCGGTTACACGGCAGATTGGCGTGCCGCCGACGCACCAGGTGAGTAGAATCAGCCGTCACCCTGAAGGAGGAACCATGAAGGCTTCGCCAAACGCGTCACTGCGGGTGTTGGGAGCGGCGGTTGCTGTCGCGTGTGCAGGTTTCATGACGAGTCACGCGGCGGTCCCGATGGCCGCGCCGGAATCCGTCGGATTCTCCAGCGCCGGGCTCAAGACCTTCGAGCAACAGATGCACGCGCTGGTCGACGAGGGTCAGTTGGCTGGTATCACGACACTGGTATCGCGTCGCGGCAAGGTCGTCGCGTTCAATGCCCATGGCTACCAGGATCTCGAAGCGAAGACACCGCTGGCGAAAGACACGATCTTCCGGATCGCGTCGATGACCAAGCCAATTGCCGGTGTCGCGATGATGATGTTGTTCGAAGAAGGCAAGTGGACACTCGATGATCCAGTCGCCAAACACATTCCGCAGTTCAAGGATCTAAAGGTTGCTACCGACGCGGGTCTCGTCGCTCAGTCGCATCCTATGACGATGCGCGAGTTGATGAGTCATACCGCGGGCTTCGACGTCAGCGCCGCGGAAGCGTACCGGAAAGTCGAGCTCACCTCACGCGACAAGCCGCTGCAGGCAATGATCGACAAGCTGGCCACTATTCCGCTGGCGGTTCAGCCCGGGACCGACTGGCGATACGGTCCAAGCGTCGATGTCCAGGGCTACATCGTCGAAAAGCTGTCGGGACAAAGTCTCGACGTGTTCTTACAGAAGCGAATTTTCGATCCCCTCAAGATGAAAGACACGGGCTTCTGGGTGGACAAGGCGAAGCTCGGGCGCGTCACGCGCATCCATACATATGACGCGGACAAGAAGATCACGACGGCTCCTCGCACCGGCGATCCTTCGGTGAAACCTGTGTTCTTCTCGGGAAGCGGCGGCCTGCTGTCGACGACCGAAGACTACTGGCGCTTCGCGCAAATGCTTGCGAACGGTGGAGAGCTCGAGGGCGCCCGGCTGCTGAAGCCCGCGACGATCGAGTTGATGCGGAAGAATGTCCTTGCGGACGGCGTCAAGGTCGATACCTATGGCCCCGCGCAGGAAGGACTCGGCTTTGGATTGGACTTCGCCATCGTGATGGATCCAGCCGCTGGCGGTCGTCCACAAGGAAAGGGCACCTACTATTGGGGCGGTGCCTTCGGCACCTGGTTCTGGATCGATCCCGTCAACGACATCATCGTCGTCGGCATGATCCAGAATCTCAATGGCAGCACGCCCGGCCGAGGAACGCCCGACCTTCGAGGCAGCTCCGCGAAGCTGGTTTACCAGGCACTGACGGACTCGACGCGGTGAGACGGACGAGCCACAGAAACACAGAAGCACCAAACAACGATAGCCACGAAGGGCACGAAGTCACGAAGCAGAAGCTAGAAATTCTTCGCGTCTTCGAGCCTTCGTGGCAATCTTTAATCCGTTTTCCGTGTTTCAGTGATCCGTTCGAGTTTTCAGCGCAAGCTTCCCGCGCCTTCTTCGAAGCCGTCCAACGCCGCTATCAGTGACAACGGATCGATGGCGACCCCCTGCAGTCGAACAGTCCAATGCACGTGAGGACCGG
This sequence comes from uncultured Acidobacteriota bacterium, assembly GCA_963802675.1. Lineage (GTDB taxonomy): Bacteria > Acidobacteriota > Vicinamibacteria > Vicinamibacterales > UBA2999 > JACCSI01. The sequence continues at coordinate 54,740 of CAWDJL010000001.1, forward strand.
TCACGCGTCCGGTCGCGCCAGCGTCGCCCAATTGCTCTCCCGTCTTGACCGTGCCACCTGCCTTGACGGCGACTCGTGAAAAGTGGGCGAACAATGACAATAGCCCGCCGCCGTGATCGATGACCACGGTGCGTCCGGAAAAATAGTGATTGGCAACCAACGCGATCCTTCCGGCGTTTGGTGCCATAACGGGTGTCCCAGTCGATGCGCGAAAGTCCGCGCCCTGGTGTCGTCCGCGCGACACGCCATTGAGGATGCTCAACCGTCCGAAGCTGCTGGTGGACTGCCCTGGTACCGGTCGTCGGAAGGGTCCGTGCCAGATGCGCTGAGGCGGTGAGCTGGCGAAGACGGCGGCCAGCGTCTCGGATTCCTTCGTGATCCGGGGCATCATTGACTTCGGTGGGTTGACGAACTGCTCGGCGACTTTCAAGCGCCGGGTGTCGAAGTCTGCAGCGGCAACGGCAATCGCCACAGCGCTCGTCGTTGTTTCGCCATCCACCGACGTCGCTCGAAGGGTGATTTCAGAGGCAACTGGTGCGGTCTCGAGCGGGATACCTGCGAGCGCTTGCCAACGGGAGGCGCTCTCCTGCCAAACGCTCACCGGGTGATCGAACGCAGTGCCTTCGAGAGCGTCGAGTGGTCGCGACGGCGTGACCGTGAGAAGAACGGCTTCGCCAGGGTGGAGTGCGCGTGCTCGAGTCGAGACCTCGAGCGTCAGCCTGCCAAACGATGCGCTGTGAAGCCCGACTGCGGTACAGAAGAGCAGACCGACTGAAGCGCCCAACAGCGTTCGCCCAGGACGCCCTCTCCTCGCCATAAGAGTTTCCTCAATCTGTTTCTCGGCGGTCTCAGGCGGAGCCGCTAGTCATTGTAGCGAGGGTTTCGCTCCGGGGGCGACGACTCGTACGGGTCTCACTGTTCGTGGTACTCGCGACGCAGATGCTCGATCACGATGGCCTCACGGCGTGCCCAGCGACCCAGCACGGTGAGCCAGACGGCCGCCCCGCCGCACATGCCGATCAGCAGCAGCCACGGCCAGGCGGCTCGGTTCGCACCTGGTCCGCTGACCACGTTGGTTCGGTACCACACCCAGATAGTGAACGCGACGGCTTCGACCGCCAGCAGAGTCCAGCCGGCATAGAGCGCGCGTCGAAACCGGGCGAGCCGGCTCGCCGAGAGCTCGAGATAGACCGCCGTCGTTTCGGCAGCAGCCTTGAACGACCCTCGCCAATTCCACCACCCAAAGACGAGCAAACCGATGCACGCCACTCCGACGGTGGCCATGACCGCCCGTTCCAAGAGGTCAACACGCGTCCACCACAGGTAGGTGAGTCCAGTGGCGCCGATCACGGCCACCAATGCTTCAATCACGAGACTTGTTACCAGCATGCGGCTTCGGCGCCGGACGTACCGCTGCAGCCCATCACCCGCAGGTCGAGCGGTACCGGTGTGCTGCCAGTCGGCCATCCAGCTCTGAAGTTCTTCGTTGGGATTCGTCATCATCGTTCCTTGGACACGGTCAGCGCGTCGGTCAACGCCTTGCGGGCGCGGGTGGCCCGCACCGCGACGTTACCATCGCTGATCCCCAGCACCTCGCCGATCTCGCGATGGCTGAGTCCTTCGAGCAATAGGAGAATGACTTGCCGGAGTCCGAGAGGCAGCGCGCGAACGGCTGCCGTGAGCGCCGCACGGCGTTGTTCTCGGCTAGCTGCCTGCTCCGGGTCGGCGTCGCTCGTCGCGATCGGCTGGCCGTCGTCCAAGGGGGCGGTGGCGCGCAGGCTCCAATGACGGATGTGACTGATGGCGCGATTGTGCGCGACTCGGAGGACGAACGTCCGCTCACTGCACTGGCCCGCAAACGTTGGGAGTGCCTGCCACACCGCAAGGAGAATCTCCTGCTCCAGGTCCTGCCGGCGACTGGGATCACGTTCATAGCCAAATGTCAGACGGCGTAGAGCGTCGCCATGCTGGTTCACGATCCGGAGGAACCGCGCGTCGCGGTCCTCCATCATCAAGCGTGTCCCCTGGCGGTGCGCTCACGGATTAGCAGGCGAGCGGCCACGGCGATTGCAGCCAGGGCGGCGACCATTGTGGCCGTGGCTGGGAGCAGGATCGCGAGGACGCCAGGCATTCGCCCGGCGAGCACGTCGGTCACCAGCAACTGCTGTGAAAGGATTGGCGCGATGCGGTGCCACCACCTTTCGGTCAGCGAGCCGAACGCCAACAGGAACCCAGGAATCATGGGGACCAGCAACAGAAGGGAGACCTGCGTCTGGGCCTCTTTGTAGCTGGTGGCAAATACGGACATCAGCATCTGGAGAGCTGGGGCGAGGAAGGCGAGCGGCACCAGTATCAGAAACACAACCATCGTGTCGTTCGATGACAAGCCGATCGGCAAGTCGATGGAACGAATCGGTGGCAGCGACAGCACGCCGGCCGTGGTCACGACCATCAGCAGCAGGGTCGCAGCGCTTACGACTGCCGCAGCACCCCACTTGCCGACGAGTATCGAGTGCGGCGAAACCGGATGGACGAGAAGCGACTCCAACGAGTCGCGTTCACGTTCGCCCGCAGTCGCATCGATCGCGACGCCCATGCTGCCCGCAAATGCCGCCAGCAACAGAAAGACCGGCAGCATTGCCAACATCCTGCCGGCGCGAGCGGCCGCACTCGACAAGTCCTTATCGACGACCTTTACGGCGGCGACGACTTCCGGGCTGATACCGCGCACGAGGAGCCGTGTGTCCGCCACCTGCTGGTCGTATGCGTTGAGCAACCGTCTGAGCCGGTCGGCCTGGGTCACTGAGGCCGACCGAGAGCTATCGTAGAGCAACTCGACCGGAGCGGGTTTGGCAGCCTCGAATCGGGATCCGTACTCCTCACGAACGACGAGGGCCACCTGCAGGGACTGCGAGCGCACCGCGTCCTCGATACCTCCGGGAGGATCGACGATCGTGACGGAGTGCTGCTTCAGATAGCCGACCAGCGCGTCGGCCCGTTCAGCGGCATCAATCGCTATCGTCAGAGGCCGGTCAGGTGCACGGTCGCGGGCGATCGCGCTGAGCGCGATACCAACGGCAACCGGCGCCCAGAGGGCATACATCGACGCTGAAAGGAGGGACCGCCGATCACGGGCGGCATCCGTGATCTCCTTCCTGAAGACGACCAGGACGTGATGCAGCATTAGTTGAGCCCCTCGGCGGATCCAATCGTTCGAACAAAGGCCTCTTCAAGTGTCGAGGCACCGGTTCGCTCCTGAATGTCTCGCGGAGTGCCCGTCGCAACCACTTCACCCTTCGCCAGGACGACGATGCGATCGCAGACCGCGCTGATCTCGGGCATCACGTGCGTTGAAACGATCACGGCGCAGCCCGCTGCCGCCAGTCGTCGGATCTCTGCTCGCACGTCACGCACTCCCAGGACATCAAGCCCATTGGTCGGTTCGTCGAACAGGACATTGGCAGGCTCATGAACGAGCGCCCGTGCGAGCGCAACGCGGCGACGTTGGCCCAGTGAAAGCGTTGCGGCGCGACGGCTTGCGAGCCGCGTGAGATCAGCGCGCTCGAGAACGATGTTGACTCGTCGATTCAGGTCGAAGCGATTACCGCCGTGCAGCTCCGCCGAATAGAGAAGATGTTCTCGGACCGTCAGTCGGTCGTAGAGTCCCACAATTTCCGGTACCACACCCAGGCGCGCTCGGGCCTCGAACGGCCTGCGATGCGCATCGATGTCATCGATCATGACAGTGCCTCGCTCCGGCTTCAGCGCACCGGTCAGCATGCGAAGCGTGGTGGTCTTGCCCGCGCCGTTCGGACCCAGAAGGCCAGTCACTTCGCCGTTGGCTGCGACAAACGAGACGTCGCTCACGGCGACGATGGATCCAAAGGTCTTCCGTAGCCCCCGAAGGGCCATCATGGCCGTCCTCCCGCCATCGACGTGACGAATGGCGGCCGCGCGATGGCAGCAGCACATGACGTATCGAGTTCCCGCCATTCGTGGGCGTCGATGAACTCGGCAATCAGTCGAGGAATGCAGCCGCTGAACGAGACGTTGTGACCGCCGCCCGGCGCGACGACGTGAAGGCTGTTTGGGAAGTGCTTCCGCATGGCCTCGCCGCGGCTCGGCGGTGTAACCGGATCAAGATCGCCAGAGAGGATCAGCGCCGGAATCTCGAGAACCGTCTGTTCTGAGAGGCTGTGACCGCGCCCTTTGGGCCACACCCGACAACTCTCGACCCAAAAATCGATTGCGCCGTGGCCGAACGGTGTGTCGGGGGAGGTCAGGGGCGCCGGATCCCGGCCGACGTCCTCGGAGCACAGAATGGCGAACGTCTGACCGATGGCCATCGTATCGACCGACCAGCTCGATGCGCGCTCGGCCATTGCGACGATCGGGCCGAGATCACCTAGCCTGGCTTGGTAAATCGCCATCAGAATGCGGCTGGCGTCGAGCGGGGAGTAGATTGCGGCGCGCAAGACTTCGGTCGCGGCTCGTCGATCGAGCTCGAGTTTCATAGGTGCCGCCGAGCGCGGGTGGCGGACGGTCGCGACCACGGGCCGTCGCTCGAGGTCGGCGAGCCATTGGCTGATCTCCTCGCGCGGTGATGGAAAGGCCTCGCGACACCCGTGATCCTTCTCGCAGTCGCTGATTAGCCGGTCGAGTGCACGCGCCGCATCCGTCGGGTACGACCACGGGAAGTCCATGGTCACCGCCACGGCACCATCGAGCACGACTCGCCGGACGAGGTCCGGGAAGGCTGCCGAAAAGACGAGTGCCGACCGCGTGCCCCAAGACCCTCCCCAGAGATTGACCTGGGCATATCCAAGCTGCTGCAACACGTCACGGAGATCGGCCATCGAGTAGTGGTGCGTGTAAAAGCGAGGATCTGCGTCGAGACTCGAGAGACACGTCCTGGCCGCATTCGCCGGGTGGCCGCCTCCGAACAGAAGACTGATCGTTGCTTCGTCGCTTCGGCATTTGAGCGGTGCTGAATCGCCGGTGCCGCGCACGTCGAGGAGCACGATGTCTCGCGTTCGCCGCAGGCGCTGGAAATATCGCGGAACGAGGGGCCCATACGCACGAGCTCCCTGGCCGGGACCTCCGGCAAGGATTACAAGGGGATCGGGTCTTGCATCTCTCCCCAGCGCCGGCACCACGGTGAGGCGAAGCTGAAGGCGACGACCAGTGGCTGAATCGCGATTCTCGAAGACCTCAAACGTGCCACAGAGAACCTCTTCCGCGAGACCTTCCACGTGACAGGGATGCAACGACAATGGAGCAGACGACGATTCCGGCGCGATTGCGGTTAGCACCACGCTGCTGATGCCAACGATCAACGCCACAAGGGTTTGCCACAGCCACAACAGCAGACCGATCACGGTGTGTGTCCTCCTGCCGGGATCAGTCGTTAGTCGGCGAAAAACCTTACACGGGCCGTAGTGTGGTCACACCAAGGCGGGCCTAAACCTCTCGACCGTTTGCTACGAAAAGATGATGACAATCATGACAGTCGGACGTGGAATCAAGGTGTATGCCGTTGGGCTTCTCCTGGCCGCTGCCATCGCGTGCAGCCGCGGGCCACTGCGCGTCGACACCATCCAGCTCGGGCGCGCGCTCAACCCCGACAACAGCGTTGCGAGCCATTGCTCCACCTTCAAGCACAACGAAACCGTTTACGTGGCTGTGCTCACGACCGACAAGGGCGCGGGCACGATTGGCGCGAAGTGGAGCTATGCCGGCCGGGTGATCGACGAGCCGAAAAAGGAAGTGTCCTACCGGGGCGCGGCCGCGACTGAGTTTCACCTACAAAGTGCCGGTGGGTTCCCTCCTGGCGACTACAAGGTCGAGATCTTCCTCGACGGTGCCTCGGCGGGCAGCCGCACGTTTCGCGTCGACCAGTAGCCAGCAGCTTTTTCTGGCCCTGCTCTGGGGCCCTCCGGTGGGCTTGCGCGGTGGGTGGTCTCCCCCGGGGCGATTCCGTACAACGCCTCGGGGTAACATCGCAAGACTGAGGACATCCATGCGATCTACTCCTGCAGTGTTCATCCAGGCCTTTCTCATTGTCGGTGCGGTGGTCGTTCAGGTTGGCGCACAACAAGGTGGTGTCGATCCCGCTCCGCCGAACGCTCCAGGCCAGAAGCCGGCTTTTGCTGGACAGAATCGTGCCACGGAGAACAAGTCGAACGTCGCCTTCGACGTGGTGACCGTTGCCGAAAAACTGGAAAATCCCTGGGCGCTGACGTTCCTCCCTGACGGCAAGATGCTCGTGACCGAGCGACCGGGACGTCTGCGTGTCGTCGCGTCTGACGGTAAGATCTCAGACCCGGTAGCGGGGCTCCCGGCTGTTGACGCCCGTGGGCAGGGAGGTTTGCTTGATGTTGCGCTCGACCCTGGCTTCGCGAAGAACGGGTTGATCTATTGGAGTTACGCCGAGCCGCGCGACGGCGGCGTCAATAACACGGCGGTCGCTCGCGGAAAGCTGGTGGACGATGCGACGGCCCCGCGAGTCGAGAACGTGGAGGTCATCTATCACCAGGCCCCGACGCTCAACTCGAGGCTTCACTTTGGCAGCCGACTGGTGTTCGGTCGCGACGGAACGTTGTTCGTGACGCAGGGCGACCGGTCGATCACCGAAGGCCGGATGCAATCGCAGAAGATGGACAGTCTGCTCGGCAAGATCGTTCGCATCAACGCCGACGGGACGATTCCGAAAGACAACCCCTTCGTTGGAAAAGACGGGGTGCGTCCGGAAATCTGGTCGATTGGTCACCGCAATATCCAGTCGGCCACCTTGCATCCGGCGACCGGCGCGCTCTGGGAGGTGGAGCACGGCACGCGCGGTGGTGATGAGCTCAATCTCGTTCAGAAAGGGAAAGATTACGGCTGGCCGACCATCGCCTACGGAATCGAATATCGGGGCGGGGCCATTACCGGCGGCATCACGGAGCAGGAGGGCATGGAACAGCCGCGCTATTACTGGGATCCCGTGATCGGACCCAGTGGCATGGTGTTCTATACGGGCTCGATGTTCCCCGCCTGGAAGGGAAACTTATTCATCGGCGGTCACCAGACTCGCGATCTCGTTCGACTCGTCATGGAAGGGGATCGCGTGACCGGTGAAGAGCGACTGCTCACCGATCTGAAGGAACGGATTCGCGACGTTCGCCAGGGACCCGAAGGCGCAATCTATGTGGTCACTGACAGCGCAGCCGCGCGCGTGCTGAAATTGCTGCCCGAGAAATGACGTCGCCACGAAGGGCACGAAGACACGAAAAGCATTTGGCTGCTGTTGTTCTTCGTGCCTTCGTGATCTTCGTGGCTAGCGTCTCTGTGCTTCCGCGCTTCCGTGTTTCCGTGCTTCGGTGTTTCCGTGTGGATCCTTAGGCCCCCGGACGTCCTCGCCGCACCGGCGGGTTCTTCAGCAGCTTGTACTGATTGATCGCCGCGTTCACCTTGAACTCGAGACCCATGCGACCAATCTCGGCGGTGGCCTTCATCGGATCGCCTGAGACGCCGGAGTCCGCGGGTCCTCCCCACGGTTTGATCTGATCCTTCCGAATGCCGGCAGGTCGCACGTGCAGCATTTGCGACGTGTCGCTGATGCCGGCATGGCTCCCGATGATGCTTTCGTCGTAGCCAAAGGCCGCTTCCATCCAAGCCCGGTAGTGCTCGCGTCCCTCTTCGTAATAGCCCGTCAGCGCGTACACCTTGGCGCCGCCGTCCTTCCATTCTTCGTTCAGCTTGCTCGCGACGTTGGTCATCCCGGCTTGATTGCCTCCGCTGTCGCCGATGAAGAGGATGTCAGTAAAGCCGTGCGCCTTCAGGCTTCGTGCCGCGGCGTCGAGCAACATGTCGTACGCGGGTGAGGGCAGTGAGATCACCCCAGGCCCCGCGCGATCTGGATCGCCTTCAGGCACGTACTGAATCATCGGCGCGACGAGGGCGTTTTTGAGCCGCCGGGCCATCAGGTTGGCGCCATGCGTGACGATGTAATTGTGCTTGCCGAGAATCATGTGGTACCCGTTCTTCTCGGTACCGCCGATTGGCACGATCACCGTCGTCTTACCCGCCTTGATCCCGTCGCGCGTTTCTTCCCAGGTGAGCTCGTCGATGAAGACCGTGTCCGGCGCCTGCGACGGCGAGATGCCGGCGGGCGCGGTCGCAACGGTCGGACCCGGTGGCGTTGCGGGCGCGTTCCCGGCGGGACCCGCCGCACGGCGACCAGCCCCACCCCCCCCACCAGGTCCACCAGCGCCAGGGGCTTCAGCTGTTGCGGGCTGAATGGTGCCGGCAATCAATCCCCTCGCCTGTGCGATGGCGTTGTCGATCTTGATCTGCACGAACGTCTTGCCGAGTTCGGCAGTGGCCTTGGTCGGGTCGCCGCTGACGCCGCTGTTGTCGTAGCCACCACCGGGCGCCAGCTTGTTCTTCCGCACATGCTTGGCATTGACGAACAGCATCTCCGACGTGTCCTGGATGTTGGCATGCCCGCCAATCTGGTCGGCGGGGATCCCGAGCTTGCTCGTGATGTAGGTGCGCTGGTCGGCGTGCGACTTGGTGTAATAGTCGTCGACCCAGAACGCCTTAACCTCGCCCTTCCACAGTTCGTTCAGCTTGGCAGCCGCTGTTCGCATACCAGTGCGGTTGCCACCAGACTCGCCCACGAACAAGATCGTCGTAAACCCGCCGGACTTGAGGCTCCGGCCGGCACTGACGAGCAGTTCCACGAAACGATCTTCCGGGAGCGTGATGGTGCCAGGTTTGCCCATATGACCGCTGGGCGGGTCCCAGCTCCCTTCGGGCACATACGTAATGATGGGTGCGACGAGGGTCTTGCCGAGGCCGCGTGCGATCTTGTCGGCGGCGTACTCGAGCACGAACTTGTGCTCGCCATCCACCATGTGCGGCCCTTTCTGTTCGGTGCCCGCGGTGCCGATGATGACGGTGGTCGTGCCGGCCTTGACCAGGTCTCGAGCCTCGGCCCAGGTCAGATCTTCGAGAAAGACCGTGTCGGGAGCCTGGCCGGCCGGACCCGTCGGCGGGGCATCGGCAGGCCGTTGGGCGGAAACTCCGGCCAGCGACAGCACGACCAGCGACGTCAGAGTTGCGAGTGTTTTCATGGTGAACTCGGCGTTATTCTACGCGGATGACCACCAAACGCGTGACCCGGCGCGATCTCCTGCGCCGAATGACCGCGGTCGTCGCTGCCACCGCCATGCCAGGCTCGCGGGGCGAAGCCTCGGCGCTGGTTCAGCCGGCGACGGGGCCCACCGAGCCGCGATTTTTCCCCGGATTCAAGCCACTCAAGGTGCAGGTGACGGGGGCCACCATCAATGGCGTGATGGCTGGCCAGGGCCCTCCGGTGCTGCTGCTTCATGGCGCGCCGCAGTCGCATATCTCCTGGCGTCTGGTTGCGCCCGAGCTCGCCAAGGACCACACCATCGTGGTGACCGACCTCCGTGGGTACGGCGATAGCAGTAAGCCACCCGATGCTGACAAGCACGCGAGCTATTCGAAGCGGGCGATGGCATTTGATCAGGTCGAAGTTGATGGGGAGGCTCGGGTTCGAGAAGTTCGCCGTCATCGGTCACGATCGTGGCGGTCGCGTCGGGCATCGCATGGCGTTGGACCACGCCGACAAGGTGACGCATCTTGCGGTGCTCGACATCGTTCCGACGCACTATCTCTATACCCACGTGACGCTCGAGTTCGTTCAAGCCTACTTTCACTGGTTCAACTACCTGCGTCCCGCGCCCGCGCCTGAGAATCAGATCAAGGAAGAACTCGAACGGCTCGCATCGAAAATGACGTCCGAGGTCAACTCCGAATATCTGCGAGTGCGCAGCGACCCTGCGAACATTCACGGGATGTGCGAGGACTATCGCGCGGCCGCGTCGATCGATCTGGAGCACGACAAGACCGATCTCGACAAGAAGATCGCGTGTCCGTTGCTCGCGTTGTGGGGCGCCAAGGCGCCGATGGGTCGGCTCTATGACGTCCTGTCGATCTGGAGGGAACGTGCGACCAACGTCAGCGGGCGATCGCTTCCCGCTGGTCACAACCTGCAGGAAGACGCGCCCGATCTCGTGCTGGCGGAACTGCGAGCGTTTCTCGATGGCAAGGCCTCGCCACACGCACGCGTTCGTCGCGGCCGCTTCTCTCGCCGCTGACCAGGACGACCGTCTTTGGCGTGGCTCTTCCTGCTGGCGTACACGAGTTCTGGGCTGGCAGGGCTCATTTATCAAGTCAGCTGGACACGGCTGCTGACGCTCTATCTCGGGCACTCGACGGCTGCAGCAAGCTCGGTGGTCGCCGCGTTCCTGGGCGGTCTTGCGCTCGGTGCCGCAATCGGGGGTCGAGTCGCGCCTGGCCTTCGGCCGCGGCAGGCGCTCATCGGGTACGCCCTCCTCGAAGCTGCGGTCGGCATCTTCGCGTTCGTCCTGCCGTATGAGCTGAACGGGCTCACGCCGATACTTCGCTGGGCCTACGCGGACGGATCGCCAGGTGCGCTCTTTGCGGCGGTGCGAGTGGCGTCGTGTGTCGTCCTGGTTCTCGTCCCCGCGACTGCGCTCGGTGCGACGTTCCCCCTGGCCATTCGCTGGTTTGCGAGTGACGCCGTCAACCGTGCGTGGTCGACGAGCCTGCTCTACACGCTCAACACGATCGGTGCCGCTGCCGGCGCGCTGCTGGCTGGATTCTGGTTGATCCCGACATTCGGTCTTTCCGTCACGACGATGGTTGCCATCGCTGGCAGCGGCATTGCCGCGTGTGCGGCTTGGGCGCTTGTCTGGAGTCACTCATCGCCACGCCGTCGACGCATCAGCAACGTCGGCGATGACGTTGTACCTGCCCGCAACAAGCGAGGCAAGAAGCAGCCGCCGCGCGCGTTAGCCGCGACCGAAGGCTCCACCCCCCGCAGCCTCGTGCCGATGGTCGCGCTCGGCATTTCGGGATTTGCCGCGTTGATCCATGAGATTGCCTGGACCCGTGTCCTCACGCTGGTGCTGGGGCCCACGATTTACGCGTTTGCCGCCACGCTCGCGGCCGTGATTCTCGGAATCGCGGTCGGATCCGGTCTTGGGGCCGTTCTGGTTGCGCGTTCGCGGCGCGTTGCGGTCTGGTTGTCGCTGACGTTGACGGTCGCGGCGGCGACGGCAAGCCTGACCTCCGCGCTGGCAGGCGGGGCTGTGCCGCGTCTGGTCGCGCGCCAAGCGGCGTCGGGGTCGCTGACCTTCGATCAGATGCTGATCCAAGGCCTGTTCGTGGCGGCAGCGCTGATCCTGCCGACCACGATGTGTCTCGGGGCCGCATTCCCGCTGGCGCTCAGACTGGTCGACGATCCGCTGCACGCGGCGGAGCGAAGGTTTTCGGTCCTCTACTCGCTGAACTCGATCGGCGCTGTGCTGGGCTCGCTCGCCGCCGGGTTCCTTGTGATCCCTCGCCTCGGGCTTCAACACACGATGACGGTCGTGAGCTCGGGCCTCGTTGTCGCGGCCCTGGTCGTTGCTGTCTGGGCTGGCCTCACGAGTGCGGATCGCATGCGGAGTATCCTCGCCAGCGGCCTCGCAACGCTGATCATCACGCTGAGTCCATCCTGGGATCGTGCCCTTCTCGCGAGTGGCGTGTATCTCTACGCGCCTTTCGTCCCAAAGGACTTGGATCTTGAAACGCAACTCAAGGCGGGCACGCTCCTTTATTACGGCGAAGGCGCTGTGGCAACGGTAACTGTCAAGCGACTCACGGGGACGACAACGCTTGCAGTCGACGGCAAGACGGATGCGTCGAATCGGGGCGATATGCTGACGCAGAAATTGATCGCCCATCTTCCGCTGCTTCTCCACGAGAATCCTCGTGATGTGGCGATCGTCGGGCTTGGTAGTGGCGTGACCGTCGGTTCAGCCCTTCGACATCCCATCAGCCGTGCAGACGTGATCGAGCTGTCACGGGAGGTTGTCGAGGCGTCACAGCACTTTGTCTCCGAGAACCACGATGCGCTAAGGGATCCGCGAACACACCTGATCGTGGGCGATGGGCGCTCGCACCTGGTCTTGTCGAGCCGGCAGTACGATGTCGTCATTTCCGAGCCATCCAACCCGTGGATCGCAGGCGTCGCGGCGCTCTTCACACGCGAGTTCTTTCAGACGGTTCGTGATCGCCTGGCGCCTGGGGGCATCGTCTGCCAATGGGCGAACACCTACAACATCAGCGACGCCGACCTCCGGGCTATTGTCGCCACGTTTCGCTCAGTCTTTCCTGATGCCACAGCCTGGCTGGTGGGTGGAGACGACCTGCTGCTGCTGGCGTCGAACGCACCGATTGGTCCTCGACTGACCAACATCGAGCGTCATTGGGCGAGGCATGGCGTGACCGACGACTTGGCGCTCGTCGGCGCCGTCGAGCCTTTTGCCATCTGGTCATTGTTCGTCGGTGGCCCTGAGGAGCTGGCGCGCTACTCGACGGGAAGTTCGATCCTGACCGACGACCGGATGTCGCTGGAGTTTTCTGCGCCACGCGAGATTCATCGGCGGGACGTTGCCGGCAACATCGCGGCGCTTGCGCCGCCGGCTTCAGAAGGTGTCGTTCAAGGCCCGGCGATCGTTCGCAACGCAATCGCGTCGGCCACAGCCGCGCAGTGGCGGAACCGTGGGCTGATGATGGCGAAGCGCGACGCGCACTCTACCGCTTTCAATGACTACGTACGGGCGCTGACGCTCGATCCTTCGGATGCGCAAGCGCTCGATGGGTTTGTGCGGAGCGCGGTGCTGATGCGACGTGCCGGAGATGCGCTGTCGTGGTTCACGACCTTGACGGCGGCTCGCTCGCCGGCCCCGCTGACCCTTGTCGCCCGCTCGAAGCTTCTGGCGGCAACCGGTTCCGCTGAGGAAGCCTTGGAGGCTGCACGGCGTGCCAGCCGCGCCGAACCGGTGACTGCTGAAGCGTTCGAGCAAGTCGCGACCCTGTTGGCCGACGCGGGCGACACCGTCCGGCTCGATGCAACCGTCGAAGATCTCCGGCAGATCGCGCCACACAAAGCATCGTCGTCCTACTTCGCGGCGGTATCGGCCTTTCTGCGCGGACGGGCTGACGAAGCGGTCACGCTGGCAGAAGAGGCGATCGCCCTGGATTCTTCGTTCGCGCCTGTCTACGATCTCCTTGGAGCCGCGAAGACGAAGCTCGGCCAGGATCATGCGGCCCGTGCCGCATTCGAGACGTCCCTGCGATTCGATTCGCACGACAGCACGGCTTACACCAACCTTGGGCTGCTGGAGCTGTCCGATGGCAATCGCGAGTTGGCGCGGAACTACTTTGCGGAGGCGCTGTGGCTGAATCCTGATTCCGCCACAGCGCGTGAAGGTCTGCGACGAGTGAGTCAACGATGATCATTCGACGGCAGGGTACAACCCCACTCCTCATCACTCAGCCCGATCACGCGCAGTTGGCAGCCACCATCATGGAGCGATGGCGAGGGGATGGATTTCCGGACTCGCCCCGACGGGCCGCGATTCTGCTCGCCATCAGGGAACACGACAACGGCTGGCACGAGGTTGACGCGGCGCCCATTCTGGACGCCAACTCGGGTGAGATCCTCGACTTCATGACCCTGCCAGACGAGGACCGGCGGGGCGTGTGGCCGCGAGGTGTTCGACGGCTCGCTGCGACGCCATATTCAGCCGCCCTTGTTGCCCAGCACGCGGTCCACATCTACCGACGGTATCGTGAAGACACGGCGTGGATCCCGTTCTTCATCGAGATGGAAGCGTGGCGCGACTACTTCATCCAGCAGGAACGCAGCGCCACCATGGACGAGTTGCTGCGCGACTACAGATTTCTTCGGATTGGCGACTTGGCGTCGTTGACGTTCTGCAACGGCTGGAGCGAAGCCCCCGACGAAATCGGCCATGCAGTCACGTTTGACAACGAGCATCTGGCGATCTCGCCCGATCCCTTCGCCGGTGAGCGGTTGTCGTTTGCAATCAATGCGCGTCAGCTGCCTGCAACACGGTTTGGGTCCGCGCGCGAGGCTGCCGCGGTGTACAACGATTCGCCGACTGTCACGCTGACCGTCACGGTGTCGGGCCCTGGGGCGTGACGAGACTGTGGCCAGTGACAGCTGAATGACTACTGGCCTGGCGCGCTTCGGACTTCCGCCACGGATATTGTTCGGCAACACTGATCATGTTCGCCAGCCGTGGCTTCCGGCTTTAGCCGGAAGATCGGAGCTGCGATACTGAATCAGCTGATATACACCGCGTGGGCCACAAGTCCGAGACCGGCCCTCGCTACAATCGAGTCACGTGCGCTGACACGGCGAGCCACCTGCCACCGCGTTTCGCCCACACGTCGGTGTAGCGACCCGACTTGGCGTTGCCGTCAGCCGCCACGAACGTCGTCCGGGCGTGAACAATCGCGAAGTCGCCCATGAGTCGCACCTTGACGTCGTGTGCGGCGAGCTGCGAAATGGTCACTGGCTTCGCCGTCAACTCGAGAAAACCCGCACGGTCGAGCAGGCTTCCATCAGGAAGCGAGCAGAGGAAATCGTCGGCAAGGATTTGATTGAATCGCTGGACATCCGCAGTTTGCACCGAGCGTATGTAGTCTTCGTTGAGTTTGACGAGCGCGTCGAGGTCGGCTGCAACAATCGTCTCAGTCTGCATGGCGTTCTCCTGTGGCGTCGACCGGCCAAGTTGGCGAAGCCCTCGAAGCGTGGTTTCATCGATATTCACGACAACCGTTGTATAGCTGATGATGTCGGCCAACACCGCCTCGCGAGGCCCTTTCCGCCACTCGTCGCTGCCGTAGAAGGCGTCCTCGCTCGTTTGTCGTTCGGCCACTCCCGGAAACCCGCGCATCAGAAAATAGGAGTCGGCGTCGTGCAGCGACGGACCAAAAGCGATGACATCGACCTTCCAGCGTCGCAGCATTGGCAGCGCTTCGCCCAGAAAGAGCTGGTGAAAGCGGTTGCGCGACCCGGGTTTGAGGTTGTAGGAGCGAATTTCGACGACGCGGCTTGCTGGCTCGGGTGTGTCCTGAGCAACCAACGGTGAGAAACTCGCCAACAACAGCAGCGCGAAGACTTTCAATGTTCTGCCAGTCATGACATCCCCATCTGCGCTGGCGACCGGCGACCAGATCCCTGATCACTGATCACCGATCACTGAGCACCGGACTGCCATAGGAGCATGACGGCGTACGATCGCCATGGCCGCCACGCTTGCGAACGCCGATCGAGTTCCTTCGCCGTGCATCCACCAGCCGCTCGTCGCAGCACCAGATCGCCGCTCGGAAAGGCATCTGGCTCACCATATGCGCGCATCGCAATGTACTGAGCCGTCCAATCACCGATTCCTGGCACTCCTAACAGCGCCTGCGCCACCGATTCGATTTCTCGCCCCACGTCGAACGAGATGGATCCATCGACGACGCGACGGGCCAGTGTGCGGATGGTTCGCGCGCGGGCTGGCATGACACCGACCCGTTCGAGCGCGGCCGTCGAGAGCGTTGCCGCCGTTGGAAACAGGCGATTGAGTCCGCGATCATCGACGATCGGCTGCCCAAAGGTCCACGCGATGCGTCCCGCCAGCGTCGTCGCCGCCCGCACCGACACTTGTTGCCCCAGGATTGCTCGCACCGCGAGCTCGAATCCGTCCCATGCACCAGGGGTGCGCACGCCGGGATGCCGCGTAAAAGGGACGCGCAGCAACGGGTCGTCGATGAGGTGCTCTCGAATGACCGTGGGATCGGCACCGAGATCGAACATTCGGCGGACGCGCTCGACAATCGTGAGCAACGCCTGTGGATTGGAGAAGCGAACGTCCACCCACAGCGCCGATCGAGACTCGACCGGCGACACTTCGACAATGCCGTGCTTGCCATCGAGGGCGATAGTGCGACGGTAGTGACAAGCCCCGACGGACTCGACGGCAGGAGTTGCACGTGCGGCCAGAAATGAGAGGATCGCCTCCCAATCGTACGGCGGCCGATAGGCGAGCCGAAAGCGGTATCGCCCCGGTTCACCTTCTGGCTGCTGACGAGTGTGCCGCCGGAGCTCCGTTGGCGTCCGTGAATAGGTGCGGCGCATCTGACTGTTGAAGCGACGCAGGCTGCGAAATCCGGAGGCGAATGCCACTTGGTTGATGGGCAGCGTCGTTTCGTCGAGGAGCTTTTTCGCAAAGTGGACGCGACGAGTCATGGCAACGTCGAGCGGCGTCGCGCCAAGGTGCTGAATGAAGAGGCGACGCAGATGGCGGCCGGTGACGCCGAGCCGGTCGGCAAGGGGTTCGACGCCCGCGTCATCCAAAGCGCCGTCGCCGATAAGGCGAAGCGCGCGCGAGACGAGGCCCGATGTGCCAAGCCAGGCCGGTGTGCCGGGAGACGCCTCGGGTCGACAGCGCAGGCACGGCCGAAACCCGGCGGCCTCCGCGGCGGCGGCCGTGGGGAAGTATCGGACGTGCTCGTCCTTGGCGGTTCGGGCGGGACAAATCGGCCGGCAATAGATGCCTGTGCTGGTGACGGCAATGAAAAACCGCCCATCGAAGCGTGCGTCGCGAGAGCGACGCGCACGATCGCACACCAGCTGATCGAGTTGCATCTCAGGCGAGCTTAGCGCGAAGCACGTCGCCCTTCTGGTCAAAAACGGACGCTATCAGCGACACTGTCAGGGCACATGCCTCGTGAGGACGTCGTCGTTGTCATTGTCGGCACGCTGAGTCTCGGTTACGCGCTTCAGGTCAGCAGTGGCTTCTATCACCCGATCGCGTTGGTCCTGCTGACGATCGCGATCGGGTGCGCGGCTCTCGCCCTCATGGGGTTGCCGGGCCGTCTGGTCGGCGACCGCGCCGGAGAGGCAGCCGTTGTGGGCGTTCTGGCGATTGGCCTGACGGTCAACTTCGTGATGCTGGCCACGATGCCGATTGCGTTTTATTTGGGGAACCCCGCGCCGTCAGCCCACCCGCAGTTTCTGGCCGGTCTGGCAGTTGCCTTCGTCCTGCTGACGCTCATCATCGTCGATCCCTCCCGTGCACCACGTGGATGGTTTCCGCTTCTGCTCGTGACGTTTGCAACTCTCGGTGTGTGGATGATCCGTTCGTCGCCAAACCCCCATATCGATGTCATTACGGTTCACCGCGAGGCAATCGCGGCGTTTGCCAGCGGTCAAAGCCCGTACAGCGTGACGTTCGAAAATATCTACACGAATAACGAGTTCTATTCGCCCGAGATGGTTCGTGAAGGACGCGTGCTCTTCGGCTTGCCGTATCCGCCGCTGAGCCTGCTGATGGCGATTCCAGGGCAGGCGCTACTCGGCGACATCAGGTTTGCGGAGCTTGGCGCCTTGGTTCTTGGAGCGATGCTGATTGGCTATTGCACAGCCACCCGGGTGTCGATGCTTTCGGCGGCGCTAGTGCTGTTCACGCCGCGTGTCTTCTTCGTAGTGGAGCAGGCGTGGACCGAAGCGTTCGCCGTGTGCTGGCTGGGAGCAACGGTGTTTGCGTTGTGTCAGCGTGTCGGTGGTGGCCCGGTTGCTCTCGGACTGCTTTGCGCAGTGAAGCAACACTTGATCATTGCGATGGCGCTCTACTCGATCGCCGACCAGTCGTGGCGTAGAGCACTGCTCATTGCCGCGTCAATCGCCGTTCTTGTTACGGTCCCGTTCGCTCTCTGGGATCCTATTGGAGTCTTCCGTTCGGTCGTGTGGCTCCAGTTTGTCGAGCCCTTTCGTCTGGATTCGTTGAGCCTGCTCAGTTACTTTGCGCGTTCCGGGTTGCCGATCACGACATCAACCTCTACTGTGGCGTCGTTCGGCGCACTGATGTTGAGCGGCCTGTTCGCATGGAAGACTGCGCCACGCACGGCGAGCGGCTTTGCGCTCGCTCTCGGCTTCGTCCTGCTGATACTGTTTGCGTTTAGCAAGAAAGCATTCTGCAATTACTACTTTTTTGTCATCGCGGCATTTGCCGCGTCGATTGCTGCCAGCCCGGAGGACGTATCATCACCGGAAGACGTCTTGAAGGCCGAGAACCATGACGACGGACGGGTGTCTACATATCGGCGAGATCGCGAACGTCAAGCTGCCGGCATCACGCCGCTGCACCGAGTGCGTCAAGATCGGCACGACTTGGCTTCATCTTCGGACCTGTCAAACGTGTGGGATCACGCTGTGCTGCGATAGCTCCCCTCAGCGACATGCGTCGACGCACGCCCACGTAACCGGGCACCCCGTGATTGCGTCGGCCGAACCAGGCGAGCGTTGGCTGTACTGCTACCCGGACGACTCGTTCGCCGAGTATTAACTGGCCGATCCCGCCAACCAACAGCTGGTCCTTGACCGACCAATCTGGTCGGGTTTATGCTGGGCAACGGATATTGAGATTCGATCTCATTTTCGACTCGAAAATGAGATCGGTCGCAATTGCAGCTTGAACGCCCCGCCGGCGCTCGAGACGCCGGCGGGGCTGCCGGAACGTGGTCTAGGCAGACCAATCAATCGCTCGCGCAATTGACGCGTCCGACTCCTCAATCTTACGGAGCGGCCGGCGTCGGCGCAATACACGGAGTTCGGAATGCGTCCTACGCTCGTGCTGACGTTTGTTCTGGGTTTGTGTCCCGCAGCCGCTGGATTCGCACAGACCGTATTGGCCAATTCACCTGGAGACGCCGTGCAGGCAGGCACGACCCCGTTTGCGGTGCAAGGAACTGTCCTCGACCCGACCGGCGCACCGATTGTGGCGGCACGCGTCAGGGTCGTGCCGAACGCGCCCGGCGCGCCTGCCTCTACGCAGACGGACCACCAGGGCCACTTCGCGCTTGCGCTGGCGCCTGGGGCATTCACATTGACGATCTTGGCGCCAGGGTTCGTGGACGAAGTCCTGACTCTGCGGGCAGACCAGATCGGTACGCTCCCACGCGAGTTCGTGCTTCAAGTGGCGGGAGTGCGCGAAACCGTCAGAGTCGGCGCAACGGCACCGTATCAGACTCCAGCGACGACGAGCGCCACCAAGACCTCCACACTACTGCGCGACATCCCGCAGTCGGTGAGCGTCGTCACCAGCACGCTCATCGCTGAGCAACGGATGCAGAGCATGAGCGACGTCGTGCGCTACATGCCAGGTGTCGGGATGGCGCAAGGCGAAGGAAATCGTGACACGCCAATCCTGCGTGGTAACAGCTCCACCTCTGATTTCTTCGTCGATGGCGTGCGAGACGACGTGCAGTACTTCCGCGATATCTACAACGTTGATCGCGTCGAAGCGCTCAAGGGGCCCAACGCGATGGTCTTCGGACGCGGTGGCGTCGGAGGCGTCGTCAATCGCGTCACGCGCCAGGCTGGTTGGGGTCAGTCGCGGGAAGTCGCGCTCCAATTCGGGTCGTTCGACAGTCGCCGGATGACCGCCGACCTGGGGACCGACTTCAACGACAAGGTCGCCGGTCGAATGACCGCCGTCTACGAGAATTCCGACTCCTACCGCGACGGCGCGGGTATCGAGCGCTACGGGTTCAACCCCACCGTTGCGTTCGTTCTGGGGCCCAACACGACGCTTCGCGCCGGCTACGAACACTTCTACGACGATCGCGTGGCCGATCGAGGCATCTCGTCATTCAATGGTCTCCCCGTCGAGACCGACCCGTCGACCTTCTTTGGTGACCCGACTCGCAGCAACGCCGATGTCACCGTCAACGTGTTCAGCTCGGTGTTGGAGCATCGATTCGGGGGCGGGATCCTGCTCCGCAACCGCACTAGCTACGGCGACTACGACAAGTTCTACCAGAACGTCTTCCCGGGTGCGGTCAATGCGGCGGGGACGACGGTCAGCATCAGCGCGTATAACAACGCGACCCAGCGACAAAACTTCTTCAATCAGGCCGATGTCATCGTTTCGAAGCGCACGGGACGGTTTGACCATACAGTGCTCGCAGGTGTCGAAGCTAGGACGGCAGGAGACTGCGAACTTCAGGAACACGGGATACTTCACGACCATTGGTGTCAACACCACATCGGTGTCCGCCCCTTTGTCTTCCCCGACGATTTCGCTGCCGGTTGACTTCCGGCAAGGCGCGACCGATGCCGACAACGATGGTGTGGCTACGGTGGCGGCCCTCTACGCGCAAGATCAGGTGGCGATCACGAGCAAGGTTCACGCGGTTCTCGGGCTCCGCTACGACAGCTTCCAGGTGGACTTTCGCAACAATCGAACGGCCAGCGACTTCTCGAGTCGGGATGGCCTGCTGTCTCCTCGCGTTGGCGTGATCTACAAGCCGATGGTTCCGGTGTCGATCTACGGCAGCTACAGCCTCTCCTATCTGCCGCGTGCGGGTGAGCAACTGTCGTCGCTGTCGTTGACGAACCAGGCGCTCGATCCAGAGGAGTTCCGCAACTACGAGATCGGTGCGAAATGGGACGTGTTGCCGGTCCTGGCGTTCACGACTGCCGTCTATCAACTCGACCGAGGGAATGTCGTGGTGCCGGATCCTGTGGATCCCACGCGCTCGATGCTGGTTGATGCTCAGCGCACGCGAGGGCTGGAGGTCGGCCTGAGCGGCAACCCTACCCGTAGTTGGAGCCTGATCGGCGGCTACGCCTACCAGAATGGCGAGATCACCCAGTCGATCTCAGCGACTGCTGCGGCGGGTGCAGTGCTGGCGCAGCTGCCCAAGCACTCGTTCTCGATCTGGAACAAGTATGAGCTGGCAGCGCGGTGGGGCGTCGGCGTTGGCGTCATTCATCGCACCGAGATGTTCACCTCGACGGACAATCTCGTCGTCCTGCCGGGCTATACGCGGCTCGACGGTGGGCTTTTCATGAACGTGACGGAGCACGTGCGCGCACAAATCAACGTCGAGAACCTGCTCGACGAGGAGTACTTCCTGTCCGCTCATAGCAACACCAACATCACACCCGGTTCGCCGCGTGCGGTCCGGCTCACCGTGACCACGCGATTCTAAGCAGCGAATCGAGCGATGTTTCCTCTCAGGACCCTCGCGCCGCCAATCACCGCCCCCCCGGGTCGGCCGGCTCGCACCAGTCGAGGCGACACGGCGCTGGCCGTCCAGGCTCTCGGCCAGCGCTTCGGGCCGATCAGCGCGTTGGAAGACGTGTCGCTCGATGTCCAGGCGGGCTCGGTGGTGTGCGTGCTTGGGGCTTCGGGATCGGGCAAGTCCACGCTGCTGCGATTGATCGCCGGCGTGGCTCGCCCAACCACCGGTCGTGTGCTTCTCGATGGCGTTGAGGTTGCCGGCCCGCAGACGTTTGTTGAGCCGGAACATCGGCACGTGGGCATGGTGTTTCAGGACTTTGCGCTGTTTCCGCATCTCACGGTGAGCGCAAACGTCGCGTTCGGTATGCAGGGTCGGCCGCGGTCGGAGATTGCGGCGATCGTCAGCTCGCTGCTCGAACGCGTCGATCTCACGCGCTACGCGCAGAGCTATCCGCACATGCTCTCGGGGGGCGAACGTCAGCGCGTCGCGTTGGCGCGCGCCTTGGCGCCGCACCCGCAAGTGCTGTTGATGGACGAGCCGTTCTCGAGCCTCGATGGTCGGCTTCGTGATCAGGTTCGACAGCAGACCCTCGATCTTCTGCGCGAGACTGGAACCACCACGATCATCGTGACCCACGAGCCCGATGAGGCGCTTCGCATCGCTGATCGCATCGTGATCCTCGACCAGGGGCGCCTGGTGGAGAGCGGAACACCCGAGGAGCTCTACACACGACCCGCAACGATTTTTGCCGCCCGTCTCTTCGGCCACCTGAATGAGTTGCGTGGCACGTGTCGGAACGGGAGCATCATCACACCGCTCGGCGCGTTCGAAGCGGCACACGTGGCAGAACACGGTGCCGGCAGTGTGTTCATCCGACCGCAACATCTGCGACTCGCCGCGAGCTCGTCGAACATTCGAGCCCGGGTGATTCGAACCACGTTCCTCGGCGAAGTCGATCAGGTCCTGCTCGAAGTGGCTGGCCTCGACGCGCCGGTCGCGCTCCGCGCCACCGGCCGCACCGGGCTCGAACCCGACGAGATCGTACATCTCGATATCCATCACGACGCTGTCTTCGTTATTGCGCACGACACCCCGCCCCGCGGAGCGGGGCCAAGCAACATAGCCGCTAGCGAAGCGGAGCCGCCCCTTCAGGTTCCGCGGTCCGAGGCGAAGCTTCGCTAGCTTGGAGTCTCAGACCATGACCAGACCGTGGAGTTTTGCGACGAGGGCGGCTGCGCTTGCCGGCCTGATCGCCTTCGCAGCCGTTCCCGCCGACGCGCAAGAGCTGAACCTGTACACCACACGCGAGCCGGGCCTCATGAAGCCGTTGATGGACGCGTTCACAAAGTCCACTGGCGTCAAAGTGAACAGCGTGTTCATCAAGGACGGGCTCGCTGAGCGAGTCACGGCTGAGGGCGCCAAATCACCCGCCGACGTGCTCATGACCGTCGATTTGGGAAACTTGATCGATCTCGTCGAAAAGGGCCTGACGCAGCCGGTAAAGTCTGCGGTGCTCGAAAAGGCGATTCCGTCCAACCTCAGAGGACCGAACGGCGACTGGTTCACCCTTTCGCTTCGCGCGCGCGTGCTGTATGCCGCCAAGGATCTGGACCTCTCGACCTTTACTTACGAATCACTCGCCGATCCGCGGTGGAAAGGCAAAGTGTGCATTCGCTCGGGACAGCATCCCTACAACACGGCGATGATTGCCGCATACATCGCTCATCACGGAGAGGCCAAGGCCGAGACCTGGCTACGCGGCATGAAAACCAACCTCGCGCGTGCAGCCACCGGTGGCGATCGCGACGTCGCCCGCGACATCATGGGCGGCATCTGCGACATTGGGGTCGCGAACTCGTACTATGTGGGGCTCATGCGAAGTGGCGCAGGTGGTCCAGACCAGACGAAGTGGGGTAACGCGATCAACGTGATTCTCCCCACGTTCGAGGGCGGCGGCACCCAAGTCAACATCTCCGGGGCCTCGATCGCCAAGCACTCGCCGAATCGGGCGGCTGCGATCCGATTCCTCGAGTACCTGGTTTCTGACGAGGCGCAGAAGATCTACGCTGAGGCGAATTACGAGTATCCGGTCAAGGCTGGTGCAGCCATTCACCCACTCATCGCCGCACTGGGAACCTTGAAGGTGGACGCCCTCCCGTTGGCCGAGATCGCACGGTACCGCACGGCTGCGAGCAAGTTGGTCGACAAGGTCGGTTTCGACCGTTGAGTGCTTCGGCATCGGACAGGCTGCTTGCCACGAAAGGAAGCCCGTGGCTGCTCTTGTCCGGTGTCGTCACGCTGCTCGTTCTGCTCCCGATTGGCGCGCTCGTAACTGTCGCTGCGCGCGGTTCCGCCGGCCTGTGGACCCACCTGTTCGCGTACGTCCTCCCCGCGGCGCTTCGCGATACGGCAATTTTATTGGCGGGCATCGGCCTGCTATCGGGCATCATCGGCGCCGGCACCGCGTGGTTGGTCACGTTCTACGAGTTTCGCGGTCGGGCGGTTGTTGCATGGGCCTTGCTCCTCCCTCTCGCGGTTCCGACTTACATCGTCGCCTACGCCTATCTCGACATCCTGCATCCGGTCGGCGCGGTTCAGACCACGCTGCGCGCGCTTCTTGGGTTCGATAGCCCGCGCGACTTTCGACTGCCAGACCTCCGTTCGATGGCCTGGTGCATCGTGTTGTTGTCGTTCGTGCTGTATCCGTACGTGTACCTCCCGACACGTGCGATGTTCGTGATGCAGGCGGCCAACCTCATCGACGCAGCGCGGACATTAGGCGTCTCTCGGTCAGCGCTGTTCTTTCGCGTCGCCCTTCCGCTGGCCAGGCCCGCCCTGGCCGTGGGGCTCAGTCTGGCGTTGATGGAAGCACTCAACGACATCGGCGCCTCGGAGTTTCTCGGTGTCCGCACACTCACGGTCTCGATCTACTCGACCTGGGTCACGCGCTCCGATCTGGCGGGCGCGGCCCAGATCGCGCTGGCGATGCTGATCGTGGTCGTTGCGTTGGTGCTTCTGGAGCGCTGGGCCCGACGGCAGAGGCAATACGCGCACGACGCGCAACATCCTCGAGTGCTGGTCCCGCACCAGCTCCGTGGCCCGCGAGCTGGGATGGCGCTCCTCACGGCGCTGCTTCCCGTCGGGGTCGGGTTTCTGGTGCCAGCGGCCTACCTGGTTCAGGCGGCCGTCGCACGTGTGCGTTTCGCCGGAGTCTCTTCGGCGATCGTCTCGGAGGCGATCAACACGCTTTGGGTGTCGCTGGTCGCGACGTTGATCATGATGGCGTGCGCCGTCGTGATCGTCTATGCCGTAAGGGTTGGTCGAGGGCAGCTACCGGCCGCATTCGCACGCCTGGCCACCATCGGCTATGCAGTGCCTGGCACCGTCCTCGCGATTGGACTTCTGCCGGTGACAACCGCGATCGACACCGTGGCCGACTGGCTGGCTGGTGCCATGGTCGATCGCACGGTAGGCCTGCTCATGATCTCGTCCGGGGCCGCGATGATCTATGCCTACGTCGGCAGGTTTCTGGCCGTCACGGTTGGCGGGGTCGAGGCCGGATTCAGTCGCGTCTCGCCATCGCTCGATGATGCGGCGCGAACACTCGGCCATAGCGTCGGGAGCATGCTGTGGCGCATTCATTTCCCGTTGACTCGGCCCGCGCTCGCGACCGCAGGACTCCTTGCTCTGGTCGATTGCATGAAGGAGCTGCCGGCCACTTTGCTGCTGCGGCCTCTGGGCTTCGAGACGTTGGCGACGCACCTCTATGGCGAGGCGGCTCGCGGCACTTACGAAGATGCCGCGATTGCCGCCCTTGCGATTGTCGCCATCGGTATTGTCCCGGTCATCGTCCTTGCGCGCGTCGGGCCAATCCAAAATCCAAGAAGATCCTGACTGCACGTCTAGCCGCCGCGTGTCTCAGCTGAATGAGTACTGGCCCGGCGCGCTTCGGACTTCCGCCTGAAGGCGGAAGCCACGGATTTTGTTCAACACTCGTGGCTTCCGGCTTTAGCCGGAAGATCAGAGCCGCGATACCGAATCAGCTGAGATGGTGCACGTCTCGCACACCGTCTCGAATCCAACGACGCATGCTCATCGGGTCAGCTTACCGTCAGCGTGCTCCGGGGCGTGCGCCGAGTTGACAACGTCGCGTGGGCCATGGGACGATGCGCGCATCGTGTTCGTGGCGCTGACCTGCGCGTGTTGTTGCGTCGGAGAACAAGCCTCCGAAGGTCGCGCTGCGTCTGTCAGGACCGAACTCTAGCCGGTCAGCACGAGCAATCTCACGCAGTTCCGGCCCGGAAGGCTTCCCAGCTTTCCGGGCCTTTTGCGTTTGGGGACGTTCTTGTGAGTCACAAGGAGTGGAGATGAGAGGCAACAAGCTCGAGCGTGTGAGCGCCGTACTGGTGATCGCTCTTCTCAGTGGATCGGTTGCAGCGCTCGGCCCCCAAGGTGCGCCTGCCCCAGACGCCCTTACCTATGCCGGACGTTGGGATGCTGTGGTGGTGGCGAACGGCGTTGACGTTCCGTTCGTCCTCGAAATCGTCGCTGAGGGTGCGACTCTCAAGGCGTCGTTCTTCAATGGCGAACGCCGCATCACCTCTTCACCCGGGCGGCTCGAGGATTCGGTTTTGGTGCTTCCGTTCGACCAGTACGCCGCCAAACTTCGCCTGTCGGCACGAGAAAGCGGGATCAGTGGTGAATATCAACGCGCCCGCGGAGGCCCCCTGCCCGTCAGGGCGGTTCGTTCGAGCGGCACGCCTGCTGTCGCCAGCGATGCCCCTTCGATCGAAGGCACGTGGATTGTCGGAGCCAAGAGCTCAAAAGGCGAGACCGCCTGGCGATTCATCGCGAAGCAGTCGGGCGGCGAGGTCTCCGCAACGATTCTTCGCGTCGATGGTGACACCGGCACGCTGACGGGGTCCTATCGCGATGGCCGGTTCGTCTTGAGTCACTTCTCTGGTGCGCGTCCCTTGCTGCTCGAGGTCACGCCGACCGCGACCGGAACGCTGCTGCTGAAACAGAACGGCAAAACCGAACTGACCGCGGCACGTGAGCATGCCGCCGCCGCGGCGGCGCTCGGGACGCCGACCGATCCTTCGCTGCACACGACGATGAAGGATCCGACCGAGCCATTTCGCTTCAGTTTTCACGACCTCAGCGGAAAGCTCGTGAGCAATACCGATCGACAATTTGCCGGCAAGGTCGTGCTCGTGAACATCAGCGGCAGTTGGTGCCCCAATTGCCACGATGAAGCGCCCTTCCTCGCAGCGCTCTATCGAAAGTACCGGGCCAAGGGCTTCGAGATCGTGACATTGTCATTCGAAGAACCCGATCAGCTGGCCAACCCGACTCGCTTGCGCGCGTTCATCGCAACCTACGGGCTGGAGTACACCGTCCTCGTGCCGGGCGAACCGGATCAGCTCGAGGAGAAGGTCCCGCAGGCCGTCAACCTCAACTCCTTTCCGACGACGTTCTTCATTGGGCGCGACGGACGCGTGCGCGCGGTGCATGCCGGCTTCCCGAGCCCTGGTAGCGGTGAGTTCTACCTGAAGGCAGAGCGCGACATCACGGAGCAGGTGGAACGACTCCTGGCCGAGCGCGCGGGAACGCGTTAGCAATGCGTGTTTTCTCAATCACGCTCGCGGTTGTGATTGGGCTGGCCCCCCCATTGTCGAGTAGTGGGCAGGCCCAGCGCCCGCGAGCGCAATTGACGCCAC
This sequence comes from uncultured Acidobacteriota bacterium, assembly GCA_963802675.1. Taxonomy (GTDB): domain Bacteria; phylum Acidobacteriota; class Vicinamibacteria; order Vicinamibacterales; family UBA2999; genus JACCSI01. The sequence goes on from CAWDJL010000001.1 coordinate 81,430, forward strand.
ACAAAGCATCCGTCAATGCTCGGCCGGGCGAAGCGGTCACGGTGTCGCTCAACGTGCAATTGCCGCCCGACATCCACGTCCAGGCGAACAAGCCCAAGGATCCGTCGCTGATTCCAACGGTGCTCACGGTTGATGCTCCGCCACCCCTGGTCGTCGACGAGGTGTCTTATCCGGCACCAACTGAGTTTTCGCAGGTCGGTCGAGCCGAGAAACTCGCGGTGTTGGGACCAGAGTTCACAATCGATGTTCGATTGTCGATCCCTGCGAGCGTCGCTGCCGGGACACTGAAAGTACCCGCGCGCCTGAGGTATCAGGCGTGCAATGACAAGGTCTGTTTTCCGCCGACAACCGGGCTGACGGAATGGACGTTGGAGGTACGCAGCCGCTAGACGTCTTGAAGGCCAGAACCCTCGCTAGTCTCAGCGGGGATCGCTGCCGGCGAGCTTACCGACTACGGTGGCTGACCAGAGGCCCAGCTTCGACGCATTCGAAGGCTCTCGACCCGCTGCCTCGTTGTAAGTCGTCAACAATCTTCGAGGGTCGCAAAAGGCTTCGACGAGTCGAGGGCGCCCGAATGCTCGCTCGATGGTAACGGCCATCTGCCAACCGACCGTGTACCACGGCCCTTGCACGCCGAAGAACTGGAATCCTGCCTCACGTAGTTGATCGCCGGTGAGCTGCTTTTGAAGGACGCTTAGAAAGAAGCCTTCGAGCTCGAGTCGATTGGCGCTCGCATTCGCGACACTTCGATCCCACGTTGTCCGCTCCTCGGCCGGGCTGACGCCATGAGGATGGGTATCAGCGCTCCCGGCGGCTGCCAACATCGCGAAGCCTTCGCCGAACGCGCCGATCCAGGTAAGAGCCGTCTGGGACTCCTGCGGCAGCCTTGCGATCTCGTCCGCAACGGTCTTGGGTGGACAACTGCCACCGAAGCCGATGTGGTGGAGCTCATGGGTGACCGTGTTGCGAAACTTGTCCTCATCGATCGCGGGATCGAGATACAGAAAGATCGCAGGGTCGCCTGCGACGTCGAAGACGAAACTATTGGTCGCAGGTTTGATGACGGGGTAGACCTTGGCCTTGATACGGGCACCTTCGGGAAGGTAGCGCAGAGCGTTTTTCGCGAGCGCTTCCATGTCGGCCTTTGACCATCGGTCGAGCGTCTGTCTCAAGCGCGCCGTCTGCGGGCCCAACTCCGGTGACAGCACAAACGACTTGAACGCCTCATCCTCGAACGATCGCTTCATCGAAGCCTCGCGAGCCTTCAGCCTGACGTAACCCTCGGAGGCAAACAGTCGAGACCAATCGGCCTCGGCGAGAGGGAGCTGGCTGTTTCGCTTGGCGAGGATGCCGAGCAGAGCTTCCGCTTCGTCAGTCATGAGGTGGACATCGACCGCGGAACTCGGACCCTGCTGATCCACTGGCTGCATTAACGTCACGCGCAAGGAGAGCACTGCAACGACCGCAAGGCGCAGCATGAAGGGTTAACTTATAGCACGATTCAGTGTGCCAGAAGACGCCACGATAGACTGCTCGGGATGTGGCTCGGCACCACGAGCGAAACGATCGTCGGCATGGGCTGCATGCGCCTATCCACGCAGGCCGACCGCGATGATGACGCGTCGATTCGAATCATCCACGCAGCGTTGAACGCGGGCGTCACACTCCTCGACACCGCAGACGCGTACTGCTGGGACGAGACCGAGGCCGGCCACAACGAACGGTTGATCGCGCGAGCCTTGGCAGCCTGGAACGGCGCCCGTGACGGGATCGCGATCGCGACCAAAGGCGGTCTGACCCGGCCGCAGGGGCGCTGGGTGTCGGACGGGCGGGCACGATCGTTGAGAAGCGCGTGCGAACGGAGCCTCATCGCGCTCGGCGTGCCACGGATCGATCTCTATCAGCTGCACGCTCCAGATCCACAAGTGAGCCTGGCGACCAGTGTCCGGGCGCTTGCCGGTCTGAAGCGCGATGGACTGATCGACGCGGTTGGACTGTGCAATGTCACCGTTGGTCAGATCGAAGCGGCCAGGCGCATCGTCGACGTTGACGCGGTGCAGGTCGAGCTGAGCCTGTGGCACGACATCAATGTCTTGAACGGCGTTGCCGCCTACTGCTTGGCGAACGGCATCCGCCTGCTGGCTTATCGACCGCTCGGCGGGCCCGAGCGGCGTCGTCGAATCGAACGCGATCCGCTGCTTGCCGAACTTGGTGACACATACGGGGCCACGCCGTTCGAAGTGGCGTTGAGCTGGCTATGCGACTTCTCGCGACTAGTCGTTCCCATCCCTGGACCGACGCACATAGAGACTGCGCAATCGGCCGGCCGGGCGCACCTTATCGTGCTGGCCGATCAGGATCGGGCGCGGCTTGACGACCGATTTCCAGCAGGCGGCGTTCTTCGGCGCGGTACCACAACATCAGTCCCGCGGATATCGGCAGATGATCCGCGTGAGGTCGTCTTGATCATGGGCCTTCCGGGCAGCGGAAAGAGCACGCTGGCCGGCGAATTTGTCGCTGAGGGCTGCCACCGCTTGAATCGCGACGAGAGCGGTGGTTCGTTGAAGGGCCTTCTTCCCGCGCTCGACCGGCTACTCGCAATCGGCACCGAACGAATCGTCCTCGACAACACCTACATGACGCGCGCGTCCAGAGCGTCAATCCTGGAAACAGCGCGTAAGCACAGCGTTCCAGTTCGTTGCATCTGTCTGGACACGACCATTGAAGACGCACAGGTCAATGCCGTCGCTCGAATGCTCTCGCGGTACGGCCGATTACTGCCGCCGGACGAAATGCGAACCATCAGCAGGCATGACGCCACTGCGTTTGGCCCCGGTGTCCAGTATCGCTATCAGCGTGTGTTCGAACCGCCTCATTCCACCGAAGGATTCGCGGAAATCGAGACCAGACGTTTCGTACGCCGTTCAGCGGCATCGCAGACCAGTCGGGCGCTGATCGTCTGGTGCGACGACGTGCTCTGGCGCAGCAGGTCCGGTCACCGGTCGCCAACGTCGGCGGAGGATGTCGAGGTCCGACCGGGCCGAGGCGAGGTGCTCGCGCGATACGACAGCGAGGGATGGCGCGTGCTAGGCCTGTCGTGGCAACCGGAAATTGCTGATGCTGGGAAGGCCACGTCAGAGGTCGAGGCGAGCCTTGCTCGGCTTCGCGAACTTCTGGGCGTCGCCATTGAAGTGGAGTACTGCCCGCATGGCGCGGGCCCTCCGGTCTGCTGGTGTCGGAAGCCCCTGCCAGGACTGGGCGTCCTCTTCATCCATCGTCATCGACTGGATCCAGCGCAGTGCATTTACGTGGGAGACGGACCGCAGGATCCCGGCTTCGCGCGCAAGCTGGGATTCCAGTATCGTCAGGCTGCTGAATTCTTCTCAGAGAGGGTTCCAGGGTTCCAAAGTTCCAGGGTTCCAAAGTTCTAAACGGTCTGGCATCGAGAACCTGCGTGAACGTTGGATTGGGACTTTGGAACCGTGGAACCTTGGAACTCTAGAGCCGAGGAACACAATGCGTGTCGCCATTGTCGGAGGCCCAGGTATTGGGAAGAGCACGTTGGTGCGCCAGCTCGGCGACCTCTATCACAACGGGTCTTACGGAGAAGGTGAGAAAGGCGTCTGGCATCCAGGTGTGCTCGAAGACATCGCGGCCGGATGCAATGCGCTTGGTGTGACGGCGTACTTCGCCGCACTGTACGACGCGAACTATCGCGACGCAGCAGTCAATGACCGTGACGACAAAGTCATCTTCTTCGAAGGTAGTCGCATCACGCTCGAAGCCCATTTCGCGGAATACCCGCCCGAGGAGCATGCGGCGCTGCGGGCGGTCCTTGCAACCGGTGACGTGTGGAATCCCGATCGAGTAATCGTGCTCACTTCGAGCACCGACACGATCGAAAAGCACATCAGGATGAGGAACCGACCGCACGAAAGCGTCGAAAACATGATCCGGAGGTTTCAGTTGATCGACCGTGAGTTCCGTCGCCTCGCGCCGCGCTACCCAAATACAATCGTGATCGATCGAGACGGCCTGGAGTTTCACGAACGCGAAGGCCTGGAGGCGATCATCGAGGCTGCCGGGCTTCCCAGATTTCGCGAGATTCCTTACGACCGGCTTGCCTGAGAGCTTGCGCCGGATTGTTGACAGCAATCGCGTTAGTCGATGTCGCAATCTGTGATCTGCACAGCTTTTCCGCCCCAGTGGGCCTAACCGGCCTTTACGTGCCTGCGCCGCACTTCGCGTCGTGACGTGGCGAAGCGGGGACGGTCCATGGCCTCGTGCTTGCAAAGTGCATGACTGCCTGTTTCGGCCGAAATGTGTCATTGAAGCGCGAGGGTCACATGAAGGTTGCTGCGCGTATTGCCCTGATTTTGATCGTGTTCTGTGTGACGCCCGCACAGGCTCAATCGCTTGGAGCGGCGGGGCTGGTGAAAGTGACGTCGGGATCGGCTGTCGTCGTGCGCGACGGTGTGGAACGGCCGGCGCAGGTCGGGTTCCCAGTCTTCGCCTCCGATCACCTCAAGACCGGTGCCGACGGACGTCTTGGGCTGACGCTCAAGGACGATACCCGCGTCTCACTGGGGCCCAATAGCGAGCTGCGGTTGGATCATTTCGAGTTTGCTCCTGCTGACGGCCGGTACGGCTTGGTACTCAAATTCGTCCGAGGTGTCGCCGCATACGTGTCAGGGCGGATTGCCAAGTTGTCGCCCGACTCGGTGCGCCTCGAGACGCCGGCTGCCATCGTCGGTGTACGTGGGACGACGCTTGGCATTCGCGTGACTGATTGATGCGCCTGCCGCCTGCGCTCCTCCTGTGTGTGACGCTGGCGGCACACGTCTCCTGTGCCTCGCGCTCGCGATCGCGATCGGAGAATCCTCAATCAGCGGCGCGACCAGGCGAGACCCTTGCCGTCCTGCTAATCGACGAAGACCAGGGTATCGGTCGCGCGGTGGTTTCGAATGCGCACGGCCAAACCGAGCTGCAGGTCGCGTTTGCCTCGACATCCGCCACCCCAACCAAGCCGCCGACGCCAGTCGCGATTATGAGCGAGGCCGAGGTCCAACGAATTTTCGGCGAGGCATTGGCGGCGTTGCCGCCGCTCACACAGCAATTTGCGGTGTTCTTCCGGTTCGAGTCCGAGGAACTGACGACGGAAAGTCGAGCCCAACTTCCGAACATCCTGCAGGCCGTGAGGGACCACGCCGCTCGTGAGGTTGTCGTTATCGGGCACACCGACTCCGCGGGCGCATCCAACCGCAACTACACTCTGGGCTTGAGCCGTGCCCGGGTAGTGCGAAACATCCTGGTCTCGATCGGGCTCGAGTCGGCAATTATTCAAGTCATCTCACACGGAGAGGCCGACCAACTCGTGCCGACGGCCGACGAAATCATCGAGCCAAGGAACCGCCGCGTCGAGATTATGGTCAGATGAAGATCCGCCATGGCCGAGTTTTCATTCTCGGGGCCATGGTGCCGTCGCTGATTGCGGCGCTCTTGTGCGTGTGGCAGCCGTCGCGGTTCATCCGGTTAGAGCACAGCGTTTACGACATCCTCGTTCGAGCCGCGGGGACACGCCCACACAGCGGGCAAATCCTGATTGTCGACGTGGACGATCGCAGTCTGGCGGCGCTTGGCCAATGGCCATGGTCTCGTCAGATGATCGCCAACCTGCTGACGGAGATTCGCACGCTGGAGGCCGCAGTCGTCGCTCTCGACGTGATGTTTCCCGAGCCCGACCGTCATGACGATGGAATCGTGACACCGGACGAGGCTTTGGCCGGCGTCCTGCGGAAGGGCGGAGTGATTCTGGGGTACGGCTTCACGTTCGATCGCGTCGACGCGAGCCCTGCGTCCCCCTCCTGCTTGAAGCATCCCGCCAGCGTGGCGGTCCTACACCGGGGCGCCGACCATGCGGTCGAACCATTCTTTCGAGCCACCACCGCGGTCTGCAACCTTCCGATCCTCGCCGAGGCGGCGGAGGACTCAGGTTTTCTGAACGCGGCTCCTGATGCCGACGGCATTCTGCGCCGGGTGCCGCTGCTGCTCGAGTACAAAGGCGACATCTATCCCAGTCTCGCGCTGTCCGCGGTTGCAGCGGCATACGACACGCCGCGAGCGATGCTTCGGCTGGCGAACGTCAACACCGCGGAGCTGTCACTGTCGAGCGGCACCACCGGGGGCTCGTCGATTCGCCCGATTCCGTTGGATGGCAAGAGCAATCTGCTCATGCGTTACCGTGGCCGAAAAAGGACATTCCCATATGTGTCAGCGGTTGACGTGCTCGAGCGTCGCATCGCCGCGGATGCGGTGAGGGGGAAGATCATTTTCGTCGGGGCCACCGCGCTCGGGACACGCGAGGTGGTTGCCACGCCGCTCGACACCTTGTTTACCGGCGTGGAGGTGCAGGCAACCGTGGCCGACAACCTTCTGCAGCAGGACTTCGTGCGGCGCCCAGAGCATGCCGTCGTGGCGCAGACGCTGTTCGTGCTGGCGCTCGGCGCAATCATCGGGGCACTTGGTTCGGCGGCGGGCCCGATTGGCGCGGCAGTGGGGCTGGTCGTCTTGCTTCTTGGCTGCTGGACGGCGTCGATCGCACTGCTTTCGGCCTATGGCCTGTATCTATCACCGCTCTTTGCCACCGTCGCTCTGGTCGGCGTATTGGGCGGCTTGGCGGTGGCAAGTCTTTCCGTCGAACACGAAGGAACGCGACAGGCGCGACGGGAGCTGTCCGATTCCCAGCGCCTGATGGTAGAAACGCTGCTGTCGCTCGTGGAGGCGCGCGACATGGAAACCGGTCGTCACTCACGTCGCACGCAGGAATACACGCGAATTCTCGCCGACGAACTGCGTCCACGTCCGGCATTTCGAGACTACTTGACGCCTGAGCGCCTCGCGCTGCTGTCCACATTGGCGCCTCTCCATGACATCGGAAAGGTCGGCATCTCGGACCGCATTCTGCAGAAACCAGGTCCATTGACCAGCGACGAGCTCGCCGAGATGCAGCGACATCCGGTGTACGGTCGCAATGTCATCATCAACGCCGAGAGGGCAGCGGGCGTGAGAGATGATGTGACCTTAGCCGTCGCCAAGGACATCGTCTACTCCCATCACGAACGGTGGGATGGGTCCGGTTATCCGGAGGGCTTGTGTGGCCGGGCGATTCCAATCGCAGGGCGCATCATCGCGATCGTTGATCTTTATGACGCGCTGTTGTCGTCACGGCCCTATCATCAAGCAAGGACCCACGCTGCCGCGATCGCGTTCATCGCGGCGCGCCGCGGGACGCATTTCGACCCGGATGTCGTCGATGCCTGTCTTCGGGTGGCCGACAAGCTCGAGGCTGTGCCACGCGACGAGCGTCAGCGGCTTGCCGTCGGGTAGTGGGACGATGTCGTCGCCGGTGAGGAAAGCCAATGGCGATCGTGCTTTGGGTGCTCGCTGCACTGCTCGTCGCGACGGGAATCATCGGAACTGTGCTGCCGGCCCTGCCTGGTCCGATCCTCGTTCTCGCAGGGCTGATCCTTGCCGCCTGGGCTGATGGCTTTTCGAGAGTGGGTCTCCTCGTCCTGATCGTTTTGGGCTGTATGACAGCCCTTGCTCACGTGATCGATCTCTACACGACTGCAAAGGGCGCAGAACGATTTGGCGCCAGCCGCCGCGCTGCGATAGGCGCAGCGCTGGGTCTGTTCTTCGGTGGTCTCCTGTTTCAGATCCCCGGCCTCCTGATTGGTCCCTTCATCGGTGCGGTGATTGGCGAATACACCGTGCAACGGAAACTGGCGCCCGCGGGCAAAGCTGGCTTTGGCGCGTGGCTCGGCCTGCTCACCGGCATTGCTCTGAAGCTTGGCCTGGTGTTTGGCATGATCGCCGTGTTTCTCGCCGCGTACTTCTGGTGGTGAAGAATTTCGGCACCATGATTTCACTGGGCCTGGTGCCAGTCACCCTTGAGAAACGCTAGAGCTGTCTTCGCGAATGGCGCGGCCCGAGGACCGAAGACCGGACCATGGCCGCCGTTGGGCACCACCCAAAGGTGCGATCGCGGGATCGCCTCGTAAAGCTCCATCGCGAGCGAAACGGAATACAACGGATCCCGATCGCCAAACACGATGAGCGTCTCGGCTGTGATGGTGGCGAGGTGAGGTGGCGTGAAACTGACGTCGTCATAGCTGTCGGCGAATCCGCGACCAATGGCGAAGAGCCGTTCGACCTGATCTGCTCCGCCCGTGTGACGCTGACGCATCAGATCTGCGTCAACTGCACTCAGCATCGCGAGTGAGGCCTGCCTCTGAATCGCTCGGGCACTGGCTGGGAAATATGGTGGCGCGCTCACGAGGACCATCGAAGCCAGAGTGTTGGGATGGGCCGTAGCCAGGTGAAGCAGCGTGATGCCTCCACCGCTCAGGCCGATCGCCTTGGTTTGTTCTACCCCCAGATGGTCGAGGAGCATCTGGATGTCGTCGGCGCATGCTCGAAAAGAGAATGGCGCTAATCGATCGGATGCACCATGACCGCGCAGGTCGGGAGCGATCAGCCGGTAGCCTGCCGGCGGCTGTTCAAAGATGTACCTCCAGTCGGGGCCGGCGCCCATGAACCCGTGCAGCCAAAGCAGCGGTTCTCCATCACCCCACGTCTCGTAGTGCAACCTGACGCCGCTCGTCGCGATCTCCATGCAGCCTCCTGTCGATGCGATTATGCGAAGGCTTGCGATCGAGAACCAGTCTTGACGAGTCGCTAGTTATAATAGAGATCTCTTCTCAAGCGGTTGGTGCGTACCTCGACCGCACCAACTAACAATCAAACACACGTCCCTTCACCACACGCCTGGTATGAGCCGAGACCGAACGCGCTCTTTGTAGTCTTTGTAACCGGCGAGGCGCATCATCAGGAAGCGTTCTTCATCGAGAAGCCTCACGATGATGGCGCCGATGAGCGCGAATACTGGAAGCAGTGCCCAGATCGATCCGAGGGCGATCGGCGTTGCCAGAAACAGGACGATCCCGCCGACATACATCGGATGCCGAACCCAAACGTACAGCCCGGTCGACACGACGGCCTGGCTTTCACGCACTTCGACAATGGCAGACGCGTGGGGATTGGCGCGCAATGTCAGAAACATGATTAGAAACCCCACGACGACCGCGCCGTTGGCGACCAGAATCAACGCCGTCGGAACGGCGGGCGACCAGCGGAAACGACGATCGAAGCCGGCCACGACGTATGTCACTGTGATTGCGGCGAATGCCACGGCCTGAATCTTCTTCTGGCTGCTCCGTGGCTCTGCGGCTGGCCCCGCCCTGAGGCGGCGCTCGATGAGCTGGGGGTCATGTTTCAAGAGGTAAACGGTCGTGATGATCGCGCAGCCGGTGAAGAGCCCCCAATAGACCCACGCTTGCCAGAACCTCACCGTCCATGCAGGCAGCAAGATCAGCAAGGCGAGGACCACCTGAAACTTGACCAGCCCCGACAGTGCTCGTCGTTTCAACCCCACGACGCGTTCGGGCCATGATACTTGTCAGGGCAAAGCTCCGTGCCATAATCACGTCTTATGCCCCGTACTATCCTGAGCACGCTGACGCTTGGCATCGTCCTGTCGGTGGGGACACTGGTTTCCGGCGATACGGTGTTTCGCTCGGCCCTTCATGACTACCGCGTGGTCACAGCGGTGGAAGGGCTCGTGCAGCCGTGGTCGATTGCCTTCTTGCCCAACGGCGACGCCCTCGTCACCGAACGGCCGGGGCGGCTGCGGATTGTCAGACAAGGGAAGCTTCTCCCTCAACCAGTCGAGGGAGTGCCCGCCGTCCTGCACTCGGGGCAGGGCGGACTTCTCGAGGTCGCACCGCACCCGAACTTTGCGTCGAATCGCCTTTTGTACCTGACGTTCTCAAAGCCGCTGGCGGATGGCAAGCAGGCCACCACAGCGCTCGTCCGCGGGCGATTCGAGAATGACCGGCTCACAAATGTCGAGCAGCTGTTCGAATCGGTCTCGCAAGGACGAGGACACTTTGGCGGCAAGCTGGCCTTCGACAAGAGTGGCTACCTCTTTCTCACGCTTGGGGATCGACAGGTTCCACCCGAAGGCAATCTCGAAGCGCATCCCGCGCAGGATCTCTCCAACCATCACGGCAAGATGATTCGACTGCATGACGACGGCCGCGTTCCGACCGACAACCCGTTCGTCAAGCGCGAGGGCGCGCGGCCCGAAATCTGGAGCTATGGGCATCGAAACGTGCAGGGGATCGCGATTCATCCAGAGACGGGCGATGTGTGGACCGACGAGCATGGACCCCAGGGAGGCGACGAGCTGAATCGCCTGCAGCCGGGCCAGAATTACGGCTGGCCGGTGATCGGGTTCGGCGTGAACTATAAGACCGGCTTGGCGATTCACTCAGGCACACACCGCCAGGGCATGGAGCAGCCAGTGCACATCTGGGTGCCATCGATTGGTATTTCAGGTTTGATGATCTACACGGGGGATCGCTTCCCGCAGTGGAAAGGCAACCTGTTCGTCGGAGGTATGGTCGGTCAGCAACTGGCGCGGCTCACGCTACAGGGGCAACGCATTACGAACAAGGAAACACTTGTTCCTCAGATGGGCAGAATCCGGGACGTGCGTCAATCGCCGGACGGCTACATTTACCTGGTGACTGACGATAGTGACGGCAAACCGACGCCCGTGCTGCGAATGGAGCCGGTCGAGCGGACGACGATCAGGTAGCGCTCGTCGCTAGATCTTCTCGGCGGTTTGAAGCGGGATTTCGCTAGTCGTCTTGAAGGCCGGACACACATGCCCGACGGTCTGGGGCGGAGCCTCACCAGTCGTTTGGCGCGGCGATAGTGCGTTTCTCTATATCGGCGCTGTGACACGAGCACCAAGAGCAGTGTCAGGCTCACTGCGAGACGCACTGGAGCGCCTCTGGCGAATCGGCTCATGAAGAGAGCCGCGCCGAACACGACCGCGAGCTCATACACATAGATGATTCGCGTCGGATCACGAATCGCCGCGAACCCGGCAGCGGTGCGACGACTGACATCCAGAGAGAGAACTCGCTCAGGCGGACCGGGATCAGCAGAACTGCGATCGAAATCGCCAGGCCCCACAACGCGAAAATTCGAATGGTGCGTGTCGCGCCGGCTCCCGGCGCCAGGGCGAGTAACGCGATCACCAATGCGATCGCGAAGCTGCTTAGTGATTGATAGGCGAAAAACTCCTTGAGAGGCGACGTCACGCTATCCGCGTTGAACGAACGGCCTGTGACCGCGGCATCCACGAGCTGTGCTTCTGGAAATGCCCGGTGTTCGAGGTACGCGCCGCCATAGATCCAAACGAAGACCAATCCGCCAAGCAGCGCTCCTGTTCCAAAATGCCACCACCTCCGGGCGGATGTGCGTAACGAGCGCCTTGACCGCTCGACCACCGCCTTGCCAGAGCCAGATGGCAACTCCGGCAGCTCTGAGCAGCGCCGGACGGCGCCAATCGTGCGAGCGGATGGTGAGGCCGAATACTTCGGCGCTGAAAACCGCCGAAGCCCAGCACGATGACGGCCCACGCTGTCGCCGACGCCGCGATGAGGGCGGCAAGTCTGGCGATAGACGAGCGCCTCGCGCTCAACCCGTGCACCGCCTGTGCGGAGATCCATCGATAACCAATCGGTATCAGTGGTACGAGCGCAAGGAGGTTGTGCGCCTGAAAGGGATGAAAGAGCAAACGGAACGCGACGTAGATCGCCGCGCGGCTCAGCCTCGTCACGCGATGCGCCGGCTCTGGGCGAGCACTTCCAGTGTTCTCAAGGCAAGCAACCACGCAGCCAGGCCCAGGGCGTGCCGCAAGTAGTTGAGGCGCGACCACCGCGTCGCGACGGCAACGGCCGCAGGCGAGTCTTCGGCGTTCATTAGCCTGATCATCGTCGGAATGAAATACGACATCGTGAAGATGCGCTCGGCCAGCGCGACAAGAGCCGCCGCAAGCCACCACCCTCGAGCCGAGCCCGACGTCGCCCAGGCCGCATAGAGATTCGCAAGCGTGAGCAGCGTGAGTGGCACCGTGGTAACGAAAGCCCAAAACCGCCGGCCGGTGTCATCTGTGCGGACGGCCTCAGCGTTCCAGTGGGTGCCGGTCCCGGGCGATGATCGCAGCCACCTGGGAACGACGATTCGATGCTCGAAGAGAGCGGCGCCAAACGCGACGCCCAGATTGATGACGAAGAGCCACAGCAGAATCGTTTGAGCTGTACTGGACATGTTGGTGTTCGGAGCGATGTGCTCAGCCGACGGTTCACTTTAGCGGCGAAATCGTTGAGGCCGGGACGGGCGGCACCTTTTGAACGAGACCTTTTTCGAGCACCATCTTCTCCATGTCGTCGAGCTCCATCGGAATGAAATCCGTGAAGTTCTCCACACCCGTCTCGGTGACCACGACCGTGTCCTCGAAGCGCAGGTAGAGGTTTTCCTCGCGAACCCACAGCTGGGGATCGATCGAGAACACCTGACCCGGCCTGAGCGGACCACTCCGGTAGCTCCCGACGTCGTGCACCGCCATGCCCACGGTGTGTGAAAAGACACCTCCTCCCGTGTCGACGAGGGTCCGCGCCGCCTGTTCATACAGTGGCTTGGAGAATTTCGTGCGCGCGAACACTGGCGCCATCGCATGTTTCGCCTCATCGTGGATCTGCGCCGCGGTCACACCCGGCCTGATGCGCGACAAGACGGCCTTGTGGAATTCCAGCACGAACTGCAGCAGCTCGCGCTGTTGGGCGCTGTACTTGCCGTTGACCGGCCACACGCGTCCGATGTCGCTCACGTAGTAGCGGTAGTCCGGAGCGTAGTCCATCAACACCAGGTCGCCATCCTTGAGCGTCGAGGTGTTGCGGAAGTAGTGCATGTTGTTGATGTTTTCGGTGCCGCTCGCGGTAATCGAGCGGTAACCCTCGAGCCGTGCGTCGTTGACGAGAAACACGTAGCGTGCCGCAGCATCGAGCTGGTACTCCGTCACGCCGGGCTCAGTGCTGCGCATCGCTTCCATCAGCCCGAGCCCGGCGATCTGCGAGGCGCGTCGGACCATGGCGATCTCACGGGGACTCTTGATGCTCCGCATCTCGTCGAGAACGGGATTCAGGTTCCGCAGCTCTGCACGTGGATGGCGCGCTCGTAGCAGTTCCACGAACCGGCGTTGACGCGACCCGGTCCCGTCCCAAGGGTCATTGACGCGAGCGGTTTCCGCCGCCACGAGCTCGCCACGGCTCTGCCCCTGATTCTCGGCTGGGCTGAATTCCGCGAAAATCACGCCGGCTGGCTGGCTACGCGCGGCGCCACTGGCTGATGCGCCCCCCGTGGCTATCAAGGGCCAGTTCGAGTCGACCATCTGCTGCAGTGGCCTGACCTCGTCTGCTCCGGAGATCCGCAAGACGAGATCGACGTCTTCGGCGGACAGCACGCGGCCCTCGGCCGCCTCGAGCCGCGGGTTGCGGGCCGGGAGGTAGATCGTGACTTTCTTGGTGCGGCCGTCCAGCAGCAAGTACGCGCCAGGAGTCTCGATGCCCGACAGGTAGTAGAAGGTGTTGTGCTGACGAGGCAGCGTGAACCCCTCGGTCTGCGGTATTCCCTGTACGACCGCCACCGCGGTTTCACCAATCTGTTCGAAGACTTTGGCATGCCGGCTTCGAAACTCGTCCGCGGGGAAGTCGGTTTGGTAATACTGCGCCTGTGCGGGTGTACTCGCCATCAACAGGCCGGCCGTGATCCATACCATGCGCTTGGCGTGCATGCCTGCTCCTTCCAGTGTTGGGCGCTAGCGAAGCTCCGCCTCAAACCGCGGAGAAGAGATGTGTCGGCTCCGCTTCGCTAGGGCTACCTTAGTTTTGCCCCGCTCCGGGGTCCCCGCCGCGCGGACTGTGCGCGGTGGGGTGGTCTCCGCGGGGCGAGACATCTTCTAAGGCCCGGAGAAAACTTGCTCCAATTGTCAAGATGATGGCCTTAGAAGATGTCTAGCCCGGATTATTCACAAACCCGGCTGTATTCGTGCAACTTCTTCCCGTTGACTCGCCGCCTACCTAACCATATCTTTCCCCACACCGTCTAAGGGGAATCGACATGACTGGCTCGCCGCTGCCACTCGTACAAGGAACGCTGGATCTGCTCGTCCTCCGAACCCTCCAGCCCAGGGCACTGCACGGCTACGGCATCGCGACCGCGGTGCGCGACCGGACGGGCGGCGACCTGAACATCGAGGACGCCGCGCTCTATCAGGCTCTCCATCGACTCGACCGGCAAGGCCTGGTCGAAGCCGACTGGCGCCTCTCCGAGAACAACCGCCGTGCCCGCTACTACCGGCTGACTTCCCCCGGCCGTAAGCGTCTGCGGGAAGAGACTGCCAACTGGCGTCGATACGCGCTCGCTGTCGAAGCCGTTCTGCAGGGGGCGTAGGCAGGGCACGGCGATGCGGGAGCGGCTCAGACAGCTGTCGTTTTGGTACTTGCGACGTCGACCAGACGTTGTGGCCTCCGAGATCGATGAAGAGCTGAACCTTCACCTCGAGCTGAGAGTGGAGGAGCTGAAATCACGGGGCATGACAACCGACGAAGCCCGCCAAGAAGCCTTGCGGCAGTTTGGCGATCTCGAGCAGACGCGCCGGTACTGTCGCCGTCAGGATGAAGAGAAGGACACGCACATGCAACGCACGCTGATGCTTCAGGACTTCATACAGGATGTTCGAATCGGGTTTCGCGGCCTGATTCGAGTCCCGATCCTTGCCCTGACGATCCTCGGGACCGTCGGGCTCGGCATCGGTGCGACGACGGCTATCTTCAGCGCCGTTCATGCCGCCCTCTTGCGGCCGCTACCGTACGCGGATCCCGACCAGCTCGTGCGGCTCTACACAGATACGCCACCGTTCAAGTTTCGGTTCTCCATCGCCGACTACCTTGCGCTTCAGGCACAGCAGACGCACTTCGAGCAGGTGGCCACGTATACGGGACGCACGATGACGTTCAGCGACGGCACCATGGCCGAGCTCCTGAGAGGCTATCTCGTGTCGTCGGCATATTTCTCTCTGCTCGGCATCAGGCCCGTCATCGGACGCGACTTCACTGAGGTCGACGGCAAGCCGGGTAGTCCGGCCGTCGTGATCGTCAGCCATGGATTCTGGCAGCAGCGACTTGGGGCCCGGCCCGAGGCGATTGGACGACCCATTCGGCTCGACGGCGCGGACCATATGGTCATTGGAGTGCTTCCGCGGCAGCTGGGTCCTCTCGAAAGGAACCAGGAGTATTTCATCGCCCAGCAATTCTCCACGCCACCACGACGCGGCCCTTTCTTCTACACGGTACTCGCTCGATTGCGGCCGGGCGCAGAACGGTCGGCGGCCGCAGAAGAATTGCGCGCCATCAACAAGCGGATCTTTCCGATCTGGAAGACCTCCTATCAGGACGACAAGGCGACCTGGAGCATGATGGATCTCAAGACGCACGTCGTCGGCGACGTGTCCAGGATCGCCGGCCTCGCGCTGGCAGCCGTAGCGCTTGTCTGGCTGATTGCGTGCACAAACGCGTCGAATCTTCTGGTTGCGCGCGTGACGAGTCGTCGGCGCGAGCTCGCGGTGCGCGCCGCCCTTGGCGCCTCTCGCGGTCGCGTCGTACGGTATTTGCTGGCTGAGAGCAGTGTCCTTGCCGTGGGCTCGGTGGTGGTTGGCGTCGTGTTCGCAAGCCTCGGAGTACAACTGCTGCGCGGTGTTGGGGCGAACTACTTTCCGCGCATGGAGGAGATCGCCCTCGACGGCCCGGTCCTGTGGCTGCTGGTTGGTCTCACGATCATGAGCGGCCTGATGTTCGGCCTCGTGCCGGCGCTGCACGGGACGGGCGGGCCGGTCGACGAGTCGCTGCGATCGTTGGGCCGATCCACGACAGGCAGCATCGGTGTTCGACGCCTCCGGCGCGTGCTCGTCGGCAGTCAATTCGCCGTTGCGACGCCGCTGCTCGTCGTGGCAGGGCTGCTTCTCGCCAGCCTGAACGAGCTGAGGCAGGTCGAGCTAGGCTTCGACAGCCGGAATGTCATCACCGGATCGGTCCGTCTCCCCGCAGCTCAGTACACGGAACTGGGCCAGGTCGTGTCCGTCTGGAACGAGATTCGAGAACGGCTCGGATCGACGCCTGGCGTGGCGGCAGTCGCGTTCGCTGATGGAAGGCCGCCCAACAACGTTGCCAACCTGAACAACTTCGATCTCGAGGAATACCCGACGCCTTCCGGGCAATCTCAACCCGCAACGCCGTGGGTGGCCGTGACGCCTGAGTACTTCCGGGTGCTCGGCCTCACGCTGCTCGAGGGCCGCCTGCTCGAAGAACGCGACGCCCTGACGCAGAACCTGGAATCCGTCGTGGTCGATCGTGCGTGGGCCCGTCGTTTCTTTCCGAAGGGAAGCGCGGTCGGCAAACGGTTCCGCGAAGGCGGCTGCACGACGTGCGCATGGACGAGCGTCGTTGGCGTCGTGAGCGACGTCAAGTACGTCGGCCTCGACCAACCCGACCAAGGCACGGTCTATTCCCCCTTTTCGGGAGGGTTCTCACGGTTCGTAATCGTGCGGACCCACGCCGACGCGCTGACGATGTTGCCAGCGGTTCGTCGAGTGGTGCAGGAGATCGAGCCGGGCGCTCCGCTTTCTAACGTTGCCACCATAGACGACCTAGTGGCCCAATCGATCGAACGCCCACGGTCGCTGTCGATGCTGGTTGCCGGTTTTGCGCTGATTGCTCTCGCGCTCTCGATCTTTGGCCTTTATGGCGTGATGGCGTATTACGTCCAGCAGCATCTCAAGGACATCAGTATTCGCATCGCGCTTGGAGGCCGGTCAGCCGACGTCGTCCGCTTGGTGGTGGGGCAGGGTATGAAGGTAGTCGGGCTGGGGGTGGTGATTGGACTGACGGTCGCGCTTGGCCTGGCACAATTGATGACGAGCCTTTTGTTTGGCGTACATGCCGCGGACCCGCGCATCTACCTTGCTGTCAGCACGCTGCTCCTGAGCGTCGCGTTGGCCGGTTGTCTCATTCCGGCGCTGCGCGCCGTTCAGGTCCAACCGGCCGTGGTGTTGCGCAACGAGTAGTCAAACGCTGAAACAGCTTTCAATCGCGGTGTTGTTTCCTGTTGTCGTGCGCACAATGATCTCGAACTTGAACTGCTGACCCAAAGCCGTCACTCCAAGTGGGATCTCGAACTCCGTAACGTCTGGAGGCAGGTCGAGGCTGAACTTCACGCCCTCGCGCTCGACAAACAGCTGATAACGGCTGACGATTATCGGCCCGGCCTTGCCAACCTCGGGATGCGAGGTGGTGACCGGATCCCAGTCGATGAGAACAGGCACGGGAACGAAGGGTAGCGGGTTGGCATCGCAATTCTCCGCAGCGGGGATACCAGAAAGCGTGATGTTCTCCGCCGGCGCCGCCAGCACGTGCGATAGCCTGGCAGTGCCCTGGAGGGTGCTCCCGTCCTGTGCGCGTGCCTCGATTTCGTAGCGTCCTTCAGGGAACCTGCGAAAGAACGCCGCTGGCGCCAGCTCGTCGAAGGGTGGCTCGGCGCTTTCAAACGACAATTGCGTGAGGCCCTGCGAAGACAGGCGTCCTCGACCGACTATGTTGAGTAACACGATGTCTCGTGGGCCTTCGATCTCGAGACTCGTCCACGGGTCGCCGTCAATCGAGGCATGCAGCCCCAAATCACCGTCGGTGTCATTCAGCTCGACGAATATTTCGGCTTCAGAGAGTGGTCGCTCGAGATTGCCAGCGATTGTGGAGGCAGCGTGGGCGCCAATGAGAATCAACGCGGCGGTGAGCAGCGGCGACAGGCACAGAAACGGATGGAAACGTCGCATCATGGCATCCTCCTAATGGGTTGGCCGTCAGCTGCGCCGACGGTGCGGGCGCATCCGCTCGCACCCGAGTCCCTCGGCGACACCGGTTAGTCGGTCGTCCGACGCAAGATCCTTCGAGCGAAGGATTCCGGTGGCTTTTGCCGTCTAACGCTCGTCAGGAGGCTTTCATGTGGAAGAGAATGACGGCGGTGGTCCTGGCTCTTGCCGTGCCCAGCAGTGTGTCCGCAGGACCACTGCGCGAAGCGATCGACAAAGCTGGTCGTGAGATCGCTGTCGAGCAAGTGGATCAACCGCGAAGCCGCGCACGGTTCTGGTCAGGGATTGCGCTCATTGCGGGTGGCGGCGTGATGACCGCACTCGCTGGAATGGAGATCGGCGACGACGAGGTCGGCCCGGACGACGGCGAGGATTTCGATAATTCTGACGACGGCGAAGATTCGGACGGTTGGAACAAGGGGCTCCTTGGCGGTGGCATTGCGGCGGCATCGATCGGTGGTGTGCTCTTGCTGACCGGTCGAAGGAAGTCGGGACCGGTTCTTTCGATGACACCCGGACAGGTGAGCGTTCGACAGACCATCCGGTTTTGACCGCACGCGTTGATACGTCGGATAAGGGCGACGCGATGAGCGACCTGGCACTTGCCCGGCGGCTGCACGCGGGCGACGAGGCAGCGTTCGACGAGTTCTTTACGGGCTACTTCCCGCGCGTGTACCGCTTCGCTCACACCAGGCTCGGTGGCAACGAGGACGCTGCGGAAGAGATCACGCAGCGTGTCCTCATCCGGGGGCTCAATCGCATCCGGACCTACAAAGGAGAAGCCGCGCTCCTCACCTGGCTGTGCACGCTCTGCCGGCGCGAGATCGCCGACTGGATGGAGCGCGAGGGGCAGCATCGTGAGGTGTCACTCGCTGACGATCGTCCCGAACTGCGCGCGACTCTCGAAGCCATTGCTGCCGGCGACGCGAGTGATCCTGAGATTGCCGTCCAGCGCCAGGAGCTGTCAGAGCTGGTGCAGCTGACGCTCGATCACTTGCCTGGTCGCTACGGCGACGTTCTCGAGTGGAAATACGTGCTTGGACTGTCGGTGGATGAAATCGCCGGGCGCCTTGGCGTGGGCTACAAGGCCGCGGAATCCCTGCTGACCCGGGCTCGAGCCGCGTTTCGTGAGGGATTCACCAGTGTCAGTCGAGAATGGCCCCTCGACCCTGGCCGCGCACGATCCGTGGGAGGCCTCTGAAGAACATGGGCGATCACGCAGCTCCGTTCGATCAAAAGGACGAAACCGCCGTCCGTTTGTTGCGAATTGCCGGTGCCCGCCGGGCCGTGCCCGGCGACCGCGCCGCTCGAGTACGAGCCGCCGTGCATGCCGAATGGCGTGCCGCCACGAAGCGGAGAGTCGACCAGCGTCGGGTGCTCGGCACGGCGGCCTTTCTGGCAGCCGCCGCCACGGTTGTCTTCGCGGTAGGACGCCTGGTCATCCTCGAGCAACCGGCTGCGCCAATCTCGTTGGCGGCGCTTGTCGCCACGATCGACCAGCTGGAAGGCCTGCCACGTCGTCTCCTCGATCCCGATTCGGTGAGTGATTCCGCGATCCGTCTGGGAGACTCGATTCGTGTTGGCGAATGGATCGTGACCGGCGAACGCGCACGAGTCGGCCTTCGCTTTCGAGACGGCACCTCGGTACGGCTCGACGCTCTGTCACGAGCGCGGCTGTTGTCGGCTGGCATGATCGAGCTCGTTGCCGGAGCTGTTTACGTCGACACCGAACGCGAATCGGGCCGCTTCGAAGTGCGAACACCATTGGCAACGGCCCGCGACCTCGGGACCCAGTTCGAAGTACGTCTCGTAGACGAGGGGCTCCGACTGAGAGTCCGCAGTGGCCTCGTCGAATTGACGGATGGCGGGCGACGCGTGTCGGGAAGCGGCGGCACGGAAGTGATGTTTTCGGAGGGTGGAGCCGTCAGTCGTCCGTTTGCGCCGCACGGCTCGGATTGGGAGTGGACGACGAAGATATCTCCGGTCGTGGAAATCGAAGGCCTGGCGCTTGCGACGTTTCTCGATCGTCTGGCACGTGAGCAAGGCTGGACGTTGCGCTATCAGGACTCCGCGCTCGCCAAGCGGGCTTCGCAGATCGTGTTGCACGGATCCGTGAAAGGGCTCAGACCACAGGACGCGCTTGACGTTGCAATCGCCACGAGTGGTCTGCATCATCGCCTGGAACGTGGCGAGCTGACCGTCTGGGCCGACTCGGACGGCCGATAGCAAGGCGATGCCAGTAAAGGCGACTGCACGCGCGGGCCACCGCACGGCACTCCTGATGGTCGTCGGGGTGCTCGTCGTCTGTACGCCGGTGTGGGCGCGCCAGGTGCCTGGCGAGACTTACAAAGGTCGCCTGCTCGAGGACGTTCTGCGGGCTTTCCAGGCCCAAGGCCTGCCAATCGTTTTCACGTCGTCGGTAGTGACGCCTGACGTGCGCGTGAAGGTCGAACCTCGTGGCGGCAGCAAACGACGCCAGCTCGACGAGATCCTGGTTGCGAACGGTCTCGAAGCGCGGGACGGAGCGGGCGGGACAATCCAGATTGTTCGATTGAGAACGCGTGCGACCGGCCTGGAGCAATCGCGAATGGTCCTTTCCACGGGCACCATCGAAGGGCGAGTAATTCACGGAGTCTCCGGGATTGCGCTGCCGGACGCAATTGTGCGAACGGATGATGGCGCTCGGTTGGTGCGCACCGATGCTGCTGGCCGATTCGTCATTCGTCGTGTGGCGGAGGGCGCCAGGACCATTCGCGCGTCCATGGAGGGATTCGCGCCGGTCGAGCGTGAGGTCCAAGTCATGGCTGGGGCGACCTTGAGCGTGATGCTCATCTTCGATCCGGCTGCGGGCAGACACACCGAGCATTTGATCGTGACCGAAACCGCGCCTCATCGTCGTGATCCGGGAGTCGCCGCTGAAGCGACCTTGGATTGGAGGCAATGGCAAGACGTCCCTCCGGCTGCGCTCGACCATCCGATGCGCATGGTTCATGCCTTGCCGCGAGTCACGGCACTCGATGATTTTCGAAGCGAGTTCACGGTTCGCGGGAGTGCCCTCCGCCATATCGGCCTGGTCATCGATGGAGTCCCTGCGCCTTGGCTCAAGCACTCTGCCGGGCAGGGCGCGAAGGCCTCACTATCAATGCTTACCGGACATGCGATCGAAGAGGCGACGCTGCGCGCCGGGGCCTATCCGCGTCGGCATGGCGACCGTCTGGGGGCGGAGCTCGAGTTGAGCGTGCGCGAAGGGTCTCGAGATCAGTTCAATCTCCGCGGAGCGGTTGGAGGACCCAACGCGACCGTGCTCGCCGAAGGACCGCTGGGAAAGCTCAGGACGTGGGTCATGGCTCATTGCCGGGCGTCAGAGTTATCTCGAGTGGCCCGACCAAATATCGGAGAACGACAGCACGGCGTTTGGATTCTCTGACGGAATGGCCAAAGTCGTGTACGACGTGACGCGCGGACAGCAGCTCGCGCTGACCGTACTCGGCGGCCAATCGGTTGTTGATGCCGAAGAGTTGTTCCCCGAATCAACTGGCGACGGGGTCGCTCAGGCGTCGATCGTAAACCTCGCGTGGCAATCGAGGCTTGGTGCCGCGTCGGTCCTGAATCAGCGCGTCTACACTGCGCGACATTGGTTCGAGGAAGCGCCGCAGGATGATGTACCGGGTGACCGCACCTTCGGGGCTGAGGCGGGATATCGCGCAGACCTGACGGCAGCGCTCGCCGCCGGCGTGCTCGAGGCCGGGATGCAGTTCTCGCGCGGGATACAACGCAACTCCACCGTCGATCCCCATCAGCAAGCCGCCTACATGCATTTCATGTGGTCACCTGTGCCAGCCTGGACCATCGCTCCAGGCTTACGAGTGACCAACTCGACTCAGCTGGCCTCGCCGACTCTGTCGCGGTGGATCCACGGCGAATGGGCGTTCCGCCCACGATGGCTGTTGAGCGTCTCGGCGGGAGTCACGCATCAGGACTTGGATCTTCAGCGATTCGATTCCGCCAGTCCGGCCGCACGATACGCGGAGCGTGCGACTCACTTCGACATCGCGATCGAACAGCGCCTCGGCAGGTCCGTTCGTTGGCAAGCGACCGTGTTCCGCCGCACGGAAGCCGGTCTCCAGGCTCCGGATGACTTTCCACTGGCGCTGGGCGACGAGCGTGTAATGCACACAAGCAGCGGGGGCAGTGCCAGCGCACTTCGCGGCGCGGCCCGCGGGATCGAGCTGCTCATCGACTTTCAGCCCGCGAGAGGCTTTTCAGGATGGGCGGCCTACAGCTACGGCAAAGTCCAGTCCTCAGACCTCGAGCGCCACGAAACCTACTGGGCTGACTTCGACCAACGACATGGCTTCAACGCGTCTGGCGCGTACCGATTTTCGGATCGCACTGCCGCGGGAGCGACGTTTCGTGCGGGCAGCAACTTCCCGATTCCCGGATATCTTGCCGGACGTGACGGCAGTCTGTTCGTCGCGACTCGCCGCAACCAGGTGCGGCTGCCAGCATATGCGCGTCTGGATCTCAACGCCCATCGGCGATTCGAGTATCGCGGCCGTCGGCTGACGTTGTTCGCCGAATTGATAAACGTGATGAACCGGACCAACGTGGGGCTGGCAAATGGGGAGGTCCGCCCAACTGGCGAAGCGGTGGGGTTCACCACGACGTTGATGCCGCGTCGCGCGACTGCCGGCCTCGTCATTGAGTTCTGATTTGGACCCGCCTCAGGCAGTTTCCTGTTTCCCCCCGAGGACCGGCTTGATGTCAACGACTGGTGTGCCGTCAATGACTTCAATCGGGCCGATCCGCAACCGATTCTTGGCGATCTTCCGCACCGTGACCCGATGAAGACCTATCGGATTGGGCCGGTCGGGTGATCGCGTCGCAAACACCCCGGTGAGCGGATTACGTCGATCCGAGCGCGGATAGACTTTCAACACATCACGTCGCGCGCGGTGCAGCCAGGTCACCACGATGATTTCGTTGCCTGCGACCAGCCGATGAAGGCCTTCGACAGCGAAGGGCCTGACCTCGAGCCAGGCATCGGGCGCGCCCTCCGACCCCTGCTTGGGCGCGTCACGGCGCGTCTTCAAGATTGATCGGATCACCCCGATTGGACGCAACTGGGCCCGACGTCCACCCTTCACTCTCGATAGGATAGATCACGCCTCACGTTCCTCTCCGGCTCGTCACAAGGTAAGCTCACACGATGTGCCGTCGACTCTTTTTGCCGCCCACGCCCTTCCGTCGCTCCGGTCTCGTCTTCAGCATGTGTGCTTTGGCGAGCCTTGCTGCCGCCTGCAGTGCCGCGCCGACATCGACCACTCCACAGGTGGCGGTGACCGCAGACACGTGGGCAACGGTCGATGGTCGCGAGATTCGTCGCGAAGAGGTCGAGAAGGCTTTCCGTCGATTGTCGCAACAAGCGCAGCCGTTGTCTGATGAAGAGGCATTGACGGCCAAGCTATCGCTTCTCAACGACTACATCGTCCAGGACATCCTGCTGGCAAAGGCGCGCGAGATGAAGATTGAGGTGCCGGACACGGAGCTCGACGCCGCCTATGCCGAAGCCAAGAAGAACATTCCGGACGACGCGTTTCAGCAGCAGTTGACGCGGCGGAATCTCACGGCAGCTGATATGCGCGACGGCCTTCGCCGAGAGCTGCTCTCTCAGAAGGTCATCGAGCGGGAAGTCACTTCGAAAATCACTATCGCCGACCAGGACGTCACCGACTTCTACAACGGCAATCGTGGACAGTTCAACTTTGCAGAGGAGGCGTTTCGCATCGCCCAAATCGTCGTCACTCCGGTCCGCGAGCCCCAGGTGAACAACCAGACCGGAGATGATGCGGCCACACCGCAGACCGCGATGAGCAAAGCTCAAATGTTGATGGCACGTCTCAAGGAAGGCGCCGCCTTCGGTGACCTCGCCAGAGATTTCTCGGAGGATCCGGAAACCGCGCCGCGGGGCGGCGATTTGGGATTCGTGCCGATGTCGGCCTTGAAGCAGGCGCCGCCGCCGCTGCGGGACGCGGTGCTGAAACTGTCGCCAGGGTCCGTCAGGGTCGTGAGCGTGGGCGGTGCCCACACCATCGTGTTGCTGGCCGCCCGAGAAGCCGCTGGTCAACGCGACCTCTCCACGCCCGGCGTGCGAGAGAACATCACGACGACTTTGCGCACTCGCAAGGAGCAGTTGCTTCGGGCAGCGTATCTCACTGCCGCGCGCAGCGACGCGCGAGTGGTCAACTACCTGGCACGAAGCGTGGTCGAATCGCAGGGAAAGATGCCGAGTCTGGCGCCGGCGGCGCCGGGGAAGAGATAAGGGCGCGGTTCTCCTAGGCTTTTTCGTGCCTCGAGCCGGTTCATTTTTCGGACTGGCCTGCCCACGGCAGCTGTGGGAGGATGCCCGCATGCAGAAGTACAAGCAGGTACTGCCCGGTCGCGCGGGCGTCCGAGATCCTGGCGGACCGGTGGACTCCGCTGATCGTTCGGGAGCTGATCGCGGGCAGCCATCGCTTCAACCAGATCGAGCGTGGCCTGCCGGGAATTTCGCGCTCCCTGCTGTCGTCACGGCTGCGTGATCTCGAAACCGCAGGCGTCCTCGAACGGACCTGCCCGCCGCGCGCGCGGATCGCGGAGTATCAGCTGACCGAAGCCGGAAGAGAATTGAAGACGGTGATTGAGGCCCTCGGTCTGTGGGGCGTCCGCTGGGCCTTTGGCGATCCGACGCCGGAGGAATTGGACGCCGGGTTACTCGCGTGGAAGATTCACCAGCGAATCAATCGAGAGCTGCTGCCGGAGTCACGCACGGTCGTTGAGTTCGACTTCTCAGGTCCGCGCGGGCGGCGCGTCTGGTTGGTGCTCGAGCCCCGGGAGGTGTCGGTTTGCGTCACGCCGCCGGGCTTCGATGCCGACCTCATCGTCCATGCGGATCTGTTGCTCTTCTATCGGGTGTGGCTTGGTCACGTAGACTACGACGCGGCCATTCGATGTCGAACGTTGGTCGTGGACGGGCCGCCCTCATTGGCAAGGGCTTTTCCGCGATGGCTGATGTGGAGCGTGATGGCTCGGTTCGTTCGCGAACACGCGCGAGCCCACTAGCAGCGCGCTATTTCCTGGGCTCCCAACCCTCAACTGATTCCACCTCTTCATCTGGTCATTCGACCGGAGAGTGCGATGCCGCGGGCGGTGTCAATACGGGACTGCGGGAAAACCGCAATAACAAACTTTGACATTTACCGCCAATTCTTGCTACCGTCCGACCGGCCTCATGAACGTGTCATTGACGCCGGAGCTCGAGCAGCTGGTGAACGAGAAGGTCCGCACCGGCCTCTATCAAACGGCTAGCGAGGTGGTGCGCGAAGCACTCCGCCTCCTCAAGCAGCGCGACGACGAGGCCCGACGTGCGGATCAGCAGACGGGCGAGCCGCGGCGTCGAACGGAGCGTCGCGCCAGCCGACGGAGCCGCCGACGCGAAAGACGCTGATTGGCATCGGGAAGTGCATGAAAGGGGACGGTCTTCCTTTCATAGCAACAGGAGTCAATTGATGGCGCGTGCAGACCGACAAGCAGCGGTGATCCCTTATCGGATTCGCAAGGACCGCGTCGAGGTCGCGCTGGTGACAACGTTCCGGGGAAAGCGTTGGATTCTGCCGAAAGGCTCGGTCGATGAAGGTGAGCTGCCCCGGGATGCTGCAATCCGCGAAGCCGAGGAAGAAGCCGGCCTGCTGGGTGTGGTCGCAAAGAAGCCGCTCGGTTGTTATCGATACGTCAATGGCAACAGCCGCTGCCGGGTGGACGTCTACGCCATGCGCGTGACCGCTGTCCTCGATCACTGGCTCGAGGCAAAGTTTCGGCGCCGCCGCTGGATGCGGATACCGGATGCCGTGGCGTGTCTCCGCGAAGAGCTCCGGCAGTTCGTCCACGGCATCGAGTACGAAGTGGAGCGCGACTCTTGATCGCAGTGGCAGACAGAGGCGCCCTCTCGTCGACCACCATCGAATCTCTCTATGTGATTCGAGGTGAGTTGTCTGCCGACGCCGTCACCAAGAGCTTGCAGGGGCTTTTGCCGACGCGTCATCAGCGGATCCTCAAACGTCGGCTGACCCTTCTCGACACGTTCGATGGTCGTGTCCGACGCGCCGGATCACGTTTGACACGAAGTGGGGTCGGCGAGACTGTCACCATTTCATGGCAGCGCCGCGGCGGAGCAAGCCTCACCGTTCAGGTCAGAGAGCCGGTGAGCTTTGTGTGGGATCTCCCCGATGGTCCGCTTCGTGCAGCCGTTGCGCCGGTCATCGGCGTGCGACGATTGTTCCCGCAGGTCGAGACTGAGACCTTCGGATCACGGCTCGATGTCCTCGACGAACGGAACAAGACGATTGCGCGCCTCCGAATCGAGTCGGGCCGGGCCCGGCTGCCCGGGTCGGGCAGCGCCTGGCAGATGCTCCCAAGCATGATCACCCTGTCGGGCCTCCGCGGCTACGAAGGGGCCCACAACGAGCTGGTGCCTGTCATCGAGAGCCGTCCGGGTGTCGAGGCGTGTCCGGAGGGATTCGACGGCATAACGTTGCGGCAGCTCAGCGCATTGCCTGCTGTAGTGTCGTCGCCCGGAACGGACCTCCTTCCCACCGTGCTTGCCAATGTCGGAGCGCAGCGCATCCACCTGGCTCTCCTCCAGATTCTGGTGGCGAATGAGCCAGGACTCCGTGGCAATCTCGATACCGAGTTTCTCCACGATTTCCGCGTCGCCGTCCGGCGCACGCGCTCCCTGCTCGGCCAGATCAAGGGCGTATTTCCACGCGATACGGCCGAGCATTTTTCGCACGAGTTCTCGTGGTTGGGTCGCCTCACGGCGCCCGCGCGCGACGTCGATGTTCTGGTTCTGTCACTTGGAGTGCAGCGGGAAGAGATTCCGCCTCACCTCATGGAAGCGTTGACGACTTTTCTCGGTCAGGCGCAACAGCGTGAGCACAAGAAGCTGGTGAAGGTGCTCGACGGCGATCGTTACCGACGGCTGATCTCCGAGTGGGCGACCTTCCTCAAACAGGCGACCCCCTTGCGCGTGGGCGCGCCGAACGCTGGACGTCACCTCGCCGACGTTGTCACACAGCGCGCCTGGCGGCTGAGCCAGCGCATCCTGCGCAGGATCGAGACGATCGATGAGCACACCCCAGCCGAGCGGCTTCACGAGGTGCGTCTCGCCGCGAAGAAGCTGCGGTACTTGGTCGACGTGACGCCGGCCTTCTACGACGCCGCGGACCTTCAATGCATCCTGAGCGCGCTGAAGAAGCTGCAGCGCGCGCTCGGTGATTTCAACGATGCCCAAGTGCAGGAGCAGCGGCTGCTCGAATACGGGCGTGCAGTGGCCGCCGCTGGTGGACCTCAAGGGACCGGTACTCGCACTCGGTGAATTGGCGGAGCGATGTCGCCAGCGCCACAACGACCTGCGCCGGCAGGTCGCTGACGGCCTCGCGAAATTCCGCGCGCGGAACACACGATCCGCCTGTCGCCGCGCGTTCAAGCGGACAGCTCCAGCGGACTCAGCCCCATGAAGGTTATCGCCCTCTACAACATGAAAGGTGGAGTCGGAAAAACCACGACGGCAGTAAACCTGTCGTATCTCGCGGCCGCCGCCGGTCAACGGACACTGCTCTGGGACCTCGACCCGCAAGCAGCCTCGAGCTTTGCCTTCCGCATCCATCCTCGTGTTGCGGGTTTTGGCAGGAAAAGTCTCGAAAGTGGTGAGGCGTTCGCCGCCGCCATCAAAGAGACCGACTATCACAACCTGGATCTGCTCCCCGCCGACTTCGCCTATCGCAAGCTCGATCGACTGCTTGGTAATCTCAGCAAGCCGAAGCGCGTCGTGACCGAGCTTCTCGAAGCGCTCGGCCGTGACTATGACGTAATGTTCCTCGACTGCCCGGCAGGATTCTCCCTGCTGACGGAAGGCATCCTCGCCGCCGCGGATGCCGTGCTCGTCCCCACGATTCCAACCGTTTTGTCGGTGCGAACGCTTGTCCAGTTGGTCAAGTGGGCCGATCGCACCGAGTCGCCGTCGGAACTTGCGGCGTTCTTTAGCATGGTCGATCGCCGAAAGGCCCAGCATCGTCGTGCCTGCGAGTGGTCTGCGCGAAGCGCGGGCATGTTTTTGGCCACTCAAGTCCCCTATGCGAGCATCGTCGAACAAATGGCGATCAGGCGGATGCCGCTCGCCGTGTTCGCTGGGCACGACTCAGCGACCCTGGCATTCGGAGGAATCTGGACCGAGCTGCAGACGCGCCTCCAACGGCGAGACGAAGCCATGCCGCGGCCTCGAGACAGATGGGCGCTCGAGCTACGGGCGATCGAGTCTCTGATGGCGCGGCTCGAACCGGCGGTGGACGGCGAGCCAACGGTCCAAAAGTCAGACGCCCAGCAAGCATTCGAAAGACCGATGCCCGCGGTGGGTCCACTTCGTTCACAGCTTTGACACCGAGGGTCGAGACCTCCAACGTTGTGGCTATGTGCTCGAGTTGCACGAACGAGCGGGGAGCTTTACGGTCGTGGCGGCGAGGTCCAGCCTTGCTGGAGACCGGAACAGCTTTTCCGAATGCGCAGAGGTGCAAGTCGACAGCTCGTGGGCGACACAGATTCTCTCCGGCGCCAAGTCGCCGCTTGCGGTGCTCGAGCGCAGGCTGCGCCCGCCGCAGTCGTGGCTGCTCCAGGACGTTCGCGCCACGGTTGGCGGCGCACGGCTTCGGCGCCTCGACTCCAGTGTTGCCGCTACCGTCGAGCGCTCCGGGGCTAACGGCTCCGTGGCCGATGCGAAGGTCTCGTGAGCTGCGGCGGCCGGATTTCGCGCATTAGAAATCGGGAGGCGCCGGATGACTTCGCCAATCTGGCTACTGTGCCGCTTGATTGTCCTGGGAGCGATCGCATGCGGGTGGTCGGCCGGCGTCGCTTCTGCGCAGCCGCCTGAGCAGCCTTTCGTCAGAACCTCTTCGTTGGCGGCCGCGGTGGCACGCGTCCCAATCGGCGACGTCGTGCACGTGACCGATATGACGGGGGCCACGCTCAAAGGAAAGCTAACGGCCGTAACTGGTGACGCAGTGCAGCTGAAGGTCAGGTCCGAGATGCGCAGCGTGGCGACTGCCGACGTCCGCCGCATTCAATGGCAGCAGCCAGACTCTCCGCTCACTGGCGTCCTGATCGGCGCCGCCATTGGCGCCACTCCGGGGATCTATTGGCTCATTGCCGATCCAAACGAGTGCAGCGGAATGTGCCCTGAGGAGTACGCGCTCATCGCAGTCGGCGCCGTCCTCGGAGGAGTGATCGACCGCGCCATTACTAGGAAGGTCACGGTCTACGCGGCGGAGGTGTCGAGCGGACGGGCCATGAATGTCACGATCGGACCGCTCGTCATGCGCGATCGCAAGGGCGTGAGGGTGTCCGTGACGTTTTAGCTCGCGATTAAGGTCTCGGCGCCAGCTGCCCAACTACATTCGGGTCACTGCGATCTGTGCGATTGTGCCGTGCGCCGCGTGGCTGAGCTGGCCGCGTGAGGCACGCCTCGTCAGTGAGACTGACAGGGCAGCCAGAACGCGGTCATCTCCTGGCCGGTACGAGCCAGCAACATGTCGCCAACGAGTTCCGGATGGCCATCGCCAGGATCATGGCGGTGATCCTGCAAGAACGCCCTACACGGGATTGCAAAAGGTCCGTCGTCCAGGGGCAGCGGGGTATGAAGTCACGCGCCGTTCTTTGCAACCGTGACGCGCCGTAGTCACCATCGCCTTGGCTGAACATTTGCTCGCGCAGTCACTTGAGTCATGACAATTTCGGCTAGTTCGATTACACCTTTGTCAGAGTCACCTGGCCGGGCGACAAGCGCCCGCGACGAGTTGGGGCTCGAATCCTTCGATTCGGAGAACGCCGAGCCCAATCGTTCGCAATCGGGGCTTCTCACCATTTCCGAGCGTACGCCGGTTTCATTGGCGACTCTGAAGCGAGATCGAATTCACTGCAGTGGCGCCGAAGCCGTGTCAATCGGCCAGGCCTTATGCCTCGCACTGGTGACGGCTCAACGCTGCCAGCGCATGAACCCTGATGACGCGGTGAGCCTGGTCCCACGAGTGACCACTGAAACGGTTTTCATTGATCCGGCAAGCCGCCTCGGTGTGAGCGTGAACCATCCGGGCGACGATCAGACCGCCGCGATTCAGTCGGTTGGGAGAATCTTGTTGGACATCGTGCCCGCTGGTCGTTCATCGCTCGAGAAGCCAATCATCTCCAAGGCGCTCGCGTCGCCGCCTCGGTTCGGAACTCTGGGCGAACTGTCCGAGGCGTTGGCCGCATTTGAACAACCCGACGGGAGGGAACTCATTCAAGCGGTGTACGACCGGTGGCAGAACGGCAATGTGACGACGCTGGCGACATCCAATGCCTCGAACACCACTCCGAGTCTCTCGTCCTTCGAATCGACAACCACGTCGCCCCTCCGATTGGGGTGGCAACCGAAATGGATAGCGGCCACTGGCTTCGTCGTCGCAATCCTGATCGTGGGCATCGCCGCAGGGTTGCTGATGAGTCGATTGTCCGCAGAGGACAGCACCATCGCGGTTGAGACTGCGCCGTTACTGGACGCGCGACCAATCGCTCCGGTGACGGCCGGCCTGCATGCGTGGAGCGTGGCCCTCGCCGACCGGCCTGCGCTGTCCATGCCTTCTTTGTCAGGCCTCCACCCTGAATCGCCTGTGCCCACTGCACCTTCTCCAGTCGTCGCAAGAATCCAACGGCCTGCGCCCTCGCCGCCCCGTCAGTCCATTGCCCGCGGCGAATCGCCAGGGGTCTCGGCTCCTCCAATCCCGCGTCCGACCGCTGATCTCCCGTCGACTGCTCCGCAGCTCACGGAGAGTGGTGAACGAGGCGCGCCGTCTGTCCCTGGAACCACCGACGCCATCCGAGGCGGTCACGGTGTCGGCACCGCGATCTCGCCACCGCCGACAGAACCCGTCAAGAACGCCCCGACGCGATCGAGTTCGGTCAGCAATGGGATCGCGAGGTCGGTGACCTATAGCGCACGTGACACCGACGTGATCCCACCGATTCCAATCCTTCCTCGGCTTGTCGCGGGCTGGCAGACGTCATCCCCGGGGAGTGGCCTTGATGCCCTGAACATCGCCGTGGTCGTCGACGAGCAGGGAAGGGCGTATTCGGTCACGGGCCTCAACGCGCCTCAAAACCTTGGTGAGCACCTACGGCTCACCTCGGCACTAGCGGTCGTTAAATCGTGGGAGTTCCAGCCGGCCACGAAAGACGGCGCTCCGGTCAGGTACCGGCTGCTGATTCCCTTGCGGGCAGTGACGATGTCCACTCGTTAGCGTGCGGGACCCCGACAGCGGGCCAGAGCCGGTACAGGATGTGACCGGCAACCGCGTCAGTGACCCGCGAGGGACAGACGGAACGCGGCCATCTCCTCACCGTTGCGAACCAGCAAGAGGTCGCCGATCAGCACCGGGTGGTTCCAGGTCTTGGCATTGAGCGCGGGGAACCGTGCGACTTCGATAAACCTTTCAGGCGTCGCTCCGACCAGCACCAGCTCTCCGTCCTCTGACAGGACCAGGAGCGCGTCCTGGTCGGGTAGCAGGATCAGCTGACCGTTGCCGTAGCGTCCGCCCTTCCATTTCCGCGTCCCGTCGGCGAGGTCGATGGACGCGAGAATGCTGCCGTCGAAGCCGAAGGCATGGCCCTTGTGAACGACGAAGTCATTGAAATACGGCTTCAACCCGCGTGACGTCCACCGGTCTTCAACGCTCCAACCAGAAGGTCCCTTCGCGACCGAGATCCGGCGGATGCCGAGCCCGCCCATCGCGTCGCCGACGGTGATCAGCACGTCGCCGTCCGGGGCCAGAGCCGGCTGAACGATGCTCGAGCCGACTTCCCAGACGTGCTCCCAGAGCAGCGCGCCGTCAGCAGGCGCGACGCTGATCGTGCGGCTTCCCCTCAGCAAGAGGATCTGGTCGACTCCGTCGATCGTCAGGTGATGTGGCGAGCTGTAACCCGCTCCGCCCTTTGGACCGAACCACTTCGGATCACCGGTGCGGGTATCGTAGCCAACGAGCTGGCCGCTCAGAGCGACGATCGCCACCTCGTCGATCACCAATGGCGAGCTTGCGAAACCCCACCCCGGGAGCTCGACGCCGGTGTCGGCTGCTGCATTGCGCGTCCAGAGGACGGCGCCGCTCGCGGCGTCGAGCGCGTTCACGATTCCGGTCGCCCCAAGGCTGTAGACGCGACCGTTGCTGACGGTCGGCGTCCCACGCGGTCCGGCGCCCCCATTCGATTCCCAGAACCGGACCGCGTCCCGGTGTCTCCACACGGGCTCGCCCGTTGACACCTTGTAGCAGGCAACGATCTCATCGTCACCGCGCTGCTCTTGTGTGTAGAGCAGATCGCCATCAACCGCAAACGATGACCAGCCTGGTCCGATTGGCCGGCGCCAGATCTCGACGGGCGGCGATGTGGACCAGTCGCTGTTGATCCGCACGCCGTGAATGACGCCGTCGCGCGCGGGCCCGCGGAAACCGGGCCACTCGGCCTTTCTACCAGGGGCTGACGGATCCGCCGATGCCGTCTTGAATGCTGCCGGAGCTTCCGGGGTTGGAGGTGAGTGGGCTCCGGCAGTGGCTGCTCCCGGTTCCTTGGAGGTCACGGCTGCGGTCGAAGCCGGGAGCGCTGACGGGTTCGCACTGGTTGGGGCGCTTGCCAGTGGTGCGTGAGCAGGTGGGAGCGGCGCGGGCTCGTCAGTCGCTTGAGCCAGCAGCCGTTCTTCAGCCGTCGGCGTCCATCGCCATTCGAGATCCGCGACGCCGCCATGAACGCCGTTCGTCCGTGCAAGCGTCCACACTCCGCAGCCGATCAGAATGGCGACGACCATCGCCGCGCGCCGAAGGCCCTCAGAGAGGCGACGGCTGGCAACTGCCCAGCCGACAAACGCGAGGCCCAGGGTTGGAGGGACGGCGTAGATCGCGAACATATTGCCCATCAACCCGTTCTGAATCGAGATGTGGGTGAAGGGCCGTGTCACGACGATCGCCACGATCATGAGGCCAATGGCGATCAGCCGTTCGGACCAACGCGCTCGGCTGAAGAACAACCACCACACAAGGATCGCGATCGCGCCGACGAGTCCGCCAAGTATCGCGACTAGCTGGGCGTCCATTCCGAAGAATTCCGCCTGTGGCGCGACAACAGGGAGGACAAATCTGACCAGCAGGAGCAGCAGCGCAGCGACCACGGCGGGCCATAGCCGAAGAGGCGTGCGAGACGTTGTATTGCCGGATTGCGTGATGTTCATTTCTCACAGTGCTCCATGACTGCGCTCACAAACACGAGGGCGAGCACGACTGCGGGAAACAAGAGAACAGGTCTGGCGTGAGCAACACTTTACTCGGATCGGAGGGCCTGCAGCACATCCACTCGCGAGGCACGGACCGCAGGCATCATCGACGCGATGATGGCGGCGCTGATGAGAACGGCCGCGGCACCAGCGAGAGGCCCGGCGCCAGGCAACTGGACATTTTCGAAAGAGGCGGCGGCCACGGCAGCGAACGCATAACCGCCAGCGACGCCGACCATGAGACCAATCACAACGATCGACACGCCTTCCGCGACCACACGGAGGAGCAGGTGACGCGGCGTCGATCCGATCGCCAGCCGCACGCCAAACTCACGTGTGCGGGCGCTCACACCGAACGCCAACACACCGGCGACGCCCACGACGGCAATCAGCAGCGCGACGCCAGCGAAGCCAGCGAGCACGAATGCATTGAGTCGCTCCGGCGCGAGCACGTCCGCACGAATGTCTTCGAGCGTCGCAGCGCGTTCCACGGCCTGGGTAGCCGACATCTCGCGAACGATTCGGCTGATCGGCTGTACGAGCGTATAGGGGTCGTTTGCGGCACGTACGAACAACCGCCCCCCGAGGCCAAACTGTTGATAGGGCTGATAGATCGCCAGCGCCGGCTCGCGCAGGACGTTCACATCGTCCGTGTTGGCCACGATACCGACGATGCGTCGCGGCTGCGGCTTGCCAAAGTTCGGATCGGTCCACCAGACCTTTCGATTGAGCGCGTCGGCGTTGGGAAACAGTCGCTGTGCCAGGGCGTGACTCACGATTGCCACGAGCTCACTCCCGCGACGGTCGTCCGCCGTGAAGTCACGCCCCGCCAGAATCTGAACGCCCAGGAGGTCGAAGAAGCCGGGCGACGTCACCCTCAACCGCGCGCGGGGGTCTTGTTCACCATCGGCAGGGGTGTATCCCTCAGCCGCGAACGGGATGCCTTCGCTGAATTGGCCGCCGGCGTCGCGCCAGGGCACGAAGTTTCCGAGCGCGACGTTCTCCACTCCCGGCAGTTGGGCGATCCGCCGCGAAATCTCCTCATAGAACCGAATCTGCGGAGTGCCAAGGCTGGGAGATTGGGCTGGGAGATCGATGGCCAGCACACGGCGCATGTCGTAGCCGGTGTTCGCCGTCTGGAGCGCGATCAACGCGGCAACCAGCGTGCTGGCACCGGCGAGCAGAACGAACGAAAACGCAATCTGGGCCGTCGCGAACAGGCGCAGGCGGCGGTTGGTGGCAGGCGTGATCCGCACGCTGCTGCTGGCCAGCCCGAATCCGGCCGGGGCGTGTGTCGACGGAAGTCGTGGGACGTACGCCAGCAGTATGGCCGCCGCCATCGCCAGGCTGGCGCCGACCCATAACATGCTGGGATCGACGGTGACCTCGAGCGCGCGTACGGAGAAGCGCGCGGCGAATTGCGCCACGACTGAAACAAAGGGACGCGCGAGCAAGACGCCGAGAATCGCGCCGGCGCCACACAGCACGAGACTCTCGGCCAGAAGGGTGCGCCTCAGGGCACCCGGGTTTGCGCCGAGAGCGGCGCGCACGGCCAGCTCGCCCTCTCGCCGTACCGAGCGCGCCAGAATCAGATTCGCCACATTCGAGCAGGCAATGATGAACACGATGCCGGCCGCGGCCAGCAGCATGAGCAGGACCGTCCGCGCGGGCGAAGTGATCTGATCGCGCAGCCCCGTGATCGCCAGTTCGACGTTTTCCCTTTTCGCGTACGACTCCGCGTGTTCGCGCACGATGGTCGCGTGAATCGCGTTCAGCTCGGCGCGTGCCGATTCCACCGTGGCGTCCGGTGTCAGACGCCCGAAGAGCTCGGTCATCCGATGCGTGCGCTGAGTGACCATCAACGCGCCCATATGATGAGGACTGGTCACCATGTTCGCGATGATCTCGGTGTCGGCCGGGTACGGCACGGACGGTTCGAGCACTCCCACCACGGTCGCCGAGCGCTCATCAAGGCCGATGGTTTTTCCGATCACTGTCGGATCGCTGTTCAACGAGGTGGCCCAGAAGCGATGCGTGAGCACCGCCACACTGGCGGCGTTCGGGCCATCGTCAGACGTGTTGAGGAGGCGGCCAAGCGCGGGCCTGAGGCCCATCACGTCGAAAAACGCTCCGTTGACCACGCCGGCCTGCACGACGCGGGGCTCGCCGAAGCCGATCATCGTGAACTCGATCGTTGAGAACTCGCCAAAAGCGCCGATCGTGGTCGCCCGCGATCGGAAGTCCCCAATCTCAGGAACCGAGAACGTCATGTTCTCGACAGTCCCCGGAATGCTTTGGCGGATGTAGATCAGGCGATCCTCGCCGCGATTGACCAACGGGCGAAGAAGCACGCCGCGGACGACGCTGAAGATCGCGGCGTTGGCGCCGATCCCGAGGGCGAGCGTCACGACCACGGTGGCGGCCAGCCCTTTGGCACGCAGGAGCGAGCGCAGGCCGACGCGCAAGTCCTGCCCCAGGGCCTCGGCCGCGTCATACCAGCGGCTGTACCAGACGCGCCGCATCGATTCGCGCGCGTGCGGGATGTAGCCAAACTCTCTCAGCGCGGCCAGACGAGCGGATTCGGGATCCTCGCCGCGATCGATCCGTTCCTTGATGCTGATAGCGAGATGGCCTCGGATTTCCTCGTCGAGGTCGCGTTCATCAGGGCGCAACGGCTACTCCTTGCTTGCCGCCGGATTCATGATGCGGCCGATCGCGTGCACGAGTTGCGACCAGCGATCCTGCTCGCGCGACAGTTGAGCCTTGCCAGCGGCGGTGAGCTGGTAATACTTCGCGCGCTGATTGGCCTCGCTCACACCCCACTCGGATTTCAGCCATCCATGTTTTTCGAGGCGGTGCAGCGCGGGGTAGAGGGAGCCGGTTTCGACCCTCAGCAGGTCCTCTGATTGCGAGCGAATCGCCTGGCCGATGCCATGGCCGTGCTGGGGCCCCCACAGGAGGGTCCGGAGAATGAGCATGTCGAGGGTGCCCTGAAGCAGTTCGAGCCGGCGGTCGTCTGGAGTCTTGGCCATAGTCGTAGACGGTCTACGGCTTAGACGTAGAGGGTCTACGACTTGTTCGGGGGAGCCAAGCCCAAGGCGTAGTCCCGGATTCCTGTTTTGGCGTTGACGATACGGCTGAGGTAGCAGATACTCCCGCCTTCGCAGGCCATCTGAACTTTGGCCGAGAGGAGTCTCCTGATGAAAGCGTTGAAGGCCCTGTTTGTGTTTTCCCTCGCTCTGTCGTGGTCCGGTTCAGCGCTTGCGCAGGACCCGGTGAAGGTGGATTCGGCTCACTACAAAGTGATTCTCGAGAACGCGAGCGTGCGGATTTTGAAGATTGACTATGCGCCCGGCGGAAAAAGCCTGATGCATCAGCATCCCGAAGCGATCGTCGTGCCGCTGACTGCCTCGAAGGTTCAATTCAACCTGCCGGACGGCAAATCAGAAACGCAGGAGCTGGCCGCGGACTCGGCCATGTACATGCCGGCAGGCACCCACAGCCCCACCAACGTCGGCACGACACGAATCGATGCCATCCTGGTCGAGTTCAAGGGCGCGGCGCCGGGCAAGGCGTCGATTCCCTCAGCCCGGGAGGGCCTGTCGATGAAGGTGCTGGCCGAAGGCCCGCGCGGTCGAGCCACTCGAACGACTGCTGACGCAAAGTTCAATGAGCCGGCCGGGACGAAGCATGACTACGACCAGGTGGTGATCAGTCTCGCGCCTGCCCAGATTTCGGTCGCGATCGATGGCAAACCCGCGAAGACGACGTGGGCGCGCGGCGACGTGCAGTTCATCGGCCGCGGCACGGGTCACGAGTCGCACAACACGGGCGGGAAGCCCGTGGATCTCATTGTCGTGGCAATCAAGTAACGGACCCTCAGAAACGCTCGATCCCTTTGGTGAGTGTCCGCCAATCAAAGCGGCGGAAGTCCGAATAGGTGGCAAGGGCGGTGACGACGTCATCGCCCTTGCGCCCAGGATTGTCGTAGTTCTCGCGCATTTCAACCGGGAGTCGGAAGCCAAGCGAGGGTTCGAGCTGGTAGGTCACCGTGATGGTGGCGCGAGCCGGCAGGCCGTCGGTCCCACCGAGAATCATCTCTGATCGAGCGACGACGCCGGTCGTTGGATCGACCCAGAACCTTCCGTGAGCCGGAATGTCGTCGCCATCCGGCATTGCGCTGAACGTGGGACCTTTGGTCTCTTGAAACGCTACGACCCAGGTCATCGTGTTATCAACCTGCTCCTCAGCCGTCTTGCTGAAGACGATTCGCTTCCGCTCCGCTGGCCGCAGCATGCGCAATGCGAACGTCGGCAGGTTCATGGTGCGATAGTAGAGGTCGCCGAGATTGAATCGGGCGCTCTCTTTGGCCATCTTTATCGCCCGTTCGCTCAGTTGCCGACGCGGTCCAGCAAACAAGGTCTTGAGCCGTGCCGTGCGATCGCCGACCGCCACTCCGTCCATCTCATACACATCACGCAGCGCCACCCAGTCCTCGTTGGGAAGCTGGATGAGCACGTAGTCCGACAGCATGGTCCGTTCGGCCTTGATCGTCGCGTCGGCGGCGAGCAGCTGTTGATGGTAGCGTTCGCGCGCGATGACTGTCGAAAGCTCGTGGTCCTCGTAAACGGTGACGTATTCATGGACCCGCCGCATGACTTCGTCGAGCGTAGGAGTCTGGCCGCCTGCAGGAGCTGCGGGCAACAGCGCCAGAATCAAAAGGGCAATGCGAACATCTCGACCGTGTGACACAGCCTTCTCGCTGATCGCGAGTCTAGCATCCGCGAGCTCAGCTCAGGCCTGCCCTCCCTCGAGGTATCTGGTGAGTCGGCCACTGACGCACTGCCTCGCAGCCCGGCTCGCAAGAGCGTCACCGCCGCATAGGCAACGACCACGAGGACGAGCCAGCGCAGCGCTTCGAGCGGGAGCGACTGGACGAGCCACGCTGCCACGATCACTCCGGGGATTCCTCCGGCGGTCAGCCCAAGGGAGGCGCGCCAATGAAGTCGCCTTGCGCCGATGAAGCGAAGACCGGCAATCGTCGCGACGAACGCACCGGAACCCATCATGATGGGAAACGCGGCTCTTGGGTCCATCCCGAGGAGGCTGAACATGATCGAGGCTCGGCGCGTAGTTGCCGATGCCGAGCGTCACCAGTCCCCCAAGGATGAAATTGATCACGAGCGCGAAGGTGAATGCTCGCGGCGTAAGCGCGAGGGCAGAGCCGCCCGCCGGGAACTGGCCCGAGCATGCCGAGCAGCATGAAGGCGGCCGCGATCAAAGGGCGCAACCCATGCCGAGTTGCACCGCGCGGCGCGACAGCGACGCGACGACCCCGGCGCCCAACCATCCACCGGCCACGCACGCCGCGATCAGCGCTGTCATCTGCTGTGGTTCAACGGCGACGGCGCTGACGAAGAACAGCGCCTGGGTCACGACCGGCAACGCGTGACCAACGACAAGTGTTCCTGGAATCAACTCGTCGTGCACCATCCGGAAGAGGCGAAAGATCGCGGTCGTTGGTGCGAACGAGCCGATGCCGAGCGTGTCGAAGAAGTTGGTGACGAATCCAATCAGAAGTTCGAGCGGTGTTGGCGAGTGCGAGCCGACCCGTCCCGTCTCACTGGTCGGCGTCCTGCTCGGTCGCCATCCCAGCGGATGATGAGCAGGAGGCCGCTCGCCGCCAGCGCGCCAAGCAGCATCGCTACAAGTGTCACGGGGTGACGATATATTACGAGTAACGGCGTAGAAGCTGTCCAGCAAGGAGCCGTCATGATCGATCGTGACGACGCGTTTGAGCTTTACGATTTGCGGGTCGAGGTCGTGGCCTCCGATCGGCCAATGGTGTGCGGTCACCGCGCCGGCGACTGGCTGGAGGTGCGCGGCGAGAACCTGACGCTCCCACCAGGCCAGCCCTTTTCCATCTACGCGCTGTCGGCGCTCCTGCCCATCCTTCCCGCGAAACAGCGACGCACGCACGCAAACGACTGGATGACCACCGATGCCGACATCGCGTGCCCCGACCCCAACTGCGGTGCGCGATTTCGTATCACCCGCATCGGCACCCGCACGTTTCGCCATCGCGATGTGACCGCGGTCCCGTTGCCGCCGGAACGATGAGCGTTCTGCCCCGCGTGCGGCTCGCGCCCGGGTACACCATCTCGTGCCTGCTGAAGGGCGGATGGCAACTGGCTGGCGATCATGGCGCGATCGATCCGGCCGATGCGTTTGCCGACATGGATCGGTTCGTGGATGCCGGCATCACGACCTTCGACTGCGCGGACATCTACACCGGCGTGGAAGTCGTTGATCGGCGGGTGGTTGAAGCGGCGTTCCGCAAGCGGCGCCGATCCCGTGCAGGTGCACACGAAATACGTGCCCGACCTCGACCAGTTGCCAACACACTCGCGCGCCGATGTCACGCGCGGCATCGAGCGCTCATTGACACGTCTCGGCGTGGACAGCCTCGATCTCGTGCAACTGCATTGGTGGGACTTTGACGTGCCGGGCTATGTGGAAGCGGCCGCCTGGCTCGACGACATGCGACGCGCGGGCAAGATTCGACATCTCGGGCTGACCAACTTCGATCAACGACACCTCCGGGAGATCATCGCTGCCGGCATTCCGGTCGTGTCGCATCAAGTGCAGTATTCGGTCCTGGATCGACGGCCCGCCGAAGGGATGGCCGGACTCTGCCGCGACCATGGCGTTGGCCTTCTCTGTTATGGCGCACTCGCCGGCGGGTTCCTGTCCAACCGTTACCTGGGTCGCCGGCTCCTTCGCCGCCGCTCGAAAATCGTTCGCTGGTGAAGTACCGACTGATCATCGACGAGTTCGGTGGATGGGACCGCTTCCAGAATCTACTGGCCGGCTTGAACGCGCTCGCCGTTCGCCACGGCGTGGGCATCGGCGCGGTCGCCATCCGCTGGGTGCTCGATCAAGCCGGCGTCTCGGGCGTCATCGTCGGCGCGCGTCAGCGCGCCACCTCGATCAGGTCGTTCAGGCAAGCACGCTGGCGCTCGGTTCGGATGATCACGCCGAGATCGCACGTCTGCAGGCCGCGTCGAGTGGCCCCACGGCGACGTCTACGAACTCGAGCGCGTGAAGGGCGGGCCGCATGCGTCCGTCATGCGATATTCGCTCAATCGCACTGAGGTCCCGGCCCAGAGATTCGCGACATAATTCGCGGGCGTCGCATCCGGCCTCGCTGCGTTGCTGTTGCTCAGATATGCCCAATATCCTCGCTCCTCGCTCCTCGCTCCTCGCTCCTCGCTCCTCGCCTCGCGCCTCGATCCGGGCGCGCCGCTCCGCGAGTCACGCCAAATCTCTGGGCCGGGACACTGGCAACGCCCCGCTCTCCCTGGAAAACTTCAAGCGAAACCCTGCCCTTGACACAGTTAGATATTTAGCTAATTATCATCTCGTGGTGCACGTCTTCAAGGCGCTCGCGGAATCCCACCAGGCGGCGCGTCCTCGAACTGTTGCGGGAACGTCCGATGACGGCTGGCGAGCTGGCCAGCCACTTTCCGGTCTCCAAGCCCACCATGTCGGCGCACTTTGCCGTCCTGCGTGCGGCGAACTTGATTGATGCCGAAAAGGCCGGGAAGACCCTGATTTACCGCCTGAACCTGTCGGTCCTCGAGGATGCGGTGTTGGGCTTTGCGCGCGCGTTCAAATTGGGAAGCCCGGCTGACCGACCAGTCCGAGCGATGCCGGCACTACGGAAGAGGATGGCGCGATGAGAGGAATAACAGTCGGACTAGCTGTGGCGTGCGGCTTTGTAGCCACCGCGTTGGCGGCGCGGTATCTCGAGGCTGCTGGCATCGTCGACGCGGAAAGCAGTCGTCGTGCGACGCAGGTCGTGATTGGACTCGTGCTCGCCGTGTACGGCAACTGATATTCCGAAGCGTGCGAGCGCGTCTGGCCTGGCGGTTTGTCACACTCCATGGTCTCAATCGGCCCTTCGTGTCGGCGGATGGGCCATGGCAATCGCGGGTCTGCTCCACGCCGCCTTCTGGGCGTTCGCGCCGATCGCCTGGGCCGACCTCGCCGCAACAACCGTGGTCGCGTCGGCAACACTGGTCACCGCGGCCTACGGATTCTGGATGTTCGCCAGTCGCAGGCGGGCGCCGGAAGAAGCGAACCCGATCTCGTAGCGCCGGACACGGCCAACCCGGTCGTGTCACTCGCGATATGGCTGAAAACTCGGCGGCGGCGTCAGATCGTGCAGTCGAGCGTCATCGCTGACGTGGCCGCCCCGGGATCGCGATCGGACCCGCAGCCTTCACCTGCGTCCAAATCCGCCGTCCAACTTTGTCCGCCTCCGCGATGACGCTGCCCTCATCCATCGTCAGGACCTTCCGTTGCGCATCACGAACTGACCGTCCACCATCACCGACTCGATGTCGGCGGGTTGACCGTTGTGGATCCACGCCGACACGATGCGTCCCGCCGGAACGAGGTGCGCGCGCTGGGTGTCGACGACCAGAAGGTCCGCCTTCTTCCCGACTTCGAGCGAGCCGAGTGAGCTTCTCTTGCCGCACGGCTCGCGCGCCGCCCAGCGTCGCGTCTTCGAGCATGTCCTCCGGCTGCGGTCGGACGCCGGGAAACGCGTCATCGCGCCGGATGCGTTCCGTCAGCAGCGCGATCCGCATCACCTCGAACAAGTCGTTGGTGTTGTTGTCGGTGCCGTTTGCGATCGGGCAGCCCGCCGCTCGGAGGGCGGGGATGGGCGGGATGACTCCGCGGTTCGCCGCCATGCCAGCCTGGTGCGACACGATCGTGCCCGACTTGCCCAGCAACGCGATATCGCCATCGTCCACGTACCGGCAGTGCGCCGCGAACAGTCGCGGGCCGAGGAAGCCGTGCTTCGCGAGAAACGCCGGTGGACGAATGCCATGGTGTCTCACCATGAAATCGACCTCGGCGCGGCTCTGCGACAGATGGATCGTGTAACCGAGATCGTGTTTCTCAGCGAACGCGCGGACCGCCTGCAGCAGCTCGGGCGATGCGGTCTCTGCGAGCGCGGCGGCCGGGAATACACTGACGCGTCCCTGGTTTGCGCCGTGCCACTTGCTGAACAAGTCATTGATCCGCTGTAGGCCCTCTTCTCGCAGCTTCGGCGAGAACCTTGGGGTCTCACTCTTCGCAAGCCCCTCCGGCGACATCGGGCCAGCAACGTTCTCGCTATCGCGGACCGACTCTGCGAATACGCAGCGAAGGCCCGTCTTTGCCAATGCGGCGGCATGGCGGCCAATGCCTCCCGAGTTCTCGACGATGGTCGTGGTCCCGGTCCGTATCGCTTCCAACGCACCGATAGTGACCATCAGCGTCGCCTCGTCGCCCTGAAGGAGACTGTTGGGCTGCACTTTCAGGCGCGCGGAGTTGGGGAATCCGAAGTCCTCGTTGAAACCACGCGCGAGGGTGGCCGCGAGATGTGCGTGACAGTTGATGAGGCCCGGGAACAGCGCCTTCCCTCGACCGTCGTAGACATCAGCGTTTGGATACTTCTCCAAGATCCCGTCAGTGGGGCCGATCGCTGCGATGCGGTTGCCTTCGACGGCAAGTGACACGTCGTCCTGAACGGCATCGACGGTGACGACGGTGGTGTGAGAGAAGACGACGGGCCGACTCGACGTTGGCTGAGCCTGGAGTCGGGGTTGTTCGAGGAGGAGCGCCGCGGCGCCGGCGCCCGCACCGGCAAGCAGCTCGCGTCTGGTGAGATTGATGGTCGATGCTGGCATGGCGCAACGTAGCGCCGTGGTGGATGCAAGTCAACAAACCGCTGCGAATCGCGTCAACCTGGCGCGGTGTCCCGGGGGTCGTGGGTGGTTTCATCGAGGTACACTCTTCAGCCATGATGGTCCAATTTGACATCGACACAGACGAGTTTCCGCTTCCACTTTTGGAGCTGGAGTTCCCGCGGACAATCTCGACGAGCGTGCGCATCGATGTCGCGGCACTCTCGGACAAAGGGAAGGTAAGGGAACGAAACGAGGATCACTATTTGGTCGCGCGCGGCGGGCGGCACGCCACGACCCTGCTCAGCAACGTCCCGCCGGGAGACATCCCCTCACAGTTCGGCGAGACGGCCTATCTGATGATCGTCGCCGACGGGATGGGGGGCCACCTGGGGGGCGAGGTGGCCAGTCGGATGGCGATCGCCACCCTCATCAACATCATCTTTCATGTTCCCGACTGGATACTGAAGCTCGACGATGAGCATGCTCAGAAGGTGATGGAGCGTGCAGCGGCTCGCTACCAACAGGTCCACGAAGCGCTCCAGAAGAAAGCCCATCTCGACCCGAAGTTGGAAGGAATGGGAACGACGATGACGGCCGCCATGAGCCTGGGCGACGATCTGTTCGTCACGCAGGTTGGCGATTCGAGAGCCTATCGATTTCGCAACGGGACGCTCGAGCTTCTCACCCGCGACCAGACCTACGCCCAGATGCTCGCCGACGAAGGGCAGATCAGCCAGCAGGAGGTCGCACGCCATCGGTTGCGCAACGTGCTCACCAGCGCCTTGGGGGGTTCTCAAAAGAACGTGCGCGCCGAGATCCGGCGTTGGAAGCTCGCCGACGGCGATCGGCTGTTGCTCTGCAGCGATGGTCTGACCGACATGATCGACGATGCCGGCATTGCTGAAGTGCTCGGTCGAGAAACTCGCTCCGACCAGGCCTGCCAGCTTCTCGTCGAGCGGGCGCTGGCCAACGGCGGAAAGGACAACGTGACCGTCGTGCTGGCGCGCTATTCAATGCCAGTGGGCTGAGCAAGGGTCCAGTGGACCGGCGAAATATTGGGTTGACACAGCGTATATCCAATATTAGGCTAGCCTTCGAATGGCTGCCGCTACTCAGATGAGGCTTGATGGGCCGGAGCTACGACATGCGAGCGCGAGCTCGGGCCGCGGCCGCGACTCGTGCCGGGATCCTGGAAGCTGCGCACCGACTCCTGAATCAACGCGACAGTACGACCCTCACGCTGCAGGAAGTCGCGGCGGCTGCCGGTGTGAGCCGGGCCACTATCTACAAGAGCGTGGGCTCGAGGGTCCGCCTGCTCGCGGCCGTGTTCGAGGACCAGGGGCGGTTGATCGGATTCGATCGAGTGCTGGCAGCCATGGAGGAGGCGAACCCGGCCCGTGCAGTGGTCACCACGATCCGCGAGAGTTGCCGGGCCTGGTCGGTGATGCCGGACGCCATACGCAAGACGCTGGCGCTGGCGGCGCTCGACGAGGAGATCGGTCAGCTGGTGCGGAACTACGAACGCCACCGCCGCGCCAGATTGGCGGCACTGGCACGACGAGTGTGTGGGGCAGGTACGAGGGGAACGCAACTCCGAGTGCGAGAAGCTGCGGCGGCGCTGGCACTCCTCACGAGTTTCACAACCTTCGACCAACTTCGACTCGAGCATGACACCAGGCGATCGACCGATCTCCTCGTCCGGATGGCGAAAGCGTCGCTCGGGATCTAGACTCGCGTGGCTTCCGCCATTCAAGCCCGCCAGGTCGTGTGGCCTCTAGGTCGTATGGCCTCTAGGTCGTGTGGCCTCTAGGTCGTGTGGCTTCCGCCTTCAGGCGGAAGATCCATAAGCTTAGGACACGAACATGATCGATCGACTCGTTGCTCTAATCGTGGACGAAGGCAAGTGGTTGACCCTGTCGATGACCGTGGCA
The DNA here is from genome assembly GCA_963802675.1 of uncultured Acidobacteriota bacterium. Taxonomy (GTDB): domain Bacteria; phylum Acidobacteriota; class Vicinamibacteria; order Vicinamibacterales; family UBA2999; genus JACCSI01. The sequence continues at coordinate 126,376 of CAWDJL010000001.1, forward strand.
GGAGTCGGGATCGCGCTCATCATCCGTCACCGCGGTCGACTCTTCCTGTCCGCCACCGGATCATGGCCGCGATGAATTTCGCGGCAGGGGCCACGATTGGGACTATGGCCTTTGGTCACCTTCTGGCCGTGGCGACCAAGCTTGCGTTGGGAACGTTGCGAGAAGGTTCTCTGCTGGTCTTCCTGGCAATCGGCATCAGCCTCTTGGTTCCCTCGTGGATGGTCACTCTGCACACTCGGAAATTGCTTGGGCCCAACGACGAGAGCCGCGGCACGACCGTGCTGCTCAACGCCTGGCTCGCGATCACGCTTCTTGCGCTGGGCCTGCACAACCTGCCATTGGCTGCTCCAGCGCTGTTCACGATCGCTTATCGCGTGCACTCAGGTCGTCTGCTGGGCTGGGCGATCGCGAGTCTGGCCGTGGCGTTCAACGTCGGCTTGTTCGCGGCCTCATTGGTTTTCCTGGCGAGCGGCCAGAGTTTCGAGCAGTTCAGCGGAATCGAGGCTCGAGCCTCGTCTGCCTTCGCTCAACACCCAGGACACGTTCTGGTGCTGCCTGATAACACGACGTGGGGACCGGCGTCGCCGAAATTGCCACCGGGCGCGCAGTTCGCGAGAGTCGTGGGTGACCCCTCGAAGCCCGGCGAGCCGTACGTCTTCCGCGCCAAGCTCCCGGACGGCTACAGCGTGCCGCCGCATTGGCACCCGATGGACGAGAACGTCACGGTCATCAAGGGCGTGTTCAGGCTGGGATTCGGTACGCGCATCGACTCGGCTGACATGCGCGATCTGCCGGCGGGCTCGTACACGCTCCTCCCCAAGGACGTCCCGCACTACAACATCATGAAGGGCGAGACGATCCTGCAGTTCCACGGGATCGGGCCCTACGACATCACGTATGTCAATCCTGCCGATGCCCCGGCGGGTCGAGTGATCCGATGATGGCCGCCACGACGGCGGCCGCGTTCTCGCTGGCCCGCGCCCGCAAGGTTTGATAGCTCGCCATCGCCTGCCCATCCGCGCGGTCGGTGATGCTTCTGACCACGAGACACGGCACGCCAAAGTAGCGGCAGGTCTGCACCACGGCCGCGCCTTCCATCTCCACGGCCGCGGCGTTGAGATTCTGGCGGAGTTCCTCGCGCTGCGCGACGTTGGCCACGAACATCTCGCCCGTGACGATGAGTCCCTCCACGATGCGCGGTGTTGGGGTGCTGTCACCGGTCGTCATGGGCGGCAGCGTTAGCGCACGCGTTGCTCGCCTTGCCGCGTCGACGAGCGAGTCAGGTGCCGACAGGAGCACGGAATCCAGCTCGCTGGAGATCGGATGCCGCGGACCGCGCCGCTGGAGGCCGTTGGGCCCCTGCTGGCCGATGTCGTGATGGGCCACCGCCGTGCCGATCACCACATCCCCCGGGGCCAGAGCCGGATCGACGGCCCCGGCGGTTCCGGAGAAGAACACCGCCGCCGGACTGAAGTGGCCGATGAGGACGGTCGCCGCGATCGCCGCGTTGACCTTGCCGGTCCCGGTTCGTCCGACGACGACCGGGCGACCACCGATGGTGCCCTGGCGGAACACGAATCCGCGGACCGCGACATCGCGACCATTCTGGACGCGCTTCTCGACCGGCACGATCTCAGACGTGATGCCGAGCACGCCGACGAGCGCCGCTGGCTGGGTGTGCGCGCGTGCGGCGCAGCCAATGGCGAAGAGCAGCAGGACGATCGTGACGAGCTGGCGCACGCCAGCATTATGCCCGTAGTGGCCAGACGCCGAAATCGGAGCTTGCGCGCGGCGCGCATTGAGCCCATTCACAGCCTCAGGCAGGATTGACGGCGTCGAGCGGTCACGACTGGGAGAGCACTTCCACGGGATCCACCCGCGTCGCACGTCGCGCCGGAACGACACACGCCAGCAGCGCGATGCAACCAGTTGCAAAGGCCACCGTGCCAAGCAATAGAGGGTCCGTTGCCTGCACGCCGAAGACGAGGCTCTTGAGCACTTGCGCCATCGCGACCGCACCGGCCAAGCCGAGGATCAGGCCAATGCCGATCAACGTGGCGCCCTCGGTCAGCACGAGGGCCGCGATGGCTCGTACGGTGCTTCCCAGGGCCATGCGGATTCCAATCTCACGCGAGCGACGGGCGACGAGATTGGCCAGCACCCCATAGATGCCCAGCATCGACAACAACAGCGCGACACCTGCGAACATCGCTGCCAGATTCATTGCGAGACGCTGTGACACAAGTGACTGGGCCGTGCGCCCGCTCATCGTCTGGACGTCGGAGATTGGCAAATCGGGATCGATTTCAAGAAGCGCCGCACGCAACGCGCGCACGAGGGCTGCTGGATCAGCAGCGGATTTGATAGCGATCCATCGCAGCCGCGGCAGCGGCGGCGTCTGGGTATGTGGGAAGTAGGCGGTGCCGATCGAGTCGATCTGGACCGTTAGTCCTTCGAGGCGCACTTCTCGAACAACGCCTACGACGGTAAACGGCCCGACGTCGCCCCGGTAGAGACCCTGGCCGATTGGATCCTCATCCGGCCAGAGCCGCTTGGCCAACCGTTCGTCCACGATCGCAACACGCTGAGTGTTGTCGCGGTCGCTCTCGGCAAAATAGCGGCCGCGAACCAGGCGAGTGGCCATCGCTTCGAAGTACCCAGGCGTGACCGCCACTACGGACGGCACCACCGCCGCTTCGCCGGGCACCGATTGCCCCGCTGCGGTGACGGTCGAGGGGCTTTCAAAGCCACTCAGCGCAATGTTCGACGTGATTCCGGCGCTCTGAACGCCGGGAATGGCGCGCACCTGTTCGAGCACTCGATCCTGAAGGGTCGCGACCGCCAGCGGATTTGGGTAACGCGACGGCGGAGGAAAGATAGTCGCGGTGACGACGCCGGTGGCTGAGAATCCCGCGTCGAGGCCAATCAGGTGCCGGAAGCTGGTGAAGAACAGCGATGCGGCAATCAGGAGAACACGGACAGTGCCACCTGCATGGTTACCAGCGCACGCCGAAACAGTTGGGCCGTGCGACCGCCCGTGCCGAAACGGCTGCCGTCTCCGAGTGTCTGATTGATCGACACCGGTCCAGCCATCGTCGCTGTCACGAGGCCAATCAGCAGGCCTACAGCCAACGAGGTTCCAGCAACGAAGACGATCGACGCCGCATTCATCCGAACGCTCGTCGCGTTGGGCAGATCATTCAGCCCCGTCAATGTCAGTGCCTGAAGGATTGCCGCGCCAACTGCGACGCCGGCAGCGCTGCCAAGTGCAGCCGGAACCATCGCTTCGATCATCAGCTGCCTGGCCAACTGAAATCGCGTGGCTCCGAGCGCCAGGCGAGTGGCCAGTTCACGACGCCGTGCGCTTCCGCGCGCGAGCGACAAATTGGCAATGTTGATCGTCCCGATGAGCAGCACGAACCCCGCTCCGGCCCACAACAGGTACAGTGTTCGTCGAACGCGACGTGTCAGCGCTTCCTGCAACGGCGTCACCGCCGTATACATGCCGAGCTCGTCGTATCGAAACTGCGGAAACCGCTTGGCGTTGGCGGTGCGAAGAGCGTCGAGTTGCGCCTGCACCTGCTGAATCGAGGCGTCGGCGCGGAGTCGGCCGATGTGGAAGAAGCCGTAGCGTGTCCGGCCATTGTCGGATTTCTGCTCCGGTGTGAACGCCAGCGGAATCCAGAATTGAATGCCGTCGGATGCGCCGGTATGTCCGTCGTAGCCCTGATCGAAGAACGAAAATCCGCCGGGCATCACCCCAACGATCGTGTATTGCTTTCCAGTCCACCCGAGTCGCAGTGATTGTCCGAGGACGCCAGGGTCCCCACCGTACAGCCGCTGCCAGAGCGAATAGCTCAGGATGACCTTCTGCTCCTCGCCGATTTCGCCTTCGGCGTCGACGAACGCCCGACCAAGCACTGGAGGGACACGCAGTACGCGGAACAGCGAGGGTGTAACCCTCATGCCGCGGACCTCCTGCGGCAGGCCATCGATGGTGAGCGTATCGAACCAGAACGTGAACATGCCCTGCTCGTCGAGCGTGGTCAGTTCCTTCCGTCGATCGAAATAGGAAGGAACGTCATTCGCCAGAATGTCGTTGGGCGTAATGGTCGGGTACACATCCCCGATGCCGACGATACGGTCGGACTCGGGAGCCGGCAGCGGGCGCAAGAGTACGGCGTGGACCACCGTGAAGATGGCCGCGTTGGCGCCGAGGCAGATGGCGAGCGTCAAGACGACGGTAGCGCTGAAACCTGGGTCCCTGATCAGCAGCCGCAAGCTTGCGCCGACATCACGCGCGACTCCGGTGGTCAGTGCCGTGCGCAGTCTGGTGATCGCGGTGCGCATCGTGCGTCGCGGCGATGGCCCGTGTTGAGGATGTGACGACTGCACGAGCACGGGTTCGAACTCGAGCTCTATTCGATTCGGGATCTGACGCTGGATCTCGCGCCACGCCTCATCGTCCGAAAGGCCGCCGGCGCACAGTCCGTCGTATACGTCTTCGAGCTGAGCGGCCCACTCATCGACGATCTTCTGCTCGCGATCCGGCGGCAAGCCCAGCGCCGCCACATGTTCGCGCACGAAGGCCTTGAAGTCACGCATGCAGAAGCCCCGCGGCTTGTTGAACGGCGCGAATGAAGGCGTTCCAACCCTTGCGCCGGTCTGCCAGGACCCGGCGCCCCTGGACCGTCAGCCGGTAATAGCGGCGGCGGCGCTGGCCAGCCTTTTCCACCCACCGGCCGGCGATGAAACCGCGACGCTCCAGTCGATAGAACACGGGATAGAGCGACGCCGGCTGGAACGACACGGCGCCGGCCGATCGGTCGGCGATCCGTTGTGCGATCTCGTAGCCGTGCCGAGGCCGACCCTCGAGCTGCGCCAGCACGAGCAGTTCGGCCGTCCCCTTCTTCAACGCCAGGTCATCCGGTTCCGCGTCGGCCATATAGTTGAATCATATATATATCGTTCAACTACTTCAATCGGGCGCTGGGCAATCGGACTGGTACGCACAGCAACCCTCGGCCAGGGATACCGGTTCTCAAACAGCTGGGGTTCGAGTTCGTGTCTCGTGCGGACAGCCCGCAGGGGCTGTGCGGGCATGCCGCACAGCCCTGCGGATCACTGGCAGGGACCCCGGTTTAGGACGTTCCTTTCTTGCCGGTGTACTCGACGATGAACAGACCCGTTCCGACGCGGTCGGTCGCATACGCCAGCCCGCGGTGATCGATTGTCACGTCGTTGATCTGTATGGCGGTCTTCTGATTCTCGCCCATCGGATGCGATTTGGCGTTCGTCTTCGGGATGTAGTACCCGAGCTCCCGCATGTTGTAGGGGTCTGACACGTCGATGACCCGGATTCCGGCGTTGAAGTAAGCGATCCAAGCAATCCTGTTCTCGTGGCGGTTGAGCCGGCCGTTCACGAACTCCGCGTGCTGGTGTGTTCCGAAGCGCCCGCCCTTGTTGCAGAAGTCGCCGATCGGTACCTGCCAGGTCGAGATCGGCATCGGATGGCTCTCGTGCGTCACGTCGAACATCGTCGCCTTGGCCATCACGCCGGTCTTGCAGTTGCTCGTCTCGTCCGTCACCAGGAAGAACGTCCTGGGCAGGGCGGGGCCCACGGCGTAGGGGAGCGTCTTGTACACGATAGGTGTGACCGTGTGCGGCCCGCCTGCCGGCGGCGCCGTGTCGTACGACCAGACCATCTTGGGGTTCGCGCGATCCGAGATGTCCCACGCGCCCAGCCATCCCGAGCCGCGGAAGCCGATATATACGCGGTTCCTGGCCTCGTCCACGATCGGGTGGTGTACGTACTGGCCCTCGTACAACGCCTTGTCCTCGGTATCCTTCATGCCCCGCAGCCAGGCCCGGCCGACCCATTTCGGGGACTTCGGATCCCGGAGGTCGAAGATCTGCAGAGAGGTATTGCGGAACCCGGGCTCGCCGGCGGCGGCATAGTAGTAGCCCGATTCCTCGGACCAGTAGCCCTTGTGCGCGCGGTGCATGAACGGGCCGCCGCACCCGGGTCCGCACGAGTCGGGTGGCGTTCCTTTGATCTCCGCGACAAGCGAAATCGCCTTCGGGTTCTTGGCTCTTTCGGTGATGTCGTAGACCTGGAACCTGAAGTCCTTGCCGGTATCGAAGCTTCGGATGAGATAGTCGCGACTGCTCGAATCGTGCTTGTAGTCGTAAACCACCGAGACGCTTCGATGGTTCGCGCCCTCGGCACCCGGGATGTGCCACACGAGCTTCGGCTTGGCCGGATCCGAGATCTCGAGGATCGACGTCCCGTTGAACTCCATCTGCCCGGTGATCGAATTCAGCTGCGGCAATTCCTTCTTGGGATCGCGCTCGTTCGGACTGTGCCCGACGTAGACCCAGTTCCCGTTGGCCGCGTCGGATCGCGTCGTCAACTGCAGCGACTGGCGGCCCTGCAGGTCGTGATAGCCAACAAGCCGCACGTTCGCAGACCCATCCGACCCGGGATCGGCCGCGCCGGGTTGTGCCGCGACCGGCGCAATCAAGAACAGTCCAGCGCCGAGCAACGCCGCCGAAGCGCAAGCCGCTCCCAGCCTTCGCCAACTCTTTTTTGCAGACATAGCGACATGACCTCCCTTGGATCCTGCGGCGAGCCGACGTGCGCAGCACGCGAAGCGAACCCGTTCATCCATTGCGGATGACGCGCTAACACTAGGCGCGTCGCGACAGCCCTGTCAACAAAAGCGTTGAGTTGGTTTGGGCGGTAATGACGTGGTCGAGCTGGATCAGGAGGGCTCAGCCGACGCGGTGACCCGTTCGAGCTCCACCCCGACGTGCGGCGCCCCGCGAAGAAAGGACAGCGCGGCCGCCGGTACTGCCACGCTGATTGCGATCAGGAGGGCGTAGCGAATCGAGTCGACACCAAAACGTGGGGCAAAGAGATCGCTGAGCCCTCCCACAACAAGGGGCCCGAACCCTGCGCCGACGAGATTGAGCGTCATCGTGACGAGCGCTGCGGCGAGCGCTCGCATTCGAACCTTTGCGAGGCCCTGCGTGACTGCCATGACTGGTCCAAGCATCGCGGGCCCGAATAGCGCCATGCCGACATACATCAGCGGCGCGACCGCCACCGGCAATGTCAGGAAAAGCAGACCGAACGGCAGCATCAGAAGGCTCGTGAATGCAGGCACCCACAAGAGCCATCGCGTATCGCGCCGCGCCAGGCGCTGCGCGGCGAGGCCGCCCAGCATCGTGCCCGCAGTGCCTCCGACGCCAATGCCCATGCCGAGCCACGCGCCTGCTTCGGCTGATTCCATGCCGTGGACTCGGATTAGAAACGACGCGCTCCAGACCATCAGGGCCCAGGCAGCGAACCCATTCATCGCGGCGCCCGCGACCATCCACCGAAGCGACCGCAGGCTCCATAGATACCTGGCGGTCTCACGAAGACCGTACTCCCCCTCATCGACCCACGCATCCTCCGCTGCGCCGCGACGAGGCTCCCGGACGGTCAGCAGGACGAAGATGGCCAGCACCAGACCAGGAGTCCCGAGCGCGACGAACGTCCAACGCCACCCGATGGCCTGGTTGAGCCCTCCGCCCAGCACGAAGGCCAGCATGAAACCGACCGGCGTCGCAACTGCCAGGAGCGACAATGCTGCGGTCCGCCGCGCGCTGGAGAACAGGTCCGACGTCATCGATTGTCCAGCCGGCCCGGTCGCAGCTTCGCCGAGGCCAAGGCCGACGCGAGCTGCCGCAAGCTGCAGAAACGACGTGACCGCACCCGACAGCATCGTCATCACGCTCCAGAACGCCAGCGCGGCGGCGATGATGTTTCGGCGCGAGTGCACGTCGGCCGCGCGCGCGATCGGCACGCTCGCCAACGTGAAGAACGAAACGAACGCGAAGCCTGTCAGGAGTCCCATCGCGGTGTCCGACGCGCCAAGGTCGGCCTTGATCGGTTCGAGCAGGATCGACAGGAGCTGCCGATCCATGAAGTTGAACACGCTCACCAGGAACAGGATGGCAACGACGTACCACGAGTACGGACTCGCGCGAGGGGTGGTGGCGAATGTCACGTCGGATCCGGTGACACGCGGCTTTGTGCGCATTGCCGGCTCAAGAGTAGGCGCGGTCGCCGTCCGGAGGTAACGCTACGGTGGCGTTCCCGCTGCGTTCTCCGGCAGGGCGAAGGCCACGATCGAACTACCGGACGGCGCGCCGTTCTTACCACCTCCACAGACGATGACCACGAACTGCCGGCCGCCGACGGTGTAGGTCGAGGGTGTCGCATTACCAGCGGCGGGAAGCGTCGTCTCCCAAAGAAGCGCCCCGGTGAGCTTGTCGTACGCGTGGAACTTCCGGTCGAAGTTGGTTGCGCCAATGAACAGCAGTCCTCCCGCCGTGACCAGCGGCCCGCCATAATTGTCGCTACCGGTATTACTCAGGCCCTTGGCGACGAGCTCGGGGTACTCTCCGAAAGGAATCTTCCATCGGATGGTTCCCGCATTGAGATCGATCGCATTCAGCGTTCCCCACGGCGGCGTGATCGGCGGATAGCCGTCGGGATCGCGAAGCAAGGTATAGCCATCGATGCGGTAATTGAGCCAGTTCGGATCCTTCTTCACCGCCGGGTCGGACGCCTTGTCTTTGCCGGTGACCAGGAAATCGACAACGTCCTCGATGTTCCGGGCGCCCATGTCGGGGAAGCCCGGCATGCGACCGGTTCCCTCGCGGACAATTGCGGTGATCTCCTGGCGCGAACGACGCTCGCCGATCCCTTCGAGCGACGGCGCCGCAGGCGAGCCCTTGCGATCCTCGCGATGGCACGACGCACACATGGCGTTGTAGACCGCAGTATCGCTGTTCGGAATCAACCGCACGGCCCACGGCATTTCGTTCGAGTTCACGTAGAGCAGTGCCGTATCCGGATCGAAGGCCGCGCCACCCCATTCCGCACCGCCGTCTACTCCGGGAAAGATGATCGTGCCGTCGCGTGACGGCGGCGTGAACAAATCGCCCGAGCGCAGCTTGCGCACCTGCGCGAGCACGGCCGCGCGCGCCTCGGGTGTACGAGTCGTCACGAGGCCCTCGGTGAACCGCTGGCGCGCGAAAGGCGGTGGTCTCAGCGGATGGGGCTGGGTAGCTGCGGTTCTCTCCCCATTCACGTCCGATTCCATGGCGCGGCGGTACTCGATCGGGAACAGCGGTACGCCGGTCCGCCGATCGAGAACGAACACGTAGCCGGTCTTCGTGATCTGCGCGACGGCTTCGACCGGACGGCCATTGCGCGTAACGGTGACCAGGCTGGGTGCCGCCGGCAAGTCCCAGTCCCACACGTCATGCTTGACGGTTTGAAAATGCCAGACGCGGCGGCCGGTGCGAGCGTCGAGCGCGAGGACGCAGTTGGCAAAGAGGTTGTCGCCATGGCGGCTGGACCCGTAGAAGTCGAACGACGCTGATCCCGTCGCCGCGAAGACCATCCCTGCTTTTGTATCCACCGTGACGCCGGCCCAGGCATTGGCGCCGCCCGAGATCTGATACGAGTTCTTCGGCCACGTGTCATAGCCGAACTCACCCGGTTGGGGAATGGTGTGGAAGATCCAGCGCTGCTTGCCGGTGCCCACATCGAACGCGCGAATGTGACCCGGGGTCCCGGGCAGGGTCTCCGGAACACTGCTCCCGATGATGAGCACATCGTCGAAGACTGCGCCGGGTGTGCTGGCGCTCACCGTCACCCGCTCCACCGGCTTGCCGAGACCCTCGCGCAGATCGATGCGACCTGCAGCGCCAAAGCTCTCGATCGGCGTGCCGGTGCGCCGGTCCACTGCCCACAAGTAGTTGCGATAGGTAACGAAAACGCGATCTTTGTGCACGGTCACGCCGCGATGCCTGAAGCGGCTGCGGCTACCGGTTCCACCGGACGGATCGAACCGCCACCGCTCGATGCCCGTGGCCGCATCGACGGCCACGACCTTCAGGGTCGGCGTCGTAGCAAACAGCACCCCCTCGACGATGACGGGGTGACTCTGCATTTCGGACCCGGCAAAGCTGTCGCGCGAGTCGTACGTCCACGCGACCTGCAGTTGCGCGATGGTCGCACGGTTGATCTGGGTGAGCGGCGAGTAGCGAATGTTGTCCACGCCACCGTGCATGGGCCACTCGACGTCGGCCTGGCGCGCGAACGCAACGCGATCGCCGCTGCCGCGACAACGAACACACCTGCTCGCATAGCGGTCGTGATTCTACCCGCGAATGACGGAGACGCCTGGTAACGACCACATCCACGGGACACGAGATGGAGCGGAGGAAAGCCATCCGCGGAAAAGAGGAAGCCGCGGAATCACCGAGGTCGCTGAAACTCTTGGCCTTTGAGCGGCATCGAAATTGCGTCGGCGCGTTCGTTGCCGGGTGGGCTACATGAGCGGCGGCGCGGAACGGTGATGATGACCCGCACGATCTGGCTTATCGCGATTGCCGTCTCGGGATGGCTGGCCATCGGCCTTCAATCCCAGACGCCAACAGACTTTTCAGGCCGCTGGACGGCGGACCCTGCGCCGGCAGCCGGATCCACTGCAGCGCTTGGCGACATGGGGAGCGGCTGGGGGACAACGTTCACCATCACGCAGTCGGCAAGCCAGCTCGTCGTCGAACCGCAAGTGTTCACGCGCTACGATCTGCAGCCGCAACCGCGGTTCCTGTACTCGCTCGACGGCTCGGAGACTCGCAACATGGTGATGATGGGGCGCGGATTCCAGCCGCAGGCCTCGCATGCGCGGTGGGAGGGTCAGAGTCTCACGATTACGACGGTTCACTCATTCGCTGATCCTGTGTCCGGTCAGGCGCGCACGGTTGACGTAACGCAGAAGCTCACGCTGGAAGCGCCGTGCACCTCGGCGCAGGTAATACGGCTCGCAGCGCTCGGTGGGCGGTCATCGACGACGCGAACGGTGTACAGCAAAGCCAGAGAGCCGTTGCTTTATCACGCGGCGGCACGTATTGATCTCGCGCTTCACCGGACGTCCGGATGCTTCTCGGCGCTCGCCATGAACTCGCTGATGATCTTGTCGATCACGCTCGGCACCCACGGATTGGCGTCCTTGATGTCGGTTTCCTCCTTCGGATCAGACAGCAGATTGAACAGCCGCATCAACGGCGGAACCGCGGGTGCTCCCGACTCTGGCGTGTAGACATAGTGCAGCTTCCAGTCCCGCCACTTGACGGCGCGCAGCTGCGTGTTGGTAAAGAAGATCACGTGGTCTCGATTGGAACGGCTCTGTTTGCCTTCCAGAAACGGGAGCTGGTTCACACCATCATCGCGCGTCCTTCGGGACGATGTCGGCGCCGACGGCGGCTGCGAGCGTGGGAAGCAGATCGATTTCGTGGACGATCTCGTTCGACACCTGGCCGGCCGGAATGCGACCGGGCCAGCGGATGATGCACGGCGTGCGAATGCCGCCTTCCATCACGCTGTTATAGAAACCAGACCACGGCCCCGGCGATCCGCGTCAGGTCGCCGCTGCTCGGGCCCGTTGTCGGTGCACCAGAGCACGATGGTGTTGGACGTGATTTTCAGCCTGTCGATCGCGTCGAGCACACGGCCGACGTTCGCGTCCATCTCGGCCATCGCGTCGCCGACGTCTCCGGGGCCGCTCTTGCCGCGAAATCGGGATGCGGAGCGTGGGAAGTGGATTTGCGTCATCGGGTAGAAGAAGAAGAACGGCTTGCGCTCGCGCACGTTGCGCTCCATGAAGGCGATGCCGCGATCGGCCGCCTCGCGATCGATGGTGCGGCGCGTCTCGAGGTTGAACGGCTTGACGTTGCGCGCGGGCTCCGTCGGCATAGCCTTCCCAGAGAAAGGAGGTGCCCGGCGTCTCTGTCGCCTTGGGCGATCGTGGTTTGCGCTTCATTGCTCGTGCGCGGGATGCCGGAGGACTCGTCGAAGCCTTGCCGTGAGGGCTCGCGCGCCCTCGGGACGATCACCGCCGAGATGCCACTTGCCGAAGAGCGCGGTGGCGTAGCCCACCGACTTGCAGCGCTTCGGCGAGCGTGACTTCCCAGAGCGTGATGCCGGCGCTCTGCGTCGCACCGGTGCGAATCGCGTAGCGCCCGGTCATCAGCGCCGCTCGCGAGACGGTGCAGGAGAACTCGACGTTGAAGTTGTTGAGCCGAATGCCCTCCGCAGCCAATCGGTCGATCCGTGGTGTGAGCTGACCGCGCACGCTGCCGTACGCGCCTACCTCACCCCAGCCAAGGTTGTCGGGGAACATCAACACGATGTTGGGACGGAGAGGCTGTGCGCACAGGACGGCTTGCGATCTTCCGACGCCGCCCGTGAACCCGATTACAGCTGACAGCACGAGCAACGTTGGCCACACGTGTTTCGTCATGACGGCCAATTCTAATCTCGCGCCTCCCAGGACGATGAAGACAGCGACGTCACGGCTTTCGGGACGTGAACGCGTCGCGGAGCTTGTCCGCGAGCGATCCGAGATCCCTCTGCTGACGCGCTATCCCCGCGCTCCGTGTACTCGCGCACTTCCTCGACTTCCTTCGCCTGCACGACCGCCTGACTGCTGAGACGCATCCGGCCCGCCGTCGCGTCCACTTCGAGGATGACGACCTCGACGTTGGCGCCCACAGGAAATGCTTTCTTGAGATCGACGTCGCGGGCGACGCCGGTTTCGCTCAATGGGATGAGGCCTTCAATCCCTGGCTCCAACTCCACGAACGCCCCGAACTGTGCGACCCGCGTGACGCGTCCCGTCCGAACCTGACCCACTTCGTATCGCGCCTCGACGGTCGACCACGGATTGTCGGTGAGCTGCTTCAGCCCGAGCGCAATCTTCTGCTTCTCATCGTCCACGCGGAGAACCTTGACGGTGATCTCGTCACCGGGATTCATCGTCTGCGACGCATCGGAGACCCGGGACCATCCCATTTCAGATACGTGCAAGAGGCCCTGCACGCCACCCCCGAGGTCGACGAATGCGCCGAAGTCGCGCACTGATGTCACACGACCCGTCATCACGGCGCCCACGACGATCGATCGTCGTGTCTCGTCGGCAATCGCCCGCTGCTCCTCTTCGAGAAGCGCCCGTCGCGAGACGACGAGGTTCCTGCCGCCTTCCTTGTATTCAATGATGCGGAACTGATAGACGCGCCCTTCGTGCTGCGCTGGGTCGGTGTTGCGAGCGGTGTCGATCTGTGACACCGGACAGAAGGCGCGCTGGCGCGCGACGCGCACTTCATAGCCTCCCTTCACTGCCCGTTCGACTTTTCCTTCCACCGGGAGACCCGCACGGAACGCGTCTTCGAGCTGTCGGGCGGTGGCGGCGCCAAGCGCCAGCTTTCGTGAGAGTTTCAGCCCACCGCTGGTGGACACCACCATCGCTTGAATGCGGTCGCCGATCGCGACAGCGAGCTTGCCCTCGTCATCCTTGAGCTCGTCGATCTCGATGACGGCTTCGCTCTTGCCGCCGACACTGACCAAGGCGACTTCCGGGCCGATTGCCACGATCAAGCCGTCGATGGTCTGACCCTTTTCGATCCGCTTCGCCTGCTCCGAAGCCTCGAACAACGTTGCGAAATCTTCATCCGCCTCGCTCACACGACTCTCCTGATGCCGATTCAACCCGCGCGTGGTTCGCACGTTTCGCGGCTGACAGACCAGTAGCCTGTAGCAGCTGAATGACGATTGGCCCGGCGCGCTACGGACTTCCGCCTGAAGGCGGAAGCCACGCGATATTGTTATCACTCCTGGCTTCCGACTTTAGCCGGAAGATCGGAGGCCACAGAAATTGTTTGGCACTCGTGGCTTCCGGCTTTAGCCGGAAGATCAGAGGCGCGACAGCGAACCAGCTGTTACGGTCTCCTAGCGGCCGACGGACGTCGTTCCGGATCCGGCGAGCGCCGCGTAAACCAGCTTGGCGGAGTCGGCGCGGAAGTTCAGCCCGTCGGGACGGTTGCCTCCCTGCATCTGGATCATGCCGATGAACGCGAGGTCGTTGACCGGGTCCACCCAGAACCAGGTGCCCGCCGCACCGCCCCAGTAGTAACTGCCTTTCCCGTAGGGCTGACCGACCGACCTGGGGTCGGTGTAAATCGCGAAGTCGAGACCGAAGCGTACGGCTGTGGCGCCCGGCTGTGGCCGCGTGCCGTCAACCGACACCTGCAGATCGACCGATGTGATTTTCGGTCATCAACGCGACGGTCTCCGGCTTCAAGATTCGCCGACCGCCGATTTCGCCCTTCCCGAGAAGCATCTGGCAAAAGCGCGCGTAGTCGTGGGTCGATCCGACGAGGCCGCCTCCGCCCGACTCGAGCCGCATGGGATCCTCGAAGCTGCCGCGATCCGTCCGCGGCGGGTTCATCACGAGCTTGTTCTGCTCGCGATCCCAGCGGTACACCTCCGCGAAGCGCGCCTTCTTATCCGGCGTGACGTAGAACGCCGTGTCCGTCATGCCCATGGGGCCCGTGACGTGCTGCCTGAGGTAATCGCCAAACTTCTGGCCCGACAGCTTCTGCACCAGATAGCCCTGAATGTCGACCGCGATGGAGTACCGACCACCGTGTCCCCGGCTCATAGAGCAGCGGGATGTCCGCAACCTTCTTCATCATCTCGTCGAGATTCGCTGATGCCAGCACGCGATTCTCGCGGAACGCGCGATTGACGGGATCGTCTCCCGACAGCCCATAGCCGAAGCCGGCCGTATGACTCATCAGCTGACGCATCGTCGGTGCGTTCTTGAGTGTCGTCAGCACGGGCTTGCCGTCGGCGTCGGTGACGACCTTACCGTCCTTGTCCCACGTGAGCGCTTTCAAATTTGCGAGCTCGGGCGCGTGTTTGCTGACCGGATCGTCGAGCTGCCACTTGCCTTGCTCATACAGCTGCATCAGCGCGACGCCGGTGATCGGCTTCGACATCGAGTAAATGCGGAAGAGTGAATCGAGTGCCATCGCCGTGTTCGGCGTCTGCTGGCCGAAGCTCTTGAAGTCGGCGACCCGGCCATGCCGGAGGAGAATGATCGTCATACCCGCCGTGTCGCCGTCCGCCACTGCCTGTTTCATGCGAGCGTCGAGCGCATCGAGTCCCGCCTTGGTGAACCCCAGCGTGGTCGGATCGGCAACCGCGGCCTGGGGCCAGGCCAGGTCCGAGGGATCTGCTGTCGCCGCGCGCGCAGCGGCGGGTTTCGCGGCCGGCGTCGCTGTCTGCGCCGCGGTGTACCCCGTGAGCGCCACGGTGGCGAGACCGAGCCATAGACAGGTGTGACGAACGATCTTCATGGCATCCTCCCTACGTCGAGCAATGCAAGCCTCAGCGACGACGAGGTTCGGTCGTCACGAGGGGATGGGCAAAGTCTATCCCACACACTTGGCTATTCGGACGGCAACCCCAGCGCAGCGCGAAGCGCCTCTCGCACGATTGGCATCACGCCCGGCACGAACCGTTCGCGATTCGCCAGCAAGGCGACGCTGATGCGGCGTTCGGGAAGAATCACGAGCACCGCGGTCGTGCCCTCCATCGACCCGTTGTAGTTGAAGCCGGGCGTTCCGAGGTTGGTCGGGCCGATGGTCCATCCCGCTGTGAACATCGGACGCTCGTCGCCCGGCGCCGGACGGGTTGACGTCATTTCACGAAACATCGCTTCGGGCAGAAGCCGCGTGTCAATGAGTGCCAATGCAAATCGCGTAAGGTCGTTGACAGTCGAAATGATGCCGCTTGACGGCATCTTGAAACGCGTATCGACGACGACAGATGGCTGAGGGCGACGATTGCGAAGTACGAAGCCGGGGCTGAACGTCGGCGACGTGAAGGTCGGTGAGTCGAAGGCGCTGTCCTGCATTTGTGCTGGAGCGAAAATCCGCTCCTTGATGAAGTCCGCATACGACTGTTCCGAGACGCTTTCGATGACACAGCCGAGCGCTGCGTATCCCCACGATGTGTAGAGTGTTCTGCCGCCCGGCTCGAAGCGGAGAGGTTCCTTGACGACGCCCGCCAGGGCCGGCGAGAGTCGGGGAAACGCGCCCTTGATCGATTCGTCTTCATCGTCCGACGTGTGGCGCATGCCGGACTGGTGGAGGAGAAAGTGCCGAACCGTCGGTGCGCCGTTGAGAGGCCCGATCGGCCGTGACATTCCGCGCCGCGCCATCGAATCCACGCGGCCCTGTTCGACGAGCTTCCGATTGGGACCGCGGGACGGCGTTGACGATGCTGACGCGAGTCTGACCTTCATGACGGCCGCAATCGACGCGCTGATTCGACGCATCGCTCATATGACGAAGGCGTGACGATTCTCGAGGAGGTTGTCCCGCCCTCAGCGTTCGCTGCGGTCGTCTGAGAGCGTGTCGCGGTTCTTGTCTGAGGATCGGACGACACCTCAACCGTATCGATCGCTCGCGATCGTGCCGAGGGTACCAGCAGCTCGCGGCCACTTGCGGTGGATTTCGCAACACACCTGCGTAGGATCTACCGTCCGAAATCTTTCGACAGTACGGGACCGTGATCCGGGCCGAAGCCCAACTGGAGGAGACCTTCACGGATGACCACGGCATATCGGACGGCCTCCGGCCGGCCGGACCAGGTGCTGGCCTCGGGTTCGCGCGCCAACCGGCAGATCGTGAAATCCTCGATGAATCTGACCGTTTCTGCCTACAATGCGCACGGCATGCGGGCTGCAGAATTGAGCTCGTACCGCGGAGCATGCCATCGAGCCCGATCGGCTGCGGCTCCGGCAGGTTATCAGTCCATGCAACTACGTCGTCGTCTTCTTCTGCTCGCGGAGAGAACGAGCTGGGCACTCGGCCTTGTTGGCCTGGTGTGGTGGGGCGCGTCCCACATCGAGGTTGCCACCTCGACCCGGCACGATCTGGAGCGCTTCGCGACACTTCAGGTTGTCGCGACGCAGTCTGGCACGCCAGACCAGTCCCTGTGGTCCCCAAATCGCGTCAGCGCCTGGCGTAAAGCCCTGAGCGAACCCGCCCCCGCTCCTATTGCGGTGCTGCGAATTCCGAAGATTCGACTCGAGGCGCCGGTACTGCCCGGCACCGACGATCGGACGCTCGATCGTGGCCTCGGTCACATCGAGGACACGGCACAACCAGGTACGGACGGCAACTCGGGCATCGCCGGGCACCGCGACAGCTTCTTCCGCGGACTGAAAGACATTACCCCTGGTGATGCGATCGAGCTCGACACCCTCCAGGGGAAAGAGGTCTATCGAGTCGAGCGAACGTGGGTGGTCGAACCGGAGGACGTCTCGGTGCTGGACCCGACGCCTACACGTGCGCTGACGCTGGTCACCTGCTATCCCTTCTACTTCGTCGGCTCCGCTCCCCAGCGGTTCATCGTCCGTGCCGTGCGTATCAGCGACACCCTGGTGTCTTCGCCGTTATCCACTGAACGCGTTCCATGTCCCCTCTGCGGAACCTGGGCGGTTTGTCGCTTTCTTCTGGTCTTCTCACGTCTCGTAAATAGTCGCGCAAAGCATGCAGAGCAGAATGGAGAGAGGCTTATGACACGTGCAATAGTTCGGATGGCCCTGGCCGCGGCGGTCGTGTGTTCGACGGCCGTCGTATCGTTGGGGCAGCAGCCTACGAGCTTCGACGGAAACCAAAGCATTTGAAGTACTCATGGTGGAGGGCAACCTGCTGGTCGTCCGGCTGCCGGAAGGCACGAGGGAGCTGACGGTCCCCGATGACTTTCGCTTCACCGTCAACGGACAGCCGTTGTCCGTGCAGCAGCTGAAGCCGGGCATGAAAGGCACGGCCACCATCACGACGCGAACGACGGTCACGCCAGTCACCGTTACCGAGATCAAGAACGGCACCGTCATGGAGACCGCTGGTTCCACAATCATCGTACGAACCGACGAGGGAATCCGATCGTTCACGCAAAGTGAGGTGGACAAGCGCGGCGTGAAGATCATGCGCAGCGGCAAGCCCGCGAGCGTGTCTGACTTTCGTAAAGGTGATCGGCTGAGCGCAACCATCATTACGACGAAGCCGCCGCAGGTCCTGACAGAGAAGGAAGTGCAGGCCACCCTTGCCGCTAGCGGCGGTGCAGGTGCCGGCTCAGGTGGCGGCGCGGCTGCCAGCGCAGGTGGCGGCGCGCGTCCGGCGGGAGGAACAGCAGCCCCGTCCGCAGCTGGGGCCTCGTCCGCAGCTGGGGCCCCGTCCGCAGCGGCTGGGGCGCCCTCAGCGACGGGTGGCGCCAGGAGACTGCCGAAGACCGCCAGCTCATGGCCGGCCGTCGGGCTCGCGAGCGTCGTGCTGCTGGCGATGGGGTTCGCGCTGACTGTCAGGCGTCGCTTCGTCGGTTAGGCGATCTGCTGATACAGCGATCGGCGTCGACACGTTTGGACAGAAGCGGTGCTGGTGCTCTTCGAGTCCGCGATGGCTCGTGTGGAGCCGGGGCGATCCGCCGTGATTGCCCCGGACACCTTGTGGTCCAGCTTGATGCGCACGCACCGGCTTCGCCTCCGGCGCCGAGTGCCTTGCCTGATCACCCACGTCATTTCGGACGCCCTCCGTCCGGTGGGGGGAGCCGCGCCGCCGGCTTCAGCACAAACAAGCGGCACGCGGTGAAATGTTCAATGAATCTGGCCATTTCGACATTCCCCGCGCATTGGCAAGTGGTCTGCAACGTAGCGCGGGTGTTCGCTGGGGTGATCGGCTGCATTGTGCCGTCGACCCTCTGATCGCCGAGGGCGCGGTCGCACAGAAGTCCATGGACGCATTACGTGGGCCGCCCTGACGATCCGGTGCTGCTTCGCCCTTTAGGTCTGCTGTTACGCGGGCCCACGCTCGCCTCGCCGCTCTGCGAAGGGTTCGCAACCCGCGACGTGAGCGGTCAGCCCCGCCTTCACGGTGGCTGGCGTGGCACTGGATTCAGTCAGTTGGAAAAGGAAACGCGCGTCAAGACGGGACTAGGAGGACGTATGAAACGGTTTGTCGTAGGAATAGGAATCATTGCGGCGGCTAGTTCTGGTGTCAACGGCCCAGACGGCCATGGCACAGGCCAAGACGATCTCGTCAGAGATGCGAACGGAGACGGGCACCGTCGAGGCGATCGAGGCCGCAACCCGCACGGTCACGCTCAAGAAAGCGGACGGCACCTTCGTGACGACCGTCGCCGGGCCAGACATCAAGCGCTTCGCGGAGCTCAAGGTCGGCGACAAGGTCACCGCTCGTTTTTACGAGAACGTCGTCGTGCGGCTGAAGCGGCCCGGCGAGCCGGACGTCGCGAGCGCCTCGAAGGCGACGACCCCTGCCGAGCAGGTCCTGCCGGGTGGCACGAAAGCCAAGCAGGTGACCATCACGGCCACGATTACGGCCATCAACCCGGAGGTGCCGTCGGTCACTTTCACCGGGCCGACCGGCTGGAAGTACACGTCCAAAGTGGTGGACAAGGAGGCACTCGCCAAGGTCAAGGTCGGCGACAAGTTCGATATCGTCTGGACCGAAGCAGTGCTGGTGTCGGTCGAGCCCGGCAAGTAGTGCCTGATTTGCGGCCGGGGCGGTCGGTCGCGATCGCCCCGGCCTCAGCGGCACTCAAAATCGGGAGAGCCGTTCGTTTTCTAGATCCACAAGGAGAATGACGATGCGAACGACATGGATGGCAGGAGTTCTGATGGCCACCGTATTCATCTGGCCGGTGCATCCGTCAGTCGCACAAGACGAGGGGAAGACAGAGGCAGCCAAGCTCGCAAGCGAGTCGCAGGCCGCGTTGCAGAAGCTGTACAGTAGCGCTGAGCTCGCGAAACTACTCGGACCAAAGGCGCAGGCCATTCTGGTCTTTCCGCAAGTCACGAAAGCCGGCCTCGGGATTGGCGGTCAGTATGGCGAAGGTTCGCTGCTGAAAGGTGGGTCCGCGGTTGCCTACTACAAGACGACTGGCGCTTCCATCGGGCTACAGGCCGGGGGCCAGCAGTACGGCTACGCGATGTTCTTTATGAACGCGAAGGCACTCGATGACTTCGTCAAGGCGAGCGGTTTCGAGGTCGGAGTCGGTCCAAGCGTCGTCCTGGTGGACGAGGGTATGGCGAAGACCACCACCACCACCACGCTGAAGGACGACATCTACGCCTTCGTCTTCGGCCAGAAGGGACTGATGGCGGGCCTCGGCATCCAAGGCAACAAGATCACGAAGATAACGCCAAAGTAGCGACCGGCGGCTGGCGACGATGACCGTGGCGCCGGTGCCACGGAGCTCGAACGATGAGATACGCGCGCGAGTTCGTCACGAGCACACTCGTTGGGGGATTGCTCATCGTAGTGCCCGTCTACCTGGCGGTACTGCTGCTGCTCAAGGGCATGGCGTCGGTCACGGGCCTGGTCCGGCCACTCGCAGTGCTCCTTCCTGACTGGATCCCAGCCGAGAGTTTCTTCTCTCTGGTGCTGATTCTGACGATCTGTTTCCTCGTCGGCGTCGCCATGCGCACGCAATCGGGGCGCGCGGCTCGCGAGCGCCTGGAGATTGCGTTCTTCGAGAGACTTCCCGGGTACAGCTTGCTCCGCAGCCTGACTCAGCGAATGGCGGGAGATACCGACGAGAGTGCGTGGACGCCAGCACTGGTCGAAATCGAGGAGGCGCTCGTCCCGGCGTTCATCATCGAGGTGCTCGATGACGGCCGGCTCACCGTCTTCGTTCCGTCGGTGCCTACACCGCTCGCCGGAGCCGTCTACGTTCTGCGCCCTGAACGGGTGCACATCCTCGACGTCCCTTTCACCCAAGCCCTCAGGTCCATCTCGCGCTGGGGCTCGGGGTCGAGAGACCTCGTGGCAGCGATGCAAAAAGGGCGACCGGTGCTGCCCCCCACTCCTTAATAGGTCCAGCCGATCGACAGCACGATTCCAACATCGTTGGTATCGGCCGCCGGGTTCGGGGGCCGGTTGTCGTACGTGTTGTATAGATTGAGCGCGACGAAGAGATCCTTCCAGAGTTCCCGCTTGACGCCGGCGTCGAGCTGCACCCGCTGACGGCCGACGTTGTTCAGGCTCGGGTAGTACTGGAAACTGAGGTCGAGGTTCGTTTTGGGCCGATTGTACGTGTAGAACGAGGTCTCGAACATGAAGAGCGCCTCGACGTTCTGCGTGGTTTCGACATCCACTCCCTGCTCCTGGTTGAATGCCAGCCCAGCGCCGAGCACGAGTTGCGCGCGATTGCTGTTGATCAGACGGGGTCCAGAGGCGGCACCGACCTGCGACCGCAGCGTCAGCCCGAGGCTCTCATTGGTCTCGAACCGGCCGGCCGTCAGGATGAACCAACGCGACCAGGGGTATCGCAGATAGGACATTTCCACGGTCCCCCGATCGTCGCGACCCGAATCATCGTCTTTCTTCGTCTGGGTGAGCGACGCGGTGAGCCGTGTCCGCGACGCGAGCCGGCGGTACACCGTGTCCGAATTCAGATTGAGCTGCGCAACACCGCTGGACCGGGTATAGCTGAACCCCGCGTCGAACGACCCATCGAGCTGCCGCCAGAAGCTCGCTCCGATCGGGGTGATCAATGTCACTTCCGACATCTGAAGCGGTACCTCTGCTCCTGACGTCACGACCGCGATCGATCTGGTGCCCGCCTGTCCGAGGCTGCCCAGGAACCGGCGGCCATCGGTGGTGAGCACTTCGACCAGACGCGTCGCCACGAGGCTCGAGACCTTGTCCCACTCCAGATAGAGCGTGCCGGCGTCGTCAGTCTTGAACTCGAGTCGACCCCGCTCGAGTTGCACGATCTCGCCCGTGATCCGATCGCCGTTGGCGAGGGTGACGACGTCGGTTCGCCCCTGGGCATACGTCGTCGCCGTCACTGACAATGCCAAGGCGATGGTCACAATCGCCGGCCGCAGCCAATCGGGAGCGCACAAGTTGGCTCGGCCGACTAGCGGGCCTTGGCCGCCAAGTACGGGTTGCCGCCAAGCTGGTTCGAGATGGCCGCGATCGCCCGCTGCGCGCGGACGCTGTTTCCCGCATCGTCCAGCGGAGGCGACACGACGGCAATGCCGAACTTCCCTGGAGCCACCGCGATGATTCCTCCGCCAACGCCGCTCTTTGCGGGAAGCCCCGTCAGATACAGCCACTTGCCGGAGTCGTCATAGAGTCCGGCCGTAGCCATCACCGCGAGAACGCCGGGCACTTTGGCCGCGTCCAGCACTTGCTTCTTCGTGACCGGGTTCGTGCCGGCGAACGCCAGGGTCGCCGCCATGGTCGCCAGGTCGCTCGCATTCACGCCAATCGAGCATTGACGCGTATAGAGATCGACCGCCTGCTGCCAGTTGTCCTTGATGTAGCCGTAGGCGAGCATGAGGGCGCCAATCGCCTGGTTGCGCTGATTGGTGTCGGACTCGGACTTGTAGACATCCTGCAACACGCTCAGCTGACGTCCCGCCGCGTCGTTGTGGAATCCGATGATCTTCTTCCAGACTTCGTCGGACGTTGCCCCTCTGACCATGCTGGTCGCCGAGATCGCCCCGGGGTTGACCAGAGGATTCATCTCCGGTGCGCCGCTACCGACGACCGTGCGAACACCCTCGACCGCGATGATCGAGTTGAAGCGGGCGCCGGTCGCGTCAACGCCGATACGCTTCTCGATGGACTCGAGCCCCTGTTCCTGAATCACCTGAGCCATCGTGAAGACTTTCGAGATCGACTGGATCGAGACCTCCGTCTTCACATCGCCGGCTGTGTAGACCTTGCCGTCGGCAGTCACCACCGCGATGCCGAAGAGATTGGGATCGACCTTCGCCAGGGCCGGGATGTAGTCGGCATTCTTGCCTTCCTGCAGCGTTCTGAACTTCGCGTGGGCGTTGTCCACGGCCTGCTGGACTTCGGCGCCCGACTGCGCGTCAAGTTGCGTGACCATGAGGGCCAGCATCGCGAGAGCGAGCGCGCCCGCGCCGAGCGAGACAATTCGAGTGCGTCGAGTCATCACTACCCTCCAAGCTTCCATGAGAAGTTGTACTTGAACGAGAACTGCACCTTGAGGCCGTCACTCTGGAAACCGTCGAAGAAGTTCTCTCGACGCCCCCACTGGAGCTCCCCGCCGACCATCACATTCGGCGCCGGGTAATACAGCAGGTTACCGAGCGCATAGTGACCGGTTCTGAACGCGTCAGGTGCCTGTGCTTCGGTGTTGTCGTTCTCCTGCCACGAATAGCCGATCGCACTGCTGAACTTCTCGCTCCACGTGTGATCGAGGAACGCCACGACGCCGACGATTGGGATGGGCTCGCCAAGGATCGGCGTGACCGCATCGCCTGGGTTGTTGACAATGCCGATGTCCACGGGAGAGTCGTTCATGTAGTTCTGGATGCCCTCCCCGACCACGAACTGGAACCGGATCACGTTACTCTTGCCAGCCTTCAGGTTCGAGCTGAGGTTCAGGCCCCAACCGGTCGCGTCGCCCGAGAGGTCGAACCGATCGTCGAGGTTGTCGTCCCACTTGATCACGCGGAGCATGCCGGCGGCGCGCACGTAGCCCCAGTCCGGCGAGTACTTGTACGAGCCGGAGAAGTCAGGCAGCGGGAAGCGCGGACTGATGTTCTCCAGCTCGACGCGGTCCGAGTAGATACCTTGATCGCCGCTCGCGCCCGGACGCTCGAGCGCCAGCGTCACGGCGTGCTTGCCTTGAACCGGCATCCAGCGCACCTGGACGTTGCGGAAGAACACCATCCCGGTGGGCCCCCAGTACTCGAGCGAATTCGGGAACACGTCAGGATCCATGAACGGGCTCCACGTCTGCCCTGCGCCGAACGCCCCGAGCTCGCCGTACGCATGCCGCAGGCGAAACGTCGTCTGGCCTTCGTCCACACCGGTGCCGAACAGCTCGAACTCGAAGGTGGTCTTCAACTCGCCTGCCGGGGTTGGCGTCGACGAGCGCACGCCAAGGCGGCTTTGGCGCACGCCGGCGAACGTGTTGTGATCCTCCCCGAACTCATCCGCGACGGACGGCAGCTTGGTAACGCGCATGGTGTCGAACCAGTTCGGGTCGATCTGTTTGAAGTCGTGGCCGATGTCGAGCATCGCAAATCCGTAAACCTCGAGGCTCGGCTTCGGCTCCGCTGGCTGGGCTGCCGCTGTTCTCGCGCCGTATGGGTTGCCACCGAGCGCCATCGAGATATCGGCGATGGCGCGCTGCGCCCTCACGCTGTTGCCGGCGTCATCGAGCGGCGGGGAGATGACGGCGATGCCGAACTTGCCGGGCGACACGGCGATGATGCCGCCGCCGACGCCGCTCTTGGCCGGAAGACCCGTGTGGTAGAGCCACTTCCCCGAGTCGTCGTACAGTCCGGCGGTGGACATGACGGCGAGGACGCTGGGGACCTTTGCGGCGTCGATGACCTGTCTGCCGGTGACCGGATTCCTGCCGCCCGCTGCCAGCGTGGCCGCCATCGTTGCCAGATCGTTCGCGTTCACCCCGATGGAGCACTGACGAGTGTAGAGGTCGACCGCCTGCCGCCAGTCGCCTTTGATGTAACCGTACGCGAGCATGAGCGCGCCGATGGCCTGGTTGCGCTGGTTCGTGTCGGACTCGGACTTGTAGACGTCCTGCAGAACGGTCAGCGGTCGCCCCGCGGCGTCGTTGTGAAAGCCGATGATCTTCGTCCACACCGCATCCGATGTCGCTCCCGTCACCATGCTCGTCGCCGAGATCGCCCCCGGATTCACCAGCGGGTTCATCTCCGGCGCTCCTGAGCCGGTGACGGTCCTGACGGCTTCAACCGCGATAATCGAGTTGAACCGTGCGCCCGTGGCGTCGACCCCGATGCGTTTCTCGATCGCGTCCACCCCCTGCTCCTGGATGACCTGGGCCATCGTGAAGACCTTGGAGATCGACTGGATCGAGACCTCGGTCTTCACGTCACCCGCGACGTAGACCTTGCCGTCGGCTGTGACCACGGCGATTCCGAACAGGTCCGGATCGACCTTGGCGAGCGCAGGAATGTAGTCGGCGTTCTTGCCCTCCTTGAGGGTCCTGAACTTTGCGTATGCCGCGTCGACCGCCTGCTGGATCTCGGCTGGCGATTGTGCGCTCGACGGTGTCGCCAACGCGAGCGCTCCCAGACCGAGCACGCACGCCCGGACCGCCAGAATCCGAACACATCTACTCATTGGTATCCTCCAAGTTTTGATGGCTTCATTTCACGTTTGCTGCTTCCCAGGCGCGGACTCTTCGGCGTCCTTCGTCGAACATCCGCTCGTAGTTGCCCGTGCGAATCCTGCGGCTCGCCTCCGGCGTGAGCCCCTTCCAAACCGGAGCCCACTGATCGAAGACCGCGTAGTACGGCTTCGGGCCGGACGGCGCAACGGTGTCGGTGCCGAAGAGGAATCGGTCGGCGTGCTGGTTGAAGAGGCTGACCACTCGCGCGGTCACTTCCGGCGACGAGACCGCGTACTTCGCCACTTCGTCCCACGAGATGTCGAAGGCGACGTGACCGAGCGACGGGTCCTTGAGCATGCCCTCGAGGATCTCGAGGTGTGTCGGCGTGCGCTCGGCGGCCTCTGCCGAGACCTGCACCGGACGGACAATCCGTCCGAGGCCGGTGTGGGCCCAGATAATCGTGCTCTTCGGATGCCGCTTCAGCAGATCCTTCATCTGCGTGAGGTAAACCGGCTCGGTGTCGACCTTGCCGAACGGCATGTCGATGTCGTTGTGCAGGATGACGACGAGGCCGGTCTCGGCCGCGAATGTCGAGTATCCGGTCGAGCGCCGGGTTGATCAGGCTGGCGGTCTCGCCGGCAATCTTCGAGGAGACGAACTCCTTGTGGATGCTGAACTCGCCAATGCCGGTGAAGACGCCGGGGAACGTGGTGAGAACACGCCGAATGTGGTCGACGCCGTACATGTCGGCGGGATTGAAGCCGGTGATCATCGGGTCGAACCGCGCCTGGGCCTCCTTTGGCAGCGCGCGGTAGACGCTGGCGATGTAGGCGTCGGTGAACGAGTAGTAGTAGAGCGGCGCGTCGGTGTGCAGATAGTAAGTCGGCGCGAAATCGCCGGAGTTCGCGTGCGACCATTGCTGTTGCAGCGGGATGCCGAACAGCGTCGATCGGCCCACGCGGTTCCCCATGATCTCCAGGAACTGCTTCGTCTGGATGCCCTGCTGGATGTAGTTCGTGAGGTGGAAATGTGAGTCGTGGAACTCGTTGCCGGCACCCTGGCCCTGTGCGTCGAGCGGACGCGCGCGGACGAAGGCGAGCACCAGCAGCGTCAGCGCGCAGAAGGCACTGAGAACAGCCGCCGAACGGGACCAAGTTCTGCGCGTCATTTTTCGTCTCGTCGATCAGAAGTTCAGCTCGAGGTTGATGTGGAACACGTTGCCCTTGGCGCCGACCGGGTAGGGATACGCCGTGTATCCGACGGGTGATTTGTTCACGTACATCCACTCGCCGTTGAGGCGAATCCCGCGCTCCTTCATCAGGTACCAGTTCTCCCCCGCTCGCACTTCCCACTGGTCGCCGAAGCGGCCGAACACCTGCGAGGCGCCGAAGTACAGCTGAAGAATCTTGGGAACGACCATCGCCGACGCCTGCAGCTGATAGCCTTCGTCGTTGATGTCGGGAATACCACTCGTATTGACGCCGGTGTAGTTGCTCAACCAGCGCCAGTAGTACTCGCCCTCGAGAGACAGGCCCTGGTACTTGACGCCCGCATCGATGCTCATCATCCGATAGTCGACTTCGTTGACGGTGATGCCGGGTCCAAACAGATCCGGGGTGAAGATGACGCTCCCGTCCGTCAGCCGGATCTGGCTGTTCTCGATGCCCTCGGTTCCCGGCTGGCTTTGCTTTTCCTCGCGGCTGCTGCTGTAGTGCACGCCGATCCGCGTCGCGACGTTCTCGTGATCGTCGTAGTCGCCGAACGTGTTCCACAGTCCGAACTCGCCGGTCGACGGGAGCCATTGGACCGAGTAGGACTGCGTGTCGAATTTGTTGTCGATCTGCGCCGCGCTCACGCCGAGCGTGCTCAGGTTGTTGGCGAACATCGCCATGTACTTGACCTTGGTATGGAACTCGCCTTTGAGCCAGACGCCTGAGGTGTACGACCCGCGGAAGAACTCATCGGCAATCAGGCGGTTGTCCACGCCGAGCCAGAACGGAAACTGACCCTCTGTGCTTCGGACGGTAGGCAGCGACGTGATGCCGACACCCACGCTGACGAACCGGTTGAAGCTCCACGTCAAGTTGCCCGCCCCGACGACCTGGGCGGGGTCGCCCTGCGAGGCGTTCGACGACCAGACGTAGAGGTAGTAGCGCATCTTGGGCGTGAGGAACCACCCCGAGAACGGCGCGAAGAACTTCTGCAGTTGGACGTCCTGGCGCCGTTGAACCGTCTTCTCGTTGCCGAAGGCGTCGACGTAGGACTCGTCCAGATTCCGCTGGTTCAGATACCGCCCGTAGCTGAAAAGCCGGAAATAGATCTGGCCCTTCTCGCCGTCGAAGAGGAGAAAGCCGACGTTCGGAACGTGAGTGGGCGCCTTGGGCTTCGTCGTCTGCGGTTGCACGACAGAGGCGGTGCCGAATTCGGCGCTGCAGCCGTCCGAGACCCACACGCTGGTCTGGTCGTAGCCCCAGGTCCTTCCGAGCAGACACGGCGCGTCGCCCATCGATCGCAACAGCACGACGCCTTGGGACGTGTCCGCCGCGCACTGCGTGCGTTCACCTGGTTTGGATGTGCACGTCAGCGACGTCACAGGAGTCTGTGCGGCGTCTGGAGGAGAGGACGCGGCCTGCTGTGCGCTCTGCGCGGCGATTGAAGTCACCGAAAACATCCCGAGCACTAGGGCCGCCGCCAAGCGGGCACCAAGGGGTTTCGTATTCTCTCGTGCTGCTGCTTCTGGTCTGCATATCGACGTCATTCGCACGGCTTGGAGCACGTCATATGCCATCCACGCGCCGTCGGAGGTTCGCTACAAGTTGTTGACTGCTAACGGACATGCCGCGGCATGTCTCTGCTTGTCCTCGAGGTGCCTCCGCTATTCCGGAGGATCTCCGAACGACAGCGTCCCGAATCAGGAGCGCTCCTGAGCGCTTGCTTATCGACGACGACGGCGCGCTCACGACGCAGGGCTTCCATCGACCGGCCAGCTCGCGGCGCACTTCCGCGATCGCCTCACGGCGCTCCGCGGTCGCCCACTCGAGCCTGCCAGCCGGATCGGTGCAGACGAAAACAGGTATGATTCTAGGCACGAGCTCTGGCACACGACGTGCCTTGGCGCCGTTTCGCGACGTTATTGTCATGTCGCCTACAGCGAAGGGTGCTCCCTGCGCACCGACACGGCGGCGAGCGAGCTAAATCTTGATGAGAGGGAGCAAGTGCACCATGTCAAACAAAGAGAATGAGAAACTTGACGACAAACTTAGCTCGACAGAGAAACCCAGTGAAGCCTTTCGGGAAGATCCGCTAGCGGATACCAGCCGACTGATCTCACAGGAGATTCCACCCGGCGTGGATCGTCGAAATTTCTTGATCCGAAGCGCCGTGGGCGGTGCTGCCGCAGTGATGACCGGGCGCCTGGTCTCGGCCGAAGAACGTTCGGCGATGGCCATCGCCACAATGCCGCCCCAGGCGAAGCCGCCTGCTAAGGGGTCGCCGCCGCCGCTCGCCGCGGACTTGAACGTCGTGAAGAAGGGGCAGGGGCCCGTGCTGACGACGGTGGACGAGTTCTACAAAGTGGGGCCCGGGCCATCCAGCTCGCACACGATTGGCCCGATGCGCATTACCTACGATTTCTATCAGCAAGCCGCCAAGTTGCCGGCCGACAAGCTCGCCAAGGCGACGAAGCTTCAGGTGAACCTGTTCGGAAGCCTCAGCGCGACGGGCAAGGGACACGGCACGGAACGAGCCGCGCTCGCAGGACTGGTCGGGAAGGAACCGGCAACCGTCGACCCGAAATTCCTCGACAGCTTGCGAGACAAGCCTGACCAGGTGTTCCCGGTGAAGCTCGGCGACAAGTCCATCGATGTCAGCCTCAAGGACGTCATCTACGACGCCCCGAAGGGCGACTTCAAGCACCCGAACACGATGACGGTCAAGCTCCTCGCCGGCAAAGAGGTGCTGCTCGAGCAGGAGTACTACTCAGTGGGCGGCGGATTCATCGAGTGGAAAGGGTACACGCCCCCGAAGAAGAACCCGCCGAAGTACCCGTTCAGGACGATGAAAGAGCTGCGGGCCCACGCCGACAAGGAGAAGACCTCGATCGCCAAGATCATGCTGGCCAACGAGATGTCGATCGCGGGCAAGAGTGAAGCCGACGTGTACGCCTTCGTCGACAAGATCATCAACGCGATGGTCGCGACGGTAAAGTCGGGGCTGGCGATGCCGGAGGACGACGTGCTGCCCGGCCCGATCAAGCTGCATAGCAAGGCCGCAACCGTGTTCAAACGCGCGCAGGACGACAAGTTTCAAGCCGACAAAGGGATCGGCTCGCTGTCGGCCTTTGCGTTGGCGGCCTCCGAAGAAAACGGGCGCGGCCACCTGGTGATCACGGCGCCGACCGGCGGGTCCGCCGGGGTCATGCCGGCGCTGGTCTACGCGCTGGTGGAGGTCCGGAAGGTCGATATGCAGAAGGTGCGGGACGGCATGCTCGCCGCGGCAGCGGTCGGCTACCTCTGCAAGCACCATGCGACGCTGTCGGCGGCGGAAGGCGGCTGCCAGGCCGAGATCGGCGTCGCGTCGTCGATGGCGGCGGCCTTGACCGCGACGGCGTACGACGCGCCCTCGCTGGTGGTCGAGAATGCGGCCGAATCGGCGCTGGAGCATCACCTGGGCATGACCTGCGACCCGGTCGCCGGCTACGTGCAGGTGCCGTGCATCGAGCGGTGCGCCTTCGGCGCCGTCAAGGCCTGGACCGCTTACGCGATCGCCAGCAACGAGATCGCGTCCCGGCACCGCGTCAATTTCGACGCCACCGTGATGGCCCTGGCCGAGACCGCCAAAGACATGAACAGCAAGTACAAGGAAACCAGCGAGGCGGGCCTCGCCCTCTCCGTCACGCTCTGCTGATCGAATCTGGCTCCTCGCTCGAACTCGGCTTGGGGATCGTTCTACGAAGAGCCTCCGTTGCTTACCGGCGATGGCTCGCCAAGTCATGGAAAACCTCCGTGGCTTGGTGAGCGTCGCAATCCCAGTACTTCAATCATTTCGGGATGGCTTCGGGATGGAGATTTCACGTGTCGATACCGGGTGCATTCATCAAGGCCTCACTCGCATTGGCGTTGACGTCGGCTACGTTCTTCACGACTTCTGCCTCCGGACAGGCTCCCGCAGCCCCGCCAAACAACACGGTCGCCGCTTCGGAATCCACACAAGGCAGTGCAAAGAACAGGGTCGCGGCTGAGGACCCCAAGACACAGAACCCGCAAACCGAAATCGAGGCCGTGAAGACCGGGGCAGATTCAGCAAGTACTGCCGTACAGTCGGCAGCTGCCGCACCACAGACACCCAACGATCGTTATCGAGATGGAATCGTCATCTGGGAAACTCCCGCAGATGCTACGGTGCCTTTCCTGTTGAAGTTCAACATCAATACCCAACTCCGATATCTCAACACTCAAGATAGCGACGAGACTTTCACCGACCACCTGGGCGCTGGCCGCGAGGTTCATACGCGCAACGACATCACGGTCAATCGCGCAATGTTTATCCTGGGCGGCTACATTTTCGACCAGAGGGCGCGATACAGCTTCACCGTCTGGACGTCCGCCGGGGCCGCTTCGATCGTCGTTGCCAGCAACATTGGCTGGACGTTCAGCAGGGCCCTCGCGATTACTGGAGGTTACACTGGCGTTCCAGGCAGCCGATCGCTGGTGAACACGTTCCCATTTTTTACGGCGACCGATAGGAGCATGGCTGACAACTTCTTCCGTCCCGGGTTCACCCAGGGAGTCTGGGCGAACGGAGAACCTGTGAAGGGGTTGAATTATTTGGCCTTCGTCGGCAACGGTCTCAATACCCTGAATATCACGGCAAACAAGATCGATACGCATCTGCTCTTTTCCAGCAGTGTCTGGTGGGAACCGCTGGGGGCCTACGGGGAACCCGGCAAATCACGCAACATGTACGATGATTATTTCGCATCCGACAAAGTTCGCATTCGTATTGGTACCGCATATACGCGATCCCGGGAGGACCGTTTTTCAAATCTCGATCAATCAAGTCCCGAGAACACGTCGCTGTACAATTCCGACGGCGTGCTGACCTTCTCGACCGGGGCGTTTGCGCCGGGTGTAACCGTCGACCAGGCCACGTACAGGTTGTGGGCGATCGACGGCGGCATCAAATGGAATGGGCTTGCGGTCAACGGGCAATACTTTATGCGTTGGCTCAATGATTTCGAAGCCGACGGACCGCTGCCGCTCGCATCCACATTCGACCATGGTGTCGAGATCTCGGCGAGTTATTTTGTCGAGCCGAAAGTGTGGATGCTGTATGGCCGCGGATCGTGGGTGCGCGGGGAGTTCGGCGACTCTTACGAGTATGGCGGCGGGGTAAAGTGGCATTTCCTTCCGACCGAGCGACTCTGGCTCAACACAGAGCTGTTCCGGGTCAACAAAGCTCCTTACAGCGGGGCCTTTACTCCGTATACCGCGGGTATGACGGGCTGGGTGCCGATGGTGCAGACGGTCCTCGCTTTTTGACGATGATCAGTTTCTGACATTCGCCTACCCAGTGCGGCTCCCGTCAAATCATGTCTGCGGCTCGCGCCCTCGCCGGGGCCAGACACGGGCGTAGGCGTGAGCGACGAGCGGCGCGAGGACCACTGCGGCGACGAGGAATATGGCCACGCGCAGCCAGACCACATCGACGATCTGACGTAGGTCGTCGACGACGACGGCGCGCTCACCACGCAGGGCCTCCGTCGACCCGGCCAACTCGCGGAGCACCTCCGCTCGACAGAAATGGCCTCCATCACCAGGGCTCGCTGCCGATTCATTTCGGCGAGGACGATCCGTCGCTCGTTCAGTGCGAGCGGGGGAATGCTTCGGCGGTGAAGCCAGGCGATCCGCTGCTGCAGCGCTCACGTGCAGGTCGCCCTGCATCCACGCCACAGAGGATGTAGTCCTTGTCGTGTAGGCCGACAGCGATCTGTTCGAACCGGATCTGCCCGTACTGTTGCTGGCATCCTGCACGTCCGTCGGACTGAGCAGTACGCAATTCTGATTCCCGCTGGCGAGATCAGACACGAGCAACGGGAGAGGCGCCTCGGGCTCAATGAAGTTCTATATCGCTGTCGATGGCTGAACCCAAGACGCCCGGATGGCACACCCGTGTCTGGCGTGATCGCCCACTGTATTACGGGCACCCTCCGTCCGGTGGGGGGAGAGCCGGGCGGTCGGTTTTGGGCGCAATCGGCGGCACGCGGTGGAATCCTCAATGAATCCGGCCATTTCTACTTTCTCCGCGCCATGGCAAGCGGTCTGCAGCGTGGGTGTTCGCTAGGTGATCGGCTGCATCGTGCCGTCGACCCTCTGATCGGCGAAGGCGCGTCGCACAAAAGTCCATGGATGCGCTAGTTGGGCTGCCCTGACGATTCGGTGCTACTTCGCCCGCTAGGTCTGCTGTTACGCGGGCCCACGCTCCCCTCGCCGCAGTGCGAAGGGTTCGCAAACCCGCGACGTGAGCGGTCAGCCCCCGCCTTCACGGTGGCTGGAGTGGCACTTGGATTCAGTCAGTTGGGAAAGGGACGTCAAGGCGGGACTAGGAGGACGTATGAAACGGTTTGTCGTAGGAATCATTGCAGCGGCTTTTCTTGTGTCAACGGCCCAGATGGCCATGGCACAGGCCAAGACGATCTCGTCAGAGATGCGAACGGAGACGGGCACCGTCGAGGCGATCGATGCCGCGACCCGCACGGTCACGCTCAAGAAAGCGGACGGCACCGTCGTGTCGACCGTCGCCGGGCCGGACATCAAGCGCTTCGCCGAGCTCAAGGTCGGCGACAAGGTCACCGCTCGCTATTACGAGAACGTCGTCGTCCGGCTGAAGAAGCCCGGCGAGCCGGACGTCGCGAGCGCCACGAAGGCCACGACCCCTGCCGAGCAGGTCCTCCCGGGCGGCACCAAAGCCAGGCAGATGACCATCACGGCCTCGATTACCGCCATCAACCCGGAAGTGCCGTCGATCACCTTCGCCGGGCCGACCGGCTTGAAATACACGTCCAAAGTGCTGGACAAGGCGGCTCTTGCCAACGTGAAAGTCGGCGACAAGTTCGACATCGTCTGGACCGAAGCAGTGCTGGTGTCGGTCGAGCCGGGCAAGTAGGAGATCGTCCGACGACAACGCACGGAGCGAATCCATGCAACACGGACTCTCCCACTACGAGCCCGAGTCGGACGATCCACTCCTCCATCCCGACTTCCGTACGAGATACGGCATCGCCGGTGTGAAGGTCGGGATCATGCGCAACATGTACGCCTCTGCGGAAGCGCGCCTCTTCGACGACAGCCTGGGCGCGCAAGGTGAGGAAGGCTTCGACGTTCTCGCCATCCGTGTGCATTACGGCTTCACCCTGAAAGGATTTCATCGGCGATAGCAGTTCTCCGTCCGCAACCGGCTCGCTTTCTGGCGCCAACGAGCTGGCCATGGTAATCGACGGCGCCGACATGGGGTCTCGCTGTGTTGAAGTTTTTCAAGCCCACACTGTTGATGCTTTTGTCCATGGTTGTGTCAGCCACCGCTGCAAGCGCACAGAACGTTGCTGCAAGCGCACAGAAACAGGCGGCCAGCAACCAGATCACGCTTCGCGGGAAAGTGGAGGCCGTCGACACCACCGCCCGGACGGTCACCATCCGCGGGGATCAGGGAAACGTCGTCACCCTCGACGTCCCGCAGTCGGTCACGCGCCTCGACCAGGTCCAGGTCGGTGACGTCGTGAGCGTGTCGTACTACGACCGCGTGAGCATCCGTCCGAAGCCGCCCGGCGAGGCCGCCGTGGATCGGACCGAGCCGCCGGTCACGACGGCCACGCCCGGCGCGCTGCCCGGCGCCACGGTCGCGACCCAGCGCGTGACGACGGTCACCCTCACGGGGTGGGACCCCGCCACGCGCGTGGTGACGTTCACCGGACCGAGCGGCGCGAGTTACCAGCGCCGGCTGCTGGAGACGACGGACGCCAGCGTCCTGGCGGCGCTCAAGGTGGGCGATCGCGTGGACGTGACCCGGACCGAAGCGGCGCGCCTCGCGGTCGAATCGCGCACGGCGGTGCAAGTGGATGCCACCGAGGATTTTCGGCATCGCTTCACGATCTCGGCCCTCTGGGGATGGGACAACCAGTTCAGCGGCAAAATGATTCAGGATGCGACCGGGCAGACGACCACGGGCGCGCCGATCAACCTGAACGAGACCACCTTCGATGACGTGTACGGCCGCATGGCGAACTTCAAGATTGGCGTCGGCTACCGCACGAGCCCCCGCAGTGAAGCGGTGGTCAACCTCATCATCTCCCGGAGTTCGTCGGAGACGATCGAACATCGGCACCGCGGGTACGCAACAACACGCCGCTCTATGGTAGACTTCGGCGACTACAACTACTGGGGGTTCGAAGGCGGGCAGCGCTTCTTCTTTGCGCGGGTCCGGTTCACGCCCTACGTGGGGTACCTGGTCGGCATCAACCGGCACGACGACATCACGGGAGTGTTCGTCAATGTGCCCGCCAATGTCACGCCCGGACTCGCGGCCCAGGACGGCAAGTTTTTCGAGAAGTCCTGGGCGTTGAGCTTTGGCCCCACCGGCGGCGTGCTGATCGGCCTCGGTCCCTTTGAGGTGATGGCGGAGACCCAGCTGCGCTTCATGGGCGGGCTGTCGGATGTCGATTGGCTCGTCGAGGAGGGCCTGCGCGACATCAACAGCGAGAGCTCGCGCTGGTCGATTCCGGTGCAGCTCGGCGCCAGGATTCGCTTCTGATGACATCCGATCACGAGGCGTGGCAATGGCGTCTGCCATGCTGCGCCTCGTGTGCCGGACTACAA
>CAWDJL010000002.1:0-391563 GCA_963802675.1 uncultured Acidobacteriota bacterium
TCGCCCCTCGGCTATCGGTCGACCATGGGTGATCTCAGCCTGCTCGGAACGACTTTCACCACGGGCTGCTGCCGAGAGACAGCGAATCAGCATCAGAAGAGTGCCCAGGACCGCAACGAGTCGCTCCTGCAGCTCTCGCGGCGAACCGACGCCAACTAGCTGACGCATGATGGCCCCGGCGTTTCAGAGGTGTTGCCCGCAGATCGCAGTTCCGTTGGCGCTCCGGGCAAATACACGTGTCGCGAAGGAAACGGCCGTGCGCGGGTGGCTGGTGCGGCTGGCCTTAGTCCTCTAGGATTTCACCCAGTCGGCGACGCGCCCGCGCTATGCCCCGGCACGCAGCAGGATCGAAGTCTTTGAAAGGCTTCGCGAAGGCGCCGGAACTCGTGACGATTCCCTTGAACTATTGGGCTCCGTTCGTAAGCCGCGTTCAGTAGATGCGGCCTTTTCATCAGCGCGGAGCCAACCATCATCGAGAGTGCAGTGAACCGCGCGCTCCTCCTTTCGCGGATCCATCTGAGGTGCGTCCACTTCCGCGTCTTCCCAATTCCGCGGATGAATCTAAGGTAGGCCCAGCAGGGCCCGTAGCGCGGGAAAGTATAGGGCGGCTGCGACAAGCAAGGCCGCGACCAAGCCGGGCTTGGTCGCATACCCATCGACTACGGCGCGGCGGGCTAACCAGGCTGTGAAGGGAACGACAAGAACACCTGCCGTGATAGCTCCCGGGACATAGCTCGCGAGCAGGACTGTTCCAAGAAGATGGGGCACGAGTGCGTTGGCAAGAAAGACTCCATACAGCACGATGATCGAGTAAGGGCCAATGCTTCGGGGAGCGCTACGGGAAGCCAAGGCAACCCAGAGCATCGGGATGAGCGTTGCCACGACAAGCCCCCAATAGAGCTGCCCCGTGTCTGCCGCCACAGGCTGGATGCGGAACTCCGCCTCGAGCCTTGCAAGCCTGGGTGGAAGCCAAGTCGGAATTGTGAGAGCTTCCTCGGCGTTGTGAAGAGCCACGACTGCGACACCGCACCACGCCACCCTCGGAAACGTCACGACACTTCCTCCTCCAGACCTCGAAGGTCCCAAACTAGTAGACTTGGCGGTTTGGGGGGAGTCATTGAAGTCGGGTGGGGCTGGTAGGGCTAGTAGGGCAGGCAAAGAATGGTGACCCGCCCGCCCACCCGCCCCACCCGCCCTACCTGCCCTACCTGCCCTTCTTGTCGATCTTGATCCCGTTCATGGTTTCCGCCTTCAGTTCTTCCGATCCCGCTGGAAACTCATTCAGCTTCAGGAAGTACGCGAGCACGTCGACATACTGCTGCGGCTTCAACGCGCCGGGGTTGTCCTCGGGCATGGTCGTGGACACGACTTTGAACAACTCACCCATCGACTTGCCGGTCCAAGCCGTCATGAAGTCACCGCCGGTGAAGCGCGCGGTGTCGTGACACGCGGTGCAGGTGCCTTCAAAGACCGCTTGCCCGCGCGCGGCCTGCGCCGCCGAATAGACGCTGTCGTTGACGGTTTTCGGGGCCTGACGAGCCAGCGAGCCTGAGGTGGCCGCGATGAATATCGCGAACAAGGCAATCGTGTATCTCATAGTTGACCTGCGATACGGCGGAGCGTTGCCATTTGACCAGCGTGTCGCGCGGCGTGCTCTGCAGCGTGAAAAAGTAAGCCAATGACGGTCGACGGTAAATGATCGCGTCCAACGTCTCGCGGAGCGGTAAGGGTTGAGACCGGCGTGCGCCGTACTTGCTCGAGTGCGGCCTCCATCGCATGCTCGACGCGGGCGTTCAGCGCTGCTGCGTCCAGGCCGCTGAGGCGTGATTCCTCACGCGCGGCGGCGACTTGTACCGCTGACAACTGCTCTCCGCGCGCATACGTCAGGAGCCGGTCGGTCGCGCCCGCGATGTGCAGCGCATGGAATCCAATGGTCGCCGACGCCCCAACGCGTTGCCACACGTGATCGTCCGACAGTCCGTCGAGGGCGCGACGAACGTCTGCGCGGACTTGCAGAAGGGCGTGCACGACAGGCATCAGCATCGGGTCGAAGCCAGGCACCGGACCCGTCAACCACGTCTCAGTCATACCCTGGTCTAGGCTAGGGAATCGCCACCCGTACGCCAGCCCGAATCGTTCGCGGCCAGCCGATGGTACGAAGCGGCGTTCGCCCCGTGTCGTAGTCCTCGTCGAAGAGGTTCTCGGCCGACAGAAACGCCTGCACCGTGCGGGCGAGCGCGCGCGACAGCGACACGTCGAGCACGGCGAACGGGTTCAACTTGAACTCCGGCGTGTTGAGATCATCGTCGAACTGAGAGCTGCTGCCACGCACT
Organism: uncultured Acidobacteriota bacterium; assembly: GCA_963802675.1. GTDB lineage: Bacteria > Acidobacteriota > Vicinamibacteria > Vicinamibacterales > UBA2999 > JACCSI01. The sequence goes on from CAWDJL010000002.1 coordinate 2,334, forward strand.
TGTGCGGCAACGGTCAGCCACTCGGGTGTCCAGGTTACGCCGGCGCCGAACTGCACGTCAGGCACCTGGGGCACTCGATTGCCTGCGAGTGCCGGCGTCGCTTCAGATCCGTGGTAATGGCTGGCGGTGAACGTGGTCTGCCCCGTGACGGTAACTGTCGGGTGCAGGCGCAGGTCCGCTTCGAGCTCGAGACCCTTGGCGCGAATTTCGTCCGAGTTAGCTCGAATACGCGTGATCAGCGTCGGCGTCGTCGACACCGTCACGTTGGCGACCGCTCCATCGAGCTGGTTATAGAACGCGGTCGCGCGGAAAGACAATCCGCCTTGCGTCAGGAGCGCACCACCTTCGATGCCGTTCAGATGTTCGGGATCGAGCTGCGAATTGGGATTGGTCACGGCGTTTCCTGCCCGGAAGCCGCGGTGCAGCTCATTCAGGGTGGGCGGCCGATGTGCTCGATAGACGGCACTCTGCAGCGTGACGAGGTCGTTCATCCGATACGCCACTCCAAGCCGCGGACTGAAAAAGGACACGGACTTGTCGGGGTCGGTCGAGCTCAGCGGCTCGGACTTCCAGAAATCCCCGCGAAGCCCTAGCGCCAGTGAGAGTCGATCGCTGGCGGCGATGCGGAGCCGCCCGTAGATGGCAGTGTTCCGCTCTTCGCCGCCAACGACAAATGGGCCCGTGGGGGTGTTGACTCCAGTCACGGGGGGGACCAGGACGTAACGCAGCTCCGATACAGTCGAGTCTGTATAGTCCGCATCTGCGCCCACCAGCAGCGTGTGTGGCCCGAGAGGCCGCGACCACTGTCCGGAGATCGAGTAGAACTCGCTCGGCGTTGTCTGCTCCGTAGTCAATCGTTCGGACTGACGGTCGCCTGCAACCGCCGAAAACGTCTGGTAGTAGTCCTGGCTCCCGGTCGCCACGTGCGCTTCCCAGGCGCCACCGCCAACGAATCCTCCCACTTCGCCGGAAAGCTGACGCCAGTCCGTGGTGTTCACTTGCACCGGTGTGCCGTTGCCTCGGTCCTCGGAGTACGCGCTCACGCGCGCGGATGCTCTCCATCGATCACGATGAGTCCCAAAGCTTGCGAAGCCCGTGCGATAGTCGCTGAACGCATCGACGTCAACCGGACCCGCGACCGCTGGGTCGAGTGTCGGCACGCCATCGGTCCCCACCCATTCACCCGACGCGGTGGCCGTCCAGCCGCCGAGCATCGTGCCCGCAAACAGCGACGCTCGTCCCGTACTGTGGGATCCGCCATCGAGCACTGCGCGCAGACGCGGGCGGCTCGGCGAGAACGTGAGGAGCTGAATGACCCCTCCGAGCGCGTCGGCGCCGTACAGATCGCCGGCGCCGCCACGTACCACCTCGACGCGGTCGATAGCGGCCAGCGGTACGCGGTTCCAGTAGACCCAGCTTCCAAACGGATCGTTGAGCGGCACGCCATCCGCCAGCACGATCGTTCGACTGGCACCTGACCCTGAGACGCCGCGAAGCGTCACACCTTGTGTCGTCGGGTTGGCCGTGCGCGAGGATGAGCGCCGAAAGAGCGTAAAGCCCGGTGTCTGGCGCAGCACGTCGTCCAGCGCGCCGCCGGCGGCGTTGGCCAACTCCGCCGACGACAGGACGGTTGCGCTCGCACCGGATGGCAGTCGGGTCGCACCGCGATCGGCAGTCACCACAATCGAATCCGCGAAGCTCGCCGGTTGGAGCACCAGGCGCAATGGCACGGCCGCATCCTCCAACCGGAGGCTGAGCTCCTCAAACCCAGGCGCCTGGACACGAAGCGTTCCGGCTCGACCAGCGACCGCAAAGGTCCCGTCGTCCGCCAACGCGATGACCTGCTCGTTCCCGTCAACGATCAGAGTCACCGTCGCGTCAGGGACGGCCGCTCCGGAAAGGTCAACGACCGCGCCACGAATCTCGACAGGAGCCTGCAGCGCCGTCAGCAGCACCGAGATTGCAAAAACGACAATGGGCATGGGTCTTTTCTTCGGCTGTAGCCGCAACGACTGTACACCATCCCGACAGCGTTTCTGAACGGTCGGGTCGGCTTCGACAGATGGCACAAACCGTGCTCCCACCGTTTGGGCGCCGCGCGTTTGATGCGAGCGCCCAGGAGGAATTCTTCGATGAATGCCGATGTGATCAAGGGACAGTGGAAGCAGCTGAAGGGCGATGTCAAAATGCGGTGGAACAAGCTCACCGACGACGACCTCGAGGCGATTGACGGGGCGATGGAAAAGCTCGAAGGCAAGCTGCAGGAACGCTACGGCTGGGCGAAGGAGCAGACCCAGCACGAAATCGACTCCTGGGGCCGTGAACGCGGCGTTTGGGTGTAAGTCCATCTGGGCTGAGTCCGATACGATTGGGGGAGGCGATGACCGCTTCCCCCACTCCCCCTCCTACCGTTCGACCATCGGAGGCAGACCGCTACTTTCTCGAAGGCCCACACTCTCGCCTCAAAGAGCTGATCATTCTGGTTCGCGCGGCCCGCGATTTCATTCGCGGCTTCCGCGCCCTGCATTTCGCCGGCCCATGCGTCACCGTGTTCGGATCTGCGCGCTTCCGAGAGGGGCATCAGGTACCACGACCTCGGACGCGAGGTGGGTCGGGCGCTGGTTGGCCTCGGCTTTACGGTGATGACGGGCGGTGGACCGGGCATCATGGAGGCCGCCAATCGCGGCGCTCGCGAAGCGGGCGGCCGCTCTGTTGGCTGCAACATCTCGCTTGCTCACGAACAAGTGCCGAACGCGTATCTGGATCGGCATGTCACCTGCCACTACTTTTTCGTCCGCAAGGTCCTGCTCTTCAAGTACTCATATGCTTTTGTCGTCTTGCCGGGCGGGCTGGGGACCCTTGATGAGCTCACCGAAGCGCTCACGCTAATCCAGACCGGCAAGATCCATCAGTTCCCGGTTGTCCTGATGGGGTCCTCATATTGGCAGCCGTTTACCGACTTGCTGAAAGAGATGGTTGCGGTTGGCTCTGTGTCGGCAACTGACCTTGATCTCTTTCTGGTCACTGACAGCGTCGCAGATGCGATGGCGCACATCGACCACCATGCGATTCGCCGCTTCGGGCTCACCCGCCGCAAGGGACCGCCGCCGCGGCGCTGGCTGTGGGAGGAAGCGCTGGGGGAAAGGTCGAAGAGCTGAGGATGAGAACACTGATTGTCGTCTTCGCGTCGCTCTTGTCCTCGCTTGCCTACGCGCAAGTGTCTGGTACCGTCCCGCAAGACCGCGCCATCCCTGTGGTTCAAGCCCGTGGAGTGCCACCGGCAACCGGTGGCGTCTTGGCGCCGAGTGATTTTGTGTATCTGGGGGCGGTGCGATTGCCATTTGGTGGCGGCAATTTGGCCGGCAAGAACGAGAACGGACAGATCACGCTCTACACGTTGACTCCCGCATCCGATGACGGCGGGAAGCTCTACGCGATGCCCTACGACGGGAACGCCTCGATCGCCAGTCCTCCCACGCTGGCGGCGTCCCCTCTTGGTTGGCCGACGTGGAACGACAAAGAGAAGTTGGATGTGTCGTGGGACTACAAAACGGGAGCCCTTCGCAGCGTGAAGACGACGGGCGGGAATCCGTGGCCGTTCCTGGGGTTGGCGTATCACCAGGGCAAGCTCTACGTTTCGTATCTGGATTACTACAACTCGGACTATGCGGGAACGGACCACTGCCTGGTCGTGGCTGATTTAACCCAGAGCGGTGATGCTCGTTCCAAGGGGCCATATCGCTTCGCGGGAACCAGCGTCAAGCGGATCTGCGGGGGGCTGTTTCCGACCCCGCAGGGGCTTGGAATGACGGGGTCCATGATGGCGATCTCGCGCAACGTGGACAACACCTGGGGACCGTCCCTCTCCATTCTGCCGTGGACGGCAATCGGTTCCAATCCGGGCGGGTACAAAAGCCGCCAGCTCCCTCTTGAAGAAAAGCTGATGCACTCGCTCAGGGACCGCGCGAGCCGAGCGCCTGATTACAAACCCAACTTGGCGGACAAGTACAATCCTGATGGTCCGATGCCTGGACGGGGGACGTGGACGCAGCGGGACCGGATGAACGTCGGCGCCTGGATTGAGACCACCAGCGGCAAGCGCGGCGTGGTGTTTATGGGCGGCATGGGAACCGGGCAAATCTGGTACGGCTCGTGGGATGCCGGCCCCAATGGCGAGATCAATAAGTGCCGCTCCGCTGAACGCGGCGAGAACGCGGAAGGGTTCCGACCGGAGTGGCGGATCTATGACCCTGTGAAGTTGAAGGGGGGCGTGGTGCAGCCCGATCACATCTTCAGCCCGTGGGACCGTTCGCCGGAGCCGAATTTCGATGCCTGCGAGCGGTATTACACCGGGGCGTATTTCGACCAAGCCAGCTCCACGTTGTTTGCCGCAAGTGGCGCTGAAGTGCAAGTGTGGCGCGTTCAGTAGCGAAGCCGTTGATAGTCAGAGGAAATCGGCGCCCTTTGACCCGGTAACTGGCAACTGATCACTGATTTGTTCAGCCCGCCGCCGTCAGCCCGATCGGGCACGAGACGCCGGTGCCGCCGTGCCCGCAGTAACCGTTTGGATTCTTCGACAGATACTGCTGATGGTACGCTTCCGCGTAATAGAAGGTCGGTGCCGGTGCAATCTCGGTTGTGATCTCGCCATATCCGGCTTCCCGCAGTCGCCGCTGGTACGCGACTCGCGACGATTCTGCCGCGGCACGTTGGGCAGCGTCGAAGTAGTAGACCACTGAGCGGTACTGCGTGCCGATGTCGTTGCCTTGCCGCATCCCCTGTGTCGGGTCGTGACCCTCCCAGAAAACACGCAACAACTCGTCGTAGCTCACGCGGGATGAATCGAAGAACACCCGCACGACCTCGACGTGTCCCGTCCCGCCGCTGCAGACCTCTTCGTAGGTGGCGTTCGGCGTCTGACCACCCGCATAGCCGACGTTGGTGCTGACGACGCCAGGGGTCTGCCAGAACATTTTCTCGGCTCCCCAAAAGCAGCCCATGCCGAACAGAGCTTGCGCGACTCCTGCATCACGCGGTTCCAATGGGCCGCCGGTCACATGGTGTGTGGCTGGAACCTTCATCGCTTCGGCGCGCCCTGGCAACGATTCCGACGGACCTGGCAACTTCGACTTGAAAAGCTTGGATAGCATGGCTCTTTGATTGTTGTTCGAGTCAGTGGACGGGTTTCAGTACCGACCATCCTACCGCGACCACCACCCCGAGCGATTGAATATCGGGGTTTCGCTGCCGACCCTCGCGCCCGTTGTTCGAGAGGTGAAGCCAGCGCGCGCCGAGGTCGAGACTCGCCCGGCCGCCGAGGCCAACTTGCAGCCCCCCGCCCGCTCGAGCGACGAAGTTGAAGCGAGTGCCGTGGGGCGGCACCTCGATTGTCGCGTTGGAAAGCCCGACACTGAGGTCGGCAAACGGGCGGGCGCGTCCCGTTCCCCACCGCCAACGAGGCCCGACGTCGAAGCCGCGCACCCACCCGTCTGCGCCGTCCTGCAGCGCGCGCACCACCCAGCCTTCGAGTCGAAGCCGCAGGGTTCGCCACAATCGATTCTCCACGCCAGCCGCCACGCCCGCCAACCACTCACGGTTGCTATTGAGGTCCCACGCCTCAACCAGCGCCGCGGCGCCGACATCCACGTGCCACTGGTCGCCTTGTGCCGACGCCGAGGGCGCCGGAAGGACGAGGAATGCGACAATCGCTGGCCAGACACGCATGCGGCTCCGGATTGCTGTCACATTTGTGCTCACATGTTTGGTCTCTTCCGTTGGACGCGCGCAGTCCTACACCGCCGCCGCCGACTTCTTCTTCTATGGCGACAACACGGAGTTTTCCAACCGCTTCCGCGAGGGTGAAACTCTGTTCGGCGCCTCCGGTCGCATTTTTCTCGACATCGTCTTCAACGAGACCGTCGTCCTGCGTGGCGGCGTGTTCGGCCTCGGTCGCTTCGGCTCCCACGAGTTTCTCGAACAGGCGGAACCACTGATTGCCCTCGAAGTCGCACGAGGCCCTTCACGTTTCCTCTTCGGCTCACTCGAGACCGTTGCCACGCGCCACGATATCGTCGGTCCCGACTACGAGACGCCACACGGTCTGCTCCCCCCGTTGCAGCGGGAGACGCTCGCGTTCACGCGCGGCCAGGAGATGGGGCTGCAGTGGCTGGTGAATGCCTCCCGCATCAACCACGACGCCTGGATCAATTGGCAGCGTCTCAACACACAGTCGCACCGCGAACGTTTCGACACGGGCTACCGTAGCGCAATTCGCTTGCACCCGTCGTGGCAGCTGCATGGCCAGTGGCATCTCGTTCACGAAGGCGGCCAACAGTTTGCCGCTGGCCCCGTCAGTGACAGCCAGGGGGTCGCGGTTGGAGTCGAGTGGTCACCTCGCGTTCGCGCGGCGCGAATCGTTTTGGAAGCGCATCCGGTACTGACACGCTACGTGCCGGATCGCGAATCGCCTGCATCTTCCGAGACGGGTCAGGGGATATTCCTCCGCGGCGCCCTTGAGCAGGGACCCTGGCGGGGTCACCTGATCGTTTGGCGGAGCCGTGACACATTAAAGGCGGAGGGCGACCCCAACTATCTGGCACAGCGGCTTGACGGCCCGGTGTTCCACAAAGTGCGCGACTACGGCGAGCTCGGGCTCACGCGTCATTTTCGACCAGCAGCCGGCGTTCACCTGTTCGCATCGGCTCGCCTCCACCGCGTCGAGTCGTCGTACGAGTATTCCTTCCGCATCGTCGGGCGCGTCCGGGTGCGACACCCGTTCTGACGGCCACGGCTGCGCGCGGAGGGGCCGCTTCGCGGGGGGCCGCGCTTCGCGCGGAAGGCCCGCCTTCGGCGGATCCGGTTACCAGCTGCCAGTTACCAGTTGCCAGTTCAAAGGGTGAGGGCATTTTCTTTGAACTGGAAACTGACAACTGAAAACGATGGTTGTCTCGGCGGCCCTTCCGCGCGAAGCGCGGCCATGTCGAATTCCACGTAAGTCGTTCGACGTGTTGGTAAGGACACCTGGAGATTAGCTATGGACGTCATCACGAGCACACAGCCTCCGGCCACCGATACGCACACTGACGAGCTGGTAATGCCGAGTCCGCATCTCGCGGCGGTCTCGATGATCGTCATGGGCGTATTCCTCGCCCTCATCGTCCTGCTCCACGCGATCAAGCCGGAATTCGAACCGTCGTGGCGCTTCCTCAGCGAATACAGCATCGGGCGGCACGGCTGGGTCATGATGACGGCCTTCTTCCTATGGGCGATTTCCTGCTTTACGTTGTCAGTGGCTCTCCGCGAGCACGTGAAAACACGAGGCGGTCGCTTGGGGCGCTTTGTGCTCGTCGTGGTTGGACTCTCGCTGATCATGGCCGGGCTCTTCGCTCAAGATCCCATCACCGCAAGTCCCGATGAACTGACGACGCACGGTACGTTGCACGCAGTCGCGTCGATGATCGGAATTCCAGGAGTTCCGATCGCTGCCCTCTTCATCACTTGGAGCCTGAGGCACAACCCGGCGTGGCTCGCTCTATCGCGCGGCATGATCGTGACAGCCCATCTCACGTGGCTCAGCCTGCTGGCCATGGTGGTCTACCTGGCCGTCGCAGTCCCACGCGCGGGCGGCTTCGGCCCAGACGTGCTTGCCGGATGGATGAATCGGGTCGTCGTGCTGGCCTACTGGGCATGGCAGATGGTCGCCAGCTACACCGCCTACAGAGCGGACGCGCGCCCTTCCGCGTAGCGCCCTTCCGCGCGATGCGCGGCCTTTCGTGCGAAGCTAGGGATATGCGTCTGGCTAAAGTGGCGGTTGCCAGTGTCAGTCCGACCGTCGGCGCGGTCGACTCCAATGTGACGCGCCTGATCGAGCTGGCCCGGGAAATGTCGGCGGACGACGTGACATTGGGCGTGTTTCCCGAGCAAGCCGTTGGTGGGTACCCGCCAGAGGACCTGGTGCAGTGGCGTGGATTTCTCAAAGGTCAGCGGCGCGAGCTCGATCGCTTCGCACGCGACACCGCGGATTCAGCGACCGTCTTCGTCCTCGGCCTTGCCGTCGCCGTTGGAGGGCAGTTGTTCAACTCGGCCGCCATCGTCCACCGCGGCCGCATCCTCGGATTCGTTCCGAAAGAGAAGCTCCCCACCTACAACGTCTTCTACGAGGCGCGCACGTTTTCGCATGGCGGCTCGAAGCTGGCGCTCGACGCTGGCGGCGTGCCGCTTGGCGACTACATCTTCCGCTTCGACTTCGGACTCGTAGCCATCGAGGTCTGCGAGGATGCGTGGTCGCCAGATGGGCCGATGCGTCGGCGCTGTTATTCGGGCGCCGAACTGGTCGTCAACGTCTCGGCTTCGCCGTATCGCATGGGCATCGACGAGACGCGCCGCGAGATGCTCGCGACGCGGGCCTCCGACAACCAGACGGTGCTCATCTACGCCAACGCCGTCGGCGGGCAGGATGGATTGATCTACGACGGCGGCGGGCTGGTCTTCCAGAACGGCCGTCTCGTGCTCGACGCACCGCGATTCCGCGAAGGCTGGACCTCCGCGATCGTCGATCTCGACCGCACCAGCCGTCTACGGATGGAAAACACCACGTGGCGCACCGACTGCGAAGACTTTCGATTGCAGCGACTCGACGTGCCGGTGATCGACTGTGATGGATCCACGGCCGATCGCTCGCGCCTGGCGTATCCCCCGCCCCGAGGTGAGAGCTTCTTCCTGCCGGCCTCGGTGTCAACGCACGTCGATCCACGTGATCGCGCGCTCGACGACCTGTTCGAAGCGCTCGCCTTTGGCGTCAAGAGCTATTACCAGAAGACCGGCGCCTTCAAGTCGCTGGGCATCGCCTTGTCGGGCGGGCGCGATTCCATGCTGACGCTGCTCGTCGCGTGGCGCGCCGCTCAGCTATTGGGGAGCGACGGCTCGCTGATCACCGTGTTTTACATGCCCAGCCGTCATTCACAGGATTCGACCCGGACCGCTGCCCACACGCTCGCCGAGGAACTCGGCGTGGAGCTCCGCACCAGCCCGATCGACGACGCCACGGACCGTGAGCTGGCAGCCACTCGCGCGATGCTGCAGGACGGCGACGTCACCGAGCTTACGCGTCAGAACATTCAAGCGCGCTTGCGTGGCCAGCGGATGTGGAACTGGTCCAATTCGTCGGGTGCCCTGTTTCTCCAGACCGGAGACATGAGCGAGAAGGCGGTTGGCTATACGACGATGGGTGGCGATCTCGAGGGCGCGCTCGCGGTGATCGCGAATGTGCCGAAGACCGTTGTCATTGCGCTCCTGGAGCGATTGCACCGACGCTTCCATTTCGAAGGCATCGCTCAAACGCTCGGCACGGCCCCCGGCCCCGAGTTGGCGGATGCGCAGGTGGCCGAGCACGAGCTGATGCCGTTTCCAGTGCTCGATGCCTGCCTGCATCTCTACGCCGCCGAAAAAATGTCACCGGACGAAGTCGAGGAAGCGCTCCTGAGCATCTTCCCGAAGACGACACGGGAACTAGCCCACACGTGGGCGTCACGCTTCACGACGCTGTTTACCCAATCGATCTACAAGTGGGTGCAGGCGCCGTTGTCGTTGCACGTTGGCTCCCTCGACCTCGATCGCGAACGCGCGCTGCAGATGCCGGTCGTCCAGAAGGTCGAGTGGACGACATCGAAGGACATCGCAAAGCCGAAGACGGCCCGCCCGAAGTCGAAGGTCGCCAAGTTCACGGCACGATCAGCCAAGAAAACCCCATAGCCCAAGGTTCCTTCGTGTCTTCGTGGCTACGTGTACGTTCCGTGCTTCCGTGTTTCCGCGACCCGTCCTTTTCGCTATCGCCTCAGTGCACTGTGTCGATACCCATACCCAACGTAGAGCACCATCCCCAACGCCATCCAGATCACGAGTCGAATCCAGGTTTCGGTCGACAGGCTCGCCATTAGTGCGAATGACGCGACCGCCGAAAGCGCAGGCAACCACGGCACCCACGGGGTGCGGAACGGGCGTTCGAGATCCGGGCGGGCTTTCCGAAGCACGATGATACCAATCGAGACAACGACGAACGCGAACAGCGTGCCGATGCTGACCAGTTCGCCCAGCACGTCAATCGGCGTGAGGCCGGCGGCCAGCGTGACGATCGCGCCCGTGATGATCGTCGTCACATGAGGCGTCTGAAATCGAGGGTGAATCGCGCCCGCCCATCGCGGCAGCAGGCCATCCTGCGCCATCGACATGAAGATACGAGGCTGCGCCATCATCTGCACGATGATCGTCGACGAGAGACCCGCGATGGCGCCCAGTTTGACGACGAGCGGCAGAAGATTGGCGATGAAGTCCCATCCCGTGCCCGCCGCTTTCACACGCGCCGCGTCGACCGCGAGCGCCATTGGTGCAGGCGCGCCAAGCTGCTGATACGGGACGAGTCCAACCATGACCCCTGAGACGAGCACGTAGAGAACGGTGCAGATGACGAGCGACGCGAAAATCCCGTACGGTAAGTCGCGCTGAGGGTTCCGGGTTTCTTGCGCAGCGGTTGAGACGGCATCGAACCCGATGTACGCGAAGAAGATGACGCCCGCTCCTCGCAGCACGCCACTCCAGCCAAACGAGCCAAAGGTGCCGGTGTTTTCCGGGATGAACGGCTGCCAGTAGTCGGCCGAGACGAACATTCCCCCGACGCCGATGATGAGCAGCACGACGGCGACCTTGATCCCTACGATGACGGCGTTGACGCGCGCGGACTCACGAATGCCGATGACCAACAGGGCCGTGGCGAGGACGGCGATGAACACGGCGGGTAGATTCAAGATGGCCGTGGCCGCGGTCCCGTCGTTCAGGACCACTGCCGTTCCGGGCGCCGCACTCAGCAATGGCGGAAACCGAAGACCGAGATCATCGAGAAGAGTGACAACGTAGCCCGACCACCCGACGGCCACGGTCGCGGCGCCAAGGGCGTACTCCAGGATGAGGTCCCAACCGATGATCCACGCGATCACCTCTCCGAGGGTCGCGTAAGCGTACGTGTAAGCGGACCCGGCGACCGGCACAGCCGCAGCAAACTCCGCGTAACAGAGGGCCGCCAGAGCGCTGACGATGCCCGCCAGCACCATCGACAGGACGATAGCGGGGCCGGCGTGCATCGCGGCGGCCTGCCCGGTGAGCACAAAGATGCCGGTCCCGATGATCGCCCCGATTCCCAGCATCGTCAGATCCACAGGGCCCAGGACCCGCTTGAGCGTGGCATCGCCGAGGCGCGCCTTCAGTTCATCGATCGATTTGGTGGCAAACCAGGACACTCGCGACCTCCTGTTGCACCTGTAAAATGAATCGCGCCCGGAAGTCCTGAAGGTGTGCGTAAGAAAGCCGGAACAATGGCCAAAATTGATGGAAATCAACCTGAGCCGTCGAGACAACTGCTCTACTTCGGGCCGTTTCGTTTCGAGCCGGGCAATGGCCTGTGGCACGGACCGTCCGAGGTCCCGTTGCCACCCCGCGCGTTGGGCGTTCTGGAGGCACTGACGGCCCACCCTGGGGCGGTCGTGTCCAAGCAAACGTTGATGGATGCGGTGTGGAAGGATTCGTTCGTCACCGAGGCATCTCTTCTCGAGGCCATTCGAGTGCTGAGGGACGCGCTCGGCGACGACAGGCTGCGCCCGACTTACATCCAGACGGTCCACCGGCGGGGGTATCGATTCGTCGCCGACCTCACTAGTCCACGCGGGCCAGACTCACGCGCGACGCGTGAAATTGCTGGCTCTGAATGGCGCCCTCTCATTGCAGCAGGGGTGGCTGGCGCCGCAGCGATGGTCGGCATTGCGATCGTCTTTGCGTTGTATGGTCAGCGTCCGCCGGCGCCGCGCCAGACGACGCGCTTCACGATTGCGTTGCCGGATGACATGGCCATCGATCCGTTGCGAGGCTCGGTCGCGGTGTCGAGCGACGGTACCCGCATGGTCTATGCCGCGCTGCACGTCGGCCGATCGCGGCTCTTCGTGCGAACCATCGACCGCGATACGCCGCAGGTCATCGAGGGCTCGGATGGCGCGTCGGACCCGTTCTTTTCGCCCGATGGCCAATGGGTAGGTTTCTTCGCGCATGGAAGTCTGAAGAAGCTGTGGGTCGAAGGCGGAACACCGGTGCCACTGTGCGCTGCCCGCTCTGGATCGGGCGCCAGCTGGGGCACTGACAAGACCATCGTGTTTGGAGGTGGGCCAGGCGGCGGCCTCGCGCGCATCTCGCAAGATGGTGGTGAACCCGTTGTCCTGACCGCGCCACCTGCGGGCTCGCCCGAAGTCAGCTACGGGTGGCCCGATGTCGTGCCCGGCGGGTCTCAGGTCCTTTACACGGCCGTGAGCCTGGCCAGCAGTCGCGTCGCGCTTTTTGATGTAGCCACCGGCCTCAGCTACCCGGTCGTCGACTCGGCTGCCTTTGGGCGCTATTCGCCGACCGGCCACGTGGTGTTCGAACGTCGCGGACGTCTCGAAGCGGCGCCGTTCTCGCTGCGTGAGCGGCGGCTGACGGCGCTACCTCGACCCATTCTTCGCGGGCTCGCGACCGCGGACGCAACCGTGGCCGGGCCTCGCTTCGCTTTTTCGCGCACTGGTTCGCTCATCTACGTGCCCGGTAGTTCGTCTGAGATCGACGAGCGCCTTCATTGGCTCGACGCGCGAGGCCAGCTCGAGCCGCTGCCGATTCCGCCGGTCGCGCTGGGCAGCGTCGACGTTTCACCTGATGCGCAGCGGCTTGCGATGACCGTCGAAAGCGAAGACGGCGCCGACCTCTGGCTTGGCGACATGCAGCGCGGTGCGATCAACCGGCTGTCGGCCGATGGCCGCAGCATCAGCCCAACGTGGCGCCCGAACGGTTTGGAGATCGCCTTCGCATACAGCAAGGCAGGTCCCTTCAATCTGTTCATTCGACCCACGGACGCCGATCATGCCCCCAGGCCGCTGCTCGAAAGCCCATGGAACCAGTTCCCGACGTCGTGGTCCCCTGACGGCCGGCAACTGGCATTCACCGAGTTTCAGCCACTCACCGGCGCCGATGTTTGGGTTCTCGATCTCGCCAGCGGCCAACGACGCCCTGTGGTCCGGACGCTGTTCGACGAATCGCATGCGCGCTTTTCGCCCGACGGCAAATGGCTCGCGTACATGTCGAACGAGTCGGGCCGCTGGGAGGTCTTCGTGCGGCCTTCTGACGGCAGCGGTCCTCGCGTACACGTGTCGCCGGCCGGCGGTGCGTGGCCTTGTTGGTCCGTTGACGGGCGTACGCTTGTACTTCAATGCCCACGGCCGCGCCGCGGCAGCCGCCATCAGCACGACGCCTACACTCAGTGTTTCTGCCCCACTCACCATTTCGGGTCGAGAGGATGTCCAGCTTGCGAGTGGACACGCCTCCTCTTCGCGAGTGCTGGTGCGACGAAGTGGCGTCACGCCAGTGCGCCACGAGTTGCGGGTCGTACTGGAGTGGTTCGCTGAGCTGACCAGGCTGAGTTTGTGATCGGCGTCGAATCGCTCGACGACCCACGCCTCGACGACTATCGCATCATTGGCTCGCCTGCCGAGCTGCAACGCCGTGGGCTGTTCGTCGTCGAAGGGCGCCGCGTGCTTCGTCGGGTCGTCGATCTTCCCCGCTACCGGCTGCGCTCGGTGCTCGTCACGCCGACGGCACTCGAGGCGCTTGCGGATGCCCGCGCGACACTCCCTTCGAGCATGCCGATTTATATCGTGAGTCAATCCGTGATGAACAAGGTCGTCGGCTTCGACATTCATCGCGGCTGCCTCGCGCTGGCCGAGCGGCCGCCGATCGAAAGCCTACATACCGTGGACCTGACGACCACACGACGCGTCATGGTGCTGGAGGGCGTCAACAACCCTGACAACGTCGGGGGCATTTTCCGCAGCGGTGCGGCGTTCGGCGTTGATCTGGTCGTGCTGGGGCCGAATTGCGGCGATCCGCTCTACCGCAAGGCAATCCGCACGTCGATGGGCGCCTCGCTGCAAGTTGCCTTCGTCGCTGCCGGGGCTTGGCCTGCGGCCCTCGGCGACCTTCGCGCCGCGGGCTTTCGTGCGCTCGCGCTGACTCCGGCGACCGACGCCTTGCCCCTCGAGGACTTTGACCGCGCGCTGCCGCAAGTCGCGTTAGTCGTCGGGAGCGAAGGCGACGGCTTGTCCGCGGGGGCGCTGTCGGCGGCTGACGCGCGCGTTCGCATCCCGATGACGGGGCCCGCGGAATCGCTCAATGTGACGGTGGCGGCGTCGATTGGGTTGCATTACTTTCGGTGAGGCCGTCGCTAGCCGCGGAACCATTGATGCTCGATACCTCGGCGGATCACGACTGATCAGGGTTACGCTTTCGCATGGCATTCAATCGGCTGTGGAATGCCAACATCCAATATCATCCGCTGCTCCTGGAAGCGATCCCGGATGGAGCACGACGCGTTCTGGACGTGGGGTGTGGTGATGGCATCCTGTCGGCCCAGTTGGCTCAGGCCGGCGTGTGCCACGTCGTCGGTCTCGATCTCGACGCGGAAGTTCTCGACCGGGCTAGAGCGCGCCACCTCGGCGTGACAGTCGAGTGGTTGCATGGCGACGTGTTTGACGTTCCGTTCGAACCTGGCTCATTCGACGCCGTGGTGTCAGTTGCCACGTTGCATCACGTGAACGCCGAGGATGGGCTCGCCCGATTCGCTGACTTGGTCAGGCCTGGGGGTGTCGTGGCGGTGATCGGGCTTGCCGCCAACGACTGGTGGGACTTGCCTTACGCGTTGGTCAGTCAAGGGGTTCGGACCATTCTCGGTCTCGTGCGCGGCCACTGGGAACACTCGGCGCCCATGGCTTGGCCGCCGCCAGCGACCTATCGGGAAGTGAAACGAATCTCGAGCCACGTCTTACCCGCCGTCCGGTACAAACGACATCTGCTTGGTCGGTACTCGCTGATCTGGACGAAGCCTGAGTAGCAATGGTCGACTCCTGCCCACCTGTTCGACCGAATGCCGCCGGTTGCTGCTCACACCAGCCGCGATCGGTAAGGTGCCGAATTCCTGCGTAAGGTGGTTCAGAAACGACTCCGGCGCCGCAGCCGCATCAAGTTGGGCGACGTCGTCGCTCATCCATTGCAGCGAGATCCAGCCCCCGAAGTCGGCGCTCAAACTCCCGCGCGTTGCGACCGGTTCTCGAGCTCGATCTCTGCTCGCAGGCTTTCTCGATCGCGGCCAATCGTGGCCACTGCCAGCGTGCGGCCGCCCCGACGGAAGGTCGCCGTGCAGTCACCGCCGGCAAGATCGCCTGCGACGTCGATCTCGTCCGAGCCGGCCGCGTGACCGACGTAGTTGATCGTGGTGTCGTAGTGCGCACTCCAGAAAAACGGAACGGCGTCGAACCGCTCGCGGCGGCCGAGCATGTTGCGCGCGGCCACCTGCCCCTGCCGTTCGGCGACGACCCAGTGCTCGACGCGAATGCGCTCGCCGGTGCGCACATCGGGCCAGCGCGCGATGTCACCGGCCGCATAGACGCCCGGCACGCTCGTTTCCAGATACTCGTTGACGGCCACGCCACGATCGAGAGCAATGCCGCTGCGCCCGATGAAATCCGTCACCGGCGTCACCCCGATGCCGACGATGATGATGTCGGCGTCGACGGTGCCACCGCTTTCTAGCTTCACGCGGCTATCGTCGATGGCGCTGACCCTCTCGCCGAGATGAAACACCACGCCCTTGGACTCGTGAAGGTGCCGGAGGTGATCGCCGATCTCCGGCCCCATCACATGCGCGAGCGGCCGCTCCTCGGGCGCAATCACATGGGTTTCGATGTCACGGGCCCGCAGCGACGCCGCCACCTCGAGTCCAATGAAGCTGGCGCCGACGACCGCCGCACGCGTGCCCGGCGACAGCGTGCCGATGATCTTGCGGCTGTCGACGAACGAGCGGAGATAGTGCACGCGCGGGCTCTCAGCGCCTGGAACATCCAGCTTCACTGGCGTGGCGCCGGTCGCGAGCAGGAGCGCGCCGTACGGAAGCGACGTCCCGTTATCGAGCGACACCGTGCGGCGCGAGGTATCGATTGAGGTGACCTTGGTCTCGAGCATCAACCGGACAGACTGCTCCGCGTAGTACGCGGCATCGCGCAGGGGCATCCAATCCTCGGGCGCGCTTCCCGCGAGGTAGTCCTTCGACAGGTTCGGGCGATCGTACGGCGCATCCTCATCAGCGCTGATCAGGGTGAGCGGACCGCCGAAACCTTCGCGGCGCAATGTGTCGACGGCGGCGATTCCGGCCGCTCCGCCGCCAACAATCACGATCGACGCCGGCGCTGCGGCTGGCGCGCTGCGAGTCGACGGCGGTAGCTTCTCCTTGACGACTATGCGATCGCCGGTCTGTTCGACGCGCCAGCAGGCAATGGGATCGAGGGCCGGCGCGCGCAGGTGCTCGCCGGTGCGAAGGCTGAAGCAGGCGTGATGCCACGGGCAGCGTACGGTGTCGCCAACGACGAGGCCCTCCGCCAGCGGTCCGCGATAATGCGTGCACCTCGCCCCGACGGCGAAGATCTCGTGACCCACTTGCACGACAAGAACATCGTCCTTGCCGACGTGACCCAGGATCTGGCCCTCCTTGCGAAGCGCGGCGACCGACACGCCGGCCGTGAGGTCTGGGCCCGATGGCTCTTTCTTCTGCTCGGACATGTCGCCCTCCCGTCAGACGTCGAGGATGCGCTGGAGTCGACGGCGGATGCTATCACGCGGACAGCCGGAGCCAGCCGAACAGATGGGAGCTGGGAGACAGGGCTGAAACTGAGAGCCGACCGCTGAGAACGCTCGGAACTCGTTCCGGACTCGAGTGAGTTCCGGAGGGTTCCGGGCTTAGACTGAGTCAGGGGCGTGTCATGACCACAGAAGCCATAGCGGCTGTCGAGCCGCCGATACGCGTCGAATCGCGAGAGGGGGTGGCGACGTTGACGCTTAACCGCGGCGCGAGGTTCAACCCGCTCTCGTCGGACATGATTGCGGCGCTGGACAGCGCACTCGGGGCGATCGCCGGCGACGGCGATTGCCGCGTGGTGGTGCTCGCGGCCGAGGGCCGGGGCTTCTGCGCCGGCCACGACCTCAAGGAAATGCGCACGCACGCCGGCGACGCCGCGTGGCAGCGCCGGCTCTTCGACGATTGCAGTCGGATGATGACGCGGATCACCGAGCTGCCGCAGCCGGTGATCGCGCGCGTGCACGGCATCGCCACTGCCGCGGGGTGCCAGCTCGTGTCGATGTGCGACCTCGCGGTGGCCGCCGACACCGCGACCTTCGCACTGCCCGGCGTCAACATCGGAGTGTTCTGCTCCACGCCGGCGGTCGGCGTCGCGCGCAATATCGGCCGAAAGCGCGCGATGGAGCTGCTGCTCACCGGTGCACCCATCGACGCACGCACCGCGCTCGCGTGGGGTCTCGTCAACCGCGTCGTCCCCATCGCAGCGCTGGACGCGGAGATTCGCCAGCTGACCGATCAGATTGTCTCGCGCAGCGCGGCAACGATCAGGTTGGGCAAGGCGGCGTTTTATCAGCAGATCGAACGCCCGCTCGCGGTCGCGTATGACGTGGCCAGCGAGACGATGACCTGTAACATGTCGCTGAACGATGCCGCCGAGGGCATCGACGCCTTCCTGCAGAAGCGTCCCCCGTCCTGGCGGGACGGGTAGTGTTCTACTTTGCGGTCGGTCAGGACGAGCAAACGCTACACCCGGGCGCCGCTCGATGTTCTCCGTGAGATGTATCGGTTTACGGACGGCGGCGGCGAAGAACCACGAGATAGACGAGGCCATTCACGAGGAGCACCAATCCGCCGAGCACCCACTGCGCCTCGCGCGACAGCGAGTCGGGATACAGCGCGGGGATGATGTAACGCTCCACGAAGCTGGACGTATAGGCCGGTCTGCCGCCGCGCTCGCGCAACCAGTTCTCCAGCGGCGTGAGCGGGCAGAGCCAGCCGGCGAACTCAATCCAGGCGCCCCAGATTGCGGCCGGAAGGTGCAGCCAGGCGACTCGCCGCCATCGCAGTACGAGCAGCCCGCCGAATACAACGAACACCACGAACGCCAGGTGGACGATGACGGTGAGATCGGCGAGGAATCGGAACCACATCGGAATCTGCGAGGTTCAGCGCACGTCCAGTTTCGGGCACTGAGCACCTCGGGACCACGCTCGACTCGAGTGGGAACGGGCCTTCGTTCTACTGCCCAAGCCCGCTAATGTTTACTCCGTCCTGAGGGCGAGCTTCCAGCGCCATGTCGTTGCGATGATCGGGACGCCAAAGGTCGATGCAAAAGGCCATGGCATCTCTGCCCGAGAACGAAGCGCTCCTGCCGACCGGCGAGGTCGTGGATGCGCCGCGCGTCGGCGAACGCCCCATGGGGCTGCCCATCGATCTCGTCATCCAGTCCGTTTCGCGGCTTCGTGTGCTCGCGCTGCTGTACGCCTTCGTGTTCTTCATGACCGCTGTGTTCCCGATGCTCATCGTTCGGCAGGACCGGGCCCGCCTGCTCGGGAGCTTCGTCCTCTGGGGCCCCCCCGTGATTTCGATTGCCGTCGCCCTCTTCGTCGCTGCGCTGATTCGAAGCGCTCGGATGCCGCTCTCCGCCAAGGTGAACCTCGGACTGGCGTTCGAGGTTGCTGCCAGCTATGGCATCGCCACCGCGGAGTTTCTCGACCCGTCGTCGCTCGCCGTGAAGGGCAGTTGGACGGGGCTCTCCTGGGTGGCGGTGTGGACGGCGCTCTTCACGGTCGTCGTGCCAACGAAGCCGTACCGCGCGTTGGCAGCCGCCCTCGCCTCGGTCAGCGCGGTGCCCGTCATGATTGGGTCCGCGATGGCGGCTGGTTACGCATCTTTCACCCTGACGCCGTTGGAATTCTTCGTAGGGCTCGTATTCCCCTATCTGTTCGTGGTGATGATGGCCTACGTCGGCGCCCGCGTCGTCTACACCCTGGGCTCCGAGATCAGTCGTGCGCGCGAGTTGGGGAGCTATCCGTTTGGTGGAACGACTGGGGCAGGGCGGTATGGGCGAAGTGTGGCGCGCCAAGCACCGGCTCCTGGCGCGCCCGGCGGCGATCAAGCTGATTCGCCCCTCGCTCACGGCCGACGGTCGCATAGCCGCCTTTGAAGATACGCGGCGCCGGTTCGAGCGGGAGGCGCAGGTCATCGCGAGCCTGCGCTCGCCGCACACTGTGACCCTCTTCGATTTTGGCGTCTCCGCCGACGGTGCGTTCTACTACGTGATGGGAACTGCTCGATGGGCTCGACGCCGAGTCGCGCGGCCTGGTCCACCGCGACATCAAGCCGGCCAACATCTTCCTGTGCCACTACGGTGAGGATCACGACTTCGTGAAGGTTCTGGACTTCGGCATCGTCAAGGCCACGACCGCGATGGGGGAAACAGGGCCCGCGCCCACGAGGGAGATGACCGTCCACGGGACGCCGGCGTTCATGGCGCCTGAGCAGGCACTCGGCTCGGCCGATGTGGACGGGCGCGCCGACATCTACGCGACCGGCTGTGTGGCCTACTGGCTGTTGACCGGGCAAGAGGTGTTCATAGCCGACACGCCGATCGCGCAGCTGCTCCATCATGCGCAGACCCCAGCGACACCGCCGTCGGCAAGGACGGAAGTGCCCATCCCTTCGGCTCTTGACGACCTCGTGCTGTCTTGCCTCGCCAAGGACCCGGCGGCGCGACCTCAGACCGCACGGGAGCTGTCGCGCCGGCTCGCAAGCGTCGAAGGGGCCAACGACTGGACCAACGAACGGGCCCGGGATTGGTGGGCCAGTCACCAGCCAGCCGGGTCGTAGGCGACGCCTGGCGGCGCCTGATGACACCGGCCAATCGCCCAGGTCTGACGTCCTACCGAGCCGGAGGACGATAACGATGCCTCACATTCGCGCAACTGTCCCGGCCGCTCGATTCGTGTTCGCCGTTGCGGTGGTCATCAGCATCGCAGGCATTCGGTTGGTGACCCAGACCACCAGTGGGTCGGGACGTGGACTGCTTCCGAACAGGATCGAGGCGTCACAGTACGGCTCACGATCGGTCAATCGAGCACGCTTGTCATCCCGGGAACCGGCCCTGGGGGAAAGGTGGCCGCGCTCACTCTTCTGGTTCGTGATTTCCGCCGCGCGGCTGAGCGCGCCACATTTATGGTGGATCTTCCGGACAATGAAGGCGTCATCGAGTGGGAGCTTCGAGCGCAAAGCACGCGAGATGTGGTCATTCTCCGCGCCCTCATGGTGGACGGTGAGCCGGTCGATGACGACACGCCCTCCTGGACGCTTCGACCTCAGCGCGAGCGTTGACGCGGGCTGCCCACGAAGCGTTCAGATCACGCAAGGACGACTTAACGAAAAGCGTTCACGCGCGTTCGCGGCGTTGTACTGAATGGTCGCTTCCTTTCGCGCGACAAGCTGGATGCGTTGCTGGTGACGGCTGAACGCTTGGCCCGTGCCAAGTGATGGCCGCGCTGAAGCGCGCGCGACGCCGTCAATGTACCCAGTCGCGCGGCGTCCGGGCGACGTCCCCTGCGTCTTCCTCGGCCCATTTCCTGCGCCGTTCGGCGCTGCGACGGCCTCTCACGTAGATGGCAGCACAGAGCCAGCAGCGTGACGATCATCCAGAGGACGTAAGGGCTGGTCAGGAGGGGAAGCTGCTGTGTCCACGAGGTCAGCTCCACGTGAAACGTGCGTTCGGCGTCGACGAGCGAGCGGCCGGTCGCCTGCTCGAATGCCACCTCGAACGGTACTCCCTTCGCCACGGCGGCGAGGATCCGTGCGGGCACGTCGGACCCCTGAGTTGCAATGAGGTGGCGTACGAACGCGCTGGCAAGCGCGTATGCCTGGCCGGCGCCGCTCGATCCCGCCTGGAAGAGATCGTTCACCTCATCCATCCGCACCTGGTCGGCGGATACCAGCGCCCACCCGAGCTGCCAGCGGTCCTCGAAGTGCCACGCGCGTTCTGCGACCACTGCCAGTCCCTCGTTAAACCACCGCGGCACGGCCTGTCCGTCGGCCGCGCGGACGATCAGGATGTGCGCGACTTCATGGCGCACCACGGCCTCGAGCGAGTCATGAGGGTATTGCAGTGATCGTGACGGGAACAGGACGATCGTGCCGGTCGCGCCGTGAGCGAAGCCCGCAATCCACGACGAAGTGGCTCGTGCGAGCTCTGAATCCTCCGGCGCGAGCATGACGCGTATGGGCGGGCCTGGATCCTCGAGCCCGACAAGCTGCACGATGGTGCGCAGCGTGTCGCGATCGAGGCCGCGAAGGCGCGGCTCATCGGCCGGCCGGGAATCCAGGGTTTCAAACTGGAGCGCCGGCGGCGCTGGCTGCCGGGCTGCACCGGCTGCCTGGACCGCCACGAGGCACGCGACGATCGCGCAGCCGGTGAGAACAGGGGGCACGTTCGCAGCCTACACCCATTCCGGGCGGCTCGAGAGTCAGTGGGTCCAATGCCGCACTGTTTGCCGATGCCCAACACCGCATCGTCATGCCTTAGCGACTAGGTTGGCCAGGTGACCGTCAGGGGCTGACGTTAGCGGCCGACGAAAAGGCAGCAACCAAAGACCGCGATCGTGATCAGCACAACCGCGAACCCCAGGTACACGCCGGCAAGATAGCCTCGCCGGGTCGCGGCGCGCTGCGCAGTTCGAAGGCGCAAGGCACCCAGCGGAATCCAGATGAGAACGCCGCTGACCAGACCGGGCGAGTACGTCCAGGTGAGGAGACTGGCCAACACGTGCACGGCGACATTGCCCAGCACGGCAACGGCCAGTGCGATCTCGATGAACCGGAACTTCGGATCGCGACTCACGAGCCATGCGCCCAAGCACACGAGTCCGAGCGCCAACGTACTCCACGCGGTGAACTCCGCGTTGCTGAATCGAATCGCAAGCGTTCGCTCCGCCCAGAGCGGAAAGCCGCCGGCGGCGACGTACTCCTCGCTCAGGTGAATGACATAGGTGGGCGGAAACAGCCACACCGGATCGAATCGACGAGACCCCGGCCCGTCCACGCGCACCCGTGTCAATCCCGCCATGTGTCTGTCCCTCGGTGCTCTTTCCAGGCTTGCTGTCGGAGAGCGAAAAACTGCGATCAATCCCTGAGCGGACTTCGTCGTTCGTGCGCCGGCTAGGGTTCGCGTGCAGAATAGCAGTCGCGATGCCGCTGACATCCGGCGCGCGTTTCGGGCCGTACGTCATTCGCTCGCTCCTCGGAGTCGGCGGTATGGGCGAGGTCTATCTCGCGCACGACATCAAGCTCGATCGTGACGTCGCGTTGAAGCTCCTGGCAGCTGAACTGGCGAGTGACTCCGAGCGGCTGCGGCGGTTCGAGCTGGAAGCACGCTCGGCCTCCGCGCTCAATCATCCGGCCATCGTCGCCATCTACGATCTCGGTCAGGTCGAGTCTCAGCCCTACATCAGCATGGAGCTCGTCGCAGGCCTAACGCTGCGACAGCTTCTGCACGCTGGATCGATGCCGCTGCTCCGCGCATTGCAGGTTGCCGCTCCGATCGCCGACGGGCTCGCCAAGGCCCACGAGGCGGGGATTGTGCACCGGGATCTCAAGCCGGAAAACCTGATGGTCTCGCACGACGGCTTTGCCAAGATTCTCGACTTCGGCCTCGCGAAACTCGCCGACGATGCCGATGCGCGCGCGGCGCTGCAGACCATAACCGAAAAGGGCACTCGGCCGGGCAGTGTCTTGGGGACGGTCGGCTACATGTCTCCCGAGCAGGCGAGCGGCGGCACGGCCGACAACCGCTCCGATCAGTTCTCGTTCGGCCTCGTCCTCTACGAGATGCTCACAGGACAAAGAGCATTCAACCGACCGACCGCCGTTGAAACGCTGTCAGCAATCATTCGCGAGGAGCCGCCGCCAATCGGGCAACTCAAGCCGTCGGTCCCCGTGCCAGTCAGGTGGATCGTCGACCGGTGTCTCGCGAAGTCCGCGGCGGATCGGTACGGGTCTACGCGCGATCTGGCGCGGGATCTGGCGAGCGTGAGGGATCATTTTTCCGAGCTGGCAAGCTCGGGCGCGACGACTGTGTCGGCAGTGCCCCCGGCCGTGCGGGTCAAGAGGCGGGAGGTCGTCGCGTGGGTCTTCGTCGCCGCGCTCGCGTTCGCGGCGGCCGGCCTGATGGTGAGCCGGATCGCCGAGCCGCCAGCTGAGGCGGACCGGATCGTCCGGTTCACGATCGCGCCGCCGGAGAACATCACCTTCGACTCGCCCTTTGGGATGTCGCCATTCGCCGTTTCGCCCGACGGGCACCATCTGGTATTCGCCGGCCGCGACAAAGACGGGAGCAGGCTCTGGCTCCATTCGTTCGAGTCGCTCGCGTCGCGGCCGCTGCCCGGGACCGAGGGTGGGACCGGTCCGTTCTGGTCGCCCGATGGCCTTTCAGTCGGGTTCTTTACGGAGAATCGCCTGAAGCGCACATCCATCGCAGGTGGAGACGTGGCCACCATCTGCGAGGCCCGCTTCGGCGGCGGCGGCACGTGGAATCGCGACGGCGTGATCCTGTTCGCCCCGGGAATCGATACCGCGCTATTCCGGGTGGCTGCGGCAGGAGGCACTCCGGTTCCGGTAACGGCGTTGGATCCGGCCCAGGAGGAGAGCGGTCACGTGGTGCCGCTGTTCCTGCCGGACGGCCGTCACTTCGTGTTCGGGATTATCGGAGGCGACGGCACGGGCACCTATGTGGCCTCGCTCGATTCCGCCGAACGCAAGCGCTTGTCGACCGTAGCATCGATGCATGGCTTCAGTTCGCCCGACTTCCTCTTTTTCATGCGCGAACGCACCCTCATGGCCCAGCGGCTCGATCTGAACCGCCTCGCGCTGACAGGCGAGCCGATTCGCGTGGCGGAAGGAATCGACAGGCTGGGGTTTGGCTCAGCGTTCGCAGTTTCCGCGAGCGGTACGCTGGCGTACTGGGCTGGCGCCCGGACCATTACACAGCCGACGTGGTTTCGACGCGACGGCACGGCTGCGGGCACGTTGGGATCGCCGGCCGGATTCATGAACATCGCCCTCTCATTCGATGGGCAGCAGGCGGCGGTCGATCGGTTTGATCTGACGCCTGGGATCTGGCTCCTCGACACGGCGCGCGGCAACGCGACGAGAGCGACGTTCGGCGTAGGTTACGAATCGACGCCTGTGTGGTCGCCGGACGCCGCCGCCTTCGCGTTCTCGGCGGCGGTGAGTACGCCGCCGAACCTGTACTTGAAGCGGGTTGGCAGGGCCGGCGACGCGGAACGGCTGTTCGGAACCGCGGCCCAGACCCTGTTTCCGCAAAGCTGGTCTCGCGATGGACGCTTCATCGCGTACGTAAGCACGGACCCCCAGACTGAGTCTGATATCTGGGTGCTCGACGTCTCTGCCGATCGGAAGCCCACACCGCTTCTTCGAACGCGGTTTGCTGAAGCGTTTGCTCGAATCTCGCCCGACGGTCGATGGATGGCGTACACGTCGAACGAATCCGGGAGGGAGGACGTGTACGTCACGCGCTTTCCGGAGCCCGGCGTCAAATGGCCGGTGTCCACGAATGGCGGGCGTTTCCCGGTATGGCGACATGACAGCCGCGAGCTCTTCTACCGCGCCGCCGACGCGAAGTTCATGGCGGTTCCGGTGGGTCCCGGTTCCGACTTCGCGCCCGGTGTCCCGATCCCGCTCTTTGAGCCGCCGCGGGCGGAGATCAGCACCCTCGGCTTTGGCACGTTCTACGACGTCGCGCCCGACGGTCGTTTCCTGATCAACATCCTCGTGGAACGGATCTCACCGCCGGCCACCGTCGTGCTGAACTGGCAAGAAGAGTTGAAACAGCGCGTGCCCACGCGCTGAATCAACTCGCGAAAACGGATGAAAGACGATGCCCGCATCGCGACAATGGTAGCGGCGCGAGCGGCGAGATCGACGGTCCAGTGGAGCAGTTGAAGCCGATGAATTGGCTGATCCGGAACGTGCGTCCTGGAGCGAATAAGTGGGCGTCGAACGAATCCCCTGAGGGAGCGGCGACAGCCTGAGACCCTGAGTCAGCAAGGTCGGGCACGTTCTCCGCTCCCGCCAGGAGACGCGTATGGCCTACAAAATAGCGGGAATCGATGTCCACAAGAAGATGGTGGCGGTGGTGATCGCCGACGTCGACGTGGCCGGGACGTGGCGATTCGAACGCCGGCAGCTCGGGACGAGCCCGACGCAGTTGCGCGGCCTGGCCGACTGGCTCGTCGAGTGCGCGGTCATGGAAGTGGTCATGGAATCGACCGCGCCGTATTGGCGGCCGGTATGGGAGGCGCTGGAGCGCGACTGGCAGCCGCGGAGGCGACCAACCGACGGGTGCCCTCGTGCCGGGGCGCTGCATCTGGCGCAGGCGCAGTCCAACCACGGCCCGCGCGGCCGGAAGCGGGATTTTCCCGATGCCGAACGGTTGGTGAAACGCTTGGTCGCCCAGGAACTGACCTTGAGCTTCGTGCCCGACGCCACGCAGCGGCTATGGCGCACGGTCGCGCGCCGCAAATATCAATCGACCTGCAACCGGGTGCAGCTGCAGAACCGACTGGAGTGCTTGCTCGAGGAGATGCACATCAAGCTCTCGAGTCTGGTGGCGGACCTGATCGGGCCCAGCGCCCGCCGCATGCTGCGCGCCATCGCGAGCGGCGCGACGGACCCGAGTGCCGTGGCCGCCCTGGGCAATCGACGGCTTCATGCCACGCCGGACCAATTGCGCGACGCGCTCGGCGCGTGCACCGATCTGCATCCAGTGTACCGACGGCTCCTGACCTGGACGCTCGATGAATTGGAGGGGATCGAGCGGCACATTCAGCAGCTCGATGAGGAATTGGCGCACGTGCTCCGTGGCCACCAGGATGCCGTCGAGCGGGTCGCCGCCGTACCCGGCCTGGGCGTGGATTCCGCCCAACAGATCATCACCGAAGTCGGCCCCACGGCCGCGACGTTCCCGACGGCGAAGCGTCTCGCCTCGTGGGTCGGTGCTTGTCCCGGCCACGACGAGAGCGCCGGCATCAATCACAGCCATCGGGCGCCGCACGGCAATCGGCAAATGCGCCGGTTACTCAATCAGGCGGCCAATGCCGCGGTGAAGGCCAAAGGCAGTATCTTTCAGCTCGTGTATCAGCGCTTGGTCGTCCGGCTTGGACACGCCCAAGCGATCGGGGCGATTGCCCATCGCCTCTGCCGCCTGGTGTGGAAGATCCTCCACGACGGCGTGACGTACGAGGAACGCGGCCCGGCCGTCACCAAACATCGTGCGCAACGCCGCGCGGCGAAGATGATCCGGGAACTCCGCAGCCTCGGCTATCGCGTCGAACCAGCGCCATCTCCGGCGAGCGCTCTGCCATGATCGCGGGAGTCTTTCGACCCTGGCCGGCCGGCATCGCGGCCGCCCGGCGATAGGCGGATCGGTGGCATTTAAGAGTTCCTCGCTCCCTAGTTAACAGGGATGATGAAGTACCGGACGTTCGAAACAGGTTTGGCGTGGTTCTCTCTCGTGGGGGCGTTCGTCCATTTTGTGCTGGAGACGCTGTATCACATCGCGTTTGGGCAGTTTCTTCCGCTGCTCGTCGTGGACTACATCGCCGTGGGACTCTTGGTCTATTCCGGCGTGCTGTCGCTCAAAGTGAGGCCATCGTCCGCCTCAGGCCTCTTGTGGCCGGCGCGTGGGGGTTCGCCGCGTGCCTCGCCTACATCGCCTGTTTCGTGTTCCTGCAACGATATCTGCAAGGTCAGGGCCCTCTGTTTATGGTTGTGGTTCTCGGGGTGGCGCTGACCGCGGCCTTCGTGGGCTTCGCGCTCAGTCTGCTGCTGGTGAAGGTGGCAATGAAAAACGCGTCCGCTTCATGCGGCGAGTGAAAACACAAGCAGGCCTTGCGATCCCGTTGGAGTGAATCACGGAGCGCACAGCGCTGCATCGTCAGGTTGGGGCCGCTCCAAAGCTTCTATGTGCGCGTGGCCACGCCGCCCTTTGCTTCGAGAAGCGAGTAGCTTAAAGTGCTTCGCAGCCTGACCCATGACCGATGTGCTCGATCCTGCGCCCATCATCGAGGCGGCGCAGCAAGCCGCCGCTGCCGCCGACTATTCCGAAGCCGAGCGGCTCTTACGTGAGGCCGCCGCCCTACAGGAACTCAGCCTCGGGTCCCTCCACCCGGACCTGGCGAGCACGCTAAACAACCTCGCCCTCGTATGCGAGCGCACGAACAAGTTTGACGAGGCCGAGCGCGGGTACCGACGCGCCCACGCGATTGCAGTCGCCTCGCTCGGCCCAGGGCATCCGTTCGCCACTACTAGCCTCAAGAACCTTGTGGACTTCTGCGCGGCGCACGAGATTCCCATTTGGAAGCCATCGGCCGCCGGGCCAGATGACGAGACTTCGTCGCCAGAACCTGAGGCCAAGGTGCCCGAGCCGGTGCTGCCGGTTTACGCGCCCGGCAGGACGTGCCGCCTCGCGCGATCGCTGTGGCCACTCTCGGCGTGGCCGTAGCTGTCGCCGTCGCGTTCGCCCTGCAACGGTCGGGGACCACCGACACGTCAGATCCCCTCCCGCAGGCTCAGAACAAGTCGTCTGCCAATGACTCGCCGGCAACGTCGGTGACGACAACGGCCCTCATAGGTCGGCACCAACCCACGGTCACACTTGAGAGACGTGCTGATACGACACCGGCGCCTGTCAACAGTCCCAACCCGCTCGGGACGAGCATCACGTCGGCAGGAGTGAGCGCGCTGAACGCTCAATTGTGCAGTGCCCTCGAAAAGAGAGGGTCACCCGACTGGCAGTGCACGCCAGTAAGCAGCGATCCGCAACCTGGCACGTACATTTTCTACACGCGACTGCTGACGAACATGGAGCATCGCTGGTACCGCGGCGAACGCGTGCAGCAGGTCAGGCGGCTTCGAGTGGCCGCGAGTCCAGGCAGCGGGTATCGGACGTTCAGCAGCAATACCGTCAGCCCAGAACGAGCAGGCGATTGGAAAGTCGAGCTGCGGGGAGCCGATAGGACCGTCCTGTGGGAAGAATACCTCGTCATCCGCTGACGGCGCACCAGGCAACGGCCCGGTTACGGGGGCCGGCCCAGCGCTGCCAGAAGGCCATTAAAGGCTGGGGCAGCAATCACCAGCAGCACGACGAGAGAGTCGCCGAATACCAAGCGTTGGGATCGATACTGCGAAAAAGCCAGGAGCCCAACGCGCAGAAATATCGTGAAGCGGAAAGTTTATTGGCGACGAGTGCGTGGGCTTTGTTTACACTGTGCCGGTGAATCCCGCCGGTGGTCGGGGCAAACGCAGTTCGGCCCGTCCGCGGGGCCGCAAAAGTGCACCTTCCGCGCAGCGGCCCTTCCGCACAGCGGCCTTCCGGCGAAGCCGGCCTAAAGCCATGACTCGACGACTACTGCTGACGTTTTGTTCGCTCCTCGTCATCACGATCGGTGCGATGGCCCCGAGGCTCATGGCGCAAGGCGCCGCTAGCCCTGGCAAGACTGCTGAGGGGGCTGCGCCGAACGCCACGGACACCGAGTGGCGCACCTACGGCGGCGATCTTCGAAGCACACGGTATATGCCGCTCGATCAGATCAACCGCACGAACTTCAACAGCCTCGAAGTGGCGTGGCGACTCAAGACAGAATTCCTGGGCCCTCGACCCGAATTCAACTTCCAAGTGACACCACTGGTCGTGAAGGGCGTGCTCTACACGCCGGCCGGTTCGCGACGCGCCGTCATTGCCCTGGATGCGGAAACCGGCGAGATGCTGTGGATGCATCGGCTCGATGAGGGCAAGCGCGGCGAAGCGGCGCCGCGTCGGCTGTCGGGCCGCGGACTGGCCTATTGGACCGACGGCAAACAGGAGCGCATCGTCTACGTGACGCCGGGGTACCAAATGGTGGCTCTCGATGCGAAGACGGGTCAGCGCGTGCCTTCGTTCGGTAAGAACGGCATCGTCGATCTCAAGCTCGACAACGATCAGGAGGTCGACCCCGAGACCGGCGAATTCGGACTACATGCGGCGCCTGTCATCGCCAAGGACGTGATCGTCGTGGGCGCTGCCCACCTCCCGGGTGACATGCCGAAGAGCCGGCGTCACGAAAAAGGGTACGTGCGCGGGTACGACGTGCGGACGGGCAAGCGACTGTGGATCTTCCACACCATTCCGCGACGAGGCGAGTTCGGGTGGGAGACCTGGGAAAACGAGTCGGGCGCATACACCGGGAACGTTGGCGTCTGGGCCCAAATGACGGTCGACGAAGAACTGGGGATGGTCTATCTGCCGGTGGAACTCCCCACCGGCGACTACTACGGCGGTCATCGGCCGGGCAACACACTCTTTTCGGAGAGCCTGGTGGCGCTGGATTTGAAAACCGGTGTCCGGAAGTGGCACTACCAGCTCGTTCATCATGGCATCTGGGACTTCGACATCCCGTGCGCACCCATCCTCGCCGACATCACCGTCAACGGCAAATTGATCAAAGCCATTGTCCAGCCCACCAAGCAGGCGTGGCTCTATGTATTCGATCGGGTGACCGGGCAACCGGTGTGGCCGATCGAAGAACGACCGGTTGAAAAAGGCGATGTGCCTGGCGAATGGTATGCGCCGACGCAGCCCTTCGTGACCAAGCCTCCCGCCTTCGATCGTCAAGGCGTGTCGACGGACGATCTCATCGACTTCACGCCGGAGCTCCGCGCCGAGGCTCTCGAGATCGTCAAACGTTACAAGATGGGACCGCTCTTCACGCCGCCTGTGGTGAGCAAATGGGAAGGGCCACTCGGCACGTTGATGCTGCCGTCCAATACGGGTGGAGCCAACTGGCCAGGTGGTGCGCTGGATCCTGAAACCAACATCCTCTACATCTACTCGTTCACCAACGTCACCTCTCTGGGTCTGGTCTCGGATCCGTCACGGTCGGACATGGCGTACGGACGCGGGCGGGCGCGCGATCCCAATGCGGCGCCAGCCCCCAGTGCCTCAGGTGCCGGGGGTGCCACGGGTGCCTCAGGTGCGACAGGTGCTGCAGGTGCCGCGGGTGCTGGTGGGCGGCGGCGGCGAGGGCGGCGGGAACACGGTGACCGTACGCGGCTTGCCCTTGATCAAACCGCCGTACGGGCGAATTACGGCGATCGATCTCAACAAGGGTGACATCGTGTGGCAAGTGGCCCACGGCGATACGCCTGACACCATTCGCAATCATCCGGCCCTCAAAGGTCTGAACATCCCGCGCACTGGACGGACCAGCGGCCGGATCGGGACCTTGGTGACGAAGTCGCTCGTCATCGCAGGCGAACCGGGGTTCAACACGACTCCCAACGGCAGAGGCGCGATGCTGCGCGCGTACGACAAAGCCTCGGGTCAGGATGCCGGCGCCGTCTACATGCCCGCCCCACAAACCGGATCGCCGATGACCTATATGCTCAACGGCAAACAGTATCTCGTCGTGGCAGTCGGCGGCCCCGGCTATAGCGGCGAGCTGCTCGCATATCGCTTGCCGGCGGGGTCCACGACGAATACAGGCAAGGCGCCGTAATGTGATTGTTCTTCACGACGGTTCTCCACGGCGGTTCTTGACGAGCGGTTCTTCACGGCGGTTCTTGACGAGGAGTTCGACGGAGGTTCGTGACGGAGAACCTTCGTGGAGAACCGTCGTGGAGAACCCTCGTCAAGAACCCTCGTGAACGCCGTCAGTCTAGCCGCCGCCCCCTCGTCTCTGGCCCCAACCACAGCATCAGCAGCACGAGCACTCCCGCGGTGGCGATGCAACTGATCATCGCGTTCGCCAGCGACATGCCGCGGTCTTGCAGCGACCCGATGAGGAACGGCGTAAAGGACCCGAGCCCGGCGCCGACGTGATACGCAAAGCCGGTCCCGACCGCTCGTGCTTCCGTGGGAAACCGCTCGGAGAGATAGCCGGGGACGATGCCCCACGCTCCCGAGCATCCCAGACCGATGAGAAGCGCACCGAGCAGCAGCAGATTGGGATTGGAGGACCAGAGGAAGAGCGGCGCCGCCAGCACTCCGACGATCATCCCGAGCGTCGGTGCCCCACGCCGGCCGAGTCGCGTCTCCGACAGCTGGCCTAATACGACCGACCCGATCAGCCCTCCGGCGTTGAGTGCAATCAGGTAACTGAGCGGCGCAAGCGACAACCCTCGCAAGAGGGTCGGATACCAGAACGTGATCGAGTGATACGAGAAGATGAAGGTCGCCATCAACACCGACGTATGCACGGTCACCCATCGCAGGTCGCGATCGAACAGTCGCGCGACCGAGAGCCGCTCACGCGACATCCCAGACGCCCGCTGTTGCCGCTGTTGCTCGAGCCAGACCGGGCTCTCCTTCACGGTCGCCATCACGCCCAGGATGACCAGTGCCGGCAGGACCCCGGCCCACAGCATGAACCGCCAGCCCCAATCGGGCGTGTCATCGACGAGCGGCCAGCCAAACTGGTACACGAGCGACGAGAGCATGAAGCCGAACGAAAAGCCGCCCTGCAGGAGGCCGGACGCGACTCCGCGAAGCTGGATGGGCAAGTGCTCGAGGGCGAGCGGAACACCGGCCGCCCACATGCCGCCCATGCCAATGCCAAACAGCGCCCGGAAGGCGAAGAGCATCACGTACGACGTGGACAATCCGCTCAGGAACGCAAACGCCGTGAACCATGCGATCGAGAACATGATCGGCGCCTTGCGTCCCCAGCGATCGGCCGCCGTGCCGGCCCCGATGCCACCAAGCACGCGAAACACCAGCGTCACAGTCCCGAGCGCGCCTGCCAACGCAGCATTGACCGAGAAGCTTTGCTGAATGTTGACGAGGACGAACGTCAGGATCGTGAAGTCGAACGCGTCGAGCACCCACGCGAAGAACGTTGTGAGAAAGGCCTTGCGTTGATCGCGATTGAGCTCGCGATACCGGGCGATCACTCGGCCCACGCCAGCGATCGCGCGACCGCTCTCTTCCACCCGGCGTAGAGCCTCTCGCCGCGCGCGCTGTCCATCTGAGGAGCAAACTCCCGATCGAGCGCCCAGTTGCGCCGAACATCATCGAGGCTTTCCCAGTAGCCCACCGCCAGGCCGGCAAGATATGCGGCCCCGAGCGCGGTGGTCTCACGCACGACCGGGCGACGAACCGGCACCCCCAGCAGGTCGGCCTGAAACTGCAGCAACATCGCGTTGGCCGCCGCTCCCCCATCCACTTTCAGCGTGGTCAAGGCCAAGCCCGCGTCCTCCTGCATCACCTCGAGGACGTCGCGCGTCTGATACGCCATCGCATCGACCGCGGCGCGTGCCACATGCGCCATCGTGCTGTTGCGCGTCAACCCCACGATGATGCCTCTCGCCCGGGGATCCCAATAGGGGGCGCCAAGCCCCACGAAGGCTGGCACGAGATACACCCCGTCGGTGTCCGGCACCTGGTGCATCAGTTTTTCGACATCAGCCGATGCCTCGATCGCCTTCAGACCATCTCGCAGCCACTGCACGGCGGCGCCCGCGACGAACACCGCGCCTTCGAGGGCATACGTCGTCCGGTCTCCCAACTTCCATGCGACCGTCGTGAGCAAGCCCTTGTGCGAGGGCACCGGAGCGTCGCCGGTGTTGAGCAGCATGAAGCAGCCAGTCCCATACGTGTTCTTGGCCGCGCCCGGTTCGAAACAAGCCTGCCCGAACAGCGCGGCTTGTTGGTCGCCCGCGATGCCGGCAATAGGAATCGCCGATCCGAGGAGGGCCGGATCCATTTCCCCATATATCTCGCTGGAGGCTCGGACCTCCGGCAGCATCGCGCGTGGCACATCGAGAATCCGGAGCAGCTCTTCGTCCCACTCCATGCGTGTTGAGGTTGAACAGGAGTGTCCGGCTCGCGTTGCTGACGTCGGTGATATGAGCGCGACCACGCGTCAGTCGCCACACCAGGAAGGAGTCGATCGTCCCAAACAGGATCTCGCCCCTGGCCGCGCGCGCACGCAAGCCGTCGTGCGCATCCAACAAATGCTTGATCTTGGTCCCAGAAAAATAGGCATCGATCACGAGCCCGGTCTTTTGTCGAAAGGTTGGCTCGTGACCAGCGGCTTTCAATCGATCGCAGATGGGTGCTGTCACGCGACTCTGCCACACAATCGCGTTCGCGATCGGCCGACCTGAATCGCGCTCCCACAGCACCGTCGTCTCGCGTTGATTCGTGATTCCGACAGCCGCCAGATCGCTTGCCGTGATCCCGGCTTTGCTCACCGCGTCCCTCGCGGTTACAAGCTGCGAATTCCAGATGGCTTCGGGATCGTGCTCGACGTGACCCGGGCCTGGGAACAGCTGCGGGAACTCTTGCTGGGCCATCGAGACCACACTTCCCGCCCGGTCGAAGACGATGGCGCGACTCGAGGTGGTGCCCTGATCCAGGGCCAGAACGTACCTGCTCACTTGACCCCCGACGGCGGAGGGTGATGGCGAAACACGAGCAGATCGTACGCCAACGCACCCACGACCGCGCCGACGCACGGTGCGACCACGGGGACCCACCACCAGCCGTCGGCCGCCGTGAACACGCCGCTGCCCCAGCCGCCTACTGCCGTAAACAGCCGCGGCCCGAGGTCGCGCGCCGGATTAATCGCATAGCCGGCGTTGAAGCCAAAGGAAACCCCGATGGCCGTCACGATGCCGCCGACGATGACCGGCGTCAGCCAGCTGGGTGTCGCGGCGTTGCGCGAGTCGGTCACGGCGAGAATCGACAGCATCAGCAGCGCCGTTCCGACCACCTGATCGACGAAGCCGCCCAGCGTTGAGAGAAATGGCTGAGGATAGGTCGCGAAGATCCCGGCCGTTCCTTGGGCGCCGGCAATCTGCCGCACACCAGCGTCGAAGGCGTCGAAGGCTTCACGGTAGGTGAGATACACGACAGCCGACGCGACAAACGCGCCTGCCATCTGCGCCACGATGTACGGCGCGACTTTCGCCCACGGGAACCCGCGGACGACCGCCAGGGCAATCGTGACTGCCGGGTTGAGGTGGGCGCCCGAAACCGCACCGGCAACGTAGACGCCCAACATCACCGCAAGTCCCCAGCCGATGTTGATGGCGAGGAACGACCCATTGGCGTTCGCGCTCAAGACGGTCTGCGCGACCACGCCGACGCCGAACACAATCAAGATGAAAGTACCTAGAAACTCTGCGGCGGCTTCGCGGCTCGTGCCGTGCATCGAGGGCCCTCGCTTTCCGCGCGCATTATAGACTTCAGTCCGGCATTGGTCGGCGGGACGAGGACAAAAGGCGTCGCCCAGGGAGACCACCTTGCCGATCTGGCCGTAAATCCATGTAGGTGACCGGTCCCGCAATTTGCAAGAGCTCACGGCCGGGATGCTGAGCACGCGGCTGATTCTGGCGTTGTTCCTGGTGGCCCAGGCCTACGACGGAGTGTTCACATACGCCGCCGTTCACGCCTATGGGCCAGCCGCTGAAGGCAACGTCCTGCTGGGCACGTGGATGGCGCTGGTGGGTCCCACGCCTGCGCTGGTCGGGGCCAAGGTGCTGGCAGCGAGTTGCGGCATCCTGCTCTACATGGTCGGCGTCCATCGCGGCCTGGCCTGCCTGACGGTCTTCTACGCCGTCGCAGCCATCGGCCCGTGGCTGTACGTCATCCAGCGCTACTGAAATAGGCCGGCGCTTTGCGCCGGAAGGCCCCTCGCTCGGGGAAGGCCGCGCTTTGCGCGGAGGGCCGGCGCTGCGCGCCAGAATGCCCTCGCTTCGCGCCGGGGGGTCTCGCCGATCTCCCTGTGGTACGTTGCTACGGTGGTTGTCTGTCGGCCTCGGCTGTTGGCGCGCGTGGCATGAGGCCGTCGGTCCCAACTTGGATCTCGCGGGCGGCAATCGCCATCGGCCTCGCCCTGTTTGGTCTCACGCTGCTCTACATCGATCGTGACGAGACGCTCCGCGCGTCGCGGCGTCTCGGTCTGCTGCTGCCGGTGGTCCTCCTGCCCAGCGGCCTGTGGCATGCACTGCGCACGCTCGGGTGGCAGATCTGCTTTCCACCGGACGTGCGCCCCCCCTTCTGGCAGCTCTTCCAGGTCCGGTTGGCCGCCGACGGCGTGTCCTACTTCACGGTCCGCGGGCTCGCGAGCGAGCCGCTCCGGGTCGTGCTGCTGCTGGGCCGCGTGCCAGCAGCGGCGTCCACCGCGTCCACGATTCTGGAGCGCACGGCGATGGGCATCATGAGCGTGATTCTCGTGGCGATCACGGCCATGGCCGCGATGACATCCGACGTCGTTCCGGAGGATTGGCAGCAGATCTTCCAGTGGATTGCCATTGTTGCGGTCGTGGTCGTGCTGATCACGCTCATCTTCCTGACGCGTCAGGGGCGCTATATCGGGCCGTTCTTCCACGCCATCTATCGCCGGACGGGATGGGGGTGGACCGAGGGCCGAGTCGCCCACTTCATCAGCGACGTCGAGGCGATTTTTCTCGAGCTCGCACGATCCGATCCGAGACGCCTGCGCAACCTGGTCGGCCTCTCGCTCGCATGCTTCGGCCTGATGGTGCTCGAAGTATGGGTGGTGTTCTGGGCCATCGGGCAGCCGGTCACGGTCTGGATCAGCACGATTGTCGAAACCTTCACGAGGTCTGCCAGCGTCTTCAGCGGCGTGATCCCGGCCAATCTTGGGGCCCTCGAAGCCTCGAACGTTGCCGTCGTCCGCGCCCTCGGGCTGGCCGGTGCTGGCTCGCTCGCGCTGGCCCGACGGGTGCGTGGCCTGTTTTGGGCCGGCCTGGGACTCTTGATCTATCCGCGTGAGACGCTTCGCACGCCGAGGGAGGAGGGTCGCTGATGCTGTCAGCGATCCTCAAGGCGATTGAGGAGTGGGCCAGCGGCGTCGGCGGTCTCGGGCTGTTCGTCGTCGCGGCGCTCGATTCGTCGTTCCTCTCGTTTCCGCAAGTCAACGATCTGCTGATCATGTTTCTGAGCACGAGGAACCCGACGTTGATGCCGTACTACGCGGCCATGACCACTGCTGGATCGCTGCTCGGGTGCTTCGTGCTGTACGGGTTTGCCTGGCGCGGCGGTGAGGTGTTTTTGCGCAAGCGGCTCAGTGGGCCTCGCCTCGAACGCGGCATGGCCCTCTATCAGCGCCACGGCTTGCTCGCCGTCCTGGTGCCTTCGTTGCTCCCTCCGCCGATGCCGTTCAAGCTGTTCGTATTGCTGGCAGGGGCTACTCGGGTGTCCCCCTGGAAGTTTGGCGCTGCGGTTGCCGTTGGACGTGGGATCCGCTATTTCGGCCAGGGATACCTGGCGGTGCTCTACGGCGACGAGGCTGCGGCGCTCGTCAGGCAGCACGGATCCGTCATCGGCATCGGCTTGGCGGTACTCGCGGTTGCACTCGCCGTGGTCTACTACATGAGCAGTTCGCGTCGGCGGCGACGATTTCCCAAATGACGATGGATGCGCGTAGCCACGGGGTTCTGGTCTGGACCACGGCGCCCGATCGCCCTGAAATCATCGATCGTTTCGATCGATACCGCTCGCTGCTGACCGATGACGAGGCACGGCGAGCTGCCCGCTTCGTCCACTTCAAGGACACGGCGTTGTTCGTGGTCGGGCGCGTCTTGGCAAAGACGATGCTCTCGACGTACGCCGGCGTCCGTCCGCACGACTGGTGCTTTGAGATCGATGAATTCGGTCGCCCGCATCTGGCCCAGCGGCCGGCCGGAGTCCCCGACCTGCGGTTCAACCTCACCCACACGGCGGGGCTGGTGGCCTGCGCCATTTCCATCGGTCGCGAAGTCGGTGTGGATGTGGAACGGATCGATCGACAGCTCGTGCACGACATTGCCGAGCGCTATTTCTCGGAACGCGAGGTGGCTGATCTGCGCGCATTGCCCTTGGATGAGCAGGAGACCGTGTTCTTTGATTACTGGACGCTCAAGGAGTCGTACATCAAGGCGCGCGGGCTGGGCCTCGCGCTTCCACTTGGTCAATTCACATTCCTTCGAACGCCTGGACGCGCTCCCTCGATCACGTTTGCCCCTGAGCTGCGTGACGACCCAACGACCTGGCAGTTTGCTCAGTTCTGGCCCACCCGCGAGCATCGGATGGCGGTCGCGGTTCGCCGAACGGGACGCGATCTCCCAATCGTCGTCGAGGCCGTGGTCCCTGAGGTCGATTAGACATCTTCTAAGGTCACCATGCTCACTAAGAAGGGCATCATGAAGCCAGTTTTCCGAAGGGCCTTAGAAGATGTCTCGCCCCGCGGAGCGGGGCAAAACAACACTGCCCTGGCGAAGCGGAGCTTACGCCTCCGCTCCCGCCAGCTCGCTGCGGAGCTTCGCTAGTGAACCTGTGGGCGATCAGCGACCTTCACGTGGGCTTCGAAGACAATCGTCGCGCGGTCGAGTCGCTCAGCTCCTACGCCGATGATTGGCTGATTCTGGCGGGCGACACCGGCGAGACGCCAGCGCATCTCGACCTGGTGCTGCGGATCGTCACCCAGCGCTTCGCCAAAGTCGTGTGGACACCTGGGAATCACGATCTCTGGACGCCCGCAACTCTCGATCCCGACCGTCGCGGCGTCGCTCACTACGAACGACTGGTCAAGCTCTGTCGCAGCTACGGTGTGCTGACGCCCGAGGATCCGTACGCGGTGTGGCCTGGCGACGGTCCGCGCACGGCCATCGTGCCAACGTTCGCGCTCTACGACTACTCGTTTCGGCCCGATCACGTCGCGGCAGACGAAGCCGTGGCGTGGGCTGCCGAGACGGGCGTGCGCTGCGCCGATGAGGACCTGCTGAGTCCCGATCCGTTCTCAACGCGCCAGGCGTGGTGCGCATCGCTCGTCGCCCACACCGAACAGCGTCTGCAGACCGTTCCCCGTGACACGCGGCTGGTCATCGCCAACCACTGGCCGCTGCGTCGCGATCACGCCGTGCTGCCGCGCGTGCCGCGATTCTCGATCTGGTGCGGCACTCGCGCGACGGAAGCCTGGCATCGGCGCTTTCCGGTCGACACCGTGGTCTATGGACACCTCCACCTTCGCTCGACGCGCGAGCTGGACGGCGTCCGATTCGAGGAAGTGTCGCTGGGCTACCCGCGGCAGTGGGATCAGCGGAAGGGCGTGGGGCACTACTTGCGACGGATCCGGTAATAAACAACGAACCTCGCCTCAGAGGCTCCGAGACTCAGAACTGGTTAGCCAAGAAATCTCTGTGGCTCTGTGCCTCGGTGGCTTGTTCGTTCGGGGTACTCTTCCGTGGCTTCCGCCTTCAGGCGGAAGACGTTTCCGTGCCTAAACCCTTCGCAGCCGTTCCCCCGCCGCGCGCAGCGTTTCGTCCCGCTTCGCGAAGCAGAACCGCAGGACCGGGCCGCCGGTATCCTGATACAGGAACGCCGAGCACGGAATCGACGCCACACCGTGTTGGGTAAGGAGTCGCATCGCCATCTCGCGATCGGCGTCGCGAGCGATCGACGAGTAATCGAGCAGTTGAAAGTATGTCCCCTCGCAAGCCAGCGGCTGGAAGCGTGACCCTTCGATGAGCTGAAGAAACAAGTCGCGCTTCTGCTGATAGAAGCGTGCAAGCTCGCTGGCGAAGAGATCGCGTCGGACGAATTCCGCGAACGCGATCTGCGACGGTGTGTGGACCGTAAACGTCATGAACTGGTGGACGCGCTGCACCTCGGCGAGAATGGGCGCGGGCGCGACGCAATAGCCCACTTTCCATCCGGTCGTATGGAAGGTCTTACCGAACGAGCTAATCACGCACGCGCGATCCCGAAGCTCTGGGTAGCGCAGCAGACTCTCGTGGCGACGTCGATCGAAAATGACGTGCTCGTAGACCTCGTCGCCAATGAGCAGGATGTCGGTGCCATCCACGATCTCGATGAGCCGTCGCATGTCGTCCGCCGTCCAGGCAATGCCCGTCGGATTGTGCGGCGTGTTCACCAGAATCGCCCGAGTCTTGTTCGAGATCGCTCGCCGCACTTCGTCCCAGTCGACGCGATAGTCCGGATAACGCAGGCTCGAGAACACCGGAGAGCCGCCGCTGAGTCGAATGACCGGGACATACGAGTCGTAGCAGGGCTCGAATAGCAGAACCTCGTCACCAGGTTGCACGAATGCGGTGAGCGTGGCGTACAGGCCCGCCGTCGCACCGCACGTAATCTGGACCTCGGTCAGCGGATCGAAGGCTGCGCCGTAACAGGCCTCGACTTTGGCGGCGATCGCCTCGCGCAGCGCCAGAACGCCAGGCATGGGGGCATATTGGTTGTGGCCGTCACGCATGGCGCGCGCCACGGCGTCTACCAGCGCGGGATCGCAGTCGAAGTCCGGGAAGCCCTGCGAGAGGTTGATCGCGCCGTGCTCGTTGGCGAGCCGTGTCATGACCGCAAAGATCGAAACGCCGATATCGGGCAGCTTCGAGGTGACTGAGATGGTCGAGGGCATTGAGGCCTGATTATCACACCGATGCGCGGTGACACTGTTTCCGTGGCTTCCGCCTTCGGAGCTTGTGAGTGAATCGATCGCGTGGCTTCCGGCTTTAGCCGGAAGATCAGCCGGCCGCTGAGATCTTCCGCCTGAAGGCGGAAGCCACGCGATATTGGTTGGCACCCGTGATTGGTTGGCACTCGTGGCTTCCGGCTTTAGCCGGAAGATCGACAGGAAATCGGTTCGATTCTCAGTGGCATCTTTGACGATAATCTCCAAATGTCTCTCGTGATCGCAATCGCCCTCGCCGTCCAGACGGGCTATGCCCGTCCCGAACTGCTGGTCGACACCGCGTGGCTCGCCGCACATCTCGACGACACCTCCGTGCGCATTGTCGACATGCGGCCACGTGGCTACGCCGACGCCCATATTCCCGGCGCCGTATGGCTGGACAACAATGCCATTCGCATCGCCGGCCGCCCACCCGATTTTTTGCCAACTCCTGCGGAGTTCGAGCAACTGATGGCGGGTCTGGGGATTTCGAATACGACGCGCGTGGTCACCTACGATGAACGAGGCGGTATCTACGCGGCTCGACTGTGGTGGATTCTCAATCACTACGGGCATGCCAACGTTGCGCTGCTCGACGGCGGCTGGACCAAATGGACCGCCGACGGCCGGCCCACGAACGCCGCGACGCCATCACCCTCCAGCACGTCCTTCAAGGTCAGGCCCGGCACTGTCAAGGTCGCCACGGCGGACGATGTGAAGCGGGCGATCAGTCGCGTGGGAACCAAGTTGATCGACGCTCGGACGCAGGCGGAGATCGAAGGCAAGGACCTTCGCAACATCAAGCGCGGTGGCTACATCGAATCGTCCATCCCCGTGTACTGGGAGGACACGCTCAACCCGACGACGCGGACGTTCAAGAGCGCTGGCGAGATTCAGCAGCTGTACCGCGGCAAGGGGATTCTGCCGAGCGACGAGGTCCTCACCTACTGTCAGGTGGGCATGCGCGCCTCACACGACCTTTTCACCCTCGCCCTGATAGGCCATGACCTCACCAAGTTGACCAACTATTACGGGTCGTGGGAGGAATGGGGAAATCGGGAGGACACGCCGATTAGGACGCCAAAGTGAGAGTTACAAGTTACAAGTTACAAGTTCAAAACGGATGGAGAACTGACAACTCAACTTGTAACTCGTAACTTGTAACTTGTAACTTTCAGCCCCAACGTCCCCCACCCTTCCCTCGTCCAACCCCCATGCGTCTTCCTGACCTCACGCTCGGCGTCCGCAACCTGATTCGGCGGCCGGGGTTTGCGGCGACCGCGATCCTGCTGCTCGCGCTTGGCGCCGGTGCCAACGCTGCCGTGTTCAGCATCGTGCGTGGCATCCTGCTGCGCCCGCTGCCGTATCAACAGCCAGAACGGCTCGTGGCACTGTGGCCGGGCAACTTCGTCAACAACGAGGACCTGACCTATTGGCGCGAGCGGACGCGCCGGTTCCAGACCATTGGCGCAGTGTCGCCGGGCTGGATGATGGCGCTCGTGGCGGACGGCGTGGAGCCGCTCAAGGTGACGGGGGCTCGCACATCCGATAACTTTTTCACCACGCTGGGTGTCGGCGCCGCACTCGGTCGAACCGTCATGCCGGGCGATGCGGCACCGGGGCGGAATCGCGTGCTCGTGATCAGCTCCGCTATCTACGAGCGACATTTCGGCGCGGATCCGCGAACGATTGGCCGCAGCGTGATGATCGACAACGTCGCGCACGAGATCATCGGCGTGATGCCAGCCGGCTTCGAGTTCATGCAGCCCGGCAACGACGTGTGGGCGCCCCTTCCCCTCGATCCGTCGTCACCCCAGCATCGCGCCCAGTTCTCGCTGAGCTTCGCACGGCTGGTCGACGCTGCAACGGTGGCGGGAGCGACCGACGAATTGCAGGCCCTGCTTCCCGCCATGCGCCGCGACCTCAAGAAGGCAGACAACTGGGGTCGTGACCTGCACGCCGTGTCGCTGCAGGAGGCCGTGACTGGCGAGGTCCGCCCCACTCTGCTGATCCTGCTGGCTGCGGTCGGCCTGATCCTGTTGCTCGCGGCGGTCAACCTCGGGACTCTTGTCCTCGGTCGCTCGATTGAGCGCGCCCGCGAGATGGCCGTGCGCACCGCGCTTGGCGCATCCCGCTCACGACTCGTTCGTCAGCTCATCGTCGAGCAGGCCGTGCTCGCCACCGCTGGTGCGCTGGTCGGGCTGCTCCTGGCAGGATTCGCCTTGCCGATCCTCGTCGCGAGGATTCCTCCCGAGATGCCCCGGCAGGCGGACATTGCACTCGACACGACCGTGTTTGTCACCGTGGTTGTCGCTTCGATCTTGATCGCCGTTCTGCTTGCGCTCGTGCCCGTGATCATCGCCGCTCGGCCCGAGCTGCAGCCTTTGCTCCGACAGCAGCAGAGCACCGAAACGCCCGCGCGGCGCCGGGCGCTCGGCACGCTGGTCGCGGCACAGGTCGCCCTCGCCATCGTGCTGGGGATCGGAGCGGGACTGATGCTCCGGTCGCTGTGGAATCTCCAGCACGTCGATCCGGGCTTCGACACGCGCAATGTGCTCGTGTTCAGGCTGCAGACCACGTCCAGATACAACAACCTCGCTGCCGGTCTGCCGTACCTGGAGCAGGTCGCCGAACGAGTCAAGGGTCTGCCAGGTGTGACTGCGGTTGGGTCGATTCAACACCCCCCGATGACCGGTTACAACTGGACCGCCCAGGTGCACCGTGTCGAATCGCCTCCGCCCCCGGGAGGCACGCCGCAGACCGCGATCTGGCGGTTCATCGGCTGGGACTACTTCGAGGTCATGGGCATCCCGCTGCGCGCGGGTCGCACGTTCACGACCCAAGATCAGCTCAAGGCACCTGGCGTCGCGATCATCAACGAGGCCTTTGCCCGTCGCGAGTTTGGCGATACGGCGGCCGCGATTGGGCGGCGCATTGCCAGCGTCAGCGCACGAGGCACGGAGATCGTTGAAGTCGTCGGCGTCATCCGCGACGTGCGTTTCGAGTCGCTGGACCGCGCCGCGACTCCTGAGATGTATCGTCCATTGGCGCAGACTTTCATGTTTCCCATGGCCTTCGTCGTGAAGACGTCGGGCGACCCGGGGCAGCTGGCCGCCGCCGTGCGGCAGGCCGCATTCGCGATCGATCCAACCATTCCCGTCGCCGAGTTGCAGCCCCTCACCGCCCTGGTTGCGGGATCGCTGGGGCGGCCACGACTGTTGGCGATGCTGTTGTCAGTCTTTGCGACGGTTGGTCTCGCCCTCAGTGTCATCGGCGTCTACGGCGTGGTCGCCTATCGCGTGCGGCAACGCGAACGTGAATTCGGCATCCGCCTCGCGCTGGGTGCGGCACCAGATTCGATCGCCAAGCGTGTCGTCGTTCAGGGTCTCTCGTACGCGGTCGGGGGTCTGGTCATCGGTGTTCCAGCCGCCTTCGCGCTGACGCGGCTGATGGAGTCGGTCGTGTTCGGTATCACGACGCGCGACCCGCTGACATTCGTTGCGCTGCCCGCGGCCATCGTCACGGCGACGCTCCTGGCCAGTCTGTTGCCCGCGCGGCGTGCGGCTCATATCGATCCGGTCACCGCGATGCGCAGCGAGTGACGTCATCTTCCGCCTGAAGGCGGAAGCCACCGGGAAGCCACCGGGGCGGAAGCCACGCGAGTCGGAACCACCGCTGAGATCAATCCACGGAATCGAGAGAGGCCCGGTGCAGCAACTGTGGCTTCCGCCTTCAGGCGGAAGAAGCGCCCTCAGCCGAGCAACGCGAGGCTCCCATATAATCTCCGCGGAGGCCGTTACCATGACCCGCCGTTTCTTCCTGGTCCTAATAGCCGTCGTCATCTCCTCGTGGTCGCTCGACGCCGGCTCGGCGCCATTCCGCGCGAAGCGCGGCATGGTCGTGTCGCAAAGCGACATCGCGTCGCAGATTGGCTTCCAGGTCATCCGCAATGGCGGCAATGCGGTCGACGCAGCGGTGGCCACGGCATTCGCCCTGGCAGTCACGCATCCCACCGCCGGCAACATCGGCGGCGGCGGCTTCCTCGTGTTCCGCTCGGCCAAGGGCGAAGCGACCACCTTCGACTTCCGCGAAGCAGCGCCCGCCGGCTCGCATCCCGAGATGTGGCTCGTCAACGGCAAGTACGACACGGAACTTCATCACAACAGTCACCGCGCCGTTGGCGTGCCGGGCACGGTCGCCGGCTTCCACCTGGCGTGGAAATCCCTGGGCAGCAAGCCGTGGAAGGAGCTCGTGACGCCGGCCGTCGTCCTGGCCCGAGACGGTTTCGAGATCAGCGATGCGCTCGCACGTTCGCTGAAGCGCACGCTCGAGAGTGAGAACGGCTTCAAAAAATATCCGGCCTCAGTCGCACAGTTCTCGAAGAATGGCGTGCCCTACCAGGCTGGCGAAATGCTCAAACAGCCTGACCTGGCGCGGACGTTGGAGCGAATTGCCAATCAGGGGCCCGCCGGATTCTACGAGGGCGAGACCGCAATGCTCCTCGAGAAAGAGATGAAAGCCAATGGCGGGCTCATCACCCGCGAGGATCTGAAGAACTATCAGGCCAAGCAGCGGGCGCCCATCAAGGGCACGTATCGCGGACACGAGGTGATCGGCATGGCGCCTCCCAGTTCCGGCGGCACGTCGGTCCAGTTGATGCTCAACATCCTCGAGCCGAGCGACCTGAAGGCCAACGGCTACGGCTCGGCGCAGAACCTCCACCTCATCGCCGAGTCGATGCGTCGGGCGTTTGCCGAACGGGCTCAGCACCTGGGCGATCCCGACTTCGTCAAGACCATGCCAATCGATCGTCTGACCTCCAAGGAATACGCAGCCGAATTGCGCAAGACCATTAGCCCGACTCGTGCGTCGAAATCGTCCCCGACGACGTTCACGTGGGCGACGGAATCGGACGAGACGACGCACTTCTCCATCGTGGATGGACAGCGCAATGCGGTGGCCGTGACCTACACGCTCGAAGCTGGCTACGGGTCGAAGATCGTGGCGCCCGGTACCGGATTCCTCTTGAACAACGAGATGGGCGACTTCAACGCCGGGCCGGGACTGACCAACGAGACCGGTCTGATCGGGACCGATCCCAATCTCGCGCGTCCCGGCAAGCGGATGCTCTCGAGCATGTCACCGACGATCGTCGCCAAGGACGGCAAGCTCGTGATGGTCACCGGCTCGCCGGGCGGACGCACGATCATCAACACGGTGCTCCTCACGATTCTCAACGTCATCGACTTCGGCATGAATGCGCAGGAAGCCGTCGACGCCGGCCGCATTCACCATCAATGGCTACCCGATCGGATCACCTTCGAAGAGTTTGGATTCTCCGCTGACACAATCGCGGCCCTCAAGAACATGGGCCACACTCTGCAGCAGGGCGACAATCAGGGCGTGGCGCAAGTCATCGTCTACAACGCGGGTGACGACATGCTCGAAGGTGGACTCGATCGACGTGCCGCAGACGGCGGCGCGGCGGGTAAATA
Source organism: uncultured Acidobacteriota bacterium (assembly GCA_963802675.1). Classification (GTDB taxonomy): domain Bacteria; phylum Acidobacteriota; class Vicinamibacteria; order Vicinamibacterales; family UBA2999; genus JACCSI01. The sequence goes on from CAWDJL010000002.1 coordinate 47,285, forward strand.
GTTCAAACGGTTCTTGACGACGGTTCTCGACGAAGGCTCTTGGACGACCGTTCAACGGGGTTCTTCACGGTGGTGCTTCATGGTGGTTCTAAACGAGGGTTCTCGAACGATTGTTCAGAACCATCGTCGAACGATCGTGAAGAACGATCGTAAAGAACCGTCGTTAAGAACCATCGTTAAGACCATCGTCAGAATGTACATATTCGAAGCCAAACCGTCCCTTCACACACAAGTTGCCCAATGTGACGTCGTGATCCATTGGTGAAGTGACTTTGACGATGCGGTTGTCCTGCACGTGCACGGTCAATGTGCACCCGACGCCGCAATAGGGGCAGATGGTGTCAGTGGCCGACTGTTTCTCCGGAGCCCACTGCCCTATTTCGCGCAGTTTGAACTCTGGCTTGGCCATCAGCGCGCCGGTTGGGCACACCGCAATGCAGTTTCCGCAGTACACACAGGCCGACTCCGGGAGCGGAACGTCGAGCTCGGTTGAAATGTGTGCATGGAAGCCGCGACCGGCGACGGCAATCGCAAACGTGTTCTGCGCATCGACGCCGCACGCTTCGACGCACTTGTAGCAGAGCACGCATTTCGAATAGTCGCGCACGTAGAGATCGTTGTCGTCCTTGACCGGTTGTGCGACGGTGGCCCCGGTTCCAAATCGCTTCGCGTCCGCGCCGTATTCCGCCAGGCGCTCCTGCAGCTCGTCGGCCGTGGAGAGGTCGACTGACGAAGCCAGCAGTTCCAGGACGACTTTCCGTGACGTGCGGACGCGCGGCGAGTTGGTGTGCACCTTCATGCCGGCTTCGGCCTGGCGGGAGCAGGCCGGCGCCAGCACACGTGCGCCTTCGACCTCCACGACACAGACTCGACAAGCGTTCACCGGAGTCAGCGTCTCCAGGTAGCAGAGCGTCGGAATGTCTTTCCCAGCGGCGCGGCACGCGTCGAGGATGGTGGCGCCCTGAGCGATGTTTACCGACGATCCATCAATCGTCAGCTCGATCGTCGGCGTCGCCGGTTCCGGTGGCGGCCCTGGAATTGCGGTGGGCGGCGGCGGCAGTTTGAACCAGATCGCGTCCTGGCTCATGCCCCGCCTCCAGATCGAAACACGTGCAATCGCGACACGGCAGACTCGATCGCCGACGAAGCGGTTTGGCCGAGCCCGCAGATCGAGGCGTCTCGCATCGCTTGTCCCAGTTCCGTGAGGAGCATGAGATCAGTTTCCAGACTCTGATGGAGCGGGTCGGAAGAGCCGCCGTTCCGTCCGAGGCGCTCGAGAAGCTCGACCTGTCGGACCGTCCCCACGCGACATGGCACGCATTGGCCGCACGACTCGTCTTCCATGAATCGGGCGATTCGCAGCAGCGTGTCGCGCAAGTCGACGGTCTCGTCGAACACCATCACCACTCCCGAGCCCAGCGTGGCGCCCGCCGTACGCACGTCTTCGAATGTCAACCGCATCTCCAGGGCGTCTGGACCGACAAACGTGCCGGCGGCGCCGCCCAACAGAATCGCCTGCAGCCGTCGCCCATTCGCTACCCCTCCCGCCATCCTCAAGAGCTCACCGAGGGTGATGCCGAACGGCGCCTCGTAGAGGCCCGGCTGTGCGACGTGACCCGACAAACAGAACAGCCGTGTGCCCGTCGACTGCTTGGTGCCGACGCGCGCCCACGCTTCGCCGCCTTCGAGGACGATGTCGAGCACGTTGACCAGTGTTTCGACATTGTTGACCACGGTCGGCTTGTTGAAGAGACCGACTTGGGCCGGAAAGGGCGGCTTCGAGCGCGGCTCGCCGCGCTTTCCTTCCAGCGAGTTGAACAGCGCCGTCTCTTCGCCACAGATGTAGGCGCCGGCGCCGCGTCGGATCTCGAGGTCGAACGCAAACCCCTTTCCAACAACGTCCGGTCCGAGCAATCCGTCGACGCCCGCCGCGTCAATCGCGGCCTGGATGCGCGTCGAGGCCAGCGGATATTCGCCTCGAATATAGATGAAGCCTTGCTCGCAGCCGGTCGCGTAGCCGGCAATCGTCATGGATTCGACAATCGCATACGGATCCTCTTCGAGCAGAACACGATCCTTGAACGTGCCTGGTTCCGATTCGTCGGCGTTGCACACCAGATAGTGGGGACGCGACGGCTCGCGCGCCACCGCCTCCCATTTTCGACCGGTCGGGAATGCCGCACCGCCGCGCCCGAGGAGGTTCGACGCCGTTACTTCCTTGATGACACCGGCGGGTCCGAGTTCTATCGCGCGCGCCAACGCTCGATACCCGCCTGCCCTGCGATATCCGGCGAGAGTCGCGGGAGTGGATTCCTTGATTCGTCGCAGCAGCTTGCCAGGTGGACCATCGATCGCCAGGCCACTCGTCACCGATTCCTGCGGGCCGCTGTCCCCTTGGCCGAGGCTGGTTAGCCCGGCCTCAACGATTTGCGACACCGACGTCACGCCAACCATGGCCTCTGCGACGGGGCTCTCACCCGCTTTCACGAGCAGCGCTGCCGGCGCGCGGTCGCACTGACCCAGACAGGGGGAGCGCTGCCAGTGCCACTGAGCGGACTCATTCCGCGTCGCTTCGAGTTGCTGGCACAGTTGTTCGCCACCCGCCAGGCGACAGGCGATGTCATCACAAACGTGAACGATGGTGCGCGGCTGGGGCTCTGTCCGAAAGAGATGATAGAAGGTGACGACGCCCCACGCCTCGGCGGGCGGGACGGTCAGGCGGCGGCAGATGTAGTTGAGAGCACCTCGACTGATCCACCCGATCCGATCTTGGACCGCATGGAGGGCTGGCAGCAGCAGATCGCGCCGCTCCTTCACTTCTTCAAAGCCGCCCCGCGAGACCCGCGTCTCACGACCCAGACTACGAGCCCCCCCGACCCATCTCGTTTCGGGCGGACCGAGTAATTGATCGACGGCCTCCCGCTCCTCGCTGCTGGGCTCAGCCCCGACGATGTGCAGGTCCACGTGTGCTCATAACCTCTCGATCGCGATCGCCGCGGCTTTGAACTCCGCGGTGCCCGACTTCGGATCGGTAGCGTCAATGGTCAGGAGATTGGTCGCCACATCATCGGGAAAGTGAAACGTCATGAACGTCAGTCCCGGTCGGAGGGACGTGTCCAGGTGAACCGGTACGACGATCTGCCCCCGACGCGATCGGACGCGGACAGTTTCGCCTTCGACGACTTGCAGACCCTCTGCATCCTCCGGTGAGATGTCGAGGCGCTCCCCACGACGGACGGGTGACGCGTACGCGCCAGTCTGCACGCCGGTGTTGTATTCCGCCAGGCGCCGGCCGGTGGTCAAGCGGAAGGGGAACTCCTCGGTCAGCGTGTCAACCGGCAGTTGGTGCTCGACTGGTGAGAAGGGGGCTCGCGGACCCACCACCGGTCGTTCCCACAGACGGCTGTGAAGAAACGCCTCACCCGGGTGCTGCTCGTCGTAACAGGGCCACTGGAGCCCGTTGTTGGCTTCGAGGCGCGCGTAACTCATGCCCGTATGAACGGGGGACAGCGTTCGCAGCTCGTTCCAGACGCGTTCGGCGCTAGCCTCACCCCAGTCGTGGCCAAGTCGCGCCGCCAGGTCGAAGATGATCTGGAGATCGTCTCTCGATTGACCTTCGGGCGCCTTGGTGCGTCGAACGCGCTGCACGCGGCGCTCACTCGACGTCACCGTCCCCTCCGCTTCGAAGGCGCTGGCGGTCGCCGGCAGCACGACGTCGGCGATGCGCGCCGTGCCGGTCAGCGCCAGGTCCTGGACAATCAGGAGATCGAGCGACTCGAGCAAATGCGTCGCGCGATGTTGATCCGCCTCGGACTGCACCGGGTTCTCGCCGATGACGTAGAGGGCGCGCAACTCACCGTACTCCATCGCTTCGAACATTTGCGACAGGTGCCATCCCTTCTGACGTGGCACGTTCACGCCCCACGCGCGATCGAACTTGGCTCGCACTTCGTCGTTTTCGACGTGCTGGAAACCGGGCAGTCGATCGGGAAGCGCGCCCATGTCGCCGCCACCCTGAACGTTGTTCTGGCCTCGCAGCGGATTGATGCCCGATCCCCAGCGGCCGACATGTCCCGTCAGCAGCCCGAGATTGATCAGCGCCAGCACGTTATCGACCGCTGTGTGATGCTCGGTAATGCCCAGCGTCCAGCAGATCATCGCGCGCGGGGCCTTGGCGAACTGGTGCGCAATCTCGCGAATGACGGTTGCTGGTACGCCAGTCTCCGCTTCGCCGCGTTCGAGGGTCCAGCCCTGTACTGAGGCGCAATACTCGTCGAACCCGGTCGTCGCGTTGAGGATGAATTCCCGGTTGGCGAGATTCGATGCGATGATCTCGCGTGCCATCGTGTTCGACAGCGCGATATCCGTACCGACATCGAGTCCTGCCCAGATGTCCGCCCATTCGGCGGACGAAGTTCGACGCGGGTCGATCGTAATGAGACGTGCACCACGCCTGATGCCTTTGAGGAGGTGGTGGAAGAAAATCGGGTGCGTCTCCCGCGCGTTCGACCCCCACAGCAAGACACAATCCGTCTCTTCGATCTCCCGATAGGAGCTCGTCCCGCCGCCCATGCCGAAAACCGTCGCCAGACCGGCGACGCTCGGGGCATGTCAAGTACGGTTGCAGCTGTCGATGTTGTTCGAGCCGATCACGGTGCGCGCAAACTTCTGAGCGGCGAAATTCATTTCGTTCGTGCTCTTCGAACAGCTGAAGAGCCCGAACGACCGAGGACCATGAGTCCCCGTCACCGTCCGCAGCCCCGCCGCGGCGCGGTCGAGTGCCTCGTCCCAGGTCGCGGGACGAAGCTCGCCGCCTCGGCGAACACGCACCATCGGTTCGGTCACTCGAGCTAAACGGGCCATAAGGGGAGTTTAGCAGGTGCCTGGGTGCCTCGGGGGCCGGGGTACGACAGGTGCGGTTCTTCCGCCTGAAGGCGGAAGCCACTGGAGGATCCGGTCTAGCAGTCGACGTGGCTTCCGGCTTTAGCCGGAAGATCAGCTCCACTGGCGCAAGGTGCGTCCGAGCGGCGCAGTTACTCTGTCCACAAATGCACCGGGATTGAGAGCAGCACATAGCGCTTTCTCAGCTCTCGGACGCGATCGGGGAGTTCGCGGGTCGAGAACTCGCCGCCGCGGCACCGATCGCGGAGTCCCCGGATCTCGATGCGGTAGAGGTCGTTGATCTGCTCTCGAAGGCGGGCCGGGGTCGTCTCCGGTCGCGGGCGGAGCCCGTGTCGTTCCAGCTCTTCGAGAACCTCAGGCCGGTAACGAATCACCGGCACTCGGCGAAATCTTGGCGGGTCGCCTCCCGCAGAGTCTGGGCATCATCGGGAAGGCGCAGCCACAGGCGACACGCCTCCTCATGACGCCCAAGTCGCGCGAGCGCGCGGGCGAGGCCGACGATGGCGACCGGACTGGCGTCGGCCTTTACGGCTCGCTCGAACGCCGCGCGAGCCTCCTCGAAGCGATCGACTTCCAACCACAGCTCACCGGCAAGCAGGTTGAAGGGGCGCGGCCACACGGCCCGGCGCGAACGGTCGCTCAGCCGCTCGGCGAGGTCACGCGCGTGAGTCAGAAGCAGCTCCATCTCCGGCCGCTCATCCTGTGCGGCGGCAATCGCGGCACGAATGGCCGTGTCCGCATACTCGACCTCGAGATCAAGGCTGCCTCCTCGGAGCTCGTTGAGCGACTCGAGTGCCCGGCGGACCGGCCCCTGACGTTCGACCGGACCACCAAGCGCCGCCAGAGCCCTGGCTTCGTGGTATCCAACCAATGAGAGTCGAGCGAGGTTGAGCGATTCGCAGCGGTTCGACCCTCGCGCGGTGTCGACAATGGCCGCTGCATCCCCGCGCGCAACGACGTGCTCCATGACCCCGAGCGCCTTCAGGTCGAGCTCACCGCAAGCGCCGCCCAACGCCTGCCCCGCGACCGCCGCGTGGAGCGGCAGCGCAACAAGAATCAGCGTCGGATGCACCCGCACTTACCCCCGCGGCGCTGCGGTCGTCGTCGTGCGTGCCGGCGCCGGCCCACGCATCTCGTAGATCGGCGGCTCGGCGCCCAAGAGGTGCTTCACGAAGTAGTCCCAGCGTCGCCGAACCATGTACGGCTCGCTGCCGAAGCCATGCCCGCGATTGGGCAGGATGATCAAGTCGAAGTCCTTGTTCGCCTTGATCAATGCATCGACGACTAGCAGCGTGCTGTAGTACGGCACGTTGGTGTCCATGGTCCCGTGCGCCAGGAGCAGCTTTCCCTTCAACTTGTGCGCGTGGTTCTGGTTGGCCTGATCGTCGTAGTTGCCGGTCCCATCGGGCTTTTTCACCAGCAACCCCTGCCACTTCTCCGCCCAATCGTCCTCGTACACGCGGTTGTCGTGATTGCCGGCCTGCGAGACGCCGACTTTGAAGAAGTCGGGATACTTGAACATCGCCGTGGCAGACGCATTGCCACCGCCGGAGTGACCATAGATGCCGGCCCGATCGAGATCGATCCATGGGTATCGCGACGCCAGTTCTTTCATCCCAGCGACTTGATCCGGCAGGGTGTTGTCGCCCATGTCGCCGTACCACGTCTCGTGGAATGTACGGGATCGCCACGGCGTCCCCATGCCGTCAATCTGGACGACGATGAACCCGAGTTCGGCAATCGCCTGCGCGTCGCCGCGAGCGACCGAAAAAGTCCGGCCTCCGACGCTGCCAGTCTGCGGGCCGGGATAAATGTTGTTGATGATCGGGTAACGGCGAGCGGGATCGAAGTTCGTCGGTTTGAACATCAAGCCGTGCAAGTCGGTCTTTCCGTCGCGAGCTTTCACCGTGATCGGCGTCGGAGGCTTCCATCCCGTCGCGAGCAACTGTGTGACGTCGCCCTTCTCGAGGGCAACGACCACCTGACCACTGGCGTCACGCACCACCGACACCGGAGGCGTGTCGGGCGTCGAGTAGGTGTCGACGAAATACTTACCCGACGGCGACAGCTCCAGCGTGTGATCGGCGTTCTCCGGAGTCAATAACGTCTGATTCTTGCCATCGAATCCAATCTTGTAGAGGTGTCGGAAGTACGGGTCGCGGCCGCTTTCCTTGCCGACGCCCTGGAAGAAAATCGTGCGTGCTGCTTCGTCGACCCGCAAGACTTGCGTCACGTTGCCCTCGCCGGTCGTGATCCGATTCTTTTGAAAGCCTGTGCCGGCGTCATGGAGGTACAGGTGCCCCCAGTCGTCCTTACGCGAGAACCACAGGACTTCTTTGGACTGCGACAGGTAGCGCCAGTTCACCCGTCCCTGCCCTGATTCGAAGAACGTTTCGGCCCGTTCCGCCAACACGTTTCGTACGGCGCCACTTCCCGCGTCCGCGATGCGCAGATCCTCGCGCTTGTGATCACGTGACGTCGTCACAAACGCGACTTCCTTGCTGTCCGGAGTCCATTGAACGTCGGCCCACGTGCCACCGCACACGATGTGATCGCACAACGTCGAGCGGTGAGGATCGATGGGCATCTGGAAGCGCACGACTTTCTTCGACTCGACGTCGATCACGACCCGTTCAATCATGAAGATCTTGTCGTCGCCCGGCAGTGGGTACTTGTGAGTCGTCAGCGTCGGGTGCCCAACGACCGTGTTCACGTAGTACATCTCGCCCACACCCCGCGAGTCGTGGCGGAAGGTGGCGAGACGCCTGGAATCAGGCGACCAGACCACGACGGGCGTGTCACTGCGGACCCACCCCGCGTCGTTGGTGGCGTAGGCAAAATCCTTGATGCCGTCGGTCGTCATCTGCGTTTCGCGACCACTCGCCACATCGCGAACCCACAGGTTGTGCTCACGGACGAAGGCGGTCCGGGTGCCATCGGGTGACGGGACATGTGTGCGTGCGGGCCCGGGCGCGCCCGGTGGCCCGGCTGGCGGCGTCTCGGTCGCGGCCCCGAGCGACGTGCAAGTCGTTCCCTGTCGATCGCAGCGCCACTTGCGCTTCGCAGCAGTGAACTCGAGCGCCAGGGTGTCCGGCGTCAGGTCGAAACTCATGAACGGCAATGTCGTGGCGGTGTAGCGCTCGCCCGAAGCCGTCGACAGGGCGGCGGCCAGCTTCAGATGGTCGAAAGCGGGTTCGCGAACCGCGCGGGCGGGATCGACGAGGACGAACTCGGCGCCGCCGGGCACGGTGTTGCGATACCAGAAGCGATCGTCCTCGCTCTTGCCCGGGACTGCTGGTTTCGTCGGGTCGGTGAGCCAGTTCGGCCGCACCGTGAGGCCGAACGCCAGTGGGGTCGTGTTGTAGCCCATGAAGCGCTCGGCGCGCGCATAGTCGTCGGCCGTCAACGCGGCGCGCGGTTGAGCCGCCTGCTGCGCGGCGGCCGGTGCCATCAAGGCCAGAACCACAACGGTAGCCAACCCGATCTGATACGGCGATCGACGATGCGAGACGCGCGGTGCCATGGACCCTCCGAGTGTGTTGAGAACTGTAGCACCTCCACGGCGGCTCCAACGCCCCGGCTAGTCGCCGCCGGTGACAAGTTCCAAGTTACAAGTTCCAAACGTCGTGTTCATCACGGTGCTAGTCACAGCGCCCGGGCGTCCTCACTGGAGTGATGCCGTCCAAGAGCTTGTAACTCGTAACTTGTAACTTGTAACTTCGGTGAGAGTAGACTTCACGGCGTGCGCATCGCCGGACTCGCGCTGCTCTTCATGCTGTGTGGGTCGCCCGTGTTCGGCCAGGACGTAGCGGTCGACGAAGAACAAGCCGCGATTGCTGACCATGAGGAGAACGCGAGCGCCGTGCGACGGCTCCTAAGCTCGTTCGCCCGTGACATCTCGCGGCTTCCATCCGAAGACAACGCCCGCCTCGCCATCAACGGCACGCTGCTGGCACTCGCCGCCTACCCCTTCGACGACGTTGCCACGCTGGGCGCTTCATCCTCACACGTCCTGAAGGCGGCGTATTCCGGCTGGGGGAAAGCCCTCGGGCGCGAGTGGGTCCAGGGAGGCGCGGCGCTGGCTGCGTATGTGGCGGGCCGCACGTTCGAGAGACCGGAGATGGCGGCCGCTGGCGCCGATCTGATGCGGGCGCAAGTGTTGACTGCGACATTGACGCAAGGAATCAAGTTCGCCGTCCAACGGACCCGGCCTGACGGAGAGGCGCGATCATTCCCGTCAGGCCATGCCTCGGCAGCGTTTGCGACCGCCGCCGTCCTGCATCAGCATTTTGGTCGCAAGGCGGCGATTCCCGCGTATGCGATCGCCGTTTACACCTCGACCTCGCGGTTACAAGCCAACTCACACTACGCCAGCGATGTGATCGTCGGCGCCACGCTGGGTTTGATCGTCGGTCGTACGGTCAGCCTGGATGTCGCGCAGTCGCGGGTGCAGTTGACGCCGACGCCGATTCGCGGCGGCGTCATGATCGTCGCGTCGATGCACTGAGGTGCCACTGCATAAAAGGGGACAGGCCCCTTTTACAAGTGACGCAGTTTGTCACTCTGCATAAAAGGGGACAGGCCCCGATCGCAGGTTTTGCGAATTGCTCGTCGTTACTTCAGGGGCCAGAGCAGTTGCTTCAGAAACCCGTCCGGCACTCGCGGGCCGCCTTCGATCCCGTACGCACGAGGCCAACGACGCGGGAGATACATCGTCCCGAACAGCCAATCCAGCACCGGGAGGTGCACCGCGAAGTTCTTGTCGATGGCTTCCGGCTCGGCCGCGTGATGCCAATGGTGAAATTGCGGCGTCGCGACCAGCCATTTCAACGGGCCGAAGTCGAACCTGACGTTGGCGTGGATGAACGTCGCCTGCACGCTGACCACGACCACATACGCGAAGAGCGGGCCCTCATCGAACCCCAAGAGGTAGATCGGCACGTAGGTCAAGCCTCGGGTCACTGCAATATCCACCAGATGTAAACGCGATCCAGCCAGCCAGTCCATGTGTTCGGCCGAGTGATGCACGGCGTGAAATCGCCAGAGCGCTGGCACGGCGTGAAACGTACGATGAACCCAATACTGCGTAAAGTCCGCAACCAGGAGGAGGGCGAAGAACTGGAGGACCCCCGGCCATGTGCGCACGAGGTCGCGCACGCCCGGAATGATGGCCCAATCGAAAAAGATCATCGCGGGCTTCAAGGTGACAATCGTCAGCAGTTGCACCAGGAGCGAGCTGACAAAAAAGTACGTCAGGTCGGTCCGCCAGCCTCGACGAAAGACGCCCTGCTCTGGCAGCCTCGCGAACAGCCGCTCGAGTGGAACGAACACGAGCGAGTAGACAATCAGATTGAGGAGAAACCAATCAAGCCCCAGAAACGGGCCCTGCGTGAACTCATCGTCGACCGCGACGCGCGACCCGCCCAGCAGCGCCGCCACGAGCGTGGACACCACACCAACCGTGCCGAGCGCCTTGTTGCGGCGCAGCGACAGGCTGATGACGCCGAGAACGAAGGCGATAACCAGAACGAGATGGAGGAGCGCTCGAATGTACGGGATTGGATAAAGGGCACGCGCTTCCGGCGTCGTAAAGAACTCGGGGAAGTGAAAGCAGAGCACCGCGCCCAGCCCGATGAGGCCGCAGGCCGCCGATAGAACGCCGCTCCACCACCCGGTGCCAAACGCAGTGGATTCGATGGTGCGGAGCTTGAACTCTATTTCGCGCGCCCTTTGAACCCGGGAGTTTCGACGTCCACCTTGAACGCCGACCCGCGTCCGACAATGTACAGCGTCTTCTTGTCCTTGCCGGCGAAGGCGATGTTCTGTGGTGCTCGGCTCACCGGAATCGTACCCAAGTGGGCGCCCTTGGTGTCGAACACCTCGACGCCCGCTGACGTCGCCGCGTAGATGCGACCCGCCTCGTCTATCGCCAATCCGTCCGCGCCGCTCGTGATTCCATTCGGGCCCGACGTCGCACCCTGGTACTTGGCGAAGTTGCGGCGGTTGGTCAGCGTGCCATCAGCTTGCACGTCGAACGCCAGCAAGTTCTCGCCTTGCGTATCGTTGACGTAGAGCACCTTCTCGTCGCGGCTCAGCATGATGCCATTGGGCCGGCGAATGCCGTCCACGACCTTCATCGCCTTACCACCCGGCGGGACGTAGTAGACCGCCGGTGGGAGCGGTGGCGTCGCTGGGGGCGGCGCCCCTTGCTGCACGTTCGGACCTGGCTCGGTAAAGTAGATCCCGCCTTTGCTGCTGACCACCAGGTCGTTCGGCCGGCCAAACGATTTGCCGTCGAAGTTGTCGACGATCGTGGCCTCGCTTTCCTTCGGATAGATCACCCCAATCTTCGTCTGACCGGGTGTCGTCTGCACCGACAGGAGCCGGCCTTTCGCATCCCACGCGAGACCGTTCGACCCGTTGGTGTTCTCGAGGAAGGACGAAGTCGTCCCGTCCGCTGCGATTCGCGTGATGCGGTTCGCCTGCGTCTCCGTAAAAATCAGGCTGCCGTCAGGCATCCCGATCGGACCCTCGGTGCCTTGAAACCCTGACTTGATCACGGTGACCTTCGCACCAGCCGCAACCACTCCCGCGATGGCGGGCGTCTCCGTGTCGGTTGGTGGCGCTTGTTGTTGCGGCTGCGCAAACGCGACAGCTACCAACAGACACAACGCGATCCCTGCAAACGCTACCTTTCTCGTCATCGCGACTCCTATAGGGTTCCAAGGTTCCAGGGTTCCAAGGTTCCAAGGTTCTATCAAGTCTTGATTCCAACCTGAGAACATTGAAATGGAACCTTGGAACCGTGGAACCTTGGAACCCTGGAACCCTGGAACCTTGGACGTGCGCGTTGTCGATGGAACGGCGGCAACTTACTACTTCCGCAAAGGGTTCGCCAGCGTTTTGAAATGCTGCCGAGTGGCTGTCCGAACCGGCAATGACAATCGAAGACACCGCCCGCGGCGGCTCATCAGACCACCTGAGGCGAAGCGTCGCGAGTGGGCTGCGAGTTCCTCTACAATGCAGCGGATGGCACCAACCACATCCGCTCGGGCGGCGCTGATCGCCGCTACGACACTCGCCGTGGTGTCGGCCGCCGTGCTCGCACAGCCGCCGGCGCAGAACACCAGCGCGGCACAGCCCGCATCGCAAGACAGTCAGCGCCCCGGCGGTGCTGCGGCGGGCGGCGGAGCCCCGGCCCCACCCCGGACGGCGATGCCTGCGGCCGCCAGCTCGATCGCGGCCAAACCCGATAGCTTTTACGGTCAGTACGTCACGGTCTATGCGACGGTTGAGAAGGCCCTCAGCCCGACCGTTTTCTCCGTCGATCAAGACAAGTCGAAGACGACTGGCCAGGAGGTCATCGTCGTGGCCTTGCGGCTGCACGAACCCGTGGAGATCAACTCGTACGTCACCGTTTTGGGCGAGGTGATCAAGCCCGACGCGGCGGAAATCACGAAGCGAGCGAAGACCGGTGCGAATGGCATCGGCGAGATTCTGGCGCAGCATCCCAATCGGCCGGTGATCATCGCCAGCGCCGTCCTCAATGGCGCCTTCACGGATCTCGCCAGGTTCATCCCGCCGCCACTCACGCCGGAAGAAGCGGTCCTCGACAAAGCGATGAAGGCCGTCGGCGGCGCTAACGGCGCATTGCGCAAAGGCATTGACGCGTCCAACGCGGAATTGGTCAAGACCAATACCGCGATTCTTGCGAAGGCGTTTGCCGAGACCGAAGCATTCTGGAAGACACGCGGCAACAACGAGGCCGTCAAGTTCGCGCAAACGGCACGACAGGCCACCGCCGCGATTGAGGTGGCCGCCGGGCAGGGCAACTGGAACGAAGCGAAGACACAAGTGACGACGCTCGGGCAGCAGTGCACGGCGTGTCACGTGAATCGCGAACGTCTCGAAGACGGATCGTTTGCGATCAAACGCCAGATCAGTGGTCAGTGATCGGTGGCCGGTCGCCAGTGGTCAGTGATCAGTGGCCGGTGGCCGGTGGCCAGCTGGTAGCTGGTACCCGGCAACTGGCGACCGGTAACCAGTACCCGAAAATACCATCGACAGTCGGATTTTCGTTACTAACAGAGGCACACCGATGAAAAAGACGTTTGTTCTCTTCGCAGCGACGCTGCTGCTCTCGAGCTCGTTTGCAGCGGCACAGCCACCGCAACCGGCCGCCGGTGGGGGGCAGCCTGCCGCCGGCCAGCAACGTCCGCGTCGCGAGGCCGACCCTCGCACCATGGGCGGCGGTGATTGTCGTGACAACCCGTACAACTGCGCTGACGCGCCAAACCCCCTGCCCGCCGCGACCACAGTCTGGATTGAAGAGATGACGTGGATGGACGTGCGCGACGCGTTGAAGGCGGGCAAGACGACCGCCATCATCCCGACCGGCGGCATCGAGCCGAACGGCCCGTGGCTGGTCACCGGCAAGCACAACTACGTGCTGCGCGCCAACTGCGATGCGATCGCCCGCAAGCTGGGAAACGCCCTGTGCGCACCGATCATCGAGTACGTGCCCGAGGGCGGCATCGATCCGAAGGGCGGTCACATGACCAGCCCGGGCACCATCAGCATGCGCGAGGAAACGTTTCAGGCGGTGCTGACCGACGTCGCGCACAGTCTGAAGATGCACGGCTTCAAGACCATCATTTTCATCGGCGACAGCGGCGGGAACCAACGCGGGCAGCGCACCGTCGCCGAGACGCTCAACAAGCAGTTCGGCGGCGAGGCCGTGGTTGCGCACGTGCAGGAGTACTACGACTACGCGAGCGTGAGCCAGTTCATGGAAGGCCAGGGCATCAAGGAGGGCAAGAGCGATGGCTTGCATGATGACCCGATCATTACCCTCAACATGTTCATCACCGACCCGAAGTCGGTCCGCTATGACGAGCGCGTGAAGGCGGGTAAGGCCTCGATCAACGGCTTCGACATTTCGAACCGCGCGCAGGCCACCGAGCTGGCCAAGAAGATCGTCGAATTCCGCGCCACCGCGACGGTTGAAGCGATCAAGAAGGCGATTGCCAACAAGGGCACGCTGCCCGCGCCGACGCGGACGCAGCAATAGGGCATAGGGCGCAGGGCGCAGGGCATAGGGATCGGGCACAGGGGACAGGGGACAGGGACAGAGCCCGAGTGGTCGCCAAAATGATGAACGCGAGGCCATACGCGGTCGCGATATTTCTGATGTTCGCCACCACACTGGGCGCCCAGCCAGCCGCGCAAGACCCGCGCTCGATGGGTGGCGGCAACTGCGCGAACAATCCGTACAACTGCACCGACACGCCCAATCCCCTCCCCCCAGTCGACACGGTGTGGATCGAAGAGATGACGTGGATGGACGTCCGCGACGCGCTGAAGGCGGGCAAGACCACCGCGATCATCTCCACCGGCGGGATGGAGCCGAACGGCCCGTGGCTGGTGACCGGGAAGCACAACTACGTCCTGCGAACCAACTGCGACGTCATCGCGCGCAAACTGGGGAACGCCCTCTGCGCACCGATCGTCGAGCTCGTGCCCGAAGGCCGCATCGATCCGCCGAGCGGTCACATGCGAAGCCCGGGCACGATCAGCTTGCGTGAAGAAACCTACCAGGCGATGCTCACCGACATCGCTCACAGCCTCAAGCAACACGGGTTCAAGAACATCATTTTCATCGGCGACAGCGGCGGCAATCAAGATGGCCAGAAGGCCGTTGCCGACAAGCTCACCGCACAGTTCGCGGGCGCTGCCCTTGTCGCCACCATTCCCGAGTACTACACCGCGCCGCCCGGCACACCCAACGTTCTGAGACAGTTGGGCGTCACGAAAGACGGCATGCCCGATGATGGTTTGCACGACAGCCCGGGCATCACGCTGAACATGATGCTGACAGACCCCCAATCGGTTCGCTGGGAAGAGCGCGTGAAGGCCGGCAAGGCCACCATCAACGGCGTCTCAATCGCCGACAAGGCCAAGGCCCTCGAGTGGGCCAGAGCCATCGTCGAAGCCCGCGCGACACGGACGGCGGAGCTGATTAGGAAGGTGATCGCGACGGGGTCAAAAACGACGCAGTAGACGACAGGTGGTCAGTTTCCAGTGATCAGTTTCCAGTTCAAAGGGTCGCCAGCTCAAGGCGACGCGTTCGGTCTGCGCGTCGGCCTTTGAACTGGCAACTGGTAACTGGTAACTACCGGCAACCGGCAACCGGCAACCACCGAGTCTTTAATACCTGTAGTGTTCCGCCTTGTACGGTCCTTCCACCGGTACGCCGATGTAGTCCGCCTGATCTTTCGTCAGCTTCGTGAGCTTCACGCCCAGATGATCGAGGTGCAGTCGCGCGACCTCCTCGTCCAACTTCTTCGGCAGCATCAACACGTTGAGGCCGATCTTCTCTGCGTTGGCGTTCAGCTCGAGCTGCGCGAGCACCTGGTTGGTGAACGAGGCTGACATGACGAAGCTCGGGTGGCCCGTGGCGCAGCCGAGATTGAGCAGCCGGCCTTCGGCGAGCACGAGCACCGAATGGCCATCGGGGAACACCCACTCGTCGTACTGCGGCTTGATGTTGATCTTCTTGATGCCCGGCACCTTCTTCAGCCCGGCCATGTCGATCTCGTTGTCGAAGTGACCGATGTTGCCGACAATCGCGTTGTGCTTCATCTTGCCCATGTGGGCGGCCGTGATGATGTTGAAGTTGCCAGTGGCGGTGATGAAGATGTCGGCCTTGTCGATCACGTCATCGATCGTGACGACTTCGAAGCCTTCCATAGCCGCCTGCAATGCGCAAATCGGATCGATCTCGGTGACCACGACGCGGCAGCCCTGCCCTTTCAACGACTGGGCGCAGCCCTTCCCCACTTCGCCGTAGCCAAAGACGACCGCCATCTTGCCCCCGAGCATGACGTCCGTGGCGCGCGCCAGGCCGTCAGGCAGCGAGTGTCGGCACCCGTAGATGTTGTCGAATTTGCTCTTGGTGACCGAGTCGTTGACGTTGATCGCCGGGAACAGGAGCGTCCCGGCCTTCATCATCTCGTAGAGGCGATGCACGCCGGTCGTCGTCTCCTCGGACACGCCGCGGATGCCCTTGGCAATCTTGGTCCACGTGCCCGGGCGCTCCTTGAGCTCCTGACGCAGAGTGTCGAGAATCACGCCCCACTCCTCCGGGTCTTTGTCCGGATTGAAGGGGGGAATCGCGCCCGCTTTCTCGTACTCGTGCGCCTTGTGCACGAACAGCGTCGCATCGCCGCCGTCATCGACGATCAGCGACGGACCGTTGCCGTCGGGCCATCGCAGGGCCTCGACCGTGCACCACCAGTATTCGGACAGTGACTCACCCTTCCACGCAAACACTGGAATGCCGCGGGGGGTCTGCGGCGTGCCGCCCGTCTCTGGTCGGCCGACTACTACCGCGGCGGCGGCGTGGTCCTGGGTCGAAAAGATGTTGCACGAGACCCAGCGCACGTCGGCCCCCAGCTCCGCCAGCGTTTCGATGAGCACGGCGGTCTGGACCGTCATGTGAAGGCTGCCCATCACCCGGGCCCCGGCGAGTGGCTTGCTGCCCTTGTATCTGGCCCGCACGGCCATGAGGCCAGGCATCTCGTGCTCGGCCAGGCGGATTTCCTTGCGGCCCCATTCGGCAAGCGAGAGGTCCGCAACCTTGAACGGCTCCCGGCCGCTCTGCTTGGCGGCGTCGAACGCGTGAACTTCACTGACTGCTGGTGACATCGGCTGATTCCTCCAAACCTGGTGACCGTAACCTTGGCGAAGGCTGGTCGTGTTGCGTTCTACCCAACTCAACTCACTTTCCCCGGCGCACTGCGACCGCGGCAAACAAGGGCGGCCCTTTGGCCTCCTCGTCGATCGGCAGCGGGCGCAGACGAATTGCATGAAAGCCCGCGGTCGTGAGCAGCTTGCTCATCTGCTGCTCGGTGAACCCGAGCCACACATGGCCCATCTGCTGCTGATACTCGGCGCGGTCGTGCGGCAGCATGTCGATGATCAGCGCACGGCCACCGGGCTTCAGGACTCGCGCACATTCGCTGAGGGCCTTCGCCGGATCGGGCAGATGATGAAGCACCAGTCCCATCATCGCCACGTCGAGTTGCGCGTCATCGATTGGGAGCGCTTCCACACCGCCACTGCGCAAATCGACGTTGTCCAGCTGCGCGAGACGCTGACGAGCCGCTTGCAGCATGTCCGGCGAGCTGTCCACCGCGATCACCTGGGCCACGTGAGGCGCGACCAACGCGCTGAGCTGCCCCGTCCCACAGCCCAGATCGCCGACGATCGACGCCGGGTCGAGGAGACCGAGGACCGCGTGCAGATGGAACGTGTGGCCAAAAAGCTCTTCGCGCAAACGGTCCCATTGGCCCGATGCCGACGAAAAAAACTCTTCGGACTTCGATCGCCGGCGAGCCAGCACACTGGCGAGCCGCCTGTCATCGTGGTCGGCGCCGCTCGTCGCTGCCACCTGTTCGCGAATGAGCGGCCAGAGGCGGCGCGCACCCGCGTCGAGTCCTTCGAGCGCGATGGTGTAGTAGCGGCTGGTGCCGTCCCGCCGAGACGAGGCCCATCCCGCGTCGACCAGCGTCTTCAGATGACGGCTGACGGTCGATTGCGGGAGCTGCAACACGGTGCACAGTTCGGACACGGTCAGCTCGTGCCGCTCCAGCACGAGCACCATCCGGCAGCGCAACGGGTCTGACAGCGTGCCCATGTGGTCGAGCATCGACCCCAGGCTTTCCCGCTCGATTGCGACGACCTTCGGTGACTTCATCCGTGTATCCGGATGATAGGCTCAATCGGTCGCGGCGTCAAGAGCCCGATGGCCGGCTTCGCCGGAACGGCCGCACTTCGCGCGGAATGGCCGGCCTTCGGCCGGAAGGCCGCTCGCCTCCGGCTCGCGGAATTCTTGGCAAGAGCCGCTCCTACTTCCTCTATATCCTTCCGAAATTCCCGACGAAGGCCCTTCCGGCGAAGCCGGCCTTCCGCGAGCCAAAGGCGAGCGGCCGTCCGCCCCGCCCCTCGACGTTGCTCGGGGCGACCTGAGCAAAGTCGAAGGTCGAAGGGGCGGCCCATTGCAACCATTCGCCCACCGCCACCGTCTATGTGCCTCGAGCGTATAGACTCAAGGCACCTATGGATCGCTTCCGGCCGGAATCATTTCTTCCGCTCACGCCCGTCGCCTTTGAAATCCTGCTGGCCCTTGCAGACGGCGAGCGCCACGGCTACAGCATCATGCGCGAGGTCGAGCGACGCTCGTCGGGCACCGTCAACCTGCACCCGGGAACCCTCTATCGAGCGCTGGCGCGACTGCTCGAAAGCGGATGGATCGAAGAACTCGATGAGCGCCCCGACCCAAGCACCGATGATGAGCGACGCCGGTACTACCAGCTGACCCCGCGTGGCATCGCCGTCGCGCGGGCTGAAGCCGAGCGTATGGCCAGCCAGCTGACCGCCGCACGTGAACGAAAGCTGTTGAGGGCCCGCACGTGAAGCGTGTCCTCTTTCGCGTTGCCCTGCTCGCGTATCCGCGCGCCTTCCGAAAGCGGTTCGGTGCCGAGATGTGGACCGATTTCGAGCGCACCCTGCGTACCGCGCGCACCTCAAGCACCTCAAGCACCTCAAGCACCCTACGCACCTCTGGCACCCGCACCCCAGGCACCCAAGGCACCTTCGGCACCCTAGGCACCTTGATCCTTTCCGGCGTAGCCGAACGCTGGGCCGCCATCGTCCGCGTCCTCTTCTGGCCGAATAGTCGGCCGCACCTGTATGAACCGTCCGGGAGGCATTTCATGTTCTGGGACACGCTGCGTTCCGACTTGCAGCACACGCTGCGCCTGGCCGTCAAGACGCCGCTCGTCACGTCCCTCACGATCCTGGCGCTCGCGTTGGGGATTGGCGCGACCAGCGCGATCTTCGCCGTTGTCGACAGCGTGCTCGTCAAGCCACTGCCCTACCGTGACCCCCAACGGCTCGTGAATGTCTGGAGTGATGCAACGAAACAGGCGCGGCCGCGCAACACGCTGTCTCCCGCGAACTTCAAAGATTTCCAGCGCATGAACCAGACCCTCGAGGGGCTGGAGGGCTACTTCTCGTTCGTGACGCCCTTCCGAGTCGTGAGTGACACGGGCACCGAAATCGTCATCGGGGTCACGGTTACCCCCCGATTGTTCGAATTGCTCGGCCGGACACCGATATTGGGGCGAGCGCTGGGGACCGACGAATCGACTCCTGAGGTCCTCATCAGCCACCCGTTCTGGCAGCGTCGCTTCGGTGGCGACCCGAGCGTCGTCGGGCGACCGATTCAGCTGGCAAATATATCCGCCACGATCGTCGGTGTGATGCCCTCGGACTTCACCTTCCCTTACGGCTCGATGCTCGGGCCCTCGGGGTTCACGAGGTCGACCACCATCGACATGTGGGCGCCGATGTCGTTCGGCGGTCCGGTGGCGGCCGCCAATCGCATGCTGACGCCGCAAGGACAGCTTGTTCGCGGCACGCACTGGCTCGGCGCCATTGGTCGCATGAAGCCCGGCGTGACCGTCGAACAGGTTCAAGCGGACATGGCGACCGTGGCGCGTCAGCTGGAGCAGAGCTATCCGGAAACAAATGTCGGGTGGGGCGCCACAGTCGTGTCGGTCCTCGATCAAACGGTGGGCACCATTCGGGCGCCGCTGCTGGTACTGCTCGCCGGCGTCGGATTCGTCCTGCTCATCGCCGCCGTGAACGTGGCGAATCTGGTTCTCGCGCGCAGTATTGCCCGGCAAAAGGAGCTGGCCACGCGCGTCGCGCTTGGCGCGGGGCGGACCCGGATGATTCAGCAGGCGTTGACCGAAGGGTTGTTTCTGGCCGTCACGGGGGGGCTTGCAGGCCTCCTCCTCGCGCGCTGGGGTGTTGCTGCGCTCGTGGCGCTGGCTCCGCCGGACCTGCCGCGCGTCCAAGAAGTCTCACCTGACTCCCGGATGTTGCTGACCACGCTCGCGGTGTCGCTCCTGACGGGAATTTTCGTCGGCCTGCTGCCGGCGATCACGGCGACACGGGTGGCCCCGCACGCGGCCTTGCAAGACAACAGTCGAGGCACCGTGGGCAACGCGTTTCGTCGGCGCGCGCGCGCCACTCTCGTCGTCGCCGAAGTGACCTTGGCGGTCACGCTGACGATCGGTGCAGGCTTGCTGCTGCGAAGCTTCGCCGCTCTGACGTCGGTCAACCCCGGCTTCGAGCCCTCCCAAATGCTCACCTGGCAAATGAACTTGCCCACTCGCATCGCGACACAAGAGCAGCGAACCGCGTTCTATCGTGAGTTCCTCCAGCGGATGCAGGCGCTGCCAGGGGTTGTGAGCGTCGGCGGCACCAGTCGGCTGCCGCTCGGCAGCACCGGTCTCACGACCTCTATCACCGTCGAGGGCAGTTCGACCCCGCAAGCCGAATGGCCGGAGGTGCAGTTCCGGCGCTCACTCGGCGACTATTTCCAGACGATGGGCATTCCGATCATCAAGGGTCGAACGTTCAACGATGGCGACACGCCAGTGTCCACGCCGGTCTGCATGATCAATCAGACCATGGCCGCCAAGCTGTTCCCTGGAGAAGACCCCGTCGGCAAACAGCTGCGCAACAGCCAGACCGGACCGCCCTGGACCATCATCGCGCTCATCGGCGACGTGAAGCACGGTGCGCTGGACGAAGAGTCGCAACCCGAAATGTATGTGAGCACCAATCAGGGCCCGATGAATTCGCCTTTCGTCGTGCTGCGAACCAGCGGGGATGCGACGAGCATGGTTGATCTCGTTCGGGCCGAAGCGCAGAGGATCGACCGTGATCTACCGCTCTATTCGATTCACACCATGGAATCGGTCAAGTCAGACTCGGTGGCCCAGCGTCGCTTCATTCTGGTGCTGGTGGCGCTCTTTGGATTGCTGGCGCTGACGCTGGCGGCGATCGGGGTCTACGGCGTGATGTCACTGCTCGTGAGCGAACGGACCCGGGAAGTTGGGGTTCGCCTTGCCCTCGGCGCCCATCCCTCGACGGTCCTGAAGATGCTGGTGCTCCAAGCGCTGCGGCTGTCGCTCATTGGTGTCGCGGCTGGCGTGGCGCTGTCCGTGGTGCTCATGCCGCTGCTCAGCGCTCAGCTCTACGCCGTGCGGCCGCGCGACCCCATCACTCTGGCCGGCGTGCCGCTGGCCCTGCTGGTCGTCGCCATGATCGCAGCCCTCGTGCCGGCGAGGCGCGCGATGAAGGTCAACCCGGTGCAGGCGCTGAGGTACGAGTAGGGCTCGCTCGCCTTCGGCGCTGCGCGCCTCGTTGGGGCGCGGGCCGTTCGGCCCGCGCTCACAAATGCTGTCGAAGGAACCTCAAGCCCACGAGCGAAGGCGCGAGTCCTACGCGAGCTCGGACTCCAGCTTGGTCACCAGCCCGTCGAGCTGCGCCACCACCGCGCGAACGGTTTCCGGCTGGCTGAGATCGATGCCGGCCGTGGCAAGCAGATTCATCGGGTAGTCGCTACTTCCCGAGCTGAGAAGCGCCAGATAGCGAGCCACGGCGGCCTCGCGGGCACCGGGCGTGGCGCTCCGCACGTCGCTCATCAACTTGGCACTCGACGCGAAGCAGGTCGCGTACTGGTAGACATAGTACGGCGACTGGAAGAAGTGTGGGATCCGCGCCCAGGTGAACTTCGCGCGCGGGTCCTCCGAGAGCGCATCGCCCCAATACTCGTTCAGCAAGCCCGCATAGATCGTGCTGAGGTCGTCGCTCGTCACCGGGCGATCCTCTTCGACGAGGCGATGGGCCTGCAGCTCGAAGTCAGCGAACAGCACCTGGTTGTAGAAGGTGCCGACGATGTTGTCGATCGCATGCTGCAGCAAAACGATGCGTTCGTCGCGGGTCGCCGCTCGTTCCAGCATCAGGTCGAGCAGGAGCGCTTCGCTCAGCGTCGACGGCACCTCGGCGACGAAGATCGTGTAGCCGGCATACACGAAGGGCTGGGTCTCGTGCGAGAGCAGCGTGTGAATCGAGTGCCCCATCTCGTGAGCGAGCGTAAACACCGAGTCGAGGGTCTCGTTGTAATTCATCAGCATGTATGGATGCGTACCGTAGACCGGCGCCGAGTAGGCTCCACTGCGCTTGCCCAGGTTCTGGTACACATCGATCCATCGCCCCGCAAACGCCGCGCGCACGCGCTCCTGATAATCGCTGCCCAGTCGACCAACCGATTGCGTAATCACATCGAGCACTTCGTCGTAGCGGTAACGCGCGTCCTTGTTCACCAGCGGCACGAATCCGTCGAAGACGAAGTACTCGGGGAGCCCCAGGACGCGGCGGCGGAGCCGATGGTAGCGGCGGAACGGCTCGACCCCCGCTTTGGTTTCCTGAATCAGGTTGTGAACGACCGAGGGCGGGATGTTATTGCCGAAGAGCGCCGCTTCGAGCGTGGTCTTGTGTCCGCGTGCCCGCGCTTCGAACCACTCGCGCTGCATCACCCCGCCGTAGAGCGTGGCGTACGTATTCAGTGACGCCGCATACGTGTCGTACAGGGCCTCGTAGGCGGCACGACGATCACTCTGCTGCCGACAGGTCGCCAGCAGCTTCCGATACTGCCCGTAACTGACCTGGACGCTCTCTCCCGATGACAGCGTAATGGTCGGAAACCTGGCGTCAGCGGTCGAGAGCGCCGCATAGGCATCGTGGGGAACCCCCCCTAACCGTGTCGACAGCGACAGCAGGCGCTCGCCGGCTTCGTCCAACACGTGTTCTTGCTGCCGAAACAGGTCCTCGATGAAGAATCGGTACACGGCCAGGGCCGATGACGCGGCCATCCAGGTCCTGACGGTTTCGATCGGGATGCGGAGCAGCTCTGGATTGAACCACGACGTCGCCTGCTGCCAGCGCGCCATCAGCATCTGCACGCGTTGCCGGCGTCCGTTGACGACGTTGTCGCGTTGGTCTTGATCGTAGGTGAGAGAGGCAAAGTACCAGACTTTGTAGGCGAGCTGTCCGATTTCGTCCTGCTCGGTCAGTGCCACCAGCAGCCGGTGCGGCCCTTGCACGAGCGTCCCCTCGAACTGACGGAACGCTTCGACCCGCTGATCGATGATTCGGTAGTGCTCCTCCCAAGCGTCCCAGTCGGCAAAGATGGCGTTGAGATCCCAGGTAAAGCGAGGGTCGAGTTCATCACGACCTGGAACGAGTGTGGGCGCCGGGGCGGGGGACGACATGCCAACGATGATAGAAGCACGCCTATCACCGCACAAGCAGTGTCTCTGCTACGCTCTTGTGCGAATGCCGATGCGCGCCCTCCTCATCGGGCTGGTCCTCACACTGGACCTCGTCAGTCAGGGTGGTCGTTTCAAGGCAGCGGCGCAGACGGCTCTGCGCCCAATCATCATCCTTATTTCGATCGACGGTTGGCGATGGGACTATCTCCAGCTCTTCACGCCGCCAACGCTGGGCCGGTTGGCGACTCGCGGCGTGCTGTCTGAGGGACTCATCCCCGTGTTCCCTTCAAAGACCTTTCCCAACCACTACTCCATCGTGACCGGCCAATACCCGACACGTCACGGCATCCTGTCGAACAACATCGTCGACGAGGCCCTGCCCGGGCGTTTCTCGCTCGGCGAGCGTGATCGCTGGGTCCAGCAAGACACCCGATGGTGGGGCGGCGAGCCGATCTGGGTTACGGCAGAGCGTCAGGGCCAGGCCACGGCGACCATGTTCTGGCCAGGCTCCGACGTCGAAATCGCCGGCCGGCGGCCATCGTACTGGAGGATGTTCGACAACGATCTGTCAAACGAGGCGCGGGTTGACCAAATTCTCGAATGGTTGAAGGTTCCAGACCCCGGCCGGCCAACGTTTCTCACCTTGTACTTCAGCAGCGTGGACAGCGCGGCCCATGATTCAGGCCCCGAGTCGGCCGAAAATCGACAGGCCGTCAGCGAAGTGGACACGGCCATCGAGCAGCTCGTTTCGGGGATCGAGGCTGCCCAACTGACGGCACGCACCAACCTCATTCTGGTCAGCGATCACGGGATGGCTGCGCTCTCGCCGGAGCGTACGATCGTCCTCGACGACTACATCGACGTGAGGACCGTGGACCTGATCGACTCATCGCCGATCGTTGGTCTCAACGCACAATCGGGCAGCTCGGAGGCGGTTTACCGTGCGCTCAAAGACAAACATCCCGCGCTGGCGGTCTATACGCGAGACTCGTTGCCGGCAGAGTATCGTCTGCGCGGCCACCCACGTTTGCCAGACGTCATTGGAGTTGCGGACGACGGCTGGCATGTGACGACACGCGCCTGGCTCGATCGTGAGGATGGGCGCGTGCCAGGTGGCACACACGGATACGATCCGCGACACCGCTCGATGCACGGTCTGTTCATCGCCGCGGGGCCGCAGTTTCGGTCGGGCACGGTCGTCCCCGCATTCGAGAACGTGCACGTCTATGAGCTGATCTGCAAGGTGCTGGGGCTGCAACCCGCGTCCAACGACGGCAGCCTTGCAGAGACGCTCGCGTTCCTGCGATGAGTGGGGTCCAGGATAGGCCCGCAACCCGGTTGAGCCTGGTAACCCTGGGATTCCTGCTCGTTTTTTTCGTCAGCGGATTTACTGCGCTGCTCTATCAAATCATCTGGCAGCGCGTGCTCACCCTCTTTGGCGGCGCCGACGTCTACTCTGTCACCATCATCGTCGCCAGCTACATGGCTGGACTGGGCTTCGGGAGCCTGGCCGGAGGCTATCTCGCCGATCGGCTGACGACGCGATCCCGTTTGATGGCGTTTGCCGGCTGCGAGCTGGCAATCGCGCTGTTTGCAGCGTTCAGCGCCAATATCTATTACGACTTCCTGTACGGTTGGCTTGGAAGTTGGCCGCTGGCGCGCAGCGCGATGGCCGCCATCATCTTCGCCGTGACGCTGTGGCCGACGGCCTTCATGGGCATGTCATTGCCCCTCCTCGCAACCGCGTTGACTCACGACGCTCGCCAGCCCGCAGGATGGGTCCCGATTCTGTACGGAGTCAACACCGTGGGCGCCGGGTGCGGATCACTGTTTGCGGCCACGATTCTGTTCCGTGCCTTCGATTTCACCACCAGCCTTCGCATCGGCGCCTTGTTGAGCCTCGGCTGCGCGCTCGCCGCATTCGTCTGCGCTCCCTATGTGGTACGCCGGTGGACAAATAGTCAGGAAACCTCCACGCTGTCGGAGCGTCCGCTGACGGTCAACGACGCCGAGCATTCACCGCAGTCCATTCGTCTGCCAGCCTGGGTTGCGATCTACGCCTTGTCAGGATTCGTTGCCCTGTCGCTCGAGATTGTGTGGTTCAGAGTTCTCGGCGTGATGCTGAAGTCCAACTCGTTTACGTTTGGACATCTGCTGGGGCTCTATCTCCTCGGGGTTGGCTTTGGTTCGCTCGTCGGCGAGGGCGCGCGCGCCCGCACGCGCCCGCCGGCCACGACCTTTTTCATTCTTCAGGCCGCGATTCCCATCGTGGCAGCCCTGGGGCTGCTTCTGGTCCTCGTTTCGCTCGATCGAGTTCCAGGGACCGAACCGCTCTGGCGCTACCTGGGTCAGTACGAGACCTTGACACGCGAAGACATCCTCCCCCCGGCGGTCACCGCGTCCGGGTCGAGCCGTTTGGGGTTGATCGTGACGCTCTACGCCGTCTTGCCCCTCCTGTTGCTCGGGCTCCCGACCGTAATGATGGGTCTCAGCTTTGGATATCTCCAGCGGGCGGTGCAGCGAGATCTCGACCGCCTCGGCCGGCGAGTCGGCTGGCTCCAGGCCGCCAATATCGTGGGTGCCATGGCTGGCGCCCTTGCGACCGGCCTCTTGCTCCTGGATTGGCTCGGGACGAGCGGCACCCTTCGTCTGATCCTTTGTTCGTCGATCGTATTCCTGTTTTTCGCGGCACATGTCCGGCGGGATTACTGGCGAGTGTCGGCAGGGGCGATGCTTGGGGTCTGTGTCATCGCATATGCGATCCCCTCTGCGTCGCTCCTGTGGGCGCGCCTCCACGGCGGCGTGCCGCGGCAGATCATTCATGGGGAAGACGGATCCGGGGTGTCGGGTACTGAAGCTCGTCCTGGAGGGACAACAGACCGTCGTTTACGCCAACGGTCTTGGCCAGAGCACGTTGCCATACGGCGGACTGCATAGTGTGCTCGGAGCGTTGCCGGCCATGATCCATCCCGACCCGAGAACGGTCGCCGTCATTGGGCTTGGCTCAGGCGATACGCTCGTTGCCGTCGGGGGGCGTTCGGGAATTCAGGCTATCGACAGCATCGAGATCGTTGCCCCGCAACTCGACACCCTCAAGCAGCTCGAACAAGTTCGGCCCTATCCTGGCCTGCGAAGCCTGCTGCAGGACAGCCGAGTTCGTCATTGGTTCACGGATGGCCGGACGTTTATCAGACACGCCGACCGGCGATACGACATCATCGAAGCCGATGCCGTTCGTCCGACCAGCGCCCATGCCGGCAATCTGTACTCGGTGGAGTACTTCGGCCTGTTGCGCGACCGGTTGAACCCCGGCGGGATAGCGGTGACATGGACGCCAACTGATCGAGTCGTCGCCAGCTTCGTGAAGGTCTTTCCTCACGTGCTCGTGTTCGAAGGCCTTGCCGTGGGTAGCTCGACACCTGTCGTCTTCGATCGATCGGCGATTCAGGCACGAATGCAAGAGCACTTTACGCGCGACTACTATACGGCCGCCCAAATCGATCTCCACGGTCTCTTGCAGCCGTATTTGTCTCGAGATCCACAGGTCGTCGGCCCGGATTTCGATCGTCGTCTCCTGGTCGACCTCAATCGCGATCTCTTTCCCAAAGACGAGTTCGCCGCGGCAACCACCGACCACTGAGCGGAATCGAGGTTCAGCTCGCCAACAGGATTGGACGCAAATCCGATAGGCGAGGCGGAATCGACCTGACCAGCCGCGGGCGTGACATCGCCTCACTAAGCGCCTGCGGCAGGGGGACGGCTGCACCGATGATGGGCTCGACGATTTCGCGGAACTTTGCCGCGTGTGCGGTGGACAAGAACAGCCGGCGCGTCCCGTCGGACTCACCTGCCCTGGACAATCCAAGGTAAGCAATCGCGGTGTGCGGATCCGTGACATAGCCATGGCGATTCCACAAATCGCGTATGCCAGCCCGAACCTCGGCGTCCGTGTGCACCGATGCGTGGACCACCCGCCGCAGCGCCTCGAGGTCGTCCTCGAATAACCACCGGATGCGTTCGAGGTTGCTCGGGCTACCGACGTCCATCGCATTGGCCAGCGTCGGAACCGAGGGCCGCGGTTCGTATACGCCACTGTGCAGGTATCGCGGCCCGGTATCGTTGATCGTCGTTGCCGCGATGAAGTGACGAATTGGGACACCCATCTTCCAGGCCCACAAGCCGGCTGTGAGGTTGCCGAAATTGCCGCTGGGGACGGACATCACGACTGATGCGTCGGATTGGAGCGCGGCGTGGGCATAGTAAAAGACCTGCGGTAAGAGTCGGCCGACGTTGATCGAATTCGCCGACGTCAGCTGTGCCTGCTCGAAGTGCTCGCTGGCGAACGCCTCCTTGACGAGCCGTTGACAGTCGTCGAACGTCCCGCTGACGGCTACGGCCGTCACATTGCCGCCCAGCGTCGTAAACTGGGCCTCCTGGACGGGCGTGACGCCGCCGTCGGGAAAGAGGACGATCACACGGGTGCCCTCGAGACCGAAGAAGGCCTGAGCGACCGCGCTTCCGGTGTCGCCTGACGTCGCGACCAGCACCGTCAACTCCGCGGTCACCGGCATTGAGGTGGGCCATGAGGCGGGCCATGACCCGAGCCCCAACATCCTTGAACGCGAACGTGGGGCCGTGAAAGAGCTCGAGGGCGGATAGCCCGTCATCAAGCGAGACAGTTGGAATCGGAAAATCGAGGGCGGCTGTCAGGAGTCGGCTGAGCGCTGATCGCGTCATCGAGGTGCCGATGTACGGTGTGGCGATCTCGGCGCCAAGCTCAGTGAGCGATGCACCGCGCAGGGCCTCGACCGGCAACGACTCGATTTGCGCCGGCACGTACAGCCCACCATCGGGCGCGAGGCCCTTGAACAGCGCCGTTCGAAAGTCGACCGCTGGCGAGCCCCCGCGAGTGCTGACGAACTGAGTCATCGAAGCTTCGCCATAGTCTAGTGGCGTGAATCAGCTCAATCGGTATCGCGGCTCCGATCTTCCGGCTAAAGCCGGAAGCCACGAGTGTCTAACAATATCCGTGACTTCCGCCTTCGGCTAGAAGCCGGAAGCCACGAGTGCCTAACAATATCCGTGGCTTCCGCCTTCAGGCGGAAGTCCGAAGCGCACCAGGCCAGTAGTCAGCTGTCATAGCCACTAAACGACAATGCGGGCACCGCGAGCGCCCACGGGAGAGACCCACAGGTCCGACGGCACATCACTGGCGCCCGCAAACGCCGCCCGCATGGCGCGGCCAGCGGCCTGCGCGCTCTCCAGCGACTCGCAGAGCGCAAAAATGGACGGGCCGGAGCCCGAGAGGCCGCAGCCAAGCGCCCCGCTGGTCACCGCCGCTTGTTTCACATGATCGAGCGCCGGCACCAGGTGCGCGCGGCGAGGCTCCGCGATGTGATCTTCGAGCGCGCGCGAAATGAGGGGCAAGTCGTTTCGAAACAGCCCAGCCACCAGGGCACCCACATTCCCCCATTGCCGAACCGCGGATATCAGTGGCACGGACTCGCCAAGCAGGCGTCGGGCGCTACCTGTTTCGATCATCACGTGCGGATGAAGCACCGCGCACGACAGGCCGTCAGGTACCGGAAGGTGGACGAGGTCGCTCGGACGCGAGGTCCGCGCGAGCACAAAGCCCCCGTAGAGTGCCGGCGCGACGTTGTCGGGGTGCGCCGAGCCGCAGCCAGCGATCTCGCCGGCCATCGCGCAGTCCAAGAGGAGGTCGAACGATGCCGGACGTCCCAACACCTCATTGGTCGCCACCAGCGCCGCAACGGCCGACGCACCACTGCTCCCTATTCCGCTCGCCAGCGGGAGTCCCTTGTAGATGCGCAAGCGGACGCCTCGCACCGTGCCCAGACGGCTGAGCAACGCCTGAACAGCGGCGCCAGCCGTGTTTCTCCGGGGATCATGTGAAAGCTGACCGGCGTCCCCTTCGATAGCGACGATTTCGACGCCTGCGGCCTCGTGTGCTTCGGCGCTCACGACGTCGCCAGGCTCGTCGAGAGCAAAGCCGAGGATGTCAAATCCCGGTCCGACGTTGGACACGGTGCCTGGGGCGAACGCTGCGATCACGGGTGGCGAACCGGCGTGGGATGACCGTCGGGCCCGATCGCCACCATGACCACCTCGGCTTCGGTGACTTTGATCCGCTCGCCCTGCCCGCCGCTCCAGCGCTCGACCTCGACGAGCACCTTGACGGTCACGGAGGTGCGCCCGACGTGTGACGTTTCTGTGTAGAAGTTGACGATATCTCCGACGAACACGGGCGCGTGAAACTCGACCTCTCGAATGGCCCTGGTGACGTAACGCAGCGCCGCGGTCTTGCGCGCTTCCACGGCGGAGGCCAGGTCGATGTGCGACAGGATCACGCCGCCAAAGATGGTGCCGAGCGCATTGGTGTCTTTGGGGAGCAGCAGGACTTTGATGGCGGGGATGCGGTCTGGCATCCCATGAGCTTACTAACAGACTGCAGGTTTTCTGTCGCCCAACCGAAAAAAGAGAATTGCGCGTCAGAGGTTTCCGTTTATTCTGAGATGTCGATGAGCACGGTAACGCGGATACGAGCCGAGTCGGTCGGGTCGAAGTGGTCGCTGACCGAATCGACCGAGCTGTACGACGTCGACCGCTGGGGGCAGGGCTACTTCTCCATCAACGAGCACGGGCACTTGCAGGTCCATCCGACCAAAGACCCGGCCCGGGGGGTCGACCTGAAGCGTCTGATCGATCGCCTGGAGCTCCGCGGTCTCAGCGCCCCCATCCTCCTCCGCTTCACGGACATCCTCAAACACAGACTTGGCGAGATTCACTCAGCGTTTCAGAGCGCCATCGCTCAGCACCAATACCAGGGCCGTTACGCCTGCGTCTATCCGATCAAGGTCAATCAGCAGCGACAGGTCGTCGAAGAGGTGCTGAACGTCGGCCGCCAGTACGGCTTCGGGCTCGAAGCGGGCAGCAAGCCGGAGCTGCTGGCGGTGGTGGCCCTGGCCGAAAACGACACGCCGATCATCTGCAACGGCTTCAAGGACTCCGAGTTCATCGAGATGGCGATGCTGGCGCAGAAGATGGGCCGCCTCATCATTCCGGTGGTCGAGAAGTACACCGAGCTCGACCTGATCCTCCACTACGCCGAGAAGGTCGGGGTGCGGCCGAACATCGGGATGCGCGTCAAACTGGCCGCTCGCGGGTCGGGCCGCTGGCAGTCGTCGGGCGGGTACAGGTCCAAGTTCGGCCTGACCGTCACCGAAATCCAGCGCGGGCTGCAAGAGCTGAAAACCCGTGGGATGGAGGATTGCTTCAAGCTCCTCCACTTCCACCTGGGCAGCCAGATTACGCACATCCGTATCATCAAGAACGCACTCAACGAAGCCGCGCGGGTGTACACCGAACTCGCCAAGCAGGGCGCCGGCCTGCAGTACATGGACGTCGGCGGTGGCTTGGGCGTCGACTACGACGGCTCACAAACCAACTTCGAGTCGTCCATGAACTACACGCTGCAGGAATACGCCAACGACGTGGTGTATCACGTGCAGACCGTGTGCGACGAAGCTGGTGTCGAGCATCCCACCATCGTGTCGGAAAGCGGGCGGGCGGTCTCGGCCTATCACAGCATGCTGATCTTCAACGTGCTGGGCACCATTGGCTTTGGCGAGGAAACGGTTCCCACGGCGGTCAAGGACGAGTTCGAACAGCCGCTGGTCGACCTCATCGAGACGTATCACTCCGTCACGCAGCGCACGGCGCTCGAGGCCTATCACGACGCCCAGCAGGCGCTCGACATGGCCATGAACCTGTTCAGCGGCGGTTATCTGACCCTCGAACAGCGCGCCCACGCCGAAAACCTGTTCTGGGCCATCTGCGAGAAGATCCGCAAGCTCACCCAGGGCATGGAGGACGTCCCGGAAGACCTGCAGAGCCTCGACAACCTCTTGTCGGACACGTATTTCTGCAATTTCTCGCTCTTTCAGTCGATTCCGGACAGTTGGGCGATCAAGCAGCTCTTCCCGGTCATGCCCATCCACCGGTTGAACGAGCGCCCGGTCAATCACGCCGTCATCGGCGACATCACGTGCGACTCGGACGGCAAGCTCGATCAGTTCATCGATCGTCGTGACGTCAAGAAGACGGTTCCGTTGCACCCCTTCACGGGCGCGCCGTATTACCTGGGTGTCTTCCTCGTCGGCGCCTACCAGGAAATCCTCGGCGACATGCACAACCTGCTGGGTGACACACACGCCGTCCACATCTCCCTCACCAACAACGGCGACGAAGGCGAAGGCGTCCGCGTCGAGCACATCGTCAAGGGCGACACGGTGACGGAGGTGCTGCGGTACGTCGAGTTCGATCCGGAAGTGCTGATGGGAAAACTTCGGAACGACGTCGAGATGGCGGTGCACGCCAACCGGATGGCCGACCAGCAAGCGGGAACCCTGCTCAAGTTCTACGAACAGGCACTACAGGGTTATACCTACCTCGAAGACCCGAACGCCGACTGATCGTCGTCAGTTACAGTTACAAGTTACGAGTTAAAAGAAACCCGAAACACGATAGGACACTGAAAGCCACAAAGCTGAGTCGGCTCGGGCTCGATCGTGCGCTTCGCACTTTCGCCTTGAAGCGGAAACTGACGACTAGGTCAACTGGTTACTCGTGGCTCCCGGCTTTACGCCGGATGATCCTGAGCGCTGCGATACCTAGATTCAACCGCTACGCCCGGCACTAGTGCAGAGCACGGCCAAGCTCCCGGCGCGCTTCGAGGAGCAGCGGCAGATCGGGATCGGCGTTCTTCCACAGATCGAGAAACTGCTCGTACGAACGTTTGGCGCCGGCGGTGTCACCCGTCGCCGCCAGCGCACGGGCGAGGCCGATCAGGGCGGACGGATGGACCGAGGCGCCTGGTGGCTGTGGCGGTGGGGTCTCGACGAGACGCCTGAACTCGACCGCCGCGGCCGCCGGGTTGCCCGCCCGCATGTAGGCGAGTCCTCGATACAACCCGACGTCAGCCCATCGGCGTCCATAAGGAATGGCCGGCGTGAGCACTTCGACCGCCGCCGTCGGCCGGTTTTCAGCCATCGCCATCATCGATTCGGCCATGGGCTTATGCATGCGATTCAAGCCCGTCCCGCCTGGCTGGGTGGCCACGCCCTGCGCGATGAGCCGACGCGCGTGGCCCAACTCGCCCACTTCGGCGAGCAGCGGCAGGAGGCGAGTTGGAGGGCTGTCGGGCGGCAAGAGCTTCAGCGCCTCGAGTGCGGTTTCTCGAGCGCGGTCGCGGTACCCGACCCGCCACTCTGCAAATCCCACCTCGATCAACCGGCGCGCGCGCGCCTCGCCACCGCCACCTGGCATGCGCGCGGCTTCCGCCATCAGGTCACGCGCCTGCAACAGTCGTCCTTCTCGAATGGCGCACGCCGCAGCGCCCAGAACCGCATCCATCCCGCCTTTCGTTCGGGCATCCTGGAGGAGCTTGCTGATCGTTTCCTGATCGCGTTCCTGACAGGCCAGCAGAACGCGAGTCTGTCTGACGAACCCGCTGTTCGGGAAGCGCGCAATGGTCTCGTCAGCCATCCGCTTCGCCTCGTCGAAACGATTCAGGGCCTGCAGCATGAAGCTGATGTTCGAGTGCACGAGCGAATTGGCTGAATTGAGACGACGTGATTGTTCGTAAGCGTCCAGGCTCTTCTCGAGGTCCCCATGGTCGGCCAAGGCGACGCCAAGGTTGTTCCAGGGGATGTAGTCGCGTGGATAGGTCTCGGCCCACAGCTGGTACACTTTTGCGACTTCGTCGGTGTCCCCAGTTACGGCGTCGTGATAGCGCGCCTCGATATAGAACCGTTCGCGTTCGCTCGCGCGCTTGCGTAGTTCGAAGGCTCTGGTCGCAAATTCGCGAGCGCGACCCAGGCTGCGCAGGGCGTTGTACGACGTGCTCGTCTGCGCAAACGCAAGCGCGAACTGCGGATCGAGCGCAATGGCGCGCTCCAGATGCGGGATAGCCTTTTCCGGCTGACCACCCCCATGCAATTGAGCACCGATGGTGAAGGCTTTCAACGCGTCGAGCGACGGGGTGGTCGCCTCCTCGATGGGAACGTCGAACCTGGCGATGCTCGCCAGCGACTCCCCGAGCTGTTCCCGCAAGGCGGACACGCCACGGCCGAGTCCAGAAAGCACGTCCTCTTTGCGATCGACCTGCACCTGCTCACTGGCAAGGATGTCGCCGTTCGCACAATTCATCGCCTGCAGCGCGACGACGTAGCGCGTGCCGAGCGGAGCAATCGACCCGGCAAGCATCGCCTTGACGTTCTGTCGCTGACAGACCTCACGCGCCGTCGTCTCGACGAGGCGCTGCTCTGGAGAGCGTCCCATGAACCGGAGCGACTCCTGCACCCTGTCGTCCGAGACGAGGTTGAGAAACGGCGACTGCCGGAGCTGAACGGTCAGCGCCTGCTTCAACGTGTCGTCAAACACTGGATCACCGGTGGTGTTCGTAATGTCGGCGATCAGAATCTCATCTTCAGTCGTCAGCGCCGGGGCGCGTGGTGCATAAAAATACCCGATCGCGATCAGTGCGGCGGTCGCCATCACGGCCGCGATCGCACGAGGCAGCCAGCGAGCACGAGAAGCGGTGGCGGGCCTGGCCGCTTGCACCGGATGCGCCTCGGTCGCGCGACGGAGACGACGGAGTTCGGCGCGCATTTCCGAGGCCGACTGGTAGCGAAGCTCGCGGTCCTTGTCGAGCGCGCGTTCGATGATTCGCTCGAGCTCGGCCGGCACCGACGGGTTCAGCCGGACCGCGGCAGCGGGGGCGGCGTGGAGCACCGCGTCGAAGGTGGCGACCGACGAGGCCTTGGAGAACGCAGGAATCCCCGTCACCATCTCGTAAATCACGACCCCGAACGAGAACAGGTCCGTGCGGGCGTCGACGTCTTCGCCTCGGGCTTGCTCCGGCGACATGTACGCGGCGGTCCCCAGAACCTGTCCCGGCATCGACAGCTGGTCCTCGGCGGTCATCGTCGGCGGCGCGGCGCTGGTCGCGTGCTCACGAACCGCAGGAGCCAGCTTCGCCAGACCAAAGTCCAGCACTTTGGCGTGGCCGCGGGTCGTCACAAAGATGTTGGCGGGCTTGATGTCACGATGCACGATGCCCTGGCCGTGGGCGGCATCGAGCGCATCCGTGATTTCGAGCGCCAGCTCGATGACACGATCGATCTCAAGCGGGCGCCCGTCGATCGCATGCTTCAGCGTGCGGCCTTCCAGAAGCTCCATCACCAGAAACTGCTGACCCTGGTGCTCACCGAGATCGTGGACCGTGCAGATATTGGGATGATTGAGCGCTGACGCGGCTCGGGCTTCGCGCTCGAACCGCTGCGCGGCGGCGGGATCGCCCGACAGCTCGTGGGGCAGGAACTTGATCGCGACCTGGCGTCCGAGCCGCAGGTCTTCGGCTCGATAGACCACGCCCATTCCGCCGCCACCCAACTTCTCGACGATGCGGTAGTGTGAAACGGTCTGGCCGACCATTGGTCGAGAAAAGGATACGCCGAACGGGGACTGATCGTCTTCAGTGGCCAGTTATCAATTGCCAGTTCAAAGGATGAATTTCTTTGAACTGGTAACTGACAACTGAAAACTGATGCGTCGGTTGTTACCCCTACGTCTTCGCCATATGCCGTCGCTTCTGTTCGAAGAAACGCCGGCACGCCCGATCGAAGCGATCCTGGAGTGGTTTGCGCGTCTCGGCATCGAGCGGACCGAGTCGTTGCCAGGCCGATTGCGCGCTGCGGACCTCCTGTTCGGTCGCGCGATGACGCGCATCTTCGGCTTGACGCGCTGCGGCGGCGCCCATCGTGTTGGCCGCCAGCGCTTCGCGCCATTGCCGCGCCAGCATCTCCGCCGGCGAGAGATTCGCCGCGGGTTCGCGGCTGTCGGGAGGTAACAGCGCTTCGATCTTGCTCACCAGTTTTTCCATCTTGCGCAGGGTGAGCTCCGGGTCCATGTCGGTCCCGCGAAACGCGTCGGGCCACTTGTTGACGAGCGCAAGGAGCGCAACGTTCATCCGCTCCGCCAATGGTGCCAGCGCATGACGAGGCAACTCGGGCCCCTGCAGGTAGCGCGCCCGAGCCGCTTGCACCTTGGCGTAGAGATCGTCCGGCGCCGCCGCATCAGGGGCTTCCGCTGAGGGCATGAGCGCCTCGATCTCCGCGACTGCGGTTTCTCGATCCGCCAACTTGCCGGCCACCGCCACCTGATCGCGCGTCTTGTAGCGCTCGAAGAACGTGTCGCAGGCGGTGCGGAAGCGCTGCCACACGACCTCGGACTTGTTCTTGCGGACCGGGCCAATCTTCTTCCACTCGGCCTGCAGCTGCTTGATGCGATTGGCCGCCCTGTCCCATTCGGTCGACTGGGCGAGCTGATCGGCTTCGGCGATGAGCGCTTCCTTCTTGGCCAGGTTGTCGGCCCATTCGTGCTTCCGCTCTTTGAGGTCCTCCTGCCGGCGAGTGAAAAAGCGATCGCAGGCGGTGCGGAAACGCTCCCAGACGGACTTTTCGTGCCCGCGAGTCACCGCGCCGATCGTTTTCCACTCGGCCTGCAGCGCCTTGATGGCGTCGGCGGTCCGGACCCAGTCCGTCGAATCGGTGAGCGCTTCGACGCGCACACACAGCGCTTCCTTTTTCTTCAGGTTCTCCTGCCGCTCGGCCGCTTGCTGGGCAAAGTAGTCCTTGCACTTCTCGTAGACCAGGTCCTGCGCGGTCTTGAAGCGGGTCCAGAGGGATTCGGCCTGCGAGCGCGGCGCGGCCGCGACCGTCTTCCACCGTTCCTGCAGGGAGCGCATCTCGTTGGCGGCCTTCTCGGGCTCCGCCTCTGCGCCCGGCACGAGCGCCTCCATCTTGGCGCACAGCTCCTCCTGCACCTGGACGTTGGCCCAGCGCTTCCACTCTTCCGCGTCTCGCAGCTCCTTGATCCTCGGTGAGACGGCCGTGCGGACCTCCTGCAGCCGTACCGTCAAGTCATCGCGGTCCTGTTTGGTGGGTAGCGGCCCCATCGTGCCCACGACGAGCTTGGTCTCCTTGAGGATCCGCTCGGCATCCTTGAGCGACAGATTCTCGGCCGCCGCTCGTGTTTCGAGCTCCTGCACCGACGATTGCAAGCGGTGCAGATTGTCTTGCTGGGCTCGCAAGCGACTTTCTCGATGCTGGCTTTCGTGCGCATCGAGCGTCTGGAGGGCTCGTTCGTAACGCGCAAGCAGCTCCGGATCGACTTCACCTTCGCGGGTGATGGTCTGCCACTGCTTTCGCAGCGTGTACCACTCCGATCGCACGGTTCCGTACTCGTCGGTGGCGGCAACCTTCTCGATTGCGTCGATGACTGCGGGCGCCTGCTCCAGCAGTTGTCGGGCGGTCAAGCGGCGCTCATGACGACGCTCAGCGGCGCGGCAGGCAGCGTCGAACCGCTGCTGAAGCTCGGTCGCCCAGGCCTCCGGCATCGGCGGCATCCCTTCCCAGGTTGCCCGCGCGGCTGCGACTCGATCGACCAGATCGTCGCCATTCAGGCCTTCGACATCAGCGCACACCGCTGCTCGATCGGCCTGCTCGCGCGCCAATGCCTGCGCCTGGCGTTCCGCTTCGGCCCGCGCGGCGTCATCAGCAGCCAGCGTCTCGCGAACACGATCGGACAACTGCTCGAAACGAGCGACCAGGTCCGGCAGCACTTCGGCGTCCGCGAGCAGTTCGACCCACGCGACGCGCAGTGCGGCATACGTCTGGCGCACGGTTGCGATGTCCGTGGACGCGCCGATCGCGTCCATTTGATCGGCAAGCTCGCGCGCGCGCTGCTGATCGGCTTCTTTGTACTCGATGGCGGGCGTCGAGTCGGCCGGGCGCGACAATTCTTCCCGCGCGCGGAGAATCGCGCGGGCCCGTTTCTGGACGGCCTTGGTCTTGGCGCGCTGCACAAGGCCATTGAGCACGTCCTCCGACGGCGTCTCGAGACGATCCAGCGCTTCGATCGCGGCATCGGCGTGTTCGCCGCGCGCGGCGACGGCTTCGAGCTCCGCCTGATCGGTCAGCCGGCCGATCGCGACGAGCCTCGCCGTGGCGTCGGCTGACTGTCGCGCAATAGCCGCAAGCGCCTTCTGATCGCTGACCTGCTCAACCGCGGCTCGACGCACCGAGTCGAGATTCGACCCACGCGCGACGGTGGCGAGCTCACGTTGCCGGCCCAGCGTCGCCAGCGACGACACGGCGGCCAGCGCCACGCGCTCGTCACCCTGTTCGGCGAGCCCGGCCAGACGTGTTGCCGCGTGATCGCGCACCGACGCATCGCTCTCGTTGCGCAGGATGGTCGCGAGCACGAGGGCATCGCTCACCCGGGCCACTGCCGCCCGGCGGACGCGAGCGTCCGGATCGTCGGTCGCCAACGCGGCGAGCGACTCCTGGTCGGTATCTTCGATCTCCTGGAGGCCTTCGAGTCGGACGGATGGATCGGCGTGCTTCCACTTCGGCTGCGGACGGAGTTTTTCAAGAAGTCCCATGGTCGTTCGCCTCTGGCGGCGCCAGGTCCGGCCAGAGCCCAGTTTTGAGTCGCGTTGAGACGGCTCAACCACAAGCCGTCGAGGTTTCCGATCCTAGCAGGGTTTTATCCGCGGAAAGAGGGGGAACGAGCGGAGGCGCCTGGTAGGCCTCCGCGGAAACCAGGAACTCGCTGAAAAAACGGTCCCGGGGCTATCCGCCGAAGCTGGGAACTCGCGGCGCACGCAGTCCTCGCGACGA
The DNA here is from genome assembly GCA_963802675.1 of uncultured Acidobacteriota bacterium. Lineage (GTDB taxonomy): Bacteria > Acidobacteriota > Vicinamibacteria > Vicinamibacterales > UBA2999 > JACCSI01. The sequence goes on from CAWDJL010000002.1 coordinate 85,140, forward strand.
GCAGCCATAACGTAGAATTCCCCAGCAAATGCCCCTGACCGCTGGCAACCGCCTCGGTCCGTACGAAGTGCTGGCGCCCCTCGGTGCCGGCGGCATGGGGGAGGTGTATCGCGCGCGCGACACGCGCCTGGATCGGACGGTCGCCATCAAAGTCCTCGCCGAGTCGCTCGCGAGCGATCCCCAGCTTCGCGACCGCTTCGAACGCGAGGCGCGGGCACTCTCGGCGCTCAATCATCCGCACATCTGCACCTTGTTCGACGTCGGACATCAGGACGGCGTCGACTTCCTCGTGCTGGAGCACCTCGAAGGTGAGACCGTCGCCGAACGCCTGACCAGGAGCGGCGGCCTGAATCCGAACGAGGCCCTGAAGATCGCCATCGACGTCTGCGACGGGCTCGACAAAGCCCACCGCTCTGGCATCGTCCATCGCGACCTCAAGCCGGCCAACGTCTTTCTCGTTCGTGGGAGCGGTTCCGGCCGGCCGATCGCGAAGCTGCTGGACTTCGGGCTGGCGAAGAGCGCCGCCCCAGTCGTTACAACGAGCGGGCTCTCGATGCTGCCGACGACGCCGCCGAACCCTGACGGCGCAGGGCACCATCCTCGGGACGTTTCAATACATGGCGCCCGAACAGATCGAAGGACTCGAGGCCGACGCGCGCACCGACATCTTCGCGTTCGGCGCGTTGCTGTTCGAGATGATGACCGGTCGCACGGCGTTCGAAGGGCAAGACCCGCGCCAGCCTGCTGGGCGCGATCCTGAAAGACGAGACGCCACCAGTCTCGCGCGTCCAACCAGTCGCGCCGGCGGCGCTCGACCGCATCATCGCCACGTGCCTCGCCAAGGATCAGGACGACCGGTATCAAAGCGCGCGCGATCTCCTCCGCGAGCTGAAATGGGTGGCCTCGGGGGCGGGCGATGTCCCCGCGGCAGAGACTGTTGCACGGCCAGCGCGATCGAGCCGTATCGCGTGGCTGGTCGCAGCGCTGTCAACGATTGCACTGATCGCCACGGCGGTGATTGCCCTGCGCCGCGGGAGCGAGGTCGCGCCCGTGGCGAGCCCGGTGCAATTCACGATCGGGCAGCCGGAGAAGATGTCGTTTGGCGGTCCTCCAGCCGGAGGAACTGGCACCGCTACTCAGCTGGCCGTATCTCCCGATGGCCGCAACATCGTGTTCGTCGCTCGCGCTGCATCTGATCACCAGATCTGGCTGAGGCCCGTCGCGGCCCTGACCGCAACGCCGATTCCTGGTACCGAGGGCGGGGCCTTCCCGTTCTGGTCGGCGGACAGCCGATTCATCGGGTTCTTCGCCGCCGGCCAACTGAAGAAAGTCGCGATTGCGGGTGGCCCACCGGTCGTGCTGTGTGACGCGCCATCGGGGCGCGGCGGGAGTTGGAGCCGCGACAACGTGATCGTGTTCACGCCAGCGAGCAGCGGCGGGGGCCTCCAGCGCGTATCGAGCGCCGGTGGCGTGCCAGCGCCCGCCACGACTCTGGACCCGACCACCGGCGAAACGAATCATCGGTGGCCGCACTTTCTGCCCGATGGCCGTCACTTCATCTACACCGCGACGACGGGCACGTGCTGTCCTGCCGTCAAGCCTTCGGTGATCAGAATTGGCTCGCTCGACTCGGCCGAGCCCACCACCACGCTGTTTCAGGCTGAATCGTCGGTGTCATTTGGTTCCGGCCATTTGGTGTTCGCTCGTGAAGAAACGCTGATGGCGCAGCCCTTCGACCTGGAGACGCGTCAACCGACGGGCGATCCATTTCCGCTCGCCGAGCAGATCAGCCGAGAGGGAAGCCGTTACGTGGGCGCGTCCCTTTCCGAGAATGGCACTCTCGTCTACGCGCGGGGCGGCTTGCAGACGGAACTGCAGTTAACCTGGTTCGATCGCACGGGCCGTGCCCTCTCCACAGTGGGCGACTCGGCTCCATACGTCAACCTCGCCTTGTCGCCAGACGAACGCCGCGTCGCCGTTGCGCTGGGAACTCCAGACAACAGCGACATCTGGATCATCGATCTCGGGCGTGATGTTCGGTCCCGCCTGACCTTCGATCCGGGGCTTGACCGGTCGCCCGTCTGGTCGCCAGATGGCAGCCGCATCGCGTTCGAAGGCTCGCGATCAGGAAGCCTCACCTTGCGTCAACGATCGATCAGTGGGACGACTCCTGAAGAATCCCTTCTCGACGGCTTGGGCACTTTCACGCCGACTGCCTGGTCTGCGGATGGACGCTTCATCGCGTACACCCATGCGACACAGGCCGCGCCCGATGTGTGGGTGCTCCCGCTGGCGGGCGATCGAAAGCCGTTTCCAATCGTGCAATCGAATTTCATCGATACCTCTGCCGCGTTCTCACCGAATGGCAAATGGATCGCATACACCAGCAACGAGGGCGGTGAGTCCAACGTCTACGTGCAGCAATTTCCGCGCGCTGACGCGAAATATCAGGTCTCGAGGGACGGCGGGAGCCATCCAGTCTGGCGAGCGGATGGCAAGGAATTGTTCTACCTTTTCGGAGTGGAGGCCACGCTGATGGCCGTGCCGATCGACACGAGCGCCCGATTCGAAGCCGGTATGCCGCAGGCCCTCTTCCCCTCGGGCGCGGCGAGATTGGGTGCGAGCCCCGCGTACGCGGCGACGAAGGATGGAAAACGATTTCTCGTCAACGCACGGCGACGGGAGCAGTCAAGCGAGGCGGCGCTGACCGTCGTCGTCAACTGGACGGCAACGATCCAGAAATAGCGTGAAGATGGATCTTCCGCCTGAAGGCGGAAGCCACGCGAGGCCGAACACGCCTGAGGCGGAAGCCACGCGAGGCCGCGATCACACAGGGCACAGGGGGCAGGGCTCGGGGCACAGAGTGGCAAAGGGGGCGGTTAGTGTGCGCCCTGTGCCCTGCGCCCTGCGCCCTGCGCCCTGCGCCGAGACTTGCATTACCACATCTATTAATCTACATTTATAGATATGAAGGAGGCCTCGGCGCTCTTCCGCCTGCTTGGCGACGAAGCGCGGCTCCGCCTGCTCCGCGTCCTCGCTCGAGATCGCTTCAACGTTACCGAGCTGACGGGCATTCTCGGCCTGGCGCAGTCCGGCGTCTCACGGCATCTCGGACTGCTGAAGGAAGCCGGGCTGGTCAGTGAGGAGCGTGACGGCGCGTTCAGCTACTACCGGCTGGCGCCTGCCCTCCGCGACGGCAACGCGGGTCCCCTGTGGCCCCTGCTGGAGTCTCAGTTCGCGGCCACCCACGACGCCTCCGGGCTGCGAGCAGATGATGCGCGATTGCAAGAGGTGCTGAGGGTGCGTCGAGAGAATTTCGACCAGCATGCGGGCCCCGACACGCGGGACGGTCGGCAACTCGTACCGGGCCGGAGCTGGGCCGCATGGGCTCGGGCCCTCGGCCATCTTCTGCCACCGGTCGACGTCGTGGACATCGGGTGCGGCGAGGGCTATCTGACCGTCGAGGTCGCACGCTGGGCGCGCCGTGTCGTGGCGGTGGATCGATCGCCAGCGGTGCTGGCCCGCGCGAAGGCGCTGGCCGGGCGGCGGCGGGCGGCCAACATTACCTTCAAGCGCGGTGACATCGATCGCTTGCCGCTCGAGACGGCGTCGATGGACGTCGGGCTGCTGTCCCAGGCGCTGCACCATTCGGCGGAGCCGTCGCACACCATGGCTGAGGCCGCCCGTGTCGTGCGGCCTGGCGGCAAAGTGCTCGTGCTCGATCTGCGTGCGCACAGCGAGACCTGGGTGCGGGACAAGCTAGGCGATCGACAGCTCGGCTTCGGCGACGACACCCTCGAACGGCTGCTCGGCGACGCGGGACTGACGGACGTGAAGGTCACCGTTGGCTCCCGTCGCACCGGCGATCCCTTTACCGTGCTCGTCGCGAGCGGTACTCGCGGCCAGGTGCGCGACCGCACCCGAACCAGCACTACTTTGCGGCGAGCCTCCCGGGCCGCCGCGACGGATTGAGACATGGCCTCCGATACTGCAACCCTGCTCCATCAGCTGCTCGCCCGCCGCATCTTGATCATCGATGGCGCGATGGGCACCATGATTCAGCGCCTCAAGCTCTCCGACGCCGATTTTCGCGGCGCGAGGTTCGCGGACCACCCTCACGACCTCAAGGGCAACAGCGATCTTCTCGTGCTCACGCGGCCCGACGACATTGCGCGGATCCATGCGCAATATCTCGACGCCGGCGCCGACATCGTTGAAACCAATACGTTCACCGCGACGAGCATCTCGCAGGCCGATTACGGCCTCGAATCCCTGGCCTACGAAATCAACGTGGAGGGAGCGCGCATCGCCCGACGCGTCGTCGACGAGTGGAATGCGAAGGGCGGCGCCGAGCCGCGGTTCGTTGCCGGATCGATGGGTCCCACCAATCGCACACTTTCGATCTCGCCTGACGTGAACAACGCCGCGTTTCGCGCCTCCACGTTCGACGAGATGCGTGCGGCGTACGCCGAACAGGCGCTGGGTTTGATCGACGGGGGCGCGCACATCCTGCTGCTCGAAACCATCTTCGACACCCTCAATGCCAAGGCGGCTATCGTCGGCATCGAAGACGCGTTCGATCAGCGCGGTGTCCGGCTGCCACTGATGATCTCGGTGACCATCACCGATCGCAGCGGCCGCACGCTGTCGGGTCAGACGCTGGATGCGTTTCTACGTCTCGATCGAGCATGCGAAGCCGTTCAGCGTCGGGCTTGAACTGTGCCCTCGGCGCGCGCGAGATGCGGCCGTATCTCGCGGAGCTCGCGCGCATCGCGACCTGTTACGTCAGTTGCTATCCCAACGCCGGTCTACCGAATGCTTTCGGACAATACGACGAGCACCCGGACGAGACGAGCCGGCTGCTTCGAGAGTTCGCCGACAGCGGGTTCGTCAACCTCCTCGGCGGCTGCTGCGGCACGACACCCGACCACATTCGCGGCGTCGCGCAGGCGGTGGCCGGCGCGGCCCCACGCGCCAGGCCCTCGGCGAAGGACACGCCGTTTCATGGCCTGTCTCGCTATTCAGGACTCGAAACCCTGGTGCTCGGTCCCGACAGCAACTTTCAGATGATTGGCGAGCGCACCAACGTCACCGGCTCGCGCCGCTTTGCGAGGCTGGTCGTCGCCAGCGACTGGGCCGGTGCCGCCGACGTCGCGGTGGAACAGGTGCGCGGCGGGGCGAACATCCTCGACGTCAACATGGACGAGGGCATGCTCGACTCCGAGCGGGCGATGACCGAGTTCCTGCACTACATCGCTACCGAGCCCGAAATCGCGCGGATTCCCGTCATGATCGACAGCTCGAAGTGGTCGGTCATCGCTGCCGGGCTCAAATGCGTCCAGGGGAAGGCGATCGTCAACTCGATCAGCCTCAAGGAGGGCGAGGAGGACTTCCTCGCCAAGGCTCGCACGGTTCGGCGGTTCGGCGCGGCGATGATCGTCATGGCATTCGACGAAAAGGGCCAGGCGGACACGGTCGCGCGCAAGGTCGCGATCTGTCAGCGCGCCTATCGATTGCTGACCGAGCAGGCGGGGGTCGATCCCGCGGACATCATCTTCGATCCGAACGTCCTCGCCATCGCGACCGGACTCGAAGAGCACAACGACTACGGCAAGAACTTCATCGAGGCGACGCGGCTCATCAAGGAAGAGTGCCCGGGCGTCAAGGTCAGTGGCGGGATCAGCAACCTGTCGTTCTCCTTCCGCGGCAACGATGTGGTCCGCGAGGCCATCCACTCGGCCTTTCTCTTCCACGCCATCAAGGCCGGCCTCACCATGGGCATCGTCAATGCCGGGCAGTTGGTCGTTTACGAGGACATTCCTGCCGATCTCCTCGAACACGTCGAGGACATCATCTTCAACCGCCGACCGGACGCAACGGAACGGATGGTGACGTTTGCCGAGCAGGTCAGGGGCTCCGCGAGCAAACGCGCGACCGATCTGGCCTGGCGCGAAGCGAGCGTCGAGGACCGTCTCGCGCACGCGCTCGTGCACGGGGTTGTCGACTACATCGAGGCCGATACGGAAGAGGCCCGATTGAAGTACGGGCGCCCCCTCCAGGTGATCGAAGGCCCGCTGATGGACGGGATGAAGATCGTCGGTGAGCTGTTCGGCGCCGGCAAGATGTTTTTGCCGCAGGTGGTCAAGAGCGCGCGCGCCATGAAGCGTGCCGTCGCGTGGCTCGAACCCTTCATGGAGGCCGAAAAGGTGGCCGCTGGCACCACCGGGACGTCGCAAGGCCGCCTCCTGCTGGCCACGGTCAAGGGCGATGTGCACGACATCGGGAAAAACATCGTGGGGGTCGTCCTGGGCTGCAACAGCTACGAAGTGATCGATCTGGGCGTCATGGTGTCGTGCGATCGCATCCTGCAGGAGGCCCTTGACCGCAAAGTGGACATCATTGGCCTCAGTGGCCTCATCACGCCGTCGCTCGACGAGATGGTCTACGTCGCGCAGGAGATGCAGAAGCGCGGTTCGAAGCTCCCGCTGTTGATTGGCGGTGCAACCACGAGCCGGCAGCACACGGCGGTCAAGATCGCCCCCGAGTACCACCAACCCGTGGTGCACGTTCCCGACGCCTCCCGAGTGGTGGACGTCGTCTCGAGCCTCATGAGCGTCGAGCAGCGCCAACGGTTTGCAGACGCAACGCGCAACGAGCAAGCCAAGCTCCGGGAGCAGTACGGGACCCGGCGTGACCGCCCGCTCTTGTCGTATGCCGAGGCACGGCGCAATCGGTTGAAGCTCGACCCCGAGCCCGCGGTCCCGTCGTTCACGGGGAGTCGCAGTGTCGATGTCGACCTCGCCGACCTGGTGCCGTTCATCGACTGGACCTTCTTCTTTGCCGCGTGGGAGTTGAAAGGGCGTTTCCCCGCGATCCTCGACCATCCCGAATACGGTCGGGCCGCGCGGGATCTCTACGAACAGGCACAACGCCTGCTCTCGCGACTGGTGAGCGGCAAACTCCTCCGGGCCCGCGGAGTCTACGGATTCTGGCCCGCCAACAGCGAGGGCGACGATGTGGTGCTTTACAAACCGGTCCACGGTCCAGGGTCCACGGTCCACGGTCGCCAGTTGCCGGTGGCCGGTTCGTCGCGGGTTGAAATCGCTCGGTTTCCCATGCTGCGGCAGCAGGAAGTCATTGCCGACGACAAGCCCAATCGGTCGCTCGCAGACTTCGTGGCGCCCATCGAGTCCGGAATCGTCGACTACGTCGGCGCCTTCGCCGTCACGGCCGGACACGGTGTCGACTCCCTGGTCAAACGATTCGAAGCAGCCAACGACGACTACTCGGCGATCATCGTCAAGGCCCTCGCCGATCGGTTTGCGGAAGCGTTCGCGGAGTACCTCCACGCGCAGGCACGTCGTGACTGGGGATTCGCTCGCGACGAGAGGCTATCGAACGACGACCTGATCGCAGAGAAGTACCGCGGCATCCGACCAGCCTTTGGTTACCCTGCGTGTCCGGACCACAGCGAGAAACGGCAGCTCTTCGATCTCCTGGGGGCGCAGAAGATTGGGATGGAGTTGACCGAGTCGTGTGCGATGACGCCGGCCGCGTCGGTCAGCGGCCTGTATTTCGGCCATCCCCAGGCCAAATATTTTGTGATTCAGCGAATAGGCTCAGATCAAGTTGAAGAGTATGCTCGGCGAAAGGGGATCACCGTTGCCGAAGCTGAGCGTTGGCTGCGGCCGGTGCTCGCGTACGAACCTTCTCTTGTAGGAGCCTGATGCGATGCGTCGAGTGCGTCTTGTTTCAATTGCCGGGTTGGTGGCCGTTCTCAGCGGAGTCGTCTCGCATGCTCAGCAGGCGCAGCCGAAACCGTTCGAACCCACCATCGGTCAAGCCGGGAAAGATGTCGTCTGGGTGCCAACCCCGCCGATTCTCGTCGAGAAGATGCTCGACATGGCGGCCGTGACACCCAAGGACGTGGTGATGGATCTGGGGTCGGGCGACGGCCGCAACATCATTGGCGCGGCCAAAAGGGGCGCCACCGCCATCGGCGTCGAATACAACCCGGACATGGTCGCGCTCTCGCAACGGCTGGCCAAGGAAGCTGGCGTCGCGAACAAGGCGTCGTTCATCCAGGGCGACATGTTCGAAGCCGATATCTCGAAGGCCACGGTGCTCGCGTTGTTCCTGCTGCCCGACAACCTGACCAAGCTGCGAGACAAGTTTCTCAACCTGAAGCCCGGCACACGGATTGTGATGAACACGTTCGGCATTCCAGACTGGGAAGCCGATGTCACCGAGACGGTGACGGAAGATTGCCCGAGCTGGTGCACGTCGCTCTTGTACTTCGTCCCGGCGAAAGTGGCCGGCACTTGGAAATTGCCACAAGGCGAGCTGGCGCTGACGCAGACGTTTCAGAAGGTCACGGGCACGCTGACCTCTGGTGGCAAGGCGGAGCCGATCGGCAACGCTCGGCTGAAAGGCGATCAACTGACATTTACGGCGAGCGGCACCGAATACACCGGGCAAGTGAACGGCGACCGCATCGAGGGGATATCAATGAACGGCGGCAGCAAGCAGCCCTGGACCGCCGCTCGATCCACGCCCTAGCAAGCTGTGCTCACTGGTGACCGAGAACGGGGTGCGGTCGATAAGGCGACTGCACCTCGGCCGCGTCTTCGTCGCTCAGCCGCACAGACAACGCCTCGATCAGTTGCTCCAACTGTTCGCGTTTGGTCACGCTGATGATGGGGGCGGTCACACCCGGTTGCCGCAGGATCCACGCCAGCGCGACCTGGATGGGCAACACCTGCCTGCGCGCCGCCACGCTCGCGACGCGATCAGCCACCTCGTAGTCGGCGTCGTTGTAGTAGAGCGTGTGCCCGTACTGGTCATGCTTCTCCCGAAGCGTCGCGTCCTGCCGGCCGCGCTGCCGGTTTCCGGCCAGGAATCCGCGCGCCAGCGGGCTCCACGGAATCAGGCCAATCCCCTCCGCGCGACACAGCGGATTCATCTCGCGCTCTTCCTCGCGGTAGATCAGGTTGTAGTGGTTCTGCATCGAGACGAACTGCGCCCACCCGTGCATCCGCTGGGTGTAGAGCATGCGCGCAAACTGCCATGCGAACATGCTCGACGCGCCGATATAGCGCGCCTTCCCGGCCCGTACGACGTCGTGCAGTGCTTCGAGCGTTTCCTCGATGGGTGTGACGGGGTCGAGCCGGTGGATCTGGTAGAGGTCGACGTACTCCATTCCGAGGCGGCGGAGCGAGTCGTCTATCGCCTGGAGGATGTGCTTGCGCGAGAGGCCGCCGGCGTTCGGATGCGTACCTATCGGGTAGAAGACCTTCGTCGCCACGACGATTTCATCGCGCTTGGCGACGTCCCGCATCGCGCGACCGAGCACTTCTTCGCTGACGCCGTTCGAGTACATGTCCGCCGTGTCAAAGAAGTTGATCCCGTGCTCCACCGCCCCTCGGATGATGGGCCGGCTGCGCTCCTCATCGAGCACCCACGGCCGCCACGCCGGAGTCCCGAAGGACATCATGCCCAGGCACAACCGCGAGACCTTGAGTCCACTCCGGCCGAGATTCACGTATTCCATGCTCACTCAACGCTCCACAAACAAGCCTCAGAGGCTCAGAGACACAGAGCATTCTATGGATCTGAACCCTCGTGAATTTGTCTCTCTGAGCCTCTGTGTCTCTGAGGCCCGTTCGGCATCCCGTTTTCCGTGCTTCCGTGCTTCCGTGTTTCCGTGCCCTCTCATGTCCGAAACAACCGCCTCTCCACCACGACGAAGAACGGAATCGCGAGCGCCGCGAGGCACGCCGCGGTGGCCCACGCGGGCCGAAATCCGTAGTGCTGGATGATCCATCCCATCGCGATGGAGCCGGTGCCAATGCCCGTATCGAAGGCGCCGATGATGCTCCCGAACGCCGCGCCCCGACGATTCTCGTCCACGAACTTCAAGATGTGCGCCAGGTACGCAGGGTATGCGGAGCCAAATCCGATTCCAAACACGACCGCGGAGATCATCAGCAGCGGGCGGCTCCCCCCGACTGCCAGGATCGCGAAGCCGCAGACGATGAGCGCGACGCAAGGCAGGAAAACGCGGCGATAGCCGACACGATCCGCCAGGCGGCCGATGAATGGGCGGGTCACGACGATCGTCAAGCAGAAGAGCGTGAAGTACAGCGCTCGCGGGGTCACGGCATTCTGATCCGTATAGATCGCCACGAAGCTCGTGAGCCCGCCGTAGCCGAATGCGTACATGAAGAGCGAGAGTGACAGCGCCAGAACGCGCCATTCGAGCAGCGTCCGCACGGTGACGGCCGACGCCTGGCTCTTGCGCACACGGTCAGCCGGGAGGGCCCACGCGATGGCCGCCATGACCAGGTTCAACGCCGCCGCTTCGAGGCACATCGCCATCCAACCACCGTGGCTGTACACCCACAAGCCGATGGTTGGCGCCAGCGAAACTGCGAGAACCGTCGACAGCCCCCAGTACCCCATCCCCTCGGCCCGCCGGCTGGCAGGCACGAGCGAAGTCACGTAGGTCGCAGACGAGGACAACAGCCCGGACCAGAACGCCCCGTGAATGATGACGAGCCCCAGCATCGGCGGGTACGACGGCAGTACGGCATAAATCAACGAGAAACCGGTAATCGCGAGACTGGCGACGATCAGCACGCGCCGCGGTCCGAGGCGATCGGTGAGAGCTCCGGTCAGCGGCGCCGTGCCGGCCGACGAGTACGTCAGGAAGCCGAGGAACAGTCCCGCCGCCGCTGCCGTTCCCCCCAACGCCAGGATGCGATACGGCGCCACCGGCAGCAGTTGAAACGCGGAGAGGAACACCGTGAAGCTGAAGCCGCACATCAGGAAGAAGCGGGGGGAGAAGAGGGGCGCCTCGGGTACCTGACGTGCCTCGGGGGCCTTGGGTGCCTCGAGTGCTCGTGCCTGGGTTGCCTCAGGTGCCGGGGATGCCTCAGGTGCGTGCGGGACTGTCACGGGAGCCTACGCGGTCGTCAGAATCAGCTTGCCGATGTGACGACTCTCCTCCATGAGGCGATGGGCCTCGGCCGCGCGGTCGAGCGGGAACGTGGCATGGATGACGGGCCTGACGGCGCCGCTCTCGATCAACGGCCAGACGTGTTCGACCAGCTGTCGGGCGATGGCGCCCTTTTCTTCCGGCGAGCGCGGCCGCAGCGTCGAGCCCGTGATCGTCAGGCGCCGACGCATCACCTGCATCAGATCGATCTCGACCCGCGACGACTTCAGAAAGGCGATCTGGACGAGTCGTCCCTCGACCGCCAGCGCCTCGAGATTGCGCGCCACGTAGTCGCCGCCGACCATGTCGAGCACCATATCGACTCCCTGATCGATGGTGGCGTCGCGAACGGCTTTCACCCAGTCCGTCGTGCGGTAGTTGAACGCCTGCTCCGCACCCAGGGCCAGACAGGCGGCACACTTGGCGTCGCTGCCCGCGGTCGCGAACACCCGGGCGGACAGCGCGCGTGCCAACTGAATCGCGGTCGTCCCAATCCCGCTGGTGCCGCCGTGAATCAAAATCGATTCGCCGCGCTTGAGCCGCCCGCGTTCGAACACGTTGGTCCAGACCGTGAAGAACGTCTCGGGAATCCCGGCGGCATCGATCAGTGACACACCATTCGGCGGCCGCAGGCACTGCGACTGCGGCGCCACGCAGTACTCGGCGTAGCCGCCTCCCGCAAGCAGCGCACAGACTGCGTCGCCCTCCTCCCACTGCACGACGCCCGGCCCACGCCCGACCACATGGCCCGACACTTCCAAACCAGGAATATCGGACGCGCCTGGCGGCGGTGCGTACTTGCCGTATCGCTGAATCACGTCAGGCCGGTTGACGCCCGCGGCAGCCACCTTGATGAGGACTTCGTTGGCCCCCGGCACTGGCATCGGACGGTCCGCGAGCTGCAACACCTCCGGGCCTCCGAACGACGAGATCTCGATGACTTTCATGTGCTCCCTTCGCTGCGGTTGCCAGTCACCAGTGGCCAGTTGCCAGTTGCCGGGCCGGTTGCCGGCCGCCGGTTTTGTTCTTACTGGCAACTGGCCACTGGCAACTGTCCTATTTGAGTCCCGACGGCAGACGCGGCGACGACAGCAGCGCGACAAACTCGGTCCACGTGCGCCGTGGTGCGGGGTCGCCCTGACTTCGGCGGGTCACGAACGTCTTCACCAGATCCTTGCCCAGGTTGTAGTTGATGACGTAACTCCGATACTGGTCGAAGAACTTGACGCGCTGTTCGGCCTGTGGCCGCGGCGACATCGCGTACCGTTCCAACCAGTCCGCCGCACTCTTGGCGTCGATCTGGCCATCGAGATAGCGTCTCGCCGCCTCGTTGCCCGCATAGGTTAGCCGCTCGACGAGCTCGAGCACCTCGTAGTACTCCGTCGCCGTGGCGCTGTCGATGCTGGCGAGCGGGAACAACACATCGCGCTCGAATTTGACGCGCTCGGCGCGCGGAAACGCGACTTCGATGCCGTAGTTGGCCGTGCCTTCGGCAATGAGCGATTGCGGCGAGAACAAGGGATAGACACTGAACTCGATCCATCCTCGATCTCGCACCAGATGTTTCTCGAGCAGCACGTTGTAGACGTGATGGCCCGGATAGCCCTCATGACACGCAAGATCCAGCTGCGCGATCGATGTAGATCGGCAGGTCCGTGTTGACCTGAATCAGACTGCGATAGTTGCCCTGATACCAGTTGTAGCCGCTCCAGGACTTGCCCGTCACGTATTCGACCGTGAAGCTCTCCTCCGTCGGCAGCTCGACGTAGGTGCGAGTGCGGTCACGGCACGCCCGAATCGCGGCTTGAAACACGCCGTCGAGGCGGTCGCGAGGAATGATGAAGGCTCGCTTGAACTGCTCGTAGCGTCCAGCCAGCGGGCCGTCGCCCGGAAGCTTGGCGCTCAGCCTGGTGAGGACCCCCTCGAACTCCGCCTCCGTGTGTCGAGGTGCCACCGCATCATATAAGGCTTGCGACTCCTGATCGAACGTCAGCCGCTTGCCCTGGAGCATGTCCAACCGCGCGCGCAGCGCCGACAACTGACGCTCCAGATACTGCCGGCGAAGTTTCCACAGCTCGGCATCCTTGTTTGTGGATGGCGTCGCGATCGTGCCGACGTCATCGAGAAGCTCCTGGGCCCGTGCGGCCAGATCCTTGAGCGGCACTTTGGTGCTCTCGGCCTCCTTGCGCCACTCCGGCGGCCCATAGTACGCATCGACATAGTCCGCGTCGTGTTGGCCGACGGCGAGCACCAGCTTCACATAGCGCTCGGCCACGGGGCGCAAGGGGTCGAGCGGCGTCTGGTTACCCAACGAGGCAAACCACGCGCCGAACACGGCAGCGAGTAGCAGTGGTTTCATCGGTCATTCCTAGTGTCCTGATGGCCTTAGAAGGTGTCTAGTACCGCGCGCGAATGGTTGGGATGAGGTAATCCCGGAATGCACTGGCGAAGTCGTACCGCGGCGCGAACCCCCAGTCGGCGCGGGCAACCGAATCGTCCACGGCCTCGGGCCACGAGTCCACAATCCGCTGCCGCTTGGCGTCGTTCTTCCAGGAGATCTGCGCATCCGGAAACGCCCGGAGCACCTCGGCCAGAATCTCCTCGGCCGAGGGATTGAACGCGGCGACGTTGTAGGCCGTTCGGGTCAGACGCTCGCGCGGCGCTGCCGCCAGCTTCAACAACGCCACCACGCCATCGGGCATCACCATGAAGGGAATCCGCGTCTCGGGACGCACAAAGCAGGCGTACGGCTCGCCCTTGGCGGCGGCGTGAATCATCTCGGGGGCGTAGTCAGACGTTCCCCCCGACGGAACCGTCGTGGCTGAAATCAGCCCGGGGAAGCGCACGCAGCGAAAGTCGACGCGGCCGCTTTTCGATTCGGCGGCGAGCTGCTTGTAGAACCGAGCGTAGTAGCGACCGAGCTGCTCGCAGTACAACTTGTTGCAGCCGTACATCGTGGTCGGCGTGTTGTAGTCGTCCTCGCGGACACGTCCGGCGCGAGCCTTCGAGCCGCTGTCCGGCAGACCGTAGGCGGCAATGGATGAAGGGTAGAGAAAGAGAACTGGCCGACCGTGCGACTCGGCTTCGCGCTGCGAAAACTCGAGCAGGCTCAGCGTGCCCTCGACGTTGACCTGATGCGCGGTCAGGGGCGTGAACTCGGAACGGGTCGACAGCAGTGCGGCGAGATGATAGACGGTATCGATCTCAAACTCCGAGAGGATGCGATCGAGCAGGCGCGTATCGTTGATGGATCCGGTGAACTCGCGCTGCACGTGAGTTCCGAGCGTCGGATCGAGCGGATTCAGATCCAGCGTCACGATCGAGTGACGTCCGCTGGCGACGAGCTGTTCGATTAGTCCATGGCCGATTTCGCCACCGGCGCCCGTAATGAGCACCACCGGCTTACGCATCCAAGCCCCCTCGCATCAGTTTTCAGTTACCAGTTGTCAGTTCAAAGGGCGCTGTCTGCTTTGAACTTGTAACTTGTAACTTGTAACTGACGGCATCACTATTACCCTTGTTATTCTAAGCCGTTGAATACGCGGCTGCTCGTGCAAGGACGGGCGATCGAAGCGCAGTGGTGGGGGGCGCCGCTCTCCGAACGCGTTCCCATCGTCCTGCTGCACGAAGGCCTGGGCTCGGTGGCGATGTGGCGCGACTTTCCTCAAGCCCTCGCCGAGCGTAGCGATCGGCGTGTCCTCGCCTACAGCCGCTTCGGGCATGGCGAATCCGATGCTCCGGCGAAGCCGCACACCATCGACTTCATGCACGACGAAGCGCGCCTACTACCCGAGGTCCTCGACGCGGCGGGCGTCGACCTCTGCGATTCTGTTCGGCCACAGCGACGGCGGATCGATTGCGCTGATCACGGCGGCTGAGGCGCCGTCCAGAGTGTCGGCGCTCGTTCTCGAAGCCCCACATGTCTTCGTCGAGAACGTGTCGCTGACGAGTATTGCGCGCATGAAGCGCCACTGGGACACCACGAATCTTCGAGAAAGGCTGGCGCGCTACCACCGGGACGTCGACGTCGCGTTCCGTGGCTGGAACGAGGTGTGGCTTGACCCGCAGTTTCGTCGCTGGAATCTCGAGAGCTACCTCCCGCGCGTGACGTGCCCCGCCCTGCTGATCCAGGGCGACCTGGATGAATACGGAACGCTCAACCAGATTGACGCGATTGAGCGGCAGATTGCCGGACCGACGACACGGCTGATTCTGAAGGAGTGCGGACACTCCCCTCATCGAGACCAGCCGCAGGCGGTGCTCGACGCAATCGCGAAGCTGGTGTCGCATGCAAGCGACCCGAGATGACGATCCGTTTCCCGAGACAATCTTTCACCACAGCGCGGCCTTCATCTCGGCAATCGCAATCTCGATACGACCGAGCTCGGCGAGCACACGCTCGGATTCTTCAATCGTCTGGCCCAGCGCCTCAGCGTCCGGGGCTGCGCCTCGCTTGACCTCCCAGGCGAGGTCGCGCGCCGTTTGAGCGCACGCGCGGCAGATTGCCAGCGTACGTTCGTGCGCTTCGATCAACTGCAGGATTTCGAGCTTCTCTTCGTGTTCCACGCGGCGGCTGATTCCGTTGAATGACTAGGTCCGGTGATAATCGGGACGCCAGTTCTTGATCGATTGTTTGATGACGCGCGGCGGCAGGTTGTCGGAGATGCTTCGCTCGAGCAACGCCCCGAGCTCTTCGTCCGACGCAAATCGCAGGGCAGCCACTTGCTTCGGGCTCAACTTGCCGAGAAGGGCGGATTTGCCGGCTGGCAGCAGTTCGGCGCACCGAATCTTCATCTCGAGCATGATGATGCGATCCTGCAGCGTGGTGATATAGGTCCGGGAAATCGCGACGAGAACGGCCACGGCGAACGACAGGCTGACCACGCTGACGGGGATCGTCAGCCAGCCAAACAGCCACGCACCGATTGACGCGATCATCGCTATCAGCGCGAAGATGGATGCGATGTAAGTCGGAATGGGATGGTGGGCGTGGGTCTCGTAGGTTTGTGCCATAACTTGTCAGTTACCGGTAACCAGTTACCAGTTGCCAGTTCAAAGGGAACTTCCGCCTCAAGGCGGAAGCCACGAGAGCTTTGAACTGAAAACTGGAAACTGAAAACTATCTCACTTCAGCTTCCCTTCGATTTCCTCGTAGACCTTGCGTATCGCCGTGAGGTCCTGCTGATCGGCCAGCATCCATTCCTTGTACGGACCCCAGTTGGCCTGCTTTCTCGCATCTTCCGGGCTCAATCCCAGTTGTGCAGCCGCTGAACCTCTCCGATGACATATTTCAGCGCCTTTTGATACTCGATCAGCTCCTCGCGGGAGGCACTGGCCTCTTCCACAAAGCCGTGCCCTGGCACGTAGATCGTCACATCCATCGCCAGGGCGCGATCGAGCGTCTTCACCCAATCGGACGGATACGCCGACCGCATCGCAGGAAACACGCGATTGAGGTAGGCCTCGCTCATGAACAGGATCTTCTGTGCGGGCAGGTAGACCATCAAGTCGCCACCAGTGTGGGCACGCCCGAGGAAGAGCACGTGGGCTTCGATGCCGCCGACATCGACGACTTGTTTGTCTCCAGTCATCGCCGTCGGAGGTATCACGACCACGCGCGGCGTTGGCGCAGCCGCTCCCTTGGCGGCAGCCTCGACGGCCGCCTTGTCGTTTGCGGCCTTCACGTTTGCGGCGTCACGTTCGAGCTGCGCGCGTGACGTTGGGTGCACGAAGTAGGCGATTCCGGATGGCAACACGACGTTGCCGGCCGTGTGGTCACCGTGGTCGGACCCGACGACGTACCAGCGGATGGGTTTGCCCGCGGTCTTGTTGATGGCCTCGAGCAAGCGCTGCGTCGCGGCAGGGCTCCCCTGCCCATCGACGAGCATGACGCCGTCGCGACCAACGACGAACAGGCTCACCGTCATCATGCCGGCGTTGTGGAAGTCCTCGTAGCCGTACACGTTCTCCGCAATCTTGACAATGCGCGGGAAGTCGGATTTCTGAAAGCCCCGCTTCTCAGGAAACGCCGTACGCGGCAGCTGGGTCGCGGTCAGAGTTGACAGCACGAGCACACACACCACGCTCAGGACGCTGGCGGCACGAGACATTCGACCCTCCGCTTCGAGGTGATGCTAACTCAAGTCAGCGTCCATCGATGAGGTCGCCGAGACCGCCAACGCGGTCGAGGATCGAGCCTTCCTCTTTCCGCCGCCCGATTTGAGGAGCAGCCTTGTAGATGCGATCGGCCATACGGCTCAGGGGCAGCGACTGCAGCCACACCCGGCCCGGGCCCGTCAGCGTGGCGAAGAAAATGCCTTCGCCGCCGAACAGCGCGGTCTTGATCTTGCCCACGAACTGGATGTCGTAGTTGACGCTGGGCTGCAGCGCGACGAGGCAGCCCGTGTCGACGCGCAACGTCTCGCCGGGGCCAAGGTCCACGTGGTGAATCGTGCCGCCCGCGTGGACAAAGCAAAGGCCATCGCCCTCGAGCTTCTGCATGATGAACCCTTCGCCACCGAACAAGCCGACGCCGATCTTGCGCTGGAACGCGATGCCGATTGAAACGCCGCGTGCCGCGCACAGAAACGAATCCTTCTGGCAGACCAGGTGCCCGCCGATCGCCTTGAGGTCCATGGCGATGATCTTCCCCGGGTACGGCGCGCCGAACGCCACGCGCTGCTTGCCTTGACCGGAGTTGGTGAACACGGTCATGAACAAACTCTCGCCCGTCAGAATGCGCTTGCCAGCCCCCCACAGAGCGTCGAGCACGCCACCGGCCTGTTTGGAGCCGTCGCCGAAGATGGTTTCGAGCTGGATCCCGTGCGTCATGTACATCATCACGCCGGCTTCAGCGATTGCCGCCTCGCCCGGATCGAGCTCGACCTCGACGAACTGCATCTCGTTGCCGTGGATGACGAAGTCGATGTCGTGGGCGCGACGGCCAGGCGCGGTTGGCGGTGGTGGCGCGGCGCCCCCCGCCGTTGTCCCAGCTCCACCGATGAAGGGCGCGAACACAGCAACGTCCTTGATCTTTTGCCAGTTCGCCATACCGGCCGTGAAGACCAGCGTTTCGGCATCGATGCTGCCATTGCGAAGATTCGCGATGATCTCGTCCTGGGTCACCGGCCCGACCTGGTGTCCACCGATCGCCATATACCACTGCTGTGATCCGTACATTTGTCGAGTCTCCTCATCAGGGGTTCCAGGGTTCCAAGGTTCCAATGTTCCAGGGTTCCAAAGGTTCCAGGGTTCCACACGTGCGCGCTGCCGAACCTTGGAACTTTGGAACTTTGGAACCTTGGAACCTAGGAACTTCGTCCTTAGGGCTGCGTGTCGGGAGTCGCGTCGATCCTCGACGCCGTGTCTTGCTCGAGCTGTGCAGTCGTTGCGGCATCCAAGCCAAGTTGATGCGCGAGCTGCGCGAGATAGACCCGCTCGGCACCGGTGACGTCTTCGTCCGCGCGAATGATCGTGTAGGCGAGGACGTACAGGTCACGTCGCTTCTGGCCGTCGGTGACACCGCTCACGATTTCAGCCAGCGGTCGCGAGGTCGCAAGCTCGTCCTCGACGGCCGTCTCGACGCCGGCTTCGCGAGCGTGACTGAGAATGAGCGCCCGCTCGGCTGGCAGCAACGCGCCATCGGCGCGCGCCGCCGAAACCGCCAGGCGGACGACGCGAAGGACCTCCAGCGGCAAGCCGCGATCCTCGGCAGAGAGCGGCGCCGTGGCGGTCGTGACAACCACACCAGGAATTGGCGGCGGCAGCACTGCACCCGCCACACCGGGCGCACCTGTCGCCCCGGGCGCACCCATCGTACCGGGCGCACCCGTCGCACCCGTTTGCAGGCTGTCGTAGATTCCCCAGGCGACGCCGGCCGCGCCGAGCAGCGTGCTGGCCGTCAGGAAACCTTTTTTGCCGCTGAGAAAGTTGGCCGCGCGGCGCGCGCGCTTGCGCCCCCGGGAACCGAGCGCGCCGCGGAGGAAAATGGAAAGGAACTCGCTGTTGTCCACCCCTGCGTTGATCCCCCTGCAGAACAGAATACTGCAGCAAGGCGGCAAAGGTTCCGTCCCGCCAGTAACGGCGCCACGCCACCGCGCCGATACGGGGAAGATGGAACCTCGTCGAACCGACAGCGTGTCGGTCCTCCGACCTCGTCTAGAGGCGTCGCCGGCGCTCAATCCCGACTCGACGCTCGCCAGGCACGACCGTCAGCAGCCTTCGCCAGACGGTCGACGACCACTCAGCCCGTGGGAGCAGTACAAGGCGCTGAACGATGCGATGGACGAAGTCTACGAGGTCATCGGCATCGGCAACCGCGAAGCCCGCTTCGCGCTGCTGGTGATGGGGACTCTGAACGCGTTCGTGGTTATCGCGGCCAGCCGGCCCGAGGTCGTTGGTGCACTCGTCGGTGGTGTCCGCGTCAGCGCCGCAGTCCTGCTCGGCATATACGCCGTGACGGCTGTGTACTTCCTCTTCCAGGCGATCGAAGCGCTGCGGCCCGGCAAGTTTCGACCGCGGCTCGAGAACTGGGCCACCGAGCGAGACGATGCGCCGATCGGTATCCGCTACTACGAAGACGTGATCGCGCGCGACGTCTTGCACCACCGTCAGGCGTGGCAGGACGTCCACCTCGACCAACTCAACGCGGAACTGGCCGTCCAGCATCACAGCTTGTGTCTGAAGAGCAACGTCAAGCGCGCCGCGTTGCACCGGCTGTTCGCCGGCCTGCGCGTGATGACGATGCTCGTCACCGGGCTGATGATTCTGTTCGTCTCGGCGATTTGGTTGTAACGGTCTTCAACGGGGGTCTGTACGAGGGTTCTCAACGGGGGTTCTCAACGAGGGTTCTAGCGCCCGTCATTAAAACCGCCGGGTACCAACGCGCCGAACCTTCGTCACGAACGGTCGTCAAGAACCGTCGTCCAGAACCTTCGTCCAGAACCAGCGTTTTTACAATTGCGACGACACCGCCTTTAATGGCGCCGCCTTCGGCGGTTCGGGCGTGAAGTCCTCGCCCGGATTGATGAAGCGGTCGCTTTCGAGCTTGTATTGCTTGTCGTGCAGCTGGCGATAGCGGCCATTCAACGCCAGCAGTTCGGCGTGTGTTCCACGCTCGACGATCGCGCCTCCCTCGAGCACGAGGATCTGGTCGGCGCTGCGAATGGTTGACAGGCGGTGGGCAATCACGAACGACGTTCGTCCTTCACGCAGACTGCGGAGCCCGTCCTGAATCATCTCCTCGCTTTCAGAATCGAGGCTGGACGTCGCTTCATCGAGGATCAGGACCCGGGGGTTGGCCAGGATCGCTCGCGCAATTGAAACGCGCTGCCGTTGGCCGCCCGACAGCTTGATGCCGCGCTCGCCGACGATGGTGTCGTAGCCATCGGGGAATTTGAGGATGAACTCCTCGCAGTGAGCGATGCGAGCGGCCGTCCTTGATCTCATCACTGCTGGCCGACGGATTGGCGTAGCCGATGTTCTCGGTGATCGTGCCGTCGAACAGGAAGTTTTCCTGGAGCACCGAGGCCAACTGTTCTCGGTAATCGTGGAGTGGGATCGTCGCCAGGTCACGGCCATCGACCAGGATGCGACCCTGCAGCGGACGGTTGAACGCCATCACCAGGCTGATGAGCGTGCTCTTTCCCGAGCCGCTCGATCCGACGAGAGCCGTCGTCGTGCCCGCGAGTGCGTGAAAGCTGACGCCCTTCAGGACCGGGACGCCCTCGTTGTACTCGAACCACACCTCCTCGAACCTGATCTCGCCACGGATGCGGTCGAGGCGCGCTTTGTCCGCGTCCACGTCGTCTTCGGTGGCGGTGTCGAGAATCTCGCGAATGCGGTCCAGCCCCGCAAACGCCTCGGTGATCTGCGTACCAATCGACGCAATCGACACCATGGGCGCCGCCACCAAGCCGACGAAAAAGATATACATGATGAAGTCGCCGAGCGTCATGCGACCGGCGAGAATGTCGCGACCGCCGAGCCAAATCATGATGATGCCGACGATGCCGATAATCACGGTGCTGCCAGCCGTGGTCGCGGAGACGCCCGTCATCGACTTCGCCACGTTCCGGAACAGCCGGTGAGCGCCCTTGGCGAACACGATCTCCTCGCGCTTCTCCGCGGTATAGCTCTTCACGATGCGAATGCCGCCCAGCGCCTCGGTGAGGCGCCCCGTCACCTCCGCATTGATCTTGCCGCGCTCACGAAACAGGGGACGCAGTGTGCGGAAGGCGTAAGACATGCCGACGCCAAACAACGCCAGGACGACGATCGTGACAATGGTCAAACGCCAGTTGAGATAGAACAGCACGCCGAGTCCGAGCACCGCGGTCACGATGCCACCCACGAGCTGCACGAGCCCGGTGCCCACCAGGTTTCTAATGCCGTCAGCATCGCTCATGATGCGCGAAAGCAACACTCCGCTCTGCGTCGAGTCGAAATAGCGAACCGGGAGGCGCATCACGCGCGCCTGGACGCGCTTGCGCATCTCGGTGATGGCACGCTGCGCCGCAACACCAAGGATCTGGGAGTTGATGAAGGATGTAACCGCCTGAACTGCCGTCGCCAACCCGCCGGCGATGGCAATCGGCATCAAGAGATCGTGACGACCCTTGCCGATCACTTCGTCGACCAGATACTTGGAAGAAGCCGGCAGAACCAGACCGGCAAGTCGACTGATCAGCATCAGGACCAGACCGAGGATCAGCCGGTTGCGATGTGCGCTGACCAGGTCCCGCGCCTCGCGCCAGGCGGCGGATGCCGAGACCTTTTTCTTGCCCGCCGCAGCATCGTCCGCCGAACGTTGGACGGCGCCGCGACCCGAGGATCGCTCGGCCCGGCGCATGCTTGGAGTGGAAGATCTCAACATTCTTCTGGGTTGTTAATTGAGGGCGTTCGGAACGGCCAGCGTGAAGGGCGCGATTTGCGCCTCGAACAACTCGCCGTCTGGCCGCAGCATTGTGTAGCTGCCTTGCATCGAGCCGACATTGGTCTCGAGCGGGCAGTAGCTGGTGTACTCGTAGCTCGTGCCGGGCTCGAGCACGGGTTGATCGCCGACCACGCCCGGCCCCCGCACTTCCTTCACCTTACCGTCGGCATCCGTGATGATCCAGTGGCGACTGAGAAGCTGGGCGGTTTGCGCACCGATGTTCGAGATCTTGATCGTGTAGGCGAACAAAAACTGGTTTTCGCGAGGCGAACTGCTGGCTGGCAGGAACATGGTTTTTACTTGCACGGAAATACCGTCGGTGGTCGTCGTTTCATTCGGTCTCAACTCACTCACCCAGCAATTATCCCACGCCAGGTCAGTGGCCGTGGTCAGTGACCAGTGACCCGTGATCGGTGGCCAGTGATCGGTGGCCAGGATGGTCGTGGCTAGTCCAAGTGCCCGCGCTCCGAATCTCCCATTTCTACCACTCGACCTGGGAAGTACTCCTTCCACCGGTTCGACACACGGTGCGCGATATCGTCGCGGCAGCTGACCTCTTTCGGATACCACGGCTTCATCCGCGCATCGATCACGATTGGCGCGGCATACGCGATGTGATTGCGCACAATCGTCCGACTGGCAGCGTGGATGTCGGCCGCAGGCTCGAACCGCGTGAATGTCGTCCACAAAAAGTTCATGACGCTCCGAGTCGCTCGCTCTGGTTCGTCACTCAGTACGACTAACGGCCAGTCTTTGAAGGCCGGGTGCGCGGCCAGCCTCGAAGGCGCCGTGACATCCTCGACGTAACGGCTGGCACGAACAACCAGGCACCCGCCGCAAAAGACACGCGCCTCGGAGACGTCGGCGGGGCGGATCAGGATCACCGCGAAATTCGCGCGGCAATACGCGCATGGGATCGCCCAATCCCAGCCACACGCCCTTGGAGCCTTCATTGACTGCCGGGCCCGTGTAGTCGAGCGTGTCCATTGAGAGGTTCGAGAGCACGTAGAGATCCGTCTCAGGTCGCGTGCGCGCCAGGATGTGCTCCAGCGTGGCACGAAAGTCTTTCAGATCCACTAGCCGATCGGTTAGGAGCAAGAACTTTGTCAACGACAACTGGCCCTCGCCGAGGATACGGAATGCGCTCGCCATCGCCTCTCGCTTGTAGCGCTGCTTGACGACCGCGGCAGCAAGCGAGTGGTAGCCCGTTTCACCGTAGGACCAGAGGCGTTCGACGGCCGGCATCACCAGCGGGAAGAGCGGCGAAAGCAAGTCTTGCAGCAAGTCACCGATGAAGAAGTCCTCCTGTCGCGGCTTGCCCACGACGGTGGCGGGATAGATCGC
Source organism: uncultured Acidobacteriota bacterium (assembly GCA_963802675.1). Classification (GTDB taxonomy): domain Bacteria; phylum Acidobacteriota; class Vicinamibacteria; order Vicinamibacterales; family UBA2999; genus JACCSI01. The sequence continues at coordinate 108,413 of CAWDJL010000002.1, forward strand.
ATCGCGTCGATGCGCCACTTGCGCGACCTGGAACACGGGATAGTCGTGCTGCAAAGAGTAGTACCCGTAGTGATCTCCGAAGGGCCCTTCGGGCCGGCGTGTTCGTGGCGGAACCTGGCCCATCAGCGCAAACTCCGCCGAGGCGATGAGCGGATGAGGATGGCCATTGGGGGCAGTGACCTGCGGCAGCTTCGCGCCCGCGATGAGCGACCCCAGCATCAATTCCGGCACGTTCTCGGGAAGTGGAGCAATCGCCGCAAGGATGAGCGCGGGCGGCCCGCCGAGAAAAACCGTCGCCGGCAGTGCGGCGCCCTGCGTCTCTGCGACGGCATAGTGAAAACCGCCCCCCTTGCCGATTTGCCAATGCATTCCGGTCGACTGCCGGTCGTAGACGTGCAGGCGATACATCCCGAGGTTGTGGCCGGGTCGTGCCGGATGCGTCGTGTAGACGAGCGGGAAGGTGATGAAGGGCCCACCGTCCTCGGGCCAGCACGTCACGATCGGCAGGCGATCCAGCCGAACATCCGACGTCACCACATCCAGCACGGGTCCGCCGGCCTGCTGCCGCGATCCCACGCGCGCCAGCTCGAAGGCGACGTCGCGCGCGGCCCACAGCTTGGCAGGCGTTGGCGGGAGGAGCGTCTCGGCAAGATCGACGAGCCGCCTAATCAGCCGGAGTGGCCGCTCGCCAAAGGCGAGCTCGGCCCGTCGCGGCGTCCCAAACAGGTTGGTGACGAGCGGGAAGCCCGATCCGGTGACGTTGGAAAAAAGGAGCGCCGGGCCACCCGCTGCGATGACCCGGCGATGGATTTCGGCAACTTCGAGGTTCGCGTCAACAGCGGCCGCGACTTCGACGAGGTCGTTGTCACGGCGAAGACGATCGAGAAACGCACGGAGGTCGGGAAACACGCCGGGCTATGCGCTGGGTTCTGGTGGCCCCTGCCACTTCTCGTCGAAGCTTCCACCGTAAATGCTGGGCACCTTGCCGCCCATCGGGCGCAGATACGTGGCGAGCTGCCCGCGGTGGTGGACCATGTGGACGAGCGCGAACATCATGTACTGCACGGCCGGCATCTTCATCCCAAAGAAATCCACAGGCTGGGTCAGCTTGTGGCCCTCGAGCGCGAGCGCGCGCTCGAGACGATTGGGAAACTCCTTCTTGTACCAATCCGCGACGCCCGCCACCGTCGGCGCTGGAGCCGTCTCGTTGGGCTTGCTGAATTCGCCATTGATCACGCCGTCGAGGAACCAGACATCCGCGCCCGCGATGTGCGTGGCCAGGTCCCACGCGCTTCGGGAGTTTGGCTCGGGTTTGTAATCGCGTTTTCCTTCTGGAACGGCCGAAATCACCTTGTACGTCGTCATCCACTCGTTCTGCAACTGCATTCCAACACTCTGGGCGAGGATCTTCGCCTGTTCAGCATTCATGTGAGCCTCCCGTGGGCCGCGGCCCGTTCAACTGCGGGTGAGTTTCCGGTACTTGATGCGATGTGGTTGATCGGCCGCGGCGCCGAGACGACGCTTCCGATCCGCCTCGTAGTCCTGGTAGTTGCCCTCGAACCAGACGGCCTCCGAATCGCCTTCGAACGCAAGAATGTGCGTGGCGATGCGGTCGAGGAACCAGCGGTCGTGGCTGATGACGACCGCGCACCCGGCGAAGTTCAACAGCGCCTCTTCGAGCGCGCGCAGCGTGTCGACGTCGAGGTCGTTGGTCGGCTCGTCGAGCAGGAGCAGGTTGCAGCCGGTCCGAAGCAACTTGGCGAGATGCAGGCGGTTTCGTTCACCGCCCGAGAGTGCGCCCACCTTGCGCTGCTGCGTGGCGCCTTTGAAGTTGAACCACGACACATAGGCGCGCGACGGGACCGTGCGTTTCCCCATCACGATCTCGTCTTCGCCGCCCGAGATCTCCTCCCAAACCGTCTTGTTCGCTTGTAACGCATCGCGCGACTGATCGACGTAGCCGACCTGGACGGTCTCGCCCAGCCGAAGCGTGCCACCGTCAGCCTTTTCTTCTCCCGTGATCAGCCGGAACGTCGTGGTCTTGCCCGCTCCATTCGGACCAATGACGCCGACGATGCCACCTCGAGGCAGCGTGAATGTCAGGTCGTCGAACAGCACGAGGTCGCCGTACGCCTTACGAAGGCTCCGTGCTTCGACCACGATGTCACCGAGTCGCGGACCCGGTGGAATGTAGATCTCCACCGCGTCGATCGACTGGGCGGTGTCTTCGGCCAGCAGTTGCTCGTAGGAATTGAGACGCGCTTTGCCCTTGGCCTGACGAGCGCGCGGCGACATCCGAATCCAGTCGAGTTCGCGCTGCAGCGTTCGTTGCCGTTTGGTTTCGGCCTTTTCCTCGTTGGCAAGACGAGACTTTTTCTGTTCGAGCCAGCCCGTGTAGTTGCCTTCGTACGGATATCCCGTCGATCGATCGAGCTCCAGAATCCAGCCGGCCACGTTATCGAGAAAGTAGCGATCGTGCGTGACCGCGACGACCGTACCCGGGTAGTCCTTGAGGAACCGCTCGAGCCACGCAACCGACTCCGCATCGAGGTGGTTGGTCGGCTCGTCGAGGAGCAGCAAATCCGGAGACAGCAGCAGCAGCCGACACAGGGCGACGCGACGCCGCTCGCCACCAGAGAGCGTCGCGACGGTTGCGTCGGCCGGCGGCAAACGCAGGGCGTCCATCGCCATTTCGAGGCGCGCGTCGAGATCCCAGGCATTCGCTGCTTCAATCTGATCCTGCAAGCGCGATTGCTCGTCGAGGACCTTCTCCATCTCCTCGGGCGACAGGTCTTCGCCGAGCTTGATATTGACGGCGTCGTACCGATCGAGGAGTGACCGAATCGACGCCACTCCCTCTTCGACGTTGCCCTTCACGTCTTTGTCGGGGTTGAGTACCGGTTCCTGCGGCAGATATCCGACCGTCACTCCTTCGCCAGGAAAGGCCTCGCCGCTGAAGTGCGAATCGATCCCGGCCATGATCTTGAGGAGCGTCGACTTCCCCGCGCCGTTGGCGCCAAGCACGCCGATCTTCGCGCCGGGAAGAAAGGAGAGCCAGATGTCCTTGAGGACGACGGTGTCGGGAGGATGAGTCTTCCCGAGACCCTTCATGGTGAAAACAAACTGCGGTGGCATAAAAGCTCTGAGGATATCAGGTTCCACGGTTCCCGGGTTCCCGGGTTCCAAGGTTCCACGCTTCGCAAGCGGAACTTTGGAACTTTTAGAACTTTGGAACTTTTAGAACCTTGGAACTTTGGAACCTTGGAACTTTGCCTAGGGTGCGCTCTCTGGCTTCAGCGTTACGATCGTGTAGCGATCGGTCGGGAAGTAGCGCTTGAACGTCTCGTGCAACACTTGCGGGGTGAGCTTCTGGATGCGCTCCTCGCGCCGGCTGATGCTTCCGGGATCCCAACCCAGCATGTGGACCGTCTGGAGTGAGCCGAGCCAGTACGCGTTCTGTCGTGACGCCGTCTCGAGGTCTCGACGCTCCAGCTCCTGGACTCGCGCCACATCGTCCGCGCTTGGGCCCTGGCTCTTGAGACGTTCGATCTCCTTGAGCACTTCGCCCGAGAGCTTCTCGATGTTGGCGGGGTCGCTGCCGAACTGCACCGTCATCGAGCCGTAGCCCGTCTGCGGCAACGAGTTGTCGTACGCGACACTGACGCCGTACGTGCCGCCCAGTTCCTCCCGCAAGATATCGCGCAGCCGGATGCTCAAGAGCGATGCGGCCGATCGAGCGCGGTGCATTTCCAGCTCGTCGAGCTTGGTGTCGGCGAAAAACGACATCACCGTCTGCCCGCGCGGCTCGCGGCCCTTCAGCACTTCTTCCTTCACCACCCGCTCGGGAAAGCGCACGCCCGTATCCTTGAACGCCGACGCTCTCTTGCCGGACGAGGGCAACGTGGCCACCCACTGCTCGAGCAGCGGCGTGATTCCTTCGACCGTGAACGTGCCAACGATGAAGTAGGTAAAGTCCGCTGCGTTGCTGAAGCGTTCGCGGTAGAAACGCTGCATCGCTTCGAGATCGAGCGCCTGGATGTCGGCGACTTTCAGCGCCGCGGCACTGTAATGGTTGGTCGTGTTGACCAGATCGACTTTTTCGTTGAACACATAGGTGGGGTTCTGCGCCTGATTCTCGAGGACACTCGATAACCGTCGCTTCATCAGCTCGAACGCCTCGCGGGTCAGATTGGGCGCGGTAAAGACCAGGTAATTCAGCTTGAATGCGGTCTCGAGATCGCGGGGCGACGCCTGGCCGTTGATACCGTGCGTATACGCGCCAATCGTCGGCGAGGCCTGTGCGATCTTGCCGGACGTCAGCTTGCTGAGATCGACCGGATTGAGCCCGCCGAGGCCCCCCATGCCCACCAGCGACGTGGCCAGGTTGGCTTCGTGATAATCGGCTGCGGTCGCGACTGACGACCCGCCGCGCGCGTACGCGCTGATGAGGACCTGGTCGTTCTTGAACTCGGTCGGCTTCAACCACACCTCGACGCCGTTGGAGAGTGTGAGGACCGTCACACCAACCTCGGCAACCGCGCGCCGCGCGGTCACCTTGCCCGGCGCGGGCGGCTTCTCCACCAGGTCGCGGCCGGCCAAGGCATCGGTGTAGGCCTCGATCGGCGCTTTTTCCGCTTTGGCCATTGCCGTCCGCAGCGCTGCCTCTGTCGGGATTGGTACCTCCTTCTTCTCTGGTGCCACGACCACCACGACACGGTTGTCGTCGTGAACCAGCTTGCGCGCCTCGGTCATGACCTCGGCCAGGGTCACGGTCGGCAGGAAGGTTGATGCGACTTTGTGCTCGAACTCGATTCCTGGAATCGGCTCGCTGCTCGAGGAACGCCCGCACATACTCGTTCGCATAACTCGGGTTTTCGGTGGTATCCCGTTCCTTCAAGGCTCTCTCGTACTGCGCGAGCAACGCGGCGCGAGCACGTTCGAGCTCGTCAGCCCCAAAACCAAACTGCTGCATGCGACGCGTCTCGATGATGATGGCTTCGAGACCGGCGGCGATGCCTCCTTCTTGAACCGCGGCACCAACCTCGTACATCTCGACCGAACGGCCCAGCCCCGATCCGCCGGCTTCGGCCGCGAGGAACGGCGCATTCTGGCGTCGCGCGATTTCGCGCAATCGCAGGTTGAGCATTTGCGTGGCGAGTTGTTGAATCAAGCGATCGCCGATAGTCGCCAACCGTGGTCTCGACCTCGACAGGGCGCTTGTGCGACAGCGCCACCGACGACCCCTGCGCTTCTGGATCCGTGGCAATCGTGAACAGGGTCTCCTTGTGCGGCGGGACGGTTCGATCGACCGCTTCCAGCGCACCTTTCGCTGCCGGAATCGACCCGAACCGCAACTGCACCATCTTCTGCGCTTCGGCGAGGTCGATATCCCCCACGATCACGACCGCCATCTGATCGGGTCGGTACCAGCGCTGGTAGAAATCGACGAGGCGCTGACGCGGAAACGACTTGAGGATTTCGGGCGTCCCAATCGGCAGACGCTCGGCATATCGCGACTTCGAGAGCAGCACCGGCAGCTGCTTGTCGGTGAGACGCGAGCCCGCGCCTAATCGGCCGCGCCATTCCTCGATAACGACCCCACGCTCCTTTTCGATCTCGTCGGCCGCCAGATTCATCCCGGCGGCGAAATCGTGGAGCGCCAGCAGGCCGCGATCGACGTAGCCCGGCTTGTCGCTGGGCACGTCGAGCATGTAGACGGTCTCATCGAATGACGTGTAGGCGTTGACGTGCGGACCAAACCGCGCGCCGATGGTCTCGAGAAACGTGATCAGCTCGCCCGGCTTGAAGTTCTGGGTGCCGTTGAACGCCATGTGCTCGAGGAAGTGTGCCAGCCCTCGCTGATCGTTCTCTTCGTGGATCGAGCCAACATTGACCGCCAACCGCATCGAGACCCGGTTCACCGGCCGTCCATTGCGGCGGAGGTAATAGCGCAGGCCACTCGCGAGTTGCCCGGTGCGCACCGACGCGTCGACGGGCAGCGGCTGATCAAGTGACAGCGCCGGTTGTGCTGGCGCAGCGGCTGGCTGTGCCCACGTTGTCGCTGGCACCACGAGAACCGCTGCCCCCAAGACGAAAGCGGAAAGCCGACGAATCACTCGCTGGCGCATTGCTCCTCCTGGCGCACTTCAGGCACTTTAAAACACTCTCCGCACCCTGCGCACTGGCACACCCTACGCACTGGCACCCTACGCACCGCACCCTGGGCACCTAGGCACCTTCGGCACCCAGGCACTTTCGTTAGTATTCTCCCATGCGCATCCGCGTGACCCGTTTAAATCCCTCCGTGTCGCTGCCGGCCTACGGCAGCGCGGGCGCCGCGGCGTTCGACTTGGCCGCTGGCGAGGACTGCGAGATTCCACCCGGACAGATCCGACTCGTCGGGACCGGCTTGGTCATCCATGTGCCCGACGGTTATTTTCTGGCCGTCATCGCGAGGAGCAGCACGCCCGTCAAACGCGGGTTGATTGTTGCCAACGCGGTCGGCGTGATCGACTCTGATTACTGCGGACCCACAGACGAGGTAAAGATTCAGGTTCTCAACGTCACCGACCAGACGGTCAACCTCGAGCGCGGCGCCCGCATTGCACAAGGCGTTGTCCTGCCCGCGCCCCGGGTTGAATGGGAAGAGGTCGCCACGACCGCCCCCTCGCGCGGGGGGTTCGGAAGTACGGGAGTCTGACGGTGGCCAGTGTGCCAGTGGCCGGTTCGAAGCCGGTAGCCGATACCGAATGACCTTCTGAGTACTGGCCACTGACCACTGGCACGATCACTGATCACTGACCACTGACCACTGATCACTGACGCAAGTGACCCGTGCGACGCATTCTTCACATCGACATGGACGCGTTCTACGCGTCGGTGGAACAGCGCGACAATCCCGCGATTCGCGGCAAGCCGGTCGTGGTCGGCGGCGACCCGACCAAGCGAGGCGTGGTGGCGGCAGCGAGCTACGAGGCGCGCGCATTTGGCGTTCGCTCGGCACTACCGATGTCGCGCGCGGTGAGGCTCTGTCCATCGCTCATCATCGTGCGCCCAGACTTTCAAAAGTACCAGGCGGTCTCGGCGCAGGTTTTCAACATCTTCCGATCGGTGACCCCGCTCGTCGAGCCGATGTCGTTGGACGAGGCGTATCTCGACGTCACGACCAACGCGTGGAACGAAGCGTTAGGGGTCACCGTCGCGCGGCGTATCAAGCAAGCGATCCGCGACGACACTGGCCTGACCGCATCGGCAGGCGTGGCGCCGAACAAATTTCTGGCGAAGATCGCGTCTGGCTGGAAGAAACCTGACGGCCTCACCGTGATTGCGCCCGAGCGCATCGAGTCCTTCCTCCAAGGGCTGCCGGTGGATGCACTGTGGGGTGTGGGGCCCAAGACCGCCGAACGGCTGCGCGCGCAGGGCATCAACAAGCTCGTGGACATCCGCGCCAAATCAGTCGACGAGCTGCGCCAGATTGTCGGCAGTTCGGCGGAGTGGTTGCGGGACCTGGCGGTCGGCAAGGACGACCGGCTCGTTCAGCCAAACCAGGAACGCAAGTCGTGCGGCTCGGAATGTACGTATGAGAGGGACCTCACGGACCTGGCGAGGATTCGCGAAGAGATTGACGGCATCGCGCGCGACATCGCGCGCTGGCTGGATCGTCACGCGCAGTTCGCGCGGACCGTCGTGATCAAGGTCCGCTACGAGGACTTCACGACCATCACGCGCAGTCACAGCCACCCGCACCCGACTCGCGACGCCGATGCGATTGCGTCGCGCGCGTGCGCGCTGCTCGACAAGACGGATGCTGGCCGTCGCCCCATCCGGCTGCTGGGCGTGAGCGTGCACGGGCTCGAATCGTCCGATCTCCCCAAGGCCCGCCGCCCGCCGCGAGACGAGGATCCGCAGCTTCCGCTCGGGTGAAGCAAGGACTCGCTCGCCTTCGGCTCGCCTCGTAAGGACTCGCTTCGCTCGTGGGACTCGCTCGCCTTCGGCTCGCGTCGTAGGACTCGGCGCCTTCGGCGGCTCGTAGGGAGCGGCGCCGCTCGGCTTTGATCGACTGTCTCCTTACGCAAGCGAGGCCGAACGGCCGAGCCCCCACGAGCGGCGCAGCCGCGAGTCCCACGAGCGAGCGTCAGCGAGCGAGCCTACGAGCGCAGCGAGTCCTACTCCCGCTTGACCACTCGCACCCGCCGCAACTCGATCCGTTCGATCGGCGTTTCGCCGTTGACCGGAGCCGCCTCGATCTTCTGCACCACGTCGAGCCCGCTCTCCACTCGGCCGAACACCGTGTACTTGTGGTCGAGCATCTGCGCGCGGGCGGTCACGATGAAGAACGACGTGTTCGCCGTGTCGGGCTCGGCAAGACGAGCCATCGAGACCGTCCCAAGGTCGTGCAATTGATCGTTGAACTCGGCTTTCAGATCGCGCACGAGACGTTGTTGCGCTTCGGCCAGCGGCTCCTTGCGCGTCGGCATGTGCCCGGTCTGCACGACGAACCCTTTGACCACGCGATGCCAACTGGTTCCGTCGTACACACCGGCTGACGCAAGCCGCAAGAAGTTGCGCACGTGCTCCGGTGCCTTGTCGGGCGTGAATCCGATCGTGATCTCGCCGAGCGACGTTTCGAGCACGGCGCGGTACTGCGCGAGGTCGGTGACGCTCTCGGTGGAAAACGGTTCGGCCGTCGGCGTCGGCCTTTCGCGGATTGAAACCTTGGTCATGACGAGGCGATCGACGGCCAGACCCTTGTCGTCCACCGCCGCCTCCGACAATTTCGACGCGACGAGAATGCCCGTCGACGACCCGCGCGAACACCGTGTACTTCCCGTCGAGCGCCGGCTGATCGGCAATGCAAATGAAAAACTGCGCGCCGGCACTGTCCGCACGATTCGGAACTTGCACCGCCGACACCGCGCCACGCGTGTGTTTCTCCTCGTTGATTTCGGGCTTCAAGCGATTCAGGCCGCCCGTGCCATATCGACTCTTGGCATCGGGGTCCTTGGACAGCGGGTCGCCGCCCTGGATGATGCCCTGACGAACCACCCGATGGAAGACGGTGCCATCGTAGTCGCCGTCACGTGCAGTCTTGATGAAGTGCGCGACGTGCATGGGCGCGCGATCGGCGAGCAAGTCGAGCACGATCGTTCCCGAGGGCGTTTCGATGACCGCTTGCTTGTTGCGCAGTTCGTCCGGGCTGTAGGGGTTGACGAATGGCGCGGGGACTGGTGCCGCCGGCTTGGGTAGCGGCGGTTTCTGCTCCACGCCAGCCACGAGCGAAAGAGCGACCACGACCATCCATTGCGCGCATGGGTCATTCTAGGGCACAGGGCATAGGGCGCAGGGCACAGGGCACGGGGCACAGGGCATGGGCAGGGCACAGGGCACAGGGCACAGGGCACAGGGTATCGGGCGCGGGGGCGCATGCGTGTCACGCGGAATCGCGCACGTCAGGGCAGGTTGAACCTCTTGCGCAGCGCGACAACGCGCGGGTGGTCACGAAGCGCTGCCAATTCGGGTTCGATCAACAGTCGTCCCATGCGGTGCGGCTCGCTCACCGCCGCCCGCTCCAACGCGTCGATGGCTCGGTCGGTATGCCCAAGGGCGGCCTCGACGATGGTAAGGGGGTATGGATAGTCCTTCCACACCGCGGCGAGCTTTTCCGCCTCTCGTCGTCTGCCGGTCGTCACATAGGCATGGGCCAGCCACGGCGCGACTTTCGACAACAAGGGGAGCGCCTGCTCCACCTTGCCGTCGTAGATTAGCGCCCTCGCGAGATACGTTTGCACAAAGGGAAACCCGGGATCGACTTGATACACGCGCTGGAGGATGTCAACAGCCTCCGCATACCGTCCGGCGAACAACTGCACCTCACCGATCTCCCGTTGCACGTCCAGAGAAAGCGGATCGTTTTGCGACGCGACCTGCAGCAGCCGCAACGCTTCGTCGTATTTGCCGAGTGGCTGCAGCGTGGAGACGGAGTAGCTGGTGTAGCTTTGGGTCAGACTTGGGTCCAGGCGTATCGACTGCTGGAACGCCTTCTCGGCGCTTGCCCACTCGCGCTCGTACCAGGTACACCCACCCCATTGCCGCATGTCCTTCGGCGAGGTTTGGATCGAGCTGCAGCGCCTTGACGGCCGCTGGCCGCATGATCGGATAGGCCCGCTCGAAGGCGATCCCCCGAAAAGGGAACGACATGAACGCGTACGCGTTAGCGAGCCCTGCATAGGCGGGGGCGAATGCTGGATCCTTGGCTGCGACTCCTGCGAACATTTCGGCGGCCTGCTGCGCGTTCGCCATGCCTCGACGATCGACCAGTGTGCGCGCCCTCAGATAGAGATCGTACGCGTCGAAGTTGGCGCTGTGTTGTTGCCGTGTCTCGGTCCAACGTCAGGCGGAGTTCATTGACGATCGCTCGAGAGATTTCCGCCTGAATCGAGAAGATGTCCTCGAGTTCCCGATCGAACTGATTGGCCCACAATGGGATGTCGCCCGCGATCTGGACCAGTTGCGCGTGAATCCGCAGCCTTGTGCCCGCTCGAAGGACTGAACCCTCGACGACGAGGTTAACGCCCAGTTGCTCTCCAATGGAGCGGAGATCGCGCGGCTGATCCTTGAACGCAAACGAGGACGTGCGGGAGCGCACCTGCAGTCCTTGAAGACGGCAAGGTTTCGAATGATTTCGCTCGTCAGCCCATCAACGAAGTACTCGCTGTCAGGCTCGGCGCTCAGGTTCTTGAAGGGCAACACGGCGAGGATGGGTTGCTGAACCGGACTCACACCCGCCGCTCCGCCAAGGGCGAATTCGGCGAAATCCTTGAGGAGTACGCTGGGCGTGCGCGAGAATCCCATCTGACGGCCCACTGCTTCCCAGCCCAGTCCGGCCAACAGCATGACGACAACCGCCACGCCGGTTGCGGACGCCAGCCGCAACGAGTCTCGATTGCGGTATTACCGCTGCCAGATCCGCGCTCAACGCATCGGCACTCTCGTGACGTCGCTTCGCGCGTGGATCGATCGCGCGCTCGACTGCCAGGCGTAGCCGACGCGGTACCTTGGGAGCCACGGTCTTCAACGAGCGCCGTTCGCCACGCTCGTGCCCGTGGCGAAGAGCCGCGAGATCCGCACCTGTTACCGGGTAAGTGCCGGTGAGGAGAAAAAACAGCAGGACCCCCGTGCTGTAGATGTCGGATTGAACGGAGGGAGGGCTGCCCCCCGACAACACCTCGGGAGCGAGGTACAGGGGCGTGCCGGCCAGAGCGGCCTCGGATGTCCCGCTGCGATCGCGGCCGGAACCGAAATCCATCAAGACCACCCGGCCGTCGCGAGCCATCATCACGTTCTGCGCCTTGATGTCGCGATGAAGCAGCCCGGCGGCATGAACGGCTGCGACGGCGCCGCAGAGCGCCTGCCCGATCGCCGCGACCTCACGAGGCGAAAAGGGTCGGCCATCCTCGACGACCAGCTGATGCAGCGTGCGGCCGTCGATGTATTCCATCCACAAGCCGACGCGATCGTCGATCCGCTCGGCGCCGTAGATGGTGACGACGTTCGGATGTCGGACGCGAGCGAGCAACCGCCCTTCTTCGATGATCGACGCGCCAAGCTGGTTGGACGACGACGGATCGGCCGGCGAGCAGCTTGAGCGCGACCTGGCGATCGAGACGCGAGTCCCACGCGCGGTAGACGTCGCCGAATGCTCCTCGTCCGATTGGTTCCAGCAGGCGCAGCGATCCCCAGGTCTCGGGCTCGCCACCGTGATGCGCCCGTGCAATCGCCGCGATCGATTTCAAACGGCGCACGACGGGCCGGTCCTCAGGCGCAGCGTCCGAATCGGCGGTCTCCCAGTCGATTGGCGAGCCATCGAGGATCGCGCCCGCCAACTCGGTCAACGCGGCATCGTCGTTACCGTTCACGCTCCATCTCGCGGGCGAGGCGAACGAGCGCCCGCTGGGCCGCCTTGCGCGCGGCATCGGCGGTTGGCTTCTCCAACGCAAGCGCAAGCTCGTCGTAGGTCAAGCCTAGCTCTACGCGCCCGATGACGGCCTCCCGTTCTTCTGGTTTCAACTGCCTCAGCGCCTCTTCGTACGCCGTAATCGTCTCCAGGCCGACGGTCTCCTCGAGCCACGACCGTTCGGAAAGAGCCGCGTCGTCCAGCTCCACACGGCTCGGGCCGCGGGCATGGCGGCGTAGCTCGTCGCGCAGGCGATTCATGACCGCCTGACGCAAATACGCCTGGAGCGCACCCGGGTGGCGCGACTCGAAGGTGTCCAATCGTTTCAACGTCTGGAGGAGGGCATCCTGGACAAGGTCGTCCGTGTCGCTCAGTCCACGCGCCCATCCGGGCAGTCGGCCTCGGGCAAAGCGCTGCAGGGGTTTGAGGTGGCGGGCGAAAAGGCGCTCGATCGCCGCGTGGTCGCCTTGCCGCGCGCGCGCCAAGAGTTCGATGGTCGTTTCGACCGGAGCCGCGGCGATGACGAATCGGGCACGACCCCGGGACTCGGACATCGTGGGTGTTGCCCGGATTTTAGCAGTCCAGTCCGATTCTGCCGCACAGCGACGTTATCAAGGGTGCAAGGCCTGGTGCAGCGACCGAGCGGAAAGATGCGCGGGAGGTCGGGCCTCTGGGCCAAATCAACGAGGTGTGAAATGCGTCGAACGGTCCTTTTGCCCACCGTGGCAGCCATGACACTCCTGACTCCAGCACCGACCCACGCCGATGTCGTTCAGGACTGGACGGTGATTATGTTGAACACGATCGGCGGTCAGAGTCCGTTTGCCCAGGCCCGATTCGCGGCCATTACGCAATTGGCGGTCTTCGAGGCGGTGAACGCTTGCACCAGAAAATACGAGCCGTACCTGGGCACGGTTGCCGCCCCGGCTGGTGCCTCGCCGGGTGCTGCTGCCGTTGCCGCCGCACATCGCGTTCTCAGGAACTACTTTCCCGCGAACGCGGCCACGCTCGACGCCGCCCGGACACAATCGCTCGCGGCCATTCCCGACGGGCAGGCCGAGAGTGACGGCATCACGGTCGGTGAGGCTGCGGCTGCTGCCATGATCGCGGCCCGCGCCAACGACGGATCGGCGCCACCACAAACGTTCCTTCCGGACAGCACAGATCCCGGCGTCTGGCAGCCGACCCCGCCCGCCTTCGGTCCCGGTGTCTTTTTGCACTGGCCGAATGTCACACCGTTCGGCATCCAGAGCAGCAATCAATTTCGTTCGGCCCCGCCACCCGGGCTCACCAGCCCAAGGTACCGACGAGACTATGACGAAGTGAAAGCGGTCGGTGACGTGAACAGCATTCGGCCGCAGGATCGCACTGACGTCGCGCTTTTCTACGCGGCCGTTCCCCCGACGCAGGTGTGGAACTTGGCGGCTTTGCAGGTAACACCCGTGCAGGGGCGGCTATCCGAGAACGCACGGGCCTTCGCCCTCATCAACATGGCGATCAGCGATGCCCTCGTCTCAGTGTTCGAGACCAAGTACGTGTATGCATTCTGGCGTCCCGTCACGGCGATTCGGGCAGGCGATGCGGATGGAAACCCGGGCACGGAACCTGATACCGGCTGGACGCCATTCATCGCGACACCGTCCTTTCCAGGGTATCCGTCCGCCCATGCGTCAGGCAGCGGTGCGGCTCGCAAGGTCGCCGAGTTGCTCTTCGGGCCGGTCGGCCACGCGATCACGCTCTCGCATCCTGCAATTGCGGGCGTGACCCTGCAGTACACGAGTTTCCGGGACATCACGGATGACGTTGACGATGCGCGCGTCTACGGCGGCATTCATTTTCGCTTCGATCAGGAAGCGGGAGGGCTGCAGGGGCGACGCGTCGGGCGGTATGTCGTCAAGCAAAACCTCCGCCGCGTGCACCAGGACCATCAGCCGTGATGCGCGCGGCTGCTCTCGGCACGAGTGTATTCGTGATCTTCTCCGAAGAGCCGCGGAGAGACGCCGTACGCGCGACGTGCAACTCGTCCCATCGACTGACACTGAACCCGTGAGAGCTGTTCGAAGAATTCTTGGAACTGATCACTGATCACTGATCACTGATCACTGGCCAAGCCGGCCTTTCGTCCCTTGGTCCCACGACTCACGTCCGGCAACTGCGTTAGCGGCTGAACCCTCCACACACAGCAGGCGTCTACATCACCAATTCGGCTGTGAATTGACGGGCCGCGGGCTGGCCCGACTTGCAATGTGAACGCTGGAGGCGAACATCACCGACGCTCGTGATCCACGAGCGATGGCGAGGCGGCTGACTGCCGGGAGACGGTCATGCGTACGCTTCGCCTGTTTGTCACAGTCGCACTGCTCGCCGCTCCCGTCGTCGCGGCGGCCGGACCCCAGCGGCCCGTTGAGTACAACCCCGCGACCTGGAACGGCGGACCGCGCGTGCGACCCAACGACAGCCGCTCCGCCGCCATCGTGCTCGATGGCCTCCGACGCTCCGAGACCTTTCGCGCCATCGTGGAAGGCCTCGAGCAGCGCGACGTCATCGTATACGTGCTGATTCAGCCGTCACTGAAGGGCCGTCTGGCGGGCGCGGTGACCTGGCTGAGCGCGACCAAGCGTTTTCGTTACGTGCGCGTCGGGCTCAGTCCCACCATGACGGGTGATGCTGCCATCGCAACCCTGGGCCACGAACTGCAACATGCGCTCGAAATCGCCGACCAACCGTCCATCGTCGACGAGAAGTCGCTGACGGCGCACTACATGCGGATCGGCATCAGCATGCGCGCTCAACACAACGGGTGGGATACCGAGGGGGCACGGCAGATCGGAGACGATGTGCGCCGTGACCTCGCGGCGACGAGTGCGCGCGCCATGGAATCGGTTCGCGACTTCGATCCCGACGCCTGGCACATCTTTTATCGCAGGGTGCGAGAGGCTCGATAGTCGGAACTATTGCCGGCCGCGCCCGCGCTCCTTATACAGTTGCTTGATGGCACGGCCGACCACTTTCGCGCGACGTTTCTCCTCGATCTGACTTCGCACATCACGCCGCGCGTCGAGCGCGCGGATTTCATCCTGCAGCTTGTGATAACTGGCCAACCGATCGACGTCCACTGTGCCATCCGCGGCTGCGGCCTTCACGGCGCACCGCGGCTCGTCAAGGTGCCGACAGTCGGTAAAATGACACTCGGCGCTGAGGGCTTCGATATCCTCGAACGTCTCCTGCACCGAGTCGGCCACGTCCCACAGTTGCAGCTCGCGCATTCCTGGTGTGTCGATGAGAATGCCGCGGCCGGGCAGTACGATCAGCTGTCGATGCCGGGTCGTGTGCCGGCCGCGCGAGTCGCTCGATCGCACTTCCGCAGTCTTCAGCTTGGCTGAGCCCAGCAGAGTGTTGATGAGCGTCGACTTGCCGGCGCCCGATGAACCCAAAAGCGCGCCAGTACGACCAACTCCCAGGTACTGATCGACGGCGGCGACGTCAGGCATCAGGCGTTGCCCATCCTCGAGCTCCCGAATCACAGCGCTGATCGCATGCACGGGGACGCCGGGCGCCAGCGATTCGATCTCTGCCACGCGCGACGAGGCGTTGGCAACGAGATCTGCCTTGCTCAACAGGACGACCGGTGTGGCCCCGCTCTCCCACGACGTGAGGAGATAGCGTTCCAGCCGTCGCGGATTGAAGTCGTGGTCGAGACCCATGACCACAAACACCGTGTCGATGTTCGACGCGACAACCTGCTCCTCGGTCAGTGTTCCCGCGACCTTGCGCGAGAACTTGCTTCGGCGCGGCAGGATACTTTCGATCGTTCCGGCCGCCTCACCGGCACTCCTCCGCACCGCCACCCAGTCCCCGACCGCCGCCAACTGATGGCGACCGCTGGCGCGATGCAGGAGCCGCCCGGCATGCTGTGCCTGAAGCTCGCCGTCGGCGGTATTCACGCGATAGATATGGTTGAACTCGATCGTGACGCGGGCCGGCACGAGACCGTCAGCCGCGTGTTCGGCAAAGGCCGCGGCCCAGGAGTCGTCCCACCCAAGCTCAGACAGGTCGATCATGCAACCTGCCTACGATACGGCACTTCCGGGCGAAAGCTATTCGTATCTGAGGGCGACGACGGGATCGACGGCTCCTGCTCGACGTGCTGGTATCAGTGCGGCCAACACGGCGACGGCACCCAGGAGTAATGGAACAACGACGAATGTCACGGGATCGTGCGGCGCGATGCCCGGCAGTAACGACCGCATGAAGCCCACGGCCCCCAGTGCGAACGCCAGACCGGCCGCGAGGCCGATGACCGTCAGGGTCACGCCCTGCCGTAACACCATCTTGAGCAAGTCATTCGGAGCAGCACCCAGTGCCAGCCGCACGCCCATCTCCTGGGTACGCTGACTGACGGCATACGCGATCACGCCGTAGAGCCCGATGGCGGCCAGCACTAGCGCGAGGACCCCAATCGCGCCCAGCATGTTGGCGCCCATTCGTTGGGCGAACACGGCGATCCGAAGATGCTCCTGCATCGAGCGGGCATCGAAGATCGGCAGGTTGGGGTCGAGGTCCCGAACCGTCGCTCGAATCGCTGCCAGCGTCGCACCAGCCTCGGCCTGACTTCGAACGTGAAGCACGACGTTACTCGTATAGCTCTGCTCCAGCGGGAAGTACATGTGAGGCCGCGGATCCTCGGACAACTGCGAATACTTGATGTCGCGTGCGATCCCGACGACGCGGTGCTCGTTGCGACCGATCAGCACACGTCCACCCAAGGCCTGCCGGTTCGACCAGTAACGCCGGGCCATCGTTTCGTTGATGACCAGCACCCGCTCCGATTCCAGCGTGTCCTCGGACGCGAACTCGCGGCCAGCAGTAATGGGGATCTTCATCGTCTCGAAGTAGCGTGGCGAGACCACGTTGTAGACGATGTTCACTTCCTCGTCTGGTTGCGCTTCATACCCGTCAATCTCGAGGCCTGTCGAGTTCGTCCCGCCTAATCCAAGTGGAACCTGACGGGCCATCGCGTCGGCGGTGACGCCGGGCAACGCGCCGAGGCGTTCGGAGATGCGTCGCAGAAACTGGCGACCGGTCTCGGGTGTGTAGCCATTAGGAAACAGGTCGACCGACGCCACAACCATGTTGCTGGGATCGAACCCTGGCGTGATGTCCCGAGCTGCGAGGAGCGACCGCGTGAAGAGACCCGCGCCAACGAGAAGAACGAGGCACACGGCAACCTGGGCAACGACCAGCCCGCTTCGCAGCCGGTGCGCAAAGCGCCCGCCGGTCGTGCCGCGGCCCGCTTCTTCCTTGAGCACGTGCGCCGTGTCGGGGCGCAACGCCTGCCACGCCGGCGCCAAACCGAACAGCACGCCGGTGCCAATCGACAGCACCGCTGTGTAGGCCATCGTCTGCCAATCGAGCCGCAAGCCGAAGTTGATTGGAATATCCGTCGGCGGAGCAAAGGCCATCAGGACGCCAGAGGTCCAGTACGCCATCAGGGCCCCGAGTCCTCCCGCGAGAAGGGCCAGGAGCACGGCCTCGGTTAGAAGTTGTCGGACGATGCGCCAGCGGCTGGCGCCGAGGGACAGTCGGACGGCCATTTCGCGGCGTCGCCCGATGGCCCGCGACAGCATCAGGTTGGCGACGTTCGCACAAGCAATGACTAGGACCAACGCCACGACGATCGAGAGCACTGCGAGAATGCTGGCGAGTACCGATGCTGCGCCGAACTGTGCTTCCCACGCGCGGGCGAGCTCGACTCTAAAGCCATCGTTGGTGTCGCGATATTCCTGACTCAACTGGGTCATGATCCCGGAGAGCTCCGCCTGCGCTTGCTCCCGCGAGACTCCTGGCTTCAGTCGCGCGAAGGCCTGCATCCAGCCGTGCCCGCGCACCTCGAGCCGGCTGGCCCCCATCATTTGCGGTTGCATCGCCATCGGCACCCACAGGTTCGAGGCGACACCGATGAACGATCCCAGAAACTTCTCGGGCGTGACGCCGATGACCGTCATCGGCGTGTTGTTGATGACGACCTCGCGACCCACAATCGCCGGGTCACCAGCGAATCGGCGTTGCCAGTACGCATGACTGAGGACGGCAACCGGATGACCGCCGGGAGAGCGATCGTCTTCCGGTCCGATCAGGCGTCCCACTGCCGGCGCGATACCCATCGTTTGAAAGTAGTTGCCAGAGACGAGCCCGCCGAACCCGCGTTCGGACTGGCCGGCCACGGCGATGCTGATCGTCAGGTCGTCCTGCCCGACCATCTCTGCCAGCCGTGAGCGATCGCGCATGTCCCGATAGTTCGGATACGACCAGGACCGAGGCCGGCCATCGCGGCTCTGGAGGTTGGCGATCAAGAGCGAATCGGGATTGTGAACGCCTGGGAACGGATTGAGCAGGATGGCCTGCACCCACGTGAAGACCGTCGTATTGGCCCCGATCCCGAGGCCGAGCGACACGACCACGGCCGCTGTGAGGCTCGGCGTACGAATCAGCGATCGCAGCGCGGAGCGAAGATCCTGAGTGAATGAACTCACGCGCAGTCCTCCGGGGTTTTAGACGAGCGTGCCCGCAGCGGCGTTCATCCCGTCATTACAGTGTGTCAAGCCAGGCGCCGGCACGAGCGACAAAACTCGAGTCCCAGGCGTGACCGCCATCGAATACGTGGCTCTCGACGCGAGCCCCGGCGCCGTCCAGCACTTGTCGGTCAGCAACCGCCTTTGCCTCGGTATACCAAGGATCGGTGGCGCCGCGGCCGACAAGGATGGGCGGCAGCGCCGCGGCGAGAGGCGCGACATCGGGTGGCACGTCGCCCGCCAGAACGATCAAGGCGCTGGCGGCAGGACCAAATGCGGCCGCTCGATACGCCATCGCCGCGCCTTGCGAGAATCCGACATACACCAGGCGCGCACTGGTTGGGTGCGACGCGCGGATTTCGGCCACGACCGCGGTGACGTAGGCCAGGTTGTCGGCAATCGCGAGTTCGCGATCCTCGCGCGTCATCCAGCTGGCCACGACCGCGTTGTTCGACCGGTTGTAGAAACGACTGAGCGCCTGGACGCTGACGGCGAGCCACGAACGGTCGCCGCGGATCCGCAGCAGCTCGTGCATCATCTCCGCGGCCGATTCCCCGTAGCCGTGAAACCCAATGAGCTGAGGAAAGGGACCTTTCCCGGGCGGCGCATCGATCAGATAGCGGCCATGCGTTTGCGCGGCGATCGTATGCGTCGTCACCGCAGCAGGTCGAACATCCGGCTGAATTTGATGATGAGGCTTCGGTCCGTGCGTTGGGGGTGGTCGAACAGATCGTACAGACCATGCGTGTCGGTGTAGACGATGAAGAGCCCGGTGTTCGCCGCCTGGAGCCAGCCGAACCTCAGGTTCATCGACCACAAGTCGGCTCGGTCGTTGTACTGCACCAGTCCCTGGAGGAACGTCCGCGGATTGAACGAGTACGACACGCGCGTCCGGACGAGATTGGTGACGAAGTCGCCTTCTGGCAGATCCACGTCGTTTCGCTGATACGAAACCTCCGCACTCAACGTCTCACCAGCCCGCATGCGCACCGTCGGGTTGAGGGTGACCCGATCGCCACCGAAGAACCCGCCGATGAAGGTTTGGAAGTTCAGGCTGAGCGGCGCCCCCTGATTCGTCATCAAGACGAGTTGCGCCTCCGCGTTTTCGTAGGTGCCCGGCGTCACAAAAATGTCCGGGTAGATCTCGAACGGCTCCCGCACGCCCTCGAGCGTCAGGTTCATGCCGGTGTGCACCTCGTACGAGTTGCGGAACTGCCAGTGATTGTCGAGGTGGATGTAACCGGTTTCCTGAAACCCGTCGTGCCCCCAGAAGCCTCGGTAGGACACGTGAGGCCGCACTTCCTGCAAGTTGAGGAAATCGTCCGGCCGAAACCGCGTGAGCACGCGAGCGTCCGGCTTGCGATAGCCACGTCGACTGAGAAAGCCGACCTCCGGATTGAACTGGTCGCCGACTTCCTGGTAGCCGAGCTCGAGATCGTATCGCGGCACGTTGGTCCGCGACCGAACGTTGTAGGCGTAATCGTCCGAATCGATACCCGGCGTCTCGGTTCGAGCGAGAAAGCTCGAGAGCACGGTGGCCTCTCCCACGCCCCACTTCCCGTCAACGCCGTAGGTTCGGTTGTGATCGTCGTCGACGCGCCAGTCCGCCCGTCCCTTGACGATTGGTGAAGATGCCGCCAATCGACGAGCGATTGGGAAGGTCGCGACTCACGCGCAGCACGGTGAAGTTGTCGCTGGCGAGACGGTCTTCGAAGTCGTCGGTCTGCATGTTGAGCACGCCGATGTTGAACGCACCGGCTTTACCCGACAGGCGCCCGCCGCCGATGATTGGAATGGCCTCTCCGCTGTCGGTGATGCCAATCCGTCGGCTGAAGAACAAGTCCACTTCACCGGGGTTGCCGACCGAGAAGAAGCCGGCATTTTCGAGGAAGAACGGACGCTTCTCTGGAAAAAAAAGCGTGAACCGATCGAGGTTCACCTGCTGATCGTCAACCTCGACCTGTGCGAAGTCGGTATTGATCGTGCCATCGAGCGTCAAGCTCGGTGTCACGTTGTATTTGAGATCGCCCCCCACATCGCCGAACACGTCCGAGTCGACCGGACGCTCGCCCGATGCGACAATGCTGCCAAGTGCGTAGGGGGTGACCTTGAGATTTCGAATCGTAGGAGTCTCGATGCCCGCGACCGTCCCTGCGCGCGACAACCGGTACAGGTTGTACTGGCGTGGAATCGGCGCCCAATACGCGCGCTCGTTGCGGCGTCGAATGTTGCGTTGAAAGTTGACGCCCCAGACTTGATCGGCGCCGGCAGGAAACCTGAGCGTCCTGAAGGGGATGGCGAACTCGGCGCTCCAGCCTCGCTCGTCGACCCGGGTGCGGACTTCCCAGGCGGCGTCCCAGTTCAGGTTGAGGCCACTGCCCGATCCGGACTGCTGGTTGCCCCGCAACCCGCCACCGCCCTGGCCTTCGTTCGTGACCTGGCCGTCGTACTCCATCGCCGCCGTGTTGGTGCCGAAGACGAAGCCGTTTGTCGATCCCTATAGGTATCGAAAATCATCCGGAAGCTGTCGGTGTCGTCGAGGTCGGCATCGCGGCGGGAATCGGTCACGATGATCGACGCGGGATCTCGATCGAAACAGACGACGCCGATGTACAGCGTGTCGCTTCGTGAAAATCATCCGCACTTCCGTCTGCTCCGAAGCCGGCAGGCCCTCGTCGGGCTGCTCCTGCCAGAATCCGCTGATGACCGGCGCCTGTTGCCAAACCGGCTCATCGAGGACATTGCCATCGACGAGCGGGCTCTCCTGAACGCGAACCGCCTGGGCCGTTGGCTTGGGGCCTCCTGATTCGGCCGCGACCTGTAAGGACTGCGGCTGCGCCACTGCGACCGATGCGACGAGCAGAAACGCGCACGAACAAACGAGACGACGAGCAGCCATGTGAACGCGATATTGTACTTCGATGAGCCCGCTGGCCTTTCATGTGCTCGGTGACAGCGCTGATACACAGGCTGCCCTGCTCTATCAAGCCAGTACGGCGACAAGACGTCGCATCCTGTTCGTGCTGGCGCATGGCGCCGGCGCCGGGCACGCCCACCCGTGGATGGTCAAGTATGCGCGGCAATCGCTGAACGCGGCGTGGATGTCGTCACGTTCAACTTTCCATACAAGGAAGCCGGGCGCAGTGCGCCCGACCGCGCACCCGTCCTCGAAGACGCGTTCCGTCGCGTCGTGGTCTCGGCCGCCGCGCATCGACATGTCGATTCCGCGCGTCTGTTCATCGGCGGCAAGTCGATGGGAGGCCGGATCGCCACGCATCTGGCCAGCGCGCCCGACGTTTGGCCCGCCGACGCACCGAGCCTCAGCGGTGTCGTCGTCTTTGGTTATCCACTCAATCCCCCCGGCGGATCCAAGCGCTCCGCGGATCGCGTCTCGCACCTCGCGCGCATCGCGGTGCCCACGCTCGTGGTGCAAGGCACACGCGACACGTTTGGCGGACCGGACAGCATCCGCGACGCCGTGAAGACGCACGCCCCGCGCACGCCGATCGAGGTGCAGGGCATCGACGGGGGCGACCACTCACTGGCAGTGCGCAAGACGACGCAGGACCAGGTCGATAAGGACATCTGGGACGAAGTCGTGAAGTGGATGGAAAGAGTGACAAGTGACAAGTGACAAGTTCAAAGTTGAGTGGCTCGGTCGCGAGTTCACTGCAGCGACAACGGCGCTCGAAGAGCGCCGTCGTTTGGAACTTGTAACTTGTAACTTGTAACTATTCCGTCCCCTCCACATACGGCTGATGCAACTTCACCGGCTTGACGCTCTTGCGCACGCGCAGGTTGATCATCTCGACAAAAATCGAGAAGCCCATCGCGAAGTAGATATAGCCCTTCGGGATGTGCAGACCGAAGCCGTCGGCAACGAGCGACAACCCGATCAGCAACAGGAACGACAACGCCAGCACCTTCACCGTCGGATGTCGGTTGACGAACGCGCTGATGGGCTCGGCGGCGACCATCATGATCGTCACCGCGACGACCACGGCGGCCACCATGATGGAGAGATGGTCGGCCATGCCGACGGCGGTAATCACCGAGTCGAGCGAGAACACGATGTCGAGCAGCATGATCTGAACGATCACGGCGCCGAACGACGGCCTGACTTTGGCTGACCCGTGACCGTCGTCGCCTTCGAGTCGATCGTGGATTTCGAGCGTGGCTTTGGCGAGCAGGAATAACCCGCCCAGGATCAGGATGAGGTCACGGCCCGAGAAATCGTGGCCAAAGAGCGAGAAGAGCGGCGCCGTCAGTCGCACAATCCACGCCAGCGTCATCAGCAGCAGGATCCGCATCCCCATCGCCGCAATGAGGCCCAGCCGGCGAGCGCGGAGCTGCTGATCCTGTCGCAGCTTGCTCGACAGAATCGAGATGAAGATCACGTTGTCGACGCCGAGGATCACCTCGAGAAACGTCAGCGTCGCTAAGGCGATCAGGCCGTCGGTGGTCAGGAAGGGGTCGAACATGCGTCAGGCACCTGGCTTGGCCTCGGCTTGTGGGGGCAACCACCTGTGTTCACGCATGCATCTGGCAGGCGCAGGCGTTCGACGGGTTGGCCGCCCAGGATGTGGGACTCGATGATCTCCTCGACATCCGACTCCGCAACGCCGCCGTACCAGACTGCGTCTGGATAGACGACCACGGTGGGGCCGTGCTCACATTGATCGAGACAGCCGGCGCGGTTGGCCCGAACCGTGCGATTGAGACCGCGGGCGGCCAGTGCCTTCTTGAATGCCTTCTGAAGCCAGTCCGTCGCATTCGGGTCGCAACAGCCGCGAGGATGCCCGGGCTCGCGCTGATTGCAGCACACGAAGATGTGCCGTTCGAAGGGCGCCATGGACGGTCAGGTCGCGCGGACGCCCGCGTCCTCGAGGCTCAGTTCGGGCCGACCCTGCAAGCCTCCCCACGTCTCGGGGTCCTGCCACAGCAGCGTCCAGAAGTAGCGCGACACGTCATCCTTCGGAAAGTCGGCCGCGAGTGCCTTCGCCGCGCGATCGAGCGTCGCTTCGTCCGGGGCCGGCGGCGATTCCTCGGTGATGAGTCCGTTGTCGTGGGCAATGCCGAGCTCGTCGAGGAAGCGCCCCATCATCGGTCGCTGATGGTGCAGGTGATACGCCACGAGCAGCCGGGCCGCCAGGAGATCGGACACCTGCGCCAACCCCGCCAGGTGTCTGGCTTTCTTCTCGGCCGGCAACGCGATCACGCTCTTGGGACGAAACTTGATCTGTCGCGCGATGAGGCCAACGGCTTCGACCTGCTCGAGTGCGGCTTGTTCATCGGTCCAGAATGCGTGGGAAGCGGCAATGCGGAGATCGGAAGGCAAACTGCGCCACAGCCGGGCCGGGCGCATCTCGTCGGACATGCCCGTTAGTGTATCAGTGACTCCGTAAAGGACTGCTTACGCAGCAGTGGGAGTCGCTCGCCTTCGGCTCGCTCCTGTGACTCGCCGCCTGCCGGCGGCTCGTAGGGAGCGCCGCCGTTCGGCGGCGCTACTGCTTGACACAAGCGAGGCCGAACGGCCGAGCCCTGACGAGGCCGCGAAGCGCCGAGTCCCACGAAGCGAGCCGAAGGCGAGCGAGTCCAACGGCGGAACGAGTCCATGAAGCGAGCCACAGGCGAGCGACTCCTACTGTCGCGTGAACAGTCCTTATTTACGCCGCGTCGTCCGACACGCGCCGGAGCAGGTTGACGTCGTCGAGCATCTTGCCAACGCCCCGGACGACCGACGTCAACGGCTCGTCGGCGATGGTCACCGGCACGCCGGTTTCCTGGCGGAGCCGCTCGTCGAGGCCGCGCAGGAGCGCGCCGCCGCCCGTAATCACGATGCCGTTGTCGGAGACGTCCGCCGCGATCTCGGGCGGGATCGAATCGAGCGCGGTGCGAACCGCAGCGACGATGACCTTGACCGGTTCGGCCAACGCCTCGCGCACTTCCGGCGTGGAGATGTTCACGACCCGCGGACGCCCCTCGCGAAGGCACCGACCGCGCACTTCCATCACCAGCTTCTCGACCGTCGGAGCCGCCGAACCAATCTCAATCTTGACCTGCTCGGCGGTGCGCTCGCCAATCAGCAGTTTGTGCTGCCGCCGCATGTACTGGATGATCGCTTCGTCCAGGTGATGGCCGGCGCTACGGACGGACTTGTTGTAGACCATGCCACCGAGCGCGACGACCGCGATGTCGGTGGTGCCTCCGCCGATGTCGACCACCATGTTGCCGCGGGCGTCGGTCACCGGCAGCCCGGCACCAATGGCGGCGGCAATGCCTTCTTCGACCAGATGAACTTCGCTGACCTTCGCCCGGTAGGCGCTGTCGATCACGGCGCGCCGCTCCACTTGGGTGATGCCGGCCGGGACACCAATCACGACCCGCGTGCGACGCCACGACGAGCCGCCCTGCGCCTTGCGAATGAAGCTGGTCAGCATGCGCTCCGCCGCCTCGAAGTCGGCGATCACGCCGTCGCGCATGGGTCGAACGGTGGTGATCGATGCGGGCGTGCGTCCGACCATCGCGCGCGCTTCGTGCCCGACCGCTTCAGTCCTGGAGTTGGCGGTGTTGATCGCCACAATCGACGGTTCGTCGAGAACGATGCCGCGGCCCGCCGCGAACACGACGGTATTGGCGGTCCCGAGGTCGATGGCGAGGTCACGAACGCCAAAGGTCATGATGTTGAGCAGCGGCACTGTTGTCTCCCCGTTCAGAGGCTGAAGTGCCGCCCGCTTTCGCAAGGGTCGTGCCCGCAGAGGTTCACTGCCCTAATTTGAAAAGAACCGCGCAAAACCGATCCGTTGAGGCACTCTGAGCGACTTCACGGACGAGGTAGCGAAACGAAGTCAAAAGATCCGGTTTGCAGGTTCGTGGTCCGAATGCGGATTTGTGAACAGAAACGTAATCTGCGAAGCGGTCGATCAGCAGCGTTCTTGTGTTAGATCACCCGATATGCCCGCACCCGCCAACTTCTTCGATGAGGTCAATCAGTACTTCGATCAGGCCGCCAGGTTCACCAGCTATCCGGCCGGCCTGCTCGAACAGATTCGGGGCTGCAACAGCGTCTATCGCTTCGATTTTCCGCTGCGGCGCGCGGACGGTCGCATCGAGGTACTGCGCGGATGGCGAGTCGAACACAGCCATCACAAGACGCCAGTGAAGGGCGGCATCCGGTTCGCTCCCGAAGTCTATGAAGAAGAGGTCATGGCACTCGCAGCGCTGATGACTTACAAGTGTGCGGTCGTCGACGTGCCGTTCGGCGGCGCCAAGGGCGGCATTCGCATCGACGCGCGCGAGTATTCGACCGAAGAACTCGAACGGGTCACTCGACGGTACACGCACGAACTGGTCAAGAAGGACTTCATCGGCCCCGGCATTGACGTCCCGGCGCCCGACTATGGCACCGGTGAGCGCGAGATGTCATGGATCGTCGACACCTACGCCGCGTTGAAACCGGGGGATCTCGACGCCCTCGCATGCGTCACCGGAAAGCCGGTCACGCAAGGCGGCGTGCGCGGTCGCAAGGAAGCGACGGGCCGCGGACTCTTCTACGCGCTTCGCGAAGCCTGCGCACAAGGCGAATCCATGAAGCGGCTGGGGCTGTCAACCGGCCTCGAAGGCAAACGCGTGGTCGTGCAGGGCCTGGGGAACGTCGGCTATCACGCGGCCAAGTTCTGCCGCGAAGGCGGTGCCATCATCGTGGGCGTCGCAGAGCGCGAGGGCGCCATCACGCGCGCCCAGGGTCTTCACGAGGACGAGATCGTCGAACATCGCCGCAAGACCAGCTCGATTCTCGACTTCCCCGGCGCCACCAATCTGCCGACGTCGGCGGCGGCGTTGGAGATGGAGTGCGACGTCCTGATTCCCGCGGCGCTCGAGGGGGTGTTCACAGCCGAGAACGCGCCGAAGGTCAAGGCGAAGATCATTCTCGAGGGCGCCAACGGCCCGACCACGCCTGGCGCCGATCCGATTTTCCGCGACAAGGGGATCCTCGTGATCCCCGATATCTACGCCAACGCGGGCGGCGTCACGGTGTCGTACTTCGAGTGGGTGAAGAACCTGTCGCACGTTCGCTTCGGTCGCATGTCGAAGCGACACGAGATGGCCAGCGAGCTGGCGATGCTGCGGACGATCGAGGCGGCGACTGGAAAGCGATTCACAGACGAGGAACGGAAGCGGCTCGCGAAGGGGCCTGATGAACAGGACCTCGTCAATTCAGGCCTCGAAGAGACGATGATCGCCGCGTATCACGAGCTGGTGCAGACGAAGGAGAAGCACCAAGGCGTGCCCGACCTGCGGATTGCGGCGTTCCTCACGGCCATCCACAAGGTGGCGCGGTCGTATATGGAGTTGGGGATCTTTCCGTAGCGATCTGTCCGCCTGAAGGCGGAAGCCACGCGTACGGAGTCACATTCCTCCTCTGACTCGTCGTGGCTTCCTCCTCAGACTCGTGTGGCTTCCGCCTTCAGGCGGAAGATCCTCTTCAGGTTCAACTGATTCGTAGCGCCACGACCGGATCGACTCGACTCGCGCGTCGCGCCGGGATGTAGATCGCGATCGCGGCCACTGCCAGCAGCACTGCCGGAATCACGGCAAAGGTGAGCGGATCGATGGCGCTGATGCCGTAGAGCAAGTCGCTGACAAGTCGCGCCAGAACCAGCGCAGACGCCGTCCCGACGACGATGCCGGCGACGGTCAGTAACAACCCCTGCCGCAGCACCATTCCCCGGACTTCGCCGGTCGTCGCCCCGAGGGCGAGTCGAATGCCCAGCTCGCGGGTCCGCTGGCTCACGGAATACGCCATCACGCCATAGACGCCGATTGACGCCAGCGCGAGCGCCAGGCCACCGAAGATGGCCAGCAACAGGGCGCCCATGCGTGGCGCCCACAGCGCCTGATCGAAGACGTTGCTCATGGTGAACACGCCAATGAGCGGCATGTTGGGTTCCATCTGCTGCACGATCGAGCGAACCGTGCCGAGCGCCGCTTCCGGGTTGCTGCTCCGGATGGTCAGCGTCACGAACGGCTGCGGCGCCTGGGCCAATGGCGTATAGATGAACGGCGTCGGAGGCTCACCGATGAAGTTGTACTTGCTGTCGCGCGCGATGCCGATGACCTCGGTGGTGAACTCGTCACGAAAGAAACGGAAGCGCTTGCCAAGCGCATCCTGGTCGGGCCAGAACTGCTTGGCCATGGTTTCGTTGACGATCACGACGCGCGGCCCCTGGGCGGAATCCGCGCTCGTGAAGTTGCGCCCGCGCAGCACCGGAACGCCCAGCGTCTCGAGATAGTCTTCGCCCACGTTGCTCACCTGGACCAGGCGCGCGGCGCGCGGATCGGTCGCATCCTGTCCTTCCAGGAACACGCTCCGCGCAAACCCGCCATTCCCTAGAGGAGTCGAACTGGCGTACGCCGCGCGCTCGACACCGGCCACGCCGCGCACACGATCGACGATCTGGCGTTGGCGCTCGGTGACGGCGTCCGGGGCCATTCCCTGCGAGCTGAGATTGAACGACAGGACGGCGAGCTGATTGGCGTCGAAACCTGGATTGATGGCACGGGCCTGATTCAAACTCCGCAAGAACAGCCCGGCCCCAATCAGCGCGACGAAGCACAGCGCGACCTGGATGACCACGAGCGCGTTACGGGCCGTCACCCGTCCACGGCTCCCGCTTGGTTGACTCGTGCGGTCCGTCAATTCACCGGCGAGATTGGGTCGGGAGAACTGCAGCGCCGGCACCATGCCAAAAAGGATGCCGGTACCGAGCGCTACTCCCGCGGTGAACAACAGCACCCCGGTATCCAGCGACACCGAAAGCGCATCGTCGGGCAGGAATGGCGGCCGCATGGCGAGCAAGCCGGGTCGAGCCCAAAGCGCGAGGATGAAGCCGACGAGTCCGCCCAGTAATCCCAGCGACACGCTTTCCACCAGCAACTGCCGAATCAGCCTGAGACGGCTTGCGCCCAGCGACAGTCGGACGGCGATCTCCTGCCGACGGGCGGACGCGCGCGCCAGCAGCAGGTTGGCCACGTTCGCACAAGCGACCAGAAGGACGAGCCCGACGATGACCATCAGGAGCGCGCCTGCTGTGACGAAATTGCCGCGGAAACCTGGGTTGATCGTGGCTTCGGCGAGCGGCACCAGCGTCAAGCTGCGGCCGCGATTGTCGTTGGGATACTCCTGCGCCAGCGCAGTGGCAATCGTGTTCATCTGCGCACTGGCCTGATCGAGCGTGACACCAGGCTTCAAACGTCCCGTCATCTGAAAGAGCAACGCTCGGCGCGAATCCCAGTTCTCCAGTGCAAAGCCGCTGACGGTTTCGCGGTACATCGCGAACGGCACCCACAACTGACCACCGCCAATCGCGTTGGTCCCACGGAAGCCCTCCGCTGCGATCCCCACCACGGTGAAGGCGCGACCGTTGAGCGTGATCTCCTTCCCAACGATGCCGCGGTCACCGCCAAAACGCCGCTGCCACAATCCGTGACTGATCACCGTGATCGGAGCCGCGCCGACGGTCCGTTCCTCGTCTGGTAGAAACGCGCGGCCGACTGCGATTGGCGCGCCCAGGACCTGGAAGTAGCCGGGCGACACGATCTCGGCTGGAATCTGCTCCGGCTCTCCTCCGCCTGACAGGCTCACGCCGGTGAACGAGTTCGCGACCAGGCCCTCGAACACCTGATTCTTCTGCCGGTAGTCATCGAAGTTGAGGCGGGACGTCGGCATGAACCCGCCAAAGCCCGACGGCTGCCGGTTGCGTTCGTCAGCAGTGAACACCGCGACCAGCGCCGACGGATCTTTCAGCGGTAGCGGCCGCAGAAACACCTCGTTGATCAACGAGAAGATCGTCGTATTGGCACCGATGCCGAGCCCCAGCGACAGCGCCGCCACCAGCGTCAGCATCGGGCTGCGAGTCAGCAGCCGAATGGCAAATCGAACGTCGTTGAAGAATGTCCCCATGGCGATCTCACGATACCGCGGTTCTCCACAATGGTTCGTGACAACGGTTCTCTCACGATGGTTCTGTTGCGACGAACCTTTGTGACGAACCCCTGTCCAGAACCGCTAGATTTCCTTCTTTGGCCTCCGGTTGGATTCGAGGATCTTCTTCCGCAACCGAATGTGTTTTGGCGTCACTTCGACCAGCTCATCGTCGTTGATGAACTCGATCGCCGGCTCGAGGCCCATCAGATGCGGCGGAATGAGGCGAATCGCCTCGTCGGCCGATGAGGCACGCATGTTGGTCTGCTTTTTTTCCTTGGTGATGTTGACGTCGAGGTCGTTGTTGCGCGAGTTCTCGCCCACAATCATGCCCTCGTAGACGGGGGTCTGGGCGTCGATGAACATGATGCCGCGCTCTTGAAGATTCGAGAGCGCGTAGGCCGTGGCCACGCCAGGACGATCGGCCACCATCGCCCCGGTCACTCGTGACGCGATCGGACCGTGCCACGGCTCCCAGCCCGCAAACAGGTGATTCATGATGCCGGTGCCCTTCGTATCTGTGAGGAACATCGAGCGGAATCCAATCAGCCCGCGTGCCGGGATCCGGAACTCCAGACGAACACGGCCACTGCCGTGATTCACCATCCTCGTCATCGTACCCCGTCGCTGACCGATGATGGCAATCACCACCCCCTGGAACTCCTCGGCGACATCGATGATGAGCTCCTCGATAGGTTCCATCGTGACGCCGTCGATCGCTTTGGTGACAATCTCCGGTCGCGACACCTGCAGTTCGTAGCCTTCGCGGCGCATCATCTCGATCAGGATCGCGAGCTGCAGCTCGCCACGGCCAAGAACTTTCACCTGTTCGGGAGTGTCCGTGTCCTCCACCCTCAGCGAGACATTGCCGAGAAGCTCGCGCTGCAGTCGCTCACGCAGGTGGCGTGAGGTGACGTACTGACCATCTCGCCCGGAAACCGGCGAGGTGTTCACGGCAAAGACCATCGAGACGGTCGGCTCGTCGATCGCGATGGGTGGAATCGCGGCGGGACGCTCCGGATCGGCAATGGTCTCGCCAATCGTGATGTCTTCAATCCCGGCCAGACAGACGATGTCGCCGGCGGCCGCCTCGGTAATGTCAACGCGCTTGAGTCCTTCGAAGGCGAAGAGCTTGGTCACCCGCGTCGGCTGCGCAGTTCCATCGAGCTTCAACACCGTAATGGGATCGTTGATACGCACCTGGCCGTTGAAGATACGGCCGATCGCAATGCGGCCCAGGTACTCACTCGAATCGAGGTTCGCGACGAGCATTTGAAACGGGGCGTCGCGATTGCCGCGCGGCGGCGGGACGTGCTCCACGATGGCATCGAAGAGGGGACGCAACGTTTCGCCGGGTGTGTCGAGTTCGGCGCTGGCGGTGCCCGCCCGACCGCTCGTATACAGCACCGGGAACTCGATTTGCTCCTCGGTCGCGTCGAGGTCGATAAAGAGGTCGTAGACCTCGTTCAGCACTTCCTTCGGCCGCGCGTCGCCACGATCAATCTTGTTGATGATCACGATCGGCGGAAGCCCCCGCTCAAACGCCTTTCGCAGCACGTACCGAGTCTGCGGCAGCGGGCCCTCCGCCGCGTCGACCAGCAGCACAACCCCGTCGACCATCGACAACACGCGCTCGACTTCGCCACCGAAGTCGGCGTGGCCCGGCGTGTCAACGATGTTGATGATGATGTCCTGATAGTGAACCGCGGTGTTCTTGGCCAGGATCGTGATGCCGCGCTCGCGCTCCAGTTCGTTGCTGTCCATCGCCCGTTCGGCGACCCGCTCGTTGGCGCGAAACACACCGGCCTGCCGAAACATCGCATCGACCAGCGTCGTTTTCCCGTGGTCCACATGCGCCACGATAGCGACGTTACGACGGAAGGCGTTGGCAACCGGGGCGCGTACGGATGAGGACAGAGATGCGGAAGACATCTCTTCAGTATAGGGTGCCTTGGGTGCCGGAGGTGCCTTGGGTGCCGGAGGTGGCTTGGGTCCCTAGGTCGCAGGCCCAGGATCACCAAGGCACGCCAAGGCACCTCCGGCACCCAAGGCACCCGGGACCGACGGCGATCTCGCGCGAGTCCGTATTATTCTGTAGGCATGCCGCTTTACGAGTACCAGTGCCGCCAGTGCCACCATCAGTTCGAGCTGCTGGTTCGGGAGCAAACGGTCCTGGCTTGCCCATCGTGCGACAGTCAGGAACTCGACAAACAGTTGTCGGTATTCGCGGTCGGCGCTACCACGACGACCCTGCGGGCGCGTGAGCCTGCGCCGTGTGGCAGTTGCGGCGATCCGCGCGGGCCCGGCTCGTGCTCGATTAACTAGAAACATTGACGCGCCATAAGTTCGGTTGATGCCGGGACCCCCGGAAAGTCGTTGCTGGGCGCATGAAATTACTCAAAGTCTTCTGGCACTTCTTCGCCGTGATTGGCATTTGCCTGACGGCCGGCGCGGTGTGGTTCTTTCAACAAGGGATAGCGACGCGAACGCCGCCCACCGCCATCGAAGCGACCCTCGCGCGTGCCTCACGCAAGGCGATGATTCCCGCCTCGGCTCGCGCTCGGCAGAACCCGAAAGCAGGTACCGAAACGACGTTGCGCGAGGGACTCGAGCACTGGTCCGACCATTGCGCCACCTGCCATGGCAATGACGGCAGCGGAGTTACCGAGATCGGCCAGGGGCTCTATCCGCGAGCGCCTGACATGCGACAGTCAGCCACGCAGACGCTCACCGACGGCGAGCTCTTTTACATCATTGAGAACGGTGTCAAACTGACCGGTATGCCAGCCTGGGGGAACGGGACTCAGGAAGGCGAGGCTGCCAGTTGGCATCTCGTCCAGTTCATCCGCCACCTGCCAAAGTTGAGCGACGCTGAGTTGGCCGAAATGGAAGACCTCAATCCACGTGGGGTGGCCGAGTGGCGCGCCCTCGAGGAGGAACGGCGCTTCCTTTCTGGCGAAGCGCCGTCACCAGTGGCACCCGCTGCGCCGCACAAGCACAAAGGAGCCTCGCGGTGATTCGCCCGTTCGCCCTGCTGATCGTCGGCCTCCTGGCCGTGCCGCCAGCCGTGGCGGCGCATCCCGGTCACGGACACAAGCTCATGGGTGTTGTTTCGACGATTCACGAGAACCATCTCGTGGTGAAAGACGCCAAGGGCCAGGAGACAACGTTCACGCTCGACGTAAAGACGAAAATCACCCGTGGCCCGACCGCACTGCGAAGCTCGGAAATCAAGGTCGGCGCCCGCGTCGTGGTGACCTACGAAGAGACGAAACGCAAGGACGGCAAAACGGTGGTGACCGCCAAGACGGTCCGGGTGGCGGTCGGTGATCAGTGATCAGTGATCAGTGATCAGTGATGTGGATCGCCTTGCGCGCGTTCAGCGCGAAGCCGAGGTCGGTTGGCGGTCAGGCGATATCATCTCCACCATGACCAAGCACCTCTCCCTCCTCATGGCCGTTTGCCTGGCGTTGGTCTTCCGTCCGGCGGTGAGCGCCCAGCAGGATCGTCTGGTTCCGGCCCCGGACCGGCGCTCGGGCGAAGGGCTAGGGCCGTTTCCAACCCTCACCATCCGCAACGTCATGGTGATCGACGGCACCGGAGCGCCGCCGGCTGGCCCGATGAACGTCGTCATCGAGCGCAACCGGATCGCGCGCATCACGAGCGCAGGGACGCCCGGAGTTGCTCCGCGGACTGGTGGTCCGTCGCCTCCGACCGGACCGGAGGTGATCGACGGCACTGGGATGTATCTCATGCCGGGCTTCGTGAACCTTCACGCACATCTGGGCGACAACCTCAAGGCGCCAGAGGCGGAATACGTCTACAAGCTCTATATGGCGCACGGCGTCACCACGCTTCGCGGGGTGGAACTCGCCCCGCAGCCTTTTGCCCTCAAAGAGAAAGAGCGCAGCGCTGCCAACGCCATCGTCGCGCCGCGAATCTACAACTACCAGCGTCCTGGCGCAGGCTGGACCGAAGGCCTCGTCGACACACCCGAGAAGGCTCGCGCCTGGGTGCGGTGGTGCGCCGCCAACGGCGTCGACGGCATGAAGCTGGTCGCCCATCCGCCGCGCATCATGGCGGCGCTTCTCGACGAAGCGAAGAAGCTCGGGCTGGGGTCGACGGCGCATCTCGAGCAGCGCGGCGTCGCGCAAATGAACGCGATCACCGCGGCGAGGCTGGGGCTGGGCACAGTGACGCATTTCTACGGCCACTTCGAAGCCCTGCTGCGCGAGTTCGAAGTGCAGCCGTGGCCCGATCACATGAACTACAACGACGAGCAGCTGCGCTTCGGGCAAGTCGCGCGGCTGTGGGATCAGATCTACCCGCCGGGAAGCGCCGAGTGGAAGGAGTACTTGCAGGAGCACCTCAAGCTGCGCACGATCTTCGACCCGACGATGACGGCCTATGCGGCAGGCCGCGATGTCATGCGGATGCGCAATGCCGACTGGCATGAGCGCTACACGCTGCCGTCGTTAATGGCGTTCTACGTGCCGAACCGTGAAAACCACGGCTCCTACTTCTTCGACTGGACGCTGAGCGACGAGATCGCCTGGCGCAACTTCTATCAGGTCTGGTTCAAGCTGCTCAACGACTACAAGAAGTTAGGGGGTCGCGTCACGGTCAGCGATGACGCCGCCTACATCTACAACACGTGGGGATTCGGCTACATCCACGAGATGACGCTGCTCCAGGAAGCGGGCTTCCATCCCCTCGAAGTGATTCGCGCGGCGACGATGCACGGGGCCGAGGCGCTGCACGAGCCCAAAGGGCTCGAGCCCGAGTTCGGCATCGTCCGCGCCGGCATGCTCGCCGATCTTGTGCTGGTCGATCAGAACCCGCTGCAGAACCTGCTAGTGCTCTACGGTACCGGGCACCTGCGGCTCAACGATCGCACCGGCCGCAACGAACGCGTCGGCGGCGTCCGCTACACAATCAAGGACGGCATCGTCTACGACGCGAAGAAGCTTCTGGCGGACGTGGCGGCGATGGTGGACGCGCAAAAGAAGCCGCGGCCGCCGACGAGCCGGTGAGCGCGGCGTAACAGGAGTGTTCGGCACACGCCACAACAACTCTCTGTCAGCCGCGCGGGCGTTTGGCGGCGGCGATGTGAGGCCCGGAAGATCGCCGCTACGTGCGCAGGTTACGCGCGATGAAGGCCTTGACCATCTCTCGCGCGCGATCCGTTTGCGGTCCCGGATTGGCCACCCACTGGTGTTCGGATCCCTCGAACAACTGGTAGTCGCAATAGCCGCCGGCTGCCTTGTACGTCTTCGCGAATTTTTCCTGAATGGACGGCAGCACGTTGTCGTCGAGCGCTCCCTGCATGATGAGCAGTGGTCCGAGTGCGACGGCTTCTTTCCGTTCGAGAATCTGCTGTGGGTTCGATTCGAATATCGTTTCCCACGGCTTGAAGAACGTCTTGTGATTGTCGATCATGCCCTGGCGCTTCTTACTCTCCGCGTTCAGGAAGCGCGCATAGGGATCGCTGATCGGCGAGCGCGTCGCGACATAGGCAACCGTGGCATCGAGTGTCGGCGCCTCGGGCAGGGCAATCGCGTTGTAGCGCGCATCGCGCGGACGCATGCTGAGAAGCTCGGCGACGTGGCCGCCGCTCGAGCTGCCGTAGACACCGATTTTCGAGGCGTCGCCGCCCCACGAGGGCGCCTTCCATTTGAGCCAGCGCACCCCGTAGTTCGCATCCTGCACGCACGCGGGATACGGAGCTTCCGGCGCGAGCGTCAGGTCGATCGCCACGACGAGCACACCGCTCGCAGCCAAGGCGCGGTCCATCGGTTCCTCCGCGAGGCGGTCTTTGCCGTTCCAGGCCCCGCCATGCAGATCCAGCATGGTGGGAAACGGTCCGGCACCGTCGGGTCGATAAATACGGGCCATCAGCTGTCGTCCAGCCGCATTCCGGCGGAACTCAACCTCGCTCACCTTGATCTCGAACTTCGCTGCGGGGTTGTAGGTGATCGCGCCAGGGGCGGCCGCTGAATCAGCCGCGTACACCCAGCGAGGCCGTAAGGCGGGCACGACCGCAGGGAGGCCGGCGGCGCCGAGCGCTGTCAGTGTCTTGAGAAAATCCCGACGTCCACGGAGCGACTCGTTCATGTTGAGCTCCTTGAGATTGGCGGCTGTATCTTACTGCGCATCGGCGTTGCAGCCTCAAGGTTTTGCAATCAGGGGGGTGGCTTGAAGTCGAGAACGTGGCCGGCTGCGGCGGCAAGTCTGCTCTGCTACGTCGCCGTGACTGCGTTCATCGGACGTCGTGTGCTGGATCACCTCGCGACTGGCATCGCGAACGACGCCGGCGATCCTCTGCTGAATGCCGCGATTCTCGAGTGGACGGCGACGACTCTTCCGCTGACCGACGCCTGGTGGCAGTTCCCGATTTTCCATCCAACTCGTGATGCCCTGACGTTCTCGGAGCACCTGCTGGGCGTCAGCGTGGTGGCGTTGCCCATCCGCTGGATCACGGGCGATCCCGTTGTGTCCTACAACCTGACCATTCTGCTGACGTTTCCACTGTCAGCGATGGCCATGTTCGCCCTCGTGCTCCGGTTGACTGGAAGTGCGGCAGGAGCGTTTGTCGCTGGTTTGGCGTACGGCTTCGCGCCGTACCGTGTCTTTCAGCTCGGACACATTCAGATGCTGACGGTGTTCTGGGGTCCGCTCGCACTTCTGAGTTTGCATGCGTACCTGAGCACAGGCCGGCGGCGATGGCTGGTGTGGTATGGCGTCTGCTGGATGTTGCAGGTGGCCGCCAATCTCTACTGCCTCATCCTCTTTACGATGGTCGTCGTGCTCTGGGTGATCTGGTTTGTCGTGATGCGCCGTCGGTGGCTGGCGCTTGGACAGATTGCCCTGGCGACCCTGCTGGCCGCACTGCCGTTGCTGCCCATCCTTTACAAGTATGCGACCGTCCACGCCCAGCACCGGCTGATCCGACGAATCGACGAGGTGCAGTTTTTCAGTGCCGACCTCGCGGCGGTCGTCTGCGCTCCTGATGGTCTGACGTTTTGGGGATGGCTCGACGTCGGTTGTCGCGGCGAAGCCGCGTTGTTTCCGGGCGTCACGATTTTCCTATTGTTCGTCGTCGCGTGGCTGCGAATCCTGGTGTCACTTGGCCGCTCGCGCGTCGTGAGTTTCGCACCCACGTCAGGGGCCTTTTATGCCATCGCTACCGTCATCATGTGGCTCTTTGCGCTGGGGCCGACGATTACCTATTTCTGGACACCAGTGGGACTCGGTGGACCGTTCGGTTGGCTGCGTAGCTTCCCTGGCGGTGACGGTCTTCGGGTGCCGGCGCGGTTCTGGCTGATGAGCACGCTTTGTCTCGCCGTGGTTGCAGGCCTCGTGATCGCCGACCTGATCAAGAGACGACGGCGCGGTGTGGCGGCGGTGATGCTGGCAATCGTGACGATTGGCGTGCTCACGGATGGATGGTTTGGCGGTATTGGCAGTGCGGCGCTGCCCCGACCGGCGCCGGAAGCGTCCGCCATGCTCAGTGGTACCGTTCTCGAATTGCCGCTCGGAACGGACTACCCAGACGCGGCGGCGGAGTGGAGAGCCGTGATCAACGGCTGGACGTCCGTCAACGGATACAGCGGTCACAGCCCCGGCTACTACGCCGCGTTGGCCGAGGCTGCCCGGGTCGGTGACGAGCGCTTCCTGCAACTCTTTCAACGTCAGAGCGAGCTTCACGTCATCGTGCGCGAAGAAGCAGGTAGCCTTCAGGCGCTGGTTGAGCGCCAGCAGGGCGCCACGCTGATGGCGGTCAGCGCGGCGGGGCGTCAATACCGACTGCCTCGGATCGCTCCGCTCCAGATACACCTCAGCCAGCGGTTGCCGATTGTTGCGATTCGCTCAACCTGTAATCCGCAAGATTTGGATCTGTCATTCGACGGGGACGATCGAACGCAATGGGTGTGTGCTGCCGAGGACCGTCAAGAGATCACGATCGACCTGGGCGAATCGAGAACGCTCGGCAGTGTCGTGCAGATCACTGGAAACGACTTCGACAACTTCCCACGAAACCTCGCCATCGATACATCAGCCGATGACAACCACTGGCGAGCCGCCTG
This sequence comes from uncultured Acidobacteriota bacterium, assembly GCA_963802675.1. Taxonomy (GTDB): domain Bacteria; phylum Acidobacteriota; class Vicinamibacteria; order Vicinamibacterales; family UBA2999; genus JACCSI01. Next base: position 146,009 of record CAWDJL010000002.1, read on the forward strand.
GGACGGGAATGTGTATGCGGAGGCCATCGCGGGGGCAATCCGTTTCCCGCGATCGCCGCGCATCGAGCTTCCGTTTGAGGCGCGACTGGCACGCTACGTCCGCGTGACCGCGCGGCCGATTGAGCGTCGCAGGCCTTGGTCAATCGCGGAACTCGAGCTCCATGAAGGTGGCCGTCAGATCAGCGCTCGGCGTTGAACCTGAGGCTAGCGTCCGAGCGTGCCAACATCAACTGTGGTCGTGCCCACGTCGATGACGCGGTCCACCGGAGTCGGGCCATTCACCAGCGTGAGGCGATACGATCCAGGAGGCAGGTCGGCAAACTTGAACCGCCGGGAGCTATCGACGATGGTCGAATAAGGTGCCGCGGTAGCAAAGATGGTGGCGCGCATCCCGGGGTGGACGTCACACGTCACTTCGTATCGACCGGCGCGATCGAACGTGTGCGCATATTTCTGGAACGCCGGCGTCGACGTATCGAAAATCTGCGTGCCAGCAGGGCTTCGAATCACGGCGACATTGTGGTCTTGGTCTTCACTGTTGCGAAACTCGACGACCTGCCCGACGCGAACAATCAGCACCTCTGGCACGAAGGCTTTCGAGATCTGGTCCAGGACCGCCGGCCCCGGCGGCAGTGGCGCCGCCGTGCCAGTTGGCTCGAGCGTGATGACAGCACCCAACGGAGCGCGCCCTTCGACGGCCGGCGCCTGAACCACCGCCGGCACACTCGCCTGCGGCGTTGGGGGTGGCTCGGGCGAGCAACAGGCCAACAGCAGGACAGATCCCAGGAGGACGACTGACTTCATGGAGCGATTATCTCGCGCGGCAGCGTCCGCACCGGCCACCGACCACCGACCACCGGCCACCGGCCACCGGCCACCGGCCACCGGCCACCGGCCACTGATAATGATAGGGGGGAGGGGTATATAATGAGAGCGCCATGATTGGGACCGTCGAGCCCGTTGAAGCTCGACACATCACGCTGCCGGTCGAGGGCATGACATGCGCCGCATGTCAGGCGAACGTTCAGCGCGCGCTGTCCAAAGCGCCCGGCGTCGAACGCGCTGCTGTCAACCTGATGACCCACGAGGCGACCGTGACCTACGACCCGCGGCTGGCGTCGCCGGAGTCACTGGTTGAGGCAGTGAATGCGACCGGCTACAGCTCGCGCGTCCCCGAGGTCACGACGGACACGGTCAGGGAGGACCAGGCACGCGAGGCAGCGCACGCCCGCGAATATCGTGGTCTGATCCGCAAATCACTCGTGAGCCTTACGTTGGGACTTGTGGCGATGTTGTTTTCAATGCCGCTCATGGGCGGCGCCAGCGGGCACGCCGTGCACGGCGCAGATCCGCTGATCGCCTGGTCGATGCGAGTGGTTGATCCTCCGCTCCGTGCCGCGGTCCCGTGGCTCTATGCGATCGACCCTGACGTGCTCCGATATGCCCTGCTCGCCGTGAGCCTGCTCGTCATGTTCTGGGCTGGCCGCCGGTTCTACACGCGAGCCTGGGGCGGCCTGCGCCACGGCACGACCGACATGAACACGTTGATTGCCGTGGGGACCGGGGCAGCCTTCATCTACTCGGCAGTCGCCACCTTCGCGCCTCGGCTTCTCGAGGAAGGCGGCGCGCAGGCGGACGTGTACTACGAGGCCATCATTCTGATCATCGCGTTGGTCTTGTTGGGCAATGCCATGGAGGCGCGCGCCAAGCGTCAGACGACGCGCGCCCTGAGGGAGATGGCACAGCTGCAGCCGACGAAGGCGCGCGTCAGGCGATCGGATGGCGACCACGAGGTCGCCACCGGCCAAGTGGCATCGGGCGATGTGGTCATCGTTCGGCCCGGCGAACGCTTTCCCGTCGATGGTGTTGTGATGGCTGGGAGCGGGTCCGTCGACGAGTCGATGTTGACCGGCGAGTCGATGCCCGTCCCCAAACAAGCCGGCGATCGCGTGATCGGTGCAACCGTCAACTCGACCGGCGCCTTCGAGGTACGCGCCACGACGGTCGGCACGGCCAGCGTGCTGGCCCAGATCGTCCGGCTGATGCGCGAGGCTCAGGGGTCGCAAGCGCCGATTCAGCGGCTGGCCGATCGCATCTCATCGGTCTTCGTTCCTACCGTGATGGCGATCGCGCTGCTCACGTTTCTCGCTTGGTGGATCCTGCCCAACGAGCCGTCGCTCGTCCGCGCGTTGACCGCCGCCGTCGCGGTCCTGATCATCGCGTGCCCGTGTGCGATGGGCCTTGCCGTCCCAACCGCGGTGATGGTGGCCAGCGGTCGCGGCGCGGCAGAAGGCATCCTGATTAAAGGCGGCGAACCGTTGGAACGGCTTGCAGCCGTCGATACGGTCGTGATCGACAAGACCGGAACGTTGACCGAGGGTCAGCCACGGGTTGTCGACATGCTCATCGCCGACAACGTTGACCGACAGTCCGCTTTGCTGCGCGTGGCCGCAATCGAGCGACTGTCCGAGCACCCGCTCGCGGATGCCATCGTCCGGTCGCTGCCCGCCGATGTGCCGCGTGCGACTGATGTCACCGACTTCGTCGCCGTTCCGGGTCGTGGCGCCAAGGGCCGTGTGGGAGGCGTTCCGGTCGCCGTTGGAACCGAAGCATTCCTCACCGCCGAAGGCATCGATACCACGGCGTTCGCGGCCCTCGTCGAACAGTGGGCCAGCGACGGCAAGACACCGGTGCTGGCGGCCGCTGATTCGCGATTGGCGGCAGCGTTTGCGGTGGCCGACCCGATACGGAGCAACGCGGCACAGGTCATCTCGAGGCTTGGGGCGCTCGGCATCACGAGCATCATGTTGACAGGCGATCGACGCAAGACGGCCGAAGCCGTTGCACGCCAGGTCGGCATTGGTCGCGTGATCGCCGAGGTGCTTCCAGACGGCAAGGTTGACGCTGTCGCGCATCTCCAATCCGAAGGCCTCAGCGTCGCGATGGTTGGCGACGGACTGAACGACGCGCCGGCGCTGGCGCGAGCGGACGTCGGCATCGCGATGGCTTCGGGCACCGACATCGCGGCCGAAGCCGCTGACGTCACCTTGATGCGCAGCGATCTGGCGGGGCTCCCCGCAGCGCTGTCACTCGCCAGGCAAACCATGAGGACGATGAAACAGAACCTGTTCTGGGCGTTTGTCTACAACGTCGTGGGGATTCCGATTGCGGCGGGGGTCCTCTACCCTGCGTTCGGCCTGCTGCTGAATCCAGTGCTGGCCAGCGCTGCGATGGCCTTTAGCTCGGTCAGCGTCGTGGTCAACAGTCTGCGACTGCGCCACGCGAGGATCATCTAATGGAAATACGCTCGATGCACCTGGCGGGCCGTTCCTACGGAACGGCCCAGCAAGCTCCGTTGAGGGTGTTGGATGACCACCACACCTCTGTTGACACGCACCACTAAGATGGCTGCGAAGAAGCCGCGTCCGGTGGGGCAGGTCGGTCTGGTGGACTCGCGGGCGATGTGTGGCTGCGATGCCGCGAACGAGGGGCGTCGGGCGGTCGGCGTTGACCCCGCCATCAAAGCCGCGAATCTTCGACGGCTCCGCCGCATCGAGGGTCAAGTTCGCGGCCTGCAGAAGATGGTGGACGAGGACCGCTACTGTGCGGACATCGTCACGCAGGTGGCCTCGGTTCAGGAGGCGCTTCGTGGTGTCGCGCGACAATTGATGCGCAACCACCTCAAACACTGCGTGACGAGCGCAATCAAGCAGGGCGACGTCGAAGCCGAGGCCATGTACGACGAGCTGCTCGATCTCGTTTACAAGCACCTGCGGTAGCATTCGGAGCTGTGTTCAGCTCAATCCTCTGCCCGTTCGACTTTTCCGTGCACTCGGAGCTCGCTCTCGACTACGCCATCAAGCTGTCGACGCTCACGAAGGCGCACGTGACAGTCGTGCACGTCGTCGAAACGCTCCTGGCGGCGGGAGCGGAGGCTGCGGGTAGCCGCGAGACGTTGACCACCCAGACCCAACGCGAGATTCAAGAGATGCTGGCCCGGCTCGCCCCCGGCGTGAACGACAGCCGCCTGGGGATATCCATCGTCGTCGGGGAGCCAAGCGATCAGATTCTTCGGCACATCGACGACTGCCAGGCAGACCTTGTCGTGATGGGGACACAAGGGTTGGAAGGCGCGAAGCGATTCATGTTCGGGTCGACGACCGAACGTGTGCTGCGCGAATCACGCGTCCCCGTGCTTGCCGTTCCGGCGCCTGCGAGCTAGGAAGTCGAGCGCAGGAGCTGCTCCGCGGTCGTAAACCGCGGCTCGATGTCGACCGGCACGTCCATCAGCCGATCCAACACCCGTTTGGTCTCTGGACGAATCACACCGAGAGTATCGATCATGGTGCGGGCCTTTGCGTAAGCACCCTCAGCCTGCAGCGTCATGATCTCGCGCGTGAGCGCGACAACCGCCTCGCGAATCCTGGCTGCGTCCACAGAAAACGTCCCGTCGGCATTCACCTTGAAGCCACCTTTGTCCAGCAGGTAGTTCAGCTGAATCGCCTGGCCGCGACCGTGGGCTTCGCCCGTCCCGAAGCGAATGGATCGGAAAGCCGACGCCAGGAACGTCGTGTACATGGTCTTCTCCAGCGCCTTGTCGAGTTGCCCTTTATCGACCAGGAACTGAAGCGCGAAAAGTCCGGACACGTCGGCCTTGGCTTCTTCGATGGCGCTGTAGGTATCCTTCAACTCCTGGCGCACCGTCGACCGACGACCACCGACCGTCAGGTCGTGCGGGCCGAGGCCGTGCATCAACTCGTGCATCAGGATGTGAGTGAAGAACGCGTCGAAAGCGACATTTCCCTGATCCGCCGACGCCAAGGCTACGCGCGAAATCGGGACGAGCACCTTGCTGAACTTGGCCTCCTGGTTGTTCTTCAGCATCACTCGCTTGCTGCCCTTCTCGCGGATGACACGCTCGTCATTCGGCAGGTTGAACGCTGCCGTCTGGACGCCGCGATTCGCATCACCGGCTGAGAAGACTGTGTTGACGACGGCGATGGGGGCGAGGGCGCCTAGCTTGGGATTCCTGTATCGGGGGTCGATAGGCAGGTTGTTTTCAATGTCCTGCAGTGACCCGGCGAACTTGCGGAGCTTCTCGGACTCGGTCTGGTCCTTGATCGTGATAAAGGCTTCAAATGCCGCCTTGTAGTTGAACCACTCGTCCTCGTACACCTCGTAGGGCCCGATTGTGGGCTCGATGGACGCGTCGAGCTCCATCCATTTCACGTCACTGTCGTAGTAGTCGTTCGAGAGGAACGCGGCTGCGCGCGCCTCGAGGTAGGCCTTCAAGGTCGGTTGCGTGGTGAGCTTCGCCGCCTCACGCAGGTGCATCGCGGCCAGCGCGAGCTCACCCTGATACTCGGTGCTGTACGGCACGGCAACGAGACCGCCGCCGGGCGCGCGGCGGATGATCGTGAAGAACCCGGTAACTCGCGACCGCTCGGCCTCGGGCAACGACTGAATCCACTTCTCGACCTCGTCTTTGGTCGCTTCGGGCGGGTAATAGTTGGCTGCGGCAGGCTTCGGCGGAGCCCCTGAAACAAACGGCTCATTGTGATCGAGCCGCGACCAGGGCCCCTTGTTGATGAGGAAGTAGTGCAGTCGAGCCCTTCCCGCATCGCTCTGATCGCGCAGCAGGTCGACGAGCATGGCCTCGTTGCCGGCCCACACCTGTTCCAGAAACAACGCGTCCATGACCTGCGCGGCGCGGATCATGTGCGACAGCGAACGACGCTCGGATTCGGCCAGGCCGCTAAGATCGGCAGCGATATCGGTGGGGGCGAAGCGCGCCGCCTTTCGCGCGATGTCGTCCGCGACGCCAGTCGGGGCTGCGGTTGGTGCGGAAGCCGAAGGAGAAGCGGTTGCGGTCGCGGACGGTGTCGGTCCACTACAGGCCGCGAGCGTGCTGACGAGGGCTAGGGACATTATCGACTGTCTCATGTGATTAGGTAATCCGTGGCTTCCGCCTTCAGGCGGAAGGTACGCGTGTTTCCGTGTTTCCGTGTTTCCGTGACTAGTGGACCCCGGACGAGGTTTGCAGCGCAGACGGATCGGCGCCCAACCGTCGGATGGCCGCCTCCCACATCGCGTCGATGGGTGTATCGAAGACCAGGTCGGCATGCACCGGCGACATCAGCCAGGACGAGGCCGCCAGCTCATCGTCCAACTGGCCGGGCGCCCAACCCGCGTAGCCGATGACGAGCCTGACCTGAGGATCGGGAGACGACTGGAGCGCGTGCCGAATGAGATCGGGCAGTGCCGAGAGATAGACGCCTGACATGATCTCGAGCGCATCGCCATCGAGCTCTCGATGGGCGGTCAGGACCCATGCCCGATTGGGCTCGACCGGTCCGCCGACGAACAGATGGACATCCTTGTGAATGTCGAGCGGTGGTTCCGGCTTGATCACCTCATGCGCGGGCTCGGCCATCCGCCGGTTCACCACCAGCCCGAACGCGCCATGCCTGCCGTACTCCGCCAGCAACACGACCGTCCGCGTGAAGTTGGGGTCGAGCATTTGCGGCATCGAGACGAGCAGGACCGGTGCGAGAGAATCAGAATCCGGCATACGTCATCGTAATACGTCTGGCGGCGAGGCTCCGATTACCTCCGGTCGCGCCTTGTCGGCATCGGTGCTCAATTCCTGCTTCGCCCACTCGACGTGTTCATGTATCAGCGGCATCTCCGCGGTACGAGCCGCGGCCGGATCGCCGTGCCCCGGACGGTCGAGCAGCCCCGCGACGGACGAGTCGCCCGAGTTGCCCAGCACGATGGCGAGGTTGCGGCGAAGACGCGAGATGGCGGTTCGTGTCATCGCCGAACCCTCCACGAGCTGATGAAGCTCGAAGTCCGACCGTTGCCAGAGGTCGGCCGCATCGATGTTCGACCGCTGATGTCGCGGCAACCACGCCGGGTCGAGCGTCGCCAGTGGCGCAAGATTCCAGGGGCAGACGTCCTGACAGACATCGCAGCCAAAGAGGTGATCACCGAGTGAGGCGCGCTGGTCTGGGGGAATCGGACCAGCGAGCTCGATGGTGAGATACGAGATGCAGCGGGTGGCATCGATCTCGGTACTCATCCACAATCGCGCCGGTGGGACAGGCGTCGATGCACTGGGTGCAGGCACCGCACTGATCGATGCCAGCGGCGTCGGCTGGAAGGTCGAGGCTGACCGCCACCCCGGCCAGGAAGAGCCACGAGCCCAGGTCTGGATTGATGAGACACGTGTTCTTGCCGATCCATCCCAGCCCCGCGTGTTTGGCGAACACTCGTTCCTGAACGTGATGCTTGTCGACGAAAATGAACGACTCGAAGGGGCTGTCGCTCGCCTCCCGCATCCAGGCGACGAGGGCCTCGAGTCGCTTGGAGAGGACGAGGTGATAGTCCTCGCCCCAGGCGTAGCGCGCGATCCGGGCTGATGTCGGCTGGAGGGAGCCGCGGTTGCGCGGAGCTGCGAAGTCGAGCGGACCGGGCTTCTAAGCCCGGTCATCCGCGTAGTAAACCGTCCCGGTCACAATTACTGACCGGGCGCTCGGCAGCACGTGCTGGATATCCGCTCGCGCCTCCGCCGACCGTTCGAGGTACGTCATCTCCCCCGCATACCCGCGAGCGAGCCATTCCTTCAGGCGCGCCAACTCGGGCAAGGCCGTCGCCGGCGCGATCCCGCAGAGATCGAACCCCAACGACCGTGCGCGGGACTTGATGTCTGCGGTAGCGATCATGGGCTCGCGTGTCAGGCGCGCTTGGCCAGTTGACGCAACACGTATGGAAGGATGCCGCCGTGAGCGAACGCGGTCAGCTCTTCGGGCGTATCGATTCGAACGTTGGCACTGAACTCACGCACGGCCCCGTCCTCGGCCGTGGCGCGCACGCGCACCGCTCCGCGTGGGCGCAGCGCGCTGCCCGAGTCGGCCAGGTCGAAGACCTCGCGACCGGTGAGTGCCAGGCTGTTCGCCGACTCGCCCGGCTTGAACTCCAGCGGCAGCACGCCCATGTTGACCAGGTTGCTGCGGTGAATCCGCTCGAAGCTCTCGGCAATCACTGCCTTGACGCCGAGGAGCATGGTGCCCTTCGCCGCCCAGTCTCGCGACGATCCCGAACCATACTCTTTGCCCGCAATCACCAACAGTGGCACGCCGGCTTGTTGGTACTGCATCGCGGCGTCGTAAATGCTGAGCACGTCCGCCCCAAGTGACCCAGTGCCCGCGGAACCCAGAAAGACCGTCACGCCACCTTCGGTCCCGGGCGCGAGTTGATTCTTCAACCGCACGTTCGCGAACGTGCCGCGCATCATCACTTCGTGATTGCCCCGGCGGGCGCCGTACGAATTGAAATCACGTGGCAGCACGCCATGGTCGATGAGATAGCGACCAGCCGGGCTGTCCGCCTTGATCGAACCCGCCGGCGAGATGTGATCCGTGGTAATGCTGTCGCCCAGCAGCGCGAGCACGCGCGCCTTCTGGATGTCGTATCGCGCCGGTGGCTCACGCGTGATGTTTTCGAGGAATGGTGGCCGTCGGATGTAGGTCGAGGAGTCGTCCCACTGAAAGCGATCGCCGGTTGGCACCGGCAGCTCCCGCCAGCGCCGATCGCCTTCGAAGACATGGGCGTATTGGGCTCGGAATGCCGCTTCGGTCACGGCGTGCAACATGGCCTGTTGCACCTCCTGTTCGCTGGGCCAAATGTCCTTGAGGTAGACCTCTCGCCCGTCGTGGCCCTTCCCGAGTGGCTCGGTCGTCAAGTCGCGATTCATCGTGCCGACGAGCGCGTATGCCACAACCAACGGAGGTGACGCCAGATAGTTGGCACGCACATCCTGTTGAATCCGCCCTTCGAAGTTCCGATTGCCGCTGAGCACCGAGCAGACCACCAGGCCGCGTTCGCGAACCTCCGCTGCAATCTCGTCGGGCAACGGACCGCTGTTGCCAATGCAGGTCGTGCAGCCATAGCCCACCAGGTTGAAACCAAGCTGTTCGAGTGCGGGCATCAGCCCGGCCTTGGTCAAGTAGTCGGTCACCACCTTCGACCCGGGCGCGAGACTGGTCTTGACCCATGGCTTTCGCTGCAGTCCTTTGGCCACGGCGTTTCGGGCCAGAAGGCCGGCGCCAATCATCACGCTCGGATTCGAGGTGTTGGTGCAGCTCGTGATCGCGGCGATCACGACCGAGCCGTGATCGAGCATGGTCTCGGTCGCGACGGCGGTTCCGCCGCCACTGGCGGCCACCTTGACGCCCTTTTTCAGCTCGGGCAAGGCGGCCGCAAACGACCGCTTCGCCGCGCCGAGCGCCACTCGATCCTGCGGACGCCGCGGGCCGGCCAGGCTCGGTTGCACGGTCCCCAGATCGAGCTCCATCGTCTCGCTGTAGGCCGCATCAACGGCATCATCGGTTCGGAACAACCCCTGCGCGCGGGCGTAGGCCTCGACCAGCGCAATCTGCGGCGCCTCCCGACCCGTGAGACGAAGGTAGTCGAGCGTCATGTTGTCGATTGGGAAAATCGCGACCGTGGCGCCGTACTCGGGGCACATGTTGCCGAGCGTCACCCGATCGGCCACCGTCAGATGGCGAAGGCCCGGTCCGTAGAACTCAACGAACTTACCCACGACGCCATGCTTGCGGAGCGCCTCGGTAATCGTGAGGACGAGATCGGTGGCGGTGGATCCGGTGGGCAGTCGGCCAGTCAGCCGACATCCGAGGACCGAGGGAATGAGCATCGAGCTGGGCTGGCCAAGCATCGCCGCCTCCGCTTCGATGCCACCAACGCCCCAACCCACGACCCCCAACCCATTGACCATCGTCGTGTGCGAGTCGGTCCCAAACAAGGTATCGGGATAGGCGACTGCACCCGTGGTCAGCGATTCGCGCGACACGACGCGCGCGAGGTATTCGATGTTGACTTGATGCACGATCCCGGTCTCTGGCGGCACGACTCGGAAGTTGCGAACCGCCGTTTGTCCCCATCGCAGGAACACGTACCGCTCGCGATTGCGTTGGTACTCGAGCTCGGAATTCAGTTGCAGCGCCTGCGGCGTCCCGAAGTAGTCCACCTGCACCGAGTGATCGATGACGAGTTCGACGGGCTGGAGCGGATTCACCTGCTCGGGCTTGCCACCGAGCGACACGATGGCGTCGCGCATGGCGGCCAGGTCAACCACGCACGGCACGCCGGTGAAGTCCTGCAGGAGGACTCTCGCCGGCATGAATGAGATCTCTTTCTGAATCGGTTTCGCCGGGTCCCACGACGCCAAGGCGCGGATGTCGTCAGCCTTGACGAACCCGCCATCCTCGCGGCGCAACAGGTTCTCGAGCAGGATCTTGAGCGAAAACGGGAGCGTCGCCACGCGCGGAAAGCCCGCGCGCTCGAGCGCCGGAAGGCTGTAGATGGAGACCGTGTCAGAGCCAACCGTGAGCGGCGTGCGTGTCTTGAAGGAGTCGAGCGACATAAACGTTGATCATAGCCCTTTCGACCCATGTGTCGCTAAACGATGGCTGCGTTGTCCGCGAAGGGATTCCGTCCGCTATGCTCCGTTCCTTCTCGTCTTCCGCGGATGCGATCGCGAGGCCAGCCAGAAATGCCTGCGCGACCTCCCGCGGATTGCGCCGCAACCCATCGACCTCGTGGTTCATTCGCTGCATGTCGACAGCCGAAATCCGGCCCGCCAGTCGTTCGAGCGCCTGCTCCACTTCCGGATGTCGCTGCAGCGTGGCGCTATGAACCACCGGCACGGCGTCGTACGGCGGAAAGTACTCGCGGTCGTCAGCGAGCACGGTCAAACCGAGCGACTGGATGAGTCCACTCGTCATGTCGCCGGCCGTGACGTCGATCTCCCCGGCCGCCACCGCTCGATAGATCAGATTCAAGTCCATGACCCGGGGGGGCTCGCGAAATCGGAGTCCATAGGCCTTGGCCAGGCCAACGAATCCGTCCGGTCGCTCGAGAAACTCGTAGCCAAACCCCGCGCGCCATGTCGCGGCCACTCGCGACAAGTCGCTCACCCGCCGCAAGCCGTGCTCGGTGGCGGACGCCGACCGCACGAGGATGGCGAACGTGTTGTTGAACCCGAGGCTCGAGAGCGCCTTGACTCCACGCGACTGATACAGCGTCTTGACACGTTCGAGCACCTGCGCCGATCGGGTCGCAAACTGCGCCTTGAAATCACTCACGGGCATGTTCGGCGATTCGTTGAACAGCGTCGTCAACGCCGTCCCGGTGTACTCGACGTAGACATCGATATCGCCTCGTCGCAGTGCTTCGTCGCAGACGAGGGTTCCGCCCAAATTCAAGCGCCGCTCGACGCTCAGTCCCGTGTGCTGCTCGATGGTCAAGGCCACGAGTTCGCCAAGGATGACTTGCTCGGTGAAGTTCTTCGATCCGACGACGATTGCGGCGGTGGGCACCGAGCGATAGGCCCACAGTCCGACGGCGGCAGTCAGAACGACGGTGGCTGCGACCGCGCTCCGTAGAAGGCGCGTGCCATGTCGGCGATCGAAGGCGCGCGCGGCAAGGGCCAGCAGTCCATCCGCCGTCAACGCGAGCACGGCCGCCGGCAGCGCTCCTGCCAGAATCACGACCGAATCGACCATGGACAGCCCGCGAAAGATGTAGTCGCCGAGTCCTCCAGCGCCAATTGCCGACGCAATCGTCGCGGTGCCGACACCAACCACGGTGGCTACGCGAATCCCGGTCAGGATTGACGGCAGCGCCAGCGGCAGCTCGACGCGTCGCAGGATCTGACGGGGCGTCATCCCCATCGCCGCAGCACACTCCAGCACCGACCGATCGACACCCTGCAACCCCGTCATCGTCGTTCGCACGATCGGCAGCACGGCGTAGAGCGTGAGCGCAACGAGCGCGGTGCGCGTGCCTATCCCGCCAATGAACGGCAGCGGAATGAGGAACCCGAACAGCGCCAGGCTTGGCACCGTCTGGGCGAGGTTCGCGAGCGCAACCAGCGGGCGACCAACGCTCCGAAGCTTCGCGGCGACGATTCCCAGCGGGATGCCGATCGCCGCCGCAAAGGCGGTCGAAAGGCCGACCAACACGAGGTGCTCGCCAATGCGAATGACCAGCTCGCTCCGATGCGTCGCGAGGAACGTGAGCAGCTCGCTCATCCGAATCGCGTCTCGACGAGCGTTCGCACGTACGGATCCTGACTCGTCTTCACTGCCGCTGGCGTGTCACACACGAGCATGCGTCCTTCGTGCAACACGCCGACGCGATGGGCGAGCGCGAAGGCTTCGGCCAGATCGTGCGTCACCAACAGGACCGTCCGCGGGATCTGGGTATGTAACCGTCGGAACTCCCGGTGGAGCTCCGATCGCGTAACGGGATCGAGGGCGCCAAAAGGTTCGTCCATCAACAGGATCGGCGGGTCGGCGGCAAGGGCGCGCGCCAAGCCCACACGCTGACGTTGTCCACCGGACAGCTCGTCGGGCCAGCGATGCCGAAAGTCAGCGGGCGCCAGACCCACCAGCTGCAGCAACTCGTTCACACGCGCGTCGGTCCGTGACGACGGCCACTCCAGCAGCCGCGGCAGGAGCGCGACGTTCTCCGCCACGGTGAAGTGCGGGAAGAGGCCAACTTCCTGAATCGCGTACCCGGTTTGCCGTCGAAGGGCGATCTCATCCCAGTCGGCCACGTTGCGACCGCCGACTCGGACCTCGCCCGAGTCGGGGCGCAACATGCGATTGACGAGTCGAAGGAGGGTGGTCTTCCCGCTGCCGCTTTGCCCCACGAGGGCGATGATCTCGCCGGCGGCGGCGGATAGGGAGACACCCTTCAGGACGATTCGCCCTCCTCGATTGATCGCGACGTCGAGGAACTCAATCATGCAGTATTCGTGCTTCCGCCTGAAGGCGGAAGCCACGCGTCGTGGGTCTGTCGGTGTTAGAGCCCGAGGAACCCCAGAATGCTGAACGCCGGATAGTTGCGGACGCCATCTTCGAATTCGATCCCACCGGACCTTCGAACCAGCCGCGCCTCGACGCGAAGACCAATCGCACGGGCTGAGCCGGATCCGCCCGTGAACCAAATCCGCACACCGCCACCGGCATGGAACAGACCTCCGGTCTCGGCCACGAGGCGATCCTCGTGCAACTGCCGGAGGTATCCGCCTCCCAGAATGATGTACGGACGCACACGGCCCAGCGCAAGCCCCGGCACGAGCCACAGTCCCGACACGTCGACGGTGTACTGCGAGACCTCTTCGCCAAGCTGCACATTCGGATCGGACTCGCTGTCATCCGAAACCGTGACCTCGAGCCGCGGCGTCGAATACGTCGCGCCAACCTCGATGGCCAGACCGCGACTGAGCGCAAAGTCCACACGCGCGTCGAACCCGGGGGCCGCCTCGAACGTCGACTCGGCCCGAAACAGCGGCAGCGGGGCCGGATTGCCGGCCGCGTTGCGACGAAGTTCCGCGCTCTGATCGCCGACCGGATACCCGCCGCTCGCGACCACACCGGCGGACAACGTGAAGCGATGCGGCCTGAGCGCGGGATCGTTGTCTTGAGCGCTCGCAGAGCTCACGCTCGCGACGAGCAGCACGGCCGTCGCGAGCCTCCGCCCGACACTCACTTGGGTCTCACCTGGATCTCGATCGCATCGGTGCTGCCACCACGTGGCGCCGCAGTGACCCTCGGGCCGTACGCCACTCGGAAGTCGACATCCACAGGTTGGCTGAAGAAGCTCTCGGGGTCCGCGTCGTCCAGTGGCTCGGCCCGGACAATGTAGGTTCCGGGCGCGAGCCCGGCGATGACAAACGAGCCGTCGGAGCTCACCACGAAGCCTCCGATCAACGCGCCTGTTTCAAGATTGAATCCGGCGACATGCGCACCGAATACGCCGGTGCCGTTCTTCGTCACGCGACCGTTGATCGAGGCGGTGTCGCGCTCGAATTCATCGGTCGGGTACAGATCGCTGATGCCAGCCATATCGTCCGGCTGCAGAAGGCGATCCGAAATGACACCTGGGCTCATGGCAATCGGGAACATGACGGCGCCGGTGGCGATTACGCGCCGGCCCGCGCCCACCATCTCGGTCTCGCCTAGTGCGGAGTGCCCGAGTCCCAGCAAGTGACCGATCTCGTGCAGCGCGACCGACTCGAGATCCACGCGACCGGTCTCGCCATTCGTAGCCGTCGACCAGTCGAAGCGAGTGTTGAAAAACACGTCCGCCTCGATCACTTCCCCCGTGGCAGCGTCGAGCAGAAAGCTGGTGGCGCCAAGAACGCGCTCGAGGTCGGGCCGATCGAGAAAGCCGAACGTGGTCCGCCCATCTTGCAAGCCGGGTGGGACCATCGTCAGGCCTTGAAACTGGCTCTGGACCCGCGCCGTGCTCACCCCTTGCCACGTCGCAAACGCGCGCGTGATGGCATCGCGCAACTCCAGCGCGGTCACGCCTGGGCCGGCACGTTCGGTCACGAAGTACTGCACCGGACGATTCCACCGTACGTCCACCACATTCGCGCCGATGCGGACGCCAAACTTGAGATAGCCGTGCACAGAAACGCCAGACCCGAACGTCATGATCAGCACGAGAAGGGCGACGCAGCCGTTGGTCATCGCACGCTCTCGAGCTCACGCACGGTGGCGGCGAATGCCTCGATGGTCAAGGTTCGACGTTGAGCAGCCCCCCGGACGATGCGTCCGGCCTCACTGGCCTTGAGCGGTGGCGGCGTCACCATGGGCACGCCCGTTTGAGCATCTGGCCGGACACGAAACAGTCCTTGCGTGAGGCCCAGGTACAGTTGGGATGGCTGGAGCCTGCGAGTCCAGAAACACAACGACCAGCTCGCCCTCGCGAAGGATGGGAGCGCCGGGCACGACGTTGATCCGTCCCCCGGCCTCGCCCCCCGGCAGTCGCAGAAGAACGCTCTCTCCGAGATCGCCCTTCAGATACCGCAGAACGTCGAGCGTCACGATGCTGTCGATTGACCGTCGATCGGGTGTCCACTGTCCCCTGACCTGACCCACACGTGCGTAGATCACGGCATCCGATTCGTCGACTAACTGTTCGAACGTCATTGGCACCACGGTGATGGCGTCCACATGCCCGACCGTCAACATCACGGCCACCACTGTGGCGACCAGGCAGCGCTTGATCAATGTTGTCCTTTCGTCTGCTCGTTGCGGCGCGCAATCTCGAGGACAGCATCGGCCGCACGCCCACTGGCGCCCGAACCACCCAGCCGCTGACGCACGATGGCCAACTGCTCCTTCATCTCGGCGACGCGGTCAGCATCGGTCAGCAGCGCAACCGCCTCGCGTGACACGGCTTCAGGTGTGCACGCCTCCTGAATCAACTCCTCGACAACGCGCTCGCCGGCGACGAGGTTGACCATGCTGTACATCGGCACGCGCACCAGCGGCTTTCCCAGCTTATAAGTCACCGGCGACAACCGATACACCACGACCATGGGCTTGTCGTGCAGCGCCGCCTGAACCGTGGCGGTGCCCGAGGCCGTGACGACGGCATCGCTGGCGGCCAACACATCGTCGGTCTGCCCTTCGACCACACGGACCGGCGCGCCGACTCCCTGGAACGGTGCGAAGAAGGAGTCGGGCAAACGCGGCGCGCGCGCGACTACGAACTGCGTCCCCACGACGGACGACGCGATCCGAGGCACGGCTGCCGCCAGCACGGGCACGAGACGTTGCAGCTCGTTCTGACGGCTCCCTGGCAGGAGCGCGACGATGGGCCGCGTCCGATCGAGGTCGAGCTTCTGGATCAGAACCTCGCGCGTTTCCCTCGGCTGGATCAGGTCGATGAGCGGGTGGCCGACGAAGCGAACATCCATGCCTTCGTCACGGTACATCGCCTCTTCGAACGGGAAGATCGGGATCACCCGATCGACCAGCGCTTTCATCGTCTGAAGGCGGCTCGCACGCCAGGCCCACAGTTGCGGACTCACGTAGTACACGATGGGCACCCCGAGCCGACGAACGGCCGCCATCAAGCGGAAATTGAAGTCGGGATAATCGATGAGGACCAGGACGTCCGGTCGGTCGCGTCGCGCGGCGTCCACCAGCCGCCGGTACATCGAATACGAGTCAGGAAGAACCCGCAGCGCCTCGACGAGACCCGTGACCGAGAGGGAGTGAAAGTCGCCGATGAGCCGAGCGCCCGCGCTCCTGAATCGGTCTCCGCCGAGGCCGAAGACGTCCAGTCGCGGATCGCGGGCCCGCATGGCCTCGACCAGGGCGCCGGCATACAGATCGCCCGAAGCCTCGCCGCACGACAGCATGACCCGCATCAGTGAGGTGGTGCGCTCGCCGGCCGTGTCGGACGCTCGCGCTGCTGAACCTCCCCTGTCCGGCCGGCCTTTCGAAGATCGGCCGCCAGCAGGTCCACCTGATCGATCGGGATGCGCTCGAACTCGCTGAAGCCAACCCCACTCAAATCCTTGACGAAGGCGTTGGCGTTGCCCACGAGCACGATCGCAAGGCGATCGGGGCGCAGGTAACTGCGCGCCACGCGCTGCACGTCATCAGGGGTGACGCTCTTGACGCGTTCCGGAAACGTCTGCAGCTCGGTGAGCGGCAGCTCGTAGAACAACTGGTTGAGGACCTGGGTCGCGATCGCGTCCGGCGTCTCGATCGTCAGTGGAAAATTTCCGGCCAGGTACGCTTGAGCCCCTTCGAGCTCGCCTTCGTACACGCGGTCGCGCTGGAGCTTGTAGAACTCATCGATCGTGATTCGCAGCGCCTCAGCGGTGGCATCGGTTCGCGTGTCGGTCTCGGCCACGATTCCACCCGTCATCTTGTACGAATCGAGATCCGCCGACGCGCCGTACGTCAGTTGGCGCTGC
Organism: uncultured Acidobacteriota bacterium; assembly: GCA_963802675.1. Classification (GTDB taxonomy): domain Bacteria; phylum Acidobacteriota; class Vicinamibacteria; order Vicinamibacterales; family UBA2999; genus JACCSI01. The sequence continues at coordinate 162,819 of CAWDJL010000002.1, forward strand.
GATCGCAAGACCTGCTGCAACCGGTTGGCGCCTTCGCCACCGAGGATCTTGATCGTTTGATCCATGGCCAGGTAGTCGTCATGGCGGCGGGCGATACCAAGCTGCCCGACCCGGATCTCGGTCTGCACCGAATCGGGCTTGTCGATAACGACCACGCGCCGCGTGGGCTGCGGCGGCTCAATCGGCTTGAATGTCGGTACCTCTTGCGACTTCCAGTCCCCGAGGACCTGTTCGACGCCCTTCATCGCCTCGTCGGGCGGCACGTCACCGACGATGGCCAGAAGGGCATTGTTGGGCACGAAGTACTGGCGGTGAAACGCCACCACGTCGTCACGCGTCAGGGACGCCAGCGACTGCGGGGTCCCGTTACCGGGCAAGCCGTACGGATGGAAGCCGTAGATCAGTCGATCGATCACCTGGTTGGCGACGTTGTCGGGATCTTCGGCGGCGACCTTGAGTCCGGAAAGAGCCTGCTGACGCTGACGCTCGACTTCTTCGGGGGCAAAGGTCGGCCGGCGCACCACGTCGGCCAGCAGCGACAACGCGAGCGGCAGACTGTCCTTCATCACCACCGTATTGACATAGGTCAGATCGGTGCCGGCGCCACTGCCCAGAATGCCGCCGACGAAGTCGATCGAGTCGGCGATCTGTTCCGCCGTTCGTGATCCGGCCCCTTGGTCAAGCACGGCTGACGTCAGCATGGCCAAGCCCATCTTGCCCTTCGGGTCGTGCGCGGCGCCCGCGCGAACCAGCATGCGGACGCTCACGGCTGGCTGCTCGTGGTGGCTGACGAGAACCACCTGAAGGCCGTTGGCGAGCTTGCGGATCTCATAGGGCGGGAACGTCACCGGTCGCGCGGCCTGCGGACGCGGCGGCGCCTCGCTCGGCCACGCGCGGCCCTGAGCGCTGGCTCCACTGTCGAAGGGCCTGGCCTGTGCTCCCAGCGCCGTGGTCAGCGATCCGCACAGCACGGCGGTCGTGAGTGCCAGCACGCCGTAGGCCGTCCAGACGCGCAACCCGACGCCGATCATTGGTTGCCCCCCTTCGGCATCACGTGCAGGATGACCCGCCGCTCGGGCGTGAAGTAGGTCTTCGCGACGCGCTGCACGTCGGCGATCGAAATCTTCTGGAAGATGTCGAACTCCCCATCCGCGGTCGTGATGTCGTCGTGCAGCACTTCGGCATGCGCGAGATGGGTGGCCTTGTCCTGCAACGATTCGCGACCCAGGATGTAGTCGCGCGCGAACTGATTCTTCGCGCGCTGCAGCTCCCGATCGGTGATGCCTTCGACCTTGAGTCGGTCGAGCTCGCTGATCAGCGCCTTCTCGACTGCCGCCGGTGACTGCCCAGGATTGACGATGGCAATCGCGAAAAACAGATTGGGATCCTCGATGATGTTGCCGCCACCAAACGCGGTCAAGGCGAGGCCGGTCTCGTAAACCAGCTTGCGATAGATCCGCGAGCTCTGTCCGTCGGAGAGCACCTTCGACACGATGTGGAGCGGATAGGAGTCCGGGTGCCCGTCGTACGTGATGTGATGGGCGACCACGACGGCTGGCAGCGGCCAGGGCTCCTCAACGGTCGCCCGCTTCTCCTTGGTCGGAATCGGCTCTTTCGGAATGTCGCGAGGCACTTCCTTCTCCGCGGCGGGCACACGCGCGAGATAGCGGTTGACTATTTCTGTTACCTGGTCGATCTCGAAGTCACCGGCAATGACCATCGTGCAGTTGGAGGGCACGTAATAGGTGCGGTAGAACTCGCGGACGTCCTCGATCGTCGCAGCCTCGAGATCCTTCATGCTCCCAATCACCGGGTGCTTGTAGGGGTGCACCGCGAACGCCTGCTCGAACAGGATTTCGTTGAGTCGTCCGTAGGGCTGATTCTCGATCCGCATCCGTCGTTCTTCCTGAACGACCTGACGCTCGTTACGGAAGGTGCGCTCGTCGATTCGCAGCGTCGCCATGCGATCCGCTTCCATCCACAACACCAACGGAAGGTACTGCGACGGCACGGTCTGCCAATACACCGTGGCGTCCTCGTTGGTGTAGGCATTGGCACGACCGCCGACCGACGACACCATCGAGGTGTGCTGCTCGGGCTCGACGTTCTTCGAGCCCTTGAACATCATGTGTTCGAAGAGATGGGCGAAACCCGTGCGGCCCGGACGTTCGTCCTTCGACCCCACGTGATACCAGAGCTGCACGTGGACGATGGGCGTCGAGCGGTCCTGGTGCAGCAACACCGTCAGGCCGTTCGGCAACTTGATCCGCTGGTAGCTCAGCTTGGGTGGCCGTACCGCCGCATCGACGGCCGCGCGCCAGGGCGAGACCGACAACACCGCGGCCACCAACGCGCCGAGCAGCGCCGCGCGCAACGCAGGGTTTCTCATAGGGATGGGGTTGATTATGGCATCTTCGCTGCGGTTCTAAACGAGGGTTCTTTACGGAGGTTCTTTACGCAGGTTCGGTCGAGGACCGTCATGGAACCGCCATGAAGAACCCTCGTGAAGACCCTCGTGAAGAACCCTCGCAGAACGAACGTGCAGAACCGTTGTAACGAACCTACGTCAAGAACCGCTGCTTTTCAGTTCGATCTCCGCCAGCCGCCGTTCAAGCGCGTTCAACTGCTTCCGCAGTTCAGGCAGCCTGCGCACGATGGCATAGGCCTTCCGCCACTCGCGATTCTCCATGTGCGGATAGCCACTGATGAACAAATCCGCCGGCACGTCGCCGATGACACCGGTCTGGCCGGACGCTTTGACGCGGTCGCCGACCGTCACATGACCTGCCACGCCAACCTGGCCGCCCAACATCACGTCGTCACCCACCACGGTGCTCCCGGCAATTCCCACCTGCGCGGCGAGGAGGGTATTTCGTCCGACGACGACGCCATGCGCGATCATGACCAGATTGTCGATCTTGGTGCCCGCCTTGATGCGTGTTTCCCCGACGGCCGGTCGATCGATCGTGGTGTTGGCCCCGATCTCGACGTCGTCCTCGATAACGACCGTCGCGATTTGCGGAATCTTCTCGTGCGTGCCGTCGTCGCGATGCGCGAAGCCGAAGCCATCGCTCCCGATGACGGCTCCGTCCTGGACCACGCAGCGTTGGCCCAACTGGACGCGCTCTCGAATCGAAACCCTGGCATGCAGAACACAGTCGACACCGATGGCGGCGCCAGCGCCGATCACCACATGCGCGTTGAGAATCGAGCGCGCGCCGATCCGCGCCCCGCTCTCGATCACGACGAGCGGCCCGATGGTCACGCCATCCTCGATGATCACGTCGGGCGCAATCACGGCCGACGGATGAACGCCGGCTGACGGCGATGACATCGGATACAGCAATCGGATGGCGCGTCCAAACGCCAGGTACGGGTTGGGCGTTCGCAACAACGCGCCGCGCACGCCGCGCACATCCGCAGTCGCGATGATGGCGGTCGCGCGAGACGTGGCGACGTGCGCCGCGTACTTCGAATTGGCGAGGAACGTGAGATCACCCGGACCTGCCTGGTCGATGCCAGCCACGCGCGTCACCTCGAGGTCGGGGTCGCCTTCGAGTTGACACCCGAGCTGCGCGGCCAGATCGCCGAGCTTCACGGGCCGAGAATATCACGCGGTCGGCGCGGCCACCTCGTCGAGAAACCTCGCGAGATGCTCGAGTCGAAGACGGTCGGCGAGCTCGCGAAACCGTCGATGCCGTTGCGACGGGGCCAGTGTGAGCGCGTGCCGCAGTTCAGCGAGCTCCTCGGAGGGGCTGAACGTCCAGCGTGCCACGGCCAGTCCCCGCTTGGCACCTCGCATCGAGAGGAAGTGTCCGACCACCTGAAACGTGAAGTAGAAACCCGGCACGTTGGGGCCAGGAATCACCATGAGCGGCGCGGACAACGCCAGCAGCAGCAGATCGATCAGCATCCATTTCAGGTGGTGATCGGCATCGCGCTTCAGGATGCTGCGAATGATTTGATCGGCTTCACGCTCCGAGACGTCGGCCGGGATACACGCGCAGATGTCGGTGTGCCGCCGCATGTGCCACAGGAGTCGCTGCTCGGCGATGCGTTCGACCACAAAGCTCATCACCTTGCGCCGGAGCCGCGCGAAAAGCGTCGCCGGCTCGGGCTGGGCTTCGTGGCGACGCTGCCGCCACTCCTCGGCTTCGCGCAGCATGTCGCCAAAGCGACGCTTCATCCGGGCGATGACGCCCGTGCCCTCCTCCACCTCGTCGACGACGTCGTCATCCGGCGCCTCGTAGTACAGCTCGTAGCGCTCAGCCGTGGCGGTCGGGATGAGAAAAACGTCCATAAGTGACGGTGACGAAACGAGGAGGGTGCGAGTTCCTCAGCTGCGCGGCCGAGTGACAGGACGCGCCGTCTTCACGCGCTCGATGGGAACCGCGGGGCGACCAGCCTGCTCCCAGGCGCCGATGATGAGCGACGCCACCGCCGTGATGGCGTCGTTCAGACGACGCTCCACCACGGACAATTGATCTTTGGCGAACGCCTCGAAGTAGGCATCGTCGTAGAACTCGCGACCAACCACGGCTTGACGGTCGGCTTCGAGCACGGCATCGGACAATCGGTAGCTGGCGAGCAGCACGTCGAACATGAAGGTTCGCGGGTCGGTGATCGGCTTGGGTGGGGCCGGGGCAATCTTCAGCCGCGATCGATAACGCTCGAACAGCTCGCTCTCCCAACGACTGTGCACCCCATTCTGATTCGTACGCTGGCCGTCGTAGTTCTCCACCGAGTGGAGCGGCACGTGCCCATCCCCCACGTAGTGCGCGAGGATCGCGGAGAAAAGAACGATGTCGTCCTGCGCATAGGTCGACGGCGGCTGACGCGCCAACCCTTCGAAGCCGCGGCGGACTCGCCCGTAGATCTCCTGGGTCCGCCACGGTAACAGGCCTTGCTCGTGGATCGCGCTCCTGCCAAATTTCTGAACTGCCTGGTCGTACTCGCGCGGCAAATCCTCGAACGGATACTTGCCGTAGAAATCCAGGTCGAGAAAATGATGAGGATCCTCAGTCTCCCATCCCACCGTGCGCCACAGATCCGGATCAACCGATCGTTCGATGACAAACGCCTTGCGGTGCTCGAAGAGTGGCCGCAGCTCCGCCGGCAGCAAGGTGATCATCTGTTCGGCGATGAACTTGTGCGGGTCGAACCCCCACGCGTGCGCAGGCTGGGGAACGAGCAGCGTGATCAGCAGGACCGCGGCGATACGCATGGCCCATTGTAGCGGGCTTACTTGATCTCAGTGGAGATGACAGACCATCCGAGACGACCGCCCATTCCGGCGGCGTACCGAAAGTCGTTGAGATGGACCTGACCCCCAACCGCCCGGCGGTCGATGATGTAGAAGGGAAAACGCGACCATCGGAGATACGCTTGAAAGAGCGGCGTCTGCGCCGCGCGCTGAGCTGCCGGATCAGAGGCCTGGACGTCGAGGCCGTATCCCGTGGGCCTGAAGTGGGGTGTGGGCTCGAACCACAGCAGGCCTTTCTCGTAGCGCTCGCCGGTGTCGACGATGACTTCGCGCCGGAGCGGATTGCCAAACACTGGCGTGACCATGAATCGCGTCTCTGGTGGAAGGCCGGCGCGTTCCAATCCACGCCGCACTTCCATCCGCGCCCACCAGTTCGACATCAACATCACCGCAACGTAAACAGCCGCAACGGCGAGGCCGAGTCGGGCGGGGCGGGCTGGCGCTGGATGCACGCGCGCGATCCTGATTCGCGACCAGACGACGGCAGCGCCAAAAATCACATAGAGAACGGGGTCGACGATGTACAGCGCATCGCCATAGAACCATCGATTCGAAAACGGCATCAGCAGCCGCACGCCGTAGCTGTTGAGCCAATCCAGGAACACATGGAGCCAGGTCGCCACGTAGGACAGCAGTAACAGCCCCGTCAGTTTGGCTCGCGGACCGCCCGCGACGCGATTCCACGCGAGCAGCGCACCGGCGAAGACCGCCGGCAGCACGGCCAACGCCAGAACGCCGTGCGTCCATCCACGCCGAAACGACATCGCCAGCGTGTCGGTCGCGAACACCGCGACGTCGATGTCGGGGAGGTTCGACGCGATGAGCAACGTGCCCATACCGAGGGCGGTCTTGTGTTTGAGGCCAGCCTCGCCGAGCGCGGCGCCGGCCAGCGTGTGGCAGAGGTTATCCATCGGCCGCGTGAGCGTGGATCGCCGCGTCGCGCAGATCCTTGCGCAGGATCTTGCCGACATTCGATTTTGGAAGGTCTGATCGAAAGACGACCGTCTTGGGCACCTTATAGTTGGTCAGTACACGCTTCGCATGGGTGCGGATGTCGTCGGCGCTCAATGACGCATCCTTCGCCACGATGAATGCGACCACCGCTTCGCCGCACAGAGGGTCTGGAACGCCCAGCACGCACACGTCGGCGACCCCCGGATGCTGGGCCAGGACGGCCTCGACCTCGTTGGGGTACACGTTGAAGCCGCTCACGAGAATCATGTCCTTCTTGCGATCGACGATACGTAGATAGCCTTCCTCGTCGCTCGTCGCCACGTCGCCAGTGGCAAACCAGCCGTCGCGCATCGATCGCGCGGTCTCATCGTCTCGACGCCAGTAGCCGGCCATCACCTGCGGACCACGAACCAGGAGCTCGCCGGGTTGTCCGGTTGGCACATCCCGATTCTGATCGTCAACCAGACGGATATCGGTTCCAGGGACCGGCACGCCGATCGTGTCCATCTTCGCGCGGTGGAATGGATTGAGCGTCACGACCGGCGACGTCTCGGTCAAACCATAGCCCTGGTAGATCGGTGTCTTCGTCATGGCCTCCCACCGCTGACCGACGGCGGGCATGAGCGCCATCCCGCCCGCGACCGTCCCTTTGAGCTTCCAGGTGTTGATGGCCTGGAACCAGGCCTCGTTCATGAGCGCGACAAAGAGGGTGTTGATGCCAGTGAACCACGTGATGGGTTCACGCTGCATCACCAGCTTGAGATTGGTAAACGGGCGAGGACTCGGAATCAGGATGTTCCGGCCACCCATCGCGAAGAAGATCATCAGGTTCGCGGTGAAGGCGAAGATGTGGTACAGCGGCAACGCGGTCAGCATCACTTCGGTCCCGCGCTCGAGGAACGGTTTCCACATTTCCAGGCTGGCCACGACATTGGCCAGCAGATTGCGGTGCGTGAGCGACGCACCCTTTGAGATGCCGGTCGTGCCTCCCGTGTACTGAAGTGCGGCCACGTGGTCCAGCGTCAGTGCCTTCTGATACGCACCAGGGTTCGTTCCGCTCGCGATTCGTGACGCGCCCTCGGCCAGCGCTTCGGGAAACGTGGTGTGGTCGAACGTCACGGGCGGAATCATCCTGCGCACATACTTCTGTACCGTGCGCACGACGAAACGTTTGACCGGTGGAAGCAGGTCCGCAACGCTGACGAGAACGACCTGTCTGATTGCGGTCTTCGGAAGGACCTCGGCAACTTTGTTGGCAAAGACGTCGATCGCGACGAGGCCGATGGCCTCGCTGTCCGCAAACTGGTGTGCCATCTCCGCTGTCGTGTAGAGCGGATTGGTATTGACCATCACCAGCCCGGCCTTCAGGCATCCGAAAACCGCAATCGGGTAGGCCAGACAGTTCGGCATCTGGACCGCGACGCGATCACCGGCGTCGAATCCCGCGACCTCGCGCAGATACACGGCAAACTGATCCGAGAGTCGATCGACGTCGCCGTAGGTCAGCGTCCCCTGCGTGCCGTTGGGAAGGAACAACGTGAACGCCGGGCGGTCACGGAAGGTGTTGACGGCTTCCGCGATGAACGCGGGCAGGTGCGGCCACGTGATCGCGGGGATGTCCTCACTGGTCGTCGGGGGATAGTGCCGGGTCCAGGGTCGCATCATGAGTGTCCCGGACAGACTACGCCGAATTGGAAGCCTTTCGCGCGCAACGCCGGGATTAACGCACGCGTGATCTCTATGGCCGCCAGCCGATTCGCGCGCGGGTCGACGTGATGACCGTCATGAATCACTACGATGTCGCCCGGAGAAGCGTGTCGGACGAGCCGCGGCACGATGCGGACGGAACGCGGACGGAAGAAGTCGAAATCCCACAGCAAAAAGCCCCATCCGATCATCTGATAGTCGATCCGGCGCAGCCCTTCGAGCATTTGTTGCCCTCGCGCTCCCGCATGCGGCCGGAACGCCCGACAGGGCGGTTGGCCGGTAATGGTCTCGAGTCGGTGCGCAAACGCCGTCAATCGGCGACCCAGTTCGTCGGGATTGAGGAACAGCTTGGCGCGTGTATGCGAGTGCAGGGCCACGCCATGCCCTTCGGCGGCAATTCGCTGGACGATGGGCTCCGTCTCGGGTGAGAGATGACGCTCGATCAGGAAGAAGGTGGCGGGCACACCCTCAGCCCCCAGTACATCCAACAGCGCAGGCGTCGCCGTCGGATTCGGACCATCGTCGTAAGTCAAATAAATCGTCGGTGGAATCGCCGGGCTGTGGGGCATGCGCCAGATCACGCGGTCCGCGTGCAGCGCGTCGAGTACAAACGGAAATGGTGCGGTATGTGCCAAGGCTATGAAAGCCGCAGCAAGACCGAGAATCAACCACGGCATCGATGCTGTGACGAGTCTGACACAATGGAGTGATGCGATGGATAGCTCGATCCGGAATCACGGCGGTCGCGGCCCTCGCGGTCGCCTGCAACCAGAGCACGCCCACCGACCCGACGCCGACGAGCACCATGAGCTACACGGCGATCGGCGCCAGTGACGGTATCGGCTTTGGCGGCAGCGTGGTCTGTGCGCCGTTTGATCCGGACTGTCCGTCAGGGACCGGGTACGTCTATCTCTTGAAGCGGCGGCTGCAAGCGGACGGTCGCACCGTGAGCCTTCAGAACCTCGCCGTCCCCGGGGCGGTCATGAGTCCCGCCATCCAGACGCTGGCGCGCGAGACCGGGCGCGACGTTTTCTCGACGTTTTTCGACCAGAGCACGGTCGTGCTGCCAGCCGCGACGCACGTGACGGTCTTCGCCGGCGGGAACGACGCCAACGTCATCGCCCAGGCCATTCGCGCCGGCCGCGGGGGGGCGGACGTGCGTGGATTCATCGACGCGCAGGTCAATCAGTGGCAGAACGATCTGCACGACCTCCTGCGTCGCGTCCGGCAGCGTGCACCCAACACGCGGGTGGTGGCGCTGAATCTCCCCAACCTCGGCGCGGCCCCGTACGTCGCGGGACTCCCGGTTCTCGAGCGCAGCATCATGCAGCGCATCGCCGTGTCGCTGACCGACCGCATCAATACCCTGACGGGCCAGAATGTCCTGGTGATCGATCTGATGTGCGACGCAAGGATCTACAACTCGTCACTCTTCTCGTCGGACGGATTTCACCCGAGCGATTCGGGCTACGCCTTGATGGCAGACCTCACCTATCCGGCGCTGGCGAACAACAGCGCGCCAAGCCCGTCATCCAGCTGTCCGCAACGGACCTTGTTGCCTGTTTTCTAGGTTCCAAAGTCCAGTGCTGCGGTGGCTTCCGCCTTCAGGCGGAAGATCCCACCGGACGGCCGATCTTCCGGCTAAAGCCGGAAGCCACACGCCCCGAAAGGGTCGAATGACCTAATGACACGAAATTTGTGCTCAGGAGGCACATTCCAGACTGCATCAAGGCACAACCGACGTTAAAAACGGATTGATGACATCAAAATCTTGCATGAAGCGCACATTTTGATGGATACTCATCAATCCCCGGAGGAAACATGCCCCCATTGATATATAGCGGACCAGACCACTCGACTTCGGATCGGAAAGGACCTTCGACGACCATGGGATCCGCCGCGCTCAACGATGCCGTCAGAAACATTCGTGATTGGGCCATGACTGAAGGCCGCCAGACGCGCATGCCCGCCCGAGTCAGCGAGCTGTTCGGGTCGCTGGTCTTCAACGATCAAGTCCAGCAGGCCCGCCTCCCCAAGAGCGTCTATCGCGCCCTGCGCAACACCATCTCGGAAAGTGCCCCACTCGACGCGTCCACAGCCGACGCGGTGGCGAGCGCGTTAAAGGATTGGGCCGTCGAACAAGGCGCGTCGCACTTTACGCATTGGTTCCAGCCGATGACCGGCATCACCGCCGAAAAGCACGACTCGTTCTACGCGCCTGGACCCGATGGCCGATCGCTGGCCGACTTCAGCGGCAAAGAACTCGTGCGCGGCGAACCCGATGCGTCCAGCTTCCCGTCGGGCGGCATGCGCAGCACTTTCGAGGCGCGTGGATACACCGCGTGGGACCCGACCAGCCCGCCGTGGTTGTTGCAGAACGGCAACAGCGTCACGCTGGTGATTCCAACTGCGTTCGTCAGCTGGACCGGTGAAGCGCTCGACAAGAAAACGCCATTGTTGCGGTCGATGGAAGTGCTGTCGGCACAGGCCGTTCGCGTTCTCAAGCTGTTTGGTTCGAGGGCGACGCGCGTGACGGCGACCTGCGGTCCCGAGCAGGAATACTTCCTGATTGATCGGAACTTCTATTTCGGCCGTCCTGATCTCATCAACGCCGGTCGCACACTCTTCGGCGCCCGTCCGCCCAAGGGTCAGGAGCTCGAGGATCAGGTACTTCGGCTCGATTCCCGAACGCGTGTTGGCGTGCATGGCCGAAGTGGAAACCGAGCTGTACAAGGTGGGTGTGCCGATCAAGACACGGCACAACGAGGTCGCCCCGAGTCAGTACCGAGATTGCCCCGATCTTCGAGAGCGCCAACGTCGCCACCGATCACCAGATGATGACGATGGAGACGTTGAAGCGGGTGGCGCCGAAGTACGGCTTGGCGTGTTTGCTGCACGAGAAACCGTTCGCGGGCGTGAACGGCTCGGGCAAGCACTTGAATTGGAGCATTAGCGACAACCTCGGCAACAACCTGTTGAACCCCGGCGATACGCCGCACGCGAACATGCAGTTCCTGTTCTTCTGCGCGGCCGTGATCCGGGCGGTGGATACCTGGCAGGGCCTTCTGCGCATGAGCATTGCCAGCGCCGGCAACGATCATCGTCTTGGCGCGAACGAAGCGCCGCCGGCAATCCTGTCGGTCTTCCTCGGCGACATGCTGACCGACATCTTCGAGCAGATCGAATCGGGACGCGCACGCTCGACCAAGGCCGGCGGCGATCTCGACATCGGGGTGTCGGTGCTGCCCAAGCTGCCGCGCGACGCCGGAGACCGCAATCGCACGTCGCCGTTCGCATTTACCGGCAACAAGTTCGAGTTCCGTGCGGTCTCGTCGAATCAGAACGTCGCCTTCCCTGCCACCTGTCTCAACGTCGCGGTCGCAGAGTCGCTGGACGACATGGGCGGCCAGCTCGAGGCGGCGCTCGCCAAGGGCCAGGGGATTGAAGACGCGGTCGGCGCGCTGCTCAAAAAAGTCGTCAAGCAGCACATGCGCATCATCTTCAACGGCAACAACTACTCGCAGGAGTGGCAGAAGGAAGCCGGCAAACGCGGGCTGCTGAACCTGAAGAACACGGTCGATGCGCTGCCGGAAATCGTCAAGCCAGCGGTCGTCAAGACGTTTGAGAAGTACAGGATTCTCTCGGCGCGCGAGCTCCACGCGCGCTGCGAGGTGAACCTCGAGACCTACTCCAAGACGATCAATGTCGAGGCACAGCTCATGGTGCTGATGTCGAATCGTTACATCACGCCGGCCGCGCTCGAATACCAGCGGCGAGTCGCCGAGAGCGTGTCGGCGGTCAAGGCCGCCGGCAGCCCCAGCAAGGAAGGCAAGAAGATGCTCGACCGGCTGGTGAAGCTGGTCGACCAGTTCCGGGTCCAGACCGACAAGCTGGCCGCCTCGCTCGACCACAACAGTGCATCGACGGAGAAACATGCGAAGTACATGCGCGACACGGTCGTGCCGGGCATGGTCGCGCTGCGCGATCTCGGCGATCAGATCGAGTTGATGATCCCGCACGAATTGTGGCCGCTTCCGACCTACCGGGAGATGTTGTTCATCAAGTAGGGTGCCTATGGTGCCTGAGGTGCCTACGGTGCCTCAGGTGCCCATCATCTCAGCCACCTGCTGTGCCAGCCAGGGGGCGATCGAGTATTTGCCGGTGTCGATTGAGATGTACGATCCGGCGCGCGTGACGCCGACGCGATCGCGTCGATGCAACGTCGATCGTGGGTCGGCCAGCGAGCCCCGCCCGGCGGCGTAGACCCAGCCGCCCTCCAGTCGCGTGTCCTGGATGCCGGCAAGGTCGTTCACTGAGTGGACCACTCGTCCGAGCCGATGCACGACGTCCGCGACAATCCGCTGGCGATGGCCGCACTCGAGCGTGGGGAGCGACGGTGGCTCGACGGCACTGCCTTCCGCCATGAGACCGCTCAGATACCACGACAGATAGAGCTCGTGGCCATCGTAGTTCTTCACGTCGCCGAATGGTCCGGTCCCGATCACGGAGCTGGGCACCTGCACCGATCGCGACCCACGGATGAAGACAGACAGCCGAAAGCGATGCGACCACGTGGTCGGCAACGGCAGTCCCAGCCTTTCGTCGATCGCGAGCCGCCCTTCCCACAGCGCGTTCACCACGCAATCGAACGGTCCCTCGACACCGGCACTGGTCGCCACGAACAGCGGCGAATCGAGTGAGCCATCGCGGCCGTGCACCTGGTGGACGCGTGTGCGCATGCGTTGCTCGATGAGGGCCTCGGCGGCGAGCGCGTCGATGAAGCGATCCGCGACCCAGCGCGTTGTGACCGATCGTTCCGGCACGCGGAAGGCGGCTACTATTTGCTCGGCGTCGTAGTGGGCGTCGATCTCGACCTGGGACAATCGATGCGGTCGTGCCGTCGTCACGGGCAGGAGGTACTGGTTCGCGTGGGGATGATTCGCAACCAGATCGCTGACCGCGCCGAAGTACCGTGCGGTCGCGTCCACATCCGCCACCGAGTCGCGATGCACGAGATATATGTCGTCGGACTGCGCAATCGCCCGATCGAGTCGGCACCCAATCAACTCCTCGGTCAGGGTCTTGAACGCAAGCCCGCCGGGGAGCAGCCGGGTGGCCGTTTCGAGCGAGCGATCAGCAGCGTAGAGGTAACCCAGATGGATCTTGCCTTCATTCCAGCGGCTGGCACCAGCGAACGGCTGGTCGGCGGCATCAAAGAGGGTCACCCGAGCGTCGCGGCGCGCCAGGAACATCGCGGTAGCGCTGCCCATGATGCCCGCGCCCAGCACGGCCACGCGTTTCACGAATGCAGATTGTATGCTTGTCCCGCGACGCGTGGCTGGTGGCGCGTTCGAGTCTGGCGCACATGAATAGAGCTCCGCTGGTATCGGTCATCGTTGCCACCTATAACCGCAGCCACCTGGTCGCGCTCGCTATCGACAGTGTGCGTCGCTCGACACTGGAGGACTGGGAACTCATCGTCGTCGGCGATCACTGCACCGACGATACGGGCGAGGTCGTGGCGTCGATCGGAGATGCGCGGATCTCCTACGTCAACCTGCCACGGAATGCGGGAGAGCAATCGGCTGCCAACAGCGAAGGCATGCGCCGCGCACGAGGGCGGTATCTGGCCTTTCTGAACCATGACGACTTCTACTTTCCCGATCACTTGGGGTCGGCGGTCGCGTGGTGCCAGCGTTGGCAGGCCGATTTCGTGTGGTCGCCTCTCATCGTGGCGCTTCCGGTTTCCGAGGAACAGCTCGTCGCCCGTGACTGGCGATTTCGTCTGAGTGGAGTGCCCCTCGGCGACGATTACGATCCGCGCATTTTTGTCTTTGCTTCCGCGTGGCTACTGACGCGCGAGTTGGCCGAGCGCGTGGGGCGGTGGCGGCCGGCGCGCGAGACATTCGTGACATCGTCACAGGATTGGCTGTTTCGCGCCTGGCGCTCGAGCGCACGAATGCGCTTCAACCCGCACCCGAGCGTCCTGGCCGTGCCGCTGGGCCCACGCGCTGGCGGCTACGTGGCGGCGCGCAACGTCGATCACGAGGTCTATGCGGCTGAACTCCGCAATAACCCGCACTTTCGTGATCGTGCGCTGGCGATTGCGGCGGTGGCGGGCGAGCGCGAAAGCAATCGCTACCGCCTGGGTGATGCCATTCCGGAAGCACTGCGTGCACTGATCGCCCGTCCGGCCGCGGCCGCCGCGATTTCGCTGGGCATGCACCCTTACACGCCGTACTTCGCGCTCCGGCATGGGCGGCGAGGCAATCTGATTGATCACAGTCGGCGTCGCGGCGGCCTGGGGAAGCTGTCGCAATGAAGAATGAAAGCCCAGGGAAGATCGAGTGCCGAAAAGGACGTACACTCGGGACTAGCCATGGCGACGGCTCGATCTCGACCGCATCCCGCTCGAAGAGTCGCTCGCCGAACTCGAGCGGCAAAGGATGACTGTGAGATCGTTGTTGATTGTTTCGCTGGCAATTGCCGCCGCCGCGTGCGGAGGCAGTGACACGCCCACCGCCCCGACGCCCCCGGCGGCGCCGTATTCCCAGACGGATCTTCGAGTCGGCACCGGCACGGAAGCAGTAACTGGCCGTCGCGTGTTCGTCAACTATGCCGGATGGCTCTACGACCCGGCCGGACCCGATGGGAAGGGTCGAGGCTTCGACGCCGGCAACGGCTTCAACTTCGTGCTCGGGACTACCGTCATCGCCGGCTGGAATCAGGGCATTCCCGGCATGCGAGTCGGTGGGTTGCGCCGTCTGGTGATTCCGCCCAACCTGGCCTACGGATCGACCGGAAACGGACCGATCCCGCCCAACGCCACGCTGGTCTTCGACGTCGAGCTCGTAGACGTTCAGTGAGCGAGTCGTAACTCGAGTCGCTGCAAGGCGAGACCCAGTGTGCGACCGTCGCCGCCGCGATGATCGGCGGGCTGGTGTGTTCGCGAGACGCGAAACAACACTTCGTTGGTGCCAACCACCCAGGCTCTGGCCGGCACGATCCATTCGTAGTCCGTCATCCCGTCCGACATCGCGATTGGAGCCGACTCGAACACGTTGTTGACTCGCACGGTCAGGGTGGGCCCATCGGAGCCCTCGCCAGCAACGGCCGGTGTCGCCAGCAGGCGAAGGTGAACATTGCCATCACGCGAGGAAGGAATCAACAGCGTCCCGTACTCATTCATCCAGCGGACGGCGCCCGTCGTGCCTGGCGCCGGCTCGACCTCGTACCAGCCGGAGGCGAAATATTCCCTTCGAGCCGGCGTGATCGCGAGATCGTTGGCGCTCGCAAACGCGTGGCGCGCCGGGCTCTGCACGGCACAGATGCGCGCGCGTCGGTCGGCGGGATAACCGGCGAGGCGCGCCAGCACGCGTGGCGCCCGCCGACCGAGGTTCAACGTCACGGTGCGCGCGTGTTCCGGGTGCGCCGCGACGGTCGCCGCCACAATCTCGCCGGGCGCCAGCCAGGGGTTACCGTATTCGAGCCAGTAATCTGGAGGAGCCACCTCGGGGGCGATTCGCGTCACGTTCAGCGGCATCGGACCCGTCGGCGACTGCACTTCCAGATCGAGCGGCAGCGAATCACCGACGACGAGTGCGAGCGACGCCCCCGGTCCCGCGGCCAAGTCGATGCGCAGGCGTCCGGTGAACTCAACTCCTGGTAGCAGATTCCACCGGTCGCTCCGTACCGACGCGCACGTGGCTGGTTGCGTGAGGCCCTGCGGTTCGCGCCTGAGGTGCGCACACAACATCGCTTCAGCAGCAATGAGCATGGGTACCCAGAGCAGCTTGGTGGCAAACGCCGCTCGCGGTCGAAACCGCCAGCGCATGGCGGGGCTATTCTACTCGTCTACTCGCGACCGAGCGCGGTCCGCTCGCTGCGCTCGCTGTCACCGAAGACTTCAGCCTCAAAGCGAAGCACCCGCGCACCGCTCCGCCAGGCATCCGCCGGCAGGTTCGCCTTGAGGCACGTCTGGGCGAGAAACGTCTCGGCGTCCCACTGGTGCTCGGTCGCCACCTGCGGCAGGAGCAGCCCTCGTCGACGGCCGCGCTCGACGATCAACCCATCGCGGCCAACCATGATGGTGCTGGGATCGGCTACCAACTCGGGCGGAGTCAGCAACGAGAGGTCGATGGTCACCTGCGCGAGCTCGTCGACAGAGAGCGGCCGAAACCGCGGGTCCTCGCACGAGACCTCGGCAGCCAGCCGGACCAGTCCCTCGCCGAGCGACTCGTCTACCTCAAGCGTCCCAAGACATCCCCGCAGGTCACCGCCACAGTGGATGGTCACGAACAATCCGCACATTGGCACGGCCAAGTCGTCGGGCGGATGCGGCAGGCGATCGCCGCGCACTCGGGCTTCGAGCGCCGCGCGAGCCAGCTGAAGGAGCCGACGGCGAAGTGCTGCGTCAATCATCGCCACATGGCGGCGGCGAGGTAGCCGACCACCGAGCTCTTGTCTCCGGACACGTCACCTGAGTCAGCGTAGGTGAGCACGCGACTGCCAGTCGCTCCGCGCACCTTGGCGGCATGCATCACCGCAACGATCGGCCCTCCCCCGCACGCGTGGTCGCGACGCTCTTCGAGTCGCGCCATCAGGGCCTCGTCGTCCAACGCGGAAACGTCGGCAGCGACCTCGCGATCGAGCGCCGCCGCGGTGGCGGCGTTGAAGAAGTGCGACAAGTCCGAACTGGCCACGAGCAGTGCGCGCCGTCCCGCACTGGCGTGAGCGATGCACTCACCGACCGCGAACACCGTCTCGCGCGTCTGGTGTCCCATCACTATCGGAACGATCTTTACGCCGGGAGCCATGACGCCAAGAAACGGCAGCTGCATCTCGACCGAATGTTCTCGACGATGAGCGTCCGGACGATCCCGGATTTCGGGACATCGGGCGAGCATGGCGGATGCCAGCTCCTCATCGATGCGCATGAGACCAAGCGGCGTGTCGAACGAGCCGCGCGGCCAGATCGACGCGCCACTGAACCCGACGTAGTGCGACGGGCCCACGATGATCACGACATCGTAGGCGCGCGACCGCAGCAGTCGATAGGCATGGGCGGCAACGGGGCCCGAGTAGAGGATCCCTGCGTGCGGCGCAATCAGCGCGAGAAGCTCGGCTTCAGGCGACGGCTCGGGCTGACGCTCGAGGTCGGCACGAGCGAGATAGGACTCGATCTCTTCGGTGAGCGTGTCGGCGGACTCCGGATACCACGTCCCGGCTACCGCCGCCGGACGTACATGCATGCCGGGAGTCTAGCAGCCCGTGGTAAAAGTGGCGACGGCATTCGGGCGGCCGATGCATCCCCGCGAGCTGCGTTGCTCCTTCCTCGAATATGGCGGATATTCTCAGTCGTCGCGCCTTGCCCGCGGGGCGCCTCGGCGCCCTCGGTGCTCGCCGCCACTTTCACACGGGCGGCTAGCGAAGCTCCGCCCGAAACCGACAAAAAAACAAACCGTGCTCATTAAGGAAACCGACCCAAGGCCACCAACAAGTCGAGCCGGGCTTGTCGCAGGCGATCCTCGGCGATGGCCGCGGCCGCGTCGGCATCGCGCGATTCCCGCTGGGCATCGATGAGCTCGAGGTTGGTCGTCGCACCGGCGCGAAACGCCACCGCGGTGATTTTCAGCACCTCGGTCGCATGCTGCGCCGCGAGGCGAGCCTGGGCCGCCGCGCGCTGTGAGCTGTCCACGGCCGCCTGGGCGGTTCGCAGCTCCGAGCGGGCCCGCAGCTCGACGTCTGTGAGCTGAATCCGTGCGGTCCCCAACTCGACCTCACGGAAGCGCCTGATCGCGCGTCGCTCCCCTCCATCGAAGATCGGGATGGACACCGCCAACAGACCTCGGAAGGTGCGGGACGGTTGAAACAACCCCGCCGGCGCCACTCCTTGCGGATCGAGCGAGACGCTGGCTGTCGGCACCCAGTCGCGCCAGCTGTCGCGGTACACGCGATCCGCCGCCTCGATCTGCGCGCTGAACAACTGCACGTCGGCGCGACCCGTCAACCACGATTGGTCGCTCGGTGCGCTGGCGACCTCGAAGACCGGCTCTTCCGCCGCGTCGACAGGCGCGTCAGCGGCCAGCAGCACCCCGAGGGCTTCTTGTGCCCGGTGCAACACGAAGCGGGTGGCCTCCAGCAGCACTTCGTCCGTCGCCAATTCCTTTGCGGCGCGCAGCTCGTTGAGGCGACTTCCGGCGCCGGCGTCCAAGCGTTGGCGCGCGTACGTCACGTGCGCCTGCGCGTTCTCGATCGCGAGCAGGTTGACTTCTACTTGCCGCTGCGCCGCGATCACGACGAGGTACGCCTGTCCGGTTGCGATAGCGACTTGCCGTCGCGTCTCTGTCACGCTGAAGCGCGCCACGCGCACCTGGTCTTCGGCTTGCGTCGCTGCCGCCCACTGCGCCGCGGCCAGAACGGGATACGACAACGTGACCCCGGCGAACGTCTGCGTGCGAGGCTGAGTGACGAACTCGTCGAAACCCCGCTCGGCGTCGAGGACGGTGGTGGTGACGCTGGCGCCGATGGCGGGCCAAAAAATCGACCGCGCTTGCCGCAGCAGGGCTTCGGCGCGAAGAATCGACTGGGCGGCTTCCGCCAGGGTCGTGTTCTTCTCGATGGCGCGCCGAATGGCTTCGTCGAAGGTGACGCGCTCGGGCGGCGGCGTCTGCGCCAGAGAAGGGACCGCGTGGAGTGTCAGGCCTGCGACGAGCGTCAGTGCAACGACTCGCGTCCGTTTATGCATGCGCGGGCCCCTCGAGCGCAGCGCCCTCCTCGTGCGAGCGTGTGCGCCCGGGCACCAGCGTGCGGATGACGACGTAGAGCACGGGAATGAACAGGATCGACAGAATGGTCGAGGCGACCATGCCGCCCGCCACGGCGGTCCCGACGGAGTTACGCGCCGCCGCACCGGCTCCGGTCGCGAACGCCAGCGGCAAGACGCCGAGAATGAAGGCGAACGACGTCATCAGAATCGGCCGCAGGCGAATGCGCGCCGATTCGATCGCTGCCTGGTGAATCGACATTCCTCGTTCACGAAGCTGCTCAGCGAACTCGACAATCAAAATGGAGTTCTTCGCCGCGAGACCGACGAGCATGACCAACCCCACCTGACAAAAGACGTCGTTGGCAAAACCGCGGATCAGCTGAGCGCTGAGCGCTCCGAACACCGCGAGAGGCACGCCCAACAGGATGATCAGCGGGAGGACCCAGCTCTCGTATTGAGCGGCCAGCACCAGATACACGATCAAGATGCTCAGCGCAAAGATGTAGCCCGCTTGTCCACCGGCCTTGATCTCTTCGAGCGACTCGCCGGCCCAGGCGAAGTCGAATCCGGGCGGCAGCGTCTCGCGCGCGAGGCGCTCCATCTCGGCAATCGCCTGGCCCGAGCTGACGCCGGGCGCGCCCGCGCCCGTGATTTCAGCCGACCGGAACAAGTTGAAATGACTGATGACTTGCGGCGCCGTGGTCTCTCGCAGTTGCACGACCGTTTCGAGCGGCACCATCTGGCCGCTGTCGGCTCGTGCGTACAACTGTCCAAGATCGCCCGGCTCGGCTCGGAAGTTCTGATCGGCCTGCACATACACGCGGTAGGCTCGATTGTTGAAATCGAAGTCGTTCACGTACTGCGATCCCAGGAACACCTGAAGGGCGTCGGTCACCTCGCGGAGCGGAAGTCCCAGACTCCGGGCGCGATCTCGATCGATATTGACCAGCAGCTGAGGATCGTCGGCGCGGAACGACGTGAACAGTCCGGCCACGCGCCCGCTCTGATTCCCTCGGTTCACCAACGCCTGCGTCGCGTTAGCCAACCCCGTGATGTCGCCGCCCGACTGATCCAGCAGCTCGAACTGAAACCCGCCGAAGACCGACAGCCCCTGGAGGCCGGGAGGGGCAAACGACACGACCATGCCGCCCGGAATGCTGAACAACTGACCGCGCACGCGATTGATGATCGCCTCCAGCGACTGGTCAGGGCCCCGCCGTTCGCCCCAGTCACGCAGATTCGCAAACATCATTCCGTTGTTGGCCGCCGCGCCCGAAAAGCTGAAGCCGAGGACGGAGAAGACGCCCTCAATTTCCGGTTGCGCGAACAGAATCTTCTCAGCCTGCTCGGCAATGTTCGTCGTGTACTCGAGCGAGGCTCCGGAGGGCGCCTGAATGATGGTCATGAAATAGCCTTCGTCCTCCTGCGGCACAAAGGCTGACGGGACGCGCTGGAAGATCACCCAGGTCCCCCCCAGACCGACGACGAACAGCGCCAGCATCACCATCTTCCACTGCAAGGCCCGACCGAGCAGGTGCGAGTAGGCGCGTGTCGATGCTTCGATCACACGATTGACGGCCGAAAAGAAGCGTCCCCGTCCATGGCCGTGTCTCCCCAACAGCAACGCCGACAGCGCCGGGGTCAACGTCACGGCATTGAACACGGAGAGGATGGTCGCAAACGCGATCGTCAATGAGAACTGTTGGTACAGGCGGCCGGTCGTGCCAGGGAAGAAAGCGACCGGCACGAACACCGCGACGAGCACGATGCCGATGACCACCACGGCGCCGAACACTTCACGCATGCCATCCACCGCCGCCTGTTGCGCCGTCTTCCCGTACTCACGCATGTGGCGCTCGATGTTCTCAATCACCACAATCGCATCGTCCACGACAATGCCGGTCGCGAGCACGATGCCGAACAACGTCAGCGTGTTGATCGAGAAGTCGAACAGCTTGAGAAATGCAAACGTGCCGACGAGCGAGACCGGGATCGTCAGGGCCGGGATGATCGTGCTGCGCCAGTTCTGCAAGAACAGGAACATCACCAGGATGACGAGCACGATTGCTTCCGCCAGCGTTTTCAGCACCTCGATGATCGACTCGCGCACGACAGTCACCTGATCGAAGGCCAGGCGCCATTCGAGTCCGGGTGGAAAACTTCGCTCGAGCCGGGCCATCTCCGCCATCACGCCTTGAAACGCTTCGAGGGCGTTGGCGGTCGGCAGCAGCTGCACACCGACACCCGCGGCGTTGAGGCCCCCAAACCGCAGATTCGATGAGTAGGTTTCGGCGCCCAGCTCGACGCGCCCGATATCGCGGACGCGCACCAGCGAGGCGTCTTTGCCGGCCTTGACCACGATGTCCTCGAACTGGTTGACCTCGGTGAGCCGCCCCATGGCGCGCACGCTGATCTGATACATCTGCGCGGCAGGCGCGGGTGCGTCGCCCAGCGCGCCCGCCGCGACCTGGATGTTCTGCTCGCGGAGGGCGTTCACCACCTC
This sequence comes from uncultured Acidobacteriota bacterium, assembly GCA_963802675.1. Lineage (GTDB taxonomy): Bacteria > Acidobacteriota > Vicinamibacteria > Vicinamibacterales > UBA2999 > JACCSI01. The sequence continues at coordinate 184,014 of CAWDJL010000002.1, forward strand.
GCCGGCACTGATGTTGCGCGACGCCAGCTTGGCGGGATCAAGCCACAGCCGCATCGCGAACTTCCGTTCACCGAAGATGACGACGTTGCCGATCCCCGGCACGCGCTTCAACGCGTCCTTGACGTAGAGATCCACATAGTTGCTGAGAAACTGCTCGTCGTAGCGGTTGTCCTTTGTGTAAAAACCCAAACCGCCGAGGAAGCCGCTTGTGTTCTTGGTGACGGTGATGCCTGTCGTGCGGACATCACCCGGCATGCGGCCGAGTGCCTGGTTCACGCGATTCTGGACATCAATCGCCGCGAGATCCGGATCGCGGCCCACGTCGAACGTCACGGTAATCGTCGACGCGCCGCTGTTCGTGCTGGAGGAGGACATGTAAGTCATCCCCTCCACGCCGTTGATCGCCTGTTCGAGCGGCGTCGTGACTGCGCTCTCGACGGCCTGGGCATTGGCGCCGATGTAGAAGGCGTTCACGGTCACCGAGGGCGGCGCCAGCTCCGGATAGCGCGCGATCGGCAGGATCGGAATCACGATTGCGCCCGCCAGGATGATCAGCAGCGAGCAAACCGTCGCCAGGATGGGGCGCCGAATGAACAGTTCGCTAAACATTTACCGACCCTCCGACTTCGCGGGTGCACTGGGGGCGGCAGCGCCACCCGCCGGCGTCACGGTGACGGGCATCCCATCGCCAATCTTCTGAACGCCGGCAACGACGAGTTGCTCCCCGGGTTTCAGGCCTTTGACCACGAGGTAATCGTTGCCGATCACTGTTCCGAGCTCGACCGGACGTTGACGAGCCACCGCGGTCCCACCGTCCCCCTTTTCCACGACGTAGACGAAGTACTGCCCATTGATCCGCAGCACCGAGACGAGTGGTACGGTCAAGCCCGGCTCGGTGGACCACACCAGGTGGACGCGAACGAACTGATCGGTTCGAAACGGCGCGTTGGGTTGGAGCGGCGCCTTGAGCAGCACGGCCTGGGTTTCGGTCTCGACGGAGGGGGCAATGAAGTTCACGTGCGTTGTCGCAATGGGCTGCGCGCGATCGTCCACGATCCGCACCTCCATACCCGGTTTCAGGTTTGCAGCTTGCGCCACCGGAATATTGATGTACAGCTCGAGGCCCGCGTTTTCGTCGATGGTCGTCAACATCGTCGCCGGCGTCACGCGGTCGCCAACACGAACCGGGATGTCGCCGACGATCCCCGACATCGGTGCGGTCACACGGTGGTAAGCGAGCTCGACTCGTTGCTCCTGGATTTGCGCCTCGACCCCGCCGAGCTGAGCTTCAGCTGTCTGGACGGCGGTCGTCGCCTGTTCGTACTCCTGCTTGCTGACAGCACCAGCGTCGAACAGGGTCTGCGCGCGCTCTGCCTGCTGTCGAGCAAACTGAAGGTCGGCCTGGCGGGAAGCGCGCTGCGACTCCAGACTCGCCACGGTCGCCTGTTGGCGACTGGCATCGATCTGCATCAGCACCGCGCCTCGCGCAACCCGCTGGCCGGGCCGAGCTGAAATGCTCGTGATGTAGCCCTCGACCTGCGGCTGAATCGTCGAAGAGCGCCGTGATTTAACGGTCGCGACATATTCCGTGGTGCGTTCAATCGACTTCGGTGTCAGGGTCACCGCTTCGACCCCCATGGCCATCGGTGGCCCGCCACCAGGGCCCGCATTCGAGTCAGCGCCGGCCGGCGCCTCGCCTCCGCAGGCGGCCAGCACGAGCACCCACCCGGTTACGAGGGCCGTCGGGACGCAAAGCGTGGACAAGGAACGATGATCGGAATGTGGAGGGGTCATGAACAGTCCTAACGTGGGACGGTCACCAGCCAGCGGGCTTCAACGCTACGAATCTGGCCCTGGAAGATGTCTCACGGTGCAACCAACCTCTAACTGTAACTCGGTTTCCTTGCGCGAGCGGCAAGCCCGAGGCGCCTGGTTACAAAGGAGTTACGCCCCACACCTTCTCACTTGCGACGAAAAGCGCAACGCTCGAGTTCCTCGAGTTAACCACGATACGCACGCATATATGTCAGGGTGTGTCATAGTTTTTGGCTGAGCTCATGAAGGCTGATCGACTCCTCTCGGCACTGCTGGTTCTTCAAGCTCACGGCAAGCAGACTGGGCGCGAGCTTGCGGCACGGCTCGAAGTGTCAGAGCGCACCGTGCACCGCGACATGGAAGCGCTGAGCGCTGCGGGTGTGCCCGTCTTCGCGATGCGCGGCGTGCGCGGGGGCTGGCAGCTTGACGAGCAGTGGCGCACGCAGGTCCCCGGCCTAGACGAGGCGGAGCTGCGCGCCCTGCTCATGGCCCAACCGCGGGTGATCGGGGACGAACGCCTGGCGGCGGCCGCCGAACGGGCCGTCGACAAGCTGATGGCGGCACTGCCGCTCTCGATGCGCACGCGCGCGGCCTCCATCCGGCAGCGCCTGTTCATCGACACCACCGGCTGGTTCGGCACCGTCCAGAATCTCACCACGCTGCCGATCGTGCAGGACGCCGTCTGGCGCGACCGCAAGCTCGAGATCAGATATCGCCGGGCGGACAAAGAGGAGGTCAGCCGCTCAATCGATCCGCTCGGGCTGGTAGCCAAGGGGACGAATTGGTACCTCGTGGCAAATACGCCGGCCGGCTTTCGCACCTATCGGGTGTCGCGCATCGTCGAAGCCAGAATGCTGGAGATCGCCTGCGACCGGCCTGCCGACTTCGATCTTTCCACACACTGGAAAAGTTCGACCGCCGACTTCATGGAAAGCCGGCGGCGCTTCATCGCAACTCTTCGGCTCGATGCACGTGCAGCCGAGACAGTCAGGACCTGGAGAATGGCGGCTCCCGCTCCATCTGTCGGCGAGGTCGACAACGACGGCTGGGTCACGCTGCAGGTGCAGTTCGAGGACGAAGAACAAGCGCGCTTCGTGGCCCTGGGGTTTGGCCCGCGGGCCGAGGTGATCGAGCCCGCCAGCTTGCGGTCGTTGGTCATGGCTGATATCGACTCGCTGGCGCGAACGTTCCAAGGTTCCAATGTTCCAGAGTTCCAAGGTTCCAAATTTCCAGAGTTCCAAGGTTCTCGCGAACCGTGAACTTGTTCGCAGTGCACCGTCGAACTCTGGAACTCTGGAACCATGGAACCATGGAACCTTAGATGAGAACCTTGGAACCTTGGAACCCTGGAACCTTGGAACTTTGGAACCCTATCTGAAGGACTTCATCGGATACAGCCGAGCGCTGTATTCCAACTGGCTTTGGCATCGCTCGCTCCAGTTGCTGATCGATGCCGGCGAAGGATTGCCGCTCGCGTTGGGCAGCAGCGTGTATGCGCCCTCGGTCATCGCAATCACCCACGGGCATTCCGATCACGTGCTGGGGCTTCCCGGGTTCGTGGGCGCCCGCCGGTTTGGCAAGGGTGCTCCAGAGAAGGCCTACACCGTGTTGCATCCGTTGGGGTCGCCTGGCATCGAGGCCGTCAGGCAAGCCATCTCCAATCTGTGGAAGGGCGTCAACTTCCCCACTCAGTGGATTGCATTGGAGCCTGGGGCGACGCACGCGCTCGACGGCAAGCGGACGCTCGAAGCATTCGCCGTTTCACACGTCGCCGGCGAACCGTCGGTGGGCTATCGCGTCCTCGAAGGCCGACGACGTCTCACCGCGGAGCACGCCGGGAAGCCCAGCGATGAGATAGAGCACCTGGCGAAACATCACGGGCGCGAATCACTGATGGAGCCGTTTCAACACGTTCTCTTCGTGCACTCCGGCGATGCGATGCCCATTGACATCAACCAAGCGATGGACACCGACTTGCTCGTCCACGATGCAACCTTCCTCAGTTCCAACGAACGCCGGGAGCTCACACACGCCACGTCGGAGGAGGCCCTGGAGGTGGCTCGCGCCGCCCGCGTCCGCGCGTTGATGCTGAATCACTTATCGATTCGATACGAACGGCCGATGGCGATCGATCGACTGCGCGAGCAGGTGCGCCGCAGCGGGTTCTCGGGGCCGTGCTGGCTGCTCGACGATGGCGCGTTCATCACGCTGTCGAGTACATCGCAGGCTCCTCGTGCTTCGTGATTTAATCTGATCGTCATGTCCTCATCTTTGACCCGCGACGATGTCCTACGCATCGCGGAGTTGGCCCGGCTCGAACTGACCACTGACGAAGTCGCCCTGTTTACGAAGCAGCTGGGGTCGATTCTCGAGTACGTCGAGCAGATTCGCGGCCTCGACACGGCTGGCGTCCAGCCCACCTCGCACGTCATGAATCGCCCGCGCGATCGCGATGACGAGCCGCGGCCGGGGCTTGCGCGCCACGACGTTGTCGCCGCCGCACCTGAGGCCGCGATCGAAGCCGGTCTCTTCAAGGTCCCGCGAGTCATCGGATGACCGGCATCACCGATCTGACCCTGACGGAGCTCGCGACACGGATTTCTAGTGGCGATCTCAGCGCCCGCGACGCGACGATGGCGGCGCTTGAACGGGCCCACGCGCTGAATGGCAGTCTGAACGCGTTTCGTGCCATCGACGCCGATGGCGCGTTGAAACGCGCCGCGGACCTCGATCGGAGGCGTGCCACGGGCGGCCCCCTGGGCCCGCTTCACGGTGTCCCGGTTGCGCTGAAAGACAACCTCGTGACGCGCGGCCTGACCACGACGGCCTCGTCGCGCGTGCTCGCGCGCTATGTCCCGCCCTACAACGCCACCGTGGTCGAGCGACTCGAGTCGGCCGGGGCCATCATCGTCGGAAAGACGAACCTCGACGAGTTCGCCATGGGGTCGTCGACGGAAAACTCCGCCTGCGGCCCGTCGAGAAATCCCTGGGCGCTGGATCGTACGCCGGGAGGATCCAGTGGCGGATCGGCCGTCGCGGTTGCGGCCCGAATCGTCCCAGCAGCGTTGGGATCCGATACCGGGGGCTCGATTCGTCAGCCAGCGGCTTTGAGCGGTGTCGTGGGTCTCAAGCCAACCTATGGACGCGTCTCGCGTTACGGGCTGATCGCTTTCGCGTCGTCGCTCGACCAGATTGGACCCATCACACGAACCGCAGCCGATGCCGCGCGGGTCCTCGAAGTGATCGCCGGTGCAGACCAGGCGGACGCGACCGCCTCGACCGAACCTGTGCCGTCGTTGACGCGCGAGCTGACCGGTGAAATCGAGGGGCTGAAGATCGGAGTGCCGCGGGCGGTGCTGTCCGAGGGTGTGGATGCCGCAGTGCTCGCGTCCTTTCATGGAGCGCTGGCGACGCTGGAGAACTTCGGGGCGACCCTGTCGGATGTCGATTTACCTCACGCACAGTACGGGATACCGATCTACTACCTGATTGCCACCGCCGAAGCCTCGTCTAATCTGGCGCGTTACGACGGCGTACGCTACGGGTTTCGCACCGCGCTCGACAAGGACGCGTCCCTGAAGACAATGTACGAACGCACACGTGACGAGGGATTCGGCGCTGAGGTGAAGCGACGCATCATGCTTGGCACGTATGTGCTCAGCGCCGGCTACTACGATGCCTATTACTTGAAGGCGCAACAGGTGCGGACGCTGTTGCGGCAGGACTACGAGCGCGCGTTCGGCGCGGTCGATGTCATCGCCATGCCGACCACACCGACCCCCGCGTTTCGCCTCGGCGAGAAGACGGACGACCCGCTGCAGATGTATCTCGCAGACGTGTTCACGGTTAGCGCCAATCTTGCCGGCCTGCCGGCGATCAGTCTGCCGTGCGGACTCTCGGGCGACCGTCTCCCGATCGGCTTCCAGCTCACGGGCCGGATGTTCGACGAGGCGACGCTGCTGCGAGCGGCCGACGCCTTCCAGCGTCACACCGAGTGGCACACGGCCGCGCCACCGGTCGAGTCTCGCGCCGGCGCGATCGAGTAGGTGGCTTCCGCCACCCGTGGGCTTCTGTGGCTTCCGCCTTAAGAGTTTGTGAATAAATCGATTGCGTGGCTTCCGGCTTCAGCCGGAAGATCAATGCCCGCGCCCAACTTCCGCCTGAAGGCGGAAGCCACGAGAGGATAGATTCACAGGCTCTTAAGGCGGAAGCTACGGGTGGTGCGGCAAGCCCTCAATCAGCACGACCTCCGTCTCGTACTCCGTGCGGCCGACCAGCAACGCCTTGCCATCGGGCGTCCACGCAACGCCGTCGAGTTCGACAGGCGCGGCAAACTCCGTCAGTTTTCGCAGGTGACCATCGGACACGCGCAGGAGCCAGACCTCGGCCGCGGCGCGACCTGGTAGATTCACCATTCCGATGTGCGTGCCGTCGGGAGACCAGGCCAGAGCGGTCGGCACACTGACCGGGCCGATGGCGATCGGCTCACGAACCACCTCCCCCGAGGCGGACGTGAAATGGAGATTCGCGACGTCGTCGGTCGCCCGAACCGCGACGATCGCGTCTCCATCGGGCGACCACGCGGGCGTCCGCCCTGTCGCTCGCGAGATAGCGACGGGTGGACCGCCCGCGGTCCCGATGATCCAAAGCTTGATCTCTCCGCCCTCTGGCGCAGCGTACGCCAATCGTCGGCTGTCAGGAGACCAGCCCACGGAATCGACCACATTGGCATGGACGAGCAGTCGCGGTGTGCCTCCTTCGGCAGAAGCCAGCCAAATCCCACGGCGCCCACCCCGATTGGAGATGAAGGCAAGCTGTCGGCCGTCGGGAGACACGGCTGGCCGCCGATCGTCGTCGGACCCGGATGTCAGCGGCACGGCGCGTTGTCCTGACAGATCCATCGACCAGATTCGACGGTGACCACTGCGAGCGGAACTGATGAAAATGCGTTCGCTCGCCGCACTGACTGACGGTTCGCTGTCGCCCGAGCCGGCGACGCCGACGACCTCAGCACGCGCAGCGGAATCGATCGCGACTCGGACGAGCTCACCCTTTCGCCGGCGTGCGAGACACACGAGGTGTCGACCGCCGCGTGAAACGAAGGGCTCCGTGTATTCTCCAGCGCCGTTTGTCAGTCGCCACTCGGGTGATCCGTCGAGTGGTCGCCACCATATGTTGAGTCCCTCTCCCGAATGATTGCCCGCATACACGATCGCCTTGCCATCGGGTGTCGGGGCGGGGTACATCGCGGTGCCCGCGGTCGTAATGACGGCCTCGGGCTCGCCTCCGTCCACTGACACGCGATAGATGTCGCCCAACGCGTGATTCACTTCGAGCGTCCGCGTGTAATAGATGTGTCGCCCGTCGTGTGCCAGGCGACCTGATGCAGGTGCAGGCCATCTCGAAGGGGAACGAGGATCCGCTCGTCCTGACCATCCGCGCTGGCCACCGCGAGGGCGTCTCCGAGGAGCGGATTGGCGATCACGCCCGCGATCCGTTTACCGTCTGGCGACCACCGAAGGCTGGCGTAGCGATCGGTGACGCGCCGTGCCGGTCCCCCCGCAGGCGCCGGAACGACCCAGATGCCGGGCACCTGAAAGAGGCCGACCGATCGCGGTCGCCCCGCCACTGAGATGCGCTTCCATCCGGCAGGACGTCGATCCCGCCCACAATCGTGCGGTTCTGGACGGGCATATCGGCTTCGAGGGTGAGATTGACCGGAGCGCCGCCGTTGACGAATTGCGTAAACAGGTCGGGACGCCCGTCGCCAAGCCCCACATACGCGAGCCACTTGCCGTCCGGCGAGAGAGCGGGTGCAATCGGTCGGGCTGATGCTGGGACCACGACCGAGGTGCGAATTGAGGGTCGCACCGGCGCCTGTTCGTTCCTTCGCGAGATCAACAGTGAGCCCACGCCCAACGTCAACGCGGCCGCGCCGGCAAGCCACCAGGCCGGCGTACTCCGGGTCCGTCGTGCTTCAGTCTTGCCGACCGGAGTGGGCGCAAGGTCGCGCACGCTCTCGAGCACAAACTGCAGATCGTTAGCTGCCTGAAACGATCTCGCACGTCTTTGGCGAGGCACCGAGAGACGACCCGATCGACATTGGGCGGTCGAGTTGGATCGACGGGCAGCGGCGGTGGTTCGGTTTCGAGGACCGCCGCGAGCGAGTCGGCCGACGTCGGTCGGACAAACGGGCCCGCTCCACTCAGCATCTCGTGCAAGACGCAACCACACGCAAACACGTCCGTCCGTCGGTCCAGCGTGTGACCCCACGCCTGCTCCGGGGACATGTAGGCAGGCGTTCCCACGATCACCGCCTCGGTCGTCGCATGCACGGTCCGGACGCCAGACTCGTCCGTCACGTCGCGCGCGGTGGGCTCAGCTGAGTCGGGCGATGCCGAAATCGAGCAGTTTCACGACGCCGGCGCGAGTGATGAAGATGTTTTGGGGCTTGATGTCGCGGTGCACGATCCCTGCGGCATGAGCGGCCGCGAGTCCCCGAGTGATTTGGATTCCCATATCCACCGCGGACGACCAGTCGAGCGACCCTTCCAACAACCGTTCACGGAGCGTCACGCCCTGCAGCAGTTCGGTGACCAGGAAAGGGGTAGGGCCGTCGGTGGCGACGTCGAAGATGGTGATGATGTTTGGATCGGCCAGCGCCGCAATCGTACGCGCTTCCTGTTCGAACCGTCGCAGCGCGTCGGGTCGCGACGCCAGGTGCGGCGCCAGCACTTTGATAGCCACCTCGCGTCCGAGCGTGGTGTCACGCGCGCGGTACACTTCTCCCATGCCGCCCGTGCCGAGCGGGGAAACGATCTCGAACCGTCCAAGCCGATGATGAGTGGGAAGCGGCATGACCGAAAGTTGAGCCCCGCCAAAGCCCGCGCGCGCTCGCGCGGGCATTGTATGACACCGATCAGTGGTCAGTGGTCTGGTCGGTGATCAGTGGTTCGGTCGGTGGTCAGTGGTCGGTGATCAGTGATCAGGCCACTGATCACTGATCACTGATCACTGATCACTGATCACTGATGTTAGGCTGTGGCGGCGCTTCTGCCGAACAAGCTCCAGAGAAGGAGCCCGAGAAGCACGAAGGGAATGACCGGAATCAGAAGCCCGATGATGACGGCCAGCAGACTGAAGATCAGGAAGCCGCCCAACACGAGAAACAGGATCGGCAGGCCGATCACACCGAGACCCATGCCCAGGGCGCCGAAGGCAAAGCCAACCGGCAACCACAGCAACTTGAACACAAGCCTGAGTGGGAAGAAGACGGTCCAGAGAACGAGCTTCAGCGGGAAGAAGACGACCCAAAGCACCATCTTCACCAGGAAGAACACGAAGCCCACGATGGCCAGTACCGACAAGCCGACTACCGCCAGCGTCGCCAGAACCAGGAACTCGACCAAGGTATGGACCCCCCTTCAGACTGCAATACGAGCCTGAAGCCGGGTTGGTTCGCTGGCTAGCGGGTGTCGAAAACCGCCTTGAAGTCGGGCAAGGACCATTCGACGAGGCCATGGCGGACCTCGGACATCGCCAGCCGCTCAGCTTTGACGGGCCGGGGGCCGATTTCGGCCTCCGCCGTCGTCGGCTCTGGCAGCCGCAACTTGGCGCCGCGGCGGAGCTGCTTGGCGCGCAGGGCTGCCACATCGACGAACAGGAATCGGCTTTCAATCGGCGCGGCCGGCTCTCGCGGCACCCGCGATTCCTCGACTAGATGGTCGCCTTCGTGGATTTCAACGTCGGACATAACCATTCAGCTTAGCTCACCCCACGCCTCGCCGGCAAGCCGCGCGCATGCGGGCTAGGATTGCTTACGCCTGCTATTCCCTCTTTACAAACACGCCGATGAACCACGACAGGATGCTCGTCAGCAGGGCTCCTAAGATCGCTGACGTCCACGACGTGATTTGGAAGCCGGGAACGAGGGCCGCAGCCAGGCCGAAGGCAATCCCGTTGACCACCAGATAGAAGAGTCCCAGCGTCATCACCGTAATCGGAAAGGTCAGGATGAGCAGGATGGGCCGGACGACGGCGTTCACCACCCCCAGGGCGAGAGCGGCAATCGCAAGCGCCGTCCAGGAGGTCACGGTGACCCCCGGGACGACGCGTGCCGTAATCCAGAGGGCGATGGCTAGAACAACCGTGTGGATGAGAAATCCGGCCATCGCTCAATCATACGTCGCGAGCTTTAGGCCGCGACTTCGACCTTCACCGTGCGCGGCTTCGCCTCTTCACGAACCGGCAGCTTCACGCTCAGCACACCGTCTTTGTACTCAGCAGCAATCTTCGCTGAGTCCACGGTCGGCGGCAGCGAGAACTGGCGCACGAAGGTGCCATACGCCCGCTCGACCCGGTGGAAGTTCTCCTGCTTGATCTCGTGATCGTGCTTGCGCCCGCCACGAATCGTGAGCGTGTTGTTCTCCACCGTCACGTCGATGTCTTCACGGCGCACGTCGGGCAGATCGGCCTTGAGGACCAGCGCGCCGTCAACCTCGTAAATGTCGACCGACGGCGTCCAGGTGCCGCGATTCCTGAGGTCCTGCCACACGGCCAAGTCACGAAACGGATCGAATCGAATAATCGCCATTGCTGTCGTCTCCTTACACTGAGAAATTGAGGTCCACGGTTCCCAATCGCCGGTCTACGGTAAGAAGTTCCGCCTGAGGGCCGAAGCCACGCTTCGCGACCCTTCCGTAGACCGTGGACCGTGGACCGTAGTCCTCGTAGTTATTTGGTCTCCGCGTATTCCGCGTCGACGACCTCGCCCTCCTTCACGTCGGGCGAGTGATCATGTGGGGCCTGCGGTCCGCCGCCTGACCCCTGGTTCGCCTTGTAGAGCGCTTCGGCCATCACGTGCGAGGCCTGCTGCAACTCGCTCGTCGCCGCACGAATCGCCGCGACGTCTTCGCCCTTCACGGCCTGCTTGGCCGCCTCGAGCGCCGCGTCGATGCGGCCGACGTCGGCAGCGCCGAGCTTGGTCTTGTTCTCGGTGAACGTTTTCTCCACCGAGTAGATCAACGCATCTGCCTGATTGCGTACGTCGATCGCCTCGCGGCGCGTCTCGTCGCCTGCGGCATTCGCCTCAGCGTCCTTGACCATGCGGTCGACCTCGTCCTTTGAAAGGCCGCTCGAGCCGCTGATGGTGATGGTCTGCTCCTTGCCCGTGGCCTTGTCTTTCGCCACGACATTCACGATGCCGTTGGCGTCGATGTCGAAGCTGACCTCGATCTGCGGCAGTCCGCGCGGCGCCGGCGGCAGCCCGACCAAGTGAAACCGTCCCAACGTCCGGTTGTCGCGCGCCATCGGGCGCTCGCCCTGCAGCACGTGCACCTCGACACTGGTCTGGTTGTCGGTCGCCGTCGAGAAGATCTCGCTCTTCTTGGTCGGAATCGTCGTATTCCGCGTGATCAACGGCGTCATGACGCCACCCAGCGTTTCGATCCCGAGTGACAGCGGCGTGACATCAAGCAGGAGCAGGTCCTTGACCTCGCCTGCCAGGACGCCGCCCTGCAGCGCGGCACCAATTGCCACGACTTCATCGGGGTTGACACCCCGGTGCGGCTCCTTCGAGAAGAAACCTTTGACGACATCCTGTACCCGCGGCATCCGCGTTGATCCACCGACCAGCACGACTTCGTCGATGTCGGCCGGCTTCAGGCCGGCATCCGACAGCGCCTGCTTCAGCGGCCCCATCGTTCGCTGCACGAGGTCCTCGACCAGCGCCTCGAGCTTGGCGCGCGTCAGCTTCATCGCCAGGTGCTTGGGCCCTGAGCCGTCGGCCGTGATGAACGGCAGGTTGATCTCGGTTTCCATGACGGACGACAGCTCGATCTTGGCCTTTTCCGCGGCCTCCTTCAGGCGCTGAATCGCCATCCGGTCCTTGCTGAGATCGATGCCGTCGCTCTTCTTGAACTCGCTCGTCAGCCAATCGACGATCTTCTGGTCGAAGTCGTCGCCGCCGAGATGCGTGTCGCCGTTGGTCGACTTGACCTCGACGATGCCTTCACCGACCTCGAGAATCGAAATGTCGAACGTGCCGCCGCCGAGGTCGTAGACCGCGATCGTCTCGTCCTTTTTCTTGTCGAGGCCGTACGCGAGCGCTGCCGCCGTCGGCTCGTTGACAATCCGGAGGACGTTGAGGCCGGCGATCTTGCCGGCGTCTTTCGTCGCCTGTCGCTGCGAGTCGTTGAAATATGCGGGCACGGTTATGACCGCATCAGTGACCTTCTCACCGAGATAGTCCTCAGCCGCCTGCTTCAGTTTCTGCAGGACCATCGCCGAGACTTCGGGCGCGGAGTACTGCTTGGCGCGGACTTCGACCCACGCATCGCCGTTGCCGGCGCTCACAACCTTGTACGGGACGCGCGACGCTTCGGTACCGACCTCGGCAAACTTGCGGCCCATGAACCGCTTCACGGAGAACACCGTGTTCTCCGGATTCGTGACGGCCTGGCGCTTGGCGACCTGCCCCACGAGTCGCTCACCGTCCCTGGTGAAGCCGACGATGGATGGCGTCAGGCGCGAGCCCTCCTGGTTCACGATGACGGTTGGCTGGCCGTTCTCCATGACCGCCACGACCGAGTTGGTGGTTCCCAGGTCGATTCCGATGACCTTTCCCTTTGACATTTCTGATGCGCCCCCCTGTAAATCGAACGTTTCCCAAGTATAGGGATTATTTGAGTGTTTGTAAAGCAGTTAATATTAGCAATATACACTCATATCATTGAGATGCTCTCAGGCCCTTCAAAGTTTCCCCGGCTGAGCTACGGGCGCACGAGGACAGGCCCTGTCTTTCGGGGCCAGGCCCCGTAAAGGCGCTGTTAAGGCGCATAATCCGGACGTGCTCTCGCGCCGCACCTTCCTCTCGACCGCGGCGGCCTTCGCGCTCGCGGGGCCCGTCGGGGCTCGTTCTCGACTGCAGAAATCTCCCACGATCGACGCAGCTCGGCTTCGTCGCCGACTCGAGCACCTGAGCACGTTCGGACGTCCCGACGGCGGCACGTTCGCGTCGGGCGTCAGCCGGGTGGCCTATTCGGACGCCGACCGGGCCGCGCGCGCGTGGCTGCTCGACCAAATGCGCGGTGCCGGACTCACCCCCCGCGTCGATCCCGTCGGCAACGTCTTCGCGATCTGGCCATCCTCGGCCGTCTCGTCAGGCGCGTCGCGGCAGCTGCCGATTTTGTTCGGCTCGCACATCGATTCGGTCCCAACCGGAGGCAACTTCGACGGCGATCTCGGCACACTCGCGTCGCTCGAAGCGATTCAAGCCGTGCAAGCCGCGAAGATCGCCACCCGACGACCGCTGGAGATCGTGCTCTGGGCACACGAGGAAAGCACCGCGTTCGGACGCGGCACGGCCGCGAGCCGCATCGTCGCCGGCGATCTCCAGGCGGGCGACCTCGATCAGATGTGGAACGGCCTTCGGCGTGGAGACGCCATTCGTCGCATCGGGGGCGATCCGGCGCGCGCGGAGGAGGCGGTCCGGCGACCCGGGACGTGGCACGCGTACCTCGAGTTGCACATCGAACAGGGCGGCACGCTCGAGGAGCGGAAGGTCGCGATCGGGATCGTCGAGGGCATCGTCTCCATCCACCGGTACGATGTGCAGATCACGGGCGTCGCGAACCACGCCGGGACGACCCCGATGGCCGAGCGACAGGATGCGCTGATTGCGGCGTCGCAGCTCACGCTCGCGGTTCGCGAGGCGGTGACCGCCAGGCCCGGTCGACAGGTTGGGACCGTGGGCCGACTGGAGGTGACACCCAACTCGCCTAACGTGATCCCCGGCCAGGTGATGATGAGCGTCGAGCTCCGCGATCTTTCCGAGGATGTCTTGCGATCGCTCGCCGAGGACATTCGCGCGCGCGCGGCCCTCATCGCCCGAGACACGCGCACGGAAATCGCCATGAGTCTCGCCTCGCGCAATCCACCCGCGCTCGCTCACGCACCGGTACAGCAAGCAATCGCTCGCGCCACCGATCGGGCGGGTCTCACGGCAATGCGCCTGCCCAGCGGAGCTGGCCACGACGCCCAGATGATTGCCGCGCTCTGCCCCATGGGCATGATCTTCGTGCCCAGCATTGGCGGCATCAGCCATTCGCCGCGAGAATTGACGACGTGGGAGGATTGTGCACGAGGTGCGACGGTCCTGCTCGATGCCGTTCTGGATATCGATTCGCGCGATACTATTTGATGAGTACGTATGCGCCCACTATCCCGCCTGCTCGTCTCGACCGACGTCGGTGATCTCGGTCAAGAAATGCGCCGCTTGTTCGAGGATCTCGCCAAGCGTCGTCCCGACCGGCGTCACATGGTGTCAGGCGAATGCCTGCCGCTCTTCGATGTATTCGAAACCGAACGCACGATCGACATCGTCCTGGATGTGCCGGGCGTCATGGCGGATGCGATGCGGATCCTGATCAAGTCGGGGGTGGTTCTGGTCGCGGGCGAAAAAGAACGTCACGAGCCATCACGTGGACCGGCCAGCTTTCATCTCGTCGAGCGCGACTTCGGCCGGTTTGCGCGCGCCGTCCGGGTGCATCACGCGATTGACGCGAGCAACGCACGCGCGCGGCTCAAGGACGGGGAGCTGCGCATCAGCCTGCCGAAGATACCCGAACGTCGCGGTCGCGAAATGCTGATAACGGTCGAGAGCGACGGCGGCGACCGTACGGCCCAGGCATGAAGCTGCTGTTCATCGGCGACATCGTCGCGCGTCCGGGACGAGAGCTGGTACGTCGCGGCGTGCGGACGCTCGTGCGCCGCCATGCGATCGATCTCGTGGTCGCGAACATCGAGAACGCCGCCGGCGGTGCCGGCATTACGCGTGAGATTCTGGACGAGGTCCTCAAGGCTGGGATCGATGTCCTGACGTCCGGCAATCACATCTGGGACAAACGAGAGGTGCTCGAGTTCATCGACAACACGCCGCGGCTGCTGAGGCCGGCCAACTATCCGGCCCGGGCGCCGGGCGCAGGATCGTACGTCTGGCAGGGGCCCGCCGGCACGCTGGTGGGAGTGATCAATGTCATGGGACGCGTGTTCCTGGCGAACATCGACGACCCCTTCGCGATCGTGACCCAACAGATTGAGCGTGTTCGCGCGGCCGGTGCGCGCGTGATCCTCGTCGACTTTCATGCCGAAGCGACGTCCGAGAAACTGGCGTTCGGCTGGTTCCTCGACGGACGCGTGACGGCCGTGGTGGGAACCCACACGCACGTGCAGACCGCTGACGAACGCGTGCTGCCGCAAGGCACGGCGTACATCACCGATGTCGGGATGACCGGGGCGCACGATGGCGTCATCGGCATGGACCGAGAGTCGGTGATTGCACGATTCACGACCGGTCTGCCGGCGCGATTCGAGCCGGCGACAGGGGATCCACGACTCAACGCGGTCGTGATTGAGGCCAATCCCGAGTCCGGTCGCGCCGTCAGCATCGAGCGCGTGTCATTGTCAGCGGAGGAGCTGGCCTCTCAGGACCCCACGCTCGACGCTCCATCGATGGTGACGAGCCGGTGAGCACACTGTTCGATCTTCCGTTCGAAGAACCAGAGCCCGCGAAGCCGGCGGCGGAGCCGCCCCCCGCGCTTCGACCGGCGGTGCGCCAGGTCCTCACGGTCACCGAGCTCACGGCCTCGCTCCGCGAGGTGCTGGAAACGACGTTTCCGGAGGTGTGGGTCGAGGGTGAGCTGTCGAATGCGAAGGTGTGGACGACCGGCCATCTGTACTTCACGCTCAAGGATGGTGGCTCGCAGATCAAAGGGGTCATGTTCCGGTCGGCGCTTCGCTACCTGAAGTTCAAGCCGGAAGACGGAATGCGGGTCGTGGTGCGGGGGCGCGTCAGCGTCTACGACCCGAAGGGGGAGTATCAACTCGTCGGCGAGCACATGGAGCCGCATGGGCTGGGCTCGTTGCAGCTCGCGTTCGAACAGCTCAAGAAAAAACTCGCCGCCGAGGGCCTGTTCGAGCAGGCGCGCAAGCGCCCGCTCCCTGCCCTACCCCGTCGAATCGGGATCGTCACATCGATCGACGGCGCCGCGCTGCGGGACATCATTCGCATCCTGCGCCGCCGATATCCCAACGCGCACCTCGTCATCGCCCCTTCACGCGTTCAAGGCGAGGATGCGGCCGGCGAAATTGTGCGCGCCCTCCGGCAAATCGGTCGGATCGAGGGTGTCGACGTCGTCATCATCGGGCGCGGTGGCGGATCGCTCGAGGATCTCTGGGCGTTCAACGAGGAGAAAGTGGCGCGAGCGATTGCGGCGTGTCGCGTGCCCGTGATCTCGGCCGTTGGGCACGAAACCGACGTGACGATTGCCGACTTCGTGGCGGATCTACGAGCACCGACGCCGTCGGCCGCCGCTGAGCTCGTGGTCAAGCGGAAGGACGAGTTCTACGGACACATCGACCGCCTGGCGACACGTCTCGATGGTGCGATGCGTGCGCGCGTCCGCCACCTCGAGTCGCGCGTCAATCAGCTCGCGGCGCGCCCGGGGTTTGCCGGCTACCGTGGACGTTTGGCCATGCGTGGGCGACACGCATCGGAGCTGACCGCGTCCTTGAGGCACGCGATCATCAACACGGTGGCACGTCGCTCGCGCCGCCACGAGCAATTGCGCCGCGCGCTCGAATCCTTCGATCCCCGCCACCGCCTTGCTGCCCTGCGTGCCCGGCTCGTCTCCCGAGAAGGTCTGCTGGCCAAGGGTCTTACTCGTCGTGTGCACGGTGCGGACTTGCGCTTCAAGGCGTTGGCCGCCAGATTGGAGGGGCTGAGCCCGCTCGCGGTGCTGGGTCGAGGGTATGCGGTCTGCTGGGATGACGAGCGGACGCGAATCCTGCGAGACGCTTCGACGGTCAAGGCCGGTGAGCACGTGCGCGTGACCCTGGCGAACGGCGAGCTGCGATGCGCAGTGACGCAGCACGAGGAGTAAGCGGTGAGAGTTACAAGTTACAAGTTCAAAGTTACAAACGGCGCGCAGAGCGCGCCGAAAGGACAACACAAGCCAGCCAAGCCGTTGGCTGGTTTGTAACTTGCAACTTGTAACTTGTAACTTGTACGTATGGACCCGACGATCAAGGACTTCGAAGCCGCCATCGCCGAATTGGACGGCATCGTCAAGAAGCTGGAAGAAGGCGACCTGCCGCTCGAAAAGTCGCTCGAGCTCTACGAGCGAGGCGTGCAGTTATCGCGCTTTTGCCATGCACGGCTCGAAGAGGCCGAGCGGCGCATCGAGATCCTCAACGAGCGCGGGGAGCTCAAGCCCGCTCCGGCAGCCCTCGGATTGCCGGGCGACGAGGAACGCTGATCCTTGACCACGCTTGAAGACTATTGGGACGCCAGGCGCGTCGAGGTCGAGGCTGCGCTCGTCAATTATCTTCATCAGCCGCCCACCGCCCCGGCGCTCGTCGTCGAAGCGATGCGATACAGCCTGATGGCGGGGGGCAAACGCTTCCGCCCGCTGCTGACGCTCGCGGCCGCTGACGCGATTGCGGATGCTGACCGTTCGCGTGCCTCGGAGACTCGATCGATGGCGCTGCCGGCGGCCTGCGCCATCGAGATGATTCACACCTACTCGCTGATTCACGACGACCTGCCAGCCATGGACGACGATACGCTTCGACGAGGGCGGCCGACGCTGCACGTGGTGGCGGGAGACGGCATGGCCATCCTCGCGGGCGACGGGCTGCACGCTGAGGCCTTCGGTCTGTTGGCCCGAGAGCCGGCCTCGAACGACCCGATCACCGACTCGCGCAAGCTTCGCGTCATTCGCGTGATCGCCGAGGCAGCCGGGCCCGCCGGAATGGTGGGCGGCCAGGCGATCGATCTGCAGGCCGTCCGTCCCAGCCGGGCGCAGCCGGCCCAACCACTCGACGCGGCCGGGCTCGAGGCCATGCACGCTCGCAAGACGGGAGCGCTCATCCGGGCGTCAGCGCTCTGCGGCGCCATCATGGCCGGGGGCGATGAGTCCCGCCTCGCAGCCATCGATCGCTACGCCGCCGCGATCGGCCTGGCGTTTCAGATCGTCGATGACATCCTGGATGTCGAAGCGGGTTCAGAAACGTTGGGTAAGACCGCCGGCAAGGACGCTGCGGCCGGCAAGCCGACGTATCCCGCGCTTTTCGGTATCGTGCAATCGCGCGCGATGGCGGCGGCGTGCCTCGATCGCGCAACCGCGGCGCTTGCCGACGTCGACCTGGCTCAGACGCATCTCGCTGCGATTGCCCGCTGGGTCGTCGACCGCCGATCGTGAACCGCCCTGCCCGAACGCGCCTTGACACCCTGCTCGTCGCGCGTGGTGTCACGGAATCGCGTGAGAAGGCGCGCGCGCTGATCCTCGCGGGCAAGGTCGTCGTCGCCGGGCAGCCCACTCCCAAGCCGGGATCGCTGGTTCGCGAAGACGCTGAGATTCGCGTCGCCGAGCCGGAACATCCCTGGGTCAGCCGCGGTGGCATCAAGCTGGCACACGCGCTCGACGCGTTTGCGATCGACGTGACGGGTCAGCTCGCCATCGACATCGGTGCCTCCACCGGTGGATTTACCGACGTGATGTTGCAGCGAGGTGCGCGCCGCGTCGTCGCCATCGATGTGGGTCATGGACAACTGCACTGGAAACTGCGCACCGATCCGCGGGTCACGCTCATCGAGGGACTCAACGCGCGCACGCTTGACGCATCGGCGCTGCCCGACTTGGGAGACGGAGCTGGCATCGTGGCGATCGATGTCTCGTTCATTTCGCTGACGTACATTCTCCCGGTTGTGCCTCCTCTGCTGGCCCGCGACGCCAATGTCGTAGCGCTCGTGAAACCGCAGTTCGAAGCAGGCCGAGAGGAAGTCGGGCGTGGCGGCCTGGTCCGTGACCCGGCAGTACACGCACGCGTGGTCGAGACCGTGACGACGGCCGCCGCTGCGGTAGGATTGTCCCGCGTGCGCGTCATCGACTCCCCTGTTCTCGGCGCCGAAGGCAACCAGGAATTTCTGATGCATTTGAGGAGAGCTCCAGCAGCGTCAGTTGAGCCCTTTGAACTAGAAACTGATGACTGAAAACTATCGGCCGTAAATCATGCGCGTAGGAATCGTCACCAAACACAAACTGGCCGACGCTCGCGACACGCTCGTGACGCTCGAGTCGTGGCTCGCCGAACGGCGTGTCGACGCGGCGTGGGCACCGGACGCCGCGGAACTGATGCCGTCGACCAGCCGCCGTGTCGTACCGAGGAACGTCATCGTGTCGGAGGTCGACCTCGTGCTGGTGCTCGGCGGCGACGGGACACTCCTCGCGATCGCAGACCTTGTCGGTCAGCTTGGCCTCGAGGTCCCGATTCTCGGTGTCAACTTCGGCTCCCTCGGCTTCCTGACCGAAATCACACGCCCTGAGCTCTTTACGGCCTTGGATGCCGCCGTCACCGGGGTGGTCGAACATGACCAGCGAATGATGTTGCGCGGCTGCGTGGGCGCGTCCTCACGCGTCGCGCTCAACGACATCGTCCTGACGCGAACGGCGCTGTCGCGCATGATCGATCTCGACGTCACCGTCGGCGATCAATTCGTGACCTCCGTCCGCTCGGACGGCCTCATCATTGCCAGCCCAACGGGATCGACGGCCTACAACCTGTCGGCCGGAGGACCGGTCGTTCATCCGGCAATGGACGCCTTCGTCCTCACGCCCATCGCCCCGCACACGCTGACACATCGGCCGATTGTGATTCCGGCGGAGCGCGAGGTGCGGGTGCGAGCCGCGCCAGGCAACGCGGGCGCGGAAATCTATGTGACCTTCGACGGCCAGCACGGCTTCCCGCTTCCGGATGGCGCGGAGGTCGTGGTCACGCGATCACCCAAGTCGCTCCGGTTGGTACGCGCCGCGACACGGAGCTATTTCGAAGTGTTGCGGGAAAAACTGAAGTGGGGCGAACGCTGATGGCGGGTCGAACTTCCGCCTGAAGGCGGAAGCCACGGATATTGTTCGGCACCACGGATATTGTTTGGCACTCGTGGCTTCCGGCTTTAGCCGGAAGATCGGAGCCGCGATACAAATCAGCTGATTCACACCACTACTGCGACCCTTGCCGACGCTGACGGAAGTAATCGACCTGCCAGCGCTGGACATTGCGATTGTGCTCGTCGAGTGTGCGCGCAAAAACGTGAGAGCCGTCGTTGCGACTGACGAAGTACAAGTAGTCGACGGCCGCGGGTGACGCGACGGCTTCGAGCGACGCCTTTCCAGGCGCCGCAATCGGTCCTGGTGGCAGTCCTGCATAGCGATACGTGTTGTAAGGCGAGTCGAACTGCAGGTCGTCGCGCCGAAGGTTCCCCTTGTACCGCCCGGCCCGTTGCAGGGCATAGATGACGGTCGGATCGGCCTGCATCGGCATCTTCACGCGGCGTCGATTCAGGTAGACGGCTGCGACGAGTGGACGTTCGTCCGGCAAGGCCGTTTCCTTTTCGACGAGCGATGCCACGGTCACCGCCTCGCGAACACTCAAGCCCTGCGCTTTCGCTGCGTCCCGCAGGTCAGGCGTAAACGTCTGGAGGAACAGCTCTGCCATCTGTGTCACGAGAGCTGATGGGGCAATATCGCGACGGACCGTATACGTCTCCGGAAACAGGTACCCTTCCAGATCCCGGGCCTCGGGGTCCACGGCTCGAATAACGGCGGGGTCGCGCGCCGCCCGTTCGAACTCGCTGGCCTTGCCCAGCCCGGCGGATTCGAACACCTGGGCCATCTCGTCGATCGTCAGCCCTTCTCGAAACGTGATCAGCCGCCGATGGATGTCGCCTTTGGCAATCTTGTCCACGACTTCGAGCGGCGTCATCGGCCGATCGAAGCGATATTCGCCGGCCTTCAACTCACGCGCCTGGCCGCTGAGCCACACAGCGCCCCGAAACGTCACGACATCCTGAATAACGCCCGCGTCGACCAGTTGCTGACCGATACGTGCCGGTCCAACGCCTGGCGGTATTTCCACGAAGACTTCAGCGTCCGAATAGCCTTTGTACGGCTGATTGACTCGAGCGATGCCGAAGTAGCCCGCACCGGCGGCGGCCAGACCGATGACGACCAGGACGAGGAGCAGCTTCCAGATGAGTCGCATCACGGTCGCCGGTGATCGAGGTAGTCCTGCAGCACGATCGCCGCCGCGGCCGCGTCAATCTTCTTTTTGCGACGTCGCCAGTCCCGCTCCCTGACGGCAAGGCGAGCTTCAGCCTCATGACTCGTCAGGCGTTCGTCCTGAAGAATCACAGGAACCTGCACCCGTTGTCCCAGCTCTCTTGCGAGCGATTCGACTTCGGCTGTCAAACTTGTCGCGCTCCCATCGAGCCGGCGCGGCCAACCCACGACCACCGCCGCCAGCCCCGCGTCCTCGCTGGTGAGTTGCGCAATCTCACGAAGCAATCGTGCGAGCGTCTCCTTGTCGGATGGCGGGCGCTCGATCAGACGCCACGGCGACGCCAGCGTGGCCGTCGAATCGCTGAGCGCGAGCCCAATCCGTCGCGCACCGTAATCAATACCGAGCACCCGCACAGCGATCAAGTATACGTGGCCGGATCTGTCATCCAGCTTCGACGCAGATCCGCACGGCGCTTATAATTTGCGTGTGAAGCCGACCGGCCTGGCCGCACTCGTATTCGTTGCGTTGAGCCTTGGCTGTTCCGCGCCCGGCGGGTCCTCGGCCTTCAAGCAGAAGCTCGTGATTCTTGGCTTCGATGGCCTGGACCCGGACCTCGCCGCGCAATGGATGAAGGCCGGCAAGCTTCCCAACTTTTCCAAGATCGCGTCGCAGGGTGGAATCTTCTCGCTGGAAACGACACACTCGCCCGAGAGTCCGACCGCCTGGGCCTCGTTTGCCACTGGCGTGAACGCTGGTAAGCACAACATCTACGACTTCCTCGTGCGCGACACGGCCACCTACCTTCCCGACCTCGCCATGGTGAAACGCGAGCCGCCGCGCTTTTTGTTCAATTACGTTCCGATTCGTCGGCCCACGCTGACGTCGACTCGCGGAGGCACCTCGTTCTGGGTGACCGCGGGCCGGGCGGGCGTGCGCTCCAGTGTCTTGACGGTGCCGGTGACGTTTCCGCCTGAGGAGGTGCCGAACGGTGAGCTGCTCGCCGGCTTACCACTGCCCGATATCCGCGGGACGATGGGGACCTTCTACTACTTCGCGACCGACCTGAGTCGGTACGAAGAAGGCAATACCGAGTTCGGCGGCATCCTCAAGCGCCTGGTGTTCGACGGCAACGTTGCGCAAGCCGAGATCATTGGCCCACCCAATCCGATTGTTCGTCAGCAAGAACGCGAGCTGCGAGCGAAGCCGTCACTGAGTGCGGACGACAAGGCCCAACTGGCGGCGCTCGAGGCCGAAGCCGATGTTCGACTGCCATTCACGATCCAATGGAATCGCGAAGCCCGCACGGCCAATGTCGAGATTCAGGGCCAGACCATTCATCTCGCGGAGCGCGCCTGGAGCCGCTGGGTCGATCTCGAGTTCCGCATCAACATGCTCGTGCGTGTCAAGGGCATGGCGCAGTTCTTCCTGATCAAGGCCGGCAACGACCTGCAGTTGTATGTCTCACCGGTCAACTGGCATCCGGCCGATCCCCCGACGCCGATGTCGTCGCCGGCGGCATTTGCCGGCGAGTTATTCGAGCGATTGGGACCCTATCGAACGCTGGGCTGGCCTGAGGCGACCTGGCCGCTCAACGAGGAGCGGATCGACGAAGCCACCTTTATGGACGACTTGGACAAGGCCTTCGACGATCGCGCCGAAGTGATCCTCAACCGGGTCGACGCAAAGAACTGGGATCTGCTCGTCGGCGTGATCGAAACGACGGATCGCGTCCAGCACATGATGTGGCGACTGACCGACCCGCAACACCCGATGTACGACGCCGAGCTTGCCAGGCTGTATGGCGGGTCCATCGAGCAGATGTATCGGCGTGCGGACGCGTTTGTCGGTGATGTCCTCGGTCGTCTCGAGCCAGGCACCGCCGTGATGATTGTGTCCGATCACGGATTTCACTCATTTCGATGGTCCGTCAACCTCAATACCTGGCTGGTCGAGAAGGGCTACATGGCGCTGCACGGGCAGGCCCCGGGCGAAAAGAAGCTCGACGATCTGTTCGGCGGCGGCACGTTCTGGGAGAACGTCGACTGGTCGCGGACGCGGGCCTACGCCATGGGCCTTGGGCAGATCTACGTCAACTTGAAGGGTCGAGAGGGTCGTGGAATCGTGAACCCGGGCGCGGAGTACGACGCGCTGATGGAGTCGATCGCCACCGACTTGAAGGCCATGCAGGATCCTCGCGATGGCGCTCGCGTGGTTCGCAACGTCTACCAGCGTGACGACATCTATCAGGGACCCTTTTTCAACGATGCGGCCGAGCTGCAGGTGGGTTTCGAAGACGGCTATCGAACCTCGTGGCAGACGGCACTTGGTGGAACGCCGCCTCGCTTGATCGAACCCAACATGAAGAAGTGGTCAGGCGATCACGGGTCGTACGACTACGCCATCACTGCGGGCGTGTTGATCTCCAATACGACGCCGAATACATCGACGCCGCGGATTATCGATATCGCACCGACCGTGCTCAAGTATTTTGGCCTCACGATCCCGCAGGATTTGGACGGCAAGCCGCTGTTCTAAGGCACCATATGTAGCTTCCGCCTTAAGGCGGAAGCCACGGAAGTTACTGGCTCGCGCCTCCGGGCCTTCACCGACCTGGCCCACCAGACCCACCAGACCCACCCGCCCATCTTCAGCCCCGCGACATCCCCAAGAGCAGCTCGCGCAGGTAGAACGCGATCGCGGCCCCACCGCCGACGAACAGCAGCATTCGAATGAACGCCGCCCGCATCCCCAACGTCCGCTGGGTGATCGATTGAATCGGTTGCCACACCAGGAAGAACACGAAGTAGGACGCGATGACGCCGCCTCGCATGCCCAGGCGTGGAATCAGGAGGAGCGGGGTCAGCGTCAGAATGAAGATTCCGCCGGTCCACACGGCAAACGTCAGCCACAGGAACTCGCCGCGGCTGAGAACGATTGACGGCGCGGAGTGGGACGCAGCGGCCGGCGGCTCGGCAAGTGGAGGCTCAGGCATGGCGCGGCTAGTCTATCCTTCGGCACCTCGGCACCATCGGCACCCTCGGCACGCCCGAGGCGTCATTTGCCGAGCCGCGCGGTCCAGTTGAGCGTGATGTTGAAGGGTGACGTGCGGTTGTCGACGACAGGAACCATCATCAGGAAGCGACCGTCACGGGTGACGTCGTAGTGATTTCTCGATTGTCCCCAATACGGGTCCATCCCGGTATCGAAGAGCGGGACGGCGCTCCCGTGCTCAAAGGTCTCCCCGCTTTTGACCGGCACCGCCATCAGCTGCCGATCTCCGGCAATGTAGAACAACTGCCGGCCGTCAGCGCTCCATCTCGCATCGCCGCCGCCAGTGGTTGAAATCTGCCACCGGTGCGTCGGGGTTGGGAACGCCTGAACGTAGACCTCGTATCGGCCGGATTCGTTGGAGGAGTAGGCAAACCAGCGACCACCAGGAGCGATTTGGACCTGATGCTCGGTCTTATCCGTGCGCACCAGGGGCTGCGGAGTGCGATCGCCGGTCATCGGCAGCAGCCAGAGATCGAAACGGGTTTTCGAGTCGACCGTGGAGTAGACGAGGAAACGCCCATCCGGCGACCAGGTCTCGACGTGTTTCGTCTCGGGTGATGTCAGCAGCAGCTCTTCGGCGCCCGTGCCATCGGCGTTTTTCTGATACAGGTCCAGCGTCCCGCGCCGATTCGAGGCATAGGCGATGCGGCTGCCGTCCGGCGACCACGCCGGCTCGAACTCGGCCCCAGGCTCGGATGTGAAGGGCGTCGCCGCACCAGTGGCCCGGTCGAGAATCCAGATGTCTGACGTGATGTGCGCGCTCCCGAACCCGAAGCGCTTGGAAGGCTGCGGATGAAAGATGTCGACCGCCACACGTGTCTGGTCTGGCGAGAACACCGGATCCGAGTAGCCCGCCGTGCGAACGAATGCCGACCGCTGCTCCAAGCCATCGCGCCACACGAGCTGCGCGTCGAAGCCACCCATGCTTCGGAACACGAGCAGACCGGTGTTCGACACCGAGACATCGGCCTTGTGATCGAGCTGCCACTGTTGCACGACGTGCTCAGCGAGCGTCACCGCATCGCCGGAGACCTTCAGACCGGCAGCATCGAATGGCTGCGCCACCAGCTTTCGATCGCGCGCGAAGAGGAGATAGCCTTCGGGTGAATACACCGCGTTCGACGCGAGGCTGAACAGCTTTCTCATCCGATGCGTGGACAGGTCGCCCACGGCGAGATTGTGATGCTCAGGTGCCATGCTGTCGGCGAGATAGAGGAAGTGCCGCCCGTCGGGGAGGAATTCCGGCCACAGGTGACCCCGTTCATTGGCGCCCAGCGAGGTAACGGGGAGAGGGGTCCCTCCCGAGTCCGGCACGCTGAACAGTGGCCCGATCACATCGGGGGCAAAGACAATCGTCCCATCGCGATTCCACGACCCACCACGCCCGTATGGGGCGTTGGCGACGAATTGGGGCGTTCCGCCGGCGAGGGCAATAGTCCACAGCTGGCCTGCCGAGAAAAATCCGAGCGCGTCGCTGTCAGGCGACCAGAACGGCAGCGTCGCAGCGTCGGTTTCCGGGATGCTGGTCGCGGTCAGGCTGTCGAGGCGACGAACCCAGAGTCGCGTGGCGCCGTCAGGCGTCGTACCCGTGAAGGCGACAGACCGTCCGTCCGGTGACACCGACATCGTGCCAACGCTTGTGTTGTCGGGCGGGACAATTGGAAAGCGGAATTGAACGCTGGCGCCTCGCGGGCGCGCCGAGTAGGCACTGGCGGCGAGCGCCGCGATGGCGAACATACCTGCCAGTGTCCAGGGGAGCCACGGCTGCCGCCCGAATGGGACTCGGCGGGTGATCGCAGATGCCGAAGAGACAGCCTCACTCGCGTCCGACGCGACGGTCTCGGCGGCCCCGTTACCAGCCAGGTGATTGCGACGCCCCTGCCACCAGACATCGACCTCCGCCGGGTAGGCGTAGACCGAGTCGCGGCGCTCGTGAAGGTGCCGATGGACGGGTAACCCTTCCCGCTTTTCCCAGCGCCGCACGGTGGTGACGTCGCGCTTCAGGTAGGCGGCGATTTCCTTCCACGAGTCCAGACGGACCTGCGGACTCGCCTCGCCCGACCCGTTCGCGGTTTGCGGCGTGTCCTCGGCCACAGTCGCCTTTCCCTGGCGGGTTGACTGGCGCCACAGACTCCTTGGCGCGGACTGGCAGTCTAGCGCCATTTCGAAACCAGCAGCAACGGTTCGCGCACCGACCGGCGTTAGCGGGTATTTGAGTGTGCCCGCTGGTGCCCGTTGTCGCTGGTGTCCCCGCGCGGCATCGTGGGCGTCTCTGTCAGAGGTATGGAGCGACGTCACGGCGCTGCTCGAGCGATGGAGCCAGGGGGACCCTGAGGCGTTCAAGGACCTCATCCCGCTGGTGTACGAAGAGCTCCACCAGTTGGCCGCCCATTACCTGCGCCACGAGCGGTCGGGCCACACACTGCAGCCGACGGCGCTGGTGCACGAAGCCTACCTGCGCCTCAGCGGCCTGCGCGAGATGCGGTTGCAGAATCGCACGCACTTCTACGGCGCGTCTGCCCACGTGATGCGACGCGTGCTCGTCGATCATGCGCGGCGCAGAAACGCCGAGAAACGCGGGGGCGGAGACCCCACGCCACCGGCCGTTGTGGCCATCGACGCCCCCATCGATCTGCGGCTGGATCTTGTCGCGCTCGACCAGGCGCTCGAACGACTGACCTCTTTCGCGCCAGAGAAGGCACGGGTCGTAGAGTTGCGCTACTTCGGAGGGCTCTCCGTGGACGAGACCGCGGAGTACATGGGTGTGTCGGAAAGGACCGTCAAGCGCCACTGGAGATTCGCGCGGGCCTGGCTGTTCCGCACCCTCAGCGGCCCGATCGAGTGGCCGAGTGATCGTGAGGTTCCAATCGGGAAGCAGACATGAACCGCGATCGCACGTATTGGAGCGATGTCGAAACCATCTTCGAAGCCGTCGCGGACCTCGACACGGCGAGCCGCGCGGCGGCGCTCGATGCTCGCTGTGGCGACCGGCAGGACTTGCGGGCCGAGATCGAGGCACTGCTCGAGGCCGATGCTCGCGCCGCGGGATTCATCGACCCGACCGTCGCCTTCCTCGACGAAACAGGGCCGAATCCGCCACCGGGTATCGGCAGCACCATCGGCCCGTTTCAGCTCGTGGCCAACATCGGCGCGGGAGGGATGGGCACGATCTACCTGGCCGAGCGTGCCGACGGAGGATTCACTCAACGGGTCGCGGTGAAGATCATCGCCACCCCCGTCAGCCACGCTGGCGCCGCCCGGCGATTCCGGGCCGAACGGCAAATTCTCGCGTCTCTGCGCCATCCTCACATCGTCAGCTTGATGGACGGCGGCGTCACGCCCGATGGACACGCCTACCTCGTGA
Organism: uncultured Acidobacteriota bacterium; assembly: GCA_963802675.1. Lineage (GTDB taxonomy): Bacteria > Acidobacteriota > Vicinamibacteria > Vicinamibacterales > UBA2999 > JACCSI01. Next base: position 211,360 of record CAWDJL010000002.1, read on the forward strand.
TGGAGTACGTCGACGGCGTTCCCATTGCAACGTATTGCGCCGAGCACGCGCTCCCTCTCACGGACCGTCTCCAACTGTTTCGAAACGTGTGTGCCGCCGTGCACTACGCGCATCGGCACGGCGTGGTCCACCGCGATCTCAAGCCGGCGAACATTCTTGTCGCTCCTGACGGCGCGCCGAAGGTGCTCGACTTCGGGGTGGCGAAGATGCTCGACGAGTCGCTGCCGGGCGGCGGCACGGCGACGAGTATCGGCATTGGTCCTCTGACGCCCAACTACGCGAGCCCGGAGCAGCTTCGCGGGGTAACTCTGACCACCTCGTCCGATGTCTATGCGCTAGGGGTGCTGCTCTACGAGCTGACGGCTGGAGTTCGACCGTACGAGACCGACGGCAAGTCACTGGACGAAATGCTGCGGATCGTGATCGATGCGGAACATCCGCGACCGAGCAGCCGCACCGATGCCTTTGAGACACGCCGCTTCCGTACGATCGAAGGCGCGCGCTGAAAGGCGACCTTGACGCCATCGTTCAGCGAGCGATGGCCAAGCAGCCCGAAGACCGCTACGGCTCGGCGGATGAATTGTCGGAGGACGTCGGGCGATTCATTGCCGGCGCACCGGTGGTCGCACGAGAGCCGTCGTTCGGCATATGTGATGCGCAAGCTGGCCATGAGGCACAAAGCTGCGTTCGTTTCGGGCGGTGTTGCTCTCGTGCTCATCGTCGGCGCGCTGATTGTCGCGATCTGGCAGGCGCAGGTCGCGACCGCTGAGAGGCAGCGCGCCGAGCAGCGCTTCGGTGAGGTGCGCCAGCTAGCCAATACCTTGATCTTCGAGATTCACGATGCGGTCGCCCCGCTGGCGGGGTCAACGCCCGTCCGTCGCACAATCGTCGAAAAAGCGCTCAGCTATCTCGAACGACTCGTTGGCGAGGCGCAGGGCGATACCGGCCTCCAGATCGAACTCGCGCGCGCGTACATCCGAATCGGCCGGGTGCAAGGTCTGCCTGGCACGGCAAACCTCGGTGACCGCGAAGGCGCGATACAAAGCTTTCGCAAGGCGCAAGCCCTCATGGAACCGTTGACACAATCGGCTAACCCGGCACCTGAGATTGTCGAGCAGTACGTCGAGGCGACGAGGCGGTTGAGCGGAACACTGGTGGCCGTTGCAGAACGACAAGACGAAGCGGATCGCGAGGCCCGGAAGGCGCGCGCGGTGGCTGAGGCGTACCATCGCCAACGGCCGGGCGATGTCAAAGCCCGAAATCTGCTCGCCAGCTCGAGTTTTAACGTTGCGATGGCCGCGCCCTTCTCACTGAAGTTGTCCGACTGGCAGAGGACTGGCGCGCTCTACAACGCTTTACTGACCGATGACCCGAACAATCCCGAGAACCAGCGAAACGCGGCATTGGTCGACAAGTATCTCGGGACTCAATACGAACTCCGCGGCGACATGACCCAGGCGTTGCAACACTATCAACGGGCGCTGGAGCTCGACGAGAACCGCCTCGCTCAGGCCCCATCAGTGCGGGCCACGCAACTCGACGTGGCGATCTCCCTCGGCAGCGTGGCGGGGATTCATTGGGCTCAAGGGAGCCCAGAGGCAGTCCCGCTGTACGAACGGAGTCTCAGCATCCGTCAGGCGCTCGCTGATAGTGACCCACAGGACGTGTTCGCTCGAACTCGAGTTGCTTTCGTCCACTTGCAATTGGCGCAGACTTTTTTTCAGAGGCGCATGCTGCGTCGCGCATTAGAGCACAGCCTCCAGGCGGTCCGCATTTATGAATCCGTCGAGCGCAACAGTGCGGATGCGTTCAGTTTCGCGGACGCCCTCTGGACGATGGGGACAATCAAGGACGAAACGAAAGAAAAAACGGAGGCGTGCGCCGCCTACGGGCGCTCGTTCACCGTTCTCAGGGAGCTTCCGGTCGACGATCGCGCACGCGGCAAAGCTGATCCACTCGTAGAGGTTGCGTCACGCGCTGCCCGGTGCGGGACTAGGGCCGCACAAGAGTGGCTCGTTCAGGAAGGCCTGAGAACACCTGCTCGACCTTAGGCTTCTCAGACGTGGCCCCTGTTGCGACACCTTTGCGCCAGGTTGGAGTGAGGACGCCCATGCGCAAACTACTTCAGGCCGCGGGTTTACGGCGAAGAAGGCAGCGGCCTATGGAACGCAAGCTCGCTTATCTCTGCGGCTTGGTTCTCCTTGTCGCCTGTGCCGACTCGCGCCCGTTGCCCACTCCCACGTCACCGACCCCTATGACGCCCACGCCGGCCCCATGCCCGCCATGTCCCTTGCCCGGCGCGCACACCTTGTCCGGCGTGGTCAGGGTGGCCGCCGTTCCGGTCGCCGGTGCTCAAGTGGGACTCGTCAGGCTGGGCGCAGTAGGCAACCCGACGTCAGGGCCCGAGGAGCTGATTGCCTCCCTGGCCACCGACGGAAACGGTTCCTATAGTTTTCCAAATGTTGAGAATGTGTCGTTCTCGGGCGCGTTGGTTAGTGTCTCCAGAGCGGGTTACTTCACCGAGACGAAATACATCCTGATGTCGCAGGATCGGCAGTTGGAGTTCGACCTTGAGCGGGCTGTCGCCATCTCGGTGGGCCAAGTCATGTTGAGTCAGGTTGGTGAAGCACGCTGCGCGAGTGCAGGGTACGGCGGGATGGGAGGTGCGACCTGCAGACGATTTGCCTTGCCTGTTCAGGCACCGGGAACGCTCGAGGTCACGATTTCCTCCAGCCCCTCCGGGCCCTTTGACGTCACCGTCCTGAGACCAAACGGAACGATAGGCATCAACGCCGCCTCCTCTGTATCGCCACTGAAAGTGACGCTTACAGTGGCAGCGGGATTGACCTACCAGATCGACGTGGTTCACATAAACCCGGCGACTCGCGAGTTCGAACTGACGACAACGCTGCGCTGAATCACGAAGTCGGCGTGAACTGAACAAATGCCGAAGTGCTGCTGGCCCCTGATTCCACGCTCTTGCGCCAGGTTGGAGTGAGGACGCCCATGCGCAAACTACTTCAGACCGCGAGTGCCGTGATCTCCGCCGTATTGATCGCCTTGGCTGTATCCAGCGTCGAGGTTACTCCACAGTCCGTCTCATGCCTGGTCACGACGGCGAATGGCGACGTGCAGGGCACCGCAACCGGGTCGTCCTGCACGTTTCTGGGCATTCCATTCGCCGCAACACCGATCGGGACCTTACGCTGGAGGCCGCCGCAGCCGGCTGCACCCTGGGCGGCCACGCTGATTGCGGACACGGCCCGTCAATGTCCGCAGATCAATCCAGCCGGCAGCACGACCACGGTTGGGACTGAGGATTGCCTCAAGCTGAACGTCTGGACGCCCAACCCCGCGCCAGCCACGCCCGCGCCGGTGATCTTCTGGATTCACACCGGCGCGTTCCAGGCCGCGAACGCAAATCTCGCGGACAGCAGGGGCCAAAATCTCGCCGCGCGGACAGGCGCCATCGTCGTCGCGCCCGGTTATCGGCATGGGCCGTTCGGATTCCTCGGCCACAGCGCCCTCACCGCTGAGGACCCCGCCTACCCCTCATCCGGCAATTACGGATTTCTCGATCAGCGCGCCGCGCTGATCTGGGTGCGAGACAACATCGCCGGATTCGGCGGCGACCCGCACAACGTGACGATTGCCGGGCAATCGGCGGGTGGGCATAGCGTGAGCCTGCACCTCGTGTCGCCCGGAAGCGCCGGACTGTTCACCCGCGCAATCATGCAGAGCTCGTACGCGTCGCAAAGGTGGACGACGCTCGCCGACGCCGAAGCGCTGGGCCACACGTTTGCGGCCAATGCCGGCTGCACAGACCCCGCGCAGGTTCTGACCTGTATGCGGAGCAAGACGCCGGCCCAGGTGCTGCTGGCATTCGCCAATGGGCAGCAGCAGTATGCCGAAACGCCTCGGGTCGATTGGAACCCGGTCGTCGACGGCCTGGACATTCCCGATCAGCCGCGCACGCTGTACGAAACCGGTGCGTTCAATCAAGTCCCCTTGATCATTGGCGCCACCCGGGACGAGGGATGGATCTATGTCGACAGAAGCTTCCCTGGTGGCCTGACGGAAGCGCAGTACGCAGATGCCATCGCGGCCGAGTTCGGCGTTCTCGATGCGCCGTCGATCCTGGCCCGAGTACCCGGTTGCCGACTTTCCGTCGCCGAAACACGCGCTTTCGCAGCTCACCGGTGATGTGGAGCTGATCTGCGAGGCGCGGAGAGTGGCACGACTCGTCGAGCGGACGGGCACGCCCGTCTACATGTATTCGTTCGAACGCGAGGTGGGCCCGGTTGCGGGCGACCAGGTCATTCATGGAATCGACCGAAACTTCGTGTTCGGCAACAACTACGGGCCTAACCCGGCTTATGTCCTGAACGCCGAGGACCTGGCGCTGTTCGGCGCCATCAGCGACTACTTTACGCGCTTTGCCGCCGACGGTAACCCGAACGCCGCCGATGAGAGCGCAGTCCATTGGCCAGCCTTCAAACACCCGACCGGGAGGGGACGCGGGTCTGACAAATACATCGTGCTCGATTGGCCCGTGCACGAGGGGAAGCGAGTGCGCGAAGCGGCGTGCGACTTCTGGGAGCCGTTCTTTCTTCGATCGATTGCCGACGGACCCGTGCCGGCTGCGGGGCACTAGCGAAGCTCCGCCTCAAACCAGCGGAACAAGCACGTGTCTAGTCATGCCTCTTGAATGCCGAGGTGTACGATGCGGAGATTCATTGGCGCAGTCCTCGCTCTCGGCGTGTTCAGCTTGGGTTGCGAGGCCTCCACTCGAGTGTTTCCGTTCCCGACCTCGCCATCGGGCGGCACTTCCGCTGCCCCGGTCCCCACCCCCACTCCCGCCCCCACACCTACACCCATTCCCCAGCCGCGACCGCTTCCGTCGGTCGACTTCAACGAGATCACTGTGGGACAAACGGTGACCAAGGTCGTACCCACGTCGCCTCCGCCGTGCTGGGATTGGCCTGAATGGCCGTGTCAGTACTTCCGGTTCACCGCTCCAAGCGACGGCCGCGTGACCGTGGAGTTGAGATACAGGCCGGAGACACAACCGCCAGGCCGCTTCGGGCCGCAGGGCGTGGACATCAGCGTTGTCGACCCCTTAGGTCGAGAAGTGTGGGCTGACTTCGGGACTCCAACCGTGACCAGGGCGAGTCTAGATGTCAAAGAGCGTGTGATCTATCAGATTACGCTTTGGTACACATATGAAAGGTTGGAGTACGAGCTACAGACCACGCTGGACCGTTGACTGCCTGATCGGAGGGTTATCCCTTTTGCACTGACACGAGATAGCCATGGCGCGGCCAGTGTATCCTCTCGCATCACATGCCCGCCTGGTTCGTCGCTCTCGACCCTATCTCGCAGGCTCTCGTCGCAACCATCGGCACCTATCTCCTGACCGCCATCGGCACCACGCCGGTCCTCTTCTTTCGACGGGCACCGCGACGGCTGATGGATGCGTTGATGGGCGGGGCCGCGGGCGTCATGGTCGCGGCGTCATGCTGGTCGTTGTTGCAGCCCGCGATCGAGATGGGGGGCACCTGGCCTGCGGTCGTCGGTCTCGCCTTCGGCGGCCTGTTCATCTATGCGCTCGATCAACTCCTGCCCCACCTGCACCCGGAGTTTCCGGACGAAGCGAGCGCCGAGGGGCCACGCTCAGGCTGGCGGCGCGCGGTGCTGCTGATGGTGGCCATCACCATCCACAATTTTCCCGAAGGTCTCGCGGTCGGCGTGGCGTTTGGCGCCGGCAATGCCGGCGCGGCGCTGGCGCTCGCGCTCGGCATCGGCCTCCAGAACATACCCGAAGGCCTCGCGATCGCGCTCCCACTCCGGCGCGAAGGCATGAGTCGGCTGCGCGCGTTTTGGTACGGCCAACTCTCAGCCACCGTCGAGCCCATCGCTGGCGTTCTGGGTTGCGCGCTGGTGCTGGTCGCGTCGCCGATTCTTCCCTACGCCATGGCATTCGCCGCCGGCGCCATGCTCTACGTCGTCGTCGAGGAGCTGTTACCGGAGACAACGCGCCAGGGGAATACGGACGTCGCCACGCTTCGGCTTCCTGAGCGGCTTCCTGATCATGATGGCGATGGATACGTCGCTGGGGTGATACGGTCATGTTGCTCAGTTGTCAGTTCAAAGAGTCAGCGCGCCGCCGCCCGCCTTTGAACTGGCAACTGTCAACTGGAAACCGACTGCTATCACCGACTTACCCAGTCACGCCGTGCCCCGTTACTGGAGCAGAAAGTCCGTCGGCGGACTCTGCTGACCGCAGGCATTGACCGCGATCACGCGAACGAACGCCTGGAACCCGGCTGGCAGTCCACTCGCGCCGACACTTGTCGTCGGACCGATATTGGTTGCCGGGAACAAATTCGTCCCGCCAGCGGTTGTGCCGGCCGACACGATGTAAGACGTCGCGCCCGCCACCGCCGACCAACTGATGGTGGCAGTGCCGTTGACGATGCCGCCGCTTACAACCGGTGCCGTTGGCAAAGTGCACGCAGGACCGATGATGAAGTCGAAGAGCGGCGACGGCGGACCCGCGATCGCGCCGTTGAACGCCGTCACCCGCACCGCGAACGCCCCATGGAGGCCGGCGGGAAACATGAGGCTGACGCTGGTCGCGGCGCCACTCGTCACACTAGCGAAGGACGCCCCGCCCTGCAAGAAATCAAGACGATGCGATGTGGGTGCGGCGCCAGCACCTGACATCCAGTTGATGGTCAGAGCATTGCCGGACTCAGCCACCGACGTCACCGTCGGCTGCCCTGGCGGGCCAATCTCGATCGTGAAGTTGAAGATCGACGACGATGGGCTCGCCCCTGCGAGATTCGACGCCGTCACGGACACGCCAAAGGTCCCTCGAACGCCCGCAGGCAACGACAAGGAATGATTCGTGGTCGCGCCAACGGTGACGCTCGCGACCCACGTGCCATCGCTGCAGAAAAAGTCGAGCCGATGAGTTGTCGGAACTCCGCCCGCGCCTGATGTCCACGCAATGGTGATCGTTGCACCGTTCTGGGCGACTGACGTAATCGCGGGCTGTCCAGGTGGTGCGCCCACCAGCGCCATTCGTGCCGCGTCGACGTTGATTCGCGGATAGCTCGCTTGCGATCCGTTGTCAACGATCAAAACGCCGGTGTTGCGCAATGCGGCCAACACATCCGTCACGCTGGCCGCTGGATTCGCTTGTTTCATCACCGCCCACGCGCCGGCAACGTGCGGCGAAGCCATCGACGTGCCGTTCATCACGGCATAGGCGTCGATTGGTACCGACGAGACAATGGTGCTTCCGGGCGCAAGCAATGACAAGAACGGTGCGCGATTCGAGGACGAGACCATCACATCGCCTTTGGTCGTCGAGCCAACGCTCACCGCCGACGAAATGCAGGCGGGAGCGTTGAGCGCGCCCAGGAAGCCATTGTTCCCAGATGCTGCGACGGTCGCGATGCCAATCGATCGAAGGTTGTCGATGGCCGCGCGGCGCGCCGGATTGCCCGCCCCCACATCACACTCCGCTTGTGACGTGTATTGCCCACCGCCGAGACTCAGGTTCGCGGCTGCGATCTGATTGACGTTGTCGGGCCCGGCCAGTGTGAGCACGTAATCGAGCGCTGCGACTTGATCCGAAACCCACGACCGAACGCACGGCACGCTGATTCCACAAGTCGCTGAGTCGTCGAAGCGAGTGAAGACCTGGAGCGCAATGAGCTGGGCGTTGGGTGCAACACCGTTGAGACCGGCACCGCTGCCGACCGCAATGCCGGCCACATGCGTGCCGTGATTGCAGCCCGACACCGCGCAGTTGGCGCCGCTTCCGGGTGTCGTGGAATTCCCGACTCCTCCCCCTGGGCACAGGGACACGTTGGCGCCGGCGCCGCTTTGATTCGAAAAGCAGCCTTCCGCATAGGTCTTGCCCGCTAGGAACGGATGATTGGTCTGCACGCCCGTGTCGAGAATGGCAATCTTCCATCCCGCGCCGGTCGCTCCCGCCGTCCATGCGGCAGGTGCGTTCACGAGCGGCACGCTCTCTGCGAGCGTCGCCTGCTCGACAACGTCCTCGGAGATCGAATTGACACTCGGCGAGTTCTCGAGCGTTGTGAGCGCGGCCGCATCGACTCTCGCCGCGAAAAACGGGATGCGCTCGTAGCGATGCCCGACGGTCACGCCAACCGGCGACGCCCCGAGCACTTGATCAACCGCCGCGCGAATCGCACTGAGCTGAGCGTCGACTTGATCAACTGACAGACGGCCTTCGAGCTCAAAGCGTGCCAGATCGACACCGACAATGACGTGCGCCGAGCCGTGCTGGGCGATCTGTTGTCGGACGGCGGGCGGTGCAACCGCTTGCGCCAATGAATCGCTCGCGACCCCGAGCGCAACGCACCATGTAATGGATAGCGAGACGAGATGACGAGAGCAGAGCATGAGAAAACCAGACCGCCCGCAGACTCAGCAACTGGCTGGTGGCCAGTTACCAAGTCTGCGAGGCGATCTGTCTATCGGCCCGTTCCCCTCCCTTACGTCACTGGAGCAGGAAGTCGGTTGGCGGGCCCTGCTGGCTGCAGGCGTTGACTGCGATCACGCGAACAAACGCCTGGAACCCGGCTGGCAGTCCGCTCGCACCAACGCTGGTCGTCGGACCGACGTTGGTTGGCGGGAACAAATCCGTCGCGCCCGCGGTCGTGCCGGCCGACACGATGTACCCAGTCGCGCCCGCCACTGGCGCCCAACTGACGGTGGCAGTGCCGCTGACGATGCCCCCGCTCACGACCGGTGCTGTTGGCACGGTGCACGCCGGACCGAGCGTAAAGGCGAAGGGTGTAGATGGCGGCCCCGGTGTTGTTCCATTGAATGCGGTGACTTGAACCGCGAATGTCCCTTGGGTTGCCCCGACATTCGCGCTGAAGCTCGTCGCTGCCCCGACGATGACGTTCGCGAGAGGCACACCACCCTGCGAGAAGTCGAGTCGGTGGCCGGTCGGTGTCGCTCCAGCGCCCGAGGTCCAGTTGACCGTCAGTACTCCACCGGTTGCACCGGCAGACGTCACCGTTGGCTGACCGGGCGCTGACGTCCCAATCGTGAAGTTGAACAATGGCGAGTATGCGCTGGCCGCGGCGCCACTGAGCGCCTGGACACGAACCGAGAATGTCCCTGTCAGACCTGCTGGCAGCGGGCTGAACGTAAACGTCGTGCTCGGACCGTGGGGTACTGTCGCGAGGACGGCTCCGCCCTGCAGGAACTGGACGTTGTGCCCCGTCGGTGCCGCGCCCGCGCCGGATGTCCACGTCACGGTCAAGAGGCCGCCCGGTGAGCCCGACGCGCTGGTAACGGTCGGAGTACCCGGGCGCCTGACCGCCGGTGGCACCCCATCCGGTGTCCGTGAAAATCTCTAAAGCAATTGGTCCAGGATTGTGTTGCGCCTCAGCCATGCCGATTCCGGGCGTCATCAAGGAACTTGGACTGCCGGCAGGGTACGTCGCCTCGTCCAAGTGACTGTAGCTCGAACCCTGTAAGAAGGTACTTGGCGCGAACAGCTTGGCAGGCGACGAAATCGCCGTTCCTGTGATCGTGACCGTCGGGGGGGATTGGAAGAACAGGTTGTTGCTCGTGTACGCCGTGGCAAGCAAAGAGGAGGGAGGAGGGACACTAATGATGGGGACGCTGGCCGCGCGAACGAATCGATCGTAGATCGTTGGGAATCCCTGAACTCCCCACGTGCCCAGACCACCCGACGTCAGGGTGCCCGAGCCGAAGAAGCCGAGGCCATGTCCGAGCTCGTGCAGTACCACCGTCACGAAATCAAACGTGCCTGCGGGGGGCTGCGCGTCCAAGCCGAAGTACCACGGCGCGCCAGGCGTACTATCGAATTCGGCGAATATGTCCGGTCGCTGCGTCGGCCCCAGATCGACGCCTGCCAGGCGATCGGCCACCGCATCCGGGAACCACGTGTTCGGAACAGGCGCGCCGGTGAAGTTGCCCCGCACGAAGTTGGTTCCCGCTTGCCCGAGAGTTCCTCCCGAAAGGTTGACGAAACTGGCGTCGACGTGAATCGTCACCGGCGACGAAAGGATCGCCGCCCAGATATCCACCGCCCGTTGAAATGCAGCCTGCGCTTGTGGGGTGAAGCCGGTATAGGTGACAACGAACGACGCCGCCTGCGGCATGTCGAGGTCACGACCTGCGAAGGGTGTGTACGCGAAGGCATTAACCAGGATTCCCTCGATGCCTCCGTGGGTATCCAGCCCAGATCCGTGGTAACGAGCGCGGTCAGATGTGGAACGTGCGGTGCTCTGGTGATTCTGCGTGGCCAACAACGCGAGCGCCGCGCAGATAGTCACTAGATGGGTCAGTCGAAAACTCCTCATGGATCCTCCAACGTCGCTACCTGCCTTCAGGGATGGTTTCGGAAAGGGCAGCTAACGCTACGTCGAGCCGCACACCAAAGCAAGGGAAATCAGCTGTGTTGCCTGTTCGATAGGCCAAAAATCGACCTTCGCGCGCCTTTGTCCTACAATTGACTGCAGGAGCAATCGATGACTTCGCGTGGCCGTCTCGGTGTATTGATGATTTCGGTCCCGGTCCTGGTCTTTGCCGTGGTGGGCGGGTTCATGGGCCAGGCGATGGCACGCCAGGGCGAGACGTTCTCATACTTGCGCATCTTCGACGACGTGGTGCAGTTGATCGTCAACAACTACGTGGAGGAAGTGAAGATCGACAAGGTGATGCACGGCGCGATGCACGGTCTGGCCGACGGTCTCGATCCCGATAGCGCGTACCTCAACGTCGAGCAGACGAAAGCCTTCGAGAAGAAGGACTTGGGCGGCACGGGTCAGACCGGTATCGAGCTGACGCGCCAATACTACTTGAGGGTCATCGCCGCGCGGGACGGCTCGCCGGCCGCGCGAGCCGGTCTGCGACCGGGCGACTACATCCGCGGCATCGATGGGCAGTCCACCCGCGACACCTCGGTGTATCAAGGCATGCGGCTGCTCGCCGGCCAACCAGGGACAAAAGTGACCCTGGCGGTGCTGCGCGGCAACGCGGCCGAACCGCACGAGGTGACGCTCGTTCGCGAGGAGGTGCCGGCCACGCCAGTCCGAAGTCGGATGGCGGCTCCAACCGTGGGGTATCTCCGAATTACTGATTTCAACAAGTCGACACCCGACCAGATCCGCGCCGAGGTCGCGTCGCTCACCAAGAGTGGCAGCACCGGATTCGTGGTGGACCTGCGCGGCACGGCGTTCGGCGACGTCGAGAGCGGCTATGCCGCCGCGCGGCTCTTCGTGGCCAATGGCACATTGGGTTTCCGGCAGGAGAAGGCGAAGGCCAAAGAAACCGTGTCGAGCGCGGCCGGCGACGGCAGCATCACCCAACCCGTCGTCATCCTCACCGACAACGGCACCTCCGGTCCGGCCGAACTCTTTGCTGCGGCGCTGGTCGGCAACAAGCGTGGGACACTGTTCGGGGAGCGCACGCTCGGTCGTGCCGCACGCCAGCGACTCGTGCGTCTGCCCGACAACAGCGCGCTGCTCATCACCAACCTCCTCTACCTGACACCGAGCGACGCCGTGATCAACGAGAAGGGGCTGGCGCCCGATGTCGCGATCGAACAGTCCGATGTCGAGTTCGGTCAGCCCGCGCCGACGGCGGACCCGACGCTCGACAAGGCTGTTGAGCACCTCAAGAGCAAGTAGGGACTCGCTTCGCTCGTCGGACTCGCCGCCTACGGCGGCTCGTAAGGGTTCGGCCGTTCCGGCCTCACTTGCATTCGCTACGAACCCATCGACACCTGCCCGTCGCAGGCTTAAGCGCGGGCGAACGCCCGCGCCCTCAGGAGCGAGCGAAGCGAGCGACTCCAACGAGCCGCCGAGGCGGCGAGTCCTACGAGGCGAGCCGAAGGCGAGCGAGTCCTTCTGTCATTCACCCAACGTACGCTGACTCGCTGAAGTCGCTGAAGAAGCCCGAAAAATCGCGCTTTGCGCTTGACTCGATTTTTCGCCTCGCGTATAACGCTTCTCGATTCTCTCAATAACACATATACGGCGCGCGGCGCCACGCTCACAGCTGCAATCGGTGCTCACGTCCCTGCGGACGGTACGCGACGACCGGCTGGCGCGCGCCAGGAGGTCAGGATGAACAAACAGGAACTGATTTCGAAAGTCGCCAAAGACACCGGCGGAAGCAAGACCATGGCGGCGCAGGCGGTCCAGTCGGTCATCGACGGCATCACGCGCGCCCTCAAGAAGGGTGACTCGGTCACCTTCGTCGGCTTCGGAACCTTCAAGACGTCCAATCGCAAGGCGCGGACAGCCCGCAATCCTCAGACCGGGGCCACCATCAAGATTCCCAAGCGCAAGGCCGTGCGCTTCGTCGCCGGCAAAGCGCTGAAGACGGCTGTCAACTAGCGCGTCGACTCGGCGCGTTCGACTCAATCTTCGATCACGCCCGGGCACGCACCTCACGTGGCCGGGCGTCGATCCGTACGCTATACTTTTTGTTCGCCTTTCGACCGGAAGGCGTGCCCTGCAGGCGCGTAGCTCAGTTGGTTAGAGCGCCTCCCTGACACGGAGGAGGTCAGTGGTTCGAGTCCACCCGCGCCTACCATTCGACTCACCTTGCCGCTCGCCTTCGGCGAACCGCAAGGTTCGCTCATGGCGAGCCACTGTCAGGGAGGATGATGGCGACAATCACAATCACCCTCCCCGACGGCTCGACCCGCTCGGTCGACTCCGGCACATCGGTCCTTTCGGTCGCGCGCGACATTTCGCCTCGCCTGGCGGACGCCGCACTCGCCGGCAAGGTCGATGACCGCCTCGTCGACCTCTCGTACCCGCTGACCGCCGACGCGCGCGTACAAGTCGTCACGACCAAATCGCCCGAGGCTCTCGACCTCTATCGTCACTCGACCGCGCACTTGATGGCCGCCGCGGTCACGGCACTCTTCCCGCACGTGCAATGCGGGATCGGTCCGCCCATCGATGAGGGGTTCTTCTACGACTTCGTCGTCGACCATCCGTTCGTCCCCGAAGACCTCGATCGCATCGAGGCCCGGATGCGTGAGCTCGCGTCGCAGGATCTTCCGTTCGAGCGGCAGATGTGGCCGCGTGAGGAGGCGATCGAATTCTTCACGAAGCGCGGTGAACCCCTCAAAGTCCAGCTTATCGAGGAGAAGACGAACGGTCAGCCTCGGGTGTCGTGCTACACGATCAAGGACCGCGACACGTTCGTGGATTTCTGCGTCGGCCCGCACGTGCCGTCCACGAATCGGCTCAAAGCCTTCAAGCTCCTCTCGACGTCGAACGCGTACTGGAAGGGCGACGCGAAGAACCAGCCGATGCAGCGGATTTACGGCACAGCGTTCTTCACCCAGAAGGAACTCGACGAGCACCTCACACGACTGGAGGAAGCCAAGAAGCGTGACCACCGCCGTGTCGGCAAGGAGCTCGAGCTGTTCATGTCTCATCCGTGGGCGCCGGGCGCGACCTTCTGGCTGCCCAAGGGAACGCTCCTCTACAACACGCTCGGCAACTACATGCGCGACGTGCTGATCCCGGCCGGGTATCAGGAAGTGAAAGCGCCCATCATCTTCAACAAGGCGCTGTGGGAGACGTCCGGTCACTGGGATTACTACCGCGACAACATGTTCCTGGTGAAGTCGGCAGATGGCGACGAGATGGCCCTCAAGCCGATGAACTGCCCCGGTCACTACCTGATGTTCTCGAGCGACATGCGTAGTTACAAGGACCTGCCCATCCGCTATCACGAACAGACGCCCTTGCACCGGAACGAGGCGTCCGGCGTGCTCACGGGCCTTACCCGCGTCAGGCAATTCGCGCAGGACGATGGGCACTGCTTTGTGACCGAGGAGCAGATCGCGGCAGAAGTCGAAGCCCTGCTGAAGCTGGTGCAGCGCGTGTATGGGGACTTCGGCCTGGAGTACACGGCCAAGCTGGCGACACGTCCGGAGAAGTTCCTCGGGGAGATCGCCACGTGGGATCACGCCGAAGCCGGCCTCAAGCAGGCGCTCGACCGTTCGGGTCAGGCCTACACACTCAACGAAGGCGACGGCGCCTTCTACGGGCCGAAGATCGACTTCGACATCACCGACGCGATTGGACGCAAGTGGCAGTGCGCCACGATTCAGCTCGACTACATGATGCCGCAGCGATTCGACCTGAAGTACATCGGCGCCGACAATGCCGAACATCGCCCGGTCGTCATCCATCGAGCCATCTTCGGCAGCATCGAGCGCTTCATCGCCATCATCCTCGAGCACTTCGCGGGAGCGTTTCCGTTGTGGCTCGCTCCCGTCCAGGCGGTGGTGCTACCGATTGCGGATCGGCACGTTGAGTACGCCGAGCGTGTACGGCAACAGTTGGTGAACGCCGGGCTGAGGACCGAGCTGGACGCCCGGCAGGAGAAGATCAATTACAAAATCCGCGCGGCACAGCTGCAGAAGACGCCGTACATGCTGGTGATTGGCGACCGAGAAGCGGCCGACGGCACGGTGGCGGTCCGCAGCCGGGCCAAGGGTGATCTCGGCGCACGCCCGGTCGACGTGTTCGTCGCTGACGCGCTTGCCGAGGTGGCCGCAAAAACTGTATCCTAGTCGTTTCCGTTCACGCCCGGTCCTGGGTGGCAACCGGCGTCGGGCCCTACCACGGCGAGTGCCTGGGACGGGATTCAGTGGGAACCTTCGGAGGGAATCGTTATCGCTTTCGATCGTAATCGGCCCAGCCGTCGCGACGACCGGCTCCGCATCAACGAACGCATCCGCGTTCGCGAAATCCGCGTGATCGACGATACGGGTCAGCAGTTGGGCATCATGCCCCCGCCGCAGGCCCTTGCCATCGCCCGACAAAAAGGGTTGGACCTGGTGGAGATTTCGCCCACTGCGGTTCCCCCGGTCTGCCGGATCATGGATTACGGCAAGTATCAGTACCAGGAGCAGAAGCGCGCTCGCGAGGCCAAGCGCCACCAGCACGTCGTCGAGGTCAAGGAGATCAAGTTTCGACCCAAGGTGGACGAGCACGATTACACGTTCAAGAAGAACCATATTCAGCGGTTCATCGAGGACGGCGACAAGGTGAAAGCGACGATCTTCTTCCGCGGCCGCGAGATGGCGCACCCGGAGATCGGGCACAAGATTCTGATGCGCCTCATCGGCGACCTCGCGGAGGTCGCGGTGCCAGAAACGCAGCCGCGGATGGAAGGCAATCAGATGCACACGATCCTGACCGCCAAGAAGGGCGCCAAACCGACCAAGGCGGCGCCGGCCGGGGCGCTGAGACCGGCCGAAGTGGAAACGAAATGAAGATGAAGCTGAAGACGCATCGTGGCGCCGCCAAGCGATTCAAGAAGACCGCCACCGGCAAGTTCAAGCGTGGCCAGTCGTTCAAGCGGCACATCCTCACGAGCAAGACGACCAAGCGGAAGCGCGGACTGCGGAAGACCGTCATCGTGGCAGAGCCCGATCAGGCCAAGCTCGAGCGGATGCTGCCGTACAAATAGTGGCCGGTGGCCAGTGGCCAGTGGCCGGTACCAACCGGCAACCGGAGACTGCCAACCGGAGACCGGCAACCGGCAACCGGCAACCGGCAACCGGCAGAGTCTCTAATACAACCGGCGAGCGGCGATCAGGGCTTTTCGCCGCCGGTTGAAATGTCGCGAATACGTCGCGGCCAAGTCCGTTGAACGGCCCCTGATCGCTGACTGGATGCAACATGCCTCGCGTCAAGCGTGGAATTGTCCGACGAGCCAAGCGTAAGAAGCTCTCCAAGCTCACCAAGGGCTATTTCCAGAACAAGAGCAAGCTTTACAAGTTCATGAAAGAGGCGGCCGAGAAGGCGGGAGTCTACGCCTACGTCGGACGCAAGCAGAAAAAGCGCGACTATCGCAGCCTCTGGATCGTCCGGATCAACGCGGCCGCTCGTGAGCACGGCGTCTCGTACAGCGTGCTCATGAATGGTCTCAAGACCGCGGGCATCACGCTCGATCGCAAGAGCCTGGCCGAACTCGCCGCGCGCGATCCAGAAACGTTTAGCGTCCTCGTCCAGAAGGCCAAGGCTGCTTCGGCAGCGTAACGGCAGTCATCGGTCTCCGGTCACCAGTCGCCGGCGCGAAGGTTCTCTCTCAGTGCCTACGAGCAGATCGTGAACTAGCAGGTTTGCAGAGGAAGTGAGGGAGAACCTTCGTGCCGGGGACCGGCGACCGGGGACCGGCGACGCCAAGCCGTAGGCGCCCAGCATGTCTCCAGACATCGATCCTTCCGTCGGCTACGACCGGGCCCTCGTTCTTTTCCAGGAGGAGTTGGCCACGGTCCGTACCGCCGCCGACCTGCAGGGGCTTCGCAATCGATGGATCGGTCGTAAAGGCAGTTGGGTCGCGGGCTTCATGGCGCTCGTCGGCCGTGCCACACCCGAAGAGAAACGTGAGATCGGCCGTCAGGCCAACGAGCTCAAGCGAACGGTCGAAACCGCAGTCGCCGAACGCGAAGGCGCGCTCGCGGCCGACCGTCGTCCTCCGGGCTCGGTCGATGTGACGCTCCCGGGGCGCCGGGTGGTCCTCGGATCGCGGCATCCGCTGAACCTCGTGCGCGAGCAGGTGCAGGAGATCTTCACCCATCTCGGATACCAGGTACTGGAAGGCCCCGAGATCGAAGACGACTACCACAACTTCGAAGCGCTCAACATGCCGGCCGACCATCCGGCGCGCGACATGCAGGACACGTTATATCTCGCCGAACCCATTCCGCCTTCGCCGCGCGACGTCGACGGTGCGGCTTCGGCGCGACAAGCCCGTGAGCCGCGAACACCACAACCATTAACGCTGCTTCGTACACACACATCGGCGATGCAGATCCGCCATATGGAGCAGCATGATCCACCGGTACGGTTGGTCGCGATTGGTCCGGTCTATCGGCGCGACAATCTCGACCTCACCCACACGCCAATGTTCCATCAGGTCGAGGGGTTGACTGTCGGCCCGAACATCACACTGGCGGATCTCAAGGGCACGCTGACCTCGATGGCCACCGCCCTGTTCGGTGAGGGCCATGCGGTGCGGTTCCGACCAAGCTTCTTCCCATATACGGAGCCCAGCGCGGAGTTGGACATCCGTTGCATTCGATGTCGAGGCGCAGGCTGCCCGATGTGCAAGCGGACCGGGTGGATCGAGATCCTCGGCAGTGGGATGGTCCACCCGGCTGTTTTCGAAGCGGTCGGCTACGACCCGGATCGCGTGACCGGTTTCGCGTTCGGGATGGGAATCGAGCGCGTTGCGCTGCTTGAAGTGGGACGTCGATGACATTCGGCTCTTCTATGAGAACGATCTGCGATTCCTGGAGCAGTTCGGGCCATGAAGGTCTCGCTGTCCTGGTTGCGCGACTTCGTCGACGTTCCCGGCACGGCCGAGGAGATCGGCGCGCGGATGTCGGTGCGCGGCCTTGCGCTCGAAGGAATCGAGACGCACGGCGACGATGAAACGCTCGATTTCGACGTCGCCGCCAATCGACCGGACTGCCTGTCGGTGCGGGGCGTCGCGCGCGAAATCGCAACCGCGTACGGACTCGAACTGCGTGACCGGGCTAACCAGCCTCCGCCGAGGCTACGGCGAGTCCGCCGAAGCTTCAGCGAAGGCGGAAGCCGGGTTAACCGCCATTCCGGTCACCATTGCGGATCCGGATCTCTGCGGGCGGTACGTCGCGGCCATCGCCGATGTCACCATCGGTCCGTCACCCGACTGGATGCAAGCGCGCCTGACGGCCTGCGGTGTCCGCCCCATCAACAACATCGTCGACATCACGAACTACGTGCTCCTGGAGCTTGGGCAGCCGATGCACGCGTTTGATCTCACGCGTCTGGAAGGCCCGGCAATCGTGGTGCGACGTGCGCAGTCAGGCGAGACGTTGACGACGCTCGACGGTAAGCGTCGGACCCTTGATCGCCACATGCTCGTCATTGCAGATGCAAGGCGCGCAAGCGCGATTGGCGGCGTGATGGGCGGTGCGGAATCGGAAGTGTCCAGCACGACCACTCAAGTGGTGTTCGAAAGCGCGTGGTTCAGTCCTCAATCGGTACGTGCCACTGGCCGTAAGCTGGGTCTGCGAACCGAGGCATCGCATCGTTTCGAGCGCGGCGCCGATATCGACAGCGCGGCAGTCGCCATGGCGCGTGCACTGGAACTCACCGAAGCCATTGGCGCGGGCGTCCGACGCGGCACCATTGTCGATGTCTACCCCACGCCCCGAGTTGCGCCCGAGTTGATCATCGACGCGGCTGGCATCCACCGGCTTCTCGGTATGCAGGTGCCCGATGCCGAAACCGAGCGCATTCTCGAGAGCCTCGGATTCGGCGTTCAGCCGCTCGGCGGTTGGCACGCGGGATTGCCCGACGCACCAGTCGCTCACAAGCAACAAGGCAATAGTTGGCGCGTGACGGTCCCCTCGTGGCGTGTCGACGTTCATCGGCCGGTCGACCTCATCGAGGAAGTGGGCCGCCACCACGGATTTGAACATCTGCCAATCACGTTGCCAGCGATCGAGGAAGCCCCAGGGCCCTCGGACTGGAGGATTGCGCGCGACGCGCGGATTCGGCGCGCATTGCTCGCCATGGGCTTCACCGAAGCCATCACGTTCGCTTTCATCGAATCGGCGGCAGCCGCGCCATTCCTCAATGGCCAAGCCGTGACGCTCGCCAACCCGCTCTCCGAGAAGTTCACGACGCTCCGACCAAGCCTCCTCCCTGGTCTCCTCGACGCAGTGAGCCACAACCGACGGCATGGGCGGCGCGACGTCCGGCTGTTCGAGATCGGCACCCGCTTCTCGCGCGCCGGTGAGGTTCGCGCGGCGGCTGGCATTTGGACCGGCCTGGCCACATCGGACCACTGGAGCGGTGGCCGACGCGACGTGGACTTCTTCGACGTCAAGGGCGTCGCCGAGCAACTTGCGGCAGTGATGTCGGTGCCGGTCCGTGTGGGGGCGAGCGGACCGCCGTTTCTGCTCGACGGCCAGAAGGCCGAGCTGCTCTCGGGTGATCGCGTCGTCGGCTGGTTCGGTCAGCTCGACCCAGCCGTGGCCACCAAACGCGAACTCCCCGGTGACGACGCGGTTTTCGTCGTCGAAGTCGACGTGGACGCGCTGGCCGCAAGCCAGTCAGACGCGCCCAAGTTCGCCACCCCGCTTCCACGTCATCCGTCGGTCGTGCGCGACGTGTCGATTCTTGTCGACGACATCTTGTCTGCCGAGACCGTTCGTGACACGATTCGAGCGGCGAGCCCGGCGACACTGGTCGACGTGCACGAGTTCGATCGGTACCAGGGCAAGGGAATTCCGGACGGCAAGGTCAGCTTGGCACTGCGACTGATGTTTCAGGCCCCCAACCGGACCTTGACCGACGCCGAGGTGCACGCGGCCATGGAAACGATCGTCGCGTCCCTCAGCAGTCATTTAGGCGCAAGACAGAGATAGAGATAGGGTGCCATGGCCACGAAGACAGCGTCCCCAACGGCCGTCGAGCCAATCGATCGCCTCGAAGAAAAGATCAAGCTCCTGGTGAGCGTCATCGGGCGTCTGCGCCAGGAGCAGTCGCGCGTGACCGAGGACAACGCTCGACTTCAGCGCGAGCTCGAGTCGTTCAAGGCGCGCATTGCCGATGCCGAAGGCGCCACCCGCGAAGTGGTCGAGTTGCGCGGCGAGCGTGACCAGATCCGCTCGCGCGTCTCGGAGATGCTGCAGCAGCTGGATGCGCTGAATTTATAAGGTGTCCGACCCGCGAGTCGTCCACGTCCAGGTGCACGGTCAGCGTTATCCGATTCGGACGACGCTCGATCCGAGCTACGTCCAGGACCTGGCGTTGTTCGTGGATCGCCGAATGGCCCTCGCCGCCGACGCGTCGCCGTCAACGGACATGCTCGGGCTTGCCGTGCTCACAGCGCTGAACATCGCGGACGAGTTGTTTCGCTCACGCGATCAGCAGCTGGACGACAGCGAGTCCGTCAGCGCCCGCACGGCGGCCCTGGAGCGCATCGTGGATCAAGCGCTCGCGCTGGCGGGCCACCGCGAGTGACCGCGTGCACTCTAGGCACGATAAGGCAGATCAGGCAACTGAGGCACTTTGGTTCGCTTTTGCCTTTTGTTCGTTGGTTCGCATCTCTGCGTCCTTGACCCATCCGGTCCGCCCGCCTAAGATCCAGGTCGTTCCTGCTTTGCTCGTGATGGTTCTCGGGGGCTTGTCTGAGCCGATGTTTTAACCCAAGCGAGTTGCGACAGCCGTGTGGTGTGCATGCCTCCGTGGCGAGGAAGCCTGAAGCGCGGTTCTTACAGCGACTCCACCTGTTTACGCAGGTTCAGCAAACCTCCCCACACGGCAAAGCGGGACAC
The DNA here is from genome assembly GCA_963802675.1 of uncultured Acidobacteriota bacterium. Lineage (GTDB taxonomy): Bacteria > Acidobacteriota > Vicinamibacteria > Vicinamibacterales > UBA2999 > JACCSI01. The sequence continues at coordinate 231,755 of CAWDJL010000002.1, forward strand.
CTAAAGTTTCTGGCCTCCTCCCCCCTCGAGGCCATCGTCGCCCCTGCTCACGTGACGTAAATGCTCGTCTCGCAGTTCGGCGAGCGACGGTTACTAGCAAGAATCCAGAGTCGCTTCGAGAAGATTGACCGGCACTCGGCGCACGTCGTTCTCGGAATCGGCGACGATGCAGCGGTGGTCGCGCCGCGGCGGAATACTCAGACGGTACTGACGACGGATGCGCAAGTCGAAGGCGTGCACTTCGACCGCCGTTTCTCGTCGCCGGAAGATATCGGGTTTCGATCGCTGGCCGTCAACGTCAGCGACATCGCCGCGATGGGCGCGACGGCGCGGTGGGCGTTGGTTTCGCTGGTGTTGCCGGATGCGGCGGCGGTCGCCGAGGTCGATGGCATCGTTGAGGGAATCGTGCAGCTTGCCGAGAGGCTGGGAATGGCGGTCATCGGCGGGAACCTGACGCGCAGCCCTGGGCCGCTGATGATCGACATCACCGCGATTGGTGAAGTCGCCGCTCGGCGCGTGTTGACTCGCAGTGGCGGGCGGCCAGGCGACGCGTTGTATGTGAGCGGGACGATCGGTGCGGCGGCGGCGGGCTTGGAGATGCTGAAGGCATCCGGTGAGGACCCGGGCTTTAGCCCGGGCAACATCTGTATCGATCGATATCGCCGCCCGGAGCCTCGCGCGCGACTTGGCGTCGCCATCGCGCAGGCCAGGGCCGCACGCGCGGCGATCGATTTGAGTGACGGTCTGGCGGATGCGGCAGCACAGCTCGCCGACGCCAGCAACTGCGGAGTGGAGATCGACGCGTCGATACTCCCGATCGAGGGGTCGGCGCGCGATTGGTGGAGTGCGAGAGGAACTGACCCTGTGGTCTCGGCGCTCAGCGGCGGTGACGACTACGAGTTGCTGATCGCTGTGCCTTCGGCCGGGGGCGGTCGTTTGCGGCACGCCACGACGCGTGTGTCGAAGCCGGCACTCACTCGGGTCGGCGTGCTGACGAAAGCAACCGGCAGTCGCGTTCTTCTGCGTAACGGCCGTCGCGAGGTCTTGCCTGGAGGATTTGATCACTTCGGGCCGATAAGACGGTAGAAGGGATGGCACAGATCTTCACGGACAAGCCACAGAGACTCAGAGACCCCGAGTCCCAAAAGATATTTCTCTGTGTCTCGGTGTCTCTGTGGCCCGTGTGCCATAGACGACCGCGATCCGAGTAACGACGAACGACAGCAGGCTCATGTTCATTACCCGCTCGTTCTGGCGGAAGGTCGTGGCGACGATTGGCGCCGCCGTGGGATTCGTGTTCGTGTACGAAACCACGATGCGCGATTCGCGCTACGCCGCACGCCAGGCGGCAATGGCCGACACCTCCGCGGCGCCACAGCCCGGCGCGCAACTGCGATTCACGGCCACGGCGTACTGTAAGGGCGAGACCACGGCCTCTGGCGTGGGCGTGCGCACGGGCATCGCGGCCGCCGACGCGATGCTTTTGCCCGTGGGTACCGTCGTTCGCATCGACACCACCAACGAGCTCTACGACGGTATCTGGACGATCATGGACACCGGCCCTGCGGTGCAGGGCCGAACGATCGATCTGTATCTCTGGAGCTGTCACGATGCGCTACGCTTCGGCCGCCAGACGGTCCAGTTGACGGTGCTGCGCCTCGGTTGGAATCCTCAGAACAGCGAGCCCGGTCGCGTGGATTCGCTCTTCAGGCAGCGCGAGATCGATCGTGCTCAGATGCCGCTGCCCGCCAAGCCGGTCGATCCCGAAGGCAGGCTGATCGCGCCTTCCCCGCCCGCCTCCGATGTCACGGTTCCATCCTCGTCCGGACCGCCGCCTCCCGGAAACTGAAGCTGGTACAGGCGATAGTAGATGCCGCGCTGGCCGACCAGTTCAAGGTGGGCGCCAGCCTCGCGCAGCTCGCCTCTGTGAAAGACCAGAATGCGATCCATATCCTGAATCGTCGACAGGCGGTGTGCGATCGCGATCGTCGTGCGACCGCGCATGAGCGTCGCGAGGGCATCGCGAATCAGCATCTCGGTCTCCGTGTCGATGCTCGAGGTCGCCTCGTCCAGGAGCAGGATCGGCGGATCGACGGCCAAGGCCCGCGCGAACGATAGCAACTGCTTTTGTCCCACTGACAGCGTTGCGCCACGTTCGGTGACCGGCGCACGAATTCCTCCCAGCCTCTTGACGAATCCCCAGGCGTTTACCGCCGCAAGCGTCTGCTCGATGTCGTTGTCGCCGATCGACTCGTTGCCGAGCCGGACGTTGTCGGCGATGGTGCCGGCGAACAGGTGGACATCCTGGAGCACCAAGCCAAAGAAACCTCTCAACTCTTCGAGTGTGAGCTCGCGGATGTCGACGTCGTTGACCAGGACTTGTCCGCGGGTGACGTCGTAGAACCGTAGCAGCAGGTTCAGAATCGTCGTCTTGCCGGCGCCGGTTGCACCCACGATGCCGATGCGCTGCCCGGGTTCGACGACAAAAGACACATCGCGCAAAACGTAGTCGTCGCCGTTGTACGCGAACCAGACGCGGTCGAACACAATTCGAGGCTGATGCACTTTCGCTCGCTGCGTCGGCGGCGGAGACCCGTCCGCCTTCGCTCGTTGCGATTCGAGCCCGAGCTTCGGCGAGACAGGCCCCGACCGTATCTCGACCGGAGTATCGAGCAACTGAAACACGCGCTCCGACGAAGCCATCGCTCCCTGAAGGATGTTGAACTTCTCCGAGAGGTCCTGAATGGGTCGAAAGAATCGTTGCGCGTACTGGAGGAACGCCACCAGCATCCCCAGCGTCAGGGTGTCCGACATGACGCGAACGCCGCCGTACCAAAGGATGAGCGCGGCGGCAAGCGCGCTGATGATTTCGATCGCCGGGTAGAACACGGCATAGTAGAAGACCGATCGCACGTTGGCGGTCATATGATCCCGATTGACCGCGTCAAAGCTGGCAAAGCTCCGCGACTCTCGTCGGAACAGCTGAACCGTCGCCATGCCAGTGATGTTTTCCTGCAACAACGCGTTGATTCGCGCGATGAGTAGCCGCACCTGTCGATACGTCTCACGGACGTGCGCGCGGAACCATTGTGTAACCGCGGCGATCAATGGGATGACCGCGAACGCCACCAGCGCGAGCCGCCAGTCGAGCAGCAACATGGCCACCATCACGGCCATCAGCGCGAACACATCGCCAAAGACCGAAACGACCCCCGACGTGAACAGCTCATTGAGCGCGTCCACATCCGTCGTGACACGTGTCAGCAGCCGCCCAACTGGATTGCGATCGTAGAAGCGCACGTCCAGGCGCTGCAGGTGGCTGTAAATCTGCATTCGCAGGTCGAACATGATGCGCTGTCCCGTCATCTGCAGCGTCGTCGTTTGCACGAACTCGAAGAAGAACTCGGCGACGAGCGTGGCAAGATACAGCGCCCCAATCAGACGCAGACCACTCCAGTCAGCGGCCGGAATGTAGACGTCGACGACCTGTTGTGTCAGCCAGGGAGGCACCAACTGGAGTGACGCGTATCCCAGGATGGTTGCGAGCGCCAACGAGACCTGCCGCCAATACGGCCGCAAGTAGCTCAGAAGACGCCGCATCAGGCGCGCGTCGTAAGCCTTTCCGAGCACCTCCTCGTCGTGGGTCATGACGCGGCCAACTCCGCTTCGAGCAGTTGCTGGCGATGCAGCGTGGCATAGAGCTGTCCGGCGGCCACGAGCTCGTTATGGGTCCCCTGCTCGACGATGCGACCATGGTCCAGGACGACGATGCGATCGGCGTCGCGGACGGTCGAGATGCGGTGCGAAACGATGAAGGTGGTCCGACCGCGGCGAACGTCACGCAACCGCTCGAGAATCTCGTCCTCGGTATGAGTGTCTACGGCCGAGAGCGAATCATCGAGCACCAGAATCCGGGGATCGATGTAGAGCGCCCGAGCGATGGCGGTTCGTTGGCGCTGCCCTCCCGACAACGTGATCCCGCGCTCGCCGATTCGCGTCCGATAGCCTTCGGGAAATGCCATGAGGTCGAGGTCGAGGCGGGCGATCTCCGCAACCGTACGCACGCGATCCTCGTCAGGCGCCTCGAGCGCGCCAAACGCGACGTTCTCGGCAATCGTGTCGGAGAACAGAAAAGGCTCTTGCGGCACGAAACCGATGGCGCGACGAAGCGTCGCCAGCGGCAGCTCGCGAACGTCGATGCCGTCGATCAACACGGTGCCCGGCGGCGGGTCGTGAAGGCGCGCGAGCAGCGACAACAGCGTCGACTTGCCCGACCCGGTCTTGCCGACGATCGCAATCGTCTGTCCGGCCTCGACGTCGAGCGAGATCCCTTCGAGCACCAGCGGATCCTCAGGACGATACCGAAACGTCAGGTGTCGGAAACTTACCGCGCCGCTGAGATCCTGAGGCAGACATTGCGGGTGCGTCACGTGTCGATCGTCGATCGCCGGCGGTGTCTCGAGGATCGCGAGTATCCGCTGCCATGATGCTCGTCCGCGCTGTACGAGATTGGTGACCCAGCCGAACGCAATCATCGGCCACGCCAGCATGACGAGATAGCTGTTGAAGGCGACCAACTCACCGATGGTCATGCGTCCGTTGATGACGTCGCGACTGCCCAGCCACAGGACGGCAAGCTCGGACAATCCCATGAAGAGCCCCATGCTGGGAAAGAAGAACGCCTGGAGGCGGATCAACCCGCGATTGCGGTCGGCGTATTCTTCGTTGGCGACCCGGAATCGGGCGAGCTCACGCGCTTCCTGGCGATACGCACGAATCACCCGGACCCCTGCCAGCGCCTCTTGTGTCACCGCGCTGACATCGGAGAGTTGCTCCTGGATTCGCTCGAAGCGCTCGTGAATCATCCGGCCGAAGTACCGCGAGGTCACCGTGACCAGAGGCAGCGGGATCAGGGCCATCAGTGTGAGACGGGGATTGATGGTCGCCATCATCGCGACGGCAACGACGAAGGTGAGGGCGGTGCTCGAGGCGTAGAGAATCGCCGGGCCGATCATCATGCGAACCGCGCTCAGATCGTTGGTCGCGCGCGACATCAGATCGCCGGTCCGCTTCGCGTGAAAGAAAGCCGGTGACAGGTGTTGGAGGTGCGAGTAGAAGGCGTTGCGGATGTCGTACTCGATCGCACGGGACGCGCCGATCAGCACCAGGCGGCTGCCATACCGTGTGAGGCCGCCGACGACGGCAATACCGAGCAAGAGCGAGGCGTATTGGATGAGTTTTGCGTCTGTCACACCCGCGGACAGATCATCGATCGCGCTCTTCAGGACCCAGGGGCCACCGAGGGTGATGATGTTGGTGAGCACGACACAGGACAGCCCCAGCGTGAATCGTCCGCGATAGCGGACGATGAACGTCAACAACTGTCCTGTGGCGTGGTCAATGAGGCGGGAGATCCCCGTAAATGCTGACAATCTAAGGCTTCCCGCCGTTTCCACGTGCTGATATCATCCGACGTTCATATGCACGCGCTGTATCTGATCCTGCCCGCCCTGGGTATTTTCGCGATCGCCTACCGGTACTACAGCGCGTTCATTGCCACCCGGGTCATGATGCTGGACGACTCACGGGTCACGCCAGCTCATACGAAGTACGACGGCCACAACTACTATCCCACGTCCAAGTGGGTGCTGTTCGGTCACCACTTCGCCGCCATTACCGGCTCCGGACCGCTCATTGGTCCCACACTGGCGGCTCAGTTTGGGTACGCCCCCGGCTTCATCTGGCTCGTGGCCGGGTGCTGCCTCGCCGGCGCGGTCCACGACTTCATCATCCTGTGGGCCTCGATTCGGCGCGGCGGCCGGTCGCTCGCCGAGATTGTGCGCGAAGAGATCGGACCGGTCGCGTGGTTTGCCGGCGCCATCGCCATCCTCTTCATCGTCGTCATCGCCATCGCCGGCCTGGGGATCGTCGTCGTCAACGCGCTGGCCGAGAGCCCGTGGGGCACGTTCACGATCGCGATGACGATACCGCTGGCGTTTTTCATGGGCTTTTACATGTACGTGTGGCGGAAGGGCCGGGTCGTCGAGGCCACCGTCATCGGCATCATCGGGCTCATGGCGTGCGTCATCTTCGGCGAGCCGCTGAATCACCCCGAGTCGGTTGTCGGCAGCTGGTTCCGCATGTCACGTGAGCAATTGGTCTTCGCGATCGGGATCTACGGATTCGCGGCGTCGGTGCTGCCGGTCTGGCTGCTGCTTTCGCCTCGCGACTACCTCAGCTCGTTCATGAAGATCGGGACAATTGCTCTCCTGGTCCTCGGCATCGTCATCGTCAATCCGGTCCTGCGAATGCCGGCCCTGACGGAGTACATCAACGGCGGCGGCCCGATCATTCCCGGGCCCCTCTTCCCGTTCTGCTTCATCACGATTGCGTGCGGCGCGATCTCGGGCTTCCACGCGCTGATCAGTTCGGGCACGACGCCCAAGATGGTGGACAAGGAGAGCCACATTCGTCCGATTGGCTACGGGGCGATGCTGATTGAAGGCACCGTGGGCGTCCTCGCGCTGGTCGCCGCCGCATCGATGCATCCGGGCGATTACTTCGCCATCAACACGACGGCGCAGGTTTACTCCACGCTGGGTCTTCAGCACGTCAACCTCGCGATACTCGAATCCGCAGTGGGAGAAAGCGTTGCCGGGCGCGCCAGCGGGGCCGTGTCGCTGGCCGTGGGAATGGCGCAGATCTTCACGGCCCTCCCGGGCATGAGCGGCTTGATGGCGTATTGGTATCACTTCGCGATCATGTTCGAGGCGCTCTTTATCCTGACGACGATCGACGCCGGCACTCGCGTGGGTCGCTTCCTGCTGCAGGAGTTCCTTGGCCGCGTCTACGCTCCTTTCAGCAACACGGCGTGGATTCCAGGATCGATCATCTCCACGTCGCTGATTGTGCTTGGCTGGGGGTACTTCATCTACACCGGCAGCGTGAACACCATCTGGCCGATGTTCGGTGTCGCGAATCAACTGCTGGGTGTGGTCGCGCTTTCGACGGCCACGACCGTCCTCATCAACATGGGCAAGGCCCGCTACGCGTGGATCACTGGCGGCCCCCTCAGTCTCCTTGCCGTCAATACGCTGTGGGGCGCCTTCCTCAATATTCGCGACAACTACTATCCAATGGCGACTGGTGTCGACAACGCCGTCCAGTTCCAGGGCTGGGTACTGACGCTCTCGTCAGTGATCATCATGATCTGCGCCGTGGTGATCCTGGTCGCCTCGATTCGCAAGTGGCTCGAGATGCTCGGTAGCAATCGCCAGGCGCTGGCAGCCGAATCGTAAACTGCCACGCAGACCACAGCATTCCGACCGGCAACTTGTAACTTTGAACTTTGAACTTGTAACTAACTGTTGGTATCCTCGAACAGCCTGTCGCCCAGCCAGGCTGACGAGCCCTCCCCCAGGGCTGTGATCGCCCGCTTCCTGCGGGCTTCGGTACAATTTCCGGGGCAGGTTGTTTGTGATGCGAGCATTCGATTGCCGTCGTGTCTGGTGCGTTGCATTCGCGGGGGCCGTGTGGTTGTCCGCGACGTCAGCGCAGGCGCAATTCCGATCGGAGTGGCCGCCCCTCGGCGAGTCTTACAACGTCGAGGCTGCGCTGTACTTTTGGAGCGCCAAGCCGGTCCTGATCGTGTCCAGCGAATCGCTCGGCATCCCGGGTGACGATGTCGACCTGACCAGCGATCTCGGTATCGAGCAGAAGCGACTGACCGAACTCGCGTTCGTCCTGCGTCCCGCGCTCAAGCACAAGTTTCGCATCCACTACCTGCCCATCAAGTATGAAGTGAACGCGGTGGTCACTCGCGAGTTCGTCTTCAACGGGCTGCGTTATCGAATCGGACTGCCAGTCAGCACGAGCGCCGAGTTCACGACCTGGCGATTCGGCTATGAGTACGACTTCCTCTATCGCGACCGCGGGTATCTCGGTTTCCTGATGGACCTCAAGTACACGAACGTGGATGTGCGGCTCGACAGCGCGATCGGTGCTGCGTTCACCGAACAAGTGGCGCCGATTCCAGGCTTCGGCGTAGTCGGGCGGGGCTACGTGCACCCCAACGTGTCAATCAGCGGCGAGTGGAGTTACTTCAAGGTGCCGGAAAATATCACTGACGAGTTCGGCGGCAGTTACCTCGACTACAACTTTTATGGAATGGTGAACTTCACCAGGAACGTGGGCGCACGGGTTGGCCGGCGCTCGATCGACGTCGATTACTTCAGGGATCTCGACAGGGGCAACTTGAACTTCGGTGGCTGGTACATTGCGGGCGTCGTCAGGTATTAGTAATGGCGCCCCGTCAATCGGGTTGGCGCTCCGGAAACTCGATTCGAACCCCAAGCAGACGCCTGTCGGTTGATCCGGGGTCGTGGTCCACGGGCCGGAACCCACCACTCGTCTCGAGCGATACGAGCGCGTTCACCGGAAGCGTGACTAGTCGATGTTCACCGGCGCCAAGTTCGACTCGTGTCGACCAGTCGCCAACTCTCGCCACTACCACTGACGGCAGCGGCCCTGCGCGCACGTCTACATCCACGAACTTGACCTCCTCGTCACTGGACAGGACCAGTTTCGCCGACGTGTTGCCCCCCGTCCAGAAGCCGACCGGCTCCATATAGATGGCATCATCCAGAAAGAAGCCGCGAGCGTGACCGTAGCGACTGGCCCGGATCGCCAGCGCTTGAATGTTCGCGTGCGACACACCGAAGTGCAAAGGTTTCAACAACACCTGAGTGACCCTCGACCGAGCCACGGCATCGCCGTCAATCACGAGCGAGTAGACCGGCACGGGCAATCTGAGCGTGAGATCGCTGGTGGCTCGGTCGAGACCGTCAAGCGACCAGGATTCGATGGTTTGAGTGGTCACGCCGACCGAGGCCGTCAAACGCCCGGCGAGACTGTTGGCCCCTTCTATCTCGACGCGGTAATCGCCTGCCGGTAGTCTGCTGACCGCAAACAGCGCATCGCCCTTGAACACATCTGGGGCGCGTTCGGAGCTGTGGAGACGGATGGCATCAAGCGCTTCATCAGGGGACGCCAGACTCAACGATGGCAACCTGATGGCAAGGCGTTGCGTATCGGGCTTCCAGCGTTGCAGGAGATCGACTTTGGACGCCTCTGGTGTCAGCGGGGACGCTCCGGTGACACCCCACGACGCGCTCGTCGCTGACCCGGCGGCGATGATGCCTGCGACGCACGTCAACGCCCAGCGTGAGCCAACGCCAGATGGTCGCAGCCGACCGAGGGCGAAGATCGCAAAGAGAGCCGCCATCGCGCTGCCAACCCATATGCCGCCAAGAAGAACGGCCATCTCGATGGGCTGGCGATGGATGGCGGGCATCGCCAGTGGCAGATTGACCGTGCGAGACACCCAATCCAGCAGCCGGTCGTAGCCATCGCGTTGGTTATAGAGGAGTGAGCCATCGGCGGCCACCACGCGGCCGACAATGTTCGCGGCGCCGATGAAGGTGAGCCCGGCGATCGCACTGCGCATGACGGGGCCACCGTCTCGCCACGCGTACGCGAGCGCCGGGGCCGCCAGTGGCACGAGCGGTACGAGAAATCGCGCCGGCGCGCTCCAGCCTCCCCACCACATCCCGAACGACGTGACCATCGCCGCGTACGGAATCGCGACTGCCGCCAGCTCCACGGCCAGACGTAGGCGCGCTGGCCACATCAGGAACAAGCCGACCGGGACCAGCATCATCACTGGGGCATTCGACAGCATCCCGAACTGCTGGTCGAAGAGCAAACCAGTGACGCCATTCGGCATCCACGCAGTGGCGGTTTGCCGGCTGCCGCCGTACGGCGCCGCGGGATTGATCGTCCCGTAGACGATCCAGAAGGACCAGAACCAGGCAACGGCGCAGATCGCGGTGCCAAGGGCAAAAGTGGCCAGCCTCGCCAATCGATCGGGGCCTCGCCACACGCGCGCCACCACGCACACCCCCGCCGACGCGGCAATGAGCGCGAACCGGGTATGGAGCCACGGGAGCACGCCGAGCAGCAACCCGGCGCCACCGACGAACCAGCGCGACGCGACAGCGGGCGCGGTATCGAATGCGACGAGGAGGCCGACGAGCACGGCAACGACAACCGCGCCGACTGCGTCAGGGAAGATCACGAACGTGTGAAAGTAGAACGGAGCGCTGCAGCCAATTGCGGCGGTAGCTGCCCAGGCAGATGGCGCACTGGAGGTCACCAGGTACGCGGCCCGCCACAGCAAGGCAAGAGCGATGGCCGACAACACCGAAATGAATCCGACCGCACCGTGATAGCCAGCGAACGCAAACGCCGGAAGGAGCAGCACCGAAAGACCGGGCGCGTGTATCGAGTAGATCTGCCCGTCCACACCCCGGCGCAGGAAGTCCGGCGGGATCGTTTTCGCATGGTAGTCCAGGTAGTCGCCACGGTCGTGGTTGTTCTCGATCCGCAGATCGCCGTCCTTCAGCAGGCTCTGCGTGATGATCAAATAGTGCGGCTCGTCCCCGCCCGGCAACCGCTCACGCAGTGCCACGAATCCCCCAACCGAGCACGCCAGTGTCACACCGGCCAGCACCCATGGGGCGCGCCGCGGTTCGGCCCATTGGGGCCATCGACCACGCTGTGAGAGCCAGGCGGCTGCCACGCCGCCCCCGGCCGCACACCAGATGACAATTTCAAGCGGACCGTCGAAGGCGAACACCGCCGGCGGAATGGCCCAGGGCAACCACGGCAGCCAGAGAACTGCAGTCAGTCCGAGTGGCCACGCATCGGCTGTCCGTAACCTGATCAGACCCGCGATGACCACACCCGTGACCAAACCGGCGACCATCGCCCAGAGCGGTGGTAGCAGGCCCAGTCGAAGACCCTGTTCGCTCATCACGGCTAGTACACCCAGGGAGATCCACGCGGATGCGCCCGCGAAAGCGGCCAACGCCAGCGCACCAGGCTGTGCTCGTCGCGTCGCAGAAGAGGTGAGCTTCGACATCGGCGACCGGCTCCCGAATCGGAGTGGCATGATGCGACCGCGTTGCCTCTCAGGCGGGCTTGCGGGCGTGACACATCAGCGAACTGCCAATCGGCATGTCCACGAGCCGGAGCGCCGCGGCCTCGAGTCGAACGATCCCGGTCAGCACGGCATTCACCGGAGCGGCTGGTACTCGGATGTCGAACTCGCCGGGTGGCAAGGTCTCACCGCTTTGCCAGCGTTGCATCACCCGGACGGGAAGCATGACGGGAAACAACGTCGCATGCAGAAACGTCAATCGTTCGAGCTCGAATCCGCCAGCCTCGACGATGTGTCGAAGCCGCGCCGGCGTGTAGCGCCGGACCTCCTCCGAGAGCACGGAATGATGCCCGCGCAGGACGTTCAACGCGGCGACATTCACGATCAGATGCCCGCCCGGCCTCAGCACCCGGAACAGCTCGCGAATGGCCGCGAGCTCCACCTCATCGGGCAAGCACTGGAACACATCGAACGATGTGGCCAGATCAACGCTCGCATCCGGAAATGGAATCGCTGCGATACTCGCGCGAGCCAGGGTCCGACGGCCCATCTGGCGGCCAAGTTCGAGGCCATTCCAGGTGAGGTCGAAGCCGTACGTACGGCCGTACGCGCGCAGCCAGGCGACGTTCGATCCGGTACCGCAGCCGCAATCGAGAATCGTCGGTGACGTGTATCCGTTGACCGCACGCATCACTTCGGGCTGCACGAACCAGCGAAACCCGCGAAACCAGAAGTGTGATTGCTCAGCGCGAGACGTGAGCTCCAGCAGACGATCCATGAGGTCAGCGAGGCGAGGCGCCCATGCTACCATACGCCGCCGATGCGTCCGCGCGGGCTGACCGAGGCCACACTCGTTGTCTTCACCGCGCTGGTCCTCACGATCGCTCTTACTTACCCGGTGGCGTTCCACATGGATCGCCTCGGCCGCGTCAACACAGACGATGGCCGCTGGAGCCTCTGGGTGGTGGCATGGGTGGCACATGCGCTGACCACCGACCCACTCAACGTTTTCGATGCGAATATCTTCTACCCGCATCGGTACGCGCTGGCCTTCTCGGAGGCCAATCTGGGCGCTGGTGTGCTGGCCGCTCCGGTGTGGGCGCTGACCAAGAACCCGTACACCGCGCACAACGTGGTGTTCCTGCTGTCGTTTGTGCTGGCATTCAGCGGCGCCTACTATCTGATGCGATTCCTCTCTGGCAGTCAGCCCGCGGCGCTCGTTGCGGCGGTGCTGTTTGCGTTCTGTCCGTACATCTTTGCGCGAACCGCGCACGTGCAACTGCTGTTCACCGGTGGGCTTCCATGGTGCATGCTCGCCTTCCACCGGCTCGTAGAGGCGCCTTCGATCCACCGATCGGTCGTTCTCGGCCTGCTGCTCTGGGCCACAGCGCTCGCCTGTGCGTATTACGGAATCTTCGCGGCGCTGATGGTGGGCCTCGGCACGTTACTGTTTGCTTTCTCCCGAAAGCTGTGGAGTTCGGTGGACTACTGGGTGTCCATTGGGCTGGCGGCCTTCATCAGCATCGGGCTGACCGTCCCGTTCTTCTTGCCCTACATCTACGTGCAGCGCGAATTGGGCTTCACGCGCACGCTTGACGATGCCCGGCAATTTGCGGCCGATCTGAGCGCGTGGGGCGCCTCATCGGCTTGGGCTCATCGCTGGTGGCTCCCCATGCTCGGAGACTCCCGGGAAGTGCTGTTCCCCGGACTGATCGCATCAGCGTTGGGAATCGCCGGAGCCGTGATGCTGTTGAGGCCACAGCGCAACGATGCCGGCGCGCCCGGTGCCGCGAGCCGATTGCGCCCCGACGTCGCGTTGTTGTACGTGCTGATCGCGCTCTTCGCGTTCTGGGGTTCGTTCGGACCCGATGCCGGCTTGTATCGAGTGTTCTATGAGACGTTGCCAATCTTTTCGTTTCTTCGTGCACCCGGACGCATGGGTGTCATGACGACGTTTGCCCTGACGGTGCTCGCGTCGGCCGCCCTCGCCATGCTCCTTGGTCGCACTGGCCGTCCCTGGACGGTCGCCGCCACCGTGGCGGCTCTGGCCACGTGCGAACTGGCGGCGATGCCGCTCCACCTGTTCCGAGACGCCGAGCCCCTTTCGCCCGTGTATCAGCGACTGTCGACGCTGCCGGAGGGCCCGGTTGCCGAGTTTCCCTATTGGTACCAGCGACCCGATTTTCCACGTCACGCGTACTACATGTTGAACTCGACCGCACATTGGTTTCCGCTCGTCAACGGCTACAGCGACCACATACCAGCCGACTTTCGCAGGAACGTCATTCCCCTGTCGTCGTTCCCGTCGCGCGAGTCGTTCAGCATTCTGGGCGCCGCGGGCGCGCGATATGTGATCTTTCACACGCACCTGTACGACGCCCGATCGCGGGCCCGCCTGACCGATCGGCTCGCCACATATTCGACGTATCTTCGTCCGATCGCGCAAGAGGGTTCGGTATGGCTCTACGAGATCGTCGGCTGGCCCAACTAGCGATGGTCGCCAGTCTCCGGTTGCCGGTTGGTTGCCGGTTGCCTTCCGAACTACTGGATACTGGCAACTGGAGACCGGCGACCGGTGTATCTCGCTCTGACCGCGGCAAGCGTTCGATTCATCGATTCTCGCGCAATGCGATCGATGATGGGCGCCGCCATGACTCGAATGGCCCAGGGAATATCACGGCTCAGCGTGACCGAATCCAGTTGCACGATCACACCACCGTTGACCGCTTCATAGCGCCAATAGGAGTGCAGGCGCCACATGAACCCGCGGTCCTGTCCAACCGGCCTCTCACGCTCGTGTGGCGTCCCCACGTCCTGCAATTCGGCGATCCTGGTCGAAATGCTGCGACTGATGGCCCGTGTCGGGCTGAGTCGCGTGTAGCTCACCGAGTGTTCGGTGTTGTAGGCGGCGGTGACGATTGCGGTTCGGCGCACCTTCAGGAACAAGCGGAGCGAATCGCCCTCTCGACTGAGCACCCGAGACTCGAGTACGTCCTCCTGCCGATGTTTGGCGGCGGCGCCACGCACCGCCGCACCATCGAGGACATCTTCGAGACTGACGCCGGGCACGAAGAGATAGCCGCGCCAGTGGCTGATGGTGCCGCCTCCGATATCGACCGTTCCGTCGCCGACATTCTCCAGGACGATGTCGCCACGTCGCACTGTTGACCTCAGGTGGCGAGTTTGAGCCGCCATCGCATGGTCCACACTGAGAAACGGGCCGGTGCGGTCCACCTCCTGTCGAATGCGGGCCTCGACGTCTTTGACGTACTGCTCCCACGCCTTCACGGTCTCCGGTTTCAGCTCAGCGGCCTGCGCCTGGCCCCCGAATGCAGCGCCAAACACGGCAAACACGAACGCGACAACTCGTCGAGCTTGCCGGCGGGTCGCGGGAGCGAACGCCAGCCGATCCGCTGCGAGGAAGTTCAACATCGTGAGGCAGACGATAGCCGCCACGTTGGCCGCCAACACCGGAGCGTCGGCCAGCTCCACGAACACAGCGGTAAAGAACACATTGCCGACGATCGAAATGAGGCCGGACGCCGTATTGAACTTGACCAACCGTGCGTAAGCCGCCTCACGGCTCGAGCTGGTGACGCGATCGCGCCACGTCCACCGCTCGTGCCAGACGAAATTGTGAAGGATTGCGGCTTCGACCGCGAACACGATCGCGACGACATAGTCGAGGCCGGCCACCGACGTCAAAAGATGCACGAGCGTGACCTGAACGGCAAACCCAATGACGCCAACGCTTGCAAAGCGCGCCCACCTCCTCATTGATCACCGCCCGGCAGTGGTTCTGCCTGATAGAGCGCACGCGTGTTGCGCGCGGCTGACACGACAAAGACCGTCAGCATGCCCAGGATCGCGATGACCCCGCCGACATCGAACAGCTGAAATTCGCCGAGCCCGAAGGGGTGGACCGTCGGGCGCTGCATCGCAACGAGCGCGCCGATGCTGAGGACGATGCGCAGCTCGGTTGGACCAAATCCAGCGAACGAGATGCGGAATACGCCAAGCGTATGCGTGGCCAGGAACGATTCCGCACAGAGCAGCAAGTAGGCAACGAGCAGGCCGGAGGCGACCCACACGTCGGCCAGTCCCGACACACCAAGACCAGCAAACATGACGGTCGCGTTGGCGATGTCCACGACGTGGTCCACGTAAAAACCGTAACGAGGACGCTGCGCGTTACGCACGCGCGCGACCGTACCATCGAGACTGTCGCCAAACCAGTTGACGGCGAGAAACAGCGGGACCAGCGCCAGGAAGATCGGCGACACGCGCGCGGCCGCAAACGACCCGCCGACGCCCACCATCGCGAGTGCACCCAGCACGGTTAGATGATCGGAGTTGACCCAGCGCGGCAAACGATGAGCGAGCCAGATCAGTGTTCGTCGTTCGATGTCAGCGAGAACACTGCGATGCTCCCTGACGTGTTGCCCCGGTGAAGGAAGTACGGCCACGGCCTGCCCCTGCATGATTGGTCTCCAGAGAAGCGGTGACAATCACCGCTTCACCTGGGAATGTGCAGAGACCGGCCAACCCGGCTCAGGGGCGGCCGGAAACGGGCTGTAGCCGCGCCAGGCGGGCTCCTGCCTCGCGAATCGTGGCTTCGCGCTTCGAAAAGCAGAACCGAACGAGCGACGACCCATCGGACGGGTCGGCGTAGAAGCTGCTGCCTGGAATCGTTGCAACGCCAACATCTTTGACGAGGTGACGCGCGAACTCGACGTCGCTGGCAAATCCGAAGCTCGAAATGTCCGTCATCAGGTAGTACGCGCCGCGTGGTTTGTAGCAGACGAAGCCGCAGCCGTCGAGGACGCCAACCAACCGATCGCGCAAGCGCTGGTACTCGGCCGCCATCGATCGATAGTATTCATCCGGCATGCCGAGAGCAGCCGCGCCGGCCTGTTGCAATGGTGTCGGCGCTGCCACGGTGAGGAAGTCGTGCATCTTGCGAATGCCCTCGCTCGAGCGCCGGTGGAGCGATCGCCCACCCAATGCGCCAACCGGTCACGCTGTAAGTCTTGGACAGGCCGCCGATCGTCACCGTCCGCTCAGCCATCCCGGGGAGCGATGCAATCGCCACGTGTTCCGCGCCATCGAACACGATGTGCTCGTAGATTTCATCCGAAATCGCGATGACGTCCCAGTGCTGACACAGGTCGGCGATGACCGACAGTTCTTCACGCGTAAACACCTTGCCGGTAGGATTCGCGGGCGTATTGATGACAATCGCCCGGGTTCGATTCGAGAAGGCGGCCGCCAGCCGATCGCGATCGAACGACCACGCGGGTGGGCTGAGCCGAACATACCTGGGCGCGGCACCCGACAGGATGGCACCCGGCCCGTAATTTTCGTAGAACGGTTCGAAGACGATGACCTCGTCGCCGGGATCGACGCTGGCCAGCATGGTTGCCAGCATCGCCTCGGTGGACCCACAGCAAATCGTCACGTCGCTGTCGGGATTCACCGCAACGCGATGGCGTCGCGTGAACTGGGCGGCCACCGCCTCGCGCAGGGCGGGTGACCCGGCGGCAATCGAGTACTGGTTGTCGTCCGCCTGGATCGCGTCGCAGGCCGCCCGCTTGAGGAGGTCCGGTGCTGGGAAGTCGGGGAACCCTTGCGACAGGTTGACGGCGTCGTACTGCTGCGCCAACCGCGTCATCTCAGGAAAAATCGAGTCGCTGAAGTCGTTCAGCTTTCGCGATCCGCGCACCTTCGACGGCATGAATCGGAGGGTATCACTGCTTCTTCGCGGGCGGTCGCTTGGTCGTTGCTTTCTTGGTCGGCGCCTTCTTGGCGGGCGTTTTCCTGGTCGTTGGTTTGTTCTGCGACACCGTACTCTTCGTGGGCGCCGTCGGCACCCGACGGTTCACACTCGGCACGCGCTCCCCATACAAACGGCGATAGTCGTCGACCGTGCCAAGAATCCGCTTGACGTAATTCTGTGTCTCCGGAAACGGGATGTTGTCGATCCATTCATCCGTCGGCAGGCCGGGCGCCTCCTCGTTCCAGCGCTCGACGCGATTCTCGCCGGCGTTGTAGCCAGCCAACGCAAAGTGAGCGCCGCCAAACTGCTTGACCATGTCGGCAAAGTACTGCGTGCCCAGCCGAGCGTTGATCTCGGGATTTTCGAGCGACCGCGTCGTAAACCCCCGCATGCCGACTTTGCGCGCATAACGGCGTCCGGTGGATGGGAGGATCTGCATCAGCCCCACCGCGTTGGCGGACGACCGGATGCTCGGATCAAACGTGGATTCCTGCGCCGCGAGGGCCGCGATCAGAAACGGATCGAGACCATGCGCCTGCGCGTTGCCTTTGAGCAACGGCCAGAAATCGATTGGGAAGATGATCTGGAGAATCTCCTCCGGCAGCGCTTCGCCGCCGGCAGCCAGGAACTGCGGGTAGGCGCGACGCATGGCAGAGATGCCGAGCCGCAGGTTCCCCATCTTGTTGTGGACCAGCGCCAGGGTCGCCTGCAGCGGAGGCGAATCGCCCCACATCTTCTGCGCATATTGCAGCTCAATGAGTGCTGGGCGATAGAGTCCTGCTTCGATGAGGCGCGCGATGATCGACGCCGTGGGCGGCGGCGTCGGCGGCGTCACAATGACACGTCGAATCCCTGGTGTGACGGTCGCCTCTTTCCTCTGCTCGAGTTGGGTCCAGGCCAGACGGCCGTAATATGAATTGCGGTAGTCCGTCGCGGTCAGCCGGTAGCGCTCGGTTGCAGCCTGACGATCCGCCACCTGGTCGTACGCGCGTGCTGTCCAGTACAACCACGAGGGTCGGTAATCGGACCGCGGAAACGTCGCCGCGCCCTTTTCAAACACCCGAACCGTCTCGCGGAAGTTCTTCTCTCGATACGCCCACCAGCCCGCTTTCCAGGTCGCCCGTTCCGCAAACGCCCCGGTCGGGAACTGGTTGATCATTCGCGCGTAGATCTTCGCCGCCTCGCCGTCCTCATCAGCCAACACGTAGTGTCGCGCCAGCTCGTTCAAGGCTTCTTCGGCGAGTCGATGGGTTGGATTCCGGGCGACGAAGTCGTCCGTCAGTTGCTTGAATTCGATCTCCTCGCCGAGCATCCGGGTCGACGAAACAATCGCGTATTGCGCTTCAGCAGCGAGTTGGGGGTGGCTTGTGAAACGGTGGAAGATCTCACGCGCGATACGGTGTTGCCCGTTGATCGCGTCGATCTGCGCGAGACGAAAGTCCGCCTGATCACGCTCGTCGCCCCGAAGAAGGTCGCGCGCCCGGGTAAACGCCGTGCGCGCCTGATCCCAGCGCCTGGCCTTGAACAGAACCTCGGCCCGGCCAAACTCCGCGCTCGCTGCCGCTGGGGTCTCCAGGACGAACCCGCCCAGACTTGCGAGCAGCTTCTCCGCTTCAGCCGCTTCCGACGACAGCGGGTGCTCGCGGAGCACGCGACGGTAGGCTTCGATGGCGCGTGGTGTGTCATTGGCCGCCGTGGCCATCACCCCCAGTCGCACCAGCGCAATCTGCGGCGACGCGGTCGACCGATCGAGCAGTTGCTGATAGATCGCCGCGGCGCCGGCAAAGTCGCTGCGTGTCTGGCGAATCTCTGCGCGGCGATACAGAGCCGATTCAGGCAGCTGACCCATCGGGGCGCGCTCCACGACATTGGCAAACGCGCCCTCGGCCTCGTCCAGCCGATCGAGTCGCTGTAAGGCGATGCCCGTGAAGTAGCGCGAGTAGTCGGAAAGATCCGACTTTGCCAGTGCTGGCGCGCTCACGAGCGTCAGAGCAACCGCCGGCGTGAGGCCGTCGTCGAGCATCTGAACGCCGCGGGCGAAGTCGGCCATCGGGCCCGTTGTCGGTGCGGCGGTCCCGCGCGCGTACCACATGGCCTCGAGCGTCGGCGGGACAGCCGGATGGGCCGTCGGGGTCAGGCTAACGTCGGCGGTGGTGGGTGTCGAAGCGGGTGTGCCTTCCTGCTGGGCGACGGGCGACGCGTTCCATACCTGGACGCTGATGAGCAGCACACACCCACCCAACGGCCAGAAGAGCCGGGTCAACCGTGGTGGCTCGGTTCGAGCGTCACGCGCCATAGCCCTACGTATCGGCGGAATTCAATCCGTGTTCCGGAAAGACTTTCCGCGAGAGATTCGTCCCACGACCGACCAACGTGGTTGGTCGAAAAAGCAATGGCGGACGGGGCAGCGGCTGGGGGGCGCGACCGGCCCCGCGAAGCAGGATGGCGGGGATTTCGTCCGTTCTTCGCATTATGCGAAGCGGGATTCCGCAAAGTCAACAGAACCGATGGGTTAACAGCCCACATGGGGCCGATTCGCCTTGAATCGGCCTCCTAGCTCATCCCGTGGCACGCATCCTGCCTCGGTCGTCCACGCTCGGTGAGGCCGAACCACCCTGCCCTCACCACGTGGGGACCCATGACAGCGCCAAATTCGCCGGGAATGTCCCGCTCGGGCGGCAACCGCCGCGCCAGACGACTGCGAAGTAGTGTGCACGGGCGGATTTCACTTCTGACCGTCGGTGCCCTGCTCTGTAATGTCCTCGCCTTGGCGGGACAGGGCCAGATTCTGGAGGCTCCGCGTGCGGTCGCCAACTCCGCGGCCCAATTCCTGGAGCTCGCCACCTTCGGTCCCACCGCCGCGGACGTCGCCGCCGTGCAGACAGGCGGAAAAACTGCCTGGCTTGCCTATCAGTTCGCGCTTCCGGAAACACCGCTCGCTGATGGCCTCAACACCGATGGCGTGCGCAACCAGTTGTTCCTCAACATGGCCAACGCGCCCGATCAACTGCGCCAGCGAATGATCTTCGCGCTCAGCCAGTTCATCGTCGTGTCGGCCAACAAGACCGGCAGCGGCGAAGAGCTCACGCCGTGGGTGAGGCTGCTGTCTCGGAACGCCTTCGGCAACTTCCGCACCCTGATGCGCGACGTGACGCTCAGTCCGACGATGGGCAAGTATCTCGATTTGGCCTACAGCCGCAAGGCGTCGTCGAACAGTTCGCCGAACGAGAACTATCCGCGCGAGCTGATGCAGCTGTTCACGATCGGGCTGTGGGAAATGCACATGGACGGGACGCTGAAGGTGGACGCGCAACGGCCAACCCATCCCGACCTATACGCAGAATCACATCAGGGATTTCGCCCGGGCGCTCACCGGCTGGACGTTCCCGACCATGCCCGGGGCCACGCCGCAGAACTCGAACCCGCAGTACTTCGTTGGGAACATGGAGCCGCGGACGTCGACCCACGACACGGGCTCGAAGACACTGCTGCAAGGGGTCGTGATACCCGCCAATCAAACGACGACGCAGGACATGGAGTCGGTGCTCGACAACATCTTCAACCATCCCAACGTCGCACCGTTTGTTGCAGTCCGATTGATTCGCTCGCTCGTCACCAGCAACCCCAGCGCGGGCTACATTCATCGCGTCGCCAACGCCTTCGCGAACAACGGCGCCGGCGTCCGGGGCGATCTCCGTGCTGTGCTGACCGCCGTCCTCACCGACCCGGAGGCGCAGTCCTTTGCAGCAGAAGACGGCCGATTGAAGGATCCGGTCCTGCACATGATTGGCCTCGGTCGCGCGTTGGGCGCGCAGATTGGTGATCCCAATCAGTACAACTGGGTCTTCAACAATCTTGCGCAGCGGGTGCTGACGCCAACGACTGTCTTCAGCTTCTACTCCCCGCTTGCGACGCTGCCGGGACATTCGGATCTCTACGGTCCTGAGTTTCAGATCTATCCGCCGGCGCTGGCGATCCAACGAGCGAACTTCATTTATGGGCTGCTCAACGGACAGTTCGGGTCGGCGTTCGCGGTCGACCTCACGCCCTACAAAGCGTTGGCCGCCAATCCGACGACGCTCGTCGACCGGGTGAATCAGAACCTGATGTTCGGCCGAATGTCCGACGAGCTGCGTGAGTTGATCCTCGTCGCAACGAGCGCGGTGCCGGCGTCCGATACGACGCAACGAGCACTCGGGGCTCTCTATCTGGCGGCGATCTCCAGCGAGCACTCGGTGTTCGCCGACAACAGCGGCGTCGGCGCCACCACGGTGCAACCGCCGACGAACCTCGTCACGGCTTCGGTTTCAGGCAATGTGGTGACGTTGCGGTGGAACCCGCCGACGATTGGCCCGTCGCCGACCGGGTACGTGTTCGAGGCCGGCGTGCAGCCGGGCGAGGTGCTGGCCAGCATGCCCACGGGCAGCACGTCACCAACCTTCAGCTTCGCGGCGCCGCCCGGATCGTTCTACGTGCGCATGCATACGCTGTCGGGCGCGAACAAGAGCCGCGCCTCGAGTGAGATTCGCGTCTACGTCGAGGTCGCGGCCGGACCGACCGCACCCTTGAATCTGCTGGGCGTGGTCAAAGGCTCGAGCCTCGGATTGTCGTGGCGAAATACCTTTGGCGGCGGCGCGCCCACTTCGCTGATCCTGGATGTCAGCGGCGACGCGAGCGCATCGGTCCCGCTGCCGTTGTCGGAGAGCTTCACGTTCCCAAGCGTTCCACCCGGCAGCTACAGGTTCACCGTGCGCGCGCTCAATGCCGCCGGCAGCAGCGGGACCTCGAACTCCGTCACGCTGACGTTCCCGACCAACTGTTCCGGATCGCCGGGGACGCCCGTGAACTTCATCGCATCCAAGGCGGGAAACGTCATCTCGCTCAACTGGCAGCCGGCCGCCAGCGGCGCCGCGACGCTGAGCTACACGATCAACGTCAGCGGCGCGTTCAATGTCAGCGTGCCGACACCTGCGCGGTCGATCTCCAGCCCGGTTCCGGCAGGCACCTATAACTTCTCGATCCGAGCCGTCAACCCGTGCGGCACGAGCTCGGCGACGCCCGTGCAGTCGGTCACTATTCCGTAGCGAGGCTCCGCCTCGCTACGGAAAGTTGTTGGTTTTGCCCCGCTCCGCGGGGCGAGGAGTCTTGAAGGCCGTTGGACAGACTTGACTCGAATGAACGGATTCTCGGCCTTCAAGAATCCTAGCGCAGAGCAGAGAGACGCATCATGGGGCACACACACGTACCGGCACGTCGCAACTTTCTCAGGCTCAGCGCTCGCCTGGCGGCACTGGGACTCACGGGCGTTGGTCTTGGCCCATCACGTTCGTTCTTCGTGGCCGAAGCCAGCGCGGCACCGAACGTGACCGATTACAAGGCGCTCGTGTGCGTCTACATGTTCGGCGGCAACGACAGTAACAACACGATCGTGCCGGTGGACACGGCGCGATACACGGCCTATCAGACTCTTCGGGCTGGTCTGGTGCTCTCTGGCACCGAATTGCTGGCGCCGATTCCTGACGCCAACGGTAATCCGTACGCGCTCCACTACGGGCTGGCTGAGATGAATCCGCTTTACATGAGCGGCCATCTCGCCATCGTGTTGAACATGGGGCAGCTCAATCGGCCGCTGACCCGTGCCGAGTACCTGGCCGGGGCATCCGCGCCGTCCAATCTGTTCTCCCACTCGGATCAAACGACGCAGGCACAGACCGGCACGTCACAGCAGGTGGCGTCGGGGTGGGGCGGGCGGCTTCTCGATCTCTTTGGCGCCTCGGACACGCTGGCAGCCGTGTCGGTCTCGTCACCCGCCATCTTCCTGCGCGGCGAGAACGTTCGCAGCAACGTGATCCCGCCGGGCGCCAATCTCGCGCTGTCGGGCATGAATTTCTGGCCGCCTGCGGCCGCCGACGCGCGCCGGCAGGCCGTCAACGCGATGGTGTTGATGGATGGCGGCAATCCGATTCGCGAGGCAGCCAATCGCGCGTTTGCGGATGGGCTACAACTCGGCGACACGTTGCAGTTGAACGGGAGTCTGCCTCCCCTCGCGGCGGTGTTTCCAGGAACGTCGCTCGGCAATCAGTTGAAGGAAGTCGCTCGTCTCATCCGCGTTCGATCGCAAATGGGTCCTGGGCGGCAGGTGTTCTTCTGCTCGATGGGCGGCTTCGACACACACAGCGGGCAGGACTGGACGCATTGGAACCTGCTGCAGCAGTTGTCACAGGCCCTTTACGCATTCGCGAGCGCGACGTTCGAGCTTGGGGTGGCGGACCGCGTCACCACCTTCACACAGTCCGAGTTCAATCGGACGATGCAGTCCAATGGAAGCGGGAGCGACCATGCCTGGGGCGCGCATCAGTTTGTGCTGGGCGGCGCCGTCCGCGGCGGTATCTACGGCCAGATGCCCACCTTCGCGTTCTCGGGACCGGATGACGCCAACAATCGCGGGGTGTGGATTCCGACTATCGCCGCTGCCCAATTCGGGGCGACGCTGGGCAAGTGGTTTGGCGCCACCCCCGGCGAACTCGACTGGGCGTTCCCGAATCTGAGCAACTTCTCGATTAAGGATGTTGGGTTTATGGGTTAGGAAGGGCACAGGGCACAGCGCACCGGACACAAGGACCATTTTTTCTTCCTGCTCCCTGGTTCCCTGCGCCCTGCGCCCTGGCCCTGGCCCTGTGCCCTGTGCCCTGCGCCCTATGCCCTATACCCCCTCAGGAATACGAAGCACCTGACCGGGTTTGATCACGTCCGGATTCGTCAGCTGATCCTTGTTGGCCTCAAAGATCTTCATGTACGCATTGGCGCTGCCGAGGTGATCCTTGGCAATCTTGCTCAACGTATCGCCGGCCTGCACCGTGTACGTCTTTGCAGCGGGAGCAGCACCGGCTGGCGGCCCAGTCACCTGGATGTCAGCAACGATTTCCTCGCGCCAGGTGGGAATTGTCTTGATCGCATTCCATAGTTCGTTCTTCTGCTCTTCGGTCGCGATCGTGCCCTTGAAGTACAGCTTGCCGTCGCGCTCTTCCGCCGCCCCCTGAAATTTGCCCTTGGCGGTCTGAATGGCGTATGCGTACTTATCTCTCAAACCCATAAAAGCCTCCATCGTTGCCACGACGCGCAACGCAGAACCTGCCGCGCTCATGGCTCATCGGTAGCCGTGAATAAACCTAGTCGTCCAGCACGATTTCGCTGACTTTGGCGACTGACATCCGACCTCCTCGAAGGGTTCACCATACACCCGGGCGATTAGGCGCCTATAACGATTTGAGATCGTCAACCCAGCTCGTGCATTGTGGTCTCGCGATCATCTCAGCGCGGGTGAGCTGCCGACATCCACCTGCCAGCGCCACACACGCCCGTCGTCTGGGTCCATGACCACACCAGCAAACACCATTCCGACTTTCTCCAGTACTCGTGTCGATGCGTTGGTCTCTGGGAGCGTATGGGCAACAACCTGCTTCACTGCCGCCGACCTGCTAGCCAAATCGACCAGCTTCCTGGCCATCGCCGTTGCGTACCCTCGCCCCTCAAACTCTGGGTACGTCAAATAGGCGATCTCAACCATTCCCTCGTCCGTGGGAGGCCTCTTGAACGCACACGAGCCGACAAGCTCGCGAGTGCCTTCATCCACGACGAAGTAACCATCCCAGCGCAATTCGTCCACGTTCGCGGTTGACGCGACGGTGCGCCCGACGACGCGGTGCACGACATCGGCCATCCCCACCCAATTGCCCTGGACGAGCGCTTTCTTGAACTCGTCGTCGTTCGTGAGCGTGTGCTCGAGAGCTGGGTCGAGCCTCACTAGTTGAATGGTCGACATATGCTCCAGAAGCAGCGGATCGCATTCTCCGGGCGGCAGTACCCTCTGACGCGCGGGCCAGCTTCAGCCACGGGTTAACCATTGAGCGGCACGCTGTCGCGCTCGAGATCCGTGAAGGGATACACGCCGTGGCGCTTCAAGAGATCCAATAGCCTCTCGGCCCCATGTTGGTGCTTGAATTCCAACTCCGGTTTCGTGATGCCAATGCACAGCCGTAATTCATTCAACTGCCCAAAGAAGCTGAACGACGCGTAGGTATCGAACACAAACGCCTTGATTCGAGAGTCGGGTGGCGTTGCAGCATCGATATCCATGGACTCGCCACGCGCAATGTATGCCTCCTGCGTATACGGCGCCAGCCGGCTTATCACGTTGGGACCCCAATCCTGGGGCGAACGGTGACAGATCATCAACTCGTAATCCGCGTAGGAGGCCTTCGGCTTGCCGGTCAATTCCGCGGTCACATAAACCACGCCGTCCAAGTGGCGGTCGAACGACATGACATCGGCCTGTCCGCCAAGGGAAAACGGGTGTGGGGCGTGGAAAACATTGTCATGCCCGCCCAAGACGCCGGCCAGAGCGTCGGCGCGAGCATCCCAGACTTCTTCCCAATCGTCTTCGCCAGTGGTGTCCATGTTTCTTTCGACTCGAGGCCCTGAGTATGGCGTAATCAGAGGCCCCGGTGAACGAGGCCGTTGCGTCAAGAGCGGGCGCCAAGATTCCCAACTGCGCTACACTGCGGCCACAGCGACCGTACTTCAGCAGCCTGTGTTCGAGGGCATCGGAACAGTCGTTCTCCCGCAAGGAGGGACGCCATGACGTCGAATGCGCTTCGGTTCAAATGGAGTTCGATCCTCGTCGCCAGCGTGAGCGTTTGGGTCATCGGCTTTGTGCTGGTCGCGATGGTGGTCTTTGGGTATGCCTCCAGCCTGGCATGGGCTGCCCGTGGTGCTCCGGATACCGACGTCATTCAGCAATTTGCCAATCGCGTGGGGCCAGTGTGGACTCCACGACTCTGTGTCCTGCTGACGGCAATCGCCGCAATCTGGCTCGGCCGCCGGGCGATCGCCCGGCCGATCTGGCACGGCGTGCTGATCGGAATCTTCGTGGCGACCCCGCTGGTGATGCGTCGACGTTTCGGGATTGAACCGGTCTTGCTCTTTTCAGTCACGTTACTCGCAGGCGCGGTTGGGGGCTGGCTGGGCAGCCAAATCAAGGGGAGCCGACCGAATTCTGCCGACCCACACCACGCCGTTTGACAATGCACGGGGTCAGGTCACGCGAGTCCACGCCCGCGCACGTGGACCAGCCCGGCGGCCACGGCCAGTGCGCAGACGCTGACCAGCGACAGCGCCATGAACTGGCCGTACAGCTCGCGACCCATGAGATCGAACGTCGTCAGACACATCAGCGCGATCGCTACGCCCAGTCCCCACTGCCAGGGCCTCGTCAACTCGCGCCAGCGGTCCACGAGACAAACGACGGCCGGCGTGGCGAGCAACAGCACGTAATCCCAACCCTGCGGCGAGACGAGCGGGACGAGGAGCATGAGCAGCGCGCACTCGAGATATTCCGGCGCTGACACTGCCCGCCTGCGCCGCCAGACCACGATCACCAGGACCAGGGTCGCGATGACGGTGAGCCACGCGAGCCCGGACGCCAGAGAACCGGGGCCCAGCCACTTGGCCCACATTGCCGCAATCGACACGTTGTCGCTTCCCAAGAGGTTCGGCGTCGTGGACTCGGTCACGGTGCGCAGCCAATCGCGCAGCAGGCCCAGGTTGCCGCTCCAACCATAGACGGTGGCCGGCAGCAAAAGACCGATCGCCACCGTTCCGGCGGCCATGGCGGCGGCGCGCCATCCCTGAGTGACGTGCAGCCAGGGAACCAGAATCAGCGCGTACGGTTTGACGAAGACGGCCACGCCCACGAGTCCACCGGCGATAATCCGCCGATCGATCTGGACGGCAAGCAGCATCGCGACGAGCAGCACGCCGAGCAGGAGGTTGGTCTGCCCCAGCAGCAGTTCGTGCGCGTAGAACTTCGCCATCAGGACGATCGCGAAAAACAAGAGGGTCCCCTGCGAGAGGCGGCGATCGGGCAGAGCCTTGATCGACCAGCGCAGCAGTGCCGCGAGAAGTCCGACCTCGATGGCGAACCAGAGCATTTTCCCGGTGTCCTGATCGACCACCCCAAAGGGGGCCATCATGACCGCGAACATCGGAAAGTACTTGAACTGGTAGTGGCCGTCTTCAGGACGGTACAGCGGTTCGGCGTCGAGGGCTCGCACGACCGCCTGTCGCCACGTGATGAAGTCGACCATCTCGTGACGAACCCGCGTGTTGTAGACGACGACGGCCAGCACAATGACCGCAAGAAGGGCGAACGGCCGGAGTCTCGCCGTCATGCCAGAAACATGTGTCTCAGGGCTGACGCCAGCGCTCATGCGAGAGCCCGCCACCGCAAGCGAATGAGGCAGGCGGCAATCAGCACCGCGCCAACAGTGACCGCGGCCAACTCCATGAGGTGAATGTAGAGCGGCCGCCGCAGCAGGTCGAAGATGGTGAAGCTCGTGAGGAGGAACCCCGTCAGGACCACCGCCCGCCAGTTCGGCGACACGTCGCGCCACCGATCGACGAGGCACATGTAGGCGGGCAACGCGATCAGCAACACATAGTCCCAGCCTTGAGGCGACACGAGCGGAATGAGCACGAAGAAGTAAGCGGCTTCAAGATAGTTGGGCTCAGCCACGTGTCGCCGCCGCCACATGACGGCAATCCCCGCCGCGACAGCGATGACCGCCGACGCTAGCGCGAGGCGCGCGGCTAATGTGCCGGGCCCGATCCACTTCGTCCAAAAGGAAACGAACGAGATGTTCTCATGGCCGAGCAGGTTCGGCCCTGTCGTATCGGTGACGGTGCGATACCACTCGTGAAGCAGCGTCAGGTTACCGTTCCAACCGTAGGATGCGGCGGGCAGCAGCAGCCCGCCAGCCAGCACGAGACCGAACGGAACGAGCGGGCGCCAGCCGAGCGCCCAACGCCAGCCAGGGCACCAGCACGAGGGCATAGGGCTTGACGAACACGCCGGCCGCGACGAGGGCTCCAGCCGCGAGCCCACGACCGCGCTGCGCCGCCATCACGGCGCCGAGCATCAGCAAGGCCACCGGCAGGTTGAACTGTCCAAACGCAAGCTCCTTGACGAGAAACTTGCCATTCAGGAGCAGCGTGAGCCAGAACAGCACCCGCACCGACAGTCGCCGCTCGGGAAGGGCGGCGATCGACAGGCTCACGAATGCCCAGGTCATGGCCACCGTCAGCGTGAACCACGTGAACTGAGCGACCTCCTTGGAGACCCAGGTGAAAGGCACCATGAGCTGCGCGAACGCCGGAAAGTACTTGTACTGATAGTGACCATCATCCGGCCGGTACAGCGGCTCGTGCGCAAGGTAGCGAAAGGCCGCCGTGCGCGGCACGACGAAGTCGACGAGCTCGTCGCGCTGGGAGCGAAGGAGCGCGTAAAGGCCGACGACGACGAGCACGAAGACGATGGGCGGGACGAACGATTGGAGCCGGGGCGGCACGCCCTGAGCGTACCATTTCACTCCGGACGGCAACCCCACGATTTGCTCATTCGGAGCGTGGTGGGCAGAATGGTGCGGACGCTACCTTGAATCTGAACCTAATGCGGGCGATCGACTTCTGGGTCGGGATCCCGCTCACCTTTCTCCTCACCGCCGCGGACCGCATCAAGCGCCTGGTTGGACTCGCCGCCTCGCCCGCCGGTGCGCCGCGCAACATTCTGTTCATTCAGCTCGCCGAGATGGGGACGATGGTCGTGGCCTACCCCTCGCTCAGAAAAGCGCGCGAGCTCTTTCCGGATGCGACGCTGCACTTCTTGTGCTTCACGCAGATTCGGTCGAGCGTGGAGATGCTCGGAATCATCGCGCCCGAGAACATCATCACGATCGACGCGGACGCCGGCTGGTCATTCGTTCGCGACACGCTGGTCTTCCCGTGGCGCGCCCGCCGCCGCGGGATCGACACGGTGGTCAACATGGAAGCGTTCGTCAGGTACAGCAGCATGCTGAGCTACCTGTCGGGTGCCCGCCGACGCGTCGGCTTCCACCGGTTCAACCAGGAGGGGCTGTACACGGGGGATTTGCTGACACACAAAGTGCTCTACAACGCGCACATCCATGCCGCGCATACGTTTCTCGATCTCGTTCACGCTCTCGAAACGCCGCCGGACCAGGTGCCACGGGTGAAACGGCCGCGGAGCGATGGACTGCCTCGACGTTCCGAAGATCACGACCGACGCGAACGCGGCCGCCGACATCTGGCGAAAGCTTCGAGCGATCAATGCCGACATCGGACCGGCCCGCAAGCTCGTGGTTCTCAATCCCAACGCGAGCGGCCGCTTTCCGATGCGCCGCCTGCCCCTCGAATCGTTCACCGAGCTCGCCCGCCAACTCCTCGAGGATCCCGAGGTCTACCTCCTGATCACGGGCGTCGCCAGCGAGCGGCCCGACGCGCAATACATTTGCGCGCGGCTCGCATCGTCGCGTGCGTTGGACCTCACCGGCCGCACGACGATGAAGGAGCTACTGCACCTGTTCGACCTCTCACACGTCCTGGTGACGAACGACTCGGGACCGGCGCATTTCGCAGCGCTCACCCGGATTCACGTCGTCGTCTTCTTCGGACCCGAGATCCCCGAGCGCTATCGGCCGCTGGCGACCAGCTGGGACGTGGTCCACACCGGATACTCCTGCAGCCCCTGCATCGGTCCGCACAATCAGCGGCTGTCGCCCTGCAACGACAACCTGTGCTTGAAGAGCATCAGCGTTCAAGAGGTGTCGGGGCTGGTGCGAGCACGGCTCGAGGCGGCGCGTCCTCATTCAGCGACGTCTTGACTTTGCTACGCCGTACGTAGTAATACGTACAGCGTAATAGAGACCACGTCGTTCGGACGATCCGCGAGACGTGAGGACTGGATGAAGAACCAAGACGACTTGCTCGCCGGCCTGGGGCGTTTTTCGGAGCCGGCCCTGTACATCCTGATTTCGCTCGCCGATGGCCCGAAGCATGGCTATGCGATGACGCGGGACATCGAGGCGGTGACGGGACAGAAATTGGGCCCTGGCACGCTCTACGGTGCGATCGCGCGGCTCGAGGCCCGCAAGTGGATCGTGCCGCTGCCGGCGGAGGAGCGGCGCCGGCCCTACCGGCTCACGCCGGGGGGTCACCGCGTGCTGCATCACCGCCTGCAGAGCCTGCAGACCCTCGCGCGCGTGGGTCGCATGCGACTGGCGGAGGGATAGGTGCGGCTCACCCACCTTCTTCGCCTGTACCCGCGCGCGTGGCGCGACCGCTACGGCGAGGAGTTCCTCGCGACCGTCGGGCACGACCGGCTGCACCCGCAGCAGGTGATCGACATTGTTTCAGGGGCAATCGACGCGTGGCTGTCGGCCGATGTGCGGCGCGCGACCACGGCCGCGCGCGTAGCCCCGAGTGCAGGAGGACCGATGACGCTGAAATCGCTGATGGTCTGTGATCGGAAACAGGTGCGCTACACGACGCGCGATTCGTTGACTGGCGCTGGCGTCATGCTCGGCGCCACGCTGGTGTTCATGGTGCTGGGCATCGCCGCCACGCGCTCCGGCCTCTCGATAACGGGCGAGGTCTTGACGAGCGTCGCGTTCCCTGCATCCTTGGCGCTCTCGATGCCGTTCTGGTTGATGAAGGGACAATCGTGGAAAGCCCAGTTGGTGCTCGTGGGCGGCCCGCTCGTCCTGCTGGTAGTGAGTGGCTACCTCGCGTCCGCGATCTAGTACCCCTTGACGCCAGGCATCCGGCCGACCAAGATCGCGATGCTTGAGCACGCGACAACTGGTGCTCGTCGCCGGCCTGCCGGCCGTGATCGGGTGTCTGCTCGCCGTGTTCTGGATGCGAACCGGGCGAATCTCGGTCGGTGGCGACGAGCCTCACTACCTGATCATGGCCGTCAGCGTGATCGAGGACGGCGACCTGCGCCTGAAGAACAACTACGACATCGAATGCGTTGCCGTCGAGATCTACGGCTGCATGGAACCCCACGCGTTCCGGTTCGCGCACGCCTGGGTGCCGTACCACCAGGCTGGCCTGTCGTTCCTGATCGCCCCGCTCTATTCGATCGCGTGGGTCGCGGGTGCCCGGCTGACCACGGTCTCGATCGCCTCGCTTCTGCCGGTGTTCATGGCGGTGTGGCTTCAGCGCCACGTGGCCCCTCGCGACGCCGTCCTGCTCACGCTCGCGGCGTGCCTGTCCGTGCCCTTCCTCTTTGGAGCGGTCACGATCTACCCCGACCTGCCCGCCGGCGTGGTCATCTTCGGGCTGACGGCCTGGCTGATGGACGGAAGCAACCGACGCGAGCAGGTCGCCATCGCGAGCTCGCGTCCGTCACCGTCTGAGCCATCGTCGTCGCTCGCAGGCTGGATCACGTTCTGGACCGCCGCCGGTCTCCTGTGTTGGCTGAACCTGAAATTCATCCTCGCCACCGCGGTGCTCGGACTGTGGGGGCTCATCGTGCTGCGACCGGCAAGATTGTCGAAATGGACGCCTGCGCACTACGCAATGATTGGCGTTCTCATCGGTCCCGTCACACTTGCCGCGTTTCACTATTGGGGTTTCGGCAACGTTTTCGGCGGCCGCGGCAGATCCGAGCTGACCACCTCGCCGGCACGCGCGCTCCTGTTCTTTCTCGGGCTGCATCTGGATCAAGGCCAGGGCCTCTTCGTCCAGAACCCGTTGTTTCTGGCCGGCATCCCAGCCCTGGTGATCTGGGCGCGACGCAGGCCGGCGTTCGCATGTCTCTGGACGATGCTGTATCTCTCGCTGATTGCGAGCAATTCGCTGCAGATGGGTCGCTACGGCGGCGCCGGACCGGCTGGTCGTTACGGATGGACGGCCGCATGGTTGTGGATGATCCCGATCGGGCTCGTGGCAGCAGAGTACGCACCACTGGTGCGTCGTTGGGCCGGTGCCGCAATCGTCTACCAGGCCGTCCTCGCGCTTCGGTGGATTCCAAACCCGATGACGCTCTATCCCGTGTACGAGGAGCAACTGGGCACACGCAACAGCCTGTTCCCCGTCGAGCTGCGTGGCTGGATGCCGTCGTTCTACGACTGGTCGTACGCCAGTTACCTGATGTATCCACCGAACGTCGCCGGCATAGCGGTGATCGGACTGCTGGCAGGGATCGGCTGGCGGCAATCGCGACCCGTTCGCCCGGCCGGGATGTGACTATAATCCGCGGCGATGCGCCGCCTCGCCCTGGCAGCCTGCCTCGTTGCGGCCGTGGGTCTCAGCGCCGATGCCTCGGGCTCAGCCACCGTGCTCGAAACGGTGCTGCAGCGGGCCGGCGAGCAAGTCGAACGTTTCCTCGCGCGTGCGCAAAGCATCGTCTGCCTCGAAGTCGTTCAGCTGCAGCCGATGAACGCGGCATGGGGACCCAACGGGTTCGGGAGAACCGTCGAATCCGAGCTTCGCCTTTCGTGGCAGCCCGACGCGGACGGCCGACTGTCAATCGATGCGCACATGCTGCGGCAGTTGCTCCGAGTGAACGGTCACACACCGCGCAAGGATGACTGGAACAACTGCACGGCACCGGAACAGCAGACACGAGAACCACACGTGCTCTCCCTGCTGCTCTCGCGTGAGCGCGCGGACTACGAGTTCACCCTGGCCGGGCAGACCTCAATCGATCACCGCCCGGTGACGATGATCGACTACCGGGTTCTTCGGAAGGCGTCGGTCGAGTCGAGCATGATCGAGGGGCGCGACGACTGCGTCAGCTTCAATCTCGAAGGCGGCCTGCAGGGCCGGATCTGGATTGACGCTGAAACACACGACGTGCTCAGGCTCGATCAGCGATTGAATGGCATGGTGGAGATTCCCGTGCCAAAGAAGGCACGCGCCCGGGCGCCCAATCCCATGAGCTGGACCATGGAGCGATGGGACACATCGATTCGCTTCAAGCGGGTCACATTCGACAACCCCACCGAGACGCTGGTGCTCCCAGAATCGCTCACATCGATCAGAATCACCCGCGGTTCCGGCGTGCCAAGGCTGCGAACGACGACGCACTACAAGAACTATCAGCGGTTCCTGACCAACGGTCGAGTGGTTGGCGACTGATTGCAGCCGGCGGACAACGGAATCTCTCTGACTTCCGTCTAAGGCGGAGGTGAGCTCACTTTTTCGCGACTCGATCTACGCGCTCCGTAAGTTCCGCGCCGCGCGCGTCTTCACGGCCACAGCCGTGCTCACCCTGG
Organism: uncultured Acidobacteriota bacterium; assembly: GCA_963802675.1. Taxonomy (GTDB): domain Bacteria; phylum Acidobacteriota; class Vicinamibacteria; order Vicinamibacterales; family UBA2999; genus JACCSI01. The sequence continues at coordinate 264,666 of CAWDJL010000002.1, forward strand.
CCCTGGGGATTGGCGGCACCACAGCCATCTTCACGCTGATTCACGCCGTGATGCTGAAGTCGCTGCCGGTGAGCGACCCGTCCCGGCTCTATCGGATCGGCGACGGCGGCAACTGCTGTGTGCAGGGCGGCCCCCAGGACAGTTGGGGCATGTTCTCGTTCCCGCTCGTCGAGCGCCTCAGGGCCGAAGTGCCGGAGTTCGAAGAGATCACAGCGTTCCAGGCCGGGAGGGGCCGACTGAGCGTACGGCGCCAGGGCGTCGACCAGGCGCCGCGGCCGCTCCGTACCATCTACGTCACCGGGAACTACTTCAAGACGCTCGGCGTCGGCGCGTTCACGGGTCGCGTATTCTCGGCTGACGACGACAGACCGGCGGCATCCCCGGTTGTGATGATGGCCTATCACACCTGGCAGGGCATCTATGGCAGCGATGCCTCGATCGTCGGCGCCACACTCTTGATCGAAGGGAATGCGTTCACCGTAGCTGGCGTGACGCCGCCAGGCTTCTTCGGTGAGACGCTCCAGGCCAATCCCCCGGACCTATGGCTGCCACTGCAGCAAGAGCCGCTGATCTCCGGCGGCCAAACGTCGCTGCTACGCCAGCCCATCTCGGCGTGGCTGCGCGTGATCGGTCGGCTGCGCCCGGAGGCAACCATCGCCGGCATGGATGCGCGGCTGACCGGGCTGCTCCGGCAGTGGATGCAACACGAGGCCGGCTACCCGTCGAACTGGATGGCGGAAATCGAGCGCACGCTGCCGCAGCAAGTGATCACGGTGGTACCTGCGGGCTCGGGTGTTGGCGTGATGAAGGAGCAGTACGGGCGCAGCCTGCAGATCCTGCTCGGCGTGTGCGCACTGGTGTTGCTCATCGCTTGCGCCAACGTGGCCAACCTGCTGCTGGCCCGCGCGGCAGCACGCCGCGGACAGACCGCCCTGCGACTGGCCATGGGGGCGTCGCGACGGCAGATCCTGACCGAGGCGCTGGTGGAGAGCGTGCTGCTCGCCATCGGCGGCGCCATCGCCGGATTGATCGTGGCCGCGGGCGCCGCGCGGCTCTTGCTCTCCCTTGCCTTCGCCGGTGCCACCCTCGTGCCGATCGACACTACACCATCGCCGGTCGTGCTCGCGTTCGCAATTGGCCTGGCGCTCGTGACCGGAGTGCTCTTCGGCGCCGCACCCGCGTGGTTCGCAACGCGTATGGATCCCATTGAGGCGCTACGCGGCGCCGGCCGCACCGCGGGCGATCGCGCGTCGTTCACGCGCAAGGCGTTGCTCGTGGTGCAGGCCACGCTGTCCGTGGTGCTCGTGGCGGGCTCGACGATGTTGGGGCGCAGCCTGGGCAATTTGCAGGGGCAAGACTTCGGCTTCAACCGCGATGGCCGCGTGATCGTGTCCGTGGGGCGAGCCGCAGCGTCGTTCACCGGCGCACGGCTCACCGCGCTCCACCGCGACGTCGAAGCGCGCCTCGCGCGCATCCCCGGCGTGCAGGGCGTGGGGCTGGCGCTCTACAACCCGCTCACCGACAACTGGGGCGAGGGCGTGCTCGTGGCCGGCAAGCCGCATCCGGCTCCGGGCGCGGAGATTGGATCGTCGTGGGACCGCGTGAGCACGAACTACCTGCAGCAGTTGGGTGTCAAGCTGGTGCGGGGCCGCCACTTCACTGAGGCCGACAACGAGAACTCGGAAAACGTCGCTGTCGTGAACGAGGCATTCGTGAAGCGCTTCTTCAAGCCCGAAGAGGATCCGCTCGACCAACACTTTGGGCTGAACCTACCAGAGAACGTCAACTCCTTCCGCATCGTGGGCGTGGTGGGTGACGCCCGGTTTGCGGGGTTCCAAGTCGATCGCCCGATGCGGCCCATGTTTTTCGTCCCGCTCGCGCAGACGGTGAACTACGCCAACGAAATGATGAAGCGTGTGGAGACGGCCTCGCACAACGTCGGCGGGGTGCTGCTGGTGACCAACACGCCGCCCGGCGTGCTGGAGCCGCAGATCGCGCGCGCCCTCGCCCAGGCGGATCCAAATCTGACCGTGATTACCATCCGCACCCTAGCGGAGCAGGTAGAGAGAACGTTCGACCGGCAGCGAGCCGTCGCGAGTCTGGCCGGGATGTTCGGCGTGATCGCGATCATCCTGGCCGCGATCGGGCTCTACGGCGTGACAGCCTACTCGGTGGCGCGCCGCACGAGCGAGATCGGCGTCCGCATGGCCCTCGGCGCCGATCGCGGAAAGGTGATGAGCCTTGTGCTGGGCGGGGCCTTCATACGCGTGGCGGTGGGCCTTCTACTCGGACTGCCTTTGGCGGTTGGCGCCGGGTATCTGCTGTCGGCGCAACTCTACGGCGTGGCGTTCTGGGACCCGGTGGCCCTGACCGTGGCCGCCGGAGCCCTCGCGTTCACGGCGTTCGTCGCGGCCATGGTGCCGGCGACGCGGGCAGCGGGGCTCGCGCCCATGAAGGCGCTTCGCACGGAGTGAGTGACCGGAGTCAGCGTCCGGTCAATCAGCGCCGGGTGTTCCACACGGCTTCCGAAGCAGAATGTTGTTCATGATCAACGCGTCGAGACCGCTGCTGAAGAACGTTCTGAGCGCGTCGCGCGGAGTATTGACGACCGGTTCGCCTTTGAGATTGAACGACGTATTGAGGATCATCGGCACGCCTGTCTTATCGGCAAAGGCCTTGATCGTGTCGTAGTACCGTGGGTTGATCTCACGTCTGACCATCTGAGGGCGCGTCGTGCCATCGCGATGGACCACCCCGCCAATCTCTCGCAGACGATGTTCCTTCACCGGGAACGTCACGATCATGAACGGAGCGAAGAATCCGCCTTCGAGGTAGTCGTCTGCTGCTTCCGGGAGCATGCTCGGCGCGAACGGCCGCCACCAATCGCGATATTTGATCGCCGTGTTCACGCGGTCCCGCATCTCCTCGTGTCGGGGGTCTGCGATGATCGACCGTGCTCCCAGAGCCCGGGGGCCCCATTCGGTCCCCAGCTGGAACCATCCGACAATCTTCTGCTGGGCGAGGAGCTCCGCAGTGCATGACGCGACGTCGGAATCCGACAGCTTTTCGAACGGCAGTTTGACCAGCTCCACCTGCTCGATGATTTCCTGGTCGGTGAAGGACGGACCCCAATAGGCGTGCTCCAGCTCCTGACGGGGCAGCGTCTTGCCAAGAGCCAGGTGGCCGAGATAGGCCGCTCCGAGTGCGCCTCCGGCATCACCAGCTTCCGGTTGAATGAAGATCCGATCGACGAGCTCAGACCGGCCAATCTTCCCGTTGAGCGTGGCATTCAAGGCGCATCCACCGGCAAAGCAGATGTCCCGCAGGCCTGTTTTTTCAACGGCACCCTTCACGATGTTCATTCCCAACCGCTCAATGAGCCGCTGGAGGTCGGCACCAAGATCTTTGTGCCGCTGCTCCAGGGGCTCGCCCGGACGTCTGGGGGGGCCCGCAACTCTCATGAAGCTTTCCGGAAAGGGCGCGCGTTGATCCAGCAGATCCATCCGCATCGTGCTCGATGCCACATCGACGAGGCCGTCGAGCAACCCTTTTGGCGTTCCGTAGGGCGCGAGGCCCATCAAGTTGCCCTTTTCGCTGGTCCGCAGGAAGTCGTACACAAAGTCGTTGAGCTTTCCGATGGAGAAGCGTTCGTACGGCACTTCTTCCAGGACGGTGATGCGCGATCCCTCGCCGTGCGCGATCATGCCTGACAGGTGATCGCCCCAGCAGTCCCAGGTCACGATCGTGGCTCGTTCGAAGCCGCTGGGGTAGAACGCGGATGCCGCATGCGCCAGGTGATGATCGAAACACATCACCGGAATTCGTGAGTTCAGGTTGTGCCAGTACAAGAGCTCACGTTTGACGCCCCCGACAGCTCGCTCCGGCAGAAGCGCGTCCGGTGCCATGCCCGAGAACGTCCGAAACGGTGTGTGCCGCAACGCGAACTGAGCGACCGTTGCCAGACTCCCAACGACCGGGCCCCGCCGCCGCTTGCCGCGCTCGGCAGCGACCATCGGATTCCAATTCCATCCGACAGCCGCCAGATCGTTGATCGTAATTCCGCCCCTCGAGAGACAAAACTGGATGGCGTTCACGGGAAATATGCCTGGCGCTTCCTTGACCCGGATGAAGCGCTCCTCCTGACACATGGCCACGATCTGTCCGTTTTTCAGGAGGACGGCGGCGGGATGATGACCGATGTCGTTACCAGCTACCGGCCGGTAGTTGATTCCGAGGACGTAGGTATCTGCGCTCATGAGATCTCGAATGGAATCATCGTTTCCGGAGCACGCAGCGGGTTGCGGTCCGTGGGTGTGGAAGAGCTGCGAGGATATCAGAACGGGGGGCCCACCACAAACTCGAGCGTCGAGCAGCACGGCGCGATTAGAGTTTCGGGTCGTGGTGCAAGGCACTCCTGATGCTGAAAACACGGGCACGCCATGAGACAGCTGCACGGGTATGCCCATCACGACTCACATTCGTGCTGGATGCCTTGCCTCAGGGGAGTCATCGGCGGCGTCGTGATTTCGTTCGTTGCGGTCGGTGGGATCGCGAAGGCCCAAGAGATTCCTCTCGAACGCATCGATACACTCCCTGCATTTGTTGATGCCACGGTGCCGAAATTGATGGAGGCGGGGCATGTACCCGGTTCTGCGGTTGCTGTCGTCTACCAAGGACGCGTTCTGGTGCTGCGCGGCTATGGAAATTCGCAACTAGAACCTGAAGCACGAGTAGATCCAGCGCGGACCGTATTCCGGATCGGCTCGGTGTCGAAAACGCTGACGGCACTCGCCGTGCTCCAATTGGTGGATGCCAGGATGCTCGACCTTCAACGAGACGTTCGGGAGTACCTGCCAGACGTGCCGCTTCGGTACGGCGCGACGATGCATCAGCTGCTGACTCACACCGCGGGTCTCGACGAGCGATTTGCCGGCGCGTATACCGACTCGCCCGAACACCTTGAAATGCTGTCCGAACACGTCCGGCGACATCCACCGGAGCAGTTCATTCCACCCGGGAGTGTCTATAGCTACTCGAACTACCACTACGCCCTGGCGGGCGCCGTCGTCGAGCAGATCACGGGTCTGCGGTACGAGCAGTACATGGCCGATCGTGTGTTCAGACCGTTGAGAATGGTGGGGACTACCGCTTATCAGCCACCACCACCGACCCCGACGCTCGAATTTACCCGGGGGTACGAATGGCGGCAGGGAACTCAGATCGCTCTCCCGTTGCGGTTCACCTACGCGAGTCCATCGGGAGGCATAACGACCACGGTATCAGACATGACTCGCGTCATGCTCGCCCTCCTTGGCGATGGCTCGGTCGATGGCCAGCGAGTCCTTTCCGTGGCTTCCGTCAACGCGATGCTGGCACCGCAGTACACCGTCGACCCGCGCATCGCTGCAACGGCGTACGGCTTGACCCACTGGGTGACCCACGGGCAGCGTCTGTTACACAAGGACGGCACACTGGGCGACCAAATCGGCGTGATGGTATTGGCCCCGGCGAGCGGATTGGGAATCTTTGCTGCGTCGAATGCGCTGCCGGGTGTGGCGAACCAGCTCTTGGAGCCGCTGCTGACGCACGTATTCGGTCCGGAGATTCCCGCCGTGCCGCCGGTGCCCATGTCCGTCCCGCCCAACAACGCGAGCCGCGCTGCTGGTACGTATCGAGACTTCCATCACACGCGGAACGACATGTCGCGGCCGATCTCATTGATGCTCCAGTCGCGGGTCAGTGCGGAACCCGACGGGGCCATTCGCTGGCGAGACCGTCGCTGGGTGGAAGTGGCACCGTTGGTGTTCACTAGCGCCGACGGTCGAGACACGATCGTCTTTCGCGAGGACGCCTCCGGGAAGATCGCGACGCTTCATACGTGGGGCGCGACATACGAGCGTCTCGCGTGGGCTGAGCAAGCTGTCTTTCACCTCTCTTTTTTGGCGGCGTGCATGGTCGCTTTCGTGGCGTACCCGTTGTCCCGGGGCGTCGCAATACTTCGGCGACGTCCGACCGTGCTCGAGGGCCGAGCGGTCCGCCGCTGTGCCGTTGTCGTCGCGCTCGCGAATCTGGCCTTCATCGTGTGGCTGGGCTTGTCACTAAGAGGCCTTGGAGCCTCGGTCCCTCTGGCGCCGGCGACGATCATCTGGCTCTCGATCCCTCTTGTCAGCGCCGCCATGACGGCACTTCTGCCTGGGTTCGCAGCCGTCGCCTTCCGGGAGGGCTGGTGGACGTTCCGCGAGCGCGTCAGCTACGCAGCGTTCGCGGCGGTCAGTGTGGCCTTTATGGTCTTTCTCAACTACTGGAAAGTGCTCGGCGTCCGTTATTGAACGGCGTCGCGAACTTCTCGTCACGTGGCTGCGTAATGACTGCTCGGGAGCCGCCATGCGGAGCAAGTTTTGGAAATTAACCAAGCTCGCCGCCTTGGGCTTCTTGGTTCTCATCCTTCTCCTCGTTGGAGGAGGTTTAGCCTACCGCGCATATCGGCACGGCGTACTGGCCAAGGCCACCATGATCGACCCGGTACACGGCATCGACGAGGCCCTGTTCACGAAGATTGGCGGCATCGATCAATGGATCGCCATTCGCGGGCAGAACCGCGACAATCCCGTCTTGCTCCTGCTGCACGGCGGACCAGGGATCGCGCTCAGCCCGATGCCGCGCGACTTCCTGTTCTCCTGGACCAGGGATTTCACGATCGTGCTCTGGGATCAGCGCGGTGCGGGCAAGACATTCGGCAGATCGGGACCCGTCGCTGCCGGTGTGACGAAAGATCGTATGGCACAGGACGGGGTTGAAGTGGCCGAATTCATCCGCACCCGTTTGCGCAAACCGAAGGTCGCAATAGTTGCGCTTTCGTGGGGGACGGCGATCGGCGTCCGCATGGCGCTGGCGCGACCTGATTTGTTCTCCCTCTATGTCGGCTCTGGCCAGAGCGTGAATCAGGGAAAGTACCGGCGAGTCGCGTACACGCAACTGCTGGCCGAGGCGCACACGCGAAACGACCGCGAGGCGATTGCGGAGCTCGAGGCGAACGGTCCGCCACCGTACGATTCAGTCTCGAAGGCAACCGTGCACACGAAATGGGCCAATCGCTATGAGCCTGGACAACTGTCGAGGAGCCGCCTGATTTCTACTGTGCTGTTCGACTCGAATGCGAGCCTGGGAGATCTTCGCGACTACATGAGAGGGCTGACCACTAGCCAGGATCATTTTCGTGATGCCGTCGAACAGGAGGACGTCCCCTCGCTCGGGACCACCTTTGCGATTCCTTTTTTTGTGTTCCAGGGTGCTGCCGACAATGTGACGCCGGTTGCGCCGGTGCGCGAGTACGTCGATAGGGTTACCGCGCCTCAGAAGGAACTCGTCTTGATCCCAAATGCCGGGCACAACGCGATTGCCACGCGAAGCGATGAGTTTCTGAAGCTGCTGCTCGAGCGTGTCCGACCGCTCGCTCTAGGGGAGTGATGACACGAAGTCGTCAATCGCGCGGAGAACTTCCCGTGCATTGCTGATGAACAAATGATGTGCGCCTGATATCTCCACCACTCGGTCCCGTTCGGCAAACGCCTCAAACCACTGCACGTGCCGCCGGAAGCGCTCGCGAGCCAATTCGTAGAGCGTCTCCACATTCTTGCGAACGACCGGATCATCCGCGTTATACCAGGGCCGCATCAGGTCGGTCGCCGATTTCGGCACAGCGTAGATTGCGAGTGCCGGCACGCGAATGCGCTCGGGGTTGTACGATTCGGACATGCGTCGCATTTCGGTCGCGAAAGCTTGCCGCACCGGCGGGGCAGGCATCCAAGCGGCACCCACGCTGCCGTCGGGGTTGGCGGTGTAGCGCGCTCGGAGATGCGCCTCCGGTAGTGCGGCTCCTCGGGTCTGGGTCTCCGCCAGAAAGGCACCAAGGGCTGTGAAGGAAGCCAGATGCTTTGCTTGTGGAGCAGGCGGCGGCGGCAGGTTTCTCGCGACGGCGTCATAGTCCTCCGACCCGTCAGCGCGATTGAACGCGGCATCCACGTAGACGAGGCCGGCGACCTCCGTCGCATGGTCCGCACCCAACACGTGGAGCTCCTCCCCGGCAATCGAGTGTCCGACGATGACCGGCTTGGTCAGCGCGAGCGCGTCGATCACACGAACGACATCCTCGGCCAAACACGCAAACTCGTACCCGGACGAGGGCGCCGACGAGGAGCCGTGTCCGCGCCTGGTGATGCCATAGACGCGGTACTGCTTGGCGAGCATGGGGGCAAAGTCATCGAAGACATGCGCGGTATCTCCTAGACCAGCCAGCAGGACGATGCCTCGACCGGAACTGCCCCAGTCCAATACCTCGACCTGAACCCCGTCCTGCACGGTGACGAGCGTTGTCGAGTGCGGCGAACGGTCTTGCCATTCGGTAGCCTGCTGTGTCGAAGTGGCTCTCGACGAAGCCAGGAGGAGCAGCGCAATCAAAAGAAGCCGCAGGCGATCAACCATGGGTCTCCGACCTATGTCGCCATGCGCCGGCGAACGATAGCGCCCCCAGCCAGCAGCGGTACCACTACGAACAACGCGCTCATGTAAACGAGTAGGGACCACACGTGTGGTTCATAGGACCACGCAAAGAAGAGCCGGGACGCGACGAGCAGCGCTTCACCACCGACCGCAAGAGTCAGGCATGCCGTCATGCTGTGCTTTGGCGCGACGCTGGCCAAAGAGACGCCGGTCCAGAACGCGGCGCTCCACCAGAAAAGAGACAGGAGCACCCAGCTCACGCCCGAACCAAGGAAGGGGAACAAGAAAACGCCAGCCACGCCGGCGAAGGCAAGCGTAACGAACAGCACAAATCCCAAAGCCCCAAGGGCCAAAGCGGGTACTGGAGCGCTTGCAACCGCGCTCGTGAACAGGGCGAACGTGGTTCGGAAGACGTGAACCCAGAACCAGGCCGAACCGCGAACGTCACGTTCTTCGGCCAGATCGCCCGCGATCGATTCTGCACGGTCGCGCGTGGTGAATAGCGAGAGCAGGGCTTCGGCCCGGGAGGCGTCAGGCATGGGAGCCTCTGAGGATGTCGAGGCCTTCGAGCAGGCGCTGAAACGCGTGCTGGGCTCGGGCGATCGCTTTGGCACCCGATGCGGTGACCGTGAAGTATCGTTTCGCTCGCCCGCCTCGTTGCGGAGTGGGCTCGCCGATCCGCGACGTAACAAGGCCTTTGTCCTCGAGCCGCTCCAGGGCTGTATACAACGCGCCCGGCGCTACCGTGCGTCCTGCGTGTTCGGAGATCTCGGTGCGGATCGTCACGCCGTAGGCCTGGTCACCGAGTCGAAGAATCGCCAGAAGAACGAGTTGCTCGAATTCGCCGAGATTGACCACGGGCGGCATATGTCCTGCATTGTAGTTAAATTGAATGAGCTGTCAAGCTCCCGGAAAGCGAGTGCGTCGTCGTCAGGCGGCTTATGCGATATCTTTCCTGCGGAACCGGTTTGACGTGATGCTGCGAGCCGCTACCGTCGGCGTCGCCGAGCACAGTAACTCGGCGGTGCTCGTCACTGTCGCGCCCGGCGGCGAGCTCCTCGATCGCCGGCGCATCGACCTCACCGATCGCGGGCTGCCGACGCACCCGCATCACCACGAAGGGTCGTGGGCGGTGGGCCGTTACTTGAACATCCCGGGAGCGCGAGTGCTTTCGCTCACCGACGCCGTGGCGCTCGTCGAGCGCGTGCGCGCGTCCGCCGCGCGCGGCGCGCGCGCGAGCCTCGAGGCGCTGGCCGCGGCAGTGCCCGTGCCGATTGCGAGCATCGCGATCCGCGCGTGCCCTCAGCTTCCGCCGACGACCGAGGAGCGGATCGCCGATAATCGCGCGCAGACCCTCGCCGACTCAGTGATGTATCGCGAGGCCCTCGCGACCGCAGCCGAGGCGCGCGGCTGGTCGGTGCATTGGTACGACCGTGAACGCGTGTTTCGCGACGCAGCGGCGGCCCTCGGCCGCGACGACGTCGACGCTTTCCTGCTCGCGATGGGTCGATCGATCGGGCCGCCGTGGCAGGCCAAACACAAGCTTGCGGCAGCGGCGGCGCTTGCGGTGACGCACCTGTCGTCTTCGTGCTCGCCTCTGCAATCAGACTAGGAGCGGCCATGCCTGCGCTACCGTCGTCCAATCCAGCTCAGTTTGTTCAAGGCGCACCGGTACTGCATGTCGCAAATGTCGAGGCGACAGCAGCGTTCTATCGTGATGTCTTGGGTTTTACATGGGATTACGGTGATGACGCCTACGCGGTGGTCTGGCGCGATAACTCCGCAATCCACTTCGTTCGCGATGAGGGGAGTCCAACGGGCGTCCACTTGTTCCAATGGGTCAAGGATGTCGACGCATACTTCAAGGAAGTCGTCGGTCGGGGTGCTCAAGTTGCTGCGGAGCCGACCAACCAGCCGTATCGGATCCGCGAATTTGGTGTCCGTGACCTCAACGGTGTAGGGATCGTGTTCGGCCAAGACATCGATCACGACTAGCAGCAACCATGGTAAGTCCCGAGCGCAGATACGCGGTTATCGCGCTTTGCGTCTTTGCCACGGCAATAGCGAGCGTTGGGCTGACCCACGACCTCCCTCCCCCGCTGTCGACATTCGCGTGGAAGCTGTGTTGGGTGGTGCTGTGTTTCGCAGGGATCCGAATGGCCAATCCGGGCAGGGCCGAGTCGGCGGTGCGTCAACTCGGCCTGGGGGCGTCACCAGTCCTCGGGATTTCGGTCGCGCTCCTGCTGTCGATACCCATGTTGGCCACGTTCGCCATCACGTCGACCACGAATCCGCACCTTGAAGCGGTGCCATTGCTGATGACGGCGATCGTGTCGCCGGTGAGCGAGGAGTTGCTCTTTCGAGGGTATCTCTTCCTTCAGTTGTATCGCCGAGCAGGCTGGTCTTTCGCGGCGGCGGTTGGAACGACGGCAGGGGTCTTCGGCCTCGCGCACGTCACAGGCCTCACCGGCCGGCTGAGCGCCATGCAAGTACTTGGCGAAGTCGGCATGGTAGCCGCTGGCGGCGCCTTTTTCGCGTGGCTGCTGATCCGGTGGCGCGACAACCTGTGGGTGCCGATCGGTCTCCACGGCTTCATGAATCTATGGTGCTATGGCTTCGCGTGCGACGAACAACCCGGCGACCTCTCCACCAACACCGGTCGTCTGTTGACGGTCGCTGCGGCACTTGTCGCAACGGCGGTGTGGCGCCGGAGGGTCATCACGGTCACCTAATAACTCACACGTCACCACGCGTCGGTTAAGCGGTGGATCAGCGAGGCTGTGTACTCTGAATCATCTGGTAGACGTAGTCGGTGAGATCGCGCAGCCGAAGAGCGGCAGTATCCTTCGACCAGTCGCCACTTGTCGGAATGGTCGGTACTTCTACCGCACGTGTCAGGATCAGCGCCGCAGCGATGGTCGCTCTTGCTTGAATTTCAGCCGGTTCCATTTCAGCTCCGTGTCTAACCTGCTCAGTCGCCATTCCGCGATGCACGACGGGCCCGCCCTCTCCCATGCCTGCGGTCAATCATCATCGCCACCGTTGTGTCATGCGAGTCATCCGTCGAGCGGGACTCCAGATCTCCCCGCAACCCAAACAGCGCCAATAGCTGGTCGCGTTCGGGATCTTCGCCGTCGACACGATGGACGCTGACGTGCAGAACGGACAACCGTGTGGCGAGATTGCGACCGCTGTCGAGCTCGGTCTCGTGCGATCGGCAGTGAAATCGAGATCCGTCACCGGGGCCTCCAAGGATGTGCTTTGGAGAGGGCTGGTGGCCGGAATGGCCGCAAGGCTCAGGAAAGCAGGAGAGAACGCTTGATTATACTTTGCCGCCAGAAGACCGCGACGCAATTCTCCGCCGACGCAATCGGTTCCTCCGCAGCTCGCCATGGCGCGGACATGGCTAGCGGTTGACTGCGGGGAAGGACTGGCGGTCTACTTCAGGAGTTCGTTAGGCGCACTCAACTGCTGCTTTTGAATGTACGAGCAACGCAGGCATCGTCTTCTGGCATGGCCAGCGTTTCTGCGCCGAGCTGGTCGGCATTTGTCCTGGGCACTTCTCATACTTCTAGGCGCCGTAGGTCTCGGTACGGTCGGCTACCACACGGCTGGAGGACTCGAGTGGCTCGACGCGTTCCTTAATGCTTCAATGATTCTCAGCGGCATGGGTCCAGTCGATCGAATGGAAACGCCGGGCGCAAAAGTGTTCGCGGCCCTGTATGCGCTCTTCAGCGGTCTGGTGTTCGTCGGAGTGGTAAGTATTGCCGTGGCTCCCTGGGTACACCGCCTCTTTCATTGGCTGCACGTCGAGGAATCATCATGACTGCGAACGGCGCGGGCCGCGAAGGAGCGCGTAGGAATCTCGCTTCGATCTGCAGCGCCGCCGAGCGCCGCGGCTGATGGCTGACGTTATGCCGATCACGATATGCACCAGTGATGGACGCAGTTCCCATTGAAACGCGTCGACTGCGGCTGGTCCCCAAGACCTTGGCGGAGGTACGCGCGCAACTCGAGGTGATGAGCGCGGACCAACGGGCGGAGGTGTCACCCGAGTGGCTTGCCCAGCTCGACGCGGCAACGGTAGATCTCTGGACACTCGGGTTTGCCATCGTGGATCGGGGCACGCACGCCGTTGTCGGAACGTGTGGTTTCAAGGGGCCTCCCGCAGCCGATGGGGTCGTGGAGATCGCGTACGGCGTGACGCCAGACCAGCAGGGCAAGGGCTATGCGACCGAGGCCGCAGAGGCGCTGGTGTCGTATGCGTTCGGCGAAGACCAGGTTCGCCTTGTGCGTGCACACACGTTCGCGGCGGCGAATGCCTCCGCGCGAGTGCTAACCAAGTGTGGTTTCAAAGCGGTTGGCGAGGTCATCGACCCGGAAGACGGGTTGGTCTGGCGATGGGAGAGGCAACCGGCCTGAGCGTTGAACTCAGATGCCAACAAGCGGTTGCACAGGAGGGGAAATGCCAAGCGGGTATGTAATCTTCACAGAAGTGATTCGCGACCCGGCGCGCCTCGATGGCTATGTCCAGAAGGCACTACCGACAATCCTGCAGTCGGGAGGCCGTCCGATCATTGTCCACGACGATCCGGAAGTGGTCGAGGGCACGTGGCACGGAACGCGTACGGTCGTGCTCGAATTCGACTCCGTGGAAGCGGCTCGCACTTGGTACCGATCATCTGAGTACCAAGCGATCGCCGGTGAGCGTCACGCGTGTACAGAATCGAATGCGGTCATCGTCCGCGGCTTCCAGATGCCAGGCGCCTGAGTCAGCCTGCGGAGACCGGCCGGATGTGGGCGAACATGCTGCGGGCGTTCCAGGTTGGGAAGGCTCTTACCAGCGACGGGAGGCCGTCGAGTTGGATGCGGCCCTCGCGCGTCGCTTGGGCCCAGGTGAGCTGGCCGGCGTGCCATTTGACGAAGGCCTCGGCTTCCGCCGTGATGTAGAGGTCCTCGTCGAGGCCCGGGTACGTCTTGCAGATCTCGGTGTCTCCGAGCTCGATGAGTAGCCAATAGCGCTCCCGGCGCGGGCGCCCAAGGAAGTCGAAGCGGATGACGACGCGTCGATCCGGGAGCCGGTCTCGGCGCAGCGCGTGGCACATCGACCACAGGGCCACAAAAGGGTCGAGGTTCTCGGGGGCGATCTCGAGCCAACGCGCACCCCACTCGCCGAGCGACTGGCAGACCGTGAAGAGGTCGTGGCCCGCAGACGTGAGCTCGTAGTGGTGCCCGCGTCCGTCGGGCTTGGATGTCGACTCGACGACACCGAGCCGTTCGAGCTGCTTGAGCCGCTGTGAGAGCAGCGTACGCGAGAGTCCGGGCGCGCCCTCCAGGATCTCACTGAAGCTTCCGCACCCAAGGTGCAGGTTGCGGATGATCAGCGGTGTCCAGCGCTCGGCGAAGATCTCGGCGCCACGGGCGATGGGGCAGTACTGGCCGTACGTCCTCACAACGCCAGTGTTGCGCACCCGCCTTCGGTTGTGAAGTCCAGATTCTTGACTTTACGGCCGCGGTCCGCGGTGGTCCGATGTGGCTTGCCTCGCCGAAGCGCCGAAGGCGCGGAGGGCGGGCCATCCAGAGAGGAGGACCCGATGATGACACCGACGACCGCGGAAGTTGGCCACGGGAGCAAGGATCCAACCGTCGTGCAGATCGACGGGTTCCGAGGCCGGCTAATCAGTGCCGGCCACGCCGACTACGACATCGCCCGTGCAGTCTGGAACGGTGCCATCGACCGGCGCCCGCGCCTGATCGCCCGATGCATCGGGACCACCGACGTGGTTGCGGCCGTGCGTTTCGCCCGCGACCACGATCTGGAGATCGCCATACGGGGCGGAGGCCACAACGTGGCGGGCACCGCCGTTTGCGACGACGGGATTGTCATCGACCTCTCGGCGATGCGGGCCGTGCGGGTCGATCCCGCCGACCGCAGGGCCTGGGTGCAGGGTGGTGCGCTGTGGGGCGACGTCGACCACGAGACGCAGGCGCACGGTCTGGCCACCACCGGCGGAATCGTGAGCCACACCGGAGTCGCCGGGCTCACCCTCGGCGGCGGCATCGGCTGGCTGATGCGCAAGCACGGCCTCACGGTCGACAACCTTCTCGCCGCCGACGTCGTGACGGCCGACGGCGAGCTGCTGCGGGCGTCCGAAGACGAGCACCCCGACCTGTTCTGGGCGTTGCGAGGCGGCGGCGGCAACTTCGGCGTGGTCACCTCGTTCGAGTTCCGCCTCCACTCCGTCGGGCCCACCGTCCTTTCCGGGCCCATCCTCTGGGACGCGAGCGACGCCAGGGAGGTCCTCCGCTTCTACCGCGACTTCATCCGCGACGCTCCCGACGAGCTCGGCACGGTCGTGAGGTTCGGCGCGGCGCCGCCGCTACCGTTCATCCCCGAGGATCTGCACTGGCGCCCGGTCGTAATGGTCGGTACCTGCTATACCGGGCCGATCAAGAACGGCGAGCAGGTGCTCCGCCCGCTCCGCGCATCCCGGACTCCCCTCCTCGACCTGGTCGGGCCCACCCCATACGTGGAATTCCAGAGCGCGCTCGACTCGACGGTCGTCCACGGTTGGAACTACTACTGGAAGTCCACCCACCTCCCCGAGCTCCGCGACGACCTCATCGACGTGATCGCCGAGCACGCGTTCTCCTGCTCGTCGCCGCGATCGTACGTGGCGCTATTCCATCTGAAGGGGGCGGTGAGCCGGGTGGCCGAGGGCGGGACGGCGTTCGGGAACCGGCAGGCGTCGCACGCGATCACCCTCGATGGCGTGTGGCGGCCCGGCGAGGACTTCGGCGACCGGGACACTGCTTGGACGAGGGAGTTCTTCGCCGCCCTCGGCCGCTTCCGCGAAGGCGTTTACGTCAACTTCCTCGGCGGCGACGAAACCCCCGACCGGGTTCGCGAGGCGTACGGCGACTCCGTCTACGACCGGCTGGTGGACGTGAAGACCACATACGACCCCGACAACGTCTTTCACCACAACCAGAACATCCGCCTTCGCTACCCGTCCGCTTGATCGGCACGGACGCGTAGCCACGGCGAGACAGGTCCGCCCGGGATAGAGTGATGGTGTGGGTGGTTCCGATGGCGCGGGCGATGTTTGATCGGTCATTAACCCTCCTGGAGGCAGTCACCGTGACTACCCGCCAACGCTTTGCCGACGTCCTTCTGTGGAGCGTTCTTGTGTTCGTCGGCACAATGTTCGGCGCCTCGGTTTACCAGCGGATTTCTTTGATACCCGAGTGGGGCGGTGCCCTCCCCCAGTCCCTTGTTCTTTACTTCCGCGATCCCCAGGCCGGCCAAGCCATTGATCGGTTTTGGACGCTTGTTACTGCTCCGACGGCCATCGCAATCATTCTGGCGCTCATTGTGAACTGGCCTCTCGTGGCTCGGCGGCGCTGGATTGCGCGGGGCGCCATTCTGTTTTTCGTAATGTTGGCGTGGACGGTGCTGTACTTCATACCCAAAGGCGTCATGCCGTTGATGGTGCGCGGCGGTGATGGCCTGACGCCAGAGGCGATCACTCAGATGGCGCGAGCGTGGATTTTCTGGGATTGGTTTCGTATGGCCGGGACACTCGGGTCATACCTCTGCTTTGTCAAGGCTGACCACTCTTCAGTAGGGGTGCACATTGAGCGGCCAAGTGAAGAAGCCTGATTCCTCAACAAGACCGCTTCACAACCCACAAGCCCCGAAGGAGCGAAAGAAACCTCGCCTCAATTAGTCCGTTCTTCACGTGAGATCTGCAGGCTCGATCTCCCCCTACATCGAGCGCTTCGGCTTCCACTGGACGTCCAGGGTCCTCCCGGCGACGTGTATTACGGCCAACGTGAGCCGAGAACGGGATCGGCATGATGCTCAAGGCTATCGCCCGACGTGCTTCCATGTCGCAAGCTACATGCCGTTGCACGGATGACCCGCGCCTGGGATGCCTACGATCTACACTCTGGACCCTGACGCGCAGGCGGCGAGCAACGGCGGGGGCGTCGCTCGTGAAAGAGCTGTCGATCATGCATCGATGACGGTCGTGCGGCTTCGGCGTCAGGCGATCAGGCGACGGGTATGTCCTTGCCTTCTTTCGGGTCTCACAACGAGTAGCGGGCTGTCGGGGAGATATGCCCGGCGTTCTGGACGTGATAGTGCTGGCTTTTGAAGAGACCGCTCTATTGCGGTGACGCGTGCGTCCTTCGAGTTCAGACAACCATCGTTCGCCGCGACGATGACCTGAAAGGGCATCGACGACTTACGTGACGGCGGCCGTGAGATCGCGGGATGCGCTCCGTCCGGGGCCTGAACGTGGCGGACGACCTCGACGCCGATTCAGCATCGGCCGTGGGAAGAACAGTCTGTCCGGTCCACGATGCAAGCTCGAAGGACTCCACGAGGCCCCGCCTGCCGAAGAGGCCGCAGTAATCTCGAGCCGAGCAGCAAGTCCGGCTAGATTCTGGCCTCCGATTCCGCGCGGGAGAAGTGACAGAAATCGAAGTTCGATACGATTGGGGCGGCGGCTCGCGAAGTCAGGCCGAGCCATCCGCCGAGTGAAATGCCCGATCATCGGCATGACTCGAGCCCAGGACTGGCCCAGACGTCGATCCGGCCAGTCCGCAATCACGGGCGACGACGCGAGTCTCGCCGGTGGTGATGCGAGTCGCTGATCCGAGGTTCGCCGACCATGTCGACGGCTTAGACATGATGGTGCGACGCTTGAGGTCGTGACATCGCGCGATCCACGACGCGGCGGTGAGCAGTGCCCGAGCCGTGGATGCGAGAACCGGGCGCGGTGACGATCGCCACGACGGTGGTGCGTGAGCTCATGCCGTTGCGCGATCACGCGCGACTCGGGCTTTGCATTCGCCGGCTGGCGTTTGGGCGGCGCGAACGGCGGGACTGCCCCGCGACAATCGCCAGCGTTCGTGAATTGATTGACGGCTGCGAAGCTTCGGCCTCAGGCGAGCAACGCCAAGGCGAGTACGATGCCAGCCACGATCGGAGATCCGACACCGTGACACGAGACTCCGGGTTGGAGCGAAAAGAAGCGGCGGTTCAGGCGCGCAGCAGCGAGCTCCGCCGCGAGCTGTCGATCTGGGACCTGGTGTTTGCCCAGATCCTCTTCATCGTCGGCCTGCAATGGGTCGGCGTCGCGGCGCAGCAGGGCCGCGCCCACATCGTCTTCTGGCTCATCGCGATCGTGCTGTTCTATCTTCCCTCGGCGGCCGTTGCCGTCTGGCTGAATCGTGCGATGCCTCTCGAGGGCGGGCTCTACCAATGGGTCAAGCTCGGACTGAACGAGGGCATGGGCTTCATCGTCGCCTGGAACCTGTGGCTCTTCTCCATCCTGAACATGACCAACGTCGGGCTGCAGTTCACGCAATATGCGGGGTATATCGGCGGCGCTCGGGTTGCCGCATTCATGGTGCAGAACTGGGTGATCGCGGCGATGACGGCCACTGTCGTCGTCGCGCTCATCTGGATCACGGTGATCGGTTTACGTATCGGGAAGTGGGTCCACACGGTCGGCGGCGGGCTCATGGTGGCGGCGTTCGCGCTGATCATCGTGGTGCCGTGGCTCAACGTGGCCAACGGGACCCTGGCGTCGTTTCGCCCGCTGGACCCGGCTGTTCCGACGATCTCGCTGCTGAGCCTCAACTTGCTCGGCAAGATGGGGTTCGGCGCGTTCGCCGGGTTCGAATACGTCGCGATTCATGCCGGCGAGTGCCGCGATCCGGTGAAGAGCATCACGCGCGCGACCGCCATCGCCGCGCCGCTCATCATGGTGATGTTCGTGTTGGGCACGAGCTCGGTGTTCGGCATGATCCCCGTCGCCGAGATCGACCTCATCGCGCCGATTCCGCAGCTCCTCAGCGTGGGATTCGGGGCGCTCGGCACCGCTGCAGCGATTGTCCCGCTGATGCTGAGCGCAATGGTCGCGATCCGGTTCGCCCAGGCGAGCGTCAACTTCGCCGGCAGCGCGCGGCTGCCAATGGTCGCCGGATGGGACAACCTTCTGCCAGCCTGGTTCACGCGGCTCAACGAGACCTACAAGACGCCAGTCAACTCGATTCTCTTCGTTGGCGCTGCGACGTTGCTGCTCAGCATCCTCGGCTCGATCGGCGTGGGCAAGCAGGAGGCCTTCCAGTTGCTGTGGAACTCTGCCGGAATCTTCTACGGGCTGACCTATCTCGTCATGTTCGCGGTGCCGCTCGTCGGCTTCCGGAGCGGCGAGCGACGCGCGCCGTGGTGGATCAAGCTCTGCGCGGTGTCCGGATTCCTCATGACGGCTCTCTATGTCAGCCTGTCCGTGCTTCCGATCATTCCCGTCGGCAGCCGCGCGCTTTTCGCACTCAAGATCACCGGGCTCATCGTAGTGACGAACCTCGCGGGCGTGGCGCTCTACACGGCCGGCCGGCGACGAGACGGCAGGCCCCACACCTGAACGTGCGACGACAGAATCTGGCCGGGCGAAGAATGGGTCGGTGTACAAGGGGTCTGATCGGCGGGGCCACAATGGAAATCCCGAATGAAGGGAAGGCGTCGCAGTCGCGTGATACTGTTGTTATGGACGGTTCAACTCGCTTCCGAGAGGTAATCATGGCTACTACGCGTGCGCTCTCCACAGTTCTTGTCGCCGTGAGCCTGGCGGCTCTGGCTTCAGTCCAGGCCAACGGCCAGCAGAAGCCAACCGTGCAGATCCCTCAACCTGGCGTCCCGCAAATCATGACGCTGGAAGGCAAGTTCGTTCGAGTCGCCTACAACAATGAAGGCTACGTGATACTCGGCTACCAGATCGCGAATCGAACGATCGGCCAGGACTGGATCATGCTCGACGTTGGCATCACCCTGATGGAGCGGGTGCGTGACTACACGCTGAAACGTGAGGCCCTCTCACTCGACACGCCGGATGGAACGGTCCCCCTGCCCTCGATCGAGGAGTACCGCGCGGCTAGTGCGAAGACAGAGCCACTTCAGCTTCGTCTGAAGGCCCAGCGCGACTCGATCGACTACTTTCCACCGTGGACGCACGGGGTGAACCGTCTCGGGTTCTTCTCCGACCTCGGGTCGCGCGCCATGCCATGGGATCAGGCCGATGTGAGCAACGACCGCGCGTGCATGGGCCAGCTCTACTTCCACGTGCCTGGTGGCACGAAGTTCGGCCAGTATTGGCTGAACGTGAAGTTCGCGCAGAGCGTCGTGCGCGTGCCATTCCGTCTCCTCACCGAGGAAGAGGAAAAGACGCTTGGCCGGAACTTCGGCGACATCAAGAAGCAGGTCGAGGACTCGTTCCGCAAGAAGTCGTAACAGACGACTCTAAGGCACGACGAGGTTTATCTCAGTCGACGCGGGCCCCGTCCCTGCCCCATTCACTGCCGCGAGCCGCAGGAAGTAAGCGCCTCTCGGCACACCGGTAAAGATCGCCGACGTGCCGATCAACGTCACGTTGGCGATGGCACTGCCACCGGGTGTTGTCGCCACGTACAGCACGTATGACGTGGGTGTGCCGCTAGCCGCGACCCATGACAGCGACACGGTAATCCCGGATATCACGGCGCCGTCGTGTTCGTAGCAATATCCGCGTCGCTCTGGGCGCAAGCGAATGCGATTCCGAGCGCCGCCGCGCTCTAAGACAGAAGAGGATCTGCCAGTGAGCCGATGGATTCTGTCATACGCAATCGCAATCGCGATCGCCGGCATAGCGGTCCATACTCACCACTCGATCACCGCGGTCTACGACACCAGCCGGCAGGTGGCCATCGAAGGGGTCGTTACAGCGTTTCACTTCGTCAACCCGCATCCGTTCCTGATGATGAATGTCAAGGATGCCAGTGGGCAGACGCAACAGTGGCGGCTCGAGATCGACAACCGCTCGGAGCTTGCCGAGATCGGCGTGACTCGGGAAACCTGGAAGCCAGGGGATTGGATCGTTGTCACCGGCAGCCCGGGACGCACGCAACGCCATAGTCTCTACGTCCGCAGGCTCGATCGTCCTGCGGACGGCTTTTGGTACGAGCAGGTCGGCAGCAGCCCCAAGATTCGTGCCCCGTTGCAGTGAGTGTACCGGCGACGGTCCGCAGCCTCCCTCAGCCTGTTACGTGTCCGGCTGGTACTGCCCTTCCGCGGCTCATCGCGGAAGTGTCGACCACGTTCCACGCCGTAGGGACTTCCGACCTCCGGTCGCGTTTTCGAAAGACACTTGGCGACTACTCGTTAGTAACCGTCAGGTGCTGCGCTTGTGAAGACGCGATTAGCTGCAAGGACTCGCAGCTCACCGAGCCCGCCGTTTTCGCGCAGTCGCGGCACGTAACGGCCTGACGCACTGACGGTTACGCTCAAAGCCAAACGTCGACGTGATGACGTTGGCTGCCGCCGGCCGCAGCTAACCACGCCGCTCGCAGCTGACCAACGGGCGGACTGTGGAGCGCAGCCGGGTGCTATCATCCCGCCAGTCTTGGAGTTGCCATAGGCGACATGTGTGGCAGAGCAGCCGCCGTTGGCTGCGGAGACGCTTTCCGGTCTACTTCAAGAGTAGTTGGGCGGACAAGCCAAGTTTTGAGCAGGACAAGAGAGAGGCACGTTTGAGCAGCATTGGTCTGCCGATCGACACGCGGATGGCACGGCGGGCGTTCCTCGGCGGCACCCTCGCAACCGCCGCGGTCGCTGCGGTTCGGCCGCTGGTGGCCCACCAAATGCAAACGCACATGCCACCGGGCGTGGCCCCAAAAGCGAAGGGGCCGCTCGTCTTCCTCGACTACGACAAAGACGAGATCGACGCTGCCTACGCTCAATCTCTCTGGGCGCCAAATCAGGCCGAAGTCGCCAAGCGCAACGCTCAGAAGGGCGTCGCGGCGCTTGCCCGCGTTGGCCCACCGCGACGCCTTGCCTACGGTCCGACAGAGATCGAAAAGGTTGACGTTTATACGACCAACCAGCCGAACGCGGCGATGAACGTCTTTATCCATGGAGGTGCCTGGCGCGCGGAACGTTCCGCTGACTCTGCGTATCTGTCGGAAACATTCGTCGACTCCGGCGCCCACTTCATTGCTGTGGATTTCAACAATGTCATCGAAACGAACGGCAATCTGATGGCACTGGCGGAGCAGGTGAGACGTGCCGTAGCCTGGGTATACCGCAACGCCTTCCGTATCGGCGGCGATCCGAATCGGCTCTACGTATCCGGTGTCTCGTCAGGTGGTCACCTCGCGAGCGTCGTGCTGACGACGGACTGGCAAAAGGACTTCGGGCTGCCGGTCGACACGGTGAAAGGCGGGCTGTGTGCCAGCGGTATGTACGATCTCTATCCCGTGAGCTTATCGGCCCGCCGTAACTACGTGAAGTTTACAACCGAGGTCGTGGAGTCGCTGAGTGCGCAGCGCCATCTCGATAGGTTGGTGTCGCCGATAATCGTCGGGCACGGCACTCTGGAAACGCCGGAGTTTCAGCGCCAGAGCCGTGAGTTCACGGCGGCAGTGAGAGCGGCGGGCAAATCGGTGACGGCGCTAGTCGGCGAGGGTTACAACCACTTTGAGTTCCACGAAACACTTGGTAACCCGTATGGTCTGCTCGGCCGCGCCGTGTTGGAGCAAATGAAACTCAAGACAGCGTAGAGGGCTGCCATGCTCCAATGTGGTCGGCCGCCCAACACCGTATGCAGCCGACGGCACCGTTGCGATCGTGCGTGCCGCGGCTGATGCGAATCGTTAGGTCCTCACAAACGCCGTATCGTTTGCGAATGCGTTCCGGGCTTCCGCAGTGACCTGTCGACCTGACATCGATCAAGGTACGCCGTTGAGGTTTGACACAGGTTCTACCTGCTTCACTCCGGCCAACCCACGTCCGCATCAAGGCTATGCGGCGTTCTCGAAGTGCCGAACCCGGCTGAGCCATTCCGCCAGCCGGTTCCATCTGGGAAAATCTGATCCACCAGCTACTTTACAAAACAGAGTGGCTCGACCTGTCGCTCACGCGAGACTCCATGCGCGTGTCGATCAACGGTGTGGGTGAACAATTCCGGCTACGCCCCGAGCCCGAACCAACGTGGGGCGATGTGGCTGCGGAGGTTGTCAGCTGGCTCTCGACCTTCGTACCACCTACTGGCCGGGTCATCAGAAACCAATCGCAGCATCACGGTCGGGTGTAAGCTCGTCGCGTACTCTTCCAGAGGGATTCGTGACCCGATCCGATCGCGACACGACACGCCCAAAGCGCTCGGTATCGTCGTCGAATCGATCAACGCGTCGATTCAAAATCGCGTTTTGGGACTTGCCGCAAAGACGAGCCGGTGGGTCTCTACTATCGCGCGTGTCCGGCCTTAGCAGGTCACCCGCATGATACATGCGGCAGACTTTGCCCCGGAACCGTTCTTGGCGACCGATACCGGATCGTGAGTGTGCTCGGCCGTGGAGGAATGGGTGAAGTCTATCGCGCGGACGATCTCATGCTCGGCGAAGTTGTGGCGCTGAAGTTCCTCCCGCGCCACCTCGCGACCGATCCGGCCCGCGTCGCGCAACTGATTCACGAAGTCCGGATCGGCCGGCAGATCTCACATCCAAACGTGTGCCGCATCCACGACATCGGCGAGGTGAACGGCCGCCACTACCTGTCGATGGAATACATCGACGGCGAAGATTTGGCCTCGCTTCTGCGGCGCGTTGGACGACTCTCGAGTGACAAAGCGCGCGAGATCGCTCGTCAGGTCTGCGCGGGTCTGGCGGCCGCTCACGCGAAGGGCGTCCTGCACCGTGATTTGAAACCCGCCAACGTGATGATCGACGGACGAGGTCACGCGCGTATTACGGATTTTGGCCTGGCAGTCATTTCGGACCGTCCGCGCGCCGCAGAAGTCGCCGGCACGCCGGCGTATATCGCACCCGAGCAGCTCGCCGGCGAGGTCGCTTCTGTCAGCAGCGATCTGTTCTCGCTCGGGCTCATACTGTACAACTCTTTGCGGGCCGACGCCTTTACAGCGTCACGACGTTGGACGAGCGTCGGAGACTGGATCAGGACAGCGCGGCCACCAGGCGGCTGCTGGGCGCGCCGACGCTCGATCGGCCGGTCGATCAGGTCATCCGACAGTGTCTCGAACGAGATCCCGACAAACGCCCTGAGTCCGCATTGTCGATCGCCGGCACGCTGGCGGTTGACGAGCAGCCCACGGAACTCGGCAGAGAATCGCTGACGTCGCCGGCCACGATACGTGACAGCCTCGACGTTCACGGTTTGCGTCCGCGGGTGGCCTGGGCCGTTCTGGGCGCCATCACCGCCGGCACGCTGGCGATTGCCTCGGGGCCGCTGGCTTTGAGGTCCTCGGATCTGCCGATGGCGCCGCAGATGCTCGCTGCGCGTGCGCAGCAGCTCCTGGCCAGCATCGGGTCCGAGGCCAATCACACCGACAACGCGTTCTGGTTCAGCGCGCGCACGCCTCGCTTCTTTCTGAGAAGATCCGGTGCCATTCAATTCGTCTATCGGCAAAGCCCTTCTCCCCTTTTGCCGAAGAATCTGTTCCGCGTCGTCACGGAGGACGACCCACCCACAGACATTCCGGGCCGCGCCACCGTGACGCTCGATTCGCAGGGACAACTCGTCGGGTTGAATTGGCTGCGCAATCGTCACCCAGACGATCGTCTCGCTGGCCAGGAGCCCGACTGGCCGGCGTTGTTCGAACTTGCGGGGCTGAACATCAAAGACTTCCTTCAGGTCACTCCCGACAACGTGCCGGTTCTGCCGCACGACTCGCTGACGCAGTGGCAGGAAACCGGGGCGTCCGGAGGGATCCACGTCGACGCAGCAAGCCTGGGCGGAAAGGCGGTTTTGTTTCAAGTGCACGACGCAACCGTGCCGTCAGCTCCGCGGGGTAACCTTCTCGTCATCGGTTTGCCGATCGCCGCGGAACTCTTCTTTTGGACCTTGGTTGTGTTGGCGTTCGCGGCATCTGCCGCACTTGGTCGACGAAATCTGCGGATGGGCATCGGCGATCGTGCCAGCGCACGAAAGATGGCGGTGTTCGTTGCGTGCACTGGGTGGCTGTTTGCGATCCTCCGCGCGCATCACGTGCCGTCAGCGCTGGAGGAGATCACGTTTGTCTTGGCGGTCAGCGGCTGGGTCTTGGTGTGGACCGCCTTCTGCTGGATGATCTACATCGCGATCGAACCGTACGTGCGACGCCGGTGGCCCGCGATGCTGATGTCGTGGGTTCGCCTGCTCCAGGGTCGGGTGCGCGATCCGCGTGTCGGCCGTGACGTGCTGTTCGGCGTGCTCGCCGGGATCGTGCTCACCGCGCTGGACGTGGTTCACGGACACATCCTCGATCGCACGGCTGCGAGCGTCTCGGCATTCGCGTTCCGACTTGAACCGTTGCATTCGTCGAGGCATTTTCTTGCGGCGATCGCCTTCCACCTGGCCGATACGCTGCAATTTGCCCTGGCGGGACTCTTCTTTTTCCTTCTCCTGCGCCTAATCGTTGCCAACAAATGGATCGCCTCGGCCATCTGGGTAGCGATGGCGACCGCCGTAGGCGCCGCGGTTCTCCGAACGAGCGCAGGTACTCCGCTCGGGTGGAGCTCGCTATTCGCAGTCGCAGTGGCGCTTCTGTTTTTGCTGGTTTTATTTCGTGTCAGTTTCTTAGCAGTCGTCCTGATGCTCATCGTTCAGCGGCTACTGACAGCAATGCCCATCACCCTGGATCCGGATGCTTGGTTCTTTGGTTCGTCAGTGGTGATCTTGCTGCTCGTAGTTGGAGCGGCGGTTTACGGCTTTCTTGTGGCACTTGCAGGCCGTTCGGCACTAGCAGGGAGTCCATTGTGACGCGCGTCGCCCGCCGATAGAGCTCGGCAGTCATCATGTTCGAGGGTCTGATCCCTCCGCTGGTCCCAACTCTTGCTCCGTTCAGTCTCTCGCCGATCTGGACTACTGGCACCGGTCCCAAAACCGCTGAAGAAGTCACTTCAAGGTGCGACCAGTTCGATGCGGTCGCCGACTTCGATGCTGGGATCCTGCTCGGCCGTCTCGGGATCGTAGGTCGTCATCACGCAACGGCCACGGAGATCAGCGAGACCAATCTCCGCTTTGGGCAACCGCAGAATCTCGCCCGGCCACGACTCGGCCATCCCCTGGACGCGACCTCACGCGAGCGCCATGGCAATCCGTCCACCAGAGGCTCTCCGTCGATTGCACGCGCTCGCCTGCCATCGACTTGACCGGATAACGCCAGATTGCTGTCACCGTCATCGTTGCTCAGGCGCGCACTCGCGCTGCTCTGTCGCCAGCTCGAAATCGCTGCGATAGAGCTCATACGCCTGGTGGTATTCCATGACGCGCGCGACTTCGGAGATGAAGCCCTCGTCATAGCCGGCACGCCGCAGGAGATGGAACCCGAGTTCCATCCCCGACGCGATGCCGCCGGCCGTGACGATCCGCCCCGCATCGACGAGGCGCGCGCGGCTGATCCGACAAGCCGGAGCGATATCCGCCAGCCGATCGATCGGCACCTTGCCAAAGCCGGACGCTTCGACGCGATCGGGCTCCTTGCGGTTCGTTGCGCAGACGCCGTCGAGGAGACCCATGCACCCGTATATCCAGGACCCGGTACACACGCTCGCGAGCAACGTCGGCTCGGGCAACGAATGAACGAATTCGTGGAGCCGGCGGTTGTGCATCTCTTGCCTCGTCCCGAAGCCGCCCGGGATCACGAAAGCATCCATGGCAGGCTTGTCGTGGAAGCTGTAATTCGGCAGGACGGTCAGGCCCGCCTGCGTCTGCACGGGTCGGGTGGCGTCCGCGACCAGAAAGGCGTCGAGTTCGGGATCGAAGCGGCGCGCAACGGAAAAGACGCCGTAGGGTGCCGCAAAATCGACGACCTCGGCGTCCTTGAAAATATAGACGCCGAGTCGGAATCCGGCAATGCGTGGGCGAGACATGGCCTGCTTATGCGAGCTGGCCTGCCGTCACCAACGGAAAGTCGATGTCGGTCTGCGCCGCTCGATTGAAGTAGTTCGTGAAGACGTTCAGCGCCACGTGCGCGATGATTTCCGCAATCTCGCCATCGGTATAGCCGGCGGCGCGGACACTCGCGAGATCCTGATCGCGAACATCGCCCCGACGCTCGACGACGGCTCGCGCGAACTGGAGCGCGGCGGCAGCCTTCGGATCGGCCGCGCGGGCCTCGCGAGACGCTGCGAGCTCGTCATTCGAGAGTCCCGCTCCGCGGCCAAGCGCCGAATGCGCCGAGAGACAGTAGTCGCAGGCATTGTTCTCGGCGACCGCCAGCGCGATTTGCTCGTGCAGCGCGACCGGCAAGCGGCCGCGCCTCAAGGCGGCGCCGAAACCGAGGTACCCTTCGAGGACCGACGGGGACTGTGCCATGGTCCGCATCATGTTCGGCACGATGCCGAGTTGTTTCTCAACCGCGTCGAAGTTCCTTCGAACGCTGTCATGGGTCGTGTTTCGATCGACAGGCGGGATCCGGCTCATCGCATTAGCTCCTCGGCGAAACCATCCTGATGGTCAGTTACTCTGACCCTGTGGATCACCTCGATGTGCCGGCTGCGAATGTCGATCCAAGGGAGCTCCACGAGACCATCTTGTGCATAATCAGTTGCTTACGATGATGAAGGGGCCGTCATGGCAATAGCGATATATCGTTGTTACAACGAATATCCGCTCTTTGACATCGAGTATTCGTTATAGAGTGCTTGGGATGAACCCGGAGGCGCTGCAAGCGGTCGCGCTGGCGGTCGCCGCGGAAACGTCGGTCGATCGCGTCCTGCCTCAAATCGTCGAAGGCCTGGTGGCGCATACGGCCGTGGCGCTGGCCCGCGTCTGGCTGATTGCGCCCGGGGACATTTGCGAAACGTGCCCGTTGCGCGCTGAGTGTCCAGATCAGACCCGATGCCTTCATCTGTCGGCGAGTGCCGGCGCGTCCTTGAATGGTCGGGCAGACTGGTCCCGGCTGGACGGGGCGTTCAGGCGATTTCCACTTGGCGTGCGGAAGATCGGCCGCATCGGTGCGACCGGGGACGGACTCTTCATTGAGGATGTGGCCCGCGACCACGATTGGATTGCTCGACCGGATTGGGTGCGTCGCGAGCGCATCGGTAGCTTTGGTGGCCAGCCGTTGGTCTTCAACGGCGAGATCCTGGGCGTGCTGGGCGTGTTCAATCGCGATCCGTGCGACCGTCGCACCTTCGCCTGGCTTCGTACGTTTGCCGACCACGCGGCGATCGCGATCGCGCACGCGCGGGCACTCAGGCAGATCGAACAGCTGAAGGAGCAGCTGGAACTCGAAAACACCTACCTGCGCGAGGACGTCCGGAGCGATGCCCCAGACGGCATCATTGGGAACAGTCCGGCACTGCGCAATGTCATCGAGCAGGTGGCGATCGTGGCGCCGACAGCGGCCACCGTGCTTGTCCAGGGCGAGTCCGGAACCGGCAAGGAGCTCGTGACGCGCGCCATCCATGATCGAAGCCCCAGACGCCACCGCGCACTCATCAGCGTGAATTGCGCATCGATCCCGCGTGAGCTGTTCGAAAGCGAATTCTTCGGCCACGTGAAGGGGGCGTTTACCGGTGCGTTGCGCGACCGTGCCGGCCGGTTTCAGGCGGCGGACGGCGGGACGCTGTTTCTGGATGAGGTTGGCGAGATCCCGCTCGACCTCCAAGGAAAGCTGCTGCGCGTGCTGCAAGAAGGTCGATTCGAACGCGTCGGCGACGAAATGACACGAACAGTCGACGTCCGAGTGATAGCCGCGACCAACAGGGACCTTCAACAGGAGGTCGCCTCCGGTCGCTTCCGCCGCGACTTGTTCTATCGCCTCAGCGTGTTTCCGATCGTGCTGCCACCGCTCCGCGAGCGAGCGGATGACCTTCCCCGCCTCGCGACGCACTTCCTCGCGCAAGCCGCACTGCGTTACGGCCGGCGTGGGCTCAGACTCAGTGCGCGCGCGATCAAAACGTTGGAGGCCTACGCGTGGCCCGGAAACGTTCGCGAACTGCAACACGTCATCGAACGGGCCGTGCTGCTGTCGCGCGGCGGTGTGTTGCGGCTTGACGGTGCGCTCGCCGAACCGGAGGAAGCGGCCCGCGCCAAATCCAATCCGTCAGCGCCTGAGGCAGTGCGCGCCGTAATACCAGAGATAGAGTGGCGGCGCGGGGAGCGGGAGAATGTTCGCACCGCGCTTCAACTCGCGAGAGGACGGATCTACGGACCGGACGGGGCTGCGGACATGCTCGGTGTCAAACCAACGACATTGATCTCGCGCCTCAAAGCGCTGGGTTTGCGAGAGCCGCCCAAACGTCCACGCCGTCGAAAGAGCCGACCATGAGGTACGGTATGGATGGGCGTTTCGTCGTATCAAGAATGGTTTCAGTCGATCCCTGGCACTGCCGACTCGTTTTTCGAGGTCGATCTCAGACGTTAACGCCCATCGCGTGCCCAGTTCCGATTCTGACTAGCGAATGGTCCAAGGGTGATGACTGACATAGCTAAACACTTTATCGCCCAGTCGCGCGGCTTCCTGAGCTCCGAGTATCTTCCGAAGATTGAGCGCTGTCTGGCCGTCTTGAGTGACGAGGACGTGTGGTGGCGCGCGAACGAAGGCTCGAACAGTATCGGCAATCTATTGCTACATCTTGAAGGCAGTACGCGGGCGTGGATTATAGGCGTAGCCGGCGGCTTCCATAGCCCGCGGGATCGACAGCAAGAATTCGATGAACGTGAACAGATACCGCGCGCGGAGCTAGTCTCCCGGCTCAGGCAAACGCTGACCGAAGCAGATCGAGTTTTAGCGGGCCTTGATGTCGATGTATTGCTTGAGCGGCGGCAGGCGCGAGGCGAGGAGGTCACGGTCCTCTTGGCCGTCTATCACGCGGTAGAGCACTTCTCGATGCACACGGGGCAAATCATCATGCTGACAAAAATGCGGTCGGGAGATCTGCGCTTCCCGGATTAGTTAGCTCTGCCGCCCCTTGCGTGGTGGCGGGTGATGCGGGCGTTCGGCGGGACGTCTTCCGGAATCCTGGGCTTCGAGGGAAGAATTAGAGCACCTTCTCGTCCGGAGTGAGCGAGGCGTCGGGGCCAGAAGTTAAGGCTGCTCGACGGGCAACCGATAATCAGGATGCCCGTGAAGGTCACAGATGGCAGCAACCCTGACGATACACGACGAGTCGGCGACAGGCGAGACGCTTCTCGAGCTCACTTTGAGCGTGTCCGCCGAGCGAATCACCGTCCGCGATCTCATCCGCGAACGTGTCTGGCATGAGGTCGAAGAGTACAACCGGCGCCAGCCCGACACGTTCCGCGGCCTCGTGCAACCCACCGATTCCGAGCGCACGCTGAACGGCTATCGGCTCAAACAACCGCGTGCCATCGACGCCACCACCCAACTCGCGAAAGCGATCGAGGCGTTTCAAGGCAACCAGATCATCATGCTCGTCGATGACCGCCAGGTCGAATCGCTCGACGAGGAGATTGCCCTCCGGCCCAACACGCGGGTGAGCTTTCTGCGGCTCACGCCGCTGGTCGGTGGATAGCGACAACGTGTCCGACCTCCTTCACGCGTTCGTGGACGAAGTCAGGAAGGCACGAACGCTCAAGATCGACCCTGCGGACTTCGAGAGTGGCAAGCGGATTCTCGCCCTCGCCCCTGAGCAGCAAACCGCGTTGCTCATTCAGCTCGTCAACCTGCAGGTCGCGGGGATCAATACAGGGGCAACCGGCGAGACAATCCAGCTGAAGGCACTGGTCGGCGCGCTATTTCGAAGGAAGCTCCCGTTCAGCGGCGGACAGCTCGAACAGCTCATCGACTCGCTCTCCAAAGTCCGCCGCGCCGGGTGGTGGGAAGTCGTCGGAGCCGAATCGATTCTTCGCGCCGTCGAAAGCATGGTGACTGCCGGTGGCCCGCCGGCTTCGCTTCTGCAGGCGCTCGAGCGTCTGGCGGCTGTCCTGGACAAACAACAGCATGAAGCCCGCGTCAGGCGTCTGTCGACGCGCGTGCGGGCGTTGATCGATGGGCAGGCCACCGCGACGGGACGGCCCCCTGCTCTAGCGCTCGGCGCGGACGAAGCCTGGACCCGAGCACTCGGCGCGACGCTCGACGCGATGAACGAACCGACTCGTGCGACATGGAATGCGCTGCTCCTTCACTGCATGCTGGCCCGCTCCCCAAAGCCCTCCACGAAATGGATCAAGCACGCGCGCACGATGGTCCAGGCGATCGGCGCCGAGTCCGTGTCACCCATCGTCATCTCGGTGCTTGGAGAAATTGGCAAGCCTGGCAAGCCGGCCCACGAACATGTCAACGCACTCGGGTACACACCGGACCCGACACAGATTCACGAAACTCACAGCGACCTCCTCCGAGGACTCGTCTGGTGCGGCGGCCTCATCGAGGACGACGCGTTGGCGTCGGCCATCGGGACGGCGGCCGACGCGTGCTTCAAGAAGCTTCCAGGCATCGGCCCCCGCGCGCCGAAGATCGGGAACGCCTGCCTCTGGGCGTTGTCGCAGGCTTCGAGCGAGGCCGCCATCGCGCAGTTGAGCCGACTGAAGACGCGCGCCAAACACGCATCAATCAAGACGCAGGTTGCCAAGGCGTTCGGCGCGGCCGCCGAACAGACGGGGCTGTCAGTGACGGACCTCGAGGAGGTTGCCGTACCGACGTGCGGGCTGACCGCCGTGGGCGAGCTGCGCCGTCAGATTGGCGACTTCACCGCGTATCTTCGGGCCAACAGTCAGCTCACCACCGAGACGGTCTGGATCAGGACCGACGGCGCGACGCAGGCTGGCATCCCCGCTTCGGTCAAGGAGCAGTTCGGGGACGAGCTGCGGTCGCTCAAACAGACGGAAAAGGAAATTCGGCAGCTGCTGCCCGCGCAGCGCGACCGGCTGGAGCAATTGCTGCTGCAGCACAAAAGCTGGTCGATGGCGGAATTTCGTAGCAGGTTCCTCGATCATCACTTCGTCGGCGTCGTGGCCCGGCGCCTTATCTGGCGATTCATGGACGGAGCACATAGCGCGACCAGCATTTGGCACGACGGGCGATTCGTGACGGAACGGCACGCTGCCGTGGACTGGCTTCGTGACGCCACCCGCGTGTGGCTTTGGCATCCGCTTCACGGCGATGTCACCGAGGTCAAGGCCTGGCGCGACTGGCTCGAGGCGCACGAGGTGAGCCAGCCGTTCAAACAGGCGCATCGTGAAATCTATCTGCTGACCGAAGCCGAGCGCACCACCGGCACCTATTCCAATCGTTTCGCCGCCCATCTGATCAAGCAGCACCAGTTCGCGATGCTCTGTCATCAACGCGGCTGGCGGTACACCCTGCAAGGCGTTTGGGATTCGGCCAACACACCGACGATCGCCCTTCCCCAGTGGGATCTTCGCGCCGAGTTCTGGGTGGAGGCGATTGCTGAAGCGGGCAGCCCACTCGAACGCGGCGATACCACCCACCGCGGCGTCTATACGTACCTCTCCACAGATCAAGTGCGCTTCTATCGCAGCGGGGATGTTGCGCCTATCGCGCTCGCCGATGTTCCGCCGCTCGCGTTCTCCGAGGTGATGCGGGATGTGGATCTCTTCGTCGGCGTCGCCAGCGTGGGCAACGACCCTACCTGGACAGACAACGGCCTCTTCGGACGCTATCGCGAGAGCTGGGACAGGTTCGCCTTCGGCGACCTGTTTCCAAGCGCGATCACCCGCAAGGCCGTGCTCGAGCGGATCGTCCCGCGCCTCAAAATCGCAGACCGCTGCTCGTTCGCCGATCGGTTTCTCATCGTCAGAGGCGACCTGCGCACGTACAAGATTCACGTGGGCAGCGGCAACATCCTCATGGAGCCCAACAACCACCTGTGCATCGTCCCTGGGCAAGGGATGGGCTCCAAGCAGCTCGGCCGTGTCTTCCTTCCGTTCGAAGGCGACACAACCCTTTCGATCATCATCAGTAAGGCGCTGCTCCTCGCCGACGATCGCAGCATTACGGATCCGATCATCGTGTCGCAAATCCGTGGAAGGTAGCGTACGGGGAATGGCTTCAGAGCAATTTCCCACGTATTTGCCACATTCCCTGACGTCGCTTAGGCGCCGTTTCGCCGGATAATTGGCCCCGGATTCGATACGCCCAGCGTCCAAGGAGGCGATTCATGAGCCGCACTCGCTCAGCACTCCCTCGGGCAGCCTGTCTGTTCCTGTCGCTGATCCTGACGTCGTGCGATCGCGCGCCCACATCTCCGTCGCTGCCGATTTCGCCCGCGCGTCCTAACGGCGTCGGTCCCGCCCCCCCGGCTGCCAACGTATCGGGCACCGTTTGGATTCATGATGCCGGCGGAGTGCGACCCTATGCAGGCGCGAGCGTGTTCGCCTGGGTCGAAATGAATCGCGGAGGAGGGCCGATGGGTCGTGCTGTCACTGACTCCGATGGCAGATATCTGTTCAGACCGCAGACCGGTTCCGTTCTTCGCATTTTTGCGAATTCATATTCTGAACATCAACCATGTGCCGTCACGCTCGATGTCTCCGGTGATCTAACGCACGATGTGCATATCGTCAGCAACCGGGACCAACTCGGTGCGCGGCTGCCACAGGCGCTACTGTCGCAATCTCCGACGCTCTCTGGAGTCGTGTTTGAAATCACTCCCGAAGGGCGACGTGTCTTGAGCGACGTTCACGTCATGTTCGACTTTACCGGCGGCGCCGCCGAGGTCGTGACAGCTTCGACGTTGACCGACAGCGATGGGCGTTACGTGCTGTGTGGTCTGTCGCACGACAAAACAGGCGCCCTTTTCGTGTCGAAGCCTGACTATCCACCGTTCTTCAAGAGTGTGCAGCTGACGGGTGCCACCACGACGCTCGATATCGAACTTCAAGCGCCACGTTAAGCGTGCCTCAAGACTGCGCCGGCGTGGAAACAGTAAGAAGGAATCCGCTCGGATCCGTGACCTCGAATGCGCGGCTCTTCCACTCCGTTTCGTGTGGCTCGCTATCGAGCGTAATGCCGGCGGCCTTCGCACGTGCCGCGATCTCATCGACGTTCTGCGTCGTCTCGATGTACATGCGCAGGCCGACACCTTTCTTTCTGTCGCGACCCTTTTTCCAGTCGTCCTGACTCAATCCAATGCGCTGAGTTCCAGCGCGGAGCATGACGCCTTGAAGGCGTCCGTTCTCTTCCCACCGCTCATCGACGACGAAACCGAGACCTTCATAGAAGGTGATGCTCTTCTGGACGTCATCGACCGTGAAGCTTGGCATCATGCTGCTGATCTGAAATGTTTCCTGGGTGATCGCCATCAGTGTCTCCTGCAGTGCTCGGGCTGGCCCAACCAACACCTCCGTCGATCGTAATGAGCACCGCCGTCGGTGGCAAGCTGGTCCTCGCCTGGACAGCCGGCGCCATTGACGAAGGCAAGTCGACGAACTCTACGGTAAAGTGAGGGCCATGAACGGCTCGCGCGACCTGCTCGCCTCCCACCAAAGTCTCCCGAGACTTGAGCAGGCGCCAACCTTGGCTCTGGGCCAACGTCTTGGGCCTTACGAGGTCATCGAGCTCATCGGTCAGGGCGGCATGGGCGAAGTGTATCGAGCGCGAGACACCCGGCTTGGGCGTCAGGTCGCGGTGAAGGTGTTGCCACACGCCTTTGGCCGCGACACCACTCGCCAGAAGCGGTTCGAGGATGAGGCGCGGGCCGCGAGTGCGCTCAATCACCCCAATGTCCTGACCGTGTACGACGTCGGTACCCTTAGTGCCGCCGACGGTTCGGCGTTCCTGGTGATGGAGCTGCTCGAAGGCGGCACGCTGCGCAGTCGATTGCAGCAGCAGCCAGCGCTGACACGCGAGCGTGTTATCGACTACGCCGTCCAGGTGGCACGCGGTCTCACGGCGGCGCACGCCGCCGGCATCGTGCATCGCGATCTCAAGCCGGAGAATCTCTTTCTCACCGCTGATGGGCGGATGAAGATTCTCGACTTCGGCGTGGCCAAAATGACGTCGCCCGACGCCTTCACGGGCATCACCACTCAGCCGGGCGTCATCATCGGTACGGCGGGCTACATGGCGCCCGAGCAGGTCCGCGGTCAGCCAGCCGACGTGAGGTCGGACATCTTTGCGTTTGGTACCGTGCTGTTCGAGATGATCACCGGGCAGCGGGCGTTTGCCGGGGATTCTTCGATCGACACGCTGAGCGCGATTCTCCACGCTGATCCGCTCCAGACACAGCGCGCCGCTAAGACTGCGGATGCGCCGCTGTTCGTACATTGTCCGTCGCTGCATCGCCAAGCAGCCGGACGACCGATATCAGACCGCGGCGGAGGTTGCGACGGCACTCGAAGCCGCCGCTCGCTCCGAGCATCGGCACGGCTGGCCGCGGACCACTGTCGCCGCCGTGATGGCCGCCGCTGTGGTGGCAATCGCGATCACTGCCGGGATCGTCTGGCAGCGTCGAGCCGCGCCCGTAGGGGTTCCTGCCGCCGCAGAGATCGATCAGAGCCGCATCATCGCCGTCTTACCGTTGGAAAACATCTCGGCCGATCAGTCGCAGTTGTACTTCACCAACGGCGTGACCGAGGAGATCACCGCACAGCTTGCGCGCTTGTCCTCCCTGCGTGTGATGAGCCGTGCCGCGATCGCACAATACCGCGACGTTCCCGACCCGGCACGGCGCCTCCGCGCCGAGCTCGGGGTTGGCGCGCTGCTGACTGGCAGCGTACGTCTCGCCGGTGAGCGTGCGCGCATCAGCGTTCAACTGGTCGACACCGACACCGCGCAAGCCATCTGGACCCAGCAGTACCGACCAAAGCACGACTGACATCCTCAAGGTGCAAAGCGATGTCGCCAGCCACATCGCGGCAGCGCTGCAGGCGAGGCTCTCTGCGGCGGAGCGCCAGCGGCTGGAACGACTGAGCACGAACAACGGCGCCGCTTATGACCTGTATCTCAAAGCGGTGAGCGGGAGGAGCAACCCCAAAAGCGTGGAGATGTTGAAGGAGGCGGTGCGGCTCGATCCGAAGTTTGCCCTCGCCTACGCCGGGCTGTCACGCCAGCAAGGCGAGCTTGGCGCCTTTGGTGATCGCCAGTTTTTTGCCGACGCCTTGGCCTCGGCCCGAAAATCCGTCGAGGTCGATCCGAGCGAGGCGCGGGGACATCATGCGCTCGCCACGATCCAGCTTCGGACGGGCCAGCTGTCGAACGCACGGCAGGGGTACTTGCGGGCACTGGAACTGGCGCCGAGCTTTCCCGACGCGGCGTGGGACTTGTCGATCACCAATGCGGCACTGGGCCGTTTGGACGAGTCGCTGTTCTGGGCGAGGCGCGGATTCGCCTTCGCACCGAACGTCAGCACGGCGTACTATCACGTCGCTGTTCCGCTTCTGATGCTCGCCGATGTCGGCGCGGCCGAACGCTGGCTGCGCGCCGGCGAAGAACGGTTTCCGCGAGCGGCCCGCATTCAGTACATGCTTGCGGATGTCGAGTTCATGTCCGGCAACGAACAAGCCGGCGACGCCCGGGTCAGGAAAGCCCTGGCGGCCAACCCAACCAACCCGGAATTACAGGCCACCGTCGCCGCCTACGCGTTTCTGCTAAACGCGCCCGATGCCGAGGCGCGCGTTGAAGAGCTGTTCAAGCAATCGCCTGAGAGTCGATTTCTTTTGCCCGAGACCGTTCGTACGCTGCACGCCTATCAACTGATGAAGCGCGGAGACACGTCACGAGCCACGGCGCTGCTCGATCAAGCGCTCGCATCCGCGCACAAGGAGATTGCGGGCGGCAGCGAAGAGCCATTGGCGCGGGTAGAGATTGCGGCGATTCACGCGCTGCGCGGCGAACGCGCCGAGGCGCTGCGCTGGACGAGCGCCGCATATCAGGCTGGCGACCGCTTGTTCCGCGAGTACAAGCGCGATCCCTTCTTCGCGACATTGCAAAACGACCCCGAATTCCTGCGCATCCTGAAACGGATGGAAGACGATGTCGCCGCCATGCGCGGGCGGGTCGACGTCAACGACAATCCGCCCTTACCGCCCCTGCCGCCGCAGCCACCCGCGCCAGCGAAGTAGTCCTCGAATCGTCTCGCGGTGGGCAAGTGAACGCCAATCGTTAGACCGCTGACGGAGACTGCCCCGGAAACGCTCGTCGGAGCCGGAAGCGATCGCCGCCAGCTGACTATTCGCTTGCGTAGTCCGTCGTTCTTCTGCAGACTGGGCCGCCCCAGCAGTCAGACAGATGTCAACACTCAGAGGAGGCACCCGATGACCGACCAAGCACTCGTCGACGCCGCAAAGGCGTCGATCATCGCGTATGGCGAAAAGGATTGGGACGGAGTCCGGCAGGTCGTCACACCAGGACTCGTCTACGACGAGGTGAGCACGAACCGGAAAGTCCGAGGGATTGACGATGTCCTCACGATCTGGAAGGGCTGGGCTGCTGCATTTCCGGATTCGAAGGCCACCTTCGGGGAGGCGCACGTCAGCGGCAACACCGTGATTCTCGAGCTGACCTGGCGTGGCACCCATACCGGCCCGCTTCGGACGGCATCCGGTGAAATTCCTGCGACTGGCAAACCCATGGAGATTCGAGCTTGCCAGATCATCGAGGTGGCCGACGGCAAGACGAAACAGGTCCGGCAGTACTTCGATTTGGCAACGCTGATGACACAACTCGGTGTCACTGGTATCGGTGCCTGATCGGGCTTAACGCGGTCTAACCCGCGGCTGCACCCGACGGCCGGGAGGCTGTCGGTAACCGGCCGCGGGTGAGCCGCAGATGTTAGGCGCTCAACGGCATCGAACAACGAACGAGGGACATGAAGGCCCAGCAACTGGCTCAATTGGCGGCCGTCATCGACTCACATTCTGATTGGTGGCGCTTCCCAGAGGAGACTACGGTCCGCGGTTTTCTTGGGACGGATCAGCTGTTCATCGTTGGGGATCAGCCATCGACGAGCCCGTGGGATACATCCCACCCGAATCGCCGCGCGTTCTATGGCCTACTCGTCGCCATCGGCGTGCCGACGGCGCACGGGGTTCCTGAACCGCCGCGGGTGATGCGTTGCCGTTAGGCGGAACGGTTCCGGAGCAAGGGAGCCCTGAAATGTCGACGGTCAAAGCCATCACGAAGCACCTACTTCTGCTGGCCGCATTGGCGAGCATTGTCGGATGCGATCGCGTGACCAAGCACGTGGCAAAGGAAACGCTGGCAGGTGCACCAACGCAATCTTACTTGTTCGACGTCATCCGCCTGAGCTACGCGGAAAATACAGGCTCCTTCCTGAGTCTTGGCGCAGATCTGCCCGAGCCTTTTCGTTTCACTCTTTTCGTCCTGGGTTCAGGCGGTTTGCTCGTGCTTCTGCTGGTGTATGCCATCCGGGCTCGCTGGTCCGGGGCGAAGCTCTTTGCGCTCGGGTTGTTTGTCGCGGGCGGCGCATCGAATTGGGCAGATCGCGTGATGGTGGGGCATGTGGTGGACTTCCTTAACGTGGGTGTGGGCCCCATCCGGACCGGCATTTTCAACGTTGCTGATGTGGCAATCTTGGCGGGAGTCGCAATGCTGGTATTCACCGACTATTGGCAAGGTCGGAAGCAGCGTCTTGGCAAATCGCGTTCCGCCTAACAACCGGTTGCAGCGGACGGTGATAGATAAAGTGCCAAGGCACAGACGGCAGCGCGCCGCCGCTGAACCGGAACGTTGTGCGGATCGGGAGAGCGCTTTGATGAGCACGAGCAGAACCTGTGAGGGATGTGGTGAACCGACGCTTTGCGGGCAGCGGGTCTTCCAGCTGGCGGTCGGTCAACACATCCGTGCGCACATCCGCCGCGCAGCGTCCGCAGAAACCCGAAAAGCCGTGCGTCTTGTTGACAGTGGCCTCGAGCGCAGTATTCCTCCGTCGGAATGTATTCCGTTTCCCGCTCCGTTCTGATTCATGACGCCTGAACCTGTCACCGCATCCGCCAGTCCGTTCCACTCGCGGGCTCATCGATTGCGGACCGCGTACCGGCATGCGATCGGCCTGCTCCTCCTGATAGTGTGCGGCTGTTCGCCGATGGCGACGACGGAGGTATCCGGTGGCAGCACCCACGTCTTTGCCTGGGCCTGGGACGTCGACAAGGACGCCGAGGATTTTCTGGCGGTCGTGGACGTGGATCGCCGTTCGGCAACCTACGGGCAGGTCCTCCGCACTTTGCCCGCGCAGGGCGGGCGCGGCGCGCACCACGTCGAATACGAGATGTCCACGAGCCAGCTCTTCGCCAACTCGTTCGAGACGGGGCGCACATTCGTCTTTGACCTCAGCGACCCAGTCCACCCGCGCCTGTTCAGTGACTTCGGCGATGCGGGACCATATTCCCATCCACACAGTTTCGCCCGCACGCCGAGCGGTACTGTGCTCGCCACCTATCAAGGTCTCGCGGCCGATCACCGCGCAACTGGCGGGTTGGTTGAACTGGACGACCGTGGGCGAATGCTCCGGGCCGCGAGCGCAGCAGATCCTCTCGATCGGGATCTGCGCCCATACAGTCTGGCCGTGGCCCCCCAACTCGACCGCGTTGTCACAACCTCGGCCGACATGCACGGAGTGACAGTCGGGCGGTCGGTTCAGGTGTGGCGCCTTTCCGACCTGACCCTGCTGCACACTGTGCTGCTGCCGCCCGGACCGCGCGGCAACGAGCACCTTCATCCCGCCGAAGTGAGAGCCCTTGGCGATGGAACATCTGTGATGGTCGCAACGTTTCGCTGCGGGCTGTACGTGCTCTCCGAGCTCGACGGAATGCCCGTCGCCAAACTAGCGCGCTCCTTCCCGTGGTCGGCGGTGGAGGGCGAGGACACGGATTGCAACGTGCCCGTGCGGTCTGGTCGTTTCTGGGTTCAGCCCGTCGGCACCACCGGATCGCTCGTGGTGCTGGATGTGTCCACACCGGAGAAGCCAGTGATCGCAGACGAACTCGCTTTCGGCGTCGATGCCCGCCCACACTGGCTCGCGCTCGAACCCGGAGGAAAGCGCATCGTGATGACCGGCGGAGGAACACTGGCCGGTGGCCTTTACCTGATCGACATGGATCCAGAGACCGGAAAGCTCCAGCTCGCGCGCGATCTTCCAGTCGCTGGGTCCGGAATTCCCAGAATCCGATTTGACCGTGATGCGTGGCCCCATGGCAAGACCGGTGCGGCTTTCGCGCATGGAGCTGTGTTTAGTCCCGTGAAACCAATTCCACGTTGATTCCGAGGGACGGGCAGTGTTTGCCCCCGGTGAGCATCGCGATTCGATTTGGGAGCGCTTCGCTGCTGCCGCATAACACGCGCTTGCTGCTGGCGGGGTCCTGAACGCGGCGGCCGCCGCCGAGGTATGTTTGGACTGGTCGGCGGGACCGCCGCAGGCCCCCGCACCAGAAGCGCAGGGCGTTAGCCGGATCCTGAAAAGCCAAAATGGAAAAACTGAGAAGGATGTCGACGGACGATCTGCTCGCTGAGGCGCTTCGGCTGTCGCGAGAGGAACGGGCGCGCATCGCGTCGGAATTGCTGTCCAGCCTAGAAGAGACGGACGAAGAAGTGGTGGCCGCATGGGCCGAGGAACTTCTTCGTCGGTCGGCCGACGCTCGCGAGGGGCGCCTGTCGCCTGTGCCGTGGGCAACCGCTCGTGAGGAACTCCTGACCGAACTTAGCCGCCGTCGTGCGGGTCGATCTTCATCCTAAAGCACGGGCGGAAATCCGTGCCGCGGCGCTCTGGTATGAAGAGCGGCGTCCGGGCTGGGCGATCGGTTCGTCGATCGAGTCAATGACGCCCTGGAGCGTCTCGAAGAAACTCCTGCTCTGTATCCAGTTCTGGCCAGGGACGCAGACCGCGCCCGTCCCGATTCGGAAGACCGTTCTTGAGCAGTTCCCTTACTTGGTCGCGTTCGAAATTCACGCTAAGAGTGTGCTCGTTCTTGCCGTCGCAAACGCGAAGCGGCAACCGCTATACTGGCTCGCTCGAACGAGCCAAAGGACCGGCTAACATCCAAATAGAGCCGACGCCCTCGGCCCGCTAGCGCGTGCCTGCGGGCGCGGCTCATTTGAAACGTTAGGCAACTTTCGTCGAACGACCAAGAACGACCTGAACTCTGACACCCGCGTGGCCCAGCATGGCGATCAACGTGTCAATGCTGAATCGGTCGATCTTGCCTCGTACGAGGTCGCTGATTCTGGGCTGCGTGACACCAACGAGAGCAGCGGCCTGCGCTTGGGTCAAGCCGCGGGTCTCGATCAGCTTGCTGAGCCGAATCATCAGGTCTGATCGGATCTTGAGGTTCGTCGCTTCCTCAGCTGAAAATCCGAGGTCTCGAAAGACGTTGCCACTCGAACGTCGAATCTTCGTGGTCATGGGGCCTCCGGCTTTCGGGCGCGGCGACGGATCAGATCGGCGAAACGCTTCTGAGCCAGCGCGATCTCGGACTGGTCCCACCGTCGTTATCGGCTTCCAATCGGTCGGTAGGAGACCTTGCTGCACTCGTCCGAGTTGGTATCCTGCGCCACGACGCGCGTCCTCGGGGAATGCCCGGAGGTCTTCGAGCGACGAGCCAAGCCAGGACACCGGCTTCTCAGACACGTTGTACTATATACGTATTTATATCAACTATTAAGGTACCTAACACGGCTTGCAGCCGACGGCTGCCGGCGCGATGATAGCGCCGCCGCGGCTGAAGCCAGACGTTAGCCAGACAGGAAATGGAAGACAACCAGGTTCTCAGGGAACAACTCGAGTACTACCAAGCCAGGGCCAGTGAGTACCGACGAGTGGTTCCTCCGACAGGGTCGGTATGATCGTGGACCCGCACATCGGACAAGTTGGTTCCACGAAGTCGGGCTTATTGAGGCGGCACTCCATGAGGAGCTGGAATCTGGAGAAGTTCTCGAGATCGCGTGTGGGACTGGGTTGTGGACGCAACATCTCGTGCGGCAACATTCTCGTGTTGTCGCCGTTGATGGCTCACCGGAAGCCATTGCGATCAATCGACGACGTGTTCACTCAAACGTCGTTGAGTATGTCTTAGCGGATCTCTTCACGTGGCAGCCAGAGGCCCAATTCGATGCTGTGTTCTTTGGCTTCTGGCTCTCTCATGTGCCACGGAACGAATTCGACAGCTTCTGGGCCAAGGTCGCTGCATCGCTGAAGCCGAAGGGACACGCGTTCTTCATTGACAGCCTATTTGATCAGGCGTCAACGGCCCGCGATCATGGGCCACTCGATCAATCCGGCTTGGTCAAGCGGCGACTCAATGACGGGCGGGAGTACAGGATCGTGAAAATATTCTACGAACCGGCCAGCTTGGAGCAGCGTCTTTCGTCACTCGGTTGGCAGGGCTGGATTCGATCAAGCGGGCAATTCTTCCTGTATGGTTCGCTCACATCAATGGCTGGCTAACATCGGCTTGGAGCCGTCGGGGCTTCTGTTCCCTGTGATCATGTCACCGAGCCGCGCGGCTCAAGCCGGTCGTTAGGCCGCAGTAGTCCCTGTAGAAACCGTGTGAAACTGACTTTTGAGATTTTGGAAGCTGAAGAGGTCCGCGCTTTTTACGAGAAGTGGAAGTCGAGCCCATTCGTATCCGACGTACAACGAACTCGCGCGCGACATCGACTTCAATTTCACGATCCTCGAAGAGGGGCAGTGGCCGGACCTTATGGCAACGGTTCGCGATCTCGAGCGCCCACACAAAAAGATGCATGAGCGGCATGCGGCGCACATGGTCGACGCCTTGTTGGCCGGATTCGGTCCGAAGCAAGCCCGCAATTTGTTGCAAGTGCTCGGCCTGACCCAGCACGAGATTCCGCTCGATAGCCGCGTCGCCAAATGGCTAAAGAGCTTTGGCTTTCCCGCGCCCGTGTCTGCTGCGGCACTCAGTGATGCCGACTTCTACGATTTCGCTTTGGACGGCTTCCAGCAGATCGCCTCGGCCTGCTGCACGACCTGCTTCGTCGGCGTGCGCGCTCCAGGTTACCAGGTGACTGAAACCACGGCGCCCCGGACGCCATTACCGAAGGCAGGTGCGGCCGTCACGTGGGTGCCGCCAGAGCGACGGTAGATCTCGCGTTTGCGGTGGATGAGCGCATCAACTCCAACTCCAATCGCTGTGCCCAACCCAGCCCCGAGCAGCGTGCCTGCCACATAACTTCCCGCAGTCGGGCCCGAACAGGAGTAAATGCCCAACGGGTCGCAGTCGCGATTGTCCTCGACTGCTATCGTGACCAATCCGAATGCTGCGCCGGCGCCGAGACCAATCAGCGCCCCGTTGGCAAGGCCGTCGTGGGGTCGATCGATCCGGACGATTCGGTCGAACCGAACGTCAGCGGTTTTCCCGTCTGCCTGGATTCTCAGCCCCTCAACTGTGATCGCGCCAATCCTGCCGTTGAACACCTGTCCGCTATCATCCGTGACCGACACCTTCTGACCATCCTTCACGCGCGTTCGAATGTCCTCGACCTCGGTCTGAGCCAGACACGGCCACGATGCGAAAAGAACCGCGAGTGCGACGGAGCCGGTGCGAATCATCGGAATCAATTCA
The DNA here is from genome assembly GCA_963802675.1 of uncultured Acidobacteriota bacterium. Taxonomy (GTDB): domain Bacteria; phylum Acidobacteriota; class Vicinamibacteria; order Vicinamibacterales; family UBA2999; genus JACCSI01. Next base: position 307,675 of record CAWDJL010000002.1, read on the forward strand.
CGTCTCCTGGAAGTGTCAGGTATGGCACAGGGACCGGCGCGGGGAGGGACGCCCGCCAGCGTTTGGGCCCAGACTCGTCGATTCGGCCACTAGTCTACCGTGATTTGATGAGCTGGAAGTCGACGATGCTGGATCCAGTCCCGAGCCGTCGCGGAGGGCTGCGGACAATCGTGACCCGAAACCACGCCGTCGTCATCCCGCCGATCAAGGTAAGTAGTAACGATTAGTGTTGCCGTGTCGTCGCCGCCGGCGGCCTGACAACACTGATCGTGATGCTCGACGGGTACTGCTTCGAGTGGTGAACGGCGTTGCGCGCCACGATGCCCCGGGCTTCGTCGTAGTTGTTGCCGCCGGTGTTCATGTTCCGATCGAAGCGCGGGAAGTTGCTGCTCGACACTTCGATGCGCAGCCGGTGGCCGGGCGCGAAATAGTTGCTCGTGTTCAGTGGCTGCAGCGTGACCTTGTAGATCTTGTCCTTCTCCATCCACACTTTTTTCTCGTAGCCGTCGCGATAGCGCATGCGCTGGATCGATTCATCCAGGTTGTAGGCGCGGCCATCTGGATAGACATCGAGCACCTTGACGGTGAAGTCGGTGTCCTTCGCGTCAGATGACACGTAGAGCGTCGGCGTGATCGGGCCGGTGAGCTCGAGACCGTCCTTGAACGGCTCCGACGAGTAGACCAGGATGTCGTGCCGCGATTCCATCTTGCGCTGATCGAACGACCCCGCCTGGATCGCATTGCCCGTGCAGCAGACGTTGCCGCCGTACGACATCACCGGATTCATCGGATCGTAGGTGAACACATCCGGCGTGTCGGCATCCGGCGGCGCCGCCGCCAGTTGGCCGTCGCCGGTCAGCGAGTTGGCGCGGCCGGCGCTCGACAGGTGGAACGTCATCGGCTGCGCATTCGCCGGCGGCCACACGTCCGATGCCTGCCACTGGTTGCTGCCCATCGTGTAATACGTCACCTTGGCGAGCTTCTCGAGCCGCCCGTTCGCGTCGCCCTTCAGGAACTTGTCGAAGAATCCGTAGACGATGTCGTTGTAGTCGAGGCGCGCGTCGCCCATGTCGCGCTCGCCGACGATGGTGTGTTCGCCGGCGCGGGTGTAGGCGCAGTGCGCGACCGGCGCGATGATGGCCCACTGCTGATCGCGCACCGGCGGTCTGGTGGCGCGGCGCACGTGGTTGAACATCTCAAGATTGGGGCCGACCGAGACGTCGTACCACGACATGAACCAGAGGCCCGGCACGTTCAACGCCATGTCGTCATGCCACAGGCCGCCCTTCCGCCAGGCGTCGGATGCCGGCTCGCGCTGCTGCATCATGCCGCCGGTCTCGACCGGCATCCGGTCGGCGAAAATCCCGCGCGGCCCGTTGACGTTCTTGATGATGTCTTGTGTCGGCAGGTGCCAGAGGGCCTTGTCCCAATCCACCGGCGGCATGCGCGGCGCCAGATCGAACAACCGCGACGCCGCGATCAGATCCTCGCGCGGCATGTCTTTCGGAAACATCGGCCGCACCTGGTTCTGCTCGCTGTAGATCCACGTGATGAACAGCATCTGCATCGCGCCGCCGCGATACCAGTTACCTTGTTCCCAGTAGGGTCCGACCTTGCCGACGCCGGCGCCGAAGCCCTGCACGTTCATGGCGGCGAAGCCCGGATGGCCGAGCGACGCGACGGCGGGCTGCCATTCGGCCGTCGACGAGCAGCCAGTCGTGCCGAGCTTGCCGTTCGACCATGGCTGCTTGGTCAGGTAATCGACCGTCTCATAGCCGTCGGTGATGGGGGCGCCGAGAATGTCGTAGTGACCTTCGGAAAAGAAATGCCCGCGCTCGTTCTGGCCTACATAGGCGTAGCCCTTCTCGATGGCCTCGATGATGCGCGACATGTCGGCCGGCACGCCGTTGCGCACGTCCCAGAAATTGAAGTTGTAAGGGGTCTTGACGAAAACGATGGGGACCTTCCCTGTCGCCTTCTTCGGACGATAGATGTCCGTCGCCAGGCGGACGCCGTCCTTCATCGGGATCATAACGCGCCGTTCGACAACGGCAATGTCCTGGAGCTTCGCTTCGAGATCGCGGCGGCGCTGCTGTTCGGCGGATGTCAGCGTGCCCTGCTGCGCGGGAAGCACAGCCGTGAAAAGTGCAAAGACAACCGTTAACAACAGAGGACTCCGAGATTTCATTTTCTTAATCTCCCTAAAAAGAGGCTCTGTGGTTCTCTGTGACCAACGTCCGTAGGCCGCGCACAGTATAGCGTCAGCCGAGTTTTCGGAGATCACGGTCGCCGGCCGGTTATCGACGTCGCTGATCAACTTCTCGATGCGGGTGGCCGGCACGTTTGTCGGTGCTGTTCCTTCTGGGATATGTGACGTTCATCAGGGTTGTCGTTCGAAATGCGGCCAGTGATCGATATAAGAACCAACTGTCTCGTGTCCGCCAGTACTTTCTGGACGGCCGGAGCGACTCGCGGATCGCGTTTATGCCTTTCGATCCCTACGAACTGACCCGCCGGTCGCCCGAGAAGACGCCTTGGCATTTGCGGAAGGGCGGTTGGGTGGTAACGATCGCGCTCGTTGAGGCCCTTCTGGCGGGCGGCATTACTGCCTTCTTCGTCCGGACGGTGATCGCGCTCATGAACGTCTGGACAACCGTCCTGTCGATCGTCCTCGGGATTGCTGCGTCCTGTCTGGTGTGGGTTGTGTTGGCTCGACGGGCAGACTCGCTGTACGAAACCGAGTTGGACGCGATCGCGACGGCTCTATCCCCCTACGCAGCCAGGGCGGCTCATAACCCTCACTTCGATGAGGTCGTCGTCCGTGAGGAGCGACAGCGTGGCCTGTGCAGACTGTGGGCTCTTCTAATCCCAAGATTCCTCGGGAACACTTCATCGACCGGCCGGCTGACGCACCTTACTTGGGCGTCCCCGGCGGAACGCGCGCGACGGCGGCCGAATGCGGAGGTTCCGGACGAACTCTGGAAGGCTCGTATTTAGCGCCACGGCCAAGGAGGCACGCCACCTCCGCGGCGCTCGAGTCGTGTGTGAGGCGGACGGCCAGCCGCTGTCGCAGAAGGTCGGGCAGGTCACGACGCTCGCCATGAGCGAGCCTTCGGCTCGAGGCAGGCGAGACGGAGGCGAGTCGAATGGTGGAGGCGGCGGGAGTTGGACCGGGCAGGACCCCTCACCATCAACAACTTAGCCATAAAGGAATCGCTAGAGGCCGCCTGAATTGCTCAAAACCTTGGGTCCAGGTACAAAACAGGTACACGGGATTCGGCTACTACCCGGTGCCACCACGATCCTTCACGCGTCAGCGCTCGAGCGGTCGGCCGCGTCTTCCTTCCGTTCGAAGGCGACACAACCCTCTCGATCATCATCAGTAAGGCGCTGCTCCTCGCCGACGATCGCAGCAATACGGATCCGATCATCGTGTCGCAAATCAATGGACGGTAGCGACTGCGACGGTCTGGACACCGCCCCTGGCTTCCACGGGCGTTGGTCGCGAACGGCAGGCCTGGTGAGACAATTTGCTGGTGTCAACGAATCCATCGGCCGGGGACACCATCCCCGAGGCGTGCCGGATCATCGAGGTGCGAGTCGCGGAGCTCCGGCAGTTGTTCAACGCGATCGATCCATCACCGTTCCGCGAACGCGATCTCGATCCAAAAGCCGAGGAATTCATCGTGGACTGGAGCAAGGACCTACCCCGCGATGCACCGCTCGCCCTCGCCGTTCACCTCGATCGCGCACCTGGCCAGCAAGATGAGGCACCGATATTACGCGAGGCTGTGCACGAATTCTTCAGCCAACGGGCTGCGAGCTCGAGGCGCAGCCTGCGCGAGCTGTTGCGCCGTGGTCGAATCAGCCTGGTGATCGCGTTGGGATTTCTGGCGTTGTCGATAACAGTCGGTGGCCGGCTGGCTGGTTACTTTCAGCCGGGCCGTACCGCGGAGATTCTACGCGAGGGGTTTCTCATCATTGGCTGGGTAGCGATGTGGCGACCTCTTGAAGTGTTTCTCTACGATTGGTGGCCGATCCGTGGCGAAGCGCGGCTCTATGACCGATTGAGCCAGATGGCGGTCAGAATCGAATATCAACAGGCAGCCTCGACCGATGCGTGGCGCTCGGATTGGCCGGCGGTATCGGCGGCTGATCGCGCCGCGATCGAGCGCTCGATTTCAAGTTCTGAACTCCGTGACGAACGATCTGAAGACTCAGAAGCTCGCTGACCAAAAACTCTCGCAGTCGCCCCTGACCAAGCCTCGCCCGTCCCGTTTCTCCGCTCCCTTGCGGCCGTCGGTCGTCGAATTCGAGAGCTTGGCATCGGCTTGACGTTCCTTCGTCCGAATCTGCAGAACACGCCGAAACAACGGCAACGCAACGGGTGCGCTGTCAATTGATCGACATCGAGTCAATACTTCGGCCGCGCGAACTTCGTGCATGCCAACTGAAGGCGACGGTCGCCAGCGCGTACACTCTGTAATCCATGGGCGACATACGAATCCCATTACAGCGGCTCGGCTCAACCACACTGGTCGTTAGCCGCCTGGGACTTGGTCTTGCAGCGCTCGGTCGACCCGCGTACATCACGCTGGGCCGCGAACGCGACTTCGGCGTCGACCGCAGCGTTGCCAATCTCGAGCGACGCTGTCACGAGATGCTCGACGCCGCTTCCGCGGCGGGCATTCGCTACGTCGATGCCGCGCGATCGTACGGCATGGCCGAGAACTTCCTTGGCACGTGGTTGAAAGCGCGGAACCTGTCGAGAGATGCAATCACTGTCGGTTCGAAGTGGGGCTATGCATACGTGGGATCCTGGCGGGTCGATGCCCCCGTCCACGAGGTGAAGGAGCTCTCGCTTGACACGCTGCGGCGCCAGGTCGTCGAGAGCCGCGATCTCCTCGGCGATTGCCTTCAGCTGTACCAGATTCATTCGGCGACGCTCGAAAGCGGGGTGCTGGAAAACGCCGACATACTCCGTGAGCTGCTGCGCCTGCGCTCGAACGGACTCGTGATCGGGTTGACGGTCACCGGACCAAACCAGGCTGACGTCATCAGGCGTGCCGTTCGGGTGAGCATCGACGGCGTCAGTCCATTTCAGGTCGTGCAGGCCACCTGGAATCTGCTCGAGCGATCGGCAGCCCCTGCTCTAGCCGAGGCTAAGGATCGCGGCTGGGGCGTGATCCTCAAAGAGGCACTCGCCAACGGTCGGCTCACGGACCAGGCCGACGGCGCCCACCTGAATGCGCTGGAAGCCGAGGCTGTTGCGCGCAGGACCACGATTGATTCGCTTGCGCTCGCTGCGGCGTTATCGCGACCATGGGCCGACGTTGTGCTCTCGGGCGCGGTCACGGTCGCCCAACTCGAAAGCAATCTCAATGCGATCACCATCGTGCGCGAGCCGACCGATTGGCCGGACATTGCGGAGTCACCGACGGACTACTGGGCCCAACGCAGCACCCTCGCTTGGCACTAGCCGAAGACGGTGTCTCGTTTCAGGCTTGTCGGCGAGGGCTGTCTCCCGCGAGATGCCGAGCTTCCGCATCTTGGCGACAAGCGTGGTCCTGTTTAGTCCCAGCCGGGCGGCGGCGCCGTCCCCCCACGCGACGTCCCCGACGACGTGCTCGTCCGCATAGTGAGGAATGGCGGCGTCGTCAACGTGACACTCATTCCGCCCTTCGTTTCCGCCGCGACAGCTGTTCTGCACTGCGAGAGGACATTGCACTGCGTGCCGCCTTCTGCCGTTAACGGGAATACTGGTTCCAGCACTTCGCGTTGTGAGCGCTCCGAACAAGAGAGCATGCTGCCCTCTCGGCATGTCGCCCGTTCGGGCGTGAATTCCCACGCGCCACGTTGTGAGCAGGTGCCGCTCGTTGTCGACGCACGAGGTGGCTTTGGGCTGTGCTGCCAGGTTTGGAGCAATTCGCTACCGAGGAGGACGCGCAACTGCGGGTTATGCGCCCGGACGTAGTGAAGCGAACTACCCCTGGAATGGATACCTGGGCGGGTAACTTGGGGAACCGCTGAGTCTCATTGGGTGCCGGGCGTGATCCCCCGCACCGACCTCTCAGCCACCTGGCGGCACGCGCGTCCTGCCGTGCGAACAACGCGTGACGCGTCAAGCCGCACGGATGCCGTTTCGCAGAGGGAGTGGAGAGTTCTCGATAACGTCGGGGCCCATGGGCGGTCCCGGAAGGGCTGAAGGGTCCGCCGACATGCTGGAGGATGGCGTGTTGTGCCGCGCGTCTGCTGCCGACGCTCTCATGCGGTGGTAATTCGTGACTCGGTGTCTGTCGCTGTCCAGACCGTGAATCTCGTGGCCGAAGGCTTGATAGTGGGGTTCTGTAGGCGCTACGACGGTGCGCTGTGCGCATTTCATCGCGAGACGCACGCCAGCTGAAAATCTACCGGGGCTCTCGGAGACCGAGTTCGTTCAAATCAGGCCAATGCAGCTCGCTGATGGAGCTGCGCTTCGAACTGAGCGGGCGCGATCGGCCCGAGCGGCGCCGCATACGTCGAACCAGACTAGCGCTGTCGGCAGTCTCGAACGGTGTTCAGTGGCCGGGTTCTGCTTGATCCATCCGGCCTGCTGGCAGAACCGGAGGAAGGTGCGGAGGCGTTCCAGGTTCTTCGTCGCGTAGAGCGGGCTGTCCTTCCACGACTGCCGAAATTGTCGCAGGGCATCGACCGTCAGGTGCCGCACGTTGGACAGCCCCTTGGAGTCGCACCAGCTCAGCAGCCCGTCCTCGAGCAGGTGGCGGTACTTCGCCTCCCAACCCAGGTGGCGGGCGTCGCAGTCCACCAAGAACTTGTCGATGGCCTCGCGCACGGTGGGCGCCTCGGCCTTCACGACACCGATCTCGCCAGACGCGGTCCAGCCGTTTGATCAGTTCGACCGCGGCGTCCCAGGATGTCTGGTCGAGCGCCCGCCGAATGGTGTGGCCACCCAGGGTGCCGCAGCGGCGGTACCGAGTGGAGCTGTGCGGGCAGTCCTTCAGGTGACGCCGGATCAACCGAAGCGCCATACCGAACAGCCGGCCGCGTGGCGTCATCGTGGACGTGACCTCCGGCGGCCCACACCGTCACTGATTCGTCAGCAGCAGATCGATCGGCACATGGTAAATGCCCACCAGGACCGCGCCAGGGCCGTTACCCCGGAGAAAGCGTGCCAGGTCGCTGTCGGCCAGATTGGAGACGTGGAAGGCGTCGTTTGACAGGCGTGTCACTTTGAGCGCCGCACTACCGTCCCCTGGTGTCTGGCCGAATCGCAAGACGTACTCGACGCGGTCGATGAAGAGATGGAACGCGGCCCGCACGTACCTGACCTCGCCCTCCGTCATGGTCGAGAGATCGTAGACCTGGCCGTGGGTGTCGTTGACGACCACCGCACCGAACGGGGGGCCGTCGAACGGGTTGTTGAGATCGTAGGTCAGCGTCCTGCGCTCCGATGTCCGGCGCGCATTCAGATCGAACGCCCACCCGTTCGTCGTGCCGGAGCCGGAGACGCGGTATGACGACACACCGTCGACGCCGTCGGAGTACGGGCCCTGCCCGTCATGCCTGATCCCGGTGGAGAGATCCGCGAACGAGGCTTCGGTCGGAGTGGTTGTCGCCTTGGGCTTCTTCTGCGCGGCGCTGACAGACGGCATCAGCGACAGCACCAAGGCGAGCACGGCGACGAACGGAAGGGGAACGAGACGACTGATCTTGGTCATGGACAGCTTCTCCGTGATTGGGGAACAAACCGGCTTACCACGAGACGTTCTGGCCGTTGAGCTGGACGACAAGCGTCGGGGAGGTCACGTTCCCGACCGCTGGTCCGTACCACGACCAGCACCGACGCTGCGAGCCGCTCCAGCGACGGTGGCGCATGACGCGTGCGGCTCGCGTGGCGCCAGCGGTGCAGCCCTCCTGGATGACTAAACACCGCGGCTGAGCCGATCCGAACAGCCGGGTGAGGGCCCGCGATGCTGCGGTATCATCCGACCGGAACGATGAACGATTTTCCGATCGAGACCGACGCGACCCTGCCGCTCTTGAGGCGTGCACGCGACGGTGATGCGGATGCCCTCGATCGCCTGATCGCCAGGTACATCCCTTCGCTGGAGCGCTGGGCTCACGGTCGCCTTCCCGGATGGGCTCGCGGCGTCGTGGATACGGGGGATCTCGTTCAGGAAGCCGCCATTCAGGTGTTTAAGCGGATAGGGGACTTCGACTATCGCGGTGAGGGCTCTCTCCATGCCTACCTGCGCCAGGCGATCATGAACCGCATTCGCAACGAGATGCGCGCCGCCGGACGCCGACCCACAACCGAAGGGCTCGATGACGGCCTCCGCGATCCAGCGCTGTCACCCCTCGATCTCGCCATGGGGTCCGAGGCGCTGGAGCGCTATGAAGCCGCGCTGGCGCGGCTGCGGCCAGAAGAGCGTGAGCTCATCATCGGTCGCGCGGAGATCGGCCTGACGTATCCCGAACTGGCCGACACGACCGGCAAGTCGTCGCCGGACGCGGCACGAATGGCCGTGGCGCGTGCGCTGGTTCGCCTCGCGGAGGAGATGGACCGCGATGGCGTCTCGTGATGCGCTCCTGTCGGTCGCGGCTGCCATTTCGGACGGCACGCCGGTCGACTGGATGGCGGTGACGGGCGCGCTCGACGACCGCGATCGGCGGTTGCTCGACCAGCTCCGCCTCCTTCAGGGGGTCGTGCAGTTCCATACCCTGCGCCCGACGACACCAGTTGCGCTGCCCTCGGATCCACCGTTCCAGCCTGCGGCCGAGCTGCCCCTCGATTGCGAAACCAGAGCAGATGGCGCGACATGGGGCCCGCTGCGTGTGCTCGAGAGAGTGGGCAGCGGCGCCCATGGCGACGTCTATCGCGCCTGGGACACCCGACTCGATCGCGAAGTGGCGTTGAAGGTGCTGCGCCATCGCAACGGCAACGCCGGGACGGGCTCGTCGGCGATCGTCGAAGAGGCGCGTCTGCTCGCGCGCGTCCGGAATCCGAACGTCCTGGCGGTCTACGGCGCGGACATCGTCGATGGCCGTGTGGGATTCTGGTCACAGTTCATCCACGGCCACACGCTGGAGGACGAGATCCGCGAGCGAGGCCGCTTCGACGCCGCGGAGATCGTCCGTGTGGGCGCCGACCTGTGTGAGGCGCTGGCAGCCGTGCACACCGCAGGGCTGTTGCACCGCGATGTGAAGGCCCAGAACGTCATGCGCGACGCCGACGGGAAACTGGTGTTGGCGGATTTCGGCACCGTGCGCGAGCTGCGGGAGCACCAGTACGCCACAGCAGACATGGCCGGCACCCCCGCGTATCTCGCTCCGGAGATCCTCAACGGCGACCGCGCGTCCGTGCAGAGCGATGTGTACAGCCTCGGTGTCTTGCTGTTTCGGCTCGCCTCCGGCTCGCTTCCGGCCATTGGCCGCACGGTAGAGGAACTTCGCCAGGTGCACGCGAACGGAAGGTCCCTTAACCTCGCGGCACTTCGGCCCGATCTCACGGCTGGTCTCGTCGCGGTCGTCGACCGGGCACTCGCCCCGGATCCACACAGCCGCTTCGAGAGCGCCCAGGTCATGGCGTCGGCGTTGACGGCTGCGCTAACGCCTGACATCGCCCCAGGAGGTGGACGGCGTTCCACGGTGACCCGCCGTCGGTGGCTGGCTGCCGGATGCATGATGCTCGTGGCACTTGGCGCCGCCACCTGGTGGGCGGTGATACCACGCCGTGGACCGGTGCCATTCAATGCGCGCGATGCCGTGCTCGTGGCGCGCATCGAGAACCTCACCGGTGACGAGGTCCTGGACGACAGTCTGCAGTACGCGCTCGAGGCCGAGCTCAGCAACTCAAGGTTCCTCAGGGTCGTGCCTCGCGAGCGGATCAATGACGCCCTGAGACTCATGAGACGACCGCCCGACACGCGGCTGGATGCGACCGTCGCCCGCGAGATCGCGCTTCGTGACGGCGGCATCCCGGTCGTCCTCGTCGGCCGGGTCGAACGGCTTGATCGGGGGTATGTGCTGACGTCCCAGATCGTGGCGGCCGCTGACGGCGCCGTCGTCGGAAGCACTCGACTGCGTGCGGCCTCGGTTGACCAGTTCCTGCCGGCGGTACGGTGGCAAGCCGAGCGGCTGCGAGAGCTCCTTGGCGAGAACGCGAGCTCCATCACCTCGAGTTCGCCACCACTCGCGAAGGTGACCACACGCTCGCTGCGTGCGCTCCAGCTCTATTCCAGGGCGCTCGCCGTCATGTCACAGGAGCCCATGAACAACTCGGTGGCGCGCGAGCTGCTGGCGCAGGCGATTGCCGAGGATCCAGAGTTCGCCATCGCCAACGTACTGCTGAGCCACGCCTTGGAGAACCTGCGGCTCCCGCCTTCCGAATATGTGCCTCCTGCCGAACGTGCGCGAGCGCTCTTGACCGATGCCGCGACCGACTACGAGCGCTACTTCGTGCTGGGTCGCTATCATTCGGTTCGACATGACTGGGAGGCAGCGGCCGCGGCGTACGGCACTCTGCTGGAGCATCGCCCGGACGACTACTGGGCCGCGCACAAACTGAGGACGGTCCTCGAACTGCAGGGCCGCACGCCTCCCCTCCAGCTGCTGGAGTCGGTTGCGCGCGCACGCCCCCTCAGTGTCAGGGCCCATACCGATCTCGCGCTGGGCTCGTATCGCGCGGGGCTCGACGATCGCGCGATGGAGTACGCCGCGCGCGCCGTCAGCGCCCCAGGGCCTGATTCACTCCCTCCGAGGTTTCGGGCGCGGCTCGAGATCATGCCAGCGGTCATTGCGTGGGTCGGAGGCGACGTCGGTCGTGCGGATGAGCTGGCGGACGGCATCGCCCGATCCCTCCCCGACCGCCCGGCCGACCTCCGTGGCGCGTTGAGCGAGTCCCTCGTCGGCCTGTACCTGACACTGGGAAGGTTTCGCGCCGCGCAGGTGCTCATCGACACGTTCGATCAGACTGAACGATTCGGCGTCGCCGGTCTGTTGCGGGCCGAATACGGCGACGCCGACCGGCTTCGCGCCGAGCTCCGCTCGCAGCTGCGTGCGGTCGGAATGGCGAAGTGGCCGAAAAGTGTGTCGTGGCTCAGCGAAGCGGGAATGCTTCACGAGGCGAGGGAGGCGCTCAGCTATTTGGACCGCTCACAGCCAGGAAGCGAGGCCTACGCGGAGCTGCAGCTTGGGATGTGGGCAGAGCAGAAGGGGCGCCTCGATGCGGCTCTCGAGCACCTGAACAGATCACTCGATCTATCGCCGCCCCTCCAACATCACGTCCGCGCGTCTGAGCATCTCGCGCGCGTGAAGCGCCGTCAGGGCGATCTCGCCGCTGCCGTGAAGATACTAGAGGATGCCACGCGCGACCGGCGCCGACTCTACGCGCCGGACAACTGGCTGCAGGGCGGCTATCAATGGGTCCGGCTGCGCTCGCAGCTCGCAGCCCTTTACGACGAAGGGGGCCGCACCAACGATGCGGATCGGCTCAGGACCGAGCTCCGGAACATGCTCGCGCGAGCCGATCCCGACCATCCCTTTTTCCGGCAGACTGGCGGCAAATAGCCTGCAGGTCGAGTCAGGCCCAGGTGCCTCAAGGCCGTGGTGTGCGTCTGGCGTCGTTCCTGAGTTCGGCTCCTGCTACGCAATTGCTGCCAGGATCTCCTGTGCCGTCGTCGACAACGACGGCGTGTTCGGCTGCTTCATCGACTCCGCCTAAAGTACCGCCGCTCCGCCACCGCCGATTCGTCGTCCTGTTCGAGCAGAATGGCACCGATCAAGCGCACGACCGCCGCTGGGTTCGGAAAGATGCCGACGACGTTTGAGCGTCGCTTGATCTCCTTTCTGAGCCGCTCCAACGGGTTCGTGCTGTGCAGTTGACGCTGATGTTCGACTGGCCGATGCCGGTGGGCCACCTTCGCGGGGCTCGCGTCGTGTGCGAGGCGGACGGCCAGCCGCTGTCGCAGAAGGTCGTGCAGGTCACGATGCGACGCGTGGCGCGACGCACGACGGTGAAGGCGGGCGTCCATATCCTGCGACACATGTTCTGTTCGCACCTCGCCATGCGCGGCGCAGCGGCACGGGCCATTCAGGAGTTGGCGGGCCATCAGGATCTCGCGACGACGCAGCGCTACATGCACCTGAGTCCGGCGGCCCTGGACGCCGCGATCCGGCTCCTGGACGGCCCTCCGGCGGTGCTCGGTCGTGGAGACATCGTGGAGGCGGCGGCAGTTGTGCCGAGAGCGCCGGCTGCCAGCCGGCGGTCGTAGCCTAAGCTTCGACGCCGTTTGCAGTTGCCCTTCGATGCGCAATCGACCAGCCTCCGGCCAGTCGACTGCTAACTCAGGGCATTCTCCTTGGAATGGCTCGCCATGAGCGAGCCTTCGGCTCGAGGCAGGCGAGACGGAGGCGAGTCGAATGGTGGAGGCGGCGGGAGTTGTGCCGAGAGCGGCAACCGCAGGTTGCCGGTCGAAGCCTAAACGACCGGCGACGAACATTTCCTGAGCGAAGCGAAGGAAATGGAGGCGGCGGGAGTTGAACCCGCGTCCGAAAGTACGTCGCCGCAAGACCCTACGTGCGTGTTCCCATTCGAATTGTCGCAGCCGGATAAGAACGGGACCAAAAGCCCCGGCCGCCCCTCCCGGAAGATCTCGTGGGCTGCAGTCCGAGAGACCCGCAGCCACCAGCCTGCTGAATGACGGTCGGCCCCCAAGGCGCAGACAACCTCGGGGCGACCGCTCACTGGTTATTAAGCAGCGAGAGCGTAGTCAGTATTCGCAGTTAGCGAATGTCCACCGGATTTACGAGGAGATGGCCCTCGGCACGCGTCTCACGTTTCAGTACCCCCGTCGAAGCCAAGTCGCCCCCACAAGAGGTAAGACCAATTGTAACATTTCGTGAACTGGCGATTGGGTGATTGGGCGATTTCATTGAGCGATTTAGTGATTGGTGATTGATTGGGTGATTTGGGTGATTGGCGATTCAATCACCCATTCACCCACTCACGAAATCACCAAATCCTATTGCTGCTGAGTCGTCGTCCGAGAGGCGTCGGCGGGCATGACCGTGCCGAAGAAGCCAATCATCATCTCTTCCCACGTCTGATCGCCCCAGCGAACCGTGGCCGTCGGATCCGGATTGAACAGATTCTTTGGCGAGTTGTCGAAGTGCGCGATCACCTCGAGCTTCGTGCCCTTCGGCAGGAGCTTCGGCTCCTTCAGCTCGTAACTGTGCTGCCACGCGAAGTCGTACTTCGGCACCGAGAGCAGAATCTCCTTCTTGCCATCTGGATAGTGCGCGATGTACTGCATGTCCTTCCCACGCACATGCATATGCGGCGTCATCGTCGTCAGCCACGTATCCTCGGTGAGCACCCGGCTCTGGCTGACTTCGTGACTCTCGGCGCCCGGCGGAATCTCGAAGCGAAGGTTCATGAGGCTGCCGCCGCCCACGACTTTCTTCGGCGGTTCTTTGGCGTAGATCAAGGCGATGCTGGTGCGATCCGTGGCTTCGACCCCGTTGGTCGTGTAGTGCATCTGCAAAACGATTTCTGACCCGGCACGAAGCAGACGCGCGACCCCCGGCTCGTAGGTAAACCCTGGCTTGTTCGGCGTCGTGCCGCCCAGCCCTGTCCGACCCGGCGTCCGTTCGTCGCGCGCGTTGCCGCCCGGAGGCTGTGCCGATGCAATCACGTGGTGCACGACGGCACGATTGCCCGGTCTGATCTCGATCGCCTGAACGTACTTGTCTTCGGTCAGATTGGTGGGAATCGTGAAGTAGAGATACGGAATCGTGCCATCGGGCGGCACCTTGTACTCTTCCTTCATCGTGAACACCGCGTCAGGCGTTCCGATCGTCCATCCCTCCGCGTAGGTCGGAGGCGCCGGCAGGTCGCGGTCGTTGCCCTTGGGAGCCCCCGCATCCACCCACGCCGCAATCGTATCGATGTCCTTCTGCGACAGCCGGGGATCGTTCTTGAAGACACCATGCGCGGGGTCGGCGGACCAGGGCGGCATCTCGCGCTTGACGACGCGCTGCTTGATCGAGCGTGCCCAAGGTCGCGCCTCTTCGTAGGTGATGAGCGACATGGGCGCAAACATCGACGGCCGATGGCACTCGGTGCAGTTCTTATAGAGGATGGGCGCGACGTCTTTGGTGAACGTCACCGGCGAGCGGCCGGACGCCGTCGAGGCACCCCCGCCGGATTGGCGCCACGCCGACGACTGTGGCAAGAAACGAGACTGCAGATTGCGACGCCAACTCCGACACAGGATTTCGCCACAAATGACTCCCTTGTCTTCGCGAACGCACGTCCACAGATAGCGCCTCAGCAGCGTACCCGCCGCGAGCCCATAAAGGCAAGGCACGGACGGAAAATCCGCGAGGCGGCGCCCGCGAGCGACGGAAGTCTCGCCCGGTGGAGAATTGTTCTCGTTGAAAATCGACATTTTCCTAGGGAATTGCTCCAATCCGCCACACGGCTCGCTCATTCAGGCCTCGCGTGGCACGTCCTGTCCTATGGCGACGCTCCTCTCGGGGCGTGGCTGAGCGTTTGCTTTGCCAACGGCCAGGAGCTCCCCTATGCAACGAGTGAAACGGCAACTCGGTTTATCAGGAATCATCGCGTCCTTGACGCTCTTCAGCGTCATGACGCTCGTTATCGCTTCGTGTTCGAGCCAATCCGGAAGTCCCACCTCCCCCAGCGGCGTCGGTGCACCAGGTTCGTCCGCTGTCGCAGGCGGCGACACCTGCCCAGCCGGTTACGTAGAGGGCGGTGGGGATGGCGGAGGAATCTTCACCGCTCCGGGGCAGATAATTAAGGCGGTCTGCATCAAGGCCGGCAACACGCAGCAAGGTCTGGTGTGCACGGCGAACGGCGCCTGCGACTGCTATTCGGTTTCAGGACTCGGAACCAGTACAGTCAACGTGACCGGCGGCGGCACCAGCAATGAGTGCCAGACGATTTCGCACTACAGGGTGTTGACCGTCCCGGGCACTCCAACGCCGACGCCGACGCCGGACCCGACGCCAGACCCGACGCCGACCCCAACTCCCGACCCGACGCCGGACCCGACCCCGACGCCCACTCCGACGCCGACGCCGACGCCCACGCCGACCCCAGGCACGCCGTGCTCGCCGGGGTATTGGAAGGCTGAGCCACACCGAGCGCACTTCCTGTCAGTGTGCCAGGCTGCCGCAGACTTCAGCTCGACCGACAAGTTCACTTCGTGCGCGAGCTTGTTGACCGCCGTGTCGTGCGGCGGCAGCGATGCGAGCTGCGGGCGTTCCGCCGCCGCCGGCCTGTTGAACACCGTCTCCGGCTGCGTCGAAGACTGATTTCGAGCAGCGTTCAGTAATGTGACCTGCCACGGCGCCCTCCACTGGGCGCCGTGCAGCTAACCAAGGACTCGACGCTATGGTTCCAAGCATCTCGATCGTGATTCCGGCCTACAACGAGGCGGCGCGACTGAGCCGGTCACTTGGCCGGATGGCGTCGTTCCTCAGAACCTATCAAACCGCAGAGCTTCTGGTCGTCGACGATGGGTCATCCGACGGGACTGCGGAGGTGGCCGAACGATACTTGTCGGAAGATTGCAGCGTTGAATGGCGGGTTTTGCGCCTTCCGACCAATCGCGGCAAGGGATGCGCCGTCCGCCACGGTCTCCTGGCGGCGCGCGCTCCCGTTGCCCTTTTCAGCGACGCCGACTTGTCCACGCCGATTACGGAGCTGCCCAAGCTCGTCGATTTGATTTACAACGGATCCTGCGATGTGGCCTTTGGCTCGCGCGCGCTCGACCGGCGCCTGATCGAGACGCGACAACCCTTCTATCGCGATCGCGCGGGCCGCGCCTTCAATGCCGCCCTGCGGCTTGCGACCGGGCTGCCGTTCCACGACACGCAGTGTGGCTTCAAGGCATTCCGCATGGCGGTCTGCCGTCGAACTCCTCGAGTGCGCCACGATCGATGGGTTCGGCTTCGATGTCGAACTGTTGTTCGTGGCGCATCGCGCCGGCCTCAGGCTGCAGGAAGTTCCGGTGCGATGGCGGCACGAGGAGGGCAGCAAGGTGCGCCTGTCGCGCGACGGTCCGCGAATGCTGGCAGACATCGCCACCGTGCGGCGGCAGATGTGGGCCGGTCATTACAATTCCGCGATGCGCGCGGCGACGGTGTCTGCGCTGAGCGTTCGCCATGCAATCCGCTGAGCGTGGTCACTTCGTCTAACGGTCGACCAACAGCCATTTCTCCCTAATCTAGGACGGCGGAGACCGAAGTCTCGGCCGGTGGAGAATTTCTCTTCTCGAATCGGAACACCGATCGCGCGATTTGCATCAGTTCCGTAACACCGCGAGGTCAAACGGAACGCCTGTGGCGCATGGTGTCCCTAAGACTCTGGTGAGATTGTCCATGGCGAATCGCTTGCTATGCGACCGGGCCAGGAGACGCTATGCACAGAATACGAACCCTCTTAGGCCGTTCGAATATCACCGCGTCGGTGGCGGGGGCCGTCGCGATGACGCTCGTCATCGTGTCGTGCTCGACTTCCCCGAGCAACCCGGTGTCGCCGAGTGCGGTGACGCCCGACGCGACCAGCGCCAGCGCGGGCGGGATTGGCGCGACAACGCCGCGAGACCCAACGCCGACAAACTCCACGAGTCCCGACCCCGACTCCGACGCCGACGCCGACGCCAGGGAATCGGCCGATTCACCGGCGGCGGACACGTGACGCAGGAGCCTGAAGGCAAGATTACCTACGGCTTGACCATCCACTGCGACCTGCTGCTCTCGAACAACCTCGAGATCAACTGGGGCGGTACAACGGCCCAGGCAAGAACAACTTCCACTTGCTCATCCACGAGACGACCGTGGACTGCAGCGACAATGCCCCCAGCCAGCCGCCTCCCGCAGCGCCACTCGATACGCTCACTGGCAAGGGAGGGCAAATTCAACGGCGACGAGGGCTTCAGCATCACATTCACCTTCATTGACGGCGGCGAGCCGGGCGTCGACGACCAGATCGCGTTCCGGATCACCAGGGACTCCAACGGCGAAGTGATACTGAACGTCCCGCTGACCACAGTCTCAGGCGGCAATCTCCAGGCGCACTTCGACCAGCCGCACAAGAGCAAGTAATAATCAAGCGACTCCTGAGAAGTGAGGCGGCCCGGGAAGGGCCGCCTCATTGCTCCGGGGACGGATTGGTAGCGAACGAGCACAAAGAGCGGTTTGACGAGAGCGGGCCCCCTTGATCCCCAATATCTCCGTCGTCATTCCGGCGTACAACGAAGCAGCCCGACTCGGGCGATCGCTCGGTGTGCTGGTGTCCTTTCTCGAGGCCTACCAGACGGCTGAGTTGCTGATCGTGGATGACGGTTCCAGCGACGGAACCGCGGACGTGGCCGAACACTGCTTGTCGGAGCATTGCCCCTTCGATTGGCGGGTTCTGCGCGTACCGGTGAATCGCGGCAAAGGACATGCGGTCCGCCAGGGTCTGTTGGCGGCGCGCGCCCCGGTCGCTGTGTTCAGCGATGCAGACCTTTCAACCCCTATCACCGAGCTGCCGAAGCTGGTGGATCTCATCGACGACGGGCTCTGCGACGTCGCGTTTGGATCGCGGGCGCTCGATCGCCGGTTAATCGAAACTCCGCAGCCGTTCTATCGCGATCGCGCGGGCCGCGCGTTCAACGTGGCGTTGCGGATCGCCACCGGGCTACCGTTCCACGACACGCAATGCGGATTCAAGGCGTTCCGCATGGCCGTGTTCCGACCGATTCTGACATCGGCCACCATCGAGCGCTTTGGCTTTGATATCGAGCTCCTCTTCGTCGCTCATCGTGCCGGCCTGCGGTTGCACGAAGTCCCCGTGCGATGGCACCACGAGGATGGCAGCAAGGTCCGTCTTTCCCGTGATGGCCCACGTATGCTCGCCGACATCGTCACGGTCCGGCGGCAAATGCTGCGCGGGGAACTATAATGCCGCGATGATCGCGGCGACCACTGCGCTGCGCGAGCGGCAGTGGAGTTCTCGTCCGGCACCCGCCTCGCTGTTCTAGCTAGCGCATCGAGCTCGGCACGTTGCCCGGACGGGTCGCGCGGTTACACGACGATATGGTGTCCGCGACCGCGATGCTCCTGCGCTGCCATCACTGGCGGATTCGCGTCGACCTACCTCTACGATCACGGCGCACCGCTGCTGACTCGATGGGCGGCCGGCACGGTCGACCGGGCTCGCGGCACTCTCACTGACCGGCTTTCTGGCCGCCTCATCCTCGGGCTGGATGGCCAGCGGTCCTCTGTCGGCATTCCAGCCTGTCTTCTCCCCGGCGGCAACTTTCTTCGTCAAGGCTCATCGGGAGCAACTCCGAGCTGATGTATTCGTGCCATGGAATTGTGGCAATCCGAACGCGAGTTCGCCAGCCACGCGCGGTCGCGCTGCGCCGTCGTCGGCATCGCCGCGCTGGCCGTTCTGTGGTCGATCATGGACCGCGCGATGAGCGTCCGCCGAACCGGCGCCATCTGCACGGGCGTCATGCACAACTTTGGCGACCTGCCCTTCCATCTTGCTGTCGTGTCGCGTTTCGTCGCCGAACAACAACTTGCCGCCCGAGCACCCCTCGTTTGCCGGGCGTGCCGTTCACCTACCCGTTTCTTACCGATTTTCTCAGCGCGACTGCTCGTCACGGCGGGCGCCGATCTCCGCACGGCCATCGTCCTGCCAGCCATTCTCGGCGCGTTGCGCGTCGGTGTTGTTGCTCCATCAGTGGACACTCGACCTGACGAACGACGCACTTGCTGCAGCGTGCGTCGCGCCGATCCTGATGTTGGTGGGTGGCGGACTTGGGCTGGTGGGTCTTCCTGCAGGAAGCCTGGCAGGCGCCGGGGAGCATGTCGGGCGCTGCTGTCGCGAGCTGCCTCACGACTACACGATTCGCGAGAGCGGCTCTGCGATTCGGCAACGTGATCACGACGCTGCTGATTCCGCAACGAGGGATCAATCTCGCCTTCCCTCTCGCCGTGGTCGTGTTTCGACAGTGGTGGCTCGCGGCTCATGACGCGGCGGGCCGGCCGAACGAGAGTGTTCGTCGGATGCTGGCGGCAGGTGTCGTGGCGGGGCTCTTGCCGTTGATCCACGGGCACACGTACATGGTCGTCGTTGGAATGGCGGGCTGCCTCGCGCTGCTGCTTCGAATGTGGCCTGCCTGGATCGCGTTCTTTGTCGTCGCCGCAGGCCTCGGCGTCCCGCAGCTCCTGTGGCTTGCGAAGGGCAGCGCCGTTGATAGCGCGTCGTTTGTTGGATGGCAGTTCGGCTGGGATCGTGGTGAGACCGGTGCAGTTGTTTTCTGGCTGATGAATACGGGCGCGTTGATCCCGATCATCGTCTGGGCGTTGATGGCGCGCGGTGAAAGCAGCGCTGTTCCCGCGAGACTGCGCCGATTCTATCTGCCGTTTCTGTTGTGTTTCGTGGTGCCCAACGTCGTTCGCCTGGCGCCGTGGATCTGGGACAACATCAAGGTCCTGGTGTACTGGTTTCTCGCCTCCATCCCGCTCGTGTCCCTCGTGCTCTCGCGATGGTATCGCACTGGAAGTTGGCGTCGCGGGCTGGCCGTCGCGCTTGCTCATTTCGTTGACGGCCGCCGGCACGCTCGATCTGTGGCGTGTGCTATCACGGCGCAGCAGAAGTACGAGGTCTTGAGTCGCCTGCCGACCGAGTTCGCGAGGCTCATCAGCATCGACGACCGAATCAGAATGCCACGGTCCTCCATGCGCCCATCCACAATCACAGCGTGGCCCTGAGTGGCCGCCGCTCGCTCATGGGATATCCCGGCCATCTCTGGTCGCAGGGGCTTGATTCTGCATGCGCGAGAACGCGAGATTCGCGCGATATACGAGGGCGGGCAAGACGCCACGAGTCTCCTGCGCGCAACACCGTATCAACTACGTCGTCATCGGCCCGGACGAACGACGCTTCACCAAGGTCAACGACGCGTTCTTCGCGCGATACCCCGTCGTAGCCGAAACTCGGTACGTATCGTCTCCACCGCGTGACGCCGCCGGAGTAGCCAGCAGACATGAATCTGTCCACTTCCTTCGACGCCGGCGATCAGACTGTCCGAGCAGTCCTGGCGAGCCGCACTTCTCTATCTGGCGGCCGCGGCGGTTCTGCTACGCCTGTTCGAGCTCGATCTCAAGCCGTTTCACCATGACGAAGGGGTGAACGGCTGGTTTCTGCTCAATCTCGTGCGGCCTCCGCACACGTATCGATACGACCCCGCCAACTATCACGGGCCGACGCTGTACTACCTGGCATGGGCGAGCTCGGCGTTGTTTGGGCTCACGACGTTCTCCCTGCGGTTGGTGCCCGCATTTTGCGGACTACTGACGATTGCATTGATCCTGCCGTTGCGACGGCATCTGGGAGACATCGGAACACTCGCCGCCATGGCGCTACTGACTCTGTCGCCCAGGCGCCGTGTTTCACTCGCGCTATTTCATCCACGAGAGCATTCTCGTTTGCGCCACCTTAGGGCTCGTGGTCGGCGTTCTGGATTACCTCCGTGGAAACTCGATGCGAGGCGTGCTGGTCGCCGCGTTGTCAGCCGCCATGATGGCAGCGACCAAGGAGACATGGTTCATCAGCATCGGGGTCCTCATCTGCGCTGTGATTGGAACCGTAATCTGGTGCCGAATTCCTGTAAAGTCCGTGACCCGGCTACGCCCCGGTGTCCGCGTGATCGCGGCAGGTTTGGCAGTGTTCCTGGGCATCAACGTGCTCTTTTACAGCTCGTTCTTCACCAATCCGCAAGGCCTTGCGGATTTCTTCCGAGCGTACGACGTGTGGTCCAACACCGGCGTGGCGGCTCATCGTCGACCCTGGTACACGCATCTCACCTGGCTCGCCCAGATCGAGCTGCCGCTCCTGGCTGGGGGTCTCGCGGGAGCGATGCTGGCCGCCTGGCGGCGGGACAATGCCTTCGCCGTGTTCTCAGGTCTGTGGGCGGTCGGGATCGTGGCCGCTTACTCGCTGATCCCGTACAAGACGCCCTGGCTCACTCTCAACTTCCTGCCGCCCCTGGCCCTGTCCGCCGGCTATCTGGTGTCCACGCTCGCTCGCATCAGCGCGGGCGGTTGGCGACAGCTGCTGCCGGTTTTGGGTGGCGTCGTCCTTGCGGTGACGACGTTCCAGACCGTCAGGCTCAATTTCCTGCGCTATGACGACGACCGCTTGCCGTATGTTTACGCGCAAACCAGCCGCGAGGTGCTGGCGCTGGTCGACGCCGTCGGCGACCTGATCAGTCGAACACCGAAGCGAGTCCCGGTGGTCGTCATGGTGCCCCACCAATTTCAGTTCCCTCTCCCCTGGTATCTGCGCGACGTCGCGGCTGCCTATCCGGGAAAAGTCGAGGCGCTGGATGAGGGGCTCGCGATCGTCACCGAGCGCCAGGAGGCGGAGGCGTCCCGCGTCCTGGGCGAACGCTTCGTGCGAGTCGGAATTTATGAGCTGCGCACTGGTACCAGGCTCGTTCTCTATGCGTCATCTTCGCTGGTACCCAAAGCGTAACCGCCCCGCGGAGACGCAGCTTCGCTAGAATGTCGTGCGTCGGAGGGTGTCATTCGATGATCGGATTGTTGAAACGAGCGCTCGAGGTTCTCGTGGTGGTGCTGGCTATGATGTCCCCGGCTACTGGGCTCGCACAAGAGCCCGCGAACGTCACGCCCCCGGCTCCAGCCACAGGCGGTCTGCTGGGACGGAAAGGCCCGCCGCAACCACAGCTGAAGCAAAGCCTCGATTACTTCATCGGCACCTGGAACGTCACCTGGAGCGGCCGCGAGAGCCCTTTTTCACCAGGACCGCGGACCGGAACGCTCAGCTTCACACGGCTGGGCGATAGCAACTTTCTCAGCTTGCGGGGCGAGGGCAAGTCCGACGGCGGCGCTTACAAGGAGAGCGGGACTCTCGGCTGGCACGAAGGTCAGAAGATCATGGTGCTGCAGGAGCAACTCGCCAGCGGCGTCCAGGTGCTCAGCATCGGCGACTGGACCTCGCCCATTTCCATCCGGTTCGAGAGTGCGCCCGGTGATGGGGACCATCCTCCGCCGCACCTACGGCATCGTGTCGCCGCAGTCGTTCACGATTACCGAGGAGATGTCGACTGACGGCAAGACGTTCACGCGCATCGGCAACGCGGTCGTGGGGAAAAAGGGCGGGTAGGGCAGGTCGGCCAGGGCTGGTGGGTCGGGTAGGGCAGGTCGGGCGGGTCTTCCGACCCGCCGTCATCACGTCACTTCGCAGACGCCAACTCGAACACGTAGATCGCGTGGCCGTTGTTCGGATGCTTGATCTCCGGCGAGATCGTCCGCGGGACCACGCGCGGGCTGCCGCCGCCGAGGCCCGTCGTGACGGCGACGAACTGCTTGCCTCCAGCGGTGAACGATACCGGAAATCCTTGAACTGACGTCCCAAGCCGAGTCTGCCACAGCACTTCACCAGTACGGACGTCGAACGCGCGGAAGTAGCGATCGAGATCGCCGATGAAGACGAGTCCTCCGCCGGTGCTCAGCGCGGCGGTGAGGAAGGCCGCGCGCTGCTGGTAGCTCCACACCTCTTTCAGCGTCGCGACGTCGTAGGCGGCCAGCTTCCCCACGTTGCCGTCGGAGCCTGGCATCTCGAAGAACTTGCGGACGGCGCCGACACCACCCGAACCCGCCTTCAATTCCACTTTGCGCGGCGAGATTTCCATGCACGACTGGCTCAGTGGAATGACCAGCGAGCGCGTGCCGGGGTGATAGCTCATCGACTGCCAGTTGTGGCCGCCCTCGGTGCTTGGGCAGGCGGGAATCCACTGATCGATCTTCTGTTCGAGGATGTCGGGGCGATACGTGGGCACGCCGGTCTTTGGATTGATGCTGTCGAAGACGTTCTGGAAGACCGTCTCTGTGTGGCCGAGGTAGCGGCCCGTCCGGCGATCGTACTTCCACAGCACGCCCGCTTTCCCAATGGTGAAGAGCGTCTTGTCGGCGCCGATATCGACGAGCACGCGCTCGTACACCTCGTCCAGGTCGAGTGATTCGCCAGGCATGTGCTGCGCGTGCCAGGCCAGCGAGCCATCGGACGATCGGAGCGCTACGGTCGATGCGGTGTAGAGCGCAGCGTCCCTGACGCTCGTACCACGGCTCACGGGCATCCATGGCTTGGCCTGCGCGATTCCCCAATACGTGAGGTCGAGATCGGGATCGTAGCTGCCGGCGATCCACGTGTCGCCGCCGGCGCGCATCAGATCGGGAAGCTTGCCCCACGTGTCACCACCCGGCTCTCCGCTCCGAGCCACCGTGTGAAACTTCCACGCGAGCTTCCCGGTTTCCGCATCGTAGGCGCTGATGAAGCAGCGCTCCTCACGATAACGGTCGCAGCCCTGCAGCCCCTGAATGACCTTGCCGCGGGCGACGATCGGCCCGCTCGTGTTGGAGAACCCCTTGGCGCGATCGGCGATGACCGTGTCCCAAATCAGTTTGCCCGTGCGCGCGTCGAGCGCGACGAGGCGGGCGTCGGTGGTCGCGAAATACAGCTTGTCGCCCGCCATCGCCATGTTGCGCATCGAGCCAAAGCCCACGATCGTGGCGGGACCGACGTGGTTCTCCCAGATCAAATCGCCGGTCGCCGCGTCGAGCGCCTGCACGACGTTCATCGTGTTGGCGAGATACATGATCCCGTCGTGCACGAGCGGCGTCGGCTGATTCGCGCCGGTTTCGTTCATCGCCCACACCCACGCGAGCCGCAAATCCTTGACGTTGGCGGTCGTGATCTCGGAGAGCGGGCTGTGACTCCAGGCCTGGTAGTTGCGGCGCATCATCAGCCAGTCGCCGGGCGGCGGATTGCGCAGCATCTCGTCGGTGACGGGCCTGAAGTCTTTCACCTCGCCGGTGACGGTCAGGCCACGGGGAGGAGCGGGTGCGACAGGTGCGGCGGGTGCGCCAGGTGCGACAGGTGCGGTGCGGGTGTCAGGTGCGCCAAGTGCGGCAGGTGCGCTGGGGGCAGCGGGTGCGGGCACGCCGGTTGCGATTGCAGCCAGAGGCGCGGAGGTGGTCGCTGTCAACGGCTGCGTGCCAGCGACCGCGCCGTTGGATTGCAGGATGAACGCCGTGATCGAAAGATAGACATCGGCGCCCAGGGTGGCGCCACCGGGCGGCATGGTGGCCGAGATGTACTCGTACAGCTCACGCGTGCTGCGGCCTCGCCACGCGTTCATGAAATTGGCCCCGGCGAGCGGCGTCGCTTCGTTGCGACCGCTCATGTCCGGCAGGTGACATCCGGCACAGCGCGCCTGATAGGCCGCGCGTCCCGCCTCCGCCTGCTCCGCCGTGAACACGCTGGTTGGTGTTGGTGTTGGCTGCTGTGCCGAGACCATGACGAGGCCGAGAAGGACGGCCGTTATCGCGAGCATGAAAAGAGGCCTGAACGCTGTCGTCACCGGCGCGTCTCCTGAGGCAACAACCAGCCCCAGAGGTTGCCCTCGGGAGCCTTCTCGCTGTGTAGCTGGATATAAAAGCGACCGTCCGTCAAGTCGCGGACCTGGGTCGGAGTCAGATCGAACTCGCCGCTCAGCGTTCCGCTCGTCGCCGTAGTGACGGTGAGGTCGAGGATCGCCGGTCCACGCATGCCCTTCGGCGCGACGTGAATTTTTGCCATGGTCGCGGCGCTCTTGAGATTGTCAAACGTGCCCGTCACCGAGACCTTGCGGCCGGTCAACGTGGCGGTGGCGCTGCCGCTGCCGGCGACGGTGGATTGCATCGCAACGTCGATAGGGACGGTCGAGAGTCGCGCGCGAAACTGGCCCTTGATCTGCGACGCACCGTCCGTCCCGCCCACCCACGGGAGACTGGCGAAGAGGATTGCGGTAATGAGTCGTTGCATCGCTGCCTGCCGGACATCCGGCGAGGGCAGTATGCAACAGCTTGCGAGCCGAGAGAAGGACCGTTACTTGACGATGGAGGCGCGCACTTCGACCGCTATCTTTCGGTCGGCAACGGGGTCTGCGGCCTGCGACACGACCACGGGCTTCCCACTCTGCAAGATGACACTGAGGCTCTCGTTCAGCACCGTCGGCCGTTGAGTCACCTGGCCGCTCTCGCGAAACGGGGTGTACTCAACGGTCAGCTCCAGCAGTATGCGATCCCCCTCGAGCACGGTGGGCCGCGCGTCCACGTTGAGCCCCGCGCCGACCATGCCGACGCCCGGTCCGGCGGAGGCGCGAATCCGACCGAAGGTGGCATCGGCCACCAGCATCGAGACGACTTTCTTGTCGGGCGTCTGCGTCCCCAATTGGTCGCTGATGGTGATTTCGACTTGCAGGTTGAGATCACGCCCGCGCATCTTCGGGACTCCGGGAGCTGGCTTCTCGAGTGGCGTGGGCGGCTTATCGGGTGGTGGGATGGCCAGCTTATCGGTTGGATTGGCCAGCTTATCGGGTGGCGGGATGGCCAGCTTATCGGGTGGCGGGCTTGTCGTGGGCGGACGCACGGCGGGCTTCTGCGTTTCGGGCGGCGGCGGCGGCGGCTGGTCAGGCTTGGCCTGGACGGTCGCCGCCTCTTCGACCGTCGCTGAGGCCGCGGGGGGCTGCGCGGTCGACACGGTGACACTCAGGCCAAGTAAGAGCGTGCTCCAAACGAAGATTCGCAGCATCATCGATACTCCTCGGGCGCCATCGTCTCGAGCGCCGGAAGCTCGAGGCTGACCACAGCCTCGAGATGGACAACGTCAACTGGCGCGATGGTCAACGACTCGAGCCGCAGTTCGTCGACGGACAACGTTGGCGGCCCCGTCAGTGCAGCAATCGTCGGTGCGGGCGCCATCTCGAGCTCGCCTGACGCATGCCGAGTCGCGGAGCCTGGCGCCGACGTACCGGCTTCGATCGGAATGCTCGGCTCGGTTCCTGGCGAGGGGCTCGCGGCAGTGGTCGTGGTCGCTTTCGACGGGGATTCGATTGCCGGCCGCTGTACATCCCAGGGTCGATTCATCAGCAGCGTCGCCAGCAGCACGCTTGTCGCTGTTGCGGCCATCAGCCAGATTGGCGCTCGCGCCCGACGCCCATCGAGTCGCGCGTCGAGCCGATCGGCAAAGCCTGAGTCCGCCGACACCGTCGTCAGCGTCGCGGCGACGCGATCGATGGCCTCGTCCAGCGTTTCTCGCATCACTCGTTGGCTCCAAATCCCAGGCGGCCGAGCTTCTCTCGCAACAGCCGACGGGCCTCGAGCATCCGCCATTTCACGGTGCCGACCGGAATGCCGAGCATCCGCGCGATATCCTCGTAGCGATGCTCCCCTGTCGCGGCGAGCAGGAACGGATCGCGCAGCCGCGCCGGAAGCGATCGAATCATCCGGGCAATCGCCTGATCGCGCTCGCGATCCAGCAGTTCTTTATCTGGCGCGACGGCCGTCGACGGTATCAGCTCCGCCGGGTCGGCGTCGGTCGGCTCGGTGTGCAGTCGCCTCAGCCACGCTTTCACCGATCGGCGACGATCGAGTGCCTTCCGCCACGTGATCCGCAGGAACCAGGACCGAAACGACGCGGGGTCTACGAGCTGATCGACTCGCCGCCAGGCGGTCAAACACGCTTCCTGCACCGCCTCGTCTGCCTCGGCTGGCTCCCCCAACGCGGCAATGGCGACGCGGCGAGCCGCGCGTTCGTGCAGCCCAACCAGGGCGCTGAACGCCTCGCGATCGCCGCTCCGTGCCCGCACGGCCAACTGCGTCGTCTCGGCGTCGAAGGTCGCGTCGGGCATCGCGGGCGCAGCAGAAGGACCTAGCGAGACGGTCAAGCCGGCCACGGTCACGCTCATCAGACGACCCCCAAAAGGTACCGGTTGGATTTTCGTCCATCTCGAACCATCGCGTAGAACCATTACGTAGAACCGAGCGTTCTGGATCTTCGTGGCCTCGTGGCCTTCGTGTAGAACTCCTGTTCCTATAACTGCCCATTCCTGTCATCGCACCTGCCGGGCCCGGCGACCTCGCCGCGATTCGCGAGATGTTGGCCGAGTACGCGGCCTGGACGGGCGTCGACCTCGCGTTTCAGCACTTCGCGCAAGAGGTGCAGGGGCTCCCGGGTGACTACGAGGTGCCTGCCGGCGCGCTGCTGATCGCGCGGCTCGAGGGCCAGCCGGCTGGAATGGTGGCGCTTCGTGCCCGGAAGGACGGCGCAGTGCGAAATGAAGCGCCTGTATGTGCGGCCCGAGGCGCGAGGGGTTCGGCTCGGACGTCTGTTGGCGGAACGCATCATCGAAGAGGCCAAGGCACGCGGCTACCGCACGATGCTGCTCGACACGCTGCCAATCATGAAGGACGCACAGCGGCTTTATGTGGAGCTCGGGTTCGTCGATATCGCGCCCTATTACGACTCGCCCATCGAGGGGACGCGGTTCATGTCACTCGACCTCTCGAAATAGGTTCCTTGGAACCCTGGAACCTTGGAACCCTGTCCAACCTTGCCCCAGAACCTTGCCTTGCAATCCTGGAACTCTGGAACCTTCGTAGTGTTTGAAACTCACGCCACCAGCCTCGACAACGAAGCGGGGCTCGCATCGGGCTGGTTCGACGTCACGTTGTCAGAGAAAGGCGAGGTCCAGGCACGCGCGCTCGGGGAGCGCCGTCGAGCCGACAATCTCTCGGCGGTGTTCTGTTCGGATCTGACGCGCGCCGTACGGACGGCCGAGATCGCATTCGCGGACAGGAGGATCGCAATTGTCCGAGATGCCAGACTTCGTGAATGCGACTACGGCACTCTCACCAGGCACGCTGCCTCCGAAATTGAGGCGCAGCGCCACCTGCGAGTGACGATGCCCTTCCCCGGCGGCGAGAGCTATCAGCAGGTCGTCGACCGCGTCGGTGCATGGCTCACGGAAATCGCTGAGGCGTTCGCTGGTCAGACCGTGCTCGTCGTCGGACATCGGGCGACGTTCTATGCGCTCGAGCACCTCATTGAGGGAGTTGACCTTCACAATGCCGTGACCTCAGTGTGGCAGTGGCAGCCGGGGTGGGTTTATCGCTTGAGTGGTGGTGTGGCGCGCTGATATTTGCTCGCTGTCGTGCCCGCGTTCCGCGCCTTCCTTGTTCCTCGCGTCTCGCGCGTTCTCCGCGGATACGAACGTCGTTCAATTCCTTCAACATTGCCTCGAACGCATCTCAGTCCGGCCCCACCCATTCGATCCGATCGCCCCTCAACGTGACGGCGCCGTAACGTCGGCCGAGACCGCCGTCCGGAGCTGATCCATGAATGTTGACGCGGTAGTTCGTAAAACCATCCGGCAGCAGCACCTCACGGACAGCTTGGAGCCTCAGCATCGCCTCCGCACTGAGCGGCACCGCTCGATTGGTCCGCGCGGCATCGCTCATCTCGAAGGTGGCGACAACCCATCCGTCAGCGGTGACCTCGAGAACCCGCGGCACATCCAACCCCTTCGCTTGCAGCGACTTGAGGACGGCACTCCGATGCGCCGCGGTGAATGGCGGTGGGGGCGGCGTCCTACAGCCCACGACCGAAGTGAACGCAAGGAGCGCGGCACCGCATAACGCGGGACTGGCCGCCCATCGGTCAACCGTCGTTGATTCACGTCGGTCGTCCATCACGGTTTCACTCATTCCGGTTCGCCGTTCGCCGACTGAACTCGCAAATCTAGCTCGGTCTTCGGGAACATGGCTTCAGCTCGCCACGCTGAAGTCCGTACTTCCACCCTGCGTCTGACAGGATCATAGTAGGACGCGCCAGATGAACGGACGATGACCGAGGGTCACCGGCAAGTTCCGGCTTCTGTCTCCAGTGGTTGCGGTGTCATCGTCTGTTCATCATGGAACCGACATCATGCCCATCGGCCCTACTCACCTCGAGGAAACGCGTGAGCATGACGACGTCCCGTTGGTTCACGGCTGGTAGGCGACGCGCTCGCGCGCTGGCATTTGTCGTTACTGCTTTCGCCTGTGCAGTTGTCCTTGCGCAACCGGCTGTCCAGCTTCCGAATCGATCCGGCTCGCTGAAGTTTGCCGCCATTGGCGACAATGGAACGGGCGACCGCCCGCAGTATGAAGTAGCACAGCAGATGACCAAGGCTCATGAAAGCTTCGCGTTCGACCTTGTCATCATGCTGGGCGACAACATGTACGGAGGCCAGCGACCGGCTGACTTCGTGAAGAAATTCGAGCAGCCGTACGCGCCACTGCTATCGGCAGGTGTGAAGTTCCAGGCGTCATTGGGCAATCACGACCGCGTGGAGAACGTGTTGTACCCACCATTCAACATGAACGGTCAGCGCTACTACACCTACGTGCGCAACAACGTGCGGTTCCTTGCGCTCGATACCACACTGATGGACGCTAGGCAGGTGGCCTGGATCGAGACGACTCTTCGGAACGCCAAGGAGGAATGGAAGATCTGCTACTTTCACCACCCGCTGTACTCGAATGCCGATCGACATGGCGCGTCGGTCGATTTGCGCGTGCTGCTCGAGCCAATCTTCACGCGGTTCGGCGTCAACGTGGTGTTCTCCGGCCACGACCACGTCTACGAACGGCTGAAGCCGCAAAAGGGCATCTACTACTTCGTCTCAGGGGCCGCCGGGCAACTGAGAAGGGGCAACATGAGCCCTACCGAGCAGACCGCCGCGTCCTTCGATCAAGATCAGAGCTTCATGCTGGTGGAGATCACGGGAGCAGAGATGTTCTTCCGCGTCGTTTCACGCACCGGAAAGATCGTGGACTCTGGTGTGATACAGAGGCAGGCGCAACCCGCGACCACTGGGCCGGCGGGCGAAACAGCCGCGCTGGGCGCCACGCGAACGGGCGGCCGCCGAGAGACCTCGTATGACTAGCGACCAGGCGGGGAAAACATCGCCGAAGCGACGCGGCCTTCGGGCTCGCGTGCGCACGACGGTGCCACGCCTGTCGCGGTTCGCCGTCGAACATCTCCTCCTGTTGCCGATCGGTGCGCTGGTCGCCCTTGCCTGGGCCAATACCGCCCCCGAGAGCTACTTCCGCTTCACCTTTGCGATTGCGTTCGCCGTCAACGATGTGGCCATGGTCTTCTTCTTCGCGATCATGACCAAGGAGGTCGTCGAGGCGACCGCGCCGGGCGGCGTGCTTCATTCATGGCGACGCGTCATGCTGCCGGTCATTGCTGCGATCTGCGCGACTGCCGCGGCAGCGGCGATCTATAGCCGCGTCGTCGACGTGCTGGACGAACCGATGCTGATCGTCGGCTGGCCCGTGGTCATGGCGACGGATCTTGCGGTCGGGTACTTCGTGGTGAGGCTGATTTTCCGATTGCACCCGATGATGCCGTTTTTTCTCGTGCTCGGCATCGCGTCCGACGGCCTCGGATTTCTGGCGCTGTCATTCGTCAACCCAACTCGAGACACGCACGCCCTGACTGGGATCGCGATTCTCGTCGGCGCGATGGGCATCGCGGCGGCGCTGCGGAGCAGAAGGGTTGTCAATTTCTGGCCCTACCTGCTTGGTCCTGGTGTCATCGCCTGGTTTGCTCTTTTCTGGGGCGGACTCCACCCGGCGCTGGCCCTGGTTCCCATCATCCCGTTCCTGCCGCACGCCGCGCGTGATCCGGGATTCTTCGTCGATGCACTCCCCGATGCGAAAGATACGCTCAGCCAATTCGAAAACTGGTGGCGGTATCCGGTCCAGCTGACGCTGTTTTTCTTTGGTCTCGTCAACGCGGGCGTGTCCTTCGGCGCCCTCGAGCTCGGGACCTGGGGAGTGCCGATTGCCGTCCTGGCCGGCAAGCCTTTAGGCGTCCTCATCGGCGCCGGCCTGGCGCTGCTCGCCGGGCTCCACCTGCCGCACCACGTCGGATGGCGCGACCTGTTTGTCACCGGGCTCATCGCGGCGATGGGATTCAGTGTTGGACTGTTCTTCAGTGCGGCACTGCTGCCGCCGGGACAGCTGCGTGCAGAAGTCCGCATGGGCGTGCTGCTGAGCCTGCTTGCGGCGCCTTTGGCGATCGGGCTCGCTGTGCTGTTGCAGGTGGGCAGATTCTCCCAGTCTCGCCGAAAAGACGTCGGTGACTAACGAGCTTCTGGTCGCTACGGTCGACTCGTGCTGATAGCGAACCCGATCGAACGCTCGATCGGATTGTAAAACCTCCCGTAATCGGGAGAGGCGACGTTGTTTTGCACATCCCGCTCGTCGCCGGTGTCGAAGAGGTTGTCGATCTTGATACCGGCCGAGAAGTGATACTTCCGAAACTGCCAAGGGTGGATGAGCGTGACGTCGAAGGTGGAGACGTTCGGCAGACGGTCCGACCGGTTGCGCGGGCCAACGAAGTCCTGAAACTCGTCGACCGCGGACCAGGGGAATCCACTGCGCCATTCGTAAAGCGGCGACAGGACCCATTTGCGCACCAATCCGATGGTGCCGCGCACGATCACGCGATTGGGTACATCGGTCGAGCTGAGCGAGTGTTCGTCAGGTCTGATGATCGGATTCCTGAAGTTGCCGAAGAATTGGTCGTAGTCATTGAGGTTGCGCCTGCTGGACGAGTGCACGTACGACACGCTCAGGTCGCGGTACTGGTTGGCCAGATAGCGACCGGTCGTCTCGACTTCCCAATATTCCGACGCACCCACTGAGCCGAGCGTGAGCACCCGCCTCGACCGCAACGTCGTTGTCGGCGAGACGATCAGTCTGGCGCGGGCTGTTACCGATGCCATCATGAACGGTCGATGACAGGTGACACGTCATCTGCTTCCACGTCGTAGGGGCAACCGAGCAGGTGCCTGAAAATCTCCACCTTCTCCCCTCCTCCGGGGATGCCAAGGAAGAACCGGAAGCAAAACCATCCGCGGAACCAAGGAAAACGCGGAACGCTTAATAGATCATTGGAACGATGCGTCGCGTCCTCGCAACGTAGATGGGATAGTCGACTGGATAGGCTTTCAACAGCAGCCGCTCTTCCGCGGACACGCGCCGCAGCATCACTGCCAGCGGCACGACGAGGAGAGGCAGCATCCACGCGCTGTTCAAGAGCAGCGGCATGCCGAGATCGAACAACACGAACGCGAGGTAGCCAGGGTGGCGGACGAGCGCATACGGACCCCGCGTCTCCAACCCTCCCGGCTCGGCGCGGACCTCGTATCCACGAAACCGTTCGCCCAACATCTGCATCGACCACGCGCGCAGGCCGATCGCGAACAGCATCAGCGTCGTCCCCGCGACGGCCGAACGCGTGGCAAGCGACGCGGTCGAAGAACCGACCAGGCCAAAATACGCGAGGAGCACGATGTGATAACCCATCCGCACGACCAGGAGCCACTTGCCGGACAGGACGAACGGAAGCTGCTCCGGGCTGAGGGATTGCCAGCTCGCGGCAGTGGCTCGCCCGCCGCGCGAGAGGTATCCTTCGGCCAGGGACCACGCGGCCTCGAGCGCCAAGAAGACGAGAAAAGCGGGATGTCGCCAGACCCGAGTTCCACCGGCGGCCGCGGTGATCGTCAGCGTGACGGAGAGACGGAACAACAGTGGACCGAGCATGTTCGGATGCTAGGCTCGCCTATTTTCTGATGTCAACAAAACAATAATGTCAGTAAACTGCGATCATGGCTAAGGCTGGCCGAAAGCGCGGGCGCCCACCCGCCGGCCCGCGCGGCGAACGGGTCAGCGATTATCCGCAGACCACCGTGCGATTGGCGGCGGAGACTCGCGCGCGACTGACAACGCTGAGCTTGCTGCTCGCTCAACCCATTTCACGCGTCATCGATCACGCGATCGAGGTCTACGTGCAGCACCTGCCCGAGTCCGAGCAGAAGATTCTCGGACCGCTCGTCGAGCGCATCGCACGCGGCGATTGGCCGGTCACCTCGCATTGGGCAGTCCAATGGGAGAGGCTCGAGAAATCGCGTGCCAGAGCACCGCGCGGAGCCGACAAACCGCGCGCTCGGCGCTGAGCGCTATCATGTACTGGTCTTGTTGCGCGCGATTGCTGCTCCGCTGCTGACGCTGACACTTCTTGTCGCTGGCATCTCAGCGCCGCCAGCGGCGCAAGCCCCTCAGGGCGCCTTGCGCATCCTCAGCCGTGAAGGCGTCAGGCCGCTCCCCACCGTCACGCTGAACTCCCAGGAATACGTTGCGCTGGAGGATCTGTCGCAGGCCTTCGGCCTCACGTCGCGGGACGATCAATTGGCGGGCGGCGTGACGGTGACGGCGGCCAAACAAACCATCATCATCACGCCCGATCAACCGGTCGTCTCGGTCGGCGGCCGGCTCGTCTCGCTCAACGGCGCGCCGGCCAAGCAGGGCAATCGATGGTTGTTGCCGCTCGACTTCCTGCCCCGGGCGCTCGGACCCGCCCTGCAGACGCGCATCGACCTTCGTCGCCCGTCGCGCCTGTTAATCGTCGGAGATCTGCGCGTGCCGCGAGTCGTGGCGCGGGTCGAGCCATCACCCACTGGTACCACCGTGGTCATCGACGCGACACCCGCCACGCCGTCGCGCCTGACGCTCGAGGCTGGGCGACTGATCGTGCTGTTCGAGGCCGACGCGCTCGACTTTGCGCCGCCAGCCGTGCCAGGGCAGGACTTTCTGCAAGCGATCCAGCCCGGTGATGTCCCTGCCGCCATCCGTCTCGTGACCGGCCCGAAGTTCGGCGTCCATCGCGCCACGACGTCGCAACCCGAAGCGAACACCTCGCGCCTGGCGATCGCGCTGCTGCCGCCGACAACCGAGACGGCTTCACCTCCGGGGACGGCGCCTCCAACACCGACCGCGCCGCCCGCCAGCGTGCCTGCCCTTCCGATTCCCGTTGCCGCGCCAGGGGTACGCACCGTCGTCATCGACGCCGGCCACGGCGGCGACGACACGGGCGTACGCGGCGCTCGCGGAACGCTGGAAAAGGACGTCACGCTGGCGATCGCTCGTCGGCTGAAGACCATGATCGAAAGTCGGCTCGGCCTGCGGGTGTTCATGACCAGAGATGACGACCGCGCGATGAGTCTCGATGAGCGATCCGCATACGCCAACAGTCAAAAGGCGGATCTCTTCCTCAGCATTCACGCCAACGCGGCGGTGCGGCCCGCGATGGAAGGGGCCGAGGTCTACTCTTTGAGTTTGAATCCAGGCAGCGCCGATCCTGGACGCCTCGACGAATCTGCTGGTGAGGGCCTTCCAGTCCTTGGCGGTGGAACACGGGCCATCGATCTCATCCCCTGGGAATCTGCGCAGACCCGCTTCCTCGACCAGTCGTCGGTTCTTGCAGGACTGATGGAAGAAGCACTTCGGCCACGGGTCAAGATGTCGCCGCGCGCGGTTCAACAGGCGCCTTTCCGCGTGCTGGTCGGCGCCAATATGCCGGCGGTCCTGGTTGAAGTCGGCTACCTGTCGAACGCCGCGCAAGAGCAGGCCCTGGGCACGGGCGCGTTCCAGGATCAGATCGCGCAAGCGATGTTCGATGCGATCGCCCACTTCCGTACTCTCACGGAGTCGACGTCCAAGCCCGCGACCGCTCCCCCAGTGCGTCCGTCCACATGAACCGCCAACAGGTCATCGCCGGCGCCATCGTGACGGTAGTTGCCATCGGCCTTGGGTGGGCCTTGATGTCGGGACTGTTCCGCGTGCTCCGCGACTCCAACGGACCCGCGCCGGACGCGCCAACCGCGGAGATCGCGACGACGTCCTCAGCTCCAGCGGCCGTTCCTCGGATCAAAGCCACACTCTTCTTCGGATCCGAAGATGGCCGTTATCTCGTGCCGGTCGAGCACGAGATTCCGTTGGCCGAGGGCACCGTCGCGCAGGCACGCGCCGTCGTCGAAGCGCAGCTGGGCACCACACCACCCGAGCCGCTTGCCGCCACGATCCCAACCGACACCAAGCTGCGCGGTCTCTATCTCTCGGCCCAGAACGAGGCGTTCGTCGATCTCGATGCGAGCGTCCGCACGAAGCACCCCGGCGGCTCCATGAACGAGCTCTTCACGGTTTACACCATCGTCAACGCCGTCACGACGAACTTGCCCGATGTACAGGGCGTGCAAGTGTTGATCGACGGACGCGAAGTCGACACGCTCGCCGGGCACGTGGACTTACGACGCCCGTTGCGGAAGAATGAGTCGCTAATCGCGCCATGAGACTGAACGATCGCGCCCCCCACGAACTCCGACCGACCATCATCACTCCCGACTTTCTCCAACACGCGGAGGGATCCGTCCTGATCGAGGTCGGGCGGACGAAAGTCATCTGCTCGGCCAGCGTCGAGGAACGCGTGCCGCCCTTCCTCCGCGGAACCGGAAAAGGCTGGGTGACGGCGGAGTACGGCATGCTGCCCCGCGCCACGTCGACTCGAACCTCACGCGAGGCCGCCACCGGCAAAGTCGGCGGACGGACGATGGAGATTCAACGATTGATTGGGCGGTCGATGCGCAGCGTGGTTCGATTGGCGGAGCTCGGTGAGCGAACGGTGTGGGTCGATTGCGACGTGATTCAGGCCGACGGCGGCACCCGGACGGCGTCGATCACGGGCGCCTTCGTCGCCCTCGTCATGGCGCTCGATCGCATGCGACAGCAGTCGCTCATTCGCAGCGTGCCGGTCAACGACTACGTCGCCGCCACCAGCGTCGGCATCGTGGGCGGAATGCCCCTGCTCGATCTCGCCTACGAAGAGGACTCCAAGGCCGACGTCGACATGAACATCGTCAAGACGGGCGACGGTCGATTCATCGAGATTCAAGGCACCGCCGAGGCCGAGCCGTTCGGCACCGAGGCGCTGACCGGACTCCTCGCGCTCGCCGATCGCGGGATTGCGGATCTGATTGCCAAGCAGCGCGCGATCGTGGGGGCCATCCTCGGCCGGTGAAGGAACGAAGAACGTAGCCACGAAGGGCACGAAGACCACGAAGGAAGAAGTCGTTCGCGGCTCGAGCCACAGCGGCTCAGTCAGTCACAGACCGACTTCGTGTCTTCGTGTCCTTCGTGGCCATGTTCCTGTGCCTTCGTGGCTAAATTTTCTGCGTTGAAATGAAGCTCCTTCTCGCTACGACCAACTTGAACAAGGTTCGCGAGGTCACACCACTGCTCGAGCACTTGAACGGGATCGAGTGGCTCTCGCTTGCCGATCTCCCGCCGATCGTCGAGCCGCCGGAGTCGAGCGAGACCTATTGGGAGAATGCGCGTGAGAAAGCGCTCGCCTACGCGCGCGCCAGCGGTCTGACGGTGGTCGCGGAGGATTCCGGCTTCGAAGTCGAACGGCTCGACGGCGTTCCTGGTGTGCACTCGGCTCGGTTTCTTGGCCCGGAGGTCCCGTATTCCGTGCGTTTTCAGGAGATCAAAAAG
Source organism: uncultured Acidobacteriota bacterium (assembly GCA_963802675.1). Taxonomy (GTDB): domain Bacteria; phylum Acidobacteriota; class Vicinamibacteria; order Vicinamibacterales; family UBA2999; genus JACCSI01. The sequence continues at coordinate 343,987 of CAWDJL010000002.1, forward strand.
AGACTCGCCGCCTTGGGTGCCACCGGCAGCGAGGCTCGCTTCGTCACCGCGATCGCTGTTGCACGCGGCGACAAGATCCTGTTCGAAACCGAGGCATGGATTGCAGGCGAGGTCGCCGACAGTCCAAGGGGCGACAAGGGATTTGGGTACGACCCACTCTTCTTCTATCCACCGCAGGGCAAGACGACCGGCGAGATGACCATCGAAGAAAAGAGTGCGGTCTCCCATCGCGCGCGCGCGTTTCGCGACTTCGCGCGCTGGCTCTCCACGCAGCAGTCAGGCCAACGATAGCCACGAAGAACACGAAGACACGAAGACACGAAGACACGAAACAATTTTGATTTCTTCGTGTCCTTCGTGTTCTTCGTGGCTACGTAACCGTGGACCGTAGACCGTGGACCGTTAAGCCATTCCCAGCTGTCTGAGCTCGTGTTCCACGGTATGCCGGAGCCCCTCCTCCAGCGGTCGCGCGGTGAACCCGAGTGCCTGTTGCGCCTTGGCTGGCGAGGCAATCCACGTCGTGCCGGCCATCAGCCGCAGCGCCTCGGCCGCATAAGGAAACTGAAAGTCCCAACGCTCCACCACGGATGCCACCGACGCCGCCACCTTCATCAATGTCGGGGGCGGATGGAGGCGTGGCTGGCGGCGACCCGCGATGCGAGCCGCTAACGCGAAGGCCTCCTGGAAAGTGTGAACCGGGCCGGTGAGGATGTAGCTTTCGCCGAGCGAGCCAGCGTCCATCGCCTGTCGGACGCCTCGGGCGATGTCCTCGATGTAACCCCACGCAAACGTCGCACCCTTGGGTGTGATGAAAAGCCGGTTGCGCAGCAGGTCAGCCAAGGTCCGATGAACTGCGCTGGTGTCTCCAGGCCCGTAGATCAAGCCGGGCATCACGACCACGAGGGGCAGGCCCTGGTTGATCATCGGCACCGCGACCTCGTAGTGCGCGATCCATTTCGATCGATCGTACTCGGTCAGGAAGGGGCCGCGTGCGTAGTACGTCTCGTCGACCATCTGGCCGCGCGTATCGCCGAACACGCCGACCGTGCTGATGTAGACGACGCGGGGAATCTGCAGTTGACGGGCGATCTCGAAAACGTTGCGGGTGCCTTCCACGTTGACGCGGTCGGCAATCTCGCGGCTGTGCTTGACGCCAATCCGATACCACCCCGCGGCGTGGAACACGCCGTCGACACCAATCATGGGCTGACGCAGACTCTCGCGGTCGCTGATATCCGCGACGTGAATCGTCACGCCGAGGGCCTTCAACAGCGCCGCTCTCTCGGCCGTTCGCACGAGCGCGATCACTTGATGACCACGCCCAACCAACTGCTTGACGATTTCGCCACCGAGAAACCCCGTGGCGCCGGTCACCAGGTAACGTGGCACGCCACCCTAAAATACCTTGTGACGGTGCCTCACGCGCACGCAGCCGTCAGGGCCGTGAGGTTTTTTGCAATCAGCGCCCTTCCACGAAGTGGCCTTCCGCGTAGCGGCCCTCCGCGCAGCGGCCCTCCGCGCAGCGGCCGTGGTCAGAGCGATCTGATGGCCACACACTGGATCCGATGTCGGTGCGCAAGGCTCGTGAGCGCTTGGTTGAGACTCTCGCGCGTTGCGGCCCCGAGCGTGACCCACCGCGACTCGCCTATCGCATCGCTTACCTTCAGCACCGACGTGCCGACCGAGGCGAACAACTGAGAAGCCGCGTCCGATTCAGGCACCAGCCCGGGGAAACGCGCGCGAACAAACCACTCGGTAGACGGTGAGACCAGCGTCAACGGCGTCGGCACTTTCCGGCTCGGTCGATGGGCCGGCACCACCGACACTGCCTCTGCCACATCATCCAGGATCGTGGCGGCGGTGATGTCCGGGCCCGCGCCTGGACCGCTGAAAAACAGATCGGAGACGTACCGGCCCGAACACTGGATGCCGCTGAGTGTGCCCGAGAGCGTGGCGAGCGGGTGCCTCGTTGGCACGAGCGCGGGGCCGACGAACGCCGACAGGGTTGAGTCCGTGCGTGATGCACATACGACCGGCTTGATGGTGGCGGCCAGAGTTCTGGCGACCTCGAAGTCTCGCGGCGTGATGTCCCGGATTCCCTGCACCTCGAGGCGATCGCCCGATATCGCGCCCCATCCGAACAGCGACGCGAGCAGCGTCAGCTTGTCGGCCGCATCACGACCATCGAGGTCACGTGACGGGTCGGGCTCGGTCAGTCCGAGCGCCTGGGCTTGCGCGAGCGCCTGCTCAAAGGATGCTCCTTGGTGCTCGAGCGCCGAGAGGATGAAGTTCGACGTGCCGTTGACGACTGCGGCAAAGCGATGCACGTCGGAAACCAACGGCCGCGATGCAAAAGCGCCGAGAAACGGGACGCCGGCAAGCGCGCTGGCCTCGTATCGCAGGACCGTGCTTCGTCTAGCCGCCAGCGCGGCCAACTCTGAGCCATGCGCCGCGATCAGGGCTTTGTTCGCGGTGACGACTGGAACCCGACGTCCCAACAAGCGAGAGACGATGGTCCTTGCAGGCTCAACGTCGCCGAGCGCTTCGATCACGACGTCGTAATGGCCACGAAGGAAGGCGGCGGGATTGGTCGTCAGCCGTGCGGGCTTGGAACAGCGACGCGGGCGGTCGATGTCTCGAACGAGCGCGCCCACGATCTGCAGGTTGAGTCCGGCCGCTCGCAGACGCCCGGCGTCTGGAGTCAATCGTGCGACCGCCTGCCCTACCTGCCCGAGTCCGAGAATTCCGACGCGCACGGTCCGCAGAGAGTGACTCGAGGTGAGCTCAATCGCTCGCTCGTCTGGGCGCGAAACCACCGTCTCGGACAATGCACTCGCGGACATCGCAATCTCTCCAATTCCAGCAACCAGCCCCCTTTGAACTGGTAACTGGCAACTGACAACTAACTGGCCACCGGTAACCGGCCACCGGCCACCGCCACGGCGTGTTTTCTTGGAGAGACCGTCTGCATCCGCGATCACGGACCTGAGTCGTTATCTCTCCCCCAGCTTGTCCGCCGTAGCCCCGAAGGGGCGAAGGCGGAGAGGGGCGGGATTTAGCACCTTGGCTCTCGCGGCCAGGTTGCTGTGGTGTCGACGGGCCCGTTCCCTCGACCACTCTCGATAAAAGCGTTGCCGCGGCGTGCCTGGCAACGTTCAATCAACGTATGTCAATAGATAGATGCGAGTCAAGGTCAAACAGGTGCGACAGCTCGCGTCGCTTCCGCCTTCAGGCGGAAGATTCGTCGCACCCAGCACCGCTCGTACGCGAATGCTAGACTCGGCCCCGCGTATGCGATTCCAGCGAATGGCGACCGCGCTAGTGGCCATGAGCCTCGCCGCGTCCATGACGCCGTTGCCTGCGTCACAGGACGCGCGCGCGCTCCTGCTGCGACCTGACGCGCCGGAGTTCTCCACTCCCGCGCCTGCCGTGTCGACGGTTCGCCTCGAGACCTCCAAAGGCGTCGTCGATATCGAAGTGACGCGCGAGTGGGCACCGCGGGGCGCCGATCGCTTCATCGCCCTGGTGCGGCATGGCTACTACGACGGCGGCGCGTTTCTTCCGACTCACCAAGGGGCGCTGGACGCAGTTCGGGATCAACGGCGACCCCGCCATCGCGAAGGCCTGGCGCAACCGCACCTTCCCCGACGACCCGTTCAAGCAATCCAACGTGCGGGGCACCGTTGCGTTCGCGTTTGCGACTCAGAATGGGAGGTCGACGCAGGTGTTTTTCAACCTCACGGACAACTCGCCCGGGCATGACAAGGAACCATTCACGCCCTTCGGCCGCGTCGTCCGCGGGATGGAGATCGTGGACGGCCTCAACGGCGAGCACGGCGAAGGGCCGGGCGGGATTCGCGCCGGCAAGCAGGACGCGTTTTTCGAGGGCGGCAATGCGTGGCTGGACCGTCAGTTTCCGCGTCTCGACTTCATCCGCGCGGCCTCCGTTCTGACTCGATCCCCTTGAACGTTCGGGCAAGCCTCCCGTCAATGCATCGATTTGCCCGCTTCTGCCTTCTCTCTTGCGCTCGACGACCAGAAGTCATGAAGCGCACTGCAGCATCGACGATAAGCCCTTGAGAGTCGGGCAAGAACGGTCGGCGCGCGCGTGTGAGACGCTCCGCGGTCGGTGGCTGCTTGCTCTTAGAGATGGGGAGCTTGCAGATGAACGCAGTCAAGGGGCTATTACTCGTGGCGTGTGTCGGCTTGATCGGGTCAGCGGCCGACGCAGCCACACTCACAATCACCACGAACGGCTCGAATACCGGCGCGGTCGCTGTTGGCGGTACCGGAAACGTCTGCAACCCGGCCAATGGTGGGACCTGCGTGTTCACCATCGCCAACGGTACGGAGATCCGGTTGGCTGCGAACTCGCCCGCCACGCCAGGGGTCTTCTCGGCCGGCACCGGCGATGCCGCGGTCTGCGGCCCGACGAGCACCTGCAAGTTCGTCCTCAGCACCGATAGCTCGATCGTTGCCACGTTCAACGCCGGGAGCTACCCCTCGCTGCAAATCATCCTGGCTGGCGATGGCAAAGGTGAAGTCAGTCCGGACAACAATCGCTGCCAGAATTTCGAATTGGGCTACTCGGCGTGCACCACGTTCTTCGCGGCCGGGTCTGAAGTGACGATGCAGGCGCGTTCGATGCCTGGCAATATCTTCACGAGCTTTTCGGGCGGCACCGTCAACGCGGCCGGGTGCGGCGCGACCAATCCTTGCGTGTTTACCCTGATGGCGAACAGCACGGTGACGGCGAACTTCTCGGCGTTGGCATCTGTCGCCGTGCAACCAGGCACCGCGACCCGCAACGTCGGGCAGACTCAATCATTCGGCGCTACTGGAACCTTCAGCAATGGCGCCACGCGAAGCTTGCAGGCCGGTCCGGGCATGTGGGGGAGCGCCATGCCGATGAGCTCAGCGAGATACGGTGTCGCGGCCGGCGTGTTGAACCAACGCGTGTACGTCATCGGCGGCGTCACGGCGATGGGGCCGCTCAACAAGGTCGAGGCGTACGACCCAGTCTCTGGCACATGGACCACAAACTTCCAGGGCGGCGGGCCACTCGCCACGATGCCGACACCGCGCGAAAGCCTGGCGGCGGTTGTGGTGGGTACTGAGCTGTACGCTCTTGGCGGCCACACCTCAGGCGGATCCGCGGTTGCGACGGTTGAAGCGTACGACGCCATTACCAACGCGTGGACAACGAGGGCGCCGATGCCGACGATTCGAGCCGCCCTTGCCGCAGGGGCGGTCGACGGCGTGTTGTACGCGGTCGGCGGCGGAGAGAACGGAGCGGAGCTCAATACGCTCGAGGCCTATGATCCGGGTTCGAACACATGGACCACGCGCGCGCCCATGCCGACCCCCCGCCGCTATCTGGCGGTCGCGGTCGTCGGCGGCCTCCTGTATGCGATTGGCGGTGACTCGGCTGGCACCGTCGAGGCCTACGACCCCGCCACCAACACATGGACCACGAAAGCGCCGCTCCCAACGCCGCGATCAGCGCTTGTGGCGGGTGCGATCGACGGTCTGATCTATGCCGTCGGAGGACAGCGCGCGGGAACATCGAACGTCGCGGAGGTCTACAATCCCGCGACCGATCGGTGGACATCTTTGGCGTCGATGCCAACGGCCCGCGACGAGGCGGCGCTGGGAGTGCTCGACGGCCGACTCTTCATCGCCGGCGGAAAGACTTCGCCGACCGGCGACAGCCTGATCGCGACGCTCGAAACCTTCCGTCCACCCGAAACGACTTGGTGGACCAGCGACACCGCCGTCGCAACGATCAATCAGACAGGCACCGCCACCGCAGTGGCTGGTGGATCAGCGACTATCACCGCGCGCGCTGTGGGCGTCGGCTGCGCGACATCGAGTGGCTGCGCAACACTCACCGTCAATGGCGGAGCGCCCGGTGCGCCAGGCGCTCCGGTCGTCTCCGGGAGCGGCAATCTCGTCACGTTCAATTGGACGCCGGCAAACGGTTCCCCAACGGTCTACACGCTCGTCGCGCGGATGACAGTAGGCGGTCCAATCGTCGCGAGCATTCCAGTCGGCAACGCCACGAGCTTTTCAGTGACCGCGCCGAACGGGACGTTCGTCATCTCGGTGCAGGCGTCTAATGCGTTTGGCACCGGCCCCGAATCGCCAGGCGTGACGGTGAGCGTGCCCGTCATCGGGACATTGGCAGGCGCGCCGCAGAATCTGGCGGTGTCGTTCGACGCCGGTACCGCGACGTTGACGTGGACACCGCCGACGAGTGGTGGCGCGCCGACCGGGTATCGCGTAGTGGCGTCACTCATTCCGGGCGGGACGTCCTTTGCATCGCTCACACTGGGCAACGTGACCAGTCTCGTCATCCCGGGCGTTCCGTCAGGTGTCTTCTACCTGCGTGTCATCGCCACCAATGCTGCGGGCGAGGGGCCGACGTCGAACGAGGTCGTGCTGAATGCGGCAGGCTGCACGCTGCCCACGGCGCCACAGGGTCTGACGGCAGGCTATGCGAGCGGCGTCGCGACGGTCAGTTGGAGTCCCGTGTCTGGAGCAGCCAGCTACACGCTGTTCGTCCAGCCAGGCGGTGGCGGCGCGTTCTCGCCGGCTGCCACTCTTGTGGGCACGACCATCAGCGCCCCTGTCGGTCCACCGCTCGATGTGTGGGTGAGCGTGACGGCGACGAATGCCTGCGGGGCGAGTCCGATGTCGCCGCCGCAGCGACTGACCATTCCGTAGTGGCGTGTATCAGCTGATTGGGTATCGCGGCTCCGATCTTCCGGCTAAAGCCGGAAGCCACGAGTGCCGAAGCGCTATCCCTGATCCCGAACGATATCCGTGATACCGAACAATATCCGTGATACCGAACACTATCCGTGGCTTCCGCCTTCAGGCGGAAGTCTGAAGCCCGCCGGGGCCGGGCGGGATTCGCGCAGAAATTCTCCGGCGTTGGCCGTCTAAGCTCGTGTTATGGTTCGTGGCGGCTATCTGGAGGTTCACTATGACAACTCGCAGGCACCCCGGGCTCGCGCAGGCGTTCTGGATTCTGACGACCCTCGCGCTCGCCGTCTCGCAGGGATTCGCACAGGCTCCGGCCTCTGGAAGCGCGAAGACGTGGAGCGACCGCGCCGCCGACATTGAGGAGTACCTCAAGTCGGCCGAAGTCGTTAAAACGGAGGACCTCAGCGTGGGGGTCACCAAGCCCAAGAAGGCGACGCTGGCGCCCGGCGGGCTCGTCGAGTTCATGGCCTGGAAACCGATCAAGCCGGGGCGTTATCAAGGGTACTGGGAGAGTTACAAGTCGGAAATCGCTGCCTACGAGCTGGACAAGCTGCTCGGCATGGGAATGGTTCCCCCGACGGTTGAGAAGCGCGTCAAGGGCGAGCTCGGAGCGGCCGTCATGTGGGTCTCGCCGACGAAGAGCTTCAAGGATCTCGGCGGGGTCCCTGGCCAGAAAAACATCCCGGGGCCGCCGGCCGCCAAGGTCGCGCCGTGGATGGGGCAAATCACCCGGGCGAAGATGTTCGACAACCTGATTGGCAACCTGGACCCCAATCTGGGCAACTGGCTCGTCGATCCCGAGTGGAACCTGATTCTGATCGATCACACGCGCGCGTTCACGCCCCAGGCGAAGCTGTACCACGAACTCTCGAACGTCGACGCCGAGTTGTGGGCCAAGATGAAGGCGCTCGACCAGCCCGGGCTCACCAGTGCGCTTGGAGCGTGGCTTGACGAACCGGCCATCAAGGGCGTGTTGCAGCGACGCGACAAGATGCAGGAGGTGGTCGACAAGCTGACGCGAAGGTGAAGCGGCCCCCCTCTATGGCATGCGGCACGAGAAGTTGGCGGCATCGTCGGTACTTCCGGTGCCCTTGTAGACTGTGCGCTGGGGGTACGGACACAAGGGACGGGTGCGGACGGTCTTGCCGTCGACGACCTTCGTCGCCATCAACGAATCGGGTGCGTTGCCTTTTTCGACCCAGTCGGCGATCGCCGACGGCCAGTCCACGCGATCGGGTCCTGGTCCGCCGACGCAGTGGAGCACTCCAGGAAGCATGAACATCCGGAAGTAGTCGCCGACGTTGGCGTCGCGTGACGCGACTTGTTCGTAATACTTCGTGGTCCCAAAAGCGCTCAGCGCCGGATCGGACCATCCGTGCCACATGATGACCTTGCCCTTCCGGGCCTTGAACCGGTCGAGATTCGGATCGGTCGCGTTGAGGAACGTCGCCGCCAGTGCCGTGTCTTGCTTCCACGTCGAGAGGTCGTACTTCGTGTAATCGAACGAGGGGTTGTTGAAGACGAAATACTTGAACATCTCGGTGCCGAACGCAAATCGCAGACTCGGAGCTCCGCCGAGCTTGTAGACGAGGTCGTTCATGCCGGTAATCCAGGAGCTCCAACCCTGGCTCTCCGACTCGCCGCCGAAGGGCTGTCCCGGATAGATCTCGCCCGCCGCGTTGGTCGTCGGGGCATACAACTGCTTCAGCACCGCCACTTGCGCTTTCGTCAGACAATCCACGCCGGCACGGTCGCCGGAACAGCTCGGGATGGTGGCCACATCGATGCGGCACGCGCGGGGATCGTCGATGACGCCGTCCTTCACGCCATCGGTTCCATCGCAGGCTGCGACGATGGTCTTGTCGATCAGCTTCAGGTGGTCTGCCGTGAAGACCGGCTCGGTGAGCTTGCTCCGGTCGGGATACAACACACGGGTGTCACGAATGAAATGCGCGCCGATCCCGACGAAATCGAGTGCCGGCGCGCCCGAGACGATGCCATCGAAATCGTCGGGGTAGCGCTGCGCCTCCATCATCGCCTGCCGCCCGCCGTTGGAACAGCCGATGAAATAGGAGTATCTCGGCGCCGCGGTGTAGTGACTGGTGATGATCGACTTGGCCACTTCAGCCACCCGGTGAACCGCCACATGCCCGAAGTTGACTTGCCGCTCGAGGTCGTTCAACGCCCACGCGGCCGAGAACGGCAGCCCTGAATGTCCCGTGTCCGTTCCGACCGTTGCGTAGCCGGCATTGACAGTGGCCAGCGCCTGATTGTCGACGCCGCCGACAAAGCCTCCGCCTCCACCCATCACCAGGCGTTGGTTCCAGTTGTCCGGGAGGAGCAGCGTAAACTTAATCTCTCGTCCGACCACACCGCTCACCCGGCAGTGGGACACTGTAATGCCGCGATCGTTCTCGCGTGCCACAGCTTCAGTGATCCGCACGTCGGGCAATTTCAGCTGAAGCACCGCCGCGCAATTCCCTCGCCCCGGTGGCGCCGTCGACCCACCCTGTTGCGCATCCACACCGACACTCCTCGACACGGCGATGATGCACGTCACGAACAACCACCAGCGATATGGACGTCGAGTCATGACGTTTTCTCCACAAGCATCTGTCAGAGGACGATAGGGAATCGGGGCCGTCTCGCGGTTAGCATAACCTCCGTTGTTCGACGGGCTAGCTCTGCCGTTCAGACAACTCGCCCATTACACTGATCCGAATCATCTCGGCAACGGATCGAAGAGAACACTGCGTGATCGAGGTTGCGAACGTCATCAAGCGCTATGGGGGGAAACCCGTACTCAATGGAGCCACGTTCCGCATCCAGGAGGGGCAGCTCACCACGATTCTCGGACCGTCGGGCTGTGGCAAGTCCACGATGCTCAGGTGTCTCAATCGGCTCGAGAGGTTTGACGAAGGGCACATCCGGATCGGCGACGTCGACATTCGTGGCACGGCGGAGGCGAAGCTGTCGGTGCGGGCGGAGAACGATCTGGTCCACCGCGTGCGGCTGCGCGTCGGATTGGTCTTTCAGAACTTCAACCTCTTTCCGCACCTCACGGCACTCGAGAACGTGATCGAGGCGCCCGTCACGGTCAAAAAGATCCCCCGTTCACAAGCGCAAGAGATCGGCATGCTGTTCCTGAATCTCGTTGGCCTTCCGGGAAAAGAGCACGAGTACCCGGCTCGCCTCTCCGGAGGCCAGCAACAGCGCGTGGCCATTGCGCGCGCACTCGCCATGGAGCCCGACGTCGTGTTGTTCGACGAGCCGACGTCGGCCCTCGATCCGCGCCTCGCACGCGAGGTGGCATCGCTCCTGCGCCTGCTCGACGAACTCAAACGCACGCTGATTGTCGTCTCTCACGACATGGACTTTGCGCAGGCGATCTCGGATCAGGTCATCTACTTCGAGGGTGGTCGCGCCGTGGAAGCCGGAGACGCACGGCGCGTGTTCGGTCATCCGAGCCAGCCCGAAACGCGCGCCTTCATGGAGAGCTGGACAGCCTGATGCTGCGTGTAGTCCTGATCAGTGCCCTGTCTGCCCTGGTTCTTGCCGATCCGCTCTTTGCCCAGTCGGCGCTCGAACGCGTGCGCGCCAGCGGCCGCCTGCGGGTCGGCATCGACGCGACGTTTCCTCCGTTCGGCATCGCCGAAGGCGGCGAGTTCAGCGGGTTCGATGTCGACATCGCTCGGGCGATTGCGCGCGAGCTGCGCGTCGAGGCCGAGATCATCAATGCCGGCTTCGATGGCGTCTTCCCCGCCCTGCAGAACGGCACGTTCGACGTCATCATCTCCGCCGTCGCGATCACGCCCGAGCGCAGTGCGACGCTCTTGTTCTCGGATCCGTACGTGGCCGCCGGCCAGCAGATCGCGGTCCGTGGCGACAGCGACATCACGGGGCCCGACGATTTGGCGGGTCGCACCGTGGGTGTGCAGATCAATACGACGTCGCACTTCACGATGGAAAAGCGTCCGGGCGTGACGATCGCGCGCTACAACACGATCGATCTCGCGCTGCTGGACCTGCAGAACGGGCGCATCGACGCGGTGGCGAGCGATGGACCCGTACTTCGTTACATGCTGCGTCTGAGCTTTCCGGGACTCAAGACCGCGGGCCCCGAGTACACCGACGAGCACTTTGGCGTCGTGCTCGCGCAAACGAGCGACGACTTGCGACGCGCCGTCAATGCCGCGCTGTGGAACCTGCAGGACAGCGGCGAGTACGCGAAGATCTACGCCAAGTGGCTCGGCGAGCCCACTGAACAAGGCATCACGACTGCTTCGTCGCACGGGTTTGACACGTCGATCATCGCGCGCACGTGGTCCTTCTTCGTTCGTGGTGTCTGGATGACGGCGGTGATGGCTGTGTCGAGCCTTGCGCTTGGCCTGCCGTTGGGCCTGTGCCTCGCGCTCGCGCGCGTGCAGTCGAACCGACTCGTCTCGACGCCGGCTGCGGTCTATGTCGAAGTGATGCGAGGCACGCCCCTCCTCGTGCAGATTCTCTTCGTCTACTTCGTCCTGCCAAGCGTGGGTGTGAATCTCCCGGCGTATACGAGCGGCATTCTCGCGCTGACGCTCAATGCGGCCGCGTACATCTCCGAAGTCATCCGTGCGGGCATCCTGTCGATTGACGCCGGTCAGATGGAAGGCGCCCGCGCCCTCGGCATGAATAACCGGCAGGCGATGCGCCGCATCATTCTCCCGCAGACATTCCGGCGAGTCGTCCCACCGCTGACCAACGAAGGCATCTCGCTGCTGAAAGACTCGTCGCTCGTCTCGGTGATCGGCCTCACCGAGCTCGCGCGGACCGGTCAGGAGCTTGCCAGCCGGTATGCCGCGCCGCTCACGATCTGGCCGCTCGTCGCGCTGCTCTACCTCGCACTCACCTTCCCGTTGACCCGAGTCTCGGAGTACCTCGAGCGGCGGTGGCGGCCGGTCACGAGGGCGTGAACACGAGTCGCCGTCGACCGTGCTACAACGCCCCAGCTGCCTGCTCAGGAATTCAGCACGCGTCCCCAGACCTCGACACGCCAGATGATCGCCTTGTTCCCCTCGATGTCCGCGAGTTTCCCGTCGGCCGGCACGTTGACCGTAGCGTGCCGGACGACCTGTTCCCCGTGGCCTACGGCGGCGTCCCGCAGATCAAGGACGTTGGCTTGGTAAATGATCCGTCGATCGCTATCAGTCTTGGCCTTCCCCGCGCGCCACAGCTTCCGTGTCGTGACTTGTTCACATACGAGATTCGCGCGGAGCGACCTGAGACGAATCGGTCCCAGCGACGGACATCTCGCGCTCGAGACGAATTGGCTGGCCCATGCGCCTGATGGTACTCGGGGCTCGCCAGTGATCCGATCCAGGGAGACCCGCGCGCTCCTTTGCTTTGCAGATGCACTCGTCGCCGTACCAGCCGACTCGTCTCGCATCTCCCGCTTCTCACCCCACCGCGCACAAAACGCGCGGCGGGGGCCCCGCTTCGCGGCGTGGAAAAACGGCCACTCCGCGTGCCAGCTTCCGATGCCGGCGGCGGCTGTGGTGATCCGTACGCTTTTCTCAATCGTTTGAGCAGACGGGTTGGTCGGTCGTTCGTGGCAAATCAGCGCCGCCGCCGCGCCTGCGCTGCGCGGCCGTTTTACCTGCTCACGTCACGCCGCTCAGAGGTCGTTGCGATCCGAGTCGCCTGTTCCGGCGACGACTGCATCCGCGGAGCACGGGAACGCGCCGGCCACCGCTAATGCGTTGGGCCAGCGCTGGGGTGTTTCACGTCATGATGGCAATCGACGGACGTGTGAATCGAATGAGAAGTCGGTACGTCGTTTTCATGGGTAATCGTGACGTTTGCGACGCGTGACCTCTTTGTGCCGGAACTGCTCGGTGTGCCACACCACAATTGCTCCATCGGCACCCGCACTGGCCAGCGTGCGGCCGTCTGGGCTGAACGCAACGGCGTTGGCTCCCCTGGAATGCTCGCGCAATGTGGCGCGCTTCTGGAGAGTCGTCGCATCGAACACGACGATGAGTCCCGCTCCTCGGCCAAGCCCGCCCGAGGCGGATGCCAGAGCACGACCATCCGAACTAAACGCCACAGCTCGGCTCGCAGTCGCGTCGCGTTCACTGTCTCGATTCCCCCACCATCGATCCACCACAACTTGACATTGCCACTCCAGTCGCCGAACAGGACCGACCTGCCGAGCGGGTCGAAGGCAACACCTGGCAGCCCGTGGCCGACCGACAGCGTTCTCCAGGAGTCATCCCGCTCCGGCAGGCACGCGTACCATCGCGCACCGTACGCGCCGGCGCCGGCGGTCAGCAATGCAAGCGCGACGCCGATCTGAACCAACGGGGCTGTGCGCGGCGGGCGAAGGTTAAAATTCAGGATTCCATTAGACACCGCGGCGTGCCCCGCTTATCCACGTGTAGGCGCCGAGTCTCTGCCCAACCCACGCCCGGGCGGCATCATGAGAAGTCAGCGAAGGGTTCGTCCGCCCGCCGGTACAGACGACTCGGATCGCGACGACCTCTTCGCGGCGTGACGCGAGCAGGTAAAACGGCCGCGACGCGTGGGCGCGGCGGCGGCGCTGATTCGCCACGAACGACCGGCCAACCCGTTACGCCCAAACGATTGAGCACGTCCTCCGGATCACGCAGGCCGCCGCCGGCATCGGAAGGACGCACGCGGCGCGGCTGTTTTTCCACGCCGCGAAGCGGGAGGCGCGTGACGAGTCGGCTGTTCCGGCGACGACTGCACCGGAGCATGGTAGATTCTGACGGAGCTCAGGAACCCCCGACATGACGATCGCTCAGACCAACGGACGGACTCCTCGGAGGCCGCTCCGGCTGTGGCCCGGCGTGGTCACCGTGGTGCTGCTGTTGCTGGCCCGGTTCGGCGTCAAAGCCGTCATCCCCGGATTCAAGGGCTTCGCGCTCGGAATGCAGTGGGCACTCGGCGCCGCGTTGGCTGTCGTCTTGTGGTGGGCGTTCTTCAGCCGGGCGCGTTGGTCCGAGCGCCTGGGCACCATCGTCCTGATGATCGGCGGGCTGGCCGCGACATGGTACCTCCGGCACGAGTCGATGGGGGCGGCGTGGTTCTTCGCTTACGCGGTCCCGACGCTGTGCCTTGCCCTGGTCGCCGGCGCGGCAGCCAGCCGCCGCCTCCCCGATGGGCCCCGGCGCGCGACGCTGGCCGCGACGATCCTGCTCGCCTGTGGAGTGTGGACGCTCGTCCGGACCGAAGGCATAACTGGCGACCATGCATTGAAGTTCGATTGGCGCTGGACGAAGAGCCCCGAGGAACGGCTCCTGGCCCAGGCCCCAGCAGAAGTTCCTAAGGAACCGATCGCGGCCCGAGCGGGCGACGAGCCCGCCGCAGTCCCGAAGGCCTCGACAATCGCCAAGACTTCACCGGCTGCTCCGCTTGTTGCTACGCGACCCGAACCGCCTGCCATGAGCGAGCGGGGATTCCCGCGAGTCGAATGGTCCGGCTTTCGCGGACCCGAGCGCGACGGCACCAGTCGCGGCATTCGGATCGAGACCAACTGGTCGGCCTCGCCGCCGGTCGAACTGTGGCGCCGGCCGATCGGACCGGGCTGGTCGTCCTTCGCGGTCCGCGGCGACCTCATTTATACCCAGGAGCAGCGCGGTGAGGACGAGGTCGTCGCCTGTTACAACGCGACCACTGGCGCGCCGGTGTGGACACACCGCGACGCGGCCCGGTTCTTCGAGTCGAACGGCGGCGCCGGCCCGCGCGGGACGCCGACTCTCAGCGACGGTCGCGTATACGCGTTCGGCGCGACAGGAATCGTGAACGCGCTGGATGCCGCGTAGCGGCGCGGTCGTGTGGTCACGCAACGCGGCGTCGGACACTGGCGCGCAGGTCCCGACCTGGGCCTTCTCGAGCTCGCCGCTGGTGGTCGGCGACGTCGTGATCGTCGCCGTCGGCGGCCAGCTCGTCGCCTACGACCTCGCCACCGGCCATCCACGCTGGGTCGGTCCGAAGGGCGGCGGGAGCTACAGCTCGCCACATCTGATGACGATCGGCGGCGTCACGCAGGTCCTGATGTTGAGCGAAGTCGGCGCGACCAGCGTCGCGCCCGCTGACGGCAAGCGGCTCTGGGAGTATCCCTGGCAGGGGTTTCCCATTGTGCAACCCTCTCTGACCGCGGACGGCGACGTCTTGATCGCCGACGGCACCGACAGTGGCACGCGCCGCATCGCGGTCGCGCACGGTCCTGCCGGATGGAGCGTCGAAGAGCGCTGGACGTCGCGCGCGTTGAAGCCCTACTTCAACGACTTCGTCGTGCACAAGGGCCACGCCTTCGGCTTCGACGGCAACATCCTCGCGTGCATCGACCTCAAGGACGGCACGCGCAAGTGGAAGGGCGGGCGGTACGGCAACGGTCAGCTCGTCCTGTTGCCTGATCAGGACGTGCTGCTGGTGCTGTCAGAAGAGGGTGAGCTGGCGCTGGTCACAGCGACCCCAGACAAGTTCACCGAGATCGCGCGATTCCCCGCACTCGACGGCAAGACCTGGAACCACCCGGCGCTGGTCGGCGACGTCCTGCTGGTTCGCAATGGTGCGGAGATGGCCGCGTTCCGACTGCCCCTCGCCGCGCAATGACCTCCTTGCGCTGGTTAGGCGGCACGCGGGATAGCCCGGCGTTCGAGGAACCAAATGACCACGGCGAACAGCACATAGGCAATAAGGGCCGTCACCGCGGCGGCGTGATCGGAGGCTGGCGGCGGTCCAAAGAAGACGAAGCTCTGGAGGGCGAGCATGATCAGGCCGAACACCACGGTCGCCGCTCGGCGTGGCGGCGCAGTCTTGAAATACAGCCACATGCCGGCGAAGAGCAACGCTGCTTCGAGACCCAAGGCGACGGCAGGAATGTTCCACAATCCGAGGCCAACCTTTGCAGTGTCATCGTAGAGCGGGAGATCCGGCCGGTGGACGACAAAATCGAGTACCCAATGCGAGAACACGCACCCCGCGACGATAGCAGCGGATCCGCCCCTGGCTCGCGAGTTGACGAGACGGTAGAGCACGAACGCAGCCGCGGACCACAGTAGCGCGGCGACCAGGCTGTGCGTGAACGGCATGTAGTAGAGATCGAGTGGATTCGACGCTGTGATACCTGGGACAATGCGTACTTTCTCGACACCCAGCAGAACGAAGGGAGCCCAGGCGACATCGAGGAGCTGGACCGCGATGAAGAGCACCCACAGTGGCAGGGTCGGATCCGTCTTCTTGGCGGCGAAACTGACTCCGTAATGCCCAACGAACATCGCGATCTACTTCGCGTCCTTTAACGTGGCGATCGCGCGATCCAGCTCCTGCTGATGACGCGAATCGGTCGCCGTCGTTCGCAGTTTCTGGAGCGCGTCGAGATGGGCGGCCTTCAAGGCGTCAGCTGACGCAACCTTGATGTCTGGCTCGATGCCGGTCCCTTCCCAGTTCGTTTTCGTGGTGGGGTTGATTGCGCGGCCGTTCGGTACCCAGATTCCGAAGTGATCCGTAATCCGGCGCACTCCACCGGGATGCGCACCGCCGCCCGTCGTTTCACCAACGACGATGGCGCGCTTCAGGTTCTTCAGGTTGTAGGTGAATTCTTCGGCCGCTGAGAACGTGCGATTTGACGTGAGGATATACACGGGCTTGGTGTTGCCGTAGCGTTGACCCTGGACGTGCGGCGAGGTCCAGAACTGCCGGTGCTCATCGCTTTCGCGGATATAGAAGTCGTTCAGGTGCACGACATCGTCGAACAGGTAGCTCGAAAGCAGCCCGATCATTGCCGGCGAGCCGCCACCGTTGGCGCGGAGGTCAAACATCAGCGCGTCGGTTCCGGCAACGAAGTTCATTGCCGCGACGGCGGTCGGTCCGGCATCCGGCGCGCCGCTGAAGCCGCGGAGCTCGATGTAGCCGACGTTGCCGTCCAGACGTTCGACACGCTGGAAGGCATAGTTGCCGCGACGCTCCGCTGCGCGCATCCGATCGCGCTCCTCGGTGGTTGGCGTGCGACGCTCGGGAAACCCCTCGGCATTGAACAGGACTCGGAGATGTTTGTCCCTGCTCACCTCCTGCAAATGCGTCGTTAGTGCGTCGGCAAAGGCGCGCGAGCCCGTGATCGCGTCGTACTCGTTTCGCGCGGCCCGCTCGCGGATCGCGGCAGCCATCTTCTCAGCGACGTCGGCGAAGATGTACGCGTTCCTGAGATGCTCGATGGCGCCGTCGATGACACGCTGCTTGGTCGCGGCATCGACCGCCGGATCTGGAGAGCCGGCAGCGGTGGATTGCTGCGCGCGGATGCCAGGTTGCAAGAGCAGCAACAGCGTTGCCACTGCGGCCACTCGAATGAACGTCCGCATGAAGATCACGTCTCCTTTACATCTCCCAGTCGATCCTCTCCGTCTCGACCCGCTTGTCTTCGGACATCGTCGGCATCTTTGAAATCTGTTGCTGCTGACGGCCGCGATCGCAGTAAGAATAATGCTAACGGGTTCCAAGCTCTACGGCCCCTACACGGAGCGCGACAACGAACCTGGCCATGCCGCTCGGCAGCAAGGTGAACGAGACGGAGGCTGCACTTGCCGGAGGCTCGACCCAAGCGGCACCTCATGAGCTTTCTTTCGCGCGCGCGACGATGGATCGTGTGGACGGTGTGCGGGCTGGCCATCCTCGTGGCGCTGCTCGTCCTGGCCCTTCCGTGGTCGACGCGATACCTGGTCGATCGCATCGCCGTCTTGTTGAGCGACCGCTACGACATCGACTTCAGCGCGGGCCGGGTCGACTTCGCCTTGAGATCGTTGTCGTTCACGCTGCATGACGTCAGGCTGGCCACCGGCGCCGTGCCGGAGGCAGCGACCGTCGTTGCGAAGCGCGTGAACCTGGACCTTGCGACCGCCGCCCTTGGAGGCGCCCTCGCGTTCGATCGGATCGAGATTGTCGATCCCAGCGTGTCGTGGACCGCGGGAAGCCGCATGCCGGCCTCGCGTGTGCCGCACACAACGCGCACCGACTCACGGCCAGTCATCAATGTGGGCCGTCTCGAGATCGTCAATCTCGACGCGACGGTGTCGACGGCCTCGTCGCATCGCCTCACGATGCAGGGACTGTCTGCGTCGTTGCGGGGTGACGTGCAGGGGCGGCTGGTCGGGGAGATCCACGCCGACCGGGGGATCCGACTGGAAGCCGAAGGTGTCGCAGGGGTGCTCGACCGTGTGACCGCAGACGTGACGATCGGCAGCGAGACGCTGGTCATTCGATCGCTCGTCGCCGAATCCAGCAGCGGCGATCTTCGACTCGACGGCGCTCTCAGGTTTGGCGAGAGCGGCGGCTACGATCTGAAATACCGCAGCACGATCGACCTGAGTGAGCTGCGAAAGTGGTGGGACCGCGCCCCTCCCACTCGTGGCCGAGTCGAGTTGTCCGGATCGATCGCTGGCGTACTCACAGACCCACGCCTGACCTTCGATTTAAGGGCACGCGAATTCGCAGTGGGCGCTCTCTCGGACGGGCGGCTCGACGCAACTGGCCACGCTTCCGTCGACTCGATCGTCATCGAAACATGTGTGCTGCGGTCTGTCGAGGGTGTCTTCAATGGGCGAGGCCGCATCGCGCTTCGCGATGGCGACGGGCGAAGCCTGCTCGCCGGTGAGTGGAGTCTGCCACGGCTGCGCGCGTTGGCCTCGCCGCTCAACCTGGATCCTTCGAGATTACCAGCGCTTCCGGTTTCGGGAACCGCCAACCTGTCGTGGCCCGGGCCGAGACCGGCGATCGCTACGTTAGCCGGGGACCTTCACGCGAACTGGCGCAGACCGGGAGGGGGCTCCCTGACGGTCGCGGGCAAGGCTGGGAGGTGGAGCCTACAGTTCCGCCACGCACTCGCGGGCGAAACCCTTGCGGAACTTCGTCTGACAACGGTGCTGGATGGAGCCGAGCTTCGCCGGTCGACGCTCGACGGAGTGGTCGACGTCAGTTCACAGGACGTCGCCGCCCTCTTGCGGGAGCTTCGACGAGTCGGTGATTCCGGTACCCACCGTTGTGGACGAGGTGCGGTCCGGACACGCCACAGCCCGTGGAACTGTCGCCGGGTCGATCGGCGAGCCCGTCGTGGATCTCCTTCTCTCTGCGAGCGATGTGTCGGCTGGCGATGTGGACGCCATTCAGGTGGCAGGAACGGTGCACGCGGACCGGAGGCAAATAGTGTTGAAGCCACTGGCCGTTGACACGGCCGCCGCGCACCTGGAGATGCGCGGATCGATTGGCTTCGCACGTATGGAGAGCACAGGAGAGTTCGATGTGCGCATCGATGAGCCCGGCAGGCTTGCGCCAATCGTCCCGGCCGACTGGCGCCCCACGGGATCGATCGCGGCCAAAGGATCGTGGAGCGGCCGGCTCGATCGGCCCCGCGTGTCTGCGCGACTGACGGGTGAGGAGTTGATGGCCAACGGCCTCCACTTCGAAAGCCTGGCCGGTGACGTCGAGGTCGTAGACGACGAATTACTGGTGCACGACGTGCGTCTGTCTCAACCCAACGGTCAACTGCGCGTTGACGGCCGCTACAACATCCGCGAGCGCACCTTGTCGACAACGGTCGAGGGACGCGGTTTGCGTGTGACGCTCCGGCGACTGTGGTCACCTGCAAGCGACGATCCCTCGGTGGCTGACGCCGACCTGGAGAGCGTGTCGGTTGACATGCGTCTCGAAGGCTCGGTGCTACGGCCAGTGGGAGAAGTGTCGCTCACCGCTGCCTCCGTGCGGCTGAGCGGTCGGGACGCCGGTGCGGTGGTCGCGCGCGCGCACACAGCGCAGGGGCAAGTACGCTTCGACCTGGGAGCTCCGCGTTTCGGCGCGGAGGCGACTGGATCTGTCGCGCTCGAATCGCCGCGGCCCTGGACCGCAGACGTGACGCTGAATGGCGCCGATGTTGTTCACGCCCTGACGCTTCTGGGCGTGAACCCGGACACCGTGGCTGGCAGCACAGCGGCGCTGTCGGCGTCAGGTCGGGCGAGCGGGAATCTCGACACACGCTCACTTTCGAAGGGGACGCTGGAGGTTCGGGCGCTGGACGGACAGGTGCGTGGCCAGCCCCTCTCGCTCGTTCAGCCTGCTCGTCTGAGCCTCGACCCGAGCCGGCTCGCCCTCGAGCCAGTAAAGCTCAGACTCGGGGGGCTGTCGGTTCGCGCAGCCGGATCGTGGGGAGCGACTCGAGACGCTCCCGCTGAAGGCATTGCGGTAAACCTCGACGGCCGTGTCGAGGATGTCCTCGGGTTCTTGCCGCCAGCGTCCCGGGACCGACTGAGCGCCGAAGGTCCGCTCAAGCGTGGACTTGAGCATTCGCGGTGACGCCGATCTCGCGTCGATTTCCGGCGAGGCTTTCGCACAGTTGACGTCACCTGGAGGAGAAAGCTCCTGAGCGCGCGGGCAGTCGGCCGCCGCGCGCGCGGAGTCTCTCTGGAGAAGTACGCCTGGCGCTGGACCTGCGCGCGACCGCATTCGACCCCAACGCGGTAGATGGAACGATCGTCGCGACAACGTTGGCCATCTCGGCAGCGCAGTTTCCGATTGCGCAGCAGGCGCCAACCAGGCTGCGCCTCGAAAAAGGCCGGATACACATCGAACAGTTCGACTGGAAATTGCCTTCGGGCGCGCTGGCCGCCTCCGGAACGATCGGACTCGGCCCCCCGCACCACAGCGACATGCGTGTCAGCGGCGCGACGTCCCTCGCGGCTCGCCGACGTCTTTCTGCCAGGGCGCGGCGCCGGCCGCGCGGCATTCGACTTCCGGATTGCCGGACCGATCGACAGCCCGCAGTACGAGGGGACGATCGAGCTCACGGACGCGAGCCTCATCCTGCCGGAGGGACGAGTCTCACTCGCGGGATGGACCGGTCGGCTGGAGGTCACCGGAGACACCGTCGCAGCCGCCGCGCTTCGCGGCCAGGTCAATGGTGGCGACGTCTCGCTCAACGGGACGGTCACTCGACGCGGAACCGCGCAGGGATCACCGCTGACCATCACCGCGAGGAACGTGTTTCTCGAGATCCCCCGCGGGTTGAGAAGCGAGCTCAATGCCGATCTGACCTGGCGCAATCAGAGCGGGCGCGCAGCACTGTCGGGCACGGCCACCATCACGGCCGACCCGTACACGGAACCCGCGACCGCCATGGTCCGCATGGTGTCGGCGTTGACACGAGCGTCGAGCGACCAGCGCCGAGCGCTGCCGCACTGGCTGGGCGAGACGATGCTCGACGTCACGCTCCAGTCCAACGGTGTGCTGACGCTCGAGAACAGCGTCGGAAACGTCGATATGGTTCCGGATCTGCGCCTGACCGGCACGATGTCGGATGCCGGACTGGCCGGCTCGATCGCCATCGTGGACGACGGCCGCATTCGAGTCAGTGGGAGGTCGTATCGACTGAGGGAGAGCGAAATCGTGTTTACGCCCGAGCAGGGTCTGGTGCCGCGACTGAACGTCTTTGGTGAAACGCGAATCGGCGAGTACGACGTCACGCTCAGGCTTTCCGGACCCGCCGATGCGATTGAAACGAGCCTGAGCTCCAATCCTCCGTTGAGCGACCGCGATCTCCAATCGCTGGTCGTGACAGGCCAGACCGCTGGCCTCACGGGTGAAACGGCGAACTCCGACGCGTTCGCGGTCGGCGCCGTCTCCGGAGATGTGCTGGGGTTTGCGGGGCAGTTTGTGGGGCTCGACTCGGTGCGTGTCGGCGGCAGCGATGATCTCGAGCTCGTTTCGAGCGATGTCGAACCCTCGACCCGGCTGACGGTTTCAAAACGCTTCGGCCAGCGCTTCGAGCTGGTGCTCTCGGAGAATCTGGACGACAGCGAGTTGACGTGGATCATCATCTATCGCCCACGACCGGGCTACGAGGTGCGACTCTCCTCGAGCGAAGGCGACAAGCAGACCGTGGAATTCCGACAGGAAATCACTTTCGGGCCGGGCTCTTCGCTCCGGCCCGCCGTGGTTCGAGTGGAGAAGAGTGCCTGATGTCGTGGTCGGGATCACAGTGAGCGGTGATCCAGGACTCAGTCCATCGGAAGTGCGCGACGCTCTCGAGCTCCGCGAGGGTGACCGCTTCGATTTTCGCGAGTGGTCGCGGGATCGCGACCGCGTCCAGCGCCTTTACTACGACCGGGGCTACTACGCCGTCCATGTGGCGCCCACGAGGAAGGTGGGCGACGCCACGTCGAAGCGACGTGAGGTCACGCTCGACTATCGCATCCTCCGCGGTCCGCACACCGAGCTCGAAGTGATTGGTTATCCCTCGTCTGCGAGGCTCGAGGAGATCCTGAAGAACGCGTGGAACGACGCCTTGCTGCCGGAGCTCCTGGCCCAGGACCTGGAAAGCGCGACGCGCGCTCACTTGGGTGAGGAGGGTTATCTTCGCCCCCGCGTCGACGTCACGTTGGACAACTCACGGTCGGGCGTTCAGCGCGCCGTAGTGCAAGTAACTCCAGGCGCGAGGACCACAATCAGGCAACTCACCTTCGAGGGGAACCAGGCGATTTCCACGAGCGCACTACAGACGCTTGCGAGTGAGCGCACGTTGGCAGCGTCGGTCTGGAACGATCCCACTCCGCTGATCGAGGAAATAGTCGCCGAATATGCCTCGAGAGGTTACCTGGCAGCGACGGCTGCAGTGGGCGACCTCCTCCACGATGGCGATCGCGCGACGTTGCCTGTCCTCATCTCGGAGGGGCCGCTCGCCCGCGTCGAGACGCTCCAGGTCGCAGGTGTGTCGGCCGTGCGCCAGCAAGGCGCACAGGCCGCGCTCGGTCTCGCGATCGGCTCACCGTTTGCGGAGGGCGCCGAGCGTCCGGCACGTGTCCGACTCGAGCGCTACTACCGCGACCGCGGTTATCGCGATGCTCGCGTCGAGGCCACGACCCGCGTGGCGGCGCCGGACGGACGGGTCGATCTGAGCTTCACCGTAACCGAAGGACCGCTCTACGTCGTCCGCGGCGTTCGCGTCGAAGGCGCGCAGAGCACGAGCGATTCGATCGTCGATCGCGCGGTCACGATCACATCCGGGGATGCTGCCGGACAGTCCGAGGCGGCCGAGACCGAACGACGTTTGTACGGCCTCGGAACCTTCCGCGCCGCCGCAGTGCGATTCGAGCCCGTGCCGTCCCTGTCTTCCGAAGACACGGTGGCAGTCGACGCAGTGGTCGAGGTGCAGGAGGCCCGCAGGTATCTCCTGCGATACGGCATCGCGTTGTCCCACGAGTACGAGGCCGTGCTGGGCGAAGACGTGGGATCTGTCGGCGTCGCCGCGGATCTTCGCGACCGCAATTTCCTTGGCCGCGGCATTGCCCTGGGGTTAGGCACGCACGTCGAGCGGAATCTGGCGAGTATCCGTGGTCTGTTTTCGATGCCGCGCCTGGCATCGCTGCCGCTTCGGACGAACGTCTCACTCACATTGCGCACCGAGAACCAGACAAACGACGCGGGCACTCTGTACTCGGACGCTGAGGCCAATCTCACACTCGAACAGCGCTGGCGGCCTCGTGGCTGGCTGGAGCTGGCGTGGGGATACAGCGCCTCCGGTCGTGACGTGTCGTTCGAGCTCCCCGAGCCGCCATCTCGGCCAATCAGCTTCGACGGCCTGCTTGCGTCGATTAACGCGACGGTCGCCCTGGACCGGCGCGACAGCGTGTTCGACCCAACCCGTGGATGGTTTTACTCGACGAGCCTCCAATGGGGGCTCCGACCGCTCGGCTCGGAGTTCGACTACCTGCGGACGTTGATTCGCGGCTCGTACTATCAACCAATCGGCCCAGTTGTGCTCGCTTCGAATGCCCGATGGGGACACCTGAACCCCCTCGGTGGCACTCCACCGCTGACGGTCTTCGATCTCTTCTTCAAGGCCGGCGGCACGCAGACCGTGCGCGGCTACAAGCAGGACGAGCTTTCGGCGTACGACGCGTTTGACATCCCGCTCGGCGGAACACGACTCGTGGTGTTCAACGAGGAGATCCGATTTCCTGTCTTCCGGATTGTGAAAGGCGTGTTCTTCGCCGACGCCGGCAATACCTTTGCCGAGCGCGCAGGCTTCTCATTCTCGGATCTCGAGGTCGGGGTGGGGTTCGGCCTCCGCATCACGACACCCCTGGCGCCCATCCGGATCGACCTCGGTTATCCCGTGCCGCGACGCCCCGGCCTGGGCCCGCGTTGGCACTTCTCCATCGGTCAGATGTTCTGAGGGAGCGTTTCATTGCGATCCTCTGTCCAAAACCTCAATGACATAGGGGTGGCCGAAGTCGGCCCACCCACGCACGCGTCCCCAGACTTCGATACGCCACACGATCTCCTTGCGCCCCTCGATGTCCGCAAGTCTCACGTCGCCCGGCACGTTGACCGTGGCGTGCCGGACGATCTGTTCCCCGTGGCCTATGGCGGCGTCCCGCACATCAAGGACGTTGGCTTGGTGAATGATTCGTCGATCCCTGTCAGTCTTAGCGTGCCGCGCTCGTGGCATCCGCCGTGTCGTTATTTGTTCACACACCAGATTCGCGCGGAGCGATTTGAGACGAATCGGTCCCGGCTGACGCACCGTCAGCTGAAACGGTTCGCCCATGTGGACGGGCATCTTGTCGACTTCTACGATCGTCTCGGGGATTCGCGTCATCAGGAAACTCTTGATCCCCAGAACCCCCATCAGTAACCCGACCAGCGCAAAGCCGCCGCCAACAGCGGACAGGACCCATTGGTTCTGGCCGGCGCTGAACTCGTCGCTCTGCAGGACCATGAGCATCACGATTCCAATGACCGTGAGGACGAGTCCGATAACCGTTGCGCAGCCCGCCTGTCCGGCGACGGACATCTCGCGCTCGAGACGAATGGGCTGGCTCATGCGCGTGCATGATATGCGGGGCTAGCAGCTCGCGCGCTCTAAACGTCGGCACCCCGCGACGCGAGCTCCTCGACCAGTACCTGAAGGCGGCGTGGTAGCTCACGGTCGCGCGCGGTTCAGCAGCGCACACGAGCACGGGATCATCCACCGCGATTTGAAGCCGGCGAACGTCAAGCTGCGGCCGGATGGAACCAGATGTTCTGAGGGAGCTCAGATAGTCGCGGATGCAAAGGGCTTACGTCTGCCTCTCTCTGACCGGCGCACCAATCCACCACGTCACGCCGTTCCGATCGATGACGCCAGCGTTCCGATGCCCGTACGGCTTGTCTTCGGGTTCGCTTTCGGAGGTCGCTCCAGCTTTAAGAGCTCGACGATACGTTGCGTCCACGTCCTCCACCCACAGATACAGCGCCGCCCGACGAGGCTCCGAGGGTCCGCCCGCCTGACCGAGCATGACCAGCGAGTCACCAATCTTCATCTCGGCGTGCATCACCGTGTTGTCCGAGTTTCGCTGACAATTCGCTTCAGTCGCGCCGAAGGCCGTTTTCAAAAACGTGAGCTCAGCATCGGCGTCGGGCACGACAAGATAGGGCGTTACAGTGCGATACGTGTCTTGTGCATCGGCCATGACGTCATCGTCTCAGATGGTGTCCGCGTCGGATTGTAGAAATTTGACGTGGTTCTGAAACGACGTTCGCGCTCCCTGATAGCCAGTCGGCGTGAGGCCGGCGAACGCGCGGAAGTCGCGAATGAAGTGCGCCTGATCGAAGTACCCGCAGTCGAGTGCCACGCTTGCCCAGCCGACCTCACGGCCGCGATTCGCCAGGCCGACGGCCCGCTGAAACCGCCGAATCCGACAGTAACGCTTTGGGGTGACGCCAACTTCACGCTTGAAGCGTTCAATGAATCCCTTGGCGCTGAACCCGATCGCGTCCGTCACCGCCGCGACACTCGTCGTCAACGGGGTTCGATCGAACGCAGCCAGGGCGTAGGTGACCGCCGGATGCTGACCGGGCGGAGCCCACATCTCCCGCAGCGCAGCCTCGAGCGCATCGAGCTTCTCATCGACGCTCCCGCCTTCTAGAAGACGTTCGCGAAGGATTGCGGTACGATTACGACCCCAGAGCGCTTCCAGCGGGATGTCGGCATCGCTCGTTTCGTGCGCCGGCATGCGCATGAAGGGGACCGTGCCTCCTGGCTTGAACGCCACGCCAGCTACGGATTCCTGTTCCGAGGTATCGATGACCTGATAGCGGGACCACACTCCAGCGAACAGAGTGCCCGCCGTGGCAGTACAGCAATGAGGATGCTCGGAATCATAGAGCCGCGTCTGGTCCTCTTTCAGGTTCACGATCAACTGTGCGGCGCCGGTCGGCAGGATCCGCTCGAGCGCGTGCGGCTGCGGGTCGTTCTGATACACCCAGATCGATGCGATGAACGCGTCGAGCGGCGGCCTGGGAACGCGATGACGGTAGTGCATGACGGTTCTGAAGACCCCCCGTACGTGTCAAGCTCAGTCTAGCGCGGTCATCACCCGCGGCGCACCCGCCGCGTGGCTTCTCGTCCGCATAGCTTACAATTCCCACACGATAGTCGGGCCGGCGGACAGCACCGCGCTAGCTGTGCTTCGTCAGTCGCATCTCGAGTCCAATGCCTCTGCTCTCAATCTCACCACGCCCGAATCGACTCTCACCCGCCATCCGCGCAAGCTGCTCGCGCGTGTAGGCCGCACGAAGCAGACCATGACGGAAGATGAGTCGCGTCAGCAGCGCGTTCCAGGCAGGCAGGTGCATGTCCCGCACTTCGGCCGCAATATCCTGCAGCGACGCATCCTTCCTCAAGTCGAAGATGGACGCCCGGCCTCCTGGCCGCAACACTCTGTGCATTTCGTTGAGGGCGCCGACGGGGTCGCTGAAGTTCTTGAAGGCCGCCATGCACACGACGAAGTCGAACGACGCTTCGGCGAAGGGCATCGCCGAGCTGTTCCCATGCCGGACGTCGACGTTCACTCCGCGCTTGGCGGCGTTCTCTCGGGCGATGCGTACGAACGACTTGCTGATGTCGAGTGCGGTGACGGCATAGCCGCGTGTGGCCAGCTCGATGGCCAGGTAGCCCGGACCCGGCGCCACTTCGAGCACGTCGGCGCGGGGACCGACACGCTCCGCGACGAGACGAGCGGTATCCTTGAAGCGACGCATGTCCCCACCGGTGTTTCGCGCGTACCACGTCGCGATCATGCCTTCCATCGGGAGTCCCTTATAGGCCTTTGCGCTGGTCATCGTGCCCTCACTTTTCTTGAGTTAACTTAGTTAGCTACTAGCTAACAATGTTAGCTTATCCCAGCGCCGTTGGAGGCGTCAACCCAAAGTTGGTAGCATGCCGCCAGCTTTGAACACCCGATGACTATGGTCCCCTTCCGCAAGACCAGGGCGAAGCGCCGCAGACCGCCCCTGGACCAGGCGCAGGTCGTCCGCGCCGCGCTCGCCCTGCTCGATGAGGTGGGGCTCGACGACTTGACCATGCGCCGGCTGGCCGAGCGGCTCGGCGTCAGGGCGGCGTCCTTGTATCGGCACGTCCGGAACAAGGACGAATTGCTGGCATTGCTCGGGGACGAGATCAGCAGCGAGATCCCGTTCACGCGCGCGACCGGCTCCTGGCGGAATCAGTTGACTGACATGGCGTGGAACGTACGGCGCGGCTTGCTGACGCACCGCGACGCGGCGCGGGTCCTCGCCAACACGCCGCCAGTCGGTCCGCGCCGGCTCAAACATATCGAGGCGGTGCTGCGGACGCTCTGTGCTGCCGGCCTCAACGACCGCGATGCGGCGCGCGCGGCATACCATTTGAACAACTTCATCACCGAGTTTGCGGCTGACGAGGCACGGTTCGCAGCGTTCGCCGGCACCCCGGGCTCGAGCCGACGGAAGATCGTGGCCGAAGCACGCCGGCAATTCAAAGCGCTCCCGCAAGACGAATACCCGACGATCGTCGCCCTTGCCGATCATCTGACGGAAGATGCGCAGGACGAGCTGTTTCAGTTCGGCATCGAAATGTGCCTGCGCGGCGTAGAAGCCCTCCTAAAGCCAGCGTGAGTCGCCACCGCATTGGCGACTGCGGTCATCCTAGGGAATCGGCATGACCCACGCGCCGCGGTTTCTGGTCGCGCAAATCAGCGCACGGTCTTGCTTGTGCAGCAGCAGATCGACCACCATCGCAATCGGAAGACCATTCGAGACCGGCGTCCAGCTGGCGCCCAAATCCCGCGTCTCGTAGACGCCGACATCCGCGGCGATCCACACGCGCTTGAAGTTGGCAGGATCCACCACCACCGCATTGATAGGAATGTTCGGCAAGCCGGAGGTGCAGTTCTTCCAGGAACTCGCGCCGTTATCGGATCGAAAGACGCGGCCAGCGCCAACTTCTGAGAGCGTCACCCAGAATCGCTGGCTGTTGCTCGGGTCGACCGCGATGCAACTGATATAGCGGTTCACTGGTGACGCGAGGCTGGTCTTCTTCCAGGCGCTGCCGTTCCAACTCATTCGGAGCATCCGCTCGGTGTTGGTGCCGATGAGCACTCCGCGTGACGACCAGGGACTTCGCCCCGATGGCGACCGTGAGGCCCGAGACTTCAACGGGCGGCCTGGCGAGCCTGCGGTGGCTCATTTTGACCAAACCCACCAACCTTACTATCCTGCCACCGGCGTTTACCCGTGAGTCTCGCCGTCGGCGCCCGGCTCGGACCGTATGAAGTGCTGGCACCGCTTGGAGCAGGCGGCATGGGCGAGGTGTATCGCGCGCGCGATACGAAGCTCAATCGCGACGTGGCGCTGAAGACCTTGCCGGCCACGCTGGCGGCCGATCCCGATTACCTGGCCCGATTCAAGCGCGAATCCCAGTTGCTGGCGTCGCTCAACCACGCGAACATCGCGGCGGTCTACGGCTTCGAGGATGCGGACAGTGTCCACGCCATCGCGATGGAGCTCGTCGAAGGCGAAGACCTCGCCGAGCGGATCGCGCGGGGACCGATCCCTGTCGGCGAGTCGCTGGCCATCGCGCGGCAGCTCGCTGATGCTCTCGAGGCCGCACACGAGCACGGGATCATCCACCGCGATTTGAAGCCGGCGAACATCAAGCTGCGGCCCGATGGAACGGTGAAGGTCCTGGACTTCGGCCTGGCGAAGGCGCTCGACCCCGCGACCGGGTCCAACGTCAGCGGCATGTTGTCACCGACGCTCTCGATCCATGCCACCCAGGCCGGCGTCATCCTCGGCACGGCGGCCTACATGAGCCCCGAGCAGGCTCGGGGTCGTGTCGTGGATCGGCGCGCGGATATCTGGGCGTTTGGCGCTGTGCTCTACGAGATGGTGACGGGACGTCGCGCGTTCGAAGGAGAGACGGTCTCCGATAGTCTGGCGTACGTGATCACGAAGGAGCCGGACTGGGCGGCTCTGCCTGCGAGTGTCCCGAGCGCCCTGCGCCGCCTGCTGGCGCGTTGTCTGACGAAAGACCCGCGGATGCGGCTACGCGACATTGGCGAGGCTCGTGTCGCGATCGACGAGCTGGGCCGTCTCCCAGCGGAGGAGTCACCGGCGGCGATCACGCCGCGCTCGCTGCCGGCCTGGAGACGTGCCGTCCCGTGGGTCGTTGCTGTCGCCGCCGGCCTCGCCGCCGCGGCCGCCTGGCTGCCTTCACCGGCCCCTGCGCCAGCGCCCGTTCGACGATTCACGATTCAGCTCCCGCGCGGGCAATCGCTGCAGACCGGGCGGAGCTTCGACCTGGTCATTTCACCGGATGGCAGCACGATCGTCGCCTCGGGATTGCCGGGAACCGGGAGCCTGATCAGGCGGCGCCTCGACAGCCTGGAATTCGAGCCCATCCCGGGGACGGAAGGAGGCACGGCGCCGTTCTTCTCACCCAACAGCGCCTGGATCGCGTTCTTCGCAAACGGCGAGCTGAAGAGGGTACCCGTCAACGGCGGTCTGGCCTCCACGATTTGCAAGGCCACGGGGAGGGGTTCGTGGGGGGACGACGACACCATCGCCTTCGCCGATGGCGCCAACTTGTACACCGTCACGGCGAACGGTGGCACGCCGCGGCTAGTCGTCAAGGCAGAGGGGACTGACTCCCTGTCGTTTCCCCAGATGATTCCGCGTTCCCGCGCGCTGCTTATCCAGCGGTTCAGAAGGGGGCAGTTTGACGACACCAGCCGGATCGAGGTCGTGCATCTGGAAACGGGCGTCTCGCAGGTGCTATTCGAAGGGTCGAATCCTCAGGTCGCGCCGGGCGGCGAGCTCCTGTTTAGTCGCCGCGGTGGACTCTGGGCCGTCCCGTTCGACGCGGAGCGGCTCGCCGTCACCGGTACCTCTGTTCCGTTGGTCGCGTCGCTCCGTGGCCTCGGCCCGGGCTCGGTATACAGCATCGCCCGTGACGGCTCGCTGGCTTACATGCCCGGCGGCAGTGCAGATGCCTCGCTCGTCTGGATCGATCGAACGGGCAAAACCACACCGGCGCTGACGGCCCGAGGATCATTCCAATCGCCGCGACTGTCGCCCGACGGAACGCGCGTGGTCCTCAGCGTCTTGGAAGAACCGAATGGTACCGATTTGTGGATGTACGAGTTCGCGCGAGGCACTCGACTCCGGGTGACGACCAACGGCCGCAGCCGGCGGACGGTGTGGTCGCCCGACGGACTGCGGCTTGTCTTCTACTCCACACCCGAGACAGGCGATCAGGATCTCTTCGTCGTGCCGACTGTGGGCGGTGAGCCGGCTACCCTGCTCGAACGGCCCCAGGCGCAATACCCGTCGAGCTGGTCACCGGATGGACGGTTTCTACTCTTCGAGGAGGTCGAGGCGGCAACGATGCGGCGCGACATCTGGGTGCTTCCGGCGGACGGGCCGCCGAAGCCCGTCATCGTCACAGGCTTCTACGAGCGCGGCGCGGTCTTCTCACCGGACGGCCGGCACATCGCGTACGTCAGCGACGAATCCGGACGTTCTGAGGTCTACGTGCAACCATTTCCCGGTCCTGGACCGAAGGTGACAGTATCGTCGAACGGGGGCCTGCAACCGGTCTGGTCTCGCGACGGCAAGGAGCTTTTCTACCGCGAAGACGACTGGCTCGTCGCGGCCGCGGTCCAGCCCTCGCCGTTCCGCGTCCTCAGCGCGCAGAGGCTCGCCGAGCTTCAAGCGGACCTCTACAATCTCGACGTGAACTTCCCCGACTTCGACGTCGCGGCCGACGGCCGCTTCATCGCGGTACGTCGAGAGAACTTTTCGGGCGGCGCGATCCACGTCGTGCTGAACTGGCAAGAAGAGTTGAAACAGCGCGTGCCCACGCGCTGAATCAACTCGCGAAAACGGATGAAAGACGATGCCCGCATCGCGACAATGGTAGCGGCGCGAGCGGCGAGATCGACGGTCCAGTGGAGCAGTTGAAGCCGATGAATTGGCTGATCCGGAACGTGCGTCCTGGAGCGAATAAGTGGGCGTCGAACGAATCCCCTGAGGGAGCGGCGACAGCCTGAGACCCTGAGTCAGCAAGGTCGGGCACGTTCTCCGCTCCCGCCAGGAGACGCGTATGGCCTACAAAATAGCGGGAATCGATGTCCACAAGAAGATGGTGGCGGTGGTGATCGCCGACGTCGACGTGGCCGGGACGTGGCGATTCGAACGCCGGCAGCTCGGGACGAGCCCGACGCAGTTGCGCGGCCTGGCCGACTGGCTCGTCGAGTGCGCGGTCATGGAAGTGGTCATGGAATCGACCGCGCCGTATTGGCGGCCGGTATGGGAGGCGCTGGAGCGCGACTGGCAGCCGCGGAGGCGACCAACCGACGGGTGCCCTCGTGCCGGGGCGCTGCATCTGGCGCAGGCGCAGTCCAACCACGGCCCGCGCGGCCGGAAGCGGGATTTTCCCGATGCCGAACGGTTGGTGAAACGCTTGGTCGCCCAGGAACTGACCTTGAGCTTCGTGCCCGACGCCACGCAGCGGCTATGGCGCACGGTCGCGCGCCGCAAATATCAATCGACCTGCAACCGGGTGCAGCTGCAGAACCGACTGGAGTGCTTGCTCGAGGAGATGCACATCAAGCTCTCGAGTCTGGTGGCGGACCTGATCGGGCCCAGCGCCCGCCGCATGCTGCGCGCCATCGCGAGCGGCGCGACGGACCCGAGTGCCGTGGCCGCCCTGGGCAATCGACGGCTTCATGCCACGCCGGACCAATTGCGCGACGCGCTCGGCGCGTGCACCGATCTGCATCCAGTGTACCGACGGCTCCTGACCTGGACGCTCGATGAATTGGAGGGGATCGAGCGGCACATTCAGCAGCTCGATGAGGAATTGGCGCACGTGCTCCGTGGCCACCAGGATGCCGTCGAGCGGGTCGCCGCCGTACCCGGCCTGGGCGTGGATTCCGCCCAACAGATCATCACCGAAGTCGGCCCCACGGCCGCGACGTTCCCGACGGCGAAGCGTCTCGCCTCGTGGGTCGGTGCTTGTCCCGGCCACGACGAGAGCGCCGGCATCAATCACAGCCATCGGGCGCCGCACGGCAATCGGCAAATGCGCCGGTTACTCAATCAGGCGGCCAATGCCGCGGTGAAGGCCAAAGGCAGTATCTTTCAGCTCGTGTATCAGCGCTTGGTCGTCCGGCTTGGACACGCCCAAGCGATCGGGGCGATTGCCCATCGCCTCTGCCGCCTGGTGTGGAAGATCCTCCACGACGGCGTGACGTACGAGGAACGCGGCCCGGCCGTCACCAAACATCGTGCGCAACGCCGCGCGGCGAAGATGATCCGGGAACTCCGCAGCCTCGGCTATCGCGTCGAACCAGCGCCATCTCCGGCGAGCGCTCTGCCATGATCGCGGGAGTCTTTCGACCCTGGACCACCGAGCTCGCCAAGGCGCTCGGGCGCTGACGACGCAATCACCTCGCGTCAGTCAGCGCGTGCTCGACACTTGCAGGTGGACGAAATGCAGGATGGCGCGCGCCGTCTCGTCGTCGCTCTTCGCCATCTCCGACCAAATCGTGTTGTGCGTTCGGCCGCGAATCATCCGCACATCGATCACACGCTGGCCTGCCTGCCCCAACGCGGTGGCGAACTCGCCCTGCTGCTGTTGGCGCCACGTGGCGTCGCCATCGGCGTACAGCAGCAGCATCGGCGGCACGTCCCGCTTGACGTAAGTGCCCGGTGACGCGGCCTTCCACACCTTCGCGTCGATACCCCACGTGTCTTTCGGACGATCGGGCGCGACACCGGGGCGATCGACGTAGAAGAAGCCGCTCACCGGAACCACACCGCGGATATCTCGTGGCGTCAGTCCATGCGCCGCCAGATACTTCGGATCGAGGACGAGCAGCGCCGCGAGATAGGCTCCTGCAGAGTGCCCAATCACGAACAATTTACCGGGGTCGCCGCCGTGTTGCGCGATATTGCGCTTGACCCACGCCACCGCGGCCGCGATGTCCTCGATGTGCGCGGGATGCATCACGCCGGGCGAGAGGCGGTGGTTCACGACGACGGTGACGTGACCGGCGGACGCAAACCGCTGCCCGACGAAGGTCTGTTCCGACTTGTCCCCCTGCCGCAACCCGCCGCCGTGAATCGAGACGATGACCGGGGCGCTAGTCGCCTTGTCGGGCGTATAGATGTCGAGTCGATCTTTCTTGTCCGGATAGTCGGCGCCCGCCACGTAGTCGACATCGGAGACGACGCTGACCTGAGCGGAAACGGGCGAGGCCATTGAGATGGCCATCAGAGTCCTCAGAATGGCGATGTTCGCTTCATACGTGTTTCTCCATGGGAGAGCGATCGGCCACCGTGCGGCGAACGCACGGCGTACTTTACTCCTGCGGCCCGGGGAAAAGAGTCGATCGGGACGAGCGCGTGCGCGTTACACTCGGGCAGCAATCCGGAGGGCTCATGGACAGTTCCCGGCGTCGTTTTCTCGCGGCCCTTCCGGCGGTAGGGCTTGTTCAGGCGGCTCGATGGCTCGCTGCCCAGAGCTGCGCCTCATCAGCAGATCCGCTCGGCGTGCGGGCCGACTTCCCGGCCGCCGACGAGAGCCTCTACCTCGATGCGGCGTACATCACGCCGACGCCGCGGCCGGTCGTCGAGGCCGGGCGCGCGTTCGCCGAGAGCAAGGGCCGGCAGCCGATTTCATTGGGCGAGATGCTCGCGCGGACCGACCAGGTCCGGGCCGCGTTCGCGCAACTGATCGGCGCGCAGCCGGCCGAAATTGGTTTTCTCTTCTCGACGAGCGAGGGCGAGAACATCGTCGCGCACGCGCTTGGCTTGGCGCGCGGCGACAATGTCGTCGTCGACGAGCTGCACTACAACACCTCGTTCGTGCTCTATAGACATCTCGAACAGACGACCGGAGTCGAGCTGAGGATTGTGAAGGCACGCGAGGGCGGTGTGACGGCCGCTGATTTCGCGCCCCACGTCGATCGGCGGACCAAGGTGGTGTCGGTGGCGTGGGTGTCGCACCAGAACGGCTTCCGGCACGACATGCCGTCGCTCGCCGACCTCGCGCACCGTCACGGCGCCTGGCTGTATGCCGATGCGGTCCAGGCCGTCGGGATGTTCCCGATCGACGTCAAGACGAGCGGCGTGGACGTCATGACGACCGGGACGTACAAGTGGCTGCTCGGAAGCTACGGCGTCGCGCCCTTCTATGTCCGCGCCGAGCTGCTCGATCGGATCGCGCCCGACCGCATGGGCGCCTTGCACGTCGAGCGCGCGCTGCCCGATCATCGATACGAGATCTACAAGACCGCCAAGAAATTCGACTACGCGACGCTGGCGTTCGGGCCCGTCTATCAGCTCGGCGCCGCGCTGGAGTATCTCGATCGCGTGGGCGTGGCACGCATCGAACGGCACACCGTTGGCCTCGCGCACGCGCTCGCCGACGGCCTGCGCGCCCGGGGGCTGAGGGTGCTCACGCCCGCCGGCAACCGATCGTCCATTGTCGCCTTTGCGAACCCCGCCGACATGACGGTGACCAGAACCGTGCTCGATCGGGCGCGCGCTCGCGTGAGTCTCAGAGAGAACGGCGCTGAGATTCGTGTGTCGCCGGCGCTGTTCAACACGTCCGACGACATTCGCCGCTTTCTCGATCTGGCCGATGAGCTGAAAGCGCACGGACGCGGATGACTTGCAGCCGTCGGTAACTCGGTCGTCGTGATCCACATCGCCACCTGCCGATCGCGTTTGCGTCTGCCCATGGCCATGCAGTGCATTGTAGTACCTCGAGCTGACAGCCTGACAACCTTTCGGCGCGCTGTGACGTCTAGTTGAGGATCCACAGCACTCAGCCACGGTGTGCAAGCGAACCGAAATCTCTTTGTCATAGAGCCGGACGCGTGGCGTGAACACGATACGGAGGATGTTCGTGAGCCTATTGCTTCAGAATCTGCGCCACGCCGGTCGCGCGTTGCGGTTCCAGCCGGCATTCAGCAGCGTCGCGCTTCTCACCCTGGCCCTCGGCATCGGGGCGACGACGGCCGTCTTCACCGTGGTCTATGGAGTGCTGCTGCGGCCGCTGCCATATCGCGATCCTGGCCGTCTGGTCATGCTCCTGTACGGGCACCAGGGCACAACGTCGCCGTGGTACTCGCCGCTGAACTATCGCGACTACGCGACCCAGAACGACGCCTTCTCGGGCACGGCAGCGTATACCCCCGTCACCGCCAACATGACCGGCCTCGGGGAGCCCGAGCGTCTGCAGGGCGCGCGGGTCTCGTGGAACTACTTCGACTTGCTCGGTGCCGGGATGTCACATGGGCGCGGATTCGTGGACGCCGACACGCGAGGCGACGGCAATCAGATCGTGCTGAGCCATGGCCTCTGGCGCCGTCGATTCGGTGGGCGCGCGGACATCATCAACTCGACCACGACGCTCGACGGCCGCGCCGTGACCATTGTCGGTGTCGCCTCGGCGGATCTGGACTTCCCACCGAACGCCGAGTTCTGGCAGCCACTGATCTTCGCCGCGCGCGACCTGTCGCCCGAGTCGCGGGGCGCACAGTGGGTGCGGGTACTGGCCCGGCTGAACACCGCGGTATCGCCTCAACAGGCGTCGACCGCGCTCGACACCGTCGGACGCCGCCTCGCGCAAGACTTCCCTGACACCGAAAAGGATGTCACTGCGCTCGCCGTGCCCCTGCACGAACGAATGGTGGGAGACATCCGGCCAACGCTGCTCGCGCTGCTCGGCGCCGTGACTCTTGTTCTACTGATTGCTTGTGCCAACGTTGCGAGTCTTTTGCTGGCGCGCGCGCAGGCGCGCGGCCGCGAAGTCGCGGTCCGCATGGCGCTCGGCGCGACTCGCCGCCAGATGATCGCGCAGTTGCTCACTGAAAGCCTCGCGCTGGGGATGCTTGGAGCCGTCGCCGGTGTCGGTCTGGCCATGTTGCTGGTCCGCGCGCTCGTGCTGCTCGGACCGGCATCGATTCCGCGTCTGGCCGGTCTGACGGTCGACGCCAACGTGCTCGCCTTTGCGATCGGTGCGGCCGTCGTGACCAGCGTCGTGTTCGGCCTGGCGCCCGCGGTGATGGTGTCCGGACGATTCACCCACGGCTCTCTCGCGCTTGGCAGCCGCGGTGCGGTGGGCAAGAGCACGACGGGAGCGCGACGATTGCTGGTCGTCACGGAGCTCGCGTTTGCCGCCATGCTGTTGGTCAGCTCTGGCTTGCTCATTCGCAGCTATCTTCAGCTGCAGCGTGTTGAGCCTGGATTCGATCCTGACGGCGTCGCGACGTTCGGCTTGTCACTTCCTTCCGGCAAGTATCCGGCTCCCGCGAATCTCGACGCATTCGTTTCCACGCTCCTAGCGCGATTGCAGACGGAACATGGAGTGGCATCGGCCGCAATCGCCTACGGGCTGCCATTCACGGGGAATCTCAACGCCATCACCGGGTTCCGTCGCGCCGACCAGCCCGAGCCCGACTCGGCGTCGATGCCTTCGGCGTCGATGCGGATCGTCAGCGCGGACTACTTCAAGACGATGAGGATTCCGATCCGCTCGGGACGCCTGTTCGACAGACGTGACACGGCGACGGCGCAGGAAGTCGTCCTGATCAATGAGCGAACGGCACAGAGGTATTTCGCGGACACTAATCCCATCGGTCAACAGGTACTGGTGACCGCGGAGCTCGCGCGACAGGCGCGCAACGGGCCCAAGACCATCGTCGGCATTGTCGGCAACGTCAAATACGACGGCCTCGACGAGGAGACGCCCGCTGAAATCTACCTGCCGTACAGACCAGCATCAGGTTGATGCGTTCACCGTGGCCGTGCGCACAACGGCAGATCCGCTTGGCATGGTTCCTTCCTTGCGGCGCGAGGTCGCGGCACTCGATCCGTTACTGCCGCTGGCCAACGTCAAGTCGCTTGCTTCACTCGTCGACGCATCGATCGCCGGACGCCGGTTCACGATGGTCTTGTTTCTCGCGTTTGCCGTCGTTGCCGCCACGCTTTCTGTGATTGGCGTCTACAGTGTGCTCGCGTACCTGGTCAGCCAGCGGACGAAGGAGATCGGCTTGCGGCTTGCGATCGGCGCATCGCCGTCAGGAGTGATCTGGCTCGTCGTCCGCGAGGGCATGCTCCTGACCACGGTTGGCCTGACCGCGGGTCTGGCCGGCGCCCTGGCGGCGGACCGATGGATTCATTCGCTGCTGTTCGGAGTCACACCCGCCGACCCGGCGACCTTCGCGGGTGTCGCGTGCGCATTGACCGTGGCGGCGGTACTGGCGACGTACATACCCGCGCGACGAGCGGCGAGTGTCGACCCAACCGACGCGTTGAGGACCGACTAGCGCAGGATCTTCCCAAGGTCGCGTCAGGTTTAGCGGCGATTACGGATCGAATAGAGGTGACTCTGAGTACGGATCAAAAGGCGGTCGCCGACGATGGCCGGCGTCGCCAAGGCGAACTCGTCAAGTGAATTGACGCCCAGCAGCCGGTACTCTTCTCCCGCCTCGATCACGAATGTGTTGCCTTCCTCGCTCAGAAGGAACACTTTTCCATCGTAGGCCCAGGGGGACGCAGTGAACGCCGAGGCTTCCGGAGCGATACGTGATCGAAAGACGCGCTCGCCGGTTTCAACTTTGTACCGCGACAAGATCCCCTTGTCGTAGAGGACATACAGAGCATTCTTGTAGACCACCGGCGTCGGTAGATAGGTTCCGCCGGCAATCCGTTCGTACCACAGAACGTGCTCATTCTTGTTTTCTGGCTCTGGCGGCGTGATGTCGCCCGAACCGCCGGCGCGAATGGCGACGATGGGCTTGTTATCGTCGCCGGATGTGCCGGACGTCATAAAGAGGATGTCGTTCCAGGCGAATGGGCTCTGGATGGCCACCGCTCCCATCCGCTTGATCCGCCACAGCTCGCTGCCATCGAGGCCGTAGCTGATGGCCACGCCGGGGCCAAGTGTTACCACTTCGGTGCGCAGGCGGTTCTCCCACACGAATGGCGTGGACCAGCCGGTCTTCCTGACGAGTTCAACGATGCGAGGCGTGCGCCAGAGCTCTTTCCCGGTCCGTGCGTCAAAGGCCGCCAGGAAACTCTGTTCCTCGTTATCGTTCAAGACGAACAAGCGGTCTCGATACAGCGCGGGAGAGGCGCCCGTCCCGTAGTCACGAATCGTTTCGTGGCGCTCGAACGGCGTGGCCCATACCTGTTTACCCTCGAAATCGAAGGCGTACAGGCCGTAGTCGGTAAAGTACGCATATACGCGGTCGCCGTCGGTGACCGGCGTCTCTGACGCAAAGCTGTTCTTGACGTGTCGTCCACCCTTCGGGCGACCGTGATAAATCTGGCGTTCCCACAACCGCTTCCCGCTCTCGAGGTCGTAGCAAAACAGCATCAGGCTGATGACGATGTCTTGCGGCATCTCGCGATCGCGCGCCCAGAGGCGTTTGTTGATCTCGTCAGCCGACAGACCCTGCTTCCGCAGCTCGGCGATGTACTCGTTACTGAACTCTGTTCCCAGGGACGGTGGCTTCATCCGCTGCTCACTCGTCGCAGCGGTCATAAAGACTCTCGTTTCCCAAACCACCGGCGACGACCAGCCGACTCCAGGAACGTCCGCGACCCACTCAACGTTTTCGGTCTTGGACCACTTGACCGGAAGGTTGGGATTGTCGGAGACCGGGTTCGAGTCCGGTCCGCGAAACTGGGGCCAGTGAGCGGGCGTGTCGGCATTTGCCCTCTGGCTCGACGTCTGCCGATGCCCAGACGCCAGCGGCGACCTGACGAGAGAGGACCCCATCAGCGCAACGACGCCCAGGGCCACGATCGGTCTGATGAGTTCGAGGTAATGTCCCATGTCGGCCAGCGCCTCACCTGGCTCCACGCATCCTAGGGAATCGGCATGACCCACGCGCCGCGGTTTCTGGTCGCGCAAATCAGCGCACGGTCTTGCTTGTGCAACAGCAGATCGACCGCCATCGCATTCGGAAGACCATTCGAGACCGGCGTCCAGCTGGCACCCAAATCCTGCGTCTCGTAGACGCCGACATCCGCGGCGATCCACGCGCGCTTGAAGTTGGCAGGATCCACCACCACCGCATTGATGGAAATGTTCGGCAAGCCGGAGGTGCAGTTCTTCCAGGAGCTCCCGCCGTCATCGGATCGGAATACGCGGCCGGCGCCAACCTGCGAGATCGTCACCCAAAATCGCTGGCCGTTGCTCGGGTCGACCGCGATGCAGCTAATATAGCGGGTGACCGGTGAGGCGAGATTGGTCTTCTTCCAAGCGCTTCCGTTCCAACTCATTCGGAGCATGCGCCCAGCGTTGGTGCCGACCAGCAAGGTATTGGCGTCGATCTCCCGGTGGGACGGACCGAACTGATCCTCGTCACGACGGTGCACGTCAACGATCGAGCCGCGCCGACGCCCTTCACCTTCGAATTGCGGCGCTCGCTCTCGCTGGAATCGCCAACGACCATGGTCGTGGAAGTCACGCGGGCTGGCGTGCTCGGCGGCCCCTCCTCCACCACGCGTTCGATCTACCGCAAGGAGTGGGCACCGGCGGCTCTTAGGCGGTGGATGCGGCAGCACGCGGCTATCGGTATACCATGCGGCGTGGAGCCGCCCGACGGCTTCACGAATTCGACCGGAGACCCCCTATGTGCTGGACTAATGGTCTTGCCTGGCTCTTGTGCGCGTCGTTGGTCGCCGCGTCCGATGCTGCTGCGCAGTCGCCCTCGCAAGCGAGCCCCCAGAGCGGTTCAGCCCAGACGACCGACCAGGCGCCCGAGCTGCCGCGCATCACGACCGTGGTGACCGTGACGGCTCCGGCGGCCCCACAACGCGTGGAACCCTCCGCCGACGTGCGCACGCTGCCCTCCAGCGCCAGCGTGCTGACCCCCGCTGAAATTCAGGCGGCACCGTACCGCGAGCCTGGAGAGATTCTGCGTTCGCTTCCTGGAATGGGATTCGTCTACTACGGGCAAGGAGGGATCCCGTCGGGGCCCACCGTCCGCGGGTACACAGATCGAAACTTTGGTCAGGACATCGCGGGGTTTCTTGACGGCATCCCGCTGAACCTGCCGGGATTCGTTGCTTCGCATGGTGCCTTGGACTTGACCGTCCTCGTGGTGGACACGCTCGACCGTGTTGAACTCGTACGTGGACCAATCGAGACGCGGTACGGCGACTTCAATCGCGGCGGCACGTTGAACCTCGTCACCCGCAACGGCGCGGCCCGGCCGAGTGTCACAGCCTCGGCCGGCGCCTACGGATCCTGGAATGCAAGCGGGGAAATTGGTAACTACGCTGCCGGGTACTAGACGCGTCTCCGTCTACAGCAATCTCGGCACCCAGGGTTCCAACGGTTATGCGGACAATCAGGGTCTCTGGCACAACCGTCTCTTCAACCGCATCATGGTGCCTGTCGGCAGCGGCGACTTGTCGTTCACCGCTCAAAATGGTTGGTCGGAGTGGGACTCGCCGGGATACCTCGACAAAGCCGCGCTGCTCTCAGATGCTGCCGACGACCGTGACGCTGTGAATCCGACCGATGGCGGTGAGTTGCAGCACAATCTCTACTCGCTGCGCTATCGCGTGGGCGCCAGTGCCGCGCGGCCGCTCGAGGCCACGTTCTACGTCGGGGCTCGCGATTGGACCCGCTGGAGGCAAGACGTGCTGCTGGGGCCAACGCAGGCGCAAGTGAGACAGACTGACGATCGGACCACATGGGGCTACCGTGTCGAACAGTCGTGGGGCGGACTCCTGCAAGACCGACCGGTGCTTTTCACGGTTGGTTCGGCGCTACAGCGAGCTGACGCTGCGACACAGCAAGCGAGAACATTGCTTCGCGAGTTCCAGGCCTTCAACGACGACGTCGATGAAGTGATGACCGACATTGGCGTGTACGGGCAGGCGCAAGTGGGGCTCACCGACTGGTTGAAGGCGGTCGCCGGCCTGCGCTACTCGAGGTTCGACTACGACATCGTCGACAATCTTCGGCAACCTGGTGAGTACGTCGACGACTACTCCGCGAGCAAGTGGCAGCCGAAGGTGGGGTTGGTGATCGCGCCGCGGCGCCAGATCGAGCTCTACGCCAACTATGTGGTCGGCATGCGCTCGCCGACGCCGCGAACGGAGGTCCGGAATAGTGTGGGCAGCATCGACCGGGTTGAGGTTGCAGAGACAGAGAGCTACGAAGTCGGGGCGACCCTGAGGCCGACGTCGCGCATCGACGTTGATGCTACCTGGTGGCGCGCGGACAACACGAACGAGGTTCGAGGGATTCCGCCAGGCGGGGTTCAATTCGAAAGCCTTGGTGCATCCAAGCGGGATGGCGCGTCTGTGGATGTCCGATGGTTCGTCTTTTCGGGCGCCCGCGTTTACGGCGGGCTGTCGTGGGTAAAGGCGAGGCTGCTGACGCCAGCGACGCCCGGAGCAATCTATCTCCCGGATGTTCCCGATTACGTGCATCAGATTGGAGCACAGACACCGCTTGGGCGGCCCGACACGCTGGCAGGGCGCTTCGGCGCGACCTTCGAGTTCGCGTTTTATGGCCCCAAGGATCTCAACACCGTTGGAACGATTCGAAGCGACAGGTATCAGCGCGGCACGTTTCAGGTGGGCTATTCGCAGTCCCGGTACCGCGCCTGGGTGGGTGGCTTCTTCTATCCGGGCTCGACATACGGCGAGTCCGAGTATCTGTTCGGCTCGCGCGTGGGAGTTCGTCCCAATCCCCCCGTCAGTGCGACGGGTGGTCTGACGGTGACGTTCTGATTAAGGTGCGTCTGGCCGGTACCCACGCCAGCAGCTGAATGGACGCATTGCCTTCGACGCCCGTGCTGATCCGCATGCTTCGCCTCGGTCCACTTATGACAGCGGTCGCGATGCTCGCTGCCTGCCGATCACCTGCGAGTCCATCGGCGACACAGACAACACTTGTCATCGCCCAAGGTGGTGACCCCGGCGCACTGAACCCGGCCGTTACAACGTCCGGGAATACCCATCCCGTCACGGACCAGATTTTCAACGGCCTCGTTGGTCTCGATGCCGAGCTCAACCCGGTTTCGGAGCTCGCGGAGCGGTGGCGAATCGAAGACGACGGCCGCACATACCGGTTCACGCTCCGAGATGGCGTGCGGTGGCACGACGGAACGCCCTTCACCTCAGGCGACGTGAAGTTCACGTTCGAGAACGCCCTGCTCAAATATCACTCTCGCACCAGGGCGGCGCTCGAAGGCCTGTTGCTCGGCATCGACACGCCGGATCAGCGCACCGCCATCTTTCGACTGAAGCGACCTTACAGTCCGTTGCTGCAACGACTCGACGTCGTCGAAGCGTCAATCATTCCGCGTCATCAATACGAGGGTCAGGATCTCCTGAGCGGCGAGCCGACGCGGCGCCCGATCGGGACTGGGCCATTTCGCTTCGTGAGTTACGCCCCTGGAAACAACCTGGTGCTCGAGCGAAACCCGGACTATTTTCGGAAGGGTCTGCCGGGCGTGGATCGGCTGGTCTTTCGCATCTTCCCGAATCCGGCGATGTCGGTGGCCGCACTCGAGAAAGGGGAAGTGGACTACGTCGGCGGTATCCCAGGAGCTGACGCGGATCGACTGCGCAAGACGCCCGGCATTGCCGTGGTTGCGGGAACCGGCGGCTCAGGGGGATCGATGTGCCAGGACGTCCTGATCCCGAACAACACCCGTAAACCCTTCAACGATTTGCGGGTGCGGCGCGCCTTCGCGCACGCCATCGACCGGACCTTCATCGTTGATCGCATCTATTTCAACCAGGGCACTCCCGCGACGGGTCCGATCACCCACCTTCTGGCATGGGCCTACACGCCCGAGACGAGGCAGTACCCACATGATGTCGCCGTAGCACGTCAATTGTTGGACGAGGCTGGTTTCAAGGCGAGCAGGAATGGCGAGCGGTTTGCCATCACCTTCACGCACGCCGCAAATCAGCAGCGGCTCGCGCAGGCGTTGCGACAGCAACTCGGTGAGGTCGGCATCACCCTGGACCTGCAGACGCTCGACTTCAATGCGGCGGTCGATCAGGTGTTCGTGAAAAAGACATTCGATCTGGGGTTTGCCTCGTTCTGCAACGGTGCTGATCCGGATATCGGCGTTCGACGCGTGTACGTCTCCTCGAACATCGGTCCATTTCCGTTCTCCAATGGTGCTGGTTACCGCAACGCGCGGATCGACGAGCTGTTCGACCTCGGGTCCGAGCCGGTCGATCGCGAGGCCAGACGACGACACTACGCCGAGATTCAACGAATTCTCGCCGACGACGTGCCGTACTTCTGGCTGATCGATTCCGAAGGGTTCAGAGCGCACCGCACGGCCTTCCGCGGATTCCGGCTTTGGACCGGTGCGTTTGTCGAGGCCGTCACACCAACGACACTGTCGACGCCGTGACCCAGAACCCGTCCTCGACGCCGAAGTGGATCGTTCGGCGCGCGCTCCTGGCGGTGCCAGTCGTAGCCGGTGTCACGGCACTGACGTTTGTTCTCATTCATCTGGCCCCTGGCGATCCGATTTACGCGCTGGCCGGCGACGGCGGGAACCCCGCGTACTACGCCGACATGCGCGCACGCTACGGCCTGGACCAACCGCTGCTCACACAATTCCTGACCTACACGCGCCTCGTCTTCAGCGGCGATCTCGGCTACTCATTCATGTTTCAGGCGCCCGTCGCGCGCGTCCTGCTCGATCACCTTCCATCGTCGTTGCTCCTGGGCGGCGCGGCGCTGGTGTTTGCGGTGGTGTGCGGCGTGACTCTCGGCGTCCTCGCCTCCATTGCGCCTGACACATGGCTCGACCGCGCCATTCGCGTCGTGATGTCGGTCATCTATGCGGCGCCGGTGTTCTGGACGGGCCAGGTGCTGATGCTGCTGTTTGCGCTCAAGCTGGGACTCTTTCCGGTGGCTGGAATGGCGTCCGTCCGTGAGTCGCTGGCCGGCGTGTTCTACGCCGCGGATGTGACCCGGCACCTGATTCTCCCGGCCGTGGTCCTGGCGCTTCCGTTCATTGCCGTCGTCACTAGCGTGACTCGAGCCAGCGTCCTTGGCATGCTCGGCGAGCCATTCATTCGCGCGGCGGCGGCGCGCGGCACCTCTCGATGGGGACTGGTCGTGCATCATGCGGCCCCCAACGCGGCGTTGCCGGTCACGGCCCTGATTGGGCAGCACGCGGCTGGTCTGGTCGCGGGAGCGGCGCTGACCGAATCGCTCTTTGGCTGGCCGGGCATCGGCTATCTCGTTATCCACGCGTCGCTTCATCGCGACTATCCGCTGGTAACGGGCGCTTTCATCGTCATCTCCGCGGGCGTCGTGCTCGTAAACGTACTGACCGATGCCGCGTGCGCGTGGCTGGATCCGCGGACCCGTGTCGCCTGAAACCCTCGCTGCTGCAACGCCTCACGCCGTACCTCGCAATGCATTAGGCCGTGCGGGGAGCCGTAGAATCGGCATCGCGATTCTTCTCGGCCTGGTCGCAGTCGCAGCGCTTGCCCCATGGCTTGCCCCCGATGACCCCTCCGCGATCGCGGGCAACGCACTGCTTCGTCCTGGCGGTGCCCATGTGTTCGGCACCGACGATCTTGGACGCGATCTGTTCTCGGGCGTCGTGCACGGCACGCGGACGTCCCTCGTCGTCGGCTTCGTCGCC
This sequence comes from uncultured Acidobacteriota bacterium, assembly GCA_963802675.1. Classification (GTDB taxonomy): domain Bacteria; phylum Acidobacteriota; class Vicinamibacteria; order Vicinamibacterales; family UBA2999; genus JACCSI01. The sequence goes on from CAWDJL010000002.1 coordinate 388,770, forward strand.
GCCGGATTGTCCGCGCTCGTCGCGTTGCTCGTTGGTGGTGCCGCAGCCATGCGTGGCGGGGCGATCGACCAAGTGCTGATGCGAGGCACCGAGTTCGTGCAGTCGGTGCCGCGCTTTTTCTTGATTGTGTTGATCGTCAGCCTGTTCGGAAGCTCTTACAGCGTGATCATTCTTGTCATCGCGCTCACGACGTGGCCGGCCACGGCTCGCGTCTTTCGTGCGCAAGTGCTGAGCGTGCTTGGGCGCGAGTTCGTCCTGGCATCGAGGGCCTCCGGGGGATCCGACGCAGCCATTCTCGTCCGGCACGTGCTGCCGCATGCCCAGCCCGTTGTGGCCGCGGAGCTGTCCTATACGGTGGGTGGAGCAATTCTCGCGGAAGCCGGGTTGAGCTTTCTGGGCCTGGGCGATCCGACGGTGATCAGCTGGGGCGCGTTGCTCGGGGGCGCCCAGCACTTCGTGCGTGAAGCATGGTGGATGTCGGTGTTTCCCGGGATCGCTCTGACGCTAACGGTGCTCGCCTGTAACCTGATTGCCGATTCACTGGTGGCGGCGCGTCGCCTTTGACCATTGTCGCAGCAAAGCCGCGTAACGGCCGTCAGCGGCTGTCGCGTGTTTGCGAACACGCGTCTTCCTACGACTCAGCCACGAGGTCGGCCGCAAGCCGACGCATGGCAGCGACGCTCGCCGACTCGGGACCGTAGTCCAACGGCGGCTGTCCGGCGCGTTCGGCGTCGGCGAGGCTGTGGTCGTACCGATCTCTCCGCGATCTTCATCTGGTGAGCGGCGCAGAACGATGCCACGGCTTCGCGGTCGGCTTCGTTGCGAACTTTGTTGAGCACGGCTCCCACTTCAGCGATGCCCAGCTCCGCGGCCAGGTCGGCGACACGTCGCGCCGTTTCCATCAATCGGTCGTACGGCTCGACCACGGCCAGAAACCGCCAGACATGCTTGCCGGTTCCGCGAGACAGGTGTTCGAGCCCGGCCTCCATGTCAACGATCACGTCAAATGCATCAGGGGACTTCGCGACGAGCTCTCCGAGAAAGCCACGAACCGTGGCGTGAGCGCCGCACATTCAACCAGCCCCGCCGTGTCCGACAGCGCCCATGACAATGAGTCGCACGCCATCTGGGGCCAGGGCGCCGTATTCATCGAGTAATTCGAGCGGGTCGCGCAGAAACGTCGAGGTCATCGACCCATCCGGCTGTTGTTCGCGTTTCAACAGGGTTCGCGGCAGGGCGACGATGTCCCGGGCTCGATCGGACTGAAGGCCAAGGGTGGTGGCCAGATTCGGGTTGGTGTCCGCGTCCACGGCGATGACCTGGCGGCCACTCTGAGCGAGCAGACGCGCGAGCGTGCCAGAGATCGTGGTCTTCCCGCTGCCACCTTTGCCTGCAACCGCTACGCGCATGACACTAGAATCCTCTGATGCCCGAGTTGACGGCGCCGCAAGTCGACATTCCGCCTTGCGGCTGCGGCTCGCCGGGAAAGACCTCACCCTCGACCTGCTACTGCTCGGTCGAGGACCTCATGCGTGTCATCCGCCGGCGCTATTCGCTGGCCCTGATGAACGCGATCCATCTGTCCCAAGCGGCCCGTTTTCGCCAGCTTTCGACGGTCCTCCCGCAAGCCAGCACATCCACCCTGGCCGAGACGCTTGCAGCGCTCGAGGCGGCCCAGCTCGTGGCCCATCATACTGCCGAGGCCGCGCCCACGAGCACCTACACGCTGACGGCAAGCGGTGAAAAGCTGCTGAGTCGGTTGCGCCGACTCCTTGACGACGTGCATCAGTAGGCGCGCGTACGTCTGAACCGCCACTTCGGTTGACCGAAGCGCGGTTGCTCGCGCGGTCCACCGCCCGTATAGTCCGGACATCGGCGCCGCTCTCCCCATGGTCGAACGCGCTCTGATCGATGTCACCGGCCTGGTCCAGGGTGTCGGGTTTCGCCCGTTTGTTCACTCGCTCGCGACATCGCTCGACCTGCGCGGCTTCGTGCAGAATCGCGGGTCTCATCTGTTTGTCGATGTCGAAGGAGAATCCGGTGCGCTGGCGGCGTTCGTTGAGCGTCTGTCGACGACTGCGCCGCCCTTGGCCGCAATCAATCGTGTCGAGTGCCAGCGCACGACGCCTGCCGCGCATCAACGCTTCATGATCGCGGGCAGCGAGGCTGCTGCCGAGACCTTCGTGCGCGTGCCGCCTGACGTGGCGACTTGCGAGGAGTGCCGCTTCGAGCTCTTCGATCCTGCCAATCGCCGCTATCGTCACCCGTTCATTACCTGCACCACGTGCGGGCCACGATTCACGATCGTCAGGCAGTTACCGTCCCAGACCGCGAGAGGCACGGCGATGGCGCCCTTTGCCATGTGCCCGCCGTGCCGGACCGACTACACCAACCCGCGTGATCGACGGTTCCACGCGCAGGCGATCGCCTGTCCGGAGTGTGGCGGGACTGCTGATGACCTGGCGACGCGGCTGGTGTTGCAGACGCCGCGGTGAAGCGTAGCGCTTGGCCTGGGCGGTCCGGAGACGCTCTCGAAGGCGGCGCCCTGCCCTGGCCGTGAAGGGGCTCGGCGGCTGGCTGCGGGCTTGCGATCGCCGGACAGAGCGTCCCGACGCGGTGGCCGAGCTTGGTCGCCGAAAGGGACGCGAGGCGAAGCCAGTTGGCCGTCATGTTTCCTGGAATCGAGAGCCTCGATGTCGATGGCGTGACCTTGGCTGTGCTCGGTTCTCGAGAGGGAGCAATCGTGCTCGTCAATCGCTCACGTGCGTCTGCGACGCTGGCGCCGAACATCGCC
>CAWDJL010000003.1:0-433115 GCA_963802675.1 uncultured Acidobacteriota bacterium
CATCAGGGCGCAGGCATAGGGCGCAGGGCAGACGAGCCGGTCAGTCGAAGCGACTGCTGAACCCATCCTCATTTCCGAGCCTGCAATCGACTGATCGCTGGCTGCCAACCACTGACCATTGATCACCGATCCCTGATCCTGATCCCTGATCCCTGATCACCGATCACCGATCACTGATCACTGATCACTGAGCGTAATGCCAGTACCGGGTCCACTTTCGTCGCTGATCGCGCCGGCAGCGCTGCTGCAGCAGCCGCCACCAGGACGAAGACCGTCGCAGCACCGACGATCACCCACGGATCGCGGCTCGAAACCCCAAACAGCACGCCCTCAATTTGGCGGGTCGCGGCGATTGCGGCGATGGCCCCGAAGATGATCCCGATGGTCACCGGCATCAGCGACTCGCGAACGACCATGGTCACGATGCTTGGCGCCGACGCGCCAATCGCCATTCGCACGCTGATCTCGGATCGCCGTCGGGCAACCGAGTACAGACAGCAGGCCATAGATTCCGAGACAACACACCAGCAGGGTGACACTGCCAAAGAGCGTGACCAGATCCGAGAGCAACCGCTCGCGCCGCACCTGTCGTTCGCGGAGATCGGCAAAGGTGGCCTCGCTGAACGTTGGGATCTCGGCGTTGACCTCGGTCATCGCCCGCCGTACGGTCGGAATCATCGCGGCGGCCTCGGTGGTCGTGCGCAGCATCAGCGTCACCGGGCTCGTGTTGTTGTAGAGCTGAGTGTAGAGGATTGGCTCGGGCTCACCGCGCAGTCCGACCTTCATGTCGGAGACGATGCCGATAATCGGCACATTGCCAAACGGTTTTTCGCACGGCCCGACTCGCAACGCGCGACCAATGGGATCGACCCCCGGGAAATGGCGCGTCGCGAACGCCTGATTGATGATCGCCAGTGTCACCTTCGACTCGTTTTCCGCCCAGGTGAAATCACGCCCCGACGTGATCCGAACCCCCAGTGTGTCGAAGTATCCGGGAAGCACATTGTTGAACTGCACCAGCACGGAACCCGGGCCGCTCATTGACGGTGGACAGACAGGGAAGCCGTCCGACATGATGCCGACGTTGATCGACGCGCCGATAGGGGGAGCCGTGGCCGCCGACGCGGCAATCACACCGGGGAGCGCCTGCAGCCGCTTGGCGGCATTCTGGAAGAACTGGCCACGCTGATCGTTGGGAAGCCGACCTGCGCGCGGCTCGACGCGGGCATACAGCAGTCCCTCGCCGCGAAATCCCAGATCCGCGTCGCGCAAGTTCGCGACCGTCCGAAGGAGCAGTCCCGCGCTCACCAGCAGGAGCATCGCCAGCGCGGTTTGCGCCATGACCATCGCGTGGCCGGCACTGAGGCCGAACACGCGAGGGGTGGCGCCGGCTGTTGCTTGTCGGATGGTCGCGATCAGGTTCACGCGCGTGACGCGGAGGGCAGGAAGAATCCCGAAGAGCAGCCCCGCGACCAGCGCCGCCATCACCCCGAACAGAAAAACCCGCAGATCCAGCGTCGCCGACACGCTGAGCGATCGATCGGCGCCGTATAGCGTTGGCATCAGCTGACTGAGAAACTTGGGCGCAAGCCCGGACATCGCTTGAGCGACCGCGAGCCCGAGGATGCCGCCGAGCAGTGACAGCACGAGGCTCTCGGTGATCAACTGGCGGACCACTCGCGCCCGCGGTGCCCCGAGCGCGAGTCGCGTCGCCAGCTCCCGTTCGCGCGCGCTGCCTCGAGCGAGGAGCAGGCCGGCGATGTTCGCGCACGCCGCCAGCAGCAGGCCGACGACGACGGCGAACAGCACGAGGAGGGGGATCGACGCGGCGTCGCGCAGCGTTGCCAGACCGCGGCTGCCGTCGAGGAGCCAGATCCGCGGTGGATCGTGCGGTTCTGGCGGCGGTGCCGTCGCGATGGCTTGCGCGACCCACGGTTCGAGGTCCGCTCTGGCTTCCTCATCCGTGACGCCCGGCGCCAGCCGGCCGAAGGTACGGCAGACGTTCCAGAGGCGTGGGTTGGCCAGCGGGTTGGTTGTCGCGGCAGCCACTTGCACGGCGGTTATGGGGACGACCACGTCCGGCGACACCGAAGCGTCCATGCCGTAAAACCCGGCCGGCATCACGCCGACGATGGCAAACGCTCGACCGTTCAGCTCCAGCGTCTGTCGTGTCACATCGGCGCGCTGCCCGTACACGCGCGTCCAGAACGCATGGCCGATCATCGCCACCGGCGACAAGGATCCGGTCGCATCGTCGTCCGGCTGAATCGTCCGTCCGAGGATGGCCGGCACGCCGAGGGTTTGGAAGTAGTTGCCCGAGACGAATTGCACCGCGCCGTAGCCCGCGTCGCCGAGAACGACCGGGCGAGCTTCGCCGATGTCGGCCCAACACGCGAGATCCGAAAACGCGCGCGAGCCATCGCGCATGGCGACGTACGCGGGATAGGAAAACGTTCCGAATGTCGCGGTGTCGCCAATCTTCGGGCCGGCGAACACGTTCGGCAGACCGACAAAGGAGGGCCGGGGTGAGGTCCAGGCGACGAGTCGAAGCTCGCGACGGACGCGACACCGGAAGCGTTTTCCAGAAGACGGCGTTGATCTGGCTGACAATCGCGGTGCTGGCGCCGATGCCGAGGGCGACCGTGAGGACCGCGATAGTCGAGAAGCCGGGATTGCGGGCCCAGAGTCGCAACGCATGTCGCACGTCGAGCGCGATCTCCTCGACGCGGCCCCACCCCCACGCCGCCCGCACGTCCTCGTTCACCAGCGCCGGATTGCCAAACGCCAGGCGGGCCGCTCGCTCGGCCTGATCGGTGGGCAGCCCCTGGCGTGCTCGATCCTCCGCCTCGAGGTCGAGATGATCCCGAATCTCCCGCTGAACGTCCTGGTCGGAAGGCTGACGGGGGTGCCAGGTCATGTCACTGCTCCTCGTGCGCTGTTTGGCCCCATCACGAGCGCGATGGCGCCTGCCAACGTCTTCCAGCGGGATTCTTCGGCCGCCAGATGTCTGCGCCCGGCCGGCGTGAGGCGGTAGGTACTTGAATTCACGGTTCCGCTGCTTGTGCAGCTCCCATTTCCCGATCACCAGCCGTTTGCGCTCGAGCCGATGCAACGCCGGATACAGCGAGCCGTGCTCGACCTGCAGCACCTGGTTGGTGGTCTGGCGGATGTGCTTGGAAATGTCGTGTCCGTGCGCGGGGCCGAACTGCAGCGTGCGCAGGATGAGCATGTCGAGCGTGCCCTGCAGAAGGGCGCCTTTGGCCGCAGCGCGTGTCATGGTCGACCGTCTACCCTCGGATCGAAGGCGAGGGTAGCGTGTCTACCTTCGGGATGTCAAATGGTAAAGGACCGCTACGCAGCGGTAGGACTGTTCACAGCAGTCGGACTCGCTCGCCTGCGGCTCGCATCGTAGGACTCGCGCCTTCGGCGCCCGTGGGGGCTCGGCCGTTCGGCCTCGCTTGTATTCGAATATGAAGATCTGGCCGCAATTCAGCAATTGGCTGACCGAGAGGTTGGAGCGCGGGCTGAGCGCCCGCGCTCCCAACGAGCGCCAAAGGCGCGAGTCACACAAGCCGCCGAAGGCGGCGAGTCCTACGAGCGAGCTTCAGCGAGCGAGTCCGACTGCTGCGCAGCAGTCCTTCCGTCATTCCGTCCGAATCGCTCTCATCGGATCGACCGTGGCGGCGCGGCGCGCGGGCAAGACACTCGCGGCCAGCGAGGTCAGGAGCAGGGCGGCCGAGACCACGCCGAGCGTCAGCGGGTCGCGCGGTGAGAGGTTGAAGAGGAACGTCGAGAGCGCTTCGGTGGCGAAGTACGCGGCGACGACACCGACGACAATCCCCGCGACCGAAAGCGCGAGCGTCTGCGTGAGCACCGCGGAGAGGACGCGCGACCTGGTCGCGCCGAGCGCCATGCGGATGCCAATCTCGCGCGTGCGTCGCGTCACACTGTACGACATCACCCCGTACAAGCCGATTGCCGAAAGCAGGAGCGCCAGCCCGGCAAAGCTGCTCGAGAGCATCGCCAGCAGCCGCTCGCGGACGAGCGAGGCGTCGATCTGTTCATCGATGCTCCGCACGTAGCGAATCACGACGTCTTTGCTCACTGTCCGAACGGCATCACGCGCGACGCCTGCGATTGCCAGTGGTTCGTGTGTCGTACGCAACTCGACCATCAGCTGCGATGGTGCGGGGCTCGCATACGCCAGTGGCGTATAGACCGTTCGCGGTGGAGCCTCACGGAGGCTCATCTGATGCGTATCTTCGACGACTCCCACGATGCGAATCAGGTCCTGAGGGTCGCCTCGGAAGCTGAAGGTCTGGCCGAGCGGGTCGCCGTCACCCGCAATGAAACGAGCCATCGTGGCATTGACCACGGCGACCTTCTGTTGAGGGCTGATGTCAGCGGTTGTGAGAAGGCGGCCTCGTAACAGGTTGATGCCAAGGGTGTCGAAGTAGTCTGGCGTGATCAGCGTTGACCAGGCGCCACGCCCTTCCGGAGTATCCGGCGCCATAACCCCCGGCGGCAGCACCAGGGCGCGCGAGTTGCCACTGGTATGGACAGGGCTTGAGGTCGACGCCGAAACCTTCAGCACGCCGGGCAAGGGCCTGAGTCGCTCGACGATCTCTCCGTAGAGCGTGGCGCGTTGAGCAGGTGGAATCGGCGTCCCGAAAGTGTCCAGCGTGAACAGAAGCAGATTGCCGCGCTCGAAGCCCGCCTCGAGCGTCTTGAGGTTGTACAGAGTACGAACCATGAGCGCGGCGATCGTCAACACGAGCACGCTGAGCGCAACTTGAGACGCCACCAACGCGTGTGACGCCGACCACCGGCGCGACACTCTGGAGGCGACGGTCCCTTCCTTGAGCATTGGCGTGAGATCGAGCCGAGTGGCCCTGATCGCTGGCCACAGCCCGAACGCGATCCCCGTGAGCAGCGACACCCCGGCGGTGAACGCGAGGACCCGAGAACTCGGCGATACGTCCAGAAACATCGGCGATTCACTCACATTGAGCAGGCTCAGGATCGAGCCGGCGCCCCATTGTGCGAATACCAGTCCGAGCGAGCCGCCGCAAACGGCCAGCAGCGCGCTTTCTGTCATCAATTGGCGGATCAGGCGCGATCGCCCCCCGCCCACGCACAGGCGGATTGCCATCTCTTTCGCCCTGGCTGCGCCGCGCAGCAAGAGGAGGTTTGCGACGTTGACCGACGCAATCAGCAGCACCATGGCGACCAGCGTCATCAGCACGGTGAGCGCGGTCTGGTACTGACGACGTAAGACCCCGGAACCCCGGGCGGCTGGGACGAGTTGCGCATTGGCGAAGGCGCCACTCGTCGATTGCTCGCGGATCCACCGATTCTCGGGCTCCGACATGTACTGCTGGAATGCCGTATCGCTCGCGGCGAGGACAGCGCCCTCACTTCGATCGGGCCGGAGGCGAGCCACGATCGTCAGGTTGGTCCAGGTGTCGTGCGTGTCGAGGTATTTCGGCTCGGCGATGGCGCGAATCGAGATTGGGAGCGTTAGATCGGGGCGCAGGCCTGGGACCAGACCGGTGAAGGTTGGTCCGGTGATGCCTACGATCGTGATTGGTCGGCCGTCGACGTTGATCACGCGGCCGACCACGTTTGGATCCCGGCCAAACCGGCGACTCCAGTACCCATCGCTGATCACCGCCTGCATCGTGCCGCCGACGCTGCGGTCCTGCTCCGCGACGAAGCCACGGCCGTGCGCGAGTTCGATCCCCAGCAAACCGTGGAAGTTGCCACTCACCCAAAGTCCATCAACGCTGTCGAGCCCATTCGGAGTCTCGACCTTGAAGCCGGTCACACTGTACGCCGTCACGCCCGTGAACGCGTCCGTCAGCGCCTGGTATCGTTCGAACAGCGGGTAATTCGAGCTCCCGCCGGCCGTGGCCGGGCTCGTGCCGTGGGCGACGAATCGCAGCGACCCCACGTCCGCAAGGGGCAGCGTACGAATCAGAACCGCATCGATCAGGCTGAAGATGGCCGTGTTCGCACCAATGCCGAGCGCGAGGGACAGAATCGCGGCGGCCGTAAATCCCGGTGTTCGGGTCATCAACCGCCCGGCGTAGCGAACATCCTGAGTCAGCTCGTCGAGGAGTCGTACTCCTCGAGCCTGCCGGCAGTCGTCCTTGGCGGTGTCGACTCCGCCAAACTCCAGTCGGGCGCGCCGCCGCGCTTCGGTGCACGGCAGACCGCCGCGCTCGAGATCGTTGGCGCGCAACTCCAGATGGAGCTGCATCTCCTCACGCATTTGCCGTTCGAACCGATCCCGTCGCACCAGAACGTCGAGGAACGACCAAAATCGCGACCACATGACTACACCTCGTCCGGCGTGGCCTTCAACGCCGTTCCAATCGCCGAGGCCAGGCGATTCCATTCCGCGGTCTCCTCTCGCAACCGTCGACGGCCGGCCGCGGTCAAGGTGTAGTACTTGGCCCGCCGCCGATTCTCGCTCTCGCCCCACTCCGCCGCAATCAGCCCCTGGTGTTCCAGGCGATAGAGAGCCGGATACAGCGACCCTTGCGGAATTTGCAGCGCGTCCCCCGAGATCTGCTGGATGCGGAGAAGCACGCCATAGCCGTGCAGCGGCTTGAGCGAGACCGCCTTGAGGATGAGCATGTCGAGTGTGCCGGGAAGGATGTCTGTTTTCGCCATCTGGTACCGTCCGACGGGTGTGTCCTAGTTAGACTAGGAGACTACCGCATGTTCTCCTAGTTTGGCAAGAGGACTGTTCACGAAGGTTCTTCACCTCCGTGAAGAACCTCAGCCAAGAACGTACAATCGCCCCGTGCCCGACGGGTCGCGGAAGTGGCTGTTGGCAGCCGTGACGGTCTCCGCCACGCTGGTGCTGAGCGCACCGTTTATCGGGCAGATCCGCACGAGCAGCCGTGACGCAGTCGGCGCGCGATTTGCGACGTTCATGACGGTAGCCGTTGGCGGACTGGTCGCCGCAGCGGCCGGCGCTGCGATGGCGCGCATCAAGGAGCGCCGGGTCTTTCGATACGCCGCCCTGGCTCTCGCCCTGCTGATTGGCGTCGGCTATGCGTTCGTCACGCGCACGGGCAACGCCGAAGTCGACGCTGTCGAGCGATTCCATTTCGTCGAGTACGCGGTCGTCGCGTTTCTTTTCTACCGGGCGTGGAAGGGTACAGGAGATGTCGCGATCCTCGTCCTTCCCGTGCTGGCCGGCCTCATGGTCGGGACGGGCGAAGAGTGGCTGCAGTGGTTCGTCCCAGTGGGGGTCGGCGAGGCCTGGAATGTTCTGCTGAACCTGGTCGCGATCGCATGTGGCCTGCTGTTCAGCCTCAGCCTCGATCCGCCCGCGTCGATTGCGTCCACGCTGTCACCGGCATCTCGTCGTCGCATTCTGAGGCTCGGCGCTGCGGCGTTGGCGGTGTTTGCCGCCTTCTTCCACTTCGTGCATCTCGGGTATGAGATCAAGGACGCAGAGGCCGGCGTCTTCCGCTCGCGGTACACGGCCGGAGAACTGTCGGCCCTCAGCGATGCCCGCGCTCGTGCGTGGGCCGTGCGCCCGCCGCTGACGTGGTCGCGGTTGTCGAGGGAGGACCAGTATTTCAGCGAAGGCGTGGCGCATGTGCAGCACCGCAACCAAACCTGGGAGGAAGGCAACGTCATGGCATCGCGCCATGAGAATCTGATTCTTGAAAAGTACTACGCACCTGTGCTCGATACCCCGTCATATCTCTCGGCCGCGGGACATCGCTGGCCGGCCGAGCAACGCGCCGATGCCGAATCGCGGATCGGTCCCGGCTTCATGATCTACGACAGCGACGCGCTGCCGTCGCCGATGTTCATCTGGCCGAAGTGGCTGTTCTGGACGACCGTGGCCGTGCTGGTCGCGGTCATGTTGCGTGTAGCTGGCGGCTAGCGAAGGCACCCTCGTCCGAAGGCGGCGTCGCTGCCGGGACCGTCCGCGAAGCGGCCATTCCGCGAAGCGGCTTTCCACAAAAGTGGCCCTCCGCGAAGCGGCCCTCCCGCTTTTCCCTGATAGAGTGTCGTCTTCGGAGGAACCATGTCGCTATCGTTGCGATCGATCTTTGGCGTCGCTTTAGCCGCGGCTCTTGTCGTTCTCACGCCTCCGCCCCGCTTGCATGGGCAGGCGACCGCTGATGCCGAGCTCGAGAAGCGAGCGCGCGCGATTCATGAGCGGGTGATTACTCTCGACACTCACGACGACATCAACCCCAACAACTTCACCGCGGCCCGCAACTACACACAGGACCTGCCGACGCAAGTCAACCTGCCCAAGATGATCAAGGGTGGGCTCGATGCGGCCTTTCTGATCGTCTACGTCGGGCAGGGTGACCTGACGCCTGAGGGCTACGCCAGCGCCTACAAGCAGGCGATCGAGAAGTTCGACGCCATCCATCGCTTGACCAAGGAGATCGCGCCCGACAAGATTGAGCTCGCGCTTACCGCCGCCGACGTGCGCCGTATTGCCGCGGCCGGCAAGAAGGTCGCGCTCATCGGAGTCGAAAATGCGTATCCCCTCGGCACCGAGATTGGCCGCGTGAAGGAATTCTACGATCGAGGCGCGCGCTACATGTCGCTGGCGCACAACGGTCACAGCCAGTTGTCCGATTCCAATACCGGGGAGCGCGATGGCAAGTGGATGCACAACGGGCTCAGTGCGATGGGGAAGCAAGCGATTGCCGAGATGAATCGCCACGGAATCATGGTCGATGTGTCGCACCCGTCGAAGGAGTCCATGATGCAAACGGTGGCGCTGTCGAAGGCGCCGATAATCGCCTCGCATTCCGCCGCTCGCGCACTAGCGGACCACAGCCGCAATATGGATGACGAACAGTTGCAGGCGCTGAAGAAGAACGGCGGCGTGATCCAGACCGTGGCCTTCAATTCGTACGTCAAGGTTCCGCCCGCACCGTCGATCGAACGGACCAATGCGTTGGCTGCGCTGCGAAAGGAGTTCGGGCTGCCCGTCGGCGGGGGTGGCGGTGGTGGCGGCGGCGGCGGCGGCGGTGGGGCCGCCCTGGCTGCCTTGCCAGCTGATCGTCGAGACGCCTATCAAAAGCGGCTCGCCGAGATCGATGCCCAGCACCCGCCTCCGCCGCGTGCCACGGTCAAGGACTTTGTGAATCACATTGACTACATCGTCAAACTCATCGGTCTGGACCACGTCGGGATCTCGTCGGACTTCGATGGCGGCGGCGGCGTGGACGGCTGGAACGACGCCAGCGAGACGTTCAACGTGACACTCGAGCTCGTGCGCCGCGGATACACGGAAGAGCAGATTGGAAAGCTGTGGAGCGGCAATCTGCTGCGGGTGATGGCCGCGGTTGAGAAGGTGGCAGGGAAGTAGGTCATACGCTAGGACGCCTGAGCGGCTCGTCCGTCTTTCCCGGAGGGGATCTCGTCGAGTGGGGCGCGACGGCAGCGCCGTCATTGCCGGCGCTACCGCTTCGCCAGTTCACTGACCACGCGGTCACCCGCAGCCAGGGCACCGTCCGTCTCGAGGATCTGGCCGTCGTTTGCCCGGCGCTGGCGCCGAAACAGTCGTTCGATGTCGTCAGAGCTCCGGACATCAGGGTTTTCGAGCACTTCGATCACATGTTGCAGCTCGTGCCCCAGCACCCCGACGCGATAAATCGAGAGTAGATCCCGCTTCACGACAATCCAGAGGCACCGGCTGCCGTCGGGCGTCAGCTGGATGCGGTGCTGCAGAACGCCCATGGTGCTCGGCGGCAACTTGACCGTCGAAGTCACGTACACGAACCCCCGTAGCTCCTCAATCCGTCGAACGAGGCCCCGGAAGGTCGCTGAGCCTTGACATCCTTCGCGTGAAAGCTCGTACGCGGTTCTGTCCATGAGCTTGAGTCGGCTTCGCCGACGCCCGTCCATTTCGTCGAAATGGCAGCTTGCTGGCACTTCCGAGTCCGACGCTGCGGCCTGGATTGACGGTGGGCTACGTCTCGACGACTCGTCAGCCCGCTCCCTGCCGGTCGAGGTCTCGGCGAGAAGCATCACGAGCGTAGCGGCGGTCGCGCAAGGAACGAGTGTCGGTCGCACGCGGCCAACACTCCACCCGCGCGTCCGAATAGTCCTGACGAATAGGTTTCATTCCTGCTGCAAACCGGCGCATTTTTCCTGCAAGTCGATTCCTGTCGTCGAGTGACTCGTAGAGCCGAGTAAAGTAATGGGTGCCTTCGACTGACATGGGCGCGTTCCACGAGCGACCACCGATGGCGCAAGCGTTCCGCCTCGCCGACTGGCAGATCGAGCCCGTGCTCGGGCGGGCTTCCAAGGGCGACCGCGTGGTGCACCTGCGCGCCAAGGTGATGGACCTGCTGGTCTTTTTGGTCGAGCGCCCGGGGCAGGTCGTCTCCAAGGACGAACTCCTCAACGGGGTCTGGCATACCGAGTTCGTTTCCGAATCCGCGCTGACTCGCGTCGTCACGGAGTTGCGACAGGCGTTGGGCGACGACATCGAGCGGCCCTGGCTGATCGAGACAATTCCAAAGCGCGGCTATCGACTGATTGCTCCGGTAGTCGTCACAGGCGAGTCGGTCGCCGGCAGCGTCGCGGGGACCGAGGCAACCTCCCGAATATCGACTCCGATGCCCGGTCAGGCCGGCGGCTATTCTGGCCGTGGGCTGCGGTGGCCGGGCTCGCCCTTGCTGCTGCCGGCCTGTTCCTGGCCGTCTTTGTGCTCCGCGATTCGTTATCCTTCGGCGCGCCCCCCGCCGACGAACGCATCCGACTGGCAGTCCTGCCCTTTTCCAATCTCACCGACGATCCTGCGCAGGAGTACTTCGCTGATGGCTTGACTGAGGAACTGATTTCCCAGATAGGCCGGCTGCAGCCGCAGCGCCTGGGGGTTATCGCCAGGACATCGGCGATGCGTTACAAGAGCGGTGATCGACGAGTGGATGAAATCGGTCGTGATCTCGGCGTGCGCTACGTCGTTGAAGGGAGCGTTCGTCGAGTCGCGGGGCGACTGCGTGTGACCGCGCGGCTCGTCAGAGCGGCCGACCAGCTCGATCTGTGGGTGGAAACCTACGACCGGACGCTGCCGGAGGTCTTCGCCATCCAGCGGGACATAGCCGTCCGGGTGAGCCGTTCGTTGGCGCTCACACTCCTGGGAGACGAACCGACGTCACCACAGCTCCGGGCTCGAACGACCACCCCCGAAGCTTACGAAACGTATCTGCTCGGACTTTTCCAATACCACAAAGCGACGGAGCACGGGGCCAGGAAGAGCGCCGAGTACTTCACGCAGGCTATCAGCCTGGATCCGGGCTACGCTCCGCCCTATGCCCGCCTCGCTTTCTCGCACACCTTTCTGGCCAGCGGCAATTTCGCTTCCGATCGAGAAACCTATCCGAAGGCAAGCGAGGCGGCGAGGCAAGCGCTCGAGATCGATGACGGCCTTGCTGACGCGCACACGGCGCGAGGCTTTGTGAAATGGCGATTCGACTGGGACTGGGAGGGGGCGAGGAAGGACATCGAACGCGGTCTCGAACTGGACCCGAACAGTCCGTCGGCGCACCACATCTTTGGACTGTATTTGTACTCGATCGGAGACTTCGATCGCGCCATCGCCGAAATGAAGAGTGCGCTCGAGCTGGATCCGTTGGCTCCGTTGACGCGGTGGAACCTGGGGAGGATTCTCCTCGCGGCGGGCCAGCGCCCGGCCGCCGTGAGGGAGTTTCGACGCGCGCTCGAGATCGAGCCCGCTTTCAGCTGGCCTCACCGCGGCTTGGGTCAGGCACTCCTGGAGCAGGGCCTGTACGAGGAAGCGATCAGCGAGATCCAGACCGCGACCCGCCTCGCCGGCGGCGAACGCTTCGCCGCGGACCTCGCCTACGCATACGCCCTGGCCGGGAAGCGACCTCAAGCGGAAGCCATCGCCCGCAGGCTCGCAGAGCAGCACGATCCGCCGGGCTATGAATTGGGCGCGGTCCATCTCGCGCTGGGGAACACGAGCGAGGCCTTGACGTGGCTCGAACGCGCGCATTCAGCGCGCGATGACAATCTGGTCTACTTCAAAGTCGCCAAGATTTTTGACCCGTTGCGCGCGCATCCGGCCTTTCAGGATCTGATCCGACGCGTCGGCATCCCTGAATAGAGCAGGCCTGCCGATCGGCGAGGTAAGAGACAATGGAATCAGACCCTCTACACGCACGATAGCTCTCACAGCGCACGATGCTGCGCAATGCGGCGAATCGCTCCCAACGTGGAGTCAATACCGCTTCGTGATTTCCTGCCCTTCGTGGTTACCGTAGACGTACGTAGACGTAGACGTGGCCGTAGGACCGTAGACCGTAGACCGTGGACCGTTCCTATCGAACCACCAACGCCGCCGTCGTCGTCTCGGATCCGCACGCCTCGAACCAGTCGATGCCCTCGCTGACGAGGTCGAACTTGAGCGTGTATCGGCCGGGCGTCTCGGGCGAGGGGATATCGATCCGCACGTCAGCGACGCCGCCAGGCGGGATGTCGCCCGGCAGCCACGCCCGCGCGTGATCCCGATTCAACATCTGCCCGCGATTGTCGAGAAGTTGAGCGCCGAGGCGCACCAGACGACGCCCATAGCTCGCCTGGGCCCGGAACGGCCGAGTCGAGAGGTTGCGGATCCTGGTCGCCACGGATAGCGGTTGAGCGGCCTGGCCCTTCAGTGGACCCGGCAACCAGCGGCGCAGGTCGATCCGAGCTCGCGGGGTGGCTCCGGGAATGGCGTTGCCCAGGTTGTTGTCGTCCCAGACTTCGTGGCGAATGCTCGCGAGGGCGGCGGAACCGGCGGCGAAACGTCGCGAGAACGAGTCTTCCGGGTGATCGGTAATTTCCCAGCACAACCGGTCGACACCTAGCTCACCCGCCAGTCGCCGAGCACGTTCCATCTCGGCGTCGCTGTCGTTCCACGTGAAGAGAATGTAGCGCCAGTTGAGCTCAGGGACGTCGCGCCCGGCGCGGCCTTTCTCATCGGCCATGGCGCGAAGGTTCGCGATCGCGAGGTCGAAGTTGCCTCGCTGACGATAGCGGGCATAGGTATCCTGCGACGCACCATCGATCGAGAACGTGACTTCATCGATGCCGGAATGGACCAGCCGCCGCGCCTTTTCCTCGTTCAGCGCCAGACCGTTGGTGCTCGTGTAGAGGTAGATGTGTGGAAACTTCGCCTTGATGTACTCGCACATCTCCACCGCCCGCTTGTGGAGAAACGCTTCGCCATAATTGAAGAAATCGATTCGCACGAGCGACGGCCCAGCTTCGTCGACAATGCGAGTAAACACGTCCCAGTCCAGCATGCCCGCCTGTCGGGTGCGGGTGATCCCCGTCTCAGGGGCGCAACAGGCTTGAAAGCACGAGATGTTGCACGCCGCCGTGCACTCGATGTACAGGCGGCTCGGCAGCGCCGGCACGTTGAGATCGCGGACCGGCGGCGGCTGGTCGGGCGCCAGCGGCAGCTTGAGGGGGCAGTCGCCGCAAAACCGTGCTCCACCCGTGTTCAGGTCTTCACGCAGGTCGGTGGCCACCGGGCCACGCCAAATGTCGGCGAGAGGCGTTGTACGAAAGTCGCCCAGCACTCGCTTCGCATACGGATCCGCGCAGCCGCACACGATGCGACCGTCACATAGCATGACGGCGATCGACCACGGCCAACTACACGTGAAGCGGGTTGCGAGGTGGTTCAGGGACATGACGAGCGGACGAATCGCTCTGGCAACTTTGAACTTGTAACTTGTAACTAGTCCCGATCTATTTCTTCTCCAGCCGTCGCATGTAAGCCTCGAGTTTGTCGTTCTCGTACGTGACCTGGTTGAGGAAGAGGCTCTCCTCGAAGTAGGCGCTGACCTCCTCGGCCGACATCTGCGACATGAGGTGCTGGATCTCGCCCTTCAAGTCCTCGTAGGAGCGTTCCAGCTCGCGCTTGGCCGTGATCTCTTTGAACAGCGCTTCGAGGACCGCGAGCAGATCCCCGTCGAGGGCAATCTCGTGCCCGGAGGTCGTCTTGATGGTACGCATCGTTAGCCCCCGAAGCTTCTGACGGCGCTCGCCTCGTCTGGGTGCATCTCCAGAAAGTTGTGGGCGCCGGTCATCGTCAACATCGTTTCGACGCGCTTTTGGACACCGGCCATCTTGATGGCGCCGCCTGCCGCGGTAGCCTGGCGATACAAGTCCATGAGGCAGCCGATCGTGGCGCTGTCGACGTATGTCACCTTCGAAAAGTCCAGCAGCAGCTTGCGATGGCCCGAGGCGAGGAGCTGGGCGACGGCGCCCGAGAAATCCGCCAGCAGCGGGTACATCATGCGTGTTTCCCCGACGCGCACGATCGCGACGCCGGAGGCCTGTTCGGTGGTCAGATTCATCCTGCGACTCCAGTCCGCCTGCTGTGGACGGATCCCGTTTCCAGCTCGTCCCGCAACCGGCGAATCTGGCGCGCCAGCTCGGTGCGGCCACGGTTGATGCGGGATTTGACCGTGCCTTCCGGCAGGTGCAGCCGGTCGGCGATCTCCTGATACGACAACTCCTGAATGTCCCGCAGCAGCACAGCCGATCGCAGCGTAGGCGGCAGCTGGTCGAGCGCCTTCTTGAGCAGCTCGACACGGTCGCGCTGCTCGAGCGCCGCAAATGGGCTCTTCGTGGTCGATGCCGGCGTCAACTCGCCGGCGTCCACATCCCGGTCGATGGTTTCGCGCTCCTTGCGGACGCTGCGGTAGTGATCGATGCAGAGATTCCGGCTGACGCTCACCAGCCAGGTCTGAAAGTTCGCCCGGCGGTCGAACGTGTTGAGCGACTTGAAGATCTTCAGAAACACGTCCTGGGTCAGGTCCTCGGCCTCGTCGTGCTTGCCGGTGAACTTGTAGGCGATGTTGAAGACTTTGCGCCAATGTTGCCGGACGATCTGCGCCCATGCGTCCTGATCCCCCGCCAGACAGCGCTGGATCACGGCATCGATCGAGTCCGGATTCTCGGAGGTGTCGGCCATCAGAAGTGCGTTTTATGGGGCGGTCGATCGTACCACGTTTTTCCAGTCGAACCGGCGGGCGGCTTCGCGGTATGATCGCGTGCACCCGACGGGAGATCCGGCCGCCACCGCCCAGGACTGCAGCGGCCCCCCCAACCCATCATCGTGTCCTCGAGTTCATCTTCAGCCGCGGTCGCCGGCCAGGTCGTTGACGGCGTGCCGCTCAGCGACATCGCCGCGCGCGTCGGCACGCCGTGTTACGTCTATAGCGCAGCGACGATTCGCGATGCGTACGGCCGTCTCGACTCGGCGTTTGGCGACTATCCGCATGCCATTCACTATGCGTTGAAGGCCAATTCGACGCTCGAGATCGTGCGGCTGCTCAGGGCGTGCGGCAGCAGCGTCGATGCCAACTCGATGGGCGAAGTGGACATTGCGCTGCGGTGCGGGTTTGAGCCGGGCCAGATCATGTTCACCGGCGTCGGGAAGAGCGCCGATGAGCTGACCCGCGCCATCGCGCTCGGGCTGAAGACCATCAACGTGGAATCGCCGGGCGAGCTCGATCGCCTCGATCATCTGGCACAGCAGCAGGGTGTGGTCGCAAAGGTAGCCTTGCGGGTGAATCCGGATATCGACGCGCGCAGCCATCCGCACATCTCGACCGGGCTCAAATCGAACAAGTTCGGTGTCCCCATCGATGCGGCACCTGCCATTTTTCGCGAGATCGCTCGGCGGCCGGCACTCGAAGCGGTCGGCATCCACAGCCACATCGGCTCTCAGATCACCAACGTCGATCCGCTGATTCGCGCGGCGAAGGCGGCGGTCGATCTCGCCGTTGCGCTCCGTGCCGAGAGTGTTCCGCTCCGGCACGTCGATTTCGGCGGCGGCATCGGCATTTCATATGACGGCGCGTCCACGGTCGATGCTGCCGGGTACGCCCGCACCCTGGTCAACCTGATTCGTCCCACCGGCCTGACGGCCTTGCTCGAACCTGGTCGCGTGCTGGTCGGCCCGGCCGGCCTGCTCGTGACTCGAGTCGTCGACGTGAAGCACTTCGAAGGGGCGCGCCAGTTCATCGTCCTGGACGCTGGGATGACCGAGCTGATGCGACCGGCCCTGTACGGCGCGTTTCACCGCATCGAAGCGGTTCGGCCGCGCGACGGGGCTCATATTACGGCCGACGTCGTTGGCCCGGTCTGTGAGAGCACCGACACCTTTGCCAGAGACCGCGAGTTGCCACCTGTCGCCGTCGGCGACCTGCTGGTGGTCCGCGATGTGGGCGCGTACGGTGCCGCCATGGCCTCGACCTACCTCCGGCGTCCGCTCGTGCCCGAAGTCCTCGTCGATGCCAACAGCTGGCGCGTCATTCGGCGCCGACAGACGCTCGACGACATGCTGAGGCTCGAAGAGTGCCCCTGATTTCGTTCGAGGGGCTGGATCAGAGCGGGAAGCAAACGCAGGCCGAGCGGCTGGTCGAGGCGCTTCGTGCCACAGGTCAGGACGTCCACTTTCTGTCGTTCCCCGATTACACGACGGCGATCGGTTCCGAAATCGCAAGGGCGTTGCAGGGGCAGCGCGACTATGCGCCGGACGCGCTTCAGTTGCTCTACGTCGCAAACCGCTACGAACATCGACCGCAGGTCGAACGGTGGCTGGCAGATGGCGGCGTGGTCGTGTGCGATCGCTATTTGGCGTCCAGCGTGGCGTACGGCGAGGCGCAGGCGCTCGATCCCGACTGGCTGCTCACGGTGCAGAAACACCTGCCGCAGCCGTCGCTGACGGTGCTGCTCGACATTCCTCCTGACGCCTCTCTCCAACGCAAGCAGCGCGATCGTGATCGGTACGAACAGGATCTCGCACTGCTCGCACGTGTGCGCGACAGCTACATTCGGCAGTCGGCGGCGCCCCACTGGGTTCGCTTGGATGGGTTACAGCCCAAGGATGCCGTGACGGCCGACGTTCTCAGCGCGGTGCGGTCGCGACTCGGGCTGCTGTAATCGCGCGCACCTCGCGAGCGCCAGCAGCCAACAACACCTGGGCGCAGGCATCGAGTGTCGCGCCGGTCGTGGTCACGTCATCCACGAGCACCACGACTCTTCCAGGCACTTCGGCGGCAGCCCGAGCCGACAGGGCAAACGCGTCGGCCACGTTCAGGTGGCGTTCATGAGCAGTCAGGTCGACCTGCGACCGGGTCGATCGCGTCCGACGCAGCGAGCGACAGACTGGCATGTCGAAGCCACGCGCGAGGATCTCGGACTGGTTGAACCCACGTTCGCGTTGGCGTGTGCGATGCAACGGGACCGGCACCACCAGCTCCGCGCCATCGAGTAGATCGGCGGCCTGGCTGACCATGATGCGAGAAAGGCCGGGACCGACCGACCGACGGCCGTCGTACTTCAGCGCGTGGATGACCTCGCGGAGGATGCCTTCGGTACTCACCTAGTGCCGACGCCGTACGAATCCGTGGCGAGATCGAGAGCCGGTGTGGCGTCAGGTGTTCAAGTGACGCCCAGCACGAGGGGCAGACCGCACCCGCGAGTGGGTCATCGAGCGTTCTCGCACAAATGGCGCACGGCGGCGCGACCAGTGCCGAGATGAGCGCATTCGCGGCCAGGCGCCAGAAGCTCACCGGCGCCCCCAACGGCTGTCGTCAGGCGCGAGCCTGTTGCCCCAGCGGCGCCTCGTCGTCGAACTGAATGCGCGTCGCTTCGCCCCACAGCCGCTCGAGCGCGTAGAACTGTCGTGCGTGCGGCGAGAAGACGTGGACGATGAAGTCGAAGTAATCGAGCAGGACCCACTCCGCGCGCTCATAGCCCTCGACGTGAGTCGGTCGCACCTTGACGGTCTTGAGACGCTCCTCGACGGCATCGGCAATGGCATGTACCTGCCGCGGGTTGGCGCCCGTGCAGATCAGGAAGTAATCGGTGAAGGCACCCGTCTTTCGCAGATCAAGAACGGTGACGTTCGTGGCCTTCCGGCTTCCTGCCGCTTCGATGGCCTTCGTCAACTGACTCGGCAAACGAGGCGCCGGTCGCTTGGCGCGCGGTCGTGGGGATTTCACCATGCAAATGGAGCTCCAAGATAAAGTGCCGAAGGTGCCTAAGGTGCCTTGGGTGCCTGGGGTGCTGGTGCATCAGGTGCATCAGGTGCGTGAGGTGCGACAGGTGCGGTGCGGTACAGCGAATGGTGCTCGATGTACGCAGCAACTGCTGCAGGAACAAACTCCGCGATCGATTCGCCACGCGCGGCGAGACGACGGATGTCGGTGGAAGAAATGTCGGGCGTATCAGCTGGTATCAGGATGATACGTGGACTTGACGTTCGTATGACATCGGGTGCTTCGATCATCCGCGGAGCAAGCGTCGGTAGTCGCCGCCGCAGACTCTCGAGGGTCGTTCCCGGCCGGGTCACGACGCCGAAGTGCGCGCAGTCGAGAACCTCCGGGTATCGATACCAGGTTTCGATCTCCGCGAACGCATCCGCACCGGTCAGAAAGACGATTTGCTGCGGCGTCAACCCCTCCGCGTGGATACTGCGGAGCGTGTCGAACGTGTAGGACGGACCGTCGCGATCGAGCTCCAGGCCGGAAACCTCCCAGCGAGTGCCCGGCTGGTCGCGTTCTGCGACCGCCAGGCGAGCCATCTCGACGCGATGATACTCGGATGCGTGCGGGCTGTCAGGCCGATGAGGCGGCTGGGCCGCCGGTAGGAAACGGATCATCTCCAGACGCAGCGTGTGTTGGGCGGCCCGAGCCACCGCGAGGTGGCCGAGATGGATGGGGTCGAACGTCCCACCGAGCAAGCCCACTTGGGGGCCCTTAGACACGGGCTTCGCTGTTCATCGACGGCGTGAGCCTTTACGGCTGATCGGAGGCACGAGCGCAGGGTTGTAGCCGGACGCTGGGTCGTCTTCGGGCCCTTCATGATCGAGCGCGATGGCGCGTGCCTCATCCTCCCGAGCTTGCGCAACATGCGGCCATGCTGCTTCAAGCAAGGCCGTCACCCCTTCACCTGTCACGGCCGAGATACGAAAGAACGGAAGTCGGAGCGACTTGGCGCGGGCGGCGAGCGACGACACTCGCGACGGATCGTCGACGGCATCGATCTTGTTGGCAACGACGACATGAGGCTTGTCGAGCAGGGCCGGGTTGTACAGGGCGAGCTCGCGGCGGATCGTGTCGAAGTCCTCCACGGGCTCTCGACCCGACGCGCCGGAGACATCGACGAGGTGGACGACGACCTTGGTGCGCTCGATGTGACGCAGAAACTGGTGGCCGAGACCGTGTCCTTCGTGCGCGCCCGCGATCAGGCCGGGGACATCGGCCACCACAAAGCTGCGATCGCCGCTCATGGTCACCACGCCGAGATTCGGGGTGAGCGTCGTGAAGGGATAGTTGGCAATCTTGGGCCGCGCGGCAGAAACGCGGGCGATGAGGGTGGACTTGCCAGCGTTGGGGAAGCCGACCAGACCCACGTCCGCCAGCAGTTTCAATTGCAGCCGCAGATGTCGCTCGTCGCCCGGCTCACCGGGCTGGTGCTTGCGCGGTGCGCGGTTGGTGGAGGTGGCGAAATGTGCGTTCCCAAGGCCACCGCGTCCGCCTTTTGCGATCAGCACTCGCTGTCCCGGAACCGTCAAGTCCGCGAACTCTTCGGCCGAGTCTGGTGCTTCGGGATGGTGCAGGATGACGAGCGTGCCGAGAGGCACTTTGATTTCGAGGTCGTTGCCGTCGCGTCCCGATTTCAGCGCGCCCTCACCCTGTCCACCGCGCTCGGCCTCGAACTCGGGCGTGAACCGGAAGTGGACCAGCGTATTGCGATGAGGATCCGCGACGAGATAGACGGAACCGCCGCGTCCACCATTGCCGCCATCCGGCCCGCCGCGTGGAACGAATTTCTCGCGGCGAAAGCTGAGCGCGCCGCTCCCCCCGTGGCCGGCAGCGACGTGGATATCGACTTCGTCTACGAACATTCGTAACGTGCCGAAGGTGCCTGGAGTGCCGAGGTGCCTCGCGTGCTCGGTGCCAGCGGTGCCGCAGGTACTTCTGGTGCCGTGAGCTGGTGCGCGACTACTCGACGGGCAGGACGCTGATGAAGCGGCCGCGCGCACCGTGGTCTTCGAAGCGGACTCGACCATTCACCTTGGCGAACAGCGTGTCGTCTTTACCCAGCCCGACGTTGAGCCCGGGTCGAAACCTGCGCCCGCGCTGACGCACGAGGATGGAACCACCTGTCACAATGTTGCCGTCGTGACGCTTGACGCCAAGACGCTGCGAATTGCTGTCGCGCCCATTGCGGGAGCTGCCTTGTCCTTTTTTGTGAGCCATGACGAAAAACCTTATCCGCGGAACACGCAAGGCCGCGGAAACGAATCCAATCTCTGTGTCACGTCAGCTCGTTGTCAGAGCTGAATGTCGGTAATGCGGACGCGCGTGACGTGATCGCGGTGCCCCTTCGTCCGTCGATACTGCTTGCGGCGCTTCTTCTTGAAGATGCGAACCTTCGGGCCTCTCCCGACCGACTCCACCACGCCCAAAACCTTGGCACCCGACACGAACGGCGCACCGGCCGTAATCGCGCCCGCGTCCTGGCCGACCAGAAGCACGTGATCGAAGATCAGCCCGTCAGTGGCGTCGTTGTAGTGCCCGTTGATTTCGATGACCGCACCCGGCTCGACACGGAACTGACGACCGGAAGCCTGAATAATCGCAAACACTTGGGTTCTCCGAGGAAAACGGAACTTCTGAGTATAGCAGATCAGCCGCTCGCCAACTTTCCCGCGCGAAGCGCGAGCCTACCGCCGACGGGGACAGCAGGCCTCAGATCCCTTACCTTTCGGCGTATTATTTGGAACAGCGCACCTGGGAGACATTACCAGTGCTCCAGCGTCAGTTCTGGCGAGAATGACGATCAAGCTGAACCTTGACCGGCTTGATCACGGCTTGGCTGTTCACAGTGGTGAGACGGCCGCGCCCGTTGAGGAACCCTCGATCTACGGCGCGATCACCGGGCACATCGCTGTCGGTCACTATGTCTTGCGCATAGGCGAACCGCACGGCGCCGTCCTACGCGACGCTTTAAAGGCAGAACGAGCGCACATTCGTCATCGACCCTCGCCGATTCTCCTCCGTCCGAGGTCGCTTCGCGGCATGTTCGATCGGCGGATCGAACTGGCCGCAGCCCTTGCGGGACTCGACGCGGGCCTTCCTATCGAGGCGAGCGGAGAGCCTGGCATCGGCAAGACGGCAGTTCTCCGACACCTGGCACATCATCCGCGAGCCGCCTCGTTTGTGGACGGCATCGTCTATGTATCGGCACGGCATCAATCGCCCGCCGACCTTCTGCAGTTCATCTTCGAAGCCTTCTACGAGAGCGTCGAGATCTACAAACCCACCGAGGCGCAGATACGGCGCGCCCTCCAGGACAAGCAGGCGTTGATCCTCCTGGACGATGTTCACCTGTCGCAGGACGCGCTCGAACAGGTGCTCGATATTGCCCCCCGATCGGCGTTCGCCGTGGCGACGCGCGAGCGGTGCCTGTGGGGCGAGGTGCACAGTCTCGCTCTCAAAGGCCTCCCAGTAGATGATGCGGTGTTACTCCTGGAGCGAGAGATCGAACGTTCACTCGACGTCTCGGAGCGACCGGCGGCAGCGAATCTTTGCACGGCCATTGGGGGCCACCCACGGCGAATCCAGCAGGCCGCTGTCATCGCGCGCGAGCGGGGGATCTCATTCGACGGGTGGACGCGCCACATCACGCCGGCGAGCCTCATCACGGAGCTGATGACATCGATCGACGAGAAGCAGCGGCGCGCCCTCTTGGCGTTGACCGCGCTGCCTGGGGTGCCACTGCAGGTTCAGCAAATCTCAGGCCTCGCGGAAGTTCCGGACATCGAACCATCGCTCGATCGCGCTCGTCCGCCGCGGTCTCGTCGTCAGCAGCCAATCGCGCCATCAACTCGCCGACGGTGTCAGCGACCGGCTCCGGAGAACGGACGATCTGAAGCCCTGGGTGAACCGCGCCATCACGTACTTCAGCGCGTGGGCCGAACGGTATCGGCGCAGCCCGGACGACTTGCTCGAGGAGTCCGAAGCCCTCCTACGCGTGCAGCAGTACGCAGTTGACGCCCGGCGCTGGGGAGAAGTCCTTCGGCTGGGTCGGCTTCTCGAAGGAGCACTGGTCCTTGGCGCGCGATGGGGCGCTTGGGCGATCACCCTGGAACACTGCCTCGCCGCGGCGAAGGCAGTCGGGGATCGATCGGCCGAAGCCTGGGCGCTTCATGAATTGGGCACGCGAGCCGTCTGTCTTGGCGAGCTGGGCAAGGCGCGCATGTTGTTGAGTCAGGCGGTCAAGCTGCGTGAAGCCCTGGGCGACGATCTTGCTTCCGCGGCCAGCCGGCGGACTCTCGGTTTCGTCCTCGCGCCGGTTACCGCTTTTGCCCGCGAGCCCGCGACACTGCTGCTCAATGAGGCGCCGGACCTCGATTGGCTGTCGCTTCGAGATGAAACGTCGGCCCTTCGAGAGCGAAAGAGGCCAAGTGTCGCTGCCATGGCGATCACGGGGTTGTTGTCTGCAATCCTGGGAGCGCTCGCGTATTTGGCTGCCAACGCAGGACTCGTCTCGATGTCTTGGAACCTTGCCAGCGGCTTTCCTGCGTGAAGCGGGGGCCTATTTCAGCAGAACGCGAGTGCCACGGATCTTCTGCGCGCTCATCGCGTTGAGGAACGTCGGCAGCAGCCGATCCATCAGCTCGAAGAACGACGACAAGGCCGGGGTCTGGGTGTTCTGGTTGTAGAGGATCTCCTCGCGGAACGTCTCGCTGTGCAGCGTCTCGCCGGTCTTGCCATCGATGAACACGAACGTGGGACGCAGGATGTAGCCCTGCCGCTCCATGTAGACGCGCTGCGGCACGACGCGGCGACGACCGAACTGGTCGTAAATCTCCTGCTCCCGCTGCACGAAACCCGACGTTGTGTGGGGCCGGAACAGCACTGAGCCGGTCACGATCAGCGGGTTCTGATGCTCCTCACCAATCTTTTTCCAGTAGTCGACTTTCGAGAAGATGCGCTCGTACGGTTCCAGATCCTTTTCTTCCTTGATCGGCGGGAGCCCCGGCTCCTGAGTGCTTGCGGTATCGGCCGGTGACGCCGGCGGCGCATCGCCACCGTTTTGGGCGGCAATCTCGTTGAGCACAAGTGGCTCGGCCTCCACGACGCGCAACGAGCCCTTTTGTCGCAGCTGACTTCGCAGCAAGCGAACGGTTTCGAGGTTCGCATCGACTTCGTCGTTGCCGCCGGCGACGAATCCCGCGACGAGCACCCGCTGAAACCCGCCGATGTCGAGTTTCGGCTGGATCGGCGTCTCGATCGGAATCTCGAAGTAGTTCGTGCAGCCGGCGAGCGCGCCGAGCAGCGCCAGGACGATACTGAAGGAGCGTATCAACGACAACCTAGGATGAACATCGCCGCTCATCGAAGGTCTCGCGGTCGTTCCTACGGAACGGCCGCAGTGGACGTCGAACGACATCCCACTACCGACCGTCTTTTTTCGCGCGGTCATTGATTTCCTTGAAGAGATCAAAGTTTTGCCGAATCATCTCGCTGTTGGGATCGAGTGAGACGGCTTTCTCATAGGCCGCACGGGCCTTGTCCAACTGACCCTCGTGCTCGTAAGCGACCGCGAGGTTGTTGTATGCCGCGGCGTAGGTCGGATCGAGCTGGGTGGCGCGTTCCCAGCGATAAATCGCCTCCCGCCAGAGTCCGCGCTGCGCCACCTGGATGCCGAATTCCACCTGCTCCTTGGCCTCGTCGCGCTGGTCGGCAAACGCCGCCGGCACGCCCAAAGCCAAGCTAAGCAACGCAGCTGAAACGGTGCGAGCGAACATGACCCCTGCCTGCCACTATAGCGGCTGCCACGAGGGAGGAGCAAGGAAATTACCGGCCAAGAATTCATGCAGGTCCGTGAATGGCGAGTGCCTGGACAGGGCCATTTCTCGAGCCTCAGCGACCACTTGGCGCGAGTATAGTGAAAGGGAGGTCAGGGGCGCCGGACCAAGCCGGTGCCATGGTTCCAACCGAAGCTGCTGCTCTTGCTCTGCTTGGCGCTCGCGATCGACGATTGCTCGCCGCGCTCATCCGCTTCCTGACGAATCGTTCAACAGCCGACGACCTCGATGCGCTCCCGCCGAGGACTCCCGATGAGCCGCTGATCCGCTGGGTCTGTCGATGTCGCGCGCCCACCGCCGATCCCGAATCATGGATGGCCGAGGCGGCACGTGTGGAGTCCGAGGCTGCGACGCAAGTGTCGCGAGCCGGCCGCATCGGCGTTACGTGCCTGCCGTTCGACGCGACGGCCTACCCTCCTTTACTGTCTTCAATTCCTGACCCTCCAGCGTTGCTCTGGATCAGGGGCGACGCAAAAACGCTGGCGGCGCCATCAATCGCCATCGTGGGATCGCGCGCCGCAACCCCGTATGGCCTTGCCATGGCCTCGAAGATTGCCGGGGATCTTGCCGCGAACGGTCTGGTGATTGTGTCTGGCCTCGCGCGTGGGATCGACTCAGCCGCTCATGCGGCCGCGCTCTCGGCCGGCGGCAAGACCATTGGGGTCCTCGGTTGCGGGATCGATCGGATTTATCCGCCTGAGCACAAGGCGCTGGCAGGCAACATCGAGCACAGTGGTGCCGTGATTAGCGAGTTCCCGCCCGGGGTGCCGCCGCTTCCGCATCACTTTCCGCTGCGAAATCGCATCGTGAGCGGTTTGAGCGGCGCGGTGGTCGTTGTCGAAGCACCCGAGAAGAGCGGTGCCCTCATTACGGCCTCCACGGCACTCGAACAGGGTCGCGACGTGCTGGTGGTTCCAGGTCCGGCTGTCGGCGGTCGCAACCGAGGAGGACACCTCTTGATCAGGGACGGGGCAAAGGTCGTCGAGTCTGCCGACGATATCCTCCAGGACGGCGGTTTACTCACTCACTGTGACCCCCTCAAGAGCCGAAACGCCCTCAGGAGCAGAAATAGTGTGGGGCAATTGCCGGAAGCCACTGATTTCACTGTAGATGATGTGGCCAAGCAGACCGGTGAAGCGCCCGGCGTGGTCCTCGCTCGCCTCCTCGATCTGGAGCTGGCAGGCCGAATCCAAAGAATTGGAGGAGGTAGGTTTGTCCGCGTGCTAACGTAAATCGCTTGTAGGCTTGGGAAAATCGAATGCCGAAACCGCTCGTGATCGTCGAGTCGCCCGCGAAAGCGCGTACGCTGACTCGTTTCCTGGGAGACCGCTACCGCGTGGAAGCCAGCTACGGACACGTCCGGGACCTTCCCGAATCTGCGGCTGAAGTCCCCAAGGACATCAAAGGGAAACCGTGGGGGCGGCTGGGTGTTGATACCGATGGCGAGTTCACCCCGTACTACGTCGTCCCGGCCGACAAGAAGAAGTACGTCCAGCAATTGAAAGCCGCGCTCAAGGACGCTTCGGAAGTCATCCTCGCCACCGACCCTGATCGCGAGGGCGAATCAATCAGTTGGCACTTGAAGCAGGTTCTCAAGCCCAAGGTTCGCGTTCGCCGAATCGTGTTCCATGAGATTACCGAGGAGGCGATCAACGACGCGTTGCGTGAAGCGCACGAGGACGTCGATGAAAACCTTGTGAGAGCGCAGGAGAGCCGCCGCATTCTCGACCGGCTGTACGGCTACACGCTGTCGCCAGTGCTCTGGAAAAAAGTTCAGACCGGGCTCAGCGCTGGGCGAGTGCAAAGCGTTGCGGTGCGTCTCATCGTCGAGCGCGAGGAAGAGCGCATGGCCTTCCGCTCGGCGAGCTATTGGGATTTGGAAGCACGCATCCGCGCCGACGAGCGCGATTTTGTGGCAACGTTGGTCCGGCTCGCTGATCAGCGCATCGCGACAGGCAAGGACTTCGACGCCACCGGCAAACTGACCGGCAAGGGCGTGCAGCTGCTCGACGAAGAGCAAGCCCGCGGCCTGGTGGACTCACTTTCGCGCAACCTGCCGTGGTCCATCACCAACGTCGAAGAAAAGCCCTTTACGCAGCGGCCAGCGCCGCCCTTCACGACCTCGACTTTGCAACAGGACGCCAACCGCAAGTTCGGGTTCTCTGCCGAGCGGACGATGCAGGTGGCGCAGCGCTTGTTCCAGGGAGTCGATATCGGCGGTGGTGATCTCGAGGGTTTGATTTCGTATCACCGCACTGACTCGACGACGCTGAGCGACAAAGCGCTGCGAGAGGCCGGTCAGGCGGTCACCGAGATGTACGGCTCGGACTATTACAAAGGCATTCGACAGTACCAGACGAAGGTGCGTAACGCGCAGGAGGCGCACGAGGCGATTCGTCCGACCGAATTTCGCCGCACGCCACAGTCGCTCGAATCAGTGCTCGAGAGTGACGAGCTCAAGATCTACGAGTTGATCTGGAAGCGCGCGATCGCCTCGCAGATGGCAGAAGCGCGCATGTTGCGGACCACCGTTGAGATTACCGGTCAAGGGACGGACGGGCGGGATGCGGTGCTCACGGCCAGCGGAAAAGCCATCGAGTTCGCAGGCTATTTGCGGGCGTATGTCGAGGGGAGCGACGATCCGGCCGCCGAGCTCGACGAGCAGGAAACGCTGCTGCCGAAGATGGCCGTGGGTGAGCAGATCTTCGCGCCCGACAACATCGAGGCGCGCCTCGTCGTTGCCGGTGTTGACCCGAAGGGGCATCAGACGACTCCACCGGCGCGTTATACCGAGGCGTCGCTGGTCAAGCGACTGGAAGAAGAGGGCATCGGTCGCCCATCCACATACGCGCCGACCGTAGCGACCATTCAGCGACGCGGCTACGTGTCGAAGCAGGGTAAGGCGCTCGTCCCGAGCTTCACGGCCTTTGCGGTGACGCGACTCTTGCGAGAACACTTCGGCGACTACGTCGACGTGGGCTTTACCGCGGAGATGGAGGAGATTCTCGACCAGATTTCGAATGGTGAGAAAGACTGGCTCGACTTCATTCGCGAGTTCTACCGAGGCGACGGCAAGCACCACGGGCTCGAAAACCTGGTCGAGGACAAGGGTCAAGAGATTGCGTACCCGGTCATCGACGTCTGCGACGATCCCGATTCAGGTTTGCCCATCCGCGTCCGGATTGGGCGCTATGGTCCGTTTCTTCAGGTTGGCGAGTCGTCAAACGACGCGCCGCGGGCCTCGGTTCCAAGTGATCTGGCTCCGGCCGATCTCACCTGCGAGAAGGCCGTGGCGTTGCTGAAGGCCAAGGCTCAAGGTCCGCGCTCGGTGGGCGACGATCCCGAAACCGGTCTGCCGGTCTATGTCATGCACGGGCGGTTCGGCCCCTACGTGCAATTGGGTGAAACGCCGACCGACAAGAAGGCAGACAAGCCTCGTCGTGCGTCCCTCGGGCGCGACTTCAGTGAGGACACGATCACGCTCGAGGAGAGCTTGCGGCTGCTGTCGCTTCCTCGCGAGCTCGGGACGGCCGATGACGGCGAGGCGATCGTCGCCAACCTCGGTCGCTTCGGCCCCTATGTCAAACACGGCTCGGAATTCCGATCACTGGAACCCGACGACGACGTCTATACGATTACCCTGGAGCGCGCGAAGGCGCTTCTCGCGCAGGAGAAGAAATCAGCTCGCCGACAGCGCACGGCCGCGAAGGAGCTCCGGGCGATGGGCGCTCACCCTCAGTCTGGTGCCGCGCTCCGCATCCTCGACGGTCGCTACGGTCCCTACGTTACCGACGGCACGACCAACGCGTCGCTGCCCAAGGGCACCGCGCCCGAGGCCTTGACGGTGGACGAAGCCACCGCACTGCTCGAAGCGCGCGCGGGCGTCGCCAAGGCGCCCCGTCGTCAGGCCGCGAAGAAAGGCGGCGGTCGCGCCACGCGTAAAGGCAAGTCGGCGGAGGCGGTCGAAGCGTAAGACGCGGCGCGTGGCTTCGGTTAGACGCGGCGCGTGGCTTCCGGCTTTAGCCGGAAGATCAGGGGCCGGTCGCCGGTGGCCAGTTACCGGTCCAGTTTCCAGTTACCAGTTCAAAGGGTGTAACGTGGAACCGCGCCTCCGGCGACCGGCAACTGGCAACCGGCAACTGCCAACTGCCCTGAAACTGCCAACTGACAACTGACAACTGACAACTGACAATGATTCACATCATCGGCGGCGGGCTCGCAGGCAGCGAGGCGGCGTGGCAGGCCGCGCAGTCGGGTGTGGCTGTTACGTTGCACGAGATGCGGCCCGTGCGGCCGACGGCGGTGCACAAGACGGATAGTCTTGCCGAGCTTGTTTGCAGCAACTCGTTTCGCGGCGACAAATTGGATAACGCGGTCGGGCTGCTGAAGGAGGAGATGCGGCGGCTCGGCTCGCTCGTCATGCACGCGGCGGACGGGGCGCGTGTTCCGGCGGGAGCGGCACTCGCTGTCGATCGCGTCCTGTTTTCGCGACAGGTCACGGACGCGCTCGCGCGTGAGCCGCTGGTGACGATTGCTCGCGGAGAAGTGCCATCCATCCCTGCGGCCGAGGAGGGGTCGGCAATCGTCATCGCAACCGGACCGCTGACCTCCGACGCCCTTTCCGATGACATCCGCCGGTTTGTCGGCGGGGACCACCTTTACTTCTACGACGCCATCAGCCCCATCGTCCTTGCTGAAAGCATCGACATGTCGAAGGTGTTCAGAGCGTCGAGATGGGGACGGAGTCTGACGGGTGCGACGGGTGCGACGGGTGCGGTGCAGTGCACGGGTGCGACGGGTGCGGCGGGTGCCGATCGTGAACAGGGCGACGGCGATTACATCAATTGCCCGTTGACGCGCGAGGAGTACGACGCGTTCTATGATGCGCTCGTCACGGCCGAATCGGCGACGGTGCACGACTTCGACAAGGAAAAGTTTTTCGAGGGGTGCTTACCGATCGAAGTCATGGCCCATCGGGGCAAGGACACGCTGCGATTTGGCCCGATGAAGCCGGTGGGGCTCACCGATCCGCGCACGGGTCGATTTCCTTACGCGGTCGTGCAGTTGCGTCAAGACACCCTCGCCGGCGATCACTTCAGCCTCGTAGGGTTTCAAACCCAGATCAAATGGGGCGAGCAGTCGCGTGTTCTGCGAATGATTCCAGGGTTGGCACAGGCCGAGTTCGTGCGCTACGGCATGGTGCACCGCAACACCTACATCAACGGTCCGACGGTTCTCAAAGACACCTGGCAGACCCGCACCCGACCCGACCTGTTTTTCGCCGGCCAGGTATCGGGGGTGGAAGGGTATGTCGAATCTGCGGCATCAGGGCTGATTGCGGGGCGCAACGCCGCCCGGCTGGCGCTCGGCCGCGCGCCCGACTCGCCGCCCCGAACGACGGCCATCGGAGCGCTGGCGTATTATGTGTCCCACGCAGATGCCCGCAACTACCAGCCATCGAACATTACTCATGGCATCATGCCGGCGCTCGATCAGCCGCCGAGGGACAAGATGCGCAAGAAGATGCTGATCGCGGAGCGGGCCTTGCGCGATTTGGCCGCATGGCAGGCCATGGGCGGAGATGTCGGCGCGGGCAGCCGGCAACCGGCAGCCGGCGGCCAGCCGCCGAAGGCGGCCGAGGAGCGGGGCGCCCGCCCGGCTCTGTCGCGATGAGAGAGCTGCTCGACGCGTTCCTCGAGTACCTTCACTACAATCGCAACGCTTCCGACCAGACAATTCGCGCCTACGAGTCGGACATCACACAGTATCTGGCCTGGCTGGCGACCGATCGTCGGCGCACGATTGGCGCGCTCGCGCCGGCCGACCTCGACACGTCGTCGGTCCGATTGCACGTGGCGGATCTCGGTCGCGCCGGCGAGGCCCGCAGCTCCGTGGCGCGCAAGGTCTCTGCGCTTCGCACCTTCGTTCGCTATCTGCGACGCGAGGGGCACATCGAACACGATCCGACGGCGCTCGCGGTGGCCCCGAGGCGGGAGCAGACCTTGCCGATCCATTTGTCGGAACGGGAGATGGCGAAGCTGCTCGAGATGCCAGACGCTGGCGATCCGCTGGGGCGACGCGATCGGGCGATTCTCGAACTCGTTTATGCGTCCGGCCTCCGCCTGAGCGAGCTCGAATCGCTCGACCTCGAAAACATCGACTTCAGCGCTCGCATGGTGCGGGTGATGGGCAAGGGCGCCAAAGAGCGGATGATTCCGTTCAATCAGACTGCCGAGCGGGCGCTTCGTGCGTGGTTGAAGGATCGTGCGGCCATCCTCGCTCGCGCAAGTGGCTTGGGAGTTGCCAACGCACCGGCAACCAGCAGTCGGCAGCCGGCAGCCGGCAACCGGCAACCGCGGTCGCTGAGGCGACGCACGATCCCGCGTCGCCGAAGCAGCAGTGAAGGCGAGCCTGTGTTCATCAACTATCGGGGCACACGACTCACAGGACGGAGCGTGGATCGTCTCCTGCGCCGACACATGGCCAAGTTCAGCACCCAGACCGGCGTCAGCCCGCACGCGCTTCGCCACTCGTTTGCGACACACTTGCTGCAGCGGGGAGCGGATTTGCGCGCTATCCAGGCCATGCTCGGTCACGCCCGACTGAGCACGACGCAGCGCTACACGCACGTGAACGCCAGCCAGTTGATCGACGTCTACCGCAAGGCCCATCCACGATCGCATCGCCGAGATTGACCAGTGATGCCGACTCAGCTCGCGGGGCTTGCCGTCGCGGTTCTCTGTGTGCTCTGGTCCGGTTCCACTGCCTGGGCCCAAAGCGCCAGCGATGGGCAATCGAGCGGGTCGCTGCAGGAGCCGGAGTCGACCAATCTCTTCGGGATTTCGCTGGCCTCCAACGAACGCCTCAAAGTCAGCGGCGTGTTCATGGCCGGCTGGTCGCACGACGGTGCGCAGGCGCAACTGGGCTTGGAAAAGCAGGGGCGCGTCGGCCAGGCCATCATTGCATTCAGCGGCCGACTCACGAGTCGCGTGAGATATCTCGTGTCATTCAATCCCGTCAATGAGGTGTCGTCAAAGCCTGCGTGCGGCGAAGCCGACTTCTTTTTCCCCAACGACCCGAGCATCTATGTCGCTGGTCCCGTGGTTCCCTGCGATCCGGAGAACGGCCACAAGCGCGTCGATACCTACAACACGTACGCGCTCGACTACATCAACC
The DNA here is from genome assembly GCA_963802675.1 of uncultured Acidobacteriota bacterium. Taxonomy (GTDB): domain Bacteria; phylum Acidobacteriota; class Vicinamibacteria; order Vicinamibacterales; family UBA2999; genus JACCSI01. Next base: position 31,088 of record CAWDJL010000003.1, read on the forward strand.
AGCAAGGGCCTCTTCGTGAGGGCTTCGTCGACTGGCGCGCCACGGATCGGATCACCGCCCGCTTTGGGCGATTCATCCTCCCGATTGGATTTGCGCCGCCCGAGGTCGGCTCCTGGACGGCGAAGGATCTGACACGCATTCAGCGGCTCAACGCCGAAGCGAACTTCGGGCTGCTGCTCGGCTACTCCCACCCAGCCAGCCAATCCGGCCGCTCCCCGCTGTTCGAAGCCGCGGTCATGGGCGTGTTGGGCGACGGCAATCGACAGAAGGACTACGACTGGTACTACTTTACCGACACCACCCTCGACACCAACAGTTCGCTGACGACGGTTGCGACGGTCCGCGCTCGCCCTCATCCAATCGTCGATGTTCGTGCGACGTTCAGGAAGGGCTTTACGGGATCCAAGGTCGAACGGCTGCCCAGTTACTGGGCCTCGAAGCGGATAGACGATGCTTTCGTCGCCAGCGTGCGCGTGCAGCCGCACCAGTGGGTCTCGATCTTCAGCGAGTACGCGCGCTACGTCTGGGGACCAACCGAGACCTCGGCCGAAATGCTCGGCATCGATACCGACCCAATCGAGAAGCCCGGTTACTACATTGGGGGTACGTTCGAGGTGCCGCTGACCTCACGCGCAGCCGTCGGCGTCACCGCCACGCGTGAAGAACTGTCGCGGGATGACAGCCTGGTCCAGTATCTCGAGCTCGATGGCCTCTATGACGTAGAGATGGGCAAAAAGGATCGCGGCACCGTCGTGCGCGTCTACCTCGATGTCTCACGCCTCGTCACTTTCGGCTTCTTCTGGGCCGACATCTCCAATCCATACCCCTGGATCAGCGGCAGCTGGCCGGTCTCAGGCCCGCGGGCTTTCACGGGGCGGGAGCCGGACAGGTACGGCATCGCGGTCGTATTAAAGACGCCGTAGGGGGCTGACGGTTATCCCTTTTCTTCCCTCCCCCTTACAATCCCCGGATGCTGTCCGTTCTCTCACAGGCCTGGCACTCCTGGAAGAACGCGAAGGGCATTGCACTGCTGGCGATTCCAGCGTTGGCCGTCGGCATCGGCTCGACCACCGCGATCTACACAGTCGTGAACGGGGTCATGCTTGCGTCGTTGCCGTACCCGCATAGCGATCGGTTCGTGGTGCTGTACAGCGGTCGCTTCAGCGAGCCCGATCAAGTCGGGGCCAGCAGCGCCGTCGACCTGGTCGAATACCAACAGCGGACGCGCAGTTTTGACGTATTCGGGTGGTTTCGCCAGTATGAGTTCGATCTGACGTCGCCTGGCGAGCCGCAGCATGTCGACGTGGTCGCAGTCACCCCCTCGTTGGCGGACAACGTGGGTGTCGAGCCGCTCATTGGTCGATGGTTTAGCGATGCGGCCGGCGCAGTGCTGTCGTACGATCTCTGGCGACGTCTTGGTGGAGAGGCCGCCATTATTGGTCGAGGGGTTACCCTCAGTGGCCGAAGTTACACGGTCACCGGCGTCATGCCACCCAGGTTTCGATTGCCGCTCCCGGGGCCGGGCACTGGCGGCGACGCGGACATCTGGATCGCTCTCGATCCACTGGGGGGCGAAGAGCGCGAACAGGGGTGGTTCATTGCCTATGCCCGGCGAAAGCCGGGCGTGACACTGGCGCAGGCCGAAGCCGATGTCAGGGTGGCAGCAGCCGAGATTGCCAGGCTCAGCCCGGCGTCGCATCCGTCCTACACCGCGCACCTCCGTGACCTGCGCGCCGCGATTGTCGAAGACATCCGCTCGACGCTGCTCCTCCTGTTCGCCGCCGCGATCCTGCTCCTGCTGATCACCTGCGCGAACGTCGCTGGCCTGTTGCTCACTCGATCGATCGGGCGGGCGCGTGAAACCGCGACGCGGGTGGCGCTCGGCGCCTCGCAGCGGCAGCTGGCATCGCAGTACTTCGTCGAAGGCTTGGTGCTCGCGCTCGTCGGGAGCGCGGCCGGTGTGCTTGTCAGCGTTGCTCTCGTCAGGATCATGGTCTCAATCGCCGGCGACTACATCCCGATCACAAGCGAGATTGCAATCGACTGGAGAGTGCTGCTGTTTGGCGCTGCGACGGCGGTGGTGGCGAGCGCGGTGCCGAGCCTGGCGCCCCTGTGGCAGGCGATGCGCACGCCGCCCAACGAGGTACTGAATGCTGGTGTCCGCTCGTCGGCTGGCGCACGCGCCCGGCGTTTGTCGCGAGCGCTCGTGGTCGCGGAGGTCGCATTCGGCTTCACGCTGCTTGCGGTCAGCCTCATGCTGCTGACGCATCTGCAGTCGTTGCGCCGAACCGCTCCAGGGTTCGACCCCGATCAGTTGTTGACGTTCCAGCTCACGATGCCCGACGCCGTCGCGTCCGACGACCAGACGAGGCTGCCGTACCAAGTTCGGCTGCTCGAGGCCCTCCACGCGATACCGGGGGTCACGACCGCTGCCTTTGCCAATCAGTTGCCGCTCGATGGGTGCTGCCTCGGCACTGTCCTATACCCCGATGGACGGCGTGGCGCGGCCGATTCGGTTGAGCGGGTCGCGTACGTCACTGCGAGTACCGGCTTCGTTGAAACGCTGCGCGTTCCGCTGCGCGCGGGGCGGCTCCTCGACGCCGGCGACATCAACGAGAAGCTGGTCAACGTGGTGATCACCGAGTCGACGGCCGCCAAGTACTGGCCCGGCGAGAATCCGATCGAGGCTCGCGGCCGCCTGGGCGACCCCGAGAAAGGTGCGCCCATTCGCGTCGTCGGCGTCGTCGGCGATGTGCGCAACAACGGGCTCGGCAAGCCGCCGGTGCCCGAGGTCCATATGCTGAGCGCCATCACCACGGTGAATCCGATGGACTTTGTCGTCCGGTCCGCGCTACCCACCGAGCGGCTCGTCCCCGAGGTCCGGCGCGCGGTCAGATCCGTCGACCCCACACTCGCGCTAGATGGCGTCGCAACGATGAGCGACACGATTCGCGACTCTCTCGTCCTCGAACGTGCGGGATCCTTCGTGATGGCGTTCTTCGCACTCGCCGCGCTGCTGATGGCAACGCTGGGCATCTACGGTGTCGTTGCGTATGGGGTGCGGCAGCGCCGCGTGGAGATTGGCACTCGCATGGCGATCGGCGCCGTCAAAAGCGACGTCCTCAAACTGATCGTCGGCGGGGGATTGAGGATGGCCGTCTTCGGGGTGGTGGCAGGAAGCGTTGCGGTACTGGCGGCTGCGCTGCTGCTGGCGCGGTTCTTCGAGATCGACGACGTGGGCTGGCTGCCGTTTGTCGCGTCAATGGCCATTGTCGGCACGGTCGCCGCAGTGGCTTCGTCGGTCCCCGCGTGGCGCGCTACCTTACTCTCACCGATGGTGGCGATCCGTGACGAGCCGCAATCGACGTGGGAGTCGGCGCGTCAGAAGGTCAGAGGCGTGATGGCCGGAATCGGCGACGCGCTGTCACGTGATGCCCGGACGAACCAGCCGTCTGAGGAAGCTGTCTTGACCGAATTCGTGGCCGCGGCGCGTCAAGCGCAGTCGTCGGCCGACGTGGTGAACACGGCGCTGACCACGCTTGGTCGCGAAATCGGCGCGGACTGGGCCATGCTGCTCGAGAAGCGTCACGACCAGTCGTCCTACGTCGTTAGCGCGACGACCCTCGCTGCGGCTGCGTGCACGCTTCCCGCCGACGGGTTCCTCCTCAACCGCCTTCGCTCCTCCTCGTCTCCGCTGGTGATGGACGATCGCGACGTCCAGGCGCTGGTCGGTTGGGCCACCCAGCACAGACCTCAGCGCCTCGCCGAGTTTGAGACGCTGCAGAGAACGGGCTCGCGATTGGCAGCCGCGCTTCGAACGAAGAACGAGGTGCTCGGCGTGCTGCTGTTTGGCGCGCCCACGAATCGCGCTGAGTACAGCGCGATTGAAAAGCGGGTGCTCGGTCGCGCTTCCGACCAGTTTGCATTGATCATCGAGAACGCGCGATTGACCGATCGCGTCGTCGAGCAGGAGAAGCTCCGTCGTGATGTGGCGCTTGCCGTCGAAGTGCAGAGGCGTCTGCTGCCGGAACGGCCGCCCGCGGGCAAGGTCGCGACCCTAGCGGCGATGAGCGTCCCGGCGCGGTCGGTGGGCGGCGACTACTACGATTTCATCGAAGTGGGCGAAAACCGCATCGGATTGGCCCTGGCCGATGTCGCGGGGAAAGGCGTGGCCGCCGCGCTGATCATGGCGGCGGTGCAGGCCTCGCTGCGCGTGATTGCGTCAGAGGACGGGATTCCGCTTCCCGAGCTCGTGGCAAAGATGAACCGCTTTCTGCACCAATCGACCTCGTCCGCCAGCTATGCCACGTTCTTTTACGCCCAACTCGATGAGCGGACCCGCCAGCTGCGCTATGTGAACGCCGGTCACAATCCGCCGTATCTGGTGCGAGCGGTTGCGCACGACGCCGACCAACAGTCGCCTGCGCTGTCGATTGAGGAACTGAAGACGGGTGGTGCGGTGATTGGGCTGTTGCCGCATCTGAGCTACGAGGAAGCCACGATCGATCTTCAGCCCGGGGATGTTCTGATCGCCTTCACGGACGGCGTCATCGAAGCCTTGAACACCAACGAAGAAGAGTTCGGCGAAGACCGGTTGAAGGACTTGATTCGTCGAGTGGCCCACTTACCGGTCCAGGAGATCTCCACGCACATTTCCGAGGAGCTCCGGCGTTGGATCAGCCACGCGGCGCAGTACGATGACCTGACGTTTCTGGTGATGAGAGTGAATGAGTAAGCGCGTCTAGGCCACCGTCGGCATGCGGCGCCGCGGCATCTCGATATTGAGCGTCTTGATCTTGTAGTTCATCACGCGGGGGCTGATGGCCAGCAGCTCCGCGGCATCCTTTTGCACCCAGTTCGACATCTTCAGCGCTTCGGTGATGGCCTGGCGCTCGATCTCTTCGAGCGCAATGCCCTTGGGCGGGATCTTGACCGACGAGGTGGGCTCGCGAGAGGCGTTGTTGGAGTGATCGCCGAGCCGGAGATCTTCTGATTTAATCAGCGTGCTCTCGGTGAGCAGCGCCGCGCGCTCGATCGCGTTTTCAAGCTCGCGGATGTTGCCCGGCCAGTTGTAGCGCGTGAGCATCTTCTGTGCCTCGGGATCGAGGCCATCGAGCCGCTTTTTCAGCTCGCCGCTGAAGCGGCGCACGAACCAGCCCGCCAGCGGCAGAATGTCTTCCTTCCGCTCGCGCAGCGCTGGCATCTCGATGGTGACGACATTGAGGCGGTAGTAGAGGTCTTCGCGGAAATGGCCTGCCGCCACCATGGCGGGAAGGTCACGGTTGGTCGCGGCGACCAGCCGCACATCGACCTTGATTGTCCGCGTCCCGCCCAGGCGCTCGAATTCGTGCTCCTGCAGCACGCGCAGAATCTTGGCCTGCGTGCTGCCGCTCATGTCGCCAATTTCGTCCAGGAAGAGCGATCCGCCGTCGGCCTGCTCGAAGCGCCCGACCCGCTGGCGATCGGCGCCGGTGAACGCTCCCTTCTCGTGACCGAAGAGCTCCGACTCGAGGAGGTTTTCCTGCAGGGCTGCGCAGTTCACTTTGACGAAGTTTCTCGCCGCCCGCAATGAGTTGTGGTGGATCGCCCCGGCGATGAGCTCCTTGCCCGTGCCCGTCTCGCCGCGCACCAGCACGGTGGCATTGCTCTTGGCGACCTTGCGCACCACGGCGAGCACCTTTTCGAGCGGCTCGCTTCGACCGACGATGCGCTCGAAGTCGTACGACGACTGCTGCTCATTACGGAGGTAGTCGAGCTCGTTGCGAAGCCGCTTCAACTCGAGCGCCTTCTCGACCTTTACCTCCATCTCTTCGATTTCGAACGGCTTCTGCACGTAATCGAACGCGGCGTGCTTCATCGCCTCGACCGCCGTGCTCACCGACCCGAACGCGGTCATGAGGATGACGGAGGTCGATGGATGGAGCGCCTTGGTGGTCTTCAACACGTCGAGCCCGCTCGACCCACCCATCTTGAGGTCGCTGACGACGACGTCGAAGTAGCCGGAATGAAGCTTTTCGATCGCGGAGTTGCCGTTGCTAGCTTCCTCTACTTCGTGCCCGGCGGCGGCCAGCCCAAGCGCAAGCCCGCGCCGCAGCGCATCGTGATCGTCAGCCACCAGAATTCGACCCATACGTTTTCTGCTCAGTCCTTCGCGGTTTACGCCTACCTGACCCAGGTATCGGCTTGTTCCACCGGAAGCGTCACCCTGAACGTCGTCCCACCGGTCGGAGCGCTGGTCATGTCGATTCGGCCTTCATGCGCGTCAACAATCTTGCGCACGATGGCCAAACCCAGGCCTGAACCCTTGGGTTTGGTCGTAATGAACGGGTTGAAGATCTTGTCCAGCACCTCTGGGGCGACGCCGGGCCCCGTGTCAGCCACGTCCACCACTACGGTCGCGACCGGCTGATTTCCGTCCGGCAGCAGGGCGCCGTCGGCTGGATCCAGGGCGAGCCGTGCCGTCAAAGTGACCGCGCCGTGCCCGTTGAGGGCTTCGTAGGCATTGATGAGGAGGTTGGCAAATACCTGTGCCAATTGGTGGCGATCGCCCTGAATGGCCGGCAGTCGATCCTCGAGCCGGAGGGCGACTGCCGTGTTCCCGCGCATGGCCTTTCCGTCGGCCATCGTCACAGCCACACGGAGCGCATCCTCGACTGACGCGCGATCGAGCTGCAGTCGCACGGGCCGAACGAAGTCGAGCATTTCCTGGACAATGGCGTTCGCCATCTTGGCTTCATTGATGATGTCGCCGACGAGCGCTTGCGCGTCGCGGTTGTCGGTCTGTCGCCGAAGGAGGCCGGCCATGACCTCGATACCGCCCAGCGGGTTCTTGATTTCGTGCGCCATGGCCGCGGCCATTTCACCGAGCGCGGCGAGCCGATCGCGCAATCGCTCTCGTTCTTCCATCTGCTCGACGTGCGTCAAATCCTTAAAGAACAGCGCGGCCCCGACTGTCTCATCGTGCTCATCGCGGATGAGCGAGAGCGTGTAGCCAATGACCTTGCCAGTGGACTTCAGGCGGAGCTCAGCCCGATTGGGGAGCAGCGCCATCTCGAAGGCGCCCCTGAGCACGCGCACGACGTCAGGATGGGTCCGAAACACGTCGGCATACGGTTGGCCGAGGTAGTCGAGGTCGGGGGGCAACTGGAAGGTCCGGTAGGCCTCGTCGTTGATGAGCACGACCTCGCCCGCGGGGTTGATCGCCAACACGCCGTTCCGCATGTTGGCCACCATGTGGCGGAAGAAGTCGTCCGAGATTCCGCCGGTGCGGGCGCGGCGCGCAGGAACAGCGGGACGGATCATGGGTCGTGGGAAAGCCATCAAGGTCTGTTGGGACCGTGCCCCATTCGCAAACGGCGTACCTCCCGATTGCGTCAGGGCCTGGGTCCTAAGTCTCTTGGACTACCGAAATCGCATTATGCCGCGCGCGGGCGGTCATTACAAAACTGTAATGCACCCTACGATTTCGAGTCCTTTTGCCCCTGCGCCTCAGCTTGGAGCATCTCCCACTGACTGAGCAGGTCCCCCACCTGCCACATCAGCATCTGATGCTCATCGATCATTGGCTGAGCTTGGTCTCGACGTTCGTAGAAGCTCGGCTCCGCCATTGCGGCCTCCAGACGCTTGATCGACCGCTCGCACTCTGCAATCCGTGCCTCGAGCTCGTTGATCCGATCGGACAAGGCCTTGAATGACCGTTCTCGCCGCTTGCGCTCGGCCGCTTCTCGCTTGCGCGCTTCGTAAGTGATCTCGGCTTGGGGAGTTGGTTTCTCCACTGTTTTCTTGCGGGGTTGGCCTGAGGCGTCAGGTTTGGGGCCTGAGCTGCCGTGTTCTTTGGCCCACAGGAACTCCGTGTAGGTTCCGGGGTAAAGCACGGCCTTCCCGTTGGCGACCTCGACGATCCGCGTGGCGAGTCGCTCGACGAAATAGCGATCGTGCGACACGAACACGAGTGTGCCCCCATAATCGGCGAGGGCGTCGAGCAAGACCTCCTTGGAATCGAGGTCGAGGTGGTTCGTCGGCTCGTCCAGGAGCAACGTGTTCGATGGCCGCAACAGCATCCGCGCGACGGCGAGCCGTGTCCGCTCGCCGCCCGACAACACCGCCACTTTCTTGTAGACGTCGTCTCCGGAGAACAGAAAGCCGCCGAGGATGTTGCGAATGGCGGGCACCATTGAATTGGGGGAACCCGCCGCCAGCGTTTCGTAGACGGTCAGCGACGGATCGAGGCGCGTGGCTTCGTCCTGCGCGAAATACTGGGTCACGACCTGATGTCCCTGCGCCCGCGTGCCATGGTCGGGCGGTTCCTCGGCCGACAGCAATCGCATCAGCGTCGACTTGCCAGCGCCGTTGTGACCGACCAGCGCAATGCGGTCGCCGCGCTCGATGTGGAGGTCCACCTGGTCGAGCACGAGCTTGGTTCCATAGGCCTTTCGAGCGTCCTTGAGCTCGAGCACCATGCGGCCGCTCTTGGGCGCGGCCGGGAATTGGAAGTGAATGCGCTTGCGCTCCGGCGGCACGTCGATGCGCTCGATCTTCTCGAGCATCTTGATTCGGCTTTGAACCTGCGCGGCTTTCGTCGCCTTGTAGCGAAAGCGATCGATGAAATCCTGGACGCGGGCGATCTCTTCATCCTGCCGCTTCTTCGCCTCGCGCAGCCGGTCGAGCCGCGCGTCGCGCTGCACGAGATATTCGGAATAGTTGCACTGATAATCGGTGAGCGTGCGCAGCGAGAGATCGGTAATGCGGGTGACGACGGTGTCGAGGAAATAGCGATCGTGCGAAACGAGAATGACGGAGCAAGGATATGACGCCAGATAGGTCTCGAGCCAGTTGCGGGCTTCGAGGTCGAGATGGTTCGTCGGTTCGTCGAGGAGCAGCAGATCGGGCTGCTGGAGAAGCAGCTTGGCCAGTGCCAGGCGCATCTGCCAGCCACCCGAGAGATGGTCAGTCAGGTTGTCGAAGTCCTCCGTCGCAAATCCCAGGCCGCGCAGCACATTCGCCACCTTGAGATCGAGGTGGTAGCCGTCGTGCATGCGGAAGCGCTCCTCGAGCTCGCTGTAACGGTGGAGGATGGCGTCGTGCTCGTCGGTCGCAACGCTCTGATCCGCCAGGCGATGCTCGAGCGCATGCATCTCGGCCTTCATGTCGAGCAGTGATTTGAGGGCGAGGCTGGCCTCGTCCACCACTCGCCGCCCGCTGTGCGCGAGGCCGTCCTGTGGCAGGTAACCAATCGTCAGCGCGTTCGGCCGGACGATCTGTCCTTGGTCTGGCTCGTCGAGGCCGGCGAGCATCCGCAGCAGCGTGGTCTTCCCGGCGCCATTGGGCCCGCACAACCCGACGCGGTCGCGATCGCCAACCTGCCACGTGACGTGGTCCAGCAGCACGCGGTCAGCGAATTGTTTCAGGAGTTGTTGAAGCTGGATCATTACAACGACGAGTTTCCAGTTGTCAGTTGCCAGTTCAAAGGTCGTATCGCATCACCTTTGAACTGACAACTGGTCACTGAAAACTGGCGCCTTCGTTCTCATTCACCTAGCGCCCGTGCGGCGGCGGCGAGCACTTGTGGCACACGAAACGGCTTGGTGAGATAGCCGGAGACGCCCAGGTTGACCGCTTCGATCGCACTCGACTCGGTGGAGAAGCCGGTGATGATGATCACCGGCAGATCCGACTTGAGGCGTTTGGCTTCCCGAATCAATGACAGGCCGTCGACACCCGGCATCTTGAGGTCGGCGATGAGCAAGTCGTAGTGACCGAGCCGCAGCCGCTCGATCGCGGCACGACCGTCTCGCGCCGTGTCGACGTCGTACTCGGCCAGGGCAAGCGTTTTCGACAGCAGCTCTCGGATGCTCGCCTCGTCGTCCACCACCAGCACGCGCGGTCGTTCGTCCGCGCGGGCGGGCCGATCGGTCGACGCGACCTCGGTTCGCTCGCTGCGTGGACGCTGCGCGTCGAGCCATGCATCGATGTCGCGTTTGCGAAACCGCCATTGCCGGCCGACGCGAACGGCCGGAATTTTGCCCGCCTTGATCAGGCGGTACACGGTACGCAGGTTGACCTGAAGGTATTCGAGGACCTCTTCGGTCGTCAGGAAAGTTTCGTCGTTTGGAAAGTTGATACCCACTTGCGGTCCAATTCTATTGTACAGCCTCCGAACCGAACGGCAATTCGAGAGTGAACAGTGCGCCACCTTCGGGACGGTTGGCCGCCAGCAGCCGCCCGTCGTGTTCCTGTACGATTCCGTATGCAATCGCGAGCCCCAGGCCCGTTCCCTGACCGACTTCTTTGGTGGTGAAAAACGGTTCGAAGAGTCGCGACATCACGTCGGGCGAAATCCCTGGCCCGTTGTCCGCAATCTGGATCTCGATGGTTCGTCGCCCGGCGAGTCGCGTGCGCAGTTCCAGACGACGCGGGCCGTCAATGGTGGCCAGAGCCTGTTCGGCGTTCATCACGATGTTCAGGACCGCCTGCTGGAGGAGCAAGGCGTCGCCCGCAACCCTCGGCAGCTTGGGTTCGAGGCTTTTGACGATCTCAATCGAGGTGGCAGCCGATGCCGCGCCGCGCAGGCGAAGCACTCGCGTGACGACATGGTTGACATTGAGGCGGCGACGGATGATTCGACGAGAGCCCGCGAACACCAACAGGTTGTGCACGATCTTGGCGGCACGTTCGGCTTCGCGGTACACCAACTTCAAATCACGCTTGGCCCGTACCGGAATCTGTGCGGTTTCCTGCAGCATCAGCTCGATGTGCCCGAGAACGCCCTGCAGCGGGTTATTCAGCTCGTGAGCAATGCCGGCGACGAATTGACCGAGCGCGGCCAGCTTTTCGGACTGGGTCAGTCGATCGCGCAGCTCGACCCGTTCGGCCTGCAGCCGCGCCTGCTCGGTGACGTCGCTGGCGACGACGACCGTGCCGATGCGGCGGTCGTCGCGGCCCACCAACGGGCTGATGGTGAACAGGAACGTGCCGCCCAGCACGGGATCTTCGAGCTCGCGGGATTCAACCGCGCTGGCGCCGTCGGCATCGGGCGCCAGGCGGTCGACCCAGGAGACGAGATCGGCGCCAAAAAACTCGCTCAACGAATGGTCGATCAGGTCGGCTGCGCGCCGGCCGATGCGGTCGGCGAACGCCTGGTTCGCGTGCGTGACCCGGAGCCGCGCATCGCTGACCACCACCAGATCGGCGAGTGAGTTGAAAGTGCTTTCGAGCTCGCGCCGGGACCGAAGGATGTCCTCGAGTAGAAAGACGCTCTCGACGACGCCGGACACTTGACGCCCGACCTCCTCCATCCGTTCGAGCATTTCTACCGGGTCGTCGCCGGGCTCCATGCGCAGGCCGCTCAGTTCGAACGTCCCCAACGCCCGGCGTCGGCCGCGGAGCGGGACCATCACGTGCGGTGCACCATAGCCCGTCACGCCAATCACCTCGGCGCGGGTACTGCGCATCACCCGTGTGACCGTGCTTTCATCGGGCTCGTCGGTCGGCACCCGGCGGTGAGCGGCGATCTCAGCGATATCAGACGAGGCGACGAGGTCCAGCGACCGGGCGCGCCGATCGTGCAGCCAGACCGACACGCGGTCAGCCCAGAAGAGGCGGCGCGCGCGATCGCAGTAGATTTCGAGGCTGGCGTTCAGGTCGAGAGCGGACGCCACCGATCGCGTAAGGAAGGCGCCGAGCTCGCGCAAGTCCTTCGATTGGGCCGCGTCGCGCTCTGTCCGCGCGCGCTCGAGTGCCATCGTCAGCAGATGGCCGACGGTCGCCAGCTCCTCCCGGGCATCCGCACCCAGGTCGGAGTGGACGCCGATCGTCAGGAGGCCGAGCCGAGTTTCACGACCAATCAGCGGAACCAGGACGACCGCGTTCGCTTGGAGACGGACGGCCGCTTCTGGCACGTCATGAACCACCACGGGCGCGCGTGCGTCAAACGCATGCTCGACCGCCGCAGCCGCCCGGGGCCCGATTAGCCACGGCTCCCCGTCGAGCTGTTCGAGCCCCGCCGCCGAGGTTCCGTGTAGCCTTCGGGTCGCCGGATTCTGGCGGAGCAAGACGCTTGCGCGTCCGCCGGAGATTCGCAGCGCCTGCTCGTGAATGGCTGGAATGAGGTCGGCGAGACGGTGCTGCCGGGCTACGGCCTGTGCCACATCGTTCAAGGTCGCCAGCTCGCCCACGGCGGGATTGTAAGCTGTTGTCGATAGGGCGTGGGCGCAGGGCGCAGGGCGCGGGGTGCAGGGCGCAGGGCGGGGGCGCAGGGCGAGGGCGCAGGGTGCAGGGCGCAGCAGGGTGCAGGACACCGGGCACAGGGCACGCGGCGCAGGGCGCAGGGCGCAAGGCGGGCAGCCGGCCACTGGTCGCCGGCAGACCCGACCCACCAGCCCCACCCGACGTCTTACACTGAGAGAAGGCGAGAGCAAACACCCGGGAAGGAGCCCCGCCTGGTCCGGACAGAAGGGACCGACGAAGAGCTCGTCGCTCGGTCCGTCAACGGCGACGCTGACAGCTTCAACCAGCTAATCCTGCGCTGGGAGCGGCCGATTTACGCCCTCGCGTACCGCACGATTGGACGGGACGAGGAAGCGCGTGACATCGTCCAGGAGACCTTCCTTCGTGCGTTTCGGGCTCTTCCAGGCTTCAAGGGCCAAGCGAAATTCTCGTCGTGGTTGTATCGCATTGCCCTCAATCTATGTCGCGACTGGATTCGCAAGCAGCGACGAACGCCGACGGTGGCAACCCCCGAAGGCATCGATCTCATCGAGTTGGCCAGCGAGCAGGGGCCGGTCGAGTCGATCGAGGAGCTGGTCTCACGTCGCGAGATGAGTGCGGCCGTGGCTGAGGCGATGAAACGCTTGCCCGAAGAACAACGAACCGCGATCGTGCTGAAGGAGTACCACGGACTGACCTTTCAGGAGATCGCCGAATTGCAAGGATGTCCGCTGAGCACGGTCAAGACTCGTTTGTACCAGGGACTGTCGGTGCTGAGGCGTCAGTTGGAATCGAGTGGGATGACCCGCGGGTCGGGTCCAACAGGAGCGAGCGAGAAGGCATCATGAGCGAAACATTCCGTTGCGACGACAAGGACACGCTCGTCGCGTATCTCTACGGCGAGATTGACGCAGTCGGGCGCCGGGAGGTGGAACGTCATCTCCGCACGTGCGCTGCGTGCGCCGAGGAAGTTCGCGGCCTGCAGGCTGTGCGGCGGGACCTCGAGGCCTGGATGCCCCCTGTGCCAGAGTTGGGTTTCACGATCGTACAGAAGCCGGCGCCAGTCTTGCGGCCGTCGCGCTGGGCAACGGCCCGCACCATGCCCGCGTGGGCGCGAGTTGCCGCTGCGGTGCTCGTCATCGGCGTTGGTGCGGCGATCGCAAACCTCCAGGTTCGTTACGGTCACGATGGCGTGACGGTTTCGACCGGTTGGATGAACGCTGGCGTGGGCGCGCCGGTACCGGTGCAGTCTCCGGGCGAGGCCGCTTCGAACACCGCCGAGTGGAAACCGGCGCTGGTTGCGCTCGAACAGCAGCTCCGGGCCGAGTTGTCGGAAATGAAGCGCACCGGCGCTCCTGAATCAGCGATTCGGGTCGCTGCGCCCGCTTCGGTCGACAACGCCGCGATTCTGCGTCGAGTGCAGACGATGCTCGAAGAGAGCGAGGAGCGGCAACGTCAGGAGGTTGCGTCGCGCATGTTAGTGATGAATCGCGATTTCGAAGCGCGCCGGCGAATCGACCTCTATAACATTTCGCAGAGTTTTGGCACGCTGACCAACCGCACGTTCAAGACGGCAGCCGATCAGCAAGACCTGGCGAACGTGGTGCGCCGCGTCGCCTCGCAGCCGATTCCTTGATCAAAGGGTATCGATATGAGTAGGACCGCTTCTCTCTTCGTCATGATCGCTCTCATCCTGACGTTGGCGTCGATGGCACATGCGCAGACGCCGACGCCGGCTCCGGCGACGCCGCCGGCGGTGACCCGACCGGTCGATCGCAACGACCTGCGACGACACGTGTACGTGATGGAAGGCGCGCTCGTTCGCGCGGTGTCGTTCGGCGGTCAGCGGCTGGCTCGTGAAATCAAGTCCTTCGGTCCCGAGATGATGGCCGTGTCCGGCGAGCCACAGGCGAGAGGGGTCTACCTTGAAGGCTACGGCGTGTTCTTCGACGTCGGCGTTCCGGTGCTTCACCAGAGCATGGTGTGGAGTCTACGGACGATGTTGGGGCAGGATGAGCAGGGCCTCAACCAGACGATCGAGTTTCTGAGGCAGCAGGCGAAGGCCGCACGCAATCCCGGCGAACGCAGCGCGATTGACAACACGATTAGTCGGCTCGAATTGCAGCGGAATCCGTTTGGCGTGCAAGGCCAAATCCCGCAGCTCGCGTTGCCGCGAACACCCGCTGCGGACGCAACGCTGGGCGCCACCGTCTCGAATGGCGAAGTTCCTCCGGCAGTGACCCTGTCCGCATCGCCTCCACCAGCCCGGACCATCGACTTCAAGTACCTGTCGGACCCCAACGCCATCAACCGCGCCTATACGGAGGCCGTTCAGCGCGAGTTGATGGCCGCGATGGTCGAGTGGAGCCTTCCAATGGGGATTGCCACCAATGAGTTCCTGACCGTTGCCGCTCGGGACAATATGCCACGCGACAGTCTGGCGCCGATCGACCCGTACGAGGAGGTGGTCACGGTCCTTCTGCAGATTCGGGGCTCGGACCTCGCGGCTTACCGCGCGGGGCAAATCGACCGCGAGGAGGTTCTGAAGAGGGTGCAGGTTCGCCAGTTTTAACTCGCTTCACGGGGTTCTTCTCGGGGTTCGTGACGAAGGTTCGTCACGCGGTTCGTGAAGAACCCCCGGTCGAAAACTGGAACAACGCCGCCGTTTCGGTGTCTTAAACTGTCAAGATGAACCGCAAGCTGCCGGTTCTCGGGGTGCTGCTCATCGTCTCGATGGGGTGCAACCGCGGAGTCGACCCTATCGCGGTCCTCGAGCCGCACGAGGTAGTCACCGGCTGGTACGATGCCGGCCTCGTCGAGGGGCACATGAACAAGCTCGTCCCGAGCATTTCCCTCAAGCTCCGGAACAAGTCGGGCGAGCCGGTCCGCTCGATTCAAATCAACGCCATCTTCAAGCGTGTCAACGAAGCCGAGATGTGGGGCGAGCACTACGGCTGGGCCGTGCAGCGCGACCCGCTCCCACCGGGAGCGTCCACCAGAGAGCTCGTGCTCCGCTCCGGTCTTGGGTATACAGGCGAACAGCCGCGGATGCAGATGCTGCAGAACCGCGAGTTCGTGGACGCGAAGGTGGAAATATTCCTGCGTCAAGGTTCGAGGGTCTGGGCTAAACTCGCCGAGTTTCCGATTGACCGGCAGCTGCTGACCCAGTGACGACCACACGAACCGCATCCAGTCCAGCTTCCACCCTCGAACGCCGGCTCGGTCCCTACGACGCAGCAGCAATTATCGTCGCCAATGTCATCGGCGGTGGGATTCTCTTCTTCCCGCCACAGATTGCCTCGAACACTCCAAACACCTGGGCGTTCCTCTCGACTTGGGTGGCCGGCGGCGTGCTCGCATTTTGCGGCGCCATGGCCTATGCCGAGTTGGCAGCCCTCAGGCCGCGGGCGGGTGGCGAGTACGTCTACCTCCGGGAGGCGTACGGGAGCCTCGCAGGCTTTCTGACCGGCTGGACCTCCTTTGTCGCGGGGTTTGCCGGGGCCATGGCCGCGAGTGCGATGGTCATCCCCCTCTATCTCGATCGGTTCGTGCCCGGCTCGGCCAGCTCGGCGCCGTGGCTGCAGATTCCGATTCCGTACCTGCCGATCACGGTTTCTAACCAGACCATCATCGCGATTGCCACCGTGTGGATGCTGGCGTTTGTCCACATCCGCGGCGTCGGTCCGGGCCGCGCGTTGAGCAACGGCTTGACCCTGTTGAAGGTCGGCTCCTTGCTCCTGTTCATTGCGCTGGGGTTGACGATGGGCGGCACGACGGGGACCGGTCAGGAGGCGGTAGGTCAGGTGACGGGTACTGGCTGGCTGCTGGGGTTGATCGTCGTGATGTTTGTCTATTCCGGGTGGAACGCGGCGGCTTACATGGCCGAAGAAGTTCGTGACCCCGGCAGGAATCTGCCGCTGGCTCTGGCGTTGGGCACCGGCGCTGTCACGTTGATCTATCTCCTGATCAATGTCCTCTATCTTTCCGTGATTCCCATCGGCGAGCTGGTCACAATCAAAGGCAGCGTGCTCGACGTCGCAGCGGAGCGGCTCCTCGGCGCCCGTGCAGGCGACATCATGGGCGTGATCTCGATCATCAGCCTGCTCGCGAGCGTCAACGCGATGACCTTCGCCGGGCCTCGCGTGTACTTCGCGATGGCGCGCGATGGCTTGTTCTTCCCCGCGGCATCACGTGTCCACCCGACGTACAAGACGCCGTCTACCTCCATCGCCGCGCAAGCAGTGTGGGCAACCGTGCTGATTCTCACGGGCAGCCTGGATGCGCTCGGCAATTACGTCGGCTTTGCCATCACCCTCTTCGCGGGCATTGCCGTGGCGGCTGTGTTCGTCCTCCGAAGCCGCGATCCGCACGCGCCAAGGCCGTTCAAGGCTGTCGGCTATCCCATCACGCCCGCCATCTTCGTCCTCTTCAGTTTTGTGATGGTGGTCAATGCGATCTATCGCGAACCGCGCGTCACGGGACTTGGGCTGCTGGTGATGGCAGCTGGCATTCCGCTGTATCTGTGGTTCAGGAGCCGCAAGTAGGTTCCAAGGTTCCTAAAGTCCAGTTCCTTAATAGCCGATGGACCTCGAGGGGCCGGGCGGGCACTAAGCCGGCCTTCGTGCGCAGCCAGGTTTATCAATGGAGCCGGCGATGAACGATGGCGAGAGCGGCGCTGGAACGTCAAGCAAGCAGCGGGTGACGTTGCAAAGAAGTCGGCGCATGAGCGTCCGGCGGTCGAGATGACCGCATCCCTAGACGTTGCGGCGCCGGGTGTTCCAGTGTCGGTTACGATCGTCGGTCCACCGGGACAGTACTACGCGCTCCTGGGGAGCAGCGTTGGCGCTGGGCTCACGCATGCGGGCGTGAATCTGTCCATCGGCGTCGATTTCGCAGTGCTCGCCGGAGGGCAGCTCGATGGGACGGGGCAGGTCGTCGTGAGCGTCATCCCCCCGTTTTTGTTCACCACGCTTGACCGGTACTATTTGCAAGCCGCCACGTCTCCAACGATCGCATTCGCTCCCACGGCGTTGTCGCCCGGAAGGATCGTGAGAAACGCCGACCTGGTGGATGGGCTGACCGGGCCACAAGGTCCGGCTGGACCACAAGGACCGGCTGGTGGGGCGGGTCCTGCGGGTCCAATGGGTCCGATTGGGTTGACTGGCGCCACGGGACCTGCCGGTCCCATGGGTCCGGTTGGGCTTCAAGGACCTCCCGGGCCGCCAGGAACTCAGACTCTGTTCGGGACCGACACCAGTCGCGCGTCTGCCGCACGGGGGCGAGAGTGCACGCTTGGGGAGATCATCCTCTCCGCGGGAGTCAGGGGTGTCGGGTTGCCGGCGGACAGCCGCCTTCTCATGATCAGTCAGAATACGGCCCTGTTCTCCTTGATCGGCACGCTCTACGGCGGAAACGGTCAGACGACCTTTGCGTTGCCCGACCTTCGAGCCGCAGCCCCGAATGGAGCGACCTACACGATCTGCGACCAGGGCATCTTCCCCTCGAATCCCTGAATGGACTCGGGCAACCGAAGGACCTGAACTGGTACCGGCGCTGAGCCTTCGAGCGGTCGAGCAGCGCGGCCAGCGACAGCGCCGCGAAGACCCCGTCACTGATTGCAAACATCAAGAACGACGCCGGTGAGCCGCGCGTCATGTAGTCGGCGAGAAACACAATCATCCCGGCGCTCTTCAACCCCACCCCAAAGATCCACATGTAGGCGCGATAGCGCACGGGATCGCGCAATGGCAGCAGATACCCGACGCCGACGCTGGTTACGAAGAGGGCGTTGAGATCGGCGTGGATGGGCGGAACGGGGGGCGGAAGGCCGAACCAGGTTTGCAACACGCCGCGGAAGAACAGCAACGCGACGCCGATGCTGATGTCGTAGACGAGCGACGCCCCGGCTACCGCGCGGATCACTCTGTGATTCTACTCACGGTTCCACAGTTCCAAGGTTCCAAAGTTCCAGGGTTCCAAAGTTCCAGAGTTCAGGAGCTCTGAACGAGAACCTGGAACCGTGGAACCTTGGAACCTTGGAACCTTGGAACTTTAAGGAACGGGTCTGAGCTCTCCGCGATACGTAATCGTTCGATCCGGTTGCACACGAACGTCGAAGTGCAAGGTCTCGAAGCCGGGCTTGCGAATCTCGATCTTGTAGCCGCCGCTATCCAGCTTCAGCGCCTGGAAGACGCCGTCGAAATCGTCGACGGTCCCTGCGTAGTAGCCGTCTACGAACACTTCGGCATCACGCGGCGTCACCTTGAACTTGATGCTTCCAAGGTCATATCCGTGCGAGGGATAGGGGCCGTACGATCCGTATCCGTAGTAGCTCGGACCCCAATAGCCCGGCCCATATCCCCACGGCGAGTAATAGAAGTAGCCGAGTCCGAAGGTTCCGTAGCCCCAGGGATCGTAGTAGTGGTTGTAGTAGCGGTAATTGGGGTAGTAGTAGACGTGACGCGGCGGATTTGGATCGCTGCGACGAGGCACTGCCCGATCGTAACCTCCCTCGGACGAGCCCGATGACGACCCGCCGGACGAACTGCCGCCGGAGGATCCGCCCGATGGCGGTCGTCTGACGGCTCCGCTCCGTTGACCGCTGCTCGATTGATCGTCATTGGAGCTCGCATCGACTGCAGCAGTTGTGGGCGGTCGGCGCCGTTCGGCCTGGCGGGCAGTGCGGGCCGAATCTGGGTCCGAATCTGGGCGGGACGAATCGGGCTGGCTCCACCTGCGTGATCGCAGTTGTGCGCGGGCGCCCTTGCCTGGCTTGCGCGCCCTCTGCTTCCTGTGCCGCCACGAGGGCTGGCGAGACCACCAAGACGGCGGTGGCGAATGTGGCCGCAACGACAACGGAACCCATGGGGAATGCTCCCTTCGACCGTCAGTTTCCTGTTGCCAGTTACCAGTTCAAAATGAAGTGACCAGCCCACGTGATAGACCGCTTTGCCAGAACACTCCGCTTTGAACTGACAACTGGTAACTGAACAACTGATCCTTCTTTTGCAGAAGCAACGGCCCTGCCAGCACGACCCGGAGTGAATTTGCGCCAGTTTTCGACTTTCTTCGAGCGGTTGTCGGCTGCTGGCGTCCACTCCAGCGAACAGCAAGTCCGCGTTTCTTGACACTTGTTTCAGTGAGCAGATAGCCTCGACCGATGATTCATGCCACCACCATTCTCGCCGTGCGGCACAACGACAAAGCCGTGATGGCAGGTGATGGTCAAGTGACGCTTGGCACTTCCATCGTCAAGCACGGCGCTCGCAAGATCCGACGGCTTCACAACGACAGTGTGCTGGCCGGTTTCGCCGGCTCGGCGGCCGATTCATTTGCGCTGTTCTCGCGCTTCGAAGCCAAGCTGGAACAGTATCGAGGCAACCTCGATCGCGCCGCCGTCGAGCTCGCCAAGGACTGGCGCACCGATCGCGCGTTGCGCCGGCTCGAAGCCATGCTGGTGATCATGGACCAACGGTCCACCTTCCTGCTGTCGGGGACCGGCGACCTCATCGAGCCGGATGATGGCATCATCGGCATTGGGTCCGGCGGCGCGTTTGCACAAGCCGCGGCCAAAGCGCTGGTGCGGCACAGCCCGCTCGACGCCCGGGCGATTGCCGAGCAAGCGATGAAGATCGCCGCCGAAATTTGTGTGTATACCAACAGCCAACTGACCATCGAAGAACTATGATCAATCGGTAGATCAATGACCGTTATCAGACTGCCGGAACGCACGAGTACGTCAATCGACGCGCTCACCCCGCGCGAGATTGTCAGCGAGCTCGACAAGCACGTCGTCGGCCAGAAGCTAGCCAAGCGCGCCGTAGCCATTGCTCTTCGCAACCGCATGCGACGACAGAAGCTGTCGCCTGAGTTGGCGGACGAAGTCGCGCCGAAGAACATCCTGATGATCGGCCCGACGGGTGTTGGAAAGACCGAGATCGCACGCCGTTTGGCGAAGATGGCGCAGTCGCCGTTCTTGAAGGTCGAGGCCTCGAAGTTCACCGAAGTCGGATACGTCGGGCGCGACGTCGAGTCGATGGTGCGGGATCTCGTCGAGATCGGTGTCTCGATGGTGCGCGAGGAGCAACTCGTCGACGTGCGCGCCAAGGCGCAGCAGAACGCCGAGGAGCGGCTGCTCGACCTGCTGCTGCCGCCGCGTCCGCATGCGCCCGATGAGGATCCTGCTCACGTGCGCGAGGAGACTCAGCGGACGCGCGAGCGGCTGCGCGAGCAGTTGAATGAAGGCCGCTTCGACGATCGGCTGGTCGAGATCGAGGTGCGCGAAAAAGGATTCCCGTCGCTCGAAATCATCTCGGGCGCGAATGTCGAGGAGGTTGAGTTCAACCTCAAGGATATGATGCCGGGCCTTTTCCAAGGGCGAGCCAAGAAGAAGCGCGTGCCGGTCAAGCAGGCGCGGACCACGCTGGCACAGGAGGAAGAGCAGAAACTCATCGACATGGAGCAGGTGAGCCGACTCGCCGTCGAGCGAGTGCAGCAGGCCGGGATCATCTTTCTCGACGAAGTCGACAAGATTGCAGGCCGCGAAGGCGGCCACGGACCTGACGTCAGTCGCGAAGGCGTTCAGCGCGACATTCTTCCGATCGTGGAGGGCACAACCGTCAACACCAAACACGGCATGGTGCGAACGGATCACATCCTCTTCATCGCTGCCGGCGCGTTCCACGTGTCCAAGCCATCGGACCTCATTCCGGAGCTCCAGGGACGGTTTCCCATCCGCGTCGAGCTCGAACCTTTGGGTCAAGCCGAGTTCGTGCGTATCCTCACCGAGCCCCGCAGCTCGCTGGTCACGCAGTACACGGCGCTGATGGCAACCGAGGGCGTGGACCTCGCGTTTTCCGCTGATGCGATCGAGCTGATGGCGGAGTTTGCCGCGATTGTCAACGAGCGGACTGAGAACATCGGCGCCCGACGGCTGCACACCGTGATGGAGCGACTGCTCGACGAGATTTCGTTCGAGGGTCCGGAGCTGGCAGAAAAATCGATTACGATTGACGCCGCGTACGTGCGCCGGATGCTCGCCGACATCGTCAAGAATCAGGACCTCTCCCGCTACATCCTGTGAGCCATTTTCGGGTCCCAGTCGGGATTCTCCTGCTCGCCTCGGTACTGACGACGGCGTGCGGCAAGAGGGGGAACCCGCTGCCGCCGCTCCAGCGCATTCCTGGCGCTCCCGGAGATTTCAGCATTGCGCGCTTCGACGACAATGTGTTCGTTCGCATGATTGCGCCGACGACCAACGTCGATGGAGCTGGTCCCGCCGATGTCGCACGCGTGGAGCTCTACGCCATCACCGCCTCATCGTGTGCCGACGTTTGACGAGCCCGAGGAACTGCGCTCGCTCGCGACGCTCGTCGGCAGCCAGGTGGTTCGTCGGCCGCTTCCGCCGCCGCCGCCGGTTAAGGAGGGCCTGCCGCCGATTCCGCTGCCCCCGCCCGGGCCCGGTGTCGATCAGGGCGAGGTGATTGCCTTGCGTGAGGTGCTGTCGGCAGAGACACGGGCCGCGGTGATGCTGCCCGAGCCGCCAGGCACGCAGGCCGCAAGTCTCGAGGCCGCCTTGATTGCGCCCGCCGACGGTGGCGCACCACAGCGCTACTACTACGCCGTGTCCGTGACTCCGCGAGGGCGATACGGGCCGCCCACCGCGCTCGTACCCGTGCCACTCGGGCCCACCAGCTCCGCGCCGTCCCAACCGACGATCACGGTCGAGGAGCAGTCGGCGACGATCCGCTGGAAGCCCTCGGGTGATGTGCGGGGCGCTCCTGCGCCGACGCCGGAGGGCTTGCTGGCATCGCGGCCAATCCTTCCCGGCCCGCCCCCGACAACCTATGACGTGTACGAAGTGCCGCGCGAGCAACCGGCCAACGTGTCGCCGGATGCTCCGACACCGCTCACGAAAGCCCCGGTCGGCGGGCTGGAGTTTGTCCAGTCTGGCATCACGCTTGGCACCGAGCGCTGTTTTGTCGTGCGTCCCGTCGACATCCTCGCCGGCACGCACGTGCGAGGGCCCGCATCTCCGGTCACGTGCGCGTCGTTTGCGGACACCTTTGCGCCGGCGCCGCCGGGCACGCTGCAGGCGGTTGCCGTGAGCGGTCGCATCAACCTGATTTGGCTGCCCAGTGCCGCAGGCGACGTCGTCGGCTATGTGGTGTTGCGTGCTGAAGGCCCCGATGCCACACTCACGCCATTGATGAAGCGGCCAATAGCCGGTACCACCTATGCCGACGAATCGGTGCGTCCTGGCGTGGCCTATGTGTATGCGGTCGTCGCGGTCGACAAGGCAGGCAACGCGAGCACACCATCCAATCGCGTGGAAGAGACAGCTCGCCAGTGATCGGTGGCCAGTGATCGGTGGCCAGTGATCGGCAACCAGGGGCCGGCAGCCGGCTGCTGACAGCGAAAACATCTTATGGATCGAATTTACCGATTTCGGCAGGGCATGGGAGGACGGTACGCCGTGGAGCGAGACGGCGGCCTGTACTGGCTCGAGGGACACGTCTTCGGTGACTACCACACCGGCATGTTGATTGAAGAGGCGGGCATGCGACTCGCGCCACCGGTCCAGCCATCCAAAATCATCGCGATCGGTCTCAATTACAAGGATCATGCGGCGGAGATGAACAAGAAGCTCCCCGAGGAGCCCTTGGTATTTTCAAAGCCGCCCAGTTCCGTCATCGGCCCGGAGGACGCCATTCGACTTCCGGCGTGGGCCGGTCGGATCGATTACGAGGCGGAGATGGCCGTGGTCATGGGACGCCGAGCTTCGCGCGTCAAAGTCAGTGACGCGATGGACTACGTGCTGGGTCTCACGTGCCTGTGTGACGTGACCGCGAGAGATCTGCAGAACAAGGACGTGCAATACACGCGGGCCAAGGGCTTCGACAGCTTCGGTCCCATCGGTCCGTGCATCGCCATCGGTCTCGATCCGTCCAACCTCTCGATCGAAGGCTGGGTCAACGGCGACAAAAAGCAGTCGTCGAACACACATCAGCTCATCTTCCCGGTCCCGGAGCTGATTGAATTCGTCACCCGCTTCTGCACGCTCGAGCCGGGCGACATCATTACGACCGGCACCCCGTCGGGTGTCGGTCCGCTCAAGCCCGGCGATCGCATGATGGTCAAGATCGAGGGCATCGGGGCATTGAGCAACCCTTGTATAGCAGCGGAGTGACGGACGGGCCTCAGAGACATAGAGCCTCAGAGGATTCTTCTACATGAGATCGTTGGGTATTCTCTTCTGTGCCTCTGAGTCTCTGAGGCTTGTGCGGACACATGAATCCACTCGACAAACTCCAGGATCTCGAACGCGGTGCTGAGCTCGGCGGCGGTGAGGAGCGGCTTCGCAAACAGCACGAGCAGGGGAAACTGACCGCTCGTGAGCGGATGGAGCAGCTCTTCGACCCCGACACGTTCGAGGAAGTCGACAAGCTCGTTACGCACCGATGCACCGATTTCGGGATGAGCGAGCAGGTCATTCCCGGCGACGGTGTCGTGAGCGGTCATGGTCGGGTGAACGGGCGCATCGTCTTCGCGTTCGCGCAGGACTTTACGGTCTTCGGCGGCTCGCTGTCCGAGACCAATGCTGCGAAGATCTGCAAGATCATGGACATGGCGATGCGCAATGGCGCACCAATCATCGGCCTCAACGATTCGGGGGGCGCTCGAATTCAGGAGGGTGTCGTCTCTCTCGCCGGCTATGCCGACATCTTCCTGAGGAACACGCTCGCCTCTGGCGTGGTGCCCCAGATCTCGGCCATCCTCGGACCGTGCGCCGGGGGGGCGGTGTACTCACCGGCGATCACCGATTTCACCATCATGGTCAAGGGCACGAGCTACATGTTCGTGACCGGCCCCGACGTCATCAAGACCGTGACGCACGAAGACGTCACCAAAGAGGATCTTGGCGGCGCGATGACCCACAACGAACGCAGCGGCGTCGCCCATTTCGCCGTGGAAGACGACGCGGAATGCATCGCGCTCATTCGCGAGCTGCTGACTTTCATGCCTGACAACAATCTGGACGATGCGCCGATGGTGGCGACGCAGGACCCGATCGATCGCGAGGACGAATCGCTCGACCGGCTGATCCCGCCGTCGCCCAATCAGCCGTACGACATGCTCGACGTCATTCGTACGGTCGCCGACGAGGGTTACTTCCTCGAGGTTCACGAGCACTTCGCCAAGAACCTCGTCGTCGGCTTCGCCCGGCTCGGAGGGCGGCCGGTGGGCATCGTCGCCAACCAGCCCGCGCACCTCGCGGGCACGCTCGACATCAACGCGTCGGTGAAAGGCGCACGTTTCGTTCGCTTTTGCGACGCATTCAACATTCCGCTGATTACCTTCGAGGATGTGCCGGGTTTTTTGCCGGGCACGGTTCAGGAGTACGGCGGGATCATCCGGCATGGCGCGAAGCTGCTCTACGCCTTCGCGGAGGCCACCGTCCCGAAGGTCACGGTGATAACACGCAAAGCGTACGGTGGCGCGTACTGCGTCATGGCGAGCAAACATATTCGGACAGATTTCAACTACGCGTGGCCGAGCGCCGAGATTGCGGTGATGGGTCCGGAGGGCGCGGTCAACGTGCTCTATCGCCGAGAGATTGAGAAGGCCGCTGATCCCGCCGCGTTTCGGGCGCAGAAAGTCGCAGAGTTCCGCGAGAAGTTTGCCAACCCGTACATCGCCGCGGAGCGCGGCTTCATCGACGAGGTGATCCGGCCGCGCGTCACGCGGCGCAAGCTGATTCAAGCCCTTGGCACGCTCGAGCACAAGCGTGACAAGACGCCGCCGAAGAAACACGGAAACATCCCGCTGTAGCGAATCGTGGTACCGGGTCTCAGCCATCGCGCGGCCCGCGGGATCCTCATCACGGTCTTCTTCGTGGTGTGGGGCCTGATCACGCACGGCACACACGCCGGGTCCGGTGACGAGCTCCACTATTTGATGATGGCGCGGTCGATCGCCTTCGATCGCGATGTCCGTCTCGCCAACGACTACGGTGATCCGCGCAATCTCGTCGGTGCGGGGACAGCGAAGGCTGAGGATCATGTGCGCCCGGGTCGCGATGGCGTACCCCGTCCCGTGCATGACGTTGGGTTGCCGTTGCTGGCGGCGCCGTTCGTTCGGGTGATGTATCCGGCGGCCGAATGGCTCAGCCGACGCCTGCCGAACGAATGGATGACGCGGACGAAGTTGAATGCCTCGCTGCTGCTGCGCCATCAAGTCAGTCTTGCGATGGCGATCCTGGCCGGCCTACTGGCGATCGAGATCGCGCGTGCGCTGCTCGTCATTGGTATCGCCGAGCGGCAGGCATTCTGGTGGGCGCTCCTGCTCGGACTATCGCCGCCATTCCTGTCGTTTTCCTTTCTCTTCTTCACCGAGCTCGTCGCGGCGCTGATCGTGATGGTGTCGCTCCGTCGCATCCTGCAGCCCTCATCGGCAGCAGGGAGTGAGTGGCTGTTCACCGGTCTCCTGGTCGGGTTTCTGACGCTGGTCCACATCCGGAACGCGCCACTGTCGTTTGCGCTGGCGGCAATCGCGGTGGCGAGCCATCACCGGCGTCTGCGAATGCTCATCCCGTTCGGGGTTGGCGTGGTGATCGTCGCGTTGGTTCGCACGGCGGTCAACTGGCTCTTCTGGGGGCGCCTGCTGTTCAACGATCACGCGCGCCTGGGCACGTTTACCGGGTTCGCCGACATGTTCCGTGAGACCGCCTTTCGTGCGAGCGGCTTGTTCTTCGATCAGGAGTTTGGGCTCCTCGCACTCGCCCCGATCTATCTATTGGCTTGGCCCGGACTCGTGAGGCTGTGGCGTCGCGACCCGGTGATCGCTGCCCCGGTCACGGCGCTCGTTGCCGCGGGGATTGGTTCAATCGTGTTCCCGCTGCTGAATCCCTACGGCTTTGTTGGCGGCTGGTCGCCGTCGCCGAGGTTCATTGTTCCGGTTGTGCCGTTGTTGGCGGTGGCGGCCGCTGGCATGGCGCGTGGCATGCGTGGCCTTCCGGCGGTGTTCGTCGCGGCCCTGATTGCCGTGCAGATTCTCATCAGCGCGGTCGTGTGGAACGACCCGAAGATTCTGTGGGAGGACGGCAACGGCATCAGCGCGCTGACGCAAGCCGTGCCGCAGTTGACGTCGCTGTTTGCCCGGTGGCCGACATGGCATGTCAGTGACGCGCCGGTCTGGCCTTTTGTCGTCGCCTTCTTGCTCTGGACGGTGGTCACTGGATGGCTGCTGGCCGGCGTGCCAAAGCCGGTGGTGGCAAACACGTCGAATGTGGGCTAGGGTCCGCGATCGTCGCCGGAAGAGGCCCTTGAGGCCCTTTAGGAAAGGTGGCTTCGCCTCGCGTGGCTTCCGCCTTCAGGCGGAAGAGCTCAACTGGATTAGAGGCATAATCGTCGGCTGCGAGGAGTCCCGCATGACTCGATTGAGTGTCGCTTGCCACGTGCGCGTTCATCCTTCTGCTGACGACAGTCGGAGCAATCAGCCAGATCGCGGCTCCTGTTGCCACTGGATCGCTCGCCGAGACCAAGGTCGCCGCACCGGCGCTCAAGGACAACCTGCTCGGCGATCCCGCCGAGTCGCGCGTCGCGGTATACATGCCACCCAGTTACGCGACTTCTCCACAGCGGCGATATGCCAACGCTCTATCTGCTTCACGGGTTCACCAGCGACATCGACGCGTTCACGCGCGGCTATCAGGGCATGGAGCTCACGCGCACCATGGACGAGCAGATTGCGCGCGGCGCAGCGAAAGAAATGATCGTCGTCGTGCCGAGCGGGCGTAACGGATACTTCGGAAGCTTCTATACGAATTCACCAGTGACCGGCCGGTGGGAGGATTTCTTTGCGAAGGAGCTGATCGACTGGGTCGAGGCGAAGTATCGCACGCTGAGAGCGCCGGAAAGCCGCGGCATTGCCGGACACTCGATGGGCGGCTACGGCGCCATCATGCTGGCCATGAAGCATCCAGACGTCTTTGGCGCCGTTTACGCGCTCAGTCCCTGCTGCATCGGCATCGAAGGCGATATGGATCGCGACAATCAGGCCTGGCGCCGGGCGATGCAGATTCAGTCACGCGATCAACTTCAAGCGAAGCCGCAATCGTTGGACGACTTCTACGCCACGGCATTCATCGCGCTGTCGGCGGCGCTCTCTCCGAATCCGTCGAAGCCGCCGCTCTTCGTCGATTTCCCGTTCAAACCGCAGCAACGCCTGCTCGTGGTGAACGAGGATGCGTCCACGAAGTGGCGCGCCAATCTGCCGCTCTATCTGGTCGAGCAATACCGCGGCAACCTGTCAAGGCTGCGCGGCATCTATCTCGATTACGGCGCGCTCGAGGAGTTCTCACACATCAGGTGCGCCACGCAGCTGTTTTCGGACGAGCTGACCAAGCGCGGCATCGCGCATACGTTCGAGGTGTATGCCGACGGCACGCACGACAGCCGCATCCGGCAACGGATCGAAACGCGCGTACTGCGGTTTTTCTCCGAAGTGTTGTCGTTTCCGGCGTCGTAATGGCGGAGGCGCCTCGAGCGATTGAGATGGTCACGTGCGGATTGTCATGCCATCCGCCGAGCGTCGTTCCGCTGAGGGGCCTCGAGAAGGGTCAATGGCCGTGTCGAGTGGCATGCGCCCAGCGCAGCACGCGAAGCGCCCGAAGCGTGTTCCAGCGGCTTGGCTCGCCGGCGGGGCCTTCCAGCTCGAAGTGCACCGGACCCGGATGCGGATTCTCGAGCGGCCATCGCCCGTTCTCGTCACGCTTCTTCGCCACCAGATCGACCGCCTCGGCGATGCGCTCGTCTGGCGCGAAGCCCGCTCTGCGCAGGTAATCGAGCCCCCACAGGATGTCGTAATGCCAGCGCGTGGGAAACGAAATCTCTGTCCACGCCGGTTTGATTCCGGTCTTGCGGTCGATTCCGATGATCTGTCCGGTTGATCGCGATCGGAACAGGCGCCGCTCGAGGAGGTACCCCTGTCCGCGAAGGCGAGCCGCGGTGATGTCGGGCCTCGGACCGGTCGCCGTTTCGTATTCCAGCAGTCCTTCGAGGACACAGATCGTCGAATGGAATGACGACCGCTGGCTGGGCGGGGCGTCGCAGTTCCAGCCGCCGTCGTTCAACTGCTCCTGGAGCAATCGGTCGACGAGGCGATCGCTGGCCTCGCCGAAATACGCACCGATCGCAAGCACCCGTCCGTTGATGCAGGGCTCGACTTCGCCTTCGAAGAACGGCGAGTGGCCGAACTGCTCGCCCCATGTGCAGCGGTCGCGTACCTGGCCGATGGCCCTTCGCACCCGATCGCTCGTCGGGTCGACACCGAGATCTCGCAACAGCTGAAGCGTATCCTTGGTGGAGATCCAGGCGTGCGGCACGAACGCCGCGCCGCCCCAATGGCCATCGACTCCTTGAAGGTCCAGCAGGCGAGCCCCCCAACCCGCCGCGGCCACACGCCGTCGCTCACGCGCAACGGCCGCCTCCGACTCGCCGATCAGGTCGCGCATGACCTGCCACCGAATCGAGGGATCCGAGTCGAGCAGCCACTCGATGACTGCCATTCGCATACTTCAGGCTAGCAGAGGTCGAATTCGCACCGTCACGGCCACAAAGAATGTCGTGGTCGCCGGTCCGCCGAGCAACGCGAGGCGGCCCTCCGGCCGAAGGCCGGCATTCTGGCGCGTAGCGCCAGCCGTACGCCGCGAACCGGGCGGCGCGAGACGAGTCGGCCGTTCCGGCGACCACGGACTCCCGCGAAGTGGGCGCCGCGAGACGAGCCGCCTGTTCCGGCGATCATCGCGGGGGCTGTTCGCGGATCACTGTTTGATTGCTAGAATGCGAAGATCTGCGTGAAAAAGATCCTCATAGCCAACCGCGGCGAGATCGCCGTGCGCGTCATTCGTGCCTGTCGCGACATGGGCATCGCGACCGTCGCCGTCTACTCGGAGTGCGATCGAACGTCCTTACACGTTCGAATGGCGGACGAAGCGTTCTTCATCGGCGACAACCCACCTCGTGAGAGCTACTTACGGAGCGACGCCATCATCGCCGCCGCGCGACGTGCGCGTGCGGACGCCGTGCACCCGGGCTATGGGTTCCTCGCCGAAAACCAAGGCTTCGCCTCGGCCTGTCGCGATGCGGGGCTGACCTTCATTGGTCCCACCCCCGAAGCGATCGCACTGATGGGGAGCAAGACCGCGGCACGTCAGGCGGCCATTCGTGCCGGGGTCGCGGTCGTGCCCGGTACCGAGGAGCCGCTCAACGAGCGTGTCGCGGACCGCGAGGTCCTGTCGATCGCCGAACGCATCGGGTATCCGCTGATGCTCAAGGCCGTGGCTGGTGGCGGAGGCAAGGGCATGCGGATGGTCGAATCGGCTGACGACTTGCCGAGCGCCCTGCGCGCGGCGCGATCGGAGGCCGGGTCGGCGTTTGGCGACTCGGCCGTCTACCTCGAGCGGCGTATCTTGCGGCCGCGTCACATCGAAGTGCAGTTGCTCGGCGATCATCACGGCACGATTGTGCCGTTCGTCGAGCGGGAGTGTTCGCTGCAGCGTCGCCACCAGAAGGTCGTCGAGGAAAGCCCCTCGATGGTGGTGACTCCGGCGTTGCGGCGGGCGATGACGACGGCGGCGGCGGCAGTCGCACGAACTGTGAACTACACCAACGCCGGGACCATCGAATTCCTGCTCGATGAGAGCGGGGCCTTCTATTTCCTGGAGATGAACACGCGACTCCAGGTCGAGCATCCGGTCACCGAGATGGTGACGGGCGTCGATCTGGTCGAGTGGCAGATTCGCATTGCCCGCGGCGAGAAGCTGACGCTCAATCCTGACGCGCTGCTCCAGCCGAGGGGCCACGCCATCGAGTGCCGCATCTACGCCGAGGATCCCGACAACGGATTCATGCCGTCGCCTGGACGGATTGCCGGGCTGCACGTCCCACAGGGGCCGGGTGTCCGCGACGATAGCGGAGCGTACGAAGGCGGCGAGGTCCCGATCTACTACGACCCGATGATCTCGAAGTTGATCACCTGGGGCGAGTCGCGCCCTCGCGCGCTGGCACGAATGAGGCGAGCGCTCTCGGAGTACGACGTGCTGGGCATCAAAACGACCATCCCATTTTTTCAATGGGTGTTGGACGACGAGGACTTTGTCGCGGCGCGGGTTGATACCAGCTTCATCGATCGCAAGCTGAGCGACAGAAACGGGCGTCCGCTTCGCGAGGCGAACGAGGATCATCACGAGCTGGCAGCCATTGCCGTGGCGTTGTCACGCGTCGTCAAGGGCCAATCGCACCAGTCAGGTGATGGGACGACCCCAGTGACGATCCAGCCAAGCCGTTGGAAGACAGACGGACGCATCGCGTCACTTCGGTGACAGGCACACGGTCTTAGAGAGACGATGACTTTCCAGTTCGACGTCGCTGATCGTCTTCGCGTGGTCGAGGTCAAACCCCATCAGAATGGCTATCTCGTAACCGTTGACGGTCGGACGCGATTCGTAAGTGCCGTCCGAGTCGATGGTCAGACGTTGTCGCTCCTGCTTGGCCGACCCGACAGCGACGAATCGCGGAGTCTCGACGCCGCTGTCGTTCCCCTTGCGGGCGACGGCCTGGTCGACGTGCACATCGATGGAGTTCGCGTCCCGGTGGCGACCAGGAACGGTCACGAGCGCGGTCGTCATGGTAGTTATCGTGCGCAAACGACCGGCGCTCAACGTGTAACGGCACCGATGCCTGGAAAGATCGTGCGCGTGTTGGTCGAGCCCGGCGAAGCCGTGAAGCCACGACAGGTGCTGGTGGTCGTCGAGGCGATGAAGATGGAGAACGAACTGCGGGCGGCGCGCGCCGGCACCGTGTCCGCGGTGCTTGTTTCCGAAGGGCAGTCCGTCGAGGCTGGCACCGCCCTCGTGACCGTGGACTAGAGCGTGCTCAAGGCAACCTACCGACGTCTTCGTGCCGCGGTCATCGTGGTGGCCATCCTTCTGGCGACGGTCCTGGTCTCGACGGTTTCAATCGACCTCGGCCCGGTGTTGCGGGCACGCGCGGAGGCCGAAGGCTCGAAGTGGCTCGACCGGTCGATGCACATCGGGCGACTCGGCGTCGAGCTCGGGCGTGGACGGTTCGTCATCGAAGATTTGCGCATCGAAGGACTGACGGCCGAGGCCCGCCCGTGGCTCGTTGCCAAGCGAGTCAATGTCTCCTTGACGTGGGGCGCGTTGTGGCACCGCGAGGTGCTCGTCGACTCGATCGAGATGGCCGACTGGCGGATGGTGGTCGAAAGCTTTCCGAACGCGCGTCACAACTGGCCGCGCCTGAATGGGCCGCCTCGTCCGCAGCGCCCCGACCAGCCCCGGCGGGTCGTCACCACGATACAGTTCGTGCGCGCCACCCGTGGTGAGTTCGAGTTCGACGATCACGGCTCGCGATGGGGCGTGGTGGCGCGTAACCTCGAGGTCACGGCCGGCAAGTTTGGTGAATACCGCGGGCGCGCGCAGTTTCGCGGCGGCACGATCCACTTTCGGGATTTCGAGCCGATGGCCGCCGATATGTTCGCCAGCTTCAAGGTGCAAGGCGGCCGCATTGTCCTGGATCGCATCGATCTGACGACGGATGGCGCGTCATCGAAGCTGACCGGCGTCATCGACGCGGCTCGTTGGCCGGAGATGTTCTATCAGGTCCAGTCACGCGTGCAGTTCCCGCGCATGCGCGAGATTTTCTTCGCGAAGGACAAGTTTTCGCTGCATGGCGAGGCGGACTTCACCGGCACCTTTCACCTCTTCAAGGGTGGCCGAGAACTAAAGGGCAACTTTTTCAGCCGCGAAGCCGGCATCAACGCCTATCGCTTCCGCAATCTCGAAGGCGCGCTGGAATGGGTCCCCGATCGCTTCGAGGTCGTGCATGCCAGCTCCGAGTTCTCGGGCGGGCGCACCCGCTTCAAGCACCTCATGGCCCCTCTGGGACAGCCCGGGCAGCGCGGACGGGCGCGCTTCGATGTCGAGTATGAAAAGGTCGACCTCACGGCGCTCACTGATTTCTACGAGCTCGCCGGCATCCGGTTGGCGGGGCGCGCGACCGGGCGCAATCGCCTCGAATGGCCGCTCGGCTCGTTTCGGGATCGCACCGGCGACGGATCGATTGCCGTCACGTCCGTGGCGACGTCGACTCCGATGGGTCGTGACCTCACCCCTGCCCACATCGAAGCTGCGGAAGATCGCGCCAATGACTGGGGACCGTTTAGTAACCATTTACCCCTGGCCCCGGTACCGATCAGCGGCACACTCGGCTATGCCTTTGAGGGTCCAGCGGTTCGGCTGACGGGTGGCGAGTTGGCTACCGACGACACCTTCATCACGTTCAGCGGTTCGACGACGTTGGGCGGTGAAGGCGCACAGATTCCCTTTCACGTCACCAGCGCGAACTGGCAGGCCAGCGATCGGTTTCTCGTGGGCATCATGAACGCCTTCGGCTCGTCAGCCCGTGCTGTTCAGATGGATGGCGCCGGAGAGTTCGACGGCGTGCTGACCGGCGCCTTTCGTCGGCCACGCATCGAGGGTCGTTTCCATGGGCGAGCGATGCAGGCGTTTGATGTCACGTGGGGCGACGCCG
The DNA here is from genome assembly GCA_963802675.1 of uncultured Acidobacteriota bacterium. Lineage (GTDB taxonomy): Bacteria > Acidobacteriota > Vicinamibacteria > Vicinamibacterales > UBA2999 > JACCSI01. The sequence goes on from CAWDJL010000003.1 coordinate 63,904, forward strand.
AAGGCGATGTCGTGATCGAGAATTCCTACGCGCACATCAGCCGCGCGGTCGTGACCCGAGGCGGGTCGCGCCTCGACGTCTCAGGCTCGTTCTCCCTCGGGTTTCCTCGGCGTGATCAGGGAGAGGAGATCAACGCCCGCATTCGCATCGAGGGTCGCCCGGTCGACGATCTGCTGGACGCGTTCAATCTCGAAGATTATCCGGTCAGCGGCACGCTGTCGGGCGAGTTTCACGTGTATGGACCCTACACGCGACCGTTCGGCTTTGGGCGGATGACGATCGTCGATGGCACTGCCTACGACGAACGGTTTGCCACCGCGTCAGCGGGCCTGCGATTTGAGGGGAACGGTGTCCGGCTGGACGCCGTCGAGATCGCGAAGGGCAGCGGCGCGATCACGGGGGCGGCGTATGTCGGCTGGAATGGCACCTACTCCTTCAATGCCGATGGTCGTCGGCTGGACGTCGGCACGCTCGATGTCACGACCTTCCCCGACTTTCCGACGCTCACCGGCGTGCTCGACTTCTCGGCTGGTGGCAGCGGCACGTTTGCCGAGCCTCGCTACGACGTCCGGCTGGGCGTGCAAGACCTGTTCTTCGGCGACGAAGGAATCGGCGAAGTGACGGCTCGGCTGTCCATTCGCGACACGCTCTTGACCTACGAGCTCGAAGCCGCCTCGCCGCGACTCGCCGTGTCAGGCGCTGGTCGAATCGCGATGGACGACAAACGTGATGCCGACTTGTCGTTCCGCGTCAGCGACACGTCGCTCGACCCGTTCGTTCGCGTCTTCAAGCCCGATCTTTCTCCCTACACGACGGCGGTGGCGAGCGGCACTGTGCGGGTCGTTGGTGATCTGAACAACCGCGACGCGCTGCGGCTCTCGACGTCGATCGAGCGACTCGACCTTCGGCTCGTGGACTACGCCTTGCGCAATCAAGGACCGATTGAGCTCGTGGTCGATGGACAGACACAGACGCTGCGCCTCGACAACCTGCGTCTGGTGGGCGACGACACTGCCCTCGACGTCGCCGGCAACGTCGATCTCCGTCGGCAGGCGCTGTCGCTTCAAGCCAACGGTGCGGCGAACCTGGCGGTGCTTCAGGGTTTCATGGGCGACCTGCGCAGCTCCGGACGTGCTGATGTGTCGGCGCTGATCGGGGGGACCGCGGCTCGCCCGATTGTGTCGGGGCAGGCGATGCTGACCGAGGGACGCCTGCGGCATTTCTCATTTCCTCATGCCCTCGAGGATCTGAACGGCGTCATCAGTTTCAACGCATCAGGCATCCGGCTCGACGACCCGGGTTACACAACGCCCTTGAACGGGCGACTCGGTGGCGGGGCCGTCCGATTCAGTGGGCGTATCGGCCTGTCGGGTTATCAGGTGTCGGAATTCGACGTCGCGGCGACTGGCGAGGACATGCGTCTCCGTTTCCCCGAGGGGATGCGCTCGGTCGTCGATGCCACATTGGCCTTGCAGGGGCCCGTGTCGGGGCCTACGTTGACCGGTACGGTCACGGTCGAAAACGCCACGTGGACCCGAGGGTTCGACGCCTCCGGCAATGTCTTTGGGCTTGGCGCGGGTGACGAGGCAGGGCTCCCGATCGCTCCGGGCGCCATCGCGGGGGCGGGCGGGCCGCCACTGCGATATGACGTTCGCATCGTCGCGCCCGCGACGCTTCACATCGAAAACGAGATGGCGCGTATCGTCGCCAGCAGCGAGCTCAATTTGCGCGGGACGTTCGAACGGCCTCTGCTGTTTGGCCGCGCCGAGATCGAACGTGGCGAAGTCCGGTTCGAGGGGCGACGCTATCAAGTCACTCGAGGGAGCCTCGACTTCACCAATCCCAACCGCATTCAGCCGTTCTTCGATATCGAAGCCGAGACACGGGTCCGCATGCTCCAGCAGAACTATCTCGTCACGCTTCGCATGGCGGGAACGACCGACCGCATGCAGCCCGAGTTCACCTCGGATCCACCGCTGGCGCCCATCGACATCCTGACGCTCCTGTTCAGCGATTCGGCCCCTCAGGGCGATGTCGAGCTCGCATCGCTGCGCCAACCCAATCAGCGCGAGCAGGAGATTCTTCAGGCGCGCGCGACGCGTGCGCTCACCGGCGCCTTGTCGCAGGGAGTCGGCCGGGTCGTCCGGCAAACATTCGGGGTCGATACCTTTCAGATCACCCCGCTCCTGATGGACCCCACCAACGACGCTTCGTCGCGGCTCGAGGTCAATCCTGCCGCCCGGGTCACGATCGGCAAGCGCATCTCGGACCGCGTGTATCTCACGTACGCCCGCAGCCTCTCCTCCTCCACGCGCGATGAGCTCATCCTGCTCGAATACGATCAAAACGACAGCCTCGGGTGGGTGCTCTCGCAGAACGAAGATCGTACCTACGCCCTGGAGGTTCGGAAACGGCACGTCTTCAGATGACGACGTCGAGCGGCCCGCGGGCTCGCAGGTATCTGCAGCCTGTCCTCGCCATTCTTCTTTGTGCGGCACCAGTCGCCGCCGACGTTCCCGAATACCTCGGTCGCACCGTGCGCGATGTGCGTGTTGAAGTGGCGGGCGTGCTCGTCACGGACCCGTCGGTCGTGCAATTGGTCGCGACCCGGATCGGTCAACCACTGGCGATGGAGCAGGTGCGGGCGACCATCGACCACCTCGTCGGTCTTGGCCGCTTCGAGGACGTGCGCGTGTTTGCCGAGAGTGTGGGCGCGGCGAAGGACGGGGTCGCGCTGCGATGGGTCCTGGTGCCGGTCGAGCGATTGGGCCGCATCGAGATCGAATCGGGCGCTGGCATTGATGCCGACATCCTGCGCACGGAAATCAGCGAGCGGTTCGGCGCATCTCCACCGCGATCTCGGATGCCCGACATTAGTCGAGCGCTCGAGGAGATCTATGCAGGTCGAGGGTATCGCCGACCGGCGATTCAGCCGAACTTCGTGCCGGGCGCGGTCCCCGAGGCCGTCAATGCTGTTCTGTCGATCGACCCCGGCCCGCGGACGATCATTGGCCAGGTCTCGGTCCGTGGTGAAAGCGCCGCATCTCAGGCGACCGTTCTGACCGATCTCAGGCTCGATCGGGGGCGGCCCTACGACCGCGTGGAGATCGACGCTCGACTCAGTGAGCTCGAAAACGAGCTGCGTGACAAGGGTTATTACGAGGCCACCGCGTCCATCACGGTTGATTTTTCAGAAGAGGAGCACTTCGCAAATGTGACGCTGGCCGTGGATCGCGGGCCTCTCGTCCGCGTGGTGTTCGCGGGCGATCCACTACCGGAGAATCGGCGAAACGAGCTCGTGCCCGTTCGGCAGGAGCGCAGCGTCGATCTCGATTTGCTCGAAGACGCCAGTCGCAACATCGAGAACTTCCTGCGGCAACAGGGCTACCGCTCCGCCGAAGCCCCTTACGTCCGTGAAGAACGCGCCGGCGAGATGGTGTTGACGTTTACGGTCAAGCGCGGCCCGCTGCACCGGTTGGCATCGATCGAAGTCGCAGGCAATTCCGCGATATCGAGCGCTCAGCTGGCGCCGCTCCTGGCTCTCAAGCCGGGGGAGGCACTGGTCGACAGCAGAATCGCCACCGTGGCGTCGGGGGTGACCGAACTGTATCGTGTTCGGGGTTTCGCTCGTGCCACCGTCAAGCCGGAGCTGGCGGTCATGCCAGCGCAGAAGGCTGACCAGGAGTACCGCCCGGTCGCCGTACGCCTCATCGTCATCGAGGGGCAGCCAACCACGGTCAATTCGGTTGTCATCCAGGGTGCGCAGCAGATTCCAGAGGCTCGAATTCGACCACTGCTCGCGCTGACTGGCGATCGGCCGTTCTATCGGCCTCAGCTGGACACGGATCGCAACGCGATCGAGCGCTTCTACCAGAACGAGGGGTTTCGAGATGTTCGGGTCGAAGCGAAGACCGACGTGCGCGATGAGGGGCTGCTGATCGACATCCACTGGAGCATCACCGAGGGTTCGCAAACGCTCGTCGACCACATCCTGATTTCCGGCAACGTTCGGACCGACGAAGACGTGATCCGTCAGGAGGTGACGTTACAACCCGGAAAACCGCTGGGAGACGATGCGCTGGTCGAGAGTCAGCGACGGCTGGCGGCGCTCGGCCTCTTTCGACGCGTGCGGCTCGTCGAGCTTGTGCACGCTGGGATCGGCCATCGGGATGTGCTCGTCGAAGTGGAGGAGGCGCCGTCGACGACGCTCCAGTACGGCGGAGGTCTGGAGGCTGGGCGACGCCTGCGTCCGGCCGAAGTTGAAGGCGGTGCGGCCGAGGAGCGAATCGAAATCGCGCCACGCGGCTTCTTCCAGATCAGCCGTCGCAACCTCTGGGGCAAGAACCGTAGCGTCTCGCTGCTGACGCGCGTCAGCTTTCGGCCGCGCGATCCGGCCGTGGATTCCGACGATCCCACCGATGTCGGCGGTTACGGGTTCAACGAATACCGCGTGCTTGGAACGTTTCGAGAGCCCCGCTTGTTCAACACGCAGGGAGACGTCCAGCTCACCGCGTTTATTGAGCAAGCCGTTCGCACGAGCTTCAACTTCAACCGTCGGGGCGTGAGAGTTGAATACGCCAGGCAGCTTGCAACAAGTGTGACCGTCGGCGGACGGTGGGCCATGGAGCGGACGCGCCTGTTCGATGTGAAGATTCCGCCCGAGGATCAACTGCTCATCGATCGCCTTTTTCCACAAGTTCTTCTCTCGACGTTGACCGGATCGATTCTTCGCGATTCGCGTAACGACGTGCTGGATCCAGACCGCGGCAACATTCTCGGCTTCGACACGACGCTCGCCGCCCGGGCGATGGGATCGGAGGTCGGGTTCATCCGTTCGTTTGGACAGGCCTTCGCCTATCGTCGCTTACCGGGCGCGGCCCGACTGACCTTCGTCGCGGGGCTCCGAGTCGGCCTCGCCGTCGGGTTCGAACGCCTGCTGGAGCGTCAAGACGACGACGGGCAGCCGGTGATCGGAGAGGATAGTGAGCCCGTGTTCGACGTCGTTGCGGATCTCCCAGCCAGCGAGCGTTTCTTTGCCGGCGGTGATTCGACCGTGCGTGGCTTCGTGCTCGACCGGCTCGGCACCGAGGAGACGCTCAATGAGGACGGATTTCCGACCGGCGGAAACGGCCTGATCGTCGCCAATCTCGAGATGCGGACAGCCTACTGGAAGGGCCTGGGGGCGGTCGGCTTCTTCGATACCGGCAACGTGTTCAGGCGCGTCGGCGATATCCAGCTCAGTGAGTTGCGGCCCACAGCCGGCTTCGGGTTGCGATATCGATCACCGATCGGCCCTCTCCGCGTGGACCTCGGCTTCAACCTCGATCGCAAGGATCTGGCGGGCGGAAGCCGCGAGCGAGGCACGGTGTTTCATCTCTCGCTGGGGCAAGCCTTCTGATGATGGTTCGGAGCCGACTGGCTGTCAGCGTGGCCGTCCTGCTGACCTTCGGCGCCCTATCCGCGCGTGAGCAGCCGGCAGGCGAGCTGATCGAACGCACGATGGCCATCGTGGGCGGTCAGGTGCTGACGCTTTCGGACGTCCGAGCAGCGATCACGCTGGGGCTGGTGAGCGGCGTCGAGACGTCAGCAGACGTCTCGGAGGCGACGCCCAAGCTCGTTGACCGGATGTTGATGCTTCGTGAGGTGCAGCGCTACGCTCCACCTGAACCACCCGAAAGTGACATCGAACGCCGGCTCACAGTCGCTCGCGATCGATTCACCACTCCAGATCTCTACTTGCGGGCGCTGCAGTCGGCAGGATTCACTGAGGCACGGCTGCGCGCTTGGATTCGCGACGACTTTCGGGTCGCGTCGTACCTCAATCAGCGTTTCGCTGCGGTCGCCGCGATGACCGACGTCGCGGGCAGCGACCCGGCTCGTGAACGAGACGCGGTCGATCGGCGGGCGGCCCTCATCGCCGATTGGATTCAGGACCTTCGTCGCCGGACGACGATCGTGGAGTTGTGGAAAACCCCCGAATAGGACTCGCTCGCTGGGCGCTCGCTCGTAGGAGTCGCTCGCCTTTGGCTCGCTCCTAGGACTCGCCGCCTTCCGGCGGCTCGTAGGGGCGACGGCCGTTGCGGCCGTCGCTCGATGCTCAATCGAGACCACGAGCCGCGGCCGAACGGCCGCGGCCCGCACGAGGCGGCGAAGCCGCCGAGCCTACGAGCGCCGAAGGCGCGAGTCCCACGAGCGAAGCGAGTCCCAGAGGCGAGCCGAAGGCGAGCAAGTCCTCCTGCTGTGGCCAGTCCTTCTACGTCCGCACCGTCGACGACAATCCTGCGAGCACCTGCAGGATGTTGAAACACGCATGGCTCGTGATGTTGGCGACCGCGCTTCGGCGCACGAGATACATCCAGCCCCAGAAGGCGCCCAGCAGTCCCGTGACGATCGCCGCGTCCCACCCCTGGAGCGTGTGACCGAGACCGAAGGCGAGACTCGTGACGACGAGGCCGACGGTCCCTCCGCCCAGCCGTTGTTCGAACCGGTGGAGCAGGAACGCTCGTTGAATCTCCTCGCGCACGCCGCCGGCAATCACCACGAGCACGAGGAAGCCCGCCATCTGCAAGGGCGAGCCCATGAGCGACTCGAAGGGGTTGACCGGGACGTTGTGCAGATACGGTGCAAGGGAACGGATCGTCAACTGCACGGCGATGACCAGCGCGAAGATGGCGGGCATGGCGAGCAGTCCCATACCCAGTTCGCCGACCACGGCGCGTTCTCCCAGGAACACGTCCCGCGGCCGCTCGTGGCTGTGACGAAGGAACAGGAGAACCAGGCCGAGGAGCAGCACGGTATCGATGGCGGACACCGCGAACACGAACACGGGGTTCAGGGTGCCGCCGGTGATGGGCTGGATGCCGAGGGCCGCGAGCACAGGCAGCAGCGCAAGCTGTGTCGGATAGCCAGAACACAGCACGACCTCGGTGGCGGCCCGCGATCGCGTCAGGAAGAGCCGGTCCTCGGGCAGATTGGGCGCCGAGACGTCGGGCGGGGTGGAGAGGTCGAGGGACACTTGGCAGGAATGGTACACTTCTTGTGCATTGTCCTTAATGAGTGAGTCCCAAAAGACCTCGCAAGCCGAGCGCGTGCTCATCGTCGAAGACGATGCCGCAACGCGCGCCGGACTCGCCGAACTGGTCCGAACGTGGGGTTTCATGACCGAGGCGGCGGGCAACGGAGAAGAGGCCCTCAAGCTCATCACGTCGTTCCGCCCGGCGATCGTCGTCACCGATATGGTCATGCCGCGGATGGATGGCATGCAGCTGCTCAGGGCCCTCGTCGACGATGCGGATCAGGTCAAGGTCATCATGCTGACCGCCCAGGGGTCGGTCGAGACCGCCGTGGAAGCCGTCAAGATCGGCGCCGAGGACTATTTGACCAAGCCCGTCGATCCGCAAAAGCTGAGGCTCTTACTGCAGCGGATTGCCGAGATGAATGCGCAGAAGCGCGAGAACGAAGTCCTGCGGCGTCAACTCCGCGAGAAGGGCAGCTTCGGACGCATCGTGGGACACAGCCCGAAGATGCGGAAGATCTACCAGACCATCGAGCAGGCTGCGCCGACGACGGCATCGGTGCTGATCATTGGGGAATCGGGCACGGGGAAGGAGCTCGTTGCGCAGATGATCCACCAGCTCAGTCCGCGCGGCGAAGCGCCGTTTGTCGGTATCAACTGCGCGGCAATCCCGGAAACGCTGCTGGAGAGCGAGATCTTCGGTCATGAACGGGGAGCGTTCACCGGTGCGATCGATCGGCGGGCGGGCTGTTTCGAACTCGCGGATCGCGGCACGTTGTTCCTCGACGAGATCGCCGAGATGGTGCCGGCCACTCAAGTGAAGCTCCTGCGCGTGCTGCAGGAACGACGCTTCCGACGGCTGGGTGGTCGGGTGGAGCAGGAAGTCGACGTCCGGGTCCTGGCCGCGACCAACATGAATCCGACCGAGGCCATTCGTGACGGCAAGTTGCGCGACGACTTGTACTATCGCCTCAACGTGTTCACGATCGAGCTGCCGCCGCTCAGAGATCGCAAGGAAGACCTGGCCCTCCTCATTCAGGCGCTGGTCGACGAGTTCAACTCGCGCGATCGACGCACCGTGCGCGACATCAAGCCGGACGCGATGCGAATGCTCGAAACCTACGATTGGCCCGGCAACGTGCGCGAGCTGCGCAACGTCATCGAACGCGCCACGATTCTCGCGCGCGGCGAGTACATCGAGGTCCAGCATCTGCCGCGGTTCGGGCCGCCGACCCGGCCGATCGAGCCGACCAGCGGGGTCACCATCGCGCCCGGCATGACCGTTGACGAAGCGGAACGCAAGTTGATTCTCGCGACGCTCGAAGCGGCTGGAAACAACAAGACACGCGCGGCTGACATGCTCGGTATCAGTCTCAAGACGCTCCACAACAAGCTCAATCGGATGAAGCAGACGACTTGAGAAAAAGTTCCAAGTTCCAAGTTGCAAGTTACAAGTTACAAACGGGACGGGTTGTGCGCGACGCCAGCCTGGTATGAGCGGCTCGTTGGTGACCACGACCTTGGAACTTGTAACGTGTAACTTGTAACTTGTACTCCGCGCATGCCTCTTTCCATCAAGCAAAAGCAGGTCCTCGGCGTGACCTCCATCGTGGTGCTGGTGGTCGTCGTGCTGAGCGTGCTGCACCTGGTGTCGTTGACCCGTGTACTCCTGGAGCAAAGCCGCCATCGCGGCGAGCTGATCGCGCTGACCATCTACCACCGCGCGCAGGACGTCGTCGTCAGTACGGAGACCGGGTACCAGGACTTGCGGCGCGATCCCGCCATGCGCACCGCTCTCGAATCGGCGCTGTACTCGGAGAACGTCGCTTATGCCGCGATCGTCGACTCTGCCGGCATCGTCGTGGCGCACAGCGACCCGTCACGCGTTGGGGAGCGACTGCCGGCGGGGGATGATCTCGGCGCACTGGCAGATGCCAGTGGCATCACGCAGCTTCGGGCCGTCTACCAGACCGAACGCATGCTCGAGTGGCGCCAGCCCATGCTGCTGGGAGACACGCCATTTGCTGACGTCCGCGTCGGGCAATCCACATTGCTGATCCGCGACACGCTGACCGAGGCGCTCAAACCGGCGGCCTATGCCGCGGCCATCGCGCTGTTCATAGCGATCGTGGTCGCGTCGCTTCTGGCGCAAGTCGTCGTGCGGCCCATTCACGTCATTCGGAGCGGACTGACACGACTTGGCAAGGGTGACCTCGGTGCAACCCTCGACCTCAAGGAAGACGAGTTCAAGGACCTCGGCGATGTGTTTGCGAGCGTGAGTAACCAATTGAGAGAGGCTCTTCCCCACAGCGCCAAGCGCGCTCAGCTGCTCGAGCTCTCGCGTCGCGTGACCGCACTTGGCCGACTCACTGCCGGTGTTGCGCACGAAGTGAAGAATCCGCTCAACGCCATGACCATCCACCTCGAGCTCCTTAAACAGAAGCTGGCGGCGAGCAACACGTCGTCGTCCACCGAATCGCACGTCGACATCATCGGCCGCGAGATTCGGCGCCTCGACGATGTCGTGCAGGGATTCTTGAAGTTCGCACGGCCGGAGGAGCTGACGCTTCAGCCGGTGGCCCCGGCGCCACTCGTCGACGAAGTGCTCAAAACGCTCGCCGTCGAAGCGGATGTCACGGGCGTTACGATCGAGTCGGCCGTCGCGGCCGACATTCCCGATATCGAAGCGGACCCCGGAATCCTGCGACAGGCCCTCCTCAACCTGGCCAAGAACGCGGTGCAGGCGATGTCTTCCGGGGGCAAGTTGACCATCAGCGGCCACGCAGCCAAGGACGGCCGCGTCGAGCTTCGCATCTCGGACACCGGCGTCGGGATTCCGCCGGAGAACCTCGCGAGAATCTTCGACCTGTATTTCACGACCAAGACCGGCGGGACCGGAATCGGCCTCTCCCTCGTCTATCGCACGGTCCAGCTCCACAATGGAGACATCGACGTCGAGTCGACGCCGGGGGTCGGGACCACCTTCGTGATCAAGATGCCGAGAGCCGGCTCGGGCGGCGCGACGTCTATTCCCGTGACGCCCTCGCTCCGGGGCGAAACCCAGCGGCTTGGCCGACTGTGACGACGATGTCACGAGCCACCACGCGTGCTCGACTCGGTGTGCCGCTGAGGCGTCTAATCCAGTAGAATCGGACCAGGTGCGCCTCCTCCACCTCACGCTCGTCGCTACAATGTTGGCCGTAGGCGCGGCCGGATGCGCGAAGGCCAGGGCCAACACGCTGCCGGAGATGCCGGTGCTGGAACCGCCGCCACCGCCGCCGCGCGTGGTCGAGGACTACATCGACGAGCCAGTGCCCACGATCGAACCGAGCCCGGTGGAGACCGCGCTGGCCAGCCCGCCACCACCTCCACGGACTCGGGTGTCGTCGCCACGCAACGAGCCCCCGAAACCCGACCCGAGCCACGATGAAGCGGATCGCCCTGCGGTCATTCCGCCCACGCTGACGTTGAAGCCAGCGCCCGGCGTTGCGGCAAAGACCGAGGCCTCGATTCGAGAGCTGCTGGGTCGCGCTCAGCGAGACCTTCAGCGTGTGAACTACGCCGCGCTCGATGCCGATGGTCGAGTTCAGTTCGACATCGCGCGGCGGTTCATGGAACAAGCGGAAGAAGCGCTCAAGGGCGGCAATATCGCGTACGCCGGAAAGCTGGCGGACAAGGCGGCGACAATGGGCGCCGTCCTGGTGCGGTAGAGGGCCTACAGTCCACGATCCACAATAGTTTTCAGTTTCCAGTTGACAGTTCAAAGGTGGCCCGCTCCTTTGAACTGATAACTGACAACTGGCAACTGGCGGCGGCCGTGGGCCGTCGACCGTCGTTAACCTTGCCGAAACCCTTTTGTTGAGCGAAAATAAAGCGAAGTATTAGAAATCAGAAGCAATTGGCGATATCTAGCGTCTGACCTAAAATAAAAACGCAACATCTTGTGGTTCGGACGCTTGACAATGATGGCTCGCAAGTTCATATTGGGCGTCGCGCGAAACACCTTGGCCTCGGGAGCGGCACCCAGCACGCGAACCGAACCGAGGTAGGAACGCCGGCACGAACGAGAACATTCGAACGACTTCACCGCGCGCGGACCAAAGAGCCAACTCACGGATTGCTCAATAGATAGGGCAAGCGCCCCATAGGGGTGTGGTGTCGCTTGTCGTGGAGGACGCATGCAAGAGGGGCCTGATCGCAAATTCGCCGCTGCTGGCCAGCAGACGGTCGGCTCAACCGGTCACACTGAACCTGTCGAGCCGCTACGGGCGACCCGTGGTCCAGCCGAAGGCCAATCGATCACCGGGCTCGAATTCCCACGGTTCTTCACGACCGCCGGTGTCGACCCGTTCGACCAGGTCGAATGGGAACTGCGGGATGCCGTGATTGGCGGCGAAAAGGGACAGGTCGTCTTCGAGCAACGTCAGGTCGAAGTCCCGAAGCCGTGGTCGCAGCAAGCGACCAACATTGTCGTCTCCAAGTATTTCCGCGGCCACGTGGGAGCACCCCAGCGCGAGCGGTCGGTGCAGCAGTTGATTGGACGTGTCGTTGGAACCATCACCGGGTGGGCCGACAAGCAGAAATACTTTGCGTCCGACGAGGCGCTGGCGGCTTTCAGCGGCGACTTGAAGCACCTGCTCGTGGAGCAGAAGGCCGCCTTCAATAGCCCGGTGTGGTTCAACTGCGGATTCGAGACCGCACCGCAGTGCTCGGCCTGCTTCATCAACGCGGTCGACGACACGATGGAGTCGATCCTGACGTTGGCGAAGACCGAAGGGATGCTGTTCAAGTTCGGCTCCGGGACGGGCAGCAATCTCTCCGCCATACGATCGTCGAAGGAGCTGTTGGCGGGCGGCGGCACGGCCTCGGGTCCGGTCTCGTTCATGAAGGGCTTCGACGCCTTCGCCGGCGTCATCAAATCCGGCGGCAAGACGCGGCGCGCGGCGAAGATGGTCATTCTCAACGCCGAGCATCCGGACATTGTCGAGTTCATCAACTGCAAGGTTGATGAGGAGAAGAAGGCGTGGGCGCTGATCGATGCCGGCTACGATGGGTCGTTCACCGGCACGGCCTACAATTCAGTCTTCTTCCAGAACTCGAACAATTCGGTTCGCACCACCGACGAGTTCATGCGAGCCGTGGTCGACGACAGTTTGTGGCAAACGCGATCGGTCACGAGCGGCGAGGTGATGGACACCTACCGCGCGCGCGATCTGATGCGGCTGATCGCCGAGGGCACCTGGGTGTGCGGCGACCCGGGCATGCAGTTCGACACGTCGGTCAATGAGTGGCACACGTGCCCCAACACCGCGCGCATCAATGCCAGCAACCCGTGCTCGGAATACATGTTCCTGGACGACTCGGCGTGCAACCTGGCGTCGCTCAACCTGATGAAATTCGTCCGCGAGGACGGCGAGTTCGACGCCGAGTCGTTCAAGGCGGCCGTACGCACGCTGATCACCTCGCAGGAGATGCTGGTCGACAACTCGAGCTATCCCACCAAGGCCATCGCGAAGAACAGCCACGCGTATCGCCCGCTCGGACTCGGCTACGCTAACCTGGGGGCGCTGCTGATGTCGCGCGGGTTGCCGTACGACAGCGACGCCGGACGGGACTATGCGGCGGCGATCACGGCGCTGATGACCGGCGAGGCCTACGCGCAGTCCGCGCGCGTCGCGCGCGACCACGGCGGCCCGTTCGCCGGCTACGAAGCCAATCGCGAGCCATTCCTTCGCGTGATGCGCAAGCACCGCGACGCGCTGCGTGGGATCAACGCCAAGAATGTGCCGGCCGACCTGTTCAACGCCGCGAAGCAGGCGTGGGACGAAGCGGTGGAGCTGGGTGAGGATTTCGGCTACCGCAACGCGCAAACAACGGTGCTCGCCCCTACCGGCACGATTGGCTTCATGATGGATTGCGACACGACCGGTGTCGAGCCCGATATCGCGCTCGTCAAGTACAAGAAACTGGTGGGGGGCGGCATGATGAAGATCGTCAACACCACCGTGCCCATGGCGCTGCGCAAGCTCGGATACTCGGGCGCTCAGATCGCCGACATCGTCGACTACATCGATCGGCAGGAAACGATCGAGGGCGCGCCGCACGTGCTGGAGCGCGACCTGCCCGTCTTCGATTGCGCGTTCAAGGCCGCCAACGGTCAGCGTTCGATCTACTACATGGGCCACATCAAGATGATGGGCGCCACGCAGCCGTTCATTTCAGGGGCGATCAGCAAGACCGTCAACGTGCCGAAGGAGGCCACCGTTGACGAAATCGAGCAGGCCTACCTCGAAAGCTGGCGCCTGGGCGCCAAGGCGATCTCCATCTACCGCGACGGATCGAAGCGCACGCAACCGCTCAACACCTCGAAGGACGATAGAGCAAAGGACGCCCGGACGACGGTGGAAGAAACGGTCGCGGATGCCGTCGCCGCCCGCACGCCGGTGCGTCGCAAGCTGCCAGACGAGCGGCACGCGATTACGCACAAGTTCGACATCGCCGGGCACGAGGGCTACATCACCGTCGGACTCTTCGAGAACGGTCAACCGGGCGAGATCTTCCTCGTGATGGCCAAGGAAGGTTCGACGATTTCAGGCTTTGCCGATGCCTTCGCGCAAGCCATCAGCTACGCCTTGCAGTACGGCGTGCCGCTGCAGGCGCTGGTGGACAAGTTCAGCCACGTGCGCTTCGAGCCGTCGGGCATGACCAGGAATCCAGACGTTCGGTTCGCGAAATCGATCGTCGATTACATCTTCCGGTGGATGGCGTCGAAGTTCTTGTCGCCAGAGGCGCAGTACGTGGCCGGCGTCAACAATCGTGACGAGGTGGTCGACGGCCCGTCGGCGCCGCTCGAAGCTGAACCTCACGTCGAGCTGCCGAAGCGGGCGATCCCGGCACCGCAGGCGCCGAAGAGTTCGTTCGCCCCGATTCAAAATCAGGAAGACGCGCCGCCGTGCTCGACGTGCGGATCGATCATGGTGCGCAGTGGCGCATGCTACAAGTGCGGCAACTGTGGAACGACGTCGGGATGTGCGTAACAGGTGCGACGAGTGCGACGGGTGCGACAGGTGCGACGGGTGCGGTGCGGTGCACGGGTGCGTCAGGTGCGGCGCACGGGTGCACAGGTGCGGCGCACAGCTGCGTTCATGGTGAGTGTGACTAGGCTCGACTGAAAGTCAGACCGATTCTTACGGGCGTCGCGGAAGTCGCGAGCGCCCTTTTTCTTTTCGTATTCCAGCACCCGTGCACCGCACCCGCGCACCCGCGCACCCGTCGCACCGATGCACTGGTGCCCCGCACCGCACCCGTCGCACCCCAGCACCCGTCGCACCTATCGCACCAGCTTCATCACCGTCTCCAGCGTATCAGCCTCACTCACGGGCTTGTCCTTGCGCCAGCGAAGCATGCGCGGGAACCGCACGGCAATCCCCGATCGATGGCGTGTCGACCTGGCGATGGCCTCGAACCCCAGCTCGAAGACGTGAATCGGCTCCACGTGGCGCACGGGACCGAATCGTTCGATCGTGTGACGTCTAATCCAGCGGTCCATCTCGGCAATCTCCTCGTTGGTCAGTCCCGAGTACGCCTTGGCAACCGGGACCAGCTCACCCTGGTCCCAGACACCAAAGGTGTAGTCCGTGAGGAGACTGGCGCGCTTGCCGGATCCCGGTTGCGCGTAGATCAACACCGCGTCAATCGTGAATGGCTCGATTTTCCATTTCCACCAATCGCCGCGCTTGCGGCCGACGCCGTAGGGCGAGTCGTAACGCTTGAGCATCACGCCCTCGACACCAAAGGTTCGCGAGTCGCGGCGAAGACGGACGAGGTGCTCCCAGGACTCCACTGCAAGGATGGACGAGATCCGAAGGACGGCCTGACGATCCGCCAGCTCACCGTCGTCGAAGGGCAACAGTGGAACAGCGGTCGCAAGCGGTTGCTGCGGACCCGCCGCCGTGTGCTCGGACGCGATGGCGACCAGCGCCTCGAGCATCGGACGTCGGATCGAAAGAGGCTCGCTGCGCACGTCGACGCCCTCTCGTTCGATCACGTCGTAGGCCATGAAAATGACCGGGACGTCTCGGGCCTTGCGTGCGACCTGCTTCTGTCGGCCGATGCGTTGCTGTAACGCGGAGAAGGGCAGCGGACGATCGTCGCGAAACGCGACGATCTCCCCATCGAGCACCGTACCATCCGGCAGTGACCGCACAGCGTCGAGAATCTCGGGAAACCGGTCGGTGATGAGCTCTTCACCGCGCGACCAGATGTGGAGCTGCCCCGCGCGTTTGACGACCTGCGCGCGAATGCCATCCCACTTCCACTCGGCCTGCCACCCTGTGAGGTCGAACGGCTCGCCTTCGAACGGCGACGCCAAATAGAAGGGGTATGGCTTGGAGAGGTCGTCGTGTGTGACCCCGGGCGATAGCACGGACTCGAACCAGGCCGCACTCGGCTGCCAGTCGCCCATGAGGCGCGCCGCCATCGTCGCGGGAGCAACGGCCGAGACGTGAGCCAGCGCGCGGACGACCAATGTGTGTGAGACTCCCAGCCGCAGCTCACCGGTCAGCAGCTTGAACAGGACCAGTCGTTGCCAGCGGTCGAGCGGCCGGACCCAGGCGAGAACAGCGGCTTCCTGGTCCTCGGCATCCATCTGCCGCAGCGGAAGGATGCGCTGTTCCACCCACTCCGAAAGAGAAAGTGAATGGGAGCCCGGGCTAAAGCCCGGGCCCTCGGCAACACTTGAATTGATTTGATCAAGGACGAGCGCCGCGGTCTCGGCACCATCACCCACCACCGAGTAGCACTCCATCAGCATCCACTCGGCAACGCCCGTCGCCGCCATCGTCCAGCGACTCACGGCGGCGTAGGGGACCAATCGTTTGATACGGCGCCCGGTGAGAAAAAAGGTCGCCCACGCCGCGTCGGCGGCAGGAGCCTCGGTGAAGTAGTCGGCCATCGCATCGACCTTGGCGTTGGTCGCGTTGGTCTGATCGAGGGTTGCGAAGAGCCTGGCGAAGCGAATCATTCCTGGTCCGACCCAGCCTCACCTTCCCAGGCGGTGCGGATCGTTCCCGTCTCGTAGCCCTGCTCGGCAAGGAATCTCGACAGCGGCTCGGCGTGGCCGTGGGTGGTCAGAACTCGACGCGCGCCCGTTTCCGTGATCGTTTGCAGAATGGCGGGCCAGTCCGCGTGATCCGAGATGACGAAGCCGCGGTCGTAGGCACGCTGACGTCGAACGCCGCGGACACGCATGAGACCGGAAGCAAACGCATCCGAGTGATCGCCCAGACGTCGCATCCAGGGCGTGCCACGGGCGGACAGTGGAGCCAGCACGAGCTCACCTTCGAAGGAAGTGCCGCGCGGCTTCTCAATCAAAGGGATGGTCGGAAGCATCGGAATGCCTGCCGATCGGTAGGCCTCGATGGCGGCCGACATCATGCCGTGGACCAACACCGGCCGATCCGTGACGCGAGCGAGTTCGGCGAGGAGCCGCTGTGCTTTCCCGAGCGTGTAGCAGAAGAGCACCGAGGCCACGGATTGGCGAGTGTTGTGCTCCCACCATTCGAGGATCTCCGTCATGACCGTTTCAGTTGGGTCCCACCGATAGATCGGCAGCCCGAACGTGCTTTCGGTGACGAACGTGTCGCAGGGCACGACTTCGAAGGGTGCACAGGTTGGATCAGCGGCGCGCTTGTAGTCGCCGCTGACGACCCACACGCCCTCTGGTCCTTCGATCCGAACCTGCGACGACCCGAGGATATGTCCGGCGGGATGAAAGCTCACGCGAACACTGCCCAGCGTGACGCTGGCGCCATACGCGACCGACTCGACGACTGCGTCCGCGCCGAAGCGTCGAGTCAGGAGCGGCGCGCACTCGTCCGACACACAGATAGGCCGCGCTGCCGATGCGTGCGTGGTCACCATGCGCGTGAGTAATGACTGCTCGGGGGACGGCTTGCCACGGATCGATATAGAAGTCTCCTTCGGCGCAGTAGAGGCCGGCTGGGGACTCTTGAAGGGCATTAGAATGAGCCACCCTTTAACCCCCAGGAGGAGCGATGAACTCGAACAGGCTGTGGATTGCTCTCACTGTGACGTCGATCGTAGCCGCTGGCGTGACGAGCTCGCCGGGTCAGGCAAGGGTCTCGGCCCGTTTCGCTGGCAGTTTCAACCATTCTGCAATGTCGTGACATTGACCGTCGAACAGAAAGGAGCGTCGTTCGTCCTGACCGGTCACGACGACCAGTGTGGCGGCGGTGCACCTCGCGCCGCCGACGGGAATACCGGACCGTTCGTGTTCAACCCCGCCACCGTCAGTGGGAGCCCGCGACCTGCCCCGACGACGTCTGCGCTGATTACGACCACGCAGATCGGCGCGGAAGCCGTGACCCCCGACAAGCTGGCGGCATCTATTTTTTCGGGGACTGGCAGTGCAACGACGGTCGCACGAAGCGATCATCTGCATGACGATCGCTATTACACTCGGCCGCAGACAGATGCGGGCTTCCTGGCACAGTCAGCCGTTGGCCCGCGCGGCCTGATCGGTCAGGCGAGCGTCTACTAGCAACGGCAACCTGGGCTTCCAACGGGCGTCGAATGGTCAGCCGATAACGGTAACCAAAGTGAGCAGGAGCGGGCGTTTACAACGTCAAATTTCCTGGGTTCGCGTTCGCGATCACAGCCCTTCGATCAGTCAGTACAATTGATCGCGGAGAGCAATTCCGGAACCCTCTGGCGATCGTGTGGAGTCTCTGTTCGAGCGATCTTCAACCCGGGGATGGCATTCTTCACGGTCGCCGTTGTTTGTGTCAATAGTACGTTCGCCGCAGCGGACGCGGGTTTCTTCATCACGGTGCTAGCCTGATTCGTCGGCGAGGTCTCGAATTGTGATCGTGTCTGCTGGGCCCCTTCTGTCAGTTCTCCACCAGTATTGGGGCTACGCGTCATTTCGTCCGCTGCAGCTCGAGGCCATGGAAGCGGTCGTCCAGGCAAGAGATTCGCTCGTAGTCTTACCAACGGGCGGCGGCAAGTCGCTATGCTTTCAGGCGCCGGCGTTGCTCCGAGACGGTCTTGCCCTGGTGGTCTCGCCCCTCATCGCGCTGATGAAGGATCAGGTGGACACGCTCGTTGCCAACGGCGTACCGGCCGCCTGTTACAACAGCGCGATGAGCAGCGACCAGAAGGCCACCGTTCTGGCCGGGCTCCGCGAGGGTCGCTTTCGGCTCTTGTATGTGGCGCCCGAGCGGTTGGTGGGTCAAGGCGGAGATAGCTCGATCTGGGGACTCTCAAGCGCTCCCGTGAGCTTTGTCGCCATCGATGAAGCGCACTGCATCAGTCAGTGGGGGCACGACTTCCGGCCTGAGTATCGCCAGCTGGCCGACCTTCGAAGCAAGCTGGAGGGCGCCAGCTTTCATGCCTTCACGGCAACGGCCACGGCGCGAGTGCGCCAGGATATCGTCACCCAACTTGGCTTGAGGAACGCGATCGAGCTGGTTGGATCGTTCGATCGCCCGAACCTCGTCTACCGAGTCCTGCCGCGCGCGGCGTTGAAGCGCCAGCTATCCGAGGTGCTGTCACGACACGCTGGGGAAGCGGGCATCATCTACTGCTTGTCGCGGCGCGAGGTCGACGAGTTGGCGGCCTGGCTGCAAGAGGAAGGTCATCGCGCTCGCCCGTATCACGCCGGCCTGGACGATACGACACGTCACGCCAACCAGGACGCGTTCATCAACGAAGACGCGGAGATCGTGGTCGCGACCGTCGCGTTTGGCATGGGCATCGATCGATCGGACGTTCGGTTCGTGATTCACGCCGGGTCCCCGCAATCGCTCGAACATTACCAGCAAGAGTCGGGGCGCGCGGGACGCGACGGCCTCGAGGCGGAATGCGTCCTGATTACGTCGGCAGCCGATTTCATGAAGTGGCGCATGATGCTCGAACGCAACGGCGAGCTCAGTGACGAGCGCCGAAGCCTGATGCGCGACATGGAGCGTTACGCGACCCGGATCGGCTGTCGCCATCGTCACATCGTCCAATACTTTGGCGAGGCGTACGACCGCGAGCGATGCGAGGCCTGTGACTATTGTCTTGGCGAGCTCGAAGCCATCGACCAGCCGGTCACTCTGGCGCGAAAGATCCTGTCCTGCGTGGCACGTGTCGGCCAGCGGTTTGGCGCCACTCACGTTGCCAACGTGCTTCGCGGCAGCGATGCGCAACAAGTGGCGGCGCGCGGCCATGCCTCGCTGACCACATTCGGACTCCTGCGTGATGCGTCGAACGAAGAAGTGCGGGGGTATATCGACCAGCTGCTCGCGGTCGGCCTGCTCCAGCAGTCGGACGATGCCTACCCCGTCCTGCAACTGACCTCCACGGGCGTGGAGTTGATGAAGAACCCTGAGGCAGTCTCCGGCCTGTCCCTGGCGCGCCAGCGCCGAATCGAGCGCCGATCGCCGGCGGGGCGCGGCGCAGGTCGAGCTCGCATCGAGGTCGAGTCGTGGGACGGAGTCGACCGCGACGTCTTCGATCGCTTGCGGGCGATGCGCCTGCGGATTGCGCGCGCGCGCGGCGTTCCGCCGTACGTCATCTTTCACGACTCAACCCTGCGCGAACTTGCTCGCCTCCGACCACGAACGGTGGGCGACCTGGCCGGCATTCGCGGCATGGGCGACCGCAAGATCGAGACGCTCGGCGAGGCAGTGCTCGAAACGATTCAATCTGGCAACGAGTCTGTCTAGTACCCGTGTATCAAGGATTCGTTACCGCGCTCCTGACCTTCCGGCTAAAGCCGGAAGCCACGAGCCACCAACAGGATCGCGTGGCTTCCGCCTTCAGGCGGAAGTCCAAGCGCGGGGCAGTAGCCATTCAGCTAAACAAGCCACAGTGGCTATCGGTTCCCTTTGAACTGGCAACTGACAACCGATAACTGATAACCAGTGCAACTACGGCATGCCACAATCGGACGATGAGTTCGACGCGTTGTATCGCGGCCCCCTCGATCAGTTCACGGCCGCACGGAACGCGCTGGCCAAGAGTCGCGGCGCCGATGGAGCGGCGATCAAGGCACTCGAGAAACCCAACGTCGCGGCCTGGGCCGTCAACCAACTGTACTGGCACGAACGGGCGCACTACGATCGTCTCGTCAAGGCGTCCGAAGAATCGCGTGAGGCGCACCGTAACGTGCTCGCCGGCAAGCCGGCTGACATCCGATCGGCCGAGAAAGCTCACCGCGAGGCCATCAGGGAGGCAACCGACAAGATTCGGGAGATTCTCACCAGCGGTGGTCAAGCGACCACCGCGCAGACCATGACCGCGGTCGCGGAGACACTCGAGGCGTTACCGACCGACGACCCTGCCGGTCGGCTGTCGCGGCCGCTGAAGCCGCTTGGCTTCGCGGCGTTATCCGGAGTGGCTGTTCGGCCCACGTCCGCGGAGAAGCCTCAGCGCGCGACGATGAAGCTGGTCGAGACAGAGGCCGACCCAGCTGCCGACAAAAGAGACGAAGAACGCGCTCGGCGACAAGACGAGGAAGAGCGCGAACAGTTACGAGCGGCTCAAAAGGAAGCGCGCGAGGCCGAAGTCGCCGAACAACGCGCACGGGCGGCCGTCGAGAGAGCCGAGCGAGAGGTGGAGCAGCGAACCAAAGCGCTCGACGAGGCCACCGAGACGCTCCGACGTCTGCAGAAAGAGCTGAAGGACGCGACCATCGCCTATCAGCGCGCACGGCTCCGTGCCCGCCTGTGAGGGGCCCGCCAAAAGTCGTGCAAAAGCCGACGGTTGGATTCGGACGAAATCGCAACTGACCACGCTGCGCAGCGGCGCGCGCTTTTGTGCACGTCGCACGGCCCCTGGCGACGACGCCGAGTCGAGCGTTCCTGCGTCGCAGGTCGGTATCGTTTCAGGCACAGCAAGTTGCAAAAAGCGGTCGTTGACAGCAGTGCTTTCGCAACCGTATCGTTCAGAAATCGCCCGGAACAGCCACCAAACCCCCAGCCCGAGCGAGAAAGGTAGTTGTGAACATAGACGAAGAAACCCAGAGTGCCACTGCCCAAGTCGGCACCGCCACGCTCGAG
The DNA here is from genome assembly GCA_963802675.1 of uncultured Acidobacteriota bacterium. GTDB lineage: Bacteria > Acidobacteriota > Vicinamibacteria > Vicinamibacterales > UBA2999 > JACCSI01. Next base: position 84,985 of record CAWDJL010000003.1, read on the forward strand.
GAGACGCCGGCGAGCGAAACGGTGGACGCGGCTGGCAGCGCCAGCCTGGAGAAAGTCCGCGACATTCTTTTCGGCGTTCAAGTGCGCGACATCGAGCGTCGATTCGCGCGGCTCGAGGAGCGTCTCGTCAAAGAGACGCACGATCTCAAGGACGGCGTTGCCCGACGAGTTGATGCGCTCGAACAGCGAACCGCAACATTGGATGAGCAGATGTCCACGACCCAGCGTGAGTTCAGACAACATCAGGTCGACATTCACCAGCGGCTCACCGACGACATCCGGCAGAAGGTGGACAACGTCTTGTTGACTCTTGCGCGCGAGCTGCAGGAGCTGCGCACCGAGAAGGCCGATCGCGCCCTGATCGCGGCAATCTTCACAGAGATTGCGCAACGGCTGACCGGTGAGGTGAATACGCCCGGTGCCGAGGGCCCGGGCAGTGCCTGAGTCCGCTCCCGAATCCGGACGTGATCGTCGTCCGGGTGTCGCGGTCCGCACCAACGTGGATCGCGGAGCGGCCGAAGCCGCGAAGTTTGCGGAGCTGCGCTCGCTGATCGTCGGTCCGGAGCAACGCGAGCTATCCGCGCTCCAAGCGCAGCTCGCGGACCGGGCTGCGCGAACCCTCGAGGTGAGCGGCGTGCTGCCCGACGCAATCGCTCATCGCGCCAACGATCCCCATCTTGCGCGGGCATTGGCGCCGCCCGTCGAACGCGCTCTCAAGGCGTCGGCACGACGCGATCCGCGATCGCTGGCCGACGCGCTCTTTCCGGTCCTGGGCACGGCGTTCCGCAAAGCGTTGAGCCGCGCTCTCGCGCCGCTCATCACGATTGGCTCGGCGATCCTGCTGGCCGGGGGGGTGTGGTCGATGCAGGCCGTCCGCGAACGCCAGCACTGGAACGACTATCTCGATCGTCTCGCACAGGAGCCCGGCATCGTCGTGGTCGAAAGCGGAAGACGCGCGGGCAAGTTTTTCGTGTCGGGCCTCAAAGATCCGCTTGCGACCGACCCGGCGACGCTGGTCGAGCCATCGGGCCTGGTGGCGGCCTCGGTGACCAGTCGGTGGGAGCCGTACTATGCGTTCCACTCCTCGTTTGTCGCCGCTCGGGCTCGCGAGCTCCTTCGTCCGCCAACCGGCGTCACGCTGGAGTACATCGACGGGCTGCTGAAGGCGACTGGACCTGCTTCCACGGAGTGGATCGAAGAGAGCCAACGCTTGGCGCCGGCGGTCGCGGGCGTACGCCGGTTCGAATACTCATTGGGGAATGCCAATGGAGACAAACCAAACCACCCGCCGGCGCCGCGGTCGGATGCCGAAGAACAACTGAAGCAACGAATCGAATCGACCGCTTTGCGCTTTCAAATGGCCGAATCGGGTCTCGCACCCGGCCAGCAGACAACGGTGCGCGAGCTCGTGGATCACCTCCGCGATCTGAATCGCTCGTTGCGTGCCCGCGACGCGCGCGCGCACGTAGAGATCATCGGGCACACCAGCGACGGATCAAACGTCGCCAACCGTGCGCTCAGTCGCGCGAGGGCCGAAGGCGTTCTCGCCCTCCTTCGCGACCATTCGTTTGATGCGCTAGACTTCTCGGCGGTCGGCGATCGTAGCGTGAGCACGCCGACAAGCGTGGACGAGTCCGCGAAGGAGTGGAGCCGGCGGGTGTCGTTTCGTGTGCATCTGACGAATCCTTCGGGCATCGCCAGCCCTTAGTGGACAATTGCCATCAGATGATCAGCTCTGTCCTCAAAGATTTCGAGTGGACGACGCCGTTTGTTGCGGACGCGTGTGCGTTGCTCAAGATGCCAATCCGGCTGGGCCTGCCCCATTTGCGTCCGATGCGCTCGCGAATGCCCGTTGCCGGACGTGTGTGTCCTGCCCGGCATGCGGGCAGCACCGACGTGTTTCTCGAAGCCATTGCCACTTCTCAGCGGGGTGACGTGCTGGTCATCGACAATGGAGGCCGGTTGGACGAGGGGTGCATCGGCGATCTCGTCGCGGGGGAGGCGCATGTCGCGGGCCTGGCTGGCATCGTCGTCTGGGGTGCCCATCGTGATACCGCGGCGATCGAGGCCATCGGAATCCCCGTGTGGTCCTTGGGAACGTGCCCGGCCGGTCCCCAGGAGCTTCGCACGCGCAGCCCACATGCGTTGCAGGCGGCCTCCATTGGACACGTCACCGTGACTCGAGATGACGTCATCTTCGCCGATGTTGACGGCATCGTCGTCGTGGCCGAGGCGGATTTAGCTCGGGTGGTGGAGGCAGCCCGGGACATCGCTACGCGCGAGCAAGCGCAATCGGTGCGGCTGCTGAAAGGCGAGCGGCTTCGCGATCAGCTTCAGCTCGACAGCTATGTCGCAAGGCGCGCAACGGATCCCTCCTATACGTTCCGCAATCACCTCAAGACGCTGGGCGGAGCGATTGAGATTTAGGAACGCGCGCGGTTCTGCAGAACCACCGTAGAGAACCTTCGCAAAGAACCATTGTCGAGAACCGTAGCTATGTAGTAATACTACTAAGCCATGCGGCGGATGAGCATCACCGCCGTCAGCGTCCTGCAAGCGATTGCTGACGGCTTCGAGTACGGCTTTGACATCATCGATTCCACCAGCCTTCCGAGCGGCACCGTCTACCCGGCGCTGAGTCGGCTCGAACGCGACGGCTATGTACGCTCGGCCTGGGAAGATGAGCGACGCGCCCACGAAGAGGGTCGGCCCGCCCGCCGCTATTACCGCCTGACCGCGCCTGGGGTGCGGGCGCTCAATGAGGCGTTGACCTACTACCGCAGCGTCATTCCGGTTGCCGGACGGCCAAAGCTGCAGCAATCGTGAGCGAACTCTCGAAGGCCACCGTGCGCTTGTGCGCCGGCCTGCTGCAGGCGGCGGCGCCCCTGGCGCCTGCCGACCTCAGACGCGACTGGTTTCGCGAATGGCTGGCCGAGTTGCACCATGCCGCCGCTCGTATCGCAAACCAGCGGCGGAGTCGCCGGGCATCGCCCGCGTGGTTGGTCCTGCGCTGCTCGGGGGCGGTCGTCCATGCCGCATGGCTTCGATGGGATCGCTGGAGGTTCGAGATGCTCGTGCAGGATTTGAAATACGCCGTCCGGATGCTCGTCAAAAGGCCCGGCTTTGCCGCCATGACCGTGCTGACCCTTGCGCTCGGCATTGGCGCCAACGCGGCGATCTTCAGCGCCGTCCGCGCCGTCTTGCTTCGACCGCTCCCATTTCCGGCGCCTGACCGCCTCGTTCAGGTGTTTTCAACGACGGTCACCGCGCCTGATCGGTTGTCCGGCACAGCGTCACCACCTGACTTTACCGACTGGCGGCACGACAGCCGCAGCTTTGTAGAGCTTGCTGCGTTGAACGCCGATTCGTTGGCCCTGACCGGGCATGGGGCGGCCGAGCAGCTGAGTGGCGCCTACGTCACCGGAGGGTTTTTCAACGTCCTCGGTGTTCCTGCGTATCGGGGACGCACGCTGACGCCTGAGGACGATGCCCCCAGCGGTCCCAATGTTGCAGTGCTGGCGCACTCGCTATGGGTTCGTCGCTTCGGCAGCGACCCTCAGATTATTGGCCGGACCATCAGCGTCGAAGGCAACGAGGCTCGCGTCGTTGGCGTGATGCCCCCCTCGTTCGAGTATCCACAGCAGTCAGAAATCTGGGTGCCATTGCGATTCAATGAACGCGATCTCGCCACGCAACGCGGCGCGCATTACCTTGACGTCATTGGCCGCCTCAAAGAAGGCGTTGCACTTGGGGCGGCGCGTGAGGAGATGCGTGCGCTGGGCCTGCGAACTGCCGAGGCATATCCGTCGACGAATCGCAACAATCGCATCTCCGTGCACGAGATGCGGACCGCAATGGTGGGCGACTTCCGGCCGGCGCTGTTGATGCTGCTCGGGGCGGTCGGGTTCGTGCTGCTGATCGTGTGTGTGAACGTGGCCAACCTGGTACTGACGCGAGCGCTCGGACGCACGCGAGAGTTGGCGATTCGCAACGCGCTGGGCGCTGGCCGGGTTCGATTGGTCCGCGGTGTGCTCGTCGAAAGTCTGTTGGTGTCGGCGCTGGGCGCCGCGGCAGGTCTCGCGCTGGCGGTATGGGTGAGCCAGGGGATTGCCGCTCTCGACCAGACCCTTTCGATTCCGCTGCTCGACGAAACACGCGTCGATGGCGTCGTCGTCGGTTTCACGATCGTCGTGTCGGTCATCGTCGCGCTGCTCTTCGGATCGCTGCCAGCGTGGCATAGCTGCTCGCTCGGCGACCTGGCGGCTCGCATTCGGGGGGACAGTGGAAATGCCACGGGCGATCGGCATCGCCAGCGTCTCCGTTCCACGCTCATCGTCGCCGAGACGGCACTGGCGGTCGTCCTGTTGGTCGGCGCCGGACTGCTGTTGAGAAGTTTCCTCCGCATGACATCCGTCGAGCTGGGATTCGACGGCTCGCGCGTTCAGACCTTCAACGTGTCGCTGCCAGATATGAAGTATCAGACACCCGCGCAGCGAGCCGAATTCGTGAATCGGTTGGTATCGCGCGCGTCAGCGCAGCCGGGCGTCGCGGCGGCAGGCGCAATTTTCGGTCTGCCGCTGACCAACTTCAGATATGTCATCTCGATGTCGACGCTCGACGGGCGTCGGCTCAGCGACGATGATTCCGATGCCCGGTCGCTGCAAGTCCGAGTCGTGACACCAGGATACTTTGACGCGATGCGGATTCCAGTTGTCCGCGGGCGTTCGCTCGGCGAGGAGGATGGCGCCGGAGCGGCCCATGCAGTGGTCGTGAACGAACGCGCAGCGGCCCTCCTGTGGCCTGGTGAGAACCCGATCGGCCACCAGTTCACACTCGGAACTCGACTCGGTCAAGAGGGCGTGCCGGCTGGCGGGACGGTCGTGGGCGTTGCCGGCAACGTTCGCGACCACGGTCCGATGGCGAATGTGCCGCCGACGGTCTATCTGGCGCACGCCCAGTTTCCCGTGGCCTTCATGACGCTCGCCATCCGGACGAGAGGCGAACCAACGGCGGTGACCGAACCAATGCGTGCGGTTCTCGCGGAGCTGGATCCGGATGTGCCCATGTTCTCGGTCCGCACCATGGGGCAGAGAGCCGCAAGTGCAGTCGCACGCCCGCGCGTTTACTTGATGTTGCTGAGCCTATTCGCCGGAACTGCGATTCTCCTGGCCGCCCTCGGAATTTACGGTGTGCTCATGCACGCAGTGGCGCAGCGGACGCGAGAGATCGGAATTCGACTGGCTCTGGGTGCGCGGCGGAGCGAAGTGGTCCGCATGGTCGTTCAGCAGGCGGCGCTGCTGGCCTTCGCAGGTCTCATTCTTGGGCTGGCGCTGGCGTTCGGAGCCAGCCGCCTCATTCGGAGCTTGCTTTTTGGCGTCGAGCCGAGCGACGCGGTGACCTATGGCGCCGTCGCGTTGGGGCTGCTCGGGTACTGCGCTCCTCGCCAGCTATCTGCCGGCCCGTCGAGCCTCGCGCATCGATCCCGTCCGGGCGCTCCGTTACGAATAGCATCGCGTGACTTAACATCCTTAACGGGGCCTGGCCCCCGATGACAGGGCATCCCTGCACGCGGGGTATGATTTCCCGCAGTGCATCGTCAGTACCTCCACGTTGCGACCCGCACCATCAGCTACTTCGATTCGGATCCGACGGCACGCACTGCCCGTGTGGCCCTCCTGACCCATGCGTTTCCACTGGGGGCCGCCATGTGGGAGGGGCAAGTCAAGGCGATGCCCGCCGGCTGGCGTCTTCTGGCGCCTGATCTCCGTGGATTTGGCGGCTCCACGTTGCCCGAGCCGGACGACTCGCCGGTCATCGACGACTACGCGAGCGATGTCATCGATTTCTTGCGCGAGCTGGGTGTCGAATCGGCCGTCCTCGGCGGCTGTTCGATGGGTGGCTACGTCACCATGGCCGTGCTGCGCCGAGCGCCGCAACTCGCGCACGCGGTGGTCCTCGCCAACACACGCGCCAGCGCCGACAGTCTCGAGGGACGCGCTAATCGCCGCAGCATGCTCGCGCTCGTCGATCGCGAGGGTCCTTCGGGTGTGGCGCGTGACATGGTCACGAAGCTGCTGGGCAAGACCACGCTGGCCGAACGATCGGATGTCGAGCCCTTGGTCCGGCGCCTCACCAAGCCACAGTCGCCTGCGGCGCTGCGTGGCGCCATTCTGCGGATGATGGAGCGGCCCGATTCAAGCGCCGTCATCGAGAAAATCAGCGTGCCCTTGCTGATCGTCGCCGGCGAAGAAGATGTCCTGATCCCCCTTGACGAATCGAAGAAGATGCACGCGGCCAATGCGAAGGCCGAGCTGGTCATCGTGCCGCGAGCCGGTCATCTCGTGAATCTCGAAGATCCGGCCGCCTTCAACGACGCCCTGCGGGGCTTCCTCGGTCGGCTATAGTGCAAGAAATGCGGCACGCACTCATCACGACGCTCGCCATCGGAATCGCGGGCTTCTCGCTCGCTGCACAGGAATCGGGTTCGGCTGGCGCTGGGCTGCACAAGCCTTTTGACGAGATTCTCGACCTCTACGTCCGTGACGGCTTCGTCTACTACAACGCGCTCAGGCAGGACCGCGCAAAACTCGATCGTTATGTCGCGTCGCTGGACGGTTCGGTCGCCGCGCAGCAGGCCAAGGGTTCGACCGAACAGCAACTCGCGTTCTGGATCAACGCGTATAACGCGTTCGTGCTGCGGACGGTCATCGATCACTTTCCAATTCGCGGGAAGTCCGCCGCCTATCCATCCGTAAGCATCCGGCAAATCCCTGGCGCATTCGAAAAGCGGCAGCATCGAGCCGCTGGCCGCTCGGTGACGCTGGACGGTATCGAGAAGGACATCCTGACGCCCTTGAACGATGCTCGCGCGTTTCTCGCTCTGGGCCGAGGGGCAATTGGCGGTGGCCGCCTCCGCAGCGAGGCCTTTGACGCGCCGCGCCTCGACGCGCAACTCAAGGCGGTCGCGGCGGAATCACTGACCCGTGACGAGATTGTCCGCGTCGATCAAGGTGGCAACGAGCTCAGTGTCTCCCCGATCTTTTCCTGGCGCGAAGCCGCATTCGTCGCGGCGCTGGCCGACAAGGCCGCGCCGGTGTTTCAGCAGCGAAGCCCCCTGGAACGCGCGGTGCTCGCGCTGATCGAACCGCATTTGGTCGGTTCAGAGGCCGAGCTGCTCGAGAGGAATGCCTTCCGCATGACCTTTCAGGAATTCGACTGGCGGCTGAACGACCTGAGCACGCGCACCCAATAGAGCGGATGGACCTACAGCTGTCAGGCAAGGTTGCCATCGTGACCGGCGCGAGCCGCGGGCTTGGCCTCGCGAGTGCCCGCGCGCTCGTGGCCGAGGGGTGCCATCTTGCAATCTGCGCACGGGGGGCGGAGCGTCTCGATCAAGCCGCCGCCGAGCTCCGCGCGGCTGCTGCCCGCGGCTCGGAGGTGGTGCCGATTGTCGCCGACGTGTCCAAGCCGGACGAAGTGACGCGACTCGTCGAGACGACGGCGACGCGCTTTGGCGGCCTCGACATCCTCGTCAACAACGTTGGCCTGGGCCGAGGCGGTTCGCTCGAAGAGACCAGCGAGGACGCATGGCGTGAGGCGCTCGATCACACGCTGTTTCCGACGATCCGGGCCTCGCGCGCGGCCGTCCCTCACCTGCGCCGTCGCGGCGGCGGGGCGATCGTCATCATTTCGTCCATCTTCGGGCGTGAGGCCGGCGGACGAATGACCTACAACGTCGTCAAAGCCGCCGAGATCAGTCTCGGCAAATCGCTCGCCCAGCAGCTGGCCGGGGACAACATCCGCGTCGTCACCATCGCTCCAGGGTCCATTCTGTTTCCGGGCGGCTCATGGCACGCCCGTCAGCAAGCGGACCCACAGGGGATCGCCGAGTTCATCAAACGAGAGTTGCCATTTGGTCGGTTCGGCCGAGCCGATGAGGTCGGCGATGTGGTCGCGTTTGTCGCCTCTCCGCGCGCGAGCTGGATCGCCGGCACAACGATCGTCGTCGATGGCTCACAGTCGCGCATGTTCTGAGCCCTTCGACTTACGTACGGGCCTCAGAGACTCAGAGGCACAGAGAATCGGGGCACGGAAACACGGAATTAACGAAAGGCTTAGCCACGAAGAACACGAAGAAACACGAACACAAAACTTTGAGAATGAATGGCTTTGATTTGTTGTCGATCTTCCGCCTGAAGGCGGAAGCTACCTGAAGGCGGAAGCTACCTGAAGGCGGAAGCTACCCGAAGGCATGGTTACTTCACTTCGTGTCTTCGTGCTCTTCGTGGCTATCGTTTTCCCTCCGTGTCTCTGTGTCTCTGTGTCTCTGTGGCCTGTACATCGTAACGCTAACCCCGAACTTCTTCTTCTGCCTGTGACCGGAACACGAGGTAGTACACCGGAAGCCCTGCCAGCACGACCCCAAAGGTGATGGCCGTCCACTTCGGGTCGTTCACCAGCGCGTTGATGACGAGATAACAGGCCGCCGCGATAAAAACCGCGGGGACGAACGGGTATCCCACGACCTTGTACGGCCGGCTGAGGTGTGGATGTGAACGCCGCAGCGTGTAGACCGCCGCCACGCTCAACGCATAGAACGGCCACATCGCCAGGACGAACGTGTCGGTGAGCTGCTCGAAGGTTTGCGTCATCACCATCGCGATGCCCAGACCGCAGGCGAGCAGAATCGCGACGTACGGCGTCTTGAACGTCGGATGGACAGCGGCGATCGGCCGGAAGAACAGGCGGTCGTCCGCCATCGCAAAGAAGATTCGCGGCGATGCCAGCATGCTTCCCATCAACGATCCAAACGTCGAAATCATCACGACGACCGAGATGAACGAGGCGCCGCCTTGTCCGATGAGCGAAGCCATCGTGTCGGCGGCGACCAGGCGCGAGCTCTGGACCTTCTCGATCGGGTTGACATAGAGATACGCGACGTTGGCCGAGAGATAGATGGCGATGATGGCGATCGTGCCGTAGATGATGGCGCGCGGCAGGTTGCGCTGTGGATCCTTGACCTCGCCGCTCGCAAACGAAAGATCGGCGAACCCGTCATACGCCCACAGGACGGAAATCAGGGCCAAACCAAACAGCCCAGCCTGAACCGGCGTGTCGGTCGGCGCCAGGTTCGACACACTGGCCCCGACGCTGCCACCCAGGGCAAACGACAGCACCACGAGCAGCGCCAGCGCTCCGAACTTGGTGATTGTTGAGAAGCCCGTGAAGAGCGCACCGAACTGTACGCCGACAATGTTGACGGCAGCGGCAAACGCGATGGCGCCTGCCGCCAGGTAGTCGGCCCAGTAGGGATGGAGCGCCGGGTCGATACCGAACACGCGGAGGAAGTACTCGCCGAATACCGACGAGATGCCGCCGAGCGCCGCCGCCCGGATCAGAACCAGTTGCGCCCAGCCGTAAAGAAAGGCGTACGGCCGGCCCCACCCCTCGCGCAAGTAGACATACATGCCGCCGGTTTCCGGCATCGAGGCGGCGAGCTCGGCGAACGCGAGCGCGCCGCAAAGCACAACCACCCCCCCGATTACCCAAACGGCGAGCATCATCATCGGTTCGGGGACGCGAGTCGCGATCCCGGCTGGTGTGCGAAAGATGCCGCCGCCAATAGTGATGCCAATCACGATGCCGATCGAACTCCAGAGCCCGAGACGACGGACGAGAGTGGGCATAGCCGGCCAAATATAATTGAAACGTGGCGACTGGCACAGGGCTCATTGGGTCCACCGTCCTTCACTATCACGTCCTCGAACGACTCGGCGGCGGCGGAATGGGAGAGGTCTACCTCGCCGAGGACCAACGCCTCGGCCGTCGCGTCGCGCTGAAGTTTCTCGCCTCCCAGGTGAACGCCGACCCCGAGGCGCGTGAGCGGCTGGTCCGGGAGGCGCAAGCGGCTGCTCTTCTCCGCTCGCCGCACATCGCAGTGACGTACGATCTCGGCGAGTACGACGGCGGGCTCTTCATCGCGATGGAGTATGTCGAGGGCGAGTTGCTTTCGAGCCGGATTGCGCGTGGACCGCTCCCAGTTGCGGACGGGCTCGATGTCGCCCTCCAGCTCGCCGACGCGCTGGACGAAGCGCACGGCCGCGGCATCGTGCATCGCGACATCAAGAGCTCGAACCTGATGCTCACATCCAGGCACCTCGTGAAGGTGCTCGACTTCGGGCTCGCCAAGTTCCTGCGGGCACCGCGACCAGACGAGACCCGAACCCTGGCCGGTGTGACGACGCCGGGGCTGGTCATGGGGACGCTGAGTTACATGGCCCCCGAGCAGCTGAGCGGGAGCAACGTCGACCAGCGCGCCGACCTGTTCTCGAGTGGCGTGGTCCTCTACGAAATGCTCGCCGGGCGGCTCCCGTTCCAGGGCGCCACCATGACCGAGGTCGCGGATCGCATCCTCAACTATGAGCCCGATGCCATCGCACGCTACAACTACAACGTCACCGAGGACATCGACTCCATCCTGCGCAAGGCGCTCAACAAGCGGCCGGAATTTCGCTACCAGACCGCGCGTGATTTCTACATCGATCTGTTGAACGCGCGGCGTCGCATCGTGCAGACCGACTCGCATCGCGGCGGCATCAGCGCCTGGCTGAGCCCCATCGATTTCGCGGATGCCGCGTCGCCGATGCCGGTCGCGCCGCCGGCAATGGCCAGGTCATCGGCGACGAGCGTTGCGGTGCTGAACTTCGCGAACATTACCGGCAACCCGGCCGACGACTGGGTGGGGCAAGGGATTGCGGAATCGCTGACGTCCGACCTGACGCGGTTGAAGGCGATCGTCGTCGTCCCACGCGAGCAGATCTTCGAGCTGCAGCGGAGCCTGAACGAGATTGGCCGGAGCCTCGACGAGCGTCAGGCAATCGAGCTCGGTCGTCGGCTGAACGCCACCGTCACCGTGAGTGGCGCGTATCAGCGATTGGGCGAGCGCATCCGCATCACGGCGCAGGTCATCGAGGTGACCAACAGCCGCCAGATCGCAACCGTCAAGGTGGACGGACGAGTCGATGATCTCTTCGATTTGCAGGATCGCCTGGTGAACGAGCTGGCGCAGGGGTTGGAAGTCGAGGTCGCGCAAAAGGACAAATCTGCTCCCGACCAGTCAGGGACTCACTCGATCGAGGCCTACGAGGTGTTCTCGCGCGGGATGCTGAACCTTCGACTGGCCGATCGCGCGTCGATTGATCGCGCGATTACGTTGTTCGAAGAGGCATTGCAGCGTGACCCCCGCTACGTCGAGGCCATGCTGGGACTGGCCGGTGCCCTCGATCTCAAAGGGTCATTTCTGTCGCAACCAGACCTGTTCAAGCGTAGCCTGACGCTCGCCACCGAGGCCGCCCGGTTGCGCCCCGACAATGCGGAAGCGCACGAGCAGCTGGGCGACACGCTCATGTCGATGGGCCGATACGACGAAGCGGTCGCCGAGTTGCGCGAAGGTATCAGGCTGGCGCCCGACCGGGCGTCCACGCACGGATCGCTCGCGCGCGCGTACTGGCTCGGCAAAGGCGATGTGGATGGTGCGATTACGGAGTTCGAAGCGACGCTGCGGCTGAACCCAGCGGCTGGTTACATGCACCTGCAGCTCGCGATGCTCTATACACTGCGCGGTGATTTTGAAGCGGCCGAACAGCTGTCACGCGACGCCATCCGGCTTCAAGATCAGGCCATGTCAGGCGCCACCGGACTCATCGTCGTCGGCGCCCATTCGCGCCTTGGCTACGTGCACTACCGGCAAGGCCGCTATGACGATGCGATCCGCGAGTATCGTCGGGAGCTGGAGATGATCTCGGTGGGAGATCACCTGTTGCGCGAACGGACCAGCATCGAGCTGCAGCAGAAGCTGGGAGCCGCGTATCGAAAGCGTGGAGACCTCGATCAAGCGCAGTTTCACGAGAACGAGGCGCTGCGGCAGTTCGAGACGCGACTCGCGGCCGGCGCTGACGAGCCGTTTACGCGTTACTACGTGGCCGCGCTGTACGCGCTGCGCGGCGATGCGGCAGCAGCGCGCGAGCATCTCCAGCGGCCGCTGTCAGAGCTCCCCGCATTTACGCGATGGCGGTTGCCACGCGACCCGGATTTCGATCTGGTGCGGGAGCAGCTGGCGGGCTAGACGCGGAAACAGCGAAAGCCATGACTGCGGGATTGATTCTTGGTCTCGCGCTGTCTGACGCCCTACTGGCGGGCACGCCCCAGGCGCAGCCTCCGGTCTTCCGAGCCGAGGCCCACGTCGTTGTTTTCAAGATCACAGCCTTCCAACGTTCGTGGTATGACCGCTCGAAGCCAGAAGTCGGCTTGACCACCGCCGACTTCACGATCACTCGACAAGAAGGATTATGTCTTCGTGAAGCTGGAACCCGACGCCGAGAGGCCGGGGCACTATCTCTTGAGTTTCAGCCCACCGGATGACGTGCGTGACGGCAAGCCGCGACAGATCGAGGTCAAATTCAGGAAACGCGACTTTCTCAAATGGACGATAGCGTTTCCGGAACCGACGCGATGAGTGCGATTTGGCGGCCGAGTCGCGCAGTCGTAGGTATGGCAAATGCATCGTTCCTCGTTCCCGCTAAGGTCGTCGCCGGAACAGGCGGCTCGTCTCGCGCCTCCCGCTTCACGGCGTGAAGCTGGCGCTACGCGCCAGAATGCCGGCCTTCGGCCGGACGGCCGCCTCGCGTTGCTCGGCGGAGGGCCTAAAGGAAGGGTCGTTCAGAGTTGCGTCGGATCCTCGGCACAAAGCGCCCAGGCGCCTTTGTGCAGCCTTCCGGCCGGAGGCCGGCCGTCCGCGAAGCGGCCGTCCGCGCGGAGTGCGGCCACATTGGCTTGACATCACAGGTCGTCGCGATCCGAGTCGCCCGTTCCGGCGACTCCGTGGTTAGTGTCGCGTCGGATGCCAGTTTTCGGTAGGTTCGCGTCAACGCAAAGCGCCTTTCAAGCGGACTGTGAAGAAGCCCAGTTCAAGTGAAAGGCTGCGCAAAGCGCAAGGGCACGACGGGGTAGTGGGTTTACATGGTCGTGGTTACCGTTCTGCTAGCCGCCACGTTGCTGTCGGATTTCGCGCAACAGGCTGCTGAAATGACCGCGGACGTTTCCCGCATGATCCGCGCATCTCGCGACGTTCCATTGATGCCGTGGTCCGCCCCGGTCCAGGAAATCGATAGGGTGGTGCGGCACGGAAGGGCGGTGGTCCCTCTTCTGATCGTCTTGCTCCCAGACGACGCAGATGACCCGAGTCTTACTTATGAGACGTGGAACGAGCGGGACATACTCGCCGGAAAGCAATTCGAGTGGAGAGCGCAGCAGCAGGCGGCCGTCGCGTTGTGCAGGATCTATCGCATTCCGGCAGCATCCTGCCGGATGTATTCCAACCGCGCGACCCGCGAATACAACCGAGGCGTTAAACCGTTCTGGCTGAAGACTATCGCAGAGAACCCATGAGAGAGCGCGCGCTTCGAACATTCTGGTCCCTGGCCTGTATGGAAGCTATGCATCCCGTGGCACATGCGCCCGAACTGCATCCACGCACTTCATGGTAGCGGAAGCGATTGAACGACTCGCGCAGGCATGGGGAGGCCAAAATACATCGTTCCTCGTCTCCGCGGATATTGTCGTCGCCGTAACAGGCGGCTCGGCTCGCGCCGACCTGTGAGCGGCGTGATCTCGAGCAGATAAAACGGCCTCGCAGCGTCGCGCGGCGGCGGCCCTGATTCGCCACCGGTGATCGGCAGACCCGTACGGCCAAACGATTCTGGACAGGCGTGCGGATCACCCAAGCCGCCGCCGGCATCGACAGCTCGAACGCGGAAAGGCCGTTTTTCCACGCCGCGAACCGGGAGGCGCGAGACGAACCGCCTGTTGCGGCGACGACAACATTCGCGCTGCACCAACCGCAGTTTTCGGTGAAGATCTCCGAGGATAGTGGTTTCCCTGAAGACTCAGCGGAAGCGGTCATGATGACGGCGCACCGCATCGCCGCCATGTTGCAAGCGCTTTGGGAGGGAACTCGGGACTTCGTTGGGTGCCAGCCTTACGGAGATTGAATGGAGATGGTGGTCCACCGTTGTGGCGCGGCTTTTTGGGCAGCGCGAATCGCCAGGTGCTGTGGCGGCTGGCGGTTTGCGAAAAGGTGATCGCAATCCCGCTCGACTTTGACGAGACGGTGAAGGCCCTACTCGGCACGCCCCCGCCTCCGAAGGGCACGCCCGGTAGTAGTGCGGGCAAGGCGAAGAAACGAACTCGAAAGAAGGCAGTGAAAAGACGATGAAATGGCAGGAGCACCTTAGGTTACTGGCCATTCTCGTGAACGGACTTTTCGCGATGTTCTTGATCGGGACGAAGGTTGGTGGATGTCGATTGGGCTGGGCGTGCCAATGATTGTCCCACCCGTCTTGGCGGTCATCGCCCTAGCCGTCAAACAACGTTAGACCGCGAGATACGTTGGGTTTGGGAAAGACATAATTGCGCCCGATCTTCGCTTTCGCCGCCTGATCGTGTAGCATGACCAGTCCATGAGCCTTCCCGCGGTCCGCAGCCTCGAACGCAAGGAGGTTGCGCTTCAGGGAGCGCTCGAAAAGCTCGCACCAGGTCCTTGGGTCGCTCGCGAGGACACGCCGGACGGCGTCGTCACCGCGGTCAGGCGGCTACCAGCCGTGGAGGCGCGGTTCGCACCCTTTCCAGATTCCATCGATCCTCGACTGCAGGCCGCACTCGAACGCCGCGGGATCACGCAGCTCTACATCCATCAGGCCGAAGCCTTTACCCACGTGTCGGCGGGACACAACATCGTCGTCACGACGCCGACGGCGTCGGGCAAGACGCTGTGCTACAACCTGCCGGTGCTCGATGCGATCTTGCGCGATCCGTCGAGTCGCGCGCTCTATCTCTTCCCGACCAAAGCGCTGGCGCAGGATCAGATGGCGGAACTGCACGAGCTCGTGCGCGAGCTCGCGGAAGTGGGCAGTGATGCTATCGGCGTGCACACCTACGACGGCGATACCCCAGCCGATGCGAGGCGGACGATTCGGACGCGTGCGCATGTCGTGCTCAGCAATCCCGACATGCTCCACTCGGGCATCCTTCCGCATCATCCGCGCTGGGCCAAGCTGTTCGAGAACCTTCGCTACATCGTCATCGACGAACTGCACGCGTATCGGGGCGTCTTCGGCAGTCACTTGTGCAACGTCCTGCGACGACTGCACCGGATCGCGCGTCACTACGGGTCGAATCCGCAATTCATCTGCTCCTCGGCAACCATCGCGAATCCGCGAGAGCTCGCGGAGCGTTTGACCGAGCGGCCCTTCGAGCTGGTCGCGCACAGCGGTGCGCCTCGCGGCGAGAAGTTCTTCGTCTTCGTCAATCCTCCAGTCGTCAACCGCGAATTGGGGATCCGACGCTCGTGTCTCACCGAAACCCGTCGCGTCGCGGGGGAGTTTCTGCGACGCAATCTTCAGGTCATTGTCTTCGCGCAGAGCCGTCTCTCGACTGAGATCCTAACGACGTACCTCAAGGAAGACTTCGAGGACGTTCCCGGCATGCCGGAGCTGATTCGTGGTTATCGCGGCGGGTACTTGCCGATGCGACGTCGCGAGATCGAGCGTGGGCTGCGGGACGGACTCGTTCGCGGCGTGATTTCCACGAACGCGCTCGAACTGGGCATCGACATCGGCGCGCTGGATGTCGCCGTGCTCGCCGGTTATCCCGGCACGATTGCCGCGACGTGGCAGCGCGCCGGGCGGGCAGGACGACGCTCGCTGCGGTCGGCGGCGGTGCTCGTCGGGTCGAGTGCCCCGATCGACCAGTTTGTCGTCCGCCATCCGTCCTACTTCTTCGACGCCTCGCCCGAACACGCGCTGATCAATCCCGACAACCTGCACATCCTCGTCGATCACGTGAAGTGCGCGGCCTTCGAGCTGCCGTTCTCGACCGACGATGCCTTTGGGCGGGTGAGCGTCCAGGAGGTACTGGGCGTACTTCAAGAGGCAGGACTTGTTCATCTATCAGCCCGAAGCGGCGCTCGAGACTCGCCGGCCGCAGACGCGGACGAGGCTGGCGGCGAGTGGCATTGGACGAGCGAATCGTATCCCGCAGATGCCGTGAGCCTGCGGTCGATTTCGTCCGACAACTTCGTCGTTGTCGATCAGACGGCCGGTGCCAAGGTGATCGCGGAAACCGACTTCACGAGCGGCCCCCCAACGCTTCATCCGAAGGCGATCTACATCATCGAGGGCCGACTATTTCAGGTCGAGAGGCTCGACTTCGAAGGCCGCAAGGCCTATGTCAAGCAGGTCGACTGCGATTACTACACCGACGCGATCACGCACACGAGGGTGACGATCCTCGATCGGTTCGCGACCGATGCGACGGGCGTCGCCAACCACGGCGAAGTGCACGTCGTCTCTCGCGTGGTGGGCTTCAAGAAGATCAAGTTCTACACCAACGAGAACGTTGGATCGGGTGAACTCGATCTGCCCGAACAGCAGATGCACACGACCGCCTACTGGCTCGAGATTCCGCTCGAGACGCTGGCGGCGCTCCCGTACGCCACCGACGATCGGCGCGATGGCATTTTCGGTTTGGCGTTCGCCATGAAACAGATCGCCACGCTGCTCCTCATGTGCGACGGCCATGATGTCGGCTTGTCAATCAACGCGGGGGCCAGTTCGCGCGGCGCCGTGCCCCAGACCGGGACAACGGATGGGGATACGCCGCGCATCTTCATCTACGACGCGTATCCGGGCGGAATCGGGTTCAGCGAACCGTTGTTCTCGATGCAGGTGGAGCTGCTCGATCGCACGAGACAGCTGATTGCCAGTTGCCCCTGTGAGAACGGCTGCCCGAGCTGTGTCGGCCCGATCGGGCAAACGGGTCCGCTGGCCAGGACGGTCGCGCTTCGCATCCTCGATCACTTGACTGGTGGACAGATGCGAGCCGTAAACACATCGCCAGCTGCCGTTGCCTCGGCTGTCGAGGAGATGCCGTTTTAGCCATGGCGATCAACCTGGGCGATCGTCTCCGACAGGTTGTGAATGGCGCCGGGCGCCAGGTAGATGCCGTGTCGCCGAGTGGCGCGGCTGCAACCGCGCCACCTGTCGCGCGCATGGCGCCGCTGAAGATCGACGGCCCTCGCGTGGCCGACGTCCTTGCCGGGCAGTGGCTCGAGTCGCCAGACGGTGCGGTGGTTGTCATCGATCGTTATTACGGGTCCGATCGTCGCCATGGGCGTGAGCCGGTCGGCGAGATCGTCGAAACCATCGAGAATGGAAAGGACGCACTCGACATTCTGTCGAGCGCGTGGCCGGCTCGCGCTGGAGGGCCCTATTCGTCCCGCCTGTGTTTCTTCGACATTGAAACCACGGGGTTGGCGGGTGGGGCAGGCACACAGGCGTTTCTCATCGGCTGCGCGATTCTCGAGGACGGCGGGCTTCGCGTACGACAGTTTCTTCTTCCCGGCTTCGAGCATGAGCGCGCCTTGCTCGCCAGGGTCGCCGAGTTTACGGCGACTCAAGGCACGCTTGTCAGCTTCAACGGCCGATCCTTCGATGCCCCGCTGGTCGAAACTCGCTATCTGCTGCACCGGCTGACGTTCCCGCTCGCTGATCTGCCGCATCTCGACATGCTTCATCCTGCCCGTCGATTGTGGAAGCAGCGTCCCGTGGTTGCGGGCCCAGCGCTCGACGACGACAGTTGTCGGCTCTCGGTCCTCGAACGTCATCTGGCGGGCTACCACCGTATCGGCGATGTGCCGGGATTCGAGATTCCGTCGCGGTATTTCCGATTCGTCCGCGACGGGCAGGCGCATCCGCTCCAGGCCGTCCTCGAGCACAACCGCATTGACCTCGTCTCCCTTGCGCTGGTGACGGCGCGAGCGCTCCGCCTCATTGACCGCGGTCCGACGGCGACGACGCATCCGCGAGAGTGCCTGGGCCTCGGGCGGTTGTACGAGCGTGCCGGTGTGCTCGACAACGCAGAGATCTGTTACCGGGAAGCCGCGGCTCTCGCGTCCCGGGTCGGCCGGGAGCCCGACGTGCACGCCGACTCGCTCCGGCGGCTGGCGTTGCTGCGGCGGCGTGCCGGCCGCATGGCCGAAGCGGCCGTGGCCTGGAAGGAACTCGTCAACACTCCCGGGTGTTCGGCGATCCTGCGGCGCGAGGCGCGCGAGGCGCTCGCGATTCACCACGAGCATCGCTCACGCGATCTCGACACCGCCCGTGCGTTGGTCCTCGACGTCCTGGCGGATCAGACGGCGATCCGGCGCCGCGAGCAGGCGGAGTACCGACTGCGCCGGATCGAGCGCAAGATTGCCGTCCGGCAGCTAGCAAGCCCTGCCCGAGGCGGCTTATTTGCCGCTTTCGAAGACGCGGCCCCGATCTAGCTGGGTTTCTTGGCGGCCTTGGCTTTAGTGGCCTTCGTCGCCTTGGCGGCCTTGGCCGCCGTCTTCCGCTGTTCGGACGTCTGCGTCCCGAATTTCTTGGTGAAACGTTCGACGCGACCTTCGATGTCGAGCAGCTTCTGCCGGCCGGTGAAGAACGGATGGCAGTTGGAGCAGATGTCGAGGTGCATGTCCTTCTTGGTGGACCGGGTCTTCCACGTCGCGCCGCAGCCGCAGTGGACGGTGACCTCTTCGTACTGAGGGTGGATTCCTTCTTTCACGATCGCGTCTCCAGTTTGCCGGATCCGGTGTCGCGAGGGCTTCGGCGAGCTGATTCGAACCACTAGCCCTCTGCACGCTTTCCGGCGGAATGACCAAAACAACAGTATAGCAGCCCCGTCAGCCCTTCCGGTGCGCTTCGGACTTCCGCGTGAAGGCGGAAGCCACACGAAATGTTTTGTGACTCGTGATTGTTTGTAACTCGTGGCTTCCGGCTTTAGCCGGAAGATCGGAGGCGCGATAAGCGAATCAACTGATACACGCCACTGGTCCTACGCGAGCGACGCGAGCGGCCGACTGGCACGAAGCGCCAGCCTTCCGGCGCGCAGCGCGGCTCAGGCCTTAAGCCGCGTCGATTCGACGAGGCAGCGAACGCTCGTGCTTCCGAGCCGTGTGATCGCGCTTCCACCACGCCCTGCCGGCCTGGAGCAGCCAGCTGACCGCCAGCCACAGCAGCAGGACACCCAGCGGGTAGGCGATGGCCCGGGGCCATTTCAGGCTGACCGCGCCCAGAGCCGCCAGCACGGCGATGCCCCACACCAGCGTCCCGGTTTCGGCAGCTCCCAGGGAACGACGTGCGGTCAGCGCGGCCCCGAAGGTGTGTCCCATTCGCATCGCGCCAGCCGCTGCCGCGCGACGGGTTCGTCCGGTGCCCTTCCCCTGCCGCCACTGGTCTGTCCGGGAGACGCGGTGCCTGACGCGATCGGGCCGGGTACTCGTGACGCGCGACTCCGTTAGGACAATCTCAGTGGCGTTGTCGAGATCGTTCTGGTAGACGTCCTCCATCTGGCGAGCGAAGTCCTCGTCCTCGATGGCGACGTCCAGTTCCCAATTCCCCAGCCAGCTTTGAATATTGAGGTTGGTCGACCCGACGCGCGCCCAGCGCCCATCCGCTACAGCAGTCTTGGCATGCATCATCGTGCCGTTCCACTCGAAGATTCGGACGCCCGCTTCGAGCAGCCCGCGATATCCTGCGCGCGTCAAGCGCTGGACCACCGGGAGATCCGTGCCGCTGCCAGGCACCAGCAGGCGAACGTCGACGCCGTCGGTCGCCGCCGCGATGAGCGCTTGGACGTAGGGCGAGGCGCCGACGAAATACGCATCAGTGATCCACAGCCGCTCGCGAGCGACGGCTGAGACGAGTTGATCGAGTCTGAAGACCGCAGCGGTTGACGGTCGTGTGCCGATCACGCGCAGGGCCACCGAGCCGGCCACAGGGATCGATCCGACTTCGGGCACTTCATCCGACGGCAACGGTCGTCCGGTCGCCTCCCAGACCTCGGCGAATGCCTCTTCGACTTCGACGACGGCGGGCCCTCGAATGGACACGCCGGTATCCCGCCAGGGATCGGCGCCCTTGTTTCTTTCGCCTCCGCACCACAAATTGCCGACACAAAGTCCGGTGACGAAGCCGACCGTCCCATCGACGCCCAGCATCTTCCGGTGGTCTCGTGACAACCACCCCAGTGGCGAGTCGAGCCGTGGCCGGTTGAACGGTCGCACTTCAGCGCCAGCCCGCCGCAACCGCTCCCAAAACATCCACGTGGTCGCAGTGAGGGCGCCGAGCCAGTCATAAACGATCCGCACGCGCACACCGCGCTTCGCGGCCGCCGTCATCGCCGCCGCGAATTCGTGACCCGTCTCGTCGTCGTGGATGATGTAGCTCTCGAAGTGGATCCAGCGCCGGGCATTGTTGATGGCATCCAGCCAGGCGGGGTAGTTCTCCTCCGCATCGCACAGCAACTGGACCTGGTTGCCCTCGACCAGCGGTGCCCCGGCGGTGCGCGAAAACGCCTGGTCGGCCAGCAGTCGTAGGGGAGACGCCATAGCGTGATCTTACGCGAGGTCGTCGAGCGAAGCGGCGCCTCGACTGTCAGCTCGTCGGCTCTTCGCGAGTCGATGCGTCGCGAAGGCCGAGGTTTCGAATCAGCCGATGCAAGTAGGTTGGTTGGAGGTCGAGGGCGCGCGCCGTCCGGGCGACATTGCCGCTGCTGCGCTCGAGCGCTTCGCGGATGATCTCCCGCTTGTTGGCGGCAACCTGCGCGTGGTACCCGGTGGGGGCATCGGTGTCGCAGCCGACCTCGTGAATGCCCTCGGGCAGGTCGTCCGGCACGATGACGTCGCTCGAGCCTAGAACGACCGCGCGTTCGATAGCATTGGAGAGCTCGCGGACGTTGCCCGGCCAGTCGTAGCGCGCCAGCAGGGCACGAGCCGCGGGCGAAATGCCTTTGACGGCGCGCTGACACTTGGCCGCGTGCCGTCGGACGAAGTATGCGGCGAGGAGCGGTACGTCGTCGCGGCGCTCCCGCAACGGCGGAATGACGAGCGCAACGACGTTCAACCGGTAGTAGAGGTCTCGCCGAAACGTGCCCTGCGCGATGGCCTCTTCGAGGTTGCAATTCGTGGCCGCTATCACTCGTACGTCGATCTTGATGCCGCGGCGGGCGCCAATGCGCTCGACGACCTGGTCCTCCAGGACACGGAGGAGCTTGGCCTGCAGCGGTGGAGCGAGCTCGCCGATCTCGTCGAGAAACACGGTGCCGCGGTCGGCCATTTCGAGCCGACCTCGTTGTTGCGCGATCGCTCCGGTAAAGGCGCCGCGCTCGTGACCGAAAAGCTCGCTTTCGAGCAGCGCATCGGGGAGAGCGGCGCAATTGATCGCCACAAACGGACCGTGCGCCCGGCGGCTATTGGTGTGTAGGGCGTGCGCGACGAGCTCTTTGCCGGTGCCGCTCTCGCCGCTCAACAGCACCGTTGCATCGGTTGGCGCCGCGCGTGCGATGAAACGATACACCGCTTGCATCGCGGTGCTCTCGCCGACGAGGCTGTGCTCGATCGCCACGTCCTGCCTCAGCCGGGCATTCTCGCCACGGAGCCAGTCGAGGTGCTGGAGACGTTGTAACGACAGTCCGCCAATTGAGCCGATCGCGGCCAGCAGTCGCATGTCGTCCTCGGTAAAGCTCGCGGCATTCCGGGGCGCACTCAAGCACAAGGCGCCGCGAACCGTGTCGGAACCGAGGAGCGGTACACACAAGGTTGGCGTGTCGTCGCCCGACGAGATCGCCGCGTGCTCGAGAATGGCTCGTTCGGCGATAGCTCGGCAGAGCGCCACCGGTTCCCCCGGCGCGCTCTTTGACATGACGACCGCGAGCGTGTCGTCGCCGGGGCTGGTCGTGAGAATCGACGCTCCCCGAGCGCCAGTCGCTTCCAGACCGTGCTGCAGCAGAACCTCGTACAGCGTTTCCACCGCAGTCACGCTCTGCAGTGCGTCGCTCAATCGGAACAGGAGCGCGAGATCCCGGGTGGCCCGCGGTGTCGCGACTGCAGGCGGAGCACCAAAATAGCGACGCCGTCGCGCCTTCCATCGAAATCGTCGTCGAGGTGATCGGCTGCCGTTCGACGATTGTCACGCTGGAATCGACAGGCTCGACCGGCGCAGAACTCGCGGGCAGCAGGACGACGAGCGCCGAATCACCGATTCGCACCTGATCTCCGTCGACGAGCGCGCGTTCGGTGATGGGGCAGCCGTTGACGAACACGCCGTTCTTGCTGCCCATGTCTTTCAGGACGACTCGATCGCCGGCACGCTCGATCAGGCAGTGGTGCCGCGAAAGTGCCGGGTCGGGGATTGGCAGAAGGTTCTGCTCATCACGGCCGACGGTGACCGTTCCGTCGAGTCGAACGGACCTTCCGCGCGCCGGTCCGGCGATAACAATCAGGAGCGGGCCCCCCGCTCCTGATGTCGACAAACCCGATGAAGCCTTCGCAATTGTCATGGCAGCCAGTCTGCGAACCAATCGACCGCGTGAATCATTCGACCGCGTGAATCAATCGATCGCGTGAATCAATCGATCGCGTGGCTTCCGGCTTTAGCCGGAAGATTACCGTCCGCTGGGATCTTCCGCCTAAAGGCGGAAGCCACCGTAGTTTGATTATGAGTATGCACCGCGCCTCTCGAAGCGATCCAACCCTATCCGAACAGATAGTCTTTCCTGATCCGCCGAACTGGCAGCGTGACGCATCCGAATGGATAAACGAACGTATCCGGGAAGATAGCGATCGCGCGCACGCGACGAGCCATTGCGACTCGCCATTCCCGGTGCATCACCCTCCGAACATGTAGTGCCTCAAGGAGTTGTCAGTGAGGGCACAGACGCTCTTCTTGCCGGCCAGGCGATGGAACTCCCGTTGCCCTGTGGTCCTTCAGCCGTGCTCATCGAAGCGAGCGCGGCCAGAGAGGACCAGCCGTGGCGAGCGCGTCGTTTATCCTGCTTGGTGCAGTTGCAGCGGTAGCATTGTCTGTCACACCGATCCTGGCGCAGCCATCGGCGCTCGCGCTCACACGTCTCAAGCCGGCGGATGCGGAGATGCGTCGTCTCATACTCGAGGGCCATGTGCGATCTGCGGTCTTCAGAGCTCTCGTCGACGAGATTCAGCGTTCGAACGCGGTCGTGGTCGTTCAATTCGGCCTGTGCGCGAACGGACGCATTCGCTCGTGTGTCTCGAATGTTGACGGGGATGTGCAGCGCCGCCACATCCGCATCAAGCTCAATACGAAGGCCACTGACGACCGCCTCATCGCGACCATCGCCCACGAAATGCAGCACGCCGTCGAAATCGTGCGTGACCCGGATACTGTGGACGCGGCGACAACCCTGGTGCTGTACCGACGCATCGGCACGCGAGACTGTCGAAGGGGTCTGACGGACAAGTGCGAGACCGACGCCGCCCTACAGATCGAAGCGTTCGTCAACGCGGAATTGGCCGGTGGAACGGGCAAATGAAGACCGAGCACCAGTGCACCAGCACCGTGGTACCTGCACATAGGCACCTGCACATAGGCACCCGCACATAGGCACCTAAGGCACTCTCGGCACCTCAGGCACCTTGCGAAGCCGGCTGCTGCTGTGTCAGGCAGTGGATGGCGCCCAGGCCCCAGATCAGCGCGCGACAATCGACGCCCATGACCTTGTGACGTGGCAACAGACTCTCGAGAATCGACCGGGCGCGGGTGTCACGGTCGGGCTGACCGAACGTCGGCACCAGCAGCCCGCCGTTGACAAAGTAGAAGTTCATGTATGTCGCGGGTAGCCGCTGTCCGCGGAACACCACCGGCCGCGGCATCGGTAGCTCGACGATCTCGAACGCACTGCCGTCCTGATCCTTCGCACGAGCGAGCCGGCGCCGGGCCGTTTGAAGTACTTCGTAGTTCGGATCGCGTCGGTTGGTTTCCATCCCGATCACGATTGTTCGTGGTCTGAGGAATCGTGCGAGATCGTCGATGTGGCCGTCGGTATCGTCGCCAGCGATCCCATCACCAAGCCAGACGACGTGCTGCTGCCCGTAGAAGTTCTTGAGATACCGCTCGACGTCGTTCCTGGACAGTCCAGGATTTCGGTTTTTGTTCAACAGACAGGATGTCGTCGTCATGACCGTGCCGGCGCCGTTGAAGTCCACGGCGCCGCCTTCCATCACGATTCCGGGATGGAACACGTGCAGGCCCAGCTCTTCGCCGATTCGCGTAGGAACCGCATCATCGGCATCGAATGGTGGATACTTGCCGCCCCACGCGTTGTATCCCCAGTCAACGATGGCGAAAGTGCGCCGACGGCCGCGTCGCCGCACGACGAACGCGGGTCCGTGATCCCGCGTCCAGCACTCATTGGTGCGGATGTGATGAAAACGGATGCGCCGGGTGGCGACCTTCCTGACCGCGAGGCGCGCTCGAACGATCTCCTCGTAGTCGATATTGGGAACGTTGAGCTGAACGGGCTCGAACTGGCTGATGGCGCGGATGACCTCGACGACGTTGTCGATGCATTCCTGGTAGCGCCCGGGGAAGGAGATGCCTTCCGGGCGCGGCCAACTGATCCAGGTGCCGGCATGTCGCTCCCATTCCGCCGGGAAGGTAAACCCCTGTCGCGCGGGCGTGCCGGTCAGCCTGCGCATTAGGGGCCGACGAACCGCTTGGTGAGATCGCCGTAGGCGTCGACGCGGCGATCGCGCAGAAACGGCCAGTGAGTGCGGCTGAATTCCACCCGCGCGAGATCACAATCCGCCACCAGCACCTCTTCGCGATCGACCGACCCGCGGGCCATGACCGATCCGTCCGGGGCGGCGACGAACGACTGACCCCAGAACTCGATCCCATCCGGATGGACCGGTTGACGATCGACGCCGTGCACGATCTCGTGCCCGATTCGGTTGGGCGCGCACACGAAACAGCCGTTGGCCACCGCGTGACTACGCTGGATGAGCTCCCATGATTCGTGCTGGGCCCGCCCGTACTCGGCCTTCTCCGACGGATGCCAGCCGATGGCGGTCGGATAGAACAGGAGCTCGGCACCCTGCATGGCCGTGAGCCGTGCACCCTCTGGAAACCACTGATCCCAGCAGATCAACACGCCGATCGTCGCATAGCGCGTCTTCCAGGCTCGAAACCCCGTGTCGCCCGGGGTGAAGTAGAACTTCTCGTAATAGAGCGGATCATCCGGGATGTGCATCTTGCGATACACGCCCAGCAACGAGCCATCGGCATCGATGACGACGGCAGTGTTGTGATACAGCCCTGCCGCGCGTCGTTCGAACAGGGAGCCGATGATCACGACACCGTGGGTTTTCGCGAGAGCCTGGAAGGCTTCGGTAGACGGCCCGGGGATGGTTTCGGCCAGCTGAAAGAAGCGATGGTCTTCGACCTGGCAAAAGTACTTGGAGCGGAACAGCTCCTGCGTGCAGATGATTTGAGCGCGGTCGCGCGCGGCGCGCTCAATCAGCGCCACCTGTCGCGTGAGATTGGCGTCCGCATCATCACCACACGCCATCTGCGTCAAGGCCACACGGATGGTCGTCACTTCACAACGATATCAAGGAATGGAGGACTAACGAGGCTCCGCCTCGCTAGCCAGTATGTTTGCTGGCGCCGCCTCCGGCGGGGCAGTCGCCTTGACGGAGAAAGGTTGACTCATTTGCGAAGATTCTTGGCCGTCAAGGCTCCTAACGCGGAACTGGCACGCGACGCTTCAGCGCTTCGAACCAGTCGAGCACGATGTGAGTCGTCGCGGCCGCGCGTTCCTGGTCGCCCGGCTTGATCATGAGGAATCGTTGGCCGTCGGCCGACACATCGTAGGTCGGTGGACCGTCGGCGAATCCGTGGTACTCGCCTGCGAAGAGCTCTTCGGATTTACCGACCAGCAATTCCGGACTGGTTTGGATAAGTACCCGCCACATGCTGTTCGAGGACCGGTAGAACACTTCTCGACCATCGCGGGCCCAGCGGCCCTGACCACCACCATCAGTCGTGATCTGAATGGGCGCGCCGCCCGCAATCGATCGTAAGTACAACTGATAACCCCCTCGATCCCGTCGATCAATCGATGAAAAGAGGATCCACCGGCCGTCGGGCGACAGGCTCGGCCACATGTCCTCACTCGGACTGCCCACCACGACTTCGACGCGCGATGGGTCGCTGGGCCGCAGCAGCTTGATGTCGCTGATCTCGGTCGGGGGCGACTCCACGAACACGAGGGCCGAGCCGTCCGGAGTCCATGCTCCCGGCCACACATCGTTTCGGCTCGCGATCAGCGACTCAGCGGCCGTACTGCCATCGAGCGCCTGCCAGAAAATGTGCCGCTCCTCCTTCCGGCGGGCGGCGTAGGTGAGCCGCTTGCCGTCGGGCGTCCACAACGGTCGTGATTCGGCGCCGTCTCGGGTCACTTGTCGTGACACTCCGGTGCCGAGGTCGTACACGAAGATGTTGGTTCGTGGGCCATCGGAGACTTGAACGGCAATGCGGCCCCCGTCAGGAGAGAGGCTAGGGAAATTGTAGGCCTGTGTCGGGAAGGGTAGGGGATCGGCCTTGCCTTTTCGGTCGACCCAGGTCAGGGTCCGGTCGCCGATGGGTGGCGCCGGCTGGTAGATCAACGTGCCGTCTTTGGCGACGTTGAATCCTGCGAAGCCGCTGTCATCGACCGTCAACAGGTTCTCGACAACTGGCACGGACGGCCCGGTGATCGTCAGGCGCTCGAGGTCGAATGGCGCCGCCCAGAGCGTGTTGGCGCGGCCGTACACGATGTGACCAGAGTCTGCGTATTTGGCATCGAACCCGTCTTCGATCAACGTGCGTTGCTCGCCGGTCTCGAGCGAGCGAACGGCCACCCGAAAGACCTCCGGGCCCGCGTGGAGCGTGAGCAAAAGGGCCTTAGCGCCGGGCAGCCAGTGCGGGGCGTGATGGTCGATCTCGCCGCGCGACTGCTCGGGCGTGGTCAAGGGCTCTGGGACGCCCCCTTCGGCTGAGACGCGCATCAACCCACGGGTTCGCCCGCTGAACGCAATCTGACCGTCGTCTCCCCAACTGCCGCCCAAATGCTCGGGCGCGTCGCAGAGGGTGACCGGCGTGCCGCCACCAACTCTCACTTTTTTCAGTTTGCCCAGGGCCGAGAACGCGACCCACTGACCATCGGGTGAAAAAAAAAGCTGGGACGCGCCGTCGGTGCCGGCGATCGGCGTTGCCTCGATCGCATCCATCTCTTTGATATGCAGCAGACGCGTCGGCGTCCCTGCGAGAAATGCCAGCCGTTGTCCGTCAGGTGAGACGGTGACGCCCCCGGTGTTCGGAATTCCGGGTTGAAACAAGAAGTGCTTCGGCGTGCGAGGTGGCATCGCGGCGTTCGAGCGCACGCGCCACGTGAGCGCCCCTACGGCCGCTGCGGTCACCAGCACGGCAAGCGCTGCGATCCGCCAATCGATCTTCGCCGCCCCCACCCTGCGTTTCGAAGGTTCCGCCGCGGCCGGCATGGTCTCTGAGAGCGCGCTCAGGGCAAAGGCGAGATCGCGGGCGGATTGAAAACGCTCGTCCGGATCCTTCTCCAGGCATCTCGCGATGATTCGACGAATCGCCGGCGCCACGGTGTCGGATAGGGCCGGAGGGTCAGACTCGAGGACGGCATTGACGGTGCCGATCCGCGAGTCACGACGAAACGCTGGAGCCCCGGCCACCATCTCGTGCAGGACGGCACCCAACGCAAAGATGTCGGCGCGGTGGTCAACCGGTTGCCCCTTCATCTGTTCGGGCGCCATATACCCAAGCGTCCCAACCGCCATGCCCATACTGGTCATAATCGTGATCGTGGGCGCGCCCGCAGGCTGTTCCTGGTCGGTTTGGATGAGTTTGGCAATCCCGAAGTCGAGGATCTTGACGCGACCGTCACGTGTGAGGAAGAGATTCTCGGGCTTGAGATCGCGATGCACAATGCCGCGCGCGTGAGCGGCCGCTAGTGCACCCGCAATGGCAACGCCAAACTCCACCACCTTTCTTGGTGGCAGGGGTCCCCTAATGAGACGCTCGCGCACGTTCTCGCCCTCGAGCAACTCGGAGACGATGAATGGCCGGTCGTTGGCTGTTCCGATGTCATAGATCGTCAGGATGTTTGGATGCGACAACTGACTGGCGGCCCGGGCTTCCAGCTCGAAGCGCTTGAGTCGTTCGGCATCCGCTGCGAACCCCGCGGGGAGTGTCTTGATCGCGACATCTCGTCCCAGTCGCGTATCACGAGCGCGGTACACCTCGCCCATGCCGCCGGTCCCAATCAGCCCGAGCACGTCGTAAGGACCGAGCTTCGTCCCTTCTACCATGCGACTTTCGCCATCAATTGCAGCGTTCGTGGGAAGCCGTTGACGCCATCGATCGCCCCGAACACGGACCCCGGGGCGCCGAACGCGACGCGAGGGCCGGCAAATGCCGGGTCGTCGAAGACGTTGATGACCTCGACACGAACGGTCAGGTGAACCGCACCGATCGGGTGGGTCTTGTGCAGCGCGACATCCCAGTTCGTGCGCAGCGGCGTGCGCACCCGCGCGTCGACGTGCGGCGCGTCGCCAAATGTGAAGGGCGCCGCCGCACTCCAGGCGGCCGGGTTCAGCCATCGGACGCAGGCGCAGGTCGGATCGTAATTGTCCTCAGGGCTGCCGGGCAGCCGCGGATCGATCCCCGCAACGATGTTCGGCCGCTGGCCGCTGCCGAGCAAATTGGAGTTGTTGTTGTTCTGGAACACGGCGACGGGGAAACCGCTCTGATAGCTGCCAACCCCGCTGACAGACCATCCACCGACAATGTTGCTCAGCAGACCGCTGTCGCCCAGCCACCGTCGTCCCGCTCCAAACGGCAGTTCGATGGTGCCACTGATGTTGAGTCGGTGTGGCGTGTCGAGCAACGAGTAGCCAAACTCGCGTTCGAGATCGAAGTTGTCGATGGCCCCCGCCGGGTTGAAGGAAAAGCTGTTGCCCTCACCGAACTGGTTGTCCTTGCGCACGCTGTACACGTAGTTCACCCGTCCGCCCCAGCCGTCGTACTGCCGGCGTTCGAGGCTGAGGGTCAGCGCGTTGTATCGCGCGCGCGCCGTGCTGACGCGGTGGGCAAAGACGTTCTTGAACTGAGGGTACGGACGAAGCAATTCGCCGCGGGCAATGGTCGGCGACTGGGCCAATGCGCCGAACGCGTCGATGCCGAAGAATGGATTCGGAACCGGCTCCTGAAGGGCGCTCCCGAGCGCCAGGTATCGGCTATCGAGCTGGTTGATATTCACCCGCGTGTCAACGGTGCCACCGACGGCGAGACGCTCGCTGCGGCTGCCCAGGTATCCGATTGACGCTGCGATCCTTCGTGGCAGCTCGCGCTTCAGGTCCACGGAATACTGATGGACGTATCCGGACCCCGCGGTCTGATCGATGAAGTCGATATCCCCTCCGACGCCAGTCATCAGCCCGAGCGCGGCGCCTTGCGGCTGCTCCAAACCTTGCGGAAAGGGGTTCGTCAGCGAGCATCCTTCACACGGGGTCAGTCCGCCATCGGTACTGAATCGATAGGTGGTCGTCGCGGTGAAGCCGCGCGTGCCGAGCGCCCCCTGATCGAATGCCTGAGCAATCTGCGATGGTGCCCAGAAGAGACCATAGCCACCGCGAACGACCGTTTGCTCATCGAGAGACCAGGCCACGCCAGCCCGCGGGCCGAAGTTGAGCCGCGAGGGGCTGCCCTGATGCTCGGGATATCCGTCGATTCCGGCATACATCAGACCGCCAGTGAGATTGAGTCCGGGCACCTGTATGGGGAACGGCGCCTCGCGGTCGAAGCCAACCGTGAACGCGTTCTGACTTTCGCTCAGGCCCTGTTCGAACTCATAGCGCACTCCGACGTTGAGGCTGACGTTGCCGCCCAATCTGAAATCATCCTGTACATAGCCGGCGACGTAGTGGGTGTACAAGTCATTGGGAGTCCCGATGTTGAAGGCCCCGCTCGCTGGAAATCCGAGCAGGAGGCTCGCCACCGAGTCGCCGGCATCCGTGCTGCCGACGTTCGGGTTCGGGCCTTGCGTGAATGCGGATGTAAACCCGAAGGAACCATTGACGTCACCAGGCGCAAAGACCCGCATGCCAATGAGTCGATAGTCGCCGCCAGCCTTGAGGGTGTGACGGCCGACCAGCCGCGACAGCGATGCACTGACGGAATGCGAATACGACGTACTCTCGGTCAGCGTGCCGCCATTGAAAAGCGTTCCGCCCAATGCGTACGCCTGAGCCGAGATTCTCGGGTAGCCCGTGATCGCACTGGCAAACGCCGGAGCAAAGCCAAGCCCGGACGGGTCTGAAGGTTCCGACGCAAAGTCGTCCCGAAACCGCAGGAAGCCATAGCGGAATGCCAACACCGTCCGGTCATCCGGGACCAGGACGTCGTTGAGAGCCACGACGTTGACCGTTCGCGGCTGGAAGATCGCCCCCGGATCGCCCGGTATACCCAGGAACTGGGGCGACGGTTCCCTCGAGTGATACCAGGCAACGGTCCCGCTGATGGTTTGCCGATCCGAGAGCCGATGGTCGATCTTCGCCGTCACCTGATTCGTCAGATCGGCTATGGGCAGCGACGAACGCGGCAGCGATCGCCCGGCCGTCGGCAACGGTAGCAGGTCGACGAGGTTCCTGGCGACTTGGTTGATGCGGTCTGGCGGGATCACGTTTCCTGGAAACGGATCGCGGATGAACTGCCCCGGCCGCGCCGGATCCGGTCGGGTCGTCAACGGATCGTAGATGATGATCTGTCGCCCTTGCGCGTCGAACGATTGCGAATAGTCGCCGCGACGCTCGAGCGCTGTCGGCATGATGAGGACGCGGTCGAAGACCGTCTGGGTCTTATATCCTTCGCTGCTGACCCAGAAGAACGTGCGATTCGTGATGAGCGGGCCGCCAAGCGAACCGGCCCAGAGGTGATAGGAGGTCTCAGGCTTCGGCTGCCCGCTCTCGCGGGTGAAGAACAGCTTGTCGGTGCCCCATTCCGGGCGTTCCTGAAACAAGGCGCTGCCGTGCCACGCATTCGACCCCGACTTGTGCGTCGTGTTGAAGACGCCGCCCCCCGTTCGTCCGAGCTCGGCATCGTAGGTCGACACCTGGACCTTTACTTCCTCGACGGCTTCAATCGATGGAATGATGGCCGCCCGATTGAAGAGATCCGTGATGGGTACGCCGTCGAGCAGGAAGTTGTTGGCACGCCGTGGCCCACCTCCCAGCGACAACATGGCGGTCATATTCTGATCCTGCATGCGCACGAACTGCGGCAGGCCGGTCGGGATCACATTGGGAGCAATCACTGAGATCACAAACGGATTCCGACCCACGTTAGGCAACGTTTCGAGCGCTTGCCGTTCGATCAGGGTCCCAACCGACGCGATGGCCGTTTCGATCACTGGCGAGTCGCCACGCACGGTGATGGCTTCGCGAAGCTCGCCGACTTCGAGTGACAGATCGAGCGTGACGAACTCTTGCGTCCCCACGCGGATGCCGCGGCTCTCGAAGGTCTTATATCCGCTGACGGATGCCCGCACCGTGTAAACCGCCGGAACGACGTTCGGGAATGCGTACTCGCCGACGGCATTGCTGACCGTCGTTCGCGCCACGGTGGTTTCTTCGTTCACGAGCGTGACGTCGGCGCCAGGCACCACGCCGGTGGCATCGCGAACCGCACCACGGACCCCGCCCTGGTAGGTCTGCGCCCCGAGGCCGGAGGTCACCCCCGCGATCGACCAGATGAAAAGGAGACCGATGCGAAGAAACCGCAGGCTCAGCACTTGGCTGAGGATAGTGCAAGGCGGGTTGAGGCGCTAGAACAACGGTTCTACACGGAGGTTCTGGACGAAGGTTCTCAACGACAATTCTTGACGGACGGTTCTAGACGGCGGTTCTCGAAGAACGTTCGACGAACCGTCGTTAAGAACCGTCGTGAAGAACCGCCGTGAAGAACCCTTTTGAAGAACACTCGGTCAATAATGCTCCCGCGGCTGACGCAGCTTCGCCTCCACCTTCAAGAGGTACGCGCCTGCGCTCCAGCCACTGCCCGTGTGCAGGTGACCCTCAACAAGACATCGTCGAAGCTGTTCGGCTTCGGCGATGAGCGCTTCACGCTCTGTCATCGGCGCTTGGTGGGCTCCTTCGTGGGCGAGCACCGCGGCCAGCAGGCACCAAACATATTCGTCGTTCGTCGTCCCGTTGCGCAATGCGGCATCCGCTTTCAGGTAAATGGCGGAATTCCGCACGACGTAGATGGGCGCATCGACAACCATCGTGCCATCCGGCTGAGGCCGATGAAGGCGAAAGGCAACAAGGTCCTTGACCCGGCGCCAGACGCCAGCCGGGAAATTACTGTTGTCGACAACGAGGACGAGCGGACTCGGAGCGTTGCCATAGTGTTGGTGAATCCGCGCGACGATGGCGTCAGGTGATCGCGGTGGTGTTGCTGCCCCTTGCTCCCGCGCGGTGGTTCTGCTCGGACTTATCAGCGCGAGTAGGGCGATGAAAACGTAGACGTGAGTTCGAACAGCGCGAGACGCGTGCGGCGATCGCATGCGCCCCACGGTGCGGGCGCGCGTTGTCGCTCACAAGCGACAGCACGCGGCAGGTTCGAAGGAGTCGCGACATGTGCCGTGATGTCGCGCGCTGCCGTCCTTCTCCTATCGGGCGTTCCGGAGCCGCCGCTCGATCTCGGACCTCCATCCTTGGATCACGTTCAACCGTTCCGGGCCGTCCGTCGCGCCACGCTGCACAATCAGAAACTTCTTGTCGTCGAGAGTCACATCGTGATCGGGCCCTCCTGGCTCCACTTCATAGAAATCTCCTTCAAACAATTGAGATGGTTGGCCCGGTACGAACGCGCCGTTCACCGTCGTGACAGGAACGGCCATCATCCGACCACCGTTCCGATAAAAGAGCTCACGCCCGCTCCTTGCCCACAGCGGCAGTCGTCCGCCGTCGGACGACACGCGCCACCGGGGGCGACCCTCCGGAAGACGCGCCACGTAGACCTCGGCACGACCTGATTCCGCGGACGCGTAGGCAATCCATCGCCCATCGGGCGAGACGCTGCCGCCGCTCCACCCGCCACCGTCCCCAACGATCGGGCGCGGTGCGCTCCCCCCATCGAGAGCCACACTCCACAATTTCGACTGCCGGAACAACCCCGACTGACTCACGATCAGGTTTCTGGTGTCTATCCACCCAACGGGTTGCTTGAATGCTCCGGGGTGGAGGGCTGACGAGGCGAGGATCCGCTCGGGCTCACCCCCACCGTCCGCGCGCATGCGATAGAGATCGCTCGATTGGCCCTGTCGCATCGCCACGATGAGATGCGCCCCGTCCGGCGTCCACGCAATTGCCCCGCTGCGACCGTCTTCAGTGAGCTGAACAGTGGCGCCGGTCACGAGATCGTATTGCCAGACGTTGCCGAATTCGGCCGACGCGTCATCAACGATTACGGCGATCCGACGTCCGTCCGGGGATAGACGAGGCGCGTGGTATTGGCCAGGAGGCAGGCTCAGCGGCTCTTCCCGACCGTATCGATCGACCCAGACGAGCCGACGCGGCCGTCTCAGGTTGGGCCAATAGACGAGTGTGTCGCCGGCGTGGGTCCACGAGCGATTCCGAATGCGCGCCCCCACGTTTTCCCACGCGGGCACATGCGGCCCGGTGACTTCGAGTCGCTTGCTGTCGAACCGCACGGCAAAGAGCGCATCATTGCGCCAGGTACACGAGCAGGCCGCCTATATCCCGCGCGTGTCGCGCGTCATCGATCAGGTACCTGCTGCTTCCCGGTGGCGACCGAAACGGCCACGGCCTGAAAACGGGTGCCGTCAGGTGACGACCGTACCACCGGTATCAGCACGGCGTCGCCGTCACCGATCCACTGCGGCGTGAGCCAGTACGCAGTCTCGGAATTGCCCTCAATGGTCGTAATGAGTTGCGGTCGGCCTCCACCAGAAGACACCCGATAGAGCCCGTGCGACCCCTCTAACGTAGGCGCACCGTACACGATCTGATCGTGGCGCCCCCAGTCCGCACCACCGTTGAAGTCGACCTCGATATCGGCGACGACAACCGGTGTTCCACCCTCAACGGGCGCCCTGACAAGCTCCCCGGGGCGGAAGAATCCGATTTCCTGGCCATCAGGTGAGAAGAAGGGCCCCCGGCCATCCTGCGTGCCGGGAATCGTGTGCCCTTCGAGCTGGTCAAGCCGTCGAAGCCTGAAGGGGCCGCGTGCGGCGTACACCAGCGTTGCACCATCGGGCGAAAGCGCGAGATCCGGACCCCAATCCTGGAAACGAACCTCGGCGGGAAAGGCCACCGAAAGCGTCGTGAGGGCTCGTGCCGGTTCATTGGATCGCACACGCCATATAGCGACGGCAGCGACGAGCATCGTGATCGCGGCCAACGCCAGCAGCGGCCACATGACACGGCGCTCTGCGCGCACTGTGGCCGGGTTGCTCGCGGGTTGTTCCCTTACTGCGCTCGCGGGTTCTGCTGCGGCCGCACCGCCTGCCCCCTCGGTGACCGCAGGTGTCGCCGTCACTCCGGTCTCGTCGCGGTTCGTGGACCGGCTGCGGCTATCCAACCAGCGATCGATCTCGCCTGAATACGCGTACGCCGTGCCGCGCTCGTCGTGCTGATGGCGATGAACGGGAAGCCCTTCTTGCTTCTCCCAGCGCTGGACGGTCCGGATGTCGCGCTTCAGATACGCGGCAATCTCCTTCCACGAGTCGAGGTGCAACCCGCGCGGTGATTGCTCAGGGTCGAGGCTCGCGGACGGCTCGCTCATCGCGTCATTCCGTTGGTAGGGTGCGATCTTACCCGTCGAGTCGCGCCCCTTCAACTTGGCGTGCCCGCGTGATGTCGTGCGATGTCGCGGAGGTTGAACTCAGGAGTTCTAGACGGCGGTTCTCCACGACGGTTCTTACGTGGGTTCCAGAGCCATCGTGAAGAACCATCGGGAACCACCGTGAAGAACCAGAGTGGAGAACCGCTGTGGAGAACCGTCGTGGTTACTTCCCGTTCTGCATCGCCGCCATGAACTCGGCGTTCGTCTTCATCTTGCCCATCTTCGACAAGAGAAGCTCCATGGCCTCCACGGGGGACAGTGGGGTCAGCACTTTGCGGAGCACCCACACGCGGCTGAGGTCCTCCTTGGGCAGGAGCAGCTCCTCTTTCCGCGTGCCACTCTTCTGAATATCGATCGAGGGGAACACGCGGCGATCGGTGAGCTTCCGGTCGAGGTGCACTTCCATGTTGCCCGTG
This sequence comes from uncultured Acidobacteriota bacterium, assembly GCA_963802675.1. GTDB lineage: Bacteria > Acidobacteriota > Vicinamibacteria > Vicinamibacterales > UBA2999 > JACCSI01. Next base: position 120,242 of record CAWDJL010000003.1, read on the forward strand.
CCCTTGAACTCTTCGAAGATCACTTCGTCCATGCGCGACCCGGTGTCGACCAGCGCGCTGGCCACAATCGTCAGCGAACCGCCCTGCTCGATGTTCCGCGCGGCGCCGAAGAAGCGCTTCGGACGCTGCAAGGCGTTACTGTCCACCCCGCCTGACAGCACCTTGCCCGACGTCGGCACAATCGTGTTGTAGGCGCGTGCGAGGCGTGTGATCGAATCGAGCAGGATGACCACGTCCTTGCCATGCTCGACGAGTCGCTTGGCCTTCTCGATCACCATTTCGGCGACCTGCACGTGACGTTGCGCCGGCTCGTCGAAGGTCGACGAAATGACTTCGCCTTTCACCGACCGTTGCATGTCGGTGACCTCTTCCGGCCGCTCATCAATGAGCAGGACGATCAAGTAGACCTCGGGATGGTTCGTGGTGATGGCGTTGGCGATCGCCTGCAGCAGCATCGTCTTCCCGGTCCGCGGCGCTGCGACGATCAATCCGCGCTGACCCTTGCCGAGCGGCGTCATGAGATCCATGACGCGCGTCGAGAGATTCTCGGGGTCGAATTCGAGTCGGATCCGCTCCTGGGGATACAGGGGCGTCAGATTCTCGAAGAAGATGCGTTCCTTGCCGCGGTTCGGCGGCTCGAAGTTGACGGCCTCGACCTTGATGAGCGCGAAGTAGCGCTCACCTTCTTTGGGCGGACGGATTTGTCCGGCGACCGTGTCCCCCGTGTGCAGGTCGAACTTGCGAATCTGGGATGGGGAGACGTAGATGTCGTCCGGCCCGGCCAGGTAGTTGTAATCGGGGGCCCGCAAGAAGCCGAACCCGTCGGGTAAGACTTCGAGGACGCCCTCGGAGAAGATGAGGCCGGCCTTGGCGGCTCGAGCCCGCAGGATCTCGAAGATGAGTTCCTGTTTGCGCATGCCGGTCGCCCCGGGAATCTCGTGATCCCTGGCGATCTTGGTCAAGGCCGTCACGCTCAATTCCTTGAGCGTCGTCAAATCCAGTGTGACCTGTTCGGCGGTGGTGGTGGGAGCGTCCCCACGCCCCCCGGCGCTGGCTAGCGCGGCGGGTGCCCCGGTTCCGGCAGTGGCTGTCGCAGAAGCGTTTCGATCGTTTTCCACAGTTCCTTCAACCCTTCGCCGGTCTGGACGGAAACCGCCCCAACCGGTCCTTCATGTAACCGTTCGAGCTCTTTCAAGTGGCGTACGCGGTTCGTGCGCGACAGTTTGTCCACCTTGGTGGCGACCACATGACAAGTGACGCCCAGGTGCTGCAGCCAGTTCCATGCCTGGCGGTCCGATTCGAGACCCGGATGGCGGCTGTCGACCAGCAGCAGCACGCCTGTCAGTGCCATCCGGGAACCTGCGCCAAAATAGGCGCCCGTGAGGGCCTCGAACTCGCGCGCCGCCGCCTCGCCCCCGCGGGCGTACCCGTATCCGGGGAGGTCAACGAGATGGAACGCCGGCCGTCCATCCGGTGTCACACGATAGAAGTTCGCCAGGCGAGTCTTGCCGGGCGCGGCGCTGGTGCGCGCAACCTTGCGACCGACCAGCGCATTGATCAAACTTGATTTGCCGACATTCGACCGTCCGATGCAGGCCACTTCCCGCAGGCGTTCCTTTGGAAAACCCGCTGCGTCGATGGCACTGGTGACGAACTCAGCGAGCACCCACCCGACCCACCAGTCCTCGTGACGCACCCGTCGCACCTGTCGCACCTGACCTAGTGCGTGATGGCGTCCGATGCCTCGTCCACTTCGACGGCGGCATCCGGGGTCGGCACAATCGGCGTCAGCGGACCCGACAGCGCCTGTTTCAACACTTCATCCATCGACTGCACGAGATAGAGGTTCATCACATCCAGCACGTTCTTCGGGATGTCGGCGAGATCCTTCTCGTTGTCCTTCGGGATGATCAGGTTCTTGATACCGGCCCGATGGGCCGCGAGCACCTTTTCTTTCACGCCACCGATGGGCAGGACTTTGCCTCGCAGCGTAATCTCTCCCGTCATGGCGACATCCCGGCGAGCGGGTACGCGTGACAGGGCGGAAATCAGCGCGGTCGCGAGTGTAATGCCGGCCGAGGGGCCGTCCTTCGGGATGGCGCCCTCCGGGATGTGCACGTGGACATCCAGTCGTCGATTGAAGTCTTTCGCGATGCCGAAGTCTTCGGCGCGCGAACGGACGTAGCTCATCGCGGCTTGAGCGGATTCCTGCATGACGTCGCCCAGCTTGCCGGTGAGGGTGAGCCGTCCCCGGCCTGGCATGAGCGTCGCTTCGGTGATCAGAATCTCGCCGCCCACCTCGGTCCAGGCCAGACCCGTGGCGATCCCCACCTCGTTCTGCTCTTCGGCCGCCGTCGCGCGAAAACGCGGCACGCCAAGGAACTGCGTCACCTTTTCGGTGGTGATCTCTTCGCTCGTCGCCGGACCATCGACGACGACCTTGCGGGCGACCTTGCGGCAGATCGAATTGATTTCACGCTCGAGATTGCGAACGCCCGCCTCGCGCGTGTAGCGGTTGATCACCGTCTGCAGGGCCTCGTCCGTGAACGTGATGTTCTTGTCGGTGAGACCGCTGCCTTCGACCGACTTGGGCACCAGGAAGCGCTTGGCAATCTCGACCTTCTCTTGTTCCGTGTAGCCCGCCAACTGCAGCACTTCCATGCGATCGCGCAGCGCCTGCGGGATCGTGTGCAGCACGTTGGCCGTGCAGATGAACATCACGTGCGAGAGGTCGTACTCGACGTCCAGGTAGTGATCGAGGAAGGCATTGTTCTGCTCGGGGTCGAGGACCTCCAGCAAGGCCGCCGACGGGTCGCCGCGGAAGTCCATCGACATCTTGTCGACTTCGTCGAGCAGGAAGATGGGGTTGAGCGTTCCGGCCTTCTTCATCATCTGGATGATCTGGCCGGGGAACGCGCCGATATACGTGCGGCGATGCCCACGAACCTCGGCTTCGTCGCGCACGCCACCGAGCGACAACCGGACGAACTTGCGGTTCATCGCGCGCGCAATCGACTTCGCCAGCGACGTCTTGCCAACCCCGGGAGGGCCGACGAAGGTGAGAATCGTCGCCTTGGGCTTCTTGACCAACGCCCGGACCGCCAGGAACTCGAGAATGCGCTCCTTGATCTTGTCCAGCCCGTAGTGGTCTTCGTTGAGGATGGTCTCGGCACTCTTGAGGTCGCGGCTCTCTTTGGTCTTCTTGTGCCACGGAACCGCGATGAGCCAATCGAGGTAGTTGCGTGAGACGGTGGCCTCGGCCGACATCGGCGGCATGGCCTCGAGCCGCTTCAGCTCCTGGACGGCCTTTTCTTCGACGTCCTTCGGCATCCGCGACTGCTCGATCTTCTTTTTCAGTTCCTCGATCTCGTTGCCCTTCTCGTCTTTGCGGCCCAGTTCCTTCTGGATCGCCTTCATCTTCTCGTTGAGGTAGTACTCCTTCTGCGCCTTCTCCATCTGCTTCTTGACGCGCGACTGGATGCGGCGATCGACTTGGAGCTTGTCCACCTCGGCTTCGAGAATGGCGGCAATGCGGTTGAGGCGCTCGAGCGGGGAGTTGATTTCGAGGAGGTTCTGCTTTTCGTCGACGCTAACCAGCAAGTGGGCCGCAATGGTATCGGCGAGCTTGCCGGGGTCATCCACCTTCACGGCGGCGAGCATGGCGTCGTAGTGCAGGTTGTTCGACAGCTTCACGTACTGCTCGAACAGCGACACCACACGGCTCATCGTCTGCTCGACGTCGCCCGCCGTCTCCTTCAGCCGCTGCAGCACTTTCACGACCACACGGTGGAAGCCCTTGTCTTCTTTCCACTCGATCACGCGGGCGCGATCGACGCCCTCGACCAGCACCTTGATGTTGCCATCGGGCAGCTTGAGGCTCTGTACCACGTTGGCCACACAGCCCATGGTGTAGACGTCCTCGGAACCGGGGTCATCGATGGCCGCATCGTGCTGGGCGGCGAGAAAGATCCGCTTGTCCTTGGCCAGCGCATGCTCGAGCGCCCGGATGGACGACGGGCGTCCAATCACGAACGGCATCATCATGTGCGGGAATACCACGACGTCGCGGAGGGGGACGATAGGGAGTGTTTCGTAGACTTCGACCATATAAACAATAAAGTGCCGGGGGTGCCTCGGGTGCCTCGGGTGCCTGGGACTACCCCGCTTTTTCGATGACCTCGAGCCCTGTGCTCTTGCTCAGCACCATCTCGCGCGTGATGACAAACTCGCGCGATTTCTTCTGACCTGGCAACTGGTACATCAGGTCGAGCATCAGGTCCTCGATGATCATCCGCAGCCCGCGGGCACCGATCCGGCGTTCGAGGGCCATTTCGGCAATCGCCTCGAGCGAATCGTCGGTGAAGCGCAGCTTGGCGTTCTCGTACTCGAACAGCTTCTGGTACTGCCGCGTGATGGCATTACGCGGCTGCGTGAGAATCTGAACGAGCGCTGGCTTGTCGAGTTCGTGCAGCGTGCCCACCACCGGCAGGCGGCCGACGAACTCGGGGATGAGACCGAACTTGATCAGATCCTGCGGCTCGATCTGTTCGAGGATGACGCCGACGTCCTTGCTCTTCTGCGACTTGACGTCGGCTTTGAAGCCCAGCGTCTTCTTGCCCACGCGCCGCTCGATGGACTTGTCGAGGCCGACGAACGCGCCGCCGCAGATGAACAGAATGTTCGTGGTGTCGATCTGGAAGAATTCCTGGTGAGGGTGCTTGCGCCCGCCCTGGGGCGGCACATTGGCCACGGTTCCTTCGAGAATCTTCAGCAGGGCCTGTTGAACGCCCTCGCCCGAGACATCGCGCGTGATCGACGGGTTCTCGTCCTTGCGCCCGATCTTGTCGATCTCGTCGATGTAGACGATTCCTTGCTGGCACTTCTCGATGTCGCCGCCAGCGGCCTGCAGCAACTTGAGGATGATGTTCTCGACGTCTTCGCCGACGTAGCCGGCTTCGGTGAGCGTCGTCGCGTCGACGATCGTGAAGGGCACCGAAAGGAGCTTGGCGAGTGTCTGGGCCAGCAGCGTTTTGCCGGTCCCGGTCGGACCGATCAAGAGGATGTTCGACTTGGTGAGCTCGACGTCGTTGCGGCTGCGCGGCTGCTTCTGAATCTCGAGGCGCTTGTAGTGGTTGTAGACCGCGACCGCGAGCTTCTTCTTCGTCAGCTCCTGACCGATGACGTACTCGTCGAGGAACTTCTTGATCTCCTGCGGCGTGGGCAACGAGGTCCGGACACCACGACTCTCGAACCGATTGTCGTCGGCGATGATGTCGTTGCAGACCTCGACACACTCGTCACAGATGAAGACAGTCGGCCCGGCGATCAGCTTCCTGACGTCGTTCTGGTCTTTGTTGCAGAACGAGCAGCGCAGGATCTCGCCGCTGTCTCCGGTCTTCTTCACCATTCGTCTGTCCCTGAGGAAGGTACCAGGAAAGGCTTGGGCACTCGGCTTACCTTTAGGTTACACCCGTTTCCGAATCACGTCGTCAATAATTCCGTATTCCCGGCCCTGCTCCGCCGACATGATGTAGTCACGTTCTGTATCCTCTTGGATTCTCTTGACGTCCTGGCCGGTGTGCACGACGAGGATCTCGTTGATCCGCACGCGCATGCGCAGGATTTCCTTGGCGGCAATATCGATGTCGGTCGCCTGGCCGCCCAGCCCCGACAGCCACGGCTGATGGATCAGGATGCGCGAGTTGGGCAACGAGTAGCGCTTACCCTTGGCGCCCGCTGCCAGCAGGACCGCGGCGATGGATGCGGCCTGTCCGACACACAACGTCTGCACGTCAGGCCGGATGAACTGCATGGTGTCGTAGATGGCAAAGCCGGCCGTGATCGACCCGCCCGGACTGTTGATGTACAGCATGATGTCCTTGTCGGGGTCCTCGGCCTCCAGGAATAACATTTGCGCAATGACAAGATTGGCGATGTTGTCATCAATCGGCGTGCCGACGAAAATGATGTTGTCCTTCAGCAGCCGCGAGAAGATGTCGTAGGCGCGCTCACCCCGACTGGTCTGTTCGACCACCATGGGGACGAGCTGGTTACGAGAGGCGGAGCTACGAGAGTCGAACGAAGAAGGATTCATACAATTCTGATCCGTGTCTATCGGCTAACCGCCGGCCGGGGGACACCCACCGAGTCTAGCGGCGTTTTCCCTTAGATTTGCACGATTCTGGCCTGTTGCATCACGTGCGAGAGCGCCTTTTCGCGGCGCAGGCCACCCGCCAGCCTCTCCAGCCCTCCATCCTGCTCCAGTCGCGCCCGGACTGCAGGCACGGTCAACCCGGATTGGGCGGAGTATTTCTCCAGCTCGGCCTCGATCTCGACCTCACTGACGCCAATGTCGTCGCGGCGCGCGATCTCGTCGAGGACGAGGGCCGATCCGACGGCTTCGGTTGACGGCTCGCGCTGGGCCTCGCGAAAGGCGGCCCAGTCGATGTTGGTGGTGCGCGGGTCGATTCGCTGCTCCATCAAGCGGCGTGCGAACTCTTCGACGCGACGATCGATCTCGCGATCCACCAGCGAGCCGGGCACCGGGAACGGCACACGGGCCGCGAGCTTCTTCAGGACGTCGGCGCGCACCTGGCGCTCGGCGGCCTCGGCCGCTTCGGTTTCGAGATCCTGACGCACGCGCGTCCGCAACGCGTCGAGCGTTTCGAAGTCCCCCATGTCCTTGGCGAACTCGTCGTCCAGGGCCGGGACAATGCGCTGCCGCACGTCGTGGACGGTGACGTGAAAGGCGACCGCCGTGCCCGCCAGCTCGGTCATCTCATGATCGTCGGGATAGTGCACACGAAAGGCCTTTGACTGCCCGCTGCTCATGCCGCGGATCTCGTCATCGAGTCCGGGTGGATTGGTGGACGAGCCAATCTCGATCGGTGACGCGTTCGTGCTTCGTCTTCTCGCCGGCGTGACCTTCCTTGTCGAACGGCTGGCGTTCGAGATCCACAGTCACGGTGTGGCCGTCGCCGACCACACCTTCTTCGACCGGTTCGAAGCGTGCGGCGCGCTCGCGCAACTGTTCGAGCGCCTGGTCCACGGCCGCATCGTCAATCGACGGCGTGCTGCGCCGAGCTTCAATCGCGGAGAATTCACCGGGGTCGAATGAGGGCAGGACGTCGAACTCGGCCTTGAACGTCAGCGGCTGACCCTCTTCGACATTGATGTCGCGAATGGCGGGGGTGGCAACGGGTTCGACCCCACGTTCGGTGAGCGCCTCTTCCACCGCGCGCTCGACGAGCTCGTGAGCGACGTCGTGCAGGATCTGACTGCGAAAGCGCTGCCGAACGACCTTGCTTGGCACCTTGCCCGGACGGAACCCCGGAAGGCGCGCGGCCTTGCCGTAGCGGGCCGCGACCCGCGCGATCTCGGCGTCCACCACATCGGGCGGGATCTCGACTGTGAGGTTCCGGCGCGTTTCGTTGACGTCGACGAGTTCGGTTTTCATTAAGTGGGAAGGTTGAGCGTGGCGGTTGAAGGAACGGGCCCTTCGACTCGCTTCGCTCGCTCAGGGCATTCGACATGACTCGTGGCTCGCCATGAGCGAGCCTTTCGGCTCGCCGAAGGCGAGCTGAAGGGCGAGTCGAATGGTGCGAAAGGGGGGAGTCGAACCCCCAAAGCCTTTCGGCTACCGGATCCTAAGTCCGGCGCGTCTGCCAGTTCCGCCACTTTCGCGTGTGCGGCGCAGGGTCGTTCTCTATATTTACTACTGTGGCAGCGATCCGGATCTCTGTAAAGACTAACATCGTTACCCGGCCGAAGCTAGTCCGTACACGGGCAGATCCCCAATTTGTGGGGCCATCACCCCGTGAGCCACTACCAATGGTAGCCCCTACGGCTGACGATGCTAGCATCCCAGTCGTGCAAGTTTCGTTGAAGCGCGCCGCAAAGCGGTCGGTGCTCGCGCCCGCTGCGATTCCATTCCTGAAGTGGGCAGGTGGTAAGCGGCAGTTGCTCCCGCACCTGAGGCGATTCGTTCCGGAGCAGTTGTCGGCGTATTTCGAACCGTTCGTCGGAAGCGGCGCACTTTTTTTCGATCTTGCGGCAAGCGATCGTCTCTCCAGCGTCCCGGTGAACTTGATCGATCGCAACGCGGATCTAATAGGTGTCTATACCGCTTTGGCTCGAGAACCAGAGGCAGTCATAGCCCGCCTCAGAGAACTGAGTGGGCGGCATGCGGTGGAAGGAGATGCACTCTACTACGAGATTCGCGACACTCGATTCAATCCTGAGCGAGCGGCCTGGCGACAGAGCCGTGTGGCACAGGCATACCCAGCCTCACTTGCAGCACAGTTGATGTACTTGAATCGAACCGGATTCAATGGGCTCTTTCGACTCAACTCCAAGGGCGACTTCAACGTGCCGGTTGGTCGGTACGCGAACCCTCGCATTTGCGACGAACAGAACCTCATGAGCGTCGCGGCTCTTCTTCAGATGCCCAGAGTGGCCGTGCTTCACGAGTCTTTTGAGTATGTAGCGAGCGCCGCCCGCCCCGGAGATTTCTTGTACCTCGACCCGCCCTATGCGCCGGTCAGTACCACCGCACATTTCAGGTCGTACACGGCTGACGGCTTTTCAGATGACGATCAGAAGCGCCTGCAGCAACTTGTGGTCGGACTTGCGCATCGCGGATGCCGGGTCTTGCTAAGCAACTCCACAGCACGATCAATCGAAAACCTCTATGACAAGAACACTGACGCGCGTAGGGCTGGACTCGTCGCCCACAGAGTCCCCGCTCGCAGGGCGATTAACTGTGATGGTTCATCAAGGGGTTTTGTAGAAGAGTATCTGGTGAGCAACGTTCGCCCGTCGTAAGCGCATGCCGGGGCAGAAGGCCTTTGGCATCGCTGCCCCAGAATAATCCTCAAATTGGCAGGTCTTCCTGCTCGACCCACCACCAGACCCCGAGCGTCAGGGTCAGCAGCAGCATGCCCATCGACACTGTGGGAGCCTCGTTGACGACTACCGTCGCAGCGTTCTTGGCGACCAGATCGAGCGCTGAGTAAACGTCGCGGCTCACGACGACGAAGCCTGACGCATATACCAACCCGACGACGCCCAATACCACGAGGGCGACTCCGATCCCGACGAACGCGTTGAAGCTCCAATCGAGCAGTTGCTCCGATCGCCATCGCTCGCGTCGAACCCGCGCCAACACGGTGATGGCAAATCCTTGCGGCACCGCGACGACTGGACGCGACGACAACGCCTGCTCAATCCGCTGCGCAAGCCGCAGGCGCGCCGCACACTGTGGACAGCTGGCGACATGCGCCCGCACGGCGTCGGGCACGTCATCGCCGACGGCGATGGCTTCGATCAGCACGTTGCTTTCGTGACACGACATCATGACGAAGCTCCGTGATCGGTCTCGAGCCAGTGACGCAGCAACCGCTTGGCACGGTGTAGATGTGTCTTGACCGTGCCCATGGGCAGGTTGAGCGCCGAGGCCAGGTCCTCGTATCGCAGGCCCTCGAGATAGTGGCCATTCACCAATATCTGATAGGACGTGGGCAGCCGCTCGATTGCCTTTTCGAGACGATCGCGGAGTTCAAAGTCGCCGTACGCCTTGTCGATCGCACCAGGATCGAGAGCCGGCGCATTTGTGCCCGGCCACGGCTCATCGAGCGAGATCACGTTGAGCCCTGGTTTGCGTTCCTCAGCGATGACGTTGGCCACGATACGAAAGATCCAGGTCGAAATCTTGGACTCGCCGCGAAAATATGGCAACCCCTTATGAATCCGCAGGAACACTTCCTGCGCAAGCTCCTCCACCCGCGCCGGGTTCGACACGCTTCGTCCGATCAGGGCGAAGACCAGGCGTTGGTGTTGATCCACGAGTTCCCGGAACGCTTCGTCGTCGCCATGCCGGCACCGTTCGATGAGCTGTTGCTCGGAAAGGCCGCTCATCCGCGCAACAGATTAGAACGGCCGCGGGGCCAAATTGTTTCGGGTGAAACAATTCTCTCCGACGCCCGGTCTAATTGTCCCAACTGGAGGTGCAATGACGCCCGAATCCGTAATGGCACTCATTTTCAGCTTCTTGATCATTGGCGGCGTGATCATCGTGTACCAGGGATGCGACATCGCACCAAGGTGCTCGAGATGGCGCATCGCGAGCGGCTGGCGATGATTGAGCGGGGGATTGTGCCGACCGGCGAACTGAACGCAACCGACCAGCAGGTGGTCAAAGCCCAGCGGACCGCGCGGAGCAATAGGCGGCTCTCGGCGGGCATTTTCATCGTCGGTCTCGGGTTGGGTCTGGCCACCCTGATTGCGTTCGCGTCGAGGGAGCCAGAGGTGGCGATTGGCGTCGGTGGGGCCATCGCCGTCGTCGGCGCCTCCTTGATCGTAACTGCACTCCTGGTTCACGGCCGTGAAGCCGAAGACGCTGTCCGCACCGATACATACGCGACCAGGGATCGAAACACGCCGCCGACCGACCGTTCAGTCTGATCCACGTCGCACCGGACCGTCTCTTCGAGTCGCTCCCACTGGGGCTATAGTGGGCGGCGACAGCCAAGGAGGAGACTCATGGTGCGCCGCGCCGCCGCAACCCTCGCCGTCATCGCCGCATTTTCCACGACCCCGTTCAGTCAATCGGCCCGGGCGCCGCAAATCGAGTCCATCAAGGCGGCCGAGATGCGCCCTGACCTCTTCTTTCTGGCGTCCGACGCCCTGCAGGGGCGCCTTACCGATACGCCGGAGAACGCCATTGCCGCGGATTGGGTGCGTTCGCGATTCGAACGGCTCGGACTCGAGCCTGGCGGTCAAGGCGGTGCGTTCGATCATCGCTACAACCTGATGAAGGCGTCGTTGGGGCAGGACAACACTCTGTCGATTGGCGCCGTCGGCAGCGGAAACACTCGCGCAGACCTCACGTTGGGAGGCGACTTCTACCCGCACCGCTTCAGTGCCAATGCGTCGGCCGAGGGCACGATTGTCTTTGCGGGCTACGGCATCGTTTCACCCGAACGACAGCACGACGACTATCGCGATGCCGTGCACGGGCGGGTGGCCCTTCTTCTCGACCGAGAGCCCGGCGTCAACGACCCGGCGAGCGTTTTCGATGGAGTCGTGACGGCAGAAGCGGCCACGCCGATTCGGAAAGTGCTGGCGGCACAGGAGAAAGGCGCCATCGGGGTCATCTTCGTCGAGGACGTGCACAACCAGTCCGGTCCTTCCAATTTTGCCGCCCAGGCGGCGAACTATTGGCCGGCTTCAGCGCCCCGCATCGAGCGCTACACGCTGCGTTCCTGGTCCGACCGCGTGCGCATTCCGGTGGTACAGGTCGCGCCCGCCATCGCCGAACGACTGGTTGCGGCGAGCAGTCGATCGCTCGTCGACCTGGCCAAGACGGCCGAAGCGCGTGGTGGCGTCACGCCGGTCCCGATCTCGACGCCAGTCGCCCTCAAGGCGAGCGTCGTCCATCATACCGTTCCCGATCGGAGCATCGTTGCGTCGCTCGAGGGGTCAGATGCCTCGCTGAAGGACGAGCACGTGCTCGTGAGCGCGCATTTCGATCACGACGGGGCCGACGGTCCAAGGATTCAGAACGGCGCCGACGATGATGGGTCGGGCACGGTGGGGCTCGTGGAAATCGCCGAAGCGTTTGCACTCGCCGCGCAAAGTGGCCAGCGGCCGCGGCGGTCGATCATCTTCGCGGCCTGGAATTCTGAGGAGCGAGGGTTGCTGGGCGCCTGGGCGTACACGGAAGATCCCGTGGTTCCGCTCGATCGGATCGCCGCGGTCCTGAACATGGACATGATCGGCCGCGACGAGGAGGTGCCGGTCGGCGGGGGTGGTCGCTTCCGAGGTCTGGAGATTCAGACCGCTCAATCGAACAGCAACGCGACCAACATCATCGGCACGCTGCGAAGTCCTGATCTCCGCACGGCCCTCGAGCGAGCCAACCAGGGTATCGGCCTCGACCTTCGCTTCCGGTACGACAACAACGCGTCCAACCTGATGCGCCGGAGCGATCATTGGCCGTTCATCCAGCGCGGCGTGCCTGGCGTCTGGATTCACACCGGCCTACATCCCGACTACCACACGGTGTATGACCGCCCCGAGAAGATCAACTATCCGAAGATGGAGAAGATCGCGCGGATGGTCTATCAGGCGGCGTGGGATCTGGCGAACGCCGCGGGGCGCCCGCGTCTGGGGTCCGCGGTCACGACGACGTCGCAAAGATAGTCCCCGGTGACAAACGTAGACAGTAAATGTACGCCGCCATCGCCCCGTAACACCTTTGAGCAGAAGCGATTGACAGCAGGACGGTAAGATAGGAGCTGACTGTCATCGAGCTCGGCGCATCGCTGACGCCCGCCGAGCTGAGCCATGTCGCGTGTACTGCCCATGACACAACTCAATTTGCGACGACTGATCGCAGCGGCCCTGCTGGCGGGGGGAACACTGGCGGCGACTGAAGCCATCACGGCGAACGATTGGCCCGAGTGGCGCGGACCTTCCCGTGACGGCCACTCGGCCGAAACAGGGCTCCCGTCCGCGTGGTCGCCCAAGGGCGAGAACCTGGCGTGGCGAATCCCGATTGGTGGGCGCTCAGCGCCCGTGGTGTTCGGCAATCGACTCTACCTGCTGACCGTTGGTGGCGATCCGGCCAACGCACAAGAGCGCCTGGTCGCAATCGACGCGGAGAGCGGCAAGGTCGTCTGGGAGCGCCACTTCAGCCTGTACCTCAGCGACGTGCCTCAGCATCGCGCCGCGTGGGCTTCGCCGGCGGTCGACCCTGCCACCGGCAACATCTATATCTTCACTGTCGGAGCCCAGCTCGTTGCGGTGTCGCCTGATGGAAAAGTCTTGTGGGACCGCTCCCTGCCGGAAGACTACGGCGCCGTCACCACGCACGGCGGTCGCACGACATCGCCAATCATCCACGGCGACATGGTCATCCTCAATACGCTGCTGCTGGCGTGGGGCGACCTCAATCGCCCGGGCAATCGCTACCTGGCCTTTGACAAGCGCACCGGTCAGACGATGTGGATTAGCTCCCCACAGGCGCGCCACTACGACACCAATTACTCGACGCCGATCATCGTTGACATCGACGGCGTGGACGCGCTGATCGTGGGCGGCACGGACGGATCGTTTCACGCCTTGAAGGTGAACACTGGCGAGCCGATCTGGCGTGTCGATGTGTCCAAGCGAGCCATCCTCAACAGCGCGCTGTATCGCGACGGTATCGCCTACATCACGCATGGCGAAGAAAACATCGGCACGACCGAGATGGGGATGATCGCCGCTCTCGACGCCCGCGGAAAGGGCGACCTGAAGGAGAACGCGTTCAAGTGGAAGACCATGGGCTTCTTGCCGACCTACGCGTCGCCGGTGATGGATGCCGAGCGCCTCTACACCGTCGACAACGGCGCAATCGTCGCCGCTTTCGACCTGAAGAGCGGCACGCGCCTCTGGGAGCGAAGCTTGGGCACGCTTCAGAAGGGGTCACCGCTGTTGGCTGACGGGAAGTTGTACGTCGGCACCGAAAACGGGAAGCTCTACATTCTGCAGCCGACGGCCACCGACGTGAAGGTGCTCGACGAGGACTGGTTGGGGTCGCAGGAAGCGCCAGAAATCATCGTCGCTTCACCCATTGCTGCTGACGGCCGGGTCTACCTGACGTCGATGGAAGCAACCTACGCCATCGGAAAGCGGGTCCCGAGGAAACCCGCCGCGAAACCCGTTTCGACGACCGCTCCGAAGGGCTCGGGCCCGGTGGCTCACGTGCAGCTGTTCCCTTACGAAGCGCTGCTGTCGCCTGGTCAAAAGCAGAACTTCACGTTACGCCTCTTCGATGCCAACGGCGACTTCATTCGCGAAGAGCCGGCCACGGGCGGCACGTGGTCGGTCGATCAGCTGGCAGGCACGGTGGGTCCCGATGGCGTCTACGTCGCACCGGCGAACGCGACTGCTGGATTCGTCAAAGCGACGGTCGGCGGCGTTAGTGGGCAAGCGCGCGTGCGCGTGATCACTCCGCTGCCCTGGACGTACGACTTTGAAGCTGCCGCAGCCGAGGCGCCACCAGTCTGGTGGACCGGTGCACCGGGCAAAGTGTTTCAACGCACGGTCGAAGGCGTCGGCAAAGTGCTCGTGCGGCCACGTGACGAAACCGTGGGCCGTCGTGCCAAAGTCCTGATGGGTCCCGCGAATCTGAGCGGGTACACCATCGAAGCGGATGTGCGCGTCACCGAGCAGCGTCGTCAACGAGGCGATGCGGGTGTGATCAATCAGCGCTACGCGCTCGTCCTGTTCGGCAACGGGCAGAAGCTCGAGCTGCACCCGTGGCAGGCTGCTGATGAGATGACCGTGCGCGTGCCCTTTAAGTGGGACGCCAATGCGTGGTATCGAATGAAGCTGCGCGTGGACAATCGACCCGATGGCACTGCGCAGGTGCGAGGCAAGGTGTGGCCCACCGGGCAGCCTGAGCCCACGGCGTGGACGGTTGAAAAGATCGATCGCATCGCCCATCGAGAGGGCAGCCCGGGCATTTATGGTGATGGCATCTCGGAGCTGTACTTCGACAACGTGAGTGTGTACCCGAACAAGTGATCGGTTGGACCGGGCTTCAGCCCGGGCGTTGATAAGTCAGGCAGACCAATGAAACAGGCCGTAGCAATTGTTGCCGTCGTCATCCTGGCGGCGTCGCCCGCGATTTCTGCCGATTGGCCCATGTGGGGAGGCACCCCGTCTCGCAACATGGTGTCGCCGCTCAAAGGCATGCCGACGTCGTGGGACGTGAAGTCCGGCAAGAACGTCAAGTGGGTTGCCGAGCTGGGCTCGCAATCGTACGGGAATCCCGTTGTTGCTGGTGGCGTGGTGTTGATCGGCACCAACAACGAGGCCGTGCGAGACGCCAAGCAGCCTGGCGATCGCGGTGTCCTGATGGCATTCCGTGAATCGAACGGTGAGTTCATGTGGCAGGCCACGTTCGAGAAGTTGTCCTCGGGACGTGCCAACGACTGGCCCTTTCAGGGGATTGCCTCGTCGCCACTCGTCATCGAGGGCGTGGCTTACTTCGTGACCAACCGCGGCCAGGTGATCGCCGCCGATTTGGACGGCTTCCACGACAAGACGAACGACGGCGCCAAAGACGAAAAGCTGACCGGCACCAACGACCCCGACTTCATCTGGATATTCGACATGATGGAGGAGGTGGGTGCCTTTCCGCACAACCTCTCGAACTCCTCACCAGTCGCGTACCAGAACCTGGTCTACGTCAGCACCTCGAACGGTCAGGACGAGAGTCACGTCAACATTCCGTCTCCGCGAGCGCCGGCGATCATCGCGCTCGACAGGACCACCGGAAAGTTGGTCTGGGAGGACAACTCCGTCGAGGACCGCATTCTGCACGGGCAATGGTCCACGCCGACAGTGGGCGACATCGGCGGCGTGATGCAGGTGGTGCACGCGCAGGGTGACGGCTGGGTCCGTGGTTACGAAGCCCTCAGCGGCAAGAAACTGTGGGAGTTCGACACCAACCCGAAGGAGTCGGTCTGGCCGAAGACCCGCAACGAGGTCATCAGCACACCGGTGATCCTCGAGAGCGTTGTCTACATCTCCAACGGTCAGGATCCCGAGCATGGTGAGGGCGTCGGGCACGCCTATGCCATCGATGGCACGAAGCGGGGAGACATCACGCAATCCGGGCGGCTGTGGCACTACGAAAAGATCCGCCGTTCGATTTCAACGGCGGCCATCAAGGACGGGCTGATCTATCTCGCTGACTTCAGCGGCTTCCTCCACTGCCTCGATCAGAAGACGGGAAAGCCCTACTGGGTACACGACATGTTCGCCGCGATCTGGGGGTCGCCCATGATCATCGACGACAAGGTGTATCTCGGCGATGAAGACGGTGACATCACCGTGCTGCAGCATGGCAAGGAGATGAAGGTCGTCTCCGAGCAGAACATGGGCAGCTCGGTCTACTCGACCGTCGTCCCGGCCAACGGGATGCTGTTCGTGATGAACCGCAATCAGCTCTATGCGCTGGCCGAGGGCGCGTCCTTCAAGCGGCCGAGTGCTCAGTAGCCACGGCGGACCGCACGATACATCAGCACCGATGCGACGTCGGGACTTCATCGGCTGGCTCGCGGCGATGGTCGCCGCTCCTCGCTGGTCGCAAGCGCAAACCGGAAGCGCGGCGCCTGCCGATGCGTGGCCGCACTTCCGCGGGAACGCGGCGCTGACCGGGGTCTCATCCTCGACCGTGCCTTCGTCGCTCAAGCGACTCTGGATCTGGGAAACCAGCCCGGACATCCCGGTCGATTCGTCACCAGCCGTGGTCGCGGATGTCGTGTATGTCGGCACGGCCGCCGGAGAGCTCGTCGCGTTGGGTCTGAGTGACGGCAAGCTGCGTTGGCGCTACAAAGCAGGGGAGTCGATCGGCGAATCGTCGCCGGCAGTGCTCGAAGGTCGCGTGTTCATCGGCGATCTGGACGGCACCATCCACGCGGTCAACGCAGCCGACGGCAAGGCGGCGTGGACCTATAAAACGAAATCCGAGATCAAGTCCTCGCCGATCGTGACCGCCGACCTCGTCCTGATTGGCTCGTACGATGGCCTGCTCTATGGTCTGGGTCGCGCCGACGGCAAGCTGCGGTGGTCGGTCAAGACCGAGAACTACGTGCACGGCACGGCCGCGATCGTCGACGGCTCGGCGTACTTCGCGGGCTGCGACGAGATTTTTCATGCGGTCCGGGTGCGCGACGGCAGCAAAATCTTCGAGGCGTCGGCCACGGCGTACACCGGCGCCTCAGTCGCCATGGCCGACGGAGTTGGCCATTTCGGCACGTTCGACAATCAGGTGATCGCGTTTGACGTCAAGACTCGACGCGTGAAGTGGAGCTACGAACACCCCGAGCGCAAGTTTCCCTTCTACTCGTCGGCGGCCATCGATGCTGGCTTGGTCGTGCTCGGCGGGCGGGATCGGATGGTGCACGCGCTCGATATCGCGACGGGCAAATCGCATTGGACGCATATGACCCGTGCGCGAATCGACGCCTCGCCGGCCATCGCGGGGGGGCGTGTCTATGTCGGGTCGAATGACGGACGCTTTTACGTCCTCGATCTCAAGTCGGGCAAGGTGTTATGGGAGTACGAGGACGGCGGCGCACTCATGTCATCACCCGCCATCGCGTCTGGCCGGGTCGTGTTCGGATCGTCGGATGGACGGGTGGTGTGCGTGGGGTAGGCTTGCGACGAGGACTCGATGGCTTGCGCCTCGTGGGACTCGCGGCTTCGCCGCTCGTAACACTCGCCGCTTCCACGGCTCGTGGGGGCGCGGGCCGTGCGGCCCGCGCTCACAACTGCTAATCAGCTCCAACTCGATTGTCCAAGAACGCAAGCGAGCGCCAAACGGCGCGAGCCCTACGAGCCGCGAAGCGGCGAGTCCCACGAAGCGAGCCGAAGGCAAGCGAGGCCCACGAGGCGCGAAGCGCCGAGTCCTATCTGAACTCGATCGTCACCGTCGGATTGTTAATCTTCACGCCCTTCACATCCTTCAAGTACGGCCGTACGTCGGCGATGGACGCCCCGGGGCGGACCTTTGACTGCAACGCCGTCAGCGCGGCTTCGTCTTCGAAGAGCGTTGCCATGTCCAGCTCCAGCAGCGTGACGCGCGAGCCATTGACGTAGTCGGCGTTGGTCTTGACGATCTTGCCTTCGACTTCGACGTCGATCAGGACCTTGAAGCCCTGGAACATCGTCTTGACCATCTGCATCATTGCCGGATCGATCTTCTGCGGGGGCGCAGACGGGTCGGCCTTGGGGCCGGGCGCGGTTGTCGATTCATCCACCGTGATGGTCAGGACCGAGTTCGACCCCTGTTTCGCAAAGCCGAACTTGATCGGGGCCTTGCTGGTCGGGGGAGGACCGCCGAATGTGCCCGAGGAAGTGCCCGACATCTGTGGATCCTGATCGACCCGAATCTTGGTGACATCGTCGAACGCGAAAATCGCCTTGGCGCCCTCGAATCCACCTTCCTTCAGCGGTGTCAGGGATACCGGCTTGACGCCCATCCGTTCCGCGGTTCGTTTGAACTCGGCTTCGTTGAGGACTCCGGGAAGTTCCTTCACCTGCCCTTGCGCGCCCGCTCCGGCCATCAGGCCCTTGAGGGTCGCGGTGTTGACGAGGAGCGTCTGCTCGATGGTGCCGCTGCCGTCAGGCTTGATGCGAACCAGCGAGGCGCTGTTGATGCACCCCGACAACGTGCACGCGATGACGACGACGAGAGCGATGCGAAAAAGGGCCATGAAACCTCCGTCGACGTACACGCGGGGGACGAGCCGCGGCGACTCCTGAGATCATACACTTGCCGGTCATGAACGACCGCGAGACTTGTCGCGCCCTGGTAACCGGCGCATCTTCCGGGATCGGTCAGGCATTTGCACGGGTGCTCGCGGCCGAGGGTCACGAACTGATTCTGAGTGCACGTCGCGTCGATCGCCTCGAAGCGCTCGCACGCGAGCTGAACGAGCATCATGGGACGCGCTCGCACGTCTATGCGGCGGATCTCGCGGACACCGAGGCGGCGCAGCGGCTCTGCAACTGGCTGGACGCCCAATCACTGACCGTCGATGTGCTCATCAACAACGCGGGCTACGGCATACCCGGGAGCTATGCCAGGACGACTTGGTCACAGCAACGAGATTTTCTGCAGGTCATGGTGGTTGCCCTCGCAGAGCTCACCCATCGCCTGCTGCCGGGCATGATCGAACGGCACTGGGGTCGCATCATCAACGTCGCGTCGCTCGCCGGGCTTCTTCCGGGCGTGGCGGGACATACGCTGTATGCGGCATCGAAGGCCCTCGTCATCACGTTTTCGGAGTCACTGGCGCTCGAAGTGGCCAGACATGGAGTCAACGTCACGGCGAGTTGTCCCGGGTTCACCCTGACGGAGTTTCACGATGTCACCGGGACGCGTGCGATGGTGAGGAAGCTCCCGTCCTATCTCTGGTCGGACGCCGATGCGGTAGCGCGCGGCTCGTATGACGCGGTGATGGCGGGAGTTCCCGTGTATGTCCCGGGACGGGTGAATCGCTCGATTGCCTCGCTGTCGCGACTGCTGCCCCGGCGGATGGTCCTTGCAGCCATGAAGCGTACGAACCTCCGACCGTGACGAAGCTCGCCGAGATGGGGAAGGACTCCCAGGCTGACAGCTTCCGGAAGACCTGAACTTCCCTGACGCGCCGACGTCTATTTTCCTATGCTGAAAGACCTGCGCTATGCCGTCCGGTGGCTGGGCCGGAGTCCGGGGTTTGCGGCAGTGGCGATTCTCTCGCTGGGGCTTGGCATCGGCGTCAACACGGCGATGTTTTCGCTGGTGGACGCGGTTCTCCTGCGCCCCATTCCGGTTCAGGATCCTGCCACGCTGGTCGATGTCTTCACCAGCAGTAGTGACGGCGACGAGTACGCGACCACCTCGTACCCGGATTATCTCGATCTGAGAGCGCAGAACACCGTTTTCTCCGACATGATCGCGTACACGCCGATGTTTGCGCCGCTGAGTCTGGGCGATCGCGCTCGACTGGTCATCGGCCAATTGGTGACCTCCAACCACTTCGATGTGCTCGGCGTCGCGCCGTTCCTGGGCCGCATGCTGGTGCCCGCTGATGACGCGCCCGGCGCGGAGCGCGTTCTGGTCATCTCGCATCGCATGTGGGTCAGCGACTTTGGCAGCGATCGGGGTGTGGTCGGACGCTCGCTGCAGCTGCGTGGACAGCCGTACACCATCGTCGGCGTCGCCCCACCCGCGTTCACCGGCGTGATTCCCTTGATCGTCCCCGAGGTCTGGCTGCCAGTCGTGCACGTCGACGAAGTGGAGCCAGCAGGCATCAACAACAACGTGCCGTCGCCGACCGGCAAGACGCGCATCGAGCGACGGGGCAGCCGGTGGTTGTTCGTCAAGGGGCGGCTCAAGGCTGGCGTGTCCGCCGCCGACGCGCGCGCGCAGATTCCCGTGCTGGGCACGCAACTGGCAAACGCGTATCCCGAGACCAATCGCGTTTTCCGCATGGCCGCTTTCCCGACCAACGACGTTCGCCTGTTGGTGCCGCAGTCAGCTGGGCCAATCTCGATGGGATCGGCCGGAGTCATGACGGTCGTCGGGCTCGTGCTGCTCATTGCCTGCGCCAACGTCACGGGGATGCTGCTCGCACGCGCCTCAGCGCGTCGCCGCGAGATTAGTGTTCGGCTCGCTGTTGGCGCGAGCCGTGGACAGCTCGTTCGCCAGATGTTGATCGAGGGCTTGGTCATCGGGTTGTCCGGCGCGCTCGTCGCGGTTGCCGTGGCATGGGCTCTGCTCCAAGCCGTGCGCGCCATAGACTTACCGGTGCCTGGCGATCTGGTCCTCGACGTTCGACTCGATCGACGAGTCCTGCTGTTCGCAGTACTCATTGCGGCAGTGGCCGGTGTCGTTGCCGCCTTGACACCCGCATGGAAAGCTTCGTCCCCCCACCTGGCCGATGATTTGCGGGGTGGTGCGCCCACAGCGAAACTCGCGGGGCGCCGCTGGGCGTTGCGCGACGCGCTCGTCGTGGGCCAGCTCGCGTTGACGGCTGTGCTGCTCGTCGTGGCCGGGCTCTTGTTGCGGAGCTTTGGCGCTTCACGAGCCGCCGATGTGGGCTTCCGTATCGATGGCCTTGCCGTCCTGTCTGCGGACATGGACATGATGCGGTACTCGCCCGAACGATCACACCAGTTCTGGACGCAGGCGCTCGACCGCGTGCGCGCTCTACCAGGTGTGGAAAGCGCAGCCGTGGTCACGCCACGCATGCCGTTTGACGTCAACTACAGTCAGACGAGCATACGCATCGACGGCAAGGAGTACGGTCCCGACGATCGCGGGGAGACCGTGGCCAACGTTTACGTGTCCCCGGAGTACTTTGCGACGATGAGCATCCCCCTCGTCGAGGGTCGCAACTTTGCCCTGAGCGATCGCGAGGGCGCGCCGCTGGTGGCGGTCGTCAACGAGTCCATGGCCCGCCGTTTCTGGCCGAATAGTTCCGCCGTCGGGCGGACGTTTCGTCTGTCGTTCGGCACGGGGCAGTACACGGTGATCGGCGTCACCCGTGATCATCGAGTCCACACCGTCGCCGAGAAGCCGACGCCGTACCTGCACTTCTCGGCGCTGCAGCGCCCGTCGCGATTCAATCACCTGCTGGCGCGGACATCGGGCGATGCCGAGGCGCTGGTGTTTGCGATGCGTCGAGAGTTACTCACGCTCGAGCCAGGTCTCGTGTTCATCAGCAGCTCCACGATGGAGAAGTCGCTCGAGGCATCGCTGCTCCCAGCACGCGTCGGCGCCGTTCTGGCCGCGGGCTTCGGGGGGCTTGGCACTCTTCTGGCCGCGATCGGCCTCTACGGTGTCATCGCATTCTCCGTCACCCGTCGCACGCGCGAGATTGGCGTGCGCATGGCCGTTGGCGCGGATCGACGACGTGTGCTGGGGTTGATCATGCGTCAAGGCCTCTTGCTCCTCGTGGTTGGAGCAGTCGCCGGCCTGGCTCTGGCTGCTGCCGCCGCGCAGGTGTTGAGCGGCGTCCTGTATGGCGTGGGAGCGTTCGACCCGCTCGCCTGGACCATGGCGCTCGGAGTGCTCGCTGCCGCTGCGGCGCTGGCCAACTTCGTCCCGGCACTTCGCGCCATGCGTGTGAATCCTGTGACCGCGCTCAGGGCGGAGTAGGCCGCGGCTTCGCCGCGGAAGGCCGGCCTTCGGCCGGACGGCCGCTACGCGGAGGGCCACGCTTCGCGTGGACGGGCCGCTCGCCTCCGGCTCGCGGAACGAGGACACTTGCCCGAGTGGGGTGTAGTGTTCTTCCGTGCGAAGCACGGCCTCCCGGGAGCAAAGCGACCAGCCTTCGGCGCGAAGCGCCGCCCTCCGGTCAGCGACGCAGCCGGCCCGCTTATACTGTCTCGCATGCCGATCTTCAGCCTTCCCATCCGCTCATTCGTTGTCGCCGCGCTTGCCGGAGTCCTGACCGCGTCCCTGGCCGCTCAGCCGGTGCAGATGCAACCGACACCCAATCGCCGGACCGGAGAAGGGGATGGTCCGTACGACCGGTTGGTTATTCGTGGCGCCACGGTCATCGACGGGACCGGCGCGCCGCCGAGAGGGCCGATTGATCTCGTCATCACCCAGGATCGAATCACCGAGATCTCGAGCGTGGGCTACCCCAAGGTGCCCATCACCGATCGCGGGCGTCCCGCCAAGGGAACCAAGGAGATCGACGCGACAGGGATGTTCGTCATGCCGGGCTTCGTCGATTTGCACGTGCACTGCGGTGGCGGCCAGGCCAACGATCCGGAGTACGTCTACAAGTTGTGGTTGGCCCATGGGGTGACGACCGTGCGCGGCGTCCCCTGCGGCAGCATGGATTGGGACCTGCAGCAGCGCGACCAGTCCGCGAAGAACGAGATCGTCGCACCGCGAATCTTCTCCTATCACCGGCCCTTCACCGGCGAGGGGTGGGATCGTGCGCGGCCGCAGACGCCAGACAGCGCCCGCGAGTGGGTCCGGTTTGCCGCCAAGAAGGGGATCGACGGCCTCAAGATGGGCGCCTACGACCCCGAGATCATGGCGGCGCTGCTCGACGAGGCCAAGAAGCACGGTCTTGGCTCCACCGCGCATCTCGATCAGATGGGTGTCGTTCGCATGAATGCGTTGCAGGCGTCACGATTGGGCCTTGGCGCCGTGACCCACTATTACGGTCTCTTCGAGTCGCTCCTCAAGACCAACAGCATTCAGCCGTATCCCGTCACCCACAACTACAACGACGAGCAGCATCGCTTCGGTCAGGTGGCCCGCCTCTGGGACAAGATTCACCCGCGCGGCAGCGATCAATGGAACGCCCTCATCAACGAATGGGTCGATCGCCGCTTCATCGTCGATCCGACCATGACGATCTATTCGGCGGGGCGGGATGTCATGCGGATGCGAAACGCTGACTGGCACGAGAAGTACACGATCCCGTCCCTCTGGGATTTCTATCAGCCCAATCGTGTCGCCCACGGCTCGTACTGGTTCGACTGGACCACCGAAGACGAGGTGGCCTGGAAGAACTTCTACGGCGTGTGGATGTCGTTCCTCAACGACTTCAAGAACGCCGGCGGCCGGGTGACAACCGGCTCGGATTCTGGGTTCATCTATCAGACCTACGGCTTCGGCTACATTCTCGAGCTCGAGATGTTGCAGGAGGCCGGGTTCCATCCGCTCGAAGTCGTGCGATCGGCGACGCTCTTCGGTGCCGAAGCGCTGCACGAGCCCAAAGGCAAAGCGATCGAGTTCGGAATCCTGCGACAGGGCCTCAAGGCCGACCTGGTGATCACGAAAGAGAACCCGCTGCAGAATTTCAAGACGCTGTACGGAACCGGTGCCGTCCGCGTCAACGACGCCGCTAACAAACCTGAACGCGTCGGCGGCATCGACTTCGTCGTCAAGGACGGCATCGTGTACGACGCGAAGAAGCTGCTGGCGGACGTGGCCGCCAAGGTCGAGAAGGCGAAACAAGCACGACGTTCTACCACCACCGCGCAGTAGGGCTGTTCGGCACCGGGAACCCTCCCACGCGGTGTTCGTCTGCGCATTTAGGAAGCGATGTCGAAGTTGTTGAAATGGTTGCTGTTGTTCGTCGCACTCATCGTCGTGGTTGCGTCTGCCGGAGTCGCGTATTTCTTCGTCGCATATCCGAACGTGCCGCCAGCCGAGAACGTGACGGTCCAGGCGACACCTGAGAAGATCGCCAGAGGGGAGTACCTGTCAAAACACGTGACCGGTTGTGTCGAGTGTCATGCCGAGCGGGACTTCACAAAATACGCCGCGCCGGTCAAACCGGGGACGCTCGGAAAGGGAGGCGAGCAGTTTGGTGATCCGGAGACGCCGATTCGCGTGCTCTACAGCACGAACATTACGCCGGCCGCCATAGGGACATGGACTGACGGCGAGGTGCTGCGCGCGTTCGCATCGGGTGTGAACAAGGATGGCGAGCCGCTGTTCCCGATCATGCCGTATCCGCGATATGCCAGGCTGAGCCGCGAAGATGCCGAGGCGATCGTCGCCTACCTCCGCACGCTGCAACCGATTGCGTACACGGCGCCTGCCCGAGAACTGGCGCTGCCGCTTCCTCTCATCGTGCGCACGATTCCATCCCATGCGACGTTTCGGCCGATGCCGCCCAAGACCGATCGCGTCGCCTTCGGCGAGTACCTGACGAACGCGGCCGTTTGCGCTGATTGCCACTCGCCGACGGACGACCAAGGCACGCCGCTGCCGGGTCGCGAGTTCTCCGGCGGCTTCGAGATGAAGTTGCCTGGGGGCGGCGTCGTGCGTTCGGCCAACCTGACGCCCGACGCGGACACCGGCATCGGCACCTGGGATGAGCAGCAGTTCGTCGATAAATTCAAGGCCTTCGATGGCGCCGCCCATCGGACGCTCACCGCGGCCGAGCAGCGCGAAAACACGTGGATGCCGTGGTATGCGTACGCGGGCATGACGCGCGAGGATCTCGGCGCGATCTACACCTACTTGCGCAGCCTCAAGCCCGTGATCCACCGCGTTCAGAAACACAACTGAGCCCGAGGTCCAGTTGATTCGTGGGCTTGAATCCAGGCCCACGTCCCCCGAATAGTAACGATGCGTGCCGGTTCTGCGTGCGCGTGTCCACGGTCCTACGGTCCATCGTCGATAGATAGCGATCTTCATGCGCCGAATGGCTCGTGTTCTGTCCTTTGGGTGCCGTAGACTGAAGACCAACGACAAGCGGCCGAAACGATGAGACGGCACCGTGGACCGTGAGGCCGTGGACCGATAGCGTGAATCTCAACCTCAAAGGCAAGCGTGCCATCGTGATGGCGGCCAGTCGCGGTCTGGGCTATGCCTCGGCGCTGGCGTTGTCGCGTGAGGGCTGCGATTTGGTGATCTGCAGTCGTGACGAGTCCCGCATTCAAGCGGCCGCCAACGCGATCAGCCAGGAAACTGGCGGCCGAGTCCACCCGGCGGTGGCGGACGTGAGCAGCGCGCGCGAGGCGAGTCAACTCGTCGAGACCGCGGCGTCTCGGCTTGGCGGTCTCGACATCGTCGTGCACAATGCGGGCGGCCCGCCGGCGGGCGAGTTCGTCGCGATGACCGAAGCACAGTGGCAGAAGGCCTTCGAACAGAATCTGCTGAGCCTGGTGCGCGTCGTGCAGGCGGCGATCCCGCATTTGAAACGTGCCGGAGGGGGCCGGATTCTGACCATTGCTTCCTCGTCCATCAAACAGCCGATTCCCAATCTGGTCCTGTCGAACGCGCTCCGGGCGGGGGTGTGGGGGCTTGCGAAGACGCTCTCACGCGAGCTGGCGGCCGACAAGATTCTGGTCAACGTGATCGCACCGGGTCGGATCCAGACCGAGCGGATCGACGAGCTCGACCGGCTGACAGCAGAGCGATCCGGGAAGTCGCTCGACGAAGTGCGGCAGGCCTCGGCGGCGAGCGTCCCCCTCGGCCGCATCGGTCGGCCCGAAGAGCTCGCGAACCTGGTGTGCTTCCTCGCCTCCGATGCTGCCGGTTACATCACGGGTCAGGCGATTACCGTCGATGGTGGGGCCGGGACGGCACTCTAGACATCTTCTAGGTCATGATCGTGAGTCCCATGGCACGCATCACGCTCCATTCGATTGGCGTCCGCGAGATTTTTCCAGGCCTTCGCGCGCGCATCATTCATACTGCCCGGACGTCTCAGTCGTGGGTCGAGATAGACGAGGGTGCCACGTTTCCCGAGCACCACCATCCACACGAACAGGTCGTCAACCTGCTCGAGGGCGTGCTCGAGCTCACGGTGAACGGCGAGGTGTCGCGGCTCGAACCAGGCGACGTCTTCGTCATTCCGCCCGGCGCACCGCATTCTGGTCGGGCGCTAACCGCATGCCGGGTGCTCGATGTCTTCGCCCCCGTCCGCGAGGACTATCGCTGAGGGCCATGTGTTTTTGCGCACCCTTCTCCGGCACGTGATCACTGCGGGGCTCGTTATCATCGCGGCGACGATCCTCCTGCGGTCAGCATGGGTGATGGCGCCGCCGGCGAGTGCGCAGGGCGGCACTCAGCTGCCTGAGGGCTCGCCCGCAACGTCTGCCGAGCGGCTCGACTTTCCGGTGTTCGTGGAGCGGCTACGGGTCGAGGCTGCCGAGCGCGGCATCAGCGAAGACACCATCAAGCTGGCCCTGACGAATCTCGAGCCGTCGCCGAGCGTCATCGAACGTGACCAGACGCAGGCGGAGTTGGTGCTGTCCATCGACGACTATGTGACCCGGCGACTGACCCGCCCGGTGATCCGCACGGCGCGAGCAAACGCGACCAAACACAAAGCGCTGCTCGCCCGCGTCCACGACAAGTACGGTGTGTCGCCACGATTCATCGTTGCGATCTGGGGCCTCGAGTCCAACTTCGGAAGGTTCAGCGGTGTGCGCCCCACCATTCAAGCCCTGGCGACGCTTGCATGGGAGGGCCGGCGCGGCCCGTTCTTTCGCGCGGAGCTGATGGATGCGCTCACCATCGTCGACCGCAAGCACATCGCCCTGGAGCAACTGCAAGGGTTCGTGGGCGGGTGCCATGGGTCAGACGCAGTTCATGCCATCGAGCTATCTCAAGTGGGCGGAAGACTTCGACGAAGATGGAGATCGCGACATCTGGCGCTCAACCCCCGATGTCTTTGCGTCGATCGCCAACTATCTCAAGTCGCACGGATGGTCCTCTCAGCGGACGTGGGGCCGCGAGGTGACGCTGCCGGATTCCGACATTGCCGCGGTCCGCGAGAAAGCCGGGATGCGCGTCGAGGGATGCCGGGCAGAGCGCGAAATGACCAAGCCCCTCCCGCTTCAAATCTGGCGAGATCTCGGCGTGAAAACGGCCGACGGAAAAGCGCTGCCGCGGGTCGAGATTGAGGCGTCGCTCATCTCCACCGGGAAACGTACGTTCCTCGTGTACGGCAACTACGACGCACTCCTCGAGTACAACTGCGCGCACTCGTACGCCCTTGCCGTCGCGCTTCTCAGTGAGCGCATCGGCTGAGCCATCGCCCCGCGGAGCGGGGCAAAACAACATAGCCCTAGCGGAGCGAAGCCGACGCATCTCTTCTCGGCGGTTTGAGGCGGAGCTTCGCTAGAATGAACGTGATCGTGTCGTCCAAGCCATCCACTGTGCTCGTTGCGTCGTTCGCCATTCTCGCAGCCGTGGCGATGAGCTCGGCGGTCTACTTCGCCGGAACCGGGCGCCTGCCTCTGGCAATGACAGGCGCCGGGCTGTTCGTGCTGCTCGGAGGGATCACGTTCGAACTCGCGCGTCGCCGCTCCGTCTAAAGGTACATGACCCAGCACTACAAGCCGGGCAATGCTGCTGTGTTCAGCCTGCTCATTCCCGGCGTCGGCCAGATCTACAACGGCGACTTTCTGCGCGGCATCTTCTGGCTCATCATCACGCCAGGATTCTGGATTGGCACCGCTGGCCTCTTCGGATGGCCGTTCCACCTGATTTCTGCCTACACGGCGTACCACCGCGCGCAGGTGAAGAGCCGCTGGGTGCCAGCACCCCAAGCACCGTAGCACCCAAGCACCGTAGCACCCCAAGCACCGTGGCACCGCGCGCACTGCAGGCACCCGCACCTTAGGCACCTTCGGCACCACAGGCACTACAGGCACCGTACGCTGTAATCTGTAGTCCATGAACAGTGACCTGCTGAACGGCCTCAACGAGCACCTGAAGCTCGAGTTTCGCGCGTCTCACGAGTATCTCGCCATGGCCATCTGGCTGGCCGAACACGACCTGCCAGGGTTCTCGAAGTGGATGCGCCAGCAGTCCTCCGACGAGCTGATGCACGCGCAGCGCATCATCGACCACCTCGTCGAGCGCGATCAGAAGGTGGTTCTTCCCGCGGTTGATGCACCGCCGACGGGCTGGGCTTCGGCCGAAGCGCTGTGTGATCACGTGCTCAAGAACGAGCAAGAGGTCACCGCCTCGATCAACAACTTGTACGCGAGTGCTGAGAAGACCAAGGATCGCCCCGCCACCGTGATGCTGCAGTGGTTCGTCACCGAACAAATGGAAGAGGAGGCGGCCGCGCGCGCCGTGCTCGGCCGCATTCGTCTCGCCGGCAACAGCGGCGTCGGGCTGCTGATGATCGATCAGGAGCTCGCGACCGGTCGCGTGCCGGGCATGCCGGTCGAAGGCGCGTCCAACAACAACGCCTAGCGTGCTCGACACGACGCGGCTGCTCGCGCTTTACGTCCGTTGACGTTGGTTCCGCGTCTTACCACCATGCTTCGCGCGACAGTGCCACTCGTCCCAGCATTCGTCCTCGTCGTCTGCACGGGCTTGTCCGCGCAGGACTGGCCATCCTTTCGCGGTCCGCGTGGCTCTGGCGTGTCGCTGACCGCGACGCCGCCGGCGACGTGGAACGTGAGCACGTCGGCCAACGTGGCCTGGCGAACGCCAATCGCGGGTCTCGGGCATTCGAGCCCGATCGTTTGGGGCGATCGCATTTACGTCACCACCGCCGTATCGGACGTGGCGGCGTCACGCTCGCTCACGCTTGGAGACTCCGACCAGGCAGGCATCGACGCGGCGAAGGACATGGTGCCTCATCGCTGGCAGCTGATGGCGCTCGATCGATTGAGCGGCAAGGTGCTGTGGACGCGGTCGGTGCATCAAGGCATTCCACGCGTCAAGCGACACGTGAAGGCCAGTCACGCATCGGCCACACCAGCCACGAACGGCAAGATTATCGTCGCGCTGTTCGGTTCCGAAGGGCTCTTTGCGTTCGATCCGTCCGGCAAAGAGCTGTGGCGCCAGGATCTCGGGGTCATGTCCGTCGGGCTCGCCGACGACCCCACCTACGAATGGGGGCCTGCCAGTTCGCCGGTCATTCATGGCAACGTCGTCATCGTCCAGAACGATCGCTACCGCGACTCGTTTCTGATCGCGTTCGATCTGCCGACCGGCAAGGAGATCTGGCGTTCGGGACGAGACGAGCTTCCAGCCTGGACGACGCCGCTCGTTCACGAGGGCGGTGGACAGCAGCCGACGATCGTGACCAACTCACCGCGTTTTATCCGTGGACACGACCTCGGCACCGGACGCGAGCGCTGGCGTCTGCAGGATCCCGAAGGAGAGGTCAAGGTCAGTACGCCGGTCGCGGCGGGCGATCTCGCGATCGTCACTGGCGGTTATCCCGCGGCGGGCCGACCGATCTATGCGATTCGCGTCGGTGATGGGTCGCTTGCGTGGCGAGTAGATCGAGGCTCGCCCTACACCAGCACGCCGCTTGTGCATGAGGGGCTGCTCTACATCGTGACCGACAACGGCATTCTCAGCGCCTACCAGGTGTCCGACGGTCAGCGCGTCTACCAGCAGCGACTCTCGCCGGCGCCGGCGGCTTCTCGGCTTCGCCGGTGGCCGCCGGCGGGCGTCTCTATCTCGCGAGCGAGGATGGCAAGGTGTTCGTCGTCCGAACCGGTCGAACCTTTGAGTTGCTCGCCGCCAACGACATGAACGAGGTCTGCATGGCAACGCCGGCCCTGTCAGGCGATCTCCTGCTGGTTCGCACGCGAGGCCACCTCTATGCCCTGCGCGGGACGTAACCTGGCCCGCGTTCGCCTCGTAGATCTCACGATCACTGCTCGGTGACCCCAGACCAGGAGCGCGAGCTCGGGCGCTTGATGACATCGGCTCAGGATGGCGATCGGCAGGCCTACGAAGATCTGCTGACGCGGGTGGCGAGGCTCGTCCATGCGTTCGTCCGACGCCGGGTCGGCGATGCGCCGTGGTCGGAGGACGTCGTTCAGGAGACACTCGTCGCCCTCCACCGCGCCCGGCATACCTACGATGTGTCCCGTCCGTTTGCGCCCTGGATGTATGCGATTGTTCAAAACCGCCTGGTGGACGCGCTGCGCGCCCAGCGACGACGGCTGCTGCGGGAGATTCAGCCAGACTATACCGCCGAACCGTCGAGCCGTGCGCCGCAGGAGCGAGATGCCTTGCGCGCGGACGTGCGACGCGCGGTGGCCGGCCTGCCCGACCGTCAGCGGCAAGTCATCGAGCTGCTCAAATTCGAAGATCTGAGCGTGCGCGATGTCGCGGCCCGGCTTGGGATGAGCGAAGCGAACGTCAAGGTCACGGCGCATCGCGGCTATCGCGCGCTGCGGCGGTTGATCGAGGAGTGGACTCGTGTCGACTGAGGACCTGATTCAGCAGCTGACGCACGATTTGCAGCCCGTGCGGCGTTTGCGCCCAGTGGCCGTCCGGATCGCAGGATGGCTGGTCGTTGCGGTGGCCTCGCTGGGGCTCGGGCTGAGCGTCATGGGAATACGACGCGAACTCGGTGATGCGGTTGATCGGACCGATTTTGCGATCGAGTCCGTGCTCCTCATCGTCACCGCGCTGTCAGCGGCAGTCGGTGCGTTGCTGGTGAGCGTTCCGGGAGCCGAGCGCGATCAGGCTCTTGCGATGGCTGCCGATCGTTGTTGGCACCGCGACCGTCTTGTGGGCGCTCGGCGAGCTCCTGATGGCGTCGGCGACGGGCGCGCCCGCCGGAGCTGATGACCTCCTGCCTGGCACTGCGTCTACACGACCGCGAGCGTCGCAGCCATCCCGAGCGTTGTGTCTGTTCGTGATGATCCGACGTGCGGCGCCGCTTCACGCGGCGCGCGCTGGGTTTCTCGCTCTTCTCGCGACGGCTGCCGTCGGCGTGATTGGCGCCAACTTCATGTGTCCGTACGATCGACCGCTCCACATGCTGCTTTGGCACGCTGCCCCGCTGATGCTGTTTGCCGGGTTGGGGGCGGGTCTCGGCACGTGGTTGCTGCGATGGCGCTAGCGACGTGTAGGATCAGTCGATGGCGGTCAATCGATGGAACCCGGTCCTGGACGGCGTGTTCACCGAGACCGCGCTCCGAGGCAAGCTCGAGGCGCAGGGATATCGCGTGGCCCGCTACGTCTACGCCCCGGGGACGGTCTTTCCGGATCACGCACACGGCGTCGACAAGATTGATGCCGTCGTTGCCGGCCGTTTCCGGCTGATCATCGGCGGGCACGTTGTCGTGCTGCGCGCGGGCGAGTGGGTCAGCGTCCCGGCCGGTGTGGTTCATAGCGCAGCTGTCGTTGGTGACGAGCCGGTGATTTCTCTCGACGCGATCAAGGTCGATCCGTTCGGATCGGTGGCGTAGGTGAGGGTCGCAGTCCTCGGCGCCGGTGGGGTCGGTGGCTACTTTGGCGCCCGGCTGCAGGCCTCAGGTGTTGACGTCGGATTCGTCGCGCGCGGGCAGCACCTTGACGCTCTCAAGACGAGCGGCCTGCGACTCGAGAGCCCTCGCGGCAACCTGCACCTGCCCCATGTAACGGCGACCGAGGACGCGGCGACTCTCGGACCAGTCGACGTCGTCCTCGTCACCGTCAAGATGTACGACCTCGAAGCCGCTGCCGCTACTCTCGCGCCCCTCACTGGTCCAGACACGGCCGTCGTCACTCTTCAGAATGGCGTCGAAGCCGTTGACTTGGTTGCGCAACGGGTTGGCCGCCAGCATGTCGTTGGCGGTGTCGCCTATGTCGCGGCGGTCGTCGGCGAGCCGGGGCTCATTCGTCACACCTCGCTCGACTCTCTGATCTTCGGCGAGCTCGATGGACGTCGATCGGAACGGCTCGTCAGGCTCGAGGCGGCGTGTCAACGCGCGGGGTTCGAGGCTCGGGTCAGCGAGCAGATCGAGATCGACCTGTGGTCGAAATTCTCACGCCTGTCGGTCTTCAGCGGCATGACGGCGGTGACGCGATCGCCGATGGGCGTTCTGCGGGCGGACCAGGAGCTGCGGGCAATGCTGGTGGCGGCGTGTGAGGAAACGATTGGCGTCGGCCGGGCCCGAGGTGTGGCTCTGCCGGCTACGTTGATGGGCGAGATTCTGCAGATGGTCGACGGGCTCCCGCATCAGGCCAAGGCATCGATGCTCGAAGACCTCGAACGCGGTCGGCGCCTCGAGTTGCCCTGGTTGAGCGGGGCCGTCGTTCGGCTCGGCCGCGCTGCCCGTGTCGCCACGCCCATCCATTCATTCATCGCGACCGTGCTCAAGCCCCACGTCAACGGCTCGATCCGCGGAACACGGGAGGGCGCTGAAGCAACTTGATCGAATAACATCCGCGGAAGTCCGGAGGCCGCGGAAAATGTTGATTTGAAGCTTGTTTCAGCGTCTTCCAGCATTCCGCGGATGGTCATTTTCCGCATTCTCCTGTCTTCCGCGGACTCGAGTCAGACCGCAGGAGCCAGGAAGACGCGCTCGATGAACCAATACCCGCCGGCCGCAATGACGGCGAGCGATCCAACGACGACCAGGCGGCGTCCCAGCGCCTCGCTACGGCGTCGAATGGTGGCAAGAATCCAGGCGACGATCAATACAATCGCCAGCTGACCGATTTCGACTCCGACGTTGAAGGAGAAGAGCGACCAGCCGAGTGCGGTCATCGGCAGACCAAACGCTTTGAGGACGCTGGCGAACCCGAAGCCGTGGATCAGTCCGAACACGCCGGCCACGAGGGGGCGAATGTCACGCGGACGTTTGGCACGGGACTCTCGAGCGCTCGACTGACCGGTCTTGCGGGCGTCATGTTGCACCAGTAGATTGTCTGCACCGACGAAGATGATGCTTAGCGCGATGGCCGGCTCGATCACACTCGCCGGAGGCGAAAGAACGTTGAGGGCCGCGAGCGACAGCGTGATGCTGTGTCCGAACGTAAAAGCCGTCACGATCTTCACCAATTGCCAGGTGGACCCGCCGAGCAGCAGCAGCCCGATCAGAAAGAGCACGTGGTCGGGTCCGATGAGGATGTGTTCGATGCCCGACGGCACGAACACGGCGAGCACCGCGGCCGCGCCCTGCCACGACCCCGCGTAGTAGTCGATGCTCGTACGATTGCCGTCGAGGATGGCTTGGTGGTGCAGGGTGCCGTTCTCGTAGACGTTGACGAACGTTTGATGAATTGGATCGTACGGAAACAGGACCGCGTTCACCCTGGCCGACCCGACACGTCCGGCGCCCAGCCGGAATGTCAGCCGCAAACTTTGGCGCTCGGGCAGCGTCTCCAAGCCGACCCATTGCAGCGGCTGGCGGACGCCGTCGAGCATGATTGTCAAACGGGAATCGATCAGTCGGGTGAGCTGATCGCGGTACTTTTCGGCAACGGCGATATCAGCGAGCGCTTCGGGCGGGTTGACGCCAACGTCGTGGGCCACGTCGAAGTCGTGCACGACAAGCGCGCCCTCGTTGGCGGATTCCCCAAGCCGCAGATCGAGGTAGCTGAACGGAGCTGGATGCGCGCAAAGGTGCCCTGGAAAAGCCAGGATCGCCACAACAGTCAGAGCCGCACGCATTCCGGAACGTCAGTCTATTACAGTGGCCGGTTGCCGGCGGCCGGCAACCGGCCCGCCTTCGCTCGCGCTCAATTCTTCGCGAGCTTCGGCGAGGTCTCGCCGTAGCCGCCTTCGGCGGCGGAGGCGGACAACCGGGAACCGACGGTGAAACCGCTAAGGCTGCGCGATTGGTGAGGGGCGGTCAGCTTCGGCACGCCGTGCGATTGCACGAAGCCACGTGACCCGCAGGATCCAGCTTCCCGGAAAGATCGTCCGCCAGTAAGGCGTAAAGCGCCGGAGGGCGTCAGCGTCGCTGCAGAACACACGCGTCTCGGTGGTCAGACGCGTCATCCCGTCGGGGGTCACCTCGTTGCGAAAGTTGATGGCGGCTTTGATGATCCCCGGGCCAGCGAGCTCCTGAAACGATCGTGCCTCGCGGACGCGCGCTCGGATCGACAGATCAGGCGCGGCCAGAACCGAGCCGAGGACGACCTCACGTGCTTCGTCGGCGAGCAGAACGAATCCGCCTTGCGTTGCCACATCAAGGATGGGCTTTCTGCCGGGAGCGTTCAACATGCTTTCAGGGCCAGGGCGGCCAAGCCTGCGGATCGTAGTGAAGGACCGGAAGAGGGCGATCTCGTCAGCAGACACCGTTTTGACAGCACGCATCACGCTCGCAGGTGTCGCGTCGACCATGAGCGAATGGACTTCTCGAAAGTGATAGGCGGGAGCGACGGCATCGAGGTTCGTCTGAGGCAGAAACACGGCCTCTGTCCCCGGTCCGCATGTCGCGGTGCCGGCGATCAGCGACAGCGTCACGAGAATCACGGCGACAGCTCGCCCGCGTGTACGCAAACGAAGCCAGCGTAAGGGGCGGATAACCGCGAGCACAGCGACGATCAACGCGACAAAGCTGACGTACCACAGCGTGGACAGCAGCCAGTCGGTCATTCGATCCCTTCAACGACCACGAACTGCGCCTGGGCAGCGCCTGCACGCACTTTCCGCGCGGCAACGTACTCGGGCGACTTGTAGAACGCTTCGGCCCGCTCGACGCTCGGGAACTCGAGGACGACCACACGCGATCGCGCGGGAGAGCCTTCGAGCGTTACGGTGCGGCCGGCGCGGGCAAGATACTTGCCGCCGAACTTTGCGACAATGCCTGGTGTGAGCTTCGCGTACTCCTCGTACTGCGCCGGGTTTGTCACGTCCGCCTGCACGAGCAGGTATGCTTTCTTTGCTGGTTGCGATGCCGTAGCCAGGGTCGCGGCAAGCGCGAGAAAACCGAGGAAGCTGGCGAACGCGAGGCAAGATTTGAGCGTCATCAAGGCTCGGGTCATGGCTTGAAAATCCCTTTTGGCATCTTGACGTGCACGCCCATCGTGCCGTCGACGAGCTGTGTGATGGCGACGTCTCCCGCAACGCTGGTCAACTGGTAGGCGGTGTGCTTGTCCATCTTCTTGGTTGCAACCAGGAAGTCCACCATTTCCTGGATCGCGACGCGGGTGGCGTTCGTCAGATCAAGGTCGGTGCCCATGCTGATGAAGTGCGTTGGGGTCTCTGCCCGCGGCCACGTCAGCGTCATGCCCTTGCGCACGGTCAACTGCACGCGGCCTCGAAGCGATGTTTCGATAGCGGTCTGATCGACCTCGCCGTCGCCCTGTGCCGCGTGTCCATCGCCGATCTGAAACAACGCGCCGGGCACGTGCACGGGAATCCACAAGATTGTGCCGGCGACCAGCTCCTTGTTGTCGAGGTTGCCGGCATGAATATCGGGCGGGCTGCTGCTCACACGACCTCGAGCCGGTGGCGGTGCCACGCCCATGCTGCCGAAGAACGGCCGGAGGGGAATCTCGATCCCTGGAGCAAAGTGACCGATCAGCCGCTTGCGATCCATACGGATGATGCGGAGGCCGGCGCCCGGCGTGCAGTTTTCCCGAATGAAGCCGCTGCATCCGTTGTAGCCGTACTCGATCGGCAAATCGATCGAGAGGACACGCACTTCGAGGGCATCTCCAGGCTCCGCGCCTTCAACATGAACCGGACCGGTCAGGATGTGCCCGCCGGGCCCTCGGTCCTTCACGTGTTCGACGATGGCGCGAAGTGATGGTTGGACCTGCGCGGCTGGGATGCCGGCCTTTTCGAGGCGATCTGGAGTCGACGTCAACAGCGTATCGACGTCGAGGATGTCGCCGGAGGCGATCCGAAGGACGGGCTTGGTCTCGGACCAGTAGTAACCGTATGCGACGGTCGAAGGCGTCGCCTCGAGGCGGTGCGTCCGGGGTGTCTGTGCGGCTATCACGGCAGTCACGCCCAACACCATTGCAGCCAGAAGGAAAGTTCGCATTGGATTTGCCGGCGGTCTCAAGACCCGCCGCTCCGTACGATCCGAGTTGGATTCTCTACGATATATCTCACGAATACAGCGGGAGATTCGTTTGTGCGCAACACATGCTCGTGATACCCCGCTTGCCAGAGGCGTTCGCCATGCCTTTGCTTCCACTGGTAGCCGCTTTTCTGCTTCCAGGCTTTCATAAACGCTCTAAAGTCCGCATCGGGCACCAGACCGCGGACGAGCGCGTGAAAGTGATCTGGCATCGCGCAGTACGCAATTGCTTCAAAGTCGAACTGCCTGGCAACGATCAGAAATTGATCGATTACTGGCTGGGCGTTGGCGGGGTCGTCTAAGAGCTCACGGCGTTGATTCACGCACGTCGTGAAGAAGTATGTGTACTTTCCACGGTAGTCGAAACCGGGAAGTCGAGGCAGGCGGTTGGGAGACACGTCCCGGCTCCTGCAAGATTCGTACGGAGCGGCGGGTCTTTAGACCCGCCGTCGCTGATCACTGTCGCTGATCACTGTCGGCGGGTCTAAAGACCCGCCGCTCCGTACACCTTAGCTCAGCGCCTGGATTACATCCGAACGCGTAATGATGTACGTCTCGTCGCTCTTGAAATCCCGCACGAGGACCGCTGGGTTTTCGGGCGTCAGCATCGCGGCCAGCGATTCCAGACTCGTCGAGACGTCGGCAAACGGGAACGCCGGCTGCATGATGGCTTCGACTGGCCCGCGCTTGACCTCCGGGTTCTTCACGATCTCGGCGTAGAGCTGAGCCTCGTTGATCGACCCGACGACGCGTCCGTCGGATGTGACGGGGATTTGCGAGAAGCCGTGCTCGGTCATCACGTGCGCGGCGCGCGCGACCGTTTCTGCGCACTCGATCGACACGAGTGGCGCCGCCTTCTTGGTCGCGACCAGGTCGCGCGCGGTCATTCCGGTGGGCTCGAGGAACCCCTTCTCGCGCATCCAGTCGTCGTTGAACATCTTGCCGAGATAGCGGGTACCGTGGTCATGAAGAATTACCACGACGGTTTCTCCGGCTCGGAACTGGCCGGCCAACTGCATCAGGCCAGCGACCGCGGCACCGGCCGAATTGCCGGCAAAGATCCCTTCTTCTCGGGTGATGCGACGGGTCATGAGGGCCGCGTCCTTGTCGGTCACTTTTTCGAAGGCGTCGATGACCGAGAAATCCACGTTCTTCGGCAGGAAGTCCTCGCCGATCCCCTCGGTGATGTAGGGATAGATCTCGTTCTTGTCGAAAATCCCGGTCTCCTTGTACTTCTTGAAGATCGACCCGTAGGTGTCGATGCCCCAGACCTTGACGCTCGGCTTCTGCTCCTTGAGATACTTGCCGACGCCGCAAATCGTACCGCCTGTCCCGACGCCCGACACGAGATGATCGATGCGCCCTCCGGTCTGCTGCCAGATCTCGGGGCCGGTCTGCTCGTAATGCGCCTGGCTGTTCGACAGGTTGTCGTACTGGTTGGCTTTCCACGCGTTGGGCGTTTCGCGCTCGAGACGTGAGGAGACCGAGTAGTACGACCGCGGATCCTCGGGGTCGACGTTCGTCGGGCACACGATGACTTCTGCGCCAAAGGCCTTGAGCGCGTCCACCTTCTCCTTCGATTGCTTGTCAGTGGTCGTGAAGATGCACTTGTAGCCTTTGATGACCGCGGCCATCGCCAGGCCCATCCCGGTGTTGCCGGATGTGCCTTCGATGATGGTCCCACCTGGCTTGAGCAATCCCGTGCGTTCCGCCTCCTCGATCATCTTGAGCGCCATGCGGTCTTTGGTCGAGTGTCCGGGGTTGAAGGTCTCCAGCTTCGCGAAGACCGCGGCTTTGACCTCGCCCTCGGTGATTCGGTTGAGACGGACGAGTGGCGTACCACCAATGGTCCCGAGGATGTTGTCGCAAACCCGTCCTGGCTTCGTCATGATGTCGCTGTCAGCGATCATATCAGCGCACGTAGCCGAGACTTCGGAGCTGGTCGAGCAGGTCGCGCGACGGCGTGTGCCGAATCGCACCCCTGCCCGGCTGATGGCGCGCGACGAAGGCGGCGCGCCTGCGGTGTTGCTCGGCACCAAATCCTTCGAGAGCGGCGCCGAGCGTGCGGACGCGTGCCGGCTCCTCGTCAGCAACATTGCGGCGTTCACCCGGATCGAGATCCAGTCGATACAGCTCGACACGTCGTGCGGCGCTCGATGGTTCGATCAAGACCAACTTCCAGGGAAAGTCGATGAGCGCACGCGCGTCGTTGCGATCGACGGTCGGGCGATCCACATCCTCGGGGTAGACGAACCGCGTCACCATGACGGGGCTCGGCCGACTTGACCGGGAAAACGGCCACACGCTAACGCCCTGGATGCCGTCGGGGGCGGCGACGTCGGCAAGGGCGAGGATCGTCGGCACCACATCGACGTGGTGGAGTGGTTCGTTGATCCGTGCTGGCACGATTCGACCACGCCAGTGCAGTATCAGCGGAACCCGAACCTCTTCCTCATACACGGACTGTCCATGGCCGGTGCGACCGTGCTCGCCAAACGCCTCGCCGTGATCGGCCGTCAAGACGAACAGGAGATTGCCGAGGCCAAGCGCTTGCAGCCGTTCGCGAAACACTCCGATTGCAGAGTCGAGCGACGCGAGCGACGCGTCGTACGAGCCACGAGGCGTGTCTGTCCGCACGCTGAACGGTGGGTGAGTGTCGACCGCGTGAATGTAGGCAAAGGTGCGTTCGCCCCGATGGCGTCCGAGCCACTCGAGGGCTCGATCGTGCAAGTGGGCGGCCGAACCCTCGCCGCTGGACGATGGCGTCGTGCGATCGAACCCGGTGATCGTCGAGGCGACATCAAATCCGCGATCGAGATTGGACAGGGCGCCCGCAAACGGATTCGCCGAGAATTGCGCGGTGCGATAGCCCGCGTCGGCGAGCATCGACTGTAGCGCGGGCACCGACTCGGGGAGCTGGTCGGAATAGAAGCGAGACCCGAGTCCGTGGGTGTCGGGATACAGCGACGTCAGCAGCGTCGCAATCGACGGCTTGGTCCACGACGCGGCTGCGTATGCCCGTTCGAACACCGCCGATTGTCGGCCCAACGCGTCGATCATCGGCGTCCGAGTCGATTTGGCTCCGTAGAGTCCGAGGGCGTCCGCGCGCAGCGCATCCGCGACATACACGATGATGTGCGGCTTGTCCGCCTCGGTGTCGGCCGCGAGCGAGAGGGGAGTGGACCACGCCACGGCGGCGGGCGCGGTGGCGTCTGCCTCCACGATGATCGTTGATGGCCTCGAGTCCGCCAGCGTGGCGGTCAGATCATGCCACCCGGCCCCCGTAATGGACGTCGCGAGGATCTCCGACTCGGTGCCATCGCGTCGCTGACGAACGCGCACCGTCAACCGATCAGATTGATTGACGTGGAGGCCAAACGACACCGAATGGGCGGGCTTCGTGAGGCCGTATGACAGCTGACTGTTCGCGCTTCCAAGAACAGCATCGCGGGTTTCTCCGCCCCGGGTGACGCGCACCGGACCGAGCGGCCCTCGGCGCGTGATGTCCGCATGTCGAAGGACGCTCAGCGCCGTCAGGCTGGAGGCGACGTCGAGTCCCGGTGGCAGATGGATGAACAAATGCTGGAGAGGTCCCGAGCCCGACTCGACGCTCTCTCGTCGCAGGACCAAGGCGGCGCTCTCGGGCGACGGCTCCAACGCGCGCCGGTTGCGAGCGAAGTCCTCGGGCGTGAGCGTCGACGCGCCGGCCCACAGCAGCAGCGCTGAGACACCGGGCGCCGCTTGGGGAAAGGTGGCGACGATTGCGACCAGCTCGCCCGGTGCCAACCCGAGGGCCGGGCTCCGATAGGTCCGACCGTCGCCGTCGCCAATGCGCGTCCAGATCGTCTCGATGTCAGCCGCCAGCCAGCGCTGCGAGGCCGTGGCGGCGAGCTCGACCGGCAGAAATGGCGCAACCCCTTCAGGTGCAAGCCGCTCGACCACATGAACCCGAGGCGGCGGAATGGCGCTCGGACGTCGCGAAGGGCCCAGCACGACGGCACCAGCGACGACCGTCGCGGCGAGCGCCAGCCCGAACGCGACCGCGCGGCTCTTCATGACTGACGCGCATCATATCCGGTACAATTCGCCGCAGTTCGGCGAGGCTCCGCCTTACAGCTGCGAGCATGTGGCTCCGCCTCGCTGGTGGCTGTGTTTATTTTGCCCCGCTCCGG
Organism: uncultured Acidobacteriota bacterium; assembly: GCA_963802675.1. Taxonomy (GTDB): domain Bacteria; phylum Acidobacteriota; class Vicinamibacteria; order Vicinamibacterales; family UBA2999; genus JACCSI01. The sequence continues at coordinate 160,177 of CAWDJL010000003.1, forward strand.
GGCGGCGGACTCTGCGCGGGGGTGGTCTCCGGGGCGGGCCGTCCACGGAGGGCTCCATGCGTCGTCTGATTGGTGTGGCACTGCTGGCCCTGGCGACGGCGCCGGCGTCAGCGCAGCTCGAAAACGTCGGCAACCTGTCCTTCCCGACTTCGGGTTCGCCCAAGGCCCAGCAGCACTTCCTGCGCGGCGTGGCGATTCTCCACAGCTTTGGCTGGAAGCAAGCCATCGCCGAATTCAAGCAGGCGCAACAGATTCAGCCTGACTTCGCCATGGCGTACTGGGGCGAGACGCTCTGCTATAACCATCCGCTGATGACGGAGCAGGACGACAAGAATCCCCGCGCGATTCTGGCGCGATTGGGTGCCACTCCCGCGGACCGGATGGCCAAGGCCCCCACGCCTCGGGAGAAGGGATTCCTGGAGGCGGTGGAGGCGCTGTGGGGCGAGGGCGAGTGGCGTGACCGCCGTGTCGCATACATGAAGGTGATGGAACGCCTCTACCAGCAGCTCCCTGCAGACGATGAGGTCAAGACCTTCTACGCGCTGTCACTCCTGAGCGGCGCCCGCGCACTGGACGACAACACCTACCGCTACGAGATGAAGGCCGGGGCGCTCGCGCTCGACGTCTTCAAACGCAATCCGAAACACCCAGGCGCCGTCCACTACGCGATCCATGCCTTCGACGATCCGATCCACGCCCCGCTGGCGCTCGATGCCGCGCGCGTCTACGCCGAAATCGTGCCGGCGGTATCACACGCCGTCCACATGCCGACGCACATCTTCATCCAGCACGGCATGTGGAACGAGGTCGCGCATCAGAACGTGCGCGCCTTCAACATCGCCAAGGAGCTGTGGCAGCCGGGAGATGTCCCCGGTGACATGTCCCACTCCGGGGATTGGGGTCAGTACCGGCTTCCTGCAGCTGGGCGATTATGCGGGGGCCAGGCAGCGCATCCAGGCGCTGGAAGAAATGCAGGCGACGACCAAGCATGCGAGGGCCGCGAGCGTTGTCGCGCTCGCGAACGCGCGCTACATCATCGAGACTCAGGAGTGGAAAGTACAGCCGGTGGCGGAGGGCGCGTCCAACGAAACCGTGCTCGCGAATGGCGTGAGCGCCGTGCACCTCGGCGACATCGCAACGGCCGAGCAAATGCTGACGCGGCTGTCAGCCAAGACCAGCAAAGGTGGAGGGGCGCCGGCTGCCGGTGGCGCCCATGCCGATCACGGCGCCGCGGCCACACCAGCGGCGGCCGCGGCGGCAGCCGTAGCGGCCGAATCGGCAAAATCGCCGCGCGTCATGCAGCTCGAACTGAGTGCGCTCATTGCGTTGAAGAAAGGCGACAAGGATCGCGCGATTGCGGAGTTGCGCGAAGCCGTGGCGATCGAAGAGAGCATGCGGCCACCGAACGGCGCCGCCGATCCGGTGAAGCCCTCGCACGAGTTGCTGGGCGAAGTGCTGCTCGACAACGGGAAGCCTGCCGATGCCGCCGCGCTCTTCGATGCCTGCTTGCTGCGGATGCCTAACCGCGCGCGCTCGCTGATGGGCGCCGCGAGGGCCCACGCCGCTGCCGGTCACAAGGAATTGGCCGACGCCCGCTACAAGACGCTCATGTCGTTCTGGAAGGGCGGGGCTGTCGCGCGGCCGACGACGGAAGCGAGGTAGAACAGGGCACAGGGCAGGGCGAGGGCGAAGGGTTGGGATCAGGGAAGAGGGTATAGGGACGGATAGCCACGAAGAACACGAAGAACACGAAGAGCTCAAAGATCACAAAGAACGTTTTGGATCTTGCTTCGTGACTTCGTGCCCTTCGTGGCCACGTCTTCGTGCTTCCGTGCCTACATCGTCCCGCCGGCCCTCTGGAAATCCGCTTTCACCGAGTCCAACTCCTTCACCAAATCGTTGAAGCGATCGACCGCATCCTTCCCGACCTTCTGATCGGCCTGACCCACCATCCGCTGCACGTTCTGTAACTGATCGAGGAGCATCGGCTGCGGGTAGATCCCCGGCTGATTGACCAGGCGAGCGAGCAGCGCTTGCAGCGGATGCGCGAACTTGACGTCGGCGGGACGCAGGCCCGGCGTGGCTGGAGGCAGCCCGGAGACGCCGGCCTTTTTCATCGCTTCTTCAATCTGCTGTTGCAGACGACGAGCGTCGCTCAGTGCATCGCGCACCTTGAGTTGGAACGTCACCTGCTCTTCGATGTCGGCTTGCGTCACACCATCGCGCGTCACGCGGGGGTCGACCTTGATCTCGAACGTGCGGTTTTGCGTCTGACCTCCCGACGTCAACCGAACGGTGTACTTTCCCGGAGCCGCGAGCGGTCCGCCGCCGCCGCCGTTGGGCGTGTTCGGCGCCCACGGTCCCGGAAAGCGCATGTCCCATGAGAAGCGCTGCATGCCGGCTTCGCCGCGAATGCCGGACGGCCCGCCTTGACCGCGGAACGGCCCGCGCATCTCTTGTCCGCCACCCGCTGGCGCCGGCTTGGTGACGCCAAACCCGCGCACGACCTGGCCTTTTGCGTCCACGATCTCGAGCCGCGTGTCGGCCGCCGGCGCGTCCCGGAACCAGAGGTCGATGTGCGCACCCGGTGCTGGGTATTCCGGATCGCCGTTGCCGCCGGCGCTCGAAGCATGGCGATAGCGGATCGTCTCGCGCGGCTGGAAGAGAAACACTGCAGGAAGAGATCGGGTTTCGGCGGCTGATTGGGTAGACCTGGCGATCTGATAGGTTGGGAACGCGACGCCTGGCTGACTCAGGTGCTCGTTCAACGAGCGCGTGCGCTGCGGCTCCGGCCGACTCAGCCTCGCGGACGTGTTTGAAATCGCTCCGGTCACAATCGCCGCGATCTGCTGTAACGGCGTGACGTTGTCCATGATCCACAACGATCGTCCCATCGTGGAGATCACGAGATCGTTGCGGTGGACACGCATGTCGGTGACCGGTGTCGCCGGGAGATTCTGCGCCAGCGATTGCCAGTTTCGGCCGCCATTGAACGACACGAAGGCGCTGAATTCCGTGCCGGCGTAGAGCAGCCCCTCGCGCGCGGGATCTTCTCGAATGACACGCGTCGGGTGGTCCACCGGGATCCCGTTCTTGCCGTCCGTCAGCAGCGTCCAGCTCTCACCATAGTTTTCCGTCTTGTAGATGTACGGCTTCAGATCGTGCTCACGCAGGAATCGATAGATCGCCACGTAGGCCGTGCCCTTGCGGTGCGGCGAGTCTTCGATCGTCTGCACGCGACCTCCAGGCCCGAGACCCTTCGGGGTGACGTTCTTCCACGTCTTGCCGTTGTCGCGCGACACGCTCACGGGTCCATCATTGGCGCCCACCCACAGCACGCCCTTCTCCAGTCGCGATTCGACCATCGAATAGATCGAGGAGTACACCTCTTCACCGGTGATGTCGCGTGTGATCGGGGTGCCGGGCAGAATCTGGAACTCCGCTTCGTGCGCCGTCAGGTCGGGGCTGATGGTTTCCCATGACACGCCCTCATCGGTCGAGCGATGGATCACGTGTGACGCCTGGTAGACGATCTTGTCGTCGTGGGGTGAGAGGTAGACCACGGTCTGCCGCGGGAAGCGGTATTTGATCTCGTCGGGGTCGTGGCCGTAGCGGTTCTGCGGATAGATCCAGTAATGCTTTTCCTGCCCAGTGAGGACGTTGTAGCGGCCGACCTCACCCTTGCACGCGCCCCAGACCACGCTGCCGTCTCGACGCGGCCAGATCTGCCCCGTCTCACAGCCGGATGCCTGCACCCAGACCTGCGACGGATGATCGAGTCCCCACGAGACGGGTGGCAGACTCGGCACGATGAGCGTCGTGTTGTCCTGCTGCGGAACGTACAGGCGATAGGGGTACTGGTCGTCGACGGCCACCATGTAGTACTCGGCGTGCGGCTGGTTGAGAATCGACGACCAGCTCTTGGCACCATTCAACGTGACGTTGGCGCCGCCATCGTTGATCTGCAGCATGATCTCGGGGTTGTCGGGATTGATCCAGACGCCGTGATTGTCACCATGCGGAGTCGAGATCGTGACGAACGTCTTGCCGCCGTCGACCGACTTATGGAACCCGAGCTCGTTGACGAAGACCTCGTTCTCGTTCTTGGGGTTGACCGAGACGTAGTTGAAATAGAAGGGCCGGGCCCGCAGCCGTTGGCTGCTGTTGACGAGCGCCCACGATTCACCAGCGTCGCTCGACTTGTAGAGCCCGCCCTCGTTGCCCGGCGCTTCGATCATCGCGTACAGGACTTTGGGATTGCTGCGCGCGATATCGAGATCCACCTTGCCAATCAATGTGCTTGGCAGGCCGGCCGACATCTTCTTCCAGGTCTCGCCGCCATCCACCGACTTGTAAACCCCACCCTTGTCGGCAGGACCACCGCTGATGATGTCCCAGCCCTTGCGGAAGCCGCGATAGCCCGTGGCGTACAGCACGTCAGGGTTCTGCCAATCCACCTCGATGTCTCGTGCGCCATGTTCGTTGTCGATGAAGAGCGTCTTCCTCCAGGTCTTGCCGCCGTCGGTGGTCTTGAAAACACCGCGCTCGTCGCTGGGCCCAAAGGGGGAGCCTGAGGCCGCAATCCAAACCGTGTCGGGACTCGTGGGATGGACACGCAATCCGCCGATCTGTCCGGTCTCTTTGAGGCCGACGAACTGAAAGGTCTTACCGGCATCGGTGGACTTGAAGACCCCGCGGCCGATGATCACGTTCGATCGGATGGCGGCACTTCCCGTTCCGACCCAGATGTGATCGGGATTCGACGGTGCGACGTCGATGGAGCCGATCGAACCGGTCGTGATTTGACCGTCACCGATGGGATACCACGTCACGCCAGCGTCTTCGGTCTTCCACACCCCCCCGCCGGTGGCACCGGCGTAAAAGGTGTGAGGCTGCTGCCGAACGCCGGAAAGCCCGGTCAATCGGCCGCCGCGCGACGCACCGACCATTCGCCACTTGAGATCCTTGAACGCATGGGGCGGCACGACCTGATTGGGGTCGCCCTGTGCGAGCACTGGCGGGTCCGACAGCGGAGCTCCCGCAGTCAGCAGGCAGGTCAGCAGCGCCACAACGGCCAGCGCGCGGATGTAAGGCCGAGCAGGAATCTTCATGGAATCCCCGTGTTGAAATGTAAGCCGTCAGTATAGTCGTTCAGGTTTGGGTTCCGCCGTGGCTTCCGCCTCGTGGCTTCCGCCTTTAGGCGGAAGAATTCAGGGGATGGCTAATCGGTTGACGGGCGCAGGCCGAGTGAGCCACATTGCAGCGGCAAGGGCAAGGGCAAAGGGCACAGGGCACAGGGCACAGGGCATATGCGCAGCACGATCTCGGAGGGGACGTCGTGAACATCCACAATCGCTGGTTCCAGTTGGTGGCCTCGCTGGTGGCGATGATCATGATCGCCAACTTGCAATATGCGTGGACGCTCTTCGTCCAGCCGTTGCAGGCTGGAACGGGCTGGAGGCTGTCGGATATTCAGGTCGCCTTCACGTTATTCATCCTGTTTCAGACCTGGGTGCAGCCGCTCGACGGATGGCTCATCGATCGGCTGGGACCCCGCGGCTTCATCAGTGCGGCGGGACTCTTGTGCGGGCTCGGCTGGGCCGGCATGGGTTACGCCACGTCGTTACCTATGCTCTACGCGCTGTATTGCGCGGCCGGCATGGGGGCAGCGTTCGTTTACAGCGGATCGATTGGCTCGGCGTTGAAGTGGTTCAAGCAGCGCCGAGGCTTGGCGGCGGGGATCATGGCGGCCGGATTTGGCGGCGGCACCGCGCTCTTCATTCCCTTCATCTCGTCGATGATTCAGTCGCGCGGTTATCAGGAGACGTTCATCGCGACCGGTCTTTTTCAGGGTCTCGTGATCGTGATCGTCGCTCAGGTTTTGCGTCACCCGCCTCCCGAACCGGCGACGGAACCGAAGCCCGCTGCTGGCGTCGCCTCCCAGTTGGGCCGCCGACAGTTCACGACGCTCGAAATGCTACGGACCCCTCAGTTCTATGTGATGTACGCGATGTTCGTGATGATGGCGACCGGCGGGTTGCTCGTCACGGCCAATGCCGGGCCCATGGCCCGCTCCTGGGGCTTGACCGCCAGCGCTCTGACGCTGGCCGCGACACTCAGTCCGATCGCCAACGGCGCCAGCCGGGTTTTCTGGGGGTGGGCGTCGGATCGTCTGGGCCGTGAGAACACGATGGTCCTCACGTTTGTTCTTCAATCGATCTGCCTGCTGCTGGTTGTCGCGGTCGGATCGGCATCCGCGGCGTGGTTTGCGACGACTCTCGTGCTCGTGTATTTCACGTGGGGCCAGATCTACTCGCTCTTTCCCGCCACGGTGGGCGACTACTTCGGGTCTCGGCACGCAACATCCAACTACGCCATCATGTACACGGCCAAAGGGGTTGCGTCGATCATGGGTGGCTGGGTCGCCGCTCTCTTGTACGAACAGTCGGGGAGCTGGGCGATGGGGTTCTACGTGTGCGCGGTCATGGCGCTGGTGGCAGCCGGCATGGCCTTCGGACTTCGTGCGTCGAGAGCCGCTGACCGTGCGGCGGTGGCGATGCCGGCGGTCGCGAAATGATTTGGAGGCGTGGCTTCCGCCTTCAGGCGGAAGATCGTTGTGTGACTCTTCGGAGGCCGAAGTGAGCTACGAATCACGGACGGGCGCAGTCCTATTCGCGAGCGGGCTTGACCAGGTCGCCACGTTCTATTCCAAGGTGCTCGGTCTCGGCGAAGTCAATCGTGATGACGATCACATCTTGCTGGAGTCGCCTGGGTTTCAGTTGGTCGTGCATCGGATCCCCGACTACTCGGCCACGGCAATACAGCCTGCCGAACTACCAACTCGTCGGGCGAAGGCGGCCTTCAACCGGTCTTCTTCGTTCAAAGCCTCGAGAGCGTTCGGACGATTGTGAGCGCGCATGGTGGCACCGCGGAGCCACGAGACAAGGAATGGTCATTCAACGGTGTCGCGGTTTGCGATGCCATCGACCCAGAGGGAAACGTAATTCAGTTCCGCGAGATGCGTGGGTAGCGCAGTGAAGAGCGGGCGTGCGGTGCAGACGCACGATTCAAACGACGTTCAGCTCGCCACTCGCTGACAGCACCGCGAACCGACCATGATCGAAAGCCGACACATCCATCCCGGTGTCGGCACCGGTGATCATGTCCGCCAGGATGCGACCGGCGGCGGGCGAGTGCTGGAATCCATGCCCGCTGAATCCGGCAATCGTGTAGAAACCCTGCAGCTCGGGCGCGGGCCCGATGATTGGGTTCCGATCGGGCGTCATCTCGTACAAGCCCGCCCACGCATGCGAGACGGCCGCGTCCGCGAGCGCGGGCAATCGGCGAACCGCGACCTCGATGACCTGAGGAAGAAAGTCCCAGCGGACCGTCGTGTCGAAGCCTGGTTTTTCATCCGGGTCACCCATTCCGAACAGAATCCCGCTCCCCTCACGATGGAAGTAGAACGTCGATCCGAAGTCGATGACCATGAGCCGTGAAGCTGGCACCGAACGTGGATGATCGCCTTCATCCCAGTTCGTACCGGCGGGTGCCTGTGCGATGAAGATGTGTCGCCGTTCCGGATCCACTGGCACGCTCACGCCGGCCATCCGACCGATGGCTCTCGCCCACGGACCCGCGGCATTGACGACGTTCGGTGTGCTGATACTGCTCCCGCCCGTCCGGACGCCGGTCACGCGTCCGTCCTCGACCTCAATGGCCGTGACCTCTTCGCCGCGCTGAATCTGGACGCCTTGCGCCTGTGCTGCTCGCGCGAATCCCATCGTGACGCCGTTTGGATCAGCGATGCCGTCGTCCGCGCAATAGGTCGCGCCTAACACGCCGCTAGCGTCGAGGCCCGGGCACAGGCTGACCGCATCGTCTGCGGTCAGCCATTCGACGTCGATGCCGTGTTCACGCTGGAGCCGGACATTGGCGCGAAACGTGTCGACACTGGCGGGCGAGGAGAGCAGGAACAAGTAGCCGTCAGGCCAGAAGTCGACGGGGTATCCGACACGCGCCTCGAAGTCGGCAAAGACAGCGATTGACTCCTTGGAGAGCGCGATGTTCGCGGGATGTGAGAACTGATGGCGAAACCCACCGGCGTTGCGGCCGGTCGAGCCCATGCCGAGCTGAGCGTCGCGTTCGATTAACACGACATCGGTGACCCCCCGCGTCGCGAGATGAAAGGCGACGCTTGCGCCCATGCACCCGCCCCCGACGATGACGACATCAGCCGATGACTTCACTCACACATTCCATTGCGCAGGCACGTCGCACAACCCGGCCTTAGAATAGCCCAGTCATGAAGACTGCAGTTCGCGTTGCCATCGCGGCGCTGCTCGTGGTTCCTGCATACACGCTTGCCCAGCCCGCGGCTGACCTGTTGCTCCTTCCTGACCGTGTCTTCGACGGCGACACCATGCACACGGGATGGGCCGTGCTCGTTCGCGGTGAGCGGATCGAGGCGGCCGGTCCAGCGGCGTCGATTACCGCATCTGCCGACGCGAAACGCGTGACGCTCGCCGGTGCGACGCTCTTGCCGGGATTGATCGAAGGCCATTCACATTTGTTGTTGCACCCGTACAACGAGACGTCCTGGAACGATCAGGTCGCGCGCGAGCCGCTCGCGTATCGGGTGGCGCGGGCGGTCAACCATGCACGCGACACACTGATGGCGGGCGTCACGACCGTCCGCGATCTTGGCAGCGAGGGTGCCGGCTACGCGGACGTCGGTCTGAAACGAGCGATCGACGAAGGCGTCATTCCGGGTCCGCGCATGGTGGTCGCGGGGCCGGCGATGGTCGCGACGGGCAGCTATGGGCCCAAAGGCTACGCGCCCGAGTGGACCGTGCCGCAGGGCGCGGAGGAGGCGAGCGGGCTCGATCGCGTGACGGAAGTTGCGCGGAATCAGATTGGGCGTGGCGCCGACTTCATCAAGATTTACGCCGACTATCGGTGGGGGCCGACCGGCGAAGCGCGTCCGACGTTCACCGCCGATGAGATCCGTCGCATCGTTGAGGTCGCCCGCAGCAGCGGCCGGCCGGTCGTCGCACATGCAGCGACCCCCGAAGGCATGCGTCGGGCCATTGAGGCCGGCGTCGAGACGGTCGAGCACGGCGACGGTGGCACGCCGGAGGTATGGAAACTGATGGTCGAGCGCAAGGTCGGCTTTTGTCCCACGTTGGCAGCAGGCGACGCGACCGCGCAGTATGCGGGCTGGAAGAAAGGCAGCGCTCCCGAGCCACCGAGGATTGCGGCGAAGCGCGCGACCTTCAAGGCGGCGCTCGACGCTGGTGTGACGATGTGCTTCGGTGGGGACGTCGGCGTCTATGCCCACGGCGACAACGTGCGCGAGCTCGAGCTGATGGTCGCCTACGGCATGCGCGCAGCCGATGCCGTCCGCTCGGCGACGTCGATCAACGCGCGACTGTTTCACCTCGATCAGCGTGTTGGATCCGTTAAGGGCGGCCTCCTCGCCGACCTCATCGCGGTCGAGGGAGACCCCACGGCCGACATTTCCGCCCTTCGTCGCGTGAAGCTGGTGATGAAAGGAGGAAAGATCTACCGCTGATAGATCTTCCCGCCGCGCATGACGAACCGAACGCGCGTCAGCGCGGTCGGATCGGTCGACGGGTCGCCGTCAACCGCCACCAGGTCGGCGTCGAGTCCAGGCGCGATGGCGCCAAGGACTTTGTCCAGATCCATCGACTGTGCCGCGGCAGATGTCATCGCGACAATGGCGTCCATCGGACGCTGGCCTTCCTTGATGCGCTCGAGCGTCTCGTTCATGTTGCGGCCGTGGGCGCCGGCCACCGCATCGGTGCCCATGACCATCTTCAATCCGGGCGTCTTGAGGGCCGCGGTGAACATGGCGCTTTTCAGTCCCAGCGCCTTTTCCATCGCGGCAAAGCCGTCTTCGGTGTAGTTGCCGATGCCGAGAAACCGCTGCTTGTTCTCGAGGTAGTTTTGCGTCACCAGCCCGATATTGGGATCGAACCAGGTGCCACGCTCGGCCAGCAGCTTGAACGCTTCCGCGGTTGCAAGGGCGCCATGTTCGATCACGGTGCAATTGGCGCGAGCGGCCCGCATCATCGCTTCGGCGCTGTGGGCGTGAACCATCGACCGCAGTCCCTGCGCTCTCGATTCGCCGCACGCGGCATCGACTTGTTCCTGCGACAGCGTTGGCGTCCCGCCATCGCGGATGCTGGCGGAGGCAAAGATCTTGATGAGGTCAGCGCCGTCCGCTTTTTTCTGGCGCACCTCCTCTCGAATCTGCTCCGGGGTGAGCTTGGCATTGCCAATTGATCCAAGCGACGTGAGGATGCGCGGTCCCGGCAGGACGCCCCGGTTGATGGCGTCGCGCAATGGTTTGTCCGACGCGGCGCCGACGCTCTGCACCGTCGTGAACCCCGCCAGCAGCGTCACATAGGCGTTTTCGGCGCCGTACAGAGCTGCTTGCTCGGGAGGCTCTTTGCCAGCCACGTACCGCCCATCAGGACCGAAGTGCCACCCGATGTGCACGTGGGTATCGATAAAGCCGGGCATCAGCGTCAGCGAGCCGAGGTCGAAGGTTGCCGTACCGGTTGCTGGTGTGACGCGTTCGATCTTCGATTCGCGAATCGTCACCATCTGATTGGTTGCCATTTGACCGCGCCCGTCGATCAGCCGCGCCGCGCGAATCGTGATCGGGGCCGGTGTCTGCGACTCAAGAGTGCTCCCAACCAGCACGGCAAGCGAGCAGAGAACGATTCGCAACCACGTCATGGACGTCCTCCGTTGGCGGCTCGGAAGAGCTCGTCTGCCGACTGCAGGACGATGTTCTTCAACCGTTCGGGGTAATCGGGCTCGGTGCTCGAGAGAAACGCTCGCACGGTCGCTGCCACTGCTCGTGAGCGATGACCTGACAGCGTGGCGTCCATCCAGCGCTTCGGGAAGAAAATGTCGCCCGTCCTTTGTATCTCCCACAGAAGCCCCAGGCTTGGCGTGACGTACTGGGCCGAAGTGTTCGCTCGCAGTGGGTGATGGAGATAATTCAGGCCTTCGAGCACCCACGGCTCGCGGCGGCGGTTGTTCACGTCAGCGAGTGACAAGAACCAGCGCTCACGTTCCACGGGATCGGCTGAGAGCGCCGGCATGACGAACTCGAAGCGACCCTTGCGGTCCGGGTTCTCGATTCGCGTCAGCTGCGTTTTCAGCAGCCCGCGCCAGTCGTCAACTTCACGAACGGCGAGCTCGAGTGCGAGCGTACTGTAGTCGGCCTCCGCGAGCGGCAGACCGACGACGGTTTCTTTTTGCTCCCAGACCAGTCGCAGCCATTCAACGGTGGCCGGAGTCAGCGCCATGTTGCGGAGCGCCGCAAACCATGCTGCCTTCTGGCTCGCCGTCTTGGCAGCGGCAAGGCCGTCCCGCACCGTGCCTTCCAAGGTCGTGGCTCTCGACCCACGCTCCTCGCTCGACAGAAAGCGCCACCATGCGGCGCTGAGATATCCGAGCGTGCGCTGCGTCAATTGCTCGTCGGTCTCGCGTGGCAGCGCCTGCAGGGCAAGCTCCACGAAGGCAGTCGGCTGCACGTGATGCTCGAGTAGCGCGTCCCACAGCGTCACCCACGCGGCACCTCGCGTCAGTGGATCGGGCAGGTTCGGCAACGAGCGGATCAGATAGTCTCGTGAGGTCGAATCCAGCAGGAACCCGCCGTACGCCCAGCCCCCACCGTTGGGCAACACATACAGCGGCGCCTCCATGCCGATAGCTGCATCGACTCGCACGTCCGAACGATCGAGCGCCACCGTCAGTGGGACTGTCCGATCCTGGTAGCCGACCAGCAACCGCAGCTCCTGCGGCCAGAGTCGATTGCGTCGCGCAGGATCCTGTTGCACGAATGCCAGCCGTTCGATCTTGGCGTTCTTCGTCACCAGTTGTGTCGTGACGCGTGGCCGGCCCGCCTCCTCCACCCAGACGTGACTCCACTGCGCGAGGTCGGTCGTCGTGCGCGCGTCAAGGATCGTGATGAGATCCGACCAGGTGGCATTGCCAAAGGCGTTCTTCTTCAGATACTCGCGCAAGCCGTCACGAAAGACGGTATCGCCCATCACGCTTTCGAGGTGCCGCATGATGATGGGCGCCTTCTGATAGATGATGGCGCCGTACAGACTGCCCGCTTCGTTGAGATTGGCCAGCGGTTGACGAATGGCATTCGCGCCTGGGGTGCGGTCCACTTCGTAGGCGGCGGGGTAGTGGGAGAGCAGGAATCGCAGTTCGTGATTCACCTCGGGAAACGACGGGTTCACGATTTTTGCAGCCATGAAGTTGGCGAATACCTCCTTCATCCACACATCGTTGAACCAGCGCATCGTCACGAGATCGCCAAACCACATGTGCGCGGTTTCGTGGGCAATCACCGACGCGCGCCCGAGCAGCTGATTCTGCGTCGCTGACTCGTCCAGCATCAGCCCCGACGCGTTGTAGAGAATCTTGCCGGCGTGCTCCATGCCACCGAACTGGAAGGCGGGAATCAACACAAAGTCGAACTTGCCAAACGCATACGGGATCTCGGTGTATTCCTCCATGAATGCCAGCGCTCGCGCGTGGAGGTCGAAGATGGCTTCACGATTCCGTTCCACCTTCTTTGCGTCGGTCTCGCGGTGGAACATCCGAAACGTTCGGCCGCCCCGTTGTGCCGCTTCCATCTTGAAATCACCGACGACGAATGAGAACAAGTACGTTGACAGCGGCTCGGTTTCCGCGAACGCCACGAGGGACCTCGGAGACGGGTCGTTCGAGCGAGGACCGGATGCGGCGTCGCCATCCCCCGCAGCGGTCCGCGAGATCTCGACGCCGTTCGACACCGCCTGCCAGCGCTCTGGCACATTGAGGCGCAACGACCACCGTGCTTTCAGGTCTGGCTGATCGAAACAGGGAATGGCCAGATGCGCTCGGGCGGGCACGAACAGCGCGTACAGGAAATCCGCGTTCCGGTTGAGCGACGCGTCCCCGGCCGTGAACGTGACCTCGAGGACGTTGCGGCCCACCCCGAGCGCCGTCGCCGGCACGACGATGTGCCCGTTGACCCAGGTGAAGTCGGCACTGCGCCCGTTGGCTTTGACGCCAATCACGTGATTGCGGCTGGTCGCGAAGTCCACGACCAGCGGAGCCGCGGCCGACGTCAACTCGAAACTGATTGCGTTGATTCCGGAAATGGCTGCGTTCGTCGCTTCTGGAATGGTCAGGCTGAGGTTGTAGGTCAGGTTCGCCACCCGTGCCGACCGCGCCGATGCCAATTCGAGCGGAATTCCAGGAGCTGGAGTGGCAGTTTGAGCGTTGGACACGGCAGGCACCAGCGAAAGCGCAGCCACCATCAAGAAGCGCATGGCGACATTGTAAATGGACTGTTCACAGCAGTGGGACTCGCTCGCCTTCGGCTCGCATCGTCGGACTCGCGGCTTCGCCGCTCGTGAGGGCTCGGCCGGTCGGCCTCGCTCGTGCCCGTCTCTTGTTGGTTAATCGATAGCGCCGCCGAACGGCGGCGCTCCCAACGAGCCGCCGGGAGGCGGCGAGTCGCAGGAGCGAGCCAAAGGCCAGCGACTCCTACGAGCGAGCGCCCTTCGACTCGCTCAGGGCTGGCCTGAGCCTGCCGAAGGCCGTCAGCGAGCGAGTCCTACTCGTATTTCAACGCCAGGACCGGCTGGACTCCGGCCGCTCGGCGGGCGGGGATGTAGCCGGCGAGCAGACCGACAAGGGCGAGCGCGGTGGCGGCAATCGTGATCGTCAGCGGGTCCGTGGGTTCGATCCCGAAAAGCTGCGAGCGCACCAAGCGACTCAGACCCAGCGCGCTCGGCACGCCAAGGCCGATCCCGACTAGTGTCAGAAAGGCAACTTCTCGCAAGACCAGCCAGACGACGGTCACCCGTTCGGCACCGAGTGCGATGCGAATCCCGATCTCGCGCGTGCGGCGTGAGACCGTGTACGACATCACGCCGTAAAGTCCGATTGCCGCCAGCACCGTCGCTAGCAGCCCGAACGATCCCGACAACAGGGCCAGCATCCGCTCGTTGAAGAGCGCTTCGTCGACCGTCTGTTCCATCGACTGCATGTCGAAAACCGGCATGGCGGGATCGGCGCGCCGGACGGCTTGGCGAAGTTGCTCGGGGATTGCGTACGCGCCGGAGCCGGCGGTGCGGACGTAGACCGTCATCTCGTTCAGTTCGGTGCTCTGCTGGAATGGCGTGTAGGCGAATCGTGGTGTTTCGTTATCCTCCGCTGTCGTTCCCTGACGCATGTCAGCATACAGAGAGTCCTTGACGATTCCCACGATCTCGATCGCGCCCGGGTCATTGAAAGTGCGGAAGCCGAAGCGTCGTCCAATCGCGCTCTGATTCGGCCAGAAATAGTTGGCGAACGACTCGTTGACAATCGCGACGAGCGATGCGCCAGCCACGTCGCGATCATCGAACTCACGTCCCATCACGAGCGGCATGCCCATGGTCTTGAAGTAGTCGGGCGCAATCTCGTTGGTCCACGGATTCATGTTCTCATCGGGTTTGGGCTCATAGCCCTGGACTTGAACGGTTCGACTGCTGGCGCTGCCGGTCAGCGCGGCGACTTGTGCGATGGAGGCCGACTGCACGCCGGGAATGCGCCGAGTGTCTTCGAGCAGCCGATCGTAGAAGCGCTTGATCCGATCCTGGTCATACCCGTTCAACGCCGGATCGACGTGAAACGTCATCAGATTGCCTGCCGTGAAGCCCGTCTCGAGCGTTTTCAGGTTGTACAAGCTGCGCGCGAAGAGCCCGGCACCCGCGACGAGGAGCATGGAGAGCGCAACCTGGACGACGACCAATCCCTTGCGGAAGCGGGCGTGATGCGTCCCGCCCGACAGTGATCCCGCCTCATCGCGCAGCGTGCGATTCAGCGATGGCTTGGAGGCCTGAAGCGCGGGGATCAAGCCAAAACTGACGGCAGTTGCGAGTGCGAGTGCGGCCGTGAACACTCCGACCCGAAGGTCGGGGGTGGTCGAGAGCGATCGCGTGAAGCTTTCGAAAGGCATCACACCGAGCAGCAGGTCGCCGACCCAAATGGAAAAAACCAAACCGACGATGCCGCCTGCGGCCGCCAGGACCAGGCTTTCTGTCAGCGTTTGACGAATGAGGCGCGAGCGCCCCGCACCGAGTGCCAGCCGGACCGCGATTTCTTTCTGACGTGCAGTCGCGCGGCTCAGCAGCAGGTTGGCCACGTTCGCGCACGCGATCAGCAACACGAGTCCCACCATCGCCATCAGCACGAACAGGGGCGTCCTGACGCCCTGGCGGACGTCGGACAGCCCGTGTCCGGCCGGATGCAGGGTCAGTTTCTTGGCGCGAAAACGATCCCTGAACGTCTGTGATCCCGAAGCGAACGCCGGTACTTCTTTCAGTTCGAATTCGTTGATCTGTTGGTAGACGACGTCGATCCGGGACTTGGCACCGTCGGCCGAGAGACCTGGCTTGAGGCGTCCCACGACGTTGACCCAGCGACTCCGTCGATTGTCGAGATCATTCCAGGTGGGGGTGATCTGTGCCTTCATCATCAGCGGGACGAACAGATCCGGTGACTGCGTCGCTGCGATTCCGGCGAAGCCGCGCGGCGCGACGCCGACGATCGTCATCGGCGTGTTGTTGAGCGTGACGCTCTGATTGAGCACGCTAGACGACGCACCATGCCGGCGCTGCCAATAGTCGAAACTCAGCATCACGACCGGGTGCGCGCCGGGGGTTCGGTCATCATCGGGTGTAAGGCTGCGGCCCAGCACCGGGGAAACGCCGAGTACTTCGAACGTGTTGCCCGACACCAGCTCCACCTCGACGCGCTCGGCTTGACCGCGCGCCGTCAGCGTCGCGGCGGAACCGAAGCGACCGACGAGCCCGTCGAAGACGTCATTGCGGTCGCGCAGATCGACGTACATCGGGTACGAGAACGTCCGCTCGTTCATGGTCCGGCCACTGAAGGGACCGGGACCCTCGAGTTGAACCAACGAGTCGGGATTCTTGACCGGCAGCCGACGCAGCAGCACCTGGTCCATCAGCGAAAAGATTGCCGTGTTGGCGCCAATGCCGAGGCCAAGCGTGACGATGACGATCAGTGAAAACCCTGGAGTACGCGCCAAGGTCCGCAGCGCGTAGCGAATATCTTGAGAAAGCGACGACATCAGCGATCGGGACAGGCTAACTGCATGCCAGCGACGCGTCGGCGTAACTCCAGCGATTGCAGGCGCTTACGAGGAACAGACCCGAGTGCTTCGATCGTCAGGTGACCGATTCTGGGACGACCCGATCTGCTTTTGGGCCACCCAGGCACCCGAGGCACCTTGGCTACCGCCCTCCATCGAAATAATCCACGATGCCGCGCGCGGTCCGACCCATCCGGTCTTCGAGTTCCGCGTACGGCTCGCGAATCGAATTGGTCAGGAACGACACAACGATTGGACCCGAACGCGAGTAGATGACGCCGACGTCGTTGGCCAGCATGGGTGGGAAGTCGCCGGTTTTATGGCCGACGGCGACATCGAGAAAATGCGGTAGACGCCGCGCACCCGATTGCTGTCGGCGAAACGCGCGTGTCATTTCCGCGCAACTGGGTTTCGAGAGGATCGTGCACTGCTCGATCGCAGCGAGCATCCGGCCGACACCGCGGGCAGTGATCTGGCCCAGCCAGGTCGACGGCTCGTCGCTCACTTGTCGATTCAGTTCTCCGCTCAGGCCGGGCCGCTGCATCGTCTTCTGAACCGCATCGAAGCGAGCTTGCGGCATGTTGGCAAAAGCCGGATCACCTGTTTGGACCGCGTACACCTCTTCCGGTGTCAGAGTGTCCAGTGCTGCGTCTGCAAACGCATACCGCCGTTTGAAGACGTCGTAGATGGTCGTATTGAGTCGGAGCTCCAAATAGCCATTCGCTTTCAACCACTGGTTGACGGCCTCGACTCCGCCCACCTGCGTGATCATCATGTCGGTCGCGGTGTTGTCGCTCGTGATGATCATTTGAGTGATGAGATCGCGCACGGTCGGCTGCAATCCAACGTCGTGGTAGCGCAGCACTCCGGAGCCGCCACGCACATCGCGCCGGTTCATCGTGACCCGCGCATCGAGTTTCAGCTTGCCTTGCTCTGCAAGCTGGTAGGCGAGGATCATGATGGGGATTTTGATCACGCTGGCGCTGTTGAAGGTCTCGTCCGCGCGGACGGCCGCCTCCTGGCCTGTGGTCAGGTGCTTGACGTAGATCCCGGTTTTGGCTGGAAAACGCGCCAGGTCGGCCTGGAGCATCCGCTCGAGTGAGCCTGGCGCAACCTGCGACGCGGTCGTCCCCAAGGTGAGACAGACCATCAAGGTGAGGACAGAGAAAGAGAGCCGAGCGCGGCGGTTGTCCATGCGGCGAATTATAGTGAAGGCGGAATGAGCTACGTCGCGCGTCGGCCGGTCGCCTCCCTCCGGGGGCTCGTCGATCGACTCTGGCACATCGAGGAGCCGAGTGGCGCTTGTGCAGCGGAGACGATTTGTCCTGATGGTCGATCCGAGATCGTCCTGCACGTTGGCGATCCCATGGCCCAGCGGGTCGGCGCCCGAGACTATCGTCAGCCGCGCCATTTGCTCGTCGGCCAGATGACGTCACCCATCACCGTCGTTGCAACGGGCCGAATGATGATGGTCGGCGCGCGACTGGCGCCCGATGCGCTCTATCGACTCACGAGAATCCCACAGGTCGAGATGATTGGCCGCGTGCTCGATCTCGAGTCCGTCTGGTCACGATGGACTCGCCAGGCCGCGGATCGCGTATCGGTTGCTACCGGACCAGAGGAACGGCTCGCGGCCCTCGAGGGCGCTCTCGAGGAACTTCTCTCGGCCGACTCGCGGCCACGGTCCTCGCGATCGATGAGCGCCGCAATCGCCCTGCTGGATGTCACCGGCGGCCAGGCGTCAATCGATGCGTTGGCGCATGTGCATGGGCTGAGCCGTCGACAGTTCGAGCGCCGTTTTCGTGAGCAGGTCGGCCTCTCACCACGCCTCTATGGTCGGATCGTGCGATTTCAGCGGGCCTTCGGTGCGCTTGGTGTCGAACGCGGCGCCGCGATTGCTGCACGCTATGGCTTTGCGGACCAAGCGCACTTGGTCCACGAGATTCGGCGCTTTGCCGGGCAGCCGCCTACCGCGCTGGCCGAAGCCAGCGGCCTGACGGCGTTTTTTCGCGCGTAAGGCGTACAGCTGGCGCTCCGCGCCAGAAGGCCGGCCTTCGGCCGGAGGGCAGCCTCTCGCCGTTTCGGCTCAGGGCTGCTTATCGCGTGGCTTCCGCCTTCAGAGCTTGTGAATAAATCGATCGCGTGGCTTCCGGCTTCAGACCCTATGTAGGGGGAACGATGGGTCGGCTGTATGTTGAATCTCTTTGGAGAGCTAACTCGAAAGGAGTTCGACATGACGAGCACAACCCATCGGCCTGAGTGTACTGCGGCACTGTATATGGCAGTCGAACTGAGCGCACGGGAGTGGTGGTTGACGATGGCGGCGACGCCAGGCGGGGCGCGGCACCGCGCGCGGGTGGCCCCTGGGGATCGGGGGGCGGTGACGCGAGCGGTCGCGGCCGCGCAGCGACGGTGCGGCCTGCCGGCGACGGCGCCCGTGCGAAGTTGCTACGAAGCGGGCCGCGATGGATTCTGGCCGCATCGGTTCTTGACGACCCTCGGCCTCACGAATCTGGTGGTCGACTCCTCGAGCATCGAAGTGTCGCGCCGGGCGCGGCGCGCGAAGACGGACCGCCTGGATGGGCAGGCGTTGCTGCGGATGTTACAGCGGGTACTGGGGCGGCGAGCGCGAGCTCTGGCAGGTAGTGCACGTGCCGACGCCGACGGTGGAAGACGCCCGCCATGCGAGTCGGCTGGTGACGACGCTGCAAGCGGATCGGACACGCGCGCGCAATCGGATTCACAGTCTGCTGGCGTTGCACGGCGTGCGCCTCCCGATCGACGGACGGTTTGCGACCCGCCTCGAGGCGGCGCGGGATTGGCAGGGCGACCCCTTGCCGCCCGGCGTGGTGGCGCGGGTGCGGACCACGTGGCAGCTGCTGCACGCGCTCGACGCCGTCCACCGCGGTCTGCGGCGGACGGAGCGCGCCCAGGTCCAGGCGGCGACGCCGGGCGCCGCCGCGACGGCGCACCGGCTCGTGCAGCTGCGCGGCCTGGCGGCCCGCAGCGCGACGGTCCTCGCGCAGGAATTGTTCACGCGCACGCTCCGCAATCGCCGCCAGGTCGGCGCCTTGAGTGGGCTGGTCTCCGTCCCGCATCGCAGCGGCCAGCGGGCGGTGGATCAAGGGCTGGCGCGGAGCGGGGTCCCCGCGGTGCGTCGCATCGCGGTCGAGATCGCGTGGGCGTGGCGACGCTATCAACCCACCAGTGCGCTGACGCACTGGTATCACGCCCGCTTCGGGAGCGGTAGCCCCGCGACCCGGCGCGTGGGCATCGTCGCGCTCGCGCGGCGCCTGTTGATCGCACTCTGGCGCTACGTTGAAACGGGCGTGGTGCCGGAGGGCGCGCAGCTCAAAGCGTAACGGTACCGGCGATGGAGGTGCCGCGTGAGACGTTGCCCGTTGTTCCGGTCGGGTCCGCGCGGCGGCCCGGGCTTCAGAGGGGGCACGTCGAACGGTTTCGCCCTGCGCCACGCGCGCATACAGGATCAGGTGCTCGGCGGTGCCGACACGCATAGAAGCTCGTGCGAGCGATCGGCTCGCCGATGAATGAAACCGCACGCGGAGTGGAAGACCGAGACGTCACCTCCGCAGACCTCCTGGCTGGTTGAGCGGTCTGCTCCGGTGACGTCTGTTGAAGCGCAGGGACTTGACATCAGTCCGGCTCATAGAAGCCGGAAGGTCAAT
Source organism: uncultured Acidobacteriota bacterium (assembly GCA_963802675.1). GTDB lineage: Bacteria > Acidobacteriota > Vicinamibacteria > Vicinamibacterales > UBA2999 > JACCSI01. The sequence goes on from CAWDJL010000003.1 coordinate 180,067, forward strand.
GCCCGCGCCCCAACTTCCGCCTGAAGGCGGAAGCCACGAGAGGATAAATTCACAGGCTGGTCAGGCGGAAGGTGGAAGCTCCGCGGATTGTCGCGAATCTACAAGCCACGCCCATTGACTGCCTACTACCATGTCGAGCAGGAGGATTGCTGATGCAACGCGTATGGACACTCGCGGTCGTTGGGGCGCTGACGGTTCCGGTGTGCGGCCAGCCCCCCGCGACCACCGCCGATCTGGCATTCATGGCCGGGTGTTGGAAGTTCGAACGCAACGGCCGGGTGGTGGAAGAGCATTGGCTGGCCCCAGCCGGCGGGTCACTGCTCGGCGTGAGCCGCACGGTCGCGGGTGGAAAGACCGTTGAGTTCGAGTTTCTCGAGATTCGCGATCTTCCCGAGGGTTTGACCTACATCGCGCACCCGTCGGGTCAGGCGGAAGCCCGGTTCAAGGCAACGACGAGAACGACGGACGAAATTGTGTTCGAGAATCCCACGCACGATTTTCCGCAACGCATTCGGTATCGACGCGCCATTGATGCGCTCGGCGCGCGGATCGAAGGCACGAGGAATGGTAAGACCAGTGGCGTCGACTTTCCGTACGCACGCGTGTCGTGCACACCGTAGCCGACGCCTCGACCAGTCGCGATATTCTTGGATCATTGCAACGCCATCCCGCGGTTGAGGCGGGAGCCGAACCGTCGGTAGTTCCCGCCGGTCTGGGGTGTAGCCTGAAGGTCAGGACTAGCGAAGCTCCGCCTTAGAGCGCACGGAAAACGCGTAGGCTTCGCTTCGCAGGCCTGTCGAAAACCTCCTTCGTTTGTCACTATGGTGGGCTAGAAGATGTCTAGGAGGTCCCATGTTGTCGCGACGCGAATTGATTGCTGCCGGGGTCGCCGGCGGGCTTGTTGCTGCTCCGAACGCCGCCGACGCTGCGATGGTTGAGGTCGAACAGGATCGTGAGGGACAACGCGAGATTGCCAGCCAGATTCAAGGCGTGGATTCGACCCTCAAGACTGCCTTCCTCAGCTCGTCGGTCGGTCACGGCACCATCGTACGTCTTCGGTCCGACATGGAAACTTTTCTCCGTGCGAATTCGAAGTTTCCCGACTATTTCGAGGTCGGCATCGCCGTGTTCTTCGAGATCTATGACTGGCACATCAAGTACGAACAGCCCATCGTCATCAACCGAATGGCCGATGGGAAGTACTCGCTGCAGTTCATGTTCTCGCATTTGATTCTGCGACCGGACCAGGATCGCAACTTCGTCGGTGTGCCGACCGATCGCGCCTAGGCGTCGAGTGCTCGGGGCCCATGACTCAGAGTCTGCCCGAAGAGCTGCGGCAATTGCTGCTGCAGATCGACGACTGCGAGCGAGGTGCCGAAGCCATCGTTGCGGGAATGAGCGATGAATCCGTGAATGCGAGGCCGGCTCCAGGCACCGGCTGGAGCGTTGCGCAGTGTTTGCATCACCTGGCGGTGATCAATGAGTTTTACCTGCGCGGGTGCTTGGCAGTCGTCCTGGCGGCCGCGCACGAGGGCCGGCGTTTCGATGGGCTGCGTCCGACGCTGTTTGGCCGCCGATTCGTGGAATCGATGGAGCCGCCGGTCCGGACCCGAATCAAAGCCCGGCCCGTGGCCGAGCCTGCGCCCACCATGCCGCGCGATCAACTGGTTCCACTCTTCAAGGCCTCGCACGACGGCTATCGCCAGCTGGTCACCGCGAGCGCGGCAACTGACGTAAATCGCGTCATCATGCCCAACCCCTTCTTTCGGGTGATTCGGATGCGCATGTCGACCATCCTGCTGATCATTCCGGCGCACGACCGGCGCCACCTGTGGCAGGCGGAGAATGTGAAGCGAGTGCTTTCCATCCGATGACCGGTCGAGTGTTCGAGCTTGTCGTCGGCGTACCGGATGGCTCGACTCGCGACGACCTCTGAGCGGCTTGATCCGAAGGTAAAACGGCCTCGAAGCGAAGCCCGTGGCGGCGGCGGTGATTCGCCACTGACGCCCGCCCTCACCCGGACACCCAAACGATTGCACTCCGGCCTGCGGATTAGCAATGAGCCGCCAGCATCGGCAGCACGAGCGCGGTGGCCGTTTTTCCACGCCGCGAAGTGGGAGTCGTGAGACGAGCCACCCGGTACGGCGAAAGACATCGATGTCTACCTTCGCGTCATGAGAGCCGCTGCAGCACGTGATCGTGCAGGATACCGTTGCTGCTGACCGCGTCCCCTCCGTCAGTCACGACACGTCCGCGCCAGTCCGTAAACCGACCGCCGGCTTCGTGAAGAATCGGGATGAGGGCCGCGCAGTCCCACGGGTTCATGCGCGGATCCAGCATGATGTCGGCCCTGCCCGTGGCGACCAGCGCATGTCCGTAGCAGTCGCCCCACCCACGCTGCACGGCGGTGTCGTTCATCAGCCCCTTCCATCCCTCGCCGAGCCGCGCATGCACGCTGCCGGCATCGGTGTAGACCACGGTCGCGTCGGCGAGCGAGTGAACGTCAGACACACGGGCGATCCGGCCATTCCAGTGGCACCCGAGGCCGGTGGCGGCCGACACCATCTCGTCGAGTGCCGGGAAGTAGGCAACGCCAACCTTCGGAACTCCATCGATCTCGAGAGCAATCAACACACCGTAGAACGGTACGCCGCGCACGAATGTGGTGGTGCCGTCGATGGGATCGATGACCCAGCGAGGTGCCGTGCGCCTGGTGTCGCCGCCAAACTCCTCCCCAACGATGACGTGATCCGGAAACCGCGCGGAGATGAGACGACGGATCAATTGCTCGGCCGCTCGGTCTGCAACCGTCACAACAGACTGGTCAGGCTTGCGCTCAATCGCGACGCCGGTCTGATAGTGGGCGAGCGTCGAACGACCCGCCTGCCAGGCAGCGTCGATTGCGAAATCGAGGTACTCAGAGAGTTGGGTCACAAGTGACGATTGCTCACGTTAGCCGCGAAGTTCGCGAAAAACGCCGGTCACTGACTACGCACGTATCGCCCGAGGCGCGCAATGCCTTCGGTGATCCGTTCGGGCGATGACACGAGAGGACCGTACGAAATGCGCACACCGTTGACCAGAGACAGTCCGAAGCCGCCACCCGGCACCACGAGGACGCCGGTTGCCTGCAGCGCCCGAGGGACGAACACCTCCGCGTCGGTTCCGACATCGACAACCGTGTAGAGTCCGCCCATGGGTGCGAGTCGTGGACACCCGAGATGTTTGTCGATCGCGGCCAGCGTGACCTCGGCCGCCTGCCGGTACTGTACGTTCGTCTGGTCGACATATGCGCGCAGCGTGCCATCGTCTATCGCCTGCGCGAGGTAGCGCGTCATCGCCATTTGCGACAAGGTGTCGGGGCAGAGCAGACTGCACTGCTGCACACGCTCGATCGCGTCCACGACTGAAGACGTGGCGGTCAGCCAGCCGAGCCGTCGACCCAGGCCTCGCCCCCACTTCGAATTGGAGTAAATACCAATGACGTGGGGATGGTCAGCCGGCGACCACGAGTAGTAAGCCGGTGGATCGAGGAAGAACTGACACTTGTAAGCAAAGTCGATCGCGAGCCACGCCCCGGCGTCCATCGTGCGCTGGCGGATGGCGTCGACGAGGGCGTGCGGCAGGATCTGGCTGGTCGGATTGTCGGGTGCTCCAAACAGCACCAGGCGCGGTTGATGTTCGTCAAAGACGCGATGGAACGCGGCGATCGCGCGTTCCGTTGCCGCGGTCGGGAGATAGGTCCACGTCTCTGGTTCCATCAACCGCAACCGGGCGATTCGCGCGCCTGGCACAGCAAACGACAACTGCCCCTCGTAATTCGCATAGGTCGGATCCATCAGGAGAACGGTGTCTCCCGGATCCAGCAGCGTCCGAAACAGATCGTGCGTCAATTGCGTGCTGCCGGCCCCAATCGCGATGTGCTCGCCGGCGAGGCGCGCGACGCCGAAGAGGTGCCTCTCGAAGCGCGCCAGTTGCTCACGGCATTCGGTGTCTCCAAGGGTTGCCGTGTAGCCACCACTCTTATGGAACGACGCAGCATCCGCGGCGATCTCTTGATAAGCCCGACGGAGCGGCTCTGGTGCGGGATGATTCACCCAACCGCCGCCGAACGAAATGACGTCCTCGGGCTTCAACCCCATGGCGACAATGTTCTGTCGCTCGGCCATCTTCATGATCTGGCGGATTGGCGACGGGCGGGCGAGCTGCTCGCGGACCAGTCGCGACAAGCCGATATCGCTCACGTGTGACATGGCCCGCGATGATTTCACATCTCCTGCAACCCTGACCACCCTGAGAACCGTCTAATCGCGTGAGCGGGAGATTCCTATGTCCATGACCGACGCGATGCGCCAGGACTTCAAGGGAGCCGTGCGAGGGCTGTGGAAGAGTCCGGGGTTTGCGATTGCCGCCCTGTTGACGCTCGCGCTCGGCATCGGCGCCACCTCGGCGATCTTCAGCGTCGTGAAGGCGGTCCTGCTCGCGACGCTGCCGTACGATCGGCCCGAACAGCGCGTGCAGATCTGGAGCAAGTGGATCAGTTTCGACAAGACCTGGCTGTCCACGCAGGAAATCGCTGATTACCGAAGCTTTGCGAAGACGATGACCGACATTGCCGGTTGGTCAACGGGCCAACAGAACCTGACCGGTGATGGCGAGCCCGTGAGAGTGGGGGTCGGGTTCGTCACCGCAAATGCGTTCCAGGTGCTGGGCGCCCGCCCGCTGCTCGGTCGTACGTTCAGCGTTGCCGAAGACTTGCCCAATGGTCCACCCGTCGTCGTCTTGGGGTATCCGTTGTGGCAAGCGCGATATGGCGGAGATCCCTCGGTGATCGGTCGACGAATGATGCTCAACGACGTGCCGGCAGAAATCGTGGGCATCATGCCGAGCGGGTTTCGACTGCCGACGGACTTCAACGTCGATGCCGCCGAGCCGACGCAAGTCTGGCGTCCGTTGCAAATCGATCCGCAGAACCTCAATCGCGGCAACCACGGGTTCTACGGGGCGGCCATTCTCGCGCCCGGCCAATCAGCGGCGACCGCCACCGAGGAGCTTCGCGCGATCACCCGGCGACTGACCGAGCAGGGCAGTTACCCCGCAGCGATGCAATTCACCGCGTTTGCCGTCAGCCTCGATGACGAGATTCGCGGCGAGGTGCGTCCCGCGATGTGGTTGCTGATGGGTGCGGTCGGGTTTCTGCTGCTCATCGCCTGTGTGAACGTGGCCAACCTTCTGCTCGTGCGCGGCGATGCCCGATTGCGCGAGATGGCTGTCCGCACCGCGATGGGAGCGGCGCCGAATCGTCTGGTCCGCCAGCTGTTTACCGAGAGTCTCGTCCTGGCCGTCTGCGGGGCTCTGTTGGGGCTGGGACTGGCCGCTGGTGCGCTCCAAGTGCTGACGACGCTCGATCCCACGAGCTTGCCGCCTCTCGCGCCGGTACGGTTGGATACCACCGTTGTGCTCTTCACGCTCGTTCTGTCTGTCGTCACGACCCTTCTGTTTGGTTTGGCGCCCGCGCTGCGGACGTTGCGCGTCAATCTCGTCGAATCCCTACGCGAGGGCAGCCAACAGGCGACGCTGGGCGGACGCCGACAGCGTCTGCGGGGTGTGCTGGTCGCCGCGGAAGTGGCGCTCGCGGTGATCCTCGTCATCGGTGCCGGGTTGATGATTCGCAGCCTCGCTGCGCTGGGACAGATTGATCTCGGCTTCAATCCCGATCGTGTGTTGACGATGCGACTGGCGGTGCCGGCGGCAACGTACGACACTGCCGACGAGGTCGTCGGGTTCTACGATCGTCTGTTGGAACGGGTGCGCGGGCTGCCCGGTGTGGAGCACGCTGGTGTCGTTCGTGCGCTTCCGTTGGCGACCACCATCGGCGACTCCGGCGTTGACGTGGACGGATTCGAGGAAGCACCCGGAACCAATGCCAAGGGCGACTGGCAGATCGTGTCGGACGGCGCCTTCGAAGCTCTTGGCACCCGTCTCGTTCGCGGGCGTTGGTTTACCGCTCAGGACACGACGGCGAGTGCACCGGTGAGTGTCATCAACGAAACCATGGCGCGAACCTATTGGAAGGATGGCGAGGCACTCGGTGGGCGGATGCGGATGGGTAACCCCATGCGGCCGTGGACCACTGTTGTCGGGATTGTCGCCGACGAGCGCCACAACGGCGTGACCGGCATTGTGAAGGAGAAGTTCTACGTGCCGCACAGCCAGTGGCACGTGGCAACCGGCGGGTCGATCATCCGCAACGTCTTTCTTGTCGTCCGGACGACGGGCGAGCCGCTCGCGGTTGCTGGCGCGGTCCGCGCAGAGATTCGACAGATGGATGCGAACCTGCCGGTCGCGAACATCCGGTCCATGTCGGAAGTCGTGTCAACCGCGTTGGCTACCCCGCGTCTCACGAGCTTTCTCCTCGCCGCGTTTGCCGCGATCGCGCTGGCGCTAGCGGCGGTTGGCATCTACGGGGTGCTGGCGTATCTCGTGTCGCAGCGGACTCATGAAATCGGGATTCGACTCGCGATTGGCGCCAATCGTGCGCAGGTTCTGGTGATGGTGCTGAAGCAAGGTATGGTGCTGGCGGCGATCGGCATCGGAATAGGACTCGTGGCCGCGTTTGGGCTGACACAGCTGATGCGGAGCCTGTTGTATCAGGTCACGGCCAGCGACCCGATTACTTACGTGACCGTGCCAATCGCGCTGCTGGTGGTGACGCTGACTGCCAGCTACCTCCCCGCGTTGCGCGCGACGCGCATTTCTCCCACCATGGCGCTACGCGTTCAATGAGTACGGAGCGGCGGGTCTTCAGACCGCCGGCTTGGCGTTAGACTTTCCTGCCCTTCGTCGGCGGGTCTAAAGACCCGCCGCTCCGTACCCAATCGCCCAATGTCGTCAACGCCCGCGATTCACCTGCTCCGAAGGCACGGAGTGCCTTTCGCCGAACACGAGTATCGGTATGAAGAGCATGGCGGGACGCGAGTGTCGGCGCGCGAGTTGGGAGTGGATGAGCACGAGGTAATCAAGACGCTCGTGATGCAGGACGAGCGAGGCGCTCCGCTGATCGTCCTCATGCACGGGGATCGCGACGTGTCCACCAAGCACCTTGCGCGACAGATTGGACGCAAGAACATCACCCCGTGCGAGCCGGTCGTGGCGGAGAAGCACACTGGCTATCTCGTTGGGGGCACGTCGCCGTTTGGCACTCGACGCACGATGCCAGTCTTCGTCGAGCGCAGTGTCCTCCAGCTCGAGCGCCTCTATATCAACGGCGGGCGTCGCGGGTTCCTGATTTCGCTCGCGCCGGCAGATCTGGTGCGAGTGCTTCAGCCCACGCTCGTCGACGTCGCGATCTAGCGGCCTCGAGTTGCGGTTGCCGGTCTAGCCGGTTGCCGGTTGCCGGTTGCCGGTTGCCCGTCGCCCGTGGTCCGGTGGCCGGCCTTCCGCGAGCGTGAGCGAGCGGCCTTCCGAGCGCGAAGCGCGAGGCCCTTCGGCGAGCCCAGCGAGCCGCCTGCCGCGAAGCGGCCTAAGATACGTCCTGCCGCATGCATCACGATCTACCTCTGCTTTTGAACATCGCGACTGCGTTGGCATACGCCCTCGTCGGCGGCGTCATCGCCCGTCGATTCGGCCTGCCGCCCATCGTGGGCTATCTGCTCGCTGGTGTTGCCATCGGGCCGTTCACGCCCGGCTTTATCGGCGACGCGGACGCGATCGGCCAACTGGCCGAACTCGGGGTGATCTTCTTGATGTTCGGCGTCGGGCTTCACTTCTCGTTCCGCGATCTCTGGCAGGTGCGAGACATCGCGATTCCCGGCGCGATCATTCAGATGGCGCTGGCGACGGGTGCTGGCTATCTGTTGACGCAGGCGTGGGGATGGACTCGACCATCAGGCGTGCTTCTGGGCGTGGCGATATCCGTCGCCAGCACGGTCGTGCTGTTGCGTGGGCTGATGGACAACGGACTCCTCGAAACCCATCACGGTCGCGTCGCCGTCGGTTGGCTGGTGCTCGAAGACATCGCGACCGTGATCATCCTGGTTCTGTTGCCGGCCTTTGGCTCCACCACCGCCGGCGGCGCGGGAGTTTCGTCGGCGATCGTCGCCGTCCTGAAAGCGGTCGGCTTCGTCGGGTTGATGTTGTTACTGGGCAACCGGATCGTGCCATGGGTCCTCGCCCAGATCGTGCACACTCGTTCGCGAGAGCTCTTCATCCTGGCGGCGCTGACCGTCGCCCTCGGCACCGCCTTGCTCTCGGCCTACATGTTCGGCGTGTCGCTGGCGCTGGGTGCGTTCGTGGCTGGTGTGGTGGTCAGCGAGTCTCCGTACAGCCATCAGGTCGGCGCGGATCTGCTGCCGTTCCGCGAGGCCTTTGCGGTGCTGTTTTTCGTATCGGTCGGGATGCTCGTCAATCCCGCGTACCTCGCGGCGCACTGGATGGAGGTCCTCCTGCTATCCGGATTGGTGATTGGAGGTAAGGCTTTGATTGCGCTGGGCACCGGCCTGCTCTTTCCGCACCCGCCCAAAACCGCCATCGTGGTGGCGGCCGGCCTCAGTCAAATTGGCGAATTCTCTTTCATCGTTGGCCAGGCCGGTCTGTCTCTCGGACTGCTCGATCAATCGCAGTATTCCTTGATCCTGGCGGTCGCGTTGATCTCGATCACCGTCAACCCCTTCATGTTCCGGCTCATTGGACCGACCGAGCGGACCCTGAAGCGGTCGTTCCTGTGGCGGTTGATCGATCGGACGGCTCCGGAGATGACTTCGGGATTGGTGGCCGAGCCAAGCGATCACGTGGTGATCGTCGGCTGGGGTCGGGTCGGGCGCCACATTACCGAACTGCTGGGGAGCCTCGAGGTTCCGCGACTGGTCGTGGAGGCGGATCCAACGCGCGTCGATCTGCTGACGAAGCAATCGGTGCCGACACTGTTCGGGGATGCCGCAAACTCCGAAGTCCTCCAGCACGCACGGCTGTCGCACGCGCGCGCGCTGGTGGTCACCGTGCCCGACGACTCCGCTGCCAGCATCATCGTGGCGGCGGCTCGGCGTCAGTGTGAGACGCTGCCTATCATCGCGAGAGCCGGCAGCCAGCAATCCGCGAAACGTCTGGGGGCGATGGGCGCGACCGAGATCGTCTTGCCGGAGGTCGAAGGTGGCATCCAGGTGATGCGACAAACACTCCTGCTGCTTGATTTCCCGGTGCGGCAAGTGCACTCCTACACCGAAGCCATCCGCCGGCAACAACTCGAGCATGCAGACGGGCGGGACGAAAGGGTCCGAGTGCTCGATCAACTGGTGCACGCAGCACGGGACTTGGAGATCGGCTGGGTCACCCTGCGCGTCGACAGCACCCTCGCAGGCCATTCGCTTGCCGCCGCGCAGCTGCGGGCACGAACCGGGGCGTCGGTGGTCGCCTTGGCAAGAGGCGGCGAGCTGTCGAGTAATCCCGATCCGACGACCACACTCCAAGCCGGTGATCATCTTGCGGTGATCGGGTCGCCAGAGCAGCTTGCCGCGGTCGAAGCGGTCGCTTCGGCGTGAGGAGGCCGCGAGGTCTAGTCCGTCCGCGACGCGACTTTCGCCCAGGAGTCCTTGAGCGACACGGTTCGGTTGAACACCGGAGCGTCGGGCGTCGAGTCTAGATCGACCGCGAAGTATCCCAGCCGCTCGAACTGAAAGCGCGCCCCCGGAGTGGCCTTCGCCAGGCTCGGTTCGAGCTTGCAGCCGCGCAGCCGGTCCAGCGAAGCTGGATTGAGGAAGGCTGTGAAGTCCCGGCCGGCCTTGGTCGCGGCGCCCTCCGGATCTTCAACGTTGAACAAACGATCGTAGAGCCGCACCTCGGCGTCGACCGCGTGGGCCGCCGAAACCCAGTGCAACGTCGCCTTGACCTTCCGGCCATCCGGCGCGTCACCGCCGCGAGTGGTCGGGTCGAACGTGCAGTGCAGCTCGGTAATCGTTCCCGACGCGTCCTTCACGACTCCGGTGCAGGTGATGAAGTACGCATTGCGCAGTCTCACCTCGCGGCCGACCGTGAGACGGAAAAATTTCTTCGGCGGATCCTCCATGAAATCATCCCGCTCGATATACAGCTCACGAGAGAACGCCACCTTACGAGTGCCCGCGGACCGGTCTTCGGGGTTGTTGATCACGTCGACGTAATCCACCACCCGATCGGGATCGTAGTTGGTCAGGACCACCTTGAGTGGCCTCAAGACCGCCATCGCTCGCGGGGCCCGCCGGTTGAGATCCTCGCGCACACAATGTTCGAGCAAGCCGACGTCGATGACGTTCTCCTTCTTCGCCACGCCGATTCGGGCACAGAAATCACGGATCGATTCCGGTGTGTAACCGCGCCGCCGCAAGCCTGAAATCGTCGGCATGCGCGGATCGTCCCAGCCGGCCACATGACGTTGCTCGACCAGTTGCAAAAGCTTCCGCTTGCTCATGACCGTGTAGTTCAGGTTCAGTCGCGCGAACTCGTATTGGCGAGGACGATGCGCAGCGCCGGCGGAGGCAACGACCCAGTCGTACAGCGGCCTGTGGTCCTCGTATTCGAGCGTGCAGAGCGAATGCGTGACGCCTTCGATCGCGTCTGACAACGGGTGAGCGTAGTCGTACATCGGATAGATGCACCACTCACTCCCGGTTCGATGATGCTCGGCGTGACGAATCCGGTAGAGCACGGGATCACGCAGGTTGATGTTCGGCGACCCCATATCGATCTTGGCGCGCAGCACATGGGCACCGTCGGGAAACTCCCGAGCCCGCATCCGCCGGAACAAATCGAGGTTCTCTTCGACCGAACGCGTGCGGTACGGCGAGTCCTTACCGGGCTCCATCAGCGTTCCGCGATACTCGCGGATCTGGTCGGCGGTCAATGAATCGACGTAGGCCAGGCGCTCGCGGATCAGATGCTGGGCGAACTCGTACAGCTGCTGGTAATAGTCCGAGGCGAAAAACTCGCGGGCGTCCCAATCGAAGCCGAGCCAGCGAACATCGTCTTTGATGGAGTCGACGTACTCGACGTCCTCCTTGACGGGGTTCGTGTCGTCGAAGCGCAGGTTGCAGTGCCCGCCGAACTCGGCGGCGATTCCAAAGTCGAGCGAAATCGCTTTCGCGTGCCCGATGTGGAGATAGCCGTTCGGCTCGGGAGGAAAGCGCGTGATCACCTGACCACCGCTGCGGCCGGCAGCCACGTCCGCGGTAACGATTTCGCGTATGAAGTCCTGCGGCGCCAGCGGCGCCATCACCTTTTCGTCCATCGAGTGTTCCACGGTTCCACGGTTCCACGGTTCCAAAGTTCCAGAGTTCCAGAGTTCCAGGGAACCTCGAACCTCGAACCTCGGAACCCTGGAAGCGTGGAACCGTGGAACCTTGGAACTTTGGAACCTTGGAACTTTACTAGGGCTGGCACGGCTCGCCAACCAGCGTCGCGAGCACGATCAGCGGATTTCGACCTCGTCGTAGCAGTGAGTACGACGACCCGCGCGGAATGGATGCAAAGTGTCCGGCCTGCAGGGCCGAGTCGCGGCCGTCGAGCCGCAGAGTCCCTTCACCGCCGATGACGTACAGCATGGTGTCGGCGGCGTCGTTCTGCCGGTTTTCCCAGGGTTCGCGAATCTGCCACAGGACGTTCTGTGCGAGCCCGCTGCACGCGACCGGCGACGTCTTCTGCGGCTGACTGTTGGTGATGTAGTTCTTCTCGATGAAGTCGGGCAGCGACAGGGCCACGGGCTTGCCCGGCGCCGGCATCGAAGGCCTGGCCGCGGCCGGCGGTGGCGGCGGCGCCGGCGGTGGCGGCGCTGTGGACAAGGTCACCGAAGGCGCTGGAGCGGGTTGCCCGGCTCTCCATTCGAACTCGCGCTCCAAGGTGGTGTAGCCCTCTTTGCTGAATCGCAGGCGGTAAACGCCCGCACGCAAGCCATCGAACTTGACGATGCCGTTAGTTTGGGTGGATCCGGATCGGTCCAGCAGACCGGTCAGCATCACCCGGACATCGGTCAGCGGAGCGCCAGCCTCGTCGGTGACCGTCACGGTTGCCACCGTCGTCGCCGACGACTGGGCCGGGGGGCGCGGCTTCTGTGTGACCACGGGCGGCTTTGACGGGGCAGGTGCAGGCGGCTTTTGTTGGGTGGCATCCATGGGAACCGCCAGGAGCAACGTGAGCGCCGCAATCGGGGCGAGATTCATCATTTCATCGTAATTCAGGCGAGGGGGCTTGCGCGCGGACATCACAGCCGAGCTCCGTAGGCGCCTGACAAGAACCACAGCCAAAGGGCGACGAGACCAAGGCTTATCAGCGTCACTGGAGTCCCAATCCGTGCGTAGGTCTTGCGATTGATGACATGACCACGCCGCGCGGCATAGTCCACCACGGCGATGGTCGCAGCGCTGCCAGCCATGTGGAAATTGCCGGCGAATGAGGATGCCAACGCCAGCACGGGGCCCGCAATTTCGGCCCTCGCGGCCGGCAGGAGCAGCATGACCGCCGGCACCGCCGAAAGCACGTTCGAGAGCAGCGCCGTCACGGCAAACAGGAACGGCGGGATGGCGAGATCAAACCCGCCAATCCGGGGCAGCATCAAGTAGTAGCTGACCAGTCCCGCTTGAGCGACGGCCCGGTTGACCACGAACAGGCTGACGAACAAGACCAGCAGACGCCAGTCGATCAGAGTCAGGAACTCTCTCCACCGATTCCGCTCTGGAGAGGTCTCGAGGAGTGTTGCCCGCGGCTCGCCCGAGGGCGCCTCGCGGGCCCAGCGGTCGCGATATGTCCAGGCGATGACCAGCCAAACGACCAGCAGGCCCGCCATCGTTGGCGGGCCGGCGTCGAGAAGATATCGTGTGAATGACAGCTGCAGCATCTGTCCGATGAGAATCGTCTGCGGGTTGCCGATGAGCGTCGCCGCCGACCCGATGTTCGACGCGCACGCGAGCGCAAGAAGCTGAGGAACTGGATCGAGGCGGCTGCGTGTGCAGATGTCGACCAGGAGTGGCGCCATCGCCAGGCAGACCACGTTGTTGGCGAAGATCGCCGACGAGAATCCCGAGACGACAATCACGAGAACCAGCAGGGTCTTTGGTGAGTCGCTCGCCCCGACGATTCGCTGCGACGAAGCGCCAAGGATCCCGGCGACCTGCAGCAGTGCCGAAACGACCATCACCATCAGCACGAGAGCGATCGTCGGTATGTTGATGGCGGCCCATACCCCTACTGGCGTCATCCGGCCGGTTAGGACGAGTGCAATCGCGCCGACGAGCGCGATGCCGGCTCGCCCGAGCCGCAGAGCCGGAAGCCCGCCGAGAGCCATCCCCGCGTACACGAGGACGAACACGGTGCCGACGATGAGATCCAACTAGTAGCGCCAGCTCTTGAGATCGGCCCCGGCCGGCGCCGTCTTCGACATCCGTTCGACGGCTTTGGGAATGAACATCTGGTGGTAGCGAAGCCGCGACAATGCGTTAGGTCGCGTCTGATCGCCGTTCCAGCAGTGCTCCGCGCGGTCGCCGTAGTCGATTTCGCCGCCGTAGTACGGATTGCGGGTGGATTCCAGAAATTCCTCGACGAGATAGACGGCGTTGTTCAAGTAGTAGTTATCCATGTCGCCGACGTAGATGGAAAGCTTGCCTTCGAGCTTCTTGCCCAACCCTTTTTCCCAATCGCGACGCAGGATGTGCGACAAGTCGAAATTCTCGCGCCAGTAGTCCGCGACCTTGCGATCGATAACCCCGGTTCGCTTGTCCCAGATTCGCATCGGGTAACCGTCTGGACCCACCGGCGAGTACGTGGCCTCCCAAACATCCCACTGCTGTCCGGATCGAGTCTTGGTGCCAAGCACGAGCTCGAGCCGATTCATCTCTTCGAGGGTGGACGACACGTGTCCGAGGTAATTGCGCAGACCGGGTCGAGGGGTCTGCTTCCACGTGTCGTCCAGGTAGTAGGCGTTCTTGTCTTGGTAGAGGTCAACCACCGTGTAGGCACGGAAGTCAATCGGGTCAGGGCACGCGACATAGGCGCCGTTGAACGTGTCCGGATAGAAGACCTGGGCCGCCATAGCCTCCCATCCGCCGGTCGAGCCACCGTACATGAAGCGAGCCCAGCCCTCGCCTAGCCCGCGATACTTCTTCTCGATGTATGGCAGGAGCTCCTTGACGATGGCATCACCATACGGACCGCTGTTTGCCGAGTTCACTGCGTAGCTGTCGTCGTAGAACGGCGTCGGATGCTGAATTTCGATGACCAAAGCGCGCGGAAAGTTGGGGCCGGTCCAATCCTTGTAGAACTGGTGCGCGTACTGCTGTTGGATCCGGTTGTAGCCTTCGAGGCGAAAGCGGGCAGCAAAGTCTGGTTTGAGATTCGGATCAGGCGGTTCCTCACGAAACCCCGTGAACGTGTGCGGGAAGTGGCCGTGATAGATGAAGAGGGGATAGCGCGCGTTGGGGTGGGTATCCCAGCCTTCCGGCAGGAGCACGTTGGCCCCGAGGTGCATCGGTCGTCCCCAGAATTTCGTGAGCAGCGCGCTCTGAATGCGTTCGTGCTTGATGTACTTGGTGTCCTTGGCAGGTTCGATAGGCGGAATAACCTGGTCGAGTGCGATGTCAATCGTTCCGCCCTTGCGCGGGTCGAGCGTGACACGACGCGGTGTCGAATACAGATTGCCTGGGGCCTGGGACCACTGTTGACCTTCGCCGCGATCCATCGGCATCTTGACCGTGTGGCCGTCGCCACGCTTGAACGTTTCGTAGCGGTGCAACAGTGCCTGGACCGTGTAGGTCCCGGCGGGGATGTCGTTGATGCCGTCGAGCGGAAAGCCGCGGACGCTACCGTCGACGATCATCGGCGCGGATCCCGACCAATTCTCGACATCGATAGCGAACACCGGCTGCCCAGTCGGGCCATCGGTGACTTGAAAACGAGGCTCGGTTCCTTCCACGCGGGAGACGATGACCAGGAGGCGCCCGTCAACGGCGGACGACTGCGTCGGTGGCAGCGTCACCGAGTACCGGAAGGGTCCGCCTTGCGCGGTCGGCACGTCGGCGGCTATGCCGAGGATCGCCAAAGCGGTCGCAACGCCTAGTGAAGCAAGGTAACGCATTCGCGAATTCTAAATCTGTTGCCGGTGGCCGGCTGCCAGTTACCGGTAGTGGCCGGCAACAACCGGCGACCGGCGACCGGCGACCTATGACCGGCAACCGGCAACCGGCAACCGGTGACCGGCAACCGGCAACCGGCCTTTGGCCACGCGCAACTGTCGTATATTCCTGGCGTGACCCTGCCGCGTTTACGCAAGCTGTGCCTATCGTTCGCCGGCGCGACCGAACAGATTCAGTGGGGAGCGGATCTCGTGTTCAAGGTCGGCGGCAAGATGTTTTGCGTGGCGTGTGCCGAGATAGCCCCGAACGTGACATCTTTCAAGTGTGACGACGAGACGTTTGCCGAGCTGTGCGAGCGGGACGGCGTGATTCCGGCGCCGTACCTGGCGCGCGCGAAGTGGGTCGCGCTCGAACGATGGGATGCGATTGAGGACCGGGAACTGGCTTCGCTACTCGAACGGTCGTATACGCTTGTGAGAGAAAAGTTGCCGAAGGCAACGCAGTCGGCACTGTCCGGTCGGAGTTCGATACGGTCGGCGCGAAAGTCTGCGGTGAAGAAGGGTGCGGCGAAGAGGAAATCAAAGAGGTAACAGTGCACATCATCATTCTGACGACGGCTCTTACCCTTGCATTGGGCGCCGCGGCTGGCGCTCAGGAACCGCCACCGGCGCCTCCCGCCGAGTGGGGGCCGATGAGCATCAATCTCGAGGACGTGCCATATCCACATCCGGTGTCGTACATGTCCTTCAACCTCGAAGGGCAGGATGTTCGGATGGCGTTCATGGACGTCGCGCCGACCGGAACCGGCAACGGCAAGAGCGTGATTCTCCTCCACGGCATGAATTTCTTCGGTGAAGCGTGGACCGACACCATCGAGATCCTGCGAAAAGAGGGCTATCGCGTGATCGTTCCCGATCAGGTCGGCTACGGGCGCTCGTCGAAGCCGATTCTCCACTACTCGATCAGCACTCACGCCTCGAATACGAAACGGCTGCTGGATCACCTGAAAATTGCGACCACCGACATCGTGACGCATTCGATGGGTGGGATGGTCGCCAGCCGGTTCGCTTCGTCGTACCCGGATGCCGTCGGCAACCTGGCGATGATCAATCAGATTGGGCTGACCGACGCGCGCGCCGGCCGTCCGTGGCGCGACACATCAGAGGTGTACAAGAACGCCCTGGCACGCGACTACGCGGAGATCGTGAAAGGGATGCGCGCCTACTATGTCAACTGGAAGCCCGAGTACATGAAGTACGTGAAGATTCACTACGGTTGGACCAGAAGCGGCGACTGGCCGCGCATGGCGATGGTCCGTGCGCTTCAGCAGCAGGCGATTTATGCCGACCCGGTCGTCTACGACTGGCCCCGGATCAAGGCGCGCACGCTGGTCATCGGCGGCGAGAAGGATGGGCCGAACTTCCCGGCTCAGGCGGGCCGCGTTGCCGAGGCCGTGCAGAACGGTCAGCTCTATCTCATCCCGAACATCGGCCATAACCCGCAGTTCGAGGCGCCTGACAAGCTCTACCCGCCCTTACTGAGATTTCTCAAGGGAGAGGACGTCGGGATCAAAAAGGCGCCCACTCAGTAGTAGCTATTTCTTGCGCACGACCCTGAACGTGGCCGAGTGGTCCGATTTGCCGTGCTCCCAGTTGTCCCACGTGCCGCGAATTTCGTCGGCGGATACGAATTCGATCTTGGCCGAGTGCATGTGGCTCGTCCTGGCCGGATCGATATTCGTGCCGCCCGCGAAGTTGAAAGCCACGACGTTGCCCTGCAGCCCTGCGGACTTCATGCGCGGCTGAGTGTTGGATGTGCAGTAGTGAGTGAGAGCTAGTTCGCTTCCATCCAGGTGATAGACGGTGACCATCTCGTTGGGAGTGCCGACCGGAAACGTCTCAACCACGGAATATCCGCCGGATGACACCTTGTAGGTCACCGCGACGGCGCCCTTGGTGCCGAAAATTCCGTCGACGTCGATCCACGCGCCTTCGAGAGCCTTGAGGCGGTCGAATCCCTGTTCGGCGGCAGACTTTGACTGGCCATTGGCGGCGGTGAGACATCCGACGCTCAACAGGGCCGTCAACAGTAGTTGTTTGCGCATAGGGCCTCCACCGTTCCTGTTCAACGTTCAATCGCGATTTCTTGAAGCCGACGCGGTAAACGGCTCAATCCAGCGGCAGTAATTAGCGTCAGTCTACCCGTGTAAGATAGCCCCTGCATAAGGAGGGCGAATGCGCTCTTTGCTGTTGAAAATCAGTGTAGTGCTCACGGTCGTGGCGTCGCTGTCGATCGCACCGGCCGCCCAGCCGGCTGCTCCTCAGTCCGCCGGCTCAGGACCAACCTTCAAGTCGATCGGACCACTAACCTTCGGTCCCGATGGGCTGCTGTTTGCCGGCGACACCCAGTCGGCGACGATCTTTGCGCTCGAGCTAGGCGCCCTGGCGCAGGGTGGCGCCGCCGGCGCCAAGGCGATTACGGGGATCGATCAGCAAATTGCCGCGTTGCTCGGCACGGACGTTCGCGAGATTGCGGTGACGGATCTCGCCGTTCATCCCAAGACGCGGAACGCCTATTTGTCGGTCATGCGGGGCCAGGGTGCCACGGCCAGCCCGGCCCTCTTGCGCGTCGACGGCGCGGGCAAGATCGAGTTGCTCGACCTCGACCAGATGAAGTTCTCGAAGGTCAGCTTGCCGAATGCGCCAGCAGCGAGCGAGGCCAATCCGGCCCGCAACCCCAGAACTCAGTCCATCACCGATATGGCATTTGTCGATGGCCGGTTGTACGTCGCGGGTCTCTCGAACGAGGAATTCTCGTCGAAGCTGCGGTCGGTCGCCTATCCGTTCTCGACTGTCGACAACGGCACGAGCGTGGAGATCTATCACGGTAATCATGGCGCGTTCGAAACACGCTCGCCCGTGTACACGTTCGTCCCCCACAAGTTGAATGGCGAGACCAACCTGATTGCGGGCTATCTGTGCACACCGCTCGTCAAGTTCCCGGTCAGCAGCCTCCAGCCGGGCGCCAAAGTCATGGGGACGACGATTGCCGAACTGGGGAATCGCAACCGGCCGCTCGACATGATCGTGTACCGCAAGAACGGCAACGAATACTTGCTCATGTCGAACAACAGCCGTGGCGTGATGAAGATTCCCACCGCGGGGTTCGACAAAGCCGAGAAGATCTCCGCCCGAGTCGAAGCCGAAACGAGCGGCGTGCCGTTCGAGAGCGTGGCGTCGATGAAGGGGGTCGAACAGCTCGATCTGCTCGACGCGAACAATTCGATTGTGCTTGCGCGGTCTGAAGCCGGAGCGCTGAATCTGGCCGTCATGGCGCTTGCCGTAGGGTGCGCCGTGGCATCCGCCGTGGCTTCCGCCGTGGCTTCCGCCTTTAGGCGGAAGATTACAGCGGACGTGGATCGTGTCGGCCAGGTAGGTCGGGTGGGTCTCGTGGGTCGAAGGAATCGAACGGGCGCGGCGTCCCCAGCGTGGGCTGCCGCGCTCGTGCTTTTTCTGGCTGCAGTCGCCGGGTGTCGAAGCGCGGCGGCGCCAGCCGACCCAGTCGAGATCCGTCTGCACGCGCCGCACTGGCGCGGCGGCGAGCATCGAGGTTGTGCAATGTTCCCGTCGACCTCACACGGCGGCTCGCAGCACGTGAGTTGAGTCGCGAGCAGTGGACGGAGGTGCTGCGTGTATCGGTCGGTAAGGGGCAGCCTGCCATGCTCGGGACCTATTCCGTCACCGATCACACCATCCGTTTTGCGCCAACGTTTCCACTCGATCCCGGCCGCCAGCTACGTCGCGGTCTTTACGCCCACGGCTGTGCCCGGCGCGGCCGCGAATGTCGGTGCCCCGCTCAGCGCCCCCCTCAGCGCTATAGTGGCCCTTCCCGCAATCGCCACAGACCCTTCCACCATCGTTGCGCAGGTGTTCCCGTCGGCAGATGTGGTCCCCGAGAATCAACTTCGGCTCTACATTCACTTCTCGGCGCCGATGGGTCGCCGCGGTGGCCTCGACTACATCCGCTTGTTGGACGAAAGGGGACAGGCCGTCGTCGATCCGTTCCTTCCTCTTGACGCCGAGTTTTGGAACGACGACTTCACGCGCTACACCGTCTTCTTCGATCCGGGCCGTCAGAAGCGCGGCATTCTGCCGAATGCGCAGATGGGGCGTTCGCTGGTCCCCGGACGAAGGTACACGTTGGTCGTCGACAGCGAGTGGCGTGATGCCAATGGCTTGCCGCTCAAGACTGAATATCGACGTGAGTTCCGCGTTGCCGAAGCCGACGAACGTCCGATCGACTTCAAGGCCTGGGACGTCGCGGTCCCGACCGCTGGCGAACGCGATCCGTTGATCGTCACCTTTCCCGAGCCGCTCGATCGCGGTCTACTGTTGCGAGCCCTGGGCGTCACCGCCGGCGACCAGCGGTTTCTCGAGGGAGACGTGAAGATCGAGAGCCATGAGACGCGGTGGAGCTTCACACCGCGGGAGCCGTGGAAGGCCGGACGTCATCAGCTCGTCGCGCTGGCGATGCTCGAGGACATGGCGGGCAATCGCATCGGGCGCGCGTTCGAGGTCGATCGCTTCGATCGCGCCGATCCATCCGGCGAGCCCGAGCGGACGATGATCCCGTTTGAGGTGAGCAGTCGGCGCCAGTGACCCCTCTGCGTCACACAGCCGAGGCCGTCAGCGTCATCGGAACTGCTTTTGAATCTTCTCCGCGGCCTCCTTCACGATTTCGGCAACCAGTATCTGCAGGCTCTCGGGATTGGACGTCTCGCTGGCGCCACCCCACACCAGCTTGCCCGTGGACACCTGGTAGATCAGCGATTCGACGACGATGACCGTGTCCGTCCGGACCGGCCCGGCGACGTAGACCGTGGTCCATCCGTACGGGTAGTAACCCCAGAGGGTGGAGTAGGTCGGCGAGGCCCAGATGTCGGGCCCATAGCGCTTCACCTTGTTCTCGCTGACCGGCCGAAGTGCCACGACACCGGCGACGCCCTCACGTTCGAACCAGGCCTTGGCACGCTCCGCATCCTTCAGTTCCTCATGAGGGATCACGCGATAGGCGGCCACGCCCAGCATGCCACGTGCCGACAACTCGCGCATCAGGGCTTCTTCGGCGGACATGCGGAGTGAAAGATCGTCGCTGATGACCAGCGCCACCACCTTCTGGCCCTTGAAGCTGATCGAACGCGCATCCGGGGCCGCCCACGTCGAAGTGAACTTGACAGCGCCAAGGCTGGCGCTGAGTGCCACGATTGCGGCCAGGGTTGAAAACGTGATCGTCGGACGCGGGTAGTGGTTCATCTGTTGATTGTGACACGGCCCTCGACAAGGGGGTGATTCATCGCAGAAGGAGGGGACGCGGTCGCAGAACGAATCACGTAGAATCCTCCGCATATGGGGCTCGTCCAGGGCACCCGCCTCGGCCCGTATGAGATAACCGGACAAATCGGTGTGGGCGGCATGGGCGAGGTCTACCGGGCCACGGACTCGAATCTGAAGCGGTCTGTCGCGATCAAGGTTCTGCCGGATGCGTTCGCATCCGATGTCGAGAGGCTCGCCCGGTTCCAGCGCGAAGCCGAAGTCCTTGCGTCGCTGAACCACACCAACATCGCGGCGATTTACGGCCTCGAGCGTGCAGGTGGCACGACGGCGCTGGTCATGGAACTGGTCGAGGGGCCGACGCTCGCCGACCGGATCGCCGTAGCGCGTATCGCGGTAGACGAGGCGCTGCCGATTGCCAGGCAAATCGCCGAGGCGCTCGAGGCGGCACACGAGCACGGGATCGTCCACCGCGATCTCAAGCCCGCGAACATCAAGCTCCGAGGAGACGGTACGGTCAAGGTGCTGGACTTCGGCCTGGCCAAGGCGCTGGAGCCCGCAGGCGCGACGTCAGTGGGAGTGGCTCAATCCCCGACAATTACTTCCCCGGCCCTGATGACCGGCGCCGGCATGCTGCTCGGCACTGCGGCCTACATGAGCCCCGAACAGGCGCGCGGAAAGCCGGTAGACAAGCGGGCCGATCTCTGGGCGTTCGGGTGCGTGCTGTACGAGATGCTGAGCGGGCGCCAGGCGTTCGAGGGCGACGAGGTGACCGACGTGCTGGCCCGCGTGATCGAGCGCGAACCTGACCTGACCGCCCTGCCTGCCAATACGCCTGCGGCGATTCGCCGGCTGCTTCGCCGGTGCCTGGAGAAAGATCGCAAGCGCCGCTTGGCGGATGCGGCGGATGCGCGGCTGGAGATCGACGATGCTTTGATGTCGCCTCCCCGCGATGGGCAGCCTGACGCGCCGCTTGCGCCGCCCGCGCGGCGAGCGTGGATCGAACGTCTGGCGTGGTCCCTCGTCGCCCTCGGCTTGGTCGCGACAATCGCGTGGCTGCTGTGGCGTCCGCTCGTGAGCACCGGCCCCACCCGCATGACCATCGCAGTGCCCCCAGCGCTCGCGTTGCAAGGCGGCGGCGGAGACCGACTGGTGGCGATTTCACCAGATGGACGCACCGTGGCGTTCGTGGGCACGTCCGCGGGCAGCACCCAGATCTATCTGCGCCGCGCCGACCAGTTCGACCCAGTTCCCGTTCGCGGCACTGAAGGCGGTGTCGACCCATTCTTTTCCCCGGATGGTCAGTGGCTCGGGTTCATGGGTGGAGCGTTGCCAGGTGGGGGCACGATCCCTGTCGCGCAGGGGAAACTGAAAAAAGTGCCAATCGGCGGCGGTCCGCCGACGACGCTGTGCGACGCGACGAACCGCGGTGGCTCCTGGGGACCGGATGGCACGATCGTGTTCGCGGCAAGTCCGACCGGCGGACTGTACCGCGTGTCCGCGGCCGGGGGCGCGGCTGAACCGCTCACGAAGCTGGAACCGACGGAGCGCTCGCACCGTTGGCCTTCTTTCCTGCCAGGCGGAAAGGCGGTCCTCTTCTCGATTCAGCCGAACGGCGCCAGCTTTGACGATGCACTGATTGCCGTGCGCTCACTGGACACGGGCGAGCAACGCGTCGTCGGCCAGGGTGGAGCGAGCCCCGTTTACCTGCCGACCGGGCACATCGTGTTCGGACGCGGCGGTGCGGTGCTGGCGATGCCGTTCGACCTGCGTCGGCTCGAGGTGACGGGACCGCCCGTACCGCTGCTCGAAGGTGTGGCCATGAACACGGCCACTGGTGCCGGTCAGTATGCGATCGCTGCAAGCTCACTCGTGTACGTCCCTGGAGCGGGATCCGAGACCCGACGAGAGCTTCTCTGGGTGGATCGGAAGGGGGTAGCCCGTCCCGTCGACGCGGAGAAGCGGCCGTATGCCGATGTCGCGCTCTCACCCGACGGTCAGCGGATTGCGATTGCTGTGACGGGTCAAAACACGGATCTCTGGGTGTATGAGATCGCGCGCGGCACGCTGAGGCGCCTGACGTTCTCGCCGGGCCTCGACACGTCGCCGATCTGGACGCCGGATGGCCGCCACGTGACCTTCAACGGCGTCAGAACAACCGGCTCGATGGAAATTTTCCAAACGTCGTTCGACGGAAGCGGCAGCGAAGAGCGCCTGATCGACGCAGGCGCGCTGAATACACAGGCACGATCCTGGCACCCGAGCGCCAAGTGGCTTGCGTACGATCTGGCCGGGGACATTTATGTCCTGCCATTGGATGACCGCAAACCGAAGCCCTTTCTCGCAACACCGTTCGTCGAGGCGTTCCCGGCGTTCTCACCCGATGGACGATGGGTTGCCTATCAGTCGAACGAGAGCGGCAGGTTCGAGGTCTACGTGCAGCCGTTTCCGGGGCCTGGAGGAAAGTGGCAGGTTTCCACCGTGGGCGGTCTGCGTCCGCGGTGGTCGCCCAAGGGGCGGGAGCTTTTCTTCCGCTCCGGCGGCCGGATGATGGCGGCGCCGATCGAGCCTGGACTGACATTCACGAGCGGCACCGCGCAAGTGCTATTCGAGGGACAGTATGCCCCTCCCTACGATGTCACCGCCGACGGCCGCTTCCTCATGGTTCGCGACGAACAGCAGGCCGACCCGACGCAACTGCGCTTCGTGCTGAACTGGTTCGAGGAGCTGAAGCGTGCGGCACCGCCTAACTGACGCTTGGCCGTCTTCGGTCATAACCGCCGACGATACCCGCGCGCCACACCAAAGAGCGGAAGGTCACATTGGTCAACCACCGAACACGCTTGCTCGCGGGGTGCGCAGCCGATGTGGGCCGCTCGGATTGCGCCGCCCTCTGAGCGCCATGATCCGATGCAGGCAAACGACCTCGCAGCGGACAACAGCCGGCGCCGGTGATTCGCCACCACCGCGCGAGGGCAGCCGATGCGGGCCATTCGGATCGCGCCGACCTGAGGGCATCACAGGCTCAGATAAAGGGTCTCGGAGTGCATGACGAGCGAGGGATCTTGCTCAGCGCTGGCGTTCTCAAGACGAATAGCAGATGATTTCGTGGCTCGCTTCGCCAGCGGAGGTCCTCGAGGACCATTTGGATGAACCCCACACAGCTGACAGACTTCGCGATGCGCTATGCAGCAGCCTGGAGCAGTCAGACTCCAGATAGCGTGGCGTCGTTCTACGCCGGGAATGGATCACTCACAGTCAATGACGGTGAGCCGTCTGTCGGGCGCGCGGCGATCACCGTTACGGCGAAAGGGTTCATGACCGCTTTTCCTGACATGGTCGTGAGGATGGACCGAGTGCGTCAGGAGGGCGGCCACGCGGTTTTTCATTGGACGTGGACAGGAACCGGGCGGTATGGCCACGGTCTACCTGGCCCACGACCACAAGCACGGTCGGGAAGTCGCGATCAAAGTCCTGCGTCCCGATCTCGCGGAAACGCTCGGCCGCGAGCGCTTTCTTCGGGAGATTCAATTGGCCGCCCGCCTGAATCATCCCAATATCCTCCCGCTCTACGACTCGGGCGAAGCGAGCGGCTGCTTGTACTTCGTGATGCCTGTCATGGCGGGACAGACCCTGCGCGATCGGCTTTCGGGCGGCCCACCGATATCCGTTGACGAAGCGCTCCGCATCACCATCGAGGTGGCTGACGCCCTCGATTACGCGCATCGGCACGACATCGTCCATCGCGACATCAAGCCCGAGAAATCCTGCTGCACGAAGGTCACGCGATCGTCGCAGACTTCGGCATCGGCAAGGCGCTTGTGGCCGCCTCATCGGCGACGGGTCTGATGTTCACGCAGATCGGCGTGACCGTTGGCACACCCGCGTACATGAGCCCCGAGCAGGCGGCGGGAGAGGAGATTGACGGTCGCAGCGACCTCTTTGCGCTGGGTTGCGTGATGTACGAGATGCTGACGGGCGAAGTCGCATTCACCGGAGAGTCGGTGCAAGCCGTCATCGCCAGGCGGTTCGCCTATTCGCCGCCGGCCATCTCAGACTCACACCCCGAGATTCCTGCCCTCATCGGCGACACCGTGAGAAGACTCCTGGAGCGTTCGGCCGACGAGAGGTTCACGAGCGGTGCCCAGGTGGTTGCCGCATTGCGCGCACAACCTACGCAATCCGTGACGCCGGCATTCCGAGCGTCTGGCCATTTCCGCCGCGACGCGTCGATCGCGGTCCTGCCGTTCACCAACCTGAGCGCCGATCCCGACAACGAATACTTCAGCGACGGACTCACCGAGGAGCTCATCACCGACCTCTCGGGCGTGAAGGCGCTGCGCGTGATCTCGCGAACCTCTTCGCTGCAACTCAAGGGGACGACCAAGGGCCTGCGCGAGATTGGCCGCACCCTGGGCGTGCAGTATGCGTTGACCGGGAGCGCACGGAAGGCCGGCAACGCGCTGCGCATTACGGCGCAGCTGGTCGACACCACGACGGACGAGCAGATCTGGGCCGAGAAATACAGCGGCACCATGGACGACGTGTTCGACGTGCAGGAACGTGTCTCGCGTGCGATCGTCACCGCACTGCGCGTGACGCTGACGGCGTCCGAGGACGACCGGCTCGCCGAGCGGCACATCAAGAATCCTCGAGCGTTCGAGCTCTACCTGAGAGCCCAGGGGCTCGTGCGGCGCTATGGCGCGTCGATGGATCAAGTGAACGCGTTGCTGGACCGCGCGACCGAGATCGAGGGACTGTCGCCGCCGTTGCGTGCATTACGCGCCCACTTGTGGGTCAGCCAGGTGCGCGCCGGGATGAGCACCGACGCGATCCATCTCGCCCGCGCCGAGGCGGAGGCACGCGCGCTGATGGATGTCGCGCCGAATGCCGCCTACGGATACTCACTGCTCGGCTTCATCAGCTATGAGCGCGGTGCGCTCGCCGATACGGTGCGATATCTCACCAAGGCGCTGGAGCTGGACGGAAGCGACGCGGATGCCTTGTTCTTCCGTGGCATCGCGCTCGAGGCGGCGGGACAGGGCGAGGCGGCAATCGCGGCCGGACGACGTTTTCTCGAAGTGGACCCACTGTCGCCGATGGCGGGCGTACTCCTGAATTCCGCGCATTGGTTCGTGGGACGGCCGCACGAGGGGCTGGACATGCATGAGCATGCGCTCGTGCTGGACCCGGACAATCCCATCATCCATTGGTCGGTGGGATACACCTACGCGCTGCTCGGTCGGATGGCCGACGCCGGGGCGCAGGCGCAGTGGATGCAGACGCATGTGCCTCAGATCCCGTACACGGTGCAGCTCGTGGCGTTGCTCGAAGGCAGCGCAGGGCGAACCGCGGAAGCCCGTACCGCACTGGCGACGATCGCGGACATGTCATTTGATGGGCACATCACGTTCCATCTGAGCGAGAGCTTCGCGGTCGCCGGCGATATCCCGACGGCGCTTCGCTTGCTCGGGCAGGCGGTCGAACGCGGGTTCTACCCGCACGACTATATTGCGGTGCACTGCCCGTTCCTGGCTCCGCTGCGCGGCCACGCCGAGTTCGACCGCATCGTTGCGACGGCAGCCGAACGAGTCGCGGCATTCAGGACAACTTGGCCGACACGTCCGGCACCATAATTCCTGCAAATCCGCGCACGGTCGGGCACACGGACAAACGTTT
Organism: uncultured Acidobacteriota bacterium; assembly: GCA_963802675.1. Lineage (GTDB taxonomy): Bacteria > Acidobacteriota > Vicinamibacteria > Vicinamibacterales > UBA2999 > JACCSI01. The sequence continues at coordinate 206,165 of CAWDJL010000003.1, forward strand.
GGCAGCTTCGTCGCCGGAACAGCCGACTCGTCTCGCACCTCCCGCTTCTCACCCCACCGCGCACAAAACGCGCGGCGGGGGCCCCGCTTCGCGGCGTGGAAAAACGGCCACTCCGCGTGCGTGCTGCCGATGCCGGCGGCGGGCTTTGGTGATCCGCACGTTGTACTCAATCGTTTGGGCGTACGGGTTGGCCGGTCGTTCGTGGCGAATCAACGCCGCCGCCGTGCTCACGCTGCGCGGCCGTTTTACCTGCTCGCGTCACGCCGCTCGCAGGTCGTTGCGATCCGAGTCGCCTGTTCTGGCGACGACTGCATCCGCGGGGCATACGAGAACGGGCCACGGCGAACGCGTTGGGTCGGCGTTGGGGAGTCCACGTCAAAGGATGGCAGTCGAGGAACACGCGCGGATCGAATGAGAAGCTACACGCCTTCTTCGTGACTAGTCGTGCTTTCGCAAGGCCGTGGCCTCTTCGTGCCGATTAGTCGAACAGCCGCCACAGTCGGACAGTTCCGTCGGCACTCGCGGACGCGAGGAGCCGGCCGTCCGGACTGTAGGCGATCGAAAAGACCGCGTCGGAGTGTCCGAGGAGCCGCCGCTGTCGCCGGAAATGCTCAGCGTCCCATAGCACAATTGCTACATCGGCACCCGCACTCGCCAGCGTGCCGTCGGGGCTGAACGCAACGGCGTTGGCTCCCCTGGAATGCTCATGCAATGTAGCGCGCTTCTGGAGAGTCGCCGCATCGAACACGACGACGAGCCCCGCTCCTCGCCAAAGCCCGCCCGAGGCGGATGCTAGCGCACGACCATCCGAGCTAAACGCCACTGCTCGGACTCGCGGTCCGGTTGCATCCAGTGTCTTGATGCCGTCGCCGTCGAGCGACCACAACTTGAGATTGCCACTCCAGTCGCCGAACAGGACCGAGCTACCGAGTGGGTCGAAGGCGACGGCCGCGATGAATCCTGAGCGCGGCTGAATGCTCTTCGTTTCCTTATAGTGGTCGGCGTCCCAGAGCTTCAAGGTGCCATCACGGCTCCCAGTGAGGAAGGTGTGTCCATCCGGGCTAAGTGCAAGCGCCATGACGCGATCGCGATGTCCCGTGACAATCGCGAGTTCCCGTCCGTCGCCTGTGGACCAGAATCGCGTAGTGCGGTCCTTGCTTCCAGAGGCGATGCGCCGCCCGTCGAGAGTGAACGCGATGTCGTAGATACGATCTGTATGGCCCGTTAGCTTGTGAATTTCACGGCCCGTCGCCACGTCCCAGACTGTGACTGCGTAGTCCCACCCCCCAGCAGCGACCCGCCTTCCAGTCGGGTCGAAGGCAACACCAAGCAGCCCGTGGCCGACCGACAGCGTTCTCCAGGAGTCATCTCGCTCCGGCAGCCAAGCGTACCATCGCGCAACGTACGCGCCGGCGCCGGCGGTCAGCAACGCAAGCGTGACGGCGATCTGAACCAACGGGGCTGTGCGTGGCGACGGTCAAGGTTCACGATTCCTTTAAACATCGCGGCGTGCACCCGCTAAGCCGCGTGTAGTCGCCAAGTGTCTACCCAACCCGGTGCCCGGCGCCGTCATGGGGAAGGCTGCGAAGGGTTCCTCCGCCGCCGGAACAGGCGGCTCGGATCGCGACGACCTCTTCGCGGCGTGACGTGAGCAGGTAAAACGGCCGCACCGCGTGGGCGCGGCGGCGGCGCTGATTCGCCACCGACGACCGGCCAACCCAGACGCCCAAACGATTGAGCACGTTTTACGGATCACGCAGGCCGCCGCCGGCATCGGTAGCACGCACGCGGCGCGGCTGTTTTTCCACGCCGCGAAGCGGGAGGAGCGAGACGAGTCGCCTGTTCCGGCGACGACGCGCTCCCGCGAAGCGAGGCAAAACCAGCGGAGGCCAAAGAACCGGCGACCGGCTACCGGCCACCGACCACTGACCGGACTACCGCGTATCGATCAACGCCAGCAGCGCCCACCCGGTCGTCGAGATCCGCTGAGCGTAGCTCTCCTGATTCGACGGACGCGTCGTCTCGGGCCAACTCCCGTCGGCCGTCTGTAGCGACAGCAGAAAGCCGCGCCCCTTGGCGATCGCAGCGTCGAGGTCGCTGTCGCGCATGGTTGGTCCCGCGAGCTGAGCGCGTTTGGCCGTCGTCAATGCCATCAAGGCAAGTGCGGTGTCGAACGCTTCTGGTGCGGCGGTGACGTAAGGCCCCCAACCGCCGCTCTGTGCTTGACCTCGGCGAAGTGTCTCGAGTGCTTTCGCGCGTTGTGACGTCGCGTCGGCCTCCGCGCTCCGATCCAGGCCGAGCACCACCGCAGAGGCATCGAGGACCGTTGCGACGCTCGCCACGCGCAGCCACCGATCGGCTCGTGCGATGGCTGGCTCGAACTGGCTGTCTGCGGCCGCCACCAAGCTGCGACGCGCCAGCCAGGTGGCAATCGCGGTGCCGTACGTCGTTGGGGAGCCGATGCTTTGCGAGGTATCGAGCTGAAACGACCCATCGTCTTTCTGATCGGCAACCAGCAAGGCAGCCGCATCACGGATAGACGCTCGCGGCGCGCGCCCGTAGTCGACCGCGATGGCGAGGGCTGCGGCAAACTGGACTCGTGCAAGGGCCTTGTCGTCAATTCCACCCTGCGTCTTGTTGTCTTTCCACGCGTTCGGTCGGCGCAGCCATGCGAGGGTGTCGTCGAGCGCTTCGCCGATCGGTAAGCCAGCGGCGGCAGCGACCAACAGCGCCCGGGCGGCGTCGCCGTTGTTGTGACACGAATAGCAATCGTTTTCGGCCTTCCAGCGTGGGACTTCGCGCGCCAAAAAAGCGACCGCACGGGTTTCGGGGCTTGACGACTGCGCCTGCAGGTGGGCTCGACAAATCAGCACCGACAACGCGACGGTCGCCCCAATCAGCACGGCATGCATGCCGAGCAGCGTTGGAGGCCGCCACTTCATCGCAATTGAGGCGCCAGTCGGAACTGTACCGTCACGGTCATGATGACTGGCACTGGGACACCGTTCGGATGCGTCGGCTCGAACTCCCATTGCCGAACCGCTTCGATCGCTGCCAGATCGAGGAGCGGAATCGATCGCAGCACTCTGGCGTCTGCAACTTTTCCAGCTTCGTCGATCAGGACTTCAAGGATGACCACGCCTTGAACGCGAGCTTGTTGAGCGACCGGCGGCCAGACGGGTTCAACGTTCTTGGTCTTGACCGGTGGCTTGATGTTTCCGCCGACGCGAACGGCACCGGCGGGCCACGATGGTGGGGGGGCGGTGGCCATCCCGCCCGGCGGCGCAACTGAAACACCGCCCCTCGTTTGGCCGGCAAGATCCTTCGCGCCGGCTTCGAGCTCGGTGGTCAATCGCTGTCGTTCGATGGGGTCGTCCGTCACCGCGATGAGCAGCTTGAGGTGATTCAAGTACGGGCCACGCTGCTCTGGCGTCGTGGGATTCAGCGTCTTGACCTCGTCCAAGAGCTGCGCCGCCTTTTGGACGTGAGTTTGGCGTTCGGACAAGTCGCGTGTCACCGACGCGCGGCGCAAGTGAAGGCTCGCAACGAAGAGTATTGGTCGCACGTCCGACGGGTCGACATTGCGCCACTCCATCGCAAGAGCGTCAAAGCCAGCCGGATCCTGGTCGGGATCGGTATAGAGCATGAGCGCGGTGAACACCGTTGGCGAGTTTGGGTGATGTTGAAGAGCCTGACGAAGAATCTTGATCGAATCCGCCCTGCGGTTAGCGTGGAGGTAGAGACTCGCCAGCTCGAGATAGGGCCTCAAGTCCGACGGTTCCGCGGCAACGGCGGCCAGCAGCTCGCGCCTCCGACCGCACGGGCGGAGGTGGCATTGGGTCGCCGGTAGGTCTCGATGGGGCTTGAGCCCCTGCAGCCAGAGGGACGAGAAGAACCAACACAGCCAACCATATTGGGATCGGTCGATCGCAAATGCTCATGATGACCCCTCGTCGTCTACTGGCTCTGAGTCTCTGGGTCTCTGTGGCTCGTTTGTCTCGAAGCGTAGCAAACCTACTCGGGCAGGTCTACGCCCTTGGGTTCTGGGAGCAACCAGCTGACGAGGTATCCGACGAAATACACGGCAAATCCAACCAATGCGGCGGCGTAGGCGAGCCGGGTCTGCGGTGTGCCGCCAGGCATCACATTGGTGAGTTGCGTCGTCACGAACGCGAACCCAGTGCCGAGCATTCGCCCGCCGATGTTGGCGGCGAATCCTTCGCCGGTGCCACGGAGGTGCGTGGGGTAGACGCGCGGCAGGTAGTTCCCCCAGAACGAGAACTGCGCCACCGTGAAGAATCCCGCCAGGAACATGCCCCACTTCGACAGCTCGAGACTGGTGGTCCCGGCTATTAAGAACACGGCCGGCACGATCAGGAGGCCCGGGAGCTGAAAGATGTGCAGGAGCTTGCGTCGCGAGACGATGCGAATGGCGAGAAACGCGAGCGCGAACCGGCCCACGAGACCGCCGACCTCTTGAAACGCCTGAACGAGGCTTGCCGTTTGTTGCTGTTGGGGCCCCGCGAGCGTTCGTACCTCAGGCAAGCCAGGCACGATGCGAGGCATCTGTTGAATGGCGCCAAACGCAGCGCCGTACGCGCACGCAAACAAGATCGTGGTGACGAGTGTCGTCCGTCGCAGCTCGGGTGTGAAGAGCGCAGCGAGGCTTGGACGACGCAGGGTTCCGGCGGCCTTCTTCGCGCGCCAGGCGGGCGACTCCGGCAGGAAGGGCCGAATGATGATGAGAGGCAACGCGGGCACCACGCCGGAGATCAGCGTGTAGCGCCATGGCGAGTGAGTGCCGTGAATCGCCGGGAAGCTGTCCCCGTATGTCACCGCGATGGCGTAGGCCGCGGTGACCATCAATCCACCGATTGACGAAAACGCCTGCGTATAACCGAGTGCAGCCTCGCGCTGCTTGGGATCCGGGAAGAGCTCGGCAATCCACGCGACAGCCGCCACGAACTCGACGAACACGCCGATGTAGGTCGTGGAGCGAAGAATGAGCAGCATCTCGACGCTGGTGGAATAACCCGCTGCGAACGCCGAGAATGCGTACAGCAGGATGCTCCAGACCAGGACGCTCCGTCGCCCGAAGCGATCCGTCAAATAGCCGCCGAGCAGTCCAAACGCGCCGCCGACGATGGCGGGTACCCAGAAAAAGAGGCCGACCCAATTGTTGAACTCTGGAGTGCCGGGCTTGGCGCCCGTCAGCTCACCGATCGCGGGCCCGACGACGAGCGGCGCCATCAAGACCTCGTAGATGTCGAATGCGAAACCCAGGGCGGCGATGGCGCAGATCAGCCACTGAATTGGGGTGAGCCGAGGGACAGGCATAGCGGATCGTCGTCTTTATCGAACGTTTTTGCTCATTACGCTTGCTGGTTGCCGGTTGCCGGTTGCCGGTTGCCCGTTGCCGGTTGCCAGTCAGCGGCTATCGCGTTCAGCTAGTAGGTCGGAAGTACAGCACCATCCCGGCGCCAACGGCTGCAAGTACAAATCCGAGGTACAGCAGTGGATTGGGGGCCACCTTCGGCGGGTGGATCGCCATCGTCGCCAGCACGTTCACCAGAGGCGCACCACCAAACACGAGTGGCATGACATACAGGGGCGAGGCACCTGCTCGGAATGAGTAGATGATGCAAACCGCGCCGAGCGCACCCAGGCCACCTGCGATGGTCGCTGTCAGAGCGCCGTTCGCGTTGAAGCCGCGCAGCTCACCCTGCGAGGCGAGCGATCCGATGGGCACAAACACGGCGATCAGTACGTAGGCTATTCCTACGCACAACAACGCCTTCAGGGGGTTGCCCAGCATTACCTGCCCCCGGTGAAGCGACGCCCCGTACAGTCCCCACGAAAGAATCGCCCCCGCGACGAAAACCATCCACGACATATCCCCTCCGTATTAGTGCAGGTACCGTCGTTGCACCGTTCGGAGCCCGCATGAGTAACAACCACGAGAAGCTGAAGATGCCCAACTCCGGCGGGCCAGTGTATCGGTTCCCTGCAATATTGTCGAAGGAGCGGCACGCGACTCCGACAAGGAATATGCGCACTTCCTCCGCGTCGCGTGCGGCTCCGCCAGTGAGGCACGCTATCTCGTCTCCGTGGCGGCCAGGCTGAGCTATCTCACGCCCGAAGACACGTCCCGCTTGGAGCAGGACTTTCGAAGACTTGTTCATGGCATTGAGCTGCTCGCGCAACGGGTAGCCGCTTCCGCGAACCGCGAGAAGTAACGACACGCTACCCGCGAGTTCGACCACCTGCTGGTCACCGGCAACCGGCCACCCTCATCGAAGCCGTCTATTCGACCGTCCGCGTCCCCCCGCGTTGTCCGATCGCCCACAACCATCCGGCGGTGCGCAGGAAAATCTGGCCTTCCTTCACCGCGATCGAACTGAGGGTGTAGTCGTCCATCTTGTTCTCGGCCAGGATCTCGAACTTCGGCCCGGCGCGGTAGACCGTCGCAATGCCGTCCTCGCTCGTGATGTAGATCTTGCCGTCGGCCAACACCAGTGATGCGCTGTAGGTGCCGGGCGACAGTCGCTCTGGTCCGTAGACGGCCTTGCCGGTTTTGAGCTCGAGGCAATACGCGATGCCGCGATCGTTCACCACATAGAGGTAGGTGCCATCGGTGACCGGCGTGGGGACGTCGGGGCCATTCTGGAAGTCCCACAGTTTGTGCGAGGTCGTGACGTCACCGCGTCCGCCCGCCTTCAGGATCAGCATCGGTCGTTCGCGGGTGGGTGCGATGACGATGTCGCCAAACGTCACGGGCGATGCGACGATGCGATACGCGGGATTGTTCTCGGGGTTGAGTCCGTTGGCCCGCCACAGTTCTTTGCCGCTCTGGGGATCATGCCCGGTGACAACATCGCCGCCGTTGATGACGATCTCGTGTCCGTTGCCGACTCTTGCCAGCGCAGGTGTGATGTAGGCGTCCGGTGATTCGCGAATCGCCCTGGTTGGACGCTCCACTCGCCACTCGGTCTTGCCGGTCTTACCGTCGATGCGCAGGATGTAGGATGGGTCGTCGGTCTTCATCCCGTGAAGCACGGGCACGATGAGGTCGCCTTCGAGGAGGAGCGGCGAGTTGGCGTAGCCCCAGTTCAGGCCGAACCGACCGTAGTCCTTCTGGATGTCGCGCATCCACAGTTCGTTGCCCTTGAAGTCGAACGCTTTCAGGAATCCAGTCCCGGTCATCACCCACACCGTCGTACCGTCGGTGACTGGAGAGGGTGAGGACATGTTCTGCTTGCGCTGCTTGTTGTTGCCGGTGCTGAGGGGCTTCTTCCACAGGACGTCGCCCTTGGAGCGGTTGACCGCCCATAACGACAGCGCGTTGCCATCCGCTTCGGCGACATTCAAAAAGATCGTGTCACCCCAGATGACCGGTGTCGCGCCACTCCATTGCGGCAGCGCCAGCTTCCACGCGATGTTCTGCGTCGGGCTCCATTTGATCGGCAGGTTTTTCTCGGTGCTGACGCCGTCCCCATTCGGCCCACGCCAGGCCGGCCAGTTGGCCGACAGCGCGGTGCCGGCAGTGACAATCAGCGACAAAATCAGCACGTGTATACGCATCAATCACTCCGTTGTGTGCCGTAATCATGATTCTTACGGCCCGAACAGTGCAATTGCTTACTCTTCGTCTCGGCCTTCGACCTCGACGGTTGCCGGTCTCCAGTTGTCCGCCTACGCCGCCGAAGGCGGCTGCGGCGAGACCTCGCCGGAGCTCGCGCGAATCGGCTGCGAGCGAAGGCGGGCCGGTCGCCGGTAGTTGTCAAGTTACCCAGTTGGCAGGTTGGATGCTCGAGATGCGTTGACCGGCCACTGGCAACCGGCCACTGGCAACCACTGGCAACCGGCGACTGGCAACCGGCAACTGTGCTACAGGTTTTCATTCCACCTTCGTCTATGTCAGATTTCCCAGCAGATCAGCTTCTCAACATCCTTGACGAGGATCAGCCGGCCGGCGATGGCGGGATGCGCCCACACCGCTGAGGCTGCGATGGTGTAGCGCTTGACCTCTTCGAATCGCGTCGTGCTCGCGCGCGCCACAATCAGCTCGGCGTTGGTCGTCGACATCAGCAGCAGGTCACCGGCAAGCATGATGGACGCGTTCTCACCCTCGCGCCCCGGAGTCGTCCACAGGACCTTCCCGCTCGTGAGATCAATGGCGAAGAACTGGCCCCGGCTGCGGTGCGAGAGGCCAAAGAGCGTACCGCCGGCGACGACCGGCGTGCTCATGTACATCGCCACCTGATCGTTCTTCCACAACGGCTCCACCGCCCATGCGTTGCCCTTACGAATGACCCGAATCGCGGTCGTGCCGCTCTCGAGCCCCGAGTAGATGACCACGTCCTTGACCACGATCGGCGTGATCGAGTTCTGGTCGTAGCTCGTCTTGAACGGAATGCGCCACAGCAACTGCCCATTCGTGGCGCCGACGCCGATCACCGCGTTCTCGCTCTGCGTCACGATCTGTCGCGTGCCAGCGATGTCCACCGCGACTGGAGAGGCATAGGCCGGGCCATCGCCGGTCCACTGCCAGCGCGGCGTGCCGGTCGCGACGTCGAACGCGGTCAATGCGCCAGAGTCGTTGGCACCAAGATGCACCACGACGTGGGAGTCGACGACGATGGGCGACATGGCGGTTCCAAACTCTGGGGGCGCCTGCGGTGCGTTGGTGCGCCACAGCACGCGCCCACTCGCCAGATCGTGGGCGGAGAGAATGCCGCTGATCCCGAAGGTGAAGACGCGGTCGCCGGCGACCACTGGTGTGGATTTCGGTCCCGGCCCGTGACCCCGCGCCGCCGAATTCATCGTGTACGGTGCTGGATATTCGTTGCGCCACAGCTCCTTGCCGCTCGTGAGATCGAACGCTCGCGTCATTTCGCGATCGCCCTGGCGCGAATGCAGCACCACACGACCGCCCGCCACCACCGGCGAGGCATGCCCGGCGCCGACCGTCGCTTCCCAGCGCTTCGTCAGGGTTGTCGGCCAGGTCGCGGGCGTCGTGAGCTGAGCCACGCCATCGCGTGCCGGCCCGCGCCACTGCGGCCACGATGGCGTTGGGCTCTGCGATGCGACGCCGCCGCCGCCAGCGGTAAACGCAACGACCGCGACGAGGAGTATCGAACTACGCTGTGAAGTCGTGTTCATCATTCGACGGCGGGTCTGAAGACCCGCCGCTCCGACATGTATCAGTTGAATCGCCCTTGGATCTTCCGGCTAAAGCCGGAAGCCACATGTGACAAGTAGTCTCGCGTGGCTTCCGCCTTCAGGCGGAAGTCACCCTACTCGCTCTTCAGCGCCTCAACGACTCGCACGCTCGTCGCGAGTCGAATCGCCGCCAGCGCGGACAGCAAGCCTGTGGCCAGCACGGCGGCCAAGAGCAGGCTCAGGTTACCAAACGGGATCGCGCTGGCGCGTTCGGACAGGGCTGGCGCGACCGCGACGAGCGCTGCGACGGTGCCGATCAAGATGCCGGAGCCCACGATCAGCAGGCTCTCCGCGGCCACCATCGTTCGTAGATGGCGAGCCGTGAAGCCAATCGCGCCGAGCAGTCCCAGCTCACGCCGACGTTCGAGCACGTTGCGCGCCATCACCGCCGCCAGGCCGGACGTGCCAAGCAGCAACCCGAGAGCCCCCAGCACCTGGAACGTGGACAGATATGTGTTTTCCACTTGATGGTACGCGTTGAGACGTGCGCGCGTATCGGTGACGTCCACGCCGAAGTCGGACAGCCGGTCTTCCAGCACGGTTGTAATTCCGTCAGCGCGGGACTCGGGCGCCTCGATCATCCAGACGCGATACCCTTCGTGATGGGGGAACAGCCTGACGAACTGGCTCTCGCCGATGATCAGCTCCGATTGCAGCACGCTGTCGGCAAGCGTCGCGACAATGCGAAGGCGGATGGGCTCGCGCCCTTCCGGTGTCAGGACGAAGTCGTTACCGAGCGCCAGGTGAAAAACGTAGGTCAGCGACGTCTGATCGGCGATCGCTGGTATCGCGCCATCATTGAACCGCCGATTGAGCAGGAGCCATGGGTTGGCGCGTTCTTCGTTGGACTCGGCGATCGATTGCGCAAACGCAAATCGCGACTCGGTCAGAAACGATGCCTCGGGCGCGACAATCCGCGGGTTCTTCGGTTGGTACAGCGTCAGGCAACTGGCTTCGTCGCCCGGGCGCAGGCGGAATCTGGTGATGTGGGCCTCGTCCAGCTCGGGGTAGCCGGCGAGACTGAGATCATCACGCCCCTGAGGCGTGTTGGGGTTGTGCATCAGCGGCGCCACGGATTCGGCCATCAACACGAACCCGCCCGTGCCCGATGCGCGCGTCAACTGCGCATCGGACGGGTCGCGCCGAAACGCTCCAACGGAGACGATCACGAAGCACGCGAAGGCGATCACGGCGGCCGAGAGCACGCTGCGCGTCGGACGCCATCGCGCGTAGGCCGCTCCGAAGCTAGCGATGCTGCGCCTCGGACCGGCGAGCCTGTGCGGCTGTGGCTCCGCATCGCTAGTGACAGTGTTTGCTGGCCCCGCCTCCGGCGGGGCGATGCTCGCCCGCACGGACGACTGCGCAATCGGGCGTCGCAGCCACCAGGCAAACCCGGCGGAACCCGCGATCAGCAGGAGGGCACCGGCACCAAAGAACCCGGTGACACGGCCGAGGAATCCCGTGAGCGCTGCAACAACGAGGATGACCGCAACGAGGAGCGCGCGAACGGCGATGTAGGACGGGAGATCACGAGACGAGATTTTCGTCGCTTCACCGTCGGCTGCTGTCAGCCCAGCTGTCAACAGCGTGCGCGGTGAGCGCTTCTGGATCCGGCGCAGCGACCACCACAGGGCCGCCACCGACGCGAGCGCGGCACCGAGCACGCCTGCGAGCAGCATGAGCGGATCAACGTGCAGCGTCAGCGCGGTCGTTCCGACGGCGCCCACCCACCAGGTGCGCAGGCCATACATGACGAGGGCGGCATACCCGACTGCCCCTGCGATTCCGATCAGGCTGCCGACTGCGGTCAGCACGCCGGCTTCGACCAGCAGCGTCCGCCGGAGGTCGACGCGACGAAAGCCGACGGCGAGGAGCAGCCCAAGCTCACGCGCCCGCTGCTCAACGGTCAACGCGAAGAACATCCCGGCGAGGAGCAGCCCCGCCACGACGAGGAAGAAGCTGAAGTAGATGAAGTACTCGCCGAAGTCCGTCGTGCCGTCGGCCGCCGCCACTGCTTCGGCACGTGCGTGGCGAACGGTGAGGCCGGCCGCGAATGCGTCGATCACGTCCGTGCCTGGCCAGTCGGGCAAGGTCGACCAACGCATCGATGAAAGCGACCCGAACGGACTTGTCCATAGACGCTGACCCACGTCGAGCGGGATGAACGCCTTTGGCGCCGAGCGCCAGGTGTCCCAGTAGTCCTCGTCCTGTTTGCGGACGCGCTTCAGGTCGACGGGAAACGGCGGATCCCATGACCGCACGTCGCTGGCGTCTGTGATGCCGGGGTATTCAGGTGTCAACGTGCGATCGCCTCCAGCCCCCGACATCGGTACCGTGCCGACAAAGCGAAAGGCCGCGGACTCGGTCCGCAGCCCGTCCTGATCTGACCAGACGAAATAGTCGATGTCGACGCGATCGCCTGGAGCAGTCCCAAGATCCTTCGCGGCCCACTCGTTCAAGCGAATGGGGGGCAGCGCGCTGGCGCCCTGAGCCGGCACGGCGGACATGGTGACCAGTGGTTGCGACGCTGGCGTACCGCCGCGAAGACGATCGTGAGCCTCCAGATCGATTGCCGAGATCAGCGAATACGGAATCTCGCGCCCGCGTGCGCGTATCGAAGTGGCCAGGTAGGTGAGTGCTCCAACGGTGGGCATCTTCGCGCGTACAGCGGCGCCGTTGATCGAAGACTCAACCGCCTCGGGGAGGAGGCCGGTTCGGTGCTCGAGAATGGTCACCGTTCGGTCAGGGGTCGATCGGCGTGTCAGTCCAAGATCTTCGAATTGCAGGGCCGGTCGCACGCCCCGCTGAATTATCGCAACGTCGGCCTGGGGATCTGATGCCGGCGACGTCATGCGCGCGAGCACGGCATTGACGGTTTGCTGTAGATCGAGATCCTGCTGCAATCGGGACAACGCGACGAAGATCGACAGCACTGGTCCTTGCGCAGGAGCGAGTGAGAACTCACCGAGCTCGTCACGGGAGACGATGCGGGTCACGGTGAGGCGAACCCGTTCGCTGGCATCTTCTCGGCGGCCCTGAAGGTTGCTGAGCGGGATGTCGGTAGGCTTGGCGATCCGAAGGAGTAGCGTGTCATCCGGCTCGGCGCCGAGCTCCGCAGCCAGTCCTTGGCTCATCCACGCCTGGCGATCCGTTGGAGCGGCGCCAGACCGTCCATGGAACGCCAGAAAGCGATCGTCGATCCCAAACACCTGCACTCGCGCGGCCTGTACGTCTGCTGCCCTCGTGCGTCACGGCACCGGTGAGGGCAAGTATGGGTGTGGAGGCCATGACAGCGCCCTGGTTGAGATCGGAACTGCGGCGCAAGTCGTCGGCGAGAGCGGCCCGAAAGAATCCGGTTGACGAAAGGACAAGTTCAGTGGCGCCCAGCCGTGCAAGCGCGAGGTCTCGAAGGCTGGCTCGAACGGAGGATCCGACGAGCAACGCACCAGCCAGCACCGCGACCGCGACGGCGATGCCGGCAATCACCAGCGCGTGCAGACCGCGAAAGTGCTTCAGGCTGGCGAGGACGAGAGAGTTCATGGTGACGTGGTTCGTACGAAATACGGTAGTCGCGACATACAGGCCTCAGAGACACAGAGCCACAGAGAGTGCAATTGCACGGCACTCTTTGCAGATGCTTCTCTGAGTCCTCTGTGTCTCGGTGGCCCCGTACGTTGTCCCATGTCTTCGTGTTCTTCGTGTTCTTCGTGTTGTACTTCCTCGCAACTCCCAGATCCTAGACGCTCAGGCGTCCGCGCTCGATGCGCCAGCGTCGCGCGAAGCGTTGGGCGAGCGCGAGGCTGTGCGTGACCACCAGCAGGATGGTGCGCTGGCGCTGATGCAGCGCAACGAGCAGGTCGGCCACCCGATCGGCCGAGTCAGCATCCAGGTTGCCGGTCGGTTCGTCGCACAGCAGCAACTGCGGTTCTCGAATCAGTGCCCGAGCAAGCGCGACCCGTTGCTTCTCGCCTCCTGACAACGCCGCCGGGCGATGGTCGAGACGTTCAGCCAGTCCGACGTCCTTCAACAGCTGTCGCGCGCGCTGTGGCGCGGCCTCGTCTGCTTCACCGACCATCGTCGGCACCAGCACGTTCTCGAGCACCGTGCACTGTGGGAGGAGGCAGTGATCCTGAAAGACGAATCCGACCTGTCGATTGCGAAATGCCGCCAACCCGTCGGGATCCAGCGAGTAAGGATTCTGGCCGCCGAGGGTGACGACGCCGCTCGTCGGCGGCTCCAGGCCGCCGAGGATGTAGAGCAGCGAGCTCTTGCCGGACCCCGAGGGACCCATCACGGCAGCCGAATCGCCCGACTGCAGCGAGAACGAGACGTCGCTCAGCACCGTCAGCGGGCCGCCGGGTGAATCGTAGGTTTTGGTGAGCTGACGCGCGTCGAGCACAGGTCCCGATCCTCGAGTCAGGCGGTTGCTGCCTGGGGCGCCCGCCTGGACGAGGTCAGCTCGGAATAGACCGCGAGCATGGCCGTGGCCATCTGGTCGATCGTGTAAGCCCGTCGAACTCCCGCGGCGCCGCGTGCCCCCATTGCTGCCGCCCGCGCCGGGTCGCGCCACAGCTCCAGGATCCCATCGGCAATATCCCACGGTCGCTCCGAGCTTGCCAGCAGTCCGCCGCCGGTTCGATCGATCAACTCCGGGAATGCACCGTGATTGGGCTGGACGACCGGCACGCCTGACGCCATCGCTTCGAGCAAATAGAGCCCTTTGGGCTCGTGATAGCCGCTGGGGACCGAGAGCACGTCGATTGACTGGAGGAACTGGACTTTCTGCTCGCGGTCAACGGTGCCGAAGTATTGAAACTCGTCGCCCAGGCCCGCGGCCGTCAACGATCGCTGGATCCCGTCGAGATAGGACCGATGGTCGGCGCCCAGATATCCCGCCGCCACGAGTCGTGAGGGTGGCAAGCCCCGGTCGTTGCGCAGCACTTCATAGGCCTCGGCCAGGTTGTGCAGCCCTTTTTCGGGAGCGATACGAGCGAAGTACCCAATCGTGAACGGCGCCCGTTTGAGCGGTGCGGCAGTCGCGAAATCCTTCGCAGCCGACGCCGAGCGGCACCGTTCGCATCTTGCTTCTCGGGATGCGAAGGTAGTCCGTCATGTAGTTGGTGTAGTACTCGCTCACCGACACGAACAGATCCACGTCGTCGATCTGTTGGTGGATCAGTTCGAGGGCCTGCGTCTTGTATGGCTCGGTCAGGCCGTCGAGAAACAAGTCGTCGCCCTGCAGGGTCACGACAATCGGCCGCTGCCAGAGGCGTCGAATGGGCGCGGCCAGGCCGATGAGCATCGAGTTGGGCAGGTTGACCACGTCGGGAACCGGCTCGGTGCCGAGCCAGTGCACGAGCTTATCGATCTCCTTGCGTTGATAGCCGCTCTCTCCACGGAGGGTCGACACGGTGAGTGCGCCCAACATCGCGGGATCGACTTTTATTGATCGACTGGCAAAGCGCCTGATCACCGATGGCGCATCCCACAAGCGGTCGAGCAGCCAGGGCGTGTGCCGGAAGAGGGCCATGTGCTGCTGCAAATACACGCTGATGCCGCCAAAGAACACCGGCCGCCCCGCGCTCATATTCGGTTCGTCGGTCACCGTCGGGGTGTACACCGGCAACAGCGTGACGTCGTGCCCGCGGGCGATCAGCTCCGCCGCCAGCGCGTTGTCGCGCAGGCAACTGCCGCAGAACATGTCGGCGGCGCCGGCGGTGATGGACAGGATGTTCATCGTCTACGTACGGGCCTCAGAGACACAGAGACTCAGAGTCACGGTGCACGACGTAGCCACGAAGGGCACGAAGACACGAAGGAAAAGAGATTGCTCTGTGTCTCTGAGCCTCTGAGGCTTGTTCGTCATCCCGTACCTACGCGAGGCGCTGTATCGCCCGGCGAGCGTACAAGTGATCAAACAGGTTGCCTTCGTGCGGCTGATCCCATCCGATTTGCGTCGTTGGGATCGGCCCAAGATTCAAACGATCGACGTGCGGTGACGCGACGAACCGCTCGCGGAACCGCTCGTCATCGGACACGCAGGTCACGACCAGCGATGGTCCCAGGATTGATGGTAACTGCTCGGCCGGTACCTCGACGATGCTCGCGAACGGGAAGAGAAACTCACGATTCGCGAGCGCATGATTGGCATCGCATCGGATGACCGTCGGCAACAGGTAGGTGCCACCGTGAACGGTCACGACTCGTTCGTTGCCGCGGCGTGCCGCTGAGGCGTCGAGAGCCGCGCCGACGCCCTCTTCGCCCGCCATCTCCTGATCGATGGTTGCGGAGATGCGCTGCGCGATCGAAGGGTCCGCAAACGGAGCCAACACCGCCTCAGGATCCTCGGCCGATCGCGGTTCTATCGCCGCGAGGCGGTCGGCGAGCGCTTCGGCGATCCGGTCCGCGTGCTTGGTCACCCAGACGCCAGAGGCGTTGACACAGGAACGGCCACCATTGTTGGCGATGGACTCGACCATCACGTCGAGGTACTGCTCCCAGTTGTCAGCCACGTCGGGCCCAATCACGATCTTGCTGAAGCCCGGGCCGTGCACTTCAACTCGCGGATCGGCTTTCCACCGTTTGGTCGATCCGACGTCGCCGAACACCATGCCTCGCCCGGTCGACCGGAGGATCTCGTTGCCACCCGCATGGTCCGCCGGGTAGTAGCCAAAAACTTCCGCCGGTGCGCCGGCGGCAATCCAGGCCTGAATCATCCGAAGCGGCGTCCACGGTTCGGCGCTGCCGGGCTTGAGCACGAGGGGCATCTTGAGCACGGTGGCCGGCGCCCACAACGAGTGAACGCCGGGCGAGTTGCTGGGCAGGACGACGCCCATCGCGTCACCGCGCGGGAAGAAGCTCAGCATGCGTCCGTTGCGTTCGCCGAACCCTTCGTCCAGCACGCCTAGGTCGAGTCCACGAGTCAGGCCGCCGAGCACCTCGTCCACGCGACTGAGCACGCCGTGGACCTTGGCCATGTTGCGACGCACGTTCGACCACGGCATGCCGGTCGTCGCGGATACCTGCTCGACGTACTGCTGGGGAGTCTGCGTGACTCCTCCCACAGGATCGAGCGGCAGCGCATCGTGCATGAAGTGCTCGGCCGCAGCCTTGGACAGGCGCACCAACTCGGCGACTGGAATGGCCGCCAGTCGTTCGCGGGCGTCCCGTTGGCGTAGTAGATCTCGGCGAATGATGCCGACGTTCGCCTGGCTCATCTCGACAAACGGCTCGCGCGTGCGGAAGTGAGGAACGACCGCGCGATCGACGCTCTTGTACGGCGTGCCCCATCGGAGGATAGGTAGGTGAATCATGGCTGCCCTATGCCCTTCGTCAGTAGACCCCCTCCACCACACTCTTCGCGAACCGCGAAAACGGCCGCACGTTGCGAACGCCGTCCCACGGATACTTCGTGCAAGGTGCTTCACGCTCGGCCTCGTCCCTCTCGAGGAATCGTGGCATGAAGAATTCCTTGGTGAGCGTCGTCAATCGGACACGTCCGGTTTCGCCGTATCCGACGACACGGGTCGGCTCGTCGGGATCGACGACCTCGATCATGGCGCGCGGCGCGGGAGGGAAGTAGATGATGGCCCAGTTGTCTTCAGGGGCCGGTTCCTTGTGCGCGGCGAGTCCCATCAGCGTGTTGCCGTAGGTCGGTGCGAAGTACGCGCCCTCCATCAGCTCTTCGACGGCGAAGCGATGGAATTGGGGCGTCATTTCAGTGCCGCCGCAGAAGACACCCGTGATGCCGGCTTTCTTCAGCGAGATACGCTCGCACAGAGCCTCGAGCAACTTGGGCGTGGCGAACAGGCATCGGATGGAGTCGTGGGCCTTCAGGAGAGTGAGGGCCTGGTCGATGACGTGGCGCTTGTAGGCCTCCATCATCTCCATTTCCCCCCATTTGATCAGCTTGATGACCCAACGTGGATCAAGGTCGACGCAAAAGCTGATGCCGCCGCGATGCTGCGCGAGGTGTTCGATGGCCAGACGCAATCGGCGCGGCCCGCTCGGTCCGACGTGCAGCCAGTCCGCGCCTTTGGGAAAGTACTGATCGGGCAGCGTCCGGCTGAACATCTCGTAATCGATCCGGAAGTCGTCGATGTTGATGCGGGACTTCGGCACGCCCGTGCTGCCGCCGGTTTCGAACGTGTAGATCGGCTTGTCCTTGTAGGCGCGGGGGACCCATCGGCGAACCGGCCCGCCGCGGAGCCACTCGTCCTGGAAGGAGCCGAACTTATCCAGATCGTTGTAGGTGAAGACGTCGCGGCGCGGATCCCAACCCGCTTTCGCAGCCCACTCGAGCCAGAACGGGCAACCGGTCTGCGGACTGAAGTGCCACTGCATCAGTTCGCGGACCCAGCCGTCCAGCTCCGACCGGGCGGAAGAGAGTGCGGAATGGTCGGGGACGGTCGCGGTCGGCATCCCCTCATTCTAAGTTCCAGGGTTCCAAGGTTCCAAGGTTCCAGGGTTCCTGGACCCGCGGACGGCCGGGCCTCCGAGACTCAGAGGCTCAGAACCAAGACCAATCCTTTTTCTGAGTCTCTGAGCCTCTGAGGCTTGTTGGGAGCTAGTTACGGACGAACTGGTGCTCGCGCAGCACCGTGGCGACCTCGACGTGGTAGTAGTGATACCAACGCTCGCGCCCTTTCCGCTGGGCTTCGCGATGCCGTTCGTCCTGCCGCCACGCCGCCTGTAACTCGTCGGTTTCCCACCACACCACCGTCAGCCGCTCGCCGTCTTCCGCCTTGAAACTCTTCATCGCGACGAAGCCCGGATACGTCTTCGCGCGATCGAGCATCTCGGCCGACATGGCCGTGTAGTCATCCCCCGCCTGCGCCGTCAATCGTGAACGAAAGAGTGTGACCACCATGTGCGATCCTGAGATCAACCAATGAACGGTGTCAATCATGATATTGTATGCATACAATGTGGCGCCCTCGCCTCGACCGCAAATCAGGTCCGCTCTACCTCGCCCTCGCCAACAGCATTGCCGATGACATCCAGGCCGGACGCCTGACGGCCGGTGATCGGCTGCCGCCGCAGCGTGATCTCGCGGATGTCCTGGGCCTCAACGTCACCACCGTCACGCGCGGCTACACCGAGGCCGACCGGCGGGGGCTCGTGCGAGGCGAGATCGGTCGAGGGACCTTCGTCCGTCCACCGGCCTTCGCGGTTCCGCACATTCAAGCGGCTGGTCTCATCGATCTGGGAACGAATGCGCTGTTGCCACTCGCGCACGCCGGGGAACTCGCCTCTGCGCTGGCCGCCCTCGTGTCGCGCACCGCGCCCGACCAGCTGTTCAACTACCAACCGCATGCGGGGCGGCCGGAGCATCGGGCCGCGTGTGCCGTGTATCTGCGACAGGCGCGAGTGCCGGCAGAAACCGCCGACACCATCATCACATCCGGTGCGCAACATGCGATGGCGGTGGCGCTGGCGACGCTCTCTGCGCCGGGCGAATCCGTGCTCTGTGAAGCGCTGACCTACACCGGCATGCGGTCGCTGGCGAACCACCTGCACGTCAAACCACACGCCGTGCCGATGGACGACGAAGGGCTCATTCCCGACGCGCTCGAGGACGCGGCGCTCGAGTCCGGCGCGCGCGTTCTCTACTGCATGCCCTCGGTCCAGAACCCGACCGGCGGCATCATGTCCCGCAAGCGTCGTCACGAACTGGCGCGCGTAGCGTCGCGACTCAACCTGTTCATCCTCGAGGACGATACGTATGGTTTTCTGGCAGAGGGGCACGAACCAATCGCGTCGCTCGTTCCGGAGCGGACGTTCTACATCACGAGCCTGTCGAAGAGCCTCGTGCCCGGACTGCGAGTGGGCCTCTTGCGCACGCCACCCGGGTGGCTGGATCGCGTCGTCGGCGCGGTCTTCGCCACCACGGTCACGGTGACGCCGCTCGCGGCTGCGGCCGCGGTCGAGTGGATCGAGAACGGTACGGCGGATCGCGTGGCTGAATGGAAGCGAGACGAGGTCAAAGCCCGTCAGCAGATCACGCGGGCTGTGCTCGGAGACGCGGTGACCGGCGCGCCAGAGAGCCAGCACGTCTGGCTGCAATTGCCGCGACACTGGCCGGCCGACGACTTCACGCGCGAGGCCCGCCAGCGTGGCGTCGTCATCACCTCAGGCCGTGAGTTTGCGGTTGCGCGACACGACGTGCCGAGCGCCGTTCGCGTGTGCCTGGGTCCGCCGGGCGAGCGTCAGTCGCTGAAGCGCGGACTGACGACGCTGTCGGAAATCCTGAAGGACACACCGCAGGCGTTTGGCACGTCCGTATAAGTGATACCAGTCGGTTTTCAGTTACCAGTTTTCAGTTCAAAGGTGCGAATCTTTGAACTGGCAACTGATAACTGGCTAACTGACGACTCAGTCTAGCGGCCGCACGATGTCTTCCGGACGTGGCTGTAACGGTGTCAAGTCTGGCGCCGGCTCGTTCCTCGGCAACGACAGGAAGTACTCGATCACGGGCTTGTCGTCGGTAAGAATCGGCCCGTCGCCGAGCCACGCTTTGATCTGGTCCGGTCCGGCGAGATAGGTCCGGACGATCGTGTCGAAGTTCCAATCGAACAGCTCGCGGAATCGAGGGTCCTGATACCGTTGTTCGTACGCCGTCCGACTCAGCTCGAACGGTTGCACACTCCCCAACATCAGCGTGCCGTCCGCCCACAGCGTGGTATGAGGAAATACCGACATGAACGTGCGCAAAATCATGCGATAGGTCGTGTCGCCCTCGGCGCCGTTCCACTGCAACACCAAGCCGCCCGGCGACAAGGCATCACGCACCAGTTGAAAATATTCGCGCGAGTACAAGGCGCCCGCGCCCGCATGCCTGGGGAGGATGATGTCGGCCGTCACGATGTCGTAGCGCTTGCGGGTCGTCAGCAGGTAGTTGCGACCATCATCGACCCGAAGCTGGACGTTGGGTCGCTGCAACAGATCGAAGTTGATGTGACGAAAGAACGACGCGCCGTTGACGACCGCGCTCGAAAGCTCCACGACATCGACGGTCAGTCCAGGGTAGCGTGCGACGGCCCCGGCAGTTGCTCCTCCACCCAGGCCGACGACGAGCGCGCTTTCGGGATGAGGATGCAGCAGCACCGGCATGGCGCCGATGCGATGGTGAACGAAGGCCATCCGGTTGTAGTCGCTGGCCTGGTGCATGCCGTCCAGGTACATGATTCGGTTGGTGCGCGACCCCTGTCCCAGTTCGTGAACGGCAACTGTTGTCTGAACGCCCTCTTCACGCCACATCACCCGCTCGCCGGAACCGCCAGCACTCGCGATGCTGAAGGGATCGACGGCATTCAGCGCCGCCATCCCGAAGGCGATTGGTCCCACAATTGCCATGAACCCGGCGAAGTTCGGCCGCCGACGCCATTGCGACAGTGCGAGGAGTACGCTCGAGAGCAACGCGAGTCCTGCCGTCGCGATGAGGCTCCCGCGGCTGCCGAGCATCGGCAACAGGATGAAGCCCCCGAGGATCGACCCGGCAATCGCACCGCAGACGTTGAGCGAGTAGAAGGCGCCGATGCGTCGTGAAGAATCGCTCGAGCCCCCGGCCCACAACGAGAGCCCGACGGGAAACGCAAATCCGAGGAGCAGTGTCGTGGGCAGCATGGCCACGAGGCTGGCGATGACGATCGGGACCACATAAGGGTCGAGACCAACGCCCGCCAGCACGGGCCCGAGCCGGCGCGCCACGGTGTCCAAACCGCCCAGCGCGTTGAACGAGAGTACCGATGCGATGCTGATGAGCAATTGAACGACCGTCAGGATTTGCAGCCAGGGTCGGCCACGAGCCAGGAGCGGTGCGGCGATGGCGCTCCCCAACGCAATGCCCGACAGCACGGCCGCGAGCATGATGGTGAACGCATACGCTGTCGGCCGGAGGAGCGTGACCAGCATCCGGAACCAGACGATCTCCAGCGCCAGCGACATCAGCCCCGAGAGGATGAATGTCCAGAGAATGGCGCGTCGAGCGTTGGGCGTGAGGTCGTCTGGACGCCCCGTCGATCGAACAGCGGATGAAGACGATTCGACTGGCGCCGCGCTCGGCACCGCCCGCGACCGCTGCGATCGCGGTGACACCGATCGCGATGTTGGTCAACGCAGCGATCTGAAAGGAACGCGCCACGCCGACGTCGGCAACGAGATAAAAGCCCGCCGTGAGCGAGCCGGCAATGGCGCCTGCCGTGTTGATCGCGTACAAGAGCCCGATTCGGCTGCCGATGCCGGTCTCCTTGACGAGCGCCGATCGCATCACGATCGGCAGTGTGGCGCCCATCAGTGTGGTCGGCACAATAAGTAGCGCAAAGGCGCCGGCAAACCTCGCGGCCGTGAGAAACAGAAGCGACGAGGGCAGGGAGGGTTGCAGCGCGACCCAAAGCTGCTTGATCCCTTCGAGGAGCATTGGGGTGGCGAAGGCGCTCACCCCGACGCCGATTTCGATCAGGCCAAACGCGCGGAGCGGCGAGCGCAGCCGGCCCGCCACTCGACCGGCGGCAAAGCTGCCCAGGGCGAGGCCGCCCATGAAGCTGGCAAGCACGGTACTGGCGGCGTAGACCGTCACCCCGAAGACCAGGGCGAGCAGCCGCAGCCACATGACTTGGTACACCAGAGCGCACGCCCCCGAGAAGAAGAACAGGAGCGACAGGAAGGGCAACAACCAGGCGGGCACGTAGCGTCTTCTAGTGTCTAGCGCGGAGGGTAGCGCGCCGCGAGGTAGTCCACGAGCGCATCCTTGTCGGTGGGCGCAACGGTGGCGCCCCATCGGATCATCTTGTCGACTTCGCGCACCCAGCCGGCGCGCGACAGTCGCTGCGACTCGATGAGATCGTCTTCGTGGCACGTGAGGCAGGCGCGCTTGTAAATCGCCTCGCTGCCGGCGGTGGCCACGAGGTGCGAGGCGGCGGGCTTGGGAGCGAAGTGCGCCGACAAGTAGTCGAGCATGGGCTCACGCTCGCCGGCTTCGACCGTGGCGCCCCAGCGCACCATCTTGTCGAGGGAGCGGCCCCATCCGGCCCGAGTCAGTCGTTGTTGAGTGATGAGGTCTGGTTCGTGACAACTCACGCAGCGCGTGGTCACCAGGTCGCGTCCGGGCCCGGCCGGCAGCTCCTGCCCGATGATCGTCGTCGAGATCGCGACGCAGTCCGATGACGACGGCGGGTCTGAAGACCCGCCGCTCCGTACGACTCACGCTTTCACCTCGACACGGACCGAGTCGGGCGCGTTCCAGAGATACCCGGAAGGATTCCACGGCGGCGACGTCGGTTGCGTCCGCCCGGTCGAATCCGTGGCACGCGACAAGATCAGGTACGACTCGGCGCGGGGGGCGTCGAAGGCATACTCGAAGCGTCGCCACGAGTACTTGTTCTGCTCGCCAACGAGTCGCGCGGCCTGCCAGGTGGCGCCGTGATCGGTCGAGACTTCGACCCGCGCGATGTCGGCTTCACCAGCCCACGCGAATCCGGCCACGTCGATCTTGCCAGCTCCAAGCGCCGCGCCATCGAGCGGGCCTGGTGATCAAGGACTTGACGGTCAAGCCGGTGAGCGGCGCCATATCCTTGGGATCCACTGCGGCCCCGGGTGCCACGCGTTTCGTGGGATAGCGATAGCCAGTGGTGACCCAAAAACTGTCGGACTCGCGATCCGATACGCGGAGGCTCGTGAGCCATTTGACCGCATACGCGCCTTCCCATCCGGGTGCAATCACGCGGAGCGGGAAGCCGTGGAGGGGTGGGAGGGGCTGGCCGTTCATGTCGTACGCCAACAGCGTGTCCGGGTGCATCGCCTTTTCGATCGGCAACTGCCGGATGAAGTCGGGCATGGTCCCCACCGGGCGATCGGCCGCGTTCATGATGACGAACTTGCCAGTACCTTGGACTCCCGCGCGCTTGAGCACGTCCGCCATGCGGACGCCGGTCCATCGCGCGTTGCCGATCGCGCCCTTCGTCCACTGAATGCCGGCGACCGGCGGATCGAAGAAGGCGCGGCCGTTGCCGGCACATTCGAGGACGGCCGTGATCGACGTCGACGGCATCTTGCGCAGATCATCGAGACTCAAGGAGGTCGGCGTGTTCAAGTCGCCCTCGAGCTGCAGCGACCAGCTCGCGGCATCGAGCGTCAGCGGGATCGGCATGTGAGAGCGAACGTAAAAGTGCTCGACCGGCGTGATGTACGAATCGAGCAGGCTGACCGGAGCTTCGTAATCTGGCGGGCGCAGCGATCGGACGAGCAGTTTTTCCTTGCCAGGCGCGACCGATGGCCCCGGGCTCTGAGCAAAGAGGTCGGTCCACGCCACGTGGCGTGCGAACACACCGGCCGCACCGGCCCGAGCCGCCGCGCCCAGGAGTTCGCGACGAGAGAGGGGCATGGCGCGGATTGTACGTCAGCCCGGTTCAGCCCTCGATCCTTTCCATCAAAAGACGCCAGCGCCGCCTGCGCAACAGGCAGGGTCAGGCCGTTGGTCAGAATCACTTCGCCCGTCCCATCCGGAAATGGCTTCGCCTCACGGATCGCGTCGATGCTGACGATGGCCGAGCGAGACACCTGAAAGAAGGTGTCGCCTTCAAGTCGACGGGCGAGCGCAGCCAGTGTCGGCTGCATCCACAGCTGCTCGGTCGCCGTATGGAGGCGTGTCAAACCTTCGCTGAACGTGAAGGCGACGACTTCGTGTCGCGGAACCACTCGAAGTCGTGCGGCCTTGCGCGCGAGAAAGCGTGCTGGTGAGAGCGCTTCGGCACGTGTGACGCGATCGAGCTGATGATCTCGCTCCACCTGACGCAGCTCGCGCACCCGATCGAGGGCGGCACGAAGCCGCGCGCGATTGACCGGCTTGAGCAGGTAGTCGACCGCATGCAGTTCGAACGCGTCGACCGCGTACTGATCGTAGGCCGTGCAGAAGATGATCGCCGGGCGTGGCCGCCCGAGCGACGCGGCCACTTCGAGGCCGCTGCATCCCGGCATCTGAATGTCGAGCAGCACGAGATCCGGCGTCAGCTCGTTGATGCGCTCGATAGCTTGCACGCCGTCTTCCGCATCGCCGATGACTTCGACTTCAGGGATGGCCGCGAGCAGCTGATGAAGCCTGACGCGGGCGGGCTCTTCATCGTCCACGACCAACGTGCGGATGGGCATGGCGCGATTCTAGCGAAGCGCCGCCGGGGAAAGCTCGTTGTCTAGGCTCAGCCTTCGAATCGCCAGAACCGTCACGTCGTCGTGCGCACGCCTGGTCCCCGTATGGTCACGGACGGCGGCGACGACCGCTTCACAGATCCGCGCGGCCGGTTCGCCGACGTGCGCCTGAACACACTCGACCAGGCGCCCATGGTCGAACTCGGAGCCGTCAGAATCGGTCGATTCCGTCACACCGTCGCTGTAGAACAGCACGACCGAACCGGGTTGAAGTGCGACGGTCACGGCGTCGAATCGAGCGTCGCTCAAGAGTCCAAGCGCGGGCGCTGTCGAATCAATCGAGGTCGGTTCGCGCCCGGGTGTCAGGACGAGCGGCGGCAAGTGACCAGCGTTGACAACGGTCAGGAGCGCGTGCTCGATATCCAGCTCCGCATACACCAGCGTGGCGAAGCGCCCGGCCTCCGTGGACGCTGCACAGCGAGCGATTCACATCCGCGACGACGGCTGTCGCCGTTCCACGACCATGGCGTGCGACCGACTCGATCCGGGCTTGCAAGCTGGAGGCGACGATCCCCGCCGGCATGCCCTTGCCCGATACATCGCCCAGCGCCAACGCACTCCGCGTGTCATCGATTGGCTGGCTGATGAAAAAGTCGCCGCCGACGCCGCGCGCGGGGATCGTGATCGCTGCGGAATCGTAGCCGGCGATGGCCGGCAGCGCGCGCTGCTGGAGCATCGCTTGAGCCGCGGATGCCGCGGCCAGGTCGAGCTCGAGGTCGGATCGCCTCGACAGCCGCTCGCGCACGCGTTCGAGGGTGCCCGACAGCCGTGCCCTGGTGATTGGCTTGACGAGATAGTCCGTGGCGTCGACGGCAAACGCCGCCAGTGCGTAGCGTTCGAAGGCCGTCGCGAACACGACGAAGGGACGTGGTTCTGGCAGGGTGGCGGCCAGGTCGGTGCCCGACTCTTCCGGCATCTCGATGTCGAGAAAAACGACATCGGGACGCACCTCGACGATCGAATCGCGCGCCTCGACGGCGTCACCGGCCTCGCCAACGACAAGAACGTCGCCAACCTCGGCGAGCAATTGACGGAGGCGCACGCGCGCGGGAGGCTCGTCATCGACGATGAACGCGCGAACGATCATCGCGCTCCCCCGGCGACGCCACGTGAGCTCGCGAATCAGCGGCATGCGGATCCTCGCGATTGTCTGCTCGTTGTCCCTGAAGAGATCGAGCGATGCCTGCGTCCCGAAATGGCCCTCGAGCCGATCGCGGACGCTGCGCAGTCCGAAGCTCTCGCCGCTCGGCGACCGTCGCCTGAACGTCTCAATGCCTGGACCGGTATCCCTCACCTCCAGCGTCAGCTCGCCTGCCTGTTGCGATGCCGTGACCTCGATCCGGCCCGGCGTGCGAACCCGCGAGATGCCATGCTTGACCGCGTTCTCGACCAGCGTCTGCAGCAGCATCGAAGGAACCTGCGCACGCGCGACCTCGGGCGCGGCGTCGATCGAGAATTCGAGGCGCCGGCCAAAGCGCGCTTGCTCGACATCGAGATACGCGCGGGCGAATGCCAGCTCTTGATCGAGCGGCGCCCACTCCTGCTCCGACCGCCTCAGGGTGTACCGGAAGACCTCCGCCAGTTGTTCGACCGCGGCATCGGCACGGGCGGGATCGGTGTGAATCAACGACGCGATGGCGTTGAGCGCATTGAACAGAAAATGCGGATTGATTTGCGCCCGCAGCGCTTTCAGCTCCGAGCGGCTGGTCTGCAGTCGCAGTTCCTGCGCGACCTGGTCCTGCTCCTGCCGCTTGCGCTGCAGCCGGACGTTTTCGAGCATGAACGCAAACACGCCGCCCAGCGAACGCAGCAGCGCAAGGTCCTCGCTCAGCAGCGGTCGTCCGACCGACCCCGTGGTCGCGAGCCGAATGGGCGTCGATGCACCCGAGAGCGCCACGTCGACCGCCGTATCCGGAGGCAGCGGCTGATCGTCCATGACGATGGTGATCGGCCGTCGGAACATGTCTGACAACGTGTCCTGACTGGCGGCGATGAGCGACGCTTCGTCCGTTGCCCGCTGCATCCCACCGAGCACGTGTTTGATGGCTTCGACCGGCGTGAACTCGCGCCCGAACCAGAGGCGATCGAGGATGCGTCCGACGCGATCGTGCAGCCACGGCAGCAGCATGACGACAGGCAGCAGCACCACGGCGAAGAGCCATGGCCGCGCCATGCCACCAGGCATCTGGCCGAGCCACTCCAGGCTGATTGCAAACGTCGCAGCCACGGCCACCAGGCTGAGCAGCATGATGATGCCGCGCTTGATCACGAGGTCGTAAAACTCCGTGCGGTTCTCGAAGTACACCGAGACCAGCAGGAAGGCCAACGGCGTCGCTCGCGTGAGGACGCTGAGGGTTTCCATCAGGAACTTCTGCTCGTGCAGGAACGTGAGCGCCGCGAACGTCACCATCATGATGACGAAGAGCGATCATCATCGCGTTTCGAAGGCGCAGCTGATCGGGTGTCGCCGACGGTCTTCGTCGGGTGGCCATCAGCATCAAGCACAAGATGCTGAGGACGGTAAAGAGCGCGCCGATGGAGATGCCGATGTAAGGGCCGAGCTCCCGCGGGGCCGGGATGACCTGGAAAATAGCCAACGGGAAGTAGATGGCCATCGCCAGGCCGGTGGCGTATAGGCCTGCCAACGCTATTCGCCAGCGTGGCACTGCAAACGCTGGCTGCTTGTCGCCGGCGTCGGTTTCGCGTAACACCGTGTGAAGGATCAGCCCGGGAAACGCGAACGCGAGTTCGAGCGCGGCCAGGTCGATCAGGTCGTTTTCGCGCGCCTCGCCCATCAAGTAGCGGAACTCGATGATGCTGTGCAGGATGAACCACACCGTGCACACCAGGTACATCGCCATCCCGGGCTGGCGCAGGGCGCGCAGTGGAAAGCCAGAGCCAAAGGTCGAGTCGCCGTGATGCCACCCGTACGTGACCTCCCAGAAAAACTGGGTGGCCGTGGGCGAAGGCGCCGAGCTCCGGTGGCGGATCGTGAGGATGACCACC
This sequence comes from uncultured Acidobacteriota bacterium, assembly GCA_963802675.1. Lineage (GTDB taxonomy): Bacteria > Acidobacteriota > Vicinamibacteria > Vicinamibacterales > UBA2999 > JACCSI01. The sequence goes on from CAWDJL010000003.1 coordinate 233,594, forward strand.
GAGCCGTAGGCGTAGGCGCCAAAGAGAAACACGCAGAGCGCGACAATGCTGAGCGCCATGAACTCTCTGATGCAGAATACGTTTGGAGTGGGGCCGTTGCCGGTGCAGTGCCGCCGAGCGGTCGAACTGAGTGATCGAGCGGCCGGAAAAGCGGAGGCCCGGTTGAGTTACAAGTTACAAGTTACAAGTTGAGTTCGAAGTTCTCAGTCCTCCTGGACACGCGGCGGCGCCGAAAGGCGCCGCAGTTTGTAACTTGAAACTTGTAACTTGTAACTCCCATGAGGCCCATTGATGGGCGGCGGCTGGCAACGAACCTTCGGTCGAGGGTGCGTGCGCCACTGACGCGATTTGCGCCTGCTCCGACCGGGTTCTTGCACATCGGCCATGTCGTCAACGCGATCTTCGTGTGGGGGCTGGCACGGTCGCTCGGCGGACAAGTCCTCCTCCGCATCGAAGATCACGACCGTCAACGATGCCGACCCGAGTTCGAGGGCGCACTCCTCGAGGATCTGGAGTGGCTCGGGTTCACGCCCGACGTATTTCCCCCAGGCGAGTTCCGAGCCGGCGTCACACCGGGTCGGCAAAGCGACCGTGATGCCGCGTATCGCGAGGCCGTGGTGCCCCTCATGACTCGAGGGCTCGTTTACGCCTGCGATTGTTCGCGCCAACAGATCGACAGCGCGGTGTACAACGGCCGATGTCGCGATCGCGATTTGCCGCTGGCAGACGACGTCGGTTGGCGCGTGCGGGTAGAGCCTCATGATGAGCGGTTCGATGACGCGCTTGTCGGGACTCAGCAGCAATCGCCGTCGCGGCAGTGCGGCGATTTTCTGATCCGTGATCGTCTTGGAAACTGGACCTACCAGTGGGCTGCCACCGCCGACGACACGCTCCAGCGAATCGCCCTCGTGATTCGAGGCGAGGATCTGCTCGATTCCACCGGTCGGCAAATCATGCTGGCGCGCCTGCTCGGTCGTGCGGAGCCGCCAGTGTTCGCTCATCACCCCCTGGTCATGAAATCGTCGACACAGAAGTTGAGCAAGTCTGACGGCGAGACGGGTGTGCGCGCTCTGCGTCATGCCGGATGGGACCCCGCGCGCGTGATCGGCTGGGCCGCGGCTCTGGCGGGCCTGCAGACAGCGCCCACTCCGCTCGGAGCGGCCGACGTGACATGCCTTTTCGAGGCGGAACAGGTCTCCTGACGGCGTTTGCACGACGGTTCTCCACGACGGTTCTTCACGAAGGTTCTTCGACGTTGGTTCGTCACGACCACGGGTTCTCTCACGATGGTTCCTTGCGACGGCTTCGGTCATTTTCTTTACGGCGGTTCTTCGCGGGGTTCTCGTCGTGGGCCAGCCGACTTCGGATCGCGCGGGCACGTTGCTGCCAGGGACGGACCAGAGGGTACTGACGAAGACTTCCTCGCTGCCTTTTCTGCTCTGGCACACAGGACGATGAGTCTCTGCTGCAACTGTGTCCGGAGAAGTACTTCCGACTCGTGTCGCGTAACGGGTTCTCTCGCTGGACTTCGGTCGAGCGAACTCAGCGCATACCCGATGAATTGCGCAAACGTGCGCGTGGATGGAATCGGGTGAACCCTTCGGCGAGATCGGACGCGGCGTCTTCGGCCGCGCTCCGAAGCTGATCGCGAAATCTGAGATCCGATCATTGCCCTGTCCAGCGCTCAGTTTCTGCAATCACCCGAACCCGGATCTGCTCGCACAGCTGCCAAGCCTCGAGTTCTCGATACGTTCGCGCACCCATGCGAATCGCTTGTGCACACCACGTGCCGAACCGTTGTCGAGAACCCTCGTGAACCCTCGTGAAGAACCCTCGTCGAGAACCCTCGAGAACCCTCGTAAGAACCATTGTCACGAACCTCCGTTGAGAACCACGCCGTCCCCTATAATCCCCAACGTGCAACCGCCCTTTCGCGATGTCACCGTCGGCAGCCTCGTGCGGCTCCTCGCGCACGCCCTGCCGGACCACGAGGCGCTCGTCTACAGTCACGCCGGCCTTCGCTACACCTTCCGACAGCTCGAGGACGAGTCGCGACGCATCGCGCGCGGGCTGATGGCCTCGGGCGTGACGACGGGCGACCGCGTCGCCGTGTGGGCGACCAACGTGCCCGAATGGGTCGTGCTCCAATTCGCGCTGGCGAAGATTGGGGCGATTCTCGTGACCGTCAATACGTCGCTTCGCGCGCACGAGATCGAATATCTGCTGCGACAGAGCGAGGCCTCGACGCTCATCACGATCCGCGGCTTCCGAACGGTCAACTACCTCGACGAGCTGCGCACGATTGGGGCTCTCGACCGTGCCGAGCGCGGCCGGGCCTTGCCCCATCTGAAGCGACTCGTCCTGATTGGTGAGAACTGCCCGGACGATCTCATCCCCTACGACCGTCTCCGCACCCTTGCCAGCCACACGCCCGAATCGCAGCTCGATGAGGCTGAGCGAGCCGTTGCGCTCGACGCCGTGATCAACATGCAGTACACGTCGGGCACCACGGGGTTTCCCAAAGGCGTGATGCTCTCCAGCCGCAACATCGTCAACAACGGGTACTGGCTGGGAGCAGGCCTCGCGTACACGCCTGCCGATCGATTGTGTCTCTGCGTCCCGTTGTTCCACTGTTTCGGTTGCGTCATCGGCGTTCTCGGCGCCTACGCGCACGGTGCGTGTCTCTGCGTGGTCGAAGCATTCGACGCGCGCAAGGTGCTCGAGACCGTCGAACGCGAACGGTGCACCGCGCTCTACGGCGTCCCGACGATGTTTCTTGCCGAGCTCGAGGATCCCGAGTTCGCGAAGTTCGACCTGACGTCGCTTGCGGACAGGCGTCATGGCGGGCGCGCTGTGTCCTGAGCCACTCATGCGGAAGGTGATCGATGTCATGCATCTGCCGGAGCTGACAATCGCGTATGGGCTCACGGAAACGTCGCCGGGACTCACGCAGACGCCGCGTGACGCCAACCTGCAGGAGCGGACCCAGACCGTCGGTCGCATCCTGCCCGAGATCGACGTGCGCATCGTCGATCCCGCCACCGGTCGCGACGTGCCTCAGGGCGGCCACGGTGAGCTGTGGGCGAAAGGCTACGTCGTGATGAAGGGCTACTACAACATGCCGGAACAGACCGCCGCTGCAATCACCTCCGATGGTTGGCTGCGAAGCGGTGATCAGGCGTCAATGGATGCCGACGGCAACGTGCGGATTACCGGCCGCATCAAGGATTTGATCATTCGAGGCGGCGAGAACGTCGCGCCCAAGGAAGTCGAGGACGTGCTGCGGCAGCACGTCGGGATTGCCGATGTGTCGGTCTACGGAATCGGCAGCGAGTTTTTCGGCGAGGAAGTGGCGGTGGCGATTCGCGCCCATCCCGGGGCGTCGATCGATGCCGCTGAAGTGATGACTTTCTGTGAGCCTCGCCTCGCGCGCTTCAAGATCCCGCGCTTCGTGCGCATCGTCGACAGCTTCCCGATGACGGCATCGGGCAAGATTCAGAAGTACAAGCTGCGAGAAGCGCACGAGGCCGAACTCTCGGCGGCCGGCCCACCGAAGCCGCTCAGTGCTTCTCGATCTTCGACGGCGTAAGCCAGGTCTTGCCGTCTTTCTGCGAGACGCTGCCGGTGACCGTGGCTTTGACCTCCTGAGTGCAGGCTTCGCCAGCCTTTTCGGCGACTTCGTTTTTCGTGACGTAGTACTCGGTCTTCGCGCCCTTCGAGTCGGTTACGACGAGAACGTCCTGGCACTCGTGCGCATCGGCTTTTTTCAACGAGCACTTGGCGCACAGCAGGCTGCCGCTGAGTACTTCGTCGGCAGCGATAGCAGGCGCCGAGACGAACGCCAGCACAGCGACCGCGACGGCAACTCGAATCATCGTTTTCATTGAGTCCTCCGATTTCCCGATATTGTAGCCGCCGCGTCATACCGAAGCCACAGAGACTCAGAGACTCCGAAACAAAACCCAAAGCCTTCTCTGAGCCTCTGCGCCTCTGTGGCCCGGACGTCGTGACGAAGTTTACAACCGAGGCGGTTTGCGTGGCTTTTCTCCTGGCGCCTCGATGGTCTCGTCCGTTCGCACCTGAAACTGCCGGAACTTGCCATACCGCGCCACGCCGTCAATCCGCTCGGTCCGGGTGAGGTATCGCTCGCGCATCTCGACCGGGACCCTGAAACCGAGCAGCGGTTCGGACTCGTAGCTCACGTCGATCAGGGCTCGGACGCTGCCGCGATCCATGATGAGCTCGGTCATCATCACGGTGCCGGTTTCGGGCTCGATCCAGAAGCGGCCGGTCGCGGGGAAGTCGCGCCCCTCGTGCGTTCGGATGATGGTGCCTCGACGTGTTTCTTCGAACTCGACAACCCACACTTCCGTCGAAGCGCGGAAGCTGGCCGTTCCGCCGCGAGGCGCGTCGTAGCCGGTGAGGTTCGGGCCCTTTTGATCGCCGCGCTTGAACTTGAATCGCGGCTGCTGAGCAGACAGCAGGAAGTGCAGTGGCAACATCGGAGTGTTGATGTTGCGCGGGATGTCAGCCCCGATATTCAGGCGGGCGCTCTCCTCGATGATCGCTCGCATCTGATCGGCGTTGGCGTCCGGATTCAGGAACAGCCTCGTCAGACGCTCGCTCCGATCGCGGACGGGATTGCCATCCACCTCGTACACATCGCGGAACTCGACGTATCGATCGGCACCTGCTGGCAGGACCAGCAAGAAATCCGAGCGCAACTCGCGCCGGTTCAGTCGCGTCGCCGATGCCGCGGCGTAGGTATGGCGCACCTCCTGGATGTAGAACTCTTCGGAGACGATGCCCGACAACTGACGACTGAAGCTGGCGACATAGGCCGCCGCACGAGCGAGGACGGTCTCTAGGGAGGGCTGCGACTGATCGCTTGCCAACACGCGGACCGACAGATGCTCGGCCGAGAGCGTCTGGAGGAGCGCCGTCGCGAGGATGAGCGACGCGAACCCGCTGGTCGTTTTTCTTGGAACCCTTCGACTCCGCTCAGGGTTCATCCCGAGCAACGTCGAGGGATGAACTGCCATTTAGTAACTGAAACCCAGCTCGATTCTACGCCCACTTGTATCCGTGGTTGCTCAACGGCAATGAGCGCACTCTTGGTTCTCGTCGCTGATGTACAATGTACAAATGAAGGACTTCAAAGTCGCTGAAGCACGGGCGCGCTTCGGCGAGCTGCTCGACCAGGCCGAGGCAGGCGAGTCAGTGTTCATTGAGCGGCGGGGCGTCCGGTATCGGCTCGAGGCGGACCGGCCATCCTCTCGCGCGCCAGCACGGAGTCAGTTCTTTGCGTCGATCCATCCTGACGTGCTCTCCGGCGAGTGGACCTGGAACTGGAGCAAGCGTAGCCTGACGTTCCGCGCCCGGCGGAAACGGCGTTGATACTGCTGGACACCAACGCGCTCATTTGGCTGCTGCAGCGACACCCGCGAGCGCGAGCGCTCGAAGCGCGCGCCCGGCTGCACATCTCTCCCGCCAGCCTTCTCGAGTTGCAGCTCCTCGCGGAATCGGGCCGGCTACGACTTCGGGAGACGGTCACCATCGCAACGGTCGCGGCCGATCCCCGGGTGTTGCTCGACGAGCCGCCGGCGGGTCGCTGGTTCGAGCAGGCGACGGAAGTCGGTTGGACTCGCGACCCCTTCGACCGCTTACTCGTCGCGCATGCCAGGGTGCGCGGTTGGAAGCTCGCCACCGGCGACACGCAGATGCTGTCGGAACTTCGACCCAGCGAGCGGTTGGCGATATGACGGCAGTTCTCAACGCTGGTTCGTTACGAAGGTTCTCAACAAGGGTTCGCACGACGGTTCTAAACGACGAGTTCTCGACGACGGTTCGAAGAACCACTCGTCGTAGAACCATCGTGAGAACCTTCGTGGAACCTGCGTGGAACCATCGTCAAGAACCTCGTCAAGAACCTTCGTGGAGAACCGCGTCTATTCCTGTCTAAGCGCCTCGACGACGTTCACCCGACCCGCCCGCCAGGCCGGGAGGTAGGACGCGATCACCGAGGCGATGGCGAGTACGGCGACCACACCGATGTAGGTGGGTGGGTCGGTGGGTGTCACGCCAAAGAGCACACGACGGCCCGCGACGCCGGCCGCGAGACTGAGCACGAAGCCAAGCAGGAGACCCACGGCCGTTGTTCGCAGTGTTTCGTAAACCACGGCCCGCTGCACCTGGCGTGTTGACGCGCCCAGTGCGAGACGGACACCGAATTCGCGCGTGCGCCGTCGCATGTTGAACGCCGTCATCGCGTACTGTCCGAGGATCGCGACGAGCAGCGACACGACCGCGAACGAGACCAGCAGTCGGGAGACCGTTCGCTCGATCGTCAGGACTTCGTCCAGGCGGCTGTTCATGGTGGCGATCGAAACAATCGGCAAGTCAGCGTCGACTTCGGCGATCGCCTTGCTGATGGCTGGCGTGACCGATTCGAGCGCCCCTCGATAGCGGATGTAGAACCGCGGATCGATGGTCGTGTCGCCGTTGACCTGTTGCTCAGCGACCAGCACATAGAGCGGCCGTGGGTTCCGCACCGGACCGTCGAAGAGCGCGTTCGGTGCGACGCCCACGACCTCGACGGCGTCGCGATTGCGACCGACCGCGAGCGTTTGACCGAGCGCCGATTGATCAGGCCACAGTGTGGTCGCCAGATTTTCGTTCACGACCGCGATGCGTTGACTGCCTCGTCGATCGGCGGCGCTAATCTCTCGCCCGACGAGGGGAGATACGGCGAGGACCTGTAGATAGTCAGGACCGACTGGGCGCAGCATCACTTGGACTGGTTCCGGTTGGCCGGTCCGCCAGGCCGGAACGGTGCCAAGCGCATACGCGCCTGGCCAACGCCGCGAATAGCTGACGGAGGTCACGTTCGGCACCGCGGTGAGCCGCTCACGCACACGTTCCAGCGTTGCAAAGCTCGCCTCGCGTTCGGCCGGCGAGCGCTCGGCGTCGATCGCAGCGCCCGTTCCACGCGCGCGCACCGTCACCAGGACGAGTTGATCCTTGTTGAAGCCGACGTCGCCGGAGTCGAGCAGTGCAATCGAACGATGGGCGAGCCCGGCAGTAGTGAGGAGCAGCACCGAAAAGGCGAGCTGGAGAACGACCAACGCGCGCGAGAGACGCGAACGCTCGGGCGACGCTCCCTGTTCACCTGCCTTGAGCCAAGGCAAAAGTTGCTGACGCCAGGTCCGCACCGCCGGGGCGGTCGAGAATGCCAGCGTCGCCGCCATCGCCAACGCGAAGGCGTACGCGGCGACGACCCAATCGAACGTGAAGTCGGGGAGAAGCTCCTGCCGGGTCGGCTCGACGATCCGCACCAGCGCTTTCGACGTCCACCAGGCCATGACGAACGCCGCAATCCACGCCACCAATGACACGGCGACACCCTCGGCGAGCAGCATGCGAACGATCCGCGCTCGCGAGGCGCCAAGCGACTGACGAACCGCGGTCTCTCGCTGCCGCGCCACGGCGCGCGCCAGCATCAGATTGGCGACGTTCGCGGACACGACCAGGAGCGTGATGGCCGTGATGATGCTGAAGAGGGCCAGGAACCGCGGAACTATCTGGCCAGCCGGAAGCATGGCAATCGACGAGTACTCGGACACCGTTGCGTGCCGATTCTTGTTCTCGACGGGGTACGCCGTTTCGAGCTGCGCTGACAGGGTGGCGAACTCCGCTCGCGCCTGCGCCAGCGAGGCACCCGGAGCCAGCTGCGCGATCAATTGCACGACCCACTGCCCGCGATCGTGCAATACCGCGCGGCTGCCGATCGCGTCGTAATAGGGCACGATCGGCACCCAGATGTCTTCGCCCGGCGTCAGGTGCGCTCCCAGAAAGCGAGGAGCGGCGACGCCCACCACGATGGCGGCATTGCCGTTCAGCGTGATCCGGCGGCCGATGATGGTCGCGTCACGGTGAAAGCGATCGCGCCACAGCCGATCGCTGATGACTGCCGGCAGGCCGCCCGCGACGAGCCTGTCGTCGTCCTCTCGAAGGGCCCGACCAAGGGTGATACGAACGCCCAGCGTGTCGAAGTAGCCGCCCGTGACCAAGCCACCGTATACCGCATAGCTGCCCTCGTCTGTGCGCACTGTAAGGCGCTCGTTGCTGACGCCAGCGGTGCGCTGGACCGAACGCGCGCGCGCGCCGTAATCCAGGTAGTTGGCGTAGCTCATGTAGGGCTCGACGAGGAACTCGCCGGGACTCTGAATGCCGACGGCCACGAGCCCCTCGCGCTCCACGCCCGGCGCGGGCGCCGTCAGGAGGTGGTGGACGACGGAATAGATCGTCGTGTTGCCGCCCACGACCAACGCGACGAGGAGGACTGCACTCGCGCTGAGTCCCGGTGAGTGCCACAGAATCCGCGCGCCGAAGCGAGCGTCCTGAACGAGCTGCTCGAGCTTCGTCCACGACCACACCTCGCGCGTACTGCGCTGAACGAGATCGACGTTGCCGAATTCGCGCAGCGCGGCCTCGCGAGCCTGGTCGGGCGACTCGCCGCGTTCAATCCGCTCGCGCGTGGCCATGTCGAGGTGGGCTTCGATTTCCTCGCGGATCTCACGACGACGACGATGACGAGGAGCCAGTTCTTCACGATGGTTCTTCACGATGGTTCTTCACGACGGTTCGACGTTCTTCACGATGGTTCTTCACGCTGGTTCTCCACGAGCGGTTCGACAGGGTTCTTGAACCACCGTTCAGAACCATCGTTCAGAACCATCGTAAAGAACCTCCGTGAAGAACCCCCGTCAAGAACCCCCGTCGAGAACCGCCCTTTCTAGGTTCTTCTCGGTTTCATCAGTGCAGTCATAGCATCGACGAATTGCGCCCAGCGCGATTGCTCGCTCGCGAGTTGTCGCCGGCCGACGGTCGTCAGGCGGTAGTACTTCGCCCGCTGCTTCTTGTCAGAAGTCTTCCACTCAGACGCGATCCAGCCGCGCTTTTCGAGGCGGTGCAACGCGGGGTAGAGCGAACCGGTTTCCACCTTGAACGCGTCGCGCGAAGCGGCGTTGATGGCATGGCTGATGCCGTAGCCGTGCTGCGGACCCCAGCGAAGGGTCTGAAGAATGATGAGGTCGAGCGTGCCCTGCAGGAGCTCGATGCGGTCTTGGTAGCGCCCCTCGCCAGGCATGTAGAGAATCTACATCCTCAGGATGTAGAACGTCAACTGCCTTACGGAGGTTCTCGACGACGGTTCGTCACGGAGGTTCTTTACGAGGGGTTCGACGATGGTTCTGAACGGTGGTTCAAGAACCTGTCGAACCCTCGTGGAGAACCAGCGCCAAGAACCCTCGTGGAGAACCGTCGTGGAGAACCGTCGTTGAACCCCCCGTAGAGAACCTCCGTGACGAACCTTCGTGGAGAACCACCGTGAAGTCCGTCAAACCTGTAGAATGAGCAGTCGCCCGTCGCCCCCCAGCGCGGGCCTTGGCTAGCCAGCGCGGATCCATGGTCGGACGCACCATTTCTCACTACCGCATCGTCTCCCAGCTCGGCTCGGGAGGTATGGGCGTCGTGTATCAGGCGGAAGACGTGCGCCTGGGACGCGCGGTGGCGGTGAAGTTCGTCTCCGAGGACCTTGTTGCTGATGAGCTGGCGGTGCAGCGGCTCCGCTCGGAGGCGCGCGCCGCCTCGGCCCTCAACCACGGCAACATCTGCACGATTTACGACGTTGGCGAGGACGAAGGCCGGCCGTTCATCGTGATGGAGTTGATGCGCGGCGAGAGCCTGCGCGATCGGCTCGCCCGCGGCCCGCTGAAGATCCACCAAATCGTCGACATCGGGATCGAGATCGCCGATGCGCTGCACGCGACGCACAGCGACGGCATCATCCATCGCGACATCAAGCCCGGCAACATCTTCCTGACCGACAGCGGGCACGTGAAGATTCTCGACTTCGGGCTCGCGAAGCTGACGCCGGACTTTACGGGGTCGAGCACCATCGGTGCCACGCTGCAGGCGACGGTGAAGGGTGTGACGCTGGGCACGATTTCGTACATGTCGCCGGAGCAGGCGACCGGTGAGGAACTCGATCCGCGTACCGATTTGTTTTCGCTGGGCGTCGTGCTCTATGAATGCGCCACTGGCAAGCACCCGTTCCCGGGAAAGACGAGCGCGGTCACGCTGGCGGGGATCCTCAAGGAATCGCCCGTCGCGCCGCTCCTGCTCAACCCCGAGCTGCCAGTTCGGTTACAGGAAGTCATCTACAACTGCCTCGAGAAAGATCGCGAGCTGCGCTACCAATCGGCTGCCGACCTTCGTGCGGATTTGCGACGACTCCGCCGCGAGGTCGAATCGGGACATTCGCGATCGATGGACGCGGCTCCCGCGAGCGCGATGGCGAGTGCTGCGAGGGCCAGCGCGCGCAGCGCACCATCGTCGATACAAGGTACGTCGAAGCAAGCAAAACTGTCAGCGAGTGCGGTCGTGCCCGAAGTCGCCACTTCGCGGCCTCGCGGTCGAGCCCTGTGGATCGCTGGCGCCGTCATCGGACTGATGATGGCGGTCGCTGGCGGATATGCGCTGTGGCGGAACCAGTCCGCGACCCCATCGCCTGACCAGGCGACGAGCGCGGCGCCGGTATCGCCCGCGGCTCCGATATCGCCTGCGGCTGACGCGACGGTCCAGAGTCGACTGGCGTTGGCGGTTGCGAGCCTCGAAGCGCGCAACTATCGCGCCGCCGCGACCTACGCGAGCGAGGTTCTGGCACTCGATGGCACGAACGCCGAAGCTGCGAAGATTCGCGACGAAGCGCAGGGGATGATCACGTAAGTTCGACACCGCGGTGGCCGATGCGCGCGGCCGCCTGTCGTCCGGTGATCTCGTCGGGGCTTCGCGCGCCCTCGACAGCGCGCGCACCATCGACCCTGCCGCTCCGGCGGTCGTCGAGCTCGCATCGCAATTGAACGAGAGTCTGCGTCGCGCTGATGCGCGTGTGCGCGATGCGATCGAGAAGGCGAGAGCGGCGGCGCCACCGCCGCGGGTTCCTCCGCCGGCTCCATCGCCACCTGCGCCAGAACCTCGGCGAGACGCGAGTCCGGCGACTCCTGCGCCATCTCCAGTCGCGACGCCCGCTATCCCCACGCCGCCGCCGGCGCCTCCTCAAGCCCCGGCTGCGCCGACGGTTCCGGCTCCGCCACCAGTGGTCGAGCCTGCGCCGGCTCCCGTGACCAAGCCCTCGGTGCCGGCGCCCGCGCCTTCCACGTCGCCACGCCGCGAGCCCGACCCTGCGCCTGCGGCGCCATCAGCCGAGCAAGACGAGGCGGCGATCAAACGAGTGGTTGGCACCTATGGCCGGGCGATTGAAACCAAAGACCTGGCGCTCTTCCGATCGATCAAGCCCAACTTGTCGGCGGCTGAAGAGCGTCGATTGCAGGAGGGGTTTCGCGCCGTCGCGTCACAACGCGTCAACTTGACCGTCAATTCAATCGATCGTCGAGGCGACCGCGCGGTGGTGTCGGTGATGCGCCGCGACATCATCGAGGTCGGTGGCCGTCAACAAACGAGCCAGAGTCAACAGGTGCTGACTCTCGCGCGCGACAACGGCAATTGGGTGATTGTTGATATTCGGTAGGGCGTAGGGCATAGGGCACAGGGCACAGGGAGGGCTGAGGGCCCTGCATCCCTATCCCTCCTGTGCCCTGCGCCCTATGCCCTGCGCCCTACAAGGAGCCAGCGTGCGTCAAGCGTTGATGGCGGTGGTGTGTGTCGTGCTCTGCGCGCAACCTGCGATGGCGCAGAATCCGTACAATCTGGCGGCGCCGGTCACGAATCTCGCGACGCTCTTCACAGACATCTTTGGGCCACGTGGGCTGATTGTCGATAGCCTGGCCACGCTGCCCGGCGAGCAGCCGCATTCGGCGCATTTCACCAGCAATTTCCAGTTCAACTTCAACCAGTTCAGCACCGCGCTCGTCAGCCAACTCGTGAGCGTGCCGCTGCCGTCACCGGGCGGAGGCTTCACCTATCAGTTCGATCCATCGCTTGGCGTGTTTCAGCGCACGACGCAGAGTTTTGGTCCCATCCTGGCCGACCGCGCAGAGACGATTGGGGCTCGTCGTGTCTCGTTTGGTTTCGCCTATCAACGTTTCAAGTTCGATTCCATTGAAGGGATCGATCTCAATCAGGTGCCTGCCGTCTTCACCCACGACAACGCGTTTCTGCTTGGGGGCCGCGAAGACGTCGTCACGACCGTGAACTCGATCGAGGCCACGGTCAGTCAAGCCACGACGTTTGTCACTTTCGGCGTCACCGATCGCTTTGATCTCTCGCTGGCCGTGCCATTCGTGTCGAACGATCTCAAGGTGGTGTCGGCGGCCACGATCAACCGGATTGGGACGACGAACCCCCTCACGCACTTCTTTCGACAGTCTGATGGAGAGGTTGGTGTGGAACGGATCTTCACGGCCGCCGGCAGTGCGAGCGGCATCGGCGACATCATGGTTCGCTTCAAAGGGAATCTCCGAAGAACGGCCGCCAGCAGTTTTGCGGCGGGCCTCGACGTCCGGCTCCCGACGGGCGACGAAATGAACCTGCTGGGAACCGGCGCGCCCGGCGTGCAGCCGTTTGGAATCTGGTCGGGGACGTTTTTTCAGCACCTTTCGCCGCACGTCAATTTGAGCTACCTCTGGAGCGGGTCGAGCGTGCTGGCAGGCAATCCCGCAGAGGGGGAGTCAGCGCCCTTCGGTGATCAGATCGCGTACGGCGTGGGAGCCGACTTGAGCGTCAATCCCCGGGTCACGGTCGCCTTCGATCTGCTGGGGCGCTATTTCATCGATGCCGAGCGGCTGCGGGCCGAAGACTTTCATGCCCTCGACGGCCGATCGGTGTTCCCCAACATCGTCTTCAGCCGTGACTCGTTCAATGCCTTGAGCGGCGCGATGGGTCTCAAGGTGAATGCGTTCGGCCGCCTCCTCATCGACGCCAACGTGCTGTTCAAGCTCGATGAGCACGGCTTGCGCGACAAAGTCACGCCGCTCATCGGGATTGAATACAGCTTTTAGGCGGCGCTCGCTTCGCTCAGCGCCGCACAAGGGCCGGCCTTCGGCCGGAGGGCCGCTTCGCGGAAAGGCAGGCGGAAAACGACGACGCAGCCGGTGGGGGTAGCACGGGCCGCGCCGCTTGGAATGATTCGAACCGACTACTACCCTTCGGCTGCACGATGATGCGCGTGGCCTGCTTGACCTTGGCCCCGGCTTCGTCGTTGAAGTGCACCGTCACGCGGCTATCCTTCGCCGTCGCCAGTCCCGCCGCGCCGTCCTTGGCGCCGGTGACTTCGGTCTTCTCGTTGTACGAGAACTGCATCTCAGACCCATCAGCAACCTTCACCGTGATCGTCTTCGCTGCCGCGTCGACGTTGGCGAGCTCGCCCTGGATCTGGGCAGATTTGGCCTGAGCGGCCGGGGCCGGCTTAGCGCGCTCGGGCTGGGTGGCGGGCGGCTGGCCAGGCTGGCTAGGCGGCTGGCCAGGCTGACCCTGGGCCAACAGCGGTGTCGTTCCGGCGACGAGAGCAAACATTGCAAACCCCATCAGTAATGCACGCACGTCTACCTCCTTAAAGGTCTAAAAGTCTGGACGTGATACGCACCGCAAGGCGTGTGCCCGGGCGAAATCGACGGGCGAACGCGCTAAGCGGCGCGCGCTGTGTCACTTCCGGTGACGTGAAAACGGACGAGTTGCCAAAACTGCATCGTAATTTTTTCGTAAGCGACGTAACTTCTTCATAGTTAGCTCATCGTGTGCTAGCTTAACGGTAGCCCCCGTTATGCGCGGCGTGTTCGTGTCGAATGCAGCGTTCATCACCGTCATGGTGGGGCTAGGTCTGTTCAGTTCGAATCCCATCATTGCTTCGCGTCGCGTGCCAGCATCCGCCTCCCAAGTCCAATTGATCGTCGATGAGCTCAAGGGTCGCCTGTCGATTCCGTCGGAGGTCATCGTGTCGGTGGTGGAAAGCAATCCGCTGCTGGTTTCGGTCGAGCCGAATCGTGGCGAGCGCACCACCTTCGTGATGTCGTTCGAAGAAGCCTTTCTGGCCCAGCTCGATGACACCGACCTGCGCGCGGTGATCGCGCACGAGTTGGGTCACGTGTGGATCTTCACGCACCATCCCTACCTGCACACCGAGCGTCTCGCCAACTCCATCGCGATGCAAGTCGTGAGTCGCGAGAGTCTCGAAAAGGTCTACGGCAAGGTGTGGGAACGCGGCGGCGCGAAGGGCGATCTCGTGCACTTCCTGGGACAATAGGGCCGCGCCTCTCGGCGCGGAAGGCCGCGCCTTCGGCGCGGAAGGCGATGCTTCGCATCGAAGGCCGCTTCGCGGACGGCCGCGCCTCACGGCGCGGAGACGTAATGCTTCGCATCGAGAGTCCATTCGGCGCGAGTGAAGCGAGCGCCGCCTTCGGCGAGTGAAACGAGCCGCCATCCGCGGCGCAGCCGCGGCCTTCGGCCCGAGCGGAGCGAGGGCCGCCTCCGCTCCGAAGGAGCCTATTCCGCACTTCCGCCGTCACCGACAACGTGAGATTGCCATCGGTCGTGAGCTGCAGCGTGACCGTTTCCTTTTCAGTCAGCGGTCTCTTCAGCCCCGAGAGCCAGAGGTGTGGTCCGTCGGGCGACATTTCGAGCGAACTATAGGCGGGAACCACTAGGTCCTTGACTTCCTTTGCGTCCTGACCGTTCGCGCGTTGACGGAATGTGACTGCCGCTGCGACATCGCTCGACGCCGAGACGAGATACGCGTCGTACATCGTCGGATTGTCGATGGTGACGAAAGCTGCGGTCGCATCCCCCCGGCCGGCACTTTCACCCAGCCCGAGCCGGCTGAAATCGACTTCTGTTGTGCGAGCGCGAGACTCGCCATCAACGATCAGCAATCCGACCAGTACGGATGCGAATGCACGGCCCATGATCGAAATTCTAGCGTCCCGACGCACTTGCGTTGACGGTGCTGCGCCGCGGCCGGGTGGCGACGGCCGGCTGCCAGGCGCTGCCGGCGGAGTCTCTCGACGCGAGCATCTGCGTTCGGGTGCTTACATCGCCTGCGCTCGCGGGTCGCCGCCGGACGCGGCGCACCCGCACGCCCGGAGGCCCTCTCACTGAAGTGCCGTCGACAGCCACGGAACGCGTGGACAGCCGCGGACGGGACCCGCCTGGACGCGATGAAGTGACTGTTCTGACGAGACCGTGCGACGCTGTTCGACCGTTGTATCGTCATCCTATGCTGATCCGCTCAATTCTCCTCGTGCTCCTCCTCGCGCTCGCGGCGTGTTCCGGGGACCCAGCTCCGCCCGCGAGTTCAGGCGCCACGCCCGCCGCAGCGACGACACCCGCGGGGGAGCGCAAGTATCTGCTCGAACGAGTGGACGATGCGGCGGTCGTGCAGTTGTACGCGGATGGATTCAAGGACCTCGCGCTCAACGACAAGATCCTGATCTGGCACCTGTACCAGGCCGCGATTGCTGGTCGCGACATCTACGTCGATCAGAAGCACGAGCACGCGCTCGAGATGCGACACATCCTCGAGCAGATCGTCACCAACGCGCGCGGTGTGGACGCGACGACGCTGGCCGAGATTCAGCGCTACACCAAGCTGTTCTGGATCAACAACGGTCCCTACAACAACCTCACGGCCCGCAAGTTCGTGCTCAAGTGCACGCCGCAAGCGTTTGCGGCAGCGGCCAAGACTGCGGCCACAAACGGCGCGTCGTTCACGCTGCCGGCCGGCGAGTCGCTCGACGCCACGCTGGCACGGTTGCAGCCGATGTTCTTCGACCCCGCCGTCGATCCCATCGTCACCAACAAGACGCCCGGGCCGGGCAAGGACATCCTGGCCGAGAGCGCGAACAATCTCTACGACGGCGTCACGATGGCTGATTTGAAAGGCTTCGTCGAGAAGAACGGCCTCAACTCGCGACTGGCGAAACGAGACGGAAAGCTTGTCGAAGAGATCTACAAGATCGATGGTCGCTATGGCGCGCAGATCAAGGAGGTGGTCAGACACCTCGAGGCGGCGATTCCATATGCCAGTGAGCCGATGGCCAAGGCCCTTCGCGCACTGGTGCAGTGGTATCGCACGGGCGACGATCGCGATCGCGTCCAGTACGACATCGCATGGGTCCAGGACAAGGCGTCCACGGTCGACACGATCAATGGATTCATCGAGGTCTATCTCGATGCGCGCGGCGTGAAGGGTTCGTGGGAAGCGCTCGTCTTCTACGTGAACAAGGAAAAGACGGAGCGCATCAGGAAGCTGGCCGACAACGCGCAATGGTTCGAGGACCGCATGCCGTGGGATGCAAAATATCGCAAGCCCAGCGTCCAGGGCATTGTGGCGAACGCCATCGATGTGGTCGTCGAGACCGGCGACTCCGGCCCGGTCACGCCGATTGGCATCAACCTCCCCAACGATCAGTCCATCCGCGAGCAGTACGGCAGCAAGTCGGTGGCGCTGTCGAACGTCACCGATGCCTACAATCGATCGACGCCCCCGACGATGCGCAGCGAGTTCACGTGGTCTCCAGAGGAAGCAGAACGAGCGGCGAAGTTCGCGGACTTCGCGGGCGAGCTGACCACCGACATGCACGAGGTCATCGGACACGCATCAGGCCGTATGGCGGCAAACGTCAAGGGCAGCCCGCAGTCACTGCTGAAAGAGGAGTTCTCGGCCATCGAAGAGGCGCGTGCGGATCTCGTCGGCTTGTTCTTCCTGGCTGACCCCAAGATGGTCGAGCTCGGGATCATTGCCGCCGCCGATCACGAGGCGACCGTGCGGGCGGAATACGAGGCGTATACCCGCAACGCGCTCGTCCAGTTGCGCCGCATCCGCGAAGGAACGCAGATCGAAGAAGACCACATGCGCAATCGCCAGATGATCGTGCGCTGGTTGATGGCCAACACGAAGGCGATCGAGGAGCGGACGCGTGACGGTAAGACGTATTTCGTGATGGTGGACCCGAAGGCTTTTCGTGACGGCGTCGGGCGGCTACTGGCCGACGTGCAGCGGATGAAGTCGGAAGGGGACTACGCCGGGGCGAAGAAGCTGTTCGAGATCCACGGCGTCCATTTCGATCCGAAGCTGCGCGATGAAGTGGTGAGGCGCGTCGACGCGCTCAACCTGCCGTCGTACACGGGGTTCGTGATGCCGAAGCTGACCCCGGTCCAGGGGACCGACGGGAAAATCACCGACATCCAGATCTCCTATCCGCAGGATCTAACGGCCCAGATGCTGGAGTACTCCAGGGCGCGCCTGCCCTGAACGGCGGCGCCGCCAACTCGCGTCTTCTGGTGGGCTTACTAGCTTTAGCGACTTCAAAGAACCAAACTGATACATGGTATACCCAGTTTTTCAATATTTTTGTGTTCTGTTTTTGAACTCTGACAACTTATTGAGCGCCAAGGCGTTACACCACAGCCCAAGGTGTAATTAGAGTCTTATGACGACTGTTATTGTTCAGTAAAGGAGCATTCCGCATACCAATTTTCGTTTTTCGTCGTTGATAGCCCAGCAATAAGCCTCTAATCTGGGCAAATCATGCCTCAAACATCGAGCGAACGTGGCGCAGTATTGATCATGGCGGCGGTGTGTTTGTTCGTTCTTGTCGCCTTCAGCGCGATTGTGGTCGATTATGGGATTTTGTGGGCGTCTAGGGGACAAGCCCAGACATCGGCCGATGCCGGCGCCCTGTCCGGCGCCATCGCCATTGCAAAGGGACAGACCAACGCCGTCGCTCGAGACAGCGCCTCGGTCGTCGCCGACAGAATTCTGTTTGGGGAGAGGCGACCGCGGCCGGTGACGTGATCGTTTCCAATCTTCCCGTTCCCGTGCCCGGCAAGCGCCGGCGGCGGCACCGAAGGGTGCATCCGCGTCGACGTGATGCGCGGAACGCTGGACGCTCAAGGCGGCGCGCACACGAATGCGCTTCCGGTGTTTTTCGCCTCCATGCTTGGCGTCACGCAGCAGGGCGTGCGCGCGACCGCGACCGCCCAAGTCGCCGCCGGCAACTCGACCAAGTGCATCAAGCCGTGGGGCATCGCGGACAAGTGGGAAGACAACTCCGGAACATTCGAGGCTGGTTGGGATCAGCAGGACGCATTCAATCCAGGCGTCGATGTGTATATCCCATCGACCTCGACCAGCACGACCGGCTTCACGCTCGAGAACGACAAGGGATTGCAGCTCGCGCTCAAAGGCGATCACGGCAGCTGGCTGGCCGGATGGTCGAGCGAGATCCAGTTCCCGGGCGCCACGGGCAGCTCCGACTACGAAGCAGCGATCGTCGGCTGTCCGTCGTTCGTACCGGAGGTGGGCTTCTACGCGGGCCAGCCGTGCGACAACAAGGACCATGAGGATCCTGCGCGTGGGTGTCTGCGCGTCAAGCAGGGCGTCTCTCAGGGACCAACCACGCAGGGGGTGGACACGCTCGTCGGCTACGACGAAGACGCGTACTGGAACGGCAGCGAGGTCATCGGCAGCGATTTCGCGGAGAGTCCACGGATCGTCCCGATTCCGCTCTTCGATCCCGCCGACTTCGTCGTCAATCAGGCAAGCTCCTGCAGCGGATCGAACTGCGTGATCAAGGTCGTCAACATCATGGGCTTCTTCGTCGAGGGCGTCTGTAAGGACGTCGCCCTGGACCCGGGGACCTATTGCGCTGACCCCAACAAGGACATCGTCGGGCGGCTGGTCAGCTATGTCGGCACTCGTCGCGGGGGCGCCGGCAACGTGCCGATTGGCAACGCGTTCATCGTCGTCACGCGCCTGGTACGCTGACCCTTTTTGATCCAGGGGTTAGACTTCAGCGCGCTCAAAAGCGAGGTCGTGGCGGCTCGAGACGCAAAGTGTCGTCTCGAGCTGCCCGCTTCTGATTCCTGATTCCAATCGACGCTTTACGGTCAACTAGTTGAGCGACAACACGTTGCTCTATGCGCCTTTACGTCTGCCGGATCGATTCCTGCGCAAAATGTTCAAGAATGGAGCAGTCCGCTTACAAATTTCGTTTTCCGTCGTTGAAAGCCCAGCAATGATCGATCTATTCTGCGCAAGTCATGGAAAACCCCCCTTCCAACGAACGCGGCGCGGTATTGATCCTGGTGGCAGTCGCGGTCTTCACGCTCGTCGCATTCAGCGCGATTGTGGTTGATTACGGAATTTTGTGGGCCAGTCGAGGACAGGCACAGTCTGCGGCTGACGCTGGCGCCCTGGCGGGTGCCATCGCGCTGGCGGGTTCAGCAAGTAACGCCCACGCGTCGGCGTCTGCGCTGACGCTGGCTCAGCAGAATCCGGTCTGGGGTGCGAACACGCCCGCTGGGGACATCACGGTGCATCCGCTTGCCGTATCCGTGTCCCGCGAGCGCAGGAGGACAGCCTGAGGGGTGCATTCGCGTCGACGTGATGCGCGGCGCCCCCGATCATTTGGGCGGCGCTCACACCAACACACTTCCTGTTTTTTTTGCTTCCATGCTGGGCATCTCTAGTCAGAGTGTGAGGGCCACGGCCACCGCGCAGTCCACATCGGGGAACGCGTCTGAGTGTCCGACGCCATGGGCGATCGCCGACAAGTGGGAGGAAGGGAGACGCTCCAGCCGTCGGTCGACTCTAATGGGATCGTACGATCAGTTCTTGCTCGGCACGGACATGTATCGCGCTCCTCTACGTCGGTGAGCCTGGTCCAGCGACCGGTTTCACCCTTGCCGCCGACAAGGGCTATCAGATTGGTGCTCAAGGATAGTGATACCGGTGATTGGAGTTCAGGCTGGTCGCGCATCATCGAGTTCGGTCCGAACGGTGGAAGCGTGCATTCCGGAACTAATCAGTGGCTGCCCGTCGTGGGTGCCACAGATTGGTTTTTGGGATGGTCAAACCTGCGAGGGGCCCGTCGATACCGACTACGCTCGCGGCTGCATCAACGTCAAAACCGGCACGGTCCAAGGGCCGAATCGTCACGGAGTTGAGGACCTCATCGCGCAGGACAGCACGGCGAGCTGGAATTCTGCCACGCTGCAGGTCGACAGTCCGAAGGGCGTGAGTCCGCGAATTCGGCCGGTCGTGTTGTTTCACCCGCAGGAGTACGTGACGATGACGAGCTGGGCGGTTGCGGTGGCAACAACTGCATGGTGAAGGTGACCAACATCTTCGGATTCTTCGTCGAAGGGTTTTGCGACGACCTTGCAGACGACAACTTGCTGGAGCCGTACGTCGAACTGCGGGACGCACCCGAACAAGGCCATTGTTGGCCGAATGGTGTCGGTCCCTGCGACAGCTCAGACGGCGGCGGCCGGAGACGGGACCCCGGAAGCGTCGTTTCTGCAGGTCATTCGGCTCGTGCGGTAAGCGATTTTCGTAACTGCCTGCGTCGAAACTGAACAGCGGCGAGCGCGCCGCCGGCCCCACCTGCGCGCATCGAAAAAGAAGTGTGACAGATCGCGCAAGACAGCGCGGACCCGGTAGGGCTCTGCCCGAAAAGACGGCTATATTATTTTGGACTTATGGTAGCCAAATCTTCGGAGCGTGGAGCCGTCTTGATCATGGCCGCGGTCGCGCTGTTGTGCCTCGTCGCCTTCAGCGCGATCGTCGTGGACTACGGAATACTGTGGGCCGCGCGCGGCCAGGCGCAGACATCGGCTGACGCCGGGGCGCTCGCCGGTGCCCAAGCCATTGGCGGCGGGGAATCCAACGCCGTGTCGCGCGCCACGGCCTCCGTCGTTGCACGGGAGATGTCGGTGTGGGGCGAACCGACAGCGCCGGGAGATGTCGTTGTTTCCAACCTGCCGTACCCGTGTCCCGCGAGTGCCGGCGGTGGGACCAGCGGCTGCATCCGGGTTGATGTCCTTCGCGGCACGCAGGACGATGCGATGGTGCAGCATACGAACACGCTTCCCGTCTTCTTCGCGACGATGCTCGGCATCACCTCGCAGGGAGTTCGCGCGACGGCGACGGCGCAAGCGGCCCAGGGCAACTCGGTGAACTGCATCAAGCCCTGGGCAGTGGCCGACAAGTGGCTCGATACCTCGGGGCCAACGTCGTGGGATCAGATGGACTTGTGGGAACCTGGCGCAGGCGACGTGTACCGAGCGCCGCTGGCGCCCGAGACGGATCCAACCGGGTTCTCGTTGGCGAACGATCGTGGAATTCAGTTGGCATTGAAGGCGGGTAACGTCGGGACGTGGAGCTCTGGGTGGACGCAGGAGATCGACTTTCCTGGCCATCCGGGCAGTGCGGAGTACGAGGACGCAATCAGAGGCTGTCCCTCGTGGATTCCGACCGTCGGGCTCTGGGCCGGCCAGCAGTGCCTCGATCCTGACGATACCGATCCGGAGCGCGGATGCGTAGGCATCAAGACTGGTATGTCGCAGGGCCCGACGAGCGATGGTGTGGGGGATCTCGTCGACCTCGACGGAGGCGCCTATTGGGACGACTTGAACGATCGCGTCGTTTCGACACAGGCCAAGAGCAAACGCATCGTGCCGATTGTGCTGTTCCACACCGCCGACTACGTGGCCAGTGGCTGTAGCGGAACGGGGTGTATGGTCAAGGTCGTCAACATCATGGGCTTCTTCGTCGAGGGGATGTGCGACACCGTCGCATCGCAGGGAAGGCTGGACCCCGATACGTTTTGCGACACGCCCGACAAGACGGTCGTCGGTCGCCTGGTGAGTCACGAGTCGCAGTTCAGAGGTGGCTCCGGCGAGTCGTCGTCGGGAGCGGCGTTCTTGAAAATCTACCGTCTGGTCCGATAAGGGCCGGTAAGGCTCGCGAACAGTCCGGCGGGGTCACCACGGCCCCGCCGTTGTCATGTACGAAGGGGCCCACCTGGACCGATAATTTATGCGGGCCCTGCCATGGTGACGCAGCACTCGACTTGCTCCTGGACGCAGGAACGGTGACGGCGGAATTCGCGGGCATACTGCACGCGCGTCAAGACGATGCCTGTCCCGCTCCGAAGCCGTTCACGAAGCTCGAGCAGATTGCGTTGCCGGTCGAGCTGCTGGCAGCGGATTTTGTCGTCTCGATGCCAAAATTGAAACCGCACCACTGGGCTGGCATGACCGCCAGCATGAAAAACTTCTTTGGGGCCCGGGCGTTACGGTGGCCGAAGACGTGTACTTCGGGGTCGGCCCATCTCGACCTGAACGACGATCCGGCCTCATTTCGCGATTGTGGATGCTGTCACCGCCATGGAGGGAGATGGGCCCATCATGGGGAAGCCGCGCCACGTGGGGTGCCTGGCCATGGGAGCCGACGTCGTCGCGACCGATGCCACCTGCGCGCGCATCATGGGGCTCAATCCCGAGAAGATCCCGTATTTGAGCGTTGGCAGCCCGCTATCTCGGGCAGATCGACGCGAGCCGCATCCTTCATCGAGGAGAGGCTCTCAGCCGCTTTACGTCGACGTTTGACGTCCTGGAGCAATTCCGCGAAATGCGCCTCACGTCCGACTGATCCCGTCCTCGCTGTCAGCGCGACTTCTCATCCTTGCAAGCGACTTACGACGACGCAGAGCACCATTTTCGCCACGTGGCGTGGCGAACCTGTCGGTCAGTCTCAGGAGCCCGAGATTTTCTGCGCAGTGCAATTCAGCGCAGGATATGTCTGTTTAGGACTTTGACAGCCGATAATCTCTCTGTGTGCAGCCTCGCGAAGTGGCCCGGAAGTTGTTGATGTGCCTGATCTTGGCTCCGGCGCCCTGGTGGGGGCACCCGAGTCGAGGCCACTTGCCGGGGGTTCCGTCCGCGCTACGGACGGGCTTCCGGCATAGTCCATGCAGTCCCTCGGAGCGTTCGTAACGCCCAGCTGAGCTGGGTCGACGTGGACCTCGCGCGGGACTCCGGTTCGGACTCAACCCCGTGTGCGAGCGGCCGATAAAACGGAAGCAAGTTTCGCCATCGGGGCGGAAAACCAGCGGTCGGGCGCAGCCGGCGACTGGGTCACTGGAACACCTGCGCAGGCACGACGCGAACTCCGGGTCCGTTCGTCAGATTTGGCGAAACCTTCACCGGACTGCGGTGAGCCAGGAGCCACGCGAGGAACCGTCGGATCTGACTCGCCGGATGGGGCTTGGAGCCCCTACGGCCGAGATAAAACCTCTGGTTAATAGGGAGAAGATGATGAAGAATCTGTTGAACCGTTTCGTTCGTGACGAGCAGGGCCAGGACCTGATTGAGTACGCGTTGCTGGCGGGGTTCATCTCGCTCGTGGCCGTTGCCGCCATCACCGCGGTCGGCACCGGCGTGAACAGCGTCTACAATGAGCTCAACACCCAGGTCGACAAGATCCCTGGCTAAGCGCTCGACGGGCCAGGCGGGGGCAACGCCCTCGCCTGGCCGCTTTTGCTAGGCAGAGCTTCATGCGTCTGTTCGATACCGGCACGCGAGCTGCTACATGAGAAGGGTGGGCACAATGAAGCGGCTGATCTCCCGAGCGCTTCGCGAAGAATCGGGGCAAGACTTGATCGAGTACGCGATGCTGGCGGCGTTCATCTCGCTGATCGCAGCGGGCTCGATCAATTCGATCGGGACCATGATCAACGCATGGTACGCAGGATTACGCCGGCCAGATTGACAAGATTCCGGGCTAGACGAGGTTCGTGCTGCAACTTTCTGATCCGTTTCTCGTCGACGACACGGGTCAGGACCTGATCGAGTACCGGCTTGCTAGCAGCCGTGATCGGCACCGTGGGCATTCTGGCATGGGACGCCGTGCGCACCGAGCTCGGTAGCAAGTACCAGAACTGGGATACCGGAGTGCAGGACCTCTGGGAGCCAGACCATCCCATCACACCGTAAGTAGCGCCATTACGTCGCGCGCGCCATCATGACTGTTTTTCAAATCATCGCTCTCGGCGTTGTCCTGATCGCCGTGGTGTGGGACGTGGCGTCTCGTCGCATTCCTAATCTCTTGACGTTCGGGGCCGCGTTCGCAGCCTTCGCGGCTCATGCGTTACTTTAGTGGCTGGTCCGGTTTGGGCCTGTCGATTTCCGGATGGGCAGTTGGTGTGGCTCTGTTCTTCCCAGCGTTCGCGCTCGGTGGCATGGGCGCCGGCGACGTCAAGTTGCTCGGCGCCATCGGCGCCTGGCTTGGCGCCGCGTCCGTGATCTGGGTCGGGTTGTTCTCAGGGATCGCGGGCGGTGTTCTGGCGATTGTGGTCGCAGCGTTCTCCGGGTATCTCACGCAAGCGTTTCGTAATGTTTGGGGACTCCTCCTGTATTGGCGTGTCGCTGGCCTTCGGCCGCAGCCCGAGCTCACGTTAACCGCTGGCCCGAATGCCCCGCGGTTGGCTTATGCGGTCCCGATGCTGGCAGGTCTGATGGTGACCTTATGGTTCCGATGAACGCGATCAAACGTCTCAAAGGGGAGCGCGGCGCAGAGCTGATCGAGTTTGCGCTGGTGTTTCCGCTGCTTGTTGTTCATCATTCTCGGCATCGTGGATTTCGGTTTCCTCTTCCAGCGGATGGAAGTGGTCACCAATGCCGCCCGAGAGGGCGCGCGCATGGCCGTGCTCCCTGGGCTATCTGCGTGCCCGACGTGCAGGCCCGCGTGCAACAGTACATCGTGGCCGGCGGGCTGCCGACGGCAGGCGGCAAACTCCTGCCGCCCACCGCGTCGCGAAACAACGATCACCGTGACCGCGGGACCGCCGCCAGTCACGGTCCCGGGCGTCAGGGTCGGCGTGACATATTTCCACGACTATATGTTCCTGGGCCCGATGATGTCGTGGTTCGGTGGAACGGCGTTTTCGTCGGTGCCGGTCAGGGGTCAGGCGGTCATGCGTGACGAGGATCCGGGGCGATTGCCCCGTGCCCATGAGTGTCAATCGTTTGACGGGCCTGCGTTAAGGAAGCCCACAAAGCTAACGGTTCTGTTGCCTTCGACCGAATAATTGGAACGACACCGGGCGACGCGAGCCAGGGTCAGGTAATTCAGCGCGTACCTCGAAGCGGAGACACTAATGGATCGCACCACCCGAACAGCAGTCGTCGTCGGCATTGCCGTGGCCTGTGCCGCAGCCGCCAGCCTCGGCGCCTACCAGATCATTCAGCGGATGCCCGTCAGGGAAGTCGAGGTCCGCAGCCTGTATCAGGTTGTCGCCGACGCAGGACCTGACGATGGGCACGCTGCTGACCAAGGATCATGTGAAGCTCGTCGCCTGGCCCGCGAGCGCCCCGGTGACGAACGGCTTTACCGCGGTCGACCAGGTGGTCAATCGAGGGCTCGATCGCGCCCATCGTCGCCAACGAACCGCTGACCGAGTCGAAGCTCGCTCCTCTCGAGGCCGGCGCCGGACTGCCGCCCTCGATTCCTGAGGGGATGCGCGCGTTGTCGGTCAGGGTCAACGAAGTCATCGGCGTCGCCGGGTTCGTGGTGCCCGGCACGCGAGTGGATCTGCTCGTTACTATTCGGCCTGAGGGCAGCAAGGAGACGATGACGCGGGCGGTCGTTAGCGATCTCCAGGTGCTGACAGCCGGCACTCGCTACGATCAAGAGAAGGCACGTGACGGCCAGCCCATTCCAACGTCGGTCGTCACGTTGCTCGTCACGCCGGCCGATGCGGAGAAGATTGCGCTGGCCGGCAGCGAAGGTTCAATCATGCTGACGCTGCGCAACCCGCTCGATCGCGCGCCGACCGAAACGCAGGGTGCGCGCACGTCGGCACTGCTCGGTCAGGCGCCGGCACCGCCGCCAGTGATTCGCCAGGTGCAGAGCCGCCGCGTCGCGGCGCCAGCGCCGGTCGCAGCTCCGCCTCCCCCTCCGAAGATGTACACCGTCGAAGCGATTCGCGGTGCCAAGCGTTCTGAAGAGGTGGTCCGATAATGCGGAAGCATGTGGTTTCGTCGCCGCGTCGCGCGCAGGTTGCGCTCGCGCTCGTTCTGTCGTCGTCGTCATTCGTCATCGGGCAGACACCTGCCGCGCCGGCGGCACCTCCGGCCAAGCGGCACCGCGCAGTCGCCCAGCCGACGGGTGATGTCTACCCGAAGGTCAATCTCATCACGGGCCGGTCGACGGTGGTTCCAACGGAATTCGACGTCACGCGAATTGCGATCACGAATCCCGCGATTGCAGACGCCGTCGTCGTGCAGCCGCGCGAGATTTTGATCGACGGCAAAGCGCCGGGCACCGTCAGCCTGATCGTGTGGGGGACCGCCACGCGCAGTCAGTACGACATCGTCGTCGAGCAGCCCACCACGAATCTGGAACAGCAGCTCCACATGCTGTTCCCTGGAGAGGATGTCACCGTTGGTACCAGCGAGGGCGCGACGGTTCTCTCGGGACGAGTTTCGAACACGAACGTGATGCTTCGAATCGGCGAGATCGCGCAGGCGTCCATGCCCAAAGCGCAGGTCATCAACCTGCTGCAAGTGCCGGGCGGCAGCGAAAGCCAGCAGGTAATGCTGCAGGTGCGCTTCGCCGAGGTCAATCGTCGAATCATCGCCGAGGCCGGTCTCGCGTTGTTCGTGTCGCGTGAGCGGTTTCTCGCGCGCTCGACCACGCAGCAGTTCTCGGCGCCAACGTTCGAAGGTGGGGACGGCACGAATCCCGTCTCAATCGTCTTCAGTGACTTCCTGAATCTGTTCTTCTTCGATCGCCAGGAGGGAATCGGTGGAGTGCTGAAAGCCCTCGAACAAACCGGCGGCTTTCAGAGCCTGGCCGAGCCGAACCTGATTGCCTACAACAACCAGGAAGCCAGCTTCCTGGCGGGCGGCGAGTTCCCCGTTCCGATCGTGCGGGCACCGCGGGTAGCGTCTCCGTGACGTTCAAGGAGTTCGGGATTCGTTTGAACTTCACGCCGACCATTGCCGGGCGATGTGATTCGTTTGAAGGTTCGACCCGAAGTCAGCACGCTGGACTTCGTGAACGGTATTACGCTGTCCGGCTTCCGCATTCCGGCGCTGACGACTCGACGTGCGGAGACTGTTGCTGAGCTTCGCGATGGGCAGTCGTTCGCCATCGCCGGCCTGCTCGACAATGTCTCCCAGACCGACGCGGCAGCGATCCCCATCCTGGGCAAGCTGCCGATCATTGGTGCCATTTTCAGGAGCCGTGCAAAGCGGGCGGAACAGACCGAGCTGATGGTGTTGATTACGCCGCGGCTGATTCGGGCCCTGGACCCGGACGAAGTGCCGTCGTTGCCGACGGTTCCAGATTCGTTCATTCGGCGTCCGGTGGAAGGCACGAAGCCGCCGCCTGACGGCGCGGCGCGGCTCGAGGGTGGCGCGGGGCTCGTGGACGCGCCCTTGCAGCCCACCCGGACCGTGCAAAGTCAACCAGTCGACCGGCCGCGTGGCCAGTAATTTGTGAGATCCTAACCTTTCGCGTTCGCTAAGGAGTAAAGGTGTCCCCGGTCCTCAAGCTAGTCAGCTCTGACGCTCAGCTCGCGCAGCAATTGCGCGAGACGGGAATGCAGTGTGTCGTCGTGGCGCGTGACACACTGGGCACACTTGCACAGCCCGGAGCGCGACAGCCCGAGGTGCTCGTTCTCGACCTCCGCGACCAGTCGCAGCTTCCACCCGCGGTGGCCGTCCTCAAGCGCCAGCACCCGACGACCGGTCTTCTGCTCGTCGTGTCGCAACTGGATCCAACGCTGATGCTCGACGCGATGCGCGCTGGCGTCAACGAAGTCGTGACGCATCCTATCTCCGTTCCCGAGTTGACGTCGGCGGTGAAGCGGCTGATGGGCGCGATGACCGCGGGAACACGCGGCGAGGTGTATGCCTTCATCGGCGCCAAGGGTGGCGTCGGCGCGACCACCGTTGCGGTCAATGTGGCATCGGCTATTGCAAACGCCACCTCAGATTCCACGCTGCTCATCGACCTGAACGTTGCGTTTGGAGACGCGGCGGTTTTTCTTGGCGAGGAGCCGCGCTTCTCGGTGATGGACGCTCTCGAGCACGTGCAGCGTCTCGACGAAGCGTTCTTCCGCGGGCTGATCGTCAAGACCAAATCGGGGCTCGAACTGCTCGGCGCGTCCGGCAAGCCGGTGACAGGTATTTTCGATGCCACGCGCATCCGCGCCCTTCTGGACTTTGTCAGCCACACGCGACGAATCACGGTGCTCGATGTGCCGCGCTCCGACACGGCGGCGCTCGATTCGCTCGAGTTGGCGACCAAGATCATTCTCGTTGCCAACCAGGAGTTGGCCACCGTTCGCAACGCCAGTCGGATGGCGGCGACACTGCGTCAGCGCTACGGAACGGAACGAATCAATCTGGTGCTTACGCGTACGGATCGCCGGGCCGAGATCGGGCACGAGGATATCCAGCGCACGGTGGGCATCAACGTTCGGCACACGTTCCCGAGCGACTATCGTCTTGCTTTACAGGCGATGAACAAGGGTCGTCCCGTCGTTCTCGACAGCAACAGCGAGCTCGCGACGGCGTTTGGCGCGTATGCGCGCGACCTGGGCGGAGTCCGCGAGCAGGAAAAAGAATCGAAGGCCTGGAGCGGAGGGTTGTTCGGCCGCCTCTCTCCACGCCGAGTCTAGCAGCAGAAAAGAGCATCGATGTCTACTTTTGCGAGCGCACTGACGCCCCATAGCAATGCGGGCATGGATACGCGGACTCCGAACTACCAGGATCTCAAGAACAAGATCCACCAGGAGTTGCTCAATCGACTCGACCTCGAGCGCTTGACGCGCATGCGGCGCGACGATGCCGAGCCCGAGATCCGCAACCTGATCGTCGGCATGATCGAGCGCGAGAGCGTCTCGTTTCCACTCAGCCTGTACGAACGCGAAGCGCTGATTGCCGACGTCATCAACGAGCTCTTCGGCCTCGGCCCACTCGAAATGCTGTTGCGCGACCCGAATATCTCGGACATCCTCGTCAATCGGTGCGATCAGGTGTACATCGAGCGCGAGGGCAAGCTCGAGTCCACCAACATCGTGTTTCGCAACGACGCGCACCTGATGCAGATCATCGAGCGCATCGTCAGCTCGGTCGGTCGCCGCATCGACGAGTCGAGCCCCATGGTCGACGCGCGCCTGGCTGACGGCTCTCGTGTCAACGCCATCATCCCGCCGCTGGCCCTCGATGGTCCGGCGATGTCGATTCGCCGCTTCCGCACCGATCGCCTCGGCGCTCAGGAGCTGGTGGTGCGCGACTCGTGGACGCAGCCGATGATGGAATTCCTCAAGTGCGCCATCTCCGCGCGTCTCAACATCATCGTGTCGGGAGGCACTGGTTCCGGGAAGACCACGTTGCTCAACATCCTCTCGGGCTTCATCAACATCGGTGAGCGCGTGGTCACGATTGAAGACGCCGCCGAGTTGAAACTGCGACAGCCCCACGTGGTCCGCCTGGAGACTCGTCCGGGCAACATCGAAGGCAAGGGGCAGGTGCGCGCCCGCGAACTCGTGGTCAACGCCCTTCGTATGCGCCCCGATCGCATCATCGTCGGCGAGGTGCGTAGCGAAGAAGCGCTCGACATGTTGCAGGCCATGAACACCGGCCACGACGGCAGCTTGACCACCGTGCACGCCAACAGTCAGCGTGACGCGCTCTATCGTCTCGACACGATGGTGGCGATGGCCAACCTCAATATTCCGGAGCGCGCGATTCGGCAGCAGATTGCCTCGGCCATCAACCTCATCGTGCAGGTCTCACGTCAGGCCGACGGCACCCGCAAGGTCACCGGCATATCAGAGATCACGGGGATGGAAGGCGAAGTCATCACCATGCAGGACATCTTCGTCTTCGAGCGAACCGGCATCTCGCCCGAAGGGCGAGTCGTCGGTCGCTTCCGCGCCACCGGTATTCGACCCAAGTGCGGCGATCGCATCATGGCGTCTGGGATGCAGCTTGCCGATGGACATGTTCGATCACGTGAAGGCGGTGGCGTGAGGCTGTCATGCCAGCAATAGTCGTCGTCATCTTCATCGCTGTATTTGGGCTCGTGCTGGGCGCGTACTGGCTGTTTGTACTCCGCTCGGATCAATCCGAAGACGCGGCGCTCAAAAAGCGCCTGCAGCCCGATCGCGTCTCCAAGATTGCGAAGGAAGCCCGGATTCTCAGGCCGATCGAGCAGCTCAGTGGCGTCACGCAACTCAACACCTTGCTCGGTCGGGCCAGCCGCTTTACGGATCCGTTGCAGCGCGATCTGACCCAGGCCGGCCTCCAGATGACGGTTGGCACCCTGCTCCTGTCATCCGGCTGTTCAGCGCTGCTGGCGTATGTGATTGTGCGGTTCTTGACCAACATTACCCTCATCGGGCTCGCCGCCGGGGTGCTGGCCGCGTTCATCCCGTTCATCTACGTCAAGCAGAAGAAGAACAGCCGCCTGCGGAAGTTCGAAGAGCAGTTCCCCGAGGCGATTGACCTGATCGGTCGCGCGTTACGCGCTGGCCATGCGTTTACGACCGGGCTGGCAATGGCCGCCGAGGAAATCCCGAAGCCGGTGGGCGAAGAATTCAAGCTTCTCTACGACCGTCAAAACTTCGGTATGCCGTTGCCGGATGCGATGAAGGCGTTTGCTGCCAGGATTCCGCTCATCGACGCGCGGTTCTTCGTCACCGCGGTGCTGACGCAGCGCGAAACCGGCGGCAACCTGGGCGAGGTGCTCGACAACCTGGCCTCGGTGATCCGCGATCGATTCCGCGTGAAGCGGCAGGTTCGCGTGCTGACCGCCCACGGTCGCATCACCGGCTGGATTCTGGCCGGATTGCCCCCCGCCCTTGCGCTCGCGCTATTCGTCATAGCGCCAGGTCACATGCAACTGATGCTCAACGACCCGCTCGGCGTTCGGATGATCATCATCGCCCTGATCCTGCAGGTGCTGGGCACGCTGATCATCCGAAAGCTGGTTGACATTCCGTACTGAGGGCTCGAGCAGATCATGACTCCTGAACTGTTGCTCGTAGTCGTCGGCTTCTTCGTGTCGATTGCCCTGCTTGCGGGGCTCGGCGCGTCGGCGGTGCTCGGCCGCACTGCTCCTGAACGCCGGCGGCTGAACGAGATGGCAGCTGCCAGCGCCTCGGCCGTCGCGTTTGGGACGTCCGAAACGATTCGACTGACCGAACAGCTCGATCCGCGCCTCGAGCGAATCGCCAAACGCCTTCCGAAGTCGCCCAAGGAGATGAGTCGCCTGCGCCGCCGGCTGGCGCAGGCAGGCATTAACAGCTTCGGCGCGGCCGTTTTCTATTCGATCTCCGAACTGACGTTGCCGTTCGTCTTCGCGGCGCTGCCGCTGATGTACATGACGCCGCCGATGGCCTGGCTGGCGGCGGCCGTCCTGGCGATGATCGGCTATATGGTTCCCGGGCTGGTTCTCGGGTATCTGATCTCGAAGCAGAAACTGAAGATCGAGAACGGCCTGCCGGACGCGCTCGACCTGATGATTGTCTGCGTCGAGGCGGGCACCGGCTTGGATCAGGCGATTCAAAAAACCAGCATCGAGCTCGAGATTTCTCACCCGGAGCTTGCCAGCGAGCTCCGCCTGATCACCACCGAGATTCGCGCCGGCAAGACACGCATCGAAGCGTTCAAGAACTTTGCGGAACGGACGAAAGTAGACGATGTCCGCTGCTCTGGTTGCGATGCTGGTGCAGACCGATCGATTCGGGACCAGCATCGCCGCGGCGCTGCGCACCCACGCCGAGACGTCACGTGTCAAGCGTCGTCAGCGCGCCGAGGAGCGGGCCGCGAAGATCGGCGTGAAGCTCGTCTTTCCGCTGGTGTTCTTCTTGTTCCCGGCGTTTTACGTCGTCACGCTTGGCCCGGCGGTCATTCAGTTCGTCCGGGTGTTCTTTGGACAGGTGGTTCAGTAACGAATCTCGTTGAACGGAGAAGGGCGGATTATGGGCAGCACAATGAACATCGTTCTGTTGGCACTGGCCGGCGTTTTCCTGATCCTGTACTTGATGCGGCGACGCGCGCGTCTCCGCGCCGACGACTAGGCAGCGAGGATCAGTGCGACGGGCGCTCGCGCCGCTGCTTGGCGTACTCGCGCTGAGCGCCTGTGCGAGCGGGGCGACCAGTACGTTGGCAGGAAAGTTGGTTCGACCTGGTCAGCCGGATGTTGACCTCGGCGGACCGGCAGTTGCTGACGAGCGGGCGACTCGGACCGCCCCAGGATCGCGGTCGAGCTCGTTTGGGACCACCGTCGAGAGTACGGATCCGGGGCTTGCCGCAGCACTGTTGCTCGAGCTTGCCCTACCGACGGTCGAGAGTCACCTGACGGTCGCGGGCGAGTACCAACGCCTGCGCATCTTCGACGTGGCGTACGACCGATTCAGGTTGGCGGCCAGGAAAGGCCCCCGGCGGGCGGAGCCCCACGACGGCATGGCCCGGTTGTGGAGAGACTGGGGGTTTCTGGATCGCGCCCTCGGCTCGAGTTACCGGGCGGTTTACTTGAATCCGGAGTCCGCGCCGGCGCACAACACGCTGGGGACGATTCTGGATGCGCTTGGAGAGTACGACGCCGCGCGTCGGTCTTACGAGCGTGCGCTCATGCTGGACCCCACCGCCGCATGGGCCTCGAACAACCTGTGCTATCTCGAACTTCGGCAAGGGCATCTTGCCGAGGCGCAGTCACTCTGTGAGTGGAGCCTGCGCGTCGCGCCCGCGTTGTCGCCGGCCAGGAACAACCTGGCGCTGACCCACGCGGCTGCGGGTGATGTCGAGCAGGCGCGCCAGGAATTGATGGCGGCAGGCGATGGCGCGACGGAGTACTACAACGTCGGTGTCGTGCAGTTGGATGCCGGCCAGTATGAAGAGGCTATTCGATCGTTCGAGTCGGCGCTCAGGCTGCGGCCTGATTTTCCAGCCGCCAAGGCGCACGCCCACTTGGCGCGCGTACGGATGTTGAGAGGGAGCAACTGAAGACCACATGTCATCAGCAACAGAAATGCCGCCTGCGGCCCATTACACCGAGTTCCCGATCGCGCCCAGGACGCTCGAGGAGTCCGGGCTCAGCCTCGACCTCATCCTCCAGCTCGCCCTCAAGACGCTGCACTTTGCCGGCGAGCTGACGGGCGCCGAGCTGTCGCAGCGTCTCGGCCTGAACTTCGCCGTCATCGAGCCGGTGCTGGAGCTGCTGATCCAACAGCGCCAGGTGGAGATTGCCGGCGGGACGATGGTGGGCCGGGCGTCGTACCGGTATCGCATCTCGGATGCGGGGCGTGCGCGGGCGGTGTTCTTCCTCGAATCGAATCACTATGTCGGGATTGCGCCGGTGCCGTTCGACCAGTACCGCCGCTACATGCTGGGCGTGCGCAAGATCGCTGTCGCGACGCGACGCGACCCGGGAGAAGGTCCGCGAGGCGTTTCAGCACCTGGTGATCAGCCAGCACGTGCTCGATCAGCTCGGGCCCGCCATCAACGCCGGCCACTCGATGTTCGTCTACGGCCCTCCGGGTAACGGCAAAACCGTCATCGCGCAGGCCATTCGAAAGCTGCTCGAAGGCGAGCTCGCGATTCCTCACGCCATCGAAGTCGAGGGCGCGATCATTCGCCTGTACGATCCGGTCAGCCACGAGCCGCTCGACGTGGACGAAGAGCCTGAGGCGGATCAGAGCCTCGACCTCGGCCAGCGGCCCGACCGGCGCTGGATTCGCTGCAAGCGGCCGATGGTCATGGTCGGCGGCGAGTTGACGCTCGACGCGCTCGAGCTCAACTACAACCCGAGCACCAAGTTCTACCGCGCCCCGGTGCAGGCGATCGCCAACGGCGGCGTGCTCGTCATCGACGACTTCGGGCGTCAGCAGTGCGCGCCGCGCGACTTGCTGAACCGCTGGATCGTGCCGCTCGAAAGCCGCGTCGACTTTCTCACGCTTGCAGTCGGGGCAGAAGTTCGAGCTGCCGTTCATGGTGCTGGTCGTGTTCGCGACCAACATCAAGCCGGCCGAGCTCGTGGACGAAGCGTTTTTGCGCCGCATTCACTACAAGGTGTTTGCCGAGAGCCCGACGGTGGCGGAGTTTACCCAGATCTTCGAAAACGTGTGCCGGGAGCGGAAACTCGATTTCGACAAGAAGTTCGTCGAGCACCTGCTCCAGAGCTATTACAAGCCGCGGAAGATTGCGCTGCGCGGGTGTCAGCCGCGCGACCTGCTGACGCAGGTGCTGTCGCTGGCGGAGTATCGGGGGATGCCGCGCGCGATCACGCCGGAATTGCTCGACGCGGCATGCGCCAGCTATTTCGTGGACGAGCAGGAAAGCCCGGTTCTGTATTCGTAGCGAGGCTCCGCCTCGCTACGAAACGTTGTTGGTTTTGCCCCGCTCCGCGGGGCGAGGAGCCTTGAAGGCCGTTGGAAGGGCTTGACTCAAATGAACAGATGTCTCGGCCTTCAAGCCTCCTAAACAGTATGAACAGCGGCGTGCGCGTGAATCGCGGGGTACGACTGGCCTTAGCGGCCTTTATGGTGCTGGTGTGCCCCGACGTGTCGGCCAGCCAGGAACCGGTCACGAGTGTCAAACCGCTGACAGCAGCGTCGGCCTCCAATGTCCAGGCGCCCGCGCCCGACCCGACCGCTAGTACCCGAGGCGAAGCCAGAAAGGCCAGAAAAGAAAAACGGCAAGCACGGCGAGGCGCCCACCAAGCTGACGGCTCGAATCACCTCGCCGATGGGTCGCACCGGAGAGATCGCGACCGTCCGTATCGTCGCCCAGATCCGGCCGCTCCCTGACAGCGCGTTGTCCCCGGTTCAGTTCTTCGTGGACGGCAAGCTCCTCGCCACGGTCGAGGGTGGACCTCCGTACGCGACGGAATGGGTGGATGAGAACCCGTTCGTGCCGACCGAAATCACCGTGTCGGTCGGGGACAATCTCGGCAACACCGCCAGCGACACGATCGTTCTCAAAGGTTTCGAGGTCACCGATCTCACCGAGGTCAGTCGCGTCCTGCTCGACACCATCGTCCAGGACAAGGACGGCAAGTTCGTTCGCAACCTCGCTCATCAGAACTTCACCGTGCTCGAGGATGGGGTGCCGCAGACGCTCGACCTCGCGGGGCAGGATCACTTGCCGGCGACGTTTGCGATGCTCGTGGACAGCAGCCAGAGCATGTCGCGTCGAATCGATTTCGTCCGCGAAGCCGCGAACCGATTGGTCGGCTACATGCGGCCGAAAGACCGGATGCTGATCGTCCCGTTCTCCAAGACGCTGCAGCCGATCACCGGTCCCACCGATGATCGCGACACGGTGCTCGATGCGATCGCGAAGATCGAGCCGCGCGGCGGAACGGCAATTCTCGACTCGCTGATCGAGCTGTCGCCGCATCTCGGCGGCCTCGAGGGCCGTCGCGCGATTGTCCTGATCACCGATGGCTACGACGAGCACAGCGCCAGCAAGTTCGAGGATGCGCTCGCCGCGGTCAAGGATGTCGGCGCGACGGTCTACGTCGTCGGCATCGGCGGCGTCGCGGGGATTTCGCTCCAGGGCGAGCGCTTCTTCAGGCGCCTGGCGAAGGAAACCGGCGGTCGTGCGTTTTTGCCGAGTCGCGAGACCGAGCTGCAGATCGTTCACGACGTGCTGTCGTCGGACGTGCAGAACCGGTATTTGCTGTCCTACACGCCGCAGAACCAGGCCCTCGACGGCAAATGGCGCGAGATTACCGTGATGGCGGACAATCCGGAGTACGCCATCCGCACCCGGAACGGGTACTTCGCGCCCAAGCCGCCGCCGATACGCGCCACGCTCGAGTTCACGATTACCGATGCCGAGGATGGTTTTCCGGAAGTCTCGGCCGAGGATCTGATCGTCGTCGAGAACGGCGTCGAGCAGAAGGTGGAGTCGTTCCAGGAAGCGGTTAACCCGGTCTCGATCATCCTGGCACTCGACGCCAGCGGCAGTATGCGGAAGGCCGCGCAGGCGGCGAAGGAGGCGGCGCTTCGTTTCGTCGATTCGTTACGTCCCGAGGACAAGATCGGGCTCGCGCTCTTTGCTGACTCGGCAGAGATCGTCGAAGACCTCGGCTCGTCCCGGACAGTCATTCGCGAAGCGATCGAGAAGTACGTCTCCAACGGTGGCACGGCGCTGTACGACGCGCTGGCCGAATCGCTGGAACGGCTCAATCGGGTCGAGGGTCGCCGCGTGATCGTGATCGTCTCGGACGGGAAAGACGAGAACAATCCGGGCACCGGTCCTGGAAGCCGATGGACGTACGAGCAGGTGCTCGCTTCTGCACGCGAGGTGGACGCCGCCATCTTCAGCATCGGCATGGGCTCCAACCTGGATCGAGGCGTGCTCGAGACACTGGCCGCGACGTCGGGTGGGGAAGCCTATTTCCCGCAGGACGTGACCCAACTCGACACCGAGTACGCTCGTGTCATGGAGACGATACGGCGTCGATGGATTATTACTTACTCATCAACCGATACATCTCGTAACGGCGAGTGGCGGACGGTGGAGATCAAGACGAAGGACCCCAATACCGTGGTCCGAAGTCGCGGCGGCTATTTCGCGCCGCGGAAGTAAGCAACGATGAATACCTCGGGGAAACCGCGCGAAGGGTGGATGACCGTGATACCGGTGTCGGTCTTCATCTTTTTCGTCGTTATTGCACTAGGAGGGCCAGACAACTTCTTTCGCACCATCGCCCTGTGGGGCGAGGACGTCATCAAGACGGTCGGCACCTGGATCAAGCACTTGTAACGGGCGCGAAAAGGCGATGCTATGGGCGAGACGCTAACCCTCTCTGAGATCATCCACCGACGGGTCACCATCGAGTGGACCGAGGGTATTGCCGTCGTCCGCGGCGTGATCGAGCAATTGCTGGCCTCGCCGCGACAGGCCTCGAAGATACCGGAGCTTCACCAGGTACGCCTGACCCGGTATGGAAGTGTCGAGATCGACGGCGGTTATTCGAGCGACGAACCCGTTCGACGCCTCGGGCAATTTCTGCAGGCGACGCTCGGCAATTCGGCGCCACCGGTGCAGTTGCGGCTGGTCATTTCGCGCGCTACCGCACCCACGCCGGATTTCCGGACAATCCTCGAGTTCGACACGGCCTTGGAGTACTACGAGCGCCCCGATCGAGCCGGGTTGATCAAGACGCTGTTCGAACGCACCCAGGCGGCCCCGGCGGCGGCCACGCCTGGCGTGAACGCGACGCTGGACGCGCTGGCGCCGCTCCCATCGGTGGCGGAGAAGAAGGTCACGGCGGCCGTCCGCCGCAAGATCAATCCGCGAATCTTTCGCGTTGCGGCCGCCGCCTTGATTCTCGGCGTCGCGGCGGCCGTGGGATTGAGATATGCCCTGGCTGCTGGCGCCGTCGAAGTGGACTCGGGAGTGCCGCAGGCGGCTGCCGAAGTGGCGGTCAAGGCTTCCGAAACGGTGGGAGATGCGGTCGTGAAAGGAATCTCGGCGGTCACTGAACGGGTGGGGCTGGGCCGACTGGTGTCCCCGGATGCCGCGCCGTCACCGCCGCCCGGGTCGGTTCCGCCGCCACCCGACCCCACCAAGGCCGCACCTGCAGTCAGACGACCTGTCGCGCCGTTGAAGACGGCTGCGACGGTCGCTCAAGTTTTCGACCTCGAGCCACTGCCCATCGTCGAGAGCGCGGGTCCTAGTGCGACGGCATCATCATCCGCCGGTCAGCGAGGCAGCAGTTCGAACGGCTCGCTGGCTGGCGTCGATCCGCTCGCCGTGTATACCTCCGCGTCGGCTGATGTGATGCCGCCGGTGAGCCTGAACCTGCCGTTGACGCGGGAATTGCCGCCCCATCTTCGACGGGAGGATCTCACGCGGATCGAGTTGCTGATTGCCATGGACGGCACCGTGGAGTGGGTGAGGTTGGTCGGACAGCCGCAGACCGTGCACGACACGATGTGGCTGAGCGCGGTCAAGGCGTGGCAGTTCCAGCCGGCGTTGAGAAACGGCATCCCTGTCCGGTATCGAAAGACGATCTGGATTGCGCCACGATAGCAGCAGTTCCGAACAGACAGTCGATCTCAAGCCCGGCGGTACAATCGAGTCCAATCTCACTTTTGACTCGACCGAGCGTGTTGCTCGAGTCTCGCTGCTCGCCTCGACCGCACCTGCCTTATTTACCGCGACCATTTTCGTCAGTGCCTCGCTGCTGTTCCTGGTGCAGCCCATGTTCGCCAAGCTCACGCTGCCGCGGCTGGGCGGCAGCCCCGCGGTCTGGAACACATGCGTCCTGTTTTTCAAGCGACGCTTCTGCTGGGTTACCTCTATGCGCATTTGTCCACTCGCTGGCTCGGTATCAGACGACAGTCGGCCGTCCATGGAGCGTTGCTGCTGTTGCCTCTTCTCAGTCTGCCCATGAGTGCTGGGGAGGGACAGCCCTCGGCCTCGGAGAGTCCAGTGTGGTGGGTTCTGCGGACCATGACACTGCACGTTGGTCTGCCATTTTTCGTGGTCTCCACCACGGCGCCGTTGCTGCAGCGGTGGTTTGCGTCGCTGCCGATTGCCTCCGCCCGCGATCCGTATTTCTTGTACGCGGCGAGCAATCTGGGCAGCATGCTCGCGCTGCTCGGTTATCCGTTCGTTCTCGAGCCGGCGATTGGGACGCGATCACAGACTGTCTGGTGGTCGGTGGGTTACGCGTTGCTGGCCGTGCTGATTGCGTGCTGTGCGTTCCTGACCCGCTCGTCGGCGAGCGATGCCCTCGCCGAGTCAGGGCAGACTGACGAGTCACGTCGAAGCGCCGACGATGTGGATGCGGCTCTCATGGCTGGTGCTGTCTTTCGTGCCATCGAGCCTGATGCTTGGCGTCACGACGCACGTCTCCACCGACGTCGCACCCGTGCCGCTGCTGTGGGTGTTGCCACTGGCGATGTATCTCGGGACGTTCGTTTTGGCGTTCTCATCAAGGGAGTGGATCGCGCAACGGTGGCTCACCAGAGTGCTTCCCCTGCTCGTTTACTGGATGCATCCTCACGATCCTGATGAACGCGCGCTGCGTGGTGGCTGATCCCGCTCCACCTAGCACGTTCTTCGTGGCAACGTTGATGTGTCACGGTGAGTTTGGCGCGTCGACGCCCGCATCCACGCTACCTCACCGACTTCTACATCTGGATGTCGCTGGGTGGCGTGCTGGGTGGCGTCTTCAACAGTCTGGTGGCGCCGCAGCTGTTCAACAGTGTCCTCGAGTATCCGCTGGTACTCGCGGTCGCCGCATTGATTCGTCCGTCGCCGCAGTACCGCGGAGATGCTCGCGAATCGATCAGGCTTCCTCCTCGGCTTTCCCGGATTCGTCATCGCGTTGGTGCTTGCATTCTGGGCTTCGGGAGGGGCACCGAGCATCGGGATCGAGCCGTTGTTGTTTGCCTGTGCCAGTCTGCTGGCGATCGCCTTCATGTTCGCCAATCGCACGGCGCCGTTCGCGGTCATGGCGCTTCGGGTTCGTCGCCATGATCGTGTTGAGCGGGCCTGCTGGATCGGGTCGCGTGTTGTTCGCTGATCGCAGCTTCTTCGGCGTGCATCGCGTCCTCGAGTCAGCGGACGGGAGTTATCACCTTCTGCAGCACGGCAGCACGACGCACGGGCGTCAGGAAATGTCGGCGGTCGATGGCTGTGCGCCGACTGGCTATTACCATCCTGAGAACCCAATCGGCCAACTGTTTGCCAGGGTCAACAGGCCGTTCCAGCGGGTGGCGCTGATCGGTCTCGGTAGTGGGGGGCTGGCCTGTTACGCGACACCAGGTGCCCACTGGACCTTTTATGAAATCGATCCGCTCGTGGAGCACATTGCCCGCGATCCTCGCTATTTCACCTTCCTTCGCAACAGTCCGGGTGAGGTTGACGTGGTCCTCGGTGACGGACGCCTGATGCTTCAGCAGGCGCCGTCGGGGGTGCACGATCTGATCATCCTGGACGCCTTCAGCTCCGATGGAATCCCGGCGCATCTCCTGACGCGGGAAGCCATGCAGCTCTATTTGTCCGCGCTGGTTCCGGATGGCGTTATCGCCGTGCACATCTCGAATCGCTATCTTCATCTCGAGCCGCTCGTGGCCGCTTTGACAAGCGAGTTGGGTTTGTTTGCGATCGCGAACCGCGACGTGCAGATCGGCGAGGTTGCGCGTCAGAGAGGACGCCTGCCATCGCACTGGGTCCTCGCATCGAGAAATCGCCAGGCTCTCGACGAGTCTCGTGGGCTTGCCGGGTTGGCGAACGCTCGAGAGCAGCGCGAATGTTCGGCCATGGACCGACGATTACTCGAATATCCTCCAAGTTCTGACTCCGCGCTGAGGCGTTGAGGCGTTCTATGGCTGGCAAGATCCGCGCACGGTTTCCGACTCGCTCGGACATTCGCGGTCATGCGACGGTACTGGGGATCTGCCTGGCGCTCACCTATGCACTGAATGTCGCGACTCCGAGCTTGAAGGATCGCGCTGGACAGATCAAGGGAACCGACTTCGCCAACTTCTACGCGCTGGGATCTCTGGCTCTGACTGGCCAGCATCAGACGCTTTATGATCCCCCCGCCTTGCGTGATTATTCGGTGTCGCTCCTTCCGGAGCTCGCTGGCACCTACTACCTGCCCATCTACGGGCCCCAGGTGGCGTTGCTGTTCGCACCGTTCGCACTCCTGCCATACAGCCTTGCGTTGGGGCTCTGGATCGCGCTCACGGCCGCGATGTTCGGCGTGTGCTGCTGGTTGTTCTGGCGAGTCTGCCCGAGCCTTCGAAAGGACGCGGTGACCGTCGCCCTCGTTGCCGCAGCTTCGCCTGCCTTCTTCAATCTCGTGGCTCACGGCCAGAACTCGGCCCTCGCGCTGCTGTGTTTTACCGGCAATGTTCTTCGCCCTCCAGCATGAACGGCATTTTGTCGCGGGGCTGGCGCTCGGTTCGCTCATCTTCAAGCCGCAACTGGGCCTCGTGGCCGGATGCGTCTTTATCTTGAGCCGGGAGTGGCGGGTGGTTGGGGCGCGTTGGCAGGCGCGGCGATTCAACTGGGGCTCCCGTGGCTGTATTTCGGGAACGAGGTCATGGTGGCATACGCCGGCTGGCTGCAGGGTGTGGGTGAGATCAACGCGCTGTTATCGGTCAAGCTCCATCAGATGCATTCACTCTACGCGTTGTTCAAGTTGGCGATGCCTTCGTTGTGGATCGCAACGCTCCTCTATGCCCTGCGCTGCCGCGATCTGCGTCGGGGCCGCTTGCCTTGTCTGGCGAGGTCCGCGCCGCTGCCGCTTCGCTATTCCTTCCTGCTGATGGCGACCGTGCTGGCGAGCCCTCATCTCTATGTCTATGACCTGGTCATTCTCGCTCCAGCATTCCTGATCATTGTCGACCATACGCTTGCTGGAGCCGAACGGATGTTCTCGAAGCCGATTCAACGAATGCTGTATTTTGCGTACGCGCTTCCGCTGGCAGGCGTGATCGCCCAGGTGACCCACGTGCAGCTCTCCGTGATCGCCATGACGGCACTCGCGATCATGCTGTTTCGTGCGATCAGGCCCCAGTTGTCGAGCGGAACCAATTTGGTCGGCGTGCCGCAGCCGATGCTATGAAGTCTTTGACGGTCAATCCCGAGCAGGAATCCTCCTGCGGACCAGCGCCGACTCGCTGGGAATCTGCCTATCAAGCCTTCGAGACGCCCGAGGAAGAGCTGCGGAAGTTCGTCGGACGGCTGCGCAGCATTGGCGCCGACGGCTGGGACCGCCGCTCTCGTGTGATCGAGATCTGTTCCGGTCGGGGCTCTGGCCTTCGCGCGTGGTACGCGTTGGGCTTTGGCGACGTGATTGGCGTGGACTTGTCGCCAGCGCTCGTCGCCGCTCACACGGGGCCAGGGCGTTGCGTTCTAGGCGACGCGCGCCGGTTGCCGCTAGGCAGCGACTCGCGAGACGTAGCGATTGTCCAAGGGGGTTTGCATCACCTTGCGACACTCGATGACGTGGCCCTGGCCCTGGCCGAAATGAAGCGAGTCGTGGTTCCGGATGGACGTGTGGTGATCATCGAGCCCTGGTTGACGCCGTTTCTTCGCGCGGTGCATCTCTTGACGGAGCGGCAGTTGCTGCGCCGGCTGATCCCGAAAGTCGACGCCTTTGCGACGATGACCGAAGAAGAAAGCGAGACGTACTTCCGCTGGCTGAATGCACCTGATGAACTGCTCGAGCTGGTTAGGCGGCACGTAGCCCCGACGATCCTGCGGAAGCGCTGGGGCAAGTTGACCGTAGTAGGGTACTCCGCTGGTCTGAATGCGAAGCAACGCCGATACTGAGAGCAGCACCCATGTCGAACACGGCCGTGGATTCCTGGCGGCATCCGCACCCGACTTCGATCGACACCCCTAAGGAACCGATCGAGGTTTCTGTGGTTATTCCCTGCCTCAACGAGGATGAAACGGTCGGCGTCTGTGTCGAGAAGGCCGTGCAAGCCCTGGCCCAGGCCAACCTTTCAGGCGAGGTCATCGTTGCGGACAACGGCAGCACGGATGGCTCGGTCGCGATTGCCACGGCACGCGGCGCCCGTGTGGTGCACGTCCCGCGCCCTGGTTATGGCAATGCTCTGATGGGCGGCATACGAGCCGCGCGCGGCCGTTTCATCGTGATGGGGGATGCCGACGACAGCTACGACTTCCGCGAGGTGCCTCGATTCGTGGCCGAACTACGTCACGGATATGACCTCGTCCAGGGTTGTCGCCTGCCAACCGGAGGGGGAAGCGTACTGCCCGGCGCGATGCCGTGGTCACACCGGTGGGTGGGTAACCCCGCGTTGACCAGGCTTGCGCGGGCGATGTTCCGCGCTCCAGTACACGATATCTATTGCGGCATGCGGGGCTTCACACGGGAACTCTTCGATCGTCTGGATCTCCAGGCCACCGGCATGGAATTCGCGACCGAGATGATCATCAAGGCCAGCCTTTTCCGTCAGAAGATTCGCGAGGTGCCAATCACGCTTTCGCCGGATGGTCGTCGCACGCGGCGGCCGCATTTACGGACGTTGCGGGACGGGTGGCGCACGCTGCGGTTTTTCCTCGTCTTCTCGCCGCGTTGGCTTTTCTGGTATAGCGGTTGGGCTTTGATGGCTCTCGGCCTGATTGGCTATGCCGTCGCCCTGCCCGGGGTCACGATTCGCGGCATCACGTTCGATGTCCACACGCTCGTCATTGCCAGCATGGCCCTCCAGTTTGGGTTTCAGTGTGTGGTGTTCGCCGTTCTCACCACCACTTATGCGATCAAGCAACGCTTTCGGCCACCGAGCGCGCGAGTCGACCTGTTCTTTCGCATTTTCACTCTCGAACGTGGTGGCATCGCGGGTTGTGCAGCCATCCTGGCTGGCACGACTGCCGTTGCCGCTGCGGTATGAAGCTGGTATCGCGCGGAATTTGGCGCGCTCGACTATCCAACGACGATGCGCATCGTCGTTCCAGGTGCGACGCTGATTACGTTGGGCACATCGGCGATACTCAACAGTTTCCTCTGCAGCATGTTGGGGCTGGATCGCCGTTCCGCCGAATAGGACACCTGACACGCGCGCCCGATAAAGAGCGCATTCAGTTCTCCAAGCGCTCGCACGAGGGAAACGCAGGTGCTGTGGGCAGCGGCGGTAAGTCCGCGCGGACGGCGATGAAACTGGTCGCGGTGTCGTGATCGAGACGATAACCATTGGCCGCCAACCAGCTTCGGCGTTTCGTGAATTTAGCCGGGAGCCAGACGTAATCGGGTC
Organism: uncultured Acidobacteriota bacterium; assembly: GCA_963802675.1. Lineage (GTDB taxonomy): Bacteria > Acidobacteriota > Vicinamibacteria > Vicinamibacterales > UBA2999 > JACCSI01. The sequence goes on from CAWDJL010000003.1 coordinate 277,165, forward strand.
GTTCGGCAGCCAGCCACTCGTCGCCCCGGGCCAGGCCCGCTGCAACTGCCCTCTGGGTCTCCTGGGCGGCTTCCGAGTAGACAGTCTCCCTGCGACCATCCCACGAGACTTTCAATCGCGGCGAAAGATGCCAGATCGCATACTGGCCCCAATCGAACCACACCGCGAGGCGTCCAGTGCCATGGGTCGCATGCAACCGCGCGACTCCGGCCGGGTCCTGATCGCCGATTGGTACGCAGGAAAACGTCGCGCGCACCACCGGTACGACCAGTGACGCAATCACAAGGAGAGGAACCAATACGACGCCTGCGGCGGCACGTGAGGGCGCTCGCCACTCCCACATGTGTCGAGGCCAACGGGCGGCGGCTGACTGGGGCGATCAACAGCAGGGTGACCGGCACGGCGAGGTAGGCGATACGCGCGACCGTGGTCCCCGCGTACCACAGCATCAAGATCACGGCTGTGGCCGGCCACGAAGGCCAAAGTCGCCAAACGAGCATCGCGCTGACCGTGCCCGCGAGCGGTAGCCATAGCTGCGGCACTTTCGTCCACAGTGGCTGCCATTCGACGATGTCGCGGCCCGGCCGTACGGTCTCGAGCAGAAATCGCCAGAGGTCGATGCCATACGGGTTGACCAGAGTCGCGAGAGCGGCGACGACTGGCATCAGTAGCCAAAGCCAAGGAACCGAACGCGACTCCCGCCACGACAGCACGGCCGCGACCGTCGCCCACAAGCCCGACGACGCCCATTCCAAGAATGACGCCGCCATGGAGATTGATCCAGGCCGTGAAAAGGAGGGCGATTGCTCCGAGCACTCTAACGTTGGGCGACCGTTGCAGCAGGCTCACCAGAATCAATAGGCAGAGCAGGGTCCATATTTGAGGCCGCGTCGTCCGAGTGACGGGTACGGCCCCGAAAGCCGCGATGACCATGGCGACAAAGGTCATGAGCGGATGCACCGGCCTCCACGCTCGCCACAGGAACGCGAATGCGCTGAAGACGACGCCAAGCTTGAGGAGCAGCATTCCCGACGAAGCCCGCGGTCTGGAACGCGGCCGCCATCAGGAGCTCGCTCAGCCATTCATGATTGACCCACGGCACGTCCTGGGTGAACGAGTACGGATCGACGGCCGTCAGCTGGCGCTGAGCGAGGATGTCAAGGCCGAATCGCAGATGTCCCCAGAAATCCGGGTCGCCCGCGACGCCGGAGACCAGCAGCGCAACGACGAGCCAGGTCGCACCAGTCACCGCCCACGTGAGGTCAATGGACGCGCTATCGCTTTTGTCCGCCGAGCCAGGCCGGCGCAGCAGCTCTATTTGACGCACTGTCCCAGCGCCTCGGCTTGCGGAAGGATCGGCAGGTCGTTTCTCACAGCAATGTAGCTTTCGTCCGTATCATGATCCAGGCGATAGCCATTCGCAGCGAGCCACGACCGTCGTGCCGTAAAGGCTGCAGGAAGCCAGACGTACTCGGGCTTGACCTTTAGTAACCAATCGTCGCCCTCGGGGTATCCTCTGGCGACTGCGCTCTGCGTTTCAAGCGTTGCTTCGCTGTAGAGCGTTTCTCGTCGCCCGTCCACAGACACTTTGAGCCTGGGGGCAAGGTGCCACAGCGCATATTGACCCCAGTTGAACCAGACGACGAGCCTCCCTTCACCCTGCGTCGCGGCCAGACGTGCCGACCCCCTGCGCATCCTGATCACCGATTCGAAGGCACTCAAACGGAGTGCGCACGGATGGCCAGACTGCCAGCGCGGTTGCCGCCAATGGAACCACCATCAGCCAGGCGGCGGCCCTGGATGGCGCACGCCAATGCCACCTGGATGCGGGCCATCGCGCCGCCGCAACGGGCGCGATGAGCATGACTGTCAGTGGAACGGCAAGGTACGCGATACGCGCGACGAAGATACCGCCGCACCACAGCAGAAGGATCACAGACGTAGCCGGCCAGTCGGGCCACAGTCGAAAGGCCGTTACGACAACCAACAGGACGACGAAGGGCAGCCACTCCTGCGGCCGTTGGCTCCACAGCGGCCACCATTCAACGATGGTGGGTCTTGGTCCGGCTGTTTCCCATAGGAATTGCCAAAGCCCCACGCCATACGGCGTGGCGACAGTCGCCACGCCAACAACGGCCGGCGTAATGACGCAGAGCCAAGGGACTCTGCCGGTCGAACGCCATTGCTGTATTCCCTGAACGCAGCACCACAAGCCCAGGACCGCGAGGCCAAGGATGAATCCACCATGCAAGTTGGCCCACGCGATGAAGATCGCCACCAGAACTGCAACACGCGGAGCCGTGAGCTCCCGTTGGAGAGTGGCCATCGTTAGCAGAAGCCCCAGGAGCGTCCACACCTGTGGCCTGGTCGCGCGAACGACCCACAGCGCACCCAATGCGCCAAGAATCAGAAACGCGCCCGCCACGATTGGATGAACCCCTCGCCATGCGCGCCAGATGACCCAGTAGGCGATGCCTACAACGGTGTTCTTCAGCAGGAGGACGGCGGGGATCCCGCCGACGGAATAGGCGAGGCCCAGGAGAACGGCGCCCAGCCATTCGTGGTAGACGATCGGTCGATCCTGCGTAAAAGAATACGGATCGACGGTTGGAAGATCGCGGGCGGCGATGACATCGAGACCGAAGCGAATGTGCCCCCAGAGGTCAGGATCATTGGAGGCTCCGACCAGCAAGAGGATCAGGATCATCCACGTCATGACGGTGACGACCCATCGAAGATCCTGTTCTGCTACCTGCTGCGTTGCGGTGGGCGCAACGTTTGAACCGCGTACGGGGGCGTCGCCTGTCGACGCGCTCACCTCAGACAGCGACGCGGACACCTTGTTGGGATGCGGGAATGGCGGGTTTGGCCGGCTTGGTTCGCCAGATGAATCCATCGACGATGAAATGATGCAGGTTGATGATCACGGTCATCATCAGCACGCTCTGCGAGAGCGTAAACCCGAGTGGGAGGTACGCCATCGGCACGACGAAGAAGAGGAATCCGGCGAGCACGAACGACATCACGTAGAAGCTGGTGATGTAGAACGCCGGTCGATGCAGCGCTCCCAGGGCCGGATTGTCCTTCGCCATTCGCTCCTTTGCGTGTAGTGCGACGACGATGACCATGTACTGAATGGAGTGGAGGATGGCCGACCACCAGAACGCGGCGAGATAGTCAACCGTCAACCACCAGATGCCGTTGGTCACCTGGAGCAGCGGCACGATCAGCGGAACGTTCTTCCCTCGCAGCCGATGAAGTTGCCAGAAGAGCAGAACCGGCAATCCGAAAGTGCCAACGCTGACGAGCGCAACGATCCCGCTATGAATGGTCGGAAGCAGGGGGATGCTGGCCAGCCGTTCCGGAGACACCAGCCAGGCGAGTCCGCGATCCGATGCCGTGAGGAGTGCGAAAACGAACGGCAGCAGACAGACCCACCAAATCAGGTTCTTGTCGCGCTGATCCAGCTTGGCGCCGGACCGCATGGCGTACATCACGGCCACCCCGTAGGCCTGTGCGGCGTAGTGATACGGCGACCATGAGAGGTACAGGGCCATCAGGTTCTTCCCGAGCGTTTCCCAGTAGAGGCCCATGCCTACGACCAGAAGGCAAATCACCGGGAATCCCCAGCTCAGAAAAGGAAACTCTTCCTTAGCCCCGGGCTTGGTATAGAGGCGCAGGGTCGACGCCGCGAAGTGAGCCCCGTTGATCAGGATGAACGTGTAGATCGAGATGCTCGGGTCCACCGAGGCAAGCCGCGGGTAGAAATAGACGGCGATGAAGATCGGAATCGTGATGCCGCCGCCGACCAGGAGGTAGTCGATCACCGGGTGCATGAACGTCTTGCCCACGAGTCCCTTGATCCCCCCAAAAGGGTCGGGCCGCGCCGGAACCGGTATGGCGGTCGTTACATGCATGGCAGACAACGGCTTTCTGTAATCCTGCGCAATTGCGCCTCACGTGCGGCAATCTTGTGAGGGCGGCCTGCTCTAACCAGCCCGGAAACCCTTTGGGTCGGCGCTGCGAGGGCTCCGTCTACAAGGCCCGTACCGGCCGCAAGCCCCACAGCACGTATCGGCCCCAGGCGGCCGACAGTTTAGCTGGACTATATGACCAGGTTTGCGAACAGCCCTTGCGAAAGGTGCCGATACATTAGGCCGCTGATGCTCTTCGGGTCTCGCCCGGCTACTCTGGGCTTCGCTGCCATCCTCGTCGCGCTGGCGGTGGCCTACGGAACGTTCTGGTTGCCCCGGCCGCCGGAATCTTCCACGACGACGGCGTCTATCTGGTCACCGCAAAGGCTTTAGCCGAGGGCAGCGGTTATCGCATCGTCAGTTTGCCTTGGGAGCCGGCACAGACGAAGTATCCAGTCCTCTTTCCGTTTCTGCTCTCTCTCGTCTGGCGCGTGTTTCCCGTATTCCCTGAGAACTTGCCGTTTCTTCGCCTCGTCCCGCTAGGCTTTGCAGTCGTCTGGTTGGCGCTCTCGTGCCGGTTACTTCGTGCCGTGGGTGAGACCAGGGAACGTGCCATCCTGGGGCTGACCGTCGTGGCAGTCTCGCCGTGGGTGGTTTTTGTCTCGACCGCAACGCTCGCGGAGACAGTGTTTGCGACCCTGGTAGTAGCGGCCGTCCTGCTCCTGGTCCGTATCGATAGCGGCGATGTCCGGCGCCTTGCCCCACTGGGTGCCGGCGTGTTGATGGGTGCTGCGATGCTGACGCGCGCGGCAGGCGCCGCTGCCGCCCTCGCCGGTGTCCTGGTTCTGATCCTCCGCCGACGCTGGCGAGCCGCCGTTGAATACGCCTTTGGCATCCTGGTCATCTATCTGCCATGGTTGTTGTGGGTCGGCAGCCAGCCACCGCATCGTCGGCGATCGACACGTTCTATGAAGCGTCAATCTACGGTAGCTACAACGTGATCACAGACTATTCGTGGGCGGACAAGCTGACAGTCGTCGGGCTCAATGCGATCGACCTCGCGTCGATTGGCCAGTTCTGGGGCCTCGCCAATGGCACTTGGGCAGGGATCGCCGTCGGGCTCGTCGGCACAACTCTGGTTCTGCGCGGTCTCTGGCGGGCTCGGACCAACCCGATCGCGGTGATTGTCGTTATCTATCTCGGTATGCTGCTGCTCTTTGTCTGGCCGCCGTTCCGCTACGTGGTGCCGATCATGCCGCTCCTGGTTTGGTTGGCCATCAAGGGGGCGGGAACACGAATGCGCAGTTGCCGAGGGATTGGCGTTGCTGCTCTTCGTGACTGGTAGTTTGGCACTTACTAACACGACGCTTGTGGTTCATCGGAAGGGAGGGACCTGGTACAACGCCGGTGGCGTCGATGATTGGAACGAAATGCGGGCGCAGTACCGACTGGATCGCCCGCGAAACCCCGAGAGACTCGGTGATCGCAGGTGTGCATGACCCAACCTATTACCTGTTTACCGGACGAAAGGCGCTACGTCCGTTCAGTTTCAAGCCGATCCTGCTCTCTTACAACGTGCGTCGAAGCCCGGAGAATCCCTTTGGGACCGCCACCGATCTTCGAGATCGCCTCATGGCGATGAAGGCTGATTACCTCGTCCTCACTCCCCGTGACGGGGTGGAGCGATTGGCAAACGAATTACTCGCGCTCGCGCCCGGCAGTCTCTCGCCGGTGTTCGGGAATGACTCCTCTGGGCACTTGATCTACCGCGTGAATCGTGTGGTGCTGTCGAACCGCACGAGCGAGGAAATGGGGTTGTCCAAGCCGAGCACGGCGTCGATCCTCAATTGAGCTGGGTTTCCTGCCGCCGGTACAGCGTCCAGTCAATACCCACCAGCTCCGAGCTCGGGTAATACCGCCAGCGGATGTATAGGTTCCCCCGCCAATCGCGATAGTGCTCGCCGTCGCCGCGCCCCTCGCGGATGATGAAGTCGGCTCCGGCAGGCTCCGTCGCTTCGTAAAGCCGGATGCGCCCGCTTCCGAGCACATTGGCGTAGTGATTGACCATCAGCCGTGTCCGAAACTGCTCTCCCGGCTTGTGACCGGCAGAGCGCACCGTCACGGGCTCGCGCGGCGCGGCTTCCAGGATGTCTGCAAGCGCAGCTTGATACTGGCCCCTTCCGGTTGACGCGAATTTCGCGAGATGAACCGTGTTGCCGGTGCCGTAGAGCGCGAGTAGGCCGATGGCGAGCGCGCGAGATACGCCCTGGCGGCTGAGCAGAAATGCGAGCCACTGCGAGATCGGCAGCAGCGCCAGCGCCACCGGAATCAGCAAATAGCGCGGCATCAACACGCGTGGCTGGGTCACAACGATAAACAGTCCGGGCACGACGAAGCAGCACGCGACATACAGGAGCCATCGGTCATCCTGACGCGCCTTCAGCCATGAGACGGCTGCCACGAACACGGCAGCGCTTGATGCCGCCGCGATCCAGACCGTCGGCGCGTCCATGGCTCCACCAACCATCAGCGAAAGCGTTTGCGTCGCCACTTCGAGGAGCCAGTAGGGCGGCCCGCCACCAATCCTCATTCCGCGCAGGCTTACCAGGTAGAACACCCCGATCGCTATGCCGGGCACGACGAACGCGCGCAGCGTGATGCGCGTTGCTTTCCGGACCGAGCCGGTAATCCGTTCGGCGTGCGAGTCCGTCCACAGCAACATCCCGATGAATGCGAGGAGGAAGCTCGCGTGCGCCATCATGGCCAGCACGCTGGACACCCAGAAGCCGGCAGCATCCGACGAGCGCTGGGTGTCGCAGTAGCGCAGCAGCCACCAGAGGGCCAGCAGGGTCAGGCAGACGGCCGGGGCGTACCCGCGCGCCTCCGACGAGTAGTACGCCAGCGGGAACGACCAGGCAAAGACGAGCGCCGTCAGCCCGCCGTTCAATGGCCCGTCGCGTGCGCCAATCCGCCAGGCGATGACCACGCTCGCGAGACCCGACACGAACGCGAGGAGACGGTACAAGGCCACATGCTGGCCCGATCCGAGCAGGAAAAGCCACAGCGCCGTTGAGATGGTGGTTGTTATCGATCCGCAGCGTGAGGAAGATGTCGGTCCATGACTTCAGGGCGAGCACGTCATTGAGCGACCAGACTTCATCGACCCAGAAGTCGGTGAACAGACCTGGCAATCGGACGCCAACGGCCAGCAGTCCGACGATGGCAACGACGAGCGCAGACTTCATGTCGTGGTCGTTTCGGGCAGAGCACGATCAGGATGAACGCGACACATGCCTCGAGATGTAGGCGGTCCAAACTCGAAATGACGGCAGGGGTCCACGCCTTAGCACCATCCACAAGCAGGGTAGGTAGCAGCAGATGGTGATTACCTGACCGCGCTGGTGGTAGCCTTCCAATACAGAGCTGTCAGGCCATCCTCCCGAGATGAATGGCGTAAGAAACAAGCCCAGGGCGAGTATCAATCCCTCAGCCCACGTCTTCGGAATCAAGAACAGTGGCAAGGCTTCGTAGGGGCCAGGGTTGATGGGCAGGCAGCTCATCGCGAGCAGTAATCGCCCCTCACTCGTGCGCCATCGCCATGCCGCCAGCAACAGCAGCGGGCCGCCCCAGCGCATGACCGGCGGCACCAACTGTGCGGTATCGGCCATTGTTGGCAGCCAGTGCGTGACCCAAGTCGGCCACACCAGAAACGAAACCGTGATCAAGAGCAGCCCCGAGACGGCAGACTTCCACGAGGGATAGGCGAACCACAGCGCGGCCCCCATCGTCGGCTTGCATACGAGCAGGAAACCAAGCCATGGCAGGAAGACCGCTCCGATCAGCGCAGGTGTCCACTGCACCGCCAAGATGACCCACAGAATCCCGAACGAGGGAATCGCAAGCAGTGCCGGTGACCACACGCTCGTGCGCGTCAGTGCCCAGGTCATCAGCCCCACGCCCAACCCAACGAATAGAGGATCGGCCACGCGGATCGGGAGTAGCGCGAACGGAGCCGCCGCGATCAACGCGGTGAATGGGTAGAGCAATTGATTGGGGTAATCGTGGGGGCGGCCGGGTCCGACGAACGTGTAGGGATCAAGGCCGTTAGCAAACGCGCGCATCCCCGCCCAAACGATCGAGAAGTCGGAGGGCCAGCGCAGCGGTGCACTACGGTGCCAGAAACAGAGTGCAGCGGCCACGCAGGCGACGCCGAGTGTGAGGGCGACGCGTTGTGCGCGGTGGTTCATGTAGCTATCGCCCGCTCGATCCGACGACTTCGGGTCAGCATGGATGGGGTCCATTTTGTCGGTGCCATGCAGGGTATCGGCGCTCATGGAGCCGTGTGTGAGCGGTAGGCTCTAGGAAGAGCTGAAGGCTGACGTCTCAGGCGCCGATCCCCTGTGGTGCTGGCTCTGGCTGCAAGACCTCCACTTCGTCAACTCTCGAGCCCAATGGACTCTCATGAGCGACAAAACCACGGCAGATTAGACGGCAGCGTTCATCCGTCAGAGCCGTTCCCGCTGTTCGCGTCGTGTCATCACCATCCACAGACAGGGTAAGTACAACAGCAATACGATCCATTGACCCATTGCCTCCCGTTCCGCCAAGTATTGAGCTCGGTTGCTCCATCCGAGCATCGGCCCGGTTGCCCACGGCACGATCAAACCCACGGCCGCGGAGCTCAAGAGGAGTAGCAACGCGTGCTCGAATCGTCGAGGAATCAGGAACAACGGCAGGGTTTCGTAATGAAAGTGCGTCTGCGGAACGCAGGCAAGTGCCACGAGCAGCCGAGCATCCCATCGACGCCAGTGGAGAAGAGCCAGAAGGATCGACAGGACCACCCCAAAACATGACTGGCGGTTTGAAATGCACTCCTTCTGATAGCAGCCCGAGCCATCTCTCGGGCCAGGTCGGAAGAAGGGCGATTGAGAGAACTAACAGAACGACGCTGCCGACGAGCGCCCGCTTGGACGGGAATGCCAGCCACAGCGCCGCGCCAATTGTTGGCTTGCAGGCAAGGACAAAGCCCCAGACGGGAAGGAGCGCGCCACCAATCATCAGGCCCGGCCACTGTGAGAGTCTAACTGTGGTGATGAACGCCGGAGCGAGCAAGGCGAACCAGGCATAGCGAAACTCCGCTCGCGACGTGATCGCCCAAAGAAATATCGCTGTTCCCATGCCGACAAACCACGCGTCGGGAAACGGCAAGAAAGAAAAGGGAAGTGCCAATACCACGGCGGTGAAGGGATAAAAGACAGGAAAGGGGCCGGCCCTTACCGAATAGGGATCGCCGCCGCGCCACCAGACTTCCGCGGCCTGGTTGAGCTGGGCGAAATCGGAATTCGTGTCTAGGTGACTCAGGGCGGCGACCACGGCCGCGAGAAGGCTCACCCCGATCACGATCCCGAGTCGTCCGCGGCTCCAGGTGTCCGCTAATTGCGCCGGCCGCGCGGGCAGGAGGTGGCGCCACGCGCCAACTGACGAATCGCGAGGCGAACTGGTCACCGGCTAATCGCTGCGGCAGTTATCGGCCATGGACGCCAGCCAGTTTAGGCGCATTCTAGGGAGAAGAGCTGAAGGTGGAGCGCTCAGACACCGATAACGGTGCTGCAAGGGGGGCATCTTGGATCGCGTCGGCAAGTCAGTCATCGCTGTGTTTCTAGCAACCGTCGCTGCGGTGGCCGCGAGCAACCTGCTCGAGGGCGCGCTCCGTCGCCGACGTGATGCGGGCCAGCGATCCTCGAGTCCGGCAACGCCTCTTCGATCTCCTCCAGCCGGTTTCGCTCGCTAACTGCAAGCTCGAGCGGTTTGGCGAAACCAATGACGGCGGCTACCTGATGTGCGCGAACCTGTTGTCCGAGCTGCAGGGGGCCTACTCGTACGGAATCTCGGGCTACGACAAGTGGGGCTGCGACACCGCGACGACAGCCGGCGTCCGGCTGCATCAGTACCGACTGCTTCGACTCGCGGCAACCGGCTTGTCCCACCGGTGACACCGTGTTCCACGCCGAGTGCGTGGCAGGTGTCACGAAGACCGAAGACGGGCGGCCATTCGACACCATCATGAACCACCTGCAGAGGAATGGCGACTCGGGCAAGCGTATCGCCATGAAGATGGACGTCGAGGGCGCCGAATGGGAATCGCTGCTGGCCGCGCCCGACGCGGTGCTCGAGAGTATCGACCAGCTCGCCATCGAGTTCCACTTCGTCCACGAAGAGCGCTTCGTCGAGGTGGTCGAACGCCTGAAGCGTTTCTTTCACGTCGCTCACCTGCACTTCAACAACGTGAGCTGTCTCGGCGGTATCGAGCCGTTTCCGACGTGGGCCAACGAGGTGCTGTTCGTCAGCAAGCGGATTGGGAAAGTCGACGCGGAGCGCCGGGTCACACTGCCTCACCCGCTCGATGCCCTCAACAACCCACGTCTTCCCGATTGCACCGCTGCAACGCCACCACCGTGAGTAGGCTGCCACCTTCAGTGGCCGACATTCGCAAACCGGACGTGCACCCTGGCGCGCCTCCGGCGGAAACCCTCGCCGCTGGCCCAGGGAGCTCGCGAACTGAAGCCCTCAGCATCCTGACCGCGGCAGTCGTCGGTGCGCTGTGCGCCTACGCGATGCGCAAAGTCGACCCCGACCTGTACGGTTACCTTGCCTACGGCCGCCTGTTCGTGGAGCAGGGCCGGATAGCGGTCGAGGATCCGTTTGCCTACACGTCGACTGGCTCGACATGGGTCGCGTTCGAGTGGCTCGCCCAGCTGACGCTGTGGATTGCGTACGACACTGCCGGCCCGCTGGGTCTCATCGGGCTCAAGTGTCTCCTCGGAGGAATCGCGGTCTACTTCGTGTACGACGCGGTGCGCGTCGCGTCCGGCCGCGATTTCCACTGGCTGCCGGTGTTCGGCTTCGTGACAGCGAATTTCTCGCGCTATTTTATCTTCCGGCCGCAACTCTTCACCTTCGCGTTCTTCGCGCTGTTCGTCGCGGTGTTGCTTCGTCATCTAATGCGCCGGCGGACGTCACTCTGGGTCCTGCCCAGTCGTCATGCTGGTATGGGCGAACAGTCATGGAGGGTTTCTCGCCGGCCTCGGCGCAATCGGTCTGTTCGTTGCGTTGCGAATCGGCGAGAACGCTTCGGGTGGGGCGCGCGGGCCGGACCCTGTTGAAGGGAACCAGGGCGTTGTGGCTGACGCTCGGCGTCTGCACGGCCATCACCCTGCTGAATCCGCGCGGCGTGGACCTGTGGCGCTACGTGCTCACCGAACTGACGCACTCGACGAATCGCCAGTACATCGGCGAATGGGGTCCGGCGCATAGCAGCGGCGACATGTGGTCGTTCGCCGCGTCGATCGTGACGTGCCTGTGCCTGGCGCTCGGGGGGTGGATCTCGCAATGGCGGCGGCCGCCATCACCCGGCCCCGTACCGGGCCACTTCGTGCTCAGTGCCGTCCCGCTGGCGGTGATGGCCTTCCTGTCGGTGCGACACACGCCGATCCTGGCCATCTGGAGTGCTCCGGTGCTGGCGCTGACCGCTGCTCAGGTGCGCGGCTCGCGGTCGGGGGCCAGTCGTGTGCTGTCGATGGGGCTGCTGTGCGCCGCGCTGACGTCGGTGCTCATTACGATGATCTTCGTGGTGCAGAATCCGCGTCCGGCGATCGCCGCGTCAGGCAACGTGCTCGGCCCTCTGCACCCGTGCCAGGCCGTGGGCTTCATGCGCGAACAGAGGCTCACCGGCAATGTCTACGTTCCTCTGCCGTGGGGCTCCTACGTCACCTGGCATCTCTATCCGGCCGTGCGTGTGTCGATGGACGGCCGCAACATCTCGCTTTTCCCCCGCGACATGGTGCGCGAGAGCCTCGAATACTACACGTCGAGCCACCCAGACCTCGAGGCGCCGCTCCGCTACGATACGGACTTTCTCCTCGTGCGCTCGAACTTCTCGGGGCTGGATGCGCTCGAGGCGGACACGCGATGGACCGCGATCCATCGCGACAGCGACGCCGTGTTGTTCAAGCGCGTCGATGGACGCGACCGCCTGCCCGCCGCGAGCTCCGAGAGAGCAGCCGCAGAGAGCACGCCGCGCGAGGCGTGTCCCGCATTCCTGCAATAGCTGCTGGCTTTCTGGGTAGCTGTGAGTTGGCTGACGCTGGACTCTATCGCCTTGATGCCCTCCGACTTGTCGGCGATTCAAAGTAGAGGTTGTTGGGGTCCATTCGTAGGTACTTTCCGACGACGATGTATTGGTGATCGGCGAAGTAGTCGATGATGGCTTGTCGGACGTCAGGATGTGATTCGATACACACGAACGCTGGTTGGAATCGGTCGATGTCGAATCCCTTGAGCGCCTTGGGTTCGGAGAGTTCGATGTCCATCGACATGAAGTCGAGCTTATCGACTCCTGCCTGTTCGAGCGCCACCGTGAGCGTCGTGGTCGGCACGGTTCGAGCAACCCCCGGGGTCCCTTCGCGAACGGTGAACTCGCGATTGCTCGACGCCACCAGGCTGTTGCTCGGTGGCACGAACAGCGAGACGGTCGTATCGGGCGCATCGGAGGCAAACATCGCGACGAACTTGGTGCGCGGTCGATTGAGTCGGTAACCTTCGGCGAACTCACTGAGTGCTTCGACTGCGACTCCAGACCATCCCAACTGCCTTTCGAGGTAATAGGTGTTGCTCTCGTTGATGTGGTGGTTGGCGCCGACGTCGAGGAAAACGCCATCGCGACGGTCCTGGAAGAAGTCTCTGATGACCCATTCCTCGACGTGACGGGAGTAGTGCTGTGGCCCGTACTTCTGCTGGATGGGGCGCAACTCATGCAGCGCCGCGAACCCGAAGTAGGTGGCGCTCCGGAGTTCCCGCTGGCCGCTATCGTACGTGAGCCTCCATGTGACGACGGCGCTGAAGATAGCCACCAGAGCGTAGGGAATGACCCAGTCACGAGGCTTGTTGCGCATAGGGTTCGTTCGCTTCCAGAACCGGCCCGTACAGATCTCGGTCGGACCAACGCCGGACGTTAGAGACGAGCCCGTCGAGCCTTTGCTTAACTGGCTCGTAGAACGACTTGATCGCCGACGTGTGTCTCGTTGCCGAGTGCGCCGGCCGCAAGCTCGATGGTCGCGAACGCGCGCCACGACACGGCGATACGACGCCGCGGGACGGCGTGACAGACCTTGAGAACGGTGCCGTCACGCGCGACGAAAACCAGATCGATCGCAAACCGCATCCCAAACGTGTGGACCGCGTTGCAGGGCGCGATGATCAACGCGAACCCCTCGGGCATGCGGTCGTGCTTCAGCAGGCCAGTTCGCCGGCTCGCGGAATCGACTGCGGCGGTCGGGTTCGAGGCGATCACCTGGCCCGTTCGCGTGTTCACCAGCGTGTGAGGCGCGACCGGAAGCTTCAGGAGCGGTGTCAGGAACGACGCCATCGGTTCTACGTCATCTCTATCTAGGACGCGATCGAGGGAATGGCTGCTGAGCCACGTGTTTCGTGTTCACATGCACAGCTCGCCCTCCTACCTTGCGGTCAGGAACGATCTCCCCAGGCTCGAGCCGGGCGATGGCTCATTCAGTCCGAGCTGTCCGGGTGGCTGAATCGTCAACGGGAGCAGGCGTGCGTTTGCGCCCGCCGAGCAGGGCGCGAACCCAATCGGCGATTGCAGCCAAGCCGTAGCCTATGCTGAGCGCCCACATCGGCCAAGTCAGCAGTCCCCAATATTGATTGAAACTCTGCCCGGTCGTCATAAAAAGGCCGATATAGGTCGCGGCGGACCATCGCATCAAGACAGGTGACGAAGAGCTTAGGATGCTGGCGACGATCGCGACCAGTGCCAATGCCGCCCACTGGGGCGATGCCAGCTGAGACACTAAATGCCACCGTACGGCAGCGGTGAGAAAAGTCAGACCAGCAAACTGTGTCCATGGTCGCGTATGACTTAGGTCAGTCGGCAATCGGTACTCCCAGACGTTCGTGAGATGCATCCCGTAGTAAAGCCCGTACAACGCCCCTCCCAAAAGCCAGGCCATCACTTCCCGTCTTCTTCCGCCGACCCCCGCCAGCGTCGCACAGACCAGGCAGTAGGGACCGGCAAGCTCACGGACGAACAGCGCGAGTAGGCCAAAACAGATTCCCAGCGATGGCCATCGGCTCAAATAGGCGCAAATCGACAGGCCGATGAGGGCTCCCGCCCACGCTTCGCCCAGGACGATTGCCGCAGCGAACGGTGCTGTGAATACGGCACCGCATTGCATGAACATCGCAGTGAGAAACGCAACTGGTGGCAGCTGTTCGCGCGCGAGTATCACAAAAGTCAGTGTGCAGAGTGCGAGAGCGATACCGATCCACAGCATGACCACTGCGCGTTCAGACAAAACTGACAGGGAAGACATCAAGAGCGGAGTCCGCCAGTTGAACGGGTGGGACAGCGGATAGCCGTAACGGCGCAGAACGTCCCCATAGGTCTCGTAATATGAGGCCCCACTCCTCATCTCGGTGACGATGGTTTGAAAGACCGCGACGTCGCCAGGCCCAGGCAGCGGAGCAGCAGAGGTGGTGGAAGAATCAGCCGTCAACGCGACCGGTCTCGAGCCTTGTGGTTCTGGGGCTTGTCGGTGCGGCCCCGCCGTCTGGCAGTCAGGCGCCTTGGGATTGTTCGGCGCATCCACCGCCGCCGGGCCGGCGGAGCGGCTCGCCGGGAGCGAGTCGTGGCCAGCCGCTTGTTCACGAACAGGACTTCGTACGCCCACGCGGGAAACGGGTCGAGACCCGGCCGGCAACTGTAGTTGTTGAAATGGAGATGCGCCACATGAAACCAGCGCTTCAACCGCCGCACGACCTCGACGAACTGAGGCTTGTCGACATAGTGCATCTCGATGGCGAGCTGATCGATGCGATTGAGCGTCTCGTCTGACGCGTGCAGAAGGCTGTCCCATTCGGCGCCCTCGATGTCCATCTTGACGACGAGCCGCTTGCGGGCGTCGCCGTTCTTGGCGAACTGACCCTCCATCGAGTCGAAGATCCGACCGGACTCGGTAAAGGACTTGGCGGCGACGCATTCGGGGTGAAACTCGGTGTCCCCGCTGGGGCATGGCTTCGGCAGGCGGGGATCGAAACAGTCGGTACTGATGTGCCCGGACCTTGAGCTGCGTTGACACCTCGCATCCCCAGCCGTCATAACCCGAGATGCCGTAGGAATACGCCGACTGCACGTCCCCCAGCAGGTTGCCGCACAGGATATAGCCACCGTCGTTCTCCTCACCGAATCGCTCGAGCTCACAGTTCGCGAGCGCGACGGGCTGGAGCAGCTGTGAACAACATCTCGCGGACCTGGCGAGGCTCCGAGGGAATAGGGTCTTCAACCGTGGTCGTGAGCCGCAGCCCGATCACGGCGGCAGCCGCCGCCCCGAGGATCGCGGAGAGAGTCCCGGCTCGTCCCAGATCCGTCACAAGCGTATTCCCAATCTCATTGCGAAGTTATGATCTCCCAATGCGCCGTCACGTGCTGCCCTTGATTTGGTTGCTGCTCTCATCGTCTCTGGCTGCCGGGCCCAACGAGTGGCCCCAATTCCGCGGTCCCTGGCGGGGCCGGTGTCGCCGACGAGTCCAGGCTGCCGCAGCACTGGTCGGTCACCGACAACGTCGCCTGGGTCGTGGACCTGCCCGGCCGCGGCTGGTCTTCACCCATCGTCTGGCGCGATCGCGTGTTTGTCACGACCGCCGTCAGTCCAGGGTCCTTCAAGGCGCCCTCGACCGGAATTTTCGGAAACGATTACGTCGCCGAGCTCGCCAAGCAGGGATTGCCTGAAGAGGAGGTCGTCAAGCGTGTCGTGGCACGTGACATCGAGCTGACCACCGAGACCGGCGCCATCCGCTACATGGTTCTCGCCCTCGATGCGAAGACCGGGAAGGTCGTGTGGGAGCGCGAAGCGCATCGCGGGCAGCCGTTCGGCGGACGCCATCGCAAGAACACCTACGCGTCCGAGACGCCGGCGACCGACGGCGAGCGACTCTATGCCTCGTTCGGAGGCAACGTGGGGGTGTTTTGCTACGCGCTCGACGGGAAGCTGCTGTGGAAGCACAGTTGGGCGCCGCAGCCGATCTATCTGGACTTCGGCACCGCCTCGTCGCCCGTCGTTCACGAGGGTCGCGTCTATCAGCTTCACGACAACGATGGTCAGTCGTTCCTCGCGGCGCTCGACGCGAAGACCGGCAAGGAGTTGTGGAACGTCCAGCGGACGGACGCTGCGGGCGGGATGCGTTCGGGTTGGGCGACGCCGTTCATTTGGAAGGAGGCAGGTCGAACCGAGATCGTCACCATCGGCCGCGGCTTCGTGATCAGCTACGACACCGCCGGTCGCGAGCTGTGGCGCTTGAAGGGCATGACGCAGGCGACGCCGAGCCCTGTCGCGGGCGACGGCCTGCTCTACGTCGGATCTGGATCGCAGGGCGAAGCCAATCGACCGCTGATTGCCGTGCGCCCCGGTGCCAGCGGCGACATCTCACTGACCAAGGACCAGACGTCGAACGACTTTGTCGTGTGGGCGCAGCCGCGCTTTTCCGGCTACACGCCGTCACCGCTGGTCTACCGCGGACGCGTTTACGCGGTGAACGACAACGGAATCCTGCAGGTCGCCGATGCCAAGACGGGCGTCGAGATCTACAAGGCGCGGATGGGCGGCGGCGGCCACACGTTCTCGAGCTCGCCGCTCGCCAGCCAGGGGCTGATCTACTTCATGAGTGAAGACGGCGAGGCGTTCGTCTTGCGCGCCGGCGACAAGTACGACGAGATCACCAAGAACAGCCTCGGCGAGATGAGCCTCGCGACGCCGGCCGCCGATGCCGACAGCCTGTACGTGCGGACGCAGAGCAAGCTCTATCGGATTCGAGCGAAGGGGTAGAGAGGGCCGCCTTGATCCTTATGGCAGTTGCGTTGCCGCTGCCGCGAATCCGGGTTCCGGTGCCCGGTCCGCGCTGCGATGGCCGCTGCGGGCCGCGTGACGCGAGCCCCACCGCGCGACCAGAGGTGCGGTCGGGGACCCCTGCTCGCGGAATTCCCACCGCCTTCTCGCGCGGTCGGATCCGCGCGCGGGCACCTCCACACGGCTTCGCCACAGCGGCAACGCAACTGCCTTCCGGACTGGGCGTGTTTACAGTTGTCCGACAGGAAGACACGGAAGCCGGTTTGTTTGGTGTGCCGCGAAGAACACGTGCGGGTTGCGATACTTCAACGTGTGACCTGTTTGCGGAGCGAACCGTGTGGAGCCCGCCGTCACGATCACGAAAAACGTCGCGCAGGCGAGTGACAGCGCGTGGGGATGGGGGCCCCCACGCGGCGTTCCACGCGACGATACGCCGGAGCGACGTTTTTCCGGCGTGCGGAACCCGGTTCGTGGAGCAAATGGGTCACATCGAATGTCAGAGCAATCCGCAGAAGCACTGCTGCTCACGATTCGCGTGATTCCTCGCGCGAAACGATCGGGCATCGATGGCATGCGCGGCGATGCCATCCTCGTCCGTCTGCAGGCACCACCAGCCGACGGCGCGGCCAATGAGGAGCTCATTGACGTTCTCGCCGCCGCCCTGGCCGTACCCAGGCGCGCTGTGACGATCGTCTCAGGCGAACGATCACGTCAGAAACGTGTGAGAGTGACCGGAGTCGATGCCGTGACTGCGCAAGCGCGCTTGGCGAAAGCGCAGCCTAAGATGAATCCGTGAGCCTTCGCTGGCCCGTACGTCTTCTACTCATCGGCGGTTTACTCATCACCGCCTGCGACTCGTCTGTAGCCCCACCGCCCCAGACGGTTGCGGCGGCGAGGCCGCTCGGCACCTGGGAGGGCAGTGGCAATCGCACCATTGGCATCAACAGCGATTCGGGCCGATTCCGCGTGAAGTGGGAGACGCGAGAAGGCGCCTCGCCGGGCGGGAGCTTTCGGCTGACGGTCCACAGCGCCGTCAGTGGCCGCCCGATTCAGGTCATTGCCGACCACCAGGGCGCGGGTGGCGCGACCGTCGACTTTGCCGACGACCCCCGCCCCTACAACCTGATGATCGACTCAGCCGGCGTGCAGTGGTCGTTTTCCGTGGAAGAAATTGTCGCTGGGCGGCTTCGCTGACGGTCCACGGTCCACGGTCTACGGTCCACGGCACGTAGGCTGCCTCAGTCCCTTCGGACAAGCTAGTCAGCAACTGCCAATGGCAACTGAGCGAGAACCTCCGTGCCGGAGACCGTAGCGAGCCGGCGACCGGCAGACCGTGGACTGTCGAGACCGGGACGGAGTATTCTTTACAGATATTGAACGCCGTGAATTATCGACTGAACGTGCTTGTCCTCATCCTCCTGTCCGCGGCATGCCGGAGCGCGCAGGGCGGCTCTGGACCGCAGATCATTCAGCCCGGCGCGCCCGGGCAGGAGAGCCGCGAGGTCTCGGCCGCCAAGACCGCGACCGAGTCCCAGCTTTCCCACACCGACGCGGACGTCAAGTTCATGCAGGGCATGATTGGCCACCACGCGCAGGCGATTGAGATGTCGGCCCTCGTTCCGACGCGGACCGCGCGGGACGAAATGCGGCTCCTCGCCAAGCGCATCGACGTTTCGCAGGCGGATGAGATCAAGATGATGCAGGAGTGGCTGCAGCGGCGCGCTCAGAGGCTGCCCGACCCGCACGCGCACCACCAGCCAGGCGCGACGCTGATGCCCGGCATGCTGTCGCAGGAAGAGATGAGCCGTCTCGGCGCGGCCAAGGGTGACGAATTCGATCGCCTGTTCTTGCAGGGCATGATCAAGCACCACGCGGGCGCACTGACGATGGTGCACGAGTTGTTTGCGAGTCCGGGAGCGGGGCAGGAATCGGAGATTTTTGCGTTCGCATCCGACGTCGACGCCGACCAGCGGATGGAAATCGATCGGATGGGCGCCATGCTCGCGACCATCAAGGAGCTTCAGCAATGAGATCGGTGAGTGATCAGATTCCTCGCGCTGGCCGCCGTGGCTGGCGTGCTGGCCGTGGAAGGTGCCGCGCAGGGTCCGTCGGCTTCGACGACGGATCCGCGGGTGGGACTCAAGCCCGGCTTCCGTGATGCGGGCGTGGCGGCGCGCAACATGGAGCTGGTGGCGAGCATGCCCAAGCCCGACGGATTCTTCGATCCGAAATCCCCCGAAGGCATCGGAAGCGCGCCGGAGCCTCCGCCGGCAGCGGCGGGCACTCCGGCGCCGGAAACGCCGAGCACGCCCCCCCAAACGACACAGTCACCTGCGCCTACGACCACGCCGGCCGCAAATGCAACACCAGGCGGTCCCGGAGGCCCCCCAGGAGGAGGCGGTGGCGGTGGTGGTGGCAGCGGACTGAACTTTGCCAACTCCGACCTCGCGTTCTCGGGCAATCACCTCTTCATGGGCAACTTCAACGGGTTCAATGCCTATGACGTCGAGAACACGCGACGACCGCGACTGCTGGCGTCGATCGTCTGCCCGGGCGGTCAGGGCGATGTGTCAGTGCACGGCAACCTCTTGTTCATGTCGGTCGAGCAGACTCGTGGTCGCGTGGACTGCGGCGTCGAGGGTGTTTCGTTGGCGGTGAGTGCGGAGCGCTTCCGCGGGGTTCGTATCTTCGACATCACCGACATCCGCAAGCCAAAGCAGGTGGCAGCGGTGCAGACCTGCCGTGGGTCGCACACGCACACGCTGGTGACATCCCCCAACGACAAAGAGAACATCTACGTGTACGGCTCGGGCACCGGCATGGTTCGATCGGGCGAAGAGCTCGAGGGATGCTCGGGCGGCAAACCCGAAGAGGACAAGAACACCGCGCTCTTCAGCATCGACGTGATCAAGGTTCCCCTCGCCGCACCTGAAAAGGCCGCCATCGTCGCGCGCCCGCGTATCTTCGCCGATGAGAAGACCGGCGCCCTCGCGGGTTTGTGGGCCGGTGGCGATCACGGGCCAGGCACGCAGCGCACATCGATGACGAACCAGTGTCATGACATCACGGTGATGCCCGAGGCGGGCCTGGCGGCAGGCGCGTGCTCGGGCAACGGCATCCTGCTGGACATTTCCGATCCGGTGAAGCCGGTGCGGCTCGATGCGGCCAGCGACAAGAACTTCGCCTACTGGCACTCGGCCACGTTCAACAACGACGGCACCAAGATCGTCTTCACCGACGAATGGGGAGGCGGGACGCGTCCGCGCTGCCGCGCCAGCGATCTGCAGACCTGGGGCGCCGACGCCATCTTCGACATCGTCGACAAGAAGCTGCGGTTCGGCAGCTACTTCAAGATGCCCGCGGCGCAGACCGACACCGAGAATTGCGTCGCCCACAATGGCTCGATCATCCCGGTGCCGGGGCGCGACATCATGGTTCAGGGCTGGTATCAGGGTGGACTGTCGGTGTTCGACTTCACCGATTCGGCCAACCCCGTGGAAATCGCGTTCTTCGATCGCGGTCCGATCAGCGCTACGCGGCTCATCACGGGCGGGTTCTGGTCGACCTATTGGTACAACGGTCACATTTACGGCGCCGAGATCGCACGCGGTGTGGACATCTTCCGCCTGACGCCAAGCGAATACCTGTCGCAGAACGAGATTGACGCGGCGACGCAGGTGCGCATGACCGTGTTCAACGCGCAGCAGCAGCCCCGGGTGACTCACCCGGCAACGTTTGTCGTCGCGCGCGCATATCTTGATCAGTTGTCGCGCAGCAAGGCGCTGCAGCCCGAGCGCGTGGCGGCGATCAAGAGCGCCATCGATCGCGGCGACCGGCGGTCGCCAGGACGCGCGGATCTCGATCAGCTCGACACGCTGGCGGGGCAGCTCGAGAAGGACGCGAGCGCGGCGACGGGCCGCGACGCGACGCGCATG
Organism: uncultured Acidobacteriota bacterium; assembly: GCA_963802675.1. Taxonomy (GTDB): domain Bacteria; phylum Acidobacteriota; class Vicinamibacteria; order Vicinamibacterales; family UBA2999; genus JACCSI01. The sequence continues at coordinate 297,928 of CAWDJL010000003.1, forward strand.
GGTGCGCTGGCCTCGACGATCAAGGAGCGGGTCTCGCGGCTTCGATAGACGTCCGAATTGGAGACTAGCGTCGATGATCGGAGCTCACGCGCCTGTCGGGGTCGAAACCGCCATTTGCTCCGCCAACCGGGTTCCGCACGCCGGAAAAGCGCAGCTCCGGCGTAACGTTGGGTGGAACGCGGCTTGGGGGCCCCCAACCCCAAGCCCTGTCACTCGCCTGCGCAGCGCTTTTCGTGATCGTGACGGCGTGCTCCACACGGTTGACTCCGCAAACGGCGGCTTCGACCAAGATGTGCGCGTGCGTGATCTGAGTTAGTGTCTTGTAGGGTTTCATAACCTCGCTTGCGGGTGGCCGCGGACGGGGCGCCCCGCACGCCCGGAGGAGCCTCAGTCGTGACAGGTGCTTTTGGCTCCGAGGACGTGTGGGGCTGGCCGCGGACAGGACCCGCCTGGAGGTTATGAAAGCGTGGTGATCGGAGCGATCTGAAGGAGCTCTTATGCGAAACGCAGCAACTGGATTTCTGACTGCCGCGGTCCTGGCCTCGATGGTGATCGCCGTCGACACGCAGGAGCGTGCCGGCAATGCGGCGACGAGTGATCCGCGGGTCGGCCTCAAGGGCGGCCTTCGTGATGCGGGCGTGGCGGCGCGCAACATGGAACTGCTGGCGAACCTGCCCAAGCCCGACGGCTTCTTCGATCCCACGGCCCCGGCTGGTGCGGTGAGCGCGCCCGAGCCGCCGCCTGCGGCCGCGGGCGCACCGTCAGGCCCCACCGCCAATCGGCCGGAGGGCGCTGCCGGTAACGCCACGCCGCCTGCACCGCCGCGAGGTGGAGGTTTCACGAACTCCGATCTCGCCTTCCGCGGAACCAATGTCGTCGTGGGGAACTATCACGGCTTCAACACCTACGACATCGAGAACGCGCGCAAGCCGCGGCTGCTCGCCTCGGTCGTCTGCCCCGGAGGTCAGGGCGACGTGTCGATCTACGGCAACCTCCTGTTCATGTCGGTCGAGCAGACGCGCGGGCGCATCGACTGCGGCGTGCAGGGTGTGACCGCGCCGGTGAGCGCTGAACGGTTCCGAGGCATTCGCATCTTCGACATCACCGACTTGAAGAAGCCGCGACAAGTGGCGGCGGTGCAGACTTGCCGTGGGTCACACACTCACACGCTGGTTCCGGACAAGAACGACAAGGCGAATCTGTATGTCTACGGTTCGGGCACGAGCTCGGTGCGAGCGGGTGAAGAGCTCGAAGGATGCTCTGGACGTGATCCGAAAGAGGATCCCAACACCTCGCTCTTCAGCATCGACGTGATCAAAGTGCCGCTCGCCAATCCCGAGAAAGCGGCGATCGTGAATCGCCCGCGCATCTTCGCGGATCCGAAATCGGGTGCCATTTCGGGCTTGTGGCAGGGCGGCGATCACGGGCCAGGAACGCAGAGCTCGCGGATGACCAATCAGTGTCATGACATCACGGTCCTTCACCGAGATCGGGCTGGCCGCCGGTGCGTGCGCGGGCAACGGCATCCTGCTCGACATCTCCGACCCCGTGAACCCTGCTCGCCTCGACCATGTCACCGACAAGAACTTCGCGTACTGGCATTCGGCGACGTTCAACAACGATGGCACCAAGATCCTCTTCACCGACGAGTGGGGCGGCGGCGGCCGTCCCCGTTGCCGCGCCACCGACCTGCCGACCTGGGGCGCGGACGCAATCTTCGACATCGTCGACAAGAAACTGCGCTTCGGCGGCTACTACAAGATGCCGGCCGCACAGACCGAGCAGGAAAACTGCGTCGCGCACAACGGGTCGCTGATTCCGGTGCCGGGCCGGGACATCATGGTGCAGGCGTGGTATCAGGGCGGCGTGTCGGTGTTCGACTTCACCGATTCCGCCAACGCGCACGAGATTGCGTTCTTCGACCGCGGGCCCGTCTCGGACAAGGAGCTCGTGTCCGGCGGTTACTGGTCGACCTACTGGTACAACGGGAACATCTACGGCGCCGAGATCGCGCGCGGCCTCGACGTCTTCCGATTGACGCCGAGCGAGCACCTGACGCAAAACGAGATCGACGCCGCCACGCTGGTTCGCTTCGAGGAGTTCAACTCGCAGCAGCAGCCGCGCGTCACGTGGCCGGCGACGTTTGTCGTCGCGCGCGCGTATCTCGATCAGCTGACCCGGAGCAAGGCGCTGCAGGCGGATCGAGTGACGGCGATCAAGAGTGCCATCGACCGTGCCGACCGGCGGTCTCCCGCTCGCGGCGATCTCGACGCGCTCGATACGCTCGCGTCGCAGCTCGACAAGGAGGCTGGTGCGGCCACGGGCCGCGACGCCATGCGCATGCGATCGCTGGCGTCGACGCTAAAGGAGCGGGTCGCTCGGCTTCGATAGCGTGGGCTGACGACTACAGGCCTCAGAGACTCAGAAACACAGAGAAGCTAGAACTAAACCAACACGAAGGACACGAAGCACACGAAGAACCCTAACCACTTACTCTCTTCGTGCCCTTCGTGTTCTTCGTGTTGCATTTCTTATGGCTACCTCGCACGCAGATAGGTTCCAGGCGCCGTTTCAGTCACCTGGCCGCGTGCGATGAGCCGTTCAAGATGGAGCTCCGCGGATCGCCTCTCCACGCCATCGACAAACAGCAACGTGACGTGCGGCCGGTAGACGAACCGGTGGGCGACGATGTCGTCGAGCGTGCGGGGCTGGTCGAGAAAATCGAGGAGCGCCTGCTCGCGGCGAGGGATGACGGCCTCGTACTCGGTCAGCAGCGCAAGGAACTCCTGACGCCCCTCTACGACTCCGCGATGGTGAAAGGTGACGAACCAGCGGGCGTCGAGGTCGCGGCACTTGCGCAGCGTCTGTTCGAAATCGTCCAGGCTCGACCACGCATCGCCGTAGTACGGGCCAAACCCGGTCAGGTCGATGTCCGCCAAATACATCACGCCATGAGGCTCGATCAGAATCCCGGAGTGCCCGCGAGTATGTCCTGGGAGATGAACCACGTGGAGTGTCGTGCGCCCCAGATCGAAGGTATCCCCGTCGCCATACGCCGTGGCATCGGGGCGCGGCGTGTAGTGGAAGCTCTCGAGCACCTCGTCCCTCCACTCGGCTTCAATGGAAGGCGGCAGGCCGTAAATCCGCATCAGCCCATCGATTGAGTCGAGCCCCAGCTTGTCGGCCTCGGGTACGACGATCGACGCGTCCGGATAGCGAAAAACACCTGCCAGATGATCCTCATGGCAGTGGCTGAGCAAGATCGAATCGGCTGCCGGCACCTCCATCGCGCCCGCCAGACTCAGCGACGGATCGATGATCATCGTGCTGTCGCGGCCTTGCACGATGACGGAATTGCCGTGCGGGTACCGTCCGCCGCTCGTCCCGCGCAACACGCGCACAGCGTCTAACGACAACAGGTCCACGGTCTACGGTCCAAGGTCTACGGTCCACAGTCTACGGTCCACGGTCTACGGTAGCCACGAAGGGCACGAAGACACGAAGAAACACGAAGCCAGTTTGGATCTGATCCGAATAACCTTCGTGGTCCTTCGTGCCCTTCGTGGCTACGAACCGTTGTTGCGTGAGTCTCTGTCAAGAACTCTGAGTCTCTGAGGCCCGTACGTCACAGGAGGCTCGCGGCGTGCGCGAAGAGCGCGGGCACGCCGCCAGTGTGGAGAAATACGACGGTGGTCCCGGCATCGACCTCGCCCCGCCTCACGTGATCGATGAGGCCGGCCATGGCCTTGGCGGTATAGACCGGGTCGAGGAGTATCCCCTCGGTGGACGCGAGCAGTCGAATCGCTTCGAGACATTCCGGAGTGGCGATCCCGTAGCCGGCCCCGATGTAGCGCTGGTCGGTGACCAGATCATCTTCGGTCACCCGCGTGGTGACACCGGCGATCGTGGCGGCTTCGTTGGCGATCCGAAGCGCGCGTGGCTTTTTGAACGACTCGCCGCCGCTCACCGCGACACCGCACACGGCAAAGGGCGCCGCGTGAATCTTCGCGCCCAGGGTCAGTCCCGCCTGCGTTCCGCGCGACCCGCTGGCGTAATAAAGCCGCGTGGGGTGCTCGCCCGTCGACGTAAGCTGTTCGACCAACTCGAGCGTGCCCGTGACGTACCCGAACACGCCGATGGCGCTCGAGCCACCCACCGGGATGAAGTAGGGACGCTGCCCGCGTGAGCGCAGCTCCTGCAGGACCTCTGCGACCTTGGCTTCTTCGACGTCGCTCGTCGCCAGCAGCGGATCGGCTGGTGGCGGAATGTAGTGGATGGTCGCGCCAAACAGTCGATCCAGGAGCAGGTTGCCTTGCACGGCTGGACGGTCGCCGTCGGCCGTCAGGATCAACACGACGTCGAGCCCGGCCGCGCGCGCGGCCGCCGCCGTCATGCGCGCGTGATTCGATTGAACGGCGCCGGTCGTGACGACGACAGTCGCGCCCTGGTTGAGTGCATCAGCGATCAGGAATTCGAGCTTGCGAGCTTTGTTGCCGCCGAGCGCGAGACCGGTGAGGTCGTCGCGCTTGATCAGAATCCGGGGACAGTTGGCGCCCAACGCTGCTCGCAGTCGATCGGCCGGCTGCAGGGGAGTGGGAAGGGTCGCAAGAGAAATGCGAGCGGGAAGGCGCACCGGGGCAGTTTACTAGGACTGTTTACAGCAGTAGGACTCGCTCGCCTTCGGCTCGCTTCGTGGGACTCGCGCCTTCGGCGCTCGTGGGGGCGCGGGCCGTCCGGCCCGCGCCTGTGAATTCTGATGAGCAATCTGAAGCGGCGGCCGACCGGCCGCCGCCCCCACGAGCGGAGCGAGTCCCACGAGGCGCGCAGCGCCGAGCCCTACGAGCGCCCGAAGGGCGCGAGTCCGTTCTTCACCCTTTGTCAGGGCACGGCGCGTTGCTATAACCGGATCGGAAGGCGCTCACGGTGCCGGCCTCCGGATCGAAGCGGTGACGCCACACGCAGGCCGTGTCGTTGGCCAGCAGGTGAATCGAGATCGATGGCGTCTCGGACACCGTCTCGACGTAGTGAATGTCACCGTCGGGCGGCAGCAGCGTGTAGAACTCGCCGCGCTCGATGATGTGTTGACGCTCGATCGCCAGCGCCGCGCGTCCTTCCTCGTGCCCGTCATCGAGCCGCCGATAGATGGTCTCGTCCTGACGTCCCCGATAGAGGCCGACCAGCCCCCAGGCGAGATGGTCGTGCACCGGCGTCCGCTTCCCGGGTGGAATGACCAAGGAGAACAGGCAGAGCGAGCCGTCTTCGGCGCGATAAAGCGCGTACTGACCGATCCCACCGCCCATCCCGCTCTTGGCATCCGGGACCGAATACTCCTCCGGAAGCCAGCCGTCGGCGGCGAGCAGACGCGCAAACGGCTCGCGTAAGCGCTCAACCCGTGCCCGAACGTCGGAAACCCGACGCGACAGGCGCTCGGTCTCGGCGATCAGGTCGCGCACTTCGGGGACGTCGACGATGAATCCGAAGTGATGGGAGGATGGGTGGGACAAATCGCACACGATGCTCGCTCCGACTCTTTGAAACACGGCTACCCGCAACCGGCGTTGTCGTGTACCGTTGTGCGGCTCGACGCGCTGCATTACTGTTGATATTGACAAGCGTCCGTGATGAGCAGGACCGAGCCGACCGGCCACCGAGCCACCGATCCCACGCTGATCACTGATCACTGATCTTGGGCTTGAACGGCGTCGGTCCGGGCGGCGGCGTCCGCGGTGAGCCCGACTTCACCCACGCGTCGTATCGCATCCGCAGCGTCTTCACCGGATTCGCGCTCTCGCCTGGCTTGGTGTTGTCGTCCGTCACACTGAGATAGGCGAAGTACTTGCCGTCGTTGTGCGTGACGCCAACTTCGTCCGTCTTGTCGGCAATGGCAATGTAGGCGACGTGAGCGGTCCGGTTGTCGCACGGCAGGTGTTCGAGCGGGTTGTTCCCGCAGTTGCACCGATGGTCGCCGCCGCTCGCGTCCGCGGCTTCCATCGCCGCCATGACTCGGTCCGCCAGCGTGCCGGTCGCGCGGGTAAACGCCAGGGCCGCCAGGTGCATCACCTGATCGCCGAGCAGCGTGTTGCCCTGCACCTGATAGTAGATGTCGGGGCCGACGCGACCGCCGAAATACAGCGACGAGACCGAGTTGCCGCTGCCACTAAACCCGACGCGATTGTTCTGCGCGGTGATCGTGCCGCCGTTCGGGATGGACAGGATGCCAAACTGACGCCGCTCGATGCTTGCATCCTTCTTGAGCAGCGCCAGAATGTCAGCCGGCGGCGTGCCTTTGCGGATCTCGTTGTAGACCAGCATCTGATTCTCACGCGTGTTGTCCACGCCGGCCTGACAGGCCGCCACGCCGACGCCAGGGACGATGACCGCCTGAACGTCCATGAGGTCACGAGCGCCGTTGGGTTCGCGCTTCGGGAAGCCGGCCTGGCGCACACACGTCGCCGACGCGATGATCACCTGACCTGTCCGTGCATCGATCGCAATGACTGACCAGGTCGCATACGCGGTCGAGTGGCCGGCAAAGAACAACAGCAGCGCAAGACCAATTCTCCTCACTGAAGTCTCCTTCGACGGGAAGTCTACCAGCACATCGGCTACCGGCCACGGTCCACGGCCCACGGTCACGGCCCACGGAGCACTGACCACTGACCACTGATCACTGACTTCTGGCATTGGCGTTGCTTTCAGCACCGCAGGAGTACTGTTATGCCTGAGGCGGCTACACTCGAACGCGCACGTAGAGCCAAGCGAACCGGCAAAGCGCCATCCACTCAGGCGGGCGAGTTCGTTCGCGAAGAAATTCATCACGTGCGCGAAGGAAAACACGGCGCACGGTCGGCCAAACAAGCGATTGCCATCGGCCTGTCGAAAGCGCGGCGGGCCGGCGTCAAGCTTCCGAGTCCGCCGGCGAGCGCCAAGAAATCGACCAGGCGGAGTGCCGCAGCTGCGGCACGGGCGGCCAAACGTGGGAAGAAGCCGTCACTCAAGCGTTCGCGAGCGTCACTTCGAAAGCTGAAGCGTGAGGGTCGCTCCGCCGCCTCCTCATTAGCACTTTCACGGCAAGCACGCGCGAGTGCTCGTCGTCGGTCCGCCGCGGCTCGCAAGGCGGCAGCCCGCCGCGCGGTGAGGACCAAAGGCGCGAGTCGTCGCCGGCAGCCGCGAAACGCGCGGCCAAGTACGCGGCGAGCGGGGCATGCTCTGGGTCGTCGCTTGACGCGCAGCCGTCTAGCGTTCTAGAGAGGGTTCAACACCTTGCGAATCGCACAGATCGCACCGCTCAGCGAGAGCGTGCCCCCCCAGCTTTACGGCGGCACCGAGCGGGTCGTGGCATTCCTCACGGACGAACTGGTTCGTCAGGGACATTCCGTCACGCTCTTTGCCAGTGGCGACTCCCGAACGTCAGCGAAGCTCGTCCCGATCTGCCCGACCGCGCAACGCCTTGCCGGCTGTCGCGATTACCTCGCCGGTCTCGTCTTGCAAATCGAAGAAGTCGCGCAGCGCGCGCAAGAGTTCGACGTCCTGCACTTTCACATCGCCCAACTGCATTTCTCGATGGCCCGCCGGCTCCGGACGCCGCACGTCACGACGTTGCACGGCCGATTGGACATGCCGGAGCTGGTGCCGCTCTACCGGGAGTTTTCGGATGTCCCGGTCGTCTCGATTTCTGACGCGCAACGAATTCCGCTGCCCGATGCGGCCTGGCTTGGCACCGTGTATCACGGCCTCCCGCGCGAGCTGTTACGGTTCCATCCGGAAGCGGGGCAGTATCTGGCGTTTCTGGGGCGAATCTCGCCAGAAAAGCGAGTGGATCGTGCCATCGCCATCGCCACCGCGTGCGGCTGGCCCTTGAAAATCGCGGCCAAGATCGATCCCGCTGATCGGGATTACTTCGAGCAACACATCCGATCGCTGCTCGATCACCCGCTTGGTCGAGTTCATTGGCGAGATCGGCGAATCGCAGAAGAGCGAGTTTCTTGGTCGAGCGAAAGCTCTGCTCTTTCCGATCGATTGGCCCGAGCCGTTCGGGCTCGTGTTGATCGAAGCGCTCGCGTGTGGTACTCCGATCGTCGCGTTTCCCGGCGGGTCGGTGCCGGAGATTCTGGAGGACGGCGTGACTGGATTCATCGTTCAGGATCTCGATGAAGCCGTCGCAGCCACTCGCGAGATTGAGCGGCTCGACCGCGCCGCGTGTCGCTCATCGTTCGAACGAAGATTCACGGCGTCCCGCATGGCGTCCGATTACGTGCGACTCTATGAGCAGCTCATCGGAAAAGCTGACACAGACCTTGTCGCCTGATCGGGAGCCCCTGATGGCAGAAACAGTTCGCCTCGACGAACAGTTCTACATCGTCGCCGAAGCCGAGCGTTCGACCACGCCGCTTCGCGTGCTGAAGCACGGCGACAGCTTCGCCGTCTTCGACACGCATGGTGACATCACGCCAGAAACCTCGACCGAGCAGGGGCTGTATCACAGCGGCACGCGTTTCCTCTCACGGCTCGAGCTCCTGCTGGGTCGGCGCCGCCCGTTGCTCCTCAATTCGATGATCAGCGAGGACAACGTGGTGTTCACGGGCAATCTCACGAACCCCGATATCCTGCGCGACGGCCACATCATCGTGTCTCGCGGGGAAATCCACATCCTGCGCTCGCGTGTGCTGTGGAATGGCGGCTACGGCGAACGCATTCGAATCTCCAATCATTCGCTCCACCCGATCGAGGTGCCCCTCACGATTCATTTCGACGCTGATTACGCCGACGTGTTCGAAGCGCGCGGGTCGAGCCGGCCCAGGCGGGGCCGCCGCCTGCCGGACCGTCGCGGTGCGGAGTACGTCCTCGGCTACATCGGCCTCGATGGCGTCGAGCGGCGGACGATTGTCCGCTGGAGCCAGCAGCCGGACCGGCTGGAGGAAGGGTCGGCGAAGTTTCTGGTGACGCTCAATCGGCATGCGGGAGCAGACGTGGAATTGAGCGTTGGCTGCGAGATCGACGGCACGCCCGCGGTCACGTATCACTTCGGCGATGCCGTGGCACAGTCCAAGCAGCGAGTGGCTGACTCCGAAGTTCAGGAGTGCGTCGTTTCGAGCTCGAACGAGGCCTTCAACCGGTGGCTGCGCCGGTCGTCGGCCGACCTGCGCATGATGACGACCGAGACGCCGTACGGTCCCTATCCGTACGCCGGAATTCCGTGGTTCAGCACGCCGTTCGGTCGTGACGGTCTCATCACCGCGCTCGAGTTGCTTCCGCTGGCGCCTTCGGTCGCGCGCGGCGTGCTCACGTTTCTCGCGGACACGCAGGCCACGTCCCGATCGGATCAGCAGGACGCCCAACCCGGAAAGATTCTGCACGAAATGCGGAGTGGCGAGATGGCCGCGCTCCGAGAGGTGCCGTTTGGTCGCTACTATGGCAGCGCCGACGCCACGCCGCTCTTCGTCATGCTGGCACACGCGTACTTCGAGCGAACGGGGGACGCCGGTTTCATCGACGCGTTGTGGCCGCACCTGCTGGCTGCACTCGATTGGATTACCGACAACGCCAATCGGCACCGCGATGGCTTCGTCACCTACGAACGACGAAGTGAGACGGGGTTGGTTCATCAAGGGTGGAAGGACTCGGTACGATGCCGTCTTCCATAGCAGTGCCTCACTTGCCGAGCCGCCCATTGCGATGTGCGAGATTCAAGGATATTGCTACGCGGCCTGGAAGGGCGCCGCGCAACTCGCCACCGCTCGCGGCGATCACAAGGTGGCCGCTCGGTGGGACGCGAAGGCGGAACGGCTGCGGGCCAATTTCGATCGTGCCTTTTGGTGTGACGAGATCGGCACCTATGCGCTGGCGCTCGATGGCGAGAACCGTCCGTGCGAGGTGCGCACGTCCAACCCTGGCCATGCCCTGTTTGCTGGAATCGCTTCGCCGGAGCGTGCCGCACCGCGTTGCCGAGACGCTGCTTTCGGACACGTCCTTCGCGGGGTGGGGTATCCGAACTGTTGCGGCCGGCGAAGCGCGCTACAACCCCATGTCGTACCACAACGGATCGATTTGGCCGCACGACAACGCGGTGATCGCCTCAGGGCTGGCGCGCTACGGCTTTCGTGAGGCGGCTTGTCGGATCTTGAACGGCATGCTCGACCTCAGTGCCGCCGTCGATCTCAACCGGTTGCCGGAGTTGATCTGCGGATTTCATCGGCGAGAAACCGAGTTCCCGACACTGTATCCGGTGGCGTGCGCACCACAATCGTGGGCGGCTGGGGCGGTCTTCATGATGCTCGCGGCCTGCCTTGGTCTTCGGATTGACGCCGCGGCGCGGCGCATCACGTTGACGCGCGCGCTGCTGCCCGAGTCGGTCGAGTGGCTGCGCCTCACGAACCTCTCGATCGGCGATGCGTCGGTCAATCTCCTTCTCAGTCGGCATCCCTTCGATGTCGGCATCACGGTTCTTCGTCGAGACGGGGATGTGGAGATCGTGGGGGTGAAGTAGGGCCGCTTCGCGGAAGGCCGGCCTTCGGCCGGAGGGCCGCTCACTGCGTTCGCGGAGGGCCGCTTTGCGGAAGGCCACTGAGTGGAAGGGCCGCTTCGCGGAGAGGGGAGCCAGAGATTAATCCGGGCCGCAGGCCCGGCCATCTTGCGAGCAACGCGAGCAGCCATCCGCCCGAAGGGCGGCCCTCCGGCCGCAGGCCGGCCGTCCGTGAACGAAGTGAGCGGCCCTTCCGCGAAGCGGCCCTCTCCGGCCGGAGGCGGCCCTATGCGAGCGCAGCGAGCAGCCGTCCGCGAAGCGGCCTTCCGGCCGAAGGCCGGCCTTTCCGCGAACGAAGTGAGCGGCCGTCCGCGCGGAGCGCGGCCGTCAGGCGGCACGCCCGCCAATGAGCCCGAACGGAATGCCTTGCGGATCCTGAACGATGGCCATTACGTCGCCCTCCGGCAATGTCTGTGGAGGAATGATCGTACGTGCCCCGAGCTGTTCTGCGCGCTCGCAGGTACTCTGCGACCGACGACACGCGGATGAAGAGCTGCACGAAGTTGTGACCGTCGGCGGGCGAGGGCCAGATGCCACCTTGAATGCCATCGGTCGATCCGGTATCGACGACGCGATAGCCGAGGGGGTTGTCGCTGTTGACTCGCCAGCCAAACAGGCTGGTGTAGAAGGCCGACGCCGCTTCAGGATCCTTCGCCAGTATCTGCCACTGCATCACCGCGCATGACATGTTGAGTCCGTCCTTTCACGTTTGATCGTTGTCACCGGAAACACCGCGCATTCGATCTGATACACGTCATCTACCGGCCCCTCTTGAAGCAGCTCCGCGAGCTGCTGGCGGAATCGAGCCATCAGTTCGAACGCGCGGGGTAAGACGGCACTGTTGACGGCCATCGTGATCGACGTGTGGTCGCGCACACTCATCGGCGTGCTTCGGATGGCCGATGCCGAGAGCCGCCGATTCTGCTGCTGCTGTTCCTCGAGAAGCTCCGGGCGCAGTGTGTCGATGCTGATGCGTGCTTCACCCGATCGATCCACCCAGCGAGTGGTCGTTTCCATGTCGAGCAGGTCCAGTCGGATCAGTCGTTGCAGGGCGACATTGACCTCGTCCACGCTGATGTCGAGCACTCGGGCCATCCAGCGGGAGTCGGGACGGAAGCTCTCCAGCCGGGTCAGCTCGAGAATGGCGAAGTGGTACCACTCCGCCACGAGCGACATCGTGTCGGGGGTCAAATACCACACGCCGTGCATCGCATCGTCGTCACGGGCGGCGCGCGCGACGTATCCCGTGATTGCCTCTGACGTGATCCCGAGCATCGCCCCGATCGACTCGATGGTGCGCGCCGCGATCGGTCGCCGCCCCCGCAGCCACTGAGACAGCGTGGAATGGTCGACGTTCAGGTGCATCGCGAATGCGCGGAGCGAGTAATTGGGATTGCGGCCACAACGCCGTGCGAGCTCGGATTGAAGCAGCAGCCGAAAGCTGGTCTCTGCCGTCGGCGCGGAGCCCGTAACCATGGATTTCACGGGCTGATGCTAGTGCATTACGGCGTGCACCTCGCATGCGCGACCAGACAAAGCGGGGCGAAGCGCGTGCCCCACGTGCCGCTGCGCGGCCCAGAAGGACCGCTTTCGCAGCGGTGGGACTGCTTACGCCGCAGTAGGACCGCTCGCTCACGCTCGCGGTGGGGGCCTCGCCGTTCGGCTCGGCTATGACTCCATTTGGACGAATTGCTCGAACTTCAGCTAGCCGATGACCGTTGGGATGAGGCGAGCCGAACGGCGAGCCTCCCACGAGGCGCGAAGCGCCGAGTCCTACTGCTGTGAACAGTCCTACTGCTGTGAACAGTCCTGCTACCGTGAGCAATCGTCGGCAGCAGCGTGCAATGGCGGAAATCCAGCTGTGCTACACTGTCGACTCCCTCCCGGGGTCCCCAGCCCTCGCAACCATAGATTCACCGCTCGACGTGTGTCTGTGCTCGTCGTGTCGCCAGAGGACGGTACTCATGAAGTCGATAAAAACAGTCGGCCTCGCGTCATTAATGTTTGCCCTTCTGCTCGGCCCGCAGCCGGCGGTCGCGCAGGCGCCCTATCAACCGTACCTGAACGTCACGGCCGTCGGATTCAGAGTGACGATTGAATGGACGCCTATTGCGGGGGCGTGGGGCTACAACATCCAGGTTGGCACGGCACCGGGCGCCGCCAACATTGGTTCGATCAACATACCCAATATGAACCCGCGCATCGTCGTCGATGCGCCGCCGGGAGTGTACTTTCTTCGAATCCGTGCCTTTGCAGGGGCGATCTACGGACCATTCTCGAATGAAGCCGTCATCGCCGTTGGCGGCAGTTGTGAGCTGCCGCCAGCGCCAGCGGTCTCGTCTGTCGTGTCCGGCTCGAATGTGACGATTAGTTGGGGCGCGGTGCCGAACGTGCTCGGATACCGCGTGGAGGCCGGCCGATCTCCGGGCGCCGTTGAGCTCGTGCAGAACCTCCTTCCGAACGTGACATCGGTTACGCAGAGCGTGCCAGTCAGCGGGACGTTCTATGCCCGTGTTCTGGCGGGCAATGCCTGTGGCATCTCGACCGGCAACGAAGTGGCGTTCACGATTGGCGGCGGGAGCGGTCCCCGCACTCCAGATCCGCCCCCAGGTGGCCGCTTGCCCATGCCGGGGTACGGGCCAGCCGTGGCCCAGGCGGTGGCTGCCGCGTTTCCTGGCGATCTGCAGAGGTCATGCGTGGAAGCTGGTGGCAACAACATCTGGCTCTTCCGACTCGTTCACGCGTTACGACAGCACGACAGCCGCTGGGGACTCAACTGGAAGCGCCAGGTCTTCGGCGACATGTCGCAAGACATCGTGACCTACAACTACGGCGCCGGACCGGACGAAGACAGTCGCAATGTTTACGGCATCGATGTCATCGTCGGGCACTGTGGCCCGCGGCCGGGTTGGAACTGGCACGACGTGACAAATCCGAATGGTGCGGGCGCGCGATGGACGCTGCTGCCGTACTTGGCCGCCGGGTTCCCCCCTTAGACAGTTACAAGTTACAAGTTACAAGTTCAAAGTTTCAGGGTTCCAAGGGTTCCAAAAACCTTGGAACCCTGGAACCTTGGAACCCCGGAACTTTGGAACCTTGGAACCCTGGAACTCTGGAACCCTGGATCAAGCGGGAATCGCCGCGTGCCGTCCGCGCGACATCCAGCGAAGCAACTCACCAAGCGAACGAACCAGGCCGGCAACCGCCACGACGCCGAAAATCGCTGAGAACGTGTAGTTGACGAACTCCTCGAGCGAAATTGCGCGGCCCGCGAACGAGCCGAGTATCCGCGAACCCGCGTTCGCCTCGTCACGCCACACAATCCACTCGTGATTGGAGGAGGCCGCAAGATAGATGAAGGCGACTCCAGTCACGAGCCAGGCGACGCTTTGGACTCGGTTGAACCGTGTATCGGCGGGTCGCACGAGTCGTATGAAGTGGTGGCTCAGTGCAAGTAGCTGCGCAACGACGAGGACGGGGTAGAGGCGCTGCATCGCAGGCCCCCATGCGACATCGGTCGCGCCGGGTCCGAACAGAAGCGTCGGGAACTTCAAGCCGAGCAGCCACCAGACGCTGACGGCAGCCGCAACGATGAATCCCGAGATCGTCGGTTCGCGCTTTCGGCGTACCACGACGGACCGCGAAACCTGCCCGACAGCTCTTGGCACAGCGCCGAGCGCATGATCAATCCTCTCGCTCACATGGCGGACTGGAGCCGACGGAGAGCGAGGCGTCCAGTTTTCAAGCGCTCGTGAACGAGTCAGCCAGAGCTCGGCAACCGAAGCGAGCAGCGTGATCCAGCCCAGCGCCTTCAGCACGCTCGAAATCATGCGCTCACCGATCAGTTGCAGCTGCGCTGGTGACGAGCCTTCCGCGACGAGCACGACCGCGCCGATTACGTGCGAGAGCACTATCAGGCCCACCACCACTTTGAGCAGCAGCCAGTAGTACGGGAACAGGATGGGCCCTACCAGGTAACGTTGTGGCCGGTAGCGCGAGGCCGTCAGCAGTGGATGACCAAACTGGCGGAGAAGCGCTTCCTGCTCGGACGCATTCAGCGCGCGTCCAAGCGCTGCTTCCTTCTCAGCGACCTGCGACTGAACCTCTTCCGAAAGCTCGCGGACGATGTCCTCGCGTTGGTCTCTTGGCAGGAAAAGCCTCAGCGTTCGAAAGTAGTTGTCGAAGAGATCCATGACAGATGCCTCAGGCGACTGACCGCGAGCCGCTCACGATTCGGTTGACCGCGGAGTTGATTTGCTGCCACTCGACAAGGAGCTCCTTTAGCACGCCCTTGCCCATCGGAGACAATCGATAAAAGCGCTTGTTGCGTTTGTCTTCTTCGCGCCACTCGCTGACGAGCAGGCCTTGCGCCTCGAGCCGTCGCAGCAGCGGGTAGAGCGTGCCTTCGTCGATGTTCAGGCCCCGCTCCGCGAGCTCGTTCTTCAGCGTGTAGCCGTAGTGCTCGACACGAAGCTGGGCGAGCACGGCCATCACCAGGCACCCGCGGCGGAGCTCGAGGCGCAGCGCGTCGAACTGATCAGAACCCATTGCGGCCTTGCTGGTGGACTGTCATGGCCGCTCGATAACCCATACGACACATAGTGTGTAGAACATACTATGTTGTATACAGTAATCACTGTCAAGACGTTTTTCCAGAGTCGCCTTGGAACCCTGGAACCCTGGAACCTTGGAACCCTGGAACCTTGGACCGGAAGATAATCAGTAATGGTGGGCTCGCAATCGCGCAAGCTTAACCGCCGCACCTTTGTCGCCGGCGGCGTGGTCGCTGGTGTTGGCACGACGGCATTCGTCGGGTTGTCTTCGTCGTGGCCCGCTCGCTTTCTGCGCGACCGACTCAGCGAGTTTGGCCGCGAGGTTCCATTCGCGCCGCACAAGCCGACACCGGCGTCGTGGGACGACAACGCCATCACAATCGCCTGGCTTGGGCAC
Source organism: uncultured Acidobacteriota bacterium (assembly GCA_963802675.1). GTDB lineage: Bacteria > Acidobacteriota > Vicinamibacteria > Vicinamibacterales > UBA2999 > JACCSI01. The sequence continues at coordinate 313,400 of CAWDJL010000003.1, forward strand.
GCGACCGTCCTGATCAACCTTTATGGGGTCCGGATTATCACCGATCCGCTGCTGTTCCCCCGAATTGGCATCGACATGGGCGTTGGCAGCTTCGGGCCCTTGCGACTAGTGAACTGTGCGCTCATGCCCGACGAGCTCCCGGAGCTGGATCTCGTGCTCGTGTCGCATGCGCACTTCGATCATCTCGACACCCCCTCACTCGCCGCGGTACGAGGCCGACCTTCAGCGGTGATGGCGAAGGCGACATCTGATCTGTTGCCACGGAGTTACTACTCCTCGGTGCAAGAGCTCGGCTGGAACGAGTCCGCTACGGTGAGCACACCGCGCGGTGAGGTACACGTTCGCTCGATCGAAGTGAACCACTGGGGCGCACGGCTGCAGCGCGACACCTATCGCGGCTACACTGGGCTTCGTGCTCGAGCGGGAGGGACGGAAGCTCTTGATCGGTGGCGACACCGCCGACACGCCGCTCTTCCGCGGTCATCGTCCGCATGGTCCGTTCGAGGCCGCCATCATGCCGATTGGCGCGTACAACCCATGGATTCGCTATCACTGCACGCCGGAGCAGGCGGTTGCGATGGCGGATGCGGCCGGTGCGCGACTATTCGTCCCGGTGCATCATCAGTCGTTTCGGTTGAGCCGAGAACCCGTCACCGAGCCCATCGAACGAGCGCAGCGTGCGCTGGCGGCCGAGCGCGGCCGCTTGGCGCTGCGTGAGATCGGCGAGACGCTGGTCATATCGCGATGATCCCAGGAGAGTCTGCTATGGCGCTGCGCGAAGCGGTGGTCCGGCTGATCGAGTGGGAGGAAGCGCACGTCGGCTTCGACAAGGCGGTAGACGGCCTCACCCCACCGCAGCGCGGGGCGCGCGCGCCCGGTTTCGAGCACAGTCCCTGGCAGCTCGTCGAACACCTGAGACTCGCCCAAAAGGACATTCTCGACTTTTGCCTGAATCCAGCCTACGTGCACGAGCTCACGTGGCCCGACGACTACTGGCCGGCAGATCCGGCACCGTCCTCACCAAGCGCGTGGGACGACAGCATCGCCGGTTTTCACGCCGATCGCGAGCGACTCAAGGCGATGATCCGCAACGACGAGATCGACCTCTTCGCCCTCGTGCCCACGGGCAAGAAAAACCAGACCTACCTGCGCGCCTGCTTGCTGGTGGCGGATCACAATGCCTATCACGTCGGCCAACTGGTGGCGGTACGCAAGGCGATCGGGATCTGGCCGTCTGCGTGACCCGTCACCTCTCCGCCGTGGCTTCCGGCTAAAGAGCCTGTGAATTTATCCTCTCGTGGCTTCCGCCTTCAGGCGGAAGTTGGGCGCGGGCATTGAGTCTTCCGGCTGAAGCCGGAAGCCACGCGAACGATCGATTTATTCACAAGCTTTTTAGCCGGAAGATCAGCCGCCCGCTGCAGTCTTCCGCCTAAAGGCGGAAGCCACGGCAAGTAGTGAGAAGCCACGGCAAGTAATAAACCGGCCAAACAGTGATGCTACTTTGGCCTGATCGCTTCCTTTTTGTTCCTCTCCAGCATCCGGTTGAACGCCGCCAACTCCGTCGCCAGCGTGCGATCGAGCCGATCCGTGTGACCCTTCAGTTCCGCCACCAGCTCGGCGAAGATCGTCTCGACGTTACCGGTCGGCCGCCCCTCGCCGGTGACCGCGACCCGCAGCAGTGAGGCGAGCCGATTATTGGTCTTGATGGGGAAGTTCAGCGGATCTTGTCCGCTCTGGTTTCGGACCTGGTAGACGTCCTCTTCGACCACCGACAGCGATTGCGCGAGCTTGGCGCCGGCCTCCTGCACTTCCTTGGGCGCATCCTTCGTCCGTGCAGCGATGTCGCTCTTGATGCGTCGGATGTTGATCACGGCGAGGTTGGCTTCGTTGACCTTGTCTCGAATTCGACTGGCGAGATCCCACTGATACTGCAGATCGGCATCGCTGATGGGGCGCAGCGGATGTTTGGCGATCGAGAACGATTGTGTCTGTGTCGCGCCGTCCATCGTCAATCGCACGGAGTACGAGCCCGGCAGGACCATTGGACCGTTCTGTGTCGCACCCCAGAGAATCATGCCGGGGAAGGACACGACCGGCGTCGAGTTGAGGTCCCACGAGTAGCGATTCATCCCAGCCGCCATGGGCGCTCCTTGCGGCCCGCCGAAACCGCCACCACCACCGCCGCCGGGCGCCGGCGCTGGTTTGTCACCCGGCTTGGGCGGAGGCTGCCCATTGACGGTGCGCATCACTTGCCCCTTGGCGTCGAGAAACTCGATGGTCAGGGTCTTCGGTTGCGTCTTGAGGTAGTAGCTGATCCCCGCCCGGTCGAGCCCGCGGATGACATCAGCCGGTTTGAGGAGCACCACCTCACCTGCTTGTGCCACTCCGAGCTGGCGCAGCGCCGCGATGTCGTCCATGACGTAGAAGCTGCGCCCGTGCGTGCCAATCGCCAACGCGTTCTTCTCGACGACGAGATCCGTCACGGGTGTGTCCGGCAATCCGTTCTTGAGCGGTTGCCACCGTTCGCCATCGTCGAACGAGATGTAGACGCCGTGCTGCGTGCCGGCGTACAGCAGCCCGCGCCGCGCCGGATCCTCCCTGACCGTGTGGACGTAATCATCCGCGGCAATGCCGTTGACGATCTTCATCCAAGTGTTTCCATAATCGCGCGTGCGGAAGATGTGTGGTGACCGATCGCCGAGCAGCATCTTCTTGACTGCCAGGTACGCAGTCCCGTTGTCGAAAGAGGAACCGTCGATCTGGCTGACGCGACCGAACTCCGGCATGTCGGCCGGCGTCACGTTTGTCCAGGTCTTGCCGTGATCGCGCGTCACGTGTATGAGGCCATCGTCTGAACCCGCCCACAGCACGTTGATGTCCTTCTTGCCGGGCGCCAGCGAGAACACCGTTCCGTAGATCTCCGGGCTATTCATGTCGTGCGTGATTGGACCACCGGACTCCTGGAACGTCTTTGGATCGTGACGACTCAAGTCGCCGCTGATCGCCTCCCACGTATCGCCGCCGTTTGTGGTCCGCCAGACGCGTTGCGAACTGGTGTAGAGAACCTTGGGGTCAACTGGCGAGAAGATAATCGGATACGTCCACTGCCAACGTTCTTTGACGTCCTTGGACGGCTCGCCCGAGAAGAATCGTGGATACGCCCCGACTTCCTTGAGCTCGCCCGTTCGCAGGTTATAGCGCGTGAGAAAGGTCCCGTTGTTGGAGCCGGCAAAGAACACATCGGGATCGGTGCGGTCTGGCGCGATGTACCCCGGCTCGCCGCCGCCGACCGGATACGGCGCGGCCGGAGGTGCGCCGCCGAAACCGCCGCCACCCGCGTTCGTATTGCTCGGCACACACAAGGTGCTGTTGTCCTGCTGGGCGCCGCACACGTGGAAGGGCAAATGTGCGGTCGTCACGACGTGATACCACTGAGCGGTGGGAAAGTCCTGGTCGCTCCACGTCCGCTGCGCCGAGCTGATGTTGTAGCTGACGGCGCCGCCGCCGTCATTCCCCACGACGATGTGATCGGAGTCGTCGGGATCGACCCAGAGATCGTGATGGTCGCCGTGAGTGCCCTGACCGACCTGTGCGATCGTCTTGCCGGCATCCGTGGATCGAAACAGCGCCGTGTTGAGCATATAGACCGTGTCCTTGTTGCGCGGGTCGCCGTGAACGTGCGTGTAGTAGAACGCGCGCTGGCGTACATTGCGGGACTCGTTCATCAGCCGCCACGTCGCTCCCGCATCGTCGGACACATAAAGGCCGCCCTTTTCGTTTTCGACCAGGGCGTAGACGCGATTCGAATCCGCCTTGGTCAACGCGACGCCAATGCGCCCGACCACACCCTGAGGAAGTCCCTGGTTGCGCGTGATCTCGGTCCAGGTATCGCCGCCGTCCGTGCTCTTGTACAAGCCGCTGCCCGGACCACCGCTCGACATCTGGTATTCGATGCGATACGCCTCCCACAGAGCCGCGAAGATCACATTGGGATTGTTCTCGTCGATCGCGAGGTCTACCGCACCAGTCCGCGGATCGCGGAACAACGTCTGGCGCCACGTCTTGCCGCCGTCGGTGCTCTTGAAGACACCGCGCTCGTCGCTGGGTCCGTGGTACTGACCGAACGCTGCAACGTAGACGATGTCGGGATTGGTGGGATGGATGCGTACTCGCGAGATGGCGTCGACATTGGCGAAGCCGACCTTGGCCCACGTCTTGCCCGCGTCGCTGGATTTGTAGACGCCGTCGCCGGGCATGATGTTGCCGCGGATGCACGACTCGCCCATCCCGATGTACACGATGTCGGGGTTGGACTCCGAAACCGCTACCGCGCCGACTGACGAGCTTGAAATCTGGCCATCGGTGACCGGCACCCAGCTGTTACCGGCATCCACCGTCTTCCAGAGTCCGCCGCCGACGGCGCCAAAGTATGCGTCGCGCGGGCGGCCCTTCACGCCTGCCACGGCGATCGATCGACCGCCGCGATTGGGCCCGATGTTGCGCCACCGATAGGCGCTGAGCAACGCCTCGTCCAGCGGAGGTGTCTGCGCGTCGAGGGTCGATAGCGCGGTCGGGTGTGAGCCCAGACCTGCGAGCGCGAGCACCGCTATGGTGCACGCCGCGAGAAGATGGCGTCTGATGTTGGGAATCATCGGGCCTCCGTGCAACGAAGCAGCGAGTCTAGCAAATAGAGGTACCGGTTCTTGTGCTCTACCGCGAATGGCGTAATGCCGACGCGGCCCACTCGGCTTGCACCGCCCGCTTCGCGCCGTGGTAAACGGCCTCTCCGCGGTCGTCCTGTCGCCCCGCCCGGCGCTTCGGGCCCCTCGAACGCCTGTGAACAATCGCTTGGGTGACCGGGTTGTTCGTGCAGTCGTGGCGAATCACCAGCGCCGGCCGACTCCGCTGCCAGGCCGTTTACCTGCACGCTGATCACGGCGCTCAGAGTGCGCTGCCATCCGAGTGGTCCGCATCGGCTGCGCATTCCGCGCGCGCCGGTGCTTCACGGATGGGCCAATGTGAGCTTCCGCCTGCTCCGCGATAGCCCATCACCAAGCGTGAGTGACCGAAACGGGTGGTTCGAGTCGCGCGGACCTCTGAGCGGCGTGCGCGCGATCCGGAAAGGGCCGCGCCGCGATCGCGCGGCGACGGCCCCGATTCGCCACAATGGATCGGTTCACCCGTACATCCAAACGATTCGGGTACAGCGGGCGGATCACCACTGCCGTCGCCGGCGTCGATAGTCGTCCAGCGGCGCGGCTCCTTTCCCACGCCGCGAAGCGGGGCCCCCGCCGCGCGTTTTGTGCGCGGTGGGGTGAGAAGCGGGACGTGCGACCCGAACCGCCCGTTTCGGCAACTATCGCCACCTCACACCCTCAATCGGATCTCATCCAGCGGCTTCTTTGTGATTGTCGGCACCTCCGCATCAGCCGCCGGAGGCCCACCGCGCGCAGCGCGGCCCGCCCACGTAGTGGCCTTCCGCCCGAGAGCGGCCTATACTGGTGTCGCGCGAGGGGCGCATCCAGTCCGCGGAAAGGGCCGTGCCCACCCACAGTCGTTCGACCACACGAACCTTCTTTCAAGCCTGACAGTGCGGACTCCAGGCGTGTGATGAAAGGAGATTCGTATGTATCCCAATCCGCAAGACGCGCTCCCTCTTCCGTCACGCCCCAACGGTCGAGCAGTACAAGAAACTCGCCAAAGAGCTGGTGAAGGCGTGCAAGTCGAATGATGCGACTGCCCTTCGCAGCTGGGCCACACAGTGGATTCATGCGCTGGCGGCGTTGCACAAGGAACCGGGCGCGTTACGGGACGAACGTGAGGTTACGGCGCGGGCCGACCAGGTCGAGCGGTTTGCCCGAAAGAAGCTGACCGGGGGTGCGGGCTCGAGATGCGCACTGACCGATGCGCAGTTCGTAATTGCCCGTGCTCACGGCTTCCCGAGTTGGCCGATCTTCGTGGAGCACATCGACTCGCTGGCACGCGCCAGTTCGCCGACCTCCACCTTCGAAGCCGCCGCCCACGCCATCGTCTCGGGCGACATCTCGACGGTCGGGCGTCTGCTGCAAGAGCAGCCGGAATTGATCCGGGCGCGGTCCACACGCGAGCACAGGGCCACGCTCCTGCATTACGTTTCGGCCAACGGGGTTGAGAACTACCGTCAGGTGTCGCCAAAGAACATCGCGGAGATCACCGAGCGGTTGCTCGCGGCCGGCGCCGAGGTCGACGCCGAGGCAAACGTCTATGGAGGCGGCTGCACGACGCTCGGTCTCGTCGCCACGAGCGCACCGCCATTCATCGCCGGCGTGCAGCAGGACGTCATGGACGTGTTGCTCGAGCATGGCGCGAGCCTGGATCGCATTGGAGCCGCCGGCAACCGGCAGTCACTGGTTCGCGGCTGCCTGGCGAATGGCCAGCCCGCAGCGGCCGCGTACCTTGCGAGCCGCGGCGCTCCGGTCGACCTCCCGGACGCGGCGGGCCTGGGGCGTCTCGACCTCGTGAAGGAGCTAATCGATCAGGATGGTGGGCTCGCGGAAGATCGGACGATCGCGAGAATGAAGGATTCCTTCTCGTTGGCCTGTGCGTACGGTCGATCGGAGGTCATCGATTTTCTTCTCAACCGCGGTTTCGACGTGGACGAGGAGCTCAAGGGCCATGGACAAGGGCACACCGGTCTTCATGTCGCCGCGTACCATGGACATGTCGACGCCGTTCGGACGCTGCTGCGCCACGGCGCACGCGTCGATGTGATCGACAAGACCTGGGGCACGCCGCCGCTCGTCTGGGCGCTGACCGGTTGGAGCGGCAGGCCCACGACCGAGGCGCGCTACTACGACGTCGTGGCTCAGCTCGTGGCAGCGGGCGCGACGGTGAAGCCTGAACTGCTCGAATGGGACAGGGTGCGTGAGGATCCGAGAATGCACGCGGCACTCGGGATCGACGCTACGCAGTAACTCGAGCAGTTCCCCTGCCCAGCCTCCGCTAGAAGTCGAGCACGCGCGCCTTGACCTTTCTCACTGGGCCCCAACGTCGTAATACAAAGGAGCGTCGGGCACGTCTCCCTGGATGAGCCGCTCGCCTTCGAGCTCAGGGTGCGCGTCGTAACGCTCCACGGTCAATCGATACACCTGGCCCTCGGGGCGACGTGATTCCTTCAGCACCCGCGAATCGCGTATCCCCCAGTGGGCCACGTTGATCTGCGTGCCGGGTTGGTTGCCTTCGACCACATTGACGATCTCATAAGTGCTGACAACCAGCGCATGGCGGTAGGGCGCGATCGACTCGGGCGTGGGGACCTGGCCCGCCGATACCAGACGCGCGTCGACCACCATTCGCGCCATCGACTTGCTGTCGCCCGTCGCGGCGGGACCCAAGCGACCGCTGGCATGCTGCGGATGTGTACCTTGCTCGCGGTCGATCCACACGTCCGGATAGGCGTCGCCGCCGGCATTGCTCGTAACACGCGCCCACGCTTCGATCTCCGTGAAGTCGTCGCGAAATCGCCCCAGCCAGATCTCGGCCTGCTTGCCGCCACTGCGGACCTGGTTTGCGCCGCCCTGGTCGTATGGTCCGGACATGACCATGAACCGCGGATGCCGCGCCCACCGCGGGTGATAGACCTCCGGGTTGGCGAAGCCGGGCGCGCGGTTGATCGGCACGGTCCAGCGACGATCGCGGTTGAGGTCGACCATTCGTAGGTTGCGATGCGCACCGTCGAAATACCACAACAGCGGGGCGCCCACGTCGTTCAGCGCCGTCCAGCAGCCTTCACCGATCTGCCGCCACGACCCGGTCGTGAGGTCGGCCACGCCCGCCGCCGGCCAAGGAAACAGACCGCCGGCGATCGATCCGTCAGGCGAGACCTGGAAGGTGTCGAACGACACCACGCCACCGATTCCAGACCAGCTCTCGTCGCGAGGGTTCGTCGAGACGAACCCGTGTCACCGTGCCGACGCCGAACTCGCGGATCTCTGATCCGAGGTACGACCCACTCGCCACCGTCGCGCGGATCCTCCCAGACGCCGAGCGCGATGCCGCGGTCGAAGCGGCGCTGGCCATTGCCATCGAAGCCCACGACGAACACGGAGGGATCGCCAAGCTCTGGGTGCGTCGAATACACCACGCGATCGCCGCGTGGGGTCAACAGCGGCTTCACATAGCTCCCCTTCTCAGCCAGGATCGCGCGCTCCCCGCGCCCATCGTCGCTATCGAATCCCATCAACGTCAGCTGATTGCCCATCGCGTAGGGATCGCTGCCGTCACCCTGGACCCAGACGACGCGTGTGTGCGCGCTGGTGAGGCCATGCACCTCAGCGGCGGCGCCCTCGCGTGGCGGCGCCGAACGGCAGGAGGCCAATGTCGGAAGAAAGACGCACAGCGCGAGTAAGGAGAAGAGCTTTGAGACCACGTGAGTCGATCGTAATACGAGTCGGCGAGGACGCGGTCGCAGCGGCAGGCGCTTACGGTCGCGGTTCGGAACGGCGTTTGCTTTCGGCCGATGACATGGGCATCACACGCCAAGCGGTGCAATACGGGCAGCGCCGGATCATGCGCAAGTTGCTCCGTTCGGTACCATTTCTTGGTGGATTGGTCGCCGTTGCAACGGTGACCCGAGCGGTTCGCCGGAAGGGTCTGTTCGGTGGAACGCTCGATACCGCGCTCGACGTCATCCCGTTCGTGAGTGGCGCCAAAAACGTTCTGGAGATCGTCCGCGGCCGCGACTTCATCGCTGACCGACAGCGCCCAGCGCGCCAAACTTCCGCCTGAAGGCGGAAGCCACGCGATATTCTTTAGGTATTCGTGGCTTCCGGCTTTAGCCGGAAGATTGAACCGCGATACCGATCCAGCTGATACACGGCGAGCGTCTTCGCACGGACAGCTCGCTCACGTGACCGCCGCGCGAACGCTGAACTGCGGTTGGCGCCACTCACCACGTTGAAGGACGTGCGCGAGGCGATCAACGGCATCCCACACGTCCGCGAAGCGGGTGTACAACGGCGCGAAGCCGAACCGCAGGATGTCGGGCGCTCGAAAGTCGCCGATCACGCCACGTGCGATGAGCGCTTGCATGATGGCGTAACCATCACTCGGATGCGCGAGGCTGACCTGGCTGCCGCGGGCGTTGCTTTCGCGCGGCGTCACGACTGAAAGGCCGTCTCCGGCGCAGCGCGATTCCACCAGGTCGATGAACAGCCCCGTCAGGCGTAGCGATTTTTCGCGGAGCGCGGACAGTCCCCCGCACGTTTCCGCGGCCAGCACGACGTCAACGCCGCATTCCAGGGCCGCAAGCGACAGAATCGGTGGGGTGCCGCAAACGAACCGCGCGATGCCTGGCGCGGGGTGATAGTCGGTTGAAAAGTCGAACGGTGCGGCATGCCCCAGCCAGCCTGAGAGCGGCTGCCGCCATCCGTCACGGTCCATGCGCTCCGTGAGCCGGGGGTGGACCCACAGGAATGCGGGCGCGCCCGGACCGCCGTTGAGATATCTGTACCCGCAGCCAACAGCGAAGTCAGCCGCGTCCTCGTCCGCTCCCCGACCACGCAGATTGACCGGAACCGCACCGACGGAGTGCGAGAGATCCCAGACCATCAAGGCGCCGACCCTATGGGCCGCGCGCGTGATCGCCCTGAGATCATTCATACGGCCGGTGCGATAGTTCACGTGCGTCAGCATCACGACGGCCGCCGTCTCGTCGATCTGCGTGAGCAGGTCATCACTGTCGATGAGACGCAGTGAAAAACCCCGCTCGCGGGCAAGGGTATCTGCGATGTAGAGATCGCTCGGAAAGTTGGTGCGCTCCGAAACAATGCAGCGCCGTGTTGGCTCGTCTGCCTTTACGAGCGCCACGGCTGCGCTCAGCACCTTGTATAGGTTGGCCGAGGTCGAGTCGGCGACCACCACCTCGCCAGGGCCGGCGCCGACCAGCCGCGCAATCTTGTCGCCAACACGATGCGCGAGCGTGATCCAGCCCGCGGTGTTCCAGCTGCGAATCAGCCCGCGACCCCACTCGTCGGAGGCAACCTGCGCGAGCCGCGCTGGTGTGACTCGGGGCAGCGGACCGAGCGAGTTGCCATCGAGGTAGACAAGGCCGGACGCATCGGCTTGGTCAAGAGCAAAGTGGTCGCGCAACGACCTGAGTGGATCGGCCCCATCGAGCGCCAGGCAGTCCTCGCGTGTGATCATGCGCAACCGCTTCGTGACGATACCTCACAACGCCTCCCCTCGGCCTTGACCCTCCCGACTCGCTTCGAGGGGCGCTGAAGCCTGTAGACCGCGAGCCGTTCTCGTTCTATCCTCTGGCAGCCGTGATCGGCAGCACGCTGCTTCACTACCGAATCCTTCATACGCTTGGCGCAGGAGGAATGGGGGAGGTGTATGCCGCAGAAGATACCCGGCTCAATCGCCGCATCGCTATTAAGCTGCTGCCACCCGATACGGCAGCAGACCCGGAACGCCTCGAACGCTTCCGCCGCGAAGCGCAAGCCGTCGCCGCCCTGAATCATCCAAACGTCGTCACGATCTATTCGGTCGAGGAGGCGAACGGATTTCACTTCCTGACGATGGAGATCGTCGAGGGGAAGACGCTGGTCGATTACATCAGGGCTGGCGGCGTGGCGTGGTCAGACTTTTACAAGTGGACGATTCCGCTGGTTGATGCCATCAGCGCGGCGCATCAACGTGGCGTCATTCACCGCGACATCAAGCCCGCGAACATCATGATTGGCAGCGTCGGGCGTTTGAAAGTCCTCGACTTTGGCATCGCGAAGTTGAAGCACTCCGGCACGGAGAGGGGTGCGGGGCTGGAGACGACGGCTCGTATGACAGCGCCGCAGGCGGTATTTGGCACAACGGCCTACATGTCGCCGGAGCAGGCAGAGGGGAAGCTTGTTGATGCGCGCTCGGGCATTGCTCTGGCGTCGTGTTGGACGAAATGGTGGCCGGCGCCCGCCCCTTCACGGGTGACACGAGCATGTCTCTCCGTCTTCGATCATCAAGGATCTGGCTGTCGCTGACCGGGGTGCGTTCTGATGCGCCGGCAGACCTCGATTGAATCCTGCGACGGTGTCTGGCCAAAGATACTGACCGTCGTTACCAGACGGCGATCGATCTGCGCAACGACCTCGAGGACTTGCAGCAGCAGCGCTTCGCCTCGCAGACCGCCGCCGAGAACGCGATATCAATCGTTACGGGTCGGCGTCGACACTGGTTGGTCGGTGTGGCGCTGATGGGGGCAATGGCGGGCATCGCTGCGTTCCTGATCTGGCGGCAACCGGCGCCGCCCGCGCCGTCGAGCACCTTGCGGGCGACATTCAGTCAACTGACGCACAACCCCGGCATTGAGTGGTTTCCCAGCCTCTCTCAGACGGGCGCTGGGTGGTGTACGCGGCGATGGCGCCGGGAATCGAGACATTTACCTTCAGAGCGTGAGTGGTCAGACACCGATCAATCTGACAAGAGATTCAACCGACGACGACGATCAGCCGGCGTTCTCGCCGGATGGCGAGCGAATTGCGTTTCGATCGACGCGCGAAGGCGGCGGCTTGTTCGTGATGGATGCAATGGCGAAGCGGTCCGACGACTCACCAAGATCGGGTTCAACCCAGCGTGGTCCCGAGACGGAAAGCAGATCGCTTTCACGACGATTCTTAATGAGCTCAGGCCGCAGAACACGGAAGGCGTAAGTGAGCTGTGGGTTGTTGGCGTTGATGGTGGCGAGCCCCGGCGGCTGTAATAATCGGACGTCGGTTTGCCCAATTGGTCTCCCCGCGGTCAGCGCATTGCATTTGGCGTTCGCCGCGGTGGCGCACGTGCGTCGGATGGACATTGTGACGATTCCAGTTGAGGGCGGGGCTGAGCAGGCGGTGACCCTTGACGCCCATCTCGACTGGAACCCCGTGTGGGCGCCAGACGGTCGTCACTTGTACTTTGTGAGCGATTGCGGCGGCAGCACGAATATCTGGCGCGTGCCGATGGACGAAGCGTCAGGCCAGACGCTTGGAGATCCCGAGCCAATCACATCACCGGCACCGTTCGCCACACATTTGACGATCTGGGCTGAGGGAACCCGATCGCGTACAGCTCGGTACGAGACACAAGACATCCAGAAGATGGAGTCGACCCGGCGACGGGTGACCCGGTGTCGCAGCCATTGGCGGTGACGACCGGATTACGGTTCTGGGCCAACCCGTACCTGTCCCCCGATGGTCAGGCCGTGGTGGCCGACTGGAAGTCAATCCGGAAGGCGATCATACATCGTCAGGACAGATGGTTCGGGTGCGCTTCGTCAACTGACGTCGGATCCCGCGATCGATCGCGTCCCGCGCTGGTCACCCGATGGCGCCTGGATTGCCGCGTTCTCCGATCGGATGGGTCACTGCAGATCTGGAAGATTCGGACCGGACGGTAGCGATCTCCGAGCAGATGACGAACGTCAAGGGTAGCGGCGTCGTGGCCTGGTCACCCGATAGCCGCACGACTCGCGGTGACATTGTCACGCCGCATTGGCGCAGACGCGCCCGAGGGCGGGAGCGCTATGAAATCGACGTCCGAGCGGCCGATGACGGACCAGGTCGATCGATCGTCTGCCATCAGAATCCAGCACGGATCGACGATTTGTGCCGAATGCATGGTCGCTCAGACGGCCGTGGATCACAGGGCAGTCCTGGTACGACGTTCCGGGCGTCTCGTTTACTCAGTGCAGGCGACGGACGTATGAACGGCTGTCCACCGTTGGCGAATGGCCGTGTGGTTGGCGGACAGCCGTCGTGTGCTGTACGTCTCGCGTGGGCGCGAGTTTCACGTCCTCGATACGCAGACCCGCACCACGAAGCAGATCTTTTCGGTCCTCCGCGACACGCTCGGCCCGCCGCGTGTTACACGCGACGGGCGGCACATATTCTTTTCACGCCGCATCACCGAATCGGACGTGTGGATGGTCAATCTCCAATAATGAATCGGTAGCACTGTTCAGACTAGCGGCTAAAGCCGGAAGCCACGAATCCCAACAATATCGCGTGGCTTCCGCCCTCACACTGAAGCCTGGAGCCACGCCCCAAACAATATCGGCGGCTTCCGCCTTCAGGCGGAAGTTCAATCTGCATCGGCCCTTTTCCGGCGGCGCCCACGGCCCGATTGAAGAGCCCGAAAAATTTCAGATAAACGCTATGAGCAAGCTCATCAATTGTGTACATCCGCGCGCCTTTCATCGTGCGATCGGCGTAAGTCGTGGCAACCGTCACGGACCAAAGGAGCAAGGATGCATAGAAGATTTGAACGATCGATCGTGCTGGCAGCTGTAGTGGCGGCCATTGGCTTCCCGTCGGGTGTTGTAGTCAGCGTCCGGGCACAAGGTGGTCAGCAGGCACCTCCGCCAGCCCGGACCCTGGTCACGACGACGATGGTCAAGCCAGACATGGTTACAGCCTATTCGGAGCTGATTCAAAAGGAGGCGATTCCCGCGTATAAGAAAGCGGGGATTCCCTTTCGATGGACCTTCGCCAACGGCCCGGTCGGCCCAGGCGCTACTTTCGTCAGCGCTCAGCCGATTCGAAACTATGCCGACTTCGATCAGGGCCCCGTGTTGCGAGCTGCAATGGGCCCCGATAACTACACCAAGTACCTGGCGAGGCTGAGGCCGATGATCGTCAGCACGCATGGCGTGATTCAGACCCTCGTGGCGAACGCGAGCATACAGAGTTTCTCGGGCAAGCCGCCGGCTTGGGTCATCGTCGCGACGACGCAGCTGTTGCCAGGCAGAGGTGCGGAATATGCGAGCATTACGACCAACGAATTCCTGCCGGCCTTCAAGAAGGCGGGAGTCACCGACTCTTGGATGTTCGCTGCCAACTTTGGAGCGCCTGTTGCGCAGCGGACGACCGTGACTCCGATCGCCGGTTGGGCCGAGTTGGACCAGCCCAATCCGCTCATTCGCGCGCTTGGCGCCGAGGCGGCACAGAAGCTCAATCAAAAGCGCGCTGCGCTGACGACCAGCACCGAATCGGTGGTCATGCGTTATGTGCCGGAGCTCAGTTACGGCGCGCCGACCCGTCCTGCCGGCACGCTGCACAGTAAACACGACGAATCGAAAGGGGGGTCGATGGATCGGCCCCACCTTTCAACCCCTGAACGCCAGCCATCGGAAGGGGGATACCGCGGCGACTAGCGGCCCGCGGACTGCGCCATCTGTTTGAAGAATGCCTCTGCGCGTTGCTTGGTTTCCTCCGGTGTCAGGTCTTCTTTGCGCGTCGCAATCCACCACGTATAGCCGGCCGGATCGGTGACGGCGCCCGCCCGGTCGCCCCAGAACTGGTCGTCAATCGGCATCTGCACCTTTGCGCCGGCGCCCACCGCGCGATTGAAGAGCACGTCGCTGTTCTCGACATACATCCACAACGAGGTCGGCGATCCGCCGAAGGCTTGTGGCCCTTTGAAGCCCATCATGACGTCGTTGACCATGATTCGCGAGTTGCCGATCGTGAGCTCGGCGTGCATGATCTTGCCGTCGGGGCCGATGCTTCGGCTCACTTCCTCGGCGCCGAGCGCCTTCTTGTACCAATCAATCGTCTTGGCGGCATCGTCCAACGTCAACTGCGGTGTGATGGTGTGAAATCCCTCTGGAACGGGGCGTGCTGCTTTGGCCATGGAACCTCCCGCGTCGCGGCGTCAACAAGTCGCGACGGACTTCTCTCTACTCAAGCTTGCACTATGGTTCGAATCGAATCTGCCCGCAAGCTGATCGGTCGCAACACTCGCACCAACTTCATATAGAGGCACGCGCTGGGGTACTATGCCCGCCTGCGGACCGGGTCGACGGGTGGAGAGCTGGCGACGTAGCTCTCGGCTGAAGCCCGGCGCAGATTCAACTAGGCCAGTCGACGGACTGTCGTTTTGATATGGCTCGGCGGGCTCGTCCCCGTGCGCTCTTTACCATCGCGCTGGTAGCACTCGCGCCGGTACTTGTCTGCCCGACTGCCTCGGCCCAGCCGCGATCGGTCCGAACGGCCCTCGCCGTGCACTGGAGCTCCGAGGACTATCCCAGCAATCCGGTGGTGGATGGCGCGATTCGGCAGGTGCTCCTCTCGCACGACGAGGCCCCGGTCGACTACTTCTCGGAATACCTGGAGTCCGATCGCTTTCCCGACGCAAGCGCCACCCTCGCGTTCCGCGACTACCTTCAGCGGAAATACCAGGGACGCCGAATCGACGTGGTGCTGGCCATCACCGATCCGGCGCTGCAGTTCGTGCTGGACTATCGGGATCAGTTGTTTCCGGGCGTCCCGGTCGTCGCATCCGCGAGCTCCACGCTCGGCGAGCATCTCGCGGCCGCCGGGGTGACGGGGACCGCGTGGCGGGCCGCCGACGTCGAGACCATCGAGCTCGCGCTGAGCCTGCACCCGTCGACCCAACGGGTGTTCGTCGTGGCCCAGGAGCTGACCCCCGGATACCTCGAGGGCGTGCAGGCCGCGCTGGCGAAATCGGCGGAGGGCGTCGAGCTCAGGTTCATCACCGAGCGGTCGGTGCCGGGGCTGATCGCCGCCGTCCGGGCGGTCCCGGCGGGCAGTCTGATTCACTTCATCCGGTACTCGCAGCAGGATTCCGGGAATGTGATGTTTCCAAACGAAGTCGTGCGTATGGTGGCCGAGGCCTCGCCGGTCCCGGTGTATGTCTCGACCGACTCGCACGTCGGCACCGGCGTTGTCGGCGGCGTGGTGCGGCGGGCAGCCGGCATCGGAACCCGCATCGGGGAGATCGCGCTCCAGGTACTCGATGGCACGCGCGCGCAGGACATTCCGATCGAGAACATGCCGGCCTCGCCTCTTCGACTGGCGCCAGCTGCAGCGCTGGGGCATCTCCGAACGCTCGCTGCCTGCCGGCAGTATTCTGCCAGTTTCGCGAGCTCTCGATGTGGGAGCGGAACCGAACCGGGATCATCCTTACGGCCAGCGTCTTTCTGTTGCAGTCGACCTTGATTGTCGCCCTGCTCCTCGGGCGTCGCAATCGACGCCGTTCGGAAATCGCGCTGCGCGAGAGCGAAGAGCGAGCTGAAATTGCCGGCGTATCGCTCGGCGTTGGCTTCTGGACGTGGCAGCCGGACAACGACCGGGTGTGGACGACTCGGCAGTGTGCCTGGCTGCTTGGTACGGAGATGGGGAAGCGGTTGACGCTGGACGAGCTCCTCCACGCCCTGCGACCGAGGATCGACGAACCCGTAGACAGTGCCTTCGAGCAGGCGGTCAGGAGCGGCACGGCCTTCGACGGTGAGTTGCCGGTTGAGCGCGACGACGGATCCGTGCGCTGGATCATTGCAGCGATCCGACCGAGCGCAGACTCACGAGGCCGCCGCCACATCACCGGCGTCCTGATGGACGTGACCGCGCGGAAGACCGCCGAGCTGCTCGCCGCGGAGCAACTGCGCGAACTGACGCATCTCGGTCGCGTCGCGATGCTCGGTGAGATGTCCGGGAGCTCTCGCACGAGTTGAGGCAGCCGCTCGCGGCGATTCTCACCTACGCCCAGGCGACGCGGCGTCTGGTCGACCAGCAACCTGCTGACCTCGATAAAGTGCGGCACGGTCTCGATGCGATTGTCAAAGCCGAGAAACATGCGGGCAGTGTCATCGATCGAGTCCGTGCGATGCTCAAGCGCAGCGATCCGGAGCCGGAAGCGCTGGACATCAACGAGGTCGTCAGAGAGACGCTCGAACTCGCCGCGCTCGAACTGCGAAGCCGTGCCGTCGCTCCCAGCACATATCTTGAACGTAGTCTCCCCATGGTTTTTGGGGATCGCATCCAACTGCAGCAGGTGTTGATCAACCTCGTCCTCAATGCCTGCGATGCGATGAGCGAGGTCGCTCCTCCCTATCGACGGATGGCGGTGACGACGTGGTATCACGAGGAAAAGGTCCAAATCCTCGTGCGTGATGCCGGGACCGGCATCTCCGAGGATCGCATCGATCGCATCTTCGAGCCGTTCATGACGACCAAGCAAGACGGTCTGGGACTGGGCCTCGCCATCTGCCACTCGATCGTGCGGGCCCACGGTGGTGACATTCGCGCGGTGAACAACCCAGATGGTGGCTCGACGTTCCAGATCTTGTTGCCGCGCGGCACGCGAGAGGCGACCTCTGGTGAGACGTCCACGAAAGGTCTGCCGAAGGACTCGATGCGAATCGTCGTGGTTGACGATGACGAGGCGGTTCGGATGGCACTGCAGTCCCTGCTGCGCGCCTCTGGTCACGAGGTGCGTGTCTTCGCCTCCGCAGAAGACTTGCTGGCGCAAGAAGTCGTCGCTGACTGTTTTCTCTTCGATGTCTGCCTGCCGAAGATGAACGGGATCGAGTTGGCCGAGCTGATCCGCTCGGCCGGGTCGGATGTCCCGATCGTGCTCATGACCGGGCACGATCGAGGGTCCTTCGAGCGTGCCATCCGCCAGTCCGGCCTGCCCCTGGTCAGCAAGCCGTGCGACGAAGAAGAGATTCTGAACGCGGTTGCCAGCCGCAAGCGGTGACCCCGCTGGATAGCGTCGTCCTCAGGTGAACGCGCGATGAGCAGGCGGATCAGGGCCGGAACCGAGTCGACTTCGAGCTTCCGCATCGCGTGCCCACGATGGACCTTCACCGTCTCCTCGCTGATTCCGAGCTCGAAGGCAATTTGCTTGTTGAGAAGGCCAAGCGCCACCAGGTGGATCACCTGCCGCTCTCGGGCCGTGAGCCGCGCGATTCGTGCGGCCGAATCGGTTTGTGCGCGTCGCTGCTGACGGGTCTCTACCGCACGCGTCAGCGCGCGGCCGACGGCATCGAGCAACTCTGAATCGTCCACCGGCTTGACCAGAAAATCCACGGCGCCATTCCGCATGGCCTTCGCCGTGGATGGCACGTCCGACTGGCCACTCAGGAAGACGATCGGCGCCGGGACGCCGGTCTGGGCGAGGCGCTCCTGGACCGACAAGCCGTCCAGTTCGGGCAGCCGTAGGTCGAGCACGAGGCAGAACGGACCATCGTAGGCAGGACGCTCGAGGAACGCATTCGCCGACGCAAAGGTCTCGACTCCCAGTCCGGAAGCCTCGAACAAGAACTTCAGCGAGTTCCGTACCTGTGGGTCGTCGTCTATCACGAAGACGCGGGCTTCCATCGTTACGGCTACTGGAAATGCACCCTTTTGGGCGTACCACATAAGTGTAATAGCGCCGACCCCGACCTTGCCATAGATTCGTCACTCGCGAGCGATCGGGGCGTGCAACATGGCGTTTACCGTCCAGTCACACCTACTGAACATCCCTCTTCAAGCCCTTCCTGTCGCGGCGGCTACCCTGGACCGCCATGGCGTCATCGTGGCTGCGAACCACCAATTCGTGCGTCTCAGCGGGCAAGGAGAGTCGACAGGCACAGGCCAGCGGCTGTCCGACATCGTAGCCAAGCCGAGTCGACCGGCGGTGGAAGCGGCGCTCAGTGGCCTGACCCTCCTCGACAATCGAGACGATCAAACGTGCAGCATCCGGGCGCTGCGTGCCACGCCCCCTTCGCTCAGGCTTGCAATCGACGTGACGCGGCTCGGGCCCCGGTCGATGACTCCCTACCTGGCGTGCCTGCACGAGATCCCCAGGAAGCCACGATCACAACACTCGGCCTCGAAGCCCGTGGCATTCTCCGTCATGCGAAAGGTCGAGCCGTGGACTCCGTTTCTCATGACGCTGTCGCACGAACTTCGTGGGCCGCTGACGGCGATTCAAAACTGGGTTCAGGTGGCGGAGAGCGGCGTGTTGCCCCCCGAGAAGGTGTCGCGGGCATTGAGTGTCATCGGCCGCAACGCCGGGAGCCTCTCCACTTTGATCGAGGAGATGTTCGATCTCTCCCGTCACGCGGCCGGGTCGCTGGTCCTCAACCGACAACTGCTGGATCTGAATCCGCTCGTACAGCACGTCGTCGAGTCCACGCTGCCGGCCGCCCGGCGTCGGAACGTGATCCTGTCGATGAGAAGCGCGCACTCGACGCTGCTTGTCAACGGCGACGCTCTCAGGCTCGAACAGGTCGTCAGGAACCTGGTGGAGAACGCGATCAAGTTCACGCCGACGGGCGGTCGCGTGCGGGTGCAGACCGCAACCGATGGCGTGAACGCGGAGCTCGTTGTCACTGACAGCGGTTTGGGCATCGCGGCGGATCTCCTGCCGTTTGTTTTCGAACCGTTTCGGCAGGACGAAGCGAGTGTTCGGCCTTCGGAGCGGGGGCTCGGTCTCGGCCTCACGCTCGTTCGCGAGCTGATCGCACTCCATGACGGTGAGGTGCGGGCGATCAGCGAAGGGAAGGGGCAGGGGTCGTCCTTCGCGGTCAGGCTGCCGCTGGCCAGTCCCCTCAAGCGGCCAGCGTTTCGGCCCCGGGCGAGGCTGCGACCGGCTGGTTCGATCGAGATGGCGGACGAACGAAGGAGGTTGCGGTGAGAGGGGGGCTTATGTTCGCTCCGATAGTCAATGAAGCGGCGTCACGCTTCGGTTTGCCCACCACGAGCGTTTCGGCCGTTGCGCAAGGCCTGCTCTCGCTCTTGACCAACCAACGGAGCGGAGGGCCCGAAGGGTTCCTCGATCTTTTCCGCCGCGCCGGCCTCGGCGATGTCATCACATCGTGGTTTGGTGGCAAAGAGGGGAGGCCGATCACACCATCGCACCTGGAATCGGCGCTGGGTACCGGCACGATCGATACACTGGCGGCGTCGAGCGGCCTGACCCGTACACCAGACCTCGCGCGACGAACGATACGGAGTTCGGTCGATTTCAGAACCGTCGAATCGAGTATGCGGTCGTCACAACTCGGTGACAGCGGGCGTATGGAGCGGCGGGTCGTCAGACCGCCGTCGTCAACGCATGATTTTCGATCCGCTGTATCTGTTGCTCATCCTGCCCGGCTTCCTGCTGTCAGCCTGGGCGTCGGCCAAGACCCGCGCCGCGTTCGCCAAGTACTCGCAGGTGCCGACGAGACTAGGGCTGTCGGGTGCTGAAGCTGCCAACGAACTGCTCGTGCGCGCTGGCGTCGCTGGCGTGACCATCGAGCCGGCGCGCGGCATGTTGACGGACCACTACAACCCCGCGACCAAGCGCCTGGTGCTATCGGAAGGGGTTTTCAACTCGACATCGATTGCTGCCGTTGGCATCGCCGCGCACGAAGCTGGCCACGCCATTCAGCATGCGCATCGGTACGGCCCGCTGTGGCTCCGATCCGCGTTGGTCCCCACCGCCAGCTTCGGGTCGTCACTCGGCTATATGGTCATGCTGTTTGGCCTGATGCTGGCGTCGTCTCAGATGGTGTGGATTGGTGCCCTGCTCTTTTCGGCCGTCATCGCGTTTCAGTTGGTAACGCTGCCGGTCGAGTACGACGCATCAGCGCGGGCGAAGGCGCTACTCGTCAAGCACGGGCTGGTATCGCCCACCGAACGGGAGGGGGTCGATCGCGTGCTCAACGCCGCGGCGCTCACCTACGTCGCTGCGGCGGTCAGCTCGCTGGCGACGCTCGCCTATTTCCTGGTCCGATCGGGCGCTCTCGGGCGCCGACGTGAAGGATGACGAATGACAATCATGCCGGTCTCCATTGAATCGCTCACCGGAGTCGCCATCGGTATCGGACTGGCGGCGGCTACCGGCTTCCGCGTCTTCCTCCCGCTTCCTCGTTGCCGGGCTCGCGGCGCGGTGGGGCGCTCTGTCGTTGTACGAGGGATTCCAGTGGCTGTCGACCACCGGGGCCCTCGTCGCGCTGGCGACCGCCAGCGTGCTGGAAGTGGCCGCGTATTACATTCCGGGCGTCGACCACGTGCTCGACATCGTGGCGACGCCGGCATCACTCATTGCCGGGGCGGTCGCCAGTGCTGCGGTGATGGTGGACATCCCGCCGGCCATCATGTGGCCCGTGGCCATCATCGGCGGGGGTGGGGTCGCCGGCGTCACGAAGGTCACGAGCGCCCTGGTGCGAGCGAAAACCGGCCTCCTCACGGCCGGGCTCGCGAATCCCGTCGTATCGACGGGCGAAACGGCGGGCGCCATCGGCGTCTCTATTGCTGCGATCGTGGTCCCGCTGCTCTGCCTGCTCGCGCTCGTCGTGCTGTTCATCTGGATAGGTCGACAGATGCGCCGCATGATGTGGCGGGAAAGCATCTGAAGAGGAATCTTCCGCCTGAAGGAGTCTGTGCAGTAAAATCGCAGTCGCCACGCAGTCTGAACGGTTGAGTCTGAACGGTGGAGGATTGCGACCATGTCACGTGATAGCGGCATCCGAGTGAGGACTGTCACACAGGCGACGTTGGCGATGTGCGTCGCGTTGATCGCAAACACGGCGATGGCTCAATCCATACAAGGGACTGCGACCTATCGAGAGCGCATGGCACTGCCGCCCGCGGCGGTCTTCGAGGCTGCGCTCGAGGACGTGTCTCGTGCCGATGCGCCGGCGGAAACGGTCGCGCGGACCCGGATTCCCTCCCCCGGCAATCCGCCGATCGCATTCACCATCGCCTTATGATCCCGCCAAGATCGTCGCGACTCATCAGTACGTCGTTCGAGCAAGGATCCTCCTCGACGATAAGCTGCTGTTCACCTCCGATACTGCGACTCCAGTGATCACGCGCGGAAGTCCGACCAGCGTCTCGATGGTGCTGGCGAGAGTCGGTGCGAGTCAGACCGCGCAAGCGAAGCCGGGTGGCCCCAAACCTCTCGAAGGAACGTATTGGAAAGCTGTCGAGCTCGCCGGGAAGCCCGTACCTTCACAGGACCCGAAGCGTGAGGCTCATTTGCTGTTTCAAGCGGCAGGCCGTGTGTCGGGCTCGGACGGGTGCAACCGGATTACTGGCAGCTACGAATTGAAAGGCGATGCCATCACGTTCGGCCAGATGGCCGGGACCCAGATGGCGTGCATCGAACACTGCCGAGATCGAGCGCCCGTTTCGGGAAGCGCTGAAGGGTGCGACGCGACTGACGGTCGTCGGCGATCGGCTGGAACTATCCGATGCGACGGGCAAGCGAGTCGCCGCATTCAGTGCAGGCGCTCAGTCAGCGCCCGGACTGGAGGGGACGTCGTGGCAGCTCGTCAGGTTCCAGAGCAGCGATGACTCGTGCTGACGCCGGACGACCGGGCCAAGTACACGATTGACTTCGGGGCAGGTGGTCAGCTGACGGCGCGTGTCGACTGTAACCGGGGACGCGGGACCTGGAAGTCGAGCGGCCCGAATCAGCTTCAGTTTGGTCCGTTGGCACTGACGCGCGCCAAGTGCCCGCCGGGGTCGCTGCACGACCAGATTGTGAAACAGTGGGGCAATATACGGTCCTACGTGATGAAGGACGGCCATCTCTTCCTCTCGCTGATGGCAGACGGCGGGATTTACGAGTTCGAACCGGCCACGAAGACCAAGCCCTAGGCTGCGCTGCGCCTCAAGTGGCCAGCTCGCCATCGATCCGACGAAGTGCGGCGCGCAGCTCCTCTGCGCTCTGAAAACGGTCCTGCGGCCTGATCGCGAGCGCATGGCGGAAGAATTCCGTGAGCGGGGCCGGGCAGCTCTCCCGCAGCTTCCGGAGGTCTGGAATGTGGGCGTCCTTGATTCGCTCCAGTGTTTCAGGGGTCGTGGGCGCACTCAACGGGTTCGACCCGGCAATCGCCTCGTACAGCACGAGCGCGAGCGCCCAGAGGTCCGACCGCCGGTCAGGTGACTGCATGTCCAGCAGCTCGGGCGCCAGGTAGAGCGGCGTTCCGATCAGGACCCCGGCGGTGTCGATGGTCCTGCCCGGAAACGACGCAAGCTGTATCAGCGACGTCGTATCTTGAGCGCTCGATTCCTTGACGCCTCGCATGATGATCTTGGCCAGGCCGAAGTCGAGCAGCTTCGCGGTGCCGCCGGCGTCGAAGCCGATGTTGCTCGGCTTGATGTCGCGATGGAGGATCCCTCGCTGGTGAATGTGTTCCAACCCGGCCGAGAGCTGCTCGCCCAGAGCGAGCGCCTCGTCGATCTCGAGGGGGCCACGGCGAAGGCGATCCCGGAGGGTCCCATTGCTGAAATACTCGACCACCAGCAACGGCTGCTGGTGCCACATCTCGACGGCGAAAATGGTTGCGACGTTCGGATGCCCGACCGCCGCCATGGCGCGAGCCTCCCGGCGCAGCCGTCTGGCATCGTCCGCCGACATGGTCGTGAGGGTCTTGACGGCGACAATGCGTTCGAGCTCGGTATCGATCGCTCGATAGACGACGCCCATTCCGCCGGTGCCGATCCGTCGCTCGATTCGCAGCCCGCGAAGGTAGCGAGGCACCGGCGCCTGGCGAACAAGGCCGCCGCAGTTCGTGCAGGTGGTCACGAAGACGTCGGGTTGCAACGTCTGGCAGCGTTCGCACTCCAGGGCCGCGTCCGACCAATCCGATTCCTTCGGCGACACAGGATCCCGATCGCTGGCTGAGGGCGTGGACGAACGGAGGCTGAGGTTTTCGAGTGCCACCGCCGCTGAAGCGGCGATCGCGGAGAGCAGCCAGCGGTCACCGGGCGAGAAGGGGAGCTCGCTGCGTTTGGGCCCGAGCGCGAGCACGCCGGCGAGCGTGCCCCGGCTCGACTTCACGGGCACGAGCAGCCGGTACCCTCCTCGAATGAGCCAGCTCCGTTCGGGATCCGGCAGGCGCTGCAGCGGATGCCGAGGCGTTTCGATGTCGACGTCCATCGGATCGACCCCTCCGCTGAGGAGCGTCGCCAGGGCGCCCTCCGCGGGCAGGGCGCTTCCCGCTCCATCGACATGGCCGAACTCGCGTTTCGCCGCGTCGATGAGGAGCAGATGCACCGGCTCGACATGGAGCGCCCGGTCGATCTCGACCGCCAGCCGATCGGCCAGTGCATCAACGCTGGGGGCGTTGCGCGTGTCGTCAATCAGGCGGCCGAGAATTCGGCGGGCGTCATACTGCTCACGAAAGAAGCGCCGGTCGAGGCTGTCGAGGAGGGGCCGCCTGACTCGCAACAGGATCAAGCCGAGGCTGACCAAGGCCAACAGGACGAGTTGTCGTTGGCCGCTGAGGAGCGCCGCCAACGGCTGATCGCGCTCTTGATACACGATCCAGAAGACCGCCGCGAAGGGAATCGCCATGAGGCCAACGATCGTCCCGCGAGCGAGAGCGTAGCGGATGGCTCTGCGGATGACCAACCGCACGCTCAGCACTTCGCCGGCGTAGACCGCATAGGCGGCGGTGGCCAGCCCGGTCCACAACACGGGGTACAAGATGGCGCCGCTCCACATTCTCGGCGCGTGCTGGTTCATGAAGGTGCCGTAGGCCGGAATCGCCGACTCCAGCACGACCTGGGCGAGGATCGGACCAGTCCCAAGCACCAGGGCCCACACGAACAACTGCGAGCGGCGCCGGTCGGTGATGCCAGCAGCCCTCGAATTGAGCACGATGAGCGGGAGTGCCGAGAGCGTCAGAATCGTGTTGAACCGCCACAAACCATCGGGGCTCGCGGTGAGCAGCGGGCTGGATTGAGACAGCGATCCGCTCACGACCAGCCGCATGACCAGATCCACGAGGCCGACGACGAACAGCAGGATGCCGAGCGCGCCAGACGCGAGCTTGCCGGTGAGGGCGACGCGTTGCCACCAGCCGCTGAGGGCTTCGCGTGGAAAGGAGCTGGCGAACATCCACGCGAGGAGCGATCGGAAAGCCCCTGGCTCGATGATCCGCAGCGCCGCCGCCGATTCAGCCAGCCAGCGCGGCGCGTCCGGTGGGACGGCCTCCAGCGGTCGATTGACGAACAACGACGCGGCCAGGAGGAGAACCGTCCCCAGCAGCTGCGCGCGGCGGTCGCGCCGCCCGCCGAGCAGCAGCATGGTGCCGAACAGGGTGAAAATGATGACGTGGCTGGCGTACACCCATGCAGGGAAGGGTGTCGCGGCGTTGAGCGGCAGCGTGACGATCGCGTAGCCCGGCAACGCCGCCGCGATCTTCAGCCAACTGAGTGCGACGAGCGCGCGGATCCACCAAGGCATCGACTTGCTGAAGCTGTCACCCCTGTGGCCTTAGAAGATGTCTCAGTAGTCCTTTGGATAGTCCTGGGTGAAAAAATGGGCACAGACCTAATTGGCCGATGATGGCACGCGCCCGCTGATAGTCCTCCAGCGTGATGAAGCCGTCGCGACCGAGCGCCACGTGTGCCGCGAGCTTTCCCATCAACCGGGCCGATTCGAGCACGGGCAGCTCCAGCCGACGCCACCGCTCGCGGTTGGTCGTGATGATGGGGACATAGTCGGTCCGTGCCTGAAGAATCACTTTCCCATCGACCGAGAGACCGTCCGCGCCGTGAGCAAATGCTCCGAATATCTTCGCCAGAATCACGAACACGTCGTCGTTCATTCCCTCGGTTGCCATCGGGAAGCTCCATGGAAGTGTGCGCGGCACCTCGACCGCGAACGCCCGATTCTACGCTGGATCCCAAAGTCGAGTCGCTGATTCTCGAGCACGCATCGAGGTTCGTGCTGGGGGGCAGCCGCCGAGCGACGAACTCGTGGGAGATGTGCCGCGGGAATTCGGCGATCCGGTACAGACCGCGTCACGCTATGCGCCACCCCGTTGCTAAGGGGTGATTGCGCCCGATCTGATTCCGGCGTTTTCGCGTCATCACTACTGTTTCTCAAGGAGGTTGATATGCCACGCCATCTCGCGCTCTTGACGGCCGCCCTGCTCGCGGTCGTCCTCGCGGCACAGGTCTGGGCGCAACCGCGCGGAAAGTCAGCGCGGGAATTTCAAGGCTATTGGATGGGAGTCGATCCGATGGACGGTGGCGATTCGCGCCGCAGCCTCACCTTACAGGCCAATGGAACGTATGCCCTGGCCGGACGCGATTCCGTGCTCACGCTGTGTGACGGCACCGATCGCGGGTACGCCAGCTTCAACGACGGCGAGGTCGTCGGCCGCAAGGTGATGCAATCGAACACGCTGACCATCGAATGTTTCAACAACCAAGCGATGGTGTTGCTACACGCCCGCTACGAGTTGGTCGACGACGGCCTGATGGTCGAGGTCACCACGAGGCCGGACGGCAGTCCGGTGAGCACGATCGTGTTTCACAAACTGAGCGAGGGCTAGCAGCAACGGGCGGCTAGGTCGACCCGGGGCCGGGGCCTTTGTCTTGGCCTTTGACTGGCGATGGACGGCGCGTCCGGCGCGACGATTCGGCCGCCGTCGCTCGTTCCGGCGCCAGCGTCGTGCCGTCCTTGGAAATGCGCGTCATGATTTCACCGAGAGCGTTGAGCTTCGCGCGAAGGTGGGCCATCGGATCGTTGCTCATCGTGGCAATATCCTGAGTTCTGTCCTGGTTGAATCGGAGCGGTTCGCCGACCGCGGGGCGAATCATACGACACGTCCGGCCTCGTGGCGCGACAAAATTGTCAAAAACCATGGTCCTCCGACCTGGACTCTTTACACCATTCTACCTTTTTCTATACCATGGTGTAATGGCTCTGAATCTCAAGAACCCCGAGGTCGAGCGTCTTGCCGCGGAGGTGGCACGCCTGACGGGCGAGTCGAAGACGGAGGCCATCCGCCGGGCACTCGACGAGCGCCGGCGGCGGTTGACACGCCCGCCCACGGCTGAGCGCCGGAAGCGCGTGCTGAACTTTCTCGAGCGGCGCGTCTGGCCGTCGATCCCGAAGAATCAGCTCGGGCGTCGTCTCACGCGCCAGGAGGAGGACGACATTCTCGGCTACGGGCCCGGTGGCGTGTGACCGTCGATTCCTCGGCGCTCATCGCGATTCTGTTTTCCGAGCCTGGTTTTCTCCCGCTCATTGATTTCATCCTCGAGGCAGACACGGTCCGCGCCGGCGCGCCGACGGTAACCGAAACGAGTGTCGTCGCTGTGGGACGCCGAGGCAAACCCGCGATTCGCGACGTTGAAGCCCTCGTCCGGGAGCTCGACATCATCGTCGTACCTTTCGGCCAAGCCGAATGGCACGCCGCCGTCACCGCATTTCAGCGCTTCGGCCGCGGTCGCCACAAAGCGTCGCTGAATTTTGGCGACTGTCTCGCCTACGCGACGGCCAGTGTCGCGGGAGATTCGTTGCTATTCGTCGGCGACGATTTCGCCTACACGGATATCGTCTCGGCCCGTCGCTGATTGACGAGGCTCGAAGTCGAGTATGCCCCGCATCACCGATCTCTCCCGCGTCCAGACGCTGCTCGATCGCGATCGCGTCTGGGCGGCGTACGCGATCAGTGACCTGAGCCCGGAGTTCGCGGACCACTGCTCCTGGCACGCGCCACAGGACGGCTCGCCCGCGCTGGTGCTTCTCTATCGGCACTTCGATCCGCCCATTGCCTTTGCCATGGGCGATGCGGTTCATCTTGCGGCCCTCTTTCGCGAGATCGACGCGCCGACGGTGTCACTGCACGTTCGTCCCGACGCGATTTCGGCGATGTCGCCCGCCTACCGGCCGACGCATACGCGGGCCATGTGGCGCATGGTGGTCGAGCCCTCGGCGTTTCGTCCGGTGGTCACGGACGAAGTCGTTGCGCTGGACGAATCCGCTATCGATGCGATCCACGCGTTGTTCGACGATGGCCGGCGGCACGGTGAGGGGCCAACGTTTTTCCAGCCGTGGATGCTGGGGCAGGGCACGTTTCGCGGGGTGTGGGAGGGTCCGGACCTGATTGCCGTCGCCGGCACGCATGCGTTCTCGCCGGAGTTGGGCGTTTGCGCCGTCGGCAACGTTTACACCCGGCGCGATCGCCGCCGCCGAGGCCTGGCCGCTCGCGTCACGAGCGCGGTGGTAGAGCACGCGCTCTCACACGCGATTTCGACCATCGTCCTGAACGTCAGCCAGGGGAACGCGACCGCTCGCCATGTCTACGAGCAGCTCGGCTTCCACTGTCACTGCGAGTTCCTCGAGGGAGAGGCCGTGCACACGTTGAGTAAACTCTCCTCATGAGTGTGGAGCCACACTGGGCGTCTGGTGTCTGCTCCGGCGTACGCGCGGCCGGCAGCCGTCATGTCGTCTACGTGCCGGACAATCCCCTGTCCCATGTGCTGCGCGTACTCGATGAGGGTTTTTCCGACATCAGGACCACTCTGGCGACGCGAGAAGAGGAAGCCTTCGGGATAGCGGCTGGTCTCTACCTCGGTGGGGTGAAACCCACCGTGATGTTGCAGTCGAGCGGGCTGGGCAATTCGCTGAACGCGCTGACATCACTCCTGCTGCCCTACAAAATACCGACGCTCATCATCATCAGTATGCGGGGCGACGCGGGGGAGTGGAACGACGCGCAAGTGCCGATGGGGCGGGCGCTTCGAGGAATCTGTGACGCGATTGGCCTGCCGTGCATCACCGCTGAGACGCCGGAGTCAACCGCCGAAACGGTACGACTCGTGGGCCAGACGGCGTTTGGCACGCGACTGCCCGGGGTGTGCTTGCTGCCCAGACGACTCACGGCCGCGCCGCAGGTGCGGCCATGAACCGGCTCGACGCCACCCGGCGGCTGATCCACGCGCTCGATCACGAACCCGTGGTGGCGAGTCTCGGCCACCCGGCCTACGATCTGTTTGCGGCCGGCGATCGCCACGAGAATTTCTACACGTGGGGCAGTATGGGCCTCGCCTCGTCCATTGGCCTTGGGTTGGCGCTGGCACGTCCGGAGATTCGGGTGTTCGTCGTCGACGGCGATGGATCGCTGCTCATGAATCTGGGCTCGCTCGCGACGATCGGCTGGACTCGACCGCAGAATTTCGTATTGATCATCTGGGATAACGAGCTCTACGGCACGACAGGGGGCCAGGAAACGGCAACGGCGCACGGGGCCGATCTCGAAGCCGCAGCACGCGCGATGGGCGCTGCAGCGACGGTGACAGTCCAGACCGAGCCGGACTTCGATGCCGCGGTCGCTCGCGCACGTGTGGAAGAGGGACCGTGGGTGATTGTCGCGAAGGTCTCGGAGTCGGCGCCGACGGTGAAACCGCCGCTGGACTGCGTGTTCATCAAACAGCGATTCATGGCCGCAATCGGCAACGCCGAAGTGGGGACGCACGGCGCCCCGATATGACGGCCATCGCGTCGCCTCGGCGAGTTCGTGGTGGGCGCTCGGCCGCCGGCCGAGGCCCGGGCGCGTGCCGCCACGGCTGTCCTCGACACCGTGGGCGTGACGCTCGCCGGCGCGTCCGAGCCGGCCGGCCGCATCGTCCAAGCGGTGGTGGCGAGCGAAGGCGGTGATGCCTGTCGTGTGTTTGGCACGACGACCCGCGCCAGTGCGAGCGGCGCGGCACTCGCAAACGGCACGGCCGCTCACGCACTCGACTACGACGACATGTGTTTCGTCTCGCTTGCGCATCCGAGCGCGCCGTTGGTCCCGGCCGCCCTGGCAGCAGGCGAGCTGGAAGGTTCAACCGGGTGCGACGTGCTCGACGCTTACGTCGTGGGCTTCGAGATCGAGGCGCGGCTCGGTCGGCTGATGAACCCACGACACTATCAGCGAGGCTGGCACTGCACCGCGACGCTGGGAACGATCGGCGCCACGGCTGCCGTCAGCCGCCTGTTGAGACTCAACGCCAACGCGGCCAGTCAGGCACTCGCGATCGCGGCGTCTGAAGCGTCCGGCCTGAAAGAGAATTTCGGGACGATGGTCAAGCCGCTTCATGCGGGATTGGCGGCGCGCAATGGAATCCACGCCGGGTTGTTGGCGAAAGGCGGCATGACGGCGAGCGCTCTGGCGCTCGATGGTCCTCAAGGCTTTCTCCATGCAATGGACGGTGAGCAGCTCGCACTGGCCGACGCCGTTGCCGGACCTCGGGCAGCGTTGGGAAGTCCTGGAGACCGGCATCACGGTCAAACTGTACCCGTCGTGTGCAGGCACGCATCCGTCGCTCGACGCGATTCTCGAGCTGCGTCGCCGCGAACAATTCGGGGCAGACGACGTGGAGCGAATCGAGATCGACGTGGATTCCGATCACCCCGACGATCTTGATCTACGAGCGTCCGACGTCGGGACTGGAAGGGAAGTTCAGCATGCCGTTCTGCGTGGCCGCGGCCGTGGCCTTCGGTCGGGTAGACCTCGAGACGTTCGACGCACCGACTCTGTCGAACGCGCTTGTGACGGGTCTCATGGGACGTGTGGTCATGCGTGTCGATCCATCACTCGACGGCATCGGCGAGCCGCTCACACAAGCGCGAGCGAGCGTCCGGCTCAAGGACGGCCGCGCCTTCACGCAGCCGGCGAACGGGGCTCGCGGGTATCCCGCGCAGCCGGCGACGGACGCCGAACTACAGGCGAAATTTCTGGCCTGTGCTCGTCGCACACTGCCGGAGGAGTCGTGCGCGGCCGCACTCGAGATGCTACGTGGCATCGAACAGATCAACGATGTTCGACGGTTGACGGCTGCATTGGCGTTCTGAGAGGAGCCTTCGATGGGAACGAGATGTTTGTCGCTGGTCACGTTGTTGGCCCTGGCGGTTGGAGTGCGCGCGCAACCAGCCCCCGAAACCACGATCACGCCATCGGAACGCACCGAGCTCGTCGAGCTGTTGCAGCGATCCGAACAGGAGCTCGGGCAGGCCATCGCAGGCCTGACCGATGAACAGTGGACCTTCAAGCAGGCGCCCGACCGATGGTCCGTCGGCGAAGTGGTTGAGCACATCGTCCTGGCCGATGCGCTGCTGTTCGAAACCGCTATCAAGAGCCTGGATGGCCGCCCGGATCCCAAGTGGGAGGCGACGCTGAGCAAGACCGACGTGCTCAGAAAGGCGTTGCCGAATCGATCACGCCGCGTCGACGCACCGGCAGCAATCAAGCCAGCCCAGGTCATGACGCGGGCCGCGCTGCTGTCTCGCTTCAAGGAGCAACGGAGCCGGACGCTGGCATACGTTCGTGAAACGGATCGACCGCTGAAGGCGCACACCGCGGCGAACCCTTTCTTCGGCGACCTGAACGCCCACCAGTGGCTGCTGTATATCCCGCTGCATCATCTGCGGCACAACCAACAGATTGCGGAGGTCAAAGCGTCTCCAGGATTCCCACGTTAGGGGGACCGCTCAGTCGCGGCTGCGATTCGTCAGTCCCTCGAGCAGGACGATGTCGGAATCGCCGTCTCCGACCGCTGCCAGGATCGAGCGCCCGTCGGACGACCAGGACACGCGACGGGCGATGAACGTCGTGCGGTCGCCGAAGTCGGTCAGCTGGCGCCATTCGCCGGTCGTGGTCGAGAGCGCCCAGATGTTGGTGGTGAACCCGTCGGTCAGCGCCTGGGCCAGCCATTTGCCGTCAGGGGAGAGCGAGGGATTGACGATTTGCCAAATCGGCACGCGCGAGGCTGGAATGCGGGCGAGCACGCGAAATGGCGCGTCCTCGGGAGTGGCTGCCCGGATCTCGAATTCCGGCGTGCCATCGCTGAGCGGGCGCTCGAAGGAATAGTACAGAGTGGTGCCATCCAAGCCGATGACGTTGCGCAGCCGCTCGGTCGTCACAGTTACGGCCGGCCCCCCGTCAACGGGCACCTTTTTCAGCACGACGTCCGTGGCTGCGGCGCCGCCCCGCGTCGAGTAGTACACCCAGCGGCCGTCGGGTGACCACGCAGGGCCGAGACCCGGGTTTGCGATGTTGCGCAGGTTGCTTCCATCCGGATCCACCAGCCAGACGCCAAACGTCCACCTCTGGTTGCCGCGCGAGGAGACGAACACGATGGCGCGGCCATCGGGCGACCACAACGGGACGCCCATGGCCACGTTCGGATCGCGCTCGTGAGTGATCTGGCGCAACCCGCCACTCTCGGTGTTCACGACCCAGAGGTTGGCGTGACCGCCGCTGTCGGAGAGAAACGCGACTTCTTTGTCGTCCGGGCTGGCCGTGGGTGTGAGGACCTGCCCGGTCTGTCGAGTCACACGAACGCCGCGGCGTACATTCTCGGCGGCCAGGCCGTCGATTGGGAACTTCCAGATGTCGGTCTGCATCTTCATGCGGCCGACCACTATTGCGCCACTCTTGGAGATGTCCGGACTCAAGTACGACGTTTCGCCCGATGTGACGCGGCGGACGCTACCATCACGCAGTGTTACCTGCCACAGGACCAACGGCGGCAAATACGGTAGCGTGCTGCCGCGGCTCGAGCTATAGACGATGCCCGTACTGTCGGGCAGCCAGGCGAACCCGCCCATCATGTTGTTGTCGTGCGTCAACTGGCGCGGTTCGCCTCCGGCGGCTGGGGCTACAAACACGTCGAACCTGACACTGTCTCCCCGCTGAAAGGCGATCCATCTGCCGTCCGGTGACCAGCGCGGATACAAGTAGTACGCTGCGGGCGCGAACTCGGCGACCACGTCGAACCTGGAGCCATCCATTGGCGCGGTCACGAGCTGGAGGCCTTCCTTCGCCAGCCGAAAGAGCGCAAGCCGTCCATCCGTCGGGCTGACGTCGGCGCCGCCCACGCTGTTGACGACGCGCCGGGGGACGCCGCCAAGCGCCGGGATCTCCCAGATGCTGCCCTGGCGTTCTCCCGATGCCGCCGCCGAAAAATAGAGAATCGAGCTCGAGTCGGGCGACCAGCGAGGGTACTCATGCTCGACTGAATCGCGCGTGATTTGCAGTGGGGCGCCGCCGGCAACGAGCTGCATGAAAAGCTGTCGTTTGCCGCCTACGCCGGCCGTGAACGCGACCGACCTGCCGTCTGGAGAAATCGCCGGAGACTCTTCGAGGCCGGGAAGATCCGTGAGGCGTACGACGCTTGTATCCGGCAGCGATGGCTCCTCCAACCCACCGAGTCGGTCGCGCGTCGCCCAGAAGAACACGAGGGCGGTTGCGAGCCCGAGCAACAGCGCCAAGCCGGCCAGCCGCGTCCACGGTCGCGGCGGCCGCCTTCGCCAAGGCTTCGGCGGGCCAGGCACTGGGGCTGGTTCGGAAGGCGCCACCATCGCGTCTTCGAGCTCGATCCGCGCGTCTGCAATGTCATGAAGCCGGCGCCTGGCATCCTTCTGAAGGCACCGCGTCAGCAAGCGTCGGATGCTTCCTGGCGTCTCGGCCGGCAGCAACCTCCACGCCGGTTCGGCGCCGACCACGGCGGCGAGGGTGTCCGTCACGGTCTCTCGGGCGAAAGCGGCCGAGCCCGTCAACATCTCGAAGAGCACACACCCGAACGCCCAGACATCGGAACGCTTGTCGACCAGATGCCCTCGTGCCTGCTCCGGGCTCATGTATCCGGCGGTACCGAGAATCACGCCGGCGAGCGTTCCGCCCCCCGTCAACGTTGGGGACTTCGACTGATCCGGCCCAGACCATTCCGTCGCGAGGGCCTTTGCGAGCCCGAAGTCGAGCACCTTGACCATTCCATCGCGCGTGATCTTGATGTTGGAGGGTTTGAGATCGCGATGGACGATCCCGGAAGCATGGGCAGCATCGAGCGCGTCGGCGATCTGTTGCGCGACGGATAAAGCTTCCGGGAGAGGCAGCGAACCCCGGAGGATGCGCTCGTGCAGCGTGTCCCCCTCGACCAGCTCGAGCACCAGGGCCGGCACGTTGCCGGCGTCCTCGAGGCCGTAGATTGAACCGATGTGCGGATGATTGAGCGATGCGAGCAGTTGCGCTTCGCGCTTGAAGCGCGCGACGCGATCGGCGTCCGCTGCAAATGCCGCCGGCAGGACCTTCAGCGCGACATCGCGATTCAGTTTCGTGTCTCGTGCGCGATACACCTCGCCCATGCCCCCGGCACCGAGCGCTGAGAGTATTTCGTACGGGCCGAGATGCGTGCCAGAGGCAAGAGCCATCGCGTGCCGAGTGTTCATTCTAGCGGGTCGGGTCCCGCTCAGGATCGCTGTTTCGCGCGCGCCTCCGGAACGTGCCCGCGCTTCCAGATCATGAAGGTGCGGGTGAACTCGATGACGGTGGCGCCGTGCTGGTTCATCCCTGTCGTCTTCACTCGCACAATGCCGACCTGTGGGCGCGATTTCGATTCGCGCGTTTCCAGCACCTCGCTTTTCGAGCGGACCGTATCTCCTTCGAAGAGCGGGTGCGGCAGCCGCACCTCGTCCCATCCGAGATTGGCGACCGCATTGACCGTGAGGTCGATCACCGATTGTCCGGTCACGAGCGCCAGCGTGAAGCACGAATTCACGAGCGGTTTGCCAAACTCCGTCTGACTGGCGTACTCCGCATCGAAGTGGATCGGGTTCGTATTCATCGTCAGGCAGGTGAACCACACGTTGTCGGCTGCCAAAACCGTCCGCCCGAGCGGATGTTCGTAGATGTCGCCGACGGCGAAGTCCTCGAAGACGCGTCCCGTCCAGCCTGGTTTGATAGCCATCAGATCATCTGCTCCGTCTGCCACCTGGCGATCGTCTTGGAATCAAATCCGAGTTCTTCGAGAATCTGTCGGCTCTGCTGGCCGAGGGAGGGGATGTCGCGCATGACCGCCTCGACACCGTCCATCACGAACCGGTGGCTTCAACGCTCTCAACGTGCCTGCCGGGGAACCGACGTGACACCAACGATCGCGCTCGGCGAGCTGCGGGTGCTCCAAGAACTCACCGATCGAGTTGCGGCGGGCGTAGGCAATACCCGCCGCCTCGAGCCGCTGGATCAAATCAGCGCCTGAGAACTGCGAAAAAGCGTCGGCAATGGTGGCGTGAAGGGCGCCACGGTGCTGTACACGCTTCGCATTCGATTCGAACCGTGGATCCTCTGCGACTGCAGTGTTGCCAAGCACGTATTCGCAGAAGCGCTGCCATTCACGGGCGTTCTGGATCGCCAGGTAGATCGCGACGCCGTCGGCCGCGACGAACGACTCGTACGGTGCGATCGTCGCGTGGGCATCGCCACTGCGCGGAGGCTCCACGCCGCCATAGGCTGTGTAGTAGGCAGGAGCGCTCATCCACTCGGCCAGCGCATCGAAAAGCGAGATCTCGAGCGTGGCGCCCTGTCCTGTCGAGGCCCTCGCGAGGAGGGCCGTCAGGATGCCCGAGTACACGTACATGCCGGCTGCGACGTCGGCGATGGAAATGCCAACCCGGCTCGGCGTGTCTGGCGTGCCGGTGATGGACACCACCCCGGCCTCGGCTTGGACCAGCATGTCGTAGGCTTTTTTTTCGCGAACGGCCCCGACGAGCCGTAGCCCGAGATCGCACAGGCGATCAGGCGAGGGTAACGCGCACGAAGGTCGGCGGCCGCTACGCCAAGGCGATCCGCGGCGCCAGGCGCCAGGTTCTGCACGAAGATGTCAGCCCGCTCGAGCAGGCGCGGCAGCACCGTCTGGGCGGCCGGATGCTTGAGATCCAGCGTCAACGACTCCTTCGAGCGATTGAGCCAGACGAAGTAGCTCGACAGGCCCTTGACGGTCTGGTCATAGCTGCGAGCGAAGTCGCCGCCATCCGGCCGTTCGATCTTGATGACGCGAGCGCCAAGGTCTGCCAGCTGTCGCGTGGCGAAGGGCGCCGCGACGGCTTGTTCGATCGAGATGACCGTAATGCCGTGCAAAGGGGGAGCAGGCATCAATACGACCGTGGCATGCCAAGCACGTGTTCGGCGACGTAGGCGAGAATCATGTTCGTCGAGATCGGGGCGACCTGATAGAGGCGTGTCTCGCGAAACTTGCGCTCGATGTCGTAGTCTTCGGCGAATCCAAAGCCGCCATGGGTCTGGACCGCGACGTTGGCGGCTTCCCACGACGCATCGGCGGCGAGCAGCTTGGCCATGTTGGCCTCCGCGCCGCACGGCTCCCCGCGGTCGAAGAGCTCGGCCGCTCGGACCCGCATCAGGTCGGCGGCCTCGACGTTCACGTGCGCCCGCGCGATCGGAAACTGCACCCCCTGGTTCTGCCCAATCGCTCGGCCAAACACGACACGATCGCCGGCATATTTCGACGCACGTTCGATGAACCAGCGGCCGTCGCCGACGCACTCGGCGGCGATGAGGATCCGTTCCGCGTTGAGGCCGTCGATCAAGTATCGAAAGCCCTTGCCTTCCTCGCCGACCAGCGTGTCGATCGGCACTTCCAGGTCATCGAAGAAGAGCTCCGTCGTCGCGTGGTTCATCATCGTGCGGATCGGACGGATCGACAGCCCGTGGCCGACCGCTTGCCGCATGTCGATGAGGAGCACCGAGAGACCGTCCGTTCGCTTCTTGACCTCGGCAATCGGGGTCGTTCGCACAATCAGCAAGAGCAGATCGGAATGCTCAGCGCGCGAGATCCAGATCTTCTGCCCTCGGATGACGTACTTGTTCCCCTTGCGCACGGCCATGGTCTTCAGCTGGGTCGTATCGGACCCCGTTGTCGGCTCGCTCACGCCAAACGCCTGGAGGCGTAGTTCGCCGCTCGCGATCTTCGGCAGATACTCGCGCTTCTGGGCCTCGGAGCCGTGCCGGAGCAGCGTTCCCATCGTGTACATCTGCGCGTGGCACGCCCCGGCGTTGGCCCCGCTGCGGTTGATCTCTTCGAGGATCACCGAGGCTTCGGTCACACCCAGCCCGGAGCCGCCGAAGTCTTCGGGAATCAGCGCGGCGAGATACCCGGCTTCCGTCAGCGCCTTGACGAACGCCTCCGGGTAAGCGCGCTGGGCGTCGAGATCGCGCCAATAGCTATCGGGAAACGCTTTGCAGAGATCGCGCACGGCAATGCGCAAATCCTGATGGGGTTCGACTCGTGGCACGGCGCCGATCATACGCGGAGTCTCGCGAAGCTTCGCCCCCGCCGCCGCGAGATCGATGGCGCTTGGGCTCCGCTTCGGCGCGGGCTATATTGTTTGCCCCGCTCGGGGTCCCCGCCGCGCGGAGTGTGCGCGGTGGGGTGGTCTCCGCGGGGCCTCGACATCTCCTAAGGCACGTCGAGGGCATTTTTCGCATTCACGCTCTCAGCCTTAGGAGATGTCTCAAGGCGGTTCATGCCCACGGTGGCGGATCTGATCGCCTGCTCGTTACGCGAGGCGGGCGTGCACACGCTCTTCGGCGTGCCGGGCGGCGGCAGCAACCTGGACATCATCGCGGCCGCTGGGCGCGCCGGCCTGCCGTTCGTGCTGACGTCAACCGAGACCGCGGCGGCGCTGTCGGCGATCGCGCAAGCCGAGATCACGGGACGGCCGGGCGCGTGTTTGACGACGCTCGGCCCCGGTGTGGCGTCGGTAGTGAATGGTGTCGCCTGCGCGTTCTTGGACCGCGCCCCGGTGGTCGTGTTCACCGACAGTCATCCCGCCGCTGCGGCGGGCGCCTTCGAGCACCAGCGCCTGGACCAGGCGGCGCTGCTGGCACCCATTACGAAGTCCTCCGCGACGGTTACGACCGACCGTGTGTCCCGGGTTCTTGCTTGTGCGATGCGAGCGGCATCTGCCTATCCGCCTGGACCCGTGCACCTCGAATGCCCGGGTGAGGTCGCATCTGCTGAGGCCGGACCACTGAGGCGATCGCCGCCCTCGGGACCGGCCGGTTTCGTACTTCGCCAAAGCGAGCGCACGAGCACCCGAGTCGAATGGCTTGCCTTGAGCGACATCCTCGTACATGCGCGCAAGCCGCTCGCGCTCGTCGGCTTGGGCGCTCGGCGTCGGGAAGATGCCTCAGCCATTCGAAGCCTCTGTGGGCGTCGCCACGTGCCTGCGATGGTCACCTACAAAGCGAAAGGCGTGGTCCCCGACAGTCACGAATGGTTTGCCGGGGTCTTTACCAACGCAGCGATTGAACAGTCGGTCATTGATGAGAGTGACGTGCTGATTGGGATTGGCCTCGATCCCGTCGAACTCCTCCCGCGCCGCTGGAAGCACGAGCAGCCGATTGTCTACCTGGGCCCGTGGACGGTCGAGGACACACATGTGCCGTTTGCCGCTCAGATCGTCGCTGAGATCCCCGATGGTGCCGAACGGTTCGCGGCGCTGCTTCCGGTATCCGATTGGGATTCGAAGCATCTGCGTCAGCGCGTCACAGCACAGCAGCAACGGGTGTCCATCGCTACCGGCGGTCTAGCCGCACACCGCGTCGTGCAGATCGCCGCAGCCGGGCTCGCGTCGCGCGTCGGTCGAGTGACAATCGACGCCGGCGCTCACATGCTTCCGGCGACGATGCTGTGGCCCGTGAATGAGCCGAATCATCTGCTCATCTCCAACGGATTGTCGACGATGGGGTTTGCACTGCCAGCGGCGATAGGCGCAGCGCTTCTCGATCGTTCGCGGCAGGTGGTCGCGCTGACCGGCGATGGCGGATTGCTGATGTGTCTCGGTGAGCTATTGACTGCGGTTCGGCTGAAGCTGCGCATCATCGTCATCGTGTTCAGTGACGCGTCGCTCAGCCTGATCGAGATCAAGCAGCAGGCCCGGCAGTTTCAGCCGGAGGGCGTCGCGCTGGGCGCGATCGACTGGCCTTCGTTGGCGGCGAGTTTCGGCGTCAGGGGATGGGTCGTGTCGGATGAGGCTGAGCTCGTACGCGTTGTTGACGAGGCGTTCACGTGTGATGGACCGAGCCTGATCGAGGCGAAGATTGACCGATCGAACTACGGCGCGACGCTCCGCGCGGTACGGGGTGGTGTTTGATTCCAGTTCGCAGTTTGTGTTGACGGTGCTGCAACGCGCGGCCGGGTTCCGACGGCCGGTCCGCGCTGCGAGGGCCGCTGCGGGCCGCGTGACGCGAGCCCCAACGCGTGGACGCTTGTGCGTCGGGGGCCCCTGCTCGCGGGTCCCCAAAGCCTTCTCGCGCGGACAGCACCTGCGTCGGCCGTCTCCACACGGCCACGCGTCACAGCACCGTCAACACACTGCGAACTGTGATTGGTCGAACAACGCAGTGCAACTTTGAACTTGTAACTTGTAACTTGTAACTTCGAGGAGCAGCCGCAATGGTCGAAACCGTTGAAACCCTCATTATCGATGGCACCCGCGCGAAGGCATCCGACGGAGGGACGTTTGACGTTTACGATCCCTCCTCCGGCGAAGTCCTGGCCACGGTCGCCAAGTCGACGAAGGCCGACGTCAATCGCGCCGTCCAGGCCGCCCATGCGGCGCTCGACTCGAAGGCGTGGCGCGGCATCCGCCGGCCGAACGTGGCCGCATCATGTTCCGCATTGCCCAGGCGCTGCGGGATCGCGGAGAGGAGTTGGCGACGCTCGAGAGTCGCGACAACGGCAAGCCACTGCGCCAGGCGCGCACCGACGTGCAAGTTGCGGCGCGTTACTTCGAGTTCTTTGCCGGCATCGCCGACAAGATTATGGGGAACACGATTCCGCTCGGGCCGGGCTTCCTCGATTACACGATCCGTGAGCCGATCGGGGTCTCCGCGCAGATCGTGCCGTGGAACTATCCCATTCAGATCGGCGCCCGCGGCGTCGCACCGGCACTCGCTGTCGGCTGCACAGTGGTGCTCAAGCCGTCGAGCGAGGCGCCGATGACGGCCCTGAAGCTTGGTGAGATCGCGCTCGCTTGCGGATTGCCGGCCGGCGTCCTCAACGTGGTGCCGGGCACCGGCTCCGAAGCCGGTGTCGCGCTCGCCAGCCATCCCGACATCAATCAGCTCACGTTCACCGGCTCGGTCGACATCGGCATTGGCGTCGCCAAGATGGCGGCGGACAACGTCGTCCCCGTCGTCATGGAGCTCGGTGGGAAGTCACCGAACATCGTCTTTGCGGATGCCGACCTCGATCTCGCGGTGCAAGGAGTGGCAAACGCCATCTTCCAGAATGCCGGTCAAACGTGTTCCGCCGGCTCCCGACTGCTCGTCGAGCGAAAGGCGCACGACGCGGTGGTCGCCCGGCTCGCCGATCGGGCGACGGGCATGCGCGTCGGGCCGGGGGTGAGCGATCCGGACATGGGACCGATCATCTCGAAACGACAGCTTGAAACCATCGAGGGCTACGTCAAGATCGGGCGGGACGAAGGCGCGAAGGTGGCCGCAGGGGGTGGTCGACCGTCGGATCCCGCGCTCGGACGCGGCTTCTTCTATCAGCCGACGCTGCTCGATCAGGTGTCAGCCGACATGCGGGTCGCGCAGGAAGAGATCTTCGGCCCCGTGCTGGCGATTATCACGTTCGACGAACTCGAGGAGGCGATCGAGATCGCGAATCGCAGCCAGTACGGGCTGGTGGCGGGTGTGTGGACCCGGGACATCAACAAGGCCATGGCGGTCTCATCGCAGATCAAGTCTGGTCAGGTGTATGTCAACACCTACGGCGCGGGAGGTGGTGTGGAACTTCCGTTCGGGGGCTACAAGAAGAGCGGGTACGGTCGAGAGAAGGGTCTCGAGTCGCTGGCGAGTTATACACAGGTCAAGAACGTGTGCGTGAAGTTCGCGTGACGGAGACGACTTTGATGGAGAGGATTGGTTTCATCGGGCTCGGGAACATGGGCCGGCCCATGGCGTCCAACCTGTGCCGCAAGGGTTTCTCGCTGATCGTGAACGATCTGCGAGCGGCTCCCGTGCAGGCGCTCGAGGCGCTTGGGGCGCGGTCCGCGGCCGGCAGTGCAGTCGTGGCGGCGGGAAGCGATATCGTCTTCACCATGCTGCCCAACTCGGCGACCGTGCAAGAAGTCGTGGCAGGTCCCGACGGAATTCTCGCGCATCTTCAGGTGGGCGGCGTGGTCGTCGACATGAGCACCGTCGATCCGCTGGTCACCGATCGCCTGGCCCTTGCAGCCGGGGCGAAAGGGTGTGCCTTC
This sequence comes from uncultured Acidobacteriota bacterium, assembly GCA_963802675.1. Taxonomy (GTDB): domain Bacteria; phylum Acidobacteriota; class Vicinamibacteria; order Vicinamibacterales; family UBA2999; genus JACCSI01. The sequence continues at coordinate 353,981 of CAWDJL010000003.1, forward strand.
GTCGATGCGCCGGTTGGACGACTGGTCAGCCACGCGGTGCGCGGCGAGTCGCTCTTCATGGTGGGTGCCACTGATGAGACGTTCGCGCGCGTCAGGCCGCTGCTCGAAGCGATGGGCACGACGATCCATCATTGCGGCGGCGTGGGCACCGGCATACGGACCAAGCTCGTGAACAACTATCTGGCGATCGTCTCCTGCGCGTTCAACGCCGAAGCCGTCGCGTTATCACAGCGATTCGGGTTGTCGCTCGAGAAAACGCTCGACGTGATTCACGGAACGACGGCCACCAACGGACAGCTCAAGTTGGCGTGGCCGACCAAGGTGCTCAAAGGTGATACGGCGCCTGGTTTCACGATCGACCTCGCGCACAAAGACCTGACGCTGATCGTCGAGGCAGCCAACGCCGCGAACGTGCCTGTGCCGATTGCCGCGGCGGCCCGCGAGTCGTTCAGCACCGCGCGCGGACAGGGGCAAGGCGCGAAGGATTTTTCGGCGATGGCTGATGTGTGGTGCGACCTGGCGCACGTCCCAAGACCCCGTTTGCAGTAACGCGCACCCGTGATCGCCAGCACAGGCTCAGCCGCCGGATTTCTCAGAGCGCCAACACGGCCCAGACGCCCCCGATCGTCAGTGCGAGTGCCGCGATCAGCCTCATGTTCCGTCCAACACGCTCGTCATGGCGTGCCCCCTGGTCTCGCCACTGTGCCCAACGCTGGTTAGGGCTGAGCGTGTTTACCATCGCCACTGCCCGCGATTGGCTCGCTGGGAGCGCGTGCGTGGATTCATTCATGAAGTCAACTCCGTCTCTTTCCTGACTCTTCAACGTGATGCAGCACTACGGCGATTGTGGGGGGCGTTTCCTGCCACAGCATGAAGATGATCACCGGAACCGCAACCCCCACGATGAGCATGAGCATCGCCATGGCAACCGGCATGGGCCACGCGGACCACGCGAACAGTGCGTAGACGACGAGCCAGAGGGGGATGATTGCAGTGCGGGTGAATATCCTCGACATGGTTGATGACCCTTCCTTTTGCGTCGCGCGAACGACGGGGAGCAATGCCGGCCGCTGCTGGACGATCTGCGGTCTCGGCTTCAAAAGAGGCGCGACGCGGGGATTCGTCATCCCCGTCCCGCGCAGGAACTTACGCGGCCACTTGGACCTTGATATGCGTGGGCTTGGCTTCCTCACGCAACGGCAGCCGGACCGTCAGGATGCCGGCGTTGTACGCCGCGGTCACTTTGCCAGCGTCGACGCTGGGCGGCAGGTCGAAGGACCGTGAGAACGAGCCAAAACTGCGCTCGATGCGATGAAATTGCTCCTTCGTCACGTCCGCGTCGAGCTTCCGCTCGCCGCGCAGCGTGAGCGTGGTGCCTTCAACCGTCAGGTCGATTTCGTCCTGCCTCATGTCCGGCAGTTCAGCCTTGAGCACCAGCTCTCGGTCGGCCGTACCTGTAAATGTCGACCGCCGGTACCCATGAGCCCTGCGCGAGTTCCTCCTGCGGACGGCCGTAGAAGCCCTCGAGCGCCCGGTTCATCCACTCCTGGTGCGGGGACATGTTGTGCAACGAATTCCAATGAACAATATTCATGATAAATCCTCCAATGCTGAAACTTCGGCGCGCGCGCGTGGGCCGAGTGCCCCGTTCACCCCGCGGAGCGTCATGCCGATACGCCGACCGTGTTACTCGAGGCACTCGCTCGATCGACAGTCGTGCGAAAGGTCGAGTTCGTCACGTCATACGTCTGTACCTGAGGGATCCCCTCGATCACTTGCGCCATCGACTTGAGCACACCCTGAAACGCACCGCGGGCATAGGTCTCCGCGTCTTCTTTCAAGTTCCACACACTGATGGCAAGCACGTTTGCTCCGCCCGGCGAGACGAGCGCGATTTCGTCCAGGAACCCCTTCTGCTTGCGCAGCGTCGGAATGATCTGCTGGTCGAGGAGCTGGGTGAAATCCGCCGCGCGATCTGGTTTGAGCTGGAAGGCAACACTGCGAGCAAACATTTTCAACCTCCTGGTTTAGCGGTGTTTGAAGCGGAAAGTGCAGGTAACCTAATTTGGTTCAGCTACCTGCGGTCCGGGGATGAGTCATCCGCGAACGTGAACCACAATAGGTTAATTAACTTTTTAATGTCAAGTAAAATATGCGAGAATCGTGAGTGCCTTTCGATACTTAATCACAATGAGTTAATGAACGGAGGATTCCGCAATGGATTTCCCGCTTTTCATCCGACAGCGGCTCCGAGACTTGGGGACCGAGCAACGAGACCTGGCGGCGGCGGCCCAGGTGACCGAGTCCTACATTTCTCAGCTGCTGACTGGGAAGAAAGCGCCACCTGCGCCCGAGCGCACCGATATTTACGACCGGATGGACGCGTTTTTGAAGCTTCCGCAAGGGAAGTTGGCGTCTGTGGCCGACCGGCTGCGTCGGGACGCCTTGAAGCGCAAGCTGGCGGACCCTCCCACACCCCTCTTCACGGAAGTGCGCGAGTTGATCCTTCGGAAAAGCGAACCCGGCAAGGCACAAGCGATTCGTGTGATGTTCGAGCGGGAGCCCTTCGGAGCCCTCGAACGCCTCGTCACCCAGAAGCTGCTGGACGTCGTCCAGCGAGTCACGAAGGAGGAATTGAGCGACGAAAAGTGGCTCCGCCTGCTGGCCCGATTCACCGGCCGAAGCTATCGACAGATGCGCGTCATCGTGCTCGACTTCCTGGAGACGGATGTCTTCAACGTCTCGGTCGAACACTGCGTCACTTTTCTCGATCCGCTGATTGAATCGTGGGACATCGACCTGGCGTCGTTCGGAATGGAGATCGTCCTGAACCGGCGTTTAGCGCCCGGTCATCCCAGGAGATTCGAGTTCGTCGAACGGCCACCCGTTCCACCAGTCGACGAAGAGCCAGGGCTGCGGGCCTTCCTTCAGGATCCCTCGTTGAGGGGTAATGCGACGCCGGAGGAAATCGAGTTTCTCAAAAGGCTGCAATTCATGCGACACCGGCCGACGCCCCTCTACTATTACCGCGAGCTGCAAAACCTCCGTGACCCGCTCCATTTTTCGCCGCCGGCTCACCGATCGGTCGCTCGGTGATGATCATTGAACGGCCGAGTCGCGTCGCAATCACGGCCAGGGAAACGAGATGCCGGCGCCGCTCGACGACCGGCGGGAGTCGCTCCTACGGGTGGGACGCGCGGTACTCGGCGAGCCACCGCTCGCTCATCCAGCCAAGCGTTGCGGCGTTCCTGCCTACTCGGATAGCGGACAGGATCACTACCACGGTCAACGAAATGAGAGCGCCGGTAACGAGGAGCATAAGTTCCACACCCTGGGCAGAGGCGCCCTGGCGTTGAACGATCCTGTCAGTTCTGCCGGTGTGTGTCTGTGCGATTGCGGACAGGCTGCGCCGCCCCTGATGCGAGACGTCAACCACCGACAATTCGGCGTCCGGTGGTTAGTAGTAGCGGTGCCTGTGAGCCGTGTGGTTGCCGCTCCCAGGGCGGTCATGAAACTCAGGGCTGTGTGCGCGCGTCGACTCGTCGTCTTCGGCGCGAGGCATGGTCTCGGGGGTCTGAGGATTGATACCTGGGCGCACCGGAGAACCTTCCTTCGTGACGTGAGTGTCTTTGCGTGTTGTCGTCATCATTGTGGTGCCAGCTTGAAACTCATGATGCGATGGTGCACGCCTGAGCGTCTGTGCAGATCTGCACAGTTGGCCGTAGTAGGACGAGCTGGTCGGGCATGTGCTGCGTTGCACAGACAGGACGACTGGGATGCCCTACGCTCAGACCGAGGTTCAATATGCTACGTGTCTCTCTCCTGGCGCTTGCGTGCATGATGTCACTGGGAGTCCCCGCGACAGCTGCCGAGCCCGTTTTGTCCCATTATCGCGGCGTCACGCTGGGTGATTCGGTGCAGGTCGTCGTCGACCATCTGCGGCTCGTCGCCGCTGACGTCAAGGTCGTGCATGAGCGTCCAACACTCGTGCAAGAAGTGACCTGGCGGCCGAGCCGATTTGTCAGCGGCACCACTATTGAGCCCGACCCCCTCGCTGAGATGGTTCTCACGTTCAGGGCTGGCCGCCTAGCTCGAATTGCGGTGACCTACGACCGCGAACGAACGCAAGGCATGACGAATGAGGACTTGCACGAGGCGATGGGCAGCGTGTACGGCGTTTCGATGTTGATCGCGACACCGCCGCAAACGACCATCGCTCCGTCGGCCGAGCGCCAGACGATTGGGCGTTGGGAAGATGCCGAGACCCTGCTGGTGCTCTGGCGCGAGCAGTACCCGAACCGTGTCGGGCTCACCGTCACGTCGCTTGCAGGCGACCGAGCCCTCCAGGTCGCCATCGCCGAGGGCGTGCGGGTTGATGCCGCCGAAGCCCCGGCGCGGGACCTCGCGCGACGGACCGATGAAGCGGCGGCCATTCAGGCGCGGGCCGAGAAAATCCGCCAGGACAACAAAGCCAAGTTCAAGCCGTAACAATGAACCTACGAGGACATGATTTGATTCGCATCAAGGCCCCAATCGTTATCGTTGGCCAAGCGGCGCCCGATCTGACAACGGAACAGGTGATCAAAAACCTGCACGAGCTCATCACCGCGCTCGACCGGCGTGTGCCCCGGCTCGAGCGCACGGGTGAAGTCGGCATCGCCCGCAACGCCGCGGCATTGAGGCGCGAGGCGCTGAAGCGAATCGCGGAACTCGAAGTCAAGCTCGTGACGGCCGACCTAGCAGCCCCTGGCGCAAGTCAGTTGTGACACCTGCGCTCAACCGCTCAACCCGCGGCGCTCTCGAATGCCACTGGCACCGTCGGGCAAGCGTTTGAGCCGCGGCTGTTTCTTTATTCGATCCAGGTGAACGCTGCGAGTGCCGCTTCCTCCGGAAGTGTTCGGGCAGCTGCGCGGACGCTCGACGGAACCCAATCGGGGAACGGCACTTCCTTGGTCACGTGGCGTCCCGAACTCGTGTGGACCTCACGCACCTGCGAGAGGCGAACGGATGGGAGCCGACCTGCGGCTCGGACAAGAGCCGGCCACAACCGCCGATGGACGAACGTGATCTTGCCCTTGATCAGCCGACATACGAGGATATCGTCGCTGTCGCGGACTGCCCGCGTCACCGCGAAGATCTCATGACTCTTCGGATGAGACCACCAGTTGCCTCGAATCGGCTCTCCGGCTATGACGTCAGCCAGTGACGGGACGGGCCCCCGCGCGGACTCAAGCACGACACCGTGCTTGCGGATGAACGCGAGGGCCTGGCGTGAGGTCATCATCACGTTCTGTTTTCGTCGGCCCAACTAGAAGTGACGCGTGAAGAGCAGCGCGCCACGCCCGCCAACTCGCGCTTGGCATTTGGTGAATACGCGTCGTTCGGCAGAGATCCGCGACTACGCTGCCGACCGAGCATATGCCGCGGCCGTTGCGAGACGCGCGGCGGTCCACGTCTGACCACACCTGGTGCACGTCCAGGTGGCACCCGCGGCGAGCGCGTCACTCGTAATCGTGTGGTCCAGCGTGTGACACAGCGGGCACGTTGGCGACGGTACGCGCTCAGTGCCGTCCGGCGGTTCCACGGTAATCGGATGTGTCATCTGGTTATCCTTCCTGGGGCTGCTGATAGTCTTGGCGTTTCATGATCATGGCGGCAGGCAGCGTCGGCGTCTGTCCAGTTGTGCACAGGCCGACCTCCAGCTCGGGATTCATCGACTAGACACGCGGCTTTGACGACGCCGCCGTGCAGCTCGGAGTAGCACCTGCGTGGTCGCTCTTTTACCGACGCTGCCGCATGTTCGCAATCCTCGAGGCGAAGCCGGTAACATGAACAATCAGGCACCCCAGCGGGCCGCCGAGCGCGGATGCCCCGCCCGGCAGTTACACCACGAATCACGCGGTCAGGACACTCGATGGTAGCCACTTTTCCCAATCTCATCGACGGTCGATCGGTCGACTCGGCCGACCGCAACGCCGACATCAACCCCTCGAATTTGGCCGATGTCGTGGGCGAGTTCGCCCGCGCGACGCCAGCAGACGTGAACCAGGCCATCGCGTCGGCGAGGACCGCGTTTACCAAGTGGTCGCGCACGACACCCCAGGAGCGGTTCGATATCCTCGACCGCGCAGGCACCGAGATTCTCGCGCGGAAGGACGAATTGGGACGCCTGCTCTCGCGGGAGCAAGGAAAGCCGCTCGCCGATGGCATTGGCGAGGCGGCGCGTGCCGGAGCGATCTTCAAGTTCTTCGCCGGCGAGGCGGTTCGAGGGGGTGGAGAAAAGATCGATTCCACGCGGCCGGGCATCGAGGTCGAGGTCACGCGCGAGCCGCTCGGCGTGATCGCCGCGATCACACCCTGGAATTTTCCGTTGGCCATCCCCGCGTGGAAGATTGCACCGGCCCTGGCCTTCGGCAATTGCGTGGTGTTCAAGCCCGCCGAACTGGTCCCAGCCTCGCCGTGGACGCTGGTGGATATCGTTCAGCGCGCCGGCCTCCCGGCCGGTGTGCTCAACCTCGTGATGGGACCTGGCAGCCGACTCGGCGCCGCGCTGGCGGCATCGCCTGATATCGATGCCGTGAGCTTCACCGGGTCGCAGGATGTCGGTCCCTCGGTGGCCGCCGCCGCGGTGAACACCGGCGCCCGGGTGCAGTTGGAGATGGGAGGCAAGAACCCCCTCATCGTCCTGGACGATGCGGACTTGGCGACGGCGGTGTCGGTCGCAGTCAACGGTGCGTTCTTTCAAGCGGGTCAGAGATGTACGGCTTCGAGCCGGCTGATCGTCACCGAGGGCATTCACGATCGATTCGTGGACGCCATGATTGCGCGCATGAAGACGCTCGTGATCGACGACGCGCTGAAGCCGGGCACCGAGATTGGACCGGTGGTTGACGAACGACAGCTCGACAAGAACCAGCAGTATGTCGAGATCGGCAAGAGGGAAGGTGCGCGGCTCGCGCAAGGTGGTGAACGCTTGAGGCGCGAGACCGAGGGCTACTACATGGCGCCGGCGATCTTCACCGATACCGCTTCGGACATGCGCATCAACCGAGAAGAGATCTTCGGACCCGTGGCATCAGTAATCAGGGTGCGGAACTACGACGAAGCGTTGGCGATCGCCAACGCCACGCCGTTTGGACTGTCGGCCGGGATCGTGACCACCTCGCTGAAGTACGCCAGTCATTTCAAGCGGAATTCCGAAAGCGGTCTCGTGATGGTGAATCTGCCCACGGCCGGCCTCGACTACCACGTGCCGTTCGGCGGCCGAAAGAAATCGAGCTACGGCCCGCGTGAGCAGGGCGCGTATGCGAAGGAGTTCTACACGATAGTCAAGACGACGTACGCCGCATCGTGAAGGGACTCAAGACGGTCTCGCGATGGCGGTTGAGGCGTTACAGAGCGCGGTTCGCTGAAGGCTGCGGCCGCTCGCCGCTCTTGGTGGACGTCGTGAATCGCGCGATGTCGTGCGCGTCGCTCACAACCGCCTCGGCGCCATAGTCGCGCACTGTCCGCGCCTTGTTACCGAGCTGTGCGACGGCATCGCCGACGCGGGCGCTGGCGTCCTGGTACTGGTCGGACGCGACGCTGCCGAGATTCTTGGCGGCGCTCGCCACGCTTCGCCGCAAATCTGCGCCAGCACGTGGCGCGAACGCTAACGCCAGCACCGCTCCGACGATCCCGCCCGTGAGGAGTCCGATCGTGAATCCAGGTCCGTGCGTAGTCTGCATGCTTGTGTCGGTTACTGAATCATTCAACATGTCTGCACGATAGCGCGCCGTCGCCCGAATTGCTGTTCACAACAACACAGTCGCCTCGCGACTGATCCGCGCCAGCGCGGCGTCCGGAGGCCAGCGCGAACCGCCCTGTATAAGACCGTACAGCGCACGCTCACGAGCGACGCTACGCTCTCCTGCAGGAGGTCGCCATGACATGGGGGGACAAGCTCGAACTCGGGCTGAAGGAAGACGCAGAACTGCCGACAGGACCTGGCCGGTCGCCTGAGATTCCGCTCGCACGTGGGGACCGGACCGAGATAGCGGCCGGACAGCGTACAGTGCCGCCGGAACGAACCGAGGTGCCTTTGACCGACGACTCCGTCATGGCTGAGCCACCCCGCGCGCTGAAGGTGAAGGCATTTGGGATCACCGACAAGGGAAAGGTGCGCCCGGCCAATGAGGATCAGTTTCTCATCGCCGAACTCACCAAAGCGATGCGTGTCTGGCAGACGAGCCTGCCGGAGCCGAAGGTGCAGGTTGGCGAGGAGCGCGCACATCTGTTTCTCGTCGCCGACGGCATGGGCGGGCACCAGGCGGGCGAACGGGCGAGCGCCCTTGCCGTGGTCGCCATCGAGCAGTTCACGCTCAACACATTCAGGTGGTTCTTTGGGGCAAATAACACTGAAGCACAGAGAGTCCTCGCGCAGTTCCAGTCCGCGCTCGGTCAGGCCGACGCCCGCATTCTCGCCGAGGCGGCGGATCATCCGGAACTGAGCGGCATGGGGACGACGGTGACGATGGCGTTCCATCTGGGTGCGCAGCTGTGCATTGTGCACGTGGGGGACAGTCGCGCGTACTTATACCGAGACGACGAGTTGCACCAGCTCACCCAGGACCACACGCTGATGGCCGACATGGTGCGCAGTGGAGCCCTTCGACCGGACGAGGTCGCCGGACACCGTCTCCGCCATGTCATTACGAACGTTGTCGGTGGCCAGGAGGCGGGGGTCAAAGTCGAAGCCCGCGCGTTCGAAGTTCAGGCTGGCGATCGGTTACTGCTGTGTTCGGACGGACTGACGGAGATGGTGACGAACGAGGCGATCGCAGCCACGTTGGGTGCGGAGCCCGTACCCGAGGTCGCCGCCAGGGAGCTGCTCGCACAGGCCAATGAGGGCGGGGCGAGCGATAACATCACGCTGCTGATCGTGCGGTTCGACGAGGCAACCGCCACGGACGTCCCAACCGCACGAGTCGAGCCGGTCGCGGTAGAGGTCGTCAAGCGCCAGTCGCCCGTGCCCTAGTTGGAGTCGAGCTCGTTCGCGTCCCTCAGCTCACGGAGCGTCCGCCGCATCTCCTCGACGACCTTCATTTGTTCGAGTGTCGCGTTCAGACTATCGGCGGTGGCGCGCACCGCATCCACCACCGCCCCCCGCGCAGCCTCGCCGGCGAGGCGCGCCTCCTCGCTGGCGCCACGGGCCGCTTCAGCGGTTTCGCGGACCTGCTCCTGCAGTTGTCGGATGGCTTCGAGCGCCTCGCGGTGGTGGTCGCGGACTTCACGCGCTTCCTCGGCCTGTCGCCTGAATTGTTCGGCCTCATCGCGCGCAGCTTCCGATGACATCGGGCGGTCTTCTGCTCCCGCCCGGTCTGGGTCGCCATCCTCACGGCCATCGCCGGCCGTCGTGATCGTTCCAGGTTCCGCAGTTCGAGGAGCGCCCGCGGTTGGTTTGAGAGGCTTGTTCATGACATCTACCTACGGGCAGCGTAGCAGTCGTGCGGCCCAAGAGATGTACTCAAACGGACGCTGTGGATCCATTCGGGAAAGCCGAAGCGATTGCCATTACCCACCTCATCGGTCGGTGCGAGCCTGTTCAATTCTGAACACCGGTGTTTGTGGAGGTATGCGACGCTGACGATCCCCCCAGACGGGTTCAGACAGCCCGCGTGTAGCCCTATGCGTAGCGCTTTTGAAAACGCATTCACGCACGCGCCGATCGGCATGGCCCTCGTGGACATGAGCGGCCGGTTGCTGCGCGTGAACGACGCATTGTGTCGGATTACCGGGTACAGCGCTGCGGAGGTTTACGCTCGCTCGTTCCACGACTTGTCGGATCCGCACGATGTCGACGTTGATGTGCTTCAGATGCGGGAGCTGCGCGACGGTCTCATCCAGAAGTATCAAATCGAGAAGCGATACCGCCACGCCTGGGGTCATTCGGTCTGGGTGCTGTTGAGCGTGTCTCTCGTTCGTGAGGACGAGGGCCGACCGCTGCACGTCATCGCGCAGGTACAGGACATCTCCGAGCGCAAAGAGCTCGAAGGGCGGTTGGAGCACCTCGTCGATCACGATTTTCTGACGGCGCTGTTCAACGGCCGGCACTTCGAGCAGGCGCTGGCTCAGGAGACCAAGTCCGCGGCCCGCTATGGCGGCGGCGGGGCGGTGCTCCTGCTCGATCTGGATCACTTCAAAGCCGTCAACGACCGGTTCGGCCACAAAGCGGGTGACGACCTCCTCAAGACCGTCGCCGCGGCCCTGCGGGACCGGATCCGCGAAACGGACGTCCTGGCACGGTTGGGCGGTGACGAGTTCGGGATCATCCTGCCCCAGGTCGATGCCGCGCAAGCCGAGGTGGTCGCGGACGGCATGGTGAAGACGCTCCGCCGCCAAACGGCGATGCTGGCCGAACATCAGATTCCGGTCACGGCCAGTGTCGGTGTCGCGCTGTTCGACGGACTCACGAGCATCGAGATCCTGGCGGCGGCCGATCTCGCCATGTACGAGGCGAAGGAAGCGGGTCGCGACCGGTTCGCCGTCTATCGGCCGCAGTCCGACACGCAGCCACGCGTCTCGTCGCGGCTGGCGGAGGCCGAGCGCATTCAACGCGCCCTCACGCGCGATCAGCTCGAGCTGCATTGTCAGCCCATCCTCGATCTTGCGACCAACGCCGTCAGTCAGTACCAGTTGCTCCTTCGGTTGCGCACCGATCACGGGCAGCCTGCTCCCGCCAAGCGCCTTTCTGTACGTCGCCGAACGATTCGGCACCATCGTCGCGATCGACTCCTGGGTCGTGCGGCAGGCGGTCGCCCTGATCGCCATGGAAGCCAAGGCAGGCCGCTCGCTGACGCTCAACGTGAACATTTCCGCAAAGTCCATCGGCAACCCGCAACTCGTCAGGGTCATCGATCGAGCGCTCACGGACGCGCGCATCGACCCTGCGTGCCTCGTCTTCGAATTGACCGAGACCGCGGCGATTGGCAGCATCGACCACGCAAAAACGTTCACGACGGAGTTGAGGAGTCGGGGTTGCCGCTTCGCGCTGGACGATTTTGGCTCGGGTTTCGGCTCGTTCTATTACTTGAAGCATCTCCCCTTCGACTACTTCAAGATCGATGGCGACTTCATTCGTGGCTTTGCCGCCAATACCACCGACCAACTGGTCGTCGAGGCGATCGTCGGGATCGCCCGGGGGATGGGGAAGAAAACCGTGGCGGAATTTGTCACCGATCAGGACATGACGGATCGGCTGCGACGCAGCGGCATTGACTACGCACAGGGCTTTCATATCGGCGTGCCGCAGCCACTCGCCGCGATCTTTCCGGAGGCATGTGCTCAATTGAAGGGCGCGTTTGAACGGAGCTCAGGAGTCTAGCGCCGGGTCTGGCGCTGGTGCTTGCGTCAGTGGCGCAGCACCACGCTCAGGAGGGAGTTGTTGACCTTCAAGCCGCCGTTGTAGTCGATGAACCCGAGCTTGCGAAACTTGTTCATGAAGAAGTTGACGCGGGAGCGCGTCGTGCCGACCATCTCCGCCAGGACTTCTTGCGACACTTTCGGAAGGGTCCGGTGAGACGCCTCAGGCTCGCCGAAACGCGCGAGCAGCAGAAGGGTGCGCGCCAGCCGCTTCTCGCTGGAGTTGAAGAGCTGATCGATCAGATCCTCTTCGATGCGGATGTTCCTGGTCAGCATGTGCGTCAGGAAACGATCCGCGAAGGCGGGCTGGGCGTGGAGCAGCCGCACTATTTCGGGCTTGTCGACGGTCAAGACCGTGCAGGAGTCCATTGCCGTTGCAGTTGCCATCCGTCGCGACTGGCCAGCCAGGCAGCCCTCGCCGAAGAAGTGGCCGGCATCGAGGACGGCGACCACGGCTTCTTTGCCCGCGTGCGACACGACCGACAGCCGCACGGTGCCGTTCTCGACATACAGGACGCTCGTGGCCGGGTCGCCTTGAGCAAAGATCGTGGCCGCGGATCCGTACTCGACGCGCTGGATTCGTGCGCCGGTCCAATCGAGTGCTTCGGCGGATTTGAGCGTCGGTGCACGCTTGGACTTGGCCATTGCGCATGCCTGCCTTGTCAGGAGGGGTGCCCCCACGGCACAAGAGTTCACCGCCGAATAGCTGACCTTCCTTTGTTCACATTGACACGAACGCCTTGTATTCGCAACACACAAGGCTCTGCTCCTGGCACCGTCAAGCGCTCGGCCCGCCTTGCCGCAAAGCGTTCAGCGCGTGAGGGTTCGAGTTTGTTGGTGATGTGCGTGAGACGATCGGGATGGTCAGGCAATGGCGCGTTCCTGCTCAGCATTACACGCGCACGCGTCGTTTCTGCTAGGGCCGGGCTGCGGCGTACTCTGCTTGCTCGGGTCCGTTGCTGCATCGTTGGCCACCGCGGCACGCGCGACCCGAAAGCTCTGTCCACAACACGGCAGAAGCGTCACGCAACGTCGGCGTGACGTTCGAGGCCAGGTGCTACGTCAGATGAGTCCGTCGTGGCCTGGAGGGCGACTCGCGGAATCTCCCCGAGGCCGCCGACGTATTCGCGCGTCCGCGCCAGCGTCGAGGCCACGTGATTCGCGCCGGCATCGCGCAGTGCCTGCGTACTCTCGTCCGCCAGCGCCGCTGGGCCCCAGCGGCCAACGAGGATACGCAGCTCAGGAAATGCGGCGCGGAGCCTCCGGACGAAATACCGGGTTTTCGAGGAGGGGCTGGGAGGCAGATCCGCGAGGCACACGACCGAGACGCCGCGCTCCTCGACGAGGGACACCATCCAGCGACGGCGGCGCTTCCGCGTCCAACCGCCGGATCGATTCCGCAGCCTCCGACAGTAGCTCCCGAGTCGCATCAATCACCGCTATCTCCTCCTCCTGCGACAACCGCCGCTCCAAGCGGTCGCGCTCTGCATAGTTCAACGCTGGCAGGAGGAGGACGTCGTAGACTGACCGCGGGGACTCGGTCTTGATGTGCGAGTCGATGAGGTCAGCCGCCTCGCCCTGATCGCGCGCCAGCAGGCGCTGATAATAGCCGTGGTCCCGGGCGAGGGCTGGCGTGTCGGCCATCAGCGTCCCCACAAACTCGAGACCTGGAACGTGTTTGCCAAGCACCACCAAGCAGACGGTCAGCGGTGTGGCCATGAGCAAACCGACGGCCCCCTGTATAAGACTGCACATCGCACGCCCACTCGCCGCGTTACGCTCATCCGCAGGAGGCTCGTGATGACGTGGGAAGACAGGCTCGAACTCTGGTTGAAGGAAGACGTGCCAACAGGTCCTGGCCGGTTGCCACAGATTCCGCTTGCGCGTGGGGACCAGACCGAGGTGCCGACCGAGCCCGACATGATACCGATCGACCGCCGTCCAGTCGCGGAGAAGCGGGAGGTCTGACATGCGCATTCTCGCGATTGTGCTGCTGGCGGTGGGTATTCTTGCGCTCGTCTACGGCGGGTTCACCTACACGACCGAAACCCACCGGGCCAACATCGGGCCTCTGGACTTCTCGATCACCGAGAAGGAACGGGTCAACGTGCCCGTATGGGTAGGCGTCGCATTTTCGGTCGTCGGCGCAGGGCTGCTGCTCAAAGTGAAGCGGTAAGAGTTTGAGTGCCTTCACAGAGAGTGTCCCCAAGACGCCGGACTAAGGGGGGATGCCGATGCCCAACGCGTCGGACACGCCGATGCCCGCCCGCCCGCTGACGGTGAAGGCCTTTGGAATCACCGACAAGGGAAAGGTGCGCCCGGCCAATGAGGATCAGTTCCTCATCGCCGAACTCACGAAAGCGATGCGCGTCTGGCAGACGAGCCTGCCAGAACCGAAGCTGCAGGTGGGCGAGGAGCACGCATATCTGTTTCTCGTGGCCGATGGCATGGGCGGACACCAGGCGGGCGAACGGGCCAGCGCCCTCGTCCTCATTGCGATCGAGCAGTTCACGCTCAATACGTTCAAGTGGTTCTTTGGCTCGAATAGCAGCGAAGCGCAGAAGGCTCTCGCGCAGTTCCAGTCTGCGCTCACTCAAGCCGACGCAGACATTCTCGAGGAGGCGGCTGGCCATCCCGAACTGAGCGGCATGGGGACGACGGTAACGATGGCGTTCCATCTGGGGACGCAGCTGTGCGTCGTGCACGTGGGTGATAGCCGTGCGTACGTGTACCGAGACGGCGAGTTGCAGCAGCTCACACAGGACCACACGCTGATGGCCGACATGGTGCGCAGCGGAGCGCTTCGGCCAGAGGAGGTCGCCGGACATCGCCTCCGCCACGTGATCACCAACGTCGTCGGCGGCCAGGAGCTCGGAGTCACGGTCGAAGCACACGCGTTTGAAGTGCAGGCTGGCGATCGCTTATTGCTGTGTTCGGATGGATTGACGGAGATGGTGACGAACGAGGCGATTGTGGCCACGCTCGACGCCGAGCCCGCACCCGAGGGTGCCGCGAAGAAGCTGCTCGCGCAGGCAAATGAGAGCGGGGCCAGAGACAACATCACGGTGCTGATCGTGCGGTTCGATCCGGCTGACGCCGAGGCTGCTCCCGGTAAGGAGGCTCGCCCCCACGAGGTGCTATGACCCACAAAGTAGGCATTTGGATCGACCACAAGAAGGCGGTCATCGTGTCCGCCCTAGCCGGTCGTGTCACCGCCAAGACCCTAAAATCTGAGGTCGGACCGCACGCCCGCTATTCAAGTCGGGCGGGGTACCCGACGGCAGACGGCCCGAAGGACGGCGGAGGCGAGAAAAAATACGAGGAGCGCTTCGGCCAGCAGCTTGACCGGTACTACGACGAGGTCATCAATCAGCTGGGGCAACCCGAGGCTGTTCTAATCTTCGGGCCGGGTGAGGCCAAGCTGCAACTCAAGGAGCGTCTCAGCCGCTCCAAGGCGCTGTCTGAGCGTATTGTTGGAATCGAGACCACGGACAAGCTCACCGATCCGCAGATCGTTGCGAAAGTGAAGGAGCACTACGGGATCGATCGCTGAGACGATCGCTCTCGCTCATCCAGGAAGGCTTGCGTGGTGTTGTGCGCCTGCCCAGCGGTACGGCGCATGCCCTGGCCTCGCGCGGGTTGCCGATCGCCGTCATGGGAAAGACCGGCACGACCAATGAGTTCAGGGATGCGATCTTCGTGGGCTCGACCTACGGTCCCGACGGCATGACCGCGGCCGTCAGGATCGGCTTCGACGACAACCGTTCTCTTGGATCGAGAGAAACCGGGGGACGTGTCGGCGATGCCGCCCCCTACGTGTTCACCCTGCGACCTCGGGCTGGTTGTGTCTTAGGCGCGACGCCTGAAATAGAATCCCCCGCCACCGAAGAGCAGCAGTAGCACAACGATGATGAGTAGAGTATTCGTGTCCATGGTCTCTCCTGTCTCAGCTCCAGATGCTGGGGCTCCCAGACGGGCTCCCCAACTTCTACAGCAGCCTACCTTGTGACGAAGAGGGACGCCTGTACACTTCTGCACACGCCGGGTGGATTGAAAATGAGTGTCCGTTGTCTGGAACAAGCCCGAGTGTGTTCAATTGAACAGCGAGTTTGAACCTAGTCCAGGAGCATAGGCAGCAGGCTGAATCGCGGCCGCGTGCGGCGCCAGCACGTACGTGGACTCCGGGGGACAGGTTTGAAACCTGTCCCCTTTCGCAAGGAGAGGGTATGACTTCGAGAATGCTTCGCTGGCTCATGGTGCTTGCTTCTGTGGCAGCGCTGTCCCTGTACATCGTTTGGACAGCGACCGACTCCGGACGCGTCGCCGCTCAAGTAAAAACTGATCCCGTCACCGATAACGCCAGGCTCCTGTTGGAGGAGGGCCGGCGCGTCTTTCGGTATGAAACATTCGGCGATGAGGCGTTCTGGGGCGACACGCTCAAGCTCCACCAGGCGATCGCTGGCACCAAGTTGGGGGGCGTCGGACCAGGTGTGAGTCCCAAGACGGCGCTGAGCGTTGGCTTGAAAGTCGACGCCGACGCGGTACCCGCTGCGGTCGCCGCGGCCCTGAAGGCCGGCAAAGTTGATCTCGACGACCCCGCGTCGACGCTGGTGCTCCTCAAAGCAAACGCCGTGGTCGGTATCACCGGACGGTTCGCTGGCAACGGGCAGCTCTCGTCGATCGGCGTGCAGTGCGCGTTCTGTCATTCCACCGTGGACGACTCGTTTGCGCCGGGCATCGGCCGTCGCCTGGACGGATGGGCGAACCGTGACTTGAACGTCGGCGCCATCGTCAGCCTCGCGCCCGACCTCACCGCGTATACGACCCTGCTTGGTGTGGACGAAGCGACGGTCAAGAAGGTGTTAGCCAGCTGGGGCCCTGGCAAGTTCGACGCATTGCTGAACCTTGATGGCAAGGCGTTTCGCCCAGACGGCAAGGCGGCGGCGACGCTCATTCCGCCCGCGTTCGGCATGGCCGGCGTGAACCAGCACACCTGGACGGGCGGGTGGGGCAACGTAACGTATTGGAACGCCTACGTCGCGAACCTCGAGCTCAACGGTCGCGGCAGCTTTCTCGACGCGCGACTCGACGATGCGAAGCAGTACCCGGTGGCCGCCAAGGCGAAGCTAGGCCATAAGCGCAACACGCCGGATATGGTCTCGAAGCACCTGCCGGCACTGGAGTTCTATCAGCTCGCCCTGCCGGTTCCCGCTCCGCGTCCTGGTTCGTTCGACCAGGCGTCAGCGACGCGCGGCCAAAGCGCGTTCAACGGGAAAGCACAATGCAGCACGTGCCATGTGCCACCGATGTTCACCGAGCCAGGGTGGAACACGCACAAGGGATCGGAGATCGGCATCGATGATTTCCAGGCGGATCGATCGCCCGATCGCAGCTACCGTACCGCCCCGCTCCGCGGGCTCATGACCCATGCCAAGGGCGGCTTCTACCACGACGGCCGCTTCGCCGATCTCATGGCCGTGGTCGAGCACTACAACCAGTTTTTGAAGTTGAAGCTGACGGACGCCGAGAAACGCGACTTGATTGAGTACTTGAAGTCGCTCTGATCGCTGTCGGGTGATTGAAGAGAAATCACAGACAAGGGATCCGTTCGCATCGTAGGATTTCAACGAAACGAACGCTGTAGAGACGGGAGTCCATTCATGGCCATTCTTAATGCTCTCGCGGGGATCATGGTCAGCGATCTCACCACCGCGGAGCCTTGGTACGAGCGATTGCTTGCCCGTCCTGCCGACTCTCGACCGATGGAGGGCTTGGCCGAGTGGAAGCTCGCGAACGGTGGCTGGATTCAAGTGGTCCAAGACAAACAGCGTGCAGGATCTTCCTCGGTCACATTCCTCGTCTCCGGACTTGATGATCAACTCGCCGACTTGAAGGCCAAGGGGATTTCGATCGAACGTACCACCACCTCAGACTACGTGAAGACCGCCACGGTAACGGATCCCGCAGGCAATCGGGTGGTCTTCGCTGAACTTGCCGCGCAGCACTGACAGCGTTACGTCGACCTGTTATCGTCAACTCCTTGCACGGGAGGACTCATGACGAATGGATTCAGGCGAATTGCTGACGTAACCGGGTCCGTGGTCGGCTCTCCTTGGGCCTTCACTGCGAATGTCGCCCTAACGGCCCTATGGCTCCTGCTCGGTCCTGTTTTTCAATTCTCGGATACGTGGCAGTTGACGATGAACACGGCCGCGTCTCAAGTGACGTTTCTCATCGCGTTCCTGCTGCAGAACACCCAGAACCGTGACACGCGGGCGCTGCAACTGAAGCTCGATGAGCTCATCAGAAGCACGGCCGGCGCACGGCCACAGCTCATTCAACTCGAAGAGCTCGACGATGACCAGCTCGATGCGCTGAAACAGGAGTTCGAGCGAGTGCGCGAGCGCAGAAGCCGTACGAATCCTTCATCTTAGAAACCGCGCGACATGGACCAGTACAGCAGGGTGTGCTCGAGACTCCGGCTGACTTCGACGCGGGCGGCGAGATTGCGCGAGTGGCGGTATTGAAGACCGCCTCCGAGTCCCGAGTGCCAGTCGCGCAGACTGAAATCCTGATTGTCCAGAATCACCGGGTCGATCGACGAGCGTGCATCACCCCAGACCTGGCCTGTATCCGCGGAGGCGAACACATCGACGCCTCGGATACCTGTGATCGAATACACCGTCTGTTGCAGTTCGGTCGAGAGCAGCCACACGTTGTTGCCGCGAAAGCGATAGGAATCGTAGCCGCGAAGGTACTCCCGTCCTCCCAGCCATGAGAGGTCGTAGAAGGGAATCTGGCTCCCCTCGCCTTTTGGAGTCTTGAACTGTCCTCGAGAACGCAACAAGAGGGAAGTCCTGGGACTTCCGAGCGGAGCGTGTCCCTGCACATCGATTTCCTGTTCGATCCAGCGGTAGTCAGCCAACGCATCATGAGGGCCGAGCGCATCCGCCGACGCGACGCGGCCGTAGATGTAGACGCCGCGAGTCAAGCCGATGCTGTTATCACGCGTGTCGTAGGCGAGGAAGCCGCCGTATGACAGGATCTGTGTGTTTGAAAGGAAACCGGGAATCCAGCGCACGCGTCTGATCGGGCGTGCTCGAGAAACTCTCGTCGATCGGTGTGTCTGTCGTGTCCTTGCCGCGGGAGGTCCGAGCATTCATGACCTGCGCATAGACGCCGCCTTGGACGTGATCCGCAAGGTCGCGATACAGCGATCCCTGATAGCTCCGGCGTGCAATGGCGAACCGCGTCTTGAGGTCGGCGGGACTAAATGGCCCGATACCAAAGAAATCGGTTTCGCGCTGCTGATAACTGACCCACACGTCGGCGTGGTTCCGGCTGCCGCCGATGTTCGGAAAGAGCGCTTCGAGGTCAAAGCGTCGGTAGAGCAGGGTCGATGTCAGGGCGACCGCTCGGATCTCCAGGGCGGGGATGGCGTTGGCGGAGGTCAATTGCACGCCGCCACCGATTCCCGCCTTCTGCTCGAAGCCTCCGACGATCGCTCGCGCATACGTGGTACCGAGCTTGATCGCGGTCAGCTTCTCGCGAATCGGCGCCTGGCGGCATGTCGATTCCAGACACCGTTCCGCATCCTTGTCGGTCGCAGCCGGGACCGTCGCGTCTGCATGTGAATCGACGGACGGGTCACGTGATTGCGGATCCAGCGTCTTCAATGCTGCGATGCGCTGCACGACGACCCGCGAATACTCCTCAACATCGGCGCGCGAAAATCCGCTGGCGCGGAAGCAATCGCTGATCTGGTCAGCTGACAATTGTCCAAGCCGGTCACCGATCCAACGGGCGTCGGCGATCGGGATGTGCTTGACCACGCTCTCCATCCGTGTCCGCAAGCGGTAGTTGGAGAGATACAAGAACGTCGGGAAGAAGGGGCGGCTGTGCATGACGAAATCGACATGGGTCGGCGTGATCCTTTCGATGAATCTCGCCTCCGCGTAGTCCTTCACCACGCTCTTGCTGCGGGTGAGGCTGTTGCCCGTGCGCCCGAATGTGGCGCCCAAATCAGTGATTCCGAACTGACCTCCGCCGGCAGCTGTGTCAAAGACGCGGTTGTTGATCTCTTTCAGGTCCCAGTTGTTGACGAGCGCCATCATCACCCGGAGGCCGTTGAACTCGCGCGTACCGATGAAGGGGTTGTCGTACCAGCTCCAGGTCGTCGCGCCCTCGCTTCCGCTTTCGCGCTCCAGACGCGCCCCGGTGACGGTGTCACCGTTGGACACGAACTCCTGCCCGCGGGCCAGCCGTGTCAATCGCGCAACGCGGATGGACGGCCGGTAATAGGCTTCGTCGACACGGTACCCGGCAGCCCAGAGCAGGCGGGTGGCGGCTGTTTCTGACTTTGCCTCCTCCCCGAGCTTTACCTTCCACGTGGTCCCGTGTTCGTCTTCAACCTCAAATTTGGGCGACGTTCCACCTTCAGATTCTCTGATAAACGTGAAGGTGGTGCCAGGCTCGCGATCTTTCCCGCCAGGGCCAACTGCGAGGTCCAAAGCGGCGACATCGCCGCGGTCGTGCCAGATCGCAGCGGTACTCTCGGGCCTCCTGAGCGAAGAGCGGCAGCGCCAGGAATAGCGCAGCAACTGTGGATAGAACTCTCTTGTAGTCGCGCATGCGGTTCCCTCGCGTTGTGTGAGAGTAGACGGACCGCCCCCTTCTTGTCCGTTCGCTATTGCACAGACCTCAGCCGCCGTTCGGCGTAGCGTGAGGGTACGTGGTGAACCACCAGTGAAACTGCTGATTCAGCCTGAGGACGGCGTCGCGCCGCTCGTGGCGGCGATCAAGAAGGCCAAGAAGAGCGTCGACATCGTCATCTTCAGGTTCGATCGTGCCGAAATCGAGAGAGGGCTGAAGGCTGCGGCGAGGCGAGGGCGTCTCGGTGTCCGCGCTCATCGCGCACGCCAACCGCGGCGGCGAGAAAAGCCTTCGAAAGCTCGAGATGCGGCTGCTCGAGGCGGGCGTTACCGTGTCGAGGACTGCGGACGATCTCCTGCGTTACCACGACAAACTCCTGATCATCGACCGTCGCCTGCTCTACGTTTTGTCCTTCAATTTCACCCATCTCGATATCGCGCGCAGCCGCGGCTTCGGCATCGTCACGAGGAAGGGCAAGCTCGTCCAGGAAGCGCTGAAGCTACTCAAAGCGGACATCGATCGAACGCCTTACGAAGCCGGTCTTGACACATTTGTCGTCAGCCCGGTCAACGCCCGCACGCAGCTTCTCGCGCTCATTCAGCGGGCGAGGAAAGAGCTGCGCATTTACGATCCGATGATTGCCGACGCGGAGATGTTGCGCGCGCTCGCCGAACGGGCCAAAAAGGGAGTGGACATCAGAGTAATCGGGACCGTTGGCAGAAAAAGCCATGGTCTTCGAGTGCGCCCGCTCACCGGCTTCCTACTGCATACACGCACGATTATTCGCGACCGGCGTGAAGCCTTTGTGGGAAGTCAGAGCCTGCGGAAGGCGGAGCTGGATTCGCGGCGCGAGGTCGGTGTGATTATCCGCGAATCGACAGTGGTGAGCGGCTTGATCGACACCTTTGAAGCGGACTGGGGCGTGAAAGAGTCCGCAGAGATGATCCACGCCTCGCCACGAGCGCTCAAGAAGTCGCTGAAGAAGATGGTCGAAAAGCTATCGCCGTTGAATCCTCTCGTGAAGGAGGCGGTCAAAGAGGTGGTATCGAAGAAGGGAAGC
This sequence comes from uncultured Acidobacteriota bacterium, assembly GCA_963802675.1. GTDB lineage: Bacteria > Acidobacteriota > Vicinamibacteria > Vicinamibacterales > UBA2999 > JACCSI01. The sequence goes on from CAWDJL010000003.1 coordinate 375,093, forward strand.
GCCCGCCTGAATACGAAGGACGTCAAAGAGACCGTCGAGAAAGCAGTGAAGGAAGCCGTACGGGAGCGAGTACAGGAAATGTTGAACGAATCGGCCGAGCAGCTTTCGTGAGCCATTCAGAGTCCCGAACGCCATTGTCAGTTACCTTGAGAACTTGGCTAACGCGATTGACGATCTTCACGAAGGAAAGCTCGAAGCGATCTGGGCGCGCCTCCTGGCGCTGATTGTGGAGCTACAGCGCCAGAGTATCGTTCCGCCGAGCTCCTGGCATCGTTAGAGCCAGGATCATGAGCCGGCTTCGTGAAACCGCGCAACCCTGAGCGAGGCCGACGGTCGCATGTGAGCGGACCGCCCGGTGCTCAGGCAGAGGAAGGCCAATGTTTGCAAGACGAATCGTCGTCGTGTTCGTAGCGCTCGCGCTGCAAGGCTCAGCGCGTGCAAAGGCGTCGATAAGCCGACGGCGGCACCCGCGACATCGCCTCTCCCGCGACAGCGCCACGGCGGGCTTCATCGAAGACGCGCTGCCCAAGTAGAGAGACGAGGCCCTCATGCGTTCGCTGCATTGCCCGCACACCGGACTGCTGTTGCTCGCCTTTCTGTTCACCATCGATGGCCACCAGGTCGCGACCCCCGGCCATGCTGAGACCGCTGACACGCAGCGGGCCGCCACACCCGTGGCGGAATAAGGACGGGTCGTTCAATTCAGCATCCTCGGCGACTCTGGGACTGGGGCCCGCGCCCAGTATCAGCTCGCGGACCAGATGGTGACAGTCAACTTCACGGATATGCACGGCCCAACTCCGATAGTGAGGGCGCCGCCTTGACGCGAGCTCAACGGGCCCGCACACTGACTGTCAAAGGATGCGACGCTTGATCCTCGTTGCGGCGCTCGCCGCAGTCGGTCATCCATGCCGCACTCGCCCAACGATTCACCAGCAAGATGAAATGAAAAATCCAGGAGCGGCTCGCGCTCGAAGCACGAGCCGGAACCACCCGTCGATATCACAGCGTTCACGTGCGCTTCTTTTCAAATACGGACCTGCCGCAGGCGCGCTGGTCTTCGTGGCCAGCGGTGTCGCGACGGCCGTCCTCACAGGCCAGCAACAGATTCCGCCTGCGCAGCCCTCTCCCGCCGACGTCGACGTGCCTGGCGTGATGGACAACTTTCAGGAAGAGGTCTTCGCTGCGCTCGTCAGGCTCCCGATCGCAGCAGCGCTGGGGGCAGCCCTCGCGCTGAGACCTCGCCGACGAGGCACGCCCATCCGGCAACCCGCCGTGGTGCAGACTCAGATTGTGCTGGCGGTAGTGGGGGCGCTCATCATGCTCGTCGTGGGGTCCAGCCTGGCACGCGCCTTCGGCATTGTCGGCGCCGCCAACCTGATCCGATACCGATCGAAGATTGATGATCCGAAAGACGCGGTCGTGATGCTCTGTGCGCTCTCGGTGGGCCTGGCGGCTGGCGTGGGACTCTACGGGCTATCACTCATCGGCACCGCGTTTCTGGTGCTTGCCTTGTTGATCATCGAGGGGTTCGAGCCACACACGCGGGTCTTCGAGCTCTCGGTCAAGCTGGGCGACAATACGGCGACGCTGCGCCCGCGAATCGAGGCCATCTTGCGACGCTTCAAGACCGACTACGAGCTGCGCACCTCGGGCGAAGAGGAGGTGCTCTACCTCGTCACCGCGCCGCGCGACATCAAGACAGACCGCGTCTCGAGTGCGCTCACGGCGCTGGCGCCCACCTCGAAAGCCGAGATCAAATGGGACGAGAAGGCCAAAACGAAGGCTCCTCAGGCCAATTAGCGACACCGTTTATGAAGGTCGAGGCGACGAACGCGGGCTGAGGTCAGTCGCGCAGGACGGCGGCTACAGCCGGAGCTCGCGCGGCAAACGCTGCGCGAGCAACGCCTGAAGCTCGAGACTACGCCATCGCGACGGCGGGAACTGCGAGCCGCGGCAGGTCGACCGTGAAGACGCATCCTTCTTTCGGCAGGTTGCGCGCCGAGATTCGGCCACAGTTTGCTTCGACCCCCCATCGGCTGAACGCCAGGCCCAAGCCCAACCCGGTTCGATCGGCGCTGCGCTGCTCGAACGGCCGGAACAGCTCGTCGACGCGGCCAGCCGGGAGGCCGCCGCATTCGTCCTGGACTGCGATGAGCACGCGGTCGGCGCTGGCGCTGACGCTGAGCGTGACCGTGGTACGAGGCTGGGTGAATTTGAATGCGTTCTGCAGCAGGTTGCCTACGACCGCCGCGAGAACCTGTCGGTCCGCCTCGATGGCCACGCCGTCGTCGACCGGCATGATGGTCAGTCTGATGCCGTGGGCGTTTGCCTCTAAGGTTGCCGCCGCTGCGAGCTCGTCGATGAATCCGGACACCAGGAATTGCTCCCGATTCTGGACGCCTTGGGTGAGACGGACCTCGGCGAGCGAGCGACCCACGAGGGTTCGCAGTCCCAAGAGGGTGCGATGGAGCACGGTCCCCGTGCTCCCTGCGACGCCGACGTCTCCTCTCTTGAGCACCTCGAAGGCCATGATCGCGGTGCTGATCAGGTTCCGCAGTTCATGCGCAAAGAACCCGAGGCGTTCGCTTCCGCGCGCGGTTTCTCCGTCGAGGGTGGACTGATTTCGTTCGCGTCCGTACTCGGTGACCGCGCCTGCGATGGCCTCGTCCAGGCAGCGGTTCAGCATACGAAAATCGTCCGTGTTGATCGGCGCCTTCATTGCGACGGCCAGCTCCGTGATCGCCTGACAGACGTCGCCATAGTCGTGCACGACCTGCGAGACGGTGAAGCCCTGAAGCAGCAGGTCACGCCCATGAAGGACCGCGCTCCTGCCAATCTCGGGGCTTGATATCAGCCCGAGGCGCAATGCGTCGACCAGTTGATCCAGGAAGACCGGCACCCCGTGATGGCTGCGCCGCGTCGGTGGGCGGTGGAACCGACCTCGAAACCACCTTCGCCCGGCACCGTCTGATGATCTCTTCGCGGTTGACGGCTATGAACTCATGGAGCATGCGCAGTTCTCAATGGCTGCGATGGTAGGTCAGAGCTGAACGATACGGTGTTCCAAACAGCACAGGCTTAGCCTCCGATTTCTCAGAGCACCAACACCGCCAGACCCCACCGATCGCCAGCGCGAACGCCACGATCAGCCGCACGTTCCGTCCGACACGCGCGTCATGGCGCGCCTCGGCTCGCCACCGTGCGACGAAGCCCTGACCATCGCCAACGCCACGCCGTTTGGCCTGTGGGCCGGGATCGTGACCACCACGCTGAAGTACGCCAGTCACTTCAAGCGAAACTCCGACAGCGGCCTCGTGATGGTGAATCTGCCCACGGCCGGCCTCGACTACCACGTGCCATTCGGCGGCCGAAAGAAATCGAGCTACGGCCCGCGCGGGCAGGGCGCGTTTGCGATGGAGTTTTACACCGTCGTCAAGACGGCGTACGCCGCATCGTAGCGTGCTTGATTCCCTGTGCTCCTGTGGCTTCCGCCCTAGGTGGAGAGATGAAACTGCAAGAACGCCAGTACCTGTCTGATGATGTCGCGCGAGGTCCTCGTGTCGTCGACCACATCGAAGGCGTGCGGCCCAGTGGCATGATTCGTTACCGTCACCGGAAGGTTCATCGCCAGCGCGGCTCCTGACGAATCTGTCGAGAGCGTCGTTGAGCCCCGGCATTTGGTCACGACCTGCACGTGCGATGAATATCGGGAGATCGCGCGGGAGATCAGCGACGGATCGACCCGCGGCAGGCGTGACAAACCGGAATTGTTTTGCCGCATCGGCGACGCCGGTCGAGCCATCGAGGTCGAGCGTGTAGGCATAGGCCAGCACCGCACATTCAGACCATCGCGACCGCGTTCCATCAGCACTGACAACGCGTTCGGTCCATGCCCGGAGCAGGCCCATACACCAATCCGGCGTGCGTCGATCCCCAGCGACGTCGCGTTCTGTTGGACATGGTGAAGCGCTTCGTAGACATCTCCAGGCTCTCTGTTGGCGTACGTGATGCCCACGAGACCGCAGGCAGCGACCAGCTGGGCCCAGGACACGAATGATCCCATGTCTTTGAACCTGGAGCCGAGCAACTTCTCCGCGCCGAGATCTGAGTATCCGGTCACGAAGATCACCGCAGGTGTTTGCACGCCGGCTTTTGTTGCGGGTGGGTAGTACAAATCCATCGTGAGCGCACCGGTATCCGTGACTCGGTACGGCTCGTCCCGTCGAACCATTACGGCTTCCATGGCGGGCATCGTATAGACCACCTTCTTCTTCGATATCTGGTCGCGCTGCATTTCTTGACTCATGTGAGTGTCTCCCTGTGCCCCACGAGGACCGTGAGCGTGCCCTCGAATATGCCCATGAAATACAAAAGCCGCCGGGCATCGGTGGCCTCGACGGCTTGTCAATGAGCACTGCGCGGAGAACATCGTCTCGTGCGCTGTTGGTTGGACTTCGGCCTACATATGAACCTCCCTGCGCGAGAATCCTCGCGAGCTCTAGATGTTTGGTCGCCGCTCATCGCGGCGGTGGTGGAACGTGTGAACCCGTTGAAACGATAGCAGCGGGCGATGCGAATTACAACCGATTGGGATTTTCGGTCATCCGCGCAATGCTTGCGCAGCCGTCGATCTCATGCGTCGAATCGAGCGCCATCGGGTCTGACGAGCTCGTGTCATCGTCGCCGCTTTCGGAGCCTCCATCACGCTTCGGACAGGTCGGACGAGGTCGTAGACCTCACTGTGTGCCACCTCAGGTGGGCACGTCGGCAACTGAAGGGTACGGCTGCGATGGAGGTCGACGAACGCTGTCACCAATTCCACCGGACACCACCCCGCGGCCGCTTCCGCGAGCATGACCTTGTACGCCCCCTCCGGAGTCATCGCCTTTCTGTAGGGCCGATCGGTCGTAATCGCGTCGAACACATCGACGACCCCAACAATCTGCGCAAGCAGTGGAATGTCCCCTCCCGACAGACCGTCGGGGTACCCACGGCCATCTGTCCGTTCGTGATGCCAACGAACGATCGGCCGCACCCGTTCGAGCGACTTCACGGTCCGACAAAGGTTGTCGCCAATCACGGGGTGCTGCTTCATCAGCATCGTCTCGTCAGCGTCCAACCGGCCCTCCTTCAGGAGCACGACGTCGGGGAGTCCGATCTTTCCCACGTCGTGCAAGGCGGCGCCGCGATTCAGAGTGTCGATATCGACCTCCTTCAGTCCCAGCGCTGCGCCAAGCGCGGTGGCGTAGTCTGCGAGCCGCTGACAATGCCCTTCCGTGTACGGATCGCGTGCCTCGACGATCCGCCCGAGCATCGTCATGATCGCCTCGGTTGACTCGAGCTCGTCGACGAGACGTTTGACGCGCAGGAGTGACCGGACTCGCATCCGAAACTCCGTTATGTCGATCGGCTTGCTGAGAAAATCATCCGCGCCGGCCTCGAGCCCGGCGAGGCGGTACTCGCGGTCCTGACTCCCCGTGATGAGGACAACCGGTGTCAGGCGCGTCTCATTGCGCGTCTTGAGCTCGCGACAGACCTCGACGCCTGACATCTGGGGCATGACGACATCGAGCAGCACCAAATCTGGCACCTCGTCCTGGGCGAGGCGTAGCGCATCGCTGCCGTTGCTGGCGACACGTACCGCGTGGCCGGCGGTGACCAGAAGATCACGCATCGCGCTGGCGTTCGGCTCGTAGTCGTCGACAACGAGAACCTTCCCGTTTGGTTCCATTAGAGGAAATCTCCGCTGCTGGGGAAGGGGGGCTGTGCCTTTCAGTGCAACCGGGGGGCCACCTCGTCAGATCCGACTAGGGCCGACAACTTCTAGAAGGCACGGGACTTACCAATCTGTTTCTCGGGTTTGAGGGGCGATGTTGCACTGAAACGGTGTGCGACTGTGGCGACTTGGATCATTCGCCCGAGACGGCCGCTGGGCTACTTGCGGGTTAGCTCCGCGTCGGGACCCCATCAGCTGGAGAACGGCACGTGCCTTGATTGAGCCTCGAGAATGAGATCTCCTCGACTTTGGCTGGGGATGACGGCACTGGCCGTCGCGTTGTTGGCGGGGCCTTCGAGTGCTGCAGCGTATTCCGTATTTGCGCACGAAGCCCTCATCGACGCCACCTGGCGGGATCAGCTTGTGCCGTTACTCAAGCAACGGTTTCCTCGCAGCTCCACGAGCGAGCTCGAGACCGCTCGTGCCTACGCGTATGGCGGGTCGCTCATTCAGGATCTCGGCTATTACCCGTTTGGCAGCCGTCTCTTTTCAAATCTCGTTCACTGCGTGCGCTCCGGCGAGTTCGTCGAAGCCCTGGTTCGCGATGCGCAGACCGTCAACGAGTATGCGTTTGCGCTCGGTGCGCTTGCGCATTACGCCAGCGACCACATTGGCCATCCGCTCGCGGTCAATCGAGCAGTGCCAATTATCTATCCGGAGATCCAGGCCAAGCTCGGGAGCGAGGTGTTGTACGTGGATTCGCCCACGCGACACGTCATGGTGGAGTTTGCGTTCGACGTTGTGCAGGTCGCGCGCGGCACCTTCAAGTCGGATGTCTATCAGCATCTGATTGGGTTCGAGGTTGCGATGCCCGTGCTCGAGCGTGCGTTCCGCGACACGTATGGCCTCGAGCTCAGGGACCTGTTTGGCGACACCGAACTCGCGATTGGCACCTATCGCTATGCCGTGAGCAAAATGATTCCTGATATGACGCGGCTCGCGTGGCGGGAGAAGCGCGATGAGATCCTCGTCGCGACGCCGAGTGTCACCGAACGAGATGTTGTGTACACCATGACGCGTCGTCAATATGAGGACGCCTACGGGACCAAATATCGCAAGCCCGGCCTGCTCGCACGTTTCGTCGTGATGATTTTCAAAATTATGCCCAAGTTCGGTCCGTTCAAGCCGCTGGCGTTCGAGCCCCTCACGACGGAGACTGAGCGGATGTTCCTCGAAAGCTTCCAGGCCTCCAGCGCCTTCTATCGCGCCTCGCTCGATGCGATACGCACGGGTCGGCTGGCGCTGAGCGACGTTGATCTCGACACGGGCAAGCCCTCGGCGCGCGGAGCAAATTCGTTGGCTGATGAAGCGTATGCCGATCTGCTGGCGGAATTTGCTGACAGGAAGTTCACTGGCGTCCCACCGGGGTTGCGGCGCGATATCAACGAGTACTACGCGGGCAGGAATGCGCCGCCAGATCGGAAGGGACGGAAGCAGGAACGCGAGGCAGCGCGTCACCTCGCGGCGCTCAATGCGTCGGTGGCCCGCGGCCAGTAGCCGACGCCTCCTTCGATAATTGGCTCGGATTGTCGAGTCTCCAAGAGCGACGCGGATGGCGGCACCACACCCATCGTGGTCATCGGTCACGCGTGCCGCATCGCCGGCCTGGTGAAATTCCCACAACGGAATCACGGTTCCTGGAGGTCCCTCGAATCCGCGGACTTCCTCCGGATACCACCGGACGACGCCCTCGCGAGACAAGGTCTCGGTCTGCTTGCCGATGGCGTCGCCGTCGCAATACCCTTGAGGCAGGCGAGAATTCGTTTCTGGACTCTCAGCATCGCAAGTCGATCCGCCTTCGCTTTGTCTATCATGGGCGCGAGCAGACGGAAGGTCTGCGCCGCGGTCGTGCGGCGAAAGGAGCAGTCATGGAACTCGGCGCGTTTTCAATCAGCCTGGCCGTCAAGGATCTCGAGGCTTCGAGGGCGTTCTACGAGAAGTTTGGCTTTACAACCTTTGCCGGAAATGCTTCACAGAATTGGCTGATCTTGAAGAACGGCAGTCACGTCATTGGCCTCTTTCAAGGGATGTTCGAAAAGAACATCCTCACGTTCAACCCCGGATGGGACAGCAGCGCCCAAAAGCTCAGCAGCTTCACCGACGTTCGCGATCTGCAGCGCAAGTTGAAGGCCCAAGGGGTTGTGCTCACGAACGAGGCGGATGAAAAGACGACCGGGCCCGCCAGCTTCATTGCCGTGGACCCGGACGGGAACCCGATCCTGGTCGATCAGCACGTCTGAATTGGGGCGAGGTATCCAGAGCATATGAGCGCACGCCTTTACACATCGTTCGTCGCTCTGCTGATTGCAGCATCATCGAGCGTTGCGACTCAAGGCCTCAGTGGCACGCTGCTCGTCGCCAACCGCACCGGTGGCAGCATCTCGCTCTTCGATCTGGCGACCGCCGTCGAGATCGCACGGGTGCCGATCGGACCTGCCATTCCGCACGAGGTCGGGGTCAGCCCGGACGGGCGCCTGGCGCTGACGGGCGAATACGGCCCCAACGACGCTCCCGGTCGACACGTGGTCATCATCGATGTGGCCGAGGCGCGGCTCGTCGGACGCATAGACCTCGGCCCGAAATCCAGGCCCCACAGTGTCGTCTTCATGCCTGATGGCCGGCGTGCGGTGGTGACGCTCGAGCAGTCGGATCAGATCGCGCTCGTGGATGTCGTCGATCGGCGCGTGCTTCGCACCTATCCCACGGGAGGCCGCGAAGGGCACATGGTACGCCTGAGTCCGGATGGGACCCGGGCGTTCGTCACCAGTCGCGGCGCGGAGGGCACTCTGTCGATCATCACGCTTGCCGGCGAGGCACCGCCGGTCGTTATTCCGACCGGCGAGGGCGCCGAAGGCCTGGCCGTGACACCGGACGGGCGCGAAGTGTGGGTAGTCAACCGGGTCGCTCGATCCATCTCGATCGTCGATACCCGCGCGCTCAAAGTGATCCAGACCATTGAGGTGCCGCCCGACGCGCGTCGCGCCGAAGTGTCAGCGTCGGGCCGCGTCCTCGTGCCGCACGGCGGCACCGATGATGCGCCGGCGCAATATTTGTCCGTGTACGACGAGCGGAGCCGCGCGCTTGTCAATCGCCTCGCAATGCACGAGGGACGCAAGGGGCCGGGAGGATTCGGCATCCACGTGGTCGGCGAGCGGGCGTTCGTGAGTGATCGCGCCGACCGGGCCCTGTTCACCATGGAGCTCAATGATCTCAAGTCCCGGCGCACGCTCGCGACCGGCCACAACGACCCCGACGGTCTGGCCGTTTCGCCGGTGCGCGTTGCGGTGCTGGAGCGCTCACCGCGTTGACCCCGGGTCGAATCGACTTCCTCGTGAACTGGCGGCCCGCCGTCTCATTCGCGCGAGCGGTCGAGTCTCTTCGTCATGAGAAAAATGTTGCGGGCGTTGTCGCGCCGATACTCGAGCGCGTCCATCACCGACCGCACGATGTGTACACCCAGCCCTCCGATCGGGCGTTCGTCGACGCCGAGCCGCAAATCGGGCGCCGGGGCGTCCAGCGGGTTGAACGCACGGCCGTCGTCTTCCACCCGCACGGAGACCACGTCGCCATCGAGCGCCACGCGGACCATGACGTCGTGATCGGCGGTGTCGTCGTAGGCATAAGTGATGATGTTCGTCACGACCTCATCGAGCGCCAGATTGAGGTGGAAGACGACCTCCGGCGACAAGTTGTGCGCCCTGCCAAAAGCCTCGATGAGGCGGGCGGCCTTCTCGATTTCCGTCAAGCGATTGGGAACCGTGAGGGACAGCGCTTCAGGCATGAGCCTCAGGAGGTGTCTGGTTCACACCGCGGTAGCGCAACACGAGCATCGTCTGATCGTCGAACTGCGGGGCATTGCCGACGAATCGGCGCACGTCGGCCACCGTCGCGCTTACGATGCTGTCCGCACGCGGCAGTAGCCGGTTTGCGTCGAGCAACGCACGAAACCGGTCGTCTCCATAGACCTCGTCCGCCGCGTTCGTCGCTTCAGTGATGCCGTCGGTGAACAGCACGAGCGTGTCGCCGGGGGCCAGTGTCGTGTGCCCGTCGCCGTATGGCGCGTGCTCCAGCAGTCCGAGGACAGGACCGCCATCCATCCTCAACCCAGACACTGCGCCACCCGTCGGCACAAGATAAGGTGGATTGTGTCCGCCATTGGCGAACACCAACGCGCCGGTCCTCACGTCGAGCCGCGCGCAGAAGACCGTGACGAAAAGCGACGACACGTTGTCCACGCACAAGTCCCGGTTCAGCTTTGTCAGCAGCGCGCCGGGAGCCAGGCCACGCCTTACCGACGATCGGAAGAGCGTCAGCGTGACGGCCATGAACAGCGACGCCGGCACCCCCTTGCCGGACACGTCGCCGATAATGACATAGAGTTCCTCGTCGTCGAACAGCAGGAAATCGTAAAAGTCGCCACCCACCGCTTTGGCAGGCTCCAACATCGCGTGCAGGTCGAACTCCGGCCGATGCGGAAAAGGTGGAAAGATCTTCGTGAGGATCCCCATCTGGATGTCGTGGGCGACCCTCAGCTCGCTTTCGATCCGCTCCTTCGCTGCCGTCGTTTCCGTGAGCTGCTCGATCGACTGGGCGAGCCGTTCGGTCATCTGGTTGAAGGAACGGGCGAGCTGGCCGATCTCGTTCCGCGCCGAGACGTCAACGCGCCGGGTGAGGTCTCCATCTGCGATGTGTGACGTGGCGGCCGTCAGTGTGACGACCGGATCGGAGATCGAACGCGCGACCGACCGGGCGGCGAGGACGACCAGCACGGCGGTCGTCGCTGCCAGGAGAAGCGCCAGAAGTGTGAGATAGCGGATCGGGGCGAACGCCTCGTCGAGGCCGATCTTCACGACGAGTCCGGCGCCAAGTGAGGGCACGTATCGCCAGACGGCCAGGACGCGTTGGTTTTGATAATCCACCGACACGCCTTCGCCTGCCGAGCCTTGCACGGCGCGCTGCTCAGGGATTCCGAACGGACTCCCGAGCGCCACGCGGCGCGTAAACGGCGCATCGGATCCGTGACGAAGCGGCACCATGATGACCGCGTCGTCGCCGATTCGCCGGTTGAGTAGCGTTTCCCCCGTGTCGCCGAGTCCCGTGTGGTCGGACACGATCCGGAGGATCTCTTGGCTGTTCAATCGGAGAATCACGACACCGAGCAGCGTGTTCTTCCTGAGTACGGGCGCCGCCAGGAACGCCGCGACATCTCCTTCGTCGGACGGCGCGAAGTCGGAGAAGTCGATTTCGAGCAGGGTCCGAATGCGATCGAATGACAGGCCGAGACCCGTCGTCCGGTGTGGATCGGTGCGCAGGTTGATGCCAACAGACTCGCGTCGCCGAGCCGAGAAAACCACACGGCCGTCCGGCACGACAAGGGACAGGTCGTCATAACCGAAGGCCTCCTGATAGTCGGAGAGGAACGCGCGATACTGCTGGTCGAGCGTCTCGAATGACGGGCTCGGCCCGGCGGTCCGGGCGAACGCGCGCGCGAAATCTTCGAGCGCGTCGATGGTGCCGGGCAGACGGGAAAGCGTTGCCACGTTCTGCTCGCGCTCGCGCACGTACGTCGCGATCTGGTTGGCCTGACGTCGGGCCGTAGCATAGAGCCCGGTGGTCACCTGGTCGCGCAGGGCGCGCTCGGCGGCCAAATAGGTCAACACGGTGACGATGGCCAATGGCACGAGCGCGATGGCGACGAACCAGCCGATCAGCTGTAACGAGAGCCTGCGTGTGCGTGTCACGGCTGGCTCGCGGTCCGGGCCGGCTTGTCATTGACCCAGTTCCCGCCCCACTGATTGAACAAGGTCGTCAAAAAGGTTTCCCACTCGGAGCGGGATCGGTACGCCGGAAACGGAGTAGGGCGGACTGGTCTTCGAGAGTCCCACACGATATCGAACTGGCCGTCGGACCGTATCCGGCCGATGCGTACGGTCTTCCACGTGTGGTGTGTGCCGGCATCGATGTAGACCACGCCTTCGGGAGCCGCAAAACTCTGGTCTGCAAGTGTCTGGAGCACCGCTATCGGCGTCGGTCCGCCCCGCGTCTTGCACGGCGCGGGCCCACAGATGCACACCCAGATACGCGGCCTCCATGGGGTCGGAGGCCGTGGTGGCGCCCGTCCGGCGGCGCAGGTTCTCGAGGAACCGCCGGTTCTCTTCGGAGTCCACCGACTGAAAGTAGTTCCAGGCGGCATAGTCGCCGACGAAGTCCTTCACGCCGAGCGTCGCAAGCTCGGTCTCGGCGATGCTGAACGACACGGTCGGGATCTGGGCCGAAGAAATGCCAGCCTGACGCAACGCCTGGAAGAAAGCGGCATTGCTGTCGCCATTGATCGTATTGAGCACGACATCGGGCTGAGTGCGCACGATCTCGTTGACGATGTCGGTCATGTCGCGGGAGCCGAGCGGCGCATACAACTCGCCCACGATCTGGCCGCCGATCGCGCTCGCGACGTGGCGAATGATGGCGTTGGCGGTGTGCGGAAACACATAGTCCGACCCGACCAGGAAGAAGCGCCGCCCCAGGTTATCCAGAGCCCAGGTCACGGCAGGGATGATCTGCTGGTTCGGCGCCGCACCCGTGTAAACGATGAAGGGCGACTCCTCCAAACCCTGGTACTGCACCGGATAGAAGAGCAGATGGCCATGCCGCTCGATCACCGGCTTCACCTGTTTGCGGGCGGACGAGGTCCAACAGCAGAATGTCGCCTCCACCTGATCGACGCTGATCAGCCGTTCGGCCTCGTGCGCAAAGGTGGCGGGATCCGACGCGCCGTCGCGCACGACCGGCTCGATCGATCGACCGAGCAGGCCGCCGGCCGCGTTCAGTTCGTCAATCGCCATCAGCGTCGCTTCCATCACCGGGCGCGCGCTGATAGCCATGGTGCCAGAGAGCGAGTGCAGCACGCCGACGCGGATGGGGCCTACCTCGTTACCTCCAAGGCGTGTCAGCAGGCCCAGGGCCGTGGCGGCGCCAACGACGACGGCGGCGATCGTCCAGCGTCGGCTGCGGCCGGCGCTCCGGACAATCGCTGGCTCGTTGGCCCTTGAAAAACTTGACTCATCCGAAAGGAGTTCGGCCATTCAAGACTCTAGTGGCAACGGTCGAGAGGCCGACCGAGCGGACTTGCCCTCAAGGTTTCAACGCGCCAACCGCTTCGGTCGTCGTGCCATAAATCGGCGTAACCGCGTCGATGCCCGAGATATCGAAAACGAGTTGCACTGGTGGCAGCGGTGCCGCCAACGCCAGCAAGCCTTTGCCCCTGAGATCGCGTGCGGTTTTCATCAACACGCGCAGGCCGGCGCTGCTGATGTAATTGAGGGCACTCAGGTCGAACACAATCCGTGAGTGGCCAGCCTCGAGCTGGCTCCGCAGCTCTCGCTCCAATACCTCGGCTGCGACGGAGTCCAGGCGCCCGCTGACACGAATCATCAGGACGCCGCCGTCTTCTGTACTCCGAATCTCCACGTCAGACTCCTTTGCAGGTGACGTTATGCTAACTCCTTCATGGTCACTGCCGAGCGGGTCATCGATCGGCTGCTCGCTTCAGAGGAGCCGGCAATCCGCTTCAAGACGCGCGTCCACGTCTTGAAGGAGTCGGCCAGCGACCGCCGGATCCGTGCCCTTCAGCAGGAGATTCCCAAGTCTTCCCGCGTTCGCCGGCTTCTGTCCGGGCGCGACGCGTCGGGCCGGCTCCGCGGCCGCGGCGTCTACGACAAGTGGCGGGGAGCGCACTGGGTGCTCGCGACACTCGCCGACATCGGCTACCCGCGTGGAGACAAGAGCCTCCAGCCGATGCGCGACCAGTTGATGGAGCAGTGGCTCAACCGCGAATCCTTCTATGAAGAGTTCGATGCCGACACCAAGGCCGGGAGCTATAGACGGCGGGGCGTTCCCGTTATTCAGGGACGGCACCGGCGCTGCGCGTCACAGCAGAGCAACGCCCTCTTCAGCGTGCTCGCGCTGGGGCTCGAGGACTCGCGCGCGGAGCATCTGGTCGAACGGTTGCTGCACTGGCAGTGGCCAGATGGCGGCTGGAACTGCGATCGCAATCCAGAAGCCCGGCACTCGTCGTTCATGGAATCGATCCTGCCTCTGCGGGCCCTCTCGCTCTTCGCTCGCACAACGGGCCACTCAAAGGCGAGACGCGCCGCCAAGCGCGCGGCCGAAATTTTTCTCGAACGAAAGCTCTTCCGCCGTCGGTCCAACGACGCGGTGATGCGCCGCGAGTTCGTCGCACTGCACTATCCCCTCTATTGGCACTACGACATCCTGCACGGTCTCAAGGTGATGGCCGAGGCGGGCTTCATCGACGACCCGCGATGCAGCGACGCGCTGGATCTGCTCGAGTCGAAGCGCTTGCCGAGCGGAGGCTTCGCGGCGGACGCACGCCACTACAGCACCTCGGCGAGCGCGAAGGGCGGTGTCGAGTGGGTCGACTGGGGCGGCACGAGCAAGCAGAGGGAGAACGAGTGGGTCACCGTCGATGCGCTGGCGGTGCTTCAGGCCGCCGGGCGCCTGCGACTGGTCAACTAGTCGCCAAGCGAACTGTGTCCTGCCGGATAGGCTGCCAGCTCCAGTACGCTCAGCGATCGCCAGAGCCACTCGGCGGGGCCGAAGCGGTAGAGCCCAAGCCACCAGCGGCTGAAAACGAGCTGGAACGCCCAGATCGACACGACCACGCCCACCTGTCCCGCATAGTCGAGCCGTCCGGCGAACCCAAAGCCCCAGCCGAGAAACAGGACCGCCGTGATGACGCTCTGCAGCAGGTAGTTGGTCAGCGCCATCTGGCCGACGGCCGCAAGAGTACAGGCGAACAGGACCAAGGACACCACGTTTCACGACGAGGATGAGCAGGGCCGCGTAACCAACCGACGCGAGGATCGCGCCAGTGTAATTCCAGAGGTCGGCCAGCGTGCGCTGCGGCAACGCAAAGGCGACACGCTGGAGTTGAACCGTCCCGTACCACGCGAGCGCGAGCCCAACCGGGAGGCAGAGCGCCGCGACCAGCGAATACGTAGGGGGCCGTGCGGCGTCCGTCGAGAAAGCCCGCCTTGTACAGGCCCATTCCCAGCAGCATCATGCCGCTGCAGCGCCAGAAGAAAAAGACCGCGAAGACGAATGTCTGGAACATGAACGCGGTTGGAGCGCGATGACGAACGATGCCGGCGTAACTGCCCAGCATGACGTCGAGCTCCTTCGCGGGTCTGCTCGGCAGATGGCGTCATCATCGCCATCATTTGTGCGCGGTCCGCGTCGCTCATCGATTCCCAAGCAATCCCTTGGCCAAAGGTGAGCAGCGCCCCGACGAGGAGCAGCACACCGGCAGTCGGCCATGAGGGCCCCGGCGGAGATCCGCCGGACCCACCACAGGAGGATGAAGCCGCAGAGCGCGTACGGCACGAGGATGTCCCCATCCCAAATGAGATAGGCATGCAGCAGACCAATGACCAGCAGCCAGAACATTCGCCTGAACCACAGCGCACGAGGGGGGCGGCCCGATTCGGTGGGCTTGGCGGCGAACAGGAGGACGCTCACCCCGAAGAGCATGGAGAAGAGGCCCATCATCTTGAGGTCGAAGACGGTCGCGGTGAAGATGTAGGCTGCTCGATTCGTGCCTGCGAACTCGAACAAGCCAAACGGGTACATGTAGGTGCCGAACGGCGCCGCCATCGCCCGGATGTTCATCGCGAGGATGCCGAGAAGCGCAAAGCCGCGGAGCACGTCGAGCGTTTCCAGCCGCTCGGTCGTGGGGACAGGCGTGGCTTGGGACACCACGGGCAGACTATACGATAACAATGCCGCCGACGAGGGCCGTCAAGTCCTGCGACACGCTCGAGAGTATCGCCCGCGGCCAAAGAGTCGAGCGGCGTCTTGACCGCTGATCGCAGACTCTGACGTGCAGGCGTCGGAGCTGACGGCGTCCTCAAGGCAATTGTCAGTGAGGTCAAGTTGACTGGCGAGGCGGCGTCGCCGGCGAGGGCCTCAAGCGACCCACGGAGGAAGCGCGGCTGCACGTTGGCGGCCTCCGCGAGGACATCTGGCGTGGTCCGATCGCGATCTTCGAAGTGGCGATCGCGTGGCCATCGTCCTGGGACGAGCGCAGACCTTCTATGCGTAGGGAAAAAGGGCGTCGCCGGCTGACCGTGTCGACCGATCTATCAACTCGTTCGTTTCCGAAATGGCACCCCTGCTCTCGTTGGTGCAATCAAATCTGCGGTCAACACTCAAATCCCGGCCAAAGGTGCACAAACTGACACAAGAGGACATTGACGTCACTTGCTAAGCTCAGCTATTCTCGGGGTTCTCACCATCGTCTTCCGGCGAGGAGATCCCATGAAGTCGAGAATGCTGTTGGCATCGTCAGTGGTGGCAGGACTGTCCTTTCTCACGACGCAAGGAACCGCGCAAAGTCCTGTTGGCCCGCCCGAGTTCGTCCCGAGCCAGGTCCTGGTGCAATTTCGGGCCGACGCGACGCCCGAACTCCGCGCCTCCGCGCGTGCGCGTGTGCGCGGTGTTCGCGAGGAAGTCGTTGTTGCTGCCACTCGTCGCAACGATGGAAAGGGAGATTTGGAGTTGGTGCGCATTCCTCCGGGCCTGGCCGTTTCCGACGCGGCGCGTGGGCTCGCTGAGGATTCGGCGGTTGAATTCGCCGAGCCCAATTGGAGCTATCAGCATCAAGCGACGTCCAACGACCCCTACTACTTCAACGGATCGCTTTGGGGCATGTATGGCGACGCCACTACGCCCGCCAACCAGTTCGGCAGCCAGGCGGGCGAGGCCTGGGCGCGCGGCCATGTCGGCTCGCGACACCGTTTACGTGGGCATCATCGACGAAGGTGTGATGAGAAACCACGACCGATCTCGATGCGAACATGTGGGTCAACCCACGTCGACAACACGGTCAATGGCGTCGATGAGGACGGCAACGGGTTCGTGGACGATGTGCACGGGTGGGATTTCGACGGCAAGAACAACACGATTTATGACGGGACGCAGGACGATCACGGCACGCACGTGGCCGGCACGATCGGCGCAGTCGGCGGAAACGGGACTGGCGTCGCCGGGGTGAATTGGAACGTGGTCATGATTCCCGGCGAAATTCCTCGGGCGCCGTGGCGGAACGACTGCCAACGCGATCAAAGCCGTCGACTACCTCACCGATCTCAAAACCCGTCACGGCATCTATCTTGTGGCGACCAACAACTCATGGGGCGGCGGTGGCTTCTCGCAGGGCCTGCTCGACGCCATCAATCGCGGCGGCGACGCCGGCATCCTGTTCATCGCGGCCGCCGGAAACGGCGGAAACGACGGCGTCGGTGACAACAACGACACGACCGCGAATTACCCGTCGAATTACCAATGCACGTCGAACAACAAGCCGTGGGATTGCGTCATTGCGGTCGCGGCTATTGACCAGCACCGGGGCCAGGTCCGGATTCTCGAACTATGGACTGAGCACTGTTGACCTCGGTGCGCCCGGCTCCGGCATCTACTCGACGGTGCCGGGCAAAGCAAGACAGCTCGAGCTATGCCTCGTACAGCGGCACCTCGATGGCCACGCCGCACGTCACAGGGGCAGCCGCGCTGTATGGTGCGAGCCACTTCGGCGCGACCGCCGCGATGATTAAACAGGCAATCTTGACTTCAGCGATCGCAACGCCGTCGATGTCTGGGAGAACGACGACGGGTGGAAGACTGAACGTCAGCGGGTTTTAAGAGCGAGTCGGACACCAGCCACCAGGCGCGCCGGAAGCGTCATAAGCTCCCGCGCGCGCCGCCTCCTTCCATTGATCCACGTCGATCCCCACTCGTGACTTAATGACGGTCACGTCATTGCGTACGTTGTCCTGCACGGTGGTCGCGTAGCGCTGCCGTTGGCGGTGCCCATTACCAGTCGAGCCCGCACCTCGTGCCGGTGCGTGTTAGCATCCCGCGTGACGTGACCCATCAGCGGACCTGACCGCGCATGCACCCGACGGCGCGCATAAAGAATGATGAGCGCCAGGCAAAGCAGCCGTCCCGCTAACAGGAGGCGTCCCTTGTCGAGCCCGAGATGTGACACGGCGGTAACGTGCGGTCTGGTGATGCTGATGGCCGCGATCGGGGTCAGCCAAACCGCTACAGCGCAGGATCTGTTCATCTCCAACGCGCGCGTCTTGAACATAGACGCTCGCGCGGAGAGCAGTCGGAACGTGCTGATCGTGGACGGCAAGATCGCAGGCTTCCCGGCATCCAAACCGCCGGACTTCACGGGACCGGTCATCGATGCGGGCGGACGGTGGGTGATGCCGGCGCTCTCCGACATGCACACCCACTCGGTGGGCAACTTCATGCCGCCAGGGGGGTTTCAGATGATGGGCCCCGAGGGCGTTGCGCGGGCGGCGCTCTACGCCGGAGTGGCGCGCTACCTCGATCTGTTCAGCGCCGAAGACGCCATCTTCGCGGCCCGCGCGAGTCGCGCCACGGCGAAAACGCCTGGGGCGGATATCTTCGCGGCGGGCCCGTGTCTCACGGCAACGAAGGGCCACTGCTCGGAGTACGGCGTGCCGACACGGATCGTCGATTCGCCGGCGGACGCGAAGCGCGAGGTGAACGAGCTGGCCACAAAGAAGCCCGACGTGGTGAAGGTGGTGTACGACCATCGGAGCTATCTCGGCCGATCCATGCCGACGATCGATCGCGCGACGCTCGACGCCGTGGTGGCTGCGGCGAAAGCGAACGGGCTCAAGACGGTGGTGCACGTCGGAACTGGGAGGACGTGCGCCACGCCGTCCTGGCCGGTGCTGCGGCAGTGACGCACACGCCGGACGGTCCGCCCCGGCCGACATTCCGGCGCTCATGGTGGAGCGCGGCACGCTCCACATCCCAACTCTGGCGGTGCAGGGTGACTACGCGCGCTTTGCCGACGACCCGTCCCTGCTCGACTCGCCCCTGCTCGCCTCGATGATCGGCGCGAAAGGGATCGCGGTGTTCAAGAAACCACCGCCCGCGGGACAGCTCGCGGGTTGGCTGGAGCTGCAGCGCACCTCGCGAGAATCGAACGCGGCGGCCGTCCGAACACTGGCGGCCGCAGGAGTGCCCATGGTCACGGGCACCGACGGCGGAAATCCGGCCGTGTTCCAGGGTTACTCCGTGCACCGCGAGCTGCGGTTACTGGTGGAGGCGGGATTGTCATCCTGGGATGCCCTGGCCGCGACGACGATCAACGCGGGTCGGCTGCTGGGGCGGAAGTGGGGCATGGCGATAGGCGATGAGGGGACTCTGGTGATCCTCGACGCCTCGCCGTTGGACGATATGCGGAACACTGAGCGAATCCACGCCGTGATTCTCCGAGGCGTGGCCGTGGACCGGGATGCGATCCGACCTCTCACACCTTAAGCTCGTTGCTAATCAGATGAGAACTTCTGGGACGTTGAACGGACGAAAGTGAGGATGAAATGACCGAACAGTCATCCTTCGGGCGAGGACTGCTGGCGGGCATGTTGTTGATGCTCGGTGGGCAGGCAGTGAACTGGTTCATTGGGGGCGGTACACCAGACGCAAGTACAATCCGAACGACCGCCGTGGCGCTTCAGGCCATCGTCGGTTTTGGTGGCGCGTGGTGGCTCTACGTTCGGCAGCGATCGCGGGCGGTCGATACCTAACCGATAATCTCGAAGAGTCCTTCGACCACCGCGGCAAGTTCTTCATCGGAAGCTCGCCCGAGCCGCTTGCCAATCCGCTCGGTCGACAGCGTCCGGATCTGGCTCGTCTTGACCCACGAGCGCTTGGGCAACTTGGGCGTCGTCAGTTCCAGTGTCAGCGGGTACCCCGCCCTCGGTTCCTGGCTGGTGAGCGCTACGGCAATCACCGTGCCCGAGCGTTCGTTGAACACATCGTGGCTGAGGATCAGAGATCGGTCGTTGGCCCGCCTGCTCGTGGCCGCGCACGGGGTTGAGGTCGGCCCAGCGGATCTCGCCCCTCAGGTCCACGGGCCATGCCTCGCCTGTGGCCGCGAGGCCTTCCTCCGCCAATCGGCGTTCTTCCGCGGGGTCGAGTTTCGCGGCTTCTTCCGCCAGTCGTGTGCGCGCCAGCCGGGCAAGCTTCTCGGCGAGCGCCGACTTCGACCGCCTGGCTGCGAGTTGCGAAAGCGCTGCTTGGCGACGAGGGCGTCGACGCGGTCGAGGAGGTCGGCGTGGATGGTGAGGGCCACTTTGGTTTTTGGCATAGTGGATGAATGCATCATACCATCAACCAGTAGGCGCGCGGCATTCTGATGAGCAAACAGTGAAGGATGGAGTTTGGTGATGAGCATCAGACGAGTTGTGCCGGACATCAAGTCCCAGCATCTCGCCGAGAGTCGGATGTTCTACGTTGATTTCCTGGGCTTCGAGCTGGCGATGGACATGGGTATTGTCATGACTTCGTATCGCCAAGCAATCCGACAGCCCAGATCAGCGTCGTGCGCGATGACGGTGGTTCAACGCTGCTGCCGGATGTGAGCATCGAGGTCGCAGACGTCGATCAAGTGCACCAGCGAGCCGTCGAACGCGGCCTCGAGATCGTGTATCCGCTCACCAACGAACCATGGGGTGTTCGTCGGTTTTTCGTCGTCGATCCGAATGGGACCATTCTAAACGTTCTGAGCCATCTACCTACTGAATAGAAATAATCCCGCGAGAGCATCCCGCCCTCAGGCGGAAGTTGGGTATCGCGGCTCCGATCTTCCGGCTAAAGCCGGAAGCCACGGTGCCCGAACAATATCCGTGGCTTCCGCCTTCAGGCGGAAGTTGGAAGCGCGCGGGCATTGATCTTCGGCTGAAGCCGGAAGCCTCGCGTATCGAAGAAATAGCATTTCCGTGGTTTCCGCCTGCCGGGAAAGAATCACGACCGACACTCACGTGTCCAGGCCGAGGCGCTGAAAGGTGGCAGGCGCTTCGTCGAACTCGACATACGGAAGACGCGCGCGCTTGAGCGGACATCACGCGGAGGATCGCGAACACGACGGCGAGCGTGATCAGCGGACGTGATCGCGCTCGTGCCCTGCAGCGCGTCGTTCTGCATCCGCGCGAACAGCGACGCGCCGACGAGGAAGGCGATCACGTAGATCGGCGCGAGCGCCTTCATGTTCTCGCTCGGCACGTAGGTGCACGTGAACGGCACCTTGTCGTAGTTGAGCATCAGCGCTTCGAGCAGCACGATGGCGCCGGCAAGTCCCAGGGCCGCGTGCATCAGCGCCAGTTGTGGACCGAGCACGAACACGAACAGCGGCAGCAGCGCCGCGAGGGCCGGCAGCGACGAGGGCCACGACGGCGGCGCACTTCGACGCCGGCGAGGAACGCGCGGTCGCGGCCGCGCCACGCGAGCTGAAAGCCCCAGTTGGCGCGCAGCTCCGCCGGCACGCGGATCACGTGGCGGAAGCCGACGAGCAGCGCGCCATAGAGCAGCGGCTGCATCGACAGGAGCCGAGGCGAGGCGCCTCCGCCCTGCTGCACGTTCGACGCCGGAGAGCGCGACGACGGCCATCGCACAAGCCCGCCGCGGCGGCGCACGCCAGCGTCAGTCGATGCGTGTTGCTGCGCCACATCGCCGCCAGCGTGAAGTAGAAGCCGGCCCGCGCCGCCGCATCCCGGAGGAGGAGCGCGTTGGCGAGCCGGCCGCCCAGCCGCCAGCGCCGCCGGAAGGCCGGCGGCGGCGCGGCGCCGAGCGACGGCAGGCGCCGCGCATTCCACATGTAGGCGGCGGCGGCAACCAGCGAACGTCAGGCCGACGGCCAATCCCGCGCGCCGGGCCAGCGCCGGAAACTGTCCGCGCCGCTCGCGATACAGCGCGCTGGCGAGGCGGTCGTTGTTCGCTTGCCGCGGCGTCATCCGGGTGCGCGGCAGGTCGGCGATGACGCCGCCGGCCGCCATCTCATACGCGCCGAGAAACCACATCGGCGGCGACATCGCCCGCCATCCCTCGAATCCGCGTTGCGCGATGCGGTCGGCCGCCGGCGGCAGCAGCAGGAGCGAGCCGCCCAGCATCACGATGAGCACGCCCTGCGCCCAGGGTGAGACGCGCGTGAACCAGCGCGGCCCGAGGACGGCGACCAGCGTTTCCCGAAGCGCGACGACGGCGAGATAGCCGAACACCGCCGCGGCGACGCGTCACCATCGCGTGCGTGGCCATCAGCCACAGCATCGCGACGACGCTCATCTGCCGGAAGTTGAACACCAGCAGCGACGGGAACACGACGCTCGGGAACGCATTGACGGCCACCGCGACGGCCGCTCCGAGGATGGCGACGGCCGACAGCTTCGCGCGCCGGATGGTCCCGGCGGCGACCGGCAGCGGCTCGAGGATCGCCGCGTCGCGCGCGTCGATCGCGAGCGCGTCCCACTGCGAGGCGGCCACCAGCGCGGTGACGATCATCGCCAGCGCCAGATAGAAGAACTTGTCGTTGAGCGACAGGACGGCCGCCTGTCCCGGCGTCAGAGACGCGCCGACGTAGTTGAACGACATGACGACGCTGACGAACAGCGTCAGCGACACGAGCATGGCGCCGACCACCGCGAGCAGCTGCGACCGGTCGGCCTCCGGCGAGATGAGGTCGTTCTCGAGAAACTGGCGGAGGAAGTGAGCTCGTCAGCAGGGCGTGCGGCGTGCGCAGCCGGCGACGGCATCCACGTTAGGCACTCAGGGCGCGAGACGTCGGCCAGATCGCGCGCCAGCTTTTCGGGGTCTTCGCGGATGACGAGCTGGGAGAACACGCCCTCGAGCGAATTCCGCGACAGCAGCGTGCGCAGCCGCTCGATCGAGTCGTCGGCGACGACGCCCCCTTTGTGGAGCACGATGACCCGGTCGCAGACACGCTCGACCACTTCGAGGATGTGGGAGCTGTAGAGAATCGCCTTGCCGCGCGCGGCCAGCGTGCGCACGAGGTGGCGCAGCATCATCGTCGTCGTGACGTCGAGGCCCGTCTCGGGCTCGTCGAAGAGCACGACCGACGGGTCGTGCAGGAGCGCGGCGGAGATGACGATCTTCTGCCGCATCCCCTTCGAGTAGGAGGCGATCGCCTGATCGGCCGCGGGACTCAGGCTGAACAGATCCAGGAAGCCCTCGATCTTCGTCGTCAGAAGCCCTTCTGGAATCTCGCGCAGGCGGCCGATCAGTTGAAGGTATTCGCTGCCGGAGAGAAACGGATAGAGGTACGGCTCCTCCGGAATGTAGCCAAGCTCGCGCCTGAAGGCGACGAGGTCGTCGCGGATGTCGCGCCCGCCGTACTCCACGAGCCCCGACGAGGGCTCGAGCAGGCCGGCGAGCATCCTGGCCGTCGTGGTCTTGCCGGAGCCGTTGGGACCGAGGTAGCCGACAACCTCACCGGGACGGATCGTGAAGCCGACGTCCTTCACGACGCGCACGCCGGAGAAGTGCTTCGACAGCCGATGCGCGCGCAGCTCGGGCATGGCGCGCCTCAGTCGACGGGCCGCGCGGTCGGCCGTTCCGGCCAGAAGCAGGCCATCACGGGACCGAACGACAGCACCAGAATCAGCGCGGCCACGACGAAGAAGCCGGTCGAGATCGAGATCGAGAAGAAATCGAAGCAGATGACCAGCAGGAAGATGTAGTAGCAGGCGGGCACCAGCATCAGCGCGACGAAGCTGCCGCAGCCGCGCGCGAGGTCGTCGCGAAGCCCGCCGGCGACGGCCCTGAGCACCGCCAGACGGTTCGCGGCCCGCCGGAGCGGCCCGGCGCACTGCTCGAACTGCAGATCCGCGAGCGCCGGCGCGACGACGAGCTGGAAGGTGCGATCGGAGAGAAAGCGCTCGGCAAACGCCAGTGATCCGGGACTCGAAGCTCATTGCGCCTCCGCGGGTCTGAGTGCCAGCGCATCGCGCAGCATCGCAAACGCGTCGTGCACTTTCACGCCGTAGGGAGTCGCGCGATAGAGACGGCGCGGCAGCCCGCTGGCGCCGTGCGCCCGCTCCTCTTGCCGGGAGTCGACGAATCCCTTCTCTTCCATGCGGGCGAGGATCACGTAGACGGATCCGCGCTTGAGCGCCCCGCCGGAGGCGTCGACCAGCTCGAGGCCGTAGCGCTCGCGGCCGCGCAGCAGTTCCATCACCAGCGACTCGGTCCGCGACATCGACGGCAGTCGGGGGTCGGTCATGCGGCGCCTATCTTACATTTTGTAAGAGTGAAGTCAAGACCGATGTTGGGGTTGGGGAGCCATCGTGGAAAGGCGGGCCGCGGGGACGTGCTGCCTTGCTCGGAGGGGGTTTTTTTTTTTTTTTTTTTTTTTTTTTTTTTTTTTTTTTTTTTTTTTTTTTTTTTTTTTTTTTTAAAAAAAAAAAAAAAAAAAAAAAAAAAAAAAAAAAAAAAAAAAAAAAAAAAAAAAAAAAAAAAAAAAAAAAAAAAAAAAAAAATATATTTGAGCATCTGGTGAGCGAGTGATAGTCAAGACCAATGTTGGGTTTGGGGAGCCATCGTGGAAACGGCGGCGCCACAGGGACGGGTTGCCTTTCGCTCGCGCCCGAGTCAACGCCCTCAAAGTTCTTCCGGAGTCAGTCCAGTTTCTTGGCGATGCGCGCGAGCATGTGGGGGCCGAACTCCACTTCGTCATGAAACGCAAACACGACGTCCGGCCAGTCGGTCCGCGACAAGGTTCGATGAGATCCCGAACTGCGTTTAACCGACCAACCAATGCGCAGCAGGGCGGCCAGAACTCGGCGAGCCTTAGCGGCAGGCCAGGTGCTCACGCCGCTTCGAACGTGACGTTCAAAAACTCGGCGGGCGGTGATCAAGACAAAGCGGTACCAGTTCAGCAGTCGCGTCAGCTCATGGAGCGCCTGAACGAGACGAATGTGCCAGCCAGATTAGTAGTGCGTGAAGGCGTTGGACACGCGTATCCCGGCTGGGAAGCTGATGCTGCATTAATTGCGGACTGGTTCGACACCCATCTCCGTCGGATCCATTAGCAAGAGAGGCAGCCTCACCAACGTTTGCAGTCGACGGCGGCGTTGAGTCTGCCCGCCGCGCTCACTTCCGGCGATCTCCCCACTCGAGCACGTCGACGCGCACTCGCGTTCGCCCCTCGCGGACGAACGCGAGCCGTTCAGCCACACCTTGTGACACATCGATGATGACGCCGTCGGATCGCTGCGCCCCTGACGGGCCACGATCGACGATCGTGACGACGATGTGTCGTTGATTGGTGAGGTTCGTGACGCGCACGCGGGTGCCGAACGGGTAGCTCGGATGCGCCGCCACTGGTGCCCGCATGTCGAAGCGACGTCCACTAGCTGTCCGGCGTCCATGAAACTCTCGACCATAGAACGACGCGAGGCCAAGCTGCGTCCGCAGGTTCCGTTCGATGCCAGCCGCCGGCGCGCCCGACGCCGGCGCGGGCGGGTTGCGGGTCGCGCACGCCGCGAGCGCCACGAGCATCGCGAGGACGATCGCGATGCGTAATGGATCTCCGCCTCGTTCGTCTTCCATCGTAGAGACCTTGTCCCGCGGAGCGCTTCGCTGGCCGATGCCTGACGAGTTTTCCTACGTGGTGAACACCGGGCTACTCAAACAGCACTTTACGATTATGTTCGCACTCCATTTCCGAGTGCACAATCGTGCGCTCCGGGGCCTCAACGCATCGAGTTCCAGAATGCCCTTGACGGTCGATCCACCGTCGAGGCGCCGCCCGAAGTCCGCGAGTCCGAAAATGGCGAAGCGCTCGGACGGGTCTTCGACACGATGGAGTCGCTCATGCCGATCGTTCCGTCGGTGGTGTCGTGATCGAGTTCTGAGGTGTGTGTCTAGTGCGGGTAACCTTTGAGCCTTGGCGTTCTGGGCTTCCACTCAGGTAGGGAAGCGTATTTATCACCAATGGGCATCTTGACCTTTGGCAGACTCTGGGCGTCGAGTACCTCGTCCTCCTGGATGACATCATTGATGAAAAGCAGATACGCCGTCAGCGCGTACACCTCATCGGCGGTGAGCGTTCCCTCTCGATTCATGGGCATCGCGCGATTGATGTAATCCCAGACCGTGGTCGCGAACGGCGCGCGAAGCGGCAGGATTCGTCCCCGTGCCCAAAGCTCAACGTCCGGGCCGGATTTGCTTTTCAGAATGGGAGCCTTGCCGTCGATGGCTGTCGCCCCGTGGCATCCCGCGCACCCCTTCGCGCGATAGACCTGCGCGCCCTCTCTGACAGTGCCGCGTCCTGGCGGAAGTTCCTCTCCGGTGGGACCGATGGAGATGTCCCAAGCACGGATTTCCTCTGCGCTGGGCGTGCGGCCCACACCGTACGTGGGCGACTGCGCCAGCGCGGAGACCCCCATGAGCAACACGAACGGGAGAACCCTAAGCGTTCCCATTGTGCACGCTCCCATCACTCGCGATCCTCCAAGGTTGGATGGTGTTGTCCAGCCCAGGCACTCGGTATGACGGATCCAGGGGCACGTTCCAGAACTTGGCGACCTGTGCGCGCGACGGCTGAACCTGACCCAGTTCGTCCGTGCAGCGTGAAAGGAGCTCGGTCTCTTGTCCGTCCCAATTCCAGTGATAGCTGAAACGGGTATGGGCCATACGCTGTGGCGTCCCCTTGATCTCAGCGTTGTTCCAGTGCTTGCCGGCGTCGGTGGACACCTCCACCTGCTTGATGGCGCCGCCACCGGACCAGGCCAGGCCGCTGATCTCGTAGAAACCCTTACCGGGTAGTCGTTGTTCGCCAGAAGGGAACGTAATGACCGATTTGGGCCCGATCTGGTAGTCCAACGCCGCGACTTTGGCGTCCTGATCGAGATGGCCGAAGTCGTTGTAGTTCATGTAGTACCGATCGACGATCTTGATTCGCCGCAGCCACTTGGTGTGAAAGATTCCTTCGAAGCCGGGGACCATCAGCCGCAGCGGAAATCCGTTCTGAGGCCGCACGGCCTCGCCGTTCATGCCATAGGCGACGATGCAGTCGTCCATCGCCTTGGCAATCGGCATGCTCGACGCGCCCTTCACTTCCTCCGCGCCTTCCGCGACGAACCACGTCGCGCTGCCTTTCAGGCCGCACTCCTTGAGCAACGTCGAAAGGAGCACGCCGGACCATTCGGCGCAACTGGTCATTCCATGCGTTTCCTGGACCGTCTTCGCCCTCCGCGACGACCGATTCCCCGCGCACTCGATGAAATGAAGGCGGGTCACGGAAGGAAGGCGCTTCAGGTCCTCCATGGTGAAGGTCAGCGGACGATCCACCAGCCCGTGGATCATCAGGCGATGCTCCCGGGGATCGATGTCCGGTAGGAAGGAACCACGGGTCGTCGCATAGTAGTGGAGCGAGGACGGCGTGATCACCCCCACCGAATCCTGGAGCGGCGTCGCCACGTGAAACGTGAGCCCCCAGTGATCGGGCGACGGCCTGCCGCCGTGGGGTATGCGTACCGAGGTGACGTGAGGTGAGCGCG
The DNA here is from genome assembly GCA_963802675.1 of uncultured Acidobacteriota bacterium. Classification (GTDB taxonomy): domain Bacteria; phylum Acidobacteriota; class Vicinamibacteria; order Vicinamibacterales; family UBA2999; genus JACCSI01. The sequence continues at coordinate 402,285 of CAWDJL010000003.1, forward strand.
CGCCGTAGGCGATCTGATCATTGCCTTCCTTGATCATCTGCGGCGACGCGTGCGAATGGTCGCTCGCGGGTGATTGGCCGCTCGCGGGCGCTACGGCTCCCAAGGTGAAGCCACCGGCCAACGCGGCGCCGCTTTTTAGGAAGTCCCTTCGAGCCGGTCGTTTCGCACGCATGGGTTTCTCCTTCGCAGATGAGCTACCAGGAAATCGCTTCCCAACCGACGAAAGTATACGCCCGTCATGGCTCTCCGCCGGACGTCTTCCCGTTGTGGACAAATGCCGTCAGACGCGCGGCCAGGTACGGGAAGAAGGGGTTGGACGAGACCCGCATCAGCGTCTCCAGCGGAACCGTCAGCACCGCGCGCTCGCCTCTCGGACTGAGGGTGCCCAGCCGCACGCCGTCGGAGGACGAGGGCAGCGGGTTCCGGCCATACAAGTCGTCCTCGAGCGTGAAGGGCAGGGCGATGTGTGCGAGCGAGAACATCTCGGGCGGCCAGGCGAGCCCGAGCGGCCGCGTGACGATCTCCGTCGCGTTTGGATGGATCGAGCGCTCCACCACCTCGAGCGAATCCTGATTCGCGTTGGTGACGAGCGAGCGCGCATAGCGTCGCGGCGACCTGTCGGTGAGGCGCGACAGGATCGTGGCGACCGCCGGGTCGATGAACGGCTCCATCCCCGACAACCGGTTGATGTCGAAGAGCACGAGCTCCGATCCGTTGCTCTCGAGCTGATCGAAGAGCGCGTGCACGACCGCGGCGGTGCTGACCGTGGCGTCCACGACCGATTGGAACGCGAGCACCGGCGGCAGCTCCTTCAGGCGGCCGGCTTTGCCGAGGCGAAGGATCTGGCCCTGCAAGTCGGTCGTCAACCGCCACGACTGCAAGCCGGCGTTCGCAGGAAACGAGTTGTACTTGAAGGGGTTGTACTCGGGTATGACGTCGAGCCATCGGGCCTTCTCGAAATATGGGATCGGACCGAGGAGGCTGATGACGCGCGCCAGCCACGCAAATGGCGCGACGCCGATCATCGGCGAGATCAGTGCGAGGCGCGTCGATGGCAAATCGTCGCCGCGTTCGACCTCTTCCAGCGCGTATTTCAGCACGAGCGCACCGCCATTCGAGTAGCCGACGAGCACCAGCGGCTTGCCGGGACCGATCCGTTCCCGGACGTGGCGGACGCCGAGACGGACGGTGGCGAGCCAGTCCTCCCAGACAACGGTGGTGAGCCCGGCCGGCACGGTGCCGTGCCCGGGCATCCGCAGCGCCAGACCGTAATAGCCGCCCGCCCTTAATGTTTCTCCGACGGACGCGCATGCTGTACGGCGAGTCGGTCAGACCGTGAACCAGAAGGGCCCCGCCAGCAATCTCGCCGGTAGGCACAATCTCGTACGTGCGGTTACGGTCCGGACCCATCCGCGAGGGATGCGATCGGCTACGGCTGTCGTAGCGGTTGGCCGGCGGCAACGCCGATCCGGCGGACGTGCGCTCGATCCGATCGTGCACGTCCCGGAAAATGGTCTCTTCCCGCCGCAGGTAATCCGCGAGGGTTGCAGACTCGAGATCCGACGCCCTCGCGTCTGCCGGCACGTAGCGGTGCCATGTTTCGAGATCCGGCAGGCGCCGCCGCGCGTCAACGGCGCCGCCGATAACCACGGTTGCGAAGATGAGCACCGCGGCCCAGAACGCCCTGACGAGCCAGCGTTTCACCAGTGACAGGTTACCGCATGCCGACGACGTTGACGGTGCTCGTGCCCGTGAAAATGGCGGTGTACCGACACTTGCTCGATCCGCCCATGACCGACACACCGCGTGTCCCGGCGATCACGGCCGAAACAGAACGGCAGCTCCTTGCCGAGGGGCTCCGCGTCGTAAACCTGTTCGGGCCTCTCGCGTCCCTAGCCACAGAGAGTGCCGCGGATCATCAGTACGTGTTCTGGCGCGATGATACCGACTGGAACCCCCTTGGTATCTCGGTGGCAGCGCGAGCCATTGCGGAGGCGATTGGCGAGGAGCGCGAGACGGCGCGGCCCGTGGCCGGGTGCCGAAGGCTTCGAGCGGATGCGCAAGAACGGCTTCCGGTACCAGCACTTTCTTCCCTGATGCCTGGTGTGGCCGCTCGCGGTTGTAGCCGTCGACAGACGCATCGAAGCGGGCTTGCTGCTGCAGCACGTTGGTCGACGGTGACCGTGCGGATCCACGTGCACGAAAAAAAGCCTGCCATGCAGTAGCGGCCTTCGGGCGCGAAGGCAGGCCCACCCGCCCAGCGCTCCGTAGATCTACCCATCAAAATTCGCAAACCTACCGGCCGAAATACGGCAGACCCCTCCATTGGCGCGTCCCCGACGTGTCGCGGACACTGTCGGCCTGTCGCACGGATCGCTCACGCATGCAGACAGTTCATTCGTTGATGAGCCGAGGCGCCGCCCCGAAAGAAAGGATGGTCATCGTGGCAGGACGAATCGGCACCACGACGCTCGCACTCCCGCTGCTGTTCGGCGTCGCCCTGTGGCACGCCGGGCACATCGCGCGGGCCCAGACCGTTCCGGCATATCCGCTCGACCCGGACGCGTTCACGTCGCTGGGTGGCTCGCCCTTCGCCAGCGGGACGTACACGATTGACACCAGCATGAACAACGCGGCGCCGAGCTTGAGCGGGCCCGGCATTACGATCCCGATCGCGGGCGTGTTTTTCTCGCCCTCGGGCGGCAACGTGGCGCGGGACGAGATTGCCGTGTTCACGTTTGACGTCCTCACGATCGGGGCAGGCGTGACAGTGCAGGGGGCGCAGAACGCCAACTCGCGCCCGATGGCGTTGCTGTCCCAGTCCACAGCCACGATTGACGGGCACGATTAACGTCAGCGGCGCTGGAGGGAAGAGCGCTGTCTTCGCGGCCGGTGGCAACGCCGGCCCCGGCGGCGGCGGGGGTGGTGGCGGCGGAGATATTGGTACGTTTCAGGGCGGCGGTGGGGTGGGCTTCGTCAACGGCACCCCAGGCGTGGGTAGCAGCGGCGGCAACGGCGGCAGCGTGGAGCCGCTCGGGGGCGGGTTCGGGAGCGGCGGCGATGGCGGCAGCGGCGGGAGTTTCGGGGGCGGCGTCTAGGCCCTACGGCGACCTCTCCCTGAAGCTGCAGGGCGGTAGTGGCGGCGGGGGCGGCGGCGGAGAGGGAGGGGGCGGCGGCGGCGGTGGCGGCGCCGTGGAGATCGGAGCCGTGGAAGCCGTCAGTATCGGGGGAATGGTACTGGCGGACGGCGGAGCAGGAGGCTGGGGTTCCTCAGCGGAGGCGGGGGCGGGGCGGGCGGCGGCATCCTCGTCCATGCGCCGGCCGTGGCGCTCTCCGGCAGCCTGAGTGCGACCGCCGGCGGCGGGCGGCGGCACGGCGGCTGTCCTTCGAACAATGGCGGGGCTGGCGGCGGCGGCCGAGTGCTCGTCCTGACCGCCGATGGGACGCTCGAGAGCGGCACGCTCGACGCCAACGTCAACGTCGCCAACGGCGTGAAGGAGCTCGAAGCCAGCGACCTGTTCAATCAGGCGCCGGTCGCGCAATGCCAGAACATCACCGTCGCGGCCGGCGCCGGTTGCACGGCCACCGCGTCGATCGACAACGGCTCGTCCGATCCCGACGCCGCGAACCCTCACGCTCACCCAGGCGCCGCACGGACCGTACTCGCTCGGCGCCACGAGTGTCACGCTGACGGCCACCGATGCGCAACGATGGCCTCCCATTCGTGCTCCGCCACGGTCACCGTCCGCGATCTGGATGCGCCGGTGATCCTGCTGCAGGGCGCCGAGCCGATGACCCTCGCCTGTCGCGCCGCCTTCGTCGATCCAGGGGCGACCGCGACCGACAACTGCGGCGGCACCGTGGCCGTGACCCCGTCGGGCACGGTCAACACCGCCGTCCCAGGCAGCTACGTCATCACCTATTCGGCCCACGACGCGGCAGCAACTCCACCGCCCGCATGCGCACCGTCAACGTCGTGGACACCATCGCGCCCACGCTCACGCTGCGACCGGGGATTCGCCTATGGCCGCCCAATCACACGGCGTACACCATCACCACCAGCCAGATCGTGCAGAGCGTCAACGACGCCTGCCAGACGTCGCTTGGCCTGGGGAACGTGGTGATCGAGAAAGTCACCAGCGACGAACCCGACGACGCGGCCGGCGATGCCGACGGGATCACCACGGGCGACATCGCGATCGCCGCGAACTGCCAGGCGGTCCAGTTGCGCGCCGAACGGGATGAGACCAGGAACGGACGCGTGTATGTCGTCACCCTGCGGCTGACGGATGCGGCCGGCAACACGACCCGCCAGGACTTCCGGGTGAACGTGCCCGTTGGATCCAACACGGGTGCGGCGCTGGACGGACCCGCGCAGATGCTGACGAGTAGATGTCCGTGAACAGTGCGTCGGTAAGCAGTGCTCCTCGGTGAGCCGTGACCCTGATTTTCTGTGGTCGCATGTCGATAATGAAGGCAGCCGCGGCGTTCTGCCTGTGCTGACGAGGTGGTGCTATGAACATGACTGCGACACGCAATACTGCTTTCGCGTTTCTGATGGCCGCCTCGCTCGCCGCGTGCGGAGGCACCTCGAGCGGCCCCGTGATGGAACACAAGATCGGCCTTGTCTATTTCGGGCCGGATGAATCCGCCGACAATTGCATGAGGGGCCTCTTCGACCGCCTGAAGGAGCAGGGCATCGAGGAGCGGGTCAACCTGGAGGTCCGCCGGTCGCACGCCCAGGGGGAGTTCGCCAACATCCCGCTGCTGATTCAGAACTACGACAGTTCCGACGTCGACGTGATCGTCGCCTTGACGACGCCGGTGCTCACTGCCGCGGCGTCCGTGGCCCGGTCCAAGCCGGTCGTGTTCACCTTCGTGTACGACCCGATGGCGGCCGGCGTAGGCAAGAGCCGGACGGATCATCTGCCGCACGTCACCGGTGTCAGTTCGTTCCCGCCGGTCGAGGACACGATCGACACGATCCAGCGGCTCGTGCCCGGCGTCCGCGCGGTCGGAACGCTCTACAACAGCTCCGAAGCCAACTCGGTCAAGGTAGTGGGCGTGGCGCGCGGCATCTTCAAGGAGCGCGGCATCCAGCTGCAGGAGATTGCCATCACCGGGACAAGCGAGATTTTTCAGGCGGCGCAGGTGCTGACCCAGCGCGGCGTGCAGGCCCTGTGGGTGACCGGAGACAATACGGCGTTTCAGGGCTTCGACGCGATCGTGCGAGCGGCGCGCGACGCGAAGCTTCCCCTCATCATCAACGACCCCGAGTTCGTGCAGCGGGGCGCGCTGATCGCTGTCGGCATCGGCTGGCATGAAAGCTGCGGAGCGGCGTCGAAGGTCCTCGCGCGTGTGCTGCGCGGTGAGCAGCCGCGCAACATCCCGTTCGAGGAAGTCGCGGTCAAGAAGCTGGTGCTCAACCAGGAGGTCGCCAAGACGCTCGGGATTACGTTCCCGCCCGACATCGTGGAGGCCGCTTCTCGATAGTCGGCCGCCCGAACGGTTGAACGTCGCCGCATCAGACATAGAGCCGCTCGAGCATCTCGGCGGCCGATTCATCGAGCTGCTCCGCGCGGCGGACCTCCTCGAAGCGATGCAGCAGGTCGTCGGCACGCAGCCGCTGTTTCTCTGCGCCGCGAAAATCGTGGATCACCTGGCCGCGGTGCATCATCACGAGCCGGTCCCCGAGGTGTGTCGCCTGCTGCATCGAGTGCGTCACCATCAGCGTGGTGAGCTTCTCGCGGGCGATGATCTCTTCGCTCAACTGGATGACCTGATCGGCGCTTCTGGGATCCAGTGCCGCCGTGTGTTCGTCGAGCAGCAGCAGCTTCGGCTTGAGCCACGACGCCATCAGCAGCGTGAGTGCCTGACGCTGGCCGCCCGAGAGCGTGCCGATTGGGTTCTCGAGGCGCCCTTCGAGACCCATGTTCAGCCGGCGCACGCGCTCGCGGAATTCGAGAAGCGTCGAGCGCCTGAGCGCCCAGCCCAGGCCGCGACGGCAGCCCCGGCGCGCGGCCAATGCGAGGTTCTCTGCGATCGACATGGAGGGCGCGGTTCCGCTGAAAGGGTTCTGAAAGACGCGGCCGATGAGGGCCGCCCGCCGATGCTCCGGCCAGGTCGTCACGTCGACGCCGTCGAGTATCAGCGTCCCCGCGTCGACCGGGAATCCACCCGCCACTGCATTCAACAACGTCGATTTACCGGACCCGTTCGTGCCGATGACCACGACGAACGAGCCCTCGTCGATCGAGAGATCGACCCCGCGAAGCGCACGGACTTCGTTCGGCGTGCCGCCGTTGAACGTCTTGAAGGCGCCCCGGATCTGCAGCATCGCTTCAGACCTCGACCGGGCTGGGGCGTCGCTGCATGCGTCTGAGGAACGACGGCAGGACGAGTGCGAGGAAAACGAACCCGGCTGTCACGAGCTTCAAATCGTTCGGGTCAAGTCCGCCGCGCAGGGCAACCGCCACGATCAGACGAAACAGCACCGAGCCCATCACCGCTCCCGTGATGAGGAAGCCGAGCGCGCGTACGCCAACCAGCGCCTCGCCGATGATGATGCTGGCGAGTCCCCACACCACCATGCCGATGCCCATCTGCACGTCGGCAAACCCCTGGTACTGCGCAAGCAGCCCTCCCGAAAAGGCGATCAACCCGTTCGACAGCGCAAGGCCGAGCACGATCATGTTGTCGACGTTGACGCCGAGCGCCCGGATCATCTGGGCGTTGTCCCCTGCCGCCTGCATGGCCGTGCCGATGTTGGTCCGGAAGAACAGATACAGAGCGACGCTGATGGCGACGGCGACGGCGAAGGCCAGCGCCAGTACCGCAGCGTCTCGCGCGCTCACGTCCCATCCAAGGACCTGCACGGTCGATGTGCCGAGCGCCCGGAGCGCCGCCGACTCGGCGATCGTCACCAGGGTCCGCTCGGAAAGCAGCGGCACGTTGCTTTTACCCATGATGCGCAGGTTCACGGAGTACAGAGCCGTCATGACCAGGATGCCGGACAACAGGCCGTTGATTTTGAATCTGGTGTGAAGGACGCCCGTTGTCGTTCCCGCGGCGACGCCGGCCGCGAACGCTGCCACCAGCGCGGCCAGCGGATGTACCCCCGCGAGAATCAGCACCGCCGTGACCGCTGCACCGAGCGTGATCGAACCGTCGGCGGTAATGTCGGGAAAGTCGAAGATCCTGAAGCTGATGAACACGCCGAGCGCGAGCAGCGACAGGATCAGTCCGATGGTGAAGGCGCCGATCAGCAGCAACATAGGCGTGGTCTCCGCTCGCGCATGACCGCGTCAGGCCACCGGCCCCCGTCGCCGGCGATGGGCCCGATCCAGCAGGCACCCCTGACGAACTCGCTTTCCCCGGAGCCGGCTATCGCGCGGTCGTCGTACAACAGGTGGAGAACGCCCAGCAGCTGCTCCGACTCGAACAGTCCTGTGACGGTCTCTCCGAGATCGATGACCCCCTTTCGTACCGGACGAAAGCGAAACGCCGCCGCATGAAAGTGGCCGGCATGATCCGGCCCGATCGGTCGCAGCTGCCCGCGCGCGTGCGCCGGCCCTCCACTGTCGCGTGTGGCTACGCCAGCGGCCAACACGACGCTACGCGGAAACGCCCGCTCGGTAGTAAAGGTCAGACGAGTCCGCAGGCCCGGATGAGCGAAGAACCCCCCGCCGTCGATTCGCTCCGTCGGGGATCGTCGAAGCGCAGCACCCACCAGTCCCCCCGCTTCGGCGACCATCACCACGCCAAGCGCGTTGCACGGCACGGCCTCGAAGCAGCCGGCGATGTAGACGGGACAGGCCGGCCATTCCGCCGGGCTGAAGCGTTTCGAACCGCACCAGGTGGGAGAACCTGCCCTCACACGCGAGGCAGTACAGCACGCGGATATCGGCCCCAAGATTACCCGCCGCGATCAGGTAATCGGCCACGTTGGTTCCATCGCCGGGTTGGTAGGCCGTGGCGCCGGCAACCGACAGCATTTCGCCGAATCGCGAGCGGCAATCGGCGAAGCTCTCGCCAAACGCCCCCACTCCCACTGCGAACGTGGGCATCGCCTTTTCGAAACTGCTGCAATGCTCTGCGCCGAACGTGCCGCCAGCCAACGGCTCAGGGCTGCCCACCGTTCGGCAGATCAGCGTTGCGCCCGCGTCGACACCGAACACCTCGAATCCCACATCAAGGTGGTCGAACCGTCCTGCGGAACCTGTCAGCGGTGCCGCCACCGCCGTCTGATCGCCGGACGCCACGAGGAACTCGTCGAGACGTGTGATCTGCAGCACCGTCATCACTGAGGCCGATGGATTCACGAGCTGGAACGTGCCGTTGATTCGTCCGAGCTCTTTGTGGAACCGCATGAGCACGCGGATGCCTGCCGAGGTCAGAAAGCTCACCTGCGAACAGTCGATCCTGAGGTGGTGATTGCCGTCCTGGAGCACCTCGGTCAGTGCGGTCTCGAGGTGGTCGGACCAGTACCCGTCGAGCCGGCCCGCCAGCTCCAATACCATGACGTGACCGGTACGTCGCCGGGTGATGTCCACGGGTCTACCTGCCGACGATCTCGCCGGGCCGGCGGCGATCGTGCGTGCAACGGGGACCTTTCGGTGAGTCCCTTGTTCATCGACAAGGACCGTTGCTTCGGCAGCGACGTCGGCCGACACCCGCCACGTTTCCTTGAGCCCCTTGAGCACGGTGGTGTTGATGGCGAGGTACGCCGGAACAATGTCCATCACGTCGCGAATAGGAATCTGCGCGATGTCTTGCCCGCTCAGCACGTCGGCCACGAGGAACCCCCCCTGGCGTCCGACCTGATAGAAATCGGGTCCGACATCGAACAACGTTCCGCGATCCGGAGCGCCCGGCAGGATGGTGAAGACGGGAACGCCCGCGCGCCGGGCAGCCCCGATGACCGATGCTATGGCGGCGATGACGGTGTTGTCGCCACCCACCCAGATAGCCTGCGCGCTCCTCGCGATGAGCGAACCGATGGCTTCGTTGACGGCGCTCGTATTATCGACATTGGCTTCGAGCAGCGTCAGATTCATCTGCTTCGCAGCCTCGCGCGCCTTAATCACGAACGCGAGCGAGTTCGACTCGGCGGGATTCCATGCGACCCCGATGCGCGCGAGCGTGGGCAGCATCCGGCGCGCGAGCTGGAACGCCCGATCGACGGGCGGAAAGATCCCTTGTCCCACGAGATGAGGGGGATGCTTGCGCGGCTCGGTGCGGTCGAGGCCGATACCCGACGCAAAAGGATCGGCCACCAGCGTAAACACGTGGCGCACCTTGCCGTCACGATTGTTGTTCGCCACGGCCTGCATCGACGGTGTGCTGGACGTGATCACGAGGTCGTAGGCGCCGCCGGTGATCTGGCGGGCGATCGTAATGCCGGTCGGCATGTCGCCCTGCGCGTTGAAGCGGTCGATCTTCAGGCGCTCGCCGTCACGGAACCCGCGCTCCGCCAAGGCGTCCATCGTGCCGCGGAGCCCCTCGTCGAGGATGACGCTGTCTGCGTGCTGGAGAATCGCGACACGGAGCACGGACGACTCCGATCTCACACGGCCGCTGCGGTCGGAGAACAGCAGAACCGACGAGGTCAGCGCGATCAGAGCGAGGCCGAGTCCGAGACGCCTGACTACGTACAGCATGTGTCAGACAATGCGTGAGTCTCGTTCGGGTGATGGCCGACTGTCAAACGGCAGCGTAGCCTGACACGCCCGCAACCGGAGTTGCACCGAGGCAACCTCATCCGCGGCGAATGATTCGGGTGCTTTGGGTTTGAAGCACCGCGTCGAAGCTGCCGGTGAATTGCGTTTGCTTGCGCACGGAGGAGCTCACGGTCGCGCGCGGTTCAGCAGCGCCTCGACCTGACGTTCGAGGCCGATCCGCGAGTCCGCGTCGTGGACCGAGGGCCTGAACATGATTCGGCCTTGCTGATCGATCAGCAGGGCTTCCGGTGTGCCGGTCACGCCGAACTGCTGTTCGGCCCACTCCCAGTCGGACTCGACCGGGACGAACGTGATGCCCATGGCCTTGAGCAGCGGCAGCACGGATTTGCGCTGCGTCGGCTCGCAGTTGATCGCCAACACCGCGAGCCCGCGGCTCTCGAATTTCTCGAGCACGTGCTGCAGGTGAGGAAACTCCTCACGGCAGCCTGGTCAACCAGGGAACCAGAACGCGAGCAGGACCACGCGCCCGCGGTAATCGGCGAGTTTCACGAGCGAGCCATCACGCGCTGACGGCAACTCGAACGCCGGGGCGACTTTGGCCTTGGCATCGCGCAGCCCCCAGATATCGGCGTCGACCTCGCGCGGTGTCTTGCCGAGCGTCGTCCCGTATTTCAGCAGGGCCGCGTCGGTGCGAGCGTCCGGCAGCGCCACGGCGCTATCGAGCAGCGTGGCGTACGCCTGGTCGACATGGCCCGAACCCGCTGCCGCTTCAGCCTTGAACAGGGTCCACGTCGTGCCGTGACTGCCGGAGGGGCGCGGCGTCTTCTCGAGGAGGTCGAGCGCGTCGGCGAATCGCGCGTCCGCCACGAGCGACTCCGCGCGCACCATGGCTTCCTGCACCGTCACGCGCGTCTGCCAGGTCCTGTTCGTCGGCAGCGCCTTGGCCATCTCCTGGGCGAGCAGCAACGCCTCGGACGGTTGGGTCAGCTCGGCGTACAAGCCGTACATCGCAGACGCCGAGTAGTCGAACCGATCAAAGGGATAGTTCGCGCGCAGACGGTCGTAGATGGCGCGGCGCTCGGGGTTCGGCGCTTCGCCGGCGATGTAATAGAGGGCCTGCGCCGCGGATTGACTCGTGGGGAACTTGTCGACCACCTGAAGCGCGATCTCGCGGAACCGCGACGGATCGCTTGTCTTCTGTGCGTAGCCGTATTGCAGCAGGTACTTCGGCTCGTCCGGATTGCTGTCCACGGCCGCCTTCAAGTACTGCCGCTGGGCCGTCCACTCGCCGCGCTGATCGGCGTTCTTGGCCAGCAGAAAATAGGCCCGCGCAAACGCCGGATCGATCGCCACGGCCTTCTTGAAGAACACGTCGGCCTTGTCGGCCTCGGCATTCAGGAACCCGAGCGCCCATTGGTAAACCGCCCGCTTCGGGTACTGGCGGGCCCATCGCTCGTACAACTCCTGCAGGCGCGCCACTGAAGGCGTCCGGCTGGACGGCTTTTCCAGCCTCTGCGTGACCTCGATGAACCGCTGGTGGGCGTCGACGAAATCGGGATCGGCGTCGATGGCTTTTCGGAACGCCGCGGCGGCATCGGCAAGCTTGCCGGCTCTGGCGGCGGCGTCACCCTGGGCGAAGAGGGCTTTCGCCGCGGGCGTCCCGTTGCTCTCGCTCGCGGCCAGCTTCGTGTGCGGCCACAGCCATCCGGCCAGCAGCACGACCGCGAAAACGGCTGTTCGTGTGCGACGCATCAAGCTCCTCACACCAGAAAAAAGGATACTCCCGTACGTTCGCCCTAGACGTTCAGCGCCCGATTTGGGTTGGAACGGGCGACTTGGCTCAACCAGAACGAACCTCAGCCTTAAAGCTGACCACCGACCGAAATGTTCGCCCAACCCCGCTGATAGAGTGACATTTGGTGCGGATGCCCACATGACATCGGCATAGCAAGTACCTTGGGGACCCGTGCCTGCGCGTGCCAGGGCGGTGGATGTTCGGCGTGGCCGCCGCGACCACGAAACAAGGACGCAGGTCCGGGTTTTTTTGCGGTCTCGTCTGCATCGCCTCCTCGCTCCGTCACAGCTGGTGAAGTCGATTCCAAGACCGTTGCGGCCATACAAGCGTCATCGAGCGTGAAGGGCAGGGCGAGCGTCTGCCGGCACGTAGCGGTGCCATGTTTCGAGATCCGGCAGGCGCCGGCGCGCGTCAACGGCGCCGCTGATAACCACGGTTGCGAATATGAGCACCGCGGCCCAGAGAGCGAAAAAGATACGAACTCTTGCGGTGATGCGCGCTGGTTGGGGCGTCAGACTCCCAATCACCCTCAGTGTGGCGATTGCGTGCACAGTGTGGCGATTGCGCGCAGATTTGCTCGCGCCGCTCGTCGAAGTCGTCACGGCGCACGAACGTGGCGGGAGGCCTTTGAGAGCGCTGCGTCGGCGCCAGCCACAGCGAAGAAGCCATGAACCAGCCGATCTCGGGTGACGCAGAAGTCGCTTGTCCGTCTCCAAGCCGACTGCAGTCTGCCGCGCAGCGAACTATTTGGCGACCGCTTGGGTTACCGACCAAGCACATCTGTCCCACATTCAACATTTTCGTGCAAACGGTGGCTTGGACTCTTGCTTGCAAACGTTCTTCACAGGATTTGCGGGATGTAAGTCGGCTGGCGAAGCCAGGAATATAAGTCGGCTGGCGAATCCGGGATGTAAGTCAGGTGGCGAAGCCGTGTCAAGTTTGGCGGATTCGTCAGACAGCGGTAGTGTGGCCGGCCGGCGCTCCGTATGGCCCAATCAAACCCCCTGGTCGGAACTCGACGGAGTGGTGATGAAGTCATGGTATGCCGCCCAGACAATGTCTCGGCACGAACAGCTTGTGCGAGGCGGACTCGGGCAGCGTCAGATTGAGGCGTTCCTCCCAACGGTTTCCCGCTGGAGTCGGTGGAAGGATCGAAAGAAGCGGATCGACTGGCCGTTGTTTCCTGGCTACTGCTTCGCGAAATTCGGGCCGGGCGATCTGATCAACGTTCTCAAGTGCACCGGTGTCGTCACCGTCGTCTCGTTTGCGGGCCGGCCCGCTCCGATCCCAGATTCCGAGATCGAGGGTATCCGCGTGCTTCTCGGAAGCGACCTCCAATACGATCCATGTCCGCTGCTGAAAGAGGGCATGATGGTCGAAGTCGTGCGAGGCCCGCTCACGGGTGTGACGGGTCGGCTCGTCCGACGAGGAGCGCAATCACGGCTGATCCTCGCGGTCGCACTGCTGAACTGTGGCTTTAGCGCGGAGGTTGACGCCTGCGACGTGGAGCGCGTTAGCTGACCTACGCCAGCCGCGGTTGATGTCCTGCACTATCTCAGTGTGAAACAGCTTCGTCCCTGCGATGGGGAGCTGCTCGACCCGTTTCCGATCCCGCTAGCAATCTACCGGAAGTTTTGAGAGCGCTGGCGCAGTGTAATTAGCTGCCGCCCGCTTGAAGAATCTGACTTTTCGAGTACTTGACCCCCTTCAGGTGCCCGCTGTGCAAGCTTTCGTACAAATTCGTTCTTGGTTGGCCTACGGGGAGCTCGCGCAACCCGCAAGAGCACGACTCGGTATCGTCCGCGGTATCGTCCGCGGCTACCGGCGCCCGCTGGTGATTGCTGGCCAGTTGTTTCTGGCGATCCTCTCGAACTGTGTCGCGTTCGCGTTGCGCTTCGATGGTGCGATCCCGGCCGAGCACATCGCCATTCTTGTCCAGACGCTTCCATGGCTCGTGTTGATTCGCGGCGTCACATTTATCCGCTGCCGGTTATACACGGGCCTGTGGCGGTACACCGGCGTCTCAGATCTGTGCAACATCGTCGTGGCGGTAGTGTCCAGCACGGCGCTCTGCTACGTGATGTTCAGGTGGGTGCTCGGCCTCGGATACTCACGATCCATCCTCGTGATCGACTCGCTTGTGCTCTTTGTGTTGCTATCCGGCATTCGTCTGTCGCACGCGCGTGCTCCCGCTCCTTGCGCGCAAGAAAGGCACCAAACGCGTGTTGATCTATGGCGCCGGCGACGCGGGCGAAATGATCGTTCGAGACATGCGGGGCCGGCCGTATGGCTACGAGCCCCTTGGATTTATCGACGACGACGCCACGAAGGTCGGCCAACGGATCCACGGAGTGCCGGTGTTGGGAGGTCGGAGCGATCTTGGGCGCATCATGGTCACGGGTCAGCCGCACGAGATTCTCGTGGCGGTCCCGAGCGCCGATCTAGCCACACTTCAGGGAGTCGTCGAGTCTCTCCGGCCATTCAAGGTTCCCATCACCACGCTTCCCAGCGTGCGCGACCTGCTCAACGGCCGAGTGGCAGTGAACCAGATCAGGCAGCTCACGATTGCCGATTTGCTGCCGCGTGCCCCAGTCAATACCAACCCAGAAGAGGTGCGCCAGCTTATTGCAGGCCGCCGCGTTCTCGTCACTGGCGCCGGAGGCTCGATCGGCAGTGAGCTTTCCCGTCAGATCGCTGCCTTGAATCCCGCTGCGCTCGTGCTCTTTGAACGCTACGAAAATGCGTTGTACGACGTGACCAACAATCTTGTCGACCAAACTCAGTGCGCGGTGGTTCGGCCCATTATCGGTGACGTCACGGACTCGTCGCGCGTTGATCAGGTCCTCGACCAGTATCGGCCTCAGGTCGTGTTCCATGCGGCGGCTCACAAGCACGTACCGCTCATGGAGCATAACGTGTGCGAGGCAGTCAAGAACAACGTCGTGGGAACCATGACGATGGCGGATGCCGCCGAGCGACACGGTGTCGAACAGTTCATCCTGATCTCGACGGACAAGGCGGTGAATCCGTCGAGCGTTATGGGTGCGACGAAGCGTGTCGGTGAGCTGATCGTGCAGACGATGAGCGAGCACGGGACGACCTGCTTCTCCACCGTTCGATTCGGAAATGTGCTGGGGAGCAATGGGAGCGTCGTCCCCCGTTTTGTGGATCAGATCAAGGCGGGGGGGCCGGTCACCGTCACGCATCCCGAGATTCGCCGGTTCTTCATGTTGATTCCCGAGGCGGTGCATCTGGTGCTGCATGCGGCGACACTTGCGGCCCCTGGGGCCACGTACGTTCTCGACATGGGCGAACCGATCAAACTGGTTGATCTGGCGCGCAACGTGATCCGACTCGCCGGCTATGTCCCAGAGAAGGAGATCGCGATTCGGTTCGTGGGATTGCGACCGGGGGAAAAGCTCTTTGAAGAGCTGCTCGGCACGGGCGAAACCGCGGAGCCGTCGCGGTTCGATAGAATTCTGCGCGTCCGGCAAAGCTGCCATCTGGATCCTCGGCTACTCGAATCGCAGCTGTTGGAGCTAGTCAGCATCGCCTGGCAGGGCGACTCGGCCGGGGTCATCCAACAGCTCCGCAGGATCCTGCCGGAATTCGAACCTCCAGGCGAGGACGTGGATGCAGCGGTCGTTGCAGCTACAGGGTTCTCGTCGCGTCAGTCACGTTTCCCGAATCACCTCCACGGACCCCTCAATGAATCTCAATCGAGTCCACTTGTCTCCGCCACACATGGGTGAGCAGGAGCGCAGGCTCCTGCTTGAAGCCTTCGACTCAAACTGGATTGCCCCCGTCGGTCCTGACCTCGAAGCATTCGAGCGGGAATTCGCGGAAAAAATCGGGAGCCAGCATGCAGTCGCGCTATCGAGCGGCACCGCAGCGCTTCACCTGGCACTGGAGATCCTGGGTGTCGGCCGAGACGACGAGGTTCTGGTCGCGACGCTGACGTTCGCGGCGACCGCAAACGCGATTGTCTACCAGAGGGCCCGCCCGGTGTTCATCGACTGCAGCCCGGCGACGTGGACGCTGGACCCGGGGCTGCTGCGCGAAGAGCTCGCGGCGTGCGCCAAACGAGGGAAGCTGCCAAAGGCGGTGATCACTGTCGACCTCTACGGACAATGTGCCGACTACGATCCGATCCGCGAGGCGTGCGCCGACTACGGTGTTCCGATCGTTGAAGACGCCGCTGAGGCGCTTGGTGCCACGTACAAGGGACGATCGGCGGGTTGCTTCGGCGAGATGGCCGCGTTTTCGTTCAACGGCAACAAAATCGTTACGACGAGCGGGGGAGGCATGCTGGTCTCACCGCATGCTGCTTTCATCGAACGTGCCCGTTTTTTGGCGACACAAGCCCGCGACCCGGCACCGCACTACCAGCATTCGTCCATCGGGTACAACTATCGAATGAGTAATCTGCTGGCGGCAATCGGTCGCGGTCAGCTTCGCAAGCTCGACCTTCGAGTGCGGCAGCGCCGGGCGAACAATGCACGCTATCGGGCGGCGCTCATGCAGACGCCGGGGATCTCGTTCATGCCGGAACCTGTATTCGGCCGCAGCACGGCGTGGTTGACATGCATTATGATCGACCCCCGCGAGTTCGGGGCCACTCGTGAGGACGTGCGCCTTCGTCTCGAGGCCGACAACATCGAAGCACGGCCCGTGTGGAAACCGATGCATCTTCAGCCGGTCTTTCAAGGGTGCCGCAAGGTTGGTGGTGCCGTCTCAGAACGTGTCTTCGAGCGCGGCCTGTGCCTGCCTAGCGGCTCGAGCCTCAGCGACGTCGATCGAGATCGGACCGTGCAAGGGATCTTTGCCGCGAGCCGGCTCCATCGTGTCTCACGTGAGACAACCGCGTCGTCGATCGGTTTACTCGGCTCCATCGCTCGGACGACGTGAGCCCCGCCCCCCTGGTCAACAGATCATGGATCCAGAACGGGCAGATGCTACCTTCCAAACATCGAGGCGCAAATGAGTCCCGTCGAACAGGCGCGCCGCCGCGCGCCGGCAAAAGAAATCGGCGTGTCCTTCGCGGCAGTTGCACTGATGCTGATGATGGGCGGTTCCTTAGCGGCCGGCCTCCATGCGCAGGCAACCAGCCAGAGCGGAGCGAAGGCGAACGACAAACCAAGGCCGTCGTCAAATGCAGATCCGCAGATGGTTTCTGGTGACGCGCGTGACCCCGCGTCAGCGATGTTCTGGATCGGTGGCCGATACCGGCTCACGGCGAGTGACGTCATTGAGGTGCGGTTCCCGTACGTCCCTGAGTTCGACCAGATCCTGACGGTCCAGCCCGATGGATATGTCTCGTTACGGACCGCGGGGGATCTTCGAGTTCAGGGACGCACTCTCCCGGAATTCAAGCAGATGCTGCTCGAGGCGTACGCAGACATTCTGAGAGAACCGGTCATCAACATCGTCCTCAAGGAGTTCGAAAAGCCGTACTTCATCGCCGCGGGGGAAGTCGCGAAACCGGGCAAGTACGAACTGCGCGGCGCCACAACGCTGACCCAAGGGATGGTGTTGGCGGGAGGACAGACGAAAGCTGCGAAAATTTCTCAGGTGCTTATCTACAGACGCTTTTCGAATGAGTGGCTCGAAGTGAAGGAAATCGACGTGAAGAAGATGTTTGCGTCTCGCGACCTGAGCGAAGATCCCCTCCTTCGGCCAGGCGATACGATACTCGTCCCGAAAAGCACGTTTTCCAAGATCGAACCCTTCATACCGAAGCCAAGCATCGGATGGTATATTCCAATTTTCTGATCGCCAGTGCTGCCGAATCACACCCATGACCAGCCATTCTGATGCCGATCGTGATTTGCGTATGATGACCTTACGCGATCTCATTGCCCCGATCTTCCGGCATAAACTGGCCGGATTCCTGACCGCGCTGACGCTGTTCACAGGGACGACGGTGATGGTGCTCCTTTCGCCGAAGCAGTACGAGGCGGAAATGAAGATCCTCGTGAAGCGAGAGCGGGTGGACGCGATTGTGAGCGGAGATGCCAAGGCGGCTTCACAGGGGCGCTCGGATGTGACCGAGGACGAGCTGAACTCGGAGGTCGAGCTGCTCAAGAGCCGCGATCTTCTTGAACAGGTCGCCTTGGCGGCGGGACTGTACGCGGCTGACAACGGCGGCAGCGCGGGGCCCGCGTCCGACGAGAGGATTGCCATCTCGCGAACCCTGCAAGCGCTGCAGCGAGACCTGAAGATCACGCCGTTGAAAAAGACGACGCTGATTAGCGTCACCTACCGTTCGTCCGATCCAACGCGCGCTGCGCGCGTGCTCAGGGAGCTGGCGCGGCTCTACCTGGAGAAGCATCTCGCCCTGCGTCGGCCACCGGGCACGCATCAGTTCTTCTCCGAACAGGCGGCGCGGTTCCGGGAGGAGCTTACCGCCGCTGAGGCCCGTTGGCAGGAGTACGGCCGGCAGGAGCAAGTGGTTTCTGCGGAGGTTGAAAAGGAGAGCACTCTTCAGACGCTGGCCAGTTTCGAGGCTGCGCTCCAGCAAGCGCGGGGAGGACTCGCGGACGCCAACCGGCGCATCGCAGAACTCGAGGCGCAAATCGCGGCGGAGCCCCCTCGTCAGACCACCCAGATCCGAACCTCTGAGAACACAGAGCTGATCGGGCAGTTGAAGTCGAGGATCCTCGATCTGGAGGTGAAGCAGGCCGAGATGCTACGTAAATTCACCCCGACATATCCGCCCGTGGTTGAAATCGAGCAGGAACTGGCGCAGGCCCACGCCGCGTTGGAACGCACCCAGAAAGCGCCCTCGACAGAAGAGACGACTGATCAGAATCCGACGCACCAATGGCTACGCAGCGAGTTGGCGCGCGTCAAGACCGACCGTGCCTCAGCGGTCGCGCGGACTGCCGCGCTCGCCGACTCGGTTCGGGTGTACCGAGAGAAGGCCAGGGAACTCGATGAAAAGAGCGCGACACAACAGGATCTGAAGCGCACGATGAAGAGTGCAGAGGAGAACTACCTGTTGTATGCCCGCAAGCAGGAAGAGGCGCGAATTTCTGATGCCCTGGACCACACGCGAATCGCCAACGTGACGGTGGCGGACGCGCCGACTGTTCCGGTTTTGCCGGCGAATACAGGAAAGGCCTGGACTCTGATGCTCGGCGCAATGATGGCAGTCGTGCTGGGCATAGGCGTGACCTACGTGCTGGACTACCTCAGTCCGTACTTCCGCACTCCCGCTGAAGTCGAAAGGGCGTTGGATATTCCAGTGCTCGCGAGCCTTCCCGCCCGTCACCGATCCGGCATGTTCTCGGGCCGCTGACCTCCTATATCTATATGTATCGAGCGTTCTACGGCCTTCGAGAGCGGCCATTCGATTTAACACCGAATCGCCAATACCTGCTGCTGACGCCAAAGCACGAGGAAGCGCTCAGCAACCTGGAGTACGGAATTTCCACGGGCAATGGCATCACTCTCATCGTTGGAGAAGCCGGCACGGGGAAAACAACCTTGCTGCGCGAGCTGCTCGCACCGGACCAGCCGCGGCCGTCAGTCGATCCTTGTCGCTGGGCCTACCTGAACAACCCGAGACTAAGGCCGTACCGAGTTGTTCGATTCCGTGGCGCACGCGTTTCAGATCAGTCCGGATGCCACCCACTCAAAATCGAGGTTCCTGCGCGAACTCGAGTCCAACCTGGCTGAACATCGCGAGCAGGGGATCGTCAGTGTGCTCGTCGTGGACGAGGCCCAGAGCCTCCCTCACGATCTGCTGGAGGAAGTGAGACTGCTGACGAACATCGCCACGGGAACCGAAACGCTGCTACGGGTGGTGCTCGTCGGCCAGCCGGTACTCGGTGATCGACTCAACGAGGTCGGGTTCCGGCAGTTGAAGCAACGGGTCGGGCTCAGGTACAGGCTGCCCCCACTCGATTTGCGCGAGACGGCGACTTACATCGCGCACCGTCTAGTTGTTGCCGGCGGTTCCCCGGCGCGATGTTTCTCGCGCGAAGCAGTGATGACCATTTACGAGCACTCCCGCGGAATTCCTCGCACCATTAACGTCATCGCCGAAAACGCGTTGCTGACTGGCTTCGCTGCCGACGAACGGCCCGTTGGACCGGAGATCGTGCTCGAAGTGTGTCGCGACTTCGATCTCGAGACTCCAGCGGATCTCCGGCCGATGCGCGCCCGCGCGCCTGGTGTGCCGGTCAGTCACGACTCGACGGCACCTCAGTCGAATCGCGCTGCCGGTGCGGCGAGCGTTCCGGCGGTCGCCACATCGGCTTCGGGTCGCCGGTCTTTCTTTCCTCAGCTTTTATCTAAACGGCGATGAGTCGCGTCACAGAGGCACTCCGCAAATCCCGAAGCGCAGCTTCGGGCTCGTCGGCTCCCCTGCCGTTCACAGCCGAACGGGCGGGGGACCGGGACCCCTGGGGGACGGCTGAAGTCGCGTGGGATTTCGGCGAGTCACCCGCACCGGCAGTCGCGCAAGGGGCGGCAGATGTCGCGAGATTTCCGGTCAGTGGCGACGTCCGCGCGCGATCGCTTACCGATTCGCGACTCCCCGATGAACAGCTGACCGCGCTGGTACAGCGGCTCCTTCAAGGTGGTGTCGGAGAAGGCCAAATACGCTCCGTGCTGTTTTCCGCCGTGGGTTCCGACGGCGGGTCGGCGGAACTGTGCGCCGCGGCGGCGGACGCGCTGGCCAGCCAGACGACGGGCTCCGTCTGCCTTGTGGACGGCAATCTCCGCTCGCCGTCACTACACGAGTTGTTCGGAGTCACCAACGCACCCGGCCTATCGGATTTGCTGCTCCAGGCAGAGGATCTTCGGGCATGCCTCACCAGACTACGTCAGAATCTGTGGCTGCTGCCCGCGGGTTCGCGCTGCACCGACGCGCTGCCGCTGCTGGTCGCGGAGCAGGTCCGTCCGGTGTTGGTGGAGCTGCTCGCGACGTTCGATTACGCAGTCCTCGACACATCCGCCGCGGGGGCTCATGGCGACGCCACCGTGTTCGGTCCGGTGGTCGATGGGGTGGTGCTCGTTCTCGACGCGAATGCGACGCGGCGCGAGGTGGCCAGAAGGACCGTTGAACACCTGCAGGGCGCAAATGTCCGGGTGCTGGGTGCGGTGCTCACGAATCGCACGTTGCCCATTCCAGAGGCAATCTATCGGAAGCTCTGAGCAAAGAGCATGGCTGCTCGATCCTTTTGAAGGAATGCGGCAATCGCGTCATCCGCGAGTGCATCGGAAAATTCCCGCATTTTTACCAACCCGCTAAAGCTGCCAGACGAGTTCTTCGAGGACATCCCGTGGATCGTCCCTGGCGACCGCATGTCTACACCAACAGGTTAGGTCGTGAGAGGCAACACGATGCGCGTCCTGATGGTCAGCGGCATTTTCCCTCCCGATCGCGGCGGTCCGGCGAGCTATGTCCCCCGGATGGCCCAAGCGCTTGTGAAACGGGGTCACTCTGTCGAAGTCGTCTGCCTCAGCGACCGCCCGGTCGGTGACGGCACGATCCATTCGCTCCCCGTGTATCGCATCCGCCGGGGTCAGTTCTGGCCGCTCCGGCTTGCAAACACGGTGTTCGCGATCTGGCGTGCGGCGTGGCGTCACGATGTGATCTACGTAAATGGTCTCGGAGCGGAGTCCGCGCTGGCCGCTCTCCTTGCTGGGCGCCCGGCGGTTCACAAGATCGTCGGCGATTACGCATGGGAACGCGCGGTCGGCCGAAAGTGGTTTGCCGGCACCATCGATGAATATCAGGCGAGCCCGAAATCGCCCGCGCTGAGGATGCTCGACCTCATTCGCACGATTCCGCTGAAGTTGGCCCGCCGGATCATTGTCCCGAGCCATTACCTCGGGCGCATCGTCGGCGACTGGGGGATTGCCAGCAGGAAAATCCGCGTGATCCACAACGCCGTCGCCGCAGGAGGCATAAAGCCCGTCGTTCTCCTGCCAGCCTGGCCGGGCAAGACCCTCATCACCGTCTGCCGCCTCGTGCCGTGGAAGGGCGTGGACGCCCTGATCCGGCTCCTCACCGAACTCCCGGACACGCGCCTCGTGATCGCTGGCGACGGGTATATCCGCGGCGAACTCAGCGATCTCGCGACGCAGAGCGGAGTGAGCGAACGAGTGCTTTTCCTGGGCGACGTGCCGCACGACGAGGTCGCTGGATACTTGCGGCAGGCGGATGCGTTCGTGCTGAATTCGACTTATGAAGGGCTCCCGCACGTCGTGCTCGAAGCGATGACTGCGGGCGCGCCGGTCATCGCCACAAATGCCGGCGGCACGGGCGAGGTCGTCGAAGACGAAGTCACTGGTCTCCTTGTTCCAGTCGGAGACGCAACGGCGCTTCGGGCTGCGGTGGAACGGCTGTGGAGCGAGCCCGCCCTAGGCCGCCAGCTTACCTCCGAAGCGAGCAGGCGGCTGCAGGCGCAGTTCGATTTTTCAACGATGACGGCGTCCACCGAGGCCGTGCTGCTAGCCACCGTGAACCGTTCGGCGGAAACCGAACTCATCGGAGCGACAGAAATATGAACGTCCTTCTCATCGGCTCGGACCCGACCATCTTCCAAACTGGAAGAGCGGCCTTTGGCGACACGCGCAAGCGGCACGCGGCCTATGCCCGCCAGCTCCGTGAAGTCTGCGGACCCGCGAGTCAGATCCGCATGATTGCCTATACACCGCGCGGGCCGGATTATCGGGTCCGTCGATTGGCCGATGGGCTGACGCTCTACCCGACGCGCTCGTTCCACCGCATTGGCTTTCTGCCCGATCTGGTCCGGCTGCTACCCGTCGGTACTGGACGGATGGAAGCCTGACATCATCAGCCCGCAGGGCCCGTGGGGAGAAGGGACACTGGCGTTCTTGCTTTCCCGATGGCTGGGGGCAAAGTACCTGCCGCAACTCCATGGGGACATCTTCGCGGCTAGCTGGCGCCGGGAGCACTGGCTGAATCCGTGGCGCTTTTTCCTCGGTACCCGTCTCATCCGCGCAGCGGATGGCGTGCGCGTGGTCTCACAGGGCCTCAAGCGCCACGTCGTCGACCGTCTGGGAGTTGCCGACGAGAAGGTGAGCGTCGTTCCGCTCGGGGTGAACTTCACGCCGGTCGGATTCCCGATCACGCAAAGAGGACTGCAAACGGCAACTCGCGCCCCAGCTTTCCGGGCGCAAGACGGTGCTCTTCGTCGGACGCTTTTGCGCGGCGAAGAACCTCGACCTGTGGGTGGACGTGGCGCACATGGTCGCACAGCGCGAGTCCAGCGTGTCGTTCCTGATGGCGGGCGACGGATCGCTGTTGCCCCAGATTCAGCAGCTCGTGGCACAGAAGGGCCTGACGGATCGCTTTCATTTTCTCGGCTCCGTGGGGCATGAGAAGCTGCCCGAAGTTTACGCGGCGGCGGATGTGTTCCTGCTCACTTCACACCACGAAGGCTACGGTAGGGTGATCGTCGAATCGTTCCTCGCAGGCGTGCCCGTCGTCAGCACGCGCTCCGGAGGACCGGAGGACATCTTGCGCACCGGCGTCGATGGCTTTCTCACATCGACGCCGCACGAACTCGCCGACGCCGTACTCGGCCTGCTGGCAGACCCGGAAGAAGCCACGCGCATGGGTCGCGCCGGCCAGAGGCGCATGCGGGAGGAATTTTCGCTGGAAGTGCTCGTGCCGCGACTCATCGGCTGCTGGGTCAAAGCGGTGGGGAGTGAGCGGAAGCCCGACGGGCAAAACATCGCACAGGCTGCGGGCAACGAAATAGGCTCATGAAGAACGGAGACATGACGCAAGCTAGCCTCATAGTGTTCAACCTCGCGACCGACGTGAACCATCCGATACTTGGCTTCACCACCCAGTGGATTCGCGAGATCGCGATGCGGGTGAATTCCATCGACGTAATCACCATGTGCGCGGGCGAGATCGCGGTCCCGGAGAATGTGCGTGTCCATTCCGCCGGCCGCGAGCACGGGTGGTCCGAAGCGCGGCGCGTGGTCGAATTTTACCGGCACCTTTTCCGTATCCTCGGCGAGCGACGCATCGACGGCTGCTTCTCGCACATGATCCAGGTCTTTTCCGTGCTCGCCGGGCCGGTGCTGCGCGCGCGCGGCATTCCCCTGGTGACTTGGTACGCGCATGGGCAGCTCAACCCAACGCTCAAGCTCGCGCACTTCCTCTCGGATCGCATGGTCACCAGCCTGCCCAACACCTACCCCTACCGGAAGGACAAGCTGACCGTCATCGGCCAGGGCATCGACACCACACTCTTTGCACCGGACGAGCGCGTCATCGCGGACGACGCGCTCATCCTCTGCGTTGGCCGCCTCTCGCCGGTGAAAAATTACTCGACGCTGCTCCGAGCGTTTGCGCGACTGCCGCGGGGTCCGCGGCTCGAAATCATCGGTGCCACCACGGGCCCGGCCGACGACGCCTACGCCGTCGGCCTGCGCACGCTCGCCGCGGAACTCGGCATTGCCAATCGTGTCAACTTCGCGCCCCCGGTACCTCCAGGTGGCCTGCCGGCGCACTACCGTCGCTGCGCCGTGCATGTGAATCTCACGCCCACCGGCTCTGGTGACAAGGTGGCCTGGGAGGCGATGAGCTGCGGCCGGCCCTGCCTCGTGGCCAATGAAGACTTCCGGGAAACCTTGGGCACCCACGCCGAGCGGCTCCTCTTCCACGGCGAAGAGGATCTCGCGGCAAGGATCGCCACCATCCTCAGGGAGAGCGCGGCCAGCCGAGCGGCGATGGGTCTCGACCTTCGGGCGAACGTCGTGCGCCTCCACTCCTTGCCGGGTCTGGCGGAGCGCGTTCTCGAGCAAATCAACCTTATCCGCATGGCCAAAACGCCTTCCCAGCCTGCGATTGGAAAGGCGGCGCCGCGGCGATGTTGAGAGGGGGTAGGCCTGAGAGACATTTCGCGCAAGGTCTCCGGAGACCTTGCGCGATGCGCAGCACATTCTTGATGTCGGAACACCCCAGCGCTTTGCGAAGGAGTTGCGGCCTTACGAAAGCTGGTTCGCAGGCAAGAGATATGTCGCCGCCGGCTATCAGCCGCGGATGACCTACGGGGCCTACAACTGCGACTGCCATCAAGACGTCACGGCGATGACCTTCGCCGCTGAATCGTTCGACGCGGTGCTCTGCCTCGAAGTCATCGAGCATGTGGCCAACCCCTTTGCCGCCGCGCGGGAAATCGTGAGAGTGCTGCGGCCCAATGGTCGGCTCCTGCTTACCGCGCCGTTTTTCTATTCCTACCATGGCAAGCAGGCAAGAGCGCATGCCCCGGATCACGAGAGCTATCCCGATTACTGGCGCTACACCCATCAGGGCTTGGAATTACTTTTCCAGGAGTTGCGAGATGTCCGGGTGACGCCTCTTGGCGGTCCTGTGGAACTCCGTCTCGGCCTGTCGATTCCTGCCCGCTGGCTGGCACTGCCACCCATCCGGTGGCTTCTCGATCTGGTCGATCGTCCGCGTGCGGGGCGGATTACCTCGCGACACTTGCTCCTGGCCGTGAAGTAACGGAACGATCTCCGCCGGCCCTGCCTTCGCTCATCGAGACACGACCCTGACTTCCGACAAAATCCTTTCGGCCCTGCACGCCAACTGGCTGCTGAATGCGATCGGGCTGGTGGTCTCTTTCTGCGCCTCGGTGGCGCTGGTGCGTGCCGTCCAGCCCGCGCTTTTTGCCCAGTACCTGCCGTGCTCGCGATCATCGGTGTGGCCACCCTTGTCTTCGAAACCGGTGCCTATAGCGGGCTCACGCGCTACTTTCATGAAGCCTCGCAGCACGGGGCGCGCGGAACCTTCTACCGCAATATGCAGGGCCGCCGCGCGATCGGCGCGCTGCTTTGCGCCGGTGTGCTCCTGACAGTGGGGCCGCCCTACGCGCGCGCCACGCATTTCGATACACTGGCCGCGGCGCCGTGGCTCTTTGCGTCCATCGCGGCCATCGTCGCGGCGACGCTGCTGCGCCTGCTCCCGCACTACGGTCTGCTTGCGCTCTTCGAGGTGCGGACGGCACTGCTCTTCCAGCAGGGTTTTCAGATCGCCCGCGCTTCTGTGCTCGCGGCAGTGGCGCTCGCCGGCGGCACGCTGGCGCAGATTGTGATCGCCCTTCTCGTGGTCGTGACGATCGAAGCCGTGCTCGTCCACTCCGCACTCTGGCGGCGGATCCGCTCCGAACGCGCGCCGCTGCCGCAGGGATTCATGGGGCGCGCGCAGAAGTTCGGCCTGTTCACCATTCTGGACAAGGGTTGCGCGATGCTCGGCGGTGGCTCGGTAGTCCTCCTCGTGCTTGCGCCGCATCACCCTGCGACCACCGTCGCGCTCCTTGGCCTCGCGGTGGACCTGGTCGGAAAGATCGTGAGCGTGACGTCAATGCCGTTTGGCAACCTTGTTGCGCCGTATCTCAGCCAGACGAGCGAGGAACCCGGGGCCCAGGCGTTGGCGGCGTCGCGGGTGACGAAGTTCTCTAGTCTGCTCTACTGCTTCAGCATTGGCGCCGGCGCGCTCGTGCTGCCGTGGTTTGTCCCGACCGTTTATGGCGGTGAGTATGCCGGGGCCGCCTGGTTTGCGCTGCTCATGCTCCTGCCCGCCGCTTTTGAGAACTGGGTGCGCGGCTGCTGCTCGCCATGCTGCTGCGCAACGGGCGGTATCGCGACCTGATGCGGGTCAATATCCTCCAGGCTGTCGTCACGCTAGCCGTCCTCGCGGTGGCCCATAGCCTGCCGGTGTCGGTTGCGCTCGTCGCCATCAGTGCGGCAAGGGTGTCGGTCTCTGCCCTGAATCTCGCTGCAATGGGCAGGATCGTGCAGCGCGAGACCTACCGTGTGCCGCTTACAGGGCTTGCGATCGCGGCGTTGGCGTGCCTCGCTGCGCTCGCGTGCGGCTGGGCAATACCGCTACCGGCTGCGGGGCGTGCGGCGGCGCAAGCCGTGATCTTCGGGGCAATATTCTACGCTGGCCTCCGCTGGGTCGTCTTCCGCGACCAAGACACTCTCCGCCTCGCCTACCGGATCGCAGGCCATCGCTTCAAAATCCTCAACCTGCTTCTGCCGGCATTGCCGGTCTCCCCCGAATGACGGCCGTCCTGTTTCTGGTCGTGTCGCTGAGCGCGGCGTTGCCCAGCGCATATGCGGTCGCGCTGGTTCCGGTGTTTTGGCTGCTCGGACAGTTGTTCATCGAGCCGGGGGAGGCGATTCTTACGTTCGGCCAGTGGACGCGACCGTAATCGATGCCGCCCTCGTAATCCTCTTGCGGAAGACTCCTGCTCAATATCGCCCGTAAACGAAATATCGTCGCCGACCGGCGGCTTTACTCCATGTTCGCCATTTTTCTGGCCGTCAATTTGTTGGCAACGCTGGTGGCGGGTGTGAAATTTGGCGAAAGCCACCTGCTGGGCTGCGCCGTCGCGTTGGCACGGGTGGTTGCTTTCATGATGCTCGTGCCCATCACGGCGCAGGCGAGAAAGACTATCCCGCAGGCTCGGCTCTGCCTGTGGATTCTGTTCGGCACGCTCGGTGTACGGCGGCGATCCAGTTCGTAAATTTCTTTGGGGCCAGCCACGGGATCATCATCGGCGAAGTCCAGGGACTCGAGCGCGGCGAGCCCCGGTATTTTGGCCCGGTCGGCGATTCCGTCGGCTTTGTGCTGCTCCTCGGTTACCTCATCGCGCTTTGCTTTGGGAGCCTCGCGGGAGCAGGGGCCTTTCTCGGGGCGATCCTGCTGACCGCGGGCCTCGGCGCGACTTTTGCGACCGTCCTCGGCTCCGTGTTCTTTCTGCTGACGGCACGGGACGCGCCGGCGTTTGGCGCAGCGCTGCGCCGCCGTGTCTGGCTCCTGCCGATACTGCTCGTGGGCGTACCGGTGGTGGTAGTTCTTTACGCCCGGCCTTTCATGGGACCGCTAATCGACCGCGTGGCCACCGGATCGTACGGAGCAGTGGCGAACAGCGGCTCGACTCGGGGCGCGCGGCTGTGGCGATGATCCTCGACAATCCGCTGTTCGGCGTCGGCTACATGGGTTACCAGCCGTCGCTCGAACGCTACGGCGGCAACCAGTTCTTTGACCTCTCGAAGTCCGACGGCGGCTCGGCAAATGCGAACAATCAGGTGCTCCAGACGCTCACTGACAGCGGCCTCCCGGGCCTTGTGGCGTTCGTGGGGTTGGTCTTCTGCATGGGCCGCTCTTTCCGCAACATCGCTGCGCGCCGCGACGAGCGATTTTTCAGTGCGTTCTATCGCGGCGCACTAATCTGGCTGCTCGCGCTGGTTTTCGGTTGTCTTGCGGCGGTCTGGCTGCTGCCTTCGTTTGTGGGAATGGTACATGTGGATTCTCGTGGGCATTTCCGTTGCCCTTCCGCGGCTGCTCGCGGAGCAAGCCTTGCACGAAAACGCACGGAGTCATCCCTACCACCGTATAGCAAACTGGGCATTGCATGAAAGTCCTTCACGTTATCACCAATATTAACCGCGGCGGCCTCAGGGCCACGTGTTCGAATTGGTGAAGCATCAGCGCACCTCGGGGATGCTCGTAACGGTGGTGTATCTGCGCGGGCACGCATACTGGGGGGAGGCGCTCCGCAGACTCGGCGTCGAGGTCCACGACCTGGGGCTGCGGTTTTACGGCGACCCACGCCCGGCGTTGAGGCTTCGCCAAATTATCAGTCGAACCGACTTCGACCTCCTCCACGCCCACCTTCCGCCGGCCGAACTCTACGCGAGATTCGCCTTGCTGGGTCTCGATTCGCCGCCGCTGATCATCACCAAGCATAACGACGAGCGCTTTTCTCCAGGGCCCGGCCAGCGCCTACTAGGCCGCTGGATCGGATGCCGGGCGGGGCACGTGATCGCTATTTCCGAGGCCGTCAGACGCTACATGACAGGCCCGGCGCTCGGTCTCGATGCGGGCAAGTTTTCAACAATTTACTATGGCATCGACGCGGCGCCCTTTGCCGCGGTGCGGAACGCGGAGATCGAGGCGGTTCGCCGGGTGGGGGCTCGCCGAGAGTGCGCTGGCGATAGGGTTCGTCGGGCCGCTCGTGGAGCAGAAGGATCTCGACACGCTGCTGCGCGCCTTCGCCTTGTGCGCGGCGCGCAGCGCGCAGGCGCGGCTGGTCTCGTTGGGGAGGGGCCGTTGGACGCGCGCCTACGGCAGCGTGCCCGGGAACTCACCATCTCCGACCGCGTCGTCTGGGCGGTTCCCGCGAGGATATCGCCGCGGTGATGGGTGCATTCGACATCTTCGCGCTGACCTCGGTGTACGAGGGCCTGGGCTTGGTGCTGCTGGAAGCGATGGCGGCGCGCAGACCCGTTGTCGCCACCCGCGTGAGCGCTATTCCGGAAGTCGTGGCGGATGGTGAGACCGGCATCCTCGTCGGACCCCGTGAGCCGGAGGCGGTGGCAGCCGCGCTCGACAAGCTGCACGACAGAGACCTGCGGGCGCGATTCGGAGAAGCCGGCCGGCTCGGGTGCTCCGGGAATTCACCCTCGCGCGGATGTGCCGTGCCACCGACGAACTCTATGCGGAGTGCGTACCCGCCCGCGTTTCCAAACAAGAGACGGAGGATTCCGGTGTGGCATCTGCGGCGCGATAAGCGCGGCAAATTAGTTGGGTGGAATCAATCTCAGGTTTCTCGGAGCTCCTGGTGTCCCAGTCGGAGTCGGAGAACGTGTTGCCTGCCAAGCTTGCTGGACAGCGTTATACCAGTCGGTCGGGATG
The DNA here is from genome assembly GCA_963802675.1 of uncultured Acidobacteriota bacterium. Lineage (GTDB taxonomy): Bacteria > Acidobacteriota > Vicinamibacteria > Vicinamibacterales > UBA2999 > JACCSI01. The sequence goes on from CAWDJL010000003.1 coordinate 431,461, forward strand.
CCGTAGGTACTGCCGACCGGGTTGTACCAGTTCGCGCCTTCCCGGTACAGCCACGCATACCTGTCCACGCCACGCAGGGCCATATCATCACGGTGGGTAAACCGTGAGGTTCATCACCCGCTGTAATCGCTATTGGTGTACATGATGCTACGGTTGTAGACAGGCTCAGAGACACTGACCCGCGCAGGGTAGTGCTCGCGAACGTGGCGGAATAAACGGGCACCCACTGGCGGCTATCCCGGTCTTATCCCAGGTATACGCGGCGTCAAACTCGGCTTGGCTCCGGTAGGCGTAGCCGACTTCATTGCCGTCGATGATCGGTTTGTTCGACCCATCATCAGGCCGACGGTGAAGGCCCCCCGGACGCTATTGGGGTTCCGGTTCCAGAATAGACCAGGCTCGGCGTTGCCACACAATCGGAGTTCGGTGAAATCAGGACCATGAACTCAATGGCGGGGTAGACCGCTTGAACCGCCGTGATGATCTGTCCGCCTCGTAAGCGCGCCTGTGCGTAGTAGTCTGACAGCGACTTGCTCGCCGCGTATCCTCATGTTGGCGGGATAGTGCCAAATTTGGTCGGAGATCCTCGTTATCAAACAGAATGCCTTGGATTCCAACATCCTTGAGGACGACGGCAAGGTTCTGAAAACTCTGGATCGTGTTGGTCCAATCGTCGAAGAAGTCCGCCGGTCGCTTCACATGGACGACCGCAAAATTGTTCTGCATCCGGGTCCACGTCACGCCCCTGAGCGGCGCCCAGTCAGCCGCAATCGCGGACGTCGTACAAGAGGGCCCCGTTCATTAATTAGGTGGGTGCCCACGGGGTTATCGATGGCGATGCCGTCAAACGGGAGCGTCTCGATGTGAGACTTCTACGTCGCGATGTACCAGCGGCCATGCGCGAATCTCACTGCCATTGGTCTCGTGCAAGCCCGATTGCGTCAAGAGGATCAACTTCGGCTCCGCCGAGGCTTGCATCGTAGATGACGCCTCCAGGCACACGGCTAGGGTTACCGCCGCCAAGCACGCGGCTAGGGTGAGATATTTCATAAGCCGATCCTACCCCCTCGTGAAAGGTGCAGCATGGTTGAACCTCTTAGAAGGGGGGAACGATTGTTGATCATCACTGACGAGGACAGGCGACCCTCAAGGGTCCAAGCTCGCGAACGTCGGCCGCCGCGCCTGCAATGTTTATACCGCCGGATAGAAGTAGTGGTCAACAATCGACAGGCGCCGCGGGTGCGTTGTTTTCTTGCGGGAAGTGATGCTTGGGCGACTCGTCTAGCTAGCAGCAACGCGTAAGTCGATGACGGAATTGTGCGGGGAGTTACACGATACGGCCGGTCCCTGCCGTCTCCGTGCTCAGCAGCCGAGGTCGGCGGTCCAGCCGTGCCTGGCAGCGCGAGTGAAACCAACCGAACCTTTGGCCGCTGCGCCATCACTCGGGTCCGTTACGGAGCTTCGTCCTCGGCTCGAGCAGTTTCGCGAACGCACCATCGCTCTCGTTGCAGGAGCTTATGAACATTCTGGTTATCGGGGCATCCGGCCACGCGAAAGTTATCATCTAGATGATCAGGCAGGAGCGAAGGCACGAAATCGTTGGATTGATTACAGAAGACCCGCCAAGCGCCAAGGTGTTCTGCGGCTACCCGATA
>CAWDJL010000004.1:0-32498 GCA_963802675.1 uncultured Acidobacteriota bacterium
GTCGGCAATCCTGCTGGCAGCCGGTGCGGCCGGACTCACTCGATGGCGCAGCGAAGCGGTCGAAGCACGGCGACTCGCCTGGGTCGCAACGGCGCAGCAGTTCGGGCCGGTCGGCTACCGTGATCCAGTGGGCGCGATATCGCCCGACGGCCAGTTGATCGCGTACAGCGAAGGCCGCTTTCTGCGCGTCCGGCCTGTCGCCGGTGGAGCGAGCCTCCCGCTGGCTCCGGTCGCGGCGCAAATTCGTCACCTTGCGTGGCGGCCCGACAGCAAGGCCGTCCTCACCGACGGGGATACGACACGGAATGGCTGGGTGCTGCACGAGCTCGATACGGCCGTGCAGCAGCCGCTGTTGGCGGGTCGTCGGGAGCTGAGCGCGCAACTGCCCTCGGGTGAAGCGCGCACGACATCCGTGCGTGGACTCCGCCAACCGGCGTGGTCGCCCGATGGGCGTTCCATCGCGGCGCTGGTCGACGGCAGCGAAGGTAACGAACTGTGGATCGTGTCCTTCGCCGACGGAAGTTCACGCGCAACGCGTCTCACACGCCGCGCAAGCTTCCCAGCGTGGACCTCTCACGGTGAGGTTGCTTGTGTCTCGACAGTTGATGGGCGTCGGCGAGTAACGCTCCCGTGTGATGGCCCTGCGCTCGTGCCGAATCCCGATCGAGACGCATATGGTCCTCTCGCATTCGCGCCGGACGCGACGACGGTCTACGTCGGACTGGCCAATGAGGAAGGTATGTTGGACCTGTGGTCGGTTCCTGTCGCCGGTGGACGTGCGACGCAGCTCAGCTCGTTCACTCGCGACAGTTACGCCCCATCGGCCGCGAGCGATGGCTCGGCAATCTTCAAGGTTCAGAGCTACCGCACCACGGTTGCGGTAGCAGCCGCCGGCGGTGGATCGACCCGCTCGCTCACGGCCTTTCAAAGCGAAACACCATCGTGGGACCCAGCCGGACGCCAGATCGGGATCACGTATGGCACCTGGCGTCGTGTGATTGACGATGCCAACTACCCCGACATCGCGCAGGATGCTGGCATTGTCGACGTCAGCGCGCCCTCGCAACCTTCGGCGGACCGCGTCGTCGATGCTTCAGACTCCGAGGATCAGTCGCTCTGCTGGTCGCCGAACGGCAAATGGATCGCCTATCACTCCCACAAGGATCAATCGGATGACATCTGGTTGCGCCCTGCGGACGGCAGTTCGGCTGGTCGGCGCATCAGCTTTCTCGGCCGAGGCGCCGAAACCGGTTGGCCGCGCTGGTCGAATGACGGACGGTGGATACTCTTCGACGGCGCAGACCCACAGAGTCGAGCCTCCACGCTGTTTGTCATTGGTGTGGACCAGGATTCCGGAGAGATCACGCGGCCCGCGCAGCCGATCCCCGTGACCGGCCTTGATGCGGAGATCAGTCATGGTGAATGGCTGCCCCGCAGCGAGCACCTGATCGCACTCGCGAAGGAAGGGCCCGGACGACACCTCATCTTCACGGTCCCGCGCAGTGGCGGGCCCGCACGCATCGTCCATCGCTTCGCGACCGAGCATGACACGCCTGGGTTGTCCGTCTCTCCCGATGGGCTGCAGGTCGCGTACGTCTCGCCCGCGCCCGATGGGTTCTTTCAGATCTTTGCCATCCCGATCGCCGGCGGCTCGCCGAGACAAGTCACCACCGACCTCTCGCACAAGACCCAGCCGGCATGGTCGCCCGACGGCCAGACCATCGCCTTTACGCTGTGGAGCTACGAGGTGCAGTTCTGGCGAGTTCTTTCGCGGAACCGCTGAGGATGTGGAAAGTTCATCCGCGGCGATTTCGCGCGGGGTTGCTGCCCTGCTCGGCTCGACGCGCCATCCAGACGCGCATGGCGCGTGGACCGATCATTCGGCGTTGACCCGGGAACTTCTCGCCGGGGTCCTTGCCATAGAGCGACGCGTGTTCGATCTCTGCATTCATCTCGGCCCCCACGAGAATGACGAGCCCCGAGATATAAAACCACAGCAGCAGGATCATGACCGCTCCAATCAATCCGTAGGTCTCGGTGTAGTTACCCCAGTTGGCGACGTAATACTTGAACGCGAGCGAGGCCGCGATCCACAGGAGGGTTGCCGTCACCGCACCCGGCGTCAGCCATACCCAATCCTGATCCGCATCCGGCGCGAAGTAGTAGATCAACGCGATACCACCACTCACGAGGGCGAATGCGATCGGCCATTGAGCGATCTTCCACGTCCATTCGAAGGCCTCACCCAGGCCCCACTCAGCGGCCAGTTTGGTTGCCAGGGTTGGCCCGGCGAGAACCAGCGCGAACGACGTGAGGATGAAAATTGACACGCCTATCGTCAGGAGCACCGCATTCAGCCTCACCTTCCACCAGGGCCGCGTCTCGTCGATCCCGTAGGCACGGTTCAAAGTGTCGATGATCGCAATCATGGCGGCCGACGAACTCGACACGGCAAGCAACATTCCGAGAGTCATGAGCCCGGCGTCCTGGCCACCAGAGATCTTGACGATCTGATCGACGATGATCTGGAGCGCTTCTGGGGGCAACAATCCGCCCAAGCGCGTGAACATGTCGTCGATCAGATTGGTGACGGGAAAGTAGCTGGCAAGCGCGACCAGAAACAGCAACGCGGGGAACAAAGCAAAGAAGAAGTAGTACGCGAGCTGGGCCGCCAGCGCTGGACAGTTGTCGTTCCACAAGGCCTTGCGCAGCGTACGCTTGACGATCTCCGGCCATGACAGCTGAACGTGCTTCAGCAGGAATGGCATTCAACCCCTTCTGCGTTGGGCCTGCTCGCTAGAACGCCTGCCCGATGCTGAAATAGAACCGACTCCGGCGCTCGCCCGGTCGCCGATCGAACACCAGGCCGTAGTCGCCACGCAGCAGGAACCATGGCGTGCGCACGCGCAGGCCAACGCCGCCGGACCGACGAAGGTCCGAGAGCGAGAAGTCGCTGACCTTGTCGAACACATTGCCGATGTCGGCAAACACGACGCCATCGACAATGTTGACCAGTGGGACGCGCAGCTCGTTGTTGAGGACCAGCACCGCGTTGCCGCCCGTCGGTACACGACCAACGCCAATCGGGCCAACCGCGTTCTGTGCGAAGCCCCGCAGGGTGGTGCTGCCACCGGCGTAGAACCGCTCACTCGGCGGCACGTCGCCACCCAGCCCGCGTGCGAGGCCCACCCGTACGCCGGTTGCGAAAACCCAGCGCGCCCGCTCGAGCTCTCCCGTCAATGGCTTCTCGGGCGGCGTCCACAGCGGCACGTAGTAAAAGTACCTGCCCGTAGTACTTGAGGAACGGCAGGTCCGATCCCAGCCAACCCGGCGAGTAGGCAACTGCCTGCGACAAGAACGAGCCGGTGGACGCGTCGAGCACCTCGTCTCGCGTGTCACGCGTCAGCGTGCTCGTCATCGGGGACACGGTAAGCGTCTGGGTCTCGGCCGGTTGGAAAGGCTGGATGGTCTGCGCCCGCTCATAGCGATAGCCGTAACTCAAGACATACGCGTCGCGAAGCTCGACTTCCTGTTGAATGGAGGCGCCCTTCCGACTGATGTCGAACGCGTCGGTGATCTCAGTCGGCGGGTTCAGCTCTTCTCTGTAGTACAAGCTGGCCGTCGTCCTCAGCGGGAAGTACCGCAGCATTGGCTGACTCAAGTAGAAGCGCGCCTCGCGGAGCTGTCGGTCGTACCGCGATTGCAGGCCGAGGACGCGCGCCTTGCCAAGCGAGTTGTGATTCGAGACTTCCAGGATGCCGCCGACGCCGCGCTCGGTATCGTACCGAGACACCGTACCGCACCTGGAATGGCTGCACCTCTCGGACCGAGACGTTGAGACGCACCGGAACTTGCTCCGTCGCTCGAGCATCGACTGCGGCATCCGCCGCTGCAGGAACATCGCCGCTCAGCTCTTCCCGCGTGATGTCGACAATCGAGAAGGCCCCGGTGTCATAAAGGTTGCGGCGCGAGCGGGCCAGCAAACCCAAGTCGAGCGGCTCGCTGTTCTCCAGTTCGATCTGCTCGCGAACGAGACGCTCGCTGGTCACCTGATTCCCCTCGACGACGATCTCGGCAATCACTGACTGAGGGCCTTCTTCAACGGTGAAGGTGACGTCGACCCGCCCGGCAGCCTCGTCCAGCCGCAGCTCGTAGTCCGATCGCACCGTGTTGTAGCCGCGCTGCCGGTACGCGTGTCGAATACGATCGAGCGACTGCTCAGCCGAGGACGGCTGGAACGGCGCACCGGACGTGAGCGGAATCTGCTGCAGCAGGGCGTCGTTTTCGAGGGCGTGGTTGCCCTCGGCGCTCACACGCCCCACAGTGAACCGCGGACCTTCGCGAACCGGGATCAGCACTCTCGCCGTTGCACCGACATACTCATAACGCGGTCGATCGATCTCAGCTGCCAGATAGCCCTGCTCCCGGTAGTACCGCCGTAGCAAGTCGGTCACTTCCTCAGCATCCGTGAACAGCTGACGCTCCATTTGCTGATCATCTACGATGCGATCGAGCTGATCGGGGTCCACCCCAGAGGCGCCCTCAAAGGCAAGGGCGATAGAGCGATACTGAGGGCCTGGAGTCACCGAGAATACGATCTGTCTTTGGTCTGAGGCGTCCTCAATGCGGTAGGCAATCGACGGCTGAAGGCGACTCTCGTCCATGAGCCATTCGCGTAGCACCTCGACCCCGCCCTCGCCTCGCTGTTTGTCGAAGACCCCACGATGCCACCGCTCGCGAAGCGCGTCCTGAACGTCTTGAGGTGGCGTAGTCCCCTCGAACAGGAATTGCACCTGGGGTCCACGCGTCACCCGCAAGGTGAGCCTGGCCGATTCGCCAGCCGCCTGGCGATCGAGTCGCACCCGTGATTGAAGATACCCGTGCTGGATCAGGTAGTCCTCGACGTGGCGCTGGCCGGTTCGGACAGCAAAATAGTCGTACGAATCGCCGGCCTCAACCCCGAACCGCTCACGCAGTTGGGCTTCGAGAGTCTCGGCGTCGCCGGCAACGACCACCTCCGTGACGGTCGGCCGACTGCGTGCGACACGGCGCGGCGGGGGCGTCCCGCCGAACCGAACATCGTGGCTGAAGTCGAACCGGAAGCTGTTGTCGCTCTGTCGGACACCGCGCGTATGGAAGCGGCGCGTGACATCGTACTCGGCCACCAAAATCCGATCGTTGCTGTCAGTGAGGCTGGTCGAGTACACGAGATTGAGCTGGTCGGTGAGCTCCTGTCCAATCGTCAGCCGCGCACTCGGGTCTGCTTCATTCGCGATCAGGTTGGGTTCGATGCGAACCTCGCTGAGCCCGGTGGCCTTCTCGAGACCGCGACCCAGCCCCGATCCAACCCGGCCAGCCATATACGACAGGACCTGCTCACGCGCGACCTCGAATTCCTCGCCTCGCATCTCGTCCAAGGTTCGACCGGTGACGAGCATCGCCATGATGTCCGGTTCGGGCAGCGCCGGATCGGAGGTCAGCGTCGTCTCCGTTTCGCCAGGAACGCCCGCGACCGCGACCGTGATGTCGTAGTTGCGAGCGGATGTATTCAGCAGCAAATCGACCGACGGCTGAATCCGCCGCTCGTCGACGAAGGAGATCACGCCACGCTCGGCCTCGTATCGCCGCTCGTTCAGCGTGATCTCGCTGCCTTCGAGGAGCGTGACGCGACCAGTCAAGCCGGGCTCGTATGGGCTACCGACGAGGCGGAGGTCGGCAGATACCTCGGCCTGCGCCACGTTGTTGTCCACCACAATCGGGGTCGACGTGTCGACGTTGATGTCAAAGCGGACTCGTTCGAGAAGCGGATTGCGTTCCTCGGTCAGGTTGAGCTCACGCCGCGCGGTCATTGCCGCCATCAATCCCCGATCGAACGCAATGTCGTCGGTCAGGCCCGCCTCGTCTATCGTCACCTGTCCGCCAACGACGATCTCGTCACCGGTGCTGACGATGGTGAGGTCGGCGTCTGACAGGCTGCGGAGGTTGATTGGCGCGTCAAACGCGACGCCGTGGGTCGAAACTCGCAGGTCAACGGTCGGGCCGGCACGGTCGTCGAGCGTGACGCTGCCGCCGCCTTCGAGTGCGCCGCCATTAATGTTGGCCTCAAGGGTGGTCAATAGGATGCGTTTTCCGCTCAGCTCGAGACGGGCGTTGATGTGCTCTGCACCGATGTTGGCCTCGTCGCTTGCCACGGTCGCGTCGCTGATTTCCACCGATCCTTCGAGCTCGGGCGCATCGACCGTACCTCGGGCAGTCAGCTGCAGCGTCGAGGTGCCTTCGGCCTGCACCTTGTCGGTGAGCACAGAGATGGCGCCGACGTTGAGCGTGCCGTTGACGTTCAGTCCCAGCGCGCGCGATCCGACGAGCGCCACCGTTCCATCCGCGGCCAGTGAACCCACGGATCCGGTCAGGTTGAACTGCTCCACCGTTGCGGCACCGGATGCGATGGCAATCGCTGAGGGCTGTTGCTGGGCGAGATCGAGACTACCGAACGCAAGCGCGAGTTGCGGGAAGCTGATGCGGCCTTCGAGCGCGGCCAGCTCGGGGCGGGGCGCAGAGATCTGGCCATCGAGCGCGATCTGGCCCGTCAGTCCTCGCGGTGCACCAGGGATGGCGGCCGGGTTCAACCCGCGAATCGCAACGTTGAATGTCGATGGGCCGCGCTGCCGTGGAACCTGGATTGGAAGCTGCGGGAGGGCTTCGAACGGAATGTGGCCCGACGCTTCGATCGTCGCGGAGCCCCAATTGCCATCGAGCCGCTCGATGTGCGCTTCGCCGTTGGCCACGCGCGCACGCAGCACGAGGTTGGAAAACCCAGGCTCGAGCTGAGGCGACAGGACGAGCCCATCCTCCACTGTCAGGAGAAGATCGGGATCCACGAACTCGAGCGTTCCTGCGAGGGAGCCCGTCAGCGTGACGACGCCATCGCCGGTGATGTTGGTTTCGGGTGGCAGGTAGTTCGCCAAGGCCGCCAGCTGTGCACGAGCCGCCACGTCGATCTCGCCGCGACCCGCTCGCTCCGTCATCGGCAGGCTGCCACTCAGGCTCAACGTCGACTCTCGGGCTGCCAGCTCGAATCGCTCGATGGCGACATGCTCTTCGGCATAACGCATACGCGCCGGACTCGTGAGCTTGAAGGGTTGGTCAGCCCAGGAACCTTCGAGCGCCTCGACATCCAATGTCGCCTCACCGCGCAATGGCTCAACAAGAATCTCCAGACCCTCTCATCGTCATCCGAACCGACCCGTCGAGGGGCGACGGGAGCACCAGAGGCAGGGCGCTGAGACGCAGATCGTTGGCGTGAAGATCCACAGTGGTCGGCCACGGCCTGTTCAACCCCACCACGGCGCGCAAGTCGAGATTGAAGCGATCCGCAGAGGCGGTGATGGTCGCTTGTTTGTTGGCCGCAACACCGTCGAGCACGATGCGCCCAAGCGGGGCAGCGGCTGGCGCCGACTCAGACGAGGATGCTGTCAGCCCCTCGACTTCGAGCGAATCGATCGTCAGCGACGTCTTGCCCGCTGGGGCTTCGAGGGTACCAGCACCCTTGACGTCAAGCTGCACATCGGCGCGAATGCGCTGGCCGCTCGGCAATTTGAGGCCAAGGAGCCGAGCGTTCTCTGATTGCACCTCCAGTAAGTACGTGCGCCGATCGAGGTGAAATGACCCCCGAGCTGCGAGCCGGCCAATGCCATCGGGCTGGGGCTTCTCGATCACAAACCGCGAAAGCTCGACCTCGCGGCCGTCGAGATTCAGGTCGACGGCAAGGCTTCCGAGACGCTCTTCGTACGCCTCCAGATCACGACCCTCGAGAGTGGCGCCGACTGCCGGCCGTGCCACTGTCCCGCCAACGGTGGCCCGAGCCGCAAACGAACCGGATACGGGCACGTCCCGGAGACTTAGCGCTTGGACCACGGACGCTGCCTCGACCTGATTGGCCTCTATCCTGAGATCGAGACGACGCGGGCCGCTGAGTCCAACATGGCCGCCGAGGTGGACACGCGCTTCCTGCCATGCGAGGTCCACGCTCTGAACCGTCAGGTGACTGGGGTCTACGGACGCCACTGCGCTGAGCGCGATGCCGGAGGCGTCGCCAAGCGAAAGGGCGGGTGCGGTCGCGGTCGTGTGAACGATCGGCGCCGAGATAGTTCCGTCGATCGCGACCTGTGCCACCAACGAACCGCCCACCCTTGCCGGAATCAATGAGCCTCGTGGTCTCCGCAAGAAGGCTTCCAGGGAGCTCGTGAGACGGCCGACGTCCTGGACCTCGGCACGTAACGTCCCGTCCAGCGCCTGGCTGTCGGACATCGCGAGGCGACCACTCAGACCGACGCCGACAGATCGGAGCTCGTGGATTTGCGCAGCGAATCGTCCGTCACGAGCCTCTACTGCAACACGTCCCGCCAGAGGCATCACCGAAGGCGATGCCTCTACTGCCGTAGTGGTCAGTCTCGCCTCGGCAGCTCCCGATGCCTCGAGGTAATCGAGGCCGGGCCAGTCTCCCTGGAGGGTTGCATCGACTCGAGTGGCAATCGCATACTGCAAGCCGATCGCCTGTGACACCGCTGCTACGTCGAGCCGCTCGATCGTGGCCCTCAGGCGCGACCGCTGCGAAGCGTCCAGCGAGACCTCGCCTTCCGCGGTTGCGGTGCCCCAAGCTCCTTCGACTTCGAACGATGAGACGCGCGCCCGGCGAGAAGTAAGGTCGAATGCGCCAGTCAGGTCCAGTTGACCGTCGGTGAGATTTTGAAACGTGAGCTGCGAGCCGTGGACGCGGGCTTCTATCACCGGCGCCGACAACGCTCCTTTGACGAAGCCATCCAGCGCGAGTCGCCCGCCAAGTGCGTGGGTCGCCGGAACGAGCGAAGCCGCTTGCTCAACGTCGAGGTCGGCCCGCACCTTCACGTCCGCGACCGGCGTATCGAATGAAGCGACGGCGCCACTCAATTCTGCGTGAGACCCCAGCGCGCGGAGGTCGAGGCGCTCGATCGTCAGGTCGTCATCGCCGAGTGACAGCGTTCCGCTGAGCCCGTCCAGAACAGCCCTGCGGTCCTGGAAGGCCACCTCCCCGGCGCCGACTTCCAGCTGCACCTGATGGCGGTCGGTGAGCGAATTACCTCGGACTTCGACGGATGATTGCGGCAAGACCACATCGAGCTTGCGACTCTCGTCCTGATACCGAACCTGCGCATTCGGAATCCGGAAGTCGGCGATCAAGTAGTCGAGCACGTGCTCGGGCTGATTCGGATCCGATGGCGGTCGTGGCAGATTGTCGATGCCGTCAGCGTTGACGAAATAGTGAATGTTGACGCCTTCGGCCGATCCGGACTGCACCACATACCGACGTCGAAGGAGATCGCCGAGACCGAGGTCGATGCGCGCGCGCTGGATCGTCGCGAACGGGGGCATGTCGGCCGCCACGGTACCAAGCCGCACGTTGCGCAAATCAAACGACAGACTGAAGAGATTATAGCGCAGCTCATCCGCCTGAAGGGAAATGTGACTGTCAGAAAGAAGTGCAGCGACTTGATTTGCTGCAAATCGGCGCGCTGATGGAGTATGTGCAACAGCCAACAGAGCGATCAGGAGCCCCAGAAGCGCGACGAAAGTCCAGAAAATCCCCCTCAATACTCGATGAGTCCGACCATTGACCGAGGAAGTGGTCCGACCGGCCGCCACAACGGGTAGACTCAAGTGCAATAGCCGCTCCAGCCGAACTGAACCGCAGGCTGGCGCACATGGGCGAGACCGTCGCAGAACGACTTTCTGATTTTCGAACGACTGTTCTAGAAGTAGAATGATCGTTCTAGGAATGCCAGTTTCCAGGCCGCGGCGTCGGGTACCGTCAGTGCGAATGCAGCGTCGCCGCGATGCGACCCGCGTCGCCATTCTGCGCGCCGCCGGCCGAATCTTTCGCGAACGGGGATTCGCCGAAACGTCGATGCGCGACATTGCGGCCGCGGCCGACCTCTCGGTGGCAAACCTCTACCATCACTTCGCGGGCAAGGACGAGATCCTGTTTTTCTGCCAGGACCGTTCGCTGGACCTGATGCTCGCCGCAGTCGCCGAAGCGCGGCGCCTGCGCGCATCGGACGCGGAGCGACTGCGCCACGTGCTGCGTGCGCACGGCGAAGCCGTGCTCGACGAGGTGGAAGGCGCGGTCGCGCATCTCGCAACCGAGGCCCTGTCAGAGCCTTTGCGCCGCCGCATCGTGGCCAAGCGCGATCGCTATGAGCGCGCGCTGCGAAGTCTGGTGGCAGCCGGCGCAAAACCTGGTGCCATCAACGGCGACGTGGCGGTCCTCACCCGCGCCATGCTCGGCGCGCTCAATTGGACGACCACGTGGTTCCGGCCGGAGGGAGAACGAACGGCGACGGCCGTCGCCAACACGATTGCCGACTATCTGGTCCGCGGGCTCGGGCCGGTGCCGTCACGGATCGCGAGGATGCGATGACCACGCCCATGAACGAATTCGCGCGCGTGATGATTCGCCTGGAGGTCAACGGCGAGGACACCGAGGTGGCCTTCGAACCGTACAAAACACTCCTCGAGATCCTCCGCGAGGACTTGCAGCTGACGGGCACCAAGCACGGTTGCGAGCTTGGCGAATGCGGCGCCTGCACCGTCATCGTGAACGGCGATCCGCAACTCTCCTGTCTGTTGCTCGGCGTGGCATGCCACGGGCGGTCGATTCAAACCGTCGAAGGCCTTGCGACCGGAGCTCGCCTCCATCCTCTGCAGGCTGCGTTTGCGGACTGCGGCGCGGCACAGTGCGGTTATTGCACGCCGGGGATGCTCCTCACGGCGGCGGCGTTGCTCGCGCGGAAGCCTGAGCCGACTCGAGATCAAATCCGCGAGGCCCTGTCCGGCATCATCTGCCGGTGCACTGGCTACCAACAGATTTTCGACGCCGTCGAGGCCGCGGCCGTCATCATGCGAGACCGCCAGGCGGCCCAACCAGTCAGCAGCGACAACTCATGACCACGATCGGCAACGTCATCGGCGTGCCGCGTCGCCGCGTCGATGGCCGAGCGAAGGCCACGGGACAGACGAAGTATGCCGACGATCTCATCATGCCGCGCATGGTGTTCGCCAAGCTCCTGCGCTCGTCCGAGGCCCATGCCCGGGTGGTGGCGATTGATACGGCTCGGGCGGCCGCGCACCCAGGCGTCCTGCTGATTCTCACGGGAAAGGATCTGCCGATTCCGTATGGAATTCTGCCGGTGACGCAGGACGAGCACGCACTCGCGCTCGACAAGGTTCGGTTCGTCGGCGACCCGGTCGCGCTCGTCGTCGCGCGCGATGAGATCACGGCGGCCGAGGCCGCTGAACTCGTGGACGTGCAGTACGAGCGGCTGACGACCATCGCCGACTATGACGATGCGTTGTCGACGAGCGAACCGAGGATCCATGACTACGGCGTCGAAGGCAACGTCCACAAGAAGGTGGCGATGCAGTTCGGCGACGTGGACGAGGCGCTCGCACAAGCCGACCAGGTGTTCGAGGACGTGTTTTTTTACGAAGGCAGCACGCACCTGGCGCTCGAGCAGCACGCAACCGTCGCGTATCTGGACGGCGATGGCAAGCTGGTGGTGTATTCGAGCACGCAGACGCCTCACTATCTGCATCGCGCGCTCGCAAAATCGCTGGCCATGCCGGCCGCGCACATCCGCGTGATCGCAGCGCCCAACGGCGGCGGCTTTGGCGGCAAGAGCGATCCGTTCAATCACGAGATCGCCGTGGCCAAAGCGGCACTGCTTCTCGATCGGCCGGTGAAGATCACGCTCACGCGCGAAGAAGTGTTCTACTGCCATCGCGGTCGTCATCCAGTGTTGATGAAGTTCCGCACGGGAGTGAAGAAGGACGGCACGCTGACGGCAGTGCACCTGCAAACGATCCTGGATGGCGGTGCCTACGGCTCGTATGGCGTCGCTAGCACGTTCTACACCGGAGCACTGCAGACGGTCACTTATCACGTGCCTCGCTACAAGTTCGAAGGGTGCCGCGTCTTCACGAACAAGGCGCCGTGCGGTCCCAAGCGCGGGCATGGCACACCGCAGAGCCGCTTCGGGCAGGAAATTCAGATCGACAAGATTGCCGAGCGCATGGGCATCGACCCGGCGACGTTCCGGCTGCGGATCGTCGAGCAGCCGAATGTGCTGACCGCGAACTTCCTGCGGGTCTCGACGATCGGGTTGGCCGAGTGTATCCATCGCGTGGTGCGCGCGTCCGACTGGACGGGCCGCTATCGACAACTGGGTCGCGGGCGCGGGTTGGGGCTGGCGTGTTCCGCGTATCTTTCGGGCGCGGGGCTTCCAATCTATTGGAACGACATGCCGCACTCGGCGGTGCAACTCAAGCTGGATCGCAGCGGCGGCGTCACCGCGTTCTGCGGCGCTGCCGAGATTGGCCAGGGATCGGACGACGTGCTCGTCGCGTGTGTGGCGGAGGTCCTTGGCATTGAGCCGTTCGATATTCGCCCGGTGACCGGCGACACCGACCTGACCCCGGTTGACCTGGGGTCGTACTCGAGTCGCGTGACGTTGATGATGGGCAACGCCGCGATTGAGGCGGCAGAACGCGCGCGCGACATTCTTGCCGCCGCCGTGGAAACGAAACTGGCCATCCCGCGCAGTCGGCTGGTGTTTGCGGAACGGCGCGTCTTCGACGCCGAAGACCCGTCGCGCGGCATGTCCTTCCGCGAAGCCGTCTGCGCGGCCGAAGGGTTGTTTGGCGCAGTTGGGACGGTTGGCTCGTACACGCCACCGAAGAGTGCCGCGGCCTTCAAGGGTGGTGGCGTCGGGCCGTCACCGACTTATTCGTACACGGCGGCCGTCGTCGAGGTCGAGGTTGACGAGGCGTCTGGCTGGATCACCGTGTCGCGCGTGTGGGTTGCGCACGACATCGGGCGAGCCTTGAACCCGACCCTCGTGCGCGGACAGGTCGAAGGCAGTGTCTACATGGCGCTTGGCGAAGCGCTCATGGAGGAGCAGGCGTATCGTCGCTTGCCACCGCGGCTTTCGAACGCGCTCGTGCACAAGTTTCCATCGATGCTCGAGTACAAGAGCCTCACGTCGCTCGACATGCCGGAGGTCATCACCGAGCTGGTGGAAAACCCGGATCCGAATGGGCCGTTTGGCGCCAAAGAAGTCGGTCAGGGCCCGCTCTTGCCGATCATGCCGGCTGTCGCCAACGCCGTTTACGATGCCGTTGGCGTGCGCATCGACGAGGTGCCAATCACGCCCGACAAGATCATGAAGGCGCTCGCCGGTAAAGCGGCGGGCAAGCCCGCGCGCTATGGTCCGGCAGCGTTCCCCGACGTCAGTTGGCCGGATGCGCTTCAGGTACCGCCCCCGTGGGAAGGGGGAACCGGTCATGCCATCAAGCAGCCACCCTCGAGCGCCACGGCGATGGGCGCCGGAGCGCAACGATGATTCGGCTGCCGCGTTTCGAGTACCGCGCCCCGACAACGGTGAACGAGGCCGCGGTGCTGCTGGTATCGGCTGGGCCGGATGCGATGGTCCTTGCTGGTGGCACGGATCTCCTGCCGAACATGAAGCGCCGTCAACAGACGCCCCGGGTCTTGATTGCGCTTCGCGGGATCAGCGAGCTGCGCGCGAGCGACGCTCCGCCGCCCCAAACCGCTCAGACCGGCCGCACGAGCTCCACTTCGCCAGGGCACACGATCGGTGCAGGGGTCACGCTCTCAGAGATCGTCCGCGACGAACGCCTGCAGCATGAGTGCACTGCCCTGTGGCAGGCCGCTGCGCAGGTTGCCACACCTCACCTGCGGGCGATGGGAACGCTTGGTGGCAATCTGTGCCTCGATACGCGGTGCAACTACTACGACCAGTCCTACGAGTGGCGCAAAGCGATCGACTTCTGCATGAAGAAGGATGGCGATCGCTGCTGGGTCGCGACGTCCAGTCCCATCTGCCTGGCGGTTTCGTCGACCGACACCGCGCCGGCGCTGATGGCACTCGGCGCGAGCGTCTCGCTGGTCTCAGCCTCAACGAGTCGTCGGCTTCCCATCGCCGATCTCTATCGCAATGACGGCATCCAGTACATGACGCGTCGAACGGATGAAATCCTCACGGCGATCCACGTGCCCGACATGACGGGCTGGCGCAGCACCTATTGGAAGCTTCGACGCCGTGGCTCGTTCGACTTCCCGGTGCTTGGGGTGGCCGCAGCGCTGCAGTTGGCGCCCGACGGCTCGGTTGCGGATGGACGCATCGTCCTCGGCGCCGTGTCGTCGCGACCGCTCGTCGCCGACCGTGCGGCCGTGTCGCTCCGAGGGCGGCGGCTGACGGACGAATCGATCGCCGACGCGTCGGAGCTCGCGTCTGTGATTGCCAAACCGATGGACAACACGGATTTCTCGCTGATCTGGCGCAAGCGCGTCACGCGCGAGTTCGTGACCTACGCGCTCCGCGAGCTCCGCGGCGACGACATGCGAGCGATCCGCGCGCGTATCGCTCGCCACACGCTTCAAGGACTGTTGTATTAGGGACAGCGCGGTAACCGGTTGCCGGTAACCGGGTGCCGGTTGCCCGCCGGCCACCGGTCACTGGCCACCGGCTACTGATCAGTCGCGACGCGCCTCAATGACTTGCTCGTCGAGATCGTTCTCGAGTGGTCGACCGTGAAAGTCACCTTGGATCTCCACAGCTGAAAATCCGGCTTCCTTGAGCAGCGAGCGAACGTCGCTCGGATACAAGTACGCCAGTTCGAGCCGTTGCAGGAATGTTCGCGTGAGATTCCCATCGCGGTTGTACTGTTCGTATCGATGCAGCGACCTCACCCTCCGTTGCACGGTGTCGGTACTGATTCGCCTCGGAGCGCACGAGCGATCCCCCATCGGGCAACGGGTGTGTCGCGGTGAGCCGCCACACCCCGGCCAGCGCGCCCGCACTGCGGGCCATGTACTCCAGCGACGGGTGAAAAATGTTGAACGCAAAGCGACCACCGGGCAGCAGATGGCCGTAGACGCAACGGGCACACGCGAGCTGATCGTCGTGCGTCAGGTTGTGGAGAAACGCGCGAAAGGGCGAGATCACGAGCGCGAACCGAGTCTCGAGAGCAAACGTGCGCATGTCGCCTTCAACGATCGTCACCCGCTTTTGAACATCCCTCGGCAGGCCGTCAACCTTGCGCTTGAGCGCGCCGAGCATGCCGGTATCGGCATCGAGCGCCCACACCGACGCTCCATCTTGCGCGATGGCAATCGTGACCCGGCCAGTGCCCGCGCCCAACTCGAGCACTGGCCCACCCGCCTCCCGTACCTTGCGTCGATACCACTCGACGTCGCCGCCAAACGTCTGCGGCGTCGCGATGTCGTAGAAGTCGGGGTCGTAGTTTGCCGCCATGCCCGCTCGATTCTAATGTAGTGACGAGAGTGACCCTCGTGACTTCGTGTTTCCGTGTTTCCGTGATGATTGGAACCTTCCCGCGTCGTCCACGTCTCAATCTAGGATCCGGTGAGCACGTTTCGCCGGCTGGAGGAATACGCCCGTGATCATGCAAGTCCTCGGAGCTCTCGTGTCGCTCGCGCTGGTGGCTGGTGGCCAGTCGGCGACCAAAGCGAATTTCTCGGGTGAGTGGAAGATGAACGTCATGAAGAGCGACTTTGGCGCGCTGCCGCCGCCAGAGTTCATCACGCGCACCATCACTCACGACGATCCGTCGCTGACCATCGTCGAATCGCAGCGCTCAGCGATGGGCGATCAGAACGCGACCCGAAAGTACCGCACCGACGGCACAGCGACGACCTTCGAAAGTCAAGGCGTCACGGTCGCTGGCAACGCCAAATGGGCCGAGAGCACCTTGGTCGTCACGTCGAAGGTGGATGACATCGGGCTCAACTTCGTCGACACCATGAGCTTGTCGGCGGACGGCAAGACGCTCACCAGCAAGGTGCACATCGGCTCGCCGCAGGGCGAGCTGGACGTGACGATCGTGTTCGAGAAGCAGTAACGCGTTCCCGTACAGGCGAACGCCCCGACTGAATAGGGGACAGCCGGGGCGTCGGGGGGAGGAGGGAGCTTTCGCTATCGTTGGATGGTCGTCGTCGGGGACTCCACGCTGACCGCGAGCGCCATCGAGGCCCACGCGGTGCCGGCGGTGGAGATGAATTGATCTTGGCCGTACGGAAATCCGCTTTCGAAGTAGGGCTGGAGCCAGATCGCTCGCGACTTGACGTGCCACGATCCGTCGGCCGCCTGAGTCGCGAGCAGGAAGTCAATGCCCTTTCGGAACGCCGGATCGGTAAGGGACATGCGACCAGCGACGTTCAGCGCATACAGCGCCTGCCCCGTCGCATAGGCATCAGAGTTTAGGCCAGCGAGCTGACTCCAGCCGCCATCACTCCGCTGCAGGCTCAACAGCGTCCGCGCCGCACGCTTCGCGTTCTCGGAGCCGGGGTTGGCCCATACCAGGCCCATCGCTTGGAATGCCCGGTCCTGCGTGATCGTCGGCTGCGCGCGCTCGAGCCAGGCAACCGCCCTCGTCACCGCCTGATCCGTGCTCGACTGTTCGGCCGCCGGCGAGTAGCGTTTGAGGGCGTAGATCGCAAGCGCGGCGGCCTGATAGTCTCCAGCCGCCATCGGCGGCCGCCGAGATTCATTCGTCGACCAGTTGCCGTCTGGCGTCTGCATCGCCTTGAGGAAGCGGACGGCGGCATCGGTATACGCGTTGTTCGGCACGCCGTTCATGCCCAGGTCGAACAACTCCCACGCGATCCCGGAGATGGCCACGACGTTGAAGTCCATGATCCGTTCTGGCTGGGGCATCATCGACGCCGGAAGCTGTGCGATTTCGCGCGGCGCCATCAATCCTCGGCTGCGGGCCAGCGCTGCTGCCGCGGATGGCAAATCCTGCGAGTGACACGAATTGCAGCCGGCAATACGAATGAAGTTGTGACTCTGCTTCTCGACGACGGCAAGCGCCTTTTCAACCGCGTTCGAGATGGCGCGTGGTGCCGCAGCGTCGTGGGACACCATCAGCGACGGCGACGCCGCTCTCGGGACAGACCCGCCGAGCAACCGCGTCACTTCGGTGTCGCCGCGCTTGGCCGCGAGGTCTCGAGCGGTTTCGTCATAGTCGCCCGTGAAGCTCGTATCCGCGCCCTTCGCCAGCAGCAGCCTCACGACACCGGCAGGCATCTCCTCCGAACTGGCCGCCAGCATCAGCGGCGAGAACCCACGAATGTTGCGAACGTTGACCTCGGCGCCGTGGTCCAGCAGGAGATTGACCGTCTCTTCGACGCCGGCGAGCGCTGCATCTCCCAAGGCCGTTTCGTTGCGCTTGCTCTTCGCCCGAGCATCCGCGCCGCTCGCCAGCAGCAGACGCAGAGCCTGTGGACTGCCGTTTGTCGCGGCCAGCGCGAGCGCGGTTTCTCCCGCTCCATTCCTCGCATTCACGTCGATCTTCTGATCGATCAACATGCGCATCGTGTCGACATTGCCTCGCAGAGATGCCGCCATCAGCGGCGTCAAACCAATGGCAGTAGCAAGCGCGGCATCTGCGCCGTGGTCGAGCAGGAGCCGGACGATGGCGTTGCCGTTGCCCATCGAAGCCGCCAGGAACAGCGGCGTTCGCCCCTCGACCTGCCGGGCATTGACTTGTGCGCCGCGCGAGATCAGCAAACGGACCTTGGCTTCATCGTGAACCGCCCAATGGAGCGGCGTGGCTCCTCGCCGGTTCTTCGCGTTGACGTCGGCTCCCGAGTCGAGGAGCAGCGTCATCGTTTCGATGGTCCCAAAGCCTGTAGCGTGATGAAGCGGCGTCGAGTTCTCGTGATCGCGCGCACGAACCATCTCAGAATCGGCCGCGATCAACTTCTCAACCACCGATCGCGGATCGGATCGCACTGCGGTGACGAATGCGGCCACCTTGGGATCGACAGGAACCGGCGGCGTTTCAGCAATCTCGGTGCGGAACTCCGCCCCCTGATCAATCCAAGCGCGCAGGATTCCGATCTCATCGTCCGACAGGGGTCCGCTTGGAGGCATCTGCAGGCCACCATCGCCGTGCACCAGTCTCTTGATCAGTTTGCTGTCAGCGCTCTTCCCTGGAATGATTACGGGACCGTAGTCACCACCGCGTAGCGCGTTCTGCCGGAGGTCCAACCGCAGGCCCGACTGCTGCACCGTGTCGCCGTGGCAGGAGTAACAGTTCTGCGCGAGGAGTGGTCTCACATCTTTGTCGTAATCGACCTTGTTTGCGGCGGGCGGCGGCAGTTGCTGCGCAGCCAACGGGAGCGACGACGCTAAGAGAAGAACTCCGAGGATCCTCTTCATCTAACCTCCACGAGAAACGCTCCCTGCCGAACGCCGGTTGGCGATCAACTCACGAGGCCGGTCATCACGTTCACCATAATTTACGGGCAATCACGAGACGCGGTTCGGCTAGAACTATGGGGAATCTATGGTTTTACGCTGCCGAAACCACTGATTGGGCCCGTCGCCCAGAACTGGCCGGGCACCCGCCCTACTTCTCTACAGACGGTCGGGATCTATCGATTTACCAGGGAATCGTCCTACGCTTAGAAATCCACGTCATGGGACACATACTCATCGTCGGCGGGGAGCGGCCGTTTGTTGACAAAGTGCGCACATCCAGCCAACTGACCGGCCATCAGATTGCGGTGTGCGGCGACGCGCTGGACGCGGTTCGGCACGCCCGCCGCCATCCCATCGATGTCCTGATTACCGATCCGGCGACGCCCGCCGATCACGACCTGACACTGGTGGATGAAATCAGGGCCCTGAGGCCCGACGTCAGGACCATCGTCCTCGCACCCGCGTTGACCAACGCGCAAGTGCTCCAAGCCATTCGCGCCCATGTGTTCGCGTGTTTCAGCGAGCCCTTCGACACCGCCGAAGTCGTGGAAATGGTGCGATCGGCCATCGAGGCCTCCGAATGGAGCGATGGCATCGAAGTCGTTTCGGGTCTGCCCAATTGGCTGACGTTGCGCGTCGCGTGCCGGCTGCTCACGGCGGATCGGCTGACAAGGTTCATCTCGGAATGGCGTGCCGACGTGCCATCAGACCAGCGCGATCTGTTGATGACGGCGTTCCGCGAGATGCTGCTCAATGCGATGGAGCACGGCGCCGGGTTCGACCCTCACAAGGTGATCCAGGTCACGGCCGCCCGCACTGCCCGGGCCATCGTCTTTCACTTTCTCGATCCGGGCGATGGGTTCGACCACACCGATCTTCAGCACGCGGCCCGTTCGAGCGAACGCGATCACGTGCTCGAGACCATGAGCCAACGGGCAGACGCTGGTTTACGACCCGGTGGCTTTGGGATGCTGATCGTGCGGCAGGTGGTCGACGAGCTGGTCTACAACGAGAAGGGCAACGAAGTGTTGATGATCAAGCACACCGACCGCGAGCGCTAAGGCGCGCCTCAGGCACCGGATTTTCATCAGGAGTGTCGCATGACCGCCCTCGAAGTCTGGGAACTTCTCAGCTACATCGTCACCGTCATCGGTCTTCCTCTCGCCATCTTGACCTTCTGGCAGGAGCAGCGAAAGGAGCGTGAGAATGAGGACGAAGAAACCTATCAGCTGCTGTCCGACGCCTACACCGATTTTCTGAAGCTCGTCATGGAGAATCCGGACTTGCAGTTGCGGTCACGCGCGGCCGCGCCGCAATTGACCGACGAACAACTCGAACGCCGCCAGGTCGTCTTCGAGATTCTCATCTCGCTGTTCGAGCGCGCGTATCTGTTGGTCTTCGACGTGGACATGACAGAAAGTCAGCGACGCCGGTGGCATTCGTGGGACGACTACATGCGCGAGTGGTGCCGGCGCGTCGACTTCTGTTCGATGCTGCCGCAGCTGCTTGAAGGCGAGGACGCTGACTTCTCGGCGTACATCTCGAAGGTTGCGAAAGAAGAGCAGCACCGGCTGCGCGATCCGCGTGAGGTGGCAAAACGCTGCTCCGGTCGACGAGCACATCGGGATGGACCCGATCATCGCCAGGGCGGACACCTCATGCGCTCCACCGAGCGGAGCGCCAGACTTCGCCGCGAAACAGCACGAGCACGGTCAACACTTCGAGGCGGCCGATCCACATTTCCAGCGTCAGCACCAGCCGGCTCACGGGATGCAACTCAGCGAAGTTCGCCATCGGCCCGACCGCCTCGAAGCCGGGACCGATGTTGCCCAAACAGGCGATGCTGCCCGTGATCCCGGTCAACAAATCGGCACCGAGAAACACCAGAAGCGCCGCCCCCACCGCAAACGTGAGCAGGTAGAACAGCATGAACACCTGCACGTCGCGCAGCGTGTGCTCGGGGACGACGCGGCCGCCGAGCTTGACGGGCAGAACGGCCCGCGGATGCAGGATGCGCTTGAGCTCGCGCACGGTGAGCCTGGCCATCAGGACGTGTCGTACGACCTTGGGTCCGCCCGCTGCCGAACCCGCGCAGCCGCCGATGAACATCAGCAGCAGCAGCACCATTTTGGCCTGCGTGGGTCCATAGCTCGAAATCCACACTCGCGAAGCCGGTGGTCGTCAAGATCGACAGCACCTGAAAGGCACCGTGGCGAAGCGCGTCAGAAAACGGCATACCATCGCGCACGAGGAAGACCATCAGCAGCGCCGTCGCCACCAGGACAATGCCGCTGTACGCGCGCAATTCCTCGTCGTGAGCCAGTGCGAGGCGGCCGCCGCGGACGGCTCGATACTGGAGGGCAAAATTGGCACCCGCGATGAACATGAACACGATGATGATCCAATCGAACGCGGCGCGATTGTAGCCAGCGAGCGACAGCGGGTGCGGCGAAAAGCCGCCGGCGGCCATGGTGGCCATCGAATGACAGACGGCGTCGAACAGCGACATGCCCGCCAGCGTGAGCGCCGCGACTTGCGCGACCGTGAACGCCGTGTACAGTCGCCACAGCGCGATCGCCGTCTGACGGAGCTGGGGGGTCAACTTCTCGTTCGTGGGCCCCGCGGCTTCGGCGAAGAAGAGTTCGCGCCCGCCGATCGCCAGTCGTGGAAGCACTGCGACGAACGAGCGCGATCACACCCAGCCCACCAAGCCAGTGCGTCAGGGCCGCCAGAAGAACACGCCGCGCCCGATGGCCGAAAAGTCGGTGACCACCGTGGCGCCGGTCGTGGTCAGACCGACATCGACTCGAATAGCGCGTTGACGTAGCTGAAGCCGACCCAGAGGTACGGGATCCCGGCCAGATTGGCAACCACCAGCCAGGTGATCGACACGACGGCCATCCCCTCGACACGCCGCAATCGTTCGGCATCGCCGGTCGACCGCCGCCCGCCGCATCAGCGTGCCCACGACCGCCGTCGCCGAGAAGGCGACGATGAAGCCTGCCGCATCGAACCACTCGCGATAGAAGGCCGCAACGGCGGCAGGCACGAGGACCGTCGGGCTGAAGAGCCGCACCAGCGTTCCGATCAAGTGAACGACGAGTGCTAGACGCATGACGCTCGGTTTCGCGCGAACCGCTCGTCGCGCTGGCGCTGGGCCCGTGAAGTCGCTCGGACAGTCACAGGTCAGTTGTGGCCGAGCGTGAAATAGTCGCGAACGCGATCCGCCGCCGCGTACATCGTGAACACGATCAGGCGATCGCCGGGCTCGACGCGATCGTCGCCGCGCGGCACGAACGCGTGCGAGTGCCGCACGATCGCGCCGATGATGCTGTTGAGCGGAGCCGCCAGCTCCTTCAGCGCCCGCCCGCGGAATCCCACTGGGACGTCGAGCTCGAGGATCCGACCGGCGCCGCCCTCGACGAGCGCGAGCAGCCGTGTCGGGCCGCCCTGAATTTGATGGAGCACCGACGCCACCGCCGCGCCACGGGCCGAGATCGCGACATCGATGCCGACTCGTTCGAACAGCCGGAGGTTGGCGCGCTGGCTGACGCGCGTGATGATGCGTCGAACGCCGAGTTGGCGGGCGAGGAGGGATGCCAGCAGGTTCCGCTCGTCGTTGTCGATGACTCCGACCAGCACGTCGCTGCGTCCGACGTTCTCCTCCTCCAGCAGCTCGAGATCAGTACATCGCCCTTGACGACCAGGGCATGACGCAATCGAGCGGCAATCATCTCGCCGCGCGCCGGGTTGTGCTCGATCAGAACCAGGTCAATCGAGTCGTGCGCTCGATCCAGGCGCTCGGCAAGCTGAAACCCGACGTCGCCGCCGCCGATGATAGTGACATGCTGTCGCCGGGGATCGGCGGCGCCGGTTACGCGCTGCGCGAATCTCCCGGAGCGCCGTCAGGCACACCCATCACAACCGCCCTGTCACCAGCAGCCAACTCGCTCGTACCCCTGGGAATGAAGAACTCTTCGCCTCTTCGCACGGCCACGACCAAGCGTACTGTGCGGCAGGTGCAGATCAGCGATCCGACGGCCGGCAAAGAACGAGTCGGCATCGATTCGGTATTCAACGAGTTGAATCGCCCCATCGGCGAACGACTCCGCATCGAGCGCCCCGGGGACACGCACGATGCGCTCCACGTCCTCGGCCAGCTGCGCCTCGGGCCAGACCACCCGATCGATGCCAAAGGCCGCCAGGCCGCGGCCGTCCGCCGAATTCCGAACGAAGTCCTCGCGTGACACGAAACAGATTGCGCGTGCCTGTCCCAGTTGCCGCGCCACGGCACAACTGACGATATTGACCTCATCCAGGCCAGTGCAGGCCACGAGAATGTCGGCGCGAGCGACTTGCGCACGTGTCAGCACGTCCGGGCTGGTGCCGTTGCCCAGAACGAATTGCACGTCCAGACGTTCGAATCGGTCGGCAACCTCCGGGGCATGGTCCACGACGAAAACATCGTTCTGGATCAACAGCGTTTGCGCCAGCGCAAGCCCAATCTCTCCGCCACCGACGATGACGCAGCGCATTGGTGCGAGATTGTACTCAGTCGCAGCGCGGAACCGGCGAACTCGTGGGCTGATGCACTAGCGAAGCTCGCCTCAGACCGCCGAGAAAGAGATGCGTTGGCCCGCACGGGATGTGTTGACGAGAGCTTGCCGTACAGAACAATCCCGTCACATCGCGCTCGCTCGTCGTGACTCTCCCCTGCTCGGGGTCGTCGCGCTCCGGCGTCGGTCGTCCTGGCGCAGGCAGTCGATCTCAAGCCTGGCCGAAACGAAGTGAGCGTCGAGATGGAAATGGCCAACTCGTCGACGAAGATGCCGCCAATGAAGGACACGAAATGCATCACGGCCGAGGACCTGAAGGATTTCTCCAAGCTGCTCGGCGACTCTGAGGAGCGCGAACGATGCAAGCTTTCTGACTACCGCACCGTCGGCAACAAGGTGACCTTCAACGCTACCTGCGTCGAGGACGGAGACACCTACAGAATGGATGTCGAGATGATGTTCGCGGGCGACTCCTTTACCGGGATGATGAAGTCGAATCACAAGGGTCAGGCCATGACGATCAAGACGGTGGCCAAGCGGATTGGTGATTGCGTCAAATAGCCGGCTGATTCCGATCGCGACAGAACCTCCGAAACGAACCTTCGTCGAACCTTTGTGAAGAACCGTCGTCGAGAACCGTCGTCGAGAACCAGCTACCGGCGTGAAGTCTGCGTCACACGGTCAATCATCACGACTTCCTGCCCGTCAACCCGCAACGGCACATCAGTGGATCGCTCTTTTACGTGTGTCACCAGCCGCGCACCCTCACCCGTCGTCGGATCGAGCATCATCATGTTGTTCTGCGCGTCGCGGCTAACCGGCACAATCGACAGCCGCAGGATGTTCCGCCCGTCGATCACGGCGCGGAGCACGAGGCCGTCTTTCGAATCCTCATAGCCCGGTTGATCGAACGCCGAGTGCCCGACGGCGTAGACGATCGGCTTGCCCTTGTAGAACTCGACGCCCTGCACGTAGTGCGTGCCATGGCCATAGACGAGATCGGCGCCGGCATCGAGCGCCGTCTGCGCGAACTGCGTCTGATACGGCTCGGGCCGCGTCCGGTCGGGTCGCGGCGCACCAGGCGCCCGCGCAGGCTGCGGGCCGAACTGCACCGGCGTGGCGCCATCGCGGTTGTGATGCGACACGACGACGATGTCGACCTGCGGGCGAAGCTTGCGCACGTCCTGTTGCAGGCGCGCGAGATCACCTGCGTCGATGGTGATACCGTCTCGCGATGTCATCCGGGCAGCGCCGGCGGCTGTGGCGGTTGCGAGCTGTTCGTCCTCGCGGTACCAACGCGCCGTGTACTGGAGGAAGCCGATCTTGACGCCCTTGCGTTCGACGATCGCCGGCTTGTGCGCGTCGCCCAGATTGCGCCCGACACCGACCGTAACGACGCCGTTGTCCTTGAGTAGACGTGCGGTCTGGAGAATGTTGTTGCGGCCGTAGGCCACGTTGTTGGCCAGGCCCACGACGTCCACGCCCGCGTCCTTCAGCGCCTTGACGCCGCCAGGGCCCGGATGGGTCCAGCCCTTCTTGTCCGGGATGTCGCCTTCAGGCCCGCCTGACTCGACCAGCACGCCTTCGAGGTTGGCGTACACGGAGATCGGCACCCCTCAGCGTCTCCCGCACGTTGACGAAGGCCGTCGTCGGATCGGCGCGCCGCGAGTGCACCTGAATATCGCCGATGATCAGCAGCGAGACGGTGCGGTCGCTGAAGGCGCCGCTCCATTTCCACGCGGTGTCAGCGGCGAGGCTGGCGGCCAGGAACAGCGTAGCCAGCGACAAATAGCCAACTCGTCGGGTCATCGCATCCTCCCGTGTGACGCACGCTGGATGCAGCGTGAGAGGTGGGGGGGGGGACAACGGTGGATACGTGACCGTGGTTCAAGCCGCGCGCCCGAAAACGAAGTAGCGTGAGACGCGACCGCACGACGGACGAGCACGCCAGCCCAGAAGTTCAGGGGAAGGGGAGGAAGATGGGGTAGGGTGAGTGTGAGGCGGGGGGGGGGGGCGGAATCCTGGACAGCGACAGCACCAGAGCGGAATGAACTGCGCAGGTGAGACCAGCGCGCTGAACGTGAACAGCGAAAGCGCGACGATCGACGCGACGAGAAGCAAACGGCGGGGGGTTCTGGTGCTGAAACACGCAGCTTGTGCGCGGCCAGGTGCGATCACACACGAACGCGGCAGGGGGGGGCGGGAACGGGAGCAGCCCCGGTGCGCAGCGCGGCACGCAGACGGCGTAGGAACCGGGGGGGGGGGCGCGCGGCGGGCGCGCGCGCGGCGGGCAGTTGCGCTTCGCGTGTCACTGGTCTAGCAGTGCAGGCGTTGATGACTATTCGCCGATCATCTGCATGAAGTCCGCTCGAGGTTGAGTGGACTCGAGACGCAATCTGCTGCCAACGGCCGAGCGACAGCTGCATCGGTGAATGGACGTCAGAGACGGGGGCAGCGGCACGTGGTTCAAGCGGCGCGCACCGCAGGAGTAGCGGATATCGGCGTCACGCGGTGGAGCGTTGAAGACAGCGTCAAGTCGGCCACGGCCCTGGCTCGAATTCAATGGTGGTAATCGCGCCGCGACCGCACGACAAACACGGACCTGCCTGAGATCTCTGAGGACCGCGACGAAGCGCGACACTGCGACGTAGGTCGTGGGCGTCCCTGTCCCGTGGTCGACACTGTGAACGTGCGTTGCAACCATGATTCCGTCCTCGACGGGTCATCGGCCGGCACTTCGACCCGTCTCGCCTGAGGCCGGACAGGTTTCCAACTAATCCCTCGCCACGGGTCGAGCGCAAGATCTTCGGAATTACAATCGCGCTGACGAGATCTTCGTGCCCGCATCCCCATTCCAGATTCGCGACAACATCGCCACCGAGTACGCCGACGTCTGGACTGAGCCTGCGCGGGCTGCCTTGGCGGCGCTCTCGGGGCTGGATGCCGAACGCAGAACCGTGATGCGAGCCCGAACGGAGCGGCGAAGCGCTCGTGCGCGCGATCGCGCGCATATCGACTTCCTTGACGAGCGCGCGGTAATTCCACGGACGCGAATCAGCGTCCGCGAGGCGCGCGAAGGCACCTTCACCGGGAGCGAGATCCCGACGAATCTTCGTCGCCAATGGATCCAGGGCACGGGACCGGCGGCGCGGCCAAATGCTCCCGTTGAGACCAGCCTCCGCAATGTCGCCTACGCGCTGCTGTCCGGCGCCGACGGCTGGATGTTCGATGGCGAGGATGCGCTCGGTCAGGTGACGACCATGTCACTCGACAATCAGCGCAATCTTCGCTTGGCCATCCACCGCGATCCAAGGTTCCTGAGAGTTGCCGAGCAGGTCGCCCGCGAAATGAACGAGTGGTCACGCAGCTTTCTCGGGCGTGAGATTGTCACCGATTATCGGCGTCAGCTCGACTTCACGACCACCATTTTCCGGCCGCGGGGCCTGCACCTCGACGATCGACACGTGCGGCATACGGATGCCAGTGGCTTCTCGGCTTCGATCGTCGACGCCGCACTCTATCTCGCCAACAATCACCAGCCGCTCCGGCGCGCTGGCGGCACACCAGTACTCTACTTACCGAAGATTCAGACCGCCGAAGAAGCGGCGCTCTGGAACGAGATT
Organism: uncultured Acidobacteriota bacterium; assembly: GCA_963802675.1. Taxonomy (GTDB): domain Bacteria; phylum Acidobacteriota; class Vicinamibacteria; order Vicinamibacterales; family UBA2999; genus JACCSI01. The sequence goes on from CAWDJL010000004.1 coordinate 26,521, forward strand.
CTCAACCGGCTCGAACGCGAGCTTGGGCTGGAAGTCGGCACGGTCAAGGTGTACGTGCTGGTCGAGCAAATTGAGGCGTGCTTCCAGCTGATGGAGATTCGTGCCGCGCTCTCGGTGCGCTTCGTCGGCTACAACACCGGTCGCTGGGACTACATCAACAGCGTCTCGGACGCGATGGCATGGGATGCAGAGTTCATCAACCCGAACATCGACGCCATCACGATGACCTACGGCTACATGCGCCATTACGAGGACCGCGTCCGGCGCGCCGCCAACACGCCGGATCGCGTTGGACGCTGCGCGCTGTGGCAGGGCGGGATGGAGCCGAACATTCCGGTCGGGTCGGAGGCCGGGGTGACGAGCGGCATGAAACGGGCCGTGGCAGGTGCAGAACGCGAACAGCGCGAAGGCGCCAGCGGCAAGTGGGTCGCCCACTGGAAGATGGTCCACATCGTTCGGCCGGTGTGGGAGAAAGTGGGCGAGGACAATCAACTCGGCCGACCCTTCCAACGCGCTCACCTACACACGCGCCGATCGTGATGGCCTCACACGCCTGGAGGCGGCGCCACGAACCGTTCGCGGTGCGCGCGATCTCCTGAGCGTTGCCCTGCAATACGGCAACGCATTCGGACAGGGGTTACAGGCGGCCGCGTTGAAGCCCGCGGACTTCTTCGGAAATGACGATGTGCTCTACCTGATGGAGGACATGGCCACTGGCGAGATCCGATTGAGCATTTTGTGGGAGTGGCTTCACAAGCAGGCGACGGTCACTGAAGGCGACAGCGCCACCGGCGTGGAGGCCGGCGACCGATTCACGGTCGACCTCTTCACGCGGCTCCTCGATGAGGAATACGGCAAGCTCCAACGCGCCGGCAATCGTGACGTCCATGACGTGTCGAAGACAACCACCTTGCCAATTGCCAGAGCCATCGTCGAGACGTATGTCACGAGCCCGGTCAAGCTGCCGTGGTACATCGATCTGCTGAACATCAACTTGGACAACCACGATCTCGGCGAGGCACGCCGGCGGATTGCCCTTCTGACGGAGAGCTTTCGGAGGGACGGTACGAGGATCACTGAGAACCTGGATTTCTCGGTGGTGTAACGTACCGGGCCTCAGAGGCACAGAGGCACAGGGCCAAAACGATAGCCACGAAGAACACGAAGACACGAAAGATCTTTCTCGAAGAAATTCAAGATCTTGTTCGTGATCTTCGTGACTTCGTGCCCTTCGTGGCTACGTCTTCCCGTCTCTCGTCGGCAATCCCGCGCCGCAGCGGGAGCCAGTCGAGCCGACGGTCACTGGGCCGTCGGCGCAGGACTTTCAAACGCGTCGGATTGTTCAGCGTCATCTCCACGCGCAGCACGCGGCCGGCCTTGTCGTACATCTTGATCGAGTTCTCATCGAGCCAGTGCCGGATCCGCAGACCTTCGGGACGATGGATCAAGGTGCTGTGGGCCTCGCCTTGAAAGCGGCCGGGCACCTGGCGCCCCAAGAAGCGGAGCACCTCACCCGTCTGGAAGTGTTCGATGGCATGGTGCACCAGCCGCGGGTAGACGGCCTGCAAGGCGGCCGGGGTGACGAACAGCACGTCGGTGGCAAACTCGCTTTCGCGCACGCTCCAGTAGGTACTGGGTTCCGAGCGCGGTGCGGCGATCGAGCCAGGGATTGACCCGCCGCGCATACTGCGTCAGCCAGGGTTCCCACGCGAACGCCGACAACTGCGTGCTCAGCGCCGCGGTCCGGGCCAGATCGTCGGGCAGCACGCAGTTGCCGTGAGCCTCATACGCCACCCCCGCGGTCGTCAATTGGCGCGCGAGCCATTCGCGGCCGTTGACACACACCTGCAGGGTGAGCGGCAGCCAGGTTTGCAAGCGGACGTGCATCAGCCGAAGGCGCGATCGACAAAATAAAAGTAGTAGTGAGACACTTGCCCTCCTGCCGCCGCACCCGCAACCGTTTGGTCGTGCGATCGCCGCGCACCGTAAAGGTCCGACAGGACTCGACGCACGAGAAGATGCACACCAGGCCCTCGGTGATGCCGTCGCGCGCGAGGATCTCGCGGGCCGCGCGTCTTCGAGGTCCCACTCGATGGAACATACTCGAGCGGGCGACCGTCTGCTGAGCCAGTGCTTCTGCATGCGTGCGCACGCGCGCCGTGACCTGTTGGGCAAAGGCACTGAAATCTTTGTAGAGCACCCGTTGACTCCCAAGGAAGCGGGCCATCCCATCCGGATAGCTCACCGACCGCCAGGTGCCGCGAAACAGCAGACGGTCAAACCCTGCTACGATGCCGCGATGCGGCCGTGATGCCGTGTCAGGAAGCGCTCCATCGGTCTTCTCCGGTGATGTGTTGTGGAAAACCCATCATGGCGAAGAATCAGGTGGAGCGTTCTATTGGTGCGGCCGACGGCCGCGCCGTGCTTCCGTGTTTCCGTGCCTTCATGTCTTTCGTCTGTGTGTCTCTGTGCCTCTGAGGCCTCAACGCGCGACCAACAGCGCGAGGACCTCACGTGTCCCATCTTCTCGGCCCACGCCCGCGGCGTAGCCCAGGGTTCGGCGTCTGCCTCGACAGGATCAGCCCCGCGGTCGAGAAAGAGCTTCACCAATTCCAAACGACCCCATCGGCAGGCCCATCCAAGCGGCGTGCTCTGAAGCAGGTAATCACGCAGATCCAGGCCGGCGCCGGCGTCGAGAATCAGCGTGGCAAAGGCCATTCGATCGTCAGGGGGCAGATGTTCCCGCGATCCGGCAATGCTGTGGAGGATCGTCAGGCCGAACTGCTGCTTGTCGGTCGGCCGGCCGCGCAGGTTGGGATCGCAGCGTTCCAAGAGCAGGCGAAAACACGTGAAATAGGTTGAGCGATCCCAGTCAGCGGCGCCCGAACCGTGCGCCCAGAGGCGCAGCGGTTGTTCGAGTGCACCAAACCAGCGCGGATCGTTGCGCGGCCAATCCACGCGCGACAGCGCCATGCGCAGGATTTCGGGATCGCCGCCGCACGCGGCATTGACGAGCAGTTGCGCCGGGAGCGAAGCATCACCTTCCAGGCGATATGGCGCTTCACCCGCGAGCATCTTCCGAGCGAGATCCGTCTGGCGATAGAGCGCTGCAGTGCCAGCCGTTGGAACCCCGCCGTACTTCTCCAGGAGCGTGACCATCTTCCAGTCGCGTTCGCTGTAAGCCTGAAAAACAGGATCGCCACTCGCGTACACGCTCGCATTGGGATCAGCACCGTGCTGCAAGAGCATCTCCGCCAACTCGTACTTGCCGCGGCCAGCGCAGTGCCAGAGCGGCATCCCCCATGTAAAGGTGTGCTCGTCACCGTCGAGCACGCGGACGCGCTCATCCGGATCGAATCCCCGGTCGAGCACGAAGGCAAGGACGTCCACGCGGTTGTGAGTCACGGCGATGCGAAGGAGTCCACCCTCATCCTCAATCGGGTTCGTGAGGGAACCTTCCGCGTGGCGCGCGCGTAGCCACTCGATGTCGCCGAGCACCACCGCCGCTGGCGCAGTGAGTACTGCTCCACGCGCCAACAGAAGCTGGGCGATCGAGCTGAATCGCTCGGCCGTGTCCGGAGTCGATTGAAATGCCGCCCTGTCGAGTGGCGTGTGGTCGCGAACATCACGGGCTGACGGATCAGCGCCACGATCCAACAGGCATTGGACGAGGTTCGGTCGCAGCCGGTGTGCCGCGAAGTGGAGTGGCGTCACACCCATGAGTGGGTGACGGGTCGTGATGAGTGCCGGGTTGGCGTCGAGCAGCGTCACGGCTGCGGCGGCGTCGCCAGAGGCGATCACGTTGAACAACGGATCGGGCGAAGGCGCCCGCGCTACCCCACTCCTGGTTTCGCGCTGGCGCTGCTCTTCCTCCTCGATCGCCGCCACGATCCCGGCGTCGCCACGCCCGCGCGCGATCGCGAGCGCGGACGTTGCGTCGCGATGCGGATAGATGCCCTCGCGAGCGCTCGCGCCGTGCTGCATCAGCAGCCGTACCATCGTCTCGGAACGGTTGAGCACTGCATGGTGCAGGATCTGGAAGTTGTCCAGTGAGGCGCGGCCAAGCTCGGGCCGAACCTGCAGCATCGCGCGCACTGCCGCCAGATCGTCGGCGACGACCGCATCGCGAATTCGACGGATGGTGACGCCATCGACGAACGCCTTCAGCTTGGGCCAACTGTCGAATCCATAGGCGCGCGCGAGCACCAGCTGCGCGTCGTGCAACGCAAACGTCGAACGATCGGCGTGGCGATAGTGCGCCTGCACTTCCTCGACAGCCTCCGGCGTGTTGGCGACGAATGCGTCCCGCAGCTCTTTGGCCTGACGCTTCAGTTGATCGAGATCGGGACGTGCTGGGAGTGTTCGAGTGGGTAAAGAACGGGGTCTCATGATGAAACTCCTCTCCCGGCCAGACGCGTGGCGTCAGCCGACGGGCCCGGTGTCCGCTCGCTCGGGCGGAAAAGAGTTCATCGAACGTTCGGTTGTGTCAGCAGGCTCAGGTGGACGCGGTCCTTCCCGCGGACACGGTGGCGCCCTGATCGCCGGAGACTAGGATACCGCGGCGTGGACTTGTCTCCAAATGTCACGACGGGGCCTGTCCCCCTCATCCGCAACACAAACGTTGCAGTTTTGACGTACCGGCGTCATCATCATTCGCTACGGTGGCCCTTCGAACGATGGCAACCCTGATGTTCCGCGCGCTCGGCTTCGTGGCGGCGCTGGCCATCACGAGCTGCGGACCGCGCGAGGCTGGCCTGACCGGCGAAATCAAGGCCAGTGGGTCCAGCACCGTGCATCCGCTCACACGCGCCGTCGCCGAGTCATTCGTGAAGCAGCACCCCGACGTCAAGATCTCCGTGGCCAGCTCGGGGACCAGCGCGGGCTTTCAGCAGTTCTGCCGCGGCGAGATCGACGTCCAGAATGCCTCCCGCCCCATCAATGTGGACGAACGAGCGGCGTGCGAGCGGTCCGGCGTTGCCTTCCTCGAGATTCCCGTCGCCTACGACGCGCTGACGATCATCGTCCATCCGGCCAATGACTGGATTTCGTCCATCAGTGTCGCTGAGCTGAAGCGACTGTGGGAGCCGGACGCCGAGGGCAAGGTGACCCACTGGAGCGACGTGAGGCCCGGATGGCCCAACGAGCCTATCAAGCTGTTTGGTCCAGGCGCGGACTCCGGCACGTTCGACTACTTCACCGAGGCCGTAACCGGGAGCGCGCGCGCGTCACGCAAGGACTACTCAGCCAGTGAAGACGACACGGTGATCGTCAAGGGCGTGTCCGCCGATCGCTATGCGTTGGGGTACGTCGGCTTTGGTTACTTTCATCAGCATGAGAAGGCACTGAAGGCCGTTCCTCTGGCGGGGCCAGACGCGGAGAGGCTTGGCGCCGTGCTGCCATCCATCGACAACGTGCAGCGCGGGGCATATCGCCCGCTATCGCGTACGTTGTTCGTCTATGTCAATGGCAAGTCTCTCAATGGCCCGGCGCTCTCTCAATTCGTAACGTTCTATCTCAAGCAGGATCAAAGCCTCGTGCGGGAAGTGGGCGGCATTCCAATGACCGCACGTGCGTACGAGCTGGTGCAGCAGCGTGTGGCCAAGAAAGTCCCGGGGACGCTCTTTCCTGACGGCCAGGGCAACCAGAGTCTCGAGATGGTCCTCACCAGGGCCCAGTAGCGGACTTTGCCAGCGTGCGGCACCGCCAGCTCGCAGCAGCTGGCGGTGCACTCGGTCACGCTTCTCAGTGATCCCGGTCCTCCCCAGCTAGCTGAGCCTCCCCATCGTTCTCGGGATTGACTGGGTCGGCTGGCCGTTCGCTGCTGTCGTCGGCCTCGTCGCTCACCACACCCGGAGCCACTTCACCAATTCGTCCTGCTCATTTGACTGTGGTTCTTTTGTCGCCATGTCGCACCTCGCGGTGGAGCATGGCAAATGCGTGTGACACGGTGATGACTCGGCCGGAGAATGGGGATTGAT
>CAWDJL010000005.1:0-952022 GCA_963802675.1 uncultured Acidobacteriota bacterium
CTCGAGTTCGAACCCGATGCTATGGCGTTCTTCGGCACGTCCCTCGAAGTGACACCGCACTCGCGCCTCGTGTGGACCAACGAGGAAGGTGGTGAGGGCGGGCCTGTCACCACGGTGACATTCGAGGAAAAGCGTGGCAAGACGCTGCTGGTCATGCACGAGCTCTATTCCTCGAAGGAAGCTCTCGACGCTGCCGGCACCGGGGCGGCGGATGCGATGGTCGAGACGTTCGCGCAACTGGACGAGCTTCTCGTCACCCTGGGCGCGAGCGTGGGACGGACATGAAGTCGTCGATCTCGCGGTCGGCCGCCTGGCTCTTCACTACGCGGAAGAGAACCCCGATGAGGTCCTCGCCGGTCTCGACGACAAGACCGAGGCTGTGATGGTTGACGGAGGGAAAAAATGAACGCCCCCGCCTCAATCACCATCACGCCAGTCCGCGTTGCCGACCTGCTCGCCGAGGGCGAGCGGATGCCGGTCTACGTGCACGTCATCGACCATCCCGATGCGCGCGTGCTGGTCGACACCGGCATGACGGAGCTGCACCCGGCGGTGGCCGACCTCGATCCCCGCCTCCTTCCACTGAGCAAGCAGAACTTCGACCTCGCCGGCATCGACATCGTCGTCAACACACACCTGCACTTCGACCACTGCGGCGGCAACCACCTCTTCGCCGGCAGGCCGATCTACGTCCAGCGTCGGGAGCTCGACGACGCGCGCAACGAGGACGACTACACCATTCGCGAGTGGGTCGAGGCGCCCGGCGTGCTGTACGTGCCGGTCGACGGCGAACTCGAGCTGCTTCCCGGGCTCCGGCTCGTCCCGGCGCCGGGCCACACACGCGGCATGCAGGTCGTCGTCGTCGAGACTGGCGGGCGCCCGGTCGTCGTTGGCGGCGACGTGGCGGTTTGGTTTGGCGAGCTCGACGAGCCGCACACCGAAGGCCAGCTGCGGGTGCGCGCGCTCGACCCCGAGCTGGTCTGGCTCGCGCACGAGCACGAGCCGTGGCGACCCCGCACCGTCTAAGGCATCACGCCGGCGCTCTCTGGGCCTCCCGGGCTCCGCTCGACCTTCTTAGCTAAGCTAGGAGGAATCACCGCTCTGATCCGCGAACATACCGTCCGTACAGATCTCCGAGCGGCGCGAGGAGCCGCTACGGCTCCGCGTCCCAGAGCTTACTGACGATTGACCACCGCTCGCCAACCTTTAACAGGTGGAAGTGGTCGATCACTACACCGTGATGATCGCTTTCGCGCACCCTCGCCGTGGCGACGCGTCCGGTCATGTCGATGCCGAGGGTCTCGCACGAGAACGGGTCGCCTGTAGCGGCCCTTGCAGGATTCGCCGCCACCCAGTCATAGAGCTCGGCGATAGGGCCGGCGATGAGGTCGTCGCCCAGATAGCCGCACAAAGATCGCCTGCTCGTGGAAGCCACGCTTCAGCGCCTCCATGTCGCCCGTCCGCATTCCCTCCGCGTAGAACGCAATGGCCTCTCGAATGCCCTGTTCATCGAACGACATCGTCATATCTGTCCTCGTGTCCGTGAACCCGTTCACACCGGTTTCGGCAGGCGCATGCTGTCGAGCAGCGCTCTGACTCTTGGTTCGCCACCCAGTCGCCGCAGCGGGTCGTCGGCGGCCGCACCGTCGATCTCTTGTTCGAGGAACACCATCTCCCCGTTTCGTTCGGCGAAGGCGGCCTCGAGCCACTCAATCGCGGTCGTGGTGTTCCCGAGCCGGCTGTAGACGCGCGCCAGGCAGATGGCTGGCACGTAGTGCTGCCGCCGCAGGTCCACTAACCGGTCGAGGATGGTGGTGGCCTCGCCGGTGGCGCCCGCCAGGCTGCAGGCCGACGCCAGGTCGGCCACCACCACTTGATGACCGCCGAGCGACACGGCACTGCGCAACTGGCCGACCGCCGCCTGGTACTCGCCCGCGCTCAGATGAATGGCGCCCTGCAGCCAGTAGGCGCCGTAGAAATCCGGATCGCTCTCGATCATCTTCGCGGCCTGCTGCGACGCCTCGGCTGGCCGTCCGGCGGCGAAGTAGGTCCAGCCGACGTTCATGTTGATAAGCGGTGCGAGTGGGTCGAGCGCCAGCGCCTTCCGGCAGAGCGTCAGGGCCTCGTCCACGCGCCCGTCGAAAACGAGAAACAACGCGTAGTACGACAGGGTCTCGCCGTTGTTCGGGTTGAGCTCGATCGACCGGATGAATGTCCGCTCGGCGCCGCGCCAGTCCCAGTCGTAGAAGAACGTGGTCATCGACAGCGAGAGATATGCGTCGGCAAGGCGGTCGTCGATGGCCAGCGCCCGCGCGTTGCCCGCCTTGCACTGCGGGATCACTCGCTCGGCCGGCAGGATGCCGAAAAACCATTGGCAGCCCCGTGACGCCGCGATGCCGGCATGAGCCAGCGCGTAGTCTGGTTCGAGGGCGATCGCCTTCTCGAAGAACTCGATCGCGCGTTGCCAGCCCTGCGCGGTGTACTTGTAGGAGTGGTGGCGGCCCTTCAGAAACAGTTCGTAGGCCTCGGCGTTATCGGTGTAGCGCTTCAGCACCGCGACACGTTCCTCGCCGAACAGCTTCAGCTTCAGGGCTGCGACGACAGCCAGGGTGATCTCGTCCTGCAGCTCGAATACATCGCGCATCTCGCGGTCGTAGCGCTCCGACCACACCTGATATCCATCGGCGGCGTTGACGAGCTGCACGGAGATCCGCAGGCGATTGCCGGAGCGCCGGATGCTGCCGTCGAGCACGCTGGTGACGCCGAGCGTCCTCGCGATGGTGCCGAGATCGACAGTCTTGCCCTTGAACGTAAATGCGGACGTGCGCGCCGCCACCTTCAGCGCGTCGATCTTCGACAGTGCGTTCAGCAGCTCTTCGGCCAGGCCGTCGCAGAAGTGCTCGTGGTCGACGTCCGCGCTCATGTTGACGAACGGCAGCACCGCGAGCGACGTCATGGCGCGCGACGTGGCTGTTGACCCGGCCGTCGCGAGCTGCGGCGGCGTGTCGGCGTGTTGGCGCGCGGCCGGCGCCGTTCGGCCGAGCGCCTGTTTCGCGTTGGTGAGGTCGAGCAGCAGCTCCGCCGCCGTCGCATACCGCTGCGCGCGGTCCTTCTGCAGCGCCCGGCTGACGATATCCACCACGGCCGGCGGCACCTCCGTCAGCGGCGGCGGTTCGCGCGTCAGTACCGCGACAATGATGTCAGTGGCGGTGCCGGCAGCAAACGGCGACGTTCCCGACAGCAGTTCGTACAGGAGCGCACCAAAGCTGAAAAGGTCCGTCTGCTGATCGACTTCCAGGCCACGTGCCTGCTCGGGCGACATGTACTGCGGCGTGCCGATCAACATGCCGCTGAAGGTTTGGCCAGGCATCGCCGTCACGGACGTGACATCCGCCTCGACGGGCCTCGACAGGCGGGCGACGCCGAAGTCGAGCAACTTGACGAGCCCCGTCGGCCGGATCATCACGTTGTCGGGCTTGAGGTCGCGGTGGACGATCCCAGCACGATGAGCCTCGGCCAGCGCCGACGCCACTTGGATGCCGATGTCGATCGCCGTCGCGGCGTCGAGCGGAACGCCTCGGGCGACGTCGCGGAGCGTCCTGCCGTCCACGAACTCATAGGCGATGAAGTGCGTGCCCGCCGCGTCACCGATGTCGTGAATCGTGATGATGTTCGGGTGATTCAGCGCCGACGCCGCCCTGGCTTCGCGGATGAACCTGGCCAGGCTGTCCTGGTCGTCGGCAACTGCGGCCGGCAGAACCTTCAGCGCGACCCGGCGGCCGAGGCGGACGTCCTGAGCGAGATACACCTCGCCCATCCCCCCCTTGCCAAGGGGACTGACGACCTCGTAGTGCCCGAGTCGTGTGCCTGGTGCCATCCTCATGGGGTCCGGATCGCCGAACCGACAACCGGCGGCGACTGCCGCACTATTAAACGACGATTGGTCCTTCGAGCGTGCGGCAATGCGCGTGTCGGTTGCGCCCCTCGCGTTTGACGTGTCCGAAGTATGTAGAGAGACTTCGGACAGCCTCGCGGCAGCATCGCTCCAGACGCTCCGAAGTGACCGATTGTGAATGGGTTGCGGGAGTGCTCCTCAGGTGCCGTTATCCTTCCTTACGGAGCGCGTCCATCGGCGCGATCCTCAACGCGCGCAGCGTCGGCACCGTGCAAGCGGTGAGTGATACCAGCAGCATGACCGACACGCCAAGCACCGATGCCAGCGCCACGGCGCCGGGAACGGAGCGGCCGGAGCCCGTAAGCTCGAGGAACTCGTAACCCAGCGCTCCCGCGAACGGCAGGCCGAGCAGTACGCCCGCGCCTATCTGCACGACTGCTCGCGTGGCGACGTCACGGGCAATGCCCCATCGATTGGCGCCAAGCGCCACGCGGATGCCGATCTCACGGGTCCGCTGGGACACGACCAGCGACAGGATCGCGTACAGGGCCGACGCCGCCAGGCTGAGCAGCACGCCCACGAGGAGGGCGGCCCCCAGGACGAAGGCCCTGAGGAGATACCAGTCACCCTCGAACATCTCATCGAGCGGGATTGGCATCGTGATGACCGCATTGGGGTCGACAGCCCTGGCCAACTCATGTACTCGGGGCGCGAGGACCGCCGGGTCTCCGCGTACCCAGATGGCCAGTCGCACTGGATTGACGTCACCCTCCGCCAGAGGCAAGTACACGCCGTCGTCTTGTGACGGTGTCAGTGCGTGAACACCCATGTGCCCGACGACGCCGACGATTTCGAGCCAGGGGCCGACAGGCGCTCGATCCGACGTGGCCTGGCGCACGCGCCTGCCGATCGGGTTGGTCGAACCGAAGGCGCGCTGCGCGAACGTCGTGTTGACGATGATGGTGCGCGCGTCCTGTTCGAGATCGCGGGAATCGAAGCCGCGCCCGGCGACCAGGGGCTGCTCCAACTCGTCGAAGAAGTCGATCGCTATCCGGGCCGTGCGCACTTTGAAGGGACCCGCCGCCGGTGCCGCAACAGTAGCGGCATCCTGGTCAACTTCCATCAGGCGAATGGGATGGTCCATCCGTGGCAGTGCGGTCGCGAAAGTGACCGCGCGCACATCGGCCTCGCCGCGAAGCCTTTCGACGAGCGCAGCCTGCGCTCGGGCCACCTGTTGACGCTGCGTGGAAGGAACGTCGAGCGTGACCGACAGGATCTCCTCGGCTCTAATCCCGTCGATGGACTCGCTTGGCTTCGTTGCCTGGACTTTGCCCCACAGGCCCCCAGTGACGCCGATGGCCACGACGGCGACGGCGACATCAATCACGATGAGCGCGCTCGACAACCCACCCAGTCGATTGCCCGACCGGCTCGCCCGGGCGCGCCTGATGTTCGCATCGATCGACTGGCCCGTCATGCGGACGGCGGGCGCGACGCCCGCGATGACGGCGCAACCGGCGGCCAGAACCAGTCCTCGGAGCACGGTGGCCGCGTTCAGCCCCGTATCGATCCAGTAGGGAAGCGTGATCCCCAGCGCGGTCAGCAGGCGACCGGGGAGCCAGTCGAGGATCAGCAGTCCGGCACCCGCCGCTATGACAGCCAGCACCATAAACTCAACAAAGACCTGCGTGAGGATGCGTCCGCGGCTCGCCCCCAGTGCCGTCCGCACGGCGAACTCCGACGCACGAGTTGAGGTCTGCGCGAGGATCAAGAGCCCGACGTTGACGCAGGCCACGAAAAGGGGCGCCAGCATCAACACCTGTACGAGGGAGAACTCCGGCAGCGCACGCAGCCCGCCCGGCGAGGGGAAACCGAAGGTCAGGTGCCAGGTAGGAAGGACTGCGGCGCGAAGCCGATCGAACGAGTCGGGGTCCGCCTTCGCTCCGGAGGAGCTTCGGCGGGACAAGTCCCCGGCTGCCAGCGAACTCGTCAGCGCCTGAAGTTCGGCCTGGGCGGAGTCGGGCGTCGCGCCGTCGGAAAGCATGCCGAATACGACGAGGGTAGCGCCGGAACGCGGACCGCCGCCATCGTCTGGCATCCGCAGGGGCATCCAGAGTTGGTGCGACGTCGGGAAGCGAAATGCCGGCGGCATCACGCCGACGACCGAGAATGGCGCGCCCCCGATCAGGAGGGGACGGCCAACGATATCCGGGTCGCCCCCGAACTGCGCGCGCCACAGGTCGTGTCCGATGACGACGACGCTGGGCGCCCCGGACCTCTCGTCGTCGGCGCGCAGGACGCGGCCCAACATCGCGGGCGTGCGCAGGATATCGAACGTCGAGGCGGTTGTTTCGATGCCCGGTACCGAGAGACCGGCGCCGTCCATGTCGAGGTTGACGGTAGTCAGCCGGTAGGCCGCGAGCGCGCCGAACGACCGGAGGGATGTCCGCCAGAGAGAGTAGTCGCCCGCGGTGGCATGTTCGTGGACGGTGTCGCGCCAGTAGCAGAGCGTGCGGATGCGACCGTCGGGATCTCCGGGCAACGGTCGTTCGAGCGCGTCGACCGCATGCATCGGCGCCAGGCCGACCGGGATCCCGATAGCGAGCGCGCAAACGGCGACGAAGCTGAGCCCGGGAGTCCGGACAATCGTCCGGAGCCCCAGCCGGACGTCGACCAAGGTCGGGCGCCACGCCGACGGCCTCAGGGACTCTGCCCAGACGCTGCCCGCCGACGCAAGGATGTTCCTGAGATCGCGGCGGCGCACTTCGGCGGGCGCCAGGCCGCGTGCCACGTCGTGGTTGAAGGAGTCGTCGAGGTCACGCAGAATGAATGGCGCCTCGGCGCCGCGGATGAACAAGGCCGCGAGGAGCCGTCCGATGCGCGACCGGCGTTGTGTCAACTCTCCTGCTCCGCCAGTGCGTCGAGGCGCTGCAACAAGCCGCCCGCCATCGCGCGAATCGTCGTGTAGCTCTCCTGCAGGTCACGAGCGCCCGCCGGTGTCAGTGCGTAGTACTTCCGCGGGCGACCGGCGCGTCCAGGTACGGGCGTGCCGACGCGCCCGACCACCAGGCGCCGCTCCGCCAGCCGGCCCAGTGTCGTGCTGATCGCTCCAGACGAGACGATGCGGCCGCTTCGCTCCTCGATATGAGCCCGGATGGCTCCGCCGTAGGCGTCGTCGCCAAGCGCGGTCACCGCAAAGAGGATCAGTTGCTCGAGTTCACCGAGGTGGCCCACGTCTGCGTGCTCAACGCCAGATTAAACCACTATGTGGTTTAATCTGTCAACGGAATGGCGGACATGGTCCGTTCCGACGTGCATAGGATCCAGCCCCCGTCGGGCGAAAACGACGGTCGACGGCGAAGAACGTGCGGACGATGCGTTTCATACGAACGGGCGTGCCGACGTTATTTCGGGCTGTCGAGCAGGACGATGTCGCTGGTCCAGTCGTGCTCGCCGATGATGATCCCGCTCCCATCGGCCGTCCAGGTGATCCCGCGAATCCGTGGCCCCGGCGGGAATTCCACGAGCTTCGTGTACGGCTGCGCGGCCTCGAGTTCGAGCAGCCAGATCTCCGCCGGGCTGTTTGCCTGCTGCCGGACGATGGCAAGGCGCCGCCCATCCGGGGCCCAGGCGGCGAAGCCATTTGCAAACCCGCCGCCTCCGGGCCGGTCTGGCAGGGATGCGTACAGGACCTGACCGTTCATGTCGATGAACCCCGGCAGTGACGTGGCCACCGTGCCCTCTCGTTTGGTCGCGATGTACGCGATGACATCCCCGACCGGCGACATCGCGGGCTCGGTCGCGAAGAACGGTGTCGGGAGCCGCTCGGGCGCACCGCCCGCGGCCGAGACTTTGAACAGGGCAGGTCCGGTACCCGCCGCCGCACCATAGACGATGAAGCGTCCATCCCTCGTCCAGGTCAGGCCGCCGTTCAACACCGCCTGGACGACCTTGCGCGGCGACCCGCCGTCGGCGGCGATGAGCCAGATGCCGCTGACGCCGCCGCGATCGGACGCGAACGCAACCTGCTGCCCGTCCGGCGAGAAGACAGGACGGTCGTCTCCTGCATTGCCAGACGTCAACGGACGCGCATCCGATCCGTCGACGCGCGCGATCCAGATGTGACGGTTGCCGTCCCGCGACGAGCTGAACACGACGCGATCGCCCGCAGGAGACACCATCGGATCGAGGTCACCGTGATACCCATCGGTGATCGCCGATGTCGTGGGCTTGGCGGCGTTGGCCGCGATGCGCATGAGCGACTGCCGCATTTCGTACAACGTGCTGACGAGCGCCGAACCGTCGGCGGAGGCGCGAACTTCGGCATATGCGCCGATGCCGGAAACAATCTGGCGCGTCTGCCTGCGGTCGGCACTCCTCCACCACAGAGTCATGTCGTCGGTCAGCGGGTTGGCGGCGTAGATCAGTCCTCGGCCCCCGCCGAGCGGCATCGGGTGCTGCGCGCGTCGCAGCGTTTCGACGACCGGCTCCATCGGCCGTCCGCCCGCGGCATCGATGCGGTAAATCTCGGATCGATCGAGATTGCTGACGGTGTTGAACGTCCGCAGGAAGTAGATGTATCCATCGTCGGACCATGCCGGCCAGTGGACGTGCATGCCGTCCTGCGCCGTAATCAACTGACGGCGATTCGTGCCGTCGGCATCGGCAACCCACAGCGCGTCGCCAGCAGCGCTGCCTGCATTGATGAAGGTGATGTGCCTGCCATCGGGCGACCAGCGCATGCCCAGCATGCTGTCCTCGAGCACCTTGCGGGGCCTGCCTGGAAGCGGCGCCGGAATTTCGTACGTCTGCTGTCGCACCACACCGGTGCTTCGCGCCATCACCGCGACGCGTGCGCCGTCCGGTGAAATCTCGAGCCCGCCGATTCCGGTCCCGCTGCTGAGGATGAGGCCGCTCCCGGCGGTCAGGTTGATCGGTTCGCCGCCCGCGAGAAACTTCACCCAGACGTTGGGCTCGCCGCCGGCATCGGACAGGTATGCGACCCATTTGCCATCCGGCGAGATCGCCGGCGCATATTCGCGGGCTGGACCGCTTGTCAGACGGACGACGCGCGATACTCCGGTGGGGCGGGCTGCGAACGGCGGACGAGGCTGAATACTGCGATTGCGGCGATCGCTCCGCCGATCACGAGACCGGCTCCAACTCCCGCGAGTGAACGCTTTCGCGGCTGCGTCGCTCCGGGCAACACAGTTTCGCCCGCAAGCGCTTCCTCGATGTCGAGACGCGCGTCCGCGATGTCACGCAATCGACGCTTCGGATCCTTCTCGAGGCAGCGGCGCAGCAGTCGTCTGAGCACTGCCGGCGTCGATGCCGGCAGCCGCGTCCAGTCGGGCTCCGTCGTCACGACCGCGGCAATCGTGTCGGTCACCGTGTCACGCGCGAATACCGGTCGGCCGGTGATCAGCTCGTAGACGATGCACCCGAACGCCCAGATGTCGGCGCGTTTGTCAACCGCTTGTCCGCGCGCCTGCTCGGGACTCATATAGGCGGCCGTCCCCGATCACGACCCCTTCGCGGCGTGTCGGCGATCGTCAGTGTGTTGTCGGCTCCAGCCCCATCGAGTTTCGCGATCCCGAAGTCGAGGACCTTCGCTGTTCCGTCGCGTGCGATCTTGATGTTCGCCGGCTTCAGATCGCGATGGATGACCCCCTGCTCGTGCGCGGCTTCGAGCGCCTCCGCGATCTGCTTCGCGATGGGTAAGGCTTCAGCGAGAGGCAGTGGCGCCGCGCGCGATACGCTGCGACAAGTCGTCTCCCTCGACGAGTTCCATCACGAGCGCGCCCACGCCGCTAGATTCTTCCAGCCCGTGGATGTGCGCGATGTTCGGATGATTGAGCGACGCGAGCGTCTGGGCTTCGCGCGTGAATCGCGCGAGGCGATCGATGTCGTTGGCGAACGAGTCCGGCAGGACTTTGAGCGCGACCTCGCGATTGAGCTTCGTGTCACGGGCCCGGTACACCTGACCCATGCCACCTTCGCCGATCAGTGCGGTGACTTCATAGACGCCGAGGCGGCTGCCGGGAGTAAGCGCCAAACCGCTGGATTATAAGGGCATGAGAGAGTGCAGACGAGATAAGTCCTGCGAAACGCCGCAGCGTGGCCACGCCGCCCTTTGCTTCGAGAAGCGAGTAGCTTAAAGTGCTTCGCAGCCTGACCCATGACCGATGTGCTCGATCCTGCGCCCATAATCGAGGCGGCGCAGCAAGCCGCCGCTGCCGGCGACTATTCCGAAGCCGAGCGGCTCTTACGTGAGGCCGCCGCCATACAGGAACTCAGCCTCGGGTCCCTCAGCCCGGACCTCGCGAGCACGCTAAACAACCTCGCCTTCGTATGCGAGCGCACGAACAAGTTTGACGAGGCCGAGCGCGGGTACCGACGCGCCCACGCGATTGCGGTCGCCTCGCTCGGCCCAGGGCATCCGTTCGTCACTACTAGCCTCAAGAACCTTGTGGACTTCTGCGCGGCGCACGAGATTCCCATTTGGAAGCCACCGGCCGCCGGGTCAGATGACGAGACCTCGTCGCCAGAACCTGAGGCCGAGGCGCCGCTCGAGGCGGTGCTGCCGGTTTACACGCCCAGCAGGACGTGGCCGCCTCGCACGATCGCTGTGGCCACTCTCGGCGTGGCCGTAGTTGTCGCCGTCGCGTTCGCCCTGCAAAGGTCGGGGACCACCGACACGTCAGATCCCCTCCCGCAGGCTCAGAACAGGTCGTCTGCCAATGACTCGCCGGCAACGTCGGTGACGACACCGGCCCTCATAGGCCAGCACCAACCCACGGTCACACCTGAGAGACGTGCTGATCCGACGCCGGCGCCAGTCGAACATCCCAACCCGCCCGAGGCGAGCATCACGTCGGCATCAGTGAGCGTGCTGAACGCTCAATTGTGCAGTGCCCTCGAAAAGAGAGGGTCACCCGACTGGCAGTGCGCGCCAGTGAACGGCGATCCGCAACCTGGCACGTACATTTTCTACACGCGACTGCAGACGAACGCGGATGCGACCGTGGAGCATCGCTGGTACCGCGGCGAACGCGTGCATCAGGTCAGCCGGCTTCGTGTGGCCGCGAGTCCAGGCAGAGGGTATCGGACGTTCAGCAGCAATACCGTCAGCCCAGAACGAGCAGGCGATTGGAAAGTCGAGCTGCGGGGAGCCGATGGGACCGTCCTGTGGGAAGAACACTTCGTCATCCGCTGACGGCGCACCAGGCAACGGCCCGCCCCACCCTCATCGCTTCGGCGGAAGATGCTTCTTGGGAAACTTGGCAATGACCGTGTAATTGGGATCGACGACATTCGCGACCCTCACCACCCCCGCCTGCGAGGCAATCTGGAGGGCATCGAGCTTATCGAACCCGTACTCCGCAACCAGCCACTCGATCAATTCGACATAGGCAATCCGCAGCGCGTCGATCAATGGCCGAACACTGCCTGCCACCATGATGTACTCGTCGTTTTCGATTCTCGGCCATCGAATGCGCTTGCCCTTGACAAGGTCGAACTGGAAGGTGACGTCAGCCGTCGACTCGAGACCAGAACCGATGATCTCGCCGTCGCCCTGTAGCGCGTGAAAGTCACCGAAGTAGAAGAGCGCACCTTTGTGGAAGACCGGTAGGTGCACCGTGGCACCTTCGCCGACGTCCGAAGCGTCGAGGTTGCCGCCGAAGTCGCCGGGCCAAAGTCCACCCCAGGCTTCTTCGCCTGCGGGTGCGACGGCGACACGCCCCAGCATGCCCTTGAGCGGCAGCTCGATCCGCTTGCTCGCCGAACTCGGCAGGTCCAGCGTGCCAACCATCTTTTGACGATCGAGGCGCCATACGAATCGCCGCGCCGGCAGCGGATCATTGAGCATGCGAGTCCGGCCATCGGCCGCCACTCCGCTGATGCCGGCGCCCGTCCAATTCGAGATGGCGATGTCGCGGTTGGGCGTCAGCCTGAGGATTCGAACGCTCAGGGTATCGCCTGGCTCGGCCCCTTCAATCTGAAACGGCCCCACCTCGCCGGGCCACGGACCGGCCTTGTCGGGGTCGTAGTAATCGCCAGGCCGCGAGAAGGTCGAGGTTTCGACACGGTCGCCCGGTTTGACGGTCAAGACCGGTGGCCGGACGGCAAACGTTTGCACGCCGGTCGTCGCGTTGAACTTGTGCGTCGTGCCCTGTGCCGCCGCGGACGAGACGGTGACGAAAAGGGCAATCATCGTAAGGGAGGCCATTCGCATCGCGGCGCGATCTTCTCACGCCCGCCGGAGGCGGGCAAAACTAATACTGGCGAGGCGGAGCCTCAGACCCGCGAGCATGGAGGGACGGCTCTACCTCGCTAGGCACTATGTTGTTTTGCCGCGCTCCGCGGGGCGAGGTTATTCTCGGGGGAGCGTGTTGAAGTCGTCGGTCTTCCTGCTGTCGCCGGCCTATTGTGGCGGTCGTCGCGCCACCTACCTCCTGCGTGAAGGCTCGGATCTGGCGCTGGCCAAACGGCTGGCCGAAGGCACACTGTCGCTCGGCGAAGCGTTTGCGTTCATGAGCGGCCTGTACTTTCGCGGCAAGTTGGCGTACGCGTTGCGATTCGGTCCGGGCAACGTGCACGTGATCACGCCAACACGCGGCCTCCTACCGCCCGAGAAGTTGATCACCGCCGACCTCCTGCGCGAATTCGCCACCGTCGACGTGATGGCAGACGATGTTCGCTATCGTGAACCGCTGGACCGCGACCTCGAGCGCCTGGCGGCCGATCTCTCGGCCGAAGCGCAGGTCGTTCTTCTCGGCAGCATCGCCACCGGCAAGTATGTCGAGGCGCTTACCACCGCGCTCGGTCCCAAGCTCCACTATCCAACCGCATTTATCGGGCGCGGCGACATGAGCCGCGGCGGTCTGATGCTGCGGTGCGTGTCGGACGGTGTCGAGCTCGACTACTCGCCACTGACGCCGAATGCCACACGACACGGCAGCCGGCCACCGAAGCTGCCGCCGCTCGTGAAGGCCACGCGCTAGGCAAAGAAGCACGGGCCCTTGTGAATCCGACCCGGCACCCCCCTTGCTTCCGTCACGCCGGAGGTAGCGGCGATGCCCGTGTGCGAAGTGTGCGGCAACGACTACGACAAAGCGTTCCAGGTCATCCAGGCCGGAAGGTCACATACGTTCGATAGCTTCGAGTGCGCTGTCCACGCGCTCGCGCCGATTTGCGATCATTGTGGCTGCCGAATCATTGGGCATGGCATGGAAGCCGACGGCGTCTTCTATTGCTGTGCTCACTGCGCTTCCCATTCAGGGGTTCGAGGGCTCGACGACCGCAAGTGAGCTTGGTCAGGAGTCACTATGGAAAGAAACATCGGTGCAATCGAACGAGCGCTCTCGATGGCTGCCGGGGCGGCGCTTGTGGCGTATGCGGTGAGCGGGTCGCGGCGGACGAAGGCGTTGAACGTGACCGCTGCCGCAGGAGCAGGACTGGTCGGCCGGGGTTTGTCAGGCTACTGCCCGGTGAGCGCCGCTGTCGGGCGGAATAAGTCGGACACGCGAGTGGCCCTTGCGGGTCGGCGTGGCATTCGAGTACGCGAACGCGTCAGGATCAATCGGACGCCGCACGACGTCTTTGCCTTCTGGCGTACGCTGTCGAACCTTCCGCAGTTCATGGACCATCTGGTCGAGGTACGAGTCATCGACTCGACACGCTCGCGGTGGACCGCCAAAGCACCCGGCGCGACAACCGTCTCATGGGATGCTGAAATCATCAGCGAGATCGACGGCGAACTGATTGGGTGGCGCTCAACCAAGAATGCCGACGTGGCCACAGCCGGTTCGGTGCGGTTTGTTCCCGCACCTGGCGGCTGCACGGACGTTCTCGTCACGTTGCAATACAACCCGCCTGCGGGTGCACTCGGCTCCTGGGTGGCATGGCTTTTCGGGCAGGAACCATCGAAACACATTCGAGCCGACCTGGAGAAGTTGAAGGGGCTGCTCGAGTCCGGTTATGTCTCAGCTTCGGTGTGGGATGTGCCGATGACCTCCTACGTTCCCGGACGCGAGCTTAGCTAAGCTCGCGTCGCCGTCTGCGGTCCGCCGCCTTCGCGCGGCTCCTGGTTGTTCCACTCGCCAGACGCAGGTCTCTCCGGTTGCTCGATCGGGATCGCGCCTCAAAAACCGCCGACTGATTGATTTCGGATTCAGCCAGCGACGTCAGCTTGTGGTCGGATGCTTTCTCTTCTTCGAGGGTTTGCTCGAGCAGCTCGACAGCCTCGGAGTGGCCCAGCAAACGCGCCCACGCGACGCACGTGCCGTACGCCCCGATTTCATAGTGCTCAGCGCGTTGCGCCGCGGCAATCAAGGCTGCGTCCAGCACAGCAGGCTCAGCGCCCTCCTGCAGCAGCGCCGAACCCTCTTCGATAATGCCGGCCATCCCAGGGCACGGCTTGGCTTTTGCCGGCTCGTCCAGCGATCCGAACACCTCCTCGAGTCGCGAGACATGCGCGCGCGTCTCTTCGAGATGCGATTCGAATGCGTCACGCAATCCTTCGTGTGTCGCGGCTTTGGCCAGCTCTGGCAGCGCTTTGGTCAGCTGCTTCTCCGCGTGATAGAGGTCTCGCAGCTCGTCAACGAGCATTTCGTGCAGAGTCCTGGTCGTCAACGGTCCCTCCGGCCTGCCTCGTCCATATCCTCGTCGCGTCGCGATTTCGACATGTGCAGACCATGAATCACAAAGCAAGACGCGGGCCGCTCGATGAAGCGCAACGAGGGCGCGGATTTGCTGCCTCTCTGCGCGCACGTCCGGACCGCGGTTGTATGAAATTCGATCCAGATGTCGCCGACCATGTCGTGCTGCGCTACGATCGAGCAGCCGAACGTCAGCCGAACATGCGTGGAGGACTTATGGCGCCTACAGGGATCAGCAACCGGGTTTCACCTGACCAGGAGGATCAGCAGCGCCGGGATCACCCGCCGATAGCCGGAGCTTCGCCGCCGCCGCAGGACGCCGCCGGGCGGGTGGGAGAGGAATCACCCGAAGTCGTCCCTAATCGGCAAACGTCACACAAGGCGGGCAGCCGCTCCATCGCACAGAAAGAAGCGCGTGTACGCTATCCGGATCGCTCGATGCCACCCAGTCGCAAGGTTGCAGGAGCATTTGGTCGCGAGCCGCGCGACGTTCGAGAGTCTGAAAACGATTAGCGGTCGACCGGCGGCTTGCCCGATTCGTTGGTCGCGTTCTTGACGCCGCGATCGTCTGCCTTGGCACGCCCGCTCAACAGATGAAGCAGGGATTTCCCGGAGCGCCACGACTTGCGCACGGGCGCAGCCGGAGCACCTTCGGGGGTGCGGCCGGTGGTGTCTGGAGTTTGTGCTGCTTTTTCCATGAGCAGCTTCAGGCTGTGGAGATATCCGCCTTCGACGAGCATGCAGTTGGGGCCTCGTGTGGCTGTTCTACAAGTCGGGTGCCATACAAAAGTTCACAGAAACGTTGCCGAATTCGCACCGGTTTTCACACCGATGACCCAAGTTTGTGTGACCGGCTACGGATCTCGTCTGGACGGTGTAGATTCGGCCCGTGCGCATTGGCATCGACTTGGGCGGAACCAAGATCGAGGGCATCGCTCTCGATGATTTGGGGCAGACGCGCGTGCGTCGGAGGGTTACCGCGCCGCGCGGGGATTATGGCGCGACGCTGCGTGCCGTCACCGGTCTGGTGGCGGTGATCGAGAGCGAGCTCACAACAGTCGCGACCATTGGCGTCGGTATTCCCGGGACGATTTCACCCGCTACTGGCCTGGTCAAAAATTCCAATTCGACGTGGCTGAACGGAACGCGGCTCGCGCACGACCTGCCGAAGCTCCTCGAGCGACCGGTGCGTTTCGCCAATGATGCCAATTGCTTTGCGCTCTCCGAGGCCACCGATGGCGCCGCCGCTGGCGCGTCCAGCGTGTTTGGCGTCATTGTCGGCACCGGCACTGGAGGCGGGATTGCGATCGATGGCCGTGTGCTGGTGGGCACCAACGCGATCGCGGGTGAGTGGGGCCATAACTCGCTTCCCTGGCCGCGACCAGGAGAATCGCCTGGAAACGGCTGCTACTGCGGCCGGAGCGGGTGTATCGAGACGTTCCTCTCCGGCCCTGGCCTTTCACGAGATTACGAGGCCGCGTCGGGGAATAAGGCGACGCCCGAAGAAATCGTGGCCGCAGCAGCTCGCGGAGAATTGGACGCCACCTTGTGCCTCGAACGCTACGAAGACCGCTTTGCGCGTGCGCTTGCGAGCGTGATCAACGTCGTCGACCCCGAGGTGATCGTTCTTGGCGGCGGCTTGTCCAATGTCGATCGCCTCTACTCCACGATCCCGTCGCGGCTCGGCGCTTTCGTGTTCTCCGACGTCGTGGCCACACGCGTGGTCC
Source organism: uncultured Acidobacteriota bacterium (assembly GCA_963802675.1). Classification (GTDB taxonomy): domain Bacteria; phylum Acidobacteriota; class Vicinamibacteria; order Vicinamibacterales; family UBA2999; genus JACCSI01. The sequence goes on from CAWDJL010000005.1 coordinate 16,284, forward strand.
GAGCGATGCACGGAGACTCCAGCGGCGTCAGAGGGGCCGCCTGGTTGTGGCCTCGAGACGTGTAGTCGCCGACTTGAGGGTTGCGAGGGGCGTGGTGTGCCTGTAAGGTCGCAATAGGAGACTCGTATGTCGTATGACCGCTACCTTCGTGGAGTGCTAACCGTCATCGCATGTGCGCTGGTTTATTTGTGCATCGTGCTGACACCCATGCCGGCGGCAATCGCTCAGGGTGCGAGAACACCCGGCGAGATCGTTGGCCCAGCCGAGATGGTGATCGTCGGATGGAGGGTGCCGCCCGACGCCAGTCTGCCGGTGCAAGTCGTGAGCCCAGTGACGGTCACGGGCGACGTCCGCGTGTCGAACGACGTTCGCGTGAGCGGTCGTGTTGAAACGGAGCAGGCGCCGCGTACGACGACGCGCGTCGTCCTGGCCGGCTGGGAGCAGGGCGGAGTACCGACCAATCCGGGTGCGTTCTCATCGTGGGACGTCACGAAGGGGCGTGGCCTGCCGATCACGTCGGTGCCACGCTGAGTTCCGCACCTGGCGAGGCTCCGCCTTCAACCGCCGAGCATATGTGGCGAGGCTCAACTCGTCGCTGGGGCTGAGCCTGGTATCGGCGCTACGTCCATGGGGTCGAGCCTCAGGCGAAACTCGCGACGTAGCAGCAGCAGCGTGATCGTCAACTGCATCAGGATCGCCACGACCGACAGGTACCAGATCCACCGCAGCTCGAATCCCGGCAGTCGTGAGAGCAGAATGACCGGAACCGCGATGATGAGCATCCGACTGATGGATGCCAGCAGGGGCGGAATCGTGTTGCCCATCGCCTGGAACATGCTCGATGTGACGAACACCAGTCCCGATGCGACGAAGTTCCACGAGATGATGCGGAGGTATTCGTCCCCGACGGCAATCACCGCCGGATCGTCCGAGAAGATGCCAATCAACGCAGCGGGGGCGATATTGCACGCCACCGCCGCCACGAACATCACGCTCGCCGCCATCGCGCTGGCGGTCTTGAAGACACTCTTGACACGGGCGCCCAGCCGCGCGCCAAAATTCTGGCCCGCTACGGGCGCTACGGCGAAGCCGAGCGCGACCACCGGCATGAACAGCGCCTGTACAATCCGCATCCCGATGCCAAAGCCAGCCTGTGCGGCCGCACCGAACGGGCGCGTCACCGTGTAGACGATCATCAAGTAGACCGCCATCAGGCCGAATTCAGCGCCGGCGGGAAGTCCGATCTTCAGAATCGCGCTCCAGAGACCCAGCTGCGGTTTCATGTCATGCCGCAGAAATCTCAGATAGGCACCCTTGCCGATGAAGTAGGTGCCTAACCACGCGACACCCACGATCACCGCGATGAGCGTTGCCAGGGCCGTTCCCGCCACACCCATCGGTCGTCCCGTCACCCATCCAAACATCAAAATCGGCGCCAGCACGATGTTCAGAACGACGGTCGCAGTCTGCACGATCATGCCCGGCTTGAAGTTACCAATGCCGCGCAGGGCCGCGCCCATCGCCACGATCGCAAACTGCAGACCCATGGCGGGAAGGAACCAGAGCAGGTAGTCGGCCGCGAGCGTCGCAGTCGCTTCGTCCGCGCTCAATGTGCGGGCATAGCTCGTTCGAAAGAACATCGCGACCACCAGAAACGCGGCCCCTACGATAATCGACAGGAGCTGGGATTGGTTGAAGATCAGCAACGCTCGGTCGTGATTCCGCTGGCCGGCCGCGTGTGAGACGAGCGTCGTGGTTCCCACACCCAACATCTGCGAAATGGCCAGGACGATGAACGTGAGATTGCCAGCGACGCCGACCCCAGCGACCGCCTCCTTTCCCAACCGACCCACCCAATACAGGTCGACCAGGAAGTACAGCGTCTGGAAAACCATCGTCACCAGCATGAAGCTGGCGGTCTTGAACAAATGATTGGAGATAGAGCCCTGAGTAAGGTCCTGCATGAGATTGAACTAGACAGTATACAGGCAGGTGCGACGGGTGCTGGGGTGCGACGGGTGCGGTGCGGTGCACGGGTGCAGTGCGGCTCACGGACGCGACACCTGTCGCACCTGTCGCACCGCACTTGTCGCACGATCGCACCTGCCGCACCGCACCGAACCTGTCGCACCCGTCGCACCCGTCGCACCTGTCGCACCCGATCCGCCGCCCTTGGTCCCACTCGCATTGACAATCTTGCGAGACCTCATCCATTGTGCCGTGCCATGCGACGAATCCTCTGTCACGTGGTATTTACATGGGCGCTGGCCACGCCGTCGATTGTGCTGGCCGACCCCATGACCGCAGGTGAGCGCCAGCGCGTCCTGGCGCATTTCGAGATGACCGAAGCCTGGTTGGCGAGCGAGACCACCGGCCTCTCCACCGCCCAATTGACGTTTCGTATGACGCCCGACAGTTGGAGCATTCAAGATGTCGTCGAGCATCTGGCGATTGCCGAACCACAGTATTGGCAGCAGGTGCAGGATTCACTCACGCAGCCCGTTGGCTACAAGTCGGACTCAACCGATGCAGCAATCCTGTGGTACGGCATCGACCGAACGAACCGGCAAAAGACCGGGGAGGCGAGGGTCCCCAAAGGAAAGTACGACAACGTCGGACAGTCGCTGGCCGACTTCCGGAAGCTGCGTGGCACGATGACGGAGTTCGCAAAAAGCACGCAGGAGGATCTTCGCGGACGGCAGTTGAAGGGCGGCAACATGGACGTGTACCAGTGGTTGCTGATGATCTCGACCCACTCTCAGCGGCACATTCTCCAGATTCGAGAAGTCAAAGCGCACGGGTCTTATCCCAGGAAATAGGTAGGGCACGGGGCACAGGGGCGGGAGCCGCAGGCAACGCAGGCGCCCCAGTGGAAGTCCCTGATCCCTGCTGAGCCCTGAGCCCTTGCCCTGCGCCCTTGCCCTGCGCCCTATGCCCTGTGCCCTGTGCCCTATGCTTAGCCATGCCCGCAGCCGCACTGCGCCTCTTTGTCGTCCTGATCATCCTCGCCGCGTCGCTGTCTTCGGCTCGCCAGTTGCGGCCCGTGACCGTCGACGACCTCATGCGGCTTCGAAGCGTGTTCGATGTGCGCGTGTCCCCCGATGGGGCCTACGTTGCCTATGTCGTGTCGACACCTTCACTAGCGACCAACACGCAGGACGCTCAAGTCTTGTTGGTTTCGACGAAAGGGGGAGCGTCGCGGCGACTCGGCAGTGATGTGCGCGTCTTTGCGCCGGCGTTGCCGGCGGCGCGACTGCGATGGCTCCCGGATAGCGGCGAGGTTTCATTTCTAGCTCTTGCCGACGGTCGACCGCAGGTGTTCGTCGCACCGATCCACAGCGGACCCTCACGGGTCATCACTACGGCGCCGCAAGGGGTCGCGACGTACGAGTGGGCGCCCGACGGCCGGCACCTCGCGTTTCTCTCTCGTGATGCCGCCGATCGCACGACCGTTGTGCGCGCCAGCACGCCTGAACCTTCGACGAGGTTGTGGGTGCAGCCGGTTGACGGACCATCGCGAAGCATCACGCCGACAGGCCACTACGTGGACGGGCTGTCGTGGTCGCCGGATGGTCGAGAGATTGCCTATTCGGCGTCGAGCATCACCGGTTTCCTGGCACCCTACTTCAGCCGGATCTATGCCGTCGCGCCAGACGGCTCCGGCTCCCGGACCATTGTCGATCGCTCCGGGATGAACTCGCAGCCCCAATTCTCACCAGACGGCTCAGCGATCGCCTTCATTACGACCAATGAACAGACCGGGATCATCGCTCCGCGTGGTCTCGCGGTGGTCGAGGCGAGATCCACGACGAAGCCTGATATCCGCTCCTTCACCTTGGGCGGCGCCTGGATTGGCGAGATGTTGTGGGCCCGCGACGCCCGCTCGATCTATGCCGTGATGAATGAGGGCACGTTCGCAACCGGCGCGCACATGTTCGAGATGCCGGTTGTTCGGATCTCGGTTGACGACGGCAAGGCCGAACGCGTTGTGAGTGGCGCAACCGTCAACTACTCGATCGGTCTCAGCCGCGATGGCCGGACGTTGACCTACCGCGCCGTCGAGGGTCGCACCATGGGCGATGTGTTCGCGCAGGACATCGCATCCGGGACTCGGACCAAGCTGACTGATGTCAACCCAGAGTTGAAGCAGATGGCGCTCGGTGACCTTCGGCCGACCAGTTGGCGGTCATTCGATGGCAAGGAGATCTGGGCACTGCTGCTGACGCCGCCCGGATGGGACGGCAAGCGCCGGCTGCCGCTCATCGTCTATTGCCATGGCGGGCCGATTGGCGGCGTCACCTACGGCATCTTCCCGCAGTTTGCCCACACCGTAGGGCAAGTGGATCCGTATCCGACCGAGGCGCTCGCCAGTGCCGGCTATGCCGTGCTCTTTCCAATGCCGCGCGGCGGGTCCGGCTACGGCGAAGCCGGTCATCGCGCGATCATCAACGGGTGGGGTGAGTCGGACTATAGGGACATCATGGCCGGGGTCGATCACGTGATTGCGCAGAACATCGCCGATCCCGATCGCCTCGGCGTGATGGGCGCATCGTACGGCGGCTTCATGACGAACTGGATCGTGACCCAGACCGATAGATTCAAGGCCGCGTCAGCGGGCGCAAGCATCAGCGACTTGATGGACCTTTACTACCTGCCCGATGGCGGCGACCTCATGATCGAGTACTTCAAACGTCCGTGGGAGAACCGCGACGGTTACGTCGCGCATTCGCCCATCACATTCGTCGAGCGCGTGAAGACGCCGATTCTCATCCAGCACGGCGATCGGGATCCGCGAGTGCCGATCGCGACGGCGCAACGGTTCTACCGAGCGTTGAAGGCACTGGGGAAGGTCGTCGAGTACCGACGTGTACCCGGGGGCGGCCACGTCTACTACGAGCCCGCCCAGCAGCGGGAGTCGATGCGGCGCAACATGGAATGGTTCCAGCGCTGGATTCCCACGCACTGAAATCCGCGGAGCGAGGGAACGAGCGGGATTCGGCGGCGTTGATTCGCCACGATCGACCGTGCAGGCCCGTGTCGCCTGTTCCGGCGACGACGCCTCCGCGGAACACAGGAGGGCGCGGAAAGACGCCGGGGCTGAGCGACACTAAATGGCTACAGCTGTACATATGACTGGCACAGTAACGGCGATTTCGTTACCGGCGGCTCGCGTGTCATTTGTTGCTGCGGCCGCGTTCCTTGTCTTGCTGGTTGTTTTGCACGTTATCAAACCGGAACTCGATCCTTCATGGCGTCCTGCCAGTGAATACGCGATCGGAGACTACGGCTGGGTCATGATGATCGCAATCTTTGCGATGGCTCTCAGCTGCGTCGCTTTATTTGCGGCGGTTCGCTCCCAGATCGAAACATTGGGCGGGAGAATCGGCCTCTGCCTGCTTCTTGTTGTCGCCGCGGCTCTGGTCGTGGCCGGCATCTTTGTCGTGGATCCCGTAACGATAAAGGGGCCGGAAGAAATGACGACGCACGGAACGCTTCATAATTTGGCTGGCGCGATATTCATTCCCGGTCTGCCAATCGCGGGTGTGCTCATCAGCCGAAGTCTTGGACGCGGCTCGTCATGGCGGGCCGTAATGCGGTCGATTCGATGGACCGCCCACCTCATGTGGATAAGCGTTGCGGCGATGATGGTCCATCTGATCACAGTCATATCGGGCGGCGGCACTCTCGGTCCCGGCTCCGGGAATGGATGGCTGAACCGCCTGGTGGTGCTGAGCTATTGCGTGTGGCTGATGACCGTCTCATGGCGGGCAATTCAATTGCGAAAGAGCGCGGCGGATATCTAGGATCGGTTGCCCCAGCGCAGCACGCGTAAGGCCCGGAGTGTGTTCCAGCGGCTGGGCCTGCCGACGCTGTCTTCCATGTCGAAGTGAACCTCACCGGCGTGGGGGTTCTCGAGCAGCCATCGCCCGTCGCCGGCCCGCTTCTTCTCCACCAAATCCAGGGCCTCCGCGACGCGGTGGTCGGGTTCGACGCCGGCTCTCCGCAAGTAGTCCAGCCCCCACAGCACGTCGTAGTGCCAACGCGTTGGAAACGAAAACTGCGTCCAGGCTGGATCGATCACGTCTCCGGTTGACAGCGACCTGAACATGCGACGTTGCAGGAAATACTCTTGTCCCCGCAGACGAGCGTCCCTCACGGCAGCCGTGGCGCCTTTCGCCTTCTCGTACTCCAAGAGCCCTTCGAGGACACAGATTGTCGTGTGGAACGAGGATCGCTTGCTGGAAGGGGCCTGGCAGTTCCAGCCGCCGTCCTCCACCTGCTCATGGAGGAGCCGCTCGACCAGCCGATCGCTGGCCTCGCCGAAGTACGCGCCCGCTGCGAGGACCCTCCCATTGATACAGGGCTCGACCTCGCCCTCGAAAAAAGGCGTGTCGCCGCATTCTGGTCCCCACGTGCTGTGGTCGCGGACGAGGTGCATTGCCCGCCGGGCTCGCTCACTTGCCGGATCCAGCCCCAGGTCTCTCAACTGCAGCAGCGTGTCCGTGGTGGAGATCCACCCCGGATAGACGTAGGCGTAACCACCCCAGTGACCATCGGGTGCCTGAAGATCGAGGAGCCGGGCACCCCAGCCCTCGGATGGAGCGAATTCCTCTTCCGCATCCTCTCATGTTCCGCGGATGGACCTTCCTGTTTCCGCGGATGTTGCCGGCGACACTCGGCCCGTTCGCGCCTTCCGCGGTCATCGAGCTGACTCAGAGGGTCGCACCGCTTCCCACGAACTGCCGACCGGCGCCGTGTGCCGCTGCGATTGGCGTAGCCCAAAGTACTGCAATTCCGCGAGGCCAGCGACGATCACGGCCTGAAAGATGATGAACGTCATGCCAAGTCCGGTTGGTGCGACCCACCCGGTAAAGAGAAGCGCCACACTATCCACTGCCCACAGCACGTTGAGGACGATCACCGTCCAAATCGCTGGCGCAGGCACGCGAATGCGAGAGCCGAGATAGCCAACCACTGCCGCGTAGGCGAGCAGTACCCAGCCCGCGGATTGCAGCAGCGGAGCCGGCAGGCCGAGCAGCCCGCTGAGGCTCGCGGCAAAAACGGCCATCAGCAAGCCGGTGGCGGCGGTCGCTGCCGCATCAGCGAACAGCGCGAACTTGAGCAGACGTGAAATCACCATAGAGACCTCCCTGAGTCTCCTGATGATTGAGCACGGCTCGCCGCGCGTCTATTACCTGGGAGGTAATGGCGTGCTGGACGCCTTGAGATATTGTGACGAGATGCCCACGGCGCTTGCGGTCGGCGATCTTCTGCGCGAGTGGCGACAGCGACGACGGGTGAGTCAGCTGGATCTGGCTGGCGACGCGGAGATCTCGACGCGCCATCTGAGCTTCATCGAGACGGGTCGATCGACGCCGAGCCGAGAAGTCATCCTCCGGCTCGCAGAGCAGCTCGAGGTGCCGCTGCGCGCGCGAAACGCACTGTTGATCGCCGCAGGTTATGCGCCGGTGTTTGCCGAACGGCCGCTCGACGATCCGGCTCTCGCTCTCGCCCGCCAAGCCATCGAGCGACTGCTGGCCGCTCACGAACCGTTTCCGGCCATCGCCATCGATCGACACTGGACACTCGTCGCCGGCAACCGCGCCGCGACGCTGCTCATGACCGGAGTCGAGGAGGAGGAGGTACTGCAACCGCCCGTCAACGTCCTGCGACTGAGCCTGCACCCGCGCGGGCTCGCGCCTCGCATCGACAACTTGAGCGAGTGGCGAACACACGTACTCGGCCGGCTGCGCCGTCAGGTCGAGGCCTCTGCAGATCCGGTTCTGGCGGCGCTCTTGACCGAGCTGTCGCAATGGTCCTATCCGAGTGCGTCACCGGGCAGCGCGGCAAACGACTACGCCGGCGTCCTCATCCCGTTGCGCTTCGTGACCGACGCCGGTGTGCTGTCCTTTTTCAGTACCACGACGATCTTTGGTACGCCTGTCGACATCACCCTTTCCGAGATAGCACTCGAGTCGTTCTTCCCGGCTGACGCGGCCACGGCGCAGGCACTGCGGCGCGCGGCCGGCGAGGCCTAGCAGCACGATAAGTTACGAAGCTTGACAGCGTTTCCCAGATCACTCGAGAAGGCACACGATCACGTCGCCACGAAGCAACACGAAGAACTCCTTGAAAACCTCTTCGTGACCTCGTGCCCTTCGTGGCTCCGTTGTTTTGCTTCCTTGTTTCCGCGCTTCCGCGTTTTCCGTGCCTTGTTCGTCTCCTTACCTCCCGAAGCGAACGGCATAGATCGGTGGCAGGTTGACCGACAACACTCGCCACGAGTCGCCGCTGTCTTCCGACAACCACAGACCGCCAGTGGTCGATCCCATTGCGAGCACTTTACCCGTTCGATCGACATCGAGGCCGTGACGGTAGACCAGGTCGAACGAAGGCGACGGCAGTCCGCGATCGAGCACGTCGAACGTCCGGCCGCCGTCGCGGGTCCGTGAGACGACCAGTCGGCCGTCCACGGGGACGCGTCGCTCGTCCTTGATCGCGGGCGCAAACCATGCGGTCTGCGAATCGGCCGGGTGAGCCGCGACGGCAAAGCCGAAGACGGACGGCCTGGCGGCGGGGATGGCACTCCAGTCGCGCCCGCCATCGTCGGAACGGAACACGCCATTGTGATGCTGCGTCCACATGACATCCGGCTGCGCGGCGCAGACGGCGATGCGATGCGGATCCTGGATCGACGGATCATCGCGGCGTTCCGGTGGCATGTACTCCGCCACCATGCCTTTCGCACGGACCTCCCACGTCTTGCCGTCGTCCTCGGTGCCCCACGCGCCGCCGCATGAGACGCCGACCAGGACATGACGAGAATTTCGAGGATCAACGGCGATTGAATGAATGCCAGGCCAGTCGTAGCCGCCACCAAACCAATTCACGCGTTCAGGTCGGTCCCACAGCGATCGCACAAGCGTCCATGTCTGGCCGGCATCCTCCGAAAGGAATAAGCCGCCGGGCAGCGTCCCCGCCCACAAACGGCCAGGCTGATCGGCGCCTCCGGCTTCGACGGCCCACAGCATCTTCAGCGTGGGCGGCGCAGGCGGGGGCCCGTCGGCACCTTCGGGAGCCGGCGTCGCTGGAACGTCGGCGTACGACGGGACACCGCACTCCTGCCAGCTTTTCCCGCGATCCGTCGACCGGTGGAGCTTGGCGCCGAAGTGCCCGAGATTCAGCGCGGCGTAGACGGTGCCGTCGCGAGGGTCGTCGAGCACATTCGACACCGGATCACCGAGAAACGCCGGTGTACCGATCCGCCACCCATCAGCGGCGCTGAGCGAGAACAGTCCCTTTCGTGTAGCGACCCAAAGTGATTGCACAACAGCCTCCTCTATCGGTCCACGGTCCACGGTCCTTCGGTTGCCGGTTGCCGGTTGTCCGCCTCCGCCGCCGAAGGCGGCTACGGCGAGACCTCGCCGAAGCTCGCCCCATCTCACGCGCGAGCGAAGGCGGGCCGGTTGCCGGTCTTTCGGTGGCCGGCCTGCCCGCCGTAGCTCGGCGCGTCGTCCGCGAGCGAAGGTGGGTGGCCGTACGCCAGCGTCACCCACCGGACAGCGCCTGCAACACGAAGATCTCCGAGTCGTCGTCGACCTTGTCGCTGAGCGTGACGCGGTCGCGCGCGGGAAAGTCATCAACGAAGATCGTGATGTGCTGCCGTACGGCGCCGCGCTCGTCGAGCACGTAGTGCCGCAGGCGCGGGTTGTCGGTGAACACCGCTGCCAGCGCCTCGCCGACCGTGCTGCCAGCAACCTCGCGTGGCGGCGCATCGATAAAACGCTGCAGGTGCGGTGTGAAGGTTACTCGTGGCATCGGCCAGTTCCCAACTGCTACTCGCCGTCAGTCGTCAGTTTTCAGTTTCCAGTTCAAAGGCTCCGCTTACTCCCTCTCGACAAACGCCGCCAACCGATCGAGGGCCTCGGCCCACTGAGCAGAGATGAGGTCGAGCGTCCGCCGCGCGACGTCAATCCGCGCCGGATCGAGCGCCCATGTCCGTTGACGTCCCTGCCAGGTGCTGTGGACCAACCCCACTTCGTCCAGCACCCGAAGGTGCTTGGTAATGGCCTGACGCGTGACACCGGTCCCAGCCGTCAGGGCTGCGATGGACAACACCGCGCCGCCAGCGAGCCGCCCGATGATCTGCAAGCGTGTCGAGTCGCCCAATGCCGCAAAAAGCGGGGCTGTCTCGCGGACTCGTCGGGCGACGATGTGATGCGGTTGCGGCCGCTTTCGTCGCTGCGACTGCCGGGCGTCAGGGGTGTTCGGCGACATATCGATCGATCTGCTTCATCTGTTCGTCCCAGCCTTCCTCGTTGCCACGGAATGCGTCGAGCCGGCGCGCGGGCGGAATCTGATCGAAGCCCGATTCCACGACCCGCAAGAGCGTGCCGTCGGCCACCTCTTCGAGCTCGAAGACGACGAGCGTCGTCGGTTCCTTGGAGTAGTCGTACGACGCATCGATGGGATGGGGATGCCATCGCCACGAGAACAACCGCTCTGGCTGCACCTGATCGATCACGATCTCGAATTTCAGGTGTTCGTAGCCCGGATGCGTCACGGCGCCGCGAATGCGAGCGCCCGGGGTGAAGGGGCCGTCCACCCTGACGCCGAACCATTGGCTGAATTCCGAGGCGGTGGTCAGGGCGCGCCAGACCCGCGATCTCTTGGCTCGCACGACGGTCTGGCGTTCGATGCGGTCGGTGGTCGTCGTTGTCATGCAACCTCCAGATTGCATGATAGAAAGAACGCCGAGAAAGGGCAACCTGAACGTTGCAATTAGCCTGGCTCGCCGGGGGCCGCTGTGCTTGGGATGTTAGGCTACGCCCTCATGAAGCAGGGCCAGCCATCCCCGGTCTCTCCTCGCACGGACGAGGCGCTTGTCCGCGTCATGGGCACGTTCGGGCTCGCCGCTGCCATCGTCAATATCACGATTGGTGGCGGCATTTTTCGGCTGCCGGCCAACGTGGCTCAGTCGCTGGGTGCGGCCGCACCGATCGCCTACCTGGTCTGTGCTGTGGCCATGGGGTTGATCGTGATGTGCATAGCCGACGCGGGCAGCCGCGTGTCGCTCACGGGAGGGCCCTATGCTTATGTAGGGACCGCATTTGGTACCTATGCCGGCTTTCTCGCGGGCGTGCTCTTGTGGATGCTCGGGACCTTCGCGGCCGCCGCGGTTGCCACGGTTTTCGCCGCCAGCGTTGGGTTGCTGGTGCCGGCCCTCGGCAGCGGCGTCATGCAAGTGGTCGTGTTGCTTGTGGCGTTTGCGTTCTGGTCCCTCATCAACCTTCGGGGTGTCGGGCTGGCAGCACGGTTCAACTCGATCGCGACAGTTGCCAAGCTACTCCCGCTGTTGCTGGTCGCGATCGGTGGGGCGTTCTTCGTGCGAACCGAAAACCTGCAATGGCTGAGTACGCCGACGGCCGCCGATGTCACTCGCACATCCTTACTTCTGATCTTTGCGTTCGCCGGCATCGAGGTGGCGCTGGTGCCGAGCGGGGAGGTCCGCGACACGGCGCGGACCGTCCCACGCGCCATCGCGCTGGCGATGATCGGTATCACGACCCTCTACATCGCGCTGCAGGTGGTGGCGCAGGGGATCCTGGGCCAAGGCCTCGCGACGGCTACCGCGTCGCCTTTGGCAGACGTGGCTGGCGCCTCGATGGGCGAGAGCGCCCGGCTGGTGCTGCTGGCGGGCGCTTCCATCTCGATGTTCGGCTACCTGGGCGGGATGACGCTCTCGATGCCGCGGACGTTGTTTGCGTTCGCCCGCGACGGATTTCTCCCGAAGATCCTTGCCGCGGTGCACGCAGAGTTCCGTTCGCCGCACGCGGCCATCCTGACGCAATCGATCATCACGGTAGCCCTGGCGATTTCCGGTACATTCGAACGGTTGGCGATTCTCGCCAACGTATCAGCGCTCGCGCTTTACCTCGGCTGCGCGCTGGCGGCATGGCGGTTGCGCGTCATGGGCGTCTCGGCCCACGGGGGCGGCGGATTCCGAGTCCCATTTGGTCCGGTAGTGCCATGGCTTGCGTGTGGCGTGATCGCCTGGCTGTTGACCGGGCTCAATCGAGGCGAGTGGTTGGCGTTTGGCGCCTGCGTGACCGTGGCATCGCTGATCTACATGGCCACTCGTGGTCAAAGGGCGACCGCGCTGAGACGAGACATCTTCTAAGGCCATTATCGTGACGGTTGAAGCAACCTTTGCCGCCCTTAGAAGATGTCTCGCCCCGCGGAGACCACCCCACCGCGCACACTCCGCGCGGCGGGGACCGCGGAGCGGGGCAAAACAACATAGCCCTAGCGAAGCGGAGCCGACGCATGTCTTCTCGGCGGCTTGAGGCGGAGCTTCGCTAGAGAATTGATTCTGGCGCCCACGCGACGGTGTCCTGACGCTTCGAAAAGTGCAGGAGGGCGCCGTCGGCCGTCAACGAGAGTCCAGCGGCACGACTGAGCGTGTCGCGTGCGAATTCCACCGCCGCATTTTGCAGCAGCCACGGCGGATGATGGATGTCGAGCCGATAAGGCACGTTCCATCGCGACACTTGGTACAGGCAGTAACGTTCCGTCAAGAAATACTCGAGTGAACCGGGCAGGGCACGAACCGCGGGGCCAGTCGGGCGATATCTGACGACCAGCTCAGCGTCGCCTGTGCGACGTGTGCTCCAGAAGTCGACGACTCCGTCCGTCGTGGTCGCCATGGTCATCTCCGCCACGTGGTAGGGCAGATTCAACAGCATGCGCGCGGCGCGCACGGCGACCGCGCTGGCTGCGTCCAGGCTGAAGAAGAACACGCCGGGTTTCTCGCCCACCCGCACGTAGGTGCGGACGTTGACCTCAGGAAACGCTGACAGCCGTGGAATCGACGGCACGCTGCGCGGCGACACGTTGCTCATGTGGAAGGGCACGACGCCGACCCACGCCTCGTTGTCATAAAGGTCGAGTTCGAAGGCGGATGGAACAAGCGGTCTCAAGTGCTCCGGTTCGACGACCCAGTGTGCAAAGAGCAGGTCACGCCACGTCTGCGTGAACAGCCAGGGGCGAGTGGGCATTTCCCAGGGCCTATGGTCTGTAATCCGCACGACGTCATAGTTGAAGTCGTGCGGCACCGACCAGTTTCTGGGATGACGGCGGCCGGACATCACCGCCAAGCTTACAAGCCCTGACCAACGCCTACTGCAGTCTGGCGTATTCCGCCTGAGCTTGCTTGACGATCGGGATGTCGGCGTCGGCGTCCTTCCAGAGGTTCAGCAAGTCATGGTAGACGGTCTTCGCCTTGACCCTATCGCCAGACTGCACGAGCGCTCGGCCTAGTTGCAGCCGCGCCATGGCGCCCATCGGATCGGCGAGCACGATGGTGGGGTGATCGACGATGCGCTGGAACTCCGCCGCCGCGGCCGCTGGCTGCTGCGCTGCAAGGTACGCCACGCCGCGCACGTAAACGGGATAGAGCGCACCGAAGTGACCGGTGAAGCCGATGCCCGTCATCGCGAGGTCGAACCGCAACGAAGCCTGCAGACCCTGGATGGCCGCAGCGGGATCGCGAGCGTTGACGGCAAACAAGCCGCGAAGCGCCGGCAGATAGCTGAATCGAACCGAGGTGTCTTCCGGAAACTGCTTGTCGAGATCGTCGGCGAGCGCTCGAGACCGCGACCAATCACCCGACACGGCCAGCGCGAACGCGGCGGCATACTCGACCTCGCGCCCCCGCGCCATCTCGAGGGCCTTGGTCGCGCTGCGCCGGGCTTCCGCCGTATTGCCGTGGAACGCTTCCCACGTGGCGACGGCCGCTTCGAACATGGCCGCCCGCTCGCGTTGGCCGGACTGCTGCGCGCGATCCACGGCCGTGCGTGACATCTGCCTGGCTTCCCGCAATCGACCCGAGCGAGCCAGGGCGAGCGCCTCGATGTGTGAAAACATGTCGATCGAGTTCTTGCCGTATGACTGGCTTGTCGCTCGCGCGACCTCGCGTCTCATACCCTCGTAGCCATCGCGCACGAAGGCGATGAACACTGCAGAATCCACGAAGGGTTCAGGGCCCAGTTTGCGTTCTTCCGTCGCCCGCCGGATGGTGGCTTCGGCGTCCGCCAGGCGATTGAGTGCGAGATAGCTGGATGCCTGGGCGCTGTACGAAGGCGACGAGTCCGGCTGGAGGGCAATCGACTTATCGCTCTCCTCGATCGACAACGCATACTGGCCGGTGCTCCTCGTGACGAACCCCGCCAACAGACCATGAGGAGTCGAGTCGCGCGGATAGGTCCGCGCCCACGACTCGAGGGTCTCCTGCTCCCGTTCCATGTTGCCGGTCACCTGCCGGTCGTACAACACCGTGATGAAGAAGCGTTCGCTGTCGCTGACGCGGTCACGCAGTCGATACGCCTCGAGCGTGCTCTCCCGTGCCAGCACCGACTCGCCGAGGACGCTGTAGTTGATTCCGATCCGCGCATGTGCCATCGCAAAATTCGGGTCGATTGCGATGGCGCGCTTGAACAACGGCTGGGACGGCACCAGGCCGGAGGTGAAGTACACCTTCGACGCCGTGCTGTAGGCTTGCCAGGCCTCGAGCGACGGCGTCGTCGCCTCGTCGAGCGGGGTCGAGTGTTGCTCGACGGTTACGAGCGATTCCCCGAGCCGCGTTCTGAGCCGGCTCGCGATTTGACTGAGCGCGCCGAGGACATCTTCCTTTCTTTCCGCCTGCGCCTGCTCGTCGGCGAGGATGTCGCCAGTGGTGCAGTTCTTTGCGCGCAACCCCAGGACGTACTGACTTCCGAGCGTCGCGATCAATCCTTCCAACACGGCCGCGCTCGCCGTCCGAACGCACACACCCTGAGCCGTATCGGCAGTCAGTCGGGCATCCCGGGGCTGGTCCATCAACGCCATCGTCATTCGGATGCGCTCGTCCGAGATCAGGCTGAGAAACGGCGACTGCTGGAGCTGCACGGCCAGTCCCTGGCGCAGCGTTTCGTCGAACACCGGGTCCCCGGTGGTGTTCGTGAAGTCGGCGATGACGATCGTGTCCTTGTCCGTGAGGGTCGGCGTGCGGGGCCAGTAGGCGTATCCCGCGGCGGCGAGTGCCAGCAGCGCCGCGGCAGCCGCCGCCATGGCCTTCCAACGTTTCGCGATGAACCTTGCGGCTCGGGGCTCCGCCGGTGGTGTCATCCGCGTCAGCCGCCGCAGATCGACGACCATCTCGCGCATCGATTGGTACCGCTGTACGGGATCCTTCTCGAGCGCTTTCTCGACGAGCATCCGGAGCGCAGATGGAATCTCCTGGCCGAGCGGCTCGGGCGCCTGGTGCTGGATTCGCTGAAGCGTCTCCAGCTCGGTCGCGCCAGCAAAGGGCCGGCGCCCCGCCAGCTCCTCGTACAACACGACGCCAAACGAGAAGATGTCGCTGCGGGCATCGGTCGCGCGGCCCGACGCCTGTTCCGGCGACATATAGGCAATCGTGCCAAGAATTAAGCCCGGCCGCGTCTGTTCCACCGCGACCGCGCGGGTCGCAGCCTCCGCGGGACTGGCTTCGAAGAGTTTGGCGAGGCCGAAATCGGCAAGTTTGGCGTAGCCGTTCTTCGCGACCAGAATGTTCTCGGGTTTGACGTCCCGGTGCACGATGCCCGCGTCGTGCGCGGCGGCCAGGCCATCCGCGACGCCGGCGAGCAGCTCCACGATCTGGGCCCACGGACGCCGTTCGGCGCCGGCCCAATCCTTGAGCGTGCCGCCATCGACGAATTCGGTGACCAGATACGCACGGCCGTCGAGCTCGCCGATGTCGTGCACGGTGAGAATGTGCGGGTGGTTCAGCGAGGACGCCGTCTGGGCTTCGCGCTGGAACCGCCGGCGCCCCGCCGCGTCGGCGAGCTCGTCGGCGAGGAACTTGATCGCCACCGGTCGATTGAGCTTCGCGTCGTGCGCGGAATAGACCTCGCCCATGCCGCCGGCGCCGAGCGGCGAGACGATTTCGTAGGCGCCAAGGCGCGTGCCAGCCGACAGTGGCATGAATCGAGCCCGATTTTAGTGACGGAGCCCCTCACGGCAAAGCGAAACCGTGTCTGGATTCCTAAGACATCTGATCGATGTACGTCTCGGCGGTTCTCGGCACGACGCCAAATCGATCCGCCGAGACCTTCCATCCCGGAAACGGTACCGACTGTGTCGCGGCGTAGAAACCAAGGGTCATCAGCCTGGCCGCGACCTCGTTGAAGGGCCGGATGACGGGCGGCAACAGGCGGAGCGCCGCGACCGGGATGTGCCGGCGCTTCCCCGATGACTTCAATCGACGCTCCACCAGGGTGGCCAGGTTATTCAGGGACAGGTTCGACGGACCGCCGGCGTCCACGGCTTCGTTCACGACCTCTCCGCGCGCGAGGATGTTCACGGCAAACGTAGCGACGTCGTCCACGGCGATGTAGTTGCTCACCGCGCTGCCATCGCCGAAGATCGTGGTCACACCCTTTTCACGAATGCCCCTCGCGAGGATCTGATCGATCCAGATGTCCATGAATGCGGTCGGCCGCAGCATGACGTGAGGCACGCCGCTCCGGCGAATGGCATCTTCGATGTACCACTTGATCCGGAAGATATCGACGGGCGCGTCTTGCGAGACGCCCCGGAACGAGACGTAGATCAGCCGCCGCACGCCTGCGTTGCGCGCCGCCGCGCACAGATTCTGGTAGCCAGCAAGGTCGATGCGGGACGGGCTGGTCGGTCCCTTGCCCATGTTGTTGTTGGCCGTTGCGACGATCTGATCGACGCCGCGGCACGCCTCGCCGAGCTTTGGCAGATCGCGGAGGTCGACGGCGGCGATCTCCGCGCCCGGCGCCAATGTGGCCAGGGCATTCCCGTTGCGGGCAAGCGCGCGAACCGTCGTGCCCGATGCGATCAGTTTGCGTACGATCACGCGACCGAGCTGACCCGTGGCGCCGACGACGAGCACTCGCGATTCGCCCATACAGCCTCCCGAGACGCCTAGACTCTACTTCGTCTCTAACGCGCAGCGCTGAGCTACCCGAACCGGGCGATGTACTCCACGACGCTCGAGACGAGCAGCCCGCCGCCCACGAGACCAGCGATCCAGAGCATCGTCTCGCGGGCACCAGCCTGCAATCGCTCTCTGAGGTCGGCGTACCGCGCCTCCAGCCGCCTCCCGAAAACGATGTGGCCCACGAGGAGCACTACTGGCGGGAGGACAAAGATTGCGTTGTAGAGGACCAGCAGCGGCAGCCACCGCACCATCGGCAGGTCGGCAGTCGTGAGAAGCGCGATCGCGCCAAAATACGGCACCGCGGTAGGCAACTCCATTGCCGTCACCGTAACGCCGAGGAGGGCCAACGCGGCATATGTGCTCGCGCTCAGCTCGGCTCGCCGCGCTGAGTGGGTTGTCGTTGGCGCCCGGATCGCGTAGAGCAGCAGGGCGAGCCCGATGAGGCCCTGCCCGATGAACCCGAGTCTGCCGCCGATCGCGGTTCTCAATGACGGCAGCAGGGCGTCGATTCCCACCATCATCAGCGCGCCCAGCGTCAGATAGGTCAGGAAGATCGCGGCGACGTAGACGACGACCTGCGCCGTGACGCGCTCGTGAGACAACAAGTAGAGGGTAACGACGATGGCCGACGGGTTGATGCTGTCCAACACGGCCAACGCGAGGAAGCCGAGCAGCACGTGCTGGACAGTCTAGCAGCCCGTGGAAGGCTGAATTAGCGGATCGACACGATCGATCCCGCGTCTACACTGTCGCCGATGACGAAGGGCACCATTCATGTTGTCCTCGTGCACCCCGAGATCCATTGGAACACCGGCAACGCCGGACGGACGTGCCTGGCTGCCGGCGCCACATTGCATCTCATTGAGCCGCTCGGCTTCTCGCTGGATGAGCGCCAGGTGAAGCGCGCGGGCCTCGACTACTGGAAGCACGTCGACATTCGCGTGTGGCCCGGCTGGTCCGCTTTCGAGCGCACACTGGCGACCCTTGGAGAACCCTACTTCTTCTCGACGAACGCCCATCGGCTTCTGTGGGACGCACCACTCGGTGTGCCGGACGATATCGTCTTGATCTTCGGACGAGAGACGGGCGGC
This sequence comes from uncultured Acidobacteriota bacterium, assembly GCA_963802675.1. Classification (GTDB taxonomy): domain Bacteria; phylum Acidobacteriota; class Vicinamibacteria; order Vicinamibacterales; family UBA2999; genus JACCSI01. Next base: position 34,362 of record CAWDJL010000005.1, read on the forward strand.
TTACCAGCGGATCTTCACGAGCGCTATGCCGATCGGTTCGTCGGCATGCCGATCGCGTCGCCGCTGGTGCGTTCACTCAACCTGTCGACCAGCGTCGCAATTGCGGTCTATGAAGTGCTTCGACAGCGTCGCAATGCGACGAAGGCATAAGAAGGGCAGACCGCCGCTGATTTCGCAAACGCCATAGCCGAACGAATCTCGTTCGGCACTCGTGGCTTCCGGCTTTAGCCGGAAGATCCGAGCGGCGATACCGTATCAGCTGGCACCTGCCACCGGAACGCTCTGGAACGTCGCACTCACCTGTAGGCTGTAGGGCAGTCGGTACGATGCGAGCAGCTTGACTTGCCTGAGCCACGGCGTTTGGCGCCGTGGCGCTGGCGGCGGTCGGGCTGTACGGCGTGATGCCGGTACTCGGTGTCACGCCGGCGAAGCGAGATCGCCGTGCGTGCCGCGCTCGGCGCCACACGCGGTTCGCTGGTACGAATGGTCCTGCGAACAGCCATCATGTTGCTGGCAGCGGACGTCGCAATCGGGGCCGCTGCCGCCCTCCTCCTCGCACGCTACGCGGAAAGCCTGCTGTACGGCCTCGGTCCCCGCGATCCGCTGACGCTCGTCGTGACAACGGTCCTCCTGACGGCTGTCGGAATCCTCGCGGCGTTCATCCCTGTGTTCCGGGCGGCATCGGCCGCTCCGGCAGGCGTGCTGTCAGAGGGATAGACTTTACCGTTGAGGTAAGCTCCTTCGATGCTGACCGGTCCCCAGCCCGCCGACCTCCTGATTCGCACCACCCTCAACGAGCGCTTCGAAATCTTCGATGCCGCCGGCCATCACGTCGCGGGCCCCTTCGAGTCGTTCCTCGCGGCACATCTTCGCGCACTCATCGAGTCGAAAGGTGGGGCTGTCTGGCAACAGGCGTTCGACGCCAGTGGTCGGGCGCTCGGCGATCCGGTCGTCGTCCCGCCGCTGCGATAGCGCCCCCGCGCTCGAGCAACGCTGATACGTGCGACTCAACGGCTTTCGCCGAGGACGTTGACGCCAGTCAGGTGGAAATGCCGTGCCGCCTTCAGCATGTGGCTGTCGTTGGTGTAGAGCTCCTGAAAGCCGTGCTCTTCGGCGCAGGCCAGGTGTAAGGCGAAGTAAATCATCGATCCTCGCGCAGCTCGGACTGGTACACGGCCGAATCGACCGGAACCTTCGACCGTTTGCGTATGGCGGCCTCACGGTTGGGGAGAGGCCGGCCGGTCACTGCCGCGTCAAATGGCTGAAGCGCCGCGACGCGTGCTCGATGGCGATCCGATGAAGACCCTACGGCAGACTCGGGTCTTCGATTCGCCGAGCGCCGCCCCTTGGAAAGGGCTCAGGTGACTCGCCCAACGCAGGCGAACTGCTGTCTAATACCGCGGAACCGGATCGCTTTGTCGCATCCCCAAGGCGATCCTGGATGGAGGCGCTCGTATGATTGGAGTCTCCCGGCGTGCATTCCTGACGACCACCGGCGCCGCGGCCGGTGCCCTCGCCTCGCCTACGGTCGCGCGTGCGTCCCGCGCGCCCGCCCTGACCCTCGCCTGCGCCAACTACGTCCGCTTCCTGCCGATTGCGGCCGGCGATGTGCGCCCCGCAGATCTGGCGTTGACCTGGGTGCGTGGCGATCGCAACGAGATGCTCCGCCGCGCGACCGACGATCCGGGCGTCGATGGCGGGGAAGCGTCGATGGCGCAGCACATCCAGCGTCTCGATCGCGGTGACCGATCGCTCGTGGCGATTCCGATCTTCCCCCTGCGGAATTTCACGGCGCGCGATCTCTACACGCGTGCGAGGCGCCTCGATTGCCGCACACGCCCTCGGCGGCCGTCGCCTCGGCATCTACAACTGGGCCGCGAGCGGTGCGGTGTGGTACCGCCACCTGTTGCGCTATCTGGGCAACGATACGAAGAAGATCGAGTGGGTCGTCGGCGGCGTCGATGGGCCAGCAGCCGTCCGCTTACCCGAGCCGCCTCTGGCGAATGTCCGGACCGCGCCGGCCGGAAGCTCACTGAGCGCGCTGCTGCTGGCCAAGGAGATCGACGCCCTGTTTGCGCCGCTCCCGCCGCGAGCGCTGCACCCCGTCGATGGCCCGATCGTGCGCGCGTTTCCAGGCTTCCAGGCGATGGAGCAGAAGTACTTCACCGACACCGGGTGCTATCCGCCGCAGCACGTGATCGTCGTGCGCCAGACGTCGTGGGCGCGCGATCGTTCGATCGGCCGTCGCCTTGTGGATGCGTTCAATGAGAGCGAGAAAGTGTTCGAAGCGCTCCAACGCCAGTACCCGTACAACTCACCCTGGCTGATCGAGGAGGTGGAAGCCACGGCGCGGGCCATGGGGCCGACCTATCACGCGCACGGCCTCGAGCCGAACCGCCGCGCGGTCGATACCTTCTGTCAGGCGGCCTTCGACGATGGACTCACGACGCGACGGGTGACCGTCGACGAGTTTTTCGGAGAGTACCTGCAGGCAGGTGCAGAGGGCCGCTAGCGAGCGGCCACCGTCCACCGGGTCGCCAAACGGCAGACCTCCAGTGCTAAGCCGCGACACACACGCGCGTGCTTTCCCACAAAACGGATTGCTGCTCGAACGTCTTGCGATACGCCTCGATAACGGTCTGAACCGCTTGCCGCGCCGCCGCCGTATCGGGATGGACCAGGAGGAGGACCTTCGACTGCTCGTGATCGATGCTGCCAGCGGGTGTCCGCCACTGGCCCTCCGCCTCCCACACGGTCAGCCCGTCGGGAAACCGCCTGGTCACTTCGTCGCGCAAGAATATCTGCCACTCGAGCTCGGTCACGGCGCCCTTCGGCCGCGCGAGCCCGAAATAGAGCGTCGTCCGGAGCTGCGTGGCGGACGCCGCGCCGCAGTCCATGACGACCGTGAATCCCTGCGCTCCGACCGGTGGCTGCAGGAGGCCGCCGGCGACGAAGCCGGCGGCGAAGATCGACGTGACCACGGTGATCATCAGCGCTCGCATCGGACCATCTCCTCGCATCAACTGTTTATGAACTGAGAATCTTTTTTTTCTGCGCCGCAAATTCTTCTTCTGTCATCAGCCCGTCCGCTTTGAGCTTTCCTAATCTGCCTAACGTGGTGAAAACGTCTTCACCAGCATCTCGCCTTTTGATCTTCTTTTCACCCTGGGCAATTAGCTCACGCGCCTCCTGTGGCGTGCCACCCGCGCGCGGGTCCGCGCGCGGAGAGGATAGCGCGATGATCAACCCTATAAATGGGGTGAAAAGCAGGGACCACGCCACAGCCGTTCCCATTCCGATCTCTCGATCTTTACCCAAATAGCCGACGACAACTGCCCAGCACAACCAGTTGATCATCACGAACAAGACGAAGAACGCTGCCATAAAAACGGCTCCGGGGACGTCCCGCCAGGCTGTCGAAATTCGGCGGCAGGGTCAGGGGCGGCACCGATAAGGGTAGCGAGCTCCCCGCGATTGCACGGTAACCCGGAAGGCCAGATCCGGTTCCTTCTGGCGCGAGGAGTCACTGGGAGTGCCCGGTCCACTGCCGGAACGATCCGGTGAAACGCCGAGCCACGTCGATGGCCGAATGAACCTTGTTTTATACTGCACGCCAAGAGGAGCCTTCCATGCGCACTCGAGTCTTCGCCGGCGTGTGGCTCGTCGCCATCGCGGCCGGTTCACTCGCCGCACAACAGCCCGCCTCGCAGGATCAGCCAGGCCTCAAGTGGTCCGATGATCAGATCAGGAAAACGGCACATCACGTACGGGCCGGGCGAAAGCTGACGCCGAAGACGTGGCCGAACGGCGCGCGCGTCGCCGTCTGCCTGTCGGTCGACCCCGACAACTTCTCGATCGCGCTCAACGCCGGCAACACGAACCCGATCGCAATTTCGGCCGGCGAGTACGGGGCCCTCGATGGCTTGCCACGGATGCTGCGCCTGTTCGACAAGCACAACATCCCGGTCTCCTTCTACATCCCGGCAGTCGCAGCGATGCTGCATCCGGAGATGATCCAGGAAATCAACAAGCGCAAGCATCACGAGGTCGCGATCCACGGCTGGATTCACGAGAATCCGATGACGCTCGACGACCCGGTCGAGGAATGGCGGTTGATTTCGCAGGCCATGGATCTGTTGGAAAAGCAGTGGGGCCGCCGTCCTGTCGGCAATCGCAATCCGTCCTGGACGATGAGCACGCACACCATTGGTCTCTTGAAGAAGGCGGGGCTCCTCTACGACAGCAGCCTTCAGGCGATGGACGAGCCGCACGAAATCCTGCTCGACAGTCAGCCGACCGGACTCATCGAGCTGCCGGTGAACTGGATCATCGACGACTCGCCCATGTATGGCGCGGCCGGCGACTTTCCATCGCCGCGGATGATCATGCAGACCTTCAAGGACGACTTCGACGTCGCCTACAAGGAAGGGACGGTCTTCATGCTGACGATGCACCCGCATATCACGGGGCAGCGATCGCGGATCGGCCAGCTCGAGGAGCTGATTCTCCATATGAAATCGAAGCCGGGCGTGTGGTTCGCGACGGCTGAAGAGATCGCGAAATACATCAAGCAGCAGTCCGGGCTGTCGAGTCCGACGGCACGGCAGTGACGAGGAGACTGGTCATGAATCTACGAGCCCTCGGCGTCGCCGGTGCTTGCCTCCTGGTCGCTGTGGTCGTTCCGTCTTGGAGTGTGATGACGGCGTCGCAGCAGGCGCCCGATAATCAGCCGGGCCGGAAGTGGACTGAGGCGCAGCTGCGCGAGAACTCGAGCCGCGTTCGCGCCGGCCGTTCGCTGACTCCCAAGAGCTGGCCGAACGGCGCGCGCGTCGCGGTGGCCCTCACGTTCAATGCGAACAACTCCGCGAATCAGCTCGCCCGCGGCGACACCGCGGTGGTGGCCATGACCGGGGGCGAGTTCGGTGCCGCACAGGGCCTCGCCCGCGTCCTCGAACTACTCGATCGCCACAGCGTGCCCGCGACGTTTTATGTGTCCGGCGTGGCCGATCTCGTCGATCCGCAGATGGTGCCGGAGATCGCCAAGCGCAAGCAGCACGAAATCGGGCTGCTCGGCTGGAGCGACGAGAACGTTGCGTCGCTCGACAACGCCGACGAAGAGTCGCGACTGCTGACGCGCGCGATCGATCGGCTCACCAAGTCCGCGGGACGCCGGCCGCTCGGCGCGCGCGGCCCCGCGGGCACCGTGAGCCGGCACACCTTCGGTCTGCTGAAGAACGCCGGCCTCCTGTACGACAGCTCGCTCCAGGCGCGCGATGACCCGTACGAGGTGCTGCTCGAGGGGCACGCGAGCGGCCTCGTGGAGCTGCCGAACAATGTCTATCGTAACGACCAGCGCTTCCTGACCTCTGGCCGGACCGGTCCCGGGCTGCTGCCGTCGCCGGAGCTGATCTTCGAAACGTTCCAGGACGACTTCGACGTCGCGTATCGCGAAGGCACGCTGTTCGTGCTGACGCTGCATCCGCATGTCGTGGGCATGCGGTCGCGCTTCATCTACCTCGACCGCCTCATCGAGTACATCAAAGGGAAGCCAGGTGTCTGGTTCGCGACCGGCGAGCAGATTGCCCGGTACGTCAAACAACAGGCCGGGCTGACGGACTGATCGCTCCGGCGCGTGAAGTCGTTAATTCGATCGCTACCGTTTAGATACGGTGGCCCCTTGTTGGGTGGTGGCGGGTCATTGTTTCTTATGAACGCAGAACTCGAAGGTTACGGCGATCAACTTTCTCTCACGCGATTGGCCTGATGTCCGGCCTGTCGGATGCGCAGTTCAACTGGCAGCCCGCACCGGGGCGATGGTCCATGGCCGGGTGTTTCGACCACCTCAACAAGTCCGCCGCCCGTTTGTTCATCCCGGCCATCGACGCGGCCATCGCGACGGCGCGCGCCAAGGCGCTTCGGAGCGACGGACCGTTTGCGTACTCGGCCTGGGAGCGATGGTTCATCCGCAATAACGACGCGCCGCCGAAGATGCGGTTCAAGGCGTCGAAGACCACGCAGCCTGGGCCGAGCCTCGCGCTCGATGAGGTTCGCGCCGACTTCCTTCACTGGCAGGACGAGCTGGGGAGGTGTCTTCGCGAGGCGGATGGCTGCGACCTGCGACGCGCAAAGCACCCGTTCCCCTGGCCGCTGAAATGGAGCCTCGGCTCGCTGTTCCAGATGATGCTGGCCCACGAGCGCCGTCACGTCTGGCAGGCACGCGTGGTTCGTCAGCAGCCGAACTTCGCTGCCTGACGCCGCGGCCACAGACGAGGTCGCTCACGCCACGGTTGGATGGTGTCATCGCCTTCGCCGCCGCGTGCAGGCTGCGCCACACGACCAGATCCTGATGGCACGCGATCCGAAGATCCCGTTTTATCGAGTGATTTGGAGCCGGCGATCCGGGTTGAACGGACGACCTGCTGATTACGAATTATCGGCAAGCGAAAGTCTGTGGACTCAGGCGGACGCGAGCGGACGATTTACTGAGCAAATCCGTCCGTCGCCGTCCGCCACTTTCGCCCGCGTCCATCGGCTAGGGTGTCAGAAAGGGTGTCAACTCTCTGTCAAAGAGGAAGCATCGGCCACGCGCGTAATTGTCGCGCCCGGGAATTGCGCCTCAGCCCCACGGCGCGCGTCAGCTTCCGATGCGTCGTTCTCGCAGCCAAGCGTATCGGACACGTCAAACTCGCCGCCCACAAAGGCGGCGTAGCACCATTCGCCCTCGTCGTCGCGGTAGATGTCGACGTGAGTAATCATCGCGCGGGGCATTGTGTACTCATCACGCGCCGCCGTGCTCTCGGGGTGCCGACGCCGGTACTCCTCGCCCTTGACGACGCGCATCATGCCGGTCAGTTGCAGAAGTACGCGATCGATTTCGGCGACCACCTCACCCTCGCGCGGCAAGGGTCCGGCGAGGTCCCGGGCGCGGTGGAGTTCACTGGCGGCCGTTTTCGATCGCGTCGATCAAAGCTCGCAGCGCGCCGGCTGGATCCAAGAACGTCACGCGCGGTGTATTTTTCTTGGTAGTCATGCGGGGGTGTCTTTCTCACCCGAAGCGTGATGAGTGACTGACGGTACCTGGGTTTGACTACTTCACTTTCACTTTCGCCTGCGCCTTCTTCCGTTCCGCCCAGTACTTTTTCATCCGTACGGATACCGCCTGGCGCGCCGCCGCTGACATCCGCCGTCCGCTCCGCCGTGCTGTTTTGATCGTTCGACGAACGGCACGGCGCTTTGATCGCAGCGCCAATTCCGGGAACGTCCGTTCGATGGCAATGATTTCGGCGCGAAGTTGTTTCAACAGAACTTCGGCACCCGTTCGAGCCAGTTCGCGCAAGCGTTCGACACTCAATCCGCTAACCTGTCTCGCCACATATCCTCCCGGGGAGATGACTAGGGGATTGTAATGCCGTGCTTTGATTCACGGTCTGCGCTTGGATGCTGTGGGGAGCTATGTACATTAGAGCTTGCACCAAAACCACCAATCGGCACCGGCGGGGGGCGGCTTCGTGCGGATTACTAAACACTAGGCGACTTATGAGGAGTGATGCAATGTGCTGAACCGACCGTCTTGCATCGCGGCGGTTCCACGCCTACAAGGCTGCGCATTCACGTCCGAGGTCACACACGGGTGCCCGGTGATCCAGGCGGGCATCGAATGAACCCCTCTGGTGATTCGGTGCGCTCCGGCTTCGCACGCGTGAGCGCCCGCCACATGACGGGTGGCGACAGTACAGATTGCTGGGCGTTCAGCAAATCGACCGAGTCTCCATCGCTACCCGAATTTCGGTCCGGTCCAGTCGAAGGGGATATGTTTGCTTGACCTGCCTGCCCAGCTCCACTTGAGGCCGAACCCGTCGACCTCGTTGTCCACCGCTTTGCCCCACGTCATAATTTGACCGGGTCCTACTTCGGACCCAGGGGCGTTGTGAAGCTGCACGCGCGCCCCGGCCGGAGTGGTGGGTCCGGAAAGCGCCTCGGCGAACGCCTTCAACTTCCCGGGCACCTCAGCTCGCCAATGAGCGAGGTCCTTGGCGACCTCGAACTGGATAGGTACAAACTCAAGGCCCCGAACTTCGCCGACGAGCTCCGCAAAAATGCCCATCCAACCGCCTGCCTGACCCGAAAAAACGCTTTGCAGCGCATCCCGCTGCGCGTCGTTGGAGCGCTCATCCATGAAAATGCCGAGCGAGACCTTGCTCTCTTTCGCCCAAACATTTCCGTCGAACACTACGAGGGCGATCACATTGAGGCCGTCAACCTTGACGTCTCCGTAAACCCCCTCGCGAATGTGGTAGGCCATCACGCCTTCGCAGTGGTTGTTGGTAGGTGCCTGAGCGAATCCGCAAGGACAGGCAATATTGCAGCTACAAACGTCGAACCAATCACCCTTCATCCACCAATTTGGAATATCCGTCATCACAGGACCTCCTTTCGGTCCCTGGAATGAATCAAGTTGACGACATAGATAGGTCAGGTTCGGGCGATTACGATCAACCTGGTTCGGCAGCTCAAGCGCGCACTAAAAACATCCGTGTGACGACTCAGGCACGTCCGACTGAGCCACACACACTATGGCGAAGGGAACCATTTGTCTGAGTACCCTCGAATGCAAAAATACGTCGTCAGCCTGATCGGTGTCAGCTGATACGTCCCCGCGATCAGCAGCAGCGCCCCTGGCAGCACTCCGGGAGTCCGTTAGCGGAGCCGCAACTCTGGCGCCGGATTGTCGACGCCCCCTCGATGGCGTATCTATCTCACGTGCTTCAGGTCGGCCGTGGACGTTCCGACCTGCAGACGCCCGGTGGGCCGGTAGGCCTGGATCGTCACACCGCGAGGAGTGGCCCGCGATTCCAGCAACTCGAGCGCTCGGTCCTGGCCGTTGTCGCGGAACAGCCGCGTCCCTTGGCCGACGATCACGGGAAAGATGAGGAGGTTGAGCTCGTCAACGAGGCGTTGTCGAGCAGCCACCGAATCAGGGCGCCGCTGCCGTGCACCTGCAGCTCACCGCCGGACTTGGCTCTGAGCTCGCCGACGGCCGCCGCGACCTCAGTGGAGAGGACAATCGTGTTCGCCCACCGCGGGTCGGTGAGTGTCGTCGACGCCACGTACTTGGGCCGCGAGTTCAACGCCGCTGCGATGGGATTGATGCCCGGATCTGCCACTGTTCCCCAGGAGCCGGCAAAGATCTCGTAGGTCCGCCGGCCGAAGAGGAACGCATCGGCGCGCCCGTAGACTTCGTTGAGAAAGGTCCCGGCCTCGCTGTCCCAGAGCGGCGTGGTCCATCCGCCGCGCACGAATCCGCCGCTGCGGTCCTCGTCCGGACTGCCGAATCCCCTGCATCACTCCGTCGACGGAGACGAACGTGGTGGTCGTCAGCTTCATGGTCGCAATTCCCTTCTCGTTGGTTTGGTCGTGAGCATTGCCGCGCCTTGCTCGTTGCTGGGGTCGCTACTGCGAAGGTTTCGTCGGCCGCTTGCGACTCCCAGCGCTCAAAGATCACAACGCGGCCGGAGTCGATCAGGTCGGTGATGGCAAAGTCGAGGCCGCCAGCCGTCCCGCGCGCCTGTTCGACGATGCTCACGCGGCCCGCGAGTAGGACTCGCGCTGCTGGGATCGACGGTGATGTGTCCTGCTGCGCTCTTCTTCTACCGCTGAAGGCTGTCCCGAAAATTGGATGCATTTTTGCGGACAGCCTTCGACGAAGCGTCGAGCCGCGCGCTCGGAGGGCTGATTGTAAACGCGTTGCGGGGTCGGGTCTCCAGGCCGCTGTGAGCAGGTAGTTGCGAATTCCGTCCATAACACCCAGCCGAACGACGATAGGTATTGAGTAACGCCGTACTGGCGACGGATACCAGGGCAAGAGAGTCGGTCGTCCCTTGACGACTACCCGAGGGAAATCCCGATCAGAGCGATGGCGTTTGCTATGGGGCCACGCGATAGTGCGTCGGTTCAGAGGTTGTCGGTCGCTCGTTCGACAGATTCGGATGACAAAGCAAAATGCGTTGGCAACGCTGGCCTCAGGCTGCGGACACCAATCTCTCAGCCGCAGAGGACGTCATATGCGCATCGCACTATCGCTCCTTCTAGTCGGGCTAGGGGCCGTCCTCGTTTCCTCCCAAGAGGACGAACTAGTCCCAGCTGCTTACCTGGCACCCCAGTACACGGCTGCGAACGATGCTCCGGCCAGCGTCGTCGTCGCAGGATCGAGCGAACCCGGAGAACGACTGATCGTGACAGGCCGAGTTCTAGACGGGGCGGAACCGATCGCTGGCGCTTCCATCTTTGTCTTCCAGACGGACGCTGCAGGTCGATACGCGCCGGACAAGAGCGGCAACGACGCCGAACTCGATCCGCGGCTGCGAGGATTGCTGCGAACGGACCGGCAAGGACGGTATCGGTACGAGACGATCCGGCCCGGCAGCTACGACGGCAACGCGGCACACGTTCACTACGTAGTGAAGGCGGCTGGGTACAAGGCCCGCCTGCTTGACCTGTGGTTTGAGGATGACCCAATTCTCGTGGCGCGACGTGCCGCGGGAGAGCCAGAGATTCCCCCCCGGATTCGGAACTCGCCCTACTTCAAAGCCTCGTCCGACGTCGTAGCAATACGACCCGCCGCCCGTGACGCGAGCGGGGTCTGGCATGCCACGAGGGACCTCCGGATGTTCAAACGGCAACTTCAAGGTATCTCGGCACTTGGCGACTGATCGTTACTAATCTCGGCTGGGGTCGTGAGTGCGTGACGTACGCCGCTGTCACTTCGGCGGTGCGAGGCGCTTCAGGTCCTCGAACCAGTTTTGCACGAGGATGATGCCGGCCGGTGCGCTCTCGTCAGGTGGCGTATCGCTCTTCTTGAGCATGAGAAATCTCTGACCGTCACGGGATACGTCGTACATGCGAATGGCGCTGCCTTGAAATTGGGGCCTCGCGTCGAAAGCGATCGAATCCGTGTCGAACAGTCGAGTCGCGGTCCCGTGACGGAAGGTCGGCGCCAGCTGCACGGACACAGAGAACAGGCTCGTGCCCTTCACAAAAAAGAGTTCACGCTCATTTGGAGCCCACAACGGTGTGCGGCCGCCGCCTGTCGAAATCTGATAGTACGCGTCGTTCACGTTGGGGAACGGCCGCACGAAGACGTCTTCTTGACCGGACTCGTTCGAGTCGTAGGCCAGCCACCGGCCATCGGGAGAAATCACCCCGTTTCTCTCGTCGAACGGTCTCGACAAGAGCGGCTCGGTGCGAGGCGTGCCGTCCAACGATAGCAGCATGAGGTCCCACGCGGTTTTGGGTGTGTGCTCATCAAGCACGAGACGCGTACCCTCAGGGGAGATCGTCGTTGGCCGCTGGTCACCGCGGTTATCAACTAACAGCTCGTTGCCTCCGGTGCCGTCCGCTGCCCGGCGGTACACAGTAGTTTGTTCCAACAACCTTAAAGACGATTCGCTTTCCATCAGGTGTCCAGACGGGATATGTGCCTCCATCGAACGTCAGTCGCGTCGGCGTCTGGCCTGACGCATCCCACGCCCACACATCAGAGCTGTCGCGCCCTCTGATCGTTGCCATCACTCGGGTGCCATCAGGAGACACACGGGGTCCCTCATACACCGCGGGAGGTATCGCAAGCGGTTCCGCTTGGCCGTGACGGTTCATCCACACGAGCGTCCGAAGCCCAACGCCGCGCGCCGGCACGTAAACGAGAGTGCCGGAGGGTGACGTGCTGAAGTTTGGTGGGGGATGCAGTTGCAAGACTGGCGTCGCGTCACCAAGAATCCCGAGTGTTTTGAGATCGAACCCAACCGCCCATAGCGTATTGGCAACCACATAAAGGACGTGGCCCGTCTCGACATAACGCGCATGACTTCCTCGAAACACTATCCTGCTCTGGCCCGTTTTGTTATCAAGCACCGCGACCTGCGATTCGCGACCGCGGCTACTGACGACGGTGTACAGGATTCCTCGGTCCTCGGGCAGGACTGATGGATACAGATGATCCTCATCGCCTTTGTCGCGGACGAGCGTCGTCAACACGGTCGGCTCGCCGCCCTCGGCCGGCACTCTCACCAGTCCGGTCGAGGTGTCACTCGTCGCAAACACGATGGTGTTGTCCAGGCTCCAGGTCGCTCCCCGGCTTGTTCCGCTGAAGTCGCAGAGCACGAGTGGGGGACCGCCGGCTGTCGAGACTCTTTTTAGCTGGCCGCGCTGATCGAAAAAGCCGATCCATCGACCATCTGGCGAGAAGAATGGGGATCGCGCGTTGAGCGCGCCGACAACCGGAACGGCGTTGACCGTATCGAGCGCTCGCACCATCAGCTGCGCCTGCGGGCCCACGCTGTACACGACAAACATGCCGTCGCGGGACAGCGAAACGTCGGGAGCGTTGTTGAATGGAACCGCGAGTCCTCCAGCCGCCGCCAGGTCGATCGTGAAGCGGGCCACAGGCTTTGCGGTTCGAGGCGGCACTATGAAGGACCACGTGGCGAAACCGCCGGCAAGTGCCGCCAGTAGGGCGATTCCCACGTAGCTCGCGATGCGTTGCCGTGCGCCGGCGACAAGTTGGGGCGTGTTGTCCGTCTCGTGAGAAGGACGCGTCAGGGCGTCGTCAATCTCCAAACGGGCGACGATCGCCGAATCAAGCCGTCGTTGGCGATCCTTCGTCAGGCACCGACGCAACAAGGTCCCGACAGCCAACGGCGTGGCGGCTGGCATGCGCGACCAGTTGGGTTCCCTGGTCAACACCATGGCTAACGTGTCTGAGACCTCGTCGGCTTGGAACGCTCGAGCGCCGGTGAGCATCTCGTAAAGCACGCACCCAAACGCCCACAGGTCGGCGCGCTTGTCCACGGCCTTTCCACGCGCCTGTTCAGGGCTCATGTAAGCGGCGGTGCCGAGAATGATCCCGGGCTCGGTCATCGCGGCCGTGATCGTCGGCGACCCCGCAACATCTTGCGACACGGTATTGGTCGGCTCCAGCGCCTTCGCGAGCCCAAAGTCGAGGACTTTCACGGTGCCGTCGGGTCGCACCTTGATATTGGCGGGTTTCAGGTCGCGATGGATGATCCCTTGGTTGTGCGCCGCCGCGAGCGCGTCGGTGATCTGTCGCGCAATCGGCAGCGCCTCATCGAGCGGGATGGCGCCGCGCTCGATGCGTTGCGCGAGGTCCTCGCCCTCGACCAGCTCCATGACGAGTGCCGTCAGGCCGTTGGCGTCTTCCAGCCCGTGGATGCCGCCGATGTTCGGGTGATTCAGCGCGGCGAGCGTCTTGGCTTCCCGCTGAAACCGCGCAACGCGATCTGGATCGTGTGCGAACGAATCCGGGAGGATCTTGATCGCAACGGCGCGATCGAGTTTCGTGTCGCGCGCGCGATACACCTCGCCCATGCCGCCCCTGCCGATCAGGGCCGCAACCTCGTACGGGCCGAGCTGAGTGCCAGGCATCAAGGCCACGGTAAACCGCTGCAATTATAGGGAATGCCCGCTGCGAAAGCAGGTACGTCACGAGTAACGCCGCACTGACGACCAATCTTGAACGCGCAGATCACTCGCCACTGGGCGACTACTCGTTACTGGTCCGCAAAGGGACTTTCGCAGCCGGGCATACGACGCCTCGCGGTTGGCCGCGGGGCCAGACCATTAACATTCAGTCCGTTCCCCAGGGGTTGTCGATGACAAAGCGCCAGGAGCCGTCTGCCTGACGACGCAGAACATCCGCGTTGTGTCCCGTCAGCTTCACCGCTCCACCGTCTGGCCCGCTTCCCGTGAATGACCACATCCCAACAACGAGGGCCAGATCACTTGCCTGAAGGACCCTCGTCACTTTGAGATCGAGCGTGCCCTTCATCGCAATGAACCCAGCCAGCCCTTGGCGAACACCCGCTAATCCGTGCGCGAGGCTGCCAGGCTGACCCGCAAAACCGGCGTCAGGCTCGTACAAGGTCATCAGCGCATCGAGATTGCCCGTATTGATGCCGTCAACGATCGACTTGAGCACCTGCTCGGGCGTGCCCGTAGACATAACGATCTCCAATCTTTATGAGTTGTCCGCAACGCGACGACGTCGTGGACGGTGTCTATTGTGGCGGCCGCGACCGGCATGGCCTAGCTACGAAAACTTCCAGCGGGCCAAAACGCCTATGGAGTATACGGGTGGGCGGCGGCACCGCTACTATGGTCGAGTGCTGACAGCCGGTTTTCTCTGCCAGTCAGCCGGCTGTGTTGAAGCTGTGGATCCCATGGACGTGGCAATCGTAGAAGTCCATCCGGAACCCATAGACGGCCCTTGGACTGAGGGATTCGTTCTGGACCGGCACGTGATTTCCAGCCGTCCGATCACCCTGGTTCGACAACTCGCGGTTGCCAAATCGTGTTCAGAACCGTATAAGAAGGGCGCCGCCGTTCAACCGACAGGGAATCGCATCATCTGACCGTGCGAAAAGAGCCACCATGTATGGTCTCGGACGATCGATCAACACCGTGTGGGTATTTCCAGCACTCGCGGCAATGTTCGTGGCTGGCGCAGTGGGTCCCGCTCAAACGCCGGGTGCTGAGATCGAGTGGCCGTCATATGGCAACGACAAAGGTGGCCAGCGCTACTCCACTGCCCGGCAGATCACGTCCGCGTCACTCGATCGCGTAGACGTTGCATGGACCTATCGCACCGGCATTAGTGATGGACCGCCCGGTCGATCCCAATCAACGCCCGTATTCGTCGACGGCATGCTCTACGTCACGAGCCCTCTCGGAAGGGTCGCAGCTCTGGATCCGGACAATGGCACGGCGATTTGGACGTTCGACCCGAGGGTTGACCCGAAGCCGAACTATCCTGATCGAACGAATCGCGGAGTCGCTGTGTGGCGGGACCAGTCCCAATCAACGAGTGAGCCGTGTGCGCGCCGGGTGTTCTACACTCCGGTCGACGGCCGCTTGATCGCGCTTGATTCCCGCACCGGACATCGGTGCGCGGACTTTGGGGCCAACGGCGAGATCGACTTGTCGCGTGACGTTCTCAATGGCCCCGAGTACACCGGTGAATACGCGACGACGTCTCCCCCGACTCTTATTCGAGACCTCGTGGTCGTCGGATCAGGCGTCGCCGACAACCAACGCGCAAATGCGCCGAGTGGTGTTGTTCGTGCGTTTGACGCGCGCACTGGGCAGCTGCGATGGAGCTGGGATCCGGTGCCGCGCACCTCGGAGAAGAGTGGATACGACACGTGGTCGGGTCCCGACGCGCACGCCAGCGGCGCGGCAAACGTTTGGTCCATCGGCTCAGCCGATGAAGAACGTGATTTGCTGTTTTTACCCACGAGCAGCGCGAGTCCTGACTTTTATGGTGGCACGCGCATCGGCACAAATTTGTACTCGACCTCGGTTGTGGCATTGCGCGGCTCGACTGGTGCGCTGGTGTGGCACTTCCAAACCGTCCACCACGACATCTTCGACTACGACGTTCCTGCACAGCCTGTGCTGTTCTCGTTCGGCACGGGCGCCGATGTAGTTCCTGCGGTGCTGCAGGTTACCAAGATGGGGCACGTCTTTGTTCTGAATCGATTGACTGGTGAGCCCTTGCTACCAGTGGAAGAACGCCCAGTTCCAGCAAGCTCGATTTCATCGGAAAAGGCGTGGCCGAGGCAGCCATTCCCATTGAGACCGCCACCGATTGTCCCGCAGCGGCTTAGCGCGTCTGACGCGTGGGGCGCCACCGGAGCTGAGCGCGAATGGTGTCGGGACCGTATGAGCCGACTGCGGTCCGATGGCATCTTCACGCCTCCTTCGCTTGAAGGCTCGATTATTTTTCCGGGAAACCTCGGGGGCGCGCATTGGGGCGGAGCAGCGGTCGACGGGCAACGCGGAATCGCCATCATTCCAACGAATCGACTCGCCAATGTGATCACCTTGATCCCGCGGGAGTCGTACAAGCCGGTCTCCCCTCCACCGCCCGGGGTCATGCTGGGCGCTCAGGCTGGGACACCTTATGGTCTCAGGAAGGAACGATTAGTCGCGCCGAGCGGCACGCCGTGCAACCCGCCACCATGGGGCATGCTGACCGGTGTGGAGTTGTCGACGGGCACCATCAAGTGGGAAACGCCGCTTGGATTTTTACCATGGCTGCGAGACCGGCCGGAAGCGCGGCAGTGGGGATCGTTTGGCCTTGGCGGCGCCATCATCACTGCCAGCGGACTCGCGTTTATCGCGAACACGCTCGATGGTCACCTCCGAGCATTCGATGTGTCGACCGGTAAGCAATTATGGGAACGCGCGTTGCCGGTGCCGGCGCTTGCAACGCCGATGACGTACCAGTCCGCGGACGGACGGCAATACGTGGTCATTTCGGCGGGTGGCCATCCGGGGCTGGGAACTCCGACGGGCGACTCTGTGATCGCGTTCAGCCTCAGATGATTTCCAGCAGGTCGCGACTAGATCGTGGCTCAAGGCTACGCTGTCCAACGACCCTTGAGCGAGGCGCGCACGAACGACGGGTCGGCCGACGCACCCGACCTGACATCCTTAACTTGATACAACCAGCTCGTCAATGGGTTCCAACTAACGCTGTTCTGGTCCACCATCTCCAAGTTGCTGATTCTAAACGACTGAAAACGCCTACCCACTCTGTAGATCGAACCGCCGTGATTTTGAGTGAGGCTGCATGGGCGCGTCCGTTGTGCGGCGGTCTGCTGAACCGCAGCCACAAGGGCAGCGAGGAGCTGTCGCCACGGCCAGAAATGGACGAAGATCAGAGCAATCTGCTCACAGGTCAGCTAGCCATCGACGGATGACCGCAGGATCGGCTTCGGCCGTTCGTGTTTGAGTGATTGCTAACAGGTTCTCGGAGGATCGCTCATCCAGTGTGGCCCACTGGCGAGCCAAAGCCACCTTCTTCTGCATGCCCGTACATCTGGCAAGTCCGAACTGCGCGACGGCGACGTCCCGCAGTCGCCGCGCCGTCGGTCCGAAGTCGCGGGCGATGTGTTCACTCGTCGCCAGTGCCTGCTCGTACAGCGCCTGAGCCGCGACTGTTTGGTCGTCCGCCAACAGCACGTCGGCTACCTTGTTCTGACCGACACAAGCGAAGCAAATGGTGTCAACAACGCGTGCACTGTGCTTTCGTACTCGGCACCGACGGGAGCCGCGCCCGGCACAAGGTAGGCCGATCGCCTGGTTGGGGATGCGAGGCGGTTTCGATGTCAACAGCCTCGATCAAATGTAGTTCGACTCTCAATTCGCGCTCAAACGCCGCGCGATCGCGCGGTCGCACTTTCCGGCAACCAGCGCTCAAGCAGCGTTGAGGTGACCAATATTGAACAGACACTGTCCGATGTACTGGCAAGCATTGCGCGGTAGGCGCCTGTCGCCCCCGAGGATTCACCATGCAGAAACACGATACGGGAACACGATCGACACTTCGGCTTGCGACGGGAATGGCAGCCACACTGGCCGTCGCCAGTCTGGCCCTAGCGACGATAGTCACGGCGGAGCATCGTGAGAATGGGCGCTGGGTGGGAACGTGGAGTGCAAGCCCTCAGGCCGTTGCGTCGCCTGTCCAAAGGGCCATCGCGAGTGATCGGCATGACGATGGCCACCGGGGCCACCGGGAACACTGGGTCGGGACCTGGGGCAACGCATTGCACCAGCCGAACCTCGGCGTCCCCGGATTGAACAACTCTGGCTTCAACGATCAAACTCTCCGCCAAATCGTGCACGTCAGCGGCGGAGGCGCTCGAGTGCGCGTGCGGCTATCGACTTTTGGAGCGAGTGGCTTGGTGATTGGAGCGGCGAATATCGCGCTGAGCGCTACGGGAGCATCGACAGTACCAGGGTCTGACAGGACGTTGACCTTCGGCGGTGATCCATCCATCACCATCCCACCTGGCGCGCTCGTAGTGAGCGACCCCGTGGAGCTCGAGGTGCCGGACCGAGGCGACTTAGCCGTCAGCATTTTCGTGCCCGAAAATACAGGACCGGCGACGTGGCATTTCCAGGGGCGGCAGACCTCCTTCATCTCTCCGCCCGGAGATTTCACAGCGAGCGTCGTGATGCCGGTCAGCTCGACGACACAGGCACGGTTCTGGCTGGCGGGAGTGGACGTAACGGCGTCCGAGCACACCGGGGTGATCGTCGCCATTGGCGAGTCGATCACTGATGGTACGCAGTCAACCGTGGACGCCAACGCCCGATGGACCGACCAACTCGCCCGGCGGCTGCTGGCGCAACCCGGTCATCGGGCCATGGGCGTGCTGAACGAAGGATTGGCCGGCAACAGGCTCCTTCACGATTCCCTCGGTCCCAACGCGTTAGCCCGATTTGACCGCGACGTGCTGGCCCAGACCGGGGTGACCCACGTCATTGTTCAAGCTGGGGGGAACGACATCTTCACCCTGAATCCCGTTGAGGAGGTGACGGTTGAGCAGGTCATCCAGGGCCACAGGCAACTCATCGAGCGTGCCCATTCGAAGGGACTGAGAATCTTCGGCTGCACTCTGACCCCCGTGGAAGGGTTCCTCCAGCCGGGAACGCCATTCCCGGTCTTTACACCCGAGAAGGAGCTCAAGCGTCAGGCCGTCAATGCGTGGATCCGCACAAGCCGAGAATATGACGGTGTGATCGACTTTGATCGTGTGCTACGTGATCCCACTTCCCCGACCAAGATCCGTGCTTTCTACGACAGCGGAGACCACGGGCACCCAAACGACCTGGGTTACAACGCACTGGCGAATGCCATCGACTTGAAGCTGTTTAGAGACGACCAGGAGCAACACTAGACTACTTTCCGGTGAAGAAATGACCCTCGCGAGCGCCTGGCTTACGACAGCGGCGATCACGTGCATCCGAATGGGGCAGGGTCATCACGAGTCGGGAGCGTGTTCGCCGCACTGCGCTGATCTGGCCGTGAGCAATTCTCTTCTTCACGAATTCCGACGCTACCCGATCGAGGTGAACTGCGGCGGATGCTGAGCGCGGTCAGGAAGCGCGCTGGAGCAGGTCCAACGCTGCAACCATCCCGTGACTGGGTTCCAACTGGCACTGTTCTGGTCCACCAAATTGGTCCTGACTAACGCCGTAGGGTTTAGCAATCCGGGTTCCAGACGCTCCAGAAGCCCCGAGTAAGCCGTCGTGGAGGAATCGGCAAGAACGATTCGACAAGATCCCGCAACGGATCTAATGCGCCGTCCCGAAAACACTTGATTTCGGGACAGCATTTAGGCTGGAAGCTAGCGGCATCGAGCGCGCGGACCCTTTTCTTTACGGAGCTTCCTAACGTTTCGCGATTCCTGGTTTCCCCACAGTTTTCCTTGTTGAAGACTGGTTGTCCAACCGCTAGTCTGAAGTGTTCGCTCGAGGCTAAGACTGGGTTTTCTTTCAACCCGGTCGTGCCTTTCACAGCACCTTGTCGGCACCTCTCTTCGCGAGCGCCAGGTAGGATTCCCCTAACGGTCCGCCAAAGCGGCTGCGCGATCTGTCACCGCTAAGACATATTGGTGTTTTTCGGCGAGGTTCCGAGCGATGCACCAACCGCGTGCGTCGGCTGCGGGCGCGAGTTCCAGTAGGTCCTGGTGCATCATGAGCTCGACTAGTGGAGTGGATGGTAGTCCGACTCGATTTTGTGGTGACTACTGCCTACCCAGCATGCTCATCGCTCACGCCAGGAAGGAGGCGTTCACATGTGGAAGCGAGATCAGTCGGTTACGCCGCCCCCTGCGGGTCGGGACCAGTCCGCTGAGGGTGCGCCCGCGGATAGCCCGTCTACGGAGAAGCTCGTCATGGATCTCGGCAAGTCGGTGGTCATCAAGGGCGAGCTGAGTGGATCCGAGGACCTGACCCTCTATGGTCACATGGAAGGCAGCATCAGGCTGCCCGATCATACGCTCACTATCGGCCCCCAGGCCGACATCAAGGCGGACATCTCCGCAAAGGCTGTGGTGATCAGCGGGAGCGTGATCGGCAAAGTGACGGCTCGGGAGAAGGTCGAGATTCAGGCCACGGGCTCCGTGAGCGGTGATATTGCTTCGCCGCGGCTCGTCATTGCTGATGGAGGTGGCCTCCGCGGTAGGGTCGAGATGCCATAGTGAATACCTGTTGTGTCTCGCGTCGCGTAGGCTGACGGCCAACCTCGCGAGAGGGTAATGGACTCGAACTTCCACTTCGGGCCGGCTCGGAGCGGCGAAGTGACAGCGTACGGCGCGCGGGCGCCTGACGCGTCGCTGACCAGTATCTTTGAATGGGTGGACTTCATGCGCGCTCAAGGTATCACCCGAGTGTGTTGTCTCCTCGACGCCGGGCAGTTGGCCGGCTTTCCGGTGAATCTAGAGGCTGAGTATAAGAGGCGGTTCGGCGCAAACTGCGTTCTGATGGAGCCCATCGCTGACCACCATCTCAGCTCACCGCAAACGCTCAGAGGAAATATCTTGCCGTTCCTGAGAACCGCCGACACCGGCGGCGAACGGGCGGTGATCCATTGCTGGGGCGGCAATGGCCGAACTGGTCACGTGCTCGCGGCCTGGCTCGTTGCTGCACGAAGTTTGTCTTCCATGGAGGCAATCGAGGCGGTGGAAGCAACGGGGCGACTACCGCGGGAGGCTGTGCTTGCAGGCAACGCAACTCTCGACGAACTGATCGAGCTGCTAGCGAGTTGCGACCCTGACCGCGCACCCTAACTCGCGAGTGAGCCGGCGGCGCATCGAGATCGTGAGCGCCGCAGCTGAAGCCATGTCGTTTACCCGCGATAGACGCCGCAGTGTGAAGATTTCTAGGATTCGCAACGGACCACCGCGCCGATTCGTGTGACGCACACACTGAACGGCAGCTCCCGCCAGATGCGTAACTGCGCTGGAGCCCGCAGCGGTCGGTCTGCCGGGATTGACGTATCCTTCACGGTCGAGATTTCAGACGAACGGTCGAAGCGTGGGCCGAACGGGCGCCGAGGCGCCCGTTCAGCGGAGTGACCGAGAACGGACGTTCTGTTGACTGGCGAGTGGCCCTCAATACCGACTATCGTCTTGAATGACTATCCGCGGCTCTCTTTTGGGATCATGGCCTATGGCAGAAATCGACGGCAAACGGATACGGATTGTTACTCTGGAAGCGATCCCAGTGAGTACGGTGTTTGAGGAAGGTGGAAGCGAGACCGAACGGCTTATAACAGGTCCGTATCGCATCCTGGAGATGCGCGACCCTGGAACCCTTGAAGCAGACGACAAGGCTTGGTGGAGGAGCCAACTCGTAGCCACTGACCGGGGAGTGTTCGAGCGGCTACTGCCGCCGGAACAAGACGGTGACATGTGGCCGAACGAAGCGAGTGTTAGACCGTTTAAGTTCAGTGATTGGGTTGGTTCCGATGACGTATTTCAATTACTAGAGAAGACGGACTGGGTAAAGTTACATTCTGACTAACGCCGCACTGGCGACCAAACCTGAACGCGCAGATCACTCGTCACTAGGCGACAAGGCAGGACTTGTCTTCCGCGCGAGCGCTAGGGCGCTGGCGGAGGGCTTGCCCTACCAGACGCTGATCTCGAGCCTGCTCCATAAATACGCGGCCGGACGTTTCAGAGAGGTCTAACGAGCGCATCGGCTTCGAGCACAACTGACCCGCCGATGCCTTTCACTTTTTCAGCGCGGCCGTCCAGTTGAGGACGATGGTCACAGGCGCCGGGATTGGCGGCTCGACCAACGTGTTGACGAGAAACCGATCGCCCTTCGCCGTCGCGGCGTACTGCTGCCGCGGCTGTGTCGGCGGCAGCGGGACCATGCGGAGCTGAAACAGTGGCGCTGGCGTGCCGGCCTTGAACTCGGACTCGGCAGTCACCGGCACGGCCATCAGTCGCTGATCCGGTGCGACGTAGTACAGCTCCTTGCCGTCCGCCCGCCATCTCGGATGCCATCCCCCATTGGGCGAGATGCGCCACTTTCGATCGAGAGAAGGAAATGGCTGAACGTACACATCCCAGGTGCCAGACTCGTTCGACGTGTACGCCAGCCAACGTCGGTCGGGCGACCACCGTCCGTCGCCTTCCACGAACTCGGACTGTAACAACAGCTTCGGCATGCGCTCGCCTTCGTGCGTCAGCACGCCCAACTTGAAGGTCGTGAGGTTCTGAAAGAGGATGGAGTGACCGTCGGACGACCAATCGGTCACAGCGATGAAGTCGGGTCCTTTGAAGAGCAGTTGTTCGACGCCGACGCCCACCGCCGGCTTTTCATACAAGCTCGACGGGCCGTTGCGGAGCGAGCCAAAGACGACACGGCTGCCATCGGGAGACCACACCGGGCCCCAGTTGGCAGACCCTGACGTGAAGCGCGATCTGATGCCGCTCGCCAAGTCAACCATCCAGAGGTTTCCGACCTGGTTGACGTCATCAATCATCTCCACCACGACGGTTCGTTCATCCGGCGACAACGCCAGGCTGTAAGTGCTGCGGCCAGCGCCCAGGGTGCCAAGCGGCTCGCCCTTCCGACTGAACCACGTGACATCAGTGAGCAGCGGCCCGCCGTTCCAGTAGGCCAGCGTGCCGTTTTCCACGACCGAGAACACCGCGTCGCCGTATACCGTGTTCCGAGATGCCACTTGGTCGCCCAGCGCGACGGGCGTGCCCGTGAGCTGCAGACTCGGAAGGTCGAAGGGCTGCGCCATCAGCGATTCATCCCGGCGAAATAGGAGGAATCCTTGCGCATAAATGGCATCGGTTCCCACGATGCCGAGCGGCTGCGTGTCCGTGGAGTCGACCGAGCCGACACGAACCGTGCTGGTGGCCTGCGTCCCGCTCTGGACGAGGAAGAGAAAGTGGCGGCCATCGGGCAGAAAGCTTGGCAGCCGATGGCTGATTTCCTGCCGTGACGGCTCGAGAGTGGTTGCCGCGACGGCCTCGCCGCCGTTGGCGGAAACACGAGACAGCGGACCCACGAGCTGTGGTGTGAACACAATGACGCCATCACTGCCCCAGGCGCCGCCGCGGGCGTCTGGGGCGTCACAAATCACGTGGGGCGAGCCGCCGTTTGGATCGATTGTCTTCAGTTTGCCGTCGGCAAAGAATGCCAGCCGCTGGCCGTCCGGCGACCAGAACGGAAACGTGGCGCCATCGGTACCCGTGATCGCGGTGTTCGCCAGCGAGTCGAGCGCCCGAATCCACAACAGTGCTCTGCCGCCTATCGGCGTGGGGACAAACGCCAGCCGGCGGCCGTCCGGAGAGAGTGCAAGGTGCGGCGCGGAATAGCCGCCGAGAAATGTGGTGCGCTCGGGCGGCAGGATCGACAAGCGTGTGGCAAGCGTCTGCTGGCGGTCGCGCCCGAGGTCGGCCCACATGAGTGCCAACGCTCCGAGGAGAACCCCCGCGGCCACTGCCCATCCCAGCCACGTTCGTGCGCGCCACCGCTCGGTGCTCTTCGATGGCAGAAACGCGGGACCGAGATCCACCGCCGATTCGAGCTCGATCCTCACGTCACGGATCGACTGCCATCGATCGTCGGGATCTTTTATCAGACATCGTTGCACCACGTGGTCGAGGAATGCAGGAACACGCGGCTTCAGGGTCGACATGCGCGGGGGCTGTGACTCGAGGATCGCGGCGATGAGCGCCGCATGACTCGAGCCGTCGAATGCCTTTCGGCCGGTCACCATCTCGTAGAGAACCACACCGAACGCGTAAATATCCGTGCGTGCGTCAGCGTCCTTGCCTTCGAGTTGTTCCGGCGCCATGTACTGCACGGTGCCGAGGATGGTTCCCTGCGCCGTGAGGTTCGGCGGCGTCGTCGGCAGCGTCGAGAGGCCAGCGCCGGCCACAAACGACGAACTCGTCTTCGCCAATCCGAAGTCCAGCAACTTCGCGCCCGCCTTCGTAAGCATGATGTTACCGGGTTTCAGATCCCGGTGAACAATGCCCGCACGGTGCGCTCTGTCGAGAGCCGACGCGATCTCGATTGCCATCCTGAGCGCCTGCTCGATCGGAAGCGCGCCTTTCGTGAGCCGGTCCGCCAATGTCTCGCCGTCGAGAAACTGCATGACGAGGAACGCGGTACCGTCCTGGTCGCCTACGTCGTACAGCGCGCAGATATGGGGATGATCAAGCTGCGAGATCGCGCGGGCTTCGCGGTCGAAGCGCTCGCGGAACTGCGGATCGCCAGCGAGCATGTCGGGGAGAACCTTGATGGCAACCGTGCGGTCGAGCCGCGTGTCACGCGCTTTGTAAACCTCGCCCATGCCGCCGGCGCCGATAGCGGAGTGGATTTCATAGGGGCCGAGCCGTGTGCCGGAGGTCAGAGCCAAGCTCTCGGATTATACGGGCGGGGCGGCCGTGCGGTCGGGATTACTCCTGACTGACGCCGTACTGGCTATCTATTCGCCGCGCGTGGTGCCCAGACGTGTCACCTGTCGGGGTTTTGATACGGCCTCTTAGGTTAGAAGCGTGTTGCTCAATGTGGCGATCAGGTTTTCCGTCGTCGAACTGCGACACCGCCTCGTACGCGACTTCGGATTTGCAGTCATGGCTACCAACGGCGTTGATTAAATACCCCGCCCCTTGACTCGGACGCGTGTGAACCGCCCACCAGCACTGTCGATCTCGAGCAGTAGAAGGCCGGAACAC
This sequence comes from uncultured Acidobacteriota bacterium, assembly GCA_963802675.1. Lineage (GTDB taxonomy): Bacteria > Acidobacteriota > Vicinamibacteria > Vicinamibacterales > UBA2999 > JACCSI01. Next base: position 58,937 of record CAWDJL010000005.1, read on the forward strand.
GACCGGCGCTGTGTAGGCTGAAACGTAACGGTGAAGACGAGTTCCCCGTGTGCGGGAATGGTGGCCCGCTCGGCCGCCGCGCCTGCTATTGCGAAATCGCACCCTTCCACGCTGACGCGGATGACGGTCACTGGAAAGCCGAACGGATTCAAAATCGCGATTGCTTGGGCCGTCTTCGACGCCACTGGTACGCCGCCGAAATCGATCGAAGCCGGAGTGGCTTGCAGCGGTGACGAGGGCCCATGTTGGCCCACTCGACCAGGATTTTTCTCCAAGTGTTCGCGAAGTTGGGCCTCCTCAAGGCCGGGAGTCTTCCCGACTTTTTCGATCAGATTGACCACGGCGCAGGCCGCGTGGTTGGTAATAACGATTGCAGCCGCGACCAGCCAGGTCACGAGACGCGAGCCCTGATGCCTGTGCTTGCCCCCGGCGATCCTACTCACCACTGACATCAATCCGATCCCTGAAACATGCGCCTGACGCTAAGAAGCCTCATTGTGTCTTCCTCTTGTCTCAATGCACCCTGATTTTGTTGGTAGCGGGCTACGAGCGCCCGCAGGTCGGCAAGTTTCTGTGTCGTGCGCACCACCTGCGCATACGCGCCTGAAGCACGGTGGCGTTATTCAGACCAGACCACCATCCCCTTAAGGCGAATCGTGAGGCCGTTTGATTTAGTTCATGAATGGCTTGATCGGGGTGGGGCCAGGCGGTTAGCTACCTCCCCCGCTCAACACGATGGCTTGCGCGGCCATATACAAGAAGCACAGGGTTCCTGCTGCAATGCCCCCCAGCAGAAAGCCCGTCTTGCCTCCACTGAACTCCTGTCGCTCCAGCGTTCGGATGTCGTTGAGAGCGTATCTGGTCCCGTAGTCATCTCGAGCGATGATTGCGGCCGCATCCACATTGTGTACCGTGAACTCGACACGGCGCCCGTCTTCCAGAGTCACCTTAACCTTGTCTCCTGCACGGACGTTCGGAGCGACTGGGGTTGGTCCCGCTGGCGCGAGAGAGACGCGGTGCATACTCGTGCACCCGGTCATGGCAATGGCCGACATCGTCAAGGCGCACACGAGTCGAATCACGCAGACGGTTGAAATGGCACGCATCAAAGCGGATTGTACGCTACCTCAGCCGTAAGGTGACCATCAATGGAAACATTTGCCCAAACCCGCTGATAGAGTGAGATGCCCACAGGACATCGGCATAGCAAGTACCTGGGGATCCCGTGCCTGCGCGTGCTCAGGGCGGCGGATGTTGGGTGGCGCCGCTGGTTTATCGGTGCCTTTGCACGCGGTGAGCGCCAAGGACGCAATACCGAGGACCCATACACATCGTCAAGAGGTCATCGACGCTCCTGCGCTGCGTGTCGAATCCGGGGCGACGCCGCGTTATTGGCTGACCGCCAGACGGGTAGGTCCTGAGTGACGCCGCAGGGGCGAGCAGTGCCCGGGCTTCCCATTGGTTGCCACTACGCGACTACTCGGGAGTAATCCGATTGTGGGGAGCGCATCGGCCGCGCCGTCGGTTCGATTACTCTACGGCTCTCCGTGGACTCTGAAGACGAGGACGCATCGCGCCTCGCCCTGCATCCTTCTCAGTCCTTTCGCGTTACGAAGAACTCGTACCCGTAGAAATCCGAGTACTTGTGCCACATGTCAATCTCCCGCTGCACCGAATCAGCGAGTTGCTGCGCGTCCGTCTCGCCGTCATGTCGGGCGCGAAACTCGGTGATTTTCTGCTGCAGGGGACAGTAATAGTCATCCCACCAGGCCGCGGCTGGTAACGGGAAATGCCCGATCACTTCGTAACCGCAGTGTGCGATCGTCTCGAGCCGGGAGGGTACGTCGCGAATGGCTGGATACTCCTGTGTCCAAAAGTCGCGGCACTCCGCCGGCGGGTCCGGCATCCTCCAGCACACTTCCGTCAGCGCGATGTGTCCGCCCGGTGCCAGGAAGCGATACCAATCGCGCAGTCCTGTCTCGAATCCCAAGACATATATAGAGCCCTCGCACCAGATCAGATCAAACGAACCAGGCGTGAAGGCTAGCCGATGCATGTCGCAAAGAAGGGCCTCGACGCGATCCGCAATTCCGAGCGCCTGCGCCCGCCGGTTGAATTCCTCTACGTAAGGTGGATGGTTATCGACCGCCACGATCCGCACGCCCGCGTTTTGCGCGATCACGTGCGCCTCGCATCCTGTCCCGCAGCCGGGATTCAGCACACGTGTGTGCGGGCCAATTCGGGACACTAACGAGAGCGCGCGTAACGTACTCCTGACATCTCCGGGGCCCTGGCGAAGCAACCCCGTAAACATTTCGAAGAACAATATGGTCATCCTGTCCTGAGTCATGTCTTTGGTCCTCTTCAGCCACGCGCGGAGGACGATCGAGCGCGGAGGACGATCGAGCACGGCTCGATCGTGGGCCAGCCAGATTTGTTGTGTAAGGGGTGAAAAACGCGGGACCGGGCGGACACACTCTGCCGGACGTGAGCGAGAGCTCGTCTACGGTCCCTACTAGAGGACGGAAGCCATATGCACGGGAGTCTAGGCCAGTCGCGGAGCCGCGTCAAAGAGCGGGCAGAGGACGTTCAGGCGGCGCTGCGAATATGATCGATTTGCCGCTGCGAGGGTCGATTCGCCTCTAGAAACGAGTGCCTACGCTGGACTTGCGATGTTGTAGGATCGGCGCGCTCGGCGTGGTCCTGCTGCGACGAGGCAGCGCGGTCTATTCCAATACCAGTCAGCTGGCCTAGTGTCTCGACTCACGAGGCTTTACCGTCCCAGATGTCCTCTCTCAGTGGAAGGAGGCCGGAATGGTTGCAGTCACTTCCCCGGTGATGGAGTTACCACCGTCGGTACGTCTTCACCAGCTGATGGCCGGGCACTGGGTCTCCCAGGCGATCTACGTGGCGGCGAAACTCGGAGTTGCCGATCAGCTGGCGCAGGGCCCGCGAACGGTGGAGTCGCTGGCGGAAGCGGTTGGCGCGCATCCACGATCGCTCTATCGCCTGATGCGTGCACTGGCCAGCCTTGGTCTGTTCACGGAAGTCGCAGCCGCGCAGTACGAGTTAACGCCGGTGGGCCATTTCCTCCGGACCCGCGTGCCCGGATCACTCCGCGCGTTGGCACTCACGGTGACCGAATTCGACTGGCAGCCGTGGGAACACATGATACACAGCGTCAAGACGGGCGAGCCTGCGTTCCCAGTGGTTCATGGGGCCAGCGCATTTGAGTATCTCGGCAAACATCCCGATACCGGTCGAATGTTCAACGAAGCCATGATCGACTTCGTGTCCCAGAACATCCGTGCCGTGGTCGCGGCGTACGACTTCAAACCGTTTCGCACGATCGTGGACGTGGGAGGAGGCCACGGTGCCTTGATGGCGGCCATCCTCGAAGCGAGTCCGTCGACCCAAGGGATCATCATAGACTTGCCCGCCGCTGTGGAAGCGGCATCGCGCGACGTGGTGGCTCGAGGCCTGGCAGACAGATGTGCATGCGTCGCGGGCGATTTTTTCAAGGGTGTACCAGAAGGAGGCGAAGCGTACATTCTGGCCTCCATCATTCACGACTGGAACGATGACGCTGCTGCGGCAATTCTGCGAAATTGTCGAAAGGCGATGACGGACGGGACGCCGCTCTTGCTCATTGAAATGGTAATTCCTGAGGGCGACGGGCCATTCTTTGGAAAGCTCTTGGACCTGGAAATGCTGGTCTGTTTCGGTGGCAGAGAGCGCACCGAGCGCGAGTATCGCGAACTGCTCCGCGAAACCGGGTTTGATCTCGTTCGCATCGTGTCAACACAGGCGCCTGCCAGCATTATCGAGAGCAGGCCCGCCTAAGCACGCCGAATGGTGACGCCGAGCGATCAGATGAGACGCGCGCCTCAGTGGAACATTAGTCCTGAGAAACGCCGCACTGACGACCAATCTTGAACGCGCAGATCACTCAACACTAGGCGACTTATGAGGAGTAGTCCTTGGTGACTCTCGGTTAACGTGAGCCGATGCCTGTCATGCAATCGTCCGGCAGAGTCGGCCCGGATCATCTCCGGGCTGACTATTTGGCACGACTCCCACGACTGGCGATCGCTAGGCGCCCTTGGACGCTTCCATCATCTTTTCGAGCACCTGATCGAGACTGAAGCTCGCCGACTTCTGGCGCGGCGGGAAGTCTTTGAAGGTCGCCAGGAACTCCCCGACAATGGCCTGCGCCGGCACCAGCAGGAAGATGTGCCGGAACATCCAGTCATAGTAGGTATTCGACGTAATCTGCGCCTTCTCGTACGGATCCATCCGCAGGTTGAAGATGTAGGGGCAGCGCAGTACCACGAATGGCTCCTGCCAGATTTTCAATGTACCCGGCGTGCGCTGCTCCATGAACATCATCTTCCAGTGGTTGTAGCGCAACGCCGCGACGTCGCCGTCATCCGTGAAGTAGATGAAACCCTTGCGCGGGCTCTTGGCCTCCTTGCCCGTGAGGTGCGGGAGCAGGTTGTATCCGTCGAGATGTACCTTGTAGGTTGTCTTGCCGATCGTGTGACCCTTCTTCAGTTTCTCCGCGATGTCGGGGTCGCCGGCCACCGCGAGAATGGTGGGGAACCAATCCTGGTGGCTGATGATCTCGTTCGACACCGATCGGGCCGGAATCCTGCCAGGGAAGCGCACCATACACGGCACGCGGTACGCGCCCTCCCAACTCGAGTTCTTCTCGTTCCGGAAGGGAGTGGTGCCGGCATCCGGCCAGGTGTTCATGTGCGGTCCATTGTCGGTGCTGTACATCACGAACGTGTTGTCGGCGATGCCGAGCGTGTCGATGAAGTCGAGCATCTCGCCAATGCACTTGTCGTGGTCGATCATCACGTCGTGGTACTCCGATTGCCAGCGGCCAGACTGGCCACGGCTCTCCGGCTTCACATGCGTCCACGCGTGCATGTGTGACGTGTTGAACCACACGAAGAACGGCTCGCCGGCGTCGTGGGCGGCCTGGATGAATTTCTTCGCCGCCGCCAGGAACTCGTCGTCGCACGTCTCCATCCGCTTCTTGGTCAACGGACCGGTGTTCTCGATCTTCTGCCCGCCCTTGCCGTCGGCCCAGCAGTGCAGCACGCCGCGGGGCCCGTACTTCTTCTTGAACTCGGGGAAGTCCTTCGGGTTTGGATAGTCCACGTCTTCCGGTTCTTCTTCGGCGTTCAGGTGATACAGGTTGCCGAAGAACTCGTCGAAACCGTGCATCGTCGGCAGGTGCTCGTCGCGGTCACCGAGGTGGTTCTTGCCGAATTGGCCGGTGCGATAACCCAGCGGCTTGAGCGCTTCGGCGATAGTGACGTCCTCGGCTTTGAGGCCCAGCTCCGCACCGGGAAGACCAACCTTGGTGAGACCGGTGCGAAGGCCGCACTGCCCGGTGATGAACGACGCGCGACCGGCGGTGCAGCTCTGCTCCGCGTACGCGTCCGTAAAGAGCATCCCTTCATCGGCAAGCCGGTCGATGTTCGGCGTCTTGTAGCCCATCATGCCCCTGGTGTAGCAACTGAGATTCGACTGCCCGATGTCGTCTCCCCACATGACCAACACATTCGGTTTCTTCGTCGCCATTCGGTCACTCCGTTCCTTCGCGTCCATGAGATGCCTGTTCCAAGAGAGATCACCAAACAGAAGGCACCTGTCTGTTGAGAGCGTGGGCATGACCCGACGGAAGGGACACGTGTGTGACCCGCCGCCGGTCGGGTAGAGCTTAGGGCAAAAACGCAACCAGTACCAAGATACGGTGTTGCCGTCACTCGATTGCTGTTTCTACGCGGAAAGATGACGTCGGCCAACGGTGAGTTGGATTCGTCCTCACGAACCGGCAGGTCAAAAAGACTACCCCGTTTACAACGGTCTGCGGAACCGCTGACGCGATGTGAAGGCGAATGGAAGATCTTGAAGTAATGCGTGGAGACGGTCGTTATTCGACGGGACGTCCAAGAAGGACGTCCGCATCTCGGTCTGACTCAGCAGCTCTTTGCCGCCCGCTTGCGTGTCAGCGAATTGACCGTGAAACTGAGGCCGTGCGTCGCAAGCCACTGGTCCGTTGCATGACATCAGCTCTGAGTCGGAAGGCCGCTGAAATCGTCAGTCTTGACTGCAGCACTTGGGAACTGCTCCGTTGGCCCGTCTCCAAAGACCTCGATCGGTCGGTAATGATAAACGCCGTACTGGCTACCTATTGGCTGCGCGTGGTGCCCAGAGTGTCACTTGTCGGAGTTTTGATACAGCCTCTAAGAAAAACGCCCGTCACGACGCGCGCGCGGCTGGCTGGTCGCCGAAAACGGCGTGCTGTGGACTTTATGATGGACTTACGGGGTCGAAGGGTTGCGACTTATCGTATCTTCGCCAAGTGCTCCGCTCGAATCGTGAGAAACAGGGAGCACTGAGACGCCAAACCCGAGGAGCTACAGCTTCTCGCGCGTTGGGGCACGTCGCGGAGGAAGAACAACCCGATGTTGGCTTCGCTCAAAGCGTGTTGCGGACCACTAGAGCGTAAACTTCGGCGCCATCGAATGATCCACATCGCGAGCACATTTTCTACATACCTCCACCACGCGCAGTCGCGCTGTGCCTAACGTGTGCCTACTTGGCTCGGCGGGTCGACACGCCTGATCGGCGCGTCCCTCTAACTCACACTTTAGATTGGGTTTATTTGGAGCCGGCGATCCGGGTTGAACGGACGACCTGCTGATTACGAATCAGCTGCTCTACCAACTGAGCTACGCCGGCTGGCCCGCGAGGCTCGACACGCCTGAGACGGCCGCGTCGAGCTAACGTGAACGTGGGATCTTACCACGGCTGTAGCGACTGCCTTGCCTCTGGCACCGACGGGCGTATCATCAGCGACTTGACGTCGTGTGCGGGCCTTACTCATTGCACGATGTCCCGTTGATTTGGAGGGCCACATGCGCCAGCGGCTTCTGTCGATTTGTTTGCTCCCTCTCGCCATCCTCGCGGCTCTTCCTGCGCTCACCTCGGCACAGGAAATCACCGGCACCATCGTCGGCAAGGCCACCGACCAGTCCGGCGCGGTGCTGCCGGGCGTCATCGTCGTGGCCAGACACCATGGGACCGGCCTCAGTCGAGAGACCACCACGGCCGACGACGGCGGATTCACGCTGTCGTACCTGCCGATCGGCACCTACGACGTGACGTTTACTCTTTCAGGGTTCAAGACCTTCAGCGCGAAAGCCATCGAGTTGCACGTCAACGATCGCATTCAGATCGACGGCTCGCTGAGCGTCGGGCAGTTGTCCGAGGTCGTCGAAGTCATCGGGTCTTCGCCACTGATTCAGGCCACGTCGGCCGTGCAAAACCTGATGGGGCCGACGCAGGTCCAGGAGCTGCCGCTCAACAACCGCAACTTCGTCCAGCTCGCGACGCTCGTGCCTGGCGTCAATTCGTCGTTGCCAGACGAAGTCGGCATCGGGCTCGCCAGCACCATCAGCCTGTCGATCGGTGGGAATCGCCGGAACTCCGTCAACTGGTTGGTTGACGGTGCGACCATTGTCGACACTGGCTCGAACATCACGCTGCTGGCCACGCCGACCCTGGATTCGATTGAGGAGTTCAGGATCATCACCAGCGGGTACAACGCCGAATGGCCGCGCAGCGGCGGCGGCATCATCAATGTTGTCACCAAGTCGGGCACCAACGTCTTTCGCGGCAGCGGCTACGAGTACTATCGTGACGACAATCTGAACTCGAACAGCTTCTTCCGCAGGCAAAGTACGGATCCCGCCACTCGCGACAATCCGATCGCGCTGGACTACAACAATTTCGGGTACACGCTCGGCGGTCCGATCGCCCGGGACAAGGTCTTCTTCTTCTGGTCGCAGGAGTGGCGTCGAATCAGCAAGCCGGCCGACGCCCAGGCGTTGGTCCCTGAGGCAGCGTGGTTGAACGACCCCTCCAACCCGAACTACGTGGCGCCCGCCGACCGTGACCCCAATGCGGTGCGGCTCCTGCAGGCGTGGCCCGCGCCAACCTTGGCGCCGGCAATTCCTGCAGTCGCGGCCGAACAAGCAGAACACCCGGCAGGAGGTCATCCGCGGTGACTGGCAGGTGAGCAACTCAAATCGTGTGACCGGACGCTATACCCACGATCTGTCGCAGACGACCGAAGCAGGTGGACTTTTCTTCAACACCGCCGTGCCCGACGTTGCCACCTCGCTCACCGACGTCCCGGGCCAGATTTTCGTCGGCCAGTTGATGACGACGATTCGCTCGAACATCCTGAACGAAGCCTCGGTGCAGTATTCGAGCAACGCGATTGCCTCGGTATATGGTGAAGACGCTCGCAATACGCGATCGGCGTATGGCATCAGCATCCCGGAGCTCTTCTCCGGAAAACCGCAACGGTTTGATCCCGTTCATTCAGTTGCCGGGTGTGCTCTCGGCGATCGGCGCCAACCAGCTGTTCGACAACGAATACAAGAACGTCACCTTCACCGACAACCTCACGTGGCAGCGCGGGAACCACTCTTACAAGATGGGGATGCTCCTGGCGTTCGAGCAGAAGAACGAGATTTCCGGGAGCGGGACGCAAGGCACGTTCACCTTCGCAGCCGGCGGCGGCTTCACCGCCTTCCAGCACTTTCTGCGCGGCAATCGCGACGGCGCGTGCGGCGCGAACTGTACCTACTCGGAGCCGGCGATCGAAGTCGACGCACGCGTGCGGCAGCAACGCTATGAGTTCTTCGCGCAGGATGCCTGGCGCGTGCGGCCGAACGTCACGCTCGAGTACGGCGTGCGATATGCCCTGTATCCCGCGATTCACGACGCGAACGATATCCTGACCAACTTCGACGCCGATCTGTTCAACCCGGCGCGCGCGCCGCAAGTCAATGCGGCGGGGCAGGTGGTGGTCGGCAGCGGCGACGATCTGAATGGGATCGTCATCGCCGGTCAGAACTCCGAGTTCGGGCGCGGCATCTACGGCACTGACAAGAACAACATCCAGCCGCGCGTCGGCATGTCCTGGGATCTGTTTTCCGATGGCCGCACGGTGCTCCGGAGCGGCTACGGCGTCTACTACGACCAGGTGCTGACCGGGATCTTCCTGCAGAATGCGTTCGTCAACCCTCCCTTCGTCGGAAATCCCACGATCTTGAATCCGCAGTTGTCCAACCCGGCGGCCGGGACGACGCCGGCCGCGCGAGCGCCGCAGGCGTTGATCGCCACCAGCGATACCTTTGAAACCCCGAGAATCCAGCAGTGGAACGTCGGCGTTCAACGCGAGCTCTACAACCGCGGAATGATCGATGTCGGATACCTTGGTTCGGCAGGCAGCGACTTGCTGCAGCCGGTCGATATCAACCAGCCGCAGCCCCAGGATGTGATCCGGACCGGTGGCGTGGTCAACCAGGCGCGACCGTTCCTGGGTTACGCGGGCATCAACCGTCGACAGACGACCGCAAAATCGCGCTATCACGGCTTGCTGATGAACTTCCGACACGACCACGGCCGTGCGGGTCTGTTGAACGTTGCCTATACCCTGAGCCGTACTAAGACGGACGCCACGAACGATCGCGACGCAGTCGATCTGCCGCAGAATCCGCTCGATCTCGCGGCCGAGTACGCGATCGCCCGCACCGATCGCACCCACGTCTTGACCTTCAACTACGTGTACGAGCTGCCGTTCTACAGGGAAGGCACTGGCGTGGCGCGTGCGCTACTCGGTGGATGGCAGGTCGCGGGCCTGACGCAGATGTGGTCGGGCCCGCCGATCTCCCGCGTCGTCAACAACAGCACCAACGGGAGCCGCCGCGGTATCCGCGTCAATCAGCTGAGCGACCCGCTCGAGAACCTCCCGGCCGACGTGGCCGGTGGAGTGTACTGGTTCAATCCTTTGGCCTTCGCATCACCAGCGGACGGCACGTACGGAGACACGGGGCGCTCGATCTTCCGGCTGCCCGGCGTGCATCAGTGGGACATCACGCTCTCGAAGAATTTCTACGCGGGCGAGGGGCTACGCTTCCAGTTCCGCGCCGACTTCATCAACGCGTTCGACCAGGTGCAGTTCGACCCGGCGACGATTCAGAACGTGTGCACCTCCGGCGCCGATCTGGTGTGCCTCCCCGGCAGCGGTCGCTTTGGACAACTGACCGGCACGCGCGCGCCGCGCGAGATTCAACTCGGCTTCCGCGTGATGTGGCGATAACGGTCACGCGTCCAAACGCAGCCACGGAGGCACGAAGTCACGAAGCTCATGAGTCGTGATCCAAAAACCTTCGTGGCCTTCGTGCCCTTCGAGGCTAGTGTTTCTCTAAGTCTCTGAGCCTCTGAGGCTTGGCCGTGCCTTTACGGCCTTGAACCGACCTCCGCGATCGCCAGGAGAAACTGACCCTCACGATCGATCCAATGCTGCGCCGGTATGAACCCCGACCGACGCAGCATGTCGTTGAAGGTCGACGGATCGTACTTGTAGGAGCTCTCGGTCCAGATGGTCTCGCCCGAGCGCAGGTCGAACGAGAGGCCGGCCGCGGGAATGTCGATGTGCTGCGACACGCGACTGACCAGATGCATCTCCACGCGTGATTCATCCGCCCGCCACACCGCCCGATGTTCGAACTTGCTGATATCGAACGTGCCGCCCATTTCGCGGTTGATCCGCACGAGCAGGTTCTTGTTGAACGCCGCCGTGACACCAAGCGGGTCGTCGTAGGCGAGGAGCAGCGTGCGTTCCGGCTTCACGAGATCGGCCCCGATGACTAGACAGTCGCCCGGCCTGAGCGTTTTCCGCAAGGTTTCGAGAAACTGGCGGGCGCCGGGCGGGTCGAAGTTGCCGATGTTCGACCCGAGAAACAACAGGCTGAATCGTTCGCCGGGCAAGCGCGAGGCCGCCGCTCGTGCAGCCCCCTCCTCGTAGCGTTGCTGGTGGGTGACGATGACGACATCCCGATCGTCGCCGACCGCGCGCGCGGCCGTCGCCAGCGCAAGCGCCGACACGTCCACCAGGTCGATTCGACGCACCGTGCGTTCTGTGAACGTCCGACTGGGCCCGAGCAGGAGCAACAGCTTCTCGCCGCTGCCGCACCCGAGCTCGACCAGCCGGTCCGGCCATCCGGCACACTCGAGGATCTCGGTCCGATGCGCCGCAATCAGACGACGCTCGGCGCGCGTGACCGGATACCACGGCAAGTGGCAGATGGCCTCGAACAGGGCCGAGCCGAGCGTGTCGTACAAGCCCCGCGACGGCAGCTGACGGGGCGACTGCAGAAGGAAGTGACGGACGTCCGCCACCAACGAGGCGCCGGTCGTATCGAGTGCAGCCTGACCACGTTCGACGGCGCTCACGCACCCTCCCGCACGCAACGGAAGCTGGCGTAAACGTAGGGATAGCGCGGCCGGAACCAATTGCGGAACGTCGGACGAAGGAGCTCCCGTGCGGTTGCTTGAGAACCGCCCTTCATCACGTAATGCGAATCGTCGAAGAAGTCGGCTGAGTACTCGGGATATGACGGGCTGGCGACGAAACCAGGAAACGGGCGAAACAGGGTGGACGTCCATTCCCATCCGTTGCCGACCAGGTCGTCGACACCCCATGCCGATTGGCCGGCGGGATGCGTGCCGACCGGTTGCGGTTCCCAGCTCTCGAAGTCGAACACGCCCCGTGAGGCGTCGGGTGGGGCGTCGCCCCAGGGAAAACGACGGGCCTCTTGCGGGTGTGGCGAGCCGTAGGCGGCTCTCTGGTACTCGGCCTCGGTTGGAAGCCGTCCTCCGCGCCAGGTCGCAAACGCCTGTGCTTCTGCGTGACTCACGTAGACGGGCCAGTCGAGCGGGAGGGGGTGGAGCTCGAACATCCCGCGCCAGAGCCACTGGCCTTCCACTCGTTCCCAAAACGTTGGGTGCCAGTAGTCGTGCTCTCGGACCCACTGCCAATTGTCGTCGGTCCAGAGATTGCGCTGCTCGTAACCACCGGCTTGGACGAACTCCAGAAAATCGCCGTTCGTCACATTGCAGCGATCGATCGCGAAGCGTGGCACGTCAACGCTGGTCGCGCCAAACTCGTTGTCCCACCCGAACGGAATCTCGCCGCGAGCAGCGCCGAGTTGCACCGTCCCTGCTGGAATCTGGATCTCGCCCTTCTCAGACGTGGCCCCATCGGTCGTCACGCGATAATCTGTCGGCCGACGTTTCTGATCGAAGGGCAATCGGTGCCACATGTAGAGCAGCGTCTCCTGGTGCATTGCCTCGTGTTCGAGGATCGTGAAGACCGCATTCGCGCGATCGAGGAGAGGATGACCGGGAACGTCGACATCGGCATGTGCCAACGCGTCCAACACCAAAGCGTCGGCGGCCTCGACGAACGCTCGCACGCGCGGCCGGTCAGGCCAGGTGAGTGGCGTGCCACCACCCGCGGCCTCATCAGGATCGATGCCTCGGGCAAACAGTCGCTCCAGTGATTCGTCGACACCGCGCCGGCCCAGCCCCTTCTTGACCAGCGTGTTCAGGCTGAAGGCCGGGAGATGTCCTTCGTAGAACACGATCGGATGCCGAAGGGCGATGGGCTGGGCATAGTACGCCTCGTCGGTCAACAGATCGAACAATTGCGCAGTACGGATCCGATTCTTCTTGTACCAAGTGATTGCGGCGTCTCGATCGATGGTCTCGCGTGTGGTCAGCATGTCAACTCCAGCTCATCGGCCACGAAGCAAAGCCAATCCATCGAGTGTAGATGCCGCGGGCAAACGGGAGGTAACGGAATCCGCACGGATCACGGGTCACTGATCACGGATCACTGGCGAAACTCAGCGGCACGCGCGGATCTGCTACCATCGGATGTTTATGGTCGCGGTCCTAAACCGCGCCTAGGGACCTGGATCAGCATGCTGTCTGCCGCACGAGAGCCGGCGCCCATCGTCGTGCGGGGTGCCCGGACGCACAACCTGAAGAACATTGACGTCAGTCTGCCTGCCGGCCGACTCGTCGTTATTACAGGCGTGAGCGGCTCCGGCAAGTCGTCGCTGGCCTTCGACACCGTGTATGCCGAAGGACAGCGCCGGTACGTCGAGTCGTTGTCCGCGTATGCGCGTCAGTTTCTCGAGCGCATGGAAAAGCCGGATGTCGATCGCATCGAGGGCATCTGTCCATCGATCGCCATCCGCCAGAAGAACAGCGTTCGAAATCCACGGTCGACCGTTGGCACCGTCACCGAGATCCACGACTACATGCGATTGCTGTTTGCCCGCGTGGGTCGCACGTTCTGCCGGCAGTGCGGACAGGAAGTGGTTCGCGAGACGGCTGAAGTCGTGGCGACGCGGCTACTGGCCTTGGCCGAGGGGACGCGAGTGATTCTGGGGTTCGACCTGCCGGTCGTGGCGCTGACGAGCGATGGCAGCGCACCTGCGGACGAGCCCGAGGGCGATTCGCGGTCAACGGACTTGTCGGTGGAGGGCGAGGCGATCCAGCCGACGTTGCTCGACGAGTCGACCGGGCGGGCCGCGACCACTGAGGAATCGGATCAGGCGATTCGGATGGCGCTCGATACGCTGCGTCGAAAGGGCTTTGGGCGCGTGCTGGTGGGTGGTCAGGCGATGGCCATTGAGGACGTCGACCCGGCCGAATTCCGCACTCAACCGTCGATTCAAGTGGTCGTCGATCGCCTGCGAATCGATAGTGAGCTGCGCGCGCGGCTCACCGATTCGATCGAAACGGCGTATCAGGAGGGCGGTGGCGCGGCGTGGGCACTCGAGTTGCCGGCGACCAGCGAACCCACTGAGGGGGCAGGGGCCTCGGCGGTGCACGTCTTCTCGGAGCGCTTCGAGTGCCGGCGATGCCACATTACATACGAAGACCCGCAGCCGCGGCTGTTCTCGTTCAACAACCCCTTTGGCGCCTGTCCGACCTGCCACGGCTTCGGCAACATCATCGAGCTGGACCTCGATCTGGTCGTGCCGGATCCGTCGAAGTCGATTGCGCAGGGCGCCATCGAGCCGTGGAGCAAGCCGCACTATCGCTCGCATCTTGCGGAGCTGAAGCGTACCGCCAAGTCCAGCGGGTTGCGATTGGAGGTGCCGTGGCGCGACCTGTCCGATGACGACCGGCGGTTCGTGGTCGAAGGCGATGGCGGGGATTACGAAGGCATCAGAGGTTTCTTCCGCTGGCTCGAGCGGAAGAAGTACAAGGTGCATGTCCGAGTGTTTCTCAGTCGGTATCGCGGATACCTGACTTGCCCCGATTGCGCGGGTACTCGTCTTCGGCGAGAGGCACGCGACGTGCGGGTTGGCGATCTCACGATCGATCGCGTCTCAGCGCTCACCGTGCGCCAGGCCCAATCCTTCTTCGCCGAGTTGCAGCTGTCCGAGAAGGACGCGGCAATCGCCGATAAAGTGCTGAAGGAGATACGGCGTCGGCTCGGCTTTTTGAGCGACGTCGGTCTCGACTACCTGACGCTCGATCGGCTGTCGTCCACGTTGTCGGGCGGCGAGGCGCAGCGAATCAATCTGGCGACATCTCTCGGCGCCTCTCTGGTGGGGACGCTGTATGTGCTCGATGAACCTTCAATCGGGCTGCACACCCGCGACAATCAACGACTCATCACGATTCTGCGGCAGCTGCGCGATCAGGGCAACACGGTGCTCGTCGTCGAACACGACGCCGACATGATCATGGTGGCCGACCATGTCATCGACATGGGGCTGGGCGCGGGCGAGCACGGCGGCCGGGTGGTATTTGCCGGGACGCTCGATGAGCTCAAGGACGAGCCACGGTCCCTGACCGCCAAGTATCTGCGGGGAGAGTTGGCGATTCACGTCCCCGCGGTGCGGCGCAAGGGCGCGCCCCAGCGCATCCGATTGCGCGGCGCCCGCGAGCACAACTTGAAGAACATCGACGTCGAAATTCCGCTCAATACGTTGACCATCGTCACCGGGGTGAGCGGCTCGGGCAAGTCGACCCTCGTGCACGACGTGCTCTATGCCGCGCTGAAGCGTGCCAAGGGTGACTGGGATCGCAAGGTCGGCGCGCACGGCAAGCTGGAGGGACACGAGTTGGTCAGCGACGTGGTGCTCGTGGATCAAGCGCCCATCGGCCGCACGCCGCGATCGAACCCGGTGACGTACCTCAAGGCCTTCGATCCCATTCGAGAGCTGTTTGCCGCGACCAAAGACGCCAAGACACGCGGCCTGACGGCGAGTCACTTTTCGTTCAATGTGCCGGGAGGACGCTGCGAGGCGTGTCAGGGCGAGGGCGAGGTGCGCGTCGAGATGCAGTTTCTCGCCGACGTGTTCGTGCCCTGCGAACAATGCGATGGTCGCCGGTTCAAGCCGCAGGTGCTCGAGGTCCGCTACAAGAACAAGTCCATCACGCAGGTCCTCGACATGACCGTGCGCGAAGCGCTGACCTTCTTCAGCAGCTCGCCGAAGGTCCTGCGGCGGCTGCAGGTGCTCGACGAGATCGGGCTCGGTTATTTGCGGCTGGGGCAGCCGGCCACGACGCTGTCGGGCGGCGAAGCGCAGCGCATCAAGATTGCGGCGCACCTCACCTCGCATGGCGGCGAGCGCCTGCTGTACATCCTGGATGAACCGACGACTGGACTGCATTTTGACGACATCGCGAAGCTGCTGGCGGCGTTTCGCAAGTTGCTCGAGGCCGGCCATACGCTGGTCGTGATCGAGCACAACCTCGATGTCATCAAAGTGGGCGATTGGATCATCGACCTCGGTCCTGAAGGCGGAGACGACGGCGGCTCGGTGGTCGCGATGGGGACTCCCGAGCAGGTCGCCCACGTCCCGGCATCGCACACCGGCCGCTTTCTCCAGGAGATCCTGTCGTCCGGCAGGATGCTGCAGACTATCGCAAGATAAGAGGCGGGGGTCCGTCCCGCCCCTGAGCATGATCCTCCCCGCAGACTTCTACGCCAGGCCGACGCTCGAGGTCGCGCGCGACTTGCTGGGCAAGGTCTTGCGGCATCGTCGTCGCGACGGCACGGCGGCGGGTCGCATCGTGGAAGTCGAGGCCTACATCGGTGAGGATGACCCTGCCTGTCACGCGGCACCCGGGCCGACCGCACGTAACGCGCCGTTGTATGGTCCGCCCGGCATCGCGTACGTCTATTTGAACTACGGCCTGCACTACCTCGTTAACGCCGTGACTGAGGAGCAGGGATCACCGGCGGCGGTGCTGATTCGCGCGCTCGAGCCGGTCGAAGGACTCGACGTGATGCGACGCCGGCGAGCGCGGTCGAAATGGCGTCGCGGAAAGACGGCGCCCGCCGACTACGAGCTGTGCCGAGGCCCGGGCAACCTCACCACGGCACTCGGCATCACGATGGCCGACAACGAGCGCCAACTCGATCGGCTCCCGCTGGTCATCGAAGACAGCGGCGACCGAGTCGAGCGCATCGTGTGGGGACCCCGGGTCGGTATTCGGGTTGGTGTCGAAAAGCCCTGGCGATGTCATATCGCGGGCCATCAATCAGTATCTGCGACCATCGCCGGCTGACCTTCGCTGCTACACTCGACACCACGATGCGTGCCGCCGTCACTCTGTTCCTGGTCGCGCTCGTCTTCCCGCTAACCCTCTTCGGCGATACCTATCCTCGACAGCCGGCTGTCGATGCCCTCCACTATCGCTTTCGGCTCACGGTGGCCGACGGGACAGCACGCATCGAGGCCGAAGCGGACATCACGCTCAAGTTGAATGCCGACACCCGTGAGTTTGCCCTCGACTTGATCGCGAAGACGGAAGATCGCGGGATGAGCGTCGCGGCTGTGACCACGGCTGGACACCCCGTGGCCTACTCGCACGAGACGAATCGCTTGAAGCTGGCAGTGCCGGCGAACGCCAAGGTTGGTGACGAGCTGACCTACACGATCAAGTATTCAGGAACGCCGGCGGATGGTCTGCGCGCGCTCGAAACGGTGCACGGCGATCCCGCGATCTTCAGCGACAACTGGCCCGATCGCGCGCGCCACTGGCTACCGCTGATTGATCATCCGTACGACAAAGCGACTGGCGAGATGATCGTTGTCGCACCGTCGCAGTTCCAGGTCGTGTCGAATGGCCGCCTCGTGGAAGAGATCGATTTGCCGAATGGCCGCCGCCGCACCCATTGGCATCAGTCGGTTCCGATCGCCTCGTGGCTGTTTGCGCTCGGAGTGGCGCGCTTTGACGTGCACCACGTAGCGATGGTCCGCGGCATCCCGCTGCAGACGTGGGTGTTCCCGCAGGATCGCGTTCAAGGACGGGCACTGTTCGAGGAAACCTCCCGGGTCGCCCTGGAGTTCTTCGGCGAGCACGTCGGTCCGTATTCATACGAAAAGCTGGCCAACGTTCAGGCCTCAGGCATCGGCGGCGGCATGGAGAACGCGACCGCGATCTTCTACGGCGACAAGGACGTCGCTTCCGGCCGCGCGCCCGTCGTCCATGAGATCGCTCATCAGTGGTTTGGCAACGCAGTGACGGAACGGGATTGGGACGACGTGTGGTTGAGCGAGGGATTTGCAACCTACTTCACCCATTTGTATACCGAGCACGTCGAAGGACGCGATGCGTTTGCCCGCGACTTGGCCCGGTCACGCGAACGCGTCCTCGAAGAAGAGGAGAAGCGTCCCAACACGCCAATCATTCACCGCAATCTCTCGGATATGAAGGGCGTGCTCAATCAGCTCGTGTACCAGAAGGGCGGCTGGGTGCTCCACATGTTGCGGCAGGAGATCGGCACCGATCGCTTCTGGGCCGGAATTCGCGACTATTACAGGCGCTATCGCGACCAGAACGCGTCGACCGACGATCTTCGCCAGGTGATGGAGCAGGTGAGTGGCAAGGACCTGCGCTGGTTTTTCACCCAGTGGCTCAACCGCAGTGGGGTGCCTTTCGTCGAAGGAGGTTGGCGGTTCGCACCAGATCGTCAACGGTTGGAGGTGACGTTACGGCAAACCCAGCAGGTCGACCCATTCCGACTCAACGTCGAGATCGGAATCGTAGACGACGACGGCGCAACGCGCGTCGAACGGGTGGCGTTCGAGACACGGGAGAACCATTTCGTGTTTGCGGTGAAAGCGCTGCCCAAGGCGGTGGTCCTCGATCCGAACACAGCGCTGATGGCGCGCATCGGCGCCTTGACGCAGCATTGATCTTCCGGCTGAAGCCGGAAGCCACGGGATCGATTTATTCACCCGCCGCTCCGTACCGGCTTGACGGATCGATTCCCATAGCGCTTCGACGTGGCTGCGCTCGGTCTGCTCCGCGCCGATGGAAACCCGGACCATCCAACGATCATCGAGGATGGCTGGTGTCAGGTAGGCGCGTCCTGAGCGATTGATGCGATCCGCCCAAGCCAAGGTGTGACGGTCGAGGGCCTCGCCCGCGACTCCCTTCGGCTCGTGCCGAATGCAGAGGGTTTGCAGCGTCACGGGTGCCAGCACTCGCCATTCGGGTTCGGCATCTACCTGCGCGCACAACCATCGAGCGTTCGCCATGTCGCGCCGCAAGCGCGCCTGCAGGCCCGAGATTCCCTGCTCGCGGATGAGGAACCACAGCTTGAGGGCCCGGAACCGTCTCCCGAGCGGCAAGCCCCAATCACGGTAGTTCCTCACTTGCCCGTCAGCGGCGGATTGGAGGTAGCTCGGGTTCGTCGACATCACCCGCACCAGATGATCTGAATCACGCACGAAGTAGACCGTGCAGTCGAACGCCGCCCCCAGCCACTTGTGCGGATTCACCACGATGGAATCCGCGTTTTCGACGCCGCTCCACAGGTCGCGACACTCGGGGAGCACCATCGCCGAGCCTGCCATTGCGGCATCGACGTGGAGCCACAGACGGTGTTTCGCCACGACGCGCGCGATGGCCGCGAGCGGATCGATGGCCGTCGTCGTCGTCGTGCCCGTCGTTGCGACCACGGCACACGGCCGGCGTCCGGCGACGAGATCGGCGGTGACAGCCGCTTCCAATGCTTCAGCACGCATGGCGTAGGCCGCGTCGTGATCGACGGCACGAATGTTGTCGCGTCCGAAGCCGGCGAGGAGCGCCGCTTTCTCGACTGAGCTATGGCTATGACGAGAGGCGTAGACGGTGAGTGGTGTGCGCTCGCCCTGGAGACCACCGCGGTTCGCGCCGTAGCCGGTTGACCTCTCGCGCGCACAGAGCAGCGCAACGAGCGTGCTGGTTGATGCGGTGTCCTGAATCACGCCCTGGAATCCAGCGGGCAGGCCAAGCATCTGGCGCAGCCAGTCCGTGACGACCTCTTCCAGCTCGGTCAACGCCGGGCTTGATTGCCAGGCAAGGCCGAGTACGCCGAGACCAGTGCTGACGTAATCGCCGAGCACGCTCGCCAGCGTCCCATTACAAGGGAAATAACCGAAGAACTGCGGGTGTTGCCAGTGCGTGAGTCCTGGCAGGATCACGCGGTCGAGGTCGCGCAGGATTTCGTCAAATGACTCTGGTGACGTTGGCGGAGCGGACGGTAATTGAGCCCTGACTGCGCCCGGTCCGCCCTGCGCTATCACTGGACGATCGGCGACACGGGCACGATAGTCCGCGATGAAATCGACGATCTGGTAGCCAACCCTCCTGAACTCGTCCTCGGTCATGGCGATGGTGTGACGCGGGTGAGTGAGGCCTCCGTCGCCGATTGGTCGCGCACGATGGTGATGTCCAATCGCGGCGACGGGATGCGGATGCCCGTGCGGTCGAAGGCGATCTTGATCCGCCGCCGAAGCTCGCGGCCGACATCCCCCTGCTTGAGGGGTACGGTCTTGATCCGGAACTTGAGCGTGACGGACGAATCCTTGAAGTCGTCCACGCCAATCACCTCGACCGGCTCCAGAATCGATGGTGCAAATGCCGGATCGGCCATCAGCTCATCACCAATCTGTCGAACCAGAGCCACGACGCGGTCGGTGTCGGTTTCGTAGTCGACGCCCAGGTCGATGACGTAATAGGAGAAGTCCTTCGTCCGGTTCGCCAAGGTCTTGATCTCCCCGTTGGGAAAGACATGCACGACCCCCTCGATGTCGCGCAAGACGATGGTTCGGAGGTTGATCTGCTCGACGAGCCCTTCGGTGCCGTTGACCATCGCGACGTCACCCACGCGGACTTGATCCTCGATGATGAGGAAAAAGCCTGAGATGACATCGCGGACCAGCGTCTGCGCGCCAAAGCCTACGGCGAGGCCCACGATCCCGGCGCCGGTCAGGACCGGCGTGATATCGACATCAAGCTCGCGCAGGATGATCAGCCCCGCCGTCGTCCAGATCACGATGGACAATCCTCGACGGGCAATGCTGGCGACGGTCTGCGCGCGTTTCCGCCGCTCGAGCGCATCGAGCCCCGTGCCGACGGTCATCTCGCGTTCGGCACGCACGATCACGACGGACAGCGTGCGAACGACTGCGAATGTCAGAAGCAGGATCGCGAGGATTCGAATGCCGGTCGTGAGCGCCCACTGTCCAAGGTCCTCGGACTGCAGCCCGACACGCAGATCGACGCCCAGGAACTCGAGTGTCGGAAAGAGGAAGAGCGCGAAGACGAGCAAGAACGTTACCGAACGGACGATGCGAAGCGTTCGTCGCGCCAGCGGATCAGCGATCGCGGGCTCGCGTCCAACCGCTGTCAGTCCTCGACGGGCGAGGCGACCCACGGCGAGCGCGATAAAGGCCGCGACCGACGCCGCGATCGCGACAGCGAGCGTGATGTTGAGAGCGTCGGCGGGCAGCGCGATCGCCGGAGGGCTAGCCTGCACGTCTGGGGGTGCGTTGGCCCTGGCGCTGCACGGGGATCTTGAACGTCTGCCGACGTCCGTCTCTCAGCACGTCGATGACCGCCATGCTCCCGATTGGAGCGTCAGAGATGAGCTTCAGGAGCGTCGCCGTGTCGGCAATTGGCTGACCATTGACAGAAAGGATGATGTCGTACGGCTCGATCCCAGCCGTGGCAGCTGCTCCCCGCGACCAAGCGCCGTGACGACCACGCCGTCGACCGAAGGTGCGCCCAGCCGTTCCGCAATGTGCGTCGTCAACGGGGCGACCTCGATGTACCCAATCGAGCCGCGACGGACCTCGCCGTAGGTCTTCAAGTCGTCGACGATATGGCGCGCGAGGTTGCTGGGAACGGCAAACCCGATGCCCTGATAGCCGCCACTTTGCGTGAAGATCGCGGTATTGATTCCGACCAGCTCGCCGCGGGCGCTGACGAGCGCACCGCCCGAGTTACCCGGATTGATCGCCGCGTCGGTTTGAATGAAGTCCTCGTAGGTCGAGATCCCCACGTTGCTGCGGCCAAGCGCGCTGACAATCCCCAGCGACACGGATTGGCTCAACTGGTACGGGTTGCCGATGGCCATCACCCATTCCGCCACCTTCAGCCGCGACGAGTCGCCCCACGGGATGACGGGAAGGCTGGTCGCATCGACCTTGAGCAGCGCCAGATCCGTCCAGCTGTCGACCCCGACAATCGTCGCCGGCAGCTCGCGCTTGTCGGCCAGCGAGACCGTGACTTTCTCGATCTTGCCTTGACCGAGCACATGAAAGTTGGTCACGACATAGCCGTCCGCCGACACGACGACCCCGGACCCGAGACTCGACGCATATCGGTCGCGAGAGCCGAACATGCCTTCGGGATCACCAAAAAACTGCTGGAAGAACGGATCGGTGAAGAAGGGTGACGTCCGCTGGCGAACGACTTGAATCGATGAGATGTTGGCGACGGCGCGAACGGTTTGTTCGGCGACGCGCGTGAAGTCGGGCCCGGGCGCGGCGGTAACCCCTGCAGGGGCCGTGCGCTGCGCAGCCTCGGCGTCGTTGGAAGGCGGCTGAGCGACCGCATCCGATTCGCTTCGGAGTCGACCTGTCAGGATGATGCCGACGAGCACGCCGGCTGCGAGAAAGACCAGAGCTAGTGAAAGACGCTTGACCATTTCGATTCGCCGGCCGGTCGCAGCCGCGAGATACCGGCGCAGGGCTACAAAACGTCGACGCGACGCGGTCCGCGCTCGGGAGCCTTGGGCACGACCACGGTCAGGACGCCGTCACGGAGGTCCGCGCTGATGTGGTCGGTCTCGACGCCTTGCGGGAGCGCGAAGCTGCGCGAGAACTCGCCGTGCCCGCGTTCGACTTGATGGTACTGCTCGCACGGCACGCGCGCGTCGCGACGGCCCTGGAGCGTCATCCGACCATCCTGGACCTCGATGCGCACCTGATCGCGCGCGATACCCGGCAACTCCGCGGTCACGATGAACGCGTCGGCCGTCTCACACAAATCGACCGCAGGTGCCCAGCCCTGAGGACCGGACGCTGCGATGCGTTCGAGGCGATGTTGAATCGCCAGCAGGTCGCGGAGCGGATCCCAACGTGCAAAAGCCACGACAGGCATCGTAGCACTAGGTCGGGTCGGACGGGTAGGTCACCATGGGTCTGGTCGGTCGGGTGGGTCTGGTTGGTCGGGTGGGCGGATCGGTCGGGTGGGTCGGGTCGGTCGGGTGGGTCAGTTGGGAGTGCGTGCTACCATTGAAAGGTTTTAGCGCTGACGAAAGAATCCTCATGGCCGATACGCTTCTGGCGACACGACTGCGCAAGGGAATGATCATCAAGCTCGACGGCGAGCTCTTTCGAATCCACGACTTGATGCACGTGACACCCGGCAACCTGCGCGGGTTCGTACGGGTCAAGGGTCGGAATCTCCGGACCCAGACCATGTCCGAGCAAAAGCTTCGGTCGGAAGACGTCGTCGAACGTGCCACGCTGGAGGAGAAGGAGATGCAGTTCCTCTACAGCGATGGCGACGGCTATCACTTCATGGACACCGAGTCCTACGAGCAGATCCACATGACGGCGGAGACGCTGGGTGAGTCGGTCGGTTTTCTCAAGAACGAGATGACCATTCGGGTCGAGTTCTACGGCCTGGAGGCGGTGGGTATCGAATTGCCACAAACCGTCGACCTCAAGGTGATCGAGACCGTGCCGGCCATCAAGGGCGCCACGGCCACGAACCAGATGAAGCCAGCCACGCTCGAGACCGGTGTGGTCGTTCAAGTTCCGCCGTTTGTCGATGAGGGCGACTTGATTCGCGTCAACACCGAGACCGGGGAGTACCTGGCGAGGGCCTGAAGGCTGCCCCGGTCGGCCGGGCTCTGCTTTGACCATCCTCATCGGCTCGACCCGGCCCGCAAAAGTCGAAGGTGTCCGCGACGCGCTCGACATACTCGCGCGCGTGGATCCGTTGTTTGCCGACGCCGAGATCCAGGTCTACGATTTGACTGCGACCGCTCCACGTATGCCCATGAGCGTGGCCGAAATTCTCGATGGCGCGCGGGGTCGAGCGGCGGCACTGTTCGAACGGGTGCCCGAGCCGCGCGGCGCCACCTTCGCTGTGGGACTCGAAGGCGGCATGGCGCCGGCGCCGGTCGGCGAACGAAGTTGGAGCCTCCAAAGTTGGGCTGCCGTCTACGACGGGCGGCGGTGGGGCTACGGCTCGGGCCCTTCGATCGTTGTACCAGCGACTGTGTCCGATCGGGTGGCCGCAGGAGAGGAGCTTGGCGACGTGATCGATGAGCTGGCTGCGTCCCAGGTGCGAGGCACGCGCGGGGCGTGGGGTGTCCTTACGCTCGATCTCATCGGTCGGCGCGATGCGTTTCGTCTGGCGGTGATCGCCGCCTTCGCTCGTTTCTACAACGCCCGAGCCTGGCAGGCTTGAGGCGGTTCCAAAGTTCCAAGGTTCCAAGGTTCCAAAGTTCGGAGGGCGCGCATCCTGGAACCGTGGAACCCTGGAACCTTGAACGGGATCCTATAATCCTTACATGGACGTTCTCCGCACCCCTCAGGCGGGGTGGATTGAAGTGATCGTTGGCAGCATGTTCAGCGGGAAGAGCGAGGAGCTGATCCGTCGCCTCCGCCGCGCGCAGATCGCGCGCCAGCGCGTACAGATCTTCAAGCCCGCCGTTGACACCCGATATGCGGCCGACCACATCGTGTCGCATGGCGAGCTTCGGATCCCATCGGAGCAGGCGCGCGATTCCGCCGACTTGCTGGCGAAAGTCAGACCGGAAACCGAAGTGGTGGGCATCGACGAAGGCCAGTTCTTCGACACGGAGTTGCCCGCCGTCTGCTCGGAACTGGCTTCGCACGGGGTCCGTGTGATCGTGGCTGGCCTCGATCAGGACTACCTCGGCAAACCGTTCGAACCCATGCCGCAGCTGTTGGCGATTGCGGAATACATCACCAAGACGCGTGCGATTTGCATGGTGTGCGGCAATCCGGCCAATCACACCCAACGGTTGGTGCAAAGCACCGATCGGGTCTTGCTCGGCGCCATCGGCACGTACGAAGCGCGGTGTCGGCACTGCTTCGATCCGACGTTGTCGTCCCCGACGGCCGCAAGCGCGTCGAGTGCGAAGAGCTCATGACCCTGGTCACCCTGCTCCCGCAGATCCTGCTGGCGCTCGGTGTCGGGTTCCTGATCGCCAACATCCGCATGGGAGTGGAGCTTGTCCGGTGGCGGCGGCGACGGGTCGGAAGCGTGATCACGTGGGCTGGCAAGAAACCGCCGCACTACGGCCTCAGCCTTGGCATCGGCATGATGCTGGGCCTGCTGATCCTCTTCAAGGGCTATCTCGCGCTCCGTCAATCGAGCACCCTGTCCCAGTGGTTCCGGATGTTTGGGGAGAGCGCGTTTGGCGAGCTGATGATGTTCGTCTACTTCGGCTACATGCTGCCGCTCTCGACACGCATCACGCGCGGGCTGTACGCCGAGGGCATCTGGACCGACAACGGCTTCATGCGCTACGACCAGGTGGGTGGCATCAAATGGAAGGAAGACGGCCCGGCCACCCTGGTGGTGATCTCGCGTCTCAAGGCCGTGGCCCGCGCACTCGAGGTGCCCACTCGCTACATCGCGGAAGTCCGGCGGGTCCTGCGCGACCAGATTCGCACTCACGCGATCGAGATCGACGAGGGGCCGGGGCTTCACCTCGGTGCGCGGGACGCCAGGGACAGCGTTTAGTGCCAAACCGACAGTGGCCAGTTATCAGTTGGCCAGTTCAAAGGCAAACGGGTAGGGTACGAGCTGCGGCCTTTGAACTGGAAACTGATCACTGAAAACTGACATCCTTACAGCTCAGGAGACCCGCTTATGCCGCCCCGTCCGACGTGGAAAGGCTATCTCAAGGTCAGTCTCGTCAACATTCCGGTCAAGGTCTATCCGGCCACGGAGGCCAGCGCCACGATTTCGTTCAATCAGCTGCACTCCGTGTGTCAGACCCGCATCAACCAGAAGAAGTGGTGCCCGAAGTGCGATTGTGAAGTGACGTCAGCCGAAGTGGTCAAGGGCTACGAGTTCGAAAAGGGGCGCTGGGTTGTGATGAGCGACGAGGACATCGCCAAGGTGCGGACCGAGTCGACCAAAGTCATCAACCTGGTGCAGTTCGCGGGTGACGATGAGATCGATCCCATGTATGTCGACAAGGCCTATTACCTCGTGCCCGACGGCGCGATGGCAACCGATGCCTATGCCGTCATGCGAGACGGCATGGAAGGAAAGGTCGGCGTTGGCAAGGTCGCCATTCACGGGCGCGAGTCACTGGTCGCGGTCAAGCCCCACAAGCAGGGGCTGGTGATGTACACGCTGCACCATGCCGCGGAGATCCGCACGATCGATCAGATCGACGAGCTTCGGGAAGTGCGGGGCAAGGTGAACCCGGCTGAAATGAAGCTGGCCAAGCAGGTCATCGAGAGCTTTGCGGGCGAACTCAACCTCGCCGACTACAAGGATGAGTACCAGGAAGGGCTCAAGCAAATCATCGAAGCGAAGGTCTCGGGCGAAGAGTTTGTCGCGCCGGCTGAGGAGGCCCCGCCGAAGGTGGTCGACCTGATGGAAGCCCTTCGCCGGAGCCTGGACCAGGTGAGCGCTGGCAAAAAGAAGACGGCTAAAGTCGAGGAGGCGACGGCCGAAAAGACGGCAAAGAAAGTCGCAAAAAAACGAAAGGCATCCTGAGCATGGCAACAAAGGCTGTCTGGGGCGATTGACCGAAACGTCGCCACTCATCGCCAGAAGGGTTTTCTCATCGCAAAGTAGGGGTTAGCGGCCCACGCCGAAGACCCCGAGCAATCCCATCCCCATAGCCGTGGGATCCCGTAGCCAGTCGGGCGGCGTCAGCCACACGAACGCCAGAATCGTCATCACCCAGGCGTCGTAGGCTAGCGTCGCTCGCTCATCTCGCCAAAAAAAAGCCTTCCAGAACAGCCCCGTCACGCCGCGGGTCGATGGCATCGGTTTCGAGTTGAGGACGAGATACGTGTAGTAAATCCGATTGGCCACGGTCACGATCGACAGGGCGAGGATCACCCACAGGACGGACGCCATGCGATCGGTAAACGCGCCGACCATGAAAAGGACGATCCGCTCCGGCCGCTCCATGAACCCGACCTTGCACTTCTCGATCAACGATTCGGCCCGGGCGCGCGCATAGCTCGTCATGATCGAGAAGATCAGCGTCATGGTCGCGACGAGGACGTACCCTTCGCGGCCCAACGTCGAGTAGAGCCAGATCAGCCCGGTGAAGAGGGCGAGATCGGAGAACCGATCGAGCGTGGAATCCCAGAAGGCGCCAAACGGCGACTGCTTGCCGGTGATGTGAGCGACCTTGCCGTCGATGAAGTCGAAGATGTTCGCGACGATCATGATGACGCCGGCGAGCACGAACCGATCGACGGCCAGGGCCCACGCCGCGATCACGTTGATCAGGACGCCGATGAGCGTCAGCACGTTCGGATGGATCCCGAGCGCGACGCTCGCGGCGATGATCGCGCGCAGGGGCAACATACAGATGGCGCCGATCGCGCCAGTCAACGTCATCGTTTACACTAGGGAAAGACGTCCCTCATGCGCGGCCGCCCGACTCATCGGCCGCACCTAAGGAAGCCGGGATCCGGCACCAGGCCACCTCTCGATCGCGTCGTCGAGTGGCATGATCTGCCGTTGGGCGCGTGGCAGGTGCGTTGATGGCCTGATAGCGTATCAATGGCGATTCACGATCTCAAGGACCAGATGGCGCGGCTGCCGCATCAGCCCGGCGTCTATCTGTACGCCGACGCCACCGGCCAGACGATTTACGTTGGCAAGGCACGGTCGCTGCGCGACCGCGTCCGCAGTTACCTGGGGGCGTACGGCTCGAGTCCTCGTCACGATGCGCTCCTCGACGAAGCCGTCAGCCTCGAAGTCATCGTCACCGACTCGGTGGTCGAGGCCCTGGCGCTCGAGAACAATCTGATCAAGCAGCGGTTCCCCAAGTACAACATCCTGCTGCGCGACGACAAGAACTACCCCTATCTCCAGCTGACGACAACCGAGCGGTTTCCGCGCGTGCTGGTGGCCCGGCATGTGGGAACGAACGGCGATTTCTATGCCGGCCCCTTCCTGCCCGCGAAGTTCGCGCGACGGACCATGGGGCTGACGCACAAGCTGTTCGGCCTTCGATCGTGCAACGAGATCATTACCGGGCTGCGGCCGCGCCCGTGCCTCGAGTACGACATCGGTCGCTGCCTTGCGCCGTGCGTCGGCAGCATTTGCACCGAGGAGCGGTACGGTGTCGCGGTGGCCGACACGCGGATGTTCCTGGAAGGGCGCAACGAGGAGCTCGCGAGCCAGTTGCGCGTCCGCATGGATCGGGCCGCGGCGGATCAGCGCTACGAGGAAGCGGCACAACTGCGCGACGCCATTCGGACCGTGGAGTCGATCAAAGAGCGCCAGCAGAAAATGGCGACGGCCGGCTTCAATGATCGCGACGTCATCGGCTCGAGGATTGGCCCGCGTGGTGCGGTCGTTCAAGTGTTCGTGTTTCGCGGAGGGCGGGTCATCGAGCGGTTCGAGCTGCAGACCGACGCCGGCGAAGCGTTCGGTCTCGCGCACGCGCCAGTTCGCGCTGTCGGTGACGCGCCACCGCCCGGCCTGGAGGCCAACGCCGCGAGCCAAGTCTCGGAGGCCGACTTCCTCGAAGTCACCCTGCAGCAGCTCTACACCGACAACGTGCCACCACCCGAGATTCACGTCGCGATGAAGCCGACCGACGGCGACGTGTTGGAGGAGTGGCTGTCGAGCCGAGCGGATCGGCGCGTGCGGATTGTCGTGCCACAGCGTGGCGACAAGAAGGACATGGTGGCGCTGGCCCAACGGAATGCGGCGCTGGCGTATCGATCGCGCTTCGACACCGAAGCGACCGCGCACTACGATGCGCTGGAATTGCTGCGCGTGATCCTGAAGTTACCGGCCCTGCCGCGGCGCATCGAATGCTTCGACATCTCGACCATCCAGGGCAGCGAGACGGTGGCGTCGATGGTCGTCTGCGAGGACGGCCGGATGAAGAAGAGCGACTACCGCAAATTTCGCATCCGGCTGGCAGATCCTGCCGGCGCGGCGAGACGTTCGGAGACGGGGCCTGTCCCCCGAAGACAATCGCTGACAGGGACAGTCCCCGAGACGCCGTCGCCCCGCTTTCTCGATGACTTTGCGGCGATGAAACAGGTCGTCGGTCGGCGCTACCGCAAGGTGCTCGATCAGGGCGGACCCTTTCCAGACCTCGTCGTGATCGACGGCGGCAAGGGACAACTGAACGCGGCCTACGAAGCGCTCGAGGAGATCGGGCTGTCGAACCTGATCGCGATTGGGTTGGCGAAGCGCGAAGAACTCGTGTTCGTCCGCGACAGCGATCAGCCCCTCGCGATGGATCCTCATGGCGCCGCGCTCCGCTTGCTGCAACGCATCCGCGACGAAGCGCACCGCTTTGCCGTGACCTTTCATCGACTGTCGCGCACCCGGCGAGACCTGCGCTCCGAGTTGGACGCCGTGCCAGGTATTGGCCCTCGCCGGCGCAAGGCGCTTCTAACACAGTTCGGCAGTCTCGCAGGGGTCCGGCGAGCGACGCGCGAAGAGTTGACGAGGGTTGTCGGTGCGAAAGGCGCCAGCGCTGTGATCGACTACTTCACCGCTCGGCCGTAAAGCTCAGACCAGACCAATCTCGCGGGCGTACGTCGTCAGGTCGACGCGGCCTGCGACGTGCAGTTTCGCGTAGATGTGATGCAGGTGGAGTTTGACAGTGCCCTCTGAGATGTGGAGCCGTTTCGCGATTTCGGCATTTCTGAGGCCCACCGACGCCTGACGGGCCACTTCGATCTCGCGTCCGGTCAGCACGCACGCGAGCTGATCGATCGCCGCGTCCCGTTTCAGCATTTCCTGCATGGTCCTGGCCGCGAGGTCGGTCTCCACCCAACGCCCGCCCTTGTGCACCTTCTGAACCGCGTCCAGCAGCAGTCGCGGCGCCATTTCCTTCAACACCACACCATCCGCTCCCAAGCGAATGGCTTCGAGGATCTCGGGTTCGTTCGCCCCGGCCGTCAAGATGACGACGCGAGTGAACGTCCGCTCCTTCGGCAACTGCTGCAGAATGCCCAGGCCTTCCCGGCCGTCAGCGAGGAAGTCCATGACGAGCACGTCCGGGCCCTGTTCGCGAACCCTGTCTAGCGCTTCCAGCGGCGTCGAGACGCGGCCGACCACCTGAAACTTTGGCTCGTTCTCGAACAGGCGGTCCAGCCCCATCAATACGAGGGCATGCGTGTCAGCGAGGACAATTCGTATAGGCATGCGACACGAGCGACCGACCGGAACCTCCAGTGTTACTGATGAGCTAGCAATTGTCAAATGTGTCCATTATTTGACGATATTGGGCGTTCGGCCTATACCCCGGTCGATATACACAAACTATCCAGCCGAGCAATTGAGCGCGTGATGGCGGCCAGATAGTGTCGATCGAAGCTCATGCACGCACCGGAAACCCTGACGTGAACCTCGCCCCCCGAGGACTCTATGAAGAAACAGTCTGTATTCGTGTGTTTGACGGCCCTGCTGTCGATGGTCGGCTCGACGAGCGCCTTCGCGCAGACCCCGTTCGTTATCAACGGCGTGGTCGACACCACCGCCCCCGTAACCGGCGACCCCACTGGTAACGCCCAGGAACTGGGTCCTTTGAATGGCAACCCAACCAAGGTCGGCGTGATTCACGCCGCAGCGCCGCCCATGCTCGACTTCACGAACCCGAATAACCAGGTGGACTTGCAACGAGTCTGGCTGACTCGCGGGAAGGACCTGACCTCGGATGATCAGTGGCTTTACTTCGCGTGGGAACGAAACGCGAACAAGGGAAGCGGCTTCATCTCCTACGAGTTTCAGAAAGCCGCCCTCTCGCCGTCGTGCGTTTACACCGGCGCGGGCATCGACCTCATCTCACCGGCAAGCCCGGCAGAAACCACGCTCATCAACAGCTGCAACCCTTGGAAGAACCGTCAAGCCGGCGATTTTCTCATCGTCTGGGATCAGCAGGGCAGCGGCTTGACCATTTACAAGCGAGTCTTTCAACTGGTCGGCGGCGTTCTGACCTTAGGTCCAACCACAGGTACTGGGCAGCGTTCAGGCGGCGATCAGCAGCGACGGCTTTTCAGGAGAAGCGACCATCAATTTGACGACGGATGTATTCCCTACTGACGGCTCCTGTGTGAACTTTGCCAACATCATTCCGGGGACGATCACCGGGAACTCCGACACCGCGGACTACAAGGACACGGTATTGGCGGCGTTTCCCGATATCTCGAACTGCGGCACCTTGAAGGTGACGAAAGTCACGCAGCCAACCTCCACCCCGCCGGATCCGAAGAGCTTTGCGTACAAAGTGGACAGAAGCAGTTCTGACCCCGTCAAGTTCGATGGGACCCTGTCGATCGAAGATTCAGTGGCGCACGGTGAAACCGACACACATATTGACCTTGTTGCCAGCACCGACTTCCGCCTACTCGAAACCGTTCCAGCCGGCTACGCCTTTGTGTCGATCGCGTGCGTGCTCGAGGTCGATGGCGACGACGTCGCGACCGGGGCGAATAGTGCAACGCCGGCCGAGGAGATCAATATCGAGGTCCAGGCCAGCGTGGTGACGGCGTGCACGATTACGAACCGACGCAACGAAGGCCAATTGAAGATCATCAAGCACGTCATCAACGACAACGGTGGCACGGCGGTGGCGGGTGACTTCACGATGTTTGTGGGGAATGCCAGCAATACGTCGTTCGCGGGCAGTGAGGCCGGCACGACGCAGACGTTCAGTGCTGGTACGACGTTTACTGTGAGCGAGACCGGACCTGCAGGTTACGTGCAGTCGATGGCGGGGGATTGCGTCGGCACGATCGAAGTTGACGTCCTGAAGACATGCACGGTCACTAACAATGACAGCATGCCGTCCCTGACGTTAACCAAGATCGTTGTCAATAACGACGGTGGGACCGCGACGGCAAGCGCCTGGACGCTGTCGGCCTCGGGTCCGACGCCCCTCAGCGGGGCAGGACCTACGGTCAGCAGCGGTGTCAGCTTCGACGCCGGCACCTATACGCTGAGTGAATCCGCGGGCCCCGCAGGCTATACGGCCAGTGCGTGGTCGTGCAAGGGCGGCACTCAGGTCGGCAACCAGATCACGGTGGCTCTGGGAGAAAGCGCAGCCTGCTCAATCACGAACGACGACGCGAAAGCGACGCCAACGGGTAGCACGGTCCAGCGAGCGATTCTTCATGACACGCTGAACGTGGTCGGTATTCGTGCCGGCGGGACGCCAGGACTCACGGCAACGTTCCGCCTGTATTCGAACGCGGGCTGCACGATGCAGGTTGGTACGGACGAAACCGTGAACGTGTCAGCTGCAGGCGTCGCGACGACGGTCAATGGCGTGCTGGTCTCGCTGGACGGGCTGTACCGCTGGAGAGTCTCCTTCAGTGGAAACAGTTTCAATGACCCGTTCGTGACTACATGCGGCTCGGAGATTTCGACAGTAACCTTCCAGCAGTAGCTCGATCGGCCCCGCGCGTGATCAATGCGCGCGGGGCCGGTCCATCACGTTGGCCCGCCGAATCGGTTGGGCTTCGGCTTACCACGGAGGTTCGAACGCCGTCTGCCGACCACTTTGGCGCCACGTGGCAAGTCCGTAGCCACCCTTGGCGAAACCACTAGACTTGCTGATCCAGACGCTTTTGAGAGTTACGGCATATCAACCAGCCGCCTTGGGGACGCCTGCGTTCCGATTTCGTAAGGCAAATTGACGAAAAGCGCGCACCCCACAGCCCTTCTCAGAGCTCGCCCGGATGGCGGCGTGCTACGCTCTAGCTTCTGGCCGGCGTCGATCTCGTCGAAGTTCTCATCGCCTTCACCATCCTCATCGGGTCGCTGACCTTTCACGAGGCGGCCCACGCGTGGACTGCCAACAAACTCGGTGATCCGACAGCTCGTCAGCTCGGCCGCCTGTCGCTCAATCCGATCGTGCACATCGACATGATTGGCACGATCGTCTTCCCGCTGGTCGCGATGTTCTCGGGGCTGCCTCTGATTGGCTGGGCGAATCCGGTGCCGGTCGACATGCGCAATCTGCATCACCCGCGACGCGATTTCGCCATCGTCGCGTTGGCGGGTCCGGTGAGTAACCTCCTGCTCGCCGTCGCCGGCGCCGTGCTCCTGAACGGCGTTTACGATCGAGCCGAGCCGCTCGGCGTCGCGGGTCCCGCGGTAGTGCTGGTCCGGTTCGTGGTGATCAACGTGCTGCTGGCGGTGTTCAACATGATTCCGATCCCGCCGCTCGATGGCGGCAACGTGCTGATGGGTCTCGTGCCCGAATCAGCCGCGCGTGTGATCGACCAACTCCGCCCGTGGGGGTTTCTGCTGCTGTACGCGTTGATGCTCACCGGGACGCTGTACGCGATCGTGAGCCCGGTGCAAAACGTCATCCTCGACTGGCTCTTGTAAAATGGGGACTGTCCCCTTTTTCTTGTTAACTAACCCTCTTACAATCTGACTGAGGCTGGCAGAACGAGCGAACCATCGCGCGCGCACTCCCGCACAAACAAACGGGTTCTCGAAGAATCCGCGAGATCTGGGACGAACTAGTAAACATAAGAAAGGGGACAGTCCCCTTCCAACGAGACATGGCCAAACGTGTGGTGTCGGGCATGCGCCCGACGGGGAAATTGCATCTCGGGCACCTGGTCGGGGCCTTGCAGAACTGGGACCGACTACAGGCGGAATACGAGTGCTTCTACTTCGTCGCCGACTGGCACGCGCTGACGAGCGCCTACGCGGATACCAGCGAGATCGTCGAGAGCGCGCTCGATAACGTGGCCGACTGGATCGGCGCCGGCATCGACCCCGAGCGCAGCACGCTCTTCATACAGTCCCTTATTCCCGAGCACGCCGAGCTCTATCTGCTCTTGCAGATGGTGACCCCCATCCCATGGCTGGAACGGGTTCCGACCTACAAGGAACAGATCGAGCAGATGGCAGACAAGGACCTCTCGAACCTTGGCTTCCTGGGCTATCCGTTGCTCCAGACCGCCGATGTGATCATCTACGACGCGAACGTCGTCCCCGTTGGTGATGATCAGGTGCCTCACCTCGAACTCTCACGAGAGGTGGTGCGCCGCTTCAACAACTTCTACGGCGACGTCTTCGTCGAACCGAAGGCGTTGCTCACGCCGACCCCACGGCTGCCGGGACTCGACAACCGGAAGATGAGCAAGAGCTACGGCAACACCATCAATCTCTCGGATGATCCGGACACGGTGGTGAAGAAGATTCGGCAGATGTACACGGACCCCAAGCGCGTGCGGGCCGACATCCCAGGCACCGTCGAGGGGAATCCCGTCTTCACCTATCACGACGCATTCAACCCGAACCGTGCCGAGGTCGAGGACCTGAAAGCCCGCTACCGCGAAGGCAAGGTGGGCGACGTCGAAGTCAAGACCAAACTTGCCACCGCCGTGAACGCGCTGCTCGACCCCATCCGCCAACGGCGGGCCAAAGCCATTGCGCGCCCCGACGACATTCGTGACATCCTGATCGACGGATCGCGGAAGGCCCACGCCATCGCCGGAGAGACGATGGAGCGCGTGCGCACCGCCGTCAAGCTGAAATACTGAAGTGACTGAGAAACACGATACTGGCGTTCCACCCTCCACAGGTCCTGCGGACGAGGCATTCGAGTCGCAGCTCGAAGACATCAAGATCAGGCTGCAATCGTTCGAAGGGCCGCTCGACCTGCTCGTACACCTGATCAAAAAGAATCAGGTCAACGTCTACGACATCCCGATCGCGCTGGTCACCGAGCAGTACTTGTCGTATCTGGATTTGATGCAGGAGCTCAACCTCGACCTGGCCAGCGAGTTCCTCGTAATGGCTGCGACGCTGATCCACATCAAGAGCCGCATGCTGCTGCCGCGCGCCGATCCGAGCCAGTTGGACGAGCCCGAGGAGGACCCGCGCGACGCGCTCGTCCGCCGACTCCTCGAACATCAAAAGTTCAAGGCGGCCGCCGAACTGCTGCACGATCGCGAAACGCTGCGGAGTGCGCAGTGGACACGCCCTGACTCGCGCGTCGAGGACCTGGCTGGCGACGACTACGAACCGGAACTGGAGGTCGATCTCTTCAGCTTGCTGGCCGCGTTCAGGTCGGTCCTCGAACGAGCGAGGGAGCGGCCGCCGATGCCGCTGCCGCCCGAGCAGATTTCAATCGAAGCGCGCATCGAACAACTCCTCGAGCGGTTGTCCGAGACCGAAGCCTGCGGATTCGAGGATCTGTTCGAGGACGCAGCCTCGCGTCCCGACATGATCGTGACATTTCTGGCCCTGCTGGAGATGATTCGGCTCAAACTCGTGCGCGTGTTCCAGTCCGGACTGACCGGGCCGATTCGCGTCTACAAGCGCGCCCGACCAAAGGATGCGCCCCACCCGATACACGATCCGGAGGATGAGTACAAAGCGCATCATCCCGAGAAACAGGCAGCGACGGTCAGCGACCGCAGCGAATCGAAGGGTACTGAAGGATGAGCAACGAGAACGTCGTGGAAACGTCGAGCGAGCCGCGGCCGCGACTGGACAGCGGGCAGCTCAAAGCCATCATCGAAGCGCTGGTCTTCGCCTCACCCGACCCGCTGACGCCGAAGATGCTGTTCAAGCTGTTGAACGACGAGCCCAAGGAAGACGTGCTGGCTGCCGTTCAGGCACTGCAGTCAGACTATCAACAGCGGGGAGGCTTGCACCTGGCCGAGGTCGCCGGCGGTTTTCAGATTACGACGCGGCCGGAGTTTCACGAGTGGGTCCGCCGCTTGTTTCACGAGCGGACGACGCAAAAGCTGACCGTGCAGTCGCTGGAAACCTTGGCGGTCGTCGCTTACAAGCAGCCAATCACGACGGCGGAGATCGGCGAGATTCGCGGCGTGAACGCCGCCGGGGTGCTCTCGACGCTGCTCGAGCGCCATTTGATCAAGATCGTGGGCCGCAAGAACGTGATTGGTCGCCCGTTTCTCTACGGCACGACGAACGAGTTTCTCATTCGTTTCGGCTTGAAGGACCTCAACGATTTGCCCAAAGTCGAGGATATGGCGGCGGCCCTTGGGTTCGATGCGCCGGCGATTCTCACAGAACGAACGGTGCCGGAGGAGATGCTTCCGCTCGACGACACGTCGCCGGACGGCGAGTCGTCATCGGGCGAGGGAGGCGGCTAGCTCGCATTCGTGAGCTTTGCCACTTCGGCCGGCGAGAGGTCGCGCCACTGGCCAGTCCGGAGGTCACCGAGCCGAATCGGCCCCATCCGCACGCGACTCAAGTGACGCACGGGATGTCCGACGGCCGCGCACATCCGGCGAACCTGCCGGTTGCGGCCCTCCCGCAACGTAATCATGAGCTTGGTCGTCTGCTGGCGACCCTTTCCAATCGTCCCGAGGCGGCGTACTTGTGCCGGCGCCGTTCGTTCGCCATCGAGAAACACGCCGCGTCGAAGCGCTTCGAGCGCCGACTCATCCGGATCGCCCGTGACAATCGACTCGTAGACGCGCTCGACGGCATGCCGGGGGTGCATCAAGCGAGCCGCCAGGTCACCGTCGCTCGTCAGCAGCAGAAGGCCCTCGCTGTCGTAGTCGAGCCGACCCACCGGATAGACGGACTCGCGGACCCCATGTAACAAATCCATGACGGTCCGTCGACCCTCGGGATCGCGCCGAGTCGTGACGTAGCCCTTTGGCTTGTTGAGGAGGATGTAACGCGGTCGCGCGTCGAACCGCAGCCGCCGGCCATCTACGCGTACATCGTCAGCCGCCGGGTCGGCCTTGGTGCCCAGCGTTCGAACGATTTCGCCGTTGATCGAGACTCGACCTTCGCGAATCAGCTCCTCTGCGGCGCGACGGGAGGCCACCCCGGCGGTCGAGATCAGCTTCTGCAGTCTGATCATGAGACAGCCACATGACAATGATAAGCGCGGGGCGCTTGACACCCTGCGGGGTGCTGAGTCTTAATGACAAACGTGGTTGAACGTCGGCACTGCTGTTGTTGCTCCTGTCGCATGGCCCGGAAGGGTCTCCGCGTGCCGCGTTCCTCGCGCTTTCCCCTGATCGACTGATCCAGGGATCACCAACACAAGCACAGGTTCAAGGCCCGGAGACAACTCCCGGGCCTTTTCATTTCCGCCTCAACCGGCGAGGTTCAGCTCAGACCGTTGCGCGTGAATGGGCACGGCTTCACCTCGCCGGTGACAGTGTTGGTTTTGCCCTGCCTCCGGCAGGGCGGCGAAAGGAACCTGATGCTGGCTGAACTGACGTTGTTGCTTCACGAAATGCTCGAGCCCGCGGACAATCGCGGGCGTGCGGCGAGCGATGTCTCGCAACGCTTTGGTACGGAACCGGGGCGTGTCGCCGTCGTTGTCACGGGTCTCCCATCACCCGGCAAGACCCGACTGGTCGAAGCCTTGCGCGATCGGCTTCGCGTCGACGGCATTGCCGTCGCAGCGGCGCCTGAGCTCACTGACGACCGACCATTGCTCCGCGTCCACGCTGAAACCGATCTCGAGGCACTGGTCGAAGGCACGCCAGTGGTCGCCCGGTCCGCTCGAGGCGCCGACGTGATTGTTCCAGTGGACTGGGAGGCGCCTTCGAGGAGCGTCGCACGCATCGTTGAACTGCTGATTGCGCGCGGGCTCGTGGCGCCGGGAGTTTGAGAATGGCCCGCGTGCTATTTCCGGCGTTTCTCGATCTCGTTGGTCGTCGTGTGCTCGTGGTCGGAGGCGGGGCCGTTGCCGCGTCGAAGGTACCTCGCTTGCTCGAAGCGGGCGCGCATGTCGTGGTGGTGTCGCCGACGGTCGTGCCTGCGATCGAGCGAGAGGCGGTCGAGATACGCTTGCGCGCGTACGAATCTCGCGATCTCAACGACGCGTGGTACGTCGTCAGTGCCGCGCCCCCGGCTGTCAACGCGTTGGTCGTTCAGGATGCCAACGCGCGCGGCGTGTTCGTCAATGCGGTCGACGATCCTCGTCACGCCACGGCTTTTGCCGGCAGTGGCTTCCGGCGCGGCCCGGTCACGGTCGCCATGTCAACCGGCGGCGAAGCCCCAGCCCTCGCGCGCGTGCTCCGGGAGGCGATGGAACGCCTGATCGGCCGTGATGTCGAGGACTGGACCGCTTTGGCACGACAGCTCCGCGACGACTGGCGACGCGACGGCGTGCCGATGCCGGAACGGCGCGATGCACTGCTGGCGGCGCTTGCGTCACTGCACGCGGAAAGCGCACGCGCTGCCAAAGCGCCCGACGCTGACCGCGCGCGCAAGGTTCGGCGCTCGCAAGGCCAGCCCTCATCGGTTGGTCTCGTTTCCCTGGTGGGTGCGGGTCCCGGCGATCCCGAGCTGTTGACGCGGCGGGCGGCACGACGGCTCGCGGAGGCAGATCTCGTCCTCTACGATGCGCTGGTGTCGTCGGCAACTCTTTCGCTGGCCAAGCGAGCGCAGTTGGTCTTCGTCGGGCGCCGTCATGGCTCCGCGACCGTGGGGCAAGAAGCCATTATTCGAACCCTGATCCGGGCCGCGCGGCGCGGTCGGCGCGTCGTCCGTCTCAAGGGCGGCGACCCGTTCGTCTTCGGCCGCGGCGGTGAGGAAGCGCTGGCACTCAGATCCGCGAATGTCCCATTCGAAGTGGTCCCTGGTGTGTCATCGGCGTTTGCGGCTCCAGCCGCCGCAGCGATTCCCGTGACGCATCGTGGCGTCAGCGCGGCGGTCGTGGTGGCGAGCGGACACGATGTCGAGCGTTTCAGCACGCTTGCCGGATCGATCGCGCCAGGCACGGCGACGCTGGTGGTGTTGATGGGTACGGAGCGGCGAGCAGAGATTGCCGAGGCGCTGATGCTGGCCGGCTGGCGGCCCTCGACGCCGGCCGCGATCGTGCGCGATGCATCGCTGCCCCAACAGACGGTTTGGAAGGGGAGCCTCTCCGGACTGCCCGGCGCGCCCGCGAGCAAGTCGCCCGGCACGATCGTGATCGGCAACGTGGTCGCGTTGAGCAAGCGCCTGAACGGCGAGGCGCGGCCGCTGGCAGAGGAGGCGTGTCATGGCTGAATCGCTCGCGGTGGGTCGGGCGCGTGAGTCGTTCGCGGATGTCGCCGACATCGACGAGTTCGTTGCGACGCTGGAGCGGTTCGAGCGCGGCGAGATCTCTGCGGACGCCTGGCGTCGCTTTCGACTCGTCCGTGGCACGTACGGCCAGCGACAAGACGACGTGCAGATGCTGCGAGTGAAGATTCCGCAAGGCATCCTGACCGCAGCGCAGCTCGAATCGTTGGCGGACGTCGCCGAGCAGTACGCGCGCGGCTTTGCGCACGTGACGACTCGACAGAACATTCAGTTCCACTTTCTCAAGCTCGCCGACGTCGAGACCGTGATGCGCCGAATGGCGGACGAGGGGATCACGACACGCGAAGCCTGCGGCAACTCGGTCAGGAACATCACGGCCTGCCCATTCGCCGGCGTCTCCGCCGACGAAGTGTTCGACGTCACGCCATACGCCGAAGCCTTGACGCGCTATCTGTTACGCCATCCGCTGGCGGCCATCCTGCCACGCAAGTTCAAAATCGCATTCGAAGGCTGTGTCGAGGATCACGCGCTGGCCTCGATCAACGACCTGGGTTGGACCGCCCGTGGACGCCGGCACGACGGTGCAGCGCAGCGCGGCTTCCGTCTCACGGTCGGCGGTGGCACGTCCATTCTCCCGGTCTCGGGGCGCGTGCTGTTCGACTTCCTTCCGGCCGGCGAGATGCTCAACGTGGCGGAGGCCATCGTTCGCGTGTATCACCGCCTGGGCGATCACGAACATAAGCAGCGCAATCGCATGAAGTTCTTGATCAAGACGCTGGGTTGGGAGCGATGGCGCGACGAGGTACTCGCTGAGTACGAGCGCGTTCAACTGGAAGGCGGCGCGCGCCTGCCGTTTGATCCGGATGCCCCGCCACGCGAAGAGGCACCGACGTGGGCGCGTGACGCCGCGCCATCGGTGCAGTCGATCCGCGATCTCGTGAATCGAACGAGACCACGCGGTCCAGGTCTGCATCCAACCGTGGTCGAGAACGGAGTGGGGGCCGCGGCCTTTGACGGCTGGCGTGGCACGAACGTTCGCGCCCAGCGGCAGGAAGGTTACTCGGTCGTGTTGGTGCGTCTTGCGCTGGGCGACGTGACCGCCGGTCAGCTTCGCGCCCTGGCGGTGCTGTCGTTCGGGTTCGGCGATGGCGGTGTGCGGCTGACGCCGGATCAGAATCTGTTCTTGCGGTGGGTGCCTGATGGCGCCGTGGGGGAGTTGTTCGAGCGGCTGGCGGCGGCAGGACTCGCGACCAGCGGAGCGGCGACGATTCGCGATGTCACGAGCTGCCCGGGTGCAGAATCTTGCCGCCTCGCGGTCACACAATCACGGGGTCTTGGCCGGGTGCTCACCGACACGCTGGAGCGTCGATCCGACCTCGCCTCAGCCGCGGCGTCGGCATCGATCAAGATCAGCGGCTGCCCCAACGGGTGCGGACAACACCACATTGCCACGCTTGGATTTCAGGGCAGCGTGCGCAAGGTGGCGGGGCGGGCCGTGCCCCAGTACTTCGTGATGGTCGGCGGCTCGGCCACGGCGGATGGCGCGACCTTCGCGCGCCTGGCCGCCAAGGTCCCGGCGCGACGCGTGTCGACCGCTGTGGAGCGGCTCCTGGAATGGTATCAGCGCGAACGTCTCGGTGACGACACGCCGCAGGCCTTTTTCTCTCGAGCCACCGTGCCGGAGGTCAAGGCGTTGCTCGCGGATCTCGAATCGTTTGCACCAGAGCACGCGCAAGCAGACGACTACGTCGATCTGGCGGAGACGCAGGCCTACACCCCGGAGGTGATGGAAGGGGAGTGCGCGACGTAGTTACAAGTTACAAGTTACAAGTTACAAACGTCGTGTTCACCAAGGTACTGGTCACAGCGCCCGGGCGTCCTCACTGGCCTGATGCCGTCCAAGAGCTTTGAACTTGTAACTTGTAACTTGTAACTTTCGCGCCTCACCTCTCCATCAGCTCCTTCCAAAACCCCACGAGCCGCCAGACTTCGGTCGCGGCGGCGCTCCGGTCGACCTCCGCGTGAGTGATGAGGCCGCTCAGCACGGCACGGACGTCGGTCTTGCCCCGGTAGTACTGTGCCAACAGGACGGTTTCGACCGAGGGGATGACGTTGTCTTCGGCTCCGTGCAGCAGAAACACTGGCGCGGCCGGAGGGGCGGCGCGTTCCGGAGACAGCGCGGCGAGGGCGCCGGGATCGTTGATGGTCTCGATGACAGGCAGCAGCACGGGTCCGAGCTTGTCGACCGCACGATCGTTGACGTGATTCATGAGCGTCCGCGCCGGTTCCGGCAGCGCGGCGGCCAGCTCGCGGGCACGCGCGAACTCGATGGCGGCACGCGGCTTGTCGACCATGTCGAGAGACGACGCGGTGATGAAGGTCATGATGCCGTGCCGCAGCGGCTCGACTTGATCGGCGGGGACGACCCGATCGGCAAACGAGAGCAGGACAACGGCGACGCCGTAATCGTGCGGCGGCTTGATTGAAACGTGTTCAGCGCCGGCGACCTCGACTGCGCCATCACCAAGCGGTGGCATCGCCGGCGCGCTGCCCGAGCAGAGGTATCTCATCACCCGCGAGAGATCCCCGTGGCCGCCGAACGACATCACGAAGCTCACGCGGTCGCGCAGCTCGGGGCGACCTGCGGCGACGAGCGAGAGCCCACCGGAAAAGCTGATGCCCAACATACCGACCTTGCCGTCGCTGGTCGGTTCGTTGGTGGCGAGCCATTTGGCGGCGTCCTCGATGATGTCGGTGGAACGCGCCGTAATCTGGAAGCGTTGCAGGTCCGGCGTGGACACCGTCATCACGCTGAAGCCGCTGGCCGCAAGATCCTCCGCCATCCCGACGAGCCGCGGCTCCCGAATCCCGTCCATGTGGACGCCCGGCACCAGGGTGACCGTCCGCCGTTGACCGCTGGCGGAAGGCCGATACATGCGGGCGTCGACCGGGCCGTGCCGCGTCGGGATTTGTCGGATGGGTTCGGCGACGAACGCCTGGGCGCGCCATGCGGCAACCTGTCCGGGATAGCCCTCCATGCCGGCAGCGCGCGCGATGAACGCGAGCGCATCGATGTACGGCACGGAGAACACTCCGGCGATCACGAGAAGCGCGCCGACGAGCAGCCCGCCGCGCACCAGTTTGCGCATCGACCAGGATGTTACACTGGCGAAGCTCCGGAGATTGCAATGTTGGGATTCGTGGCTTCCGGCTTTAGCCGGAAGATTGAACGGCGATACCGATCCAGCTGATACACCGCACTTGTGTCGTGATGAAGGACGAAACACTGATCGTCGCCATCGACGGACCGTCGGGGGCTGGCAAAGGGACGCTTGCGCGCGCCGTTGCCGCGGCCCTTCGCTACGTTCACGTCGACACCGGGGCGATGTATCGCGCCGTCGCGTGGAAGGCTGTTCACGACGGGATCCCGCTCGATGACGAAGCGCGGATCGCGGCCCTCGCGCACGCCGCTCGCCTCGACCAGACGGAAGGGCGAGTCGTCATCGATGGTCATGACGTCACGCGGGCGATTCGGACACCAGAAATCGATCACGCCGCCGCCGCGGTCGCGCGATTGCCGCGCGTCCGTGAAGTGCTGGTGGCCCGACAGCGCGTCCTCGGTGAAGGGCGGAACGTCGTCATGGAGGGGCGTGACATCGGGACCGTGGTCTTTCCGGACGCAGACGTGAAGGTCTATCTGGATGCGTCGGCGGAGGAGCGAGCGCGGAGGCGCGCGAACGATGCGGCTCACACGGGCGGCCAGCGCGCAACCCTGGCAGGAGTGCAGCACGATTTACTGGCACGCGATACGTCCGACAGCACTCGCGCGGTAGCGCCATTGGCCGTCGCCCCTGATGCGATCTACATCGACACGACGGGGATGACGATTGAGGACGTCGTCCAGCGCGTGATGGGGATCGTGCGGGAGAAGGTGAAGGAACGGAGCCCGGGGTAACGCCGCGTCACATCAGTTCCAGTTAACAGTTTCCAGTTCAAAGTTGAGTCGACCCGAAATGCGACTTTGAACTGGTAACTGACAACTGGAAACTGTCTGCATCCGCAACTCAGTCCTCTCTGTCGTCGAAGTCGTCGGACGAGGCCGGATCGAGCTCCCAGCGATTGCGATCACGCTCCGTGATCTCGTCGCCGCCCTGCAGTTCCTCGTCATCGTCGTACTCCACGCCGAGGGCCTTGCCGATTTCGTCCACGACATCCTGATCGGGCGTTGGGTTGTCGCCGCCGGGCGCTTCATCGCCAACCGATTCAGCCGATTCCCAGTCAGCGTCGACGTCGCCGGCCGTCAGCGCCGGCCCGGTGGAGGTGTGCTCGCGGAAGCGTTGGTTCAATTCGGCCCGCCCCGAGCGCGCCGCCGATGCCGAACGGTCCAAGTCCAGCGACGAGGGCGGCGTCGGCACGAGCGGGGTCGGTGGCCGTCCGACGCTCGCGGTCCAGATTTGGAGTCCTGGCCTTCGCCTTGGTAGGGGCTCGGCGAGCCTTCGGTGCCGCCGCCTTTGCCGCTTTCTTCGTGGGACGTGCAGCGACTGTCGCCTTTCGTCGCGGTGCTTTGGCCCTGCGGCTCGCGGGTGAGGCTTTCTTCGCAGCCTTCTTCGCGAGCTTTCCGCTTGGGAGCGGTCGAACGGGCTGCGGCAGCGCGTCTGGCCTTGCGTATCGGTGACTTCTTAGAACGGCCGCGCCCTTGCTTGCGCCGACCCGCCGCTCGCCGCGGCTTTCTCTTGGCCATGACCTGTTCCTTTCGGCTGCTCGAGCACCCCCAAGACGTCTCGGGTGCTACCTTGACAGGACGAGCTAAGTAGCGTAACGTCTATTGGTTACGCGAGCGTTAGATTTCGAGCTGGTGGAGCCGAGGAACATGTTGCTCTGACCGGCCCGGCCCAAAGTCGACGCACAACGGACATCCGCGGAGTGCCGGCCACCGCTCATCCCTCGCGCCGCTCGGGATGACCCCGAGCAAAGTCGAGGGGGCACCAACGCCCGGCAAAATCGAGAAGTAGGAGGACGCGCACCGCAATGGCCATGCCGCAAGACGAGCACAACCCGGCTGTTGAGCCGAAGGGCGTGTCGGCCCCGGTTAGACAGCCGTCGGGCCGGCAGACGCTCAAAACCACGACGCCCTGGATCCAGGGCGATTCCGACGTAGACCCACAAGAGTACGCCCGCCTGTTGGACCTTTACGATAACAGCTTCCGGAATATAGCAGAAGGCGAAGTCGTCAAGGGCACGGTTCTGAAAGTGACCGACAGCGAGATCATCGTTGATGTCGGCTACAAGTCCGAAGGGATTATTCCGGTCGACGAATTCCTCGACGAAACGGGACAGGTCACCGTGCAGCCCGGCGACGTTGTCGACGTCCTGCTGGAGCGGACCGAAGATCGAGAAGGCCATATCGTGCTGTCGCGCGAGAAGGCCGAGAAGATGAAGATCTGGGACGAGGTCGAGCGCGCCTTCGCCGAGAAGAAGGTCGTGATCGGTCGCGTCATCGAGCGGATCAAGGGCGGCCTCGCCGTCGACATTGGTGTGCGCGCGTTCCTGCCGGGCAGCCAGATCGACGTTCGACCGGTGCGCAATCTGGACGCGCTGAAGGGGC
Organism: uncultured Acidobacteriota bacterium; assembly: GCA_963802675.1. Taxonomy (GTDB): domain Bacteria; phylum Acidobacteriota; class Vicinamibacteria; order Vicinamibacterales; family UBA2999; genus JACCSI01. The sequence goes on from CAWDJL010000005.1 coordinate 102,972, forward strand.
AAGAGCTCCGGATGCGCGTGATCAAGGTCAACAAGAAGCGGGGCAACATCGTCCTCTCGCGGAAGGTGCTCCTCGAAGAAGAGAACGCCGAAAAGAAGAAGCACACGCTCGAGACGCTCGCCGAAGGCAAAGTGCTGCGCGGCGTCGTCAAGAACATTACCGATTACGGCGCGTTCATCGATCTCGGCGGCATCGACGGCCTGCTCCACATCACCGACATGTCGTGGGGCCGAGTCGGTCACCCCTCGGAGCTCTTCAAGGTCAACGACGAGATCGACGTCGTGGTCCTGAAGTATGACGCCGGCACAGAACGCGTCTCGCTTGGACACAAGCAGCTGATTCAGGATCCCTGGGTCACGGCCATGGACCGCTATCCGGCCGGCGCGCGCATGTCGGGCAAGGTCGTCAGCCTGACCGACTACGGCGCCTTCATCGAGCTCGAACCGGGGGTCGAAGGCCTGATCCATGTGAGCGAGATGTCGTGGAGCAAGCGCGTCAAGCACCCGTCGAAGATCCTCAACGTCGGCGACAGCGTCGAGGCGATGGTGCTCGGTGTCGATCCGGCCGCGCGCCGCATTTCGCTGGGCCTCAAGCAGGTGGAAAGCAACCCCTGGCACGAGCTGGTCGAGAAGTATCCGGTCGGCACCCGTCTCAAGGGCAAGGTGCGCAACCTCACCGAATTTGGTGCGTTCGTCGAAGTCGAAGAGGACATCGACGGCCTGATCCACATTTCCGACATGTCGTGGAGCAAGCGCATCAAGCATCCCAGCGAGGTGTTGAAGAAGGGCGACGTGGTCGAGGCCATGGTGCTCAGCATTGACGCCGAGAATCAGCGCCTGTCACTGGGCCTCAAGCAGCTTGCGACCGATATCTGGGAAGACTTCTTCTCGCGGCACCACGTGGGCGACACGATCGAAGGCAAGGTCGTTCGCATGACCAATTTCGGTGCCTTCGTCGAGCTGGACGAGGGGATCGAGGGGTTGATCCACGTCAGTGAGTTCGACGACTCGCAAGGCGGCGAGAAGCTCAACCTGGAGGTCGGTCAGACGACGCCCATGAAGATCATCAAGCTGAGCCCGGCCGACCGCAAGATCGGTCTCAGCATTCGCGCCTTGAAGTCGGACGAAATCCGTTCCGACTGGGTGGAGTACTCCTCGTCGCAGGGCGAAGGGGGAGCGACGCTCGCGGAGCACTTGAAACACAACCGCTAGTCAGCGGCCGGTGGTCTGTGGTCAGTGGTCGGAAGTGGCCACTGACTTGCTGGCACCGGCCACTGGCCACTGATCACTGGCCACTGATCACTGACCATGACCAAAGCCGAACTCGTCGAAGAGGTTTCTCGGGTTTCCGATCTCACGAAGAAGCACTCCGAGGTGATCGTCGATACGGTGTTCCAGAGCATCATCGATGCGCTGCATCGCGGCGAGAAAATCGAGCTCCGAGGGTTTGGAAGCTTCCGGCTTCGCAAGCGGGAGCCGCGCAAGGGGCGCAATCCCAAGACCGGCGACAAGGTGGACGTGCCGCCCAAGCGGGTCCCGTATTTCAAGCCTGGCAAGGAACTGAAGGACCTGATCAACAAAGAGGATGAGGGGCCTTCGGGTCCCTCAGACACCTCGCCGGCGCCTGACTCGGCGACGTCCTAGCCGCAAAATGCCGTTCGTCAGTTTCCAGTTGTCAGTTGCCAGTTCAAAGGTCGGACCACTCGGAGGGTCACCTGTCGCGACCTCTTTGAACTGGAACTGATAACTGAGAACTGATACCTTCTCCCCGTGGACCGCCTCTTCTCGCCCTGGCGTCACACCTACGTCACGCGCAACGCCGATGAGAGCGTGTGCGTTTTCTGCGAAGCCCTGCACAGTGAGGACGGGCGCTCCCTGATCGTGAGCGAGGGCCCGACGTGCTTCGCCATCCTCAATCTTTATCCGTACAATCGCGGCCATCTGATGATTGTGCCTCGCCGACACGTCGGGACACTGGCGGCGCTCGACCAGGTGGAGCTGGGCGAACTGGCGGTGCTGACGCGACGGGCGGAGATGGCATTGAGCGAGGTGTACCAGCCGCAGGGCATCAACGTGGGCATGAACCTCGGACGTCCCGCGGGTGCTGGCGTACTCGATCATCTGCACGTGCACCTGGTGCCACGGTGGACGGGCGATACCAACTTCATGACCGTCGTTGGCAATGTGCGTGTCCTGCCCGAGGAGCTCCCTCGCACGGCCGAGCGCCTTCGGCCCGTCTTCGATCGCTTGTTCAAGGAAACGACATGACGTTCGAGTTGTCCGCAGACGATGTTGCCGAGCGCGATCGAGCGCGCACGTTTGCCAACAGCCGGGTTCAACCCCAGGCCGGTGACGTCGACCGCACGGCGTCGATTCCGCCGGGGTTGGCCGCCGAGGCGACCGCCCTGGTCACTGGCGCGGCAGGTGCTTTGCAACGAGCCATCGTCGTCGAGGAGCTGGCGACTGCCAGCGGCGCGGTCGCGTTGGCAGCCCTGCATGGCGACGGCAAGGGTGTGGGGCTCCCGGGGCTGCGAGGCGGCTCGCTGCCAACGGACTCGCCGAGCGCGCAGCTGAGTCTCGCGGCGGTCGCGTTGGGGCTTGGCCAGTCCGCGATCAATCAGGCTTTGGCCGAATTGCGGCAGGCCTCTGTGGGCGTGGGCTCGGAAAAACCCCATTGGATCGTCGCGGATGTGGCCACCGATCTGGAGGCGGCGCGGCTCCTCACTCGATCCACGGCTCGCGTGGTGGATAGCAATCAAGGGGGCCAGGCGTCCATCGCCATCGCCCGGCTGATGGCGTCGAGCGCGGCACGCACCGCCGTCGACGCGGCGGTCCGGATTGCCGGCCCTCAAGGCTATCGTGACGGGTCGTTGCTCGAGCGCCTCACACGCGACGTGCGTGCGATCAGCCTGCTGTTGGGTACCGAGGAGGATCACCGCTCCCGGGCCGCGGAGGAGCTGCTGCCGGAACGATGACTTCGACCGTCAGTTTCCAGTGATCAGTCACCAGTTCAAAGAGTGATGAGTGTGCCGCGCCGTCGGCAGGCTTTGAACTGATAACTGGAAACTGACAACTGACTGATCTCTAGGCAGCAACCTAGTATCCCGCCGTTTCAATCGCCCGTTCGATGGCGGCGCGATTCGTCTTCGATGCGTCGAAGACAACCTTGACCTCGCCGGCTTGATGCGAAGCGGTCGCACTGGCTACGCCTTCGACCATCGACAGCACGCGCCGGATCGCGCTCTCGCATCCCCCACACGTCATGCCGGTAACTTTGAGCGTTAGTTCTTCAGACATGTCAACTTCCTAGGATCACGTACGGGCCTCAGAGGCTCAGAGACACTGAACCTCTGGTCCATTAACTCTGTGACTCTAAGTCTCTGAGGCCTGTGCGTGATCGTTCCATGACAGTTCGCGTGGCGCGGTGCATTTCACCGTCTACGACAATAGCTGCTTCGCGATCGTCACCAACTGCATGTTCGATGTGCCCTCGTAGATCTGTCCGATCTTGGCGTCGCGAAACAGCTTCTCGACGGGATAATCGCGCACGAAGCCGTAGCCGCCGTAGAGATTGACTGCCGTCGACGTGACGCGCTCGGCCACTTCGGATGACAGAATCTTGCACATCGCAGCTTCGTGGAGGAATGGCTGCTTGGCGTCCCGCAAGCGGGCCGCGTTGTACACCATCAGCCGGGCCGATTCGACATCGATCGCCATTCGGGCGAGCTGGAACTGCACGCCTTGGAACTCGGCGATCGCCTGACCGAACTGACGGCGCTCCTTGGTGTAGCGGATGGTGTGATCGAGTGCGCCTTGTGCGAGGCCGACCATTTGCGCGCCAATGCCAATACGCCCCTCGTTGAGTGTTTCTATCGCAACCTTGTAGCCCTTCCCGACGTCGCCGAGCACGTTGTCGCGTCCGACGACGCAGTCCTCGAAGAGCAACTCGCAGGTGCTGCTGGCGCGAATGCCGAGTTTGTCTTCCTTCTTTCCAACCACGAAACCCGGCGCCCCACGCTCGACGAGGAATGCGGTAATCCCTCGGTACCCGGCGTCCGGGTTCAGGTTGGCGAACACGATGAACAGGTCCGCCTCGTTACCGTTCGTAATCCAGAGCTTGCGCCCGTTGAGCCGGTACCCTTCCGCCACCTCGATGGCACGCGTCTGGAGAGCGAAGGCGTCGCTGCCCGAAGCGGCTTCGGAAAGGCAGTACGCGCCGACGGCCGACGCAGCCAGTTTGGGGAGCCAGCGCTGCTTGATATCCTCGTTCGCCCAGCGCAGCAGCGCGTTGATCACGAGGGTGTTTTGCACGTCGACGAGCACGCCGATCGAGGGATCCACGCGCGACAGTGCCTCGACGGCGAGCACCGAGTGAAAAAACGACGCGCCGGCCCCGCCGTAGCTCTCTGGAACCTCGATTCCCATCACGCCCATCTGAAACAGCTGGTCGATTAGCGCCCGCGGGATTTTGGCGTGCTCATCCATCTCCCGTACGAGGGGCCGGATCTCGCGGTCGGCGAACTGGTACACGCTGTCGCGAAAGATCTGTTCGTCTTCGGCGAGGCGAGTCAACGCGCCGCTCGTCCCGAGCGTTGATTCCGTCGGTTGAAGCATGAGGAAACCCCTGAAAATTCGCAGGAAAAGACCCTCGAGCGGGCAGGGCTCGTCGAGAGAGGGAATGTTATCATCAGCCCAGGGCCAGCGGTCAGCTCCCGACCGACGGTTTCCAGAGAAGTTGGGGGATCCAGTGATGCGTAGAATGCGTCTTGTGGCCGCAGGCGGCATCTTTCTCCTGCTGGCGATGACGGCCATCGCGGACCAGACACCGCAAACGCCGCCCCCGCAGCCGCCTGCCGAACAGCCCCCACCCGCCGATCCGCAACAACCGACGTTTCGCACCGGCGTCAACTTCGTCCGCGTCGATACGATCGTGACCGATCGTCAGGGCGCGCCGGTGATTGATCTGACGCAAGCTGATTTTGAAGTCCTGGAGGACGGCAAGCCCCAGACGCTCGAGTCGTTTCGGCTCATCAAAGTCGATAGCGCCACTCCGATCGAGACCTCCGGGCGCCCCATTCGCACCCGAGCGGACGAGGAAACGGCGGCGGCGAACGAAGACTCGCGCATCTTCGCGTTCTTCCTCGACGATTACCACGTCCGGCTGGGCAACAGCATGGCCTCGCGCAAACCGCTCGTCGAGTTCGTCCAGAATTCCGTCGGGCCCAACGATCTGCTGTCGGTGATGTACCCGCTCTCGCCGATCGACTCCGTGTCGCTCACCCGCGATCATCAGTCGGTGATCCGGATCCTCGAGAAGTTCGAAGGCCGCAAATTCAACTACGAGCCGCGGAACGACATCGAGAATCGCTATGCGTTGTACCCGGCCGAAGTCGTGGAGCGGATTCGTCGGCAGGTCTCGTTGAGCGCTCTCGAAGGGCTGTCGGTCAAACTCGGCGCCTTGCGCGAAGGACGAAAGGCGGTCATCGTCGTCAGTGAAGGGTACACGGCGCTGCTGCCGCCGCAGTTGCGCGACCCCGTCGCTACGATGCCTGGGTTGGGCAACCCCAATCGCCGTAATCCGGCCGCTGGCGAGAACAGCATTAACGAGGACCGCGCCGACATGGCCGGGCAGATGGACCTGCAGCGCGAGTTGGAAGATGTCTTCGCGGCCGCCAGCCGCAGCAACACCGCGCTCTATACCGTGGATCCGCGAGGCCTCGCGACCGGCGAGTTCGACATCAACGAAAACGTCGGCCTGCGTAAGAGCAACGACTCGCTGCGTCAGACGCAGGATACGCTGCGAGTGCTCGCTGATCAGACCGACGGCCGAGCCATCGTCAACCGCAACGATCTGGCGCGAGCGCTCAAGCAAATAGTGGTGGATTCGAGTGCGTACTACTTGCTCGGCTACAACTCCACGCAGGCGCCGCAGGACGGCAAGTTCCACGAGATCAAGGTGCGGGTCAAGCGGCCAGGGACGCAGGTAAGAGCCCGGAAGGGCTATTGGGCCCTGACGGCAACCGAAACCGCCCGCGTGACCGCACCACCAAAACCTGGGCCTCCGCCGGCCGTCAGCAAGGCGCTGTCGTCGATCTCGGAGCCGACGCGCGGCCGCTTCGTGCGCACCTGGATCGGCCACTCGCGGGGCGCCGATGGCAAGACGAAGCTCACGCTGGTGTTGGAGCCGCTGCCGGCGACGCCCGGAATGCGTCGCGAAGAAGTGACGGCCGTCTCGGTGATTGCGGCGTCGACCGAAGGCCAGGTGTACTTCCGCGGTCAGGCACCCTCGAAGGACGAAACCGCAACGAATGGCGGGTCAACCACGACGCTCACGAAGGGGACGTCGTTGAGCTTCGACGTCCCGCCCGGCCGTGTACAGCTTCGAATGTCGATTCAGGGTGGGCAAGTCGCGCTGGACAGCGACGATCGAGAGGTGGTTGTACCCGATCTGACGACGACGGATGTCGCATTCGCCACGCCGAAGGTCTTCGTTGCCCGCAACGCGCTCGAGTTTCGGGCGCTTGCCAAGAACCCCGAGGCCGTGCCCACCGCGGATCGGGATTTCCGCCGGACCGATCGAATCGTGATCCGGGCCGAAGCCTATGCTCCCGGTAACGCAGTGCTCAAGGTCACGGCCAGGTTGCTCAACAAGCAAGGGCAGCCGCTCGCGGACGTGCCGGTTCCGGCCCCGGCGGCCGCAACCGACCCGTATGTCGTCGATCTGCCGCTCGCGAGCCTTGCGCCTGGAGAGTATCTGCTCGAACTGTCGGCGGCAACCGAAGGCGCGCCCGCCGCAACTCAGCTCATTCCATTTCGAGTGAGCGGCTAACCCGTCTAGGCGTACATGCCGCGCAGCTTGGTCACCGTCGCGACGCGATTGATGGCGACGATGTAGGCGGCGACGCGCATATCGACTTTGTACTTCTGTGCCGTCTCGAGGACGGCCGAGAATGCCTGCACCATCTTGGCTTCCAGGCGGGTGTTGACCTCTTCTTCGGTCCAGAAGTAGCCGTGCCGGTCCTGCACCCACTCGAAGTACGACACCGTGACCCCACCGGCGTTGGCCAGGATGTCGGGGACGACAAACACGCCGCGTTCGTGCAGCTGCTTGTGTGCTTCGGGCGTCGTTGGCCCGTTCGCTCCTTCGACGACCAGCTTGGCCTTGATGTCCGCGACGTTGGCCGCGGTGATCTGTTCCTCGAGCGCGGCGGGGATCAGGACGTCGACATCGAGTTTGAACAGTTCGGCATTGCTGATCGATTCGGCGCCGCCAAACCCTTCGACCGTCCGATGCTGCTGGTTGTGCGCGAGGAGCTTCTTGATATCGATTCCGTTGGGGTTATAAACGCCTGATTTCCAGTCGGTGACCGCAATGATTTTCGCGCCCATGTCGGCCAGCAGATCGGCGGCCACGGAACCAACGTTGCCGAATCCTTGCACGGCGATGCGCGCGCCCTTCAGATCGAATCCGAGATGCCGGGCCGATTCGCGGGTGATGATCATCACGCCGCGCCCGGTGGCTTCGCGGCGCCCCAACGACCCTCCCATCTCCACGGGTTTGCCGGTGACGACGGCGGTCGAGGTGTGCCCGATGTGCATGGAATAGGTGTCCATGAACCAGGCCATGACCTGCTCGTTGGTGTTGACATCCGGCGCCGGCACGTCTTTTTCGGGACCGATGGCGTCGATGATCTCGGCGGTGTAGCGTCGGGTGAGCGCCTCGATTTCGCGCTTCGACATCTTGGTGGGATCGCAGACCACCCCTCCCTTCCCGCCGCCAAAGGGCAACTGCGCCACCGCGCACTTCCACGTCATCCACGCGGCCAGCGCCGCCACTTCGTCGAGGGTGACGTCGGGATGGAACCGGATCCCACCCTTGGCCGGGCCGAGTGTGATGTTGTACTGGACGCGATAACCGGTGAAGACTTCGATGGCGCCGTTGTCCATTTGGACCGGACACGCCACGATGATCTGTCGCTTGGGCTTGGTGAGTATCTTCCAGATCCCAGGATCGAGATTGAGAATTCGAGCCGCGCCTTCGAACTCCTGGAGCATCGCTCCGAACACACTGCGGTCTGACGCCATGCAGGGATAAGTCTACTAGGACTCGGCGCTTCGCGCCTCGTGGGACTCGCTTCGCTCACGCTCGCTCGTGGGACTCGCGCCCTTTGGGCGCTCGTGGGTGCCGCGGCCGTTCGGCCGCGGCGACGAATTGTTCGCATGCACTCAGTAGCTCGGGCCGAACGGCCCGCGCACCCACGAGGCGCGAAGCGCCGAGTCCGACGAGTGCCGAAGGCACGAGTCCCACGAGGGCGAAGCCCGAGTCCTATAGAATGATCTCAGCATGAAAACCGCTATCGATCCCGCCCTGACGGCCAAGCAGCGCTGGGAACGCGAGGTGCTCGAACCGACGCTCAAAAAGGCTCCCGAGCGCGCCGGACCGTTCGCGACAATTTCCGGGCGGCCGATCGAACGGTTGTATTCGGCGGAGGACGTGCAAGGGATCAACTACGACCGGGAGGTCGGGCACCCGGGCCAGTTCCCATACGTCCGCGGGATTCACCCCACCGGCTACCGCGGCAAGCTGTGGACGATGCGACAGTTTGCGGGGTTTGGGACGCCTGAGGAAACGAACCAGCGCTATCAGGATCTGATTGCCGCAGGCAGCACTGGGCTCTCGGTGGCCTTCGACTTGCCGACGCTGATGGGACGCGACCCCGACCATCCACTCTCGCTCGGCGAGGTCGGCAAGTGCGGTGTCAACATCACGTCGCTGGCCGACATGGAGCGGCTCTTCGAGGGGATCTCGCTCGGCGACGTCACGACGTCGATGACGATCAATTCGCCAGCGCCCATGATCTTTGCGATGTATCTCGTCGTGGCCGAGAAGCAAGGCGCGGACTGGCAGCAAATCTCGGGGACGATTCAAAACGACATCCTCAAAGAGTTCATCGCCCAGAAGGAGTACATCTTCCCGCCGCGTCCGTCCATGCGGCTGGTGACTGACATCTTCGGGTTCTGTTCGGAGCGGGTGCCGAAGTGGAACACCATTTCCGTGAGCGGCTATCACATCCGCGAAGCGGGTTCGACCGCACTCCAGGAGCTGGCGTTCACCTTGCGTGACGGCCTCGAGTATGTCCAGTACGGCGTGGACGCAGGGCTTGCGGTTGACGACTTCGTTCCGCGCCTCTCGTTCTTCTTCAACTCGCACAGCGACTTTTTCGAAGAGATCGCCAAATACCGTGCGGCTCGCAAGCTCTGGGCCGAGGCGATGCGCGATCGGTTCGGTGCTCGCGATCCGCGCTCCGGGAAATTGCGCTTCCACACCCAGACCGCGGGTGTCTCACTGACGGCCCAGCAGCCCTATAACAACGTCGTCCGGACGGCGCTGCAGGCGCTTGCCGGCGTGCTGGGAGGGACCAACTCGCTGCACACGAACTCGTTGGACGAGGCGCTCGCCCTGCCGACGAAAGAGGCGGCGACGATCGCGTTACGCACGCAACAGATCATCGCGCACGAGAGTGGCGTGACGAGTACCGGTCGACCCTCTGGGCGGCTCGTATTTCGTGGAGAAGCTCACTCGCGACATGGAGGAAGGGACGCTCGATTACTGGCGCACAATCGATCGGATGGGCGGCATGGTCGAGGCGATCGAACGCGGATATCCGCAGAAAGAGATCGCCGAAGCGTCCTATCAATTTCAGCAGGCGGTCGAACGGCGCGAGAAGATCATCGTCGGGGTCAACGACTTCGTCCAGGAAAACGAAGATCCCATCGCGATTCTGTATATCGACGACACAGCGGCCGAGCGCCAGCTGGCGCGGCTCGCGGAACTGAAGAAGACTCGCGATCACGACGCCGTTCAGCGGACGCTCGATGGCTTGCGCCAGACCGCGCGCGGGCGCGGGAACACGATGCCGGCGATTATCGAGTGTGTCCGTGCCTATGCCACGGTGGGGGAGATGTGCGACGCCTTGCGTGACGTGTGGGGCGAGTACGAGGAGACACCGATAATCTAACGGCTTCGCTGTCGGTTGCCAGTTACCAGTTACCAGTTCAAAGGCGCTGGCCGAAGATCTTCAACGGTAGGCCGTGGACCGTAGGCCGTGGACCTCGCAAACACGATATGAGTCAAAAAATCCGAGTCGTCATCGCCAAGCCGGGCCTCGATGGCCACGACCGTGGCGCCAAGGTCATTGCGCGCGCGCTGCGGGACGCCGGGATGGAGGTCATCTATACGGGGCTGCGCCAAACCCCAGAGCAGATCGTCAGCGCAGCGCTGCAGGAGGACGCGGACGTCATCGGGCTGTCAATTCTGTCCGGCGCCCATATGCACATCTGCCCGCGCATCATGGAGCTGCTGGCCGAGAAGGGGCTCACCGACGTGCTGGTCGTCATCGGCGGCATCATCCCGGACGTCGATATCGCCAAGCTGAATGAGATCGGCATCCGGGGCGTGTTCCTGCCGGGGACGCCGATGCAACACATCGTGGACTTCATCAACAGGGACGTTCGCTCGCGCGTTGGGCAGGCGTGATGAAGCTACGGTTCGGTAGAACCGGACAGCCCGAGCCGCTGCCATCCGGTCGCCTGGTCACGTCGCTTGAAGCACCTTCGGCACCTTCGGCACCTTCAGCACCTGAAGCACCTCAAGCACCTTTAGCACCTCAAGCACCAGCACCGCAGGCACATCAGGCACCCCCGGCACCCCAGGCACCTTCCGAGGACCTCGACGCCCTGGCTGCACGCGTCCTCGAGCGCCTCGCCCAATCGCCCTTGCCCGACTCGCTGGCCCGCATCGTTGCGGAGGTGTCAGAACGCTTGGTGCGCGAGGAGATTGCGCGCATCCGCGCCAGGGCTCAAACGCCGCCGGGCGGGAACGAGGGATCGCGCTAGCGTTCGACAAGGTCGCCGATGCGGATCGTTCCGCTACCGGCGTGATTGAAGTTCCTTCCAAACACCACGCCATCAGGTCGTTTGCGGTAGGTGGCCAAGGTGCGCAGTGGTTCCTTCCCGCGCTCAGCGGTCTCCTGATTGGTCGTGGTCGTCGGACACCTGAGGCAGAGCGTCGTGCCGAAGAATTCGACGGTGCCTATGCGAAAGCGATCGAGAACATCCTCTTCGTAGGGCACCGCGCCCTGCAGAACGATGTTGGGGCGAAACCGGTTCATTGGTAATGCGTGCTCCAGCCGGGAGTTGAGGTCCTCGAGCGACGCCTCGGAGATAATGAGGAACGGATACGCGTCACCGAAAGCCAGTTCGGCAACACCCATCTTCGCCGATCGTCGTTGGTTGTCAGGCATGCGGACGAGCCGATAGCGTCCGGGTCGCTCTTTGGACAGGAAGCGCGTGGCCCAGTGCTCGGCCTCAGTGCCTTGATCGATGCCGGTCGTCTGGCTGTCCCAGATGCGCACCGAAACTTCATCACCAGGGTTGCCGTCGATCGGGACCTTCAGCGTCGCCATGCCGGGCGCAGTGATAACGAGGACACGATCAGTGATTGTGGTCCGAACGAGCGATGTCGTTCGGATTTCGATGCCTCGACCGTGCGAGCCGCGCTGGGCCACGAACATGCCGTGCTCGTCGACGAACGTCCATTGGCGGTCGTGTCGAAACCCCATACGGCCGGCGTCGGCCTGCGAAAGCGAAAGGCCGCCGCAGGCCTTGACGGGATACACATGGATGGCCGCGACCGTGATGGCGGGTTGGTTCGTCATTCTTCGCTGAGGATTCCTTGATCTCTGCTCCGTTGAGTACGGAGAGGTTAAGATCATCCTAGTTATGAAGGTTCCGGACAAGCCCGCCCTCGAGGGGCTGGAAGAGAAGTGGATTGCGCGCTGGGAGGCCGAAGGCACCTACCGATTCGACCGATCGCGCCCGCGCGACGAGGTCTATTCGATTGACACGCCGCCGCCCACCGTCAGCGGATCGCTGCACGTGGGGCACGTGTTCTCCTTCACCCATACCGATATCGTCGCGCGATTCCAGCGCATGCGCGGCAAAGCCGTGTTCTACCCGATGGGGTGGGACGACAACGGCCTGCCGACCGAGCGGCGCGTTCAAAACTACTTCGGGGTGCGATGCGATCCGTCGCTGCCGTACGATCCGGACTTCCAAATCCCCACGCCTGGAAAACATCCCGTCGCGGTCTCGCGCCCGAACTTCATCGAGCTCTGTGTTCGCCTGACGCAGGAAGACGAGAAGGCCTTCGAGCAATTGTGGCGGTACCTGGGGCTGTCGATCGATTGGTCGATGACCTACGCGACGATCGCGAAGCCTGCGCAGCGGGTGTCGCAGCTGATGTTTCTCCGCTTGATGCGACGGGGCCGTGCGTATCAGCTCGAGGCGCCCACGCTGTGGGATGTCGATTTCAAGACGGCGGTCGCGCAGGCCGAGCTCGAGGATCGGGAGCAGCCTGCTGCGTATCATCGGGTAGCGTTTCACAAGCCGGACGGCGGGACCGTCGAGATTGAGACGACTCGTCCCGAGCTACTCCCCGCGTGTGTCGCGCTCGTCGCGCACCCAGACGATGCCCGCTACCAGTCGCTGTTTGGCACCGAGGTGGTCACTCCTGTGTTTGGCGTGCGAGTGCCGGTGAAGGCGCATGCGCTGGCCGATCCTGAAAAGGGCACCGGCATCGCGATGATCTGCACCTTCGGAGACATCACCGACGTCACTTGGTGGCGAGAGCTGAAGTTGCCTGTGCGCGCGGTGATCCAGACGAACGGCACCCTTGGTCCGGTCACATGGGGTGCGCCGGGATGGGAGTCGATTGATCAGTCTCGGGCCCAAGCTGCTTACGACCAGATGGGAGGTCTGTCGGCCAAGAAAGCGCAGCCTGTTGCGGCCAACCTGCTGAAGCAGAGCGGCGATCTCATTGGCGAGCCGCGACCAATTACGCACAACGTCAAGTTCTATGAGAGGGGAGATCGCCCGCTCGAGATCGTGACGAGCCGACAATGGTTCATCAAGACGATTGAGTTTCGTGAAGAGCTGCTGGCTCGTGGTCGCGAGCTGCAGTGGCATCCGGCCTACATGCGCGCCCGTTACGAGAGCTGGGTCAACGGCCTCAACGGTGATTGGTGCATCAGTCGGCAGCGCTTCTTTGGCGTGCCGTTTCCAGTGTGGTACCCGGTGCGCAGCGACGGCACGACCGACTATGCCAACCCGATCCTGCCGGAGGACTCGCGCTTGCCGATCGACCCCTCGGCCGACACTCCTCGAGGGTACGACGCCTCGCAGCGCGGTCAGCCCGGCGGCTTCATCGGCGATCCCGACGTCATGGACACGTGGGCGACGTCGTCGGTGACACCGCAGATCGTCACTGGGTGGCCGACAGATGAGGATCTGGTGTCGCGCACGTTCCCCATGGACTTACGTCCACAGGCGCACGACATCATTCGGACGTGGCTGTTTTCGACCGTGCTGCGGAGTCACTTCGAATGCAATTCGTTGCCATGGCATCACGCGGCCATCTCGGGCTTCGTCCTCGATCCCGATCGCAAGAAGATGTCCAAGTCCAAGGGCAACGTCGTGACGCCCCTGAGTCTGCTGCAGGAGTACGGGTCCGATGGGGTACGGTACTGGGCGGCTCGCGGCGGACCGGGTGTCGATACCGCGTTTGACGTCGGCCAGATGAAAGTGGGCCGCCGGCTGGCGATCAAGCTCTTGAACGCCTCGAAGTTTGCGCTTTCGACCGGCACGGTCAGGGGCACCGTCACGCATCCGGTTGACCGCGGGCTGCTGACAGAACTCGCTGCCCTGTTGGAAGATGCGACGACGTCGCTCGAAGAATACGAGTACACCCGAGCGCTCGATCGGACTGAAACCTTCTTTTGGAGCTTCTGCGACAACTACCTGGAGCTCGTCAAGTCGCGACGCTACGGCGATCAGGGTGAGGAGGGCGCACAATCGGCGAACACGGCCATGCAGGTTGCGTTATCCGTGATGGTGCGGCTGCTGGCACCCTACCTGCCGTTTGTCGCCGAAGAGGTCTGGTCCTGGTCGCATCAGGGTTCTGTGCACGTTGCGGCGTGGCCCTCGTCCGCCGACGTCGCGCAGGTGGTGGCGCTCGATCCTGCCGCCGCCACGACGCTCCGGGCCGCGATCGACGTGCTCTCGGAGATTCGCCGCGCAAAATCGGAGGCCAAGCGTCCGCTGAAGGCCGCGATTGCGCGGGCATCCATTCGTGACACGCAGGAGCGCCTCGATCACCTGAAGCCGGCTCTGTCGGATCTTCGGGCGGCCGCATTTGTCGAAGCCGTAACCCTCGACCCAGCCGACAGCTTCTCGGTGGTCGTGGAGTTTGGAGATCCTGAGCCGGCGTTGTCCGAGCCGAGCGTGTGATGCATCCGGGCCCGCTGCCGGTTGAAGCGTATCGCGATCTCATCGCGCGCGCGCTGGCCGAGGACGTGGGTTCCGGTGACGTCACGTCCGCGCTCATGATTGCCGAGGGGCAGCGCGCCCGCGGCGTTCTCGTGGCGAAGAGCGAGTTGGTGCTGGCTGGAATCGACGTGGCAGCGGAAGCATTTCGCCAATGCGATAACGCCGCAACCTTTGTCAGCCATTGCCGCGATGGCGATCGCTGTTCGGCCGGGGCTCCAATCGCTGAAGTCACTGGCTTGGCGCGTGCGCTTCTCACCGCCGAGCGCACCGCCCTGAATTTTCTCCAGCGCTTGTGTGGGATCGCAACCGAGACTCGACGCTATGTGGACATCGCGGGCGACCGTATCACCGTCCTCGATACGCGCAAGACGACGCCCACCTTCCGCGATCTCGAGAAGTACGCGGTCCGCTGCGGTGGCGGAACGAACCACCGACTGCGGCTGGACGACGGTGTGCTGATCAAAGACAACCACAAACGGCTGGCGGGCGGGGTTTCGGCCGTGCTCGAGAAGGCGAGACGCGCCAGTCTGCCGGTTGAAGTGGAGGTCGAAACCCTGGCAGAGCTCGATGAGGCGCTGGCGGCCGGCGCCCGCCGTATTCTGGTCGACAACTTCTCGCTGGCGAATCAGAAGGAAGCCGTGCGGCGGGCTCGTGACCGCGCGGTGATCGAGATTTCAGGCGGCGTCACGCTGGAAACTCTCCCTGACATCGCTGCCACGGGTGCGACCTATGTCTCGGTGGGCGCGCTCACGCATTCCGTCCGCGCGGCGGACATTAGCTTCGAGGTGGAAGGGTTATGAGGTGCCGAGGGTGCCTATAGTGCCTTTGGTGCCTGGGGTGCGGGTACCCAATGTGCGCAGTGCTTAGCGTGCGAAGGGTGCGTCCCGCGCGAGGGGTGCGTTGGTGCCATGCGATTCGACATCCGCACGTTTGAGACGGTCACGTCGACGATGGATCTTGCCATCGAAGCGGCGGAGCTGGGCGCTGCAGAAGGGTATGTAGTCACCGCCCAGGAGCAGACGAGCGGACGGGGTCGGCGTGGGCGCGTGTGGGCCTCACCGCCGGGCGTCGGCGTGTATCTCTCCATCGTGTTGCGCCCGCGACACGAAGTGCTGAATGGGCGATTGTTGCCGCTGTTGACTCTTGCGGCCGGCGTCGCCGTGCGCGACGCCGTCCGGCAGGTCACGGGTATCGAGCCCCGTTTGAAGTGGCCCAACGATGTTTTGATTGGGCCAAGAAAGGTGGCGGGCATCCTGGCCGAAGGCATCAACATCGGCACGCATGATCAGATCGTCGTCCTGGGGGTCGGCGTCAATGTCGCCGACGGCGTCTACCTCGAGAGCGTGGGACCGCACGCGACGTCATTGGAGCGCGAATCCAATCGCCGCGTCGAAAGCGACGTGGTCCGCGATGAAGTGCTTGCGGCCATTGCCAGTGTCTACGAATGCCTGTCTCGAGGCGAAGCGGATGATATTCTGCGCGCGTGGCGCGCTGCCGCACCCGGCGCGGTTGGCGCCAAGGTCGAATGGGATGGCCCCGATGGCGCTCTCCAAGGCACGACGAACGGCATCGACGATACCGGTGCATTGCTCGTCTGGACGGCCACCGAAGTGCATCGCGTGATCGGAGGAGAGTTGCGGTGGCTGTAGCCAAACACGGAAACACGGAAACACGGAGACACGGAGACGCGGAAGAGAGACAGCCACGAGGCCACGAAGACACGAAGAATCATTGCCATCTTGCTTCGTGCCTTCGTGCCCTTCGTGGGCATCCTTGCGTGCCTTCCGCCTTAAGGCGGAAGCTACCGATCGTGCTTCCGTGCTTCCGTGCTCTGGCCCACGACTAAGACGCATTCATGCTGCTAGCCATCGACGTCGGCAATACCAACATCGTCCTCGGCGTGTTTCGAGGAACAGAGATTGCGCAGAGCTGGCGGTTGCCGACGCTGCGCGAGCGCACATCCGATGAGCTCGGCATCCTGATCACCGGGCTGTGCGGTCATCGGCAGATCGCCAGAGATGACATCTCCGGCATCGTGATGGCGTCGGTGGTGCCGCAGTTGACGGGGACGATGATCGCGATGGCGCGCGACTACTTTGGGCAAACGCCGCTCAACGTCGAGCCTGCGACGAACGCAGGCATGCCGATCCTCTACGAGAACCCGCGCGAGGTCGGGGCGGATCGGGTGGTGAACGGCATTGCCGCCTACGAACAGTACGGTCGCCACGGCGGGCGTCCTGTGATCGTCGTGGACTTTGGAACCGCCACGACATTCGATGCGATTTCCGCCAAGGGGGAGTATCTCGGCGGTGTGATCTGTCCCGGCCCTCAGATCTCGGCAGACGCGCTCTTCCAGCGCGCGGCCCGGCTGCCCCGGATCGACGTCCAGAAGCCTGATCGTGTCATAGGTCGCACGACGGTCGCGTCGATGCAGGCCGGTCTGTTTTGGGGTTATGTGGACATGGTGGACGGGCTCGTTCGGCGGATGCGTGAGGAGCTTGGCGGGAACGTTGCGGTGGTGGCGACTGGCGGCCTGGCGGCCAGCGTGGCGCCCGAGACGACTGTGGTCGAGCATGTGGATCCGGACCTCACGCTGCGGGGGCTTCGGATAGTCTGGGAACGGAATCAAAGTGCCTGAGGTGCCTGGGTGCCTGACGTGCCTGGGTGCTGGTGCCTAGGGTGCCTGGGTGCTAGGTGCCTAAGGTGCAGAGGTGCGTGAGATGCATGATGGACCTGCGTGCAGGTGCTAAGGTGATAAGTTTGCGAAGACGTCGCACCTTAGGCACCCGTCGCACCTTTGGCACACTCTGCACTTGCACCCTAGGCACCTCAGGCACACCCGGCACCATAGGCACCTTCGTTAGTCATGCTCGATCCCGAAAGCTACTGCCGCGACATCGAAGCGTATCTTTGCCGCAAGAATGACGGCCATCTGATCCGAATCGTCGGCCCGGCCTTCGAGCAAGTCTCGCGATGGGCACAGCAAGGCGTGCCGTTGAAGGTCGCCTATGCCGGGATTGATCGGTACTTCGAGCGCTACTATCGCAAGGGCCCTCGAAGGCGGCCCGTTCGAGTGGAGTTCTGCGAGCCTGACGTCCTCGACGCTTTTGACGGATGGCGTCGCGCGGTGGGCGTGGCGGCCCCGATCGCGACCGGTGAGGCTTCGTCGGTTTCGTCCGGCGACGGCGACAGCAGCCCGACCCGCAGGCGAGCATCGCTCGCGGCCCATGTCGAACGCGCGATTGCGAAGCTGACGGCTCTGCGCGCGAGCGCAGCCGGGGCACAGGAGTTATCCAACATTCTCGAAACCACGGCGCGTGCCCTCGATGCGCTTCAACCTGACGCGAAGCACGCGCGCGGCGAGGCGCGAGAGGCCGTTCTGGCACGGCTTGTCAGCCTGGATGCCGCGCTGCTCACGGCGGCGACCGAGGCGCTCGACGAGCAGGGCCGCGCGGCCGGTGACGCCGAGGTTCGTGAGGCTTTGGCGCCCTTCCGGGATCGGATGGCGCCGGCGGCCTACCAGCAGGCACGCGCAGCGGCCCTGCATCGATACGTTCGTGACCATTTCGGGTTACCGACGTTGTCGTACGACCGATGAGGGTTGGCGATCAGCTCACGCTGCAGATCGAAAAGCCCGCCGCCGGCGGACGGATGATCGCTCGCCACGATGGCGCGGTCGTGCTCGTCGCGGGCGCCATTCCTGGGGAGATCGTAAAGACCCGGGTCGAGCGGGTGCAGCGGCATACGGCGTGGGCTGCGACCATTCAGGTCGTCGACGCGTCGCCCGACCGACTCGACGCCGACTTCGACTGGTCGTGCGGTGGCTGCGTCTTCGCCCACGTGCGCTATGGGCGCCAACTCGACCTCAAGCGCGAAATCATCCATGACGCATTGAAGCGGATCGGCCACTTGGAGCCGCCGGCGCCGGTGGTCGTGCATCCCTCTCCGACTGACGGCTACCGGATGCGAGCCCGCCTGCACGTTCACGACGGACGACTGGGCTTCTATCGGGAAGGCTCCCACGCGCTGTGTGATCCAGCCCGAACTGGCCAGTTGCTGACCGACACCATGGACGCGCTGCGGAATCTCGAATCATCTTTGCGAGCCGCAGGCCAACTCGCCGTGACCGAGGTCGAAGTCACGGAAAACATCGCCGCCTCCCAGCGCGCCGTCCATCTGATCCTGGCGCCGGAAGCTGACGCATCGAGGGTCGGCTCCATGCTGTCAGTCCCAGGCGTCGACGGCGTCTCTTGTAGTCAGGCCGACACCCATCACACGCTGGTGTTGTCGGGATCTCCCTTCGTCCGCGATCAGGTGAGCGTTCCTGCGGCACGAGGCATGATCGATGTCACATTGACTCGTCATGCGCGGTCGTTCTTCCAAGCGAATCGATTTCTCCTACCCGAACTGGT
Source organism: uncultured Acidobacteriota bacterium (assembly GCA_963802675.1). Lineage (GTDB taxonomy): Bacteria > Acidobacteriota > Vicinamibacteria > Vicinamibacterales > UBA2999 > JACCSI01. Next base: position 121,768 of record CAWDJL010000005.1, read on the forward strand.
GGCGGCGGTTGTGGACGTCGTCCCGGTGGGTCACGTCGTTGACTTGTATGCCGGTGTCGGGTTGTTTGCGGTCGCGGTGGCTGCTGCTGGCGACCGTCAGATCGTTGCTATCGAGGGCGATCGGTTGGCCTCCGATGATCTCAAGACGAATGCGGGGAGCGCTGGCGGCTCGATCGTGGCGAGGCATCAGTCGGTCGAAACGTTTCTCTCAGTCGAACGACCACTGTCGCCTCACACCACCATCGTTGATCCGCCCCGTACGGGCCTGAGCAAAGACGCTCTCAGAGGACTCCTGATGTGGAAGGCGCAGCAAATCGTCTACGTCTCGTGCGATGCGGCGACGTTCGCTCGCGATGCACGCGGATTGGTAGACGCGGGGTACAAACTCCGGAGTGTGCGAGCATTCGATTTGTTTCCGAATACCGCCCACGTTGAGACGGTGGCCGTGTTGGAGAGGTAATCCCAGATGCCGTATTTTGCCTTGCTCTATGAAACCGTTGACGGTTATGTCCAGAAACGAGCGCAGTTCCGGAGCCAGCATCTCGATCGCGCGCAGGAGGCCTTTGCCCGGGGCGAGCTCTTGATGGCTGGCGCGTTTGCCGATCCGGTCGATCGTGCGTTGCTGGTCTTCCGTGCGCCCGATCAGCGCACGGTCGAGGAGTTTGCGCGGCGCGATCCCTACGTCACTGGGGGGCTCGTTCGTAAGTGGGAAGTACGGCCGTGGACGGTCGTGATCGGCAACGATCCGGCGGAGCCTGGGCCGCCGCCACCCGCACCGGCCGGTCGATGATTGCTCGGATGATTGACCGAACTATCGCTAGGATCTTCCGCCTGAAGGCGGAAGCCACAGGACGTGGCGGTCTATACGCGCGTGGCTTCCGGCTTCAGCCGGAAGATCGGTCCTTAACGCGTCACGCTCCGCGCCGCCTCGATGAAACCCTCGAACAGCGGACGGAACTCGCCGGTGCGCCAGAAATTCTCCGGATGCCATTGGACCGCGAGACGGAAAGCCTGTCCGGGCTGCTCCATGGCCTCGATGACGCCGTCGGGTGCGGTGCCGGACACGTCCCAGCCGGCGGCCACGGTCTTGACAGCTTGATGGTGTCGGCTGTTGACCTGGCACGTCTCGCCCTCGAGTTTATCGCCCATGATCGCGGCAAGCCGCGAGCCGCGCGCAACCCAGACCTCGTGCGCGATGTGGTATCGCGGGTCTGGCACGGAGTGGTTGGCGGCGCCGTTCACCATCGACGGGATGTCCTGGACCAACGTGCCGCCCAGCGCGACGTTCAAAATCTGCATCCCCCGGCAAATGGCGAAGATGGGCAGGCCGGCGTCGATGGCGGCCTTAATCAGACCGATTTCATAGGCATCGCGGCCTTCCTCGGACGGCTGATACGTCGGGTGCGGCCCTTCGCCATACAACGCCGGGTCCACGTCGCCGCCTCCCGTCAGCATCAGGCCGTTCGCACGCGATACGACCGTGGCGGCCGTGTCCCTCGCCGCATCGAGCTCGAACGGCTCACCGCCGGCACGGCGCACCGACTCGAGGTAGTCCGCCATGGCGCGACACGGGGCAATTGCGATCAGAGGCATAGTTGGCCTTTAACAGATAGCGTATACGGTTACATTCGCGCCGGTACGCCGACCCCCATCAAGTCGAGCACCCGGGTCAACTGTTGACGGAAGTAAGCGACCCCGGCCGCCCGCCAGCGGCGAACGTCAGTGCGCTCCTCCTGGAGAATCGGCGCCTTGTGATAGAAGCCGTTGAACATCTGGGCCAGCCCAAATCCGTACTTCGCGAGCACCGCAAATTCCAGGGACCGGACGACCTGCTCGACGATGTCGTCTAGCCGCGAGGCTTCGAGCACAAGGTTCCACAAGTCATGATCACCGTCGGCGCCGTTCAGCGACGCGGGATCGGTGGTCGCCAGAGTCGCCAACACGTCCCGCTCCGTCAGGGCCTCGCGCTCCGCGAGCTTTTGAAAAATATTGTTCGCACGAACGACAGCGTACTGCAGGTACGGGCCACTCTCACCCTCGAAACTGAGCGCTTCGTCGATATCGAAGGCGATGACTTTGGTCCGCGAATACTTGATCATGAAATAGCGGACCGCGGCAACGCCGACGAGCTCCGCTGTCCGCCGCCGTTCGCTTTCGGGAAGGTCGGGGTTACGGCGCTCGACTTCCCTGTGAGCTTTGTCGAACAGGCGGTCGATCAGGTCGTCGGCCTTCACGCCAAGCCCCTTGCGCCCTGATACCTCGACGAATGGCCGCCGGGCGTCGTCTGAACCGGGCGGCGGGGCGAACCCCAGCTCCCGCGCCGTCTCGTGAGACAGCGCCACCATCTCGTACGAGAAGTGGGTGAGGCGATCCGCTTCCGCCGGGTGCCCGACCGCGACCAGCGCTTGTTTCAGCAGCTTCTGGAGGTACGCCTGCCGCACATCGATGACGTTATAGGTCGCCTGCGCGGCCCCAAACGACGGGTGCGCTGCCTCGGCGAGATCGGGGCGGCTCGTTGTCGCCCATAAAGTCGTCCCGTCCAGTCGACGACCGAACGCCCGATAGCAGAAATCGCGTCCCAGCAAGCCCGACTTCCAAAACTGATAGGCCATGTCCTTGCCGACGTAGGTCACCGTTCCGTTCGAACGAACGATGACTTTTTCGCGCTCGTCCGATTCCTCGTCGCTTTCGGTCGCGGCCGCCTCGGCTTCGTTGGTTGCCGGCTCCTCGATGCGCATGACCCAACAGCCCGCCAGCCGCCCGCTGGTCTGGAGGTAGACCGCGCCGGTCTCCTTCAGGACTTCAAAGGCGCGAGCCCAGAAATGCAGCCTCAGGATGTCGCCTTCCCAGGTGAGGAGGTTGTAATCGATGTTGAGGCGTCCCATCGTCCGCAGGTGGCACCGGACGATGTGCTCGGCCACGAACTGTGCGATGTCCGCGGTTGGGCTGACGCCATGCTCGATGTCATGCAGGGCCGCGCTGCGCACAGCAAGCCGTTCCTTGTCTGCCCCGTACCATTCCGTGACCCGCGCGTACAGGTCCCAGCAGTAATAGTCGAAACGCGACGATTCGGCGAGGGCCCGAACCGCTGCCAGGTCGCGCTGCTCGAGCTCGCGAAAGCCAACGACAACGTCGGCGACCTGCACGCCGGTGTCGTCGATGTAGTTCTGAACTTCGACCGGGGTGCCGCGAAAACGCAGGACGCGCACCAGGGTATCGCCGAGCGCCGAGTTCCGGACGTGGCCGATGTGGGCCGCCTTGTTCGGGTTGATCGCCGTGTGCTCGACGATCGTCTTCGCCGTCGATCGCGGGCCCATCGGAGGTGGTGTCGTGACGCCGAGGCGCTCCAACAGAAACGCTGGGCGGTCCAGAAAGACATTGAGATAGCCATTGGGTGCGGCTTCGACCCTGGCGATCCCTGGCACCTGGCCGAAGCGCGCCGCGATTTCCTGCGATGTTGCGCGGGGCGGCTTGCGCAGCGTGCGCGCGAGCTCGAAGGCTACCGGAGACCCCAGGTCACCCAGTGTCCGATTCGGCGGCGCCTCAATCGGCACGCTCAGCGAATCGCCGGACAGATCGTAGAGCTCCGCCAGAATGGCGCGGACACGGTCCCTGACCCTTTCGTGCAGCGGAAGAATCATGTTTGACAGGAGAGCGGACTATGCGTGGTCGTGGGCGCGTTGCTGGGCGCGCGCGTAGTCATCGGGCGTGTTCACGTTCATCAGCAGTCTGCCATCAGGATCCATGCGCTCAATTGTCTCCGTTGGCACCTCGACCACCCGCAGATCACTCATTGCCTCGGAGATCCGGAGGTCGCGCCGGTCCAGTCGCCGCTTGATGATCGCCGCGGCCGTTCGACGGTAACCCGCGCACAAAGGATGCCAGCGTCCGTTCACGCGCGGTACCACGGCGTCGGCCTCGGACCCGACGTCTGCCAGCACCGATAGGAGCGACGGCCGAACGAACGGCATGTCGCCTGCGAGCACGACCACCACCGGGGTCGTCGCCATCAGCAGCGCGGAGTATAGGCCACCGAGCGCCGCTCCGTTCCTCGAGCACGTCAGGCACGTGCCGGACCCCGGAAACCGGTGCCCGTGTCCACGAGCCGACCACGATCACCTCATTGATATTGGCGGCCCCGAGGGCGGCGATCTGCGCGCTCGAGAATCATCCGCCCGCCGACCGGGAGTGCAGCCTTGAGTCGGCCATCGAAACGACGGGCAAGGCCGCCAACGAGGATAGCTGCGCTGGTCTCGCTCACGATGGCGCCCAAGTCACCTGGCCGTGTTACGTTATCAGAACCTCTCCCCGCATTATGGTCGATGCTGGAATCGGACGTCTCCTGATCGCGAGCCTTCACCAGGGCATCGCGGATGCGATACCGAGCCGGTTGCCGTTCTACGAGCACTGGCTCACGCCTCCCGGTCTTCGGGATGGAAAGTTCGGACTGGCCCCGCTCAATGCCGTCCTGAGCTTCCTGCGTCTCGAAGGCCAGGGGCAGTACGAAGAGACGATGCGGCAGGCCGGCCGGCATACGGGTGAGTGGGCCTATCTCGAGCTGGGGCCCCTTCGGCGCGCGCTGGTCAGGATGTGTCCCACGGCGCTGCGAGCCCGATGGGCGCTTCACCTGAGCCGTCGCGTCGTGCGCCAAACGTTCCGGGGGTCGTCGCAGCCAAATTCGGCTGCATCACGGGACAGGCACCATGGAGATTCGGGGCTCGGTGTTCTGTGAGGTTCGCGAGGCGGTCGGCTGGCCGACGTGCGTCTTTTACTCGGCGGCAGTCGAACAGTTCGTCCAGTGCTTCGACATCAACGCCAAAGTGGTCGTCAGCCAATGCAAGGGTGCGGGGGGAAGCAATTGCACGATGACCGTAAAGATTCTTGGCGAGCGCGCGGCCGAGCCGGCGGCGGAAGCTGCCTGATGCCGCTGGTCTGGGTGTTTCTCGCAATCGCGACGCTGACCGCATCCCCGGCACCGGCGCAAGGCGTGGCGAGTGAAACACTCGTCATGCCCTTCGACAACACGCTGACCGACCCCAACCTGTTTTGGCTCGGCGAAGGGTCGGCGGTCCTCCTGTCTGAAACACTCGAGCGATACGGGGCGATGACCGTCCCTCGCGAGTCAGCGATTGAGCGCGTTCGAACGACTGCAGCTGCCGCCAGCCGCGGCGCTCAGCCATGCGACCGTGATCAAGATTGGCCAGTTCGTCGGTGCGTCGGATGTCATTGTCGGCGGGTTTGCCCTGTCGGGCGATCGCCTGACGGTGCGGACTCGATCGATTCGCCTGGAGGCGGGACGTTTGTTGCCGGAGGTGGTCGAAGAGGGGCCGCTGACGGATCTCGTTGGCAATCTACGATCGCACGGCGCGGCGCTTGCGAGGCGCCACGTCTGCCGCCCCGGAAGCGCGAAGCGGCACCCTGCTGAAGTCGCCATCGGCGCTCGAGTTGTTCGTCAAGGGGCTCATTGCCGAGCAACTCTCGACCAAACGGTCGTTACTCGAGCAAGCCGCGAAGTCGGCGCCCGACGAGGATCGCATCAAGATTGCGCTGTGGCACGTGCACACCGACGTGGGGGATCACGTCCGGGCGCTCGATGCCATCGCTAAGGTCTCCACGACCAGCATTCGTTCACGCCCGGCTCGCTATCTGTCCGCTCTGTCGATGATTGACCTCAAGCGCTACGACGATGCGTTCGGCACGCTCAAAGCGTTGAATGGCGAAGCGCGATCGGCGGAGGCGCTCAATGCCATGGGCGTGGTGCAGCTTCGCCGGGGTGGCAACCCGCAAATCGGTACGGCTGCGCAGTTCTTCAGCCAGGCGTCGCAAACCGATCCTTCCGATCCCGACTACTTCTTCAACCTTGGCTACGCGCACTGGATCGACAAAGATCCGCCGGCGGCTATCTACTGGCTGCGCGAGGCCGTGCGTCGCGCGCCCACTGACGGCGATGCCCATTTCGTGCTCAGCGCGGCGCTGCAGCAAGGCGGCGCCACGGCGGAAGCCGCGCGCGAGCGCGAGCTCGCCTTGCGGTTGTCCTCGACCTACGGCGGTGAGGCTCGAAGCGCCACAGAGCCTGTCCCACGGGGGATGGAGCGGCTGAAGGAATACCTCGAGCGCCAAAGTCCCAGCGTGGATTCAATCATCACGTCGACTGGGCAGCGTGATCAGGCCGAGCTTGCGGCCTTCCATCTCGATGCGGGGCGCCGCGCGTTCGACGCGGGAAGCCGATCGCGAAGCGGAGCGCGAGCTACGTCGCGCGCTGTATCTGTCGCCCTACCTTGCGGACGCCAATCTGTTGCTCGGGCGCATCCATCTGCGCACCGGCCGGACCGCGGACGCCATTCAAGCGTTCAAGATTGCGCTGTGGAGTGCCGAGACGGCCGCCGGTCACGTAGCCCTCGCGGAGGCGTATCTGCAAAGTCAGAACGTCGATGCCGCCAAGGAAGAGGTAGCGCGCGCACTCGTTCTCGAGCCGGCATCTCTCGAGGCGCGGGCGCTACGGGAGAAACTCGGGAAGAGATAGCGGGCAAGGCGGCGTTGCCTGGCCCCGTTCCGCGGGGCGAAAGCGTGTTAAGATCGCCTCTAGAATCAGGTACTTACACCGTTCCGGGGCAGCTATGGCCACTACGACAGACGACGGCTTCCGCGAGATTCAATTAGACGGGAAACAGCTCGTCTTCCTGTTCATGGCGGGCACGGTCGTGATGGTGGTGATCTTCTTGCTCGGGGTCCTTGTCGGTCGGAACGTGCGCGCGGAAGCGGCCGCGACAGATCCCCTGGCTGGGCAGGCGCGAGCAGCTGAGGTTACAGGCGCGCCGCCACCGCCCCCGGCGGTTTCGAACCCCGGCGCGCCGTCCGCGACGGCCAACGAGCCGTTGTCTTATCCGCAACGTCTCGGCAGCGGTGCTCAACCCCGCGAGTCGCTGAGCGCTGCCGCTCCGCGAAGCGAACCCAAGGCCGCGCTGCCTGCAACCCCGGCGGCGACCGAACCGCCTCCGGCGCCGACCCCTCCATCGACCGCAGCGACTTCGCCGGCGACGCCTCGCCGCACCCAGCCGGCGACGCCGGCAATGGCGGGAGAGCCGAAAGGTGCCGGATACGCGATTCAGTTGACGGCACTGGGCAAGCGCGACGAGGCAGATGCCATCGCGCGGCGGCTGACCGGTAAGGGCTATTCGGCGTACGTGGTGCCGCCCGAGGCGGGTGCGCCCGCCGTTTTCAGAGTTCGCGTGGGTAAATTCAAGGAACGCCGCGAAGCGGAAGGCGTCGCCGCGAAACTCGAAAAAGAAGAGCAGTTCAAACCCTGGATCGTTCGCTAGCAATGCTCTCAGGGGCGCTGTTGGCGCTCTCGTTCCCACGCTACGGTCACGCGGCCGTTGCCTTCATTGCACTGACGCCGCTCTACGTCGCGCTCTGCGGATGCTCAGGATCCGCCGGCTTGCGAGGCGTCTCGGCCCGCCGCGCCTTCTTCCTCGGCCTGCTGACCGGGGTGGTGCACTACGCCGGGACCTTGTATTGGACCAGCGGGACGGTGCGCACTTTCGGGGGCCTGTCGCTGCCGGTCGCGCTGTTCGTGGCCGGTCTGCTGGTCCTTTACATGTCGCTGTATATCGGTGGCATGGCTGCGGCATCGGCGGTCATGATCCGTCGATTCGGCGTCACCGGCCTCCTGCTGGCGCCAGTGGCACTCGTCAGCGCCGAGTATCTCCGTGCCTACGCCTTCGGCGGGTTCCCATGGATCCCGCTGGGCAGTGCTGTGGTGACGCTCCTGCCCCTCGCACAGCTCGCAAGCGTTGGTGGTGTGTATCTGTTGTCGTGGGTACTCGCGTTTCTCAGCGCCTGCTTCGCGCTGGCCGCCGTGCAACCGGGTCGAGCCCGGATCTCGGCGGTAGCCGCAGCGCTCGGGTTGTTGACGGTGACCTCGATTTGGGGCGCCGCGCGAATACAGTCGGCGGCGCTGACTCGCGAGGGTACGCCCGTCAGCATCGGGCTCATTCAGGCCAACATCCCGCAGAGCGAAAAATGGGATCCTTCGCGCGCGCGTGCGATCTTCCAGCGCTACCTCCAGATGACGCGCGAAGCTGCCGCCAAGGGTGCTCACTTCATCCTCTGGCCGGAGTCGGCCACGCCGTTTTACTTCCACGAGGATCCGCCGGCCGCGGAACACGTCCGCGGTCTGGTTCGGGAGACTGGCACGCCATTGTTGTTCGGCACCGACGAGATCGAGCGCGGATCGCCGGACCGGTACTACAACTCGGCGTTCATGCTCGACCCGGCCGGGGCGACGGCTGCGGTCTACCGCAAGATGTTCCTCGTTCCTTTCGGCGAATACGTCCCGTTCGGGGACCTGCTGACGTTTGTCGCGCCGCTCGTGGAAGCCGTGTCAGCTTTTTCACCGGGTACGCGCGTGACCATGATGCCCGTTGATGGTCATATGGTCAGCACCGCGATCTGCTACGAGGTCGTCTATCCGCACTTGATTCGCGCCGGCGTTCGTGAGGGCAGCGAGCTGCTCACGACGATCACCAATGACGCCTGGTACGGAGAATCGAGCGCGCCGTTTCAACACTTCGAATTGGCCAAGCTGCGAACGATCGAACAAGGGCGCTATCTCGTTCGCGCAGCCAATACCGGCATCAGCGGCATCGTGGATCCTTACGGCCGCGAACTGGCGCGAACGAACCTGTTCGAGACGACCACGGTGATTGGGGAGGCGCGCTTCATCCAGAGTCGCACCGTGTATGCGACAATTGGCGATCTCGCGGCGCAATTGGCCGTGTTGTTGACGCTGCTCGGACTGGGCGCAGCCGTCTTCGCGTCGCGTGCCCGGCAGGTTTGAAAGGAACTCCATTGTCGCTCGTGCTTGAAGACTTGATCCGGCGCTCCGAAGGCCTGGTGAACCGTGCCAGAGACCTGCGGAGCTATCTTTGACGCCTCGAATACCGCCCGCGAATTGTCCGAGCTCGAAGCTCGGGTGTCTGCGCCCGACTTCTGGAAGGATCAAGCCGCCGCCCAGAAGACTCTGAAACGTCGTCGCCGACTGACCGACGAGCTCGAACTGCGCAACGCCGTGGTGCAAAAGCTCGACGATGTCGGCGTGCTCGTGGAATGGGCTGAGCAGGGCGAGGATGTCGGCGGCGAGCTGCAGCGCGCCCTCGAAGCGCTCGAGAAGGACGTCGAGCTGGCCGAGGTCAACACCATGATGGGTGGCGAACACGATGATGCGAACGCCATCGTCACCATCCATCCCGGCGCTGGGGGGACCGAGTCGCAGGACTGGGCCGAGATGCTGCTGCGGATGTATCTCAAATGGGCCGAGCGCCGAGGATTCAAGCGCGAAGTGATCGACTACCAGCCCGGGGACGAAGCCGGCATCAAGAGCGCGACGATCACGCTGAATGGCGAATACACCTTTGGGTTGATGGCGGCCGAGGCTGGCGTGCACCGCCTGGTGAGGATCTCGCCATTCGATCAGGCGGCACGACGCCACACGTCGTTTGCGTCGGTGTATGTCTGGCCCGAAATCGAGGACGACATCGACATCGATATCCCGGAAAAGGATCTGCGGATCGACACCTACCGTTCGAGTGGCGCCGGCGGCCAACACGTCAACGTGACCGATTCCGCCGTCCGGATTACGCACCTGCCGACCGGCATCGTGGTCTCGTGTCAGAACGAGCGGTCGCAGCACAAGAATCGCGACATCGCGATGAAGGTGCTCAAGGCTCGCCTCTACGACATGAAGCAGAAGGAGCAGCAGGCCAAGCTCGAACAGATTGGCGGCGCCAAGAAGGACATTGCGTTCGGCAGCCAGATTCGGAGCTACGTGCTTCAGCCGTACCAGATGATCAAGGATCACCGCACCAAGCTACAGGTCGGCGATGTTCAGCGGGTACTCGATGGAGATATCGATCAGTTCATCAAGACCTACCTGATGCAAAAGGCTTCGGGGACGCTCGGCACCGGTCCGGCGGAGAGCGACGAAATTTAGGTTCCAAGGTTCCAACGTTCAACGGGCGCGGCATCGAACCTGTAGAACCCTGGAACCTAGAACTCTGGAACCTTGGAACCTTGGAACTGGAACCCTGGAACTCAATCAGGGTTGCCGCGCCGGCTGCGTGCCGGCGATGAACGCTTCCTGAAACGCGCCAGCGTCATCGGCGAGGACCGATCCGGTCGCACGATCAACCGGTAGAAAGACGATGTTCCCCGGGGCTTCGAACGTCGGCGGGTTTTTCCGATCGCCTCGGAGCTCGATGTACTGCCGCATGAAGTCGGTCCAGATGGGCAGCGCAGTGATCGCGCCGGTCTCGCCAGTTCCAATCGTCTTCTTCTCGTCGTACCCGACCCACACCCCGACAGTGATGTGCGGATCAAAGCCGATGAACCACGCATCGGTGTAGTCGTCCACGGTTCCGGTCTTGCCCGCGAGCGGCCAGTCCAGTCCGGCGGCGCTGCGTGGCCGTTCCACGCTGCACGACGCCGCGCAGCAGATTCGTCATCACGAAGGCCGTGTCGGCGCGGATCGCGTCGCGCGGCGAGGGCCGCGTCTCTTCGAGCACATTGCCTTCACGATCGACGACCGTCGTGACCTGATAGGGCTGCAGACGAATGCCCTGGTTGGGAAACGCCGTGTAGGCGCTGGTCACTTCGAGCAGCGTGGCCTCGGCGGCGCCCAGTGCCGTGGATAAGAAGGGAGGGAAGTCTTCGGGGAAGCCGAAGCGCTTCGAATAAGCCACGACCTGGCGTGGACCGAGCATTTCCATCACACGGACCGCCGGGATGTTGCGCGAGCTTTCCAGGGCGCGTCGGAGCGTGACGGGACCTTCGAACTGCCCGTCGTAGTTGCCGGGGGTGTACGGGGGCTGACCCGGTCCAACGTTGAACGACGCCGGCGCGTCCACCAGCACCGACGCTGCGGTGAGGCCGCGATCGATCGCCGCTGTGTACAGAATCGGCTTGAACGTGGATCCCAGTTGACGATAGGCCTGTGTAGCGCGATTGAATTTGCTGCGCGCGAAGCTGAACCCGCCCACCATGGCGAGCACCTCGCCCGTGTGGTTATCGAGGGCCACCAGCGCACCCTCGACGATCGGCGCCTGCTCCAATGTCACGGTCGCTGCCCCCGACTGGGCGATTGCCGTGATGCCGATTTCGATCACGTCGCCGGAACGAAAGAGATCCGCGGGATGTGTGCGACGCGTCCATTGGTACGCAGCGCGGCCAATTTCCGCCGTGGATCTGCCGAAACGCACCCGAGCGGTCCCCGGTGTGCGCTCGCGAGCGTCGACTGCGACCACCAGGGCGGGAACGATGTCGCCGGCGGCCATCGGACGAGACCAGCGATCGTGCTGAAAGCCGTCGAGCGAGTGCCCCTCGGTCAAAACGTTGCGGTCGGGTTTCCGCCAGATGCCGCGCCGCCGCGCAATTTGCCGCAACCCGCGATTGACCGCGGCGTTGGCCGCTAGTTGAAGGTCGCGGTCCAGGGACGTCCGGACAGTGAGCCCGTTTTCGTACAGCGCCTTGGCGCCGTACTTCGCTTCGATGTACTTGCGGACTTCTTCGATGAAATACGGGGCCAGGCTCGAATCCTGCGTCGGCTCGCCGCGCGTCAGGATCGGCTTTTGTTTGGTGGCTTCGGCCACCTCGCGCGTGACGTAGCCTTCGATAGCCATCCGTTCGAGTGCGTAGTTCCGACGGCGACGCGCCGCGTCCATGTTCACGTACGGGCTCTGGCGAACGTTGCCCTGAATGATGCCGGCCATGAGCGCGGCTTCTTCCAACGTCAGGTCACTAAGGCCCTTGCCGAAGTAAATTTGCGCGGCTGCCTCGACGCCGTACGCGCCGTGACCCCAGTAGATCTGATTGCAGTACATCGTAAAGATTTCTTCTTTCGTGTACCGCTTCTCAATCTGCATGGCGAGGATTGATTCCTTGATCTTTCGCTCCCACGACCGGTCGCCGGCGCTGTAACCGATGGTGGCCGGGAACAGGTTCCGGGCGAGCTGTTGCGTCAGCGTGCTGCCCCCCGGCGTGCGGCCGGGCGTGACGATATCGCGCATCAGCGCCAGGAACATGCGCGAGATACTCAGCCCGGCATGGTCGAAGAAGCCGTCGTCCTCGGCCGAGACGATGGCGTTGCGCAGGACCTCGGGAATCTGACCGTAGGTGACGAGCGAGCGTCGCTCGACGGCAAAGTCGCCGACGACTTTGCCATCCCGACCGAGCACGCGCGTGATGGTGTGAGGCGCGTAGTTGTCGAGCGCGGTGATGAGCGGCAGGTCGTCGGCGTACGCGAGGACGACCCCGGTCAGCGTGCCACCGAGCGCGGCGACGATGAAGAGCGCCGCGATGGTGGCTTGACGGGCGATTTTGCCGACGGAGCCCACGAGATTAGCGTGGGCTTCGGCGGGCAGCGCCGCCTGATACCGCGCCTCCTCGCGAGGCACCCTGGCCCTGCGAGGCACCCTGGCCCTGCGAGCCGCCCTGGCCCCGGCCTTGCGCAGATCCGACCGACCCGCCTCGAGATCTGCCAGCGGTGTCGCCGCCATTCCCGGCGCGCGCCGACTCGGTTCGCCCCTGGCCTCGGGGAACGGCACCTTCGTCGGAGCCGCCGCGATCACCCTGATTACTGCGATCACCGCGATCGGCGGGTTGGCGTGTGACATAGCCACCCTGGTCTCGGGGCTGCCGATCGGGCTCAGACCCCGACGCGTCTCGTTGTCGTGCTGATGGCGGCGGCGCGGTGCGCACAACCGCCGTCTCGGACTCGCGGGCGCGTTGATCACGCACGACTCCGGTCGCACGGGTCGATCGGTCGCGCTCCAATCCCTGATAGGGATTCGCAGAGTCTGCGGCCGACGGCCGCCTCACATTACCGCGCCGCTCGATCCCCGGTGCGACGACTGTTGATCCGATCGCTTGCGTGCCGAGCGCGCTGTAGCGCGGCACCGCGTAGCCAAGTGGAGTGGCGGGCGGCAGCGCCTGCACCGACCAGCCCCGACGGATAGAGTCGTCCAAGCGTCCGCCGTCGATCGCGTGCAGTCCAACCGCGCGACGATGTCCAAAATGATGGCGTGGCACGACAGTCCATCCACGCCAGGGGTTGTAAGGTCCGTAAGGTCCGACGTAACCGTGGTGGCTGAATCCGATCACGGGCAGTCCATTCCATCCAAGCGGAGACCAGCTCACGTACCCAGGCGCTCCGCCCCAGACCACCCACGCCGGTCCCCACACCTTGGCGGGAATCCAGTACCAGAAACTGCCGGTGAATCCCCAGCGACCGTAGTGATGGGTCGGCCATGCCCAGCGGTCTCGGCCGTGCCATGTCCATCCATGGTGGGTGTAGCCCCAGGCACCGTGATAGTACGGACGCCACGCCACGCCGACAGATGGGAACCAGACCTGACCGTAGGGCTCGACGTAATCCCAGCGGCCGTTCTGATCGAGAACGGGCCCATAGGCGCGAAGCTCGTACGGCAGGCTAGCCGCGGAGGTTGTCGCAGCGAACCCGTTAGTCCGGTCGCTCGACCAACGCTCGAACGCATCGAAGCGGGCAGCGTTATAAGGCTGGAAGAGTGGTCGCGCTCCTGGCCCGGCCAGCGAGAGGCGCTCACCGGCTCGAAGGCTCGATCGGCTGGTGCCATCGTCCACGTCGGCGGCTCCGCGCGCGACGGTCAGATCGAGATCACCACGCTGATCATCCGCGCCAATTCCGTACTCGCCTCGTGGCGCGAGGCGGACGATAGCGGCCGGCGTGTCCACCACATAGTCATGAGCGGCGGCCGCCGACACCCGGAACAACGCGCGGCCCCGCAGCAGGCGCACGCGATCGGGCGCGAGCAATTCAATCTCGGTGTTGTAATCGAGGTGGAGAATCGTGCCGTCACTGAAGATGATCTCGGCACGACCACTGGGAGTGCGGATGATGTCGCCGTCCTCGAGCAGCGTGGGCGGATCCGCGCGCTCGCTGACGCCCTCGTGAGTGAGTTCGACACCACCCTCGACGTACGCGAGGTTGGCGGGAGCACCCCCGGGTGCGGGCGCAGGTGCAGCTGTTTCCTGAGCCTGTGCACCGACCGCGACCGAACAAACCAGCAGCGCCGCGGCAACAGCAGGCAGCCTCATACGCATCTCGGACCTCAAATCCGTTGCAGGCAGTGCGTGCTGGGCAGTGCTTGCTGGGCAGTGCTTGCTAGGCAGTGGACAACGGATCCCTAATCGGCTGGCAAGACACAGTATATCAAAGAGTTAAGGCGATCGCGGGGCTCTCTACGAGGGTTCTACACATAGGTTCTCAACGAAGGTTCTCGACAGAGGGTTCCACGATGGTTCTCCGACCCAGAGCACCACGTCGAGAAACCTTCGGCAGAACCCTCGTTGAGAACCCCCGTCAAGAACCCTGTCAAGAACCCCGTTAAACGCCCGTTGAGAACCTCCGTGAAGAGCCCCGTTGCGCTTTACAGCGACGGACTCACATTTCATACTAAGCGCATGAGCAAAATCATTGGGATCGACCTGGGCACCACGAACTCCGTCGTCGCGGTGATGGAAGGCGACCAGCCCACCGTCATCCAAAACGCCGAGGGAAGCCGGCTGACGCCATCGGTCGTGGCATTCAGCAAGACGGGCGAACGGCTCGTCGGCCAGGTGGCCAAGCGACAGGCGGTTACCAACCCCGAAAACACGATCTTTTCCATCAAGCGCTTCATGGGCCGGCGCTTCGATGAGGTCAGCGAAGAAATGAAGATGGTGCCTTATGAGGTTGTACGCGCGCCTAACGTCGACGTGCGCATCAAGGCACAAGGGCAGGAATACGCCCCGCCCCAACTCTCGGCCATGGTGCTGCAGAAGCTGAAGCAGGCCGCTGATGACTACTTGGGGCAACCCGTGACACGCGCCGTCATCACCGTGCCCGCGTACTTCAATGACGCTCAGCGGCAGGCGACCAAAGAAGCGGGCAGTATTGCCGGCCTCGAGGTCATGCGCATCGTCAACGAGCCGACCGCGGCGGCGCTCGCATACGGGCTCGACAAGAAGAAGGACGAGACGATCGCGGTGTACGACTTCGGCGGTGGAACGTTCGACATCTCGATCCTCGAAGTCGGCGAAGGCGTGGTCGAAGTCAAGTCGACCAACGGTGACACACACCTGGGAGGCGACAACCTCGACCAGCGCATCATCGAATGGATCATCGCGGAGTTCCGCAAGAGCGACGGCATCGATCTGGGGAAGGACCGGATGGCCCTGCAGCGGCTGCGCGAGTCGGCAGAGAAGGCCAAGATGGAGTTGTCGTCGGTCATGGAGACCGAGATCAACCTCCCGTTCATCACCGCCGATGCCAGCGGGCCCAAGCACCTGGCGATGAAGTTGACTCGTGCCAAATTCGAGTCGCTGGTCGAAGAATTGTTGCAGCGGACAGTGGGCCCCACGCAGCAAGCGCTCAAGGACGCTGCCCTTGACGCGTCCAAGATCGACGAGGTGGTGCTCGTTGGCGGTTCGACCCGCATTCCACGCGTTCAGGCCATCGTCAAGCAGCTGTTCGGCAAAGAGCCGCACAAGGGCGTCAATCCCGATGAAGTCGTGGCGGTCGGCGCCGCGATCCAGGCCGGCGTGCTCGCCGGCGAGGTGAAAGACCTGCTGCTGCTCGATGTGACGCCGCTCTCGCTTGGCATCGAGACGCTGGGCGGTGTCATGACGACGCTCATCAATCGCAACACCACGATCCCGACGCGGAAGAGCGAGACGTTCTCCACCGCAGCCGATAGTCAGACCAGTGTCGAGGTTCACGTGTTGCAAGGCGAGCGGCCACTGGCGCGCGACAACCGCACGCTTGGACGGTTCCATCTGATCGGCATTCCCCCGGCGCCGCGCGGGGTGCCGCAGATCGAGGTCACGTTCGACATCGACGCCAACGGAATCGTGAACGTCTCGGCCAAAGACATGGGCACCCAGAAGGAACAGAAGATCACCATCACCGCTTCGTCCGGGCTCAACAAGGACGAAGTCGACCGGATGATGAAAGAAGCCGAATCGCACGCCGAAGACGACAAGAAGCGACGCGACGAGATCGAGGCGCGCAACCGTGCCGACCAGACGGTTTATGCCGCAGAACGGATGCTACGGGACACCGGCGACAAGCTGAGTGCATCCGATCGCAGCGCGATTGAAAGCGCCGTAGCGGATCTCAAGAAGGCCATCGAGTCGAACGACACGGCAGCCATGACTCGCGCGATGGACGCGCTGACCACCGCGCAACACAAGGCGGCAGAGTCCTTGTACCGTCAACAGCAGCAAGCGGGGGCATCGCCCGGTCCGGAAGCCGAGCCGCGGTCGGGCCCAGGCCCGGACAGCGGCAGCGCACCGGGGGGCGATGTGATCGACGCCGAAGTCGTGGACGAGGACAAGAAGTAGCCATCGGCATCTGGCGAGACTCCGCGTGGACATGGATTTCTACATCCTCTTGGGGGTCGAGCGCGAGGCATCGGACTCCGAGATCAGGCGGGCCTATCGACGGCTGGCGCGTCGATTTCATCCCGACGTCAATCCTGGCGATCGAGAGGCCGCGACACACTACGGGCAGATCCTGGTCGCCTACGAAACCCTCATCGATCCCGAGCGCCGGCGCCGATATGACACCGGCGCGACCTCGCCGGTCGCCGACGATGCGACCACGTTCGGATTCGCCGGGTTCGATTTTTCTGCGGCCTCGACCGGTGATCGCGGGCCGACGTTTGGGGATTTGTTCGAAGAGGTGTTCACGCGTCGCGATCGGCAGTCGGAGCCGAACCGCGGCGCGGACGTGCACGCCAAAGCGAGTCTCTCGTTCGAAGAGGCCTGGCGCGGTTTGTCGTGGGCCACGACCATCACTCGTCACGCCACGTGTCACGCCTGCGCGGGCTCAGGGGTGCGGCGCGCGGTTGAGTCCCGGTGCCGGTCGTGCGACGGATCGGGGTCCGTGCAGTCCGTGCGCGGGCACATGGTGTTTTCCAAAGCGTGTCGTCACTGTGGAGGTACGGGCCGACTGAGACAACTCGTGTGTGAGGCCTGTCAGGGCCAGGGCGTCGAGCGGCGGGTGGAAGCAATCGCGGTCAGGATTCCGGCCGGCGTCGCGGACGGCGCACGGATTCGCGCCACCGGCTTGGGGCACGCCGGTCTCCGTGGCGGTACGCCCGGTGATTTGCTCGTTGACGTCGAGGTCCGCCCACACCGCGTGTTTCGACGTGACGGCGACGACCTCCTCATCGAGCTGCCGCTGGCGATTCACGAAGCGGCTCTTGGTGCACGGATCGAACTGCCGACCCCTGATGGGCCGACCACCCTCCGGATTCCTCCGGGCACCCCGGCGGGTCAACAGTTTCGCTTGCGTGAACGCGGCGCACCGTCCACACGAACCGGCGCTCGTGGCGACCTCGTCGTGCAGGTGCGGCTGATGCTTCCCAAGTTGCTCGATGAACGCTCCAAGGAGCTACTGCGCGAATTTGGGCGCATCAACGGCGGCGCAGTGCGGGAGTGGCATGGCTAAGCGCACTGGCAAGGCGTACTACATGATCAGCGCGGTGGCGCAGAAGTACAACATCCACCCACAAACGCTGCGGTTGTACGAGCGCGAAGGGCTGCTCAAGCCTTCGCGCACCGACGGCAACACCCGACTGTACTCGGAGGACGATCTCGAGCAGCTGGAGACGATTCTATCGCTGACGCGCGACCTCGGCGTCAACCTGGCAGGGGTGGAGATCATTCTCAACATGCGCCGCAAGATGGAGGACATGCAGTCGGAGGTCAATGAGTTCATGGAGTACGTGAAGCGCGAGCTCGCGCGAGGGATCGACGACTGGGAGCAGCGATTGAGTACAGCCCTCGTCAAGTCTTCGCCAACTGGTCTGGTGCGAACGACGCCACCCGCGACCAAAGCCCCCGCGGAGGGGGAGGGCGAACGACCAAAGATCCGTGATCCGTGATCAGTCATCAGAGCGCTCACGGGATGAAGAGAATGCTAGGATCGTCGATCACTTACAGGACTGACCGCACTGACCACCGATCACTGACCACTGACTAATGTGTTCGCTCTGCAACGACACCTATTGGCGATCGATTGAGGTTGACGGCGTCGAGCGCGTGGTGCGCTGCGACTGCTGGCGAACAGATGTCACCTCGCGCTTTCTGAACGAGGCGCGCATCCCGCCACGCTTCGCGCGCGCCGAGCTCTCCACGTTCGAGCACGATATGGATACGCAACGGCAGGCCTGGCAGAAGGCCACGGCGTTCGTCGAGGCGTTTCCCGTGGTGGACCGCGGCCTCTTGCTGTTCGGACCGCATGGCGTAGGCAAGACCCATCTGGCGGTCGGCATTCTGAAGGCATGCGTGCGCGCGAAAGGCGCTCGGGCGTACTTCTTCGAGACGCGCGAGTTGTTGCGGCTGGTCCGAGACACTTACAACCGCTCGGTCGAGGAGACTGAGATGGAAGTGCTCAAGCCCTTGCTCGAAGCCGACCTGCTGGTCCTGGATGATCTCGGCGCCGAGCGCACGTCCGAATGGGTGCAGGAGACGCTTGGCCTCGTCGTCAATACTCGCTACAACGCGAAGCGGCCGACCGTCTTTACCAGCAACCTGATCGATGTGCCAGATGCGACTGAGCCGCGATCGTTCATCTATCAACTTGGGGCGCGGAGCCGTTCACGGCTCATCGAGATGTGCGATTGGGTTGAGATTCGCGGTGTGGACATCCGCGAGGTCGGCGCCGATGCGTCATCCGAATCCATCGCGCGGTGGAAAGCCGAATCGCCCGCATCGCCCGACAACGCGGAACGAAGCACCAAGCTGCCGCCGCGCGCCAGGACTCAGGTCCGCGCCCACCTGCGTCCCTCGCGAGGCGACGGCGAGCTGAAGTGGACGGGAGGGAAGGCGGGGTCCTAGACAGTTGTCAGTTATCAGTTGCCAGTTCAAAGGGCGATTGTCGGACATGGCACTGAGGGCCCCTTTGAACTGACAACTGGTAACTGATAACTGATACTGACAAGTTTTCCGCGATGCTCGGCCTCTACCTCCACATCCCTTTCTGTGCCGCGATTTGCAACTACTGCAATTTCAATCGAGGTCTGCTGGAGGAGGGTCTCAAGCGCCAGTATGTCGATGCCTTGATTCAGGAGATTCGGCGCGCGGCGGAGCCAGAGACGCCGGTTGATACGATCTATTTTGGCGGGGGGACGCCGTCGCTGCTCTCGGCAGACGAGGCACGGCTCATTCTCGAGGCGTGCCGCGAGGCATTTTCGGTTGCACCGGACAGCGAAGTCACGCTCGAAGCGAATCCCGAGACGGTCAGCCTCGAAACACTTGCAGGTTACCGGGCCGCCGGCGTCAATCGTCTCAGTTTCGGCGTGCAGTCGTTTCGAGACGACGAACTGCGTCGACTGGGCCGGCTGCATTCCGCAGACACGGCTCGTGACGCACTGGCCCTCGCTCGCGCGGCCGGGTTCGACAACGTGAGCCTTGACCTGATGATGTGGCTGCCGGAGCAACGTGTCGACCAGTGGCTGACGTCGGTGGATGCTCTGATCGCCGCACGCCCGGACCATGCCTCTCTCTATCTGCTGGAGCTCTATCCCAACGCCCCCCTGCGCGAGGACATGGCGCGAGCGGGGTGGTCCCAAGCACCAGATGAGGACGCGGCGAGCATGTATCTGGAGGCGCTGGGCCGGCTCGACGGCGCGGGTTACGAGCAGTATGAGATCTCGAATGTGGCGCAGCCCGGCTGTCGGGCACGGCACAACATCAAGTATTGGCAGGACGGGGCGTGGCTCGGTTTCGGATGCGGGGCGCATTCGACCCGGACCGGAGTCCGCTGGCGCAACGTTCCTGTTACCATGGACTATGTTCGGCGAATAGCCGCGGGTGACAGTGTGGTCGCCGAACGTCGGACGCTGGAGCCTGGCGAGCGTGTCGAAGATGCCCTCTTCACAGGACTGCGCCTGACAGCGGGCGTCGATTTGGCCGTTATCGAAGCTCGATATGGCATCGACGTCTGGCGTCGATACGGCCTCGAACTTGCGCGGTTCGTCGACGCTGGTCTGGTGATTCACGAGCCAAAGCGCCGTTTGGCCCTGACTCGGCCTGGGATGTTGCTGGCCAACGAGGTGATGACGGTTTTCATCTCGCCCGCAGTACGGTAGAGTGAACGACCTTTTGAAGGAGGCTGGTAATGCAGGGAGGATTCAAGGTCCGATTGAAGGGCATAGTGTCGGGTCTGGCGCTGGTCGCCGTGACACTCGCGGGCGCGTCCACGGCCGCTGCCCAGGAGCCGGCTGCGGCCCCTGCGGACGCCAAGCCCGTGCTCACGCTGAATGGTGAGGCGGCAATCATCACGCTGCTGATTAAGCCTGACAAGACGGCCGACTTCGAGTTCGTGCTGAACAAGCTGAAGGAAGCTCTCAACAAGAGCGAAAAACCCGAACGCAAACAGCAAGCGGCGGGCTGGAAAGTTTTCAAGTCCTCCCAGATGGCTCAGGGCAACGCGGTGTACCTGATGCGCATCGACCCTGTCGTCAAGGGCCAGGAGTACGACATCAGCCGCCTGATCGCTGAGGTTTTCCCCGTCGAAGTGCAGGAGATCTTCGCGAAGTACAAGGATGCGTTCGCGGGGCGTGCCATCACCGAGATGACGGCGCTCATGAGCATGCAGCAGTAGCAAACGGATCGTGCCCCGGAGGGGTTCTCCGGGGCACTGACTGTCCGTGTTGACGACGCTGTGCTGCGACCGCTCCTCGCGCTGCTGATTCTGGTCCCCCTCTTTCAAGCCTCCGCTTCTCTCCAACCGCCTGCCAATCAATCGCCCAGCAATCAGTCCGCCTCCGCCCCGATCCAGCCGACAGCTACGGATCCGGCGACGCTAACGTTTGCAACCACATACGGGCTCATCGTCGTGCCGGTGCACGCGGCCAAGACCGCTGACTACGAAGCGGTTATCGTTGCGTTGCAAGCAGCGCTGTCGAAGGCAGAGGATTCCGAGACCCGCGCGCTCGCGTCCGGTTGGCGGGTGTTCAAGTCGGCTGACACGGACGCGAAATCGAATGTGCTCTACATCCACCTGCTGGCGCCGGCCGTCCCCGGAGTCGACTATCGTCCGTCGCAGTGGCTCGACAAGCTTCTCGGCGGCGCGCCGCCGGAACTCTTGATCAAGTACCGCGATGCGTTTGCCGGAGCGCCCAGCAAGTTGGGTCTGGTGGAGTTGGCGCACATGTCGGTGACGCCGGTGATGAAACCTGGCAACACCTCGCCGATATCGCCTGCGGCGCCACCTAAACCGGTCAACGGATCGCCACCGCTGCCGCGGAGCTGAATCATTGGTGGCCGTCGCGCTTCGGACTTCCGCCTGAAGGCGGAAGCCACGGGTATGTTCGGCACGGGCATTGTTCAGCATTCGTGGCTTCCGGCTTTAGGCGGAAGATCGGAGCTGCGATACCGAATCAGCTGATACGTCACTAAAACGCCAGATTGCCGCCGACATAGAACCGCTGATACGTCTCGTGCAGCGGATCGCCTTGCAAGCGGAACACTCGGTAGTCTGCGCGGACGCGAAGCGGTCCAACCAGCCGGATCTTGATGCCGCCGCCGATGTTGCTCGCGAAGTGCGTCTCTTGCCGTATCACGAGACGCTCACGGTACATCCCCGCCCCTGCGGTGCCGTAGAACGAGAAGCCCGAGACCTCAATCGGCGTCTGAAGAAGGATGTTGCCAGACCCGGTTTGAAGGCCGGGGATGCCTTCCAGCTCATCTTCGGAGAGGTTGGCATACTCGAACTCGAAACCGATCACGAGCAAGCCAAAACCGATCGCAAAGCCGCGCGCCATGTGGCGTTCGGGACTTGGTGAGAGCCCGAGAAATGCCGTGATATCTGCGGACGCCGGTCGGGGAGAGCCGAGGACGATGACGAGAGCCAGTGCGGTCAGCAACTGTCGAGGCATCGCGGTATGATCGCACGAAGCTCCGAGAAGGCGCTGCCATGCCCCGCACCCTGCTCGTCACCATCGTTGCGCTCACGTTGCCGATCGCGCTGCTGGCGGACGTGCTGGTGCTTCGGAATGGCACTCGCGTGCAGGGCGAGTTGATTACCGTTCGCAACGGCGTGATCGAGTTCGAAGAACAGCGGTATGGCGGTCGTGGTCGCGTGTTGCGGGTGGATCGCGAAGAGGTCGTTCGGATCGAGCTCGACAGGTATGGGGGTGACGGTGGCTCGCCCGGCGGTGGCGGCGGCGATGTTGGCGGCGCTAACCGCCCGCCCGGCATGCGCGAACGGGTCGTTAGCGTTGGCGCGTCCGTTCAGTGGAACGACACCGGCATCGATGTCCGCTCAGGTCAAACTCTTTTCTTCAATGCCAGCGGCCAGGTTCGGTGGGGCCGCGATCGTCGGGATGGACCCGAGGGTGAGAACAACTCACCCCACAATCCGGGACGCCCGATGCCCAACCGTCCGGGCGCGGCATTAATCGGTCGCGTCGGCGGGTCCGACGACCCGTTCTTCATCGGCGGCTCCAACGGCGGCATTCGGGTGCGGTCGGGTGGCCGCCTCTACCTCGGCATTAACGACGAGGTGCTGACCGATAACAGCGGCACTTTTCGGGTGACCGTTTACTACTGAACGAAGACGAATGCCTGGTTACTACAGTGCGCACGCCGGACCGCTACGCGCCGAGCTCGCCACCGCGCTGTCGCGCGACGACATGCGCCGGCTCCACCACAAGTCGCCTGGACGTCATCTGCTCGTGGCGGCGCGCCAGTTTGCGCTGCTCGGGCTCGCAACCTGGGGGTTGATTCGGTTCGACAATCCGTTGATCTGGATCCCGCTGTGCCTGGTGCAAGGGTTTACCGTTTTCAACTTCACGGTGCTGCTGCACGAAGTGGTGCACCACGCGGTGTTCGAACGCCGGCACCCGCGAGCGGAGCGGTTGCTCGGGTGGCTCTATGCGATCCCGAGTGGGCTTGCGGCCTCGCAGTTTGGGCGCTGGCACCTCGATCACCACGCCGAACTCGGCTCGAACATCGACGATCCCAAGCGCCACCACCTGTCACCGAAAATCAACGCGCGCTGGTTCAAGCTCTTGTACTGTTCGCCCGCGCTCTTCCCGATTTACTTCCGTGCGGCCCGGCGCGAGAGCAGTACCTACGATCCGGCACTACAAACCCGCATCGCCGTCGAGCGTCGCGTCGCTATCCTGGTGCACGTGTCTGCACTTGGGCTGATTTGGTGGTTCGCCGGCGGCGGCGCGGCGCTGCGGGCCTACGTCGTTCCTGTCTTCTTCATTTTCCCGATTGCGTTTACCCTGAATCGCCTCGGACAGCACTACGACATCGATCCAACTGACCCCGCCAAGTGGACGACACTGATACGAGGGCACTGGTTCTGGGATTTCTGGTTCCTCAATTCGAACTACCATCTCGAACACCACTACTTTCCGGGGGTGCCTTTCTACAACCTGCCTGCGCTTCAACGCGCCCTCGTGCCGTTCTACGAGCAGCATCAGATTCGCTGGCGCCATTACGGTCAGCTGGTCAAGGGTTGGCTCGTGGACAATCAGGCGCCGCACACGAATTGGGATCTTGCGTAGGAGGTTCTCGACGGGGGTTCTTCACGGGGGTTCTTCACAACGGTTCGACGTTGGTTCGTCACGATGGTTCCTGACGTGAAGCTCGTTGATCTCTCCTAGACTAGAGAGAGCATACTGATGAAATGCCTATCCCAGTGGGCACTCTCCGATTGCAGCTCGATTACTCCGCCTGGGCCACTCAACGCCTGATGGATGTCGCCGCCACGCTTTCACCAGAAGAACTGACGCGCGACTTCCAGACCGCCGACAAATGCGTGCTCGACACCTTGGCGCACATCTATGCCGGGGATCGCATGTGGCTGTCGCAAGTACTGGGCGCACCCCGGGCCACCTTCGTCGATCCGGAGGATCGCGATCTCACGCTGCTCCAGACCGAATGGCCCACGCTCCACCAACGCTGGAAGCTCTGGATGCGCGATCTCAGCGATGACGACGTGGCAGAAAAGATGATCCCTTTTGAAGACATGCGCGGCCATCCCTACACACAACCGGTGTGGCAGATCGTGCTGCATGTCGTCAATCACGGGACGCACCATCGGGGCCAGGTCTCGGGGTTTCTGCGGGCGATGGGACGCACGCCGCCGCCGCTGGATCTGATGGAGTACTACATGACGCTTTGATGGGCGCCCGCGCCATCCCTTCGCCTTCTTGATTTCGGCGACCAGCGCCGGGACCACTTCGAACAAATCGCCCACGATTCCAACGAGATCCCGATGTCGATCCCGTGGCGGTCACTTTTTCAGCATCCTGCTAGAGAACCTCCGTCAAGAACCGCCGTCGAACCATCGTCAAGAACCATCGTCAAGAACCATCGTGAAGAACCTCCGTGACGAAACGTCGTGATACAGTTTTCATCGATGGATGTTCGCCTGACCGACGACCAGGCGCTGTTGCGTCGGAGCGTTCGCGAGTTTGCCGAAACCGAAATCAAGCCATACGTCAGGGAGTGGGACGAAGCCCAGCACTTTTCACCGGATCTGTTGCCCAAGTTGGCCGACTTGGGCTTGATGGGCATTCAGTTTTCCACCGACTACGGCGGCTCCGGCATGTCCGCCGTGGACTACTGCATTTGTCTCGAAGAGATCGCGCGGGTCGACCCCAGCATCTCGCTTTCGTTGGCGGCGCACAACGGCCTGGGCGCGGCGCACATCTCGATGTTCGGCAGCGAAGCTCAGAAGCGACGGTTTCTCGAGCCGTTGGCGCGAGGGGAAAAGCTCGCCGCGTGGGGACTCACCGAGCCTGGGTCGGGCAGTGACGCCGTCGCGATGAAGACGACGGCCGTCGCTGAGGGCGACTGCTGGGTGCTCAACGGCAGCAAGGCGTTCATCACGCACGGCGCCTCGGGCGACATCATGGTGGTCATGGCCGTGACCGACAAGAGCAAGGGCAACAAAGGCATCTCGGCCTTCATCGTCGAGCGTGGAACGGCAGGCTTTCTCGCCGGCAAGAAGGAAGACAAGCTCGGGATGCGGGCCAGCGAAACGACGGAGGTGATTTTTCAGAACTGTCGTATTCCGCGCGCCCATCTCATTGGAGAAGAAGGGCAAGGCTTCATCCAGACGTTGCAGGTACTCGACGCTGGACGCATCGGCATCGCGGCGTTAGCGGTGGGTCTGGCACAGGGCGCTTACGAAGCGGCTCGCACCTATGCGTTTCAGCGCAAGCAGTTTGGACGGCCGATCGGGACGTTTCAGTCGATTCGCTGGAAGCTGGTCGACAACGCCGCTCGCGTGGAGGCCGCGCGCCTGCTCACGTATCGTGCGGCATGGCTGAAGGACCAGGGGCGGCGCACGACTCTGGAGTCGTCCATGGCCAAGCTCTACGCGAGCGAGATCGCGGTGCGGGCGTCCGAGGATTGCGTGCAGATCCATGGCGGGTACGGATTCGTCAAGGACTACCCGGCCGAGAAGTTCTTCCGCGACGTAAAGCTCACCACCATCGGAGAAGGCACGAGCGAGATCCAGCGGCTCGTCATCGCGCGGCAACTGCTTGCGCACCAGACGTCTTGAAGCCGGGAATTCCTTGCATATGAGTCAAGTTTCTCGTCCAGCCGTCAAGACGTCTCGCCCGCCGGAGCGGGGTCCCCGCCACGCGTTTTGGGCGTGGTGGGGTTGGGAGGCGGGCAAGACCAACACTGCCTCTAACGAGGCAGAGCCTGCTCGGTGGTCCGAGGCGGAGCCTCGTTAGGACTCGGGTGACCTCTGACGCGCTCGCCGATCGCGTCCTCGCCGGCGATGTTCGAGCGATGGCCCGCGCGATTTCGCTGATCGAAGACGAAGCGCCGGCGGCCGCCGAGCTGATCCGGGCGATCTTTCCCAAGACCGGACGCGCTTATCTCATCGGCGTCACGGGCCCTCCAGGCGCCGGCAAGAGCACCCTGGTGGATCGGCTGGTTGGGGAGGCGCGAGCGCGCGGAGAAACGATCGGCGTCATCGCCGTGGACCCGACCAGTCCCTTCACTGGTGGCGCGATTCTGGGAGACCGTCTCCGGATGCAAGCGCACGCGGCCGACGGCGACGTCTTCATCCGCAGCATGGCGACCCGAGGTCAGTTGGGCGGCCTGGCCCGATCGACGACGGATGCGGCCCTCGTGCTCGACGCAGCGGGAAAGTCCGTCGTCATCATCGAGACCGTGGGCGTCGGGCAGGACGAGGTCGACATCGTCCGCAGCGCGGACATCTCGATCGTGATTCTCGTGCCTGGCACGGGAGACGAGGTTCAGGCGCTCAAAGCCGGCATCATGGAGATCGCTGACATCTTTGTCGTCAACAAGGCGGATCGGGAAGGCGCTGATCGGACGGTGACCGCCGTGGAGTCAAACCTGGCCCTCCAGAGCTACTCAACGGGCGAGTGGCGACCGCCGATCATCAAGACTGTGGCGACGACGGGCCAGGGTGTGCCGGACCTCTGGAGCGTCATCAAGTCCTTCCGGGCGCATTCGGAGAAAGGCCGGCAGCGACGACGAAAGGCGCGTGGCGAGTTCAGGTTGCGCGAGCGGCTGACCCACACGTTTCTCGAGTATGTCGAGCGCCATGTTCTGGCGCCCGGCGAGATGGAAAGCGTGCTGGAGCGCATCGCTGCGCGCGAAATCGATCCGTATTCGGCCGCCGCCGACATCCTGCGCAAGACGGTCAAGCAGAGTCACGAGTGAAAGCGCGCCTCGACCACATCGGCATCGCCGTCACGAACCTCGACGAGGCTCTCGCGTTCTATCGGGATGCGCTTGGCCTCGCGATCGAGCCCCCGGAGGAAATCGCCTCGCAGCGGGTGCGTGCCCATTTCGTGCCGGTTGGTGAGTCGTCGCTCGAGTTGCTGGAAGCCACCGCGGATGACTCGGCGATCGCGCGATACGTGGCCAAACGCGGCCCCGGCCTGCACCACATCACGCTACGGGTCGACGATCTCCAGGAGGCAATGGCCCGGTTGCGCGGACGGGGCGTACGACTGATCGACGAGGCGCCTCGAGAGGGTGCCGAGGGTTCGCTGATTGCGTTCGTGCACCCATCCGCCGCTCATGGCGTCCTGGTCGAGCTGAAGCAGGCGGCGAGATCCAACGACCGTCTGCACACGCCCTTGCGACATCGGCTGGGGCGTCTGGAGCTCATCACGCTGTGCGATGGGTTCTTTCGCCTCGATGGCGGTGCGATGTTCGGCGTGGTCCCTCGCACGATGTGGGAGCGGCGGTCGCCACCCGATGACCGGAATCGCATCACGCTGGGGATGCGCCCGCTCATCGTGAGAGGAAAGCAGACGCTGATCATCGATGCGGGATGCGGCGACAAGCTGGATCCCAAGGCGACCGATTTCTACGGGCTCGAACGCAGCTATCACCTGGACCATGCGTTGGCCGACGCCGGGCTGACGGTCAACGACATCGACATGGTGCTCGCCAGCCACCTGCACTTCGACCATGTCGGCGGTTTCACGGCTCGCGGGCCCGACGGCACACTGGTTCCTCGCTTCCCGAAGGCCCGCTATCTCGTGCATCGCGG
This sequence comes from uncultured Acidobacteriota bacterium, assembly GCA_963802675.1. GTDB lineage: Bacteria > Acidobacteriota > Vicinamibacteria > Vicinamibacterales > UBA2999 > JACCSI01. The sequence continues at coordinate 149,360 of CAWDJL010000005.1, forward strand.
CGAATGGGAGGACGCGACACATCCGCATGAACGAAATCGCGCCAGCTACCCGCCCGAGAACTTCAAACCTCTCGAGCAGGCCGGGGTCCTCGATCTGGTGGGGGATGACGCCGAGGTCATGCCTGGCGTGAGACTTCGCCGATCCGGAGGCCACACCCGGCATCATCAAGTCGCGATGATTGAATCGGAGGGTGAGGTCGGTGTGTTCGCTGCCGATATGTTACCCACGACGGCACACGTCGCGGATGCATGGAGCTTGGGTTACGACCTCTATCCGATGGAAACCTTCGAGTTCAAGCGGGCCTTTGCCCGAGAAGCCATCGAGCGCGAGTACCTCGTGTTCTTCGCACACGATCCAGCAATCGCGGCGGGCCGACTCCGGAACGTCGAAGGCAAACGAATTGTCGAACGAGTGCTGTAAGGCAGTGGCCGGTGATCAGTGGGCAGTGGTCCGGACAGCTGGCGGTTTCGGCAACCGGCGACCGGCAACCGGCAACTGGCGACCGGTAACTGGAGACTGAAACAGACAATGACTGCACAGATTGGAATCATCGGCGGCAGCGGGTTGTACGACATGGCGGAGCTCGCGGATCGCGATCAGCGTGTGCTCACGACGCCCTTTGGTGACCCTTCCGGCCCCTATACGTTGGCGACCCTGCGCGGTAAACGCGTCGCGTTTTTGGCCCGACATGGCGAAGGGCATCGGTTGATGCCATCCGAGTTGAACTTCCGCGCCAACATCTACGGATTCAAGGTCCTGGGCGTCGAAGCGGTCATTTCGGCGAGTGCGGTTGGGAGCTTGCGAGAAGAAATGCGTCCGCTCGACCTCGTGTTTCCCGACCAGTTCATCGATCGCACGTTCAATCGCGCCGCCACGTTTTTCGGCAACGGGATCGTCGCGCACGTCGGATTCGCGCACCCCGTGTGCGACTCGCTCCGAGAGCTGACGGCGGCATGCGCGGAGGGGGTGGGTGCCGGCGTTCACCGCGGCGGCACGTATGTGTGCATGGAGGGCCCCCAATTCTCCACGCTTGCCGAATCGCGCCTGTATCGGTCGTGGGGTGCTCACATCATCGGGATGACCAATCTGCAGGAGGCCAAGCTCGCGCGCGAAGCGGAAATTTGTTATACGACTATGGCTCTCGTGACTGACTACGACTGCTGGCACCCCGATCACGACAGCGTAACCGTCGAACTGATTATCCGGAACCTGACTCAAAACGCGAAAACGGCACAGCAGGTCGTCGCGGCGGCGGTCGAGCGCTATGCGGGCCGTCAGGGTTGCCAATGCGGGAGCGCCCTGGCGACGGCCATCATCACGCGTCGCGACGCCATTCCGGACGCGGTCAAACGGGACCTCGCGCCCATCATCGGAAAGTACATCCAATGAGACTCGTCGTCACCGGCTCGATCGCGTTCGACTATTTGATGTCGTTCCCCGGCAAATTCACCGAGCACTTGCTGCCCGAGCACATGCATCGATTGAGCCTCAGCTTTCTCGTGGACACGATGGATAAGCGTCGCGGTGGCTGCGCGCCCAACATCGCGTACACGCTGGCCTTGCTGGGCGAGCGGCCGCTCCTCATGGCCACTGCGGGGCAGGACTTCGGCGACTATCGCACGTGGCTGGAGGCCGTTGGCATCGACACGACCCACGTGAAGGTGATCGACGGCAAGTTCACCGCGTCCTTCTTCTGCAGCACCGACCAGGCGAACAATCAGATCGCCTCGTTCTACACCGGCGCCATGGCCAACGCGGGTGAATTGTCGTTCCGCTTGATTGCTGGGCTCAAGAACGATGGCCTCGTGATCGTGTCTCCGAATGATCCAGACGGAATGGTCCAACACGCGCAGGAGTGCAGCGCCCTTGGCATTCGCTATATCTGGGATCCAGGCCAGCAGTGCGCACGCATGGACGGCCCGCGACTCGTCGAGGGGGTGACCGGAGCCTTCATGGTGATTCTGAACGACTACGAGCTCGAGCTGCTCCGACAAAAGACCGGAATGGGCGAGGACGAGCTGCTCGAGGAGGTCGAGCTCCTGGTGATCACGAAAGGCGAGAAAGGTTCGATCGTGATCAGCAGGAACCACGGCCGCGTGGACGTTCCCTCAGTCCCGCCCGATCGCATCGAAGATCCGACGGGCGTGGGCGATGCTTTCCGGGGCGGATTCATGAAAGGTCTGGCGATCGGGGCGTCCTACGAAGTGTGCGCGCGGATCGGAAGCGTGGCGGCAACTTACGCGCTCGAGCATCTCGGTGGGTCGAGTCACGCCTATAGCAAGGAGGAGTTCATCGCACGTTACGAAAAGTATTTTGGCGCGATGACCGAGGGTTTCCGGACTCCGGTCTCCAGTCCACGGTCAGCCCTCCACGGCCCACGGTAGTTGCCGGCAGCCGGCTACCGGCCACTGGCCGACCGCCAACCCCTGCTGTCAGGCGCCAGCGGCCGTCCGCGCCTTGGCGGCCGCGACGATGCGGCTGTATTTCGCCTGCATGAGAAACCATTCAGTCAGCAGCAGCCGAACCTGCGCGTCGTTGAGCTCGGCCGACGTGATGACTCCGTTCGCGTATGACACCTGCGCGATCGAGACGCTCTCGCGCGCCAGCTCCAACGCCTTTTGTTGCGTCGTCACGACCTCGTCTGCAGCCTCGAACGCCGTCCAAGCCGATTCCACGTCGAGACGGGCGGCATCGGTCGCCGCAACGAGCCCATGTTCCGACTGCCTGACTTGAGCAGTGGCGATGGCGCGCTTGGCAGCCGACGTCGGCGCACCGAACAATGGAACCTGCAATGCGAGTCCCATCGTGTAGCTCTGGTTGTTGGTGCGCAGCAGGTTGTCGACGCCATCGTCCTGATACTGGAGGTTCCCGGTCAGCGACAGGCTTGGCTTCCACTCGGCGTTCGCAAGCGCGACCGAGTGCTGCGCCATGTCCTTGCGCGCCGCAAAGGCGCGCAAGTCGGGCCGCGCCGGGAGTGCCGCATCGAGCGCCGCCCGTGTGAGCGTCTCCGGTCGCTCGTCGAGACTGCCTCGGAGCACCAAGGCTTGCGACTGCGGTAGTGACAACACGGTGCGCAACGCTTGGTAAGCGGTATCAACGGCGGCCTTTGCCTGAATGCGACGGGCCTTGGAATTAGCAAGCTCGACTTCGGCTTGCAGCACGTCGAGTCGCGCGACGCTTCCGGCGTCGAAGCGTGCCTTGGCCAGCGAAAGCTGCCTGGTGGCCAATTCGATCTGCTCGTTGGCGACCCGCACGCCCTGTTCATTCATCAGCGCGGCGTAGAACGTTTCGACGACCTGTAGCTGAAGCTCCTGCCGGGCGCGTTCAAGCTGCAGCTTCGACGCGTCGAGGGCCGACGCCTGAATGCCGTAGGCGTTGGTCAGCCGTCCCGCCGTGTAGATCGGCTGCCACAGATCCAGCTGCATGATGTTTCGCCGCGTGAAGCCCGCCTCGAACGTTTGCTCGTTGGGCCCGAAAATTCCGCCAGGGATTCGTATCAACGGAAATTGCTGCGCGGGCGTGTACAGGAAATTGAGGTTCGCAGTCGGCAGGAAGCTCGTGCGGGCTTCCTGCACGCGGCCCTGGCTTTCGCGAACCTGTTCCTGAACGACTTTGAGTCCCTCGTTGGCAGTGACCGCGCGCTCGAGCGCCTGTTCGAAGGTCAATTCGAGCGCGGCTGCTGGTGCCGGCCGGGGTGCCACTTGTGCGAACGCTGCCGTTGCCGACAGGAGCCAACCGACCAGCGCCACGATAATGACGACACCAGTGACGCGCAGTGCCGGGTGGAGTTGGGGAGCCGCGTCGGTGCGCCAGCCCTTGACCCGCGCGAGCAGCCGCGCGAGCAGAAGGTATGCGACCGGCACCACGACCAGGGTCAACGCCGTCGACGTGATCAGCCCACCAATGGTGGCGATCGAAATGGGCGCTCGGAATTCGCCGCCTTCCCCGCGGCCCATCGCGGACGGCAGCATCCCCAGGATCATCGCCATCGTGGTCATGAGGATGGGCCGCAATCGAATCGGACCAGCCGTCAGGATCGCCTCTTCGACCGGCTACCCTTCGCGAACATAGTGGTTGGTCATGTCGATGAGCAGGATCGCGTTCTTTGTCACGAGGCCCATCAGCATCACCATGCCAATCATTGCCGGCATCCCCAGGTTGTTGCCCGTGAGAAGAATCGCGAGCAGCGCGCCAACCACGGCGAGTGGCAATGACAACATGATGAGAAACGGCTCGAGGAACGATTCGAACTGCGACGCCAGGACGATGTAGATGAAGGCGACCGCGAGCAGCATGGCGAGGCCCATGGCGGCCGCCGACTCCTGCATCAGCTCGACGTCGCCCAGGAATCCCCATTCGAAGTTGGGTGGCATCTGCACCGTTGCCATTGCCGTGCTGACGTCGTTCGTCACGTCGCCGAGCGGACGATCGGACAGCTCGATGTCGATCTTCGCTTGTCGTCGCCGTTGTTCACGTTCGATATTCGTCGGCCCGACCCCGGGCTCCATGGTCGCGATGTCCGACGTACGGATCAGGGCGCCTCGCGGCGAGTAGAGCGGCGCTCGCGCAAGCGACTGGAAATCGTTGCGGAATTCGGGTGCGAGCCTGACGCGAATGTCGTATTCCTTGTCGCCTTCACGCAGCTTGGTCGGCACCACGCCCTCGACCATGCTGCGCAACTGCATGGCGACGCTGCCGACATCGAACCCGAGATCGGCAGCCAGATCGCGATTGACGCGCGCGACCACTTCGGGCTGTCCGCCTTCGAGCGTGCTGTCGACGTCGACCGTGCCGGGCACCTGACGAATCTTGGCGACCACCTCGTCGCTCAGGCGCTGGAGCGCGACCATGTCATCGCCGCGGACATACACGCTGATCGGCGCCTGTGACGGCGCGCCCTGCATGAACTCGGGATCGGTGACGACCGACTTCACCAGCGGCACCGACGCGATGCGCTGGCGTGTCGTCGGCCTTGAGTTCGATCAAGCCACGCTCGCGTTCGTGCTTCGGCGTCGTTCGAATGCGCAGGTTGGCCTTCAGCGGATCGCCGTTGACGCCCACGGTTGAAAAGACTTGCCGGACCTCGGGAAGCTCCTGCACTTTCTTCTCGAGCGCCGCCACCATCGTCGACGCTCTGCTCGAACGACGTCCCGGGCGGCAACTCGGCGTTGATCTCGAACTGTCCGCGATCCTCGGCCGGCGTGAACTCGGTCCCCATCACGCCCAAGCGTCGAAAGGCTTCCGATGAACACGACGGCCGCGATGCCGAGCACGGCCCAGGGGTGACGGATCGACCAGCCCAGGACACCCTGGTATTTCAGGTCGATGCGATCGTAGAAGCGCCCCCAGGCTTCGAGGATGCGACCGGAGCGCGTCTTCATCCGCTCTTCGGGCGGGATGTAGCGCACGAATCGCGACGACAGCATCGGGTCGAGCGTGAATGCGACGAGCAGCGACATCGCGACGGCAAACGCGATGGTCAGCGCGAACGACTTGAAGAACTGACCGACGATGCCGGTCATGAATCCGACCGGCAGGAACACCGCCAGAATGGTGAAGGTGGTGGCCATGACGGCGAGCCCGATTTCGGCCGTGCCGTTGCGGGCCGCCGTGAACGCATCCTCGCCGTGCTCCATGTGGCGATAGATGTTCTCGCGCACGACGACCGCGTCGTCGATCAGGATGCCGATGACCAGCGACAGGGCCATCAGCGTCATCATGTTGATGGTGAAGCCCACCGCCCACATGAAGAAGAACGTCGCGATCACCGAGGTCGGCAGGGCGAGCGCCGAGATCAGCGTCGAGCGCCAGTCACGCATGAACACGAAGATGATGAGCACGGCCATGAGGCCGCCGAAAAGGATGTGGTTGCGGACGTCGCGGACGTTCTCCTTGATGAAGTCGGCGTCGTTGTGGACCGGGCGAATTTGCAGGGCCGGGAAATTCGGCGCCAGTCGCGCTAGCGTCGCCTCGACGCGATCGGCGATTTCTACCGTGTTGGCCCCCGACTGCTTGCGCACCGAAAACGACACCGCGTCGGCGCCGTTCAGGCGCGTCGTCGACGTCTTGTCTTCGTAGCCGTCGACGACCTCGCCGACGTCCCTGAGCTTGACGGTGGATCCCGCGGTCGAGCGGAGGATGACGTTGTCGATCTCATCGATCGTCTGGAACTCGCCCTTGGTGCGGAGCGAGATGCTGCGGCCGTCGCGCTTGACCTGACCGCCGGGAACGTCGAGGTTTTCGGCGGCCAGCTTGGCCGCGACCTCGCTGAGCGGCAGACTCAGCGCTTCGAGCCGGCGTGGGTCGAGATTGATCTGAATCTCGCGGATTTCGCCGCCGTTGACCTCGACCGCGGCGACGCCGTCGATCTGCTCGAGGAGCGGCTTGAGGTCGTCCTCGATTTGGCGCCGAGTGACGTCCGACGGCTGGCTCGAACCGACGGCAAACATCATGATGGGCAGCGCCGCGACGTCGAAGCGCTGAATCGTCGGATCTTCGATCTCCCGCGGCAGCTTGCCGCGAATCGCGGCGACCTTTTCGCGGACTTCGGCCGTGGCCGCCTGCGGATCGACTTCGAGGCGGAGCTCGACGCCGACGTGCGCCATGCCCTCGGTCGAAGTCGAGACGACCTTCTTGACGCCGTTGATGCCGGCGACCGCGTCCTCGATCGGCCGCGTCACGAGCGTTTCGACCTCTTCGGGGCCGGCGCCGGGATACACCACGGTGACGTTGACGAACGGGAAGTTGACCTCGGGAAACAGGTCGATGCCCAGCCGCGTCATCGACACGACGCCGAGCACCATGAAGCTCATGATGACCATCGTCGCGAAGACCGGGCGTTTGATTGCGGTATCAGATATCCACATGGCTATTCAGCTTTCGAGACCAATGACCGGAGCGAGCCGCGGCGTTACTGCAGGATCGCCTTGACGCGGGCGTCGGCCGGCAGCTGCCGCCGGGCGTCGGCGATCACCTGGTCGCCGGCGGAGAGCCCGGAAACGATCTGGACCAGCCGGCCGTCGTTGAGTCCTTCGACCACCGTGACCGGTGTCACCTTGTCGGCCGTCGACCTTGAGCGCGACGCGCTTGCCGTCGCGCGTCGTGACGGCTTCGCGCGGCAGCGTCAGCGCGTTCTCGGCGGCGGCGACAACGAGTCGGGCCGTCGCATACATGCCTGCGAGCAGCGTGCCATCAGGGTTCGCGACCCGCACCTCGATTCGGAAGTGGCGATTCTTCTCATCGACCTCGGGCGCGATCGCCGCAAGCTGACCGGTGAAACGCTCGCCCGGCTTGGCCTGCACCGACACGGCGGCCGGCAGACCGGTCTTCAGTCGTCCCGCCTCGAGCTCGGACACGCCGGCTTCGAGCTTCAGTTGCCGAACGTCCGCGACGACCACGATGGGCAGGTCGCCAGGGATGGCTCCGGCGTCGTAGTTGCGCTCGACGACGAAGCCGGAAACCGGGGCGCGCAGCGTCGCGTCACGCTGGACCTCACGAGCGCGACGAACCGTCGCTTCGGCCTGGGCGAGGTTCGCTTTGGCGAGGTCGCGCTGCGCGACCGCGGAGCGATGGGCCGTTTGAGCCGCGTCGAGCCGTTGTCGCGGAATAGCGCCGCCCTCGAACAGGGTTTTCGCGCGCTCGTGCTCGATGCACCGCGTTGGCCAGCGCTGCCTCCGCGCTCTCGAGCGCAGCTTGTGCGACAGCCGACCGCTGCCGACGTGCCGCGTCGAGCTTGCGCGTCGGCCTCACCACGATCGATCGTGGCCACGACCTGCCCTTCGCTGACGCGATCGCCAATGTCGACGAGCACGCGCTCGAGACGTCCGGGGAGCTTCGGCTTGATGCCGACACGCGTCCGTGCGGCCAGGGTGCCCGAAATTTCGAGCGCCGATTCCACCGTGCCAACCGAAGCTCGCACGACAGCCACGTCGACGATCGCCGCTGGCGGAGCAACGCTCGCGACGGGATCAGCCGCGGCTGACGCGCTGTCCGAGCTGCAGGCGAGGTTGAGGCTGAGAGACCGACGAGCGCCGCGAGAAGAAGAACGAACGAACCGCTACGAGTCATGAGTGCGCACTCCATCTGAAGCCACTGCTTCGATGAAAGGAGCCTTGACGCTTGTTGCATCGGGATGAGGCGTGCAGGGGACAAAGGTGGTAGGCAGCGGTGCCACTGCGAAAACCGGCAATCATCAGTTCGAGGACGTCGCGGGCGAGCGCATCCGGATCTTCGCCAGGCGACAAACGACAGCCGCTGCCGATCACCGCGGGCCCGGTGAGCGCGCCCCAGATCAAATGCATCGCGACCTCGGCGTTCGTGTCGGCAGCGAACACGCCGGCATCGATACAGCGCTGGATGCGTTCGCTGGCGAAGGCCAGCATCTGATGGACGAAGGCGAACCCGGTCCACTGCTCGGTGATCTGCGGAACCGAGCGGTCGACGAACATCAGCTCGAAGAACTCGCGATCTTCCTTGGAGAACTCGTAGTAGGCCCACCAGCAGGCGCGAAACGCGTCGAGCGGATCGGTCGTGGCCCAGCGCGCTCCGGACCTTCGCGTCCAGCCGGCGAAAGCCTTCTTCAGCGAGGGCAAAGAAGATGTCGTCCTTGCTCGGGAAATAGCTGTAGATTGCGGCGGGGCTGTACTCGATACGCTCGGCGATCTTGCGAATCGACACGTTGCGATAGCCGTCGGAGACGAAGAGGTCGCGCGCGGCGTCCAGGATGGACTGGCGAACGGCCTGGCGCTCGCGGTCCTGACGTTCTTTGATACCCATGCGGTCCGGGGTCCTTCGAAAGTGGTGAACTGAACGGTGTTCGAAGAACTAATGCTGTTTGACGAGTGGGCCTTTTGGCAAGTTCCAAATTGCTGCCTGGGGGCGCCCTCACTAACCTGGGCCTGGTGTAAGTGGCTGATTGAAATGGTACTTAAGCCGTTTTTATCAAGGTATGGAATCGACCGGCGCTGGGTCCATTCCGCATGAAGACCGCGCGGCGGCAGGCCGGTCTATTCGCGGTGGTGCTCACGACTGGTGTCTGGGTTGCGGGGCTGGTGGCTGCGCCGCTCCGGAGCAGCTCGTCCGACGGCGTCCGGCCCCTCGCCGCTGCGGCCGTGTACGCGGCGGGCTCGTTGGTCTGCCACCAACGGCCAGAACGCTCATTTCACCTGGCCGGTGCACAACTTCCGGTCTGTGCCCGATGTCTGGGCTTGTACGTCGGCGCTTTCGTCGGGGCGATCGCGTGGGTGCTGATGGCTGGCGTCGGCGCCGTCCAATCCGATCTCGCGCAACGACTCCTGAAGCCGCGCCTGTTGCGAAGGATTCTCTGCTGGTCGGCGCTGCCTACACTGGTGACCGCAATCACAGCGTCGCTTGGTTGGTGGGATCCCGCGAACCTCTTACGAGCCCTTCTCGCGGCACCGCTGGGCCTCGCAATCGGCGGGCTCGTTTGCGCGGCCGCCTCGAGAGACCTGAGGTAAACTGACCGCCGTGCGGGCCACCGCCGCCGATCGCGTGCAGTTGACCAATCCCACGCTCATCTCCATCGCGGCATGGCTCGTTCCCGGGGCGGGCCACCTCTGGCAGGGGCGGACGCAGAAAGGCGCGGTGTTCCTCGTCGCGATTCCCTTGATGTTTGCCACCGGACTCTGGCTCGATGGTCGGTTGTTTCCGTTCGAGCCTTCGCAGCCGCTCGTGGCGTTGGCGGCGTTTGCGAGCGTTGGTAATGGCTTCCCTTACTTCATCGCGGCACTGCTCGGTCTGGGAAAAGGCGTCGTTACCGCTGCCTCCTACGACTACGGCAACACGTTTCTCATCGTTGCGGGTCTGCTTAATATGCTGGTCGTTCTCGACGCCTACGACATCGCGCTCGGTCGGAAGGGATGACGTCGCATCTCGGCCTTCTGATCGTTTTCTCGATCTTCGTCTCCGTGATTTTCGCGGTGCTGATGCGAGACCGGCCACGGGATCAACTCATGCTTGGCGCCCGCTTGCTCGGCGGCTTCGTTGGCGTCGCCTTGCTGTTGGCCTGGCTGATCTACCCGCTGCCGCTCTGATCACGCCGCCGTCGGTCGCGCGTTCCGCCTTCTGTGTCCTCCAATAAGCCTGTGCCTTCATCGAGTCGTGCCATCGCGGGGCTCGCGCTCCTGAAGCCAACGGCGCGCCAATGGATGTGGCTTTGGCTGCCGGTCATCCTCTACATGATCGGGATCTTCGTTGCGTCATCGATCGCCGATCCGCCCATGCCGGCGAATGTGTCCGACGTGTCGCTGCACGAGATCGTGTATTTCGGACTCACGCTGCTCCTGATTCGCGCGCTTGCGAAGGAAACGCTGGTCCGGGATCACAGCAAAAGTGTTGCTCCTCGCATTTGCAATCGCCGTGGCCTATGGCGTGAGCGACGAGTTTCACCAGTCGTTCGTCCCGACCCGTCATGCGGACATACGCGACCTGCGTGCTGACGCGTGGGGCGCGTTCGCCGCCACAATGGTCGTAGGAGCGTGGGGTATAATTCGTCGTTTATGAGCTTCGAAACCCTTCTCGTCGAGCGAGATGGCGCCGTTGCCGTCGTCACCATCAATCGCCCGAAGGTGCTCAACGCTCTAAACCGTCAAACCATCAGCGAACTGGGCCGCGTCATGCGCGAGCTTCAGGACGATACGGGCGTGCGCGCCATCGTCCTGACAGGTGCCGGAGAGAAGTCGTTCGTCGCTGGCGCTGACATCAACGAGTTGGCCGTCCTGTCGCCGTCTGCGGGTCAGCTGCACGCGCGCACCGGGCAGACAGTGTGCGATGCCATCGAACGGCTTGGCAAACCCGTCGTAGCGGCGGTCAATGGATTTGCGCTGGGCGGCGGCTGTGAGCTGGCGATGGCGTGCACCATGCGTATTGCGGCCGACACTGCGCGTTTGGGACAGCCGGAGATCAACCTGGGAATCCTGCCCGGCTACGGTGGCAGTCAACGTCTGCCGCGTCTGGTGGGGAAGGGGATCGCGCTCGAGATTCTGTTGTCGGGCGAAATGGTGCCGGCGGCGCGTGCCTACGAAATTGGGCTCGTCAACAAAGTGGTGCCGGGATCAGAGCTCCTGGCTGAAGCGAAGAAGATCGCGACGATGCTTGCCTCCAAGGCGCCGGTGGCCGTTCGCTACATCATCGAGGCCGTGAATGCCGGGTCCGAGATGCCGCTTGCCGAGGCGCAGTTCATCGAAGCGACGCTGTTCGGACTGGTTGCCTCCACCGACGATATGAAGGAGGGCACCAAGGCCTTCCTCGAGAAGCGCGCCGCCGCCTGGCAGGGCCACTAGCGCGGATCCCGGAGCCGCCGGATGCGCATCGCGATCGTCGTTTCTCGCTTCAACGAGTTCGTCACTGATCGGCTGTTGGCCGGCGCCGAAGAGGCCCTGCGCCAGGCTGGCGTGGCCAGCGGTGACGTCGAAGTGCTCCGCGTGCCGGGTGCGTTCGAGCTGCCGATTGCGGCACAGCGTGTCGCCGAAACCGGCCGTGTGGCCGCGGTCGTTTGTCTTGGATGCCTCATACGCGGCGCAACTCCGCACTTCGAATACATCGCCGCGGCCTGCGCCCATGGGATCACGGCGGCGGCGGCGGCCACGGGTGTGCCGATGACCTTCGGTGTGTTGACCACGAACTCCGTCGAAGAGGCCGTCGAACGGGCCGTGCCCGGCGAAGGCAACAAGGGTCGCGAGGCGGCGTTGGCGGCACTGGAGATGGCCAGGCTGTTCGGGACCTTGGGCGACTGAGTTGTGGGCGGCGAGCTCCAGCCCGGATCGCGATGGGAAGGGCGACGGCGCTCACGCGAAGCCGCGTTGCGGATGCTGTATCAGGTCGAGGTCGGCCAACTGTCGATCGGCGAGGTTGTGCGCTCGCACCAGTCGATTGGGGACGCCGACGCCATCGCGCTGGACGACGAGTCGCACGCGTACGCGGTGGCGCTCGTGAAGGGAACGTGGGACGCGCGCGAGGGCATCGACGCCTATATTGCCGAGGCCGCCCAGAACTGGCGCCTCGAACGAATCGCCATCGTCGATCGGTTGGTGCTGCGCCTGGGCATTTGCGAGTTGCTGACCCCGGCGGCCACGCCGCCGAGGGTGGCGATTGACGAAGCGATTGAGCTCGCTCGGCGCTACAGCGGCGATGAGGCCGCTCGATTCGTCAATGGCGTCCTCGACGGCGTGTTTCGACGTTTGAAAGAGGAAGGGAAAGCGATTGAATAGCGAGGCTCCTCGCCATCGAGCATGGCGGGGCGAGAGCTTGACGCGGAGCGTGGCTAGTGTCTGACGAAGAAGAGCAGTCCGAACAGCGGCGCGCCAATCTCGAGGCGATCACGAAGTTGGGCGTTCGTCCGTACCCTAACCGCTTCACGACCACTCAGACCATCAGCGCATTGGTCGACGAGTACGGTACCCGCAGCAAGGAGGACCTCGAGGCGACGCGGGTCGAGACTGCCTGCGCCGGCCGAATCCTCAGCATCCGCAGCTTCGGTAAGGCCAGTTTCTTCGTGCTCTCCGACGGCCGGCGTCGGATTCAGGCGTACGTCCGACAGGATGCGCTCAGCGAGGCCGAGTTCGCCGTGTCGAAGCTGCTCGACTACGGCGATCACATCGGGGTGGGCGGCCACTTGTTTCGTACCAAGACGAACGAGCTCTCGGTCTGGGTGACCCGCCTGGAGTTCCTCGCGAAGTGCTTCATCCCGCTGCCGGAAAAGTGGCATGGCCTTCAGGATGTCGAGATTCGGTACCGCCAGCGGTATCTCGATCTGGTGGTGAATCCCGACGTGCGTCACGTGTTCGAGGTCCGTAGCCGGACGATTACCGCGATGCGGGAGTTTCTCGTCGCTCGCGGGTTTCTCGAGGTCGAGACGCCGATGATGCAGCCGATTGCAGGCGGTGCGCTCGCGCGGCCGTTTGTGACGCATCACCACGCACTCGACATGAAGCTCTTCTTGCGGATTGCGCCAGAGCTCTACCTCAAGCGCCTCGTGGTCGGCGGCGTCGAGAAGGTGTTCGAGATCAATCGCAACTTCAGGAATGAAGGCATCGGCTACCGCTGGAACCCTGAGTTCACCATGCTCGAGTTCTATTGGGCGTACGCTGATTACAACGACCTGATGGATCTGACCGAGGAAATGCTTGCGTGGACCGTTCATGCCGCCGTAGGGACGGATTCCGTGACGTGGGGCAACCACACCATCTCGTTCAAGGGCCCATTTGCGCGCAAGCGCTTCCGGCAACTGGTCGCGGCTGCCGTTTCTGCCCGGCTGGGAGAGCCGGTGACGGAGGCGTCCATCAGGGAACTCGCCCCAGTGTCGAACTTTGCGACCCGGCTTGGCGTCGAGGTAGAGAAGGGGTGGGGGCCCGGCAAGATCGCCGCCGAGATTTTCGAGAAGCTCGTCGAGGACGAACTCGTGCACCCGACGTTCGTCTACGACTATCCCACCGAGATCTCGCCGCTCGCCAAACAGCGAGCGGACGATCCGGAGACCGTGGAGCGGTTCGAGCTGTATATCGGCGCCATGGAAATTGCCAACGCCTTCAGCGAGCTCAATGACCCGCTCGAGCAGCGCCGACGCTTTGAAGCGCAGCTGGCCGACCGCGCGCGCGGGGATCACGAAGCACATGCGATGGACGAGGACTACATTCGCGCGCTCGAGTATGGACTGCCTCCGACCGGAGGTGAGGGGGTGGGCATCGACCGCCTCGTCATGCTGCTGACGAATTCTCCGAGCATCCGGGACGTCATCCTCTTTCCCCTGATGCGACCACGAAAAGACGGCGAGCCCACACCGCCTTCGGCCGATGCCGTTTGAACTCCAAATCGCGCTGCGCTACCTGTTGGCCAAGCGCCGGCAGGTCTTTATTTCGGTGATCTCGTTGGTTTCCACCCTGGGTGTGACCGTTGGCGTCATGGCGCTGGTGATCGCGTTGGCACTGATGACGGGCATGCAGCAGGAGCTGCGCGATCGGATTCTCGGCGCCATGGCTCACGTGAGCGTGTGGAAGACTGGCGGGATCGCAGACTACCGGGCCGAGGCCCAGCGGCTCGCCCAGGTTCCCGGCGTGGTGGGTGCGGCGCCGGCGACGTACAGCAAGGCCCTCATCCAGACCGATCGCGCGGACAACTTTCTCACGATCAAGGGTATCGACCCGACACTCGAGCCAGAGGTCACGGAGATTGCCGGCGCGATAACGGGGGGCAGCCTCGAGGCCCTCAACGCCAACGACCCTGATGGTCTGCCGGGCATCGTCATCGGGCACGGCCTCGCCGGAACGATCGGAGCGTTCGTTGGCGACACGGTCACGTTGCTGACGCCGCAGGGCACCTTGTCGCCGATGGGGATGGCGCCGCGGATGCGCCGCTTCAGGGTCGTCGGCACGTTTCGGCTTGGGCTGGTCGAGTTCGATCAGGCGTACGGTTTCGTTGCGCTCGATGTCGCCGGCCGGATGATGGGCGTCACGCAGCCCGACCACCTCGAACTCAAGGTCCGGGATATCTACGAAGCCCCTCAGATTGCTGAGGCCATTACCTCGACACTTGGCTCCGTTTACCTGACGCAGGATTGGTCGGACATGAACCAATCACTGTATTCGGCGCTCTACCTCGAGAAGATCGCGATGGGGATCGGGATCGGCCTCATCGTGGCGGTGGCGGCCCTCAACATCGTGGCCTCGCTCATTCTGCTCGTCATGGAGAAGACCCGCGACATCGCGATTCTCAAGACGATGGGGGCCTCGGCGCGCAGTGTGATGCTGATCTTTCTGATTCAAGGCGTGATCATCGGCACCATCGGGACCGTCGTGGGGGCGTCGATCGGCGCGGTCGTCGCGACCGTGTTGGATCGCTATCGACTGATTGGCATCGCGGGTGACGTGTATCAGGTCAGCTATCTCCCGTTCCGGGTGCTCACGACCGACCTGATTCTGATCGTCGTCGGCGCGGTGGTTGTGTGCTTCTTCGCCACACTGTATCCGTCGCGCCAGGCAGCCAAACTGGATCCGGCGCAGGCCCTGCGGTACGAGTAGCCCATGGCGTTCGTCGAGGCGCACGATCTCAGCAAGTCCTACCCGGTTGCCACCGGCCGCGTGCAGGTCCTGCGCGACCTCCATCTTGCGGTTGACCAGGGCGAGATGGTCGCTATCATGGGCGCGTCGGGTGTGGGCAAGAGCACGCTCCTGCATGTGCTCGGCGGCCTCGATCGTCCCGATTCGGGAATCGTGCGGGTGGGGTCGGTGGACGTGGCGACGGTGCCGGACGCCGAGCTCGTGGCGTTTCGGAACCGCCATGTCGGGTTCGTTTTCCAATTTCACCATTTGCTGCCGGAGTTCACCGCCGCTGAGAACGCGGAGATGCCGCTGCGCATCGCAAGGGTCAGACCCGACGCGGCGCGTCCGCGCGCCGTCACCCTGCTCACGCGTGTCGGCCTTGGCGATCGCCTCGATCATCGCCCGGGCATGCTGTCCGGGGGCGAGCAGCAGCGGGTGGCCGTCGCGCGCGCGCTGATCATGCAGCCCGCCCTTCTCCTCGCGGACGAACCCACGGGCGATCTCGATGAAGAGACCGCCGATGACTTGCACAAGCTTTTGAGAGAAATGCACGCCGAGTCGGGACTCACGGCTATCATTGCGACCCACAACCCTCGCTTGGCGCGACACTGTGACCGAATCTTGCGGCTCGAAGCCGGTCAGCTACGAGTCGCGTAAACGAGTCGGGTCCGTTGGGGTTACAATCAAAGGAAGTTGGTCGGTTGAGTTGGTCTTCTCTGCCGTTGGAGCTGGGCTTCACTGGGTATCCAAATTGCAAGGCACCGAGCGACATGCGTAGTCGTCCAACCTCAGCGATCACCTCGCAACGACCGGGCAGTCCCAAACGCGCAGAGGCTGTGCCAGCGATTGCCGTGCTTGATAACTGGGCCCACGCGGAGTGGACCGACGGCTGCCAGATTGACGAACTTCCTGCCTTTCAAACCCTCACGGTTTTCACGATGAACCACTTGTACGAAATCATCGTGCTTGGCAGTCAGGAAGGTCGGGTTCGAGTCCGTGGTGGGCAATTCTTTCCCGAGTGGCGGGAGGCCAGCCTGGCCGGCTGCTCACTCGGCGGGAGCTTCCTCAAGATGCGCGGGGTGTACACCGGCTTCTGCATGGAATTGTGTGCGGGAGGGGAAGTGATTGTGACCAGTCCGGTGCAGAAATTGACGCTCTCACGGCCTCAAACCATCCAGTCCCACTAGCGACGCTCCGCCTCACGAGCGAAAACCTGCTTCAATCCCCACGATAATGGCCTTAGAAGATGTCTAGGCGCATGGGGGTCCTTGCCGCCGCCCTTTTGACGCTCGTCGCCTCCAGCGCCTCGGCACAATCCCTTTTCATTCTTCAGGGAGAGCGGGCCGTCGAAGGGTCGGTCGCCTGGTCCGTCGGCCCCTTCTCGAACGGCGTTGAGACGCACGGGAGCGTTTCGATCGGCGGGCGCTGGGATGTGGGGTTCGGCTTCAATCTATACGAGGTCGACTTTGGCGGGGCCGACGACACCACACTGACCGAGTGGACGCCCTTCGTCCGCTACTTCCTTTTCAAAGAAGATGACGATGTCACGCCGGTGAGTCTCGCTGTCCAGGGGCAGTATTTCGCCGACAACTTCGACGGCGACGCTGACGGTTGGTACGTGCTGGCCGGCAGCCAGTTGTTCAAGCGATTGACGCTCAGTGACGGTTTCTCGCTTTATCCGTATGTTGGCTTTTCTTTTGCTGCAGAATCGTTTTCGGCCGGTGGCGCCGACGCCGAGCGGGCCGTCTATCTGACGCGCCAGTTCGGAGTGCACGCTCAACTGCGTACGACCGATAACGGTTGGGTACGAGTGACCGTTGAAGAACAGAGCTTCCGCCGCGAAACATACCGTGCCGCGCGTGTCGCCTACGTCGCCAGGTTCTGAAATCCAATCTTCCGAAGTCTCACGCCACCTGCAACTTAGCGCCACGCGGCTGTGGAGGGAGGGCCCTCCTTGCCGTATAATGTCCTCAGGGACATCAATGTTCCAGGGTTCCAAGGTTCCAGGGTTCCAGGGTTCGCCGCGAGACATGGAACTCGAGATGCGAACTCTGGAACGTTGGAACTTTGGAACTTTGGAACACTAGCGAATGTTCGAGCGGTATACGGAAAGAGCGCGGCGGGTTTTGTTCTTTGCCCGCTATGAAGCCAGCCAGCTCGGGAGCATCTCGATCGAAACCGAGCATCTGCTGCTTGGCCTGATCCGCGAAGGGAAAGGCCTGACCAGTCGAATTTTTGCCCGTTCGCATCTCTCTCTCGAGAACATCCGCAAAGAAATCGAAGGTCGCACGGTCTTCCGCGAGAAGGTGTCGACCTCGGTCGAGATTCCATTCAGCGCCGAGACGAAGCGCGTGTTGGGGTTTGCGGCGGAGGAAGCGGACCGGCTTCTGCACAATTACATCGGCACCGAGCACTTGCTGCTCGGAATCCTGCGCGAGGAGCGATCGGTCGCGGCCACGATTCTGATGGAAAAGGGAATGCGCCTCCATCAGGTGCGCGAAGACATCGTCCAACTCCTCAATGAGAAGACGACCCTGACACGGGTCAAAGAAACACCACTGCTGGCCGAGTTCAGCCGCGACCTGACCGAGGCGGCGATGAAGAATCAGCTCGACCCGCTGGTCGGACGAGACTACGAACTCGAACGCGTTCAGCAGGTGCTGTGCCGTCGGACCAAGAACAACGCCGTGCTCATTGGCGAACCTGGTGTCGGGAAGACGGCAATCGTCGAAGGCCTGGCGCAAAAGATCGTGTACGGCGACGTGCCGCACTTCCTGGCCGACAAACGGATTCTGGCTCTCGACATCTCGTTGATCGTCGCCGGTACGAAGTACCGCGGGCAGTTCGAAGAGCGCCTCAAGGCAATCATGAAGGAGCTCACCGACAACCCGAACATCATCGTGTTCATCGACGAGCTGCACACGCTGGTCGGGGCAGGGTCGGCCGAGGGGTCGCTGGATGCGGCCAACATTCTGAAGCCGGCACTCTCGCGCGGCGAGATTCGCTGCATCGGTGCGACGACGCCGGCCGAGTACCGGAAGTACATCGAGAAGGACCGCTCTCTCGAGCGTCGTTTCCAGGCGATCAAAGTCGATCCGCCGTCCGAACGCGAAACGATTGAGATCCTGATGGGGATCAAAGATCGCTACGAGCAGTTCCATCACGTGGAGTACACGCGGGAGGCGGTCGAAGCCGCCGTCTATCAGTCGAGCCGCTACATCACCGATCGCTTCCTCCCGGACAAGGCGATTGACTTGATCGACGAGGCGGGCGCGCGCGCGAAACTGCGCGAGGCCGGCTTCAGCGAGGAGTTCGGCGAGATTAACAAGAGCATTCGCGTCGCGGTCGAGCAGATGGAGAGTGCGAACGCGAACAAAGACTTCGACAAGGTGCAGCACTTCCGCGAGCAGGAGCAGGCCGCGCGCGAAAACCTGCAGCTCGTTCGCGAGAAATTCGATGTGCGCTCGAGCGCGCGCCGCGTGGTCGTCGCGAAGGCAGAGATCGACGAGGTCGTCTCGAAGTGGACGGGCGTCCCCTTGTCATCGATCAACCAGGACGAGAGCGACAAGCTGTTGCGGATGGAGCAGGAGCTCCATCGCCGGGTGATCAGCCAGGAAAAGGCCATCTCGGCGGTCTCGCGGGCGATTCGTCGGTCGCGAGCCGGCTTGAAGAATCCCAACCGGCCGGTTGGCAGCTTCATGTTCCTCGGACCCACCGGCGTGGGCAAGACCGAGCTGGCGCGTGCGCTGGCGCAGTTTCTCTTCGGCAGCGAGACGGCGCTCATTCGCTTCGACATGTCCGAGTACATGGAGAAGCACTCGGTGTCGAAGTTGATTGGGTCGCCGCCGGGATATGTCGGGCACGAAGAGGGCGGTCAGCTGACTGAGAAAGTCAAACGAAATCCCTACTCCGTGGTCCTGCTGGACGAGATTGAGAAGGCGCATCCCGACATCTTCAACATCTTGCTGCAGGTGTTCGAGGATGGTCACCTCACCGATGGCCTCGGCAATCGCGTGAACTTCAAGAACGCGATCGTGATCATGACGTCGAACATCGGGGCGCGCTTCATCCAGAAGAAGGCCTCGATGGGCTTCCAGTCGGCCGACAGCGACGAGCTGGCCAAGAGCGTGCAGGACATGGTGCTCGGCGAGGTCAAGCGCACCTTCAATCCCGAGTTCGTCAATCGCATCGACGAGCTGATCGTCTTCGAAGCGCTGTCCGACGAGGACCTGCGGCTGATCCTGGGCCTGCTGCTCGAGCAGCTGAACGGCAACCTCACCGACCGTCGCATGCGGGTCGTCCTGACGCCCGAGGTTGCAACCTGGATTATCGATATCACCTGTAAAGACCGCTCCTATGGCGCGCGACCGCTGCGTCGGGCGATCCAGCGGTATATCGAGGATCCGCTGGCCGAGGAGCTCATTCGGGGGCACCTGCAGGGCGGCGAGGTCGAGGTCTACCTCGAGGGCGGTCAGCTCGCCTATCGCCCCGCCGGCCAACCAGTTGCAGCCGGCCGTCGGTTGACGACCATCGTCTGATCAGTGGTCTGTGATCAGTGGTCAGGGGCCGGTCTGGGGCCAGTGACCTAGCCGGGTAGTGGCAGGACCGCCGCTAATTCCTGCTAAGATTCGACATTTGGGCGTTTTGTAACCGCCTGGTTATGGGCCACTGACAACCAGTCGCTGACAGACCACTGGCCGCTGGCCACAGACCACTGAAGGTATGGCATTGAAGTTTGCAGGCATTCTCGGCGCCGCTTGTCTGGTGCTGGCGATTTTCTCGGGTCCGGCTGCCGCTCAGACGTCGCCGACACAGGTGCCCGCTCCAGCGGCGCAGGCTCCCCTGGGCGTCTCAAAGCCGGCAACAACGCCTCCGCCGGGGTCCGGGCCGATGGTGCGGATCATTGAGCTCCGCTTCGAGCCGGTCAACGAATCGCTGATCGAGCCGCAAACCTACCTCTACTACATTCAGACGCGCGCGAGCCGCCCCAGCGATGGCGTGTGGGTCCCGTATACCGAAGAGACCGAACGCTCGCTGCTCGAGGACTTCAAGCGGCTGTGGGCCACCAACTTCCTGGATAACTTGCGGCTTGAGGTCCTCGACCGCGGACTTCGAGGGGGTCGCAGGCAAGCACGTCGTCTTCCACATGGAGGAACGCCCGCGCGTCAAGATCGTCGAATACGTGCCAGCCGACGCGGTTGATCGGACGAAAGTCGACGAAAAGATGAAGGAAGCCGGCGTCGCGCTTCGTCTGGACTCGTTCCTCGACCAGGGCGCAATCCGTCGAGTCGAAGGGATCCTGCGCAGTCTGATGGCCGAGAAGGGCCACCAGTTCGCCGAGGTCAAGTCGCGAGTCGAGGAAATGCCCGGCGGCCCGAAGCTGGCCAAGGTCATCTTCGAGGTCAACGAGGGCCCGAAGGTCAAGGTCCGGGACATCGAGTTCATCGGGAACGAAAAGATCGGCGACGGCGCCCTCAAGCGCCGGATGAAAGAGACGAAGGAGCACTGGTTCCTCTCGTGGATCACCGGTCGCGGCACCTACCAGGAGGACGAAGTTCGAGGAGGACGCCGACAAGGTCCAGGAGTTCTATCGTGAGCAGGGCTACATCCAGGCCCGCGTCGGGACTCCCGAGATCAAGACCCTCGAGGACTCGGCGGACAAAGAAACGCGCTGGGTGCAGCTGCGCATTCCAGTCACCGAAGGGAATCGCTACCGGGTTGGCGAGGTCACGTTCGACGGCAACAAGGTCGTCGACAGCAAGTTTCTTCAACCGCTCTTCAGGCTGAAGAGCGGGGAGTGGTACTCGGAAAAGGATGTCCGCAAGGGGTTCGAGAAAGCGCGCGAGCTCTACGGCGGGGCTGGATATTTCGAGTTCACCGGTTTCCCCGACATGTCGTTCCAGGACCCGGCCGAGGGGCCGGTTGCCGGGCCCGCCGAGCCGACGGTCGAACATCACGATGCGGATGACCGAGGGCGAGCAGTACTTCGTCAATCGCATTACGTTCACCGGCAACAACACGACGCGCGACAACGTGATTCGACGCGAGATGCGTCTGGTCGAAGGCGGCGTGTTCAGCACCGAGCAACTGAAGTACAGCATCCGGCGACTCAACCAGCTTGGGCTACTTCCAGAACCTGGAGCAGTCGCCCAACGCGGTGGACGTGCAGAAGACTCCGGACTCGAAGAACGAAGTCGACGTCACGCTGAAGCTGGAGGAACAGAATCGCAACCAGTTGACGTTCGGCGCCGGCGTCTCGCAGTACGAAGGCATCTTCGGTCAGTTGTCGTTCCAGACCTCGAACTTCCTTGGCCGCGGCGAATCGCTCACGCTGTCGCTGCAGGCTGGATCGCGCGCCGAGAAGTACCAGCTCGCGTTCACCGAGCCGTTCCTCTTCGACCGCAACATCACTGGCGGCATCGACGTCTTCAAGCGGAGACTGCAGTACGTCAACCAGTTCACGCAGAAGTCGACGGGCGGCAACATCCTGTTCGGGTTCCCGGTCGCCGACTTCTCGCGCCTGTTCCTCACCTACAGCTACGAGGGCACCAGGGTCAGCGACTTCAACGAGGCGTTCTTCGATCCGAACTGCTTCTTCCGCGAAGGGGGCTGTCGCGAGATTTCGCTCGACGATCTGGAGGAGCTTGAGCCCGGATGCGCTGGAGCTCTTGCGTCGCAATCCGTTCCTGCAGGATTCGCTGCTGATCGGTCAGGGGGGCGAGCGCACGATCAGCAAGGTCGTTCCGAGCTTCGTCTTCAATACCATCGACAACCCGATCTTCCCGAATACCGGTCGGCGGCTCTCGCTTTCGACCGATTTCGCCGGCCTCGGCGGCAACACCAACTTCATCAAGCCGCGGGCCGAGGCCGTGGCCTTCTTCCGCCATACCAGCCGGACGTCGTTCGGCTTCCGCGGGCAGGTGGAGTACATCCGGCCGGCTACGGCAGCACGCAGGTGCTGCCGATCTTCGAGCGGCTGTTCCTGGGCGGCGAGTACAGCATCCGCGGGTTCGACATTCGCTCCATCGGACCTCGCGATCCCAACACCAACTTCGTGTTGGGCGGCAACAAGAGCCTGCTCTTCAACGCCGAGTACCTGATTACGATTGCCGGACCCGGTGCGGCTGGTTCTGTTCTTCGACGCCGGTCAAGTTCGGAACATCGGGCAGAACTTCGCCTGGAAGGAAAACATTCATCGCGATCGTTCCGCCACCGGCGCCGCTCCTGTTCGACCCGTTTGCCAACACGCGACTCACCGTGCCTGGTCAGGTCCCGACCAGACACGAGGTCGTCGTCACCGGCGAAACCTACGCCTTCAAGGTGTCGACGGGTGCGGAGATTCGATTCTTCATGCCGGTACTGAACGTGCCGTTCCGATTGATCTTTGCGCACAACCCGAGCCGTGCGAACGTGCTCGATACCAGCGACTTCCAGCCCGCCAAGGCGTTCACATTCCGCTTCGCCGTTGGCACGACGTTCTAGTGTCGGCCACGACGGAACCGTTCACGATCGCCTCAAACTGGGCGATTGCGACGGACGCAACGCGGTAAGCCCACCGGGCACACGAGAGCGTAAAGCTATGCAGCGATGGATTCGAGTGTTGATCGGTACTGGGAGCGGTAGCGTCGTTCACCGGCGTGCGGTGACGATCCGGTGACACCGGTGGCGCCGACGCCGCCACCCACCTTCACCGAGACGTTCAGCGGTTCGGTGAGCATGAACGGCCTTGCTCTCCACAACTTCACCACCCAGGCGAGTGGCGCAGTGACGGCCACGCTGACGACGTTGTCGCCTGACAGTGAACTGCTCGTCGGCATGAGTCTCGGGACATGGAATGGAACGGCGTGTCAGTTGGTGATCGTGAAGACGGATGCAAAGCAGGCCACGGTCCTCACGGGTGGGGTCTCAGCGCTCGGCAGCCTGTGCGTGACCATCTATGACGTGGGCAACATCGTGAACCCAATCGCCTACGAGATCACCGTCGTGCATCCATGAGTCGGACATCCGATGCGCGGCCGGCTGAGGTAGAATATCGAACCTCGTACCCACGAAAGGAACCACAGTGATGAGAGGTCTTGCCTTTGGCGTAGCCGTTGCCGTGATGCTGGCTGGCTCGCCCTCGTTTGCTCAGACTCCGACGCAGCCCGCGCCGGCGCCACCGCCTGCCCCGACCACGCAGAAGCCCGTCGTGCCGCTGGCGCCGTCGAACCAGACGGCGCCGCCAGCTCCGGCGCGGCCGCCCAAGCCGTTCCCGGAGGGCGCCAAGATTGGCTACGTCGTCCTGCAGCGCATTGCGAACGAGTCGGCCGAAGGCAAAGCGGCCACGAGCAAGATCCAGGCACTCCAGCAGAAGAAGTCGGCCGAGGTGCAAGACAAGCAAAAGCAGCTTCAGGGTTTGCAGCAAAAGCTGGAGAAGGAAGGAACGGTCATGAGCTCGACCGCCCAGGCCGATGTGCAGAAGCAGGTTGAGCGCCTGCAACTGGACATCCAGCGCTTCACGCAGGATGCGCAACAGGAGATCCAGGATCTCACGACGCAACTGCAGGGCGCGTTCGAACAGCGGATGACACCGATATTGGGCGAGGTGGGCCAGGAAAAGGGTCTGCACTACATCTTCAACGCCCCTGATTCAGGGATAGTGTGGGCGGATCCCGGTCTCGACATCACGACGGATGTGATCAAGAGACTCGACGCAGCTCCCGCCAAGCCGGTCAAATAAGGCGGAAGCGAGATAGTTTTCAGTTGCCAGTTGCCAGTTCAAAGATCCTGTCGCCTTTGAACTGATAACTGGAAACTGAAAACTTTCGACTATCCTTCTATTGTTGGCCTCCATCACTGAGTCTCTCGACCGGCTCTCCTTTCGCTACCCATCGCTTCTCGTAGATGACATCGTCGAGCACGAGCCGGGACGCCGGATTGTGGCCGTCAAGAACGTCACCGTCGGTGAAGAGTTCTTTCAGGGGCACTTTCCGGGCGCGCCACTGATGCCCGCGGTGTTGATGATCGAGTCGATGACTCAGGTCGCGACGCTTCTGATTGCCGGCGGGCGTGTGTCGCTTCGCGGCGTGGACAACGCCAAGTTTCGGAAGCATGTCGTGCCCGGCGACCGTCTCCGGCTCGAGGTGCGGCTCGACCAACGGCGTGGCGGACTCGTTCGCGCAGCGGCGTCGGCCATGGTCGATAATCGCCTGGTCGCCGAAGCGGATCTCGTTCTCGCCGTGTGCGACGACGAGCCGAGCATCGACCCCACGGCTCACGTGCACCCGGACGCAAAAATCGGCAGAGGCTCCATCGTCGGGCCGCATGCGGTGATTGGTCCTCATGTCGTGCTCGGGCGAAACTGCCGTGTGGGCGCGTCTACCGTGGTGGATGGCCATACGACGGTCGGGGAAGGCACGGAGTTCTATCCCTTCGCCTCGATCGGCCTGCCACCTCAAGATCTGAAGTATCGAGGCGAGCCGACCACGCTCGAGATCGGGCGCCGCAACATCTTTCGTGAATTCGTGACGATTCATCGAGGAACCGCCGGTGGCGGCGGGTGTACGACGATCGGGGATCACAATCTCCTGATGGCGTACGTGCACGTCGCCCACGACTGCCACGTGGGCAGCGAGACCATCTTCGGGCCCGGCGCGACGCTCGGTGGGCACGTCAAGGTCGATGACTTCGCGACGATCAGCGCCTACTCCGGCGTTCATCAGTTCTGTCGGGTGGGTCGTTACGCATTCATCGGTGGGTATTCAGTGGTCACGAAAGACGCATTGCCGTTCGCCAAGACGGTGGGCGCCCGTGGGATGTGCCGAGTCTATGGCCTCAACACTATCGGGCTCGTGCGTCGTGGTTTCGGCAGCGACACGCTGACGAAACTCAAGCGCGCCTATCGCTATCTGCTGCAGTCCAAGCTCAACGCCACGCAGGCGTTGCGCAAGATCGAAAGCGACCGCAGCCTCGCGTGCGCCGGAAGTGGAGTACCTCGTGACGTTCATCCGCACCGCCTCACGTGGCGCCATCCTCAAGCGCGGCAAGCCGACGGACGAAGAGGCGTCGGACGGCTAAAGACGTCCATGAAACTTGGACTGATCGCGGGCAACGGGCGGTTCCCGTTTCTCGTGCTGGACGCGGCGCGTGCGATGGGTCACGAGGTCACCATCGTGGCCGTGCGCGAGGAGGCCTGGAAGGATCTCGAGGACGCAGCCGCGCACGCGCGCGCGGCCATCCATTGGATATCGCTCGGCCATTTGGGGGCGTGCCTCAAGGTGCTCAACGAGGCCGGTGTGTCGCATGCCGTCATGGCGGGGCAGGTCAAGCACACCAAGATCTTCGAGGTTCTGCCGGACATGACGATGTTGACGGTGTTGACACGGCTTCGGGCGCGCAACACCGACGCGTTGATCGCGGCGGTCGCCGAGGTCATGCAACAGCGCGGTATTCAGCTGCTCGATTCGACCGAACTGCTCAAGCCATTGCTCGCCAAGGCCGGACAGTTGAGCCGCAGCGCGCTCGACGACGATCAGCGGAAGGACCTGGCGTTCGGTTATCGAATGGCAGACGCGATTGCCGGGCTCGACATCGGGCAGACCATTGTCGTCAAGCATCAGGCAGTAGTGGCGGTGGAGGCCATGGAGGGCACCGACGATACGATCGCGCGGGCGGGTGCGCTTGCGGGACCTGGCGCGGTCGTCGTCAAGGTTGCCAAACCCAAACAGGACATGCGATTCGATGTCCCAATCGTGGGGCTGGCCACGATTCAGGCCATGCGGAAAGCCGGCGCGGCGGTCTTGTCGGTCGATGCAGGCAAAACGCTGATCTTCGATGAGGGCGCGTTCTTTCAGTCGGTTAACGAGGCTGGGATGGTCGTGGTCGGACGGGAGACCCTGTGAGGGTCGCAGTTGTTGGCGTCGGGCATCTCGGGCGCCACCATGCCCGCATCCTGTCGGAATGTCCGGATGTGACGCTGACGGCGGTTGTCGACGTCAACCAGTCGCGTGCTCGAGAGGTGGCGACTGAGCGGGGGACGACGCCGTTCACGGATTGGCGCGAGATTCTCGATTCGGTCGATGCGGTGACGATTGCGGCGCCGACGCAAGCACACCTGGAAATCGCGCTAGCGTTCCTCGAACGCAGTGTCCACGTATTGGTGGAAAAGCCGATGACGACGACGATTGCGGATGCGGATCGGCTGCTCGAACTCGCCCGGCGCCGCGGCGTCGTCCTTGCGGTCGGTCACACGGAACGCTTCAATCCGGCGGTGGAACGGGTGCGGTCTCTGATTCGGGAACCCCGATTCATCGAAGTTCATCGACTCGGGACGTTTCCCGAGCGCAGCCTGGACATCGATGTCGTGTTCGACCTCATGATCCATGATCTCGACGTCGTGCTGAATCTCGTGGGCGACGAGGTCAGTGCCATTGAGGCCGTGGGCGTGCCGGTTCTGACGCCGCGAGTGGACATCGCCAACGTACGGCTGCGATTTTCGAGAGGCTGCATCGCGAATCTCACCGCCAGCCGCATCAGCCGCGATCGCGTCCGCAAGATTCGCTTCTTCCAACGCGATGCGTATTTGTCGATCGACTACGCCGCCCAGGAAGTCGAGATGTGGCGGCTGGTTCCTGTGGCGGCACAGGCGCCGCGCATCGAAGGCGGCAAGCTGGACGTCGCTCGCGAGGAGCCGCTGAAACGCGAGCTCGCCGATTTTGTGGCGGCGATTCGCGAGAAGCGCGAGCCGGTCGTGACAGGTGCACAAGGCCGGGCCGCGCTGCATCTTGCCGAACAGGTGGTGGCACGAATGGAGATGGCAACGTGATGGCGCTCGATGAGCTGCTGGGCGTCGACATTCTGCGTCTCGGCATGTGGGCTGACGAGGCGCGGCGATCGGTGCCCAATGGCGGAGTCGTCACGTACCTCAGAGTGCACGTCCTGGGATCGGCCGATTTGGAGCGAGAAGTGCCGATTCCCGAGGCGGCGTCTGAAGTTCGAGTGTACCAGACCCCGGCGTCGCTGGCTGACGCCGTCGCACAGGTCCAGGCTGTCAAACGGTTGGCCGGTGCGCGCCGCGTTGTCGCGTTCTCGATGTCGGATCTCGAGGAGCGAACGCGCGCCGGCTGGGGCCCAATCGGATCGGTTCTGACGGCTCTGGTCGGCGCCGGCTTGTCCGATCTGGCGGAGGTTCCTGTCGACCGAATCGAGAGCCTCTCCCAGACGCTCAGCGTGCTGCGGGCGGCTGATGTTACACCCAGCCGATTAACCGTGTCGCGTCCGGTGGGCGAGGCCAGGTTGGCGCTGCTCGAGGAGCTGCGGAAGGTGCTGTCCGCTCACAAGAGTCTCATTCGATTCAACCCCTTGGCGCGCGTGCCGCCGGTTGACAAGCCCACCACCGGCTACGACGACGTGCGATGGGTGGCGATGTCGCGACTGGCGCTGAAGGATGCGGGCGCCGTGCCGATTTCGATTGAGGTCGATTGGTCGTTGTATGGGCCCAAGCTCGCGCAGGTCGCGCTGACCTTTGGAGCCGATCATCTGGACGCCGTGCCGGCGACGAGCGACCCCCAACTCGGACCCCGCCGTGCCACGGTGGAAGACGTCGAGCGCAACATTCGGGCCGCTGGTTTCCAACCGCAGGAATATCGACCTCGATGAGCATCGTTCGGCTGGGAGCTGTCTCCTATCTCAATACCAAACCGCTCGTGCACGGCCTGGACCGGCGCACGGACCTGTTCACGGTGCGATTCGACGTCCCCGCGCAGTGTGCCGCGCTGTTGCACGAGGGACGGATCGATCTCGGCCTGATCCCTGCCGTCGAATACCTGCGCGGGGACTATCGCATCGTGCCAGGCGTCGCGATCGGTTCGGATGGGGAGATCGCATCGGTAGCCGTGTTCAGCAAGGTCGCCGTCGATCGAATCGCGACCCTCGCGCTTGACGTCAGCTCGCGGACATCGGTTGCGCTGACGCGCATTCTGTGCGCGCGGCAATGGCACATCGCCCCCAAGCTGGTGCCGGCTGACCCCGATCTGCGCAGCATGTTGTCGCGGGCCGATGCGGCGCTCGTGATTGGCGATCCCGCCTTGTCGATCGACACCGCGGCACCAGGACTGATCAAAATCGATCTCGGGAGCGAGTGGCGAGCGATGACGGGGCTTCCGTTCGTGTACGCCATGTGGTGTGGCCGTGACGGTGCGGCCTCGCCGGCCCATGTCGAGGCTCTGAATGCGGCTCGGGAAGCGGGAGAAGCCGCCGTCGCCGACATCGCGCGCGTCGAGGGGCGGGGCGATCGCGCGCACGAAGAACGGGCGCTGCGCTACCTGCGTGATAATCTGAAATACGGCTTGGGCGAAGCGGAACTCGCCGGCTTGCGGCGTTTTCACGAACTCGCCGCCGAATGCGATCTCGTGCCCGGCCTGCGACCATTGCGGTTCTTCGGCGGAAGCGGTAAAGGGGTAGCCACCGGATGACGCTCGAGGCGCTACAGCAACGCATCGAAACGGGCGGCCGCATCGCGCCGGATGAGGCGCGGTTTCTCTATCGCGAGGCCCCGACCTATTGGCTGGCCCGCATGGCCGACCACGTTCGCGCCCGCAAGCACGCGAGCGGTATTGTCACTTACATCATCGATCGAAACGTCAACTACACGAACGTCTGCGTCGCACGCTGTAACTTCTGTGCGTTCTACCGGCCGGTCGGCGACGCCCAGGGGTATGTGCTCGGCTTCGACGAGATATTCCGCAAGATCGATGAGACGATCGCGGTTGGCGGCGGGCAGTTGCTCCTGCAAGGCGGCCATAACCCAGACCTCCCACTGCAGTGGTACGAAGATCTCTTTCGCGCGGTCAAGCAACGCTATCCCGAGTTCAAGCTGCACGCGCTCTCGCCGCCCGAGGTCATCCACCTTTCGCGCCTGTCGCAACTCTCAGTGCGCGACGTGATCGATCGGCTGATGGCCGCCGGGCTCGACAGCATTCCTGGCGGCGGGGCCGAAATTTTGGTCGACCGCGTGCGCAAGCTGTTGAATTGCTACAACAAGGCGAGCGCCGACGAGTGGCTCGACGTGATGCGGCATGCGCATCGCGCCGGCCTGCGAACGACTGCGACGATGATGTACGGCACGGTGGAGTCGATGGAGGAACGCCTCGAGCATCTGGTCCGACTCCGTGAATTGCAGGACGAGACCAGCGGATTTACAGCGTTCATCACCTGGAGCTATCAGCCCGAGCATACCGAGCGTGGCGGTCACGAGGCGACGGGCATCGAGTATCTGAGGACGCTGGCGATGTCACGACTGGTCCTCGACAACTTCGACAACATCCAGGCGTCCTGGGTGACCCAGGGCGGCAAGGTTGGACAGTTGAGCCTGGCCTTCGGTGCCAACGACATGGGCAGCGTGATGATCGAAGAGAACGTCGTCCGCGCGGCGGGTGCGAGCTACTGCATGGACGAGGTCGAGATCGTGCGCAATGTCGAGGACGCGGGATTCGTTGCCAAGCGTCGCAACATGCACTACGAGATCCTCGGCGACCCCATGTTCCGGATACGCGAGGTCCCGCGCATGTTGTCGCTGGCGACGGCCCGCGCGCAAGGCGACGATTCGATCCCCGCCGAGTTGATCAACTACCCAGCGCGCAGCGCGGCCGGGAAGCGACTGCGTCAATCGGGCTCGACGCCGTCCACACAATGACCGTCTACCGGGCGGCGTGGATCTGCCCGATTGTCGCGCCCCCCGATTCAGGATGGTTGGATCGCGGTACACGACGGCCGAATCGAGGCAGTGGGGGGGCCGGGTCAGCAACAAGCCGAAGCGGCTCGCGATCTCGGCCGGGTCGCAATCCTCCCGGGCCTCGTCAACGCGCACACGCATCTCGAACTGTCGTGGCTGCGTGGACGCGTCCCGCCTGCCGCGGAGTTCATCGATTGGATCAAACAACTCCTGCTGATACGCGGTGGGCAGGTGGAGCGGCCAGACGATCCGACGGTGCTGGCGGCGGCGCGCGCGGCGGCGTTGGAGGCTCGACAAGCTGGTACTGTGGCCATCGGCGATATCGGTAATTCACTCGCGGGCGTAACGGCGCTTCGCGATGCGGGGCTCGACGGCATCGTGTTTCACGAGCTCCTGGGATTCAACCAGACGGACGGGCGTCTGGTCGATCAATCACGCCACCAGCGCCTGCAGGCAATGGCCGACGGAGACGGCCGGGTGCGGGTCTCGGTCGCCCCGCATGCTCCGTATTCGGTGTCCGCAGAGTTATTCCAGGCGATTCGTGAAGAGGTTGATGCCAGCAGCGTGCCGATTACGAGCGTGCATCTCGGTGAATCGAGCAGCGAAATGCAGTTGTTGCAGGATGGATCGGGCCCCTGGCCAGGGATGCTCCGGGTGATTGGCGCGTTTCGCCCTGACTGGTGCCCTCCCGGCGCCGGCCCGGTCGAGTATCTCGATTCACTTGGTGTTCTCGACCATCGGACGCTCGTCGTGCACGCCGTGCAGCTCGATGATTCGAGCCTTCGGCGCCTGGCACGGATTGGCTGCACCTTGGTGACCTGCCCACGAAGCAACCAATGGGTCGGTGTTGGCGTCCCCCCGCTCGCGCGTTTCTACGATTCGGGCGTTGCGGTGGCTGTCGGCACCGACAGCCTGGCGAGCGTCGAAGACCTGAACCTCTTCTCAGAACTGAAGACGATGCGCTGGCTCGCGCCCGGCATCGCTGCGCGACGACTGCTCGAGAGCGCGACGTTGACCGGCGCTCGCGCCCTTGGCCTGGGTGACGAACTGGGGTCGATCGAAGCCGGCAAGCGCGCGGAACTGATCGCCGTGGAGCTGCCGCGGCAGGTCGAGGATGTCGAGGAACACCTGCTGAGCGGGATCGATCCGCGGCGAATCCGCTGGGTGGCGGCGTGATGTCACGGTTGGCCACCTACCTGTCCTTCGTGCGGTTCTCGCATTCGGTCTTCGCCCTGCCGTTTGCGCTGACCGGTGCGTTGCTCGCCGCGCGTGAGCATCCGCTCACGTGGGCGCACCTTCTGTGGATCATCGTGGCCATGGTGTCTGCGCGCAGCGCGGCAATGGGGTTCAACCGGCTCGTCGATGTGCGCTTCGACGCGCTGAATCCTCGAACGGCGATGCGCGAGCTACCCCGCGGCGCGATGAGTACCACGGAAGCAACGGTCTTTGTCGTCGTGTTTTCCGCGCTATTCGTTGTCGCGTCGTGGATGCTGAGTCCGCTGTGCGGTCTGCTGTCGCCGCTCGCGCTGGCAATCGTCTTTTGGTACTCGCTGGCCAAGCGCTACACAAATTTCACGCAGGCCTTCCTTGGCCTCGCGATGGCGGTGGCACCGGTTGGGGGTTGGCTTGCCGCTGGCGGTCGTGGTGGATGGGAGCCCTGGCTCCTCGGCGCTGCGATCGGATTATGGGTGGGGGGATTCGATATCCTGTACGCCTGCCAGGACGAGGCATTCGATCGCGCGCATGGGCTGCGATCCATCCCGGTCAGGTTTGGCGTCGAGCGTTCGCTGTACATTTCGCGTGCGATGCACATCGCAGCTGTCGGATGCATGGCTCTGTTGGGCTGGGTGGTACCCCTGGGGCCGATCTATCTCGGCGGGGTCGCTTTGGTTGGCGCGTTGTTGATCTACGAGCAGTCGCTCGTCAGCAAAGAGGATCTGTCGCAAGTGAAGCGCGCGTTCGACCTCAATGGCTACGTCGGCATTCTGTACTTTGTGACGACCGCGGTCGCAGTCTACGCGAGCTGACACGTCGTGGCTTTCGAGACCAATCTGGACAAGTCGCCGGATCGAATCGCCGGGATGTTCGACGCGATCGCGCCGCGGTACGACCTGCTCAACACCGTGCTGTCCGCCGGCTTGGATCGCTATTGGCGGCGCCGCGCGATCGCCTCGCTTGGATTGACCGGCCACGAAACGGTACTCGACGTGTGCACTGGTACAGGCGATGTGGCGCTTGCCGCTGCGCGTCCGGGTCGTGCTCGATTCGTCCTTGGAGTGGACTTTGCGGGCGCGATGTTGTCGCGAGCGATCGAGAAGGCTCACGAAAGACGGCCATCCGCCAACGTCCATTTCGTTCGGGGGGATGCCATGAACTTGCCAGTCCCGAGCGCGACGGCTGACGGCGCCACCATCGCGTTCGGCATCCGTAACGTGGCCGTACCCGAGACCGCGTGTGCGGAACTCTACCGAGCCGTGAAGCCCGGCGGCCGGCTCGCGATCCTCGAATTTGGCCTCCCGGTCGTGCCAGCCGTGCGTCCACTCTATCTCTGGTATTTCCGCCACGTGCTTCCACGAATCGGCCGAGCGGTATCACGACACGACGCGGCCTATTCGTACCTGCCGGCATCGGTCGGCGCGTTTCCGTGGGGCGAGGCGTTTGCCGACATGCTGCGGACGGCCGGTTTTGGCAACGTTCGGAGCCGGCCGCTGAGCCTGGGCATCGTCTATCTCTATACGGCGGAAAAAGAAAAATAGGGCTGGTGGCGGGTGGGACTGGTGGTCATCGTCGAGGGCGGCCTGACCCACCCGACCAACCCGCCCCCACTAAGCCCGACCAGACCAACCAGACGGACCCGACCCGATATACTCAAACTACTGATGTACTTCGACTTCGATGGACGATTCGAGGATCACGTTCCCGTCGGCGGGGGGCTCCGCCGATGGGATGGCGTCTTGTTGTCCGTCGCGTTTCATGTGGGGCTCGTGATCCTCGCCCTTTTCATCCCAGCGCTGCCGATGTTCGCGCGGTCCCCGGCCGAAGCCGAAGTCGTGCAACCGCCTCGACCGAGGGAAGAGCCTCCCCGTTTTGTCTTCGTCCAGCCGCGTGTGGATCGTCCGGCGCCCGCGCCGCCGCCACGGGCCGAGGCTTCGGACATTGACCGCCGCGCCAGTGCGCCCGAATTGTCTCGAGCGCCGGCAAACCCGTTGCCATCGATGCGTGGCAATACCCCTGAGCGGGTAGAAGCGTCACCGGATGAGCGCGCGCGTGGCCGTGGCCCGGAGCCTGAACCGATGCCGGAGGCGCCGCCCGTCACCAACCCACCGCGCATCGACACCCCTGAAGCACGATCTGAGCTGAAGGTACCCACAGAGAAACCGCCAACGCCACAGGGAGGGTCGCTGGGCGAGGCCTTGCGCAACCTGCAGAAGTACGTCGACCAGGAGTCGTTCGCCAACGACAAGGGTCAGGTGCAGAATCTCGGGCCGCTGCAGTTCGATACCAAGGGTGTCGAGTTTGGGCCGTGGATTCGTCGTTTCGTCGCCCAGGTGCGGCGAAACTGGTTCGTGCCCATGGCCGCCATGTCGCTGCGTGGGCGTGTGGTGTTGACGTTCAACGTTCATCGCAACGGCGCCTTGACCGATGTCCAGGTCATTCAGCCGTCATCGATCGAATCGTTCAACCGCGCGGCCTACAATGCGCTAGTGGCTTCGAACCCGACCGAGCCGCTGCCACCCGAATATCCCGCCGACAAAGCCTTCTTCACGGTCACGTTCTATTACAACGACGGACCCGGGGGTCAGTAGGTGCCGACGCGTTCGCAGCAACTTGGCCTGCTGATCGTGGCCTCGCTGCTGGTCGTGTTCGTGTTGTGGCGGCTGACACAATGAAGCGCCTCATTGCGGTCCTTGGCCCGACAGCGACGGGCAAGAGTGCCTTGGCGCTGACGATTGCCGAACGACTCGGCGGCGAAATCATCAATTGCGATTCGACCGCGGTGTACCGTGGCTTCGATATCGGGACCGACAAGGTGCCGGCGTCGCAGCAACGCGGGATTCCTCACCATCTAATCGACATCGTGGAGCCCACGCGCTGAATATACGGCGGCGGATTACGGGCGGGATGCGGCTGCCGTCATCGACCAGCTCCACGCGCGCGGTCGCCTGCCGATCGTCGTCGGAGGGACGGGCTTCTACTTTCGTGCGCTCACCCGTGGCCTGTTTCCCGGGCCGGGAAAGGACACCGTCCTGCGCGATCGGCTGGACGCGATTGCTGAGTGCCGTGGCGTGGGGTTTCTATGGCGCATGGTGAAGCGGGTTGACCCGGCGTCCGCGGATCGAATCCTCCCACGCGATCGCAAGCGGTTGGTCCGGGCCCTCGAGGTCTATTTTCAGACCGGCCGGCCGCTGACCGACCACTTCAAGGAGACCGTATCGCCGCTGCCCGCCGACGTCGCGGTCTCAGCCTTGGGCCTGCGACTGGACGCCGCAGTGCTTGCCCAGAGATTGGCCGCGCGGGTCGATGCACAGTTCGCCAGTGGCCTCCTCGATGAGGTGACGGCTCTTCTGACCCGCGGGGTTCCCGAGTCGGCGCGCCCCTTTGGCGGGCTGGTCTATCGGCAGGTGCTCGACTACATGCGTGGCGTGCGCGATCTGGATGCGACTCGGGCATTGATCGTGCGGGAGAACCGTAGGTATGCGCGTCGGCAGTTGATCTGGTTCCGCAAAGAGCCTACGCTTAGGTGGTTTGACGGCCCCGGGGAGTCTGCCGACGTGCAGGCAACGGTCCTTCGGTGGCTGGCCGACCAGGGCCTTGTGATCGACGGGGGACTTGCCGCTCATGCCTGAGACGAAGACCGGTGCGCCAAACATCCAGGATGTGTTTCTAAACTATGCCCGTCGAGAAAAACTACCGGTCACCGTCCACTTGCTCGATGGCCGGGAATTCGACGCGCGCATCAAGAACTTCGATCGCTTCGCCCTGATCGTCGAGCACGGTGGCATGGACCATCTGATTTTCAAGCACGCGATCGCGACGATTCGCACTCCGCGCAGCGTTCCGAATTACTTCTCATCACATCATCCATAGGGGTGCCTTCGGCACCCAAGGTGCCGGGGGTGCCTGACGTGCCTAAGGTGCCTATCGTGCGGGTGCTTAGGGTGCCTATTGTGCGGGTGTTTAGAGTGGCTATAGTGCGGGCGGTTTAGGGTGCGCTAGAGTGCCGGCAAGGATCCGTCGGATGTGGAGCACCCCAGGCACCCTGCGCACCGTACGCACCCTAGGCACCAGCACCCAGGCACCCCAGGCACCTGAGGCACCATAGGCACCTTGGACTTCACCCGCGCCATCGTCATCGTTCTGGACAGCGTTGGCATCGGCGAATTGCCTGATGCCGATCAGTATGGCGACAGCGGCAGCAACACGCTCGGCAACATCGCGCGGCAAGTGCGACTCAACATCCCCACCCTCGCTGCGCTTGGTCTGTCGCGCGTGGTGGCACTGGAGGGCGTCAAGGCGCCCGCAGCGGCGCTCGGGGCCCATGGTCGGATGGCCGAGCGATCCGCCGGCAAGGACTCCGTGACTGGACATTGGGAACTGATGGGAATCGTGCTCGAGCGCGCCTTCCCGACGTTTCCGGACGGTTTTCCTCCGGACCTCGTGCAAGAGTTCGAACGACGGATTGGGCGACGCATCAGCGGCAACGTCGTGGCCTCTGGTACCGCCGTGATCGACATGCTCGGTCCTGAGCACCTCCAATCAGGGGCGCCCATCGTTTACACGTCGGCGGATAGCGTCTTCCAGATTGCCGCGCACGAAGAGGTGGTTCCTCTCGAGCAACTGTATGCGTGGTGCGAGATCGCCTATGAGCTCGCGGTTCAGGGTCGAGGGATTGGGCGGGTGATTGCCAGACCATTCCGCGGGCGCCCGGGAGCGTTTACACGCACGCCGAATCGCCACGATTACGCGATGCCGCCCATTGGCGATACGTTGTTGGACCGACTGACTGGGGCGGGGATCCACGTTGCCGCAATCGGGAAGATCCGCGATCTGTTTGCCGGCAAGGGCATCGGCGAGGCCTACCCGACTTCGAGCGATGACGACGGAATGAATCATGTCCGCGCGCAGATGGATCGTCAGGACCGAGGGTTGATCTTTGCAAACCTCGTGGACTTCGACACTGCCTACGGGCATCGCAACGACGTCGTTGGTTACGCGGCCAATCTCGAACGCTTCGATCGGCGGCTGGCGGCGCTGCTGCCAGCGCTCAGGCCCGCCGACTTGCTGGTGGTGACTGCAGATCACGGGAACGACCCGACAACGGTCAGCACCGACCACTCGCGAGAGTACGTCCCGGTGCTCCTGACCGGCGCGCGCGTCCGTCGAGGCGTGGACCTTGGCACCCGGGCGTCGTTCGCAGACCTGGGCCAGACCTTGGCCGACATTTTCGATGTGCCACGGCTGGCGTTTGGCGAAAGCTTCCGCGCCCAAATCGCCTCACCCTAAAATAGTGCCCGTCGCAGCCATGACCATCCGCGAGGAATTGGAACGTCGCGAGCGCGAAATTCTGGCGCCTGCTGCCGCCAAGAGTGCCGACAGCAAGGGCCGACTCAGACCGGAGACTGAAGATCCCATTCGCCCCTCGTTTCAACGCGATCGCGACCGCGTGATTCACACCAAGGCCTTTCGGCGACTCAAGCACAAGACGCAGGTGTTCTTTGCGCCCGCAGGCGATCACTATCGAACCCGGCTCACGCACACGCTCGAAGTGGCGCAGATCGCGCGAACCATCGCCAAGGTGCTGCGCTTGCACGAAGAGCTGACCGAGGCCATCGCACTGGGGCACGATCTCGGCCACACCCCGTTCGGCCATGCGGGCGAGCGCGTGCTGAGCGCGCTGGTGCCCGGCGGGTTCAACCACTACGAGCAAAGCCTTCGGATCGTGGACGTGCTCGAAAACGATCGCCACGGCCTCAACTTGACGTGGGAGGTTCGTGATGGCATCGCACGTCATTCGAAAGGCAAGAGCGGACTTCCGGTCGGCGCGCCTCCCGAACATCGGGCCTCGACCATCGAAGGCCAGGTGGCCCGAGTCGCCGACATCATTGCCTACGTCAATCACGACCTGGACGATGCCGTCCGGGCCGGTCTGCTTACGATCAGTCAACTACCGCCGGGGTTGGCCGAGTCGTTGGGTAACAGCTCGTCGGAGCGCATCGGCCGCATGGTGACCGACGTGGTTCACGAAACGCTCACGGGCGGCTTGTCCGAGATCAGGATGAGCGACGCCGTGCTGGAAGCGACGCTTCAGCTGCGAAGCTTTCTCTTTGACGCCGTTTATGAGAACGAGGCTGCCACAGCCGAATTCGGCAAGGCGGAAGGCATTCTGGGTGGCCTGTGGGAAAAGGTCCGGGAGCGGCCGAACGAGTTCCTTGATCAGCGCACCATCGACGCCGAAGGGTTGGATGTGGCGGCCCAGGACTTTGTGGCCGGGATGACCGATCGCTACGCGGTGAGCCTCTACGAGCAGTTGTTCATCCCCAAGCCCTGGGTCGAGATCAACGCCTGAAACGGGCGAGGCGGAGTCGACCCTTCGTCGATTGAGACGCCCGCTGGCCCGGGCTATAATTGTGGGTTGGCGGTGCCTTCGGGGACCGGGACGTACGCGGCACCATGATTCTTGACCTCACTCATCTCCGGCAGGGCGAATCGACTCTGGCTCGCCGGTACGAGCCCCCGGCATTCGACGGGCGTTCCAGTCAGTTCCGCGTGGTGGCGCCGGTGGTGCTGCAGGCGACTGTCCACAAGGACAAGAACCGGTTTCGGCTGGTCGGAACCCTGACCGCGACCCTGCAGCTGGCGTGCAGCCGATGCCTCGAAGCGTTCGAGCTCCCGGTGGGGGCGAGCTTCGATGTGCGATACCTGCCGCAGTCAGAGAACATCGGCGACGAACGGGAAGTGGAAGAGGACGATTTGTCAGATGCGTTCTATCGCGACGATCAGATCGATCTCGGGCAGCTCATGGAGGAGCAGTTCTATCTCGTGCTGCCAATGAAACCGCTGTGCCGCGAGGACTGCAAGGGGCTCTGTGCCAGTTGCGGAGCCAATCTGAACGAAGAAACATGCGACTGCCAGGTCCACTGGGAAGATCCCCGTCTGGCCGGCCTGAAAGCAATGGTTACGCGGAACAACGACGATGCCTAATCCAAAACGACGACATTCCAAGACGCGCGGACGCAAGCGGCGGACGCACGACGCCTTGCCCGTCACGACCGCAGGGAAGTGCCCGCAGTGTGGCGAGCCGAAGGCGGCCCATACCGTATGCCGCTACTGCGGTTACTACAAAGAGCGACAGGTTCGGCCGGTCGACGAGGAATAGGTCCAAAAGTTTTCAGTTGGCAGTTTTCAGTTCAAAGGTGGTCGCGACGGTGATCCCTCTTTGAACTGGTAACTGGCCACTGGAAACTGACGACCGCAGCCAGCCCTTATTCATGCGGATCGCAGTGGACGCAATGGGCGGCGATCACGCGCCGGGTCGTATCG
This sequence comes from uncultured Acidobacteriota bacterium, assembly GCA_963802675.1. Taxonomy (GTDB): domain Bacteria; phylum Acidobacteriota; class Vicinamibacteria; order Vicinamibacterales; family UBA2999; genus JACCSI01. Next base: position 187,665 of record CAWDJL010000005.1, read on the forward strand.
TCGACGGCGCGCTGGTGGCCGCGCGGCATCTCGGGATTGGGGTCGACCTCGTGGGACGTCCTGATCTCGTGCGCGCCGAGCTGGCGCGCCATGACGATGTGTCCATGCTTGATGTGCGAGTGATCGACGCGCCGGAGGTGGTGGAGATGGCGGAATCCCCGATCCAGGCCCTGCGACGCAAGCCGCGGGCGTCGATCCGGGTGGCGGCCGAGCTGGTCGCCAGGGGAGATGCCGCGGCCCTTGTGACGGCAGGGCATACCGGTGCCGCCGTGGTCGCCGCGCACGGCGCATTTGGGATGTTGCAGGGCGTGGACCGGCCAGCATTGGCGCCCTCCGTCCCGACGCGCGACGGGTCGGCTGTCCTGATCGATGCGGGGGCAACGGTTGAATGCCGACCGAGCTATCTGCTCCAGTTCGGCGTGATGGGGTCGGTCTACGCGCGCACGTGGCTGGGTGTCGAACGACCGCGTGTCGGCCTGCTCTCGATCGGTGAGGAGGAAACCAAGGGCAACGAGCTGACGCGCGAAGCGCATCGGTTGCTCAAGGCCTCGCGGTTGCACTTCGTGGGGAACGTTGAAGCACGGGACATTTTCTCGGGTCAGGCCGACGTGATTGTGTGTGACGGATTCACCGGGAATGTCGCGCTCAAGCTGAGCGAGGGCCTGGTGGAAATGGTTGAAGATCTACTGGGCAGCGAGTTGCGGAGCACGTTTTCGAGCCAGGTGGGCTACCTCCTCTCGCGGCGAGCGTTTCGGCGGTTCCGGCGGCGCGTGGATTATTCGGAATACGGCGGCGCTCCCCTGATGGGCGTGGCTGGGTTGTGCATCGTGTGCCACGGGCGCTCGTCGGCAAAAGCCATCCGCAATGCCGTGGCCATGGCGTCGCGGTTCGTGAGCAGCAACGTACTGGATCGGATTGAGCGGGAGATTGCGTCCGCGGTGGTAACCGACTAGACGTCTTCTAAGGACCGAGTCATGAGACGTGAAACAAGTTTCCGACCAACCTCAGGCTTAGAAGACGTCTCGCCTCGCGGAGCGAGGCAAAGAGATACTGCCCTTGCGAAGCGGAGCCGACGCGTCTTTGCTCGGCGGGTTGCGGAGCTTCGCGAGTGATCGCCTTCATTTTTCCCGGGCAAGGCTCGCAAGCCGTCGGCATGGGGAAGGCTCTGGCCGAGCAGTACCCAGTGTGCCGCGAAGTATTCGACGAAGCTGACGCCGCTCTCGGCGAACCACTGAGCGAACTGATCTTCAACGGCCCGTCTGACGCGTTGACTCTCACAGAGAACACCCAGCCCGCCATTCTCACCATGAGTATTGCCGCATATCGGGCTCTGGCCGCGCAGGGTCTCGAGCCCGATATGGTGGCAGGTCATAGCCTGGGAGAGTATTCCGCGCACGTCGCCGCCGGGACCTTCGCGCTGGCCGATGCCGTCAGAGTCGTCCGCAATCGTGGTCGCTACATGCAGGAGGCGGTGCCGGTCGGGACGGGTGCCATGGCCGCGATTCTCGGCTTAGACGCCGACGAGGTGGAACAGGTGTGCCGTGACGCCTCGGAAGGCGAGATCGTCAGCGCGGCGAACCTCAATGCACCCGGGCAGGTAGTAATTGCCGGTACGGCTGCCGCGGTGGCACGCGCCGCTGATCGGGCCAAAGCGCTCGGTGCCAAACGGGTCATCGCGCTGCAAGTGAGCGCGCCCTTTCATTGCGCCCTCATGAAGCCGGCCGAAACACGATTGGCGGCCGACCTGCACATCCTTCGTGCCGAGTCTCCGCGCGTCCCGGTTGTCGCCAACGTCGACGCGACCCCGAAGCGGGATGCCCACGCTGCCATTGACGCGCTCGTAGCCCAGGTTTCAGCGCCCGTCCGCTGGGACGCGGTCATGCGTCGCCTGGCGGCTGAGGGCGCCACGGTCTTCGTCGAGGTCGGTCCTGGCAGCGTGTTGTCAGGGCTCGGACGCAAGGTGGTGCCCGAGGCCACGTTCGCTCGCATCGACCGCCCCGAGCATGTCGCGGACATCGTGGCGCTCGTCGCCGCACAGCGGGGCGTGCGATCCTGACTCACGCCATGGCCCAATTCACTGACCGCGTCGTTCTCGTGACCGGTGCGTCAAGAGGAATCGGACGCGAGATTGCCAGCCAGCTCGCCCGCCGCGGTGCTGTCGTCGTAGCGGCTGCGCGGGGGACGAATGCGCAGTCCACCGTTGACGAGATTCTCGCGGCCGGCGGTCGTGCCGAAGCGGCGACCGCCGACATGACAGATGCCGATACCCTCACCGCGTTGGTCGCCGGCGTGATCGAAAGACACCAGAAGATTGACGTGCTCGTCAGCAACGCCGGGATCACTCGCGATCAGTTGATGCTGCGCATGAAGCGGTCGGACTGGGACGAGGTGCTGGCCACGAATCTGACCGCAAACTTCGTGCTCTGTCAGGCAGTGCTGAAACCGATGGTTCGGCAACGGGGCGGACGTATTGTCGCCGTCAGTTCGATCGTGGGCCAGGTTGGCAATGCAGGGCAGGCCAATTACGCGGCCTCCAAAGCCGGCCTCATCGGCTTCTGCAAATCGCTGGCGAAAGAAGTGGCATCCCGGAACGTCACGGTCAACGTCGTCGCCCCAGGCTTGATTGATACCGACATGTCGCGTGCCATCATCGCGAATGCGCAGGCCGACTGGGCGGCGCAGATTCCGCTCGGTCGCGCTGGTACGCCAGCCGATGTGGCGGCGGCGGTCTGTTTTCTCGCTTCGGACGAGGCGTCGTATATTACAGGGCAGGTGTTGCACGTGAACGGCGGGATGTACATGTAGGAACGTTGCGGGCGGCGGGCTCAAACCTACCGTCGACAAATTCAGATTGACATCGTGGGTTGGCGGTTTTGGATTCAGGGAGGGCACACAGTGGCCGTTGCCGATAAGGTCAAGAGCATCATCGTGGAGCAGCTGGGCGTCGACGAAGAAGAAGTGACGCCAGATGCCTCGTTCGTCGACGATTTGGGCGCCGACTCACTCGACACGGTCGAGCTCGTGATGGCGTTCGAGGAGGAGTTCGGGATCGAAATCCCTGACGAGGACGCTGAGAAGATCACGCGCGTCAAAGAGGCGGTCGAGTACATCGAGGCGCACGCGAAGAAAAAGTAGCGGGCGCCCTGGTGCGTCACCCAGGAGGGACGGAGGGATTTTGAGCAGGCGAGTCGTCGTGACCGGCATCGGCCTGGTGTCGCCGGTTGGTATCGGGACCCAGGGAAACTGGGAGGCCCTCTGTAGCGGCGTGAGTGGAATCGGCCCGATCACGCGCTTCGACGCGTCGGCGTTCGCGACGCGTTTTGCCGGGGAGGTCAAGAACTTCGACCCCCTGAAGTGGATCGAGAAAAAAGAACTGAAGAAGATGGACATCTTCATTCAGTTTGCCGTCGCTGCCTCGCAATTTGCGGTCGACGATGCCAAGCTCGCGGTGACGCAGGATATTTCGCCGCGAGTCGGGGTCTTCATTGGCTCGGGGATCGGTGGGTTCACCACCATCGAGCGCGAGCACATCGCGTATCTCGAAGGGGGGTCTCGAAAGATCTCCCCATTCTTCATTCCATCCGCGATCATCAATCTGGCGGCGGGACAGGTGTCGATCCGGTTCGGCGCCAAGGGCCCGAACCTCGCGACCTGCACCGCGTGCACGGCGTCGGCGCATGCCATCGGCGATTCGTTTGAGATCATCAAACGCGGCGCTGCCGACGTGATGATTGCCGGCGGAGCCGAGGCGGCGGTCTGTCCCATGGGCATCGGTGGGTTTGGCGCGCTGCGCGCCCTGTCGACGCGCAACGACGATCCGGGCGGCGCGAGTCGGCCGTTCGATCGTGACCGTGACGGCTTCGTTCTCGGAGAAGGCGCAGGCATGTTGATCCTTGAAGAGCTCGAGTTCGCTCGTGCCCGGAAAGCGCCAATCTATGCCGAGATGGTGGGCTACGGGATGTCAGCCGATGCCTATCACATGACCGCCCCCTCCGAGGATGGTGATGGCGCCTATCGCGTCATGGTAGCGGCCCTCGAGTCGGCTGGAGTGGGTCCGGACGCCGTGGATTACATCAACGCACACGGCACCTCCACCCCACACAACGATCGCATCGAGACTCGCGCGATCAGGCGCGCGTTTGGCGCTCACGCGTCCAAGCTGGCGGTGTCGTCGAGCAAGTCGATGACCGGACATTTGCTGGGAGCGGCGGGCGGGTTGGAAGCGGGCATCACCATTCTGGCGGTGCATCATCAGAAGGTGCCGCCGACAGTGAATCTCGAGAATCCTGACGACGACCTGGATCTCGACTACGTGCCCAAGGTAAGCCGTGAGATGCCGATTCGGTACGCCTTGTCGAATTCGTTCGGGTTCGGGGGCACGAACGGGTCGCTGTTGTTCAAGAAGTTCGAGGACGAATGACGTCACTGGCCTCAGAGACTCAGAGACACAGAGGTCTTGGGTACGAGATCTGTGCATGTGTTCTCTGAGCCTCTGGGTCTCTGAGGCTTGTTTGTGATGAATCTATGAAGATTGCGGTTTGTGTCAAACAAGTCCCCACGCGTGAATGGCAGCCGCGTCTGAACGACGACAAGACGTGGGTCCGTGAGCAGGACATCTCGTATGAGATGAACGAGCCCGATGCCTACGCGTTGGAGGAAGCCCTGCGGCTCCGCGAGAAACACGGGGGCGAGGTCGTGGTCTGCTCGGCAGGGCCGGCGCGCGTGCAACAGGTCATCCGCGAGGCGCTCGCCCGCGGTGCCGACCGCGCGATTCACGTGGAGGATCAGGCGCTAGGCGCGGCAGACGCGTACGCGGCGGCCACGGGGATGTCGACAGCCATGATGGACGAGAAGTTCGACCTGATTCTCACAGGCCTTCAGTCGGACGATCAGGGTCACGCCCAGTTTGGGCCCGTGCTGGCGACCAGACTCGGTGTACCTCACTCCACGATCATCATGGAAGTGCAGGTGCACCCCTCGACAGGCTCGGGGCAGGAGGCCACGCTGCGCGTCAAACGCGAGCTCGAGGGCGGGTGGTTTCAGTATGTGACGATGCCGCTGCCCGCGTTACTGACGATTCAAAGCGGCATCAACCAGCTTCGCTACGCAACGCTCAAGGGCATCATGGCGGCGAAGAAGAAGGACATCAAAAAGGTTGCACCAGCGGCGGCGGTGCAGTCGCGACAGAAGATTCTTGCCCTGTACGCCCCCCAGAAGGCGAAAGAGACGGTCATGATCGGCGGCTCCGCGGCCGAAGCCGCGAAGGAACTGGTCAAGCGCTTGCGAGAAGAGGCTCGCGTCCTATGATTCTCGTGGTCGCTGAGCAGAAGGACGGCAAGCTGAATCGTGCAAGCTGGGAAGCGATCGCCGGCGCGCAACAGCTCGCCCAGGCCGCAGGCGTGGGGGCGGTGAGCGTGGTGGTTGCCGGCCGGGACGTTGGCGGGGTCGCGAACGAGCTCGCGGCTGCTGATGTGAGCGGGGTGACCGCGCTCGATCACGAGGTCCTTGGCAGCTATACCGCGGACGCGTTCGTCAGCGCGATTCGTCAAGCGATCGAGGCGGCTAGTCCAACCTATGTCGTGTTCTCACATACGTATCAGACCCGCGACTTCGCGCCAGCGCTGGCGGCCACTCTGGATCGGTCACTCATTACGGATGTCATTGGCGTCAAGGCCGTCTCGGGGCGCGCGGCGTTTGCACGGCCGATGTTTCAGGGCAAGTTGACGGCCGACGTCGTCCCTGAAGGCGCGGCACCGCATCTGATTTCATTTCAGATCGGGGCCTTGCGCGCCGATTCCGTCAGGCGCGGCAGCACCGCGGCTCCTGTGACCCGCGCGTCGATCACGATCGACCAGGCCAGCATCCGACAGGCGCCCGAGCCGCCGTTCCAGGAAGCCAAGCAAGCCGTGGATCTCTCGCAAGCCGAGCGGATTGTCGCGGTCGGTCGCGGGATCAAGGCCCAGGAGAACCTGCCCATCGCCGAGCGACTCGCCAAGGCATTTGGCGCCGAGCTCGCGGCATCGCGCCCGATCTGCGACAACGGCTGGCTGCCGATGGAGCGACAGATCGGCAGCTCGGGTCAGACGGTGGCGCCGAAGCTGTACATCGCCCTCGGCATCTCGGGCGCGATTCAGCATCTGGTGGGCATGAAGGGCGCGCGCATCATCGTCGCCATCAACAAGGATGCGGAAGCACCCATTTTCGAAGTCGCCGACTATGGCATCAACGCTGACATCTTCGAGATTGCGCCCGCTCTCGTCAGCGAATTGGAGAAAGGCTAGCGGGGCCGGTCCCCGCACCCGATGACGCGTGACACGCTCGAAGTCGACATCCTGATTGTCGGGGGTGGGCCCGCGGGGCTGTCCGCGGCCCTCCGGCTGTCGCAACTCCAGCAGCTGCGAGGCGGCGATCCGCTGTCGATCGCGGTGCTGGAGAAGGCGCGCGAAGCCGGAGCTCACCAACTGTCCGGCGCCCTGCTCGACCCATCAACGCTCAGCGAGCTGATTCCCGACTTCAAGACGCGAGGCGCGCCACTCGAATCCGAGGTACATCAGGACAACGTCTACTACCTCTCTCCGCGACGGCAGATTCGACTGCCGATTACGCCCCCGCCATTCCGCAACCACGGCAACTACGTCATCTCGCTGAACAAGTTCACCAAGTGGCTGGCCGAACAGGTCGAGGCGGCCGGCGTCGATTTTTTCACCGGCTTCCCGGGCCAGTCGGTGCTGTCCGACGGCATGCAAGTCATTGGCGTGCGTACGGGCGACAAAGGGATCGGCCGACATGGCGAGCAGAAGCCCAATTTCGAACCGGGGGCTGATGTTCGCGCCAAGCTCACAATCTTCGCTGACGGCGTCCGCGGCAACCTGACCAAGGAGCTCATTCGCACCCTGCAACTCAGCGATCCCGCGCATCCTGGCGAGTATGCGATTGGGCTGAAGGAGATCTGGGAAGTCCCCGCAGATCGCCTCGCGGCGGGCACGGTAATTCATACGCTCGGCTACCCGCTTCGCGAAGAAGAGTTCGGCGGCAGCTTCATTTACGCGATGCCCGGCGGACGCCTCTCGATCGGGTTCGTCGTCGGGCTGAGCTACAGGGATCCGTTGTTCGATCCACACGCCGCGTTTCAACGCTTCAAGCTGCACCCGTTCATCCGACGCATTCTCGATGGCGGGCAGATGATTCGGTACGGGGCCAAGGCCATCCCGGAGGGCGGCTGGCACACGCAGCCCACGCTCTACTTCAATGGCGGACTCATCGCCGGTGACGCCGCGAACTTCGTGAATTCGATGCGACTCAAGGGCATCCATCTGGCGATGCGCAGCGGCATGCTCGCGGCTGAAGTGGCATTCGACGCCGTGCGCGCAGGTGACGTCTCGTCAGCCTCACTACGACGCTACAAGAAGCTCGTCGACGAGAGTGCCATCAAAGCAGAGCTCTATCCGGTCCGGAATGTTCATCAGGCGTTCAGCAGAGGTTTGTACGCGGGTTCGATGTTTGCCGGACTGGCGATGGTGACCGGCGGGCGGATGGCCGAGGACCTGCACGGCGAACCTGGCCACACGCGACTCGTTCCCCTCAACGATTACTACGGCATTCGCAAGCGCGACATCATTTCAGGATCGAACGCCGTGCCGCCGGATCGAAAACTCCTGTTCGACAAGGTCACCAACGTCCACTATTCGGGAACGCAGCATGACGAGGATCAGCCGGTTCACCTGCTGGTCCACACCGATGTCTGCCACACCATCTGCGGCGACGAGTATGGGCATCCCTGCGTGCGGTTCTGCCCGGCCAACGTCTACGAAATGGTGGAGGATGGCGGCGGGTCGCTACGGCTCCAAATCAATGCCTCCAACTGTGTCCATTGCAAGACCTGCGACATCATGGACCCCTACGGCGTCATCACTTGGGTGCCCCCGGAAGGCGGCGGCGGGCCGCACTACGATGGAATGTGAGAAGTTACAAGTTACAAGTTACAAGTTCAAAACGACGGCCGATTGTGGACTACGCCTCAATGGTCTGAGCGGCAACGTGGTCGCCACGTTCTTTGAACTCGTAACTTGTAACTTGTAACTCCTATGGAACAGCCCCCCTGGCGCGCCTCCGCCCTCCAGCGCGCGCAGCTTGCCGCCATCAGCGGTCTCGGCTATCCCCTGCTGAACGTGCTCGGCGCAACCTACAAATACCGCGTCGAGGGACTCGAACACCTGCAGGCGGCCCAGACGCTCGGCCAGCCGATCCACGCCTTCTGGCACGGACGCATCCTGCCGGGCGCGATCTACTTCAAGCGTCGTGGCATCGTGGTCATTACCAGCGAGAATTTCGACGGCGAATGGATCGCCCGCATCATTACCCGGTTCGGCTATGGCACCGCGCGCGGGTCGTCATCTCGGGGAGCGCGGAAGGCGTTGCTGCAGATGGTCCGTGACATCAAGGGCCGCCCCGTCGCGTTTACCCTGGACGGACCACGCGGTCCGGCACGCGTGGCACAGCCGGGCGCTGCATGGCTGTCGAAAGCGACCGCAAACCCCATGATCCCGTTTCACCTCGAAGCCAACCGTCATTGGACGATGAAGAGCTGGGACAGGGCACAGATCCCGAAGCCTTTCGCTACGATAGCCCTCGTGTTCGCGCCGCCGATTCAAGTCTCATCGAGTGCAGACGACTCGGAGTTGAGCGCGGTCAATCGTCGACTCGAGGATGCGTTGCTCGACTGCGAGAAGCGCTGCATGGAGTTGTTATGTCGGTAGTGCTCGTCACGAGCGATCGGTTCGCGGACCATTTGACGCCACCTGGCCATCCGGAGCGCGTCGAGCGGGCAGAAACCATGCAGGTCGTGGCGTCACGCTGGCGCCAGCAGGGCGGTGTTGTCACCACCCCGCGGGAGGCGACCGACGAGGATCTGCTGCGGGTCCACGGCGCCGCCTACGTCGAGGCGCTCAAGAAGGCGCGAGGCCGAACCGGGATGCTCGACGCCGATACGTACTTGTCGCCGGAATCCGACGAAGTCGCCCGACTTGCAGCTGGTGCCGTGCTGACGGCGGTTGATTACGTGCTCGAGGCGCCCGGGCAACGAGCCGTGGCGCTGGTCAGGCCGCCGGGCCACCACGCCGAAACGAACCGAGGGATGGGCTTCTGTCTGTACAACAACATCGCGGTTGGCGCAGCGTGGGCTCGTGCGCGCTCACTCGCGCGTGTGGCCATCGTCGACTACGACGTCCATCACGGCAACGGCACTCAGTGGACGTTCTATGACGATCCGACCGTGCTCTTCGTGTCTTCGCATCAATACCCGTTTTACCCGGGCACGGGCGCCGCGGGCGAAACCGGCAAGGATGCCGGCATTGGCTACACCGTCAACTTTCCGCTCGAGGCCGGCGCGACCGATGCTGACTTCGACCTCGTCTACAGCGCGGCGGTCATCCCGCTGCTCGAGCAGTTTCGGCCTGAGCTCGTGCTCGTGTCGGCCGGCTTCGACGCACACGAACGCGATCCGCTCGGGCAAATGCGCATGACGACCGACGGGTTTGGCGTTCTGTCGACCCGCCTTCTTCGGGCGGCCGACCAGTGGTGTCAAGGGCGCGTGGTGTTCGTCAGCGAGGGTGGATACGACACACAGGCGCTCGCTGAGTGTTGCGATCGTGTGCTCGCCCTCTGTTCATGCGAAAAGCTCGAGGCTCCAGCGACGGTCGAGGGCGACACCCGGCGTGGCGAGCGTTCGCTCGCCGATTTCCGCAGGGCGCACCGGCGCTGATATCCTTAACGGATCCCTGGGTCCCTGGACGCGCAGTGTCTGACTATCATCCGCAGGAATTAGACCGTAAATGGCAAGGCCGCTGGGCCGACGCCCGTGCATTCGAGGTCACCGAAGACCCCTCGAGGCCCAAGTTTTATTGCCTTGAGATGTTCGCTTACCCCTCTGGCCATGCGCATGTGGGCCACGTCCGCAACTACATCATCGGGGACATCGTCGCGCGCGTGAAGCGGCTGCAGGGGTTCAACGTCCTGCACCCATTCGGGTGGGACGCCTTCGGCTTGCCAGCCGAGAACGCGGCGATCAAAAGCGGTATTCATCCCGAAACCTCGACGCTCGGGAATATTGCCCACATGAAGGGGCAGCTCCAGCGACTGGGCATCAGTTACGCGTGGGAACGTGAACTGGCGACGTGTCTGCCCGACTACTACCGGTGGAACCAGTGGCTGTTCATCCGGATGTTCGAACGGGGGCTCGCGTATCGCCGGCGCTCCACGGTCAACTGGTGCCCCACCGACGAGACCGTCCTGGCTAACGAGCAGGTTATCGACGACGGTGTCTGTTGGCGATGTGGGACGCGCGTTATCCAGAAGGACCTCGAGCAGTGGTTCTTCCGTATCACGGCCTTCGCTGACGACCTGTTGGCAGCGACGGATGAGCTGTCGAGCTGGCCCGAGAAGGTTCTGATGATGCAGCGGAACTGGATTGGGCGATCGGAAGGGGCCTTTGTGCATTTCCCGCTGGTCGGTCAGCCCGGGCTCAAGCCCGGGCCCGCACAAGAGCCTGGGCCGTCGGATGCTTCAAGTCAGACGATTGAAGTCTTCACGACGCGGATCGACACGATTTATGGCGCCACCTTCGTGCTGATTGGACCCGAGCACGTGCTTGTGAACACGTTTGCCGACGCCTCACGTGACCCCGCGGGGTTCCGGGCGCACGCGGCCAGATTCAGGGCACAGGATCGAGCGGCGCGCGTGAGCGGGCAGGTGGAGAAAGAGGGGTTCTTCACCGGGCAATACGCGATCAATCCGTTCACTCGAGAACAGGTGCCCATCTGGGTCGCGAACTTCGTGCTGGGGGAGTACGGCACCGGCGCCGTCATGGCAGTGCCCGCGCACGATGAGCGAGACTTCGAGTTCGCGCGCAAGTACGACCTGCCGATTCGGGTCGTGGTCCGCCCGGTGGATGGCGCGCCGCCCGAGGTTGACGCGATGACCGAGCCGGTTTCGAATGATGGTGTGCTGGTCAATTCGGGACCATGGGACGGCCTCTCGTCAGATGAAGCACGGCGTCGGTTGACCGCTGACGCAACCGAGCGTGGCATTGGTCAGGGGACCGTGCAGTATCGGCTGAAGGATTGGGGCATCTCTCGTCAGCGGTACTGGGGAACCCCTATCCCGATGATCCACTGCCCGGTGGATGGCATTGTCGCGGTGCCTGATGAACAACTGCCGGTCGAGCTGCCGAAGATCGCCCAGTTCACCGGTCGCGGCGATTCGCCGCTCGCGCAGGTGCCCGAGTTTGTCAACGTGACGTGTCCCAAGTGCGGCGGGGCTGCTCGACGCGAGACCGACACGATGGATACGTTCGTCGACTCTTCTTGGTACTTCTACCGGTTTGCCGACGCTCATAACGATCGTCAGGCGTTCGACCCTGCCAAAGTGGCGTATTGGTGTCCGGTTGACTTCTACAGCGGTGGCATCGAGCATGCGATTCTGCACCTGATTTACTCGCGCTTCTTTGCGCGGGTCTTCCGCGACCTCGGGATGGTCGAGCACACCGAGCCATTCACGCATCTGCTGACTCAAGGCATGGTGCTCAAGAACGGCGACGTCATGTCGAAGTCGAAAGGCAACGTGGTCGACCCGGACTCGATGACTGCAAAGGTTGGCGCCGATGCGTTGCGGCTGTATGTGATGTTCGTGGCGCCGCCGGAGAAGGAGGTCGAGTGGAGCGACAGCGGCCTCGACGGAAGCTTCCGGTGGCTGGCGCGCGTCTGGCACATCGCGCAGCACTGGCGCCCTGCCGTGAGCGGGACCACCGCCATCGACGTCGCGTCGTTGACCGATGCGGAACGTGGGGTCCGGCGAAAGACGCATGACACGATCCGGCGCGTCACGTCGGACGTCGACGTGAGAAAGCAGTTCAACACCGCGATCTCCGCCATGATGGAGTTGGTGAACGAACTGTATGCCTTCACCAAGCAGCAGGAGGAGTCGCCGTCTGGCCAGGCGACTGCGGTCGTTCGCGAAGCGCTGGAGGCGCTCATCGTCATGATGTCGCCGTTTGCGCCCCATACGGCCGAAGAACTCTGGGAGCAGTTTGGCCACTCGGGAACACTCGCCTTGGCTCGGTGGCCCGTCTTCGATGCGGAAGCGGCGAAGGCCGAAGAGATCGTGATCCCCATCCAGGTGAACGGAAAAGTGCGTGCGCGCTTGACGGTGGCGCCATGCCTGTCGGATCAGGACCTGGAGCGATTGGCGCTGGCGCACCCCGCAATTCAGCCGTACACTCGAGGAAAGACTGTGCGAAAAGTCGTAATCGCGAAGGGACGGCTCATCAGTGTCGTGGTCGGCTGAACGGCTCGAGATCAGCAGACGGGCCTGCCTGAGGGCGCTGCCCGTTGCCGCAACAGCACTCGCGGCCGGCGGGTGCGGGTACTCGTTGGCTGGTCGCGGATCGTTCCTGCCCGACCACATCCGATCCATCGCCATTCCGTTGTTCGTGAATCGAACGCCCTACCTCTCCGTCGAACAGATGTTCACCGAAAAGGTTCGTGTCGAGTTCCAAAGTCGCGGTAGCTACTCGGTCCAGCCCAGTGAGGCCGGGGCCGACGGCGTGGTCCGTGGCGAAATCATGGGTATTGGCGCGGCGCCGGTCGGCTTCAGCGACCAGCAACTGGCCACGCGATATCGCTTCACCGTTACCGTGAGCGTCAAGGTCGATGACTTGTCACAGAAAAAGACGCTCTGGGAGAACCCAGCCCTCAGTTTTTCGGACGAGTACGACCTGGCGAGTCGCAACAGCGTGAGCCTCGATACCGCGGCGTTTCTCGAGCAGGAGCGCGCGGCGATCGATCGTCTGTCGTCAGACTTCGCCAAGAGCGTCGTTTCCGCGATCCTCGAAGCGTTTTGATGAGTGTCAAGGCCGCCGTCGTCCGCCAGCAGATAGCCTCCGGTGACACCGCGCCGCTCTATCTGCTCGAAGGCGACGATTTTCAAGCGCGGCTCGATCTCGCGGGCGAATTCGCGATGGTCGTGGACGAAGCGCTTCGGCCGTTCAACGTCGAAAGCTTTCACGCGAGCGACGCGACCTCGAGCGGTGGGCGCGATCAGCTGATCACGGGTCTCCTGGCCGCCGCCCGCACGCTGCCGATGATGGCACCGCGCCGGGTGTTGATTGTCCACCAGGCCGAACGCCTGCTTTCGCCTCGAAAGGGAAAAGACGACGACGTCGATGGGGCGCCAACATCTACCGAAAGTGGGAAGAAACGGAGGCGTGCCACGACGCCGAGCGAAGAGTTCGAGCAATACGTCGAATCGCCCGAGCCGTTGACGACCATGGTCTTCGTCGCAGCCGCGCTCGAAGAGAACCGGCGACTGGTCAAACTCGTGCGTCAGCACGCGATCGCCGTGGACTGCGGAAGCTTTGGCACCACGGCCGACGCCGCCAAGTGGGTCAAGATGCGTCTCGAGAAGGACGGCTTATCGATCGAGCCGCAGGCAATCTCGGCGTTGCTCGAGGCGTTGTCGCACGACGCCGGCCGCATACGCGCTGAAGTCGAAAAGCTCGCATTGTTCGCGGCGGGCGATCGCAATGTGACGGTGCAACACGTTCGCGATCTCATTTCTCCGGAATTGAGGCCCGGTGACTGGTTCGTGCTCCGCGATGCACTCGGTGCTCGCAACGCGCGGGCGGCCTTGCGCGAGGTGGACGCCCAGTGCGAAGCCGGGTTCAAGGAGGTTCAGATTCTCGGGCTGATTCGCTCAGTCGTGCGGGGCATGCCCGACGAGCGAGCGAAGCGGGGACTCGACGCCGTGTTTCGGACCGACCTTGCCCTCAAGACGGGAGGCGACCCACGGGCTCCGAGGTATTTGTTGGAAAGCCTCGTCATTGAGCTCTGCGGCAAATAGACTCGCGGTCCAGCTTGCGTGCATCGTTCGATCACGTACTGCTGAGTCTTGTGGACGAGCCAGTCGCGTCCTCGATAGAGCTACAATCGCTTCCTTTCAACACCTCCGTCGGAATCGCGGCGCAGCGCCATCGCCGTCGATGCAATCCAGAAAGGCACTGCGATGAAACGCTACTTGCTTTCGATCGTGATTCTCTTAGGCGCGAGCTGTAGTGACGACGACATGCCCACCGGGCCATCTGGTTCGTCGTTGGGCTTTTTCGTCACGAGCGCGACGAGCGCCACTGGCAATCTTGGCGGGCTCGCCGGCGCCGACGCCGCGTGCCAAAGTCTGGCCGCCGCCGTTGGACAGGGTGGTCGCACATGGCGCGCGTACCTGAGCGTCGAGCGCGACCCGGCGAACGGAAATCAGCCGACCCACGCGCGCGACCGGATCGGTACGGGTCCGTGGTTCAACGCCAACGGCGTGAACGTCGCCAACCACGTGGCCCAGCTCCATACGCGCACCGGTGACGCCGACGTGTTCGTGGATGAGCGCGGTCAGCGGATCAACGGGCAGTGGACGGGCTCCCCGGCGCCGGTGCAGCACGATATTCTCACGGGGTCGAACGCGGACGGCACCGTAGCCCCCGGGTTTACGTGCGCCGACTGGACGTCGACCTCCGCGAGCGTCGCAGCCCGGGTTGGGCATTCCGACGGGATGGGTCCCAATCAGGCTACGACGGGTACCTTGCCGTCGTGGAACTCGGCGCATGCCAGTCAAAGCTGCGCGAATACCGCGCCGGGCGGCGGTGCGGGGCGCTTCTATTGTTTCGCGCAGTAGGGACATTACCGCAAGGAAACACTGGAAACGATTCGAGAGCGTCACCCGAATCACTCGCGCAGACGATAGGCATACAGGACCACGCCCAGCGGATCGCCGATCGCTCGCCCGCGGTGACACGAGAGACAGTGGTCTGCGGTCGCACGCACGGCGCGAGCTGTCAACTTCAAGTCTCCAATCTCGAAATCGTAACGGTCTCGCTTCACGAGCTGGTTGAAAGCCACCCGGCTTTCGTCGATGAGATCGACCGCCTGGGGAAGGCCCGGCAGAAGCTCCGGGTCGGTCACGGCTACCGGTCCAAAGATCACCCGCCGATCGACCTGAGTCGGCTCTTCGGTGGTCAGGTGGGGTTCGCGGTCCAGGACTCGGCGGCCCGCAAGGTACAGTGCGACGCGGTAGCCGGACTCCTTGAGCGCCTTCACCGCTGCGAACTCAGCCACGCTTTCGGGCCTGAATTGGTGTGGCGTATCGCCGATGACGACGATTCGCCGGAGGCCGAAGTACTTGTCGACGTCCTTGAAGCGGTCTTGAACGGAACGGTTGAGGGCAGCGATGGGGTCATCGGCTGTGACGATGATGGTCCCGGCCGTCAGGACCGCACTCAATGCTGACAGAGTCACGACTGCCGTGGGACGCATGCGGCCTCCTCGCGCTTAAGGACTATTTCTTAGACGAGCGCTCTCCGACGCCGGTTGGGGTCGACCGTGAAATCGAGCCAGGTCCGGCCGCAATTCACGCTTGACAACGAATTCATTAGTACTAAAGAATTAGTAACGATGCGATCGAAATCCGACACCCTCACCGGGCAAGAGCTCGAGATCATGAAAATCATCTGGCCGCTCGGACGCGCGACCGTTCGCGACATCTACGACACGTTGCGCGATCGCCGGGCCATCGCCTACACGACCGTGCAGACGATGATGAACATCCTGGAGGCCAAGGGTCACCTCCGGAAGGAACCTGGTGAAAAGGCACAAATCTACGTGCCCGTTCGTCCTCAGCGGGCCGTCGTCAGCTCCATGGTCCGGGAATTCGTGGATCGCGTGTTCGACGGCTCGGCGCGCCCCCTGCTGGTGCATCTCGTGAAGGAGAAGGGCCTGACCGACCGCGAACGGCGCGCGCTGCAGAAGCTGCTCGACCAGGAGGACGAATGACGCTCTGGTTCTCGAACCTCGTCGCGTACAGCGTCCAGCTGGCCATGCTGGTCGCTACCGGTGCGGTCATCATGGCCATTCTTCGCGTCCAGGTGCCCCGTGCGACCCTGCTGTTCTGGCAGCTCCTATACGCTTCGAGTCTGTTGTGGCCCGTCTATCAGCTGTGGGTGAATCTGGACTCGTCGCGCGAGGTGTTTGCAGGCGGCGTGCTGTGGAGTGTGGCAGCTTCAGGAGCTGCCGGGATAGGCGGAGCCGGTGCGGCCATCGACACCGGCGTGGTGGTGGTCATCGCCTTGGTCGCGACCGGCGTGGCCATCAGGCTCGGTTGGCTTGGCCTTGGCCTGATCAGGCTGCGGTCCATCCGCGCCGCGTCCGAACCGGCACAGGCCCTCTTGCCGATCTCGGCGCCGTTGTTGCACGAGCTCACCGTCACTGCCGACATTCGCTTCTCCGATGAGGTCAACAGTCCCGTCACGATCGGCACGTGGCATCCGATGGTGCTGCTGCCACGCCACGTGCGCGACCTTGCGCCAGCGGTGCAACGCGCCGTGTTGTGCCATGAACTGATTCACGTACGACGGCGTGATTGGCCAGCGGCGATGCTCGAAGAACTGTGGTGCGCCGTCCTGTGGTTCCATCCGGCCGCGCGCGCGCTGGTGTCGCGCTTGAGTCTCGCGCGTGAAACGCTCGTCGATGAAGCGACCATCGCTCACACGCGCGATCGCCGGGCTTACGCCAAGGCGCTTCTCGAATTCTCGACCGCTCGGCCTCGGCTGCTGGGCGCCACCGCGCTCATCGGTCGCCGCCATCTCGAACAGCGCATCGCTCTCATCGCACAGGAGGTTACGATGCCCCGCTCCTCTCTCACCGCCAGGCTGGCCGTGGCCACCAGCGTCGTCGCCATCGCGACTATTGCGACGGCATCGTACATTCCCCTGAGCGCACGGCTGCAGGGACAGACCGAGAGAGTCTACAAGCCTGGTGAAGACGCGGGGATCACACTGCCGCGAGTCATCAAAGAAGTGAAGCCGGATTACACCCCCGAAGCGATGCAGGCCAGGATCGAAGGCTCGATCTGGATGAGGGTGGTCGTGCTTGCCAGCGGAGACGTCGGCGAGATCACCGTGAGCCAGTCGCTCGACGAAGAGCATGGGCTTGACCAGCAGGCCGTCAACGCTACCCGGCAGTGGAAGTTCGAGCCGGGCACCAGCGAGGGGAAGCCTGTTCCGGTCGAAGTTACGATCGAGATGACTTTCACCCTAAAGTAGCGAGAGACCCTCGTGATAGCCCTGACTTCGATTGGTCTCAAATGACCTCCGCGTCTTCCTATATTCCGCGAATGCTTGTTGATTGGCTTCCGCGGTCTTCCGTGTTCCGCGGATGGTGGACGCCGGTCGCTACTCGGTCCGCAACACGGTAACCGGATCGGCTGACACGACGCGACGAGCAGGCAGATAGCAGGCAGCTAACGCGGCGAGGGTCATCAACACGGCTGCGCCGACCAGTGCCAGCGGATCGGCTGGCGTGACCTGAAAGAGGAATCGGCGGAGTAACTGCGCGGCGCCGAGCGAGCCGACGAACCCGATGAGCAAGCCGCCACCGGCCATGACCAGCCCGCGAGTCAGGACCAACCGGACGATGTCCCAGCGGCTGGCGCCGAGCGCCATGCGAAGGCCAATTTCACGAAGGCGTGCGGTCATGATGGCGCTCAGGACGCCGTACACACCGGCGATGGCCAACAGCAACGCAATCGCCGCGAAGCCGATCGCCGCCCCGAGGGCAAAGCGGCGAGGCGAGATAGTTTTTTGCACCAGCTCGTCGAGGGTCGCGCTGCGGTAGATCGTTTGTGACGGATTCACGGCCCAGATCGCGGCCCGTGCGGGCTCGAGCAGGGCCGAGGCATCGCCGGCACTCTGGATGACAAAGGTCATCGACCCGAAGGGGCGTTGCGCGAGCGGCACGAACAGTTCCTCACGAGCGCCCTGATCGAGCGTGTCATGACGGAGTGACCCGACGACGCCAACAATCTCGGCCTCCATTGCGGCACCTGAGATCCGGAAGGTGATCTTGTCGCCCACAGGATCGTCGCTGGAAGGCCAGTAGCGGTCAGCCAAGCCTTCGCTGATGACGATCACCCGCGGACTGTCAGGACCGTCGCGCTCGCTGAGTGCCCGGCCCTTCTTGAGCGGGATTCGCATCGCGTCGAAGTAGCCCGGGGTGGCCACGGTCAGAAAGGCCCGCGGCGCCTCACCCTCGGTTGTTGGTGGGCGCCCGCTGATCGTGATCACGCCCTGCATGTTGATATTCGACTCGATGAAGGGCATGGCCGAGACCGCACCCACGTGCTGGACGGCCGGCAACGCGGCGAGTCGCGTGATCGCGCTGTCGAAGAAAGTGCGCAACTGCGCGGGTGTCGGGTTGGAGTCCCATGCGAAGACTTGAGCGACGAGCACGCGATCTCGCTGAAATCCGGGGTCGACGCTGATCAGCCCGACGAAACTGCGAATCAGCAGGGCAGCCCCGGACACGAGCACCAGTGCGAGCGCAACTTCGGCGACGACCAGACCGGCGCGCAGCCGATGTTGTGAAACGTCCGCTGTTGCCGTGTTCCTTCCTGCGTTAACCAGGCCGGCTCGCGCCATCCGCCAGGCTGGCAGGATGCCCGCGAGGATCGCGACCACGCCCGAGATGACGGCCGCGAAGGCAAGGGCGCGCCAGTTCAACTGCAACGTGTCAATCCATGGCACGGACGAAGGGCCGAAGCGTGAGATCGCTGCGAGCGCCCACATCGCGAGGGCCGAACCAGCAATTCCGCCGACGGCCGCGACGACGAGGCTTTCCAAGAGCAGCAGTTGCACCAGACGCCCGCGACGAGCCCCCAGCGCGACGCGCACGGCGATTTCGCGCTCCCGTGCCGAGCCGCGCGCGAGCAGGATATTGGCGAGGTTGACGCACACGATGAGCAAGACGAGCCCAACGCTGCCGCCCAGGAGCATGACCGCCAGCTCGACATTTCCGACCAGATGATCGCGGAGAGCGACAACACGGGCACCAGTCTTTTCGTTGGTCCGTGGGTATTCCTTGGCCAGCTGCTGCGAGACCGCGTTCATTTCCGCCTGAGCGCTCTCGAGTGGGACGTCGGATTTGAGCCGCCCGACGACGGCCCAGTAGCCGCTGCCGCGACTATTTGGCTCGAACTTCTCGATCGCCTTCGGCTGCCACACGTTGCGATGGCCGGTCGCGGTGGCGAGCAGTCGCGGCTCGAACGTCGCCGGCACGACGCCGACGATCGAGAACGCACCGTCGTTGGTTCGAATTGACCGACCGATCACGGCGGGATCGCCGCCAAATCGCTGGCGCCAGAAGGCCTCACCAAGCACCAACACCTGATCCCGACCCTTCTGGTACTCCTCGGGCGCAAAAAAACGACCCAGTATCGGTCTGACGCCAAAGCTGTCGAAAAACCCCTCGGTGACCTTCGCAGAGAACCACACCTCAGGCCGCGCCGCCCCCTGGACGTCGAGAGCCCAGGGCTCGACACCGGCCAGGTAATCGAACGACTTGGCGCGTTGTCGCCAATCCAGAAGATTGCCGGGCGCCACTTCCAGCGGCTGACTGTCGGACGCCCGTGTCTCCCAGACGGTGACGATCCGATGCGAGTCGGGGTAGGGCAGCGGCCTGAGGAGGATCTGGTCGGTCACGCTGAACATCGTGACGGTTGCCGCCAATCCGAGGGCCAGAATACCGATCGTGGTCGCCGCAAAGCCACTGTGTTGTGCGAGCTGTCGTACGCCATGCCGCACGTCGTCTATCCAGTCGAAGTCCGCGATGCTTTGCTGTCGGAGCCAGAAGGCGTCCGCAAACGCTCCCAGTGCCCGGCGCACCGGGCGCCGGTAGCGAACGGCGACGTCCTGTAACGCGGCGAGTTCGGCATCCCACTCGCGTTTCCAGTCGTCTCGCAGACCGGCGGGGACCAGCACGGCGGCCCAGCGGATGATGAGACGAGCCAGCGCGGTATTACGGTCGCCGCTCATGGTTACCTCCCCGATTTCGCCGCGTTCAAAGGCGCGACGGCCTGCAGCGGACGATAGCGCGACGCGGAATCGACAGCGGTCTGTCGTCCGAGCGCGGTGAGCTCGTAATATCGACGAGGTGGGCGCTGCTCACGGCGCGCCACGCCTTCCTTCTCCCACCGCGAGCGGACGTGCCCCTCGACATCGAGACGCCGCAGGATGGGATAGACCGTGCCGCTGGGCAGCCCGGTGGCGTCCATGATGTCGAACCCGTGATGATGTCCGTGCAGCAGGGCCTGCAGGACGAGCGTGGTGGGGTAGGTCAACCGCATCGATCCTCCGTCGAAGACTACCTATGTAGACTTAGACGGAGGGATCGTGCATCAGGTTGGCGGGCAAGTCAAACCGGAGGCGGATTCTACTTGGCGACGCGAGCCGCCAGGCGGGACTTGTAGCGGGCGGCGGTGTTGCGGTGAATCATGCCCTTGGCGGCCATCCGGTCGACCAGTGATTGGGCGTCGCCGGCGGCAGCCTGGGCTGCTGCCTTGTCGGTGCCATCCACGGTCTTGCGGAGGCCCTTGAGCCCCGTCCGAAGCTTCGAACGGAGGCGCCGATTGGCCTCGCGTCGCTTGATGTTCTGCCGGTTCGCCTTCAGCGCCGACTTGTTTCGCTTTGCCACAGATAATCCTCTAGGGCTCCCGTCCTGGAGCGCACTGAATCCTTAATCTTATCACTCCGCGCGCAACTGGTATCGAAGCAAAAAAGGCCTCAGAGACACGGAGACTCAGAGAAAACACCATAAAGATCTCTGTGCCTCTGAGGCTCTGTGGCTCGTACGTGTAGCTACCGATCCACGATCTCGTAGTCGCCATTACGCGGCGGGATGTTCGAATAGCGCCTTCGAGTCGTCCCGTTGACCGTCTCCACCGACCTGTAGATAACCGACCCGGACGGTGTCGGCGCCTTGGTCGCGGCGATGGCGCCCATGATCTTCTCCACATAGTCCCGTGTCTCACGGTAGGGAGGCACGCCGCCATACCGTTCGACGCTACCTGGTCCCGCGTTGTAGGCCGCGAGCCCGAGCTGGAGATCATAGTGGTACCGCGCCAAGAGCTGCGCGAGATACGCCACTCCACCACGGATGTTGTCGTCCGGCTGGAAAGGATCGCTCAGACCAAGCGCGCGTGCGGTCGCGGGCATCAACTGCATCAAACCCATTGCGCCCTTGGATGAAACCGCGTGCGCGTTGAATCCTGATTCGACCTGAATCACGGCCCGGACCAGATCGGCCGAGAGGCCATGTCTAGCGGCATGGTGCTCTATCAGATCATCGTAGTGGGCGCGCGGCTCCGCCCTCGACGCTGCCGCCTCGTCGATGTCGGCTGGTGGCCTGTTCGACGAGACCAGGCGTCCGGAGTCGTCACGCCACGTGTAGATCTGCGCACTTGCCGGTTGGGCCGTCGCGAGGCAGACGAACACCAGAAGCGATAACGTGCGCATTGTTGCAGGAATTGCGCGTAGAGGACGCGCGGAACTCTGCGAGGGGTATCGGCCGATCAGGACGCGGCCAACAGCTCCTCGACCAGGCGCCGGCTGGCCGTGAGCAGCTCACTGATCTTGGACGGATCCTTCCCGCCGGCCTCTGCGAAGTCGGGGCGTCCGCCGCCGGCACCGCCCACGATGGGTGCGAGCTGTTTCACCAGTTGCCCGGCTGGTGTGCGCTTGGTGAGGTCAGGTGTGACCGAGGCGATGATGGCCACACGGCCTTCGCCGGACGGTGCGGCGAGAAAGACAATGCCCGTCTTCAACTTTGACTTGAGTGCGTCGGCCAGCGCGCGCAGCGACTCTTTGTCGGTGTCGTCCACTCGCCGGGCGATGAATGTCACGCCTTGGATGTCGACGCGATCGTCTGTATCCCCGCCGCCAGTGCCGCCCCCGACCGCTAAGCGGGTCTTGAGCTGCTGAACCTCCTTGCGGAGGCGTGACTCCGCGGTCAGGTGAGTGGAGATCGTGTCGACGAGGCTGTCTGGTCTTGCCCCGACCAGGCTCAAGACGCCATCAAACTGCATCAGCCGTGTCCGCGCATAGTCGTAGGCGCCGAAGCCGGTGACGGCCTCGACCCGGCGAACTCCGGCCGAGACCCCCGACTCCTCGGTGATGAAGAAGGGGCCGATCTCGCCGGTCGAACGCACATGGGTGCCGCCGCACAACTCGACGCTGAAGCCGGGAATCGTGACGACGCGAACGCGGTCGCCGTACTTCTCGCCGAAAAGCGCCATGGCGCCGGCCTCAATCGCCTCTTGCGTATTTCGTTCGTCAGTCACGACCGGCGTATTCGAGACGATGAGCTCGGTGACGAGCCGTTCGACGTGCGCTCGTTCGACGGGCGTCATCGGGTTGAAGTGCGCGAAGTCGAATCGCAGGCGATCAGGCGCGACCAGCGACCCCTTCTGCCTGACATGGCTTCCCAGGACCGCCCGGAGCGCGGCATGCAGCAGGTGCGTGGCCGTATGATTGCGTCGCGTGGCATCTCTGAGCCCGACATCGACAGTGACGGTCACCAGATCGCGAAACCTCAAGATGCCGCGCGTCACCTCGACACGGTGGAAGCGGCGCAGACCTCCTGCCTTGATCACGCCGGTGATTCGGGCTTCGGCCGTGGTGGACTGCAAGGTGCCGACGTCGGAGACCTGACCACCCGATTCCAGGTAGAACGGCGTCGCCGCGAGCGCGACGAATCCGTGTTCTCCTTCCTGGAGCTCATCGACCGGCTGACGGCGGTCACCGGAGGCCTTCAGCAGTTCGATCATCCGCGTGCTGATCGACGTCGTCTCATACCCGCGAAAATCATCTGGCTGCTGCAAGTCATCACTGGCATCAGGTCGTGTCTGCCAGGTCACGCTTTGGGCTCCCGTGAAGGCACTCTTGCCCCTCGCCAGCTCACGCTGTCGCTGCATGGCCTGGTCGAAGCCTTCGACATCGAACCGGAGGCCTTGCGCGCTTGTCAGGTCTTCGATGAAGTCACGCGGCAGGCCGTAGGTGTCGTACAGCTTGAACGCCTGATCACCTGCAACCACCTGGTCGCCGCGGGCGGCCTGCTCGAGCACCTCTTCAAGTCTTGGGAGCCCCTCGGTGAGCACGATGCCAAAGCGCTCTTCCTCGGCTCGAACGACCTGAACGATGGCGGCGCGGCTCGTTTTCAACTCCGGATACGCGTTGCCCATGTCGCCGATCACGACGTCCACCAGCTCGAACAAGAAGGGCTCCTTGAGCCCGAGCTTTCGCCCATGTCGCATCGCGCGCCGCATGATCTTGCGTAGAACGTACCCGCGCCACTCGTTCGAGGGCATCACCCCGTCGGCGATGAGGAAGGTGGTTGCGCGAATGTGGTCGGCGACCACCCGCATCGAGATATCGTGTCTATCCATTCCGCCACGGTAAGGCTGCTCCGCCCGTGCCGAGAGCGCGCGCAGAATCGGCTGAAATAGCTCGGTGTCGTAGTTGGAGAGCGTGTTCTGCATGACGGCCGAAATGCGCTCGAGCCCCATGCCGGTATCGATCGACGGCGCGGGCAGGTCGCGCAGCGTGCCATCGGCCTGACGCTCGAACTCCATGAAGACGTTGTTCCAGATCTCGACGAACCGCTCCGAGCCGCTGGCGTTGTCGGTCATGAAGTTGCCGGTGCCGGGCACCGCGTCGCCGCGGTCGTAATAGATCTCCGAGCAACGACCGCAGGGGCCCGTATCCCCCATGGCCCAGAAGTTGTCGGCCATCCCAAGTTCGTGGATCTGCTCGGGCGGCAGAAACAGGCGCCAGACCTGGTAGGCCTCGTCGTCTCGTGGGATCCCTTGTTCACCGACAAAGACGGTCGCGATCAGTCGCTCGGGGTCGAGCTTCCATTCGTCGACCAGCAGTTGCCATGCCAGCGCAATTGCGTCCTTCTTGAAGTAGTCGCCGAACGAGAAGTTGCCCAGCATCTCGAAGAACGTGTGATGCCGATACGACGGGCCAACCGTGTCGAGGTCGTTGTGCTTGCCACTGACCCGCATGCACTTCTGCGCCGAGGCCGCGCGCAGATAGTCTCGCTTCTCACGCCCGAGAAACGCGTCCTTGAACTGATTCATGCCGGCGTTGGTGAACAGCAGCGTCGGGTCGTCGGACGGGACCAACGGTGAGCTGGGAACGATGCGATGGCCGTGGCGCTCGAAGTACTTCAGGAAAGACTTGCGGATTTCATTCGGGTGCACGCCCCTATTCTACTCATCGCTCTCGACGCCCCTGCTGCGGAGACGCGCGTAGACCTGGCCTGCGTCGAACCCCTGCCCGACGAGACTGCGGACCAGGCGTGCGCTCGCCCGAGGATCGAGCGCCCTGGCCGCGATGCCCTTCAGACGCCGATCGATCGCCCGATCGAGGAGCGCGCGCTCATCAATCTCCGCAAACACATCGTCTACCGCCTGCTTCGCCGTTGCGGCGCCGATGCCCAGTTGAACGATCTCCTGGAGCACGCGCCGACGACCGCGGCGCTTGACGACGGCCCCAAGACGAGCGGAGGCGCGCGCCACTCGCGTGTCGTCGAGCGTTCCGTCCAGCGTGAGCCGAGTAATGACCGGGGCGATCTCGTCCGGCGAGTACTTCTTTCGCGTCAGTCGATCACGAAGCTGCCGAGTCGACAGCTCGCGTCGAGAGAGCAGGGTGAGCGCAGCGGTGTAGCAGTCCACGACGGACCACGAACGAGAACATGCTACTTGGCCGCGACCGCCGCGCCCACTGGAGTCAGCCAGCTATGCTCGTCCGGCAAATCGCCCTTGATGATGCCGAAGAAGCGCTCCTGCAAGGCCGCGGTGACGGGTCCACGTCGACCGTTCCCAACCGTGATCTTGTCGATCGTGCGAATCGGTGTGATCTCCACCGCGGTGCCGCAGAAGAACGCCTCATCGACCAGGTACAGGAACTCCCGTGGCAGTGGCTGCTCGCGAACCTCGAGTCCCAGGTCGCGCGTCAGCGTGAGGACGGTGTCACGGGTGATCCCCTGCAGAATCGACGAGGTCAGCGACGGCGTGTAGATGATGTTGTCGCGCACCAGGAACAGATTCTGGCCGCTGCCTTCGCTGATGAGTCCTGATTCGTCGAGCGCGATGCCTTCGGCGTAGCCGTCAACGGTCGCCTGCATCTTGATCAGACCAGAGTTGGCGTAGTTGGCGGTCGCTTTCGCCAGCGCCGGGAACGTGTTCGGCGCAATCCGTGTCCATGAGCTGACGCCCACGTCAACCCCTTTCGCCTGCGCATCATCCCCGAGAAACGAGTCCCACTCCCACACGATCACCGCCATCTCGACCGGGCACGGCATCGGGTTGACGCCCAGCTGCGCGTAGCCGCGATAGATCAGCGGACGGATGTAGCACGACTTGAAGTTGTTGGCCCGGATGGTTTCAAGGATGGCCTCGCTGAACTGATCCGGCGAATAGGGAGGGTCCATTCGGTAAACGCGGCACGAGTCCCACAGCCGTCGCATGTGCTCGGGGAGCCGGAAGACGTTAGGGCCCTTCTTCGAATCGTAGGAGCGAATGCCCTCGAACACGCCCGATCCGTAGTGGACGACGTGCGTGGCCACATGAATCGTGGCGTCTTTCCATTCCACGAGCTTGCCATTCATCCAGACTTTGCCGGTCTCGCTGAAAGCCATGTCCTACTCCCGGGAACTGATCATTGCTGACGGTCAACCCTAATTATCCTGCATCGGGGCGTCGAGCCGGACGGCCCGCGAATCCGCACTGATGAATCTTTTCACCCCGGCAAATGAAGCCGCATCATGGTCACTGTGCCTCGCCGCAGAACGGGCACTGATCGGTCCGCGCATGCAAGGCCTTGTGACAGTGCCAGCAGAACCTGGCCTGGGGTGTTTCGCGGGCCTTGAGCCGTGCCTGGATGTCATCGACGTGCTCCGGTCCGGCGCCATCGAGCGGGGCTGGGCGCCACGGGCGACGTCCCGGCGGGCCTTCCGCCTGTGCCGTCGGTGTCGTACGGCTGGCGATCGGCCGATTGTCACGAGCGGCAAGCACGGCATCGAGCACGTCGGCAGCCCGCTGATACCGAGCCGGAATCTCCGGGGCCATCGCCTTCATCACGATGTCGCTGATCCCCTGCGGAATCTTGCGGTTGCGCGTCGCGCGGGGGGCGGGTCAGCTCACCCTTGATCAGCTTCTCGAGGTCGGCCGCCGAAGGCGTCGCATACGGCAACGACCCGGTCAACATCTGATACATCGTGACGCCGAGCGAGTAGATGTCCGACGAAAAGACGGCCTTGCCCTGAAACTGCTCGGGCGCCATGTACGGCGGACTGCCAATCACCGTGGTTCCGTGCGCGGCGATTTCCAGGAACCGCGAGGTGCCGAAGTCGGCCACCTTCACCATCCCGTTCTCGGTGACGAGCACGTTGCCAGGGCGCAGGTCGCGGTGGATGACCCCCTGCCGGTGGGCGTGGTCCATCGCATTGGCGATCTGACAGGTGTAGTCGAGTGCACGCGCCAGGTCGAGGGCGCCCTCACGCTCGACAATCTGCTCGAGGGTCTCGCCGGCCACGTACTCCATCACGATGAAGAACGTGTTGTCCTGCTTCTCGGCCGTCAGGACCGTGACGATATTGGGATGGTTCAGGCTGGCCAGCAGTCGTGGCTCGCGCAACAGCTCCCCGAAGTCAAGATTCTGACGATGAGGAATCTTGAGCGCGACCTTCTTGTCGATCCAGGTGTCCTCCGCAAGATAGACCGCGCCAAACCCGCCACTCCCCAGCGGGGTGAGGATTCGATACTTGCCAATGGTCTGTCCACGTAGAAACATCTCTGCAAAGTATAGAGCCTCTCCGTATACTCACTCCGTGCTGCCGCGCTTCTTCGTTCCGCAAGCCGAGACGACCGGCTCGGTGGTGGCGCTGCCTGATGACGAAGCCGCTCATTTGATTCACGTGCTGCGCCTCAAGCCGGGTGACGCCGTCCGTGTCTTCGACGGTCGCGGACGCGAATGGAGCGCGCGCGTGGGCGAGATCGGCAAGGCGCACGCGCGGGTTCAGCTCGATGCATCGCTCACGCCGATTGCTGAGCCGCAGGTGGTCGTGACCCTTGCTGTCGCCGTCTTGAAGGGCGACAAGATGGACGATGTCGTGCGCGATGCGGTGATGCTGGGTGTGCGCCGCGTCGTGACGCTCTTGAGCGAGCGCACCGAAATTGCACCTCGTCTGATCGAGCGCGGGCAGCGTGTCGAGCGGTGGCGACGAATCGCGGTGGCGTCGGCCAAGCAGTGTGGCCGATCCGTCATTCCCAGCGTTGACGCTCCCATCAGTGTTCAGGAGGCTCTTGCCGAGTCGCCTGCGGCGCCTCGAATCATGCTCGTGGAGCCTGCGGCCAGCGAGGCCGCAAGTCGCCGTCTTCGAGATCTTCCACGGTCGCAGGAAGCGATCCTCTTCATCGGTCCCGAAGGTGGGTGGAGCTCGAGAGAAGTCGAGCTGGCCGGGGCAGCCGGTGTTCACTTTGCGACCCTCGGTCTGCTGACGCTTCGCGCCGACGCGGCGCCGCTCGTTGCCGTCACGGCGCTTCGCACGACGTGGGACGACCTCTGACGGGAGCTACACGTTAGCAAGTTGCAAGTTGCAAGTTACAAGTTCAAAGTTCAATGTTCAAAGTTCAAAGTGCGACGTGCAACAGTTCAACTGTGGGTGAAACATGAAGCGGATCGGCTCATGGATTCTGTTGTGTGCGGCGATTGTCCTTGGCGGCGTGACTGGCTTCGCACAGGTGGCGCAGCCGGAACCGGTCGCGACGTTCTCGATTCTCGGCTTTGATCCGGCGACGGGGGAAATTGGCGGCGCCGTCCAGTCGCGGGTCTTCTCGGTCGGGAATGGCGTGCTCTGGGGTGAGGCCGGTGTCGGTGTCGTTGCGACTCAGGCGATAGTCGACGTGAGTTACGGCCCCAAAGGACTGGCGCTGCTTCGGGCCGGCATGGCGCCGGAGGCGATTATCAAGGCCATCTGGGAGAGCGATCCAGATCCGCGCCCGGAGAATTGGACCAAGCAGGGGCGTCAGTTCGCTGTGATCGACGCAAAAGGCAACAGCGCGGTGTTCACGGGCCCGAAAGCCTCGACTTGGGCCGGCCATCGCCAGGGCAAGTACACCACCGCGCAGGGCAACATCCTCGCCGGCGAGCCGGTCGTCGCCAACATGGTGAAGGCCTTCGAGGAAACATCCGGTCACCTCTCGATGCGATTGATGGCAGCCCTTGATGCCGGACAGGCAGCCGGCGGTGACACACGCGGCATGCAATCTGCCGCCGTCCTCATCGTCGGCAAGGGGATGGGCGTATGGCTCAACAACGACGTCGTGCTCCGGCTTCAGGTCGACGATAGTGCGGAGCCGCTCAAGGAGATGCGGCGGCTGATCGAAGGGTGGAATCAGCGCCGTGCGAAGAACCAGCAGAAGCCTGTGGGTTAGTGTCTTGAACAACTTCCGCCTGAAGGCGGAAGCCACCAGAACTTGTTTGAGATCTGTGGCTTCCGGCTTTAGCCACAAGAATTTGTTTGAGATCGTGGCTTCCGGCTTTAGCCGGAAGAATTGTTGAGATCCGTGGCTTCCGGCTTTAGCCGGAAGAATTTGTTGAGATCCGTGGCTTCCGGCTTTAGCCGGAAGATTGAACGGCGACAGCGATCCAGCTGATACGCGCTGCTAGGTGGATAGCACGAGTCCTACCCAGCCATCTTCGCTGAACATTGCGACGGTTCGAAGGTCGAGCGCCGTTTCGACGTCAGTGCGCTCGTGCTCGTCGAAGCCACTGACGATCAGCTGACCCTGCGGAGCGAGTAGTTCGCGAAGGCGCCGGGCGGACGAAATCAGCATTCCGCCCGTGAGATTTGCCACTACGACGTGCCAGGGTCCATCCAGCCGGGCCCGATCGCGGTCACGATAATCTCCAACTCGCCACTCGATCGACGATGCGGCTGCATTGAGCGCCAGGCTGCCGCGGGCGGCGTCGATTGCATCGGGGTCGACGTCGATTGCCACGACTTGCTGGGCACCGCGAAGGGAAGCGGCCAGCGCCAGCACTCCCGAACCTGTACCGAGGTCCAGTACCCGCCGGTCGCGCATGCTGATGCCGGAGAGCGCACGAAGGCACAGCCTCGTGCTCGCATGATGCCCGGTCCCGAATCCGCGCGACGGCTCAATGATGATCAGCGTCGAGCCCTCGGGAATGTCCGCCGGCACATCCCACGGCGGCGCAACGACGAACGTGCCGGCGCTGATCGCAGTAAGCGCACGTTGTGAACGCGCCGCCCAATCCTCATCAGGTACGTCGTCATCGGAGATCGCCAGGCTGGGATGAACACGTCGGAGCGCGGCCGCGGCATTATCGCGATCGCTGACGTTCGCAAAGAACACGCGCCAGTCGAGTGGAGCGGGTGGCGGCTCGGGCGGCCGTGGAAACGTCGGATCCCACAGGCCGCCCGGTGGCAAGGGCAGGTCGGCGAGCTCGTGGATTGCTACCGGTGAAAACTCGTCCAGCGTGGCCGACAAGAGTTCGGGAAGGTCGAGGTCGACGCTGGCGCTTTTGATATGCAGCGCCGGCCAGACCCTCTCACCCAAAGATGTCTTTGACCTTGTCGAAGAGTCCGCGATCCTCAGCCTCGCGCGGTGTCGGCTCGAACTCCTGTGCAGGCAACGTCGCCGCGAACTGTTCGAGCAGCTTCCGCTGATCGCGTGTCAGTTTTCTCGGCGTGACCGCCTGCACGGTCACGAGCAGATCGCCGCGACCGCGCCCGGCCACGTCGGGCATCCCTTTTCCACGCAGCCGGAAGACAGATCCCGTGGCGGTGCCATCGGGAATTTTGAGCGGCTGGGGCTCGCCGTCGACGCTGGGCACCTTGATCTCACCGCCCAACGCAAGGGTCGTGAAGTTCACGGGAATCTCGCAGGCGAGGTCATTGCCGTCGCGGTGGAAGAACGAATGCTCCTGCACCATGATGACCACGTAGAGGTCTCCAGGTGGCCCACCCTGGGCGCCGGCTTCGCCTTCGCCGTTCAGCCGCAACCGTTGACCGGTGGCGATACCGGCCGGTACCTTGACCGTCAGCTTGCGCAGCCGTTCGACAGCGCCGGCGCCGCGACACGTCTGACAGGGATTGCTAATCACGCGCCCACTGCCGCGGCACTGGCCGCAGGTCCGTGCGACAGTGAAGAAGCCCTGCTGATACCGTAGTTGACCGCTGCCGCGACATTGCGGGCACGTGGTCGGCGAGGATCCTGCGGCAGCACCCGACCCACGGCACGTTTCACAGGTTTCGTGACGAGGAATTTGGATCGTCGTTTCGGCGCCGGCGGCAGATTGCTCGAAGCTGATCTCGAGGTCGTAGCGCAGGTCGGGGCCGCGTTGTGGGCCTCCTCGCCGGCGACCCCCGCCAAACATTCCGCCGAGACCGAAGATGTCGCCGATGTTGCCGAAGATGTCGTCGAATTCGGCGAAGATCGTCGGATCGAATCCGGCGGAGCCTCCGCTGCCGGCAACGGCCGCATGGCCGAAGCGGTCGTAGCGGGAACGTTTGTCAGCGTCGGCCAGGACTGAGTAGGCTTCGGCGGCTTCCTTGAACCTGTCCTCCGCGGCCTTGTCCCCGGGATTGCGATCGGGGTGGTACTTCAGCGCCAGCTTGCGGTAGGCGCTCTTGATGTCCTGGTCGCTCGCGTCACGCGCGAGCCCAAGTACGGCGTAGTAGTCCCGCTTGCTCACGATGCCTTGGCGACGCGGACGAGAGCAGGCCGCAGCAATCGTTCACCCAGGCGATAGCCCTTGCGCAGCTCGCCAACGACTTCTCCCTCACGAGCGCCAGCAGTCTCCTCGTAGGCGACGGCCTGGTGGAGGTTGGGGTCGAAATCAGCGCCCAACGTTTCGAGTGGCGTGACACCGCGCTTGCGGAGCAACTCACCGAGCTGCCGGTGAATCAACTCGACACCGGCGCGATACGGCTCTGCCTCCGCCGGCGCGTCCACGGCGAGGGCTCGATCGAAATCGTCGAGAATCGTGACGAGATCGCTGAGCACGTCGGCGGCCGCCCACTGGCTCAGCTCCCGTCGTTCCTTGTCGACCCGCTTGCGGTAATTGTCGAACTCGGCCGTCTTGCGTAAGAGACGATCGCGCATCTCGTCGCGTTCGAGAGCGAGGGCGTCGAGTTGACCGGCATCGCTTTCGCGCCCTTCGACGACATCACCGCCAACATCCCCCTGGGTCGGCGCATCTTCCTGGTCGGAACCGTTTTCGTGTTCTTCGTTCATCTCGTCGATCGATCTTGTCTTGGCACACATGTCACACCACTGCTTACTGGCCGTCGCGCTTCGGACTTCCGCCTGAATGCGGAAGCCACGGATATTGTTCGGCGGATAGCGTTCGGCACTCGTGGCTTCCGGCTTTAGCCGGAAGATTCGGAGCCGCGAATCAGCTGACACGCCTCTAATTGTCGCGCAGTACTTTTCCCATTGCCTTGGCGGCGTTTTCGACGACATCGATGGCCCGCGAGTACCGCATGCGCGTCGGGCCGATCACCCCAACCATTCCGGTGCTGCGTCCATCGAAGTAAGTCGAGGCAATCAAGCTGAACGGGCGCATCTCGGGATCGCTGTGCTCGGCACCTATCACGACCGTGAGGCCGGGGCCGTCGATGTACTCGTTCAGCATTCGGACCAGTCGCTGCTTTTCCTCGACGATGACGAGCAGCGACCGCAGCGTTGACAGCGATAGGCCGCTTGCCCGAACGACCTCCTCGAGCAGTGACGACGTGCCATCGATGCTGATCGTCGTCCGCTCCAGATTTTCGAGCGAGCTGCTGGCCAGCCGTAGTGCCAACCCCAGCAATTGATCGTACAGCGATCGCTCTTCGCCCAGGCGCGCGAGCACCCCCGCGCGCACTTGATCCAGGGTTTGACCGCAGAATTGCTCGTTCAGGTAATTCGCCGCCCGCACCAGCTCGCTCGGCTCGACTTCTTCGCCCATGTCGATGGTCTTCTGCGAGACCTGATTCCCACGGGCGACCATCACGACCAGGATCCGGTTCCGGTTCAACGGCACGAACTCGATGCGATGGAACACCGCATCAGCGTTCGCGGGCGCGATGGCAAACCCAACGTGACGCGAGACCTCGGAGAGCACATGCGACGCGCTCGAGAGCAGGTCGTCGATCAGTGGAGCATCGCCCGCTTGCAGCCGAAGCCGTGCCTCGACGCCAGCGGCGTCCTTGGTCGCGCGCTTGGCTTCGAGCAGGAGGTCGACGTAAAACCGATAGCCGAGGTCCGTCGGCACACGTCCAGCTGAGGTGTGGGGTTGCCACACGAAGCCCCGCTCTTCGAGTTGGGCGAGCACGTTGCGGACAGTGGCTGACGAAACGGCCAGGCCCGTCCTCCGCGTCAGGGCAGCGGACGCGACTGGTTCACCCGTCTCAACGTACTCGCGGATGAGGGCGGCAAGAATGCGCCGTGTCCGGTCTGAAAGCGCCGGCGAGGTCATTTAGCAGTCGACACTATCGACTGCTAATTATAGCAGGGGTTGGAACGGAGGTTCTCCACGGAGGTTCTTGAAGGAGGTTCTCCACGGAGGTTCAACGACGTCTCGGTGTGTGAAGGTGCGCCCGTACCACGAGGCCTATGCCAAGTAATTCGAAGTAGCTTGGCAGGGTTCCACAACGAAAGTTCAAAAGGCCCGTTTCGCCAGGGCCGCCGCCTCCGCACACGCGGTGGCGACAATCGCGGGCACGTCCTCGTGGACGAGTCGGAACTCGTCCACCAACAGCTCCCCGTCCACAATCGTGCTGCGGACGTCGGACGGACGTGCGGCGTAAACGACCGCGGAGACGGGCTCGGGGCTGGTCGCCAGGTGAGGGCGATCGCGATCGATCAGAATCAGATCGGCGCGCTTGCCGATCTCAATCGACCCGATTTCGTTCTCGAGTCCAAGCGCGCGGGCGCCTTCGCGTGTGGCCATCTGCAGAAGATCTGTCGCGCCCAGCGTGCCCGGGCCGACGGCAATGGCCTGCAGCCCTCCGGCCAGCCGCATCTCGCCGAACATGTCCAGGTGGTTGTTGCACGCGGCACCATCAGCCCCGAGCGAAACGGAAATGCCTCGCTTCCGCATGTCGGCGATGGGCGCAATTCCCGATGCGAGCTTGAGGTTCGATCCGGGGCAGTGCAAGACCTTCACCTCGCGGCTGGCAATCAGGTCCTGTTCTGATTCGTCAGCCCACACACAGTGTGCCAGGCATAACCTCGGTGAGGCGAGGCCGACGTCGTCCAGGTATGCGACGTTGGCACGACCCGTTCGCGATCGAACGAGCGCGATCTCGTCCTTGTTCTCCGAAGCATGTGTGTGGACCAGTAGCCGCCGGTCGCTGGCCAACGAGCCTACAGCCTCCAGCAACTCGCGGGAGCACGACACGGCGAACCGAGGGGCGAACGCCGCCCGAAGGCGACCGTTTGCGCGTCCATGCCACCGCGACGCAATGGCCAGGCTTTCGTCAATCGATGCCGTCGTCTGTTCGAGAAGTCGCGCCGGCACGCTGGCGTCGGCGTCCATCATGCACTTGCCAACCACCGCCCGCAGCCCCATTGGCTCGAGCGCGGCGAAAACCGCATCCGTGTCGTGCACCGTCTCCATCGTCAATACCGTGGTCGTGCCCCCGAGGAGCAGTTCTGCGGCCGCCAGTCGGGTCGCCGCCGCCAGCGACGCGGGCGTGTGCGCGGCCTCCATGGGCCAGATGCGCGTCTTCAACCAATCCATGAGGGCCAGATCGTCGGCGTAGCCGCGAAATAGCGTCTGGCACAGGTGGACGTGGGTCTGGATGAATCCCGGCAGGAGGTAGCCGCCGCCGGCGTTGATCGTCCGTGATGCCTGCCTCGCGGAGAGATTCCCGATTTCGACAATGCGACCGGCGTCGACAAGGACGTCGCCCGAGATGATCTCGAGCACATCGTTCATCGTCAGGATGGTGGCGTTGCGGATGAGGAGAGACACGGCGGAAGGTGCCTAGGGTGCCTGAAGTGCCTGGGTGCCTAAGGTGCTGGTGCTTAGGGTGCGTAGGGTGCCTAAGGTGCTCAAGGTGCTTGCGTATTCTGTCGCTTGGACGCCTTGGGTTGGATCGGGATTGTTTTCCAAATACCGAATCAGTCCATTGGCTGCCTTAATCGCTTTTCGCGCGGCGTGTTCGAGAGTCGTGCGCTCTTCCTTGCTGATATGCCCGCTGTCAGCGGCTTCAATGAAGTGGTTCAGCAATTCGACCTCAGATGCCTTGGCGATTCGCGTGAATCGGGCGAAGTCGCGATGGTGCCAGCGGGCAAATCCTTCGGCGATGTTACGAGGACCCGAGCGTGCGGCGTCAAGGAGCTGGCTGCCACGCCCCAATTTCCTGAAAGGTCGCGAATCCCATAGCGACCATCGTGCAATGGACCTGCCACCACTGATCGCTGGAGATGTTGGGCCGCTTCTACTAGTCCCACTCGGAGAGATCGAAATTCCTGCTACTGGCCACAGGGGAGACGTCGCAATTACTGCACTCTAGTGCTGTGACGCCCCCCTACGCACCCACGCACCCAACGCACCCTACGCACATTAGGCACCAGCACTCTAGGCACCTAGGCACCATAGGCACGTCAGGCACCTTACGAGCTTTGCACCACCTTTACCTTCGGCATCCACTTCAGCGACGCCGGCGCAATCTCGCGTTCTTTCCCCCGGCGGATCGCGATCAATTCAGCGACGATGGAGACCGCAATCTCCTGCGGGGTTACTGCGCCGATGTCGAGGCCGATGGGTGCGTGGACGCGCTCGAGTTGTTCGACGGTGATGCTGCCGTCCTCCGCCAGGACGTCGTAGATCCGCTTGACCTTCGCGCGGCTGCCGATGAGACCGAGGTAGCGAAGGTTGTGGCGCGTCAACGCCCGCAGCGCATCCAAATCGTGACGATGCCCACGCGTGACGACGACGGCGTAGGCTGTCGAGGGAAGGGGCGTGCGGGCGAGCCAGTCAGGAATGTCGTCCACGACGATCTCGGCAGCCTCCGGAAAGCGTTCGCGATTGGCGAACTTCTCGCGATCGTCGATCACATGCACTTGGAACCCGGCGTCGTGTGCGACACGTCCAACGAATTGGCCGACGTGACCCGCGCCGAAAATGTAAACGGCTGGCGAAGGCTCGATCGGTTCGATGAACACTTCCATCTGACCACCGCAGATCAGTCCCGATTCCTCGGCGAAATCGTCGGTCAACTCGTAGCGAACCGTACAAGCCCTGCGTGTCTTCAGTGCTTCGCGAGCCTTCCACAGCGCTTCGTTCTCGTAGCAGCCGCCGCCGATGGTGCCGATGACGCGTCCATCGGCATAGACCAGCATTTTGGCCCCAACGCGCTGCGGGGTCGAGCCGTTGGCCGACACTATCGTCACCAGCGCCACCTCTTCGCCGGCTTTGAGGGCCTCGCCGAGCGCCGCAAACACCTCGTGATTCACTCTTGGAATTATAGCGACTACGGCTCTAGCCTGGTGGCCTGTAGAAGTGACTACTGGCGCGACGCGCTTCGGACTTCCGCCTGAAGGCGGAAGCCACGAATGTTGTTCGGCACCGCGGATATTCGATACTCGTGGCTTCCGGCTTTAGCCGGAAGATCGCAGCCGGATACCGAATCAGCTGATACACGCCCCTCGTGTCCCAGCCGCGTTACCAGCGGTGCAAGTCGCAGACTTCGAGCGGTTCGCTGCCAGCCAGAAACGATTCGGTCGTGATCCGGGGGCATGTCGGCAGGGCCAGCCGGCCGGTGTCACGGTCGATTTCGACGAAGCTGATACCTTCGGGCGGCTCGAAACCGACGTTGTCGTGACCCGCCAGGGCGCGCTTCATGAAGTCAGTCCAAATGGGCAGTGCGGCCTGCGTCCCGCTCAGCCCGAGTGGGGCATTGTCGTCGAAACCAACCCAGACGACGGCCAGCAACTCGGGTGTGAATCCGACGAACCAGGCGTCGCGCAGATCGTTGGTCGTGCCCGACTTGCCGGCGGCGTCCAGTGTGAATCCGTTACCCCGCGCGCTGGCCCCGGTTCCTTCGTTGATGACACTGCGCATCATGTTGGTCACGAGAAACGCCGTTGATTCCCGTGCGATGCGCGGTCCCTCGACCGCCTTGGGCATGAGCGAGTCGTCGCCGCTCCGGACGCGCACGATGCTTCTGAGCGGCTTGATCAGGCCGCCGTTGGGGAAGGCGGTGTAGGCGGATGCCACCTCCATCGGCGTCAGTTCGAACACACCGAGAGCGATCGACGGGTAACCCTCGAGCGCCGCACGCCCGATCTTGGTCTTGCGCCAGAGCGCCGCCACCTGATCGAAACCCGGTTTGTTCGGCCACCTTGATCGCCGCGATGTTGCGAGACAACGCGAGCGCTCGACGAAGCGTGACGAAGCCGTCGTACTCGCTGTCGTAGTTGCGCGGCGACCATTCTTGCTGATCGTAGGTCCAGGTCGTCGGCTCGTCCCACACCATCGAGGCCGGTGTGACATCGGTACGCCCCTCCTCGGCAGCGCGCTCGAAAGCGGCCAGGTACACGAACGGCTTGAACGTGGATCCGGGTTGACGCCGGGCGGTCGTCGCCCGGTTGAACTGCGACTGGTTGTAGAACCGTCCGCCAACCAGCGCCAGGATCTCGCCACTACGCGGATCCAGCGCGACGAGCGCCGCCTGCGAGGGACCAGGCTTGCGCTTGCGCTTGGCGAGTATCTGGTCCACCTTTGCGAGACCATCCCGCACCGCATCTTGCGCGTAGCGCTGCAGGTTGAGGTCGAGCGTAGTGAAGATTTCGAGCGCACCCGTGCGTTGTGTGATGCCGGGGAATTCGGTCTGCAGCTCTTCGCCGAGGTAATCGACGAAGTACGGCGCCTCGTTGTCGACGGCGCGTGCGACGACCGTGATGGGATCGTTCGAAGCGCGCTCTGCGGCGTCCGCGGTAATGAACTCGGCCCCGGCCATCGCGGACAACACGAGATCGCGTCGTTCTTTCGCGCGCTCCCGATTGACGAATGGCGAGTGCTGATACGGATTCTGGATGATGCCCGCGATTAAGGCCGCTTCGGAGAGCGAGACGTTGCTGACGTCTTTGCCAAAGAAAATGCGCGCCGCCTCGGCCACCCCGTGCAGTGCAAACGAACCGCGATTGCCGAGGTAGACGTCATTCAGATACAGCTCGAGGATCTCTTCTTTGGTCGCTTTGGTTTCGAGAATCACCGCCATGAAGGCTTCGAGCGCCTTGCGGCGATACGACCGCTGGCCCGATTGCAGCTCGGCGTTGAACTCTTCACTGAGAAAAAACATGCGTGAGAGTTGCTGGGTCACGGTGCTGCGGCCTACGGGCTGGCGGCGCGAGGACGAGAGGTTCGTGACGACAGCGCCGATCACGCTGACTGGGATCAATCCCGAGGTGGCTATAAAAGCGCCGGTCCTCAATCGCCAGAACGGCCTGCTGCATCCGCGCCGGAATACTCGCCGATCGGAACGCGCCGCCGCTTCTCGCGCGATGCCGTGACGAGGCCTGTCAGCAAGGGTGGATCCAGCACGACTTCGTCGACTGGTCGGCCGGCCGGCTTCGAGTTTGGCAATCCGCGCAGGCGGCGCAGACGAGGCGGCCTGCCCGGTCTTGACGATTCGGGGCTCGGCAAAGGCAATGCGAACTGGCTTGCCCGCATGATCGCCACCGCGAGGGACCACCAGAATCGCGTTGCGTTCGAGCGCAAACTCACCCGCGCGCTCGACGCGTGACTTCTCGGTGTACCCGACATCATTGAGCCGAGCGATCAGCTCGATGTCGCTCAATCCCTGTCCGCCATGCAGGGTCAACGGCCGCGCGTAGACGCGAGGAATGACGCGGTCCCGTTCGCCGTGGAGCCGCGCTTCGATGATTCGGGAGAATTGCACGTAGTAATAGCCGAGCACTCCCGTCCCGACGACGATCGGGAGCAGCAGCATGGCGAGCAGCGCGCGTTTCCAGCCGGCGGCTGGAATGCGAATCCGCCAGCCCCGGAATCGGTTCGTGGGACGCCGAGCGGCAGCAGTCATCAGATGGCCAGAACCCAGTGATGACCCATGTCGAGCGGCAGGTCTTCGAGAAGCCGCTCCACGAGCGCAGGGCCGTAACGGTTCGACAACCACACGCAACCGAGCTCGCGCTCTTGGGGATGGCCGTTAGGAAACGCGAGGGACTGCGCCCGCTGAAACTGCCGGCGTAACGTATCGTCACGACGTTTGGCCGCCTGGATGACTTTCGTGCGCAGCGTGCGGAGGTCGTGCTGCATCTTGCTCAGCGTCGATTCCACCGTTCCACGGAGCGTCGGATCGATCTGCGGAGACAGCCGTGACGACCGCCGCTACCCGCTCTTCGACGACGCTCGACACGCTGTTCAGCGCTTCATCCACAGCCGGCGGCAGCTGATCCTGCAACAGCTGGTTGAGCGCGGATTCGTCTTGAGGTTGGAGTGCTTCGAGGGGCAGCGAGTACTTGGACAGGAAGCGCAGCGTGGCCGAGTCCACGATGGTTGCCGTCGCGCGCTGGTACATCAGCGGCATGGGCACGTCGAAGTGGCGGTAGACCTCACGCAGCTGACCCAGGTAGGCCAACTCGTTTGGGCCCGCCACGTAGCAGATGGTGGGAAACAACGCGTCTTGGACGATGGGACGCAACAGGACGTTGGGGCTGAAATGGTGCGGCGTTCGTTCGACTTCCGCGACGAGCGCCGCGAGCGCAGTTTCTCGTTCGCCGATCGACGCCGAACCGCCGCCGTACCGAATGCTTTCGCGGCCATCATTCAGATGAAAGAGCGAGATGGCATCGTCATGCGGCGTGACCTGGGCGTGATAACCGGCGGCGACGAGCGATTCCCCAGCGGAAGCTGCCAACCGGGCGGTCTGGCCGGGGTGGAGAAGTTCGTGCGCGAACACCTGGGAGACGAGAGGCTTCGCGGCCGGATCGGAGGAGTCGTAGACGACGAGCCCATGGGGGCCCAGGACGGACTCGATCCATCGACCAAACGCCTCCGCCATCGTGTGCCCGGGTGCATAGGCCCCGCGGATGTCCGCGAGGACCGTCGCCTTGAATTCTGAATCGGGAAGGCCGCCCTGCAAGGCGTCGATGGCATCCGTGATCCGTTGATCGAGCTTCAGGCGGCCGATTGGGAGGTCTCCGGCGCCCGCGAGGCTGGCAAGCTGAATGCGCCGGGCAACACCGTCTGCGTCGAGCACCGTGCACCCGCTGACCTCGGCCCAGTCGTGATCCTCGGCATCAATCCAGAAGACCGGGACGACGGGCGCACGGTGTTCGCGCGCGACCTGCGCGGCCAGCTTCATGGCGGTCAGGGCCTTGAGCAGCGTGAACAGCGGCCCCCCGAAGAGACCCGCCTGCTGCCCCGTGACGATCACGACCGTGCGGGGGTCGGCGAGACGTTCAGCGGCGGCGCGCGAGGCCGGGGGCGCGCTGCGCCGCATCTGTTGGGCGGCGATTACTCGCGCCAGGTCGCTCGGTGCCGGTGGCACACTATGCGTGCGACGCGCATGGCGCCGCGCAATGGCCTCCGCCCACGCATCCGGTTGCGCAGGATTGCCGGCGAAATAGGGTGCGATCCGGTCGAACGCGAATGCGTAGTCGGTGGCGAACCGTCGAATCCAGGGGAAGCGGCGAATGTCGACCGCCAAAGCGGCCGATGTTGTGCTCGATGTAGTGGTGTCGGAGTGCACCCGCAGGTACTCTCGCAGAGGGGTACAGATACTGTCAAGCTACGATCACCACCACAGCTAAGTTACTGGGACGACACAAGATTGGCGTGATAGGATCGTATTCCGTCCCGTGCCCGGGAAAGCTCCCACCGACGTTCCGCCCGCGGCTTTTGGCCGCTATCGAGTGCTGCACCAGATCGAGGTTGGCAGCTTGGGCCCGGTGTTTCGCGGCGAGGACCCCACGACGCACGCGGCCGTCATCATCAAACAATTCCGGGTGAAAGTGTCCCCGGAAGGCGCGCGCACGATTGCCGATGGGCTGCGGGCGCTCAAGGATGGCCCAACCCATCCCGCGATCCCGGCCGTGATTGATGCGGGTGTCCATCGGTACGGATCCGTATCTGGTCACGGCGCTCGCCGACGGCGAGTCGCTGGACGTCGCGTTGCGCGAGTACGGACCGGCAGCGATCGCCGATGCGCTGCCGCGTTTACGTCGTCTCGCCGATGCCCTCGACAGTGCGGCCGCCGCGGGTGTGTGGCACGGCGCGCTGGAGCCACGCGACATCCTGATCGACGGGCACGACACGCACATGATTGGCCTCGGGATCACGCCGATTCTGGAACAGGCCGGCGTTCATCGGGCGACCCGTCGTCCCTACGCTGCGCCCGAGCTGATGAATGGCGACCCCACCTCGCCGGCGACCGATCAGTACGCGCTCGGTGCGATTGCTTACGAGTGGTTCTTCGGCGGTCGCGCGCCAAGATCTGCGGAATCGGTCCTCGACGCTCCGTCGCTTCCGGGTGTTGACGTGGAAGCGCTCGCGGGCGCGCTGATGTCGGCGCTCGCCACCAATCCGACCGAGCGATTCGCGAGTTGCAGAGCGTTCGTCGATGCCATCGATGATGCGCTCGAAACGAGCATGCTGTCGGATGACGACGAGGAGGCAATGGCGGGCGCTGGACTCCTGCCGCTCGAGAGCTTCGTGGCCGAGGATGCCCCGGATCACAGTGACGACGATCACGAACTGGGCGACCGTCGCAAGCCGCTTCCGCCGGCCGACATTCCACTCAAGGATCCCCCGCGATCGCCGCTGCGATCGATCACGATCGATCCGCCCATTGCTGCGTCGCGTGTCACGCCCGAGCCGGTGGCATGGCAGGGCAGTCTGGGCGTCATGAACCCACCGGCTCCGCGGCGGCGCGCTTACAGCGCCGGTACGCTGGTCGCGGCGCTCGTGACGGGAGCCGCGCTTGGCGGAGCAGCAGGCTATCTGTTTGCAACGTCACGAGTCCAACCGACTGAGGCGAGCCTGCCGGCCGCGAATGGCCAGGTGACCGCCGCGGATGCCCAGCCGGCGAAAGAATTCACTGACGCAGCCGTTTCGCCTGCTCCGCCGGCACCCGCGCCGTCTCCGCCAGATGCCGCCCGGACTGCAGTGGCCGAGCCAGTTCGCCCGCCGCCTCCAGTCGCCAAAAGCTCACCCTCACCACGCGAGACCGCCAGTCTGCTGATCCGAAGCTCGCCCTCCGGGGCCGTGGTCACGGTCGACGGCACCGCGCGAGGAACGACGCCGCTCACGCTCAGGGACGTGGCGCTCGGGACGAGAACGATCGTCCTGAGTCGTCCCGGGTACGTGTCGAACGAGCGCCGGGTCACGCTCACGGCCGATCGGCCATCACGTTCACTCGAGGTGCAGCTTTCAGCGATCTCTGCCCCGGCGTCTTCACGATCGTCGCGCGAAACGAGGCCGGCGTCCCCCATGAACGGTAGTCTCAACGTGGACTCCCGCCCGACCGGCTCGTCCGTGATCATCAACGGGGAGGCCGCGGGCACGACGCCATTGACGATGGCGTCGGTCGCGCCAGGCACCATCACGGTGAGGATCGAGCGGCCCGGCTATCGACCGTGGACGCAGACGATAGCGTTGAAGGCGGGCGAACGCCGCCGCGTGGCCGCCTCGCTCGAAATCGACCAGGAGTAGACCAGGACAGCGATGAACGCGATTTTGGCGCTCGAGGATGGCACTTGGTTCAATGGTGTTTCGGCCGGCGCGGCCGGAGAAACGTCCGGCGAGGTGGTGTTCAACACCAGCATGACCGGGTATCAGGAGGTGCTCACCGACCCTTCGTACGCCGGCCAGATCGTCACGATGACAGCGCCGCAAATCGGCAATTACGGCATTGCCGCGGCCGATCATGAGTCGGGGGCACCCCGCGTGGCCGGCTTCGTCATCCGCGATCTCTCGCCCATCGCCAGCAACTGGCGTGCCCAGACGACGCTTCGCGACTACCTCACGGCTCATGGCATCGTGGCGATCGGGGACATCGACACCCGCGCGTTGACACGCAAGCTGCGCTCCATCGGCGTGATGCGCGGCATCATCGCAACCGGCACAGCGCTGGATCCGGAAGCGCTCGTCGCCAAGGCCCGTGCCATTCCGTTGATGGAAGGCGCTGACCTCGTCAAGGAGGTGACGTGCGCGACCGCGTACGACTTCGTGGCGTCGCTCGCCGACACCGTCGCCGAAGCAACGTTTGGTGTCGCGCCGTTGAAACGCGCGAAGCGGCAGCTCCGGGTCGCTGCCTACGACTACGGGATCAAGACGAATATCCTGCGTCGCCTTGCGGCGCACGGTTGCGACATTCGGGTGTTTCCAGCATCGGTACCGGCCGCAGACGTATTGGCCTCCGACCCGGACGGGATCTTTCTCAGCAACGGCCCTGGCGATCCGGCGGCGGTGACCTATGCCGTCGCCAACGTGAAAGCGCTGGTGGACGAGGCGGACCGCCCCATCTTCGGCATCTGCCTTGGGCACCAGTTGCTCGGCCTCGCGTTGGGTGCGGAGACCTACAAGCTCAAGTTCGGCCATCGGGGCGCGAACCACCCAGTCAAGCAGCTCGATAGCAACAAGGTCGAAATTACCTCGCAGAACCATGGGTTTGCGGTGAACCCCGACACCCTTCCCGATCACGCCCGCGTTACGCACTTGAATCTTTACGACGGGACCGTCGAGGGTCTGCGCCACACTGGCAAGCCGATCTACTCGGTTCAATATCACCCCGAGGCGTCACCGGGCCCGCACGACGCCGATTATTTGTTCACGCAGTTCATCGAAGAGATGGAAAAGCAGTAAGCGCCGTCTCATGCCGAAGCGCACAGATATTCATCGCGTGCTCGTCATCGGGTCGGGTCCGATCGTGATCGGGCAGGCGTGTGAGTTCGACTATTCGGGAACACAGGCGATCAAAGCGCTGCGTGAGGAGGGCCTCGAGGTCATCCTGGTCAATAGCAATCCGGCGACGATCATGACCGATCCGGAGTTGGCTGATCGCACGTACGTTGAGCCGCTCACGGTCGAGGCCGTCGAGCAGGTGATCGAACGTGAGAGGCCCGATGCGGTTTTGCCCACAGTCGGAGGTCAGACCGCACTCAATCTCGCCGTCGCGCTGGACGAGGCCGGGGTCCTGCGCAAGTACAACGTGCGCCTGATTGGCGCATCAGTGCCGGCCATCAAGGTCGCCGAGGATCGACTCGAGTTTCGGGATGCGATGAAGGAGATTGGGCTCGAGGTCCCGGCCAGCGGCGTCGCGAAGACGCTCGAAGATGCCGCGCGCATCGTCGAGGGCGTTGGCTTCCCCGCGATCATTCGCCCCTCGTTCACGCTCGGTGGCGTGGGCGGCGGCATCGCGTACAACCAGGACGAGTTCAAGGAGACTGTCTCGCGCGGTTTGGGAATGAGCCCCATCCACGAAGTGCTGATCGAGGAGTCGGTGATCGGCTGGAAAGAGTTCGAGCTCGAAGTGATGCGCGACGGCGCCGACAACTACGTCGTGATCTGCTCGATCGAGAACATCGATCCGATGGGCGTGCACACCGGTGACAGCATCACGGTGGCGCCGGCGTTGACGCTGACCGACAAGGAATACCAGCGAATGCGCGATGCCGGCCGTCGCATCATTCGTCGCGTGGGTGTTGAAACGGGCGGGTCCAATATCCAGTTCGCCATCAACCCGTCGGATGGGCGGATGGTGGTGATCGAAATGAACCCGCGCGTGTCGCGGTCATCCGCGCTGGCCTCTAAGGCCACTGGCTTTCCAA
This sequence comes from uncultured Acidobacteriota bacterium, assembly GCA_963802675.1. Lineage (GTDB taxonomy): Bacteria > Acidobacteriota > Vicinamibacteria > Vicinamibacterales > UBA2999 > JACCSI01. The sequence continues at coordinate 231,405 of CAWDJL010000005.1, forward strand.
TCGCCAAAATCGCAGCCAAGCTGGCGCTCGGTTACACGCTGGACGAGATCCCAAACGACATCACCAGGGTCACTCCCGCCTCATTCGAGCCCACCATCGACTATGTCGTCGTGAAGATTCCGCGGTGGAACTTCGAGAAGTTTCCGCAGGCGGATCGCACGCTGACCACCCAGATGAAGTCGGTGGGCGAGGCAATGGCCATCGGGCGGACGTTCAAGGAAGCCTTTCTCAAGGGTATTCGGTCGCTCGAGCTGGGCCATGAGGGGTTGCTGTTTGGTCGCCCGAGTGCCGGCGACGATGACGTGCCGTCCAGCGTCAATGAGGAGGAAGACGCATCCCTTCGCAGGCAGTTGATCGTGCCCAACGACCGCCGCATCTGGGCCCTGTTTCGCGCGCTCGACAAGGCGTGGACGGTTGAGCAGATCTGCGAGCTGACGAAGATGGACCCCTGGTTTGTCGAGCAGTTTGCCGAGATCGTCGAGTTGCGCCGAACGGCGGAGATGATCGGCCTGCGCGACATGTCGACGGATCTTCTGCGCACGCTCAAGCGCGCCGGCTTTGGCGATCAGGAGCTCGGTCACATCCTCGCCTCCGGCGAGTCAGCGGTCCGGGAAAAGCGTCTCGACTTCAAGCTGGTGCCGGCCTTCAAGCGCATCGACACGTGCGCGGCCGAGTTCGAGTCGTTCACACCGTATCTCTACGGGAGCTACGAGGAAACGTGCGAGGCCGAGCCCACGGATCGACCGAAGATCCTGATTCTTGGCAGCGGGCCCAATCGCATCGGCCAGGGCATTGAGTTCGACTATTGCTGCTGCCACGCCGTATTTGGGTTTCAAGCCGAGGGGTTCGAGACCGTCATGGTGAACTGCAATCCCGAAACGGTGTCGACCGACTACGACACCGCCGACCGCTTGTACTTCGAACCGCTGACGTTCGAGGACGTGATGGCGGTTGTCGAGCGCGAGCGCCAGGGTCATCCGGACGTCGCGTGCATCGTCCAATTCGGGGGGCAGACGCCGCTCAAGCTGGCGCTCGCCCTGCAGGAAGCCGGTGTCAAGATTCTCGGCACCTCGCCCGATTCCATTGATTTGGCGGAGGATCGCCAGCGTTTCGCACAACTTGCTGTGGGAGCTCGGCATTCCGCAGCCGGCCAGCGGGACCGCGACCTCGCGCAGCGAGGCCCGCGACGCGGCGGCCAAGCTCGGCTTCCCCGTCGTGGTGCGGCCGTCGTACGTGCTGGGTGGCCGCAACATGGCGATTGTGTACGACGTCGGCACCCTCGATCGATACATGGCGACGGCCGTCGACGTCTCGCACGACCGGCCAATCCTCATCGATCGCTTTCTCGAGCGAGCCAAGGAGCTCGACGTCGATTGTGTCGCGGATGCCACCGGCGCCGTCGTGATCGGCGGCGTGATGGAGCACATCGAGGAGGCCGGGATCCATTCCGGTGATAGCTCCTGCGTCGTCCCGCCAGCGCGCGTGAGCGAGAAGCACCTGGCGACGATACGCGACTACACACGGCGCATCGCATCGGCGCTCAAGGTGATTGGGCTGATGAACGTGCAGTACGCCATCAAGGACGATGAGGTGTACGTGCTCGAGGTCAACCCACGCGCATCACGCACCGTGCCTTATCTCTCCAAGGCGACCGGCGTCGCGTTGGCGCAGATCGCCGCGCGTGTGATGGCAGGCAAATCCCTGGCGCAACTCGGGCTCGTCGACGATCTCGAGCCGGCCGGCGTGTTCGTCAAGAGCCCCGTGTTCCCGTTCGTGCGTTTCCCCGGCGTTGACACGATTTTGGGGCCTGAGATGAAGTCCACTGGCGAAGTGATGGGCGGCGCCAGCAGCTTTGGTCTGGCGTTCGTCAAGGCGATGTTGGGCGCAGGGCAGAAGCTGCCGGATGCGGGCACGGTGTGCCTGAGCGTCAACAACGAGGACAAGCCGCAGGTCCTGCCGATCGCCCGCGCGCTCTCGGAGCTGGGATTTGATCTCGTGGCCACACGCGGGACAGCCGCTTACCTCCGCGCTCACGGGATCGAGAGCGACGTGATCTACAAGGTCAACGAAGGACGTCCGAGCCTCGCCGACGAGATCGTCAATCGCAATATTGCGATGGTGATTAACACGCCGCTGGGGCGCGAGTCGTTCTTCGACGACAAGGCGGTTCGGAGGGCCGCGATGATGGCCAGCGTGCCATGCATCACGACCATTACCGGCGCCGCCGCTGCCGTCGACGCCATCCGCGCGCTGCGCACCGAAGGACTCGACGTCCGGCCGCTTCAGGACTACTACGCCGCGGTCAGCGCGTAATCGGTCCACGGTCTACGGTCTACGGTAGCCATCGTAGGCACGAAGGGACGAAGGATACGTGTGTCAGATCTTGCGATCTCACGCGCCTGCGGTGTTGGTCATTTCTGCGAGATGACGCGCGCAACCCATTGATTTCCTCGACAATCTCCCGGCCCCGTCCTTTGCACTCGGCGGGGCATGCCACACCTTTCTCTTGCGCTGGCGCTCACTCTATCGGTCGGCATCGCCTGCGGCGTCCTGACGGACGCGCAACCCACGGGCCCGCTGTCGCTCGCGCTCGCATTGAGCTGGGCGGGCGGTTCGGTCGCCTTTTTCCGCGGCTGGCCTCGCGTCCAACTCACCGGCATCGTGGTGACCGTCTTCGCCGCCGGCTGGTTGCTCGGCGACCACGCGCTGGAGCGTGCGATGCATCCGCCGCTGCGCAACCTGCTCGAGGAGCGGATTGGCGGCTTCGCGATCGATGGGAGCCATGATCGACCTGAGTCGCCCATGGTCATCGAAGGTCGGCTGAGCGAGGACGCGGCGCCGAGCGGCAACGGCGTTGTCCTGCGCGTGCAGGTGAAGCGCGTGTGGATTGGACCGTGCCCGGAACCTGCTGCGGGCGGAGTGTCCCTGTCGGTCGGCGGTGGACAGCAGGCGACCCACCTTGCGGAGTGGAGAAGGGGCCGGGTGCTTCGCGCGCCGGCGATGCTGCGCCGGCCGGCCCGCCATCTCAACCACGGCGTGCCCGATCAAGAGCGCGCGCTGGCGAGACGAGGCATCGCGCTCGTCGGCAACGTGAAGAGCGCCGCCCTCGTGGAGATGATCGCCCGCGGTCGGTGGTGGGAGGAGGCGGCCGCATCACTGCGTGCTCATACGCGCGCGGCTCTGGATCGTCACGTGAGGCCGCTCGGTGAGCAAAGCGCAGCCGTTGCCACCGCGATCCTGATTGGCGACCGCGCCGGAATCGACATCGAAGTCGAACGGCGCTTGCAGGAAGCCGGAACCTATCACGTCATTGCGATTTCCGGAGGGAACATCGCTATCCTGGCCGGCCTTCAGTTGGGCATCCTCGCATGGCTGGGCATCAGAGGATGGCACGCGCCGCTCGCCACGGTGGCTGCGCTGATCGTCTACGCCGCGGTAGCGTCGGGCGGCGCCTCGGTCGCGCGAGCCACCATGATGGCCTGCGTGTACCTGGGTGTGCGGGCGCTGGACCATCGCACGGCGCCGAGTAGCGCGATTGGGCTGGCCGGTGCGACGCTACTGCTCCTCGATCCGCTGGCGATTGCCGACGTGGGATTCTGGCTGACGTTCGGCGCGACCGCGGCCATCGTGGTCGGGGCGTCGCGCGTCCGTTGGCCCGGTCGACTCTGGCTCAGGTCTGCGCTGGCCGTACTGCTCGCCTCCGCGTGTGCCGAACTGGTCCTGGCGCCTATCGGCGCCCTGGTGTTTCAGCGCGTCACCTTGGCCGGTCTGTTGCTCAATTTCGTCGCCATTCCGGCGATGACGTTGGTGCAGCTCGGCGCAATGGCGGTCGTTCTCTTCGATCTGCTCGGGCTCAAATTCCTGGCGGGGTCGTTAGGGAGCGTTGTCCATGCTGGCGGTGAAGCGCTTACCGAAAGCGCGCGATTCCTCGACCTCGCGCCGTGGCTTACGTGGCGCGTCCCGTCGCCCGCCATCATCGTCACCGCCTGCGTACTACGGCACGCTCGGCCTCGTGCTGGGCGCCCGGCGGCTGCCACGCCGGCGCGCAGGACTTCGATGGGTGCCGATTGCCGCGGCCGCGATTCTTTTCATCGTGATCATCGCCGCGCCACAGGCGCGCATTCGCGACCGCGGAGACGGCCGTCTTCACGTGTCGCTGATCGACGTCGGCCAGGGCGATGCGCTCCTGATCACGTTTCCCAACGGGCGCCGGCTCGTCGTGGATACGGGAGGCGCGAGCGGTCGCGGGGATTTCGACATCGGCGACCGGGTCGTTGGTCCAATGCTTAGAGCGTTGGGTGTGCTGAAGCTCGACTATCTGGCTGTCACGCACGGCGATCCAGATCACATCGGTGGCGCGCGAGCGCTAGTCCGCGACTTCTCGCCGCGCGAGATCTGGTGGGGTGTCCCGGTGGCGAACCACGAGGCGACCAGCATCGTGAGCGCCGAGGCTGGCCACGTGCGAGCGACGTGGCGCTGGCTGCAGCGTGGCGACCGGTTCGAGGTCGGTGGCGTCGAGATTCGCGTTCATCATCCGCCACTGCCTGATTGGGAACGTCAGAAGACGCGAAACAACGACTCGCTCGTGCTGGAGCTGCGTTTCGGGGAGGTTTCAGTGCTGCTCACGGGCGACATCGATCGTGAAGTCGAACGCGAGCTGCTGCCAACACTGGACCTTCTCTCGACGGTGGTTCTCAAGGTTGCACACCATGGGAGCAGCACATCGAGCGGGGAAGAGTTCGTTCAATACACCCGCCCCAAGGTTGCGCTCATCGGTGTCGGCCGCGCCAACCCGTACGGCCACCCGGTCCCCCGCGTGCTCGAGCGATTCAAGGCGGTAGGGACGGAGGTGTTTCGGACGGATCTCGATGGGCAGGTGACGGTGTCGACGGATGGGCGGTCACTAGCGCGTTGAGACATTCACCGGTCGCTTCTGGCGGCTGACACGCGGCCACAAAGAACACGAAGACATTCATGAAACGGCTGGTGAAATCAAGAGACACCACCAGCGTGAGCGCGCGCGGCCGGCTGACCAGCCATCCGGCCGTGCGCGCGACCTTCCACCCGGACGTTCGAACGTGGCCACCGACATCCTCCGGACCGCTGATGAAACCTTCACGCATTCATCCGAGCTCGCCCCGGCGAGCTCAATCTCAGTTGGGACCGCGTCGACGATCACTCACAAATCGGCCGCCGAGCGGCCATGTCTTCGCCGACCGTCGACGCGGGAGAGGTTTACGGGCGCGGCCACACCGCCACGATCTCCGCACACAGGGCACGCGCGACGGCGACGCGCGCCTTCAACATGCCCTTCTTGACGGCCAAGCTGCGCGCCCAGCGCCCCAAGGCGTCTGGACGACGAAATTGATGAATCGCCGCCTCGATCAACACCCACCGCAACCACGGCGAGCCGGTTTTGGTGATCCGGCCACTCCACTGCCGGCTGCCACTGCGCTCGACGCGCGGCACCAGCCCGGCGTAACTGGCCAAATGCGGCCCATCGGGGAACCGGTCGATGGTCCCGATCTCGGCGCGCAGCGTGACGCTGAACACGGGACCAAACCCCGGCTGGTGATCCAGCCGGCGCGCGATCGGATCGGCGGCGGCGATCCTGCGAATCGCCGTGAGCACCGGCACCAACTGCGCACGGACATCGGCCAATACTTGGCGCAAGCCGCGCAGCTCGTCGGCGGCCCACCCCTCGAGGGCCACGGTGTCGAGCCACCGCGTCCCGCGCTGCGTAAACAGGCCACGCGGCGCCGCGACGCCCTGCCGCAGCAGCAGCGCGTGAATGCGCTGTTTGAGACTCGCCTGCAGGCGCGCCAGGTGGCAGCGATACCGTCCCAGCTCGCGCAGATCGCGAATCGCCGGGGGCGGATAGTAGATCCCCACGATACTGTCGCGCCGCAACGCGTCGGCCAGCCGCCGCGCATCGAGCCGGTCCGTCTTGGCGGCATAGCCCGCCTTGATGCGCGTCTTCCGGGTGTCGACCACGTGCACGGCGCCCACGTGCGGCGCGATGCGGTCGACAAACGCCCACGTCGGACTCGACGCCTCGACCGCGAGGTGGCTGTGCGGCCCACACCGCGTCACCAACGCTGCGATCCCCGCTGCCGTCGTCGGACATCGTTGCTCCCACCGTCGCTCCCCGGTTGACGTGACTGCGCAGACTTGAAAGAACGCCTTATGCAAATCGATTCCGATGTACTCTCGCTCCACGGCCGTCCTCCTCTCACGTCCGGAGCGATGTCGTTTGCCACGAAACATGCTACGACGCTCGAGTTGAGGATGGCCGTTTCATCTGATCACGAAGGACCCGAGGAGGTGAATGTGGTCTTTCGACGGACATCTCCACGGGATGCCGAGACGGAGGCCGTGGTCACCCAGGTCGTGGACCGCGACCAGTCCAGATCTACTATCCCGACAAGCCGCTGAGGATACAGCGGGTAGACCTCATCGTGGAGGACAGGCTTTGGTCGAGATCAAGGCGGTGGCCCGGCTCCATGCCGTACACCAAGCACAGGTGCTCTCCTACCTGAAAGCTACTGGACTGCGAATCGGCCTTCTGGTCAACTTCAACAACGACCGCCTGAAAGGCCACATCAGGCGAATTATCCTTTGAGGCGACTCTTCGTGTCTTCGTGTTCTTCGGGGCCTCGTTTTTCACGAAGCCACAATGCCTCGAGTTCTGCCAACGTCAAGTCGCGGAGCACTTTCCCCTCGATTCTTGCTGAGCGCTCCATTCCCTCGAACCGCCGCTGAAACTTGTCATTCGCCACCCGCAATGCCGCCTCTGGTTCGATGGCGAGTTTTCTCGCGAGGTTGGCGATCGAAAACAGCAAATCCCCCATCTCTTCCTCCACCCGAGCAGGGTCGCGGGGGGACTCGGCAACCATCTCGCGGAGTTCGGCAACTTCTTCGTGGATTTTCTGGACCACGTCGGCTGCCTGCACCCAGTCGAAGCCGACGGCGGCGGCCCGTGAACTGAGCTCGTACGCGCGCAGCAGCGAGGGCAGCGTGCGCGGAATCCCGCTGAGCGCACTCTTCTCGACGGTGTTGGTCGTCTCACGTTCTTTGGCCTTCAGGTCTTCCCATTTCTCCACGACCTCCGTCGGCGTCAGCGATGGTCCGCCTTCGGCCAGCGGGCGACCGTCGGGTGAAAAAACGTGCGGGTGGCGCCGCACGAGTTTGTCGACAATCGACTGAATCGCGTCGACGATGGAGAAGTGGCCCTCCTCTTCGGCAATCTGCGCGAGAAACACGGCCTCGTACAGGAAGTCCCCAAGCTCCTCGCGAAGGGCCTGCGGATCGCGACGATCCAGGGTTTCGAGCAGCTCGTAGGTTTCTTCGAGCACGAACGGCCGCAGCGACAGGAGTGTTTGCTCGCGGTCCCACGCGCAACCCTGGGGGCTGCGCAGCGTGCGCATGACGCTCACCAGGCGTTCGAATTCTGCTGCGGCTGACTGGGCCATGTGATCGATCGACCTCGCGCGCTATGGTACCATTCCAGATTGAGGCCGTTATGCAGCCACCGTGCAGGGTTCCAAAGTTCCAAAGTTCCAAAGTTCCAAGGTTCCAAGGTTCGAAGGTTCAATCCAAAGCTCCAAACCTCAATAGTGCGTCGATGCTCGACGACCGTTCGAGAACTTTGGAACCCTGGAACCTTGGAACTTTGGAACCCTGGAACTTTGGAACTTTGGCGAGGATGCGGTGAGTCAGCCAGCCGAGCATCCGCCCGTCAGCTTTGTCGCGTTCATCCTGTCGCTCGCGAGCAACGCGGCCGTCCACTTTGGCGATTTGCCCGATCCGATGACCAACGAGACGCGGCCGCCCGATCTGGACGCTGCGGCCCAGTTGATTGAAATCATCGCGATGCTCGAGGAGAAGACCCGCGGTAACCTGAGCGCTGAGGAGCGACAGCTGATCGACCAGATCCTCTTCGAGCTCCGCATGCGGTACGTCGAAGCGAAGAAGGATCAGAGTCCCATCATTCAGCCGTGATCGCCCGACCGGCGCGCGTGACGTTTCTCGGTTCGGGCACCTCGCACGGGGTTCCGATGATCGGGTGCTCGTGCGCGACCTGCCAGTCCAGCGACCCGCACGATCGTCGTCTGCGGCCGTCGATCTACCTCGAGATTGCCGACGGTCCGGCGTTGCTGGTCGATACGTCCACCGATCTCCGACAGCAGGCGCTCACGCACCGGATCTCGCGCGTGGACGCCATCCTGTTCACGCACAGCCACGCCGACCACGTCATGGGATTGGACGAGGTCCGCCGCTTCAACATGCTGCAGCGCGCGCCGATACCCGCCTATGCCGACGACCGCACAGTGGCGGACCTGCGACGGACGTTCGCGTACATCTTCGACCCTCCATCCGAACCAGGTGGCGGCATCCCGCAGATCGATTTGAAGCCCATCGATGGGCCGTTTTCGGTCGGCTCGATCCGCGTGATACCCGTGCCAATCTTTCATGGGCCGCGACCGATTCTGGGCTTTCGACTTGGGAACTTTGCCTATTTGACCGACTGCAATCGCATTCCCGAGGAGTCCTTCCGGCTGCTCGCCGATCTCGACGTGCTGGTACTCGACGCGCTGCGGCACCGGCCGCACCCCACACATTTCACGGTGGCGGAGGCCGTGCACGTCGTCGAACGTCTCCGGCCCCGGAGGACGTTCTTGACGCACATCTGCCACGACCTGCCGCATGCGGCCACCAATGCGGCTCTCCCGAACGCCGTGAAGCTGGCCTTTGACGGCTTGACCTTCGACGTCAGCGTCGAGGCCGATGACCCGTCAGCGACCGAGGTCCCACCGGTCTTGCAGGCGCCTTGATATGATCACCGCCAGTGGAGGTCGCCTGGTTTCCAGACGAAGGACGTGCGCCGAGGTGGCATCAGCCAGTGTTGGCGCTCGGAAACTTTGACGGATTGCATCGCGGGCACACGAAGATCATCGAGCGGATTCGACGCGGCGCCGCCGAACGCGGCGGCACCACGCTGGTCCTCACCTTCGATCCCCACCCTCCTCGAATCGTTCGACCGGACAAGGCCCCCCTCCTGCTGATGACGCTGGACCAGAAGCTCGAAGGCTTGGCGAGGGCCGGCGTCCAGGGCGTTGCCGTGGTCCGGTTCACGCACGATCTGTCACGATGGGAGCCCGAGACCTTTGTGAAGACGGTGCTGGTCGACTGGCTGCAAGTGGCCGAGGTGTGGGTGGGTGCAGACTTTCTCTTCGGCCGCGATCGGACGGGAAACTTCTCGGTGCTGCGAGCGCTCGGCGCTCAATACGGCTTTCGCGCCGAAAAAATTGACCCCGTTCGCTATAAGGAGTTTGTCGTCTCGAGCACGCGGATTCGGCGCCTGGTCGCGGAAGGGCGTGTCGACGAGGCAGGCGCCCTGCTGGGACACCACTTTTACATCGACGGCATGGTCATTCGCGGGGCAGGGCGCGGCCGGGGGCTTGGAATTCCAACCGCCAATCTTGCATCGAAAAACGAGCTGATTCCACCGCACGGGGTCTACGCCACGACGTTGAGCGTCGACGGGATCGTGCATCCCAGCGTGACGAACATCGGCCTGCGGCCAACCTTCGGCGATGTCGCGGCGACAGTCGTCGAAGCGCATGCGCTCGACTTCGATCGGGACCTTTATGGGCGCTCGGTTCGCCTTGGTTTCGTGCAGCGCCTGAGGGACGAACGGCGTTTTCCCGACGTGGATGCCCTCAAGGCCCAGATCGAAGCCGACGTGCGGCGGGCGAGACGATTGTTCGATAGACTGAGTGTCTGATGGTTCTTGACGACGGTTCTTTACGGAGGTTCTCAACGGGGGTTCGACGAGGGTTCTCAACGACGGTTCTCGACGGGGGTTCTCGACGGAGGTTCTCGACGGAGGGTCCCTGAACGTTCGTGAAGAACCATCGTCGAACCATCGTAAAGAACCTTCGTGAAGAACCGATGTGAAGAACCCTGTGCACAAAATCGCTAAATGACCCCCAATTCGTTCGAATTTACCGTGACGCTGCCCGGCGACGCCCGATTCCTGAGCGCCGTGCGCCAGCTCGCGACACAGTCGGCAGACTACGCGCAACTTCCGGCGGACACCGGGGCCGAACTGGCCGCCGAAGTGGAGCGTGCCGCTCACACGGCGATTGTCGAAGCGGCCGGCGGCCCGATTGAGATCGTCTTCTCGGGCACCGACACGGCCGTGACAGTGACAATCAGCTGCGCCTCGTCGGCCGATGCGCCCCGTGCGACTTCGTCAGGTGCCGAGGGCATCTCGGTCGAGTGGACCAGCACCAAGGGTGCGTCACGTCTGCCACATCCGGCAACGAATCCCCGCCTAGTCCGGCATGCGCCTGTTCAACACACTGACCCGGCAGGAGGAAGCGTTTGCCCCCCTGCGCGACAACACCGTCCGGATGTACACCTGCGGGCTGACGGTGTACGCGCGCGGGCACATCGGGAACTTTCGCACCTTTGTCTGCATGGACGTCCTGCGGCGTGCGCTGAAGTATGTCGGTGGCTGGCAGATGCGGCAGGTCGTCAACTTCACCGATGTGGACGACAAGACCATCGCGGGCGCGCAACGTGAGGGCATTTCGCTCCGCGAGTATACGGACACCTATATCGCGGCCTTTCACGAAGATGCGGCCGCGCTCGGCCTCGAGCCGGTCGAGGAAATGCCGCGCGCCACCGATCCGCTCAATTTGCAGGCGATGGCCGATGTCATTCGCGCGCTCGACGAGCGAGGACACACCTACGTCAGCGACGGCTCGATCTACTTCAAAATCTCGACCATGCCGGACTACGGCAAGCTGGCGCGGCTCGATCATGAGGGGATGCAGGCCGGCGCCCGGGTCGATTCCGACACCTACGGCAAGGAGGACGCCAGAGACTTCGTGCTGTGGAAGGCCACCAAACCAGGCGAGCCGACCTGGGACGTTGGCGTCGGCCCCGGCCGTCCCGGGTGGCACATCGAGTGCTCCGCGATGGCGTTGCGCTTGTTGGGCGAGGCGCCAATCGACATCCATGCCGGTGGCATCGATCTGATCTTCCCTCATCACGAGAACGAGATCGCGCAAAGCGAGTGCGCAACTGGCAAGCAATTCTCTCGGTTTTGGGTACACGCCGAGCATCTCCTGGTCGACGGCCAGAAGATGTCCAAGTCGCTTGGCAACGTGTACACGCTCAAGGACCTGTCCGATCGCGGATATCGCATCTCAGCTCTGCGATACCTGCTGCTGTCGTCACACTATCGCAAGCAGTTGAACTTCACGTTCACAGGACTCGAGCAGGCAGACGAAGCCCTGACGCGGCTCACGGATTGCCTGGCCCGGCTGGAAACGGTGCCTGCGGGTGCGGCGCATCCCGCGATCGCGGGACAGGTTGACGACGCGCGGAAAGCGTTTGATGAGGCGCTGCGTTCGGATCTGAACACCGCCGCGGGATTGGCCGCCATCTTCGATCTCGTGCGCGAGGTCAACTCTGCCATCGATGGACGAGAATTCAGCGGCAGCGACGCCGCCATGGTCAGAGACGCGTTCGATCACTTCGACCGGGTGCTTGGCATGATTTCGCTGCGGCGCCGGGAGGACGAGCAACCACCGGTGCCACGGGAAGAGATCGAACATGCGATCGAGGCCCGCAAGGAGGCTCGCCGGCGGCGTGACTTCGCGGAGGCCGATCGCCTCCGCGATGACTTGGCCAGCCGCGGCGTGATGCTCGAAGACAGTCCACAGGGAACCCGTTGGAAGCGAAAGTAGGACGTAAGATCGCTGACATGTCCGTGCCCCAAATCAAGACGGCCCTGCCCGGCCCGCGTGCACAAGCCATGATCGAGCGCGACGGCCGCGTCGTCTCGCCTTCGTACACCCGCTCGTATCCGTTCGTCATGGCACGCGGGCAAGGTGCTGCGGTGGAAGACGTCGACGGCAACGTATTTCTCGACTGCGCCGCCGGCATTGCCGTCAATTCGACCGGGCATTCGCACCCGGCTGTGGTGGCCGCCGTCGTGGAGCAGGCGCAGAAGTTCCTGCACATGTCGGGGACGGATTTCTATTACGAGCCGCAGGTCCAGCTCGGCGAGGCGATGAACACTCTCGCGCCCTGGAAGGGGCCGAAACGCTCGTTCTTCTCCAACTCGGGCACCGAAGCCATCGAAGCCGCACTCAAGCTGGCGCGCTACTCGACCGGGCGCTACGGCATCATCGCATTCCTCGGGAGCTTTCATGGTCGTTCGCTCGGCTCGCTGTCGCTCACGTCGAGCAAGGCGATTCAGCGCAAAGGATTTGGTCCGCCGCTCGGCGGTGTGTATCACGCCCCCTTTCCCAACCCGTATCGTGGTGTTGCCGGGTCGAGTCCCGAGGCGGCCGCCGACGCGTCGATCCGGTATATCGAAGATCAGATTCTTGCGCACCTCATCTCGCCAGACGAAGTGGCGGCAGTGGTCGTCGAGTCGATTCAGGGCGAGGGTGGCTACGTCGTGCCGCCGCCTGAGTTTCATCAGCGCCTACGCGCCTTGACCAGCAAGCACGGGATGCACCTGGTTCTCGATGAGGTGCAGTCCGGTATGGGCCGCACGGGAAAGATGTTCGCGATCGAGCATTTCGCGGTCGAGCCCGACATCGTTGCCGTCGCCAAGGGCATTGCATCCGGACTTCCGCTCGGCGTGACGACCGCGCGCGCCGACATCATGACGTGGCCACCGGGGTCGCATGCCAGCACGTTCGGCGGCAATCCGGTGGCGTGTGCCGCTGCGTTGGCAACAATCGATCTGATTAAAGGATCGCTCATGGAGAACGCCTGCGTCGTGGGCGCGCAGCTGATGAACGGACTACGCGCCCTGCAGCCGAAGCAGCGGTTGATTGGCGACGTGCGCGGGATGGGGCTGATGATTGGCCTCGAGCTCGTGCGCGATCGGCGGACGAAAGAGCGCGCGACCACCGAGCGCGACCGGCTCGTGATGGAGTGCTTCAAGCGCGGTTTGCTGGTGCTTGGTGCCGGACCGAACACATTACGGCTGTGCCCGCCGCTCGTGCTGTCCAGGGCAGAGGCGGACACGGCGGTCAGGATCATTGACGAGAGTCTGACGGCCATAACGTAGGTTGCCGGTGGCCGGATGGACCGCGTGGCTTCCGGCTTCAGCCGGAAGATCAGCCGGTAGCCTGTTGCCGGCAGCCGGTTGCCAGTAGTTGCCGGTCGCGGGCGGCGCTGAAGTTGCAGTCGCCGTTGCATGACCCAAGAGCGACTGGCGTTTGGGGTGCGCGGCGAAGAGCTTGCCTGCGAGGCGCTCATCGATCGCGGATACGCAATCGTTGAGCGGCGTTACCGCACCAAGCACGGCGAGATCGACATCGTGGCGCGCGACGGCGAGACGCTGGTGTTCGTCGAAGTGAAGGCTCGGAGGGATGGCAGTTTCGGCGATCCGGAGGAGTCGGTGACGTTGCAGAAACAGCAACGCCTGGTGTGGATGGCGACCGACTATCTGGTCAGGCAGCGCGCGGGTGAAGTCGCGTGTCGCTTCGATGTTGTCGGCATCAACACGGTGACCACACCGCCGACGGTGACGCTCATCCCTGATGCGTTTCGTCCTGGTTGGTGAGCGTCCGGCATACTGAGCACCTTTAGGCACACCACGCACCGTGAGCACCCTCAGCACCAGCACCTTAGGCACCTAGTCACCTCCGGCACCCAGGCACCGAGTATTGAGCGAATGTCCGAACTTCGCCGCGATCCAATCACTGGCCGTTGGGTCATCATTGCGCCCGAGCGTTCTCGTCGGCCCGAGGACTTCACACCCGTGCCGGTGGGCGCACTCGACGGCGACATGTGTCCCTTCTGCGAAGGGCAGGAGGCGATTGCCGGACGAGAGCTGCTGGCGTGGCGTCCTGGCGGGGGCGTCGCGAATGGTCCGGGGTGGCGAGTGCGTGTGGTTGCCAATCGCGAGCCCGCTCTTCACGTGGAGGGCACGCTCGGTGAGGACCGCGAGACACTGTTTCAATCGTGGGGGGGCCTGGGGGCGCACGAGGTCGTGATCGAGTCCGCCGACCATCGAGCCACGCTGGCGACGATGAGCGCCGATGACATCTGGCGGATTTTGTGGGCCTGGCGCGAACGCATTCGTGATTTACGCCGTGACGTGCGTCTCAAGACGTTCTTCATCGTCAAGAACGTGGGGGCCGCCACCGGTGCGACGCTCGATCATCCGCATTCGCAGATTCTCGGCCTGCCATTCTCGCCGCCCGCGCTGGCGTTCGAGATCGCAGGCGCCACTTCGTATCACGTACGAGCCTCTCGCTGTGTGTTCTGCGATCTGATCAGCGAAGAGAAGGCCGACGGCAAGCGAGTCGTCTCGAGCGACGATGATACGGTGGCGCTGGCGCCGTTTGCGTCGCGTGTGCCGTTCGAGGTGTCGGTGCTGCCGCGGGCGCATTGCGCGGCGTTCGAGGAGGCCGGCGACGAAGTGCTGCGCGCGGTCGCGGAACGGTTACGCGACGTCATGCGCAGGCTCGACGCGACGCTCGTGTCGCCCCCGTACTCATTGATGCTGCACACGTGTCCGGTGGAGGAGGCAAGTCACGCGGCGTTTCACTGGCACCTCGAGATCCTGCCGCGTCTCACGCCGGTCAGCGGGCTGGCCTGGGACGGAGGCGTGGTGATCAATCCGGTGCCGCCCGAGGAGGCCGCACAAGTGTTGCGCGCGCACGCTGTGTAAAAGCCAGCGAATGGGCCGACTGCGGCGCGACCGCGGTTTGCCGAGGCTGAGGCGGTTTGCTACACTGAGGCTCTGCACGTCATGAGCGGGAATAACTCAGTGGTAGAGTGCGACCTTGCCAAGGTCGAAGTCGCGGGTTCGAATCCCGTTTCCCGCTCCATTCGACTCACCTGGCGCTTCGCCAGGCGAACCGCCAGGTTCGCTCAGGGCAGGCCAGAGAGGGAGAATGCCCTGAGCGAGCGCAGCGAGTCGAAGGGCAGCCTTTGCTCGCGCGGTTCCGCACTGGCGGGCTTCGGCTGGCGAGCCAGCTTTCGGCCCTTCGCTTCCGGCTTCAACCCTGGCTGTTGATCGCGGTATCATCCGCGGCCGGACGTTCACGTTCGATCTGCGCATGCCGAGCGGCGCCGTCGCCAAGTGGTAAGGCAGAGGTCTGCAAAACCTCCATCCCCGGTTCAAATCCGGGCGGCGCCTCCAAATTTATTAAGCAAAAACGCACGTCACGTCAGGGCATCCACCCAAAACGACGCAAAGAGCGTCCAAAAAGCTTATCTATAGCTTACGTTTCAGGGGGTGCTACCAGCCCGAGCGACGTAAGGCGCCCGAGTCGACATCGCTACTATTTCGACGCCTCTCCGGTGTCCAGCTTGCTTTTCGTGAACCAAAGGAACTTGTCGATCTGCTTGAAGGTGAAATCGTGGAGCCCGAAATGGGTCTGGAATGCCGTGAGGACAACTTTGTACTTTTCGTAGTCCCGAAGATCCTTTTTGCGTGAACTGCGCGAAGGCATACTGCTCACGGAATGCCTTGAGGATATCCGCCACAAGGCGGTCGTAGATCGGGAAGCGCGCTGGCTGATGCCAGCTACAGGTACTTCGTCGCGAAGGAGTAGTGACGCCGCGTCTTTCCACGGATCGTGAGGCGCGCAATGCGGTCCACGAGTGTTGGTTCGCCTGCTGCGAGCGCGCCATCAATATCGAGCGCTCGTATGTGACGGGCCATCTCTGTCACGGCGAGGAGCCTCGTGTTGTACAGGGCATTGAGCAAAGCGACCTTGAGAAGGACATCATCGAATGTGGTGTTCTCCGGACACTTTGAAAAGATTCGCGACAGGACGCGGTCCGCTGGTCCGTATCGATCCTCGTCAAAGCGACGGTTGGCCTCGTCGACTCGTTCGGGCGTAGGTACGGGGAGGCGGGGATGTGAGCGTGTCACCGGAGGGTTGTTGCATTATCTGATCGGCTCGAAGGTCGGACGAGATCGAGCTTCCGAGCAGCTTCACGGAGATCCCCGTCGCTGATGATGTTGTAGCGTTGAAAAACGCTCGGTGTCTTGTGGCCGCTCAATTTCATCGCCACGTGTTGACTCACCCCCGTGCGGACGAAATTGCGGATGGCCGTCCGTCGCAGATCGTGCGGAATGCGACCGGGACACCCGGCCGCACGTGTCGCGATCCTCCACGCCTTGATAAACGAGGTGATCACCTTCGGGTGCTTCGCGCCGCCGCGTTCGTCGGCGACTTCGCGAAAGAAGACGAACGGGAAGAGGTGCCCGGCTTTTTTCAATCGCTCGTGCTCGGCGTGCTGCGCCTGGAGCAGGGTCCGTAGGGCGATGGTCAGCGGAAACGTGCGGGGCTCGCGGTTCTTCGCCGCGCCCGGATCGATCCTGACTTCGCCCGCCACAAAATCCACATTCCGCCACTGCAGGCACAACACCTCGCTGTCGATCCGCCATCCCGTGTGGTAGGCGAACTTGATGACCGGGCGGATCGCGGCGGGCAGATGCTTCAGCACGGTCTCGTACTGCGCGGGCTCGAAAAATCCGGCTCGCGGGGCGGACTCCTGGAGCAGCGTGATCGTCGGCTTGCTCGCGATCCGCTCCTGCGCGAGGGCGAGATTGAAACACTTTTTCAACGTCGCCAATTCGCGATTGACTTCGCCGTTTGACACATCCGCCCGACGCACGCCCTGCTTGGTCACGATGCCCTGCTGCTGCCGGTGGACGATATAGGCCGTGACGTCACGCGCCGTAATGCCCGCCATGCGTCGGTGGCCGAAGTACGGCCGCAGGTGTTTGACAATCCGGCGCTCGGTGACAAGTAGGGACGCGGGCCAGTTGATCCGGCAATCGTCGATGACCGCCTGCGACGCCTCGTGGAAGGTCAGCTTCTCGGCCTTCGGGATGATCGGCAGGTGGTGCTCGCGCGACCCGTTGCGCTTGTCGAGCAGACGCACGGCTGCGAGCTTTCCCCTTCCGTGGGTTCGGCCCGCCGTTTGCCGTCCGCACCTTGGTAGCTGATCCACCAGACCCTGCCTTGCTGGTAGACGCTGCCAGAGCCGCGGGGGCGGCGGTGCTTCTTCTTCGTGGTCATTGTCATCGGGTCTGTCCTTTCGACGGAGTGTTTTTCAAGATCGCAAACGCCCGTGGCGTCGCCCGTCCGCTGCGCGCGCCGCGGGTCGTCGCCGTCAGGAGCCCGAGCTGTCGGGCCTTGGCGACCGCCGCGCGGGCCGTCGCGGGCGTGAGTCGGAGGTGCTTGGCGACGTCGGCCGTGGGGTGCGCACTCCCGGCTTCGTACCGTGCCGCATAGAGGGTCGCGATCCGCGCGTAGCGACGGAAATTGATCTTGCGGCCACGCGTCCCGCCCGTCACCTCCGGGGCGCCCACGGCGAGCGGCAGCCGGTACCGGTTGAGAATGGCCGATAGCTCGCGCTCGAAGGCGCGCAGACGGACACGCCGCAGCGTGCGGGCCTTGAGGCCGCCCGACGGCACCGGGGCTTTGCTTCCGAGCACGTCGGCGACCCAGCGCCCGCTCTGCGGCTGCCGCGGCGGCGCCGACGGGAAGATCCGGATCTCGCCGATGACCACGCGCGTGTGCTCGGCCTGCAGCGCCAACCGGTAGGCGACGATCCAGTCGGTCCCGAGCGGCGCCTCGAACCAGATATCCAACACGTGAACGGGCTGTGGCGGCCGCCGTTCCGCCCGCGTGGGTGGGTCGAGCGGCAGCGCGTGATAGAGACGCTGCTCAACGTCATTCAGGAAGACGGATCGGTTCGTGAACTGAAGCCCCATTCTCACGATCTCGTTATGCGGTGCACATCAATTAATCGCGATAGTTTGCACCTCCATCATCATAAACCATAAAGTGAGGCCATGAGAGCGAATCGCGATCCGGATGAATTGTTGACCCCCGCTGAAGTCGGGCGGCTGCCTGACCCGCCGGTCACGAGCGCCGCGGTGAGGATCTGGATCGATTCTGGGCAGTTACCGCACCGCCGGACGTCGGGCGGCTGGCGCTTGGTGCGGCTGGCCGACGCCCTGCACTTTCTCAAGGACCGCCGGAGACGCGCGGTTCGTCGTCGTGGCTGAGTCGCTGCCGCCGCTGTGCGTCGATGTGCCGGGCGCGGCCCTGGCGCTCGGCGTGGGCACGAGCGCGATCCGTCGCTGGATAGAGTCGGGCGAGCTGGCGGTCGTTCGATTTCCGAGTGAAAAATTTGAGGGGCAGCGGTCACGACGCGTCTTGATCAGCGTCCGCGACCTTGAGGTGTTCATCGACGCTCATCGCGTTTCATCGAATGGAGTGTCTAAATGACTCGTCACCCGCACTCGTCTGTCCCGCATCCCCCCCGAATCGCGGGCTGGCGACGCACGCCCGTGCGTGGGCGGAAGGGGGCGGCGTAAAATGGGTCGCGGCAAATCGGCTCAGAGTCTGGCGCTGGTCGATGCGGCACGCGAGATCCTCGCCAAGATTCACCCCACGACCATTCGGTCGGTTTGTTATCAACTGTTCATCCTCGGCGTGATCAAGTCGATGGCGAAGTCGGAGACGAACAGAGTCAGCACCCAACTCACGTGGGCTCGCGAGAACCACGAGATTCCGTGCGAGTGGTTGGTGGACGAAACACGCGAGCCCGAACGCGTCAGCGCGTGGGCAGATCCGGCCGCCTATGTCGAGACCGTGAAGCGCGCCTATCGACGCGACCGATGGACCGATCAGCCCGAGTGGATCGAGTTCTGGAGCGAGAAAGGCTCGATCCGCGGCACCCTGGCGCCAGTGCTTCAGCAGTACGGCGTCACGTTCCGAGTGACGCATGGGTACGCGTCGGCCACGGCGGTGTACCAAGCGGCGACCGAGAGCCGGTCGAGTGACAAGACGCTGACCGCCTTCTACGTCGGCGACTGGGATCCGTCCGGCCTGCACATGTCCGAAGTGGACCTGCCCAAGCGACTCCGCGAATACGGCGGTGATGTGGACCTCGTTCGACTCGCCTTAACCGAGGAGGATATTCAGAGCGGACTGCCGTCATTCCCGGTGCAGACCAAACGTGACGACGCGCGCCACAACTGGTACGTGGGTCGCAGTGTCGCCCACCTGTCATCGGTCAGCGCTCGGCAGCACGCGGCCGACAACCTTCAATGCTGGGAGCTAGACGCACTCAACCCCGTCACCCTCCGTCAACGCGTCGAGCGGGTCATCGTGGCCGGTCTTGACGTGGATGCGTGGGAGCGAGCCGAACGAACGGAAGCGGCCGAACGTGAGTCGCTGACGACCATTCTCAACGCCTGGCCGGGTATTTCCTGGCAAGCCTCGAAATACCTCGACGAGGGAGAGCCATGACGAAGGACCAGCGTGACGGACTCGACCGGCAGCAGACCATGCACTCGCACTATGTCCAAGGCATGGCTCAGTATCTGGCCAAGATCCTCAACGACCCGCGAGTGGAAATCGAGGTCGCCGGGCTGCTCGATCCCCCGGCCGACGACGTCGATGAGAACCTCTGGTGGCAGTGGCTCGTCGACGTGACCGCGGCGCGTGACCGACATTTCCACCCCGACGACGCGCCGGTCCCAGACGCCGACAACGCCCGCGTCGAGGGCCTCAACCTCCGACTGCTCGCTGCGTTGATCGCGCTGATGGTGGAGTGGGACACCCAAGACAGTCAGCAGCGACGCGAGGATGTCTTGTGGGACAAGACGTGGGCCATGTTGCTGCGGGTCGTCGCGTCGCGGGATCGCCACCCGAGTCACAGGAACGTGCTGTGGGCCGTGGTGCAGCAGGTGCGGGCGGAGCGGGATCAACGGGCCCCGCGCATCTCCTTTGCGGACGACGCGGAGGCAATCGAGGATCCCGCCGAGTTGCCCTCGACGGTGCAGTAGTGATGCGCACGGCTCGCCCGTTCTATCGGTTGCTCCGGCCTTCGTCGAAGCCGTGAGAGCGAAGGCCAAGGCCGACTGGTCGCAGATCATGTCAGCGCGTGCCCTCCGTCGGACGGCCTGGATCCGCTTTCCGGAGATCTACTGCGGCCCCGGAGACGGGCGGTGTTCCGTCGTGGCGCGCCGGTCGTCGCCGGAGTCGCATCGCCTCGCCCAACTGGCCACGGCGATTGGGTATGGGGGGCCGCTGTTCGGTGAAGCGGTGGACCTATGACCGGCGTCGAAATGCGGCACCGACTCTTGGGCCTGTTGCATCCCACGGGCTGGCGGGATCTGCGCGCGCTGCGCCCCGGTGAATCACCGAAGACGGGGAGTTTCGACGTGACGGATCTCGACGGCGTCGACGCGTTCGCCGCGCATTATCACGACCGGAATCTGTACGTCGGCGTGGCCCCGCGCGTTACCGCGCACGGTCGCGACCTGACCGCATGCGGACCGCTGCACGCCCTCTTTGCGGATCAAGATTACAAGGACTCCTCCCCGGCCGTGGCGAGGGCGCGACTCGCCGAGTTTCCGCTCGCGCCGAGTGCCGTGGTCGACAGTGGGGGTGGGCTGCAACCGTATTGGTTTCTCACCGAGCCCCTCGACACGGCCCGCGCGAAGCCCCTCTTACGCGCCCTCTCCACGGGCTGGGGGGCAGCGGCGCGGAAACGGCCTCGTGTTGCGACTGCCCGATACGTGGAATTTCAAAACACCCCGCCGCGCCGCGTGGTGGTGGAGGTGTTCAGCGACCAGCGGTATACCGTCGACACGGTGGTGGCACTGCTGCCGCGCCCCCGCCACCTGACCCGTCCGACCCGTTGCCGCACGAAATCCCCCCCGGCCGCCGGAACGACACCCTCTTCACGGCAGGCTGCCGGATGCGTCGTTTCGGCTTCGACCAGACCGAGGAATCGTGGCCGCGCTACGCGCCATGAACGTGCAACGGTGCCGTCCCCCCTTGGACGAAGGCGAGCTTGACACCATCGCCGCGAGTTGCGCCAAATACGCCCCGACCGCTGACGCGTTTCCATTGACCGAGGCGGGCGATGCGGAATACTTCGCCGCGCTCCACGCCGACGATGTCCGCTTCGATGCGCGCCGCAGTCGGTGGTTGCTGCGCGAGGACGTTTCCGGCCTCTGGCTCCCCGATGTGGTCGAGTGCCTGCGGGGGTACGCCGTCGACGCGATGCGCGCCCGGCAACGCCATGCGACCGCGATCACCGACCTCGACAAGCGAAAACACGCCTGGGCTTGGGCGGTCAAGGGCGAATCCACGACTCGACTGACCAACCTGCTCCGCGAAGCGCGGACGCAGCCCGCGCTGCGGAATGACAGTGAGGTGGCGCCGTGGGACGCGCCGCCGTTCCTGTTGGGGGTGCCCAGTGGGGTCGTCGATCTGCAGACGGGTGAGACCCGCCAAGCCCGCCCGGACGAACGCATCACGATGCGCGCGGGGGCCGACTATGATCCGGCGGCGCGTTCCCTCGTGTGGGAGCAGACGCTAAAGGAGATCTCCGACGAGGACAACGAGTGGGTGAGGTACTTGCAGCGCTTGGGCGGGTACACGGCCACCGGCGAGGCCAGTCAGGACAAGTGGTTTATCAAGCACGGCAAGCAGGGGCGCGAGGGCAAAGGTACCATTGATGGTGCGTGGGCGGGCGCGCTCGGCGACTACGTGCTCGAACTGCCCTCCGCGGTCTTCGAGTTGCGACCGAAAGGTAATCCCGACTTCGATCTGTCGTATCTTCCGAATAAACGATTCGTGCTGTCGAGCGAATCGGGCAACACGGTGCATCTGCATCACGACCGCATCAAACAGATGACCGGCGGCGGTAACATGCGCGTCGCCAACAAGAATGAAAAGTCGTTCGAGTTCATCCCCTGCTGCAAGCTGTGGCTGGCGTGCAACGACCTGCCGACGGTGACCGACGATAGCGCCGCCTTCTGGGCGCGCGTGATCGTCATCCCGTTTCGGCGCTCATTCCTGGGCCAAGAAAACACGACATTGCGGCCCACGCTGAGCCACGATCCGGTGCATCGTCGCGCGGTCCTGGCGTGGCTCGTGCAGGGGGCGATGGACTACTGCCGCGAGGGGCTCGGCGAGATGCCCGCGAGTATCCGACAAGCGACCGCCGCGTTTCGAGACGTGGCGTGGCCGTTGACCCCCTTCGCCAAGGAGGACTGCGTCATCGACCCCGAGGCGCGTGTCTCGGTCGGCGATTTCAATCGGGGGTATCAGCGGTTTTGTGACTCCCACGGGGTGCCGAAAGCGAAGCGCCTCGGGTGGAAACGCGTCTTGAAATTGATGGAGGCTCGGTACGACACGGTGCACGTCGATGAACGGACGCCGGGCGATGGGCGCGTCCGCGAAAAACGGTACCTCGGCATCGGACTGCGCGACCCGATTGTGTCCGACGAGGAGCCGACCTTCGATCCGGACCAGGAGTGATGAGCAGCAGGGGGGAGGCGTTTGGCAGACATGGCAGACATGGCAAGCTTTTCTATCTTCTTCTCCTCGCGCGCGCGCGTAAGAGAGAGAAGGTAGAAATGACTGTCATGACTGTCATGCCTGTCATGGGGACCTCCCCGAAGGCCCGGCTCCGACCAAGGCTGGCCCCACGGCTCCGAGGGTCGCGAGGACTCGTCGCTTGAAATTTTCGGGGTCTCGTAAGCTCAACGTAAGCTTTTTGGGTTTTGTAACTATGCAGAATCATGGCACTTACGCACTGGCGCACAGGTTCACCAAACCTCTGCGCCCGGTCGCGTACGGAGGGAATTGATGATGGAACCGCCGTCGCCCGCGCACGGCGCGTCGAACGGTCCAGTTGTGGTCGGTGAGCCGGAGGCCCCCAAGCGGCAGTGGTGCAAGCACTGTCAGGCCGACGTACCGGTCGAAGGGCGAGGAATGTGCAGCCGCTGTGGTCGATTCTTGCGATTGAACTATGTCAATCGCAAACATCCGGTCAACATGCTGCGGCGGGACGCATTGAAGGCGGAGATCGTCGCCGAATTTCGCCCGAGCAACGTTTTGGAGCGATCCACCTGTGAACATTTGGCCGCGACGTTAGAGCGCTTGGAAAACACGCGAGCGGGCACCCCCGAGTATCAGCGCCTCGTGCAACTCAGTCAGCAGCTTGGCGAGTCGCTGTCCGCCACGCGGGCCGAAGCCCCACGGATCGCGACTGACTACCACGCGATGACGGATGGCCAATTGATCTCCTGTGTTGAAGACTTACTGAAAGACCTGTACACACGACGCAACGACACCCGCACACTGGCGGAGGCCCTGGTCATGACGACAGACCCGCCCGTCCCCACACGTGTGGCCAACGATGATCTGATCGAGCGCCCCTCTGATGATCCGCGATCCGTCACCACTGACTCGCCTGCACCCGTACGGAAACCGATGTGTGGGTACGGGTGCGGCTCATTTGAGCGCTGTGCTGAGATCAAAGCCACACGTCCCGACGTGTGGCAAACGTTGCACTACGCCGATCCGGAGGAGATCGCACGCCGCGATCAGGAAGCCACACGCGTCATGTTGGCCCGCGGCGGGAAAGGCTCCCCATGCCGCTAAGCAGAGCAACCATCGTCGCGATGCTGCAGCAGATCGAAGAGGCACTGAGTCGTCGCCCCGTCGTCATCCGTGAAATCGTCGACGAACAGTGCCGCGTGATCACCCGCCTCTCGCGCACGGAACCATTAGGGAGGAGAGACCCCCATATCACTGATCTTGTGCAACACCTGCCGGGACAACGTTAAGAAAGAATTACGGCACCTCGCTCGTCGTCGGCCCCTATCCGACTACGAGCCGCCGAACTGGTACGAAACACGGCGACTGAGGATCTCGTGATGGTGTGGCGGGTGCCGTGTCGGGCAGCACGTTGAAGGCCGCATGAGGAGTGAGTGATGAGCATAGCGACGAAAGTGCAACGTGCCGATGTTGTCTGGGACAGCGACCTAACGGTACCTGCCGTACAGGGCCACGCAGGCGGGCTGCGTCTTGTGATCGAGGATTATTCGCCTCTTGATGGCGAATTCGGCATAGACCGCTTTGGCGAAGCGTTTATCCTGCCCTTCCGTTTGCACTTTACAGACGGTCGGACGGTCCGCGTCCCCGATAGCGACATGGAGCAAATGATAAACATCCACGGCTTTCCTGACGCGTGGCGCGGGCGGATTGCGACGGTCGTTATTACGGACATCGGCCATCTGAGTGGAGGCTCCGACGGTGACGGTCGCATCGCGGAAACTCTCTACGTGGAGCTCGCGATTCACTAGAGGCCCTGCGACCCTGTGTCGCACGCCGACGGAAAAGCTCGGGGTTTGCATGGCGGTGTATTCCCGGGGGCAGTCGATCGGGTACTTCGAAGCTGGCCAGTTGAAGCGACTGGTCTATGCGTCGGCGACTCGAAATGGAGGTTCGTGATGACCATCCGGAAGTTTCTGGTGCTGCTGTGCCTGACCCCGGTGGTGCTGTACGGCCAGGTGTCGGAGAAAACGTCCGTGAACGTGGGCAACGGGAAGCCCCTCGCTTCCGGGATGAGCGAGGACTTGACCGTTCCCGGCCAGAAGAACTTACCCGTGCCGGATGCAGGTGACGCCCCGCCCCGAACAGCGGCCGAGCTCGTCCAGCTTCTGGCTCGGCGCGAGCAGGCGCGCCTCGATGAGCACGAGAGGAGCATAGCTTCGGAGCTGGATAGGATTCGCGCCGCCGGCGGGTTCCAAGCACTCTTGAGGACCCAGCTTGCGGAGGCCGACAAGCAAGAGAGATCGGGCCCACAGGGTGGCAGGGCCGCGATGATCAGCGCTGAGCTTCGCGCGCGACTGGCATCCTTTGCTGTATGCCAGACCCCCACGCTCCACGAAGCTTCGGGCGGTTACGTGATGGGTTACGTGATCATCGGATCTTCGATGAACCTCTTTGGCTGTCACCTTGGTGAGGCTGCCGGGACGATTAGCCTCTATGCGCCGGGGACCGGGATGAATTTCGCGGTCACTCCGATCATATGGAGGGATGACTACATCCACGCTGCGATCGAGGGCGTCTCCGGAATTCAGGACCAGCCGGGCGTTTTGCTGGTCACGCTCCCCTCAGGCGCCATTTCGAACGGGCTGGAGGTGCTGGTCAAGGCGCAAAGGGATAGCGTGATCCTTGCGGCACGTCCAAATTCAAACGTTACTGACGGGGGAATGTGCCGACACGACCGATTACGACCGCTGTCTTTCCACCTTCAAGGATCCCGCGTTCCAGGTCGTCCAGCATTCGCTCGCGGGGATCCACTTTAGTGATTGCTGCTTTAACGGTGTCTCCGGAACGGACCGCTACCAAGTCTCGCTGAAGAACGGGTGGACCCTCAATTCCGTAATGGGCTTCGTCGATAGTAGCTATGCGACGTGCTCCGCCTCATGGCGTGGCGGCCGTGGGGAGGTCGATACCCCCACCGGCTACACGCTCGACACGGCTTCCACGACGATCAACGTGAATTGGTCGGTGAATGCGAACTGCAGCGTGGCCCGATACTTCTTTACGGTCGTGGCCCAGGGTCCGAGGGGCGTGTCCTACGAATAGAGGTCGCGCTCTACTGAACCGGTCCGGGGATACGTACCTCCTGGAGTGGGAACTTGACCGCACAAGCCGCGCGGCACGTGAGCGTCACGGGGTAGCACGGGATACTGAAAAGCGACGGACGGTCGAACACGAAGTGACTGAGTATATTCAGCGCCACTTTCCGGTTTGTCGTGTTTGGCGTCGACGAGAAGGCGGACCGGCTGCCTCTCGAATCGCGGATCATATCCACGCTCTCTCACTGCGATGAATGCCAACCGTCGGCACGCTGGCTCGGGCTGAGTTCGCCGAAGGATCGAATTCGACAGTGCGGGTTGTGGCTCGTGAACGAACTCTACAAGGAGCCGTTGACGCAGCCGGATCCTCAGGTTCTTGGCCCGCTGCTGATGTGAACGCGATTGGCTCTCACATTGGCTCTCAACTGGATCGCTGATGTGGGCGTGGGAGGCGAAAGATGCAAGGAACGTTAGGAAAAACTGGAGCCGGCGCGCGGACTTGAACCGCGGACCTGCTGATTACGAATTATCGGCAAGCGAAAGTCTGTGGACTCAGGCGGACGCGAGCGGACGATTTATTGAGCAAATCCGTCCGTCGGCGTCCACGACTTTCGCCCGCGTCCATCGGCTAGGGTGTCAGAAAGGGTGTCAACTCTCTGTCAAAGAGGAGGCCACGCGCGTAATTGTCGCGCCCGGGAATTGCGCCTCAGCCTCACGGCGCGCGTCAGCTTCCGATGCGTCGTCCTCGCAGCCAAGCGTATCGGACACGTCAAACTCGCCGCCCACAAAGGCGGCGTAGCACCATTCGCCCTCGTCGTCGCGGTAGATGTCGACGTGAGTAATCATCACACGGGGCATTGTGTACTCATCACGCGCCGCCGTGCTCTCGGGGTGCCGACGCCGGTACTCCTCGCGCTTGACGACGCGCATCATGCCGGTCGGTTTCTGAAGTACGCGATCGATTTCGGCGACCACCTCACCTCGCGCGGCAAGGGTCCGGCGAGGTCCCGGGCGCGGCGGAGTTCGCTGGCGGCCGTTTCGATCGCGTCGATCAAAGCTCGCAGCGCGCCGGCTGGATCCAAGAACGTCACGCGCGGTGTATTTTTCTTAGTAGTCATGCGGGGGTGTCTTTCTCACCCGAAGCGTGATGAGTGACTGACGGTACTGGGTTTGACTACTTCACTTCACTTTCGCCTGCGCCTTCTTCCGTTCCGCCCAGGACTTTTTCATCCGTACGGATACCGCCTGGCGCGCCGCCGCTGACATCCGCCGTCCACTCCGCCGTGCTGTTTTGATCGTTCGACGAACGGCCCGGCGCTTTGATCGCAGCGCCAATTCCGGGAACGTCCGTTCGATGGCAATGATTTCGGCGCGAAGTTGTTTCAACAGAACTTCGGCGCCCGTTCGAGCCAGTTCGCGCAAGCGTTCGACACTCAATCCGCTGACCTGTCTCGCCACATATCCTCCAGGGGGAGATGACTTGGGGATTGTAATGCCGTGCTTTGATTCACGGTCTGCCCTTGGATGCTGCGGGAGCGATGTAACATTAGAGCTTGTACCAAAACCACCAATCGGCACCGTCGGGGGGTGGCTTCGTGCGGATTACTAAACACTAGGCGACTAGTCAGGACCTACCCACCTACCGCTATACGCGCCTCTGTTGCGACGTGTTATGCAGATCGATCTAATCCTCCATCGCCGGCGGACGTCGAGCAGAACAAGTGCCTTGCGACGTCGGATTTGGCCGACATTTCCAGCGAAGCGTTTTGGCGTTATGCTGCGAGCCTTGCAGGTCGGCCGAAAATATGCCGGTCGGCCTACTACTAGTGAGGCCGACCGATCTCGGCGCACAATTGACCCGGGCTTTCAGTGGTCGCGAATCTTGAGCACGAACTACTCGCCGTCGTGCGAGCTTGGGACCGCGCGATGGTTCAGAACGATCCGGAAGCAATCGGCCGGTTCATGGCTGATGATTGGACCATCATTGGAAGCGATGGCACCAGCAGCGACAAAGCAGCGTTCCTCGGCCTGATCAGATCCGGCATGCTCAGCCACCAAGTGATGCGTTCGGACGACATCACGGTCCGCATGTACGGGGAAGCGGCCGTGATCACTGCGCGCGGTGTCTCCTGCGGTGTGTATCAGGGCCATCCGTTCCGCGAAGTGGAGCGACAGTCCGACGTGTTCATTCTTCAGGGTTCACAGTGGCGATGTGTCTTGACGCACCTCTCACGACTTGCAAAACCTGGCACCGGTGGCGGGCTAACGAGGAGTTGTAGCTGACGGCGCGCCCAGGTCGTTGGGTTGAGCGAGTCCACCGTTACTTAGAGCCTGTATCAAACCTCGAGCGGCCGGCTTGATCGGTGGGCAACATTCAATTTCGCGGCACAGGCTGCTTCAGTTCGTCGAGCCAGTTGAGGACCATGGTTATCGGCTCACTGATGTTTTCATCCACCGCCTTCCCGATGAGGAACCGGCGGCCGTCGCCGGTCACCGCATAGCTGCGACGTACACCGTTCCCTGCAAGGGGAAACAGCACCTTGCCCGCGCCGGGCTCGAAGGTCGTCACCGTCGCGCGGTACGGTACCGCCATCAGATTTCGATCAGCCGCGAGATAAAATAGTTCACCGCCGTTCTTGCTCCAGGCCGCGTCGTTACCGCCGCCGGTGGAAATCCGCACCTTTTGATTCGTGTCCGGAAAGCCCTGCACGTAGACTTCCGGCCGGCCGGACTCGTCCGATTCGTACGCGACCCAGTGTCCATCCGGCGAGAACACCCCGGTCGCTTCGTTGAAGGGCGAGGCGAGGTATGGGAACGGCGTCTGTGGTTCACTCGAAGGGCCAGTGCTTTGCGGGGCCATCCAGAGGTCCTGGCCGGTCTTATCTCCGGGCCGCTGATACAGGACGAACTTGCCGTCGCGAGACCAATCGGTCGCCCAGCCAGTAACGGTGCCCATTGTGATGAGTTTTTCATCTTGGCCAGTCCCGCTCGCGGCTTTGATGTATAGGTCGAAATTGCCGCTGCGACGCGACGGCCAGAGAATTCGACGTCCATCAGGAGACCAGATTGGAAGATTGTCCGTCTCGGGATCGAACGTGATGCGGGAAGGCACGCCTCGCACCAAATCTAAGACCCACACGTCAGGATTCGTCTCCACGGTCCGATTGAAGGCAATGCTCTTCTCGTCGGGAGACAATCGGACGGCGCGGTACTCTGCCGCCGCAGCCGCAACGCCGAGCTGCCTGCCGCTCCGATCGACCCAGAGCAGCTCCTGGCGGGGCGTCGGGCCGCCCGCCATGTAGGCCAGCGCGCCGTTCTGCGAAACGGAGAATCGGCCGACGGATTCGGCGACCGGAAAGTTCTGACCCGTCAATGTGAACGTGTCCGCATCGAATGGTTGCGCCATCAATGTCGTTTCACGGACGAACAACAGGTAGCCGCTTCGGCCGGGCGCCTCGGAAGGAACATATCTCGTGACCGTGCTGTCGGGCAAAAGCCGCTTGGCCTGCGCGGCATCCTCCAGCGACGCCACGTAGATTCCGTTGGCTTCAGAGCGGCCTCCGATCACGGAGTAGAGAAAGTGGCGCCCGTCGGGGAGGAATTGCGGCTCGAACCGCGACACTCCGTCGATTTTCTTCGTCACGTCGACAAGTGCGCCTCCGATGTCGGGGACGCGCTGGATTGGTGCACCTGAACTGCCCACGAGCAGGATGATGCCATCCGTGCCCCAGGCGCCACGTGTGCTTGGCGCCACGCCGGAGACAAGTGTTTGGGGCGGACCGCCATTGGCTGAGACCTTTTTCAGTTTCGCGTCTTGAGTGACGAAGCCAATGAACTCGCTGTCCGGGGACCAAAAGAATTGTTCTTGCTGAAAGGCGGTTCCTTCGGTCCCCGGCACCGCGCGCGCGTCGAGCGAATCGATCGGGCGGACCCACAGCTTTGACGTTCCGCCCAGGCCCGAGAACATACCGCTGACCGTCGCGAAGGCAAGGTACCGCCCGTCTGGAGAGAGCGCGAATCCAGCGATCGAAGATTTTTCAGGAGCAGGTACCTGGAATCGGACACTTTGCTGTGTCGGGGGCGTCTCGCGGAAGTGAACGACTGTGAGCGCCGCGGCACCCGCCAGCGCAACGGCCGCCACGCCCCATGGCAGCGCTCGAGCACCCGAGGGTCGCGTCTGCGATTGCGCCGACGCGATGACTGCCGCCGGATCCGGCACGCCGGCGATGATCTGATCGAGCACGCGACGTGCGTCGCCGATATCACGGAGTCGCTGCCTCGGATCGCGCACGAGGCAGTCGCGCAGCAGCGCGAGCAGTCGGGGCGGCACCCCCGTCGGCAGCGCTTTCCAGTTCACGTCGCGCGTCAGCACTGCGGCGAGCGTGTCCGACACATCCTCGGCGTCGTACCCACGCTGGCCTGTGAGCATTTCGTAGAGCACGACGCCGAAAGCCCAGATGTCCGCGCGGCGATCGACGGGTTTGCCTTTGGCCTGTTCCGGCGCGATGTACGCGGCTGTGCCGAGAATGATGCCGAGCTGCGTCGCCTGCGCGGTGAGCGTCGGCGAGTTCATGGCGTCGACCGATGATGCCGCAGTTTCAGGACTGACTGCCTTGGCGAGCCCGAAGTCCAGCACCTTGACCGTGCCGTCGGGGCGTACCTTGATGTTGGCGGGCTTGAGATCGCGATGGACGATGTTGGCCTCATGCGCGGCTTCGAGCGCCTCTGCGATCTGTCGGGCGATCGGGAGCACTTCATCAAGCGGCAGACCCCGACGCTTCTGGATCAATTCCGCGAGTGTCGGACCGTCGACCAGCTCCATGACGAGCGCCGACGCCGGGCCCGCGTCCTCGAACCCGTGGATGTGCGCGATGTTGGGGTGATTGAACGAGGCGAGGACATGTGCTTCACGCTTGAAGCGAGCGAGGCGGTCCGGATCGTTGGTGAAGGCTTCTGGCAGGACCTTGAGCGCGACATCCCGATTTAGCTTGGTGTCGCGCGCGCGATACACTTCGCCCATCCCGCCCGCACCGATGGCAGCGAGAATCTCGTAGGGACCAAGGTGAGCGCCGGCTGTCAGCGGCATGCGTCGCGATTGATTCTAGCGATGAAGTGGCTCTGGGCAAAGGAAAGAAGGCGCCACCCGCTTAACTGGGCATCCAGCTTTTCGCAGGGCATGCCAACAGATCAACGCACATGCCAGCGCGAGAAAGGCCTTGTGGATGTCGGCTCGTTTATCGTGACGGACGCGGGTACGGCGGAATTGATTTCAGCCATGCGAACGTCCGTTCGACGACCCACCGGCACCGTCCCAAGCCGCTGCCGTGTGCCGTGCGACGCATCGCCAGCAGTGGCAGAATGCCACGAGTTCGTAACCCGTGTCGGATTCCCGCCGCATCGTAGCCGCGGTCGCCCACCACACAATCTGGCCGATACCGTGGCCGTCCACGTTCACCCTGGAGTGGCGGAACCGCATCGACCAGCGCCAGTCCTTCGTGCGCGTCATTGCGGTTGGCACCGGTCAGCCGGACAGCGAGCGGCACACCTCGCGCGCCGCAAATCAGATGACGCTTGCTCCCTTGCTTGGCGCGATCCGTGGGATTTGGACCGGTCTGCGTACCACCGTACACCGCGCGAACCGAGCAGCGCTGTCAACAATCGCTCGGGACCAATCGATGTCGCCTTCGCGGGAGAGCCAGTTCAGGAGCGCGAAGTGCGTCAGATCCCAGACTCCTTCCGCTTGCCAGTCGCAGGCGTCGCCAGCATGTCATGCCAGAACCACAGCGCAGTTCTTGAGGCAACATCTGCCACGGTATTCCGCTGCGCAGCACGAACAGGATACCGGTCAGGCAGGCGCGATCAGGCACACGCGGCCGTCCGCCGTTCGACCGCGATGGTGGAAGAGGCAGAAGCGGTTCGATAAGTTCCCACAACGCTTTGGGCAACAGCGCGG
Organism: uncultured Acidobacteriota bacterium; assembly: GCA_963802675.1. Lineage (GTDB taxonomy): Bacteria > Acidobacteriota > Vicinamibacteria > Vicinamibacterales > UBA2999 > JACCSI01. The sequence goes on from CAWDJL010000005.1 coordinate 262,826, forward strand.
CGGCCATAAGCCGACGTTACAGCGTCCTAGTTAAGCGCGTCTTATCGAGGCGGTTTTGTTATGAGCTCTTAGAGTGAGTCGCGCCTGCTAGTGGCACGCCGCAGCTAAACTCCGGCGCGTTAAGCCGCGATAGACGCCGCACTGCCGACCGAGTGTGGTACCAGGTTCACTCGCCACTTGGCGACTAGGCGAGAGCTACGCGGTGGATCCTGCCAGCCGCATCCAGCATCACTTGGCCCAACCCATGCGGACGTGGATCACGTCAGACTCCGGCTGCTCCACCGCTTGCGGGATATAAAAGCGTGACCCGTCACGCGACACTGCCAAGAAATTCAGATCTCCGAATGTGGTCGCTGGAAGACGGGCAGGGAATAGTCGCGTCGCAGTACCCGCCCGGAACTCCGCTCCCGAAGCGGCGACGGGAACCGACCAAATGTAGTTCCGGCCCTGGTAATCATCCAGGTAAACGATTTCCCGTCCATCTTTCCGCCACACCGGATAATTGCCTCGGCTGGTCACTTGCCTCCGTAAGCCGGGGCCGGGATACGGCTGCACGTAGGTTCCTCCGCCGCTATAGATCCCTCCGGCGCCACTCCCAAAGGACGAGGCCGTATACACGATCGACCGGCCGTCTGGCGAAAAGCGGGCGTGAGCAATCGTCTCTCCGGTCTGGACCAAAGATCTGGGTTCTTTCTGCGCATCGTCCAGCTGAAACGAGAACACTGTCGTATCTAACACGCCGCGGCTGACGAGCAGCGTTTTACCGTCTGGAGAAACGTCTTCCAGACGGCCCATTCCTGGTAGCGTCTTCAGTTCGCGAACGGTCCCTTCCCCGGTCGCAGGACGTTCCACAACGCGGAGGCCCTGTCCGCTGGTGAGCGTCGCCCCGACAAACTTCGATCCGTCCGGTGACCAAAGCAGACCCCACACCGCCTGCTTACCCCCCACCGCCTGTTCCAACCGCTGCCGCCCCGGCCGACCGGGTTCCAAGAGCCACGCGGTTGCGTTGAACCCGACGAGCAGGCGTGTCTCGTCGGGGGCGAGCGTGAGCGTCTGGACGATTGTGGGAGGCCCCGCCGTGCCCACCTCTTTCCCTTGCCGGTCGAAGATCGTCACCTGTGACAGACCGGCCGTTCCGGGACGCCAGGCCACCACGCCCGTCCGGGAAACGGAAAAGTGCGCGACATAGAAGGAGGGCGATGACGCCACCCGCTGTTGGATTAACTCCGGCTCGCCCTTCAGCGTCCTGGCCGTGCGATCCAGCGTCTGGCCATAGAGATTGTCATTCCGAACAAACAGAATGCGTCCTCCGCCCGCTGTCGAATAGCGGGCCGCCGTGGCGTTCTTCATCAGCAGAACCGGATCGACGCCACGTCCGTCTCGCAGCGTGGCCAGGTAGATTTCAGACTCCTCGACCGTTTCCGGACTTGCAGCCAGGAACAAGAAATCGTCGCTGTCGGGCAGGAACTCCGGCCACCAGATCCAGCGGTCCTGCGGCAGCCCGGTCACGTCGATTCGTTTGGGATCTCCGCCGGCCGCCGGCACGGCGTAGGTACCGAACCCTAGGCCACCGACTGCGGGAATCAGCAGGGTGCCTCGGTCGCTCCAACTCCCGCCCACCATCGTGGCAATCCCGTTTGCGATATGTTCCGGCGCGCCGTCCGGCACACGCATCTTCTTCAGGTTGGTCCCGTCGCTGAAGACGAACGACCGCGAATCCGGGGACCAGAATCCGGGGTTTCTGAAACCGCCCGTGCGTACAGGTTCCGGAATGAGCGTGTTCAACCGCTGTAGCTGCACGCTACCGGCACCACGCTGCGCGACGATGTCTCCATAGAAAATCACCGCCGACCCGTCGGGCGAGATCTGGGGGGTGGCATGCAGGTCGCCGACGGGCGTGAGCCTTCCTGCCGTCGTATCGATCGCAAAGGCCAGATCCGCCGAGGTTGCGTCGGGCGCCGCCGGCCGCGGCCGCAACCACCCGACGATGGTGATCGTCGCGAGAACCGCCGCCATGGCCCAGCCAAGCCACTGGTAGGCGTGCCTCGGCGCACGCGAAGCCTCAGTCACGCTCTTCGGGTCCGCCAGGTATCTTGCAATTGCCACCCGCGCCTCGCCGATGTCGCGGAGTCGTGTCTTCGCATCCCGATCGAGGCACCGGCGCAGCAGGGTATTGATCGGCGCCGGTACGTCCAACTTGTCGAACTCGATCGAGCGCCGCAACACGTCGGCGAGCGTATGCACGACCGTCTCGCCGCCAAACAGACGCTGGCCGCTGAGCATTTCCCACAGCACGACGCCGTAGGACCAGATATCGGCGCGGCGATCGACCGGAGCCCCCGCAGCCTGCTCCGGGCTCATGTACGCGGCCGTGCCGAGGATCATCCCGGCCTGCGTCATCGCCGGCGTCGTGATCGTCGGTGACTGGCTGAGTGCTCCCGGGACCTGAAGTCCGGACGCGGAGGCCTCAGTGGCTTTCGCCAGACCGAAATCGAGCACCTTGACGGTGCCGTCCGCGCGGACTTTGATGTTCGCCGGCTTCAGATCACGATGGACGATGCCCTGTTCGTGCGCCGCCTCCAGCGCCTCGGCTATCTGTTTCGCGATCAGCAACGCCTGATCGAGTGGGATCGCTCCGCGGGCGGTGCGCTGAGACAGGTCCTCGCCCTCGACGAGCTCCATCACGAGGGCGCGCACGCCGCCCGATTCCTCGACGCCGTGAATGTGCGCGATGTTCGGATGGTTCAGCGACGCGAGCGTCTGGGCTTCCCGTGTGAACCGGGCGAGCCGTTCGGCATCGTGAGCGAGCGAGTCAGGCAAGACTTTGAGCGCGACATCGCGATTGAGCTTCGTATCGCGCGCACGGAATACCTCGCCCATCCCGCCCACGCCAATGCTGGCGATGACTTCGTACACGCCGAGGCGCGCGCCGGAAGTGAGAGCCAAACGGCTGGGAGTATAGCGGTTAGCGTCGCGAGGACACGACTAGTCCTGTGTAACGCCGTAGGGGCGAGCAGTGCTCAGACTTCCCACTGGTTGCCACTAGGCGACTACTCAGGACCAATCGCTGAGAATCGCGGCGAGTTCCCAGAGGCGCCGCCGACAACCCGCCGCCTATCGGTTCGAATCCCAGTTACCCAGCCACGAAATTTCGCCTGTGTTTTCAACAACTTACGGCACAGGGTGTTTTCACTATCGAACTAAGCATCAGCGAGCGATACCGCGACGAATCCGGCCAGAAAGAGCGTAGTCTGCCCAAGTCATCTCGATATGCGGTCTAGTGGGCACGTCTCGTAGCTTTATTCGGCGTGTCGAACGTCGACCGTCCGAGCATCATCAACGTGAACGTCGCGATTGCGACGGCGGCCCGCGTGCTCAATGTGCAGACGGTCCTGACGACCGTCGAGAAGAAGGGCTTCAGCGCTTGCCGGTCGGCGATTGACTCTGTGGGCACGCGCCGCCGAGGAGTTGAGATCAATGCCTGAGCGCCCGAGCCCGACGTCATCTCCAAGGTCGCCAGACGACGTTGTGAGTAGCTTTCGGCGGCAGCTCACGGTGGGCGAGGATGCCGTCGATGTCGCGAAGTGGTTCCCCGAATCGTACGGAATCCCGCCGCACGTGCGTGTCGGCCGGAACCGGTGGTTCAATCTCCTGTGGTTGCTTCCGATCGGCTTCGTGATCCTGATCTCCGCGGTGGCGGTCGCGCAGGGTCTGCGCACGATGCCGTCGGTCGAGGACTTCATCGCCCGGTATCCCGGCACCATCGTGTCGGCGGAGGCGCACGAGAACCCGGGGTTTCCCGTCTGGGTCGGGGTGCAACACTTCTTCAACCTGTTCCTGATGATCTTCATCCTCCGGTCTGGACTTCAGATCCTCAGTGACCATCCGCGGCTGTACTGGACCCGGCACAGCACACCGGGCAAGGACTGGTTCCGCTTCCAAAAAGAGGTGCCGACCGAGGGGCCGTGGACGGCGAAGCAAGACTCGGTCAGCTTGCCCGGACAGGTCGGTCTTCCGGGCCTTCGGCACTCCATCGGCCTGGCGCGCTGGTGGCATCTCGGTGTCGATACGCTGTGGCTCCTGAACGGCCTGGTCTTTTACGTGCTGTTGTTCGCCACTGGCCATTGGCGGCGAGTCGTGCCGACCAGTTGGGACGTGTTCCCCCATGCGCTCTCCGTCCAGATTCAGTACTTGTCGTTACAGTGGCCGGCAGAGCATGGGTGGGTCGCGTACAACAGCCTCCAGTTGATCGCCTACTTCATCACCATCTTCATCGCCGCCCCCGCTGCGCTCATCACCGGGCTGGGGATGTCGCCCGCGCTGTCGACGCGTTTCAAGCGGCTCAGTCGCGTGCTCAGCATCCAGACCGCGCGATCCCTCCATTTCCTCGTGTTTATCTGGTTCTTGATTTTCATCGTGACGCACGTCCTGTTCGTGTTCACGACCGGTCTGCGCGCGAACCTCAACCACATCTACGGGGGGCGCGACGACGACAGTTGGATCGGCTTTACCGTCTTCGCGCTCTCGATGGTCGTGCTCATTGGCGCCTGGGTTGCGGCCACGCCGCTCACGTTGCGACACCCGCGTGTCGTGCAGCGTGTCGGGTTCGCGCTGATCGGGCCGGTTCAGCGGTTGTTCGAACACGTCGATTCGACGGCCGGCGTCTACACCGAGCGCGACATCTCTCCATATTTCTGGCGCAACGGGAAACTCCCCGACTCCGAGAAGTACGCGGCCTTGCTCGCCACTAACTTCGCGGGTTGCCGGCTTCGGATCGGCGGGCTGGTCGACAACCCCGTCGACCTCTCGCTCGAGGAGTTGCGCGCGCTGCCGCATCACGAACAGATCACGCAGCACTTCTGCATCCAAGGCTGGTCGGGCGTCGCCAAGTGGGGCGGTGTGTCGCTGCAGACAATCCTCGACCTCGTTCGCCCGAAGCCCGAGGCCAAGTGGGTCGTGTTTTACTCATTTGCTGACGGTCCAGAGGGCGGCATCTATTACGACGTGCACGCGATCGAGCAGATGCGCTACAAGCTGACGATGCTCGCCTACGACATGAACGGCAAGCCTCTGCCGCCCGACCACGGCGCGCCCCTGCGGCTGCGCAACGAGACGCAGCTCGGGTTTAAGCAGGTGAAGTGGATAAAGGGCCTGGAGTTCGTCGCCGACTTCGCCGACATCGGCGGCGGCTACGGCGGGTACCACCAGGATCACGAGTTTTTCGGGTACCGACAATCCATCTGACAAGTCCGGAAAGATCTCGCTCGCCATCCTGAAGAAATAGCCACGGGATTGGCTTCGCGACCTGTTCAGAAAGCTGAAGGCGTACAGCGTCTGAGCCGATCTGGGCCACCAAATGGGTCCTGACTAACGCCGCATATATGGACTCCTCCCTCGTGTCAGCAAGAATCCGTGTGCGTGATCAAAATCGGATGCAGTCATATATCCGGCCTCCGCTGAAGCCGCAGTGGCTTCGGGCCATGATGGGCATCCGCGCATCGAGAGCCAATCAGTGAAACGCGACCTCACAGGGTCAACGGCGTTAGCGGCTTGTCTCGATGCCGGTCCGACCCGTTACACCATCGGTGGTTCTGCTGTGCACCTCGACGGGTAAGAACGTCTCTACGCGACGCGCGGCTGCGGTTCAAACGCGATGTCGTAATGCCAGACCGCCCAGACGATCCGGGCCAATTTGTTCGCCACGGCGACCGTCGCCTTGGGCCGTCCGCGGTGCGTGGCGATCGACACGGCCCATTGCTGGAGGCGTGTCAATCGATCGGGCGCGCGCTGGGCCCGTTGCAGCGCCACACGCAACACGGCGCGCGCGCCATGGGTCAACAGACAGCGAAGGTGCACATCCCCCCGCTTACTAATGCGTCCGAGATGGCGCCGTGCACCTGTCGACGACTCACGCGGCGTCAACCCCAACCAGCTGGCGAAGTCACGCCCCCGACGAAACGCGTGAATGTGACCAACGGATCCCACGAGTGCGGTCGCCGTCAGCACGCCAACACCAGGAATCGTTTGGAGCCGGGTCGCGACCGGATGCGCGCCGGCGATCTGCCCGAGCTGGCGATCGAGTCCGGCGATCTTCTCCTCGAGTCCGTGGACTTCGTCGACGACGAGCGCCATCGACTGACGCAACATGTCGGGTATCGCTGTGTCCGGGTCACTGAGGATGGCGGTCACGCGCCGGAGCACGGTCCGCGCGCCGACCGGGATTGCGTGGCCGTGTTCAGCCAACAACCCTCGCATCGCATTGATCCGGGCCACACGGGCGGTCTGCCATTGGGTGCGGATCCGATGGATCGCTTGCAGCGTCTGCTGCTCGACCGTCTTCACCGGAACGGGGCGAATCTCTCCGCAGCGCGCGGCCTCAAGCAGCGCATCGGTGTCGGCCCGGTCCGTCTTGTTTCGCCGCACATACGGGCGCACGTACTGCACCGGCAACAACCGCACATGAACACCTCGCGATTGGAGCCGGCGTCCCCAATAATGCGAGGTGCCACACGACTCCATGACCACCTCGATGTCGTTGGTGAGCGTCTCGAGGAAGCGCTCGAATTGCCGCCGCGTGAGCCGCTGACGCTCGATGATGCGTCCCGCGCGATTCGCGAGCGCCACCTGGAACACGTCCTTTGCGAGATCCACTGCGACCGTCGTAGCATCCATATCGGCCTCCTCCTGGTTGGTGGTTCCACCCACAGTTCACGGCAATGATGCCGCGAAGGAACCGGGAGGAGTCCATGCCATCAGGGACGATCTGACTCTGGCTTGGCGAGATTCCTCGGCACTTGGCGACTTTCCGGAGTTAATCTCAGATGCTGCGCGGGCGAGTGTCGATGAGGATGCAATGCTCGCGGATCACCGAGGTCCGGTGTCGGATGCACAGTGGGAAGAGGACCCGGACCACGGACGGCTGGGGGTTTGGAGCGCAGCCGAAACGCGCGGTTTAAGCACGGCGCCTACTCCGATGTCTGCTAAAGCCTCCTCCGGGCGTGAATCTTATGGTGCCGAAGGCGTGGTCATCGCCTACCACGAGCGGACAAAGCACCACCTCCACCGCTTCGCCGCATCGCTTGGCTACATGGACTGGGCGTCGCAGCCGGATCCGTTTCGGCGGTACGCAGGGACGGACCTCGTTCGTCTCCCCCTCCCCAAAGCCGAGCGCCCGCTTCCCTACTGGCAGCTCTACGCGAGCGAGACCCTGCCCCGGGAGCCGCTGTCCCTGGAATCGGTCTCCCTATTTTTCCGGTACGCACTGTCTCTGACGGCGTGGAAGCGCTTGCATGAGACGACATGGTCGCTGCGCGCGAACCCCTCGAGCGGAAATCTGCATCCGACCGAGGGGTATGCCCTTTTCCCCGCGATCGAGGGGCTGGGCGACACGGCCGCCGTGTACCATTACGCTCCGAGGGAGCACGCTCTCGAACGGCGCGCAGTCCTCGACGCGAACGTGTGGAGCGAGCTCGCTTCGCCCTTCTGTGAAGGATCGTTCCTCGTGGGTCTGTCATCGGTCCATTGGCGGGAAGCCTGGAAGTACGGTGAGCGCGCGTTTCGCTACTGCCAGCACGATGTCGGACACGCGCTTGCCACCATGCGCATCGCGGCGGCAGCGCTCGGCTGGAAATTGGTGCTCCTCGACGGCGTCGGGGACGGCGTCGTCTCATCGTTGTTGGGGCTCGGCCGCCACGAAGACTTCGGGGAGGCAGAGCGAGAGGAGCCTGAGCTTCTCGCGTTGATCGCCCCGGAGCTTTCGCCGACGGTTCCCCGCGGCTTGAACGGGGTGACGGCGGAGGGCGGTGGCGTGCTTTGGCGCGGCAAGGCCAACGCGCTGAGTCCCGAACACGGCCTCGAGTGGCCGGTGATCGATGAGGTTGCGCACGCGACACGACGCTCCGGAAACGTGTCGATCATGGACGACTTTTCCGGGTTCCCGGCCGAGGACGATCTCTTCGGGACACCCGTCCGCCAGGGTCTGTTGAGCGCCGAGAAAGCCATTCTTGGCCGCCGGAGCGCGGTGGCCATGGATGGCTCGACGGCGATCTCACAGGCGGCATTCTTCAGGATGCTTGCCCGGTTGATTCCGACACGCGGCGGGCGATCAATGCCGTGGGACGCGATCCCTTGGCGGCCGCGCATCCACATTGGGCTGTTCGTCCACCGCGTCGACGGCCTACCTCCCGGCCTCTACGCGCTCCTGCGAGATCCCGATAAGCTGGCCGCCCTCAAAGAGGTGATGCGTCGGGAGTTTCGTTGGCAGTGCGTGCCCACTCGGCCACCCGGACTACCCTTGTACCTACTTCAGGAAGGGGACTGTCGAGCGCTGGCTGCAAGGGTCTCTTGCGGCCAGGACATCGCCGCGGATGGAGCCTTCAGCCTTGGCATGATCGCCGACTATATGGACAGCCTGACCACTCACGGCGCAGGGTTCTACCGGAATTTGTTCTGGGAGGCCGGCATGGTGGGGCAAGTGCTCTATCTCGAAGCCGAAGAGGCGGGCATTCGGTCGACCGGGATCGGCTGTTACTTCGACGATCCGGTCCACCAGGTCTTCGGGATCGCGTCACGTGAGTGGCAGAGTTTCTACCACTTCACCGTTGGTGGCCCAGTCGAGGATGTCCGCCTCACAACCCTGCCTGCATATGGCTGGGAGCCGGAGCCATGAGGACGCGTGTCATCCGCCTGAGTGACGCGGAGAACGGCTGCTCGTCGCGACGGGCCCGCTACATTGGCGAGGGCGTCAGCATCCACAGATCGCTTTGCGCGTCGAGGGCGACGAGCGCAATGCGGCGGCCGTCGGGGGACCGCGCGAATCCGAAGACTAGCAACAGCGCACTAGCACCTTCTAAAGGGGGGCCGTCATCAAGAGACCCTGAGGATGGCCTGCTAGAGGGAGATGGCTCATGGCAGATACGATTCGGCTCGTCGAATACTTCTACATCACAGCGCCCGACAAGCCCGGCGAGGGTGCGCGCGCACTCAACACGCTGAAGGAGGCGGGCGTCAACTTGGTCGCGTTTTCCGCGTTTCCGCAAGGCCGGCGGGCACAACTCGACTTCATTCCCGCTGGATCCGCGGCGTTCAAACAAGCCGCCAAGCAGGCCAAGTGGAAAGTGGTCGGTCCCAAACGTGGCTTTCTCGTGCAGGGTGACGATCGCGTCGGTGCCATTGCCGAACTGCTCGAACGCCTGGCCGCAGCGAAGGTAAATGTGACGGCGATCGACGCCGTCTGCGTCGCAGAGGGACGTTACGGTGCGATCTTCTGGGTGGCGCCGAGAGACGTAAAGAAGACCGCCACCCTGCTAGGCGTCTCATAGCCGAAGCGCGGTCCACAAAGATAGAAATTTGAGGCCTCGCCGCTGGCGTGTACGTCGCGTTGCCCCGCCTTTTATGAGCTTGGGCCGAGCCGAGGGGCTAGTCGAGGGGTGTTTGTGCCCGCGCGACGCCGCAGAGCAGAATCACAGCGAGCGTAGCGCGGTGCAGAACACTCAAAAGCCCATCTTGTTCAAGAAGCTCACGGATCAACTTTCCACCCCTTATCCGTATCGGCGCCGCTGGTAGAATCGTTGATTGCTGTCTCCAGGCTCCTCGCTCACGTTAGGAAGGAGGCGTTCACATGTGGAAGCGAGATCAGTCGGTCACGCCGCCCCACTCGGGCCGGGACCAGTCCGCTGAGGGTGCGCCCGCGGATAGCCAGTCAACGGAGAAGCTCGTCATGGATCTCGGCAAGTCGGTGGTCATCAAAGGCGAGCTGAGTGGATCCGAGGACCTGACTCTCTATGGTCAGATGGAAGGCAGCATCAGGCTGCCCGATCATACGCTCACTATCGGCCCCCAGGCCGACATCAAGGCGGACATCTCCGCTAAGGCCGTGGTGATCATGGGGAGCGTGACCGGAAAGGTGACGGCTGGGGAGAAGGTCGAGATTCAGGCCACTGGCTCTGTGACTGGTGATATTGCTTCCCCCCGACTCGCAATCGCTGATGGAGGTGGCCTCCGCGGCAGGGTCGAGATGCCATAGCTGATTACTTGGCCTTCTTCGCAGACTTCTTGCGTCCAGCGACGGCGGCGGCGCTTGCCTTCTTCGCTCGTGCAATTCGCTGCGCCGGGGTCATCGTTTCGAGCGACCGGCGTCCCCCGATTCGCCCACCCTTTGCACCCTGTTCGCGAAGGAACTCAATTACAGCCGGCGGCAACTTCTTGGCCATGGTAGGTATCTTAATCCGCTTTAGATCGCTTTGGGTCACACCTCACCTAAAGCTGCTTAAGGTATAATGGGCACATGCGCTGTGCCATCTACGCCCGCGTCAGCACCTATGAGCAAGAGCCTGAAAACCAACTTCAGGAACTACGGCGGTATGCGGAAGCACGCGGCTGGACGGTCGTGGAGTACATCGACCGGGGTGTAAGTGGGTCTAAGGACCGTCGCCCCTCTCTCGATCGATTGATGGCTGATGCACGGCGTCGGCGATTCGATGTCTTGGTTGTTTGGCGGCTGGATCGTCTCGGGCGCAATCTGAAGCACCTCGTGACGCTGCTCGAAGACGTACAGGCCCTCGGCATCGCGTTCGTATCGCTGGGAGAGGGTATCGACTGCACAACGGCCGCCGGTCGGCTGCAACTGCACGTCCTTGCAGCCCTGGCCGAATTTGAGCGCGCCCGAATTGCGGAAAGGGTCCGAGCTGGCCTCGCCCGCGTTCGTGCTTCTGGGACGCGACTCGGGCGGCCTGCGACGAGGGTGGCGTTTTCGGACATCGCACGCACAGGTCACCTGTCTGTTCGTGAGGCAGCGGGCATCCTGGGAGTTTCGCGTTCGGTCGTGCATCGGGCGCGGCTGTCCCAGAAACCTCTTGAACGGGAATCCTGATTTCCTCAAGAAAGTGTCGAATTCCAAGCCAATCGATCGCGTCCCGTAATCAGGTGTTTGCGGGACACGTGCAACTTCGCCGACATCGTTCGCGCACGTCTATCCGAGCGAGGTTCGCCTGGCGAGAGTCTTAGCCTCCAGAACCGCGGGACTCGATGTAACCGAGAGTCTCCTCAGCCTCCAGCGCCCGTGTCGTGTTTCCCACTCGGACGTAGAACTCACGGCTTTTCTCGGCCGGGACGATTACTACACGCACGAGCACCGATGGTGGGATCGTGAGGCCGAGGGCCTTAGCGGTCTTGAGGTTAGTGACAAGAGTCGGACCGGTCTTGCTGCATTGGTGTTATGGGCTGAATGTGAACGAATCCTGGTCGATGCTCCCAACGACATTCAGGGTTCCCGTCTGGGTCAGTGCGGCGAACCACGAGTAAAGCCCTGGTGGCTCTGCCCCGGTGAACTGGTAGCTGAAGATCGTTCCGCTGAACGGAGGCGGGGTAAAGCCGGTCGCGAAAGGCGCGATCCCCGGAACGGCACCCACTGGCTGCAGCGACAGGAAGGTCCCATCCGGCAGCTGGATGACGAAGTAGGCATCCACCAGTGCGGGGTCGGTGCCGGGGGTGAGCGTCGCCGTCAAGACCATCGTGTCCCCCGGGTGGAAGAGGGTCTGATTCACTTGGAGACTGAGAACGGGCGGCTCTGGTCCGAACACCACCTTCGACGGCACGTTGCTCGGGGTAGTCGTGTCGTTGCCAAGCTGGCCGGCACCGTTGGATCCCCAACAGTAAAGGGCGCCGGTGTTATCGCGGCCGCAGGTGTGGCGGAAGCCCGCATCGATGCTGGTGAAGATCAGTCCGCCAACGACGGCTGATGGCGCCAGCCGGTCAAACGTGGTTCCATCGCCGACCTGGCCCGTCTCGTTCTCTCCCCAGCAGTAGGCGTCGCCGGTACCTGTGAGCGCGCACGTATGCCCGATGAACCCGCCGGCGATCAACTGGGAGAAGGTGCGGCTGCCGGCGACCTCCACCGGAATCGCGCTGCCCACTTGGGTCTCGTTTCCCAGCGCACCAAAGGTGTTTTCACCCCAGCAATAGGCTGTCCCGAGGGCGGTTCGTCCGCAGCTGTGCGAACCCAGTCCGGCGGTGATCGACGCAAAGGTCACTCCCGTCGATACCGGCAGGGGCATTGGGTGGGGAAGCAAGTCCGGGCTGCCGACGCCAAGCTGACCGCGAGCGTTATCACCCCAGCAGTAGGTCTGGCCGGTGGTGGCGAGACCACAGGTGTGGCCGATGGAAAAGCCGCCGGCCGCAATCTGCTGGAAGGTGAAGCCGGACACGAGGGCGGGCGCAAGACGGCCGACGATGGTTCCGTCACCAAGCTGGCCTCGATCGTTGCGTCCCCAGCAGTACGCCTCCCCGGCGCTGGTAAGCGCACAGGTATGCGCCGCGCCCGCGTCGATACTGGTGAATTTAAGCCCGGTCAAGACTGGAACCGGCCTGTCACGGTTCGTGCTCGTCCCGTCCCCGAGCTGGCCGCTCGCGTTGTTCCCCCAGCAAAACGCCGTCCCGTCACTCAGGAGGGCGCAGGTGTGCGCTCCGCCCAGGGCAAGCCGGACGAAGCTGAGTCCGGTTCCCACGGGGATCGGGATCATGCTGCACGGGAAGGGTCCACCATCAGTCTGGCAGGTTGTCGTTGGAGCCGGCACGCCCAGCTGTCCGCTCTCACCTCGGCCCCAGCAAAACGCGTTGCCAGCCGCAGTCAGGGCGCAGGTATGAGCCCCGCCGGCATAAACGGAGGAAAACGATGTGGCTGCAAACTGGACAGCCGATGGTTCTGATGGTTGAAGCGCCGCAATTGGCGTTGCCCAATCCGCGAGCGCCGCACTGACGCCGACTGTGAACAGAACTGCGGCCAGAATTAGTCGCCGCGACACGCGTTGAAGCATTCACATCTCCGATTGCTTTAACCCTCGGGTGAGTTCTATGTTTGCGATCTGTCCGTCGGTCCGTCGAGGGCGCCGAAACCGAGCGGTTCGTTGTGCTCTTCCTGGTCAGCGCGAGCCGGCATTGCCGGCGAGCGCCCACCAGTCCATCTGGGGGTTCACAAACTTCAGTAACAAACCTGCAGCGAAGTACACCGCAGAAAACTGCAGCCCGGGGACGGCCCCACGTTGACAAATTGAGGCACCGATAAGGGTAGCGAACTCTCCGCGATCTCACGCTACCCCGGGAGGCCAGATCCGGCTCGTTCTGGCGCGCGGAGTCACTGGGAGTGCCGCGGAGCGTATCGCTCCGGAATCTGGCGGTGGTTTGGTGAGAGCGGTCAGACCTCTCTGAACGCGCGTGGCGTCTCACTGGTCCACCGCCGGAACGGTTCGTGAGAAACCGGGGCACTGAGACGCCACACCCCACAGTTTTTCGCTCATCGTCCTGTGAGGAAGTTGCCCACGAGCGTGCATGAGTGAGTCGCGGGACATCCCCGCGCACACCACGCCCCCGGTGCTCCGCAAGCTCTATCTCACAAACACGATCACGAGCAGCATGGCCACACACGTGATGATCGCTGCGCCGTACATCATCGAAGTTTTGTACCACAGGCTGCGCCCGACGCTGAACGCGACGACTAGCCCGAAGGCCACTGTCGTGAACGTTGACGTCCGTTGCGCGATCACGAAGATCGTGAAGATGCCCAGCAGCACTATCGCCAGTGACTGGGTGGCTTTTTCCATTGTGTGCACCATCATGGCCACATCCACGCGACGGCGAGAGCCACGGGCATCAATACACCCCATGTGATGTACCAGCGTTTCCGTTCAAACCCGAGTTGATTGACCCAAATCCCTGCAATCAACGCGGCCAGCGAAATGGCAACCAACTGACCCCCTTCAGGCCACGTCGGGATGAGCCCCCGCATGAGCCGTGCGGCAAGCACGTACAAGATGCAGGTTCCGATGAACAGCCCGATTTTCAAAGTGATGGTCATGGATGTCCACAGCCTCGGCCGCGACGCGAGCCCGGCGCACCACGCCCCGGTGCTCCGCAAGCTTGTTGTGCAAGTCCGACCGTCACAAGTTCTGCACGATGACCAACGTTCCCATCAGGATCACCAGCATCGCGAGCTGGAAAGTCCCGTGCTGCTCGTCGGTCGTCTTGCGCTGCAATGTCATCACCACTGTACCGATGATGAGCGGCACGCTGAAGTAGAGCGGCCAGAAGCCGCTCGTCATCAGCACGTAGATCGTTGGGATGGCGGTGAGCACAGACGCAATCCACGGGAATGTGACCTTCACGATTGCCTCCTCTCAGGCCAATCCGGAAGTGTCGCAGCAACGGAACCGGTGCTGAGGGCGAACGCGCCCCGCGGGTGTCACCGACGGCCGAGCTTGAACGGAACTTTAACACTACCCGTGAAAGTCAGCCCTACTTTGGTCCTACTTGCGCTCGATGCTGGCACGCGCCCCCTCCGGTTCGCGCTCCCTCAACTCCGACCGGTGCTCCTCGACGGCCAGCGCTCGCGTGGCGCGCCACGCTGTCAGGGACGTCGGGGACCGGAACCCGCCACCGAGACGCCAATCAAGCCTCACAAGTAGCCGTCCACGTTCGTGCACGTACAGTTGCGCTGCCTGTACACGTTCGTGGAAGTTGTGTACGCGTGCGCGAAAAGTGATAGGAAAAAAGCAGCGTGACTGACGCGAACACATGAGGGACGCGCCGGGCACTCGTCACGCTTCGGGTGAGAGAGGCACTCCTGCATGACTACCAAGAAACATGCTCCGACCCCGCCGAAACATATCTCGGCGCTGACCGAGGCAATCGTCACGGTGGGTGACGGGGGGCGAGGGTTCCTCATCGCCTTTCGCAGAGAAACGGCCATCATCACGGCCGCTCACTGTTTGCCTCACCTGCCGCCCGCGCATGGAGGGTCGTACACGGAGGAACGGACGTATGCCAACCTCGTCGGGCCAATCGGCGCGGCGCCGTCGGTGTGGGTGGAGTGTCTGTTCGTGAATCCCATCGTCGACCTCGCGGTCTTGGTGGCGCCCGATAGGCAGGAGCTCTCCGACCAAGACGATGCCTACGAACAGTTCGTGGAGGGTCGTCCCACGATTGCGTTGGCGCGGGCGAGTCAGGACGCTGAGGCCGGATGGCTCTACGGGAAGACGAAGCTATGGGAGCCGTGTTCGGTGTCGTCGGTTCGGTCGCGCTTAATCAGAGTAGAGAACACCGTGTTTACTGCGATGGCTCCTGGGACGTCGGGTTCACCCATTCTGACTGCTGAGGGCCGTGCGGTAGGCGTGGTCACCCTCGGTCGAGAGGGCAATCCGGAACTGGCGAGCGACCTGCCTGCCTGGCTGGTCGCGGAGTTGTTCGCGAATCGCGTAGCGCAGCAGCGGTGACGACAGCCATCAATTAACGTCTCGCTGAGCCTGGAGCACATGGTGTGCAATGACCGCCAGGATCTTGGACTTAACGGAACGGCGGATGCCACCTTCAATCGCGTTGTAGCCGGATGAAGCGATCCGGCCACGGGTGGGTTTACCTACCAAGACCTTCAGGGCGCCCGACCTCGGCTCGCCAGACGCCTCGTAGGCGCGTGGGCTGGGTAGGGAAAGGGCGGGGCTCGAAACCTAACCGCGCGTGAGCTTATCTATAGCTTACGTGGCAATATTCAGCAGCATTCAGCGATACTCGGCACCACGCGATTCGTGGAATCATTGAGCAAAGACGCGGAATTGCTGAAGAGATCGTGACCCTTCGAAGGTCTGCAAAACCTCCATCCCCGGTTCAAATCCGGGCGGCGCCTCCAATCCTAAACTCAGTTCACACTATCACGTACGGATTTCACGCGGTCGAGGTCAGCAGCCGATTTGGACCATTTGGGAACAACGCCTGTTCGAGCGCCTCGATCGCGCGACGGTGCGACGCGTCCACGAGTGCGTATAGATGTTCAGCGTCGTCGTCACACTCGCATGTCCGAGTTGCTCCTGGGCGATCTTCACGGGCACCTTCAGATCGTTGAGCAGCGACGAGTGCATGTGGCGGAACTGATGCGACGGCACGCGTCCAAGACCCGCGGCTGCCGCCGCCGGTTGCAACACATTCGCAGCAACTTCGACTCCCGTAAACGGATCGCCATTGCGATTGCCGAACACGAGGTCGTCCGGCGTTCCGGCGAAACGCGCGCTCGCGGTGCGCGCTGAGCGCTGCCAATGCGTTCGGACCAATCGGGATCGTGCGAGCTCTCTGTGTTTTGGGCGGCCGAAATCGCCCTTCGTAGACCGACTCCCGCACCGCCAGAGTGCCATGGTCAAAACACACTGCACGCCAGCGCAATGCGAGTAGCTCGCCCACACGCAACCCGGTGGTCGCCGCAATGATGCTGACCATCGTCCTGTAGGGTTTCGTCGAGCTTTTCCAGAAGGCGCACGAAATCCGCTCCTGCGACGTCAAGGACTACTAAGCCGCGCTGGCCATGGCGAACGACCGCCATATGGACTGTCGGCCGGCATCGTGACCACGTCGCAGAAATACGCGAGCCACTTCAGGCGGCATTCGACGAGCGGGCTGTGGTGATGGTCAACCTGCCCACGCCGGGACTCGACTATCACGTCCCGTTTGGCGGGCGAAAGAAATCTGGATACGGCCCGCGCGAGCAGGGCATCTACGCGAAGGAGTTCTACACCGTCGTCAAGACCGCGTATGTCGCCCCATAAGAGAAAAGGGCCTGCCTCTTTTTCAGTTACAGCCAGGCGGCGAGCGCCGCGGAACTGCCGGTTGTCAGTTACTGCGAGGCAACCCGCAGTTCTTCAGTAAAGAGGCAGCCCCTTTCAGCTTGTAGGGAAAAAGGGGCAGGCCCCTTTTCAGTTGCTGCAAGGAACCAGCAAAACGAGCAGGGGCCCCGGCTTCAGCCGGCGCCCCCAGAGGTGGAGGCCCGGCTTCAGCCGGGCGTGATCCTCAATACGTCACACGGAAGCCGAACTGCACCTGCCGCGGCTGATAGAAGATGTCGGTCGAACTCGCCGGTTGCAAGTACGTGTTCGAGCCATACAGCCCGTTGTAGTTGGTGAGGTTCTCGGTGTTCAGGATGTTGAACGCCTCCATGATTCCCTGGAGCCGCACTCTGCCCACCACTACGGTCTTCGTGACACGGAGATCGAGCTTGTAATCGTTCTCGGGCGTGCGCTCGCTGTTGCGGCCGATGGTGCGACCGGTGGCATCGAGCCAGCGGCCAGTAGCCCCCATGCCGAACGGATCGAGGTTCGTCCGGGTATTGATTGGTCGCGGCGACCCGACGAAGAAGATGGCGGCCACCTGGAAGTTCCACGGCAGCTGCGACACGCTGTTGAAGATCGCTCGATGACGCTGATCGCCAGCCGAGAACGACCATTCATCTTCGAGGTTGAATGGATTGGTGACGCCGTCGAACCGGTTGCTCTCGTGATCGCTGTACGTCCATGACAGCGTGTAGGTGCCCGAGACCTGCGATCTCATCCACTGCGGCCCGATGCTGCGCGCCTGGAACCCGAACTGCCAGCCGTCGTAGTCCGAACTAGCCGTGGTTTCGTAGCGCGTGATGTTGACGTACTGCGGGTACGGTCGGCCGAAGATTCGAGGATCCTTCGGCAGGTGCGTCGCCGGGTCCTCGAAGAAGTTGATGCTGCGCGCGCGCGGCTCGTTGAAGCCCCTCGAATAGACGTAGTCCATCTGGAACGCATAGCTCGCGCCGAACTGATGGGCGACACCGATCGAGACCTGATCCGCGGCCGGCGTCTTGTAGTCGTTGGCAATCGCGATCATATTGCGCGGCAGGTTCTGGGCCTTGATTTGTTCGAAGGTCAGGCCGTTGAGCGGGTTGGTATACGACGGATTCAGCACGGTGGTGGTGGCGAACTGGAACAAAATCGCCCGTCGCTCATTGCTCGAAATGTTGAGCAGGACCTTGTCGTAGTTGCGACCGTAACCGCCGCGGACGACGGTGCGTCCGTCACCGCGGAGATCGTAGGCGAATCCGAGGCGAGGTGCGAAGTTGTTGTAGTCGCCTTTCTTCTCGCCCGGCTCCACCGGATTCTCCAGATCGGTGTTGACGGTGCCGGTCTCGAGGTCATAACGGAGCCCGAGGTTCAGGGTCAATCGCGACGAGACTGTCCAGTCGTCCTTGAAGAACATGCCGTACGTCGCGTTCTTGATCGCATATGACGGATCGCCGAGAACAGCGGAGTAGCTCGTCGGCGCAGGATAGGTGCTCGGATCGTCGGGGTTGCCTGGATCCCGAGAGAACCTGTACGCCCCGCCCCAGGGAACATCGCTTGGAAATGCGCCCTTGTAATCCGGCCGGAACCACTGGAATCCCGTCTTCAGGTTGTGTTCGCCATGCCAGGCCGGAATGAAGTAACTGAGCGTATCGGTGATCTGACTGTTGAATTCCTTCCACCATTGCGGCGAATTGGTCGGAGAGCCAATGACGATCGACGGAAACGTGTGCAGCGGCATCGTCGAGTTCGACACGAGCTTGTTGTCGATTTTTGAGAACCCGACGCGGATCTCGTTCACCATCCGGTCGCTCACCACCCAGGTATCGCCGACCGACAGATCTCTGTTGTCCGAGGGCCGGCTGTAGCCGTTCGAGATGGCGTTGCGTTCGCCGACGCCGACGTTGAGCTGCTCCCAGTTGTACGACGATGTCCTCCCGAACAGGCGGTGCTTCTGCCCCCACTGCGCATCGCCGCGGAACGTCGTGTAGTGCCGTGTCACCCCGTTGTTCGCCGCGACATCGTAGCTGGCGAACCCGGTTCGCGGAATCGCCGAGACGTCTCGCGACTGGTACTCATAGCTCGCAAAGAAGAAGATGCGGTCGCGGAGGATTGGCCCGCCGCCGTTGAGCCCCATCTGTTTTTCGTGGAAGGGTTCGACCCGGTTGGTGATGAAGTTCTTGGCGTCGCCCAGATCGCTGTCGCGGAGAAATCCGAAACCCGTGGTGCGAAGCTGATTCGTGCCCGACTTGGTGACCGCATTGATCACCACGCCGGCGGCGCGGCCGTACTCGGCGTCATAGCGGTTGGTGATGACCTCGAATTCCTGGATGTTCTCCTGGCTGTAGCCCTGATTCGCTCCGCCGCAGCACTGGCCGCTGACGTCGACACCATCCACCTGGTATCTCGCCATGTCGCCGCTGCCGAATCCAGCGCGAATGGTTCCAGGATTGCCGCGGGCGCCGGGGACGAGCGCCACCAGATCCAGCCAGTTGCGCCCGTTGAGCGGCAGGTTCTCGACCTGCGTTGCGCTGACGCGGCCCGCGAGATCCGACTTCTGCGTCTCCACGAGCGGCGATTCCCCTGCCACCGTGACGGTCTCCTGCAGCGTGGCGATCTTCATCGTGAAGCTCAGCGTCGCCGACTGGCCGACCTCGAGGAGCAGGTTGTCCTGGATGAGGGTATTGAACCCGGCCAGTTCGAGCTGCAGCTTGTATTTGCCCACCTGGAGGGCCGGCATGAGAAAGACGCCGGTCGTGGATGTGACCGCTGTGCGGCTTGTGCCGGTCTCGACGTGCGTGGCCGTCACGGTCACACCCGGCAGCACGGCACTACTGTCATCCACCACCGTGCCGCGGATATCCGCGAGCCCTGACTGAGCGATCGCCGAAGTGCCGACTACCAACACGATGCCGATCGCCATGAGCGAGGAGCGGTGCCAATCAAGAACCTGCATGTCAGCCTCCTATCTGCTCGTTGGACCTCCCGAAAAGGCACGGGCGCGTTCGTCAGATCCGGCACGTCGTCGGTTCATGGCGTGCGGTCACGCCTGGCAGGCGATTCACCACATCGAAACGCGCGCTCATACCATGCTCTCGAAGGAGGCGTGGGTCAAGCGCAGTGGGATGAGTCGGGTGACCGTGAGCGCTGTCCATCCAACTCTTCCGTAGACGGGGAGAGCGCGCGGCCGGTCGAATCTACGAGGTCTCGATCCAATCTGCGGACCGAGCGGTGTGGGACGTCGCAATTGCACTGGGAGCCGCGGCGGATCTTGAGGCGCATTCCGGACATCGCGCCGAAGCGTGCGTTGTACCAGCGGCCCTTCGAGACGCTCAGCACCATTGATCCGCAAGGCCTCCAACTGAGCGAACCCTCCAGTTTACAGCTCAGGGTGCTTTTATTGACGTCGCGTGACTACTGGGCGCGCGAGCATGTTTCTGCGTGTTCGTGAGCAAATCGTGACGTTTCGCCTTCGCTTGTCAAGGTGACTGTTGACGAGGAGCTGGCGAATCCAGACCCGGCGCTTAACTGGCCGCGCTAGCGCTCATGTTTCCGCTCACGGTGGACTGGGAGGTGCGCCGCCTGCCCTCTCATTGACTCCTCGCGCCAGAGGGAGCCGGATCTGGCCTCCCGGGTTAGCGTGAGATCGCGGGGAGTTCGCTACCCTTATCGGGAGTTCTTCAAGGAGTTAAGGAATGGTTCGAACGCTAAGCGTTAGTCTTGCGCTAGCCTGCATTCTTCTATCGGTAAGTGCAATGGCGCAGTTGCCCGAGCGTATCGCGGCGTTGCTCTGCGTGAGAACTGTCGCACTTTTTGTGTTGGCACTTGGCGTCGCTGCAATCGCGCAACGACCTGTGCGAGTCTTCGTCGTGCCGGTCCGCGTCACGCAAGGGTCGACACGGTGACTCGGGAGATTCCCGAGCACCACCTCTGGACGCTCACGAAGGACGGCCGTCGCGCGGAGGCCCGCACGCGCATGGTTCCAATCGGCCTCGGCCGACCAGAGTTGACATTCTATGTTTCGAGCCGCGAGACGGGCGAAATGACGTTGCTGTGGTCGCAAGTCTTCGAGGACGCGCGCCAGCTCGCCGAACTCGCCGAGGCGAAGAAGCGCGAGTTTGAAGCAATGGGGTGGGTCGACGTAGACGAACCTACCTAGGTTCGTCAGGCCGCGCCAACTGCCGATCCGGCGCGCCGCGAGTGAACGGGCCGCTCGGCCCCGTCGTCCTGCTGCTGGCGATAGCTGTGGCCGTACTGCATTCCTGGGATTTCACACACTCTTCGCGGCATCAGTGAGGTCACCCTCGCTGACGATGCTGCAACGCTCAAAACCGACCGAGTCTTGTGACCGGTCATCGGCATCGCAACCCGCTCGGGAATGCCAGCTCGAGCGAGGTTCCGAACCGCAGTGCGTCGAAGATCGCGCGCGCTCCCTCTGAACTAGGCGCTTGAGTCCTCCGCCAAAGCGGTGTACAAGTCGCCCGTTCGAGCAGTCCCGGTCGACGAGCTGCGCGACCGATTCACAAGGCCCACAGGATGTTCGTGAAACACCATGTTCCGCCGAACCCACGTGGTCTAACCGTCAGGGGAACCCATGCGTAAAGAAATCACTCGTCGTGAGTTCGTCCAGACCGGCGCCGCCGTGGGAGCCGCGGCGATTGTGCCGGACCGCGTCTTCGGGCAGGCCCCAGCGGTCCTGACTCCCAAGAGCGTCAAGCCGGTGGTCATCGCGTCGGCGAATGGCAACCGCTATAAGAACGGAGGGACGCAGACGTGCGTCGAGAAGGCCTTCGCGATGATCGTGCGGGGCGACGACGTCCTCGACGCGCTCATCGCGGGGGTGAATATCAACGAGCTCGACCCCGAGGAAGGTGGTGTTGGCTACGGCGGCACGCCGAACGCGGACGGCGTCGTTCAGCTGGACGCTTCGTGCATGCACGGACCGAAAAAGCGGGCGGGCGGCGTCGCGGCACTCGAAGGCGTACGGACGCCATCGCTCGTGGCTCAAGCCGTCATGGAACAGACCGACCATCACCTGCTCGTCGGTCAAGGCGCGCAGCAGTTCGCGCGCAACCTGGGATTCACCATCGAGCCGGATCTCAACACCGAACGCTCGCGAGAGCGATGGCTCGAATGGAAGCGCCGGATCGATCCGTCGCATTACCTCGATCCGAAGCGGAGGCAGGGGGAAGCACTACGCGTGCTGCAAGAGATGGTGGCCGATGGTGTGCTCGATCCCGAGCACTATCTCGGGACCATCAACTGCGACGGCATCAACGCGAAGGGCGAACTCTGTGGAGTCACAACCACGAGCGGGCTGTCGTTCAAGATTCCCGGACGCACCGGTGATTCACCGATTCTCGGCGCCGGGCTCTACGTCGATGGCGATGTGGGCGCCGCGGGATCGACCGGACGCGGTGAGGCCAATCTGTATGGACTGTGTTCGTTCGTGATTGTCGAGGAGATGCGGCGCGGCCGCCATCCCAAGGATGCCGGGATCGAGGCGCTCAAGCGCATCAAGGCGAACACGATCGAGAAGCGCCTGCTCGACGAGCGCGGCGAACCGAGCTTCGGCATCAGCTTCTACGTGCTCAATGCCAAAGGCGAGCATGCGGGCGTGTCGATGTTTAGCGGATCGAACTATGCCGTCTGCACCGAGAACGGCCCGCAGACGCTCGCGTGCGACGGGTTGATCACGCGACCGCCCAGACAGTCGAGCGGCCAGGATTGACGTTTTTCGCAATTCACGGGAGGAAACATGAGTCGACGTTTGTGCGCCACTATCGTCGTGGGAGTCATGGCGCCCCTGCTCTTCGCTGGCCCGGCGGTGGCCCAGGCGAAGGCCAAAGCAACGACGCCCGAGATTCCGTACGACTCGGTGAATTTCATCAGCAAGATGCCGCCCGGCCTGTACATGGGTGAAGGGATCGGCGTCGCCACCAACTCGAAAGGCAACGTCTTTGTCATCACCCGCAGCGGCGAATCGCGGGTGTTCGAGTTCGATCGCAATGGCAACTTCGTCAAGGAGTTCGGCAAAGGGAGCTACGGCTACGGCTTCGCTCACGCCGTGCGCGTCGACAAGGACGACAACGTCTGGTCGGTCGACGAAGGGTCGAATGTGATCCTCAAATACGCGCCCGACGGCAAGCTCCTGATGGTGCTCGGCAAGCGGCCCGATCCGGTCGAGCAGCTCAATCGCATGCCGGGCAATGCCCCGTATTCGGGAGCGAACCGCCCGTACTCATTTCACCGCCCGACCGACCTCGCCTGGGATCCACAGGGCAACATCTTCGTGTCCGACGGGTACACGGATTCTCGGGTCGTCAAGTACGACAAGAACGGCCGTTTCATCAAGTCGATCGGCACGCGCGGCAACGGCGTGAATCAGTTCAGTACGCCGCACAGCATTGCGGCCGACGCGCAGGGCAACGTCTACGTGGCCGATCGCGGCAACTCGCGGATTGTCGTGCTCGACAACGACTTGAACTGGAAGGCGACCTATGAGGACACCGGGGCGCCGTGGGGGATCTGCATTTCACAGAGCACGCCGCAGTATCTCTACACCAGCAATTCCAGCGGCACGAACATGGAAGTCGGCAACATGGCCAACACTGGCGAGATCTACAAATTGCAGCTCGATGGCAAGGTCCTTGGCCGATTCGGCAAGGCGGGGAAAGCGCTGCGCGAGTTCGCCAGCATTCATACGCTCGACTGCCGCAATCCGAACGAAATCTACGTGGCCGAGATCAATGCGTGGCGCATCCAGAAGGTGACGCTGCGCCCGACCCAGCCCACTAACCAAGCAGGAGAGCCACGATGAAACGCCTTATATGGTTTGTGGGAGTAACCTCCGTTGCCCTCGGCGCTTCGATCGCGGCGCAGTCGGTTCCTCAGCTGAACTTCGAAGCGAACGCCGACGTTCTGACCCTTCCAGCGTACGGCGAAGTCGCAGGCGTCGCCACGAACTCGCGCGGGCACATCTTTGTTTACGCACGGACCGGCCACGCGGTCGCGACCCTTGGCGACGAGCGCACCTTCTATCACGGCGGCGCGCGGCTGTTTCAGTTCGATCAGAGCGGCAAGTTCGTGAGAGAGATCGGACAGGGGACCTACGGCTTCGACTTCGCGCAGCAGGTGCGGATCGATCCGCAGGACAACATCTGGGCGGTCGACGCCGGATCGAACGTGCTGACCAAATTCGATTCCGAGGGCCGGTTCCTGATGGTCATTGGGAGAAAACCCGAGTCGATTCCGGTTCGTCAGGGTCCGGGTGTGCCGGCGCGAGTCCTCGATGACCCACCTGCCGGCGCGACCGCGCCCGCAGCTGGGCCCGGCGGTGGCGGTGGTGGTGGCGGTGGCGCTGCAGCAAAGGCGCCTCCCGGCGCAGGCACGCACAGCGAATCCTTCAATCGGCCGACCGACATCGCCTTCGACAAAGAGGGCAACGTCTACATTGCTGACGGAATGGGGACGAACAATCGGATCGCGGTCTTCAACCGCGATGGCAATTGGGCGCGCGGATGGGGGCAAACCGGATCAGGGCCGGCGCAGTTCAACAAGATCCGTGGGATCGTCGCCGATGCTGCCGGCAATCTCTACGTGGCGGATTCGGGCAACAACCGCATTCAAGTCTTCGACACACAGGGAACCTTCAAGTCGCAGATCACCGGGATCGGTTCGCCGCAGGCGATTTGCATCACCGGCGGCTCGCCACAGTATCTGTACAGCTCGAATTCGAATGATCCCGAGGGCATGGACAACGGCGAGATTTACAAGATCTCGACCGACGGAAAAGTCGTTGGCCGATTCGGAAAAGCCGGAAGAGTTCCGGGCGAGTTCGGCATGGTCAATTCGCTCGACTGCCGCTCGGAGAATACGCTGTGGGTCGGAGAGGTGTGGAACTGGCGGGCGCAGAAAGTGACGTTGAAGCGATAGAACAGCAGTTCGGACACCGGACCGAAGGAGGCCTCAAGGATCTGCCGTCGCGCGACAATTCAGGGAGGGTCGCTCTCTGACAAGATCTGTCTGTACCGCTGTCGTGCGTGGTCGTAGGCTCGCTCGGCGTCAGGCCGCTCTGCCCGGCTGATACGGGGCGATTTTTGCGACCAGCACTGATCGACACCCTTGAAGCACCACTCGGCGCTTCTTTTCGACGCACGGATAGGCCGCTCGCCGACCACGACAAAGATAGGGTTCGTGTGAGCAGAACCGAGGATCCGTAGAGCAATCCAACTACTCTGTTGAATCGGAATGTCGAACGCCAGGTCACGCGGGCTGCCGTCCGCCGTCAGCCGTTGGCTGGCGACGGGATGTCCGTTCACGATGGCCTCGACGGCGACGTCGCGCGAGGCAGCCACGCGCGCGGACTCCGGACTCCATTGAAACTGCAGCCGACTGGGCGCAGGCGGGTCGGACGCCTTCTCGGAAAGCAAACTTGCCGCCTGTACGGTTACGCGCACCGTTCCGGAACGCTCAAGTCGCAGCTCGCTGCCGTTGGTGCCGGCTTCCATACCGTTGACTGCAAAATTCATCAGATGACTGAACCCATCGGAAACATAGGAACGGCCGAGACGCACACCCTCGCACCACGCGTCGTAGGTCAGCGCCTGCGGAAGGTGAACGTAAGAGCGACCTCCTCCGACACGCTCATCGGTAATACACGGAAAGTCGGTTTCGCCGCTGATTCGAGTCCTGAACCCACAATTGAGGGTGTGGTACCAGATGTTCAATTCAAACACGAACGGTGTGTCAGCGGCTGAGATGAAATCCACGAGGTCATGCGTGACATCGACGATGTACTCGTTCGCGCCGATACCGTCGAAGGGCGGCAGCTCGTAATTGGGGAGATCGCGCGTCTGCACCTGGAGCCCTATGCCAGAGTGCGCGAAACCAACGACAGCTCCCTGCGCTTTCGCCCATCTGAGAATCGGCAGATCCCAGGTGGGCCAATCCTCGATTTGACGTGTATCGGGGTAGTCCTGCTCGCGCAATCGCAGCAGGACGAGATGCCCGCAGTGGCTCGACGGGAAGCCGGACACTTCGAGGTCGTATCGGAGCAGCGTCGAGCTCGTTGAAAGTGTGTTCTCCTTGCTCTCGAAGAACTGACGCTGATGGTAGTAGCTGGGTCCCCAGTTCAGGACTGCACCGACGCTCAGAGCTTCACCCAGGACATGACGCATCATGTCTTCCGGCCGGACTCCTTCCGTCGGGCTCTCATAGTGAGAGCACCCGGCAGCATGGATGTGATGGTCTCCCGAGTACCATCCGTGCGCCGGAGGATCAATCCATCGCCGCAGCTGAAAATCGAACGCAGTTCCGGCGGACCGGTCGATCGACACCGTTCGTGTTTCGGGAACGTATTCGGGACCGCGGCCGCAAGTGATGGTGAACTTACCGGCTGGAAGTCGGATGGTTTCGCCGTCGGCGCGATAGATCTGCTCATGGAAAAAGAAATCTGGAGCAAGGCGCTTGGATCGCGCAGGGTACACGCGGCCGACATGATCTTTGACGACGAATGACGCCATCGTCGGCCGCCCGTTCTCATCGCGGACTCGCAACGTCACCTCATGAGACGGCGCGACGTCGAAGAGCACAGCGGTCCGGTTCCGGAATCCGATGTCCTCAGTGCCGGGGCCCAGCGATGCGCCGATCTGCGCCTCACGACGCCCGCGATCGCGGCTGTAGAGCAGGACAATGCGGTATTCGAGCTCGAGACCCGAAAGTTGCGGCTCCATCGGCTTTTGCTCGTACGTGTCCAGTTCGAGCCATCGATCGGACACGTCGGCCGGCCGGACCGACTGAGGCGCCATCGCCAATCCTGTCCCACGACGATAGACAGGCTGCGCCTGTGGACTCTCCAGCTTCAGCACGGCTGTCACGCCGGCTTCATTTCGCACTTTCACGAGATATGCTCGCCAACCTTGCTCGACCAACCGCGAGGGTGCGGCCGCGCGGTCCACCGCAATCCGACTCTCCGGATTGATGCGAATCGCCAGTAGACAGTGCGGGTCCAGAATCCGTTGGATTTCCTCGATGGCACGGGCGCTGTCGGCCATGCTCGCGGCCGCGTCAATTCGGTCGCGGTCTGCGCCGCTAAGCGGCTCGCCCAAGTACTTCATTGCTTCCACCAACCGACGGACCTGCGAGACGAGCGGCTGGACTTCAACGGCTGCGAGTAGTCGCCTTCCCAGCGGGTGCGCGAGCACGAGGAATCCGAACATCGAGCCGAGGAGACGACGGCGGCTCACAAAAGTCTCCACAGAGTCTCGGCCGCAGCAATCCTGGTGGGCCATTCGATGATCTCGATGATCTCTTTCTTGGTTTCCTGACGATGAATGGCGCGGGCTTCAAGTTGACTTTGGATTGGTATACCACATACGGTATTCCATTCTGATCGCCCAAAAGCCACTGCTCCGGAGGACACTATGTTAGAGACTGCGGCCTCCACCGCCGAAGCCAACGCAGCCGATGCCGAGCGGAAGCTGACGGACGGATTTCATCTCGTCATCGACGCGCTCACGCTCAACGGCATCAAGACCATCTACGGTGTGCCTGGCATCCCGATCACCGACCTCGGCCGTCTGGCACAGGCCGCCGGCATGCGCGTCATCTCGTTTCGGCATGAGCAGCACGCCGGCAACGCCGCGGCCGTCGCCGGCTTCCTGACGAAGAAGCCGGGCGTTTGCCTCACGGTCTCAGCTCCCGGCTTCCTCAACGGTCTGACTGCGCTGGCCAATGCGACGACCAACTGCTTTCCGATGATCCAGATCAGCGGCTCGTCCGAGCGCGAGATCGTCGACTTGCAGCAGGGCGACTACGAAGAGATGGACCAACTGGCTATTGCCAAGCCCCTCTGTAAGGCGGCGTTCCGCGTGCTGCATGCCGCGGACATCGGCATCGGCGTGGCGCGCGCGATCCGCGCGGCGGTTTCCGGTCGTCCGGGTGGCGTCTATCTCGATCTGCCGGCCAAGCTGTTCGCGCAGGCGATCGACGCGGAGGCTGGAGCCAGGGCGCTCGTCAAGGTCATCGATCCCGCGCCGGCCCAAATTCCTGCGCCGGACGCCGTCACGCGTGCGCTCGATCTGCTGAAAAGCGCCAAGCGTCCCCTGATGATTCTCGGAAAAGGCGCGGCCTACGCACAAGCCGACGAACAGATTCGCAGCCTGGTCGAAAAGAGCGGCATACCATTTCTGCCGATGAGCATGGCCAAGGGCCTTTTGCCCGACACGCATCCGCTGTGCGCCGGCGCCGCCCGCTCGACGGTGCTGAAGGAGTCCGACGTCGTCATGCTGATCGGCGCCCGGCTCAACTGGCTCCTGTCGCACGGCAAGGGCAAGACCTGGGGTGACGCGCCGAAGAAGTTCATCCAGATCGACATCGAGCCGAAGGAGATGGACTCGAATGTCGAGATCGTCGCGCCAGTGGTGGGCGACATCGGTTCCTGCGTATCGGCGCTGCTCGACGGCATGGGCGGCCATTGGCCGGCGCCGCCGGCGGACTGGATCAACGCTGTCAAGGCGAAACGCGAGGAAAACATCGCCAAGATGGCGCCGCGGCTGATGAGCACCCGATCGCCCATGGACTTCCACGGCGCGCTCGGCGCACTGCGCACCGTCATCAAAGAGCGGCCGGATGCGATCCTCGTCAACGAAGGCGCCAACACGCTCGACCTGGCGCGCGGCGCGATCGACATGTATCAGCCGCGCAAGCGTCTCGACGTTGGCACCTGGGGCGTCATGGGCATCGGAATGGGCTTTGCCGTCGCGGCCGCCGTGGAAACCGGTAAACCTGTGCTGGCGGTCGAAGGCGACAGCGCCTTTGGGTTCTCCGGCATGGAAGTGGAAACGATTTGCCGGTACAACCTGCCGGTCTGCATCGTCGTCTTCAACAACAACGGCATCTATCGCGGAACCGACGTCAATGTCACGGGCTCGGATCCGGCGATCACCGTCTTCGTCAAAGATTCGCGTTATGACAGGATGATTGAGGCGTTCGGAGGCGTCGGCGTGAAGGCGACGACGCCCGACGAGCTGAAGCGCGCCGTCGACGCGGCCATGGACTCCGGCAGGCCGACTCTTATCAACGCGGTTATCGACCCGGCGGCTGGCACCGAGAGCGGCAGCATCGGCAAACTCAACCCGCAAAGCGCGCTTCGCAAGAAATAACCTGACTGACTTGAGAGGGCCTCAGAGATGGGCAAGGCACTAGACGGCGTTCGCATCCTCGACTTCACTCACGTTCAATCAGGGCCGACGTGTACGCAGCTGCTCGCGTGGCTGGGAGCCGACGTCGTCAAGGTTGAACGCGCCGGCGAGGGGGACATCACGCGCGGCCAGTTGCGCGACATTCCAGGCGTGGATAGCCTGTACTTCACGATGCTCAACTCGAACAAGCGCTCGATCACGGTCGACGCCAAGCATCCGAAAGGGAAGGCAATCCTCGAAGCCCTCGTGAAGCGATGCGATGTGCTCGTGGAGAACTTCGCCCCGGGAGCGCTCGATCGCATGGGTTTCACGTGGCAGCACGTCAGCGAGCTCAACCCGCGCATGATCGTCGCGTCGGTCAAGGGGTTCGGCCCTGGGCCGTACGAGGACTGCAAGGTCTACGAGAACATCGCGCAGTGTGCCGGTGGTGCAGCCTCGACAACCGGCTTTGATGACGGTCCGCCGCTCGTCACCGGTGCGCAGATTGGCGACAGCGGAACCGGATTGCATCTTGCGCTCGGCATCGTCGCCGCCTTGTACCAGCGCAACACGACAGGCCGCGGCCAACGCGTGCTCGCGGCGATGCAGGATGGCGTGCTCAACCTTTGTCGCGTGAAACTTCGCGATCAACAACGGCTCGAGCGGACGAAGCTGCTGGATGAGTACCCGCAATACCCCCACGGCACGTTTGGCGATGCCGTCCCTCGCGCAGGCAATGCCTCGGGAGGAGGGCAGCCGGGATGGATTCTCAAGTGCAAAGGCTGGGAAACCGACCCCAATGCGTACATCTATTTCATCACTCAGGCGCCAGTCTGGGGGTCGATCTGCAAAGTGATAGGGCACGAGGAGTGGCTGACTGATCCGCAGTACGCCACTCCGAAGGCGCGCTTGCCACATCTGAAGGCGATCTTCGACACGATCGAGGAGTGGACGAAAACGAAGACCAAGTTCGAGGCGATGAACATCCTCAACGAGCACGACATCCCATGCGGACCGATTCTCTCCATGAAGGAGGTCGCCGAGGAGCCCTCGTTGCGCAAGACGGGCACAGTGGTCGAAGTCGATCACCCGACACGCGGCAAGTACATCACGGTGGGCAATCCGATCAAGATGTCCGACAGTCCGTCTGACGTGAAACGATCGCCACTGCTCGGCGAGCACACTGAAGAGGTCCTGGCAGAACTCGGCTTCGGAGAGCATGACATCGCAGCTCTGCGCGCCGAAAAAGTCATCTAAACCGCTCTGGGAACGACGATGATCACCAACCTGACCGACGTCAGACGTGTGCTGGATACCGTTAAAGCCGAAGGCCGCACGGCGCTCACCGCACCGGAAGGCAAGCTGGTGTGCGAGGCGTACGGGATCACCGTTCCCAAGGAAGGCCTGGCGACGTCGGCCGCAGACGCGGCGGCGATGGCAAGGGCTATGGGCTTTCCCGTGGTGCTCAAGATCGTCTCGCCGGAGATTCTGCACAAGACCGAGGCGGGAGGCGTGCTTGTTGGCGTGAAAAACGCCGAGGATGTCCAGAAGGGCTTCGACACCGTCATCGCCAACGCGAAGAAGTACAACGCGAAGGCGAACATTCTCGGCGTCCAAGTGCAGCAGATGCTCGCTGGCGGCCAGGAGGTGATCATTGGCGCGGTCACCGATCCCGTGTTCGGCAAGCTGGTCGCCTTCGGTCTGGGCGGCGTCCTGGTCGAAGTGCTCAAGGACATCACGTTCCGTCTTTCGCCCGCGACGCAGGACGACGCATTGTCGATGCTCGACGGCATCGCGGCGGCGCCGATCCTCAAGGGCGTCCGCGGTGCGGATCCGGTCAATCGCGATGCGCTCGCGAAGATGATCCAGAACGTGTCTCAGCTCATCGCCGACCATCCGGAAATCGCGGAGATGGACCTGAACCCGGTCTTCGCCACCAAGGACGGGGCGATCGCGGCCGACGTCCGGATCGTCGTCGATTGGTCACCCGCGCCGGCGCGGTATCGCCCGAAGCAGGAAGACATGGTGCGCGACATGAACCGCATCATGAAGCCGAAGGCGGTCGCCGTCATCGGCGCTTCGTCCGAGGCCGGCAAGATCGGCAACTCGGTGATGAAGAACCTGATCAACGGCGGCTACAAGGGTCAGATTTACCCGATCAACCCATCCGCCGACGAGATCATGGGATTGAAGGCGTTCAAGAGCGTCAAGGACGTTCCAGGCGACATCGATGTCGCCGTGTTCGCAATTCCAGCCAAGTTCGTCGCAGGGGCAATCGCCGAGTGCGGTGAGAAGAAGATTCCGGGCGCCGTCCTTATTCCGTCAGGGTTTGCCGAGACCGGCAACGTCGTGGGACAGCAGGAGATCATCGACGTTGGTCGCAAGTACGGCGTCCGCCTGATGGGTCCGAACATCTACGGTTTCTACTACACGTGGAGCAACCTCTGCGCGACGTTCTGTACCGCGTACGACGTCAAGGGCAACGCGGCGCTGTCGTCGCAGTCGGGCGGCATCGGGATGGCCATCATCGGCTTCTCCCGCTCAGCGAAGATGGGCGTCTCGGCCATCGTTGGGCTGGGCAACAAAGCGGATATCGACGAGGACGATCTGCTGACGTTCTTCGAGCAGGATGACCACACGCAGATCATCGTGCAGCACTGCGAGGACCTGAAGGACGGCCGTGCCTTCGCCGAAGTGGCCAAGCGCGTGTCGAAGAAGAAGCCCGTGGTCGTGCTCAAGGCCGGACGCACGGCGATCGGCGCCCGCGCGGCCAGCTCCCATACGGGCGCCCTCGCGGGCAACGACAAGATCTACGACGATGTGTTCAGGCAGTCGGGCGTGATTCGCGCACGTTCGCTGCGCGAGATGCTCGAATTCGCACGCGCGCTTCCCATCCTGCCGACGCCGAAGGGCGAAAACATCGTGATCATCACGGGGGCAGGCGGCTCGGGCGTGCTCCTGTCCGATGCGGTGGTCGACAACGCACTGTCGCTGATGACGATGCCGGCAGACCTCGATGCGGCGTTCCGCAAGTTCATCCCGCCGTTCGGTGCGTCGGGCAACCCGGTCGACATCACCGGCGGCGAGCCGCCGAAGACCTACCAGAACACCGTTCGGCTCGGGCTCGAAGAACAGCGGATCCACTCACTGATTCTCGGCTACTGGCACACGATCGTCACGCCGCCGATGGTCTTTGCGAAGCTGCTGGTCGAGATTGTCGAGGAGATGCGGGCGAAGGGGATCCACAAACCGGTCGTCGTGTCGCTGGCGGGGGATGTGGAGGTCGAAGAGGCGTCCGAGTATCTCTTCGCACACAAGATTCCGGCCTATCCCTATTCGACGGAGATCCCGGTGGACGTGCTCGGCGCCAAGTACAAGTGGGCGCGCGGTGCCGGATTGCTCTGACGTCAGGCCACAATCCTGCGGAATCTTGCTAGTCGGGCTTGCCGCGTGTTATTTCCCCGCGCGGCGCGCGGCATCACTCAACCCCGTCGAGGCGCTGAGGGTGGAGTGAGTCAAATCATGCTGCGGCTCGTCCTCGGATTGCTCGTGTCGTTCGGCTGTCGGACGATCCCTGGACAGGATGTGCGCTACGAGCCAACGCCGATGCCCGTCGTGCGTGCAATGCTGGAGTTGGCAGACGTGGGCCCGGAGGACCTCGTCTACGATCTCGGGTCCGGAGACGGGCGCATCCCGATCACGGCGGCAACTGAGTTTGGCGCGCGTGGCGTGGGGATTGAGATCGATCCCGCACTGGTGACTCAGGCGCAGGCCAAAGCGCGTGAAGCTGGTGTCGAGGACAAAGTGGAGTTCAGGCTCGGCGACATGTATGCCGCGGACGTCCGGTCCGCTACCGTTGTGACCCTCTTCCTGCACCCGGGACCGAACCTGAAGCTACGGGAGAAGCTGCGCTCCGGCCTGCAGCCGGGCTCGCGAGTCGTTTCTTACGTCTGGGACATGGGTAGTTGGACGCCGGCGGACGTTCGCCGCGTCAACGAGCGTCGGATTTTCCTTTGGCGGATCCCGTCTGGTGCGGGCCTCATCACCGACCCAGGTGTCCGGTTGCCGTGAATATCGCCGAGTGCAATCGTCGGCCCGATTCCTGATCAAAATGCCTTGGTGTCCTTCGTGCCCTGCGTGTTAATGGCACGCGGCTAGAACTCCGCCGGCCGCTCGCCAGCTACCCCGAACTCCTTCTCTAGTGCCACGCCGACGCGCCCGATGACGCCGTCCTCGAACAGCCGGCCGACTAACGTGATGCCGTGCGGGACGCGCCGCGGCGGATTGAAGGTCGGCAGCGGACTTGCCGGATCCGGCGCCCAGTCGCTTCGTGCCTCCGAGACCTGCACGAATCCCGCGCGCAGCGTCAGCGACGGGTGGCCGGTGAAATTGGTGATCGTGAGCTGCTCGTCGCGCAGCGACGGCACCAACAGCACGTCGACGTCGTTGAAGATGCGCGCCATTTCCAGCGCTACTTTTCTCCGCATCCGGTCGGCCTGTACGAAGTCCACCGCGGAGAGGAATCGCGACTGGCGGAACATGTTTGGCCACGCGTCCCTCACCTGTACCTTGAGGGCGCCGAGTTGATTGTTCAGCGCCAGTTCCTCGAACGCCGCCGCTCCTTCGGCGAACAGGATCGGCATCAGGGAGCTGTACGGCCAATCGGGCAGCGTCGCTTCTCTCATTTCCATCTGCAGCTTCTTGATCGTGTCCATCGCCGCGCGGTCGACGTCGGTGGCGGGCCGCTCCTTCATCCACTGCGCGATGTAGCCGACCTTGAGCCCTGCGACCGGCGCGGTCGCGTCGAAGTCGAGACGGCTCGGTACGCTGGAGGGATCGCCGGCGTCCGGGCCGCTGATGGCCTGGAGCACGAGCATCGCGTCCTCCACTGTGCGCGTCATGGGTCCGAGCTTGTCGAGCGACCAGCAGAGCGTCATCGATCCGGCGCGCGGGACGCGGCCGAACGTGGGACGCAGGCCCGTCACGCCGCAGCGCATCGCGGGACTCACGATGCTCCCGCCCGTCTCGCTGCCAATCGAGAAGGCAACGAGCGCCGCCGCCATCGCCGCGCCGGGCCCGGCGCTCGAGCCCGAGGCGCCCTCTTCAATCAGCCACGGGTTCATGGTCTGCCCGCCGAACCAGATGTCGTTGAGCGCCAGCGCACCGAGCGCGAGCTTGGCGATCAGCACCGCGCCCGCCTCGTCCAGCCTGCGCACCACCGTCGCGTCTGCCGCAGGCACGCGGCTGCGGAAGGGCTCGGCGCCGTAGGTGGTGAGGATGTCCTTGGTGTCGAGCAGGTCCTTCACGCCGTATGGGATTCCATGAAGCGGGCCGCGGTACCTGCCCGACGAGATCTCGGCATCGGCCTGGCGTGCGCGGGCGAGCGCGTGTGCCCGGGTGAGCGTGATGACTGAGCGGATCTTCCGGTCGAGCCGTTCGATGCGATCGAGATAGATGTTCGTCAACCGCGCCGACGTCAATTGCCGCGATTCGATCCACCGCGAAAGCTGCGTCACCGGCGCGAAGGCGATGGCGTCGTCTGAGGACGGCAGCGGGGCGCCGTCGGCTGGCGAGCGGACAAAGCGGTCGCGCGACGGCCCCGCCGTGATCCCCGGCAGAACCGGATTCCAGACCGTTGCCGGCGCGTCGGTCGGCGCGACGGCCACCTTGCGCGGTCCCGTTCGCCGCTCGAGGTACGGCGCGAGCGTGCGCGGCCACGTCTCGGCGGCCTGCTGCCGTTCCGCCGCGGTCATCGTCACCTGCATCAACTTCTCCGCCTCGGCGAAGGTCGTGGGCGACACCGCGGGACCCGACACCGGTCCGGTGCCGAACGTAGGCGGTGCGCCCGCCGTGCCCGATGTGGGTTGCTGCGGCGCCCGCGTTGATTGCGATGGGGGCGCGTCACGGCACGCGACCGCCGCAGTGAGGACACCAAGGGGCGCGCTGATCAGGAACTGGCGGCGAGTGTTCATCGGCTGTGCCGGTGAGCATAATGCAACCGGCGAGCGATCTATTGCGAGGCGATCGGACCAAACGTCTTCTGGACGCGATACGTCTCCGCGGCATCGTCGAGGATGATCACCTGGTAGCTCGCGCCGCCGGGCGCGACGCGGATCAGGATGTGCCCCTGCGCGCTTGCCAGCCGATCCAGCAGCGGGCCAATCACGATGCGGTTTGCATCGATCATGTTGGTCGCAAAGACATCGCGCGGTCCGGGATAGAGGCGCGGCGAATACATCCGGTCGAGCACGTCGTGGCCGGGATGATCCGAGGACCACACGGGAAGAATCCAGGCGCGCGGCCGCAGCGTGGCGACAAACCCGTCGTTGGTCGAATCGCGATTGCCGTGATGGTTCACGACCGCGACATCCACCGGCCCGACGGCCTTCGCCACCGGCCTCTCGACATCGTGCCAGTCGGGGTACCCGGGCCGCGGCCGTCCCGGAATGTCGCCGCCGGTGTAGTAGTCGAACCGGCCGTACGCCACGCGGATGCCCTGGCTGCACATGTTCTCCGTCGGCCAGTCGTCGCGGGGCACACCAGCGAGCGCGGGAAAGATGCGCGTCGTCGCGCTGCCGGTCCCGGTCCAGACCTCGCCGTTGGCGGCGACGTTCCGCACCTGGAACGCCGGGTGCTTCGCGGGATCACGGGTCAGCACGATCTGATCGTCGCGCCCGGGCGCGAACCGTGCACCTTTCGCGGCGCCTCGCTTCAGGAACTCGCGATACTGCGTAAATGCGGGTGACTGGAATTCACGATGATCCGCGGCGGGGTAGTCGTAGTCCGGCCACCCGCGATCGATCATCGTCCGGATCGGAATGCGCCCGCCCACTTCGACCATCGCGTTCATGTGGTCGTCGTGGAAGTGGGTCAGGAATCCGTAGTCCATGGCGTCGGCGCCCATCGCACGTGCGTAGCGCGCGATCCATTCGCCGGGTGTCCGTGATGCATCAGGACGCGGAGGCGTACCGCGCGGCGGAAGGTTGCCGCCGTTGCCGGCGTCGACGAGCATCGTAGTCCCGTCGGGCATGATCAACAGCGCGGAATTGCCGCGGCCGGTGTTGATCTGGTGAATGTCGAGCGTGCCGGGCATCCACGGCGGCACGATCTCGCCAACCGGCTGCGCCTCGATCGCCGCGACCAAGACGGCGAGGATCACCAGCACCAGCATGCGCACCAGCTTCATGTTACGCCGTGAGCGAGCCGTGTATCGGAGGCTATCGATCCCAGGGAAATTTCGCCGTCGGCTGATTTGCGTAACGGGTCAGCGTCAGCGTCAGCGTCGCCCCAGCGCCCGGCGCGAGCTGCACGGTAAAGTCGCGCGCGTCGATCGGCGTGGTCCGCCCGTTCACGTCGGCCGATACGATCTGATGCTCGCCGTAGCCGCCGCCCTGCACGACCACCGTCCGTCGATCCGTCGGGCTCACGTTCACCAGCGTAACGGCCGTGCGATCGTTTGCCATCGCCGACACGAGTGCCGCGACATCCTCGGGCACGCCGGCCCGGCGGCGAACGGGATCGAAATAGCGCAGCCGCGCGCTCAACAGGCTGCCCTCGCGCCCGGGAACCAGCGCGCCCCACATCAGCTGCACCAATCCGCCCACGGCCGCAGGGTTGAAGTCCATGGCGTTGTCGGCGAGCCTGGTCTCGGGCGTCAGGACGTCCCTCTGCATCGCTGCGATTCGTTGGGGGATGCTGTCGAGATCGCGCTTCAACACGATCTCGGGATAACCAGGGTTCCGGCCCTCGAGATAGTCAACCCAGGGATGACGCCCGATGCGGGGCCGATCCTCGGGCTTCATCGACCAGTACCACAACTCGAGCGCGCCGACGTTCCACGGCGCGCTCCTCCAGCCATACCAGCCGGCGTCGCCGCGCATCGACGGGTACTCGGTGCGTCCATCGACGGTGCGCGCGTGAGCGTTGACCGCGTCGATCATCGCCCGCCACGCATCGGGGTATTTCTGATCGCCGGTCACCAGCAGCGCGTTGGCGAAGCCGACCGTGGCGCGCGGGATCCGGTTCCGATCCTCGCGTTGACCGGTTACGGGATTCACCGGGCTGAAGCCCCAGCCGTAGGCGTTGTTCCACCACGTCTTCCCGGCCCCGCCGATCGTGCCGTCGAGCGCCACGTAGCTCGGGAGGATGCCACCGTTCTGCTTCATCCGGGCCAGCCACGCGTCCATGTAGTCGACGAGCCACTGCTTGTACTTGGGCTCGTTGTCGATCAGATAGGCGTTGATCGGCAGCGTGGTGGCGACGAGATTGAGGAAGTGATCGCCGACGACGTCGGTGTATTCTCGGTAGTGAGCGAGGAATTGCTCGTAGCTGTTTTCGCCGTGCAGCGCCACGAACTTCGAGACGTCGAACGGATCGCCGACCCAGTCGAGCGACGTCGCCTTGCGAAGCATCGGCCCGCGACTGCCGTTGATCATCGATCTGATGATCTTGCGCCCGGCATCGTAGTTCGGCGCTTCGCGATCCTCGCCCATGTACATCGCCGCAAACGCCCGCGCGCGCTTTTGGTAAGCCGGCAGCGTCGGCACCGATAGCGCCATGACGTTGAAGGTGCGGAGCGCCTCGCCGTGATGCATCCAGTCGGACTGCACCGAGAAGTCCTTGTAGTACATGCCCTGGCGGCCGACCGGCACGTCGACCGTCTTCGCCTCGGTGAACTGGCGCAGCATGCCCTCCCACGATTTCAGATGCAGCTGGAGGATCTCGTCGCTGCCGCCGAGCGCATGCAGTTCCGGCCACCCGGCGGTGTTCTCGAAGGCATCATCGGGGCCGTCGTTGGCGCCCCAGCGGACGAAGTGCCGGAAGTAGCCGCGCTCGTCGTAATACTTCGAATAGAAGGCCTTCACCGCCGGTGCGGTGTCGGCGAGAATCCGCCGCTGGAGCCGGGCCCATTCAGGCGCAGGCATGGGCGTGACGATGTCGATCGTGGTCCCTGAGGCCGTGAGGAACACGAACGACAGCAGACCGCAGGTCGAGATCAGCGACAGCCGGCGAGACAGAGTCACGGGGCAACTCTACGGCCTTGCCGCTCGCGCAACAAGAGTCAGAGTCGTTACACGAGGGCAGCAGCGGCTCAGCGGGCGGTTCGCGAAAGCCGAAACGCCGCCATCTCCTCGCCATTGCGCACCAGCAGCACGTCGCCGACCAGCGCCGGATGGTTCCAGGTCTTGCCTTCGATCGCCGCTACCCGCGCAAGCTCCCTGAACCCGTCCGGCGTCGCGCTGACGAGCGACAGCTCGCCTTCCTCGGACATCACGAGCAGCAGGTTCTGGTCGGCGAGCAGCACCAGCTGCCCATTACCATACCGGCCGCCCTTCCAGCGGCGTCTGCCGTCTTCCAGGTTGATGCACGAGAGGATCGTGCCATCGAATCCGTACGCATGGCCCTCGTGCACGACGAAGTCGTTGAAGAACGGCTTCAGCCCTGTCGTCTGCCAGCGTTCGGCAACGGTCCACCCGCCTGGCCCGTTGGCCACCGCGAAGCGCCGCATGTTGCTGGCCATGCCGTCGCCGACCAGCACGTCGCCCTCCGCGGTCAGCGCCGGCTGGACGATCGTCGCCGACAGCGAGTTGGCGGGGACCGTCACCTCCCAGAGCAGCGCGCCATCGGCCGGCGCGACGCTCATCACCCCGCGGCCGGTCAGCAGCAGGATCTGCGGGACGTTGTGGATCGTCACGAGGTGCGGCGAGCTGTAGCCCGGCCCGCGATCCGGGCCCTGCCAGCGGGGCGCGCCGGTCGCGGCATCGTACGCGACCAGCTTGCCGGCCGCGGCAACGATCACGAGGTCCCCGAATCGAAGCGGAGAGGAGGCAAAGCCCCAGTCTGGGACCTTCACATCGGCGTCGGTCGCCACGTTGCGCGACCAGATGGCGGCGCCGGTCCGCGCGTCGAGCGCATTCAGAACGCCGGTCGCCCCGAACGCGAATATCGGCCGCGGTCGAGCGTCGGCGTCGCCCGAGGACCCGCGCCACCGTTCGATTCCCAAAAGCGGACCGGGTCGCGATGCGCCCAGACCGGCTCGCCGGTCGAGAGCCTGTAAGCGGCGACAATTTCTTCTTCTCCGCGCTGCTCCTGCGTATAGAGCAACTCGCCGCTCACAGCAAACGACGACCAACCGGGGCCGATCGGCCGACGCCAGAGCGCGGCTGGAGGCGTCCTGGACCAGTCGGTCTCGATGCGCACGCCGCGAATCACGCTGTCGCGTGCCGGGCCACGAAATCCCGGCCATGCGAGCCGGATCGACGTCGGATCGGCGACTCGAGCGGTTTTCGGGTCGATCACGACGGGCTCTCGTCTCAACTCCGCAGCCGCGTCGACGCTCTCGGCCGGCCGCTCGGCCGGCGCGTTCGCGACGGGCGCCGTCGTTGGCGCTGCCGTCACCGCGTCTTGCGCGGTTGCGTAAGGCATGGCGCCGGTGCTGGCCAGCAGTCGCTCCTCGGCAGTGGGGGTCCAGCGCCAGTGGAAGTCCGAGCCGATCCAGTTGCTCGTCATGCCGTCGGTGCGCACAAGTGTCCACACTCCGCATGCGAGGATGATGGTCGCGGCCATCGACGCGGGCCGCGCTACGCCTGACAAGCGGCGGCTCGCCCAGGCCCAGATGCCGAAGGCGAAACCAAGGACGGGGACTGCCAGCAGGGGCACCAGCATCCCCATGGCGCCGGTTGAAATCGACGGGTGAGCGAGTCCCCACGTCGCCGCCAGGGCCGCGATCATCAGGGCCAGCCCGCCCCAGCGCTCCGCCCGGGGCGCCCGGCTGACCAGCGGCCACCACAGCATGACCGCCAACCCGCAGACGACGGCGCCGATGATTGCGAAGGCCACGCCGTCGGGCCAGACGATGGGCAGGAGGAGTCTGACAGGCAGGATCAAACCCGCGAAGAGAATCCCCGGCCAGAGACGCATTGTGGTGAGTGGAGTCGAGCTGTTGGTGTGCGTCACGATTGTGGTCCGTTCTGTGGACACCCAGATACTGATCGAGCCGAATCGCCCTTCCGCCACCATTCTCGGCGGGCGCGACGGGGGCCGGCGTGGGAACCGCCGCGGCCGAATCCGCCGAACAGGATTCGGCATAACGCGAGCAGGCCGAGCGCCTGCCAGAATGTAACCTCTCGCACGCCTAGAATCGGCGGCAGCAGCCAGTTCCACAGCAGCCGCACGACGAATCCACCGACGACAATGAAGACGACGAATCCTGTGAAGATCGCGACGCCTTTGGCTACCGTTTTGGCGACCGCCTGGCTCACTTCCTTGGCGACGGTCTGTCGCACTTCGTCGTTGACATCCATGTTCACGTCCCTCGCGTTTTCCTGAATTCGTCGAAAGCCCGCTGCAGCCGCTCGCGCAGATGGAGCACGGCATACCGCTTGCGCGACAGCAGCGTGTTCACGTTCACGCCGGTGTCGGCCGCGATCTGCTTGAAGCTGCGTCCCTCGATCTCGTGTGCCACGAACACACGACGTTGCTCTTCGGGCAGCGTCTTCAGGGCTCTCTCGAACTCCGCGACCAGCACGCGGCGCGCATACAGTGCCTCCGGCCCGGCGTCTGCTGCCGGCAGCACGTCTTCCATCCGCAGCACGTCTCCAGCGTCGGTGACGATCTCCGTGTCGCTGAACCGCTCCGGCTGCTTCTTCCGGAACAGATCGGTGATGCGATTCCGCGCGACGCGGAACAGCCAGCCCGCGACGTGATCGATCGGCATCAATCGGCGGTTCGCTTCCACGAGCTCGGCAAAGACCTCCTGCGCGATGTCCTCGACATCCCGCGGATCGGGCACGCGGCGGCGGATGAACTGGCGCAGGCGCGACTGCTCTCGCTCGACGACGCGGGCGATCTGCTGGTCTGAGTCTGGTGGCATCCGCTGCGGCGCAGCCCTCGGTTCACCCAACGGTATTAGACGGATGACGTGGCCAGATATTGTGGGAGGGGCGATGGCCATCCCATGTCGAGCGATCTCCTTATCTTCGCATTGTGTTTCAGGACCCACGAAGCGCGTGCGTCATAATCCGCGCATGGACGTCCGCCACCGCGCTCCGCGTTGCCTGATCACCGCGGCCCTCCTGTTCGCCATAGCACCTTCTGCGTCGAGCCCGGAGGTTGCGGGCGCCGACGTTCGTGCGAACAAGCAGTCCCGAGGCGCCATACCCACTTCCGGCACATCAGCGTGGTTTGGTCTGCCGCTGCCGCCGAAGTCCGGATCCAGGCCAGCGGTCGTGACTGGTGCGCGTGGACCCAGACCGGTGACCGTGCCAACGGACGAACCCGCACTCGCCGAACTTCAGGCAGCCGTGATTCGCGCCGATCTCGAGCAGATTGTGGGCATCGCGACGGCGAGCCAAAAAACGCGCGAGATCGGTTCGGGCCAGTTGTGGGGGCGGATCGCAGGGTTTCCTTCCGGCGCCCAGACCGCGCAGTGGTCGGCGGACGCGTTTCGCCGGGCGGGGATCACCGACGTCAAGCTGCAGCCGATCGCGCAGGATGCCAAGACCTCGTTCTGGCTGCCGCTTTCGTGGGAAGTGAAGATCCTGGGCGACCCGGCGTTTGGTGCAGGCAGCGGCGATGTGGTGCTCGATTCCGCGATGCCGCTGGCACCGTCAGAGATTGTCGGCAGCACACTGACGGCGCCGCTGGTCTACGTCGGCAACGGCAGTGCCGCCGTGGTCGACCATCTGGATGTAACGGGCAAAATCGCCGTCCAACTGGTGGTGCCTCAGGCGCACATGGTCTTCGAGCGCGACACCGTCGTGCCGCAGGCACAAGCGCTCATCAAGCGCGGCGCGGTCGCCGTGTTCAATGTCATGCGTCAGCCGGGCAACGAGCGGGCGCGCGACTTCAGCAACTGTGGAGGTCCCTGCGTCAACATCGGCGGGCACGACGGACACTTTCTCGAAAACGTGCTGCAGAAGGCGGCGGCGCTGCGGAGCGCAGAGAAGCTCCGTGCCACCGTCACGCTCAAGACCGAATCGCGCAGTGATCTGAGGGCCGACAATGCCGTCGCCGTGATTTCCGGCCACGAATCGGACGAGGTGATCGTCCTCAACGCACATTATGACGGCTGGTTCGACGGCGCCGGCGACAACGGCGACGGGCTGGCCGTGCTCATGGCCCTTGCCCGGCACTTCGCCAAACCAGAGCAGCGTCCGCGGCGCACGCTGGCGTTCGTGGCAAGCGCCGGACATCACAGCCCCGGCATCAACGGACCACGGGGGTTCGTCGCCGCCAATCCCGCACTTGCGGCGAAGGCGGTGATGATGATCAACATCGAGCACGTGGCGCAGCGCAACTTCTCGCCTTCGCGCACGGTCGCGCCCGAAGGGTACCGCCAAGCGATCGCGGATTCCGGCGAGGCGCCGATCACGGTGGGTATCACCAACGGCTCGCCATCTCTCGACCGCCTAGTCGACGAGGGCGTGTTGCGTTACGGCGTGAACTTCGTCTCCGATCGCTCTCGCATGCAAAGTGGCGAAACCGGGGGCTACGCGGCGATCAAGGGGGCCAAACTCACCATCATGCAGGCGCCGCCGCTGTATCACACGACCGGCGAAACGCTCGCCGCGATTTCCACACCAGGCCTCGAACGTATTGCGAGGTTCTTTGCCTACTTCGTGAAAGAGGTCGATAAGCTTTCGGCCGCTCAAATCAACCCGTGACGCGGCTGCACCGAGGCGGTGACGTTTCCTACACCTGGGCAGCACTCATCGGGAGCAGCGCTATACTCACCCGCGTCACCCAACCAACTACAAGGAGACCTGCGCATGTGCGACGAACATTTCGAAGAGGACCTGGCCAACTACATGCGCTTTCCACCGCTGACGCGGCGTCAATTCGCCGCGGCCTCGATGGGCGCCGGAGTCGCCGTCATGCTGCCGCGCGCGGCTGACGCGCAGGCCGTCAAGGAGTCGGACGTTGACGTGAAGACGCCTGACGGCGTGGCGGACTGCTACTTCGTCCACCCTGCCAGCGGCGCAGCCGCAGGGGTGCTCGTCTGGCCGGACATCCTGGGCCTGCGACCCGCATTCCGGCAGATGGGGAAGCGGCTCGCGGAATCCGGATACGCTGTGCTGGTGGTCAATCCGTTCTATCGACAAAAGAAAGCTCCGGTCGTACCAGCGGGGGCGAGTTTCGCCGATCAAGCCACGCGCGACCTCGTCATGCCGCTGGCCAAGGGGCTGAGCGCGACGACCCACGTGACGGACGCGAAGGCATTTGTCGCATTCCTCGACAGCCAGGCGGCCGTTGACAAAAAGCGCAAGGTCGGGACGACGGGTTACTGCATGGGTGGACCGATCGTGATGCGTACGGCTGCGGCCGTTCCCGATCGCATCGGCGCTGGCGCATCGTTCCACGGCGGCGGGTTGGTCACCAAAGCTCCGGACAGCCCGCACCTGCTCATCCCGACCATGAAGGCGCACTTCCTTTTCGCGGTCGCCGAAAACGATGACCAGAAGGAGCCAGAAGCCAAGAATGTGCTGCGCGAGGAGTTTGCCAAAGCGAAGCTGCCGGCAGAGATTGAGGTCTACGCCGGTGCGGCGCACGGCTGGTGCCCGCCGGACTCTGCGGTCTATAACCAGAAGCAGGCGGAGCGTGCCTGGGAGCGCTTGCTCGCGCTCTTCAAAAGCGCGTTAGCCTAATCAGGAACGCGAAGGCCCTGCGCTTCTCTGACTCGCGCCTGACGGCTCGCTTCTGATTGTGGGAGGCGGGCCGGGCGCGGGTCGCAACTCCCTCGGTTGGCGGTACGCCCCTCTCCGGCAGTCCAACAACGTGCGGGCCATGAACGCCGTCGCGACTACCCACAGCACCGTCGCCAGGTACAACGCCGCGCCGGTTCGATTGCCCGGGTCAGTTCCTATCAACAGGAGCTGTTCCTGGCCGTTCGCCAGCAGATGAACCATTCCGATCGCCATCACGGCAGCAACCGCGGGCCACCTTGCCAGCTGTCCCCTGCCCAGCTTCTGCAGGGTCGCCTGGACGCGGCTGAAGTCCACGAATGCAATCAGCGGAAGGAAGTGCGCGTCGAAACTAATGTTGAGCAGGAGCGTGCTGGTCAGGTGAAACAGGCAGGCGCCAAGGAGCCAGAGCCGCCACGCCAGCGGGCCGATCAAGAGAGCGGGCAACGCACCCAGCTCGAAGACGACCGCAGCGTAATCTGCCAGCTCGAAAAGCGAGGGTGGCAGCGTGAGTACCACTGGGGCCAGCAAATGGCGGCGGTCGAGATCGAAGTAGCCGGTATAGAACCATGAGAGAAATCCGCCGGTTTGGAGATCGAGGTCTACCCAGAAGATTGCCTTTTCGAACCCGGCGCTGAACATGGCAAATGCCATGCAGACCGCCAGGAGGGCGAGGCTCCTCTCAGGCGCATCGGACCGATGACGGCGATCCGGCAGCCATGCCAGCTGACCGCCCCACCCCGAAAAGGCCATGCACCCCAGAAAAACGTACAGAAGGATGTCGTGGTCGATCTTGCCGAACGCGTAGACGAAGACGTTGCCGGCGATGCTCAATACGGTCAGCGCGATTGTGCACGACCG
Source organism: uncultured Acidobacteriota bacterium (assembly GCA_963802675.1). Classification (GTDB taxonomy): domain Bacteria; phylum Acidobacteriota; class Vicinamibacteria; order Vicinamibacterales; family UBA2999; genus JACCSI01. The sequence goes on from CAWDJL010000005.1 coordinate 307,166, forward strand.
CGCCTTCACACCGACGACGATCAGGCAGGCCAGCGCGACGGCCACGACGTCGGCAGCGACCATCACGGCTTCCGGAGGGAATCCCGAGAAGAAGCGCGCAAGGCTGATCGGCGGGGGATTGAAGAAGGCCGGGGGAGCTACTCCCACCCACCGTCGAACTGGCATGTACCAGACCAGGAAGAAGAGACCCGCGGCGATGCGGAGAACTCCCAGTCCGGTGGACGGTGTGTGAGAGCTGATAGCCACGCGGTTCCAGAACCACGCACTTGCGCGATCAATCCAGCTCATGGATGCTCTCGTACACAACCGCGTGCTGCGCGACGTGACCCGAGGGAACGCTGACGGTCGTTCGTTCCACCGCGATCCGAATCGCTGGCTGGCAGTCCGGGGTTGCCGCCAGGCGCACCGCCAGCCATCTCCGCGTGACTTGGACCTCCTCGTCGCTGGGGGTGTGGCGGGGCAGTGTGATGACTTTCGACACCCATTGCAGCGAGACGCCTTCGTACGGCGTGGACTTGAGTCCAAACTCGTTGCTCACGATGTCATGGAGGTACCATGGCGGAATCGGCGAAAGCAGCCTCGTGACGTCGAGGGGTTGCCAGTTGCCATCATGACCGCGGCACTTGACCGTGGTTCTGGAGAAGCTGACGTCTGACTGATTGAGGCGCACCCGGCTGGCACCGGCGGGGAGCAGGACCGCCGGATAGGGCTCGAGGCGGGTCGAGAGAGTGCGAAGGCCGAACGGCGCGAAGAGACAGACAGCGAGCAGGACCGTGACACGCGTCGAGACGAGCGGGGTCATTCTACAAATCGAGCTCGCTCTTCGGGGGAGAGCACGCGGCAGTTCATCGGCGCCGCTAGCTGCCGCCGAACTCGCGCGATCACGAAGTACACACCATCCCGAATCGGTCGCGGAATCACGGCAAGGACTGCCAAGTGGCGCATCAGACCTGGGACGAGCCGCAAGGCTTCGAGAATGGCCGAACTAGCCGAGTAGAGCCGTCCATCGCGCAGCAAGTACGCCGCCCGTAGGTCGGGCGTCTTCACGCCATACTGCGCGAGAGTTGCCTGAGCGAACGATGATTGCAAGGGGGCGAACGAGAGAGCCGTCGGAGCAGTGCGAACGAGGAAGAAGCGAACCGTCCGGTCGCAGAACCCGCACTCGCCGTCGAAGAAGAGGAACGGCCTCACGCCAGATTCCGCTGCTGACGGCGCCGCCACCTCATCACTCTACTACATTACCTGACCGACCGGCTCCACTGCGCTTTAGTGACGGCCGCCGGCACGAACAAAAGCGTATCTCTGGATGAGCGCTCAGTGCGTCAGGCCATAAATGACGTAGTTGACGCCAAGCTTGTAGGCCTCGCTCGAGGTGTCGAACGGGAACACTCCCTGGCCTGACCACTCCCAGGTACTCAGGCACGTCGTTGTCGAAGTTGGCGATGACCATCAGTCGCTTCGCAGGATCGTTATCTTCGAAGATCCCGTGGTAACTCGGACGGATGCCCGACATGGGATGGACGATGGCGTCGATGTCCTTGATGCGAAAGAACGAATCGAAAACCGGGTGCGACTTGTCGAGTCTTACGAGGCGACCGCCGGGGAGCACGCGCTGCATCTGCGATTCGAACACCTGCCACTGTTGAGGACCGTCGAAGTCTTCAAAGATCGCAAATCCCCCCTTCAAGAGATAGCGGCGGAACGATTCAGCTTCGCGATCCGTCAGGTTCCAGAACCCGGGCTCCCACATCATCACGATCGGATGGTTGAAGAGCTCGGGATCGTCGAGCCCGAGCACGACGGCCGTGTCAGTGCGAATGGGTGTGAGCGTGATTTCCCGAATGATCAAGGAGAGATGCTGCTCGGCTCGTGGGTAGTCGTGATTCCATGCGGAGCCGAAACCGCCGTAGCGCCTGCCGGCAGAATCAGAGGCCCAGCGCAGCCGCGCCAGCGTGATCTTGCCGTCCGCAATCGGATTCGTGCCATGCGCGACCGTGGAAACGAGCACGATGGTACCGAGAAGGCAGATCGCGGACCTTGCCAGCATGGGCTGATGATACGCTCACGCGGCCGGCCCTGCGATGTCAGGGCAGTCCGAAGCGACCGCCAAGTAGAGCCTGTGCTCGTTATACGATGGCTTCCACGTCGCGGCGAATAGAGAAGATCAGAGACCGGAGGCCTTAACGGAGTGCAGGAGAGATCCACCGCCCCTCGATCGTTGTCAGGCGGCGGCCTCGAACTGCTGAGCATCGAACTTTTGGAGGAGCACGCGCGTCGGCTTGCTGCCCTCTTATCTCTCGCACGTGGACGCCGCGGAAGTAGCGGCCGACATCTGCGCCGCCTCAACCATGACGCGCGAGTGCTGCGCGATGTCTATAGGGCATTGGCCGACGACGCGCGCCGCGAAAGCGTCTCACCAGCCGCCGAATGGCTGCTCGACAATTTTCATATTATTTCGGCGGCGACGCGGGACATCCACCACGACCTGCCGTCATCGTTCTTCCGGCGCCTGCCAACAATTGCGACCGACGAGTTTGCCGGGCTGCCGCGCGTGTATGCACTGGCCCTCGAGTTGATCCGTTGCAGCGCCGGCAGCCTGGACGCGCAGCGGCTGGACCGGTTCATTACCGCGTTCCAGTCGATCACGCCATTGACGATCGGCGAGCTGTGGGCGTGGCCGAGTGCGCTGAAGCTCGCCCTCATCGAACACCTGCGGGTTCGCGCCAGCATGCTGGCCAACAGCCGAGCCCATCAGCAGCAGGCCGATCGGGTGACCCGCGGACTAGATGCTGGCGCACCGTCACCGGTGGGACTGCCGACCGCGCCTCATCCTGCGTTCGTCGTCCGACTGCTGCAGCGCTCTCGTGAATATGGTGCGAGGGCCGCCGCATTGCGGCGCGAGCTCGATGTGGCCCTGTCAGCACGTGGAGAAACCGTCGAGGACGCCATTCGCGCTGAAGGACGCTATCAGGCCGCCGAGCAGGCCACGATGGCGAACCTTGTGGGCAGCTTGCGGCTGATCTCCTCCTTCGACTGGAGCGAGTTCTTCGAAAGCGTCAGCCTCGTTGAACAGGTGTTGCAGCGTGATCCTGCAGCCGTGTATGGCCGCATGGACTTCGCCAGTCGTGATCGCTACCGCCACGCTGTGGAGGAAGTGGCCGATCCGACGGGCGATAGCCAGCTGCGCGTGGCGCTGAAGGCGGTCGAACGCGCCCGGCAAGTCGGTACGCGGAGACCCGACGCCCGCGACACGCACGTCGGCTACCACCTGATCGGTGGCGGCCGCCGCGAGTTCGAAAAGAGCGTCGCTTCGGTTCCCACCGTCAACGAGCGCGTTCGCCGGTTCGTCTTCCGCTCTGCGACACCTGCTTACCTCGGCACCATCGCGCTCGGGACCGCGGCGCTCGTCGGCGGCGCCATCGCCTACGCGTACGTGCGCGGCTGGCGGGGGATGGCTCTTGCAGTGGTCGCCCTCCTCACGGCCGTCCCCGCGAGCGAGCTGACCATCCAGATCCTGCAGCGGATCATCAGCGATCTGATCCCGCCGCGACGTCTGCCGCGGTTGAAGCTCGAGCAGGTACCGCCCGATGCCCGCACGATGGTGATCGTGCCGACGATGCTCGACAGCGCGGTAGACGTGGCGAATCTTCTTGCCCACCTCGAGGTCCAAGCGCTGGGCAACGTCGACCCGCACATTCACTTCGCCGTGCTCAGCGACTTTCGCGATGCGGCGATGGAGACACTCCCTCAGGATGACGCGATTCTGGAAGCGGCGCGCGCAGGTATCGCGGCGCTGAACGAAAAACACGGCCAGGGCCGTGCCGACCGGTTCTTTCTCTTCCATCGCCTGCGTCAATGGAACCCGGCCGAGGGGCGGTGGATGGGGTGGGAGCGCAAGCGCGGCAAGATCGAGGAGTTCAACCGCCTGCTGCGCGGCGCCACGGATACGAGCTTCGCCGTCCAGATGGGCGACCTCTCGATCCTGGGCGGCGTTCGCTACTGCATCACGCTCGACACCGATACGGCGCTGCCGCGCGATGCGGCGCGGGAGCTGATTGGCATCATCATGCATCCGCTGAACCAGGCGCGGTTCGACGCGACACTCGGCCGAGTGGTGGAGGGCTACGGCATCCTCCAGCCGCGGATCAGCGTGACGTTCATGAGCGCGGCCGGCTCGCTCTTTGCGCGACTGTACGCCGGCAATACCGGTGTCGATCCCTATACGACGGCCGTGTCCGACACCTACCAGGATCTGTTCAACGAGGGCATATTCACAGGCAAGGGGCTGTACGACGTCGACGCATTCACCGCGGCCCTCGAAGACTCGGTACCGGAGAACGCGCTGCTTTCCCACGATCTGTTCGAGGGCTTGCACGCACGCGTCGCGCTCGTGTCCGACGTGGAGCTCGTCGACGAATACCCCTCGAGCGTGCTCACCCACGCGCGCCGGCAGCATCGCTGGATCCGCGGCGACTGGCAGATCTTGTCGTGGCTGTTTCCGTTCGTGCCGTCGCGACGGGGATTGAAGCGCAATACGCTGCCGCTCATCGGCCGGTGGAAGATCCTGGACAACCTCCGGCGCAGCCTCGTCGCACCGATGCTGCTCATCCTTGCGGTAGCCGGATGGACTTTGCTGCCCGGTTCCCACTGGTTTTGGACGACGGCAGTCATCGGCGTGCTCGCGTCACAACTGCTGCCGGTTGCGGCGCGGCTGCTGATTGGCCCGACGAAAGCGCAGTCGGCCCCCGTGTTTCTCCGCAATCTGTGGCGGGATGCCACGGTGGCGCTGGCGCAGATGGTGCTCGGTGTGATGTTCTTGGCGTTTCACGCGGTCGACACGGCCCATGCGATTGGTCTCACCGTTGTCCGTCTGGTCACCCGCCGGCGTCTGCTGGAGTGGGAAACCGCGGCCACCACGGCCGCGCAGACTGCCGGACTGAGCCGGTCGAAAGCCCTGCAACGGTTCGTCTCGGAGATGAGATCGAGTCCGATCACGGCCGCCGGTGTCGGCGTCGCGGTCGCGGTGACGAACGCGCCGGCGTTACCGGCCGCCGCCCCCTTCCTGTTGCTGTGGCTCGTTGCCCCGGTTGTCGCGTACTGGCTCAGCGTGCCGGTCGGCCCGCGCGTGCGGCCGCTGAGCGATGCCGAGCGCATGCTGCTTCGACGGACGGCACGCAGCACCTGGCGCTACTTCGAAGCGTTCGCCACCGCGGCCGAGGGGTGGCTTCCACCCGACAACTACCAGGAGCATGAGGAGGGGCCCCGGCTGGCGCGACGGACTTCGCCCACCAATATCGGCATGGGCCTGCTATCGACGCTCGCGGCGCACGATCTGGGCTATCTCACGACCGACACCCTGGTCGCGCGCCTCGATGGGACGCTCACCACCATGGAAGGTCTCGAGCGCCATCACGGCCATTTCCTGAACTGGTATGACACGGACACACGGGCCCCGCTGCATCCACGGTACGTCTCGACCGTCGACAGCGGCAACCTCGCAGCGGCGCTCATCGCTCTCGGCCAGGGACTGCAGCGGCTCACCCCCCAACAGCCGGAATCGTACGCGCAGTTGTGTGCGGGCTTGGCTGACGCTGCGGACCTTCTGGCAGCGGCCTCCGCGTCGAGTACCGGTGCAGAGGACGATCGGCACACTCTGACGACCATCAACCGTCTCGCTGGTCTGATTGCTGCCGACGCACGGGGCGACGCGATCGAATCGGGCCCCGGGCATCTCGGGGAGCTGGCGAGCCAGCTGGCGCAGGCTACTCGCCGGCTCGCACGGCCTGAACCGCGCGAGCGCACAAGCGACCTGGAGTTCTGGGCGGACGCAGTGGTCAGTGGTGTGCGGGACCTGAGTGTGCGACCTACCACTTCGAGTGACGACCTACAGGCACTCGCGCGCCGTGCGACGCGGCTCGCCGACGACATGCGGTTCGATCGGTTGTACGACCGGCGCCGCCGGATCTTCACGATTGGCTATCGGCTCGCTGACGCCGAGGGCCCGGGGCGGTTCGACAACGCCTTTTACGATCTGCTTGCCTCGGAGGCGCGTCTCGCAAGTTTCGTCGCCATCGCCAAGGGCGACGTCCCGCAGGATCACTGGTTTCACCTGGGCCGCCTGGTCACCAACGTGCACGGCCGCGCCACGCTCGTGTCGTGGGGCGGCACGATGTTCGAGTACTTGATGCCGCTGCTGCTGATGCGAACGTTTCCGGGAACGCTGCTCGATCAGAGTTGCCGCGCCAGTCTGCGGCGCCAGATCGAATACGGCCGTGCGCGCGGGGTGCCGTGGGGCATCTCGGAATCGGCGTATTCGTTCACGGATCGTTCCGGTAACTACCAGTACCGGGCCTTCGGCGTGCCGGGGTTGGGTCTCCGACGGGGACTGGCGGACGAGCTCGTGATCGCGCCGTACGCCACGGCGCTCGCAAGCCTGGTCGACCCGGCAGCGGCGGCCGCAAACTTCGAGCGCCTTGCCCACGAGGGGATGCTGGGACCGTTCGGGTTTTGCGAAGCGATCGACTACCGGCCGCTAGAGGTCAATGCCGGAGACGACGCACGGCATCCTGCGGAAAGCGCCCGGCCGGTCGTTGTCCGAGCGTGGTTCGCGCATCACCAGGGCATGTCGCTGGTGGCGATCACGAACGTGGTCGGCCAGGACGTCTTCGTCAAGCGGTTCCATGCCGATCCGCGCGTGCAGGCGACCGAGCTGCTCCTACAGGAGCGCGTCCCTCGGGAAGCCATCGTCTCCGAGCCACGTCCAGCCGAAGGGGCGACGCTCCCGTCGTCGATTCCGGTGTTTGCGTCGAGACGTTTCAAGTCCCCGTATACGACCAGCACCCATACCCAGTTCTTGTCGAATGGTCGCTACACCGCGGCCCTCACCAATACCGGTGGCGGCTTCAGCACCTGGCGCCACCTCGCCGTCACCCGCCGGCGGGATGACCGGACCGTCGACACGAGCGGGCACTACATCTATTTGCGCGATCCCTGGTCGGGTCGAGTCTGGTCTCCGACGTTTCAACCAGTCTGCCAGGAGGCGGAAGAGTTCGAAACGACGTTTGAGCTCGACAAGGTCACCTATCGCTGTCGTGACGGCGGCTTCGAAACGCAGCTCCAAGTCACCGTCTCGGCCGAGGACGACGTGGAAGTGCGCCGCTTGTCGATCATCAATCGCGGTGATCAGCCACGGGAAATCGAGGTGACGAGCTACGCCGAAATGGCGCTGGCGCGCCCAGAAGACGATCTCGCCCATCCCGCATTCGGGAAGCTGTTCATCGAGACGGAGTTCGATTCGCAGAGCGCCGGCATTCTGTTCAGTCGTCGGCCCCGCAGTGCGGACGAGCCGGCCACGTGGGCGTTTCACGTGCTAGGCGTCGAAGGGCGTCTTGGCGGCGCCGTCGAGTGGGAAACCGATCGCGCCCGCTTTCTGGGCCGCGGCCGGTCGCCCGCCAACCCTGTGAGCCTGGAAGGCCGGGCGTTGTCGGGGACCACTGGTGCTGTGCTCGACCCAATCGCCGCGATCCGCGATCGCGTGCGCCTGGCGCCCGGCGCCTTTACCCGCATCACCTTTGTCACTGGCGTCGCACCGAGTCGAGATGAAGCGATCACGCTGGGGCGAAAGTACCCAGACGCCAGTATCGCGGCGCGCGCTTTTTCGATGGCGTTTACCCACGTTCACATCACGTTGCAACACCTCGGTCTCAGCGACGACCAGGCCATGCTCTTCGATCGGCTCGCGTCCCGAGTCTTTGGCTTCGACGCCTCGTGCATCAGCCCTGAGGACCTGGATCAGAATCGGCTCGGTCAGTCGAATCTCTGGAGCTACGGGATCTCCGGCGATCTGCCGATTGTTGTCGTTCGGGTCACCGAAGCGACATCGATCCCGCTCAGTCGACAGCTTCTTCAAGCGCAGGAATACTGGCGCCAGAAGGGCCTTCGCGCGGACCTCGTCATCCTGAACGAACACCCCGCGGATTACATGGACGAGACGCAGGACTTTCTGACGAGCGTCGTGCTGGAGCCCCGTTGGGCCAGTTGGAACAACATGCCGGGTGGCATGTTCCTGCTACGCACGGAAGGGATGCCCGAAGCGGATCGACGCCTGCTCTCGGCAGTCGCCCGCGTCGTTCTCCGAGGCGAGCTCGGAGGGCTTGCGGCGCAGCTGGATAGTCCGGCCCCGTGGCTGTATTCCGCTGGCGATGTTCCGGTCGCGGCCGAACTCCGATTCCCGGCGCCGGCTGCCAGCCGAGAACCAGTGCCCCCCCTGGTCATGGAGAACGGCCTCGGGGGATTCACTCCCGACGGTCGTGAATATGTGGTGGTGCTCGACGGCGATCGCGAAACGCCATTGCCCTGGTCCAACGTGCTGGCCAATCCGGAGTTCGGGACGATGGTCAGCGCCGCGGGCGCGGGTTTCAGTTGGGCAGGGAACAGTCGTGAGAATCGATTGACGCCGTTTGCGAACGACCCAATCAGCGATCCGACTGGCGAGGCGATCTTCCTCCGCGACGAGGAATCGGGCGAGGTCTGGGGCGCCACGCCAGGGCCGTTGCCTCGCCGGCCCGAGAGCGGGCGATGGCTGGTGCGACATTCGGCCGGCGTCACACGATTCGAACATGCGATCGTCGGGTTAACGCAGCAGCTGGAGGTCTTCGTTGCACCGACGGATGCGGTGAAAGTGGCAATGCTGACACTGACCAATACCGGGGAATCAAAGCGGCTGGTCAGCGTGTTTGGCTATGTCGAATGGTGCCTCGGACCACCCCGCGCTGGGGAACCACGCTTCGTGGTGTCAGAAGTCGATGCGCCGACCGGCGCCATTCTCGCGCGCAACCCATACAACACGGAGTTTGCCGATCAGGTTGCGTTCTGGCATGTCACGGAGCCGGTCCGATCGCACACGTGCGACCGCGGCGAGTTCATCGGGCGCAACCGCACGTTGAGCAAACCAGCCGCGCTCTTTCGTGACGTCCTCTCCGGCAGGACCGGCGCAGGTCTCGATCCCTGCGGGGCCCTCCACGTGACGCTGGAGATCGAGGCGGGCCGGTCTCGCCGCCTGGCGTTTGTGTTGGGCCACGGGCACGAGCGGAGCCGTGCGCTCGAACTTGCCGCCCGCTACTCCTCGATCTCGCTGTGCGAGGCGGCCCTCGAGGGTGCCCAACGCATGTGGGACGAGACGCTCGGAGCGGTACAAGTCAAGACGCCGGACGACTCTTTCGATCTGATCGTCAATCGCTGGCTTCCTTACCAGACCCTGAGTTGCCGGATCTGGGCCCGCAGCGGACCGTATCAGCCCGGCGGCGCGTTTGGCTTCCGCGATCAACTACAGGACGTGCTCGCACTCTGTTACACGCGTCCAGACATCTGTCGCGCGCACCTGTTGCGCGCGGCATCCCGACAGTTTGTCGAGGGCGACGTCCAGCACTGGTGGCATCCGCCGAGTGGACGCGGCACGCGCACCCGCTGTTCGGATGATCTTCTGTGGTTGCCGTACGCCGTCGCCGCGTATGTGTCTCGGACTGGCGACGAGAGCGTGCTAGACGAGGTGGTCCCGTTCCTCGACGCGCCGCCGCTCGAGGCCAATCAGGCGGAGGCCTACATACTGCCTCGTGTCGCCGAAGAGAAGGCGTCGCTGTTCGAGCATGCCGTGCGGGCTGTCAACCACGCGATGAAGTACGGCGCTCACGGACTCCCGCTCATCGGATCGGGCGATTGGAATGACGGGATGAATCGGGTTGGTCACCAGGGCCGCGGCGAGAGCGTGTGGCTCGGATGGTTCCTGGTTGTGGTACTGAACGAGTTTGCGTCGATCTGCAAGCGACACGACCGGAACGATCTTGCCGAGCGTTACAGCAACGAGGCACGTTGGCTCAACGGGATGCTGGAATTGTCATGGGATGGCGGCTGGTATCGACGCGCCTATTTTGATGACGGCAGTCCCTTGGGATCGGTGCAGAACGAAGAGTGCAAGCTCGATTCGTTGACGCAGTCGTGGGCTGTGTTGTCGCAGGGCGCGGAAGCGCGGCGTGCGCAACGCGCGATGGACGCCGTGCGCATGCATCTGGTACGGCGGGATGCGCAAATCGTGCTCTTGCTCACGCCACCGTTCGATCGAACGGCGCAAGACCCTGGCTACATCAAAGGCTATCTCCCCGGCATCCGGGAGAACGGCGGTCAGTACACGCATGCCGCATTGTGGGTGGTCATCGCACTCGCGCGCCTCGGATTCGGCGACGATGCGATGGAGCTATTCCATATGCTGAACCCCATCAACCACATGCGCACCCCCGAAGGGGTCGAGCGATACCGCGTCGAACCGTACGCGGTTGCCGCGGACGTTTACGCCCACCCGATGCATGTCGGACGGGGGGGATGGACTTGGTACACCGGTTCGTCGGGGTGGATGTATCAGGCCGCGATTGAAGCCCTGCTCGGGCTTCGGCGTGAGAGCGCGAACTTCAGCGTGCAGCCCTGTATCCCGGCCATGTGGCCAACCTACACCGTCGAATGGCGTTTCGGTCAGACGCGATACCACATTACGGTGACGAATCCGGAGCGCCTTTGCCGAGGCGTCGAGTCGGCGGAGATGGACGGCGTTGCGGTCGACCCACTCGCGATTCCACTGCGTGACGATGGAAGAACGCACGATGTCTCGGTGGTCCTTGGGCAGGCGCGCGCGCACGCCGTTGGAGCCCAGATGGCTGGCATCCCCGAGCGCAAAGACGCCTGAGTCCGATCAGGCGTGCCGCGCGACCCGCCGCCGCTCACGGCTCTGCCCGGACGGCGCCATCTGCTGCGGCGAGGATGACCACAACGATCCCTTGACAACCCGCGCCACCACGCGTGGGTGAAAGAGCGTTGGGGCAGGCTTCAACAGATTCGCCACATCAAAAAACGTGCGGCACACCTGGCGATCGAATGATGCGACGCGGTGCACGCGGTTCATGTACCAATTGATGAAGTCGGTCCCGGCGGATTTGCGACCCGTCACGCCAGCGAACGCGAAATCACTCCCCGCGGCGATCATCCAGGGCGCTTCGACGATTTTGGCCGACGCCTCGAAGAAGGGACGCCACAGCGGTTGGGAAGCGTCGGCCTTTGTCAGCGTCTGCTCGAGGGCCTGGGCCTCGAGCGCGGCCACGCTCATCCCTTGTCCGTAAAAGGGATTGAAGCTGCACATGGCGTCGCCCATGACGAGATAGCCACCGGGAAAGCGGGTCAGGCGCTCGTACTGCCGACGAAGGTTCGATGGAAACTTATAGGTGACCGCATCGGTCAGCGGCTCAGCATCAGTGATGACCTCGTAAATGTCAGGCCGCGTCAGCGAGCGCGCGAACTCCACGTACCCCCGAGGGTCGGTGGGCGCGTGATCTCCGAGCCAACCGCCAATCGACACCATCCAACGGTTGCCTTCCATGGCGAGCATGAAACCGACTCGCCTGTGATGGGGCGGCCTCGGCCCGATGACGGCGCCGACATCGCCGTTGAGGTCATGCGGGCGCCGCCTGAAGGTGCGAGTGGTATAGCCGAGATCGACCGCGACCGTCAGCGCCTCAGGCGCCTCGTAGCCAAGCTCCTCGAGCCATTGCGGCGAACGCGATGCGCGCCCGCTGGCGTCGATAATCAGGGACCCGTGAACGATGGCCGACGAGCCATCCGTCCGCTGAACGAGAACACCGGTCACAGATTGGTGGCTGGAGTCGCTCGCGAGTCCTACCACGTGAGTCTTGTCAAGGATCACCACATTGGGCAGGGCGCTCACGGCCCGGCGAAGCGTGCCCTCCAGGAGCGGGCGGCTCAGCAGCAGCCCCCCGAGTCCGCTCTGGAACTTTGCCTTGTAGTACCCGTGCTGAAACCAGCGTACGTCGCCAATCACGTCGCCTGGAACGGCGCCTGCCGTGACGAGTTCGTCCTCGAGTCGAGGGAAAAGCGATTTCAGGGCCCTGAAGCCGCTCGCGAGCAGGCCATGACCGTGTTGGCCCTGGGGGACACCGCGGCGATTGTCGGTTGAAGCCGGTAACGAATCACGATCGACGATGGTGACCTGGTCGAACCGTGTGCTCAGCACACGAGCAGCGACGAGACCGGTAATGCTCGCGCCAACGACAACGGCATGACGTGCTGGCATTGCGACTCCTGAAGGTCGGCGCACACCCGGCGCCATTCTTACAGGCGATCCTGCCAAAGCCCGCGCACGGAGTCGTCAGGTTTCGGTAAGCGTGGGGTGAGATTCGGGTGATTCCTCGAGCCCAGCCATGGCTAAATCAGAGGACTCCTCAACTGACGTTGCCGGGTCGTACGATGCAGCGGAACCCGAGATGACAGGTCGAGGTGTCAATCGGCTCGGGGAAGCGCGCCGCCGGTCGATAGCGTCGGCAGTAGTTGGGCGCGCACAGATGCGAGCCACCCTTGATCACCTTGCGTGGGATGCGAATCTCCGGCTGCCGTGGATCGTAGCTGTCACCCTGCTCTGGTCCACGTGGATTGTGCGGAGTGCAGCAGGCTTTGATCACCTCGTTGGGATGTTTGGCGACGTACCAATCGGTCGTCCACTCCCAGACGTTGCCAATCATGTCGTGGAGCCCGTAGCCGTTGGGAGGAAATGCGCCGACAGGTGACGTGCCCTCGTAGCCGTCGCCGCCAAGACTTTGCCACGGGAACTCGCCTTGCCATGTGTTGGCCATATAACGGCCATCGGGAAGGAAGGTGTCGCCCCAGGCGTAGGCGGCGTCCTCCAGTCCGCCGCGTGCCGCCAGCTCCCATTCCGCCTCGGTCGGCAGCGACTTGCCCTCCCAGGCGGCAAACGCTTCGGCGTCGGCGAAGGTGACGTGCACCACGGGATGCTGGTCAAGTCCCTCGCTCGAAGAGTTCGAGCCCTGGGGGTGGCGCCAGTCAGCGTTCTTCATGAACGTCCACCAGTTCCCGAAGTTGGTCCGATCGACGGGGCCTTCCGGTCGGTACGAACACGAGCGACCCTGTGTACAGCATGTGAGGCAGCGCGCCCGGATATTGAGCCGGGTCGGGCGGGATCTCCGCGAACGTGACGTGCCGCGTCGCCTCGACAAAGCGCGCGAAGCGCTCGTTGGTTACCGGGTAACGGTCGATCCAGAAGCCATCCACCGACACGCGGTGGACCGGACGCTCCTCCGGATAATGGCGTTCGGAACCCATCCGATAGGTGGCCGCCGGAATCCAGACCATGTCGGGGAATGGCGCCTTCTGCTCTGTGATCGGCTCGGCATTCTGTGGTTGGGTTGACACGTGGTTACCCTCCGGTGACGGCAACTTCAATGCGTGAGTGTAGCGTCATTTCAGAGACCGCAGCACGACGGCAGAGCCGTGGCAAATGCAGCACAACGGCACGACCGGCCTCCGCCAAAGGGTACGGCGATCCGCCGAAGCCCTTGGCGAAGGCGAATTTGCTTCTTAGCTACACGACGGAAAGGCCAGCCACCGCTCTGATCTGCTCGATCGCGATCTGCTCGTCGCCACTCACGCGGGTCCCGCCGATCCCCAGGAACCCTCCCTCTTTGGACGCCTCTGCAACTTTGGTTGCAATGTCCACGAGGAATTTCCCGTAGCCAGCCGCCTCGGCGGGGGACGACTTCGAGATCATGCCCATCGCGTTCTTGAGCACATCGATACACGCCGTTTGATTCCCGGCGAGCGTCTCGAGGTCCTTCTCGCCGAGTGCGTTTTCGAAGATCAGTCCGACGAGCGAGGTCGGTGGCGCGTCTTTCTTGGCTGTTGTAATCGCTTCACTCAGCGCCGTCAGCTCTTTGACCTGGCCGATCGCCCCGGACGGCGACGCGCCCATCACGAGCTGCGCGGCGGCCACCGGTGCGATCCGCAGCGTTGACCAGGCCGATTCGGGATACCGGGCCTTGGTGACAACGGCCTGAGCGCCCGCGTCGAGTGCCGACCGCACGATCTCGGCCGTTCTGCCCTCGGTGCGCGCGAAGGTCGCTTGCTCGTCCTGCAACAGCCGGGCGACGCCGGCCTGGTCAAGGTTCTGCGTCGTCATCCGTTGCCGCACGATCGTGAGCACGAACGGGATGGCGAGCGGCAGCAGGGGACTGACCCTGAAGCCGAGCGCCTTGTCGAGCGTTGCGCCGATGGCGTTGATGCCGCCACCGAACAGGCCCGCTTGCAGGGCATCGGTACTCCCGCTGCCGGTGAGCGCGCCGAGAATACTTCCAAGTCCGGCGCCGCTGCTGGTCGGAAGCATCCTCATCAAACTGTCGAGGCCGGCCGGGGTCGACGCCTGCTTCGCCAGGGCGCCGGTGACGAGTGGCCCCGCTACCGCCATGCCTCGGTTCACGAGCCCCGTATCGAGGCCGGCGATCTTGCCGATCTGACCGGCCACGTCGGGCGTCAGGGCCTGCGAGAGAGATTCGAACAGTGTCGCCATACATTCCTCCTCGTTCTCGACGCCGCGGGTTGAACGCGCCGCTCCGCGTAACGATCGCGGAGCGGCGATTGATTCGCTATCAGACGGCCGCAGGCTCCCCCTTCTTCACAGGTGCACCAGAGACCGCCGGCACCGGTGCACCGGCAGCAGCGGTCATTTTGCCCTGCTGCTCTCGTGCTTTTTCCAGCGCCTGATCGATGCTGAAGCTTGCCGGCTTCTGGCGCGGCGGGAATTCCTGGAACGTCTTGAGGAATTCGCCGACGATGGCTTGGGCCGGGACGAGAAGGTAGGCGCGGTCGGCCATCCACTTGTCGTAGAAGACGCTCCCGTCCTCATCGCCGCGCTCGAAGGGATCACTTCTGAGGTTATGCATCTTCGGAGCGCGCAGCGGCACCATCGGTTCGCGCCAGACGTTCAGGCCGTGGGCGCGCTGTTCGAGGAACGTGACTTTCCATTGCTGGACGCGCAGTGCCATCAGGTCACCGTCGTCGCTCCAGTACAGGAAGCCCTTGCGGGGATTCTCCTTCACTTCGCCCTTGATGAAGGGCAGGAGGTTGTAGCCGTCGATGTGGACCTTGAACGTCTTGTTGCCGGATTTGTAGCCCTTCTTGAGCTTCTCCACGACGTCTGGGTCGCCGGCGACCGCTGCCAGCGTCGGCAGCATGTCGGTGTGCGAGAACATCTCGTTGGACACCGTCCCCGGCTTGATCACGCCGGGCCAGCGAATGGCGCACGGCACGCGCCAGCCGCCCTCGTAGTTCGTGTCCTTCTCGCCCCGGAACGGGGTGGATCCGCCATCGGGCCAACTCATGACTTCCGCGCCGTTGTCGGTCGAGTACATGACGATGGTGTTGTCGGCGATGCCCAGCTGATCGAGCTTCTCGAGGAGCTTGCCGACGTGCCCGTCGTGCTCCACCATGCCATCGGGATAGACACCCAGGCCCGTCTTGCCCTCCGACTCCTTCTTCAGGTGCGTCCAGATGTGCATGCGGGTGGAGTTCCACCACACGAAGAACGGCTTCCCGTCGGCGTGAGCCTTGTCGATGAACTTGAGGCTCGCCGCGAGGAACTCCTCGTCCACCGTCTCCATGCGTTTGCGCGTCAGGGGACCCGTGTCCTCAATCTTCTGCGTGCCGTCTGCGTTGGCCCAGGTGTGGAGGACACCTCGCGGGCCGAATTTCTTCTTGAACTCGGGATCCTTCGGATAATCCGGATTCTCAGGTTCCTCTTCCGCGTTCAGGTGGTACAGATTGCCGAAGAACTCGTCGAAACCGTGCGCCGTCGGCAGGAACTCGTCGCGATCGCCGAGATGGTTCTTGCCGAACTGGCCGGTGACATAGCCGAGTGGCTTCAGCACGTCTGCGATGGTTGGGTCTTCGGGCTGCAGTCCCAAATCGGCGCCGGGCAGCCCAACCTTGGTCAAGCCGGTGCGGATGGGCGATTGACCGGTGATGAAGGCGGCCCGACCGGCCGTACAACTCTGCTGGCCGTACCAGTCGGTGAACATCGCGCCTTCTTTGGCGATCCGATCGATGTTGGGCGTGCGATATCCCATGATCCCGTGGTTGTACGCGCTGACATTGAACCAGCCAATGTCGTCTCCCCAGATGATGAGAATGTTCGGCTTGCTTGTTGGCATATCCGAGTCCTTTCGCACTGCGTTGTCTGTACTGAGTCATCGAGTCGTGGTAAATCAGGTTGCCGCTAATGGCCGCCTCCGCCGGCAGCTTCGGCCATCTTCGACATCGCGTCGTCGATGGTGAAGGTGTTCGGCTTCTGGACCGCTGGAAATTCCTTGAAGGTGTCCGCGAACTTCGCCGCGGCCGCCTGCGCCACGTAGATGAAGTAGGCGTGGTACATGAACCACTCGTAGTACGAGTTCGACGTCACGTCCGCGAATTCGTACGGATCGGTCCGGAGGTTGAAGATCTTGGGCAGTCGCAGCCGCACGAATGGCTCACCCCAGACTGCCATGGTGCCCGGCAAGCGTTGTTCCATGAAGACGATCTTCCAGTTGTCGAAGCGGATCCCGAGCACGTCGCCATCGTCGCTGAAGTAGAAGAAGAAGTTGCGGGGACTCTCCTTAGCCTGCCCGGTCAGATAGGGCAGCAGGTTGAAACCGTCGATGTGATTCTTGTAGGTCCTGACCGATGGCCTTGATAGCCCTTCTTCAGTTTGTCGACGACATCCGAGGCCCCAGCGGCTGCGAGGAAGGTCGGCAGCCAGTCGTGGTGCTGCACAATCCCGTTGGCGACCGAGCCCGCCTTGATCTTGTTGGGCCAGCGCACCAGCAGCGGGATGCGGAACGCGCCTTCCCAGTTGGTGTTCTTCTCGCTGCGGAAGGGCGTCATACCGCCATCAGGCCACGAGTTGCGGTGCGGTCCGTTGTCGGTCGAGTACATCACAAAGGTGTTGTCAGCGATGCCAAGCTGGTCGAGCAGGTCGAGCATCTGGCCGACGTTCTTGTCATGGTCGATCATCGTGTCGTGATAGGGAGATTGCCAGCGCCCCGCCTGGCCGAGGCTCCTTCGCTTCGTGTGCGTGAACAGATGCATGTGGGTAAAGTTGAGCCACACGAAGAACGGCTTGCCGGCCTTGTTCTGCCGCTTGATGAAGTCGGTGGCGGCGTCAACGAATTCGTCGTCGCAGGTCTCCATCCGCTTCTTGTTGAGCGGCCCGGTGTCCTTGATCTTCTGCTTGCCGACCTTCCCCCAGCGCGGCATGACCGTCCGGTCGTCCTTGTCGGTGGCCCAGGCATGGAGCACGCCGCGTGGTCCGAAGTTCTTGCGGAAGTTGGGAAAGTCCTTCTCCGACGGATAGTCGTACATCTCCGGCTCTTCTTCGGCATTCAGGTGATAGAGGTTGCCGAAGAACTCGTCGAAGCCGTGGTTGGTCGGCAGCATGCTATTCAGATCGCCAAGGTGGTTCTTCCCGAACTGGCCGGTGGCGTAGCCCTGCTCCTTGAGCAACGCGGCGATGGTGACGAGCTTCTCGGTCATGCCAACAGGGGCGGCGGGAATGCCAACTTTCGAAAGGCCCGTCCGATAGACGCTCTGCCCGGTGATGAACGACGAGCGCCCCGCGGTGCACGACTGCTCGCCATACGAATCGGTGAACAGCATGCCTTCTTTGGCGATGCGGTCGATATTGGGCGTTCGGTAGCCCATCAGGCCGTGGGTATAGCAACTGAGATTCGACTGCCCGATGTCATCGCCCCAGATGACGAGAATGTTGGGCTGATCGGATTTCGCCATTGCGCCGCTCCTTGATTTCGCCGTCGATGGCGGTGGTGCTGTGTTGACCGGTTTCTTCGTGAGCGTCGTTGGCGACGTCGCACGTTTACGTTTGGCCATTCCTGCTCCTCGTATGGTGATCGCCCAAAAAGAACATGCGATGGCTTGGCTAGAACTCAGGCTTGTTGAGGTTGAGTCGCCGCGCTGCTTTCGAGGGATCGGTCCCGGCGTCGAGCTCCTCGGCTTGCGAAAAGGGAGAAACGAGCCTCGCCTTAATCGCGCAGGATAAAGGCGTGGCATTGGGGTGTGGAAGCGGAAGACTACGACCGGGGCGCTAGGAGAAGTACTGGAAAGGCACGGGGAAAAGTACGTGGTCGCCGCCCGTCGGATTGTTGGCCGCGGGGGGCCATCCACTCGGGACCGTACTTTTTCAGGTGCTGCTCCGTACTTCTCCAGCCCTCGGGGGCGTAGTCTCCCGCTTCCGTCCCCCTTGCAACGCCCGTATCCTCCCGATTCGACTGGCGGGAGGTGACCCGATGAGTCGTACGCGGGTGCTGCTCGCTGACAATCACGCAGCCACGGTACAGCGCTGGCGGTCGTTGCTCGAGCCAGAGTTTGAGGTGGTGGCGACCGTCAGCGACGGCCAGGCCCTCGTTGAGGCGGATGAGCGGCTGCGGCCCGATGTCATCGTTACCGACATCGCGATGCCAGGCATGAATGGCATTGTCGCCACCGAGCTGATCCTCCGAAAGCATCCGGCGGCGCGTGTGGTCTTCGCCACCGTCCACGCGGACCGGACGATGCTGCGACGAGGGTTGGCGGCTGGCGCCTTCGGGTACGTCCTGAAGGTGAGGGTGGGCGAGGACCTCGTTCCGGCGATTCGGGCCGCGCTACGAGGGGAACTGATGATTAGCCCCTTCCCGTCACCCCACGAGACCGGACGCGTGAATTGAGGGGCCGGAATCTCACAGGAGATTCGAAACAGCGGTGGGAATCACGGTCCGATTCGATTGATCAGAAAGACGATGGCTGACCAGAGGACTGCTGCTAGCGCGGACGAGATCTCCGTCGAGCTGTCGAAACGACGGACGGGGATGTCATTTCAACGCACGCGCATGAGCGCGGATCGCACGTTGATGTCGGTCATCCGTACGTCGCTCTCGCTCATCAGCTTTGGCTTCACGATCTATCAGGTCTTTCGGAGTTTGACGGATCAGGGCGGCCTGGCACGCGCGGCGGCGGCGCGAAATTTTGGTATCGCGCTGGTGGCGCTGGGAGTCGGGATGCTCGTGCTCGGAATTGTCTATGAACTGCAGTTCATGCACGGACTGCGTGAGGAACGAAGAGCCATGGCCGCACAGGGGCTCATTCACGGCGAGAGCCGATTTCCACGGTCGATGACGCTGCTCACTGCGGTGGTGCTGTTAGTCGTGGGGTTCGCCGCCATCGCGAGCATGGTGTTCAGCGTGGGGCCATTCGACTAAGCAGCGCGAGGGAACGTTATCGGATGAGTCTTCGAGGCACAGCGGCACCGGAGTTCGGAAGCGTGAAAGACGCGTCGGGAGAGGTGCGACATGGCGATCATGAGTGAACCTGCCCCGCGTGTTCCATCGCCGCACGCGGTCGCGGGCCCACCCCCCACGACCAAGGTGCCTGGGCCAGTTCTGGGCACTCGCATCACCGACGCCTACGCCCGGATGGTGGCGCGCGACGCGTACTTTTGGGCGTGGCCGATGGTCAACATCTACAACCGCCGACTCGCCTTCAAGGGATCGCCCGAGGTGGGCCTGATGAATGGCGTCCTGCCATTCGCGCCGCTCAACCTGATGGCGATGTTGCACGACTACATCGAGCCGTCTCAACGCTCGGTCGCGTGTCCGAACCAGGATGTGCTGTACGGCGCGGGCGTTGCGGCACTCGACGAGACTCCAGTGGTCGTGCAGGTGCCGGCATTCGGCACCCGCTTTTGGGTCTACCAGATCGTGGACCTCCGCACAGACAGTTTTGCCGACCTCGGCGTGATGTACGGCACCAAGCCCGGTTTCTACCTCCTCGTCGGCCCCTCATGGAAGGGCGAGCCGCCCAAGGGCATCACGCAGGTGTTCCGAGCACCAACGAACACCGCCCTCGTGGTGCCGCGCGTGTTTCAAGACGACACGCCCGAGGACAAACAGGCCGTCCAGCCAGTGATCGCCGGCATCGACATGTACCCGCTGGCGAAGTACGTCGGCAAGATGAAACAGCGCGATTGGCGCCGGCTTCCGACGTTGTCATCACCGGCAGACGACAGTGGGGAGGCGGAGACCCGCTGGGTATTTCCGGAGAAGTTCTTCGACGAGTTGCCACGGGTGCTGGCCGACGCGCCCGCGCTGCCGGGTGAGGAGGCGCGCTACGCCGAGGTCCTGGCGGTCATCGCGGCCGCGCATAAGGACCCGGCGCTCAAGAAGGTCATGGTCGATGAGGCCCGTAAGACCGAGACGGACCTGGTCGACCCTTTGCGGCAATTCCGTAACTTCGGTATTCCGCTGCCGCACCACTGGACCACCGAGAACAACGGTGCGGCGTTTGGGACCGACTACTTCATGCGCACGGCGATCGCGAAGTCGAACATCCTCGTCAACAAGCCGAACGAGGCCAAATACTTCTATCAAGATCTCGACTCGTCAGGCGCCCGTCTCAATGGCCGCACCCCCTACACCGTGACCTTCGGCAAGGGACAACTACCTCCGGTCAAGGGCTTCTGGTCGCTGACGATGTACAACCAGCACCACTTTTTCGAGCCCAACGCAATCAAGCGCTTCTCGGTGGGCACCAAGAACAAGGACCTCGAGCGGAGTGCCGATGGCTCGCTGACGATCTACGTGCAGGCCGACCCGCCGACCGATGCGCTCCAGCGTGCGAACTGGCTCCCGGCGCCCCGCGGCGAGTTTTCGTTGTACATTCGCGCGTACTGGCCCGATGCGCCGATTGTCAACGGTCAGTGGACGCCACCGCCAGTGCGGTCGGCAAAGAGTTAGTGTCAACAGGAGGAGCTATGACTACCAGGACCGGAACGATTCTGATTGCGGCACTCTGCCTTTCGGGCACCATCGGCCTGTCGTCCCAATCGCCCGTCACGAAGTCCGCGTCGGTGACCGGGACCGCCACGATTCAGGCGATCGACAGCACCGCGCGAACCATCACGCTGCGTGACGAGAAGGGTCTGGAAGACATCTATAGCGTGGGACCCGAGGTCAAACGCTTCAACGAGCTCAAAGTCGGCGACAAGGTCAAGATGACCTACTACGAGTCCCTGGTGTTCCAGCTCCGCAAGCCGGGTGAGAACGTCGATCCAGCGTCCGTCGATGTCGCGTTTACCCGGGCCAAGGGCGCGCTGCCCGCAGGCACCCTGGCAGTGCAGGAGAAGACGACGGTGACCGTGAAGGCCATCGACCCGGCGGTGCCGTCGGTTACCGTGACGACGAAGGACGGCCGGACGGTGACCCGCAAAATCGAGGACAAGAAGAATATCGAAGGACTGAAGGTGGGCGATCAGATCGACATCACGTACACCCGCGCCTTGGTGACGGAGATCGAACGTGCGAAGTGACGTGGTCACATGAGCCTGGTGTTCTGACGCACTCGATTCGTGCTCGGTGCTCGATTTGATGACGACCGCGTGGCAGAATCGGCAAGACCCATGCTGCGACGACTGGCGATCGGCGGCCCCGTGGCACTGTTGCTGGCGGTCGCGTCGGCTCAAATGCTCCTGGCCCGAACGTCGGATCTCAGCCCGTGGAAGGGCGGGGGATTCGGGATGTTTGCGTCGGTTGACGGCCTGCCATTCCGCTGGGTTCGCATCTACGTCTTTGCCACCGAACGTTCGGAAGAAATCGCCATCCCGCCTTCGCTCGAAGACCAGGCCCATCGCGTCGTCACGTGGCCTCACCCGCGCGCGCTCGAAGATCTGGCGCGCAGCGTGATCGCGCGGGAGCGACGTCGGGAGCGGCCGGTCGACTCGGTGCGCATCGAAATCTGGCGGGCCAACGTGTCACCCGACCTCAACGTTTCTGAGCAGCTCATCCGACAAGAAACGTTTGCCGTCAATGAGATCGACCGCGCGCGCGATCGTTGATCGCCTGACCGACGAGGTGACGCCCCTTCGGTTGACCCTCTTGATTCTCTTGGTGCGGCCACCGGGTGAGGGAGCCGTGCGAGGCCTGACCTGGCTGGTCGCCGGCTTGGCGCTGGTGATCCCGCCGCTGGCACGCTCAGCGCCGGTGTGGCTCGGACTTGCAGGCCTGGTTTTGGCCCGCCTCCTCGTCGACTGGCCACTGTCGGACAATCACATCTATCTGCTCGGGTACTGGTGCCTCGGTGTCGGCTTGTGTTTGCGGGTGTCACCGCCGTTCTCCGCGATGGCGGAAATGAGTCGGTGGCTGGTGGGCGCCGCGTTTCTGTGCGCGGTCGTTTGGAAGGGAATGCTGGCCCCGGACTTTCTGGATGCGCGCTTCTTCCGGGTGACGCTGGTCACGGACGAACGATTCGCCGATCTCTCACGAGCGGTTGGTGGGCTCAGCGACGCGCAGCTCGAAACCAACCGTGCGGCGCTGGTTGCGTTGCCGGAGGGCGCCGAGCTCCTCGATGGCCCGGTTCTCGTTGAACCGGCCGCCCTGCGTCGCCTGGGCCTGGTGCTGACCTGGGGTGGCTTTCTTCTGGAGGCGCTCGTCGCAGCGGCCTTTCTGAGTCGGCGGCCCTCCGCGCTTCACGCGGCCCGCCACGGGTTGCTGATCGCATTCGCCGCGCTGACGTACGCGGCAGCGCCAGTCGCAGGGTTCGGGTGGTTGCTCGCCGCGATGGGGCTCGCACAATGCGGCCCGGCCCAACACGCGGTCCGTCTGGCCTATCTGGTGACGTTCGTCCTGGTGTTGGTCTACGCGGAAACACCGCTCATCCGCATCATTCTCGATGGACTAAGGGCCTGAGCGCCCAGCGTCTCAGAACACCACCAGCCGATGCTCGATCGCGTACCGCACCAGCTCGGTGGTGGAATGGACGTTGAGCCCCCGCATCATTTCGTACTTGATCGACTCCACCGTGCGAGGCGACAGGTTCAGAGTCGCGGCGATTTCCTTCATTCGGTGGCCGCTCACGATGAGCCGGAGGACCTCTTGCTGTCGCGCGCTCAACTCCGCTTCCGCGGACCCAGGTGGTCTCGACATCAGTGCCAGGACATCATCGGTCAACGCCGGGCTCATGTACTTGTGCCCCTGAAGGACCACCTCGATCGCCTTGACGAGCTCGTCGCCGCTGGATTGCTTGAGCACGAACCCTCTCGCGCCCAGCCGGAACGCTTCCGCGGCCAGCTTGGCATCCGCATGCATCGTCAGGAAGATTACTCGGCTGTCGATGTGTCGCGCCTTCAATTGCCGGAGTCCCTCGAGCCCACTCAACGTCGGCATCGAGATGTCGGTCACGATTACATCCGGATGAAGTCGGATAACCGCCTCGAGCATCGAACTGCCATCAGTCACAGTCCCGACGATATCGAAGCGCTCCCTGAGTATCCTGACGATCCCGTCGGTAAAGACCACGTGATCATCAGCAAGCAAAATGGTTGGACGGCTCATCGCGTGTGGTCGGGCAGCGGTGATTCCGCGCGCGTGTCCACGATGGACGCGCTGCGCTTGGAGAGGTCGTGGGATGTTGTGGCCTCCTTCTGATCGACGATCCCGACGGGGATTTGTACACCGATAGTTGTTCCGTGTCCAGATCGCGACCGCAGAGTGGCATGGCCTTTGAGCAGGCGCGCCCGTTCCTCGATGCTCAGCAGACCGAGCCCGCCGTTCTGCCGGGCGGCCGCCGGATCGAACCCGGCGCCATCGTCGGAAACGGTCAATGTCAGGTAGGCGTCGTCTCGTACCAGTGAAATGCAGGCCTGAGAGGCATGGCCGTGCCGTACCGTGTTCCGAAGCGCTTCCTGCGCAATCCGAAAGAGCGGCAAGCCCACCTGTTGGTTGGCCGGCTCGATTTCGCCATCAGCGGAGAACGTGATCTGCATGTGGTGCTGCCGTTCCACTTCGGCGCAGTGCGCCTGCAGGGCGGCGACAAGACCAATATGGTGCAGGACGCTCGGGTGGAGTCCGTGCGACAAGAGGCGAATGCCTTCCGCCAAATCCTCCGTCCGCCGCTGCACGGAGACGAGAGCGTCTAGCATCTCGCGAGTCTGAATTTGTCCGACGCGCTGTCGCAGATAGCTGAGGTCCACGGTGATCGCTGCGAGGTCCTGACAGACGCCATCGTGCAGATCCTGGGCGATGCGGCTGCGCTCGGCCTCTTGGGAGCTGATCAGCCGTCCCGCGAGATCCCGATTCCGCGCCTGCGTTCGTTTCGAGTCCGTGACGTCGCGCACGATACTCAGCACGCGGTCGGGCTCAGCGGCCACGAGCCGCGCTTCGAAGCATCGCGGCTCACGCGTTGCTAGCTCGTACTCGAGGACCACAGGCTCCTCGCCGAGGCATGCTCGGTCTATGCCTCGCATCATCAGGTCGGCAAGTGCGGGCGGCATGATGTCCCTGACGCGCTTGCCGATGAACTGATCGGGGGGCAAGAATAAGAGTGCCGGATCGCGAGCGTGATAGTCGACGTAGGTGCCGTCCCGCTGCAGAACGAACATCAAGTCGGGGATTGCCCGGAGGATCGCGTCGTTACGGGACGCGAGCTGGTCGATCACTTGCCTGGCTCGTTGGCGCTCGGTAAGGTCGCGGCCAACCCCTTGAATCTCCACGAGGCGTCCGTGGTCGTCGACGATCGCGTGATTGATCCACTGCTGCCACCCCACGGTCCCGTCCGCCAACGTCACGGAATGTTCGTGCGAATCGAGCCCCCATTCGATTCGGGCAATTCGTTCGAGCACGGCTTCGCGGGCCGTCGCCGGAATCAACTCGGTGAATTTCCGTCCGAGAAGTTCGCTTCGTGGCCGGTTCCAGAATCGGCAATAGGCGTCGTTGACGAACGTCAGCGTGGCATCAGGCAGAAAGCGACAAATCAGCTCACTCTGTGTGTCGACGACGCTCCGGTACCGTGCTTCACTGTTCCACGCCTCTTCTTCGGCCCGCCGTCGGCGAACCCGCTGGACCAGGAGGCCGACGATGAGTCCCAACTGCCCGGCAAAGATGAAGAATCCCCCGACGATGTAGGTTGTGTACTGCTGCCAAAAGGACTGTTCGCGAAAAAGCACGACGCCGCCCGCGGGAACGCGCGAGGCCGGGATCTGCCAACGCTGAAGCTGCCGCCAGTCGACCACTGGAGCGTAGCTGGTCTTCCCAGGAGCAATGTCTCTCGGGCGGGTGCCATTGAGGATCGCTTTGGTCATGGCGGCGATGCGCCGGGCGTCGTCTTCGAAACGCCACAAGTGGCCGCCGACGACGCCGTGTCCCATGAACTCTTCCAACTGCGTAAAAACCGGCACCGGTGACGTGCGCACCACCTGCGAGAGGCTGTCAAACGGGTCCAGACCCTGAGAGGCCGACCGCATCGTCTGCCTGACGAACAGCACAACGGACTGCGGTGGAATGTTTGCGATGCGAGTGAGAAGGTCGGTGAGCGCGAGGTCCCGGAGGTAAACCAACTCCAAGTCGCGACGGTGTTTGAATTGGCGTTCGATCTCTGCTTGCAGTTCACCGTTGTTATTGTGCGTGCCATCGACGACGAAGACGTGCCGAGTATCGGGACGCAGCGCCAACGCCAGGTCGACGGTACCTTCAGCCCACAGGCCACCCTGCAGCCCCGTCACATAATCGTCGGCATTATTGAAGTAGTCGAGTGGTGAGACCACGGCCACGATGGCAGGGCTGCCAAACATTGCCCGGTGCTGTCGTGCGAAGGTCAAGGCCCTGACTCCCACTACGACGATGACGTCGATCTGACGGTCAGCGAACTTGTTCCTCAGGTAGTCCGTGATAAGCCGCGTGTCCTCCGCGCTCGACAAGCGCTCTGACTCGAGCGCTTCCTCATAGATGTCGAGGGGGAGTCCGGCGTCTGCCCGCATCGCCTCGACGAAGGCCGCGTTGAATCTGGCGCGGAACGGCCGGCTTGGCAGCTCCTGGTGAAGGATGAGGACGCGCTTCATTGCGGGCGATTCGAACGGGGCAGGGCTTTGGGTGGCGACAGGTAGTAGCCACAACAGCACGAGCGCCGCAACCAAGGCTGACTTCACGATCGACCTTACTCCAGCGTGTCCAGAATTCGGGTTAGAAGTTGAGGCACGCCAACTCACGTTCGCGTCGCCAAACCACAGCAACAATACGTGCTGCTCACGACGAATTGACGACAGGTCTCGCAATCCGATGGACGAACCATGGGGGAGACGGTGCCAGCTTCGCCGGACCAGTCAGATTACACTTTCGCGTCAAGAGTGTTGCACGTTGATTGGAATAAATTGTTCTAGCTGGTCAGTCAGGGCGTCGCAAAGCCAAATCCGATATTGGTGGCCAATTTCAAGGCACCCGATTCGTTGAAGCCTTGACGCGATTGTGATCGCGAAAAGCGCACGATGCTCCAAGGCCCTACGCAGCGACGAGAACGCGCGGGACGAAAGGAGCAATTGATGAGCCGGTACCGGTCTTGCCGGACGGCTCGCCGTGCAGCAGCTAAATCGACTCATCGTAGGGGCCCTGGGTGCCCTTCTCATTGTGCTTGCGAACACGGCCGAAGCCGGGTCCGTGACGCTCGCGTGGGACCCACCGACTGGTGCCGCACCGCACGGGTATGCGATCGCGTGGGGTTTCCAGAGTGGGGGGTATACCGATTACATCGACGTGGGGTTATCGACCAGCCATACCTTCACGAATCTGGTCGACGGCCAAACCTATTTCTTTGCGGCTTTTGCGTACAGCGCAGGGGTCCCGAGCGCCGCGTCGAACGAGCTTCGGATCGGAGGCTGCTCTTCGACGCCGGGAGCGCCAGCCAATCTCACCGCTAATGTTGCGAACACGCTGGTGACGCTCGGTTGGCAACCACCAGGCGGCGAGGCACCCACCGGATATCGAGTTCTCGTCGGCTCGAGTGCCGGATCGGCGGACCTCGCCGACATTGCGGTGGCCACGACCGCACTCTCAGGCACGGCTACTGCGGGGACGTACTACGTCCGCGTTCTAGGCGTGAACGATTGTGGTTCTGGGCCCGCGTCCGGAGAGGTGTCGGTCGTTGTTGGCTCGTCTGGCGGTCGAACCAAGAAAGCTCCCGGCGCCCCGCGGAACCCGAGGCGGCAGGTTTTCAACACGGCCGTGACGCTGGCGTGGGACGCACCCGACACCGGTGATGCGCCGGAGCGTTACTTGATCGAGGTGACGGATCACAGGGATAGGCCGATAGCGAATGTCGACACCGGCGGGCCGGTTACCGCAGTCAGCGGCCACGTGCCACCAGGCACGTATCACGTGCGGATCCGAGGTGCGAACAGCGGCGGGGTGGGTCCCGCGACCTCGAAGGTTACCATCGTCGTGACGCCCTAGCAGCCCTGGTGAAAGGCCCGGCGAGCATCGGTCGAATGCCGGCGGGCTCTTCACCGATTCCTAACTCGGTATCGATCGCTGCCGGCGTGCGCGCGTGACTGGAGAGTCCTTGGGCGATTAGCGGCGCAGCAGGGATCGCAGTCCGAGCAGAACGACAACGGCGATCACCACCCACGTGCCGGGTCCAGCTTCGCGCGCCCAAAGGCTCACGCCGTTCGACAGCCGTTGCGCGGCTGACGAGACAGCGCTGAGCATGCCGTACTCGCCGACTGCCTGGGCTAACAACATAAACGTGATTCTACCGGCCGATTGCTAACGGCCCCTTCCAATACGAGCACCCGCCGTTGACGGCGGGTGCTCTCGCGAGTGCGAACTTACGGCACGATTATCGTGACGGTGCCCGAGGGGGGACCGACGCCCGCGCTATTCGCGGCGTGCATGTGGATGTTATAGCGACCCGACGGGACGGCTGGGTGCGAGATCGAGGTGGCGGGCGAACCCGTGTCGAATGCCGAGATGATCGTGGCGCCATTATCACTGAGGATCTCGATGATGTACCGTCGAGTTGCTCCACCAGTCGACGGCTGCACCCAATTCAGTTGGACGGCCGATCCGTTCACGCTAAAAGTCAAGTCGCGGGGTGCGCCGGGCAGAACCTCTGCGGAGGCTCCCACGGTCGCCACGATCTCGCCTGACAACGCGCTGGCCCCGCAATCGCTCACGGCGACCGTGCGCAAGTAATACGTTCCTGGAGGCGCGTGAGTGCTGAACGATGTTCCATCGACCCAAAGGGCGAGGTCCGTATTGCCAGGCCTCGTACCCGCGTGCAGCACATAGCCGGTGACGCCGCCGGAACTCGGTGCCCAGGCGACGTTGACGAGCGTGCCGCTGACGTTGGCACTCATTCCGCTAGGCGTCGAAGGCGCACTCGAGCACATTGCCCGACTAAGCTCCGGCGTCGGCAGAGTGATTATGCCAGCGGCGTCGTACGCCACGACGACGAAGAAATAGGTCCGGCCTTCCAATAAGCCGTTGACGGTAGTAGACGTCGAGGGGCCGACGTTGACGATACTGGTGTAAACACCGCTTTGCGTGCCGTATCCGAGAATGTAGCCGGCGGGGCTGCCGGTCTCCGGTGGATCCCACGCAAGGTTGAGGCTAGCCGCCAGTACAGGCTGGCCGACGAAAACGAACAGACAGGCGGCGATGAGTGTTGCGGATTTGAGAAGTTGCACGGGGCCGGCATCGGCAAGACCGATACCGCCTCATCCATTACCCTGTTCCACGTGCTATTGCTCAGTTATACCGGCAGTTTTGCTTCCACTGTTTCAGTTTGCGATTACGGATTTGACGCGTGACTCACTCCCTTGATCGGAGGGCTCGATTGGCCGCGAGTTCTTTCAATTCGTGCGGAGTACGCGGCTGCCGCCGAACGAAACTTGTCCGAGGTCTTCTGAGGGGCTTCCCAGGTCGGTCAGGTCCGCTTCGCCAAGTTCGCCGATCGGGCTCTTTCGACGAGGAACCCGAACGCGTTGGCGACCTGGGACACGAAGAGGAGCGCGATCAAGAACGGACTCTTCAGGGACGGCGAGCGCAACGGATATCGGAGGAGGCCGACGTAAAAGGACAGGGACTCGAACTTGGTCGGGGGCGTTCCCCGTGCGGCGCGAACGCGCCGCAGCGTATAGGCCCCGCGTCCATAGTTGACGTGCTGCCGCCAGAAGCGCGCCAAGGTCAGGGGATGCGCGTGATTGACCACCGCTGCTGGAACGCGCGCGATCTGATAGCCATGCTCTTGCCAGCGCTCGCAAAAGTCGCGGTCCTCCGCTGCCGCCCGCGTAAACGACCGATCGAAACCGCCTAGTCGATTGAAGATCTCCGCGCTGACGGCCAGGTTGTTCGAAGTCACAAACGCCGGCATTCTGGTGCGAGTATTGGGGTGCCGGCCCGAGGCTTCATGGCGCTCGTACAGGTAGTCGATTAGCAGTTGGCTCGCGGTCGAGTAGACGTTGTCCTGCAGCGCATTCTGCGTGTGGCCACCAATCGCTTGATTCGGCGCCTGATGCAGCCGGTTTGCGCATTCCTTCAGCCAATCGGGCTGCGGCTCGCAGTCGTCATCCGTGAACGCCAGCAGCGCGCCGTGTGCGATTGACGCCCCGGCGTTTCGAGCCGCTGCCGGTCCGGCATGAGTCTGGTCGAGCGTTCTCACTCGCAGGCGGGTACGCCAGACTTCGAGTGCAGCATCGAGTGACTGCCCGCCGTCGTTGACGACAATCACTTCGAATCGGTTGTGATCGAGCGTTTGGTTCGATAGCGCAACGAGGCAGCGGTGGAGCTTCGCGGGCCGATTCCTGGTCGGGATCACGACCGAAATGTCACACGCGGGCGCCTCGTCTGGCGGCACTGATGCTGGTGTGGAGTCAGCGCGCATCGGTCCCCGTCTGTCCGTGATCCGCTGATGGTGGAGTGATGGACCGTCGCCCACGCGAGCTGCGGTTCTTCCGGCTGACGGAGTCGAAGACGCTACTCAGCACGCCGAGGCCGAACGCAAACATGCTGTACCAGAGAAACAGCAAATGCAGAGGGAGAACGAGAAGCGCAAATAGGGGATGGCGCTCGCGAGCAAAGAACGAGTATGACTGGACATTGATCAGCGCCAGCACGAGGAGCAGAAGGAGAACCAGGCTGGCGAGCTTTGGCGAGAAATACACAGCGGCGCCGACGACCGTGATGGCAAGGGCGACGCCGATGATCCGCATCACATCCGGTACTCGGCGGGTCAAGGACCACTCGTCCAGCATCAGAAACGCGACCAAACTCAAGAGAGCGACTGCCCACACCCACGGATTCTCGAGCGCCATCGCAATGATCAGGCCGAGGGTGACCAGGGCCAGGACGGCGCTGACGCGCTGGCTGATCTTCAGGTTGAGGTCGTTCGGGACCGCCCGCGCTTTCAACAACAGCCGAGTCCATGGCACGCCGCGCGAGAAAATGTCCGTCACCAGCATGCCCCACAGGTCCCAGCGCTTGAGATGCTGAACCTGGACGCTGTGATCGAGAAGAATCGCATGTCCAGCGGCTCGAAGTCGCATGCCGAGCTCGATGTCCTCAACACTGGGACGCGAGTACCTCTTCATCAAAGCCGCCGATGTCCACGAAGACGCGGCGGCGAATCGCCCCGCACCCGGCCCAGAACGTCGATGCGGTCGTCGACGAGGTCTGATGCACGAAGTGGTGCACGAGGTTCCGGTATTGCGACACGATATTGCCGGCGTGGGGCGTTCGATCGTAGGAGCCGAACACTGCCACCACGTCCGGTCGCTGAATCAACGTGCGCACGAGCCGCTCGAGCGTGTCAGGCTGGACGCAGACGTCGGCATCGAGAAACACAATCACCTCGCCACGCGCGCTCCGGACGCCGGCGTTGCGCGCGGCGGCGGGACCGCGCTGATCAGGAAGGTCGATCACAGTGGCGCCGGCTGCCACCGCTTCGTCGCGCGTCCGATCGGTCGATGCATCATTGACAACGATGATCTCGTAGTCGCGATAGGTCGACAAGGCGATGCTGCGAAGCGCGGCGCCCAAGTGCGCGGGACAGTTGCGGGCGGGAATGATGACCGAGGTCTGCGGAGATGCTTGTCCAGCGGTCATCGGCGCACCCGCCCATCAGCGTGCCGGTACAGGAGCAGCGCACCTGGAATCGTGGCGCTGCCGATCGTGACGTCGAAGCGCCCCATCAGACTGAATTCGTTCGGATAGGCGGCCACCGTTTGATGCAACAGCTGATGATGAGCCTGGGCCCGACCGGGAGGCTGGCCGAAATCATCAATGACGACGAACCCGACGGCGTCTTTCAGCAACAGCTCACGCTGCGCCGCAGTCGTTTCCGCCTTGAGCCGGTACGCCGTTCCAAACCAGTCGTCGTCGACCAGCACTTTGTAAGCGCGCAGCACGTAAGTCGTTCGTGCGGGGTCGTGAACAAGACGTTCCGCCACGAACGCACCCTCGCCTTGAGAGTTTGACGAAATAAGAACGCGGACGGGAGCCTCTCCGACGGTTGGAATGGCCCGAGCGACGTTGGCGTATCCAGTGGTTAGCAGAGGAAGCGGCGACCACTGCGTCGCCAGGGCGAGCAGGCCGAGCCCGACGGGAACAAGCGCGGCCGGTACTCGCCGCCACTGCGTGAGCAGCACTTCATGAAGCGCGTGGAGTCCTTCCGCAAACAACAAGAGCACCGCAACCACCGCCGGCAGCAGATATCGCGGTTCGCCCGTGATTGGCGAGAGCACCTGGAAGCCGACCACGGCGATGAGCCAGGCGAGCGCCGCGGAGGCGTCGTGGCGGCGATCGTCGAAGGCGACGCTCCTCCAGTGGCGACCAACGAGCACCGCAACGCCAAGGACCGCACCGGCAAAAACAACGGGCGACGTGAGGTTCGCAAACTGTCCCAGGACAAAGAGGCGAGCGGTCGGATCGGCACTGTATCTGATGAGATCGCTCAGCGCACCGTGTTGACCAAGTTGGAGCGACGCGAAGTACAAGGGAACGATGAGGGCACTGATCACCGCGCCTGTCACCCACAGCACCCGCGATCGAAAGAGAGCCGTCCGTCGGGCCAGCACCGGGGCGATGAGGGCAAACAACGCCAGCGCGATGGTCGTCCCCTTGGTGAGAAGGCCCACCAGCGCCAAGATCGCGAAAGTCGCAAGGGATCGACCGCGCCCGAGTCGCATGAAGTCGATAAACGCGAGGTACTGCGCCGAAGGACAATAGCGTGACGAGCGAGTCGGAGCCGACGATCAACGTTGAGGTACTGAACCACGGGCGTCGCGAGGAAGAGCGCGGTGGTGACGCTGCCAATTACCGCGCCATGACGCCGCGTCGTGCGCCAGAAGAGCAAGGCCGCCGTCAGAGCCGTCACCACGCCCAACAGCAGGATCAGGCTGTGAGGCTGAGCACCAAAGGCCGCATACCAGATGGCCTGGAGGGCATAGAACATCGGCGGCCAGTGCCCGAACGCCACCTTTGGATACTGCTCGTAGAACTGCTCAGCAAACGCAAGTGGTGCCTGCGTGAAACCGCTGCGTAGGTAATCGAACACGAGCACCCCGGTCACAAAATGGGCGGGCTCGTCGGGATGTCGCGCCAGTTCGGTG
Source organism: uncultured Acidobacteriota bacterium (assembly GCA_963802675.1). GTDB lineage: Bacteria > Acidobacteriota > Vicinamibacteria > Vicinamibacterales > UBA2999 > JACCSI01. The sequence continues at coordinate 339,462 of CAWDJL010000005.1, forward strand.
GCGAAGAAGCCGCTCGAATACTGCTGCGCGAGGACCAACAGCAAGAGGACGCCGAATAGCGCCGGACCACCCACGACTGCCGAGCGTCGCCGCGAAAGCGTTGGGAACGACTCGGTGGCGCTCGAAGGTCCACGCGACCTGGACCGGGCGTCTGGGGACCACGCCTGCACCGACTCAGGGTACACCAGCGTGGCGTACGGTCGAGCCGGCGAGATCATACGATTTGCCACGTCGCCCGTGGAAGACGTGCGCCCGGGGCACGACCGGTTGGTCACCTGCCCGAACACCGGAGGGGCTCACGCGCGACGGCGCCGCCGGTGCCGAATCCTGATCGTTCAGTGTCGAAAGACTGTCAAAGAATCGTCGCTTGGTCGTCTAACGTGCGTGATACCGATCGTGATGACCATGAGCACCGGAGGCTCGCGTACAGGTTTGTCTTCGCGATTTATTCACTGCCCCAGCGGGTTGACTTCTGACGACGTCGAGCTTGGCAAAATTTACCGTGCAGGCGTGGAAACCTTCGTGCTAGTCTCGCTGTCTGTGCGTGCTAAGCTCTCCTCGTGGTCGCCTCAGTACGTTCGTGTCAGTTTGAAGCGGGCGACTTTCGTCGGAGTTGGTTTTGACTTTTGGTCAGCGTGGTGTCGTGGAATCATTCGGTTCTCACCTGCGCATTGCGCCCAACCTGGGCGTAAGAGGCTGACAAAAGTCTAGTCGTTAAGGGCGACTTGCGTCTGCTGGAGGTTCTGCGCACGCGCGTCCTCCCCAGTGTTCGTGTTCTCGAGCGCAGCGCGTTGGGCGGTGCGTCTCGCATCACGACCGAAGGTCGCCTCTATCAAGACGTGTCCTCACGACCGTGCGCACGACGAGTAGCGTCAGCGCTGGACAGACCGCGTAGATCACTTGGGATCGCGAAGGAAGACCTAAGATGAACGCCACACAATTCAAGAGGCCCGTCACCGGGCAGTTGATCGGCAGCACGCCGGCCATGATCGAGCTCATTCAAGAGATCGGTCGTATCGCGCGGTCCGACGCCAAGGTGTTGATCACCGGCGAGAGCGGCGTGGGCAAAGAGCTGGTGGCCAACAGCCTTCATCAACTCAGTCCACGTGCCCATCGCACCATGAGTGCGGTCAACTGCGCCGGCCTGTCAGAGACGCTGCTGGAGTCCGAGCTGTTCGGGCACGTGAAAGGCTCGTTCACGGGCGCCTATCGGGACAAACAGGGCAAGCTCGAAATGGCAGACGGCGGCACGATCTTCTTGGATGAGATTGGGGAGATGACCTTGCGGATGCAAGGCATGCTGTTGCGGTTTCTTGAAACGGGTGAGCTGCAGAAAGTCGGCACGGATCGTGTTACGACGCGCGTGGATGTGCGGATTGTCGCCGCAACGAACAAAAATCTGCGCGAAATGGTAACGCAGGGCCATTTCCGGGAGGATCTTTTCTACCGTCTCAACGTCATTCAGCTTGCGGTTCCCCCGCTTCGCGAGCGTCGCCAGGATATTGCCGCGATGATCGAGCTGTTCTGGGGTCAGTACACGCGCAACAACGGCCGGGCGGTGAGCGCCATCTCGGCTGAGGCAGCCCAACTGCTCAGCCAATACCCGTGGCCCGGCAACGTCCGTGAGCTACGCAACGTCATCGAGCGCCTGGTTGTGACGGGGCGCAGCGACGTCGTGCTCCCCGAGCATCTGCCGCTCGAGATCCAGATGTATCGCAGTATTTCACGGCGTCCCAAGCGGGAACGCCGCCGAACGGTTGCTGACGACCTCCTGCAGCGTCTGCTCGAGGAACGCGAATCATTCTGGACAGCGGTCTACCCGTTGTTCATGCGGCGTGAGATCACGCGGAACGACGTGCGCGAACTCGTGCGGAAGGGCCTGGAAGAAGCTCGCGGCAACTACAAGATGGTGGCGCGGATCTTCAACATGGAGCCACGCGACTACAAACGGTTCTTGAACTTCTTGCGCAAGCACGACTGTCAGGTGCCGTTCAAGGAGTATCGCCAGTATGAAACTCACGCGCAACAACCGACAGGGCAGGGCGAGGCCGTCCGGGGCCGTTCGCAGGTTGTTCACACGTTTCGCGATTATGCCGAAGGTCGATAACGTCGCACGTCGTCGTCGAATCGCCGTTCATGGTGCGGCGGTGTCGACTGTGGTCGTCTGGCTGTGCGCCACCGGCTTGGCTCAAACCTCTGGTGAGGCCAAGCGGCCGGCGACGCCAACGGGTAACGTCTCTGCGGCCGTACCAGTCAGCGTGCCAGTGTCACCGGATTTTGTGATTGGTCCGGATGATGTGTTGGGCGTTTATGTCTGGAAGGAAGCGGACGTGTCGGGAGATGTGACCGTGCGTCCCGACGGCAAGATCTCGATCCCGCTGCTCAACGACATTCACGCGGCGGGACTAACCCCCGACCAGCTGCGGCAGACGATCACTGAGGCGGCGAAGAAGTTTCTCGAGGAACCGACAGTCACGGTAGTGGTGAGGGCGATCAACAGTCGCAAGGTTTTCGTGACGGGTCAGGTGGCCAAAGCGGGTCCCTATCCGCTCACAGGACCAACCACCGTGCTCCAGTTGCTCGCACAGGCCGGCGGCGTCCTCGAATGGGCGGCTGTTGACCGGATTGTTGTGCTGCGCAACGAGAACGGGCAACCCGTCAGTTTTCAGTTCAACTACAAGGAAGTCAGTCGTCGCAAGAAGCTGGAGCAAAACATCCTCCTTAAACCTGGTGACACGGTCATCGTGCCCTAATTGCTGGTGTCATGTTCACGAAGCCTGGCCTCGGTCTCGTTGTGTGTGCCCTGGCGGCCACTACGTCGGTTGCGTCCGCGCAGTCGTTGGGGCAGCGGCCCGGGCGACCGTATCGCGGACTCTTCGGCGTCGGCGCGGGTGACGGTGGCGATCACATGTTGACCGCGACCTTTGACGTCGGCGGTGGTTACGACGACAGTGTGTTCAGCGACATCGGGAGCCCGACGACGAGCGCTGCTGCGACTTGGGAAGGCGGCAGTTTCGGCTACTTCGGGGCCGGTCTCGCGTATGAGTTCGACAGGCCACATGTCAATTTTGCCGCAAGCCTGTCCAGCACGACCCGCTATTACCAAGATCAGCCCATGGACTTCGTGTCGGCGCACGTTGGGCGAGTCGGATTGTCCTACGAACGTCGGCGGACGCGGTTGAATCTCGGGCAAACCGTCGGCTATCAGCCCTTTCTGACGTTTAACGTCTTCCCGGCGCTGATCGATCCCGAGTTGGGGGAGGCGCACCCCGCTGATCAGAACCAGGGGTCGCCCCTCGATGCCTACCTGTCGTACGACACGACAGCAGAGGTGACTCACGATGTCTCTCGACGCGGAAGCCTGGTCTTCTCATACGCGTATCGATTCGTTGACTTCGAGGAGGAAGACCGGGACTCGGCGATCCATTCGGTCGCCGGTCGCTACCAGCGGGAGGTGCGGCGCGATTTGAGCGTCCGAGCAGGCTACGGATACTCGGAAGCGCGTTACCCCGAGACATCGGCTGTCGATGATGTTGGTCGTCACACGATTGACGTCGGCGTCGACTATAACCGAGCCTTGTCAGTGTCTCGGCGAACGACGTTCTCTTTCCAGACCGGCGGCGCCGTCATCAGCGATGGCGAGCTGCTGCACTATTCGTTCATCGGAAGCGCTCGCCTCCAACACGAAATGGGGCGAACGTGGAGCGCCGGCGTTGCTTATCACCGAAACGTGGCGTTCCTCGAGTCATTGGTCGATCCCTATTTTTCCGACGCGTTGTCGGCCGGGTTGACGGGCGTGCTGGCGCCCCGGCTCACGTTCGATGCGTATGCCAGTGCCTCCACGGGGACCATCGGCTTTGCCGACACGGGCAACGATGGGTTGATCACGTACTCGACCAACGTTGGACTGTCATTTGGCCTGACGCGATTGCTAGCGCTCGACGGCCGCTACTCCTACTATCACTACGCCTTTGAGTCCGACGTCGACCTGCCGACCGGATTGGCAAGCCGCGTCGGTCGCCAGAGTGTGGGGGTCTTTTTGAACCTGTGGTTGCCACTTTTGGGCAACCCGAGGAGTCTGAATGCTTCCCGGTAAAACCTACACGCCCGAAGAAGTCCTGTCGATTCTTCGTCGTCGGATCTGGTTGTTTCTGATCCCGTTCGCGCTGGTGTCGGCGTCGACCGCGATCGTGACCGGCCGACTGCCCAACCGCTATCGCTCTGAAGCGATGATCATGGTGGTGCCTCAAGGGGTGACGGACATCTATGTCATGCCCGCCGTGACCCGACGAATCGAAGAGCGGCTGCCAGCGATCACGCAGCAGATTCTCAGTCGCACGCGCCTCGAACCGATCATCGAACAGTTCAACTTGTACCCGGAAGCCCGTGCCGGCGGCATCAACGAAGCGATCATCAAGCAATTGCGCGACTCGATTTACATCGCCCCGGCCCGTGCCAACGCGTTTTATGTCAGCTATGTCGGGTCCGATCCCCACACCGTCCTGAAAGTCACCGAGCGGTTGACCTCGTCGGTGATTACGGAGAACGTGACGTCCCGCTCGACGCTGGCGGAGGGGACGAGCCAGTTCCTCGAGGCTCAACTCGAAGAGGCGCGACGACGGCTGATCGAACACGAACAACGGCTCGAAATCTATCGGCGGACGTATGCCACCGAGCTGCCGTCGCAGGTGACCTCTAATCTGCAGGTCATGCAGAACATGCAGATGCAAATTCAACGAGTGGTCGAGTCCACGAATCGCGATAAAGACCGTCGGATGGCGGTCCTCCGTCAGATCGAGGATTTGCGAGCCGACATCGAGGCGAATGGTGCGGCGGCTTCGGAGCCGACTGGGACGGCGGCCCAAGAGTTGGCGGCTGCGAGAGTGACCCTGGCGGGACTCGAGCAGCGATTTACGGCCAATCACCCCGAGATTGGCATTATCAAGCGACGCATTCGAGATCTCGAAGTGAAGGTGGCGGCCGAAGTCGCGCCGACGCCCGGCGTCGCGCCGCGTCCGACAGTGGCGCAGAAGCGGCTCGCGGACTTTCAGGCCGAAGTCGCGTGGCTCGACCGACAGATTGCGTCGAAGCAAAGCGATGAAGCACAGCTGTCAGCTGAGATTGACGCCTACGAGCGTCGCGTGGACGCAGCCCCGACGCGCGAGTCCGAGATGGTCGAACTGACGCGCGACTATGCCACGTTGCAGCAAATTTATGCCAGCTTGCTGACCAAGAGAGAAGAGTCGGAGGTTGCCGCCGACCTGGAAAAACGACAAATCGGTGAACAGTTGCAATTGGTCGATCCCGCTCGGTTACCCGAAAAACCGTTCAGCCCCAATCGACAGCGGATCAACCTGTTGGGACTGCTCGGGGGCTTGGCGTTGGGTGTTGCGCTTCTCGCCCTGATGGAATACCGGGATGGAACGTTCCGATCGGATGACGAGTTGTCGCGCGTGCTCGCGTTGCCCGTTCTTGCCGTGGTGCCGGCGATGGCGTCGATGGTCGAACGTCGTCGCGCTCGGGCGCGCCAGGTGGCGTTGAATGTTGGCCTCGGCTCAACTGTCGTGGTGTGCCTGGCCGTGGTGGCGTTTTCCTTTGTGAGTTGATGGTGATGTACGAACATTTCTTTGGATTGGCCGAACGCCCATTCGATCTGACGCCCAACCCGAGGTTTCTGGTACTGACGGGTGTTCATGGCGAAGCGCTCAGCAACCTCGAGTATGCGGTGTCGAGTCGCAAGGGGATCACGCTGCTCATTGGCGAAGCCGGGTCCGGGAAGACCACGCTGATTCGGACGGCCGTCGGAAGACAGTCGACGCGCGTGCACTGTGTGCATCTCCACAATCCGGCACTGACTCGGAACGAGTTCGTGGAAATGCTGGCCGACCGGTTTGGCCTCAGCGCGCAGGCCAAGGCGTCGAAGGCAGTGTTTCTCTCGGAGTTCGAAGAGCTGTTGTGCCGGCGGCGCGAGGCGGACGAGACCACGGTCCTGATCGTCGACGAGGCGCAGAGCCTGCCGCTGGAATTGCTCGAGGAGATCCGACTATTGGCGAACATCGAGACCAATGAGGAGAAGCTCGTGAGCGTGATCATCGCCGGGCAGCCCGAGCTTGCCACTCGCCTGACGGATCCAGCGTTGCGCCAGCTGAAGCAGCGTGTCGCCCTCCGATGCGAGTTGCGACCCTTGACCCTGCGCGAGACCGCCGCGTACCTGGCCGGTCGAGTGAAGGCCGCAGGGGGGCAGGGGGCGCGCGTGTTTACACGCGAGGCGGTGACGCTGATTCACGAACGATCACACGGGATTCCGCGCACGATCAACGTCCTTGCGGACAATGCCCTCGTGAGCAGCTTTGCCGCGGGGCAGCGTCCGGTCACTCGCCAGATCGTGCTCGAGGTGTGTAAGGACTTCGATCTGAGCCACGTAGAGGATCGCCACGAACTGTTCCCCGACCGGCCGATCGGTCCGCCCGACGCGGGGAATCGGCCACCCCCGTTGCTGAGCCTCGACGAGTCGGCAGCCGTTGAAGGGGGTCCTGAGTCGAACAGCGTCAGTGATGATTCCAATGAGAGTACGAGTCGATTCGGATCCATGTCGCTGAAGCGTTGGCGGCTCTTTTCCTAAACGCGCGCGACTGAACGCAGGGATGAGGACACGATGAGTCGAGTGGAGGAAGCGCTCCGGAAGGCCCAGGCAGAGCAGGCCGCTGGGGGCAGCAGCGCCGTGGAAGAGCCGATCACGCGGGGTGAGGTCGCCGACCTCGATCCCGAAGTGTTGGCGCGCGAGCCGTTTCCGCTGGAGATGCCGGAACGGCGGCCGTCGTCGGCGCGAAAGGTGACCGCGGTTCCGAGCCGTGCAACGGTGCCGGCGGCAGCGCCCAAGCCCGAACCTCGTCGAGATGCGCCGAGCCGCGAGCCGTTGCTCGAGCGAATCGATGAATCCCTCATCGAGAAAGTTGTCGTGGATCGCAATATCGACCCGGGCTCGCGCGAGCAGTACCGTCGGTTGGCGGCAACGCTCCATCACGCCCAGGCAGCCAACGGGATGAAAGTCGTGCTGATTACGAGCGCGGTACAAGGGGAGGGCAAGTCGCTCACCGCCACCAACCTCGCCTTGACGTTGAGCGAGTCGTATCACAAGAGCGTCCTTCTGATCGACGCCGACCTTCGTCGACCCACGCTGCACGCGAGCTTTCATGTCGATAACTCGTCCGGGCTGAGCGAAGGCCTTACGTCGCGCGAACAACGGCGACTCCCGGTCAGACAGGTGTCGCACAAACTGTCGATTCTTCCGGCGGGTCGTCCAACCGCCGATCCGATGGGTATCATCACGTCGGACCGCATGCGTCAGGTGATCGACGAGGCCCGCGAGGCGTTTGATTGGATCGTCGTCGACTCGCCACCGGTCGTGCTGATGCCCGACGCCAACCTGCTGGCTTCGATGGCCGACGCCTCGGTGCTGGTCGTGAAGGCGGGAGCAACGTCGTACGATCTGGTGAATCGCGCCCTGTTGGTGTTGGGCCGGGAACGCGTGCTCGGTGTGGTGTTGAATCGATCGCACGACCACATGACAAGCGGCGCCTACAGCTACTACGGCGGCTACTACGATCCGCCCTCGAGTTCTTCAGGATGATGGTCAGGTTGCTGATGCACCGGCTGACGGGGCGTTCGACGGCCTTGATCACGCTCGAGACGATCTTGATCGGCTCCGCGGTCGCAGTCTCGGCCTATGTACGCTTAGGCGAAGGTGCACTGTACATCCTGCTGAACGACAACGGCGTTGGCAAGACCCTGCTGGTGGCGCTGGTGTGCCAGGTGTGTCTCTATTACGCCGATCTCTACGACCTGCGGCTCGTGTCCGACCGCCGCGAGCTCTTCGTACGTATCGTCCAGGCGCTCGGATCCGCGTCGTTCATGCTGGCGGCGATCTACTTCTGGTTTCCGGCCCTGATCATCGGACGCGGCGTCTTCATGATTGCCGCCGTTCTCATCATCACTCTCGTCGTTGGCTGGCGCGTGGCGTTCGACTGGGTCAGCCGGCGCGTGCGGCCGCGCGAGCGGCTGTTGTTGGTGGGGACCGGGCCGTCGGCGGTGGCGCTGGCGAAGGAGATTTTCGACCGACGACATGAGCTGGGCGTGGAGATCGTCGGGTTCGTGGATTCCGACCCAGAAATGGTCGGGGCACCGGTCATCAACCCCGGCGTGGTGGGCTTGATCGAAGACATTCCGTCGATCGTGAGAGCCAGAGGAGTCGATCGCGTGGTCGTCAGCCTGGCCGACGCTCGCGGCAAGCTGCCGATGGACAAACTGCTCGAGATGAAGCTCGATGGGGTGACCTTCGATCATCTCGCGTCCGTCTACGAAGACTACACCGGCAAGATCGCGGTCGAGAATCTCCGTCCGAGCTGGCTCATTTTTTCCCCGGCTTCGAGAAAAGCCGTGTGCTGTCGACCCTCAAACGGGCGATGGACATCAGTATTTCGATTGTGGGCCTGATCGTTTCGTTGCCCATCATGATGGCGGTCGCGGTCGCGATCAAGCTGACGTCCAACGGCTCCATCTGGTATCACCAGAGACGAGTGGGTCAACATGGTCGGGTTTTCACGGTCCATAAGTTTCGATCAATGCGTGAGGACGCCGAGGCCGCGACCGGACCCGTCTGGGCGTCAGAGGGCGACCCGCGCGTCACACCCGTGGGTGGCTTCCTTCGTCGCTCTCGCCTCGACGAATTACCCCAGTTGTGGAACGTGCTGAAAGGTGACATGAGCTTCGTCGGTCCGCGCCCGGAGCGTCCTGAGTTCGTCGCCGAGTTGACACAGCGGATCCGTTTCTATCCGCAGCGTCACATCGTTCGGCCGGGGCTGACGGGATGGGCCCAGGTTCGCTACACCTACGGGGCCACTGCAGAAGATGCGCTCCAGAAGCTGCAGTTCGATTTGTTCTATATCAAGAACCTGTCGCTTGCGCTCGACCTGTTCATCATTCTGGAAACGATCAAGACGGTCATTCTCAGAAAGGGGGCGTGAGTGGGCTCCGCTCCAGGCGCAGCGCCCGCGCCGGTCGTCAACCTGATGAGCATCGACGTGGAGGATTACTTTCACGTCAGTGTGTTTGATGGCATCGTCCCGCGGTCGCAGTGGGATCGGATGGAGAGTCGGGTCGTGCAGAACACGATGCGGCTTTTGGATCTATTTGACGAGTTCGACGTCCGCAGCACGTTCTTCGTCCTCGGATGGGTAGGCGATCGCCACCCCGATCTGGTCAAGACGATTGCGCGCCGAGGGCACGAAATCGCGTCGCACGGCTACGCGCATCGTCTGATCTACGACCAGACGCCCGCGGCATTTCGGGAGGATGTCCGTCGCGCCAAGCGGCTGCTCGAAGACGCCTGCGGCCGCCGCGTCCTCGGCTACCGCGCACCCAGCTATTCCATTACTCCCAAGTCGTTGTGGGCGCTCGACGCGCTCCTCGAAGAGGGGTATGAGTACGACTCCAGCATTTTTCCAATCAGGCACGATCGCTATGGGATTCCGGTGTCGGCGCGCGGGCCGTACGTGATCGATCGACGAGTGGGATCCTTGGTCGAAGTGCCAGGGTCGACGACCCAAGTGGGCCCGGTCAACCTTCCGGTCGCCGGCGGTGGGTACTTCAGGATTCTTCCGTATTGGTGGACGAAGTGGGGCATCAGTCGAGTCAATCAGCAAGAGGGACGGCCGGCCGTGTTCTATCTCCATCCCTGGGAGATCGATCCCGGCCAGCCGCGGCTGGCGGCCGGCCGGCTTGGCCGGTTCCGACACTACCGGCACCTGGAGGACACGGAGAACCGCCTGCGACAACTGTTGACCGACTTTCGCTTTGACTCAATCGAGTCGATGGTGTCGCAGCTCAAGCACACAGCCCCCGAAACGAACGCTGCCAGTTATCCGCTGCCATACGCCTGGTAGTTTCGGACAGATGCTCATGACAGCGGTTGCCAATGCGCGGGATTCCTGTGCCGACGCCGGCTCATCTTCCAAGCCCATGACCTCGTTGACCGTGTCGGCCTTGCGCGACGATGGCGTGGCGTGGAATCACTATGTCGAAGGGCATCCTGAGGGCACCGTCGAACATCTCGCGGAATGGAGGACCATTTTCCGAGACGTCTTCGGTCAGGAGCCGCTCTACTTGACGGCGCGACGAGACGAACAGATTGTCGGTGTCTTGCCCCTCGTAAAGTTCAAATCCCTGCTCTTTGGACGGTCGCTTGTCTCGGTGCCCTATGCGAATTACGCCGGTTTGCTGACATCGGATGCCGCTGCTTCGGACGCATTAGTGCGTGAGGCGACGACGCTGGGTCGTGCGTTCGGTGCAACGCATGTCGAGTTGCGCAACACGTCGCGTCATTGCCGCGAATTGCTGGCACGGCAACACAAGGTCGGCGCCCGCCTTCGCCTGCCGTCGGACGCGCAGGCGCTCTGGACGGCACTCGATCGAAAGGTCCGTAACCAGGTCCGAAAAGCGCAGAAAGAAGGGCTGACGACCGAAGTGACCGGAGCCGAGAAACTCGACGAGTTCTACGACGTCTTTGCGACGAACATGCGCGACCTGGGCACGCCCGTGTTCCCACGCTCCTTGTTCAGCACGGTATTCGACGTGTTCGGCCCACGCGTTCGCGTGTTCCTGGTCCGGCGGGGCGGCGCCACGATGGCGGCGGGGATTTCGCTCGCGTGGCGTGAGATGGTCCTTGTGCCGTGGGCCTCCTCGCTCCGGGAGTATCGTCCGCTGTCGCCGAATATGCTCCTGTATTGGTCGATGATCGAATCTGCCATCGCCGGCGGCGCCGCAATCTTCGACTTCGGGCGTTCGACGCGCGACGGCGGCACGCATCACTTCAAGCAGCAGTGGGGGGCCGAGGACGTGCCTCTCCACTGGGAATACGTGATGTTGTCCAAGGATTCGCTGCCAGACCATGGCACCTCGAACCCACGAATGGAGTTCTTCATTCGTGCCTGGCGGCGGCTGCCGGTCGCGGTGAGCCGGTGGCTCGGTCCACACGTCATCAGGCAGGTACCATGACGCCGAGCGCCCCCCAGGGTGACCTGCCGTTTACGCGCGGCGTCGTTCAACCCGCTGACTGGAAGCCGCGACTATTCGTGGTCGTCGACACCGAGGAGGAATTCGACTGGAATGCGCCGTTCTCTCGTGCCAGCACCTCGGTCTCGGCGCTCCGGCACATTGGTCGGATACAAACGATCATCGAGCGCTTTGGGATCAAGCCAACGTATGTCATTGACTACCCAGTCGCCACGCAGCCCGATGGCTTCGAGCCGCTGCGAGAAATCTGGGCGAGCCAGAGGTGTCAGATCGGTGCCCACCTCCACCCCTGGGTCAACCCACCTTACACCGAAGACCTCAAGCCTCGAAACAGCTTCACGTTCAATCTGCCATCGTCGCTACAACGTGCCAAACTCGAGGCGCTGGGCGAGGCGATCGCAGCGCGATTCGCCCCGCCGACGATCTTCAAGGCTGGTCGTTATGGCCTGGGAGTCCAGACCGTGGCGATTCTGAGCGACCTCGGCTACGAGGTCGACCTCAGTGTGAGCCCGAGGCTTGACTTCAGCGCGAGCGAGGGACCCTCGTTCGTGGCCTTTGACGCCAACCCATTCTTTCTGACCAACCAGCTCCTGGAAATTCCCTGCACAATCGACTATGTCGGGTGGCTGGGTCCCTGGGGATTGCGAGTCCATCAGCTCGCGTCCCGTCCAGGAGCCGAGGTGTTACGCGGGGTGGGCGTGTTGGCGAGACTCGGTGCCGTCAACCGCGTCATGCTGAGCCCCGAAGGGAACTCGTTCGAGGAGATGCGCGCGCTGGTGCGGAGCCTGTTCGGTCGCGGCTGTCGCACCTTCACCATGTCGTTCCACAGCCCATCGGTCGAGCCCGGCCACACGCCCTACGTTCGATCGTCCGCGGAGTTGCAGTCGTTTCTTCGTCGCATCGAGCAGTTCTGCGAGTTCTTCATGCAGGACATGCAGGGCGTCGCGATGAGCCCGCAGATGTACCGACAGGACGTTTCTACCATGGCGGAATCGGAATCATGAGAGTGCTCGGCATATCGCCGTTGGACAAGGATTCAACGGTCACGCTCGTTGATGACGGGAAGGTCGTGTTTGCCGCTGGGGAGGAGCGCTTCAGTCGTGTGAAGCTGCAGGACGGCTTTCCGTGGCGCGCCTTGCAGGCGGCGGTTCAGTATGCGGGCCTGGAGACCGCTGAGATCGATTGCGTCACGTATCCATTTTTTACGTCGGCGGAGGAAACCCGTCTCTTTCGCGGAAACCTGGATGCCGAGCGGGACTTCATCGACGATGGTGGGAGGTGGAGCGACTTGATCCGCGAGGCGAGTACGCGTATTCCTGCCCGTTCGACGGCCATTCCAGGCCTGAGAAACCCCAACGAACGAATGGAAAAAGGGTTGGCCAAATCGGTCGCTTACCGGATTCTGGCCAACGAGAGTGTCATCTCGCGCAACGTGGCCAAACGACTGTCGGAACAGTGGGGACGCGACGCCAGCCTGTTTCATCAGAAGTGGCAAGACGAATTGGAGAGCGGGCTGGACGAGATCGGCCTGCGCCAGAAACTGAAACGGGTCGAGCATCACCTGAGCCACGCGGCCAATGCGTACTTCAACAGCGGTTTCGACGAAGCATTGATCGTGACCCTCGATGGCTATGGATCGGGGCTGGCCGGCACCATCAGCGTGGGGCGTGGCGGGCACATTCAGCGGTTGCACGGGGTGGAGTACCCGCACTCGCTGGGAACGTTCTACGAATCGGTCACGTCAGCGTTGGGCTTCAAGCCCAGCCGCCACGAAGGAAAGATCGTCGGGCTGGCAGCCTATGGCGATCCCGCGATTCTCCGTGACGTGCTGCTGGCGCGATTCGATCTGCAGCCGGGATCGTTCCGCATCCGAGAGAGCAACAATCTCTACTTTGCGCGAATGCTGGCGACCCAGTTCCCCAAGATTGATGTCGCCGCTGGTTATCAGCATGTGCTGGAACGCGTGGCCACAGCGTATGTGGTCCACTACCTGGCGCAGACCGGCATCCGAAACGTTGTGCTCTCCGGCGGAGTGGTTGCCAATGTCAAGCTCAATCAGCGGATCCGCGAACTGCCGAACGTCGACGGGTTATTCATTCATCCCAATATGGGCGACGGGGGGTGTGGCACCGGCGCCGCGCTGCTGGAATTCACAGGGTGCGATCGGCTCTCGCAACGCCTCGACGATGTGTATTGGGGACCGGAGTTCAGTTCGGACGCGATTGCCGAGGCGCTGCAGACGTCGCAGCTCCAATTCACCAGGCACGATCCGATCGAGCCGATGCTGGCGCGTTTGATCGCTGACGGCAAGGTGGTCGCGCGCTTCAACGGGCGGATGGAATACGGTCCTCGGGCGTTGGGTAACCGGTCGATTCTTTATCACGCGAAAGAGCCCGAAGTGAATCAGTGGTTGAATCAGCGGTTGGGGCGAACCGAGTTCATGCCCTTTGCGCCGGCCACGCTGTACGAAAGGCGCGGCGAGTGTTATCGCAACATCGATGGCGCTGACTACGCAGCTCAGTTCATGACCGTGACATTCGACTGCACCGATCGAATGAAGAGTGATTCACCCGCCGCGGTGCACGTCGACGGAACGGCGCGGCCACAGCTGGTGACGCACGAGTCGAATCCGAGCTTCCATCGGATTATCAGCGAGTATTACCAGCTGAGTGGCATACCGTCCGTGATCAACACCAGCTTCAACATGCATGAGGAACCGATCGTGTGCACGCCGGACGATGCCATTCGCGCGTTCCTGCAGGGCAACCTCGACTACCTGGCGATCGGCCCCTTTTTGGTTCCTCACCCGTCGAGCCAGCGCCAGCGGTAGCACCGAACTCGAACCGGATCGGTAGAGAATGTCTCGTGCAGTCGCCCTTACCAGACGGCCAGTTGTCGTCATATGACCAGGTCTGCGCGCGGTTTTATGGCCTGATGCGGGCGCGGCTGACGCCTGGCCTTAGAAACTCGCAGTATGACTACGCTGAAACGCTGAGCGAGGCCCTCAAGGGAAAGGGCCGATGGCTCGATGTTGGCTGTGGACCGGCAGTTCTGCCGCCGTGGCTGGCTCGTTCGCATCGGCAGCTCGATACGCGCGAATGGGTGACGGTCGGGATCGATTTAGACCAGCAGGCGATTCGTCGAAACTCCGACATCAGATGGCGGGTCATCGGCGATGTCGAATCGCTCCCCTTCGACGATGAATGTTTCAGCCTGGTGACCGCGAACATGGTCGTTGAACATGTCGAGGATCCCACGGCATTGTTCGAGGAGTTGAAGCGGGTGGTTCAACCGCAGGGCCGCATTATCATTCACACGCCAAATGCCCGCGGGTACACCACGATACTGACACGGCTGGTCCCGCAAGTGCTGCTCGTTCCGCTGGCGAGACTGCTGCTGAACCGCAAGGCGTCGGACGTCTATCGCACGTACTATCGCGCCAACTCGGTGGCGGCCTTGTCGGCCATAGCCGCCCGCGTGGGGCTCGTGATCGAAACGTTCCGCTATGTCGATGCGTCTCCGCAGTTCATCCGTGTGCCGCCCCTCATGACCCTGGAGCTTGGCCTCATTCGCACCTTTCGGCATCCATCCCTGGCACAGGGCCGGGCCTGCATCCTGGCCACTTTTCGTCGGTCGGCAACCCGGGAGAATGCGGCGACGGCGCCCGGCCGTGGGACCAGTGCTACGGAGTCACCTGCCACACGTTGATGACCGGCACCCCCGAACTGTCCCAGCCGCCGGTGACAAACAGCTTGCCGCTCGCCTGATCGTAGTACGCGCCCGTCGAATACTGTTCGCACGCGTACATCGACCAGTAACCATTTGTCAGGCTCGTGGGGTTGAACGTGAACCTGGGAGCAGCGCGCAGATTCGATCCGGTCAGGTCGAGCGGATCGTAAATCCGCCACTCGGGACGGAACCCTACCGCGTTCTCGCCGCGGTCGGCGGATCGGCATCTGTTCGTTTCACCGTGTGGACCCGCGTCCCAACTCCCGTACCAAACCTGGCCGGTTGCCATGCCGCCCATGAACACAATCCCAACCTTGCCCCTCGCGGTTTCAATCCACGCCGCCACGGACATGCGATCGCGCTGCGTCCAATAGCCCTGCCCACCTGAAGGGAACATGTCGGGGTTGTACGGGTCGAGTTCGTTGGGCCGGTAGTCGCCGGCGCGCTGTGAGCGCTGCGTTTGCGAGTGGTCGAGCAACGGTGTCACGCTGAGCCGCGGACTCTGGTAGCCGCCCGCGTCGGACATCGTCGGATACGGGCGGACGAACAGCGAGGGTCCCCACGTGTTGTCGGTATTGCGGCTCATCGCCATCATGCTGCCGATCAGTCCCAACCCGCGTGGTGTGTTGAGGAGATTGCCGCACAAATGCTTGACGTTCCAATTGAATCGAAAAGGTCCGCGGGCCCAGTTCGTATTGGGGTCGCCAGAAAGGTTCGTGAAACCGACACAGTGATCAGAATCACCGTACATCGTGTTGTAGTAATCGAGGTAGCTCCAGTACAGCTTGTTGTCGTGGTAGGCGAGGCCGAAATAGGGCCATGGGTTGCCGGTCGTCCTCGTGTGTCGAACGGCCCCCGTATTGTAATCCCAACTGATGTCGCGTCGATCGTTGCCGTTCCACGCGACCCAGCCCCATGCCCGCTGCACGGGTGCTATCGGCGCCGTGTTTAAGTCGAGCGACTGCCCGACGTAGGGGAACTCGAACACTTCACCGTCACGATTGATCATGAAGAAGTAGATTTGACTTCCGACCGTTCTGCCAGCAAGCGCGCCCCCAGAACCTCCAGCCGCCGATGGGCCTCGCATCGCCCCCAGATAAGTGAGATCCGAAGGCGCCAGCAAGCCCGTTCTGGGCGGCGAGGGCGCGGGCGGTGCCGGCGGCGGCGTGGTCGGCGCGGTCGGCGGGGGGACGATCCGCAAATTCCGGGGCGGCGCACCCTGCGCGAGCAATTCCAACGAGGCGGCTATGAGGACCAAGCCGGCAATAATCGTCAGGATGCGCGGGCGCCTGCCGAACCGCGTCATCGGTTGATTCGTGAATGGTTCTTCCTGGTACTGAAGTCGTCTCATGGTCTGCCTGGGCTCACAAAACTCGATGTCATTCGTGCCGCCGTTTCATTGCACACAGCCGCACGGCCGCATCGCGGCCTCGCAAGAGCTGTGCCTTGAAGGGTGATCGGCACGGCGTTGACGAACCGCGTGAGGCAGTGAAACTTTTGACACGCGAACGTTCGGATGGCGCGCAGAACCGAGCAATCGACAAATCTCAACCTGAGCTGCCGATCTCGCTCGTGAAACGCATGCGACAAAACTGTCAGCGGGGATAGCGGTTGCGAGACCACCCCGATTTGCTATCTTTACACAAAAATGCGATGGCGTAGGCCGCGCGCCGACCGATACCAGGTAACGATATCCGCCGAGCGGGACCTAATTGCGTCGCCCGGTCGGTTGAAATTACATACTCGTACGTACAACTCCGTTGACTGCTACCAATACTGCATTTTCAATTCCTCTCGTCGTTGACTTCCCGAATATCGGCGCCACTCGCTTGCGACACGGTGAGCCAGTCACCTGCGGCGTTCCGCTCCCTCGCGGGCGGCTGCGCGACGCGGGTGTCAGCTTGCGTTCGGCGAGCGGCGATCCGGTCCCCGTGCAAACGACTGTCTTGGACCGCTGGTCGGATTCGTCGGTGCGTTGGCTGCTGCTGGATTGGCGGGCCGACGGAGCGCCCGGCCAGTCATCACAGTACCAATTGACGGCGGAGACTGCGCTCGACGCCGATCTCGCATGTCCACTGAGCGTCGCTGAATCCGCAAGCGGAGTATCGGTCGACACAGGTGTGGCGACGTTCGTGCTGCAGCGCGGCACGCGGTTCCCGTTCGAGCGCGCCACTGATCGATCGGGCCGGGCGCTCCTCGATCCTGTTCTGAGTGGTCTACTCTGCGAAGACGAATCCGGGGTGCGGCACGCGCTCGTTCTCCACGAAGTAGCGGTTGAACGACGTGGTCCACTGCGGGCCACCATTTCGTCTCGTGGCAGGGTCGGCACCAGCCAACTCGAACTGCGCTGCTTGACGCACTTCTATGCGGGTTCGCCGGTCGTGTCCTTCGAGCTCACGCTGCGCAACCCGCGGCGCGCCAGGCATGGCGGCGGGATCTGGAGCCTGGGCGACCCCGGATCATTGATGGTGCGAGAATTGTCGCTCGCGCTGACGCTCGGCGCCGAGGAGCTGCGGAACGCCACCGTCTCGATCGATCCGTCAACCCCGGGGGCGCCGATTGACCTCCCGTTCGAAATCTATCAAGACTCGAGCGGCGGCGAACAGTGGAAGAGCTCGGTTCACGTGAATCGCCGCGGTGAGGTCATGCACCAGTTCCGCGGCTATCGCGTGCGAACCGATCGCGGCGACGTGTTTGGCCTACGGGCGACGCCGACGGTGCACCTCGCGAGTGGTGAGAAAGAATGGGCGGCTGCGCTGCCTGAATTCTGGCAGACGTTTCCCAAAGCCATAGCGTTCGATGGCACTACGCTGACGCTGTCGTGTTTTCCCCGGCAAGCCGCCGACCTGCACGAACTACAAGGTGGCGAGCAAACGACGACGCCTTTCACGATTGCCTTCGGCCCCGATCGCATCGGCGCCGAGACGCTGGAGTGGGTGAGGACCCCTGCCGTCGCCCGTTGCTCACCGGAATGGTATGCGGCGAGCGGCGCGGTGCCTTACCTCACACCCCTGGCCATTGATCGCAACCAGGCGTACGTGGACTTGTGTTACGCGGCGCTCGACGGACCAGACACGTTTGAGGCCAAACGCGAGCGGATCGATGAGTACGGCTGGCGGCACTATGGCGACATCTACGCTGATCACGAGGCGATCCATGCGCCGGGCCGCCTGGTATCTCATTACAACAATCAGTACGATGCCATTGCGGGATTCGCCTACCAATTTATGCGCAGCGGCGACCTGCGCTGGTGGCGCCAGATGGCGGCGCTGGCGCGACACGTCGTCGATATCGACATTTACCATACGACCGCAGACAGGGTGCCGTACAACCGCGGCTTGTTTTGGCATACCGTGCACTACATCGACGCTGGCACGTCAACACATCGCAGTTATCCGCGCGCCGATGGCGTGCAGGGTGGTGGCCCCGCATGTGATCACAACTACACAACCGGCCTCAAGCTTCAGCACCTGATGACCGGCGCGACCTGGTCGCGCGACGCGGCGATCGACCTGGGAGCATTTGTGATCGATCGGGATGACCCGCGGGCGACACCGCTGTGGTGGATCGATCGGGGCTATACGGGTCTGGCATCCGTGTCCCAAGTCGCCTATCACGGGCCCGGGCGCGCCTCCGGCAACTCCGTGAACGCGTTAGTCGATGCCTATGAGCTCACCAACGAGCGGCGCTATCTCGACAAGGCCGAACAGCTGATTCGGCGGTGCATGCATCCCACGGAGAACATCGACCGGCACCAGTTGCTCGACGCCGAGCGACGCTGGTTCTACACCATGATGCTTCAGGCCGTTGGCAAGTACCTCGACGTCAAGGCTGAGCGCGAGCAGTTTGACTACATGTACGGCTACGCCCAGGCAAGCCTGCTGCATTACGCACGTTGGATGGCGGCTCACGAACGGCGATATCTCGACCATCCGGAGCAACTCGAGTTTCCGACCGAGTCGTGGGCGGCGATGGAGATGCGTAAGAGTGACGTGTTCAAGTACGCGGCCCGTCATGCGCGCGGCGATGAACGCCGCACGTATCTCGAGCGCTCCGACTTCTTCTTTCAGACTTCCACAGAGACGCTGGCCCGAATGCCGACGCGGACTCTAGCGCGGCCGGTGGTGATGATGCTGACACACGGCTTCATGCATGCGTGGTTTCAGCAGCCGGACGCGCCGATCGACGCTATTGTCGTGCCGCCGGCGGACTATGGAACACAAGCGGTGTTCAGACCCCAGATGGAGGGGGCGCTGAAGCGCCTGGTCACAGCTTTGGCGCTGAGCGGCCTGGGCGCACTAGGACTCGTAGGTTGGTGGCTGTTCCTCCACACGACGTGATCTCACAACGCGCGGGGACACCGACGGCCACGCGGAACGCCGGAATCGGCTCGACGACCGGCCCGAGCCCCGACCTGACAGCGTCACGCATCGACGTGACGGTTGGCCGGCTGCCTCAAATCGGTTGAGCTGCGCGCGCGGCCCTTGGCAAGTGCTTCGTAAATGGCTTCCACCGACCGCATTCGGTGCTCGAAGGAAATCTCGTTCTCGACCCTGGCGCGGGCAGCGCGAGCCCGCGCGCGGGCCGCGGCTGGGTCTTGAAGACAGGCTTCAAGTGCGTCCGTAAGTGCTCGGACATTCCCACGAGGGGTGATCAATCCATGGATCCCGTGGCCGACCAGCTCGGCAGTCCCTCCCGCGTCGGTTGCCACCACCGGCGTTTCGAGCGCCATGGCCTCGAGTACGGCATTTGGTGTTCCTTCGTAATCCGACGCTTGAACGAAGAGGTCGAACGCGTGGTGCAGGCTGATGACATCTTCGACGTGACCGGTGAAGCGGCAGAGTGACGCCAAACCACGCGTGCGGGCGTGGTGCGCCAGCGTGTCCTTGAGCTCGCCGTCTCCCGCGATCACAACGAGCAGGTGAGGAAACCGCTTCAGCAATGGCCCGATGGCGTCGAGCAACAGATCGAACCTTTTTTGACGCGCGAGTCGGCCCACCGCGCCGATCACCGTGTGGGACGGTTCGATCGCAAGCCGGCGACGAGCCGTACTTTCCAGATCGCGATTTCGCTTGAAGCGCTCGGGATCGATACCGTTGAGCACGACCGTTACTCTGTCTGCGCGGGCTCCGGCCCGTACGAGCGCGTCGCGAATATCTCCGGACACCGCGATGACCCGAGGGAACCACGCCAGCAGTCGGCGATCCGCTGGATAGTAGAGCCAACGTTCGCGACCTGAATTGCCTGTCCAGCCATGGGCAGTTGAGAGCGGAACGATCTTCTCGAGGCGCGCCAGCAGGAGCGCCAGCAGATTTGTCTTGTAGTCGTGCGAGTGGACGATGTCGATCTGACGGGATCGAAGCAACTGACGAAGCGGCTCGATGATTGACCGGTCGAACGAGTGTGACTCGAGGACCTCGACATAGTCGATCCCCAGGGTCTTCGCTCTGTGGTCGAGCGTAAAAACGTCATCACGGCGGTCGCGAATGTAGCAGACCGTTACGGAGAACCGTGTCGGGTCCGTGCCGGCTGCTCCGAGCATGATCGTCTTCTCGGGCCCGCCGCCGGTGCCGCGCACGCTGCGGAGCTCGAGCACGCGAATCGGTCGATTCATGCGGCGTGTCCGGTTGGCGCGCCGCGCCTGTGATAGGACGATTGCACGACGAGCGCGGCTGCACGACCGGCGTCATACGTGCCAGCGACAATCAGCGCCTGGAGCCACTTCAGCGGGTCGCGTAACCGCCCCCGTATGGCCATGCGAACGGCGCGCGGCGTCGTCAGCGCGATGAACGACGCGATGGCGATCGCACTCCATACGAGAGAGCGACCCCCCCAGAACGGTGACAGCAGGACGCCGACGATTGCCACACCCCCGAAGCCGACGCCGAGCACCGGCGCCAGCACACCCGGAAGATCGCGCAGGCTGAGACCGCCCTGCAGGGAGACGCGCAAGTTGTCGCGACCACGCCAGCGTTCGGACGTGAACAAGGCCCTGAGAGTGGCCGGGTCGCCGAGGTGGACGCTCAGCAGTCGCTCATCGCCGATCAGACGCAAGTTCGCAGCCCTCAGTCGTTGACACAAGTCGACGTCCTCACAAGTGTGCAGCGACTCATCGAAGCCACCCACCTGCTCGAACGCCCAACGCCACACCACCAGATTTCCGCTTCCCAGCCATGGGACATCCGCGATGCCTTGGGAGCGCCCACGAAGTAATCCATACATGCGTTGCACCCAGGTGCCAGGGCTGGGCGGTACGCAAAGTGCGCCTGCCGCCGCGACGGCCGGGCCCTGCAAATCGGAGATCGCGTGGATCAACCAGGTCGCGGCAATCACGTGGTCGGCATCGACAAACGCGAGCACGTCACCCGACGCTTCAGCCGCCGCACGGTTGCGCAGTTGCGCCACGGTCAGCTCGGGGTGGACGAGGACGCGAGCGCCATGCGCGCGGGCGACTTCAACGGAATCGTCGGATGACCCATTGTCTGCCACGATGATTTCCATCCGATGAGGCGGAAGGTCGTTGGCCCGCAGCGCGCCGAGTGCCAGAGCCAGCCGTTCTGCATCGTTCTTCACAGGGACGACGAACGTTACGACTGGCGTCGTCGTGACCTGAGGCGCTGTGACGATGGATGCGGGCAAGTCAGCCGTCGTCATGCCGTCGTCCCGACCGGCGCGTGCCGACCAGCCATGTTCGGATTGCGACAACCCAACCGTGCGTACAGTTCACCGTATCGCTGGATGGTCGTGTCGAGACGATACTGGCTTCGTGCGCGAGAGGCAGCGGCTTGACCCATTCGGGCGCGAAGAGACGGATCGCTCAGCAGCGTCCGCAGAGCCTCGGCCCCCGCGCGTGCATCACGACGCGGAATGAGCAGGCCCTCAACGCCATGAGTCACCAGTTCAGGGTTACCGCCGACGTCGGTGACCACGACCGGCAAACTTGAGGCCATGGCTTCCATCAACGTGAGCGACGCCGCCTCGCTCACCGAGGGCAGGGCGAAGACATCTGCGCTGGCGAGCAGATCGGGGACGTCGGCGCGGATGCCGAGAAAGCGAACACGGGAGCCGAGATCGAGCGCGCCTACCCGCTGTTCAATCTCGGCGCGAAGCGGGCCATCGCCGACGAGCAAGAGGTCGGCTTCAGGGAGGACGGCGGCCACCAGGGCAAACGACTCAATCAGGAGTCGGTGATCCTTCACGGGGTGGAAACGTGCGATGTGAAGGATGTACTGGCGGTCGCGAGCCAGTCCCAGGCGGTCGCGGATCGCGTCGCGGTCGTGGACCGTCTGATACCGCGCCACATCGACGCCATTCGCAATTACGGGAATGGAACGGCCGACGAATCCATCGACTTGTGCCAAACTCCGAGCACTGAACTGGCAAACCGCATTGATGTCGTCGGCCAGGTGCCGAAACACCAGTCGGTTCAGCAGCCGGCGACGGCCCGAGACAATGTCCGGATAGTGACGACCGTGCTCAGTGAAAATCAGCCGCGCTGAAAAGGCCGTCAAGGCATTGGCGCAGGCGGCGTAGAAGAACGGGGTGTACTGATGCGCGTGAATGACCTCGATCCGCCGTCGTCGCAGCTCACGGGCGAAGCGCCAGGCGAGGCCTGGATCCAGGCCGGGCCGTCTGCCGAGCGTCACGACCGAAATGCCCTCGGCCCGCAACTGTGCTCCCAACGCCCCGAGTGAATCGAGGCAAAACACCGTGGGCTCGATAGCCGCGGCCAGACTCCGCGCAATCTCGGCGACGAGCACTTCAGCGCCAGCGACCTGCATCACGTGAACAACCAGACCAACGCGGACGCGTTTCGTCGACGGGATCGTCGGTTCAGAGCGCGAAGAGCTGCGAGTCGGACTGCTCATTGCAAACGTGTTTGATACGCCGGCCGCGGCAACAGGCGCGGCGGCGCCGAGGGCACCGGAAGAGGTGTCGCGGTCGGCAGCTTCGCCGGTTCCAGCACCAGTGTTGGAAGCTGGGCCGCCAAGAGCACGAGCAAGTAGGGCAGCTCGAACACTTCCAGCGACAGGAAGAAGGTGCCGATGAAAAACGTCGCTAGACTGGCTTCGATCCCGTACGCCATGGCGTACAGCTGGTGGCCATGTTCGGACCGGTCGTGCTTCCACCGTTTGCGGGATCGTCGGAGGGCCCGGGCCGTGCAGACCATGACCGAGGCGTAGCACGCGAACCCGACGTAACCCGTGTCGGCCATCAGCTGGAGCGATTGGCTGTGGATCGTTCGGCCCAAAATATCGGCACCATAGTAGAAGGTAAAGTAGTTGGCGTTTCGTGGGCCGACGCCAAATACCGGGTAATCGTTGGCAATGGCCAGCGCCACGTTCCAACTGGCAATTCGGCTTTGTGCCGAGCCGTCCTCTTGGTACTGTTCGATCGAGAAAAAGCGCTGCCGTATTTCCGCGCCGGCCAACAGCGGGACGATGAACATCATGATGGTGGCGGCCACAGCCATCCACCGCCGTCGTCGACAGCGCAGCAGGATCAGGGGACTGGCGAGCAACAGGGAAACCATCGCCCCGCGCGAATAGGTCATCAGAACGGCATGGACGATGACCGGAACCATGGCGACGAAGATCCACCGCCACCACTTGGTGGCACCGTCCCACACCGCGACGCAGAGTGGCACGCCCATAGCCAGCATGAGACCGGCGCCATTGTTGTCGAGTCCTCCGTAGCCGTTATGGAAAATGCCGAGATATTTCCCTTGGAACAGGTACATGTAGTTGACTTCGTACGCAATGTAGGCCAGCGACACCGCGGCGATGGTGACCAGCGTGAAGACTTGGGAGCGAGTCCGGATCACGATCGCGGCAATCGCGAACATCACCCAGATCTTGGTGTACTCGATCATCACCGATTCTGACGCCTCTGGATACTGCGCCATCAGGAAGCTGACGACCAACCAGGCGCCAAAAGTGAACATGGCGAGGTGTGCCAGCGTCACCCGACGGACTGAACGATCGGTAGCCAGCTTGATCGCGGCCGCATGCGATCGCATCAGTGTCGCAAGCGTCGTCGCGATGATGGTTCCAATGCCGACGTAGAACGACCAGGCGAACTGTGGCAACACCCACTGCCAGAGTGCCTGTGGCCGGAGCACGGCGAACAGGTAGTAGACGGCAACGCCAACAAAGGGCGTCAGGACGAACGGTCCCACCGTCCCCAGCAGGGTCAGCGCCAGCATGAGGATGAGCTGCTTCATAAGCGTCGACCCGCGATCGATTGCTCGATCCCGGCAATGGCGCGATCAGCTGCCGCCGTCCACGTGTGCCGCTCGATGACCCAGCGTCGCGCCGAAGCGCCAAGGTCGGCGCGACGGGCAGGGTTCGCCCACAGATCACGCAACGCCGTCTGCCACTGTGCAGGCGAGTCCGCCACAACCAGTGGCAGCCGCGGTGGAAGGTCGAGTCCGCCGCATCCTCGTCGCGTTGTCACGATCGGCTTTCCCATGCTGGCCGCCTCGAGCAGCTTGTTCTTGATGCCGCCGCCAGACACGAATGGCAGGGCTACGACACTGTGCCTGCCGACCTCCTCGCGAAGGTCCGGGACATCAGGCACCAGCGTAACGCCGTCCATCTCGGCCAGGTCCCGGACCGCCCGTCCGGGATTGAATCCCACGATGATAAACGCGGCCTCGGGTACTTCGCGCCTGACGTGCGGCCAAATTTCTCGGCCAAACCACTGCAGCCCCTGCACGTTGGGCTCGAAATCCAATCGGCCCCAGAACACGGCGGAGGAAGAGGTCGAAGGCGTCGCCGGGGCAAAGTAGTTGCTGTCGACGCCGTTAGGGACGATATCGACGTGCCGATACCCGGCCAGCCAGCGCATCGCGCGCGCCTCGGGCGTGGATACGACCCAGACACGGTCGATCGACGAGGCGAACACACGCTCGTAGACCCCCTTGATCGCCGCCGCCCGCACATGCTCCCAACGCTCGGCGTTCATGGTCCTGGCCAGGGACAAGTGATGGACAACCCATTCGTCCGCTGCATACCAAATTCTGACACCCCGATGCCCAGGCAGAAAGGGGAGCCCGTCCAGCCCAACCGCGATCACAGCATCAGGGTCGAAGCTGTCTGAGAGCTGACGCAACGCGGTCAGCCAGACCGCCGGGATACCCCAATACGACCGAAACCGCTCCTGGAGCTTCGTCAGCGCCAGCGCCGCGTGTCCGTTCTCGCTCGAGCGCGCGGCCGGAAGAACCACGTGCCGGGCGAGCCCAAGCCCATGAATTGCTTCGGGAGCTGGCGCCACGGCAGTTGCCAGCACGACTTCATGCCCGCGCGCCGCGCAGGCCTGCATCATGTGAAAGGCGTGCACGTCGTGTCCGCTCACGCGCGGCCATGCCAGAATTTTCTTGACGAACAGCATTCTCATGGCGCGACGCTCTTCTCCACCACGCGGCCGGGCCTCAAGCGAAGCAGCTCGAATGCAATCCGAATGACAGGGACAAGCAACCGACGACGCTTGGCGTACGGACCCATCCGGCCAGTCAAGCCATCGGCCACCCCCTCGAGCACCCCGTGCGCCGCCGCTGTGTAACCCTCCTCGAGTTCGACACAAAACCGGTAATACACGTATCGGGCGTAGGTCACGATCGTGTCGAACCAGCCACGGCCATGGGCCTTGGCGCCCCGGTGCCGACGAAGGACGTAGAACAGGTTGCGCGCATCGAAGTACCTGGCCATTGGCTTGCCGGCGGTCTTCATTGTGCTCGAGCCCTTGTGCCAAATCAGCGCATGGTCGATCACCCCGCAACGCTCTCCGACCGCGGCTGCACGAAGACAGAAATCGGTTTCATCGTGGTAGATGAAGATGTTCTGATCGAACGTCCCGATGCGCTCGAACACATCCCGCCGGACCATCATGCAGCAGCCGTTGACGACATCGACCGGCGCGACGGCGGGAGGCGCCGACCACTTGAGTGGCACCTCGAGACGTTGGAAGAAACCGTTATAACCAGGTGCGTTGAAGATGCAACCGTCGGTCATTACGATGTCCGGCTCGAACATGTAGTAGATGACCGGCCCTAGAATGCTGTACTCGGGGTGGGCTGCCGCTGCCTCCGCCAGGCGATCGACCAAGCCCGGTGCCACGGTCGTGTCGTTGTTGAGTAGCACGATCCACTGCGCGCCGGCGCCGAGCGCCCGGCGGATTCCGGCATTGTTTCCGCCTGCGGGACCGACGTTGGCGTCAAGACGTAACACCTCGCACCAGGGAAATTCGCGGGACACGAGCTCGTGCGTCGAATCGTTCGAGCCGTTGTCGACCAGCAAAACCTTCACGCCAGGGCGCACGAGCGGGGCGACGCTCGTCAGGCACTTTCTCGTGTCGTCGAGTCCGTTGTAGGTGAGCACCACCACCCAGATTGATCCTGTGGACGCCATCAGTTCACACACCCTTGCCAGTCACAACGCCATCGAGCACTTGCTGCGCCGCGCGCTCGCCGCTGATGAAGGCCTCATCGGTCCACAGATAGCCCCATTCGCCGTAGCGCCCGCAGTAACGCACGCCGACCTCGTCCAGGTAGGCGTGAACTTGTGCCAACGACTCGTGGCGCTCGAGGTCGAAGATGATGTTGGCGTAGGGCGCCACCACCGCCCCCCGGTAGAGGATCGTGTCGGGGTCTCGAATCAGGCCGCAGCGGCGGAGATCGAGGATCGCAGTGTCGACACAGTCGTCAGGGCTGCAATCGAGTGGCTTGTACTTCGATGAAAAATAGATCTCCGCCTGAATGCTGCCGGCGTCCGGCGGCGCATTGTGTGGCGAGAGCATGTGGGGGAAGCTCAGGCGGCTGAAGCTGAAGTCGTCGTCGTAAAAGTAGGTCCAATGCCAATCCGAGATATCACGCCGATCGAGGCCGATGTTGACGATGACGCAGGTTGAACAGGCCAGTCGCGCTGCGGCCGCCACGACCGCTGGCGGTGCACCAACCATCATCGGCACGAGCTCGGGCAGGGGAATCGATGAGACGACTTGCTCGTACTCGGCGGTCCGGCCATCGGCGAACGTCAGCGAGCGCGCTCCCGGATCGAGTGCGGTGACGCGGTGATTCAGCCGCAGGTCGAGTCCGGTCGTGAACGGCCGGAGAAACGAGACGAACCCGCCGTGCGATGGGTATCGAAATTCTGAGATGTAGTGGACGTCGGGCGTTGACGGGGACAACGCGCCGGCCAGCACTTCCTCGATCGAGGGGCGATAGAGCCTCGGACCGAGCCAGTCCGTGCTCATGTTGGCGGCTTCGGTCGTGTGGTACTTCCGGCCGTACTGCATCGGGAAGGTCTCGGCAAACGGTCGACCATACGAGGCGACCAGCCACTCTTCGTAGTTGCGAATCGGGCCGGGGTCTCGATGCTGAGCCGCCACCATCTCGGCGATGATCTTGACGTTCAAATCGACTGGCAGCCCGTGCAGATTGCACTGCGCCGGATGCTTGATCCATTGCCCTCGCCAATAGTTGTTGACGTTGGCGTGAATGACTTCGAAGGCACCCTCGACGTTGTCTGCAAAGAGCTGTCTGATCCGTGGATCCTTGGTGAACGAGATGTGAGGACCTTCGTCGAACACAAACCCATCGCTGACGTATGAGGCCGTATGGCCCCCGTAGTGCGAGCGCGCGTCGTAGACAACCGGGTTGACGCCTGCGCTTCGCAAACGATGGGCGGCACCCATGGCCGCCATGCCCGAGCCGAGAATGGCGATCTCGGATGTCATGAGAGATGGGCCTCGACGGTCACGCTTCGTTGTCGCCACCAGTCGATGGTGCGCTGGAGCCCCTCGTCCAGGCCGACCTTGGGCCGCCAGGAAGGGAGCAGCCGCAGCGCTCGTGCTGTATCGGCAACGACGAGCGGCGTGTCGGTCGGTGCAGCCGGAATTGCCCCGAGCCGAATCAACTCAGGCCGTCCAAGGAGCGAGCCCGCTCGCATCACGATGTCCTTCAATGTGATGGCCTGGCCGGAGGCGATGTTGATCGGCCCGCTGACGTCGCTTTCCAGGAGCGCCACCATCGCATCCGCCACATCCTGGACGAACAGGTAGTCGCGAATCTGGAGCCCATGCGAACACTTTGCCGGCTCGCCGTCGAGCACCGACCGGATCACCGAGGCGACCAGCCGGACCGGGTGCTCGTGGGGACCATACAAGAAGAAGATTCGCGCCCAGGCACTGCTCATGCCGGTGCTCGCCGCGTGGGCCGTGGTCAGTAACTGCAAGGCATGTTTGCACGTGCCATAGATCGTGTGCGGCTGGCAGGGCGTCCGCTCTTCCGCACAGTAGCCGTAGTGCCAGTCGTACTCGAGACAGGAGCCGGCAGTCACGACGCGAGTGCCTCCATGCGCCTGGAACGACTGCAGCAGATTGAGACTTGCGCGCACCCAGCGCAGGTTGTCGGGTGCCATTGCCCACTTCCCGGGCGCGATGTACCACGCCAGGTGGAGCAGATGGCTCGGTCGAACGGTCGCGACGACCGACTCGGTCTGCGAGGCATCGAGCAGGTCCGCGCGATACCACCGAACCGGACCAGCAGCCGGCTCGCGGTCGCGCGACGACACGCCGTGTACCTCCCACCCGGTGGCCAGCAGACCTGGCAGGATGTGACGCCCGATGCAGCCCGTTGCCCCGGTAACGAGAACACGTTTCATGGTCGATAGTCGGGCCAGGTCGCATCCTTGACCGAAATGGTCAGCGGTGCCACCGCTGGCCACTGGACACCGAAGGCGGGATCGTCCCAACGGACGCCCCGCTCGGCTTCGGGACGATAAGACTGCGTCACAGGGTAGAGAACTTCACTCTCGTCGCACATGGTCAAATACCCATGTGCGCAGCCGGCGGGCACGTACAGCATCTTTCGGTTGTCGGCGGTCAGCTCGATGCCGAACCACTGTTTGTATGTCGCGGACGGCGGCCGGAGATCGATCACGACGTCGAAGATGGCACCGCGGATACATCGGACCAGCTTGATCTCGTCGTCAGGCGATGCCTGATAATGCATCCCGCGCAGCGTACCCTTCCGTACGCTGAATGAGCCGTTGCACTGGACAAAGGCCGCCGACAGGCCGGCGCGCTCGAACTCGTCCAGACACCACTGGCGCGCAAAGAAGCCGCGCTCGTCGGCGTGCGGCTCGGGCTCGACCACATAGGCGCCGCTCACCGCTACTGCCGTGAAAGTCATCGGGAAGCTGCCGCGATCCCTTTGGTCGCAGCCCCGAGAAAGTTGGAATACCACTGGATGGTGGCTTGCAAACCCTCATCCAGACTGTGACGCGCGCGCCAGCCGAGCCGCTGATGGGCGCGGCTGGCGTCGAGGTACTGGTCACGAATCTCCGCGCGGGCGTTGTCGAGAATCACGGGTTCGAGATCCTCTCTCCGCATCAATCGCTGGATGGCCCGTGTGATCTCCAGCACGGTCTGCCGCGACTCCGGGCTGAAATTGAACGCCTCACCACGAACGCCGTCGTCACCACAACGTTCGGCGAGCACAAGATACGCGTCGACGACGTCCTGTACATACAGGTAGTCGCGTGTGAACTGGCCATCGCTGCGGATGACTGGACGCTGCCCCTGCCAAAGGCTTCGAATGGTCCCTGGCACGATTCGGCTCCAGTTGAGATCGCCGCCACCATAGATGTTGCCGCACCGCGCCACGGTCACCGGCAGTTCGTAGGTGTGCGCGTAGGTGAGCGCAAGCAGGTCCGTACAGCTCTTGCTCACGTCGTATGGATGCCGCCCGTCGGCCGGCATGTCCTCCGTGTACGGCAGCGATGTGCCATCACCGTACGCCTTGTCGCTGCTCGCAACCACGACGCGCGAGACGAGGCTTCGATGCACCCGACAAGCCTCCAGCACGTGATAGCTCCCTCGGATGTTGGCTTCGAAGGTAGGCAGCGGGCTCCTCAATGCCGTCGTGACAATGGCCTGGGCGCCCAGATGGAAGACCGTATCGGGCTCATGCTCATTAATCGCGCGCTCTGTCACGCTGTAGTCCTCGAGACAGCCATTGACGACAGAGGTCGACGTGATGTCGCCGCTTCGAATGAGCTCCGATTGCGGATCGGCGTCTCGAACGAGCACCACCACGTGCGCGCCGGCCCCCAGCAGACGTTTGACGAGCCACGATCCCACGATACCGGTGGCCCCAGTGACGAAGACGCGCCGTTGTGCCCAGTCGATCATGATATTGCTCGCGCCTGTTCGCCAGCGGCCTTGGTGGCTAGAGCCCAGACGACCACGGGAAAGTCCTGTTCGTTGTGCAGCGAATGCCGCCACGGCAGCCAGATGGCGTATCCGGGCGCCTGCAGACCCGCTCGCACGCACGCGCGATTGCCCCACGACGCGGTTTCGATATCGGCCAAAGCAAAGCCACCCTCGGCCAAGAGGTGCTTCAGGCCGAGTTCGGTCCATCGCGTGCAGTCGACGGGCACGTCATGGCGTCGAATGAGAAAGGGCGTGCTGATCACAAAGACGCCGCCGGGTCGAAGCATGGCCCAGACGTTTTTGACGGCGCGATACGGCCAGAGCACGTGTTCGAACACCTGCTCGGCAATGACGAGGTCGAAACCCTCGGGCTCATAAACGGTCGCACAGACGTCGTACTCCGGGTAGCCGACACTGAGGTACTCGGCGAACCCGAAGGTGGCCCATTTGTCACCGCTGATCTCCAGTGCCCGCATGTGCCGATACGGTCGACGCCGGAGCGCAGCGTCGATCTCGCGATCCATGACGATCCGCGCGTACGGGCGTTCGGGAATGCCCACGTAGTGCGCAACGCGCTGCGTGACCGTGCGAGGCGTCCAGCGAGTCGAATGCTCGAGATCCAACAATCGCCCAAGCCGTTGCCGGAGGACGCCTCGCAGCAGGTACCAGCGCACCTGGAAGTCGTCACGGAGCGCTACTCGCCATGGCGGTCGCGTCGAGATCTCGTCGGTCGCTGGCGCGGTCACGACGTCCACACTTTCCAGGGCGCGGCCCCCGAGGCCCAGAGATCTTCGAGCAGCTTCTTCTCGCGCAAGGTGTCCATGGGCTGCCAGAATCCCGTGTGACGATACGCCATCAGCTCGCCATCCGCCGTCAGCCGCTCCAGCGGGTCACGCTCCCACAGCGTGTCGTCGCCGTCGATATAGCGCATCACGCCCCGGTCGAGTACCGAAGAAGCCGCCGTTGATCCACCCCTCACCTGCCTGGGGCTTCTCGGTGAACTCGCTCACGCGATTGCCGTCGAACACGATGCCCCCGAACCGGGCGGGAGGGCGCACCGTCGTCACCGTTGCGCATTTGCCGTGTGACTCGTGGAAGCGCAACAAAGCGCGAACGTCAACATCGGCGACACCGTCGCCATAGGTCATCATGAAGGACTTGTCATCCCCGAGCCACTTCTCGATTCGTTTCACGCGACCGCCTGTCTGCGTCGTCAGGCCGGTGTCGACGAGATGTACTTTCCACCGCGGCTGACGTCCCTCATGGATGCGGGTCGTACCCGTGGCCAGATCGAGCGTGACATCGTTGTTGAGCGCGTAGAAGTTGAGAAAGTACTCCTTGATGACCTCGCTCCGATAACCCAGCGCGATGATGAACTCGTCGATGCCGTAGCACGAGAAAATGTTCATGATGTGCCAGAGCATCGGCTTGCCGCCGATCTCGACCATCGGTTTGGGGCGCGCCACGGTCTCTTCGGCGAGGCGCGACCCCAGCCCCCCAGCGAGAATGACCGCCTTCACGACGCTTGTCTCTCGACATGCGTGTCGATTTGACGACGGCGTGCCGCCCTGAGGAAGCCAGCAAACCGTCTGAGCTTGAGCTCGTAGTGAAACACCCTATCGTGGGCGCGCGTGCCCTGGCTGATCACGTAGTGCACGGCATCGGCGGCCGCCTGCCGGAACAGGAAGCGCGGCAGCCCGGCGACCCAGGGCACGCCGGGAAACTGCTCGTGGAGCAAATCGGTACTCGCGCGGCACCGACGATTCGACGCGCTGCCGATAGAAAGCCTTGGTCCCGCGCGCCGCTGGGATCATGTGCTCGACCATTGCCTCCGGCACGTACAGCATCCTCAACCGCGCGGCGAGCGCCCGCCGGAACAAATCGAGGTCGTCGCCGCCCATGCCGCCGTTGGGCCCGAAGCCCACCGATTCGTCGAACCCGCCAAGCCGGCGCAGCGTATCGCGAACGGCGCCGAAGTTCAGGCCGTAGAACGTGCGACTGAGGTCAGTAGCCACGAACGGCTCGTCGCCGTAATCGAGGATGGCGAAGCGTCCATGGTGGAGCGGCGAGAACCAGTTGGGCACCTCGCCCAGCCAGTGCGGCACGGAGCGCCCGAAGACCAGATCGGTGGCCTGTGTCCGCAAGCCCCGGGTCAGTGCGCGCATCCACTCCCGATCGACCAGCACATCGTCGTCGGTCCACAGGATGAGGTCGCCGCGCCCCTCGCGGAGCGCGCAGTTGCGGGCGGCACTCTGGCCGGGGTTGGGCTCGAACACCCGCCGCAGCGGCAGGCGGCCGGCCCAGCGCTCGAGCACGGCATCGGTATCGTCGGTGCACGCGTTGTTAACGACCAGCAGCTCCCATTCGGAGCCAGCAGGGACGGCGAGTTCCTGCATCCGATCGAACGTGCGCTCGAGCAGATCGCTGCGGTTGTACGTGCAAATGGCGACGGTGATCATCGACATCCAAAGCTGTGTTACGGGATAAGGACTTTCGAACGAACCTGATCAGCGACTACACGCACCGACAGGACCATGGCCAAACACTATGATAACAAGCGAAAGCGGGTTTCCGGCCGCACAACGAAGCGGTATCAGACGGGACACATCGCGTGACGCGGCCGGGTCCGCGCCGCGGGCAGAACTGTGCAACGCCGCCTGAAAGCGCATGGCCAGAAGGGCGATGGCGGCGATGTAAGCTGCCTATGAAAGTCAACCGCCAGCCCGCAAAGAGAGATCGGTCGAGCTATTGCCCACGACTAGAATCTCCCGCGGCGCGGTGTATCTCTGAACGAAGCAACGACGACGAGTGTCGGGGCCAAGAGTCGCGTCATCTGGCGATCACCTCGTCGGCTTGGCGTTCTGTGGGCAACATCTGCTGCAGCGCGTCGGGAGGTTCTTGTGGGGTAAACCGTTGAACGACATTACGCAGTGATTGAAAGCGAAACTCCCACGACGTGCGCCTCGTATACAGCTCGAGTGCGATGCCGTACAGCGGCGTGCGACTGAGCGACCACAGCGCGGTTATCGCCATGCGTCGCGGCCGGGTCCATGCCAGTCCATGCATGAACGCCAGCATCTCTCGGGCGAGCCGGCGGCTTTCGCGGCCCCGCACCCCAGCGACTTTGATCACATGGCGCACAAAGTAAAGAAGCAGGAGACGCCTCTTCGTCTCGTCGAAACGTCCCGCGCGCACCAAGTGACGATGGGCGAGCTTGCCCGCGAGGTAACACGCTTGCTCCCTCTCCAAGGGCGCCATCGACCAGCTGGTTCGAGGCCCTGAATGATGCCGAACGTAATCAAGCACCTGGCTTAGGCATTCGTACTTGATCCCGGCACTGAGCGCCGCCACGTGGAACTCCCAGTCCTGCCAGCAGGTCAAATCTTCGTTCCAGTCGCCGATCCGGGAGATAGACTGCCGTCTCCACAGCGGCGACGCGGGTGCCCAGACGGAATCCTCATGAAGAAAGCGGTCGAGGTCGTCGGGACAGTCGATGCGGCAGGGAACGTTCCACAGCAGGCGAAGATCGCCCGGCGTCTTGCTGAACTGTTCGTCGAGACAGAAGACCATGTCGAGTTCCGGCTTGGCCAACAGAACCTCGAGCTGGTTCGACAACTTGTCAGGGTGCAAAAGATCGTCCGAATCGAGGTACTGAATAAACGCTCCGGACGCGGCCCGAACGCCCGCGTTGCGAGCCGCGCTTCCGCCACGGCGAACCTGGCGGAGGTATCGGAGCCGATCTCCCAAGCTATAGCGACGCCTGGCGGTGTCCACGACGGCACCGATGTCCTCGTCCGAGCCGTCATCCACGACGAGAATCTCGACGTGAGGCCAGGTCTGAATGGCACAGGACGCGATGGCTTGTGTCAGCAGGTCCGATCGGTTGTGGCAGGGAATGATGACGGAGATTAACTCTGGCATCTCAGTCCTTCTGCCTTCTGCGCCGGGCTGCGCCTGACGTGGGCTCCACCGTTGGTGCTCAATTGTCGCTTTGAGCTTCGCGAGAAGCGCGCTCGAGATGCTGGACGACCTCAGTCAAGCGAGCGTGCTTCCGATCGCGGTCCGACAGGATCACGTGCTCGATTGGCCACGTGATCTTCAACGTGGGATCGTCGTACGCAATACCCAACTCATCGGCCGGGTCGTAGAGTGCCGTGCATTTGTAATGAACGGTCGCGGTTTCGCTCAGGACACAAAAGCCGTGGGCGCAGCCTGGCGGGACGTACATTTGCCTGAAGTTGTCGGCGGAGAGCGTTTCCGCGATCCACTGGCCGAAGCTGGGCGAGCTCAATCGCATGTCAACGGCGACGTCCCAGATCTCGCCCGTGACGGCCCAGATCAGCTTGCCCTGCGGTTGGCGCACTTGCAGGTGCAGGCCGCGCACGGTGTGCCGCACCGATGACGACTGGTTATCCTGAACGAAGACGCCGGGAAGACCGGCCGCCGCATACCGAAGCGCGTGGAACGTTTCGAGGAACGCGCCGCGTGGATCGCGATACACAGTGGGTTCCACCAGAACGAGTCCGGGGATTGCTGTAGCAACGACTCGCATGTTACATGTCCTGGTCGAGGACCCGCTGCAGGTAGGCCCCGTATTCGCTGGAGGCCATCGTGGTAGCCAGGCGGGCCAGGTCTTCGGCGCTGATGTAGTTCATTCGGTAGGCAATCTCCTCGATGCACGCGACCATCAAGCCTTGCCGCTCCTCGATGGCTTGAACATAGCTCGCGGCCTGCATCAGCGACAGGTGCGTGCCGGTATCGAGCCACGCGGTTCCGCGGCCGAGCCGCTCGACGAACAGGCGACCCTCCCGAAGATACGCCTGGTTGACGTCGGTAATCTCCAACTCACCACGCGCCGACGGCTGAAGCGAGGCCGCGATATCAACCACTTCATTGTCATAGAAATACAGACCAGTCACGGCCCACGACGACTTCGGATTCTGCGGCTTTTCTTCCAGCCTGGTTGGTCGGCCCTCGCGGTCGAATTCGACCACGCCATAGCGCTCGGGATCGCGGACGAGGTAGCCGAACACGGTCGCGCCGTCCACCCGTTCGGAGGCGCGCCGCAGGCTTTCGGTAAAGTGCGCACCGTAAAAGACGTTGTCGCCGAGGGCGAGCGCCACGCGCGCTGACCCGATGAACGTCCGGCCAATCAGAAACGCCTGCGCCAGCCCTTCAGGATGGGGTTGTGCTGCATAGCTGATCGAAAGCCCGATCTCGTGACCATCAC
Source organism: uncultured Acidobacteriota bacterium (assembly GCA_963802675.1). Taxonomy (GTDB): domain Bacteria; phylum Acidobacteriota; class Vicinamibacteria; order Vicinamibacterales; family UBA2999; genus JACCSI01. Next base: position 374,704 of record CAWDJL010000005.1, read on the forward strand.
CGAGGAGCCGCTTGAACCCATCCTGTTCATGAGGTGTGGTGATCACCAGCACGTCCCGGATGCCAGAGAGCATCAGCGTGGCGAGCGGGTAATACACCATAGGCTTGTTGTAGATCGGGATGAGCTGTTTGCTGATGCCCTTGGTCAGCGGGTGGAGACGAGAACCAACGCCTCCGGCGAGGATGATGCCTTTCAGGGGTGTGGTCGCGCTCACGGACTCGGACTGGTCGATTCTAGCTCACCTGGACGGCGTGACCGCTGGGCGCACGTGGTCACGAGATCAAGAAACGGCGCAAGCTGGGTAGACCAACGCAGCTCCGTCAGCTCCGCCGCCATCGCTCGTTCTCGACGAACGTGCGCCGAGGCCCCCAAGAGCGAGACCAGGGCATCGGCAAATGCGTCGGCCTCAGAGGCTGCGACACACGCGACTCGGGTGCACGTCGGCAGGCCGTCAAGCACGGCCGGCGTGACGACACAAGGCAGGCCGGCGGCGATGGCTTCCAACACCTTGTTCTGGATGCCCCGGGCCAATTGAAGCGGCGCCGCCGCCACGGCGGAGTCCCACAAGAATGGGCGCACATCAGGAACCGCCCCCGTGACTCGAATGGAGGGGTCCCTCGTGAGCCTTTCGACTCGAGCCGTGGGCTGGGCGCCGACGAGCATGAGGGTTGCGTCCGGCCGGCGGGCCAGCACTTTGGGCCAGACCTGGCTCGCGAGCCAAACCGCGCCATCTTCGTTCGGGCCGTAGTTGAACACGCCACAAAACACCACTTGCGGGCGCGTGCTGGGGGGCATTGTCGGCCGAAACCCATCGACGTCAACACCATTTGGAATCGCCACGCCGGCGGGATAGCCCACCGCCGTCTCGAGCAGTACGCGTTCGCGCTCGTTCACGACCGCGGTCGCACACGCCCGTTCGGCTGCCTTTCGTTCAAAGCGTCTCAGGACCCGGGCCTCACGGCGGTAAATCGCGCGCAGGGGTTGATGGGCCGTTGCACCAAGGCTGGCCCACTTCTCGGAGTCGACGTCAACCATGTCGAGAAGGCAGGGCACGCCCTTCAGGGGCTCCTTGAACACGTATTGGGCCATGCCCGTGCCGAACGCGACCACGACCTGCGGGGGCGCAGCTTCGACCATCCTGTCGAGGAGTCGACGGATATCAGGGCTGTGGAGCAGTACGTGGGTCAGCGGTCGCGAGCTTGGCAATAGCGCCGCGGCGGCGACGAGTCGCCGGCGGCGGTTCACAGGCGCTGCCGCTACCGACGCAACCCAGGAGGCCAGCTGCGAGACCTGTGCAGCTTCGTCCGCATCGTGGACCAGCGAAAGGACGTGGACCTCGTGTCGTGACGCGAGGAGGCGCAACAAATGATAGGCGCGAATCCGATCGCCCCGGTTTGGGGCGTAGGGCAAGCGGTGGGAAAGAAACAGGAGACGCAGTGACTAAGCTTACCCCCGAATCGCTCTTAGCCGGGTTGGCCACGGCGCCCGGGGACATGCCGGCGGGCCGCCCGCGCGAGGACCAGCAGTGCGACACCGAAGAGGAGCATCCAAACCGGCTCTCCGAAGCGGAGTTGATCGGACTGAAGGCCAGTTAGCAGGACAGCGATCATCAAGAAGAGGCTAATGAAATACCAGACCATTCGTCGACCGACCTTGAGGGACCGCCTTGCGCTGGCGGCGAATCGCAAGCGCTTTGAGCAAAAGGGTGGCCAGCCGCGCGAAACGTCTAACCCGCTGGCGTTCAAGGGTTAGGAGCGATCACGGCTATAAAAATACCCTAAGGGGCAGACTTGAGTCTGACTCCGCGTAATTCTGACACGCGTTAGGTGCCAATTTGCTGTAGCTGATCAAAACTGTCAGCGGCTTGCCGTTCGAAGGATTCCAGGGACGCCGAAAGGAGCCGCGCGAGCCCCGCGGCGAACGGTTCTCCCATCATGGTGCTGTGCGATCCGGGCACTTGGTGGACGTCTACGCCACCCGCCGCCAACCAATCCCACACCGGATCGTAACGAGTAGGCCACGGCCCCAGCAGGGGCAGAGTGCGTGGCAGAAACAACGTGACCCGGCCGCGGAACGGCTTGGGTTGATAGTTGTGAATCGCGCGGTGATGCGTCCGCAGCATTGCCGCCTGGGAATCCGGGAAGCGCCACATCCCAATCTGGTCGCGCAAGTCGAGCGGCGCCGCGTCCTCTCGATCGCGGAGCGCCGAGGTCGCGAGACGCGACAAGTGGCGACTCTTGCTGCGGATCCGTCCCAACAACTCCCGCGGCCCGCTGACGATCGCGTCGTCTACAACCCAGAGAGGAACGTTTCTGATGAAGGCCCAGACCGCTTTCATGCCCCGAACGCACGGGGGCTCGACCTCGTAGTCGATCGCGGTTAGCAGGCCGACCTCGGCACCCTGGGTGTCGAGTAGCCGGCCCATCTCGAGCACGAGCAGCGCGGCCGAGCAGAACCCGCCCAAGTGATATGGGCCTCGAGGTTGAGCCTCTCGCAGCACCTTCACGTAATGCGCGGCCATCTCTTCCAGCGTGGCATCACTCTGAATTTGCGACCAATCGGCTGAAAAGCCGTAGACCGGCCGCTCGGCGGCGAGGTACTTCGAGAGCCGGGTGTAGCTGAAGACCTCTCCGCCCGTCCCGTGCACCCAATAAAAGGGAATGCCCGATCCGCCGTCCGAGATCTTCACGAGGACGTTCTGTGTGATCCGTCCTCGGTTGGCAGGCTCAGTGGCAGGCTGAGCCAACTCGTCGATGCGCCGAGCCAGGGCCTCGAGGACACTGTGCTCGAACAACGCTCCGGGCGGGAGCGTCAACCCGAACTCCTCATGCACGCGATGCACCAGACGCATGACGAGTAGTGAGTGTCCTCCGAGCATGAAAAAGTCATCGGCGTGGCTGACGGTTGACAGGCCCAGCAGGTCACACCAGATGCCGGCAAGCCGCGCTTCGGTTTCCGTTGCCGGTGACCGGCGATGTGAGTCAGCCCGCGCACGATCCGCGTCCGAAGGCGCCGGAAGGGCCTGTCGGTCGAGCTTGCCGTTCGACGTGAACGGCCATGTCTGCACGATGACGAAAGCGGAAGGTACTGCGTGCGCAGGTAAGAGCCGACCGAGATGAAGGCGCAATGACGCAGGCTCGAGTTTCTCGCCCGACAGATAGGCGACGAGATTCTGCGTGCCCGGAACGTCCTCGCGGAGCAGAACGACCGACTGTTCCACGCCCGGGTGCGCTTGCAGCACCGACTCGATCTCCCCGAGTTCGACTCGGAAGCCCCGGACCTTGACTTGATTATCGAAACGCCCCTGAAACTCGATCGTGCCGTTGCTCAGCCAGCGAACACGATCCCCCGTCCGATACATCCGCGTGGCTCCGGTCGCTGAAAAGGGGTCGGGCGGGAAGCGCTCCGCGGTCAGATCCTCACGATTGAGATAGCCGCGCGCAACGCCATCGCCACCGATCCAAAGTTCGCCGGGTACGCCGATCGGGCACGGGTTACCGTGACGGTCCAGCACGTAAGCTTTGACGTTCGCCAGGGGGCGACCCAGAGGCAGCCCTTCGCTCGTGAGTGTCGATGCCAGGTCGTCGACCCGGTAGGTGAGGGCCCCAACCGTCGTTTCCGTCGGGCCGTAGTGATTCACGATCTTGCAGCTCGGCGCGAGTTGCTGCAGCTCGGCGATCCACTCCAAGCGGGCAGCTTCGCCGCCCAAAACCAGGCATCGTCGTGGCAGCACGGCACGGGCATGGTGCGCCTTGAGCAGAGCGGCCAGGTGGGTCGGGGTGATCTTCAGCACGTCCACCTGGTGTTGCGACAGGTACTCCGCAAACGCTCGACCGTCACTGGCCCGTTCGGGGCTCAGCACATGCAGGGTCCCGCCGGTCGCGAGGGCAAGGAAGATCGACGTGTTCCCGAGGTCGGCGGCGACAGTCGAGACCAGCGCATAACTGCTGTGCGCTGGCTGTCCGAGACTCTCGTTGACGCCCCAGGTGTAATTCAAAACGTTCCGATGCTCGATGACGACGCCCTTGGGGACACCGGTGGTTCCTGACGTGTACATGACGTAGGCGGCATCCGTCGACTCAACGGGAATGTCCAGGTTGTCGCCCGACTGCCGCTCGATGACCGCCCCATCACGATCCCAGAAGACCAACGACGTGCCATCACAGGGCGCACCGGCAATGAGCTGCGATTGTGTGATGGCAAGGCGAACACCGGCGTCCGCCATGAGGAATGCAAGACGCTCGACGGGATAACTGGGATCCAGCGGCACGTAGGCACAGCCAGCCTTGTGAATGGCGAGCAGGCTGATGATGAATTCGACGGAGCGGTTGAGACAGATCGCAATCACGTCCTTGGGCTTCGCGCCGCGACTCACCAGAACCCGGGCGAGGCGATTGGCCAGACCATTCAGTTCGCCGAAGGTGAGCTGGATGTCCTCGCCGACCAAGGCGAGCCGGGTGGGTTCGGCTACAGCCCAGTCCTCGATGAGTTGATGCAGGCAAGGCCGTGACCGAAATTCGCGCGCGTTCTCGTTGGGAGCCACGAGCACTGCATGCAGTTCGCCCGCGTCGAGCAGAGTGAGCTGGTCGAGATGGCGGTCTGGCTTTGTCACGGCGTCCGTGACGAGGGTCGCCAGCCGCGTGAGCAGGCGATTCGCCGTCGACGCTTCGAGGGCGTCGCGGTTATATTCGAGAACGAGGCCGATCCCGTCGGTCGAGACGGTGGCGTGGAACGTTATGTCGAGCTTTGTCGAAACGGTGGTGGGCAGGAGCGTCGTTGCTGTGAGGCCAGGGAAACGGACGCTGTCGCCAACCCCGATTATGTTGAACAGCACTTGATACAGCGGGTGCTGACTCAAGCTGCGCACGGGATTAACGGCTTCGACGACTTTCTCGAACGGGACGTGTTGATGGCCATGAGCTTCGAGCACCGTCTCTCGCACGCGCTTGATCAAGTCGTGGAACGAGAACGAGCCCTCGAACGTCGTACGGAGGACCACGGTGTTGATGCAGAGCCCGACGACTCGCTCGAGCTCGAACCGATCACGGCCGCTGAACGGGCAACCGATCGCGATGTCGGATTGGCCCGTATGGCGATAGAGCAATGCCTTGAGAGCGGCCAGGAGCACGATGAACGGCGTCGCTGCGTGCACGCGCGCCAGTTCACGCACTGCATCGGCAACGCCGGCAGGCAGCGACGCAGTGACGACATGGCCGGTGTGGCTCGAGGGCAGGTGCCGATGGTCGACGGGAAAGCGAAGGTCCGGGCTCCCCTCGAGCCGTGACTTCCAGAATGCGAGCCCAGACGCCAACACCTCACCGCGCAGGTGCTGGCGTTGCCAGGCCGTCAGATCGACGTACTCGATCGTCGGCGCCGGCAATGAGGCGTCGCTGCCGGTGCAGCGCGCTTCGTACAGCGTCGCCAACTCATCGAGGACGATGTTCAGCGACATTCCATCAACGATGATGTGGTGGCTCGTGATGAGCAGCACATGGCGGGTGTCATGGACGCGGATGAGACGAACGCGAACGAGCGGACCGTGCGACAAATCGAACGCCGTGCCGGTCGCTTCGTCGACGAGCTTCTGAACCTGCCGATCCGAATCCGGGGCTGCCGGATCGATCTCAATCGTCTCGATATCGATGGCGGCTTCTGGAGCGATGACTTGGACCGCCTCGCCGTCCTCCTCTCGGAACGTCGTCCGAAACGATTCGTGGCGCGCGAACACGTCCCTGATGGCCCCGACGAACGCGCCCAGGACCATCGCACCGTCGAGCTGGATTGCGAGCGTGACGTTGTAAGCGGTATCCCCCGGCTTCAGGCGATCGAGAAACCACAGGCGCTGCTGCGCAAACGAGGCGGGGTGGGCAAACTCGGCTAGCGTCGACACGTTATTTGAGTATAGACATTCGGCCCGTCAATCGGTTGAAGGCCGGGATTCACTGAGTAGCCGAACCGTGCAGCTCGGATGTACCTTGCAAAGTTCGTCACCACAGGCGTTACTTCAGACGAAGCCGATGACGCGCAAGCGCTGCGCTTTGGCGCTTCGCCCGATCGGCGATTCGGCTGTTCTCAGGCTCGTCCTTGGGGCGGCCCAGGTGCTGGGCCAGCTCTCTGATGGTCGAAAACTGAAACATCGTGACGATCGACAGATCTTGCTGCATGACGTCTCGGAGATCCCGGTGAACTTGAATCATGAGCAGCGATTGTCCGCCGAGATCAAAGAAGTTCTCGTCGGCGCCGATGTCGTCCAGGCCAAACGCCCGTTTCCAGATCGCAGCAATCTGAGTCTCCAGTCCAGGTCTCGGCGGCGAAGGGTGTTGTTTGCGGAGCCGCGCGGTCTTAGCTGACACTCGCATAGCGCGCGGCGCCGAGAGTCGCGCCATGACGTCTGCGACCGTCAGAGAAGGCGTCGATAAGCCCTTCAGAGCCTCGGTCAGATCACGCAGGATCATCTGAAGGCTCGGCTGATCGTACGTACCATCCCTGGCAATGATGGTCACGCGGAGTTGTTCGCCCGGGACCGCCAGAATCGTCAACGGATAGTTGGTCTGCACCGGCGCGTTGAGCTCGCACACGTCGAGCTGGCTTCCAAAGCGGCGCAGAGCGTCAGCCGCGGTGTAGCCCTGCAGGACCAGGAGACTGTCGAAGAGACGCCCCGTTGTCGAACGCGCTGCCAAGCCGAGGATTGTCGCAAGGGGCGTGAACTGATGCTTTGTCAGCTCGAATTGAAACTCTTGAACGGCCTGTCCCGCCGCAACAGCCGTGACCGAAGGGTCGACCGTAACACGGACCGGGAGGTTGTTCACAAACGGTCCGACGATGCGTTCGACGCCGGGAAGTTCGGTCGGCCGCCCCGAGAATGCGACACCAAAGGTGACATCCCGCTTTCCGGAGTGCCGTGACAGAACCAAGGCCCAGGCGAGTTGAACGAATGTGTTCAGCGAAACGCGCCCACGACGGGTGAGATCCATCAGGGCGCTGGTGTCGCCCACGTCAAGCGCGTCGCTGACCTCGGCGCGCCCGTCCGCCCGTGCTGGGGACGCGGACAGGGCGGCAGGCAGCGGGGTTGGCTCGGTCACCCCGGTCAGCGTGCGCCGCCAGAACTCGTCTGACTCGTAGGTCGGCTGGTCGGCCAGCCACCTGACGTAGTCCGAGTACCGCGTTGGCGGGGAAGGATTTGTCCCGGTGTTGCCGGTCGTCAGCCCTTGGTACGCCGCCCCCACATCGGCGAATACCAGCGGGCAGGACCATCCATCGATGATGAGATGGTGGAAGGTCCAGAGCAGATACGATTCCGTGTCGCTCGCACGGAAGACCGCAATCCTCATGAGCGGTGCGCGATCGAGACGAATAGGTCGGTGCCGGTCGCGTTCGGCAAACGCATCCAGTGCAGCACGCCGGGTGAGGTCGTCGAGGTGACGCCAATCCTCGTAGTGCCACTCCAGGCTGGCCTCCGGCAATACGACCTGCCTGGGCTGCGCCAGCCCTTCGACGGCGAAGGCGGTTCTGAAAATGGAATGGCTCTGCACCGTTTGGTGCCAGGCGCGTCTGAACAGCGCTTCGTCGAGCGCACCACGCAGGGTGAGCCGCCATTGGTCCATGCCCACAGAGGACCCGGCCGATACAGCCGCCAGGAACAAATCCTGAATCGGTGAGAGCGCACACACCTCCTCGACGGCTCGGCCGGATGCAATCTGATCGATCGCCGGTGGCTGCGCGGTGGATACCACGAGTCCCGGCGAGACTTCCGTAAGCGCGATCGCCTTGCGCAGTGCCGCTTGATAGAGCTCAATCAAGCGAGCGACTGACTCCCCGCGGTAAGCCGTTCGGGGATACATCCAGTCCAGCCGCAAACGACCGCCCACGACGCGAGCAATGATCTCGAAAAGATGGCTGCGCTTGCCGCGCGGCCCGTGCAACGGACCAAAGTCAACGTTGTCGTGAATCTCGAAGAGCGTGTCCGGGGAGCTTGCGCGGTCGAACTGGCCGAGATAGTTGAACATGACGTCCGGCGAGGGAGATTCCGCCAGTTTCGAGCGGCAGGCTTGATCGGGACTCAGGTAGCGCAGGAGGCCATAGCCGATGCCGCGGCTGGGGATGCGCCGCAACGCCGCGCGAGCGGCCAGGAGCGCGTCGCGACTATCGCTGATGTCGCCCTGAAGCCGGACCGGAAATATGGTCGTGAACCATCCAATGGTGCGCGAGAGATCGAGGTCATCGAACAACGCTTCGCGTCCGTGTCCTTCCAAATCCACGAGTAGCGTTGCGTGCCCGCTCCATTGGTAGAACGCCTGGGCAAGCGCCGCCAGCAGGACGTCGTTGATCTGCGTCTGGAGGACCCGTGGAAGATCCTGCAGCAGGCGTTGAGTCTCCTCAGGTGTCAGAAGTGACGGTGTGATCTCGAGGTCCGACTCGCGCCCTTCGTGACGCTGCGACGGGTGGTCGACGGGGAGCGGCGGCACAGCCGGATCGAAAACGGACGCCCAGTAATCACGCTGGCTGGCTAGTTCTGCGGATTGTGCGTACGAGCGCAGCCGGCGTGCCCAGCGTGCATACGTTGTGGATGCAGCTGGCAGCCGGATCGCGAGCCCTTGGGCCAGGTGTCGATAGGCGGTTTCGAGATCGCCGACAAGGATTCGGAGCGAGACGCCATCGATCACGAGATGGTGGACCACGATCAGGATTTGACTGAGGGACGCGCCTAGCCGAAACAGCACGACGCGGATCAGCGGGCCCGAAGAGAGATTGAGCGACGCGTGCGTCCGCGCAGCATGTTCCCGCATCGCTTCCTGTTGCCGGATCTGCGAGAGCCCGGTCAGGTCCACGGTTTCCACCAGCTGCGGAGGCGGCGACGGGTCAAGACGCTGCTGCCACCCAGATTCCGCGGGCGCAAAGCGAAAGCGTAGCGCAGCATGATGCGGCATCACCGCGACCAACGCCTGCTGGAGCAGACCAGGATCGATTGGCCGGGCCGCTCGAGCCGAAATCTCCATGTTCCAGTGCTCGGGCGCCGGCAGGCTCTTCTCGAAGAACCATTCCTGAATCGGCGTCAGCGAAACGCCATGGTCAGACGGGTCATCGGCCTCGACGTCGGGGGCTGTGGCGACGCGAGACGTTAACGCGCGAGCGAGCTCTGACACCGTGGGATGCTGAAACAAATCTCGCATACCCAGGCGGATACCCGATTGCGCGGCACGGGACATCACCTGGATCGCGATAATCGAATCGCCGCCCATCTCGAAAAAGTTGTCATGGACACCGACCGAGCTGACGCGAAGCTGCTCTGCCCAGATGGCGGCCAGCCTCGCCTCGAGCTCGGCGTGAGGCGACTCGCCATCGACCACGGGATGGGCAGTGGCTTCTTGGCTTGGATCAAGGAACTCGAGAATTCGACGAGTGGTCGTGAGATCTGTGGCGATGCGCTGATACACGGATGAATCAGCGGGCCGGCGCCCGACATCGCCAGGGGGTGGCAGCGAGCGCTCGCCCGGTTCCGGTTCCTCTGATGGCGCCCAGCTGGCGGGTTTCAATGGCAGATCGCAGGCGGCCGCCGTCTCCAGCACAAACACGGTGGTCCCGGGTTCACCGTCTCGTTTCTCGGCTTCGAGGGCCTCGGCAAATGCGAGTGCCGGCGTATTGCGGGCGGTGCGGCGAAACGGCAGCTCAACGTACGCGAGCTGCTCGGTCGCCGCCAATCGCCCAATGTGTTTGATGACCTCTCGTTCCACTCCTTTTCCCAAGACGCGGCAACTCAAGAGAAGCGTATCGACGACGAGCGCCCGGCGCGCCCGGTCGACGCGTGTGATCACCGCGCCAACGAGTCCGTAATCCCCAAAACGATCGCGCACATCCACCACTTCGATGACGGCTCCGTCAGTGGCCAACGCGCGCAGCTCGGCCTCGGATCGTCGAAAGGTCGTGAAGTTGAACTGGTTGGTGCGCTCGGTCATCTGCGCCGTTCGCGGCAACTGCTGCGGCGTCATCGGCGCGATTGTGATCTGAAGATCCAGCGTCTCCAGAAACGCCTCGAGGCTCATCCCGCTGTGCTGAAGCTGGCGACGGGCCACCTCTTGCTTGTACATCGCACTGCGGCGCTTGTCTTCCTCGGTCTTTCGCCCTTGATCGAGCCGCCACAAGTGCTGCGTAAAGCCGGCCGCCTGGCGGTCATTGGTGGGCCACTGCAGCGTGACGACCTCAGGCGTCCGGTTCCGAACCTCTGCGCACTCGACCGGGTTGTCGTCGATGAATACAAAGCTGTCCAATCCGAGGTTCAACTCGCCGGCCAGATCCTGCAGGTTCTGAGACTTGGGCTGCCAGTTGATTCGCGACGCCAGCACGTGCTCACGCTTCAGGATCATGTCCGGATGCGTGTCGAAGACGGCCCAGACATCGGCCGGCTCGTTCTTGCTACACAGACCGATCAGCACGCCGGCGTCGTGTTGCGCGACCAGGTATCGCTGCAGCGCCGCATGTGGGCCGTCGATCGTCACGCCCCCAGCCCCGTCTTCCGCGCAGACGCCAGCCCACAAGGTATTGTCGCAGTCGACGCTGACGACCTTGGCAGGAATCCTCAGGCGGGCATGGGCCGCGCGCGCGACCAGCGTCGCGAGCAGCGCGTTTCCGGACGCCGTATATGGCATGTGCCCGAGCTCGTCGCCGCGAGCGTCGTAATAATCCGGGCACTCGTAGGTCGCGAGCGACTCGAGCCCTGATATCACCGGGATCCCGACCGAGGCGAGCCGTTCCCTGAGAGTCGCTTCGTTTCGCGCGATCACCGCAATCGACTCCGGATCGGCCGTCATGAAGGAAGACGGCGGACACGTGATCACGACTGAGGGTGACGCGGTGCGCGGAACGGCGGCGAGCACGGCATCGGCAAAATCACCGGCGTTGCGGTCGATCTGTTCGAACCGAGTTCGTCGGGCCGCGATATCGGCCGCACGATAGGCAGGGCGGGTGGCGAACAGGTTCCAGACGCCCGTGCTTCGCAGATCCTGCTCTTCTTCCACCACGACATCGAAGCCGTGCCGCTCGAGTAGCGCGACTGAAGCTGGGATCGCATCACCCCGGTCGTGAATCTCCATCACGACCTGCTGAACCTTGCTCCAGTCGTCGTCGTCGATGCCGGCGATGAGCGCCAGCTCGCTCTTTTCGACGTCGATCTTGAGAAGGTCGATCGTCCCGAGGGCTTCGCTGCGGAGCACGTCGCTCAGGCGGCAAACCGGACGCACCAGCCGTTCTCGAGCGAGCCTTTGAGCTACGAGATGAGCGGACAGCTCCGTCGCTACCTTCTGGTCAACCGCCAGCCCGCCGTCGCGTGCTAGGGACGTTTGAATGGCGTCGCGAAGGAACGCCGCGTCCTCGGTGTCGTCGGCCTCGAAGCCCGAGACGACCGAGAAGTTTTGATAGTAGGTGAAGGCGGCCTCGCCGTTTCGGTCGGCCAGACCGCACTCGAAGACTTTGAGATCGAGATCATGGAGCACGGCGTTGGCCCGCAGAAGGTTGGCGACGGTCGGGCTCGGTTCGAACGCGAGGATGCGCGGGCGTCGGCAGGCGAGTGACGCGAAGAGCGAGAACATCCCGATGTTCGCGCCGGCGTCGACGATTATCGCGCCGTCCTTCAGCGTCACGCCGTGCCGCAGATAGGCTCGGTTGACGAACAACTCTCGATACAGGTGCTCGGTCTCGTCACGATTCAGGTGAGCGACTTCGAGGCCGTTCGGGAGCCGGTACCGCGGCAGCTCGCGAGTGGCAGCGGGAGCAATTTCAGCGGAGGAGTGAGCGACTCGATGGTTTCCCCGCATCCAGTCCTCGAAGCGCACCAGCAGCACGTTGAGCCCCTGATTGCGCGCCAGCAGCGTCTGTCCGTCGAGCAACTGCTGGAACACCTGGTTGTAGGGCGCAAACGTGACCTCCGCATCCAGGCCCAGCGTCGCCAACCAGGAGGTGAGGACCGGTGCTAGGGGTTCAGCGGTGAACGTGGCTGCTATGGCGAGCGTCGAGCGCGTTTGCATGCGAACCGAGTCTTCCACCGATCATAACCACCGACAACCGCCCTCGATAAGTCCACAGGACGTCATGCGTGATTGTCCCATGGTTGAGCAAAACGATGGCCAAGCCGCGTTTGCGGTCCCGCGCGCGCCCATGCGTGGCCCACGATGCGGAAAATGTTGCGATTTCCGGTGCTCTCGAGGGCGCGGCCCCCGGCGCGAAGCGATGGGTCTTACTTTTGCAAACCGGGCGGACGCCATGCCGTAGACGGTTGAATGTTGAAGCCAGTGGTTGGCGCATTCGTGACTTTTATCTGCCGCACGGCCGACAATCGCGCTCCCCAGGCCCCCGGGCACGTGGGCTGCGCATATCGTCGGTCATCCGTTGCTTCGAGGCGTGCCACGGCCGTTTATCGACAGGTCGAACGTCTGCCTGAAAAGATCGTCGCGCCTGTGTCGCGCGCCAAGGCTGCGCCGGAACGTGTGCGTCTGTGCAGGCGAGCAGCATTTAGCGCAAGTTGCTTCTGGGCAGACCCGGAATGCCGTCTACTAACGCCACGTTCGGCGGCTCTCTTGCACTATCCGCTGTGCCAGTCGTCGGGTGTCAAAATGTCGAATGATGCGTGCACGTCCGTCGTCAAGTACACTCGAAGACACCGTCTCTGACCAGCAAAGGCTTACGAGTGAGCACGACCTCCGAATCCCTCGTCGAGGGTATCGCCATCATTGGCGCCGTGGGGCGTTTCCCCGGCGCGTCAGACCTCGGTCAGTTCTGGGCCAATCTCACGGCCGGGGTCGAATCCGTCAGCGTGTTGACCGACGCGCAGCTGACGGAGTCGGGGTTCGACCCGCAGCAGCTCCGCGCCGATCCTCGGTATGTTCCGGTCCGCGGCATCATCGAGCGCGCCGAGTGGTTCGATGCCGCCTTCTTTGCGTTCACGCCGCGCGAAGCCCAGCTCACCGATCCGCAGCACCGCCTTTTTCTCGAAGCCGCATGGGAAGCGCTTGAAAGCGCCGGCTGTGATCCCTCGCGCAGCAAGGGTGCGATCGGCGTGTTCGCGGGTTGCGGTAACAATACGTGGGCGCGTCGATACTTCGCGCGAGACCTCGACGATCTCGAGTCGGGGGAGTGGCTGGAGTCGGCGATCGGCAACGAGAAGGACTACGTCGCCACCCGTGTCGCCTACAAGCTCAATCTGCGTGGCCCCGCCGTCAATGTCAACACCGCCTGTTCGACCTCACTCGTCGCAGTGTGCCAGGCGTGTCAGGCGCTGTGGACCTACCAATGCGATGTCGCGCTCGCCGGCGGCGTGAACGTGAGCTTCCCACAGGGCCGTGGCTACTACCACGACGATGAGGGCATCTCGTCGCCGGATGGCCACACCCGCGCGTTTGACGTCGATGCGCGCGGCACCGTGTTCAGCAACGGCCTGGGCGTCGTGGTGCTCAAACGGCTCGGCGAGGCGCTCGAAGACGGCGACGAAATCCTTGCCGTCATTCGAGGCGCGGCCATCAACAACGACGGCTCTGGGAAGGCAAGCTTTACGGCGCCGAGCGCCGACGGGCAAGCGGACGTCGTAGCGCTGGCGCAGGCGATGGCCGGCGTATCACCGGACAGCGTGTCGTATGTCGAGACCCACGGCACGGCCACGCCGATTGGCGACGTGATTGAGCTGGCCGGGCTCACGAAGGCGTTTCGACTGGGAACGGCGAGGACGCAGTTCTGCGCCATCGGCTCGGTCAAGTCCAACATCGGTCACGTCGAGCACGCCGCTGGCGTGGCGGGCCTGATCAAGACCGCGTTGGCGCTGCAGCATCGACAGATTCCCCCAAGCCTCCACTACACGCAGCCGAACCCGAAACTGCAGGTGTCGTCGAGTCCGTTCTTCGTCAACCATTCGCTGCGCGAATGGAGCAATGTCGACTCGCCGCGTCGCGCCGGGGTCAGTTCCTTTGGCGTCGGCGGGACGAATGCCCATGTGGTTCTCGAGGAGGCGCCTCCTCGTCCGCCTTCGGGTCCGTCTCACCCCTGGCATCTGCTGCCGCTGTCGGCGAAAACCGGAGCCGCGCTGGATGGGGCATCGTCGGCGCTGGCCGACTTTCTGAGAAGTCATCCCGAAACGCAGCTTGCCGACGTTGCTTTCACGTTGCAGCGAGGACGATCGTCGTTCGACTTTCGTCGTGCGGTGGTTGCGAGATGTCCGAAGGAAGCCAGCGCAATCCTGAGTGGTGAGGTGCCGGGAAAGAGCATCGGGCCCGAACGCGCAGGCGATCGCGAGGTCATTTTCATGTTCCCCGGCGGCGGCGCGCAGTATTGCGGTGCCGCGCGAGGTTTGTATTCGCAGCTCCCCGAATTCAAACAGCAGGTTGACGCCTGCCTGGGCGCTATGGATGCGCGAATCGCCGCGGCAGTGAGCCGACTGATGCTGGTCGCGCCTGAAGAGGTCACCGTCACCGACCGCGAGCTCGCCGAACGTCCATCAGTCGGCCTGCCGATGCTGTTCGCGATCGAGTTTGCCACGGCCCAGGTACTGGCTTGCGCGGGGCGTGAAGCCAGCTGCGCTCATCGGGCACAGCCTGGGTGAGTACGCGGCAGCGTGCCTGTCCGGCGTCATGGCGCTGAACGATGCGGTCGCACTGGTGCAGCTGCGTGGGCGCTTGTTCGATGAGCTTCCCGCCGGGGCGATGTTGAGTATCGGCGCCGCCGCGGATCGCGTCACACCGTACCTCGAAGTTGGGCTTGACGTCGCGGTCATCAACGGACCGGCATCGTGTGTCGTCTCGGGACGAACGGACCAAATCGGGGCGCTGGCCGAACGGCTCGAGCGCGACGGCCTCGAGACCGTGCGGCTTCATATTGCGGTCGCGGCGCACTCGTCGCTCGTTGAGCCGATTTTGCCGGCGTTTCGATCATTCGTCAGCGGATTGCGCTTGCATGCGCCGCGGATCCCCATCGTGTCGAACGTCACGGGAACCTGGTTGGGCGATTCGCAGGCCGTGAATCCCGACTACTGGGTCGATCACCTTCGACGCACGGTCCGGTTCTCGGAAGGCCTGCAGTCTCTCTTCACGAAGCCGAACGCTGCCTTCGTCGAGGTCGGCCCTGGTCGTGTGCTGTCCACGATCACCCGGGCACATCCCGACCGACCGTCGTCGGTGATCGCAATCGAGTCGATGAGGCACCCGCAGGATTCGCGCGACGACTATGAGGCGCTACTGGCCGCTCAGGCCCGATTGTGGGTCAACGGCGTGGCTGTGGACTGGGAACGAGAGTATCGCGACGAAACGCGACGCCGGGTTGCACTGCCAACGTATCCTTTTGAGCGACAGTTCTTCGGTCCTGTCGGGCGGACGACCGCGCTTGAGCCGAGTCAGATCATGCCGACAGCGGTCGTTCGGGGCCCTGCGTCGTTGCCGCAACCGCCGGGACTCTCCTTGACCGCGCCGGATCGCCGGGAACGGATCGCAAACAAACTCTGCGACATTCTTCACGAGCTGTCGGGGCTCGATCGGGCGACGCTGCTGGGAAGAGCCACCTTCATCGAACTGGGGTTCGATTCGCTCTCGTTGACCCAGGTGTCGCAGCTCGTGCTGCGTGAGTTCCGCGTGCGCGTCAAGTTCCGTCACCTGCTCGACACGCTGCCGACGGTACCTGCCTTGGCCGCGCACCTCGACGGTGAGATGCCACCTGAGGCGCCAGCGCCGTCGGTTGCTTCCTCGGAGGTGGTGTCCTCTACACTAACTGCGATGACACGGCTGCCCGACGCGGCGGCGATGCTATCAAAGACACCCAACCCTCCAGCGTTCGTTCAGGAGGTAATACGGCAGCAGCTTGCGTTGATGACCCAGCAGATCGCCGTCTTGCAGGGAGCAGCAACGGCGGCGCCGCCGAGTTCGCCTCCAGACCGTCCGACCGTTGCACTTACCCGTGTTCAGGATCGGCCGCTTGACGCCGGTGGCCTCGGGGCGGTCGCATCGCTGGGCCGGCTCAAGCCGGAGCTGTTGACGTCTCAGCAGCGCCGTTACCTGGCGGAGCTGATCGAGCGCTACACGTCCAGAACGGCGAAGTCCAAGGAGCTGACCCAACGCTTCCGGCCCCGCCACGCGGACCCGAGAACCGCATCCGGCTTCACTGGGCTGTGGAAGGAACTGGTTTATCCAATCGTGGTTTCGCGCTCCGGCGGCTCCCGGCTCTGGGACGTCGACGGCAACGAATACATCGACCTTCTCTGTGGATTCGGTCCGACGTTCCTCGGACACGGTCACGAGGTCATCGTCGAGGCCATCAATCAACAACTGGCGCGCGGCTTTGAGCTTGGGCCGCAAACCCCCTTGGCGGGAGAGGTAGCCGACCTGTTCTGTGACTTGACCGGCCAGGAGCGTGTGAGCTTTGTCAATACGGGCTCTGAAGCGGTGCAGGCGGCCTTGCGCCTTGCGCGAACCGTTACCGGCCGGACGAAAGTAGCGACGTTCACGCGGGATTATCACGGCAACTTCGACGAGATGTTGGTACGTGGGCTGCGGCGCGGCAACGAGCCGCGAACGGTTCCCTCCGCTCCTGGGATCCCGCAGCGGGCGGTCGACGACGTCATCGTGCTCGATTACGGCACGGAGGAGTCGCTGGAGTTCCTGAAGCGCTCGGCCCACGAGCTGGCCGCGATCGTGGTCGAACCCATACAGAGTCGACGACCGGAATTCCAGCCGCGAGAGTTCCTGCAGGCACTCCGTGCCCTGACGCTGACGTCCGAGACTTTGTTGGTCTTCGACGAGGTCGTGACCGGACTCCGGATCGGTCCCGGCGGCGCCCAGGCACATTTCGGGATCCAGGCGGACCTGGCCACTTACGGCAAGGTGCTAGGCGGCGGCATGCCGATTGGAGCAGTGGCCGGACGTGCCGAGTTCATGGACACGTTCGACGGCGGCCAATGGCAATACGGCGATGAGTCGATGCCGGTCAAGCCGGTCACGTTCTTCGCCGGAACATTTGCGCGGCATCCCCTGGCAATGGCCGCTGCAAAGGCCACACTCACGTACCTCAAGGCAGGTGGACAATCGCTGTGGGACGGCCTGAACACGCGCAGCGACGGGCTGGCCGACGCACTTGATGCAATCTGTCGGCGTGAGGGCATCCCGGTCCGGGTTCCGCACTTCCGTTCGATGATGTACCCGTATATCGAAGAAGGCCACGGGCTCGCATACCTGCTTTTCTATGAGCTTCGGACGCGCGGCCTTTACTTGCACGAACCCTATCCGTGCTACCTGAATCTCGCGCACTCGGACGACGACATCGCCAGGGTAATCGCGGAGTTCGAGGCTGCCGTTTCGTGTCTGCGAGCCAATGGCGTGTTCGAGCGAATGCAATCGCCCGCAATGTTAGGCGATCCGGCGAGTGCAGGACGCGGGCGTCCGGCGGCTCCTGCCGAGTCCGAGAGCAGTGCGCCGCCTTCTCTCGTCGTCAACGCAGCAGCGACTGAGGCCGCGACCGCGCCAGCGGACCGTCGATCGGGCGAGGTATTCGTCTGTGACGCGTCCCTGATGCAGGAAGGGCTCTGGTTCATCGACCAGACGGTTCCGCTGCGGGCCACGTACAACATTCCAGTGGCGTTCGAGCTGCGCGGGCGCGTTGATTGGGTCGCATTTCAAAGGGCTGTTGACGACCTGGTGGAACGCCACGGGACGCTTCGCACGTCGTTTACCGCGCGCGATGGTGCCCCACTCCAAGTCATCTCACCGGCCACGAAGGTTACGGTCGAGTACCGAGAAATCAGCGACAGCCCTACCGCGAGTGCCGAGGTTCACGCGTTGGTCCAGGCCGAAGCCGAGCAACCTTTCGATCTCGCGGTCGCGCCGTTGCTTCGAGTCAAGGCCTTTTCGCTATCAGACGTGCAGCATCTGGTCAGCTTCGTTTTCCACCACATCATCGTCGACGGGTGGTCGATCGGCGCCTTTTTCAAAGAGTTTGCTGCTGCGTATGCCGCGCGCGCCGCGGGCCGTCGCCCGGAGCTGCCGCCCGTCGCAGTCGACTATGCCGACTTTTCGATCTGGCAGCGCCAGCATCTGACCAACGAAGTGCAAGAGGCCCAACTCGATTACTGGCGCGAAACGCTGACCGGCGCGCCCGATTCCCTGGAGCTGCCGACGGATCGACCACGGCCGAAGCTCTCGTCCGGCGGCGGATGGACGGAGTGGTTCACCATCGACGCCAAGACGACCACGATTCTCCGTGAGCTTTGCCGTCGAGAACAGACGACGATGTTCATGGCCGTCGTAAGTGTCATCGACGTTCTGCTCGCGCGCCACACGGGCGTGTACGACATCGTGGTCGGGTCGCCGATGGCAGGCCAGGTGGCCCAAGACGTCGAGAACACCCTTGGGTTCTTTGTCAACACCCTCGCGTTACGGACCAGGTTTTCGCCCGACGTCACCTTTCGCGAGCTGCTCGGTCGCACGAGAGCAACGACGCTCGGCGCGTATGAGAACGCAGACGTCCCGTTTTCTCAGGTGGTCGGAGCCGTCCGGCCAGAACGCGTGGCTGCCACCAATCCGCTGTTTCAGGTCATGTGCACTTTCGAAGCCGCGCCGGACGAGCTGCTGAGCCTGCCGGGCCTGGGGGTGCGGCCATACAACGTCAGCAGCGGGACTTCGAAGTTCGATCTTCTGTTCGATTTCCAGGAGCACCGGGAGGTCATCGAGGCAACGCTCGAGTACAGCAGCGACCTTTTCGACGTCGGGGCGGGTCAGCGATGGGTTCAGCGATTCTTGACCTTGGCCGGAGCCGCCGCCCGCCAGCCCAATGTGCCTGTTTCAGCCTTGACGCTGATGCCGCCGGCCGAGCGCGACCAGATTCGTCAGTGGAGTGTCGCGGCTGCTGGAGAGGACTCCGGTCCCCCCCGAACCTGGGCCTCGCTGCCCGACGCGTTCGACCAGCAGGCCAAGCAGACGCCCGAGGCTTCGGCGCTGGTCATGGGTGAGCGCGCGATGACCTACGGCGAGCTCAGGGAGCGTTCGAATCGAGTGGCACGGTATCTCGATCGGGTGGGTGTCGCCCGCGGCCATGCGGTCGGTTTGTGCATGGATCGATCGTTCGATCTGGTTGTGGCGCTGCTCGGGATTCTCAAGGCAGGTGCCGCCTACGTGCCGCTGGATCCCAACTACCCCGCGCAGCGTCTGACGCTGATGGCCGGTGACGCTGCCTTGAACGTCATTCTCGCCGACGGCACGGTCAAGACGGACTGGGCGGATCGAGCCGTTCGTGTCGTCCGCCTCGATGCCGACTGGCCGCTGATCAGCGGCAAAGAAGCCGAACCCCCGCAGCGGGACCTCACCGGCGCCGATCTCGCGTACATCATCTACACCTCGGGATCGACGGGGCAACCGAAAGGTGTGGCAATGTCACATGCGCCACTGCTGAACCTGCTGCAGTGGCAACTCGCCCGTTCCGCCGCTGGGCGTGGTGCGCGGACGCTGCAGTTTGCGCCCATCAGCTTCGATGTCTCGTTTCAGGAAATCTTCGCAACCCTCTGCAGCGGCGGGTCACTGGTCCTGATCGACGATGATGGTCGTCGAGATTCCCAGAGACTGCTGTCCACGCTGCGGGACCAGCATGTCAATCGACTCTTCCTGCCTTTCGTCGCGCTGCAGGCCTTGTGCGAAGCGGCGCAGTCGTCCGGCGTTATGCCGTGTGATCTGACCGAGGTGATCACGGCCGGTGAACAACTTCAGATCACGACGAGCGTCACGGCCTTCTTCGCATCGCTCGCGCGATGCTCGCTGGACAATCAATACGGGCCGACCGAAAGCCACGTCGTTACGGCTCACCGCCTCGAGGGCGCGCCGAAATCATGGCCACTGCTGCCGCCGATTGGCCGCCCAATCGCTAACGCTCGTGCATATGTGCTTGACGATCGTATGACGCCCGTCCCGATTGGCGTGCCGGGCGAGATCTACCTCGGCGGAGCCGTGTTGGCACAGGGCTACTACGGCAAGCCCGAGCTGACCGCCGAAAGATTCTGTTTCAGCCCGTTCGAGCCAGGAATCCGGTTGTACCGGACCGGCGATGCCGCTCGTTGGCGGCCCGACGGCGCCCTGGAGTTCCTCGGCCGGTTGGATAGTCAGATCAAGATCAGAGGCCACCGGGTCGAGTTGAGTGAGATCGAAGCGATTCTCTGCACGGTACCCGGGATTGAGAGCGCCGTCGTCAGCGTCATCGGTAACGATGCCGTCACGCGCCGGCTGGTCGGATATGTGGTCTCACCGGCCGGCTCAGTCGATCCGGAAACCATTCGTCAGCATCTCCGGCTGAAACTTCCCGAGTACATGGTCCCGGCGATTTTCGTCGGGCTCGATCGCCTGCCACGGACGCCGAACGGCAAGATCGACCGCCGGTCGCTGCCTGCACCACTTCCCAGTGTCCGCGAGCTCCCGCCGGTTGAGCGCCCGGCGGATCCAATCGAGGAACGCATAGCAACGATCTTCCGCGACGTGCTGAATGACGGGGAGGTCGGTCGTCACGACAACTTCTTCGATCGTGGCGGCCATTCACTCCAAGTGATGAGGGTACTGTCGCGAGTCCGGGACCTCGAGGGCGCCGAGGTGACGGTTCAGGAATTCTTCGCAGCCCCGACTGTCGCCGGTCTCGCCGAGGCGACGCGCCGGATGGGGCGTTCGGTCCTGTCGGCGCCGATAACGCGTATCCAAAGGAGCCGATCAGACGGGGACCGCTCTCGGAATTTACCCTCCGCACGTGAATAGGATTGGCGGCCAGGATGCAAAAATCAGAAGTAGTGCGCATCGTGCGACACCCTTGCGCGCGCGACAGTAACGAGGTGGTTACTCGGTCGTAGCGCTCACGGCTGAGTCGGCGTATTCTGGTCTGGGGATGGCGAGCAAGGAGATTGCGGCGGCGCTAGAGGGAGTCGTAGAAGCGCCATGCTCGCTTCCGCAACGCCGGCTGTGGTTGTCGCACACCCTCTACGGTCAGCGTTCGTCGTACAACATCCCCTTTATATATCGACTCGAAGGTGCCCTCGACGTCGGCAGGCTCCAACGCAGCTTGGATCGCGTGCTGGAGCGCCACGAAGTACTGCGCACGTTCTTTCGCCTGGAGAATCGAGACGTCGTCCAGGTCATCCAGCCGAAACTCACGGTCCCGATCACAGAGAAGGACCTCAACCAGATGCCGGTGGGCGAAGCAGTCAAGTCAGCCCTCGCGGCGGCGGCCATCGATGCCGCCATTCCGTTCGATCTCACCACGACGCCGCTCTTGCGAGCCACGCTTTATCGCCTGGGTGACCGCGACCACGTGCTCGCATTCTGCGTTCATCACATCATTTTCGACGGCTGGTCCGAAGGCATCTTGTGGCGAGAACTCGCGGCGTTCTACGACGCCGACAGCGAGGCCTGCGGACTGGAGGAACTGGCGATTCAGTACGCGGATTTCGCGATCTGGCAGCGTGAGCACAGGGCTGGTGACGCCGCCGAGTCAAGCCATGCCTACTGGAAGCGACAGCTCGCAGATGCGCCTGCTGTGCTGAATCTGCCGCTTGACGCGCCCCGGCCGGTCGAACCGTCGCATCGCGGTCGTCTGGAGGTCATGGACGTTCCAGGGCCGGTAGTGCATGCGCTGGTCGCACTGGGCCGGAGGTATGGAGCCACGCTGCACATGATGCTGCTGGCGGCCTATAGCGTGGTCCTCCATCGCTACTCGGGCGATCCGGAGGTCGTGATCGGCACGGCCTTGGCAGGGCGGACGCGTTCCGAGATCGAATCGTTGATCGGCTTCTTCATCAATACGGTGGCGGTACGCGCAGACCTTCGGGGCGAGCCAACCTTTGTCGATCTGCTCGAGCGCATCAAGCGCGTGATGCTCGAATCTCACGCCAATCAGGACGTGCCGTTCGAGGCTGTCGTTGAAATGTTGCACCCGGATCGCACGACCGGTCAGATTCCGCTGTTCCAGACGATGTTCGTGCTGCAAAACCATGAGGGCGCGCCCGTGTCCCTCGGAGAAGCGACGCTCTCGCCGCTCGAAGTGCACAACGGCAGCTCGAAGTGCGATTTGCTGTTGAGCATTCGCGCGGTGCTCGACGGCAGCAGCGGCATGGCCTGCTCGCTCGAGTACGACACGGACCTCTTCCGGCCGGCGACCGCCGTCAGACTGCTCGAAAGCTTCCGGTCCGTCCTGGTCGGCGTGATCGAGCGACCCAACCAGCGGATCGCGACACTCCCAGTCGTGTCGCCGAGCGAACGGGAGCTGTTGACCAGTTGGGGAAGGACGCCCGCGGAGTCTCCGCGCGACTCGACGATTCACCGCGAATTTGCGGCGGCGGCTGCGCGGACGCCCCATGCGATTGCGGTGAGCGGCGAATCCGAATCGCTCACTTACGCGCAGCTCGAGACGCGCGCCCATCAGCTGGCAGTGGTTCTGCGGCGCGAAGGGGTGCAGCGGGGAGATCTGGTGGCCATGTGCCTCGAGCGCGGGCTAACCCCGATCGTCGCCCAACTGGCGGTGCTGAAAACCGGTGGCGCGTATGTGCCACTGGACACGTCGTATCCTACGTCGCGGATTTCCTGCATCATCGAGGATGCCCAACCCCGGGTCGTGCTCGCGGAGCGTCGGACTGCCGACGTCGTTCCACCGTGTGACGCGCGCGTCATCCTCATCGACCAGGCTCTCACGCCCGTGCTCGCTTCCCCTGAGCCCTGGCCCGATGAAGGAAACGGCGAGGACCTCGCTTATGTAATGTACACGTCCGGGTCGACGGGGCGGCCCAACGGCGTCCGCGTTCCACATCGTGGTGTCTTGCGGCTCGTGCTGGGTTCGACCTACGTGGACTGGCGCAAGGCCACCACGTTCCTACAGATGGCCCCGCTGTCATTCGACGCCTCGACGTTTGAAGTCTGGGGTCCGCTGCTCCACGGCGCGCGGCTCGTGGTGTTTCCGGAACAGGTGCCGACAATACCCCGACTCGAGCAGGTTCTTCGGGAGGGAAAGGTCGACTGCTTGTGGCTGACGGCGGCACTCTTCAACTTCGTGATCGATGAGCGCCCCGAGTGCCTGGCGAGTGTCAGGCAGCTAATTGTCGGCGGTGAGGCGCTTTCGGTTCCGCATGTCATCCGATCGCAAGCCCGCCTGCCGTTCACGAAGTTGATCAACGGATATGGCCCCACGGAGTGCACCACGTTTGCGTGCTGCTATCCGATCCCGCCGATCCCCGCCTCGGCGACGTCGATCCCGATCGGTCGTCCGATCGCGAACACGAGCGTACTGGTCCTTGATACCCACCGGCAAGTTGTCCCGGTCGGCGTGGTCGGCGAGCTTTACATCGGCGGCGATGGAGTAGCACTCGGGTATCACGACCGATCGGAGTTGACCGCGGCGCGGTTCGTTCCCGATCCGTCGGGCGACACCGGCGAGCGATGGTATCGCACCGGCGATCTGGTTCGTTGGTTGCCGGAGGGCGTCCTCGACTTCGTAGGCCGAATCGACTCACAGGTCAAGATGCGCGGCTTTCGCGTTGAACCAGGCGAGATCGAGGCCGTTTGTCGCCGCCATCACGCCGTCCGTGACGTCGTCGTGCTGCTGCACAAGCGCACGCCAACCGATGCACGCTTGGTGGCCTATGTCGCCACCGTCGACCACACTGCGGCCAGCGCTGCCGACATTCGTCAGTTCCTCGAGCAGCACTTGCCTCGTCAACTCATGCCAAGTGAGATCGTGCTTTGCGACGAGTTGCCGCTCACGCCGAATGGCAAGGTCGATCGCACCGCACTCCTCGCTCGGTCAGTCGCACCCGCGCCGACCGGTACGGCAACCGCCGACCCTTCGGCGGCGCTTTCGGCAGTCGAGCAGAAATTGCTCGCCATCTGGCTTGATGTCTTGCGCGTGAAGTCACTGGGCGTCAACGATGACTTCTTCGCGTTGGGGGGACATTCGCTGACCGCTGTGCAGATGTTTTCGTCCATTCAGGCCGCGTTCGACCGGAGTCTGCCTTTCAGCGCTCTGCTTCAGCATTCGACCGTGGCACGACTGGCCAGGCTTCTAGAGCCGCCGGTCGCTTCGGACGTTCGACCGTCTTCTTTGGTCCCGCTCCGATCGAGTGGCTCGTTGCCACCGTTGTTCCTGCTTCCTGGCATCGGAAGCGAAGTGTGGACGTTTCTCGAACTGGTCAAGGAGCTCGACGCCAAACAGCCAGTGTTTGGCATCTTGCCGACCGGCGCGAAGGGTGCTGGGCGCACGCTTTCGATCAGCGAAATGGCGACGGGTTTCGCCGCTGACATCGAATCAGCGTACCCCGGTGGTCCGTACATCCTCGGCGGCTATTGTTCAGGAGCGGTGACGGCGTTCGAGGTCGCGCGGCAGTTGCGGCTGCGAGGCAAGCCGGTGCAAATGCTGGTCGTGTTCGATTACTGGTTGAAAGAGCAACGCTGTGGCCTTCTCGCCTACGTTCGCAACGCCGCGCTCTGGTTCGCCGACGACTTCATGCATACGAGCGTCTCGAACAACCTTGGCAGGGCGAAGAGCAAGGCTCGGTTGCTGCGAGCCCGCGGGAGAGCCCTCATGGGGCGGGTGGGCCCACCGCCCGACGTGCGCGACGTGCTCGGGATGTGGCGCTATCCGGACTACGAGGTCCGTCGGCTCGAAGACTTCCTGAAGGCGATGCACGCGTACCGTTTCACCGGCTATGACGGTGCGATTCACGTGTTCCGCGCGCGGACACGAAGCCTTGGACGCTCGCAGCCTTCGGCCGACATGGGATGGAGCGAAATCGCCGAGGGTCCGCTGACGATAGAGACGGTCCAGGGTGCGCACGACAGCATGTTCATGCAGCCGTTCGTGCGCAGTCTGGCCACGCGGCTTGACCGCGCAATTCGGGCTGCGGAACAAACCGATCGGCGAAGGGACTCGACTCCGACGGAGACGCCGGTCGTCGGCCACCTCGTTTGAGATGGGGTTGCGCCGGGCGCTCGCCCAAGCTGCGTCACACCTGCGGACGAAGGCCAGAATCAAGCAACGTTGGTTTCGGTCGCGAAGCGACAGTCGAGCCGACCGCCGCGCCCACGTGCGGTTATGGTTTGCCCTGTTGCAGCCGCCAGCGCACAACCAGAGCTGCCGCGATTGCGCCAGCGACATTGCAGAGAAGGTCGGTTGCTGACGGGAAGCGCGAGTGGCTAAAAACCTGGAGCGACTCGCCGAAGAGCGACACGACGAACGCGATCACTGCGGCGGCGAGCACGCGAGATCGAAAGTAAAGCGCGCTCGCAATCCCGAGCGGTGCACACAGCAGGAGGTTGACCACGATGTCTCGGTTGCGGACTGGCCATGAAACGAAAGGAATCCAGCCCACTTCATCCCAGTGAGTGTGGCCGTGAAAGTCACCCCAGGGCACGATGACGAGCAGAGCGACCAGTGCCGATGCAATCAGGGCTGACATTCTGAAGCGTCTCACGCCATGATCATCATAGGCGACGGGAACAGGCGATAAAATCCAGTCAAGCAGATGAACGACCCACGGCAAAGGCCACGCGTCGCCGCACTGATCTTCGTCGTCACGGCTGCGACGCTCCCTGGAACGGCGCAGCCAGCTGGTGTTCATCCGCTCAGTGGCCGCGAATACGCACGGCCCATGGGCGTGGCGGGTGCCCCATGGCTCGATCGCGAGGAGCGAGAAACCGAAGAAGCGCCCTCGCGGGCCCTGCAGATCATCGGGGTCGTTGAGGGATCAACAGTCGCAGACGTCGGGGCCGGGTCGGGCTACTTTACCGAGCGCCTGGCGCGACTCGTGGGACCGTCGGGGCGCGTATTCGCGACCGACATTCAACAAGGCATGCTCGACCTTGCGGCTCGCCGCTTGCAGCGTCAGGGGCTGCAGAACGTGACGCTCATCCTGAGCGAGCCGGCCAATCCGCGTCTGGTGGGCGCGTCCGTGGACATGGTCTTGATGGTGGACGTCTACCACGAGTTGGGAGACCCGATGACGGTGCTGCGACACCTCCGCGAGGCGCTGAAGCCGACCGGGCGCCTCGTGCTCATCGAGTACAAAGGTGAGGACCCGACGATTCCCATCTTGCCGTCACACAAGATGACAGTCGCCCAGGCAAAACTGGAGGTCGAACACGAGGGGTTCGTGCTGGCAAAGGTGGACTCGAACCTCCCGCGTCAGCACGTACTAATCTTCAATCGCAAGCCGTAGAAGGCGGGTGAGAACAGGCCCGTCAGTTTCCATTTGCCAGTTACGAGTTCAAAGACGGCCGGTCTGTCCTTTGAACTGACAACTGGCAAACCGGCCACTGGCGACTGGCCACTGGAGACTATCCGGGCGGCCGGGAAACGGCCGTGCGGGCACCGCCGCCACCTCCGCCTCCGCTCCCGCCGCTCGAGTAGCCAGAGCCCGATACGCTTCCGCCGGACCCGCTGGACCCACTCGAACCACCGCTTCCCTCGGATGCGCCCGTCGAGCCTGACCCAGATGTTGGCGTCGGCACATTCGGGCGCACGCGTGTGTAGCCGCGGCCATCGACGACCCGACCGTTGGAATCTGGTTGCACCGGCTGCGGATTGACGATGACGAAACCAGGACCCTGGAAATAGTAGGGGTCGTAGGATCCCCAGTAGCGATAGCCGAAGGGGGCGAAGTAGGACGTATAGAAGAACGGATCGCTGTAGTACGGCCACATCGAATCGAAGCCGCTCACGCCCCACGAACCGCCGCCGCTCGTGTTGCGTTCCACCACGAACTTCGACGGGAAGGACTGGGCCACCATCAAGTCGATGATTTGGTCGGGAACGCCCGCCCGATCCAACTCGATCAGACGCTCGCCAGTCAAATCGAACCCCTTCTTCAACTCGAAGATCGCGGCCTGCAGCGCCTCGGGAGCGACCTTGGTCACGGCCTCCTTGACGTCTTCGATCGAGAGCCTCGACGAGAGCGGCACGGCGGGAGTTCGCGGCACAGGTGGCAGCAGGCCAGCATGCTTCTGATTGGCAGCGCGGTGATAGCGCCGCACCCGAAGGTTGTTCGTGCCTTCGCTTTCGATCATCTGTACGTCGATCCACAGTGGCCCGAGCATCATCATCGACAGCCCAGAGACCTTCCGTGGCGCCTGATCGCCGCATGAGATTTCAGCGTCGGCGAAGAGTCGAGCGCCCAGGCCTGACCACACCCCACGCTGCCAGCCGCGGCAGTCCGATTCCGTGAGCGGCCGCTGCGTACCATCAGCAACGACCGTTTCCGTCAGGACCGGTTCGTCGTTCACGAGCGTCGTCATCGTCACGCCGCCAGTCGCCGGCGTGACGCAGACCAACGCCCCGGGGATGGCGCGTGAGCGGCCGAGCGACACTAACGCATCGGCGAGCGTTGGTGCGTCGTGTACCGATTCATCGATGATCTGCCAACAGCCCAGCCACGGGGCCCATCGCGGATCTACTGTCATGGGTCGCGGAGGCGCAGTCTGGGCAGACGCGATCGCCGCTGCGAAAGTCACGATGACGACGGCGTAGCCGGCGCGCGCAAAGACAGAAGGTCTCATGAGGGTTGCTCCGTTCGGTCAATACAACACGTTGATACCCGCCGAGATGCGAAAGCCAGACAGATCGATGGGATCGAAGTCCACGAAGTCACTGCCGAGTTTACCGCGAGCGTAGGTGAACCGCCCCTCCATCGTAGCGAAGATCGCACGATAGAGTTTGACATCCGCGCCTCCGAAGACGTGCGCGCTCGGCGCCCAGCCCGTCGACCGAAAGGTGTCAGGAAAAACCGACAAGTCGATGAAGTCGACGAAATCGCCACGCTGAGTGAAGTCGTAGTACACCGCACCACCGCCCGCGCCGGCAAACGGCACCACGCGCCGAGGGACCCAGGCAAACCGGCTGACTTCGTAGCCAGGGGAAGCCAGCGCGTAACGGACCCCCGCTGTCAGATGAACCAGTTTCAGCGAGGTGTCCTGATTGATCGGAAGCGAGTTGTTGTCGGTAAAGTCGCGGTACTCTGACGTGACGGTGTTGCGGCTCCACTCGAAGCCGAATTGTGCCGCCAGCCGCGGCATGAGATTGATAGCCGTATCGACGCCGATGCCCGGGGCGTTGAAATCCTCTTTGTCGAGCGTGAGTTGACGAGTGACGAAATCAAAGAGGTCGCTCCCGCCACGGGCGAAGACCCAGCTTCCGTGCAGTCCGAACGATCCGGTGGGTCGTCCGAAGAGAAAATCTGGTCGGCGGTCGGGCTCTTGCTGCCCGACCGGAGTCTGCTCAGCGAACGCGACACCCCGTCCTGCCACCACGGCTAGGACCAGTGCGATGGAGGCGACTTGCAAACGACCAAGATGCCTGACATCCATAGAGAGCTTCTCCGATCCGCTTGCCAGGACACCCGTGAAGGGTTCGGCTAAGGAGAGCAAAGGCTGGACCAGTTGGGACGTCATCAATATGCGCGGAATTGACGCTAGCGGGCCGGCCATCGCGAGGGAAGCGGCCTGGAAAGGGGACGCCGGTCTTTGCCACGTCTGAGCGGCGAGGTAGATTGAGGGCCACATGATGCGCAGAACACTCGTGGCCGTCGCTGTCATCATTGTCGCGCTTGGGACCCCTCGCGTCGAGTCGTTCGACCAGGAATCTCCTCGAGCGCCAGCAAAGCTCTTCGTGTTGGACGACCCGTTCTGGCTGAACCTTCATCACTATTTATATGTCCTCGGCCGGGCCCAGGCGGACATTCCAGACAGCCGTCGACGGGCCGTCGCCGGCGCGCCCGCTGACCAGGCCGAAGGATTGAAGGCGCTCGACCAGGGGGAGCAACGCGCCTGGCAGAACGCCGTCGCGCTCTACGCCAAGGGCCCGAGCACGCGAGACGTTCTGTTCGATGGTGACATGGTGACACTCGGGCGTACGCTCGTGGCCGCCGGCGATCGAGCCATGCTTGACAGCGTTGGATTCGATCCGCAGGTCATCGACACGTTGCGTCGCGCGGCGCCACTCTATCGAAAAGCCTGGTGGCCGGGCCACGAACGCGCGAATCAGGCCCTGATCACGCGGCTTGGCGCCGACCTGACGAAGCACGGGAACGCGATCCACGCGTTCATCACCCGTGCGTATCGTGAACGGTGGCCCGCCGACGGTTTTCGCGTCAACGTGGCCGCCTATGCGAACTGGGCCGGTGCGTTTTCGACGAGCGCAGGGGTTCTCGTTGTCTCGAGTCTGGATCCGGCAGCAGCTGAAGGACTCAAGGGACTCGAGGGAATCTTCCACGAAGCGATGCACCAATGGGACGACGCGATCTTCACCGCGTTGTCGGCGGAAGCTCGCCGACAGCGTTCGACGGTGCCAGATTCGCTCTCACACGCCATGATCTTTTTCACCGCGGGCGAAGCCGTCCGCAGCGTGGACCCGAGTCATGTGCCGTACGCCGAAGCCGAAGGGGTCTGGTCTCGTGGCATGGGGAGCCTGAAACCGGCCCTGGAGGCGATTTGGAAGCCGTATCTCGACGGCCGCGGCACTCGCGACGAGGCGATCGCGGCGCTGATTAAAGCGGTAGCTACTCCGTAGCAAAGTGCCTAGGGTGCCTGTTGTGCCTCGGTGCCTGAGTGCGGGTGCCTAGGTGCACATGGTGCCTAGGTGCCTAAGGTGCGAGAGCACTCAGGCACCCTAGCACCTCAAGCACCCTGGCACTGGCACTTAGGTACCGAGGGCACCCTCGGCACTTAGGCACGTTGCTGAGGCACCTTACGTCGGAACAGTCAGTCACCGACCTCCGTCGAAGTCTGAATGGAACGTCTGCTCCAGGATCTGCGTTTCGCGCTCAGGCTCCTGTGGAAGGACCGAGGGTTTACGCTCACGACGGTCGCCACGCTTGCGCTGTGCGTGGCGGCAAACACTGCCATCTTTGCCGTGGTGCACTCGGTGCTGCTCAAGCCATTGCCATTCCCGCAAGCCGAGCAGATGGCGACCATCTTCAACTCCTATCCCCATGCGGGGGCGCTTCGGGCTTCGAATGGAGTTCCCGACTATTACGATCGTCTCGCGCAAAGCCCCCGCTTTTGAAGAGATTGCGATGTACCGCACGACTGGCATGACGATTGGCGGTCAGGGCACGGGCGAGATCGAACGATGTGTCGGTCATGCAGGTGACGCCGTCGTTTTTCCCCCTCTTGCGGTCGCAACCGCATCGCGGTCAGCTTTTCACGGAGAAAGAGGCGGAGGTCGGGCACGACAAGAAGGTCGTGTTGAGCTATGGCTTGTGGCAGCGGCTCTTCGGCGGCAGAGACGACGCCCTCGGTCGCGACCTTCGGATGAACGGCGTCCTGTACAGCGTCGTTGGCGTCATGCCTGCCGCGTTCCGCTTTATTGATCCCGACGTCCAGTTGTGGATGCCAGTGGCGTTTACGCCGGAGGATCGGTCCGATGAGCGCCGCCACAGCAACAACTGGCAGCAAATGGGACGACTGAAGGCTGGCCACACAGTCGAGCAAGCGCAGGCCCAGATCGATGCGATCAATGCGACCAATCTCGAGCGGTTTCCTGCGCTGAAGGAAGCCCTGGTAAACGCCGGGTTCCATACGAGAGTCAGCTCGTTCCAGCAAGACATGGTCGAAGGTACCAGCCGCACCCTCTACCTCTTGTGGGGCGGCGTGCTCTGCGTCCTGCTGATCGGGTGCGTCAACATCGCCAACCTGGTTTCAGTGCGCGCCAGCGGGCGAGTGCGCGAATTGGCCACCCGTCACGCGCTGGGGGCGAGCATCCAACGCCTGTCGCGACAGCTCCTGACCGAAACGATACTCGCAGCGGCGGTCGGGGGCCTGGTTGGCATTCTGCTCGGCTGGTGGGCGTTGTCGGCGGCCGAGTTCATGGGCCTCGATCAGCTGCCGCGCGGGTTCGAGATTGCGCTGGATCAACGCTCGTTGGCCGTCACGGTCGCATTGATCTTCGTCGTGGGGATCCTCGTAGGGCTCTTTCCGATCATGGGCCTACGGCGCGCGAATCTCGGCCAGGTGGTTCGCGAAGAAGGACGATCGGGAACGGCGTCACGACGGACGCGCCTGATGCGGCGCGCTTTGGTGACCAGCCAGGTTGCCTTCGCGTTGATCTTGCTGGTCGGTGCCGGGTTGCTGCTCGCCAGCTTCCAGCGAGTGCTCGCGGTCCATCCGGGCTTCGATCCCAACCGTGTGTTAACCGGCAGGCTCTCTCTGCCGGTGGCGCGTTACAAGGATGCAGCAGCGGTTCGCAACGTCATTGCTCGAATTCTCGAGCGGCTCCAATCGGTTCAAGGGTTGAGCGCCGTCGGCCTGACGACGACCTTGCCGATG
Source organism: uncultured Acidobacteriota bacterium (assembly GCA_963802675.1). Taxonomy (GTDB): domain Bacteria; phylum Acidobacteriota; class Vicinamibacteria; order Vicinamibacterales; family UBA2999; genus JACCSI01. The sequence continues at coordinate 405,990 of CAWDJL010000005.1, forward strand.
TCAGGCGATCACAGCGATTCGGTCATTCTGGCGGACGGCTATCAGATGGCTCGCGGAGAGTCGCTCATCTCGCCGAGCCAGGTGCGTGTCAGTCCGGGGTACTTGGAGGCCATGCGGACCTCGCTCCTCAAAGGACGATTCTTCGACGCACGCGATACGTCGACGAGTCTTCGCGTGATCATCGTCGACGAGCAGCTCGCCAACAAATTCTGGCCGGGGCAGGATCCCATCGGCCGCTTCATGTACTTCCCGGACATTCAGAAGGCCCTGGGACCGCCGCCACGAGATCAGTGGATGACGGTCGTTGGGGTGGTCGAGAACGTCCGCCTCGATGGTCTTGTCGATGGCGCTGGGTTTAGAACGGTGGGCGCCTATTACTTGCCGCTGGAGCAATCGTTCAATGGCGCCGAGGCGTTCGCTTTCCGCACGGTGGCGCTTGCCGTGCGCACGGCACAGGAGCCGACCGCAGCCACCAACCTGGTTCGGCGAGAGCTCGCTTCCATCGACCCCGAGCTGCCGTTTTACGGCGTTCGAACGATGGACGAGCGGGTCAGCCTCTCGCTCGTGGATCGCCGGACACCGATGATTCTCGCGCTGGGGTTTGCGGCTGTAGCGTTGTTGCTTGCGGCGATCGGACTCTACGGCGTGCTCGCCTACCAGGTTGGACAACGCACGCGCGAGATCGGAATACGAATGGCGTTGGGCGCAGCGACGTCCAGCATCTTTGGGATGGTCCTCCGAGAGGGCGCGGCCATCGTGGCGATTGGCGCTGGACTGGGAATGCTGGGCGCCTATCTGCTGCGACAAACGCTTCAGTCGCAGCTTTACGAGATCGGCGCCATGAATCCCGTGGTCATCGCGGCCGTGGCCGGTCTCCTGCTCGCCGTTGCGCTCATGGCGTGTCTGCTGCCGGCGCGTAAGGCGGCTCGTACGGATCCAGTGGTGGCCCTGACGATCAACTAGCGACTAGTGGCCTGTAACAGCTAATGGCTACTGGCCGAGCTCGCTTCGGACTTCCGCCTGAAGGCGGAAGCCACGAGTCATAACAGTATCGCGTGGCTTCCGGCTTTAGCCGGAAGATCGCAGGCGCGAAGCGAATCAACTGATACACGCACTAGCGAGCGCCAGCTGGCTCGGCGGGCACCACAACGATGCGCCGAGGGGCACTCTGCCTCAAGATCCGGAGCGGAATAGGCTGGCCAACCCGATCGCCTGTCAGCTCCCGGTGGAGCGCGTCGATTGATGCCACTGGCGTCCCTCCAAAGTCGATCACTACGTCGCCGGGCCGCAGACCGGCGGTGTCGGCAGGTGACCCCGCTTGCACTTCGGAGACGAGCACGCCACGATCGCTTGGAAGGGCATGATCGTGCACCACTCGACGAGCGATCGGGGTCGTTTGGGCCGAAATACCAAGCACCGCGCGCCGAACCCGTCCGTCCCGAATCAGCGCTGAGATCACATCACGAGCAGTGTTTGCCGGAACCGCGAAGGCGATGCCCTGGCCACCGAGGATGACGGCCGTATTGACACCCACGACAATCGCGTCGCTGGTGACCAGTGGGCCGCCGGAGTTGCCCGGGTTGAGTGCCGCATCGGTTTGAATGAGGTTCTCCATCAATCGCCCCGTGCGGGATCGAAGTCCCCGTCCCAGCGCGCTGACGACGCCGGCGGTCACCGTGTGTTGAAAGCCGAACGGATTCCCGATGGCGACCACCAACTGTCCCGGCACGAGCGTCGCCGAGTCACCGAGCGAGGCTGGCTGCAGATCGCCAGCCGAGATCCGCAGCACGGCGAGATCAGTGTCGGGGTCGTCGCCCACTACATCCGCCCTGAAGCGCCGCCCGTCGAGCAGCGTGACCCAGGGCGCTCCGACACCCGCTATCACGTGGCTGTTCGTGAGAATCAGGCCGTCGGGCGTGAAAACGAACCCTGAGCCCGCGCCGGCGCGAGCCTCGACATTCACCACGGCCGGCGCAACCCGGGCTACCGCGCCCGTCACGGCTCGAGAATATGCGTCCATCAATTCGTCGGAACGAAGTGTCGAGATCGTCATCAGATTTCCACCAGACCGAGTTGCAATCCTCGACGGACCGCCTCGGTGCGGGACGAGACGCCCAGCTTTCCGAAGATTGCAGCGAGATGAAACTTCACGGTGTGCTCGCTGATCTCGAGCGCCCGTGCGATCTCGCGGTTAGTCAGCCCGTCGGCGACCAGTGCGAGCACCTCCCGCTCCCGTGTGGTCAGCGATTCTACGAAGGACGCAAGCGGCTCGGTCGAGACGACCTCTGGTCCACTATGTCCGCCATGCGTCCACGCCCTCGGCGTCATGACGACGGCGTCGATATCCGGACCCACACGAACCACGCCACGCTCGATGTCCGCGACCGCCGCAATGCCAGCAACCTGGGCGGAGCGCTCCGCCTCGATTCTTGCTCGCAGCGACGCCGCATCCTCGGTTGTTACGCCCACGATGAGCACTCGCAGTGGATCACTCACGTGATCAGCCTAGCAGGCCGTCGTGACCTTCCACCACGCGCTGTTAGCGCCGCCGTCGTCCGCTTCGGCGCTCGCCCTTCGGGCGCTCTCCAATCGTGACCGTGAGGTCTTTGCTTTCCGCGCCACGGAGAACCGTCAGCGGCACTGCTTTACCCACGCGGTCGCCCCGCAGCAACGTGACCAGTGCCTCTGGCTCCTGCACTGGCTGACCGTCGAATCCGACGATGATGTCGCCAACCAGCAGCCCGGCGGCTTCCGCCGGACTCTCGTGAACGATCCCGTTGATCAGTAGCCCATATTCCTGCGAACGCCCCGCGCGCTGTCGCTCGGGCAGCGCAACGGTCGCTGAGCTGATCCCGACGAATCCCTGCCGTGTCCCGCCAATTGCGACGAGCTGCTGTGCTGCGGGCCAGGCAATCGATGCCGGGACGACGACCGTCGTCCCTCGGATCGAGAAACCGGTAATCATGCCAAGCGCTCGGCCTTCGCCATCGATGAGAGCACCGCCGGTGATCGCTCCGTGCGGGCTCAACGCCACGCGTATCACGCGATCGAGTTGGGAGGCTGTACCCGTGCGAAGCGGACCTCCCACGACTGCAACATTGGTCAGAAATGCAGTCACACCGCCGCTCCACGTGCGGCCGATGGCGACGGCAAGGTGACCAACCCGGGGTTCGTCAGCGGCGACCAGCGGAGGGGCGGCCATCCCGGTCACACGAACGGCAGCGATGCCGCTCGACGACGAGTGGCCGAGCACGGCGCCTTCGACGACGCTGCCATCCGGCAGCCGCACGCTCGCCGTGTCGCCTGGAACAGCGCCAGTCGGCGCCGCAATCAGTTCGGGCGCGACGATGACGCCGGCTGCCGGTCGGTGATGGCCGAAGACTTGAACGATTGAAGCGGCGGCGCGATCGACGGCGACCGCCACGTCATCCGAGAGCTGAGAGAACACCTGACTCATAGCCTCACTGTAGATGGCGCGGACGCCTCACGGATCAGCCGATCGGCTAGGCTAGAATGGCAGCGATAGCGATGCACGATTCCGTCGACGCGCCGCCAGGCGCCAGGCTCGAGCCGATGAGCCTCGCCGAAGCGGCTGACTTGGTCGGCAGCCTCCAGCGGGAGCTGGGGCGCGTCATCATCGGCCAGCAGCGAGTCACTACCGAAATCCTTACCGCGTTCCTGGCCGGCGGCCACTGTTTGCTGCGCGGCGTGCCGGGCCTTGCCAAGACCTTGATCATCAAGACGCTCGCTCAGGCCGTACACCTCAAGTTCAGCCGCATTCAATTCACGCCAGACCTGATGCCGGCCGACATCATCGGGACCGAGGTCATCGAAGAAGACCGCACCACCGGATCCCGGGCCATTCGGTTCATTCCCGGCCCGGTGTTCGCGAACATCATCCTGGCTGACGAGATCAATCGGACGCCCCCCAAGACGCAGGCGGCATTGCTCGAAGCGATGCAGGAGTATCAGGTGACGGTCGGAGGCGTGCGGCACATGCTGGAGCGTCCGCTGTTCGTGCTGGCGACGCAGAACCCGATCGAGCAGGAGGGGACCTACCCCTTGCCGGAGGCACAACTCGATCGTTTCATGCTGAACATCGTCATCGACTACCCCTCGGCCGATGAGGAACGTACCATTCTGGCCCAGACGACGACGGCGGAGGAGCCGCGCGTTTCGGCGGTGGCGACCGGGGACGACATCGAACGCGCCCGCTTGCTGGTGCGCGAGGTGCCGGCAGCCGCGAACGTGATCGAGTACGCAACCCGGTTGGTGCGGGCCAGCCGGCCGCTGCCGAGTGAGGCGGCGGCCCCGGACTTCGTGCGGCAGTGGGTCCGTTGGGGCGCGGGGCCCCGCGCTGGTCAGGCGCTCCTGCTCGCGGGCAAGGCGCGCGCGGTTTTGCATCAACGCGCGGCGGTATCGCTCGACGACATTCGCGCGGTCGCGGCGCCGGTCATGCGGCATCGCCTGCTCGTCAACTTCGAGGCCGAGGCCGAGGGCGTGGACGCCGAGTCGATTGTCACGCGCTTGCTGGAGGCCGTGCGTCCATAGCGCGTTGTGGAATCATGGAAACGCCGAATCAGTTTCCAGTGATCAGTTGCCAGTTCAAAGCAACACGCCTTTGAACTGATCACTGGCAACTGGCCAACTGGCCACCGATATGTCCCGTCCCCACATCGTCGCACCGTCCGAACTGTCGGCATTGCGCGACCTCGAGTTGCGGGCACGAACGACCGTCGAGGGTTTGCGGCAAGGGCTGCATCGCAGCCCCTTTCATGGATTCAACGCCGAGTTCAGCCAGTACCGTCACTATCGGCCCGGTGACGACCTCAAGTACATCGATTGGAAGGCGTACGGGCGGACCGATCGTCTGTACTCGCGCCAGTTTCGAGAGACGACCAACCTCGGAGCGCTCGTCGTCCTCGATGTGAGCCGCTCGATGGCCTTTCCGGACGGTCCAGGCTCCAAGTTCGACGTTGGGCGGGCGGTGGCGGCCGTATTGACGGCCTTGGTGATCGATCAAGGTGACGCCGCGGGCGTGCTAGCCGTCAGCAGCCAAGAGGCGAGAGATAGTGTTTACGTCGCACCACGCAGCGGCCGTCATCATCTGCATGTGCAACTGGCCGCACTAGCCCGGCTCGAGTGCCGAGGCCGAGAACCGGTCGCGACCGCGCTGCGACGAGCGGCCACGCTCTTGCGCCGCCGCGGGTTGGTCATCCTCATCAGCGATTTCTACGACGAAGAAGCCACGTTGTCAGAGGTCCGTCGGCTCGCGCGAGTGGGGCACGATGTCGTCAACTTTCATGTGGTCGCGCGCGAGGAGATCGACTTGCCACGGGGATCTGCGGTTGAGTTCGTTGATCTCGAGACGAACGAGTCGCTCGTCACGAGTCCTGACGGCGCGGCCTCCGACTATCGTGCCGCGTTCACAGCGTTTCTCGACCGCACGAAGCGGAGCATCGAGCGCGAGGGCATGGACTATGTGCGGCTACAGACGGGCGAGCCGATCGAGCCGGTGCTCAGGCGGTTTCTCGTTGGTCGCCGAGGTGCGGAGTGATGTCGGTATCCTGGCTGACCCCGGCGGCATGGTGGGGCCTGACGGCGCTGGCAGTTCCCATCCTGATTCATCTGCTCGCCCGCGAGCGAAGCCGCCGACTCTTGTTTCCGTCGCTCAGGTTCCTGCGGACCACCCGGCTGGCCGCGCTGAAGCGGCGTCGAGTCTCAGACTGGCCGCTGCTCGTAATTCGCCTGCTGATCCTGGCATCCGCGGTTGCAGCGCTCGCGGCGCCGGTGTTCGTGTCGAACGCCCGATGGCGATCCTGGAGCGCGCGCACGGCTCGCGCGGTTGTGATTGCGCCGGTGCCGCCTGGCGCGCCGAGCGCCGACGCCGAGGTGACGGCGCTCGTTCAGGACGCGCGAGTGGGGGCTTTCGTGAGCGAGGTCTTCGAGCCGAACGAGACGCTCGGCGAGGGGTTACGCGACGCCGCCGACTGGCTCGAGCGGCAGCCGCCTTCGTCGCGGGAAGTCGTGGTCATTGGCGATCTTCGTAGCGGGACGTTGACCGCCGGCGATCTTGACCAGCTGACCTCGGCCACCGGCATTCGACTGTTGCCGCTCGCATCGTCTGAGCCGATTCGCGACCTACGTCTACGAGCGATTGGCGACGCCGGTAGTGGCACTGCTTCGTCACAGGACCTTCGGCTCATGCTGACGGACCAGACCACTACGGTTGAACGGCGCGTCGTGGCGGCGAACAAGTCCAGTATCGAGGTCATAGCTGCACCTCGAGATCAGCAACGTGCCGAGGCTGCCCTTCGGGCCGTGCTGGCCGAGGGCGTGGTCCTCCCGCGCGATCGCGATCGGCAGATCGTCATTGAGTTTGCCGGAGCACTGGACGCGCGACCGCTTGTGCAGCCGGCACCCGACCTGTGGATGCGACGCGCTCTCGAACAACTTCCGGATCTCGATGGGGGACTGCGCGACGGCCACTTCGTCGTGCGGACCAGCCTTTCGGCATCGGATCGCGACGTGGCCGCTGCGCTGTCACGCATTGTCCAGGCGTCCCTCGCAGACGACCTGAACGACATCGAGCCGAGTCGCATTCCGGCCACTCAACTGGCGGCATGGTCCCGGCCGGCTGGTGCTGTGACGCGTGATTCCGAACCGCGCGATGAAGGAGACCGCCGGTATTTCTGGGCCGCCGCCATCGTTCTTTTGATACTCGAGCAGCGGATTCGGCGCTCGCCGACCACCACAGCCGATGCGCGGGCATCGATCGACGATCAGGAGGCGCGTGTTGCCTGATCGCGATCGCTTCCTGTCGGCTCTGGCTCACCATCAGCGTCGTCTGCGCCTGACGTCGGCCGTTTGGGCGTTCGTCGCCGGCGCGATCGCAACCGCGGCGACCGGCGCTGCGCTGAGTGTCGCGAGCCTCCAGCCGAGTACAGCGAAATTGGTTTCTGTTCTTGTGGGGGCCATCACGTTCGGCAGCCTCGCAATACGTGTGGTGGAGATCCTGGACCGCGGTTCGGGTGGCGAGCACGATCGAGTCTCGCGTCACTGGCCTTGATAATCTGGTGATCACCGCCGAAGAGGTGATCCGAGCACCTCGTGACCGAGTCCCGAACCTGTGCCATGTGCTCTTTCATCAAGCCGCCCGCCGCCTTGACGAAGTGACACCGGACAGAGTTCAAGTGTTCCAGCCAGCCGTGATGACTGCGGCCGTCGCTGCCGGAATCGCCATCGTCGTTCTGACCAGTGTGTCAGGTCGACCTTCCAACACGCAGATAGGAGCGGATGCGGGTGTTGCGTCTTCGGCGATCACGCCATCTGGACGCGACCTGCGAGTTGTCATCACGCCGCCAGCCTATACAGAACGTCCCTCCCGTGATCTCATGAATCCGTCAGAGCTGGAGGTTCTCGAAGGCACGACTCTTCGACTGGAGAGCGGGCGTGACGGCGGATCGTTACAGGTTGTCGAGGTCGGTCGGCCGCCGGTGCCGTTCGCGGCTGCCGGCGATCGCTGGGTCCATGAGTTTGTCGCGAGGGACTCGACGATCCTCCTTGTGCGTCGCGACGCGGTTGGTCAAGGGGGTGACGCTCGATTGCTGCAGGTGCGGGTCGAACCGGATCGTCGGCCCCTGGTTCGCATTCTCGAGCCAGCCAAGGACCTCGTTTTCGGTGAGCCGAACGCCAAGGTACCGATTGCAATTGAGGCACGCGATGACTTACGACTGGGCACGCTCATCCTGCGATACACGAAAGTTACGGGATCGGGCGAGACGTTCTCATTCGAGGAAGGCGAAGTCCCGGTACGTGTTCGTGCCGAGACGCCTGATGCCTGGCGCGGTGAGGCGCAGCTCTCGCTCGACACGTTGAAGCTCGTCGATGGAGACACGTTGGTTTATCGCGCGGTAGCGCGCGACCTCAAGCCCGGCGCTGATCCTTCGACGTCGGAGACGTTCCTCATCGAGATCGGCAGACTCGCTGGCGTCGCGTCGACAGGTTTCGCTGTCGACGAGGATCGCGATCGTCAAGGGCTCAGCCAGCAGATGGTAATCATCAAGACCGAGCGGCTTCACGCCGTGCGCAATTCGATGGCGGCGGAGGCGTTTCAAGAGCAGGCACGACTCCTGGCCGTCGAGCAGCGTATGGTCAAGGCCGAGTTCGTCTTCATGACCGGAGGAGAAGTCGCTGACGAGATTGAGGAGGCCGAACACGCGCACGAGCTGGTCGAGGGTCGCTTCGAAAACGCTGCGCAGGTCGAATTGCTCACGGCGATTCGCGAGATGTCGCGAGCTGAGGCCCGACTGAATGCCGCGGATAGCGCCCAGGCGCTGACCTACGAGCGCGCCGCGCTGCGGGCGTTGCAGCGTGCGTTCGACCGTCGTCGATACTTGCTGCGCACGTTGCCTGAGCGGGCGAGAATCGACCCCGCGCGCCGATTGAGCGGCGATTTGTCAGCGGTGAGCCCCGCTGTGCGGCCTCAGGCAGCGAACGCGAGTGACGCGACGATTGCAAAGGCTCGGCCGGTGATGGCGGCGCTGGAGTACGCGATTGTCCACCAGGAAAATCTGGGCGCATCACTCGCCTCGGATGCGCTCGGCGTGGAACCTTCGTCAGAGGTCTTGCAGCGAGCGTCGGTCGCGATGGCCTCAGCCCCCGACGTCAACGACCGCGTCCAGGCGGCTCGCGTTGCGCATCGGGCGCTGACCGAGATCGTTCGCCAACGGCTTGCAGCCGCTCCTCAACTCGAGATTCTGGACGAGCCGGTGCGTGGCCGGTTTGCCGACGAAGTGCGGCGGTTGCGCCCATGATGACGACTGTACTTCGGGGGCTTGGCATTGGCATTGCCGTGGCGGGCCTTGCGGATCCGGCCTGGATCCGGAGCGCGAACCTACCGCAACCGCTCGCGATTGTCGTGGTCGATGCGAAAACAGGCGCGTCGTCAGCGGTTTCTTCCCGCCTGTGGGCTGCGACCGATCGTCTGCGGTCTGCGCTCGATGCCGACTTCAGCCTGTCAGTCAGGAGGTTCGCAGCAAAGACTCGTGGAAGTGCGTGCCCCGCTCGTGGAGGGTGCGTGATTGTTTCAGATGGGTCGACACCGCTCAACCTGTCTGCAGGAGCGGCCGTAGTCGGCGGCCTGGAGATTTTGCGCGACGCCGAAGGTACAGATCGCCATTGAACGGATCGACGGACCAGACCGCGTGAATGCCAATGGCGCGGGCCGCCTCAACGTGTGGCTTCGAGGTGCCGATGCGGGTCGGCCGGTCGTCATCCAGGCTTTCGATCAGGACATGCTGGTTGGTGAGCGCGAGACGACGGCGTCGAACGCGCCGGTCGCGCTTGACTGGGTGCCCCTGACATCAGGAGCACGCAAACTGCGCGTCGTCGCCGGCGAGCGAGCTGGCGAGCAACTGATTTCACACGATCATGCGGATGTGGGCGTCGAGGTGGATACGGAGCGGTTGCCGGTGTTGATGTATGAGCCGGAACCCTCCTGGCTCGGCACGTTCGTTCGGCGATCGCTCGAAGCCGATCCACGGTTTGACATCGACGCGCGCACTCGTTTCGGTCCGCGTGTGATTGTGGCAAGACCAGCTGGTCGAGCCTTGAGCCGCGAGGCACTGACCGGGAAGCGCGCGGCGATTATTTCGGCTCCCGACGCCTTGAGCAGCGAGGATGTCAGTCTGATCGAACGTTTCGCGTCCGTGCGTGGTGGCACGGTGGTGCTCCTTCCGGACCGTCGACCAACCGGGCCGGTCGTACGGCTCATGCCAGCGATAATCGCCGAACGACGGGAGCCCGAGGTTCAGAAGGCCGGGTTGCTCAGGGCGACCGAGCTGCTGACGTTCGATCCGCAGGCTGACGGAACCAGGGTGCTCGACCGCATCGGTGAGCACGCGGTAGTGGTCTCGCGTGCCATTGGCCGAGGACGGGTGATCGTCTCGGGGGTCCTCGACGCCTGGCGGTTTAGAGATGCAAACTTTGCGCGCTACTGGTCAGCGCTGATTGCCGATGCGGCGCTGGCCGCAGGTCCGAGTTTACGTTTGTCGCTGGAGCGGGGTGCTATTGCGTCCGGGCGAGCAAACGCGGCTGACGCTCGAGTGGCGCACCATGGATCCGGCGCCCGAGCGGATGACGGTTCGTGCCCAGCAGTCCTGTGAGGACGGGTCGGTCACGACGATTCGGCTCTGGCCCGGCGGGCAACCTCGGGAGTTCACCGGCAGTGTCCGCGCCACCTCGCCGTCGAAGTGCGTCGTTGACGCTGCAATCATCCAACCCGAGCATCTCGAAGCGAAAGCGTCGCTGTTGGTGGCGACCGACGTGTCGCCCGTCACAGCCCCGAAGGGGGCGTTCGGCAGGGCTATTCGTGCACACGGCGGGATAGTTGCGGTCGAGGGCGGAGAGCAATCGCTTGTCGATCGAGTGCGCGAGCAACTGCCATTGCAGCGAGGCATGCGTGAGAGCCGCCCGCTGAGGTCGCCGTGGTGGATTGTCCCGCTGGCCGCCTGCCTCGGGGGCGAGTGGTGGCTTCGGCGTCGAGGGGGCCTGAGGTAAAGTACCCGTTCATGCAGACTCGGCGGGAATTCGCTCGAACCGTTGGTCTCGGGGCCATCGGCCTCGGGTTGACGCCATCCATCCTGTACGCGCGGCAGAACACCACGCCGCTTCCACCGGTCAAAGACCCCAAATACCGCAACTGGTCGGACGATGCGCTACGAGAGGCCAAGCGCCTGGGGTGCACGTATGCGGATATTCGTTTCACGCTCAATCGATCGAACGGGATTGCCGTGCGGAATGGTCAACTGACGACCCAGGGCAACATCGGATTTGGTCAGTTTGGAGATGAGGACACCTACGGCTTCGGCGTCCGCGTGATTCATAGTGGCGTGTGGGGTTTTTCGAGTAGTCCGATCGTGTCGCCGGACGAGATCAAGCGCGTGGTGGAAATCGCGACCGACGTGGCGAAGGCCAGTGCGCTGTCCAAGAAGTTCGACGTGAAACTCGCTCCGGTCAAGGCCTACGACACGTTTTGGCAGACGCCGATTAAGACCGATCCCTGGAACGTGCCGCTCGAAGATCGCATCGGCTTGCTCATCGACACGACTGTCCGTATGCAAAAGCACTCGGACGTCGCGTTTGCCAATGCGGCCGCCAATTTCAATTACGAGTGGAAGTTTCTGGCAACCTCCGAAGGCTCATATATCGAGCAGGTGTTCTACTACACCGCGTGCAGCATGAGCGCGACGGCTCGCAAGGACGGCGTGGTCAAGACCCGCACCTATAACCCAGGGACCCAGACCAAAGGGTGGGAGTTCGTGGTCGACAGTGACCTGCCCGGAAACGCCGAGCGCGTAGCGGCGGAAGCCGTCGAACACGCGATGGCGAAGCCGGTCGGCAGCGGACTGAAAGATCTGATTCTGATGCCATCGCATTCGGCACTCACCATTCACGAGATCATTGCGCACCCGACCGAGCTCGATCGCATCGTTGGGTACGAAGCGAACTACGCCGGGACGAGCTTTATTACGCTGAAAGATCTCGGGAAGTTGAAATACGGCTCCAAGCTGCTGAACATCACTGCCGATCGTACCCATCCGGGCGGCGCGTCCACGGTTGGATATGACGACGACGGCGTGGAGGCGCAGAAGTGGCCGATTGTCCGCGAGGGCCTCCTGGTGGGCTTGCAGACGAACCGGGAGACCGCACACTACATCGGCGAGACGTTCTCACGTGGGTGCACGTTCGCCAATCACTGGCGTAACTACCCATTCCTTCGGATGCCCAACATCCAGATGGAGCCTGGGCCCGACGGTGCCCCGAACGTGGACCAGATGATCGCCGACGTCAAAGACGGGGTGCTGGTGGAAGGGCAGGGCAGCTTCAGCATCGATCAGCAGCGCTACAACGGTCAGTTTGGCGGCGACGCGTTCTGGGAGCTTCGTAACGGCAAGAAGACCCGCATGGTGACCGACTTTACCTATAACGCGATCACCACCGACTTCTGGGCCAACCTTGACGCCGTTGGTCCACCCAGCGCGTGGGAGCATCACGGCATGGGAGGCGACGCCAAGGGACAGCCGGTTCAGTCGAATCGGCCATCGCACGGCTCGTCGCCGATCCTGATCCGCCGCATCATGGTTGGCGCCGCGTTCTCCTAAGTGTGGGCCGGTCGATTGGCGGCCATGATTCCAGGGAAGTGCAATGAGCTACTCACGCGACGAAGTCAAGCTGATCACCGACAAGGTGCTCAACATGTGCAAGGCCGATGCGGTCGACGTCCGCTTTTCGGGCGGCGAGCGAGCAGCCACTCGGTTTGCCAATTCGAGCATCACGGCCAATTTGATCGAGAGGGATCAAGAGGTCGGCATCACGGTCTTCTACGGTCAGAAGAGTGCCTCCGCCACGACCCACCAATTCGACGACGCGTCGCTCAAACGTACGATCGAACAGGTGCAATCGCTGGCCAAGCGAAAGCCCGACAACCCGGAGCTGATGCCTCCCGTAAAGCCGCCGCAAGGCTATGTCGAGGTGAATGCGGTCCTGCCCGCGACGGAACACTTCGGTCCGGCCGAGCGTGCGGCGATGGTCAAGGCCAGCACCGATATCTGTGAAAAGAAAGGTGTCCTGGGTGCAGGGTATATCCCAAAGCTCCACTGGACCGATGCCATCGCCAACTCGGAAGGCCTGTTTGGCTACTTTCGATATGCCGAGGCCAGCTTCATCCTGACGTGTCGTACACCGGACCAGACCGGATCGGGGTGGGCGGGGACGACCGGGGTCAAGGACGTCCGCGACATCAACGCGGCTCAACTGACCGAAGTCGCGGCCGACAAAGGATTGAAGTCGCGGAAGCCCCGGGCGATCGAGCCGGGGAACTACACGGTTATTCTCGAGCCTCGACCCGCAGCCCGCTTTTTGTCCCTGATGCTCGGTTCGCTCAATGCGCGTGCCGCCGAAGAAGGCCGCAGCTTCATGAGCGGCAAGGAACGCGGCAGCACCCGCGTCGGCGAGAAGGTGTTTGGCGACAACTTCACGCTGCGGAGCGAGATCGGCAACCCCATTCTGCGCCAGACGCCGATCGGTCAGGACGGCCTGGCGGCCAAGAGCATGATGTGGGTCGAAAAGGGCGTGGTCAAGAATCTGTTCTACGACCGCTACTGGGCGAGCCGGCAGAAGAAGGACGCGACCGGCACTCAGACCGGCATGAGCCTGGTGCTCGAGGGCGGAACCGCCACGGTGGAGGAGATGATCAAGTCCACCAAGCGAGGATTGCTGGTCAGCTTCTTCTGGTACATCCGGGGGGTCGATCAACAGACGCTCCTCAACACCGGCATGACCCGCGACGGGCTGTTCTTGATCGAGAACGGCGAGATCGTGGCGCCGGTGCAGAATTTCCGCTGGAACGAATCGCCGGCCGTTGGGTTCAACAATATTTCAATGTTGGGTCGCCCCGTTCCGATGCATACAGGCGAGGCCTACGACAACCCCGGAACCGCGTTGGTGCCGGCCATGAAAATCGAGGATTTCACCATGACCTCGATCTCACCGGCAGTGTGAGTCAGCACCGGTCTTTGAGAAGCCATGAAGAGACGAGACTTTGTAAAGACCCTTGGCGCGACCGGCGTCGCCCTCTACGCGAGTGACCTGGTCGGCAACCTGCTCGCGCAATCACCGAAGGCCAAAGTCCTCGAGTCTCGGTTCAAGGGACTTTCGGACATCGCGCTCACTGAAGCGAAGAAGCTTGGCTGCACGTACGCGGACGTGCGTTTCACGCGCAACGTCAGCGACAGCATCGGTGTGCGCGACAAGATTGTCTCCGGCGGCGGCGGCTTTGGTGGTGGTGGGCGCGAGGAGAGTGCGGGATTTGGCGTCCGCGTCATTCATAGCGGAGTCTGGGGATTCGCCAGCAGCCCATTTGTCAGCGACGACGAGGTCAAGCGCATCACGCTTCAGGCGAGCGACGTGGCCAAGGCGAGCGCCGTGAGCAAGCGCTTCGAGGTCAAGCTCGCGCCGACACCCAGCTACGTCGACTACTGGGCGGCGCCAGTCAAAGTCGACCCGGACTCGGTGTCGCTCGACGACAAGATCCAGTTCCTGGTCACGTTGAACGAGGTGGCCCTGAAACAGCCCGACATCATGCGCGTGCAGTCACAGATTGCCGTCGATTTCGAATGGAAGTATCTAGCCACCTCCGAAGGGTCCTACATCGAGCAGGAGCTCTGGCGTACGTTCCCGAGCTTCAGCGTAACGGCTCGCAAGGGTAATCAGGTGAAGCAGCGGGCCTTCACGGTCCCCCCGCGGACGGGCGGCTACGAGATTGCGCGCGACGGCAAGATGCTCGAAAACGTGGAGCGTATCTGCGCCGAAGCCGCGGAGCATTGCACCGCACCGCCGGCGGGTGTGGGGTTGAAAGACCTGATCATCAGCCCGTCGCACGCGATGTTGACGATTCATGAGATCGTCGCCCACGCCACCGAGCTGGACCGCATCGTCGGCTACGAAGCCAACTACGCGGGCACGAGCTTCGTCAAGCTGAGCGATCTCGGGACATTGAAGTACGGCTCGAAGCTCTTCAACGTGACCGCCGACCGCACCATCGCCGGTGGAATGTGCACCGTCGGATACGACGATGATGGGGTCAAGGCGCAGGAGTGGCCGCTGGTACGTGAAGGGGTCCTCGTCGGCCTGCAAACCAACCGCGAGACCGCGCACTACATTGGTGAGAAGGAATCACGCGGGTGTACGTTCGCTACGTCGTGGCGGAATTACCCGTTCCTCCGAATGCCGAACGTTCATGTCGATGCGGGCCCGCCGGGATCACCAACCCCGGAAGAGATGATCGCGGATACGAAGGACGGCGTCCTGATCGATGGCCGCGGCAGCTACTCGATTGACCAGCAGCGCTACAACGGTCAGTTTGGGGGCGACGCGTTCTGGGAAGTGAAAAACGGCAAGAAGACCCGGATGGTCAGCGACGTCACCTACAACGCGATCACCACCGATTTCTGGTCCAATCTCGACGCGATCTCCGGTAAGGAATCGTGGGAGATGTTTGGCACGACGGGCGACGCGAAAGGGCAACCCGTGCAGATCAATCATCCGTCGCACGGGTCCCCCTGGCTGCGTATTCGCAGAATCATGGTCGGGACGGCCTATAGCTAGCGCTAAGGTTCCACGGTTCCAAGGTTCCAGGGTTCCAAGGTTCCGAAGTTCCAAGGTTCGAACCAGACGTTTTCAAGTTCAGCTGATCTGATCGTGCAACCCTGGAACCCTGGAACTATGGAACCCTGGAACCTTACGATCGAGGCTGCACCCCCAGGTTGTTCACGACTTTGTAACCCTCCGCCCGCCTCTTGGCGATCGCTTCGGCGGCATCGCGTTCGGTCGCTGTCGACACGTAGCCGTTGAGTGTGACGGTACGAGTTCGATAGTCGGTTGAGACATCCAGTCTCGTCGCGTCAACCGAAGGGTCGGCCATGAGTGCCGCTTTCACGTCGACGGTGACCTTTGCGGCGCTGGCCCGTTCCGCCACCTCTTCACCCGCTTCGGCAGCAACGTTCGCGACCTTGTCGGCGGCGCTTTTCGCCTCGCGTCCGAGTTCACGAGCCGCTTCGCCAGCCTTGGCGCGCTCATCACGCGTCGCGGCTTCGGCTTGTTCGGCATCCTGCTTGACTCCTTGAGCGGTTCGATCGCAGGCAGCGGCGGCGGCAATGGCCAGCGCCGTGACGCATCCGATAATGAAAGCGTTGATCCCGCCAATGGTTCGATGCACAGTTCAGTTCTCCATCTGCGGAGTAACCAAAACGCGTACCACGTTTAGGGTTCCAAAGTTCCAGCGTTCCAAAGTTCCAAAGTTCACCTAGGTTTGCCGGTTCCTGCGTTGTAGCGTTCGAATACTCAACGGGAGACCCATGCTGGAACCTGCGCATTGAACCCTGGAACCTGGAACCTGGAACTTTGGAACGTTGGAACCTAGGAACTATAGAGCGTAGACCACGAGATTGACCGCGAAGCGGGTGTTATCTTCGCGCTGAAAACGCTTGTTGCGCCAGTCGTAGTCCCACTCGCAACCGTAATCCTTGTTGGAATACAGCACGCCAACACGACCGCGATGTTCAACGGCGCGAAGGTAATCGTGGACGAGATCGTCGCCCCAGCCGTTCAGCTCGTGAGCTGTTTGAGGAGGACCGTCAGGAAAATCAAAGAAGGCGCTGTACAAGGCATGGCTGCGGGCGAGCTTGTCGAGCGTCTTGGGACCCGGAAAAATCGTCCGCATTTCCTGTTCAAACGACACCGCGTACAGCCCAGCGATGTCGTGATTGCAGTCATCGGAAAAGAGAAAACCGCCAAGCTCGACGTATTGCTGGAGGCGTTCGCGTTCCTTGCCGCTGAAACGCACCAGCTTGTGCCCCGTCATGAACAGAAACGGAAAGGCGTTGAGCTCTTCGGAGTCGGCAGTGATGACGACTTCTTCGGGATAGATACGGATGTTGGTGTACTCGACGATGGAATTGAGAACGTTGGCAGCGACTTTGGGGTTGTAGTCCCAGTCGCCGGAGTCGTAGCGCAGGCGAGCAAATGTGAACTCGGAGCCTCGGGGACGAGCCGCCGCTCGCTGTTCCAGAGTTCCACGGTTCCAAAGTTCCAAGGTTCCGTGGAACCCTTGAGTCGAACCCATCGAGGCCAGTATAACTGGCCATCGACGGGCTCGATCGGGGGAGGGCGCTGGGGCTACGAACGTGGCTTCACAACCAACCGGTTGTCGATCTTGTAGCCCTCGGCTTCGCGTGCAGCGATCTTTCCGGCTTCAGCCTTTTGTTCGGCTGAAGGGACCGAGCCCTTCAGAACGACGGTCTTGGTCTCGCGGAAAGTATCCACGTTGATGTCGCTTGCGTCGACTGAGGCATCAGACATCAGTGCCGTCTTTACATCGATCGTCTCGGCAGCGGCATCGATGGCGGCGCCAGCGTCACCGGCTGTCCGACGGACGTCGTCTTTGGCCTCACGGCCTTCCGCCTTGGCTTCGGCGGACTCCTCACGCGCCTTGTCCTTGGCGTCAGCGGTCGCTTCCTGTGCGTCGCGTTTCGCCTCGGCCGCATCCTCGCGCGCTCCGCGAGCCGTGTTGTCGCACGCCGCGGTCATCACGGCGAAGACGAACGCCGCACCCATTGCCATCCATCCAGTGTGCCGTCTCACGATAATTGCCTCCTTGACGGTGGCGGTTGCTAACCGTCACCACTCGGATCTGGCTCTTCAAGCCCTGTGCCACGCAAGCCCTTAGGCCGCGCGGCGGGTTTTCGGGCCAAAAAGGAGCACGCGAGGGCCATTGTTGAGAAAGCGACATTTCACGGATGAGTAAAACATTTGCCACACAATGCGAATGTAAATCCGTCGGCCGAGGGTTCGGGGTGTCTTCGCTACTGATAAGATGGCACCCTGATGACCGGCCCGGTCCAGCGCATCCTCGTCGTCGATGATGATCCGGATTCGAGCGAACCCTTGAGCTTGCTGCTGCAATCGAAGGGGCACGAAACGCGTGTCGCGATCGACGGCGTGCAGGCGATTTCGGTTGCGGACGAGTTCAAACCGAACTGTGTGCTGCTGGACCTGGGCTTGCCGCGCATGGATGGTTACGAGGTCGCGCGACGTCTTCGTGACCGCCCTTACGGAAGCGACGTCGTGCTCGTGGCGTTGACTGGTTGGGCCGGTCGCGACATACGCTCCAAGGCAGCCGAGGCCGGCTTCGACTATCACATCGTCAAGCCGGTCAATTGGGATGAGGTCGAGAAAATCGTTCGACGCGTTGTGCGTCCGGCGCCGTCCTAACTCAGCGTGCGTTGCGCCTGCACCCAGCGCGACGGCAGCTGATGTCCCAACAGCTCTTCGAGAGAGAGCGACGCGCGCATCACACCATCGCCCGACACGCCCGATTCGATTCCCAACCCCTCGAGCATGTAAACGAGGTCTTCTGTCGCCAGATTGCCGGCTGCGCCGGGTGCATAAGGGCAACCACCGAGACCACCAGCCGAGCTGTCGAACGTAGCCACCCCGTACTCAAGGGCCACGAGCACGTTGGCCAACGCCGTGCCACGCGTGTCGTGAAAGTGAAGCGCGATGTGCGCCAACGGCACGCGCGCAAGAAGCACGTCGAGGACCTGCCGTACTTGCCCGGGATGTGCGATGCCAATCGTGTCACTGACCGCGACTTCGTAGGCGCCGAGCGCCAGCAGCCGTTCGGCCAGTTGTGTGACGCGATGCGGGTCGACCGACCCTTCGAACGGGCAACCAAAGCTCGTTGACAAGTAGGCGCGGGTGCGGAGCGACGCTTGAGTGGCGGCGTCGGTGACCTGACGATAGGTGACAAACGATTCCTCGATCGACTGGTTGATGTTGCGACGGCTGAAGGTCTCGGAGGCTGCGGCGAAGACAGCGATGTCGGTGACGCCCGCCGCCATCGCTCGATCGAGTCCCGCCCGATTGGGAACCAGCGCGCTGTAACGCACACCCGGCTTGCGCGCGATGCCGCGAAAGACCTCCGCAGCGTCCCCCATCTGCGGAACCCACCTGGGGGAGACGAACGCGGTGACTTCGATGGCCGAGTGACCAGCGGCGCTCAGGTGATCCACGAATGCAATCTTGCGATCCGTTGGCACGATCGCACGCTCGTTTTGCAACCCATCGCGAGGCCCGACTTCGACGAGCGTCACACGTGTGGGTAGTGATGCGCTCATACGAAATCCAGCAGCGCGACTCCTGGTTGGACGAGGTCTCCTGGCTTGCAGTGCACGGCCGTGACCATCCCATCGGCAGGCGCTCGAACCGGCACTTCCATTTTCATGGCTTCCAGCACCAGCAGCGTCTCGCCTTTGGACACGGTGGCGCCCGGTTCCACCGCCACTCGTAGGACAGTAGCTGGCATCGGGGACGACAGGTCATGACTCCCAGCGCGTCCACGGGGCTGTGTGCGACCGGCCGCTTCGATTTCCACTTGCGCAACGACACCGTCGACGAATACCCATGGTCGCTCGGGCGGACCAGCGACGGCGACCGACTGTTGACCGTTCTCACCGATCACGCGGTAGAAGCCGTCGGCGAGCGATTCGACCGTGAGCGTCGTATCTCCGATCCGAACACGATCGCCCTCGACATCAGCCGTCGCTCGCCGGTCGCCGGCGCGAAGACCGATACTGGTCACGACAGCCCCCAGCCGCCGATCGTGGTGAACGGATCGCTGGACACGTCGGTTGTACGCGTGGGTTTGACCTGCCGGGTGTGGAGCTGTTGCGAATGGTACGCCGCGGCCGCGAGCGCACTGACGGGCACGTCAGTGTGGACGAGCGTCGCCAGAAGCGCGTCGCGCTCATTCGCCAGAAATCCCGTATCCAAGTCGCCTGACAAGAAGCGCGGATGCTGAAGGACGGCCAGGAGATATGGAATGTTCGTTCTGATTCCCAGTACCACGTATCTACGTAGTGCAGCGACTGCTCTGGCGATTGCCGCGGTGCGGGTTTCAGCCGCGACGATCAGCTTTGCCAGCATCGGATCGTAGTAGACCGACACCTCACCGCCTTCCACAACTCCGGCGTCGACTCGAATGCCGGGGCCTTCCGGTTCCCGATACATCGCAAGCGGGCCCGCCTGGGGCAGGAAGTCCTGTGCCGGATCCTCGGCGTAGATCCGGCACTCGAGTGCATGCCCGCGCTGCGACAGGGAAGTCTGCTGCCAAGGCAGCGGCTCACCGTTTGCGACGGCCAGCTGGGCGCGGACCAAATCGACGCCCACGACCGCTTCCGTCACCGGATGCTCGACCTGCAATCGTGCGTTCATTTCGAGAAAGAAGAACCTGGCAGCGTCGCCGACGCCTTCCAGTAAGAATTCCACGGTGCCAGCGTTGACATATCCGGCTGCACGCGCAGCCGCTATGGCGGCGTCGCCCATTTGCGCCCGAACGGCTGGGCTCAACGCTTGGCAGGGGCTTTCCTCGATCGTTTTCTGGTGGCGCCGTTGAATCGAGCACTCACGTTCGAACAAGTGAACGACGTTGCCTCGAGTGTCGGCGAAGATCTGAATCTCGACGTGTCGCGGCCGGTCAATCAGCCGTTCCACATAGAGCGTGCCATCACCGAACGCGGCCTGGGCCTCGCGACGTGCACGTTGCACGGCGTCCCGGACCTCGTCCCTCGATCGGACGGTCTTCATGCCGATACCACCGCCGCCGGCGGATGGCTTGATCAGTGCCGGCAATCCGATTCGAGCCACGGCGGCAACGAGCGCCTCATCGCTCTGATCCTTCGGCGTGTCGCCGGGCACAACCGGGACGCCGGCTTCCTGCATCAGGCGACGCGCGCCAATCTTCGACCCCATGCGCTCGAGCGCTGCCGGTGGGGGGCCGACGAAGACAAGTCCTGCGTCAGTGCACGCCCGCGCGAAGCTCGCCCGTTCCGAGAGAAAGCCGTAGCCGGGATGTACGGCATCAGCGCCGGTCTGTCGGGCGGCTGCGATCAAGACCTCGACGTTGAGGTAACTGTCGCTCGCCAGTGGTCCGCCAATGCGGACGGCGTAATCGCTCGCGAGTGTGTGAGGCGCGCGCCGGTCGGCGTCGGAGAACACCGCGACGCTCTCGATACCGGCTTCGCGACAGGCGCGAATGACGCGAAGGGCGATCTCGCCCCGATTGGCAATCAGCAGACGGCGCATCACGCGTCGGGCACCCAGCCAGGTTGCCGCTTGCCGAGAAACGCGCGCAGCCCGTCTTGACCCTCCGGCGAGACACGCTGGGCCGCAATGGCCTCGGCAGTCCTTGCTGTCGCGTCGGCCGGGGATCGACCACACACGATCCGAATCAGCTGCTTGGCGGCTGCGATTCCGGACGGGGAGGCGGTGAGACACTCGCCCAGGTAGCGGTCGACTGTGGGGTCTAGTTCCGAACTCCTGACGACTTCGTGCACCAAGCCGATCTCTTTCGCCCTCGCTGCCGAGAATCGCATGCCGGTCAAAAACAGCTCACGCGCTGCCGAGGGACCAATCTTGGGCAGGACGAACGGAGAAATGACTGCGGGCAGGATGCCGAGCTTCGTCTCGGTGAAGCCAAACACCGCCGATTCCTCGGCCACGACAATGTCACAGATGGCGGCGAGCCCGGCGCCTCCGCCAAGGGCGGCCCCGTGAACACGCCCGACAACCACGCACGGAAGGCGGTCGAGGGCGAGAAACATCTCCGCCATGCGCGTCGCGTCACGGATGTTGTCTTCGCGCGAGTAGTCGACCATGCGAGCCATCCAGTTCGCATCGGCGCCGGCGCTGAAGACCTTGCCGGCGCCCTTCAACACGACTACGCGGACATCCGCAGCGTGAGCCACGGACGTGGCCCAAGCCGTCAGCTCCGCAATCACCTCGTCGTTGAAGGCATTGCGAACGTCGGGGCGGTTGAGCGTCAGGTGAAGAACCGGGCCCTCGCGCCTGGTTTCGAGAAACTTGAACGTCACGTCACATCCGGAACACGCCAAATTTAGCAGGAGGCACCGGCGCGTTGTACGCCGCGGAGAGCCCGAGCGCGAGAACCGTTCGGGTGTCGGCCGGATCGAGAATGCCATCGTCCCACAGGCGTGCGGTTGAATAGTACGGCGATCCCTCGACCTCGTACTTCTGCAGGATGGGATCGCGAATCGCCGCTTCCTCGGCGGGGGAGAACGGTTTGCCTTCGCGCGTGAGCTGATCTCGCTTGACGGTCGTCAAGACGCCAGCCGCCTGCTCGCCACCCATGACCGAGATGCGCGCGTTCGGCCACATCCACAGCAAGCGAGGCTCGTACGCCCGGCCGCACATGCCGTAATTGCCGGCACCAAAGGAGCCGCCAATGATCACCGTAAATTTGGGCACTACGGAATTCGCCACGGCGTGGACCATCTTGGCGCCATCCTTCGCGATGCCGCCTCGCTCGTATTGCCGCCCCACCATGAACCCGGTGATGTTCTGAAGAAAGATGAGCGGGATGCCGCGCAGATTGCAGAGCTCGATGAAGTGCGTGGCCTTGAGCGCCGATTCCGAGAACAACACGCCATTGTTGGCGATGATACCGACCAGAAAGCCATGCAGCCGTGCAAACGCGCATACGAGAGTCGTGGCGTACCGCTCCTTGAACTCGTCCAGGCGCGAACCGTCTACGATCCGCGCAATGACTTCGTGGACGTCGTACGGTTTCCTGACGTCGGCGCTGACGATCCCGTAGATTTCGGCTGGGGCGTATCGCGGATCCTCCGACCGCGTCATGTCGGCGGGCAGAGACTTTGTGGAGTGCAGGGTCGAAACGATGGTTCGCGCCTGGTGCAGCGCATGATCATCGTCTTCAGCGAAGTAGTCGGCAACGCCCGAGAGCCGAGTATGCACATCGGCCCCGCCGAGCTCTTCCGCTGTCACTTCCTCACCTGTCGCGGCTTTCACCAACGGGGGCCCGCCCAGGAAGATCGTGCCCGTGTTCTTGACGATGATCGTCTCATCCGACATGGCCGGCACATAGGCGCCGCCGGCGGTGCACGATCCCATGACGACGGCAATCTGCGGAATGCGCTCGGCGGACATTCGCGCCTGATTGAAAAAGATCCGGCCAAAATGGTCGCGATCGGGAAAGACCTCGGCTTGAAGCGGCAGGAAGGCGCCCCCGGAATCGACGAGATACACGCACGGCAGACGATTCTGAAGCGCAATCTCCTGGGCGCGGAGATGCTTTTTCACCGTGATGGGGTAATAAGTGCCGCCTTTGACGGTGGCATCGTTGGCGACGACCAGCACGTCTCGCCCAGCCACGCGGCCAATTCCGGTGACCAGGCCGCCCGCCGGCGCCTCATCTTCGTACAGGTCCCACGCGGCGAGCGCCGAAAGCTCGAGAAACGGTGAGCTGGGGTCGAGCAGCTTGGCGAGGCGTTCGCGGACGAATAGCTTGCCCTGCGCGCGATGACGTTGGAGGTACTTGGGACCGCCGCCCTCGCGCACGCGCGCAAGGCGATCGCGATACTCGGCCACCAACGCCGACATCCGCTCTTGATTGGTCTTGAACTCGTCGCTCGATGGATTGACGTGACTCTCGAAGGCGTCCATTACCACCCACAGCAGTCGGTCTTGAATCGGCAGATCGGGCAGCGCCATACCGCGTGCATGCGATACATCTCGGCGCCACAGCGCTCGCAGATCGTCTTGTCGTCGGTCGACTCGGGCGCCTTCGTCAACGCCGAAACGATCGGTGTGATGATTGGCTTCGCGGCGCGCTCGGACACGTCAGCATTGTAGTGCAGGGCTAGAGGGGCGTTTTACCCCGGGCGGCAAAGGCGGGGCACTGCCGGGCCTCACGCCCGGCAGTGCGCTGGGTGGGTCAAGAGTGCAGGCTGCAATAGATCGCAGCTGCCTGACTGGGAGCAACGCGCGTGCCAGGATCTCGCAGCGATGGGATCGCCGAAAATGCGCCAAACGATATGAGTAGTGCGTTGAAGTGGCCATCCGGTTACCCAACCGTGGAATGGCCGGCGGAGGAGCTGCCTTACGCCTGTTCGCTAATCCCGCACTCTTTCATCTTGTTCAGCAAGGTTTTGTAGCTGACGCCGAGATAGTCTGCGGCCTTCCGACGATTCCAACGGAATCGATCGAGCGCTTGTTGAATGGCCGTGCGTTCGGCCCGCATTGCGGCCTCGCGTGCGAGCTCGGGAAGGCTGACGCCATTGGTGGGCACGGGTTCGCTCGCATCGTCATCCGGTTCAGCCGCAGTCGCCGCCGCAGGCACGGGGGCTGAGGCGGGTGCGGGTGTTACCGGGACGCTGACCGGAGCGGTCGTCGTTGCCGGCGCCGGCACGCGCGGAGGAATGCTCGACTCGGCGTTCGCACGTGCGCGCTTCAGTTCAGCCAGGACCAGGCCTTCGTCCTGGAGGATGACGAACCGTTTGATCACGTTCTCCAGCTCTCGCACGTTGCCGGGCCACGCATACTCGAGCAGGGTTTCGCGCAGCGTATCGGAGGGCCGTCGCAAGGGGCGGCCGTAGCGCTCCGAGTACTTGACGAGGAAGAACTCGATCAACTGGGGGATTTCCTCGCGCCGTTCACGAAGGGGCGGGACGAAGAGCTCGATCACCTGGAGCCGATAGTAGAGGTCTTCGCGGAACGAGCCGGCTCGCATCATCGCTTCGAGGTCGCGATTGGTGGCGGCGATAATCCGCACGTCAACGGTCACTGGTCGATTGCTCCCGAGCTTGGTGAATTCGCTGTCCTGGAGCACGTGCAACAGCTTGGCTTGGAGGCCGGCAGGCATCTCGCCGATTTCGTCCAACATCAGCGTTCCGTGGTTGGCGAACTCGAACTTGCCGATGCGCGCTGCTTGAGCGCCGGTGAAGGCGCCACGTTCGTGGCCAAACAGCTCGCTTTCCAGCAGCTCCGATGGGAGCGCTGCCGCGTTGACCTTGACAAACGGTTTCGCTCGACGCGGGGACCGACGATGCAGCTCGCGTGCAATAACCTCCTTCCCGACACCGCTCTCGCCGCGCAGCAATACGCCGACGTCGCTGTCGGCGACCCGTTCGACCATGGTCATGACGTGGCGCATCGCCGGGCTGGGCCCAAAGAAGGGCATGCCCTCGGGGTCCTGTCCGACCTGTGTGCGCAGACGAGCCACCTCGCTGCTGAGGACGGTTTTCTCGACCGCGGTGCGAATCGCAGCTTCAAGGGCTGCTTCGCCCAGTCCCTCGGGATCGTCAGGCTTCACGACGTAGTCGATCGCACCTTGTCGCATCGCGTCGACCACGGTTGCCGGAGCCGTGCCGCCGGAGAGCATCACGACCTGAACGTGAGGATGGGCCAGACGGATCGCCTTGAGCGTTTCGAGGCCGTCCATGCCGGGCATCGACACATCGAGGAGCACCACGTCGGGCGGTGCCTCGCCGTGCAGGCTCTGCAGCAGATCCGTGCCGCTGGTGAAGGGCTGCACGTCGTAGCCGCGGGTCCGCAGCAACGTTTCGAGATACTCGACGAACTGCGGATCGTCATCGACCAGCGCCAGCCTGGCAGGAGTCACGAATGAAGCTCCTCCAACGGAAATCTGATCGCGGCCGTTTGCCGCGACGCCTTGAGTGCCCAGCGCTTCGCGCCGTGGGCATCGAGTACGACTGCGGCATGCACCAGCGTCAGCCCGAGCCCGCCACGCTCGAGAATCAACGGTCCCGCGTCGGTGGACTCCGGACCTGCCGCCAAGGCCACCAGGTGTTGTGAAGGTCCTGCCAGCACTTCAACGGTTCGTGCGTCGCCACGCATTGATAGTGAGCACGCGTCACCTCGCAGTTCCCGCGCCGTCGCGCGAACGACTGCCACGAGGGCACGAACAAGGGCGTCCGGATCATTTGTGCGAAGCGTGACGTTCGGTAGTGTGCTCATTTCGACGGTCACCGGACACTCGTACTCTGCGGACGAAAGGTGCTTCGCGAGATCGTGCGCGTTGACAGGCTGCAGGCGATCGCGTTCCTGTTCGTAGTGCGACGCCAATGCCGTCGCTTCATGGCTGAGCTCGGTGAGGCGGCTCAGGGCCTTTTGTGCCTGTTCCAGGGCACGCCGTCGCTCCGAACCGTCCGCGAGGCGATCCTCAAGCAGCAAACGGACGTAGCCGTGGGCGATGCCGACCGGCGTTCGAAGCTCATGCGCAAGCACATGGAGGATGTCGTTTATCTCAACCGGCACCGCGATTTCGGAGCCTACCACAATGGTCTCGTGGCCGTGGCACGCCCCTTGAAGTCTGACCGCCAGGAGAGTCTTAACGCGGTGGCAATCACGCGCATCCTTCTCGTCGACGACTACCCCGATGCCCTGGAGATGTGGGGACTTTATCTCCGCTCGATGGGCTACGATGTCTCGACCGCGGAGGATGGTTTGCAGGCCGTCGAGGAAGCCCACCGGACGTTGCCCGACATCGTCATTCTCGATCTGGATCTGCCTGGCATCACCGGGTTTGAGGCCGCGATTCGCCTTCGTTCTGCGCCAGATACGGAGCATATCCCGTTGATTGCGGCGACCTGCTTCTCGCAGGCGACACAACTCGATCGGGCGCGGCAGTCGGGATTCGATTCAATTCTCATCAAGCCCTGCGAGCCGATGGCTCTGGTTGCTGAGGTGCGTCGACTGCTCGTGGACAGGCGCAGGGAATCCGAAGGGGACCCCATCGGGACCGGCGGAAGTGCCAGCCGGTCTTTTGGGCATTCGCTTGGCCAGAACCTGTAAACGCATGGACAGTCGAGTCACAGGCTCGACGGCCAGTCGAGGCACGGGACTTGAATAGCGGCGGACGAGTGATGCGAAGTTCGCAGAAGTAGGAGGCTCGGACCATGTATCGAGAGGAACAGCCGGGAGCCAGCTTCATGCTGGGGATCATGACGGGCGCATTGATCGGCGCCGGGGTGGCGTTGCTATTTGCCCCCAAAGCGGGTACTGAGATGCGACAGCAGCTCGGAGAGCAGTATCGCGGGCTCGCCGACCGGGTCGGTGAGTCCACGCAGCACTTGCGTGAGAGCGCGCGGCAGCTTCGCGACCAGGGTCGCGAGCGTGTGCAGCAGCTCACGGGACACTTGTCCGACCGGGCGGCAACGGCGGCCGATCGCGCGGCGACTGCCGCGGAGCGGTTCTCGTCATCGGCGCCGAGTGTGTAAACGGGTTGTCCTATCCGACCAGGGAGCGTTCAATGTTGACCACGATTCTCGTTCTTCTCATCGTCTTGTGGCTGCTCGGGATGGTGAGCTCGTACACGCTGGGGGGGTTCATTCACATCCTCCTGATTCTCGCGATCGCCGTGGTGCTGATTCGCGTCATTCAGGGCCGCCGCGTCGTTTGAGTCCGGCCGCGACCGGTGCCAGCCGATTGCACGAAAACAGCCCGATTGCACGGAAAGATGTGTGGTTGGCTTGCACTGGACGGTAGCCCTCGCTAGGCGACCCGTTCACAGGTAGACTGTGTATTGGATTCGAACACGAACTCAGCAGCCACCGCCGGCATGCGGAGCATGGCCGGGGTGTTTCGAGGCCGCGTGTATCAAGAGGCTGGACGTCGTCAGCGCAAACGAGTGCTCGTCGTGGACGACGAGCCGATGGTCAGCGACTGGCTGAAGATGGTCATCGAGCAGGCTCCCGGCGAGCCAGGCTACGAGGTCCGAATCGCCAGCCATGGCGCCCGCGCTCTGGATTTGTATGAGACGTGGCGTCCCGGAGTCGTGCTCCTCGACCTGCTGCTGCCCGACGCCGAAGGGATTGACCTGCTTCAGAAGATGAAGGCCGTGGATCCCTCCCCCGAGGTGATCGTGATCAGCGGCCAGGGCACCATTCGGCGCGCCCTCGACGCGGGACGGGCCGGCGCCTTCTTCTTCATCGAGAAATCCGATCTCGACCCCGACGGGATTCGGACCATTCTTGCGCGCGCGTTCGCGTTGAACGTCGAGCGCCAGCAGCATCAGCAGCTGCGTGAGCAGGTGCGAAGTCAGTACTCGTTCTCGAGCATCATCGGGAAGAGCAAGAAGATGCGCGAGCTCTTCGAGCTCGTCGAGGCGGTCGCCGCAAGCGACGCGAACATCCTCATTCAAGGTGAGAACGGCACCGGCAAGGAGCTCATTGCCAATGCCCTTCATCTGCGAAGCCTGCGGGCCAAGGGTCCGTTCATCAAGATCAACTGCGCCGCGATTCCCAAGGACCTGATCGAGTCGGAGCTCTTCGGCTACAAGAAGGGCGCGTTTACCGGCGCGCTTCAGGACAAAGTCGGTTTGCTCGAGCTCGCCAGCGGGGGGTCGCTGATGCTGGACGAGGTCGGTGAGATGCCGCCGTTTCTCCAGACCAAGCTGCTTCGCGTCCTGCAGGAGCGGGAGTACCGGCCAGTCGGCAGCGAGCGGATCGTGAAGGTTGATTTTCGGCTGCTGTGTGCCACCAACATCGACCTGGAAACCGCGCTCAGAGAAGGCAAGCTGCGCGAGGACTTGTACTTCCGCATCAACACCATCACGGTGCGGGTTCCGCCGCTTCGCGAGCGCACGGAAGACGTGCCGCTGCTCTCGACCTACTTCGTCGAGAAGTTCAACGAGCGATATCGAAAGCAAGTACGCGGCATTTCGCCAGCGGCGTATCATCTGCTGATTCGAAATCGGTGGCCCGGAAACGTTCGCGAGTTGGAGAATGCGATTGAGCGGGCCGTCCTGGTGGCGAAGGGCGCCGAAGTGCACCCCGCCGACCTGCCCGAACCGGTTCGTGACGAGTCAGCCGGCAACCAGGACTTCGCCGTACCGCCCCACCACACGTTGGCAGAGATCGAGCGGATGACCATTCTGCAGACGTTGCAGCGGACCAATTGGAACAAGCAGGAAGCGGCACATATCCTGGGCCTCTACCGGCCGACGTTGTATAGCAAGATGCGGAAGCACAACATCGAGGACCCCGGACGTGCGGGTCGCGCGCCGCGCGAGACCCGGGAGACCGGAGAACTGGTGTCGCGCGGAGCGGAGGGATCGTGAGGGAGCGCGAAATTCTGATCGCCAGCGGCATCCTGGGATCGCTGGCCGGCGTCGCCGTTGGTTACATGTTCTTCACTGAGAGCGGCCAGCGCTGGCGCGCGGAAGCCGAAGGCAGCCTGAGCGCTCTCATGCAGGAAGCCGAGCGCCTGCTCTCGGCGGCGGACCAGGTTCGCCAAAGCGTCGCAGATTTGAAGGGCGGTGCACGCCCGGGGTATCCTCGCTCGGCGTGACGTGACGCGGTTGCTTCGTGGCGCGCGGCTGATTGCCTTGGCGGCGTGGCGCGGCGTTGGCGAGCTGTACAACAGCGATGCCTTGACCCACGCGGCATCGATTGCATATTACGCGCTGCTGTCGCTGTTTCCCTTCCTGCTGCTGGTCCTGTCGATCGTCGGACTCGTGACGGCGGACGAAGCGGACCGCGACGCGGTCGTTCAATTCGTCTCTCGGTACTTCCCTCGGCAGTTCGACTTCATCACCGGGCAACTCGATGCCTTTCGCGGTCAGACGCTGCGCCTGGGTCTCAGCGGCCTGCTCGTGCTCATGTGGGCCTCGCTCGGCGTATTCAGTGCCGTGTCGTCGGCCATCGACCACGCGTGGGGAGTCGAACGGCGTCGCAGTTTCCTCATGCATCGCCTGGTGTCGTTTCTCATGATGGTGTCCGCCGGCGCCATCTTCGTCGTCGCGATCATCCTGGCCG
Organism: uncultured Acidobacteriota bacterium; assembly: GCA_963802675.1. Classification (GTDB taxonomy): domain Bacteria; phylum Acidobacteriota; class Vicinamibacteria; order Vicinamibacterales; family UBA2999; genus JACCSI01. The sequence goes on from CAWDJL010000005.1 coordinate 435,203, forward strand.
GCGTGGCCAGGCTGGCCCCCACCAACTTCCTGTGGTCGTTTCTCGAAAGGTCGCCGTGGTTGGTGTGGGTGAGCGATGTGACCGCCAACTATGCCGCCACGGCCTTACTCATCGGTTGCGTCGCGCTGCTGTTCTACTTCATCCCGAATACCGAGATGCGATTTCGGTGGGTGTGGCCCGGAGCCATTCTGACCGGGCTCCTCTGGCGCGGCGCGCTCTCGGCGTTCTCCTGGTATGCCCGCGACCTCGCGGCCTGGAACGCCGTGCACGGCTCGATTGCCACCGTCGTGGTGTTTCTCGTCTGGGTATATATTTCCGCGGTCATCCTGCTGTATGGAGTCGAGATGACGGCGGCGTACGCGCGCCTCCAGTCGGCCACGCGGCGTCACCCCGAAGTGACGCGAGTCAGCCCGCCGGTCGAATTGGATTCGACCCGCTCGCCCCATGGGCCACAACTGCGAGAGAGCAGCTCGTCGCGTAGCTAGTGTCCCAAGACGCGACATACAATCGAGTTGTGAGCTCATCGCGGATCACGACCAATCGCCTCGCGTCGGAACAGAGCCCCTACCTTCTGCAGCACGCCTCCAACCCGGTTGACTGGTACGCGTGGGGCGAGGAAGCATTCGCCCGATCGCGTACGGAGGACAAGCCCATCTTTCTTTCAGTGGGCTATTCGACTTGCCACTGGTGTCACGTGATGGAGCACGAGTCCTTCGAGAGCCAGGAGATTGCCGACGTCCTGAACAGTCACTTCGTTTCGATCAAGGTTGACCGTGAAGAGCGGCCCGACGTTGATCGGGTGTACATGACGTTCGTCCAGGCCACGACGGGGTCGGGCGGCTGGCCGATGAGCGTCTGGCTGACACCCGAGTTGAAGCCGTTTTACGGCGGCACGTATTACCCGCCGCAGGCGCAGTGGGGCCGACCAGGGTTTCGCGACGTGCTGCTCGAGATTGCGAGAGCCTGGCGCGAGGAACGCCCTCAGCTCCTGAGTTCGGCGAACGAAATCACCAGCCGGCTGGCGGACCTTGGCCGGAGTCAGGAAGACGATCACCGCGCAGTCATGGCGGTCGGTGACGAGGTGCTCGCGCTCACCGTTCGGCAGTTTCAAAGCACGTTTGACGTCCGTCGCGGCGGCTTCGGCGACGCACCGAAGTTTCCGCGACCGAGCGAGTTGCTTTTCTTGCTGCGCGAGCACGCGCGAACGAGGGACGATGCTCCACGGCAGATGGTCCTGACGACGCTTCGCGCCATGGCACTTGGGGGGATGCGGGACCATATTGGCGGCGGGTTTCATCGCTATTCAGTCGATGGCAACTGGCGGGTGCCCCACTTCGAAAAGATGCTCTATGACCAGGCGCAACTGGCGCTTGCATACCTTGAAGCCTCGCAGGCGGCCAACGAGCCGTTCTTCGCTCAGATTGCCGAGGACACGCTGCAGTACGTCCAGCGTGAGATGACTCATCCGAGCGGCGGATTCTATTCGGCCGAGGACGCGGACAGCGTGCCGCCGGAGCATCGGTCGGACCCGAGCCCACACAAATTGGAAGGCGCCTTTTACATCTGGTCGATGGACGAAGTGAGGGAGGTGCTCGGCCGCGATAGCGAAGTGGTCGAGCGACGCTTCGGGCTGTTGCCTGATGGGAATGCGCCATTCGATCCGCAGAATGAGTTCGTCGGCAAGAACCTTCTCTACACGGCCCGTGGCATCGCCGAGATCGCGTCGGAGTTGCAGCAGGAACCTGCAGTCGTCGCCGATACGCTGACACGGGCGCGGATGGCCCTGTTCGAACGGCGCTCGTCGCGTCCGCGTCCCCACTTGGACGACAAGGTCTTGACGGCGTGGAATGGACTGATGATTGGCGCCTTCGCGCGAGCGAGTCGAGTGCTCGCTGGTGGGGAAGCGCTGGGTCAGGAAACCGCTGGAGACCCAGGAGCGCGGCACGCGGAGTCCGCTCGACGGGCCGCTCGGTTTCTACACGACACGATGTATGACGGCGGTCAGAAGCTCCTGAAGCGTCGCTTTCGAGCGGGGGACGCGGCGATCGAAGGATATGCAGAAGACTACGCCTGTCTGACCTTTGGGTTGCTCGAGCTGTTGCAGGCCGATGCGGACCCGACATGGCTCGAATGGGCACTCGAACTTCAGCATCAACAGGACGAGCTGTTCTGGGATGCCGAGGGTGGAGGATGGTTCAGCACGACCGGGCGCGATCCGTCAGTGCTGATGCGCCTGAAGGAGGACTACGATGGCGCGGAGCCGTCGGCAAGCGGCGTTGGAGCCTGGAACTTGACGGTCCTCGCTCACTTGACGGGTGACCGCACGTATTCCAGCCGCGCCGAGCAGGTCTTCAGGGCATTCGCTGGACGGCTGTCTACGCAGGGCCGCGCGTTGCCGTTCCTGTCGGCGGCGCTGTCGATGGCGCGCGCTGAGCCGGAGCAGGTCGTGGTCGTGGGGCCTCGCGAGGCGATTGAAACCAAGGCGCTCTGGCGTGCCGTGCACCAGCGTTATCGGCCCTTTACAACGGTACTGTTGCTCGAACCTGGCGAGCGGCAGCGTCGGCTCGCGGAGCGCTTGCCGTGGACTCTCGAGATGACGACCCGCGATGGCCAGCCTGCGGCGTACGTGTGCCGAAACTTCACCTGCGAAGCGCCGGTAATCAGGCCCGAGGAGTTGAGATGAGCGGAAGCGTTGATGTCGATGTCTGGGTGCGTGGAACGCATCACGCCACCACCCACCGGATTACATCGGTCCAACTACCGGCGGACGCTTGGACGGAGACGGACGTCAAGCAATTGCTGTCCGAGATGCTCTTGGCCATCGAGCGCGAAAAGAATCCTGATGGTGAGCCGCCGCCGGTGACACTCCGCGGCTTCAGCTGGATTGTCAGCCCATACGATGCCGGTGGCGTCTTGCTGCATCTCGATATGCAGATGGGAACGGCGAGTGCGGGGCCCTTCCGGATCGACCAGCGACGCCTGTCGCAGATGGTCGAACACGCGATGGCAACGTCGAATCCAACCGATCGAGTTCATTAGATGTCTTGACTGAGGTGGAGCGTCGCCCGGAGTTGCATGATCGGGTCAGATTCGGCTACACTGCTTCCCCTCAGAGCGTAATCCCATGAAGTGGCACACCTTTACACTTGCGCCGTCGATGCGAATCAGCAGCTTCGGCATCGGGATTACCCCGTGCGTCGACGAAGACGTACGCATCCTGCTCTGATTTTCCTGTAAACGCCACTCTCACCATCCCCGGGCCGGATCGAGAGCCGGCTCTGGATTGAGGCCCCATTTCGGCGGGTTTTAGCGGCAAGTCCGGTGCGGCCGGGCTCGGCGCGAACCGGCGTTCAAGGACTCCAATGGACGTGACAGAAGTCGTCGCTCCGCAATCGGGGCCATTCCCTCAGGCGTGGGCGCTTCTGCGCGAGGGCCTGCGTGGGTCGAGCCGCGACTTTACACAGGGGCATGTCGGCCACGCCATCATCGTGCTCGCCATCCCCATGGTGATGGAGATGAGCATGGAATCGCTCTTCGCCGTCGTTGATGTGTTCTTCGTGTCGAAGCTCGGCGCGGACGCGGTGGCCACGGTGGGCCTCACCGAGTCGATGCTCGCCATCGTTTACTCGGTGGCGATCGGCTTGTGCATCGGTGCGACCGCCATTGTCGCGAGGCGCATCGGCGAAAAGGACCGTGAAGGGGCGGCCGTGGCCGCGGTTCAGGTGCTGTTCGTCGGCCTCGTGGTGTCGGCCGTGATGGGTATTGCCGGCGGCCTCAATGCGCGTCGGCTGCTGGCGATGATGGGCGCGAGCGACGCGGTCCTCGGCGACTCGGCTCGTTTCACGATCATCATGCTGAGCGGCAACGTGGTGATCGTGATGATCTTCTTGATCAACGCGATCTTCCGGGCGGCCGGGGATGCGGCAGTCGCGATGCGCGTGTTGTGGATCGCCAATGGGATCAACATGCTGCTCGATCCGTTGTTGATCTTCGGCGTCGGGCCGTTTCCCGAACTCGGCGTCGTTGGGGCGGCGGTCGCGACCACGACCGGGCGGGGAGTCGCCGTGTGCATTCAGCTCGCGCTGCTGTTCTCGGGACGCGGTCGCATCCACGTCGAGCGTCGACACCTGAAGGTGGTGCCGGACGTGATGTGGAGCGTGTGTCGAATGTCAGGGACGGGTCTGCTTCAGATTCTCCTCACGACCACTGCGTGGATTGGCTTGGTGCGCGTGATCGCATCATTCGGCAGCGTGGCGCTGGCGGGGTACACGATCGGGATCCGAACGATCCTGTTCGCGTTGCTGCCGTCATACGGGCTGGCGAGTGCCGCCGCGACGATGGTCGGCCAGGGGCTGGGGGCAGGGAGGCCTGAACGAGCCGAGAAGGCCGTCTGGATCGCCGGCTTCTACAACATGCTCTTCCTCGGGCTGGTGGGATCGATCTTCGTGGCGTTCACGCCGGCGATCGTGTCGCTCTATACCGACGACCCGGCAATCGCAGGTCACGCGATCAACTGCTTGCGGATCGTGAGCTGCGGGTTTCTGTTCTATGCCTACGGCATGGTGCTGACCCAGTCGTTCAACGGCGCAGGTGATACGTGGACTCCGACGTGGATCAACCTCGGCTGCTTTTGGCTCTGGGAAATCCCGCTGGCGTGGTTCCTCGCGCTCCGCCTGGGCTTCGGCCCACCGGGCGTCTATGTCGCGATCACGGTCGCGTTTTCGACGCTGGCGGTGGTGAGCGCGGTGCTGTTTCGGCGGGGCGGCTGGAAGCTGAAACGGGTTTGAAGAAGGTTCTCAACGACGGTTCAACGACGGTTCTGCACGATGGTTCCACGATGGTTCCACGATGGTTCTGCACAAGGTTCGGAGAGAGCCCATGATGATGGATCTGCTCGATGAGGCGTTCGACCGGCGCTCGTGGCACGGGACCAATCTTCGCGGTTCGATTCGCGGTTTGCCCCGGTCGACTGCGGCGTGGCGGCCTGCGCCTGGCCGTCACAACATCTGGGAGCTGGTGGTGCATGCAGCGTATTGGAAATACGTCGTGCGCCGCCGGCTCACCGGCGACAAACGAGGTTCGTTTCCACTGCGTGGTAGCAATTTCTGGGTTCGGCCCGAAGAAGACTCCGATGCGGCGTGGAAGCGTGACCAGCGGTTGCTGATCGATCAACACGACTTGTTGAAGGCTGCTGTGAAAGTGTTGCCAGCGCGCCGCCTCTCACGCAGAGTACCGGGAAGCGCGTTCACCTACGCGGCACTAGTGCGTGGGGTCGCCGCCCATGACCTCTACCACGCGGGACAGATTCAGCTGATCAAGCGCCTGGCGACGCGCGAAACTGGACGATGACGACAGGGTGATTGGATCTTGAGGCCCTTGATCGTCCAAGGGAGGTGAGTTCTTGCGCTCAGTGGACGTCTAAGAGCTTGCTGAAAAACGCATAAAGCGCAGCTGTTGAAGCGCGCACTCGCCGCGTCGATCATATGATGGCGGCCCAGGAGCCGCCGCATGAAGAACACAGCGAGCGCCAGGTTCAGCATCAAGAGCTGGGACGAGAAGCCGTACAGCGAAGGCAAGGACCTGCCGAAGATGACGCGCGCGAGCGTCGACAAGACGTTCACCGGTGATATCGACGGCGAAGCTCACGTCGAATACGTGATGATGTACCGCAGCGACGGGACGGCGGCCTTCGTCGGACTTGAGCGGATTACGGGGCGGATCGCTGGCATGAACGGCAGCTTCGTGCTCCAGCGCACGGGCGTCTTCGAAGACGGCCAGGCCAAGGAATCCTACTCCGTTGTCACCGGCTCGGGGACGGGTGAACTCCACAGTCTCCGCGGCGAGGGCACCTCCTCGGTCGGTCATGCGGCCGACTATGCCTTCGCGCTGAACTACGAACTGGACTAGACACGAAGAGTAACGCCTCGTCTCGTTGCAGCGGCAACGATCCTGACGCTCGCGCTGGGCGCGCAGGCCGACCTTCCTGTATAAAACGGGATCGACGGAGCGTGCGCGGCGTACTACGATGCGTCGCATGCGAGGAGCCCACTACGAGCCGACTCGATGTTCAGCTATGTGTCGCCGGAGCGCGCATTCCGACGTCGCCGGACGCTCGGCGCGGACAAGGTCTATGACACGTAGCGCCGAAGGTCATTACAATTGTGTGCAGGCCGGGGTGGCGGAACTGGCAGACGCATGGGACTTAAAATCCCAAGCCCGCAAGGGCGTCCGGGTTCGACCCCCGGCCCCGGCACCACTTTTTCGTGATGTTTTGGCGGATTCAGCCCGCGTGGAGTTCTGAGCGTAAGTGGACTGGCTAGCGTTTGGCTAGCGGCGCGACGGGTCCTGCGATCGTCGCTTCGGGGGTCTCGGACGGTCGTGCGGTCGGATCAAGATGCGGCGAATGAGCGCCGACACGGTCGTCCGTTCCTGCGCGGCCCAGGCTTTCAACCGCGCCGCGTCTCGTGCGGGCACCCAGAACGTCACGCACGATCCAGGGTCGACACTGCGTGGCCGGCCCGGTTTGCGCCGTGGGGGGTCGTCGTCGTGGTCGGCGATAGCAGGAGCAGGATACCGGAAGCACGCGTCCGGTCAAATCTCCCCCCGTTCTTGTGCGTGCGGTCGTGCCTGTTTCGGAAGTCTCAACGCTTCGCTGACACCGAATCTGACACCTTAAGGGAATCGCCGGTTCCGTCTCTCGGCTGGCGTCGTCCTCGTAGATATTCGGGCGATCGTGCGGCGGCTCATATGTCTGCGAGCCCGCCCATCGCCTCGATCGAGCCGTCGGGTTTGACCATGATGGGCAATGGCCGACCGTCCGCGAGGACGAGGACCGAGTCTCGGTTTGCGAGCAGCGCCACGTCATCAGGGCTCAATTCAATTGTTACATCGTACCTCTTGAGAATCCGCACGGAGCCACCGCCACTCAGGTGTGGCGTGTCGCCCTCGGGCTGCCAGACCTCGATGGAGTACCTCACGAGGCCCAATCGTCTCGCCGCCCTTGACGCCGACTTCTCCCGTACCCTCAAGAGTTTCGATGTGTTGCATTGTCAGTGTGTCCTGATTTGGTAGCGGGCAACAGCTTAGCGGAAACTGGCAAGTACCACGCTGGCACCGCCAGTTTCCACGGTTCTTTATCGCGAACGCTCCACTTGGCACCTGCCGACCACCAGCCCGACCCGATAGGCTACGTCCATGGTCGCCATGATTTCCGGCATCGGGTCGTATCGTTCAGCCAGCATGTTATCCGCGCGCATTTGCGCCTTCACGACGTCATCAAACCTTAGACCACCAGGCCCACCGAGATGCTCGAGAACCTTGTGAATGTCGGAGACGTCGTCGAGCGCACACACCGCCCGGGCATAGTGGGTGATCGCGGCGTTCCGCGCCCGTTCTTGATCATCGTCCACGCGTGATACTCAGGCAGCGACCGCGGATCGGTTTGCTTCGGTGGCGCGATGCGCTTCATGAAGTCATCGGCCACTGGCGCCTCAATCTGGCGGGTAATGGGCTAACGCCATGTTGCTGCCAGTAAGCGATCGAGTTTCAGGGCTTGCCGGCAGCGGCCGAGGAGATCGTCCCCTCGAAGGAACCGGTGGTCAAGCCGGCGACCTGTTCGACCAATCGTTCGACGGTGAAGCTCCCTGTTGCGCCGGCGAACCGACCTGTCCCCCCGTGATGGTCGCGGTTTCTACAACGGAGAGAACGCCAGGGGTGGCCGTTAGGCTGGCCTGTCCGGTAAAGCCAGCGGTGAGCGTGTCGCCATTAGCCGCAGTGAACTCGTAGGTCCCGGTCGAGGTCCTGTTCGTGGCGTTCACGACGTGCGGGATTTCTACGGTAAAGTGACCCAGGTGCGTCGCGTTGCCCGTGCCTTCTAGTGAGACAGACAAAAACGGGGGCGTAAGCGGCGTAATGGTGAAGCTTCCTTCCAACCTCCCCTTGAACGGCACTTCCTGGTCCTTGGAGAGAAGACCCGCGTTTGCGTTCGCGCCCGACGACGCGATGGACGGACTGGTGGACGAGAGAGACGTCGGACTGGTTGGCGTAAGTTGACTACAGCCGACGAACAGCGCGACACCGACCACACCAACAGAGGTGAGCGAGGCATGCATGGTGGCTCCTTTGCGGCAGACGTGAACGCACGGCCGAACGCGTCGACTATTCGGCGGGGCGACACTAATACCAGAGCCGAACTCAGCGTGCAACACCAAAAATATAGTCATCAGCAGGGGAGACGAAAGACACGAAAGACGCTCAGCAGCTGAGTCAATTCCACTCGCGGTAAGCCGTCCACACGAACAAGACGCCAACACACAACGACGCACTGAGAAGGGTCGCTTCGATCACACGCTCGACGCGGAGGCCGGCGTCCAGAGGAACCAAAGCACGCCCCAGGCCCCGAGAGTGGCACCGAACAGTGTCCCGAACGTCATCGCGGTCTCTTCATTCATGGCAGACGTTGGCGAGCCACTCGACCAGCTCAGTCCCAGCTGAGGGCCGCATCGGGCGCCGTTTGCAGCAACCGCACCGCTCGCGCACGCAAGGGCACCAGCTGCACGTTGACTTCCGCCTTCCATACTTCAGCGAGCATGTCGAGATCGTCGGCATCGGCTCCAGCGGAAATGCAGCGTTCGACCAGACGGTCGAACCCCGAGGTCAACGCGCGCGCGGCCTCCGCATCGAAACGGTCAAGCCATTGCTGTCGGGTCATCGCGCGTCCCGGCCGCGTTTGACTAAGAGCCGAAAGTGCTCGTGGCTGAGATCGTCGCCGACGGCCACATGACTGCCGCGACAGATCCACGCCGAGCCCCCACGCGAGACAATGTCGCCCGGCTCATAGAACGCTCCGCATTGCCACACGCCTTTGTCTTGTATGGACGGACGCGCTTCGAGCGCGCTGATGCGTTGCTCGAGGGCGTCGAGGCGGGCGTTGCGCTCCACGTTCTTGAGGTTCATTGCCTTCGCGAAATTCAGCGCCTCGGCGAACATGTTCCACGTGACAAATTTTTTCCCGTGCTTCGCGATCATCTGGCGGAATTCGTCGTCCAGGTACTTCAGGTCGAGTTCGTCGCTCATCGCAGCCCGTTACTCCCTTGGCGCAGACGCGCGCCGCCAACTATCCGCTACGCATCGACAAGCGAGCACGCGTCTCGGCCCGCCACTGGTCAAACCGCGCACGGAGTTGTGCGATCTCCGTCGGCGCGAGGCGCGAAATCTCGGCCTCGCTCATCCCGTTTTCGCGCCACACGGCGACTTGGCCGTCCGCGAGGAATTTTTCGAGGTTGTCCAGGTGTTTGATCGGGTCACTGTGCCCGTCCCAGACCGGCATCGTCTTCGCGCGTTTCTTTTTCCACATGACTTAGTACGTGGTGACCATGTAGGACACGGCACCCGTCTGCGCCCGCAGATACGCGAGCCGGCGAATGACCCGCACGCTAAAACGGTTCTTTTGCCATAACGGTTCGGCCACGGTGGACGCGGTTTCTGGCGTTGTCGGGGCGTCATCCATTTGAATCAGCGCATCGTCGCTCGTGCCGATGTCGATCTGGCCATCATCGGAAAACAGAATGTGCGCCGCGTCGATCAGGGTGACTTGCTGCGGCGAGTTCGCGCTGAGCACCAGCGGGATCCCGAACAGCGTCCGCGGAATGTCGGTGCCGCTGATCGTCGCCGCAATCTTGGCAGCCGTGAGTGGTCGCATGACCCACACGAGGGACGCACCGCCCGTCGTGATCGCGGCGAGCAGCGTCGCAAAATCCACACTGATCGCCGCCGCCGTCACGCCGCTCTGGACGACGGCCGTTGCGCCATTCGTGATCGCCGCCGGCCGTAACCCTGCCGACAGCGTGACCGTATTCGTGAGGAATTGTGCATCGAGGAAGGCGCCGACACCGGCCGCCATGGTTTCGCGGATCGTCCGCTCCGCGCTTGGATTCGAGAACTGTAAAAGTTCTTCGCTAAAGACGACCAGTTTCCCCGCCTTATAACTTTCCTGACTCAACGTATCGAACGCCGAGGCCGCCACCGGGATGTTGAGCCCTTCGCCCACCCACGCGCCGCCGGTGTCGGCCGTCTCACGAGGAATCTGCGTCCTAAATGGCACGCGCCGGAATTTGTTTTCGAGCGCGCCGAGAATTGAGGCGCCACGAATAAATTGCAACGCCTCTTTCGCGATGCCGTGAATGGCGAGCGGTCCGGCCCAGTTCGCATCGCTCGTGAGGCCCACAGCCACCGGGGCTTTGACGTGGAGTTCGTCTTCGAGGCATTGAGCCACCTGGGGCGAATCGCGCCAGTTCCGTTCCGCCGCAATCATCTGCGCCCTGAACCCGTCGCCGTGGCTGAGAGCCTTGCACATCAAATAGCGGCTCAATGCGGTACCGTCCGGCAGATAGCTCACAGTGCGCGTCGAGATAGCACTCATAGTCCGTTCAGTGTCGCCGATGGCCGACGCGCCGTGTCGCTTTCATAACCGTTAGAAACCGATCAGCAGGCCATGACCCGCCACAAGCAGACGTTGATCTCGTGGCCCGCGCGTTCGACCATCAGCCCATCGATCGGAATGCCGGCGCCGCGGGCGAGGAGCTTGCCGACTTGTTTGATCGAGAGACCACGCAGCACCACACGCACGCCGGCATCGGTGGCCAGTTCACGACTCGCGAACGGCTCCGATCCCCAGGCACCCACGATCGCCGGCAACATCCGCGCGAGCTGATCCCGGTCCTCGCGACTCAGTGGGGGCCGGCGTTTGTTTACGTAAACAAATTCGAGCAACCGGCGAATCTCGGCGAGCTCGGCCCAGATGACCGCGAGCGTCACCACCGGCGGCACGTCCGGCGCATCGGTCGGCACCACCGGCGCGATCCTCACGGCCAGTACGCCCGTTCGCCCCAGGGGCGCCGGATGCCCCGTCTGGCCGCTTCCGCCAGGAGCCATGGCCGATGCCGCTGGTACAACGCCCGGCACTCGTCGGGACTCAAGAACGCCATCTGCCAGCGCCCGGGCTCGCCCAGCGGGGGCGTCGGCGCCTTCCCCCAGCCATACAGAAACACCGCCACCGTCGAGGGTGAGAGGCCGTGAGGCGGGTCCGCGGTCAACGTATGCCGCGGGTCCGCTGGCGTGCCCACCGCAGCCTGCCCGGCCGCCAACGCCTCACTTGAGGACGACCGGTCGGGGCCAGGAGGGGGCTCGGGACGGCGACGCCGTTTCGCCATGGTCTACCTCCGCTTCAAGGTTCAATTGCCGGACCAACGCTGAAAACCGCGTCGCCGCCTGCAACCGAATCGACGTCGGCTGCGTCAGGTCATGCGCCATCAGCAACGCCATCGCCGCCAAGTCCGCGAGCGCCGCTTCCGTGGCGTCGAATTCAAACGTCGCGTCCACCTGGGCTCTCCAGTTCTCGGGCGATTGCGGGAGGTCCACTGCGGGACGTGTCCCGCTTGAGGGATGGTGCGCTGCCACCGGCCGCCGCCGTCGCCGGGGGGTGAGCGCGGGGATTTTTTCCGCCTTCGCCCAGCGATAGAGCGTTGACCGGTTCACCCCGGCCCGACGCGCCGCCGCCGCGATACTCGGCGCCGTCGCCACCGCCGCCGCCGTGGCCGCCGCCATCCCCCGGAATTTCCACGTTTGTTTGTTCATCCGGCGTCTCCTGCCGCAAAACGCGAAGTGTCGCAAAAGTTTGTTTCCTGCTCCGGAATGGTTTGAGAGCAAGCTCTGTCCTCGGCTCAAACAGGCCCCCCCTCCCTCTTATTCAGACCAGCCGCGAGGTCACTGAGCGTCGGCCGATGCCGAGCCATGCGTCGATCGCGTCGAGTGTGACGGGGCCGATGCCGGGCACGCGCGGGATCAGGTGCCGGACCCGCCGCACGTCCTGGCGCCTTGAGAATTCGTTGAGCCGCAGGTTGGGATCGTGCGAGTAGCGCAACCGCGCGTCGATGTCATAGCCCAGCGAAACGATCGAGTCGTTGTCAGTGGTCATCGGGTCATCGCTCCTTCATGCGTCGCGTCTAGGTCATGCGATTCGCCGGCTGGCAGCCGTGACAGTCGCCGTCGCCGTGTCATCGCGGAAGAGATGTTGGTCAAGGTCGGTCCGGGTGCAGTGGTCGAGCAGGTGCCACTTCCACCGGCGAATGGCGCCGCGGTCCTCATCGTTCAGCCGGTCGGAGGGGCCGACGATCAGCACGTCGCCATTCCGCTGCACCTGACAGCCGCGACATTCCAGATCCAGCAGCAGCAGGTACGCGGCGGTCGGCATGACCATCCCATTGCGGAACGTCACAAACCGGTCGGCGAAGCTGTCAGAACTGCTCATCTGGCACCTTTCCCCCCTCTGAAGGTGGAACAGTGGAACATTCGTCGGTATTCATTGAGTCTGTTCCGCCTTGCAAGGTGGAACATTCGGAATCCGTGTTCCACCTTGTGATCGCGAGTTCAGGCCCGGATTCATTGGGATTGTTCCGCTGTTCCACTTCAAGGGCTCCGTATCGGGTCCAAGCATCCGTAAACGATGTTCGCCGGTAGGCGCGGACGGTCTTGTCGCCGACTCGGACCTTGCCGGCTGGCATCACGCTGTAGCCCTTGAGCATCCACGCCAGCTTCATCGGCGACAGTGGGCGCCCGTGTGACCACTCCGACCACGGGCGATCCTCCATCGCGACCAGCTTCTCGATGATGGTGGTGGAGCCCAGGACGTCAGGATCGTTCTCATCAGCGAAGACTGCCCGAATGTCGAGCAGCAGCTTCGAGCCGATATCGTCGTCCTCGTCGACACCGGACAGCGCGAGCGCCGCCTCACGAGCCAGCGCCGGCCAGGCACCGCCGGCCGCGTCGGCGATGGCCAGCAGGGGGCGCCAGCAGTCCCCGGCCCGGTCATGCAGGGCTGCCGGCACGTCGGGATCCGCATCCCGTAGTTGATCCTGGTGATCATCCGACCAGCGCGCCGCCTGTTGACGCAATCGGCGGCACTCGACGTCGATACGATCTTGCCGCAGGCGTGCCACGGATTCCCCGGCCGTCCGCCGTCGCATTTTGATTTCGATGGCCCGGTCGTCGAGCGTGCCCGGCAGTTTCCCGATCAGGGCGATGGCTTTCGGGCACCACGTCGAGAAGGCCCGCGGATCGTGGTCGTCGCCGACGGCACGAATACAGACGGCCGTGGTCCGCGTGTGCCCACTATTCAGCACGCCTCGCAGTTCGTCGTTGTCTTTGATAAACGTGTCGGCTTCGTCAATGAGCAGGGTCGGCCGATACTTCTCGATCGTGCGAAACAGGACGGCCGGGGTCACGTTGGCGGCAAATAGCCGGCGCGGCACGAGCGCCCCCAGGACGATCAGGAGCAGCGTCTTGCCGCAGCGTTTCGCCGGCGACGTCACCGCTAAGAACGGCGAGGCGTACCAGTTATCGAACGTGAAGGCATGTATCGTCCAGAGCGCCAAGGCCGTACTCGCATGGTCGGGTAAGGCGAGATACGTTGAGAAGGTTGCCGCCAGGCCGTCGAGCAGCGCCACGCCGTTGACCGCATTCGGCCACAGGTCGATGTCCTCAAACACCACGTCGCGACCTTGTTTCGGCTTCTCGGCTTTGGGCTTCTTCGTTGGTTTCGGCGAGTCGACCGGTGGCGGCGCGTAGAGCGTCGTTGCCTTGACGAGTTCGACGAGCTCGGCCTTCGTGTGCCCGGCGTGGAGCCAATCGGATACGTCGCCTTTCGTGGGCAGGTCGGGCAGGGTGACGATCTTCACCTTGAGCCCGGCCGCATGGCAGGACCGTGCCACATCTTCGGCATGCTTCCGGCCCGGATCGTCGTTGTCGGGCAGAATGACGACGGATTCAATGGTCGCCGCCTTCAGTTGCTGCGTATAGGCCGGTAGCCACTTGCCGGCACCGCCGACGTTGGTCGTCGCCGCCAGACCGATCACGCGCAGCCGGTCGGCATCCTTCTCGCCTTCGACAACGTAGGCGACCGTCTGCCCTTGCAGTTCTGGCAGGCGATAGAGCACGCGGGAGACGCCGTCCAGTGTCCACACGCCATCGGCCCGCCGAGGTCTGAAATCCTTCGGGTCGAATCTGACGGCGTCATAGAGATGCAGACCGCCTTGATCGCGGTAGGGATAGGTCGCGATGATCCTCATCCTCGGCTTCGTCGTGGGGATTGTCTCGGGGAACAGGTCGCTGTGCTCGAGATGTGCCGCCGCGAGAATGTCGTCGAGGTCGCACCCCGCGTGACAGTGGAGCAGAATCCGACCAGCTTCACCAATGCCGATCATCAGCGACGCCTTGTGATCATCGTGTGCGGGACACCGGGCCGACCATCCGGCGCCGGCTTTCCGCACATTACGAAAGGTCGCGGCAGGATCAAGCATCGCGGAACCCCGGCCAGATCGTTCGCACGATCCGCGACGCGAGCGGCCAGAGGCGACATGGGAGTGCGGCGATAAGTTGCACGATGATCTCCTTCGTCCGCGTGGCGCCGCTCACCGGCCGGCTTTTTCGGTCGACGGCGCTTTCGCTTTGAAATATGCGCGTTGTTCGATCGGGTGTGCTTCCCGTTCGTCCATCCACGCGCGAAGGGTCGACCACCGCCACGCGCGCAGCGCACTCGTGATGTGGATCGGGGCGGGAAACTTGCCGGCCCGAATCAGCTTGTAGGTCGTGGTGCGGTCCCACGGCACGAGTGCCGGCGACCCATTTTTTCCGTGGAGTTCATTCGATGAGACGAGGCGATCGGGCGCGTCGGTGGTGTGACTGAGAGAAGCTTTACGGGTTCCCATGACGCTTGAAGAATAAAAGCGTCGCGCGGAGGAGTGAGAGTCACGCTAAATGGTGCAGTGGTCCTTTTTCAATCTGGCGCGCGCACGCCGTTGTCGCTCGTATTCGCGCCGTCGCGCCGCCGCCTGTCGCTGAGCGGCCAGGGCTTGGCGACACGGTTTTCGGTAACAGGTTCGACGTCTGCGGTCCTTCAAGAGAAACCAGTTGTCGCACCTCGGGCAGCGACGGACGTAATAGCCGCCGCGGTGCACGATCGCGACAAAGTTACGGAAGGCCATGATGGCCGCGAGCGGCCACGCTTTCAGGTTGTAGTGCGAGGCCCCCTCACTCAGCAACGTCAGCGCACGGTGCACCTCGTGGGCATGATGGGAGGCGGACGGATCCCGGTGCCGATTCGCGAAGACGAGGATCCGGTCAATGCCGTCCCACAATTCCGCGACGCCTGCCGGTCCGGCCGGCGCCCGTGTGAGAA
This sequence comes from uncultured Acidobacteriota bacterium, assembly GCA_963802675.1. Taxonomy (GTDB): domain Bacteria; phylum Acidobacteriota; class Vicinamibacteria; order Vicinamibacterales; family UBA2999; genus JACCSI01. Next base: position 450,435 of record CAWDJL010000005.1, read on the forward strand.
TCTGGACGCGCTTCGGCCGTCCCATCAGCGCGCTCGCATCCGCAGCACCGCGGCCTGCTTCTTCGGCTTCTTCGTGAGAATGCGCTGGAGCTCCGTATCCCACGCCGTCAGCGCGCGTCGAATCTCGTCGAGGTAGGCGTGCTGGTTGTAGTGCTTCGCGGTAACGGTCGCCTTGGCGTGATTGAGCACGCGTCCGATCGTCGTCTCGTCGAACCCCAGGCCCGCTAACCGTGTGGCGACCGTGCGTCGCAGGTCCTTCCATTCGTAGGCGCCACCGTGGATCACGGACAACGCCCGATGGTCGTCGCTCGTCGCGGAGAGGGCAGGGAACACGCGCGCCTCGCCGTCTTTGACACGGGCGCGCCGCTGTTTGAGCAGAGCCAACGCCGTCGCCGGCAATGCCACGGTATGCGGCCGTCTGTTCTTCGTGCGCGTCCCCGGCAACGACCAGACCGCCGCCTTGAGGTCGACTTCGCTCCACCGCATGCCAGCCGTCTCGTCGCCGCGTTGCCCGAGTAACAGCCGCAGCCGGATCGCGTCGCTGGCGCCGCCCGGCTGGCGCTCGAGTCCCGCCCACAGTGCGCGGATCTCGTCATCCGTCAGCGTGCGCGTGCTGGCGGTTTCGGCAAACCGCTTGATCATCCGTGCGGCCGGGTGCGCGTCGATGAGACTGCGATCGAGGGCGACGGTAAACAGCCGGCTGATGAGCGCCTGCAGCCGGTTGACACCGACCGTCAGACCTTTCCCGGCGACCGTGTCGAGCAGTTCGTGCACGTGAGTGCGGGTGATGTCGCGCAAGGGAATCGTGCCCCACGCGGGTAGCAGATACGTGGTGATCTTGCTGCGCTCGGCCTGCCACGTTTTCACGCGCCCGCGCTGAAACGCGAGATAGACCGGCACGAGGTCCGCGAAGGTAAACACCGGGGCCGGTACAGGCTCCGGCGCTGGCGGTGTGCGCTTGTCTTCGGCCGGGTCGATGCCGTCGACGTCCACGGCTTTCCGCTGGTCGGTCGCACGCTTGCGCGCCTCCGCCAACGACAGGGACGGGTAGTCGCCGAGCTTCAGCCACTGTGTCGGCTTGCCGGCCGTGCGATAGGTGAAGTACCAGGACTTCGCCCGTGGCCCGACGCGCAGTACCAGCCCGCGCGTCTTGCGGTCGAAGTAGTTCTCTCGAGTGGCGCTCTGCACACCAGCCACGAAGCGATCGACCAGGTTCTTGGTCACGGCTCAAAAACTCCTGAGCGGGCTAGCGGTTCTGGCTAGCGTTTGGCTAGCGTTGTAGCACAACTGCCCGCAACACGTGGCAACACAGTAACACGATTCATTCAGGGAATGCGGGAAAGCGTGTTGCGGCATGTTGCGGGGCAGTGCCTTTTATGGGACTTAAAATCCCAAGTCCGCACCTCTCGCTGGTAACGGACGACTGCGCCAAGTCGCTGGTGATGTGCTCCGTTTCGACGTTCCCCAACCGACTTCAACGTCTTGCTCGATTCGTGCGGCGATGTGGCCCGCAGAGAAGGACTTCAGAACTTCACGCGGTCTGAATTAATCACGGCACTCAATGAGGCTTTCTCGCGGCGGAGGATTCAGTGACTCTACCGTCACGGCGTCCAGCCCCGATTGGTCACCCACCTCAGCGCCCCGACGAGCGTGATCAGCAACTCGAGCCCTGGCACGTAGGACCACTGACGCACGACGGCTACAACACGTCGGTCGCCGTGCAGGAGCGACCACAGAGGGCGAACGATCGGCGGCTCGGGCTCACGGGCGAGAACCGGAACCGAAGCGATCACAGACCGTCGCGCCTTCTACAGACGTTTGGCAATCGCCCGCGTACCAGCCATAAGTTCGCGGCACCCGTAGATGTCGGGCACTGGAAACGGATCGCCGAGGGGTCGCCCAAGCGTGTCATGGTGCTGTTGCCAAATGGCACGGACGTGACGACTACGAGCCGCAGCCACGGCCCCTGCGAAGTCGTTGAACGGTCCCGCGATGTATTCCCGGCTGACCACGTCGACCAGGCTGTAGTCCCCGCTTACCCAGCAGGCTCGAATGAGGATGTCGCCGGGCATCACAGATGTCATCTCACCCCCCCTCGCTTGGCGGTTCTTGAAGAAGACAGTAGCGGAAGGTGGCAGCGTATCCCCCAGGGGATCGGAAAACTGTCCGGTGGATTACAGTCCGCCGCCCCATCGTCGCGTTTTCGAGAGAGTGACGGACTCGAATTGTTGTGCTGCCCACGAACAGCCAAAGCCCGCGAGTCGGCATAGTTCCGTGAAAAACATTGATTAGGGGCGCGCGGGAGGATCATCCGGCCCGCACGGTGGGTGCGCCAGGTGGTCTCGATGGAAGTGGTCTCGTTGAAGTGATGCGATCAGTTCGAGGCAAGCGGGTTCGATGCCCGCCCCGGCAGTCAAATTACCGAAGAATTTCGTAGCTTGCGTAGAGGGACAGCGTCAGACACTGTTCGTCACGGTTGCTGCATGCCCGTTGAAGGCCATTCGCGCAGTCGTCGAAGGGTCACGGAGGCCGGATGCGAATATTCTCAATCTCGATCGGTCAGGATCGCCTCGAGATCGACGCCAGTCTGTGGAGCGGGTGGGAACGTCTGCGCTGGAATGACGAGATCGTTTCGGAGAAGCGAAGCATCTGCTACGTCACTCCTCACTCGTTCAAGCGCGACGAACCGGAGGGAACCGCTTTGTATGAGGTCAACTGCCTCACAGGCTGGTTGGGAGGTCTCGGTGGCTATATCGTGAGACGAAACGGTCTTATCGTTGCGCACAAGCCGTAGACTCACGGTTTGAGCCCCTTGCGCTTGATCTGATTCGCAATCTTGCGACCCATCTCGGCCCCGTCTTCGTCGGCCGATCGGAAATGAACGCCCAGCAGCATGCGCGCCTCGATGACTTCGTCAACCAGCAGGGCCGCGCGACGATAGACACGCTCGTCGCCGCTCACGACGTTGCGAGCGGGAATCAGAACATCGTGCTGGAAGAAGTCCTCAATCGTATGCGCCGTCGCAGCCGATACGCACGCGTGTCCCGAGGGGTATTCAGGAAAGTTCGGTGTCACGGCTAGTGGTTCCCACCCGGGGTCGGCCTCGGTCTTAGGATGCGTGTCGGCATCGCCCCTGCGAATCGCCGTCACCGGCCGCCAGAAGTTGAAGTGAAACTTCGCATCCCAGCACGAAATGAGTCCGTCCGCGAACGCGGCGAAAGCCGCTGCCTGAAACCGCGCGGACGACTCGAGGTCGAGCATTTGCTCTCGCGCCATTCGATGGATCGTAGGAATCCAGACGGTTCCAGCGAGCGGCTCCCAGAACAGCGCAGTCGCCGTCTGTTCGGTCGTACGCGTGGAGTCGTCCTTCACACCGAGCATTTTGACTTCGCTGTAGTCGGCCAGCCACTTCCGCGATCCCATGCGGGGCGGCCCGGACGGACGAAATTGCGAGGGACTCTCCATGATGAAGGGCGTCACCTTCGCGAGAAAGGCGGTCGTCGCAGGAAGAAGCCCCGGAGGCGTCGGCACCCAGTCGCCAGGATTTGATCCCGGCACATAGTTGACGACGTCGTTGCGCCCGTCGTTTGCGCGCGAGGCCAACAGACGCTGTGCGGCGCCGGCGCCGATTTCTATGCCCGCACGCTTGCGTTCGGAGTCAGCTTCGGCCGCGAGAAGCGCGGTGTAGGTCGTGTGCAACGCCTGTTGCTGACTCTCGAACTCTGCGATCAGCACACGATATCCCGCTTCGACTGCGGCGGCGTACGGCGAAGCGCTGATCGCCGCCCGAGGCACGGCCTGTGGCCGTCGATCGTCGGTAATCGCGTGGACCGCGTCGAACATCGCGATGTGGAGAATCGCGAGCGTAATTGGGGCTCGCAGCGGTGCCATCCCGACGGCCGTGGCCGCGCGCGTAGCCGCTTGACTCCATTCAGTGATGGGATCGGAAGCCGCCGCGGAGGGTCGCGGCGACAGGTTGCTTGTCAGAACGACGACGCAAACAGCGGCAGAAATTCGTCGATCCATGGCTTCCACCTCTGCCCCCGACAGTAAGCGCTGCGATCGATCGACAGAAGTACGAAAATCGGACCGAACCGCAACAAGATTCGGACTGCAAACAACCCCGCCTGGGTTTACCAGCGCACCCTCTCCTGCCAGGCTGCCAGGCAGCTCGACCGTGAACGGAGGATGACTCGTTAACCTGTGTCACCGGCCGGTGCTAAAGTGCGGCTTGAAACTTGCTCGCGGTTTCCGGAGGCTAGGAACATGCGGTGGGAATCAGGACGGCGCAGCACGAACGTCGAGGATCGACGTGGTATGGGCGGAGGCGCGATCGTCGGAGGTGGTGGCATCGGAATGCTCATTCTGGTGCTGATCATTGCCTTCATCACGGGCGCGAACCCCCTCGAACTGCTTCAACAGACCGATGTGGGCGCTCCAGTCGGAGGATCAGTGCCGACCGGAGTTCCGGCGGCGGATGATCCGCAGGCCCAGATGGTCTCGGCGGTGCTCGGAAGCACCGAGGACGTCTGGGGCGAAATCTTTGTCAAGGGCGGATCCCGCTATCAGGATCCGGTGCTGGTCTTGTTCGACGGATCCGTGGCGTCGGCATGTGGAATGGCGTCATCGGCCGTCGGACCGTTCTACTGCCCCGGTGACCACAAGCTGTATCTGGACCTCTCGTTCTTTCGAGAGTTGGCACAGCGCTTTGGCGCGCCCGGCGAGTTTGCACAGGCCTATGTCGTCGCCCACGAGGTCGGCCACCATGTTCAAACACTGCGCGGCATTTCAGCTCAGGTGAATCAGGCGCGGGCCCGCGCGTCCGAGGTGCAGTCGAATCAGTTGTCGGTAATGCAGGAGCTGCAAGCCGACTGTTATGCCGGGGTCTGGGGCAACCACGCCGCGCGCAAGAACTGGCTCGAAGAAGGGGATGTGGAAAACGGTCTGCGCGCCGCTGCGGCGATCGGCGACGATCGGCTGCAACGGCGGAGCCAAGGCTACGTGGCGCCCGAGAGCTTCACCCACGGCTCGGCCGAGCAACGTCAGCAGTGGCTCTTACGAGGGCTGAAGACTGGCGACATCAACCAGTGCGACACCTTTGGGGCGGGAGGACTCTGAGCTCCTCGCCAGTTGCGCCCCTACCAGATCTTCGCCCTCTCTCCTTCCGGCAGAAACATCTTGTCGCCCTGCTTGACCTCGAAGGTGGCGTAGAACTCCGGTACGTTGCGCAGCGGTCCGTTGGCCCGGTACATTTCGGGCGAGTGAACATTGGTGAGGACCTGCTGTCGCAGCGAGTCTTCGCGCTCTTTCGCACGCCACTGCTGGGCCCAGCCGAAGAAGAATCGCTGGTCGCCCGTCAGGCCGTCGATCGTCGGCGCCGGCTGTCCGTCGAGCGATAGCTTGTAGGCGCGGTGGGCAATGACGACCCCGGTGAGGTCGCCGAGGTTCTCACCGAGCGTGAGCTCGCCGTTGACGTGCAGACCGGGCAGCGGCTCGAACGCGTTGTACTGCTCGACGAGCAGCCTGGCGCGTTTCATGTACTGTTCAGCGTCCTGCGGCGCCCACCAGTCTCGCAACACGCCATTGGCATCGAAACGCCGGCCCTGGTCGTCGAACCCATGGCCCATCTCGTGGCCAATGACCCCGCCGATCGCACCGTAGTTCACCGCGTCGTCCGCCTCGAGGTTGAAAAACGGGGGCTGCAAAATGGCGGCGGGGAACACAATCTCGTTGCGAACCGGGTTGTAGTAGGCGTTGACCGTCTGCGGTGTCATGCCCCACTCTTCAGGATCGACGGGCTTGCCGACCTTGCCGAGCTGATAGTCGCTTTCCGCGATGAACGCGCGCGTGAGATTGCCGACGAGGTCGTCCTTGACGATCTGAACGCGTGAGTAATCGCGCCACTTGCTGGGATAGCCGACCTTCGGCCGAAACTTTGCGAGTTTGGCCTGCGCTTGCTTCTTGGTCTCCGGTCCCATCCACTCGAGCCCATCGATCCCCTCCTGGAATGCTTTGCGGAGGTTCTCGACGAGCTGCTCCATGCGTGCCTTGGCGCGAGGCGTGAAGTGACGCTCGACGTACAGCTTGCCGAGCATCTCGCCAAGGTTGCCGTTGATGCTGTTGACGGCTCGTTTCCAACGGGGCTGGTTCTCTTGCACGCCGCGAAGCGCTTGACCATAAAAACCAAACTCGGCATCCACGAAGGGCTTGCTCAGATATGGAGCGAAGCCGTTGAGCATCGCGGTCCGCAGATATGGCTTCCACCGATCGACTGGCACCTCGTTCACCGCGGCGGCGAAGGCCTTGACGTAAGTGGGTTGAGCGATGACGACTGCAGGCGCCTGCGCGATGCCAAGCTCCGTGGTCCACGCGGTCCAATCGAAGCCAGGGAAGTCCGTCGGAAGGTCCGCGAGCGCGCGCTTGTTGTAGGTTTTCACCGCATCCCGACTCTCGACGTTGGTCCAGTGTGCGCGCGCCAGCCTCGTTTCGAGGCCGAAGATGTTCCTGGCCGCCGCCTCGGGCGCCGGCTGCTTTGCAAGCGTGAGTAGCGTTGTCAGCAGCGCGACGTATTTTTCACGGTATTCGCGGAGCTTGGCGTCGTCCTTGAGGTAGTAGTCACGATCGGGAAGACCAAGGCCTCCCTGATTCACATACAGAATCTCGCGGTCAGGTTGCTGTGCGTCGCCGTCCACGAAGCCGGTGAGTGGGTTGATTAGATTGAGCTTGAACATTCGCGCGAAGTAGCGGGCGAGATCGGCCTTTGTCGTCAAGCCGTCGATCGTTGCCAGCTCCGCCTGCACTGGCGTGAGGCCGAGTGCGTCGGCGCGGGCCTCGTCCATGAAGCTCTCGTAGAAGTCCCCGATCTTTTGTGCGTCCGAGCCCGCGGGTTTGTCCGCGCGTTTGGCTGCGTCCTCGACGATGGCGCGGAGATCGGCCTGCGCCTTGTCGAACAGCATGTCGAACGCGCCGTATGAAGATTTGTCCGCAGGGATGTCGGTCACGGCGAGCCACACGCCGTTGGTGTGGATGAAGGTGTCGTCCTGTGGGCGCGTCGTCTTGTCGAACGTCGCGAGATCGATGCCCGAAGCGGCGGGCTTGTCGGTGGCTGGCGTGGGCCCCGGCCCGCTGTAACAGGAGGTCAAGGCAGCACACGCTGTGGCTACACAGATGAGTCGAAACCCCGACATTGAAGGCTCCTCAGTGAATGCGAATCTGGTGCAGAGTTGGCCGGGATCGTACCTCACGTTGTGGGAAAGCCCGTGAAGTTCCGAGCCGTTCAATGGGACCGGTTGAGTGGCGAAATCCTTGCACTACGCCATCAATAAGGACGGAAGGGCGTCCTGTTCATGCATCAAGGAGCGAATGTCATGAAATACAGGAGCGTTGTTGGATTCATCGCCGCACTCGGCGTCACGGGTTGCACCGTGAGCGCCAGTACACCGGGCGGTGCACGTTCCGCCGCGCCGGCGCCCGTCATGCCACAGCGTCTCACAGCCGGACCGCGTAGGCGAGGTGACGCTTCCCGCAGGCACTGTCCTGAGCCTGCGACTTGGATCAACGGTCTCGTCCAGAACGAGCAATGTCGAGGACCCTGTGCGAGCGACTGTTCGATCGGCCGTCACCCGCAATGGTGTGGTCGTTGTCCCGGCAGGCTCCGCGGTCAGCGGGTATGTGACCGAGGCGCGCCGTTCAGGCCGCGTCAAGGGCCGGGCAAGAGTTGGTGTCCGGTTCAATGCGCTGCGCGTCAATGGCACGCTCTATAACATGCGGACGTCCGCCATTGCACGAGAGGCGCAGGGCACCAAGAAAGAGGATGCCGCGAAGATCGGCATCGGCGCTGGTGCCGGCGCAATCACCGGTGCAATCGTCGATGGCAAAAAGGGAGCGGCGATCGGGAGCGCCATCGGTGCGGCGGGCGGCACTGGCGTCGTGCTCGCGACGCGAGGTGACGAGGTGTCCCTGGGCCGCGGCGGCGCGGTGACGGTGCGGCTGACCGCGCCGCTCACGATACGCGTGGCGTCTTAACCAGCGATTCCGTGATCGAACCAAACGCAACACGAAGCACGCGAAGGACACGAAGTGATTTCCTAGGTGCTCTTCGTGGCCTTCGTGGCCTTCGTGTTGAATTTGCTTTACTCAGGTGAGTCTCGGACTCATTGGCCCGGGATCTGCGATGCATATTAAGCTCTGTGCGTGCGGATCGAACTCTCGCGCTCGATCGTTCGAGACTACGTCGACACTGACCTGCTGTCTCTCGTTCGGCACGCCAACAATCGCAACGTGTCGATTCAGCTCCGCGACCGATTCCCGTATCCCTACCGCCAGGAGCACGGGCGTCAGTTTCTCGATCGTGTCCTCCATACCAAGCCGGTCACCGGTTGGGCGATCGAGGTCGATGGCGAACTTGCGGGTGGGATTGGCCTGATGCTCCAGACGGACGTCGAGCGTGTGTCAGCCGAGATTGGCTATTGGCTGGGAGAGGCGCACTGGGGGAAGGGCATCGCAACCGAAGCCGTCAGAGCCGTCACGCAGGAGTCGTTCCGACTGTTCGAACTGTCGCGTATTTTTGCGCTGCCCTTCGCCGACAACCACGGTTCGGTTCGTGTCCTGGAAAAGGCCGGCTACTCACACGAAGGGACCATGCCGCGCAGCACCATCAAGGACGGCGTGATCCGGGACCAATTGATGTACGGAGCGTACCGCCAGTTCTGACGTGTCGACCCTCCGGAGTAAACTTTCCCACATGCGCAAGCTCCTGACGTCTGTGGCAGTGGTCGTGTGCGGTGTCGTCGTTGCGGCGCAGCTGCCGGCAACGCCGGCACGGTTTGCTCTTACGGTGGACAGCATCATGCGTGGGCCGGCGCTCGTGGGATACCCACCGTCCGACTTGCGGTGGTCCGGCGATTCGAAGGAGGTCTACTTCGAATGGCGCATGCCCAACGAAGACGAGGCCGCCACGTGGGTGGTCGGCCGTGACGGCGGAGCGCCGCGCCGGTTGACGGACGATGAGCGCAAAAGGGCGCCACTCCCCAATGGCAGCTGGGATCGGTCGCGTCGCCGCGTCCTCGGCGTCGATCGTGGCGATATCGTCGTGATCGACTCCGTCGACCGGTCCCGCCGCGATATCACCCGTACGACCGGCAACGAGAGCAGCGCGCGCTGGGCGCGCGGCGGCAGTCACATCACGTTCGTCCGCGACAACAACCTCTTCATCGTTCCAGTTGACGCAACCGGCGGCGGAACACTGGTGCAGTTGACCGACGTGTCGGCCCGCCGTTCGGATCAGCGGCCGACGGATAGTCAACGAGTCATGCGAGAAGAAGAAGGCAAATTACTCCATTGGGTCGAACAGGAGGCCGCGCGGCGCAAACGGCGAGAGGCGCGCGATCGGGCTCGCGCGTTGCCAAAATTCGAGCTGGCCGAGCGACAGGCCGTGGTCGACGCCGCGCTCTCAGCCGACGAGAAGCACGTGTATCTGGTGGTGGCGGATCGATCACAAGCCCGTACCGCGCAGGTGCCCCGGTACGTCAGCGAGTCAGGGTATACCGAGGAGATATCAAGCCGGAACAAGGTGGGCGACACACAGGAGAGACGCCGATTGGCCATCCTGAATCTCGAAACCGGCGACGGCGTGTGGGCCGGCCTCGAGGGCGTGGTTGATCCGGTGACAATTCCCAAGCCGTTCGGACGAAGAGGACCGTACGGAAAAGGCGGCGGCTGCACCCGCAGCGCCGCCGCCGGCTCCTGCGAAGCGCGACATCCGATGGGGAGCACTGTTAGTTTCGCCGGATGCTCGAACCGCGCTCGCGTCCGTACGCGCCGGCGACAACACGGAGCGGTGGCTCGTCGTGGTGGATCCCGCGACCGGGCGAACCCGAATCGTTGATGCCCTGCGCGACGAAGCCTGGGTCCGTGACATCGGTCCCGCGAGCAACGTCAGTGGCGGGCTCGGCTGGCTGCCGGACAGTCGGCGAGTCTGGTTTCTCGCCGAGCATGACGGTTGGATGCACCTGTACACGGTGGATACGACTGCGGCGACGCCCGATCGCAAACAACTGACAAGTGGTCGCTTCGAAATCGACACCGTGCAACTCTCGCCCACTGGGGCAACGTTCTACATCCAGTCCAACGAGCAGCATCCAGGTGAGCGGCATCTGTATGCGCTGAGCGTTGATGGTGGCGCGCGCACGAAGCTCACCACGGCCACCGGGTCGTTCAGCGGGGAGGTCTCGCCCGACGACACGACCTTTGCCGTCGTACATTCAACCGCGAGCAAACCACCAGAAGTGTCTTTGATGACGAACCGCGCCGGCGCAGAACCCAAGGCGGTCACGACCAGCTCGTCGCCCGAATGGCGATCGTTCAAGTGGGTCGAGCCGCAGTTGATCACATACAAGGCCAGGGACGGAGTGGAGGTCCACGCGCGGTTGTACACGCCGGAGATGCTCGGCGCCAAGCGCCATCCGGCGAACCCGGCGGTCGTGTTCGTCCACGGCGCCGGCTATCTGCAGAACGCGCACCGCTACTGGTCGTCGTATTACCGCGAATACATGTTCCACCATCTCCTGGCGTCCCGCGGGTACGTCGTTCTCGATCCCGACTATCGCGCCAGCGCCGGCTACGGTCGCGAATGGCGGACGGCGATCTACCGCTGGATGGGTGGCAAGGATCTCGAAGACGTCGTGGACGGCGCAAAGTACGTCACTGAGGTGCACAAGGTCGATCCGAAACGCATCGGCGTCTATGGCGGAAGTTATGGCGGGTTCATCACGTTGATGGCGATGTTCACGTCCCCCGACACGTTTGCAGCCGGGGCGGCACTTCGGCCGGTGACCGACTGGGCGCACTACAATCATTCGTACACCTCGAACATCCTCAACGAACCCCAGGGCGATATCGAGGCCTATCGGAAGAGCTCGCCGATCTATTTCGCGGACGGGCTGAAGGGAGCCCTGTTGATCTGCCACGGGATGGTCGACGTCAACGTTCACTTTCAGGATTCGGTGCGCCTGGCACAACGCCTGATCGAATTGCGCAAGGAAAACTGGGAGCTCGCCGTCTATCCGGTCGAAGACCACGGTTTCGTCGAAGAGACCAGCTGGGCCGATGAGTACAAGCGGATTTTGATGCTGTTCGAGAACAACCTCAAAGGAAACGGTCATGTGCGAAGGACTAACTGAGCTCATCACGCGGCTGGAGGCGGCGGTCGAGGCCGGTTCACCCGAGGCGATTACCGCCCGCGTCAAGAGAGACCTCGAGGATATGCTGGGCCGCTCGGCGCTCGTGCTTCCGGAGCGGTTCCGCGTCACGCGCTCGGACACCTACGCCCGGCGCCTGCTCCATCGGGATCCGAACAATCGCTTCACCGCGGTGGTCATGACGTGGGGGGCCGGACAAGGGACGCCAGTCCACGACCACGGCGGGCTCTGGTGTGTCGAGGGTGTGGTCGAAGGCGAAATGGCCGTCACCCAGTACAACGTGCACTCAGAGGGCGATCGCTTCCGGGTGACGCCCGTTGGCAAGCCGCTGTCGGCTGGCGTTGGAACGGCTGGCCGACTCATCCCGCCGACGGACTACCACGTGCTCGCGAACGCACAGCACGATCGCGCGTCGATAACGCTTCACGTGTACGGTGGCGATCTCGATGACTGTCGTATTTTTCAGCCGGCCGCAGATGGCCTGTACCAGCAGAGCCGGCGTGCGCTGTCGTACCACGAGTGAGGCGTGAGCGACGCGGGCCTGATGTTCATCGACCTCAAGTTCCTCGGGCTCCAACGCGTGATCGGGACGGCCGTGCTTGGCGGCCCGTCTGGCCTCACGCTCATTGACCCCGGTCCCACCTCGTGCCTCGCGACGCTCGAAAGCGGCCTGTCCGATCACGGCTATCGATTGGATGAAGTCGACACGCTGCTGCTCACGCACATTCACCTCGATCACGCCGGCGCGACTGGCGTTCTTTTGTCGCGCTTGCCGTCGGCGGTCGTGTACGTGCACGAGAAAGGCGCGCCACACCTGGCGGATCCGGCGAAGTTGCTGTCGAGTGCCACGCGACTGTACGGCGCCAACATGGATCGCTTCTGGGGCGAGTGCAGACCCGTGCCGGTGGACCGCATGCGGGTGCTCCGCGGTGGCGAGCGGATTGACATTTCCGGCCGCACGCTGGAGGTGGCGTACACGCCCGGTCATGCCTCGCATCACGTCAGCTACTTCGACATGACGACCGGAGCGGCCTACGTCGGCGATACCGCCGGCATCCGCGTGGCAAAAGACTACGTCAAGGCGCCGACGCCGCCGCCCGACATCGATCTCGAAGCGTGGGAGCAGAGCCTGCGCGTCATCGAGGCGTGGCGTCCACGCTCGCTCGTGCTCACGCACTTCGGTCAGGTCGACGACGTTCCCGGTCATCTCCGCCGCTTTCGGGCGGCTCTGGAACGCAGCGCCGCGCTCGTGCGCGAGACGCTTGCATCGGAGGGCACAGACGAAGAGCGGATTCGACGATACGTCGAGGACATGCGCGCCGAAGCTCACCGCGCGCTCTCGTCCGACGAAGCCGCATCCCCAGAAGCGGCTGCGGCATTCGATCAGCTCTGGCAGGGGCTTGCGAGGTACTGGCGAAAACGGGCAGCTACTGAACTGTCAGAACGGCAGTCTTGACCTGATGCGTGGGACGGGTCGAGGTCCACGCGAAGACCAAGTCGCTGCCCGAACGGACCATTCGGGCGTAGCCGCTCTGCCGCTCGGCGCTCGAGGCGGCAATCGTGAAATGGCTGCTCCGCTGTCCGTTGGGTGCGATGATGCGAGCGCGCAGCTCGGATCCCTGCTGCAGAAACTCCAGCCACAGGACGATGGCTCGACCGTCGGGCAGCAGCGTGACGTCGACGCGTCCAAGCGCCTGCTCTTCGTCGACGCGAATGGGAGCGCCGAACGAGCGTCCGCCATCGGTCGAGAAAGCGAGCAAGGCACGCGGAGCGTCGCCTTCGGCCGTGAACCAGGCGAGCGCCACGCGATCGCCGGCCGCGTCCAGGGCGGGCCCATTGACGGGACACGCGGCGATCCTCCAACCATCCGCGTGCACGTAGGTCGGCCCCGTCCACTTGCCACCCTCGAGCCGTAAAACGGCAATGTCTCGAAGCTCGTCTTCAGTCCGATCGCGATACGCGATGAGGGCTCCGTTGGCGGTTGCGACCGCGGCGGTAGGGCAACATTCACAGACGCGCGCGTCCAGCCGCGTATCGGCGCCGATTGTCCCATCAGGCTCGATACGCGCCGTCCGCAGGGTCATGGCGCCGCGTGAATCATGACCACCATGACTCGCTCCCGTCGCACTACCGGATGACATTTCTCGACCGTCGAGCCACACGACGCCGGTGCCGCCCGCCAGGTCGAAGAATGAGGCAAAGCCGTGCTCGCTCTGGCTGGTGTCGCGATACGGCAAGCGACCCTCGCTCCAGGTTGCGACCTGCGGATCGGAGACGGCGATACGAACGTCGTACGCGTAAGTGCCGGTGCCGTTCTTCTGAAGCCAGTGCGCGGCCCACCGGCCGGACGCCGCGAGCGGAAAAACGGAGGGCACGTCCGCCCAATTGACGAAGAAGTCGTCCCGCTCGACGATGGTGCGCGGGGTGGACCAGCCGGCGCCCTCGCGAAAGGCGTACCTGAAGGCGTAACGAGAGTCCGCGCCCAGTCGCTCGAGCCAGCTGATTGCCACGCGACCGGACGCATCAACGGCCAGCTGCGGTTGTCCGCTCGGAGTGCCCGTGGCCAGCGGTAACTCGCGAATGTCGCTGATGGCCGGCGGAAGAGTGAAGACGCGAAGCTGCTGTGATGGGGGAGTCGATCGGGTCAGGCTGATGGCGGCCGCCAGAACGGCGGCCGCCGCAGTGTGTCGACTATCTGGCATTAGCTGGCGACGGCCATCCGGTTGTCGGATGGCTGTTCGCCGGCATTTTCGTGCGGATCGACCAGAAAGCGCAACGCGTAGCCCGACGGGGTGCCGGTCGCCTTCTGGCACGGAGCGACGCGCCACACCGCGGAGAGCACCCGGCCTTCACGGAGGCGGGCCGGGATCCCGTCGATCTCGCGAACGCTACGCTCGAGTTGCACGTGCACGATTCGATAGAGCGGGATGGCGGCCGCGCCCTTGGCATCCACGAACACACCCGCCTCGCTGACATCGCGCGTCATCACCGAGGTAAAGCGGACGGCGCCGGTCGCGTCCTTCCAGGTCAATCGTGCGGGCACTGTCACTTGACGACGAACTGATCGCTGATGAGCTTTCTGCACAGGTGCGAAGCGCGTCGTTGCCACGGAATCCCCCAGTCGAGAACGAGTGGCCCAGTGCCACTGGCCAATGCGTTAACCAAGTTTCGCGCCGGAAGAGGAGGAACTGTGAACGCCTGTCTAGACTGGGCCAACAGGGGCCATTTAAGCGACTGTATATGACTGTACGACGGAAATGGCACGACAGGGGCTGGATAGCTGATATGCAGCCGAACCACATACCGATTACTGAGTATGCAATTCGGCGGGCGCCTCCAGGCCCAGTCGGCGGAGTTTGAGATACAGACCGCGCCGGGTGAGGCCAAGCGAGCGCGCGCTTTCCGAGATATTGCCGCGATGGCGGGAAAGGGTTTCGCGGATGACGTCGCGTTCGATGTCGTCCACCAGGGACGCCAGCGTCTGACCACCCCGTAAGAACGTCAGGGGGGCGGGCGCCGCGCCCGTTGCCACGGCCGTGTGGCCCGCTGTGAGATCCGCAGACAAGTGCTCCGGTCCGACGATGCCCCCGGCGGGTGCCATAGCAACGGCTCGCTGCACCTCGTTGCGCAACTGCCGTACGTTGCCGGGCCAGAAATACTGCGAGAACAGGTCGAGAACTTGTGAGCTCAGTTGCACGTCCGGCTTGCCAAGCCGCTCCGATGCTTCGCGCAGAAAAAACGTGCTCAGGTGGGGAATCTCCTCGGTGCGTTGCCGAAGCGGCGGCACGTGAATGCGGATCACGCTCAGCCGGTAGTACAGGTCCTCACGAAACTTACCCTCCGCCACGCGTTGTTCCAGGTCGGCATTGGTCGCCGTGATGACACGCACGTCAACTCGGAGCGGTCGCGTCTCGCCGACCGGAAGGATCTCTCCCTGCTCGAGAAAGCGCAGCAGCTTGGGCTGCACGTCAAGCGCAAGGTCGCCGACTTCATCCAGGAACAGCGTCCCGCCGGCCGCCGTTCGCACGAGTCCGGGCTGATCCGACACCGCGCCGGTAAAGGAGCCCCGTCGATGCCCGAACAATTGGCTGTCCGCCAACTCTCGCGTGGTCGTCGTGCAGTTATAGGGGAGGAAGACCGCGGCACTACGCGGCGACCCGACATGAATCGCGCGCGAAACCAATTCTTTTCCAGTTCCGCTCTCGCCCGTGATCAACACCGTCAAATCGTTGCCTTGCAGCCGCTGGATTTGATCGACGACGCGTTGCATTGCGGCGCTGGCGCAAACAAAACCGGGCACGAGCGGCTCGAGCGGTCGCTCGGTGGATGCGTCGGCGGCGAGCGATGGCCGCTCCCGGGCGCCGCAGAGATCAAAGCCCTGTCGTGCGACCGCAGTCATCATTCGCAGGCGACGAAGCAGATGATGGCCAAGGGGTCGTGTCGCGGCAATTGCGACCGCACGAGGACCGTCGGCTTCTCGGCCGATGCTTTCGACCATCAGGCTGCCTGATCCGTAAGCCGCGCCTTGGACGGCGAGTCGCGCGACGGTGCGCGCGCCATCGGCGTCGGTGCCCGCGTGCGCGATGATCCGGAGATCCCCGCCCGGCAGCTCGACGAACACGACGGCGACGTCCGCGGTGATGGCCTCGAGCAGCGCTGCGGCGAGCTCACGTGCCAGCAGATCCGGCAGCACCGCGGCATCGACCAGGCGTCGAACGAGCGCATCATCTGCATCAGCGGGAGAGCCGACGTACTCACCGGTGCCAAGCTGTTTGCTCGCCGACATCGCCTGCCGCACTTCTTCGAGATCGCGCTGTGCGCCGAGCGAATCGAAGACTTGGGCCGCCTGTTGAAAATGGCGCTCGGCGGTGGAGCGTGCGCCGGCGCGTGACGCGAGTCGCCCCAAGGCCACTTGACTCACGGCGGACTGATACCGCTCGCCGACAAGATCGAAGACGCTCGAGCTCTGCGCGATATCGTGGTAGGCCTCGGTCGTCCGGGCCTGACGCGTCCTAAGATGCCCGCGCAGCCGCAGGAACTCGCCCCATGCCCCCGGGTTCGTGCGCGCGTCGAGACGCCCTTCAACCTGTGCCAGCCGGCGCTCGGCTTCGTCGATCCGGTCGGCTGCGAGGAGCGCGTCGATGGCGATGAGCTCACCCTCGCGGGCTTCGGACGGCGGAGCACCCTGAGCGCGGGCAATCTCGTCGGCGACGCGGAGCGCTTCCTCGGGCTCATTTCGACGAATGGCGAGACGCGCCGTGATCACACGAACGGACCACTCATACCAGCGGCTGGTTTGCCGGCCGTATGCGCCGTACGCATCGGCGGCTCTCTGCAAGTACTCCGCAGCGTTTTCGTAGTCGCCGCGCATGAGCGACATCTGCGCGAGCGTGTCGTAGACGGCGCCCGTCGTTTCGTGAAATTGAACGGAGCTGCGAACTTCGAGCGCACGGTGCAACACGGACTCGGCGCGCGTGAGATTTCCCATGCGCACGCAGATCTGTCCGAGCGTCGCCAGCGTGACCGCAAGACCTGGACGTTGACCGAGGCCGTCGTGCAACTTGAGCGAGCGCTCCGCGAGTGCCAATGCCTGATCGTAGCGATGCCGAATCAGCGCGACGATGGCCTGATTCGCACAGATGGTTGCGAGGGCGTCGTCGGCGCCCAGAGCCGTGACCTGACGTTCGGCCAGTTGAAACGCGGCCGTGGCCTCGTCATAGCGGCCGGCCTGCGCGAGGATCATTCCTGAGATCGAATGCACGAGCCCGAGGTGGCGGCGGTCGCCGGCGGCGTGCAGGGCTGCAGCCGCTTCGCCCGCATGTTCGCGCACGATGGCCGTGTCGCCCACCTTTCGATAGCAGAGCGCCAGCTCGTAGTGGGCGAGTCCGATGGATCGTGAGTCATGGGCGAGTTGCGCCTGCTTCAAGGCGCGGCCGTGGAGCGCGATTGCGCGCGATTGCTCGCCGCGCGCGTACGCCACGCGGCCGTGAAGCCGCCAGAGCGTGGCGAGGAGGACTGGGGGAGTCGCTTCGCGCAGCCCGTCTGGGGATCGACCCAGCGTGGTGCTGGCCTGCGCCACGTCGCCTTGCTGCAGAAAGGCTTCCGCCAGCGCACCGCGGATCGCGAGCTCGTCCACGCGCTTCAGGGAGGTTTGGAGCAAGGGGGATAGGAGGGCAGCCGCGGCTGAGGCCTGGCCACGTTCAATGTGTGCGGCCGCGCGAGCCATGACTGGCTGAAGAGGCGTGCTGACCAACGCCGGGAGTATACCAAGTATCCACCCCAAGCGCACTGTGGGAGTGTGCAGGTTGGCGAAGCGGAGCGGGGGTGCCCCATTAGAATCGTGTCTGATGCAGCTCACCGTCGCCGCGCGGTCTGAAGCCGGACCTCGTCCGGCCAATCAGGACTCGCATTTCGTTGATACCACCCTCGGGCTTTTCATCGTGGCCGACGGAATGGGCGGACACAAAGCCGGCGAGGTGGCGTCGCGGCTGGCTGTTCAAGCGGTTGTCGAGTTCATTGCGGCCACCCATGACGGTCGAGACCACACGTGGCCGTTTCCGTTTGACCCGTCACACTCCCTCGCGGCCAATCGCATCGCGGTGGCGCTGCGGATTGCCAATCGCCGGGTCCACGAAGAGGGGACCAGAGTGGCAGAACACGCGGGAATGGGGACGACCATCGTTGCCCTGTTGGTGGACGGCGATCGCATCATCGTGGGACACGTGGGAGACAGCCGCGCGTATTGCCTGCACGCAGGGCAGTTGCGACAAATGACCGAGGACGACACGTGGCTGAACCTCATGCTCGGTGCGGGCGCAGCAGCGAGCGCATCGGATCACCCAATGCGTCACGTGCTGACGAGCGGGATTGGCATGCGCGTGGACGTCGAGCCGTCACTCTTCGAAACGGACCTTCACAGTGGCCAGCAGTGGTTGATCTGCACCGACGGAGTTCACGGCACGCTGGACGAGCGTGCCATCCAACGCGCGTTGGGGGCGAGCTCGGCGGAGGGTGCCGCCAACGCAGCGGTAGAATCGGCGCTCGCCGCCGGCACATCGGACAACGCGACGGCGGTCGTCTTATGTGTCCGATAAAGCGCTTCAAGGAACCGTCCCGCGAGGCCGCCACGTATAATGAGTGAGTGGCTGGTCGCGTGTCTTTCCTGATTTTTCTAGCCATTTTTGCAGGGTTGCCCGGGTGTGGACAGGACACGCCGGAGCGTGACCGGACGTCGGCACCGGCGCCGGCGGTCGCTCCAGTTGCGGCTGTTCCCGCTGACAAGACCGCTGGCCGTTCGGCCCCGCGAATCATTTTTCTCGGCGATAGCTTGACCGTCGGGCTCGGGCTCGACACCGAGCAAAGCTTTCCGGCGCTGATTCAGAAGCGAGTCGACGCGGGTGCGTACCCATACGAGATTGTGAACGCCGGCGTCTCGGGCGACACTTCGGCTGGTGGTCTCCGACGTCTCGAGTGGGCCCTCGGCGAGGGTACGCCGGCGGTGCTCGTGGTGGCGCTGGGAGGCAACGACGGGCTTCGCGGATTGCCCACCGAACAACTCGAAAGCAATCTCGCGCAGATCATCGAACAGGGACAGAAGCGAGGGCTCCGGGTGATTCTCGCGGGCATGGAAGCGCCACCCAACTTCGGCGCCGATTACACGGCGCGGTTTCGCGCCGTGTACGCGAGGCTCGCGGAGCGGTATCACGTGCGGCTGATTCCGTTTCTCCTCGCAGGTGTTGCCGGACAAGCAGCGCTCAACCAAGCTGATGGAATTCATCCCAACGCTCTTGGGGCGGAACGGGTGGCCGATCTGGTGTGGCGCGTGCTCGAGCCGGAGCTCGCCGACACTCGCCGCACGACCACCCGATGATTCGGCTTTGCGGCGTCAGCAAGACAGTCGAGAGCGGTGGCCAGCCGCTGACCATCTTGCATCCGCTCGACCTCGAGGTCGCACCCGGTCAATGTCTCGCGATCGTTGGCCCCTCGGGGAGCGGGAAGTCCACGTTGCTCGGTCTCATCGCTGGTCTCGACGCGCCCACGAGCGGCCAGATTCTCATTGACGGTGTGGACATTACGGCGTTGGACGAAGATACGCTCGCGCGACTGCGAGGCGAGAAGATCGGCTTCGTGTTTCAGTTTTTTCATCTCGTCCCATCGCTGACGGCGCTCGAAAACATCCTGGTTCCGATGGAGATTGCGGGCCGGCGCCATGCCCGGGCCCGTGCGCAATCGCTTCTCGACGAGGTCGGCTTGCACGATCGCGGGCATCACTACCCCTCGCAGTTGTCGGGAGGCGAGCAGCAGCGAATTGCGATTGCGCGTGCACTGGCCAACGATCCGCCCCTGATCCTCGCCGACGAACCAACCGGGAATCTCGATACCACCAACGGGCGCAACATTCTCGACTTGCTGTTGACCGTCCGCAAGGCGCGAGGAGCCACGCTGGTAATCGTGACGCATGACGCATCGGTGGCGGCGGTGGCGGATGCGCGTTTGACGCTGCGCGATGGCCGGTCAGTCGAGATCACGGCGACTCACCTCGGAGCCGCGCCATGACGTTCGTCGTCAGAATGGCGGTGCGCGAAATGCGAGCGTCATGGCGTCGCCTGCTGTTCTTCTTCATCTGTCTCGCCATTGGCGTCGGCGCCATTGTGGCGATTCGATCCGTGATCCAGAGCGTCCGCGCCGTGTTCGCTGGCGAAGCGCGTGCGCTCATCAGCGCCGACGCCATCATCAGCAGCAACCAGCTACTCGATCAGAAGCTCGCCGTTAAGCTCGACGAGCGTTTGCGCGGCATTGGCGCAGACAGCCATCAGTCCGTCGAGGTCGCGACGATGGTTCGAGCCGCCGGCGGGAGCAGTGGAGCGACCCGGATGGTGGAGCTGCGCGCGGTCGAGCCGGGGTTTCCGTTCTACGGCGAACTAAAACTCGCCAACGGCCGACGTTTCACGCACGACTTGCTGGCCGACTTCGGTGTGCTGGTGAGGCCAGAACTTCTGGCGCAACTGGGACTCTCGGAGGGCGACGGACTTCTGATTGGCAGCCGTCGCTTCAGTATTCGAGGCGTCATCGAGTCTGAACCGGGGCGCCGACTCGGTGCATTCAGCCTCGGACCGCGCGTCTTCATCAGCTACGACGCGCTGAGGCAGGCGGGGCTCCTAAGGCTCGGCACCCGCGCGTCGTATCAGCGACTGCTCAAGGTGCCGGACAGTGCGCTCGATCGATTGGTGACTGAGCTGCGTGCCGATCGAGACTTCGTGAACGGCTATGCGCGCGTCCGATCGTACAAGGCGACGGAGGACGATATCGGCGAAGACTTCGAACGAGCGGAGAATTATCTCAGTCTGGTCGGCCTCGTGATTGTGATTCTGGGCGGCATTGGCGTGTCGAGTGTTACGCGCGTCTTCGTTCAGCAGAAGCTTCGCAGCATCGCGATCCTGAAGTGTGTCGGCGGCCGATCGAGTCAGTTGCTGACCATCTACATGACGCAGGTCGTCGCCCTGGGCGTTGCCGGAAGCGCTTTGGGCGTAGTGATCGCTGGACTCGCGATCGAAGCCATTCCCTCCACGCTGGCAGCCGCCGCCACGCCCGGGATTGACGTCAACTATTCGCTGACCGGGACCGCAGTGCTGCAGGGCTTCGGCATCGGTCTGCTGGTGGCCATCCTGTTTTCCCTGGTCCCCTTGCTGGAAGTGCGGCACGTCAAGCCGTCCCTTCTCCTTCGTGACGAAGCGATGCCGCGCCGGATCGATCTGATTCAGATCCTGGTAACGATTGGCGTCATTGCCGGACTGGTCGGGCTGACCGTCTGGCAGGCTGGCTCGCTTCGAGTAGGCGGCGTGGTGGCCGTGGGATTTGCGGGAGCGACAATCGTGCTGCATCTTGCCGGCATCCTGCTGATTCGCCTGATTCGTCCGTTGTCACGGTCGTCATGGTTTCCGTTACGTCACGCCGTCCTACAGCTGAGCCGCCCAGGCAGCCAGGCCCGAATCGTGCTGCTCGCCATCGGCCTTGGCAGCTTCTTCATCGTCGGCGTGCGGTCACTTCAGGAAAACCTGGTGCGCGAGTTCTCGGTGAACCTTTCGCCCGACATGCCTGACATGTTTCTGATCGACGTGCAGCAGGATCAGGTCCCGAATATGACGGCTTTGCTGGAAACATGGCAGCAGCCAGGGACCGCGCGCCCGGCCTTGCTCCCCGTGCTCCGCGCCCGCGTGGTCGGTGTCCAGGGGCAAGAGATCTCGCTGGAGAACTACGAGGATGTGCGTGGCCGCGGCTCGCTCGCCCGTGAGTACACCATCACCTACCGGCCGGCGCTCGAGCGCAACGAGTCGATCGTCGCGGGGACGTTCTGGGACGGGACGCCTTCCGCGCAGGGCGAGGTGTCCATCGAGGAGAGCCTGCGCCAGCGGTTTCGGATCAACGTGGGCGACACGATGCGGTTCGACGTGATGAGTCGTGTGATCGAAGCGCGAGTCACGAGCGTGCGTCGCGTGGAATGGGAAGACAGCCGGGCCGGCGGCTTCATGTTCGTCTTTCGCCCTGGACTGCTCGAGCGTGCTCCGCATGGCTACATTTCATTCTTTCGTGGACCGCAGGCGGGCGGGGATCGCGCGAAGCTGCAAGGACAAATCGTGACGCAGTTCCCCAACGTATCGGTGATCGATGGCCAGGAAATGCTGACAGCGGTCCGCACCGTCATCGAAAACATCACGCTGGCCGTGACCGTGGTGGGCAGTCTGGTGGTCGTGAGCGGGTTGCTCATTCTGGTCGGCGCCGTTGCCATGACGAAGTTCCGCCGCATCTATGAAGCGGCCATCTTCAAGACGTTGGGCGCGACCCGGCGGACCATTGCCAGTGTGCTCGTGCTGGAGTACGGCGTGCTGGGGGCGCTCGCGGGCACCATCGGCTCGGTTGGCGCGATTGCGCTCACATGGGGGATTAGCCGGTTCGCGCTCGAAATCCCGTGGCAGCCGCTGCCCCTCGTCAGTGCCAGTGGCATCCTGATCAGCGCCGTCCTGGTCGCGGTGGTGGGCGTTGTGTCGTCCTGGGAAGTGCTGCAGCGCAAGCCCCTGGCCACGCTCCGCGCCGAATAGCGTCAACCCTGCGTGTTATCATGATCGCTTAGCTTGTTGCCTGCGGGGCTGCCCTAGGGTGCTGCCCCGCGGAGCGGGGCGGGATGATGCTGCCCCGCGGAGCGGGGCAAGACGATGCTGCCCCGTAGAGGCGGGGCAAAAATGAATGCTGGCCCCTGGCGAGGCGGAGCCGAACTCTGCGGTTCCACACGGCGTCTGAGGCGGAGCCTCGCGAGGAGTTAGTGTGTGGAGTTAGTCATGAACGTGGCGACTTACAGGGACGCGCTTCTCCAGAAGCGCTCGGAACTCGAGCAAACCGCCGGCCTCCGCCCGATCCAGACGTCTATCGAGCACAACAATGGACGGCAAGGCGATATGGCGGATCAGGCCTCGGGGAACAACGAGGTTCACATTCACCTGCGCTTGAAACAGACCGATGCGAAGATCCTGCAGGCGATTGACGAGGCGCTGCAGCGTATCGAAAAAGGTACCTTCGGCGTGTGTCGCGATTGCGGCGAACCAATCGCCGAAGCCCGTCTCAACGCGATTCCCTGGACGCGAGTCTGCATCACCTGCAAGGAAAAGCAAAAGGCGTGAAGCCGACTGAGCTGCAAGCGCTGCTGCGGGAGTTTTATCTCGAACGACTGGCGCTCCTGATGCGCCACGAATCGGCGGCGCGATTCGTTGCCGATTACGACGTCAACAACGCCTACCAGTACGTCATCAGCCGTGAGGAAACCCACGTGTCGTGGCTGCAGCACGCGCTGCTCGACCTGGGTGCCGAGTTCCCCGCAGACCCCGCGATCCCTGACGTGACACCGACGCGCAAGGACGGTGCCGTGGAGGAGCTTGCCGGCAACGATGCCCGCGCTAACGAGGCTTTTGTCGATAAATGGCGCAATCGCATCGAAGCCGTGAGCCAACGCCCGGCACAAGGGAATGCTGCAAGTCATCCTGGGTGAAATGCTCGAGCACAAGCGGCTGTTCGAGCAGGCGTCTCAGGGGCGCACCGACATCATCGGCACGGCGCTTCCGATCAACGAGCGCCGCGGCAAAGTGCTCGATCGGCGCTGGATCGAGTAATCAGCGTTTGGGGGTGACTCGCCGCCCTCGCGTCCCCGTCGCGATCGCCCTCGGCAGCAACCTCGGCGATCGACTCTCGCACCTAACCTTCGCGGTCGAGCGGCTTGGTGCGCTCCTCACCGATTTGAAGGTCTCCAGTTTTCGTCAGACCGATCCCGTAGGCGTCGGGCCGCAAGGTCGCTTTCTCAATGGCGCGGTGACGGGCGCCACGACACTCAGCGCCGTCGATTTGCTCGATGAGTTGTTGTTGATCGAGCGCGAGCGGGGGAGAGCGCGCCCACACGCCGGCGCGCCGCGGACGCTGGACCTTGACCTGATTCTGTACGGCGACGTGGTCCTGGAGACGGAGCGCGTGCGAGTGCCACACCCCCGATTTCGCGAGCGAGCCTTTGTGTTGGAACCGCTCGCGGAGATTGCCGGCGACTGGAAGGATCCTGAGACCGGCCTGACGGTGCTGGAGTTGGTGGCGGCCGAACGAAGGAGACCGGGCTAACACGGTCCACGGTTGACGGTCCAACGGTCTACGGTAGTTATCAGTTTCCAGTTGCCAGTTCAAAGAGGGCCACCCCTTTGAACTGATAACTGATCACTGGTAACTAACACCCGGCCGTGGACCGTTAACCGTGGGCCGTAGACCGATCAGTGCGCTGCCTCCGGCGCCTGAGCGCGCCGGAACAACCCACGGAAGCCTTCCTCGAAGAGCGTGTACATTGCCGGCACGAACACGAGCGTGATGAGCGTCGAGGTCAACAGGCCGCCGATCACGACGCGCGCGAGCGGCACCTGCAGTTCGGACCCCTCGCCGATTCCCAGCGACATCGGGACCAGGCCCAGCATGGTGCAGACCGACGTCATCAAAATCGGTCGCAGACGATGACGTCCGGCCAGCTCGATTGCCGGGCGAAGCGTCCATCTTGTCGCGGTGGCGAAGTGTGTTGGCGTAGTCCACGAGCAGAATGGCGTTGCTCACGACGATCCCGGCCAGCATGATGACGCCGATGTAAGCCTGCATGCTGAACGGCGTGCCGGTAAGAAGCAACGCGCCGACGACGCCGATGGCGGCGAGCGGAATCGAGAACATGATGATGAACGGATCGCGCAGCGACTCGTACTGCGACGCCATGACCGTATAGACCAGCAGGATGGCGAGGACGAGCACGAGCTGCAGCTCGCGGAACGACTTGGCCTGCTCCTCCACCTCGTTGCCAAAGCCGACGGAGAAGTCGCGCGGCACCTGGATCTCGGGAAGGCGGGCCTGCACCGCGGCGACCCCTTCGCTCAAGGTCGTTTCGACCTCCGCGTTGACCCGCTGGATGCGTTCCTGATTCTTGCGGTCGATCTGCACGGGCCCCTGCTCGCGCGCGGTGACCATCACGTTCTTGGCCGGAACGACGATACCCCTGGGCGTGCTCAGCAAGACGTCGCCGACCGAAGCAATTTCGGCGCGGTCCTCTTGCCGGAGCCGTACGACGATCGGGTATTCGTTGCCTGCCTCTCGGAACATCGCCGCCTGCGTGCCTGCGAGATTGGTGCGAATCGTTTCCGCGACGCCGGTAACGCTGAGGCCCAAGATGGCGGCTTTATCGCGATCCACCCGAACGGCAATCTCGGGTCGCCCCTCTTCGCGCCCCACGCGCGAGTCAGCGATCCCCGGTGTCGAATCGAGCAGCGTCTTGACGTCCTGGGCCAGGCGCTTCGAGACTTCGAGATCGTGACCGCGCACCTCGACCGAGAAACGGCTGCCATCGCCACCCTGGTTGCCGCCACCCGGCATGCCGCGCATCTGTTGACCGCCTGAGGGACGCGACCGCACGATGACACCCGGGAGACCGGACAGTTCGCGCCGCAGCGCTCATCGCGATTTGCTCGCTGCTGCGCTGACGCTCGTCTTTGGGAACGAGACGCACGTTGACGTTGCCGCGATGTCCGGACCCGCCGCCGCCAAACCCCGGGCCGCCACCCGCCGAGGTAATGAGCATCGTCGCTTCGGGGACAGCCTTGCTGATGGCGTCTTCGAGACGAATCAGGACGTCTTCTGTCACCTCGACGCGCGTGCCGACTGCCAATTCGGCATCGACGGTGACCTCGCCCTCGTCGGTGGTCGGCTGCAGTTCGACGCCGATGAAGCGCCCCAGGTAGAGCGCGACCAGGAACAAAGCCACGCCTGTGCGCGAACACGGTCGGCCGGTGCTGGAGCGCAACGTGCAGCGCACGGGCGTAGACCTCATCGAGCTTGTTGAGCATCCGATCGCTCCAGCGATACAGCGAGCCCAACACACCGGTGCGCTTCTCGCCATGGTCCGGGGCCTCGAGGAACCGCGAGCAGAGCACGGGGACGATGGTGACCGCCACGAACAGCGACATCGCCAGCGAGAAGGACACGACGGCGGCCAGCGATCCGAACGTGATGCTGCGCGACGCCGGTGAGGAACAGCATCGGGACGAACACGGCGATGTGCGTCAACGTCGACGCGAGAATGGCCGACCAGACCTCTTCGCTGCCGTCGATGGCGGCCGTCATCCGATCCTTGCCCATCTCCAGGTGGCGGTAGGTGTTTTCGAGCACGACAATAGCCGCGTCCACGATCATGCCGACGCCAAGCGCCAAGCCGCCGAAGGTCAGCGTGTTGAGCGTGTAGCCGCCGAAGTAGAGCAGGGCGAACGTGCCGATGACCGAGATCGGAATGGACGTGCAGATGATGAGCGTCGATCGAATGCTGCGCAGGAACAGGAAGATGATGAGCACGACCAGGATGCTGCCGATCATCGCGTGCTCCTGCACGCTGTGAATCGAGCGCTCGATGAACTTCGACTGGTCGTCGAGCACGGCGAGGCGGACGGTCGGCACTTCCCGGTTGATCCGTTCGATTTCGGCGCGAACGCCGTCGGCGACCTGCACGGTGTTCTTGCCCGACTGCTTGGTGACGCGCATGCGAATGCCGGGACGGCCGTTGATGCGCATGATCTGGCGACGATCCTCGGTCGAATCGGTGACCTCGGCGATGTCCTTGAGGTACACCGGCACGGCGAAGTCCCCGTTGTTGTTGGCGCTATTGGCCGCGGGGCCTCCCTTCGTCATGATGATCAGATTCTGGACATCTTCGATGCTGGTGAACTGACCCGGGCTGCGCAGCAGGAAGCGGCGATCCGCGTCGTCGATCTCGCCGAGCGGGATGTTCTGGTTCTCGCTGCGAAGGACCTGGGTGATGCGATCGACCGAGAGGTTGAGGCCGGTGATCTTCTCGCGCGTCAGATCGACGTGAATCTGGCGCCGGAGGCCACCGTCGATCGTCACGGCCGCAACGCCCTCGACGCGCTCGAGACGTGGCGACAGGTCGTTGGTTGCCATTTCGCGAAGCGTGACCGGATCGAAATCGCCCTCGACGCCGATGCCCATGATCGGCATCGAGTTCGAGTCGAACTTGAAGATGGTTGGCGGATCGGCATCCTCGGGCATGCGTCCGCGCACGCGATCGACGCGCGTGCGGACTTCATCGGCCGCCTCGTTCAGATCCGTGCCCCACGCAAACTGCAGCCGTACCTGGCTGTTGCCCTCGTTCGACGTCGAATTGACCTGTTCGAGACCGGCGATGGCCGACACCGCCTGCTCGATCGGGCGCGTGACGAGCTCCTCGATTTCGAGCGGCCCGACGCCCGCATAGTTGACCCGCACCGTGATGCTCGGGAACTCGCTCTCCGGCATCAGGTCGACCGGCAGACGCGTCAGCGAGATGCCGCCCAGCAGCATGACGACAAAACTGATCATGAACATCGTCACAGGACGATGGATCGCAAGGCGCGGAATGCTCATTCGAGGCTCCGAATACGTTGACGATCGATCGTTACCAGTTGCCAGTTACCAGTTCAAAGGACAAAGCTCGTTCACCGGCCACCGGCCGCTTACTGCGGCGCCGGCGGTCGGCGACCGCGCTGCCCGTCGGGAGCCTGGCCACTGCTGGCGACCGCCAGGCCCACCAGGTCCGCGTTGCCGGCCCGTCCCCGGCCGTCCGCTCGGACCGTCGACCGCCCCCGGGCCCACGCTGATCACCACCCGTCCCGGCGACTACCAACTGATCGTTGCGGCGCAGGGCGCCTGCGCCCACCGAGACCACGGTTTCGCCTTCGTGCAGCCCATCGAGGATTTCAGCGCGCTCCGCGTCCTCGATGCCGACCTTTACTGGCTTGAACGTGGCCCTGTTGTCCTCGCTTGGCTGATACACGCCGCGCTGCCCCTCCGAATCCACCAAGGCAATCTTCGGCACGAGCAAGACGTTCTGGCGGCCATCGATTTCGAGATTGACCTTGGCGTACATGCCGGGTTTGAGGCGGAAGTCCGGATTGGGAATCTCGACTTCCATCGGCGCCGTTCGCGTCGCCGGGTCGAGGATGGGCGACACGCGAGCAATCCGTCCCTTGAACTTTTCGCCGGGGAAGGCGTCGACGTCGACCAGCGCCGTGTCGCCGACATCGACCATGCGCAAGTCTTTCTCGACAACGTTGGCGACCAGGCGAAGTGAGGAGATATCGACGACCGAGACGAGCGGTGCCTTCTGCGACACCCACGCGCCCGGATCGACGTTGCGCTTCGCGACGAAACCGTCAACCGGCGAGACGACGTTGGTGTTCGCGAGGTTGATCCGCAGCTCCTGCAGCCGCGCGCCGGATTGCGCGAGCTGAGCCTCAGCAAGATCGACCTGTGCGACGGCGGAGGTGTACCGCGCTTCGGCATCGTCGAGTGTCTGCTTGGGCAGCAACTGTCGCCCGTACAGGTTCCGCGACCGCTCGACGTTGGTCAGGGCGAGATTGAGGTCAGCTTCGCGCTGGCGGATGGTGGCTTCCGCGACTTGGTGCGAAGCCTCGGCCTGCCGCACCTGCTCGACGATTTCGCGATCCTCGATCTTGCCAATCACCTGGCCGCGTCGTACGCGGTCGCCGAGCTTGACCGACATGGTCGTGAGCCGGCCACCGGTCTTCGGGGCGACATCGACCGTTGCTTCGCCAATCAGATTGCCGACGACGCTGAGATGGGCGGAGATGTTGCCGCGACGCGACTTTGGCCACTTCGACGGTCATCGGCGGCCGGAATCCGCCGCCTGGTCCGCCAAAGCCACCACCACCCATGCCGCCGGGGCCGCCCATGCCGCCGCCCCCGCCTCCGCGTTGGCCACCAGGTCCAGCCTGGGTCTGGCCCGCGGCAGCGGCGAGTTGCTCTCGCTTCACGAACCCGAAGTACGCCGCCGCGCCGGCGACGGCCACCACGAGTCCGATAATCAGAAGTTTACGCATAAATTCGACAACTGAAACGCTCTAGCGTATCAATTCCTACTGACCGGTGGGGCTCCCCAGAGTGATCGCATTGATGGCGTTTGCAACCGCCACCGCCACCGCCCGAAGGGGCTTCCTGCACGCGCTCGAACACGACCAGCGACTTTCGGTAGTCGGCAAGCGCCCGGAGCTCGACGTTCTGCGCATCGCGCAGGTCGCGCTGTGCCTGGACGACGAAGAAGTTGGTGGACATCCCGACTTCGAATTTGCTCTGCTCGGCCTCGAGTCGCTTTTCGGCCAGCTCCCGAGCCGCCACGGCTGCTTCGACGCGCTTCAGATTGCTTTGGACCGAGAGCGCCGCGTTGGTGACCTCCGTCGCCACCTGCAATTCGAGAGCGCGAAGACGCGCCTGCGACTGATTGCGCTGCACCCGCGCGCGCGCGTGCTGCGCATCCGCCGGGCTGCCGAACAGGTTGTAGCTGATGTTGAACTGGACGTTCCAGTTCGGATAGTCGCGATCCGTGAGCAGGCCGAACGCGTCGTTGAAGCCCCCAGGGATCGTGTCGATGATGCTGCCGCCGAGCCCTTCACGCCTGAAGCTCGTGCCGCCGATCCCCTGACTCGCCGTAGCTGGCCACGAGATCGACTTCGGGCAAGGTCTGGTTGCGGAAGTACCGCAGAGAAACATCCGAACTCTGCAGGTTCTTCCGCGCGCTGATGAGATCGGTGCGTCGCTCGAGGCTGCGGCGAACCGCGCCTTCGATGTCGGTCGGGGCGGGTTCGAGCGAGGGGAGATCGATCGGCCGCAACTCCTGGCGCCACAGCGGGTCTTCGGTGCCCGTCACGATGAATCGCTTGAGCGCGAGCTCCGCCGTCTGCAGCGTGGCTTCGGCCAACGCCACTGCCTGCCGTCGGGTGGCCGATTCCGCTTCTGCCTGGACGATGTCGAGCGGCGCGAGGGTGCCGACCTCGACGCGCGCCTTGTTGTCCTCGACGAGCTTGTCGGCGAGCTGCAGCGCCGATGGGCGACGTCAACGGCGCTGCGCGCAAACACGAGATCCCAGTACGCGTTGCGCACGTTCGCGAGCGTCTGCGTGACGGTCGCACGCAAGGTCTCTTCGGCGATCTCCCGATTGATCTGCGTGATGGCCAGCTGCTGCCGCGCCTGATCGATGAAGAGCCCGCGGAGCAGCGGCTGCGTGTAACTCGCCGTCAAGACCGTGGTGAACGTCGGGTTGAAGGTTGCGAACGAGCTCGAAGAATCCTGCTTGTTGTTGTTCCAGGTGAGCGCAAAGTTGCCACCGTACCATGGGACGTTCTGCGCGACGCCGGCATTCTAGGTCGTGGTCGCGACCGACACACGCTGACCGCCTTGGAGCTGGTCGCGAGGCAACTGGTAGTTGTCCCGTTGTCCCGTCGCTGCCGTGGCCACAGGCAAATAGGTGTTGCGGATGGCCGCAATCTGCAGATCGACGGACTGCGGATTGAGGCGCTCGACGGCAATGTCGAGGTTCTTCTGCAGGGCGAGCTGGACGACGTCGGTCAGACGAATGTCGCGTAGGGGTCGGCCGGCTTGGGCCGTGGCGCCTGCAGGGGCCGTGGCTTCCCCCCGTTTAATCGCGTCGAGCCCTGCCTGGTAACGCGCCAGCGCATCGCGTACCAATGCGTCCTGCTGGGCCTCGGGGAACTCTGCGCGAACGCGGTCGTCGCGGACAAGAGCAGCGCCACGAGGGCGACCACACGTCGAGATTGCATCATCATGTTCTCTGTCTTCCGGGTAGGAAAATACCTAGTGCTATTGATGGCCGCGGCCCTTGCCGCGGCGTTCGCGTTCCACTTGATCGAAGAGCTCGTCCAACTTGGCGTTCTGTTCCGGCGATAGGATTCGGTGCATCCGGTACAGCATCAGCGTGCGCGTCTTGCTCAGGTCGGCGCGGGCGGCCTCGACACGAACGACAAACTCTTCGAGCTCACGCTCGCCGACTCGCGCTTCGCGAACCAACTTCGACAGTTCGTCTTCGAGCTTGTCGAAGGCGCGCTTCTGGGCCCGCAGCGAGGGCATGGCCGCCTGAAAGACATCCTCGAGTTCGCGATCTGTTCGGGTGAGAGGGTCAGTCCCTTCTGGAACCGATCGCTCTGCCACCACTTGAAGCCCTGGGCCTTAGCGGGGGTTGTCACCGTGGCCAGCACGAGCAGAGACAACGTGAGACAAACGAACAACTTACGGGACATTTCCATGGCGCGTTTGAAGGGGTTACGACGCCTGCTTCGCGGGCGTTTACGACGGCGTGTGCGCGTAGTCGACCAGCTTGCGAACGACCACCTCGACGAGATTGTCGGGGGTGGACGCCCCCGATGTCAGCCCGACGGAAACGGAGCCTTCCGCCGGGAGCCAGCCCTCGGCAACGACCTCGGATTTGGACGACACCGACCGGTACCGGATGGCGTGAGCCGACAAGAGGCCGTCGGGGTTGGCGATGTGATAGGTCGGAACCTTCTCCGCGCAAATCCGCGCCAGATTGCAGGTATTGCTGCTGTTGTAGCCGCCAATGACGAGCATCAGGTCAATCGGCTTCTCGGCGAGCAACTGGACGACAGCGTCTTGCCGATCCTGAGTCGCGCTGCAAATGGTGTCGAACGCTCGAAACCGGGCGGAAAGCTGGGCCTCACCGTAGCGGGCTCGCATGGCCTCACGAAACATGTCGCCGACCTCCACCGACTCGGTGCTCAGCATCGTGGTTTGGTTGGCGCACCCCACTTGCGAGAGATGCTCGTCCGGATCGAACCCGGGTGAGATGGCGTTGCCAAACCTTTCGAGAAAGGCGGCGCGTGACGCCGGACTGCCGGGGCCGCCCGCGATGTAATCGCAGACCAACGGCGGCTTCAGCCCGGTCGAGAACGACCAGGTAATGACCGCCCGGGGCGCGAAGCGCCTGCGAAGCCGTCGCCCGCGTTTCCTCGTGCCAGTACTTGCCGTGAATGACCGAGGTAAACCCTTCGCGCGCGTAGCGCGTCACGTTCTTCCAGACATTGAGAACCGACCCACAGGTGGTGTCCACCAGCGTGCAGCCAGCATCGGACAGCCGCTGCAGCTCCTCGACGGTCACGCCAAAGGCGGGGAGGATCACGACATCCGCGGGCCCGAGGCGCCGTTCCGCGTCTCGATGGGATCGGTAAGAAAGCGGATCCCCTGCGCTCGCAACTGATCGTTGACGTGCGGGTTGTGGATGATTTCGCCGGTGAGAAAGACATTGCGGTCGGGAAACCGGTGCCGGGCCTGATAGGCGTAGTCGACAGCGCGGTCCACGCCATAGCAGAACCCGAACTCATGGGCCAGAAGGATGGTCAGGCGCCCGGTCTCGAATCGATAGTCGGCCGCTTTGATCTGATCGACGAGGTCGCTGTGGTAGCTCTCGGCGAGAACGCCAGCGACCTCGTGCTTGAGGTCGAGGCCTCGCCGAAAAATCACTGGCGAGCTGGACACGAGCTAGCGTTGCCCCAGCGGGAAATCCTGGAGGTCCGCCGCGGTGGGGGTCAGCGCATCCAGCGCGCGAAGCGAGTGTGCGCGCCGCAATTGAAGTGCGGCTTCGATTTCGTCCAAAAACTGTTCGTCGCTCATGCTCGACGCAGTGGTCACGGCCGGGACGACGCCACCGGTTTGCCGCGGCGCCTGAACCGTCAACGCGGCGTCGCGGCGGTTGGCGCCTTCCCATGGCATGAAGTGAAGCAACTGGCCCGCCACGAGGCCGATGATCAGGCCGGCGGCCGCCGCGACGCTGACCCAGCGGCGGCTGCCACCGGAGACCGGCATGGTCACTTCGCGCCCGGTGCGGCGCGGGAAATAAAGCACACGAGCCGCCTGGCCAAGGTTGGCGAGCCGGTCCAGAATCCGCGCGCGTTGGGCTTCGAGCTTGGCGTCGTCGAAGTGTGCGTCGGCTTCGGCGGTCGCGGCGTCACGCCACTCGTCGGCATCGACCGTCAAACGCGCGAGCTCGGCCGCGCAGCGCTCGCACTCGGCGACGTGCCGCAGCGCCTGGTCGTCCTGGTCGCTTTCGGGCGCGCGCACGACGAACGCCAGCGCGGTCAGCCGGTCGATGGACACGTGACTGGAACGAGCGCTCATCGCGATTCCCCCAACGCAGCGCGCAACTTGCGAATGGCCCGGAACAGGTGCACACGCACGGTGGCAGGACTCATCCCCGTGGCCTCGCTGATCTCCGCCGCGGTTCGCTCGTCCAGGTGCGACAGCGTAAACACGAGACGCTGTCGGTCGGGCAATGCCGCGACCGCCTCGAGCACTTGGCTCCAGCGCTCCCGGACCAGCAGCCTGTGCTCGCTCGACGGCTCAGGTCCGGCCGCCTGCTCAACCGGCCGTCCGTCGTAACTTTGGTCCAGCGGACTCGACAGCCATCGCTGCTGCCGCGTCCGACTCTTAAGACGATCGAGGCAGGCATTGACGAGAATTCGCATGAACCACACGTCGAAGGACAACTCCTCGCGGTACTGTTCGATGTGCAAAAACACCTTGACGAAGGCATCCTGCACCGCTTCGTCGGCGTCGGCGGCATCGCGAAGGTAGTGATAAGCAATCCGCAACCCTCGACGCTGGAGCAGGGTGACCAGGGCGCCAAATCGATCTCGGGCGGCCTCGCGCTCGCCGGCGAGGACGAGGGCCTTGACCTCGGTTGCCACCGCGGACGCCGGCGTGGTGACGGCGTCTGCGGACCGACTGGCACTCCGTTGATCAACTTCGATCGGGCGTACTGACATGCGTTACTGGCTGCGGGCAGCGAGCGTTTACCTGGATTGTAGCAAAACCGGCACAAAGCCGCGTCGTGTATTGACTTAGCCGGATTTCAGCCGGTACGATCGGCGGATTCGTTTCAGGCAGGTGTGACCGGTGGTCGAGGTCTGCCGGGCGTGTCCCCGGCGGCGGTGACCGTTCCGGCCGCCAGCCCTTGGGGGTCTCGAAAATGGCGATTACTGACGCGGCGCGAGCGCACCGTCGCGAAGTGCCGGGCGTGCGAACTTCCCGTCCCGTGCACTGGAATTTGTCGGCTGCGGAATTGTACGAGCACGCCATCCGGCGGGACGAAGGGAGGCTCGCGGCCGAAGGTCCGTTGGTTTGCAACACAGGCGCCCATACGGGACGGTCCCCGAACGACAAGTTCATGGTGAAGGAGCCATCGAGCGAAGGTCATATCGCCTGGGGCAAGGTCAACAAGCCGATCGAGCCGGCACAGTTCGACGCCTTGAAGCGAGACATGCTGGCGCATCTCGCCGACCGCGAGCTGTACATTCAGGATCTCTACGCCGGCGCCGATCCCACCTACCGCCTGTCCGTCCGTTTCGTTCAAGAGTTCGCGTGGCACAACCTTTTTGTCCGCAACCTCTTCATCGTGCCGCCGGCAGAGGACCTCGCCAGCTTTTCGCCGCAGTTCACGGTCATTACGGCGCCGAACTTTCATGCCCAACCCGATCGGCATGGCACGCGCTCCGACGTGGCGGTCGTCGTCAACGTGGCGACGCGTGAGGTGCTGATCGCCGGAACCAGTTACGCCGGCGAGAACAAGAAGTCGATCTTCACGGTGCTGAACTACCTGCTGCCGCTGCAGGGCGTCTTGTCGATGCACTGCTCGGCCAACGTCGGCACGGGCGGCGACACGGCGCTCTTCTTCGGCCTGTCCGGGACGGGCAAGACCACCTTGTCGTCCGACCCGAATCGACGACTAATCGGCGACGACGAGCACGGATGGAGCGACACCGGCATCTTCAACTTCGAGGGTGGGTGCTACGCCAAGATGATTCGACTCTCAGCCGAGGCCGAACCGCAGATTTACGAAACCACGCGGCGCTTCGGCACGGTGCTCGAGAACGTCGTGATGGATGTCGACACACGCCGATTGAATCTCGATGATGCGTCCCTCACCGAGAACACGCGTGGTGCATACCCGATCGACTTCATCGCCAACGCGGTGCCGTCCGGAACGGGCGGACATCCCAGCAACATCGTGATGCTGACCGCCGATGCCTTTGGTGTGCTGCCGCCGATTGCTCGCTTGTCGGCCGAGGGGGCGATGTATCACTTCCTCTCGGGCTACACCGCGAAGGTGGCGGGCACCGAGAAAGGCGTGAAGGATCCCTCTGCGACGTTCAGCACCTGTTTTGGCGCGCCATTCCTGCCGCTCAATCCCAACGTCTACGCCCGCGGCCTGGGCGAGCGAATCGCCCGGCACAAAGCGCGCGTCTGGCTGGTGAACACCGGCTGGACCGGCGGCGCGTTTGGCGTCGGTTCACGAATGCGCATCGTGCACACGCGGGCGATGATCAACGCCGCACTCTCCGGGGCACTTGGACGGTGCGACGTACCAGCGCCACCCGGTTTTCAACCTCGACATGCCGACGAACTGCCCCGGAGTTCAGGCCGACGTGCTGGATCCGCGAAGCACCTGGGCTGACAAGAGCGCGTACGATGCGCAGGCGCGAAAGCTCGCGACCATGTTCGTCGAGAACTTCAAGACGTTCGCGGGCGACGTTGAGGCCGCCGTCGTCAAGGCGGGGCCGGCGGTGTGAGGAAATCGTCAGTTTCCAGTTGTCAGTTGCCAGTTCGAAGAGTTGATCGACGTCGACCCCAGCCTTTGAACTTGTAACTGGAAACTGACAACTAATCGGTTCGTTATGTCCCCATCATATGAGGCCGTCATCGGCCTCGAGATCCACGCGCAGCTGCTGACTCGAACCAAGATCTTCTGCGGTTGCCCGACGACGTTTGGCGCCGAGCCGAACACGAACGTGTGTCCGGTGTGCCTTGGTCTTCCGGGGGCGTTGCCGGTCTTGAATCGGACAGCGGTGGACTACGCCGTGAAGGCGGCGCTGGCGCTCGGCTGTGAGATTCAGGAGCGCTCGGTCTTCGCGCGAAAAAACTACTTCTATCCCGACCTGCCCAAGGGGTACCAGATCTCGCAGTACGAGTTGCCGCTCGCTCGTGGGGGCGGCTTGGACATCGTCGTTGACGGACGCTCGACGCATGTTCGGCTGACGCGCATTCACATGGAAGAGGATGCGGGAAAGTCGCTTCACGAAGGGTTTGCGGATTCGGACCGCCGCACCTATCTCGATTTCAATCGCGCGGGTGTGCCGCTGATCGAGATTGTGAGCGAACCCGACCTGCGATCGTCAGCCGAGGCCGCGACCTTTTTCGAGAAGCTGCGCCAGATACTGGTCTGGCTGGGGGTCAACGACGGCAACATGGAAGAGGGCAGCCTGCGCTGCGACGCCAACGTGTCCATCCGCCGCGTTGGTGATTCGGCATTAGGGACCAAAGCGGAAGTCAAGAACGTGAACTCGTTCCGCTACCTGCAGAAGGCCCTGGACTACGAAATCGAGCGCCAGATCGACGTCGTCGAGCATGGGGGACGGGTGGTTCAGGAGACGCGGCTGTTCGACTCGGCACAAGGGCGGACCTATTCGATGCGCAGCAAGGAAGAGGCGCACGACTATCGGTACTTCCCGGAGCCGGACTTGCCGCCGTTGATCATCGACGCGACGCGCCGCCAAGCGATTGCACAAACGCTGCAAGAGTTGCCAGAGGCGCGCCGCGCCCGGTTGGTCAGCCAGTATGGGCTGCCGGAATACGATGCGGACCTGCTGACGCAGACTCGAGGGCTGGCAGACTACTTCGAGGCAACCGCCGCGGCTTCGGGGAATGCGAAGGCATCAAGCAACTGGATCATGGGGGAGCTGCTTCGAACGCTGAAGGAACGCAATCTTGCGATTGGCGAGGTCGCGGTCGCCCCCTCCGCGCTGGCCGGCCTCATTCGAATCATCGATGCGGGGACGATCAGCAGCACCGTCGCCAAGGACGTCTTCGCCAAGATGCTCGACTCGGGACGCTCGGCTGAGAGCATCGTTCAGAGCGAGGGTTTGGCGCAGATTGGGGATGTCGAGTCGCTGGCAGGGATCGTCCGCGAAGCCGTGGCCGCCAATCCCGATGCCGTGAGCCAGGTTTTGAAGGGCCGCAACAACGCGTTCGGGTTTCTGGTTGGCTACGTGATGAAGGCCTCGAAAGGAAAAGCCAATCCCAAGGTCGTGAATGATCTCCTGAAGAAGGAGCTGGGCGTGTAAGC
Organism: uncultured Acidobacteriota bacterium; assembly: GCA_963802675.1. GTDB lineage: Bacteria > Acidobacteriota > Vicinamibacteria > Vicinamibacterales > UBA2999 > JACCSI01. The sequence goes on from CAWDJL010000005.1 coordinate 487,182, forward strand.
TGTGAGGCCGTGACTTGGCGGCGCGCCGCAGGTGAAGCGGGCGTGTATATCGTTGCGGCGATCGTATTGACGTGGCCCCTGGCGCGCGATCTCACGGGCCGGATAGGCGCGCTGCAAGGGCCGGGGGACCCGTTCCTCAATCTGTGGATCCTCGGCTGGGGTTTGCATGCGTGGACCCATGATCCGCTGAGTGTGTTGAGCGGCCGGGTGCTCAACGCCAACATCTTCCATCCTGCCGAAGGCACGCTGGCGTACTCCGACCACCTCCTGCTCCAGGCGTTCGCGCTCAGTCCCGTGTACGCGGTTACGGGCAACGCTGTGCTTTGCTACAACCTGCTGCTGCTGATCTCAATCGCCGCGAGCGGCTGGGCGATGCATTTCTTGGTTCGCACACTGACTGGATCGACGCCCGCGGCGTTTGCGGCGGGCGTCGCTTGGGCGTGCTGGCCCTATCGGACCGCACATCTGCAGCACCTTCAACTGCAGGCGCTCTACCTCATGCCGCTGGCGCTGCTCTGCCTGCACTGGGTCGTCGCTCGGCGACGCTGGCGTGATGCCGTGCTGCTGGGAGTGGTTGCCGGCTTTCAGGCGATTGCGAGCGTGTCCTACGGCCCGATGAGCCTGGTGATGCTGGCGGTGGCGAGCGTCGCGCTCGCTGTTAGTACCGGGCAGTGGCGCTCCTACCGGCTGTGGTCGCGTCTCGGGGTCGCCGCGGTGTTGGCAGTGGTCGTCATTGGGCCCACGGTGGTCTCATACGCACGAGTCCAGCAGTCGGAGGGCTTCGGCCGGACGCTGTTCGAAGCCTTCAATCGCTCTGCGTCCTGGCAAAGCTACACGCAGGTGCCGCCCGTGAATCTGCTGTACGGGCGCACCGGGGTTCTCGGCCCGCGTGCACCGGCGCCTGGGCAACCTGACCGACAGGGCGTCGAGCATTGGATGTTTCCAGGCCTGGTGTTGATGGCACTTGCTGGCGTAGGTCTCATCTCGGGATGGCGTGGCGATGGTAGACCGCTCGTTGCCAGTGCCGCCGCGCTGGTCGTCGCTGGAGGCGTGCTCTCCCTCGGCCCTCATGGTTGGCGCAGTCTGTACGCGGCGATCCCCGAGAGCGTTTACGGCGTCGAGGCCGTCCGAGCGCCAGGGCGATTTGCGGTCGTGGCGTTCATGGGCCTGTCGCTACTGGCGGCCGTGGGCGTGCGAAGCACGTTGAGCCGCGCCGGCGCGGGCATTCGCGACCGTACTCGTCGACTTCGGCGAGGGCGATGGCTGACGGTCTTGCTGTTGGCGGGCCTGAGCGCGGAGTATCTCAACGGCCCGCTACCGCTGGCGGCGGCGCCTCCTCGTCATACGGCCATTGGATACTGGCTCGCGAGCGAATCGCTCCCTGGCGCGGTGTTGCATCTGCCGCTCGGCAATGACATCGACAACACCGCGGCGATGGTGCAATCCCTCGAGCATCGGAGACCCATCGTCAACGGCTATAGTGGTCAGCGACCGGCGTTTTTTCCGGCGGTCGTGGAGAGCCTCGAAGAGTTTCCCTCTCGGGATTCGCTGGCTGCGATTCGCGAGCTCGACGTGCGGTTCATCGTGGCGCCCGTGCCAGTCGCCGGCGCTGGGAACGAGCGCTCACCACTCGTTGAGCGCGCGCGCTTCGACGATGGAGTGATTTACGAGGTGCGTTGGACGCCGGAAGCGATCGCGGCGATGGGCGAGTTGTCCGGCCCGCCACCCCCGCCCGCGGGCGAGCCGCTATTTACCGCCGGAGAATCGGCGACCTACGACATCTACTGGGATGGCGGCCCCTTGAATATCGCGTCCGGCAGCGCGGTCCTGAAAGTACTCGAAGGATCGGCGGCGGACCCTCGATGGCGTTTCGAGGTGCAGGCCGAGACCGCCGACTGGGTCTCGAGGTTCTTTCACGCCCGAGACCGGTTTACGACAATCGCGGATGCGTCGTTGCTGCCGATCGAACACAGCCGTGAGATCGAGGAGGGGGGACCACAGGTCAATCGGACCTACGTGTATGACCGGACCGCAGGAAATGTCCGCGTGGGAGAGTCGAGGGCCGAGGCGCTCGCGGCTGACGCGGTGACACTGCCGCTTGGACACGAAGCGGCTCGAGATGCCTTGACGGCGCTGTACTACGTTCGCACGTTGCCGCTCACGCAGGGCAGCATTGTCAACGTGCCGATCAACGATGGCGGGGCGATTCTGCAGCTGCAGGTGGCAGCCGCCGAGCCTGAAACGATCACTTACCGAGGGCAGCCCACGGCGGCCGTGCGACTCGAGCCACGCCTGATGCGTCGCATCGAGCGGCGGCGACCAGTCACCATGACGCTGTGGATGAGCGCCGATGGTCGTATTCCCCTGCGTGCGGTTCTACGGGCTGGATTCGGGCGTGTGCGGGCGGAGTTGCGGGACTATCAGGTGCCGGAGCCGCGGTGAATTGAACGATCGTTGAACGCCTTCGACTGCCGAGGGCCCGTCGAAGGCCATTTCATGGGCTTTTTCGTTGACACCGTTTGGGAGGCCCTCTACACTGATCAGGATCGTTGGCTTTTCTGAAGGGGTTCCTGGAAGCGTATGCAACGATTCAGGATTGATCGTCCAGGTTCGTCACCCGCATCCCCCATCACTGAGTTCTACCGCGAAGAATTCGTCAAGCACCATCGCTGCCTCCAAGCGCAGCGCGAATACTACTCTTCGCAGGCGATTGAGAGCGTCGAGACCGCTCTCGTGCGGGTCATTTCGCAAGTGGATACCCTGTCGACCAAGGCGGATGCCGACCAAGTGGTCGCCAAGCTTCTGCGCGAGTTCGACCTCGTGACGAGGCTTTCGGCCTGGTCGGACCCCCATAAAGCCCACTGACGCACGTTCCCGATTCGGCCGGGCCTCTCAAGGACCACCTTCAGCTCATTGTTCGCGCGGGCATCCAAGCCGGGAGCGCCCAAGCTGCCGTCACTCGCGCATTACAGCTTCCAGAGGTTCGCGCCCTCTTCACGAGGTCCGTCCGCGCGATCGTGGCTGGAAAGGCCGCGGCCAGCATGGCGGCAGGCCTCGTCGCAGACCGACGAGTCGTGCTGCGCGACGCGATAGTCGTTGGGACGCATCGATCGGTGGAGCTGCCTCGAGACATCCAATGGATGACCGCCGCACATCCGCTGCCGGATGAGCGGAGTGTTGACGCGGGCAGGCGAGCAATCGCGATGGCGGAGGCCACGGCACCAGACGAACTGTTGCTGCTCCTCCTGTCCGGAGGAGCGTCGGCACTGCTCGCGCTGCCAGCGCACGGCATCTCACTCGACGACAAGCGACGGGCGATCGATCAGTCGATGCGCAGCGGAGCTGATATTCAGGAGTTGAACGCGCTGCGCAAGCATCTCTCGCAGATCAAGGGGGGGCAACTCGCCGCAGCATGTCGAGGGACGACACTCACGTTGGCTATTTCCGACGTGGTTGGAGATGACCTCTCGGTCATTGGCTCGGGACCTGGCGTCGCAGACCCCTCGACGTGGAGTGACGTGTCGGTTGCACTCTCGCGACGAGCCGCGGCGAACCTTCCAGGAGCGGTTTCATCGCGGGTTGCCTCCGGCGTTGCCGGGAAGGTTGCGGACACGCCGAAACCCGGCGATCCGCGGCTGGCACGAGCGGGAGGGCGCATCATCGCCGGTAGCACCGACGTCCTCGAAGGCGCTCGACGGGCGGCCGAGTCGCTGGGTTACGCGGTTGTGACTCTCCCCAACGCTGTCACGGGCGAGGCCCGTGAGGCCGCACAGACCTGGTATCCGCAAGCGGCGGCGCATGCGGAGGCGATGGGGAGTCCGGTGTGCGTCCTCTCTGCCGGGGAAACGACGGTTCGAGTGACTGGAGCCGGACGCGGCGGCCGCAACCAGGAGTTTGCGTTGTCCCTGGTCGAGCTTCTGGCGGGTTCACCCCGTGACGCGGTCGTCGCCAGCGTCGGGACCGACGGCATTGATGGCCCGACGGACGCTGCCGGCGCACTGGCCGACGTCACCACCCTCGGACGTGCCCGACGACTCGGATTGTCGCCGTCGACGTTTCTCGACGACAACGATGCGGTCAACTTCTTCAATCCCCTCGGCGACCTGATCCGCCTCGGCCCCACGGATACCAATGTTGGCGACCTCCAGGTGTACCTGTCAGCTGGCAGCCGGACCTTAGGCACCAGCACCTTAGGCACCAGCACTTAGGCACCCGAGGCACCCAGGCACCATAGGCACCTTAGAATTCCCCATGCTCTCCCGCGACCACCTTCTGCGCCAGATCCGCGAGCAGGTCCACCATCCCGCCACCGCCCGAGAGCTGATCCGCGTGCTCGCCGTTCCGCGCGACCAGCAGGCCGCTGTGAAGCGCCATCTCAAGTCGTTGGCCGCCGACGGTTCGCTCGTGATCGTGCGCGGCAACCGCTACGGCCTCGCCGATCAGATGGATCTCATCGTCGGTCGGCTCGAAGGTCATTCGTCAGGTTTTGGATTCGTGACTCCAGAGAGACCGCCCGAGGGCTTGCGAGGTGATGTGTATGTCGCGGCCCCAAACCTGAAGGAAGCGTTGCACGGCGACCGCGTGGTCGTACGGATCGAGCGCCATCGGAGCGACGGCAGGGCGGAAGGGCGCGTGGTCGACATTCTGGAGCGGCGATCGCAGACGATCGTCGGTCGCTATGACGTCGATCCGGCGGGCCTTGGATTCGTTGTGCCGTTCGACAAGCGCCTTCTGGCGGACGTGCAGATTCCGCGCGGGGACGCGAGCACAGCGGCCCCGGGAGACATGGTGACCGTCGAGGTCACGCGGTGGCCGACCGCGACCCGAGGTCCACTCGGACGCATCATCGAGGTGCTGGGATCCATCGACGCCCCGGGTGTCGATACCGAGATCATCCTGCGCAAGCATGCGATTCCCGACCAGCACTCCGACCAGGCGGTGGACGAAGCGCGACGACTGGGTGCGGCCGTCAAAGAACGCGACCTCAAGAGTCGTACTGACTTTCGTGATCGACCAGTCGTGACAATCGACGGCGAAGATGCCCGTGACTTCGACGATGCGATCTCGATTGAACGCCTGCCGACCGGCCACTATTGGCTCGGCGTCCACATTGCCGACGTCGCGCACTACGTGAGCGAAGGCGGAGCGCTCGATAGCGAAGCCTATGAGCGCGGCACGTCGGTCTACTTTCCCGAACGCGCGGTGCACATGTTTCCAGAGGCACTGTCGACCGGCTTGTGCAGCCTCCGGCCTCATGTCGATCGTCTCGTTCAATCCTGCTTGATGGAGGTCAATCGAACGGGCGAAGTCGTCCGTTACGAGCTCCACGACGGGGTGATCAACAGTAAGGAGCGCATGACGTATACGGACGTCAACGCGATTCTGGCTGATCGACATCCGCCCACGATGGCGCGATATCAATCACTGGTGCCGACGTTCGAGCACATGCACGAGTTGTTCACAATCCTGAACGCGCGCCGGCGCCGGCGCGGGTCGATCGACTTCGATCTGCCGGAACCGAAGATCATCCTCGACGAAGAAGGACTCGTCGAGGACATCGTCGCGCACGAACGCAACGTCGCTCACCGATTGATCGAAGAGTTCATGTTGCTGGCGAACGAGACGGTGGCTCACCATCTCGAAACCAATCGGATGCCGACGCTCTACCGCATTCACGAACCACCCGATCCGCTCAAGGTCATGGAGTTCGACGAGTTCGTGTCGTCGCTGGGTTTCAGCCTGGCGGCCCGTGGCGATACGGTCCGTCCAGCCGACTTCCAGCATCTCGTGGACAAGATCCGCGGCACACCGGAAGAGCGGCCGATTGCGTTTCTGATGCTGCGGACGATGCAAAAGGCCAGATACGACTCATTGAACGCTGGACACTTTGGACTGGCGGCAGAGACCTACACGCACTTTACGTCTCCGATCCGTCGCTATCCCGATTTGGTCGTCCATCGGGTGTTGCGGGAGCAGCGTCGCGGACGCGTCTCGGACGAGCGTCGAGATGAGCTGGACGAGGAGCTCTCCGAGACCGGCCGGCACACGTCGGAAATGGAGCGCCGCGCCATCGAGGCCGAACGTGAGTTGGTGCAGTGGAAAAAGGTCCGATTCATGTCAGACAAGGTGGGGGACACGTTCTCCGGGTACATCACCGGTGTCGCACCGTTTGGTTTGTTCGTGGAATTGATCGAGCACTACGTCGAGGGGCTTGTCCACGTCTCGACGATGGCCGACGACTACTATCGCTATAGCGAGCAGACACATACGTTGTTCGGCGAGAATACGCAGAAACGCTATCGATTAGGCGACAAGGTGGCCGTGCAGGTTGTCCGCGTCGATCTCGATCGACGTCAGGTCGACCTCGGACTCGAGGAGATCCTCGATGCGGTCCGCGACGACGAACGCAGGCGCGGGCCAACGCGCAGTCGCACGCGCCCGAAGCAGGGCCAACGGAAGGGAACGCCCGAAGAGCGCCGCAAGATCAAGGCCGCCGCGCAGCGTCGCAAGGCGCGACCGGGCAAGCGAGAGCGGTCGGCGGGCAAGCGTCGGTAATTCGAGGCTACTGGGGGGTGTATCAACTGGAGCCATATCGCCGTTCAATCTTCCGGCTAAAGCCGGAAGCCACGAGTCCCAGAACAACGTCGCGAATCCCACGACAAGGTCGTGTGGCTTCCGCCTTCAGGCGGAAGTTCGGCGCGCTGGCCGCTACAGATTCGGCTGTTACGATCCACTAGCCATGGCGCACATCGTTGTTGGCACCGCCGGTCACATCGACCATGGGAAGAGCGCGCTGGTGCACGCTCTGACCGGTATCGATCCGGACCGGTTGAAGGAGGAGAAAGAGCGCGGCATCACCATCGAGCTCGGCTTTGCCCACACGCTGATCGAAGGGCTGACGGTCGCTTTCGTGGACGTGCCGGGTCACGAACGGTTCGTGAGGACGATGCTCGCCGGCGTCGGCGGGATGGACTGCGTGCTGTTGATTGTGGCTGGGGATGAGTCGGTGATGCCTCAGACGCGCGAGCACTTCGACATCTGTCGTTTGCTTCGGATCCGGCACGGCATCGTCGTCATCACCAAGCGCGACCTGCTGGACGACGAGACGATTGAGCTGGTGCGACTGGAGATCCGCGATCTGGTGCGCGAGTCGTTTCTGGAAGGTGCGCCGATTGTCCCGATATCGGCGAGGACCGGTGCCGGTCTCGATGAGCTTCGTACCGCGCTTCGCCAGATCGCGACGACCATCCGCCACCCTCAACGCGGCGGTGCCGCCCGGCTGCCGATCGATCGCGCCTTCACGATGCAGGGGTTTGGCACCGTCGTCACTGGGACTTTGGTCAGCGGCCAACTTCGGATCGAAGACGAACTGGCGGTTGTCCCAGGCGAGCGCCGAGTACGCGTCCGCGGCCTCCAGATTCACGGCCAGCGGAGCAGTGAGGCGACCGCGGGCCAGCGGACGGCGGTGAACGTGGGTGGCGTCGAGCTCGCCGACGTTCACCGCGGGCAATCGCTCGTCACACCCGGGTTACTGACGATGACGCGCCGGGTTGATGCGGTCATCGAGCTGCTGCCAGGCGCGAAGCCACTGAAGCACGGCGCGCGCGTCCATTTTCACCAGGGGACGCTCGAGTTGCTGGGACGCGTGTCGCTCGCCGGAGCTGACACACAGACGTTACAACCAGGCGCGACAGCAAACGTGCGGCTGCGCCTGGAGACAACCGCTCCGCTCACGCGAGGCGACCGATTCATCCTGCGAGCGTACTCTCCGACCGTGACGATCGCCGGCGGCCAGGTGCTGGACCCCGAGCCGCCGCGATTTGGGGTTCGAAGCGGAGCCGCGGCGAGCCGGTTCGCCAGCCTGGCATTCAAGGAGGGCACCGCGGGAGAGGACGTGACGGCGATTGCTCGCATGATTGCCGACTCCGGAGCCGCCGGCTTGTCGCTTGCGAGTCTGGTGTCGCGTGCCGGCGTGTCGTCGGAACAGCGGTCGCAAATCGTTGCGACACTCGAGCGGAATGGGCAGGCACGATTGGCCGGTGATCGTCTCGTCGCGGCAACGCTGATTGAAGGCCTGTCAGCACGCTTGCTCGACCTGGTAGGCGACTTCCACAAGAGCCAGCCCCTGGCAGAAGGGATCCCGCGTGAGGAGGCGCGTGGTCGATTGTTCGCGCGGGCGCACCCTGCGGTGTTCGAGCTCGTGCTGACGGTGCTCGCAGCAAATCGCCGGCTCGTAGTCAAGGATCGACTGTCACTCCCCGGGCATCGATTGGAGCTGGCGCCCGACGAGGAACGAGCGCGCGACGCGGTGGAGTCCGCCTTCAGACGGGCGGGCTTGAAGCCGCCAGATGTCTCCACCATGGCCGCCGACACGAAGGTGCCACGCGAACTCGTGGAGAAAATGAGCAGCTTACTCGTGCGTCAGAAAATACTCGTGCGTGTCGATTCCCTGATCTTTCATGCGGAGGCGCTGAATCAGTTGAAGGCGGATATTCAGGCGCTGAGGGATGCGGCCACCGCCGGGCGTGCCACGGTGGACGTGGCGACGTTCAAGGATCGGTACGGCGTGACGCGCAAGTTTGCGATTCCCCTGCTCGAATGGCTTGACCGCGAGCGGGTGACGAGGAGAGTCGGTGAGACGCGCCTCGTCCTCTGACGAGGCCGCCCCTCAGGAAGGCTTTTGCGTTCCTTCGTCCACTGGATCCTTCACCGAGGCCTTGAAGTTCTTGATCCCCTGGCCGATTCCCTTCCCGATCTCCGGCAGGCGACTTGCACCAAAGATCAGAACGATGATGACCAGGATGATCAGCATCTCCGGCAGCCCGATGGGCCCGAAGAATGCGAAGAGTCCCATGAGTTACTCCTTGCCGCGCGACGCGGCGATCCTGTTGATTCTAGCACTAACCTCAACGGGGCCGGGGGCGGAGTGGCTGGATCCGGCCCAACCGACGTTTACGACGGATGTCACGCAGGTCGAAGTCTATGCCACCGTCACCGACGCCGAGGGTCGCGCCATCAAGGGTCTCACGCAGTCGGACTTCGTGGTCCTCGAGAACGACCAGCCACAGCCCATCAAGACATTCATCGGCGGCGAGTTTCCGGCGGCCGTGGCCCTGGCCATCGACCGTAGCTTCAGTATGAAGGGCGCGCCGCTCACGATTGCCCGAACGGCGGGCCGTGCATTTGTCGCGTCGCTCAAGCCGGACGATCGCGCGATGTTGATCAGCATCAGCGGAGAGGTCGAAGTCCTGGCGCCGCTGAGCGTCGACAAGACCGCTCTTCTCCGAGCACTCGACGCGCTGGATCCCTGGAGCACGACCTCGCTGAACGATGCGTTCATCCGCTCCATTGATCTGCTCGAAGGGGAAGTTGGTCGGCGAGCCATCGTGGTGTTGTCGGATGGCGCCGACCGCTATAGCACCGCGGGCGAGGCTGATGTGGTGGATCGAGCCCGGCGTTCGGACGTGATGGTTTATCCAGTGGCCATCGCCCGGGAGCGGCCTGCGCTGTTCGTGGAGTTGGCCACGGTTTCTGGGGGGCGCTCGTTCCATCTCCGCGAGCCGCGAGCCTTGGGACCGACTCTGGAGGCGATTGCGAACGACCTGCGTGCTCAATACCTGATTGGGTACGAACCGACGATTCCGGTTGATCGCCGGACGCCAGAATGGCGAGGCATCACGGTGAAGGTCGACCGGCCCGGTGTCAAAGTTCGCGCCCGAAGCGGCTATTCCACGAAATAGGACGTCTTAAGGACGTGCGGCTGCGGCTTAAAACCGCCGCCACGAACGGCCAGGCCCAGGGCCCGAATGCCCTAGCACTTGTGGGCATATGCGGGTTCCTCCACGCTGAGCACGGAGTTTGCTCTTGTCAGCTTGCGGGGCAAAGGTCGAGAATGGAAGCGGACGTTCGAGTTAAGCATGCACGATACGTCGAATCCCAACCCTCCGGCGTCGACGGGCTCACACCAGGGCGAACCCGAATCGCACATCACCCATATCCGTGCGGATCGGCCAGTCGAGGTGTCGTTTTCGTTCGAGCACCCCCAGTCGCGCGTCGGCGTCGGCGCCTCGGTCATGTCGCACATCGCGATGGCGCTGATCGCGTTCCTCGTCATGCGTTACCAGCCAGAAGCCCAGTCGGTTGAGATCGTTCCCGACGACACCGAGGACCTCATCTGGCTGAACATGCCCGGGCCCGGCGGTGGTGGCGGCGGCGGTGGCAACAAGAACCCGGAGCCGCCCAAGAAAGCGGAGCTGCCCGGCAAGGAAAAGATCACCGTTCCAATCACGAAAGAGCCCGAGCCCAAGCTGACGCCTCCGGAAGAGGTGAAACCGCTGGAAGAGCTGATGAGCATCCCAGCGAAGACACTGGCCGACGCCGAGCAGCAGCTGGCCGGTGTAATCAAGAGCGAAGCCCCGACAACTTCGCAGGGAACCGGAGACGGCGGCGGCGCGGGTACTGGGAAAGGCACCGGCATCGGCGAGGGGGACGGCGCGGGATTGGGTGACGGTTTCAATCGTGGCACGGGTGGCGGATTCTACAGACCTGGGAGTGGGGTGACGTCGCCACGAGTGCTGGAGGAAAAGAAGCCCAGCTACACCGCAGACGCGATGCGCGCCAAAGTCCAGGGCGCCGTCTGGCTCGAGTGCATTGTGCTGCCCGACGGCACGGTCGGGAACGTGCGCGTCACGCGATCGCTCGACTCGGTCTTTGGCCTCGATCAGGAAGCAATCAAAGCCGCGCGGCAGTGGAAGTTCGTGCCTGGCATGCGCGAAGGGAAGCCCGTTCCCGTCCTCATCACCATCGAGCTCACCTTTACGCTCCGCTAGCTACGCTAGGTTCCAGGGTTCCAGGGTTCCAAGGTTCCAGGGTTCAGGTTCCAAGCGCCGAATCCACTGAACCTGGAACCTTGGAACATTGGAACCCTGGAACTTAAGATAGCCCGATGCTGCGATTCCTCCTGGCGGCCGTTAGCATCCTCGCGTCGGTTTCCTCGGTCAGCGCGCAGGGTTATCCATCCCCCGTTGAACGCGACTTCATCGTTCGCGACTTCGCCTTCGAGAGCGGTGAGAAGCTGCCGGAGCTCACGCTGCACTACCGGACGGTGGGGCAGCCGCGGAAGGATCCGGATGGGGTCGTCCGCAACGGCATCCTGATCCTGCATGGCACGGGCGGAACTGGACGAGGATTCTTGAACGAGGCCTTCGCCGGCCGGCTGTTTGGCAAGGGGCAGCTCTACGATGCCGAGCGGTACTTCATCATCCTTCCCGACAACATCGGACACGGCCAGTCGAGTAAGCCGAGCGACGGCCTGCGCATGAAGTTTCCAAACTATCGCTACGTCGATATGGTGCGACTCCAACACCGATTGGTCACCGAAGGGCTGGGACTGTCGCGCCTGCATGTCGTGACCGGAACATCCATGGGCGGGATGCACACGTGGATGTGGGGATACCTCTATCCGGATTCCATGGATGCGCTCGTGCCGCTGGCCAGCAATCCGGTCGAGATCGCCGGACGCAATCGGGTGTGGCGGAAGCTGCTCGTTGACGCGGTGATGAGCGATCCCACGTGGAAAAACGGCGACTACACTGAGCCGCCGCGGGGGATGGCCAGTGCGCTGGGCTTCTTGCTGATGGCGACGAGCGTGCCGCTGCAGTGGCAGAAGGACTTTTCTACGGCGAAGGACGCCGATCGGTGGCTGGCCGATCAGATTGTGTCACGCACGAAGACGACGGACGCCAATGACATGCTGTACTACTTCCGGGCGTCCGAGGACTACGATCCATCACCGCACCTCGCGAAGATCACGGCGCCGCTGCTGGCCATCAACTCGGCCGACGATTTCGTCAATCCTCCCGAACTGCCCATGATGGAGACCCTCATCGCGAAGGTGAAGCGCGGGCGTTTCATCCTGTTGCCAGTGACCGACGAGACTCGAGGGCACGGGACGCATTCACGGCCCGCCGTGTGGGGTACGCATCTGGCAGAGTTCCTCGCCACGGTGCGGCGGTGATGAGGACTGCGGTCGCGAGGGCAGCCTGTGTCGCCGGCCTGTTGGTCGTGGTTGGTTCGTGGTCGGTCCCGACCGCCGAGCAACGCGTGAGCGCTGCGACTGCGGATCGATTGCGCGTGCAGGTCGTGCGGAGCTATCCGCACGATGGGGCGGCGTTTACGCAGGGCCTGCTTCTTCACGGAGGGCGCCTCTACGAAAGTACGGGGCTGGTCGGACAGTCGAGCCTCAGAGAGGTCGAGGTCGAGACTGGTCGCGTTATTCGTCGCACGAATGTCCCTCCACCCATCTTCGCCGAAGGCTTGACCTTGGTTGGCGACAGGTTGATCCAGCTGACGTGGCAGAACGGACGTGCCCTTCTCTATGATCGACAGTCCTTCAGCAAACAGGGTGAGCTGACGTATCAAGGTGAGGGGTGGGGTCTGTGCACCACGGGCGAACAGGTCGTCATGAGCAACGGATCCTCGACACTGACGTTTCGTTCGCCGAAGGACTTCAGCGTGCAGCGGACCCTCAAGGTGACCCTTGACGGCCAGCCGCTCGAACAATTGAATGAGCTCGAGTGCGTGGATGGCGCGATCTACGCGAACGTCTGGATGCGCGATCTGATCGTGCGCATCGATCCGGCGAGCGGACGCGTGACGCAGCGCATCGATGCGGCCAACCTGCTGTCGCCGACGGAGCGGCAAGGCGTGGATGTGCTCAACGGGATTGCCTACGACGCGTCGGATCAGACGTTTCTCATCACCGGCAAGCTCTGGCCGCGGCTCTTCAGAGTCCGGTTTGTGAAATAGGCCGCGCTTCGCCGGCGGGCCGGCTTCGCCGGTAGGCCGCAGCTTCGCTGCGGAGGGGCCGGCTCGCTCACGCTCGCCGGACGGGGCACTCGCTTGCGCTCGTGCTTTCGATACGCAGTGTCGCCTTCGACCGGAGGTCGCCTTCGGTCCGCAGGACCGCCCTCGACACGAAGTGTCGCCTGCCGCACGAAGTGCGGCCTTCGGCGCGAAGCGCCGCCTACCGCGCACTCAGCCCGAACAGCGGACGCAGCTTCGTCCCCACAATGCTGCCGACGAAGGCTGCGGGTAGCCACATCCAACCGTGCAAGCTGCCCGAGGCGATGCCGCTGAAGTAAGCGCCGATGTTGCAGCCAAACGCGACGCGTGCACCGTAGCCGAGCATCAAGCCGCCGATCACGGCGGCGGCAAGCGAGCGCGCCGGCACGCGCCACGCCGGGGCAAAGCGTCCGGCCAGTAACGCCGCGAGCAGCGCTCCGGCGATGATCCCGAAGTTCATGACTGACGTCACGTCGACGAGCACGCTGGATTCGAGCGCGGTCCGCTGGGCAGGCGCGGCCCAGAAAGCCCAGGTGTTCACCGGCACGCCCATCGCGATCGCGGCTTTCGCTCCCCAAAGCGCGAATGCCGACGTCACCCCCCATGGCCGACCCGCCAGCAACAGCGTGGCGATGTTCACCACAGCCAGGCCGATGGCGCCAGCCACCAGCGGCCACGGCCCGCGCAGCCAGGTGGGCGACTTGTCGGCGTCGGGATCAATCAGCCGTCCATGACGACGGCGTTCGAGGACCAGCGTAAGAGCTGCGATCACGGCAAACGTGCCGAGGCTGATCATCAGCCCGACGATTGGGCCGTACAGCGTCACAAGCGACGTGGCGGCCCAGGACGGCTGCGCCGCCCACCACGGAACGTGCGCCGTCCCGAGCACCGAGCCCACGATGAACGCTGCCAGCGTCACGAGCATCCGGACACTGCCACCGCCCGCGGTGTAGAGCGTTCCCGAGGCGCAGCCGCCACCGAGTTGCATGCCGAGGCCGAAAATGAACGCGCCCACGAGCACCGGGACACCTGCTGGCGACACCGACCCGCGAAGCGACTGGCCGAAGGCACTGCCCGAGGCGAGCAGCGGAAAGAACACCAGGCAGGTGGCCGCCAGCATGACCATTTGCGCGCGCAGGCCGGCGCCGCGCCGGTCGGTGATGAAGACGCGCCACGCGGACGTGAAGCCGAACGCGGCGTGGTACAGCACGATGCCAGCGAACGTGCCGACGAGCAACAACGCCGACTGACGCCAGCTGACCGTGGCCTGCAGATAGATGGCAGCGACCGTGACACCCGAGACGACGAGCAATGGTCCCCAGCCGAGCGACCGGCCACCCTGAGCGAGCGCGGGCTGAAGCACCCCGCTGGTGCTATTCACAAGGGCATTCTACTCGGCGAGAACGGGACGCGCCGAGCGTCTGAGGACGTTGAACGACAGGAGGTCTCCGTTTAGGATCCGCTGACAACTGGACGTTCGAGGGGCTTCTACTACGAGTGCTCGTAGTTTCGTTGGGAGAAGGACATGGCAACCGAACGACGCTGGCTCAGAACGGCAGTGCTACTTGTGGTGCTGCTCATTGTGTTTGCGGCCGGATGGCTGACCGCGAAGACCGGTATGGGATCGCGCATCGATCCCGCGTCATTGCCGGCGATCGAACGTCAGTTCGTCGAGACGATGAACGGGGCAGCGCTCGTCGGTCGATTCACGATTGCCGGTCGAGAGGATCGAGTCGCGACACCAGACCGCTACGACCTCTATGGCGTTGACAAGGTCGGCCCTGACCAGTGGCGCTTCAATGCCAAGATCGGCGAGTCCGGTGTCACGTTGCCGATTGTCGTCACGATGAAGTTCGTTGACGACACGCCCATGATTCTCATGACGGACGCTGCGATTCCCGGGATGGGCACCTTTACTGCCCGCGTGTTCTTCTATGGCGATGACTACGCGGGTGTCTGGAGTCACCAGGGCAAAGGCGGAGGGCACATGTTTGGCCGCATCGAGCGCGGCGCCGCCCGCTGACTAAGGGTTCCAGGGTTCCAAGGTTCCAAAGTTCCAAAGTTCAACGGTTCCAAAGTTCCACGGTTCAGGGCTGCATTTCGAGCTCGCAGAACCTTGAACTTTGGAACCCTGGAACTCTGGAACTCTGGAACCTAGAAGGTCAACCCACCGCTGACGCCGAACGTTCGCGGCCTGCCGGCCTCGCCAACGAAGCCTGATGGCGCCAAGCCAGGATAGGGGAACGCCAGCGGCACGTACTTCGTGTCGAATGCGTTCTTGATCCACACCTCGCCGAACACGAGCCTGCTGCGGACGCCGGCGCGGAAGTTGGCGAGCGAGTACGCTTCCTGTTCCTCCCGGTTGAGATCGTCGTAGTGGAACGATCCATACGCCGTCAGCTCGCCGCGGCCGTACAACGACAGCGTGTTGGTGAGGGCGTGCGAGAACTGCGCGCCGAGATTGAATGTGTACTCGGGCGCGATTGGCAGCCGGTTGCCGGACACGTCGGCGCCGCTCAACTGCGTGCCATCGTCGAACCGGGCGCGGGCGTATCCGAAGGAGCTGAAGATGTCGAGACCCTGGGTCGGGCGTGCCGTCAGCTCGAGCTCGATGCCGCGACTGCTCGCGCCGTCGACGTTGGCGATGTAGGACTGAGCCGGCACAAAAGGATTGGGCAGATTCAACTGCAGGTCGGACCAATCGATGAAGAACAGCGTGGCATTGGCCAGAACACGTCCGCCTGCCCAGGTCGATTTGAGGCCGCCCTCGACGTTGAGTGTGTGCTCCTCGTCGTACCCTTCGCTCCCCGGCGGGGAGGCAGGATTGAATCCGCCGGCCTTGTAGCCGCTCCCGACGGAGGCGTAGGCCATCGCGTCGGGCTGGAATCGATAGGCAACAGACACCTGAGGCGAGAAGTTCGAGAAACTCTCTTCCGCATCAACCACAGAACCCGGAATGAGCGGGGGTGTATAGAAGCTTTCAAGCAGCGCCTGCTTGCGTTCGTGGTCAAAGCGACCGGCAAATGTCACGTCGAGATTCGAGCTCCAGGTCAGCGTGCCTTGCCCGTAGAGACCAACGCCGCGATCGTCGAGTTCGGCCAGCGGCGAGGTTTGGTCGAGCGGTAGCGGAAGCTGTGGAATCGTGAACGGCGCCAGCGAATTGACCGCGTTCTGGTCGTAGTTCTGGCTGAAGAAGAACACCCCGGCCTGCCATTTGATGGCGGCGTCGGGCGACAACGCGACGGGTGCTGCCGCGGGGGAAGCGACGCGGACTTCCTGGGTGAATTGAAAGGCCTCTTCGTTGTTGCGTCGAACGGCGGCGGGGAAGGGTGTGTAGTCGAGGTCGGTCTCGTCCTCGGTGCTCCAATTGACGAAGCCCGTCGTACTGATGAGGGACAACGCTCCGCCCTCATAGCGATTGTGGATGGTGGTGTTGAACACGTCGCGGTCGGTATGACCTTCAAAGTCGTGCGCGACATGGAAAGGGTTGTCGCGGACGGCCTCGAGATCGGCGAGCGCATAGTCGCCATCTCGCGCACGCTCACCCGACACGATGACGCGCGTCTCCCACGCCTTCGCCGGCGTCCACAGGGCTTGAGCTTTCCCGAACGTTGCCGACCGAAAATCGATGTCGTTGCCGGTGACATCGTTCACGGTGAAGCCGTCGCGAGCGGAGTGACCGAACGAGATGCCGAGCGCCAGGCGATCGGTGAGGGGGCCTGAGGCTGACGTACGGATTTCTCGTGTCGCGAAATTCCCGAACGGGGCATAGAGATTCCCTCCCCACTCGGCGAGCGAGGGCCTCTCGCTCGCAATGTTGATAACACCCCCGAGCGCGTTTCGCCCGAAGAGCGCGCTCTGAGGACCACGGACAAACTCGACTTGTTCAATCCCCGTGAATTCGAGGCTCGAGGCGTTGGCATTGAGCTGCGGCACGCCGTCGATGTAGGTGGTGACACCCGGGTTGGCGGGACTGGACCCGACGCCGCGGAAGAACGCGTTGCTCAGCTTTCGCGCCGTGAACTCGTTGAACGAGACGTTCGGCGCATACAGGGCCGCGTCGGCGACGGAGCTGATCTTCGCATCCCACAGCGTCTCTGCTGGAACAGCCGTGACACTGGCAGGTACCTTCTGCAGATCCACGGGCTCCTTTTGGGCCGTGACGATGACTGTGGGGAGTACTAGCGGTGGCGGCGCCTGGGAGCCGCCTTGCGCGATCGCAACGCTCGGCAACAGTACCAGCGCAACAGCAATGAGGCGGCGGGTCGGCATCAAGGCATTATCTACGACCCACAAGAACGTTTTGTTTCAGTGATGAACTCGGTGACGGATGTAGGAAAAGGTCCGGAAAGTATTGCTCCTTCCGGACCTCTTGCCATTGTCTGATTGGCCGAATTAGTGAGCGGGCGATTGCATTGGGTGATTGAGGTGATTAAGCGATTGCGTTTGGCGATTTCGCGATTGAGTAATTGTCATTGAGCGATTTGTGATTGGGCGATTGCGACCAATCGCCTAATCGTTCAATCACCCAATTGAAATCACCCAATCAACCAATCACCCGATGCAATCACCCAAGCACCCAATCACCCAGTCATCGCAATGCTAGTACATGCCTCCCATGCCGCCACCGCCCGGCATGGCCGGCGCGTCCTTCTTCTCCTCGGGGATCTCGGCGACGATGGCTTCGGTGGTCAGCAAGAGCGAGGCAATGGATGCGGCGTTCTGCAGTGCATTGCGAACGACCTTAGCCGGGTCGATGACGCCTGCCTTCACGAGATCCTCGTAGGTGTCGGTCGCGGCGTTGAAGCCTTCGTCCTGCTTCATGTCCCGGACCTTGGCCACGACGATGGACCCTTCCTGACCCGCGTTGGCGGCGATCCACCGCATCGGTTCTTCGAGCGCGCGCTTGATGATGGCCGCGCCGACTCTCTGGTCGCCCTCGAGTTTGAGGGCCTCGACCGCCTTGACGGCGCGCAGCAACGCAACGCCGCCGCCAGGGACGATCCCCTCTTCGACGGCCGCCTTGGTGGCGTGCATCGCGTCTTCGACGCGGGCCTTCTTCTCCTTCATCTCGGTCTCGGTCGCTGCGCCCACCTTGATGACGGCCACGCCGCCAACCAGCTTGGCGAGCCGCTCCTGGAGCTTTTCGCGGTCGTAGTCCGAGGTGGTCTCCTCGACCTGGGTGCGAATCTGACGAACGCGACCCTCGATGTCTTTGTGGTTGCCACCGCCCTCGACGATGGTCGTGTTGTCCTTGTCGATGGTGATCTTCTTCGCCTTGCCGAGGTCTTCCATCTTGATGTTCTCGAGCTTGATGCCGAGGTCCTCAGTGATGGCGCGACCACCCGACAGCGTCGCGATGTCCTCGAGCATGGCCTTGCGGCGGTCACCGAAGCCCGGCGCCTTGACGGCCGCCGCCTGCAGCGTGCCGCGGAGCTTGTTGACGACCAGCGTGGCGAGCGCTTCGCCCTCGACGTCCTCGGCGATGATGAGCAGGGGACGCCCCAGACGGGCGACCTGTTCGAGGACCGGCAGCAGATCCTTCATCGAGCTGATCTTCTTCTCGTGAATCAGGATGACGGGATTCTCGAGCACGACTTCCATCCGCTCCGGATCCGTCACGAAGTAGGGCGAGAGGTAGCCACGGTCGAACTGCATGCCCTCGACCACGTCCAGTGTGGTCTCGAGCGTCTTGGCCTCTTCGACCGTAATCACGCCGTCCTTGCCGACCTTTTCCATCGCCTCGGCGATGATTTTGCCGATCGTTTCGTCGCCGTTGGCCGAGATCATACCGACTTGCGCGATCATGTTGCCCTTGACGTCGCGCTTCATCTTCTTGATTTCTTCCGTGACGACCTCGACCGCTTTCTCGATGCCCCGCTTGAGCTCCATCGGATTGGCGCCGGCCACGACATTCTTCGCGCCTTCCCGATAGATCGCCTGTGCCAGCACGGTGGCTGTCGTGGTGCCATCACCGGCGGTGTCGGAGGTCTTGCTCGCCACCTCGCGCACCATCTGGGCGCCCATGTTCTCGAGCGGGTCCTTCAGTTCGATCTCCTTGGCGACGGTGACGCCGTCCTTGGTGATCGTGGGTGATCCGAACTTCTTGTCGAGGACTACGTTCCGGCCCTTGGGGCCGAGCGTCACCTTCACGGCGTCTGCCAGCTGATTGACACCGCGGAGGATCGCCTGGCGAGACTGCTCGCCGTAGATGATCTGCTTCGCCATTGCTGTTTCTCTCCTACTTCGTAACAACGGCGAGGACTTCGTCCTCCCGCATAATCAGGTATTCGTTGCCGTCGACCTTGATCTCCTGCCCCGAGTACTTGCCGAAGAGGATCGTGTCGCCTTGCTGGACGTCCAGCGGGATGCGCTTGCCATCCTTGTCGGCCTTGCCGGCGCCGACGGCAATCACCTTGCCCTGCTGCGGCTTTTCTTTCGCGGAGTCGGGAATGATGATCCCCCCGACTTTCTGTTCGCCTTCCTCGATGCGCTCAACGAGGATTCGGTCGTGAAGCGGTCTCAACGCCATGTTTGTTGCACTCCAGGTCGTTCGCGGTTTTCTCGAATTGGAACGGTTTTCCGGTGGATTCCACGTGAATTTCCACGCAATCCCGCGGCATTGCCTGCCAGATGGTGCAGCTCAGCTGCGGAGAGCGCTAGCAGTCGGGGTCCCTGACGGCTAGCAGTCAACGTGGACGACTGCTAATTCTATGGAGGCTGTCTCCGGGAGTCAAGAGGTCAGCGAAGACCTCTGATCTTCAGGCCCTGAATCTTCCGCGTCAGCGTATTTCGATGCACGCCCAGCAGGGTCGCCGCCTTGCCCAGGTTCCCGTCGCACGTGATGACGACGCGGGCGATGAAATGCTTCTCGAACTCGCGTTGGGCGTCCTGGTAGCGGATCCCCTTGTCGACCATTTCGCGGACGAGTTGCTCCAGCCGATCACGCATCGGCCGTCTCCAGATCCGCTCCGGTCAGTCGCCGAAACGCTTCCAGATACTTGTCACGGGTGCGGGCCACGACGTCGTCTGGAAGCGTCGGCACGGGCGGCTGCTTGTTCCAGCCGATCGATTCCAAATAGTCACGAACGAACTGCTTGTCAAAGCTGGGCTGCGCAGCGCCCGGACGATACAAGTCGCGCGGCCAATAGCGCGAGGAGTCCGGTGTCATCACCTCGTCAATCAGGAGCAGCTCGCCACCGTCGGTGAGGCCGAACTCGTACTTGGTATCCGCGAGAATGATGCCGCGCGCTTCGGCGTGCGCCACGCCAAACGCGTACAAGTCGAGCGTGAGGCGTTTCAGTCGTTCGAGGAGCTTCGCGCCGACCATGCTCGCGGCTTCCGACTCCGAGATGTTCAGATCGTGTCCCGACTCGGCTTTGGTCGCGGGAGTAAAGAGGGGTTGCGACAGGCGATCGGACTCGACCAGGCCAGCGGGCAGACGAATGCCGCAGACGGCGCCCGTCGCTCGATAGTCTTTCCACCCTGACCCCGAAAGGTAGCCGCGGGCCACGCACTCGATGGAGAGCGGGGTGGTCTTGCGAACGAGCATGGCTCGCCCATCGAGCTGCTGGGCGTGCTTGGCCGCGGACGAAGGAAAGTGATCGACGTCGGCGCTGAGCACGTGATTGTCGACGATGTGGCGCGTGCGATCGAACCAGAACGCGGACAACTGGGTCAGCACGCGGCCCTTATCGGGGATGCCGGATCCGAGGACGTAGTCAAACGCGGAGATGCGATCGGTGGCGACGATGATGAGCGCATCCTCGCAGGCATAGAGGTCGCGAACCTTGCCTCGTCGGACGAGAGTCAGGCCATTCAGGGACGTTTCGAGCAGCGGCGGTATCACGGAAGGGGAAACAGATTACCTCATGTAGACTGGTTCGGATTTGCGCGCGCTTCTCCGGACCATTCTGGGCATCGTGCTCGCGGTTGGGCTGCTGGCCGTCTTCCTTCGCAGCGCCGACTTGGGGCGCGTGTGGATCGAGATGGAGTCGGCCCGCGGCGATCTGCTCACCCTGGCGTTCGTGCTGACGGGCGTGATGTATCTGGTGCGCGCTGAACGATGGCAGTATCTGCTGCATCCGCTGGGCGAGACGCGCTTCTGGGTCGCGTTCAAGACAACGGTCATCGGGTTTGCCGCTTCGTTCATTCTGCCCGCCCGCGCGGGTGAGGTGATTCGGCCATACCTGCTGGCGCGGGAAGAGCGCCTGTCTGCCACGGCTGCGTTTGCCACGATCATCGTCGAGCGACTGCTCGACCTGGTGGCAGTGCTCCTCCTGCTCGGCCTATTCTTTCTCGCGTTTTCGAGCGGCGAGGCGCAAGCAGCGCCTGGACTGTTTCGGGCGGTTGCGTGGGGCGCGCTTGCGCTGGCCCCGGTTGGAGCCGGCGTTCTCATCGCGATGTTCGTGATGGCCGGTCACCCGGAACGACTGCATCGACTCGTGCTGAGGTGCGAACGAGTGTTGCCGGCACGCATGGCCCATGCGGTGGCGGCCCTCGCGAAGACATTTGCCGAAGGACTTGCGGTCGTGCGCCGACCATCGCGCCTCGTCGCGGCGCTGGGCTGGTCACTCGTGCTCTGGCTCACCATCGCCACGCAGACCTGGGTGCTGGTCACGGCCTTCGGGATCGCCATCCCCTTCGGGGGGTCGTTCCTGCTCACCGCGATGTTGGTCGTGGGCGTGTCGTTGCCGACCCCCGGTGGCGTGGGGGGCTCGCACGAAGCGCTTCGACTCGGACTCACGTCGTTCTACCAGGCCGACAATGACGCGGCAGTGGGCGCGGCGATTCTCCAGCACGCCGTGAACTTCGTGCCCGTGATCATCCTGGGATTGTGGTTCATTGCGCGCGAAGGGTTGAGCCTGACCCGCCTGCGCGAACTTTCCACGTCTGCTCGCGCGCGTGCGGGTGAGGAGGTAGGAGCGTGAAGTGTCCGTACTGCGGGCACCTTGTAGACAAGGTTGTCGATTCTCGTGAAAAGAAAGACGGGACCGAAATTCGGCGGCGGCGCCAGTGCCTCAGTCCGACGTGCAAAAAGCGCTTCACCAGCTACGAACGCCTCGAAGACATTCCGTACATGGTGGTGAAGAAGGACGGCTCTCGCGAGCGCTTCGAGCGTCAGAAGCTCGTCGCGGGACTCCTGAAGGCGTGCGAGAAGCGGCCGGTAAGTGTCGCGGCGATCGAAGACGTTGCCGATCGGGTCGAGGTCATGCTCCAGGAACGGTCGGAAAAGGAGATTACGACCGCTGAGGTTGGTGCCTTCGTCATGCAAGAGTTGAAGCGGCTGGACAAAGTCGCGTACGTTCGCTTTGCGTCTGTCTATCGTCACTTCAGGGACATCGGTGAGTTCATGAGCGAGCTGAAGGATTTGTTGAACGCCAAGGACTAACTCACCCTTAGAGAATATGGATCGGTCAGCGACGGCGGCGGGTTCGGCATCGTCGGCGGGCGTGACGACGCGCACACGTCGTCCGTTTCGCGACAACCCACGGCTGATTCTTGCCGGCATCGCCGTTCTGGTGGGCGTGCTGATCGGCATTCTCGTGTTGGCCGACCGCGGGTCCCGGCTGGCGCCCGACTTTCTCGCCGAAGGCGTGCTCTACGCTCTCTCCGCCACCAACATCATGATGCTGCTGGCGCTGGTGTTCGTGCTGGCGCGCAACATCATCAAGCTGCTCGTCGAGCGGCGCCGTGCGATCCCGTTCGTTCGGTTCCGCGCGAAACTGGTGTTCATCCTGCTCGGGATGACTCTCATTCCTGCAGTGCTCGTTCTGATCGTCGGCACCAACGTGGTGATGCGCGCCGTCGATCAATGGTTCAACGAGCCGGTTGAGGAGATTCTTTCGTCGGCGAACCAAATCGCCGGCGACTACTATCGGGAGCGGCAGCAGGTGGTGACCGATCAGGCCAGCCGGATTGCCGGACTGCTGGCGACGGCCGATCTGGCGTCGCCGGACGTCCGCGCCGTTCGGGCGCAGTTGACGCGCGCGGTCAACGACCGGCACGTCACCATCGTGCAGGTCTACCGCGCCGTCCGAACGCCGGGCGGCGTGCCCGACGTCGTGCCTCTGGTCGACGTCGCCGCCCCCAGTGTGCCGCAACGGTGGCCGCGTGCGTCGGTAGACCTCCTGGCGTCACGGATCGCCACTGGCGTTGACACCGAACCCTGGCTGCTCGAAGAGATTGACGGCGGCGGTAATTTGCTTCGGGCCGCGAGCGTGATTCGCAACCCCAATCACGAAATCACTGGGGTTGTCGTGGCGAGTGATTACCTCTCGGGCGACCTTGCCGAACGGTCGCGGCGCATGACCAAGGCGTACGAGGACTACACGCAGCTCAGGGTCCTTCGACAGCCGCTCGCCGGCGTGTATCTCTCGTTTTTTCTGATGGTGACGTTACTCATTCTCGTGAGCTCCACCTGGATGGGGTTTTATCTGGCCAAGCGAATCACGCGGCCGGTCCAAATGCTGTCGGTGGCCGCGCGGGAAATCGGCCAAGGCCGTTACGACCAGCGCATCGAGCATCAAGCGACCGACGAGTTTGGTTCGATGATCGAGGCGTTCAACACGATGGCCGCGGAGCTGGCATCCAGCCGACGGCGGTTGGAGCGCGCGGCACTGGACCTCGAGCGAAAAAACCAGGAAGCGGACGGACGGCGTCGATATATCGAGACCATCCTCGAGCGGGTGGCGACCGGTGTCGTGTCGCTCGATTTGTCCGGCCGGATCAGCACGGTGAATTCGGCGGCTGCCCGGCTGCTCGATGTCGAGCCAGACGTGGTCGGTCGGCCAGCCGTCGATGTGTTCCGGCGCGCTGATCTTCAGCCCATCAATCGCGTGCTGGACCAGGCGGCTCGCGCGAAGTCGGAGGCCTTCGCGCAAGAGGTGGCCGTCGTGCGCGAGGGCCGGGAATTCCATGTGGCCGCGGCTGCGACGCGACTGACGAACGCGGCCGGAGAGTTCGAAGGCACGGTTCTGGTGCTTGATGACGTCACGCCGCTGATTCGCGCGCAAAAGGTGGCGGCTTGGCGCGAAGTGGCGCGCCGCCTGGCCCATGAGATCAAGAACCCGTTGACGCCGATCCAACTGTCGGCCGAACGTATGCGGCGCAAGCTGGCGGCGCTCGACGAGCCGCAAAGCGAGCTCGTCCGGGAATGCACGACCACCATCATCGGCGAGGTCGAATCGCTGAAGAACCTCGTGGACGAGTTCTCTCAGTTCGCGCGGATGCCCGCGCCGCGGGCCGTCCCGACCGACCTGCATCAACTGCTGAATGAAGCACTGTCCCTCTACGATGGGCTGTTCACGGATGTTGCCATCGACCGCCGCTTCGACACCGACATTCCGTTCGTCCGCGTCGATCCCGAACAGTTGCGGCGCGTGGTCATCAATCTGGTGGATAACGCCGTCGAGGCCATCGACCGCAACGGCACGATCGTTCTCGAAACCGCCCTCGACGCCGCGAACAGCCTCGTGCGCGTGACGGTCGCAGACGACGGCGCCGGCATTCCCCTGGAGGAACGCGAAAAGCTCTTTCTGCCGTACTACTCGACCAAGGGACGCGGCAGCGGCCTCGGCCTGGCGATTGTGCGTCGCATCGTGGCCGAGCACGGTGGCAACATCGATGTCACCGATAACGTGCCGCGCGGCACGCGTTTTACGATCGAGTTACCGGTATGAGAACGTGCAGGCCTCAGAGTCTCAGAGACTCCGAGAGTATGTTTTCTCTGTGCCTCGGTGTCTCGGAGGCCTGTGTCTGACCCATGCCCTCAATCCTGATTGTTGACGACGAGCCCGGGGTCCGATCCTCGCTGAGCGGGGTGCTGCGCGACGAAGGGTTTGACGTCGAGACCGCCGCCAGCGGAGAAGAGTGCCTCGATCGAGTCGCACGCTCGACCTTCGACATCGTCGTCCTCGACGTCTGGCTTCCCGGCATCGATGGTCTGATGACGCTGCAGCGCCTGCGCGAGCGCAAGATCGATGCGCAAGTGGTCATGATCTCGGGACACGGCAACATCGAATCCGCGGTCCGCGCGATCAAGATGGGCGCGTTCGATTTCGTCGAGAAGCCGCTGTCACTGGAAAAGACGGTGCTGGTGGTTCGCAACGCATTGCGGCAGCGCGACCTCGAGACCGAGAACCGCGTTCTCCGTGCACGGGTGGACCGGCAGCACGTGATGGTGGGTGAGAGCTATGCGATGCGCCAACTGCGCGAGCAAGTGGAGATGGCCGCCCCGACGAACGGCCGCGTCCTGGTGTACGGAGAGAACGGTACGGGCAAGGAGCTGGTGGCGCGGACCGTCCACCAACTGAGTCGGCGGCGAATCGGACCGTTCGTGGAGGTGAACTGCGCGGCGATTCCCGAGGAGCTGATTGAGTCAGAACTCTTCGGCCACGCGAAGGGCGCCTTTACTGGTGCCGTCGCAGAAAAGCCCGGGCGCTTCGAACAGGCAAATGGCGGCACGATCTTTCTGGACGAGATCGGCGACATGAGCCTGAAGACGCAGGCCAAGGTGCTGCGCGTCCTGCAGGAACAGGTGATGGAACGGGTCGGCGGCACGCAAAGCATCAAGGTCGACGTGCGTGTGCTGGCGGCAACCAACAAGGAACTCCCAGCCGAGATTCGAGAGGGTCGCTTCCGCGAGGATCTGTTTTTCCGGCTGAACGTCATCCCGATCTTCGTGCCGCCGCTGCGCGAACGGGAAGATGACATCCCGCTCCTGGCCGATCACTTCATGGCGCTCATGGCCGCGGAGTACGGTCGGCGGCCCAAACGGATGGCATCCGAGGCGGTGGCGCGGTTGCAGCATTACGCCTGGCCGGGTAACGTCCGCGAACTTCGTAACGTGATCGAGCGGCTGATGATCATGGTGCCGGGCGACACGATCACCGCACAGGACCTCGCGTTTCTGGGGCACGACGGCGTTCGGCAGCCGGTGTCGGTGGAAGGCGGCTCGCTGCCACTGGCCGACGCACGCGAGCGCTTCGAACGCGACTACATTCTGCAGGCGCTCGCGGCGCAAAACGGCAACATCTCGCGAACCGCCGACGTGCTCGGCGTGGAGCGCAGCAATCTCTACAAGAAGATGAAGGCGTTCGGGATCGCGCCCTCTCGGGAATAGAGTTCCAAGGTTCCATAGTTCCAAGGTTCCAGGGTTCCAAGGTTCGATGGTTGAAAGTTCAGCGCTGAACTCGAACTTTCAGAACCCTGGAACCTTGGAACTATGGAACCTTGGCACTTTTTACTCGGCAGATCGGAGGCGCGTCTCGAGCACTTGATCGTGTGTGAACCCCTCGAGTTGCAGGTAGTACTCCGCGGCCTGCGTGAGCGCGGCGGAAGGGACGAGGCCAACAATCTCGCTTTCGAGCACCGCGACACCATATACGTGCGGCCTCGCGCTTCACGGTCTCGAACACGCGAAAGATCGGCGTCTTCTCGAAGTTCGTCAGGTTCATCGACACCTGCACGATGCCGCGCTCCTCGAGCGGGATGCCCATCGCCTTCACAAAGCGAAATCCGCCGCTGCTCATGCGAATCGCCGCCGCAATTTTCTTGGCAACGTCGAGCCGATTGGTTGCGAGGTTGATGTTGTAGGCAATGAGCGGCATGCGCGCGCCCATCACGGTGGCGCCGGCTGAGGGATGAGGAGCGGCGGGCCCGAAATCGGGCGCCCATTCCGGTCGCCGCATCTTGGCGGCCAGGCCCTCGAATTCGCCTCGACGAATGTCCTCCAGATTGCGTCGCGTGGGGACGACGGCCGCTTCTTCATACAAATAGACCGGCAATCCAAATCGACGCGCGACTTCTGCGCCGCTCTCCTTCGCAAGCTCCACGCACGCGTCCATCGAGACCGACTCGATCGGGATGAACGGACAGACGTCCACCGCGCCCAGTCGAGGGTGCTCGCCTTGGTGTGCGCGCAGATCGATCGCTCGCAACGACTCGTCGTAGAGACGGACGATGGCCTCTTTGAGTGGTGCGCGATCGCCGGCGAGTGTGAGGACCGAGCGATTGTGGGTGCCATCGGACTGGACATCGAGCACTTGAACGCCGGCGGTCGTCCGCAGCGCATCGGCGATGCGGGCGACGACGTCGAGGCGTCGGCCCTCGGAGATGTTCGGCACACACTCGATGACGGCCATGGGCATGAGCCTATCGCGAGTGCTGGGCTTCCATTGAACTGGAGTTCAAAATCCAATCCTTTGGATTCGGATAGCTCATCTAGGTATGATTACCAGCAATGCGGCCGAAAACCAGGCGTCATGCGATCATCCGTCCCAGTTTTTAGTGGTACCGGTTTTGTTATTGGTGACCAAATGCCTTGTTCGCGTGACGGTCTGCAGTACCGTGTGACGGACTCGGTGTTCGTGGCTGTGACGAACGGCGGTGTGAGGTCCATGAATTGAAGGAGAGAGGCACAAGTATGTTCAGGATGTTGACCCGCGGCGTGCTGATTGCGGCGCTCGTGGCGTGTGCGACCCCAGCGTTCGCGCAGCCGGCTCAGACCGGAACGATCAGCGGCCAGGTTATGGATGCCACCGGCGCGGCGCTTCCGGGCGTCACGGTGACCATCACGAGTCAGGACCGCGGCTTCGCGCGGTCGACGGTCTCGGACGAGACCGGACGGTACGTGTTCCCGGCGGTGCCGATCGGTCCGTACACCATCGTGGCCACACTGCAAGGCTTCGAGACGGCGCAGGCCACGGACAACCTGGTCGAAACCGACAGGACCACGAGCGTCGCGTTCGCGATGAAAATCGGCGCCTTGACCGACACCGTCACGGTGCTGGGCGACTCGCCCATCGTCGATGCGACCAGCGTGACGGCGACCACTCGGGTGCGGCGAGAGGAGTTCGAGAAGCTGCCAGTGGGCCGGAGCTACCAGGCGCTGATCGGTGCCGCTCCAGGCGTCGTCGGGCACAGGCAACGTGAACGCGCTAGGCGCACTGACGAGCAACAACCTGTTCATCATCGACGCCGTCGATACGACCGACCCCACGACGGGAACGTTTGGCACCAACCTCAACTTCGAGGCGATCCAGGAAGTCGGCGTGCTCACTTCCGCGGTGGGTGCCGAATACGGCCGTGCGCTTGGGGCGATTGTCAACGTGGTCACCAAGTCGGGTACGAACCGCTTCGAGGGTTCGGCCAAGTACATCTTCCTGAACGACGAATGGGACGCGCAGAACTCGACCAAAAACGAAATCACGGACGCCTCGCTCGCGCGCGTGAAATTCGACAAGGTCAACCCGGTCTACACCTTCACGGGCGGTGGCCCGATCTGGCGCGACCGCGCCTGGTTCTTCGGCGCTTATGAGTATTCAACGAACACGACTCCGCAACGTCAGACGGTCGGGCAGATTGCCGAAAACTATCAGCAGGCGACCGAGAACAAGTTCGTCAACGTTCGCGGCACGGTGCAACTGGCGGAAGGGCACACTGCCTGGGTCAAGTACTACCGTTCTCCAACCGACGGCTTCGTCATCGACTACTGGGGCAATGCGGCGGGCGAGCGTGAATCATTGACCGCGCAGAACCAGAACGCCAGGAACTGGGCGGCGCAGTGGAGCGGCGTGCTGAGGGACAACTGGTCGATGGAAGGAGCGTTTGCGACGTATAGCTCGTTCATCGGCGTCACGACGTTCGAGGAAAGCGGACGAGCTGAACAACGCGCCAATCGAGAATCAAGCCGACAGCATGTACTACAACGGTGCGACCTTCGACGGCTTCGTCGATCGCCCGCGACAGCAGTTCAACCTCGCGAGCAACTGGTTCCTCACACCGGGCGGGCGGAGCCACGACGTCAAGGTCGGGTTCGACTTCCAGAACCTGGAGTCGGGTGCCGAGTTCAAGTATCCGAACTCTCAGCAGTTCATCGCCGAAGTCTACAACCAGGCGACCGGAGCGATAGTGCCGTTCCAACGGCTCGATTTCGAGGCTGGTCCGTCGGTGTCGAACGGCAAGGTTTACGCCCTGTTCGCGCGTGACAAGTTCCAGGTGACCAATCGCTTCTTCGTGGAAGCCGGGCCTCCGTTGGGAACGACAGACTGGGGCGAGCGACGTCGGCACCGACACTGTCGACACCAACGTGCTCGCGCCACGCCTCTCGGGCAGCTTCGATCTGTCCGGTGATGGCAAGACGCTCGATAACGGGAAGCTACGGCCGATATCATGCGAGCATCATTCAGGGCTTCTCCGATTCGTTTGCCAGCATTCCGCAGCAGGAGAACTACGATCTCTTCCAGTGGAACGGCACGCAGTACGCGTTCGTGCGAGTCCGTTCGGGTGGGCGGCTCTGACTTTACGCCCAATCTCGACCTGAAGCCCTATCACATGGACGAGTTCACGGTCGGCTATCAGCAACAATTCGGTCGGGATATGGCCACAGGCGTTCGTTACATCCGACGCGTGTGGGGGAATCTGATCGATGACGTTCGCACGTTCCGTGCGGATGGCTCGATCGACCGCCAGGTTGTGAACTACGACGCGGCAGAGCGCGACTATCAGGGCATTCAGTTCTCCCTTGAAAAGCGCTTCTCGAGGAACTGGAACGCACAGGCGAGCTACACCTACTCCAAGACGGAAGGCAATCACTTTGGCGACAACTTCACGGCGCTCGGTGATTACCTCGATGCCCAGTGCTTCACGACCACGGATCTGACGATCGGCACGAATGGGTCGATTCCCTGTGCGGAGGTGAACAACGGCGCCAACAAGACCGGCCTGCCGCTTCACGATCGGCCGCACAACTTCAAGCTGAACGCCGCTTACTTGGTGCCGATGGGTCCGTTCAATCTGACGCTTGGCGCACTGACGGAGTTCATCTCGAAACGTCGCTACGAGCGGCAGCGCACAGTCAACGTCCTGACACCCGGCACTACGAGCCCATCCGGTAACACGGCCACGTACTTCTACGAGCCGCGTGGCAACTTCGAGCTCGGTGGGATGGAGAACTTCATCGACTTCTCATCCGAGCTGACGTGGCGGATTGCCGGCACGAACCAGGCCGGATTCAAGGCCGAGGTCTTCAACCTGGCCGACAACCAGGAGAAGGATCGCATCGCGAACGTGGCATGGTGTGGAGCCGCCGCCAACGCGACCTGCACGACGGCGATCAACAACTTCGGGAAGGCCACGGCGCGCACGCAGTTCCTGCTGCCGCGGCGGTTCCGCTTCTCGTTGATTTACCGCTTCTAAGGATCGCGGAAGCCGCGGAAGTTCGCGGAACAACGCGGAAGACGCAGAACCGCTGAAGACGCGGCAAGCTAAAGACGAAGAACTTGAATGGGCCGGGCGCGAAGAGCGACCCGGCCCTTTTTGTTTCACCATGTGGTCACCGGTCTCCGGTCTGCCGGTTGCCGGTTCTCCAAGTTGCCGGTCGCTAGTTGCCGGTCGCCAGTCCCTCCGCCCTCATCCCTAATCCCGCCCCTGGCCCTGCGCCCTATGCCCTGTGCCCTGTGCGCAATGCCCTGCGCAAAACAACGCAGGCGTGCTCGATCGCGCAATTCGTCCCAGCGATCTCTGCGTCCGCTCTCGTTTGCTGTGACAAACGTCTCGTATGCGGTGACCAACCGCTGTGTGCATCGTGACGGCCCACGAGGAATCAGTTACGGTGATGGGTTCTCGTCTCGTTTGGGACGAACACTGGTACGAGACGTTTTGCTTTGAAGGAGAGAGGAATCCGTATGTTGAGAACTTCAATCTGCGGCGTGCTGATGGCGGCGCTTGTGGCGTTTGCGACCCCAGCGTTTGCGCAGCCGGCTCAGACCGGCACCATTAGCGGCCAGATTCAGGATGCCACCGGCGCGGCTCTTCCTGGTGTGACAGTAACCCTCACGAGTCAGGATCGAGGCTTCTCGCGATCCACCGTTTCGGATGAAAACGGCCGCTACGTATTTCCAGCGGTGCCGATCGGTCTCTATACGGTCAATGCCACCTTACAGGGATTCGAAACGGCTCAAGCGACCGGCAATCTCGTCGAGACGGAGCGCACAACCAACATCCCGTTTGCGCTGAAGAT
The DNA here is from genome assembly GCA_963802675.1 of uncultured Acidobacteriota bacterium. Classification (GTDB taxonomy): domain Bacteria; phylum Acidobacteriota; class Vicinamibacteria; order Vicinamibacterales; family UBA2999; genus JACCSI01. The sequence goes on from CAWDJL010000005.1 coordinate 518,047, forward strand.
CGGCGCACTCACCGACACTGTTGAGGTCATCGGCGAGTCGCCGATCGTCGATCGCACGACGGTCACGCAGACCACGCGTCTGACGCGTGACGAGTTCGACAAGATCCCGGTTGGTCGCAGCTATCAGGCGCTCATCGGCGCGGCTCCGGGCGTGGTCGGCACCGGCAACGTCAACAGCGCCGGCGCGCTCACGAGCAACAATATCTTCGTGATTGACGCCGTCGACACGACCGACCCGACGACGGGGACGTTTGGGACGAACCTGAACTTCGAAGCCATTCAGGAGATCAATGTCTTGACGTCAGCGGTCGGCGCGGAGTACGGCCGGGCGCAGGGCGCCGTCGTGAACGTGGTGACCAAGTCGGGGACGAACCGTTTCGAAGGCTCGTTCAAGTACCTCTTCGCCAACGATGAGTGGAACGCGCAGAACGACACCGTGAATGAAGTTACCGGTGCATCGCTCGAGCGCGTGAAGTTCGACAAGGTGAACCCGACGTATTCGTTCGCCGGCGGCGGTCCGATCTGGAAGAATCGCGCCTTCTTTTTCGGCACCTGGGAGCTGATCAAATCAACCTCACCGCAGCGCCAGACCGCCGGGCTCGTGCCGGAAGACTTCCAGGCGGTGCGGGAGGACCGCTACTCCAACGTGCGCGGCACCGTGCAGCTGGCCGAGGGGCACACGGTGTGGCTCAAGTACTACCAGTCGCCCGGCGAGGGCATCCTTCGCGACGACTACTGGCCCGGATTCGGGTTCCCGACCGGCGATCGTGAAGCCATCACGGCGCAGGAGCAGACGGCGGAAAACTGGGCGGGGCAGTGGAGCGGTGTCCTCAAGGACAACTGGTCGATTGAGGCAGCAGTGGCCACCTACAGCTCGCTCATCACTGTGGGCACGTTCGAACCGGGCATTTTGTCGAACGCACCCATCCTGAGCCTCGCTGACAACAAGGTCTACAACGGCGCGTCGTTCGACGGCTTCGTCGAGCGCCCACGGGAGCAGTTCAACGTCGCGAGCAACTGGTTCCTGACGCTGGGCCAGCGCGCGCACAACGTCAAGGTCGGCTACGACTTTCAGAACCTCGAGTCGGCGTCGCAGTTCGACTTCCCGAACCGGCAGTTCTACATTGCCGAAAACTACGATCCGGTCACCCGGACGCCGACCTTTGGACCGAACTCGAGTCGAGAGGACTACGACTCGGGTCCGTCGATCTCGAGCGGCAAGATCCACGCGATCTTCGCCCGCGACAAGATGGAACTCACCAGCCGCTTCTCGCTGGAAGCTGGCCTCCGCTGGGAGCGACAGACCGGGGACAGCGATATTGGCGAAGCGACCGTTGATACCAACGTCATCGCGCCGCGGTTGTCGGCAACCTACGACCTGAGCGGTGAAGGCAACAGTCTGGTCACGGCGAGCTACGGCCGTTACTACGCCAGCATCATCCAGGGCTTCTCCGACTCGTTCGCGCAGGTGGCGCAGCAGACCAACTACAACAACAACGTGTGGAACGGTTCGACGTTCGTGTTCCAGAATCGCGTGCAGGTGAGCGGCTCGAGCTTCCAGCCGAATACCGATCTGAAGCCCTATCACATGGACGAAGTGACGGTGGGCTACCAGCATCAGTTCGGTCGCAGCATGGGGGCAGGGGTTCGCTTCATCTCGCGCTCCTGGGGCAATTTGATCGACGATGTCCGAACCTTCAATGCGGACCAGACGATCGATCGGCAGGTCCAGAACTACGACGCCGCGGAGCGCAGCTATCGTGGCGTGGTGCTGACGGCGGAGAAGCGCTTTTCGAACAACTGGAACGCGCAGGCGAGCTACACGTATTCGCGGACACGCGGAAATCACTTCGCTGAAAACTTCACGACGCTCGGCGACTATCTCGATGCGGAGTGCCGGCAGACGGTCGACTTGACGGTTGGCGCCGGCGGTATCCTCCCGTGTGCCGAAGTGCAGAACGGCTCCAACAAGTACGGCGCCCCGACCTACGATCGGCCGCACAACTTCAAACTCTCGGCGGCGTACGTCCGTCCCGTGGGACCAGTAAACCTGACGTTCGGCGCGCTGACCGAAGCGCTGTCGAAGTTCCGGTACGAGAAGATCCGTACGGTCAACGTGCTGTTCCCGGGAACCTCCACCAACTCGGGGAACACGGCGACCTACTTCTACAACGAGCGTGGCGCCGACCCGGTCGACGGCATCGAGTGGTATCTCGACACCTCGATCGAGGCGACCTGGCGCATCTACAGCACGTCCCGGGCGGGATTCCGTGCTGAGATCTTCAACATCACGGATCGTCAGGAGAAGCTGCGGTCGAACAACGTCGTGTGGTGCGGGTCCGAAGCCGGAACCGGCTGCTCGGCCGCGATCGCGAACTTCGGCAAGGCGACGTCGCGTGGATCGTTCCGCGGCGGACTCGTCAACACGACGCCACGTGCGTTCCGGTTCTCGATGATCTTCGGCTTCTGATCACGGAAGCACGGAACACACGGAAGCGCGGAAGACGCGGAAGGGGCCGGGCGCGACGAGCGACCCGGCCCTTGCGCTTTCACTAGGGCCCACGGTCTACGGCCCACGGTCGGTCTCCGGGTCTCCAGGCTACCGTCACTGGTCACCATCCAGTCCCCAGCCCCTTATCCCTGCCCCCTCCTATGCCCTGTGCCGTGCGCCCTGCACCCCTGTAAGTGCTATACTTCGCAAGACTTTCGGGCTAGTGCAGGGGCCAGAAGAGCAGATAGAATCCGTGCATCGATCGCCCGGCATTCGGCAGGCATTTGTCACCCCACGATCACCTTCGTTCCGACACGCGAGCGGCCGAGGCGCTGAGCGGCGCCGAGCGAGACGCACGAATCGAGCAGCTGCTGCTTGCCGGTCTCGATCAGTACTTCGCCAATCAATACGAACAAGCGGTCAATCTCTGGACGCGTGTCTTGTTCCTCGATCGGCACCACAGCCGCGCTCGCGCGTATATCGAGCGTGCGCGGAGTGCCCAGGCCGAGCGGCAGCGCGAGTCGGAGGCTGTTCTTCATCAGGGCATCGAGGCGTTTCACGAGGGCGACGTGGCCCGGGCTCGGCGCCTCGTCTCGGATGCCGTCGAGCGAGGGGCGTCTCTCGACGATGCGCAGGGCATGCTCGATCGCATCGAGCGGCTTGGCGTTGCACAAACGCCCGCACCGTCGCCAGTCGCCAATGTCGACCGACTGTTCGAAGATGTCGGGGCGGTCGAGACACACGCGAGCCGCGCTCATCGTCGTCAGGGATGGATTGCAGCGGCACTCCTGGCGGCCGCCGCAGTCGGCGTGCTCGGAGTCGGCGTCTGGGGCATCGCCATTCCGGAACCCTCCTCGTGGGCGATATTCAGCCCACCTAGCGTCCGTCGTGAGCCTCCGGTTCTCGTGCCGATGATCCCCGAAGCCTTGCCGCTGGCTGGCGCGACTGAGATGTTCGTCGCGCGAAGTCGAGCGCACCTCGCCCGCGGGCGGCTGCGTGACGCGCTGAACGAGCTCGACCGCGTGCCGATCGGCGATACGTCACGACCCGAGGCTGACCAGCTTCGTGCCGAGATTCAGCGCCAACTACTCAACGTAGCGGCCGCGGAAGGGGCTGGAACCTCGCAGGAATGAAGTGTCCAAAGTGCGGATATCTGGGGTTCGAGACCGGCGACCGTTGCCGCAATTGCGGCTACGATTTCTCGCTCGCGGCGCCGGTTGCTGAGGCGGCCCGAGAGTTGCCGCTCAACGTTCGCGACGGGTCGGGCGCGCCGATGGCCGATCTCGACCTGACTGGCCCTGAGATGCGCGACAAGAGCGGGGCACTCGATCTCGATCGTCTGATCGGTGGTAGTCCGACTCCGACCGACATGACCGTCAAGGTCAACGAACGGCGGGGCTCGCCCACACTGGTCACGAAGCCCATCGCAGCGGGCGCACCGGCAGTCTCTTCAGCGCCACCGGCGGTTCGTCATGCAGTCACGTCCCCATCTCCGGGAGGATTGCCCCTCTTCGCACCGCCGTCGAACGAGGCAGACGACACGCCACTCATCACCAAACCGCGCCCGGTCCGGCCGCCGCTGTCGGTGCGGCGTGCCACACCCGACGTGCCGCGACTCCGTCCTCGTCCTTTTCGACCGCGGAGCGACGAATCGCCGCTCGACCTCCAAACCGACGACATCGATCGCATCCCAGACGGGGATGACGAGGCGGGGATGGATGTTGTTGCGCCGCTCCGAGAGACGCTCGCGAACCAAGCGCAGGCTGGTCTGGTGGCGCGCGTTGGAGCCATGCTGATCGACGTGGCGGTAGTCGGCGGCATCGATGCCGCGATTGTTTATCTCACCCTCGCGATGACAGGACTCGGCAACGTGGTTGACTTGACCGCGCCCGCGATCGCTGCACCGCTGGGCGCGTTTTTGCTGCTGCTCAACGGTGCCTACCTGGTGGCCTTCACTGCTGCCGGCGGTCAAACCATTGGCAAGATGCTCACCGGCATCAAAGTGGTTGGCGACGATGGACGGCGAGTGGCGATCACGGCAGCCGTCCTGCGCGCGCTTGGCGTCCTGGCGTCCTTCTTCACCGTCGGCCTCGGGTACCTTCCCGCCCTTTTCACGTCGGATGCCAGGGCCCTCCAGGACCGCGTTGCGCGCACGCGCGTTGTGCGTTGCCGGTAGGAAGGTTCCAAAGTTCCAAGGTTCCAGGGTTCTAGGGTTCCACCGTCAAGGTTCGACGGTTCAAGGATTCACCAGTTCCAGGATTCGGCCGTTCCAGCAACGCGACCCCATGACTTCAACACACAGAACTTTGGAACCTTGGAACATTGGAACCTTGGAACCTTGACGAAGGATCGCTTGGCGCTTGTCATCGCGACGGCAGGCTTTGTCGGGTTCGTGCCGGTTGCTCCCGGGACTGCCGGCTCGGCGGTTGGCCTCTTCATTTACGTCATCCTTCGCGTGATCGATAGCGCCGTCGCAGAAGCGGTGATGATCGCGTTGGCGTTTCTCCTCGGGATCTGGTCGGCGGAGATCGTCGAGCGGCAGTTGGGCAAGGATCCGGGACCGGTGGTGATCGACGAAGTCCTGGGCATGCTGGTCACGCTCGCCTTCCTGAACGTGACTCCTGTCGGTGGGCTCGTCGGGTTCCTTGCCTTCCGCATCTACGATGTACTGAAGCCCTATCCAGCGGCGCGGCTCGAGCACCTGCACGGCGGGCCTGGCATCATGTTGGATGACCTCGTTGCGGGTGTGTACGGCCATGTGACCATGCGATTACTGATCGCTGTCTTGCCCGGTGTGCTCGCATGAGCGGCGTTCCGATCCGTCGGGCGGCCATCTTGGCGATCGGCAGTGAGTTGCTGACCTCGTCGCGTCTCGATACCAACTCGTTGTTCATTACCAGCGCACTGAATGAGATAGGCATCGAGGTCTTCTTCAAGTCGGTTGTCGGTGACGATCGCCAGGAGCTGGCGGCACAATTCGACCACGCCCTGAAACGAGTCGATCTGGTCGTGCTGACGGGGGGGCTGGGCCCGACGGAAGACGACGTCACGCGCGAGGTCGTTGCGGAGCGGCTCGGCTTGCCGCTCACCGAGGACCCGGCGATCACAGACGCGATTCGGCGTCGATTCGCGATGCGTGGTTGGACCATGCCCGAAATCAATCGGCGTCAGGCGATGGTGCCACGAGGCGCGATCGTGCTGCCGAACCCCAATGGCACGGCGCCGGGTCTGTGGATCGAGACCGGGAGCAAGGCGGCTGCGCTCGTGCCCGGCCCGCCCCGTGAGATGAAGCCGATGGTGCAAGCCATCGTGACCGACCGACTGATCCCACGCGCCGATGGCGTTCGTCTTGTGCGGCGCGTGCTCCGGATTGCCGGGCGCAGCGAGTCGCGCGTCGAGGAGCTCACGCAGCCCGTGTACAGCCAATGGCGGTCGGGCGCGATACCCATCGAGACCACGATCCTTGCGTCGCCTGGCCAGATCGAGCTGCACCTCTCTGCGCGCGGCTCGGACGAGCGCGCCATCGACGCGGCGTTGACAACCGCGACCGACGAGATCCGACGAGTCCTGCCTCATGACCTCTTCAGCAGTGACGGCGAATCTCTGGAGGAAGTCGTGGGTGGGTTACTCCGCGGGCGCGGATGGCGTGTTGCGCTCGCCGAGTCGTGCACCGGGGGACTGGCGACTTCTCGCCTGACCGACATCGCGGGCTCGTCCGACTACGTGGACAGGAGCGTGGTCGTCTACAGCAACGCCTCGAAGATCGATCTCCTGGGCGTGTCGCCGGCGTTGATCGAAGAGCATGGGGCCGTGAGCGAGCCAGTGGCCGCCGCCATGGCGAGAGGGATCCGCGAGAAAGCGCGAGTTGACGTGGGCGTGGCCATCACGGGAATCGCGGGCCCAGGCGGAGGCTCCGAGGCCAAGCCGGTCGGCACGGTGTGTATCGCGGTCGCATGGGAGGACACGCAGGTCCGTACGTTTCGTTTTCCAGGGAACCGCGAGGTTGTGAAAACGTTTGCTGCTTTCACGGCCCTCGATATGGTACGCCGTGTATTGATCAAGGCCTCGCCGAACGTCGACTGGGACCGGAAGTAAGGGGGGAAGTTACAAGTTACAAGTTACAAGTTCAAAGGTCGTGGCCACCGACGAGCCGCTCAAACCATCGGGGCGTTGCGCACAAATCGTCCCGTTTGTAACTTGTAACTTGTAACTTAACGTATGCGTCTCTTCGTGGCCGTCGATCTGTCACCGGAGACTCGCGCACAACTGAGCGCGGTGCGGGAGCAGATTGACTCGTTGTTGAACGGACGGCGTGCGCCGCGAATCACCTGGGTGAAGCCAGAGGTCGCTCATCTGACGGTGCAGTTTCTCGGCGAAGTCGCGGATCACGATGTCGACCGGGTCACAGGAGCGCTTGGCGGCCGCAGCCTCGCGGATGGGCCCTTTGCCATGTCGTGGGACGCCCTGGGTGCGTTCCCTGACACGCGTAGACCGCGAGTCCTGTGGCTCGGGGCGGCCAGCGGTACGGAGTCGATGCAGGCACTCGCGCATGAAGTACGCAAACGTCTCGCGGCCGTCGCGACTCTCGATGAGGACCGTCCCTTTAGAGCCCACGTCACGGTTGCGCGCGTGCGCGATCCAGGAAGCGGCGTGCGCTGGTCCGACATCGTGTCGAATGTTCGCCCCGGCCGCACCATGATGCACGTCGATCACGTGACGCTCTACCACAGTCAATTGTCGCCACATGGTCCACGCTATACGCCACTCGCGACCTGGACACTTTGAACTTGTAACTTGTAACTTGTAACTGTCCCCATGGAGCCTCTCCTTCCTCTCATCGTCGGCTACGGACTCGGATCGTTACCGCTCGGTTACCTTGTGGCGAATCAGCTCAAGGGGATCGACTTGCGGCGCGTTGGAAGCGGCAACGTGGGCGCCACCAACGCCTACCGGAGTGCCGGATTGGCGCTCGCAATCATCGTGGTGCTCGTCGATGTCGCCAAAGGAGCCGGCAGTGTGCTGATTACGGCTCGCGTCACGAGCGGGACCGCGGCGCCAGTGGCTGCAGGCGTCGCGGCGATCATCGGTCATGCTTATCCGGTGTGGCTCCGGTTCCAAGGCGGCAAGGGTGTGGCAACGACGTGCGGCGTGTTCTGGACGCTGGCGCCGGTGGCGACCGCGATTGCGACCGGGTCGTTTCTGCTGGTCGTGTGGATCACGCGGTATGTGTCGATGGGCTCGGTGATTGCCACAGCGCTCCTTCCTCCGGTGGCGTGGATCACGAACGAACCCACCCCGGTCGTGACTGGAGCAGCCGTCGCAGCGGGGCTGGTCATCCTGCGCCACCGTAGCAATCTCGTGCGGCTTCGCGCTGGCACCGAGAGAAGGCTGGGGCACCAGGCGTGAGTCAGACGGTTGCCGTTCTCGGAGCCGGAAGCTGGGGCACCGCGCTCGGGATTCATCTGGCTCGCGTCGGTCACGAGGTCCGCCTGTGGGGGCGGGACTGTGCGCTTGTCGAAGACATGTCGAAGCGTCGCGCCAACGACGTCTATCTGGCCGATGTCAACTTTCCGGCCGCTCTGACCGCCACTCATTCGCTTGACGCCGCGCTCAGTGGTGCGGGCATGGTGGTGTTGGCCATCCCGTCGCATGGGCTCAGGCATGTACTCGACGGGGCATCGGCATTCGTTTCCGCCGATGCGCTGGTGGTGAGCGCGACCAAGGGGCTGGAAGAGCAGACACGGCTCCGGATGTCGCAGGTCGTGACGCTCGCGGTACCGCACGTCCGTGAATTCGCGGTGTTATCCGGTCCCAGCTTCGCAGCCGAACTCGCTCGCGAGCTGCCGACGGCGGTGGTGGTCGCGTCAACGACGAACGGCGCCGTCGAACATGTGCAGCACGAGTTTCGGTCAGGCGCCCTGCGGTTGTACGGCAGTTCAGATGTGGTCGGCGTCGAAATCGGCGGCGCCCTGAAGAACATCATCGCGATCGCAGCGGGTGTGGTCGAAGGCCTTGGGCTTGGGCACAATGCGCTGGCGGCACTGATCACGCGTGGACTTGCGGAGATTGCGCGGCTGGCAGTGGCCCTCGGGGCGCAACGCGACACATTGGCGGGGCTGGCCGGGCTCGGGGACCTCGTGCTGACCTGCACGGGCGACCTCAGTCGCAATCGGCGTGTCGGGATCGAGCTGGCGCGCGGTCGTACGGTCGCAGACATTGTCACGAGCACGCGCATGGTCGCCGAGGGAGTTCGAACGACCCGTGCGGCGATCGAACTCGGTCGGCAACATGGCGTGGAGCTTCCGATTGCCACCCAGATGGGCGAAGTCCTCGAGGGCCGTCGCGACCCGCGAAGCGCAGTCTACGAGCTGATGGGGCGGCGCCAGAAGCAAGAGTAAGATCTCTACGACGAAAGTTCTCGACGAGGGTTCTCAACGAAGGTTCTCGACGAAGGTTCTCCTATTGGGTCTTTTCGATAAGTTGAAGGCGGGCCTCGCCCGCACCGCGCAGCAGTTCTCCGAGCGCTTCGAAGCGCTCGTCGAGCGGGCCGATACTCCGGCACAGCGTTCGCGGCCGATTGACGTTGACACACTCGAGGGACTCGAGGAGCTCCTCATCATGGCGGACGTCGGGGTGTCGGCCACAGACGAGATCGTCGAGGCGGTTCGTACGCGTGCGCGGCGCGGGGACGGGCTGAGGGATCTGGTCAAGCAGGAAATCCTCCGCATCTTCAGCGAGGTTGACCGCCCCACGGTCAACGGTGAACGACCGCATGTCACGCTGATCGTCGGCGTCAACGGGACGGGTAAGACGACGACGGTCGGGAAACTGGCGAGTCAACTCAAGGCGGACGGCAAGACGCCGCTGATTTGCGCCGCCGATACGTTTCGCGCCGCAGCCGTCGATCAGCTCCAGATCTGGGCCGATCGCGCCGGCGTCGAGATGGTCCGTGCGCGCGAAGGGTCGGATCCGGCGGCCGTCGTTTTCGATGCGCTGGCGGCGAGCAAGGCACGTGGCCGAGACACGGTGCTGGTCGACACCGCCGGCCGGCTGCATACGCGCACGAATCTGATGAACGAGCTCGAGAAGATCCGGCGAGTCGCCGAACGTGAGGTGGCCGGTGCGCCGCACGACGTGCTGCTGGTGCTCGACGCGACAGTCGGGCAAAACGGCCTGGCGCAAGCGCGAGAGTTCACGAGCGTGGCCGGCGTCAACGGCATCGTGCTGACCAAACTCGATGGCACCGCCAAGGGGGGCGTGGCGGTCGCCATTGCCCACGACCTCAAGGTGCCAATTCGATACGTGGGCGTGGGCGAGGGCATCGACGACTTGCTGCCGTTCTCAGCGACCGATTACGTCGAGGCGCTCTTCCAGGAGAAGTGGTGATCGTCTTGGAAGATGTCTCTAGAGCGTTCGATCTCGCGATGATGCGGCGGGCGTTGTTTCACGCCGCTCGCGGCCAGGGTCGCACCACACCTAACCCCATGGTGGGCGCGATTGTGGTCTCGCCGGACGGGGTCATCGTTGGACAAGGGTGGCACACGCGCGCCGGCGAACCACACGCCGAAGCTCACGCGCTCGACGAGGCGGGCCGGCTCGCGCACGGCGGGACGATTTACGTCAACCTCGAGCCCTGTTGTCACGTAGGTCGCACGGGCCCCTGCACGCGCCGCATCATAGACGCGGGCATCAGCCGTGTCGTCGCCGCCATCACCGATCCCGATCCGCGGGTCAGCGGCCAGGGGTTTGCCGAGCTGAAAGCCAACGGGGTTGTGGTCGAAGACAGCCTCATGACACAGGAGGCCTCGAGGCTCAATGCAGCGTTCGTGACGGTCAAGCGGTGGCAGCGCCCATTGGTTCTTCTCAAGGCCGCCACGAGCCTGGACGCGCGCGTGGCGGCGCATTCGGGTGTGCGCACGCAGCTCACCTCCGGGCGGGCGAATACCAAGGCGCAGGTCCTCCGAGCAGCGGTGGACGCAGTTGCCATCGGATCGGAGACCGTGCTGGTCGATGATCCACTGCTGACGGCGCGCGCGGTCCACCGCGTCCGGCCGCTCATTCGTGTGGTATTCGACCGGCGGCTGCGCACGCCTCCGACGGCGCGGCTCTTCTCGACGCTCTCTGAGGGGCCGGTCATAATAGTGACAGACCGACGCGACGGTGACGCGGCCGCCAGAGCCCGCGCAATCGAGACGGCTGGCGGCGTCATTCTGGTCGGGCAATCGCTCGTCGAGAGCCTCCGTGCGCTCCTCGACTGGGATATTTCAACGCTCCTGGTCGAAGGGGGGCCGCGGCTGCAGGGCGCCTTGTGCGAGGCGGGTGTCGTGGACCGGTTGCATCTCGTGATCGCCCCTTGCATGCTCGGACCCGCTGGCGTTCCGTGGCTGAGCGGCGACGTCATCCGCCGCGACTCCTGGTTCGACCTTGTGGCTGAGCCGCGAGGGCCCGATATCTGGATCGAAGCCGATGTTCACGGGGATCGTTGAAGCCGTCGGGATGCTCACCGAGTGCGCACCGACCGAGGCCGGATATCGGATTCGGATCGAAACCGCGCTCGCCTCGCAGTTCGTGCTGGGCGAGAGTGTGGCCGTCAATGGCGTGTGCCTGACCGTCACCGATGTCGACGTGAGCGGCTTCCGGGCCGACGTGGGGGCCGAAACGGCGCGGATTACGACGCTCGGAGCGCTGTCCCTCAATTGTCGCGTGAATCTCGAACGATCGCTGCGACCAGACGGCCGGCTGGGTGGCCACTTCGTCCAGGGGCACGTGGACGGAGTCGGCGTAGTGAAATCTGTTCGGCCCGAGGCCGAGACCCAGTGGCTGACGATTTCCTATCCTGCGGATTTGGCGCCGTACCTCATTCGCAAAGGGTCGGTGGCGGTGGATGGCGTGAGTTTGACCGTGGCAGACCTCGCCGACACCCACTTTGTCGTGCAAATCGTGCCATTCACGTGGACGGCAACGACCCTACGGGCGCTGACCCGGGATAGTCGCGTCAACCTGGAATGCGACATGATTGGGAAGTATGTGGTGAGGGTGCTTGAATTGCGTGCCTGAGTGATTGCGTGATTGGCTGACTGCAATGGGTGATTGGGCGATTGAGTGATTGGCTTGGGTGATTGAGTGATTAGGTGGAATCCATGCCGGCCAAACTGAAGATTGCCAAAGGCAAGCGGTCACCCTTTGCGCCGATCGACGACGCCATCGACGCTATTCGACGCGGCGAGATGGTGATCGTGGTCGACGATGAGGATCGCGAAAACGAGGGCGATCTGACGATTGCGGCGGAAAAGGTCACCCCTGAAGCCATCAACTTCATGGCCACGCATGGGCGCGGCATGATTTGTCTGCCCATGACGGGTCAGCGTCTCGACGAGCTCGAGATTCCGCTCATGGTCGACAAGAACACGACCATCCTGAACACGGCTTTCACGATATCGATCGAAGGCAAGAAGGGCGTGAGCACCGGCATCTCCGCTCACGATCGGGCGAAGACCGTGCTGACGGCGATTCACCCCAAGACGAAACCGACCGATCTCGCGCGCCCCGGGCACATGCATCCACTGCGCGCGCGAGAAGGGGGCGTGCTGGTCCGTGCCGGTCAGACCGAAGCGGCGGTCGATCTCGCCCGTATCGCGGGGCTGTATCCCGCCGGCGTGATCTGCGAAATCATGAGTAAGGACGGCTCGATGGCACGGGTGCCCGAGCTAGCCCGATTCGCGAAGAAGCACAAGCTGCTGATGATCACGATCGCCGATCTGATCCGCTATCGCATGCGGACGGAGGGACTGGTGCAGCAGGTCGCCGTCGCCAAGCTCCCGACCCAATTCGGCGCGTTCCGCATTCACTGCTTCCAGAGCGTCATCGACAACGAATCACATGTCGCGCTGGTCTTCGGCAGGATCGATGACGGCGAGAAGGTGATGGTTCGTGTCCATTCGAAGTGCCTGACGGGAGATGTCTTCCATTCCGCGAGGTGTGATTGCGGTGCGCAGTTGCAGACCGCGATGCAGCGGATCGCCTCCGAAGGCCGCGGCGTGCTGCTATACCTCAATCAGGAAGGGCGAGGCATTGGCCTCGCGAACAAGATTCGCGCCTACGAACTCCAGGATCAGGGACTCGACACCGTCGAGGCCAACGAGCGCCTGGGCTTCAAGGCCGATCAGCGTGATTACGGAATCGGCGTCCAGATCCTGCGCGCGCTGGGGGTCCGGTCGATGCGTCTGCTCAGCAACAACCCGCGCAAGATGGTGGCGGTCGAAGGCTATGGCCTGTCCGTGCTGGAGTGGCTGCCCCTTGAGGTGCCCGCCTCCGAGCACACTCGCCGGTATTTGAAAACCAAGAAGGACAAGCTGGGGCATCGGTTGGATTCAGTCTAGGTGCCTGGGTGCCGCAGGTGCCTCGGTGCCTAGATGCGGGTGCGTAAAGTACGAAGAGGTGCCGAAAGTGCCTTGGTGCATCCCTGCACTTTGGCACTTTGCACTTTACGCACGAAGGCACGTCAGCACCGAGGCACTCGCACCAAGGCACTCGCACCAAGGAAGGCACACTAGGCACCTCGGCACCTCAGGGCAGTTTCCGTTGACCCTTCCTCTGAAATCCCACTAGAATAAGGGTTTGTCTCGCGAAGGCTGGGCGACGTATATGCGCCTGCCTTTGGCCAGTGCCAGCCGATGTTCGACGCGCTCAGCACCCGACTCCAGGACGTCTTTCAATCGTTGAAAGGTGAGACTCGCCTCACCGAATCGACGGTGGAGGCGGCGCTCCGCGAGATCCGAATGGCGCTGCTCGAAGCGGACGTCAATTTCAAGGTCGTCCAGGCTTTTATCGACCGGGTTCGCGACCGGGCGATGGATCAGGCGGTTCTCAAGAGCCTGACGCCGAGTCAGCAGGTCGTCAAGATTGTCCGTGACGAGCTGATCGCGCTTTTCGGCGACGCGAAGGGCGGTCTGCAGGAAACGCATGCGAGGCCGCGCGTCATCCTGATGCTTGGCCTGCAGGGCTCCGGGAAGACAACGACATCGGCCAAGCTCGCGAAGTGGCTGCAGAAGCAAGGCCGCCACCCGTTGCTGGTGTCAACTGACGTCCGGCGGCCCGCGGCCATTCAACAGCTGACGGTCATGGCCGGAAAAGCCGGCGCACGCGTTCATGATCCCGCGGGCGAAATGGACCCCGTCGCGCGGGCCCAGAGTGCGCTGAGCGCCGCGCGAAACGTCGGCAACGACGTCGTGATCGTCGACACGGCGGGCCGTTTGCACATCGACGACGAGCTGATGGGAGAGTTGGTCGCGATCAAGGATGCGACCCAGCCGGTCGATTTGTTGTACGTCGCCGACGCCATGACCGGTCAGGACGCCATCAAGAGTGCTGGTGAGTTCAATCGGCAGGTAGGCGTCACGGGCGTCGTCCTCACGAAGATCGACGGCGATGCGCGCGGCGGCGCCGCCCTGTCGGTGGTGTCGGTGGTTGGCGTGCCGATCGCGTTTGTCGGCGCCGGCGAGCGGATCGAGGACATCGAGGCGTTCCACGCCGATCGGTTCGTGTCGCGCCTGTTGGGAATGGGCGACATGTTGTCGCTCATCGAAAAGGCCGAAGAGGCGATCGACGAGACTGAGGCCGAAAAGCTCGAGGAGAAGATTCGCAAAGGAGGCTTCTCGCTCGAGGACTTCCGTGACCAGTTGAAAACGCTCCGAAAGATGGGCCCTCTCGAGCACATCCTCGGCATGCTGCCAGGAATGGGAAACCTCAAGCAGCTGGCCGATCAGAAGCCGGACGAGCGGCAACTTCGTCGCGTGGAAGCGATCATCAGTTCGATGACACCCGAGGAGCGCAAGTACGCAGACATGATTGACGGGAGCCGGCGCCGGCGGATCGCCCGAGGAAGCGGCACCGCCGTCGAAGATGTCAATCGGCTGCTCAAGCAGTTCAACGAGATGCAGCGGATGCTGAAGATGGTGGGTCAGGCGACCGGCCAGACGATCGCAGCGCCACCCAAGAAAAAGAAGAAGAAGGGCCCCTTTAGTCTGATGAGGTAACTTCTTTGAACTGGCAACTGGTAACTGATAACTGACAAGCGAAGGATCGAACAGATGCTGTCGATACGAATGCGGCGAGTGGGATCGAAGAAGCGGGTGTACTACCGAGTCGTGGTCACAGAAGGCCGGACACCCCGCGAGGGAAGTTTCCTCGAAGTGCTCGGGACCTACAACCCGCGGACCAAGCCGGCCGCGGTCGAAATCGACCGCGAGCGGGTCAAGTCACTGGATTCAAAAGGGCGCACGGCCATCGGATTCGGTCCGGACGCTGATGGCTCGTCACCTGACGAAGGACCGGAGTCAGGCCGCGCAGGCGGCGCGGTCGCCGCGACGACGTAGGCGCATCGTGGCGGACCTCAAGGGACTGGTCGAAGCGATCGCCAAGGCCTTGGCCGACCAACCGGATGCTGTGCGTGTTGGCGAAAGCGAACGCCGCGGCATGACGGTGATCGAGCTGCAGGTGGCGCCCGGTGACCTCGGTCGTATGATCGGGCGGCAAGGACGAACGGCCGCCGCTGTGCGAGCGCTGTTAGCCACGGCGGCAGAGGCTGACGGCAAGCGGGCGACGCTCGATATTCGGGATAGCCCGGGACGGTAACGAAGTGGCCAGTTTTCAGTTTCCAGTTCAAAGAAGTTCGAACAGCCTTTGAACTGACAACTGGTAACTGGAAACTGACCTGGTATGACCGTCGACGACAAGTGGGACTCGATGGTGCTGGTCGGGTTCGTGGCCAGGACGCACGGAAACCGGGGCGAGGTCATCCTCAAGTCGGAGACCGACTTTCCGGAGCAACGGTTTCGAATCGGCGGCATCCTGCACGCACGGCGCAACGACGGGCCGATCGAGCGGCTCGAGTTGACGACCGTACGGTTCCAGCAGGGGCGCCCGATTGTGGGCATCTCGGGCATTGGGTCGATCAGCGAGGCGGAACGACTGGCGGGCTACGAGCTTCGCGTGCCAGAGACCGAGCAGGCGCCCTTGCCCGATGGCACGTATTACCACCACCAGCTGATTGGTTGCGAGGTGGAAACGCGCGCAGGTGAACAAATCGGTCGTGTTGTCGCGGTGCAGGGTGAGGGTGATGCCACTCGATTGGTCGTTCGTGGAACACGCGCCGAGGTGCTGATTCCGCTGGTGCAGGGGATTTGCGCCATCGACGTCGACGCGCATCGCATCGTGATCAGCCCTCCGGAAGGGCTGCTGGAAGTGAATGGGGAGTGGCGGTAGGAGAACGGGGAAGTTACAAGTTACAGGTTGCAAGTTCAAAACGAAGTGCTCGAATCAAAGCAACTGATAACTCAACTTTGAACTTGTAACTTGTAACTTGTAACTATCGCGATGAAGTTCGACATCGTCACCATCTTCCCCGACATGGTGGAAGCCGCCTTGTCAGTGGGGGTGATTGGCCGGGCGCGGGAAAGTGGGCGACTGAGCATCGCCGTCCACAACCTGCGTGATTTCACGAGCGACCGGCACCGGGTTGTGGACGACGTGCCGTTCGGCGGCGGGCCGGGGATGGTAATGAAGCCGGAACCGCTTTTTGCGGCGGTGGAAGGGCTTGCCGAGTCGCGAGGGAAGCCGGACGCCGTGCTGCTGATGTCACCGGCAGGCCGTGTGCTCACGCAAGCGGACGCCAGACGTTGGGCCGGGTTGCGGCATCTCGTGGTGCTCTGCGGCCGATACGAGGGGGTAGACGACCGAGTCCGGGAGCATCTCGCGACCGAGGAAGTGTCGATTGGGGACTACGTCCTTTCGGGTGGGGAGCTACCGGCGCTGGTCGTGGTCGATGCGGTTGGGCGTCTGATACCAGGTGTCGTGGGTGACCAGGAGTCGGTTGAAGCCGAGTCATTCACACGGGGACTGTTGGACTATCCGCACTACACTCGACCAGCAGAATTCCGCGGGTACCGCGTGCCGGACGTGCTGATTTCTGGGCATCACGCCGAGATCCGGCGGTGGCGGCGCCGCGAGGCGCTGCGGCGGACGTCGGAGCGTAGACCCGAGTTGCTCGGGATGGCGAAACTCGAAGACGACGAGCGGCAGTGGCTGCGCGAGTTGGAACGTGCGCACGCTCGTGAGAAGAGTGAAGGGAGCGAATGATCATGGGGGCTATGGAGTTGGTGGAAAAGGCGCAGTTGACCGAGCGCCCTCGGATAAAGGCGGGCGACACCGTCCGCGTACATGTGCGCGTCAAGGAAGGCGACAAGGAGCGCATTCAGATCTTCGAGGGTGTGGTCATCAACCTGCGTCGCGGAGGCATTCGCTCGTCGTTCACCGTCCGCAAGGTCTCGTTTGGCCAGGGCGTGGAGCGCATCTTTCCGATGCATTCCCCGATCATCCAGAAGGTGGACGTCGTGCGGTCGGCCAAGGTTCGACGCGCCAAGCTCTACTTTCTGCGCGAGCTGAAGGGGAAGGCGGCTCGCATGAAAGAGGTCAAGCGGGCGTAACGAAGTGCCTCAGAGGGTGCGGTGAAGAAGGTCGGCGCGCGGCGTACGATCGAAAACGCGCTTCGACGCTACGGCTTCGTCTGCGTCGCTGGCGTGGACGAGGTCGGACGCGGCTGTCTGGCTGGTCCGGTCATGGCCGGTGCGGTCGTGCTCGACCCAAGCCGGCATATCGCCGGCCTTGCCGATTCGAAGCTGCTCACCGTGCAGGGACGTGAGCGGCTTTACGAGACGATCGTAACGCGGGCCATGACCTGGGCCGTGGCAGCGGCAGAGCCGTCCGAAATCGACGCGATCAACATTCATCAGGCCACGTTGAAAGCCATGCAACGTGCGGTTCTGGCACTCGCGCCTATCCCTGATGCGGTGTTGGTGGATGCCTTCCGGATTCCCTCGCTCCCGATGGCACAGCGTGGGGTCGTAAAAGGCGACCGCCAGTGTGCAGCCATTGCCGCAGCGTCGATTCTGGCCAAGGTGACGCGCGACCGCCTGATGGACCGTTTGCACGTCAGCGATCCGCGCTATGGATTCGACCGTCACAAGGGATATGCAACCGCCGACCATCTGTCCGCCGTTGCACGACACGGCTACTCAGAGGCTCATCGTCGATCGTTCAGACCCCCCACGTTGTTCGACTGCCTCGAGAGCGAGATTCCCGGTCCTGTCGAAGCGTTCGACGCCGACGCGCCAAAGGTTACGCGCCCTGTTTAGACGCCTCCTCCTGGTTGCCCTGCTCCTCGAGGCGGGTCTCCTCTTGATTCTGATTCCGTGGTCCGCGTTTTGGGAGAGGAACTACTTCGCCGGCCTCGTGCCGGGCCTCGACGCGGTCCTGGCCAACGCATTCGTGCGAGGGGCGGTGTCGGGCCTCGGTGTGGTCAATGTGATCGCAGCGATCGCCGAGTTGGTCGATGTCTTCCTCGCCAGGGGGCGCTCCCAAAGCTCGCTTCCAGAAGACCCCTCGAGGCTGAGCGATCATGCACCGTGAGTGGCCCCGCCCGGTCCTATGTCTCATCACTGACCGGCAACGGTTAGCGGCCACAGTGGCCCAATCCGATCACGACCCGAGACGGTTGCTGGTATCACAGATTGAAGGGGCCGTTCGAGGTGGCGTTGACGTGGTGCAGATTCGTGAACGTGACCTTGACTCACGCACGCTCGTGCAGCTCGTCCAGGCCGCAATGAAGGCAGCATCGGACAGAAACGTCGCCATCCTTGTGAACGACCGA
Source organism: uncultured Acidobacteriota bacterium (assembly GCA_963802675.1). Lineage (GTDB taxonomy): Bacteria > Acidobacteriota > Vicinamibacteria > Vicinamibacterales > UBA2999 > JACCSI01. The sequence goes on from CAWDJL010000005.1 coordinate 536,244, forward strand.
ATTGACGTAGCTGTTGCCGCCCCGAGCAGCGGCGTGCATCTGCGTGAAGACAGCGTCCCAACCCGCGTGGCGCGGCAGCTACTCGGTCACGGCCAGTTTGTCGGGCGGTCGGTTCACAGTGCCGAGGGCTTGCCCGCCGTGCCCGACGCGGACTATCTGATTGCAGGCAGCGTGTTCGAGACGTCGTCGAAGCCTCGAGGGACGTCGCGGCTGGGGCTCGACGGCCTGAGAAAGGTTGTCGAGTGCGCGGGAACCTGTCCTGTGTGGGCAATTGGCGGGGTCACCCCGGAGCGCGCAGCCGAAATTGCGGAGACCGGAGCCAGCGGCATTGCCGCCATCTCGATGTTCATTCCATCCCGGGGGCCTGCGGACCTCACAAGTTCGGTGCAAGAGCTGATGGCCAATCTCCGGTTTTCTTTTGACACCGCTTGGAAGCGTTCCTAAGATGACGGGTCGGAACGATGTTGGGCTGATGACCGAACCGTCAAACGGCGACGTCGGCGCCTGGCTCCGTGCGACGCGAGAGCGATCGGGTCGGTCGCTGCGACAGATTGCCGATTCCACCAAGCTCTCGGTCCGCACGCTCGACCTGCTCGAACGGAATCGGGTCTCACAGTTGCCGGGTGGCATCTACCGGCGCGCCATCGTGCGATCGTACGCGTCTGAGATCGGACTCGATCCCGAGACCACCCTGCGGCTGTTCCTCGCTCGCTATCCGCAGGATGATGACACCGCGATTCCCGAAGCAGCACCAGTGCAAGCGCCCCCGCCACGCGGCCAGATGTTCCGGCTTGTGACGAGCGTCGTTGGTGCCTTGATTCCTGTCGTCGCCGGTCTGTTCTACTTTTCGTTGCCCCCCCGCGGACGAGCGCGCTCCGGGGGCGCTCCCCGCCGCCCCGCCTAATCTACGCTCTCCTGTGGCTTCCGCCTTCAGAGCTTGTGAACGAACGATCGCGTGGCTTCCGGCTGTAGCCGGAAGATCAATTGCCCGCGCCCAACTTCCGCCTGAAGGCGGAAGCCACGAGAGGATAAATTCACAGGCTCCAAAGCCGGAAGCCACCCCGGGCGAGTGATTAACGAGCTCGCTGACGCGCCTTGGGAGTCTTGGCCGACTTCTTTACCCACTGCGAACGCATGTCGGCCAGCCCCTGCATGTAGACCGTGGCCCGCTCCCGCTCCTCTTCGGTGCCCATGCTCTTGAGCAGGTCGATGGCACGCTCGAAATCCCGGACAATCGTCGCCCTGGTCGCGCCGTAGTACAAACGCCTGATCTCTCCCAACGCGGTCATGCCGTGCGCGCCCGGTTGCGTCGAAGGGCCCGACGGAACTCGTCGAACGGCAGGGTATTGAGCACGTCACTCTTGGACGCCCATGCCCGTCGTGCCACGACCACACCCCAGCGTGTCAGGGGGAGTGCCGCCGACGAATGGGCATCACTCGAGATGACGAGCTTGACGCCGTGCTCGCGGGCAAAGCGGGCGTTGACGTCCGAGAGGTCGAGCCGTGCAATCTGACAGTTGATCTCCAAGGCGACGCCATGGGCGGCCGCCGCGCGGACCATCTGATCCATGTTGATGCTCGCGGCTTCGCGACGCAGGAGCTTGCGGCTCGTTGGGTGTCCGATGATGTCAACCCAGGGATGTTCAATGGCGCGCACCAGGCGAGCCGTGATCTCCGCTTCGTCCTGCCGAATGGCCGAGTGCACCGACGCAATGACGATGTCGAGCTGGGCCAGGCAGTCGGACGCAAGATCGAGTGAACCGTCGGCGAGGATGTCGCATTCGATGCCTGCTAGTACCTGAATGCCGTCGATGCGACGCGCGACATCGCGGATCCGGGCCGCATGTGCGAGCGCGCGGGATTCGTCCAGGCCATTCGCCATGGCCAGCGCCTGGCTGTGATCGGTGATGGCAATGTACTCGAGACCGGCATTGCGCGCCGCTACGATCATGCCTTCAATATCCTCCTTGCCGTCGGTCTCGGTCGTATGCATGTGGAGGTCGCCGCGAAGATCGGCGGCAGAGAGCAGCGCAGGGAGGCGCCGCTCGATTGCCGCATCGATCTCGCCGCGATTCTCGCGAAGCTCCGGGGGCACCCATGCCAGTCCCAGGGCTTCGTAGATGCCCTCCTCGGTGTCGCCGGCAAGCTTCGAGTCGTCTGCCACTCGAAAGAGCCCATACTCGTTGAGCTTGAGCCCTCGGTCGAGTGCGCGGTCTCGAAGCGCGATGTTGTGCGGCTTCGATCCCGTGAAGTACTGAAGCGCCGCACCCCGGCTGTCGGGTGACACGAATCGCAGGTCAACCTGGTAGTTTCCTCGAACGAGCACACTGGACTTCGTGTCGCCACGTGCGATCACGCGCTCCACCAGCGGGTACGAGGTGAACGCCGTCATCGCGTCAGGACCTGCGCCGCACGCCAGGATGTCGATGTCGCCGCAGGTCTCCGTGCCGCGCCTCAGGCTGCCGACGACGTCGAAGGTGACATGTGCGACTTGGCCTTTGAGGTGATCGAGGATTGCGTCGGCCACGTCAGCCGTGTCGGGAAGCAGGTGGCGATTGACGTGCTGACGCCGTTCCTCGAGTGCGCGCAGCAGCAGCTGCTCTTTGCGGGCGCCCATTCCCTTCAACGTACGAAGGGTTCCGGCCTTGAGCGCCACCTCCAGTTGGTCGAGCGAAGCGATCTTGAGCTGGCCGTAGAGCAAGGCCACTGTCTTGGGGCCGACTCCCTGCAGTCGGAGCAACTCCAGCAGGGTGGGCGGGAAGTGAGCAATTAAATCCTGGTGAACGCCGCAGGTTCCCGTCTGGCAAATTTCAAGAATGCGAATCGAGAGATCCTTGCCGATCCCAGGCCAGTCTCGAAGCCGCGCGGCGTCGAGGCCGGCGACCGCCTCGGGGGTGTTAGCCACGATGTCGGCGCCGTTGCGATACGCCCGAATCTTGAATGGATTCTCGCCCTTGAGTTCGAGCAAGTCGGCGATCTCGCCCAGTACCCGCGCAATCGCCACGTTTTCAAGGGCCATGTACTAGTGAACTGTAACAGCTGAATGACTACAGGCCTCCGCGCATGGAACTTCCGCTGAAGGCGGAAGCCACACGATATTGTTTGGCCACACGATATTGTTTGGCACTCGTGGCTTCCGGCTTTAGCCGGAAGATCGGAGGTTCGGGCCACCCTCCACCCGAAGGCCGTCGGTCTCGATACGAAAGTCGAGCAGGCGGGCCCCCCCACGGACGAGCGCCTCGCGCACAGCCGGTGTTTTCTCAGGCGGCACGAGACAGAAGAGGCAGCCGCCCCCGCCCGCCCCGCACACTTTGGCGGCCTGGGCGCCAGCCGCGAGGGCGCGTGCGATGAGGTCGTCGATGGTTGCGGTGCTCACACCCGGCGCCAGACGTTTGCGGTTGCTCCATTCCTCAGCGAGGTGCGCTGCAGTCCTGGTCCAATCGCCTTGTTCGAGCGAGGTCCGCATCGCGGTCGCGGTGTCGCGAATCCGCTCGAAGCAGTCGAAGACGTGCCGATCGCCGTCGATGTGGCGCTTCATGATCTCCCAATTGTTGGTGCCGGAATTTCGCGGCGCTCCGGTGTAGCAGAGGACGATTCGCCGCTCCAGTTCCGCGACGTCGATCGAGAGGGGTACCCGCCTCAAGCCGTGCTGCCCCAATTCGAGCGCCGCCACCCCGCCGTACATGGCCGGCCGGTAGTCCTGTAAGCCGGTCGGCACTCTGATGGCTTGCGCTTCCACGTTCATCGCCGTGGTCAGCAGGCTCTCGGAATCGGCCGTCGAAGCGGCCCAGCGGGCGAGCGCACCGCACACGGCGACATTCAGCGCAGAGGAGCCGGCAATGCCGGCGCCAGCCGGCGACTCGGATCGCGTTCGCATGGTGACGCCACTCGCTCCGAACGCGGACGCGAGCCGCCCGAGCAGCGGCAGCGTGTCGTCATCGCGCAGGGCGGTATGCGACGCCTTCACCCGGCCACCGGTATCCTCGGAGACGATCTCGACGTCGTCATCGCCCCGCGGCTCGATAGTGACGTGGGCGCGGATGCTGATGGCGGCATTGAGCGTTTGAGCGCCGTGATGAAAGAGGTAAAGGGGCCAGATGTCCATCGTTCCACCGGCCAGATCGATACGTGTCGGGGCCGAAGCCGTTATTCGCACGCGCACATTATAATTTTGTGACCAGTCATGCCTCTTGCCACCACCCGAGAGATCGGGCAGCTCTTGATCGGCAGCTTTCCGGGCGTGTCGGTGTCGCCGGAACTGCACTCGTTGGCCCGTGAGTTCGATCTCGGGGGCGTGATTCTGTTCGGGCGCAACGTCGAGGCGCCCGAACAGGTCGTTGAACTCGCCGCTGAGGCCGAGGCGCTCGGGCGCTCGATGCCGGCGTGGGTGAGCATCGACCAGGAGGGCGGCCGCGTCGCCCGATTGAAGGAGCCGTTCACGCGGTGGCCGCCGATGGCAGTGCTCGGACGAGCCGGCTCGGAAGCCCTGGCCGAACGATTCAGTCGCGCGCTCGCGCGCGAGCTCACCGCCGTCGGCATCACGCTCGATTACGCTCCGGTGCTGGACGTTCACACCAACCCGCAGAATCCCGTGATCGGCGATCGCGCGCTGGCGGAACGCGCCGACGAGGTCGCGCGGCTCGGCGCGGTGATCATTCGGACTCTTCAGAGCGAGGGTCTGGCGGCGTGCGGTAAACACTTTCCCGGGTCACGGCGACACCAGCACCGATTCGCACCACGAGCTGCCGCTCGTGGAGCACCCTCCAGACCGCCTGCGCGCGGTGGAGTTCGAGCCGTTTCGCGCGGCCGTCCGCGAACAAGTCGCGTTCCTCATGACCGCTCACGTCCTGGTACCGGCACTAGACGAGGAACGGCCGGCGACGCTGTCGCCCGCCATTGTTCAGCGCTTGTTGCGCGAGGAGCTGGGTTTCCAGGGTGTGATCCTGAGCGACGACCTCGAAATGAAGGCGCTTAGCGCGACGTCCGCCGTACCGACCTCCGCGGTCGAGGCCATTCGTGCCGGGTGCGACGGGGTTCTGATCTGCAGCGGCGACGTCGAGCTGCAGGCAACGACGCTCGAGGCGCTGGTCAAGGCAACCGAATCGGGCGAGATCAGTCCAACCCGGCTAGACGCCGCGCTGCGGCGACTGAAGTTGGCCAAGGAGCGCTTTCTCGCCAAGGAGCGGCCCAAGACGGCGAGCCCGACTTCGCCAGTTGCGATCGATCATCGGTCACGACGATCATCAGGCGATCGCGGCGGAGATGGCGTCGTTCCTGTGAGCTCGAGCGCCAGCCGGTCGTGGGTCAAGCCACCTCGGCTTCGACCGGGCGACCGCATCGCGCTGGTCGCGCCCGCGAGCGCTTTCAAGCGCGACGAGTTCGACGCCGGTGTGGCCGAACTGGGTCGCCTCGGCTTCGAGGCGGTGTACGACGAGCGCGTGTTCGATCGAAATCGCTTTGTCGCCGGCGACCCGGTCACCAGGGTCGCCGCACTCCATGATGCGTGGAACGACCCGACCATCGCAGCGATCGTCGCCGTCCGCGGCGGCTACGGGAGCGCCCAGCTCCTCCCCCTGATCAACGTCGATCGGATGCGGGCGGCGCAGAAGATCTTCGTGGGCTACAGCGACATCACGGCGCTGCTCTGGCTCCATGCTCGCCATGGGCTGGTTGCGTTTCACGGGCCCATGATCGAGCATCGCCTGTCCGCCGGAGCGCAGGGCTATGACCAGACATCATTCCTCGGCGCCCTGACGCGTGCGGAGCCGCTTGGAGCTCTCCGCCCTGTCGGCCTCCAGACGCTCCACGCCGGCGAGGCAAGCGGCGTGCTCTTCGGCGGAACGCTTACGCAGCTGACTGCCTCGCTCGGGACGCCCTGGGCGTTTGATCCTCCTGACGGCTGCATCCTCTTTATCGAAGAAGTGCGGGAGCGCCCGTATCGCATCGATCGCATGCTGACGCAGCTCGCACAGGCCGATATCTTGAATCGGGCGCGAGCGCTCGTTTTTGGGGAGATGCCGTCATGCGACGAGCCCGGAGGAGAGCACCCGATTCGCGACGTGCTGTTCGACTACTTCAGGAAGTTTTCCGGTCCCGTCGTGTTCGGGTTTCCGTCCGGACACACCACTGGCCCGACATGGACATTGCCCTTTGGCGTGAGGGCGCGAGTCGTGACGTCGCCGTCGCCGGCGGTCGTGATTGAGGAGGCAGCAGTCCGTTGAAACCTGGACGAGTTCACCTGATTGGCATCTGCGGGACCGCGATGGCGACGTTGGCCGCGCTGCTCAAGCACCGAGGCTTCGACGTCCGGGGGTCGGATGAGAAGGTCTATCCCCCGATGAGCGATTTCCTGGCCGGCGAAGGCATCGCAATCCTCGAGGGCTATCGAGCGGAACACATCGACGACACACTCGACCTGGTCATCATTGGCAACGCCATTTCTCGCGGCAACGCCGAGCTCGAAGCCGTCCTGAATCGCAAGCTCCGCCATGCGTCCCTTCCTGAAGCTCTCCGCGAGCACTTTCTCTGGCAGGCCCGCTCGGTCGTCATCGCCGGCACCCACGGCAAGACGACGACCTCGTCGCTCGCCGGTTGGCTTCTGACACACGGCGGAGCGGATCCGACTGTGTTCATTGGCGGAATTGCGCGCAACTTCGGCGAAGCGGGATCGAGCTATCGGATTGGCGCTCCCGATGCGCCGTTCGTGATCGAGGGCGACGAGTACGACAGCGCGTTCTTCGACAAGACTGCGAAGTTCCTCAAGTACCTCCCGGACATCGCCGTGATCAACAACATCGAGTTCGATCACGCCGACATTTACGAGGATCTCGACGCGGTTCGGCTGGCCTTCCGGCGGCTTGTCAACCTCGTCCCGCGCACAGGCCTCACCTTGATTGGGGCTGACAGTCCGGACGCTCTCGCACTGATTCCACGAGCCGTGAGCCGTGTGCAGACATTCGGTACGCGCGAGGGGGTCGATTGGCGGGCTGACGAAATCACGCCGAACGGGCAGTCGATGACCTTCCGTCTGCTCGAAAGGGCTGCTGATCGAGGGATGTTCACGGTACCGCTCTCCGGCCTGCACAACGTCCGAAATGCGCTGGCTGCGATTGCCGTGGGGCGCGAGTGTGGCATCGACCTCGAGGCGTTGAGAGCCGGACTGGCCGCGTTCAAAGGGGTCAAACGCCGACTCGAGATCGTTGGCAGCAGGCGCGACATCGTGGTCTTCGACGACTTTGCGCATCACCCGACGGCGGTGGCCGAAACACTCGCCGCCGTTCGCGCCGCGCAGCCCGATCAGCGCATCTGGGCGATCTTCGAGCCACGTTCCGCCTCATCTTGCCGACGTGTGTTTCAGGAGGACTTTGCCCGCGCGTTCGCGCGTGCCGATCAGGTGGTGATTGCCTCGGTGTTTCGGTCGAGCCTGCCCCCGGACGAGCGGCTATCGGAGGATTTGCTCGTCGCGGACCTTCAGAAGGCGGGCGTGGCCGCGCGCCATCTTCCGGATGTGGACGACGATTGTTGGTGCCGTCGCGGCAGAGGCTCGCCCAGGCGACCTGGTTGTCGTCATGTCCAACGGCGGGTTCGACGGCATCCACGCGAAGCTGCTCGAGGCGCTCGCATGACGATCCGTCTCTCGGGCGACACCATGCTGCTCGTGGAGTGGGAGCATACGATTGACCCGGCGATCAATCGGCGCGTGATTGCACTCGCCGAGCGTCTCCGCGCGCGACTCGGTCGTCGCGTTCGAGACATCGTCCCGGCGTATTGTTCCGTTGGCATTCATTTCGATCCACTCACCACAGACCTGGGCGCGCTCAAGGGCGTTATTGAAAGCGAATCCGAGGACGACACCCTCTCGGTGCGGCAGGAATCGCGGCGCGTGATCGAGATCGGCGTGCGCTACGGCGGAGAAGACGGACCCGACCTGAAGGGGTTGGCCGACTGGGCCAACTGTTCGCCTGAGGAAGTCATCGAACGTCACACGTCGCGCACGTACAGGGTCTACATGTTGGGATTCGTGCCGGGGTTTGCTTACATGGGCCGCGTCGACGAGCGGATCGCCGCGCCGAGGCGTCGCGTGCCTCGCGATCGCGTGCCGGCAGGATCGGTCGGAATCGCCGGAGAGCAAACCGGTGTCTATCCGATTGCCACTCCCGGGGGATGGCAGTTGATTGGACGAACCGATGCGGTCCTGTTCGACGCGACGCGTCCTCAGCCGAGTCTGCTGCAGCCCGGCGACGAAGTTCGGTTTGTCGCTCTCCGGTCGACCGCATGAGCGACGGCTGCATCCACGTCATTCGTCCGGGGCTCTTGACGACGATTCAAGATGTCGGGCGCTGGGGCTACCAGGCGTCTGGCGTGCCGGTCGCCGGGCCAATGGACGACTTCTCGCACCGCCTGGCGAACCTCCTGGTGGGCAATCCTCGAGATGCCGCCACCCTCGAGGTGACGCTGATCGGCCCGGAGCTGGAGTTCGATGTCCCCGCGGTGGTTGCTGTATCAGGGGCCGACTTCGACGTGACCTGCAATGGGCAACCGATTCCCATGAACACGTCGACGGCGATGCCGGGAGGCGCGCGGCTGGCGTTTGGTCGCCGGGCTGCGGGCGCACGGGCCTATCTGGCCGTGAGCGGCGGCGTTCGCACCAATCCACTTCTCGGGAGTCGCGCCACGCACCTGGTGAGCGCAATGGGTGGGATCGGCGGACGCGCGCTCGTCGGTGGCGATCGCTTGCCGATCGGCGCGAGCTTTCAACCGGGTACGCTGCGACGCGCGCCGGGCATCGCATTGCCGAACGCCGGACGCGCGCGACTCCGGATCGTGCCCGGTCCTCAGATCGAATGGTTTCGGCCGCAAGCCTCGACGACCCTGACCAGCGTGAGCTTCCGTGTGTCGCCGCGATCAAATCGAATGGGCTATCGGCTCGAGGGGCCGCCCCTGGCGCGCCAACGAGACGATGAGCCAATCTCGGAGCCAGTGGCGTTCGGCGCGATTCAGGTGCCAGCGGCGGGAGAGCCCATCCTGCTGATGGCCGACCGTCAGACCGCCGGTGGCTACCCAAAGATTGCGTCCGTAATTGCCGCGGATCTGCCGCTGGCAGGGCAGCTGGCGCCGGGCGATTTCATCGAGTTCTCGTGGTGCTCACGTCAGGAAGCAACGGCCGCACTCATTGCTCGTGAGCGGCCGCTGCTGCGGATGGCGGATCACGTGACCTCGCGCATGAGGATTCAGCGTGACGTGGGACTGGCGGAGTGGTGCACGCTGGGCGTTAGGTGGTGCCGCACGCTGGTTCCATCGCGCTGGCGATGAATCGGCCGTTCAGCAGGCATTGGGATGGGCACGTGACCACAACATGCCCGTCCACGTGCTCGGCGGCGGCAGCAACGTGGTGTTTTCCGACGCTGGGTTCGACGGCTTGGTGTTGCAAATCGACATCCGCGGCATCGAGCAGCGGTCGGCTCAGGATCGGCGTATGTTCCTTGCCGGTGCGGGGGAGCCTTGGGACGAGTTCGTAGCGCTCACGGTCGAAGCCGGGTGCGGTGGGCTCGAGTGCCTGTCGGGCATTCCGGGTCTGGTGGGCGGCACGCCGGTTCAAAACGTCGGTGCGTACGGTCAGGATGTGTCCGGCGTGATCACGAAGCTTCGTGCGATCGATCGGAAGACCGGCGATGTAATGGTTCTAGCCGGTGATGAGTGCGGCTTTGGTTATCGCTCCAGCCGATTCAAGCGTGATGACCGCTATATTGTGTCGCGCGTCGAGTTTGGGTTGCTGCCTGGAGTGCCGCCGACGGTGACCTATGCTGACGTCGTGTCGTATTTCGAGCACATCGATCAACCGCCCTCTCTCGGCGACGTACGCGAAGCGATCCTGACCATTCGCAGGCGAAAGGGGATGGTCATCGAGCCAGGGAACCCAGCGAATCGCAGCGTCGGGTCGTTCTTCGTCAATCCGGTGATCGCGAGCGGGCACTTCGCGCAGATTCGCGGACGTGAAGGCGGCAACGCGACCGTTCCGAACTACCCGGTTGGAGCGACCGCGGTCAAAGTGCCGGCGGCCTGGCTGATCGAGCGTGCCGGATTCCCCAAGGGCTACACGCGCGGCGCCGTCGGCGTCTCCCCATTTCAAGCCCAGGCCATCGTCAACCACGGCGGCGCCACGGCCGGCGACGTGCTCGCGCTGGCGGCCGACATCAAGCGAGCGGTCTGGAACACGTTTTCGATTGGAATCGTGCCGGAGCCAGTGTTTGTGGGTTTCCCGCCGTCACCGGAGCTGCAGTGGCTGCTCGAGTCGCCTTCTCCGGGCGACCGGCACCCTCGCAAGGATCGAGGCTGAGAAATGTCGACGCTGGTTATTGAAGGTGGTCATCGGTTGCGCGGGCACCTCGACGTGGAAGGCAACAAGAACGCCGCGTTGCCAATCATCGCCGCGTGCCTGCTCACCGACAAAGAGTGCCGGCTGCACAACGTGCCGCGCATTGCTGACGTCGAGGTCATGTGCCGGCTGCTGCTGGACCTTGGCGCCGAAGTTGACGGTATTGGAACGACGTCGCTGCGTATCAAGTGCGCCGAGGTGACCAAGGACGAGCCAGACGCTGGTCTGGTCGGACGGCTCAGGGGATCGGTTCTCCTGATGGGTCCGCTGCTTGCGCGACGTGGCCGCGCGATGATCGCGCCGCCTGGCGGTGATTTTCCGACCCGCCGGACCATTCGAACCCACCTCGAGGCGCTCGCGCACATGGGGGTGCGCGTGTCCGAAGACCAAAGGCCACGCCCTCGAGGCGCCTGATGGACTCAAACCCGCCTCCCACTACCTTGACGAAGCGTCGGTCACCGGAACCGAAACCGCGCTGCTCGCCGCCGCCGCCGCGACCGGCCGATCCGAGATACGACACGCGGCGTGCGAACCGCACGTCGTTGAACTCTGCGACTTCCTGGCAGGCATGGGCGCCGGGATTGAGGGCGCCGGGAGTCCGACGATCCGCGTCGAAGGTTCCGCAAATCTTGGCGGCGCAACGAAAACGCTGTTCGGCGACTACATCGAGGCCGGAAGTTGGGCGGTGGCCGCTGCGATTACCGGAGGGCACATCGAGATTGGCGGCACGCGGTGGGAGGACATGGAAGTCGTCACCTCCGTACTCAAGAAGATGAATGTGCACTGCGAGCACGATGGCGCCACGTTCCGCGCCGAACCGCGCACGTTGATCAACGCCGGTCGCATCACCACAGGCCTCTGGCCGGGATTCCCAAGCGACCTGGTCAGCCTCGTGACGGCTCTCGCCACGCAAGCCGCCGGGGCCACGCTCGTGCACGACTGGCTCTACGAGTTGCGCCTGTACTCGCTCGAACAAGTCAGCGGCATGGGGGCCGATCTATTCCTCTGTGATCCTCACCGCATCATCGTGACCGGGCCTCGGCAGCTGAAAGGCAAACAACTCGACAGCCGTGACATCAGATCTGGCATGGCGCTCATCGCCGCAGCACTGGCCGCCAAGGGCCAGAGCCGGGTGGATCAACTCGAGGTGGTCGAGCGCGGTTACGGGCGACTCGTGGAGCGCCTCCAGGCGTTGGGCGCTCACGTCGCACGCGTCGGGTAAGGCGAGGTCTGGAGGTGCGAGGTCTGGTGGGGCAGGTCGAGGTCTGCGGTGGGGCTGGTCGGGCTGGTAAACCACCCGCCCTACTAGCCCGACGCGCCCTACTCGCCCTCAAAGAGGAGGCGGCTTGGGCGGCTTGGGCGGCTGAATCGGTTGCGCCGGCGGCGGTTGTCCCGAAGGGGGCGGTATGGGCGGTATCGCCGGGTCGAATGGTTCTGCCGGAGGCCGCGGCGGCGGTGCGGGGAGCGGGATGTCGATCACTGGCGCCCCGCTGTCGCGACCGACTCGGAAGGGGGCGAGATCTTCCGCGTCGAGATCCAGCACCCGGACGATGCGTGGAGTGAGCGTGAGAATGATGTCGGTCTCCTGGGTTTGACGTTTGTTGTGCGCAAACAGGCGACCGACGACCGGGATGTCGACCAGGCCAGGCACGCCGGATAACACCGTGCGTTCGTCGTCGCGGATCAGCCCGGCGAGCATGTTCGTTTCACCGTCTTTGAGGCGGATGACGGTGCTGATGGCGCGGTTGCCGAACGTCGGCAGCCCACCAAACCCCTGACCCGAAATGCTGCTGACTTCGATCTTCACCGCCAGCGACACGTCGTCGTCGTGATGGGTGCGAGGCGTAAGGTCGATGTTGACGCCGATGTTCTCGTAGTTGAACGAGGTAATCGGCTGGGTCTGGACCCCGCCGGCCGCGATCGGAGCGAATATCGTCACCGGCACGGGGACACGCTCACCGAATCGCGCTTGCGCAGGCATACCTTCCGACGTCCGGAGCTGCGGGTTGGCCAGCACGCGCGTCGCCGTGTCGCTCTTCAGCGGCACGATAAAACAGGGCCGGGGAGGCCGGTGAGAAACACATCGGACTGAGTCAGGTTACGCAGGTCGTGGAGCGTAAAGCCTTCTCGGTTGATATCGACCGCACCCGAAACGCCTTCGGGTACTCCCGGCGACGCAATCTGGAGGCCGTACTCCTTGAGGCGCGTGCGATCGACCTCGAGGAGCTCCACGTCAATCACGACTTCCGGACGCGCCTTGTCGATCGCACTGATGATGCGGCCAGCCGCAGTGATCCGTTCAGGTGTGTCTTTGATCGTGATGGCATTGGTGCCGGTGACCGCGGAGATCCGGCGCGCATCGACCACGATGCGGAGGATGTCGACGGTCTCCTTGAGATCGGCGTTGCTCAAATAGAAGATTCGAACGATCTCCTCCTCGTACTCGCGACGCTTGGCCGGCGTGTCGGGAACGATGAGCACCGTCCGTTGTCCGTTGGCCCGCCAGAAGTTGCGAGTCGCAGCCGCGACGTCATCCAGCGCTTGTGAGAGCTCGACCTTGCGCAAGTCGATGGTGATCGGTTGATCGCGAAAGGTGGGGTCGAACACGATGCTGAGATCCGCAAACTTCGCGATCGCCGTAAACACCTCCCGCGCGTTGGCCTCGCGGAAGATCAGCGTGTCGGGGAGTGCGATGTCGTCGGGGAGCTCGTTGCCCGGCAGCGGCGCTTCGAGGCTCTGCGCGATCAAGGTCTCGAGGCGCGTCTTGCCTTCCTCGTTGACGGCAATCTTGGCGCGCATCTGCGTACGCGCCGTCCGCATCTCGTCATGAATGGTCTGGTTGGTCGGGTTCAGTTCGAGGGCGAGTTGGTACTCCACCAGCGCTTCGTCCAACTTGCCGATCGGAGGCCAGTCGTCGCGCGCGAGTGAAATGATCCTGGGCGGCGCGTAGCTTCGCCTGTTCGAGCGAGGCCCTGGCATTGCGGTCGTCGGGATTCGCGCGAACGACCTTGGTGTATTCGATGACCGCGCGATCGAAGTCCTGCTGCGCCTCGGCGAGTCGTGCGTCGCGCAAGGCGGGGTTGGTCGCGCAGCCCGCTGCCGCAATCGTCAAGCTGAGCAGGAAGGGGAGATGACGGGTCAAGGGGTTGCGCGCCTCCGTGCTCACTTCGCCGGAACGCCGTTTTTGATCACGTCGACACCACGAGGGATCTGGAACTCGAAGAGTGTATCGGACAAGCCTCGGTTTTCCTTCACATTTTTGAACAGAAACGTCGATCGCCCGCCTTGCCGATCGGCGGCCACCAAGTGCCGGATTTGAAGGGTCGTGGCGTCTACGCCGAGGAGGAGCGACTCGATTTCAGGGTCCTCCCGCTTGGGGACGAGTCGAAGACCCAGGGTGCCGGCAGCGGCCTCGGGGATCTCGGCAAAGCTGGCCGTGAAGTCGCGGACGAGGTGGCCGCGGCCGGTCAAGAACAGCGCTGGCGTGGTGTGGTCCTCGGCTGGCACGGGGGCGACAATCACCTGCTTGTCGGCCGGGAGATAGGAATAGATCCGCGTGCCGTTGGACACGAATTCCTTCCGCTCGGGCTTCGTGTAGACCCACCGCATGCGCCCGGGTCGCTTGATCGCCACCGTGCCCTGCTCGGTCGTCTTCGTGCGAAGCAGCCCACCCTGATAGCTCTGGACGAACTCGGCTTCGAAGTCGCGAATGCCGTCGTAGCGCGCCTGAATACGGCCGGCGAGCTCGTCCGGTGTTCCGCGGCCGGCTTGTCCATCGGCGAGCGTCGAGGTCGCCGCCAGAATCGCCAACAAGAGGCCCGTTAGACGTAAACCCATAACATTAGGACGTTCTGGCTCAGCCAAAAGTCAATGACTTGGCCAGGCGATCTTAGCGCACCGCCCAGCTCGACCGGGTCAAAGGCGCGACATGCACTAGGATTGGGCCGACCTCGTGCGAACGGTTCCCCTGTTCGTTGCTGTAATCATCCTGCTCGTCGCGTTCGGTCTCGCGTATCTCCCAGACGTTGGACACGGGTTCATCAGCGATGATTTCGCCTGGATCCAACATGGTCGCCTCGATGGCGATCGGACGCTTGCACACGTGCTGTCCGACCACGTGGGCTTCTATCGGCCTGTGGTCGCCCTGAGTTTTGGAATCAACCATGCCATGTTCTCAGTCTGGAGCCTTGGGTATGGTCTGACGAACTTCTTCCTCGCGCTCGGGTGCGCCGCAGCCGTGTGGGCTCTCGGTCGGAGCGCCGCCTTGCCGCCCGCAGTGGCGCTGGTCGCCGCGGCCCTTTGGCTCTTCAACTTTCACGGGATCAACATGGCGCTGCTGTGGCTTAGTGGCCGCACGTCGCTTCTGCTGACGTTCTTCGCGTTGGGCACCGTCATCGCAGCCGTCAAGCGCCGCCCGTTTTGGATGTTCGCATGTGCGCTGCTCGCGTTGGGGTCGAAGGAAGAAGCGGTGGTGCTCCCGCTGATTTGTGCGGTGTGGGCTGCCGATTCGCTGACCGTTGGAAGTTGGCTCGATCGCGGCAAAGAATTGGCCATTGGCATTCGCCGGACGTGGCCGACCATACTCGCGTTGGTCGTTTATCTATTCGCGCGAATTCGAACCGGTGCCTACACCGCGACCTCGGCACCGCCGTACTATCAGTTCACGTTCAGTCCCGCGGCGGTCGCCGAGAACGTCATGCAGTATGCCGACCGTTCGATGACGATCTTCGCAATTGCGATCGTGGTCTGGGCACTGGCCGTTGGTGTCCGACCGTCTCTGCGCCGAATCAATCCCGAGCTGGCACTCAAGGGTCTCGCGTGGTTCGCGGCCGGCTTCGCCATTACGCTGTGGTTGCCGGTTCGCTCGAGCCTCTATGCCGTGTTTCCGAGTGTCGGCATCGCGTTGATCGCGGCCGCGATCGTCAGTGCGATGAGTGAGGCAAGCGCGCCGACACGCTTCAAGCGAGCCACGGTCGGCGCGCTGGTGCTTCCCTTCCTGCTTCTCCCGATGTACTGGTCGCGCAATGTGCGGTGGGTCGAGCTCGCGGAGCTGACAACCGACACCGTTCGGGCGATCGATGCCGAGGCCGCAACGATCTCGTCCGGCACGGTGATCGAGTTACGCGACGATCGATCAACGAGGGCGAACTTCGGCGCCGCGTTTGCCGGATTGACTGAAGAGGCGTCGCGGCTTCATTTCGGGCTCCGCTACCGATTGTGGATCGCGCCAGCCGAAGCAGAATCGACCCTCGACAACGGCTCTGTGGCGCCGGGCACGATTGGAGCCAGTTTTGAGCTGACAAAAAATCTGGTGCGCAGGGTTCAGTAGCTCGGCGACGCGGCTCGAGCGCTCGGCGATGGAGCCGAACACCCGAGATCGAACAGGCGATAGTCAGGGGGGATTCCTGGGAGCGGAATCTCCTTGAACGCGGTCCTCAGATGTTGCGCTGTCTCTGGCTCCAACGCCTCGATCAACGGCCAGCCGCTGGTCGCGAAAAAGCAAGCGCCCCTCTGGTCCCGCAAGTAGTCCACCACCGTCGGACGAATCGCCAACGCATCGAAGCTCCATCCACGGCGGCGCGCGTAGTAGAGCAGCATGGGCGAGTTGCTTCCGGCGCGGTCGGTACTCGACGACCACCAGCAGCGAACCGCTCGGCGTCGCCTCGTCGATGGCACGACCAGCATGAATCAGAGGGATGTTGAGGTTGTCGGGGCGGTACAACAGGAACACCGAGCTTTCGACGAAACACCAAATCGCCGCACCGGACAAGACCACGAACATCGTCGCGGCCAATGTGCCGGCGATGCGCGGGCGTTGCAGCGCGAGGGGCCACCGTTCCCACGCAAACAGCGGCTGCATACCCAGTCCAAAGAACAGCGCGAGCGGGGGATGGAATGGCAGCTGATGAAACTCGTGAAAGTACTGGCCGACGACGGATACCGCGACAAGCGAGGCGGCAGCCAATACCCAAATATCCAGAACAGTCCGGCGCGGAGTCTTGAGTCGCAGGAACCCCAGCGCGACGCCGACTGCGCCGAGTGGGGTGAGATGCAGGTGCAGGAACCGGCCCACGATATCCAAGATGCGGGCGCGATTCTCGGGATCACCCCACGTCGTCCAATGAGAGACCGTCGTGAAAAAGCCGGAGTAGGCGGCGATCTCACCGATATATCGACTGGATGGGCGGAAGATTGCCTGGGTCAATCCAGTTTGCAGATAGATGCGATCGGCGTGCAGGTACCACGCCGTGATGGCTCCCAACGCGACGATGAGCCCGATCACGAACTCGGCGTCGTAGAACAACCGCCACCGACGTGCGAGCCATCCGAGCCAGATGATGGGTCCCAGAATCAGGATCGCAGGCACCTTGACGAGTCCTGCGAGCGCAAGGCAGATGGCGCCCAGCACGACGTCGCGCTGTCCGGTTGGTCTGAAAGTAGGCTGCGTAGCCCAGCACCGCGGCAATCGAGAAGGTGACCATGGGGACGTCGGACAAGAGCGTCCGCCCGAAATAGACGAAGGAAGGCGAGAAGGCGAGCAGAAACGCTGCACCACGTCCGACCGCCACGTTGAATAACCGTCGGCCGAGGAGGTAGATGAGCCAGACCGACGCCAGTGAGAACGCAACGGCAACCAGTCGCCCGGCGACGTCCGAAACACCCACCGCTCGCCACACCAGTGCCGTGAGCACGTGCAGCAACGGGAATTCGAGTCCGGCGTAGCCATCAGGCCCGCCCCAACTCACCTGCGGGAAGAGCGGGTTGATCGGTAACTCGGTCCACAGTCGGGCAATGTCCGCGTTGGTGACCTGGCGCCAACTGTGGGCGTCCACATAGGGAATGTCGATGCGGTACCACCGAAACGCGAAGGCGAGTGCCAGGGTCGCCCACAAGAATGGGTCGAATCGAGTGCGGTCAGCTGAAAGCGCCGCGGTCGTGGCCTGAGCATCAGGCCGGGGCGGTGTATGAACGTGCAAGACTGACGAGTACCTTCGCCCGTTAAACCCGATAAATCGGGCATGAAATCATTGCTGAGCCACGGTCGCCCGTGCTACACTCCAGGTCCGGTAGTAGGGGCTCCCAGCCCCCTTTCTGCCTCCGAGACAAGCTGTTTCCCCCGTTGGATGTTGTTTGCCGGATGTTGTTTGCCGCCCATCCAGGCTGATCGTGTGTGCCTAGGATGGCCCTTAACGTAGGAGAGATTGGATGTTCATCGCAAGACTTCGTCCGGCCTTGGCAGGCCTGATGCTGGTGGTTTTCGCATCGGTTGCGTCCGCACAGGATAAGCCGACACTGACCGCTACGGTCAATGGCTCTACGGTCAGTCTGAATTGGACGGTCGTGCCCGGAGCGACGACTTACGAACTTCTTGCCCAAGTCGGTGGAAGTCAATTTGGACCGTTTTCGGTCGGCGGTGGTACGAGCGCCGACATCCCTGGTGTCCCTCCGGGATCCTACATCCTGCAAGTCAGAGCCGCCGCGGGGGCGGTCAAGGGGCCGCTTTCGGATCCGGTGACCGTGGACGTCGGGAATCTGACACCGCCGGCCGCGCCCACTGACTTGGCGGCGGTGATCAACGACGTGAGCGCTTCGCTCTCCTGGAATCTGAACAACCCCGCGGGCTCGCTGACGAGCGTGCAGCTTCGCGTCGCGATGACGCCTGGCGGAGCGCCAATTGCCCTTCTGCAGCTTCCTGCGAGCTCCACCTCATTCCTGATTCCGAGCGCGCCTCCCGGCAGCTACTACGCCACGGTGGTCGCGATTGGTGCCGGTGGGAGTGCCGCATCGAGCGAATTCACACTGACGCTTCCAGGCTGCGCGGCGCCGCCGACCATTCCGCTCAACGCGAGCAGCATTGGCGCTTTCATCCAGTTCTCGTGGCCGCAATTGCCAGGTTCGACGGGCTATACGCTCGAAATTGGCAACACACCCGGTGGCGGACCAAACCTGGCATCGTTGCCTTTCGCAGCGACGAAGACCAGCTTCAGCTACTACGGAATGCCCGATGGGAACCTACTACGCGACACTGCGGTCAGCACTCACCTGCGGCGCGAGCGTGAGCTCAGCGGAGACTCTGCTGACCGTTGCGCAGCCGCCCCAGGGACCGGCACTCTCGAAGCCACAGGCGCATTCGGTGCTGACGGAGGGGGCGCGGGCAATGGCAGCCCAGTATGCGGGGGAACTCCGGAACTCGTGCGGCAACACCAACTGGGTGTTCAAATTGCTCCGGCATCTCAGGTCGATAGATACCCGATTCGGGATGAATTACAAGCGTGGGCAAATTGGCGACCTGTCGCAGGACGTCATCCTCTATAACTTCGCGGACGTGCCTAACGAACAGGCGACCGCACGGCACGTGTACGGGTGGGACGTCATCTCACAGCATTGCGGGGGCAACCCGACGTGGTTTAACGGTGACATTACCAAGGCAAGTGGACAGGCGCGCTGGACGATTCTCGAGTACCTGATGGCCGGGTACAGACCGTAGCAGTCTGGTCCTGAGCAGTTCAAAGGGCGAGGAGCACCACTCCTCGCCCTTTGTTTTTGACGCAGAACAGCCGAGCCAAATTGACATCGGCGCGGGGTTCGACAATGCTCTCGGGCCGGAGGCCCCGCCGTGTCCCGACCGCGCCGTGAGTTGATCGCCATCGCAATTGGAAGCATCTGTCTGTTCGAGGCAAGTCCGGGGTTGGCGGGCCAGACGACCCCCGTATCCGAGGTGTTGCCCAATCTGTTCGGAAACACGATTGTGCTCAATCCCGCCGCGTCGCCTGAGTTTCCGAGTCACGCGGCGCACTTCAGGCCAGGCGTCGACCAGCTGCAGACGCCGCAGCAGTTCAATCAGCAGCTCGTCACGTTGCTGGCCACAGTTCCCGTCGGCTCGTCGTCTGGCGGTTTCACGTATACCTTCAATCCGGAGCTCGGTACCTTCAGTCGTACGAGCGAGAGCTTCGGCCCACTGTTCACTGAGCGGGCGCTGACGATTGGTCGCGATCGCGGAAGTTTGGGCGTCGGCTACTTGCGCTCGACCTACGACACGTTCGAGGGCAAGAACCTGCGCAATCGCGACATCGTCTTTCACGTCGAGCATATCGACTGCTGTGGCTCGACAGAGGGCGGTGCGACGGCCGGTGACGGCAGCCGCCTCAACCCGGCGTTCGAAGGCGACCTCATCGAAGCCGCGCTCGCTCTGCGACTCACGACGCAAAGCGTGGTGGTCTACGCCGCCTACGGGCTCACCGACCGGCTGGATTTTGGCGTGGCGATTCCGTTCGTCGACATCGACGTCGATGCGAGCGTTCGCGCGCGCATCGAGCGGCTCGCCACGCGAGCCAATCCCACGATCCACACCTTCGAAGGGGAGAATCCGGACGAACAGACATTCACCGACGCCGGGAGTGCGAGCGGCCTCGGGGACATCGTGATTCGGGCGAAATACAACTTTCTGCGGCAGGGAGGCGGCGGACTTGCGGCAGCCGTCGATGTCCGGACTCCTACAGGAGATGAAAGCAATCTCCTTGGCACCGGAGGCGTCCAAACCAAGGTGTTCGGCATCGCCTCGATGGCGCTCGGTAAGCTCTCTCCCCATCTCAATGTTGGCTACACCTTCTCGACTGAGGGCGACTTGACGGGCGCAGCCCTCAACGACGAAGTGAACTACGCGGGAGGATTTGATCTCGTGGTGTCGCCTCGACTGACGATGATCGTCGACGTGGTGGGTCGATCGATTCGCGGTGCGGGCCGATTCCATGAAGCCGACAAGGTGTTCGAGTTCGTCCAGACAGGACCCGGTGGTACCGGAGGTGGGGGAGGAGGCGGCGGCGGGGGCGGAGGTGGCGGCGGCGGGTCCGGCGGAACGACACCCCCGGTCGTCACTCAAGTGACACGCCGCGAACTTCGCTTCGAGCCGGGAAACCTGCAGCTCGCCACCGGCAACATCGGGGTTCGCCTGAACCCGCTGCGGACGCTGCTCATCTCGGCGAACCTGTTGTTCAACCTGACCAACGCCGGTCTCGGTGACCGGGTCACGCCGGCCATCAGCATTGATTACGCGTTTTAGGACGAGTCTCACAAGGTTACAAGTTACGAAGTTACAAACTCGCGGCGCCTGTGAGTTCACCGCATGGCGCTATCCGGCGAACCTTCGTCGAACTCCGGTGACTGAACCTTCGCAACTTGTAACTTGTAACCGTGTAACTGCGTTACCGCGGGATTCCAGCCGTTCGATCGTCCACGCGGTTCCGCTCCTGCGCAGATGGAAGACTGTTCGCACGGTGTTGCTGCCGGCGACGCCTGTCTTGGTCTCGAACGATCGCACGACCTGGCAGGTGACTCGGGCTGAATCGCCGTCGAGCACAATGGACTCGTCTTTGATGACGACCGAGTAGCTGCGGTAAGCCGCAAAATCGCGACCCAGGCTGCGTAACTGTTCTCCGCTCAACGACGGCATCATTCGTCCGACCGCCGCGCTGTCCAACGCTTCATAGGCGCCAACGTACCTGCGCAGCGTGTCCCGCACAGCGGCGAGATCCGTCGCGGTGGCATCCCCGGCCGCGTCCCGACCAGTAGCTGGCGGTTCGACCCGTGGCGGCGGGGGTAGCGCTGGTGGCGGCACCTTCTCGACTGCTGTGGGCGGCGCCCGATTCGGCTCCGGTGGTGCGGGAGGATTGACAGCTTCGGGAGGCGGTGGTGGCGGGCGGACCTGTCCGTCGGTGTTGGAGGGCTCGCGCAAGGTTGGCACCGCAGACGCCGGGGGGGCGACTTCGCGTGCCTCCGACGCTTTGCCGTATAACGCCGCCGCCGACCAGAGGGCACGTAATCCTCCGGCACGATCGCCACCTCGCAGCAGCCCGTCGGCCTCTCGCTCGCGCTGCTGGGCCTCACGGAATGCAGGCGACCTGGCTCCGGCTGAGCCCGCTCGGGCGACGCTCACGCGGGCGTTCGTGGTGCGATCCCGCGCCGTGCGAGTAAGGTCGGCCAACATCTGATTGAGCACTTGGTCGCTCGGGTCGAGGTCAAGGCCATACATCAACGACTCGAGCGCTTCCTGCTCGCGACCACCGGCGATCTCCTGGCGGGCGGCAGTGCGCATTAAGGCAAGACGAGCCTCGCGCAGGGGATCGGCCGCTTCCGCCGCGCGATCGGCACCGGGTGCCCGACGCGGTGGCCCGGCCGTCTCGGACGCGGGAGGTGCCGGCGTCTGGTTGGCCGGAGTCGGGGAGGACGGTTGTGGCGTCGCCGTGCCGCTGGCTGCTTGTGACTCCCTTTCGGATCCGTCGCGCGCGGTCTGGCCTCGATACATGACGGTCGCCGTGATGGCAACAATCAGAAGTCCGGCAGCCGCCCCAAGGTACATCGCGCGCTTGGAGCGCGCGCCGATTGCGACGGCTGCGTCTTGGACCGCATGGCAGAAGCGGCCGTACGCTGGCGAGCCGAGGCGATTCGCGATGACGGTCGGACGAGCGCACCGGACGCGACACGGCCGGAATCGAAGCGCGTCTCTGCGTTGGGGTCCGCAACCTCGTCAATCCCCGGATCCGTTTCGACTAGCCGAAGTCGCACGGCCGCAAGATCCTGCCGCACACTTTCGAGGTCCTGATAGCGGGCATCTGGCGACTTCGCCATCGCACGATCGATGATCACCCCCACGTCGGGATCCACTCCTGGCACGAGCGTCTCGATAGGGACCGGCTCTCCATTCAGGATCTTGAAGAGGACGCCGGTTTGCACCGTCCCGGGGAATGCCATCTGAGAGGTAATGAGCTCATAGGCCAACACACCGACGGAATAGATGTCGGTGCGATGATCGACTGGTTCGCCGGCGAGTTGTTCCGGCGACATGTAGTTGAGCGTCCCAACCACATCGCCCTCACGGGTCAGGCCGGCACCAGCGGCGCGCGCGATGCCAAAGTCGAGGATCTTCAGCACGCCAGCGTTGTCACGCATGACGTTGGCCGGCTTGATGTCGCGATGCACGATCCCGGCACTGTGCGCATAGTGCAGGGCCGCGCACAGGTCTTCGAGGATCGCCAGCTTTTCCCAATGTCGCCCAATCGCCCGCCGTCGAATGAGTTGTGCCAGCGTCTCGCCCGCGATGTACTCCATCGCGATATATGGGCGAGCGTCGTGCTCGCCGACATCGAAGACGGTAACGATGTTGGGGTGCTGCAGGCGACCGGCGGCGCGTGCTTCACGGGCGAACCGCTCACGCATGGCCGCATCGTCGAAACCCTCGCGCAGCAGCTTGATCACCACCAGCCGATCGATGGCGGGATCGCGGGCTAGATAGAGCGAACCCATCCCGCCGTGCGCGATGAGGCGTTCGACATGGTAACGCCCCACGATTGCAGGCGGCTCGGTCATCGTCCGCGCGGACCTCGGGGCAGCACTGCTATGACGTTCCTTTCAGGTACATCTTACCTATAGACATGACGATTGAAGGGCTGGGCTACACTGCTCGGTCGAGGGAGCAATGATGGGCTATCGGTCGCTTGAACTCGGCGATTTGGGCGAGCAGCTCGGCGTCGAGGGCAAGTCACGTGTGCCGCTCGAACATACAGGACTGGGTTGTGCGGAGTACAACGTCCGCGTATATCGCGCGTTGTTGGCGAAGCAGGGGAAGGTACGGTAGCGCGGACCCTTTTACACCAGGATCGCCATGGAGACCGAAAGAGACTCCCGAGAAGCTCAGTCGTCTAGCACCGTGGCGCGCAAATCGTTGCCGCACTGGAGCGGCACGGCGTGTCCTATCAACGACTGATGTGACCTCTATCTGCGCTCGCGACTGTTGAATGACGAATCTGTCGCCCGCTTCCACTTACGATGTCGTAATCAACAGTTTTGTTAGCTGACCTATCATCGCCAACTTTTTTTCCGCGTCGAACTTTCGAATCGCAACGGATCGTAGTGTTGTTATAGTGACGCGTAAGCCGATTGCACTCTCGAAACGGCTCTAATAGACAGGTCGCGTGTTGCGTCACGCTTCGTGTCGATTTGTAGCTCTCTTCTCCCCTCAGAGGAGTGTCGCCGTGAACAGTGCCACCGTGAACAACAGTGCCACCGTAAACAACGCACTACCGCGTCGGCGGATGACGCGGAAGGAAATCTGGACGCAGATCGGGTTGTCGGTCGCGGGATGGGTGATGTTCGTGGCGATGGTGCGCATCTGGTGGCGCGTCTACCTGGTTGGTGAGCGGTTCCTTGGCAACTGACTTAGCGGAATGACACTCCATCTCGACTACCTCCCCGTTCTCTGAGACGTAGACGCCTGGGAGGCTTGGTACAAGTGCGAGTAGTCGCCCAAGCGCGGCGCCGCGCCTGGGCGAAGCGGGAACGAGTGGACGGCGCGTGCCGCTCAGCGCGCGAACCGCAGCACGCCACGGGCCGAGGACAACGTCAGCGTGCGTCCTGATAGCCCGACGGGTACTCTCACCCCCGAGCATGCCCATATACGTCGACTCAAATGCCATCGTGGGGCAAGCCGCCCGTGTGCACGCCAATGCTGGTCCCGCCGTCAGGGTGTCTTCCGACAGCGTGAACCCACCGCTGCAAACGTTGCAGTCGGCGCGCGTCGACAGTCGGGTATCGGCGAACGTCAGAGTGTAAGTGGCGTCGGCGGGTGCGGCTTGCGCGACCTGACCGGCGGGCTGAATGGACGAGAGATCCCAGGTGCCAGCGAGCTGATCGGCCGTCAGGGCCAGCGAGCCCGCGCCGGACGATGGCGAGGTCGGCGTGGACGGCAAATTCGAGCACCCGACCGACGATGCGACAAAGAAAACGACGAAGGGGAGGCCAGCGAACGAACGAAGAAGAACCATGATGCTTTTCCTTTAGAGGCTGTGTATCAAGACCCCGTCTCGGCTCGAGCCAGGCGGATGTGAAGGGTGGGACACGGACGGCGATGGCCACCCTGCACCTGTTAGGGTAGCGAACTCTCTCCGATATCGCGGTATCCGGGGGGGCCAGATCGGGCTCCACTGGCGCAAGGCGTCAATCGAGATGCGTTCGAGCGTATCGCTCCGAATCTGGCGCGGCTTGGTGAGCGCGGTCAGGCCTCTCTGAACGCTTGTGGCGTCCGACCCGTCCACCGCCGGAAGGATCGGTGGAACGCCGCGGGTTCAGAGTACCTGGAGAAAGAACGCGATATCGCCGATGCTCAGGCTGCGATCCTGCAGCAAGGCGCGCGCGAAGTCACTTCGCACGTCATCGAGAATTTGGCGGAATGACGCGCGCTCCTCGGCGAGACGGCGGGTCAGCGTCCGCCGGCTGACCGCAAGCACTCTGGCGACTGCGTCGAGCGTCAGGACTGACTGCCCCAGATGCTCGACCACTATGCGGCGGACGCGTGTGCTCATGGCGCCCGCGCTCGACCGGTCTCGAGCGTCCATTGCGTTCTCGAGCCGGCGGCGGATAATCGCCGCCAGTGCCGCATCGGCGTCGCGCATGGGACGTGCCGCATCGGCTCCGCTGAGGTTCATCGAGCTCGAACCGGCGCCAAAGCGAACATCTCCGTGGAAGAACCGCCGATGCTCCGACGTGTTGTCCGGTGCAGGATGCGCGAAGCAGACGTGGAGCGGTGTGATGTCCGCTCCCGTACAGTCACGCGCGAGCTTGAGCGCCACGGCCAGCGCGAATTCTGCCCGTGCCGGGTACAACGGGGTCGTGGCAGTGTCGTGGACCAGAAACAACAGGCCTTGTTCCTTGCGGTGTGTCCGCGCCGCCACGCGATCGCTCAGCAGACGCCCATAGCGCGCCAGACGATCGAGCCCTTTTCCGAGCGAGGGGCTCGATCGCAGCGCGTACTCGATGAGGTCGAGCGCGCCACGAGGCAGCGACTCGGCGAGATGGACGCCGAGCGCTTCATCGCAGGTGAGGGTCGCAGCGAGACGCCAGGCCGTCTCCGCCGCAGCCTCGGTGACGCGAACGCTCGGATCCACGAGCCTCGTCCGGCCGAAGAGCCGGCGAATCGGCGACGCGTTGACGCCGCGGCTTTCCACCCATTCGATGAGGTGTGGCAGGACCCAACCTTGTACGGAGGGCGCGATGAGCGCGCGCCCGTGCCTCCTGCCCGCACGCTCAGGCCGTCCGGCTGGCATCGTCCGCCCTTCCGAGCGAGCTCGCCCCTCGATCGTGTTCATCTCGCGTCCGCGCGACGGTGGGGCAGCTTTCGTACGGTCGAGCGAAGGATGGTGGACGGCAGGAGGCTCGAACTCCCGACCTCCGCGTTGCGAACGCGGCGCTCTCCCAACTGAGCTAGCCGCCCACTCGGACAAACGTTGATTATACAGGCAGACCCCAACCGTAGACCTCGGGCCGTGGGCCGTGGGCCGATTACGCCGGCACGCTCTCCGGCTGACGCTCGACGGTTGATGCGCCCGTCGAGCGCACGTCAGGCTTCGAGGCGTGACGTGCTTCGAGCATGGACACGTACCGGATCACGTGCCGATAAGTGACGAGTCGCTGCAGCGCAGCATCGGCCGCGTTCGGGAAGCGCCAGAAGGCAGGGAACAGTCGTACGAACGTCTGAAGCAGCCGTTTGCGGTTCGGATCGAAGAGATACCAGAGCAGCACCCAGGCAAAGCCGCCAAGGATCAACGGGCGCTTGTAATTGCTTGCGCGACCTGAAGCGCCGTTCAGTCGCTCGATCTCACCGAGACAGCGATCGGAGAAGTTCTTCGGGTCGTACAGCGCCTGCACCATGCGCAGGAAGCCGTTCTGCAACGCCTCCATGCTCATGCACGTGGGTCGGATGTTGGTGAAGAACGTATTCCCCTGAAACTCGTTCTCTGCGATCACACGCCCTTCGTCGACCATCCGTTTGTAAAGCGGGGTCGCTGGCAGTGCCCCCAGGAGCGACGGGAAGGGCAGCGGAATCTTCGCGTCGTTGATGAAGTCGACCTGCTCCTGAAAGATGTCCTCATCGTCGTGATCAAACCCGACGATCAAGCCGGAGTAAACCGCCATGCCCTGGGATTGAATGCGTGCCACCTCGCCCAGGGTGTCTTTCCGCACGTTCTGGAACTTCTGAGTTTCCTGGAGCGACGACACGCGCGGCGTCTCGATCCCGATGAACATGCTGCGGCAGCCGCCCTCGTGCAGCAGCTTCAACAAGTGCTGATTGTGAGCGACGTTAATGGTGGCCTGGGTCGAGAAGACGAATGGCTTCTTGCGCGTTTTCTGTAGATCCGAGAGGGCTTCCATCAGCGACATGGTGTACTTGGGGTCACCGATGAAGTTGTCGTCCACGAAGAACAGCCGGTCCCAGCCAAGCGAGAGAACGGTCTTGACCTCGGCCAACACCTGATCAACCGACTTGGTGCGGACCTTGCGGCCGTACAGGGTGATGATGTCGCAGAACTCGCACTTGAACGGACACCCGCGAGTCGTCTGCAGACTGATTTGCATGTAGTCTCTGCGGGACACCAGGTCGTAGCGGGGCACCGGTGACGTACGAACATCCACGGTGTCCGCGGGCGTGTAGGACGCCTTCGCAACACCATTCTCGAGGTCCTCGATGCACTTGGGCCAGATCTGTTCGCACTCACCGAGCATGAGCACATCGGCCACATCACGATAGCGTTCGGGCACCGCCATGCTTGATGGCCCGCCGACGACTACCGTCTTGCCGCGGGCCCGAAATCGCTGGGCGATCTTGCGCAGTCCCGGCCCCTGCAGGTGCATGCCTGTGATGCCGACGACATCGCAGTCCATGTCGAAGTCGATGTCGGCCACGTTCTCGTCGCAGAAGGCGACTTCGTGATGGCGCGGAATCATCCCAGCGACCGTGAGGAGCCCGAGCGGCGGAACCGAGTACTTCTTGAAAACGACCGGGGCGGCGTACTCATTCCCCGTGAAGCTCAACGGCAGTTTCGGGTTGATTAAGTAGAACTTCATAAGAGTTCGAAGACACTGCTCGGGCCGTGGCGAGGGAAGGTGGCCGAGGCGAGCGACGATTGGCTCAAAGTCGCGAGGATTTTACGCTAAGTGCGGACTGCTGTAAAGGTTACGGGCTGTCGGCGCCTCGCCACGCATGGAGCGTGTATTCCGCCCGAACGTAGTGGAAACCCGCCGCCTCGTACACGCGAATCACCGAAAAATTATAGTTCTGAGTCTGACACTCGGCCACCGCCCCTTGCGCGTGTGACCACAAGGCCGCGTGACGAATCAGCGCAGCGTAGGCGCCGGGCGCGTCGGGCCTGCACGCGCCCAGTCCCCCGCCGTGAATCGCCACCCCACCCGTGGTCGATGCGGGTTCTCGACGGCGAAAGAAGAGATACCCGATCGGCTTCGCCTCGCTGTTCACCGCCACGAACACCTTGTCGGCCATGTCGCCCGATAGACCTTTTTTCGCCCACTCCAGATAAAAGGCCTTGGCGCGATCGACGGGAACATGCGGGTCGTGTTGAAATCGCCCGACGTAGTGCCGGAACGCTTCCTGCGTAATGTCGTAAACCGCGTCGGCATCGTCTGGGGCGAATTCGCGAATGACACCGACCTCGCGGCCGGGAAGAGGCGGCTCCTTTTGAGGGCGTGTGCGGTAGCTCACGAGCGCATCCATCAAGCGGAAGCCGCGTCGCTGCAGCAGATCCACGGTTGGGATGTCTTCCACATCGACACGAGCCGTCAGGTGCGGAATGGATGTGGCATCACAGGCTTGCAGGGCGGCGTCGAGTGCGGCTTCGACGACACCTGGTGGGGCGCCTGGGGACGCCGCGATGTAGTCGAATCGCGCCATGCGCACGCGGAAGAAGTCCGAGTCCCAAGGTAGGGCCCGCGCAATCACCATGGCGCTGTGATCGCCGTCCCTTGCATGGAACGCCAAGCGGGGAGGGGTCGTCAAGGCGGGGAGAATTTCAGCCCGCATGATGTCGACCTGCGCCTTGCGCGAGTACACGCGATAGTAGCGATAGGGCTTGAACGGAAACGATGAGATTAGCGCCTCGAGCAGGTCGGCATCCTCGGCCCCAAGCGGACGAACGATCAACGCCGCGCCCCGGGGGTCTCGAGCACGCTCGCGGCCGATGGGCGCGGGGAATCGTACATTCGACGAACGAGGAAGAACGGCCGACCCGAGCTCTGGCGGTAGATTCGCTGCACGTACTCCCCAACCAGGCCGAAGAGTGCGACCAGCGCGGCTTGAATCGCGAGGAGCATCAACGGAATGGCATAGCCGACCAGGGTGCGGCTCGCGACGCTCACGAGAGCGGTCGCAACCGCTGCCAGCAGCAGCACCAGCGTGAGCCCGGTCGCCACCATGAAGACCCAGGCAAAGACATCGCCGAGCGCGTTGACGAAGAAGTCCATGAACAGCCGAACGAGGGCTGTCACCGAGTACCGACGATGCCCCCTCGGCGCGCGGGCGGTGCTGGACCTCGACTTCGGTCACGCGCCGGGCCACTCGGACCGCCAGCGGTTTGAGGAAACGGCGCAGTTCGCCGAACGCGGCCAGGCTGCGCGCGACCTCATCGGTGAACGCGTTCAGTGGACACCCGATGTCCCGCAGCGGCACACCGGCCAGCCGCGCGACAAGTCTCGTGGTCACGCGCGAAAACAGCCGCCGTGTCGTTGGATCCTGACGATTGAGTCGTACGCCGCTCACCAGGTCGTACCCCCGAGTCAGTGGTTCGATGAGGCGTGGGATGTCACTCGGATCGCACTGCAGGTCGACGTCGAGAGTCACCAAGTAACGCCCGGCGGCATGCTCGAAGCCAGCGGTGAACGCGGCATGCTGTCCGAAGTTCGCGGCGAGCTCGACGATCCGCACGCGCGAATCGGTGGCTTGTACCGTTCGGAGCGCGTCGAGCGTACCGTCGGTGGAGCCATCGTCGACATAAATGACTTCGGCGCCTCCCGCCATCTGATCCAAAACGGGCGAGAGCGCCGCTTGACACGCGGGGATCAGCGCCGCGCTGTTGAAGACGGGCACGACGACGGAGACGAGTGGGCGGTCGGTCATGACGTCGGCGAGATGCGAATGCGGTAAATCGCGACGGGCCACACGCGACCGCCCGAGCGATTCGGCGGTCGCACTGGATTTTCCTGGACGGCCTCCGCGCGCCCTCCGCCGTAACTCACAAAGGTCAGCCGATTGTAGCCCGCACGTCCGATCCGGCCAACCGCGCTGGCGGGAATCACGGCACGGAGGTCGGTCGGCGTGCCACCCGGAACAACGAAGCGACCGATCTCGCGGCCATTCAACTCCAGACCCAGGTCGACATCGACCGGCGGCTCTTCGAGTCGAGCGCGGGCGGTCACCGTGATCTCGATGCCTTGTGTCGTGTCGAGAGCGAGCGGCAACGCGATGGTGGCACGCGATTCCCCAATCCAGCGCACGGGCCCGACTTCGTCGGGTCCTGGCGCATCCCATCCTTCGAGCAGGAAGCGATCGGCCGCGCGACTCAACGTGATGTCGAGCGACGCGGACCGGGGCTCAAATGCCAGCAACTCATACCGGTCGATGGGCAGGCGCTCGCGGAGAGCAAACCAGGCATTGGCCGGAAACGCAAAGAGATAGGCATATGGGGCGCGCGCATGGACGTCGGCCTGCTGTCGCATCATCGTCGCGAAGCTGACCGGGGCGTCCTTGGGGATCATCCCGGTCGTGTACTGCACCATGAGCCAGTAGTTGTTGGCGAGTGCCAGCCCGATCAGTGGTGCCACCGCCAAGAGCGGTCGTCGGCGCGCGCTCTCGACCACCGTAGCCAACCCGGGTGCGAACAGGGCAAGAGCGCTCGTCAACCCATTCGAAAACGGCCCCGCATCGCCCCCTGGGAGAAGGCTCCCTGCGCCCGCCACCCAGACCGAGAACACGGCGAACGAGGCGATGGCCGGCGGTGGATTCCGTCGCAGGTAAAAAAAAGAACCGACGAGTGCCACGTAGGCGACGGGCGTCAAAGAAAGCCACCCCTGGTTGGAAGAGAAGAGGGCTCCGCTGCCGCCGGGGTCAGCGGTCAGGCGCCTTAGGAGCCATGGCATCGCAGCGGCCAGAAGCCACACCGCTACTGAAGCGCGCCAGCGAAGGCGCGATGCGAGAAATAGGAGTGCCGACACCGCACCGAACGACGCCGCATCCGGAAACGTCGCGGCGGCCGTCATCGACCAAAACAAGGATGTCCCAGCGAAAATCACTAAGACCGTGAGGGTCGCCACGACGGGGAGGAATTCGTCGCGCAGTCGTTCGTGGAGCGCGATCAGCCCTGCTGCCCCGGCTGCATACGCTGTCAGCGAGGCTTCAAGAGGCGACACGGCGAGAGCCACGGCTCCCAGCAATAAGATGGCAGCGACAACGACCCGATCCACACGTTCGAGCCCACCAGCCGCCGATTGCACCTGCACGTCCCTTCGTTGTCTCCCAATGAGCGTGTCAGCGCACGAAAATCAATTGCTCGCTCGTTGGTTCGCTGAGCCCGCATTCGTTTTGTGCGCGCAGGCGGGCAAAGTAAATGCCGGCTGGCGCCAGGGTCGATCCGTGCGTGACGGGACTGCCGGTCGAACTGTTGTGGATATCCGTCAGGCCGGGCAGGGTCCCTGCCTCCAGTATGTAATCCGAGACGGCGCTCCCGATTGCGGGTGGCAGCCACTTCAGGTTGACCGTTCGACCCTCTAACCAGATCGTCAGATCGCGCGGTGGGCCAGGCGGCGTGCAGGGTCCACCTACGATGACTTGGGCTTCGGACGACGGGCGACCGGGGCCGGCAGCGTTGACGGCAATCACCCGCCAGTAGAACGTTCCGAGGCTTGCGTGTCCCGAGATCGACGGAGTTTCGACAGACGTACTGAGGACGTCACTCGCACCAGGAGCGCTGCCCGCCTGCACGATGTAGCGGGTCACGCCGGCCCAAGGATGAACAGGATCCCAGGCAGCAGTGACGAAATTGCCTTTGACTTGGGTGGCCAGCCCGGTTGGGGCCGGCGGCGTTGCCGCCAGGGCGTGCCGCCAGTTGGCCACGGTGTAGGCGGCCATGTTGATGGAAAGTGCGTTGTTCTGATTGCTGCTCCCAGTGGCAGAGCCACCGTGCGGCACCGACGGGTTGGAAAAGTTCGGGATCCGTGGGCAGTCAACACCCGCACACTGATAAGCCATCACGGTCCGAAAGCGGCGCACGGGGTCCTTATACCCGTATGAAAAGGGGAGACCAGCGCCGGTGGCACGGTCTTCGGGCGCGTGATGCGACCCCATGTTGTGCCCCATCTCATGAGTCGGAGTGTACAGTCCAATGCACGAAACATCGGCAACGCTGTACGCGTCGAAGTTCGCGCTGGGCTCAGTGAGCAACCAGCCAACACCGCATGCGTTGAGATCCGGGCTGTTCACCAACAGCTGAACAAGGTCCGCGCGAGTGTCATTGCGCAGCCCTTGTGCAAGTGACGAGTCGGTCACCCGCAGGAGATCAGTCAACATGCTTGGCGCTTCGGTAAACGGCAAGAGGGCGGTACCTGCGAGACGAAAGCGGGGAATGATCGCGCTCCGCGCAAGGATCGTGTTGCTGTCGCTGATGATTTGGGAAGCGACGGCTTCGATCTGCGCCGGCCCGCCCGCGCGCGCGCGTGCTGCACTCGTGTAGAGAAGCAGCACATCGATCGTCGTCCCATCCTCCTGAAGCGAGGTTGCGTCCGCCGGGTGGAACAGCGAACTATCAGCGCGAAGTTGGGGATCGAGCTCCCGGCGAGCCGCGTCGGCCTCGAGTTGCTCCAGCACGTATACGCCTTGGGAAAGCGTCCGCACTTGGTAGACGCTCGAGAGTGCGTTAATCAGGCCCGAAACGATGCCGTTCCGCTCGGTGAAGACCACGTGACTGTGCGCGACCCCCTCCAACGAGCCAACCCATGATCGAAAGCCTGCAGTATCCAGGTCCTGCCGCTCGAAGCGCGCAAGCCAGTCCCGCGCGTCGATGTTGAGGCGAATCGTGCGTGCAGGCCCGACTGACGAGTCGAAGAGCCGATCGAGTCTGATGCCGACGACGCGGCCGAGAACTCCCGTGGACGCTGCTGCTTGAGGTGCGGACGTTGCGATCTCAAAGAACAGATCGGATGGCGCAACCTGCGCGGATGCAACCCTGGTGACGGTCATGGCGACCACGACCGCCAACGCGGGGACTCGAACGTGTCTCGTCATGGCAGCACCAGCGTCACTTCGTTGGAGCTGCCGCTGAGCCCACACCCACTGCGGCTCATTACGCGGATGAAATACGTCCCGGGCGGGCCGCTGGCCGTGATCGAGGTGACCGGACCTAGATCGACGACGATGATGTCCTCGAGTGCCGGTGCGGTCCCGGCGGAGATTTGGTAACCAAGCGGAGCGGGTCCCGATGTCGGCGCCTGCCAGGTGAACGTGACCTGGCCGCCAGTCTTGGTGAACGCGAGGCTCGTTGGTGGCGACGGCAACGGGCAGGCAACGTTCACTTGCAACTCATTGGAGGGCGCGCTCGTGCCCACCACGTTGCGCGCGCGGACACGCAAGTAATACACGCCTGGAGGCACCCCGTTGAACGTCGCCCCGGGCACGGTGCTGTTTGTGGGCAGGTTCGCGAGGTCCGTTCGGCCCGGAGCCGATCCAGCTTCGAGAATATAGGTCGTGACCGGTTCGCCTGCGACCGGCGCCGACCAACCAAGTGTGACCGTACTTCCCGCCACGGTCGCGGTCAGCCCCGTTGGGGCTGTTGGAAGAGCACCTGATGTCGCGACAATCTCGTTGGACGGCGCCCCGGTTCCAAGCGTGTTGCGCCCGCGAACTCGCACGTAGTACCTGCCGGGCGGCACATCTGTGAACACAATCGAGGTCTGCGTGCTGTTCGTCACGAAGCTCGCGAGATTCATCTGCCCGGTTGCCGATCCGGCTTCAATCACATAGGTCGTCACAGACCCCACCGGTCGAAGGTGCCGTCCAGGACAGCGTAAGCGTGGTGCCCGTGGACGTCGAGGTCAGTCCCAGCGGAGGACCAGGGACCGCACCGCTCCCCCCGGCGGGATACACCGCTCGGACGCCCGCGAG
Organism: uncultured Acidobacteriota bacterium; assembly: GCA_963802675.1. Taxonomy (GTDB): domain Bacteria; phylum Acidobacteriota; class Vicinamibacteria; order Vicinamibacterales; family UBA2999; genus JACCSI01. The sequence continues at coordinate 569,609 of CAWDJL010000005.1, forward strand.
GTCATCGCCACTGAGACCTGAGGGCCCCGATCCGCAGCCTGGAAGCGGATCAGGCCACATGATGGCATCGCTCTGCGACGAGTGCCCCAGACCGATGGTATGTCCAAGGTTGTGCGTCAGGGCGTCCTGAAAACAGCCGCGCTGTGACAGGACGGCAAGGGCACCGGCGCCATTGTTGAGGACGAAGCTTCCCTGAATGATCTTCTGGAACGTGATACCGCCCGCCTCGCGCAGAATCGGAGTCATATAGAGGCCAGCGAGCCCGACAACTGTTCCGCTATCGCTGACTTCACCGCATGGATCGTTGAACGCGACCGAGATGCGTCCGTCCGCCTCAAACGCGCCGATACAGCGTGCGCCGCGCGACGAGCCGCGCTGCAACCGAAAGCTCATCCCCGACCCGTTCCAACGCGCGATCGCCGCATCGAGTTCGGCGAGCCCGCCACCCAGGCCGCCCGGCGGCGGCTCGTAGTCCACCGACACGCTCGTTCCAAAATCCGCTTCGTGCCAGCGGCCTGGAGGGCCGTCTGACGGAAAAAACGTGTACCCAGCCTTCTGGAATTCGATGGGAACGGCCACGAATGCGGTGTCGCTGGATGGAGATGACTGCGCGACCGCACGGAGCGCGTCCATGCCGATCGCTTCGCGCACGAGACCGTCTGCGCTCTGTCGAGCGGCCCTCGCTGTGCTTGGCGGGTCAGAGATTTTCCACACGCCCTGCCAGAGTCCGGCGGGGTAGAGCGTTCCGTCCCGCGGGCGCACCTCGAGCCACAGGACGACCTCGTCTTCCGGATCGAGGCGCGCCTGTCCAGGGACGCGCAGTTCGAGATCCTCGAGGCGACCGCCGAGGAGCTTGATCACGATTCGCGGCTGCGGCAAGGCGCCCTTCCACGTCTCGGACACATCGATGGAGGCGTAGGTGTAGAGCGCGTTGATCGCCGGGTCCCATTGGCTGGAGACCTCTGTGACTCGACCTCTGACGACCAGCGTTGCAGCGTCGCTCAATTGCTGAATCGAAAGGAGCGGAGCGGTTTCGGCGGCAAGGCGTGGGCTCGAAAACGTGGCAGCACCGACGAGAATGAGGATTAGTACGCGCGGCATTCGTTACGTTGTTGTATCAGGAGGAGGCGTGAAAAGGAAAGGACGCGACCGATCGCTGCAAAATCGGAATGGTATAGTGCCCAACGGATGCTCTCGGTCAAAAAGATTGGCGTGCTGACCGGCGGCGGCGACGCGCCGGGCCTCAACGCCGTCATTCGCGCGGTGGTCAAGGCGGCGTTCAACGCTGGAATCGAGGTCATCGGCCTCGAAGACAGCTTTGATGGCCTGCTCGACCCCTCGCGCACACGTCAGCTGCGCCCCAGCGACGTCACCGGTATTCTTCGGCTCGGTGGCACCATCCTTGGCACGACGAATCGTGGGAATCCCTTCGACTATCCAGTGGCCGGCGTGGAAGGCCCCGCGGATTATTCCGATCGCTGCATCGAGACGTTTGGCAAGATGAAGATGGACGCGCTCGTGGTCATCGGTGGCGATGGCACGCTGCAGATCGCTCATCAGTTCTATCTGAAGGGTCTGCCAATCGTCGGCGTCCCCAAGACCATCGACAACGACATTTGGGGCACCACCAGCTGCTTCGGTTTCGACACGGCCGTCGCGTTCGCCTCGGATGCCATTGATCGGTTGCACACGACCGCCGAGGCTCATCGACGCATCATGATCGTCGAGGTGATGGGGCGCTACGCCGGCTGGATTGCCCTGCACGCGGGCGTCGCCGGCGGGGCCGACGTCATCCTGATTCCGGAAATCGCGTATGACCTCGATCGCGTAGTCGCACACATTCGTGAGCGAGAGAGCTTCGGTGCGCGATTCACGATCGTCGTCGTGGCCGAAGGGGCCAAACCGCATGGCGGTGATGTGACGTTGATCGAGGGCGCCCGGGCAGGACACGTGGAGCGCCTCGGCGGGGTAGGCGCCGTCGTCGCCAAGGCTCTTCAGGAGCGGATGGGCAAGGAGACGCGTCATGTCGTGCTTGGTCACCTGCAGCGCGGTGGGGCGCCAACGGCCTTCGATCGCGTGCTCGCCACGCGGTTCGGAGGGAAGGCTGTCGAGCTCATCACACGCGGCGTCTTCGGCCGGATGGTCGCGAACCATCCTCCTGACATCGTCCCCATTCCACTGGCGGACGTGGTCGGCAAGACCAAGACCGTGCCGCTCGACAACGACCTCTTGCGCACGGCGCGCTCGATCGGGGTCGCGTTTGGAGATTGAGTTGAGGAGGGGATCCATAGAGGCAGCTGACTTTTCAGGGTGCGAGTACATCGAGGTACTTGAGAGCCCCACCGGTGTTGAAGAGCACCACGGTCTCGTGACGTCTCGACGCGCCTCTCGGCAACCAGTCGTCGGATCGCACTTAAGGCCGCACCGCCTTCAGGTGCTGCTGAGACACCCTCGTGGCTCCCGATCGCCACCATGTCGTGCACCATCTGGGCGTCTGAGACGGCGAGTGCCGTTCCGCCGCTCTGCCGAACCGCCTCAAGGATCAGGAAGTCGCCAATCGCCCGAGGTACGCGCAGGCCATCCGCCACCGTGTGGGCGTTCTCCCACGGGACGGCCTTCGGCGTGCCGTGCTCGAAGGCACGAACGATGGGCGCGCATCCCTCGGCTTGCACGGACACCATCTTCGGGCGTCGCCCGGCCGGAATCCAGCCAATCGCCTCGAGCTCGTCGAACGCTTTCCACATGCCCACGAGGCCCGTGCCGCCGCCGGTGGGGTAGACGATCCAGTCTGGAAGCACCCAGTTGAACTGTTCCGCCAGCTCGTACCCCATTGTCTTCTTGCCTTCCACTCGGTACGGCTCCTTGAGCGTTGACACGTCGTACCATCCGAGCGGCTTACCCTTCTCGGCCGCCATCCGACCCGCATCGGTAATCAGCCCGTCGACCAGCGTCACGTTCGCCCCGTACAGCCGGCACTCGTCGATGAACGGTTTCTTGGCGTCCTTGGGGATGAACACCTCGCATCCGAGTCCGGCCGCAGCGCGAGTACGCCGCGGCCGCGTTTCCCGCGTTGCCGGCGGTGGGCAACGTGATGGTGCGGGCCCCTAGCGCCTTCGCGCGTGTGATAGCCGCCGATTGCCCGCGGGCTTTGAAGGAGTTCGTCGGATTCGGCGACTCGTCTTTGATGAACAGGCGATCGAGGCCTAGAGTCGTCCCCAGACGCTTGGCGTGCAGGAGGGGCGTCAAGCCCTCGCCAAGCGTGACCGGTTCGTCGCCTGGCAGCAGTGGCATCAGCTCGCGATATCGCCACATGTTGGGCGCCCGATCGCGAAGCGATTCACGCGACCACGCTCTGGCAGCGGACAGGTCATAACGGGCGAGCAGCGGCAGGCCACACGACGGGCAAAGAAAGTGCGGCTGGCGCGGGTCAAACGGCCCAGCGCCGCAGCGGCTGGCGCATTCGAGATGTGTAAAGTACATGATGGTCGTCAGTTGCCAGTTCAAAGGCCAATAGTGCCCACGGTCATCCCCGCCGCCTTTGAACTGGAAACTGTCAACTGGAAACTGGTGCAGTTACTTCCCCAGCAGGTCCTGGTCCTTTTTGTGTTGCAGCTCGTCGATCGTCTTGATGTGCTGATCGGTGATCTTCTGCACTTCGTCGAGCGCACGCTTCTCGTCGTCTTCGGAGATCTGGTGCTCCTTGAGCATCTTCTTCAGCTTGTCGTTGGCCTCGCGTCGGACGACGCGAACGTGATTGCGCCCTTCCTCGGTCATCTTATGGACGTGCCGTGAGAGCTCCTTGCGGCGCTCCTCGGTGAGAGCGGGAATGGGGATGCGAATGACCTTGCCATCGTTGGCCGGATTGAGGCCGAGGTCGGCGGTTCGAATGGCCTTTTCGATGGTGCTCATCAGGGTCGGGTCGAAGGGCTGGGCCACGATCATCGCCGGCTCGGGAATCGACAGTGTGGCCACCTGATTCAGTGGCATCCGTGTCCCGTAAGCTTCGACGTGCACATTCTCGAGCAGCCCTGTCGACGCGCGTCCCGTACGAACACCCGCCAGCTCTTTGCGCACGAACTCCAGCTGGGCATCCATCCGCTTCTTGACTTCGCCAAACAGACCCTTCAGATCGGAGACATCCATAGTCGTCCTCGTGAAAGTTACAAGTTACAGTGCAAGTTACAAACGGCTTCGCGCGTCGCCCCGGCCCAAAGCGCCTCGATGCACTGACCGGCACGAGGTCCTGCAAGACGTTTTGAACTTGTAACTTGTCACTTGTAACTGACATGTTCTTCCGCAGTCACCACCGTCCCCACCGCCTCTCCCATGACGACCCGGCGGATGTTACCCGGAGTTTTGAGGTTGAAGACGATGATGGGGAGACGGTTATCCATGCAGAGTGTGACGGCGGTCGCGTCCATGACCTGCAAACGTTCCTGCAGCACCTGAAGGTAGGACACGCGTTCGTAACGTGTGGCATCCGGGGACGTGACGGGGTCGGCCGAGTAGATCCCGTCAACCTTGGTCCCCTTGAGAATCACATCCGCCTTGATCTCCATGGCACGCAGAGCGGCCGCGGTGTCGGTCGTGAAATAGGGGTTGCCGGTTCCGGCAGCGAACACGACGACGCGACCTTTTTCCAGATGTCGGATGGCACGCCGGCGAATGAACGGCTCGGCCACGGATCGCATTTCGATGGCGGTCAGCACCCGGGTCGGGACACTCTGCTTCTCGAGCGCGTCCTGCAGCGCCAGGGCGTTGATCACGGTGGCCAACATCCCCATGTAGTCGGCGGTCGATCGGTCCATGCCGCGCGTGCTGGCAGCCAGGCCCCGGAAGATGTTGCCGCCGCCGATGACGATGGAGGCCTGGATACCGAGGCTCTGCAATTCGGCGATATCTGTCGCGATGCGCGTAGCGACAACGGGGTCAACCCCATATGCCTGATCGCCCATGAGCGCTTCGCCGGAAAGTTTAAGGAGGATTCGTTTATAGGAAGGCTCGGACACGTCGCGAAGATTATACCTACGATGGTTCTGGACGATGGTTCTCGACGATGGTTCTGACGACGATGCGGTTCTCGAGAGGGTTCTCGACGATGGTTCTCGACGAGTGGTTCTCGCGACGGTCGTTCACGAGAACCGTGTGTTCGCGAGAACAATCGTGAAGAACCCCGTCGAACCTCCGTAAAGAACCTCCGTCAAGAACCTCCGTGAAGAACCTTCGTGAGCTAGTTCGCGTCCGCGAGTTCGCCAAGCTTGAAGCGGACGAATCGCGAGACGGTGACGTTCTCGCCGGTCTTGGCCGAGGCGCTCGCGACCATCTGCTTGATGCTGACGTTGGGGTCGCGGACCGACGGCTGCTCCATGAGGCAGACCTGCGCGTAGAAGCTTTCGAGCTTGCCTTCGGCGATCTTGTCAATCACGTTGGCAGGCTTGCCCGAGTCGGCGAACTGGGCGCGATAGATCTCCTTCTCCTTCTCCAGGACCTCCGCCGGCACGTCCTCACGGCGCACGAACTTCGGATCGGCTGCCGCGATGTGCATCGCCAACTCCTTCGCCAGCCGCTGGAAATCTTCGGTCCGCGCCACGAAGTCGGTCTCGCAGTTCACCTCGACCAGCACCGCCACTTTGCCACCCATATGAATGTAGTGGCCGATCATGCCGTCTTTGGTCGCCCGTCCCGCACGCTTGGCCGCAGACGCCAGTCCCTTCTTGCGCAGAATCTCGACAGCCTTCTCCTTGTCGCCATTGGCCTCGGTCAAGGCTGTCTTGCAGTCCATCATCCCTGCGCCAGTCTGGTCACGTAGCTGCTTGACCTGTTCCGCCGTAATCGCCATCGTCTTTACTCCCACTCGTTCTGCCGGCACCGGGCCCTCAGCGCCGCTTGAAAGCCTTGAGCCAAATATGCTCTCGAGATCTTCCGATCATCCGAAGGGGCCGGGCGAGATCTTCCGATCATCGCGAGTGGCCGCGGCTTCAGCCCGGCCAGCCGTACATGAAAAGCGCCGGCCGAGGGTCCCAGCCGGCGCACAGCCGAGAAAAGGGTCCCCGTTGTCGTGATCAGGACAGCGTAACTGGCGCCTCGCTGGGCCGCTGCGGTCGCCGGAGATTGGCGGGACGCACCGTGCGATTCGCTTCGTCGGCCGCTGCCGCCTCGGCGTCGGCCGTCGCTTGATCCGCGAGCGCTGATTCGCGTTCGCCACGGCCATCGATCACCGCATCCGCCACCCGCGCCGCAAACAAGCCGAATGGCGCGGAGCGCATCGTCGTTGCCGGGAATGACGAATTCGACTTCTTCCGGGTCGCAGTTGGTGTCAACCACCCCCACGACCGGAATCTTCAGCTTGCGCGCTTCGTCGACCGCAATCTTCTCCTTTCGGGTATCGACCACGAACAGGGCGTCAGGCAGCCGGCCCATGTTGCGAATGCCCTCGAGGTTCTTCTGAAGCTTGCGCTTTTCTTTTTCGGCCCGCGCGATTTCCTTCTTCGGCATGAACTCGTAGCGACCGTCGGTTGCCATGGCTTCGAGATCGCGCAACCGGGCGATGCTGCGCTGAATGGTCGTGAAGTTGGTGAGCAGTCCCCCGAGCCAGCGCTCGTTGACGTAGTACATGCCCGAGCGCGCAGCTTCTTCGGCGATGACATCCTGGGCCTGCCGCTTGGTGCCGACGAACAGGACAGTCTTCCCTTCGGCCGCCAGCTGACGGATGAAATCCTCCGCCTCCTTGAACAGCTTGACGGTCTTGCCCAGATCGATGATGTAGATGCCGGAACGCTCGCCGAAGATGAATGGCTTCATCTTGGGGTTCCAGCGCTTGGTCTGGTGGCCGAAGTGAACGCCTGCTTCGAGCAGGTCTTTCATCGCGAGCGGGGTCAAGCTACCTCCATGACGACTACCGTTTACTGAACTGGAACCGCTTGCGGGCGCCAGCCATCCCGTATTTCTTGCGCTCTTTCGCGCGTGCATCGCGCGTGAGCAACCCTTCCTTCTTCAAACGCGGCCGATTTTCCGCATTCAACTCCACGAGCGCCCGGGCAATGCCGAGACGAATGGCGCCGGCTTGTCCGGTCACGCCGCCGCCAGCCACCGTGCACAGCACGTCGAACTTGTCGGCGTTTTCCGTCAACAGCAGCGGCTGTTTCACCTGGACCCGCAGCGCCTCGGACGGAAAGAACTTGACGAACTCGCGCTGGTTGACGGTGATGGTGCCCGTGCCGGGCCTGAGGAAGACGCGCGCCGTCGATTCCTTGCGGCGTCCGGTTGCGTAGTACTGAGTAACAGCCAAAGTTATGCGACCTCGTACGCCGTGGGTTGCTGCGCGGCATGCGGATGATCCTTGCCGCTGTACACCTTCAGTTTGCGAAACATCGCGTCGCCGAGCTTGGTCTTCGGCAACATGCCGCGCACGGCTTCTTCAACCATTCGCGCCGGTTGACGCTTGCGGACCACCCGCGCCGACTCCTCGCGCAGGCCGCCCGAATAGCCGCTGTGACGGCGGTACACCTTGTCGTCCTCTTTGCGGCCGGTCAACTTGACCGCCGCCGCATTGACGATCACGACGTGATCGCCGGTGTCAATGAACGGCGTGTAGACCGCCTTGTGCTTGCCCTGAAGCAGCTTCGCCGCCTGCGTGGCCACGCGGCCGAGCGACTTGCCCTCGGCATCAATGACGTGCCAGCGGCTGACGATGGTCTTCGGGGACGCGACGTACGTTCGCATTCGAATGGATCCTTACGCCTCTCTTACGGCTGACGGCAAACCCAAATGATACGACGAGTTAGCGGCGTCGGTCAAATCTCCGCTCGTGCAATGGCGCTCCTGTTGACATGGCACCGGCAGGGTTACGACTTCGACGCAGTATCCGTTGACGTTCTCGACTCGTCGGGCGCTACAGCACTGCATCCGCCTCTGGAGTTGCCGATAAGCCCTTGTGGAAAGGCTAGTAGTCCACGTGCTCGCGCACGCAGGTTTTTCCAGCTTCTCGCAGCTTCGTCGACCGCGGACTCGCACAATCTGCCCGATCCGGCCAAACGCGTCGACTCCCGCCCAATCCGTCCCTTCGAGTCCGAACCACAGAATCGCCGCCCTCCCGACGCTGGAGGTGAATTAGTGCTGTTTCGTCGCAACAAACGCCTGGTCGGGTTGGACATCGGTTCGAGCGCCATCAAGGCGATCGAGCTCGAGCCAGAACGCAAGGGCTACCGCGTGGCTGCGATCGCCGTCGAACCATTGCCGGCTGACTGCATCGTCGATGGTGCGATCGTCGACTCGAATGCGGTGGCGGGCGGCGTTCGCCGCATCTTTGCAACAAAACGATTTCACGGAAACGAAGTCGCCGCCGCACTGTCCGGCAGCTCCGTCATCGTCAAGAAGATCTCAGTGCCGCAGATGGGGGATCCGGATCTGTCCGCATCCATCGACTGGGAGGCCGAGCAGCACATCCCGTTCGATATCCAGGACGTGAATCTCGACTACGAGATCAGCGATCCGAAGGGCGCCTCTGCCAACGCGTATTCACCGGCCACCATGGGTGTCCTCCTGGTCGCTGCCAAGAAGGACAGGATCGCCGACTACGCGAACGTCATCACACAGGCGGGCCGCGTGCCCGCAATCCTCGACGTCGACGTTTTTGCGTTGCAGAACGCTTACGAAACGAACTACGGATTCGAGCCTGGTCGAGTCGTCGTCCTGCTCAACGCCGGCGCCAGTGCCATCAACGTGAACATCGTGGCCGGCACCCAATCGGTATTCGCGCGTGATGTGTCGCTGGGAGGAAACGCCTTTACGAAAGCCGTGCAGAAGGAGCTCAGCCTTCCGTTCGAGATCGCCGAGGAATTGAAAAAAGGCGCTCAGACCGACGCCGCCCGCTTTGATGATGCCCGGCCGGTGCTGAGGGCGATGACCGACAGCGCATTGCTCGAGGTGGAAAAGACCTTCGACTTTTTCAAAGCAACCGCGGAAAACAACCACATCGATCGCATTGTGCTGAGCGGCGGCGCTTCGAGGGTCGAAGGCTTTGCCGAGTCGCTCGAAGAGCGGTTCGAGACGACCGTCGAGCGCTTCAATCCATTCCGCCAGATCACCTTCGACAGCAAACGACTTGGCGCCAGCGCTGAAGAGATGGCGCCGTTGTCCGCCGTCGCCGTGGGCCTCGCGCTCCGACGAGTGGGGGACCGATGATCCGCGTCAATCTCCTGGCAGGCGAACGGCGACCGCTGAAGGTCACTCGCTCGTTGGAACGAGGCCGCTGGGTTTCGCTGGCAGGCAGCGCGCTGCTGATTGCAACGGCGCTCCTCGGAAGCTGGCGGTACTGGACGATCAGCCAGCGGGACTCGCGACTCGCCGGTGAGATCGAGGCCGCGCGTCGTGAAGAGGCTCGACTAACTGAGGTCTTGAAGCAGGGAGCCGAGGTCGAAGCCCAGCGAGCGCAGCTGCAACAACGGGTCACGCTCATCGACGAGTTGCGCCGAGGTCAAACCACACCCGTCCACATCATCGACCAGATCAGCCGCTCGCTGCCGGATCTGACATGGCTTACGAGCCTCCGCCAGGAGGGGTACGACGTCACGCTCGAAGGGCAGTGCAAATCGTTGACGGCGTTGTCCGACTTCGTTGGCAACCTGGAGTCGACGCGCTACTTCAAGCGACCGGTCGAGATTGTGACGAGCGAGGTCGTTGCCGGGCAGAACGGCACCGACCTTATTCGATTCACCATCAAAGGCACGTTGAGAATGAGCGGCGGAGGGACCGTTGGCTGATCTCTCGCTGGCGCGATTGCCGTGGCATCTGCAGCTGGTCCTCTTCGCGGCGCTCTCGTTGTCGGCGATGAGCGCGTACTACGTCTACCTTGAAATTCCAACGCAAGCACGGATCGCCGAACGAGAGCGTGAGCTGACCGCCATCCGCAGCCGAATCGACAGGGGTGTGACGACTACCCACCAGCACTCTACGTTCCAACAAGAGATTGTCGACCTGCGAGCGCGACTGGATAGCCTGCGGCCCACTCTGCCGGAAGAGAAAGATGCGGCTGACCTGCTGCGGCGAGTTCATTCGCTCGCCGTTCAGTCGAACCTCACCATCCGGGGATTCCGTCCGCAACCGACGACCCCGCGGCCGCTTCACGCGGAGTGGCCAATCGGCCTCGAGCTCGAAGGCACGTACCACAACCTCGGAGAATTCCTGGACCGCGTCAGTAAGTTGCCGCGAATCATCAACGTCATCAGTCTGGTCATTCGCGCCAAACAGCAGCCGCACGCGACTGCGACCGTCGACATCACGTGCACCGCGACAACCTTCGTTCTGCTCGACGGTGGGACAGGTGCGCCACCGCTGGCCGCCGGCTCGCCCCAGCGTTCCGCGGCTTCGGGTCACGGTCTCTCGATCGACGTCGCGCCCGCTCCACCAGCGAACTACGTCTACGAGTCTCACGGTCGGCGAGATCCCTTTGTCAGCCTGGTGAATCGAGGAACCGACGGCCGCACGATTCAAGTCAACGCGGTCAGGCCCGAGGGTCTGGCCGGTGTTCTGGTCGATGAGCTCGTGGTCCGCGGCATCGTCCAGAGTCGCGGCGGCTGGATGGCCATCGTCGAATCAAATGGCGGGCGTGCCTACTCGGTTCGACTGGGAGATCGACTGATGGACGGCAGCGTCTCGGCCATTACATCAGATGCGGTGGCCTTCATGCAGGACGTCAATGATCCGCTGTCGCTCGCCAGGCATCGAGAAGTGCGCAAGTACCTTCGAGGAGAGGTGCGCTGATGGTTCGTCACCACCACGGCCGACGCGGGTTTGCCAACACACTCATCGCCGCCCTCCTCATCTTGCTCACGAGGATCGACGGCCAAACGAGCATGCTGCAGCAACCGGCAGCGCCTCCGCCGCCTCCTATCGTCGAACAGCCCCCTGCCGCGAGCCGCTTCGGTGGTGAGCCGATCACACTTGACTACCAGGATGCGGACCTCCGAGCGGTGCTGCGCACATTCGCGGAGATTAGCGGGCTGAATATCGTGATCGATCCCACGATCGACGGAACGGTCGACGTCTCGCTGAAAGAAGTCCCGTGGGACCAAGCGCTCGACATCATCCTGAAAGCGAACAAGCTGGGATACGCAGTGGATGGAAACGTCGTCCGTATTGCGCCGCTAGCTGTGCTCGCGCAGGAAGAACAGGAGCGGCGCAAGCTGTCAGAGGCCAAGGCTCTCGCCGGCGAGCTGCAGATTCTCACGGTTCCGCTGAGTTATGCGAAGGCGCCAGAGCTGGTATCAATTCTCACGAAGAGCGCCCTTTCGGTACGTGGTGAGGTGCAGGTCGACAGCCGCACCAACACGCTGATCGTCCGCGATCTACCCGACCGCCTGACGACAGCCGCGGAGCTCGTCAAGTCGCTCGATCGACCCCAGCCGCAGGTGGAGATCGAGGCGCGCATCGTGCAGAGCACGAAGGATTTTGCTCGACGCATTGGCGTTGAGTGGGGGTTCAACGGGCGAGTCGATCCGGCGCTTGGCAACACGACATCGCTTGCGTTTCCAAACAACGGCGCTATCGGTGGCCGTGTTGGAACACAGGGACCACCGGGAGGTACGGCGACGGATACGGCGGTGAATCTTCGGGTCCCCGCCGCACCCAATGCGGTGGGAATTGCCCTCGGCTCGATCAACGGCGCGCTGAACCTCGACCTGGTGCTCTCGCAACTCGAGCGCACCGGACAGGGGCGCGTCCTCTCAACGCCGCGGGTCTCGACCCAGAACAACACCGAAGCCGAGATGACGCAAGGGCAGGAGATCCCGATTCAAACCGTGGCCAACAACACGGTGACGGTCACGTTCAAGCCGGCGGCTTTGACGTTGCGCGTCACGCCGCAGATCACGGCGTCGAACACCGTCATCCTGCAGGTGTTTCTCGAGAACGCCTCGCCAGACTTCAGCCGAGCAATCAACGGCATACCGCCGATCAACACCCAGCGCGCGGTTACGAGTGTGCTGGTTGCGGACGGCGAAACGACGGTCATTGCCGGCATCTATCTGAGCCGCGAGCAGTCGTCGACCGATCGCGTGCCGTTGTTGCATCGTGTCCCGCTGCTCGGGTGGTTGTTCAAGCGCGATGAACTGCTCGATGAAAGCGTGGAGTTGTTGATTTTCATCACGCCGCGGATTACGCGGAGCTAACTGTACGGAGCGGTGGGTCTTTAGACCCACTGGCGGACCTGCCGGAGAGTCGAAAAATGAGGAAGACGGTGCTGACTGGCATAGTGCGGCCGATACCAGCGGCCGCTCTGGTGACGCTGGCGATGGCGTGCGGCGAGGTGGCACGGACCGGCCGCTCGCCCGTGTTGCTCGTGATCGACATCCTTGAAGCTGCGTCTGGCGCCCAGCCCGACGCGTTTGGCAACATCCTGTTCTCGGACGTCGAAACGCTGGTCGAGCAGCAAGTCAATGGTCAGACCGTTCGCGTCCCCACGATTTACGCAGACCTGGGGCGGGCCACTTTCCGCCTGACCCTGAAGAATCCCGGTAGCGCAACCTCACCTGTTGGTCCGTCCCCGTTGAACGAAGTCACCCTCACGCGCTATCGCGTCAGGTTTCGTCGTGCGGACGGGCGCAGCACACCTGGAGTCGACGTCCCGCATGCGTTTGATGGCGCGGCGACGGTGACGATTCCTGCGAGCGGCAATGCGGCCGTAAGCTTCGCCATCGTTCGCCATCAGGCCAAACTCGAGCCGCCCTTGAGCGCTCTGCAGCGGGGCGGCGGCGCCAACATACTGAGCACGATTGCCGAAGTCGAGTTCTATGGCAGCGATCAGGCGGGCAACCAGATCGTCGCGACCGGGCTCATCTCCGTCAACTTCGGCGACTTTGGAGATCCACAGTGAGGCGCGCCCTTTGTACCTGCTCGATGATGACAGCGGTGGCGCTCGCCGGCTGTTCGGTTCAGGAAACGCCGGCGCCGCTGATGACAGGTCCCTCGGAGCTTGCACTGCGCGTGAGCCTTCAGGCGATTCCCGACAGCATCCTGCAGGACGGCGCGTCACAGGCGGCGATACAAATCGACGCGTCGGGCCCGGACGGCCGGCCCATGCGGGCCTTGCCTCTGCGGTTAGAAATTCTTCTCGGTGCCAACATCGTTGACTACGGGCTGCTTTCAGCAAAAACGGTCGTCACTGGAGACGATGGCAGAGCCCGCGCTGTCTATACGGCGCCACCGCGCCCGGCCGAGCCGGTCGATCCGGAGACCGTCGTGACGATTCGCGCGACCCCAATCGGTACCGATTACCGCGGCGAGGTCGGAAGGACGGTTGACCTACGGCTGGTGACCCCGGGCGTCATCCTGCCGCCGCCAACTGCCGCGTTCGTATTTTCACCGACCAACCCCGTGCCGGGCCAGATGATCTTCTTCTCGGCTGAAGCGTCTCGAGCGGCGCCGGGCCGTCGGCTCGTCTCTTACGATTGGAACTTCGGTTCGGGTCGCACCGCGACTGGCGCAACGGCAAGCAAGGGATACGACACGGCAGGCAATTACGTCGTGACCCTGACGGTCACTGATGATGCAGGGCAACGAGCCACGACCTCGCAGACGGTGCCGGTTTCCTGATCGTTGAACGGGTTCTGTGATCGCCCGTGATTGTGCGATAGCCTATCGATTCGACTCGAGCTTCGCGATGCCTGACAACCCCGTCGATTTCGATGCGCTCTTGAAGGCCCTCGGGGCTGCCGATGCAGAACCGCCGCCCCTAATGAGGCAGCTGCTTGCCGGGATGGGGCCGATCGATCAAGGCAGCCCCGATGACCCGGTCTTGGCAGAACTCGAAGCCTGGTTGGCGACGCTGGTTCACGAACGGGCTTCTCGATTTCCCACTCGATGAGACTGCCGCCTCCAGACACTCTCACCGCCCGCGCCGCGCGACTCGCACCGCTGTTCGCCGATGCGCCGATTGATGCGCTCGTGGTCACGAGCCTTCCGAACGTTGCGTATTTGACGGGATTCTTCGCATCCGCTGCCGCGCTGGTCGCAACAGCTGACACGTTTCATCTCGTGAGCGACGGACGGTACGCGGCGGCTCTCGAAACGCGCGGGCATGAATGGCCGACGCTGCGAACAACGCAGCTTGCTCCTGGCCAAAGTTATGACGAGGCAGTCGCTGACATCCTCGAGTCGCTTCGCGGACTTCGGGTCGGTGTCGAGGCGAGACATCTCACGCTCAGCCGCTACCGGTTTCTCACGCAGACCCTGGCCGCCCGAGGATGGACACAGGATCTGTCACCGACCGACGGGCTTGTCGAGCGCCTCCGGACCCGCAAGGACGAATGGGAAGTCAGCATTCTTCGCGACGGGGGCGAACGACTTTCGACAGTCGCTAAGTGTATACTTTCAAAAGCCTTAGCGGGACGACTCGAATACGAGGTGGCGCTCGAAATCGAGGCACAGCTGAGGCGCGCGGGTTTCGAGCGGCCCGCCTTTGATACCATCGTCGCCGCCGGACCGAACGCGGCGTTGCCGCATGCGCGAGCCGGCACTCGCCGCATCGAATCTGGCGAGCTCGTGGTGGTGGACTTTGGCGGCGTGCTGGATGGTTATTGCACCGACTTGACGCGCACGGTGACCGCCGGGCCGCCGGGACATCGCGAGGAACGGCTGATAGCGCAGGTCGTCGAGGCGCAAGCGGCGGCATTTCGGGTGGTGAGTGCGGGCCGTTCACCCGAAGCCGTGGATGCGGCGGCTCGCGACGTGCTGACAGCGTACGGAATCGGCGAGGCGTTTACGCACGGCACGGGCCACGGGCTGGGACTGGAGATTCACGAGGCGCCACGGATTACTCGGGCTCGACCCTCTCAGCCCGAGCCGCCACTCGCATCGGGCATGGCGCTGACGCTCGAGCCGGGCGCCTACTTCCCCGATTGGGGCGGGGCGCGAGTCGAAGACGACGTGCTGGTGCGGGAAGACGGAGCAGAGTGGCTGACCGACGTGCCACGCGTTTGGTAACGACCCGATTGAGCAACTGGGCGAGTCAGGCGAATTGGCGATTGGCGTTGAACTTGGTGATTGGTGATTGAATGTCCCGATGACCCTGGACGATATCAAGCAACTCATCGAATTCATTCGCGAGCAAGA
This sequence comes from uncultured Acidobacteriota bacterium, assembly GCA_963802675.1. Lineage (GTDB taxonomy): Bacteria > Acidobacteriota > Vicinamibacteria > Vicinamibacterales > UBA2999 > JACCSI01. The sequence goes on from CAWDJL010000005.1 coordinate 584,717, forward strand.
GCTCTCCGAGTTCGAGCTCGAGCACGATGGCATGAAACTCCGCGTCAAAAGCGGAACGGTTACGCATGTCCCAGGCCCCTTGATGCCCGCTGATTCCGTCATTGCTGCGCCACCAGCCGCGGCGTCGCCATCCGCCCCCTCCGGCACGCCGGCGGCTACTGCGCCGGCCGCGCAAGCCGATACCTCCGACCAAGACGAAGGCACCGAACTCGCGATCGTCAAGTCACCAATCGTCGGGACGTTCTATCGCTCGCCCGAACCCGGTGCCAAGGCATTCGTCGAGGTCAGTGACACGGTCAAGAAAGGCCAGGTTCTCTGCATCATCGAAGCGATGAAGCTGATGAACGAGATTGACTCTGAGTACGACGGCGAAATCGTCAACGTCTATGTCGAGAACGGGCAGGCGGTTCAGTACGGCGAGCGGCTGTTCGCGATTCGGCTGAAGTAGCGCATGTTCAAAAAGATCCTCGTCGCCAATCGTGGCGAAATCGCGCTGCGCGTCATCTTCGCGTGTCGCGAGCTCGGCATCAAGACCGTGGCGGTCTACTCGGAGGCGGACGAAAACTCGTTGCATGTCCGCTTCGCGGATGAAGACATCTGCATTGGTCCGGCCCGCAGTACCGACAGCTATCTCAATGTGCCGGCGATTATCAGTGCCGCCGAAATTACCGGAGCCGACGGCATCCATCCGGGATACGGCTTTCTGTCCGAGAGCGCCTACCTGGCCGAGGTGTGCGAGGCCTGCCACATTCGCTTCATCGGGCCGGATCCAAACGTGATCCGCTTGCTGGGCGACAAGGCCAAGGCCCGCCGCGCGATGAAAAAGGCGGGCGTGCCAATGCTGGCCGGAAGCGACGGCCCGGTCGAGAGTGAAGAGAAGGCGCTCAAGATCGCAAAGGACATCGGCTATCCGGTCATCATCAAAGCGGTCGCGGGGGGCGGTGGTCGCGGCATGCGAGTCGTCAAGGCGCCGGGCGAGCTTCCGCATGCCTACAAGACCGCACAACGCGAAGCCGAAGCGGCCTTCGGCCTCGGCGATGTCTACATCGAGAAGTATCTCGAGTCCCCTCGGCACATCGAGTTCCAAGTGCTCGGGGATCATCATGGCAACGTGATCCACCTGGGCGAGCGGGAGTGCTCGATTCAGCGGCGGCATCAGAAACTCCTCGAGGAGTCACCGTCGGTCGTCGTCTCCGACAAGGTGCGGCGCAGGATGGGGAATCTGGTCGCGGACGCGGCCCGCGCGGTGCAATACACCAACGCCGGGACGTTCGAGTTCCTGATGGATGAGAAGGGCAACTTCTACTTCATGGAGGTCAATACCCGCATCCAGGTCGAACATCCGGTCACCGAAATGGTCACTGGTATCGACATCGTCAAAGAACAACTACGGATTGCCGCCGGCGATCGCTTGTCGTTCAGGCAGAGTGAGGTGACCTATACCGGCCACGCGATCGAGTGCCGGGTGAACGCCGAAGATCCCGAGACCTTTGTGCCGTCGCCAGGCGTGATCCAGGCCTTCAGCCTTCCGGGAGGACCCGGCGTGCGCATCGACACCGCCGCCCACGCCGACTGCACGATTTCCCCGTACTACGACTCGATGATCGCGAAGATCATCACGCACGGGCGCGATCGTCAGGAAGCCATCGCGCGCATGAAGCGGACGCTGGAGATGTCGGTCGTCGAAGGCATCCGGACGTCGATTCCGCTCCATCTCCGGATTCTGAACGATCCGGACTTCGTCGCCGGTCGCCTCAGCACGCATTTCATGGAGCGGTATCAGCCCAAGCCGAAGACGACGTCGCTTGCCGAGACGGCATAGGCTCACGCGACGTGCCTAAGGTGCCGGAGGTGCCTCACGTGCCGGGCGTGCCCAGGGTGCCTGGGTTGTTTTGTAATCCGCGCGAGCGACTGTACGCCGTTGTCGACGTGGAGGCGTGCGAACGCACTCAGCGACGACCCCTCGACGTCGCGGACGCATTTTTCTCTGCCGGGGCGCTTCTCCTCCAACTCAGAGCGAAGACGCTGCCGAGCGGCGCGTTTCTCGACCTCGCGCTCGCTATGGTCGAAAAGGCGCACCGGGCAGGTGCCCAGGTGATCGTCAACGACCGAGCCGACCTCGCCGTGGTGTCCCACGCCGCGGGCGTGCACGTCGGTCAAGACGATCTCGCACCCGAGTCCGTGCGTCGGGTCACGGGGCCAGCGCTTCTGGTGGGCTTGTCGACGCACACCGCCCAGCAGGTCGCTGAATCCGTTCGACAGCCGATTTCGTATCTGGCCATAGGTCCCGTGTTCGCCACCGCGACCAAGGCAACGGGCTACGACGCGGTCGGCTATGGGGCAGTCCGAGAGTCTGCGGCCGCGGCGGATTCGCATGGCCTTTGCGTCGTGGCCATCGGCGGAATCACGTTGGAGACCGCGGCGCGGGTCATTGCGGCCGGCGCGCGGTCGGTGGCTGTCATCGGCGACCTGCTCGTGGGCAACCCGGAAGCGCGTGCCCGCGAGTACTTGTCGGCCCTCGCCTGACTTGCCTCTATAATCAGCCGGGTTTGCAGGCGCTGACCGACAGGTCCCAAAGTTGAGAGCGTGGACATCGCCCTGCGCCTCATGACAATGCTCCGCCCTGAGCATGGTCGATGGGCGGAGGGATGAAACCAAGCATAAGGACGGGAATGGATTCCAATCTCTTCAAGGTCAAGTCGATCGAGCAGCTTGTCAGCGATGCGGAACATGGCGGCAAGGCACTGAAGCGAAGCCTCACCGCCTGGGACCTGACGCTGCTTGGCATCGGCGCCATCATCGGCACCGGCATCTTCGTGCTGACCGGAACGGCGGCGGCGAATCAGGCCGGCCCGGCGATCACGATGTCCTACCTTGCGGCAGGACTAGCGTGCGCCTTTGCCGCCCTGTGCTATGCGGAGTTTGCATCGATGATTCCCGTTGCCGGTAGCGCCTACACCTACGCGTATGCCACCTTGGGAGAGTTGGTCGCGTGGATGATCGGGTGGGACCTGATCCTCGAGTACGCCGTCGGTTCGATGACCGTGGCGATTGGCTGGAGCGGCTACATGCAGCGCCTGCTTTCCGGTGCGGGCATTGAACTCCCTACCGCGCTCGCAGCAGCACCTCCCGTGGGTGTCGTCAATCTGCCCGCGGTCCTCATCGTGCTGATCATCATGGTGCTGCTGGTGATTGGTGTCCGGGAGTCAGCACGGGCGAACGCCATCATGGTGGCGGTCAAGCTCGTCGCGGTCCTGTTCTTCCTCGGCGCCGGGGCGACCTACGTCAGGCCAGAGAATTGGACGCCGTTTGCTCCCTATGGCTGGTCGGGCATCATGGCGGCGGGCGGGGTTGTCTTCTTCGCGTACATTGGCTTCGATGCGGTTTCGACCACGGCAGAAGAAGCGAAGAATCCACAGCGCGATCTGCCGATTGGGATCATCGCGTCCCTGGTCATCTGCACATTGCTGTACCTCGCGGTTGCCGCCGTACTTTCCGGCATCGTACCAGTGATTCAGTTCCGGACGGCGGCCGATGCGCTGCCGGGCGTTCCGGTGATCGCCCCTGAAGAGTCCGTGCGCTTCCTCAATGCGCCGGTGGCCTACGCACTGAGCGTCATCGGGCAGGACTGGGCCTCCTACCTCGTGTCGGCGGGCGCCGTCGCTGGCATCACCTCGGTGCTGCTCGTCATGCTCATGAGCCAGCCGCGCATCTTCTTCGCCATGAGCCGCGATGGGCTGCTGCCGTCTGGCGTCAGCAAGGTTCACCCGACCTTCAGAACGCCGTACATCACGACCATCATTACCTGCGTCGTTGTGGCGCTGGTCGCGGGCGTGACCCAGATTCAGACCGTCGGCGAGATGACCAGCATCGGGACGCTGTTCGCGTTCGTAGTGGTCTGCGCCGCCGTCCTGATGCTGCGCTTCAAGCGTCCGGATGCGCATCGCCCGTTTCGCGTGCCGCTCGGTCCCATCTTTCCGATTCTCGGCATCCTCTCGTGCTCCTACTTGATGCTCAGCCTCCCGGTCATCACCTGGGTTCGATTTCTGGTCTGGCTGAACATCGGGTTGGTCATCTACTGGTTTTACGGCCGCACCCACAGCCCGCTGCATGATGCGCGTGAGGGCAAGGCTCGCACCGCGCTTCAAAGCCTCGCCAACTTCGTCACCGCCTTCGGTCTGTTGGCTCTGTTCAATGGTTTGTGCATGTTCCTGCTCGGCCTGCAGACCGAGGTGGGCTTGACCACCGAAACCTTGGCCAAGTGGCACGAGCTCGACGCACTGACGTCGCGTTACCTGGGTGTGCGCGTGAGCGCCGAGACCGCCGATACCTTCGGCCTGCAGCTGCTCGGGATCAGCGCCGCCGTGTATGTGCTCGGCTGGATTCTCCAGAAGGTCTCCGGCGAGAGGTCGTAGTGAATCGGTGCCGGCCAGACGACTAGACGGCGCTGCGTTAGCAGCGCGCATCCGCGCGGAACTCGTGTCGCGGGTGGCTTCGTTCAACGCCGCCCGCGGTCGTCCTCCCGCGTTGACAGTCGTGCTCGCAGGTCAGCGACCCGAATCCGAAATCTATGTTCGCAACAAGCTCAAAGCCGTTGCCGAGGCGGGCTGTCGCGCGGATCTGCTTCGGATTGACGAGCAGGCCAACCTGAACGAGACTCTGGCCACCGTCAGGCGCCTCAACGCGGACGAGACCATCGATGCCATCCTGGTGCAGTCGCCACTGCCATCCGGGATGGGCGAGAATGCCGAGCAACAGGTGTTCGACGCCATCGACCCGGCCAAGGACGTCGACGGCTTTCATCCAGTCAACGTCGGCCGACTCGTGCAGAAACGCCCGCACCTCGTTGCCTGCACGCCGCTCGGGTGTATCGAGCTGCTCGAACGAGAGAATATCCCATTGTACGGCCGCCACGCCGTCGTCATCGGTCGCAGCGACATCGTCGGCAAACCCATGGCGCTTTTGCTGCTGCATCGGGACGCCACGGTGACCATTTGCCACTCGCGGACCGAAGGCTTATCGCGCATCGCCGCATCGGCCGACGTGCTGGTCGCGGCGGTGGGACGCCCAGGATTTATCACCGCCGATTTTGTGAAGCCGGGCGCAACCGTCATCGATGTCGGCATCAATGTGTTGAGTCGCGAGGACGAGGTGCGACGACTGTTTGTGGCTGGCAGCGCAAAGCTCCTGGCCTTTGAGAAGAAGGGAAGCGTCCTCGTCGGCGATGTCCACCCGGAAGTGGAGGAGGTCGCCGGTGCGCTCACCCCGGTACCTGGAGGCATCGGCCCGCTGACGATCGCGATGGTGCTGCGCAACACGATTACGGCCGCTGAAACTCGGAGCTAGTGTCCTGGCCGCGTGATTCGTGGCGTAAATGCCGGAGCGCGGCGCCCCGATGGCAAGGCGCGACGAGCGAGAGTATTGGGCATATTTGAGCGAAGCGCAACGCCGCCAGCGGGGATGCCCCGCCCGGCAGTTATGTCACGAATCACGCGGTCAGGACACTAGGACACCACGCAATGCGGCGGATCGCGCTTACCGGCGGCATCGCCACGGGGAAGAGCCATGTCGTCACGCGGCTGCGCGAACATGGGGTTCCAGTAGTGGACGCCGACGTTCTGTCACATGAAAGTGTTGCCGCAGGCAGTCCAGGTCTCGGCGCCGTGGTCGCGCGCTTCGGGCCGGCGATTCTCGGTCCAGATGGAACGCTCGATCGCGCACGGCTGGGCGCGATCGTCTTTAGCGATCCCGAGGCGCGCCGCGACCTCGAGGCGATCGTGCACCCGTTCGTTCGGCAGGGCATCGAAGACTTCTTCGGAGCGCTTCCCGTCAATGAGCCCTTTGCAGTGGCCGACGTTCCACTGCTTTACGAGACCGGGCGCAACGATCGCTTCGGCGCGGTCATCGTGGTGGCTTGCACACCGGAGGCGCAGCTCGAGCGTGTCATGGCACGAGACGCACTGACGCGTGAGGATGCCGAGCGCCGCATCGCGAGTCAGTGGCCGATCGCGGAGAAGGTCAAGCGTGCCGACTACGTCATTCGAACCGATGGCACGTATGCAGACACGGACTCGCAGGTCCTCGACCTCGTCCGGCGGCTTCGGCGCGAAGCGGAACGTGCTGAAACATGAAGGCGAACACCGCCACCGACCTCTTGATCATCGGTGCCGGGCCCTTCGGTCTCGCAATCGCCGCGGACGTGCAGCGGCGCGGCCTGGCGGCGATGGTGGTGGGCGAGCCGATGGGGTTCTGGAAACGACACATGCCGCGAGGGATGTTTCTGCGGTCCGGTCTCGATTGGCATCTCGATACCGCGGAGGCATGGACAATCTCGCGGTTTCTCGAGTCATCTGGGCTGACAGCGACCGCCGTCCGGCCTTTCCCGCTCGAAGTGTATCTGGATTATGTCGAGTGGTTCGCGGTGCAGACCTCGCTGCAAGTTGTGCCCGGGGAGATCGTGTCGCTGAATCGATCGGTTGGAGGGAATGGACGGTTCCTCGCGACCTTGCGAAGTGGTGACACGGTCACCGCGCGCAATGTTGTGGTGGCCATCGGCTTCGCGAATTTCGCCCACGTTCCGCCAGAGATGGCGGATCGACTACCCGAAAAGCGCTTCGACCACACCTGCACCGCCGTCGATCTCGACGCTCTGGCGGGCCATCGATGCCTTATCGTCGGCGGCCGCCAGAGCGCCTTCGAGTGGGCGGCGCTGCTCGCCGAGGCCGGCGCACGAGTCGACGTCGCCTACCGACACGACACGCCCCGATTCACCGAGTCCGATTGGGCGTGGGCGGGTCAGCTGGTCCAACGCTTCGTCCAGGAGCCGGGCTGGTTCCGCCGGCTCACGCCGACCGAACGGGACGCCCTGGCGCGGCGGTTCTGGGAGGAAGGGCGATTGAAGCTCGAACCGTGGCTCGAGCCCAGAATTCGCGCCGGAGACGTGCGCCTGTGGCCGCGGCGTGAGGTCGTTTCGACGCAGCTGACCGCCACCGACGCGATCGCGGTCAGGTTTCAGTCGGGCGAAGTGATCGAGGTGGATCGGGTGATACTCGCGACCGGCTATCGACCCAACATCAGACGCGTGCCCTTCCTCACGGCGAGCCATCTCCTCTCGCGGGTGAAGACCAGCGACGATTGTCCGACGCTCGACGACCGCATGCAGTCGAGTGTGTCAGGCCTTTATTTCACGAGCTTATTGGCAACCCGCGACTTCGGGCCGTTCTTCGCGTTCACGGTGTCCGCCCGCGCGGCCGCCACGCTGATCGGCCAGGACCTTGCCAACAGGCAATAGCGATTCAATGCAGGAACGGCTGCGTCAGATCTCCACAGTCTCCTTAGCGGGCGCGATCCGTTCTTCGACGAAGGTATTCCACTCATGACAGTGCGGACACTGCCAGAGCAGTTCCGTGGACCGATAGCGACACTTGACGCATACATGAGGATCGAGGAAGAACACGGCCTCGCGCGCCGCGCTGACATAGCGCTGAACGAGCGACCGATCGAGACCAACTTGCATCAAGACGTTCCAAATTGCCTGATGCACGGTCAGACCGTGGGGATTGTGCGCGAGGGCGTCGAGCAGTAGATCGAAGGCGGCCGCCAACTCGCCGCGCGCAGCCAAATGCCGTCCGAGCACTAGCCGGGCACGCCAATCCTGCGGGTTGGCCGCAATCAGCTGACGGCAGCGCTCCTCGAATCGATGGGGTGCGCCGGCGGCGGCATGGGCCCGCTCGAGTCGATCGAAGGCGAGGTAGGCGCGTTCCGGCGACACGGCGAGGAGCTGTTCCCACGTCGCTATCGCACCGGCGTTATCGCCCCGCCTGGCCCGCACGTCTCCGAGATTGAGATACGCCGGTGTAGTTGCGGCGGCGAGATCGATGGCCGACTCGAAGCGCCGGATCGCCTCATCGAGCCGGCCGGCCTTGACGGCTTCGAGTCCGCGTTCGTTCTCGATGAAGCCAAGAATCGCCTGGCTGCGCGGGTGCGTGTCAGGACCGCTGAGCTCCACCAGCTGGCGGCGAATCTTGTAGGCCTCGTCCCACTGATGCTGCTCTTCGTGCAGCTTCTGCAGGTAGAGCAACGCATACTGATTCTTCGGATCGAGTCGCAGCGATTCGGTGAAGGCCTCGAGCGCGCGATCCACGAAGCCGCCGCGCTTGAAATCGAGGCCGAGGCAGAGCAACACGTACGCGTGCTCGACCCTGGTCAGCTTCTGTCGTTGCAGCAGGGCCTGATGAATCTGGATGGCCCGTGCGACCTGGCCGCGCTCCCGGTGGACGTTGCCCAGGATGAGATGAATCTCGAGGGCATCGGCATCCACGCGAGCCGCCTGGCTCAGCTCCTCAATCGCGATGTCGATCTGGTTCGCGACCAGGAAGTTCAGCCCCAACACATAGTGGTGCGACTCACGCGCCCGGCGCCGATCGATCCACTTGCCGTCGCGCAGCTTGTAGCGCTCCCAGGCCTTGCCGATGGCAAGGCCGGCGAGAAGCGCCAACAAAGCGGTAATGAGAGGCAACGACTCCATTTAGCGAATGTGTGAATTACTGAATGGGTGATTGCAATGGGTGATTAGGTGACTTGGTGATTGCATTGGGTGACTGGGTGACTGGGCGATTGGGTGATTGGGTGATTGGGTGATTGAGTAGACGGTGATGTGATTCACCGATGTCCTGAGGCCGTGTCGTGATCGCCGGAATGACGGGTTCGATGGGCATGATCAATCACCAATCACCAATCGCCAAATCACCCAATCGCCACTCGCTCAATCACCCAATGCAATCGCCCAATCACCCAATCATCCAATGCAATCGCCCAATCACCCACTCGCACAATATTCACACGAGTCCCGTGTTCCACAGGTCGTGCAGGTGAACCACGCCCTCGACGCGTTGCTGGTCGTCGATCACGACAATCGACGTGATCTTGCGGCGCTCGAGGATATTCAACGCTTGCGCCGCCAGCGTGGATCGCGAGATCGCCACCGGGCCGGTCGTCATCACATCTGCGGCCGTGAGATCGAGCACGTTGACCGCCGCCATCATCTTTCGGCGCAAGTCGCCATCGGTGATGATGCCGAGGAGCACCCGGTCGCCGTTGACCACACACGTCATCCCCAGCCGCTTGCGCGACATCTCGTAAATCACTTCCCGCATCGCCGTCGTCGCCTCGACGACTGGAACCAGGTCTCCCTGATGCATCAGTTGCTCGACACGCATGAGTTTCTTGCCGAGGTTGCCGCCGGGGTGGAGGGTGGCGAAGTCTTCCGGTTGAAATCCCTTCTCGACCAGCACGGTCATCGCCAGTGCATCACCGAGGGCGAGCATGGCTGTCGTGCTCGCGGTCGGCACAAGGTTCATGGGACACGCCTCTTCCGAGACCTGACAGTCCAATGACACATCCGCCGCCTGCGCAAGCGTGGAGCGCCCGTCGCTGGTGATCGCGATCAGCTTGGTCCCGAGACGTTTGAGCGTTTCGAGAATGCGAACCAGTTCTTCATTCTCCCCGCTATACGAGAGCGCAATCACCACGTCATCGTGGCGAATGACACCTAGGTCCCCGTGCATCGCCTCGGCCGGGTGGAGAAAGAAGGCTGGTGTGCCAGTGCTCGAGAGGGTCGCCGCGATTTTCCGGCAGACGATTCCCGATTTGCCCATGCCCGTGAGGATGACGCGGCCGCGGCACTCGCACACAAGCGTGACGGCAACTGCAAAGCGCTCGTCGAGGCGATCCGCGAGGGCCAGGACGGCGGCGGCCTCGGTCTCGAGAACCTTGCGCGCGAGGGTGAGGTCAGGCATGCGCCTTGACGATCCTATCAAGCTCGACGAGGCGGCGGAGGAGCGGCTCGAGCTGATCGAGGCGCAACGCGTTGGCGGCATCGCTCTTGGCCGCGGTGGGGTTCTCGTGGACCTCCATGAAGACGGCGTCCACGCCGGCCGCGACTCCTGCCTGCGCCAGCGGCCCGATGTATTCGGAGAGACCGGTCGTGACGCCATCGCCGGCGCCCGGTAGTTGCAGGCTGTGCGTCACGTCGAAGACGACGGGGTACCCGAGCTTTCGGAGCATGGGAAACGCGCGCATGTCCACGACCAGGTTGTTATAGCCGAATGAAGAGCCACGTTCGGTGAGCAGGATTCCGGTCGCGCCCGAACCTTTGAGCTTGCCGATCACGTGACGCATGTCCTGGGGAGCAAGGAACTGGCCCTTTTTGACGTTGACCACGCGCTGCGTGCGAGCAGCTGCCACGAGCAGGTCGGTTTGTCGAGACAAGAAGGCCGGAATCTGGAGGATGTCGGCGACCTCGGCGGCCGGCGCCGCGTGCGAGGGCTCGTGAATGTCGGTCAGAATCGGCAGGCCGGTCCGCGCCTTGACCGCGGCCAGCGTGCGTAGCCCGGCTTCGAGACCCGGCCCACGAAACGACGTCAGCGAGGTGCGATTGGCCTTGTCGTATGACGCTTTGAAGATGACCCCGACATCGAGTCGCTGCGCGACGTCCGCCAGCCTGGATGCGATTTCGACGGCGTGGGCTTCGCTCTCGATGACGCAGGGCCCAAGGATGAAGGCCAGCGGATGGCCGGTCCCGATGGCAACCCGACCGGCCGAAACGGGTTCAACACCCGGCATCACGCGAGCGAGGTCGCACTCACCGCCCGGCCTTCAGCGGCAAGCTTGTGCCGGAACGCGGCGGCAACAAAGCTGGCGAAGAGCGGATGTGGCTTGAGCGGACGCGACTGAAACTCGGGATGGAATTGCACCGCCAGGAACCAAGGATGGTCAGCGAGCTCGGCGATCTCCACGAACTTTCCATCCGGTGAGCGACCTGAAATGCGCATGCCCTTCTCATGCAATGCCGGCTCGTACAGGCAATTGAATTCGAAGCGATGACGATGGCGCTCGCTGATCACGTCTTTGCCGTAGACGCGGTGTGCCAATGAGCCGGGCAGGATCTCGCACTCGTAGCGTCCCAACCGCATCGTGCCGCCGAGATCGTCGACTCCAAGCAGGTCGCGAAGCTTGTAGATCACTTTGTGCGGAGCGGCCTCATCGACCTCCGTGGAATCCGCTCCTTCGAGGTCGCACACATTGCGCGCGAACTCGACGGTCGCCCATTGGAAGCCATAGCAGATGCCAAAGAACGGCACATGATGCTGCCGCGCGTACTCGGCGGCCTTCATCATGCCGCGTGTTCCTCTCGACCCAAAGCCGCCTGGCACGAGGATTCCTCGCGAGCCGTCGAGCAACCGCAGGCCGCCTTCCTGTTCGAGGGCTTCGGATTCGACCCACTGGATACTGATGCGGAGGCGATTGGCAAACCCGCCGTGGTTGAGCGCCTCGTTCAACGACTTGTACGAGTCTTCGTATCCCGTGTACTTGCCCACGACATGAATCGTAATCTCGTCGTCGGGGTGCTTGATGCGTTCGACCAGCTCCTCCCACGGCCCCATGTGAGCTTCGGTCAACGGTAACTTCAGAAGATTGAGGATGACCGTGTCGAGCCCCTCAGCCCGCAGCACGAGCGGGACCTCGTAAATGGTCGAGACATCGCGGGCGGTGATCACAGCTTCTTCGTTGACGTCGCAGAACAGGCCAATCTTCTGCTTGAGATCGCGCGGCAGCTGGCGGTCCGTTCGGCACAGCAGAATGTCCGGTTGGATACCGATCGAGCGCAAATCCCGGACGCTGTGCTGTGTCGGCTTGGTCTTCAGCTCGCCGGCCGACGAGATGTAAGGCACCAGCGTGAGGTGGATATAGATAGTGTTCTCACGCCCGACGTCCTGTCGAAACTGGCGAATCGCCTCGAGGAACGGAAGGCTCTCGATGTCGCCGACCGTGCCGCCGATCTCGACCAGGACGATGTCCACATCCCGCCCCATGGCGCGGATGCAGTCTTTGATTTCGTTGGTGATATGTGGAATCACCTGGACGGTCCGACCGAGGTAGTCGCCGCGGCGTTCCTTCTGGATGACCGACATGTAGATCTTGCCCGTCGTCCAATTGCTGTTCCGCGAGGTTTGCGTGCTCGTGAAACGCTCGTAGTGGCCGAGATCGAGGTCGGTCTCAGCGCCATCGTCCGTGACGTAGACCTCACCGTGCTGATACGGGCTCATCGTTCCGGGATCGACGTTGATGTACGGGTCGAACTTCTGAAGCGTGACTTTGTAGCCGTGCCCTTCGAGAAGGGCGCCGATCGACGCTGCAGCCAGTCCTTTTCCGAGCGATGACACGACACCGCCTGTGACGAAGATGTATTTGGTTGGTCGTTTGTCGAGGGTTCGTTCCATGGTCATTCAGGCACGCTCGCCAGCAGCCGCTGACGAATCCGATCCAGATCTGCGGGCGTATCAACGCCGAGCGATTCGTAGGTGGTCTCGACCACTTTGATGCGGATGCCGTGCTCGAGCGCGCGAAGTTGTTCGAGGACCTCAGCGCGTTCGAGCGGGCCAGGCGACAATTGTGCGAGTCGCAGCAGGGTCTCGCGGCGATAGACGTACAGCCCGATGTGGACGCTGGCTTCCGCCGCGGCGGAGGTGTCACGACCATAAGGAATGGGCGCTCGCGAGAAATAGAGCGCGAATCCCTCGCGGTCGCAGACCACCTTGACTGCATTTGGATTCGTCAGATCCAGTGGTTCCGTCAGGCGCCGAGCCGCGGTCGCCATCGCGATCCGTCGATCCTTCTTCAGTGGTGCGACGGCTGCATCGATGACTGCAGGATCCAGCAACGGCTCGTCGGCTTGCACACAGACCACCAGGTCGCACGAAAGTTGGGCTGCGACCTCCGCCAGGCGGTCCGTACCTGACGCGTGATCGCTCGACGTCAGGCACGCGACGCCGCCGAAGCTGTCGACTGCATCGACAATGCGGGCGTCGTCGGTGGCGACGAGCACGGCATCGACCGAGTGCGCCGCGGCGGCACGCCGGTAGACATGCTCGAGCATGGTTCGACCGCCGATATCGACGAGCACCTTGCCGGGGAATCGGGTCGAGTGGTGACGGGCGGGGATGACGGCGAGGACTGACGTTTCAGTCAGCGTAAAGGGCAAACGCGTGACCGGAACCGCAGGCACGTTGAATCATACCACAAGGGTTGGCGTTCGCCGAGCGTCGCACCGCAACGGAGAGGGCAGCCGACTTCATCAGCGAGCGAGAGGCCGTTTGCATCGACTAGCTGATTGCACATCGGGTGGAGCTTGGGGGTTAAAATAGTGCGTCGTCCGATGCCGCCCAGAACCGTGGCCGTTATCTGCGCCGTCAGCCTGACCGTCGGGTGGCTGCTGGCGTCGGTCCTGACGCCGCCCGTCGCGCGGCTGCAGTCGCTGCCCGATCGTCGTGCCACCGAGACGCCCGCGGCGGGTGATTTGGTATCGATATATTCCGAGCAATTGGCACTGAAGCAGCGGGCGGCGCCCGCGCCGCCACAGCCGCGACGCAATCCATTCGTGTTCGGCAGTCGCGAGTCCCGGCCCGTCAATCCGGCGCGCAATGTCACGTCGGAGGTCCAGTTGCCGACGCCGCAGCCCGTCGGGCCCACCTACCAACTGTCGGGCATCGGATTCAACGACACCGCGCAGGGTGTCGTGCGCACCGCGGTGCTCTCCGATGGCACAACCGTTCATCTGTTGAAGAGCGGCGACGCGATTGCAGACTACATGGTCGCCGAAGTGACCGACACGACGGTCGTCCTGACCGACTCGACCGGCGCACGGTTCGTGATTCGGTTGCGCTAGCGTCGCGAGCACGAAAGCACGACGCGTAGCTTCCGCCTTAAGGCGGAAGCCACGGCAAGCAAGATCCAAGAATTCTTCGTGTCCTTCGTGCCTTCGTGGCGAAACCGTCTGTCTTTCCGTGTCTCTTCTGTGGCTCGGTGTCTCTGTGGCTTGTCGGTGTCAGAGGCGTAATCAGACGCGCACCGCCCAAGCAGCCTTGATCGCTCCGACGCTCCGGATTTCCTCCATCACGGATTTCCCCAGGGCGCTGCCGTCGACATCATCCACACTCACGACGCCGACGGCGCCCTGGTCGCCACGGCCAAGAGCGAAGTTGCCGATGTTGACTTTGTGTCGGCCCAGGATGGATCCAACCGCACCGATCACTCCCGGCTGATCGTTGTTCATCAGCAGCAGCATGGTGCCGTCGAGCGGCGCCTCCACCTGAACGCCATTGAGCAGGACCAAGCGAGGCTGCCCTTGAACGATCGTGCCTTCCACGTAACGCTCGCCTTCATCGGTATGAAGCTTGACGGAGAGCAGGCTCGTGTAGCTTCGTGGCCGCGTGCCGTGGGACTCGCTCACGTCGATCCCGCGCTCGGCGGCCACGGCGCGGGCGTTGACGAGCGTGATCGGGATGAAGACGATGGCCTGGAGCAGACCCTCGAGCACGGAACTGACGATCAGCGGGTTCGACGAGCCCGCCAACGCGCCGTAGTACCGAACGCTCACGCCCTCGATCCGCGCTTCGCCCATTTGCCCAAGCAGACAGCCGAGCCGACGCGCGACTTTGATGAAGGGCTCGAGCTTCTGGAACTCGTCCGCATCCAGCGACGGAAAGTTGACGGCGTTCCGCATCACGCCTGTCTTCAAGTAGTCACGCAGGGCTGTGGCAGTCTCGACCCCCACGAGCTCCTGACCCTCCTTCGTTGACGCCGCAATGTGTGGCGACGCGACGACCGTCGCCAACGTCTGCAGTCGGTGGTCGACCGTTGGCTCCTGTTGAAACACATCCAGCGCGGCGCCGCCGATTCGTCCACCCTCGATTGCGTCCGCGAGCGCGCGCTCGTCGATGAGGTCGCCGCGAGCTGTGTTGATGAGGCGAAGCCCCTTCTTGCATCTCGCGAGCCGGTCGGAATTGAAAATCTGGCGCGTATCGGCGGTGGACGGCATATGGAGCGACAGAAAATCAGAACGGGCACACAGGTCGTCGAGCGACACCAGCTCGATCCGGAGGTCGCGCGCAATCTGGGCGCTGATGAACGGGTCGTGCGCAATCACGATCATCTCAAATGCCCGGGCACGACGCGCGACCTCTTGACCGATACGACCCAGGCCCGCGAGCCCCAGCGTCTTCCCACGCACCTCCTCGCCGACAAAGCTCTTCTTATCCCAATGCCCCTGCTTCATCGAGGCATCAGCCGCCGGAATTTTTCGGGCAAGTGCCAGCAACAAAGCCATCGTCAATTCTGCGACGCTGATACTGTTTGCTCCCGGGGCGTTCATGACGACGATGCCGCGTGCGCTGGCGGCGGCGACGTCCACGTTGTCCACGCCGGTGCCGGCGCGCGCGATCGCGCGGAGCTGCGGGGCGGCGGCGATGAGGTCACGCGTGACTTTCGTCGCGCTCCGGACGACCAGCGCGTCAGCCGTCGACAAATCGGCGGTCAGTTCGGTCGGCGCACGACCCACGCGCGCATCGACGTCCCATCCCTCGGCGCGCAAGATGTCGAGCGCTGACGCCGGGAAGTCGTCGGAGACGATGATCTTCATGGCAGTGTATGATTCCATACTTGTACCGCGCGCCGGAGGCGCGACCGAGGCGAGAGCCATCCCTGCTCCGCTCGATGACCGCACCATGAATAGTGCAACTTGCTCATTTCGGCCAGTACCTGCGCTGTTACACCGCGTTCACGGGACGTTTTCCACAAGGTTTTCCACAGAACGTGTGGACTGTTGATGGAAGAGCATGGCGATTTGACCTAACGAGACACAGACGAGAGACAACGGGCCACAGAGACTCCGAGACACAGAGAAACTGAAGGACTCGTTCTAGACTTCGATCCACCTGAACTCTGTGTCTCCGTGACTCTGTGGCTTGTACGTGAGCGAGTGAGATCTGCAACGAGGAACCCTGCATGAATCGCAAAGTGACTGTTGTTGGAGGCGCGGGCAACGTCGGTGCGACGGTCGCGCGCGCGATCGCCCAGAAAGAGCTCGCCGACGTTGTCGTGGTCGACATCGCGGACACCAAGGCGGCGGGCGTCGCGCTCGACATCTTCCAGGCCTGCCCCATCGACGGATCGGCGGCCCGCGTGGTGGGCGTGGGCACGAAAGACTTCGCCGAGAGTGCCAACTCCGACGTTGTCGTCATCACCTCCGGCGTGCCGCGCAAGCCCGGGATGAGCCGGGACGACCTGCTCTCGGTCAACTACAAGATCATGCAGGACGTGACCGCCGAGATCGTCAAGCACTCGCCCAACTGCATCATCGTGCCCGTGGCCAACCCGCTTGATGCCATGTCACAGGCCGTGTATCGACTGAGCAAGTTCCCTCGCGAGCGCGTCATCGGCATGGCCGGCGTCCTCGACTCGGCGCGCATGAGCACCTTCATTGCGATGGAGTTGAACGTCTCGGTCGAGAACGTGTCGTCGTTCGTCCTGGGCGGCCACGGTGACACGATGGTGCCGCTGCCACGGTTCTCGACCGTCGCGGGCATCCCGATTACGGAGTTGATGCCGGCGAACAGGATCGCGGCCATCTGCGAACGCACCGCCAACGGCGGGGCTGAGATCACCAAGCTCGTGGGCACGAGCGCCTGGTATGCCCCCGGTGCCTCGGCGGCGCTGATGGTCGAAGCCATCCTGAAGGATCAGAAGAAGATCATGCCGTGCTCGGTCTTCCTCCAGGGCGAGTACGGGATCCACGACCTCTTCGTGGGGGTTCCGGTCAAGCTGGGTGCGCGCGGGGTGGAGCAGATCATCGAGATTAAACTGACCAGCGAAGAGAAGGCGGCGCTGCACAAGTCCGCCGGTGCGGTCAAGGAGCTCGTAGACGTCATCAAGGTATGAAGATCCACGAGTATCAAGCAAAAGCCATTCTCGCGCGCCATGGTGTGCTCGTTCCGCGCGGCGAGGTGGCGTTCTCAGCACACGAGGCGGGCGAGATCGCTCGTCGTCTTGGCAGCCGTATCGTGGTCGTCAAGGCACAGATTCACGCCGGTGGGCGCGGGAAGGCCGGCGGTGTCAAGGTCGTCAAGGGCCCGGATGAGGCCGAACGGGTCGCTGCCGATCTGCTCGGCAGGACGCTCGTGACGTACCAGTCGGGACCGGCCGGCCAGGTGGTCGGCCGTCTGCTCATCGAAGAGGGCCTGGCCATCGATCGCGAGCTGTACCTCAGCCTGCTGGTCGATCGCGGGACTCGACGGCCCGTCCTGATGGTCAGCGCAGAGGGCGGCGTCGACATCGAGGAAGTCGCGGCCAAGACACCCGAGAAGATCCACAAGGAGTTCGTGGACCCGGCGATTGGTCTGCAGCCTTACCAGGCCCGCAAGCTGGCGTTCGCCGTGGGCTTGGCCGAGGGCCAAATTGGCAAAGCCACCAAGCTGATGCTGGCCCTCTACAAGGCCTTCATCGCGACCGATGCGTCCCTGCTCGAAATCAATCCGCTGATCGTTACCCAGAGCGGCGAGCTGCTGGCGCTCGACGCGAAGATGAACTTCGACGACAACGCATTGTATCGGCACCCGGACATCAGGGATCTGCGCGACCTGTCGGAGGAAGACCCCCTCGAGGTCGAGGCGTCCAAGTTCTCGCTCAACTACATTCGTTTGGATGGCAACATCGGCTGCATGGTCAACGGCGCCGGCTTGGCGATGGCTACGATGGACATCATCAAGTTGGCGGGCGGGATGCCGGCGAATTTCCTGGATGTGGGCGGCGGCGCCAACGCGGAGCAGATCCGGAATGCCTTCAAAATCCTGATGTCGGATCGAAACGTGAAGGCGGTCCTGATCAATATCTTCGGCGGCATCCTGCGCTGCGACGTCCTGGCCGCCGGGGTGATTGCTGCCGTCAGAGAGCTGGGGGTGCCAGTGCCGATTGTCATCCGCATGAAGGGCACCAACGTCGAGGAAGGAAAGAGGATGCTCGCTGAGAGCGGCCTCAACTTCACCACCGCTGACGCCATGAATGAGGCGGCCGACAGAGTCGTCGCCCTCGCAGGAGGGCGGTGATGGCGGTACTGCTCGACCAGAACACCCGCCTCCTCGTTCAAGGACTGACGGGCCGCGAAGGCACGTTCCATGCGAAGGCGGCGGCCGCCTATCACACCAACGTTGTCGGCGGCGTGACGCCCGGAAAGGGCGGAACGACCCACGAGGGCTGGCCGGTGTTCAACACCGTGGTGGACGCGGTGAAGGCGACGGGGGCCAACTCGTCGGTGATCTTCGTTCCACCGCCGTCTGCTGCCGACGCCATCCTGGAAGCCGCCGACGCCGGTATTGCGCTGGTGGTGTGCATCACGGAAGGAATACCGGTGGTGGACATGCTGAGCGTCATGACGTTCCTCGAGGAGCGACCGGCCACACGGCTGATTGGCCCGAACTGTCCCGGCATCATCTCGCCAGGTAAAGGGAAGGCCGGGATCATTCCGGCGAACATCTGCCGCGAGGGTCGAATCGGGATTGTCTCGAAGAGCGGGACACTGACCTACGAGGCAATCGATCAGCTCACTCGACTGGGCCTTGGACAGACCACGTGCATCGGCATCGGAGGGGACCCCCTGATTGGAACGATGTACACGGATGCGCTGGAGCTGTTCGCGGGTGACGCCGAGACGGCTGCGGTGATCATGATCGGTGAGATTGGCGGCTCCGCCGAAGAGGACGCGGCGGTGTGGATCAAGGACCACTTCAAGAAGCCGGTGGTCGGCTTCATCGCAGGTCAGACGGCCCCTCCGGGGCGACGCATGGGGCATGCGGGCGCGATTATCGCGGGCGGCAAAGGCACCGCGGCCGAGAAGATGGCCGCGCTGAGCGCCGCGGGCGTTCATGTCGTGAAGAGCCCCGCCGAAATGGGCGAGGCGGTCAAAGCGCTCGTGGGCAGGTAAACCAGTAGAATGGCGGGAGCTGAAGTCATGTTGACCGCCCGATTCAATTCCTTCGCCTTTACCATCGCCGGCTTGACGGCCGGCGGGGGAGGGGACTGAATCCGAACAAGTCGACGAGTGACTTTCGGGAATTCGAGCCGCCGCCCCAGCCGATGCTGGGGCGGCGGTTTGCTTTTGGGGAGCATCGTGATGGCCAGTGGACACCTTTCGGCGTTGCGGAAGAGCCTGGACGATATTGACGCAGTGATCGTGTCGGCACTCGGCGAGCGCGCGCGCTTATCGCGCGACATCGCCGCCGCCAAGCGTGAGGGCGATGGCCCGGTTCGCGACGTCGATCGCGAGACCGCCCTGCTCCAGCATCGCGCCGCCTACGGCGAGCGGGTTGGGTTGGACCCAGCCTTCGTGCGGAGAATCTTCCGCGAGATCCTCGAGGACTCCGTCCGCCGCCAAGCCGACGCAATGAGCGAGACGTCGGCCGACGAAGCACCGCTGCGAGTCGCCTACCAGGGGACTGAGGGTGCGTACGGTCATCAGGCGGCCTGCCAGCACTTCGGCGTTGCGAGCCGACCGGTCACGCTGAAAGCGTACGGCACGTTCCGTCAGATGTTGGAGGCTGTGCTGGGTGGTCACGCGGATCGCGGGATCCTGCCACTCGAAAACACAACGGCCGGCTCGGTCTACGAGGCGTACGACCTCTTGCTTCGCTTCAACTTGTCACTCGTCGGGGAGGAGATCGTCGACATTCGTCACTGCCTGGTCGGCGTGGCCGACGTGCCGCTGGAGTCGCTGCGCCAAATTCACTCACACCCACAAGCGCTGTCTCAGTGCGGCGAGTTCCTCAGCCGCTTGCCGTCGTGCGAACAAGTCCCGGCGGCCAATACGGCGCTTGGCGCCGAACGTGTGAAGGAGCTGCAGGATGCACGGCAGGCGGCCATTGCCAGCGAGGAAGCTGCTGCTCACTTCGGCCTGCACGTGCTGAAGCGAGGGATTGCCGACCAGCCGGTCAACTACACCCGGTTCGTCGTGGTCGCCGCGACGCCAGTGGACTGCGATCCGCGGCTCGTCAGCAGAGTGTCCATCGTACTCGCGACGCGGCACGAGCATGGTGCGCTGGTCCGGTGCCTCAACGTGCTCGCCGACGAAGGCCTCAACTTGACGAAGCTCGAATCGCGTCCACGTCCTGGGATTCCCTGGGAATATGTGTTCTATCTGGACGTTGAAGGTCACCTTCAGGAGCCTCGACTGCAGGCCGCGCTTGCGCGGCTGGCCGAACGCACCGTGTTCCTCAAGGTGCTGGGCTGCTATCCGGCGCGTGAGCTTCCGCGGGTGGCGCTAACCAGCGGGCTATAATCGATCGCTTGTATGGAACGCACATTTGCCATCATCAAGCCAGATGCCGTCAGGAGCGGCCACGCAGGACGGATCCTGACGCGGATTGAGGCAGCGGGCTTCAACATCCGCGCCCTGCGCATGATCCGAATGTCGAAGCGTGAGGCTGAGGGGTTCTACGACGTACACAGGGAACGGCCTTTCTTTGGCGGGCTGACCGACTTCATGTCGTCAGGACCGTGCCTGGTCATGTGCCTCGAAGCGCCAGACGCCATTCGCAAGTGGCGGGCGCTCATGGGCGCCACCGACCCGGCCAAGGCCGACCCCGGCACGCTCCGGAAAGAGTTCGGCGCGTCGATCGACAACAATGCGACGCACGGCTCCGATGCGCCCGAGACCGCGGCGTTCGAGCTGTCGTACTTTTTCCGCGGGATGGAGCTGCTCTAGGGCTGGTAGGGCTGGTCAGGCAGGTAGGGCCGGTAAGGCAGGTAGGGCGCGTCAAGGCTGGTCGGTTGGGTGGGGGTGCTTCATGGGTCAAATCCTCATCATCGTGGGCCTCGTGATCGTGGCCATTGGACTGCTCGTCTGGCTTGGCGTTCCGATTGGCCGCTTGCCGGGCGACATCTTGATCCGGCGGGACAACTTTACGTTCTATCTCCCGATCACGACCTCGATTCTCGCGAGCGTGGTGCTGATCTTGATCGGGATGTTGTTGCGGAGATAGGCAACCGAAGGGACCACAGGCGGTCGTCGCGACAGGCTGCAGAAACACAGGGACTCAGGACTTAGGGACTCAGGGTCAGGGACACCGAGAAGGGAAGGCGGGTGGACGGGTGAACGGATGGCGATAAAGAGCGACCGCTGGATTCGGAAGATGTCACTCGAGCGGGGGATGATTGAACCGTTCGAGGATCGTCAGGTCCGCCAAGGGGTTGTGTCGTACGGGCTGTCGTCCTACGGGTACGACATTCGCGTGGCCGACGAGTTCAAGGTCTTCACCAACGTTTACAACACCGTGGTTGATCCCAAGAAGTTCGACCCGCAATCGTTCGTCGATATCAAAGCGGATTGCTGTATCGTCCCGCCCAACTCGTTTGCGCTGGCACGAACCATCGAATACTTCCGCATTCCTCGCGATGTCCTCACGGTCTGTCTCGGCAAGTCCACTTATGCCCGCTGCGGCATCATCGTCAACGTCACGCCGTTCGAACCCGAATGGGAAGGGCATGTGACGATCGAGATCTCGAACACGACGCCCTTGCCAGCCAAGATCTATTCCAACGAAGGCATCGCCCAAGTGCTGTTCTTTCAGAGCGACGAGGTCTGCGAGGTGTCCTATAAGGACAAAGCCGGCAAGTATCAGGCACAACGCGGGGTCACGTTGCCCAAGATCTGATCAGTGATCAGTGATCGGTGGTCCGCGACCCACAGTCAATGGTCCAACCGAACACTGATCACTGACCACCGATCACCGAACTGACCACTGATGAACACAAAGCCTGCCCGCGGCATGCGGGATTTTCTTCCCAGCGATGTTCGGCGCCGGCAATACGTCATCGGCGTGATTGCGGACGTCTATCAACGCTACGGCTTCGAGCCGCTCGAAACGCCGGCGGTTGAGAACATCGAAACGCTGCTGGGCAAGTATGGCGAGGAAGGCGATCGGCTCATCTTCAAGATTCTGAAGCGAGGGGAGGATGGCAAGACCGGCGATGCGGACCTGGCGCTCCGGTACGACCTGACCGTTCCGCTGGCGCGTGTAATCGCCGAACATCGCGCCACGCTCCCGAAGCTCTTCAAACGCTATCAGGTTCAGCCGGTGTGGCGGGCCGATCGCCCCCAGAAGGGCCGCTTTCGCGAGTTCTACCAGTGCGATGTCGACGCCATTGGTTCGACTTCGATGGTGGTCGAGGCCGAACTGCTCGCGGCTGCGGCTGACGTCCTGATGGCATTGGGGTTTCAGGGGTTCACGATTCGCTTGAACCATCGGCAGCTTCTGGTTGGCATGCTCGAGTCCATCGGCGTCCCGCAGCGTTCCCACAGCGACACGCTCGTTGCGCTCGACAAGTTGGACAAGGTCGGGCGCGACGGCGTGGCACAGGAATTCGAATCCCGTGGCATTCAAGAACCGGCGGCGACGACACTCCTCGAGCTGTTCAGCACCATTGCGCAGGCCGCAGCGACTGCCGACCGGGATCCGCAGCGCTTCAACCTTGAAGTCCTGTCGCGACTCGAGGGGTTGGTGAGCGGGCATCCCGCCGGGGCGAGGGCGGCAGGCGCACTCCGAGATCTGGTTGGGTTGCTCAGCAGCCATCGGGCCGCCGACTTCGTGCGCCTCGATCCAAGTCTGGCCCGGGGCCTCTGGTACTACACCGGGTCGATCTTCGAGATCGCCGTCGCCGACCTGGCCGGCAGTTTGGGCGGCGGTGGTCGCTACGACGAGCTGATCGGCATGTTCCTGGGTGAGCAGGTACCAGCGTGCGGTATCTCGTTGGGATTGGAGCGCATCCTGGTGGTCATGAGTGAGCGCAACATGTTCCCAGCGGTGGTAGCCGACGCGCCAGCCGACGTGATGGTCACGATGTGGAATCCAGATCGAGCGTCCGATGCGATAAGACTGGCGGGAGAGCTGCGGTCGGCGGGTCTGCGCGTCGACGTCTATCCGGACGCGGACAAGATTGGCAAGCAGTTCAAGTTTGCGGATTCGCGGGGCATTCGCTTCGTGACGGTCGTTGGCGATGACGAAGCCGCTCGAAACGAAGTGGCCGTCAAGAACCTGGCGACGGGGGAACAACACGTCGTCCCACGCGCCGAGGCGGCGCGACTGATCAAACATGGCGGAGCAACTCGGTAACCTCTCTCGCACGCACACCTGTGGTGGCCTTCGCGCCGCCGACGTCGGGGCGAATGTCACGCTGCTCGGCTGGGTGCATCGTGTTCGCGACCTCGGCTCGCTCGTCTTTCTCGACTTGCGCGATCGCGATGGCCACACACAAGTGATCGTCGAAGGCGACGCCGACCTGCTCGAACGGACCAAGCGCTTGCGATCGGAGTTCGTGGTGGCTGTCCTGGGACAGGTCGAGCGACGCTCTAACGACACCATCAATGCCAATGTGCCGACCGGCGAGGTCGAAGTCCGCGCCCGCGACCTGCGGGTTCTCAACGAAGCCAGGACGCCGCCGTTCCCGATTTCCGAGGAAGCGAACGTCGCCGAGGAAACACGCCTGAAGTATCGCTATCTCGATTTGCGTCGCCCACGACTCAACGAGAACATCGGCCTCCGGCACCGCATCACCCTCGCGATGAGGAACTATTTCAACGGGCAGGGATTCTGGGAGATCGAAACGCCGATTCTCACCAAGTCGACGCCCGAAGGTGCACGCGACTTCCTGGTGCCAAGCCGCGTCCATCCCGGCGAATTCTTCGCGCTCCCGCAGTCGCCGCAGATCTTCAAGCAGATCCTGATGATCTCGGGGATGGACCGCTACGTTCAGTTCGCGCGGTGCTTTCGTGACGAAGATCAGCGTGCCGATCGACAGCTCGAGTTCACCCAAGTGGACCTGGAGATGTCGTTCGCAACCCCGACCCTCGTCTACGACGTGGTCGAAGGTGCGCTGGCGACCGCGTTCGACGTCATTGGCGTCTCGGTGACGCGTCCGTTTCGACGGATGCGCTACGCGGAGGCGATTGCGCGCTACGGGACCGACAAACCGGATCTGAGGGTTGGGCTCGAAATTCAAGACTTCGGGCCGCTGTTCAGCGAGTCACCCTTTGGCATTTTCCGCGAGGCGATCGCGCACGGTGGCACCGTGCGAGGGTTTGTCATCCCGGGTGGAGCCAAGTTCTCCCGTCGTGAGCTCGACGAGCTGGCCGAACAAGCCAAGCAATTGGGAGCAGCTGGCCTGGTCTGGGCCCGGCGCAGTGCCGACGGCGTGCAGTCGTCGGCGAAGGCGATCGGCGAGGCAGGGATTCGATCGGGGCTGGAGACGGCAGGCGCCACGTCGGACGACCTGCTCGTCATGGCCTCCGGCGCCGGCGACGCCATCTCGAAGATCCTGGGACAGCTCCGGCTTCATGTCGCGAAGAAGCTGAACCTGACAGCGAACAACCGCTGGGAGCTGCTCTGGGTCACCGACTTTCCGTTGTTCGATTGGAATGCGGGCGAGCGGCGTTGGGAGTCGGTCAACCATCCGTTTACGGCACCGCGCGAAGAGGATCTCGATCGCCTGGAGTCGGAACCTGGGGCCGTCCTCGCCAAAGCCTACGACGTGATTCTCAATGGTTGGGAGTTGGGAGGCGGCAGCATCCGCATTCACGATCGCGAGACACAGGCCAGGGTCTTTCGTTTGCTCGGCCTGTCCGACGAAGAAGCCCGTGACCGATTTGGGTTCTTTCTGGAGGCGCTCGAGTACGGGACCCCCCCCCACGGCGGGTTGGCGCTCGGTCTCGATCGAATTTGCGCCCTGCTCGCCGGTGAATCGTCGATCCGCGAAGTCATTGCGTTTCCCAAGACCACCGCAGCCGTCGATCTCATGGCGGATGCGCCCTCGAAGGTGGATCCCCGCCAACTGCGGGAACTGCGGATCCGGACCCTGTCTTGACGGGTTCTGGCCGCGTTTGCTAGGATCCTCCTTTCGGCGCTTCTAAATAGCTGAAATACAAGGGGATACGCGAATCCAGACGGCTCCGCTGCGGAAGATCTCGGTTCCAGAGGCCGCTCTCGAGACCTTGTTCGGGTCTCACGACGAAAACCTCCGTCACCTCGAATCGCTTCTCAAGGTTCACGTTCGCACCCAAGGTAACGACCTCCTCGTCGAGGGCGAGCCGGCCGATACGGCTCGTGTTGCCCAGGTCGTGGCGCAGATTGCCGCGCTGCTGGAAGAGGGGCACGCGATGTCGGCGCGGGATGTGAAGACCGCGACGCAACTGGTCGCCGAGGATCCCAACGTCGACCTGCGCGAGCACTTCCTCAAGGGCGGACAGCTTCGACAGGTCGGCAAGCGCCGGATCACCGCGAAGTCGGCCAATCAGCGCAAGTATCTCGATGCCATCGAGGAGTACGACATCGTCTTTGGTATCGGACCCGCCGGCACGGGCAAGACCTACCTGGCGATGGCGCAGGCGGTGAACTATCTCCTGGCGAAGAAGGTCAGCCGGATTATCCTGGCGCGCCCGGCGGTGGAAGCGGGCGAGAAGCTGGGCTTTCTCCCTGGTGATCTTCAAGAGAAGGTCAATCCCTATCTCCGTCCGCTGTACGACGCCCTCTACGACATGATGGAGGTCGAGAAGGCCGAGCGACTGCTCGAGCGAGGCACCATCGAAGTCGCGCCGATCGCGTTCATGCGTGGCCGCACGCTGAACGACGCGTTTGTGATCCTCGACGAAGCGCAGAACACCACCAGCGAGCAGATGAAGATGTTCTTGACGCGCCTGGGTTTTGGATCCAAGGCGGTCGTGACCGGTGACATCACGCAGGTCGATCTGCCAGCGGGCAGGACTTCCGGCCTCATCGAGGCGATGCACGTCGTCGACAAGATCGAGGGCATTGCGTTCATCCATTTCGACGAGCGCGATGTCGTACGGCACAAGCTGGTTCAAGCGATCGTGAAGGCGTACGAATCCTTCGGTGACGGCGCCCAGGCCCCGCGCGAGGGTCGACGCCCAGCCTGACCACAGGTCCTATGCCGAACGGAACCCCACGCCACCGGGCGGCCGGCCGCGGGCGGGTCATGGTCAACATTGCCGCGCCGGACGGCGGGCGAGTACCGACTCGCGGCCTCGCCCGCTGGCTCGAGCAGGCTTCGCCCGTGCGGGCTCGTGGCGAGGTCACGATTGCCCTTGTCAGCGACGGGCGAATGCGCGCGCTCAATCGATCGTTTCGCGGCAAGGACTATGCGACCGACGTGCTGTCCTTTCCGGCGCGGCCGCGCGGCCGCGCCCGCGCGTCGATGCCCGCAATCGGATCTCACGCGGAATCGGTCGCGTATCTGGGCGACGTGGTCATCGCCATCGGGGTCGCGAATCGACAGGCGGACGAGGCCGGCCATTCACTCGGCGTCGAATTGCGAGTCCTGGCGCTGCACGGCCTCTTGCACCTGTTGGGATACGATCATGAATCGGACGCTGGACGGATGGCCCGCGTCGAGGCTCGTCTGCGCAGGCGAGGGGGCTTGAAAGAGGGACTCATCGAGCGCCGTCGATGACCCCGCTCCTTTTATTCCTCCTGGGGTTGATCGCGGTCTATGTGAGCACCGTGACGACCGCGTTCAGCGCGCTCATGCGGCTGTCGCTGCGCCTGCTGGCCGAGGGCGGCGGTCGAAGCGAGCCGCTTCGCAGGTATCTCGACGAACCCCTGCGGCTCTTCATCCCTGGGCGGTTTATCCTCGCCATTATCACCGTCGTTGCCGCCAGCCTGCTGGCACGGGTCACAGGGGTCGATGCCGCGCGCGGGCTGCCGCTGCTGATTCTCGGAACCGTCCTCTTCGTGTTGATCTGCGAGCACATCGCGCCGCTCGCCATCGTGCGCCGCAATCCGGAGCGTGTCCTCGAAGTGCTCCTGCCCTCGTTCGAAACCATTGCCCGCCTCTTGCTGCCGTTGACCGTCGCTCTCCACCGCCTGGCGGTGAGCCGAAAGGAGCGCTCAGGGACCGCCCCGATCGAGCCCGAGAAACCGGCGGCGGACGTGGCCGCTCCGCAAGGCGACTCGGATGACCTGCAGCAAGGTCAGGCGCGCGAGCTGCTGCGCTCGCTCGTCGAATTCCGCGAGACGATGGTTCGCGAAGTGATGACACCGCGGCCGGATGTCATTGCCATCGAAGCCAAGGCAACCATTGGTGATCTGATCGCGCTGGCGCGCGAGCAGCAGTACCTCGCGCGTTCCCGTGTTCAACGAGTCGTTGGACAACATCGTCGGGTTCATCACGATCAAAGACCTGATTCAGCTCGAGCCGTCGGACCTGTCGCAGCCCATCACGCCCCTGATTCGCCCGGCACACTTCGTGCCGGAGTCCAAACGCGTGCCGGAGCTCCTGAAGGAGTTCCAACGAAAGCGGATTCAAGCGGCAGTGGTCGTGGACGAGTACGGGGGAACGGCAGGACTCGTCACGATTGAAGATTTGCTCGAGGAAATCGTCGGTGAG
The DNA here is from genome assembly GCA_963802675.1 of uncultured Acidobacteriota bacterium. Lineage (GTDB taxonomy): Bacteria > Acidobacteriota > Vicinamibacteria > Vicinamibacterales > UBA2999 > JACCSI01. The sequence goes on from CAWDJL010000005.1 coordinate 611,999, forward strand.
ATCCGCGACGAGTACGACGTCGAGGTTGAGCCCGTGCTCGCCGAGCAGGATGGCAGCTTCGTCTTCAGTGGCCGCACCCATGTCCGCGAGCTCGCGGAGCGCCTCAAGATCGATGTCGAGAACGAGGGCTACGAGACCGTGGGCGGGTATCTGCTCGCTCATGTCGGGCGGGTGCCACACGTTGGCGAAGCCTTCGAGTTGGACGGCCTGGCGGTTGAGGTGCTCGAGGCCGAACGGCGGCGGATCACGCGGGTTCGGGTGCGCCGGCTGGAAGGGGAACCGGCGGTGGCCGGAGAGACCACCGAGTGAAGAGTGGATTCGTGGCGCTCGTCGGCCGCCCCAACGCCGGCAAGTCCACGTTGATGAATCGATTGGTCGGCCAGAAGGTCGCGATCGTTTCGAACAAGCCCCAGACCACACGAAACCGCATTACCGGCGTTCGCACCTACCCCGAGGGCCAGGTCGTATTCGTCGACACGCCGGGAGTCCACCGGCCGCTCCATCGGCTCAACGTACGAATGGTCGACACGGCCATGACGGCGCTTCGCGAGGTTGACGTCGTCGTCGTCCTCGTCGATGCCAGCGAACCAGCGGGCGGAGGCGATCGCTTCCTGATGGATGCGGTGCGCCGGGTCAAGACGCCAAGAATCCTTGCGCTCAACAAGGTCGATTTGATTGCGAAAGAAGCCCTGCTGCCGCAGATCGAGCACTACGATCGCGCCGTCGGCTTCGCCGACATCGTGCCGATCTCGGCGCGGAGCGGCGCAAACGTGGATCGCCTGGAGAAACTCATTCTCTCGCACCTTCCGGAAGGATCTCCTCTTTATCCCGAGGACCACCTGACCGATCAGCCCGAGCGTTTCTTCGTAGCGGAGCTGGTGCGCGAACAAGTGTTGCAGCACACCCACGCCGAGTTGCCCTTTGCGTCAGCAGTCATCGTCGACCGATTCGAGGAGCCGGACGACAAGGGCATCCTGCGTCTCTACTGCACGATCCTCGTCGAGCGCGAATCGCAGAAGCCGATCGTGGTTGGCAGGGGCGGATCCATGATCAAGACCATCGGGACCGCCGCGCGGCACGAGTTGGAGCGATTCTTCGAGACCCGAGTCTTTCTCGATCTCCATGTCAAGGTCCGCGCCGACTGGCGCGAGGACGATCGCAGCCTCGACGAACTCGGACTCACGAAAGCGCGTCGCCGGCGACCGTAACTTCGTGTTACATTTCCTCGGTTGTGCAGTGCGCAACCGAGGCAATCTGAATGGCTCCGCAGCGCAGAATTGATGTCGTCCTCGATTCGGTCAAACGACTGCTCCGCATCGGCGCGACGGCCAACCTGCTGAATTTGCTGCAAAAGCAGCATCCGGCCGACCTGGCGCAGATCTTCAAGAGCCTTCTCGACAACGAACGGCAGGCGGTTTTCAACATCCTCATCGAGCGCAACGGGCGGCTGGCCATGGAAACGGTCAGCGAAATGGGGCCCGAGAGCGCCGCGCAACTGCTGACGGGGCGCCCGGCTGACGAGATCGCCAAGCTCCTGCAGGAGATTCCCTCGGATGACGCCGCGGCACTGATCGATCACTTGCCAGAAGAGCTGTCCTCCGAAGTCCTGGAGCTCATGCGACGCAGGGAATCGGGGCAGGTCGAGAGCCTGCTCGAGTACGGCGAGCAGACCGCGGGTCGCATCATGAACCCGAGCGTCTTCGCGCTCGGCGAGGACTTGACGGTCGGCGAATCCATCACTGCGCTTCAAAACGCCCGCGACGTGGAGATGGTCTTTTATCTCTATGTCGTCGATGCGCGGCGGCACCTCGTCGGCGTGACGTCCCTGCGACGACTGCTGCTCGTCTCCCCGGAGACGCCGCTGAAACGCATCATGACCCCCGAACTCATCAGCGTTCGCGACGATACCGATCAGGAAGAGGTGGCCCGGCTGGTCGCCTCCTACAACCTGCTGGCAGTCCCGGTCGTGGATGAGGAGAACAAACTCGTCGGCGTCATCACCGTGGATGACGTGATCGACGTCATCAAAGACGAAGCGACCGAAGACTTGATGCGACTCGCCGGTCTTTCTGGCGACGAACGGGTTGCGACGCCACCGCTCGAAGCACTCCGAAAGCGTCTCCCGTGGCTGGGCGTCAATCTTGTGACGGCTTTTGTGGCGGCGTCGGTGGTCGCGCTGTTCGAAGGCACGATCAGTCGCGTCACCGCGCTGGCGGTGTTCATGCCGATCGTGGCTGGCATGGGTGGCAACGCGGCAACGCAGACGCTGACGGTCATCGTCCGTGGTCTGGCACTTGGCGAACTGTCCTGGAGCAACGCTCGCAAGGTGCTCTTCAAGGAAGCAGCGATTGGGCTCGTGCTGGGGATCGCCTTGGGCATCACCGCTGCCGGCGTCGCGACGGTGACCAAACGGGACCCGATGCTCGGGCTTCTTCTGGGCATGGCGATGATCTGCAACATGCTGGTCGCCACGGTCGCGGGTACCTTGGTGCCGTTGGGCCTGAAGGCCCTTCGCATCGATCCGGCGCTGGCTTCGTCGGTGTTCATCACCACGTTCACGGACGTGGTCGGCTTCGCATCGTTCCTCGGCCTCGCGACCATCTTCATCCGCTATCTGGCACCGTGACGTGGGCTGTAGAATTGAAAACCTAAGGGCGGGTTGGTCGAGTCAGGCAGGTAGGGCGGGTGAAGGCCGCCACCAGACCTACCCGACCCACCAGCCCCACCCGACTCAAGATGCCGCTGTATACAGCCGACGCACTGGTGCTTCGAACCTATAAGCTGGCCGAGGCGGATCGCATCGTCGTGTTCCTGACACGCGATCGCGGCAAGAAGCGCGGGGTCGCGCCGCACGCGCGGCGTGCGAAGTCACGCTTCAGGGGAGCGCTCGAACCCTTGACCGAAGTCCGGCTGGCGTATTTCGAGCGCGAACGTCGGGAGTTGGTCAATTTGAACTACGCCGAACCGGTCCGGTCGCCCCTGTCGTCGGCGAGCCCTGAGAACCTGGCGTATAGCCATTACTTTGCCGAGCTCATCGACGCCTGGGCCGCCGACGCGGACGCGGACGAACGGCTGTTCCGACTGGGGTGCTCGGTGCTTGACGCGCTTTCTGCCGGCATGGCCTGTGACGCACTCGCGCGGTACTTCGAGTGTTGGTTGCTCCGACTCCAGGGGGTTTATCCATCGAACCTTTCGCTCTCTCAAGGCGCGCTCGCGTTCGTTGATGCGACGCGTCAGGTCACGCCGGCGGAGGCTGGGCACCTCGGGGCCCCGGCGGTGGTGTTGCGGGAGCTCGAGCTGAAACACCAGGCTCTCATCACGTCACATCTCGAGAAGGAGCTGAAGTCGATACGCGTGATGAATGAGCTGCGGCGACTCCCAGAGCAGTGACCCTCCAAGATCTCATTCTCAAACTTTCTGCGTTCTGGGCCTCGCGTGGCTGTCTGATTCAGCAGCCGTTGGACCTGGAAGTGGGGGCGGGTACGTCTCATCCAGAGACGCTGTTCCGTGTACTCGGCCCTCGTCCCTGGAATGTGGCGTACGTGCAACCGACGCGGCGTCCCGACGACGGACGCTTCGGTCAGAACCCGAACCGGCTGTTCAAGCACCTGCAGATGCAGGTGATCCTCAAGCCGGCGCCAGACGAAGTGCAGCAGATCTACCTGGACAGCCTCGAGGCGTGTGGTATCAACCCTCGCCAACACGACATCCGTTTCGAAGAAGACAATTGGGAGTCGCCAACGCTCGGAGCGTGGGGCATCGGCTGGCAAGTGATGCTGGACGGCCAGGAGATCACCCAGTTCACGTACTTCCAGCAGGTCGGTGGGTTGGATCTCGCGCCCGTGTCTGCGGAGATTACCTATGGGCTGGAGCGGATCGCCATGTTCCTCCAGAAGGTCGATAACGTGTTCGACCTCGAGTGGGGGAGTGGCGTGAAGTATCGCGAGGTCCGACTGCGTGAGGAAATCGAGCAGTCTCGTTACGCGTTCAACCAGGACACCACCATCGACGCCGCGACCTTTGCGGCGTTCCATCGTGATTTGTTCGACAAGTACTTCGCATTCGGTGAACGGCTCTTGAAGGGCGGTTTACTGCTGCCAGCACTGGAGCACTGCTTGCGTTGCTCGCACCTGTTCAACGTGCTGGATTCGAGCGGAAGCATTGGCGTGACCGAACGGACAGCTTATGTCTTGCGCGTGCGGCAACTCGCGGTGGCGATTTGCAAGCAGTACGCGGCCGAGGAAGAAGCCGCCATGGCCACCGAGCAAGTGGCCGACGAGAACTGATGGTGCGCGAGTAGATGGATCGAGAACTGCTCATCGAGATTGGCGTCGAAGAGATGCCGGCGTCTTGGCTGCCTGGCGTCACCACTCAGCTGGCCGCGAAGCTGGAGGCCCGCCTCAAGGAGTTACGGCTCCCTACATCGGCGCCCATCGAGACCTTTAGCACGCCGCGTCGGCTGACCGCGCGCATCGCCAAGCTGGCAGAGCGTCAAACCGATTTCGAGGAGATCCTGAACGGCCCACCAGTAACAGCCGCCTTCAATGCCGCTGGCGAGCCGACCCCTGCAGCAATTGGTTTCGCCAAGAGGCACGGAGTCGAGGTCAGCGCGCTGGAGCGCCTCGAGACGCCCAAGGGGACCTATCTGGCCTTGCGAAAGCAGCATCGGGGCAAAGCAGCCGTTGACGTGCTGCCCGACGTGCTGGCAGGGCTGTTGCGGGAGATCGCGTTCCCGAAGCCGATGCGGTGGGACGCGATGCTCGACGATGGCAAGGGCGAGTTGCCGTTCGGTCGGCCGATTCGGTGGATTCTGTTTCTTTACGGCGGACGCGTCGTCCCGTTCTCGATCTATCGCACGACGCTGGCCCAGGGGCCGCTGGTTCAGGAGGTTCGATCGGGAGCGGTCACCTTCGGTCATCGCTTCTTGACGACGAGCGGTCGTGCAGGCCGAGCCATCAAAGTCAAAGCGTTCGACGACTATCAAAAGCGGCTGGCCGAGAATTTCGTCGGTACTCGAACGTACGGAGCGACAGGAACGAGTGGCGCGCGAGCTCGAAGGTGAAGCGCGCCGTCGGGGCGGTCGAGTGTCACGACAAGCCGGCGGGCAGGCATTACTTCAGGAGGTTCCGGATCTCGTCGAGTATCCAAAGGTCATCTCAGGGGCGTTCCCGGACGAGTTCCTGAGTCTTCCGGAAGAAGTCCTGACGACGACGATGATTCATCATCAGCACTTTTTCCCGGTGGTGAACGATCAGGGGAAGCTCCTGCCCGTCTTCCTCGCCATTCTCAACATGGAGGGGGATCGGCCCGACCTTATCGCGCGAAACCTCGAGCGCGTACTCACAGCTCGGCTGCGCGATGCGAGGTTTTTCTGGGATGCTGACCGCGAGCAGCGGCTCGAGATGCGCGTCGAGCGCTTGGGCACGGTCCTTTTTCACAAGGCGCTCGGCAGCTATGCCGAGAAAGCCGAGCGCATCAGCCAACTTGCCGGTCTCATCGCCCGAGACGTGCTGCAGGTCCCGGGGGCAACCGAGCCCGCGCGCGCCGCAGGGCGTCTGGCCAAGGCCGACCAGGCGACCGACATGGTGCGCGAAATGACCGAGTTGTCGGGCACGATGGGCGGCATTTACGCACGCGAAGACGGACTGCCAGAGGAGGTGTGGAAGGCCATCTACTTCCACTATCTGCCGGTCGGCGTGGAAGTGGATGCCCCGCCGACCCGCGAGCAATTGGGCACCGCAACCGCGACCTGGGCCGCAGTCTCCCTCGCCGACAAGCTCGACACCGTGGTCGGGATGTTCAGTGCCGGCGAACGGCCAACCGGCACTCGCGATCCGTACGGCTTGCGGCGTGCGGCTCAGGGGCTGGTGCGCGTGCTCGTGGACTTGCCGGAGTTGACGGGCCTGCGGGTTCGACCGACGTTCGGCACGATGGTAGGGCTCACACGCTCAGTGCTCCCCCCTGGCCAGGGTGAGTGGGAGCCGGCCCTATACGAGTTCTTGCTCGATCGACTGCGGTATGTGCTGGCGCAGCGTGGCTTCGATGTACGAAATGTGCGGGCGGTCACTGCTGGTGACGCATCAGGGATTAGCCCCTTGCAAGCGCGAAGCAAGGTCGAGGTGCTGCCGGAACTGGCCGAATCAGCCGATTTCGCGCAGCTGGCCCTGCTGTTCAAGCGGGTTCGTAACATTGCCCGGAATTTGCCCGACGGCGCCGGCGGTGAGAGCCTCGATCGAGCGCTCCTGACGCATCCCGCGGAGACGGCGCTTCTCACCGAGATCGATCAGCGTGCGCCCGCCATCGAAAATGCCGTCGCGTCCGGCCAGGGCTTTCGCCAGGCCTTTGGCGAGGCCGCCACGCTGGCGCCGGCGGTGGCGAAGTTCTTTGACGATGTGCTGGTGATGGCCGAAGATAAGCGGCTTCGTGAGGCGCGGCTTCGCCTGATGAAACGCCTGGAGACCCTCATCCTTCAACTCGCTGATGTTTCGGAGATCGTTCCGGAAGAATCCAAATAGACATGGCAAAACGAGTAGTCAAGACGCGCAAGTCTTCATCGACACGGGCATCGAGCCGGCGGAAGTCGAGGCCAAAGAAACCAGTGAAATACGTGTATTTCTTCGGCAACGGCAAAGCGGATGGCGACCGCACCATGAAGGACACCTTGGGTGGCAAGGGCGCAGGGCTGGCCGAGATGACCAGGGCAGGCCTGCCAGTGCCGCCGGGCCTGACGATATCGACTGACGCCTGCAACCTGTACTACCAGCTGGGCGGGAAGCTGACACCGGCCATCGAGAGCGAGATCGAAGAGAACGTGAAGACACTGGAGAAAGCGGCCGGTGCGACACTCGGCTCCACCACGAACCCGCTGCTGGTTTCGGTGCGTTCGGGCGCGAAGTTCTCGATGCCCGGCATGATGGACACCATTCTGAACCTGGGGTTGAACGACACCACCGTCGAGGGTTTGAAAAAGCGCACGTCGAACGGTCGATTCGCATTCGATAGCTACCGCCGTTTCATCCAGATGTATGGCAGCGTGGTGTTGGAGATTCCCAAGCACGCGTTCGAGCACGAGTTCGACGCGGTCAAGAAGCAACGGGGCGCGGCGCTCGATACCGATCTCGATGAGGCGGCCTTGCGCGAGGTGGTGGCACGCTACAAGCAAGTGGTGCGCAAGCACGCGAAAAAGGACTTCCCGCAAGCGCCCGCCGAGCAGTTGCGCGGCGCCCGCAACGCGGTGTTTCGTTCGTGGAACAACCCACGTGCCAGTGAGTATCGACGCATTTATGACATTCCCGACTCGATCGGCACGGCGGTGAACGTCCAGATGATGGTGTTCGGTAACACCGGCGACCGATCGGGGACCGGCGTCGGGTTCACCCGCAATCCTGCGACCGGCGCCAAGGAGTTTTACGGCGAGTTCCTGATTAACGCGCAGGGTGAGGATGTCGTCGCCGGCATTCGCACCCCCCAGCCGATCCGCGAGCTGGAAAAGGTGATGCCGAAAGCCTACAAACAGCTGCGCGACATCACGACCCGCCTCGAAAAGAACTACCGGGACGTCCAGGATTTCGAGTTCACCATCCAGGATGAACGCCTGTTCATGCTTCAGACTCGCAGCGGCAAGCGCACAGGATACGCCGCGGTCGTGATCGCCACCGACTTAGTGAAGGAGAAGCTGATTACACCGAGAGACGCCATTCTGCTGGTCGATCCGGAATCGCTCTCGCAGTTGCTCGCGCCCGGCTTCGATCCGAAGGAGTGGGCGAAGCTGCCAACGATCACCAAAGGGTTGCCGGCATCCCCTGGGGCCGCGTCGGGTCGCGTGGTGTTTACGGCCGACGAAGCGGTGAAGTGGGCGGACCGCGGCGAGCCGGTCATCCTCGTGCGGCGCGAAACGGTGCCGGACGACATTCACGGAATGTGGGTGTCGCAGGGCGTCCTGACGGCCACCGGCGGCATGACGTCGCACGCCGCCGTGGTGGGCCGCCAGATGGGGAAGCCTTCGGTCGTGGGGGCAGGCGAGCTGGTGATCGACGAGCGTGCGCGCACCCTCCGCATCAAGGATCAAGTCGTCAAGGAGGGTGACTTTCTATCCTTCGATGGGCTGACCGGCGAGGTGAAGGTCGCGAAAGTGGCTTCGCAGCCGAGCGAGATCCTGCAAGTGCTGGCCGGTCGCATCAAGCCCACGGACTCGCCGATCTACGAACGATTCAATCGGTTACTTCAGTGGGCGGACAAGTTTCGTCGTCTCGGCATCAGGGCCAATGCAGACCTGCCCGACCAGGCGGAGCTCGCGTACGCGTTCGGCGCCCGCGGCATTGGCCTCTGCCGCACCGAACACATGTTCTTTGGTGAGGGTCGCATCCCCATCGTTCAGCGCATGATCCTGGCTGACAACGAGGCCGACCGCCGCGCCGCGCTGAGCGAGCTGCTCCCGCTGCAGCGCGGGGATTTCTATGGCGTGTTCAAGGCCATGCACGGCGAAGCGGTCACGATTCGAACCATCGATCCGCCGCTGCACGAGTTTCTCCCGAAGCGGGAGGAACTCATGGTCGAGATCGCCAAGCTGGAAGCGACCAACGGGTCGGCGGCCACCATCTCGGAAAAGAAGAAGCTGCTCGCGCGCGTCGAACAACTGCACGAGTTCAACCCGATGCTCGGTCATCGCGGGGTCCGGCTGGGCATTACGTATCCCGAAATCACCGAAATGCAGACGCGGGCGATTATCGAGGCCGCCTGCCAGTTGAAAAAGGAAGGGCTGAAGGTCGTTCCCGAGATCATGATTCCGCTCGTGGGACTTGTGAAAGAGCTTCGGGATCAAAAGGAGATCGTCGACCGGGTCGCGCAGGAGGTGATGCGCGAGCAGGGCATCAGGATCAAGTACCTGGTCGGCACCATGATCGAGGTCCCAAGAGGCGCGCTGACTGCCGACGAGATTGCCGCTGAAGCGCAGTTCTTTTCCTTTGGCACCAATGACCTCACCCAGATGGCCTTCGGCTTCTCCCGGGACGATGTGGGAAAGTTCCTCCGCGTCTATCAGGACAAGAAGATCCTGGAAAAGGATCCGTTCGCGACCATCGACATACAGGGCGTCGGTGGCCTGGTCAGGATGGGTGTGGAGCGGGGCCGCAAGGCTCGGCCCGACCTGAAGGTGGGCATCTGTGGCGAGCACGGTGGCGATCCAGCATCGGTGCACTTCTTCGAGTCCGTCAAACTCGATTATGTGAGCGCGTCACCCTACCGTATCCCTGTCGCGCGGCTGGCCGCGGCGCAGGCGGCCATGTCCGTCAAGGTCGGCGACTGAACCCAGGCGCATGATCACCTACTACGTCCACCGCGACGGCCGTTCCGCCACGGTGGACGCCATCGAGCCAGGATGGCTCGCCCCTGACAGCACGGCGATCGTGTGGGCAGATGTCAGCAGGCCGGGACCGGCCGATGCCGACGAGCTGCAGCGAGTGTTCGACTTTCATCCGCTCTCGCTGGAGCACGCGCTGGAAGCGACCCAGTACCCGAAGGTCGAGCCGTACGGTCACTACCTCTACGTGGTACTTCACGGCATCGACTTCAAGCAGGAGGAACACGCGTTCGAGACCGCGGACGTCGACTTTTTTCTCGGGCGTAACTTCCTCGTCACGGTGCACGATGGCGGGCGCCGCAGCGTCGCTGAGGTCGCCGAACTGTGTGGCCGCACAGATATCGCGCTGCGAGAAGGGTCCGTGGCCTTGATGCACCGGATCGTCGACCGAATGGTGGGCCACTACCTGCCCGAGGTCGACGAGCTCGAAAGCTGGCTCGACGAAATCGAAGATCGCGTGTTGACCGCTAACCGCGCGAACGTCGCCAGTGAGATCCTGGCGGTCAAACGCGACATTGCGTCGATGCGGCGCGTGGTCATTCCGCAACGAGACGTCGTCGCCAGACTTGCACGACGCGAATTCGACCTCATCAATCAAGAACACTCCTACCGGTTCCGCGACGTTTACGATCAGCTGGTCCGACTCTCGGACGATGCCTTCCTCTTTCACGACCGGGTGACCGGGATTCTTGATGTGCATTTGGCCGCGGTTTCAAATCAGTTGGCGCTGGTTTCGAAAGTGTTGGCCGGCATCGCGGTCATCTTTGGCCCACTCACCGTCATTACGGGCCTCTTCGGAATGAATGTCCCGCTGCCCGCGTTTCCTGGCGGGGAAACGGCACAGTTCTGGTGGATCACCGGTGGAATGACGGTCTTGACCGCCGTGATCTACTACCTGTTCCGGCGTCGGGGCTGGTTGTAGGCTGTAAATCGATGGGTCGCATCAGGCGTCTGCCAGAGGAGCTCGCCAATCAGATTGCCGCCGGCGAGGTGATCGAGCGCCCGGCCTCGGTCATCAAGGAGCTGGTCGAAAACGCCATCGACGCGGGCGCCTCGCGGGTCACGATCACCGTCGAGTACGGTGGCAAGAAAGTAATCCGCGTTGAAGACGACGGCCACGGCATGGATCCAGATGATGCGCGACTGTGTCTGGAGCGGCACGCGACCAGCAAGATTCGTCGCGCTGACGATCTCGGAGCTATCCTCACGCTCGGATTCCGCGGCGAGGCACTTCCCAGCATCGCGTCGGTGTCGCACTTCCATCTCCGGACACGGCAGCGTGGCGACGCGAGCGGGACCGAGATCCGCGTGAACGGTGGCGCCATCGAGTCGGTCGTTGAAGCCGGCGGTCCCGAGGGGACGTCGATCGAGGTAGCGGATCTCTTTTACAACTTGCCGGCCCGACGGAAGTTTCTCAAATCGGACGCCGCTGAATCCGCACAAATTTCGAAGATGGTGACGCAACTCGCGTTGTGTTATCCGGAGGTGGGTTTCACACTGACCAGCGCCGGACGGCGTTCGCTGCAGTGTCCGCCGGTCGCCCAGCTCGAGGACCGCCTATATCAGGTGTACGGCGAGCGGCCGGACCTGCTGCCGGTCAATCGCGCAAGTGGCGGCATTGCCGTCCGAGGCTTCGTTGCCGCCCTCGCCGAGACCGGACCGACACGCGGCCCGCAGAACGTGTTTATCAACCGACGAATTGTCCGGGACCGGACGATCGCGCACGCGATTCTCGACGCCTATAGTGTCGCGTCGAATCGTGAACGAAGCCCGGAGGTCCACCTCTTCCTCGAAATTCCGCCGGACCGGCTTGACGTCAACGTGCATCCCACAAAGGGCGAGGTCCGATTTCGCGAGCAGTCGCTCGTGCACGAAGTCGTGAAGCGAGCGGTCGGTGACGCGCTGATGAGGGGCGGCGTCCCCGAACTGCAACTACGGCCGTCCGATCTGACGCCAGGCCAACTCGTGACGCCTTCGATACCAGGGATGGTCCCGGGTGCGTGGGGTGCGAGAGGTGCGTGGGGTGCGCCAGGTGCGGTGCGGTTCCCGGGTGCATTTGGCGGACCTGCGCACCGCACGGAACCTGTCGCACCTGACGCACCCGTCGCACCTGGCGCACCTGTCTACCGTCCCCTCATCCCACTCGGACAATTTCGTAACACCTTCATCATCGCCATCGACGACGAGGGCATCTGCATCATCGATCAGCACGTCGCGCATGAGCGGGTGCTTTTCGAGCGGATCATGGAGCGGCTGACGGCGAGCGCCCTCGAGAGCCAGCGAATGCTGGTGCCCCTGCTGCTCGACCTCGCGCCGGCAGAAAGGGCCGCGCTGCTGTCGCGAGCGACTGAGTTGTCGACGTTTGGGTTCGAGATTGAGGAGTTTGGCGGCGAGACAACCCTCAAGGTGACGGCGGTTCCGGCGATTCTGCCGCGCGATGAGTGTGCGACCGTGCTTCGAGCCCTCGCGCAAGACCTCGAAGGGCTCGATCAGGGCCTGGATCTGCGCGCAGGCATTGAAGAGGATCGCAGCCACGACGGCGTGTCACGCGGCTGTGAAAGCCAACGATCCGTTGACCGAAGAGAAGATTCGGCACATTCTCGACGAGCTTCACGCCACGTCGTACTCCACGGTGTGTCCACACGGCCGTCCAGTCATGTTGAGGATTACTCGTCGGGAAGTGGAGAAGAACTTCGAGCGCATCTGAGATGAGGAACGCCAGGCAACCTCCTAGCCGACCCGTCAGCCGAGACCCAAACAATGACGCATACCGGTGATCGGGTGTTGGCCGAGGTTGAAGCGAACCGCGACGAGATCGTTGATTTCGCTGCCGCGCTCATCCGCGTGCCGACCGTCAATCCTCCCGGCGAAGAGTACCAAAGGTGCGCCCGTCTGATCGGCAATCGCCTGACGGCGGGCGGCTTTGTCGTTGATTACATTCCGGCCATCGGCCGGCCGGAGCACACGCGGCAGTTGCCGCGCGTCAACGTGATCGGGTTTCGACGCGGCGGTGCCGACCATCCGCTGGTTCACCTCAACGGCCATTACGACGTGGTTCCGCCCGGTGCCGGTTGGACGTTCGACCCCTTTGCCGCCACCGTGCGCAATGGTCGTATTCATGGCCGCGGCGCCTGCGACATGAAGTCGGGCATCGCGGCCGCGTTGTACGCCGTTGAGGCCATCCGGCGCGCCGGCGTGACGCTGTCTGGCTCGATCGAGATCAGTGCGACCCCCGACGAGGAGAGCGGTGGCTTTGCGGGCGTTGCCTATCTGGCCAGACAAGGGCGACTCAGCTCCGCGCGGATCGATCACGTCATCATTCCAGAGCCGCTCAACGTCGATCGCATCTGCATCGGCCACCGCGGGGTCTATTGGTTCGAGGTCGAAACTCGTGGGCGAATCGGCCACGGGAGCATGCCGTTCCTCGGCGTCAGCGCGATCGATCACATGGGCCTCATCCTCGAGCGCGTGCGACGCGAGTGGTTGCCAGCCCTTGCCACCCGAACCACTTCGGTGCCCGTCGTCCCGCCAGAGGCCAGGCACGCGACGCTCAACATCAATGGGATTTTTGGCGGTCAGCCCACTGGTGGCATTCAGACCCCGTGCGTGGCCGATCGCTGCACAGCGGTCTTCGATCGGCGTTTCCTCCTCGAAGAGGATTTCGCTGCGGTCAAGGCCGAGGCCCAGGCGCTGCTGGCGTCGGTGAAGGCCGAACACCCTGAGGTCGACTACGCACTCCGGGACCTGATGATCGTCCCCCCGGTGCGAACGCCGGAAGGCTCGCCGCTCGTAAGTGCCCTCGAGCGACATATCCAGACCGTCCTGGGTCGCGCGGCCCAGCAGGTGGCGAGTCCTGGAACCTACGATCACAAGCACTTCGATCGCCTTGGTGGGATCACACATTGCGTGGCGTACGGGCCCGGCGTCCTCGACGTCGCACATCAGCCCGACGAATGGTGCGCAATCGAGGATCTGATCAACGCGACCAAGGTGCTCGCCTTGACGATTCTCGATTTGACCGGTTCGATGTAAGACTTGTGGCAGCGACCAGCGGGCCCGCGCTCAAGTCCTGGCAGATGAGAGACCCAGTCATGAAGCACTTAGTAGACGCGCTCGGGATGGCAGCGGTTCTGGCACTGGCATTTCCGAGGGGAGATGCCGACCTGTCGACGCAAGAACGTGCTCCTAACGCGCAGCAGGCGCTCGCGCCGACGGGTGGGTCGGGCCTGACCGCCGTTCACGGATTGAAGGTCGGACACTACACCATGACGGGACGTCCGACGGGTTGCACCGTGGTGCTGGTCGAAGGCGAGGGGGCTGTGGGCGGCGTGTCACAACGTGGCGGTGCGCCAGCCACCCTTGAAACGGATCTCCTGAATCCGCTGAACATGGTCGACCGAGTGAACGGGATCGTGTTGTCCGGAGGCAGTGCGTTCGGGCTCGAGTCTGCAAACGGCGTCATGCGCTACCTCGAAGAGCGCAATATCGGCTACAAAGTGCGCACCGGCGTCGTGCCGATCGTGCCCGCCGCCAGCCTGATCGACCTGAGTTTCGGCGGCGACCCGAAGATTCGGCCGAACGCGGAGTGTGGATACCAAGCGGCTGAGGCGGCCGCAACCGGTCCCGTGGGCGAAGGCAACGTCGGCGCCGGTGCCGGCGCGACTATTGGCAAGATGGTGATGGGGCGATCCATGAAGGCAGGCATTGGATCGGCCGCAATCGCGCTCCCCGATGGCTTGGTCGTCGGTGCAGTGGTTGCCGTCAACGCTGTCGGCGACATCATCGATCCATCGTCGGGCCAGACCGTTGCCGGGATGCGCACCGAGGACGGAAAGGCGCTCGCCGACGTTCGGAAGCTCCTCCGCACGGGCGCGCTCATGCGCTCGGCTTCGGCACCGCGCCCGGGTGAGGCCACCACGATCGGCGTGGTCGCAACCAACGCGCGGTTCTCGAAGGCCGACGTCACTCGGATTGCGCTGATGGCCGACGACGGCTTGGCGCGCGCGATCGTCCCGTCGCACACCACCGGCGATGGGGACACGGTGTTCGCGCTGGCGACGGGTCGCTGGACGGGCGATGTCAGCGTGACCATTGTTGGTGCGTTGGCCGCCGAGGCGATGGCCGAAGCGATTGTGCGTGCCGCCACCCAGGCCCAGAGCTCGAACGGCATCCCTTCCGCGCGCGAACTGGGTACCGTTCCCGCGCGACTCAAGTGAACGGCATCACCGGTCCGTGAAGCGACGCGTGTTCCTCGCTCGTTCGCTAGCCGGAGGGCTGGCGATCGTTTCGCCACGCCGCGCATCGGCTCGACAAGCACCGGCGATCATCGCGGCGCCCGGTTCTCGTCCGGCGCTCCCTCAAGGGGTGGCTGCCGGAGACGCCGGCCGCGGGCGCATGGTTATCTGGGGTCGAACGGATCGGCCGGCTCGTATGGCGGTCGAGTACGCCACGACCGAGCGCTTCGAAGATGCGCGCCTGGTGCCAGGGCCGGCGGCACTCGAAAGCGCTGATTTCACGGCACGTGTCGTGCTCACAGATCTCCCCGCGGGCGAGCGCATCTTCTACCGCGTCAGGTTTCTGGATCTCAGCGATCTCAAGTCCGTCAGCGAGCCGGTCACCGGAAGCTTCAGTACCGCACATTGGGACGGCACCCGCGACGTGACGCTGGCCTGGTCGGCCGATACCGTCGGGCAAGGGTGGGGGATCAACCCTGAGTTTGGCGGCCTGCGCCTCTACGCGACGATGCTCGAAGCCCGCCCCGACCTGTTCGTCCACTGCGGCGACACGATTTACGCTGACGGACCGCTCGCTCCCGAAGTCAAGTTGGACGATGGAGCCATCTGGCGCAATCTCGTGACGCCGGCAAAATCGACGGTTGCCGAGAGTCTCGAGGATTATCGAGGGAACTACCAATACAACCTGATGGACGAGCACATGCGCCGGTTCAACGGAGCGACTGCGCAGGCCGTGCTCTGGGACGATCACGAGGTTCGCGACAATTGGTACCCGACCCGCGATCTGTCGAGCGATTCTCGATATCGCGTCAAGAGCGCGGCGCTCCTGGCCGCTCGCGCGCGACAGGCCTTCATCGAATACAACCCGCTGCCACTCACCGCCGAGGATCCGGAGCGCATTTTCCGGACAGTGTCGTCAGGACCGTTGCTCGATGTGTTTGCGCTCGACCTTCGCAGCTATCGCGGACCGAACACGGCCAATCGTCAGGCAACGCTGACTGACGAGAGTCGGATCATGGGCGCGGCTCAGGTACAGTGGCTGACCTCACAGTTGGCGGCCAGCCGCGCCGTGTGGAAAGTGATTGCCAACGATATGCCGATCGGCCTGGTCGTTCGCGATGGCGACGCGGCGTTCGAGGCCGTCGCCAACGCTGACGAGGGTCCACCGCGTGGCCGTGAGATCGAGTTTGCCGAGATTCTGAAGTTCATCAAGGACCGGCGGATTCGCAATGTCGTTTGGGTCACCGGTGATGTGCACTACTGCGCGGCGCACCGCTACGGCCCGGAAGGGGCGCGCTTCACCGAGTTCGATCCATTCTGGGAGTTCGTCGCTGGTCCACTGCACGCCGGGACATTCCGGCCGAACGCCATCGATGCGACGTTTGGACCCGAGGTCAAGTTTGTGGGTGTGCCGGCCGACCTGGCGCCGAATCGCCCGCCGAGTGCCGGTCTGCAGTTCTTTGGTTCGCTGCGGATCGATGCCAGGACCAAGACAATGACGGCCAGCCTGCACGACCTGTCGGGCCGCGCGATTTATCGCGTCGAGCTCGAGGCAGTGTCGTGAACCTCCACCTCGTTCTACTGATTGCCTACTCGGTCGGGATTGTGGCGTTCGGGCTCTGGACGGCGCGCCTCGTCCGTCACAGCAGCGACTTCTTTGTCGCTGGTCGTTCGTTGGGGCCCGGCCTCGTACTGGCGACAATGCTGGCCGCCAACATCGGCGCCGGCTCCACGGTTGGTGTCGCCGGACTCGCGTATCGCGACGGTATCAGCGCCTGGTGGTGGGTGGGTGCGGCGGGTTTGGGATCGTTCGTCCTCGCGTTCTGGGTCGGGCCCGCCCTGTGGCGGCTCGCGAAGACACATGGTTTCTACACGACGGGTGACTTCATCGAGTCTCGCTACGGCCCCGTGGTGCGCGGTGTCACATCCCTTGTGACCTGCGTCGGCTCGCTCGCGATCCTGGCCGGCCAGATTATGGCGGGAGCCGCGATTCTCAACGTGGTGCTGGGTATTCCGCCGTGGATGGGCTCGCTCATCGGGGCGGCGATCATGACGATCTATTTCACGGCCGGGGGGTTACTGGGCACGGCGTGGGTCAACAGCGTGCAGCTCGTGATCATGCTGGTGGGCTTTCTGATCGCGTTGCCGGTCGCGCTTGGGTCGGTGGGCGGCATCGAGCGGCTGACAGACCCGCCGATGCCCGCGACGTTTGGAGACTTCATGTACTCCGCCGGGCCGGGGTCGGGATGGACGCTGGTGTTCCTCACGTTTCCGGCGTTCGTCATTTCACCGGGGCTGATTCAGAAGTCGTTTGGCGCATCCAGCGCGCGCGCGTTGACAACCGGCGTCGCGTTGAACGCCATCGCGTTGCTGCTGTTTGCGTTCGTGCCCACGTTGTTCGGAATGATCGGTCGCGAGACGTCTCCCGGCATCACCAATGCCAACCTTGTGCTGCCCACGGTGCTCCTCGAGCAGCTGCCGGCGTGGCTGGGCGCGCTGGCGCTGGCCGCAGTGTTTTCTACGGAAGTCGATACCTGCGACGCAGTGCTATTCATGGTATCGACGACATTGTCGAAGGACCTCT
Organism: uncultured Acidobacteriota bacterium; assembly: GCA_963802675.1. Classification (GTDB taxonomy): domain Bacteria; phylum Acidobacteriota; class Vicinamibacteria; order Vicinamibacterales; family UBA2999; genus JACCSI01. The sequence goes on from CAWDJL010000005.1 coordinate 629,175, forward strand.
ACCAGCGACACATCAACCCGAACGCGGACGACCGTCAGCTCCTTCTCGTCGCCCGTGTGTCGGCCGTCATTGCGGGCACGGCCGGCGTGCTGCTGTCGATCTATCTCGAAACGGTCACGCAAGCGCTCCTGATCTTCTACGCGCTGCTGGGCGTGACGTTTTTCGTGCCCGTGCTGGCCGCGTTGCTTTCGCCGCGGGTGGCCGCCCCTGAGGCTCTGGGCGCGGTCATCGCCGGTATCGCCACGCTGCTGATTGTCGGTTTCGGCCTTCCGGGTCGGCCATCATGGCTCGACCCGTCGCTGTCCGGAATCGTCGCCGCCGCGGTGGTGTTTGCGGTGGTGATGACCGTCAGGAGATCCCTGTCGCATGCCTGATCTGTTTCGATTGGATGGGAAGGTTGTCGTGGTCATCGGTGCAGGGTCGGGCATCGGGGAGGCGGTCGCATTGGGTGCCGCACGCCAGGGCGCTCGTGTCGAATGTCTCGACGTGAACGCGGAGGCGGCGCATGCTACCGCTCTGCAGATCCGAACCGCCGGAGGGCAGGCGAATGCGACCGTGCTCGACATCGTCGATGCCCAGAACACGAACGCGGCGCTGCAGCGCATCGCAGAGGAGCGAAGCCGACTCGATGGGCTGGTCTGTACGCCGAGCATCAACGTGCGCAAGAAGCTGCTCGACTATGCGGACGAGGAGTTCGATCGAGTCGTCCGCCTGAACCTCAAGGGATCCTTCAACGTGATGCGTGCGGCCGGCCGCGTCATGATGTCGCAGGGCTTCGGCAGCATCGTGGTGCTCTCGTCGATTCGCTCGCTGGTGGTCGAGCCTGGTCAGGCGATCTATTCGATGACGAAGGCGGGGATCGTGCAGTTGGTTCGAGGGGCGGCATGCGAGTTTGGGGTCGCAGGCGTCCGCGTGAATGCGCTGGCACCGGGGGTGATCGACACTCCGCTGACCGCACCCATCAAGGCGCAGCCGGACTGGTACCAGGCCTACGCCAACAAGAACATCTTCAAGCGCTGGGCTCGAGCCGACGAGATGGTGGGCCCGACGCTCTTCCTGATTTCTGATGCGGCGAGCTACGTGACCGGGACGATTCTCTATGCCGATGGAGGGTGGCTGGCTGTGGACGGACGGTTCACGCCGCCGGGATGTAGAGGATGTAGTAGTGATGGTGTCAGTTTTCAGTTGCCAGTTGCCAGTTCAAAGAAACGCCGAGCCATGTCGAGTCAGCTGGTTGCCCTTTGAACTGGTAACTGACAACTGGAAACTGACGTCATCATTCTTTCTTCTTCTTCTCCTTGATCGCCCTCCATCCGTCGAGCCGTCGTTTGATCTCTTTCTCGAATCCCCGTTCGGTTGGCGTATAAAACTGACGCCCCTGCAGATTGTCCGGCAGGCACTCCATGTCGGCAACCGCATCAGCCTCCTCATGCGCATAGCGGTACCCTTTGCCGTAGTCGAGTTGTTTCATGAGCCTGGTGGGCGCATTCCGCAAATGGAGCGGCACCGGCTGGGCCACATCATTCTGCGCGGCGTGCGCCGCGGCGCCGTAAGCGAGAAGCACGGCATTGCTCTTCGGCGCCGTTGCAAGGTAGATCGCAGCCTGCGCCAGGGCGGTATTGCCCTCGGGCATACCGATGAAGTGGACGGCGTCTTTCGCCGCCACGGCCACGCTCAACGCTTGAGGATCGGCGTTGCCGACGTCTTCCGAAGCAAAACGCACCAGCCTTCGAGCGACATAGAGCGGATCCTCTCCTGCCTCGAGCATGCGCGCGAGCCAATACACCGCCGCATCAGGGTCCGAGTTACGCATCGACTTGTGCAGCGCTGAAATGATGTTGAAGTGCTCCTCACCGCCCTTGTCGTAGAGCAGCGCTTTCCTTTGGATGGTACGCTCGAGCAGCGGCAGATCGATCCGAGGGCGGCCTGCGGGTTGTGGGGCTGCCGCCACCGCCAGTTGCAGCAGGTTCAAGGCGACGCGTGCGTCGCCATTGGCATAGCGTGCCATCGCCTCTAAGGCTTCATCAGGCACCTCGGGCGATTCGCGCGCGAGACCACGGTCGTCGGCCAGGGCTCGCCGAAGAATCCTCACCACCGCATCGCTATCCAGCGGCTCGAGCACGAACACCTTCGAACGCGAGAGCAACGCGGCGTTGACCTCGAACGAAGGATTCTCTGTCGTCGCTCCGATCAGGATGATGTCGCCGGCCTCGACGCGCGGCAGAAATGCGTCCTGCTGGGCCTTGTTGAAGCGGTGGATTTCGTCGATGAAGACGATCGTGCGGCGGCGCAGGCGCCGGCGGCGCTCCTGAGCAGCCGCCATGACGTCCTTGACCTCTTTGATGCCCGAAAGAACGGCACTGAAGGCGAGGAAGTCGGCATCGGTCAGATCCGCGATGAGCCTCGCCAGCGTTGTCTTGCCCGTCCCTGGCGGCCCCCAGAAGATGATCGACTGCAGCAGGTCGCGCTCGATGGCTTCGCGCAACGGGCGCCCTGGCCCGATGAGCTCGTCCTGTCCTTCGACTTCGTCGAGCGAACGAGGGCGCATTCGCTCCGCCAGTGGTACGGTGCGGGGATCCGGAGGAAGCGACGGCTCGTCGAAGAGGGTGGCCACGTGCGTAACAACTCAAGACGCCGTGCGTTGGCGACGGGCTTCGTAGACCAACACGCCGGCGGCCACGGCGACGTTCAGCGACTCGACCGGAGGCTGCATGGGAATAGTGATGCGAGAATCGGCAGCGCGCAAGATCTGAGGATCGAGGCCGACTCCTTCTCCGCCAAGGAACAGCGCCGTTGGTCCGCGCAGGTCGACCTCCTGCATCGGTCTCGCACCCCGGATCATCGTTGCCACCACACGGAGGCCGCGCTCACGAAGAGCCTGACAAACATGGGCGGCGTCGCGATCATAGTGGAGAGGCAACCGAAACGTGCTCCCCATCGCCGCCCGCAATGCTTTCCAACTCCAGGGATCAGCCGTCATTCCGGCACAGATGGCGCCGGTGGCACCACCGGCTTCCGCGGATCGAATCATCGCGCCGATATTGCCTGGATCCTGTATGTCGACCGCCGCGAGAACGAGCGGCTGCTCACCCGAGGTAGCGCCCTCGATATTCCAGGGACGGCGGCGTACGAGACTGACGATGCCCGTTGGCGTCTTCACGGGCGAGAGTGCGTTCATCACGTTGGCCGAGACGTTGACAACGTTCACGCCAGACCGCTCGAGCCGGGTAAGAAGCTCGGCGTCCGGCTCGCGATCCGGTTGCTCAGCGACAGCGATGAGCTCAATCCCGATTCCAGTCGCCGCCGCTTCGTGAAGCAGGTGCCAGCCGTCGATCACCGCGACGGAGGCGTCGTTGCGGGCCACTTCGCGAAAGCGGGCAACAAGCGGGTTGCGTCGACTGGTTATCGCGGACACGACTTACAGCATGGCACGGCCGAGCCGAGAGGCGGCATTGATGGCTGTGGTACACTTTACTGTTTGGGACGATGAAGGAAAGACTGCTCAAGCGGTTCGAGGAGGAAGTGGCAGCCCTGGAACGTGAGCTCAAGACCGAGCTGCCCAAGGAGATTCAGCGCGCCCGCGAGTTGGGCGATCTGCGCGAGAACGCCGAATACCAAGCGGCGAAGGAGCGTCAGACCTACGTCCAGGCGCGCCTCGCCATGCTCAAACGGCGGATGAACGAGATCGCCTTGATGAATATGGACCGGATTCCGAAGGACAGGGCGGGTTTCGGGTCGACCGTGACGCTGCGCGAGCAGAATCAGGAAATTGTCTACCAACTCGTGATGCCCGAGGACGCGGACGCGGAAAAGGGCCTGATTTCGACCTCGTCGCCCATCGGCAAGGCCATTCTCAACAAGGAAGAGGGCGATGATGTCGTGGTCACAACGCCCCTCGGCACGCGCCGATTCGAGATCCTCAAGCTGGTCACCATTCACGAATAGCCGAGACGTGTCGCGTGCCCCGCACGCCGCTCGTCACCCAAGCGTGTCCCCCGAGAGGTCGTGAGCGAGCACTACTCACCTGAACGCCGCACCGCCCTCGTTTTGAGCGGTACGGGTGCGGATGGCGCCTATCACGCCGGTGTCTTGCGCGCTCTTGCCGAAGCCGGCGTCAAAGTCGATGTGGTGGCGGGCCGCGGCATTGGCGCCGTCGCGGCCACGTTTGTTGCGGTCGATGGGGCGAGCCGTCTGTGGGAGCCGAACGGTCTGTGGCGAACTCGCGGAGTTGCGCACCTGTACCGTTGGCGGTGGACGGTCAGATGGCTCATCGGGCTGCTGGCCGCACTGGGTGGCGTTCTCGCCAGTCCGCTGGTCTTTCTCGCCCTGGCCCTGGTTGCCTATCCACTCGGCCTCTTCTTCGGCATGGCGGGACTCGACCGAGGTGCGAGCGTCATGCAGCGCTATCTCGATCTTCTCGCGGGGGCGTTTGCCCCCGCGGCCCTGCCGACCTGGCTGCCCAGACTCATCGCACTCATCGTGATTGTGGGCGTGCTGGCCATTGCTCTCGGGAGCCTCATGGCCTGGCGACGCGCGCCCTTGAAGCGGCGCTCGCGCGGTCCGCTTGTCTGGGCGATGGTGGGCACGCCTCTTGACGGCTCGGCGGCGGCCCAGCACTTTATTCACGGCCTCTGGGACCTGCTGCGAGGAGGCGCGCCGCTGAGGGTACCGGATGCCGAAGACCTGAGCCGGCGATTTATCGAGTTGCTCGCCGAAAATCTTGGCCAGCCCGGTTTCAGCGAGTTGCTGCTGGCTGTCCACGATCTCGATGCTCGACGTGACCTGGTCTTCGGACTGCTCCGGGAGCCGTATCGCCGAGCGCTGTTCCCGCCACCGGGCTCGGTCGGCGCGCGCCGGGCCGAAGCCTTCGACCTCAACGGCCTGGCGCGAGATCATCTGGTCGACGTCATGCGGGCATCGGTCAGCGTTCCGGGGTTGACCGAGCCGACGCTGGTGCGATTTGCCGCCGACTCGTTCTGGCGTGGCGAAGTGCACCGCCTGATCGATCGACCGGCAAGCCTGGCGAGACTGCTCGAAGAAGCGGCGGCCGCCGGCGCCGAACAGCTGATCCTCGTATCAGGGTCGCCCCAGCCTCCAGGCCCGCACGAGCTATCCCGTCCGCGTCTCGATCCGCTGGGGCGCATCAGCGATCACACGGGCGCGATGGATGCGGCCGTCGTACGCGATGCCTTACATCACGTGCAGCACCGCTTCCGAGCCGTCTATGCGATTCGACCTTCCTACAATCCGGTGGGCGCATTTGATTTGAACGGCGCTTACGACGACCGCTCCGATCGGCACCATCCGCTGTCGGAACTGATGGAGCGGGGCTACGAGGACGCCTACCGCGATTTCATCGAGCCGGTCGTGGCGGCGTCGGGGGAACACTTGCGCGCGACGGCACCTGAAGAGAGCGTCTAAGGCTCCAAAGTTCCAGGGTTCCAAAGTTCCAAGGTTCAGGGTTAGTGGTTCGAACCTCGGAACTCTGGAACCTTGGAACCTTGAAGTTCACTTATGCTGAGCGCATGGGCACCCATACAGACCTCATTCATCGCGGCGAACGGAAGGCGTCGGGTGGTTCGACAGCGCTGACGACGCCGATCTATGAGACTGCCACGTTCGTCTTCGCCTCGGCGCGCGACGTCGAACGATATCAGGACGGCAGCCTGTCCGCATATCTCTACTCCCGCTACGAGAATCCCACGATTGTCGCGGTGGAACAGAAGATGGCGGCGATTGATGGCGCCGAGGCCTCATTGGTCTTCAGCTCAGGAATGGCGGCAACCTCCACCGCCATGTTCTCGCTGCTCAAGGCCGGTGACGAGGTCGTGTGCGCTTCGGCGATTTATGGCGGGACCTTTCATCTGATCGAGCACCTGATGACTCACTTTGGCGTCACGCGGCGTTTCGTGTCGCTCGAGCAGCTCGCCACCCCGGCGAGCGTCATCGGCCCTAAGACCAAGCTGGTGTGGTTCGAGTCACCGATCAACCCCACGCTTCGGTGCGTCGATATTCGAGCGGTCGCCCAGGCGTGTCGTGCGGCAGGAGTCCTGTCGGGCATCGACAATACCTTCGCCAGTCCAATCAATCAGCAGCCGCTGGCCTTGGGCATCGACCTGTCGATGCAGAGTGCAACGAAGTACCTGAATGGTCACTCCGACGTGACCGGCGGGGTGTTGTCGGGCAGCCAGGCGCTGCTGGCGCGGATCGCAAAAACTCGGCGCCTGCTGGGCGGCGTGATGGATCCGCAACCCGCGTATGCTCTCAATCGCGGGTTGAAGACGCTGCCGCTTCGCATTGCGCGGCACAACGACAATGCGATCGCGGTGGCGCGGTTTCTCGATGGGCACGACAAGGTTGAACGCGTGTACTACCCGGGTCTCGCCTCACACCCGGATCACGCCATCGCGGCGCGCCAGATGTCGGGCTTCGGCGGAATGGTTTGCGTGGATCTCAAAGGTGGACAGGCAGCCGCTTACCGTGCCTTCGATCGCCTCTCCGTCATCCAGCGTGCGGCAAGCCTCGGCGGGGTCGAGAGTTTGTGCAGCCTGCCAATTCTCACGTCTCAGTACGGCCTCGCCGACGAGGAATTGCAACGCGCGGGCGTGACCCGCGGGATGATGCGGTTGTCGATTGGTTTGGAGGATCCGGAGGATTTGATCGCCGATCTCCGGCAGGCACTGGCTACTTCGTAACCGGCTCTTTGGATTCCTTGGCGTCCTTCGCGTCTTTGGCGTGGCCGTCTTTGGCGTGGCCGTTCTTGTCGTATTCGTGGAGGAAGGCCAGTACCAATTCCAGCATCCGCTGATTGATGCGGCTGCCTTCATAGGTGCCGAACTTGCGTTGAAACGCTTCGAGCGGCACCACCGCCTTCGCCATGGTGCGATGGCCGCCTGCGCTTCCGATATCACTGAACCAGCGCCGCACGAAGTCGCCGGCGTTACGGGAGTAGCCAAGGTTGCGGACCGACACCACGAACGTGTCGTTGACCACGCCCGAGATGACGGACCACTGGACGTTTTCGAGTTGGAGGTAGAAGTCCGCGACGTAGGGCATGAAGTCTTCGCGTGACGGCTCGCCGAGAAAGGCACAGAACACATGCTCGAGCATGCGTCCTTGCTGCCAGGCCTTGATCACATAATCGAGTCGCTCGCCCGTGATTTCCGACCCTTCCATCTTGCGGATCATCGTGGCGTCCGACAGCGGATAGAGATAGGAAAACGAGTCGAGGTCGGCGCGGTTGGCCTGCCGGTTGAAGAACAGCGTGTCGGACTTGATCGCGTAAAGCATCGCGGTCGCAGTGCGCTCGGAAATGTCGATGTCGACCGCGCGGAGGTGCTCGGTCAGAATGGTGCAGGTCGAGCCATACTCGGGCCGGATGTCCTTGAAGACCGCGTTGTAGCCGTGCTGCTCCGGGTGATGGTCGATGACGAGGTCGACTTGCGGTAGAAGGCCGGGGAAGTAATGTGGCTGAACGTCCACCAGCGCGATGCGATCGAAGCTCTTGATCTGCTCGGCCGACAGCACCTCGACCTGAAGGTCGAGTAGCTTCAGCATCCGCAGGTTCTCCGGTCGACTGACACCATACATGCAGCCGATGATGGCGGTTTGCCGCGTTCGCCGCAGCAGGTTGCGCAGCGCCAGGCCGCTGGCGATGGCGTCGGGGTCCGGATCGTTGTGCGTAAGGATGAGGACGCGATCGGCGTCAGAGAAATACCGCTGATACTGCTGGACCTTCTGTCTGGTCACCGAGCGTCCGAGCTCGACAATGAGGGGGGGGCCGGTGAGCTCGGCGAGTGTCAGGCTCGTGATTTCGGGAAACTGGGGCCGGAGATCATCCGCACGCTGGGCGTCCTCCGGCCGCGTACCGAGCACCCAAATCAAGATGCCGCCAGCTGCGCGCACGGCCTGCAGCACCTTGCGGAGCGAGCGGCGGCCGTTATCTTCGATGATGACGCAGGTGCCAGGCGTGACGTCGGCGCGGACAAAGGTGTCGATACGTTTGGCGTCGCCGACGGTGACGCCGAAACTGGCCTCGTCGAAGCGCCTCGCCAGGGCGGGGCTCTCGACCAAAACGTCGAGCTCGCAGCTGGGGGTCAGGACCTGCATCGAGCAGTCGAACCACCAACTCCGTGTGACAGACCGCAAGGCACCTCATTCCGTGGTGCCCCAGCGCCCCGCCTCGGGGGTTTCCATAACGGACGACCTTTAATTATACGCCTGCCGGACGGTGGGGCAGGGGGGCGAATCGTCCGGCCATTGTGTTACTTTGCGGCGTACCAAGATGCGTCGCCTGCAGTGGCCCCTGCCGTGCGTGGTTCTGTTGGTCGGCCTGACCGTGGTGACGGCTGCCAATTCGGGCACGTTCGGCCGCCCGCCAGGGACAGGTCATCCGCGGGAACCCACACAACAGGTGTTTCGTGCGGGTGTGGAACTCGTCACGTTCGGCGTCACGGCCGTCGACCGGCGGGGCAACCTGATCACGAACCTCAACGAGGCGGATTTCGAGATTGTCGAGGACGGGCGGCCACAGCGTCTTCAGGTACTTTGTTCGCGGCGACGAGTCCGATGACGTCGAGACGCACCTCGGGCTGATGCTCGACACGAGCGCGAGCATGGAAGCCGACCTGAAGCTGGCCCGCAGCGCGGCCATCAAGTTCCTGAATCTGCTGCCAGAGGCCCGCGATATTACGCTGGTGGACTTCGACACCGAAGTTCGCGTGACGCGTTATCCGCAGCGCGATTTCCCCCGGCTGGTGGAGCGCATTCGGATGCGGAAATCCGAGGGGTGGACGGCCTTGTATGACGCGCTCGGGGTGTATCTGGACGGCGCGGACGGGCAGGACGGGCGCACGATCCTGGTGATGTATACGGACGGCGCCGACTCACGATCGCAATTGAATTTGGTGGAGTTGATGGATTTGCTCAAGGCGTCGACCGTGACCGTGTACGCCGTCGGGCTGATCGAGCACACGGGATCGGCCCGCCATCAGATGCAGATGCGAATCCAGCAGATGGCCGAGGCGACCGGTGGTCAGGCCTTCTTTCCCTCAGCGCTCAAGGATCTCGATAGCTCGTATGAAAAGGTCCTCGCCGAGATCAAGGCGCAGTACCATCTCGGATACGCCTCCACCAACAGTGCCATGGACGGGGTGTGGCGGAAAGTCGATATCAAGGTCAAGCGCCCCGATATCAAGCTCCGCTCGCGGAAGGGGTACTTCGCGCCGTACAAGGAGCGTGCGAAGTAAAGAGGTGCCGGAGGTGCCGCTGAGCGCGTGAGCCCTTGGCCTTTGTCGTCAGAGGAGCGGGCCGCTAGAATCAGCGTCGCCCCATGCCCCTATCCGCCGGCACACACCTCGGCCCGTACGAGATCCTGTCTGCGCTCGGCGCCGGCGGCATGGGTGAAGTCTACCGCGCGCAGGACACGAAGCTGGATCGCGCCGTCGCGATCAAGATCCTGCCCGAGGCGTTCGCCGCCGACACGGAGCGGATCGCGCGGTTTCAGCGCGAGGCCAAGACCCTGGCCTCGTTGAACATCCGAACATCGCCCACATCCACGGTCTCGAAGAATCCAACCCCTCGGCAGGCTCAGGGCAGGCGGCCGTCCGGGCGCTCGTCATGGAGCTCGTTGAGGGCGAGGACCTCGCCCAACGCATCGGGCGCGGGGCGATTCCGCCCGACGAGGCGCTACCAATTGCGAAGCAGGTGGCTGACGCGCTGGAAGCGGCGCACGAGCAAGGCATCATCCATCGCGACTTGAAGCCGGCGAACATCAGGGTGCGACGCGACGGTACGGTGAAGGTGCTGGACTTCGGCCTGGCGAAGGCGATGGAGCCGACGGACGTCGCATCACCGAGCGTCTCGCAGTCCCCAACTATCGCGACACCCGCGATGACCCATGCCGGAATGATCCTTGGCACTGCCGCCTACATGAGCCCGGAGCAGGCGCGCGGCAAGCCGGTGGACAAGCGCGCCGACATCTGGGCGTTCGGCTGTGTGCTCTACGAAATGCTCACGGGACAACGGGCATTCGATGGGGAGGGTGTCTCGGAAACGATGGCGCGTGTCATCGAGCGTGAGCCGGACTGGGCCAGGCTGCCGGCTACTCTGTCGCCCGCGCTGCGCACATACATCAGACGCTGCCTGCAGAAAGATCCCAGACAGCGGGTGCAGGCCATCGGCGACGTCCGGCTGGCGCTGGAGGGCGCGTTCGAGACGGCTGTTCCGACCACGCCAGCGGTTGTGCCGCGGCGCGTCGCGCTCGTCGGTGTTGCAGCGATCATCGCGAGCGGCGCCGTCATCGGCGCCGGAGTGTGGGTCGCCATGCGCGAGGCCGAGCCGACGCCGCCTGCTGTCTCGCGCCTGCAAGTCACGCCCTCCGGCACGTCCGCGCTGAGCCTTTTCTGGAACAACCGCGATTTGGCCGTCACCCCGGACGCTTCACGCGTCATTTACGTCGGCAACCGCGGCACGCAGCTTTTCGTCCGTGCGCTCGACTCCCTCGTGCCGGTGGCGGTGTTCACCGGCGGGATTGTCAGCGGGCCGTTCGTTTCTCCCGACGGGCAGTGGATCGGATTCGCCGACGGCCGCGGCCTGTTGAAGAGAGTGCCTGTGATCGGTGGACCGGCGGTCACAATTGCGACACTCGATACCGCGGGGCCCGCCGGCGCGACCTGGGGACCGGATGACTCGATCATCTTGGCGACGGCCGCCGTGGAGACCGGCCTGCAGCGAGTGTCCGCGGCGGGCGGGCCGATGACGGTGCTCACGCGGCCCGACCGCGAGCAGGGCGAAGCCGATCACTTCTGGCCCGAGATGCTGCCGGGCGGTCGCGCCGTGCTGTTCACGATCACGGCGCTGACTGGAGGTCTCGACGCGGCGCAAATCGCCGTCCTGGATCTCGAGACCGGGATGCGGAAGATCCTCGTGCGCGGCGGCAGCCACGCCCACTACGTGTCGAGCGGGCCTGCCTCGCCGAGGCGCGACGAGCGCGAAGGCGGCCATCTGGTCTACGCGGCGGGCAGCACGCTGCGCGCGGTGCCGTTCGATCTGGCGCGTCAGGAGACGCGCGGGCCGTCGGTGACGGTCGTACCTGACGTCGTCACGACGTTCAACGGTGGCGTGGACGCCGCGGTGGCGGCCAATGGCACGCTGGTCTATGTGCCGGGCAGCGAGCGGACGCCGCGGACCCTCGCGTGGGTGGACCGCCAGGGCCGCGAGACGCCGATTGCGGCCCCGCCGCGCCCGTACCTCCTTCCCGCGCTGTCACCCGATGGCACGCGAGTCATGGTGTTCGGCAACGATCTGGAGTACGACCTCTGGCTCTGGGATTTCGGCCGGACGACGCTCACGCGTCTGACACTCACGCCGGGTGTGGATGGTATCGGCGTGTGGACGCCCGACAGCCGCCGGGTGATCTTCGCTTCGGAACGGACGGGAGTGCGGAATCTGTTCTCGGTGGCCGCGGACGGCTCCGGTGCAGTCGAGCGGCTGACCGAAAGTCCCAACACTCAGTACCCTTCGGCGGTTTCGCCCGACGGCCGCTACGTCATCTTCACCGAATTGGCTCCAAGCACGGCCGACGACGTGATGATGATGGAATTGGACGGGAGCCGCCGCGTCACGCCGCTCGTCCAGTCCCCGTTCTACGAGCGGAACGGAAGCGTCTCGCCCGACAGCCGCTGGCTCGCCTACGAGGCGTACGACTCGGGTCGAGTCGAAGTCTATGTGCGGCCATTCCCGGACGTGAACAGCGGTCGTTGGACGGTGTCCACCAACGGCGGCACGCGGCCAATCTGGGCGCCGAGCGGTGAGGAGCTGGTCTATGTCTCCCCGACGGGTGCGCTCATGCGCGTGGGTGTGGCGCGCGGCGCGTCGTGGGTGGCCACGACGCCGACGCAAGTCGTAAAGGAGGGGTACTACACGATTCCGCAATGGTGGGGGCTCTCGTACGACATTTCACCGGACGGCCAGCAGTTCCTGATGCTCAAAGAAGGCGGCATCGATGGCACCGCTGCACCTGCCAGCATCATCGTCGTGCAGCACTGGGTTGAGGAGCTGAAGCGGCTCGTGCCGACGAAATAGCGCGGGCGCCTGCACATTAAGCACCCTGCACATTAGGCACCCTGCACATTAGGCACGCTACGCACCTTGCAGCACCCTAGGCACCAGCACTTTAGGCACCGGAGGCACCCCAGGCACCTCAGGCACGTTCCGTGGCTATGGTACGATCCACCATAGCGCATGCCTTCACTGAGCGACCACTTCACACTCGTGTCGGATTTCGAGCTGCGTGGCGACCAGGTCCACGCCGTGCCGGAGCTCGTCGAAGGGCTGAATCGAAGCGACAAGCACCAGGTGTTGCTCGGGGTGACCGGCTCGGGCAAGACCTTCACGATGGCCCAGGTGATTGCGACGGTGAACCGTCCGACCCTCGTCATGGCCCACAACAAGACGCTGGCGGCGCAGCTGTTCCAGGAGTTCCGGCGCTTCTTTCCGCAGAACGCCGTCGAGTACTTCGTCAGCTACTACGATTACTACCAGCCAGAGGCCTACGTTCCGGCCAGCGATACGTATATCGAGAAGGAATCGACGATCAACGACGAGATCGACCGCATGCGCCTGTCAGCGACCCGATCGCTGTTCGAGCGTCGCGACGTCATTATCGTAGCCAGCGTCTCGTGTATCTACGGTTTGGGGTCTCCCGAGGCGTATTACGGGATGGTGCTGCCGCTCGAGCGCGGCCAGCGAATCGACCGCGATCAGATCCTCCGGAAGCTGGTCGAAATCCACTACGAGCGCAATGACCACGAGTTCGGTCGCGGCGCCTTTCGGGTCCGTGGCGACATCATCGAGGTCTATCCGTCTTACGAAGAATCAGCCCTTCGCATCGGTTTGTTCGGGGACGAGGTCGATGAGCTCGTCACCTTCGATCCCCTGACGGGGAAGGCCCACAAGCGCCATGACCGCATGGTCGTCTATCCGAAGTCCCACTTCGTGACGTCGCGCGCCCGGCTGCGGGAAGCGGTCGAGAGCATCAAGGTGGAGCTCGTCGAACGCCGCGCGCAGCTCGAAAGCGAGGGCAAGCTCCTCGAGGCGCAACGGCTGCATCAGCGGACGATGTTCGACCTCGAGATGATCCGCGAGATTGGCTATTGCCACGGGATCGAGAACTACTCGCGTCATTTGACCGGTCGGTCACCCGGCCAGCCCCCTCCGACGCTCCTCGACTACCTGCCCGGCGACGCGCTGATCATCGTCGACGAGAGTCACCAGACCGTGCCTCAGATTCGCGGGATGTATTTCGGCGATCGCTCGCGCAAGGAAGTGCTGGTGGAGTACGGCTTCAGGCTGCCGTCAGCGTTGGACAATCGACCGTTGAACTTCGAGGAGTGGGAAGGACGGGTGCCTCAACTGGTGTATGTCTCGGCCACGCCTGGTCCGTACGAGCTGCACAAAGCCGGTGGCGTGATCGTGGAGCAAGTCATTCGGCCCACGGGGCTGATGGATCCCCCCATCGAAGTACGACCGGTCAAGGGACAGGTCGATGATCTCCTGCAGGAGATCCGCACCCGCGCCGAGCAACGCGAACGGGTGTTGGTCACCACACTGACCAAACGGATGGCGGAGGATCTGACGACCTACTACCAGGAGCTTGGCGTCAAGGTTCGCTATCTCCACTCGGATATCGAGACGCTCGAACGAACCGAGATCTTGCGTGACCTACGGCGCGGTGTCTTTGATGTACTGATCGGAATCAACCTGCTGCGAGAAGGGCTGGACCTTCCTGAGGTGTCGCTGGTCGCGATTCTCGACGCCGACAAGGAAGGGTTTCTTCGGTCCGGTGGTGCGCTGATTCAGACCTCGGGGCGCGCCGCGCGAAACGTCAACGGCCGAGTGATCATGTACGCCGACGTCATGACGGCGTCCATGCGGGCGGCGATCACTGAGACCGAACGGCGCCGTGCGCGCCAGCAGGCGTACAACGACGAACACGGCATTACGCCGACGAGTATCGTCAAGGCCATCGACGACGTGTTGTCGAGCGTCTACGAGAGAGATTACGGCGCGACGCCGCTCGTCAAGGACGAGCGGCCCGCGTTCCGTACGCAGGCGGAGCTCGACGCACACATCGCCGGGCTGGAAAAGGAGATGAAGGCGGCGGCCGCCAACCTCGATTTCGAGCGCGCGGCGGCACTGCGCGATCGCGTCCGCGCCCTGAAGACTCACGAGTTGGGTCTCGTCGGGGGAGGCCGGGACGTGAACCCTGCTGCCTAGCAGCCGCGGCCAGTGCTGAGCGTCTTTACCGAATGGGCCAAGGCGGCAACTTTCGAGGTGCAGGAGTACGTGCGCCTGTGCCTCGGCGCCATCCGCGGCACGGTCACCCGGCCGTTCTATCGCCACGACGTGGTAGAGCAGTTCGAGGCGATCGGCATCGGATCGCTCACGGTCGTCTTGTTGACGGGTTTCTTCACCGGCGCCGTTCTCGCGCTCAACACCGGCATCACTCTCGACCAGTTCGGCGCACGCGATTTTGTCGGCCGTTTGATCAGCGCGTCGATGGTCAAGGAGTTGGGGCCGGTCTTGACCGGCCTGATGCTGGCCGGCCGCGTCGGCTCGGGAATCGCGGCCGAGCTCGGCTCGATGATGGTCACCGACCAGATCAATGCCTTGCGCGCACTTGGGACCGATCCCGTGCGAAAGCTGGTGGTCCCCCGGGTGCTGGCTGGGTTCTTCATGACTCCCGTGCTGACCATCATCGCCAACGCCGTCGGGATCGTGGGTGGTTGGATTATCGCGGTCACCCAATTGCGGGTGGCCTCGAGCTTGTACTGGTCGTCGATTGTCGACGGGCTCTACCTCGAGGATGCCTGGATGGGACTCATCAAGCCCTTTTTCCTCGGGTTCGTCATTGTCACGATCGGCTGTCATGTCGGCCTCCGGACCCGCGGGGGCACCCAGGGTGTGGGGCGGGCCACGACGAATGCCGTCGTCGCCGCCTCGGTGGCCGTGATCGCGGTGGATTTCTTCCTCACGCGAATCCTGATCACGTTGATGTACTGATGCAGCTCACTCGCCAACAATCGGCGGCGCTTCGCGAGGTGATGGACGGGGAGAATGCACCGATCGTCGTCTTCGACCGGGTCGCGCTTGCATTCGACGAGAAGGTCATTCTGCGTGACGTCAGCTTCACGCTGTTGACTGGCCATACGAAGATCTTCTTGGGCGCCAGCGGCGCCGGAAAATCAACGATTCTCAAGTTGATCCTGGGCTTGCTGCGCCCTGATGCCGGCGTCATCTGGGTGAACGGTGAGCGCATTGAAAGCATGCGCGAGGAAGAACTCATGAAGGTGCGCGGCGATCTCGGAATGGTGTTTCAGGAGGGGGCGTTGTTCGATTCGCTCACCGTAGCCGAGAACGTTGGCTACAAATTGTACGAGGAGTCCGACACGCCGTTGGACCAGGTCCGCGCCAGGGTCGAGGAAGTTCTCGGATTCGTCGGTCTGTCCGAGCACGTCGACAAGATGCCGTCGGAACTTTCTGGCGGGCAGCGTCGGCGGGTTGCGATTGCGCGCGCCATGTGCTTCAAGCCGCGAATCCTGTTGTACGACGAGCCAACCACGGGCCTCGATCCGATCACGGCGGATACAATCGACGACGAAATCATCAAGCTTCGCGACCTCGAAAACGTGAGCTCCATCGTCGTCACGCATCAGTTGCGCGATGCGTTTCGAATCGCGACCAAAGAGGCCGTTCAAGACAACCGGACGATCCGGATAGTCACCGCCAATGAGCGCAAGGCCGACGAGGCTGAGTTCATCATGCTGAAAGACGGGCGGATCCATTTCGAAGGCAACGCCGGGGAGCTTCGCAGTTCGCCGGATCCGTACCTCAAAGAATTCTTGTCATAAGGAACAGTCATGCCACGCACGCGTTCTCTGGCTTGGTCGGAGCTCAAAATCGGCCTCGTTTCAATTGTTGCCCTGGTCATGGCCACGGTCCTGATCTTCCTCCTCAGCGGGGAAGGGGGCTTCGTCTGGCAGCGGTATTCGGTCAAGACAATTTTTCGCAACATCGCGGGGCTCAAGTCGGGCGCGCCCGTCCGCGTCGCGGGCTTGGAAGTCGGGTCGGTCAGCGACGTCGCCTTCGTCGGCGATCAGGTCGAGGTGACGATGGAGATTGGTGAGGAGCACCAATCACGGATCACCACGGAATCCCGGGCTGTGCTGGGGTCCGTCTCTCTCCTGGGGGAAGGGGCGGTGGACATCAGCCCGTCAAGCCGGGGCACGCCGATACCGGAATGGGGTTACATTCCGACCGGTCCTGAGGCGCGGACGATTGGCGAGGTCGGCGCGATTGCAACGGAGGGGATTGAAGAAGCCACTCGCCTGCTGCAGGACATCCGCCAGGGGCGCGGAACGATCGGGAAGTTCTTCACCGACGACGCGGTCTACAAGGACTTCAGCGCGCTTGTGGTGTCACTCGATCGCGTCGCTAGCAGCATCGCACAAGGTCGCGGGACGCTCGGCAGGCTGACCAACGATCCCGCTCTGCACAACCAGCTGAGCGCGGCCGTCGCCGACCTGAATGCCATTACGACCGGTATCCGCAATGGCGAGGGAAGCCTCGGAAAACTCTTGAACGATCCGGCGATGGCCACATCGCTGACCACGACCACGCAAAACCTCGAAACACTCACTGGCCGACTCAACCGTGGTGAGGGCACCGCCGGAAAACTCATCACCGATACGGCGCTCTACGAGCGGTTCGCGAGCATTGCCCAGCGGCTCGACACGCTGACGACGAACCTGAATTCCGGCGAGGGTACCGCGGGGCTGCTACTGCGAGACAAGCAGTTATATGAGAACATGAACAAGACCGTCGGCGAGTTGGGCAGCCTGATCGCTGAGATCAAGAAGGACCCAAAGAAGTACTTGAATGTCAAAGTGAGCATCTTCTAAGGAGGGCGGGGACGACCCGCCAATAGCCCATGGCACACGACAACAACGGTGGAACCGTCATGCTGGCCTTCCTCGTCGGAGCGATGACCGGCGCGGCAGCGGCGCTTTTGTTCGCCCCGGCAACGGGCGAGGAAACGCGAGAGTATCTGGGACAGAAGGCGCGCGAAGGTCGCGCCCGGGCCCAGGATGCGGTTCAGCACGGCCGCGAGATCTACCAGTCGCAGCGCGAGCAGCTGACCGGCGCCATCGAACGCGGCCGCGAGGCCTTTCAACAGGCGAGGGAGCGAGGGGAGCAGCAGGCGTGACCGAGACCGGAGAACTGCTGCTCGGTGTGATTGCCGTCGCAGTCGCCGTGATGGCCTTGGTGCAAATTGGCGCGATCGTCGTCGGCATGCGCGCCGTCCGCCGGGTCGAGCAGCTAGCGTCCGAAATCGAGAACGGGCTCAAGCCCGTCTTGTCAAATCTCACCTCGTTGAGCGCCGAAGCCACGCGCGCGGCGTCGTCAGCGGCCGGGCAGGTTGACCGGTTGGACCGCCTGTTCTCCGACTTGACGACCCGGATCGATCAAACGGTCGGCACAGCGCAGCGTATCGTTTCAGGCCCGGCCCGCGAAGGAATGGCCATCGTCGCGGGTCTCAAGGCCGCGGTTAGCGCGCTTCAGGGGATGCGTGAGGCGACCCGGCGTCGAAAGGCGACGCGGGCCTCCTCGTTTGAGGAAGAGGAGGAGTCGCTGTTTATCGGGTGAGCCCTTTCGTGATAGAAGAGCTGCATCTGCTGAGGCAAGTGTGGACCACCCGCTTGCGTTGATACGCTCCGCTGAGAAGGGCCGACCATGACGTTCCGAATCCTGCGTGTGCGGGCGATGATTTTGGCCGCCGTTGTCCTCGTCGGCGTGACCAGCGCACAACCCGTTGCTCAGGACCGTTCGGCAACACTGGCCAAGGAGCTCACGAGCCTCCTGCAGGAACGAAAGCTCGACAGCATCGCGGCCCGCCATCCCGCGGCCGCCGACCAGTTCGTCGCGGCGCTGTTCTTCCCCGGGCAGCTGCTGGTCGTCTGGGCCCGGACCACCGCGCCCGCCGTCCTCAACGAAAAACTGATCCGTCGCGAGTTCCGCGATGTCTACATCGACCTGAACAGCGCCTCGATCCCGGAAAGTCGCGTCATGATCAGCGACAGCAGCGCCGATGGCCTTCGGCCACGCCGCGAAGCGAATCAGCCATTTGATACGCACGACGCCAACGGCAAGATCACCCGCTTCGACGGCAACTGGCGAGAAGACAAGATGTCGGAAGCCGATTACATGAAAATCTACACGCAAGCCGATTCGGCCTACGTCACCGCGCTCGAGGCTCTCCTCACCGAGCTGAAGAAGACTTCTTGAGAATCAGGTCCCGGACAGTGGCGGCAACCTGTCCCGGGTCGACTGGCTTTGCCAAGTACGCATCGAACCCTGCAGCCAGCACGCGATGCTCGATCTGCGGAGTGCCGTACGCCGTCAGCGCCACGATCGGCAACGCGCGCAGTTCCGGCAGGGCGTGATGTCGGCAGTGCTCCATCAGGCTGAATCCATCCTCGCCCGGCATGGCGAGGTCGGTGATCAAAACGTCCGGTCGGCTTTGGTCGAGGATGATCCTGGCGTCGCGGACTGACGCCGCCGCCGTGACTTCTGCTCCATGGACCCCGAGGATCGCTCGAAGCAGCTCACACGTGTCGCCGTCGTCGTCAACGACGAGAATGTCATGCCCGGTCAGGCTCAGCCAGCTCGACTGCATCCTGGAACTATATATGGCTGGGCTGCCCACGTTGGGGCCGAACCGCCACTAATAGCGGAACACTGTGCAAACGTTGGGTCTTCGCTCGACCAGCGCAGTCCCAGCGAATCGGGCGGCACAGGCAGCGGAATCATTCATCGGCGACACGTGATCAAGACCCGGATTGATGATCAGCCGACGATGGCTTGATGCAGTTCGGTGCAAAACACCGACTATCCACGACGTGTGATGGTTCGAAGGGGAGCTTCGCTTAGATACCCCAGCCAAATGCAATCGGCATCGGCCCTGCAAAAAACCCGTTGCGAGATCCACTGCTTGTGGTTAGCTTGCCGTGAGGGCTTCATCCTTGGAGGTGTCATGAGAGACGTGTTGGGTCGGCTCCGGGAAAAACTCACGATCACGGCGTCACATCGGTCTGCCCAGGAAGTTCCGGTTGGGTACATCCTGTTCCCCGCCGACGATGTTGACGAAGACGACGAGGACCTCGAAGACGATGAAGACGCCGTAGACGAGGACGGCGACGACGAGGAGATCGCAAACGACGACGAGGACGACTTCGAGGACGACGACTCTGAAGAGGACGCCGACGACCTCGACGAAGATACCGAAGAAGAAGAGGAGTCCGAGGACGAGTAGTCAGGCGTGATTTGTGCTCATGACGCCGATTGCGCGAGCGGGAGGTCCAATACCCGCAACGGTTGGTCGGGCGTCGATGCGATGAGTAGTGGCCACGACACGTTGTAGACCGGCGTGCCATTGATCGTCTTGCCTTCGGCCCGGCCATGGTGCGCGTGACCGTGGAAGACGGCCGAAACAGCGTAGCGCGCAAGCGGTTCTTCGAGGCGACTGCACCCGAGGTATGGATAGATTTCCTTCGGTTCCCCCTCGACGGTTTCGACAATCGGCGAGTAGTGAAGGATTGCAATCCGCGTCGGTGTACGGAGCCGCGCCAGCGCCGACTCGAGCTTCAACGCTTCGGTGACGGCTTCCTGGACGAAACGCTTGACTGCTTCCTCGCCCCAAGGGCCCAGCACTCCGCGCCCAAACCCTCCGGCAAACCCCTTGACGCCGGCAAAGCCGATCCCGTGCACCTCGACGGTCTCGCCATCCAGGAGCCGCACGCCCGCGTCGCTCAGAATTCGTGTGACCTCTGCCGACGCTCCCGCTTCGTAGTCGTGGTTGCCGAGAACGCCCACGATGGGAATCTTGACGCCGCCGACCAGCTCCCGCGCCAGCTCGGAGGCTTCGTCGGCGAAGCCCATAATCCGTGAGGTCTCCGCAGAGGACGAGAATGTCGACTTCGAGACGTGTGATCGCGGCAAAGAGCGGCTGCAGCATTCCACGCGACGCCTTGCCGTAATGGAGGTCGCCCACGGCACCAAGCCGGACGAACGACTTGGGAGCCCCGCTCACCGAAGCCTCCTGGCGGCCCATGGAACAGCCTTTGCGTTCGTTCTGCTATGCCCCAAGCCCTGCTGCACGCGCCCGACGACACCCGCGCGGCCGATGTCTACCGGTCGGTGCTGTGGCATCTCCGCGAAGCCGGCATCCCTTATCTGGTTGGCGGAACCTATGCCCTGGAACACCATGCCGGACTCGTCCGTGACACGAAAGACCTGGACCTCTTCGTGCGTCGCGCGGACTGGACCAGAGTCGAGGAAACCCTGGCGCCCCACGGGATCCACTGCGAGCTGGTGTTCAGCCATTGGCTGGGCAAGGCGTGCACCGAGCATCACTTCGTCGACTTGATCTTCGCGGGTGGCAACGGCCTCGTCGAGGTGGACGACGATTGGTTGCGGCATGGTGTGCCCTCGGTGATTCTCGAAGTGCCGGTGCACCTCGCGCCAGCCGAGGAGATAATCTGGTCGAAGGCGTTCGTGATGGAGCGCGAGCGGTTCGATGGCGCTGATATCACGCACATCCTTCGTCAGTCGGGCACCACGCTCGACTGGGTGCGCCTTATCCAGCGTTTCGACACGAATGCCGCCTTGCTGCTCTCGCATCTCGTGCTGTTCCAGTTCGTCTACCCCGCACATCGGGCGAATGTGCCGGATTGGGTGCTCGACGAGCTGTGGCAGCGAGCCAGGCGGCCCGACGGGCTTCCTCGGCACCTGTGTCGTGGAACATTGATCTCGCGCGAACAGTACCTTGTGGACGTCAATGAGTGGGGCTACCAGGATGCGCGCGTGATGCCGTACGGGCGGATGACCCGCCAGCAGGTCGAGGAGTGGACCGCCGCCATCACCAAGGACAAGGCATGACTGGGTCAGGGCGCTTCCCATCCTGGGACCAGGCTCAGACGGATGCCGTAACCTGCTCGGCTCCTGTCTCGATCAGAATCTGGCGAGCCCGATCGGCCCATTCTTGGTCGTCGCACTGAACCGACAACAGCAGCCCGCCTTGCTTCAAGCGACGTTCGAATGGCTCCAGAAGCCCTTCGGGGATCCCGAGACCGTGCAATGCGGCCAGCAGGTTGGCGCTCACTTGGGCAAGCGTGGCCAGAATCGGCCCAGCCGCCATGAAAGGCCCATCACTCCGAAGGGCGATGGCACGAATGCCAGAGAGCCCGCTCAGCACATTTCCGATCGACTCCGGCCAGTCGTCTGCCACGCCATCGTCCGAATCGGCGCTCTCGCGGAGTTGCAGCCCGCGCGTTCCATCGGAATACATGACCGAGATATCGGTCTGGCGAAACCGTGCGGCGCGAAGTGCTTCTGCTCCGTTGTGCAGCGACTGGGTTGACGGATACAACCCGAAAGCGGCAGGGCTTGGGGACATGGCGCGACTCTGGATTATGGGTCGGTTATACCTCAGCAAGCGCGGTGCCAGGAGGAGTTCCGCATTGGCAATAGCACACCTCCGGCCGGAATCGGGCCAACCCCCTCTTGCCGATGCGGATCGGCGTATCAATCACGCGTGGCCATCGCGCACCGAAGACGTTTGATGAAAGTGTAAAACTCATCGTTTCGTGATGCGCATTCAAACACAACACAAACGAGTCGTCCATGATCTTCTCGCCCCGAGGACCGACGCCGGGTTTTTGAGGTTGACGTCGGTGTGGTCACGCGGCTGAACGCGCCGGCCACCTTGATGTGCACGGGCTGACCGGCCGTCACGTTGATCGTCACGGATTCGTTCGCGTAGCCATGCAAGCGACTCCTTGAAGTGGCGGGGCAGGCGAACCCACCCCCCATCATGCGTCCCTCACGTAAGCATGTCGCTCGTAACCCACTGACCGATAAGGGTGTCAGAGCGTGTAAGATGCCAAAGCTGAGCCGCACGCCGGAGCCAGGTTGAACATGATTCTGTGCAGGGCCGAGAAACGTTCGCACGCCTTTCTGAGCACGTTAGTCGTGGTTGCGCTCTCCAGCGCGGCGGCATCCGTCGCAGAGGCCCAGAGCGGCGCGCCTCAGGTCCCTCTGGGCGCGCGCGTTCAGCAATCCGCCACGGTTTTGGCAGAAGCTCCGGTCTACTTGCTCCCGGACGAAACCCGCAATCCGCTGCGGATGCTTCCGGCGGGCACCAGCCTTGTGGTGCTCCAGGTTCGCGACGAATGGGTCCAGGTCACCTTCAACGACGCGCAGTTCGGGCGACGTACGGGGTGGGTTCAAACGAAGCTCGTGCGACTGAGCACCGCTCAGGCGCCGGACGTGGACGCGAGACCCCCCGTGGTGCCGCCAACCACTGCACCCGCGGCCCAGCCAGCGAGCGCGCCCGTTCCTCGAGGCCCGTTGGGCGTGCGCGGGTTTGGGACCGTTGGGTTCGACCAGATGTCTGCATCCGAGAGTTTCGACGCCATCACGGGAGGAGACACGGTCGTGCCCTTCGGCGGCGGCATCCAGATCACCAACATCTGGCAGGGGCTGTTCGTCGAGGCGGCGATCGAACAGGCGTCGCGCGATGGCGAACGAGTCTTCGTCGGCGGGGAGGGCGAAATCTTCCCGCTGGAAATTCCGCTCGAGATCACGCTGCGCACGGTTGACGTCATGGCCGGATGGCGGAGCCCGCCGGTCGGCGGCATCACGTCGTATGGCGGCGGCGGGGTTTCCTTTCTCAACTACGACGAGACCTCCGACTTCGCTGAGGCAGACGAGAACTTCAGCGAGAACTACACCGGTTTCATCATCATGGGCGGTGTCGAGTACGCGGCCACCCAGTGGGTTCACATTCGCGGTGAGCTACGCTATCGTCGATTCAACGATGTGATTGGTGTCGGCGGTGTGTCCGAGGTGTTCGATGAAACGAGCCTCGGGGGATTTGGGGTCGCGTTGAAGATCGCCGTCGGGCGGTAACCACAAGGCTTAGCGTAGGTCGTCGATCGGCGGCGTCATCTGTTGAGCGGCAGCAACATGAAGCTCTTCCCTGATGGCCTTCAACTCGCTGGCGAGCTGCGTGATCAGCTCCTCGATGGTGTTCAGCCGCGCGCGGAGCTGCGCTAGTTGCTCGCGCGAGATCGACGGCACGGCCTGAATCGCTGGATCGGCGGGAGTCCTACCGATTGTCACCCCCGCAGGATATACCGTCTCGACCGTGAGCGATACCCCGCCAGTCACTTCAGACCTGCGGCGCTGCTAACCCAATTCAAAAAATACCTGCAGGGACGCTGCGATGATCTGCGCAAAATCGAGCGGAGTCCGCTTAATTCAAGACAGGTGCGGGGTCTTGGCAAAGCTGGCGATGGCTTCGTCCTCGGTGTCGTACGATTCGAGGATCTTGGTGAGTGCGGTGGTGCGCAGCACACTCCGCAGATGAGGACCGATGCACGCGAGCTTCAGGATCCCGCCGCTCGATGCCGCAGCTTTGTAACTCTCGACGATCTCACCCAAGCACGAGCTGTCCATAAACTGGAGGTTCGCAAAGTTCAACAGAATCCGCCGCTCGCCGCGACCGAGGACAGCAATTACGTGCTCGGTTAAAGCCCGCGGATTCTCGGCGGGTACTCTCAGATCGCCGGATACATCGAGGATCGACACGCCATCGATCTGACGTTCACCGAGCTCCATTACAACCCTCCTGTTTCGGGGAGATCACCGTCTATACAGAGGCCTCGGATCCTTCCTCGCCCGATTCGCACGGCTTTGCCGTAATGAGCGGCCGTCAGTGGGGGGACTGATGCGCGCTGCTGGATTCGAACACCGACCTCTGCAATGTGAAGGACGGTGGCACCTCAGCCGTTGATGCTGAACTGCTGATGATCCGCTGCTGATTGTAACGCCCATCGCGGTCGGCAACGCGCTGAACACGGTCTGGAGCGGTTTCGTTGCACACAAGTTGCAAGTGCTGCACTCCGCCGTTCGGGCGGCGCGAACACTTCTGTAAGGTGCGACCACGACAAGTCCTCGCGCCGCGAGAACTCACACTCACAGTGACCCACGTTCGTCCGCATCGACAACATCGCCAAACTGCCAACAGCGAATCAGCCTGAGATCGATCGAGACACGATTCCGGCTGAAACCGGTGTCTATAATCCGAAAGCTTTGGAGCCCATTGCAGGCGGCTTGGTGCTTCGGCGTCTGTTCACTCCTGCGCTTCCGGAGCGAATCCGGCGGGTGCTTCTGGCCCTCGTGATCGCCAGTGTGCCTGCGGTAGTCCAGACGAAGCAATCTCCGCCGCCGCCGACCAATCCGATCTTGGCTGATGCTTCGCGCCCAACCGTTCGGGCGCTTCGCGTGGCGGAGGCTCCGCTGATCGACGGCCGGCTGGCTGATGACGCCTGGATGGATGCCCCGGTCGCGGAACATTTCCGACAGCGCGATCCCGACGAAGGGCAGCCCGCCACCGAGCGTACCGAGATTCGCGTGCTGTATGACGACAACGCCTTGTATCTGGGCGCGCGTCTGTTCGACAGTGAGCCGTCGGCCATTTCAACGCGCTTGAGCAGCCGCGACGGATCTCCAGACGCCGACAGCATTACGATCTTTCTCGACCCCCGCCACGATCACCGCACGGGCGTGCAGTTCACCGTCACAGCGGCCGGTGTGCAGCGAGACGGCGTGATCTCCAACGATACGTTCATGGACGATTCCTGGGACGCTGTCTGGAGTTCGGCGGTCTCGCATGACTCAGAAGGGTGGTCGGCCGAGCTGCGCATCCCCTTTTCGCAGCTGCGCTTCACTGCGGACGAGCACCAGATCTGGGGCATCAATGTCTCCCGCTTCATTCGGCGGAAGAACGAAACCGTGTGGCTCGAGTTCTGGCCCAAGAACGACAACGGGCTGGCGTCGCGCATGATGCACCTGGGCGGCATCGATGGCGTTCATCCTCGTCGGCGGTTGGAGCTTGCGCCCTACGTGGCCGCGCGGCAGGAGCTCGTCGAGGCAGACGCTGGGGATCCGTTCAATGACGGCTCGCGTACGTTCGGCTATGCCGGCCTCGACTTCAAGGCATCGGTGCGGGGCGGTCTCCTGCTCGACGCCACCATCAACCCTGATTTCGGCCTGGCCGAAGTGGATCCGGCCAGGGCGGGTCGAACAACTTCTTTGGCTTCAACAATTCCAATCCGAACCTCTTTTACTCGCGGCGCATCGGGCGCGTGCCGTCGGTGAGCGCCGACGGCGACTTCGTCGACGCGCCGCGCGCGACGACTATCCTCAGCGCAGCCAAGCTGACCGGCAAGACATCCAATGGCTGGAGCATCGGTGTCATCGAGGCGGTGACCGCTCGCGAGCGGGCGCATCACTTCATCGGCTTGGTCCGCGATTCCACGCTCGTGGAGCCGGCGTCCAACTACTTCGTTGCACGTCTCCAGCGCGACTTCGATCGCGGCGGCGTCGGCTTCCTGACCACGTCGGTGCTCCGCAATCTCGAAACCCCCTTGCTGAAGGATGAGTTCACGAGCAATGCTTTCGTCTTCGGGGCCGATGCCTTCTACTTTTTCGACAGCAAGAAGGTCTGGGTCGTCACAGGGGATCTGTCGGGCAGCTATGTCAGCGGTAGTGCCAACGCGATTGAGGATCTGCAGCGCGCGTCCCAGCGGTACTACCAGCGGCCGGATGCGCCACATCTCGAGCTCGATCCATCACGCACGTCGCTGGGCGGCTACACCGGCCGTGTCTTCCTCAATCGTAACAGCGGGGTCTGGCGGGTCAACGCCGCTCTGTGGGGAGTCAGTCCAGGATTCGAGTCCAACGATCTCGGGTTTCACAGCCGGAGCGACCGTGGCGGCACGCACGGCGTACTCTTGTGGCGCAAGCAGACGCCTGATCGCTTCAGCCGCTCGCGTGGATGGTGGCTTGCGAAGGCGTGGACGTGGAACTTCAATCGCGAGGTGTTGAACAACATCTGGATGGGATGTGCCAACGCGCTGCTGACGAACTATTGGCATGTCAACGGCTGCGCCGGCTACGGGTATCGAACGCAGCAGGACGACCTCACGCGGGGCGGCATGCAGGCCGAGAATCCCCAGAGCAACTGGACACATTTTGGTTTCAGCACGGACGGGCGCAAATGGCTCTCGTTCGATGTCTTGGCGGCACCGATAGAAACGAATACGGCGGATACAGCAACAGTGCCAGCTGTCGATGAATCTCAAGCTGCTCCCGTCGCTGTCGATTTCCACCGGGCCGTCATTCAATCGCGCGAAGAATCTCGCGCAGTACCTCCAGACAGAAGACGATGGCACGGCGGTTGAGACATTCGACCAACGTTATGTGTTTGGCACGATCAACCAGACCCAGTTGACGCTGCAGACGCGCGTCAATTGGATTCTCAATCCCCGCGCGTCATTGCAGGTGTACATGCAGCCGCTGGTGGCGACCGGGGATTACGACGACTGCAAGGAACTGGCCGCGCCGCGCACGTTCGCGTTCCTCCACTACGGGAGCGCGGGAACATCGTTGTCCTACAACGCAATCGAGCGCACCTATACAGTTGATCCGGACGCTTTTGGCCCTGCACCGTCATTCTCGTTCGACGACCCCGACTTCAACTTCAAATCGCTGCGCCTGAACGCGATCTTTCGCTGGGAGTTCCGGCCAGGCTCGACGCTCTACGTCGTGTGGACCGAGCAACGGCAGGACGAAAGCCATCCGGGGGAGTTCAGCGCTGGTCGCGATCTCTCGCGGCTGTTTTCGGCACACTCGGATGATGTGTTTCTGGTGAAGATGACGTACTGGCTAGGACAGTAGAGCAGGAGGGTGTGCTTCCTGAGACGTAGGTGAGGTGAATTCAATCCGTCGACGCACCACCATAGGCGATCGGAGGCGGTATGGGTGTGCGTTGGTCAAGGATGTCCTGGAGTGAAAAGAACGAGTTGTGGCAGCGATGGCGCCGTGGCGAGACGTTGGACCAAATTGCGCGTGCGCTCCATCGCGGTTCAAGTTCGATCTATGACTACGTTGGCGCTGAAGGCGGCATCGCCCCACGACCGCGCCGGCGATCACGGCTTGCCTTAACAACGACAGAGCGGGAAGAGATTTCGCGGCACCTCGCACGAGGCCGTTCGTTGCGCGCCATCAGCCAGGCGCTCGGTCGAGCGCCGTCGACGGTCAGCCGCGAGGTTGCGAGGAATCACGGACCTGCAGCGTATCGTGCGGCGACGGCGGATCGGCAGGCGTGGCGACGCAGTCGACGTCCGAAACGATGCCGGCTGGCAACGCGTCCGGCGCTGCGTCGTGTCGTGGCCGGGAAACTCGCTCGTCAGTGGTCACCGCAGCAAATCACAGGCTGGCTTCGGGATACGTTTCCGGGCGATGCTGAGATGCAGGTGTCGCACGAGACCATCTATCGCAGTCTGTTTATTCAAAGCCGCGGTGTCCTGAAGCGCACCTTGCTCGGTCACCTACGCCGTCAGCGCCACTTCCGCCACGCGCGAGCGGGCGCTCATGTCCGTCCCAAACAAGGTCAGATCATCGATGCCGTCTCGATTCGTCAGCGGCCCGCGGACGTCGCCGACCGTGCACTTCCCGGACATTGGGAAGGCGACTTGCTGGAAGGCGCACGCGGGACGTACGTGGCGACACTCGTTGAGCGGCAATCACGGTATGTGATGTTGGTCCGATTGCCGAATAAAGAGACGCAGACAGTGGTCCGCGCGGTGGCGCGGCGAATTAGACGACTGCCACAAGGACTTGCCAAATCGCTAACGTGGGATCGCGGGACAGAGTTTGCTGCGCATCGCGCGTTTACGCTAGCGACGGACGTCCAGGTCTACTTCTGTGATCCGCAGAGCCCTTGGCAACGAGGGTCCAACGAAAACACCAACGGGCTTCTGCGCCAGTACTTGCCGCATGCCGCTGACCTATCGCGCCCCACCCAGGCGCAGCTCGATGCGATCGCGTTGCGGCTCAATACGCGACCGAGAATGACCCTCGCATACCGAACCCCGGCAGCTAAACTAGCGGAGATCGTTGCGTCGATGGGTTGAAAGCAAGTGACACTTGTCTCCGGAATGGACCGCAAGTTAGCTGGTGCGCGCTGGTGGATTCGAACCACCGACCCCCGCCGTGTGAAGCACGGTGGCATCACACCCGAATCGGATTAGACCGCATAAACATTGGATTGTTTCGTGAGTATCGAAACGGTCCACATACCAACCAACGCGGTCTAGTCCGGTTTCCGTTGCACACCCGTTGCAATCGGTAAACGGCCGACCTTCTCCAGGTAACTTCTCCCAGTTCAGATTTTCCCGCCGGAGCAGGTGTCAACTACTTCACACCTGCCAGATCAGTTCTATGGGTTGGTGACCAACGCCGACATTGCCGTACTGCTAACGAGCTTCGCGGCATTGCCTTGGTCCTTGTTTGGCATTGGGCTTAGATATCGACGAGACCAAGATTCGCTTGCCTGCCTCGATCAAGACGCTTGGCCGCAACACCGTGCTGTTCAAGCTGTCCCGGTCTGTAAGGGGCACGTACCGCACGCGATTGCCCTTGGTTGACGTCACCTCCCCGCCAGTCGTTCCGCTCGACCCGGAGCTGGCACTTCTGCAGATTCACGTCGGTCCACTCGAGGCCCGCAGCTCGCCGCCGCGCAGCCCGGCGTCACCCCTGAGCAGCACAACAAGAAGCGCGTTCGCGCTCGTCCTCGCGCCTGCCGTGAGCATCTGCTCGTATTCCGCGGCAAACTCCGGTTTCGATGATGCCGATTTCCGGCGCTGGATTGCTAGTCATCCGGCCGCCAGGCTACCTTGAAGTCGCCACTGAACCGGTTCCCGCCTTCGCGCGGAATCATCTTCAGACGCACGCCACCGGCCGATGTTTCCGCCGATGCCGCTCGCCTGGTAGCCGACCGCCTGGCTCATGGCGTCGTCTGAAGTAGCTCTGCACGGCGCCGTCGCTGTGCGTCTGTTCCCCGACGAGACCGGAGAAATGTGTCGATAATAGGCGATTGTCTCGCAGCGGGCCGAATTGATCTGCCTTCCGACCTCCGAACCTGCGAAAACCCTGTAATAACGCTGGGACTCTCGCAACCTCCTTCGCGTAGCGTTGGATCTTCGA
This sequence comes from uncultured Acidobacteriota bacterium, assembly GCA_963802675.1. Taxonomy (GTDB): domain Bacteria; phylum Acidobacteriota; class Vicinamibacteria; order Vicinamibacterales; family UBA2999; genus JACCSI01. The sequence continues at coordinate 658,347 of CAWDJL010000005.1, forward strand.
CGCCCCGCCCCGGACAGATCTTGTCTGGGGCAGGCGGCCGGATTCGGATATGGGAGAGTACCTGCACACGCCGTGGGCCGATTCCCAGGTGAGACGGCTGCTTCGCTCGGTGCCGCTCCTCTCGACTCTCGTGGCGGAGCCTACCCGCGCCCGCGATCGCACAGGGCCGATCGACCTCGATTATGGCGGTGGCGGTGGGAGTAACATGCTAGCGCCCCACACGCGGTGGCAACGCGTGACCCTCTCATCCGGTGCCAGACTCGGTCCCTACGACATCGTCGCGCCGCTCGGCAGCGGCGGTATGGGCGTGGTGTATCGGGCCCACGATTCGCGGCTCGATCGAGTCGTGGCGATAAAGGTCCTTGGCCCGTCAACGCATGCCGCTGAGCGCCGCCAACGCTTCCAGCGCGAGATGCGCGCGATCGCCGCGCTGAACCATCCGCACATCTGCGCGCTCTACGACGTGGGGCTCCAGGAAGACGTGGAGTTCTTCGTCATGGAGTATCTCGAGGGCGAAACGCTGGCCGATCGGTTGTTGAAGGGCCCGCTGCCGATGGCCGACACGCTGCGGCACGCGGCCGCACTCGCCGACGCAGTCGCGCTCGCCCACCGGCATGGCGTCGTGCACCGGGACATCAAACCGGGCAACATCATGCTCACGGCGTCGGGCGTGAAGCTCCTCGACTTCGGGCTCGCAAAGCTGTCGGCGCCGCCGGACAAGGCGGTCGTGGCGCGTCTCGGCGATGAATCCACACTTTCGGTCGACATTACTGGCGCGCACGGGATTCTGGGCACGCTGCGCTACATGGCGCCGGAGCAACTCGAAGGCCGCGACGCTGATGCCCGCACTGACATCTTCGCGCTCGGCGTGGTCCTTTACGAGATGGCCACGGGCCAGCGCGCCTTCAGGCATCACAGCGATGCGGGCATCATTTCGGCGATCCTGACGCAGGATCCGGTGCCGATGGTCGATCGGCAGCCGCAGGCGCCGAGCCATTTCCAGTTCGCTGTCGATGTCTGCCTTGCCAAGAACCCCGACGACCGGTGGCAGAGCGCCCAGGATTTGGCGCGCGCGCTGAGGTGGATCCGCGAAAGCGGGCCCGGGACCAGGCCGACGCCTGGGCTGCGCTGGTGGCAGCGGCGCCGTCGCTGGCTTGCCGCTGCAGTCATGGCATTCGTGATCGTGGCCGGCGTGCTGGCGGCGCCGTACCTGGTCGGTCGCGCCGAGTCGAGAAGCCTGGTGCTGCTGCCGTGCACCGTGATCGGAGGCTTGGGAAGCGATCAGGCCTTTTGCGACGGGTTGAACGAAGCGATCGCCGGGAAGCTGGTTCCTTTGACGCTCTCGAACTCGCTGCAAACGACGACGGCGCGTGACGCACGCGAGCACGGCGTCACGACGGCAATGGACGCACGGCGTCAATTTGGCGCGACGCTCGTGCTGCAAGGCACGCTGCTGCGGGAGGGCGACAAGGTCCGGGTCAATTACGACCTCATCGATGCGACAGCGCTGCGACAGTTGCAGGGGTATACGGTATCGGCCGCGTCGAGCGATTCGTTCGCGATCCAGGATCGCGTGGTGGAATGGGCGGCGGGCGCGCTCGCGTTGAAGCTCACCGATGCCGAACGCCGCGCGTTAATCGATCACGACACGAGCAACGCCGCCGCGCGCGAGCACTACCTGCAAGGGTACGGCTATCTGACCGACCCGCGCGAGCCGGCGATTATCGACCGCGCGATCGACCACTTCACGCGGGCGCTCGAAATCGATGGACGATATGCGCTCGGCTTCGCCGGTCTCGGCCGAGCCTATTGGCAGAAGTACACGGTAACCATGGATCCGCAATGGCCAGCGAGGGCGCGCGAGGCGTGCCGCCAGGCGCTCGAGATCGATCAGCACCTCTCGGCCGCGCATATGTGCCTCGGGATTGTGTCGAACGGCTCGGGTCAATACGCCGATGCGAGGGCGGCTTACGAGAAGGCGCTCGAGTCCAACGAGCTCAGCGACGAGGGGCTCCTGGGGCTTGCATTCGCCGAAGAACAGTTGGGCGACTTCCACGCGGCAGAACAGACTTACCGACGTGCGGTGGAACGCAGGCCGCGCTACTGGTCCAGTCGGGAGTGGCTCGCGACCTTCTATCGCGAGCAGGGTCGATACGAAGAGGCCGCCGAACAACTCCGGCATGCCGTGGAGCTGACACCTGACAACGCGAGCGTATGGACGTCCCTCGGTGCCACGTATCTGTATATGGGCCGCTACCAAGACGCCGAGCCCGCGTATCGCCGATCGCTGGCACTGGCCCCGACGTTCAATGCCTATCAGGCGCTCGGCATGACGTACTACCGGATGCGCCGGTTCGACGACGCGATTACGATGTTCGAGCAGGCTCGCCGGCTCTCTGACCAATACCGCGGCCCCGGCAGCCTCGGGCGCGTCTACTACTGGCAAGGCCGGAAGGCGGAAGCGCGCGCTCTCTTCGACGTCGCGATCAAGGGACTGGAGCAGGCGCTTCAAGTCAAGCCCAACGACGTCAATGCGCACCTGCTGCTGGCGGAGTTTCACGCCAAGCTGGGTCACCAGAGTGAGGCGAACGCGCAATTGCTTGCTGCGGGTGATGTGTCAAGCGATCCGCACAAGCTGCTCTTCGGCGCCATCGTCCACAACCATCTCGGCAACCGGGCGGCGGCGCTCGACTGGCTGGAGAACGCCGCCAAGAAGGGGCTTCCAAAAGCAGAACTTCGTGCCTGGATCGAGCTTGACAATCTCCGGGACGACCCACGATTCCAAGCTCTTCTCGTCGGCCGGTAGGCCACATTTCGTCACTCGTCGAGTTCAGCAGGAGGCAACATGACAGTAACAGCAGCGCCAACGGACAGGTCTCCAGCTCTCAGCTTGGCGGACGCTGAGTCCATCTTGAAGAGGATGGATGCTCAGTCGGCGTCGCCAGTGGCACGAGCCATGCGACGCGACCGTAGAGAGCCAGGCGACGGAAAAAAGAATCCCGTCCGCCACATTGTCAGAATAGTGGTCGTGCGCCCACTCCCCGAGTCAAACGCGGTGCAGTCGGGCACGAGTCTGTTCGGGGTATTGAAACCCACCGACATCGTCGTGGTGGGTCGAGAGCCGGCATCAGTCCGCAAAACCGCGCGGGGGCGCAAGCTGATGGCACACGACCACCATCACACGGACACGGTATTGGGGGTGTGGACGGAGTCCGACACGATCGAATATCAGTGTGATAGGCGATTCGAGATCGTGAAGGTGGAGAAGGAGGGCTGGAAGATTTATAACGCGCCCGACAACCCGTTCGGCAGTGGAAAGGTGGGTTACAAGGCCCAGAAAAGGCAACTTGGCAGGGGCAAAGAACAATATTTCTGGACGTCAAGCGTCTTGCCGGCGACGGCTAACAACCAACAATACAAGATGACGTTCAAGATCTTCGACGAGAACGGCAAGAACGGCAAGTTGGTCGATCCTGACATTGTCTGTGGCAATCCGCCGCCGAGTCCGTAGCGTCCCCCTTGAGCCCGGGGCGGCGATGGTTCATCATCGAGCCACCGCCGCCTCATCGCCGTCCCACCGTCCGGGCGCGACGCGGCGCCCGGAGCCGCGTGGCACTGCATTTCGGCGAATTCACGCTCGACCCGCTCACGCGGCAACTACGCCGCGGCGCGGACGAGATCCACGTCTCGCCCAAGGCGCTCGCCCTCCTCCTCGAACTCATTGAACGCCGGCCCAATGCGCTATCGAAAGCGGCGCTCCAGGAATCGCTCTGGCCCGGCACCTTCGTGGTCGAGGCGAATCTCTCGAATCTGATCGCCGAGATCCGCGCCGCGCTCGACGACGATGTGCGTCATCCGCGCTTCATCCGCACCGTTCACGGGTTCGGTTATGCGTTCTGCGGAGCAGTCAGCAGCGATCCCGACGCGAAAGCTCCGCGTGTCGAAGCAACACCCTGCGTGCTCGTCCAGAGTGGGCGGTTGTATCCGCTGGCAGAAGGGGAGAACGTGCTGGGCCGCGAGGGCGACGCGGCGACGTGGTTCGATTCGACCAGCGTCTCACGGCGTCACGCTCGGATCGTCGTCACAGAGGGCAAGGCCCAGCTCGAGGATCTCGCGAGCAAGAACGGAACGTTTCTCGGCGACGTGCGCGTGAGCGCGCCGGTGCCGCTGGAGGACGGCGCGGAGATCCGGCTCGGATCGCTGCTGGTCACGTTCCGGTGGACGTTGGCGCACCCGTCGACCGAGACGCGGTTCGGCTAGGGCGCGATTCGGACGTCGGTCGAATAGCCGCAATTGACGAGCGCCTCTACTGGTTTCCACTCATTCTGTGCTGGCCACGAGTGATGCATGTCAACTCTGGCATGAGTCATCCGCTCCTCTGCAGTACAGCTTTATGGTGAGCCAAGAGGGTTCGTGCTGTCGATAGCGTGTCGTAGGGCGCTTCGCCGCGCCTCGCTTGTGTGCCCGAACGTTGGCCAAGAGTGATTGCACCGGCCGCCGTCGGCTGCAAACCGTGTTAGACGTAATGGCGAAAATCTGACTTCGGAGGATCACGCGTTCATGGCGGCCGATTGCGCAGCATCTGGAGGCGGCTAGCAAGATGGGCGCGGGCATTCAGGCGCTGACGGTGGAATGAGACGATTCCTGGGGCGGCCGCTCCCCGCCGGCTCGCCATGCCGCTGGAATCTGCTTTTCGCCCAGTGAGACTCATAACGGATAACCCGTGCGTGGCGTGTCTAGCCGCGACGGCCACTTCCTGAACACATCTCTCGGGCGGGAGCCGGACGTGGCGGCTTCACGGACGCGCTGGCACCATGCCTCACCCGTCCTACAGTGAAACACGATCCTGCCCGTATAGACGACGTTCAGCGTTCCTCGGACGAAGTGGGTCTCATCGACGTCGATCTCGGCCACTGCCGGATCCGTGGTCGCCCGAGTGGCAACCCGTTTGGCGGACGCGATGACTCGGGTGTCACTGTCGACCGACGCGCGCTCGACGGCTCCGGTGTCGTCCCCGGTGTAAGAGAACGCGAGGTCACGGTTGCGCAGCATGGTGAGTTGGTCGCACGAAGCGAGCAGTCCAGCCGCGAACACTACCGAGAGGACGCGAAAGACGATGGACATCAGAGGCACCTCAAAACAGAGAACGCCGAAACCACATAGATCGAACACGGGCCTTTCAGGTTAGACCGCTATTTCTTGTACTCCTCAAAGAACGGGGCGTCGACCTCGAATGTCTGGCGCGGTCGCAGCCCAAGCTCCAGTTGTTCAAGCATGCCCGCGAGCTTCTCGCCATCGACCAATTCGATCGGCGGTGCCCCGTCTCTCACGGCCTCTTTCCGCGCCTCGGACGTGAACGACCCAGTCGTCATGATGATTCCCTTGTCCGCGCGGCCTGTCATTGCGCCGCGGAAGTCGCGCACGTGGCTTGGCGTGACCGACCCTGCGTACTTCTTGCACTGGAAGAGAACTTTGAAACTGACGAGGGCGTTGACCTGAAGGATGCCGATACCGTCGAGGCCGCCGTCTCCGGATCGGCCAGTGATCGTGACTTCTTGAAAACCGGATTCGCGCAATAGTCGTTGGCAGAATCGCTCGAACCCAGCAGCTGGGAGCGATTGCAGCGTTTGAGCGAGTTCTTCGCGGTAGTCGGTGACCGGCGGAATAGTGTCGCTGGCGCCTGGCCCCGGCTCCCGCGGCGCGCCGCCGCTCGGAGGCTTGGTCTGTCCTAATCGGCTGATCGGGAAGTGCTTCGCAGCCTGCTTTCGGATTCGCCGGTTGCGCCCTCAGTGACGGTATCCTCGCGACGTGGAGAACCACACGTCTCGGCTTGCCGAGTTGAGTGATCGCATCCGTGACCTGGAAGAGGCGTTGCGGCATCAGCGCGCGTTGACCGCCGCGGCCGAGATGCGCTGTCACGCGTTGGAGACCTCGCAAGGGCTCGCGTGGCGCGCGACGTTGCAGGGACGTCGGGCACCGGAACCCGGCACCGTGACGCCCATCAAGCCGCACAAGTAGCACGGCCTGAAAGCCGTCGCCGACGCGCCGGACTACGGGCGCTCGCAGCCTGCGCCGAAACACTGACAATGGAACGCATCGAGACTCTTGAGGGCATCGGCGAAGTCAGCCTAAAGAGCGGCGACAAGATCGGCCATCGCGTCTACACCATCGAAGTCTGGCAACCGGAGGAAGACGCGGGCCATCTTCGTGGCGGCGGCTCTGTGCCGATTCTAAAGAAGTACGTCGTCACGATTGCATTGAGCAGCGCTGAGATTGCGCAACTCGCAGGCAGAAACGCGTTGCTCACCGTGAAGGATGGCCGTCGATTGCCCATCATGGTCAATTCCGACGGCACCATCGAGGCGATGGGCGGTCTCCCTGACAAGCTGCACGACTAATGCACGACCGGGCCAAATAGTCTGCGCGGCGCGGCTATCGCGTTTTCCTGTAAACGCTTGATTTTATTGTGTTTATCTGGTGCGCGCTGGTGGATTCGAACCACCGACCCCCGCCGTGTGAAGGCGGTGCTCTACCGCTGAGCCAAGCGCGCCCCTTGGGAGCCTTGACGGCCCGGAGCTTGAGGAACGAGTCAAGTCTTACTTCGTCAAGGCGACCGCCCGCCGGAGGCGGGCAAGACAACATAGCGCTACGAACCTCTAGTGTAATCCAGTCCCGTACAGCCGATCCCCGAAGTCACCCAGCCCCGGCACGATGAACTTGTGATCGTTCAGCCGCTCATCAACCGCGGGCGTATAGATCGGCACGCGCGGGTAAGCCTTCTCGACCGCCGCGATGCCTTCGGGCGCGGCGACGATACACACCAACCGAATGTTCCGCGCACCCGCCTTCGACAGCATGTCCAGCGCCACGACGGCACTTCCCCCGGTCGCGAGCATCGGGTCGATCATCAGCACGTAACTGTCCTCGAGATGCGCCGGAAGCTTGGCGTAGTACTGCGACGCGACGGCCGTCCGCTCATCGCGCTGCAGCCCGATGTGACCGACTCGCGCGCCGGGAACCAGCTCCAGCATGCCGGGCAGCATGCCGAGACCGGCCCTGAGCACGGGCGCCAAGACGACATCGGTTTGAACGCGCCGCGCCGGAGCGGGACCGAGCGGCGTCACGACCGTCCCGGCCGTCGTCGGAATGTCGCGTAACGCTTCGGCTGCCAGCAAGACGCTGATGCGTCCCGCAAGCTGCCGAAAGCGCTCTGGCGTCGTGTGTGTGTCGCGGAGCTCGGCGAGGATGTCATGCACGAGCGGGTGTTCGACGAGGTGAACCACGGCCGAGAAGCTTACTCGCAGAGTAGAATTTCGCCAATGTCGAACATGCAATCAGGCCGGGCGCGCTGCGTTGGCCTCGCCAGCCTGACCCTTCTTGCAGCGTCGTTCGCCCCGCTGCACGCACAAACGCCACGGCCGATCGATCTCATCGTCGCCAACGGAATCGTCCTTACGATGGATGCTGAACGGCGTGTCATTTCACCAGGATCGGTTGCCCTCAACGGCCCGTCCATCGTTGCGGTGGGACCTGCGGACGCGATCGCGCGTGACTTCCGGGCGAAAAGCACCATCGACGCGCGTGGACGAGTCGTGATGCCCGGGTTGATCAACACGCATACGCATGCGCCGATGGTGCTGTATCGCGGTCTCGGCGACGACCTGGCGTTGATGGACTGGTTGCAGAAATACATCTTTCCTGCGGAAGCGAAAACCGTCTCGCCGGCGTTCGTGCGGACGGGCACACACCTCGCGGCCCTCGAGATGATTCGGTCCGGTACGACGACCTACGTCGACATGTACTACTTCGAAGAGGAGATTGCCCGCGCCACCAAAGAAGCTGGGCTGCGCGGCGTCCTGGGGCAGTCCATCATCGAGTTCCCGGTGCCAGATGCCAAAACGCCCGCCGACGCGCTGAAACGCACTGAGGCCTTCATCAAGCAATATCAGCAGGACGATCTCATTGTTCCCGCCGTCGCGCCCCATTCCGTCTATACGCTTGACGCCTCGATCCTCAGGCAGGCCCGGGACCTCGCGGCAAGGCACAAAGTCCCGTTGCTGATCCATCTGGCCGAAACGGAGGCCGAGAACGGGCTTTCACAGGAGCGTCACAAAGCGCGGCCGGTGGCCGCGCTCACCGCGCTCGGCTTTTGGGGGCCCCAGGTGATTGCCGCACATGCGGTCTGGATTGAGCCCGACGAGGTTGCGGTGCTCCACAAAAACAGCGTCGGCGTGTCACACAACCCCGAGAGCAATATGAAGTTGGCGAGTGGCACCGCGCCAGTCCCTGAATACTTGAAGGCGGGTCTCGCGCTCGGACTTGGCACTGACGGCGCCGCCAGCAACAACGATCTCGACATGTTCGAGGCCATGCGCCAGGCGGCGTTTCTGCACAAGCTCGTCTCGAAGGATCCACGCGTCGTCAGCGCGCGCACCGCGCTCGAAATGGCGACTCTCGGCGGCGCCCGCGTGATCGGCCGCGAGAAGGAGCTCGGCTCGCTCGAGGCCGGCAAGCTCGCCGACCTCATCATCGTCCGCATGGACCAGGCCCGTCAGACGCCCATGTACGATCCGGTGTCTCACATTGTCTACGCCAGCCGCGGAGACGATGTTGTCACCACCATTGTCAACGGGCGAGTGTTGATGCGAGACGGGAAGGTCCTCACACTCGACGAGCCCCAGGTGCTGGCCGCGGCTCGCAAAGCGTCGGAAGCGGTACGGGCCGCCGTAGGAAGAGGGCTGGCCCCGCAGTGATATGGCAAACGGGGGCACGTTCACTCCAGGATGCCGATGTACGGCAAATTGCGATATTTCTCCGAGTAGTCCAGTCCATATCCCACCACGAAGCGATCTTCGATGGTGAAGCCGATGTAATCCACCTTCACTTCGATCTGCCGGCGTGACGGCTTGCTCAAGAGGCACGCCGTCCGCAGCGACTTCGGATTCCGGGCCCGGAGGATCTCTTGCAGGTAGTGCAACGTCAGCCCCGTGTCGACGATGTCCTCGACGATGATGACGTTGCGACCTTCGAGTCCATAATCGAGGTCCTTGATCAGGCGGACCTCGCCTGACGACGTCTTCCCCGCGTAACTGGAAAGGGCCATGAAATCCATCGTCACATTACCCGTCATCGTGCGCACGAGATCGGCCAGGAACATCACCGCTCCCTTCAAGACACACACAAGGTGGAGATCCTCGTCTGGCACGTCGGTCCGAATTTCTCGCGCGATCGCCGCAACGCGATTGCGCAACCTGTCGCTCGGGATGAAAGGCGGGAGCTCAGCCGTCGACATGGCGACCGAGGGTAGCATAGAAGGGCTGGCATGAAGCGCTACGACATCATCACCGAAGCGGATGCGCGCGTGATCGACGTGGGTACGAGTGTCACGCTGGCGCAGGGCGGTCACATCACGCCGCTCGCCAGTGACACGCTGCGCGCTCGGCGGGTGACCGTGATTCGCGATATGGTCGAAACCGACGACGCCAGCCTTCCACCTGTTGCCGACGTTCGTCGCGTTGCCATCGGCAGCGATCATTCGGGCGTCGCCTTGAAAGCAGTGGTGGTTGATCTGCTGCGTGGCCTTGGGATGGCCGTCGAGGATGTTGGCACCAACAGCACCGAGCCGGTTGACTATCCCGACATCGCGGCGCGGATCGGACGACTCGTCGCTCACCGCGAAGCGGATGCCGGCATTGTCATCGACGGTGCGGGACTAGGCTCCGCCATCGCGGCCAACAAGATCGATGGCGTACGCGCGGCCATGTGCACCGATCGCACTTTGGCGCGCTATGCCCGCGAGCACAATGGCGCCAATGTGCTGGCTCTCGGTGCGACGTTGGTCACAACCGAAGACGCCAAGGCCATCGTTCAGACCTGGCTGGCAACGCCCATGCGCGAAGCCCGGTACATTCGACGCCTGGCCAAGATCAGGGCGCTCGAGCGAACGCGCTAGAATTGACGGCGCCGGGTCCTTTGGCCGACATCAAACGCGTCATCGACATCATCCTTCAGGAATTGGCGGCAGCCGGGGCGGTCGCACCCGCGCGCTGCCGCTGCCATGGTTTTGCCTTCGCCTGTTGCCCGGATCAGGTCCGCGGCGTCGTGGCGGCCGGTGCCTCGCGGCTGGGGCTGCACGCCGACGGTGGCGGTGACCGCGAAGTCGCGGCGCTGATCGATCACACGCTGCTCAAGCCCGATGCCACGGCCAGCGAGGTCGAGAAGCTGTGTCGCGAGGCGGCGGAGTTTCGCTTCGCCACCGTGTGCGTCAATCCCACCTGGGTCGCGTTTTGCGCGAAATTGTTGCGGGGCAGTGGCGTCGGCGTGTGCTCGGTGGTCGGATTTCCACTCGGCGCGACCACGCCAGACGTCAAACAGTACCAGACGCGACGCGCCATCTTCGACGGAGCGGTCGAGATCGACATGGTCATCAACGTGGGCGCCCTCAAGTCCGGCGACCTTCGGTTGGTCGAACAGGACATCGCACACGTCATGGAACCCTGCCACGATGCCGGCGTTGTGAGCAAAGTGATCATCGAAGCCGCGCTGCTGACCGAGGAGGAGAAGGTGACTGCGGCCACGTTGACCAAGGCCGCCGGCGCCGACTTCGTCAAGACATCGACGGGCTTCGGACCCGGTGGCGCGACCATCGGCGACGTGATGCTGCTTCGCCGCGTCGTAGGCGACACGGTTGGCGTCAAGGCTGCCGGTGGGGTGCGCGATCTCGAACAGATGAAGGCGATGGTCGCTGCGGGCGCCAGCCGGGTCGGCGCGAGCGCCGGCGTGCGCATCGTCAAGGAGTCGCGTGGCGAGTCACCGACGCTCAACAGGCCGTCCGGGTACTAGGGTTTTCAAAGTTCGCAGTTGTAGGATCGGCAGTTTGGAGGGATCAGAGTGGCCAAGCGCTTGACACCAGAGGAGCTACGACGTCTGGCACGGTTAGGAGCGGCGCGCCGGCTGGAAGAGCTCCGGCAGGAGGAGGCTGCGATTCGCGCGGCGTTTCCCGGCATAGACGCCGCGATCGCCGGGCGTCGTCGGGGGCGTCCACCCGCCTCGGCAGATTCGAGCGGTGGCGCCAGAAAGCGCAGGCGACGCCAACGCAAGATGTCAGCCGCGGAAAAGCGGGCCGTTTCCGAGCGGATGAAGAAGTACTGGGCGGAACGACGCAAGGCACGTTGATGCCCGGTCGCGCGCTCGTGTTTGCGGTCGCCACGATGGCGATCGCAACTTCGAGCTTTGCTCAGCCGAAAGAACCTATCGGGCGCTTCGTCGTCGATGTGCGCGCGGCCTCGGTTGGACTTCCAACCGCGGTTGGCTGGGTCCCCGTGGTGCCCGAAGGCACCGAGGTGCCAGCTCGAAGCCTCGGCCTCGAGGTCGGCGCCCACGTCTACGTGGCTCGGCTCGGCCCCATGACGCTCGGGGTCGGGGCCACCTACCTGACGGCACGAAAATCCACCGTGCCGCCGGAAATCGCTGAGGGTCCGACGCCTGCACCCCCTGGGACGATCCCGGAAGTCACTACGCGGATGTCGAGCGTCGCACCGCAGGTCTCGCTGAACTTCGGGCACGCCAACGGATGGAGCTATATCAGCGTAGGCCTGGGCCAATCGAACGTTGAGAGCGAGGCCGTGCTGGCGCCGCCAGGCGCAACTGTGTTTCAACCACTGGAATCTGGATGGACGACGACGCTGAACTACGGTGGAGGTGCACGGTGGTTTCTCAACGATCACGTCGGAATCGGTTTCGATTTGCGCTGGCACACCTTGAGCACCGTGCCAATGACCGCCACGCATCCGGGTGCGCCGCGCACGACGCTCGTCACGGCGGGCGTTGGGGTGGTGGTGAAATAGGGCGGGTGGGGCGGGTGGGGCTGGGCTAGGGCAGGTGGGTCGAGTGGGACCGGTGCGTCGGGTGGGCTGTTAAGATAGGGGCTGGCTGAGCGGGAGTAACTCAGTGGTAGAGTCACAGCTTCCCAAGCTGTTGGTCGCGGGTTCGATCCCCGTCTCCCGCTCCAACCTTCGCTCTTGGTGCTCTACTCCCTGATCACCCCCAGCACCTCGTCACGGCGCCGCTCCATGATCTCCGGGGTCAGCCCCTCGAGGTTCAGCCGCAGCAATGGTTCGGTGTTCGACGGCCGAACGTTGAAGTGCCAGTCAGGGAACTCCGCCGAGATACCATCGAGTTGGTAAACGTTCCCGTGCGCGTATTCGCGTGCGAGACGCTCGATCTTCTCGGCCGCAACCTCCATACTCGACACCACGGTGTTGATCTCACCCGAGATGAAGTATTTCTCCCGCAGTGGTTTCAGCAGATCGCGCAGCGACTGCCCCTTCTTCGACATCAGCTCCAAGATCAGCAGAGCCGGAATGAAGCCGTTGTCGGCGTAGAAGTTGTCGCGGAAGTAGTAGTGACCGGTCACTTCGCCGCCAAAGATGGCGTCCTCCTCGCGCATCCGGCGTTTGATGAACGCGTGCCCGACGCGATTCATCAGCGCCTTGCCGCCGTACCGCGCGACGATGTCTTTGACGGCGTAACTCGCCCGCACGTCGTAGATGATGGTCGAGCCCGGCTTCTTCAAGAGAAACGCTTCCGCGAGCAGCGCCGTCACGAAATCGCCGGCGATGAATTCTCCAGTCCCGTCGAGAAAAAAGCAGCGGTCGGCGTCACCATCCCAGGCAATGCCGACGTCCGCGCGATCCTTGATAACCTGGGCAGTAATATCGCGACGGTTCTCTTCGATCAGCGGGTTGGCTTCGTGATTCGGAAAGGTGCCGTCAACCTCGAAACAAAGTCGAGTGGTCTGGCACGGCAGGCGATCAAACAGTTGCGGTGCGACCAGGCCCGCGACCCCGCTTCCAGCGTCGAGCACCACGTTGAACGGTCGGATCGTCGATTCGTCGATGAACGACAGCACATGGCTCGTGTAGCGGTCGAGCACGTCGCCACGCACAACCGATCCCGGAGCGGACGGGGGCGAGGGAATCGTGCCGCCGAGAATCATTTCTTTGATCTCCCTGATTCCCGATTCGCCGCTCAGTGGAAACGCTTCACGTTTGACCAGTTTGCAGCCGTTGTACTGCTTCGGGTTGTGAGAAGCCGTGATCTGCGCGCCGCCATCGAGCTCATCGGCTGCGACCGCGAAATACATCTGGTCCGTGCCGACAAGCCCATAGTCGGTGACGTGGCCGCCCTGAGCGATCACGCCCTCGATGAACGCCTGGGCCAGCGTCGGCGACGACAACCGCATGTCGCGCGCGACGGCAAATCGTCCCGGCCCCAAGTACGCGACGAAGGCTCGGCCGAGTTGCTGAAAGAGGCCTTCTGTGATCTCTTCGGGGTAGAGACCGCGAATATCGTAGGCCTTGAAGACATTGGGATCGATCGATGGCATGAGCGTCAAATTCGAGTGAACTCGGTCAGCGCCGTCTTGTCGCCCAGGACCGCCGCGCCGCGGACCGTGACGTTGCGGCCGACGTGACAATTTCGCGCAAGGATTGCGCCCTGGATGCTCGCATGTTGACCGATTCGCGTATTGGGCCAGATGATGCTGCTCGCGACGTGCGCGTCTTCCTCCACCACGACGCCGCGACCGATCACCGAATAGGGCTCGATGACGGCGCCCGCCTTGATGTGGGCGCCAGTATCGACGAAGCAGGGGGCCTCCAGGCGCACGCCCTCCTCGATCCGCGCCTCGGGCGACAGGATCGGCTGATGGCGATCCGCTGAGGCAAAAACACCACCGACGAAGCGGCCGTCGAACATGTCGTGGTGAACCTGCGCGTATTTCTCTGGCGTGCCGATATCAATCCAATATCCGCGATCGATGTAGGCCACGAAGGTTTCACGACGCTCCACCAGAGAGGGAAAGTAGGCTCGTTCGATTGAATACGACCCGTCCTTCGGGATGCGATCGAAGGTGTCGGGCTCGAGCACGTAAATGCCGGCGTTGATCGTGTCGCACGTCACCTCGTCCGCGCTCGGCTTTTCGAGGAATCGTTTGACGGCGCCGTCGCGATGCGTTTCGACCAGCCCGTAAGCCGATGGGTTGTCCACCGGAGTCAGGACGATGGTCGCCTTGGCCTGGCGTTCTCGATGCAGGGCGAGGACACGATTCACGTCGACCGACGTCATCACATCGCCATTGAAGACGACCAGCGTGTCGGTCACGCCCTGCGCGGCAAAACGCACAGCACCGCCCGTGCCGAGCGGTGAGGGTTCGACGACGTAGCGGATGCGCACGCCGGTGCCGGCGCCGTCGCCGAAAATCTCTTCGATCCGCCGCGGCTGGTAGTTGAGGCTGAGAATCACCTCGTCTATCTCGGGGACTTGCTTGAGAAGATCGATTTGGTAATGAAGAAAGGCTCGGTCGAAGATTGGAACGATGGGCTTGGGCGTATGGATGGTCAGCGGTCTGAGCCGAGTGCCCTTGCCCCCTGCAAGGAGGATCGCTTTCATGGCAACCGAACGATCTTACCGCAGACCCTCGTGTAGAATAGACACCGCCAGGGCATGAACTTACCGAATTCCCTGACGGTCGCACGCATCTTTCTGGTGCCCGTGCTGGTGTCGGTCCTGCTCACGAAGTTCGAGGGCCGAGTCGTTCTGGGACTCCCGGTCGAACTCGTCGGCGCCGCCATCTTCGGCATTGCCTCGCTCACCGACTGGCTGGACGGGTACCTTGCAAGGCGACGCGGGCAAGTGACCTGGGTCGGACAGGTGCTCGATCCGATCGCCGATAAACTCCTGATTTCCGCCACGCTGATCTCACTGGTGCAGCTGGATCTCGCGCCCGCCTGGATGGTCGCGATCATCATCGGTCGCGAGTTTGCCATCACCGGCCTGCGGAGCGTCGCCTATGCGCGCGGTCTGACGATGCCAGCGTCGCCGCTCGGCAAGCTCAAGATGGTGTCGCAGGTGGTCGCGATCCTGCTGCTGATTCTCGGATGGGAGCGGATGCCGTGGCTCCTCGTCGCAGGACAAGCGGCGCTGTGGGTGGTCCTTGCCACGGCGCTCGTGTCGGCGCTGGACTACTACCGTCGCTTCAGCCGCGCGA
The DNA here is from genome assembly GCA_963802675.1 of uncultured Acidobacteriota bacterium. GTDB lineage: Bacteria > Acidobacteriota > Vicinamibacteria > Vicinamibacterales > UBA2999 > JACCSI01. Next base: position 673,396 of record CAWDJL010000005.1, read on the forward strand.
TGAGCAATTTGTCGCGGGTGGCCGACTTCTCCGAAGCCAAGGCCCGCGTGGAGCAGCGCAAGCGCGCCTGACGTTCCAGCCCTGGGCTACGGCGCCTTGATCTCCGCGATGCGCTTGCGCGCGTCCTCGAGGTACTCGCTTCGTTCGAACTCCTGGAGGATCCGCTCGTAATAGGGCAGCGCTTCCGGTTTCTTGTCGGGCGTCTGTCGCAGCGATTCCGCCAAATGAAAGTACACGGCGTCCCGGCGTGTGTACTCGGGATCGTTCTTGAGCACTTCGCGAAACCGATCAATAGCGCCGGGGTACCACCGCATGCGGTAGTAGGTCCGCCCCACCAGATAGCTGGATTCGCTCAGCCGATCCCTGGCCTGTCGCAGCAACGTCTTCGCCTCGGGTGCCAGTGAGCTGTTCGGATATCGTTCGACGAACGTGGTGAGCTCCCGGATCACATCGCGGGTCGCCGTTTGGTCGCGCTCGGGCGCCAGCATCTGCTCGGAATACGCGACCCCGAGCCGATACTGAGCGTAGTCTGCGCGTTGATGCGTCGGGTAGAACGTGAGGAACTCGCGAAACTCGTTGACCGCCAGGAGCAGGGATTCGGTCGTGTCTTCTCCGATGTAGGTGTCACCAACCGAAAGCTTCGCGTCCGGGCGATATTGGCTTTGCGGATAGTTGTCAACGATTTGACGGAAATACTCCCGCGCCTGGACCCAGTGTCGTTCCTTGAGCTCTTCTTGACCCCGGGTGAACAGAAACTGGTCGGCTTCGGCCGTCCCTGGCGGTACCTCGCTCCGACTGGCGCCGCAACCCGCCGCTGCCACCGAGGCGACCGCCACACACACCATCACGACAGCACTTCTCGTCATCTGCGAATCGCTTCCATCCAGGCAAACATCTCGCCCAGCCCCTCCTCGAGGCCGGTGGCCGGCGCGAAACGCAGGTCAGCTCGAGCCCGAGACGTGTCGGCATAGGTGTCTCGCATGTCGCCTTTCTGGGAAGGCTGAACGTCCGTCAGGACCGGCCGACCCGCCACACGCGAGATCATGGCGAACACGTCGCGAAGCGAGACGCGGGAACCCCCGCCAATATTGTAGACGCCTCCCGGCGTCCCATGGACGGCAGCTGCCGCGGTCGCGGTGACCGCATCCGCCACAAACGTAAAGTCTCGCGTTTGCAGCCCGTCCCCGTACTGCACGACCGGCCGCCCGTCGAGGACGGCCGAGAAAAACCGATGAAACCCCATGTCTGGGCGCTGGCGCGGTCCGTAGACGGTGAAGTATCGAAGCGAAACCGTTGGAACCTGGTGGTTCACGAAATACAAGTGGCAGAGATGCTCGGCCGCAAGCTTGGTGACCCCGTACGGGGATACTGGGTGCAGCGTGGCATCTTCGCGCATCGGTAATGACGTGTCGTCACCGTAGACCGACGAGCTCGAGGCGTACACGAGTCGCTCGATCGGCCGTCCGACACATGCCTCGAGCAGCCTCTGAGAGGCATCGACGTTGAGGGTTGTGTAGGTGCGAAAGTCCTTGCCCCAACTCTTGCGCACGCCCGCTTGTGCGGCCAGGTGAAACACGTGCGTCACATCGTCGAGGAGCCGGTCGAGATTCGCCGTGCCGAGAGCATCCTCGACAAACGTGAAGCCCGGACGTTTCCGCGACCCTGAGAGGTTTCGTTCCTTGATCTCGCGCGGGTAGTAGTCCGTGAAGCAGTCAATCGCCGTCACGGACGCGCCCTGCTCGAGGAGCCGCTCGCTGAGGTGCGACCCGATGAACCCGGCGCTCCCCGTCACCAATGCCTTCATGTCAGCAGTTCCCTCACCCGCTCGGGCAGGCGCACGGGCCGCCCCGAGCGATCGAGGGTGACGTGCACGGTGTAGCCCGTCGCGATGACTTGTGAATCGGTTCGCCGGACGATGTGGTAGTCGAACGCAATACGAAGCGGCGACAGGAGACGCCCCCGGGTTCGAATCTCCAGGTCGTCGTCGTAGCGCGCGCTCGCCTTGTATTCGCAGTGTGCTTCGATGACAGGCAAGCCGAGCCCGTCATCTTCCATCGACCGGTAGGTCCAGCCGGTGTCGCGCAGCCACTCCGTACGACCGATCTCGAACCACACGAGGTAGTGCGCGTAATAGACGACTCCCATCTTGTCGGTCTCGGCATACCGGACGCGTACGACGGACGTCGACAGACGTCCAGCACTCGAAGTTGGACGAGAAGTCGGCATCTAGGGTCGAGCGGCCTGGGGTCGCGCGGCGAGCGCGGCTTGCTTCAAGGCGCGGGCTGCCTGCTCCGGTTGCCCGCCGCCAAATATCGCGTGCCCGGCCACCAGCAGCTCTGCGCCCGCGTCGACGACGAGGCCGACCGTGTGCAAATCGATTCCGCCATCGACTTCGATGGGGGCGGTGCTGCCAGCCGACTGCAACAGTGCGCGGACGGCGCGAATCTTGTCGACGCTGCGCGGAATGAATGACTGACCACCGAAGCCTGGGTTGACGGTCATGACCAGGACATAGTCCAGGTCGCGTGCGACCTCTTCGATCGACACCACCGGCGTGGATGGGTTGAGCACGACCCCAGCCTTCACTCCGCGCTGCTTGATGGCGCTGATGGTTCGATGCAGGTGGGGCAGCACTTCCACGTGAACCGACAGCATCGATGCACCGGCTTCGATGAACGCATCGAGGTACCGGTCTGGGTCCTCGATCATGAGGTGAACATCGAGCGGAACTTGCGCCACGCGCTTGATCGCGCGCACCACGGGAGGTCCGACCGTGATGTTCGGCACGAAGTGGCCGTCCATCACGTCAACATGGATGAGGTCGGCCCCCCCTCGTTCAGCCGCGGCAATTTCGTGCGCGAGCTCCGCGAAGTTCGCGGACAAGATCGAAGGCGCCAGGCGAATCGTCATTGGCTCACTTCCAGCGTAATGGCATCGCCGGGGTGGACTTGGTACCCACCCGCAGGCGTCTGACGGATGACGACGCCGGACGGAAGGCCAGGCGCCGACAACTGTCCGGTCATCGAGACTCGGAAGCCACGAAGCCGGAGAAGCTCGGCGGCGCGCTCACCGTTGACACCAATGAGGTCCGGCATCACGTAACTTGCGCGATCTTCGCCGCGATTCACGAGCAGCCGCACCTCGGACGTCCGTGTCTCGGGCGCGGGATCCTGTGCGACCACCACGCCCGGTGGATAAGCCGCGTCCCGTATTTCGGCAAAGCTCGACGTCACGCTCTCCTGCGCCAATCGAATCTGCGCGGCCCGTTCGGATTCACCCACGAGCTTTGGCGCGACTACGATTCGGGGTCCCGCGCTCAGCCAGATGCGAACCCCACGCTGTCGTCGGGCGGTCGTGCCCGCCTGCGGATCCTGGCCGAGTACGTGACCAGCAGGCACACTCCCGTCAGGCCGCCGGGCTTCGTCAACACGAACCACCAGGTCCAGATCGGCGGCCAAGGCCCGCGCCTCGTCAAGCGGACGACCAGCGAGTTGCGGCACCTGCACCTCACGAGCCCGAACAGCCACGCGCATCGCGATGGCCGCGAAGACAACGAACGTGGCGACGAGCCCACCGATCAGGATCAGGAGCTTCCCGGCCCCCCAGACTCTCGGCGCGAATGACATGCGCAGCCCTTAATCGTACACCATTGGCTCACGGTCCACGGTCCACCGGTCCACGGCCTACGGCCCACGGTCTATCGACTCACATTCGTTCAGTCTCAACCGCTCGCTTTTCGAGCACGGCGGCGAAGAAGGCTTCCAGCCCCGCGGTTGGTTGCGACTGGAAGAAACCGGCAGAGGTGGTCAGAGAACGAACAGCCGCACTCAGCCCTGGTAGCGACGCGATTGGTAAAACGCTGAAGTCAGAATGGTCGGCCAGAAACGCCGACACCACGCCCTCATTCTCCTCGGGCTCACTGGAGCACGTGCTGTAAACGATGCGGCCGCCCGAAGAAACCGTGGGAGCCACGCGACGAAGCAAATCCTGTTGCTGCTGGCTGAAGGCTGGAAGATCGGATTCAGTTCGCCGCCAACGAATGTCAGGATCGCGGCGAACGGTTCCCAGTCCTGAGCAGGGTGCATCCACGAGCACGCGATCAAATACGCCCTCGAGAAACGGGAATGGGTCGGTCGCTGACACTTGGACAACCCGAACCGACTGCGCCTGGCATCGCTGCAGGGTCTCAGCCAGAAGCCGTACCCGTCGTCTTCGAACGTCTGTCGCAACCACTCGGCCTTCCTTCCGCCTAAAGGCGGAAGCCACCGTCATGTCCATCTTCCGCCTAAAGGCGGACGCCACAGGCGGATCCGCTATCTCGACCTGCGCGGCCAATGCGACGGTCTTGCCGCCCGGAGACGCACATGCATCGAGAACGGACCGGGCTCCTTGTGCGTCCACGAGTTCGGCAACCAACTGAGACGCCTCGTCTTGAACCAGACAGTACCCTTCACGAAATGTCTGCGTCCTCAGGACGTGACCTGAGACAACCGTCAGCCCGTTGGCGGCAAAGGCCGTCGGTACGGTCCGCACGTCTTCGGCCAGCAGTCTTGTTGCAAGCTCATTTCGGGTTGTCCGCAGGCGGTTCGTCGCCAGCGTCATGGCCGGCACCTGATTGTTGAAGCGCAGCCACTCCTCGGTAACGGCCTCGCCGTAACGCTCCAACCATCGATTCACGAGCCAGGGCGGATGAGAGCAGGTAATCGACAGGAATTCCACGAGTGCACTGCGGTGCTCTTCACGATTCGAGACGCTCGGGCGACTGGGCCAGTTCAGCTGATCGTGACTGCGCGCCAGCTTCCGCAACACGGCGTTCGCAAACGGCGCGGCGCTACGCACCCTCGACGCTTTCACTATCGCCACCGCGTCGTTGACGACGGCACTCATCGGCAGGCGACTGAGGTAGAGAATCTGGTAGGCCGCCAGACGCAAGCAATCGAGCACCAATTCATCGAGACGCGACAGCGGCCGGGCGCTGAACTGCTGCAGCTGGTAGTCAAGGGCGGCGCGAGTGCGCAGCGTGCCCAGCACGAGATCTGTCGCCAGCGCGCGATCGCGAGGGTCCTCGAGCGGGTCACGCGTGCGCCTCAGCGCATCGCCCAAATCCGCCTGACCAGAGGCGATGGATCGGAGAGCATCAAAGGCTGCCTGGCGAGCGGGGGAAATCATCTCAACCGAGACGCCGCCCCCGCAGGCCGGTGTGACCGGCTAAGAACTCTCTTGCGGTCATCACTCGACGCCCTTCGGGTTGGAGCTGGAGGATGTCGATGGAACGTCGATCGCCGGCCGCAACGGTCAACGCGTGATCGATCCGGACGATCGTCCCGGGAAGCGAATCACCGGGATCGTGCGGAGACACCCGCGCCTCGTGCAGCACCAGACGCGCGTTGCCCAGAAAGGTAAAGGCCATCGGCCATGGGCGCAGACCGCGAATCTGGTTGTGGATAGCAAGCGCCGGCGCCGCGTAGTCGACGAGTCCTTCGTCCTTCGTGAGTCGGGGCGCATAGGTCGCGCCCGACTCGTCTTGCGGCGTCTCGACGACCTTGCCCGACGCGATGCGGGCCAACGAGTCGACCAGCAACTCCGCCCCCAGCATCGCCAGGGAGTGCTCCACGACGTCGCTGGTCTCGTTCGGTGCGATTGGCCGAACCGCCCGCGCCAGCATCGGCCCCGCGTCGAGCGCCTTCACGACTCGCATGATGGTCACGCCCGTTTCCGACTCACCAGCGAGAACGGCGCGATGCACCGGTGCAGCGCCACGATATTTCGGCAGTAGCGAGGCATGGACGTTGATCATGCCAAAAGGAGGCTGATTCAAAAGCCACTCAGGAAGGATCTTTCCGTAGGCAGCAACGACGCCGAGGTCGGCGCCCAACGCAACAAAGTCGGCCTCGAAGAGGTCCCTCGCCAGTCGTGACGGCTGGAGCACGGACAAGCGCTGTTCGAGGGCAAGCGCCTTGACCGGGGCGTCCGAGATCCGCTGACCGCGTCCACGCGGCCGATCTGGTTGGGTGACCACGCCCACCACCTCATGGCCGGCGCCCAAAAGTGCGGTCAGCGTCGGAACGGCGAATGCCGGCGTCCCGAAGAACGCGATGCGAAGGCGGCGGCCCGGCACGGCTACCACTGGCCAGCACGCGCCAGCTTCTTGATCTTTCGTACGATGAGGTCGCGCTTGATCCCTCGTAACCGATCGACGAAGAGCCGGCCGTCGAGATGGTCCATTTCGTGTTGAAACGCTCTCGCAAGGAGTCCCTCTCCCGCGACCTGGTGCTCCGCACCCGAGCGATTCAGCCCCCTCACGACCGCGCGGGCTGGCCGCACGACCGTGGCGTTGAACCCGGGCAGACTCAAACAACCCTCTTCCTCGAGCTGAACGCCGTCGCGTTCGACGAACACCGGGTTGATCAAGGTGATGAGGGCATTCGGATCGCGACCAACGGAAACATCCACCACGAAAATCCGGAGCCCGACGCCGACCTGTGGCGCCGCCAGTCCGATCCCGGGCGCCGCATACATTGTCTCGACCATGTCGTTGACGAGCGAGAGCACTTCGGGAGTGATTTCGTCGACCGCGCGCGCCGGTTCGGTGAGCGTGCGATCGCCGTAACGCACGATAGGACGAATCATTCAGGAGGTTGCGCGGGCCGGCACGCGGCGGCGGGAGAGACGACGCTGGATGGCTTCGGTGGCTTCGCGTGCGTGCGCCTGCAGCTGACGGATAGAGTCGCCGCCAAATCGTTCGAGCGCCGCGTCGGCAAGGACGAGACAGACCATTGCTTCGCCTACGACCGCTGCGGCGGGGACGGCGCACACGTCACTACGCTCGATCGCCGCCGGTGCCTCGTCCAGCGTGGTGAGGTCTACCGAGCGGAGGGGCTTCATCAAGGTCGAGATCGGCTTCATGAACGCCGACACGCGAAGCTCTTCGCCGTTGGTCACGCCGCCTTCGAGACCGCCAGCGCGGTTGGTCGGACGGCTGAGGGCGAGGGCGCCGGTTGCGCTTGACACGATTTCGTCGTGAACCTGCGAACCGGGGCGACGCGCCGCTTCGGTGCCGAGCCCGATGCCGACGCCTTTGATGGCCGGGATCGACATCAGGGCTTGCGCGAGCCGGCCATCGAGTTTGCGGTCCCACTGCGCGTAGGACCCCAGCCCGGGCGGCACACCGTGGGCGATGACTTCGAAGCTGCCACCCAGCGTGTCGCCCGCTTCGCGGGCCCGATCGATCGCGGCGATCATCCGTGCCTCAATCGACGGATCCGCGCAGTGGAGGGGCGAGTCCTCCGGGATCGACCGCGCGACGTCGAAGGTCACGGTTGCGACATCCTCGAGCACGACGTCGCCGATGCCCGTGACATGACTCACGAGGGCGACGTCAATCGTGCGCAGAATCTGCCGCGCAACTGCACCGGCTGCTACGCGGGCCGCGGTTTCTCGTGCGCTGGCACGCTCGAGCACGTCACGCAAGTCTTCGTGTTCGTATTTCAGGCCTCCGGCCAGATCGGCATGACCGGGTCGCGGGCGGACGACCGCGGCCCGGCGCGCTCCGGTCGCCTCCGCTGGCGCTTCGGCCTCGACGTGCATCGTGAGCTGCCAGTTCTTCCAGTCTTTGTTGGCGATGACCAGAGCTATTGGCGCGCCCGTCGTTCGTCCGCGGCGCACGCCCGCGATGATCTCTGCGCGATCCGATTCGATCGCCATGCGTTGACCGCGGCCGTAGCCGCCCTGCCGCCGACGCAAATCCTGCGTGATGCGATCAAAATCGATTTCGAGGCCTGCGGGCACGCCCTCGATGATCGTCACCAGACTACGGCCGTGTGATTCGCCAGCGGTCAGAAACCGCAACATCGAGCAGGCATTGTACCAGAACTTCCTGCGCACTCGGGCGCACGTGACCGATGAAACCGCCGATCTTTGCGGCCCGCATCGCGCGGCCAGTCGTTTGCACTATGCGACGCCGTGCTGCGATTCGACCGCTATCTCGTCGTACGCGCACGGTCGCATCCGATCGATCTGGCGACCGGTCAGGTCGTTGATGTTCGACGTGCGCCGGCACGCGGGCCCCAGGCCTCGCTCTTCGACACGCGCCGGGGGCGAACGCTGATCGATCTCGAGTCGTCGGGGTCGGAACGGCTCGAAGTGTGGGAGCCATGGGCGCCTCGCCAGCGGCCCCTTGCGCTCGGCCAGGAGTTGTTGAACTTTACCGAACTGCTGGACTGCGCTCGACACAGTGAACCGCGCGCGTTCGACTTACGCGCGCGCCATGCGCGCGACCATGACTACCTGAAGCGGGCGCTCGCTCGAGAGGCCCGTCTTCGCGGATGGGTACCCATCTCGGTCGAGCTACTCGGCGCCCTTACTCAACACGGGCCACAGGCCACGCCGCTTTGGCTGGAAGACCGGTCCCTCGTCATCTTCGCGCAAACCCCCGCCTTGTCCGGCGAGGCCGTGGTTGCTCTCTTGCGGTTGGCTCGTCGTGACGAGCGACCGCACGTGTTGGTTCGGACGCTGGCCCGAGGGCCGGTCTCGATGACCTGGCCGATGGGTGCGGGAAGCCGGGTGCTGCGGAGTGTTCACGAATCGCTGGTCCCGTACGAGTCACTCGATTCCCCGGCCGTCGCGACGACGTCTACCGCAACAGAAGCCTTCGCGCGATGGGAGCTGCTCGTTGCGGAAACGACGGGTGATCCGAACCGCAGCGAGAAGGCGCTGGCACTGGCGACGGTTCTGGTTACTCGAGACCAGCCGTTCGAAGCCCGCGCTTTGCTCGCGACGCTCGGACAGGTGCCGCCGGACCTGGCGGCGCGTGGTCTTGAAGTCGCGCGTTCAATTGACTCCAACAGCAGACGAGGGGCTCAGGAGCGGCTCGAGGCACGCAGTGGCCACGACAGCTCGAGGGGGTGGGAGATGGTCGACGACTTCGTCGATGTGTTGCGCATCTGTCAAGAGGTCGAAGATGAGCAGCTCACGTTGGCAAGAGTGGGGGCATTTCTGCGCGATCGGCTCCAGGCGTCGAGCGTGGCGTTTGTCGCGTGGGAACGCGGGTCCTCGCGAGTACTGGCCCGCATCGGTTCCAACGTCGCCGGCATTCGGGTCGCGCTGCGATCGATGGAAGCTGGTGTCCCCGTCGGCCCTGACGGGGCGGTCGGTCCCGTCGAAGCTTCCTGGCCGGTCCGTCACGGCGCCGAAGTGATCGGCGCCGTGTGGTGCCGTTGGAGTGCCGGCACGCCCGTCGCCGCACCCCAGGCCACAACCCTTCTTGGCATCGTCGCTGCCGCCGTTTCGCCGAGTGTCCGCGTGGCGCTCTTGCATGCACAACCACAGCCCGACCGCACAAACCCTGTCCCAGAGCTCGTCGGCGACAGCGCGGCGATGCTCAAAGTTAGAGAAGCGATCGTTCGCGCGGCCGCGTCACCATTTCCTGTGCTCATCGAAGGAGAGAGTGGGTCAGGCAAAGAATTGGCCGCTCGCGCCATCCACGCGCGCAGCGTGCGGCGCGATCGCCGGTTTTGCGCCATCAACTGTGCGGCGCTGGTGGATGATCTCGTCGAGGCCGACCTGTTCGGCCACGTCCGCGGGGCGTTCACTGGCGCGGCCGCCGACCGTCCGGGTGTGTTCGAGGAGGCAAGCGGGGGGACGCTCTTTCTCGACGAGGTCGTCGAGCTTGGCGGTCGTGTACAAGCCAAGCTGCTGCGCACGCTTCAGGAGGGCGAGATTCGTCGCGTAGGTGAAACCTCGGTGCGCAGGGTTGATGTTCGAATCGTGGCCGCGACCAATCGTTCGCTCGCGGCCGCGGTGGCGGCGGGTGAATTTCGAGCGGATCTCTGGTACCGACTGGACGTCATTCGCATCGCGCTGCCTCCGTTGCGGGATCGCCTCGAGGATCTACCCGGTCTCGTCGCGCACGTCTGGCGCGGTTTGACGAGCCGAACTGAGAGCCGGGCCACGCTGGCCGCTGCCACGGTCGTCGCCCTGGGTGCCTATGCGTGGCCCGGCAACGTCAGGGAGCTGCAGAACGTCCTCGCCTCGATGCTGGTGTCGGCGCCACGCTCAGGCGCCATCAGGCCGGCGGCCTTGCCGATGCATATCGCGCGGGCAGCGGCACTCGAGCGATCCGCGACACTCGCCGATGCGCGCCGGCAGTTCGATGAGCGTTATGTTCGCGCGGCGCTGGCAAAGGCCGGAGGTCACACCGTCGCCGCGGCCCGCGAGCTCGGGTTGAGCCGCCAGGGTCTATCCAAACTGATGGGACGCTTGGGGATCGCGGAACATCATCCGAAGAGCCCCGATTCGCCCATGTAGAATGACGCCCGTGGTCCTGGGGTTCAACTTTCTCGGCGATGGATTGCGCGACCAACTTGATCCACGAACCGAGAAATCCGGCAGGTAGGCGGCTGCTAAGGAATGGGACTCGTGGCGACGGCGGCCGCGCGAATCCGTTCAGCGCGTACCCGGAGTGACGTCAACTCTGGAGTAATCCCGCCGTCATCAGCGCGCTCAATCCAGCGAAGAGCTGTCGTCGCGTCGCCCAACGCTATCGAGTGAGCCGCGATCTGCGTCGCGACCGAGGCCAGGGAATGGGTGTCTCCCACCAGCGTGGCATAGCGAACGAGCGCATCGCGGGCCTCCAGGGTGCGGTTCGAGCGCCGAGCCAGATCAGCCAGGTGGAGGAACGCATCGGGATGCACGGGGAGACGCTCGACGGCTTGCCTCAGCACGCGTTCGGCTTCGAGCCGCTTCCCAGCCAGCAGCAGGGCCCGCGCCAGATCGTTGAGCGCTTCGCTGGTGACATCAGAGTGACCGGCAGCCATCGACAGTGCCTCGACGGCCTTGTCCAGCGCCTCGCGATCGTTGCGAATGGTGGCCGCTTCGAGCCACACCGCCCCGAGCGCCGCATAGACCTGGGGCTTGTCGGGGAAGCGCTCGACGGCGCGGCTGAGCGCCAGCACGGCGGCCTCGAATCGACGCGACCGCGCGTGAGCGAGACCCAGCGCGACCAACCGCTCAGGATGGTTGGGATCCAGCGCCGCCAGCGCTTCGAGTTGGTCGATCGCCCGCGGTTGCTCGCCAAGTACCTGGTAGAGGTCGGCCAATGCTTCGCGCGAAGCCACGAGACCCGGTGCGTGTCGCGTTGCTGCTTCCAGTGCCAGGCGCGCGGCCGGCAGCTTGCCAGCATCGCGCAGGCAGAGCCCCCTCAGCAGATGCACTTCGGCCAGACCTTCCTCGAGAGCGAGGGCGCGCTCGAGAGATGAGATGGCCCGGGCAACATGCCCGGACCGGTATTGAGCGAGGCCGAGCTTGTACCACACTCGAGCGGAGCGGTCGTCGATGTCGAGATAATCCTGGTAGCGACTGGCGGCCTGTTCGTACCGCTGCAGCGACATCTGTGTATCGCCCAGCAGTTCCGTCGGTCGTGTCGCCATCGGGTCCAACTCAGCGGCCCGTCGCAGGTCCCTGAGGGCTTCGACCAACTCCCCACGGGACCGGTAAACCATGCCGCGTTTGAGGTGGGCCAGCATGGCTTCCGGACGAACGGCGATCGCCCCGCTATAGGCCTCGAGCGCCTGAAACGGCTGATCGGCATTGACCGCCTGGTCTCCGGCCGCGATCAGCCGGACGTACTCGCGGTCCGCCGCGTACAGCATGTACACGACAGCCCCGGCCGCCGCCGCGATGGCAAGGACCACGCTGCCAATGACATAGCGACGCACGAGGGCAGGATAGCACCAGGCCGCCCGGGGCGGCTTCGGGAACATTTCGCCCCCGGCGGCATCTAACGCTCCAAAGGGCAGACTGCGCCCGGCCAGGGAAGCGGGGCCAGAAAGCTTCGCTGGCGGAAGCGGAGTTGATAGACTGATGGCGTCACGTCTCGTCGCCGAGCATCTGGTGAAGAACGCAGGAGCGATCGGGTGGTCTGAGGTCGGAACCGGCGAAGCCGCGCTGATTCAGCGCTGTGCCGCCGGTGAGCAGTCGGCCTGCGCGGAATTGGTGTCGAGCCACGAGCGAATGGTCTTCCAGCTGGCCCTTCACCTGATGGGCGACCGCGACGAGGCGCTCGATCTCTCGCAGGAAGTGTTTCTACGAGTGTTCCGGACTCTCCACGCATTCCGTGGCCAATCGGCACTGCGCACGTGGATCTATCGCATCGCGATCAACCAGGCGCGCAATCGTCAGCGATGGTGGCGTCGGCGACGTCGCTCGGATCAGGTTCAGCTCGAACATCATGTCCAGGATCACGGCGAGCTTCGTCAGCCGGGCGACGGCGATGCACCGGATCGCGCCTTTGCCCGCCAGGAAATGGCTACTCGATTGTGGGCCGCTCTCGACGAGCTCCCGTTTGATCAGCGCACCGTCATCGTCTTGCGCGAGCTCGACGGTATGAGCTACGACGAGATCGCCGAGTCGCTGAACGTCGCGGTGGGCACCGTCAAGTCGCGCCTGACCCGCGCCCGTCAAACCCTTCGGCGAGAGTTGCAGGAGGTGCGTCCATGATGCGCGTCCTGCAATGCGACCAGGTTCGCGAAGATCTCACGGCGTACTGCGACGGCGAGCTCTCAATCGACGAGCAGGTTCGGATCGAAAACCATCTGCAGGAGTGCATCGCGTGCCGCCTCGAGGCGACTTCAATTTCCGAGCTGGGTGATGCCCTGCGTGGGATGGCTGGCTCAATCCCGGGACGTGTAGCCGCCTACCAGGCACGCATTAGCGCGTCCGTTCTCGATCGAGTTCGTGTGGAACGGCAGTTCTCGATTGGCGCTCAGGTCCAAGATCTGTTCCAGGACATGCATCTGGTGTGGGCGGGGTTGGGCGCGAGCGTCGCGATGGCGATCTGCATCTTCGCTTCCGCGGGCGTTCTGCAAGCCGCCAGTCACAACGAAAAGCCCGAGTCGCTTGCAGGAATCATCAGCACGCTGGCCAATCAGGGAACCAACGACAACCCGCTGAGGCTGGCAGGCACCATGCTCGCCCCGCGCTCCTTGCTCGACACACCCGTGCCGACCACTGCAGGAGACGGTGAATGGGCGCTCTCGGCGGTGGTGACGCGAGAGGGGCGTATCCAGAATCTGGAAGTGTTGGCCGCCGAACAAGCTCGCGTGTTGCAGGTGAAACCCGAGGTCGTGCTCGCAATGCTCAATGCCGCATCGCGTGCGCGGTTCGAGCCGGCCATCTCCGGCGGCCTGCCGGTTGCCGTCAACGTCGTTTGGCTGGTGACGTCAACCACGGTCAAAGGGCGCGAGGATTACGATCTGTATCTGGTGAATCCGCCGCGCACGACCGCGCCGATGCAGGGCCCTCCGCTCCCGCGCAAGCGGCCTGCGGCCCCAAAGTCGCCAGCGGCTGGTGGTGACGACGGTCTGACCGCCGCGTAGAACCGTTCGCAAATCTCAGTCGTCGAGTCCCCTGGGCCCTGCGCCCTCAGCCCTAGGCCCTGCGCCCTAGCCCAGGCCCTGCGCCCTGCGCCCTATTTGATAACCGCCTCTCCGGCGCCGACGTTGCTCATCGCGTCGGTGGCCCGAACGACGAGCGTCCGACCGGCAATCGCTGGATCGAAGCGCAACACAAACTGCTCCTGGCGACCATCGAGGATCCCGTCCTGCGGAAACGCGCTCTGCCACCGCTGAGCATCGATGGAGTATTCGACCCGCGTGACGGCCGAGTCGGCGTCGCGAATCTCAACCGGAATCACGATCATCCCGCCCTCGCGTCGCGATGCCCCCAACGTCACGGCGGGCGGCGAGTTGTCGACATCGAAGCTGTTGCTCTCGCGCTCGCCTTTGAGGGCATGATCCGCCGCGTTGGACTTATGGTCCGACGCGACAATCTTGACAACGTACGAACCATTCGGCGCGGTCGCGGTGTCCCATACCAGGATCGTGTCGGCGATTCCGGACTTCAGCGTCTTCCAGGTCGTCTCGCCCTCTCGCCGGTACAGCACATCGAAGCTCAGCTCATCACCATTTTCATCGCTCGCTTTCCAAACAAAGGTCTGCAGCCCTTTCTCGTAGGTCCGCCGACCAAGTGCTGGCGCCGCGCTGGGTTGAGTGTTGCCGTTCGCGCCACTGGTCATCCGCTTTTCGGCAGGATCGTCGTCAAAGCCCGCAATCTCGGCCTCGCCGGTAGAGAAGGGCTTCTGAAACACGACGCCGGGAGGATGAACGGTGACCGAGTCGACGTCCGGACGAACGTTGCGCTGGAGGTAAGCCGCGCTCACCGAGGTCAGGTACTGGTGATTCTCCTTTGCCTGTCAGCACCGCCCTCCACTGCAGGTAGCGGGCCTTCGGGCTCGTGATGGTGGACCCACTGGCGTTCGCGTAAGCCGCCGACCACTGGCTCCAGGCCTCGTCCGGCGTCTTGGTGTTGCCCGAGCGCGTCCGTAACTCCACCTGCGTGCCCGCGGGGACGGTGGCGCGCCATGCGATCGTTCCCCACGTGGCGACCATGCGCGCGTCTTTGATCTCGGAGTCGTAGGTACCGCGCTCGGCACGTGCTGACGACAGCGACAACAACTGCCCAGGGTTTGCCGTGGCGATCAGGGTGCGATTGGCCGTGCGATGAATCATCATCGCTTGCTGGGCCGTAATCGAGGTGAGGAGCGTTGGCCGCATCGGCTCACCAGAGAGCTTGAAGATCTTCCCGTTCCCTCCAGTTGCAACGATCAACGAGCCCTCCGCATCGAAGGCAATGTCATACGGCGCATCGTCTCGCGATTCCCAGAGCTGGTCCCACAGTCCGTCAGGCAGAATCCGATAGACCGCGCCGGTTGGATTCCTCGCGTCCGGCCGGGGCGCCGGCGCCGCGGCCGGTTGCGCTGTCACCGGCAGATCGATGACGGCAATGGCGGTGATCTCGGTGGACACCTGCGGAACCGGAGCAGGCGGCGGCGTTTCCGGCGCCGGGGTGAAGGGCCCAGCGTCTCCGCCCTGCGCGGGTCGTCCAGTCTGCGCCGCGACGTAGATGACGCCCTTGGGATCAACCCGAAGCGACTTGATCTCCTGGTGAGTCGTGTCGAGCAACAGGAAACCCTTGCCATCGGCCTCGACGCGAAACACTCGACCGGGCGATCCCGTACCGACCAGCAACCGTCCGGAAGGATCGATTGCCAGCGATATCGCGTGGGTGGTCTTGGTCGAAAAGAATGGGGCTCCCTTGCCATCGGGCGTCACCCGATAGACGACGCCCTTATCGCCGGTCGCCACGTACACGGTGCCCTTGGCATCGACGGTCATCGACCAGATGTACTTGTCGTCGGGATCGAAGAACGTGGTGCTCTGTCCTCGCGCGTCGAGCCTGTAGACGCGCCCGTCGGGCGAGGTTCCGACATAAAGCCCGCCCCCGGGAACATCTGCGAGCGCGTGGACTTCCATCTCCGCGCTGTCGAAGAACACGGCACCGGCACCCGTGCGATCGACACGCATCACCTTACCTTCGTTCCCGGTACCGAGAAAGACGGATTCGTCCGGTCCGGGAAGCATCGTCCACACAAACGGCACGCCGGCTTCGTAAATGCGGCGCGCCTCGGGTCCCAGCATCAAACGGCCATGTTCATCGATGGACAGGTGTTCGACGTCGCCTCGGAGAAAATCGGCTTGCGTCCCGGCGTGCCAAAACCCAGGCGTTGCCAGCAAGGGCCACGAAGTCAGCAGAGCAAGAGGAAGGCCCAGCATGAGGGCCCGACGCACGGGAGTCGGCATTGGGAGGGCGATCCTTCGAATACGATGCGTCACTGAAACCGAAAGTCGACGTTCTCAGGGTTGGTCGAGGGCAATCGTAAGCTGACGTGAGCCGCTGATCGCCAACTCGACGGGCACTTCCCATTCCCCGCGCGTGGCGCTTCGGAGCGGACTGTAGGTCCCGCTATTCCGGTCAGCTTCGAGTACGGCGAGGACCGATGGGGGAAGCGCCGGCATTGGTTCTCCGTTGACGACGGTGCCTTCGTCCGACGCCGAGAGTCGCACGTAAAGACGATTGCTGCGCCTCGCCCGATTGAACGTGCGAATCAGTTGTGCCACTCGTTGCATTTCGCCGCCACGAGTTTGCCGACGATCTTCCGCCGTGAGTCGGCTGGCATCAGCGACCAGCAACTGGAGCGAGCCGGAGGCATTTGCCGGGATCTGTATCGGCACCGACTTGAGGATCTCCTCGCCCTTATTGGTGCGCAGGAGCACCTTGACGGTCGCCCCACGCCCCGCGCGCGGCCGCTCGGTGTCGAGCCAGACGCGATCGATGCGAGCCGTGCGCGGTTGCTCGGTGGCATCGATCGACAGCGTCAGACGTTCGACGTCTACCGGCTCCGACGCGTTTCGCAGGAGGAAAGTGATCGGCCCGGCCACGTAAGCCGACGCCGCGCCGGCCGGCTGATCACCTGTGAAGATGTCTTCGAAAGCGATGTCGCCGTGTTCGCGGATGCTCGCGGTGCCCTTGACCGTAAAAGATGCTGGTCCGGCACCACGCTCGTAACTGGTGAGGACGTTTGCCACTGTGAGATAGGTCAGCAGAGGAGTGAAGGTTTGATCCTTCACGACCGAGAATGAGAACGTTCGGCTGGGCATGCGATCGGAGTTGAGCGTGATGCTCATGGGGATCATCTTCGGCCCAGCGCCCAGTCGGCCCGCGACCGCCGTCGCGCGATCCTGTTGCACCGTTCCAATCACCTCGCCGAAGCTGGCCAGCTTGATCGAGGTCATCAGGCTCGGCAAAATCACGTGCACGTTCGCGTGGGTCAACGGAAACTCCGTCGGCCCGAGGTTGAACATCGGATGCCCGAAGCCGTAGACGCGATCGCCGTCAACGTAGGTGACTGTCCCAGACGCGCCGAGCATGAAATCGCCGGTGAGCAGCGCAACGCCCATGGCAGCACCGGGCTGCAGGTTTCGCGACGTCGTTGGGCTTGCGATTGATTGGTCCGCACTCGCCGAGAGCGGCACGAAGCCTCGCTCGTCGAGAGCGGGCGTCAACGGCGCCAGGACCTCTGACGCGAACCCCGTCATCACCAGCGGGACCGCAATCGGTCGCAGGAGCGTCGCCATTCCCGGCGCGATGCTGGCATCCGCCGTCAGCAAGGTGTGCGACGCGTCATCGGCAAACGGTCGCGTGCGTCCGAGATCGCGACTCCAAATTGCGAGCAGTTCTTGAGCCGTGAGTGGCCACGACATCGCGATCGGGCGCGCGCCAGGAGCCGAGGCCGCAAGCGCCGTCGCGTCGGTCATTTCGCCGATCGGCGTAATCCCCGCAATCGGCTCCTTGGAAAACTGCCCCAGCGAGTAGGAAACGGCGCCGAGCAGTCGCCCATCGACGTAGACAGGGCTTCCACTCATGCCGGCGATGACGCCCGTCTTCGCGAGCGGGCCGCCCTCGAGTCGAGCCAGCACGAGATTTCGACGCGGTCCGACGACGTTCTTCAAGACGCCGAGGATGTGAACCTTGAACTCCTCGATCGTGTTGCCTTCGAAAACGGTACGGCCGACCCCGACCATTCCCGGACGCACTTCGTCCACGGGGAGTACGGACGTTTGAGCCGTTGGGCTGACAATCACTAACCCAACCGCCAATGCCAGAGCGCTCAGAAGGCGAGAAATCATCGAAACTGCTCGGAAAGTGCAGGCTTCTGTCAATTATAGACGTGTTTACGGCTTTTTAGCCGTAGCTCTCGCCCCAATTTGACAGCCTGCGGACCGCTTTGGTACCGTGACCGCTTCGTGGTGCTCCAAAACGGCAGGCTCTTTGTGGTGCATGTCACCTTCTCCCGCGCAACCGACTGCTCGTATGCGTGGTGGTACTGGCACGTCTCAGAAGGGGCCTAGGCACCGAGCAGATTCATCACCATCGACTCGAACCCAAGCGCCTCTTCAGCGAACCTGAAGAGGCGCTTTTTGTTTATGGCGACAGCCCAGATTTGCGCAACCGTTACCGGCCGTACCACCGCAGAACTCCGGGCGCGGCGAGACCAGGTGGTCAACGCCGACCTCATCGAGCTTCGCTTGGACACCGTCCGTGATCCGGACGTCGCGGGTGCGTTGGCCGATCGCTCGTGTCCGGTTGTCGTGACCTGTCGTCCCTCGTGGGAAGGTGGTCAGTTCACCGGGCCCGAAGAGGAGAGGAAGCGGCTTCTGACCGACGCGCTTCGACTGGGCGCCGACTACGTGGACATCGAGTGGAACGCCGGTTTTGATGATCTGATTGCGTCATCGCACGGCCGACGCATCGTCTTATCGCTACACGACTTCCGCGGTATCCCCAGCGACCTCACTGAGAGGATGGCGGCGATGCGTTCGACCGGCGCAGAAGTCGTGAAGGTCGCGGTGAGTGCGAAACGCCTCAGCGACTGTCTCGTATTGCTCGACGTGGGACGAACTGTGTCCGCTCCGACGGTTCTCATTGCGATGGGAGAGCCGGGCCTCCCGACGCGCGTTCTCCCCACGAGGTTTGGTTCCTGTTGGTCGTATGCAGGTGACGGCGTGTCGCCGGGCCAGATTCCGCTTGACCGCATGGTTCAGGAGTTTCGTGTTCGAAGCGCGTCGCCCCGGACGACCCTGCACGGTGTTGTCGGCCGGCCGGTTTCGCACTCCTTATCGCCGGTCATGCACAACGCGGCGTTTGCGGCTGCCGGCGAAGACGCCGTCTATCTGCCGCTGGCCGCCGCAGACTTCGGCGACTTTCTTGCGTTCGCCGATGCGATGAGGATCGCTGGTGTCAGCGTGACGGCGCCGTTCAAGGTCGATGCGTACGATTCGGCGTCCGAGCTCGATGCCGTGAGCCGTCGCGTTCGTTCCGTCAACACGCTTCGCCGCGTTGAGGCAGGGTGGGCCGGGTGCACCACCGACGTCGCTGGCTTCTTAAAACCCCTCGAAGGCGCGATGCAGCTGAAGGACAAGAGGGCGACGATTCTCGGGGCCGGCGGTGCGGCCCGCGCGGTCGCGGACGCTCTGAGATCGGCTGGCGCACGAGTGTCCATCGCAGCAAGGCGCGCAGGTCAGGGGCGTGACACTGCGACAATCGCCGACGCGACATTCGTCGACTGGCCGCCGCGCGCCGGCACGTGGGACGTGTTGGTAAACGCAACGCCCGTTGGCACCTACCCGGATGCCGACGCCAGTCCGTTACCGTCGGGCCCGTTCACCGGCGAGTTGGTGTACGACCTCGTGTACAACCCGACCGTCACGCGGCTGCTCCGTGAGGCGCGCGCCGGCGGCTGCCAGACAATCGGCGGACTCGACATGCTGGTCGCGCAAGCGGAGCTGCAGTTCGAGTGGTGGACCCAGGCGAAGCCCATCGACGGGGTCATGCGCCGGGCGGCCGTCGCAGCGCTCGCGACCATGCCGACGCCGGAAGCAAGCGACATACGACTGAGCCGCTCATGAAACTCACGACCTTCGATGAATTCGTCGATCTGGCCCAACGCGGCACCTTTGTACCGGTTTGCAAGGAGATTGTCGCCGACCTCCTGACGCCGGTTTCTGCCTTTCTCAAGATCGCTGAACACTCGGACTATGCCTTTCTGCTGGAGAGCGTCGAAGGTGGCGAACACGTTGGGCGCTACTCCTTTCTCGGCAAAGATCCTTTCCTGATCTTACGGGGACGAGACGGCGAGACAGTCATCGAGCGCGCGGGCATCACGACGACCGCGGAGAAATCGTTCGTCGAAACGCTGCGCGAGCTCATGAACGGCTTTCAGTCGCCATTTGTGCCAGGGCTGCCACGCTTCACTGGCGGCGCGGTCGGATATCTCGGGTACGACACCGCCGGATGGTTCGAGCCGTCGGCGGCGAGCGAACCCACAACCGGAGACGCCGCCGGATTCATGCTCTTCGACACCGTCCTCGCGTTCGATCATGTGCAGCACCGCATCCTGCTGATCGCCAACGCACGCGTCTCCGGCGCCGAAGACCTGCGCGCGCTGTATCAGTTTGCCTGCGCCAAGATTGAATTCCTCGAACGCGAGCTCGAACGCGCGCTTTCGCTCACTCGCGGCGCGCCGTCGGCCCCACTGGCAATGACTTCAAACCTCACGCAAGAGGGGTTCGAAGGCATCGTGCGTCAGGCCAAGGAGTCGATCGCCGCCGGCGAGATCTATCAGGTGGTGCTGTCGCAGCGGTTTTCGGCGCAGGTCGGCGTGGATCCGTTCACGGTGTATCGCGCGCTCCGCCACGTCAATCCGTCGCCGTACATGTTTTTCGTTCGCATGGCGGAGCGGTCCATCGTCGGGTCGTCGCCTGAGATGCTCGTGCGTGTGGAGGGCCGACGAGCGGTCACCCATCCGATTGCCGGCACGCGGCCCCGCGGACGGACGGACGAGGAAGATCAGCGCCTGGGTGACGAGCTCAAGCGCAACGAGAAAGAGCGAGCGGAGCACGTGATGCTGGTCGATCTCGGGCGCAACGATCTGGGTCGCGTCTGCACCTACGGCAGCGTGCGGGTGCCGACCTTTATGGCGCTCGAGCGCTACTCGCATGTGATGCACCTGGTCTCGGTGGTCGAAGGGCAGCTCGCCGACGACTACGACCGACTCGACGCGCTGGTGTCGTGTTTTCCAGCCGGTACCGTGTCGGGCGCACCCAAGGTTCGAGCCATGCAGATCATCAGGGAGCTCGAAACCACGCCGCGAGGCATTTACGCCGGCGCCATCGGGTATCTGGATTTCGCGGGCAATCTCGACTTCTGCATCGCGATTCGATCGGTGGTGCTCGAAGGCGGCCAGGCCTTCGTGCAGGCGGGCGCGGGGATCGTGGCGGACTCCAATCCCACTGCCGAATACGAGGAGACGCGCGACAAGGCACGCGCCATGATTCGAGCGCTGGAGCTCGCGTCATCGGGTTTGTGACATGGTGCTCGTGATCGACAACTACGATTCGTTCACCTACAACCTCGTGCAGTACCTGGGCGAGCTGGGCGCTGAGGTGTCCGTTCGCCGCAACGACGCCGTCACGGTGGACGAGATTGAACGGATCTCGCCGGATCGGATTCTGATTTCACCTGGGCCGGGTCGACCGGAGGGGGCTGGGATCACGCTCGCGGCGATTGACGCGTTTGGCGCTCGCCTTCCGATACTGGGTGTGTGCCTCGGCCACCAGGCGATGGGTTTGGCCTTCGGCGGCGACGTCATCCGCGCGCCGTTGCCGATGCACGGCAAGACGTCGACGGTCGAGCATGACGGCCGCGGGCTCTTTGCCGGCATCACCTCATCGTTTCAGGCGTCGCGCTACCACTCCCTCGTCGTCTCCGAGGCACGGTGGCCGGCGCAGCTCGAAATCAGCGCTCGCTCAAAGGAAGACGGACTGGTCATGGGGCTACGACATCGCCAGTGGCCGCTTCACGGCGTGCAGTTTCACCCGGAATCGATCCTCACCCACGAAGGTCGTCGGATCCTTCGAAACTTCCTCGAGCTGTAACCAATGTTCAGCGCGCTGATTGAGAAACTGGGCCGCCGGGATGACCTCACCACCGATGAGGCCGCCAGCGCCATGGCGCTTGTCATGCGTGGTGAGGCGACGCCGGCGCAAATTGCCGGTCTCCTCATCGGTCTCTCCATGAAGGGCGAGCGACCGGCCGAGCTCGTCGGGTTTGCGCGGACGATGCGAGAGCAAGCCGTGCGGATGACAACGCCACCCGGTGAAGTGTTCGATACGTGCGGAACGGGCGGCGACTGCTCGGGGACGTTCAACATCTCCACCGCGGCCGCGCTCGTGGTGGCAGCCTGCGGAGTCCGTGTCGCCAAGCATGGCAATCGATCGGTCTCGAGCCAGTGCGGGAGCGCCGATGTTTTGGAGGCGCTGGGGGTAAAGATTGGTGCATCCCCAGCCGCCGTCGAACGCTGCCTGTCACAAGCCGGCATCGCGTTTTTCTTTGCGCCGACGTTTCATCCGGCGATGCGCCATGCTGCCGCAGCTCGAAAGGAACTCGGTGTGCGCACCGCGTTCAACCTCCTCGGGCCCCTGACGAATCCTGCGGGTGCTTCGCGACAGATCGTCGGTGTGCCTCGGCCGGAGTTGACCGAGCTGATTGCGCGATCTCTCATGTTGCTCGGGTCGGATCGCGCGTGGGTCGTGCACGGCGCGGATGGTCTCGACGAGCTCTCTACCACGGGTCACAACAAGGTCTCGGAGTGTCGCGGGGGTGCCGTGCAGACGTTTTATGTCCACCCCTCTGACTTCGGACTCGCCAAGGGCAGCGTGGACGCGTTGAAGGGGGGGGACGCCACCAGTAACGCGCAGCGCATCAACGAGGTCCTTTCCGGCGTTTCGGGGCCACCACGGGACGTAGTGCTGCTCAATGCCGCGGCTGCCTTGTTCGTGGCCGGCCGCGCCGAATCCGTTCGCCAGGGCGTGGTCGCAGCGGCGGAGGCGATAGACAGCGGGCGAGCCCGAGCCGTTCTGTCGCGATTGGTTGACGTCTCGCAAGGAGCCGAATCTTGAGCACAAGCGCTCCCGACCTGCTCGAGGCGATCCTGGCCGCCACTCGTCGCATCGTGGATGGTCGGCGCGCGCGTGAGCCCTTTGCTGACGTCGAGCGGCGCGCACGGGCACGGCGTCCCAATGGCCAGCGATTCCAGGAGGCGTTGGCTCGATCCGGCCGACTGAATATCATCGCCGAGTGCAAACGCCGGTCACCGTCGAGAGGCGTGCTGCGCCCTCGCTATGACGCGCCTGCGATTGCCACGGCATACGCCGCCGCCGGCGCGGCGGCCGTTTCAGTGTTGACCGAGCCGACGTTCTTCGACGGGTCGCCCGAGCACCTCCGCGCCGTCCGAGCTGCGGCCACAATCCCGCTGCTTCGCAAGGACTTCATCGTCGACGAATATCAGTTGGTCGAGGCCGTGGCCGACGGAGCGGACGCCGTCCTGTTGATCGTCGCAGCCTTGCCCGATGAAACGCTGAGACGTCTGCAGCGGCAGGCGCGAGCGATGGGGCTGGCGACGCTGGTCGAAGTTCACAATACGGGAGAACTCGATCGCGCCCTGAATGTGGGCGCAACGATTGTCGGCGTCAACAATCGCAACCTTCGAACGCTCGATGTCGACCTGCGCGTCTCCGACGAGATTGCAGCGCGGCTGCCGGCGGACGTGATTGCGGTCAGCGAAAGTGGTCTAAGTGCCGTGGCCGACCTTCATCGGCTGCAATCGATCGGTTACCGAGCGTTTCTGATTGGCGAACGCTTCATGACGGCCGACGACCCCGGCCAGGCGCTGTCCGCCCTGCTGCGGACGAGCCAGGGAGCCGACGCATGACCTTCATCAAGTTCTGCGGCATGACGCGACCACAGGACATCGCTGTTGCCGTCGAGCTCGGGGTCGACGCGATCGGCCTCGTCCTCTGGCCCGGGAGCCCACGGTCAGTGAGACTCGACGCAGCCGCAACCCTCGTGGCGATGATCCCGGAAAGCATCAAGGCCGTTGGCGTGTTCGTGAGACCTTCGCGCGATGAGGTATCACAAGCGGTCGAGCAGACGGGTATACGCGTCGCGCAGCTGCACGGCGTGAATGAAGTCGGATTCAACGACCTCGAGTGCGAGTTCTGGGCTGCGGTTTCTCTGGCTTCGAACGGGTCACTCAAGTCGGCGAGCGCGGACCACATGCTGATTCTCGATGCACACGATCCGGTGAAGCACGGCGGCACCGGGCAGACGATCGATTGGCGGCGCGCCTCCGAGGTGGCCGCCACGCGTCCGATCATTCTTGCAGGCGGCCTGACGCCGATGAACGTGCGCGAGGCCATTCGCACCGTCCGCCCCTTCGGGGTTGACGTCGCGTCGGGCATTGAAACCACGGCCGGCGTGAAAAGCGAGCAGGCCATGCGCGAGTTCGTGGCCGCTGTACGTAGGACAGAGCAATGACCAACGTGAGCGCTTCAGCCACTACCTGGTTCGGCCGCCGCGATCCCGATGCGCGTGGATATTTCGGCTCGTATGGCGGGCGATTCGTGCCCGAGACGCTCTTTGCGCCGATTCGTGCGCTCGAAAAGGAATACTTTCGAGCGCGGCAAGACCCCGGATTCGCCACCGAGCTGGGTCGTCTGCTGACGCATTACGCCGGACGCGAGACGCCCCTGTGGGACGCCCGGCGACTGCGACAGCACTGCGGCGGTGCGCGGATTCTTTTGAAACGCGAGGACCTGACACACACCGGAGCCCACAAGATCAACAACGCGCTCGGTCAGGCGCTGCTGGCTGTCCGGATGAACAAGAAGCGCATCGTCGCCGAGACCGGCGCTGGACAGCACGGCGTGGCCAGCGCCACTGCTGCCGCGCTGCTTGGCCTCGAATGCGTCGTGTACATGGGGTCCGAGGACATGGCGCGTCAGGCCTTGAACGTGTTTCGGATGCGACTTCTCGGCGCCGAGGTGCGGAGCGTCGATGCCGGCAGCAGGACGCTCAAGGACGCGATCAACGAAGCCATGCGGGACTGGGTGGCCCGCCCCGAGGACACCCACTATCTCCTCGGGTCCGCGCTGGGACCCCATCCCTATCCGCTGATGGTCCGCGAGTTTCAGTCCGTGATCGGCCGCGAAGCGCGCGCGCAGTGTTTGGAGCTGATTGGAACGCTGCCGACGCAGGTCGTTGCGTGCGTGGGCGGCGGCAGCAACGCGATTGGGATCTTCGATGCCTTCATCGCCGACGCCTCGGTGCAGCTGGTCGGAGTCGAAGCCGGCGGTGAATCGATCACGCCTGGACGCCACGCCGCACGGTTCGCCGGTGGGTCGGCCGGTGTCCTGCAAGGCACGCGAACGTTCATCTTGCAGGACGAGGCGGGCAACATCGAGCCGACGCACTCGGTGTCAGCCGGTCTCGACTACGCCGCCGTCGGCCCTGAGCACGCCTGGCTTCACGAGCTGGGCCGCGCGACCTATCACCATGTGTCCGATGACGAGGCGCTCGCGGCCTTTGAAACCCTCGCGCGCACCGAGGGGATTATTCCGGCGCTGGAGTCATCGCACGCGATCGCGTACGTGATGAAGGTCGCCAAGGGGCTCGGCCGTGAGGTCGTCCTGCTGGTCAACTTGTCGGGGCGCGGCGACAAGGATGTCCAGAGCGTGGAGGAACGCTTGAAAGGTCAGGCGCATGTCCCGCATTGATGCCGCCTTTCGCGAGCTGCGCGCGGCGGGACGAACCGGCCTGGTCACCTACGTCACGGCCGGCGACCCCGATCTCGAACGAAGCCGAGAGATCCTCGTGAGGCTCGATCGGGCCGGGGCTGACGTTCTCGAAGTCGGCGTCCCGTTCTCGGACCCGTTGGCCGATGGGCCCGTCATCCAGCGTGCGACCGAGCGGGCCATCGCCGCTGGCGCCACCCTGGACCGAGTTCTGAAAATGGTCGCGGACGTACGGTCCGCGATCAACGCGCCGATCGTTCTTTTCACGTATGCGAACCCGATTCTCCGAATGGGGTTGAACTGCTTTGTCGAGCGCGCCAAGGCAGCCGGCGTGGATGGCGTGTTGACCCTGGATGTCCCGCCTGAGGAATCCGAGGAGATTCGGTCCGCCTTTTCCCACGCGCGGATTGATACAATTTTTCTGTTGAGTCCAACCACCGAAACCGAGCGCATTCGGCGCGCGTCAGCCCTGGGAACGGGGTTTCTCTATGGCATCTCGCGTCTGGGCGTGACCGGCGCGCGCGACGAGTTGGCCGATTCCGCCAAGCAGCTCGCGGCTCGCGTGCGCCAGGAGACCGGGATGCCGCTCGCACTGGGCTTCGGCCTGTCGCGACCCGAGCACGTGCGGGCCGTCGGGCAACTGGCCGATGCCGCCGTGGTCGGCAGCGCCCTGGTCAGCGTCATCGCGGAGCACGGTCAGTCAGCCGGGTTGATGAACGAAGTCGAGCGGTACGTTCGATGGCTGAAGGGCTGAGCCTCGAAGCGCTGCGCGACGAGATCGACAAGATCGACGAGGTGATCGTTCGCCTCCTCGATCGCCGGGCGCGGTGTGCGTATGCGATCGGGCGGGTGAAGAGTGAAGCCGGCCTGCCGATTTACGAACCGCAACGCGAGGCAGCCGTCATCGCGCGGGTCAAAGCGTTGAACATTCAGTTGGGTGGACCGCTCGACGAGGAAGCGATTGGCCGCCTCTATGAACGAATCATCGACGAAGCGCGGCGGATTCAACGGATCGAGGCCAAGCTGCAGCCGGAGCCGCCGCCGGAGCCGGATGATCTGATCGAGCGGGAGTGAAGCATAGGGCGTGGGGCGTAGGGCGTAGGGCATAGGGCCTAGGGCACAGGCGATAAGGGATCAGGGACAAGGGCAGCTAGATCGTCCGGGGACCGTAGACCGTGGACCGTAGACCGTGGACCGATGAGGAGTCAGCGATGGTAGTCGTGATGAAAGAGCGCGCGAGCAGCGAACAGGTGGAGCAGGTCATCGCTCACCTCGTCGGGCTCGGCATGGACGTGCATCGCTCGACCGGGGCGTCCCGCACGGTGCTGGGGGTCGTCGGCAGCGGCAAGGTCGATCCGCGGCTCATCGAAATGCTCGATGGCGTGCACGAAGTCCTGAGGATTAGCGAGCCGTACAAACTCGCCAGCCGCACGTTCAAGCCGGAGGACACCGTATTCGCCAGCGGCGAGGTCCGCATTGGCGGCGACGAGGTCATCGTCATGGCTGGCCCGTGCTCGGCCGAGACGGAGACGCAGGTCCACGCCGCCGCCGCCGCGGTCAAGCGGGCAGGCGCGAAGGTGTTGCGCGGCGGCGCGTTCAAGCCGCGCAGCTCACCGTACAGCTTTCAGGGGCTGGGTGAGGAAGGCCTTCAGATGCTCCGCGCCGGAGCCAACGCACACGACCTGAAGCTCATCACCGAGGTGATGGACATCAGCCAGATCGAACTCATCGACAAGTACACGGACTTCTTCCAGGTCGGCGCGCGCAACATGCAGAACTTCACGCTGCTCCGCGAGCTGGGCCGAACGCGCAAGCCGGTGATGCTGAAGCGAGGTATCTCAGCGACCATCGAAGAGTGGCTCTTGTCAGCCGAGTACATCCTGTCTGGTGGCAACGGTCAGGTCATTCTGTGCGAGCGCGGCATCCGCACGTTCGAAAGCGCCACCCGAAACACGCTCGACATCTCGGCGATTCCGGTCGTCAAGCAGCTCAGTCATCTGCCGGTGTTCGTGGATCCCAGCCACGGCACGGGAAGGCGCGACAAAGTCGGGGCCATGGCACGTGCAGCCGTGGCCGCTGGAGCCGACGGCCTCATCATCGAAGTCCACTGCGACCCCGATCACGCACTGAGTGACGGGGCGCAGTCGATGTTCCCAGGTCAGTTCGATCGGTTGATGGCGGAGCTGCGGATCATCGCGCCGGCGATTGGGCGAAGCATCTGCCTCGAACCGGTCGCGCGAAGAGGGTGGGCGCGCTAGGTCACTCCCTGACACACCGAACGGAAATTGCCATCTGCTTCTCGCCACCTCTATGACGATTGAGCATTTGGCTGCCTTGACCAAAGTTGTAGAGCCATGCACTGGCGGGAGCGCTTTCTGACGCCGTCCAGTACAATCCGTGGGCTTCCAACCGTGCATACTGGCCATCGGAATTGCGGCCGCCACCGAGCACAGCATTGAATCCCGAGCCGCCCCCGATCAAGAGCGCCTTGTACGCCGCGTTACCCTGGTCATCCGAATCCTCACGGATGCCACCGTAGTGCTTCGCCACTTGCCGCCATTCGTCGTCCGTCGGCAATCTCCATCCCTCTCCCAAGGCTTCACATCCTCGGAATCGATACGTTCGTTGAACGCCGACCGAGCATCGTGTCCAGTTCGGTCGGGTGGATCCACCTCGGCGCCAACATCGGTGCCGCGATCCCTGGCGGAAAAGCGACGCAGTCCTTGGAGGAGACTCCAGAACGGCGGCATGCGTCACCGGTCATGGCGCAAGGCACCACCATTCAGGCGTCCGACGACGAATTCGAAGCTCTCCTGGCCCGCGCCATGGCCGCGGTCGATCTGCGCATCGCCCGGCGGAATCCCCGCGGCATGGTTCCGGGTGGAGAAGCGGAGGTCGTTCACCGAGGAGGCGGCCGGTATATGTCGGTCATTGGAAGCAATGCCCTGTTTCATAACCCGGCAGACCGCGGTCAAGATGTCGTGAATGTTGGCGAGATCGCACGATTCGCGACAGCCTTCGCCGACGTTGCCGACAAACTGGTCGCTCAACACTAACCAGCGGGCAGCAACAACGGATCCGGCACCAAGAGGGTCCCGCTAACCCCGCGATCATTCCGAGCCGTCTGCCCGCGTTACTTCGACCTCCCGATCCTCGTCACGACCCGACACCTGTACTCGCCACGGATTGCAGCAAACCTCGCAATCCTGAATGAAGGCGCCGGTCACGTCCGCCTCGATGTAGATCTCCACCTGCTCGCCGCAGAACGGACACGTGATCAGAAAGTCGTCAGGCATCTCGACGATGGCACCCAGGGCAGTAGCACGCAGGCACTTTAGGCAGCCCAGGCACCATCGGCACCTGACCTACTGCGAAGTCACCGTAGGCGTCTTCTTCGCCTCCGCTTCGTCCTTCCGCTCGGGCGCCTTCCAATCGATGCCGCGCGTGTGCTTCATCAACCAGCTGATCTCCTCCGCGTCGCGCATGCGGATGTGATGCGGCTCGCGGAACCCGTGTGGCTCGCGCGGAAAGCGAATGAAGCGCGTCGCCACGGCGCGATCCTTCAAGCCCTGATAGAACATCATGCTCTGACCGATGGTGCAGGTGTCGTCTTCTTCGCCGTGGAGTAGAAGCGTCGGCGTCGCGACCTTGTCGATGTAGGTGTACGAGGACTGCTTGCGATAGCCTTCCGGGTTTTCCCACGGCGTGCCGCCGATGTACCACAGCCGCACGTCGTGGTTGAAGCCCATCGCGTACTCGGACGCCCAGTCCGCGACCATCGCGCCCAGTGACGCCGCCTTGAAGCGAGTCGTCTGCGTCACCGTCCAGCCACCGAGGATGCCGCCATAACTCCAGCCGCGGACGGCGAGCTGATTCGGATCGGCAATCCCTTGCGCGACGACGGCGTCGACACCGGTCATGGCGTCGTGATAATCGCCGCCGCCGATGTCCTTCATGTTGCCGCGTAACAGCGAATCGCCATACGAGGTGCTGCCGCGAACATTCGGCTCGAGCACCGCCCAACCCATCGACGTGTAGACGTGATTGATGCCTCGGAACGACGTGCTCCAGACGCCTGCCGGACCGCCATGAATACTCAGGATCAATGGCAGCTTGTCGCCGCTTTTGTACGACGCCGGCAGCCAGAGCAGTCCTTCGATCTCGAGTCCGTCGCGGCTCTTCCACGTCATTGGCCGCATCTGGGACACCTGCACCTGCGCAAACCATGGATTCGCCGTGCTGATCGCCGTGGTCTGTCCTTTGGCGACGTCGACGATAGCGATCTCGCCGGGTGAGGTGGGGCTGCTGTGTACACCGGCAAGGCGTGTGAGGTTCTTCGCGGCTGACGACACCGACAATCCGACGTCTCCCGTTGTGATGGCTCTCGTCCGTCCCGTCGAGAGATCGAGCTCGTAGACAGCGCCACGTCCTCGTACCGACGCTCCCAGGACGATCTGTTTGGCGGATGGGTGCCAATAGTACTGACCGATGTCGCCAGGGAAGCTCGCTGCCAGAATCGTCGGTGAGCCGCCTCCCTCGATGGGGTGGATGTAGAGATTGCCTTGATCGAGCTCCCAACTCTTGTCGTGCGGTGCGACATATGTCACCGCGCGGCCGTCCGGGCTCCACGCGAGATTGCTCTCCGGCGCCTGATTCTTCGTCAACTGCGTGGACTGACCGGAAGCGGCGTCAGCCACGTACACCTCGGCGAGATTCTGTTGATTGCGGAAATTGTTGGGCCGACTGCTGTAGACGATGCGCAGCCCGTCGGGGGACGGCCTGAAATCGCCGATGAAGCGATCGCCGGTCGTGAGCTGACGCGCCTGTTTGTCGGCCAGCGTGATCACCCACAGGTTCGAGAAGTTGCCGCGTCCCTGACCGTTGGGCCCTTCGTCGACGAGGATGCCGTCGCCGGCGTTTTTGCGAGCCTCCTTCTGCGCGTCGGTCTGCGGTTCTTCGGCGCTGAAAAAGATGCGCGTGCTGTCTTCGGACCAGCGCAGATTGCGAACCGCTGACTTGAGGTCGCTCAACTTCGTGGCCTCGCCGCCACCGATCATTCGCAACAGCCAGATTTGCGCACCGGGCGCATCGCGGTTGTTCTCGGCTTGATCACGAGTGGACAGGAAGGCGACGTATCGGCCATCCGGTGACCAAACGGGTGAGCGATCCTTGTCGCTCCCGAGCAGTTGGCGATGATCCGTGCCATCTGCGTTCGCGATCCAGACCGACGAGACCCGTTTGTTGTCCGACCACTTCTTCAACTCCGACTTCGTGTAGATCACCTGCTGGCCGTCGGGTGAGATCTCGGCGCCTGAGACCTGCACGAGATTCAGCAGATCGTCGATCGTGGGCGCGCGTTTGTCCTGTGCAGACAACGAAGGCGCGACGCTCAGTGCGAGCGCGAAGGCGAGACAGCGAGCAGCGGTCGTCATAGGCGCGCAGTGTAGAAGATTCGTCCGCCGGTATCCAGAGGCGTCCAATTCTCGCGGGAAATCGCGCTCCGCACCCTAAAGCCGGCCGCCCCCATCCGCCCGCGTCCGCCTGGTTCCCGGCTCCCTCGCTCTAGAGCGTCCAACGTGCACGTGACTATAATTCCAGGACCGCGAATGCGATGTCGCGTGGTGGGAGGCGCCGTGGCAGTTTCAATTGACGACAATTGATGGCGGGAAGACCAGGGTCGACGAATCGGCACTCGACCAGCTCGCGGCGTCGATCCGCGGCGATGTCCTGAAGCCGGACGATCCGAGGTACGGCGAGAGGCCGATCTACAACGCGATGCATCAGCATCGCCCGGCGATCATCGTCCGGTGCACGGGAACGGCTGACGTCGTCGATGCCGTCACGTTCGCGCGGCAGCGCAATCTCCTGGTGGCCGTCAGGGGCGGCGGCCACTCCGTGGCCGGCCTCTCGAGCTGTGACAGCGGCGTCGTCATCGATCTCACGCGCATGCGCGGCGTGGACTTCGATCCGGAGTCGCGCATCGCGCGAGTCCAGGGCGGCGCGGTGTGGGGTGATGTCGATCGCGAGACGCAGGCCGCCGGCCTCATCGTGCCTGGCGGCGTCGTGTCGGAGACGGGCGTTGCCGGGCTCACGCTCGGCGGCGGAGAAGGATGGGTCCGCCGGAAATACGGACTGACGATCGACAGTCTCCGCTCGGCCCGCATCGTCTGCGCCGACGGCTCCGTCCGAACCGCGTCGGCGAAATCGGAGCCCGACTTGTTCTGGGCGCTGCGTGGCGGCGGCGGAAATTTCGGCATCGTGACGTCGTTCGAATTCGAGGCGCACCCGCTCGGTCCGATCGTGGCATTTGCCGGTGTCTTCTACCGGGTGGCGGACGCGGGGAAGATTCTGCCGCTGTGGCGCGAGTACCTGTGGGAGCGCGCCCGACGAGGTGACGTCGGTGGCCGTTGCCATCACGATGCCTGCTGCGCCGACGCTGCCGCCGCCGATTCACAATCAGGCGTGCCTCGTCGTCGGCGGCGTGTACGCGGGGCCGGCGGAGGAAGGCATGAAAGTCATGCAGCCGTTGCGCGAATTGGGCACACCGCTGGCCGATATCTCGCAGCCGATGCCCTTCAACGGTGTGCAGACGGCGTTCGATGCGCTCTTCCCGATGGGCAAGCTCCAGAGTTACTGGAAAGCGCAGAACCTCGCGTCGTTGCCAGACCGCGCGATTGAGGTGATTGCAGCCAGGGCGAACCAGCGGCCCTCGCCTCTTACCCTTGTCGTGACGTTCCAGATGGGAGGCGCCATCAACCGCGTCGGCGCGACCGACACCGCCTACGCGGAGCGCTCCGCCCCGTGGATGTCGTCGATCGACGGGAACTGGGAGAATCCGGCGGACAACGCAAAGAACATTGCGTGGGTGCGCGAGAGCTTCGCGCAGATCGCGCCCTACTCCACAGGCACGACGTACACGAACTTCACCGGTCAGGCCGACGAGAGTGCGGGCGCTCTCGCGTCTACGGCGTACGGGAAGAACATGGACCGTCTGCGGCGGATCAAGTCGACATTCGATCCGGACAACTTCTTCCGATTGAACGCGAACATCGCGCCTGCGGCCGCCGCCACAGCCTAGCGGCCGTGGTGTAAGTCGCCTGACTGAGGGCCCCTGAAGGGTTGAATCACGCTTCGCCGGTATGGTCGGGCGTCGTGGAGGTGGAGCGATCTGCAAGGCGTGCCGGACAGCGTCTGAGCGGAAGAGCGACCAGTCAGAAAACGCGAGCAAGCGGCTATTGATGCTCAACTCGGCACAAGAACCAGGTCTGCGTAGGCATGAACCGCCGGCGCGCCACCGAGATGCAGAAAGAGTATCTGTTGGCTCGACTCGAACTGCCGCCGTCGAACCATGTCAATCAGTCCTGCCATGGCTTTGGCTTCATAGACCGGATCCAACAGCAGGCCCTCCAATTGACCCACGAGCTGCATGGCGTCGATCGCCTCTCGCGTGGGAAGACCATATGCATCGCCTGCGTAGCCGGCCGCGACCTGCACATCGTCGTCGGCAATCTGGTGTTTCGTATTCACGAGCTCGGCCGTACGGCGTGCGATCCTCAACACTGTCGATCGTGTGACATCGGCCGTTGCGTCAACATCAACACCGATGACACGGCAAGGGCTGCCGAAATCAGCGAGCCCCACAATCAGCCCCGCTTGTGTGCTCCCGCTGCTCGTCGCGTGCAGGATCGCGGAGAACTGTACGTCGTTTTCCTCGCTTTGCTCCAGGATCTCCTGCGCGCATCGCACATAGCCTAAACCTCCGAGTGGATGATCGGACGCGCCCGATGGGATCACGTATGGCGTACCTCCCCGCGACCGCACCCGTTCGGCTGCGGCGGCAAGATTCGCACTCGCCGATGAAACGCCGCCGCCGCCGGGCGCGATTTCGATTTCCGCGCCGAGCATGCGACTGAGCAGAATGTTTCCGACCTGGTCGTACTCCTTGCCGGGCCAGCTAACCCAGTGCTCCAGCACGAGAAGCGCCTTCAGGCCCGCCCGCGCCGCCGCGCCGGCTGTCTGGCGCGTGTGATTGGACTGAATCCCGCCGATAGTCACGAGTGTGTCGACCCCGCGCGCGAGCGCATCCGGCAAGAGGTACTCAAGCTTGCGCGTCTTGTTCCCGCCACCGGCAAGGCCGGTGCAGTCGTCCCGCTTGATCCAGATCGACGGGCCGCCCAGATAAGCGGTCAGTCGTTTAAGCGGCTCAAGAGGAGTCGGCAGGTGCGCCAGAGGAAATCGCTCAAACCGTTCGCGGTTCATACAACAGCCTGACGGATCGCGACATCATTGGACCTGTTCGTCGCAACGGAAAGCGGCGCTTCCAGATCCTCACGGTGGGCCTAGCGCGCTTCGTTGTACGCCGCGCGAGCGACCGCAGCGGCACCTGACGGGTTCCCCCACTCGGGATACTTCGGCGCGATCTCCGCCACGACCTCCGCCACCGCGTCGTCGATGGATTTGCCGCCGCGTTTCAGCTCGGCGACACGATCCTGGACCGCCTGTAGAAACGCGCGGGCGCGCGCGATCAGCGTCGCATCACCGATCTTCCCGTGACTCGGCACCACCTGCGCCGGCTTCAACGACGCGAGCTCGTCGAGCGTGGCCAGCCACGTGGTGATGCTGGAATTGTTCTGCGCGGCGAGAAAACGCTGACTCATGACGACGTCGCCGGTGAACAGAACGCGATCCTCTTCGACGAAGATCGTCGTATCGCCGCGTGTGTGCATGACCGCCGGCCCCCGCCAGAGCAGGCGCACGTGCACGCCGCCGAGATCGAGGCGGTGCTCGCGGTCGAAGAGGACGTCCGGCGTCGGGTATGGCACGTCATTGAGCAATTCCGCGTGAAGCGGAGATCGCTTGGCGAACGTGTCCTGAATCTGCTTGCCTTGCTCGGCCATCTCCTGTTGCTGCACGCGCGTCATCACCAGCTTCGCGCCTCTGAAAGCCGAGGCGCCGAGCGAATGCTCGGGATGGTAGTGCGTGGTCACGACGTAGACGTCGGCGGTGGCGTTCAGCTTCTTCATCTCACGCACGATGGCTTCACCATTACGCGGCCCCAGCCCGGTATCGACCACGAGAATTGCCGTGCTGCCAACGATCAGGCCGACGTTGGGAACGAGGCTGACGTTGAAATCGGGGATCGCCCATACATGATCGGTAAGTTTGACAGTGGCGGCTTCGCGGACGAGCGGAGGGCTCGGGGGCGCGGCCGCGCCGGCCGGCGGCTGTTGCTGCGCAGACCCGACTGGCGCGAGCAGTGTCAGCGCCAGCAGAAGGGCGCCGTTGGCGGCGCGGAGGCGGTCGGTCGTCTTCATCAGGAGAGCGTAATCCACGATCGACCGATTCCGTGCAGCCCCCGGAACGAGAGATCATCGGAGCAGGCCATCCAGCAGGACGATGTCGGCATCGGTGTCTGCCACGGCGGCGTAGACATGCCTGCTGTTAGGCGACCAGAAGACGCTGCGCGCGATGACGACGGAGCGGTCGCCGAAGTCGGTCAGCGGCCGCATGGGACCGCCGATGGTCGGCAGCACCCAGATGTTCGTCGTTGCGCCATCCAACAGCGGCATGGTCAGCCACTGGCCGTCCGGGGACAAAACTGGAATGAGGTATCTGCGGCTGACCGGTACTCGTGACCCGGCCACGCGCGCCAACACGTTCGACGGACCATTCTCTGGACGGGCGCTGCCGATTTCGTGGTCGACGATGCCGTTAGTCTTGATGAGTAAGTTCACGAAATACAACGTCGAGCCGTCCGCCCTCGGTGCTGAAGCGTTGGCGTTGTCGCAGCGTACGGAAACCGCTGGCCCTCCGTCGATCGCTTTCTTCTCAATGCAGATCGTGTCGCCGGTGTTCCGCGAGTAGTACAGCCAGCGGCCGTCCGCGGACCACGCCGCCGAGGCACCCGATGGGACAAACTGCCGCAAGCCACTGCCGTCGCGATTGATGAGCGACAGGCCAGTCATTCCCGGTTGCGTCAAGATGAAAACGATCTGGTTCCCCGCTGGCGACCAGATAGGAACACCGACCGAGATCGCGGGATTCCGCTCGAAGGTAAGCTGACGGATTCCCGAACCGTCCGTGCGGGCGATCCACAGGTTGCCGTGCCCGCCGCTGTCGGACAGGTAGACGACCTCCGATTCATCTGGACTCACCGAAGGGGTCTGCGCCTGCCCGGTCTGATGCGTGATGCGAACACCGCCGCGCGTGTTCTCCGCCGGAGACCCGGTGACCGGAAATTTCCAAATGTCGGATTGCATGCGGATCCGGCTCCCCGTCACCATGCCGGCCATGTGCACGTCGGGCTCCACGTAGGACACGTCACCGAACGTCAGCTGGCGTTGGGCCGTGCCATCACGTTCGACCGCTCGCAGGTTGAACATCGGTGGATAGAGCACGGTGCTTCCTGAAGAGGAGCTGTAGACGATGCCCGAGCCGCTTGGCAGCCAGGAGAGACCGCTCAGGTTGGCGCCGCGGGCGATCTCTCGCGCTTCACCCCCTGGCGCTGTCGGGGTGACGAGAACTCGCTCGTCGAAGGGCACGGCGAGATTGTCCCGTTGATAAGCAATCCAGCGATCGTCCGGCGACCAGCGCGGATAGTCGTAGATGCTGCCGGGGGGCAGGAGTGTCAACTGCTCGGCGCCGGAACCATCGCGCGCGACCAGCGCGAGCGCGATTCCCTTGTCGTCGAATCGAAACAGCGCAATACGCTGGCCATCATGGCTGATGTCAGCGCCGCTGAGTGCTGCAGCGATCCGCCGCGGCTCGCCGCCGAGCGCGGCGATCTCCCAGATGGTGCCGTGCTCTCCTGGTGTGGCTGATGGCGCATAGTAGATGAGGGAACTCGAATCCGGCGTCCAGCGCGGCTGCTCGTGATCCGTATCGTCACGGGTGATCTGGAGCGGCGTACCTCCGGCCAACAACCGCAGCCAGATCTGGCGCTTGCTGCCTGCTCGCGCCACGAACGCGACGGTCTTGCCGTCCGGCGAAATGGCCGGCGACTCCTCCATCCCGACGAAATCGGTGAGACGTTGGAGTTGCACGTTGCGCGCGGGCGCCTCGGTCGGCGAGGCCCAGTACAACCAGCCGGCAAAACTGACCGACGCCAGCGCGACAGCGCCGAGCAACCAGGCAAGCCCTCGCGCGCGCGATTGAGCGGCGGCTGTGCCAACACTCGCGGCACCGGTTGCGATCTCCTCCATCCAGTGCCGCACGTCACCGATGTCGCGTAGACGGCGGCGCGCATCCTTCTCGAGGCATCGCTGCAGCAAACGATGGACGGCGGGCGGCGTCCCCACCGGCAACGCGGTCCAGTCCGCGTCACGCTCCAGGATTGCCACGATCAGATCCGACAAGGTCTCGCCGCGAAATGCGGGGCGGCCGGTGAGCATCTCGTAGAGCACGCACCCGAATGCCCAGATATCGGTGCGTTTGTCCACTGCCTTGCCGCGCGCCTGCTCGGGGCTCATGTACGCCACCGTGCCGACAATTAAGCCAGCGCTGGTTCCGTCGGTCATCATCGTCGGCGACCTTGACAGATCCGGCGTGGACCCTTCGTTCGCCTTCGCTTTCGCCAGACCGAAATCGAGCACTTTGACGACTGCATCGCGCGTGATCTTGATGTTGGAAGGTTTGAGATCGCGATGGACGATTCCCGTTCCGTGCGCGGCATCGAGCGCCTCGGCGATTTGTTCGGCGACGGCCAACGCTTCCGAGAGAGGCAGCGCTCCCTGCGCTACGCGCTGCTCCAACGTCTGGCCCTCGACCAGCTCGAGCACGAGGGCAGGTACCTCGCCGGCATCTTCGAAACCGTAGATGGCACCGATGTGCGGATGATTGAGCGCGGCGAGCAGTCGCGCTTCGCGTTGGAAGCGCGCCACGCGATCGGCGTCGCTGGTGAACGACGGCGACAGGATCTTGAGCGCGACGTCGCGTCCGAGCTTCGTGTCTCGCGCGCGATACACTTCGCCCATTCCGCCGACTCCGAGAGAGCCGCGGACCTCGTACGCGCCGATGCGGGCACCGACTGAGAGGGCCAAAATTGCCACGAGTATAGCGGCCTCACGCCAGATGATCTCTGGAGTGTCAGATCAGGTGTCAGAGAGCAGCGGCAACGCCCACAACACACGTATTTAGGCGCGATCTCAGCGATCCGCTCATAGGTGCGCAGTATAATTCAGGCAATGAACAAAGTCCTCCGTGACGCGGAGGAAGCCGCATCACTCGTACCAGACGGCGCGTCGATCATGATGGGCGGCTTCGGACTCTGTGGCATTCCCGAAAACCTCGTGGCCGCCCTCCAGCGGCGCGGCACCAAAAACCTCACGATCATCAGCAACAACGCGGGCACCGACCACTTCGGTATCGGCCTGCTGCTCAAGGCACGCCAGGTCCGCAAGATGATCTCGACCTACGTGGGCGAGAACAAAGAGTTCGAGCGACAGTTCCTCGAGAAAGAGATCGAAGTGGAACTCGTCCCGCAGGGAACATTCTCGGAGCGGATTCGCGCCGCCGGGGCGGGCATCGCGGCCTTCTACACGCCCACGGGTTACGGAACGCTGATCGCGGAGGGCAAGCCGACGCAGGTGTTCGATGGGCGGCACTACGTGCTCGAACGCGCACTGGCCGCAGATTTTGCGTTCGTGCGCGCCTGGAAGGGTGATACGCACGGCAATCTCGTGTATCGCCGCACGGCTCGCAACTTCAATCCGGTGATGGCCACCGCGGCTCGCTGCACCATCGCTGAGGTCGAACACATGGTGCAGCCTGGCGAAATCGACCCCGATCTCGTTCACACGCCAGGGGTGTTCGTGAAACAAATCATCCAAGGGCGCGATTACCGTCGCCAAATCGAGAAGCGGACGGTCCGCCGTGGATAAGCGCGAGCGCATCATCCGACGAGTCGCGCAAGAACTGCGCGACGGCGACTACGTCAATCTCGGCATCGGCATGCCGACCATGGTGGCCAATTTCGTGCCACCGGGGATCCACATCACGTTGCACGCCGAGAACGGCATGCTGGGTGTTGGGCCCTATCCGCTCGAAGGCGAAGAAGACCCGGACTTGATCAACGCCGGCAAGGAGACCGTCACCGAACTGCCGGGCGCCTCCTACTTCAACAGCGCCGACTCGTTTGCCATGGTCCGAGGGGGGCATATCGATCTCACGGTGCTGGGTGCACTCGAGGTCGATGAAGAAGGCAATCTCGCTAATTGGATGATCCCCGGCAAGATGGTCAAGGGTATGGGTGGGGCGATGGACCTCGTCGCCGGAGCGAAAAAGGTGATCGTCGCGATGGAGCACACCACCAAGGAGGGCGGGCACAAGATCCTCGAGCGCTGCTCGCTTCCGCTGACGGGGCTCAAGGTCGTTCATCAGATCATCACCGAGTTGGCGGTCATCGACGTGACGCCAAAGGGACTGGTCCTTCGTGAGGTGGCCGCCGATTCGTCGGTCGAGCGGGTGAAAGCGGCCACTGGCGCCACGTTCGTCATGGATGGCGAGCCAGGGAGCTTTTGACGGTCATCGAGGTGTGATCCTCCCGCGAGTAGCGGAAGAGGCCATCCTGGCCCATGCATATCGGGCAAGCCCCGAGGAGTGCTGTGGTCTGTTGCTCGGCCGAGACGACCGGATCCTCCGGACGGTGGCCACTCGAAATGCCGCACACGATCGAATACGCCGGTTTGTCATCGATCCGCGCGACTACTTTGATGCCATCCGCCAGGCGCGCCGAGAGTCGGTGGAGGTGCTGGGCGTCTATCACTCCCATCCGCGATCCGGGGCCGTCCCCTCGTCTGCGGATCGAAAGGAGGCGTTCGAGCACTTCATTTTCGTGATTGTCGGCCTCGGGTCCGATCCCCCCGATCTCAAGGCCTGGAATTGGGCCGGCGGGAACTTCGACCCCCTGCCCATCGTCCGTTGTCCGTAAGGGGTTAGGCGGGTCTTTTGTTCTAAAGGGCTCGCGGGAGGGACAAGTGCGAACAGCGTCGAGGAGACTCGGCCTCACGGCCGGGGCGGTCGCGTTGCTGCTTTCGGCAGCATTCGTCAGCACCCACGCTCAATCCACCACGAACCTACCCGTCCAAGCGACGGACGAACCCCGCGTGTTTCGGACCACCGGGTCGCGCATTGCGATTGGGCGGAGCGTCCATGTCGCCAGCGACGAAGAGGTCAACGACGCCGTCATCGTGGTCGGCGGATCGTTGCGTGTCGATGGCCGCGTTCGCGACGGGGTGGTCGTCGTCGGCGGC
The DNA here is from genome assembly GCA_963802675.1 of uncultured Acidobacteriota bacterium. Classification (GTDB taxonomy): domain Bacteria; phylum Acidobacteriota; class Vicinamibacteria; order Vicinamibacterales; family UBA2999; genus JACCSI01. The sequence goes on from CAWDJL010000005.1 coordinate 712,730, forward strand.
GATGTCGAATTGGGCCCCGGAGCGGATGTCCGTGGAGACGTCGTGCTGGTCGGCGGTCGCCTGACGAGGGAGAACGGCGCGAGTCTACGCGGGAGTGTCAGCGACATCAGCTTCGGAGACTGGGGCTCGTGGTCGCTGGGAGGCGTTTACTTCCCGCGGATTGAGTTCGGAGGCTTCGGACGCTGGCTGAGCCTGCTCGGCGCGATGTTCCGCATCTCGCTCCTGGTCATCTTGATGGCGCTGGTGTTGATCGTCGCCCGCGGCCCGGTGGCCCGAATCGGCCGCGCCGCGGCGGCGGAGCCGATCAAAGCCTTCGTACTCGGTCTGGCAGCCGAAGTCTTGTTCTTGCCAGCGCTGATTGTGGCCAGCATCGGTCTTGTTGTGACCATCATCGGCATCCCGCTGGTGGCGCTGCTCGTACCGGTGGCGTTCCTCACGATTTTTGTCGCCCTGATTCTGGGATTCACCGGCCTCGCGTGCCGATTGGGCGAATGGGTCGAAGATCGCCTCGGATGGCGCGGCCACAGCGCTTTTGTCGCATCCGCGATTGGTTTGCTGCTGGTGCTCGCGCCGACAATCCTGTCCCGGCTACTGGGCCTCGCGCCAGACCCTCTGCGCACCGGCACATGGTTCCTTCTGATGACCGGCATCGCCGTGGAGTTCGTCATCTGGACGGTCGGTCTGGGCGCCACCCTCATGACCGGCTTTGGACGCTGGTCGATGTCGCCGCCGCCTGTTCCGCCGGTCCCGCAAACCGGCGTGGTTCCCGTCGCAAGTTGACCACCGCCGACATCCGACCCTTGCTACACTAGCGTAGGGCCCTACCTTTGATATCCCGTTAGCACTGAGCCCTGGGCTGGTGGTCGTTGTTCGTTCGGCGCGGATCCGCGCACGGACCGGCATGCGGCTCTGCAGCGGCAACTCGTCCTAATCCGGGACCGCGTGGCGGTCTCGCCGTTTGGCCTCGTCCGCGGATGCGATCGAGGCTGTTGGTCTTTCGTCCTGGCGGGGGAAGATGCAGCTTGCCTTCGAAGTCCCGGAGTTTTCGACTAGCCGTGCCGCAGCCACCGAAATCGACGCCGACCTAGTCGCCATCCCAGTTCCCCAGGATCACACCGCCGCCTTCGAGTGGCTGGATCGCTCGAGCGGTGGCGAGCTCAATGCTGCCATTCAGCGCGGTGAGTTCAACGGCAAGCTTTGCGAGATTTGGCTGGCGCCGACAATGACCGCCGCCGGCAAGACGCGACGGCTCGCGGTGGTCGGTGTTGGCCCACGCGGTGAGTTGTCGGTCGAGCGAATCCGCCGGGTCGGATCGAGCGTCGGGCTTTCGGCCCGGCAGCACCGTCGATCGCGTGTTGCGTTTTCGCTCGTGGATACCTGGCCCGCGGCCTGGATTGAGGCGCTCGCCGAGGGTGTCACCCTCGCCAACTACGATAACGGGCACCACAAGAGCCGGCACGACGGCCGGTTTTTCATCCAGACCGTCGAGGTCGCCACGCACAATGCCGCTGATCTTGGGCCGACCGTCGAACGAGGTCGACTCGTGGCCGAAGCCATCAACGCCGCGAGGGTCCTGATCAACGAACCTGGCAATCACCTGACACCGCGCGAGTTCACCCAACGCGGCAGCGACCTGCTGAACGTCCCCGGTGTCACCATCGAAATACTGGACGAGAAGCAAATGGAGGAGTTGGGGATGGGACTGCTGCTGGGCGTCGCTCGCGGCAGCGCCGAGCCTCCTCGCATGCTCGTGGCTCGTTACGAGCCGGAAGGTGTTCCAGCCAAGCCGGTGCTCGGCCTCGTCGGCAAAGGGATCACCTTCGATACGGGCGGAATCTCGCTCAAGCCATCGGACGGGATGGAGCGGATGAAGGACGACATGGCGGGCGGCGCTACTGTCATCGGTGCGCTCCGAGCGATTGCGTTGGATCGTCTGCCAATTCGGGTCATCGCCATCGTCCCGGCGACGGAGAACATGCCGGGCGGGCGGGCTATCAAGCCGGGTGACATTCTCCGGGGTGCATCGGGGTTGACGGTCGAGGTCAACAATACGGATGCCGAAGGTCGATTGATCCTCGGCGACGGCTTGTGGTACGCCAAGCAATTGGGTGCGACGCACCTGGTCGATGTCGCTACCCTCACGGGGGCGTGTGTCGTGGCGCTGGGGAAGGTGACGACTGGACTCTTTGGCACCGATGCGTGGGTGGACGTCGTGCGTGCGGCAGCGGAACGGGGCGGCGAGCGCGTCTGGCCATTGCCTTTGTTCGACGAATACAAGGAATCGCTCAAGAGCGAAATCGCCGACATGCTCAACAGCCCAGGACGACCAGCCGGAGCAATCACGGCGGCAATGTTTCTCAAGGAGTTCGTTGATGACACCCCATGGGCGCACCTGGACATCGCGGGCACGGCATGGGCCGACGAGGCCCGGGCGTGGACGATCAAGGGAGCGACTGGCGTGATGATTCGTACGTTAGTGGAGATCGCGCGAACCGGAGGCAAGAACTGGCCGTAATGCAGAACGTCACCCAGGGCCAGCCCGTCACCATCGTCGAGGTGGTGGAGGAACCGGCGTCCAGCATCGACATGATCCAGGTCGCGGTGGCAGCCTTCGGGCTGACCGGCGTGATCATGGCCGCGGCTTTGGTCGCCGGACTTGTGGCCGGTGCGGTCTTCATCTGGTATCGCCGGCGACGCCCTGCCTCGACCATCGAGGCACGCGGCGGCGAGCACAATCTCTTCAGAGCCCGGTAAGCTCAGTCTCTTACTGCGAAGCCGCGACTGCCTGCCCTTTGAGCGACCGTCGGTAGCGCATCACGGCGGCGTGCAAGGCCTCGGCGATTCGCTGTTTGTAGGCGGCACTCTTGAGGAGGGCCAACTCCGGCTTGTTGGTCAGAAACGAGACCTCGGCCAGGACGCTCGGCATACCGGCGCCGATGAGCACGACAAACGGGGCCTTCTTCACACCAAGATTGCGGATGTCCTTGTTCGACCGTCGTAACCGTGTCACCAGGGCCTCCTGTACCATTCCCGCAAGGTCGCGCGACTCGTCGAGCTTGCTGTTCAATGTGATCGCCTTGATGATGTCCGGCAGGTTGCGCATCTCGCCGGCGTGCGCCGAGTTCTCTCGCGCCGCGACCTCCTCGGCTTCAGGGGACGAAGCGAAGCTGAGAAAGTAGGTTTCCACGCCGCGGGCCGACGTGTTGCGACTCGCGTTGGCGTGAATCGACAGAAACAGGTCGGCCCCCTCGCGATTGGCGATGGCCGTTCGCTCGTCCAGAGGGATGTAAACGTCGGTCCGCCGCGTCAGCACCACGTCGATGCCTGGCTCTTCCCGCAGGAGCTTCTCGAGGCGCAAGGCGATGTCGAGCGTCAACGCCGCTTCGTCGAGGCCTCTGACTTGCGCCCCCGGGTCGTGCCCACCATGACCCGGATCGATCACGATGCGTGACACGCCCAGCCCGAGTTGACGCGCCATCGAAAAGCCGCCGGCGCGGTTAGCGTTGGCGCTTTCCGGAGCGGGGGAGGCGGCCGCGGGTGGCACGGTCGCCCGCCCAGCAACGGGCGCCGGCTCGGTGACGATTCTCACGAGGCAGCGGAGAGTCGATGCGCGGTCCCATGGGTTGCGAGAGCGCCGGCGCGCTGGTTGGTGCCGACGCGCTCGGGGCAACCGGGGGCTTCGTCACAGGTTCGACGATCGGAACCGGCTCCGGCGCCACAATCCTCGCCATCGTCGTTGCAATCGTCGTCGTCTCGCAGTCCACGACCAGTCGGTAGGGGTTATACAGCGCGTAGACACTGTGCTTCTTCACGCCTTCCAAGTCGAGCACCACACGGACCGTGCTGTTCGGGTGCCTACCAACACGAATCTGTCGCACGGCGTCGCTTGGATAGCGCAGCACTGCGTCGACGAGGTCGGGCGCCGCGTCCACGCCTTTGAGATCGAAGAAGACCCTGGCCGGTCCCGCGAGCGTCTCTTCGTGATACGGCACTTCGCGATCGAGGGCAATCGTGACGCGGACCGCGCCGGGAAGAACGGTCCGGTCAATCGACCGCAATCGTGGGCGCCCGGCTGACGCCGGCGCCGCAGTTGAAGCCGCAGCGGGCACGGCAGGTATGGATATCTCGGAAGGGGAAGGCGTGGGGGAGGCCTCGAGTCGCACTCTCACGCTTTCGGCTCGCTTGATGAGCGTCGACGCCGGGTATCGGAGATCAGCCGTTCGTACAAACGGATCGCGGTTGCCCGATCTTTTGGTTCCTTGAAGCGCTCGAACAAGAGCGCCGCCAGGTCGGCGCCGTTCGACAGCGCGTTATCGGAATACCCGCTGGTCGGGTAGCGGCGAACCAGACTGTCGTAGGCCGCAATCACGCGTCGCGCCTGAGCCACGTCCTCGGTCTTCTCCGAGGTGGAGGAGGTGTCCTCGAGCGTCGCTCTGACGTCGCGGTCGCGCTGCTGCGCCGTCTCGTAGCGCTCCCGCGCCGTCTGCGCACCGGCCTGGGCTGGGAAACCAACTCCCAAGGTGGCGAGTGCGAACCCTATGATGATTGTGTTGAATCGTGCGGTCATAACCCTTACTCCGCTAACGCAACTGAGCATCGACTTCGTCGAAGTAGTCGCGCCCAACCAGCACCTCGCGCGGCTTGCCGCCAACCGCAGGTGAGACGAGCCCTTCCGCTTCCATCATGTCCACCAACCGGGCCGCGCGACTGAATCCGATCCGCAGCTTGCGCTGCAGATACGAAATCGACACCTGCCCCCCTTCGACGACGATCCGGGCCGCTTCGTCGTACAGATCGTCCTTCTCGAACTCGAGGTTCTCCGGTCCGGTCTGCTTGTCTTCGGCGGTGATCGTCTCGTCGTAGACGGGTTTGCCTTGTTTCCGCAGGAAGCCTGCGAGGCGCGCCGACTCTTGCTCGGAGATGTACGGACCGTGCAGCCGCAGCTTCTGCGAAGAGGCTGGCGGCAGGAACAACATGTCGCCGCGGCCCAGCAGTTGCTCGGCGCCATTGCCATCGAGAATGGTGCGCGAGTCGATCTTCGACGACACCCGGAACGAGATGCGGGCCGGCAGGTTCGCCTTGATCAGACCCGTGATCACATCCACCGACGGGCGCTGGGTCGCGAGAATCAAATGGATGCCGACCGCACGCGCCATCTGCGCCAGGCGCGCAATCGACTCTTCGACCTCGTTGCCCGCGACCATCATCAGATCGGCGAGCTCGTCGACGACGACCACGATAAAGGCGAGCGGTCGCGGCAGCTCCGTGCCGTCCGGCACCTCTTTGTTCTCGATCATCTCGCGGATGTTGCGGTTGTACTGCTCGATATTCCGCACGCCGAAGGCGGCCAGTGTCTTGTAGCGCTCTTCCATCTCGCGCACAGCCCACCGCAGGGCGTTGGACGCCTTCTTCGGATCGACGACGACCGGCGTCATCAGATGCGGGATCTCGTCGTACATCCCGAGCTCGAGCCGCTTCGGATCGATCATGATCAGCCGCACGTCGTCCGGCGTCGCGCGATACAAAATGCTGGTCAGCATGGCATTCAGACCGACCGATTTCCCCGTGCCGGTGGAACCCGCGATCAACAGATGGGGCATGGCGGCGAGGTCTGCCATGAAGGGTTCGCCATGAATGGTCTTGCCCAGGGCGACCGTGAGCTTCGACGTCGACCGCTGATACACGTCGGATTCGAGCAGCTCGCGCAGCGAGATGGCTTCGCGATTCGGGTTGGGAATCTGGATTCCGACCGTGGATTTGCCAGGGATTCGTTCGATGAGCACGGATTCGGCCTGCATGGCCAGGCACAAGTCGTCGGCGAGACCCGTGACCTTGCTGTACTTCACGCCTGCATCTGGCTTGAACTCGAACGTCGTCACCACCGGCCCTGGATGAATCTGGACCACCGCGCCTTCGACGGCGAACTCCCGGCACTTCTCCTCGAGAAGACGCGCCGATTCCATCAGCTCGCGTTCGTCCACCTTGCGCTCCGCCTTCGGCGGGTCGAGAAGCGCCGGCGGTGGCAGCGTGTAGCCGCTCAGGCGACGCTCCGCCAGTCCTCTTCCGAGCGGCTCGGGATCTGGAAGCGGCAGCGGCGGAGCAAGCGGTGGCTTCGTACGCTTCTGCACGACCGGAGGCGTGACACGCGGGCCGCTCGGGCGACTCGATAGCTCAGGCTCGTCTTCGTCCTCGGCGACCCGCGGCGGGGCTGACCTGGGGCGGACCGCTGGATCAGGCCGAGCGGCTCGATCCTGCGCCGCCTGCAGCAGCTCGGGCGGGGCGGTGCCTTTCTTGACGTGCTTGGCAATGACCTCGAGTCGACGTTGCGCCTTGCGGCGTTCCTCCGCCCGCTCGCGCATCCCGTCAATCGCGGACCTCGCAGCGCGGACAACTGCCTTGAACACCGCCGCGAAGAACTGCCCGAAAGAAAACTGTGTCGCCAGGATGACGGCAACAAAGAGCAACGTCAGGATCACAATCAGCGATCCCATTCGGCTGAGGTATTCGGTCATCACGCCTGCCACGAATTCACCGACGTATCCCCCCGCGCGCACTGGCCGGGAGTCGAGATCGACGCTCCCCAGTGCGAGGCTCAGGAACGCGCTCGTGCACGCCAAGACCATCACCGCGCCCGTGATCTTCGTGTAGACCGCGTCCATCGGCCGGCACCAGAAGTAGTGCCACCCGGCGACGGCGAGGACGGCGGGGAACAGATAGGAACCATAGCCGAGCAGCTGGAACGACAACTCGGCGAGAAACGCACCGACCCGACCGACGAAGTTGGCCGGCGCACCAACGTCCGTGCTGAAGAACCACACGGGATCGCTTGGCTCGTAGCTCGCAATCGCAATGAGCCAGATCAGCGCGCCCGCAAAGAGCGCGACCCCCAGTACCTCGCTCAGCCGTCGTGACAGGGCGGACCCTGCTGCACCCATCTCAGATCTCCATCACAACCGGCAGCACCATCGGGCGCCGTCCGGTCCGTTTCCGAACGAAGCGTCGTAACTCATTGCGAATCTTGTCCTGAATCAGTCCCGGGTCGGTCCGCTCCTCGACACTGGCTTCGGCAATGACGGTGGCCACGAGGCGTGCCCCCTCCGCCATCAGCGTGTCCGATTCGCCCGCGGTCACGAACCCTCGCGAGATGATTTCCGGCACGGTATCAACCACACCCGTCTGTCGATTGATGGCGACAACCGTGACGACCAAGCCATCGGCCGCCAGGTGTCGACGATCACGCAGCACTTCGTCGCCGACTTCGCCGACCCTCGTCCCGTCGATGAGCACCCGTCCGGTTGGCGCCTTCTCGGCAACCTGCGCCGTCGCCCCATTGAACCGAATCACATCGCCGTTCTCGGCGGTGATGACACCGGCCGTCGTCGGCAGGCCGGCGGTCACGAGCTCTGCGATTCGTGCGTGACGCGCCAGCTGGCGGTACTCGCCATGGATCGGGATGAAATACTTCGGCCGCACGAGCGCCAGGAGCAGCTTCAGCTCTTCTTCGGCGCCATGACCCGAAACGTGAACGTGCTTGGTGGCCTCCGTTATGACGTCCACACCGCGTCGGGCGACGTGATTGATCACGCGGCCAATGGCCTTCTCATTGCCTGGAATGGGTCGCGCGGAAATGACGACCCGATCGGCGGGGCCGAGCTTCACGTACCGGTGATCGTTGATGGCGATGCGTGACAGCGCGGCGTTGGGCTCACCTTGCGAGCCGGTAACGAGACAGAGCACGTCCTGCGAGGGATAGCTGGGCACATCACTGTCGCGAATCAGCGTGCCGGTCGGCACTCGCAAGTAGCCCAGCTTCTGGGCGATCTGCGAGTTCTCGTTCATCCCTCGACCCACGAAGGCGACGTGGCGATCGAACTGCACGGCCAGGTCGACGAGGATCTGCAGCCGGTACAGGCTCGAGGCAAATGCCGCCACCACCAGCTTGCCCTCGGTGCTCGTGAAAATTTCCTCGAAGGCATCTTCGACATCGAGCTCCGACCCGGTGTACCCGCGCCGATCGATGTTGGTACTGTCGCCGAACATCGCCGTCACGCCCTCGGCGCCCAGCTGCGCAAACCGATGAAGGTCGAACGGCTCGCTGCCGAGCGGCGTCTGGTCGATCTTGAAGTCGCCTGTGTGGAGGAGCACTCCGTGAGGCGTCCGCACCACTACGGCCACGCAGTCCGGCATGCTGTGCGTGACGCGCACGAACTCCACCTGAAACGGTCCCAGGGCAATGACATCGCCCGGCCGAATCGCTTTGATTTCATGCTTCGATTCGAGGCCGTGCTCTTCCAGTTTGGGTTCGACGAGGGCTAGCGCCAGCGGCGTGCCCAGCAGGGGCCCGTCGACAAGAGGCAATAGATAGGGCACCGCACCAATGTGGTCCTCATGTCCGTGAGTCAGAATCAGCGCCTTGATCTGTCCGCGGCGTGATTCGAGGTACGTGAAATCGGGAATGATGAGATCGACGCCTAGCAGATCCGGTTCGGGAAACATCGAGCCCGCATCGATGACGATGGTCGTCTCCCCACACGAGATGGCCATGGTGTTCAGGCCGAACTCGCCGAGGCCGCCGAGCGGCACGACGTCAACCGGTGGGGCGCTCGCGGAAGAAGCCGCGGCGTCCATCGACGCGCTCATCTGAATCCCAGCCAGGCAGTGGGGCCTGAAAACCGACACGCCAAGCCTCACGCGCCCTGCGGAGACACCTCGGGCGACGGCTGAGACTCGCTGATTCAGGCAGCTGGGAGCGCCTGTGAAAGACGGCGGGTTGGCGCGAACTATAGCACAGACAAGCGTTTAGCGTCCAAGCTGGGAAGCCAGACGCGCAACGTCGGCGAGCGTCAGCGTCTCGGGCCGCTGCCGCGGATCCAGCCCGGCCTTTTCGATGACCGCGGCGGCGTCTTGGTCGTGGGCGTTCGCGAGGGCTGATAGGGCATTCGACAATATTTTCCGACGCTGTTGGAACACGGCCCGCGCGACCGCGATGACCCGTTGGCGATCCTCAACCTCCGAAGGGGCCGGGCGAAAGGTCAGGCGAACCAACGCCGACCGAACCTTGGGCGCCGGTCGAAAGGCTCCGGGTGGCAAGGACAGCAGTTCGGTCACGTCGGCTCCCAACGCGGCCGTCAGGGTCAGCACGCCGTACTCCCGCGTGCCCGGTCGTGCGTGGAGACGGTCGGCCACCTCTTTCTGAAGCATCAAGATCGCGTCCTGAAAGACGTCGCTGCGCGCCGCCGCCTCGAGAAGACGAATCAGGATCGGTGAGGAAATGTTGTAGGGAAGGTTGCCTACGACTCGCACCTTGTGGTCGGAACAAGCGTCGATCTCTCTGGCCGCCACATCCGCGAGGTCGATGTCGAGCACGTCGGCCACGATCACGGCGACGTTGGGCAGCTTTCGTTGCTGGAGCGCAAGGGCGAGGTCGCGGTCGACTTCGATGGCCAACAGCCGACCGGCCGTGGCGGCCAGGGGAGCGGTGATCGCGCCACGACCGGGACCAATCTCCAGAAAACGATCGGTCGGTCGAGGGGCGATCGCGGCTACGAGCTTGGCGACCCAGGCCGGCTCGAGAAAGTGCTGGCCGAACCGCTTCCGCGCTCTCACGCTTCGTCGTCGACGGCGCTGCCGCGCCAATACCGCTCTTCGATGTCCATGATCTCCTCTTCGCTCAGCCCGAAGTAGTGGCCCAACTCGTGGATGAGCGTTTCGCCAATCGCGATCACGATCTCATCCTCGTCGCCGTCGCACTCGTCCTCGATCTCCCGCTGAAACAGCGTGATCCGATCAGGCAGCGCGTTGCCGTGTCCCCATTGCCGCTCCGGAAGCGGGACACCTTGGTAGAGCCCCAGCAGCGCGTCCTGCGAATCGATCTCCATCTCGGCCAGGAGCGCGGATGAGGGACGATCTTCGACCACGATGGCAACGTTCCGCACTTCGCGAGCGAATCGTTTCGGGATCGTGTCGATGGCCTCCGCCACGAGGGTATTGAAGTGCTCCCGGGTCATTTCGAGCGCTTGAGGGAGCGGGCCGAAGCACGAGGTTTTCGATCCGCCTTCACCACCATACCCTCACGTCGATAGAAATCACAGTCCTTGCGCGCGTTGCAGCGCTCGCACAGGGGTTGGGGCCGACAGATCCTGCGGCCGTGCAGAATCAGGACGTCCGAGGCTCTGGTCCACCGCTCGGGCGGCAGGTACCCGCACAGGATTTCTTCGACCTCTTCAGGCTCGTCGCTGTTCACCAGGCCGAGCCGGTTTGACACGCGAAGCACATGGCGGTCGACCGGGAGCCCTGGCACTCCCAGGGCATGGCCGAGCACGACGTTCGCAGTCTTGCGACCGACACCGGGCAGCTTGACCAGCGCTTCCATCGTGTGCGGGACCTCACCGGCATTGGAATCGACCAGCGCCTGTGCCATCCCAATGATCGACCGCGATTTCTGACGAAAGAAGCCGGTCGAAAGGATGACCGGCTCCACGTCCTCAGGCTTGGCGGCCGCGAGCGCCCGGGCGTGACGGAAAGCGTCGAAACAGCTCCGGCGTGACGAGGTTGACCCGTTGATCCGTCGACTGTGCCGAGAGAATTGTCGCCACTAGAAGCTCAAAGGGCGTGCGATACGCAAGCTCGGTGTCAGCATCCGGGTAGTGCCGATCGAGCGCATCGAAGATACGCCGCGCGACGGCTCGCGACTTCACGACGGTCCTAGACATCTTCTAGGCGTCGCTTCGCTAGTGAACAGGGCCCTTGCCGGGCGGCGCGGGCTGGGGCGCGTGCGATTCAGTAAAGATTCGAAGGTTCTCTTGCAGCGCCGCAATCAGCGTCGGCACGAATTGAACCGGCATCACCACGCGGGCTTTGATCGGCGCCCGAACGGTTTGGTCCGTTTCCGCAGCGCGAATCTCTTTCTCCGACAATGGCATGACCTCACAAAACGTGAGTGTGAAGTCGAACGGGGTATGCGCGACGCCGCAGAAATTGGCGTAAACGCGAGCCGGACCCTCGCCGCCCTCGTCTGGAACGATAGTGAAGTTGATCTGCTTGCGGTCGGACATTCACACAGTTTACGGCGGTTTTTTGTCGAACCTTCGTTAAGAACCGCCGTAACGAACGGCCGTGTAGAACCTCCTCAGTACTTCCTCATCACGCCAATAACCACGCCCTGAATCTGCACCGTGTCAGGGTCGGCGAAGATCGGCTGCATCGTGGGATTCGCCGGTTGCAGTCGGATGCGTCCGCTCTCCCGGTAGAACTTCTTCAGGGTGGCATCCTGACCGCCGACCAGGGCGATTACCATCTCGCCGTTGTCGGCCGATTTGCGATCCTCCACCACGACCCAATCGCCGTCCCGAATCTGCTCGTCGATCATGGAATCGCCGCGGACCCGTAGCACGTAGGTGTCGCGCTTGCCGCTGATCAGCGACTCGGGAATGGCAATGCTTTCGTTGCCGGGGACCGCTTCGATTGGCATGCCGGCGGCTACGTAGCCAAGGAGGGGCAGTTCGATTGCCCGCCCGGCCGTCCGGCTTGGCAGGAGCTCAACCGACCGGCTTCGGTTCCAGGCCCGCCGAATGAACCCCTTTTCCTGCAGATTCGTGAGGTGTTTGTGAACCGTCGCCAGCGACGACAGCGTAAACTTCCGCCCGATCTCCTCGAGACTGGGCGCATAGCCGTGCTGCTGGATGAACTCGTTGAGGTAATCCAGAATCTCGCGTTGGCGTTTGGTCAGCGGCTGCAAGGATCCTCCTTTGGACGATGGGCGAAGAAACCTCAAATCCCCGGCAACCGGGAGAGTAAACAAACAAAAGGCGAAAGTCAACTTTACTTGCGCGAATACAACCTTGAGGGCGCCGAGCGGTCTAAATCTATTGAAGGGTTGCTGGCATGCCTGACGGAACCGCGGTCCGCGCTTGGCCGCTTGGGGCGGCTGCGCCGCGACGGTGGACGGTGAGAGTGCTGGATCCTGACCCGCGGTCAGCGGACGCCGAAGCATTCGAATCGCTCGACGATCGTGCGCTCGTCGACGCCTGTCTGCGCGGGACACCGGCGGCGTTTGACGTCATCGTCGCCCGGCACCGGCGGGCCATCTATCAGGTCTGTTATCGGTTCGTGGGCAACCACGAAGACGCGAGTGATCTTTCGCAAGAAACCTTTGTCCGCGCTTGGCGTGGATTGAGGAATTACAAGGGTGAGGCGGCGCTCTCGACCTGGTTGTACCGCATTGCGATCAACGCCTGTTTAAACCGAGTCGCCGCGAAGAAACCTGAGACCGAACCCATTCGCAGCGACCACTTCGTCGACAACCGGACAGAAAATCCAAGCGAGGGGTTGCTTCGAGAGGAACGGGCAGTCGCTGTCAGGCGGGCCATCGCCGCGCTACCGAATCGGCAGCGTGCCGCCCTGATACTGCGGACGTATCACGAGCTGTCACATCAGGAGATTGCAGACATCTTGGGTAGCTCGGTCGGAGCGGTCAAAGCCAACTTCTTTCACGCGTTAGCGAATCTGAAGAAGATCCTCGGTAGCGAGCCATGAGACACCTCACACCTGACGAGCTCGTGGACATCCTCGAGAGCGGCGTCGTCGCCGAGACGTTGCAGGCCCACGTTGACGTGTGCGAGACGTGCCGCGCACGGATCGAGGAGATCTCGACGGTCCTTGTCGAGGCGCGCAAGGCTGTCGTCCCGGAACCGTCGCCCTTGTACTGGGAACGACTGTCGGATCGTGTGCGTCTGGCCGTGGCCGCTGAACCGGTCGAGCCCGCACGCGTGACCCAGTGGCTTCAGTGGCCCGTCCTGGTGCCGCTGACGGGCCTGGCAGCAATCATTCTGGCGCTCTCGTCCGTGATCGCGCCGCGGACGGGTGAAATCGCCAGCCCGGACGCTCGCAGGTGGGTGAGCGACGCACCGCCCCTCGACGACGATCCCGACACGACGACAGCGGAAAGCACCTGGGCACTGGTCTCTGACCTGGTTGGCCCGCTCGACCTCGATACAGCGCGCGAAGCTGGGTTTGCGACCGGACCAGGAACCGCTGACGAAGCCATCAGACAGTTGACAACGGGCGAACAGCAGGAACTCGTCCGGCTGTTGCGACAGGAACTGGGGCAGCCAGGCGGGTAAAATGCGCGCGATGTTTCTACGATCCGTCCTGACCCTCGCCGTTCTGTGCGCGTCAATCGATCTCGTGGTGGCGGCCCAGGAGCCGGACACTGCTCCCGGACCACAACCTGGGGTGACGGTGAATCCGGGTCAGGTGCAGCAACTCTTCGACGCCATGGTCGTGATGCAGTCGCAGGAGGCGCTGTCGCTCAATGAACAGCAATACGCGCAGTTTCTGACTCGCCTTCGGGTGTTGCAGGAGACCCGCCGCCGCAACCTGCAGCAGCGGAATCGATTGATCAACGAGCTGCAGCGGTTGACCAGTCCCCGCAACGTCCGTCCTAACGCGACCGAAGCCGACATCAAGGTTCGACTGACAGAACTTCAGGAGCTGGAGACGCGTTCGGCGGCCGAACTTCGACGAGCCTACGACGGGATCGACGAAGTGCTCGACGTGCGGCAGCAGGCTCGTTTCCGCGTCTTTGAAGAGCAGATGGAACGCCGCAAGCTCGACCTCATCAGCCGAGCCCGGCAGAACCGTCCGGCCCCGCCGCGCAAACAGCCGCCGACTTACTAGGATTCACACACGGAAGGCCCGGCCAACGTCGTCCTACAATAGAGTCATGAAGATACTCGCTGCGGCCGTGGCCGGGGGGCTCGCCATCAGTGCTGCCAACGTGTCGCGCGAGCAGGCCGAGAGCTTTCAGAAGAAGCTCGTACAGATCGTTCGCCACGCCGAGTCACAGGAGCCGCGTGAACACCGCACGCTCGTCACCGAAGGGGAAGTCAACTCCTATCTCCGCTACAGCGCGGGCGATCAGTTGCCGGTCGGCGTCACCGATCCGACCATCGGTATCCAACCCCAGGGACGGCTGAACGGGCGCGCGATTGTCGATCTCGACATCATCCGACAGAAGAAGAGCACGGGTGGCTGGTTCGATCCCATGAGCTATCTCACCGGGCGACTCCCGATCACAGCCAGCGGGGTACTCCAGACCGCGAACGGCATGGGACGCTTCGAATTGACGAGCGCCGAGGTCAGTGGCATTCCAATCCCCAAGAGCTTTCTGCAAGAGATCGTGACTTTCTACACTCGAACGCCCGCCACACCCCAGGGGATCAACATCGATGCGCCCTTCGAACTCCCCGCAGACATCCGTCGCATCGACGTCGAGCAGGCGAAGGCGACGATCGTTCAGTAGGGCACAGGGCGCAGGGCACAGGGAGGGACCAAGGAGTGCATAGGGACTGAGAGCCCTGATCCCTCCCCTGTGCCCTGGGCCCTGAACCCTGTGCCCTGATCGTAAGATCCCCTTGTGCAAGACGATGTTCTTCAACTGCCGCTGCAGTATCTGAAGGGTGTTGGTCCACGGAAAGCGGCCGATCTCAAGAAAGCTGGCCTCCACACCGTCGAAGATCTTCTGTTTCGATTCCCGACCCGCTACGAAGATCGCAGCCGTCTTCAATCAATCGTTTCGATTCGCGCCGGGCAGACCGTCGCGGTCAGTGGAGAAGTCCTGCATGCGAGTCTTCAGTCGACCCGACGGGCCGGCTTCCGCCTCTTTACCGCGTTGGTGCAGGACGCCAGCGGTCAGGTCCAGGCCGTCTGGCCGAATCAGGCCTTTCTGAAAGACGTCATCCGGGCGCATCAGCAGATCGTCCTGTTTGGGAAGGCGGAGCATTGGGGTTCTCGCGGCCTGCAGCTCACCGATCCTGAGTTCGAGATCATTCGTGAAAGTGGCGCCGAGGAGTCGTCCACTCTTCATACGGGGCGCATCGTTCCGATTTATGAGCGAACGGGGAGCGTCACGACAAACATGCAGCGGCGATTTGTCTGGCAGGCCCTGGAACAATTGCCCGGCGCGTTATTCGACCCGGTGCCCGATGACATCCGTCTTCGCGAGAAGTGGCCGTCGCGCGTTGACGCCTTACGCGGGGCCCACTTTCCCGAATCGACGACCTCGATTCAGGCGCTGAACGCCTTCCAAACGGCAGCGCAACGACGCCTGATCTTCGAGGACTTCTTCGTCTTTCAGACCGGGCTCGCCCTCAGGCGTCAGCAGAACGCGTCGATCAAGAAGGCGCTCATCTCGGCCGTTGACGATCGCATCCGGCACGCCGCGCGCGCGATTCTCCCCTTCAAGCTCACCGACGGGCAACGGCATGCACTCGCGGAGATCGTGGCGGACATGCAGAAACCGTGGCCGATGCAACGGCTTCTTCAGGGTGACGTTGGGGCCGGCAAGACGATTGTCGCCTTGCTCGCGGCGGTCGTCGCAATCGAGAACGGGTTCCAAGTGGCGTTCATGGCGCCGACTGAGATTCTCGCGGAGCAGCATCTCGGCACGCTCGCACGATGTCTGTCAACCACGCGTCATCGCGTCGCGCTCTTGAGTGGCCGCGTCACGGCCGCCGAACGCCGCACGCTCCTGCCGGCTATCGAACGTGGCGACGTGCCACTTCTCGTCGGCACGCACGCGCTCGTGCAGGAACAGGTCAAATTCCGCGCGTTGGCGCTCGTCGTCATCGACGAGCAGCACCGATTTGGCGTGCTGCAGCGAGCCACGCTCGCCGCCAAGGGGCTACATCCCGACGTGCTCGTCATGACGGCCACGCCCATCCCTCGCACGCTGGCGCTGACCGAATGCGGCGACATGGAAGTGTCCGTGATCCGAGGCCTGCCGCCCGGGCGCAAGCCGGTCCGGACGCTGGTCAAGCCCGACTCACGACGCGAGGAAATCTACCAGTTGATGCGCCAGACCATCGCCGATGGGCGCCAGGTGTATGTGATTTACCCTCTGGTCGAGGAATCGGAAAAAGTGGATCTCAAGGCAGCGACGGCGATGGCCGAGCACTTGGCGCGCGACGTGTTCCCTGATCTGAAGGTCGCTCTGCTGCACGGTCGCATGAAGGCGGACGAGAAGAGCGCGGTCATGCGCGATTTCGCGGCCGGTGTCCTGAACATCTTGGTCGCGACCACGGTCGTCGAAGTCGGCGTCGATATCGCCAATGCCAGCCTGATGGTCGTGGAACATGCCGAGCGGTTCGGGCTCTCGCAATTGCATCAGCTGCGGGGCCGCGTTGGTCGCGGCAGCGCGGAGTCGGTCTGCATCCTGCTGTACCAGTCGCCGTGGTCAGACGAGGCGCGCGAACGACTCCGCGCCATGGCCGACACGAATGACGGCTTCGTCATCGCGGAGCGCGACCTCGCCCTGCGCGGTCCAGGGGACTTCTTCGGCACGCGCCAACACGGCCTACCGCAACTGCGGGCCGGCGACCTCGCGCGCGATGCTGATCTGCTCGAGCTCGCGTTTGCCGAAGCCAGACGGCGCGTCGATGAACACGCCCTGAGCGACGACGAGCGGCGATACGTGCAGGATGTGTGGCAGCGCCAGTTCGGGTTGATTACGGTCGGATGAGAATCATCGCTGGAGCCTGTAAGGGCCGCCGCCTGGAGTCGCCAACCTGGGACGGCGTACGGCCCACTTCGGACAAGCTACGCGAAACGCTCTTCAATGTCATCGCGGCCCGCGTGCCGGAAGCGACGGTGCTTGACCTGTTCGCCGGCTCCGGCGCGCTCGGCCTCGAGGCGCTGAGTCGAGGCGCGTTACGCGCGGTGTTCATCGAGCGCGATCAGCGCGCGGCGGCACTGATTGCGACCAACGCGGCGCGCTGCGGCGTGCGCGAGCGCTGTGTTATCATCCGCGACGCCGTCGAGCACGCCCTGCAGAACCGAATCGATGGCGGTCCATTTGATTTGGTGATGCTGGATCCACCATACGCGTTCGACGCGCTGGCCGATGTCATCCACGCCGCCGCGACGCATCTCGCACCGGAGGGCCTTCTGATTCTCGAACACGCAACCCGGCGCACACCGCCCCCGCTCGACGGTGTGACGCCCATTCGCACCGTGCGATCGGGCGACAGCTCGCTCACGATGTTCGAGGTCCGATGAGCGCGGCCGCCGACACGCCCTCGATTGCCGTCTGCCCCGGATCGTTCGATCCGTTGACCAATGGTCATCTCGATATCATCGAGCGCGGCTGCGCGATCTTCGATCGCGTCGTCGTCGCCGTGCTGGTCAACGCCGACAAGACCCCCCTTTTCACGGTGCAGGAGCGGGTCGACATCATCCGCGACGTGTTTCGCGATCGCCCGGCGGTCGAGGTTGACACGTTCCATGGACTGCTGGTGGACTACGCACAGCGGAAAGGCGCGCGCGCCATCATTCGGGGACTGCGGGCCATCTCCGATTTCGAGTACGAGTTTCAGATGGCGCTGATGAATCGGCGGCTCGACCACACGCTCGAAACCGTGTTCCTGATGCCCGCCGAGCAGTACACGTACACCAGTTCGCGACTGATCAAAGAAGTCTTCCGGCTGGGTGGAGAAGTGGGTGGTCTCGTGCCGCCCGTAGTCGAGGAGCGCCTGCGGCAAAAGCAGGCCGCCATGAGAGCGTTCACAGGTCCAGGACGAAGCGCATGACACTCAGTAGTCGGATGTCTCGGGTGGCACCCTCACCCACGCTCAGGGTGATCGCCGAGGCGGATCGCCTTCGGCAACAGGGGGTCGATCTCGTCGATCTCGGGGCCGGCGAGCCTGATTTTCCCACTCCGGACCACATCAAGGCTGCCGCCCACGATGCGCTCAACCGCGACTTCACCCGCTATACGCCCGCGGCGGGCATCCGCGAGCTGCGGGAAGCCATCTGTGCGCGCTACGCGGCCGACTACGACGTCGCCTTCGCGCCTGAAGAGACGATCGTGACGGCGGGCGCGAAGCAGGCGTTGTTCAACGCTGCTTTAGCCCTGTTCGAGGAGGGCGACGAGGTCATCACGCATGCCCCGTATTGGCCCACGATTCCCGAACAGATCAAGCTGGCCGGCGCAACACCGGTCATCGTGCAAACGCATGCCGAAGACGGTTTCGAGATTCATGCCCAACCGATCATCGATGCCATCACGTCACGGACTCGCGGAATCGTCATCAATTCGCCGTGCAACCCCACCGGGGCGCTGATCTCGGAAGAGGCGCTCATCGCCATCGCTGACGTCGCCGCCAAACGCGGCCTCTGGCTGGTCGGCGACCTGACCTATGAGAAACTGATTTACGAGCCAGGCCCGGAGAATCTGGTGCGGGTGCTGACCGATCGGTTACGAGACCGCTCCATCATCTGCGGCACGGCATCCAAGGCCTACGCGATGACCGGCTGGCGCTGTGGCTGGGCGATCGCACCGCGACCGGTGATCGCGGCGATGAACGCCATCCAGGGACACTCGACGTCGAACGTATCATCCATCACGCAGAAAGCGGCCGTCGCGGCGCTCCAGGGGCCACAGGACAGCGTCAAGGCGATGCTCGACGAGTATCGAATTCGGCGGGACAACGTCTGGCAGTGGTTGACAGAGGACGAGCGCTTCACCTGCATCAAACCCCGCGGCGCGTTCTACCTGTTTCCGTACGTCGCAGACGTCCTCGAACCCACTGGTGTACGGTCCACGACGGAGTTTGCCGAAGCGCTGCTGGCCGAGGCGTATGTGGCACTGACGGCTGGTGAAGGCTTCGATGCCCCTGGGTTCTTCCGCATCTCGTACGCCACTTCACTCACGCAGCTCCGCGAAGGTGTCACACGCATTCACGAGTTCGTCCGGCGCCGCGAGCAGGGTCGGGTCGGCGCCGGCGTCTTGTAGCAATCCGTGACGCCCAGCTTCGTTGACAGGTGCGCCGCCATCGTGGGACCGGCGCACGTGATCACCGAGGCCGCATCCCTGGTCGAGTACGGGCACGACGCACTCCAGATTGGCCATCCTGCCGATCTCGTGCTCAGACCAGCCACTGCCGCCGAAATATCCTCGATTGCGCGCCTCTGCGATGGCGACCGCGTTCCGCTGGTGGTGCGGGGCGCGGGCAGCGGGTACACCGGCGGCGCGGTCCCACTGAGAGGTGGCGTCGTGCTCTCGATGGAGCGGCTCAATCGCATCGTCACGATCGACGTCGAGAACTTGCTTGCCGTGGTTCAGCCGAACGTAATTACTGGTGATCTCCAGGATGCCGTCGAGCAGCGCGGGCTGTTCTATCCGCCAGACCCGGCCAGCTTGCGGCAATCGTCGCTGGGTGGCAATGTGGCGGAGAACGCTGGCGGGCCGCGGGCAGTGAAGTACGGCACCACCAAGCGATACGTCCTGGCCCTCGAGGCCGTGCTGCCAACCGGCGAGGTGATTCGCACGGGATCCAAAGCCGTCAAGAACGTCGTCGGTTACGACCTGACGCAGTTGCTCGTTGGATCGGAAGGGACCTTGGCAATCATTACGGAAATCACCTTGCGGCTGGTGCCCAAGCCGTCGGTGCAATCCGTGATGCAGGCGACCTTCGTCGACATCGCCACGGCAGTGGACGCGGTGACGGCGCTGCTGGCCGCCCGCGTGCTGCCCTCCACCGTCGAGTTGATCGACCGTCTGTCGCTGACGGCCGTGGCACAGCGACTGAAGCGACCAGTCGCCCCCGAAAACACCGGCGCCATGCTCATCATCGAAGTCGACGGCGTGGCAGCCGGCGTTGACGAAGAGTGCTCCCGCGTGGCGGACGCATGCCGCCGGGCCGGCGCGTTGACCGTTCGACGAGCCGGGACAGACGCCGAGCGAGACGCCATTTGGGACGCGCGGCGCGAGCTCTCGTTTGCGCTGAGAGCACTGGCGCCGCGCAAGATCAATCACGATGTGGTCGTTCCGCGCGGTCGGGTGCCGCAGCTCTTCGAACTGGTGGAGCGATTGCGACGAGAATCGGGACTCATGATTCCTTGCTTTGGTCATGCCGGCGACGGCAATATCCATGTCAACGTGATGTGCGATCCAGCCGATCCTGATCAGCTAAGGCGCGCGAAAACAGCCGAGCGAGCGCTGTTCGAGGGCGTCGTCGCGTTGGAGGGGTCAATCAGCGGCGAGCACGGCATTGGCTTCTCGAAAGCGCCGTATCTCGGCATCGAGCTGTCCGCTGACGTGATCGCGCTGATGCAGCGCATCAAGCACGCCTTCGATCCTCACGGGATCCTCAATCCGGGCAAGATCTGGGAGCATTGACCATCAGGCTATGAACGACGGCACGCCGGTTTGGGATCGCGCCGACGCCAATTGCCGCGCAGCTGTCATCGGGCTCGGTTTGATCGGCGGATCATTTGCGGCCGCACTGCGCACGGTCAGACCACGCTGGACCATCATCGGCTACGATCGAGATGAGACGACCCAGGGCCGCGCAATCTCCGAAGCGCTGATCGATCATGTCGCCTCGACGGTTGCCGATGCAGTCAGGGACGCGGACGTCGTCGTGCTGGCGACCCCGGTCGGTGCAATTCTCGACCTCCTCGGTCGGCTCGGTCAGTTGGCCACTCGCGAGGCCGTCGTGATCGACGTGGGCAGCACCAAGAGCGTTATCGCCGATGCGATGAGCGGGTTGCCTCATCGCCTGCACGCGATCGGCGGCCATCCCATGACCGGCCAGTTGACGACTGGCTCTTCTCGCCCGAGCAACCGGCTGTTTGCCGGCCAGCGATTCGTCCTCACGCCGACGGCGCGAACCAGGTCATCCACGCTCGACTGGGCCCAGCGGCTGGTGCGCGACTTTGACGCGGAGGTCGTCGTCATGGATCCCAGGCAGCACGATCAGGCGGTCGCTTTCACCAGTCATTTGCCGTATCTCATCTCGCTGCCGCTGCTCGAATTGTTTGCCCAGCAGGACGATGCCACGCAATCGCTGGCCGCTGGTGGATTCCAATCTCGGGTGGAAGGGGTCGGCGCGAACCTTCAGATGTGGCGGGACATCCTGCAGACCAATCGCCAGGGGATTGTGGGCGCGCTCCGGGCTTACGCAGAGCATCTGGCAACGCTCGAAGAGGATCTGCGTGAAGGCTCGGAGGAGGCTTTGCAAGAGCGGCTGGAGCGCGCCGCCCGTGCGGCGCGCAAGGTGCCCAGACCTGCTAGCCGCCAACCCTGACCAGCACCACTCGTTGAAGGTCGATCGACGGGTTCGGATCCGCCAGCATTCGAACTCTGATGCTCCCATCGTCGAAGTACGTGCGCTCCGCGAGACGCTGGAGGCGCAATCCTTGGTCACGTTCGAGTCGATCCGCTTCGGCCGCGGGCATCACGATCAGAGCCTTTGGATTCTTGCCCAGCCAATCGCGGATGTGCTCGTCATGAATCAAGTCGGTATGCCGGAGGCGCGTGTAGAAGACCAGATTGCGTACGACCACGCGGTAGGTTCCAAGGGCTTCGTCGGGGCGACGCGCGTCCCGCACGAGTCGCGCCATCTCAAAAACCGCCGAGTCCGCAGGCGCAGGCAGGGCGCCGAAAGGCAACAAGGCAAAGCTCAGCGCCGCGCTACATGCCAGCACCGCGGGGGCCGCACGCCAGAACCGCGTGACGCTGACCAGAATCACTGCGAGGCCGGCCAGACCAATCCCGATCGCAACGCCCAACGTCAGCGACCTCGTGATGTTGATGAACAGCGGCTGAAGGCGATGCAGCCCAACTGCCAGGCCACAAAGGAACAATCCCGACACAACGCTGCCGATGACGACGGCGAGGTTGGGCCGCGGTCTCCTCCGAACGCCGTCGAGGCTTCGCCACTCCCGTGTCCGCTCGAGGATCGAGTTGGCGAGCAGGATCGCCAGCGGCGGTAACATTGGCAGCACATATCGCGGCTGCTTGCCAATCGACAGGGTGAAGAACACCAGTGGCAGCGCCACCCACAGCAGCAGGCGCAGCTCGATAGTCGAGATGTCTCGACGTCGCGTGACGAACTGAAGCGTCGGGCCAAGCCACACAGTCGTCAGCGGCGCCCACGGCAAGAGGCCGCCGGCAATCACAGGCAGATAGAACCACCAGGGCCGCGGATCGTTGAAGCGGGTCGTCGCGAATCGTTCGAAATTGTCGCCGACGAAAAACCCTCGCACATACTCAACGCCGTGCTCGGACCACATGGCGAAATACCAGGGCATCGCAATGGCGGCAAACAACATCCCCGCCAGCAGCAGGTCCACGAGGTCGAGATCGAACGAGCGGCGCTCGATCAGCAGCACGGGCACGACGACGAGTGCCGGAACAACGAGAGCAAGGGGTCCTTTCGTCAGGAAACCGAGCGCCGCCGCGGCGGCGGCGACCAGGAGCCACCAGCGCGGCTCGCGGGTGCGCTCGAGCGTTGCGGCAAACGTGGCCGTGATCGCCACGGTCATGAACAGCGCGAGCGGGAGATCCGGCAGGGACATGCGCGCGAGCGCAAAGTAGCCGAAATTGGTCGCTGCGATCGCGCCCGCGAGCAGGCCCGTGTCCTCGTCGAACCAGCGGCGAGCGCACGCGGCGGTGACGAGGACCAGACCGACCCCGCAGAGCGCCGCCCAGAATCTCGCGGAGATCTCGGTCGCGCCCGTCACCAGATAAAGCGCGGCCGTCAACCAGTAATAGAGAACCGGCTTCTGAAAGCGTTGCTCGTAGTTGAAGTGGGGAGTGAGCCAATCACCCGATTCGACCATCTCTCGTGCCGACTCGGCGTAGAAGGCTTCATCCGAATCAGCGATGGCGCCTCGCCCAAGCCCGGTGAAAAACGTCAGAAGGGCCAGCAGTACCAGTGGAATGGTCGAACGACGCACGGAAGACGATTGTAACGGTATCGGTCCACGGCCTACGGTCTACGGCCCACGGTAAGTCCCAAGTTCTGACCGTAGACCGTGGACCGTATACCATCGACTGTTGGCCGTGGACCGTGGACCGTGGACCTCATGATTGCACCGTATACTCGATCGCAATGAAAACGGTCGCAGTAATCGGCGCGTCGAACGATCGCCGCAAGTTTGGCAACAAGGCACTCCGCGCGTTCACGGCGGCGGGGTATCGTGCGATTCCGATTACGCCGCGACATGACACGGTGGAGGGAATGCGCGCGTTCGGCAGCGTCCTCGATTACCCCGGGGCCATTGACATGGCGACCGTGTATGTCCCGCCGGACGTGGGGGAGGAGATTGTGGACGGCCTCGCTCAAAAGGGGATTCCGGAGGTGTGGTTCAACCCCGGGTCGGAATCTGACGCCCTCTTGGCTCGGGCCCGGCTGCTCGGCCTTCGTCCGATTCAGGCCTGCAGCATTCTGGCCATTGGCATGAGTCCGTCGCAGTTCTGATATACTTCGTCGAAACCCGTCTTTCCTCCCCTTGAGCGTTCGCGGACCGGATTCTCCCGGACCCAACTGTTCCTAACCTCACATCGCAGATACGTCACCGATCGCACAGGTCAGCATCCATGCCCAGTCCCCACAAACGTCAAGGTTCCGGACGCGGCGGCCATCACGCCCCGCAAGCGGACGTCGCTCAGGAAGCCGAAGCCGTCGCCGCCGCAACCGAAGGGCGCCGGCCCGGCCTCAATATCGGCGAGCTCAAGGACATGAGCATCCAGAAGCTCACCCAGGTCGCCAAGGAACTCAATGTTCCCGGCGCGACCGGCATGCGCAAGCAAGAGCTCATCTTTCAGATCCTGAAGGCGCAGACCGAACAGAGCGGTTTCATCTTCTCCGAAGGCGTGCTCGAAGTGCTCCCCGATGGCTTCGGATTCCTGCGGGCGCCCGATTACAACTATCTCCCTGGTCCCGACGACATCTACGTCTCTCCATCCCAGATTCGGAAATTCGATCTGCAGACCGGCGACACGGTGTCGGGACAGATTCGACCACCCAAAGAAGGGGAGCGCTACTTCGCGCTGATCAAGGTCGAAGCGGTCAATTTCGAATCGCCGGAACAGGCGCGCGACAAGCTGTTCTTCGAGAACCTGACGCCGCTCTATCCACAGGAGCGAATCAAGCTCGAAACCGAAACCGAGAATCTGTCGGCCCGCGTCATGGACCTGATGACCCCCATTGGCAAGGGTCAGCGCGGCCTCATCGTCGCGCCTCCGCGGACCGGTAAAACGATGTTGCTGCAGAACATCGCGCAGTCCGTCGCCAAGAACCATCCCGAGGTCTATCTCATCGTGCTGCTGATCGACGAGCGGCCGGAGGAAGTCACCGACATGCAGCGGTCCGTGGATGGCGAAGTGATTTCATCGACGTTCGACGAACCCGCGCAGCGCCACGTGCAGGTCGCCGAGATGGTGATCGAGAAAGCCAAGCGACTCGTCGAGCACAAGAAGGACGTCCTCATCCTGCTCGACTCCGTGACCCGCCTGGCGCGCGCCTACAACACCGTCATCCCACCATCCGGCAAAGTGCTGTCAGGTGGTCTCGACAGCAACGCCCTGCAGAAACCCAAACGCTTCTTCGGCGCCGCCCGCAATATCGAAGAGGGTGGATCGCTCACGATCATCGCGACCGCGCTGGTCGACACCGGATCGCGCATGGATGACGTGATCTTCGAGGAGTTCAAGGGCACGGGCAACATGGAGATTCACCTGGACCGGAAGCTCACCGACAAGCGGGTGTTTCCGTCGATCGACATGTTGAAGAGCGGCACGCGCAAGGAGGAACTCCTGATTCCGCGCGAGGATCTCAACCGCATCTGGGTGTTGCGTAAGGTCCTCAACCCGCTCTCGCCGGTGGAGGCGATGGAGCTGCTGCTCGACAAGATGGCGAAGACGAGGAACAACGCGGAGTTTCTCTCGGCGATGCAGAAAATGTCGTGACGGTCGGTGATCAGTGGCCGGTGATCCGTGATCAACGGCCGGTGGCCAGCTAACGAGGGAGATGAGGAAGAGGGATGGCAACAATCAAAGTGCGACAAAACGGCTCGTATCTCGTGGACGCGGAAGACGTGAAACTGATCGACTGGAACGGGAACGAGTATCAAATTCCGAAGCGGCCGTTCGCCCTGTGCCGCTGTGGTCACTCGACCACCAAGCCGTTCTGTGACGGCACGCACTCGAAGATCGGCTTCCAGGCGGCAGAGGCGGCCCTCGGACCAGCCGCGCAGGACCGGCCAGCCGAGTAGCGATCTATTCGGCGCGCAGCGCGAGCGTCGGGTCCAGGTGCGCCGTTCGACGAGCGGGAAGGTAGGTCGCGAGCAGCGACACCCCCGCGACGAGAAGAGCCAGCAGCGACAATTGGGTCGCGCTCGTCGACACGACGCCAAACAGGACCGATTCCAGAAGGCGCCCGATCCCGATCGCGGCCAGCCCCCCAAGCACCAGGCCAGCGATGGTAATCCGCACACCCTGACCGCTGGTCAGACCGATGACCTGCCACTTGGTCGCCCCGAGCGCCATCCGCACGCCAAGTTCCTGCGTCCGCCGGCTCACCATGTACGCCATCAAGCTGTACAACCCCATCACGGCCAGCGCCAACGCGATGAGCGCCACGACGCCGAGTGCGTTAGCGATGAAATTCAAGCCTGCTGAGCGATCCTCGACGAGCTGCTCCATGGTTTGGAGGCCGAGAATCGGCTGATCGGGATCGACCGCGGAGACTGCGCGCCGGAGATCGCTGGCGACACTGAGAGGATCGCCGATGGTCCGCAGGACAAACGCGTGTGCGTACGGGGCGTCCTGGGCAAGCGGCCGGTACACCGTCGGATCACGACGCTGCTGAAACCAGTCGTGAACAATGTCGCCGCAGACACCAATCACCGTAATGAGGGGCCCATCTCGCGTCACCCGAAACTGGCGTCCGATCGGATTGGGATCGTTGAAATATCGATCGGCGACGATCTGGCTGATGATGGCCACGGGAGTGGTGTCCGGACGGTCGCCGTCGTTGAAGCCGCGCCCATTCAGGAGCGGAATCTTCATCGTGGCGAGGTAATCGGGTGTTGCAGGTCGATAGGCGGCGCGGCGAACCTCGCCCGGCTGGAGCGTCACGCCATCGATCCAGAACTCGCGCGAGGCGCTGGAGCCCCCATACGGCAAGTTGCTGACCATCGACCCGCTCGTTACCGCAGGAATGGCGCGCACTCGTTCCAGCACGCTCTCGATGAATTGACGCCGACGGTCGGCGTCCGCGTAAGGACGCTCGGGCAGCACCAATCGGGCGACGAGGAGGTCGCGCTTGTCGAATCCGAATGCACCATTCACAGCCCGATTCGCCGCGGTCAGGATCAACCCCGAGCCAAACAGCAGCGCGAGTGTCAGAGCCACCTGCGCCGCCGCGAGCGAATTGCGCAGCCAATGACGCTGCCGCGGCGCGGTCATCGTGCGCGCTCCTGGCCGCAACGTATCCGCGACGTCCGCGCGAACGGTCTGAATCGCGGGGATGAGCGCGAAGAGCAGTGTCGCGAGCAACCCGAAGGCCGCCGACGACCAGAAGACGACCGGTGAAATGTCCAGGTACGCCCAGCCGGGCACGAAACGAATGATGCTGGGCGGAATCGACGCGCGCGAGAGCACCAGGCCCAGCCAGGCGAGCGGGACCGCGAGAACGATCGCGATCGACGACAGGAGCGCGCCCTCGATCACGAGCTGCAAGGCGAGGCGGGCACGACCGGCACCGAGGGCCAGCCGCATGGCAAACTCCTGTGCTCGCTCCGCGCCTCGAGCAAGAAGCAGGTTCGCAATGTTGGCGCAAGCGATGAGCAGGAGCAGGACGCTGGCCGCCAGCATCACGCTCATGAAGGGCGCGGCGCCTGGATCACTCATGCCTGCTGTGAAAGTGACCACCGCATTGGGCACCCGCGCGTTGGTCTCGGGGTGTTCTCGCCGCTGCCGTTCCGCCATCGCTCCAAGCTCCGCGCGCGCATCTTGAAGCGTCGCCCCCTCCGCGAGCCGGGCGACCGTGGTGAGATAGCGGTTGCGACGCTCATTCCATTGCTCTGGCGTGTACGCGAGCGGTGACCAGAGCTGCGCACCGTCGGGAATCGCGAAGCCCTCTGGCGCCACCCCCACGACTTCGTAGGGCTCGCCGTCGATTCGCACGGTCGTGCCGACGATCGTCGGGTCGTTGGCGAACAGCCGGGTCCACAGCGCATGGCCGAGAATCGCACGGCGGTGATTGCCTGGCGTTTCTTCCGAGAGCAGGAACGGACGCCCGATGACAGGTGGCCTGCCGAGCGCATCGAAGAAGTCGGCCGTGACACGAAAGCCGGCGACTTGCTCGGGCGTATCGATGCCCGAGAGGTTGGCATCCCACCACTCGGCGGCCGACAGGTGAGTGATGCTTCGCGCCTCGCGTCGCCAATCACGGAAATCAGCCGGTGAGACCGACTCGCGGTCGAACAGGTCAGCCTGGAGATCGCTCGACGCAACCATCACGAGGCGATCGACATCGGGGAAGCGGAACGGACGCAGAACGATCGCGTCCATGATGGCGAAGCTGGTCGCGTTGGTCGCTAGAGCCAACGCGAGCGTCGCGACGATGACCAGGCTGGTTCCAGGCCGGCGCGCCAAAGCTCGCCATGCGTGCCTGAAGTCTCGCGACAAGCCCGCGAACCATCCGGCTCGTGATTCGATGTCGGCGCTGCGTCCCAGGCTCCCTGCGTGCCGTCGAGGCCGACGCCATCGCGCCGCGACCTCTCTCGTGCCAATGGCAAACGCCTGCGCCCAATACCAGCAGCGCGCAAACCCGGCGCCTCGCTGCTTTCGTGTGACCACGTACTCTTCTCGGAGATCGCCGAGGATGCTTTCGCGCCACTCGCGATCGGAGACACTGGCGCCCAGCAACCGTTCGGCAAATCGCGGCGGGCGAGTCGCGCGGCTCATCGGCGTTCGAGGATGGTTTCCAGCCCACGGGTCAGGTTGGCAAAGGCGCCGTGCGTGGCCCTCAGCGCGCGCAACCCGGCCGGCGTGACGGTGAAATAGCGGCGGGGCTTGCCCCCGCGGTCGTCGGTCGGATCGCCCATCCGCGACCACAGACACCCCTTGGCTTCGAGGCGCTCGAGGGCCGTGTAAAGGGCGCCGCGCGCCACCGGGCGGCCGGTGCGTTCCTCGAGAAATGCGCGAATGGGGACGGCGTAGGCCACCGGGTTTTGGAGGATCGCCAGCAGCACGCCGTACTCGAACTCACCGAGATAAATGGGTTTGGGCGCCATGACTACAATGCAGACATTGTATGTCTGCATTGCAGGCATGTCAAGGTTCCAAGGTTCCAGGGTTCCAGGGTTCCGAGGTTCCTTGGTTCCAAGGTTCAGTCTGCGATGGAGTGCTTAGAAGGTCCCCTCTCGGGGCCCGCGCGCGTCCTTGTTAATTTGTCGAATAGCGCCGAGGTGATAGGCGAGGTGAGCCACGCTCGCGATCATGCCGCGGAGTTCGACGTCGGAGACCTCGCGCGGAGTGCCGATCGCGCCGCGCCAGCGCGTCGTCTCGTCGCGGAGCCCGCTGCGGATCTCTTCCCACGCTTTGGCATCGACTTCTGCGACCTTCCACGCCTCGTCCCACTTGGCGTCGGCGAACGGATTGCCGCCTTCGGACGCCCATCGGTTCATCAGCGAGAGCCCGTAGCGGAGGTGCTGCGCGTGCGCAGCAATCGTGGCACCGCCGTTGACGGCACGCGACGCATCGGCGGCCGACAGCCGGTCGAGGCTTCGAAGGAGCCCGATGTCTCCGGTGTTGAGCACGAAGCCGCCGGATCCTTGGGTGCCAGCGACGAGCTCCGAGAAGATGAACGCGAGGGCTGGAGCGGTTTCGGCTGTTCGCATCACAACATGCTAGCCGAGCGTGCTACTTGACGCCTGCCTTTCGTTCGGCCGAGCGATATCCCCTCAGCATGTTCGTCAACGAGTAGTTGCCCTCGTGGCAGGCAAATTCGTAGATCGGCCCAACTGCCCGCGCCAGCGTCAGCTCACTCTTCCACGGCCGCACGTACGCCGTTGGATCGTCGATCTCGAACTGGTAGAGCAGCGTCTCGGCGTCGATGAGGCTGAGGCGTTCGACGAGGTGCAAGTTGCCGTCCCAGGCGAAATTGCCACCTGCGTCACCGTAGTAGCCGCTGCCGTCCCGGAAATTCGTCGTGTCGACCACCAGGGTGTTGCCCTCCCAACGGCCGATCGAATCACCTAGCCACTGCCGGACATTCGATGGGAGATGCGGCCGACCGTCCAGATGGATGATTCGGGTGTCGTGGATCATCTCCGCGTGCACGACCATGGCATCCCTGGTCTGCACGATGTGATAGTTGCTGTTGTAGGAGTACGGGAGCATCGGCGGTCCGGCTGTGACGAAGGCCAGACACCGATCCTGAAGGCCGAGCTCTTCGACGTTCTCGAACCGTTTTTGCCGCTCCAGACGGCGGCGCCTGGCTTCGGCAGCCTCCGGCGTGAGCGCGGGAATGCGGCCGTCGGGAGGGTCGGTGACGATCGACGTGCGGAGCGTCTTGACGGTGCGCGTTCCAAATTCGCGATAGAACGTGTTGTACGTGCCGGTACCCTGGCTCTTCGCCGCGACCTCGGGCGGCGGTTCCTCGTTTCGTCGTGTGACCTGTCGCTCCCACTCGGCCGCTTCTGCCGGCGTGAAGAACGCCTTGTCCCGCAACTCGCTCGGGCGTTCGAGCGGCGTGACCGTGGCCGAGTTCCAGATGCCCTCGAAGCTCGGGCGCCGCCGCCGGTGTTCTGTCCAGAGACGAGCGCCGATCCGGCAGCCAGTGCGCCTACACTCGCGATCACCCACAGTGAGCGTCCTCTCACGGCAACCATGCACCTCTAGAACCTTGGAACCTTGGAACCTTGGAACTTTCGAGCTACGCGAGAATCTCGTGAATCACGTTCCCCGAGACGTCCGTGAGGCGAAAATCGCGACCGCTGTAGTGATAAGTGAGCTTCGTGTGGTCGATGCCCATCAGGTGCAGGATGGTCGCGTGCAGGTCATGCACATGCACGGGCTTGTCGACCGCCTTGAAACCGAAATCATCCGTGGCACCGTAGATGGTGCCGCCCTTGATCCCGCCGCCCGCCAGCCACATGGTGAATCCGAACGGGTTGTGGTCCCGTCCGTTCTGGACGACGCCTGCGCCGCCCCCGACCTCGCAGACCGGCGTGCGTCCGAATTCGGAGCCGCAGATCACCAAGGTCTCGTTGAACAGGCCGCGCGACTTCAGGTCTTTGATAACGGCCGCGTACGGCTGGTCCGAATCCTTTGCGTTCTTGCGGTGAGCCTGAATGTCGGCGTGCGCATCCCACGGATCGCGGTTGGCGTAGTAAATCTGGACCATCCGAACACCCCGCTCAACGAGCCGCACGGCCATCAAGCAGCCTCGGGCGGTGCTGCCGGGCCCGTACAGCTTGAGCGTCGCCTCGGACTCTTTGCGGATGTCAAACACCTCTGGCGCTTCGGTCTGCATCCGATACGCGACTTCCATTGACTGGATGGCGGCGTCGAGCTGGGGATCTCGCATCTGTTCGCCCTCCCAGCGAAGCTGTTCGAGCTGCGCCAGCAAGTCCAGCTCGCGCCGCTGCTCAGAGAGCGTGAACTTGTCGTTGTGAATGAAGGACACGAGCTTCTTGGGATCGAAGTCCTTCCCAATGATCTGATCGGGCTTGTCGACCTTGTCGGAGATGAACGTGCCCTGGTGCACGCCGGGTAAAAAGGCGCTGTTCCACAACGGGGGCCCGACCGTCGTCGGCAGATCGGGACAGAGGACGACGTAGCCTGGCAGGTTCTTGTTGTCGGTCCCCAGGCCATAGGTGAGCCACGAGCCAAGCGAAGGGCGGCCAACCTGGCTGTGGCCCGTGTTCATCATGAGGAGCGAGGGCTCGTGGTTCGGGATGTCGGTGTAGACGGAGCGAACGAAGCACAAATCGTCCGCGCATTCGCCGACGTGCGGGAAGAGTTCGCTCACGTCCATTCCCACCTTGCCGTACTTCTTGAACGCAAACGGTGAGCGCATCAGCGCACCGGTCTTGCGCTCCGTCGCAATCGCGCCTCCCGGCAGCGGCTGGCCATGGTACTTGTCCAGCATCGGCTTGGGGTCGAAGCTGTCAACCTGTGAGAGCCCGCCGTTCATGAAAAGGAAAACGACATGCTTGGCTTTGGCAGGATGATGCAAGCCGCCGGTAGCGCGAATCTTCGGGTCTTGCGCCGCCAACAAGTCGGCCCTCGACAGCGAGTCGCCGACGAGCCCCGCGAATGCCAGCATCCCGAAGCCGTTGCCGATCCGGCACAGCGCTTCGCGTCGCGTCACGGGCCGAGGTTGTCGGTGATTCATGTCAGTTGCCGGTTGCCGGTTGCCGGTTACCAGTTGCCAGTCACAAACCGCTGCCAGTCGCCAGCAGCCCGTCACGCCGGGAACTACCGGCCACCGGCCACCGGCCACTGACCAGATTTCTATTCCACAAAAATGAATTCATTCGAACTCAGCAGCACTTTGATGTATCGGCCAAAGGCCGTCACTGGCAGCAGTTTCTTGGGTTCGCCGTCCTTCTTTTCGCCGCTGCCCGTCACGCCCGCCATCATGCCTTCCGCCATCGCAGGATCGGTTTTCGATGCCCTCTCGGGTGGACCTTGCACGGGTGTGCTCGCTCCGAGGCTGGCCGATTTCTTGGCGTCCTCGAGTTCTTTCTTCGTCGCCTCAACCTTGCGCTCTTCGTACGCCCGCAGCGGTTCCTGCATCACGTACTGAACGCCCGCGGTCAGCTCGCCATCTCTCGGCTCGCGTCCGAACACGAGCCGATACGCCTTCCGAATACGCGAGCGGGAGTCTGGCTCGGACTCGACCCGGCGCGCAATCAGCTCGCTATGTTGCTGCATGAAGTCGCTGTTCATCAGAAACAGGCGCTGCAGCGGCACGCTGGTCGTAAAACGTTGCTCGGCCGAAATCGTCGGCGCCGGGAAGTCGAAGAGTTGCAGAAACGGATCGGTTCGATAGCGACTCAGTTTCCCGTAAATCGTCCGTCGTGCATAGAAAGGCGTGAGCGTCTCGGACGGGCCGCCAACCTTGGGCTCCAGCGCGCCGGCTACCGACAGGATGGAATCGCGGAGTTGCTCGGCCGACATCCGCCGGCGACTGACGCGCCAATACAGGCGGTTTCCCGAATCCTTTGCCGCGTTCGTTGGGTTGCTATCGGCGCTCAGCTGATAGACCTGGCTCAGCATGATGTCGCGATGCAGCTTCTTGAGGGAGCGGCCGTTCGCGACAAAGGTTGCCGCGAGATACTCCAGCAACTCCGGATGGCTGGGGCGTTCGCCGTTGAACCCGAAGTTGCTTGGCGTGTCAACGATGCCCGTGCCGAAATGTCCTTTCCAGATGCGATTGACGATGACGCGGGCCGCAAGCGGATGATTGGCAATCGTCTCGGCCAACTCGAGCCGCCCGCTCCCTTTCTCGAACGGTGCTGGAACACCTTCGCTGAGGACGCTGAGGAAGCGTCGCGGCACCTCGTCGCCCAATCGCATCGGGTTGCCGCGGACGTTGACCTGCATCGGTGCAGGCTTCTCCATGTCCGCCACACCGTGAACGTACGCGTACTTCGGCGGTAGGTTGCTCTTGAGCGTTTTGATGTCGTTTCGAAGTGCCTCGACGTGCGTGCGACGATCGCCGCTCAATTGCCGTTCGAGGCCCCACCCGCGAAACAGCAGCACACCGGGTTTGACATAAACCGCATACGAGGGGTCGAAGCCCTCCGCGAGATCGCGTCGAAAGACGTCGGTCCACAGCTGCATGCGCTCCGGCTCGAGGCTCTTGAGCTCGAGCCCGCAACCGGGGCAAAAGTCGTCGTTGGTGATGAACTCGCTGGGCAGGTTGGCGGGCTTTTTCTTCGTGGTGCCCGGGAGAGCCTTGGCTCGGATGATCTCGTTCTCCTCGTCGATCTCCTTCTTGGCGAACATCACGTCGAGGAGGAGCGCCTGGAACGCGTCGGCCAGCTTCTTCGCCTCGGTGGCGGTGCCACCGCGCTTGATCATCTCCTGCCACTCTTTGAGGTAAGGATAGAAGCGAGGAGGCTTGGCAAGAAACGCAATCCAGCGATCGAACAGCTCGTAGTCGAGCTTTTCCTGGTCGGCGACGCGCCACACGGGGTCCTTCGGCTCACCCGTGACCCTCCACGCGGCTTGCAGGTATTTCGACGTATGCAACGCCAGCGTTTCGCCCAGTTGACGGCTTTCGACCTCGAGAAACTCGTTGAGGAGCTTCTGCTTCTGTTCAATCTTCTTCTCGAGGGCTTTGAACTCGTCCACTTCGGACTGTGGCGCCAGCGGATACTCGTGATACGCCGTGTTGAGAAACACGCCCGCCAACGAGTAGTAGTCCTTGGTGGGGATTGGATCGTACTTGTGGTCGTGACAACGCGCGCACGCGACCGTGAGCCCCAGAAAGCCGCGGGACACGACATCCACGCGGTCGTGCCGCTCGTCAGCCTTCGTGATCTCGATGGCGCCGTTGTCGTAATACCACGGACCGAGGCCGAGGAACCCGAGCGCCGACAACGTGCGCGCACGGGTCTTCTCGTCGAGCAGATCGCCGGCGATCTGCGCCTTCACGAACTGGTCGTACGGGAGATCGTCGTTGAAGGCCTTCACCACCCAATCGCGGTAGAGATAAGCGTTGGGGTAGGGCGCATAGCCGCGACCCTCGGGATCGAGGCTTCGCGGGTCGTCCTCGCCATATCGGGCAACGTCGAGCCAGAGCCGCCCCCACGTCTCGCCGTAGTGAGGCGATGCCAGCAGGCGATCGACCACCGTGCTGAACGCGTCGGGTGACGTGTCCTTCTCAAAGGCCTCGACCTCTTCGGGCGTCGGCGGCAATCCGGTCAAATCCAGCGTGGCCCGGCGTATCAGCGTGAGTTTGTCCGCCCCGCTAACAGGAGTCAGGCCCTCTTTCTCCAGACGCGCCAGGATGAACCGATCGATCGGCGACTTCGGCCAGTCGTTGCGGCTCACTGCCGGCGGCTCGTTCCGTCGCAACGGCTGAAACGACCAGAACCCGCGCTGCTCGGCGGTAATGACCGTTTCACGCGAGGTCGTCGCAGTCGCCGAGGTCGCCGACGGGGCCGGCGCGGCCGACGGCCATGGCGCTCCGTCGCGAATCCACTGCGCGAAGGCAGCCACTTGGGCATCACTCAGCTTCGCGCCGTTCTTCGGCATCCGAGGCGCGTTGGGAGCATGACGAATCGCCAGCAACAGGTAGCTGTCGTCGGGATTCCCCGGAACAATCGCCGGCCCCGAGGTTCCGCCCTTTAGTAGCGCGTCTCGCGAGTCGACTCGCAGTCCGCCCGCTTCAGTTTTGGTATGACAGATCGAGCAGGAATCGACCAGAACCGGCCGAATGTTGGCTTCGAAGAACTCGACAGATGTCGCGGATGCTTGTGGCGCGCTGGCAGGCTGCGCGCGCGCGGCCCAGATGGTAGTCGTTGTCAGGGCCGCGGCGGCACAAACCAGCCACACGCGAGGCGCGAGTCTCGGGACCATACAGGTCGGGAATGAGTATTATGCCACCGTGGTTGGCCGTCGGAATCCCGGGATCTTCCTGATTCTTCTCGTGATTTGCCCGTCGTTGCTCGCGCTCCAGGACACCCCGCGGCCAAAACGACCAGGAGTCGCCGAGACCTCCGTGCGGATCCCCATGACACGGCTCAAACCGGATCAGGTGTTCGAGATCCCAGGCGTGCCCGACTGGATTGCCATCGACGACCACGTCTGGGTCTCGAACTCGCCCAAGCACAGCGTCACCCGAATCGACCCGAAGGCCAACAAGATCGTGGAGACCATCGCGGTGGGCAAGAACCCCTGCTCGGGATTGGCGACGGGGTTCGGATCTCTGTGGGTGCCGAACTGCGGCGATCCCAGCGTCTCGCGCGTTGATCTCAAGACCGCTAAGGTCACCGCAACCCTGCCGTTGACGATTGGTAACAGCGAAGGAGGCTTGACGACGGCAGCGGGCAGCGTCTGGCTGATGACCGACGCCAAAGGGACGCTGGCGCGAATCGATCCCGCCTCGAACAAGGTCGTCGCTGAAATCTACGTCTCGCCGGGATCGTTTGCGGTCGCGTTCGGCGAAGGCGCGGTGTGGGTCACGAGTACCCGAGAAAAATCTCCTCACCCGGATCAACCCCCACAACAATCTGGTGGAAGAGACGATTACGGTCGGGCCAAGCCCGCGTTTTCTGGCTGTGGGCGAGGGCTCTGTCTGGACCATCAACCAGGGCGATGGGACAATCTCGCGAGTGGACGCGAAGACCAATAAGGTGGTCGCAACCATTGCCGCGGGGATTCCCGGTCCTGGTGGAGAAATCTCGGTGGGCGAGGGGTCCGTCTGGATCACGTCCTTTGAATACCCCATCACCCGGATTGACCCCACGACGAATAAGGTGGTCCAGCAGTTCTATGGCGAGGGAGGGGACGCGATTCGCGTCGGGCACGGGTCCGTCTGGTTATCGAATCTCCGTCAAGCCAATGTGTGGCGACTCGATCCCAAGCGAATTCTCGCCACGCTTCCCGAATGAGCCGCCCGAGGGCATTTCGGCACATTCTCATGTAAGTGGCGCTCTGGGGTGTTGTTGCGGGAATCTACGGCCTGACGCTGACCGCGGCGGCGCTGACCCTGCCGATCGGTCGTCGTCCGATCGTAGTGGTCGCCTGCCTCTCCTACGCGCTCGTGGCGGTTGGCGCCGGAACGATGACTTCGTCGTTCTGGGTGCAGCTGATCGTGCCCGGTGCGCTGCTGCTCGTCGGCTACTGGTTGTCCGGCTTCTTCTTTCGAGACCCGCAACCCTGGCTCGAACGATTCCTGTTGCGGTCAGATCGAGCAGTGTTCGAGAGATTGGGCATCGACCGTTTGCTTCGCCGAGCACCACACTGGGCCCTCGAGTTACTCGAGGCGAGCTATGCCGCTGACTACGTCGTCGTGGGCGGTGGGGCCATCCTCGCCGCCCTGATCGACAGGCCATTCGTGACCGTCTACTGGTCGATCGTGCTGACGGCAGAACTCGCTTGTTATGCCGCGTTGCCGTGGCTCCGCTCGCGGCCGCCTCGCGCGATTGAAGGGCCGGCCGTGATCGAGACTCGCCGGCCGACCCTCCGCCGACTGAATAGCGCCATTCTCGACGGCGCCAGCGTGCAGGCAAACACCCTGCCCAGCGGCCACGTAGCGGGCGCACTCGCGGCGGCGCTGGCCCTTGGCGCCATCGCACCGGTTGCAGGGACGGTCTTCGCTGTTCTCTCGCTGCTGATTGCGCTGTCGGCCGCGCTGTGCCGCTATCACTACGTCGTGGATTGCGTGTCGGGTGCCGCGGTCGCGATTTTGGCGTGGGTCATTGTGACGTAGGGCCCGTTGGCTGGAGCCCCTCCGTCGCATCGCGAATCGACTGGGTGCGCCTCGCCAACGATGGCTCGCAGCTCGTCGCCTTCCATGACTTCTTTCTCGAGCAGGCGCCGCGTCACGGTTTCCAGGATGTCACGACGGTCGAGCAGAATCCGACGGGCATCGTTATGCCCCTCGGTGATGATCATCTTGACCTCTTCGTCGATCGCCTTGGCGGTTTCTTCGCTGTGCGGTCCGCGTTCTGGTCCCTGCGGGACGTCGAGGAATCGGCTGCGCCGGCCGCTGTCGAAGTTCACCGCGCCCAGTCGTTCGCTCATCCCCCACTCGGTCACCATCGAGCGGGCGATGTCGGTGGCGCGCTGAAGGTCGTTTTGCGCGCCGGTCGAGATCTCGCCCAAGGCGATCTCTTCAGCCGACCGGCCGCCCAGGAGGATGGCGAGCTGGTTCATCAAGTCGCGCCGCTGCATCAAGTAACGGTCCTCGAGCGGAAGCTGCATCGTGTAGCCGAGGGCTCCGAAGCCGCGCGCCACGATCGAAATCTTGTGCACCGGATCGGTTCCTGGCAACGCCGTCGCCACGATCGCGTGACCTGACTCGTGGTAGGCCACGATCTCGCGTTCTTTGGTGCCCATCACGCGCTTTTTCTCGAGGCCCGCGATCAAGCGATCGATGGCTTCGTCGAAGTCGAGCATGTCAACCATCGACTTGTCACGACGGGCGGCGAGCAGCGCCGCTTCGTTGACGAGATTGGCCAGGTCCGCACCGGCGAAGCCTGCGGTGCGCGCGGCCACCTTTTTCAAATCGACTTCCGGTGACAGCTTCACGCTGCGGACGTGAATGTTCAGCACTTCCACGCGACCCTTGACGTCCGGCTTGTCCACGAGCACCTGGCGGTCGAAACGGCCAGGGCGGAGCAGGGCGGGATCCAGAACCTCTGGACGATTGGTGGCACCCATGATGATGATGGCCTTGCGCGGATCGAAGCCATCCATCTCGGCGAGCAATTGATTGAGCGTTTGCTCGCGCTCCTCGTGACTGCCGATCGGGCTCTGCACCCGCACCTTGCCAAGCGCGTCGAGCTCGTCGATGAACACGATGCAGGGCGCCTTGGCTTCGGCTTGTGCAAACAGGTCGCGAACACGAGCGGCGCCGACGCCGACAAACATTTCGACGAACTCCGATCCGCTCAGACTGAAGAACGGCACCTTCGCCTCGCCGGCCACGGCCCGAGCCAGCAGCGTCTTACCGGTGCCCGGTGGACCGACTAGCAGAACGCCTTTGGGAATCTTGCCGCCGAGGCTGGTGTACTTCTTGGGATTCTGCAAGAACTCGACGACCTCACGCAGCTCCTGGGCCGCCTCGTCGACGCCTGCCACATCGGCAAAGCTCACCTTCACATCGTCCTCGGCATAGATCTTCGCCTTACTGCGGGCGAACGACATGACGCCGCCCTCGGCGCCGCCGATGCGACGGAAAAAGAACGACCAGAGCGCGACCAACAACAGCACCGGGATCAACCAGCTCAGGACCTCGGGCAGCCAGCGGCTCACGACCTCTCCTGAATACTTCACGCCATGCTGATCGAGCTCTTCGATCAGTTTCGGATCCTCGATGCGTGTGGTGGTGAGCGTGGTCGGTCCGTCGGCCTTTTTCAGCTCGCCGCGAATCGACGTCTCGCCAACCCACACCTCGGCCACCTGCCCCGAGCGAACCATGCTTTTGAACTCGCTATACGAGACGGGCCGTCCTGACGGTGACAACAGATACGCCTGGCCCAAGGCGAGGACGAGCAAGGCACCGAGCACCCACCAAAGGGCGATGGGTCGGGTCGGCGCGTTTCGTTTGTTTCCAGGCATCAGCGGATTAGGCAACAGTGACCTCGTGTTTTGCGAACGTCAACCCATCCGGGCCGACGTCCACAACGACGCGATCGCCCTCGGCGAATTCGCCTTCGAGGACGCGCATGGCAAGCGGGTCCAAGACCCGCCGCTGAATGGCTCGCTTGAGCGGGCGAGCACCGTAGCTGGGATCATACCCCTCCTGCACGAGGAATTCCTTCGCCCGTTCGGTGAGCTCGACTTTGATTTTCCGGTCCGCCAGTCGCTTCATCAGCCCTCGCAGCTGGATGTCGATGATCTGCTTGATGTGATCGCGCGACAGGGCGTGGAAGAAGATGATTTCGTCGACGCGATTGAGGAATTCAGGCCTGAAGTGCTGCCGCAGGGCATCCGTGACCTGACGCCTCGGCCCCTCGCTGATCTCTCCTGACGTGGCCGCCTCGGCAATGAACTGGCTGCCGATATTCGACGTCATGATGACGACCGTGTTCTTGAAGTCGACCGTCCGTCCCTTCCCGTCGGTCAAGCGGCCATCGTCGAGCAACTGCAACATCACGTTGAGCACCTCGGGGTGTGCCTTTTCGATCTCGTCGAACAGGACGACGGAATAGGGGCGTCGGCGAACGGCTTCCGTGAGCTGCCCGGCTTCGTCATACCCGACGTACCCCGGTGGAGCGCCAATCATTCGCGACACCGTGTGCTTGTCCTGATACTCCGACATGTCGATGCGCACCATCGCGTGGTCGTCGTCGAACAGAAACTCCGCGAGTGCGCGAGCCAATTCGGTTTTCCCGACCCCGGTCGGCCCCAGGAAGATGAAGGAGCCCATCGGTCGATTGGGATCCTGCAAGCCCGCCCTCGCACGGCGAATGGCATTGGCGACCGCTTCGATGGCCTCGTCCTGACCGATGACCCGATGGTGCAGTCGTTCCTCCATCCGGAGAAGCTTCTGGATTTCGCCCTCCATTAGACGACTGACAGGAATGCCCGTCCAGCGTCCGACGACCTCCGCAATGTCCTCCTCGTCGACTTCCTCTTTGAGCATGCGATTCACCTGCTGCAGCTCGGCGAGTCGGCCTTCCTGCGCCTTGATGCTGGCCTCCAGCTCGGGCACCTTGCCGTACTGAAGCTCGGACGCCTTCGCATAGTCGCCCACACGCTGGGCACGCTCGACCTCCGACTTGACCTGTTCGAGCTGCTCCTTCAGTTGTCGCCCCAGCTGAATCGCCTCCTTCTCTTGTTCCCAGTGAGTGCGCAATCGAGACTGCTGCTCCTTGAGATCCGCGAGCTCCTTTTCGAGCTTGGCCAGGCGCTCTTGCGACGGCTTGTCTTTTTCTTTCTTCAGCGCTTCGCGCTCGATCTCGAGCTGCATGATGCGGCGCTGCACTTCGTCCAGCTCCGCCGGCATCGAGTCGATCTCCATGCGGAGTTTCGAGGCGGCTTCGTCCACGAGATCGATGGCCTTGTCGGGCAGAAACCTGTCGGCGATGTAGCGGTGGGAAAGGACAGCGGCCGCGACGAGTGCGGCGTCCTTCAGCTTGACGCCGTGATGAATCTCGTAGCGCTCGCGAAGTCCGCGGAGAATGCTGATCGTGTCCTCAACCGATGGCTCACCGACCATGACCGGTTGGAATCGACGCTCGAGGGCGGCGTCCTTCTCGATGTGCTTGCGATACTCGTCGAGCGTCGTGGCCCCAATCGTGTGCAGCTCGCCGCGAGCCAGCATCGGCTTCAACATGTTCGAGGCGTCGAGCGAGCCTTCGGCTGCGCCTGCGCCAACCACCGTGTGCAACTCGTCGATGAAGAGCACGATTTGACCTTCGGCTTCGACGATTTCCTTCAGGACCGCCTTGAGCCGCTCTTCGAACTCGCCTCGATATTTGGCGCCGGCGACAAGGGCCCCCATGTCCAGGCCGACGATCTTCTTGTTCTTCAACCCCTCGGGCACATCGCCACGGATGATGCGCTGCGCCAGCCCTTCGACAATGGCGGTCTTCCCGACACCCGGCTCGCCGATGAGCACGGGGTTGTTTTTCGTCCTTCGCGACAGCACTTGGATGACGCGGCGCACTTCCTCGTCGCGGCCGATCACGGGATCGAGCTTGCCGCGTCGGGCGAGATCGGTCAGGTCGCGTCCATAGCGCTCGAGCGCCTGGTACTTGTTCTCGGGATTCTGATCGGTCACGCGCTGGTTTCCCCGCACCGACGTGAGCGCTTCGAGGACGCTCTCTCGGGTCACGCCGCGCTGTTTGAGCAGCTCGACCGATGTCGGTCGTCCCGGCTCAGAGAGCAGCCCCAGGAGAAGGTGCTCGGTGCTGACGTACTCGTCCTGCATCGAGCGGGCTTCGGCCTGCGCGGCATCGATCACGACCCGCATGCGCGGCGACAAGCCTGGTTCCGTGCCGCCGTACGCTTTCGACTGACGGCCGAGATGGTCGCGCAATGCACGTGCGAGCCCTGTCGGGTCGGCCTTGAGCTTTTGCAGGACGGTCGGAACGACGCCTTCGGGCTGCTCGAGCAATGCGACCAACAAGTGCTCGGGCTCGACCTGTGCGTGATTCAACTCGGATGCGAGCTGCGGGGAAGCGAGGACCGCTTCTTGTGCCTTTTCGGTGAACTTGTTGAGATTCATGCTTGCGCGGCGGAGCCTTCCGCCGTCCTCCTCTTTCGTTCGAGCTCAGCGAGCGCCTCGAAATGTTTCCGTTCCTCGTCCGTCAAGCTCTGGGGCACCACGACATCGACCGTCGCATAGAGGTCGCCGGGTGTACTGTCCTTGCTGGTCGTCGGCAGACCTTGCCCTCGCAAACGAAATACCTGCCCGTTCTGAGTCCCGGGCGGAATCTTGAGACGGAGCGACCGGCCGGCCAGAGTTTGAACCTCCGCTTCGCCGCCGAGGACGACCGTCGTCAGGGGTACACGGACCTTCGTATAGAGGTCACGCTCCTTGCGTTCGAATCGCGGGTGCGGCCGCAGCTTGATTCGAAGGTACAGATCGCCGCTCGCTGCGGACCCCGCGCCTCGCTCGCCCTCACCGCCGACGCGGACACGAGAGCCCTCCGTCACGCCCGCCGGAATTCGAACCTCGACGTTACGAAGCTCCCCGTCGTGCCGGATGCCGAGTCGTTGGACACTGCCGCGCAAGGCACTTTCCAGATCCAGCTCGATCTCGTGCTCGACGTCACGACCCTTCCGGTTGCGAGGCGTCCGCGATCGTCCGCGGCGACCTGGAGTCGGCTCGCCGCCTCCAAAGAACGTGCGAAAGAAGTCCGAGAACGGGCTGTCGTCATCCCCGAACATCTCGGAGACTTCGTCCTCGGTCATCGGCCGAAATCCGCCGCTCCCCGGCGAATAGGTCCATTGGCCCCCGAACGGTCCAGCGCCGGGTTGTCCTCCCCGGGCCTGCGCTTGCTCGTACTGACGCCAGTTGGCGCCCAACTCGTCGTATTTCTTGCGTTTCTCGGGATCGCCGAGCACCTCGTTGGCCTCATTGATCTCCTTGAACCGTACCTCGGCCGACTTGTCACCCGGGTTCACATCCGGGTGATACTTGCGGGCCAGTTTGCGAAACGCCTGCTTGATCTCCTTGTCGGAGGCCGTCTTGGCCACACCAAGCGTCGCGTAGTAGTCCTTGAAGTCCATTCGTGAATCAGTCGTCCACCGACAGCGTTCAGAGCCCCAACAGTTGATTCAACTTCCCGATCTCTCGTACGAGCCGTCGACGCCCATCGTTGTGGGAGAGCAAATCCTCACGCACGAGCGGCTGGATGCGCCGCATCACTTCGACAATCTCCAGCAGTTGCTGAACGCCCGCGAGGTTGATGCCCATGTCCTCGACCAGCCGCTTGATGAAACGCAAGCGCTCGATTTCGTCGCGCGAGTAGAGGCGCATGCTGCCAATCGTCCGCGCCGGCTGGACGAGGCCCAGCCGCTCGTACTTTCGCAGCGTTTGCGGATGCATCCCCAGCATCCGGGCCGCAGTCGAGATGAAAATGAGGTCGTCGGCCATAGGCGGCGTTCGTGGCGTGTTCTAGCCGTCGCCACTTGATATGGATCAAGTATGGTCCTTGATACGGGCTGTGTCAATGTTTGGCAGCACGCCCGATGGGCTTCGCGAAGGGCCTGTCGCAGCGTTCGGACGGAGGTGACATGAACCTGACGGATCGAGTCGTTCTGATCACGGGCGGCAAGCGCATCGGCCAGGCGGTCGCTCGCGAGCTGGCCTCGCACGGCGCTCACATCGCCCTCTCTTATCGCGGCTCAAAGGCCGAGGCCGACGAGACGGCAGCCGACGTCCGAGGGCTCGGTCGACGGGTGGCGGTCATTGCCGCCGATGTCGCGTCCGTCAGCGACTGCGCGGCGGTCGTCGCCTCAACCGTGGCCGAGCTCGGCCGTATCGACATCGTGGTGAACATGGCCTCGATTTACGAATCGACACCATTCGACCGGATGACCGAGAGCGATTGGCAGCGCAACATCGACGTCAATCTGCGCTCCGTCTTTCTGGTGTCGCGTGCCGCCGTGCCGCACATGCGGCGTCAGGGGGGCGGCCGCATCATCAACTTTGCCGATTGGCTCGCCGGGAGCGGCCGGCCGGCGTACAAGGGCTTCGTCGCCTACTACACGGCCAAGGCCGGCGTGATTGCGCTCACCCAAGCGCTCGCGCTTGAATTGGGCGCCGATCAGATTCTGGTCAATGCCGTCGCCCCGGGCCCGATTCTGCCTCCGCCCGACATGTCCGACGAGGAACGCGATGAGGTGGCGAAGGCAACTCCGATTGGTCGATGGGGCGGCGCAATCGAGATTGCGAAGGCGGTGCGGATGCTGGTCGAAACCGATTTCATCACGGGAGAAACGGTTCGCGTGGATGGAGGACGTCACGTTCGCTGAATCAGACCACTGCGGCGCGCACATCTAACGCCGCGCTGATTCAGATCGAACGGCGCCTGACGGGGGAGCCGCCAAACGATCGATGACGATGAGGTCGGTATACTGATCGGCAGTGTTCGACGTTCACGCTACCGATTTACTCACCATCCTCTTGCTCGTGGCCCTCGAAGGCCTCTTGAGTGCCGACAACGCGATGGTGTTGGCGGTACTCGTTCTTGGGCTGCCCCGGCACCAGCAGCAGAAAGCCCTCCGCTACGGCATCGTCGGCGCGTTCGCCTTTCGGATTACCGCAACAGTATTTGCTGCGTACATGATTCAAGTGGCGTGGGTACAACTCGTGGGCGGGCTGTATCTACTGTATCTGCCGTACCAGCACTTCTGGGGACACGAAACCGCGCAGGGACGTCGCGCCATCAAACCGGCGCGGCCGTGGCTCGGCCTGACGGCTTTCTGGGCCACCGTCGTGAAAGTCGAGTTGACCGATATCGTCTTTGCGGTGGATTCGATTCTGGTGGCCGTCGCCATGTCGAACAAGCTGTGGGTCATCATCACCGGCGGCGTCCTGGGCATCGTCGCGATGCGTCTGGTGATCGGACAGCTCCTTGCGCTCGTCACTCGCTATCCGGTGCTGGTCGACGGCGCGTTCATCATCATCGCGTGGGTCGGCATCAAGCTCCTCGTCGAGTATTTGCACAGCCTCGGGATCATCCATTTTGAGATTCCCCGGTGGTTATCGCTAGGTTTGATCCTTGTGATTTTCGTGGCCGC
This sequence comes from uncultured Acidobacteriota bacterium, assembly GCA_963802675.1. Lineage (GTDB taxonomy): Bacteria > Acidobacteriota > Vicinamibacteria > Vicinamibacterales > UBA2999 > JACCSI01. The sequence goes on from CAWDJL010000005.1 coordinate 756,465, forward strand.
GTACGTGTACGCCAGGCGCGCGGGGCCACAGCCGCCCTCCGGCGAGGACGATGCCGCGGCGGACCTGCTGAACACCCCACATCGATGAATTCCCGCTAAACGCCGAAAACGACTAAACTTACGCCGTGCGCGTTCACCTCATCAATCCGAGCCACCTGGCGTTCGGCGTCGCCGTGATTACACCTCGCTGGCTGTTTGTCCTGGCGGCCGCTACACCGGCTGAGTATGGCGATCCGGTGATCGTGGACGAAACACTGGTCCAGTTGGACCCCGACACAGTCTCGCCCGGGGACGTTGTCGGCATCGGCATCCATAGTGGTAACGCCCTGCGCGGCTACGAGGTCGGCCGACAAGTGCGCGACCGGGGCGCCAAGGTGATCTACGGCGGCATCCACGCGACGCTGTATCCAAACGAGGCGCTCGAGTTGGGCGGCGCCCACGCAGTGGTCAAAGGTGATGGCGATCGCATCTGGCCGTCCGTGATCGCGGCCTGCCTGGACGGCAACCAGCAATCGATCTACGACGGCGGACGAGTCGAAGGCGGCTCGCTTCTCAAAGCCCGCTGGGATCTCCTGCCGCCTGAACGCTACATGTGGGCCTCGGTGCAGACCGTACGAGGCTGCCCGAAGCATTGCTCGTTCTGCTCGGTGTGGCGAACCGATGGACAAAAGCCACGCGTGCGCTCGAGCGACGCCGTGATCGAAGAAATCGTCGAGCTCCGGCGCAAGGGATTCCGGTTCATCGCGCTGGCCGATGACAACTTCTATCCGGTGGCGATGAACGACCTTCGGATGGCCGATCGCCGTGCGGACAAGAGCACGCTCAACAATCTCCTGGAGATTCGCGCGGAGCGCTTCGAGCTCATGGAGCGTCTCGCCAGGCTCCCGGGCGACCTGGTCTTCTTCACCCAGATCACGATGGAAGCGGCCGAGGATCCCGAGTTCTTGAAGGCGATGAAGAAGGCCCACATCAGGGGAGCATTGGTGGGTATCGAGTCGGTAACGCCTGAGGGCCTGAAGGACATCTATAAGGACTTCAATTTCGCGGGCGAAGAGCTCGTGACGCGGCTGAAGGCGTTCCGAGAGCACGGGGTTCATGTCCTGGGGTCGTTCATCTTCGGCTTGCCGTCGGACCGGCCGGCGACATTCGAGGCCACGGCGGCCCTCGCGCAGCGTGCCGAGATCACCTTTGCCCAGTTCGTGATGCTGACGCCGTTTCCGGGCACGGTCGACTTTCAGCGCTGGGAAGAAGACATGACCAAGGAAGGGACGCGGATTGCCGGCATCCCGATCACGCGTCACTGGTTGATTCCGCAAGGCCAGCGCCCGAAGGTGTACTCACCGCATCCCGTGATGTCAGCCGACGAGATTCGTCACCGCACGCAAGCGGTCTGGGACGAGTTCTACAGCCTGCCGAATATCTGGAAGCGGTCCAGCTGTACGCCGACCCTCCGGGCACGGATGGCGTTCGTGCTCATCTCGAAGCTCTATCGCCAGATGTACGCCAACACCGGCATCGCGACCGACAGCGCTCGCGTCTCGCGAGCGGAGAAGTGGGCGCGTCTGCTCGCGCCGCCCACTCGTCGTCTGTTTGCCGCGCCGCCAATGCCCGACTTGCAGATCCCCAACTGACACTTTCCGTCAGGCGGACAAACGGGGCCTGGCCCCGTTAAGTCCGCGTTAAGATTTTGTTAAGGGAGGCAAGGATGTCCACACGCAGCTTGACCGTGGCGACCGTGCTGACGGTCGCCGCCGCAGTGCTGTCGGCTGACACCGCCCGGCCCGGCATCGATTGGCCGTCCTTTCGTGGTCTGGGCGCGAGTGGGGTTGCGGAGGGCGCGCCGGCGCCAACCACCTGGGATGTCCCGGGCAACAAGAATCTGAAATGGCGCGTGCCCGTGCCCGGTCTCGCCCACTCGAGCCCGGTGGTGTGGGGCAATCGCGTCTGCACGGCGAGCGCCGTCAGCGGACAACCCGATCCGCAACTCAAGGTCGGACTGTACGGCGACATCGCCTCCGTGATCGACGCGACAGAACACCGGTGGCTCGTCATCTGCTACGACAAGCAGACCGGCAAGCAGCTCTGGCAACAAACCGCGCACGTCGGCGTACCGAAGGTGAAACGACACACGAAATCGACGCACGCCAGCTCCACCCTCGCGACCGACGGACGGTACATCCTCGCGTTTTTCGGATCGGAGGGGCTGTTCGCGTACGACATGAACGGCAAGCCGGTCTGGAAGAAGGACTTCGGTCTGCTGGACTCCGGCTTTTTCATGGTGCCGGATGCGCAATGGGGATTCGCAAGCTCGCCGGTCATCCACGGCGATCGCGTCATCATTCAGGTCGACGTTCAGAAAGGCTCGTTCGTTGCTGCGCTCGATCTCGCGACGGGCAAGGAATTGTGGCGAACGGCGCGCAATGACGTACCGACGTGGAGCACACCAGCCGTGCACGTCAACGGCGCGCGCTCGCAGGTGATCGTCAACGGTTGGAAGCACATTGGGGGGTACGACCTCGCCACAGGAAAAGAACTCTGGCGGATGACGGGCGGGGGCGACATTCCCGTACCGACGCCGATTGCCGCCCACGGCCTGATCTACATCACCAACGCCCACGGCAAAATGTCGCCGATCTACGCCATCCGGCCGACGGCGGAAGGCGACATCACGCTCAAGGAAGGGGAAACAGCCAACCAGCACATCGCATGGAGCTACGTTCGCGACGGCGGGTATATGCAAACGCCCATTGTCTACGGCGATTTGCTGTACGTCTGTCGAGACAACGGGATTCTCAGCGTCTACGACGCGAAAACAGGCCAGCGGCACTATCAGAGCCGCATGGCTGATGGCCGGACGGGCTTCAGCGCCTCGCCAGTCGCTTCGAACGGGCGCCTCTACTTCACGAGCGAGGAGGGCGACGTGTATGTGATCAAGGCCGGCACGGCCTTCGAACAGCTCGCAGTCAACCCGCTGGGCGAGGTCGCAATGGCGACGCCTGCGATCTCAGAAGGGACCATGTTCTTCCGCACGCGCGGGCATCTGGTCGCCGTGTCCGAAAAGCCCTAGCGTCCGCCTCCCGCCTGACGCGCGGCCAGAATCGCCCGAATCAACTCCTCGGGCAAGTCCAAAGCCTCGCTCGGCTGGTCATCGCTGAATGCCGCGCGTGTCGCCGCAATCGTCTGGCTGTACTGCTTCACGTAGGTGACGCAGTTCGGGCACAGCCCCAGGTGATGCTCGAAGATCGCCTGAACCGCCGGATCCAGCGCCCCCGACACATAGTCGGCCAGAAACTCCGAGCACTCGCGACAGGTCACAACTCACCCCGGTCGAAATGCGGCGCCAGCAGCGTCCGGAGCGCTTGTCGCGCCCGGTGCAAGCGGATCTTCACGGCGTTTGGGGTCGTCTCCAACAAGCTGGCGGTTTCCTCGGTGCTCAATCCTTCGATGTCACGAAGCAGCAAAACGGTACGGAAGCTCTCTGGGAGTTCGTCGATGTGTCGCCGAACCGCGGCCTGCGTCTCCTTTCGAGACAGCGCCCGGTCGGCGGGCTCGGTCCAAGCCCTGAATCGCTCGGCGTAATGGCCATCCGACTGGAAGCCGGGCAGCAAGGGCTCGATCGACTCCTCGGGCTTGCGCCGCCGCCGCCTGAGCTTCATGAGGGCCGTATTGATCACGATGCGATGCAGCCAGGTCGATAGTCTTGAATCGCCCGCGAACCGATCGAGGCCCCGAAACGCGGAGAGGAACGCCTCCTGGATGACGTCGCGAGCTTCCTCGTCGTTGCCGACGATCCGCCGAGCGACGAGGAACAGTCGAGGCGAGTAGGCGCGAACGAATTCGTCGAATGCTGACTCCTCATTGGCCCGAAGCCGGGCGAGAAGTTTCGATTCGTCGTTGACAATGTCGGGGCGTTCGTCGCCGTCACCGGTCCGCGTCATCGGCTGCAGAGGCTCGGTCATCTTACCTCCCGGCCGATGTCACGATCGGCGGACGCGGCTGCCGTACCGGAATCGCAGGGCGTAACGGCGGTACGACTTCGTCGCCCTCGTAGAACACGCGCTCGAGAAACAAGCCGGCCGACGGTGCCGTCAGTCGCGCGGGCGTTCCCGACGACCGCTCCAGAAAATCGTCCACCGCCGAAATTGGCAGCGCTCCTTTGCCAATCTCGACCAGGACGCCAACCATCCGACGCACCATCTTCCACAGGAAGTGCGATCCGACGACGCGAATCAGAATCAAATCGTCGGCTTCAGCAATCGTGACACTCTCGACCTGCACCGACATCGACTTGTCGTCGGGATCGTCGTCGCTGAACGAGCGAAAGTCGTGCATACCGGCGAATCGCGCGGCGGCGCTGGTCATGCGATCGATGTCCAGCGGCTCCTTGACCCACCAGGCAAACGGTTTCGCGAACGCCGACCGCCGCCGTGAGACCTGATAGAGATAGCTTCGCCTGATCGCACCATGCCGTGCATGGAACCTGTGTGCGGCCTTGTCGATGGCCAGGACATGGATGTCAGCCGGCAACTCGTCGTTGACCTGCCGCCGAAACTTCTCGAGCGGCATGTTCAGGGCGATTTCAAGGTGCGCAACTTGCATCAGGGCGTGCACGCCCGCATCCGTGCGGCCAGCTCCCTGACACTCGAAATCGTCGTGGCCGATCGCTTCGGCAATGGCTCGTTCCAGTTCGCCTTGCACGGTGCGTGCGTTGATTTGCTTTTGCCAGCCGCTGTAGCGGCCTCCGGCGTATTCGAGTGTCAGCTTGAACCGGGCCACGGGGTACAAGTTACAAGTTACAAGTTACAAGTTCAAAGTTGAATGCGATCCGCCTGCTCGGCCGCGCGGCTACTAGAGTCTTGAATGGCCGAATTCCTTTCGAATGAGTCAGGTTTCTCGGGCAAGACAACATAGCCCTGGCGAAGCGGAGCCACGCGTCTCTTGGGCGGTTTAAGGCGGAGCTTCGCCAGCTAGACCACATAGAATGGCGGCATGTCTCATCGTCCAGTTCACGCGGCAAATCTGCCGAAGCCTGTCGGTCCCTATTCACCTGGCATGGGGTTCGAGCGTCTGGTGTTCGTTTCAGGTCAGGGAGCAACTGACCCGGTAACCGGCAAGCTCGTCGGCACCGATGCCGCTAGTCAAACCGAGCAGTGCTTGAGAAACGTGCAAGCAATTCTCGAAGCGGCCGGGTCGAGCCTGCAACATGTTCTGCGTTGTGGCGTGTTCCTGGTTGACATGTCCGAGTTTCCTCAGATGAACGCGGTCTACTCCCGAATGTTCGGCGACCATCGGCCGGCACGAACGACAATTCAAGCGGCCGGGCTGCCTGGCGACGGGCTGCGCGTGGAGATCGATTGCATCGCCTACGTTCCGTGACCGTACGGGCCTTCCGCCGTAGCCTTGGCGGAGGCTGGTCAGGCGGAAGATCGACGTAAAATCGAGGGATGAAAGCTCTTCATTCTCGCCGCCTGGCGTGGTGGCTCGTTGCTCTCTTAGTCGTCGTTGCTCCCCGGATCGGCGTGGCCGACGAGGGCTTCTGGCCGTTCAATCGCATTCCGCGCGCCGCGATCAAACAAGCCTATGGCGTCGACATCACCGACGCCTGGCTGCAGCGCGTGCAGCAGGCGACGGTCCGGTTCCCGAGCGGGACCGGATCCTTCGTATCGCCCGAAGGACTGGTACTCACGAACCATCACGTGGCGCTGGACGTCATCCAGGCGTTGAGCACCAAGGAGCGTGATCTCGTCACGACCGGGTTTATCGCCCGGGATCGCGCGCAGGAAATGAAGGCACCCGATCTCGAATTGGTGACGCTGCAGACCATCGAGGACGTGACCGCAAAGGTCAACGCGGCGCTCAAACCTGGAATGACATCAGCCGAGACGCTGGCGGCGCGCCGCGCGGCTATCGCCGCCATCGAGAGCGAGGCCGAAGCGAAGTCGGGGCTTCAGAGCGAGGTCGTGACGCTTTATCAAGGCGCGCAGTATCACCTTTATCTCTACAAGAAGTTCACCGATGTCCGGCTCGTCTTCGCGCCCGAGTTCGATATCGCGTTCTTCGGTGGTGATCCCGACAACTTCACGTTCCCCCGGTATGCGCTCGACATGACGCTGTTTCGCGTGTACGAGAACGCCAAGCCGGCCGTGATCACGAATTACCTGCCGTGGTCCCCTGCCGGAGCCAGGGAAGGCGAGCCGGTGTTCACGTCGGGTCATCCCGGAGCGACTCAGCGTCTGAATACCGTGGCACACCTCGAGTTCCTGCGCGACTACGCCCTGCCGTTGAATCTGGAGGTGTTCGGCCGGCTTCGCGACGCGCTCGATCAGTACGGCAAGAAGGGGCCGGAGCAGGAGCGCGAAGCGAAGGATCTCTTCTTCGGATTCGAAAATTCGCTGAAGTCGATGAAGGGACAGCTCCAGGGCCTGAAAGACCCGGCCATCCTGGGCAAGAAGCAGGCCGCCGAGCAGTCGCTGCGCGCGGCGGTCGCTGCCAAGGCGGACCTGCAAGCGAAGTACGGTGACGCATGGGATGCGGTCGCCAAGGCGCGCCGCGAGTTGCCACCGTACAACGTTGAGCGCGTGATGCTGGAGGGCGGACTGGGGATCTATTCCGATTACTTCACCATCGCGCGCACGCTCGTGCGATGGGGGAGTGAAAGTCAGCGCCCGAACGGCGAACGCCTGCCCGAATACACCGATGCGCGCAAGCCGGCCATCGAACGACAGATGGGTTCCGTCGCGCCCATTCATCCCGGGCTCGAAACCACCCGACTGACCGAGTCGCTCGCGATCATGCGCGACAAGCTCGGGGCCGATCACGCGCTCGTGCGCAAAGTCCTCGGTGGCAAGAATCCCGCAGATCGTGCCCGTGACCTCGTGGCGGGCACGACATTGGGTGATCCTGCCGTTCGCAAGGCCCTCTTCGCAGGCGGGGCGGCCGCTATCAGCGCCTCGACTGATCCCTTTCTGGTCCTTGCTCGAACCGTTGACGCGCGCGCCCGTGAGCTGCGCACGACATACGACAACGACGTGCTGGGTGTGGAGCGTGATGCGTACGCGAAGATCGCGCAGGCCGTGTTCGCGACCCAAGGCGACTCAGCCTATCCCGACGGCACCTTTACCCTGCGGTTATCGTACGGGAGCGTCAAGAGCTATCCAGAGAATGGCAAGACGATCGCACCATTCACCGACTTCCGCGGGCTCTACGTGCGTGCCGACCAGCACGGCGTCAAACCACCATACAAGTATCCGGAACGCTGGGCCAAGGCCCGCGGGCAGTTGAACCTCACCGTCCCGTACAACTTCGTCAGCACCAACGACATCGTCGGCGGCAATAGCGGCTCGCCCGTGATCAATGCGAAAGGCGAGTTGGTCGGCTTGATCTTCGACGGCAACATCCAGTCGTTGCCGGCCTATTTCGTCTACGACTCGAGCGACAATCGCGCCGTCTCGGTCGACGTTCGCGGGATGGTCGAGGCCGTGCGAAAAGTGTATGGCGCCGAGGCCCTCGTTAGCGAATTGCTGGCGTCCGTAGCGACGCCGACGGCGAAGCCTTGATCTTCGACTGCTACTGCACGCGTGGCTTCCGGCTTCAGCCGGAAGATCAGCCATCCGCAGTTCGCGCTACGAGCGCGGGCCGCCCGGCCGCTGCTGGATCACCTGCATCGCGGTCGTAATCATCGACGCCACATCCGCCACATTCGCGGGCAGGATGATTGTGTCGGCGTTGTTGACCACTTTGCCGAACTCGCCGATGTACTGCTCGGCGACCCGCAACTGGATCGCCTCCTGACCGCCGGGTAAAGTCGTGGCCTCGGCCACGCGTCGCAAGCCTTCAGCGGTGGCCGTCGCGACGGCGAGAATCGCCGCCGCCTGGCCTTCGGCTTCGTTGATCTGCTGCTGCCGACGCGCTTCTGAGGCCTTGATCGTCTCCTGTTTGGTGCCTTCCGCGGTATTGATTGCTGCGTCGCGTTGGCCTTCGGAAGTCAGGATCACGGCGCGCTTTTCGCGCTCGGCGCGCATCTGCTTTTCCATCGCCGCGAGGATGTCGTGCGGCGGGGTGATGTTCTTGATCTCGTAACGGAGGACCTTCACTCCCCAGGGCTCCGATGCCTTGTCGAGTTCAGCAACCACCGACGTATTGATGTTGGTGCGTTCTTCGAACGTGCGATCCAGGTCGATCTTACCGACCTCGCTGCGTAATGTGGTCTGCGCCAACTGAGAGATGGCGAACATATAGTCCTGGATACCGTACGAGGCACGCTCGGGGTTCAACACCTTCAAATACAACACCCCATCGACTTGCACCTGCACGTTGTCGCGGGTGATGCAGACCTGCGCCGGAATGTCGACGGCATTCTCCTTGAGCGAGTGCTTGTAGCGGATCACGTCGAAGAAGGGGACCAGGATGTGAAAGCCCGCCCCAAGCGTGCCCGAGTAGCGTCCCAGGCGCTCGACAACGTACGCGCTCTGCTGCGGGACGACAATCGCGGTCTTGGCCAGCACCACGAGCACGATGATCGCGAGCAGGATGATGACAAACAGTCCGCCTTCCATGCGCTCCCTCACTCCGGCTGAATGTAGACGAGTAGGCCATCGACCCGTGTCACGCGGCAGCGTTGCCCCGGTTCCACGGGCGCAGACGATTCATTGCGGGCATTCCACAGCGAGCCGCGCAGGTCGACGCGACCGACGGCACCCGGCTCGATGCGTTCGCGGGGAGTCGCAACCTCGCCAATCAGCGTGTCGACGTTCCCCGGCGGATGGTCGAATTGCTTCTGCAGTCGCCCGCGGAACAGCAACAGGTAGGCGACCGACGTGACCGTGAACACCAGCCACTGAATCCATGGCGCTTCGAGCGCGCCCAGGCGGGTGAGGACGCCGACGGTCAAGGCGCCCAGGCCGAAGAACATCACGAAGAAGCCGCTTGGAGTTGCCAACTCGATGACGAGCAGCACCAGCCCGCCGGCGAGCCACATCCACCACTCCATCTGCGCGGGATTATACGGCAGGTACCGAAGGTGCCTGGGTGCCTGGGTGCCTCGGGTGCCTCGGGTGCGGGTGCGGGGTGCGTGAGGTGCCCAAGGTGCCTGAGGTGCCCAAGGTGACTGAGTGTGCATCTGCGGCCCGCATCTACGCTTTGACGCCCCTTCGGAGGAGGGATCTAAGCACTTCGGACACATGCACCTTCGCACTTAGGCACCTACGCACTTCGGCACCAGCACCGAGGCACAAACGGCACCCAGGCACCGAGGCACCTTACGAAGCTGCTATGATCACTGATTCCAATGCCTCGCATTCTTATAACCAATGATGATGGCGTGCACTCGGAAGGGATTCGGGCGCTGGCGGCGGCGCTGGCGCCGTTGGGTGAAGTGACCGTGGTCGCGCCCATTCAGGAATCGAGCGCAATAGGCCATGCGCTGACGTTACGACGTCCGCTTCGCATCGATCCTGTCGGCGCCGGCTTCTTCGCCGTCGACGGCACGCCAACCGACTGCGTCAACCTCGGGGTCGCCGTCCTCCTCAAGGGCGTGTTACCCGACATCGTCGTGTCGGGCATCAATACCGGGTGGAACCTGGGGGACGATGTGACCTACTCGGGGACGGTGGCGGGCGCTCTGGAGGCGGCGCTGCTGGGGATTCCGGCGATCGCCATCTCGCTGGCGCGCACCCGCGACTACGTGTTCGACTTCGCGGGGTCAGCGCAGGCGGCCGCGGTCCTGGCCGATCTGGTGATGCGGCATCCGCTCCCTGACCGGACGTTCCTCAATGTGAACGTGCCGAAGGGAGTACCCAAGGGGTTCCGCCGGACGGTGCAGGGCAAGCGGAATCACATCACGAGAATCAGTGAACGGCAGGACCCACGGGGCAAGCCGTATTACTGGATTGAAGAGGGGATTGACGAGTGGGCGGCGCATGACCGCAGCGACTATCACGCCGTCAAGCAAGGCTACATTTCGGTGTCGCTTTTGCACCCGGATTTGACGGCACACGCGGCTCTGGATGATCTCGAAGCGTTCCCGTTGCCGTTGGAGGTTCTTCACAGGGGGTCGTAGGGTCTCTACGGGGGTTCTGTGACGGGGGTTCTGGACGGGGGTTCTTCGACGGGGGTTCTTCACGGGCGTTCTTGACGGGGGTTCGGCCACGGGAACGGTCGCGAAGCACCGCCGTAGAGAACCATCGTAGAACCGTCGTTGAGAACCGTCGTTGCGAACGCTCGTAAAGAACCCTCGTAAAGAACCCTCGTTGAGAACCAACGTTTTAGGGTTACACTGAGTCGTTCGGGGCGTGGCTCAGCTTGGTAGAGCGCTCGGTTCGGGACCGAGAAGTCGTAGGTTCAAATCCTATCGCCCCGACCACCTTCCTTTGGTCCTTTCGGGTCACATACGCCCTCCGCCCTGCGCCCGTGCGCCCTGCGCCCTAGAAATAAAATGTCACCCCCGCTGTCGTCCGCGTACCGAAACTACGCATCCGAGTCTCCGCGTCAATAGGCGACGGGGATCCGATCGTGGCCGTCGTCATCGAATAAGCAAGCCCGACCTCACCGAACACGCTGAAGCGATCGCCCACGGCAAACTGTGCGCCGAACGACCCTTCGAACTGAAACCCGTCGAGTGAACGGTCGAGATCTGGAGCGAAGGACCCTTCGGTGTCTATCGACGTCGTGACGTAGGTGATCCGAGGACTGACATATGTCCGTAAGCGATCGGTCGTGTTGAGGTAAAACAATGCGCCCACGCCGACGGCCGTCGAAAAAGTGTCCGTCGACGTGTCGCCGCCTTCGATCGGAAGGTCGATCTCCAGCTCGGTCGAGGTCCAGTTCAGCGACACTTCCGGCCGGATCGCCACGCGACTCGTGACGTGCCAAAGTACTGCAACCGACGTGGGGTACCCCATCGAGAGCCCAATGTCGCCGGGCTCCTGAGCAAACGAATTGGCCGTCGACCCGACCATCATCAACCCCACCAGGCTCGCGACTCGAGCAATACGCATAGTCCTCCTTAATTTGGGCAGGCAACACCGTCTTTCGACGGCCAGTCGCCGCGCGCAGTTCGGTCAGTTGCACACTCCTTGGGACGGCGACAAAAATTGATTTCACTGCACGGCCCCACCGCACCTGAGCTACCAATGCGATCGTCGCCACAACGACGCTCACCGCATTAGCCATCGAGTGAACCCTCGAGAGGTCAGTGCCTTAGACACCAGATGACCCCAAAACGGCGCGAACTGCCGGATTTTGGCGTGTTTAGCGGTCCGAGGCGTGTGGCACGACGCTTGATCTGAGTCCGGACATGATGCGCAAAAGGCTCTTCGGCGCGTTCGCGCTGACGCTCTGGGCATCCACGGCGATCGGTGCGCTCAACCTGATCTCGGTGAACGACGAGGTCGCCATCGGGCGCCGGGCGCAACAACAAGTGCGTCAACAGGTCCCCGAGCTCCGCGATACGACCGTCAACCGATACATCGACAACTTAGGTCGTCGAATTGCCGCCGCCGCGGATGGTCCGCGATACCCCTATAGCTTCGATGTCGCCAACTATCGCGACGCCAACGCGTTTGCGCTGCCGGGCGGTCCGGTCTGGGTTCATCGTGGGCTGATCGATACCGCGGACAACGAATCTCAGTTGGCGGGCGTGCTCGCGCACGAAGTCGCTCACATCGCGAATCGCCATGCGGCCGAACAGATTAGTAAGGGCACGGTCGCGAATGTCGGCCTCGGCTTGCTCGCCGCCCTCCTGGGTGACGGGACCGGCGCCCAGATCGCCCAGTTGGGCGCGGGATTCGCTGCGCAGGCGACGATGATGAAGTTCAGTCGAGATGACGAACGCGAAGCGGATGTGAAGGCGCTGCAATACATGAAGCGCGCGGGCTACGACCCGCGCGGGATGGTCGAGTTCCTCCAGATCCTGCGCGCCCAGCAGGGTCGCGATCCCGGTTCGGTTCAGACCTTCTTCTCATCGCATCCCGCGCCAGCCGACCGCGTGCGTCGTTTGCAGCAAGACGCGAATCGCCTGGCGGGCGGACGACGGGATTCGCAGGAGTTCCAAACGATTCAGCGGCGACTGGATCGACTGCCGCCTGCGGCTAGATAACGGGGGGCTGCACGAGGGTTCTTTGCGGGGGTTCTCGACGGGGGTTCTAGACGGAGGTTCTTCAGACGAAGGTTCTTCACGAAAGTTCTCATAAAGGTTGAGAACCATCGTAAAGAACCATCGAAAGAACCATCGTAAAGAACCATCGTAAAGAACCCCCGTGAAGAACCGCCGTGTTATAACTGACCGACACGCCGGATGTCCCCCTGCCGGTGCGCGACCGACGGGTGTCATCATCAGGAAGGGGGCTTCGTGTTTGGACTTTCACTCACTGACCATCTGCGCCTGACGTTCGGTCACGTCGTCTACAGTCACAGGGCCCACGCCACGACGGCGAATCGGCACTCCCGCTGGGATCGCTGGCTCAAGGCCGCCGAGGCCGTCTTGATGCTGACGACGGCAGTCGCATCTGCAGTGGTAGCGTTCACGGTCAATCCCCAGTTCGCGATTGCCGCGGCGGTCGCCGCTGCACTGGCCATGGGTGTTCTCGTCCTACGTCTGGCCTTTGATTTCGAGCGGACCGCCATCGCCCACCGTGCGTGCAGCACGCAGCTCTGGCTTCTGCGCGAACAATATCGCAGCGTGCTCTCAGACCTGAAGGACGGCGTCCTCAGCGTGGAAGTGGCCCGTGACCGGCGCGACTACCTGATGGAGAAACTGCACCGTATTTACGACAACGCGCCGCCGGCCGATCGAGAGCAGTATCAAAGCGCGAAGCAGTCGCTCGCGGCAGTCAACGAAGCGACGCTCACGGATGAAGAGATCGATCGCTTCCTGCCGCCCTCCTTGCAAAAGGCGGAGAGCGCACCGCAGACCAGCGCCTCGTAGCACAGGTACCCACGTACGCGCCTCAGAGACTTAGAGACTCAGAGATTCCGAGTAGTCGACCAAGAGATCCTCCGACAACTGGCAGCCGGCAACCGGCCACCGGCAACCATCAGCGAAGCCGGAGAACCAGCGCGATAGAATCGTGCGCGGACCAGTGCCGCAACCGCTCCCGTCCGACACCCGCCCACCGCGACACACAATTCTGAACCTCGTCCTTGCCGCGATCGGCGCGGCACTGCTCGTCGTGACCGTCCAACGTGTCGGCTGGGCCGATGTGCAGGCCGGGCTTGGGTATGTCGGCTGGTGGTTCGTCGTGATCATAATCCTTGGGGGCATACGCTTCGGCGCCCGCGCACGGGCCTGGATGGCGTGCGTCCGCGCGCTCGAAAAAACACCGCAGAATCAGAACTCCGAACCCACCAGAACTCCACGAACTCCGAACTCCGACCCCGAACTCCGCCGCGATTTCTTGAGTGCCGTGTTGGCGGGCGATGCGCTCGGGAATCTGACGCCTCTCGGCGTGCTCGCGAGCGAGCCCGCCAAGGTGCTCATGATGCGGGCCCGCTTGTCCACGGCCGGGGCCATCGCCTCGGTTGCGCTCGAGAACATGTTTTACATCGCCTCGGTCGTCGCGATGCTGGCAGCCGGCGCAATGGTGTTCTTGAGCCGCACTAACGTTCCCGATGGCCTGCGAGTGACCGTTCAGGCGATCCTCGCCGGCACCGTGCTCGCCGCGCTCGCAGGTGTGGTGTCCGCGCGCTATCAACCAGCGCTCGTGTCACGCGTGGCGCGCATTTTGGCGTCGTGGACGGGTCGAGGGCGACAATCGGTTGATCAACTGGCGCACATCGAGGCTCAGTTCTACGGCATGATTCGTTGGCCCATGCGGTCGATCGCCTCCGTCTTGGGCTGGGAAGCACTGTTTCACGCCGTGGCGGTGGCCGAAGTCTTTCTCGTCCTGCGACTGCTCCCCGGAGGGTCGGCGACGTCGTTGGCTGACGCGTTCGTGCTCGAAACGACCGGGCGATTGATCGCCGTCGCGTTCAAGTTCGTTCCCTACCGCCTCGGCGTGGACGAAGCTGGTCACTGCACTCGTGGCACGCGCACTCTCGCTCGACCCGACGGGAGGCGTGACCCTTGCCCTCATCCGGCGCATTCGAATCCTGTGCTGGAACGCGATCGGCCTCGTCTTGCTCGCCCGCGCCAGGTAACCAGCGAAGCTCCGCCTCAAACCGGCGAGACCAGATGCGTGCTCCGCTTCGCTAGGGCTATGTTGTTTTGCCCCGCTCCGCGGGGCGTCTAGTCGCCCTCAGCGGTCAGTGGACTGTCGGCAGGTCCAGAGATGACGGATCCGTCGGCCTTGAATCGCGAGCCGTGACACGGACAATCCCAAGTCATCTCCGCTTGATTCCAGTGGACTTCGCATCCCATGTGCGTGCAAATGGCGGACCGCAGTGTGAGGACGCCCCGAGCGTCACGTGAAGCCGCCACGAGCCGACCATCCATTTCAATCACTCGACCCTCACCTGGGCGCAGACTTCGCAAGGTCCTGGGGTGCCGTGACGCCACGCGGTCGCGAATCAGGTAATAGAGGTAGTCCTTGTTCTCGCGGACGTAGTCCCACGCGCCCGCGCGAACGCTGGTGCGACCGGGATCGAAGATCTCCCGCCAGGGATTGGCGCGGCCGAGAACAGCGTCCCGCGCCATCATTCCCGCGATGGTCCCGAAGGTCATGCCGTTGCCGCCAAAACCCGTCGCGACGAACTGGCCAGAAGACGTTTCTCCGATGAAGGGGAGGCCATCCACGCTCACGACGACCTGGCCAGACCAGCGATGCGTGAGCTCGAAGGTTGGCGCGAACCGACGAAGGGTCCGTTCGATCGAGTCGTAGCACGCCGCCGTGGCCTCGATCTGTCCGGTCTTGTGATCGGCGCCGCCGAAGATGGCGAAATCGCTGCCGGGCTGAGACTCGACTCGCAAGTAGTGATACGGATCCGCCGTGTCCCAATAGAGCCCGGTTGCAATGCGACCAGCGGGCAGCCGGCCGGCGATCGCGTAGGAGCTGTAAAGCGCCAGCTTGCTCTGCATGACTGTGGCAGCCACCATGCCTTGCTTGCCCACGCGCGGTGTATGAGTGCCGAGTACGACGTAGTCGCTTGAGACCTTGTGCGGTCCAGCTCTCAACGTGAATGACTCGGTGACGTCATCCACCGCGGTGTGCTCGAACACGTGACTGCCATCTCCGGGGATCGCTCGGAGCAATCCGTCCAGGTATTTCCTTGGATGGAAAAGCCCTTGCCCGTCAAACCGTGCACCCGTCACGCCGAGCGGCGCGATCTGTCGCACGAACGAGGCCGCGAAGCCCAGCTCGGTGGCAGCGTGCACCTGCCGCTCGAGCTCCGAAGGTGGAAGTCCCGATCCAGCCAGCGCCTCGTGCAGAAACCCTGGCACGCGCCGAAAATCGCAGTCGATGGCTTCGGTCTGAACGTGTTCTTCGATACGATCGATGGCAATGAGCCCGGCGTCCCAGACGGCGGTCGCCGTATCGCGCCCGAAGTGTTTGACCAGGCTGGTGAGCAGAGCATCGGTGACCATCGTCAGGTGCGCCGTCGTGTACCCCGTGTCTCCGGATGCACACCTCGAACGCTCGAGAACCGCCACGTTGACGCCGGCCGATTTGAGAAGGTAGGCGGCGGTGATGCCCGTGATGCCGCCGCCGACTATGGCGACATCAACTCGAAGGTCGCGATCGAGGGACGGAAACGCCTGAGTTGGTGTCGTGTCGACCCAATACGATGACGTGTTGAGTTGAACCATTTTGAACCAAGCGGCAAACTCAATTCCGCGACAGTCAGCTCAACAGCGATACGCTATGATCGTCGCGCGGACACTGGTGCCGAGCCTCTTGTCGACGCATACATACCATATGGCATCTACACACTCACCGTTGCACCGACAAGTTTCAATCGGCGTCGCGATTGCGTCGCTCGTCGGGGTCACGATCGCGACTCCCTCGCTCTTCGATTCAGTCGAGGCGCAGAGCGCCGTCCAACCAACCGCCCAGGCGGCGACAACGGTCGACGCCAGCCTGTATTCGGGCATGCGGTGGCGAAGCATCGGGCCCGATCGGGGTGGCCGGTCCATCGCAGTGGCTGGAAGCGACGCGCGACCGGCCGAGTATTTTTTCGGGGCCGTCGGCGGGGGTGTGTGGAAGACCACCGACTACGGCGTGACCTGGCAGCCGGTCAGCGACGCGCATTTCAAGACCTCCTCGGTGGGAGCGCTTGCCGTTGCGCCGTCGAATCCAGATGTGGTGTACGCCGGAATGGGCGAGTCGTGCTTCCGCGGAAACATCATCCAGGGAGACGGCGTCTACAAGTCGACTGACGCCGGCGCGACTTGGACACAAGCCGGTCTCGGCAACACCGAAGTTGTCAGCAAGATTCGCGTCCACCCGAAGAATCCCGACATCGTCTACGCCGCCGTGCTCGGGCATACCTACGACGCACATCCCGAGCGTGGGGTCTATCGCTCCAAGGACGGCGCCAAGACCTGGGAAAAGGTGCTGTTTCGAGACGATCGAACCGGCGCGATCGACCTGTCGATGGATCCGAAGAATCCGGACGTGCTGTACGCAGCGCTCTGGCAGGTGTATCGCACGCCGTGGTCGATGGAAAGTGGTGGCCCTGGCAGCGGCTTGTTCAAGTCAACCGATGGGGGCACGACCTGGACCGAGATCACGAAGAACGCAGGGATGCCGTCGGGCCTTTGGGGCAGGGTTGGGGTGTCGGTGTCAGGCGCGGACAGCAATCGCGTCTACGCCATCATCGAAAACGACAGCGGGGGAGTCTTCGTTTCGGACGATGCCGGCGCAACGTGGCGGAAGACCAACGAGGATCGCAACCTTCGCCAACGCGCCTTCTATTACACGCACATCGTGGCTGACACGGTTGAGAAGGACACGGTCTACGTGCTCAACGTTCAGTTCTTCAAGTCCACCGATGGCGGGAAAACGTTCCCCAACACTCAACAGATTCGAGTACCGCACGGCGACAACCACGACCTGTGGATCTCCGGCACCGACAACAAGCGGATGGTTCAGGCCAATGACGGCGGCGGCAACGTTTCGGTCAACGGTGGTCGCACGTGGTCGGGTCAAGGCTATCCCACCGGTCAGTTCTACAATGTCTTCACCACGCGTCACGTGCCGTACCACGTGTGCGGCGCACAGCAGGACAACAGCACGGCCTGCGTGGGCAGCCAGAACAACCCAGGGGCGGGCGAGGGCAGCCTGCCGCCGATCTTCTATGCCGTGGGCGGCGGTGAGAGCGGATACATCGCGCCCGATCCGAAGGACACTGCGGTGTTCTACGCGGGAAGTTACGGCGGCTACCTGAGCCGACTCGATCGCGACACGGGGCAACAGCGCGCGATCCATATCTATCCCAACAACCCGATGGGATGGTCGTCGGTCGATATCAAGGAACGCTTCCAGTGGACGTTCCCGATCGTGTTCTCGCCGACCGATCAGGCCACGTTGTACGCCTCGTCGCAGCATGTGTGGCGAACGACGACCGGTGGGCAGCGCTGGGAAAAGATCAGCCCGAACCTCACGCGCTCCGATCCCAAGACCATGCAGGCATCGGGGGGCCCAATCACCAAGGATCAAACCGGCGTCGAAACCTATGCCGTCGTATTTACGATCGCGCCGTCTCGCCAGGACGGCAACACCCTCTGGACCGGATCGGACGATGGCTGGGTCCACGTGACTCGCGACGGCGGCAAGACCTGGGAACGCGTGACGCCACCCGATCTGCCCGACTTCACGCGCATCAGCCTGATCGAGGCGTCACCACACCAGAACGGCGTGGCCTATCTCGCCGGCAATCGGTATCAGCAAGGTGACCGGCGCCCTTACGTCTACAAGACGGCTGACTTCGGCAAGACGTGGCAGAAGATCGTCACCGGAATTCCGGACAACGACTTTCCGCGCACGATCCGTGAAGATCCGAAGCGACGCGGGCTCCTGTATGTTGGGACCGAAACCGGGATCTACATCTCGTTCAACGACGGGGCGTCGTGGCAGTCGCTTCGGCTCAATCTCCCGGTGACGCCGATTCACGGCATCGTGGTCGAAGAGCGCGACGTCGTCATCGGCACGCATGGTCGCGGCTTTTACATTCTCGACGACATCAACGTGCTGCGACAGGCCGCCGGCGACATCACGAGCGCAGCGCTCCACGTGTTTGAGCCCAACAACCCGTTGCGCGGCCTGGACAACAATATCGCCATCGACTACTTCCTCGGCAAAGACGCAGACGAGGTGAGAGTCGAGTTCGTGGACGAAGCGGGCAAGGTGCTTCGCACCTTCAGAGGGTCACCCAAGGATCCCCCCCCGACGCCGGGCGGCGGTGGCGGCGGCGGCGGTTTCTTCGGGGCCAACCAGCCTCGCGTGGGCACGCGCAAAGGTATGAATCGCTTCACCTGGGATCTCCGACAGGAGGGCGCTGTCGTGTTTCCCGGGATGATCATGTGGGCGGCACAGCCACAGCGTGGTCCGGCCTCGCCCCCGGGGAAATATGCCGTTCGCCTGACAGCACTGGGCGAGACGAAGAGCCGCAATTTCACGATCGGTCTCGACCCCCGGCTCAAAGCCGACGGGATCACCGAAGCCTACCTGCACGAGCAGTTCAAGTTGTCCACTGAAGTGCGCGACCGCGTGACAACCGCCAACACCGCCGTCATCCGCATTCGATCGCTTCGCGATCAGGTCAACGATCGACTGTCCAAGGTTCCGGAGCGGCGCCGCGCTGAAATCCAGAAAATCGCCGATGGCTTGCTGAAACCGCTGGCCGTGGTCGAAGAGGAGATCTATCAGGTGCGCAATCGCAGTGGACAGGATCCGCTGAACTATCCGATTCGCCTCAACAACAAGATTGCCGCGCTGATGGGCATCATCGAAAGCTCCGACAATCGACCGACGGATCAGACCTACGAGGTCTACAAAGAGCTTTCCGCCGAGCTCGAGAAACAGCTCCAACAGATGAACGCCACTGAGAAAGTGGAGCTCCCACGCCTGAATGCCGCCTTGAAGCGCGAGCGGGTCGACCCGGTGGATCCGAACGCGAAGCCGGCGCCGCCGCCGGAGAAGCCTGCAACGAAGCCACCGTCGATGAACGAGTGAGGTGTATGAGGGGATTGCGTATTGGGCTCCCATCTTCCGGCTAAAGCCGGAAGCCACGAGTACCCAACCATATTCTTCCGGCTAAAGCCGGAAGCCACGGTACCCAACAATATCCGTGGCTTCCGCCTTCAGGCGGAAGTTCGGAAGCGCCGGGCCCGTAGTCCCGACCTCAGCTCACCCGCGCCAGCATCAACAGGATCCCCGCCGCGGTCGCGAGCTGCAGCGCGAGAGACGCGCGGTCGCGGAGAAAGAGCACACCGAGCCCGAGGAAGAGAGCCGCCATCAGCAGCGCCGTCCAGTACAGCTCGCGCGAGCTTTCCTCGACGGCGCCGGCGTCAGCTCGCCGGCGTGTCGCATCGATGATCGCGTTGGCAATCTCGCGATCGCTCTCCCGATTGATCTCGAAGTATCGGCCGTTGCCCGCGGTCGCGATCACGGCCAGCGATGATCGATCGAGCCGCGACGCGACGGGCGCGCGACCGGGCAATCGGTTGGGTTCCGGGATCACACCACCCGCGGTGGTGCCCACGCCGATGACGAACAGCGGAATGCCTCGCTTCAGCGCCTGCGCCAGCGAGGTCGCGACCGAACCGCTCCACGCCTGACCGTCGGAGATCAAGACGAACGCTTGGGGATTGCGGGTAGCACGCCCGGGCTGAAGGCCGGGCCTTCCTGGTTGCGCGGGTCTTCCCGGTTGCGCCGGCCCTCCGGGTTGCCCGGACCTCCCGACTCCCAGACGATCCGAGGGGCCGGGCTTCAGCCCGGCCTTCCCTTGCTGCATCTCCTCGTCGCGATCGATGAGCCGCAGACCCCAATAGATGCCACGTTCGATGTTGGTGTCCCAGGTCGTGTCGTCTTCGAGGCGAAACGGAGGCTCGCCTTCGAGGTGATCGAGGAAGAAGAAGAACGTGTTGGGGTCGCGGGTCAGTCGAATCTGCGGAGTCGCGATGGTCGCGAACAGGGCGAGGGCCACGCGATCATCCTCCCACTGGAGGGATTCGCCGAGCGTCCGGAGAAACGTCATCGAGCGACGCCAGCGGTCGCCCTGGACGTCTCGGACGCGCATCGATGCCGAACCATCCTGTAAGACGACGAGATCGATGCCGCTCGTCCGAACCATCGAGGCCACGCCGACCGGACGCGCGAGGGCGAGGATCACGAACGACAGCGCGAGAATCAACGAGAACCAGTAGGCGAGGTCGCCGAGCAGCGGCAGTCGTTCGGTTCGTTGCTGGTTGGGTAGCTGACGGTGCCGGCGCATCCGCTTCACGTCGCCTCGACGCCGCCACGCTTGCCACACCCAGAGGACCAGCAGGGCAGCCGGGATCCAGAGCAGCGTCAAAAACGCCGGCGCGGCGAATCGCAGGCCCGTGAGATCGAGGGTGGTGGGCACGACTGTGTGACGCTACCCCTTGCGCAGCTTCTGGCCCGATCGCCCGGCTTCTTCGGCTTCCTGCCGCTCGTCTGGCATCATCGGGACAATCATCTTGAACTTCTTCGCATCGCTGTCACGAGGGGGTGCGCCGGCCTCGCCGTGCACCGTCAGGTCCACGGTCGCCGCGTCACCGGCAGGCAGCGGCTGTTTGCTCTTCAGCACGGCCGCGCGCAGACGAAGCACGAACTCGTAGTTGAACGCCGCTTCTTCGTTGGCGGCGTCCGCGCGGATGATGTCGGCATAGCGTTTGGCAATCGCATCCAGCCGGCCGACGACCCCCTGCCACGGCCCGCCCGCCGCGCGCAGCGCGCGATACTCGGCGTTGGCCGCCAGCAATTGAATCCTGGGGTCGTCCGAACCGGTCAGCGCCTGATAGTCGCCGTTCCAGTACTGCGCGATGGCCCGCTCATCATCCGCACCCGGGCTCACGCGGCGCAGAATGGGGTCGAGCACCCCGGCCGCCGTCGCCAACTCGAGGTCCGCGGCCGCCCGTTGGTACCGTAGTGTGACAAGGCTGTACTCAGCATCGGCCAGCCGGCGCTCAGACTCTCCCGCAAACCACAGGACAACGCCGGCGAGCGCAACGATGATGGCTGTGAGCACAAGAGCGGCGAACGATTTCATTGAGGTGTCCTCGCAGTGTTACGGAAAGGTTTGGAACCAGGGCATGGTGAGCCGCATCGCGAGCGCAAGGCTCCAGAGCGATGCCGCGATCAGCGCAAAACCCGCGTAGCGCGGCTGCTCGGTGGTGTAGCGCTTCATCTCGACCCGACCGACCGCCGCGCGATCGATCTCCTGGACGGCCCGAATGACGGCCGACTCGTCGGTGCCCGGGAAGAACTTCCCGCCGGTGCGGGCGACCGCGGACGCCCACGCTTCGTCGGATACTCCGGCCGGCACCCGGCCGGGCACGCCGGTCCGAATGAAAAACACCGGAATCTTCGCCCGCGTCGCGTCACGGAGCACGTCGTAGGCTGTCCGGCCGTCTTCGGTCACCTCCGCATCGATGCCATCCGAGAAGATCACCATCGCGTTGCCGGCGGCATCGAGGACGTCAAAGGCCCGAAACAAGCCGACGCTCTGATCGATCGCGTTAGCGATCACCGTGCCCTGATCGGGAAAGCTCATGAACTCGGTCCAGTCGCCGATGAGCGACATGCTGAAGAGGATGTTCTCGTAGTCGGTCGTAAATGGCGTGATCACGTAGGCCTGGTCACCGAATTCCACCAGCGCGAGCAAGTCGCGATACTTGCCCTTCATTCGCAGCTCGACGAAGTAGCGCGCCGCACCAACGGTCGTGAAGAACATCGCATCGTTGGGCGCGTCCTTCGCCAGTCGGCTCGAGGGCATCGACGACAACATGCTGGAGGAGGCGTCGATCATCAGGCTGATTCGACGCCCCGGGAACGACGTGTCTTCGCGCGTGAGCGCGGTCTTCGGATCAGCCAGGGACAATGCAAAAAACGGAATGCCTGCCAGCGCCAGCATGAGCGCGCCATGCCGCCAGATGGCACCGCGCCGCGGCCGTACCCATTCAATCAGCGACGGCAGCGCCAGCCGGCCACGTCCGCTGGAGCGGCGCGTCAGCGCTCGCAGCAACAACACGCATCCAGCGAGACCAACCAGCAGCACGGCGGCGAGTCGCGCCGTGGACTCGGCCGAGAAAAACAGCTCCTGCAGGCTCACGCTGCGAGATTCGACGATCAGCGTCGCCAGCTGCGCGCGAAGCTCGTTCAGCGCGCCCACGCCCTTGGTCTCCAGCCCTTGATGGCGTCCCGCAGCGAGTCGAAGGTTTCCGCCAGCCATGTGTGTCGTGACGCCACACGATCCGCCGAGCGGCGGACTGTCGCCAGCGCATCGTCCAGCGCGCTGGCATCCAGCGACGGCTTGCGGCCGTACCGGGCGGCGGTCAGACTCGTCAATGCGGAATCCATGTCAATTCCGGCGCTTCCGACCCCCGTGTTCGACGCGTCAGCCGTTGTTGAGCTCGAGACGGCCACGTGCCGGCGCAGCGGCCATCCCGAGACCATCAAGAGCTCGCCCGACGCCACATCGCCGTTCGCGATGCGTTGCACGACCGGACGGCCCGAGGCGTAGCTCGCCACCACGCGCGCTGCCACGAGTGCGCGTGAAACCGCTTCCGGGGACCAGCCGGCGCTCCGTGTCTCACGCTCGACCGCATGGAGCTCACGGCGAACGGTGCCGAGCACCGTACGATTCGGCAGCAGATGTCGCGTGGCGTGTTCCGTTGCGGAACGGCCTTCGCGGAACCACCGGGCGACCGCCACCGCCAGGGTCAAGGCCGCAATGCCAAACAGGATCAGGGCGATGGTTCGAAACAGTCGCGCCCGAAAAGCACGGCCTGCGATGTCCGCCAGCGAAGGCACCGCGGACTCACGGATGCTGCGCGCGCTCTCGGGTACGAGCGACGCGACTCTGATTGTCAGGGGCGGCAACTCGTACGACTGTTCTCGACCCTGCACCGCCGCATCCTGCTCGACCCGGCTTTCGATTCGATAAGTGATGGCCAACCCGGCCACGGGCACATCGAGACCGAACGCATCCTCTGAGATCAGCCGCAACAGATATTCGTATTGCATGAATCGGCGGCCGGCGGTGACATGATCGGGATGCTGCGACCCACCGACGACCTCGTAGGGCGGAAATTGCACCGCCGTCGCCCCCAGCCGCGACCGATCGACCACCGCTCGCACTGCATCGGTTTCGAGCACCGAACACGTCAGCACAATCGGAAACGTCTCGCCGACACGCACCGTCACGGCACTCGTGCGCCACCAGCACGTGACCGGATCGACCTCGACGTTCTGCGGCGTCGGCACTTGCGCCGGCAGCATGCCGCTGGTTAGAACCACCAAGACACGCAACACCCAGAACGCCGCACCGCACCCGTCGCACCCGTCGCACCTGTTTGCTACCTCCTGCGGAGCCGCCGCTCCGCAACCCATTCGATCAATGTCACGTCGAACTTCGTGGGGTCCGATTCGAGGCGCAGGGCATCCAGGCCGGCCTTCTTGGCCTTCTGCGCCACCGCGTCCTGCCACTCGCTGACACGCCCCGCCATCGCCCTCAACTCGCGTCTCGACATCACGCGCGAGCGGCCGCTCTCGACATCGAAGGCCTCGATCCAGCCTGCCGATACGCCCGGAAGCTCGAACGCGAACGACGCGTCGACGATGCCGAGAAACACGTCGTGGATGGAGTTGAGGTGCCCGAGCTCGCGCACGAGATTCTCGACACCGTCGAACAAGAAATCCGAGATGATTGGCACCATCGAGGTCTTGCGCGTAAACCCCGAGATCGATGCCGCGAGGTCTCCACTGTGCCGCAAGTCCTGCAAGCCCTCACCAAACTGGTAGGCATCGAGGCAGTGGATGACCTGACCCTTGCCGATTCGTGGCCGCAGCCCCTGGAGCTTGGTGAACTCGTGGTCGAAGGTGACGAGACCGATGGAATCCTGGAAGAACACCGCCGAAAGGCCGATGGTGGCGAGCGCACGCGCGATCGTCACCGCGATCGGGACGCCGTCGATGCCGCAGCGGGTCGAGAGTGACCGATCGGCGACCATCACGACACTCGACGTGCTGGGCTGCTCGAACTCCCGGACGATCAGCGGGCTGAAATTCGTCAGCGACGACTGCGGCCAATCGATGGTCTCGAAGCGATCGCCGGCCTGCCATTCGCGGAGTCCGACGAAGTCGAAGCCGGACCCGTGAAAGCGGCTCGCGTGCTCCCCAATCGTGAACTCGCGCATCCGCTTGAGAATCAACAGCTCGACTTCGGTGACGTCGGACAGGCTGATCAGCGGCTCGACATCGTGGCCATGGTCGACTCCGGGCCACGCAGAGGATCGGCTCCTCACGGAATCGGCACCCGCTGCACGAGGTCCTCGATCACCGCTTCCGTCGTCAGGCCATGACTGGCCGCGTGCGGCCCGAGCCAGATGCGGTGCCCAAGGATGTAAGGCGCCAGATCCTGAATGTCTTCTGGATAGACTTCATCGCGGTGTCGGATCAGCAGCGCCCAAGTCTTGGCCAGGCGGCCGAAGCAAATGATAGCCCGCGGCGAGGCGCCCAGATCGACGCCACGTTCGACGAGCTCGGAAGGGGAGTGCGTGCGCCAGTCGATGTCTGGATTGTACGGACGTGAGGCCGCGACCAGGCGCTGGATGTAGTCGCCAAGCGTTTCGTGGAGAAACACCTGCTGGTTGATGGCCGCGCGCAGCTCGATGATGCGCTCCTTCGCCATCAGCTGATTCAGACGAATACGCTTGAAGTCGAAGTTCACCAGCTTTCGTTCTTCCTCCGGCGGCAGATACCCGATGTTCACCATGATGGCGAATCGATCGGTTGCGGCTTCGGAGAGCGGAAACGTGCCCTGTCCCAGTTCCACCGGATTCATGGTCGCAATCGCGAAGCTGAAGGCGGGCAGCTCGAATGTTGTCTTGCCGACCGTCACGGTTCGATCCTGAAGACCCTCCAGAAACGCGCTCTGAGACTTGAGCGGAATGCGGTTGATCTCATCGAGCAGAATAATCTCCGCCTCGGCGAGTGGGCCGAACTCAGTGACCAGCTCCCCGGTGGCGGGATTGATCATCTGGAAGCCCACGACCTCGGTTGGCTGCAGGTCGGCGCGGCCCTGCAGGCGCGCAAACTTCGCGTTGCTGATGGCCGCCAGGATCACGCCGAAAAACGTTTTGCCGACTCCCGGCACACCGCGCAGCAAGAGATTGCCGGAGCTGACCTGGCGTTGCTCCTTCTTGTCATAGGTCGTCGGGATTTCCGAGAGCAGGACGACGTTGGCGAGCTGTTTCGGACGGTCGTAACCGACGAGAGCCTTGGAGCCTTCCGCGAGAACCGCCTCGTGGAAGGCCAGCGCTTCTTCCAGGTCAGGATGCACGGCTCATCTTACCCCTTCGGCTACAATGCCTGAGATGCGAGGAGCTCGCCGGTTTGTGGTGAGCGGCCGGGTGCAGGGCGTCGGGTTCCGTTTCTTTACCCAGGACATCGCACGGCGGGAAGGGTTGACGGGCATCGTACGCAATCTCGCCGACGGCCGCGTGGAAGTCGTCGCCGAGGGCGATGACGAGTCGCTGACTCGACTCGAGGCGGCGTTGAGACGTGGGCCATCCCACGCACGCGTGCAAGACGTCGAGGTCGACAGCCTCGCACCAACCGGACGGTACCTAGGATTTGCAGTCGACTGACGGCTGACCGACATGGAACATCTGAAAGCCAAGATTCGGCACGTTCCCGATTTCCCGAAGCCGGGGATTCTGTTCTACGACATCACGACGCTCCTCAACGACGCCGACGGATTTCGTGAAATGGTGGGAGCGCTGGCATCCCCGTATGCAGGTCAACGCGTCGACCAGGTGGTCGGCATCGAGAGCCGGGGCTTCATCCTGGGCGCTGCGGTCGCCAGCCGCTTGAATGCCGGCTTCGTCCCGATTCGCAAGCCGGGCAAGCTCCCGTCGAAAACCCAACGCGAGGAGTACGCGCTCGAGTACGGCGTTGACGGCCTCGAGATTCACGAGGACGCGTTTCGCCCGGGTCAGCGCGTGCTGATCGTAGACGACGTCCTCGCAACAGGCGGCACGGCACGGGCGGCGTCGGGGTTGGTCAGACGCGTCGGCGGCGATCTCGTCGGCCTGTCGTTTTTAATCGAGCTCAACTTCCTCAACGGTCGACACAAGCTGGATGGCGAGGCAGTACATTCAGTGCTGCAGGTACTAGCAGGCGCCCATCTCACAGGTTCAACTGCTGCGTGCTGATGAAGTAGTAGAGCCCCTTCTTTGCGATGAGCTCGTCATGTGTCCCTTGCTCGATGATTGTCCCGCGGTCGAGCACGACGATGACGTCGGCGTGCCGCACCGTCGACAACCGGTGCGCAATCATCAGGACGGTTCGCCCGGGGAACGCGGCATCGAAGTTCTGGGTAAATCGCCGCTCCGACTCGTTGTCGAGGGCGGATGTTGCTTCGTCGAGCATGACCATGCGGGGCTGCTGAAGAACGGCGCGCGCGATGGCGATGCGCTGCCGCTGCCCGCCGCTCAGATTGGCTCCCTGCTCGACGACGTGTGTCTGATACCCCTGCGGCAGACGGCTGATGAACTCGTGGGCGTACGCCATGGTCGCCGCCCACTGTACGTCGGCCGGTGAGGCGTCGGGCCGGGCCTGGGCGATGTTGTCGCGAACGGTGCCGTGAAACAGAAACGAGCTCTGCGGCACGACGCCAATCTGCTGCCGCAGCGACGGCAACCACACGCGCGACAGGTCGAAGCCGTCCACGAGAATACGCCCGGTCGTCGGGCGATAGAAGCCGAGCAGGAGCTTGACGAGCGTCGACTTGCCCGATCCGCTGCGGCCGACGAACGCGACGCGCTGTCCGGGCAGAATCTCGAGATCGATGTTCTGCAGAACGTTGTTCCCCTCCGCGTCATAGCGGAAGGTCACGTCCTCGAAGCGGACGTGGCCGGCGAGCGGTCCCAGCACCGCGAGCGCCTCGCCGGGCTCGTCGGGCGCCTCCGCCGCGGTCTCGTAGACGTCGTTCAGCCGTTCGACCGCGTTCAGCGTCTCCTGCAACTGATCCCAGGCGCCGACCAGCTTGGTGATCGGCTGCAGGATGCCCTGGACGAGCAGCGTGAACGCCACCAGGCCGCCAATCGTCAGTTGTCCCTGGAGGACGAGCGTCGCGCCGTAGAACAGCACAGCGACCGTGCCGGCCGCGTTCACAATCTGGCTGGCGACGCCCGCCGCGATGCCGTACACGAGCGTGCGGAAGTACGCGTTCGTGGCCCGGGCGAACAGATTCTCCCACGTCGCGCGGACGTAGTGTTCGACACCGAGCGTTCGGATGGTGCGCAGGCCGGTGAGCGATTCAATGGTGTGGCTCGAGAGCTCGGCGCCGCGTTCGAACGCCTCGCGGAAGCCCTGCTGCAGCCGCGGCGTGATCGCCCGGACGTTCACGAAATGCAGCACGAAGAAAACTCCGGCGACGGCGGTGAGCCGCGGGTTGTAGTACCACATCAACCCGAAGTAGAGGAGCGCGGTCGCCGAGTCGATGAAGAACTCCACCCCCGTCGTCGTGAAGAACGTGGTGATCTTTGTGTTTTCTTCGAGCCGGCTGACGACGTCGCCGACGCGGCGCCGCTCGAAGAACGGCAGCGGCAGCCGCAGGACGTGGCGGTAGAAGTCGGCCAGCAACCGCAGGTTCACACGGTACGAGACGAACATCAGCAGCCGCTGGCGCGCCCACGCGACCACCCACTGCAGCAGCATGGCGGCGAGAATGCCGCCGAGCGCGGCCCAGAGCCAACGCTCTCGCTGCGGCACGATCACCTCGTCGATCACGAACTTCGAGAACATCGGCAGCAGCAGCGCGAGCACCTGAATGGTGAGCGATGCGGCACCGATTTCCAGGATGGCGCGGCGGTGCGGCGCGAGGTACGGCGCGAACTGAGCGAGCGTCGGCGGCGACTCTTCGAGCTCGCCGAAGCGCGGGGTCGGGCGCACGAACAGCGTATAGCGCGTCCAGCCCCGCATGAACTCCTCGATCGGCAGCTTGACCAGTCCGCGGGCGGGATCCGCGACGATTACCCGCTTGCCCTCAATGGCGTAGACGACGATCCAGTGAAAGCCCTTCCAGTTGACCAACGCGGGCAGGTGATTGCCGCGCAGATGGTCGAGCGTCGAGAGGATCGGCTGCGCCTCGAATCCGAGCTGACGCGACGCCAGCATGATGTGGAGCAGCGAGGCGCCGGTCGTGCCGACGCGCGTGAGATCGCGAAGACGATTGAGGCTGATGCGCTTGCCGTAATAGCGGCACAGCGTCGCGAGACAAGCGGCGCCGCAGTCCATCATGCTCTGCTGCCGCACCGCCGGACGGCGCGCGCGCCAGCGGAAACCTTGTGCCGGCGTCCGGAGCTCCGGCAGCGTCCATTGGAGAACGGCTTCTGCTTCTTCAGGATTGCCTCGTTCAGCCTCGGCACCGTGATCCTTCTCGCGCCGTTCGGCAATCACCGCATCGAGGCGCGGGCCGGCCTTCTGCGCGGCGACGAGCCTTCGGAAGACGTCCGCCGC
Source organism: uncultured Acidobacteriota bacterium (assembly GCA_963802675.1). GTDB lineage: Bacteria > Acidobacteriota > Vicinamibacteria > Vicinamibacterales > UBA2999 > JACCSI01. The sequence continues at coordinate 785,105 of CAWDJL010000005.1, forward strand.
AATCGCGTAAATTCGGCACTCGGTCTCGGCAATGAAGCTGGCCCGGCGGCCGAGGGCGGGCACGACGCCGGTCTCTTCCACGAGATCGCCGGTCTCGACCAGGCCCATGAGCTCGGCGCCGCGTGAGACGCGCAGCCGTCCGGCGCGGACCACGTAGACGCCGGCCGGCGCTCGTCCCTCGGTGACCAGGTGTTCGCCCGGTGCCAGCGTGACGTCGCTCACGGCTGCGGCGGCCGCTTCGATCGCAGGTGCCTCGAGCACGTGCGCGAGGAACGAGCCTTCCAGGAACGTGCGCCGCTCATGGTTCGCGGCCGACTGGCGCAGCTCGCGCAGCAGGGCCGGCCGCGTGGAAAGCCAGTCGTCGAACGCGGCTTTCGACAGGAGCAGCACGGTGCAGCCGCTCGTCGCGTACGCCTGGTATCCATACGGCAGCCCGGACAAGAGCGACTCGGCCCCGAAGACGGCGCCGGCGGCCAGCCGGTCGATCTCAACGGAGCCGGCGCGCTCGTCGAGCAGCCGGGCCTCGCCCGCGAGCATCACGCCGACACCCGCCCATCCGCCCCCCTGGGGCAGCAGAGCCGCTCCAGCCCGGAACGTGCGCAACTCGCACCGCGCGGCGAGCTCCTCGCGCACACTCGGGGCCAGACCGGAAAACGCCGGTACGCCGCGGAGCAGGTCGGCAGCGTTCGGCGCCGTGTGCGCGATCATCGTCGCGGCCGCGCGCTGCTCGTCGTTGGGCAGAACTGGTCCTCCTCGCCGCGTTCAACTGGCGCTGGTCGCCAGGTAATGGTACAGACCGCGCTGCGCCATCAGTTGCACATGCGTTCCCTCCTCGACGACGCGGCCCTCGTCGAGGACGACGATCTTGTCGGCGTTGCGGACGGTGCTCAATCGGTGCGCGATGACGAAGCTCGTCTTTCCCGCCATGATCGAATCGAGATTCCGCTGGATGATCTGCTCCGACTCGGTGTCGAGCGCGGAGGTGGCCTCGTCGAGGACGAGCATGCGCGGGTTGGACAGGAGCGCGCGTGCGATGATCAGACGCTGCTGCTGGCCGCCGCTGAGCGTCATGCCGCGCTCGCCAATCTGCGTCTCGTAGGCGAGCGGCATCTGCTGGATGAACTCGTGCGCGCCAGCCATGGTTGCCGCGGCGACGACCGTTTCGAATCCTGCCGTCGGATCGGCCTTGGCGATGTTCTCCCGAATCGTGCCGTTGAACAACTGCGGCTGCTGCTCCACGTACCCGATCTGGCGCCGCAGCGATGGCTTGTGGATGCCCGCCATGTCCACTTCATCGAGCAGCACCCGTCCGTCCGTCGGCAGGTACAGGTTGAGCAGCAGCCCGGTCAACGTCGTCTTGCCGGAACCGCTTCTGCCGACGATCGCGACTTTCTGACCTGCCCTCACCGAGAGGTTCACATCGCGGAGCACGGCCTCGCTCTGGTCGTTGTAGCGGAACGTCACGTTCTCGAGCGTGACGTCGCCGCGGATGACGAAGCCGGTATTCCGGGGACTGCGCTCGCGCTCGAGCCGCAGCACGTCGGCGGTGCGCTCGAAGCTGAGACGCACTTCCTTCAGGTCGTCCCAGACGTTGACGAGCGCGGTCAGCGGAGCGAGCGTGGCGCCGAGCAGCGCGTTGAACGCGACGAGCTCGCCGATCGTGATCTGACCTTCGAGAGCCAGCGACGCGCCCCAGCCGAGCACGACGATGATCGCGAGCTGGTTGAGCAGCGCCGCGATCTGCCCGACGTGGAACGCCAGGTTCGCGGCCGCGAACTCGCGCGTCTTCAACCGGTCGATGAGCCCGAATCCCGTCCGATAAGCGTGGCGCTCGGTCGCGAGCGACTTGATCGTCTGGATGCCGGAGATCGACTCGATGAAATGCGACTGCGCTTGCGAGCGCGCGTCGAACGCCGCGCTCGCCGCCGCGCGCAGGCGGGGCGACGACACGAACATCAGTACGCCGTAGGCCGCAACGAAGACGAGCGCGATGGGCGCCATCTGCGCGCTCATCGTGAACAGCAGGACGATGTTCACGCCGATCATCAAGCTGCTCAGAATCACTTGAAAGCCGCTTTCCGACACGAGGCGCAGGAGATTCTCGTTTTCGTGCAGGCGGACGAGAAAGTCGCCCACGCGCCAGGCAACGAGCGTGCGCACAGGCAGCGCAAGAAGATGGTCGAAGAACCTGAGCTGCAGGGCGCAGCTCACCCGCCGCATTACGTGCGCGGTCACGTACTCCCGCAGCGCCCCCCCGGCGAGCTGGAATACCGTGACGATCAGAATTCCCAGCAGCAGCAGGCGAAGCAGTCCTCGATCGAACGTGACGAACACGCGGTCGATGAGCACCTGGTTGAAGAGCGGGAGGGCGAGGCCGAGGACCTGCGTGGCGAGCGACAAGCCCGCGATCGTGACGAGCACGCTCACGTGCGGCCGCGCAAACGGCAGGAACTGGCGGAAGATGGAGCTCGCACGTGACGAGGAGAAATCTGGCGCCGGCAAATGTGTCAGGATCAGCGCCCGCCCATCCCAGGAGCGATCGAAGTCTGCCCGGACAATGCGCTGCAGACCGTCGCGCGGGCTCGCAACCACGACCCGCGAGACATTGACCGCGAAGACCACTGCGAACTTGCCCGGTTCAATCTCGATCACGGCCGGCAATGGCAGCTCGCCCAACTGCGCGGGCGCAAGCCGCGTCTGGCGCGTCACGTAGCCGAGCTCCTCGGCGGCGCGGGTCAGCGAATCCATGGTGTCGGTGTTGCCCGCGGCCAGTTGACGATCGATGTCCGCCTGCGGAACGCCGCTCTTCCGGTGAAAGGCGTCGACCATCGCCAGACAGGCGAGCCCCGAGAGCGCCGGCGCGTCGGCCGAGACCAGGGGATACGCGCGCAGTGCCCACCCGCGGTCTGCCCGGGCCCACTGCACGTCGAAGGTCACGCGCGCGGCGGCGCCGCCGGCCTCGACGCCCGCCGCCACGACCTGGAGCTGGAGCAGCCGGTTGGTGACTTCACGCAAAGCCTCGCGCCGATCGTCGGCCGGCACGATTTCGTCGAAGAGCGCTTTCGGGACCGGCAGGACGACGACCGGCGTCGCGGCCACGGCGGTGACGAGTCGCGAGAGGCCGCAGAGCAGCCCCATCTCGCCGATGAGCTCTCCCGCGCTGGCGATGCCCGCCTGCCGCTGGCGGCCGTCGATGTTCTTCATCAGACGGAGGGTCCCCTCGCGGACGATGTAGGCGGTGTCATCCGGGTCGTCCTCGACGAAGAGGACGTCATTGGGCTTCAACGCCAGACGCTGCAGCTCCGACGCGAGCCGGCGAAGGGCCGGAAGTTTCAGGTTCGCGAAGATGCTGAGCCGCGAGAGGAATGCGAGCTCGAGACCGAGCTGCACGCGCTGTTCGAGCGCGGCCTGGAACGCGGGATAGGCCGCCGCGAGCTTCGCAACGGGGCGCTCATCGAGCCTCAGCACGACCAGATCGCTCGCCGCGCGGACCGAATAGGGGCGGGACGCGCGTTGCAACGTGTGTTCGCCAAAGGTCTCGCCCCTGGCGAGCACGGCGAGCGTCACCGGTTCGGCATCAGGCCTTTCCTCGACCAGCCGCGCGCGGCCGGAATACACAACGTACAGCGCGCGGTCTGGATTGGCCGCCTGGAGCACGACGTCGCCGAGACGAAACACGTGCAGCGAGAAGTGCGGCACCAGCCGCGCCAGCTCGCTGGCCGGCAGCGTGCGGAACGTCTCCTGCGCGTTGACGACGTCCTCGAGATCCGCGATCTCCATGCCTGCCCTGTCGATGGATGGTGACGAGCCCGATCAACCGGCGAAGCCGCCTCGCGGGTGCGCCGAGATCGGGGATATGGCTTCGAAGAACTCGCGGATGCGGTCCACATACTCCTGCGGCATCTCGCCCACCCACTTCCGGCTTACGCGGCCGTTCTCGATGAGCGCAGCGGTCGGGTATGCGTTGGCCATGAGCGAGACGAGCGCCTGCGGCATGTGGGTGACGGGAAACTTGATCAGGTGCTCGTCGAGAAACGCCCGCAGCTCGTCGCCCTGGAGCGACATCACGGCGACGACCGACGGCAGCTCCGGCTGCACCTCGATCACGTTGAGAAGCGGGACCCAACGCTTACAGTACGGGCAGTCGCGGCTCAGGAACACGACGAAATGAGAGCCGCGAGTCACGTCGCGTTCGTAGTGTCTCAACCAGCGTCGCCGCCACGTCCGGCCGACGCGCAGCAGCGCGAGATCCACGAGCGGCGCCCGCAGGGAGAGCGTCGAGACCACCAGAGCCGCCAGGGCGACGACGGTAACGGCGGCGACTTTCCAAGGAGCAGGCGTTGCAGCCGCGGGAGCGAACAGCCACGCCACCGCGACCAGCGCGAGATAGAGCGCGTCGAGCGCCATGCTCTGCCCGGGAGTCACCATCAGCTGCCCGCCGTAGCACCCGCAGTCTTCGATCCGTCCGCTCCGTACGCCCCACGCCGTCAGCACGAGGAAAACGACGAGGACGGCGGCTGTCAGCGGGTACAGCCAGACGGACATCTGCGTGAGGAGCGCGGCGGCAAGCGCGCACTCGCTCACGGCGACCAAGACCGTCGCCGGCCGCTCCCAGCTCGGGGGGAGCAGCCGGAAACGGCGGACCTCCCGCAGGAACCGCGCGGCATCGAGCGCCTTCAAGCCGCCGGTAACGAGAAAGACCACGCCGACCAGGCCCGAGGCGACAGCCGAAACCATCGTCGGCGAGGTCAGGCCGTGGCGACGGCCTCCTCCTTGAACACGGGATACTCGATTTTCGCTTCCGCGATCAGCTTGGTGACGAGTTGGTCCATGAGCGCGACGCGCACCTTGTCCTTCGCTTCGTCGTAGGTCGGCTTGTGAACCTTGGTGACCTTGAAGAGATTCCACCCCTGTTCGGTCTTCACCGGCCCGATCACGGCGGCGGGGCGCGGCGCGAACACGGCGGCGGCGACGACCCCCGTCATTTCCGAGCGCGTCAGCCGCCCGACGTAGCCGCCCGTGTGCCGGCTGTTGTCGTCCTGCGAATGCGCTCTCGCCAGCGCATGGAAGTCGGCGCCCTCGTCGTTCAGCTGCGCTAGCAGTTCCTTCGCCTTGCTCTCGCTGTCGACGCGAATGCTGTACAGCTCCGCCGCCTCGTAATCCAGCTTGTGGTCGGCATAATACGCCTGCAACTGCTCCTCGGCGATGGCGTTGCGGGCCTTGTTGTTCAGGAGCATCGCGTCGATGCCCTCCTGGATGGCGACCGGTGTTTGATGGTTGTCGCGCATCCACTGCTCGGCCGCGTCGGCAGTCTCCAGGTTGCGGCTGTAGCGCAGCTCGTCGGCGGCCAGCTGGAGTTCGGCGTCGGAACTGCGGATGTTCTGTTTTGCTGCGTACTGCCGAATCACGGCGGTGCGAATGGTGTCGCGAAGGAAGGTGCCATTGTGCAGAATCGAGAGTCGAACCGCGGCGGCGACGTCGATGGTTTCGCCGTTGACTTTCAGAAATGCCGTCATCGAGTCCTCCTGTTGCCGACGATCAGGACGTGGGCCGCCAGACGAGCCGACGAACGCGAGAGCAGCCCCCGACGAACTGACGGTCCTTGCCTGGAAGGCGCCCGATCCGTGGTTGTGTGTTAAGGCAGTGGGGTGGATCCTTACGAAGGTGGGCGTTGCTGTCAAACAAAATTCTTGGTCGACGTCTCGCCAATGTGGACGCCAGCATAACGTCGAGCCAGCTCGAGAGCAGAAAGGGGCGTCACGAGCCTGGACGTTTGGGAGAGTGAACCGTAAAATGTGGCGCCGATCCGGCCGATCTGATGAACGTTTGCTGAACCCGGAGAACGAGCATGGTACGCATCTCACTGTCCCACTCACTCCCACCTCGACCTCGTCCGCTGGCCCGTGACGAATTGAGCGCCGTGTTCGGCGGCTGCAACGAGAATAAGCCGGCTGGCGCGGCGTGCGGGTGTGACTGCGAATGCCATTCGAGTCAATGTGGGATCAAGACCGACGCATACGGGAGAGACACCTACTGGTGTAAGTAGTACGGTTCGGTTGACGCTGAGCGTCGGGGCCGCCTTCAGGCCGTGAGTCAAAGGCTGACTGCCGCGTCAATGTGGCGTCTTTTTCGATGCTGTTTCCCGGTGATGATGTGTGGGCCGATCAACTTGTGTAACGCAGGAGAACGAGCATGTTACGAATCTCACTATCGCACTCACTCCCACCTCGACCTCGTCCGCTGTCCCGTGACGAATTGAGCGCCGTGTTCGGCGGCTGCAACGAGGACCGACCGGCTGGCGCGGAGTGCCAGTGTCACTGCCAATGCCATTCGAGTCAATGTTTGTGTGGCGTCGACCAACAGGGATACGCGACCCCCTGTGCGTGCGCGTAGTACGGTTCGGTTGACGCTGAGCGTCGGGGCCGCCTTCAGGCCGTGAGTCAAAGGCTGACTGCCGCGTCAATGTGGCGTCTTTTTCGATGCTGTTTCCCAGTGATGATGTGTGGGCCGATCAACTTGTGTAACGCAGGAGAACGAGCATGGTACGAATCTCACTATCGCACTCACTCCCACCTCGACCTCGTCCGCTGTCCCGTGACGAATTGAGCGCCGTGTTCGGCGGCTGCAACGAGGACCGACCGGCTGGCGCGGAGTGCCAGTGTCCCTGCCAATGCCATTCGAGTAAATGTTCGTGTGGCGTCGACCAACAGGGACACGAGACCCCCTGTGTGTGCGCGTAGTACGGTTTGGTTGACATTGAGCGTCGGGGCCGCCTTCAGGCCGTGACTCAAAGGCCGACCGCCGCGTCAATGTGGCGTCGTTGGGGAGAACGACTATGTTACGGATCTCACTGTCGCACTCGCTGCCACCTCGACCTCGTTCGCTGACCCGTGACGAAGTGAGCGCCGTGTTCGGCGGCTGCAACGAGGACAGGCCGGCTGACGCGAGGTGCGAGTGTGACTGCCAATGCCATTCTACTTCGTGTGTTCACCGTGGCAGCGACGAACACGGATTCGCCATCAGCTATTGTGCGTAGCAGTACGGTTCGGTTGACCGTTGACCGGCCAGGCCGGCGTCACGCGGTGAGTCGACGGCCGACTGCTGCGTCAATGTGGCGTCGTTTTTCGATGCTGTTTCCCGGTGAAGTGCGTTGGGAAACGATAAAGTGTTGTCGGTAACGGCCTTCGACGTTCGCGGACGTACACTCGGGCGGGATGATGTGTGGGCCCGTCAACTTTTGTAATCCAGGAGAACGAGCATGTTACGAATCTCACTGTCGCACTCACTCCCACCTCGACCTCGTTCGCTGACCCGTGACGAAGTGAGCGCCGTGTTCGGCGGCTGCAACGAGGGCTTGGCGGCTGGCGCGATGTGCCAATCTGACTGCGAATGCCATTCCAGTAGTTGTTCGAAACCCATCCAAAGGCAGGACGGGGGGTGGTTTCATGTGTGTGCTTAGTACGCGGTTCGGTGACGTTGAGCGTCCGGGCGGTCTAGCAGCCCGTGGTGAAAGGCCCGCCGGCATTCGACCGGCGATGCATCCCCGCTGGCTGCGTTGCTTCTCCTTCAAATATGGCTGGATATTCTCAGTCGTCGCGCCTTGCCATCCCCACCCCACCGCGCAAACTACGCGCGGCGGGGGCCCCGGTCGGGGCGCCTCGCCGGTCTCGATGCTCGCCGGGCCTTTCACCACGGGCTGCTAGCCGCGCGCCGGCAGTAACTGCCGCGCGATCTGGAAGGCCACTAAGTCCGGCAGGCCGAGCGACCAGATCAACCTCGTGAACCCGGAGGACCCCCATGTTACGCATCTCACTGTTCCACCCGCTGCCGCCTCGGGCTCGTCCGCTGACCCGCGACGAATTGAGCGCCGTGTTCGGCGGCTGCAACGAGGACCTGCCGAAAGGCGCGGCGTGCGCATATGACTGCGAATGCCATTCTAGTGTCTGTACTGCCGTCAACCGAGAAGAGCAGAATTTCACTTGTGCGTAGTACGGTTCGGTTGACGTTGAGCGTCCGGGCCGCCTTCAGGCCGTGAGTCGACGGAAGACTGCCGCGTGAACGCGCCCAGTGAGCCAGCCAAGGTGATCAGTTGGAACTCGCGCCGCCTTGTCAGCTGAACTTCAACGCAAAATGTCTGTGTGCCTGTGCGCAGAGGTATCCTCGCGCCTAGATGACCACCGAACCGCCGACCCTCCTTCAGGCACTCCAACGCGCGGCCGCATGGGCCCCGCAGAAGCATGTCACCTACGTGCGAGGCGACGGCGCGGATTCCTGTATCAGCTACGCGGGTCTTCTTGCGGAGGCCGGCGCGCTGGGTGGCTGGCTTGCAGCGCAGGGCGTCAGGCACGGCGAACCGATTGTTCTGGCGTCCTCGAGCAACGAGAGCTTCGTCCGCGCATTCTGGAGCTGTCTCTTCGCCGGTGCGGTGCCGGTCCCTCTCGTCGTTCCGGCATCCTGGAAGAAGGCGAGTCCCGTTCTCGATCGCTTCCGAAACACGTCGTGGCGGCTTGGCGGCCCGCGCGTGATCCTCGATGCACCCGTGATCGACGACCCCCACCTGCCGCCGCCCGTGCGTGACCGCGCCATCGTGCTGCCTCCAAGCCGGCCCGATTCGCTGCCTTCACCTGTACTCGACGCCGCCCCGGACGATCCGGCGCTCATCCAGTTTTCGTCGGGCAGCACCGGCGAACCCAAGGGCGTCGTGCTGACGCACCGCAACGTGATGACGAACCTCGCGGCAATCCGGGCAGGCATCAGGTTGACACCGGACGATATCGCCGTCAGCTGGATGCCGCTCTATCACGACCTCGGGCTGATCGGCCTGTTCCTCTGTTCGGTCTCGTGTCCGAACGACCTCGTCCTGATCGAGACGGCAGCCTTCCTCCGCCGGCCGCTGCTCTGGCTCGACGTGCTGCACCGACGTCGCGGGACCTGGACGGCGTGTCCGAATTTCGGCCAATCCCTGGTGCTCTCGCGTCTCGACGGGACGAGCACCTGGGATCTGTCGGCCCTGCGTCTCATCGCCAACGGCGCTGAGCCAATTTCGGCGCGCCTCATGCAAGCCTTCTGCGCCGCGCTTGCGCCGGTGGGCCTTCGCGAGACGGCGATGTTCCCGGTCTACGGGCTGGCCGAAGCGACCCTTGCCGTGACCTTCTCCGATCTCGGGGCGCCGCCGCACATCGCCAGCTGCGATCGCCGATCGCTCGGAGCGGGCGATTGCGTGCGCGAGATCGATGCCAACGCGCCGTCGGCATTGCCTGTCGTGTCAGCCGGAAGCCCTGTCGAGGACTGCGCCGTGCAGATCGTCGACGACGACGATCGCGTCGTCGAGGAGGGCACGGTTGGACATATCCACGTGCGCGGCGGCAATGTCATGGCCGGCTATTTCCGCGATCCCGAGGCCACAGCCGACGCGTTCCACGGGCGGTGGCTGCGCACCGGGGATCTTGGATTCATGCGTGGAGGCCGCCTGTTCATTACCGGTCGCGCCAAGGACGTGCTGTTCATCAACGGCGAGAACCTGTACGCGCATGACATCGAGGAGGCCGCGATGCGGGCGCCAGCCGCCGCGGGTCGGCGCGTCGCCGTTTGCGCCTGGCGGAGCGGCGCCGATGAATCAGACCGGCTCCTGGTCTTCGTCGCCTCATCTCACCCTGACAGGGATCTGCCAATTTTTCGCGCGGTCGAGGAGCAGCTCGCGTCGGTGTTCGGTCTGAGGCCGCATGCGATGGTGCCGCTGGTCTCCTCGCATTTTCCCCGGACGACGAGCGGGAAGCTCCAGCGCCATGTGCTCCGTGAGCGATTCGATCGCGGTGAGTTCGATGAATCGGCGAGCCGGTTGGCGCGCGCACTCGCCGACGCGCGCCTCGAGGCGCGGGTGGGCCCGAGAAGCGAGACTGAGCGGCTGGTGCACGCGATCTGGGCGCGGGAGCTGGGCCTCAAGCCTGGTGAGTTGAGCATCCACGATTGGTTCGAGCATCTCGGCGGCACATCGCTGATCGCGCTCACGATCACGCAGGCCATCGAAGACGCGTCGGGCGTGACGCTCCCGGCCGATGTCCTCCAGCGGCAGCCGACGATCGCGGCGATAGCGGCGCATCTGGACTCGTTGGCGCGGCTCCGCCTCCCAGGACAGCGGCCCCGCATGTTTCGAGGTTGACGAGGGCCCGTGGCTCTAAGCGTGAACGGCCGCGTTATCTGCGAAGGTTCTGGACGAGGGTTTTAGACGACGGTTCTGGACGACGGTTCTGGACGAGGGTTCTGGACGGGGGTTCTCCGGAAGTTCTTGAGCCACGTTGAAGAATCGGCCGTCAAGAACCATCGTCCAGAACCATCCGTCAAGCGACCGCTGTCAAACAAATTCTTGGTCAACTCTCGTCAATGCGGACGCCGGCAGCCAATCAGACGGTCCTGCCTGAAAGCTCTCGAACCGTGGGCTTTGTCGTCAACCAGCGCGACGAAGGTGTCAATAAATGAACAGTATGGACGCGTCGGGCAATCCGACTAGAATGTGCGCGTCCGAAACCACTCTGTCTCAAGCGGGAGGACGTCATATGTTACGCATCTCAATGCTTCACCCACTGCCCCTTCGTGCTCGTTCTCTGACCGCCGGTGAATCGAGCCGTGTGTTCGGGGGCTGTGCGGAGAGTGGACACTCTTGCAGCAGTTATCTGGACTGCTGTTCGGGTTCCTGTGTCAGGTATGGGACGAAAGGATCGACCCACTACTTATGCGGGTAGATCTGGGCGCGGGAGCTGGGCCTCACGCCTGGTGAGTTGAGCATCCACGATCGGTTCGAGCATCTCAGCGGCAGTCGACGGTCGCGGCGATGGCGGCGCATCTGGACTCGATGGCGCGGCTTCGCCTCCCATGTCAAATCAATAATCGGTGACACGGGCGGCGGGACGTAAATGAAAGAGAGACCTCTCTGTATATCGCTGCCGGAACTGCCGCTTCGCGCCAGGGCGTTGCGCGGCGACGAATTGAGCGGCATATTTGGCGGCTGCGCTGGGCGCCATGAGCCTTGCGAAAAAAACGCCGACTGCTGTGACACCCGCAAGTGCTGCTCGACGACCGCCGGTCGCAAGATATGCGCAGACTGGGCGTCTGCACCCTGATGAATCGAGGACCCACTGAAACGCTTAAGTCGGTTGGGCACCAACCGGAAGGGAACATCATATGCTTCGCATTTCATTTCCCGAACTGCCACATCGACCCCGTCGTCTCGATCCTGCTGAAGCAGGGCGAGTGTTCGGCGGTTGCGCCGACCTATGGGGCGCTTGCATGAAGGATGGAGATTGCTGTCCTCGTGCACCTGATCCGGGGTGGAACAAGTATGGGTGCACACAGGGCAGGTGCGAGAGCAGGATGTAGGTTCAGCAACGCTGGACCCGCCGCACGGACGGCGCCGAGTCCAGCGTCTTCACGCCGCTGGTGACGAGAAGACCACGCCGGCCAGGGCCGAGGCAACAACCGAAACCATTGGCGGCGAACTCAGGCCGTGGCGACGGCCTCCTCCTCGAACACGGGATACTCAATTTTCGCTTCCGCGATCAGCTTGGTGACGAGTTGATCCATGAGCGTGATGCGGACCCGGTCCTTCGATTCGTCGTAGGTCGGCTTGTGAATCTTCGTGACGTTGAACAGGTTCCACCCCTGTTCGGTCTTCACCGGCCCGATCACGGCGGCAGGGCGCGGGGCGAACACGGACGCGGCGACGACCCCCGTCATTTCCGAGCGCGTCAGTCGCCCGACGTAGCCGCCCATGTGCCGGGTGTTTTCGTCCTGCGAGTGCTCCATTGCCAGGACGTGGAAGTTGGCGCCTTCGTCGTTCAGTTGGGCCAGCAGTTCCTTCGCCTTGCTCTCACTGTCGACCCGGATGCTGTACAGCTCCGCCGCTTCGTATTCGAGCTTGTGCTCGGCGTAATGGGCCTGCATCGCCTCTTCGCCGATGGCGTTGCGAACCTTGTTGTTCAGGAGCATCGCGTCGACGCCTTCCTGGATGGCGAGCGGCGTCTGATGGTTGTCGCGCAACCACTGCTCGGCCGTCTCGACCGCCTCGAGGCCGCGGCTATAGCGCAGCTCGTCGGCTGCCAGCTGCAGCTCGCCGTCCGAGTTGCGGATGTTGCGTTTCTCCGCGTACTGGCGAATCGCTACGATCCGGATCGTGTCGCGGAGGAAAGTGGCGTTCTGGAGAAGCGAGAGTCGAACCGCCGCGGGAACGCCGATGCTCTCGCCGTTGATTTTCACAAGTGCAGCCATCGAGGGTCCTCCTTCGTTGCGAGGAGTCCGGACGCTGGGCGGGCAGTCGAGCCGACGGTCCTTGCCTGGAAGGCGCCCGATCCGTGGTTTTGTGTTACTACAGCAGCGCGGCCAGTCTTGCCAATGTCGGCGGCAGTGTCAAACCAATTCTTGTTCAACGACTCGCGCTCTGCACGTGCCAACCATAAGGTAGAGCCAGCTCGGACTAGAACGGGGCGTGACAGATCTAGAACGCGTCGGGCACCGGGCCATAGAATGTGCGCGCCAGCGGCTCGCCGCAGCGAGAGCGGCACCACGTTCCGGTCTTCCGTGGCGATCAGATGGACGTCTCGGATCGGGAGAACGAGCATGTTACGCATATCGCTGTCCCACCCGCTGCCGCCTCGGCCTCGTGCACTGACCCAGGTCGAACTGCAGCGAGTGTTCGGCGGCTGCTCTTGGCAAGGTGGCGGCTGCCAAAAGGACAGTGATTGCTGTCAGCCGCCAAGTTCGTGGACCGCGCCCTGCATCAGCTCCACGTGCGGAGAACCCTATCCGCCCCCGTTCTGAGACCGGTTGGAGCCACCCCTCATCGCAGTCTGCGTAGCGTGACAATGCGATCACATGAAGCTTCCTTAACCGTGAGGTGCGCAGAGGGCACACCATACTGACCACGTGGTATTGGTCTCACCCTCATCGGCGTACTCGTGAGCCGCGGAACGTCGAAACGGCGCGCCTGCACCGCGGATCACGAGCACAACATTCCTTGTCCGTTACGCAGGCGCCGTACTGGTCGCTGCAGTCGCTGCGGAATACTCGAATCGCCAACAGATCCAGACAACAGGGTGGCAGCTCCTCAAATGGCAGTGTGGCAGTTCCTGAAATGAGCTGCTAAGCCTACGATCTTCCTTCCAGTCCGCGGGAACTACATCCGGCTCTCACACCTGCCCGTCGTGCAACCGTACCTGTTCCACCCCGGATCAGGTGCTCGAGGACAGCAATCTGTGTCTTTCACGCAAGGGCCCCATTGGTCGGCGCAGCCACCGAACACCCGACTTGCTTCAGCAGGGTCGAGACGACGGGGTCGATGTGGCAGTTCAGGAAATGAAATGCGAAGCATGCGATCCTCCTTGCAGCTCTGTGTTCGGCAGCCCTCCAACGACGGTGCTGATCATCGTTCAGCGGACAGAAAAGTTAACCCGCAGCGGTGTCAAACAATTTTTGGTACATCGGCGCTGCAGCTCAGGTGCAGAACGAGGACTCATCGCTGTGGACCCGGTGGACGACGTGTGCCAGAATGCGCGCGTTGATCGGTCAGTCACCATCCTCGACTGCGGCCGCACGGACCTTTCTGAACCAGGAGAACGAGCATGTCACGCATATCGCTGTCCCACCCGCTGCCGCCTCGGCCTCGTGCACTGACCCAGGTCGAACTGCAGCGAGTGTTCGGCGGCTGCTCCGGGGCTGGTGGCAGCTGCCAAAAGGACAGTGATTGCTGTCAGCCGCCAAGTTCGTGGACCGCGCCCTGCATCAGCTCCACGTGCGGAGAACCCTATCCGCCCCCGTTCTGAGACGGGTTGGAGCCACCCCTCATCGCAGCCTGCGTAGCGTGACAATGCGATCACATGAAGCTTCTTTAACCGTGAGAACGTGCGATGTTGCGGATTTCAGTTTCTCACCCACTACCGCTTCGCCCTCGTCCGCTGAGCTCCGATGCTTTGACACGAGTGTTCGGCGGCTGCAACGGATCTGGCGGCGAGTGCTCAAAAGACTCTGAGTGCTGTCCCCCAAGTCCTCCATTCAACGCGTATCAGTGTTACGACAACCGTTGCAGTTACGGGTGGGTACCCTGACGGTGTGGTGACGGCGACTGCCATGTTGCCCTGGATTCGCTTGGTGCGAGTGCTGTTCTGCGGACGGTCTGGACGATTGCCCAGGCGGAGTCATAAGAGGGAAGCATTGTAAGTAGCACGGGTGCGGTCACGTTGAACGGCGGGTCCGCCTCCGCACGATCATGTGATCTCCGAGGAGACGTGCCATGTTACGCATTTCAGTTTCTCATCCACTGCCGCCTCGGCCTCGCCAACTGACCCGTGATGAACTGCAGCGCGTGTTCGGCGGCTGCAACACATCCGGCCAGCCTTGCCAATCCACCAAAGATTGCTGCACCTACCACTACTGTGAAACTGGCCGTTGCGCAGAGGGCACACCATACTGATTAGCTGAACGGCTTCGGACTGGGAGAACGAGGCATGTTACGGATTTCTGCCGCACTGGCCTCGTCCGCTGACGCTGATGAATTGAATCGGGTTGTCCGGTGGCTGCCACGAGCGATATTATCCGAGCATCAGGGATAGTGACTGTTGTCCACGCGATCCCGCTGATGGATGAGCGTACTGTGGTTGTGCAGGTGGCACATGCAGCTCCTACCATTGGGCAGGGTAGTGGGTGCCGCAATCGCCGGGGGCTGAAGTAACCCCCGGCATCGTCATAGGCGTTTCCCTTCTGCGCGAACTATCATGCTACGCATTTCCCTCTCTACCGCACTTCCCTTTCGGCCGCGTCACGTGACCGCAGATGAGTTGCAGCGCCTGTTCGGCGGCTGTACCGGTGAAGGTGGTCAGTGTTCGGCTGACTGTGACTGTTGTCCGCCAGCCGATCCCACGCTGAGCGGCGCCACCTGTTATCAGGACCGCTGCTTCTTCACGAAGGCCGGCGGCTGGTGAGCAGTAGCGCCGGAGCTAAGGCCGCCAGCGTGCGCGGATGATGTGGCGGACCTCATCCGACGTGCCGGGCGTTCCGATGAACCTCTCAACCCTGGGAGAACATGCCATGTTACGCATTTCAGTGTCCCACCCGCTGCCGCCTCGGCCCCGGCGGCTTGGCGCCGATGAATTGAGTCGCGTGTTCGGGGGATGTGTGGGCAAAGGCGCAGACTGCTTGTACACCGGCGATTGCTGTGACGGTAGGGCTTGCACTCAAGACAAATGCATCGATGTCACGCACATCTGAACCACGGTGATGTGGTCCCATCGTCGTGTCCACCAGACCTCGGCCGCGTCGGCTGGCTCCAGATGAGTTGACACGCGTGTTCGGCCGATCGTGCCGTGCCGTTCGCATCGATACGTCAACGAGGCCAAGTTGGAGTTGCGTAATGTTGCGGATTTCAGTTTCTCACCGACTACCGCTTCGGCCTCGTCCGCTGACCCCTGATGAGTTGACACGCGTGTTCGGCGGCTGCAACGGACGCGACGGTGCGTGCGGGGTGGACAGTGACTGCTGTGCTCCGGAAAACCCTGCATGGTGGAGCTATTGCAATAACCATAGCCGTTGCATTTGGGCGCAAGGGTGATGCTTGGCTGTCGTTAAGTGGCGTGCGAAGAGCGTGCTCGCGTGGGGATGACGAGCGAACCGGCGACCCTGCAGCAGTCACTTCAGCGCGCGGCCGCCTGGGCGCCGCGGAAACATATCGCATATGTGCGCGCCCGCGGGGCAGAATCCTGTGTCACCTACTCGGATCTTCTCGCCGACGCCGCCGCGCTGGCTGGCTGGCTCGCGGCGCAGGGCGTCGAGCACGGCGAACCGATCGTTGTGGCGCCCTCGAGCAACGAGAGCTTCGTCCGTGCGTTCTGGAGCTGTCTCTTTGCCGGTGCCGTGCCAGTCCCGCTGGTCATTCCCGCATCCTGGAACAAGGCCAGCCCGGTTCTCGATCGGTTCAGAAACGCCTCGCGCCGGCTTGGCAGCCCGCGAGTGATCCTCGATGCCACCGCGGCCGACGATCCGCACATCCCGCCGCACGTGCGCGCCCGCGCCGTCGTGCTGCCTCTGAGCCGGCCCGATTCGGTCGCGTCACCGGTCCGTGTCGCGACCCCCGACGATACCGCGCTCATCCAGTTCTCGTCGGGCAGCACCGGAGAACCCAAGGGGGTCGTGCTGACGCACTGTAACGTGATGACCAACCTCGCGGCGATCCGCACGGGCGTACTGGCGACGCCCGACGATACCGCCGTCAGCTGGATGCCGCTCCATCACGACTTCGGGCTCATCGGCATGCTCCTCGGCTCGATCTCGGTTCCGAACGACCTCGTCCTGGTCGAGACGGCGGCGTTCATCCGCCGGCCGCTGCTCTGGCTCGACATGCTCCACACGCATCGCGCAACGATTACGGTCTCTCCGAATTTCGGGCAATCGCTAGTGCTCTCCCGTCTCGACGGCACGAGCGCGTGGGATCTATCAACGGTGCGGGTGATCTTCAACGGCGCGGAGCCCATCTCGGCGCGTGTCATGGAGGCCTTCGGCGCCGCGCTTGCGCCCGCGGGCCTTCGCGAGACGGCCATGTTCCCGGTCTATGGTCTGGCCGAGGCCACCCTGGCGGTGACGTTCTCGGATCTCGGCGCGCGGCCGCGCCTCGCACGCTGCGATCGCCGCTCGCTTCGGACGGGCGGACGGGTGCGCGACGTCGAAGGCACCGACTCGAATGCGCTCCCCGTCGTTTCGGTCGGCAGGCCCGTTCAGGACTGCGCCGTCCGGATCGTCGATGACGACGATCGCAGCGTCGGAGACGAAACGCTGGGACATGTGCAGGTGCGCGGCGGCAACGTGATGGCCGGATACTTCGATGATGAAGAGGCGACGGCGGCCGCGTTCCACGAAGGCTGGCTGCGTACAGGCGACCTCGGGTTCATGCGCGACGGTCTTTTGTTCGTGACCGGACGCGTCAAGGAGGTGCTGTTCGTCAACGGCGAGAACCTGTATGCACACGACATCGAGCAGGCGGCGATGCAGACGGCCGAGGGACGACGCGTCGCCGTCAGCGCCTGGCGGAATGGCGATGATGAATCAGACCGGCTCCTCGTGTTTGTCGCCTCATCCCAGCCCGAAAATGATGTCGGGATCTTTCGCGCCGTCGAGCAGCGCCTGGCGTCGGTGTTCGGACTCAGGCCGCATGCCATGATTCCGTTGGTCTCATCGCGTTTTCCCCGGACGACGAGCGGCAAGCTGCAGCGGCATGTGCTGCGCGAGCGATTCGATCGCGGCGAGTTCGATGAAGCCGCCGGGCGTCTGGCGCGCGCACTCGAGCATGCCCGCCCCGACGCGCCCGTGGGGCCGAGAAATGACACCGAGCGGCGCGTTCATGAGATCTGGGCGCGCGAGCTGGGCATGAAGCCGCGCGACTTGAGCATCCACGCGCGGTTCGAGCATCTCGGCGGCACATCCCTCAGCGCGCTCGCGATCACGCAGGCCATCGAGGACGCGTCGGGCGTGACGCTCCCGCCCGATGTGATCCAGCGGCAGCCCACAGTCGCGGCGATGGCGGCGCACCTCGATTCATTGGCGCGTGTCCGCCTTCCAGGACAGCGGCCGCGGATGTTTCGAGGATGACGGTGCCCGTGTTCTTGCACGTGAACGGCCGCGACGTCAGCCTGGAGCGAGCGGTTCGGCATGCGCTGTTCGATCCGCAGGGGCGGCGATTCGTCGAATCGCTGGTCGAGCAGGAGCTGCTCCGCCACCATGCCGCGTCGCTTGGTCTGACGGTGAGCGCGGACGAGCTGCAGAAAGCGGCCAACGAGATGCGTTACGAGCGCGGGCTCGAGCAGCGCGAGCGGACGCTGGAGTGGGTGCGCGCGCACGGGCAGACCCTAGAGTCGGTGGAGGAGCAGATCGAGCTGTTCCTCCTCCGTCAGAAGGTCACGAGCGCCATTTCGGACGCCGAGGTCGAGGACTACTATCGTGCACATCGCGACGCGCTTGAATACGTCGTGCTCTTCAGCATCCGCGCCGGGAGCGAGGCGGAAGCGGCGGCGCTCCTCGCGCGGCTCGATGCGGGTGAGCCGTTTCCGATGGTCGCGTCCCAAGCGTCGCGAGACGCGGTGACGCGGCGGGCGGGTGGGTACGTTGGTCGGCTCCGACGCGCCGAGATGTCGGAGGACATCGCGGAGGCCGTATTCGTTGCCGAGGTCGGGCGGCCGATCGGACCACTCCGCACCGAGAAAGGATTCGGCCTGTTTCTCGTTGCCGCTCGGCAGATCCCGACGCTCGAGGAAGAGTCGGCCGGAATCCGTCTGATGCTGTTCGAGTTGCTGATGGCGCGCTTGCGCGCTGAAGCTACCGTGCACTTTCCGGTGATCGACCCCGACGCTCCTGCCCCTGAGGTCTGACCTCACTCCTTTTCCGAGCAGATCCCTTCCGCGCACACCAGGCCAATCCGGCAGTCGCAGTCCAATTGACAGGCCGATCCCTCGGACGCGCCGAGCCGTCCGAGGGCGAGGTCGATCGCGTCGTCACTGCGGTGTGGCTCTCGCGAAGGCAGCTCGTCGATCGCGATGCGCAGTCTTGTGGTCGGCTCCATCACCACCGGGCGTTCATCGTGTCCAGCCAATTCCAGCAACCTCCAGCGCGGCAGTTGAGCTCATCGCACACGTGAGAGCGTCGCGGTCTCTCATCGTGTCGATTGACCATCGTACATAACGCGGATAGGATCGCCCCGCAACAGACGTTCGAGACGGCATTCGCCGCACGTGGATTCGGAGCGTCGCTGCACCGTGTATATATACCGCGGCACGCCGCGTGAGTGGCCCTCCCATGGCGAATCGACTGCAAAGCGAGGCGGTTGACACCTCGTCGAGGCGCGCGTTCGACGACCTGGAGACATTTGCCGAGCGGAACCGCCGGGCTGGTGAGGAGACCACGCTGATCGCCGGCATGCCGGCACCGCTCGAGCGGGCGGTCGTGTACTTCGTGGCTTTGGCGCTGGCCGTCACCCTTTTGATCCTCTACTTTGGCCGCGCCCAGGCCATCGTCGAAATCAAGGGAAAGATCCTCCCGCAAGGCAACGTACACCCCCTCCAGGCGGCGCAGGGTGGCGTCGTGCTCGACGTCAACGCCGGCCTCGGCGACTCGTTGCCGGCGGGTGCACTGGTCGTGCGGATCGATTCGTCGGAAGCGAACCTCACCGTCGCTGAGGTACGGAACCAGCGTGCGATCGACCAGGAGCAGCTGCGCGTCCTGCGGGCATCCGTTGAACGTCTCGATCGCGTGCTGGCCAGGCCCGACGAGCCAAACGACGACGGCGCGACGGCGCTCGCTGTGACGACGCACCAGCATCTGAGCAGCCTCGAACAGGCCAGGATCCAGCTCGATGCCGCCATTCAGGAGCAGGCGCTCGTCCCGGAGCGCCGGCGCCAGCTCGAGAACGAGTACGAGTTGACGCAGGAGCGCGTCGCGCTGTTTCAGCGGACGCATGCCGGGAACAAGCAGGCGTTGGCTGGCGAGGAGGCGGGCCTCGTCACCAAACGTGAAGAGCGCGACGCGGTGCGCCAGCTCGCCGACAAAAAGCTCCTGAGCGTGGTGGAGCTGAACTCGGCCGAGGAACGCTACCGGGCGGCTGAAATGTCGCTGCTCAACGCACGCCAGCGCGTCGATCAGATCGAAGTCGACATTTCGAACGCGCGGCTCAAGCTCACCGAGCTGCAGACGTCGCTGCGCGTGCTCGAGAGCGACTCGCGCGCGAAGGCGCGCCAGGCCCAGGCGCAGTACAACCAGGCGGTTGCCAACCTCCGTCAGGAGCGCGAGAACGTCCTGATGCAGTCGCGGGCACTCGAATCGAAGGTCGCACAGGCGGATCGGCAACTCAGAGTCGGCGAGGGACGGCTCGAGCTCGCCTCCGTCACGATGCCGGTTGCCGGAACGATCGCCGAGCTCAAGGTCAGGAATCCGGGGGAGATCGTCTCGGCCGGGGCGGTGATTGCGACGATTGTGCCGACGGGAGTCCCATTGATCGTCGAAGCGAGCGCCACCAACCAGGACGTCGGTTTCGTCCGGCCTGGCGTCGAAGCGCGCGTCAAAGTGGACGCGTTTCCGTACCAGCAGTTCGGTACCGCGCGCGCCCGCGTCACGAAGCTCGTCCCCGCCGTCGGCAGCAACGCCGCGTTCGTCGTTCAACTCGAGCTGATCGATCAGAAGCTGAGCGTCGGCGGGACCGATTACCACCTCTTTCCTGGGCTGTCAGTGCAGGCCGATCTCATCACCGGAAGACAGCGCCTGCTCGACATCCTGATGCGGGGCCAGAAGGACGACGCCGCCGGGAAATGACCGCGCAGCTCGCTGCAAGCCAAGAAGGAGATTCGGCATGGGAGACACCCAGCGTGTAGCAAACGTCAGGACACGCGCCGGCTCACACGGTTCCTGCGTGCGCCTCGCCCTAGCGACGGCCATCGCCTGCGCGGTCATGGGCAGCGTCGTTCTCGGACAGTCTCCGCCGCCGGGTCAGACCAAGGCCAGACCCGGACCTCTCATCGCGGTCGGACTTGGCGCACGAGTCGAGCTGACGCTGCGCGACGCCATCCAGCGTGCGCTCAGGGACAACCTGGATCTTCGCGTCGAGCGGTACCTTCTGGAATTGGGCGACCTCCGGGTCCTGGAGGCACGCGGCGCGTACAATCCGCTGGCCGGCTTCAGCCTGGCAAAATTGTCGTCAGCGACGCCGACCACTTCGGTTCTTCAAGCCGGGGGAATCGCGACCGAAACGGCGGCGTCCCAGACATTCGGGGCAACGATCGCACAGCTTCTTCCGACCGGCGGGTCGGTCACCGCCAACCTTCCGACGACGCGGGCTTCCACCAACAACGCGTTTTCGTTCGTCAATCCGCTGTTCAGTTCGGATTTGACAATCGGGTTCGAGCAGCCGCTGCTCCGCGGGCTGTTCAGCAACCCGACCAAGCGACAGCTGAGCATTCTGAACCTCGACTCTCGAATCACCGAGAGCGAGTTCCGCCAGGTGGTTGCGGAGATTGTGCTGCGCGTCGAGGAGCAGTACCTGGAACGCGGTCTTCTCCGATGCGGTACACAGGGTTCGCGAAGAATCGCGTGATCTTGCGGCCAAGCAGCGCGATCAGATCAGCCAGAAGGTACAGGCCGGGCTGCTGACGCCGGTGGCGTTGACTGCCGCGAACGCCGAACTGGCCGCGCGTGACCAGGACATGCTGCAGGCGGAGGTGCAGGTCGTTGCCGCGCAGAACGGGTTGAAGCGTCTTCTCGCCGGCGATCCGACAGCGCCAATCTGGACCGAGCGCCTGGTGCCTGTCGATCGCCCCGAGATCCGCGATCCGCCCGCAACGCTTGTCGAAGCTCTGAACGTGGCACTCGAGCGCCGGCCCGAGCTCGCCGCTCTTGCGCTGCAAACCCAGCAGCGGCATGTCGATCGCGAGTTCGCGCACTGGGAAACGAAGCCGCGGGTCGATCTCACCGGCAGCTTTGCCTCCATCGGCCGGGCGGGCCAGGTGTTCCGGCCGATTTTCGACAGGGAAGGCGGATTCACGCCCGTCGGCAACGAACCCGATCCGGCGCACCCGGCCTTCGGCGGCTACCGCAAAGCCTGGGAGCAGGTCTTCAACTCTTCGTACCCGCAGTGGAGTGTGGCGGTCGGCGTGCAGATGCCGATCTTCAACCGGGCGACCGAGTCACAAGCGGCGCAGGTCGACGTGGGTCTCCGTCAGCTCGAGATTCAAGTGAAGGCGCAGCAGCAGACGATCATGGTCGAAGTGGCCAACGCCTACGAAACCGTCTTGCTGCAGCGCCGGGCGCTGGAAGTTGCCAGACAGGCGCGCGAATTGTCGCAGGAACAGGTGAGCGGCGAGATGCAGCGTTTCGACGTGGGTTTCACCACCACGTTCGAAGTGTTGCGTTACCAGCGGGACTTGGCGGAGGCGCGAGTCCGGGAACTGCGGGCGATCATCGACTATCAGCTCGCGATCGCGGCGCTGCGGAAGGCGACGGCAATCAACTTCGACGAGCGCGACTTCGCTGTCGCCAGATCTCCGAGGTAGCGCTGCCATGTCCTGGCGGACGCCGCGCACGTGGTTCCGAACCGTGTTGCAGGTTTCGACGACCGAGCAAACGCCACCGAGGCTCAGCTTCCTGAGGGATATCGAGGTGGGCAATCCCTCGGTAGCGATCGAGGCGATCGCGAAGGAACAGTTGTCGATCGTTCAGCGCCTTCCTGAGTATCTGGACGACATCCGTGAGGAAATGCTGGGAAAGCCGGGACCCGGGGCCCGTGCTCTGCACAATGGCACGGTCGCTGTGTTGAAGGACGTCGAGCGTGTCACGAGTCAACTCTCGAGTCGAGTCGATGACCCGGCCCGGTCGCTCGAGCTTTCGTATCTTGCGGAGCGGACAGAGCTCCTGCGATCGCTGAGCGACGGCGTGTGCGAGCTGACCGAGACGATCGGCCGGGCGGGGCAGTCGGGTCCGCTGGGCGCCTTGACCGGAAACACGGCCGAGGCGCTTCACGCCGTGCTGCTCGCGACCGTGGACGCGATGGCGAGTCCTGATGACGGCAATCTCGAGCTGCTGCACCATCTGACCGCCGATCGCAGTCAGATCATGGACGGTATCCGCCGGTCGCTCGTTAGCGGTGAGCGGACCCTATCCATTGACGAGCACCAGGCGCTCTTCACGTCCACCAGCCTGTTCGAGCGGATCATTCGGCTACTGCGACGCCTCCAGGCCGTGGAGGCCCGGGGCGTGTGAACCCGGCAGCGGAGAAAGGAGCGTGGCGTGGAGTTTCGGACCGTGGAGGACAGCGGCGTCCTGGTCATCGCCGTGAGCGGGCGTTTGGACTCGACGACCTCAGACACGCTGGAACGAGAGGTCCGACGTCAGCTCGCGGCAGGACATGCGCGGATCGCGTTCGATCTCGCCGCCCTCGACTACATCAGCAGCGCCGGGCTGCGTGTGTTCATGATCGCTGCGCGAGAGATCCGCGGCAAAGGATCACTGGCACTGGCCGGACCCAAGCCGCAAGTGAAGCAGATCCTCGACATTGCCGGCATGACAGGGTTCGTCAAGATCTATTCCACCGCGACCGAGGCTGTCGAGACGTTGAAGCTATGAAGGTCTAATCACGCGCCTTCCGTCGAGGTGGAGTCAGTCGCATGTGGTCCAGCATCAAGCTGCTCGACGAGTCCGCGGCTGCCTTCTTGCGACGAGCGTATGTCTGAGGAGCCAGCGATTGTCCCGAGCGCCGGCCGCAGCCGGCGCTGGACGATTGCCACCGTCGTCGGTGGCGCCGTCTTGGCCCTCGGCCTGCTGACACGCCTCGGTGGCGGCGAGGCAGGGCCCATCCGCGTCGGCGTGCTGCATTCGCTCTCCGGCACCATGGCCATCAGCGCGCGCCCGGTGGTGGAAGCGACGCTGATGGCGATTGACGAACTGAACGCGGCCGGTGGCCTCCTCGGTCGCTCGATCGAGCCGGTCGTGCGCGATGGCGCATCGGATCCCGCCACCTTTGCCCGGGAGGCCGAACGGCTGATCACCATCGATCAGGTGGCGGCAACCTTCGGCTGCTGGACCTCCTCCGGTCGCAAACAGGTGAAGCCCGTGATCGAGCGGCATGGCCATCTCCTCTTCTACCCGGTGCGGTACGAGGGTTTGGAGGAGTCGCCCTTCATCGTGTACACGGGCGCGGCGCCGAACCAGCAGATCATCCCTGCCGTGACGTGGGCGCTCGATCACCTGGGGCGGCGCTTGTTACTGGTCGGGTCCGACTTTGTGTTTCCGCACACCGCCAACGCCATCATTCGCCACGTCGCGAACGCGCTCGGCGGCCAGGTTGTGGGCGAGGTGTATGCGCCGCTCGGCGCCCGCGACATGACCGCCATCGTCAACGAGATCGTGCGCACTCGGCCCGATGTCATTCTCAATACGATCACCGGCGACAGCAATGCCGCCTTCTTCCAGGCGTTGCGTCAGGCTGGCATTTCCGCAGCCCAGATTCCGACGGTGTCGTTCAGCATCGGCGAGACCGAGCTTGCCGCAATGGGCGTGAAGAACTTCGTGGGCGACTACGCGGCGTGGAACTACTTTCAGTCCGTCGACACGGAGGAGAACCGGCGGTTCGTCGAGGGGCTGCGCCGCCGAACCGGCGCCACCACGGCATCCGACCCGATGGAGGCCGCGTATTTGAGTGTGCATCTGTGGGCGCGCGCCGTACACGAGGCGGGGGCGACCGACGCCCCGGCAGTGCTCCAGAGGCTTGCGGACCAGAGTTTTGCGGCTCCCGAAGGTGTGGTCTACATCGATGCCGTCACCCACCACACCTGGAAGACCGTGCGCATCGGCCGGATACGGTCCGACGGCCAGTTCGACATCGTGTGGGACTCTCGAAGACCAGTCCGCCCGACTCCCTTTCCGCCGTACCGATCCCGCACCGAGTGGGAAGCCTTTCTGGCCACCCTCTTCAATCGATGGGGCGGCCACTGGATCAATGAAGAGCCGCGGACCGGAAGTCAGCCGTGATACGCAACTGGCGCGCGACCCGGTAGCGCGAGCGCGACGGTGGCCGACGTGCGACAATTCGTCGGCAACGCCCCCCAGCACGACGCCCAGACGATGCTCGTTGTGCGAGACCGCGGGCGGGATGAGGTGAACGAGCCCATGGGCTCTACAGTCCTACGCTGATGCCCAAAGCGCTGTCCGTCACGTTCCCCAACCGCCTGGCCGAAATCGAGAAGGCGGCGCGGCTCGTCGAAGCGTTTGGCACAACGCACGGGTTGTCGTCGGAGTTTGTCTTCAGCCTGAATCTGGCGCTCGATGAAGTCGTGACGAACATCATCTCTTATGCGTACGACGACGACGGCGATCACCACATCATGGTTGGCGTGACGCTCGACGGCGACGTGGTCTCCGTACGGGTGGAAGACGACGGCCGTGCATTCAACCCGCTGGATGCCCCGGCGCCCGATTTGCGGCTCGGCGTCGACGAACGCCCGATCGGAGGGTTGGGCGTCCACATCGTGCGTACGCTGATGGACGCGCTCGAATATCGCCGAGAGAACGACCGCAACATCTTTGTCATGACGAAAAGAGTAGACGACCCGCGCGAGTGAGCGCGGGTGCTGAGAGGAGTCTCGCGTGGAAATTCGCAGCGCCGAGCAGGCCGGCGTCCTGATCATCAGCGTGAAAGGCCGTCTCGACGCCGTCAGCGCCGGCGACCTCGAGGGCGAGGTGCGACGTCAGGTGGATGCCGGATATCGACGGCTCGTCTTCGACTTGACAGACTTGGCGTATGTCAGCAGCGCAGGGCTTCGTGTGTTCCTCCTGGCAGCCCGGCAGCTCCGCGGGCAGGGCACACTGCTACTGGCGGCGCCATCGCCGATGGTCCGACAGGTGTTCGACATCGCCAGAGTCGATGCGTTCGTGGACATCTGTGAGACGACAGCCGCTGCTGTCGACAAACTCCGGGGCTGAATTGCTCGAGCGGACACGCCAGTCAAGGTTGTTGCGGATACCGACAAGGTCGTGCACTTCGTCATGCCGTCATCCGGGAGATTCGTAACGACGCTCGTCGAGGCGCTCGTCGGGCCGCACTGCCGAGCTGCTCGACCAGCCCGGGCTGTTTCGCGAGCTGATGCGGCGGCAGATGGTGTAGGGGCCGTGACTCAGTCCTGAGATGATGCCTCGCGTGATCCCGCTCGTCCTGATCCTGGTGTTCGTCCTAGGCGCCACCGCTCACGCGCAGACGGTGACACCACACAGCATCTTCGGCCGATACCAGCAGTTCCAGTGGAACGAACAGGACGGGCTGCCGCAGAACAGTGTGCTGGCGATCACCACCGCTCGCGACGGCCATCTGTGGCTCGCAACCTATGAAGGGGCGGCACGCTTCGACGGTGTCCGGTTCACCGTCTTCAACTCCACCAATACGACCGCGATCGGCAATTCGCACGTGACATCGCTGCTGGAAGATCGTACCGGACATCTCTGGATTGCCACTTTCGGCGGCGGCATCACACGCTTTTCCGACGGGCAATTTACCCGGTACACGATGCGCGACGGACTCTCCACCGATTACATCGGCCATCTCTTCGAGGACCAGGCCGGAACGCTCTGGATCGGCACTGAAGGTGGCGGCGTGATCAGTCTTCGCGAGGGGCGATTCATCGCGTACACGACCGACGCTGGCCTTCCGGGCAACGTCGTCCGCGCGTTTGTCGACGACGGCCCCCAAGGGCTGCTGGTGGGCACCAACCGGGGAATCGCCCGCATCGCTGCCGGCCACGTGAGCACCTACCAGGCTCACGCGGATCTTACTGGGGCCGACATTCGCACCATGGCCCGGTCGCGTGATGGGGCCCTCTGGGTGGCGGTGATGGGTGGCGGGCTGTACCGTATCGACTCGCGCGGCGTGACTCGACTTGGTCCGCGCCACGGGCTCGCTCACGACGCCGTGGAATCGCTGCACCCTCACGACGACGGGCAGATGTGGGTCGGCACCGCGAACGGCGGGCTGTTCCGTCACTCGGACGGTCGATTCGAAAACTACTCTCCGGCAGACGGCCTGCCGGGGGCCCGAGTCCCGGTCATCGCCAGGGGCATCGACAAGGACATGTGGATTGGCACCGATCGCGGCCTGGTTCGATTCATGGAGCCACGTTTCACCGTCTTCACGCGCCGTGACGGGCTCGCGAGCGACACCGTCGGCGACATCTTCCAGGATGGGGACGGCAGCGTCTGGGTCGCCTCGTCAAGCGGTTTGAGCCGCTTCAAGGACGGTGCTTTCCGCGTGTTCACGATCAGGGAAGGACTTCCCGACAACCGGATTCTCGGCATGGGCGACGACGGTTCCGGCGGGATGTGGGTGCGCACGAGAACGGGCCTCGTCAGCCGGAGGAACGGGCGATTCGTCAGGAGCCACGACGTGGCGGCCGTCAGGTGGGACCGGGTGACCGCGTTCCTCTGGGACCGATCGGGCGCGCGGTGGCTGGGCATCGAGGGGGTCGGACTCCTGCAGGTTCGCGACGGCGACACGAAGCTCCTGAGCAAGAAGGACGGCCTGGCAGACGATGACGTGCTGACGCTGTTCGAGGATCGCGCAGGCAGTGTCTGGGTCGGAACGCTGAGGAGCGGCGTGACTCGGATCTCGCACGGCACGATCACGTCGTGGTCCACGCGAGACGGCCTGGCCAACGATCACGTCAAGGCGTTCTACGAGGACGCCTCCGGCGCCTTGTGGATCGGTACGCACGGCGGCGGCCTGAGCCGTTTCCGGGACGGGAAGTTCGACAACATCTCTTCCCGCCAAGGCCTCTACAACGACACCATCTTTCGCATTCTCGAAGATGACGAAGCGAACCTGTGGATGAACTGCAACAAAGGGATCTGGCGGTCGAGCCTGAAAGAACTGCACGAGGTCGCCGACGGCCGCCGCGCGACCGTCACCTCATTCGGCTATGGCGTCGCCGACGGGATGCTCAGCGCTGAAGGCGTGGGGGTCGGTGTCGCCGGCTGGAAGATGCGCGACGGGTCGCTCTGGTTTCCCACCACGAATGGCGTCGTCGTCGTCGATCCCCGACGACGCGATTCCGAGCCTCCCCGTGTCGTGATCGAGGGCGTCGCGGTCGATCGCGAACCGAAGCCGGTGGACGGCCCGGTCCGAATCGCGCCCGGCCAGCAGAACCTGGAAATCCAGTACACGGGACTCAGTTGGAGACGGCCACAGGAGATCAAGTTCAGATACCGGATGGCCGGTCTCGACCGGGACTGGGTGGACGCCGGCGCACGCCGAACGGCCTACTATTCCCATCTGCCGCCTGGCGACTATACGTTCACGGTCATCGCGGACAATGGCGAGGGCGCCTGGAACACGACGGGGCAGAGCCTCGCCGTCGTCGTCCCGCCGCCGTTCTATCAGACGTGGTGGTTTCTTGCCGTCGCGGAATCCACGATCGCGGCGCTCGTCTGGTTCTTCTGGCGGCGTCGTGTCGCTCAGCTCCAGCGGGCGCAGGCCGCGCAGCAGGCATTTTCGCGCAGGCTGATCGAATCGCAGGAAGGCGAGCGTCAACGGATCGCGGCAGAGTTGCACGATAGCCTCGGTCAGAGCCTGCTCGTGGTCAGAAACCGTGCCTTGCTGGGCATTCAGTCACAGCCGCACGAGCAGGCGGCGAATCAGCTTGCCGAGATCGGTGCGACCGCGGCGCAGGCACTCGAAGAAGTGCGCGCCATCGCCTTCAACCTGCGCCCGTCGCATCTGGACCAGCTCGGACTGACAACCACCATCAGGGCGACGCTCCAGAAAGTCGCGGAGAGCTCCGCGATCAGACTGACCAGCGAGATTGACGACATCGACGGCGTGTTCGCGTCGGACCACGAGATCACCATCTACCGCATCATCCAGGAAGGCCTGAACAACGTCGTCAAGCATTCTCGGGCGACCGAAGCCCACGTACGCGTGCAGTCTCGCGAGCGTCACGTCGAGATCACGATTCTCGACAACGGCCAGGGTTTCGCGCCCGATGCGCCAACGGCCGTCGAGCCCCTCCAGCGAGGCTTCGGCCTGGCCGGCCTGGCTGAACGCGTGCAAATGCTGGGCGGCAGTCATGTGATCGAATCGAGCCCTGGACGCGGATCGAAGGTGACGGTGAGTATCGACATCCGCGCATCCGAGCGAGGACGGACGCATGGGGAGTGAGGTTCGGATCCTGATTGCCGACGATCACCCGATCTTCCGGCAGGGATTGCGGCAAATCATCGAGGCTCAGCCAGAGCTTACCGTCGTGGCCGAAGCCTCCGACGGCGCCCAGGCGCTCGAACACCTGGAGGCCGGAGGTGTCACGGTGGCCGTGCTCGACCTCACGATGCCCGTCAAGGACGGCTTTGAGGTGGCGCGTGCCGTGCGCGAGCGACGGCTTCCGGTCGCCATGGTCTTTCTGACGATGCACAAGGATGAGCACTATCTCAACGCGGCGCTCGACCTGGGCGTACGGGGCTACGTCCTCAAGGACAACGCCACGACCGAGATCGTCGCCTGCATCAGGTCGGTCGCGGGCGGGCACGACTACGTCAGCCCGACACTCTCGTCGTACCTGATCGCGCGCGGCCGGCGGGCGACGAAACTTGCCGAGCAAAAGCCGGCGCTCGAGCATCTGACAGCCACCGAGCGGCGTGTCCTGAAGCTGATTGCCGAGGGGCTGACCAGCCGCGAAATTGGCAGCCACCTGGGCATGGGCCTGCGCACGGTGGAGCACCATCGGAACAACATGGCGGTCAAGCTGGAACTACACGGGAGCCACGCACTCACCAAGTTCGCGCTCAAGCATCAAGCGGATCTCTAGGCAGCATCATTTTTGCCCGCTTCGCGGGGCGCGCGCATCCGCAGAACTACCTAGAGAAATTCGCACTCCTACGGCCGGCGAATTCGCAGAAGCCTCCATTTCACCGCGAGCCGTTCTCCGCGACACTTACCTGCGCACCACACCGGACACACGTTTAGCCGTTTGCCGGCTCTATGGAGGGGGTTATGTTACGCAGTCTCGCATTCGTCATGGGTTACGCCGCGGGTCTGGTTCTTTTCACTGCTGCCCCGGTCCCGGCAGCTCAATTTGGCACCGCCGAAGAAGCCAGGGCCATGCTCGAGAGAGCCGTTGCCGCGGTAAAAGGGGACAAGGCAAAAGCACTCGACATGTTCAACAAGGGTACGGGCGGCTTCAAGGACCGGGACCTTTATGTGTTCTGCGCCAACACTTCGGACGGCACTCTTACGGCGCATCCCTACTTGAAGGGTGAACATCTGCAGGACATCAAGGGCAAGAAGGGCTTTCCGCTCGGGCAAGTGATCATGCAGACCGCCACCGAAGGAAAGATCGACCAGGTGACCTATTGGTGGCCCCGCCCCGGCTCGGACCAGCCGCTCGAGAAGCACACGTTCTTCACCAAGGTCGGCGATCAAGACTGCGGCGTCGGCTACTACAAGTGAGCTGGGAACGACGAGTCGAAGTTCGCCGCGCTCCCCACCACGCACAAAACGTGTGGCCGGGACCCTGCTCCCCACCGGGGGATCCGCAGAACTACC
The DNA here is from genome assembly GCA_963802675.1 of uncultured Acidobacteriota bacterium. Taxonomy (GTDB): domain Bacteria; phylum Acidobacteriota; class Vicinamibacteria; order Vicinamibacterales; family UBA2999; genus JACCSI01. Next base: position 815,193 of record CAWDJL010000005.1, read on the forward strand.
TAGAGAAATTCGTACTCCTACGGCCGGCGAATTCGCAGAAGCCTCCATTTCACCGGGAGCCGTTCTCGGCCACATTCACCTCCGCAATTCGCCGAGTACCGGCGAACCAGCGATGTCTGGCCGTGCTCCAAGCCGGTCACGAACAAGCGGCGACACAAAAGGACTGAGCAATGACGAACAAGAGAATCGGACGTCTGCTGATGCTCCTGGTGGGCATTGGTCTAGTCACCGGCAACTTGGAGGGACGCGGCGGCGCACCATCGACCGAGCACCGCGCGCGGCCCGCGCTGCAAGGAAACGCCGCCCTCGCCGAGCTCGAGCGGCGAGGGCAGTACGACTCGCTGCACCAGGCGCTCGCGGCGGCGCGCTACCGCGTGCATCCGGAGCGGCAGCGGGCCGCGTGGCACGCGGACAACCCGGCGCACCAGATTCGCGCCAGTTTCACCCCCGACGGGGTGCAGGTGGAAACCACGACTGGCGACACTCTGTCGCGGCGCATCGGCATGACGCTGCGCAGCGTCGGGTACGGGGAGCGGCAGATCGGCGTCAGCGCCGGTCGCGTGACGACCACCGGCAACCGCATCGAGTATGCGCGCGCGCTCGTGGGCGACGACACCGCCGCCGGGTCGATCGCCGAATGGTACGTCAATACACCCGCCGGGCTGGAGCAGGGCTTCACGCTCGACGCGGCCCCAGGCGCCCGCCGCCCGGGCGAGCGCCTGCGCGTGGTGCTGGCTGTGGACGGCGGATTGCGCGCGCAGGGACAGCCCGATGGCCAGGCGCTCGCGTTCGTGAACGAGGCCGGGCGGCCGGTGCTGCGCTACGACCATCTGGTCGTGACCGACGCGCGCGGGCGCGCGCTGGCCGCGCGGATGGTCGCGGAGGCGGGACGGGTGGGGCTGGAGCTCGACGACCGCGACGCGGTGTATCCGATCACCATCGACCCCCTCTTCACGCTGCAGCAGAAGCTGGAGGCCTCGGACGCGGCCGAAGATGACCTGTTCGGCACCTCGGTCGCGATCAGCGGCGAGACCGTCGTGGTCGGCGCATCGCGGGATGATGGCAGCGCGGGCTCGGCCTATGTCTTTGTGCGCAGCGGTGGAGTCTGGATCGAGCAGCAGAAGCTGGTGGCCCCGGACGGGGAGGCATCGGTCTTCTTCGGCACATCGGTGGCGATCAGCGGGGAGACGGTCGTGGTCGGCGCGTTTGGCGATGAATTTGGCCTAGCGGGCTCGGCCTATGTCTTTGTGCGCAGCGGTGGAGTCTGGAGCTTGCAGCGGAAGCTGGAGGACCCGGACGGGGAGGATGGCTTCTTCGGCGAATCGGTCGTGATTAGCGGGGAGACGGTCGTAGTCGGCGCAGTGGGGGATGATGGCGCGGCGGGCGAGAATCAAGGCTCGGCCTATGTCTTTGTGCGCAGCGCTGGGGTCTGGAGCTTGCAGCAGAAGCTGGAGGCCCCGGACGCCGTGGCAGGTGACCGTCTCGGCGCCTCGGTGGCGATCAGCGGGGAAACGGTCGTGGTCGGCGCGGATAATGATGATGGCGAGGCAGGCTTCACTCAAGGCTCGGCCTATGTCTTTGTCCGCAGCGGTGGAGCCTGGGGCCTGCAGCAGAAGCTGGAGGCCTCGGACGCGGGGGATGGGGACTTCTTTGGCGACTCGGTGGCGATCAGCGGGGAGACGGTCGTGGTCGGCGCGTTTGGCGATGATCGCACGGAGCCCAATCAGGGCGCGGCCTATGTCTTTGTGCGCAGCGGTGGAGTCTGGACCCAGCAGCAGAAGCTGGAGGCCCCGGACGCGCATGTTTTTGACGAGTTCGGCGTCTCGGTGACGATCAGCGGGGAGACGGCCGTGGTGGGGGAGCTGGATGATGGCGCGGCGGGCGGCAATCAAGGCTCGGCCTATGTCTTTGTGCGCAGCGGTGGAGTCTGGAGCCTGCAACAGAAGCTGGAGGCCCCGAACGCGGCGAGAAATGACCGTTTCGGCGAATCGGTGGCGATTAGCGGGAAGACGGTCGTAGTCGGCGCGGAGGGCGATGATGGCATGGCGGCTGTCAGTCAAGGCTCGGCATTTGTCTTTGTCGTTGACGCCCCGCCGACCATCACCCTCAAGGCGCCGATCGTGTTCTGGCCGCCCAATCACCGGTACCGGACGCTGACGTTGGACCAGATGGTCCAGAGCGCCAGCGATCCCGAAGACGGCGACCTCCTCAGCAGCGTGATGATTGAGAAGGTGACGAGCGACGAACCTGACAATGGGGACAACGACGGCAACACGCGCAACGACATCGTGATTGGTGGAACCTGCAAGTCGGCGGACCTGCGCACGGAGCGTGATGAAACCCAAAACGGGCGCGTCTACTCGATCACGCTGCGCGTCATGGACGCCGTGGGCAACGTGACGCGCGCGGTGTTCAAGGTCAGCGTGCCGCGTGGCCCGGGTTTCCCTGCGGCCATCGAGGATTCGCCGCTGATCACAGTGACGAGCAGTTGTTCGTGACGCACCGCTCCGTCACACCGGCAGATCACCCGTGAACAGGTAGCGCGGGCCGCAAGGCCCGCGCTCCAGCATCCGCAGAACGACCTTGACGAATTCGCACTCCTACGCCCCGCGAATTCGCAGAAGCCTCCATTTCACCGCAATCAGTCACCGGCGCTATTCGCCTAGTACCGGCTTCCGGGCCGACCCCAGCGATGTCTGGCCGTGCTCCAGCCGGTCACGAACCAACGGCGACACAGAAGGACGGGTATCCGTAGAACTACGCATCAAAACGCGCAGAACCACCGATCCAAATACGGCAGAACCCTTCATTGGCGCCGTTCGGCGAATCGCGGACACTGCCGGTGTGTCGCCCAGGGCCCGAGGGGGAGGAGCGGCTCGGAGGAGTTGAGGCGACACGCGAGATTCGAGCCGCCTCGCTTGACGCGCAAAATCAAAAGGGGTGTTCCATGTCACTACCGCTGGATGAGCATGACAGCCACAGTATTCGTAGCCCTCATGGTGGTCACCGGAGAGACGGCGCCGACAAAGCTCAACTTCTCCAAAGGTTTCGCCGACACCACCCTCCTCGTCCTCAACGGCAACGCCGAGGTTTCGCAACAGAATCTCTGTCTGACCGTCGGCGACGCGCAGGGTCAGGCGGGGAGCGCTTTTTCCACAGAAGCAGTGCCTGCGGGTAAATTCCGGACTTCGTTCCAGTTCTCCCTTGAGGGTGGTGAGGGAATCACCCTTACCCTCCAAGGCGGCGGTCCTAATGCGCTAGGCAGTGGGGGAGGTGGCCTGGGCTATGCGGGGATTGGCTCCAGTGTGGCCGTGAAGTTTGACAGCGTCAACAACGAAGCGCAGATACCCTATTCCCTCATCGGTCTCTATACCAACGGTGAAGAACCGACCGCCGGGTCAACGGAAGGATCCACTATCCCGGCCGACGTCGACGCTGGAGTCGTGACGGTCAATATGACCTATGACGGCACCGAACTGACGGTGAAGATGAGCGACCTAAACCGTGAGCGACTCAGACAGACGTACACCATCGATATCCCCGGCGTGCTCGGCGCCTCTGAGGCCTTTGTCGGCTTTACTGGCTCAACCGGTCTCTTCACAGGCAGTCAATGCATCGTGAGCTGGACGTACACGGGGCAATAGCGGATCGGCGGTGGGGACGTCCCGAGTCAGCGAGGCGAGCTCGCGGAGCTTGAGGAGGCGCTTGCGAGCGACATCCGGTTCAACGCCGGAAGGAAGCAGTGACATGGCGAGGATGGCATCGACTCTCACGCCCGCAGGGCACGAGACCTTGCATCCCGCCACGTTCGACAGCCCGTTCGCACGTCGCACACCACCGCAATCACATCGCCCTCAAGCTGGAACAGCGCGGGAGTGATGCGCTGCTCGGAGTCGCTGACCAACACAAGTCGAACTTGGCTATGACGCTGCTGATCGTTGACGACAACCCGCAGTTTCGCCGGTTGATCAGGTCCCTTGTGGAAGGCCGGGCCGACGAGGTGACCGAATGCCACGACGGAGTCGAGGCTCTCGCCGCCTATCGAGCGCGACGACCCGACTGGGTGCTGATGGACCTGCAGATGCCGCGGATGGGCGGCCTCGAAGCGACGCGACAGCTCCTGGCCGCCGACCGAACCGCACGCGTCCTCATCGTGACAGAGTTCGACGATGTGCATTGGCGGGAGGCCGCACAGGCGGCGGGCGCGTGCGGGTACTTTCTGAAAGACAACCTGCTCGAACTGCGCAGACTGCTGGTAGCGCAACCCGGCGACGATCCCGATGGAACTGGAGGTCCGCCATAGTGTCGAAAAAGAAAGCTCACGCTACCGCAGGCGGATCATTTACTTCCGCGTGGACGTGTACTCGCCCGAAGGATTGACCTGCTTGAGCTCCACTGCGCGTCCATTCGCAACGGCGAACTCGTAGGTGACGTCCGCGAACTCCTTGATGCGGAAGCGATGCGGCTGCCACGGGAGGAGATTCTGGAACGTGCCGTCGGGGTATTGGATGGCGAGCGTGTTGTCGGGGCGCAGCACGACGTTGAACTTGCCGCCACTGGCCGTTTCATACGTGCCCAGGTACTGCCGAAGCGTCGTCACGTTTGACAATGCGGCCGGGAACGCGGCGGGTGAGTGTGACCGCGCTCTGATCGAGCGACATCTCAGCCCGATCGATCTCACCTTGGGCATTCGTCAGGAAGTTGACTGACCATTTGCCATCCTGCTCGTCGTCCGCGGTGTCGAAGCGATCGTAGTGGAAGTGGCCGAGCGGCATCCGAATCTTGTGAAAGTCGAACATGAGGGACACGTCCTTCTTGGAGATTGTCAGGACGCCGTAGGCAGGATGCTCGAACTCGCCAACATACGCATCCAGATGATGTGATGGCTTTGTCCCCGCAATTTGTCCACTGCCTGACTTCTTCCGGGCTTGGACGCCCGCTGCCTTGCTTTTGAGACGGATGGCGTTCTGACGTTCGGACCAGGGCGTCAGCGACAGGCCCAGAAGGCGCTCGTACACGTTGTAGGAGACGATGTTGTAGAGCGGCGCGGCATGATCGCCGATCACGAACACGATGACGCCGATCGACTCGTACGGCATCGTCGAAACCTGCGAGTGGAACCCGGGAAGATCGCCGCCGTGATAGGCAATGAGATGGCCGCGATACGAGGCCGTCCAGCGGCCCATCCCGTAGGTCGCGTTGAGAATCTCGCCCCAGCCGCGCACTTCGAGTCCTGTGTTGGGAAGCGCGATCGAGGGCGCCAGCGTCTGCTTGATCACGGCTCTTGGCAACACTTGCTTGCCGTCGAGCTGCCCATCGTTCATGAGCGCGATGAGCCACTTCGACACGTCCACGATGCTCGAGTTCATTGCCCCGGCCGGCGCGACGCCGATTGCATCGCTGTAGTACGGGATCTGATAGAGCTCGGTGCTGTCGCGCCGCTCCGTGTACGGTACGCCGGGCTCCGGCGTCTTGAGCATGTCGGCGATCGTGAAAGTCGTGCTCGCCATGCCAAGAGGTCCGAGAATGCGATCGCGAACGAAGGCTTCCCAGGTCTTGCCCGAAAGTAGCTCGATGGAATAGCCAGTGCCCGCGTACATCATGTTGTTGTAGAGGAACACCGACCGCGGCGATTCGGACGGCTCGAGGTACTTCAGCCGCTCGAACAGCTCCTTCTGCGTGAAGTCCGACTTGAACCAGATCAGATCATGACGAGTGATGCCGGTGCGATGGGCGAGCATGTCGCGCACCGTCACGGCGCGGTCGAGATCGTCGTTATAGAACTTGATGCTCGGGACATACTGCCGAATCGGCTTGTCCCAATCGAGCTTGCCATCTTCCACGAGAAGCCCGGCGGCAACCGCGGTAAAGAGCTTCGTGTTGGAGGCGATGGGCTGCGTGGTCGTGGGTGTGAATGGGAGCTTCTTCCCGTAATCCCGATACCCATAGCCCTTGGCGAACACCAGCTTGTCTTTCACGACGATGCCGACGCCAATGCCCGGAACGTTCCAGTCTTTGGTACCTTGGGCCATGTAGGCATCGAAGCCTTCGAGGCGCGAGTCCACCGAGGGTTGCTGGGCGCCAAGAAAGGGTCCAAGTAGGAAAGAGATCGCGGCAACGGACCACAGCGCGCGGCGGGTGCAGAAGAAGCGTGGTCGCATCATGATAATCAGCCTCTATCAGTTCCTCGACTGAAAACGACGCTATCCGTCGGCCGAAGCCGCACCATGCTACACCGCAAGTGTCCGTACGAGCCGAATCCCGCTCGGTTAGACTTATAGGTAGTCCTGTCCCGGACGCGGCTGGCGGGGACACCTCGTAGAATCGTCAAGGGAAACAAACGAGCGCCTGTAGCTCAGTTGGATAGAGCATCGGTTTCCTAAACCGGGGGTCACAGGTTCAAGTCCTGTCAGGCGCGCCAGATAGTAAGGTGCCGAAGGTGCCGGAAGTGCCTAGGGTGCCTCGGGCACCGTCAGCACTTTCGGCACCGTCGAGCACTTTCGGCACCTTCGGCACTTTCGGCACCTTAGGCACTTTAGGCTATGCGCACATCTGAACGTCACCACTTGAAAGACAACGAGCTGGCCATCGCGGTGCGCCACGCGAGTGCCTGGGCGACCGACAACCAGCGGGCGATCACGCTCGGCTTGTCGGCCATTGCCGTCGTCGCCGTTGGCATCCTGGGCTACATCGCGTGGCGAAACAGCGTGGACGGGAAGGCCCGCGCCATGCTGGGGGAAGCCATGGTGATCCAGGAGGCGCGCGTTGTGCCACCGGCCCCCCCGGCCACCGATCCGACGGCTCCTGTTCCGACGCCGCCACCACAGCCCGGCACGTATCCCTCCGAGAAGGCCAAGCTCGAAGCCGCGCTGCCAAAGTTCCTGGCCGCCGCGGATGCATACCCGTCCAGCGATTCCGGACAGACGGCACGCTACCACGCCGCATCGGCTCTGGTCGGCCTCGGCCGGTTCGACGAAGCGATCCAGCAGTACGATCGGGTGATCAGTGACAGCTCGGGACTACTGCCCCAGATGGCGCGACTCGGCAAGGCGGAGGCGCAGATGCGCTCGTCGAAGCACGATGCGGCGATCGCAACCTTCAAGGAAATCTCCGAACGCACTGACAGCAAGCTCCCAAAGGAAGCCGTGCTGCTGGAGCTGGCGCGGGCGTACAAGGCCGCCGGTAAGAACGAGGACGCGCGCAAGACGCTCACCCAGATCGTCGAGCAACATGCGCAGTCGCCGTTCGCGGCCGAGGCGAAGACCGAGTTGGAGAAGATCGGCGCGGGCGGGTAGGGCAGGGCAGGTAGGGCAGGTGGGGCTGGTAGGGCAGGTGGGTCTGGTCACTCAGTGATGCGCGACGATCGGCCAGGTCTGCCCATTCGCTGGCGCATGCACATCACAGTCCCCCCTGAACGCGTTTACGCCGCGCTTGATTCGCCCGACGGTCGTGCCTCGTTTTGGGCTGAATCTGCCATCGAGACCGCGTCGGGGATCGAGTTTCACTTCGCCAACGGCGATCGCTTTACCTGCCGGGTGCACCACCGTCGGCCACCATTCGAATGGGCTCTCGAGTACTTCGAGGGAATCGCCCGCTTCGAGCTGACACCCGATGGCCACGGCGGCACCGACCTGATGCTCACACATTCCGGCGTCAGCGCCGAGGAGTGGCACGAGACCCACACTGGATGGCTGAACGTGCTGTTCCCGCTGAAGGCGTGGCTCGTGCACGGCGTTGATCTGAGGAATCACGATCCGGATCGAACATGGGATAAGGGTTACGCGGATCAGTAGCGCAGCGTGATCACACTTGGCACGCCGCCCTGGCGGAAGCGTCAGCAGAATCAACCGATCGAACTCGACGTCGCCAATCGGTGGCGTCTTCCCGCCGAGTTTCTCGACGAGAACAGGGACCGTGTTGCTGTGGTGCACGACCAGCACCGTGCCGCCTTTCATCGCCTGAATTCTCTCGACGACCGCGTCCAGCTTGTCCGCGGGCAGGATTTCGGGCTTCAGCTGCTTCTGTTTGGCAACCGGTGCCGCGGTCTGCTGGGTGCGGATCATGTCCGACGTGATGATTGACCGGATGTCGGTATCGATCAGCAGTCGTGCAAGAGCGGCCGCACGTTCCAGGCCACGAGCGCTGAGCGGGACATCGCCATCACCCGGCGCCCTCTCGGCATGACGAACCAGGATGACCGTCGTCGAGGCAGCAACCGGCGGACCTGGTTGACCTGTCGCGAGCGTGGCGGCAGAAGGCGTCAGCCACAGAGCGACCGCCAGCAGTATGTATCTCATGGCGCTCTGACTGTACCAGTGACGTGCCGGTCAGTTAATTCGCAATGCGCCGTCGATCTTCCGGCTGAAGCCGGAAGCCACAGTCACAGCACTACTCGTGGCTTCCGCCTTCAGGCGGAAGTCCGAAGCTGCGCGGGTGACGACTGGGATCGACGTTCTTGACGTGCAACGTAACGGGAGCCAGGAGCGTGAGACGGCTACGTTGACACGAAGGCAAATGACCTTCCAGCTTCTGTGCTTCCGTGTTTCCGTCGTCCCTTCACTCAGCCTCCTTCTTCAGCTCCGACAGAATCTGCAACGCCTCGAGCGGCGTCGTGCGATTGAGATCGACCTCCCGGAGTCGTTCGCGAAGGGGGGTGTCGCGCTCGACGGGCACCTGGAAGAGACCGAGTTGCTGTTGAGAAGTGTTTGGCTCACCGCTCAGGGCTGGTCGGCCGCCGCGCGTGAGCTCGTCCTGTTCGAGCGCGTTCAGAATGTCGCGCGCTCTGGCGATGACTGGCGGTGGAAGCCCAGCTAACCGCGCGACATGGATGCCGTAACTGCGATCCGATCGCCCGGGCAGGATCTTGTGCAGGAACACGATCTCGTCTTTCCATTCGCGGACGGCCACATGCGCATTCACCACGCCTGGAACCGCATCGGCGAGGTCCGTGAGTTCGTGGTAGTGGGTCGCGAACAGCGTCTTGGGGCGGGCACGCCCGTTCTTCGCGAGATGTTCGGCAACAGCCCACGCGATGCTAAGGCCGTCGAACGTTGCGGTGCCGCGCCCGATTTCGTCGAGGACCACGAGGCTGCGTGCAGTCGCGCCGCTCAGGATGTGCGCGGTCTCCTGCATCTCGACCATGAAGGTCGATTGCCCACGAGAGATGTTGTCGGATGCGCCTACGCGCGCGTAAATGCGATCGACGATACCGACCTTCGCTTCGCGCGCGGGTACAAATGATCCGGCCTGGGCCAACAGGCACAGTAGGGCCACCTGCCGCAGGTACGTCGACTTGCCTCCCATGTTCGGGCCAGTGAGAATCACGAGCTGGTACGACGAGCCGTCCAGCCGCACGTCGTTCGGCACAAACCGCCCGCTCGCCAGCCGTTCGACCACGGGGTGGCGGAGGTCGACGGCGATGAGCTCGTCACCGTCATCAACAAGCGGTTTTGTGTAGTTGCAGAGCGTCGCGGTCTCGGCGAATCCGGCCAGCACATCGAGCGTCGCCACCGCCTGCGCGGTCTCGAGCACTCGTGTCGCTTCTGCCGCCACGCGCTGCCGAAGGGCCTCGAAAAGCTCGAGCTCGCGCTCCAGAATACGTTCGTCCGCACCGAGCACGCGCGTCTCGTAGTCCTTGAGGGCCGGGGTCACGAAGCGCTCGCCACCGGCAATCGTCTGCTTGCGGTGGTAATCATCCGGCACGGCGTGCAGGTTCGCTTTCGAGACCTCGATGTAGTAGCCAAACACGCGATTGAAGCGCACCTTCAGCGATTGAATCCCGGTGCGCCGCCGCTCCTGTTCCTCGAGCTCGGCGATCACCTGCTTGCCCGACCGCGAAATGTGCCGGAGGTCGTCGAGCTCTTTGTCCACGCCGTCGCGGACAAATCCGCCATCTCGCGCCAGCGCCGGCGACTCGTCGTGGATGGCCTCCTCGATCCATTGGCGGACGTCGGCCAGGTCGTCCAGCGCGGCGGCCAGGCTGATCACGAGCGGAGCCTGACATTCGGCGAGCAACACGCGGATGCGCGGCACCGCCGCTAGCGAGATGCGCAACGCAACGAGGTCGCGCGGGCTGGCGGTTGCGAGCGCGACGCGGGCGATTAGTCGCTCGAGGTCGTGGACCGTCTTGAGCGCTTCGCGCACCTTGCCGCGATCGCTGGTGCGAATGGCGAGCTCTTCGACCGCGTCGAGGCGATCGCGGATCGCCTCCAGCGCGACGAGTGGGCGAAGCAGCCACGATCGAATCAGCCGTCCGCCCATCGGCGTGAGGGTTCGGTCGATCTCATGGAGGAGCGACCCCTCGCGCCCGCCCTTGGCGGCTTCGACGACTTCGAGATGTTCGAGCGTGGTGGGATCGATCAGAAGACCGTCAGCCGCTTGCCTGTGCCTGATCGTCCGCACGTGAGCGAGGTCCGCCTTCTGAGTGTCTCGCAGGTATCGCAGCAGGGCGCCTGAAGCGCAGACGGCCGCCGGCTGCCGCTCCAGGCCGAACCCTTCGAGACTGCTGACACGAAGTTGGTCCAGCAGTGCCTGTCGGGCCGTTTCGAGATCGAAGAGCCAGCCTTCGATCTCCGTCACGGGAATGCCTCCTCGGCCTGCCTCTGGCAACAACGTCGACAGGTCGTGGCCGGCGGCCACGACGATCTCGCGTGGCTGCAGGACGGCGATCTCGTCCCGGAGCGCCTGCAGCCCTTCCACACCGGAATACTCGGCCGCGCTGAACTCGCCGGTCGACACATCAATGAGCGCGGCTCCCAAGTGTTGGCGGTTGTCGGTGCCGGCACCAGACGTCGCGACGACAGACAGCAGAAACGCCGGTTCTCGTGCATCAAGGTAAGAGGCGTCGGTCAACGTGCCGGGCGACACCACGCGCACGACCTCGCGCCTCACGACCCCCTTGGCTTTGCGAGGGTCCTCGACCTGCTCGCAGATCGCCACCCGATAGCCCTTGCGGACCAGGCGCGTGATGTAGGTGTCAGCCGCGTGGTGGGGGACGCCACACATCGGCACGGCGGCGCCCGACGCATCCTTCGACCGGGAAGTCAGCGTCAACTCGAGCGCCCGCGCAGCCACCAGGGCATCCTCGTAGAACATCTCGTAGAAATCGCCCATCCGGAAGAAGAGCAGCGCGCCCCGATACTGCCGCTTGGCGTCGAAGTATTGACGCATCGCTGGCGTCAGCGTGGCCGGCGTGGCGATGGTGGCAGAGGATTCAGGTGGCTGGGGCACGAGGTTCGGGCTGCGGTATACGATTTTACCTTGTGGTCATTCTGGCCCTGGACACGACGACCCGCGCCGGAAGTGTGGCGGTGCTCGAGGACGACACCGTCGTATCGAGCGTCCCGGGCGATGGCAACCTCACACACGGCGAGCGCCTCCCCGGGGAGATGGCACGAGCCATCGATCAGGCAGGACTGAGCCTTCGCGCCATCGAGCTGTTGGCGGTCGCCAGCGGTCCAGGGGCCTTCACAGGGCTTCGCATCGGGCTCGCCGCCGCTCAGGGCCTTGCCTTGGTGCTCGACACGCCCGTGATCGGCGTCTCTTCTCTCGACGCGCTCGCCTTTGCCACGTGGCCACAGCTCGCCCAGCCGACGGAGACCACGTTGTGGGCGTGGATGGACGCACAGCGCGGCGAGGTCTTCGCAGCGCGCTACGAACCAGGAGACGATGACTGGGCCCCGAAAGGCCCGCCTGTTGTCGCGGAGCCCTCCCAGCTGCTGCCGCTCGTCGACATCAGCGGCTCGGGACCGATCGTCATCGTTGGCGACGGCGCCGCGAAGCATCGCCAGGCGATCGACGTGTGGTCGGACGGCGCGTGGCAGATCGTCGATCCGCCAACAATGCTGGCGATCGCGATTGGGATGCTGGGGCGGCGCCTCGCGGCGCGTGGTCTCGCAGGGGCGCCGCATGCCTTGCAGCCGCTCTACGTCAGGCGGCCGGATGCCGAACTCGAGCGGGAACGACGCATCTCGCCATGAGCTTCGTCATCGAGCGCATGCACTCGGACACCGACCTCGACGCCGTGCTCGAGGTCGAGCAGGCATCGTTCAACAACCCGACCACGCGCGAGTGGTACGTCAGCGAATTGCAACGGCCTGAGGTCTGCTACGTCTACGTGATCCGAACCCCGGACTGCCCGGTGGCAGGATTCTGTGCGTTCTGGAAAGTGCTGGACCAGATTCACATCAACAACCTGGCGATCCGGCCAGGCTTCCGCCAACGCGGCCTGGCCCGACATCTGCTCGCCAAGGTCTTGGACGAGGCAACCGGCCTGGGGGCGACCAGCGCGACGCTCGAGGTCCGGCGATCGAACGACGCCGCACAGCGCCTGTACGAGCGCGCCGGGTTTCGACTGTCCGGCGTTCGGACCAGCTATTACACAAAGCCGATCGAGGACGCCCTGATTCTCACGCGGGACACTGACTGACCGGATTGTTCCATAATAATTAACGGAGTCCGCATCGGCGCCGGCGCGAACGCAAAGCCCATTTCGGCGAGCTGGTGCAGCTGGATGGCAGTTTTCATCCCTGGTTTGAGCGGCGCGGCCCGCAGAGTTGCCTATTGACGATGGTCGACGATGCGACCGGGCGCAGTTTCGGGACGTTCGGCGCTCAGGAGACGATCTGGGCGGCGGCCGGGGTGTTGGGGGCATGGATCGAGCGACACGGCATTCCGCGCGCGCTCTATACCGACTGGAAAAACGTCTACGTGCGCCCGCCGAATCAGGAGGAGCGGGCCACGGGCGCCGAGCCGCTGACGCAATTCGGTCGCATGTGCGCGAAGCTGGGGATCACCATCATCCCCGCGAACTCGCCTCAGGCCAAGGGTCGGATCGAACGTCATCACGGCACGCATCAGGATCGCTTGGTCAAAAAGCTCCGCCGCCAAGGGATTGCCGATGTGGCCGCCGCGAATGCATTTCTCGAGGCGGAGTACTGGGCCGACCACAACCGCCGCTTCGCGCGTGCTCCGGCCTCGACGGATGACTTCCACGTCGCGGTCCCACGCCGGCTGTCGTTGGCGACCGTGTTTCGCCTCGAAGAAACGCGCACGGTTTCCAATGACTGGGTCGTCCGGTACGCCAACCGCTTCCTGCAGCTTGAGCGGCAAAGCCATCAGCCCCCGGCGCGCAGCACCGTCCAGGTACTCGAAGACGCTGCGGGCGCGATCGAGATCCGCTATCGCGAGCGTCGGATGCGCTGGACCGAAATCACCGCCTCACGACTGATCACCCCGGCTCCGACGGCCGTGCCGCGCCCCACGGCACCGCGCCGATCCGCGAGACGGCCGGGCCCGGGGGGCCAGTCTGCCGATCATCCGTGGCATCACGCCGTCCAAGATCATGAGGCGTATCACCAACTCGCGAAGGACCGCCGAGCGTGGGAGCGGGTCCAGCCGTGAGGGCGGGCCTGTGGACCCTGCCGGAGCCGTGGACGCCCAGAACGCGCCCACCGCTCCTCACAAAAACGTCAAACTTGAAACGCCCGGACCAGGGTGCTAGAGTGCCGGCTAGGAGCGGGCGTGCATCCCGCACCCGACTCCGGAAGGGAGGCGGCACAGGATGGCAGAGGCTCAGGATTTAAAGCACCTGCTCCTCGAGACCAACGAGGAATACCGCCAGTTGGCCACGAAGCATCACGAGCTCGACGATCGTCTACATGAGCTCTCCTCGAAGCACTACCTGTCAGATACCGAACAATTCGAAGAAGTCACCCTGAAAAAACAAAAGCTCCGGCTCAAGGATCGGATGGAGGATATCGCGCGATCATTGCGGCGTGGCGCGTCGGGCACCACCGTTTCCGCCTAGCGTTTTCTGCCGGGAGAGCCCCCGGCTTCACAGCACATTTTGCCGGGCCCCATTGGGCCCGGCACTCTCACTCCCACCCAGCGGCCGCACTCGTCGAATCACTTATCATCGAATCTGAATGCGAATCGATCAGGCGGGTTGGCCGTTTATTGTCGGGGCGCTGCTCCTCGCCATCGTCGTGGCGTGGTGGGCGGGTCGCGTTTGGGCGGCTGCCGCTGTTCGTGCTCGCCGGCTTTTTCGTCTTCTTCTTTCGCGATCCCGATCGGCGCATTCCGGACGGCGCGGCCCTCATCGTGTCGCCAGCCGATGGTCGCGTGATGATTGTCGGCGAGGCCAAGGGGCCGGGCAGCCCCGCCGGGACGTGGCAACAGATCAGCATTTTCCTGTCGCCCATGGACGTCCACGTCAATCGCGCCCCGGTGGCTGGTGTCGTCCGCCGCGTGGAGTATCACCCCGGCAAGTTCCTGCCGGCCTACCGCGAAGACGCCGGCACCCACAACGAATGGACGGAAGTCTGGTTCGATCATCGCGGGACGCTCGTCATCTGCCGTCAGATCGTGGGCATCCTGGCCCGGCGGATCGTCACGCGCCTCGCCGTCGGTCAACAGGTCGCGCGCGGCGAACGATTCGGCATCATGAAGTTCGGCTCGCGCATCGACTTGTTCTTGCCCCGTGATGCTGCGATCGCCGCCAAGGTCGGCGACCGCGTGATCGGCGGCGAATCGGTCCTGGCGACACTAGCACTCGCCACCACCGAAATCCCATCGGCGGCGGCGCTTGGAGTCACGGAGTGAGCACGCATCACCCTCGCGGGATTCGGCACGGCGTCTCGCTGCTCCCGAGCCTGTTCACGCTGGCCAATCTGTTCTGTGGGTGGTCGTGCGTGGTCTACGCGATGCATGGCGACCTCGAGGCCGCAGCACCGTTCATTGGCGTCGCCATGGTCCTGGACATGCTGGACGGTCGGATCGCGCGCATGACCGGCACCACGAGCGAGTTCGGGGTGCAGCTGGACTCGCTGGCGGACATCATCTCGTTTGGGATGGCGCCAGCGGTCCTGGCGTACGCATGGGGCCTGCGACCGCTGGGGCGGCTTGGCTGGGCCGTCGGGTTCCTATTCGTCACCGGCGCCGCGCTGCGCCTGGCGCGATTCAATATTCAGAAAAACACCGACAAGCGCTACTTCGTGGGTCTGGCGAGCCCAGCGGCGGCCGCGATCGTGGCTTCGACGGTTTTCTACTACCCGTCCGGCTTCCACGAGCGACCGCAAGCGTTCGTTACCGTGTTGCTCGTCATGGTCCCGGCGTTGTTGATGGTGAGCACCATCAGATTTCGCAGTTTCAAGACCATCGACCTCGGTGAGCGGCGCCGGTATCAAGCCCTGGTTCCGCTGGCCGCCCTGCTCGCCATGATCGTGACCTACCCGCACGAAGTGCTTCTGATCATGGCCTACACCTACCTCGCGTCAGGCTTCGTCGACCTCGCGATTCATAAGTTTCGGCGTCGCGACCCGGACCCTACGCCGCCGCCCGAACCGTCGGCAGTGTGATCCGGACCGTCGTTCCGCGACCGCGTTCGCTTTCAACCGTGATCGTGCCGTCGTTGAGTTCGACGTTGCGTTTGGCGATGGTCAGCCCCAAGCCCCGTGCCACTGCCACGCGTGGAGAAATACGGCTCGAAGATTCGATCGAGCGACGCGCGATCCATTCCCACGCCCGTATCGATGATCTCCAACCGCACGCAACCCTCGTCCTGAACGGCGCCCTCGATCCGCAGGGTGCCGCCGCCGGGCATGGCATGCAGCGCGTTCTCGATGATGTTGGTCAAGGCGCGCGCCAGCACGCCTTTGTCGACCATCAGCAGCGGTAGCGAATCCGGCACGGCGGTCTCGATCGACACCCGACCCGCGAGCCCCAGCCGATACGGTTGGATGACTTCGTCGATCAACCCATGCAGCCTCGTCGGGGCCGGACGAGCTGTCGGTGACGAGGCAAAGCTCGAGAACTCGCCGGCGATCTGACGAAGGAGCCGTACCTGGGCGAGGATGTTGCGCACGCACTCCTCGAGCGCGTCCCCGAGCGGGGCGCCTCGATCCTGGTGCACGCGGCGCAGGTGCTCGGCGTTGAGTTGGATCGGCGTCAGCGGGTTTTTGATGTCGTGCGCGACCTGCCGCGCCATGTCCGCCCATGCGGCCAGGCGGTTGGTGCGTTCCAGTTCAACCCGTTGGCGCTGCAGGTCGGCTGCCATGCGGTTGAACGCTTCCACCAGACGCCGGAACTCGTCGGACGAAGTGGCCAGGATGCGCGCATCGAGATCACCGCGCGCGATCCGGCCGGTGGCTTTCATCAAGCGATTGACCGGATCGGCAATCCGCTCGGCCATCGAGTAGCCGATCACCGCACCCAGCATGATGAACAACACGGCCGCCAGGAGCACTCGACGATCGAGCTCGTCAATCTGCGCCTCGATTTCCTGCTGACGCAGCGTCAGGGGAATGGTGAGGACCGCGTCGCGGTTCTGGACTCGAACCGGCGCAGCGGCGACGAGATACTCGAACGATCCAACGGTTTCGCGCCCCACGTACGACGGCCGGCCATCGAGGATGATGGCGCGGTAGACTTCGCCCGGGGTCCGCTCCGGCAGCAGGCCGGACGCAAACAGGTTGCGCTCGCTCGACGCCAGCAGGCCTGAGCCATCGAAAATGTTGACGTCCTGGTCGATCACGCGGCTGAGCCACACGACGAGATTGTCGTCAACCACTCCTTGCGCGCTGGTGTCGCCGGTGTCGAGGGTGCCCACGTCGACCACGACGCGGCTGGCCGATGCCGCCGTCCGCGAGGCCTCCATTTCGAGGTCGGCTTCCATCAGCGTCGCGATATACGCACGGGTGACGAACGCCAGGACCAGCACGGGCACGACCGCCGCCGCCACGAAGGCGATGAACAGCTTGCGATAGAAACTGGCTCGGACCTCCCGCAGGAGCGCACGACCGGAGCCGGGCGCGCGGGCAGTGATGAGACCGGACAGAAAGCCGCTGAGCAGGATGATGACGTAGACGCCTGCCGCGAGCGCGACGAGCTCGGCCAGACTCACGAGATGCCCGAACGCGCTGACCCGCTGATACCCCAGGGCGTAGATCGCGCCCCGATCGTTCAGGAAGTACACCTCGTACTCTTGATCGCCGCGAGACACGACGTCCCAGAACGGCTCGCGCGACGCCAGCACGCGCTGGAACACCGGCTCCGGAAGCGTCCACGCATCGGGCCCCGACATGTAGAGTGGGCGCCGGCTCCATCCGTAGACCGTGAACTCGATCTTCTCTCGCGGCGTGGGCTCGGGACGTTCTTCCACAGGCGGACGCAGCAATTCGACATATGGACTCTGCGCCGAGATGAACGACAGGTTGCTGTAGTCGAGCATCACGTGCACGACAATCGAGCCGGCGGCGTCTCGCGCATCCTCCGCGCCGGGCGGGCAAATGGCACGCCCCGCATGAAGCAGTCGACGCTCTTCGGCGAAGAACGGCGAGACCTCCTCGAAGATTTCCCAATGGCACGACGCTTCCTGCACCGGTTGCCGCGGCCCCGCCATCTCCGGCAGCTTGAGCGCGAAGCGACTGACCAGCGTCCCCGCCGGATTGTGCAATTCGACCGAGGTCGAACGCTGGTTCTGCAGCACCGTGCGTGACCACACGAGATAGGCCGCGTTGCTCGAGGGCGGGCCTTCCCCCGGCGGGTCGCTGGCACTGACCAGCTCCGCGAGGTCAAACACCGCGTCGATTTGCGCCAAGGCTTCGTCGAGTTGAAGCTGCAGGTTGCGCCGCTGATTGCTCACCTCAGGCGCGTAACCTGACTCGACGAGCTGTCGGCGCGCGCTGCCGGCGGCATCGACCAGTGACGGGTAGAACACCAGTGAAGGCAACGCGAGCGCTACGAAAAACGCGGCCAGCCGTGCGGCTTGTGAGGCGTGCTCGAACATCGCCCGGTATCGCCGCAAGTGCCACGCCGCCACGATGGCGACCGCGATCACCAGGACGGTCGGCGCCACCAGCGGGCGCTCCCAGTTGCGCATCAGGCTGACCAGCACGGCGACCGCGGGCACGGCCCATAGCACCGGAATCCACGCGCGGACCCACCGCAACCTCGCGCTCACTACCCAGGGCGAGATCGCCAACCGGAAAATCAGGACGGCGAGCGCGCCGAGCGCCGCGTGCAGCACCAACAGCCCGATCACCACCGCCAGCCGAGCAGGCTCCCAGGGATGCAGCGCGAAGTGCACGATGTCGAACGGCACGAGCGCCAATCGCGATCGCACGAAGTCTTCGTAGACGAAGAGCAGGAAGCCAACCAGGCCACCGGCAGCCAGTTGCGCCATCAGGAACAGCGCGGTCGCAAGGGGCCCGGCTTCCGGAACCACCCGGACTCGAAGACGACGGCTTTGGCGCCACTGCTCGAAACTCGACGCGCCCACCGCGACGATGCCTCCAAGCGCAAACATTGTCAGCGCAAAGTCGAGTGGGGAAGCGAGTGCGACCCAGTAAGGACCCGCCAACTGTCTCGACAGCAGGACTGGGGAATCGAACCCCGCCTGCCGGACGGCAAACCAGGCGACCAGGCGGCTGAGGAGCAGCAGACCCAGGACCGCGATTGTCAGCCCGAGATGCGAC
Organism: uncultured Acidobacteriota bacterium; assembly: GCA_963802675.1. Classification (GTDB taxonomy): domain Bacteria; phylum Acidobacteriota; class Vicinamibacteria; order Vicinamibacterales; family UBA2999; genus JACCSI01. The sequence goes on from CAWDJL010000005.1 coordinate 833,666, forward strand.
GGAACCGTGCGAATCAGCCGCCGCCAGTCGAGCAGGGGACCGCAAAGGAGCAACAGGGCCAGACACAACACCACCGCCTCGGCGGCGAGCACGCGGGTTCGCCAGCCCGCGCGAGCCCTTTCGATGTCAGCCACGGGGACATCAATGGCCGCCAGGGGCTCGCCGGCCGGCGTTCTCAGGACAATTGCGTTGGTGCCGGCATCTGCCGCGCCTTCAAATCCCGCCCGGAGGGGCACGGGTACGACCGAGGTTTCGACGATGAGCCCGCTTTGCGCCTGCGCCGATCCCGCCGTCCTCGGCAACGGCGCCTCCGCAACCAGTGTTGCGATGCGCCGCTCGGGGGGGCGCGGGTCGTTCAGGGGTGAGACGCGCGTGAGCCGGACACCAAGGGGGCTCGGAGCCAGAAACAGCGCATCCGGTCCCACAAGCCGCACGATCGGCAGGTCGGTGGCCGGTCGCCCGGTCCAGGCAATCGGATGCGCTTCAGGCCCATAAACCGTGATGGCCAGGTTGGACGACCCCGCGGTGGCCGCCGCGAGCCGGTCGAACAGCTGCCGCGTCGCCGCCGTGTCTCTTGCACTGGCGGCGTCGATGACCGCGGGGTCGTTGCGCAACCGTGAGGCGATCGCCTCCAGCTCCCCATTGAGACTGCCAAATTGCTCGCGAACATCGGATTCAATCCGCTGGCGGGTGGCCGCCAGATCGCGTCCAAACCGGGAACGCTCGCCGAGGACGCCGACAATCGCCACCACCAGGGCGCAGATGACGCCGCCCACCATGACCCTGCCGGCGGCGCGGCGAACGAAATGCGGGATCGACATCGACTCTCTGTCATTGTCGCGTACGATAAGATCTTCGTCGGGCCGCAACGCCGGCCGCTCCTCCTGTCGCAACGTCCTTGGCCGTCTGTCGCTGATACGCTCCCCTGGAGCGCCGTGTCGCTCAAGGACTGTCTCAAGCGCGGCGCCCTCATCGTTGCCGCCAACTGGCACGTCGTCGTCGTCCAGTTCGTTGCCGACGCGCTGTTCAAGACACTGCTCGCAGTGCCAGTCGTCGGCGGGGTGTTTCTTGCGGTCCTCCTAATCGGCGGGAACCCCAGCGACCTGCTCGCGCTTCCCGTTACTCAAATCGTTCCTTCCATGGCCTCGGTGCTGCTCGCGCAGCCCCTGGCGTTGGCGGCGTTCGTCTTCGCCGTCGCTCTCGTCGTCATGGGTGGATCGTTGTTGATGTTTCTGGTCAAAGGAGGCACGGTTACGGTGCTGGTCGCGGCCGAGCGATCGGCTGGTGCCATCGAACATCCACCGCTCCGTCTTCCAGCCTTCAGGCGGGCGACCCAGTTTTCACTCGAGCGGTTCAGCGGCGGGGCGTCGCACCTTTTTCCGCGATACCTCACGCTGGGGATCTGGCTGATGGTGATTTACCTGATCTCGACGGTGGTCTCGCTGGCGCTGGTCTTCGATCCTGAGACCACTGAGAACTGGAAGCTGGCGGCCGCAATCGCCTCGCTGTTCCTCGTGGCGTGGATTACGGTCGTGAACTTCCTCTACCTGCTCTGTCAGATCGTGATGGCAGCCGACGACATCGGCGTGCGCGAAGCCAGTAGGCAGATCGTGCGTTTGATCCGGACCGCACCACGGGCAGTCGCGGCGATCTTCGGCGCCACGCTGGCTCTCGCGCTGCTGACGACGGCAGCCTCGATTCTCGCGACGGCGGCGCTTGGGTTGATCGCGTTCGTTCCGCTCGTCGGTCTCGCCGCACTCCCGCTCCAACTGATCGCCTGGCTCGTGCGCGGCATCGTGTTCCAGTACATCGGCCTCACGTCACTGGTCGCCTACCTTCGCGTCTATCGCAATATGCGCGAAGGTATCTCGCAGCCACAGAGCACGGTCAGCCGAATTGACCGGACGGCGTAGCTTCGGGGCTCGCAGAAATTGCGTGACTGGGTGATTGGGGGATTGGGTGATTGCATTGCGTGATTGGGCGATTGGGTGATTTTATTGAGTGATTGGGTGATTAGGGCTGCTGCTTAACAGCTTCTAGGCGGCTACAAAAGCTCGGCACGTGGCGTGCACGGTGGTCTGGCATGAACGCCCAGGAACTCCGAAATCGATCACACAGGTTCGCGCTCGACATCATCGCTTTCTGTAAGACGCTCCCCACCGATTCCGGCTCTCGACGAATCAGCGACCAACTCCACGACGCTGCGAACTCGGTGGCAATGAACTACCGCGCCACCTGCCGCGCCCGCAGCCCCGCGGAGTTCATTGCAAAAATCTGCATCACTGTTGAAGAAGCCGACGAGGCGCAAGGCTGGTTGCAAACGCTGATCGAAAGTGGGACGGCTTCGACGACAGAAGCACACCGCCTGCTGCAGGAATCCACTGAGCTACTCAAGATCTTCGCCGCATCGAAGCGGACGTCGATCCGAAACCAGGCTCAACGGCTGAAGGAGCAATCAGGTCGCCAATCGCGCAATCGCTAAATCACCCAATCACCCAATGCAATCACCCAATCACGCAATCGCCCAATCACTCAATGTCAGTGGGCCCCCTTCACCGGCACTCCTGGTAATTCGGCGAGCCGCGCAGGAGGCGGTTCGAACCGGGGGGCGAAGCCCTGAAGCGCGCCCTCGCGGCTCATCGCGACCAGTCGCGGGGCCGTGGGGCGGGCCGATTCGCGGAGGAACGGTAGCCCACCAAGCTCGCCGACAGCGCGAAGGGTGAAGGCTGGTTCGCCAGTGGACGCGTTGAAGGCGTCGATGTTGGTCGTGACGAGCGGCACCAGCACCACGTTCTGAACGCGCAGCGGTCCACCCGACGGCCGCGATGCCAGCCGTTGCAGCCAGCGCAAGTTCCCCGTCCGACGATCGAGCGCGCGAACGATATTGTCGAACGCGGTGAAGTAGATGCGATCGTCATCGGCAACCGGGGCGCCTGCCACGTCGGCTCCCGCCTTCTGACTCCAGCGGACGCTGCCACGCGACATCGAAATGCTATGGAGCTTGTTCGCCCGCGTCCCGACGACGAGCTGATCGTTGAGAGCCAGCAAGCCTGTCACTTCTTCACCGAGTGCCAAGGTCCACGCGGTGGCACCGGAGTTGAGTTCGAGCGACACAACGCGACCGTCACGGAGCGCTCCGTAAAGGCGGTCAGCCGACGCGGATGGCACGACGGCAAGCGGGGAGGTCAGCGATACACGCCAGACGATGCGGCCATCCTGGCCATGAATGGCGAGAAGCTCTCCGGCGTTCGTGCAGGCGAACAGCCAGCCCGCGTCCCATGCGAGCGGCGAGGCGAGTGGCCCCGGCAACGGCGTCCGCCACTGCGTTTGACCCGTGCGCTGATCGAGCGCCGTGACGACTCCTTCGCCAGCGGCAAAGACCAGGCCGTCGCCGGTTGCTGGCGTTGACGTCATGGCGAGCCCCACCTTCCATCGCACGACGCCTTGATCGAGATCGATGGCCAACAGATCGCCGCCTTTCAGCGGCACATAGCTGGTGTCCTGGTCGTATCCAGCGGGCGCGACGGGCGCCGTGTCGAACGACACCGTCCAGCGCGGATCGAGCGCCAGGATTTGTTCTGATACTTCTTGCGATGTGTCGTGGGGCGACGCGGCGACGATCTGGACAATCATCGCGAGCGCCATAGACCAACCGACGTGCTTTGGTCGATTGCCCCTATATGTTGTGGTGCGATGAGTCGCCACACGCTTATAATAGCGGTTCCTACAGACTCGGAACTCCCGGTGACTTGGTGCATCAGACCATTCTCGTTCTCGATTTCGGCTCGCAGTTCACGCAGCTGATTGCGCGCCGCTTGCGCGAGCTGTCGGTCTACTCCGAGATCTTGCCGTTCAACACGCCGGTGGATGTGATCCGCGCGAAGCGCCCGGTCGGGCTCATCTTGTCGGGCGGTCCCAAAAGCGTCTCAGAGAGCGACGCACCGAAGTGCGATCCGCGGGTGCTATCCCTGGGGTTGCCCACACTTGGCATCTGCTACGGCATGCAGCTGATGACCGACATGCTCGGTGGACAAGTGGCACCGTCTCCGCATCGTGAGTTCGGGTTTGCAGCCGTTACCGTTGCAGGCGGCACGACACCTCGCCTGTTTCGGGAACTGCCGGCCGACCTGCGGGTCTGGGCGAGCCACGGCGATTTCGTAGCAGCCGCTCCGCCGGGATTCTCAGTCGTGGCAACGAGCGCCAACGCTCCGGTGGCAGCGATGGAGGCTCCGGATCGTGGTTACTACGCGCTCTTGTTCCACCCGGAAGTCGCTCACACCGAACGCGGAAAAGAGATCTTGCGCAACTTCGCGTTGGACGTCTGCGGATGCACCGGCGATTGGACGATTGCCTCGTTCATCGACGAGTCGATCGGCCGGATCCGTGCTCAGGTAGGGGACGGTCGTGTGGTGTGCGCCTTGTCGGGCGGAGTCGACTCGACCGTGGCCGCGACCCTCATTCATCGCGCAATTGGCGATCACCTGCAGTGCATCTTCGTGGACAACGGGCTCTTGCGCCTCAACGAGGCCAACCAGGTCGTTGAACGTTACAAGCGGTTGCGGTTGCCGGTGCACTTTGTCGACGCGTCGAACGAATTCCTGGCGCGGCTCGATGGTGTTACCGATCCCGAGGCGAAGCGCAAGATCATCGGCGCGACCTTTATCGAGGTCTTCGAAGCCGAGGCGCACAAGCTCGGTCGCTTCGACTATCTGGCACAAGGGACCTTGTATCCGGACGTGATCGAGTCGGTCTCCGTCCGCGGGCCGTCGGCGGTGATCAAGAGCCACCATAACGTTGGCGGCCTGCCCGAGCGCATGCGCTTCACGCTGGTCGAACCGCTGCGCGAGCTTTTCAAGGACGAAGTCCGAGCCGTGGGCCGAGACCTCGGCCTCGATCGCGAGTTTCTCATCCGGCAGCCGTTTCCAGGACCTGGCCTCGCGGTCCGGATTCTCGGCGCCCTCACGCGCGACCGCCTCGATCTCTTGCGTCGGGCCGACGCCATCATTGCCGAGGAAATGCGCCGCACGGGCTGGTACGAGCGCGTCTGGCAAAGCTTTGCCGTGCTCCTGCCGGTTCAGAGCGTTGGTGTCATGGGCGACGCTCGCACCTATGAGTTCACCGTCGCGATTCGCGCGGTCGAAAGCCTGGACGGCATGACCGCCGACTGGGCCCGGCTCCCGCACGACCTGCTCGCCACCATCTCCTCGCGCATCGTCAACGAGGTCAAGGGAATCAACCGGGTGGTCTACGACATCTCCTCGAAGCCGCCGTCGACGATTGAGTGGGAGTAGGGTGACGATGTAGGCAGTCAGTTACAAGTTACAAGTTATCAGTTCAAAGCGACGACGGCTCCTCGAAAGCTGCAAGGCACCGGGGCGCCCCTTTGAACTGGTAACTGGTAACTGGTAACTTGCGTCGCGCCCGAAGTCCGATGAGCGACTTCGTCCACCTCCACCTCCACACCGAGTACTCGCTGCTCGACGGCGCGTGTCGGATCGAGGAGCTGCTCGACCAGGCGGCGCGGCTGAACATGCCGGCGCTGGCGGTGACGGAACACGGCAACATGTTTTCGGCGGTCGTGTTTCATGACGCCGCGCGAAAGCGCGGCATCAAGCCGATTCTGGGATGCGAGGTGTACGTCGCCCCGGGCAGCCGACTCGACAAGAGCGGCACCATCGGCGAAACGGCCAACCATCTCGTGCTGCTGGCCGAGACCCGCGAGGGATTCAAGAACCTCATCAAGCTCGTGTCTTCCGGCTACACCGACGGCTTCTACTACAAGCCGCGCATCGACAAAGACCTGCTCGCGGCGCACAGCCAGGGCTTGATCGGTCTCAGCAGCTGCCTGAAAGGTGAAGTGGCATCGGAAATTCGCGGCGAGCAGAGCAAGCGCGCGATGGCCGCCGCCGCCACGTATCGCGACATCCTCGGCGATGGCAACTTCTTCCTTGAAATGCAGTTTCAAGGACTGGACGAACAGCGCGTGGTCAACACGGGCCTGGTGCCGATTGCTCGCGACCTCGGCTTGCCGCTGGTGTGCACCAACGATGTGCACTATCTGAAGCAGGACGATCACAAGCCGCACGACATCCTGCTGTGCATCGGCACCGGCAAATCCGTTCACGACGAGCAGCGCTTGCGCTATCACGGCGACCAGTTCTACTTGAAGAGCGCCGAGGAGATGGCCGGGATCTTCAAGGACTACCCGGAAGCGCTCGCCAACACGGTGAGGATTGCCGAGCGGGTGGACGTCGAAATTCCCGGAGGTCAGAACCACCTCCCGCGGTTCGAGGTCCCGGCAGGCTTTTCGGTCGACGAGTACTTCGAGCACGTCACGCGCCAGGGATTCGCCGAGCGTGCGGTCCGGCTGCGTGCACTGGCCGACGAAGGTAAGCTGCGACACTCGATCAGCGACTACGAACAGCGCCTCGTGTACGAGATCGAGATGATCAAGCACATGGGGTACCCAGGCTATTTCCTGATCGTCTGGGACTTCATTCGCTACGCACGCGAGCAGGGCATTCCGGTCGGGCCCGGCCGTGGTTCGGCGGCTGGCAGCCTGGTCGCATGGGCGCTGCGGATCACGGACGTCGACCCGCTGCACTACGACCTCATCTTCGAGCGCTTCCTCAATCCCGAACGGGTCTCACTGCCGGATATCGATGTCGACTTTTGCGAGCGTCGACGCAGCGAAGTGATCGACTACGTCACCCGCCGGTACGGCCGCGAGAACGTTTCGCAGATCATTACCTTCGGCACCATGAAGGCCAAGGCGGTCGTGCGCGATGTTGGGCGCGCGATGGATATGCCGTATGCGGATGTCGATCGCATCGCCAAGCAGATTCCACCGGCGCTCGACATGACGCTCGAGAAAGCCTTGGTCGAGAATCCGGCGCTGCGCCAGATGCAGGAACAGGATCCGCGCGTCAAAGATCTGCTGGCGATGGGGAAGCGCCTCGAGGGCATGTCGCGGAACGCCGGTGTCCACGCCGCCGGCGTCGTCATCGCACCGGGCCCGATCACGGACTACGCGCCTCTCTTCAAGAGCAATCGCGACGAAATTACGACCCAATGGGCGATGAAGGAGGTCGAGCGGGTCGGCTTGCTCAAGATGGACTTCCTCGGCCTGAGCACGCTCACGCTGATTCGCGATGCGCTCGGCGAAATCAAGCGAACCGAAGGCGTCGATCTCGACATCGATGCAATCCCGCTGGACGACGCACGAACCTATCAGTTGTTCGTCGAAGGGCAGACCTACGGGATTTTCCAGTTCGAGAGTTCGGGCATGCGCGAGATCTTGCGCAAGGCCAAGCCACAGCGGCTCGACGATCTGATCGCCATGAACGCCCTCTACCGCCCCGGGCCGCTCAAGTCGGGGATGGTGGACGACTTCATCGCGCGCAAGGCCGGTCGCAGCGAGGTCAAGTACGAACTGCCGCAACTCAAGCCGATTCTCGCCGACACCTACGGTGTCATTGCTTATCAGGAGCAAGTGATGCGGATCGCGTCGGTGCTGGCGGGGTTCAGCCTCGGCCAGTCGGACGTGCTTCGCAAGGCCATGGGGAAGAAAGATCCCAAGGTCATGGCCAAGCAGCGTGCGGCCTTCATTGCCGGCGCCAGGGCCAATGGGATCAGCGAGACCAAGGCGACCAAGATCTTCGATCTGATGGAGTACTTCGCCGGGTACGGGTTCAACAAGTCGCACTCGACGGCGTACGCGTACCTCGCGTATCAGACCGCCTACCTCAAGGCGAACTATCCCCGCCACTTTGCGGCGGCGCTGCTGACCATCGAAGCCGCCAACACCGACAAGCTGGCCCTCTACATCGGCGAGTGTCGCGAGCGCGGCATTCCAGTGCTGCCGCCGGACATCAACGAAAGTCACTTGCACTTCACCGTCGTACCCGAAGGCGTCCGGTTCGGCCTGACGGCGATCAAGGGGCTCGGCGAAGGCGCCATCCGCTCGATTCTCGAGGTGCGGGCCGCCGTCGGCTCCATTACATCGCTGCACCAGCTCTGCGAAGCGCTCGACCTCCGCCTCGTCAATAAGCGCGTTCTCGAAGCGCTCGTCAAGTCGGGGGCCTGCGACACGCTCGTGCCGGCGGGTGTGCCGCTCACGCTCGGTCGGGCGCGCCTGTTTGCGGCAGTTGACAGTGCGATCGAGCACGGTGCGCGCACGCAGCGCGATCGCGAACAGGGACAAGCCGACCTGTTCGGCGGCGATGGCGCCGACGAGCGGGCTGACGCTGATTCGGCTGCCCGAGACGACCGCCTGGACCGAGATTGAGCTGCTCGGACACGAGAAGGACGCGCTCGGTCTCTACCTGAGCGGTCACCCGCTCGATCGCTTCGCCGAAGCGCTCCGCGCCTTCGATGCGCGGACGGTCGGCGATCTTGTCCTCGCGGATCTGCCCCCCTCGACCGACGGGGCGCCAGGCCGACTGATTATCGAGGACGTCCACGTCGGCGGAATCATCTCGGCGTTTCGGCCCCTCAAGACCAAGAAGGGTGACCGGATGGGTGTCTTCACCCTCGAAGACGCCCAGGGATCGCTCGAAGTCGTGGCGTTTCCGGAAACCTATGCGCGATTTGCTCCCCTCATCGAGAACGGCACCCTGGTTGCGGTCCGCGGACGGTTCGAACGCGATGAGGAATCGTCACGCCTGCAAGCGACCGAGATCTTTCCGCTCGACAGCCTGCGAGAAAAGCTCTCGAGGGCCGTGCGCATCCATTTGAACGGCGACTGCACGCGACAGAAGCTCGAAGCGCTGTGGGACCTGCTCTCGGCCAATCGCGGCGACCGACCGGTCGCGATCGAGCTCGAGATCGACGGGTGCGGCAAGAAACTCAGAGTCAGCGCCGATGTCACACCGCAGATCCGCGTCCGACCCAGTGCCCAGCTCCTCGATGCCGTGGAGCAGTTGTGCGGGGCCGGCTCGGTCACCCTGAGATAGCCCATGCCCGAACTGCTGGAGTTCGAAGAGCCGATCGGCATCCTCCTCAAGGAAATCGAAGCGGTGTCGATGCTGCCCGAAACGGAGCAGCGTCGTCAGGACATCGAACGCCTCGAACAGCGCATCACGGCCATCCGCGCCGAGCTGTACGGTCGATTGACACCCTGGCAACGGGTGCTGGTGGCCCGGCATCCGTCGCGACCGACGACCCTCGACTACATCGAGAAGCTGTTTACCGATTTCGTCGAGATTCGCGGAGACCGCCGGTTCGCCGACGACCACGCGATGGTGTGCGGCATGGCCCGCTACAAGGAACGAGAAGTTCTGGTGGTCGGTCACCAGAAGGGAAGCGACACGAAACAGAAGATCTACCGCAATTTCGGCTACGCGCGCCCGGAGGGATACCGCAAAGCGCTTCGCGCCCTGCGACTGGCCGAGAAATTCAGCCGCGCCATCATCTGCTTCATCGACACGCCGGCCGCGTACCCGGGCATCGAGTCCGAGGAGAGGGGCGTCGCCGAAGCGATCGCCCTCAACCTTCGCGAGATGGCAATGATCCCCGTCCCCATCATCGTCGTCGTGCACGGCGAGGGCGGAAGCGGCGGCGCCCTGGGGATTGCGGTCGGCGATCACATCCTGATGCACGAGTTTGCCATCTACAGCGTGATACCGCCCGAGGGCTGCGCCGCCATTCTGTGGAGGGATGCCAGTCGCAAAGTCGAAGCGGCGGAGGCGTTGAAACTGACGGCGCCAGACCTGCTGGCGCTTGGCGTCATCGATGAGATCGTGAAAGAGCCCATCGGCGGCGCCCACACCGATCCGGACGGCGCCGCACGGTTGCTCGACGAAGCCCTCGCGCGCGCGCTCGCGCAGGCGACGGCACTGGACGAAGAAACCCGGTTGGAACAGCGCTACCAGAAGTTTCGCAAGATGGGATCGGTCGGGACGGTGGAGGAATGAGATCACACCAGTTTTCAGTCACCAGTTACCAGTTCAAAGGAGATGCGTCCTTCTTTGAACTGACAACTGGCAACTGGCAATTTACAGAAGGGGCCCGATGAGGGCCCCGCTCATTTGGCAGCCTTACCAGTGTGACGATGAGCGGGTCGGCGCGCTGGCGCGCGAGCTGGGCGTGTCGCCGGTGGCGGCCAGGCTTCTTGCCATTCGCGGGTTGGACGAGGTCGATGCCGCCGCGCGTTTCCTCAAGCCATCGCTGGAACATTTGCTCGATCCCATGGGCCTCGCCGACATGGGGCCAGCACTCGAACGCCTGCTACGGGCGATTGCGCAGCGCGAGCGCATCGCGGTGCATGGGGACTACGACGTCGACGGCATTACCTCGACGGTCATTTTGCGACGCGCTCTCGAGCTGCTCGGCGGCGATGTGGTTCATTTCATCCCGGAGCGCCTGCGCGACGGCTACGGGCTTCAGCCTGCGGCCATCGAGCGTCTGCATGCCGAAGGCGTCCACGTCGTCGTTTCGGTCGATTGCGGGATCCGCGGCGCCGAGGCGGCACGTCGCGCCCGTGAGCTCAACGTCGACCTGATCATCACCGACCACCACGAGCCCGACCATGCCTTGCCAGACGCGTATGCCGTGGTCAACCCCAAGCGTCACGATTGCAGCTACGCCGACAAGCACCTGGCTGGTGTCGGCGTCGCCTTGAAACTCGTGCAGGCGTTGTGCGCGCGCTCGGGAAAGACGGCGTGGCTGCCCGCGTTCGTCAAGATCGCGGCCATCGGCACGCTCGCCGACGTGGTTCCTCTGGTCGGTGAGAATCGCGTGATTGCCAAGCTGGGCTTACAGCTCCTGTCCAAGGGGCCGCACAAGGTCGGCTTACGAGCACTGCTCGACGTCGCCGGGCTGACCGGCAAACAGATTGACAGCTATCACATCGCCTTCATGCTCGCGCCGCGTGTCAACGCCGCAGGGCGCATGAGCACACCGGACATTGCCACCCGCCTGCTCCTGGCCGCCGACGAAACGATGGCTGACGAGGCGCGGGTCCTGGCCGAACAGCTCGAAACCGAGAACACGCGACGGCGCCAGGAAGAGCTGGACATCGTGGCCAAGGCGCGCAAGGTCATCGAGACCGATCCGGACGTCGGCTCGCGAACGGTGCTGGTGGTCGCGGGCGAGGGCTGGCACCGCGGCGTGATCGGCATCGTGGCATCGAAAATTGTCGATGCGTTCTATCGCCCGACGATTGTGCTGTCCATCGACAACGGGCTCGCGCATGGCTCGTGCCGCAGCATTCCGGGCTTCGACATGCTCGCCGCGCTCGAGTCCTGTGCACCGATGCTGCTGCGGTTTGGGGGGCACAAACAAGCCGCCGGCCTTCAGATCGAGGCGGCGCGGATCAAGGAGTTCAGGCAGGCGATCAACGGATGGGGCGACGAGCGGCTCGCGCCCGATGACCTGCGGCCGCGGCTCTGGCTTGATGGTCCGTTGTCGTTCGCGCACATCAACAGTCAAGTCAGTGAAGAACTGGGCGCGCTCGCGCCGTTCGGGCCGGGAAATCCCAAGCCCGTGTTCCACACGAGCGCGGTGCAGATCGTCGACGGACCACGAAAGCTGAAGGACCGTCACCTCAAGATGGCATTTCGTCAGAACCAACGGACTTTCCGCGCCATCGCCTGGAACGCCGCCGAACGCGAAGCGCTGCTGGCCGAAAAGAAGGACGGCGTCGAGCTCGCGTTCTCGCTCGAAAGCAACGATTTTCAAGGGGAGTCGTACCTCGAACTCAGAGTCGAAGACTTTCGCTAATCACGCAATCACCCAATCGCCCAATACAATCGCCCACTCACGCCAATTACCCAATCACCCAGTCATCCGATTCCCTTATTGGTACAATCAATGAATGGCACGCTGGCAAAAGCGCGCACGCGCCGGCCTTGGGGTCTTCGCGGTCACCTTTGCGGTCGTCCTCTGGCTGATGATGGGCGAGCGCCAGGGCCCTGCACCGCCGCCTGCCATCGAACGGCTCGATCCTAAATCAGCCACCGAGATCAAGGGTGGTAACGCCGTCCAGGTGAAGGGTGCGAAGCAGGACATTCGCGTCGAGTTCGCCAGCCAGGTCTTGTACACCGACGGGCGCACGAAGTACACGAGCTTCAAAGCGTTTGTCGACGACCGTGGCGGACGCTCGTTCGAGATTAACGGGAATGAAGCGTGGGTTGGTAAGGACCTCAGCACCTACGACGTGACCGGCAACGTCCAGTTGAAGACCTCCGATGGGTTGACGGCGACCACGCAGGCTGCGTCGTTTGCCGAGGCTGACGGCATGCTCAAAGGCGCTGGTCCAGTGCAGTTTCAGCGCACCCGCACGACTGGATCGGGCGTTGGGTTCACTTACGATCGCACGCTCGATCGGCTGTGGCTGCTCGACAAGGCCGTCATTCAAGTGGCGCCGACCTCGGACGCTGGAGGCATGAAGGTCACGTCGGGCACCGCCGGCTACTCTCGGGCCGAACGCTACATGCGCTTCGAACGCGGAATGCGCATGGAGCGCGACAGTCAAGTGATTGAGGCCGACCACTCGACGGTCTTCCTGCTCAAGGACCGCGATGAGCCCGAAGCGCTCGAATTGCGCGGCAATTCGCGCATCACAGGATCCGGTGGAAGCGGCTCGGTGCAAGCGATGCAAGCTGCCGACATCAACCTCCGTTACGGACCCGACGGCCGGGCACTCGAGAGCGCGATCCTGATGCGCCAGGCGAGCATTCAGCTCGCACGTCCGGATGGATCGCCCGGCCAAACCCTCGCGGCCGAGTTCATCGATACGGGCCTCGCGCCGGACGGCGCGGTCACTCGGCTGGTGGGTCGCGACACCGTGCAGGTGACCATTCCAGCGGCCGCTGATACCGCCGCTCGCGTGGTCAAAGCGCCGCTCGTCAATGCCGTTGGTGAGGCTGGCCGCGGCCTCACGGGCATGACGTTCGAGAACGGCGTCGAATATCGCGAGGAGGCGTCAACGGGCAGCAGTGGCCGGAGCGCCCGTGCCAAAACGCTCAAAGCGGTCCTCGCCGCCGACGGCGGGATCGATCAGGCAGATTTCAGCGACGGATTCCGTTTCGAGGATGGGAAGCTGGTCGCAACCAGTACCGACGGCGACATATCACATTGTCAAAAGCGCATTGGCCCTCCGCAGCCCGGCCGCAGCCACGGCACCCCATGTCGAGGACGACCGTGTGAGCCTGAATGCCCGCATCATCGATGTCACGCTGTCGCCACGGCAGCTGAGCGCATCCGGTAAGGTCTCGGCGCAATTCAGCGCCGGTCGTCGCGAGGGCGAGCGCGGGACGACACTCCTGAGCGACAAGGAGCCGGTGCTGGTCAACTCCGAGACGTTCACGTTCGACGAAACCAGCGGCAACGGGTCGTACACCGGTGGCGCCGTACTGTGGCAGGAACAGAGCGCAACTCTCATCCGCGCCGATTCCATCGCGATGAACGAAAGGATTGGCACCCTCACCGCGACCGGCAAGGTCGTGACCACACTTCCCATCGCTGGCCGACGAGATGAAGCCTCGAAAGGCACGTCGCTGGCGCAAGCGGGCGAGTTCCGCTTCGACGATGTGAAGCGGATGGCGGTCTTCACCAAGCAGGCCCAGTTCGAAGGAGTGCAGGGCAACCTGCGTGCCGATCGCATCGACCTCCTGCTGGCCCCCAAAGACAACACCCTCGAGCGACTGCAGGGAGAAGGATCGGTCACCGCTGTTGTTGAAACCCGGCACGCGACCGGGCAAAGTCTGACCTACTATCCGGCAGAAGAGAAGTACGTGTTGGCCGGTGCGCCCGTACGGCTGATCCGCGGGTGCCAGGAATCCACCGGCCGCACTTTGACCTTCTACAGAGCGTCCGATAACATCCTCGTCGACGGCAACCAAGAGATGCGCGTGCAGACTCGGGGCGGCTCGAAGTGCCCGGATGCCCAGCCCTGATGCCGACCCTCAGAACAGACGATCTCACCAAGTCGTACGGCGGTCGCACGGTCGTACGAGGCGTGAGCCTCGACGTCTCATCCGGCGAAGTCGTCGGCCTCCTGGGCCCCAATGGGGCGGGAAAGACCACCACGTTCTACATGACCGTCGGCCTGACGTCGCCCGATCGCGGCCGCGTTATTCTCGACGATCACGATGTCACCGACGATGCGATGTACGTTCGCGCGCGAAAGGGAATTGGCTACTTGCCGCAGGAGCCGTCGATCTTTCGCGGCCTCACGGTGGAGCAAAACATCGTCGCTATTCTCGAGACGCTCAATCTCACCGCCGCCGAGCGGCGCGAGCGCGCGCGCGATCTGCTGGCCGAGCTCAATCTCTCGTCGCTCGCGTCGGCGCCTGCATACACGCTCTCGGGTGGTGAGCGGCGGCGCGCCGAAATCACGCGCGCGCTCGTGATGTCGCCGCGCTTCATCCTGCTGGACGAGCCCTTCGCGGGCATCGACCCCATCGCGGTCACCGATATTCAGAAGATCATTTTTCACTTGAAGGCACGTGGCATTGGCGTGCTCGTCACCGATCACAACGTGCGTGAAACCCTGCGCATTACTGACCGTGCCTACATCGTGAACGACGGCGTGATCTTTCGGAATGGCACCCCAGATCAGCTAGCCGCAGACGAGGATGTGCGGCGGATTTATCTGGGGACCGACTTCCGTCTGGACTAAGATGGAGTTGGCACGGCTCATGCGCTGCCACGATTGACGAGCGATTCGTAGACGGAAATGGCGATACAGCAGAAGCTGCAAACCCGACTGGCGCAGAAGCTGATCCTGACGCCATCGCTGCAGCAAGCCATCAAGCTTCTGCCGATGTCGACTCTGGAACTCGCGGACTTGCTGAACCAGGAGGTCGTGGAAAACCCGTTGCTCGAAGAGGTGCCGACCGAGGATCTTCAGGCCGCCGAACCGCAGACGCCGGAAAAAGACGAAGCGCCCGCCCAACAGAAAACCGACACGTGGGACGATCAGGACTACGAGTACTTCTTCGGCGAGTACCTCGATGACGGCTATCGTCCGCGCGCCCCGCAGGAGATCAAGGAGCTGCCGCCGATCGAGAACACCCTCTCGACCAGTGGCTCATTGGGTGATCACCTCAGCTGGCAGCTTTCGTCAAAAACAGACGATGACGGGCTGATGCGGGAGATCGGGGAGGCCATCATCGGCAACCTGGACGATGACGGCTACCTCGTCGCCTCGGTGGACGAACTCGCGGCGATGGGGCCGTGGCCAATCGAGGAGGTTGAACGTGCCCTGCAACTGATGCAGGCGTTCGATCCGATTGGCGTCTGCGCGCGCGACCTTCAGGAATGCCTCACGCTGCAGCTTCGGCATCTCGGGCTGGAGGGAACGCCCACCGAGCGCATCGTGACCGAGCATCTGCGGCTGCTCCAGAACCATCAGATCCCGGAGCTCGCCAAGAAGCTCGGCGTGACCATCGACGAGCTGAAGCACCACATCGAGATCATCAAGCACCTCGATCCGAAGCCGGGAAGCCGCTACAACCCGAAGCAGTCGCAGTACGTCATTCCTGACGTCTACATCGTCAAAGTCGAGGATCAGTATGTGGCGGTCCTAAACGAGGAAGGCCTGCCGCAATTGCGGATCAGCCCGACCTACCGCCGGCTGCTGGACAAGGGCGCGGAGAACAGCGACGAAACGCGGGCGTACGTCAAAGACAAGTTCCGATCGGCGCTCTGGCTCATCAAGTCGGTGGAGCAGCGCCAGAAGACCATCCACAAAGTCGCCAGCAGCATCATCAATTTCCAGCGCGACTTTCTCGATCACGGCATCGAGCACCTGCGCCCGCTCGTCCTGCGCGATGTCGCCAACGACATCGGCATGCACGAGTCCACGGTCAGCCGCGTCGTGACGAACAAGTACATGCACACGCCTCAAGGTGTGTTCGAGATGAAGTACTTCTTCCACAGCGGCATCAGCAGCTCGTACGGAGATGCCGTGTCGTCGGTCACGATCAAACAGCGCATCCGCAAGATCATCGAGGCGGAGGATCCCAAGAAGCCGCTCTCGGATTCGAAGATCGTCAACATCTTGCAACGCGAAGGGCTGATGCTGGCGCGGCGGACGATAGCGAAGTATCGCGAAGAGCTGAAGATTCCGACCTCCAATCAGCGGAAGGTGCTGTTCTAGGACACGGCCTCCCGCGGGCGCGTGACATCTCGATGCGTGTTGAACTGACCGGCCGTCGCCTCACGATTTCTCCGGGGCTGCGCAATCTCATCGATCGAAAGCTCGGCAAGGTCCGGCGGGTGCTGAACGACGCGGGCGTGTCCGCAGCGGTCGTCGTGACCAAGGAAAAGGTCAATAACGTGGTCGAGATCACGCTGCATGCGCGGGGCGAGCGGTTCCTGCACGCGGTAGCCAAGGCCACCAGTTGGGAAACCGCGATGACCACCGTCGTCGCCAAGGTGATGCACCAGACGGAAAAGGTGAAAGGGAAGTGGCAGGAACGCAAGCGGCGAGGCGAGGCGGCGCGATCGGTAAAGGTCCCTCGGGCGGCCCGGAAAGCCGTCTCACGCAAGGCCGCCCCGGTGACCGGCGGCGTGCCGGCCAGCGAGCGTCGGTCACTCGAACAGGCGACGACCACGTCACGCGGTGCCAGCCGACGCGCTCCCGGCGTGCGGCGTTAAACTACGCGCCGGTCTAATGTCGACAGTGCCGGCCGTGACCGTCGGCGGTCTGCTGGAGTCCCGCCCCGAATCCGTTGGCCTCCCCCTCGAGCTGTTGGCGGGGGGCCGCGGGCTTGAGCGACGGATCACCAATCCCTACATCCAGAAGACTGGACTCGCGCTCGCCGGGTTCCACGAGTATCTCCACCCCGGGCGGGTGCTGATCTACGGCGAAAGCGAGGTGCGCTATCTCGAGGGCCTCGAACCGGTAGCGCGTCAGCGCGCCTTGGGACAATCGTTTGCGACCGAGGTGCCGTGCGTGCTGATTACCGGCGGACTCGAAGCGCCGAACGATCTGGTCCATGAGGCCGACCGCGCCGGCGTGCCCCTCCTGAGCACACGAGTGGGCACGGCGACCGCCATCGGCAAGCTGAGCGCCCTGCTCGAGGATCGCCTCGCGGTCCGCGAGGTCATCCACGGCGTCCTCCTCGATATTCTCGGACTTGGCGTTCTGATGATGGGCGAGAGCGGGATCGGGAAGAGCGAGTGCGCGCTCGACCTCATCGTCCGCGGCCACCGGTTGGTCGCCGACGACACCGTCGAGATTCGGCTGCGCGCGGCATCGATTATCGTCGGCAGTTGTCCCGAGCTCACGCGGCACCACATGGAGGTGCGTGGAATCGGCGTGATCAATCTTCGCGATCTCTTTGGCGTGGCCTCGACGCGGGCGTCGAAGCGCGTGGAGCTGGTGGTTCAGCTCGAGCGCTGGGACCCACATCGCGAGTACGACCGGCTTGGTCTCGACGAAGCGTATTTCGAGCTCCTCGGCTTGCGCGTTCCACTGATTCGGATGCCGGTTGCACCGGGGCGCAACCTGGCCATCCTCGTGGAAGTCGCCGCGCGCAATCAGTTGCTTCGGACGCGTGGCCTCAACGCCGCGCGCGACCTCGCGGCGCGTCTGGACGCCCGCCTACGTCAGGAGGCTGGGGCGCCGCCGCTGGACGACCCGGACGAGGATATCGATCCTGGAGGGACGCTGTGAGCGTGGCCCCGCGAAGCCGCAAGCGCCCGCCAGTGCGGCGGCGCGGTGCGCGAGCAAAGGCCGACGCCAACTTTCTCGTCATCACCGGTCTGTCGGGGGCCGGCAAATCGCACGCGATCCGCGCGCTCGAGGATCTCGGGTTCTACTGCGTCGACAATCTGCCGACGCCACTGATCCCGGTACTGGCCGATCTGTCGCTCCACGAAGAGGCCGACAACCCCAAGGTTGCCGTCGTCGTCGACGTGCGGGAGCGCAGCTTCGTGCGCGAGTTCCCCCAAGCGTGGCGGCGGTTACGCGCCACGGCCGGCCTGCATCCGATGCTCGTTTTCCTCGAGGCGACGGACGCCACCCTGTTGCGCCGATTCAGCGAAACGCGGCGGCCGCATCCGCTCTCCCCCGATCGTCCGGTGGCCGATGCGGTCAGCAAGGAACGGCAAGTACTAGCGCCAATCCGCGCAATGGCCGACAAGATCGTCGACACCTCCGATCTCACCGTGCACGAGCTACGGGAAGTGTTTCGTGGCATGGTACAGGCTCGTCACCAGCGTGCGCCACTGATCCTGACTTTGCAAAGCTTTGGCTTCAAACACGGCGTGCCACTCGATGCGGACCTGGTGTTCGACTGCCGCTTTTTGCCCAATCCTCATTTCGTCGCCGGCCTTCGATCGAAGACCGGTCGCGACAAAGCGGTCGCGACCTACATGCGACGCTATCCCGCGACCCGCGAATTCACGCAGCGCCTGGCGGGCTTTCTGCGCTACCTGGTGCCGCACTACATCGCCGAAGGAAAGTCGTACTTGACCGTGGCGATTGGCTGCACCGGTGGACGTCATCGATCGGTCTATCTGGCGGAGCTCCTCAAGAAGGAGCTGGGCGCTTTGAAGGGCATCACCACCCGCGCCCGGCACCGCGATCTCGCGAGGGACGTGTCATGACACGTGCGGAGGAGCACCGCCGATGATTGGCGTGGTGGTCGTCACCCATGGGCAACTGGCTATCGAGCTGTTGAACGCCACCGAGGCCATCGTCGGCGATTTGCCGACGTTCACAGCGGTCTCGATCGGGTGGCACGAAGACGTTCAGGACGCCCGGGAAGAAATCGCCGCGGCCATCGCGCGCGTGCAGGGGCCGGAAGGCGTGCTGGTCGCGACCGACATGTTTGGCGGTACCCCCGCCAATCTCGGGATCACATTTCTCGAGCCCGACAAGGTGGAGGTGGTGACCGGCGTCAACCTGCCCATGCTGATCAAGGCCGCCAATCTGCGGGAGCAGCAGGACCTGACCGAAGTCGCGCGATCGCTGCGCGAGCATGGCCGCAACGCGATTTGGGTGGCATCGGATCTGTTGAAGGGCACTACGCCGCCGTAGACATCTGCCAAGGCCATCATCATGACGAGGGCGCTATCGAAGCGCAGGTTTGCTGGGTTTTGAACGTGACCAGCTGCGACGTGACCATTCGCAACCGCCTGGGGCTGCACGCGCGGGCCGCAGCGAAATTCGTGCACCTTGCCACCCGCTTTCGCGCACACATCCACGTGTCGCGCGACGGGCGTGTCATGGACGGGAAAAGCATCATGGGCATCCTGCTGCTCGCGGCGGCGTGCGGCTCGACGATTACGATCGCCGCCGACGGCACCGACGAAGAGGAAGCCCTCACCGCGCTGTGCCGGCTCGTGGAGGGCGGGTTTGGAGAGGACACGTGGAACGCTTGAACGGAATCGGCGTATCGCCGGGCGTCGCAATCGGCCGGGCAGTAATCCTGACGTTGAGAACAGAAGCCATTCGGTTTCCGATCTCCCCGGATCGGGTCGATCGTGAAGTCGCCACCCTGCACGCCGCGCGGCAGCAGTCGCGGCAGCAACTCCAGGACATTCGCGATCGGGTGCAGGTCGCCCGGGGCGCGGAACTGGCCGCCATTTTCGACGCGCAGATCCTGATGCTCGACGATGCCCTGTTCGTCGGGCGGGCGGAGGAGATAATCCGGAGCGAGCGAGTAAACGCGGGATGGGCGGTCTATCGCGCCTACGAAGAGCTCGGAACCGTGTTTGCCAGCGTCGAAGACGAGTACCTGCGCGAGCGCGAGAACGATGTCGCCGACGTCGCCGGTCGCCTTCGCATGAATCTCCGTCACGGCGTGCGTGGCGCTCGCGACCTCCTGAGCGAGCTCGATGGACCCTCGGTCCTCATCGCCGACGAACTGACCGCGTCGCTCGCCGCTCAACTCGACTGGACGCGCATTCAGGGTTTTGCCGTCGACGCCGGCAGCCGCACCTATCACACGGCCATCCTCGCCCGCTCCCTGAAAGTGCCGGCGGTGGTGGGGTTGCATGACGCCTCGCAGCGCATCGGCGCTGGCACTCCCGTCATCCTCAACGGAGCGACCGGCGAGCTCATGGCCGGTCCCTCGCCAGAGGCCATTGACGAAGCGCGTCGGCATGCGGCTCGGCCTTCCGTCGCGGCCACGGCGAGGCGAGACGGCAGCTTCGTCAAGGATCCTGTACGCACGACCGATGGCGTCGACGTGCGGCTGCAAGCGAACGTCGAACTGCTCGAGGACCTGGAGTTGCTGGATGCGCACGGAGCCCAAGGCGTTGGCCTCTATCGGTCCGAGTTCATCTTGTCCGGACGTTCGCTGGCCAGCGCGACCGAGGACGCGCAGTATGCCCTCTACACTCGCCTGATTGAGCAAGTCGCACCTCAACCCGTCACCATCCGGACTTTCGATCTCGACGAGCGGCAGCTGGGCCTGCGCGGACCGGAGCGGCGGCGCGGGCGACCCGGATTGCGAGGGCTCCGGCTCGGGCTCGCACGCCCGGAGATTCTGTCGACGCAGCTACGCGCACTCGTCCGGGCCGGGACGAGGGGCCGCCTGCGCATCATGTTTCCCTTCGTGACCGGTATCGAGGAAGTGAGGGAGGCGAAGGCGATCCTGGCGGAGGTCTGTGCCGACTTGGCGCTTCCGGCACCGGCAGTTGGCGCGATGGTCGAGGTTCCGGCGGCGGCGCTCGCCGCCGACCTGCTGGCTCCCGAGGTGGACTTCCTCACCATCGGGACCAACGATCTGATTCAGTATTGCCTCGCCGTCGATCGCACCGATGATCGCGTCTCGGCCTTTTACGAGCCGCTGCACCCGGCCGTGCTACGACTGATCCGCATGGTCCGGCGCGCGGCCTCCCGCCGAATGATCCCGGTGTCGTTGTGTGGAGAAATGGCCTCCGATCCGGCCCTGCTGGGCCTGCTGATTGGGCTGGGCCTCACCGACTTCAGCATGACACCGGCCGCGATTCCAATGGCCCAGGACGCCGTTCGCAACCTCAACGCGGGCCGGGCTCGTACGATGGCCAGTCATGCGCTGACACTGGCCACCGCCGAGGAGATCGAGAAATTCCTGTTCGATTCGCTGGAGCTGACCGTGACACCTCGTGGCGAACGGTGACGCTCCGGTCACGCGTGTAGCTTCCGCCTCAAGGAAGCCACGGAAACACGGAAGCCACGGAAACATAGAAGCCCCGTGTAGCTTCCGCCTTCAGGCGGAAGCACGGAAGGCTGACACAGGCATACGGAGGACACGGACGTGCATCGCGTCGAGAAGCCGTGGGGGTACGAGTTGTGGTGGGCGAGGACCGACCGTTACGTCGGCAAGCTGATTCACGTGAACCAGGGCCACGCGCTCAGCCTGCAATATCACGAGAAGAAGGACGAGACGATCCTGGTGTGGAAAGGCCGGATCCTCTTCGAGAGCCACGATGCGGCCGGCAAGCTCGTAGGCCGCGAGATGGGCCCTGGTGAGGCCGTCCACGTCACACCGCCGACTGTCCATCGCATGACGGCCATCGAGGATACCGACATTTTCGAAGTCTCAACGCCAGAAGTGGAAGACGTCGTCCGGCTCGAGGACCGCTACGGGAGAATCAGTGATCAGTGATCAGTGATCAGTGACCGGTGACCCAACTGATCACCGACCACCGACCACCGACCACTGATCACTGATCACTGATCACTGGCTAGAACGGGATGTCGTCGTCGGTGATCGGCGCCGGTTCCTTCAAGGGATCGGTGTAGGCGCCCTCGCCCCGATCTGAGCGCTCTCCGCCGGCGCCGCGACCGCCGCCCAGCAGCACCAGGCGATCAGCTTTGACCTCGGTGGTGTAGTGCTTCTGGTCGTCCTTCTCCCAGCTTCGTGTCTGGAGACGACCTTCGACGTAGATCTGTTTGCCTTTCGTCAGGTACGGCTGCAACGACTCGGCCGTCTTCCCCCACAGCACAATCCGATGCCACTCGGTCTGTTCGTGCTTCTCACCGTCCTTCGACGTCCAGTTTTCAGTGGTGGCGATGCTGAAGCTCGCGACCGCGGCCCCGCCCGGCGTGTAACGCACTTCGGCGTCCCGCCCGAGATTGCCCACCAGAATCACTTTGTTTACACTGCCCATGGCTCGACGCTACCTTTCTTGACCTCTTTGGGACAGTGTAACGTGGCTGCGAAGTTCTTAGTTGCCAGTTTCCAATTCAAACGTTCTTTCAACCGACAACTGGTAACTGGCAACTGGCAACTGTTGGTTAGCCCTTCCCCTTGTTCAGTCGATCGAGCGCCTGCTTTGCCAGGCGAGCGGCATCGCTGTCTGGAAAGTTCTTCAACACTGCCTCGAACGACTCGCGCGCGCGGTCCATCTGCTTGAGGTTCTCGAAGGCCAATCCTCGCTTGTAGTACGCAGGAGCGACCGATTGGCCGCGCGGATAGAGCGTGATGACCTGGGTGTAGGCCTGGATGGCCTCCTGGTGTTTACCGCTCGAGTAGTTGCATTCGCCGATGTACAACTGGGCCTCGTCGGCCAACTCGCTCTTGGGGAACGTCCGGAGGTAGGTGTCGAAACCGCTGACGCACAGGTCCCACTGACCCGACGTGTAGTCGGCCCACGCCGTGTCGTACAGGCGCTGTGGTGACACCCCGGGACCGAGTGGCGTGGGTGGCGGAGGTGGCGGCGTGGTTTGCGAAGGCCCCGGGACTCCCGTTCCCGGGCTTCCGGGGGCTGGCGAAGGCGCGGCGTCAGGATTGGCTGACCCATCGGGCACGGCCGGCGCGGGAGGCGGATATTGGGGAATCGACAGCCGAAGCGCCTCAACCTCCTGCGAGAGTGAGGCAATACGGACGTTGGTTTCGTCCACGCGCTCGCGCACCACGCGCAAGTCGGTGGCAAACTGATCGACCTTCAGATTCGAATCCGCAAAGCCCTTCCGGTTGGCGTTGGCCTGATCGTCGAGCCGCGCATTGAGCGCCTTCAACGTGTCGCCCAGTTGGGTCAACACGACCTGCAACTGCTGGTTCTGTTCCTGCAGCATGCGGATGTCGGCCATCATCTGCATCTCGCGGCGATTCTGCGCGTTTGCGATCGCGGGCGCCGACACCACGAGCGCCGCGGCAAGGCCGAGCAGTACTCTCTTCATACCAATCATTATCCTCCCCATCGCGACGCGCTCCGATGCTGGCCCTGCGTTATCTCGCGGTAATGACGAAGTGGGCGCGACGGTTCTTGCTCCACGCACCTTCCTGATGTCCGGGATCGAAGGGGAATTCCTTGCCGTAGCTCACGGTGCGAACTCGATTGGCGCCGATCCCGAGCGAGACGAGATAGTCGCGGGCGGCCAAGGCCCGGCGCTCGCCGAGCGCCAGGTTGTATTCCGCTGACCCTCGCTCGTCGCAGTGCCCTTCGATCGTGATTTGCCAGGTCGCGTACTTTTTCAGTACGCCCGCGTTCTGCTGGAGGACCGCCTGCGCGTCGCCGAGGAGTTCCGCACTGTCGAGCAGGAAGAAGACCGGCTTGAGAGGTGAGTCGCGGTTGAGATCGTCGAGCGGCTTGGAACCGAGCGCGTCCTCGGCGAGCGGCTCGGGCGGTACGGGGATCGGCTCGTTCACCGCCTGCGGGGGCGGCGGAGGAGTCGCTCCGGCGCTGGGCGGAGGCGGCGCAGGACGTGGGATCGGGGTCGGTTTCTTCGCACAGGCTGCGATTGCGACCGTCAGAACCAGCGCCAATGTGAGGAGCGTTCGTCGGTGATTCATCGTTACTGTCCCCTCGATCGTCGTGTTAATTCTTACTTCGCCGGCTCGGGCCCACGCGACCAGTTCGGCATCTCGTTCTTGCCCTCGCGCGTGAGCTGGCGGATGTTCCGACCATCTCGATCCACCGTAAAGATTTGGCTATTACCAGCCCGTGTGGACATGAACGCCAGATGGCGTCCATTGGGCGCCCAGGTCGGACTCTCATTACTGCCTTCCCCAAAGGTGAGTTGCCGGGTTTCGCCAGCCGCAAGGTTCAGGACTTTGATGTCGTAGCCTGGGCCCGTGCGAGCCGTATACGCGACTTCGTTGAACGGTGCGGGTGACCACGTCGGTCGATCCGAGTTCTCCCGACTGAGTTGGCGCAAGCCCAGACCGTCGGTGCCCATGACATAGACGCACGGCACCCCACTGCGATCCGAGACGAAGGCGATCTGCGTCCCAGTCGGTGACCAGGTCGGCGACGTATCGATCATGGGGTGATTGGTCAAACGACGCGAGCCCGATCCGTCGCGATTCGCGATGTAGATCTCGGAATTGCCATCACGATTGGTCGTGAACGCGACTTGCGAACCATCGGGAGAAAACGCCGGCAGCCAGTTCTGGTTGTTCGCGGTCCCCTTGAGCGGCACCGACATCGTGCCTTGATAGATGTTCGAGATGTAGACGTCGGGGAACCCGCTCCGGTACGACGTGTAGGCAATCGAGCGGGCGTCGGGCGACCAGGACGGCGTGATGTTGAGCGCCCGATTCACGGTCACGCGGCGAGGACCCGCGCCGTCATAATCCATGATGTACACCTCTTTGACATCACGGTTCTCGACCGTGCCGGCGACGCGCTCGCGGTTGCGGTCCGATGTGAACGTCAGCTTGGTTCGTGCGACGCCTTGGAGCGACCGCTGCGAGTCGTGGATCTCGTCGGCGATCGTGTGGGCATAGACACGCGGGTTGGCCGAGGCGCCGCTGTATTCCCTGGCGTACACCTGTTGGCGGCTCGCGACGCGATAGAGGCGCATCTCGACCTGCACCGTATTGCCAGCCTTCCGCACGCTGCCGACCAGCAGGCCGTCGGCCCCCAGCTCACGCCATTGGTCGAACGGCGGCTCGCCGATGGAGCTTGCCACGGGGATCGACTTGTACGTGTCGCGCGGAATCATATAGAACTCGCGTTCGTAGTCGAGATCGTTCCACAGCACTTCGCTGATCGTGCGCGCGATGTCCTGCGTCTCGCGATCGGTGGAGAGAGCCAGAAAGTCGGGGATCGCCAGGCGCGGCGGCGTGCCTGGATCGAGCCCGCTGATCGTCGTGGTGATCCCGCCTGACGGCGTCTGGTTGACTGGCGGTGGTGGCTGAGGCTCTTGAGCAAACGCCGCCACCAGCCCGCCAACAATGACGACCGAGCAAACCGTTGAAGTCTGAATGTTCATTGGCGCTGATACTCGAACACGAGATGCACCGTCAACGACGGCTCGGTGAAGGCATCGGGTAGTGGTTGAATCTTCTTCGTCAAGAGCAGGGCTCGATTGGATAAGAGATCCAGCGCCGGGTAGCCGCTTGCCTTTTCGAGCTGCACCGCCGTCAGCGTCCCATCTCGCGTGATCGTGAATTTCACGACGTTGCTCCCCGCGGCCTGCTGCCTGTAGTCCCAGTTGCGGCGAATGAGGTCGAGCATCATGACGATGTAGTCAGGGCAACAGAAATTGGCGGTATCGAGATACGAGCCAGTGCCCCCGCCGCCTGCCGACAGACCGAAGCCTTGACCACGGGCAGTCGATTCCGCCGACGGCGCAGAACCCTTGCGCACTTCCTCTCCCTTGGTCGGGGTGCGGCTCCGCGGATCTTTGGCCTCGTCTACGTACCTTCGCTTCCGCCTTCTTCGGCGCGTCCTTCTTGGGCTCGATCATCTCGGGTTCACGAGCCGCCGGCGGCCGGATCGGTTCGATCACCTTTTTGGCATCGATGGGAATCGCTTCCTGGATTGGCCGACCACCTGACGTCGTCATGCCACCAGCCCGGGGTCCCGGATTGCCGCTCAGGCTGATCGTCATGATGTTCTCGGGCTCATCGGCCGTGCGACTGCCGAACCACGTCGATGGCGCGAGAAACACGACGGCGATGAGCACGAGATGGGCCAGGACCGATGCGGTGAGCATCGACTGCAGACCATCCACCTCCTGCTTGCGAACCGCGACGATCTGGGTCACCGCATCCATCAGCGTTTCTGCTCGAGCGCGACAATGCCAACGCGCTCGATTCCACCTTCGCGCAGCCGTCCAATGACGTCCAGCAGCTCCTGCACCTGCACGGCGCTGTCACCCCGCAGAAAGACTTCTTTCTGATCCTCGTTCAGCATGGCCTGCCGAATGCGTTCGGCCACGAAGTCGATGGACACCGCCTCGTCATCGAGAAACACTTTGCGGTCTTTGCGAAAGCTCAGCGGCACGGTGACGTACAAGCGCTCCTCCGAGAGGCGCTGCGCTCGCCGTGTCTGAGGAAGGTTGACCTCGACGCCACGCTGCAGCATGGGTGCAGCCACCATGAAGATGATGAGCAGCACCAGCATCACGTCGACGAGCGGGATCACGTTGATCTCCGACAGCGTCGTTGACACGCGCCGGCCGCGGCGACCGCGCCCGCCAATTTGATCGGAGGCTTGTGGCTGAACCTTGGGCATGATCTAGGTGAAGTTCCGCTCCGCGATGTTGAGGAATTCGAGCGCGAAGTCGTCCATCTCGGACGCGTAGGTTTTCACCTTGGTGGAGAAGTGGTTGTAGAAATAGACGGCTGGAATGGCGGCGAACAAGCCAATCGCGGTGGCCATCAAGCGCGTCCGCGATGCCGGGGCCGACCACCGACAGGTCTGTGGATCCCTGAGCGCCGATGCTCTGGAACGACATCATGATTCCCCACACCGTGCCGAACAGCCCGATGAACGGCGTGATGCTCGCCACCGTCGCCAGGAAGGGCAGGCGCTTTTCCAGTTTGTTGACCTCGACCGACGAGGCTCGCAGCAATGCCCGGTCCACGGCCGCCAGGCTTTTCAAGGTTGGACGCACCGCGGCCGTGTCGGGACTGCCACCCGGCGACTGACGCAACTGGAGGGTCAATTCGGCGTAGCCGGCCTGGAACATACCGACCAGGGGGCTGCCGTCGAGCGACTTGCAGACCGACTGCACCTCCGAAAACTTGGTGCTCTGGTGAAAAACGTTCAGAAACGTCGCCGATTGCCGCTCGAGCCGGCGAAAGGCGAACGTCTTGTAGAGGACAATGCCCCAGGACACGATCGAAAACAGGAGGAGGATGACAAGAACGGCCTTCGAGACCGGGCTGGCATCAAGAATGAGATCGATTACGGTTCCCGAGGTGTCGCTGGGCGCAGCACTGCCTTCAACCTGCTGCAGTGCCAGGACCAACCATCCAGGCGTCGGCAACAAAGCCTCCGATGTCGTTTCGGTTGTTTGGTAGGCGCTGCTGGGATAGCGCGGATGTGTGCAACGGTAGCACACGCCGTGAAATACTGTCAAACCTTTGATTCGATGGACTTTCCGCGTTTGGCACCCGGCCGCTTGCGGAACGCCGGCACATCGTGATTCGATACCTCGCAATTCGCAACCTGGCGGTGATCGAGTCGGTCGCCGTCGAATTTGAACCGTCGTTCAACATCTTGACCGGTGAGACCGGCGCTGGCAAATCCATCCTCGTCGAAGCCGTCGGTTTACTCCTTGGCGGACGAGCCTCGCAAGATCTGATCCGCACCGGGGCCGAACTGGCGATGGTCGAAGCGATTTTCGAAGCGGACGGTGTCGAGATCGTGGTCCGCCGCGAAGTCACCGCGCAAGGGCGCAGCCGGGCCTTCATCAACGGAGCCCTGGCAACCGCGCAGGCACTCAAGGACCTCTCGAATCGGTTGGTCGAACTCCACGGGCAGCACGAACACCAGCAGCTGCTCGACTCAAGTCATCACCTGAACCTGCTCGACGACTGGGCGGGCCTTCATGAACTCCGCGCTGAGGTCGAGTCGGCCTATGGAGTCGTTCACGCCCTGCGGGCGCAACGTGATCGCCTTCGGATGGACGATCGCGAACGAACGGCACGACTCGAGCTCGTGGAGTTCCAATTGGGGGAGTTGACCAAGGCGAACGCCCAGAGCGGCGAGGACGAAGCGCTCGCGGAGCGACGGCAAGTCCTGCGCAGTGCGGCCACGATTCAGCGCCTCTGTGCCGAGAGCCACGCGGAGCTCTATGACGCTGAAAGCTCGGTGCTCAGCGGCCTGGGCCACGTGTGGAAGCGGCTCGCCGAACTTGCGGCGATTGACAGCCGCTTCGCGATCTACCTCGGCCAGCGCGACGCGATCAAGGCACAGCTCGAGGATCTGGCGACCCTGCTGCGCGACTATGGTGACATGGTCGATCTGTCGCCGGGAGCGCTCGAACACGCTGAGGAACGCCTGGCGCTGCTGGAGCGAATCAAACGCAAGTACGGGCCGACACTGGACGAGGTGATCGAGCGTCAGCGCGCCCTGGCGGCCGAGCATGCGTCGTTGACCGGCGGCGAGGCGAACGCCGAAGTGGTTGAGGAAGAACTTCGGCGCGCGACGGCACGATACCTCGACCAGGCGCGCACGTTGTCGACGGCCCGGCGTGGCGCAGCGGGGAAGTTCGAAACCGCGCTGAAGGCGGAGCTCAGTGACTTGGCGATGGAGCGTACCCGTTTCGAGATCAGGCTCACAACGGGAGAGTCTGAGGAGCAGTGGACCGAGCGGGGGCTCGACACGGGTGAGTTCTTTCTGTCGCCCAATCCCGGCGAGGAGCTGCGACCGCTGGCGCGCATCGTCTCGGGCGGTGAGCTGTCGCGCGTCATGCTCGGGCTCAAGACCTTGAGCGTCGCCGATCACCCGGACAAGACGCTGATCTTCGACGAGGTCGATGCGGGCATCGGGGGGCGCGTGGCCACGGTGGTCGGCGAGAAGCTACGCCGCCTCGGTGAGACGTTCCAGGTGCTCTGCATCACCCACCTGCCGCAGATTGCCGCCGCCGGCGACACGCACTTTGCGATTGAAAAGCAGGTCCGCGGCTCGCGTACCATGACCTCTGTCGCGAGACTGGACGAAGCCTCGCGCATCGACGAAATTGGGCGCATGATGGGAGGAGCCGATGTCGGCGATCAGGCCCGGGCGACCGCCCGCGAATTGCTGGACGCGCGTCGCGGCAGGCCGGTGGGGAGGCAGGCGAAAGGCGAAAGCGGTCGGGGGCGAAAGCGAAAGTAGCCGCTGTCGATATACAGCCGCTGCATAACTATTCGAGCCATGAAGTATTTCATCGAAACCTACGGCTGTCAGATGAACGTCCACGACTCCGAGCGGATGGCCGGGCTCCTGGACGCATCGGGCTACGAACGCGCCGAGCACGATTGGGACGCCGACCTGGTGGTCATCAACACCTGCAGTGTGCGCGAAAAAGCCGAGGACAAGCTCTATACCCGACTGGGCGATCTCAAAGGGCTCCGTCGGGCGACCGGGCACACGCCGATTGTGGCCGTCGCCGGGTGCGTGGCCCAGCAGGAGGGCAGTCGACTGCTCGAGCGCTCGCCGCTCATCGACGTGGTCATGGGCACGCAGCGCGTGAAGATGTTGCCGATGCTCGTGGCCGGGGCCCGCGCCCGCCGCGAGAGCGAGCGCCCGGGCTGTGACTCGGGCTCATCGGCTCGCACGGGGGGCCTCCAGGCGATCGTCGACACGGCGACGCCCTATGACGAGCCGTCGTTCCCACTCGGACTGACCCGACACGCCGATCCGGTAAAGGCGTACGTGACCATCATCGAAGGCTGCAACGACTTCTGCGCCTTCTGCGTCGTGCCGTACACGCGCGGCCACGAGCGGATGCGAGCCAAGGCCGAAATTGTCGCCGACGTCCGGGCGGCGGTCGCCAGCGGTCGCCCCGAAGTGCAGTTACTCGGACAGATCGTGAATCACTACCAGGCGCCCGACGATCCCGCCTGCGACTTTGCGGGCCTCTTGGAAGCGGTCAACGCCATCCCTGGGGTTCGGCGGATTCGTTTTGCGAGCCCGCATCCGCGGCATGCCTCCGATCGGCTCATCGCCGCGGTCCAGAATCTGCCCGCGGTCTGCAAGCACCTGCACCTGCCCGTACAGTCCGGCGCGACCACCGTCCTGGCTCGAATGCGCCGGCGGCACACGCGCGAGCAGTATCTGGCGCTCGTCGATCGGGTCCGCGACGCCGTTCCGGAGATCCAGTTGTCGACCGATATGATCGTCGGATTCCCCGGCGAGACGGAGGCCGAGTTCGACGAAACCCTCTCCCTGGTCGAGCGGGTGCGCTTTCACAGCATCTTCTCGTTCAAGTACTCGGAGCGGCCCAATACGCTCGCGTCCCGGCGGCTCCCGGACGATGTGCCGGAGGACACGAAGACGCGGCGGATTCGCGGGCTCCAGATGCTGCAGCGGCGTATTCAGCTCGAGCTGCACGAGCGGACGGTCGGCGAGCGGGTCGAGGTGCTCGTCGACGCGCGCAGCCGACGCCGCGACTGGGAGCTGTCCGGACGGACGACCGGCAACACCGTCGTCAATTTCCCGGGGCCGGCCTCGTGGGTCGGGCAGTTCGTGAACGTGACCATTCGTCGTGCCGGACCCAACAGTCTGTGGGGCGAGCCGGTCCGAGCGATTGACGGTCTGGCGATGCACGCCTGACCTGCTTCCGTGACGAGGTTTTCCGTGGAGTCACCAACCCCCCACCCCGACCGGGGCAGCTTGATCGAGATGACCATCAAGGGACTGATGGTCGATCCGATCACCAACATGCCGATCATCATCCTGCGTGATCGGGACGGGCAGCGCGTGCTCCCGATCTGGGTGGGCGTCTTCGAAGCCAACGCGATCGCCTTGCAGATTGAAAACATCCAGACGCCACGCCCGATGACTCACGACCTGCTCCGCAACATCATTCAGGATCTGCAGGCGACGGTGGAGAAGGTGGTCGTGTGCGATCTCAGGGACAACACGTTCTACGCCCTGATTCATCTGCAGACGTCGGGCGGCCCGGTCGCGATCGACGCCCGCCCGAGCGACGCGATTGCCCTGGCCTTGCGCACCCGCGCCCCTATCCTGGTCGACGAGCACGTCATCGACAACGCCAAAACCGTGGACTTCACCAACGACAAGCAGGATGCGGATCGCCTGCAGCAGTGGCTGGAGTCGCTCGATCCGGATGAGCTCGGGAAATACAAGATGTAAGCCGTCGGCCGGCCGACAATTTCTCTAAGCTGCACATCTTCAGACAGTTAGCGCATGGCGGCGTGCGTAATTCTGCCAGCCGCCTGCACACCTTTTCTTGACCTTCGCCCCCGCACCCCCTACAATCGCTGCGGTTCGCCCGGCCCGAATGATTCTCGCGATTGCCAATCAAAAAGGGGGCGTCGGCAAGACGACCACCGCCATCAATCTGGCCGCTGCGCTGGCCATGCGAAAGCGCCGAACGCTGCTGATCGATCTCGATCCCCAAGCCAATAGCAGCATGTCGTTCGTGGATCTGCAAGCCGTGGCTCGCAGCATGTACGACGTGTTCGTCGAACCGGCCGTCACGCTGCGTGACGTCGTCCTGCCGACGCCGCACGAGTATCTGTCGGTCGCGCCGGCGCGCATTGCGCTCGCCAAACTCGAGGCGCGGATGACGGGGGAGCTCGATGCGCCGTTCCGCCTCAAAGACCAGCTGCATGAGATCCTCGACCAGTACCAGGCGGTCGTGATCGATTGTCCGCCCGCCCTCGGCCTCCTGACCGTCAACGCCCTGGTGGCCGCCACGCACCTGCTCATTCCGATTCAGTCGTCGTACTTCGCGCTCGAGGGCACCGACGACCTGCTCGAAACGATCGAGAAAGTGCGCCTCCGACCCAATCCCGAGCTCCGGATCCTGGGCGTCGTCATCACCATGCACGACCGCCGGACCGCCCTCGGACGAGACATCCGCGCCCAGATCCGCAAGGTCTTCGGCGACAAGGTCTTCAAGACCGTGATCAGCAAGAGCGTCCGGCTGGAGGAGAGCCCGGCCTACCGCGAGTCGATTTTCACGTTTGCGCCGGACTCCAGCGGCGCCAGCGAGTACTACAGCTTGTGCGAGGAGGTCATGGACCGTGCCTAAGCGTGGATTGCCCGAAACGTTGCGGATGCGGCACGACGCCCATTACGTCGAAACACTGGCGTCCTCGGCCGCGACGCCGGTCGGCCGGATGGTGCCGATCGACCTCGTCGACCCGAACCCTGACCAGCCCCGGCAAGCCATGGGCGACCTGTCCGAGCTCATCGCGTCGGTCGCCGAAAAGGGGATTATCGAGCCGCTGGTGGTTCGCCAGCGCGGCCCCCGGTATCAGATTGTCGCCGGCGAGCGCCGCTACCATGCCGCCGTCCAATCCGGCATTCATGAGCTTCCCGTGGTCGTTCGCGACGTCGACGAAACCGAAATGCTTGAAATCGCGCTCGTGGAGAACCTCCAGCGCAAGGACTTGACCCCGTTCGAGGAGTCCGAAGCCCTCCAGAGCCTGGCCCAGCGCTGCGGCTATACCCATGAAGACCTCGCCAAGCGGCTCGGCAAGTCGCGCACGGCCATCACCGAATCGCTCACCCTGACCGGCATGCCGGCCGAGGTGCGGAAGGTCTGCCGGCTCGCGGGCATCCAGAACAAGTCCGTGCTGCTTGCAGATTGTGCGGCAAGGGGAGCCGCAGAAAATGCTCGCCCTGGTGGAAAAAATTGCTGCCCAGGGCGGCGTCACCCGCGAACAGGTCCGCAAGGAAACACAGAAGCCCAAACCCGGCCGCCCGAAAGCCTACACGTTCAGCTTCCGCCCCCAGAACAAGGCCTTCAATCTCCGCCTCAACTTCGCCAAGAAGACCGCCTCGAAGGAGGACGTGATCGCCGCGCTCGAGAGCATCCTCGAGGAACTGCGGAAGGCCTAGACGACGCGACGGTTCTCGACGAAGGTTCTGCACGAAGGTTCTGGACGAAGGTTCGTTCACGAAGGTTCGTTCGTCGAGAGCCCTCGGCTGCGAGAACCCTCGTAGAACGATCGTGCAAGAACCCCCGTGGAGAACCTCCGTCAAGACCCCGTCGTCGATCGCTTAGTTAACATAATATGTATTATCAGACCCACGGTAAAAGGCTCGGAAAAGCCCCACTGTGGATGGCCGTGTCGGTACCTGGCTCCGGTCGGAAGACTCTAGCGGACGCCCGCGAAGTCTCAGCACGGACGATCGCGCGTCTAGACCCGCCAGTGAATGGCGTTCAGGTGCCGCGACGGGATTTCGAGTTCAATCGCGCCGCTCGACGGGTGCTGCTCGACCACGCGCCGCTCGGCATCCAGGACGAGCAGCGTCGCGTGCAGGGTATCGCCTGCCTGTCGCCGGAGCGCGGCAAACGGCACCTCCACGTGCACACCATCGACCAGCGTCCAGCGGGGCCCGTCACCAGGGGCTGGCAGGATCTCCAGCCGAAGCGGGACCACCCCGTCAACCAGCAGGTCGAACCCAAACCGGCCATCGGCGACGCCGGCCCGAAGCGCGGCGCCCTCCAATCGAAGAAACAACCGACTCCGATCCACCGCCAGAGCAGCCGTTCCACCAGCCCGTCCCGACGCCCGGTGCATGGAGCCAGCCGGCCGGTCAAAGGACGCGGCACCGCACCAGTCGGCGAAGCTGGGTGGGCCATCGAGCCTCGGAGTCATCAGGCGGGCAGGCCGCTTGGGCGGCTGGGAAACCGAGCCCCGGGCGCTGGAGATGTTGGTCAGGTAGAGCTCGGTTGGCACGTCCTCCCCCAGGGCCTGATAGACGTTGCGGAGATGCCGACGAAAGAGCTCGTCGAACTCGGCGTCGTGGTCCGAGGAATGGTCGTCGCCGTACCACCAGAACCAGTCACTGCCCTCGGCGATCAGCAGCTCCTCCCAGGCGACCGCGCGACGCTCGGGTGAGGTCGCCCCACCGCGGCGGTCGAAGGCGGCGCGCGCGGCGGCGAGTTGGGCCCAGGCCCGATGGTCGTCGCGATGTCCGGCCCAGATGTAGAAGTCGCTGTTGATCCACGACCCCGGAAAAATGCTCGAGAGTCGCCGCGCGGGACCGTTCGCCGCTTCGGACATCGTGACCGTGTCGATGTCGAGCGCCGCCTGCAACTGCCCGTACAGGGCGCGAAGAAACGGGCGTCCGCCCTCGGGATAGTGTTCCCAGGCGTTCTCGCCATCGAGGATGATGTTCACGGTCGCGACTTCCCCGTCGGTCCCACGCCCGGGCGCGCTGGCGAAGCGGCGACCAGCGTCCCGCACTCGCCCGACGAAGTCGCGCGCGGCAGCATCCGCCTCCCACGACTGATAGACGAACCCGATGCGGTCCGACAACTCGTGGTCGCGAAACACGCACCGCAGACTCCGTCCGTCGGGGCCAACCTCGTACGGGTGGTACAGCGCATCGGCTGAGAGCGGCTGCTCGAGAGACTTCGCCAGGATGTCCTGGTCCGTCGCGGTCCAGCCGAATCCTTCTTGCCGCAGGAGGCCGATGACATCATCGGAAAGCGCCCCCTCCGAAGGCCAGACGCCTCGCGGCGCGGCTCCGAACACCTGTTCGTGCAACGCACGGGCGCGCCTCAACTGCTCCAGCGCATCCCCTGGACGCGCGAAGAGCCGCTCCGGCATCGCGGTCTGCGGATGCGACCGCCGGTGCACGTCGGAATCGCAAAGCAATGGCAGGATCGGGTGATAGAGCGGCGACGTCGACAACTCGATTCGACCCGTCGCTGCGATCTCCCGGTACATCGGAAGCGTGGCTTGGAGCAGCTCCAACTCCACGGCGCGCAGCACACGCTTGTCGTGCTCCGCATAGTTTCGCCCTTGGACGATCAGCGCTCGAAGCCGCGGATCGCGTGCCAGCCAATCGGGGTCCATCCAGGCGAGCTTGTGCCAGACCTGCAAATCACGGACGTCCCCGGTGGTCCACGAGGCTCGGTGCGTGCGTCGCCCGTAGAGCTCGAAATAACGCGGGTACGGCCGAATCATTCGATCGACCGGGGCATGGAACCCGTTGACGATCAGAAACTCCTGCTCGGTCACGCTCAAGCTGGCGGCGTCCGACAGGCCGATCGCCAGATGACGGTCGTTGGCCCGGTCCTCCGCGAATGCTTGAATCTGCAGCACCAGTGAGGGCACCAGGTTGAAGGTCACGCGAACCTCGGGAAACTCCCGCAGCAGCGCCGCCATCCCCCAGTAGTCCTTGATGGCGTGCAGTCGGACCCACGGCAACAGGTGCTCGTGGGTCGCGAGATCTTCGTAGAACGGCTGGTGCATGTGCCACAGGATGGCGACCTGAGTCATCTGATGTCCTGGCTCGATGACGATTGTCCGCTCACATTCCCCCGATACGTTCCATTGGATAATGAGAACACTTTCACGTGCGACTCCTCGACCGCTACATCGTCCGCGAGATCCTGCCTCCGTTTGCCATCGCGCTGGTCGTCTTCACGTTTGTTCTCATCATTCCATTCATCATCGAGCTGGCCGAGGAGCTGATCGCCAAGGGGGTGGCGTGGCCGGTCATCCTGCGGCTGATGCTCACGTTGGTGCCTGCGTCTCTCGGGTTGGCCATCCCCATGGCGCTGCTGCTCGGCATCCTCGTCGCCTTTGGACGACTGTCGAGCGATCGCGAAGTCGTGGTGCTGATGGCGTGCGGGGTCAGCCCCTTTCGACTGCTTCGGCCGGTGATGATCCTGGCGCTGCTCGCGGCGGCCGGCGATGTCTATGTGTTGGCTCGCGCCATTCCGGATGCGAACCAGGCCCACCGTGAAATCACCTTGGGGATCGTGGCCGACCGCGCCGAGGGCCAGGTTCGCGCCCGCGAGTTTTTCGATGACTTCCCCAATACCGTCCTCTACGTCCGTGAGATCCCGCTCGAAGGCGGATGGCGGGACGTCTTCGCCGCGGACATGAAAGATGCCGCGCAACCGATCGTCTACGTCGCGCGACGCGGGCGCATGCTGATCGATCGCCAGGCTCGCACCATCGAGATGGTGCTCGAGGACGGCGCCCAGCACACCACGAAAGCCAGCGACCCGGCGACCTACGAAATGGTCCGATTCGACCAGGTCATCGTGTCGCTGGATCCACAGAGCGTTTTTCAGAACACGTTGCCGCGCGGCTACCGCGAGATGACCATCCCCGAGCTCCGCTCGAGCATTCGCGAACTGCAGCACAACAACCTGCCGTTTCACAACCCGGTCATGGAGATCCACAAGAAGTTCTCCATCCCGTTTGCCTGCATCGTGTTCACGCTGGTCGGGGTCGGTCTGGGCGTCAGCAATCGCAAAGACGGCAAGCTCGCCAGCTTCGTTCTCGGCATCGCGGTGATCTTCACCTACTACGTGATCATGTTCACCTCGGAAGCGATGACCAAGGGCGCTCTGATGCCGGCATCGCTCGCCATGTGGGTGCCGAATGTCCTGCTCGGCGCCGCCGGCATCGCGTTGCTCCTCTCTCGGTGCGCGTGGCGTCGATCAATCGCTTCGCTTTCGGCTGCCGTCGTGGTGGGCGCGCACCGAATCGGACGGGCCCTCGGCGCCTTCGGGTAAAGACCTAACCCATACGACCGCGGCGACGAGGACGGCCGGTCCGGTGGTCGTGATCAGAATCCCGCAATTCGAACTGCCCCGCCCGAACCTGATTGATCTGTACATCGCGCGTACCTACTTGCGCACGCTGACGCTCTCGGTCGTCGGGTCTCATGGGCTTGTTCTACATTTCCACGTTCCTCGACAAGTCGGACAAGCTGTTCAAGGGTCAGGTCACCCTCAGCACGCTCCTCGCCTACTTGTGGTGGGAAACGCCGCAGTTTCTCTACTACATCATCGCCATCGCCGTGCTGCTGTCTGCGATCGCCACCATCGGGCTGCTGACGAAGAACAGCGAGATCATCGTCATGCGCGCCTGTGGCATCAGCATCTACCGGACCGCGGTCCCTCTGCTGGCGTTCGCCATCGGCGCCAGCAGCGTTCTGCTCGCGTTCGAGGAACGAATCCTCGCCTTCACGAATCGTCGCGCCGACTACTTGAATCACATCATCAGGGGCGGGCTGCCCGAGACCTTCGATGTGGTCAATCGCAAATGGGTCGCCGGCCGCAATGGTGAGATCTACCACTTCCAGCTGTTCGATCCCCGGCGCAGCGAGTTGACGGCGTTGTCCGTCTTTCGCTTCGATCCGACGACGCACGAAATGGTTCAGCGCCTCTACGCGTCGCGAGCCACCTATTTGCCGCGCTTGACCGACGATGAAGCGGCATGGGAGACGAAGGGGGGCTGGGTTCGCGACTTCGTGAACGGCGACGTGACCCAGTATGCGCCGTTCGAGACCAGCCGGGCGCCCATCGAACCCGCAGACTATTTCAGCACCGAAGAGCCCGCGCCGGATCGCATGACCTTCGCGCAGCTTCGGCGCTACATCAACGAGCTCGAGGCCAGTGGCTACACCGTGCTCGAGCACAAGGTGGCGTTGCACCAGAAATTCGCGTTTCCGCTGGTCACGCTCATCATGACGCTCATCGCGGTGCCGTTTGCGCTCACGACCGGCAAGCGTGGCGCCCTGTACGGAATCGGTGTCGGCATCGCGCTGGCGCTGGTGTACTGGACCGCCATCAGTGTGTTTGCCGCATTCGGATCAGGCGGGCTGATTCCACCCGCCCTCGCGGCGTGGGCGCCCAACTTGCTGTTCGGGGCGTCGGCCGCCTACCTTCTGCTGACCGTTCGAACGTGATGCCCCTGACGTCTGCGCCGGCATCCCCGCCGGGACGCGGTGGGGGATCGCTTCTCCGCCTCCTGTTCGGGATTGTGCTGTTTCTCGTGGCGCTCGTGACCGCCGTCTTCGGCTTCCTACGACTGATCGCCGTCCTCGACAGCGGTGGCTATGGCACTCGGCCGATGCGGACCGCGC
Organism: uncultured Acidobacteriota bacterium; assembly: GCA_963802675.1. Taxonomy (GTDB): domain Bacteria; phylum Acidobacteriota; class Vicinamibacteria; order Vicinamibacterales; family UBA2999; genus JACCSI01. The sequence goes on from CAWDJL010000005.1 coordinate 871,310, forward strand.
TGGCCATTCTCGGCGCTGCCGGCGCATGCCTGGCCGGGGCCATCGCGACGTTGATTTGGGACGTTGCGAAACGGTACGAACGCTGAAACAGGTGCGACAGGTGCTGGGGTGCGACAGGTGCGGTGCACGGGTGCGGTGCGGTGCACGGGTGCGGTGGTGCACAGGTGCGATGGTGCCCAGGTGCGACGGTGCACAAGTGCGTCAGGTGCACAGGGACAACTCGGTGCTCTCGTGCCGCAGCTTCAGGCGTGCACGGCACCGCACCTGTGCACTGCACCTGTGCACCGCACCTGTGCACGCCAGCACCTGTCGCACCTGTCGCACCTGTTTTCACCTCGCCAGCCAGAGATCGGGAATCCAGATCGCGCCGGCGGCGCCGGGGCGTGAGTTGAGCGTATCAACGACCAGAAGGACCGAGTCGATCTGGTGCAACGGCAGTTGGCCCGCGTGTCCGGAACCCATGGATCGAAACTCCGCAAACGGCAGGTCCAACCCGCGCAGCGCCGAATCCAGATAGAACGTCCTCCCCCACCGCAGGCCGTGATCGTCCGATCGCAGCTGTGCCCAGACTCGGCGTGGCGAATCGCTCATTGCCCGCACTTGCAACCGGTCGTACTGCGCAAGCCGTCCGCGCTCGACCGGAAACCTGAGGGCGGCGTATTGGTTTCGGCGCTCGCCGTCCGCCACGCTGAATCGCCATTCGAGCGCCGGTGTTCCATCGCTCAACCGGCCTGGGTGAAGTGCGCTCTTCGAGTCGGGACTGGCTTCGGCTCGCCAGGTCACCGTCGCGAGCGGCGCGCGATCTGTGGCGGGCGGCTGCTGGACTGGCATCGCGGCTCGCTCGATGCATCTCCCGCAAGCCGACGTAAATCGGATTGGTCAAGAGCCATGGCACGTCGGTTCGGCGGTCGCGCGCCGCAAGATACGCTTCGAAGTGATAGGCGCCGGTTTCGTTTCCGACGTCGAGCTTCAGCGAGTCACTCTGTGTTTCGTACAAGACCGTTCCGTTGCGCAGAACCGCGAGCGTGGTGCCGGGAGGCGCCGCGATTCTCGCCTCGAGCGTCACGGGCCCCATCGGATCGAGATACTCACCGATGCGGACGATGGCGCCGCCGTTCCACGCACGCGCCTCGAACGCAGAAAAACGCGCGTGTCCATCGATCGACGAAAACATCCTGCCCTCGCGAATGCCACTGACGATCGCTGCGGCGTCCCTCGTCGCGTCTCCCGTCAGCGGCGCGTCGAGCACGACGTGATTCATGAAGGCTTCGAACGACACCTGGTAGGGCGGCACACGCGCGACGATGCGATCCTCATACGGATCGGCGGCTGGTCCGAACCCCACTCGTGCGTGCGCGTCCGCTGCCGCCATCGCGGGCACTCGCCGTTTCGCGGTCGCCGTGCTCCACTGTTGCAGCACCGCCGCCGGGCGATCGAGCAGCGCGGCCAGCGTTTCGACTGGCCTCCTCGGGTAGGCGAAGAGCACGCGACCGAGCGACCCCCAGACCTCGTCACGCCACTCGCTATCGGCGTTGAGCCACTCGATGCCATCCACGGGCGCTTGCCAGTCGCGCCACTGCAGTTCCGGCTTCGGCGACCCGGGGTGGGCGGCAAAGCCAAACCCTCCGAGCCGGGTCACGTCTTCGACCACATCGCGAGCGTCACCAGCCAAGGGGAACGGTGCGGTTTCGAGGCCAACGACCGCATAGTGGCCTCCGTCGGTGCTGATCTCCACACCGTCGATGCACAAAACGCCTGAACGATACCGCGGTGGGTCGGGGGAGCGAGTGCCGTCGCCGTGATCGGTGAGGATCACAAAGTGGAGGCCGGCGGCAGCCGCGGCGGCGGCGATCTCGTCAAGTGTGCCGGTGCCGTCCGATCGTGCCGAGTGCACATGAAAGGCGCCCTTGCGCGGTCGCCCACGTGGGCCCGAACGTCGAAGCGGCGGGCGGTCGCGCTGGCGGCGTCAGCAGCACCATCAACGCGGCGATGCCACCGACCAGCGCGAGAAAAAGGAACCCGAAGAGGCGCGTCACTGGTCAGGTGTCATGCACGAGGATGATAGCGATCGTACAGCGCACGCATCCGGGCATCGAGGATGTGCGTGTAGATTTGCGTGGTCGACACGTCCGCGTGCCCCAGCATCATCTGGATCGATCGCAGGTCGGCACCGCGCTCCAGCAAATGGGTTGCGAACGAGTGGCGCAGCACATGCGGGCTGATCTGACGCGCAAAGCCCAACCTGGTGCCGTAGCCCTTGAGGATCTTCCAGAAGCCGACGCGCGTGATCCCAGGCCCTCCGCCGCGCGCGTTGACGAACAGACGCGGTGACGATCGTCGTCCCAGCAGCGCCGGTCGCCCCTCCCGTAGGTACCTCGTCACCCACTGCGCGGCTTCGTCGCCGATTGGAACGAGGCGCTCCTTGCGCCCCTTGCCCAGCGTCGTGAGATAGCCGGCATCGAGGTGCAGATCCTGCGGCCGGAGCTGGACGAGCTCCGAGACTCGCAGGCCGGTTGCATAAAGCACCTCGATGAGTGCGCGGTCACGGAGCCCGCGCGGCGTTGTGACGTCCGGCGTATTCAGCAATCGATCGACGTCCTCAATCGAGAGGAATTTGGGGAGCACCTTCCACGTGCGCGGCGACTGCAGGTCAACAGCCGGGTTGTCCTTGACGTGCCCATGAAGGGCGAGAAAGCGGTAGAACCCGCGAACACACGCGACCGCTCGAGCGACTGAGCGTGGCGACCGTCCCTCTCCCATCAGCGTTCTCACCAATGCTTCCAGGTCCGCTCGTGTCAGCCGTTCGACTGGGCGCGCGGCCTGCGCCGCATGGCGGCCGAGCTCCACCAGATCGCGCCCATATCCCTCCAAGGTGTGCACGGACACCCGGCGTTCGTACTGAAGATGGGCCAGGTAGTCGTCGATGCGGGCGCTCACCCTGCCAGCTTACAACGCCGCCTCATGCTAATATCGCGGTTTGCCCTGACCCTGCTGCTCCATCCCATTGAGCGCAGAGTAGCAGTCCTTGGAGCACCGTTAGATGCCCACGCGTTCGAAGTGGCAGTCCCTTCCCACCGAAGCTATCAACCCTGCCACTCTCGCCATCGACAAGCTTCCGGCCAGCGGCATCGTCGACCTGATGATTGCCGAAGACCGCAAGATGCTCGCAGCCGTCCAACGCGAACGTGACCGCATCGCGTTGGGCGCCGACCTCATCGCCAAAGCGCTGCGTTTGAATGGCCGCGTCGTGTTTGTCGGCGCGGGCACGAGTGGTCGCCTGGGTGTGCTCGAATCGGCCGAGATGCCACCGACCTTCGGCACGGACGCCGAGATGGTTCAGGCCATCATGGCCGGTGGCAAAGGCGCGATTCTGAAGGCCAAGGAAGGGGCCGAAGACAATTACGAGGAGGGCGCCCGTCAGGTCAGCCGCCTGCAGCCGACCAAACGCGACGTCGTGATTGGCGTGTCGGCGAGTGGTATGACGTCGTTCGTGCGTGGGGCGTTGACCATGTCCCGGCAAGCCGGTGCGCGAATCATCTTCGTGACCTGCGACCCGCGAACGGAGCTGCAAACCTTCGTCGACCTGACGATTGCCCCCGCCGTCGGACCTGAAATCATCGCCGGCTCGACGCGTCTCAAAGCGGGCACCGCCACCAAGCTCGTGCTCAACATGCTGACCACGGCGGCGATGATTCTCACGGGTAAGACCTACGGCAACCTGATGGTCGACGTGCAGACCAACTCCGACAAGCTCCGCGATCGCGCTCGCCGCATCCTTCAGATGGTCACAGGCCTCGAAGGCGACGAAATCGACAAGGTGCTGAAGAAGGCCAACTGGAACGTGAAGGTGGCGATCGTGATGCAGAAGACCGGTCTCCCCCACGGGAAGGCGGTCGCCCGCCTGCGAAAAGCGAAGGATCAAATTCGAGACGCCATTGGCGAGGACATCGAACCTCGACTTCGTCAGCTCATGGGAGAGTAGCAAGCGCCTCAGCCAGCGGCTCGTCGATCATCATCGTCACTTGCGGGTGAAGCGTCAAAAACGAGGCTGGTACCTGCGTCGTCACTCCGCCGGTGAGCACGGCGTGGACGGCCTCGGCTTTCGACTCCCCTGTCCCCATCAACACGATGCCACGCGCCTGGAGAATCGTTGCCATCCCCATGGTGAGGGCCTCACGTGGGACGCTGTCGACTTCGCCGCCAAACCACAGGGTATTGCTGGCGCGCGTGAGCGGGTCGAGCGTCGCCTTGTGCGTCCGTGCCACGAGGGCATCGGAAGGCTCATTGAAACCGACATGGCCGTTGGCGCCAATACCCAGAATCATGACATCGATGCCACCTGCGTCAGCGATCGCCCGTTCGTAGCGCGCGCACTCTCTCTCGACGTCGGCGGCGCGGCCATCGAGAAAGCCGATGTGCTCATCACGCAGATTGACGTGATCGAAGAACCTGGCGTGCATGAAGCTTCGATAGCTCCCGGCATCGCCCGTCCCCAGGCCGACAAACTCATCGAGGTTGAAGGTTCTGACGTTCGCCCAATCGACCTGTTCGAGCCGAGTCAGTCGTACCAGCTCGTTGTACAGAGCAATTGGCGTACGTCCAGTCGGCAGGGCCAGCACGACGGAGGGATGACGACGAACGATCTCGATGATGCGTCGGCCCAGCGCCGCGGCCAGATCGAGCTCCGACGCGAACGTTTCTGGAGTCACGCCGTGGTGGGAGTGCTCGTCTCGAGGTAGGGCGGTATCCGCATCTCGCCGTGGGCTGCTCGGAGCGCCAGGTGCAGTGCACCGACCGCCGGCTCGATCTCGAGTCGCGCCGCGGTTGCGCGGGGCGCAACCTCGGCCAGACGCGTGACGACCGCTTCCGTCAGCCACGGCACCAGTCGAAACATGCTCCCCGCCAGCACGATGCGGAAGGCCAACCCGCGCATTTGCAGGCGTTGAATCACTGACGCCGCGGCGCGCACCAGTTCATCGGCCGCGGCGTTCATGATCTCAGCGGCGACGAGATCGCCCTCCGCGCGTGCACGTTCGACCACCGGCCCCAGCGCAGTGACAGCCTGCCGTTGCAACCCTCGGTCGTAAACCTCGTGGACCAGCCCTTCGACCTTCGTGAGCTGCAAGTGCTCCAGGACCAACGGTGCCAGACGTGTCGGCGACCCGCGGCCATCGGTCGAGCGCACGACGGCATTGAGCGCCTGTTGGCCGATCCAGTATCCCGAGCCTTCGTCGCCCAGCACATAACCCCAGCCGCCCGACCGGGCCGCAAAACCATCCTGGTTGACGCCGTAGGCGATGGAGCCCGTGCCCGCGATCAACACCACTCCGGGATCGTCGCCGGTGCCGGCCACCAGCGCAATGAGGGCGTCGTTGACGACCAGCGCATTGGTGCGAAAGCCAAGCCGTCGCATGATGCCGCGGACCAGGATGTCGTCGTCCTCACGATCAACACCGGCGATGCCGAGACACACGGCCGTCGGAATGATCGGTCGATTGCCGACGGCGGTCTCGATGACCGCGTGCAGGACTTTCTCGACTTCGAGCTCACCGTGCGCCTGCAGGTTGGCGCCGCCGCCGCGGCCTTCGCCGACGATGCGGCCTTCGCCGTCAGCGAAGTAACAGACCGTCTTCGTGCCTCCGGCATCGATGCCGAGCACATACATGCTCACAGCTTATGTTAGATTCTCGACTTTGATGCCCCTTGAACACGCTGGCGCCAGGCATGTGGTGGCGGTGTGTCTGGCGCTCCTCACCAGTCTCGACCGTGATGCGGCGGCTACCAAGGATGCCGACCATTCAGCAGAAGTGCGCGCCCTCTGGGTGACGCGAAGCACACTCGTCACGCCGGAATCCATTGCGCGCATGGTCAGTGCCGCACAAAGCGGCGGCTTCAACACCATCGTGATGCAGGTGCGCGGCCGAGGCGACGCGTACTATCGCAGCTCGTTCGAGCCTCGCCCGGCCGAGCTCGCGCTCCGGCCCAGCTTTGATCCGCTGGCGGAAACCATTACCCTCGCGCATCGCGAAGGTCTGCAGGTCCACGCGTGGGTCGCCGTGAATCTGGTTTCGAGTGCGGTGGACCTTCCCACGTCGCCGCAACACATCATCCATCGACAACCGGACTGGTTGATGGTGCCCAAAGCGCTGGCGCGAGGGCTGAATCGGCTCGACCCGAGAAGCCCCGAGTACGTTGCGCGTCTGGCTCGCTGGACTCGTTCACGGCCAACCGAGGTCGAAGGCCTTTACGCCTCACCTATCCATCCCTGGGCTGCGTCCCACGTGACGGCAATCATCACGGAGCTGGCCACGAACTACGAACTGGATGGCGTTCATCTGGACTACGTGAGATTTCCCAGCGAGGAGTTCGATTACAGCAAGTCGGCGATTCAGCAATTCAAGCGCGCGATTCTGCCCGAGTTGAGCGCGGCTGATAGACGACGGGCCGATGCGCAAGAACGGGCGGATCCAATCGCCTATCCCGAGCTGTTTCGTGATCGGTGGACCTCCTTTCGGAGGTCACGGCTCACCGCCTTGGTGACGAGTGTTCGCGCGGCCGTCAAGTCGGTGCGACCGACCATCGTGCTCAGCGCCGCCGTGGTCCCGGAGCACACGCACGCGAGCGATTCGCGATTACAGGACTGGCGCACGTGGCTCGATCATTCGCTCGTGGACGTCGTGTGCCCGATGGCGTACACGCCGGATGTCGCGGTGTTCGAGCGCCAAATCAGCGAAGCCCAGGACCTGGCGGCGGGTCGTGGCGTGTGGGCGGGCATCGGCGCATATCGATTGAGTGCCTCTGGCACGCTCCAGCACATTGCGGCCGCACGTCGACTGAAGACGGCAGGGGTCATTCTCTTCTCGTACGACTCACTCGTCTCTCCTCCGAACAGCATCGAGTCGCTCGCTGAGCTTGGTCGCGCTGCCTTTGGCACCGGCTCGCAGTAGCCCTGATGCAGTTGTCCTGGCCCGACTATCTGGTGATTGGGGGCTACCTGACCGCCATCATCATGTTCGGGTCGTGGTTCGCTCGCTTCCAGAAGACGACGCGTGATTACTTCTTGACCGACCGCAGCGTGCCCTGGTGGGCCGTGTGCTTCACCATTGTCGCGACCGAAACGAGCACCCTCACCTTCATAGGCATCCCGGCAGCCACCTACGCCGGCAACATGACCTTTCTGCAGTTGGCGATCGGCTATGTCATCGGCCGAGTGATCGTCAGCCTCCTGTTCATCCCGGCTTACTTCCGCGGCGATTTGTTCACGTCGTATGAGTTGCTTCAACGGCGTTTCGGCAGCCGCGTGAAGACCCTTTCGGCCGGCATCTTCCTGATTACGCGGTCACTCGCCGACGGCGTGCGATTGTTTGCGACGGCGCTGGTCATCGCCGTGGTGACCGGCGTGCCGGTGCCATGGGTGGTGCTCGTGCTGGGCGCCGCGATGATTGTGTACACCGTGCGCGGCGGCGTATCCGCGGTGATCTGGACCGATGTTGTCCAGATGTTCGTGTATATCGCCGGAGCGGCCGCGGTCGCGGTGGTCTTGCTCAATCGCATTCCCGGCGGCTGGACGACCGTGCTCAATGCGGGGGCCGCCGCCGGCAAGTTCGTGGTGTTCGACCTCGCATTCGACTTCAGTCGACCCTATACGCTGTGGGCCGGGCTGCTCGGCGGTGTCGCGCTGACGCTGGCGACCCACGGGACCGACCAATTTCTGGTGCAACGCCTGCTGTCGGCACGAAGCGCGCACGAGGCCGCACGCGGCCTGATTCTCAGTGGCTTCATCGTCTTCGCGCAGTTCGTCGTGTTCCTGATGATTGGCGTCATGTTGTTCGTCTACTACCAGCAACATCCGCTGCCCCGGCCCCTCACTCGCACTGACGAGATTCTCCCGATCTTCGTCGTCAGTTCGCTCACCCACGGCCTCGCGGGCTTCATCGTCGCGGCAATTGTGGCCGCGGCATTGTCGCCGTCGCTCAACGCCATGGCCTCGACGACCGTGAATGATTTCTACCTGCGCTACGTCAATCCGGCGGCGGATCAGACCACGCAGATGAGGGTGTCTCGTCGCGCAACCGTTGGCTGGGGGCTCGTTCAGTTGCTCATTGCCCTCGGCGCCCAGTGGATGGATCGGTCGGTGCTGGACGCTGGTCTGGCGGTGCTGTCCTTCGCCTCGGGCGCCGTCCTCGGGGCCTTCCTGCTGGGAACGTTGGTGCCGCGCATCCGCGAGCGTGAGGTCGTGATCGGGATGATCGCCGGCCTTGCGACGATGACTGCGGTTTGGGGCTGGACCACCGTCGCGTTCACGTGGTACGTGTTCATCGGCGCGATGGCCACGTGCGTCGTTGCCTGGCTGTTTTCACGGTTCGCCAGCCCGAACGACCGAGAGGTCCCGGCGTGATCGGCGGAGCGAGAGCCACGCAGGTGTTGAGATCCGCTTGCGATAGAGGCGCGTTCTCTGCCGTCGTCGCTGAAGTCGGCAGCTCAAGCGCGCCCGGCTGGACGTTCGCCGACGGTCACCTGACCGATGACCCATCGTCTGCGCCAGTGACTGACGCCACGATCTTCGATCTCGCGTCGCTCACGAAAGTCCTCGCCACCACAACCCTTGCCACTGGTCATGTCGTTTCCGGTCGCCTGGGGCTCGACTCTCCTCTCGCAGCCGTGATTGCCGAGTGGAAGGGATCGGACCGCATCGGTGTGACCGTTCGCGACTGCCTCGAGCACTGCTCGGGCCTTCCGGCTCATCGCCCGTACTTCCGGACGATCAGCGGCCGTGCCGCCTACCAGGAAGCGATCGCTGGTGAGCGGTTGGAATACGCGCCCCGAACGCGCGAGCTGTACAGCGACCTGGACTTCATCCTGCTCGGGTTCGTGATCGAAGACGTTGGCGGTGCGACCCTCGCAGACCAGTTTGATGGCTGGCGACGTGACGGCGGTCTGCATCACGATTTGTCGTATGTTCCCGGTGCCGCCCTTCGGCGACGGGTCGCCGGAACCGGGCACGATCCGTGGCGGGATCGCAGGCTCCAAGGCGAAGTTCATGACCAGAACGCCGCGGCGCTGAATGGGGTGGCGGGGCATGCTGGATTGTTTGGAACTGCAGCGGCTGTGGGCGAAATCGCGCGCTGGTGGTTGACGCATCTCCCCCAGCTGTCGACGTTTGTTCAACGCTCGACCGTTCCGGAAAGCTCGCGGGCACTCGGTTGGGACACGATGCGGCCCACGTCCTCATGCGGAGGGCGACTCTCCGATCGGGCATTCGGCCACACGGGCTTTACTGGCACGTCGCTGTGGATAGACCCGACGCACGATCTCTACGCCGTGCTGCTCACGAACTTCGTTCAGGACTCCGACGATCGGGCGGTGATTCGCGACATCCGTCGCGCGTTTCACGATGCCGTCATGATCGATCTGGGGCTGTGAGTCACAAATGCTGACCACACTCGACTGGGCATTTATCGTTGCCTACTTCGTCGCGTCGGCGACCATCGGGCTTTGGTATGCGGATCGCGGCGGTCGAAGCGTCAACGACTTCTTCCTGACGGGTCGCAAACTGCCCTGGTGGCTGGCCGGCACGTCGATGGTGGCGACGACGTTTGCGGCCGACACGCCACTGGCGGTCGCCGGACTCGTCGCACGCGATGGCATCGCGGGAAACTGGATCTGGTGGAGCGCCGCATTCGGCAGCATGCTGACCGTGTTCTTCTTCGCACGACTGTGGCGTCGTGCGGGCATTCTCACCGACGTCGAGTTTGCCGAGCTGCGTTACAGCGGACGGCCAGCGGCCATCCTCCGCGGATTTCGAGCGCTCTATCTGGGCTTGCCGATCAATTGCGTGATCATGGGCTGGGTCAATCTGGCGATGGCGAAGATTCTGGCCATCATGCTCGGGTGGGACGAGCTCACGGCCGTCTTCGTCAGCCTGGCAATCACGGGCGTTTACAGCGCCATCTCCGGGCTCTGGGGCGTGGTCGTCACTGATTTCTTTCAGTTCATCTTCGCAATGACAGGCTCGATTGCCCTGGCTTGGTTTGCGCTGCAGCTGCCCGAGATCGGTGGTCTGGCCGGATTGGTGGAGAAAGTTCCGCCTGGCTCGCTGCAGTTCGTCCCGTCCTTCAGTGGCATTGGACCTGCTGACGCCGCCACCATGGTGGGTCTGCCGGTCGCAACCTTCCTGACGTTCGTGGGCGTACAGTGGTGGGCGAGCTGGTACCCGGGCAGGAACCTGGCGGCGGCGGATACGTCGCCCAGCGGATGATGTCGGCCAAGGACGAAAGGCATTCGCTGTTCGCGACGCTCTGGTTCACGGTCGCCCACTATTGTGTTCGACCGTGGCCCTGGATTCTGGTCGGTCTCATCTCGCTCGTGCTGTATCCGAACATTACCGACAAAGAATCGGGGTACGTGCTGGTCATGCGGGATCATCTGCCGCCCGGCTGGCGCGGGTTTCTGCTCGCCGCGTTTTTCGCTGCCTACATGTCGACGATCTCGTCGCAACTCAATTGGGGGACTTCATACATCATCAACGACTTCTATCGACGGTTCGTCAAGCGAGATGGCGACGAGCGGCACTACGTGTGGATCTCGCGTATCGCAACGCTCGTCCTCATGGTGATGAGTGCGATCGTCACGTTCTATCTCGAGAGCATTCGCCAAGCGTGGGAGTTCGTGCTCGAATCCGGAGCGGGCATTGGCCTGGTCCTGATCCTGCGGTGGTACTGGTGGCGAGTGAATGCCTGGTCCGAGATCGCGGCGATGGTTGCGGCTGCCGCCGGGTACACGGCATTGAAGCTGTGGACGCCGCTCATGTATCCGTACACCCTCCTCGCCGTCGTCGCATGGACAACCATCTGCTGGCTGACTGTCACGCTGCTGACCGCTCCCGAGCCAGAGGCACATCTGGTGGCTTTCTATCGGCGCGTTCGACCCGACGGGCCCGGCTGGTCACGGATCGCCGCGCTGGCTGGAGGTCCACCACCAGCGCCACTCAGCGGACTCCTTGTCGATTGGCTTGCCGGTGTGATCCTCGTCTACGCCACGCTCTTTGGTCTGGGCAGCCTGCTCCTCGGCAGCCTTGTCGCGGCGCTCGCCTATTTCGCCGCCGCGGCCGCTTCCCTTCTCGTTATTTCACGCGACCTGACCCGTCGCGGCTGGCAGTCGGTGACCGGCTAACGCATTTCAACCTGCGTCTAAGAAACTGGCGGGGTTACGGCTGCCCCTTCGGTGGGTTTCCGGGCCCGAATACAGGCTTGGAACCAGGTGGTGGCTGCTGACCAAAGGGCGATCCCGGCGGGCCAAAGGGCGGACTCTGCGGATTGTTGACCGGCGGCTTCGCGCCAGGTGGCATGTTCTTGAACGGTCCACCGGGATTCGGCGGTTGGCCTGGACCCTGTTGACTGCCAGGGGGCAACCCGGGCTGTTGGGTGCTGGCGACGTGGATGAAGGCCCACTCGTTGTACTTCGTGCGGCCGTTGTAGATCTTGATCGACTTGTCCCCGCTCTTTGAGACAACACCTTGTATTCCAATGAACGGTTGATTTCCGCCCGCGGGAGTTCCGCCCTGGAGTGTGATGCCGCCGGGCCCAGAGCCCGGTTTGCCAGGCGGCGTCGAGGGGTTCTTGTTCGGCTGCGGGTTCTTGTTCGGAGGCTTACCACCGGGATTCTGTGGATTGACAGGCTGATTCGGGCCTCCCCCGGCCGGAATCATTTGAAAGTCTTCGTTGGTGATGGGGTCTTTGTACTTCTTGCGGAGAAACTTTTGCTCGACCAGCATGTCGACGTTCGGCGGATACGTGTTCGCGTACTTGCGTTGAAAGAGCCCGATCGCGCGCGCGTATTGTTGGCCGCGCCAAATCAGCTCCGCTTCGCGTTCACGTTTGTTGAATGTCGTCCAAACCGGCAAGGCCATGCTCATCAGCACAGCCATCACACTGAGGCCTACGAGCAGCGCCGCCATCGCGTAGCCCGCTTCAGCGGCACCCGAGCGACGGTTGCCTTGACCTAACCCCATGCAGATACTATACTTACGGCCTTCATCAGTGTCACGTACCTCCGCGATTGCCGCCTTGGCTGCAGCCATTGTCCTCGCCTCCGCGTGCGACAAGGTGCCGTTGCTGGCCCCGGTCGAATCCACAGTCACGCTCTCGGTTAATACGACGACGCTGCCAATCAACGGGACGGCGGAACTGATGGCGACGGTGATTGAGCCGGCGGGTACACCGGTCCACAACGGAACGCTCGTCACGTTTACGTCCTCGGTCGGCGTCGTCGAACCAAGAGACGCCCGCACGGAGGCTGGAACCGCACGAGCGACGTTCCGAGCCGGCACGCAATCAGCCACAGCGGTCATCAACGCGTTCTCCGGCTCTGCTCGCGCGGAACCTGTCGAGGTGCTCGTGGGCGGCGCGGCGGCCACTACGGTGTCCGTTCGTGCCGAGCCCTCTACTGTCCCCAGTACTGGAGGGACGGTTCAAATCATAGCCATCGTCATCGATGTCAGCGGCAACCCCTTGCCCGGCGCTCCGGTTGTTTTTTCCGCCGACAACGGCTCACTATCAGCCACGTCTGTCCTGAGTGGCGCCAACGGCGAGGCGCGGACCAGCCTGACGACCACGCGGGAAACAGTCGTGACGGCGCGGGTCGCGGCTATGACCGGAACGGTCACCGTGCGAGCCATCAATCCGCCCGCGGTCACCATCACGACTAGCGCAAATCCCATCGTTGGGGCGCCCGTGACGTTTACCATCGCGGCACCCGCGACTGGCAACGTCATTACACAGGCTGTGATCGACTTCGGCGACGGCTCACCGACCGAATCGCTGGGAGTCATTCCGCCGGGCGGGACTACTGCCACGGTACACCGCTACCAACGGGCCGACGCGTACGTTGTCCGCGTCACGTCTACCGATTCGTCGGGGATTCAGGGCACGTCGACCACGGTCGTCAACGTTACGCGGGCAACCCCCACCTTGACCATGTCGGTGAGTCCGCTCACTCCGGCCCCGACCGTGGGCACGACCTTGACGGTGACGATCACGATCTCCAATCCGCAGGCGATACCTGTTCGATCGCTGGTGGTGACGTTTGGAGACGGCACGCAGTCGTCGCTAGCCACGCCGCAGACCGGTTTCGTCTCAACTCAGAAAGCGTACAGTACGGCGGGAACGTATCGGATACGAGCCGAGCTGACCGATGCCAACGGCGGAATCAGCAGCGCCGAACAATCAGTCACGGTCGGATCCTGAGCCTGACCCCGGATTACCACTCGGCGTATTTCGAGCCATCGAGTGGCGAAACCGCCTCCGATCCGCTCCTCACGTTGACGATGCCGGCGATCGCCGCGGGATTGTTGGCATCGTTCTCGGACTGTTCCACGTTCCAGGTCTCAGCCGAGTCAGTCATCGGATCCTTCGGGATCGCGCGAAGGTATCCCTCCGCAACGAGATCCTCGAGCCCCTGGGGATACTGATTCCTGTCGGCGTAGAACTGGTCGATCGCGTCACGCATCCGGAAGAGATCTTCCTTGAGCACTGCCTCGCGGGCCCGATGCACGCTGTTGGTGTAGGTCGCCATACCGACGCTCGCGAGAATGACGACCAGTGTCACGACAATCATCACCTCGATGAGCGTGAAGCCTCGCGCTGATGATGTTCTCAGCATTGCCCTTTGCTCCCTGAGCCCTGTGCCCTGCGCCCTGCGCCCTATGCCCTATGCCCTATGCCCTGTTCTACCAATCTCGATACTTCGAGCCGTCGAGCGCCGTGCCGCCTGACTTGCTGTAGACGTCGAATACGTTCTGCCCACCCCAGCTCGACGTGTCGGGCTTGTCCTGGTAGGCGCGCATGCCCCATTCGTCGGATCCGGTCATCGGATCGATTGGAACGCGGCGGAGAAACTTCAGCTTCCGTCCCGTCGCATCGTTGGCGACGCTGACTCCATCGACCAGGGTGTCGAGCGTCGGCGGATACCCCTCGGCGCCAACCTTCAGCTCGGTGGGCGGAATCATCTGCGCATCGGCGGCATCCTTGTACTTGTCGATTGCAGTCCGCATCTCCCGCAATACGCGCCGCAGCTCCGATTCCTTCTGGCGAGTGATGGCGACCTTCGCCAGCGGTTGCACGGCTGACGCGAGGATCAAGACGATGGTGATGACAATGAGCAGCTCGACAAACGTGTAGCCGCTGGCAGCGCCGTGTGCATTACGTGTTCGAGCAATGACGTCCCGCAGGCGAGCAATCGACATGACCACTTCCGTTTTACTTCACTATCACCGCCGACGGAGCAAACTGCAAGGCGGCGCCAGCACCGCCCACGACGCTGCCGACGCCCGTCATCGTGACGGCGGCCTGCCCGGTGGCGACGGGCTCGAACAGCACCGCGGCCAACAGTCCTGAACCGACGGCCCCGGTCAGATCACCCGGTCGGGTAATGGCAATATCGATTCTCCCCGCCGCGCCGTCCACCTGCTGCGTAAACGCGGGCGTAATGCCACCCTGCCGCATGAACGTGCCTTCCTGCACGCTGCGAACGCGCAGAACGGCAGGGTTGTACGAAATCGAAATCGAAATTGTCGTAAGTCGCGAGGCGCCAACGATCGACACCGGCACGGTGTAGGGCCCGGCGCCGACGCGCATCTCGGGGGCAGCGCCGAGCGTGACCCGCGCAACGCCTGGCGCCGACGGAGGCTGCGCCACCGGCGCGAAAGGAGGAGGCGGAGCCGGTGCGACCGGTTCCGGCGCGGCTGGCGGCGGAACCGGTGCTGGCTGGGCCTGAGTCGGCGGCACCGGTGCTGGCTGGGTCTCAGTCGGCGGCGGCAGTTGCGCCGGCGGCTTCGACGGCAATCCCGGCATCGGCGAGGCACCCGGCGGAGGCGGTGGCACCGCGGGAGGAGGCTCGCCGGCAGGAGGATTGATCAGCGGCGGCGGGCCTCCACCCAGCGACAAGTTGCTCTGCGGCCCGATGTAGATCGGCGACAGATCGGTCGCGGTCAACTCGTGAGACCGAACGATCCGCGGCGTCAGCAGCATCACGATATCCGTCTGACGAACCGTGGTGTCGTTGTTGCCGAACAACTGCTGAATCACCGGCATGCGAAGGAGACCCGGAAAGCCTGTCAGCGAGCGGCGCTCGTCTTCGCGTAACAGACCGGCCAGCAGGTTGGATTCGCCGTCACGAAGCCGCAACCGGGTGGCCACCTTCCGCGAATTGAAGGCCGGCAACGCCTGGCCCGCGATAATCACGTCCCCGCCCCGCGCGCTGTTCTCCAGCGTGAGATCGAGCATGATGTCGCCTTCGTAGGTCACGCGCGGCGTCATCTCGACAATGATGCCGATCGTGCGGTACCCGAATGACGTCAGCGGGCTGGTGGCCGCGCCCCCCGTCGCCAGCGGCTGGAACGTCGTCGTCGGAATCGGCACCTCCTCGCCGAGATTCAGCGAGACCTTTTGCCCCTCGCTGCCGCGTAGCTGCGGCTTGGCCAACACCTTGGTGCGCGAGTCGCTTTCGAGGAAGCGAATCAACGCGCTCGGCACGGCGAGGTAAAAGTCGGCCGCGCTGATGCCCTGGCTGATGGTGTTCAGGTTGAACGACGGGGTTTGGTCGGTCGGCGCCACTTCCGGCGAAAAGAACATATTGATCGCATAAGCGCTCAAGTTGAGGCCGTACTGCTTCGCGCGTTCACGACTGATCTCCAGGATCTGCACGTCGATGATCACCTCGGCGCGCGGCTTGTCGTTGGCCTCCAGCATCCGCTCGATGATGTTCATCACCGGGGCCGACGCCCGCACCGTCAAGGTGTTGGCGGTCTTGTTCGGCGAGAACGTTGGCGCGACCGGCATGCCGGCGATGCGAATGATCGAGGTGAGCAGCTGGTTCATTTCCTGCGCGTCGGCGTGCGAGAGGAAGAAGGTGCGGACGACCTGGTCCTCGAACTGCGCTCGCTTGGCCGCGGTGTCGTTGATGACCAGAATGGTGCGCTCGTTCAGCACCTTGTAGAACATCTGATTCGTGATCATCAGACGTTGCAGCACGCCCTCGAGCGTGCCACCATCTTCGTTGATCGTGACCGGTCGGTCCGTGAAATCACGATCGAAGATGACGTTGATACCGGTCGACTCCCCGATGAAGTTCAGGACGTCGCGCGCGTTGGCGTTGTTGAACCGTACGGGGCCAAGCGGCGAGGTGGGATTGAGAAGCGGCTCGGCAGGAGCCTTGCGGGCTTCTTCACGCAGCTTCTCGATCTGCGGTCGTGGCCGCGTGGCCTCGACTTGTTCGCGGATGGTCCGCTCGAGCTCGGCCGCCTTGGCAGCAACGGCTCGATTCGAGGGATCGAGGTCCGACGAACGCCGGTATTCGCGGAGCGCTTCCTCGAGACGTCCCTCGTCCTCCGCCTTCTTGGCGCGATCCGCGTGCATCGCGGCAGCCGCGAAGGTCGCGCGCTCGTACTCGACCTTGTACTCCGCGCGGTCCGGATCATCCTGCAGCGCCTGGCGGTAGTACTCGACCGCCGCATCCCAATCGCCGGCCCGCGCGGCCGCCATCCCTCTCGAATAGGCGCGGCTCACAGCGCACGCGGCCAGGACCATCGTGAGGCTCACGATGACTGACAGCGCGACGACCCGCTTGGCAGCGAAGATTGTCACCATGATGGCTTTGGCAGATGTCTCGTCATGTGGCGTGTCATTGTCCCGTCAAGCGAATCGTCTGGCGCCCGCGTCCGTCGAGGTACGCCATCTCGATCGACTCCGTTCCAATCTTCAAGATTCGGTACCGTCCGTCGATCTCCTGTCCTTCGACGCCGTAAAGCGGGCGCCGGCCGTCGCTCAGCACGGCGATCTTCATGCCATCGACCTTCTCGACCAGCCCGATGAACTTCAACGAAATCGGCGGCGGGGGGGGCGGTCCCGTCGGCGCCACCGGCAGGTCCGGCGTAGCCGTTTTGGAATTTGGGCCGGTCGGAGAGGGGGGTGGCGCAGGCAACACCTTGGGCTCGAACCGAAAGGGATTGCGTCCCGTATCCGCCGGGCCCAGTCGTTTCCGCTCGAGCTCCTCCAGATTGACCTTGGCTGCGTCGAGCGCGCTCGCTTGCGTGCGCCGGCGCTGGCGCTGGCGCTGGCGGACGGTCGCGCTGGCTGCGCGCGGCGGTTCGGCGCAGGCGACGTCACGTCACCCATCGAACGCACCACCAGCAGAGCGACGAGGGCGGCCGACAGGCCGCCGCCGAGCAGCAGCGTTCGACGCTCAACGGCCACTGGTCCTCGCTCTCGCCTTGATTGCGCGGTCGCTTCGATAGTAGGTCGTGAGATTGAGATCGAGCGACAACGCGCTATTGCCCCCTGTACTTTCCTGAATCACGACATTGTCGATCACGACGAAGTCGGCGGAGGTCTCGAGCGTATAAATGAACGCGCGGATGTCGTCCCAGGATCCCGAGAGCGTCATCGTCACGGTCTGCCGCTCCAGGCTGGAATCGTCAATGGTCTCTTCCTCGGTGGCGCCGCGCTCGGTACTGGACGCGGTGCTCCCGGGCGCGTTGCTGCGGCTTCAAGTGGGTGATGCGACGAGCCGCGGTGGCGTCCGTGGGCAGCACCTCTCGATAGAAGGTCTCCAGATCGGCCGTTGCCCGCGTCTTCCCGTCGCGAAACGCTTCTGCCTGTTTGAACTCCGCCTCGGCTGCCGCTTCGGCCCGCTGTGCCGCCGCCGCACGCGTGTCGTTGCTGGCGGCGCGTTGGGCCAGCGGAAGCACGACCGCGACGAGCACGATCGAATTGATCGCCAGAACGGCGGCCAGGGGGAGCAGCGCGCTGCGATGCTCCCGCAGCACGCGTGAAAGTGGCACGCCACCGCCACCGAAGATCGCCTTCATCGCGACCCACCCGTCGGAGGCGGCGCGCTCGAGGCGCCGATGGTCGGCGGGGCTTTCTGAGACTCAGACGTCGCCGGCGACGACTGGGCCGCCCGTTCGGGGTGGTAATAGCCCTGGATCACCGACCGCAAGGTGCCGTCTTCTTCGCGATCGTCCTGGCGCGGCAGCATCCCGCTGAAGGCTCTCGTCTCTTCCATCTGATCGATGAAGAGTGCCAGATCTTCGACCCGTCGCGAGTAGACGGTGGCGACAATCAACATCCGCCCTTCGTTGTCCACCTGCGGCTGCACCGCCCCCACCCGAACGTCGGCCGGCAAGGTCTCTTCGAGGCGATTGAACAACTCGGTCCACGAGAAGGCCCGCCGCTCGATCAACAGGTTGGCCTCCCGAGCCGACGCCTGAATCAGTGCGGCATCGCTGGAATCGAGTGTCTCGCGGGTTTTTCGCGCGCGTTCGCGCAGGGCGTTGGCGCGCGCCTCGGACGCCTCGGCGCGCGCGGCCAGTTCCGCATTGCGACCATTGAGCGTCACGATGCGCGCCATGTTGAACAGCGTCAGGGCAGCGACCAGCGCGACGCCGACGCCAAGCGCCACTCGCACGGCCTGGTCGTTGTAAAAGGGCCGAGTCGCGAGATTGCTTCGCAACATGCTCACGCCACCCGTCGCTCGCGCACGAGAATCCCCACCAGCGGCGCCAGGGCATCAAGAACGCCGGGCGAGGCACCGTTTCGATCCAGCAACGCGGCCGATGTTCGCGGGTCGACCGGCTCGACCGCGATACCAAGACGCTCCTCCAGGCTGAGCGCCAACGCATCCTCCTCGCCCGGCATGGCGGCCCACCCCGTCAGGAGCACGCGCGAGAAGCCAGCCCCCTTCAGGCGATCTTCGTAGTACATCGCCGTTTGATGCACGACGTCTGCGAGTGTGCCCTCGGTTTCTTCGTCGCGGTGGCGAAAGAAGATGAGATCGCGATCTCGCATCACGGTCAACGTCGTGTATGTCGGCGTGGCATGCACCAGCAGCCAGTCCCCGACTGGCGGGCTGCTCCCGGCGATCACGCTGTTGATCGCACTGAACGTCGCCAGATCCACCAGTCCCGCATGCAAGCCGGCTCGACTGCAGGCTTCCTCGTATTGCATCACGATGTCCGTACGCGTCAGCGTCACGACGAACTCCTGACTGCCGTCACTGGCGCGCGCGCCTGGGCTGAAGCTCACGATCGCCTGGTCGACCGGGAATGGCGCGGTCTTGCGGATCTGCCAGCGCACGAGCTCCGCCAGATCGGCTGCCTTGGCCGGAATCTTCTCGAAACGAACCAACGACACCTTCGCAATCGTGTCGGGGACGACGAGAGCGGCCCGGCGCGCGCGCCCACCGAGTCGTTCGACGACCTGCGCGATGGCTCGCCCCACGAGCGGAACGTCGTTGATGTTCGGCGTCGCTAACGCGGGCACGACCACGCCCTCTGGCAGCGGCTCCACGGTGTGCGCGGCAATCGTGGCGTCCCGACCTCGCCAGGTGAGCCGTGCGCCAGACACGAGCCCCGCTTCAACCTCGATGGCAAGATCCGGGGGCGACGGTTGCAACAGGCGTGGCGTACTCATTCGACAAAGGTGACCTTGTTCACCTCGCGCAGCGTGGTGGAGCCCTCGAGCACGCGCTCGACGGCCGACTCGCGCAGGAACCGCATGCCCTGGTCCTTCGCCGCCCGCTTCACCTCCGAGATCGGCCGCCGCTCGAGGATCATCTCGCGAATGTGATCCGTCAGATCGAGTAATTCGCAAATCGCCATGCGGCCCTTGTAGCCGGTGCCGCTGCACTCGATACAGCCGGCGCCTTCGTAGAAGGTGTGGCGGCGCTCGAGCTCCGGGTCCATGGCCGATTCGACGAGTTGATCGGCGGACACGGACGCCGGCCGCTTGCAGGCGTCGCAAATGCGCCGGACCAACCGTTGCGCCATGACGCAGTTCAGCGCCGAGATGAACTGATACGGCTCGACGCCCATGTTGAGGAAGCGCCCCAGCACGTCGAAGACGTTGTTGGCATGGACGGTGGTGAAGACCAGGTGACCCGTGAGCGCCGACTGGATGGCAATCTGCGCGGTCTCCGGGTCTCGAATCTCGCCGACCATGATCTTGTCGGGATCGTGCCGCAGGATGGACCGCAGGCCACGCGCAAACGTCAGCCCCTTCTTTTCGTTGATGGGAATCTGCGTGATCCCCTTCAACTGATACTCGACCGGATCCTCGATGGTGACGATCTTGTCCTCGATCGACTTGATCTCCGCCAGCGCCGCGTACAGGGTCGTCGTTTTGCCGCTGCCGGTCGGCCCGGTCACCAGCACCATCCCGTACGGCTCGCGGATGTATTTCCGGAAGCGACGCAGCTCCAAGTCGGGAAACCCGAGAATCTCCAACCGCAGCTCGGTGAACTGCTCGCTGATCGACTGCTTGTCCAGAATCCGGATGACCGAGTCCTCGCCGTGCGCACTCGGCATGATGGACACGCGAAAGTCGATCGTCTTGCCCGGCACGCGCAGCTTGAAGCGACCATCCTGAGGCACGCGCTTTTCGGCGATGTCGAGCTCTGCCATTACCTTGATGCGCGAGATGATCGAGCTGTGAAATCGCTTGGCGATCGGCCGCATCGCCGACTGGAGCACACCATCGATTCGGTATTTGACGTAGACGCCGTCGTCCTGAGTCTCGACATGAATGTCGCTCGCACGGCGCTGGATCGCCGTGTAGATGGTCGAGTCGACGAGCCGGATGATGGGGCTGATGTCGCTCGTGAGACGTTCAACGGTCAGGTTGTCTTCCCCCGCCTCGTCTTCCTTGAGCAGCTGGATCTGAAACTCTTCGGTGGCTTCGTCGAGGACCCGTTGCGAGCTTTCGCTCTTCTTCAGAATCGACTCAATCGCCGTGCGGGCGCCGACCATCACGCGAACCGGAGTCCCCAGCAGAACCCGCAGCTCGTCGATCATCGGGAGGTCGGTCGGATCGGACACGACGATCACGATGGCCTTCCCGTCGCGTCGATACGGGACGAACCCATAGCGCAACATCAAATCGGCCGGAATCGATCGAAACAGCTCCTGATCGATCCGGAAACGATTCATGTCGAGAAACTCAATCCGGTAGCGGTCCGCCAGCCGGCGGGCGTGTGCCTCTTCGGCGCTCCGCTCTTCCGCGCTCACTTCGCGGACGCGCTCGTCGGCGATGTGTGACGGATCGAGCGGTTCCTCGTCGGGACTAGGGTGCAGCATCACGCTCCAATAACCGCAGTCATCTCGAACAGCGGCAGATACAGCGCCAGGACGATCACGGCGATGACGAGGCCCATGATGATGAGCAGCGCCGGCTCAATCACGGTCACGAACCGGCTGACGTCGGTCTCGATCTCCTCATCGTAGAAGTCCGCCAGACTGTTCAACATCTCCTGCAAGGCACCAGTGGATTCACCCACTTCGATCATCTTGATGGCGACATCCGGGACGACCTGACGCTCCAACAACGACGCTGCAAAACCCTGTCCCTCACGGACCCGCTGCGCGACGATGGCCATCTCCCGCCCCATATGACGGTTCCCGGTCGAACGCGACGCGATCTCCAGCGCGTTGACGAGCGGGATGCCGCCGCCGAGCAGGGTGGCCAGCGTACGGGCGAGCTGGGAGGTCGAAAACTTGTGGACGGCTTTCCCGATGTAAGGCAGCTTGAAGATGGCGCGATCGAATCGCGCGCCCTGTCCCGGCTGTTGAATCCAGGTGTAGAAGGCGGCGATCGCGCCCAGTGCGCCGATGGTCAGCAGCAGCAGATTGCCGCGAATGAAGTCCGACAGCGCCACGATCATTCGTGTGGACCACGGCAGCTGGGCGTCGAAGCTGTTGTAGAAGTCCGCGAACGTCGGCACCACCTTGATCGCAATGATGCCGACCAGCGCGACCGCCAGCGTGATCAGAATCGCCGGATAGACCATCGCCGAGATGGTCTTCTTCCGAACCGTGTCGATGACCTTGGCGTAGGCCACAAACCGTCGCAACACGGCATCGAGGTTGCCGGCGCGCTCGCCCGCCATCAGCGACGCGGTATAGACGCTGGGAAACAGCTCGCCGTGGGCTTGAAACGCTTCGGAGAGCGCCGTGCCGGCGCGCACTTTTTCGTGCACATCATCCAGGACCGATTTGAACACCGGGTTCGCCAGGCGCGTGCGCAGGATGTCGAGCGACTGCACGAGCGGCATGCCGGCTTTGAGGAGCGTGGCCAGCTCCTGGTTGAACACCAGGAACTCGTGACGCGCGATGGTCGGGCGCCGCTGACCGAAGGAAATGCCGCCGAGGCCAAGGCTCCCGCGAGGGCGCAGAGCGAGGACGTGTAGTCCTTTCTCCTCGAGCTCCCGGCGAAGGTGCGCTTCGCTCTGCGCGACGTACACCCCCTCGACGACTTCGCCGGTCACGGTCCCGAGTCGGCAGCGAAATTCCATCTAAAGGCTTGTCCTAATGGACATTATCGGCCCGATTATACGAGATGACCGGGCCGGTCTGGCCCCGGCCCGACTCTGTGATTAGACCGCGAGGGACCCCGAACGGTCGCCTGGCAGCTAGCGCCGAAAGGCGGCGAGGACGCTTTTGACGTAGTGCTGTGTCTCTGGAAACGGCGGGATGCCGCGATACTTGCGAACCACTGCAGGGCCAGCGTTGTAAGCGGCGATTGCCTGCGACAGGTTGAATCGGGTCAACAGGAACTTGAGATATTGGACACCCGCCTCCAAGTTGGCCTGAGGGTCCAAGAGATTGCGCACGCCAAATTCGGCGGCCGTCGAGGGCAGGACCTGCATCAACCCGCGGGCACCCATACCCGAGATCGCCCGTGGCTCGTAGTTGGATTCCACCTGCACCACGGCATGCACCAGTGCCGGGTCGACACCGTGCTTCAGCGAAACCGATTCGATGAGTTCAGCGTACGGACGCCCGTCGACCCCCGCATGGGAGGCTTCCGCGGCGGCCGCGACCGTTTCATCGACGTCCGGCACTTCATCCGACACGACGCGGGCAATGATGGATTTATCGAAGATGGCTTGACCGCCGCCCCGCAGCGTGACCGTCATGACGTCGCCGCTAACCTGGTAATCCTTGACCGACATCGAGCGGCCGTTCGCGAAAAAGATCCGCTCGGCACTGAGCTGACTTGCAGATCCCACGATGATGGCCGACAGCAAAAGGCTGAAGTACATCCTTTTGTTCCGTGCCTCTCTCATTCCCACCTCCTTGAGACGTTGATGCCGATGATGCGTGCGCCTACGAGGTCGGCTGCACAAACGCGTGAAACACCCGCACGCCAAGCTCGCGGGTGTCGGTGCTCTTGCTGCCGGCCTCGAGCGCCGGCACGATGGTTCGGTTGGCGATCAGCTTGACCTCGACCATGTCGCTGGAACCCATTTGGGAAGCCGTCAGCTGAAATTTCCGCACGGGCGCGTCGTCGGCCGCCACGGGTACGGTCGCAATCGACTGATCCCCGAGCCTCAGCTCCACCTCGCTGGCTGCGCCAGCCGCTCCGCTCGGGTTGTCCATCTGAATGACCAAGGTTGCGTCGCGCTTGGGGTTCCTGAAAGCGACGGTCGCTTCCTTTCTCGTCCACTTCCACTCCACCGAGGGATTCTCCGGAGCGATCTCCGCCGGGTGCCAGCCGTCCTTGTAAATCAGGTACACGTTCTCCGTCACTGGCAGCAGCTCGAACTCAGTCACTTGGTATGACCGATCGCCCCGGTCCGTGTTGGCCAGCTTGAGCCGCTGGTTGCTCGCGCGGTCGTATAACCCCACGATGACTTTCGCAGGTCCCACATACGGGTACATGGGCACGAACATCGTTCGGGTGTATTCAATCGTGCTCCCGGCCTTCCATCCGGTCGTTGGCGTCGCGGGTTCGTGGTCGTCCGTCCACATCAGTTCTTCGTCGGCATCCACGACGTGCACGAACACCCGATAGGCAGACGCTGGCGGTTCGGATACTTTGAACCGATAGGTGAGGTCCACCGGACTGCCCTGAGGGACGCGATCCCGCTCGAGTGCGACTTCTGCGTGCGCAGCGGCTGGGCTGGTGTCCTCCGCCTCACTGCACGAGCTCGAGGCGCACACCAGCCCCACCAAGCAAAGGCTGAACAGCCCGCCTGCTCTGACGTTTCGTTGCATGATTGAACGACCCATAATATCATCCGGGTCAACAAGATGGAAGCTCAGCGGGATGCGCTCGGAATGGTCGAAACTCGTGGGTTTATCGGCTCGGTCGAGGCGGCGGACGCGATGGTCAAGGCGGCCAATGTCGTGCTGGTGGGAACCGAGTACATCGGCGCGGGATATGTCACCGTGCTCATACGGGGCGACGTCGGTGCCGTCAAAGCGGCCACCGACGCTGGCGCCGCCGCGGCTCGCCGCGTTGGCGAGCTCATCTCGGTCCACGTGATTCCACGCCCTCACGCCGAAGTCGAACGCGTGCTTCCGAAACCGTAAGCCGGGTCCGTGGCCACCACTGCTCCAGCGCACACCGACCGCGATCTCGCCTCAATCAGCGAAGCCAGGCACCTTGCCCGCAAGGCCAAAGAGGCGCAGCTCGTCTTCGCGGAGTTCTCGCAGACCCAGGTCGACGGCATCGTGGATGCCATGGCGGCGGCCGTCACGGCTCACGCCGAATCGCTGGCTCGTCTAGCGGTCGAGGAAACCACCTTCGGTGTCGTCGCGGACAAGGTTCAGAAGAATCTCTTTGGGTCGAAGGATGTGTACGAGTTCATCCGGCCGATGAAGACGGTTGGCGTCATCAACCGCATCTCCGACAAGAAGATTATCGAAATTGCTGAACCGTTCGGCGTGGTGGCGGCGATAGTACCCTCGACCAACCCAACGTCGACCGCCATCTACAAGATCCTCATCAGCATCAAGGCCCGTTGCGCAATCGTGATCAGCCCTCATCCGTCGGCGGCGCGATGCATCACCCGCACGGCTGAAATCATGGCGGACGCGGCGCGAAGAGCAGGGCTGCCTGACGGCGGCATTGGATGGCTCACGACCGTGACGCTCGAGGGCACGCAGGAGCTGATGAAGCAGCGGGAGATCGCCGTGATTCTGGCGACCGGTGGGATGGGACTTGTTCGCGCCGCATATAGCGCCGGAAAGCCCGCGTACGGAGTGGGCCCTGGCAACGCCCCTTGCTACATCGAGCAGTCGGCCGATCTGGCAAAGGCCGCTGAGGACATCATCACCGGCAAGGCGTTCGACAACGGCGTGCTCTGTTCGTCCCCCAATTCGGTGGTCGTGGATCGATCGGTGGAACCCGAGGTGCGCCGAGAGTTCCTCACCCGCGGAGGATACTTCCTGTCGGCCGCGGAGTCCGACGCTCTGGCCAAAGCGCTCGTAACTCCGCAACGGCTGCCGAATCCGGGTCTCGTCGGGAAATCCGCGATGGTGATCGCGGAAAAGGTCGGCTTGAAGGTCCCGAGCGGCACTCGCGCCCTCATCGCCGAGTTGAAAGGTGTCGGGCGTGACTATCCGCTCTCGATCGAAAAGCTCTGCCCGGTGCTCTCGTACTACATCGTGCAGGACTGGCGCGAGGGCTGCGAACGGTGCAAGGAGATCCTTCGCTACGGAGGCATGGGTCACACGATGTCGATCCACTCGCGCAACGAACAGGTGATCCTGGAGTTCGGTCTGCACAAGCCAGCCTTCCGTATCGTCGTCAACACGCCGACGACGCACGGCTCCATCGGTTTGAGCACAGGGCTCGACCCGGCCATGACGCTCGGCTGCGGCGGGTTTGGGGGGAACATTACGTCCGACAACATCTCGCCCAGGCATCTGCTCAACATCAAGCGGGTGGCCTACGAGACGCGGCCGGTTACAAAAGCGGGTGCCCCGGGTGCCGGGCGTGCCGGGAGTGCCTCGGGTGCTGGTGCCGAGGGTGCTTTGGGTGCACAAGGTGCCTCGAGTGCTCCGCCAAACGAGCGTCTGCCGCAGGCACCGGGTAAACCGACGCCCGAGCCAATCTCGGCCGACAGTCTCACTCGACGAATCGATTCGTTTCTGGCGTCCCGCGGTATTGCGGGAGCACCTTCGGCACCTGTGGCACCACAGGCACCACCGGCACCGCAGATACCTTCCGCACCCGCACCGTCGGCACCCCAGGCACCCTCGGCACCGCAGGCACCTTGGCCCTTCGTCTGCGAAGACGATGTGCGCAGTGCCGTGAAAGCGGGGACGAAGATTGTGATCGGCGAGAAAACGATCGTGACGCCTGCCGCACGAGATGCGGGCGAGGCGGCCAAGGTTTTTACGTGGCAGTCTTACAGATCCTGACCGACTGGCTGCAATCGTCGGAAACCCTACAGGAAATCGGTCACCAGACCGAGACGACAAGAGAACAGAAAACACGCTAAGCGTCTCGGAATCAACCAATTGACGGTCATCAACTTGAATGATACCCTCCGGTGTCCCCTCCCCGGGAAGATGCCGAACCGCGTAGGTTGCTTCGCTCTCACAGCGGTACTGTGTCTTAGCGTTGCGTGTTCTTCAGGACGCGGGCGAGTGGCTGTCGTTGCGCCTCCTGCCGAAGCGCAGCTACCGGCGGCGCCCCCACCAACGACACCGCCGGTTGATCCGGTTCTTGAATTGCTGGCCGCTGCCGATCGGCAGTTCGAAGAAGGCCGCAAGCAACTGACTCTTGGCCACCTCGCAGGCGCGAAGTCGCATTTCAATACAGCGCTCGAGGTGTTGCTCGAATCGACTGAGGGCGCACGTTCCGACCCGCGCGTCCGTGAACACTTTGACCGGCTGGTCGATCGCATTGCCGCGCTCGAGCTGACCGCTCTGGCCACGGGCGACGGTTTCACCGAGCAGGTCGCCGAACCGGCTTCGATTGACGAGCTCCTCACGTTCGATACCACGCCGCCAACGGCGAGTACCGCCGAAAACGTCGAGGCCGACCTTCAGGAAACCTCTCACGACATTCCGATCCCGCTGAACGACCGCGTCCTCCGCTACGTGGAACTGTTTCAGGGCCGCCTTCGCGAGTTCCTGGCCAGCGGATTGTCGCGTGGCGCGCAGTATTTGCCAATGATCCAGGATGTGTTTCGAGCGGAAGGTCTGCCCCTCGATTTGGCCTTTGTGCCGCTGGTCGAAAGCGCCTTCAAGCCGACGGCCCTCTCGCGCGCGAAGGCCAAGGGTGTTTGGCAGTTCATGCCGGGGACCGGGGTCGAAAACGGGCTTCGTCAGGACTGGTACATCGACGAGCGTTCGGATCCCGAAAAGGCCACTCTCGCGGCGGCTAAATACCTGAAGACGCTGAACGGCATCTTTGACGACTGGCACCTTGCGCTCGCGTCGTACAACGGTGGCCCGGGCCGGGTCACGCGCGCGATGAAACGTAGCCGTCGTGACGACTTCTGGAGCCTGACGACGAATTCCCGGTATTTGCCGCGCGAGACCAGGGATTACGTCCCGATGATTCTCGCTGCGGTCATCATCGCCAAGAATCCCACCAAGTACGGGTTCGACATCGTTCCGACGTCGGCGCCCGCAACCGAAACCGTCACCGTGCCGCCCGCCGTCGATCTTCGGCGCATCGCCGAATGGGCTGCCATTCCGGTCGACGAGCTGCAGAGGCTCAACCCCGAACTGCGTCGCTGGACGACCCCCATCCGGGCGAGTTATGAGTTGGCGCTTCCTGAGGGCACCGCGGTGGTCGTCAAGGAGCGACTGTCGGCAGCAAGCCCGACCGAGCTCAACGCGTTGCAGTGGCATACGGTCAAGCGCGGAGAGACGCTGTCCACGATCGCACGCAAGCTTCGAGTCAACCGAACCGATTTGGCCGCTGCCAATTACCTGCGGACGGCGTCCAAGGTCATCGCCGGTCAACGGCTGCTCATTCCGCGGATGCCGTCAGCGGCGCTCCTGGCTCGCGCCGGAGGCGGATCCAACGCCGACGTCGCATCGGGCGGCGGAGAAACACCAGCGGTCTTCGAAGACCCGGATCCGGAAGACGTGCCGCGGATTGTGCACCGCGTGAGGGCTGGCGAAACGTTGTTTTCGATCGCTCGCAAGTACCAGACGACGGTGGCGCACTTGAAAGAATCGAACAAATTGCGCAGTTCCACGCTCCGGGTCGGCACGCGGCTCGTCGTCCAGGGCGGGCAATCCAGCGTGAATCAGCAGCAGTAGCTAGCGAAGCTCCACCTCAGAGCGCGAGCTGAGACGCGTAGGCTCCGCTTCGCTAGGGCTATGTTATTTGGCCCCGCTCCGCGGGGCGAGGCCGCAGATTCTGCCGGCGCGGCCCTACGCCCACCGGGCAATTCCCGCAACACCCACTTAGGCATCTGTAGCCGTCCTTTCGCCCGCTCAACGACTTAGGGTTCCGCCGCCGGGAGCACCGCGTCTTGCACGACCCTCGCCATGCTGGCACGTCTGGAGAGTGCGGCGGTGTTCGGTGTGGACTCACACCCGGTACACGTCGAGGTCGATGTCGGACTCGGACTGCCGTTCTTCCGGATGGTGGGCCTGCCGGATACCAGCGTCCGCGAGAGCCGAGACCGCGTGCGCGCGGCCATCCGAAACTCCGGCTTCGAGTTTCCGACACACCGAATCACCATCAATCTGGCACCGGCCGATGTGCGGAAGGCTGGCTCTTCGTTCGACCTGCCCATCGCGCTCGGCATTCTCTCCGCCGAAGGCGTCCTCGCGTCGCGCGGGCTACAGAACGTCGTCTTGGTCGGCGAGCTGTCGCTCGATGGCTCCATCCACGGCGTACGAGGAGTCTTGCCCATCGCAGCGGCTGCGCGGAGGCGAGGGGCGGCTGCGCTCCTCTTGCCCGCGCTCAACGTGGCCGAGGCGGCAGTCGTTGCGGGGTTGCGCCTGCTGCCTGTACGCACGCTGGCCGAAGCGGTAGCGATTTTGAAGCGGCCCTCGACGGAATGGCCCGAGCCGACCGGACTAGAGGGCCGCACGCAGCATCCGGCGGCAGCGGACACCGTGCTCGACCTGTCCGACCTTCGCGGGCAGTCGTTTGCGCGGCGGGCGCTCGAAGTTGCCGCCGCCGGTGGTCACAACCTGCTGATGGTCGGTCCCCCGGGCGCCGGCAAAACTATGCTCGCCCGACGGCTTCCGGGAGTCTTGCCTCCCCTGTCCTTCGATGAAGCGTTGGAGTGCACGGCCATTCATTCGGTTGCAGGCACTTTGACCGCAGGCTGCGGCTTGCTCGTGGACCGCCCCTTTCGCGCACCCCATCACACGATCTCGGATGTCGCCCTGGTGGGCGGCGGCGCCAATCCTCGGCCGGGCGAGATCAGCCTCGCCCATCATGGCGTGCTTTTCCTGGATGAAATGCCGGAGTTCAGTCGCCATGTGCTCAACGTCCTGCGTCAACCGCTCGAGGAGGGACGCATCGCGATCGCGCGAGCGGCTCGTACCGTCAGCTTCCCGGCTCGATTTGTCCTCGTTGCGGCGATGAATCCGTGTCCCTGTGGGTATCGCGGTGACCCGAAACGTGCCTGCCGGTGCACGCCGCAGCAAGTCGCTGCCTATCGCGGACGGTTGTCAGGCCCGCTCTTGGATCGAATCGACCTGATCGTCGATGTCGAACCGGTCGCCATCGGCGACCTGATTGGCGACCGGGTGGGTGAATCGTCGGCTGCTGTGCGATCCCGGGTGTCGGCCGCTCGCGAGCGTCAGATCACACGGCCCGGTCGCTCCGGCTGCCTGAATGCGACCCTGCATGGTCGTGCGTTCGAGCGCACGTGTGCGTTGAGCGACGCCGGGCAGCGCCTGCTGGCGCGGTCCGCGGAGCGTCTTCAGCTCTCCGCTCGCGGATTCCACCGCGTCCTCAAGGTCGCCCGCACGGTGGCAGACCTCGCTGGAGCAGGCGCCATCGCGCCGGATCATCTGGCAGAAGCGCTCCAGTATCGTGTGATCGAGTGATCGTACGTTGCGGCGGTCTGACCAGCCGACGCGGTCTTAAGACCTGCCGACGTCGCAAACGATCAAATAGCGAAAGGTTGCACGGATTGGCGGACCTGCTGTTGAGCCCGTGCTATAGTTTCCCCTTCCGAAGACTAAAGGTCGAACTTCCGCGAGATTGATGTTTTGAGGCGATACACGATTGTCCTCGCTGATCGACGTACGGGCGTCGTTCGTCGGTTCACGGTGCCGTTCTGGCCGGCATTAGGAACCGTCGCGAGCGTCCTGGCGCTACCCGTGTTGATTGGAACCGGCGCTGCGCTCAAGGCGAAGGGCGAGGTTTCGCAGCTTTACGCCACCGCGTCGGCTCTTGAAATCGAGAACGCGAATTACCGCGTCGCGACCGAGGCGCTGTCCGGCCAGATCCAAGGATTGCAGGCAGCCATCGGCGAGCTGGGTGCCAAAGCCGCGTTGGACCCCGCGCTGCACGCGGCGATGAACAAGCTGCCGGCCGTCGTGAAGAACCAGGCAATGGGCGGCGCCACGCCGACATCCGCTGCGCCGCAAATGGGAACACTCCCGGCGCTGCAGTCGCCGGAGAACACGTTCGGCCTCCTCCGCGAGGTTCTGCAAGGCCTGGAAAGCCGCCTGAGCACGGTGCGGTCGGACGTCGACAAGCGCAATGCGCTGGCGGCCTCGACGCCATCGATTTGGCCGGCACATGGCTGGCTCTCGTCGACGGTCGGGACCAGACGCGATCCGATTCACGGCGGCCGAGACTTTCACGAAGGCCTCGACATTTCAGCCGATCGCGGGAACCCGGTGTATGCCACGGCCGATGGCACCATCACGTCAGCGGGGTACGAGAGCGGCTACGGCAATCTGATTGTCATCGCGCACGAATACGGCCTCGAGACCCGCTACGGGCACCTGTCGAAGTTCCTGGCCCCGAACGGCGCCAAGGTCAAGCGAGGCGACATCATCGGCCTCGTCGGCTCGACGGGCCGCTCGACCGGCTCACACCTCCACTACGAAGTCCGCGTCAACGGCCGCCTCCTGAACCCGCTCCAACTCCTGTCGAACTATCGGCGCTGAGATCTCGTTCCATTCCAGGGTTCCAAGGTTCCAAAGTTCAGGGTTTACAGTTCTAAGGTTCAGGGTTCCAGCGCGCTACCGAGGCTTTCAAGCTCCAAGGTCACACGGTTCGAAGGTCTGAACCCGAACTGGAACTTTGGAACTTTGGAACCTTGGAACCTTGGAACCTTGGAACTTATAATGTCGGGTTAACCATAGCCACGAGCACTCGTCATGCTAGGTCAGCTTCTCGCCAAGGTTATTGGCACTCAGAACGATCGTGAGCTCAAGCGGCTGGCACCGCTGGTGTCGAGCATCAACGAGCTCGAGTCGGGAATCGAGTCGCTCTCCGATTCCCAGCTTCGCGCAAAGACCGCGGAATTCAAGGAGCGTCTCGCCGGCGGCGCGTCCCTGGACGACGTGCTGCCCGAAGCCTTCGCCGTCGTCCGCGAAGCCGGTCGCCGGGCGCTCAACATGCGGCACTACGACGTACAGCTGATTGGCGGCATGGTGCTGCACAGCGGAAAAATCGCCGAGATGAAGACGGGCGAAGGCAAGACCCTCGTCGCGACGCTGCCGGCGTATCTCAACGCGCTCGCCGGCAATGGCGTTCACGTCGTGACGGTGAACGATTACCTGGCCCGACGCGACTCGGAATGGATGGGCCGAATCTATCGGTTCCTGGGGATGTCGGTCGGCGTCATCCAGCACGAGCTGACCGACGCCCAACGACAGGTCGCTTACGCTGCGGATATCACCTACGGCACCAACAACGAGTTCGGTTTCGACTACCTGCGCGACAACATGAAGTTCGAGCTGGCCAGCATGGTCCAACGCGGCCATCACTTTGCCATCGTCGACGAGGTGGACTCGATTCTGATTGACGAAGCTCGAACGCCGCTCATCATTTCGGGACCCGCTGAAGTTTCAACTGATCTGTATTACGAAGTCGACAAGATCATTCCCAAGCTGAAGAAAGGCGAGGTCCATCAGGGTCAGGTCAAGTCCGAAGACCGCGACCGTCTCGAGGCATCGGGCGATTACACGGTTGACGAGAAGCACAAGACCGTGACCCTCACCGAAGCCGGCATGGCCAAGGCCGAACAGATGATGGCGCATCGCATGGAACCGGGTGGTCTCTACGACCCGGCGAACATGCCGCTGCTCCACCACGTCCAGCAGGCGCTTCGCGCGCACGTGCACTATCGCCTTGACGTCGAATACATGATCAAGGATGGCCAGGTCGTCATCGTGGACGAGTTCACGGGCCGCTTGATGCCTGGCCGCCGGTGGAGCGACGGTCTCCACCAGGCGGTCGAAGCCAAAGAGGGCGTCAAGATCGAACGCGAGAATCAGACGCTCGCCACCATCACGTTCCAGAACTATTTCCGCAAGTACAAGAAGCTCGCCGGCATGACCGGTACCGCGGAGACCGAGGCGCCAGAGTTCGGCAAGATTTACAGCCTCGACGTCAACGTGATTCCCACCAATCGCCCGCTCCGCCGCGTCGAGGAGCCGGATCTCGTCTACCGCACCGAAGCTGAAAAATGGACGGCGATCGTCGAAGACATCATCGCCAAGCAGGAAGAGAGCCGTCCCGTGCTGGTCGGTACGGTCTCGATTGAAAAGTCAGAACGGCTGTCGGGCATGCTCCGGCGCAAGGGCATCAAGCACATCGTTCTGAACGCGAAGTACCACGCACAAGAAGCCGAAATCGTGGCTCAGGCGGGTCGTAAAGGCGCCATCACCATCGCGACCAACATGGCCGGCCGCGGCACCGACATCCTGCTCGGCGGCAACGCCGAGCACATGGCTCGCCAGCAAGCGCTCAGCGAAGGCGTCGCCGAAAAGCTTCCGCGCGGAGAAGAAAAGTTTGTCGACGATGACGAGTTTGTCTACTTCTTCATGGTCGATACGTTCTATCGCGTCAAGCGAAGCGACTGGGACCGCATCTACGGACACTTCAAGGCCCAGTGCGCAGCCGAGCACGAGGACGTCGTGGCGCTCAGCGGTCTCCACATCCTCGGCACCGAGCGTCACGAAGCGCGCCGCATCGATCATCAGCTTCGAGGACGCGCCGGCCGTCAGGGCGACCCTGGCTCCTCCCGCTTCTACTTGTCGCTCGAAGACGACCTCATGCGGATCTTCGGCACCGATCGCGTCTCTGGCCTCATGCAGAAGCTCGGGATGGAAGAAAACGTCCCGATCGAGCACGGCATGGTGACGCGGGCAATCGAGCGGGCGCAAAAGCAGGTCGAGGCGCAGAACTTCTCGGTCCGCAAACACCTCCTCGAATATGACGATGTGATGAACAAGCAGCGGGAGAGTGTGTACACGCTGCGGCGGGAGATTCTCGAGGGCTCGATTCATCTCAGCGAAGAAGAGCTGAGCGACACCCGCGGCTACGTCATGGCCACCGCCGAAGAGATCCTGCAGGACAAAGTCGATCAGTACGCCGGCAAGGATACCGACGAGGACGCATGGGACCTCGACGCGCTGAAGCGCGATCTGGCGCAG
Organism: uncultured Acidobacteriota bacterium; assembly: GCA_963802675.1. Taxonomy (GTDB): domain Bacteria; phylum Acidobacteriota; class Vicinamibacteria; order Vicinamibacterales; family UBA2999; genus JACCSI01. The sequence goes on from CAWDJL010000005.1 coordinate 904,692, forward strand.
ACCTTCGGACTGACCGAACGCGACTTCGAGGAGGTGGGCCTCCAGAATCGGAGCACCGAAGAGCTACAGGACATGCTGTGGGAGCGGGTGAAGGCGAAGTACGAGGAGAAAGAGAAGATCGTTCCCAGCGACCTGATGCGCCGCGTCGAGCGCGACTTGATGCTCCAGATCGTTGATGGGCAGTGGAAGGATCACCTCTACTCGCTCGACCACCTCAAGGAAGGGATCGGCCTTCGCGGCTACGGTCAGCGCGATCCGCTGGTTGAGTACAAAAAAGAAAGCTTTCAACTCTTTCAGGACATGCGGCGGCGCATCGAGGAAGAGGTCGTTCGCTATCTCTGGTGGCTCCGGCCGGTCGAAGGCGAGGCCGATCAGGCGGTGGCGCCAGTGCGGTCACGGCCAGCTTCAGCGCGACCGCAGCAGCTGCGATACAACGATCCCAGTGCCTCGCAAGCACCGGCGTTCGCGAGCGGCGCGGCGGCGCCCAGAGCCAGCGGTGCGGCGGTCGCCAACGGTGGGCCGAGGCCGGCGCGGGTCGGCGGAGACGATGCCCCAATCAAGACGGTGCGACGCGAGGAGCCAAAGATTGGACGAAACGACCCCTGCTGGTGCGGCAGCGGCAAGAAATTCAAGAAGTGCCATGGGGCGTAGTAGTGACCCGATAGTTTTCAGTTGCCAGTTGCCAGTTCAAAGGCGGCCGGTAACTTCTTAACTATCAACTGGAAACTGACGGGTTATAATCCACGATGGCCCACACGAAGTTCGAACTCCCCAGCCAGCTTTCTCTCGACAGCGGTCTGCGGACCGCGCTGACGTTCGACGACATCCTATTGGTACCGCGGCATTCAACCGTCGTCCCGGCGCAGGTCGATGTGAGCACACGACTCACGCGCAACATCGCCCTCAACGTCCCGCTCATCAGCGCCGCCATGGACACCGTCACCGAGTCGGAGATGGCCATCGCGATGGCCCAGCACGGCGGATTGGGCGTCATTCACAAGAATCTGTCGATCGAGGACCAGGCATCGGAAGTGGACCGTGTCAAGCGCTCGGAAAGCGGCATGATCGTCAATCCGATCACGTTGTCGCCCACGCGCAGGATCCGTGAAGCCCTCGACCTGATGAGCAAATACCGCATTTCTGGGGTCCCGATTACGGAGGACGGCAGCAAGGAAGGGCGGCTCGTCGGGATCCTGACCAACCGCGATCTGCGGTTCGAGACCAATGTCGATCGACCGGTCTCGGATGTGATGACCAGGAGCAACCTGATCACCGTGCCGGTTGGCACCACCCTCGACGAAGCCAAGGAAATCCTGCACCAGAAGAAGGTCGAGAAGCTCCTCGTCGTCGATCACGATTTCCGGTTGAAGGGCCTCATCACGGTCAAGGACATCCAAAAGGCCATCAAGTATCCCAACGCCTGCAAGGATTCGCTGGGGCGCCTCCGCGTGGGCGCCGCCGTCGGCATCGCGCGCGACACGCTCGAGCGTGCGCACGCCCTGGTCGCGGCCCACGTCGATGTGCTGGTGATCGACACCGCACACGGACATTCGCAGGGCGTGCTGGACATGGTCCAGGGCCTCCGACGCGCCTTCAAGGAGGTCGAGATCGTCGCGGGGAACGTGGCCACGGCGGAAGCCACCGACGCCCTGATCGATCGCGGCGTCGACGCCGTCAAGGTTGGCATCGGCGCGGGATCGATCTGCACGACTCGCATCGTGGCCGGCATCGGCGTCCCCATGATTTCCGCGATTCATGAATGCGCCACCGCGGCGGCACGTCATGAAGTGCCCGTGATCGCGGATGGTGGCATTCGCAATTCCGGGGACGTCGTGAAGGCGCTTGCCGTGGGCGCGAGCTCGGTCATGCTGGGCAATGTCTTCGCCGGCACGGACGAAAGCCCCGGGGAGCTGATCCTCTATCAGGGTCGAACCTTCAAGGAGTACCGCGGGATGGGTTCCATCGGCGCGATGCGCCGCGGCAGCCGCGATCGGTATTTTCAGGACGACTTCGAACTCGAAAGCGGCACCGGCCCGGCCGGCAAGGGCGTCGCGGAAAAGCTCGTGCCCGAAGGCATCGAAGGCCGCGTCCAGCACAAGGGCAGCGTCGCCATGGTGATCCATCAGATGGTTGGCGGCCTTCGAGCGGGAATGGGGTATTGCGGTGCGCCCACCATTCCGGTCCTGCAGCGGGAAGCCCAGATGATTCGCATCACGCCTGCTGGCTTCCGCGAGAGCCACGTGCACGATGTGACGATCACGAAGGAAGCGCCGAACTACCGATCGGAATAGTTACAAGTTACAAGTTACAAGTTCAAATCCGCTAACTCCCCCAACGCCTTCGCCGACTTCACGCAAGCGCTCTGGGGGCGGTGGCCTCGCGGCGGAACGTAGCGCGGCGGGGACAGCCACATGTCCCGGCCAGATGACATGATCCTGCCCCGACGCCTTCGTAATGACATTCATCCCAAGTTTGAGGTACTTCGGCCCTGGCACCCGCCGTGCTATCGGGGGCGGCGGCGTCTACACCGCTTGTCACGTGGGGCTCGAATGAAGACTCATTACAGTTGGTCAGCCCTGTTCGCGTTGTGCATCACCGCCCGAGCGCTTGCGCAAACGGGTGCGGTCGCTGGCCTCGTGATCGACGATCGCACGGACCAACCGATCAAAGGCGTGTCGGTCTACGTGGAAAACCAGGCGAGCGTGGCCGAGACGGACGCCGCCGGCCGCTTTAGCCTGATGGTGCCTCAGGGGCGACACACGATCGTCGCGTCGGTGATCGGGTATGCGCTGCTGCGCACCGATGTCGAGGTCACGGCTGCGCCCTTGGACATGACGATCCGGCTGTCGGAAGGTGCGGGTGCCTATGCCGAGCGTGTGACCGTAGCCGGTTCGCTGCAAGCCGAGTCCGACTCCGTTCCCGGAGGCACATCGCTTTACGGCCGCGAGCTCGAAACCTTGAAGGGCGCGGTGCTCGATGATCCGCTGCGCGCGATACAGTCGTTGCCGTCGGCGACGGCAACGGACGACTTCTATAGTGAGTTTGCCGTTCGCGGCAACCCGTTTCGCCACCTCGGCCTCGTGGTCGATGGGATTCCAACGCGGTATCTGATGCACACGGTCAATGGCATCACCGACGGCGGGTCCATCGCGATGATCAACAGCGAGACGCTCGAGAGCGTCTCTTTGCTCCCGGGCAGCTATCCGCAGCGCACCGGGCGCCAACTGGGCGCCGAGGTCGACCTCGCGACCCGGGAAGGCAGGCGCGACGAATTTCACGGACGCGCAGGCCTGAGTGGCACGAGCGCGACCTTCCTTGGTGAAGGGCCGTTAGCCCACGAAAAGGGATCGTGGCTTCTCTCGGTCCGGCGGAGTTATCTCGACTACCTGATCGAGCGGATCGATCCCGAGGCTGGATTTGCGTTCGGCTTTGTCGACGCGCAGGCGAAGGCGACGTACGACTTCAACCCCCGCCATCAGGTCTCGATCACAATGCTCATGGGCCGCGCGAAATTCGAGGAGGGCGATCCAGGCATCGGCGTGAACGAGATCCGGACCGGAGTCAGCCGTGCGTGGCTGACGTCGCTGTCGTGGCGGTACCTTCCGGGCCCCCGCTTCGCGGTCACCCAGCATCTGTATTCGACCGGCTTGCGGTTTGACAACGACAATCGCGACGGCGCGACGATCGACACCGCGCGGTCCACCGAGCTCGGGTGGCGGGCCGACGCCTCGTTTTCGCCGGCGACGCGCGTGGTGATCGAATTCGGCGGCGACGCGAAGCAGCTCGACGGGAGAAGTACCGTCATGCGACAGGTGTCGCCGACGAGCAGTCAAGTCGTGCTGAACAACTACGACGAACGCGCGGCAGCCGGATCAGCGTACGGCCAGGTTCGAATCGGTCCTGGCTCGCGACTTGCCGTGACGGCTGGCACACGCGTCGACCACTGGGCGCTGACAGGAGCAACGACAGCATCGCCGTGGGTCAATGCCGATCTACGGCTTTCAACGCACACGCGACTGCGCGGTGGCACCGGCATCTATCGACAGTTTCCCGACCTCGAGACGGTTTACGGCATCCACGGCGGCGGCCGAGGCTTGCAGCCGGAACGCGCGCTGCACGTTGATGCGGGAGTCGAGCACACCCTGCCTCGCCAGACGCGCCTCCTCTTCAACGTCTACACGCGTCACGAGAGAGACGTGCTGTGGACGCCCGGCTCCGAGACGCGGCTCACGCCGGCCGGCACGATCAGCCCAGGCTCGTTCGACGCTTCCTGGGTCAATGCTCTGCGGGGCGAGGCGCGTGGCGCCGAAATCGTCGTGCGGCGCGACGCGACTGGTGGGTTTTCCGGCTGGGCAGGATATGCCTTTGGTCGCCTGCGGTATACAGATTCCCGGACCGGTGAGAGCTTCTGGGCAGATGCGGACCAGCGGCACACACTGACGCTGTATGGGAACTATCGTCTGTCGAGCCGCGCCAGTGTCAGCGTGAGGTACAGATACGGCTCGAACTATCCCGTGATCGGGTACATCGGGGAACCGTCGGCGTCGCTGGGCCAGAACCCGGTTGACGATGGCCGTCCGCTCTTCTTCGAGCTCACGGACCAGCGCAATACGTTGCGACTGCCTGCGTATTCACGCCTGGACGTCCGCGCGGATCGTGCATTCAACTGGTCGGGCCGTCGAATCGTGTTGTTCGTCGACGTCGCGAACGTGTTGAATCGCACGAACGTGCGCAACGCCAGCTATTTCGTAGACCGCGCCGGACGGGTCTTCGACACGATGGAGTCGCTCATGCCGATCGTTCCGTCCGGTGGTGTCGTGATCGAGTTCTGAGGTGCGTTGACAGCCCTTGCCGGCTGGTTGCATTGACTGGAAGGACTCCGAGGCGCCGCGTGAGCCTGTGTGACGACTGCCCATGCTGGGGACGCCGCGCGTACGTCGCGCTGGCAGGCTATCTCTGCTGTACCATTGCTACCCGATGCCGCTCGCCCCCGGCACACGCCCGTGGCCCGATGAAGTCACCGCTGCGCTCGAAAAGCGCGCCTCGACTTCGAGCGAGACCGTCTGGTGAGCCTTCCGTCAGGGACCACGCTCGGTCCGTATGAGATCCTCGGTCCGCTCGGGGCGGGCGGCATGGGTGAGGTGTACCGCGCGCTCGATACCCGCCTCAATCGCAGGATCGCGATCAAAGTCCTCCCATCCGGTTTCGCCGACGACAGAGATCGTTTGCGTCGTTTCGAGCAGGAAGCCCAGGCGGCTTCCGCCCTGAACCATCCCAATATCCTGACCATCCATGACATTGGCCATGAGGCCGGCGTGGCGTTCATCGCCATGGAATGGGTGGAAGGCAAGACCTTGCGCGACCTGCTGGCCGCCGGCCGGCTGCCGCCGCGACGGCTCGCCCACATCGCCCACCAGATCGCCGACGGTCTCGCGCAGGCGCATGCCGCGGGCATCGTGCATCGTGATCTCAAGCCCGAGAACATCATGGTCAGCGACACCGACCGCGTGAAGATCGTCGACTTCGGGCTCGCCAAGCTGAACCGGCCCGACTGGCCCGAATTGTCGCAGACCATGACGCAGTCCGCCGGCACGGCCGCGGGCGTCGTGTTGGGCACGGTCGGCTACATGTCGCCCGAACAGGCGAGCGGACGGGACGCCGAGTACCGATCGGATCAGTTCTCGCTGGGACTCATCGCCTACGAAGCCGTCACCGGACGACGGCCGTTCGCGCGGCCAACCGCGGCCCAGACCATGACGGCCACGATCGAGGCCGATCCGGAGCCGGTCGACGCGGTGAACCGCGAAGTCCCGCCGCATCTCGCGCTCGTCATTCACCGCTGCCTCGAGAAGAATCCGGCGAACCGCTACGAATCCACGCGCGACCTCGCGCGCGACCTGCAGCACGTGGCGACCGGGGGCGCGGCCGTTACTCCGTTGGTACGGCGTCGCCTGTCGCGGGTCGAGAAGATCGTCACCGCCGCGATTCTCCTGTCCGCTATGGCGGTCGGCGGCTGGATGTGGCTGCGGCGGGAGTCATCCGCGATATCCGCGCCGGCGCCGGTCGTGGCCGTGCGGCCGTTCCGCAACCTGTCGCAGGACGGGTCCCAGAGCTTCTTCTCGGAAGGCATGACCGACGAGATTCGCGGTCAGCTCTCGAAGATCTCGGCGCTGCGCGTGTTGAGCCGGAGCGCCGTCGATCGGTTCGGCGACGCCGATGGCCCCGCCATCGCACGAGACTTTGGTACCAGCCACCTGGTGGAAGGCAGTGTTCGCGTCGATGGCGGCCGCGTGCGAGTGGCCGTCGAGCTCGTCGATGCGGTCACGCAACAGACGCGCTGGTCGGAGCAGTACGACCGCGAGCTCGCCGATATTCTCACGGTGCAGAGCCAGGTGGCGCTGCAGATCGCCCAGCGTCTGGCGGCCACGTTGTCGCCCGCCGAACGCGAGCGCATCAACCAACCGGGCACGCACAATCCCGAGGCGTATGCGCTCTATCTTCGCGCGCAGGCGATGAGGGGAATGGCCGATCCAAAGCGGAACCTTGAAGCCATCGGCCTCTACGAACGGGCGCTGGCGCTCGACCCGCGGCTGGCTAGGGCCAAGGCGGCTATGGCCTATCGCGTGTTCTTCCGCGCCTACACAGAGGATCCCAAGTACGTGGACGACGCGATTCGGCTCGCAACGGACGCGGCCGCCATCGACGCCACGCTCGCCGCTCCCCACTTCGTGCTCGGCAGCGCGTACGGCCTGCTGGGGCGGCTCGAGCAGTCGCGGCTTGCGTTCTTGCGCGCGTTGGAGCTCGACCCGAATCACACCGGGAGCATGCAGAACCTCTCGTACACGTACGCAATCAGCGGACAACTCGACGAGAGCCTCTACTGGGCCCGCCGCGCATGGCCGCTGGGCGCCAAACGGCCGGGCGACGCGTATCACATCAGCGTGCCGTTGCTCCTGCTGCGAGACGACGAGCTGTCGGAGAGGTGGTTGGCACACGCCGAGGGTCTACCGGACTTCTCGCGCACACAGATCACGGCGGCCAACCTGGAGGTGTACCGCGGCGACATCGCGGGCGCGCTGGCCAGGGTTCGCGCCAGGGCGCAGACAGAGGCCGGCAATTCGGAGGTGCGCTTCATGCGCAACGATCTCGCGATCTTGGCGGCCGCCGACGATGCCGAGACCCTCAACGAAGAGATGTTTCGAACCGCGCCCGAAGTGCCGGGGCTTGTGCTGCCGGAATCGGGCAGGCTGCGCTACGCGTTTCTCCTGCAGCGACGGGGCGACGCGCGCGCGCGAGGATTGATCGCGGAGAGTGAAACGCGGGCGCGCGCGCGGATCGCGTCTGGCGACCTTGCGGCCGCAACGTTTATGGAAGCCGGCGTCGCGCGTGCGCTCGCCGGCGACGCGAACGGCTCGCTCGCCGAGCTTCAGCGCGCCTACGATGCCGGCTGGCGAGACTATGGGATCGCCGCTATCGATCCCATGCTCGCCGCTGTGCGCGACGATCCGCGGTTTCGTGCGCTGGTCGATCGCGCCAGGACCGACGTGGCCGCGCAGCGTGAGCGCGCCAGGCAGCGCGGGCTGCTCGATTTTGCGCCGCTGCTCGGACGTCCCCTGGAGTAGAAGGACTTCTAACCTAACTTGTAACTCGTAACTTGTAACTTGTAACTATCGTAATCGTCCGTCCCTCCCCTCCTCGATCCTCGATCGTGACCATAACCGCGCCAGAAGGCGTCCTGGTCAGCCGTTCGGCCCACTCGACGGCCAGCACACCACGCGCGGCGAGCTCGCCGTCCAGACCCACGTCGTCGAGGTCAGCGCGATCGAGTCGGTACAGATCGACATGTACCAACGGCAGGCGACCACCACCATATTCATGGACGAGAGTGAACGTTGGGCTCGTCACCTCATCGGGATCGATGCCTAACCCCGCTGCCAGGCCTCGAACGAACGTCGTCTTGCCGGCGCCGAGCTCCCCCGACAGCAGGAGGACCGCCCCTGACTGCAACGCGGCCGCAAGGCGCGACGCGACGAGGCGTGTCTCGTCCTCGGAACCCGTGACGTGAGTTGTCTGATGGCTCACTCGTTTTTCTGGACCACTCGCCGGCGTGCGGTGAGCTCGAGCACGGCATCGCCGATGTGTGCCACCAGATCGACCGCGGTCATCGAGACTTCGCCCTCATCAGCGTCGGCCAGCTCGCCCGCCGCGCCGTGAAGGTACACCGCCAAACGACAGGCGGCTTCGGCGTCGAGGAGCTGCGCCAACCACCCCGCGAGCATGCCGGCGAGGACATCGCCGGTGCCGCCGGTCGCCATGCCGGGGCTTCCCGTCGGGTTGACGAAAATCTTCCCGTCTGGTGTTGCGATGAGCGTGCGGTAGCCCTTGAGGACGACGTAGACCTTGTGGGCAGAGGCGAAGTCTCGCGCAATCCCCAGCCGGTCCGCTTGTACGTCGTCTACGGCGCATCCGACGAGGCGCGCCATCTCTCCCGGATGCGGCGTGATGATGACGTCTCGGCCGTCACGGCCCACCAGGGACGCCGGGTCGTCAGCGAACGCGTTGAGCGCATCCGCGTCGAAGACGAGTGGGATCTCACTGTTCTCGAGCAACTCCCGGACGAAGGTCGCGACCCCCTGGCCGCGGCCGAGTCCGGGGCCCACCGCCATCGCGTCGGCGCGCAGCGCCAGCGCGTAGTCGGCCGCGGCGAAATCGACCGTGCCATCGACTGTTTCCTCGAGCGCTTCGGTCATGTACTCGGGCGCTTGCATCGCCACGATCGCCGCGCAGCAACGCGGCGTGGCCACGGTCACGAGTCCGGCGCCCGACTTGAGCGCGCCTTGCGCCGCGAGCACAGCCGCGCCGGTCTTGCCGCGCGATCCCGCGACGATCAACACGCGGCCGAAGTCGCCTTTGTGTGCATCCGCTTCGCGCGGCGTGATCACGCTGCGAATCTGCTCCCTGGTCATCAACTCGACGCGGGGACCGTCGAGCGACTCGAACACCGACACCGGAATCCCGATGTCGGCGATGACCACCTCGCCGGACTTCTGCTCTGCCGGCGGCAGAATGAGCGGCAGTTTGGGGGCACCCAATGTCACCGTCAGCGACGCTTCGATACAGTCGCCGATGACGTCGGACGTATCAGCCGACATCCCGGATGGTACGTCGATCGACACGACTGGAATCGCAGAGGCGTTGATGTCCGCTATCACGGTCTCGTAAATGCCCGAGAGCGCCGACTTCAACCCGGTTCCGAACAGCGCGTCGACGATGAGGTCGTGGCTCGAGATCTCGGACAGATGCAGATCCCACTGCCCTTCGTCCACGATCTCGACCACGGTGACCCCCAGCCGCCCGAGAATTTCGAGGTTGAGTCGTGCGTCGCCCTTGACGTCAGTGACCTGGCCGACCAGAAAGACCGAGGCCTCGATGCCGCGCTGATGCAACGTGCGTGCGACGACGAAGCCGTCCCCGCCGTTGTTGCCCTTGCCGCAAATGATGGCGACGTTGCGTTCGGCGAGGTCCTCATAGAACGATTCCATCGCCGCCACGACCTGGCGGCCGGCGTTTTCCATCAGGACGAGCGAAGGGATGCCGATGTCCTCGATCGTGCGCCGATCGGCTTCGCGCATTTGCTCGGCGGTTAGGATACGCATTCGCGAAGGGCCTGGGTGCCTAAAGTGCCGAAGGTGCCGAAGGTGCCTGGGGGTGCTGGTGCCTACGGTGCTTAAGGTGCCTACGGTGCTTAGGGTGCAGCACACTGGGCACCTTAGGCACGACTTCGCACCTCTGGCACCGCACATCAGGTACGCTAGGCACGCCAGGCACACTCAGGCACGCAAATTCAGCCGCTTCGCGCCTGAATTTGCTGCGAGTCTAGCACACGGGGTACGCTGCTCTCCTATGAGCGTGTTCGTCAATGTCAACGGCCGCATCACTGACGGAGATCATGCGACCATCTCGGTGTTCGACCACGGGTTTTTGTACGGCGAGGGTGTGTACAAGGTCGCCCGCACCTACAATGGCGAACCGTTCCTGTTCGATCGTCACATGAAACGGTTGCGCGCGTCGGCGGCGATGATCGCGCTCGACATCCCTTTCTCCGATCACGAGTTTCTCCAGCGGTCAATCGACACGATGACCGCCGCCGGTCTCGGCCGCGCGTCCGACAACAGCTTCGCCGAAGCCTATGTTCGCCTGCTCGTCACGCGCGGTATCGGCGACCTCACGTACGATCCTGCCGCCACGCCCCATCCGTCGGTGATTGTGATCGTGAAGCCTGCGCCCGTCGTACCCGACGACCACTACCGCCGCGGCGTCAAGGTCTGCATGGTGGATGTCATCCGCAACCACCCGCAATCGGTCAACCCGCTCATCAAGAGCAACAACTTGCTCAACAACGCCCTGGGCATGCAGCAAGCGTTACGAAAGGGCGGCGCCGAAGGCGTCTTCCGCAACTATCGTGGGGAGCTCTCCGAGTGCTCCCAGTCCAATCTGTTCCTCGTGAAGGACGGCGTCGTGAAGACGCCGGCTCTCGACGCCGGACTGCTGGCCGGCATCACACGCGCCTTCGTGATTGAGGTCGGGAAAGGCTTTGGCCTGACGATGGAGGAAGGTGTGCTCCTCGATCAGGACCTGTTCGCGGCCGACGAAGCCTTCTTCACGAGCACCACCAAGGAACTGGTGCCGATTGTGCAGGTAGACAGTCAGACCATCGGCGCTGGCTCGCCTGGCCCGGTGACCAGGAAACTCCTGGCCGAGTATCGCCGCCTCGCGAATGAAATGACGGCAGCGGCGGTCCGGTGACGCGTTGCGGCGTCGCGAACCCCGCTGTACAAATCGAGGGCCGGGCCTTGCGGCCCGACCCCAAATGACTCGACGAGCGGCGGGTCAATATCAGACCGCCTTCAGAGCGTTCTTACCGATGGAACGTGAACGTAGCCACCCCCGCGGCGCCGATCACCGTGCTGGTGCCTGACTGCGTGAGGAACGTACGCCACGTGTAGGTGCCCTCCGGCAGCGATCCCGGCAGTGCCGCCGCCAAGACCACGCCGGAGAACGGGATCGGTGCGAACCCGGTCGCTATCGGTACCTGGCCAGGCACGACCGTGGGTCCGAGCAACACGGAGAAGGTGCTTCCGTCCGGCAGATCGACCACGATATACGCGTCCACCGGTCCTGGACCTGCCAGCGCTGGATCGAGCGTCACAGAGAGGACCATGGTCTGTCCGGGCAGGAACCCGCCGTCATTGAGCGACGGGGTGAGCGGTTGCGGCAACGCTGGCACCGAAGTGAACTGGGCCGTCACGAGCCTGACGGCGTTCATCGTGACCGTACAGACATTGCCCGCGACGCTGTCGCAGCCAAGGAAGTTGCTGAACACAAAGCCCGGATCGGGCGTGGCGGTCAGCGCTGCCACCGTGCCCGAGGGCAGGAATTCGAGGCAATCGCCAGGACAGGAGATGCCGCTGCCAGTGATCCTCCCGCTCCCGGTGACGGCTCCATGCAGGGTCAGCGCCGGTGGTGCGCACGATCTCCCGAAGAACGCGAGCACTTCACGGTTGAGATTCGGCTGTCCGACCGGCGTTGCTGACGCAGCATCGTTACCTTCGGATCGCAAGTCGAAATCATTGTCGACAAAGGTCTCGAACAGCGCCACCTCGGCAAGCGTTCCCAATCCAATTACCGCGATTCGTCCTACTTCGCTGAGGTTGATCTCGCTGGCAGCGCCGGCCACCAACCCCCCAATCGAGTAGCCCGTGACTACCGCATTGCCGGCGTTGTTCAGTTCAACCCCTGAGTCCATCCAGCCATACTCGAACCTGAAAGGGGCTTGGCCGTCCGCACGCGGAGGTATCGGTGCCAGGCCGGTTGGACCGGCGATGTACCGCGCGTCGGTCGGCCCTTCCTGGTGGTCGAAGGGGACTGCGTTGTTCCCAATCGGGTTGGCCGGATTCAACGCCTGGCTCGAGTTTTCGTCCCTTCCGGTACCGTCGTCGAAGATCGAGACGGAGAACGTGTTGCGCGAGGCTACGCCGGCGTGGTCGAACCTCGGGACATTGATCCAACGCACCTTGAAATGATTGACGCCCGCAAAGCCGAGCGCCTGGACCGGGAAGGTGTGCAGCAGGCCGTCACCGACTCGTGTGTTCGGGTTGAAATCGCGCCAGGCAGGGGCGATGCGCGCGGGGCCGGTGAGCATCGCATTGGTGGCGGTCGCGGTGCCAGGAGTGGATACGTCGGCGACGTTGAACGTCAAAGCACCGTTCGAACCCAGGTAGAAGGCGTTCCAAGGCGCCGTGCACACTCCTACGGTGACGCCGAAACTGAACTCGAAGCCCCCGGCCAGCGGACCCGCGATTAATGGGAATCCAGCGCCATCAGAATCGTCGCCCCTGAAGGGAAAATTCTGGTCGTCGCCGCCAGCCGCCTGGCTGCCCGGATCGAACCCCTCGAAGAAGATCGGACCGGTACTGGCGTTATCCGCCTGGACGCGGGTCGTCTGGCCCAGCAGGATGCTCGGACTAATCGCGTTCGGCGCCAACCGGTTCGTGTAACGCAAGAAACCCCGAGATAGGCCGGCCAGCCCCGTGGGCGTCACCGACACGCCATCGATCGGCGCCAGGGCGAAGATGTGATCAAAGCGATCCGAGTCGGCGTCGCCGGTAGTGCCACCGCTGTTTGGATGGTTCGGGAGGGCGTCGCCGCGCAGGTCGCGAAAGTCGGCGCGCCGATCGGCGACGGCGTCGTCGCTGAAGACTTGAATTTCGCCAAACGATGGTGACGGGTCCCGCCCGACGCCGGCTGGCGTGCCGCCGTGAATGACGAACACCTGGCGATCCTCGTTGACCGTGAGTCCCGAATAGATGGTGTAGTCCACCTGGAGATCGAGTTTCAGCGTATTGGCTGCTGTCCCGAAGACCCCGACATTCGTCTCTCGTCGATCGGGTCCGTTTCCATGGACGAAGGCTCTGAAGTTGTTGACGCCTGGGCTGGATGCTGCCCCGCTCACTGCATCAGCGAACCCATCTGGAAGAAGCACACCCGCGGAGGGGAAGAAGGTACCGATGGCGTCGGCAAAGCTGACGATCATCGAGGGTGTCGGTCCGAGCGCTGCCGGATTCGCAAACAGACCGGCCGCCGGGCTACCGGCATCGCTCGATGCAGCCATTGCGGCATAGAGCGTGTTTCCCGGTCCGGCGGCCAGCGCGGCGATGTTGCCAAACGTCGTGGACGTGCCGCTGTAGTTGGTGAAGCGGTTGGCTTGGGGCGTTGGGCCCGAGGTCATGCCATACACGCCGGTTGCCGGATTCAACGTCGTGATCGTCAGGAAGCCGTTGGTGGCCATCGCGCGGTCCTGGTTGCTGCCAAACCTCGTAATCTTGACGATGTTCGCACCCGTAAACTGCTGCAGATCGACCTGTTGGAAATAGACGTTGCCGTCGTCGTCCACCGCGCAGCCAGCCAGGTTGGAGAACACGGAGAAGGCGACGCCGAAGCCGCCTCCCACCGTTACGGGGAACCCGGCGGCGCTCAGCACGCCTGGCGGCGCAGCCGCCGGGCTGACCATGTCAGCGATTGGAAATGCCAGCACGCCGCTTCGGACCAGTTGGTTGCTGCTCGACAGCCGCAGGCCACCACCCGTGTCCATGTACGTCACGATCAGCGCTTCGCCAATCTGGTTGGCGAAGGGAGCGAACGCGCCACTCACATTCGGCCAGGCAGTCAGGTCCACCACCGGACTCACGCAGACACCGGTCACAACGACCTGATCATCCGACTGGAGCGTGCCAAACACGTTAAGGACCGTCGGCAGGTTGATCTGGAGCACTTGATCGACCTGACCGCTAGCGGTGGAGGACGATCCGGGGTCACTGTCGACGCCGACCGACACGTTGCCGGCGGAGTCACCGTAATAGTAGATGTTCTCGTTGAAGCCGTTGGCGACCGTGTGAGCGGAGACGGCCGTCCGCGTCTGCGTCAGATCGATGTCGACCTCTACGGAGGAAAAGTCGTCGACCTTCGTCGCCCGATCTGATGTGAAGTCCTCGCGACCGTCCCAGTCCGCGAAGAGCGTCACCTCGCTGAACTGCGAGTCGCGACCGCCCACCGCGGAGAAAACGGCGGCGGACAGGGGTGACCGCGTGTTGAGAATCGAGGGCTGCCCCGTCGACTGAGCCCAGTCCACACCCGCGTCTGACGGTCGGATCGCGTCGCGTTGGCGTTGAGCTTTGTCGACATTCGCAGTGTCGCGATGAAGGCCCAGAATCCTGTTGACTTCGGCGAAATCGATCGCGGGCGCCGACTGTGCCACCAGCGGCGCGGTGCCCAAGGTCGGCATGACGAGCGCCCATACGTAGGCGGTGACGGTAAACGTCGCGCAAAGCCGGCGTCTTCTCTCAGCAATCTTCATGTCTACTCCAACGGGTGGGAGGCAAGGACGGGGTCTTGTTTGGTGAGCGGTCGCCCACCGCGACCCGATCAGGCATAGCTCTCCACCGGCGGGCACACGCACACGAGGTTGCGGTCGCCATATGGATTGTCGATGCGCCCCACTGATGGCCAGAACTTGTTCGATCGCACCCACGCGAGGGGGAACGCGGCCTTCTCGCGGGAATAGGGATGCGTCCACTCGTCTGACATGACGGCGGCCGCCGTGTGGGGCGCGTTTTTCAGCACGTTGTCTTTCGCGTCGGCCTTCCCCGTCACCACCTCGTCGATCTCCTCGCGGATCGCGACGAGCGCCTCGCAGAAGCGATCGAGCTCGGTCTTCGATTCGCTCTCGGTGGGCTCGACCATCAAGGTTCCCGGTACCGGAAATGAAACCGTCGGCGCATGGAAGCCGTAGTCCATCAAGCGCTTGGCGACATCGCCTTCCTCGACCCCCTTCGCCTTGAACTTCCGCAAGTCGAAGATCATCTCGTGCGCGACGCGGCCGTTCGCTCGCGTGTAGAGCACGTCATAGTGCTTCTCGAGCCGCGCCTTGAGGTAGTTCGCATTGAGAATGGCGTAGCGCGTCGCATCCGTCACGCCGGCCGCACCCAGCATACGGATGTACCCGTACGAGATGAGGAGGATGCTCGCGCTGCCCCACGGCGCGGCTGAAACGGGAGCAATAGCGTGTTCGCCACCAACCGTGGCCAGCGGATGTCCGGGCAGGTACGGCGCCAGGTGCTTCGCCACGCCAATCGGTCCCATCCCGGGGCCCCCGCCGCCGTGTGGGATGGCGAACGTCTTGTGCAGGTTCAGGTGACAGACGTCGGCGCCAATCGCCGCCGGGCTCGTGAGCCCAACCTGCGCGTTCATGTTGGCGCCATCCATGTAGACCTGGCCGCCGCACGCGTGGATGGTGGCGCACACCTCCTGGATGGCATCCTCGAACACCCCGTGCGTCGATGGATACGTGATCATCAACGCCGCGAGCTTGTCGCGATGCTGTCCTGCCTTGGCTTTGAGATCCGCAACGTCCACATTGCCATGGACATCGGTGTTGACGACCATCACCCGATACCCGGCCATGATCGCGCTGGCGGGGTTGGTGCCGTGTGCCGACGCCGGAATCAGGACCACATCGCGATGGGCCTCGCCGCGGGCGTGCTGGTAGGCGCGAATCACAGCAAGGCCGGCGAACTCCCCCTGCGCCCCTGAATTGGGTTGGAGCGATACGGCGGCAAAGCCGGTAATGGCGCATAACGCGGCTTCCAGCTCGCGGCAGATCTGCAGGTAACCCTCCAACTGGTTCGCCGGCGCAAACGGGTGGATTCGCGAGAACTCCTCCCACGACACGGGATACATCTCGCTGGCCGCGTTGAGCTTCATCGTGCACGAGCCGAGCGGAATCATCGACGTGTCCAGGCCGACGTCCTTGCGTTCCAGACTTTTCATGTAGCGCATCATCTCGGTTTCGGAGTGATGCGAATTGAAGACGGGATGCGTCAGATACGGCGACGTCCGCTGCAGCGCGACAGGAATCACCTCGCGCGCGCCGTCCAGGAGTTTCTCGACCGTTTCTGGTCCTTCCTTCCCGTTGGCGGCCGCGAAAATCGCCGCAATATGCTTGACGTCCTCGACCGTGGCCGTTTCGTCCAGGGCAATGCCGATCGTGCCACCCTTCGCGTAGTGGAAGTTGTAACCCGCCGCCTCCGCCGAAGTCCGCACCCGATCGAGGATGCCCGGCGGCACCGAGAAGCGGAGCGTGTCGAAGAAGGCGTCGTTGTGCTGACGATATCCCGCGCCGCGCAGGGCCACATCGAGCGCGCGTGCGAGGTCGTGAACCCTCGACGCGATACGCTCGAGCCCGGCTGGCCCGTGATACACGGCGTACATCGCTGCCATATTGGCGAGCAGCGCCTGTGCGGTACAGATGTTCGACGTCGCCTTCTCCCGGCGAATGTGCTGCTCGCGCGTTTGCAGCGCCATTCGGTACGCCGACTTCCCTTGCGCGTCGATCGACACGCCGATGATGCGACCCGGCATGTGCCTGACGTGCGCTTCGCGGACGGCGAAGAAAGCAGCATGTGGGCCGCCGCATCCGAGGGGGACTCCGTAGCGTTGTGAATTGCCGAGCACGACGTCCGCGCCCATCTCTCCTGGCGGCGTGATCACCGCGAGCGCCAGCAGATCGGTGGCAACCGCCACGAGCACGCCAGCCTCATGGGCCCGGGCAATGAACGGCTTCAGGTCGGAGAGCGCGCCGGCTTCGTCCGGGTACTGCAGCAGCACGCCAAACACGTCGCCCCCAAAATCCATGTCGGCCATCGGGACGATGCGAAGCGCGATCCCTAGAGGTTCCGCTCGACTGCGCAGCACTTCGATGGTCTGAGGGAAGCAGCGGTCCGACACGAGAAAGGTCCCGCCTGCCTCACCAAGCTTCTTGGCCTGAACGCGATGAAGAAGGGTCATCGCCTCGCCCGCCGCCGTGCCCTCGTCCAGCAGCGATGCGTTTGCCACGTCCATCGCGGTCAAGTCGGTGACCAGCGTCTGGAAGTTCAGCAGTGATTCGAGCCGCCCTTGCGCGATCTCCGCCTGATAGGGCGTGTACGGTGTGTACCAGCTCGGGTTCTCGAACAGACAGCGCCTGATGACGCTCGGGATCAGCGAGTCGTAGTAGCCAAGACCGATGAAGCTTTTGAGGACTCGGTTCTTCCGAGCGATGGTTTTGAGTCGGCTCAAGTACTGCGACTCGCTCTCGGCGGCGGGCAAGTCGAGCGGCCCCTTCCGCCGGATGCTGGCAGGCAACGCTTCGTCGATCAGCGCATCCAGCGATGGAGCCCCAACCACCTCGAGCATCGCGGCCAGTTGCTCGACTGAAGGGCCAATGTGACGGGGAGCGAATTCGTCTGTGGGATTGAGGGTCATGAAGTCGGCTGGTTATTCACCCGTCAAGGCCTGATACGCGGGGGCATCGAGCAGCGTCTTCAGGTCGGCAGGATTCGACAGGCGCAGCTTGATCATCCACGCCTCGTGCGGCTTGGTGTTCACATCCTCGGGCTTGTCCTTGAGCGCGGCATTGACCTCGACGACCTCGCCGGCCACCGGTGCGAACAACTCCGATACCGCCTTCACAGACTCGATCGTCCCAAAGGGCTGCCCCGCCGAGAACGCCGTGCCGACCTCGGGCAGGTCCACATAGACGACATCGCCGAGCTGCTGCTGCGCGAAGTTCGTGATGCCGACGACTCCGGTGTCGCCGTCGACGCGAACCCATTCGTGCTCCTTGGTGTATTTCAGATCGGCCGGATACATTTTTTCTCCTAGGGATCAGGGCACAGGGCTAGGGCTTAGGGCCTAGGGCTTAGGGACTGATCGTAGGTCGTTTGTAAAACGGCAAGGCGACGACAATCGCCTTTGCGCGGCGGCCGCGAATGTCGATCTCGAGTTCGGTGCCGAGCTCGGTCATGCGCGCCGGCACATAGGCCATGCCGATGGCCTTCTTGAGAAACGGCGTCTGCGTGCCGCTGGTCACGACGCCCACTTGCTCGTCGCCGCGCATCACGGGATGCCCGTGCCGGGCGATCGCGCGGTCGACCATCGCGAACCCCACGAGCTTGCGGGTCACGCCCTGCTCCTTCTGCCGGCGAAGGGCTTCGTGACCAATAAACGACGACTTGTTCCACCCAATGATCCAGTTGAGATCGGCTTCGAGCACCGTCGTCTCGTCATCGATGTCGTTGCCGTACAAACGCATCGCCGCCTCGAGCCGCAGGGTATCGCGAGCGCCGAGCCCGCAGGGGATTAGGCCGTCGCCGTTGCCGGCATCGAGCAGCGCGCTCCACAACCGTGGCGCCATCGCCGGCGGCACGAAAACCTCGAAGCCGTCCTCGCCTGTATACCCCGTGCGCGACACCGTCCCACGGATGCCGGCGAACTCGCCATGAGCAAACCAGTAGTACTTGATTGCCGAGAGGTCGACGCCCGTCAGGCTCTGCAGGATGCGGCGCGCCTTCGGTCCCTGGACCGCAATAAGCGCGTACCGATCGCTCGAATTGACAACGGCCGCGTCGCCGGCGTCTTTGACGTGCGCGGCAATCCACGCGTAGTCCTTGTCCGCATTGCTGCCGTTCACCACGAGCAGAAAGTGGTTGGGCGCGAACCGGTAGACGAGCATGTCGTCCACGAAGGTCCCGTCCGGCGTGGTCAGCGCGGAGTAGTGTGCCTGGTTCAGCTGCAGCCGCGAGGCGTCGTTGCTGGAAATCTGCTGCACGGCCGCCAGGGCGTCCTTCCCGGCGATCTCGATCTCTCCCATGTGCGAAACGTCGAAGAGCCCGGCGGCCGTCCGAACGGCCAAGTGCTCGGAGACGATGCCCGAGTATTCGACCGGCATTTCCCACCCGGCGTAGGGCACCATCCGAGCGCCGAGAGCGACGTGGGTTGCGTAAAGCGAGGTCTTCCTGAGGGGGGCGCCAGCAGGCTCGGTCATCGAAAGGGTGTCTGCCAGGATCGCCAGAGGGCGTACAGACGTCTCACGGTACTATGGGGCCCGATCACGGTCAAGGTTGGACCATGCACCGGCGCGAATTTGCGCACACATTTCTTGACACTCGCGAGCTCATCTGGTCGAATTTCCGCTCAGGTCCGTCTAACTAATCAGGCTTACGGGAAGCGTCACCATCGACCGAAACACAGTCAGAACCTCGACACGCCCCCAGTCGCGGCTGGTCGTCTGTACGGCCGTCGCCAGGAGATCGAAGACATGCGGACGCGTATTGTGACCGACCGGATTCTGGCCCTCGCGGGGTCATTGGCCCTCTGCGCGGCACCCGCCGCAGGGCAAGGCGTCACCCAGCCCAAACAGGGCAAGGGCGGCAGCGTCGTTCAGGGGTCAGCGGGCACGAGCGGCTCGAAGGGCGACAAGGGGCTCGAGCACTGTGACCAGCCGATGGGCGCCATGGCGGTCGTCGAGCCGCAGGATCACATCCTCTACGCGCTGGCGCGCTACCAGCTGCAATCCCCCTCCGGCCTCATTCGCATGATGATTCAGCAGTCCAACTGCTTCATCGTCGTCGAGCGCGGCGTCGGGATGCAGAACATGATGCAGGAACGTCAGTTGTCTAACTCCGGTCAGCTCCGCGAGTCGTCCAACGTCGGCGGCGGACAGATGGTGGCCGCCGACTTCGTCCTGACGCCCGCCGTCGTTTTCTCCGAGAACAATGCCGGCGGCGTCGGCGCGGCGGTTGGCGGGCTCTTTGGCGGCGCGGGGCGGGTCGCCGGCGCGGTCGCTGGCGGACTGAAGTTCAAGGAAGCGCAGACCAGCATGCTGGTGGCAGACTCGCGGAGCGGCGTGCAAGTGGCGGCGGCGGAAGGCAGCACGCGCAAAGCCGACCTGAACCTCGGCGGGGCACTGTTCGGCGGTTACGCTGGCGGATCGCTTGGCGGGTACGGCAACACCAACGAGGGCAAGATCATCGCCGCGGCGCTGCTAGACAACTACAACCAAATCGTTGGCGTGGTGCGCGGGGACCCGACTCTCCAGCGCAGCGTCGGCTCGCTGCGCGAAGAAGCGGCGGCGGGCGGCAAGACCACAGCCGGCGCCGTATTCGAAGAAGGCGACGTGCTCGTTCCAAAAATCGGCAAGGTGGTCATCGTCTCTCAGCCGAAGGACGGCGCGAAAGTCGTGGGCAACCTCGTGCGCGGCGAAGAAGTCGTCGTGATCGGAAAGCAGGAAAACGGGTACGTCAACGTGCAGGGCACCAGCGTCAGCGGCTGGGTCAAGGTCGTGCTCGTGCAGCGACCGTAAGCCGGTGGCCGGTGGCCGGTGGCCGGTCGCCGAGTAGCCCGCGGCCGGTGGCCGGTCGCCGGTGGCACACCTAGGGCGCTTCACTCTCGCCCCCACGCGTGCTCCCGGTCCGGCACGAACGTGATCCCACTCGGACTTCCAAGAATCACCGTGGTCGTCATCACGAGCCATCCACCCTCGACGCGAGCACGCCAGACCAACTGACCCAGACCGAGCCGTCCGCTCAGCCGTTCCCACTTGAGCACCATGTGACCTCCAGGATGGTGAACTGACCATCGCGAATAACCGAAGGAGGCCGGTCATGGCCGGCCCCCCTCGACGACCAACGTTATCCTCCCACCGGGAAACCTCCCGAGCAGGCGATCACATTGAACAATGCGAGCTCTGCGACCATCGCAAATTCGAGGCCGCAGGCGTACTGTACGGGCTGAGCCCACCAGTAGTCACGAAGGCAGCGGCTGTAGCGGTCGTAATTGCGGTCCAACGTGCGCTCGTACTCGGCCCAGCAGTCGTCGACGCTATTTCCGCTGCGCGAAGGCTGCGACGCGCGAACCAGGCTCACCGCACGGCGCTGCTCGGTCGCTTGCGCGAGCAACGTGTTTCCGGTCGTGTCGCCCTGCAGCGATCGCAGCAGGGCAAAGGTGGCCAACACCGACATGGCTTCCGGGCGCTTGCTGGTCCGCACTGCCTGCACCATCCGCCCGAGACCCTCAATCGCCGCCGACTCCCCCAGCAAACGCGATACGCCATCCGCATGATCTGCCAGCACGTCGTTTGGTTCGACGGTGATGACCACCCCTCGTCTCGCGAGAGTGACGGTCCCCGTGCTGGCCGCCGTCACGTCAACGCTGTCGCCACTTGCGGAAAGGTTGATTGAGAGTCCGGATCGGCTGACGCGTTTCGAAAGCGTCGCCCCGTCGCCGCTCGAAGCGATCAGCCACGAGCCCTCTGGGTCGCCTCCAAACTGAAAAGTAACCCGACAATTCACGCACGCGTCGCGCGCAACTTGTTGCGCCGTCGGTGCTCCCGTCGCGAGCATCAGTCCCACCACCACCATCCCCACACCGAGTTTCACCCTGGTCATGACACGCTCCCGCCCACCGCTCCGTTCCGAGCGGTGATCGAGCGGCGCGTGACCTCGGGACCTCAGCCCCGCCTCGCCGCATGTTCCAGCCGGAGGCACCCGGCCATCCGCTTGCCGGCACGGCCCTGCCGTGCGCGTCTAGCTCAATGTCTCCCCTGCCTCCGATGCGGGCCGCGACTCGGAACCCTCGGCCAAGACTCCGGGCGGCAGCGTGGACAGCCGGCGATCGCGCGGCTGATAGTTCAGATAGGCGTTGAGCGTGTGATAGGAGATGTCGAGCACATCGCACGCCTGACGCTTGTTGCGGTCGGACTTCTCGAGGACCAGGCGCGCGTAGCGACTTCCCCAGGCCCGCATCGAGTCGCCTGCTTGGACCGACGGCATGAGCACTTCGCCGTAGGAACCGCGCAGCGCGATCGGCAGGTCGTCGAGGGCAATTTGATGCGACTCACAAGTGGCAACGGCCCCCTCGATCATTCGTTCCAATTCGCGCACGTTGCCGGGCCAATCGTACGCGAGCAGCGCATCGGCGGCGGCTGCGCTGATGGTGAGCCGCCCTCGGCCGCCATGTCGCGACAAGAAGTAGTACGCAAGCTCGAGGATGTCCTCTCGACGCTGCCGCAGTGCCGGCACGCGCACGTCGACACCGCTCAGGCGGTAGTACAGATCCGCGCGAAACAGCCCCTTTTCTGCAAGCGTCGCCAGCGGTCGGTTGGTAGCGACAACGATGCGCGTGTCGACGCGTTTGCTGCCATTGCCACCGACGCGCTCGACCATGAGGTCCTGAATCGCACGGAGCAGCTTGGCCTGCGCCGCCATCGATAGCTCCGACACTTCGTCCAGGAATAGCGTCCCGCCATCGGCATGCTCGAACTTGCCGCGACGGCCCTTGACTCCGGTCGCTGTGCGCTCCTCGATGCCGAAGAGTTCCGCCTCGATGAGCGTTTCGACCAGGGCCGCGCAGTTGATGGCGACGAACGGTCCCTGCCGTCGGCGACTCAGCTCGTGAATCTGTCGGGCGACCAGCTCCTTGCCAGTGCCGCTCTCGCCCTCGATCAGAACCGTGAAGTCAGTCGTCGCGACGCGTTCGACCCGCTCTCTCAAGCCCTGCATCACCATGGCTCGAACCAATCAGCGGCGCGGCTCCGTCGCCACTGCCGCTGGTAAGGTGATCGCTGTGACGGGCTCGCCTCTGCGCGTCGAGGAGCAGCCCGGTCAAGTTAGCGGCGGTCTCCAGCATCTGACAGGTCCATTCATCGACGCCACGCTCGCCAGGAAACGATGCTTCGAGTACCACCCGCCGACCGGAATCGGCCAACGGCACGGCGTAAGCGACGTAGTCGCGCGCTTTCACCGGCTGCCCCACGCGAATCGTCGTGGCGCTGGACAGTTCGTTCAGCCGGATCGTCTTGGCGGGAAGCAGGCGTTGGAGATGACCGACCACGGTCTCCTTGAGGTCGGGCTCGGCATTCTGGCTCCAGGCCACCGCGACATCGCGAACAAGATGGTGGATGCCGGCCCTGCGATCCGCCCTGCGGCGCGAAAGTCCGCTCGGTCCCCTGCTTGCGCTCGATGCTGCATCCATGTCCCTCTCAAGCCCCCGTCCATCTGTCCCATAACAAGGCCGATGCCAAGAATCCCCGCTCGTGGTCCCCCACGGCGCATTGGTCACGCCAGACGGCCACTCGTCTCGTACTGGGTAGTCTCTTCCCGCGTCAGGACGCCTGCCGTCGTCGGCATGGGAAGCAAATACTCACTACCCATCCGGCCCGATTCCCAGGGCTCGTCGAAAATGATCGCGCCTTCGTATTGCAAGGGTTCGATCGCCACGACGCGACAGCGATCGATTCGCCCGCGCAGTACACAGCGCGAGGGCCCGAGCAGCTGCAACTCCGCGCGCGCGCCCGGCTTCATGCGGAGGGACGATTCGATGAGGGCGCCGCCCGCGCTGAGATCGATGATGGCGACGTCCTGATCGGGTCGCAGAATCGCCGCGCGGGCCCATGGTGTGTGTTCGGGCGCAACGCGGGAACCGCGCCGCCGTTCGAGGGAAACAGTCACTCGTCGCGCCACTGCCGTGCGGCGGGGTCGAACCGGAGGACCCGCATCCGCCCGGTCGCACCCATGATGCGGACGGCCATCTGCGGACCGGTGGGCGCCGACAGATAGAGCGTTCCGCTCGTCGAGCTGCCGAGCGGACTGAACGACAGAAAGTTGGAAGACCCGAGTCGAAGCGGATCGGAGTTCGCGGAGAGGACCGCGGTGCCCTCCGGATCGGGAACATCGTTCGCGATACGAAACGCGACCGTCTCAAAAAAGTCGGCCAGCCGCGCATCGGCAGTCAGCGTGCGATCGGTGCCACCATCGACGTCGGTCTGCAGCACGCCGTCGCCGTCACCGTCGATGTAAACGCCAAATCGTCCGATGTCGATCGGGTCGAACCGGATGGCGACGCAGACGTTACGCCTGAGCGCCTCGAGGCGGACCGTCTGCAGGCGGTGCGCGACGTAGCGAGCGGCCGCCCGTGCCGCGTCGCGGTCGCGTGATGCGTGGATGGCGGGAACCGCAATGGCTGCGATGAGGCCGATCAACCCACACGCAAAGACCAGATCAATTAACGCCGCACCACGGTCCAAGCGCTTCATCACCAATTGTTCTCTTCGTTGGTTCAACTGAGTTGTTCGAGCAAGAGGCTGGCCGCCCGCAACCCCATTGAGGGCGGCCCGGCCCGTTATCGCTCGCCCGTCGGCTTGTCAGCTTTGGCGGGGACCATGACGAGGGGCTTGAGCTTGAGAAACGCCTTCTCTCCAATACCCCTCACGTTCATCAACTCTTCGATCTTCTTGAAGCCGCCCTGCTTTTGGCGGTACTCGACAATTCGTTCGGCGGTGGCTCGACCGATGCCAGGCAGATCTTCGAGCTGATCGAGCGTCGCTGTGTTCAGATTCAGTGCGGTCTTGCTCGCGGCGGGCGCCGGCTTGTCGCTTTGCGCGATCACCGGCGACACGGGCGACGCGATGAGCATTGCCAGCAGCAACGCTCCGAGGGTCGTGCGCATGGGCTCTCTCCTTTGTGGTTGTGACAACAGCCGCACGCAACCGACCAGAGGACCGTTGACTGAGGTCAGGAGCCACCGGGAAACGTCGTGCGTGCGGCCGCATGGCGACTGAGCAAGGTCAGCGCCTGACGAGCGGTGCCAGGTGTCGGGTGTTTTTCTTAGGAAATCCGCGGGGTCGCCAATTGCCCGGCACAGGAGACAGCCGCGCCGGGAAACGATGGTTGCTCACTCGTGCGGGCATCACAACCAATTCCCTCGACGCGCGCGCGATCCCGTGCGCAACCGGCGTTGCCTCCGCCGCGCCGCTGGTTGTCAGGGGCGGCCGCTGATTCTTGGGTTGATTTTCCTTTCAATGAAGTCGGTGGCCGCCCAACCCGCCGCCACCGCCGCGCTCGAAGAATTGAGAGCGAAAGCCCGCGAGCGGATGGAACGCGAGCGCGCGACGTTCACCATGGAACAAATCCGCGAAATCGAGTCGCTCTATCAATCAGCCAATCGAAGTCGATCATTCCGGCAATCGACTGACCGACACGCTCCGCAAGATGAAACTGCTTCAGTAGGCTCGGCTTGTTCGTTCAGTGTGTCGCGTGATGCCAGCGGTCCCAGACCGCGCTCGCGCCAGCACCGGCGAGGCCACCGATGCTGCCGATGACCGCTGCGGGTATTGCCATCAGGACCGGTAGCGTCAGCGCTTCGAAGAGTCCGCCACTGTGACGAATCGCGGCGAGCGTGGCGGCATCGTGCCAGATACCGAGCAGGATCACGACGCCAGCCATGCTGAACGGCGCGGCGAGCGCGACGCACGTAACCGCTGCAAAAATCCCCGACGCGATGGACCGGCATCGGACCGCCGCGTGCAACGCGGCGCCAGCCACGATGGTCGAGGCAACGCCCGTCGTCACGGCTGCTCGCACAGTAAAGTCATCAGTCGGCGCCAACCAGTCAATAGCCGTCCGACTCACGAACATCACGCTGAAGAGCATGGTCCAGGGGCGTGCGGCAAGCCAGACGAATTCTGCCACCTGCCCGACGTACCACCGGTCGGCGCGCCGGCGCCCTCGGGTGGGATGAATCGTGTCTCGATATGTTTCGAGAAGGTCGCCGGCGACGTCGGCGAAGTGGTCGTGCCGCACGACCAGGCGCAAAACGCGCTCGGCCCATGCGGGCGGAATGACTGATGTCATGATCGGCTCTTCAGTGGCCATGCCAGGCCCTGCCATAACTGGTGGACGGCGGCACGCGCCTCGTTGAGCGCGCGCACTCCTGAGGGAGTGAGTCGATAGTAGCGTCGCGGTCGACCGGCCCGGACCAGCGTGCCCGAACCCAGCCGAGACGCGACGAGGCGCTTGCGCTCCAACCGTTCCAGCGTCGCCTGTACGGCGCCCGCGCTGACCTCGTAGCCCAGCCGCTTCTGCGCCTCATCGAGGATTGCGCGTCCGTACGCCTGGTCGCGGAGACGAACGATTGCCAGGAGCACCGCCTGCTCGAAGCCGCCCAGCGTGCCTGCCATTGATAACTACTTTGTAGTGTTTGAGGCGGTCTTGTCAAGCGTCCTTCGTCCTTCCGCCTAAGGGCGGAAGACACCTGTTCCGCAAACGTCGATCGCACGCCGCAGTTCCCCGCGGCTAGAGGAGGCCGTCAGCCCAGGGGCCCGTAATCGCGAACGTGATGCCGGGACTCTGGATGTTCAGGAACAGCCACTTGCCATCGGGACTGTAGGTCGCCCCGGCAAATTCGCTCGAACGAAAGTCTCCGGTGATACCGCGCGTCTCGCCCGCCAGCAGCACGTTGTTCCGTGCGAACGTGAACAAATGTCCGTCGGTCGTCAACCCGCGCACGCAGGGGCTCTGCGTCCCGTCCTCACACAGCACGAGCCCACCACGCGGGCTGACGCAGATGTTGTCTGGCATGTTGAGGACACCTGCGTTGGGCGATTCGTACAGCAGCCGGATCGTCTGCTTGCTCACATCCAGCTCCCATACCTGCCCCATGTCGGCGTCGCCCCCGCTCGTTGCGGTGACGTACACCTTGCCACCGCCGTACCACGCGCCTTCGAGCCTCGCGAATACCGCACCACCGCGTTCCCAACCCTGTTCGAAGACCCCGCCTCCCTCAGCGCGTTCGGTCGCGTGTGCACGGTCGGGCTGCTCGATGGGCACCCAGGAGATGGGATAGGTCACGCCCACGGGCTGCGACTTCCTCGTATCGAACCGCGGCTTACCGGCCATGGCCAGCATTTCGAGTGCGCCGCCATCGGCCAGGCGCTCGCGATTCTTGGGCAAGAAGCGATACAAACCGGCCCGTCGGGCATCTTCAGTCTCGTAAACGATCCCGCTTGCCGGATCGATTGCCACAGCCTCGTGCACGAACCGCCCCATGGCGACAATCGGCTCGCACGTCGGCGCACCGTCCAACGGGACTTCAAAGATGTAGCCGTGTCTTCGTGTAAAGGGCTGGTCCGCCCCTGGCTGGACGATGGACTCTTCGCAGGTGAGCCAGGTCCGCCATGGAGTAGGACCGCCGGCACAGTTGCGGACCGTGCCACCGAGGCTCAGCCGCCCGCTTACCCACGCACCGTCGTTTACGTCGAACTCGAGCGTGGTCGTTCCGCCGCCCGCGGCTGGATCGTAGGTCAGAGCCGCTGGTCCCGGCGAGGGGCCGCGCGCGACTTCGTGATTGCGGATCAACCGCACGCGACCGGGGCGCCAGGCAAACGCCGCCATGCCGTCGTGAGCGCCGGGGGTGCGTCCACCATCTACCAGCTCATCGCCCGTCCACCCGAAGCTGACGTAACGAAATCCGCGTGGCAGCTCCAACAAGGGAAGCCCTGTGGCTTCGTCCTTCACTGGTGCCAGGGGACCATAGCCGTCGCCGGGAACTGTGACCGTTCCTGACTGAGCCACCCAAGCCTCGAGTGGCACCGAGAACGCGGCGGCTCCCAACAGTGACGCTTGTCGAAGAAATTGACGACGCCGCAGGGGCCGGCAGTTGCGTGACGAGTCAGAGGGCACGGGCATCGGATTGTAATAAATATCCCCCGGAGCGGCCTACGAAAGGATGAGGCGAGGACGCGGGCCGGGATGCAAAGCCGAGAAGGTTGAGGCAGGATCAACATGACGTCCGTGGGATCCCACTCGACCGGCTTCCAAGTCCACCCGTGGCTCCGCGACTTCGCTCAGGACGTGCGCTTCGCGGTCAGGGGTCTGGTCACGCACCGAGCGTTCACGGCAACGACCATCGCCACGCTCGCGCTCGGCATCGGCGCCAATGCCGCGATCTTCAGCGTGGTGAATGCCGTGATTTTCCGGCCGCTTCCCTTTGCCGAGCCCAAACGGCTGGTGCAGATGCACGGCTCCAGCCCCCTGCGTTCGCAGGGCGATGGCGTAAGCAATCTCGAAGAGTACCGCTCTCAGAGCAAGTCGTTCGACGCGCTGGTCGGCTACGAAGTTTCGGCGCGCTACATGCGCTCGCCCGCGGGCGCGGAACGGCTCATGGCCGTCCAAGTCGAGCCGGACTTTTTTCCGATGCTCGGCATACCTCCGCTCCTCGGGCGCACGTTCGGCCCAGACGATAGCCGCTTGGTTGCTGTCGTCAGCGAGGGCTTCGGGCAGCGATTTGGCGGCGGGCAATCGGTTCTCGGCCGAGCGCTCGTGCTGGACGATCAGACGTTCACGATCGTCGGCGTCATGCCCGCATCCTTTCAGTTTCCGTACAGCGCGGCTTCGCTCCTCCAGGGCGTGGCGGCGCAGACGCGCACCGACCTGTGGATTCCGTTTTCGCAACCACTTCGCCCGCGCGGCCGCATCGGCAATGTGACGGGACGCCTCGAGCCTGGCGTCACGCTGGCCGAGGCCAACAGCGAATTGGCCGTGATTGCGCGTCGACTGGAGGCGCAGTACCCGGACACCAACCAGGGTCGAAGCGCTTACGTGGTTCCGCTCGCCGAGGCCGTGGTTTCCCCTGCCGTGCGACGCTCGCTCTTCCTCCTTTTCAGCGCGGTGGCCATCGTGCTGGCTCTCGCGTGCGCCAACGTCACGAACTTGTCGTTGGTCAGGACCACGCTGCGCAGCAAGGAAGTTGCGGTCAGAGCGGCCATCGGGGCGGGCCGGCTTCGCCTCGTCCGACAGTTCCTGACCGAGAGCCTCTGCCTGTCGGTTGCCGGCGGCCTCGTCGGGCTGGGTATTGCGTGGGTCGCGCCCAACCGACTGGTCCTTGCCGCTGCGACGCAGATTCCCCGCGCGCACGAGGTGGGCCTCGATTGGCGCGTGTTCACATTTCTCTCTGTCGTTTGTGTCCTCACCGCTGCGCTCGCGGGTCTGGTTCCCGCTCTGGTCGCAATACGTACCGACCCGCAGCGTGTGCTGCAGGAAGCTGGCGGCCACAGCACGATGGGTATGGGTCAACGGCGGCTTCGAGACAGCCTCGTGATCGCCGAAGTCGCTCTGGCCTGTCTTCTTGCGATTGGCGCGGCCATCCTCGTTCGCGAGCTGGGCCGGCTGCGCAACACGGACCTGGGAATGGTCACATCAAATGTCGTGACGTTCCATGTGGGCCATCGCATGACGCCTCAGACCGACCCGCGTCAGTTCTATGAGATCGCCGATCGCGTCGCCCAGCTTCCAGGCATTCGTGCCGCTGGATTCATTCAGATGCTGCCGTTGCAGAACTGGGGCTGGAGCAGCAACTCCAACGACTTCAGACGTCGCGGCGAACCGCCGGCGCCGTCGACATTTCCCATCGAGCTTCGGTACGTGACGCCGGGTTATTTCCAGGCCCTTGGCATCCCCATTCGCCAAGGGCGGGCCTTCAACGCCACCGATACACGAGACACATCGCCTGTCGTGGTGATCAACGAAGCGCTGGCTCGCCGATCCTTCGGCACCGCCGAGCCGGTCGGCATTCAGACAACCCGCGGGACGATTGTTGGAGTGGTCGCGGATGTTCGTCAGGTCAACCTGGACCAACCGTCGGTGCCCGAGCTGTATTACCCGATTGCCCAGAACTGGTCCCAGGTGTCCGAGCTTGGCCTGACGCTGGTCGTCAGCGCGCGGGATCGCCCCGACGCGTCCATCGACGCAGTGCGTTCCATCGTCCAGGATGCGAATCCGAATCTGGCGGTCTTCGGGATCAAGAGCATGGATCGCGTGGTCGCGGATTCGCTCGCCGACTTTACATTGTTCCTGCAGTTGCTGGCGGCGTCTGCGAGCCTTGCCTTGCTGTTGGCGATGACGGGCATCTACGCCGTGCTCACGTTCATCGCGACGTCTCGCACGCGCGAATTTGCGCTGCGTACGGCACTTGGCGCTGATCGGGGTCAGGTCACGAGTCTCGTGCTTGGCCACGGCCTTCGCCTGACGGTGATCGGCCTCGCGTGCGGCGCCGGCGCCGCCCTGGCTGCCGCGCCGCTTCTGCAGCAACTGCCAATGCCAATTTCTGGGCCGACGGTGCTGACGATCGTGCCGGTGGCGCTGATCATCGGCACAGTCGGGCTGCTGGCCTGCTACATCCCGGCGTATCGCGCGGCCAGGGCGAATCCGATGACCGTCCTGAGAGGAGAGTGAGAGATTCAGGGCGCTCAGATTAAGCTAAATAGTGTGACATCTTGGCAACGTAACTGTTTCGGCCTTCTTGTCCTGGCCCTTGCGCTCGTTCCGCTCGACGCCGCGCAGTCCCCCGCTCGACTCATCGCCATCGGTGACATCCACGGCTCATATGACGGGCTCACCACGATTCTCAAGCGCACGGGGCTCGTCAACGACCAGTTGCAGTGGACGGGCGGGCGCACCGTGCTCGTGCAAACCGGCGACTACACCGATCGCGGGACCGATGTCCGCAAGGTGATGGATCTGCTGATGCAGATCGAGAAGGACGCCAAGGCTGCCGGAGGCCAGGCCATCGTCCTCGCGGGAAATCACGAAATCATGAATGCGATGGGCGACTGGCGCGACGTCACGCCGGAGATCTACGCGACCTTTGCGACCGACAAGTCCGAAGCACGGCGCGAAGAGGCGTGGAAGCAATACGAACGGGTGGTTCGAGAACGGGCCGACGGTCGCCTCCCCACCGCCGCCGGTGTACGCGCAGACGCGCGAAGCGTTCATGACCGCGCACCCGACGGGGTGCCTGGAGTACCGCGAGGCGATGGGTCCCAATGGCCTCTATGGCAAGTGGATCCGGAGCAAGGACATCGCGACGATAGTCGGCGACACGTTGTTCATGCATGCGGGCCTCAATCCATCCCGTCCCGCGCCCAAATCGATCGACGAGGTCAACGATCGTGTCCGCGACGAAGTGCGCCGTCTCGATGCGCATCGCAAGCGCCTCGCCGACCGCCGATTGGGCTTGAGCTTCTTCGGCCTTCAGGAAGTCTTCGACGTCTCGGTTTTCGAGTTGCAGGCTGCGACCCGGGCGCTCGCCGCCGCGAAAGAAGCCGGGACGGAGCCACCATCACTCGACGTGCCGACTTTACGGGAAGCACAGAGCATTCTGGAAATCGCGAAGTGGAGCCTGCTCGACACCGAGGGCCCGCTCTGGTTCCGCGGGTATGCGATGTGGGACGAGGCCGCCACTAGTGCCCAGGTGACGGCGTTTCTCGATCAGATGAAGCTGGCGCGGATTGTCGTCGGTCACACGCCAACGAACGATCGCCGAATCGTCACGCGCTACGGCGGGCGCGTCGTCACGATCGATACCGGGATGCTCGCGTCGGCCTACATGGGCGTCCCGTCGGCGCTGGAGATCGTCGGAACGCGAATGAAGGCGATCTATCCCGACGGCGAGGTCGAGCTGACGCTCCCCAAAGCGGCTCGGATGTCCGTTCCATCGGCCTGGCCTTCGAACAATAGCGCCAGAAACCCGGTGGCATTGGCCACCGCGAAGCTCACGCCCTTGAGATTGCGTTCTGGCGGCACGCCCGGAATCGGGCGCGGGTAGCCCGAGGCGCGCATCCGGACGCGGCCCTCGTCCGCACTCATGACCTCGCAGCGATCCCGCGGCATGGTCATGTCGGCCTCGACCGCAATTGCGAGTCGAAGGCTGCCGGGCAGCCAGCGCGCATCGGGTTGAGGAGCCCCGGCAACGACGACCATCCCGGACGTGCGAGCGGCTTCGAGTTCCTCCGCGAGCGCCGCTTCATGTGACGTGTTCGTCGTTCCCAGGCTGAAATTGGCAAGGCGTGCGCCGTTCTGCCGCGCCCAGCGCAGCGCCGCGACCAGTGCGTCGCCGGTCGTACGAAGCTCACGCTCGAAAACCTTGATCGCGAAAATGTCGGCGGAGGGCGCCTTTTCTCGAATGACCGCGGCGACCGCTGTGCCGTGCCCAAGGCGATCGACGAAGTCGTCGTGAATCGCACCCGACGCGTCGATGCCGATGCCGCCAGCCACGCCTTGAACGTGAGGATGCGTGGCGTGCACGCCGCTGTCGATGACGGCGACACGCACGCCTCGCCCGGTTCTGGGGGCGAGGGAAGCCAAATCAAGGTTCCAGAGTTCCAAGGTTCCAGGGTTCCAGGGTTCTGGTTCCAAGGTTCAGGAGTCCTGGTCAGCGGCTGTCCAAGGTCTTCGTCCCTGCACGCTTGAACCTTGGAACCTTGGAACCTTGGAACCCTACTTTCGTCTTGGCGCCCGCCAACTGCGCGACGGCAGCAAGCGTCGTCTGCGCGGCGTTCAGCCCAAGTCGAAAGTCCTTGTCCGAGAAAGTCTCGTAGACGTCGATCGGCTGATGCCATGTCGGATTCCACCCGGCGCCGGTGTGCATGCCCCGCTCGTTCTCGCGCAGGCTGATGGCGGGGACGATGTCCATGAAGGGCGTGGAGTCGGTGTTGGTCATGTGGCTGCCAACGGCGGCCGGATAGTCCGTCGCGTACTTCTCGTTGGCGTCGCGGAAGAAGAACGCGAGCTTCATCGCCTCGTCCGCACGCTTGGCCGTGGACTGGAATTCGATATTCACGTCGGCTTCAGGTCGCTGCTCGGGGTTCCAGGTGCCGTCAGCGCGCGGCATGCCGTGATCCCACATCATCATGTCGTGCTGGATCATCGCCAGCCACCGCGGCTCGGGATAGCGTCCGGATGCCGGCGGATCCTCCTTGCCCTGCAGCGGCGCGCGCTGTTCGACGTACGCGCGAGCGCCGTTGAGACCGGTTTCC
Organism: uncultured Acidobacteriota bacterium; assembly: GCA_963802675.1. Lineage (GTDB taxonomy): Bacteria > Acidobacteriota > Vicinamibacteria > Vicinamibacterales > UBA2999 > JACCSI01. The sequence continues at coordinate 937,213 of CAWDJL010000005.1, forward strand.
TCGTTGTTCCAGAGCGCGAATCGAATCGTTCGCTCGGTCTGGACGTCGGGCATGCTGAAGATGCGCGCCAGTTCCATCACCAGCGCCGTGCCCGACCCGTTGTCGTTGGCCGCTGCGCCCCAGCCATGGCCGTCCATGTGGGCCCCGACGATGTACATCTCGTTTGGAGTGGTGGTGCCGACCTTGGTGCAATAGACCTGTTCGCGCGGCCCGTTGGTGGCCGGCTCGCGGTTCAGTTCACGAAGCTTCTCGTCGGGTTGCGCGTTCGGATCGTTGTTCACGCCCGTTCGTCTCGTGGTCCCGCGGTATCGCGAGCCGCCCGGACCGGAACGCACTTCCCCGCTCGCGATAACTGGATTCGGCGGCGTCTGGGGACCGCGGCCTCCACCTCCCCCACCGCCCTCTTTGGGTGGCGGAGGGTTGTACTCATACTTGAGTCGATCGGTCGGGCACCCGTAACTCTTCAACTGCGCCTCAATCCAATCGACGGCCTTACGATTGCGCTCGGTCCCCTGACGGCGGTCGCCAAACTGCGTGAGGCCTTTGACGGTGGCCTTGTAGCGCTCCAGGTCGAGCCGACTGACCAGGGGGCGGACAGGATCATCGGCCTTGGCTGCCGCGGCTGCCGGTGCTCCACTCTGCTGAGACGCTCCCAGCGTCAATTCCCCGCTCGTCGCGAGGCACATCCCCGCGAGCGCTACCACCGTCAGCGTCGTTCGCATTGCCCGAGTCTAACGCAATAGGCCGCCTTCGGCGGAAGGCCGCTTCGCGGAAGGGCCGCTTCGCGGAACGGGATAGGGCGAAGCTACCGCGCCGTCCGGCCGGCCGGCTGACGAAGCGACACCGATCCGATGGTGACCTCGGACAGGCGCACGAATCCGAGGCGGTCGGGCGGCACACCGTCGAGGTCGAGGCTGGTCTCCGACCATCCTCCTTGCGGCACGAGGCGAGCGAGAGGCATGCGCTCGGATCGCGGGGGCGGCGCCTTCGGATCTGTCCCCCACTCGACTTTGGCCTCGACGTTGTTCACGGCGCCGGCGGTCATGTTGCCGATGCGCAACGTCACCCGGCTTCCCTTCTCGGTCGGAGTCACGATGGGCAGTTCCACGGCGAAGACTCCAAGGTCGTGCCAGAGGGCATCGAAACCCTGATCCGTCGGCTTCAACGTAACCGCGTCGGCGGCATCCATGAATGCCTGCAGCGTCTGACGCTCGGTCTCCAGTCCCTGCCGTTGCTCGCCCAACGCCTGCTTCAATTGCGTGACTTCCTCTTCGAGCGCGGCCACTCGTTGGCGAGCACCGGGATCGCAGCCGACGCTCGTGAAAACCACACCGCCCACGAGGAAGCTGCGCAGCCAGACGGTTGCCGCGCGGGTGGAGAGGAGAATCGAAGTCATTGAGTCGCGGAGATCGCCAGCCGATCAAGGTCGAACAGCCGCGCAAAGGCTCCACCCCGTTGCGCCAGCTGCGCGGGAGGCCCGGTTTCCGCGACGCGAGCGCCATCCAGCATCACAACCCGATCCGCCTGCATCGCGAGGTCGCGCCGATGTGTGATGAGAATGGTGGTACGGTCGCGCATCACGCGCCGATAGCCTTCGGTCACCAGGCGCTCCGAGATCGGATCGAGAGCGGCGGTTGGTTCGTCCATGACGAGAACGGTTGGGTTCGCCAGGAATGCCCGGGCCAGCGCGACCCGTTGACGCTCGCCAGCCGAGAGCGCCAGGCCGCGTTCCCCGACCACTGTCTCGTAGCCGTTCGGAAGGGACTCGATGAACGGTGTCAGCCCGGCCGATTCCGCGGCCCCTCGCACCTCCTGGTCTGTCGCGTCCGGCCGCACGTAGCAGATGTTTTCCGCCAGCGTCGCGTGCAGCAGCACGGGCTCCTGCTCGACGAGCACGACGTGGCGACGGACTTCGGGGAGGGTGAGGGTGCGCAGGTCATGCCCATCCAGCCGCACCACTGCCGCTATCGGGATCCAGGAGCCTCGTCGCGAGCGCGGCAATCGTCGACTTGCCGCTCCCGCTCGCGCCGACCAACGCCAGTGATTGGCCAGGCTCAACCGAGAAGCTGACCTCCTCCAACACCTGCACGCCACGCTCGGTGCGCAACGTCACGGCCTCGAAGGCAATCCGCCCGCGCGCATGGCCCAGCACCACGGGTCGCGCTGATTCGACGACATCTGCGGGCGCATCGAGAATTTCGAGCACGCGATGCCACGACACCCGAGCCGTGGCCAGGCTCGCATACAGTCCCATGAGCGCCTGCGCCGGTGCGAAGACTCGCATCTGGTAGGCGAGAAATGCCCCCAGCGTCCCCAGCGTCAATGTGCCTTCAATCACGCGGCTGCCGCCATACAAGAAGACCACGGCGGTGCCGACCGAGAGCAGTGTTCCTGGCAACCCCCCTGCAAAGTACGTGATCCGCTGCATGCCCATGACGGACGACACGAACGCGTCGTTGAGACGACGAAAGTGTGACACCTCGCGGTCTTGAGCGTTCGAGGTCACGACCAGCGCGTTCGCCTGCAGCGTCTCAATAAGAAAACTTCCGATGTCGGCGCTCCGTTGACGGAGTTGACCGACGCGCGTTTCGAGTCGACGACGGTAGTGGACGAGCGCCCAGATGCTGGCCGGCATCAGCGCCAGCCCTACCAGTGACAGCCGCCAGTCGAGCCAGAACATCATCACGAGGCTGCCGATCAGGAACAGAACGTTGCCAACCCAGGCCAGCGCGGCCTCTGCAGCGACACGCTGAATTTCTCCGATGTCGCCGTTGATGCGGGCGATGACATCACCCAGGCGAGTACGGGCATAGAAGCGCGGCGAGAGCCGCTGCAGGTGCTCGTACATCGCCAACCGCATATCGAACAGGATGTCGGCCGAGACGCGCGTGTAGCGCAGGCCACTGATGACGTTCAACACAAAGCCGATCAGGCCGAGCCCCGCAAACCACCAGACAATGCGGCGCAGCGCCGCGAGGTCGCGGCCCACGAGGGCCTGGTCGATGAGATCCTTTGAAAGGAAGGGCACGGCGAGCGTGGTCGCCGTGCTGATGAGGCTGATACCGAAGACGAGCGACAGCCGACGCCAATACGGCGTCAGGTAGTTGAAGACCCGACGAAGCTCAGGGTCGAGCACCCCCGCATTGTGACCTAATCCGCCTGCGGGGTGCTCAGAGGACTATTTCGAGGCGGCCCGAAGCTCCATTTCCCGTTGGCCGCGGTAAATCGAGCACCAGTCCTTATGGTCGGCCACCGGCATGCCGCATTCGACACAGACGCGGGTGCGCTGGACCGGTTCGTTGGATTTTCCGCCGAAAATTCGCTTCAACAAGGACACGACCAACCTCCCCGAGGTTTAAGGGACCGCACACCTGCCGCACCAGCGGCAGGCGCTGGCCTGGATTAAATGTCGATACGTTAGACGGGCCGAAATGGTTCTGGGTTGGGTGGGTTCGGCCCACGGCCTACGGCCTACGGTCACTGCGCGCAGAACGGTCACGGAAGCACGGAAAAGCCTCAGAGTCACCGAGACTCAGAGACTTCACGTAACTTTCCTGTAACTCTGTGGCTCGGTGTCTCTGAGGCTTGTGCGTTGCCTTCCTTGGCGGCTAGCGAACTCCCAGTGTCCGTCGTCCCACCAGGCCGCGGCAGGACGAACAAATTGGTCGTCTGGTCGGCATTCATCTCGATCGTGCGCAGGTATTTGAACGTCGAGGCTTCGTAAACGTCGATGGTGGCGCCCGCCTGGAACACATACAAAAGCCGCCCGTTCGATGACACTCGTAACGCCATGCGGGGCCGGCCGTCGAACATCGTCCGATTCAACAGCTTCTTCTGCTCGAGGTCGAAGGTCCAGAACTCATAGCGCCCAATCTGTTGAAGCAGCCCGTAGCCGCGCTTGCGGTCGGGCGCCATCGCGAATCCGACGCCCTCGGCAGGGCCCACGGGGTGAAACTCGACACTCTTGCCCACCAGGTTCACGCGCCCGATGCCCATGATGCGCCGGTTCTGCACCGGGTCCTGCACCGAGAACAGGCCGGTGAAGAAGCCGGGGTCGTCGTTGACGTCATCGACGGCGCCAAAGCTGACACGGCCCAGCCCCTGCTCGATCGGCCGACTCAGCGCCCAGGTATCGACCTCGGTGAATTTCTCGGTCTCGACGATCAGGATGTCGTCGCCGAAGAAATACAGCAACTTGCCGTCCGGCGAGAATCGAATGTTGACGTTCTCGCGCACCTCGCCGCCGGGCCACGGGATGGTTCGCGTGATCTTCTTCTCGCGCAGGTCATACAGTTCGAGCGCGACATCGCTGATCTCCCAGCGGTCGACGAGCTTGGTCGCACTGCGTGTGAGCAGGATCATGAACCGCTCGAGCGGATCGACCTGCATGCTGCGGATACGTGTCTTCTTGTTGCCGCTGCTGAATGTGAACGTACTCAGGGTGCTGCGCGAGGCGATGTCGACGATCTCGATCTTCTCGAGCGTCGAATCGAGGACGTAGAATTTCTTCCGGTCGAACGACAGGATCAGCGAACGAGGAATCCCGGTCTGCAGCTTGATCTCGCCGATCTGACGCTCGGTCGCCTCGTCGAAGATCTGGACGTTACCCGCATACGTGCCGATGTAGAGCAGGTGGTTGCCGCCGTTCTGCGAGGCGCCTCGTCCAAAGCGCTGCGCCGCCTGCGGGCTGGAGGGACCGAGACTGGCCAGGGCGAATGCGAAGACGAGCGCGGCCGCGGTGTGCTGCCTTGTCATTACTTCTTGTCCGGGAAGATCAGATCGATCTTGCGCCAGTCCTTTTGCGCCGCCGCGCATTTCGCCGTCCAGTCGGGCGCGTGATTCAACTGGTCCGGCACCTGCGCCGGCCAGAAGCACCCCATGTGACAGTCGAACAGATCGCGCTCAACCGGCTGACACAAGCCAGCCGTGCCGCCATTGCGATCCGCCTCCCATCCCGGGGCGAAGACCAGCGAGCAGCCAATCGGAATGTGCGGCTCCTGCGGCTGTTGCGGCGGCCCGCCTTGCTGGAGTGCGACCACATCTTTGGTCGCTTCTTCCATGCGCGACGCTTTGCGGTTGATGGCTTTGAGGTGTTTCATGGGGACTACCCTCTAACGTACGAGGCACGGAAGCACGGAAGCACCACGCGTAGCTTCCGCCAAGGCGGAAGCCACGAAGACATGCACGGTAGCCACGAAGGGCACGAAGACACGAAGGATTTTCGGATCTTGCATCGTATGGCTTCGTGACTTCGTGTTCTTCGTGGCCATCGTTTCCATGTTTCGTTCCGTGGCTTTTTCCGTCCGTGGCTTCCGCCTTAAGGCGGAAGCTACGGTTTCGAACACTATGACACCCGCTCCCCCGCCTCCTCATCGAACTGCGCGAGGAACGCCGGGTTCTTCACCGCGATTTCACCGTAAATCTCGAGACAGACATGCGTCCAGCCGCGGATCCACTCGCAATAGTGCAGGTTTGGCGCGGTCGTCGAACCGTAGCGCGTATTGGCTTCGTGATAACAGCCGCCCGCACAAATCGGTCGCGCCCAGCACGTCCGGCAATCGGTCTTTTCGGCAACGTGATGCGAGTCGAGAAACGCCTGCTGCCGCTCCCAACTGATGCCGTCGCGCACGGTCCCGAGGCGGTGACTGTCCGATCCCGCGAATCGGTGACACAGCGCCACGTCGCCATCGGTCGCGACGCCCATCAGACCAATGCCGGCACCACATGGATAAGCCTTGGCGTGACCCTGGTGCAGCTCCTGAAGCGTCTCTCGAACGTTCGAGAACCCGTGATGGCGATTCTCGAGCGCGGCATCGCGATACTCGAGGGCCAACGCCTTGAATTGCCCCAACAGCGCATCGAATCCCTCGTCACTGATGGCGTACTCACGCTTGGCCGCCGTCGTGACCGGAGCAAAACCGACTTCCCAGAACCCCATCTCATCGGCCAGGTGGCGATAGATGCGAGCGATGTCGAGCGTCTGTCGGGTCAGCGTGACTCGCGCCCCGATCGGACGCGTTCGGTGCCTTGCCAAGAGCGCCTTGATTTTCGGAGCGGCGACGTCGTAGCTCCCCCTGCCGTTCTTGAACACACGGAACTTGTCCTGCAGATCTTCGGGGCCATCGATCGAGATCGTGACGCCGATCCGGTTGTCGGCCAGGAAGTCGATGACGTCCGGGCGCAGCAGGGTGGCATTGGTCGTCAGGCTGAAATCCACCTGCTTGCCGACCTCGGCGGCGCGTCGGCGAGCATAAGCAACCGTCGATTGGAGGACCGGAAAGTTCATCAGGGTTTCGCCACCAAAAAACGTCATGTGAGCGGTCGGATTGTCCTTCGACTCGCGCAGCATGAACTCGACGCTCTCTCGCGCCGTCTGTTCGCTCATGAACTTGGGCTGCTGGCCGTTTTCCGTGTCGACGATCTTGTCTTCGCCGTACTCGTAGCAATAGGTGCAGGCCAGGTTGCACTGATTGGTGACATTCACGACCAGCGTCTGCAACGGGACCGGCGTGAGCGGCACAATCTTCGGCGTCCTGGCTGGCGTCGCTGACTCGCCGATCGCCCTGACCCTGCGAAGCTCCGCGATGGTGCCACTGATCTCAGCGCGGGGCAAATCTCGACGACAAGTCACCGATCAGCGCGTCTTCCTGGAGCGTGGTCGTGTCCAGGCGATCGAGCACCGCCTGCGAGCACTCGTCCACCGCAAACACCGCCGCGCTCGGCACGAGATACAGGAATCGTTGCCCGGCAGCTTCGAAGGCGTGCGCTTCGCGGCGCGCCAGCACGCTCATTGCCGGCCTCCAGTGGGCTCGAACCGCATATACAGCGGCACGGTGACCAGCAGATGGGCCCGTGCGCGGAGCGGCTTGGCGGTCTTTGCATCCCCGCCCTCTGGCGTGAACGTCGCAACTGCATAGACGTCGCCGATATTGTTGCGGCTACCCCGCCGCGACGGATTCGGGCCGTCCACGCTGGGCGTAAAGCGCCCCGACCACGGATCGATCTCCCCCACATACTTGATGTCATCGTCATCGTAGGTCGCGGCAAACTCTTCGAGGCTCCAGCGCGCGCCGACAATGCCGAGGTCGATATCATCAGGGGTGTCGGGCTTGCCGTCGGCACCGTTGTCGAACGCTCGTGCCTCGAACTGCGCCAGCGCTTTAGGGAAGGTTTCGCCACCAACCCGGGCCATCGCCCATTCGGGCGTGACTTTGAGGGCATCGACGCTGTCGAAGATGGCCAGCGCTCTTGGTCGCGACGCGCCCGCCACGAACAAGTCGCGAGCGCCAGCGGCCGCAGAGTCCGCAACGTCCACTGTGATCGTTGCCTCCGTGGCCGAGGCATTGGCGATCGCCTTCACCGTGATGCCCGGCCCCAGATCGACATCCCTCGCTTGAAGAGTCGGCGGGAGGTTGGCGCCGTAGATCTTCACCTGCTGGTCGGACGTTCCCATGCGTAAGGCCGTTCGATCGGTGCCCAGCACCCTGGTTTCGCCGCCAACGCGTTCGAGTCGTGACGTCCAAGCCGAGCTCGTCATAGCCGCCGGTAAACCATCGGCCCTCGATCGCTCGCCAATCGCGATCGACGAACATCACCTCGCGCAACCCGCTGTCCTCGTTCCCGGCCTCCGCCGACCGACCGCGCCACTGAAAGCCCGTATACACAATCGCCTGGCCGGTACGTGAGACGCGCTCCCCCGTCCGAGCGTAGACGAGCGTGATGTCAGTGGTGAACTCATCGGGTGCCGACGGCGACGCTTTGATGTTGACGTAGCCGTAAACAGGACCTTTACCGGCCTCGCGCCCGGTGACCGCCCAGGCGCCTTCAAGTCGTGGCGGCCTCATGGTCGCGGACCACGCACTCCAGTCCGACGTCTTGAGCGGGAATGCCCGCGCCAGGTGATCAACCGCTTTCTCTACCGGATGACGCAGATCGGGCGGTCGACCATCGGCCGACGGATCGCGCGGCGCCGGGCCTCCGCGTCGGAACGCCTGATTGTCGACGAGCGGATACCAACCGCGGTGCATCGCAATCAGCAGGTTCCATTCTTCGCGCGTCCGGCGCTGCGAGATGACGCGACCCATCGAATGGCACTTCGTGCAGACGCCTTCAGCATCAGCGTTGGCCGTGTACTTATAGTCAGGAGTCCTGCGCTCCACTTCGAACGCGGCAGGCTTGGCTTCCTCGGGCGCCAATCCGAGATTGTTGGACAGGTACCGCACGACATGCCGAGCCGTCTGCGGGTCGATTTGCAAGCCGTTCAAGGCCGCCATGCGCTGAATCGTCGTCTGCCAGCCTTCTGGCGTATTGCGCTGAAACGAGATCCGCGTCAGCTGCTGCTTCTCGTCGGGCTTGTGGCAGGCGCCACACGCCTTGACGACGGTCGCATCTGCGATCGGGATGCCCTCCTCGGGCTTGGCGGTTGGACCGGCAGCTGTCTGGTTGGCCGGAGGCTGAACGAGTCCGGAGGGATCGGTGGCAGAAACTAAGGCGCTACCAAGCGCCGCCATCCACAACGCGGCAGCGGCGATGATTGAACGCGGAATGGACCGCATGCGACCCTCGTTGTAACACACTCCGCTTCGCTTGCATCGGCCCATGAAAAATGCTGGGCCGCCGATCTTCCGGCTAAAGCCGGAAGCTACGAGTGCCAAACAGTATCCTGTGGCCAAACAGAATCCTGTGGCGTCCGCTTCCGCCTTCGCGCAAACGCTTCGGCGGACCGCCGTGTCTCGCGGGGCGGTCAGGCGGAACTGCCACTTGCGGAGTCTATCGGCCCTCAACCGCTGGGCCGCTACGTGACAGTGACGATCAACGCGCAACGTCGATGACAGTTCGGAGTCGGTGGCCGAGAGCTCGAGCTCGTAGATCCCCGGCGCCGTGAACGAAGCCTTGGTCCGGGGCTCAGCGGGGTTCGAGAACGTTACGGCTCCCGGCCCTTTGACAGACTTCCACCCGACGATCAGTGTGCCCGAGCGTGGCAGGCCCTCGTCGGCCACGCTGCCAAACAAGTGAAGTTCCTCCCCGACGCTCGCGTCAATCGACACCTCGCCTTTGCGCGCCGTCTTTCCCAGCAAGCGAACAGTTGGCGCACGATTGAGGCAGACTCCGCGTGGGACCTTGGCGTAATCGAGGCGCGACAGATCTGGCGCCCCCTCGACCAGGTTCCAGTTCGATTGCAGCATGCGCTCGCTCGTCCCGGTAGTCGTCCCGCCGTAGCCGAGCTTCCAGATCATCTTGCCGTCGAACTCGGGGCCCACGACCATGACGCACTGAAAACGCCAGTGCCCAGGTTTGAAAACCGTGGGCTGCTGCCGATCCACCGGCGACGGCGTGAAGGAGTTGTCCGGGCCGGGAGGCACCGTCACTACCTCGGCGTTGTGGCTGAAGTACGCAAATGCCAACGTGTAGCTGCCGTCAGGATTTTTCAGGAAGCCGTCATAGGCTGGATAAATCGGCTGATTGCGCTGAGCCACGAGCGGTGGATCGTGCAGACCCGCTAGCAAACAAAAGCCGAGAACGAACACGACAAGAAAACGACGTCTCTGACCCCTGCTTCTTTGCGCGCTCATGGTCGGCCGGGTGTAAAGTATCTCCGTACTTCCCCAAGCGCAACACGAGGAGGCCGAATGGTCCCCGTCGCGAAGGTTACAGGATTTCGGGGTTGGCGATCGCCGCAGCGTTCCTGGTGTCGTCTGGAACGGTTTCCCAGGCACAGAGCGGCAATCCGGCGTCCACCGGTCGGCCAACCCCCACCTTCACCCGAGACGTGCTCCCGATCCTGCAGCGGTCTTGCCAGCAGTGTCACCACCCGGGCACGTCAGCCCCCATGTCGCTGATGACCTTTCAAGAGGTCCGGCCATGGGCCCGGTCGATCCGGCAGAAAGTGACCAGCCGCGAGATGCCGCCATGGCACATCGATCGCAGCATCGGCGAATACATCGCCGATCCGTCTCTTTCCGATGCCGAGATCGACACCATCGCCTCGTGGGTCGATGGCGGAGGGCCCGAGGGACGTCCCGAAGACGCGCCACCACCGAGGACGTTCACCACGAATTCCGAGTGGACGTACGGTGAACCGGATCTCGTGGTGCGGATGGAAAAGGGCTTCCGGATTCCAGCCGACGGTCCTGACTTCATTCCCGAAGAGATTGTCGATCCCAAGCTCACCGAAGATCGCTACGTCAAGTGGGTGCAGATCATTCCGGACGCCAAGCGTGCCGTCCACCACGCGCACGTGTACGTTGATCTGCCCGAAGGGGTTGATCGCGAAGGCCTTGGGCTCGGCATGGGCTCGAACGTCGGCAACAGCATGGACCTCATCGAGTACGGTGCCGGCAACGATGCGGACGTCTTTCCCGACGGCACGACGAAGATCCTGAAGAAGGGCTCGCTCTTCCGCTTCGAGTCGCACTACCACCCGTACGGTGAGGAAACCTTCGACCGCCAGAAGGTCGGCATCAAGTTCTACCCGAAGGGCGTTGTCCCGAAGTACGTCGTCACGTCGCACCGCATCCGCACGGGCGTGGGCAACGACTGGGTGCTCAACCGCGAACGGATCGAGGATCTGTTGCTGCGAGCCGGCCACAAGTTGTCGATCGACGAGCCGTCAATGCCAACCGGGGCGCTGATTGCGGAGAATCCGCTTCACGCGGCGGCTTTCTTGAGTATTCCGCCCAACACGGTCGCCCGGCACGATCGCTTCTGGCCGCTGCCCAAGCCCGCGCTCATCGTCAGCTTCCAGCCGCACATGCACTTCCGCGGCTCGCGGATGATGCTCGAAGCGATTCACCCGGACGGGCGACGCGAAGTGCTGACCGACGCGACGCACTACGAGCAGAACTGGCAGATCACCTACAAGTACAAGACGCCGCATCTCTTCCCGGCCGGGACGATCCTCCACACGGTGTCCTGGCACGACAACACGGCCAACAACAAGCACAACCCGGATCCCACGGCGTGGATTGGCTGGGGCAGCCGCACCATGGACGAAATGGGCCATGGCTGGACCGACATCGCCTTTCTGACGGACGAGCAGTATCAGGAAGAGCTGATCAAGCGGCGAGCGACGCGCCCAACGACGACCACCACAACAACAACGCTAGGTTCCAAGGTTCCAGGTGGTTCCACGGTTCCACGGTTCCAAGTTCAAGACAGGTGGAGACCGCCAATGAAGTGGAGACCCAAGTACCTGCGCTATCGCAGTGCTGTCAGTGGCGGGGCTCGCGGCTCGACCTGAAAGTAGCTGGGAAGACAGACAGGCCGCTGCTGACACGGCTGAAACTCACGTTGAAAGAGCCAGGCTCGCCGCAGGTACAGACTGGACGATTCTGTTCGGCCTCTGTAACCCGCCGAAGCCCACTCCGGCGATTCAGACCAATCAAGCGCCTCCCACACCGCCAGGTCCGCCTCCACGTTCAGAGTGGTATGCCGAGCCAGAGAGTCTTCGAGAATCTCTACTTTCTTGGGGACAAGGAAGACTACTCGGCGTGGGCCGTCACGACGTCGGCGGGAATATCTCGTCGAGGCTGGGATACTCAGTCGAGGAACAGGTCGTCGGCGGTTTGAAGAAACTCGGTTTCGATCCAGCGACCATCAAGTATGTGGTGGTGAGCCACGGTCATGCGGATCATGCGGGAGGCGCCAGGTTTCTTCAGGAACGTTTTGGAGCGCGTGTGATCATGTCGGCCCAGAGTGGGATACGCTCGCTAAGAATTCTGAGCCGTGGCCGAAGCCGACACGAGATCTGGTCGCAAGCGACGGCCAGAAACTCACACTCGGGGATACCACGCTGACGCTGCATGTGACGCCGGGGCACTCGCGCGGTACGATTTCGACGCTCATTCCAGTGAAAGACGGAGGGAAGCCACACCTGGTCGCTGCTGGGCGGTCCGGCATTCAACTTCACGATCAGTCCTGGCAAGGACCAGCGCTACTGGTTCCAGACGTACAGCCAGTCGGCCCAACGCTTTCGCGACATCGTCACAGAAGGCGGGAACCGATGTGTTGATCGCGAATCATCACTCCCTTGACCAATCAACGCGAAAGCTTGCGGCGCTGACGAACCGAAAGCCAGGACAGCCCCATCCGTATGTGGTCGGGAATGACGCGGTGCGGCGGTACCTGACAGTCGCCGACGAATGCGCGAAGGCGAGCCTTGCACGGTTCCGAGGTTCCAAGGTTCCACGGTTCAGTGCAGGGTCAGATCGACGCGCGCGTAGCTCCTCGCGCGTCACCACCTCCCCTGGCCGCTCCAGCAGCACGCCAAGGACCTGCGCAGGCTGACCGTGAAGTCTAATCTTCGTCCCGGGCTTGTGCCGCTCGCCGTTGAGAAGATCGACCCGAACGGCCCGAAGCGAACCATGCCTGGCTGCGGCATCACGGGCCTCGAAGGTGGCGCGCTCATTCTAGCATCCGTTCATACCATGCCGCGGGTGCCTATCACCTGCTGGCGCAACAGGTTCCCAATGAGGCCGGACGGAGAAACTAATGAGGCGCCGGGCATTGCGGGTACGTTCCGGTCGAACGTAAGAATCAGCAGGACGAGAGAGCCACGAGAACAATGAATACCTGAGCTGAGCGCGGACGCCATGAGGAAACGCACACTCGCCGCGGCCGCCTTGTGGGCTCGCATGGACGATCCGAACGACAAGCGCAGGAGAAAGGCAATTGCAGAAACGCAGAACGGCACACGTCGCCGTCGGTCCTTGCCGTGCTAGCCCTGCTGGGAACGCTCACGCCGGCGGCCCGAGCGATCGCGCAAGACACGAGGGCGCTGCGTGTGGAGGTGGTCCGACCCGAGAACGGACGTCTCGTTCAGCTTCTTGAGGAACCCTGTCGGCAACGCCCTGTTGCGAGGCAGCGATTTCCGGTCTGCTGCTGGATTGCGGTTCCGAGCGGCCTCCGCGGTCCCCTGAAACTTCTCGCAGGCAAAGAGGAGGGCAGTATGAAGCGCAGTCCATTCGTTCAGGTTCAACGTGACCGTCTTGACCGTCTTGAGTGCTGCCACATTCGTAGCGGTGTTCACCCCAGCTCGAGTGAAAGCGCAGAGAGATGCAGGTTTGCGCCCCCAGGTAATCCCTGCCTGCCAGGAATCCCTAAGAACGGGCGAGGTCTCGCGCCGCTGCTTCGAAGCGCTCGCCGAGTCGCCCGACGTGGCCGCGGCACTCAACGTGGTGCCCGGTATCGCGGACGGTCGCCTCAGCATCGCCGAGGTCTCCCGCTCGCTCCTGATTGCCGAGTCGGTCCCACCGTCCCGCGAGCCGGGCGAAGAGCCGGATCCCGATGAGGTCGCCTTCATCGACCGCGGCGTCCTTCAAGAGCTCCGGTCCACCCCGCAGCGCGAGATGGTGCGGGAGGTCTTTACCCGCGCGGGTCCCATCTCAACAGAGAGCTTCGTGCATCCCTCAGACGGCTTCCCCTTCATTCCGATTCCGGACAACAAGAACTACCTCGACATCCCCGCATTCACGCTCGACCTGCACAACACGCTCGCCGCCAATGTGAACGGCTACGCCATTCGGGTGCGCCAGAACGGTGTCACTGTGGCGACGGGTTACTGGGACTGGGCCCGCAACCCGGTGCCCGCGGACGCCCCGGCCCTGGCCTGGAACACGAACCAGCGCATTCACCTCGTGAGCCTCTCCAAGTTCATGACGGCGGTCGGGCTCGTAAAGCTGCTCAAGCAGAAGAAATTTCCACGCAGTCCCCGATCATCGGTTGGTTGCCCGCCTACTGGGACCCCGGCCCGAACGTGGGTCTCATCAATTTCGAAGACCTCATGAACCATCTCTCAGGCTTCGGAACCGGGGGCTCCTCGTCGAGCTGGCCCACGATGAAGTCGGAGGTCAAGCGGGCGTCCTGGCGGCGAACGTCGGCAACCCACCGGTGACTACGAGACACTGAGGACTTCGGCCTGATCCGGTATCTGATGGCGACCATCGGCGGCTACATCCAGCCGGGAACGGACTTCGGCCTCGAGTTCGTCAACGACCTGGCCTGGAACTTGATAACTTCGGACGCCTACAACCACTACATGCAGACGCAGGTGTTCAATCCTCACGGCGCTTCCCGCTGCTGACAAGACGGCCTACACCGCCCTCCGCGAGCTACCGCTACGACGCGTCCGGCGACGGCTGGAACAGCGGACTTCATCTACGAGCCCGGCGGCGTCGGCTGGCGATGACGGTCAACGAGGTGCTCGACGTTGCCCGGGCGTTCGGACCGGGTCAAATCATCAGCGGGCCGACGCCCAGACGCTGCTCGACGAGTCGTGGGGTCTTGATAGCCCGTTCGACGAACAGGTCACGGCGGCGGGGACCGCTCTACTACAAGCCGGGCAGGTGGACGACAACAGCAACCCGGCCGCGGCCCGCACGGAGCAGTGCGTGCTGTTGATGCCGCCCGACAACGTCGAGATCGTCGTCTTCATCAACTCCGAGATCGGGCCGACGGGCCAGAGCCTCCAGAACCTGGTCCGGACGCTTTACGTGAACAACATCTGATGGTGCCTTAGCCAGCGTCCTGGAACCCTCGTTCCCGCGACCGCCGCACGTGCAGGTTCGCGCGGCTGTTGCGGGTGAATCGATACGACTCGTCGGTGATGAGGAAGCGCGGCGCGCGGTGAGCTACGCCGGATGTGGTCGGCGGCGCCTGAACACCTCCATCATCCAGGATTGCCCGCCGCGCTCGCCTGCCGCGTGAAGGATGTGTTGAACGAGCAACAGATCCCTGGAATGTCGAGTCATTTGTCACGTTGACTAACGATGGCGCCTGTTGAGAGTTTGAGTTGCCTTCGAGAGGTCCTCGGA
>CAWDJL010000006.1:0-591462 GCA_963802675.1 uncultured Acidobacteriota bacterium
CCGGTGGTCCCGCATGGAAGGGCCATCGCTCAACGGATAAAAGGTACGCCGGGGATAACAGGCTGATCTGGGCCAAGAGTTCACATCGACGCCCAGGTTTGGCACCTCGATGTCGGCTCATCGCATCCTGGGGGTGTAGCAGCTCCCAAGGGTCCGGCTGTTCGCCGGTTAAAGCGGTACGTGAGCTGGGTTTAGAACGTCGCGAGACAGTTCGGTCTCTATCTACGGTGGGCGCAGGAAATTTGAGAGGGTCTGACCTTAGTACGAGAGGACCGGGTTGGACGGACCTCTAGTGTACCAGTTGTCACGCCAGTGGCAGCGCTGGGTAGCTAAGTCCGGACGGGAGAAACGCTGAAGGCATCTAAGCGTGAAACCCTCCTCAAGATGAGATTTCCCTGGATCTTCGGATCCCTGAAGGCTCCTGGTAGACCACCAGGTATATAGGTTGGGTGTGTAAGCGTGGCAACACGTTCAGCTGACCAATACTAATCAGCCGTGAGGCTTGACCATTCACTTACTTGCTGTGGGTGTGTGATCAATGAACTATCGCAGGCAACCGCCGCGCGGAGCGCGGCAAAGCAAATATTGCGGGATATTCAAACCAAGATGTTCTGGGACGATCCCGACTTCGCTCGCTTCGCGAGCTACGTCGCGGCAGGCTGCACAGCTTGCCCGCCGTAGCGCTCATGGGCGCGAAGGCGGGAACCCCAGACGCCAACATTACGAGGGTTCTCGCCAGGGGGTCTGGACGAACCAACGTGAGAAAGTTTCCCGGTGGTCATAGGAGCAGGGGCACACCCGTTCCCATTCCGAACACGGAAGTTAAGCTTGCTACCGCCGATGGTACTGCGTGCGTAGGTGCGTGGGAGAGTAGGTCGCTGCCGGGATTATTGGCGAAAAAGCCCGAGGCTCGAAAGCCTCGGGCTTTTTCTTTTCTGGTGGGACGCGTGCGCTCGGTGTGACAGAGACAGGTTCGGTGCCGTGGGTGATTGATGATTGAGCGATTGGCGTCGAAGCCTTGACGACGCGGAGCCGCTGGCCAAGATCAATCACCAATCACCTAATCACTCAATGCAATCACCCAGTCGCCAAATCACCCAGCCGCCAGATGGATTCGCCATGGCACAATCGGCGTCATGCGTTCGCCGTTCCGAGCGGCCTACCTGAGCTTGACCACCGGCCAGATCGCCGAGCGCGCGCAACAAGCGGTCGCGGCCCTGGCGGATTGCCGCCTGTGCCCAAGAGACTGCGGCGTCAATCGGCTCGAGGACGCCTGGTCGGCCTGCAAGACCGGGCGACACGCAGTGGTCTCATCGTGGTTTCCACACTTCGGCGAGGAAGACTGCCTGCGCGGCTGGAACGGATCGGGCACGATCTTCTTCGGGCACTGCAATCTTCGCTGCGTCTTCTGCCAGAACTACGACATCAGTCAGGACATCAAGCCGCGCACGGCGCCGGGCGCGCCGCCAACAGACATTGCCGCGATGATGCTGACGCTCCAGGCCCGCGGCTGTCACAACATCAACTTCGTCACGCCCGAGCACGTCGTCGCACAGATTCTCGAGGCGGTCGTCGAAGGTGTGCGAGGCGGTTTGCACCTGCCGCTCGTCTACAACACGAGCGCGTACGACGCCCTGCACAGCATCGAGCTCATGGATGGCATCGTCGACATCTACATGCCGGACTTCAAGTATTGGTCGAGTGAACCGAGCGCGAAGTACCTGAAAGCGGCCGACTATCCAGAGGCTGCGCGACGAGTCATCAAAGCCATGCACGCCCAGGTTGGACCGCTGGTCTTCGACGAGGATGGTCTGGCGCGGCGCGGGCTACTGATCCGGCACCTCGTGATGCCTGGAGGGCTCGACGAGACGCGCGCCATTTTGGAGTGGATCGCCTGCGAGCTTGGTCGAGAGACGTACGTGAACCTGATGGATCAGTACAGGCCCGCCGGCAAGGTGTCAGCGGAGCGATTCCCCGAGATCGACCGCGAGCTGACGGCAGCCGAGTTCCGTCAGGCACAGGAGATGGCAGCCAACCTCGGCTTGAGAAGGCTCGATGTGCGCAGGCCGCACCCGCGTCTCAGACGCCGACTGATGGTTGTCTGAAAATCTTGGCGGTCGGCTCGCCGCGGTCAAAGCCCTGGACGCTACTCACCAATCTCCGCCGGACGTGATAGTGTCATATAAAGTCACTCCAATGGTAACGCTTTCATCAAGCCTCAAAATCGGAGTGCTCACGACAGCCCCAAAATAAGCCCAAAAATGTCATTTGTCGCTGCGGAGTATCCGGCAGCTAACCTCATCAGTATTTTCTTGACACTCGTCTCTAATGTCATATAGAGTCTCTTTACGCTCGGCCCGGTCGCCACGCGACCGAACCGTGCCGAGAGAACGAGCCACACAGTGCTGACCAGTCCTCATCCGATCGCGAACCGATCGCACGCATCGACGATTCTCTTTCTGTCGGAGGGATCGCGGCGTCAGACCGTGGTCGCCGAGCGCCTGGCGCACATCGGCCTTCGCGTCGTCGCCGCGAGCGACGTGATGCAGGCCCTGCAACTTCTCGCCTCCCGAACGCTCGCGCTGTGTCTGATCGATCTCGCCGGCGAGCGTTCTCCATTGCCGGCGATGCGCGCGCTGCGCGCGCAGCATCCTCACACGCCGATCGCGGGGCTGTTCGATGCGAGTCACCCGCTACGGGCGGCGGAGGCCATTCATGCGGGCGCCATTGACCTGCTGCCGTGGCCCTTCGACGAGCGAGAAGCGACGGCCGTCCTGGCCAATGCCCGGGATGTGAATCTAGTGGCTGGCGAGACGAACGGTGTTGCGAAGCCGGGTTCTGCCGAAGCGCTCGTCGCGCAGTCGCCGGCCATGCGTCGCGTCACCGAAATGATCAAGCATGCTGCTCGCGGGCGCAGCAGTGTGTGCATCTCAGGCGAGCCAGGCACCGGCCGCACCCTGGTGGCGCGAACGATTCACCAACTCGGGAACGAGTCGGGCAACCGGCCGTTCGTGATCGAGGACTGCGCAGGCGACACGCCTCAGGATCTGGAGCGCCGACTCTTCGGCGCACCGTCGAGTACGCCTCCCTCCTTCACGCAACGCACCGGGACCGATCAGATTGCCAAGAGCGGCGCGCTGTACAAAGCGCGGGGCGGGACTCTGCTCCTGTTGAACCTCATCGAAACACCGGCTCGAGTGCAGGCTCGCCTTGCGCGGGCGCTTCGCGACCGTGAGGTCCTCGTCATCGATGGCAAGGCGGCGTTGGTCGAACTGGACGTCCAGCCGATTGCCACGCTCGACGTCAATGTCGACGGTGCGGTCGCGGATGGGCGGCTACGTGCGGATCTCTACAAGCAGATCGCACAAGTCAGAATCGATCTCCCCGCGCTGCGTCGCCGTCGCGAAGACATTCCGGTGCTCGCCGTCTACCTGCTCAAGCGGGTTTGCTCGGCGAACCACGCGCCGGAGAAGCACCTCAGCCGAGCAGCCGTACAGGTGCTGAGCGCCCTGCCCTGGGGAGGCAATGTGGCAGAGCTCCGGAACCTCCTGGAGACACTCGTCAAGTCGGTCGATCGCCCCGTCATTCACCTTGAAGACTTGCTGGAGCATGCGCGTCTGGATGGCGGCACCGAACCGGTGGATGTCGGGTCGACCCTGCGCGATGCCAAAATGCGATTCGAACGCGATTGCATCAGCGCGGTGCTCGCGCGTCACCATGGTCGCGTGCCTGAGGCGGCGAAGGCGCTCGGAATCCAGCGGACAAACCTGTACCGGAAGATCCGCCAGTTGAACGTGGCACGGTCGTTATTGTCCGCTCGGAAATAGATGCCGCGACCCGTCGGAGAACGCTCCCGCCTCTCCGACGGGTCGGTGCGCCCCGCGGCCGCATCCCGCGAACCGGTGCTCCCTCCCAGCCTCCGACCTGCAACAACGTCAAGGAGTTGCTCCGGTTTGACCGTCGTTGCACAGATCTTCGCGCTATCCCACCCGGGCAGAAGTTTCGATACGACAAGCGTGTCCCGAGCGAAGAAATCTTGATCATGTTTTCCGGGATAGCCATGGATAGACGGCGCAACACACGTGTGTCGATTCTTGGCAAATTGCGGGGCCGAGATGTGACTCTGGATGTCACCGTCAAGGTCACCGAGATCAGTCTCGGCGGAATGGGCATCGAGACCGACATCCCGCTGTCCGTCGATGCCGTGCACACCTTTCAAGTGACTCTGGCCGACAATTCCGTTGTCCACCTGAAGGGCCTGGTCAAACATTGCTACCCGCTCTCCGATGACCCGGAACGCTTTCTATCAGGTATTCAATTCATCGATGACAAGGCGAACGACTGAGCATTCATGCGCATCGCTTTTGACCTTGATGGAGTCCTCGCCGACCTTCACGGTTCCTTCGCAAATACGGCAATCCGTCTCTTTCCCGAGCTCGACCGGTCCATCGTCGGCTCGCCGGAAATCGCCGCCTCGCCGCCGGATCTCGAGGAGTTCCCGACCGAAGTAGCAGCAGCGCCCACTGCGCCCGTCGCGAAAGTCTCGTTGACGAACACGCAATCCGCGGCGGTCTGGCACGAGTTGTCGGCGACCACGAATTTCTGGGAGTCGCTCGATGAAATCGAGCCCGGATTGGTCACGAAGCTGGCGATGGTGGCCGAAGAGCGTCGCTGGGAGGTGCTCTTCATCACCAGTCGCCCACGCGCCCAGGGACGAACCGTCCAGCGCCAGACTCAGCGATGGCTCGAGGCCAAGGGCTTTCCAATGCCCAGCACGTACGTCGTTCACGGGTCACGCGGGCAGATTGCGAAGGCCCTGCATATCGATGTGGTCGTTGACGACCGCCCGGAAAACTGTCTCGACGTCGAGCTCGAGTCCAGGGCGGCAGCGATTCTCGTTTGGCGCGGCGCCCGCGCATCGGTGCCGGCATCGGTTCGCCGAATGGGCGTTTCAGTCGTGCCCACGGTCCAGGCTTGTCTCGAGGTGCTGCAACAGAGTGATCGGCCCGAAGACAAGCAGGGACTGCTCCAGCGCCTCCGCAGGCTGGTTGGCGCCACCACCCCGCGAAACATCCGCTGACCATTCGATCGCTCGACGAGACCTCCGGTGGTCTTGCTACGTCTCCCCGCCGGAGGCGGGGAAAAGCCAACACTGCCACTAGCGAGGCGGAGCCCGCCACACATACTCGGCGGTCTGAGGCGGAGCCTCGCTAGTCCTTGACGTGCCGCGCCACTTGCTCGTGCGTAAGCCTCTCCTCAGTGTCCCAGCGCCGATGTCACCTGGTTCGCCGAGCGAAGCGTGAGCGCGGCGAAAGTCAAAGTCCCGTTGGTGCAGCCAGCGGTGGGCAGCGTCGGAGCGCCGACGACGAACAGATTGTCGTGATCGTGCGTGCGCCCGAAGCTGTCACAGACACTCGAGGAGGGGTCCGTTCCCATCCGACAGCCACCCGCAGGGTGATCCAGGTAGTTGCTCTCACTGGACGACAGGATCTTGCCATTCTGAGCGCGAGCGAGTCTGGCGAAGACCTCGGCGATGTGCGCTTTCGTCGCGGGGATCCTCGCCTCGGTTGCGGCGTCGAGGCGATGCACGATCTTCGGAAGCGCATCGCCGAACGAATTCCTGATGGCAGCGTCGAGCGTCAACGTGCTATCCGCCGATGGATGAACGTCGTAGTACGCTCGCACCCGGGCCGTGCCGCGTTTGACGCGTGACCGCCAGTCCGCGAGCAATTGGTCACCGAGCATCACGCGCCCGTCCGCGCCTTTCAACCGCGGTTCGCGCCCCACCGTGCTCTCCCACACGCGCAGGTCGTGTCTCACGAAGGGCTTGTCCATGGCACAGCGGAAGAACTGACGCGAGATCAGGCTGTGCTGATCGTTCATTCCCGGATAGATCTCTGCGTCGAGTTCGATTTGCGCCGTCATGAAGGCGTGACCGTTCATGTATCGGCCGACCGTCCCCGAACTGTTGGCGAGCCCGGCGGGAAAGCGGCTGGACGAAGACAACAGCAGCAGGTGAGGACTCCAGCAGTATCCAGCCGCGAGGACGAAGAGCCGCGCGCGGTACTCGGTCGAGTCCTGCGGCTTGTCCCGGTGAACCGCTTGCGCGGCGGCAATGCGGGGGGTCTTGCCGCCATTGGTCGCGGGGATCAGGCGGCGCACCAACGTGCGATCGTGCAGCTCGATCGTCTTCTTCGCGAGCAGACGCCTGAGGGTTTCGTCCGGCGAATAGCGGGCGCCCGTCGGGCAGATCTCGCATGTGTTACAGCGCTTGCACTCGCTGCGACCGTCGTAGGGCACGGTGTTCTTGGCCTGGGGCGTCGCCCAGAACGGAAGACCGCTCTGTTCGGCCCAACCTTTCAGCTGCCGAAGATTCCATGACAGCGGCATCGCAGGCATGGGGTAGGGCTCGGATCGTCGGTCTTCGGCGAGCGGCCCGGGTTCGCCAGCGACACCCATGCGCCGCTCGGCCTCACAGTAGTAGCGTTCCAGTTCCGTCCAGCCGAGCGACCAGTCGACGGCCAGGCCATACATCGATCGCAGGCGCAGGTCCTCTTCCGAGAATCGGTTGGTCACGCCGCCCCAATGCATGGCCGATCCTCCAACGGCCATCGTTCGCGAGATGATGCCAGCGCCCGTCTGATCGGGGATGAAATCACCTGGCCACGGATTCTCGCCGTAGGCGAGCGACCGGGCACGGTCCTGCCAGCGGCGCTCGACGTCGAAGAGCCGGCTTCCAGCCTCGACGACGATAATCGAGGTGCCGGGACGACTCTCGGCGACCTTCTGAGACAACAGCGCGGCCGAGATGCCGCCGCCGATGATGCACAGGTCGCATTCATAGGTTGGCATCACGTCCTCCGGCTGGCAGTGCGGCAGGCCGATTCTCCGATCCCGACAAGCTGCGACAAGCGTCGCGTCCAATCTGTGCGCGATAGCAGAGATCGTTGGCCTCGTCGCTGTGAAAGAAGAACGCCATCAAATCGGTCGCGACGTGGCCTCCGTCCGGTCGTGCCGGCAATCGTTCGACCTTTGCTGACGCGATCGCGGTCTCGATCAACACTCGCTGCTCCTCTGGCGCGGCCTCTGCGAACGTGCGCCCCTTCGGCGCGGCCGCGGCGTCAAGCGCGTCGAGCTGTGCGGAATATCTCGCCGCAGGGTTCGGAGCTGTGCGTCGAAGGCGCGGGAAGCCGTAACCGTGGTCCGTTTCCGCATCGGATCGATAGTCGCGAATCCAGGTGAGGAATCGATCGACCACCTGGGTTCGCCCGGCGGTGCCGATCTCTTGCGGCAGGACGATGTCCGAGAGAACGCGGATGCGGGCGATATCCACGGGGCCCAGCGTTTCGGGTTGGCCGCGGAGTCGGAGGCGGGCTCCAAAAGCGGTTGCGCCCGAGAGCAGCAGTTGCAGCAGGGTCCGGCGTTGCATGACAGTCCCCTTTACAGCTCGTTCTGTGGCTTTCGTTTGACCGCCCCAGAGTCCTGCCGCGCGCACGTTGCGCGGTGGGTGGGCGGCGCCGAGGGTAATAATATGTGTTCACGCCCTGTCAGCGCTGTCGCCGGACGTGAAGCGACCCCCAAGGGTGACGCCGCGCGACAGGTGACTCTCACGGGGCGCTCGGAAACATGAGGGATTTGCCGTGACACGATCTGGTCCCGGTGTTGCACAGCGGTCGCGCATGCGCGTGACTGTCGCCCTGCTGTGTGCGGGCTTGACGTTTCTTGTCCCTTCACCAGCCCAGGCCCAGTCCGGGCCTCGCAACTGCACGCGGACGAGCCAAAACCTGTTCGTCCGCGATGTGCTCGACGAGTACTACCTGTGGTACCGCGAGTTGCCCCGGGTCAATCCGGCCAATTACGCATCGCCCGAAGCCTATCTCGAGGCGGTGCGGTACCGTCCGCTTGATTCCACGTTCAGCTACATCACTTCGCGTGCTGCCAACGACGCGTTCTATGGCGAGAGCCAGTTCGTGGGCTTCGGCTTTTCCACCCAGACGACCGAGACCGAGCTGAACGTCCTGCAGGTGTTTCCGGACAGCCCTTCGTCCGAAGCCGGGATGGCTCGAGGCGATCGGATTTTTGAGATCAACGGTCGAACGGTGGCGGATCTCGTTCGCGCCGGGACCATCGGGAGCGCGTTCGGTGCCAGCGAAGAGGGCGTCTCTTCCGCCGTTGCGGTCCGTTCGCGGCAAGGCGTCGAGCGTCGGTTCACGATGACCAAACGAGTCGTCACCATTCCAACCGTCTCGCTCACACGCACGTTCCAGGTCGACGGGCGGACGGTGGGATACCTCTTGTTCCGCAACTTCGTGACACCGTCCTATGCCGCACTCGACGAGGCGTTCGCCGCGTTGCGCGAAGCCCGGGCGACCGAGGTGGTCATCGATCTTCGGTACAACGGAGGTGGGCTCGTGGACGTGGCGGTGCATCTCGGGAGCCTGGTCGGAGGCACGTATACGCAGGGTCGCGTGTTTGCCGAGTTCCAGCACAATGACCGCAACACTGCACTCAACGAGACGCTGCGCTTCGAATCACCTCCGCAGGCGCTCGGATTGTCGCGTCTGGTTGTGATCACGACTCGATCGTCCGCGTCGGCCAGCGAGCTGCTGATCAACAGCCTCCGGCCTCATCTCCCGGTGGTCGTGATTGGCGATGCCACCTACGGCAAGCCGGTGGGTCAGTACAGCTTCGACTTTTGCGACAAGGTGCTGGCCCCAGTGTCCTTCTCACTGGTGAACGCTGACGGGCAAGGGGATTTCTTCGGCGGCATCGCGCCGACCTGTGTGGCGGCCGACGACATCGAGCACGACCTCGGGGCCGCAGACGAGGCGTCGCTGGGCGAGGCGCTGTTCTACATCCGGACGGGGAGCTGCAGCGTACGGTCAACGACGTCCGCAGCATCCAGCGGGCTTGGTCCGAGCGCTGGCGTGCCGAGCCGCTCGGGAGCGACCGGTTGGCAGGCGCTCGTGAACGCGCATTGACATCCGGCCCTCAGAGGCCCAGAGCCACAGAGTTGATCTAGGGAAATTCAACACGAAGGACACGAAGGTCACGAAGACTGGTTGGATTCTCTTTCTTCGTGGCCTTCGTTGCTTCGTGTTGCCTTTGCTCGGTCTTCTGTTGTCATTCGAAACCAGGTTTTCTGTATAGTCCGCGAATGCTTCGCGGAGTCCTGGTCCTCGCGACGGTTCTCACCGCCGCGACCCTTGTCCACGCGCAGAACTATCCCAACGCCCGCTCGGGCGGCAATTACATGCACAACTATTACCTGCCGCCCGCAGGCAGTAGCACCCCCTGGTGGCCGTCGTGGTCACCGGACGGGCAATGGATTGCCTTCGCGAATCATGGCTCGTTGTGGCGCTTGCGAGTCGTGAACGGCACGAGCGACGGCGTGGCTGAGGAGATCGTCCACGCGTCAGAGTATTTATCGTCGCCTGAGTGGTCGCCCGATGGTCGCTTCATGGCCTACACTGCCGATGACGGCGGTCGATCGATCAACCTGCGGCTGTCTGGACCTCGCCTCGCGGCAATCGAGCGATCTCACCATCGGGGAGTACGTGAATATCGAACCAGCCTGGTCGCCGGACGGCCAGCGCCTCGCCTACATCTCAACCGCGCCCAACGGCTTCTTCAACGTGTTCGTGATGGCCCTGGTGGGCGGCAAACCGGGCGCAATCGTCCAGGTGACGACCGACCACACCTTTGGCCGCAATCGCTTGTATTTCGGCGACAACGACCTGCACATTTCGCCGTCGTGGTCGCCTGATGGCCGCGAGCTGCTGTTTGTCTCCAACCGTGGAATACCGCTGGGATCGGGCGGGATCTGGCGCGCGCCGGTCGAAGCCGATGTCATGCGCTCGGGCAAAGCCCGCCTGATCCACAAGGAAGAGACCCTCTATCGCACGCGTCCGTCGTGGTCGCCTGACGGAACGCGCGTCATCTATGCTTCGCATCTCGGGAGCCAGTTCACCAACCTGTTTGTTCTTCCGACGACTGGCGGCGAGCCGTACAAAATGACGTTTGGCGAGCACGACAGCTTTTTGCCGCGCTGGTCGCCGGATGGCGAGTGGATCGCGTTGGTCTCGAACGAGCTTGGCCTGCCGCAACTCAAGCTTCTCAAGACCTGGGGTGGCGAACAGCGGGTGGTGCCGATTCGCGAGAGAAAGTGGTCGCGCCCGTTCGGTCGTGTGAGCGTCGCGGTGGTCGACGAGGCGACGGGTCAACCAACGGCCGCGCGCGTGTATCAAACGGCGGCTGATGGCAAGCCATACACGCCCGTCGGGTCATACGAGCGCCTCAGCCAGCTCAGACGGCGACTCTTTCACACTGCCGGGCGATACGTCGCGGAAGTACCCGCAGGATCGCTCACGATCGAGGCGGTGAGGGGGTTCGAATACCTGCCAGCCAAGGTCACTGCGCAGGTCGCTGCGGGACAGACGGTGGACGTTCGCGTGCCGCTGCGACGGATGGTCAACCTGAAGGCGCAAGGATGGTTTTCGGGCAGCAATCACGTGCACATGAACTACGCGGGCAACCTGCACAACACCCCGGAGAACATCTTTCTGATGAACGCCGCTGAGGATGCCGACGTGATTGGGCTCCAGATTGCCAACAAGGACAATCGGATTCTCGATTACCAGCACTTCGTGCCCGGTCAGGCGCATCATCCGTTGTCGACGCCAGATCGCATCATGCACGTCGGGCAGGAGTATCGCCCGCCGTTCTACGGACACATCTCGCTGTTCAACCTGGAGAAACACCTGATTTCGCCGTTCCTCACCGGTTACGAGGGAACCGGCATCGAAAGCCTGTATCCCTCCAACACGGACATCCTTCGATATGCCAAGGAGCAGGGCGGCATCGGCGCCTACGTGCACCCCTACACCGGCGCAAATGACCCATTGGAATCGGCGCTGGGTACCGCAAAGTCACTTCCGGTCGACGTGGCTCTTGGTGCTGTCAGCTACCACGAGCTGTGGTCGCAAAACGCCGGCGATGCACCGCTGATGGTCTGGTATCGGCTGCTGAACAGCGGGTTTCGTGTCCCGGTGACCGGTGGTGAGGACTCGATCTCGAACCTTCATAACATCGAGCTGGTGGCCTCCGTACGTGGATACTTTCACCTGGGTGGCCAACCGCTGACGTGGGCCAACTGGATGAAGGCGATGCTGAGCGGCCGCGGATTCGTCACCAATGGGCCGCTGATCGAGTTCACGGTGAACGGTCGCATGCCCGGCGAAGAGGTTGCGGTCAATCCAGGCGATCGCCTCCGGGTCAAGGCCGACGTCCACTCGCTGGCGCCACTCGAACGGGTGGAGGTCGTGCGCAACGGTGAGGTCGTGCATACCGCCACGCTGGCAGCAGGGGGACAGCGTGCCCAGGTCGACGTGCCGCTCGACGTCAAGGCCAGCGGTTGGTATTCGGTGCGCGCGATCGGGGCTGCCAGAACCTTTCCAGTGGAGAACACTCGACCGCAGGCGGTGACCAACCCTGTTTTTGTTATCGCTGGCAAGCAACCGATTCGGGACCGGGCCTCGGCCGAGTACTTCGTGAAATGGATCGATCGGCTCACGCAAATGGCCAGCGAACATCCAGGATGGCGCAGCGAGCGCGAGAAGGCTCATGTGCTGGGCCAGTTCGCGGAGGCCCGGGCTATTTTTGTCAAACGCGCGTCGGAAGCGCGCTGATGAGGAGCGGCATGCGGCAATCTCAACTCCGGCGTGTGATCGGCCCCGTGGTTCTAGTTGTCGCTGCCATCGGGCTGGCCCCGACAGGACGGGCGCAGCCCACCGCAACGCTGAAGGCCCTTGTCGGTGGAACGCTGATCGATGGCTTCGGCGGCCGACCGCTACGCAACAGCGTGGTCCTTGTCGAGGGCGATCGGATCAGCGCGGTCGGCACCGTCGGCTCGCTGGCGGTGCCGCGCGGCGCCGAGGTGATCTCCACCGAAGGCATGAGCGTGCTGCCCGGCCTGTGGGACATGCACGTGCATCTGATGTTGAACGGACACAGCGACTACGCCCACTGGGACAAAACGTATCTCCCCAAGCTCGGCGAGATCATCATGCCCGCTTCTGCCAAGCAACTCATGCTGGCAGGTGTGACCAGCGCGCGTGATCTCGGCGCGCCGCTCGAGGTGTCGATTGGCGTTCGTGACCGTCTCAACAAAGGTGTGCTGCAGGGCGCGACGGTCTATGTATCGGGACCATTCATCCAGCACGCGCCGTATCCGGGTACCGAGCAGTTTCGCTGGGGTGTGACGGGCGTCGACGATGCGCGGGCGAAGGTCCGCAAACTCGCGGACGCGGGCGTCGACGTCATCAAGTTGATCGACCAGGACCAGATGACGCTGGATGAAGTAAGAGCCGTAGTCGACGAGGCCCACCGGCGCAATCTGCCCGTTGTCGCGCATTCGCATCGTCCAGAGGAGATCCGTCGTGGCATCGCCGCTGGTGTCGACAACTTCGAGCACACTGGGCTCGCCGCCGCGCCCGAATACCCCGAGGACATCATCACGCTCATTCGCGAACGAGCCGCCAACATGGCAGCAGGCCCGCTGTTCTGGACACCGACGATCGAGGGGCTGTTCAACTACGAGTATGTGCGTGACAACCCGGAGCACATCGATGACACGGCGTGGCACGAGGGCCTGCCGAAGGACATCGTGGACGACATCCGCAAGTCAGTCGAGCACCCGGAGCGCCTCGATTACTTCCGGGCCACACCCTCGCGCCGCCCAACGTTGGCGCGGAAGTTTCAGCAGCTTCGCGAAGCCGGGGTCACGCTCCTGATCGGCACCGACAGTGGGATTCCAATGAAGTTCCACAGCGGGTCGACCTGGCGCGAGCTCGATGCCTGGGTCAACCTGCTCGGTGTGGACGCGATGACGACGATTCGCGCGGCGACGTTCTGGCCGGCCGCGGCCATGCGGAAGGAGCGCGAGGTCGGCACCATCAGCCCCGGCAAATACGCCGACATCATTGCGGTGAAGGGCGACGTGCTGCGTTACATCGCGTTGCTCCAGCGAGTGGATATCGTCATGAAGCGCGGCGCGCGGGTGAAGTAGGGCTTGCCCGAGTTACCCGATATCGAGCTCTATCTGCACGCGCTGACGCCCCGAATCGTGGGGCAACGGCTCGAACGGGTTCGACTGGCAAGCCCGTTCCTCCTTCGCTCGATCGAACCGCCGATCGACGCGCTGATTGGCCAGAAGGTCATCGCGCTGCGACGCCTCGGCAAACGAGTCGCCTGGGCATTCGACGACGACCTCTTTGCGGTCTTTCACCTGATGATCGCCGGACGATTCCGGTGGAAGGAGCCAGGTGTGAAGGTGCCGGGCAAAGTTGGCCTGGCCGCGTTCGACTTTGCCGATGGCACGCTGCTTCTCACCGAAGCCGGATCCAAACGACAGGCATCGCTCTACATCCTGCACGGCGAAGAGGAGCTGCGCTCGCACGATCCCGGCGGCCTCGAGGTGTTGACGTCGACGCCCGAAGCGTTCGCCGAAGCCCTGAGGCGAGAGAATCACACGATCAAGCGTGCGCTGACCGACCCGCACGTGCTGAGTGGTATCGGCAACGCGTACTCGGACGAGATTCTGCACGCGGCCAAGCTGTCGCCGATGAAACTCACGGGGCAGATGAGCGATGAGGAGCTGCGACGGTTGCATGCGATCACGGTCGAGACACTGGTTGCCTGGCGCGACCGGTTGATCGAGGAGTCCGGCGCCAACTTTCCCGAAAAGGTGACGGCGTTTCGGAAAGGCATGGCGGTGCATGGCCGCTTTGGTCAGCCGTGCCGGGTGTGCCAGACGCCGGTGCAGCGAATTCGCTACGCCGCAAATGAGGCCAACTATTGTCCCAGCTGTCAGACCGGCGGTCGCTTGCTGGCCGATCGATCGCTGTCGCGGTTGCTGAAAGGCGACTGGCCGCGCTCGCTCGAGGAACTCGAGCGTCGCAAACGACAGAGTTGAGCATCAAAGCCAGTCGACCACGTGCTAGTCTGGGCGTGATGCGTAAGCTCACGTTGGGTCTCCTGGCGCCAGTCCTGGCCGTTGCAATGGTATCCGCGCAGTCGGCGCGGCCAGCGACGGCTCAGAAACTGTTCATGTGGGTGCTCAATGCACCAGGAGGGTCGCCGACGTATCTGCTCGGATCTCTTCACCTGTTGTCATCGGAGTACTATCCCCTGCCTGAACCGATCGAGCGCGCGTTCAAGCAGTCCGCCGTCCTCATCGAGGAGGTGGATCTCGACGAGATGACGAACCCTGCCGTGGCATTTCCATTGCTCGGAAAGTCGATGTTCATGGACGGACGTACGCTCGACCAGGTGGTCGCGCCGGACTTGTACAAGCAGGTCGTCGAGCGGGGAGCCAAGGCCGGCATTCCGGTCCAGGCGCTGCAGCGGATGAAGCCGTGGATGGCCGCTGCCACCTTGACGATGCCCTCCCTCAAGGCCGCAGGGTTCAACACCGAGCACGGAGTGGACAAGTATTTCTTCGATAAGGCGAAGGCCGCCGGCATGGAGCGACGCGCGCTCGAGACCGTGGCCTATCAGTTCGACCGGCTCGATCAGATGCCACCCGCAGTACAGGAAGCGATGTTGCGCTCGGTGATTGCCGACATCGACACGCAGTTGTCGAGCGTCAAAACCATTGCCGAGGCGTGGTCGCACGGGGACACGGCAACGCTCGAAAAGCTCCTGCTGGGATCGATGCGCGAGACGCCCGAGCTATACGACCGGCTGTTGACGCAGCGAAACCGAAACTGGGTTGCGCCGGTTGAGGCGTGCGTCACCGAGAAGAAGTCGTGTTTTGTCGTCGTTGGTGCCGCCCATCTGGTTGGGCGGGACAGCCTCGTCGCGCTCCTCCAGGCGAAGGGACACAAGGTCGCCCAGCAGTAAGACCGTCCGCTGGCATGTGGTTGTTCGGGATAGACCTACCATGCCCACGTATTTCCAGGACCTGTCACAGGCGATTCGAGGCCTCCGTCGTCGCCCGGGATTTCTCGCCGCCGCGCTCGTGACGCTGGCGTTGGGGATCGGCGCCAACGTGACCGTGTTCAGCCTGGTCAACGCGTTGCTCCTACGACCGCTGCCATTTGGCGAACGGAGCGATCGCGTTGTCACGTTGCACTCCACGCACCGGCTGCAGCCCGAAGATTGGGGCGACTCCAACCTGTCGTATTGGGATTTCGTCGAAGTTCGCCGGCAGTCGCAATCGTTCGAGGAGGTGGCCGGGTTCCTCGGTCGCAACTTCACCGTCACGAGCGAATCCGACGCCGATCGACTCGTCGGAGTGTCGGTGACCACGGAGATGTTCTCGATGCTCGGCGTCGAGCCCATCCTCGGTCGCTCCTTCACGGCAGACGAGGCCGCGCCACCCGGGCTTGAATCGGTCGTCATCCTCACGCACGGTCTCTGGCAGCGGCGCTTTGGGGGCGACCCCGGAATCATCGGCCGCGGCGTGGTCATCAACGATCGTGCCCGAACGGTCGTCGGCGTCATGCCGCCGGGGTTCAAGTTCCCCGAGCGCTCTGAGTTGTATATGCCGCTGCGACTCGAGGAGCCGCCACGCGCGGCCCGCAACGTCAGCGTCATAGCGGTACTGAAGCGTGGAACGTCGATTGAGCAGGCGCAAAGCGACGTTGCCGCCATTGCGAGCGGCCTCGAGACCGCCTATCCCCTGTCGAATCGCGGATTCGGGATCCGCGTGCTCAGTTTTCGCGATTCGCAGGTGGGCCGTGACGACCGGCTGATCACCGGAACGGTGATGGCGGCAGTCGGTTTCGTCTTGTTGATCGCGTGCGCCAACCTCGCCAATCTGCTTCTGGTCCGCGGTGCGTCACGGCAGCGCGAGATGGCCATTCGAGCGGCGATGGGGGCGAGCCGTGGTCGGCTGATTTGGGGTCTCTTGAGCGAGGGCGCACTTCTCGCGCTTGGCGGCACCACTGTTGGCACCCTTGGCGCCGTCTGGACCGTCGACCTGATTCGCGCGTCGTGGCCCGAGGAGTTGCCGGTACTGGATTCGACTCGACGTCGACGGTCGGGTCGTACTGTTTACCGTTGCTCTGACCGTCTTGACCACTCTCGCGATCGGGCTGTTGCCGGCGCTGCGTGCATCGCGGCCGCGCGTGGTCGAAGACCTCAAGGATGGCGCTCGTGGGCTGTCGTTGGGGCGGTCGGCGCAGCGGACGCAGGCTGCGCTCGCGACGGTTCAAGTCGCGCTCTGCCTGGCTCTGCTCGTCGGCGCCAACCTCATGATCCGGAGCTTCTTGTCGCTGCAGCAGGCAGACCTTGGTTTCGACGACACCCGGCTGCTGACGATGCGCGTGTATGTGACCGGGGATGCGTTTGATGAGAGTCAGGCCCGGGCGGCGTTCTTCAGCCGCGTAGTCGACGCCGTGCAAGCATTGCCGGGCGTCGCGGCC
Organism: uncultured Acidobacteriota bacterium; assembly: GCA_963802675.1. Taxonomy (GTDB): domain Bacteria; phylum Acidobacteriota; class Vicinamibacteria; order Vicinamibacterales; family UBA2999; genus JACCSI01. The sequence continues at coordinate 16,428 of CAWDJL010000006.1, forward strand.
GTGGCGGCCACGACCAGTGTGCCAGGCGATGACGGCGGCAACCCTGTCCGAGTCGTCACCGACGAACGATTGAGCCCTGGTGATGAAGTGGGCGCCCAGATCATCACGACGAGCGCTGGACTCCTTGACGCGCTCGGTCTGCGACTGGTCGAGGGCCGTACGTTTACCGCCGCAGAAGCGGCAGATCCGGCCGCGCGCGTGACCATCCTCAACCAGCGACTCGCGCGTCGATTGTGGCCGTCCGGCTCGGCGGTGGGTCGCCGGGTCGGGGTTCCTGGCGGCGATGAAATTCTGTGGATGCGCGTCGTCGGCGTGGCGCCTGATCTCGTTTACGAGGAACTTGGAGAGCAGACCGAGCAGTCACGCATGAACCTCTACTTCCCGTACGCGTTCTCGGCCCCACGCACCATGGCGGTGCTGGTCAGAACGCAGGGTGACCCGTCGTCTCTGGCGATGCCGGTTCGGGACGCCCTTCGCCGGGTGCATGCCGGATTGCCCGTCTATGACGTCCGTACGATGCAGGAGGTTCGCCGCTTTACGACGTTCGAGCAACGCTTCTTCGGGTCGATGATGACGGTGTTCGCCGGAACCGCATTGCTGCTGGCTTGCCTGGGGGTTTATGCCTTGCTCGCCTATGCCGCCCGTCGTCGCCGCCACGAAATCGGCGTGCGCCTGGCTCTGGGCGCCGAGCCGCGCGACGTCGTGGGACTGTTCGTTCGACAGGCTGGTCGCATCGGGGTCACCGGATTGCTTGCAGGGTTGGTGCTCGCCCTTGGTGTCGCGCGGACGCTGAGCGGAACGCTGTTCGCAGTCGATGCGTTTGATCCGCGGCTCTTCGTCGCGTGCGCGGCGGCGCTGCTCGCCGTCGTCCTCCTGGCTGGCTATCTGCCGGCGCGGCGTGCCGCCCACATCGATCCCGTGCGTGCGCTGCGGGTGGAGTAGACAGAGGTCAGTTTTCAGCGACCGGTCGTCAGTTCAAAGGGGCGGCCGGCGCGCGTCGAGATTGAGCCGCCAGTAGTCGAGCGTGAACGGCGGATCCTGGCGCGCTGCTTGCGAGGTCACCTCGTCGATGAAACGCGCTCGTAGGGATCCTTCTGGGAGCCTCGACAGATGCGGGTTGTAGATGACGGTCGTGACAAATTCCCGATAAGACGCCTCGTCGGCGAGCGTCGTCGGCGCCGGCTCCACGCTGGTGTGAACCTCGATGAAGCCAGCGCTGTGCAGCCGGTCGGCGGCGACATCAGCGGTCGCAAACTCCCACACACTCGACCAATCCACAAAGTAAGGAGCGAACGGCCCGCTGCGCATCACGGCTTCGGCGAGCGCGTGAGCCCCGGCAAGATTGGGCCCGCCGCCGCACTGTGCGAACAACCGGCCGCCTGCCCGCAGCGAGGAGAAGATCTCGGCAAACAGCGCGTTGTGGTCGCGCACCCAATGGAAAGTGGCGGTACTGAACACCAGATCCGCCCATTCACGAACGGGAAGACGTGGCAGGTCGACTTGGACGAACGCGATTCGATTGCGAAACGTCGGGCGGAGATTCGCGCGCGCCGTCAGCAGCATGTTCCACGATCGGTCGATCGCGATCACTCGCCCACGCGGAAGTCGTTCGAGCAGCTCACCCGTCAGCCGACCGGTCCCGCACCCGGCATCGATCGCGTGCTCGTTACCACGCACCTCGAGACGATCGAGCACCCGGCGGCCCCATTTCGTTTGCGGGGCCGACACACGATGGTAGGAGTCAGCATTCCATTCTCGTGGTACCGACACGTGAAGTAGTGTATCGCTCATGCAATTCCCGCCCACGCGGCTCTCGGTCGTGGCGCGCACACGCAGTGACGATGAACAGACCCGACGGTTGGCGCTTGGGATCCTGATCGAGGCGTACTGGAAGCCGGTCTACAAGTACCTCCGGATCAAATGGCATCTCGACCCCGACGAGGCGGCCGACCTGACGCAGGATTTCTTCACCAACGCGCTCGAGAAGGACGTGTTGAGTCGGTACAACGCTGAACGCGCCCGATTCAGGACTTTTCTACGGCTGTGCGTCGACGGATTCGCTTCGAATGCTCGAAAGGCCGAACGCCGGCTGAAACGGGGCGGCGGCGTGACGACGGTATCGCTCGACTTCCAGAGCGCTGAAGGCGAGCTCGTACGGCACGAACCGGCAGTCGCCGCTGACGTGGACGACCTCTTTTATCAGGAATGGGTGCGTGCGTTGTTCCAGCGCGCCGTCGATGACCTGCGCAAAGCAAGCGACTCTTCAGGACGGACCGCGATGTTCGCGGTTTTCGAGCGGTACGATCTCGCCGATCATGCCGAGCGCCCCACGTATGCCACCATCGCGCGCGAGCTTGGGCTGACACCCGCGACCGTCACGAATCATCTCGCGGCCATGCGGCGACAATTTCGTCGGCATGTTCTCGATCGGCTCAGAGATCTGACGACCACTGATGCGGAGTTCGAAGCCGAGGCCAAACGCCTTCTCGGTGGGTCTTCATGAGCACGTGGCTGACCGATTCAACGGTCGCGCATCTGCGCGATGTTGCTGACTGGCCCGATCTTGGCGATCGGTACGAGGTGCTCGAACGCGTCGGTCGCGGTGGAATGGGTGTGGTCTATGCCGCCCGGGATCGCGTGCTCGAGCGCGAAGTGGCCATCAAGGTCGTCGATTCAGACGACGCGTCTCGCGTGTCGCGCTGGTTGCAGGACGAGGCGAGGATCCTCGGTCGCCTCGAGCATCCTGGCATCGTGCCTGTTCACGATGCGGGGACGCTGCCCGACGGTCGCGTCTTCTATGTGATGAAGCTTGTGCGTGGCGAGCGGCTCGACGTCGCGCTCGACTCGCGCGCGTCCATGGTCGATCGCTTGGAGCTGTTTCTCCGCATTTGTGAGGCCGTCTCGTTCGCCCATGCGCAGGGCGTCGTACATCGCGATCTCAAGCCGGAGAACATCATGCTCGGTCGATTTGGCGAGGTGCTAGTGATGGATTGGGGCGTCGCCAAGCTCCTTCAGCGGACCACTGACGGTGAGGACGTCATCGTGGGTACACCCGGCTTCATGGCGCCTGAACAGGCGCTTGGCACCGGCAGCGGCGTCGATCGACGCGCCGACGTGTATGCGCTCGGTGCCATTCTCAACGGAATGCTGGTTGACCCGGCGCCGCGTGCGCTCGTGGCGATCGCCAGCCGCGCCAAGGCCGAGCGTCGAGATGAGCGATATGACAGCGTGACGTCGCTCGCGACTGACGTCGGTACGGTTCCGCAACGGGCAACCGGTCGAAGCCTATCGAGAGTCCCCGCTCGAGCGCCTCGGCCGAGTGTATCGGCGGCATCGCCTGCCGATTCTTCTGGTGTTGGCGTACATGGTGATGCGCGTGGTGCTGCTGCTGTGGTCGCGTCGGTGACGATCGTCGCGCTGGGTGCCTGATTGGCCTGACGTTGGCGTACAGAAGGCCGTGTCGAGGTTGAATACAAAACTGCAGGAGAGTGGCATGAAGAAACCGGTCTTTGCGATGTTGCTCGGTGGCATTCTGGGAGTCTTCGATGGGCTGACGGCGTTGATCTCAGCCCCCCAGGAGGCGCCGAACATCGTCGGGATTGTGATTGGGTCGACGGTGAAGGGCATCATCGCCGGCCTCATCATCGGCCTGGTGGCACAGCGCACACAATCTCTCGCCGTGGGAATCGTCGTCGGACTGGCCGTCGGCGCCGGTCTCGCTGCCCTCATTACGATCGGAGGGCCGTACTTCTGGGAGATCGTGCTGCCTGGCGCCATCGTTGGGTTAATCGTGGGCTATGCGACGTTCAAATACACGGGTCCGCAGCCGCAGGTGCCACTGAAAGGGTGATGGACGCAAGTTACAAGTTACAAGTTACAAGTTCAAAGTTCGTCGTTACCTCCAAGCTGCTCAGGTCAGCTGGGCGTTGCGCGCAAGTCGTCGGTTTTGAACTTGTAACTTGTAACTTGTAACTGGTCCCGTCACCCCTCGCCGGTACCTTGTCGTTTCGACCGCTGGCTTTCAGTGAGCGTCATCCGGATAAACGACCATCAATTGGTCGATTGGAGTGAAGCCGAGCTTACGTGCCAGGGCGCCGGACTCTTCATTTGACTCCACGGCGCCCCACACCGCCGTCTTGCCGGCGCCTGCGAAGTGATGGATCAGGCAAGTCGAAGCAGCCATCGCGAGCCCACGTCGCCGATATCCTTCGAGAGTATCGATGCTGACGTCCCAGTGCGTTTCGGTTTCCCATCCGGAATAACAGAACGACACTGGGTGCTCGTCGGCAAACGCTGCAGCGATCGGCGAGTACTGACAGGCCTCGCGCAACTCTCCTCGCAGGATCGGCGGCAGGTTATCGAGTTGTCGATACTCGTCGTTTCTGAGGAGCCTGGCCACGGGGCTTGCCGGCAATCGCCACCCGCGTGCAGGTGGCAGCTGGTAGAGGACGGCCCGTTCGCGACTGCGGCGCGGGACGATCTCGGCCACTGCCTTTTCGGCCTCGGCCGGCCCGACGATGCTGAATTCGCGCGGCACTCGACGGATGGCTCGTGCCAGCACGTCGGGTCGATCCCAACGCACCACCACGGCGAGCAGCACCGAAGGCGACGAGAGCACTGAGGGCGGATCGGTGTCGTCTCGTTCGACGATCGCGCCGCGGCCGCTCAACAGCATGCCGCGCGCTTCGACCCAGCGTGGCCAGTCGGGCAGAGTGCTCAAGAGTTCCACAGGCGCAGGCCAAGAAGATCGTACGAACCCAAATACAACGCAAGCCCAGCCATCGCCAGGGCGACCATGTATGTGTAGACCACCAGCCACCGGCTTGCGCGGTTGCGACGTGCATCTATGCCGAGCAGAGTCACGACGGCGGATAACGTGGGAACAGCCAGGGTTGCGACGCACAACGCATACGTTCCGATATTGCGAGTCCCTAACGCGGGGCTCGGCGTCCCGGCGAACACGGCTGCCGCGACCAGAAAGGGGAGCGGGCACGCGAGAATCGCGAGCTTGAGCATCCAGAATCCGCGCGGGCGAGCCCTCCGAACGCGCACCAGCCAGAAAAAACCGACGAGCGCGACCGAAGAGACGACGGCGAAGGCGGCCCAAACAGGCACGCGGACGATTTCAACTGTCCACCGTGGCTGACGCACTGCATAGATGGAGCTTCCCGCCAGGACCATCGCACCCTCGTTGTTGTGTGTAAACACGCGGCTGGCGTCGATTTCGCGTTCGAGACGAAACGATGTGTTGGTGACTGGAATCAGAGGCTGCCGACTGCCGAACAGCGAAACTGCTGCCGCTCCATCACTGTTCACGACGATCGTGCGTCCGGTGATCAGTGTTTGCAGTGGCCACACGATTTGATGGCGTGGGTTGGCATCATGGTAATAGCCGGCAAACTGCGCCAGCGTTCCTTGATCCAGGTGGATGCGTGGGGCCACAGGCGGCTCGACGTGCCGCTTGAGATATCGGATGGCCAGCGATGAAAGGCGCCGCATCGCTTCGTCGGAACGATCGCCGATACTATTCAAGAGGATGACATAGCCCACATCGCGTGACGGAGAGTACGCATGGCTCGACAGGAACCCGTCGATGCCGCCGCCATGCCCGAGCATCGGGAACGGCAGATCGAGCAACGTCGCGATGCCAGATCCGTACCCGTTCCGGAGACCAGCCGTTGATGCATCGCTCGTTCGCGGTTGTTCCATGTTGCCCAGATACTCGGGATCCACGACAAAAGCGGTTCCGAGTTCACCCCAGCCGAGGAGCATGCGGACGAAGCGTCCAAGCTCCCTCGGAGAGCTGTGCAGGTTGCCCGCCGGCCTCAAATGGATTCGCGGGTACCCAACGGCGGGACCGGTGGTGCTCGAGTATCCGCGTGCCAACGAGCGTTCATCGGCCGGCGACAGCGTGAAGCTGCTCGTCGCCATTTCGAGAGGCTCGAAAGTCTCTCGGCGAATGTAGTCCTCGTATGTTTCGTCCGTGAGCTTTTCAATGAGATAGCCGGCAACTGCGTAACCCGGATTCGAATACGACATCCGCGTGCCGGGGCGCCACCGCACTCGACGCGATCGCGGGTTGATCGCGAGCACGTCCGCCAACGGACGATCGGCCTCACCTTCCGAGACGTAGCGCTCGTTGAGCTGCATGTCGTCGAAGCCGGCCGTGTGCTGCAGCAGGTGGATGATGCGCACAGGGTCGGTATCGCGCCAGGGATTGTCGATCGCGACTTCGGGTGCGATCTCCTCGACCGGCGCATCCAGATCGACGACACCATCCTCGGCGAGTTGCACGAGTGCCATGGCCACAAACGTCTTGCTGATCGAACCCACGCGAAAGTGGGTGTCTGCCGTGACGGGTGTCTGCGTATCACGATCCGCGTAGCCGAGCCCGCCTTCCCACTCGACGCCATCGGATCGGACGAGCGAGATGCCCGCGCCAGGCACACCAGTGTCGCGCAAGACTTGTGTGGCCGCCGCCTTGAATTCATCGACGGTCTGAGGCATGACATCTGCCGCCTGGCTCTGCTGTCTCCCAGCGACCGTCGAGGCAGCAACGATCGCTACCAGGATGGCACCAGCGCACCCGTGACCCACCGCACCCGTGCACCGCACCGCACCTGTCGCACCCATCACACCTGACGCACCCATCGCACCTGAATTATCCTGTTTCAGTGCAGACACAGACGCACGCGCGCCGCATCGAGCTCGATACCGAGCGCAAGCTGCGCACGCGCAACAAACTTTATTACCGGTTCAATCACTGGCCACTCTGGATCTTCGCCTTCTTCATTGCACCAGGACCGCTGACGGCCGACTTCTTCGCTGCCGGCTTTGATTCGCGGATGGCAATCTGGCTGGGGCTCGTGCTCGTCGGTACCGGCATCGCGGGACTCGCGGGAAAGCTTCCCGGTTGCGAGCCCGTCCCTTACATCATCCGGTTCACGGAGGATCGCCCGAACCCCTTGTACCGCCGTCTCTGTTATACGGTGGGCTGGGGCGAGGTCATCGCGTTTGCGCTGCTCAATCTCGCGGGACTGGTCGGCGCCGTACTCACGGGCGAATGGCGGCTGCGGCAGTTGTACGACGTCGCGTACTTTCCGATCGCCGGCACGGTGTGGGCGCTCGGTGCGCTCGGCCGCCTTCCGCGCGTGAAGGCGTCCACGGCGGGCGAGGGCCACGAACGGCGGTATTTCTACGGCTGTGTCTGGGCGGTCATGATCGCGCAGCCGATTCTCCTGATCCTGTGGAAGATCCTGCCGCCCGGATTCGCCGCCGACGTCGTGAAGCTGGTGGCGTTTGTCGCAATTCTCGGCATTGTTGGGTGGTGTGCGCGGCTCGGGTTGTTACCACGCACGCGGCCGATTGTTCCGGGCGAGTTGGCGATCTCTGACTGACGTCCAAACGACAGCCACGAAGGCCACGAAGACACGAAGGGACGACTGCAGGAAGTTCTGACAACGTGACGTTGAACTGTTCGCGGATGAATTCGGCAGAGACCGCGGTGATGCGGCGCGTGAACGTCCCGCCGAAGGTCAACGAATTCCAGTCCCAAAAAACCGGCGAGCTCGGGACTACATAACGAATGTCAGCTTCTGCGCCGACGGTTTCGGTGTCCCGCGGGTCTCCGCGCCAATAGGTTCGAATCTCCGAGATTCCGTCGCCGGAACACAGGAACGCCCAATCGTGCTCGCTGCCAGAGCGAAACGTGCCAGTGATTACGTTGTCTGGTTCAAGGGAATGCTGCGGAATGGCGCATTCGTGATCCACAGCTTCTCGCGCCAACTGTTGCGGTAGCTGAGGATGAAGCCGTGGATTGATGCGCCGGATTCGTTCTGTAGCAGTGCGGAGCTCGTCTTGCGACGGGAACTGCATCGAGGCGAGCCCAAGGACGCCGGCGCAAAACATTCTGAGCAGCATCGGTTCGCTAGACCCAGCGAAGCTCGTTCAAGGCCTGACTTCCAGCGACACTATCCAACTTCTCAACCATCTCTCCAACTACCGGAGGAAAATCACGTGGCTTGAAGGTCTCCCGGCCGACGCACGCCACGCGCACGAACCCCTCGGCAATCAACGTGTCGTCGGCATCAATGCGCATCTCGAAGTCGTAGCGGAGACGCCGCGGGTTCTCAATCGTCGCGGCGATTCCAATGCGAATCAGTTGACCCGCTCGAACAGGCGCTCTGTACTTCGCGCTGGCTTCCACGCGCGGCATCGCAAAGCGATGTTCATCGAGCAGCGCCTGGCGATGCCGGCCAACCACGACCGCGTAGAGCTCTTCTTCGGCATCCTCGAACCACCCGAAATAATTCGGGAACCAGACGATTCCAGCGGCGTCGGTGTCCGACCAGTGAACCTTCTTGTGCAGCCAGAGACGGGACATCGGGGTAGTTTCCAGTTATCAGTGATCAGTTCAAAGGGAAATTCGTCCTTTGAACTGGCAACTGGCAACTGACAACTGGAAACTGACCCTCGGTCTACTATTTCGGCCAATGACCGAGGGTTGGGAGGGCTGGGATGAGTACGCACCGTTCTACGATTGGGAGAACGCGCAGACCGTCGGACGCCGCGACGTGGCGTTCTGGAAACGCATCGCCACGAGGTCTGCCGGCCCGGTCCTCGAGTTGGGCGCCGGGACTGGGCGGGTCATGTTTCCGCTGGCCCGCGCGGGCGTGAGCATCGTCGGCATTGATCGCTCGGCGGAGATGCTCGCGCGTGCACACAAGCGGCGACAGCGGATGCGAGCGAAGCAGCGTGTCCAACTCGTGCGCGGCGACATTCGCACCTTGCCATTTCCAGACAGGACGTTTCCGCTCGTCATCGCGCCCTACGGAATCCTGCAATCGCTGCTTCGCGAGCGGGACCTGGGAGAAACCTTGAGAGCCGTGGCCCGCGTCCTCTCCAGCGGCGGCATCTTCGGCCTCGAGTTGGTGGCGGATTTGCCCGCCTGGCGGGAGTATTCGCGTCGCGTCAGTCTGCGCGGTCGTCGCGCCGGTGGCGCGATGGTGACCCTGATCGAGTCCGTGCGGCAGGACCGAACGCGCAAGCTGACCGTGTTCGATCAGGAATTCGTCGAACGCCGCGGGCGTGAGGTTCGGCGCCGCCATTTCAGCCTGGCGTTTCGCACATTGACGGTACCTCAAATGGCCAGCCGGCTCGAGAAAGCCGGCTTCGAGGTCGCGGCGCTGTTGGGTGACTATCAAGGGGGTCCCTGGGATCCTCGCGCCGAAGCATGGATCGTGCTTGCGACCAGACGCTGACGGGCTTGGCACCCTTGCCCTCAGACAGTAAACTCTAGAATCCGTTCAAAGTTCCAAGATCTGGAGATCTTCGCATGTCCGGCCATTCGAAGTGGCACACAATCAAGCACAAGAAGGGGGCCGCCGACGCCAAGCGCGGCAAGGTCTTTACCCGCATCATCAAGGAACTGACCGTCGCGGCTCGCAACGGCGGGGGCGACCCGAACATGAACCCGCGATTGCGGACAATCATCGCCGATGCCAAGGCGGTCAACATGCCCGCCGACAACATCAAGAAGGCGGTGCAGCGTGGCACGGGCGAACTGCCTGGAATTACGTACGAAGAGATCACCTACGAGGGCTATGGTCCTGGCGGTGCGGCGCTCATCCTCGAATGCATGACGGACAACAAGAATCGAACCGTCGGCGAAATCCGCCATCTGCTGGAGAAGTACCACGGCAATCTTGGCGCCTCTGGATCGGTCGCCTGGATGTTCTCCAAGAAGGGCTACATCGTGGTCGAGAAGACAGCAGCCGACGAGGAACAACTTCTGAACGCGGTTCTCGAAGCCGGCGGCGACGACATGCGTGATGACGGTGATTCGTGGGAAGTGCTGAGCGAACCGCCGGCGTTCGAAACGGTGAGGGACGCCGTCAAGGCCTTGGGCATCGAGCCCGGCACAGCTCAGATTGCGATGCTGCCCCAGAATTACGTCAAGCTCCAGGGCAAGGAAGCGTCGCAGATGGTCAAGCTGATGGAAGTGCTCGAAGACCACGACGATGTGCAGCACGTGTGGTCGAATTTCGACATCGAGGAGAAGGAGATCGAGGCCTCGCTCGCGTGAGGGTATTCGGCATCGACCCCGGTTCGAATCGCACGGGCTATGGCTGCATCGATAGCGATGGCCGGCGGCATCGCCTCGTCACCTGTGGCGCCATTCGCGCCGACCAAGCCGGCAGCTTTCCGGATCGTCTTGCGGCGATCCATCGTGAGCTCACCATTTTGATTCGCGACTGCGAGCCCGAATGGGTCGCGATCGAAAATCTCTTTCACGCGACCAACATCCGCAGCGCGCTGAAGCTCGGTCACGCTCGTGGCGTCGCCATGCTGGCGGCGGTCGAAGCCGGTATTCCGCTCGTTGAATACACGCCCGCGGAGGTCAAGAGGGCGGTGGTCGGCTACGGGCGCGCTGAAAAGCCCCAGGTGGGCCAGATGATCAAGCTCCTGCTCGGGCTGCCCGCGCTGCCGAGCCCGCATGATGCCGCCGACGCGCTCGCGGTTGCGATCTGCCATCTGCACGCGGGCAAGGGTTTCATCCGCGCAGCCGAACTGCGGCGAGACGCGCAGCGGCCCAAGCTGTCGGCCGCCCGTTCCAGCTGGCGCCACTACAAGCCTCCCAGCCGCGCGCCCCACGCATGATCGCGTTCCTTCGTGGGCGCGTGCTCGAAAAGCATCCCAATCGCGTGATCGTGGACGTCGCCGGCGTCGGGTACGACGTGCTCGTGCCGCTCTCGACCTTCTATGTCGTCGGCGATGATGGGTCCGAGGTCTCGTTGCGCGTCCACACCCACGTGCGCGAGGACCAGATCGCATTGTTCGGGTTCGTCACCGCTCTCGAGCTCTCGATGTTTGAACGGCTGATTGCGGTCAACGGGATCGGCCCCAAGCTGGCCCTGTCGGTTTTGTCGGGCATCGAGCCGCGAGATCTCGTGACCGCGATCCAGCGCGCAGACATCGCACGCCTCACGCGAATTCCTGGGGTCGGCAAGAAGACGGCCGAGCGCATCGTCGTGGAGCTGCGCGATCGAATGCCCAAAGCGGTGGAATCCGAAACGACCGGGGTGGTGCCGGTCGCGACCGACGCTCTCCGCGACGACCTGCTGTCGGCGCTCGCCAACCTCGGGTACCATCAGCAGGCCATCGACAGGGTGCTCGAGAAAGTGTTGAAGGACAAGGACCCATTGAAGTTCGAAGATGCGCTCCGCGGCGCGTTGCGGGAGCTTGCCCGTGCGTAACGCCCCGTGCCCTGTGCCCTGAGCCCTGCCCGTGACTGAAGACCACCTCGTCACACCGTCTCGCGTCGAGGAGGACGCGCAATACGAAGCTGGTCTGCGGCCGCGCAAGCTGGATGACTACATCGGCCAGGATCGCGTGCGCGAAAACCTGGAGGTTTCCATCGCGGCCGCGCGGCAGCGGGGCGAAGCACTCGACCACGTACTGCTCTATGGCCCGCCAGGCCTCGGCAAGACGACGCTCGCATATGTGATTGCGAACGAGCTTGGCGTTGCTGTGCGTGCGACGTCGGGGCCGGTGATTGAGAAACCGGGAGATCTGGTGGGAATCCTATCGAACCTCCAGGCCCGCGAGGTGCTTTTCATCGACGAGATTCATCGCCTGCAGCCAACGATCGAGGAGATTCTCTATCCGGCGATGGAAGACTTCGAGGCCGACATCGTCATCGGGCAGGGCCCGGGCGCCCGATCCGTCAAGTTGCCAATCGAGCGTTTCACGCTCGTCGGCGCCACCACGCGGGCGGGTCTGCTCACCTCGCCGCTGCGGGCCCGCTTTGGCATCGTCCATCGGCTGGACTTCTACACGGAGGCCGACATCGAGGAGATCGTCCGTCGCTCGGCGCGGATTCTCGGCGTCGAGCTCGTGGGCGACGCCGCCAATGAAATTTCCCGGCGCTCGCGAGGCACGCCCCGGATCGCCAATCGGCTCCTGCGGCGTGTCCGTGACTTCGCTCAAGTGCGTGCGGACGGACGGATCACGAGCGAAGTCGCGGGCGCGGCCATGAAGCTGCTGGAAGTCGATCAATACGGCTTCGACGATGTGGATCGGCGATTGATGCTGACGATCATCGAGAAGTTTGGCGGCGGTCCAGTAGGGTTGTCGAGTATCGCGGCAGCGACGAGCGAAGAGCCTGACGCGATTGAGGACATGCACGAACCGTTTCTGATTCAGATCGGATTTCTCGAGCGTACACCTCGTGGCCGCATGGCCACGCCGCGCGCGTACGAGTACTTCGGCCGGCCGGCGCCGGGAAGGGGATTGTTTTGAGAGCTGAGATCAAGAGCCTGGCCACGTATGTGCCGCCCCGCCTGCTGACCAACGCGGACCTCGAACGCATGGTCGAGACTTCGGATGAATGGATCATCAAACGTACCGGGATCCGGGAACGGCACATCGTCGATCCCGGCGTCGCCACATCGGACCTGGCGAAGGTCGCTGCGCTCGAAGCGATCGAAAAGGCAGGACTGACTCCGAAGGAGATCGACCTCATCATCGTCGGCACCGTAACACCCGACATGTTGTTCCCGGCCACGGCGTGCCTGGTCCAGGACAAGATCGGCGCCAGCCACGCGTGGGGCTTCGACTTGTCGGCCGCCTGCTCCGCCTTCACCTATTCGTTGACCGTGGGCGCCCAAATGGTCACGTCGGGCGCCGCGCGCAACGTGCTGGTGATCGGTGCTGACGTGATGTCGAGCATCATCGATTACACCGATCGGTCGACGTGTATCCTGTTCGGCGATGGCGCGGGCGCCGTCGTCGTCGGGCCGGCGACCGAAGACGGGTTCGGGATCCTCGACTTCGAGCATCAGGTCGATGGAAGCGGGGGACCGGCGTTGTGCATGCCGGCCGGAGGGAGTCGGCTGCCGGCCTCGCACGAGACCGTCGACCAGCGTCTCCACTATGTCAAGCAGGAAGGGCAAACGGTCTTCAAGTTTGCCGTCACCAACACCGGCGGGGTGTGTGAACGGTTGTTGTCACGCAATAACCTGACCGCCGATGACATCGATCTGTTTGTTTCGCATCAGGCGAATCGTCGGATCATCCTCTCAGCGGCCGAACGGTTGGGTCTGCCGCCCGACAAGGTCGTCATCAACATCGAGCGGTTCGGGAATACGACGGCCGCGACGATTCCACTGGCGCTCAACGATGCCGTTTGTGCCGGTCGCGTCAAGAAGGGTGATCGGCTGTTGTTGGCCTCGGTCGGCGCCGGCTTCACCGTCGGATCAGTTTTGCTGCGCTGGGGGCTGCCCTAGTGTCCTGACCGCGTGGTTCGCGCAATAAGTGGCGCAGCCTGAAAGTCGAGTGTTCGTTGAGCGAAGCGCGCGATGCTGGCGAGTATCTCGTCGGCGCTCTTGGTCCACGCGAATGGCGTCGCCTTGGCATGATGCGCGGCGATGAACTCCCGAATCGCCGCTTGAGTTGAGCGACGCTGTGGTGGACGCCGCGACGCAATTGTTTGTTCGTGAGCTCGGCGAACCAGCGTTCGACGAGGTTCAGCCACGACCCGTAGGTCGGCGTGAAGTGGACGTGAAAGCGCGAGCGCTTGGCGAACCAGTGCCGGATCAAGGGCGTCTTATGGGTCCCGTAGTTGTCCATGATCAGGTGCACGTCCAGATGGCGAGGCACGGCGGCATCGACCGCGTCGAGGAACTGCCGGAACTCGATCGCGCGATGCCGTTGATGAAACTGCGTGACCAGCTCATTGGTCTTCACGTTGAGCGCCGCAAACAGCGTGGTCGTGCCATTCCGCCGCTAGTCGTGCGTGCGCCGCTCGACCTGCCCCGGACGCATCGGCAACACGGGTTGCGTGCGATTCAACGCTTGAATCTGGGATTTCTCGTCGACGCAGAACACGACGGCATGCGTCGGCGGATGCATGTAGAGGCCAACGATGTCGCGCACTTTGTCGATGAGCAACGGATCGGTCGACCGCTTGAACGTCTCGCTGCGATGAGGCTGCAGACCAAAAGCGCGCCAGATCTGCTGAATTGTCGTGCGCCCCAACCCGCTCGCTTTCGCTATGCCGCGGCTGCTCCAGTGCGTCTCGCCGCGCGGCGTCGCCTCCAGCGTCCGCACGATCACCTGCTCGATCTGCTGATCGCTAATCTGACGCGGCGTCCCCGGGCGAGGCTCGTCGGACAGCCCGTCCACGCGCTCGCGCACGAACCGGCCGCGCCATTTGCACACGGTCGTCTGTGACATGCGCAGCCGTTTCGCCACGACCGTGCTGTTCAGGCCCTCGGCGCACGCGAGAATGATCCGCGCGCGCCGTGCCAGGTGCGGCGCCGTGCGAGACCGATGGGCCACCGAGTCGAGTCGCACGCGTTCGTCGTCCGTCAGAATCAGCGCAACTTTCGGGCGTCCCAGTGACATGCTCGCCTCCTTGTAGACGAGTACGACTGGACGGCGCTATTTATTTCACATTCTTCGCGGTCAACCGCCCTTCGGGCGGAGGGCCGGCCTTCGGCCGGGCGGCCGCTTCGCGGAAGGCCGCCCTTGGAGCGGACGGGCTTCGGTGCTCAGCGGCGCGCGGACACCCCGCAGAACTCTGCGAGCGAATGCGACCAGCTCTCCGGCCAACGGCCGCCGTCCGCGAAGCGGCCTCTCCGGCCGAAGGCCGGCCTTCCGCGAACGCAGTGAGCGGCCCTCCGCGAAGCGGCCGTCCGGCCGCAGACCGGCCATGTGCAAAGATCTGCGCTAAGCGGCGACAGTGTCGCTACTGTTGCGCTTGTAAAACACTGAAAAGATGACACTTACAACGCTCGACCGTCAGTGGTCCGATCTGTAACAGATGTGTCAGGATTGAACAGTGTCGCAAACACTAATGTAATGAGCGAGTTACAGAATTATCGCGACCATCTTTTGGATCAACTGTTCTCTATTTGCACAACCAACAATTTAAGGCCATGCTCAGCGCTACGATCTGTCTTCGCCACAAGCTATTGAAAATACATAAGTTATCAGTTCAATAGACGCAACGGCAGGGCTTGGCTATGAGCTTGCTCTGCCGTGGAGCGTGACTCCCGCTCGCTATTCGTACCTTCTCGCCGCCTTCGTGTTCGTCGTCGTGTCTGGCAACGCCGCGGCCGCCTCCGCCCAGGGCCGCGGCAAGCTGGACAAGGCCCTTCAGACGGCCCTCGACGAAACGCAGGGCGCCGCCACACACCGCGTCATCGTTCGCGCCCGCGCGGGTTACACCGAGTGGCTGAAACAGCAGCTCGCCGCGCAAGGCGCCGTGATTGGCAGCGAGCACCCGTCGATCGACGCAGTCAGTGTCGAACTGACTTCGCAGGACGTCGAGCGCTGGTCGACGAGCACCGCTGTGGCCAGTGTCTCGCTCGATTCCTATGTCTGGCCGACAGCCAAGCCCCTCTGGCAGCGACGTCGCCAGCGGTCACTGGAACCCGATGTCAACACGGTTCTCGGAACGCTCGGTCTAGCTCCGAATCGCGATAGGGGCCGCGGCATCACGGTGGCGCTCATCGATTCGGGCCTGCACCCGTCGAGGGCGTTTGCGTACCGGATCAAGGCTTTCTACGACTTCACGGGTGGCCGGGCAGTACGGCGATACCCGTTCGACGATTACGGTCACGGCACACATGTCGCCGGGTTGATTGGCGGCCAGCAGAACGTTTACGACTCCGAGTTCGAAGGTGTCGCTCCCGGCGTTGAATTCGTCGTTCTCAAGGTGCTCGATGGCACCGGGCGAGGCAACACAAGTGATGTCATCCGTGCCATCGACTTCGCGACCGCTCACGCCGGCGACGACTCGCTGGGCATCGACGTCATCAATCTCTCGTTGGGACACCCCATCTTCGAACCCGCGGAGACCGATCCCCTCGTCCTCGCGGTCGAAGCGGCCGCGGCCCGCGGCATTCTTGTCGTCACCTCGGCCGGCAACTTCGGCAGCCATCCAGTGACCGGTCTCGTCGGCTATGCCGGGACCAGCTCGCCTGCCAACGCGCCGTCAGCCATCACCGTGGGTGCTTTCAACCATCAGAACACGGTGTCGCGACACGACGATCGCGTCACCGCGTATAGCTCGCGGGGCCCGAGCTGGTACGACGGCTATGCCAAGCCAGATGTCGTTGCTCCTGGCCACGCGCTCGTCTCCGAGGCAGCCCCCGGCAGCGCGCTGGTTCAGACTTATCCGAATCTCCAGCACACGGGCGACTCCGGCAAATCGTTCCTTCGGCTGAGCGGTACCAGCATGGCCGCTGGCGTGACGTCGGGCGTCGTCGCCATGATGCAGCAGGCCGCACTCGAAAACGGCTCGCGACTCACGCCGAACCTGGCCAAGGCGATCCTCCAGTTTTCGGCGATTCAGCTCACTGATGACCAGGGCAGTCCGTACGACGTGCTGACCCAGGGCACTGGTGGAGTCAATGCCGACGGCGCGCTGCAACTCGCGAGCAACGTTGATCTCAATCACGCGGATCTGTCGACTGCCTGGACGGAGCTCGTGCCATGCAGCATGCCGGGCAGCGAGTGCACGAGCAACATCGGCGACGAGCAGTACGCCTGGGTCTCCAACATTGTTTGGGGCGACGCCATCGTGATTGGCGACGTCGTGTTCTACAAGGCAGGACCCTGGGTTCAGAACGTGGTGTGGGGCGAGAACGTGGTGTGGGGCGAGAACGTGGTGTGGGGCGAGAACGTGGTGTGGGGTGAGAACGTGGTGTGGGGCGAGAACGTGGTGTGGGGCGAGAACGTGGTGTGGGGCGAGAACGTGGTCTGGGGCGAGAACGTGGTCTGGGGCGAGAACATCGTCTGGGGCGAGAACATCGTCTGGGGCGAGAACGTGGTGTGGGGTGAAAGCATTCTCTGGAGTTTGAAGTAGCCATGAACAGGATGTCACTTCAGCAGGAGTTTGGCGGCGGCACACCCGTGGCGATGGAACAACCATCCGCGACGACGACAACGACAACAGTCGATTGGCGGCTTTCCGTGCCCACGCTCTCAGGCCGTCTTGTGACGCTGCGTGAGGTGCGGATGGACGACGCCGAGGCACTGATTGGCGTCCTCACGTCGGAAGCCGTGGCTCGCTTCATTTCGCCTGCTCCAACGTCCACCGACAGCTTCTTGCGCTTCATCGAGTGGGCTCAGCGTGAACGGGAGCGCGGCACATATGTGTGCTTCGTGGTGGTGCCGCACGGTGAGTCGACCCCAGTCGGCCTGTTCCAGATTCGCCAGCTCGAACCCGGCTTTGCGACTGCCGAATGGGGCTTTGCTCTCGGGTCCGCCGCGTGGGGCACGGGAATGTTCGAGGACGGCGCTCGCCTCGCTGCCGACTTTGCCTTCGACACGGTGGGCGTCCATCGACTCGAAGCGCGCGCAGCGGTTGTCAACGGCCGCGGCAATGGCGCTCTCCGCAAGATTGGCGCGGTCCAGGAAGCGGTGCTTCGGCGCTCCTTCTTGTGCCACGGTGAATATGTCGACCAGACGCTATGGTCGATTCTCGATTCGGATTGGCGCCAAACCAAAGCGGTTTGGGGTGTGAAGGTCCTCGTGCACTGATCTTAGGAGCCGCTGAAATGGAGAAGATGCCGTTCCGACCCGAATTCAAGTCACTGGTGCCACCAGGCGGCCCGTCGCCGCTGGTTCGATCGCACCGGTCGTTCGCACGAGAGACCGATTGGCGGCGTCGACTCCCCGTGTTGGCCGGCCCTCACGTCACCCTGCGCGAGCTTCGCGTCGATGACGCGGCGTCGTTGTTTGCGATGGTCTCGTCCGAAGAAGTCGCCCGCTTTATCTCGCCGCCGCCGACGACAGTCGAAGGTTTCGAGCGATTCATCGAATGGACCATCCGCCAGCGAATCGACGGTCAGTACATGTGTTTCGGCATCGTCCCGAGAGGAATGTCAACCGCGGTTGGGTTGTTCCAGGTTCGCGCGCTCGATATGGCCTTTGACATTGGCGAGTGGGGCTTCGTGATGGCGTCCGAATTCTGGGGGACAGGCGTCTTTGTCGAGGGCGCGGGCCTCATCGTCGACTTCGTGTTCGACTCGGTCGGTGTGCACCGTCTCGAAGCGCGTGCATCCGTCGCTAACGGACGGGGCAACGGCGCCCTCTCGAAGCTGGGAGCCGTTCAGGAAGGCCTCCTGCGACGGTCATTTCTGCGGAATGGCGACTACCACGACCAGGTGCTCTGGTCACTCGTTGCCGACGACTGGCGCATTCGCCGCACCGGCGTTCGTCCGGGCACGCACTGACGCGATCGAATTCTTGAGGCTGGGGGGTAAGGTAAGGCTCAGGTGTGTTGGGCACCTGAGCCTCTTTTCATGTACCTCGCGGACTTCGACTTCGACTTGCCAGCCGAGCTCATCGCGCAGGAACCGCCTGCCGAGCGAGGACAATCACGACTGCTGACGCTCGATCGGTCATCCGGTGCGCTTGGCGATCGCCGTTTTCTGGATCTGCCGACCCTCCTCAATCCCGGTGATCTTCTGGTGGTCAACGATACCAAGGTTTTTGCCGCTCGTTTGCTGGGCCGCCGCCTGCCCGGCGGTGGCGCCGCCGAATGCCTGCTGCTCCGGCGCGTCGAGGAAGCGGCGAGCGACGCGACCACCGAAGTGTGGGAGGCACTGGTGCACCCTGGGCAGCGCTTGAAGGAGGGCTCGCGACTCGAGTTCAGCGGCGGCGATCACGTAATTCGGGCCGAGGTTCTCAATCGAAGGTTTTACGGACGACGGACGCTCCGTTTCGAAACCGATGGCCCGAGCCTGACGGCAGCTGTCGACGCGATTGGTCGCGTACCGCTCCCTCCGTACATCAGGCGACTCGACTTCGCGGCGGATCGCGAGCGCTACCAAACTGTCTTTGCCGCCGCGCGAGGATCGGTGGCCGCGCCGACCGCCGGCTTGCACTTCACGCCTGCCATTCTGGCCGCACTCGATGCGCGCGGCGTCGAGCGGACGGCTATCACGCTGCATGTCGGCTACGGGACGTTTCAGCCGATTCGAGTGTCGAGGGTCGAGGACCATCGCATGGATGCCGAGCGCTACGATGTGTCAGAAGCCGCGGCCGCGGCCATCAATCGCACTCGTGAACGGAACGGGCGTGTCGTCGCGGTTGGCACAACCACGACGCGGACGCTGGAGTCGTTGCCCGTCGATGACCGGGGGAATGTCCAGTGGGCCACAGGCTCCACCGACCTGTTCATCCGACCTGGTCATCGATTCCGAGTGGTCTCGGCGCTAATCACCAACTTCCACCTCCCACAGTCGTCCCTTTTGCTTCTCGTCAGCGCGTTTGCGGGTCCTGCCCAGGTGCTGCACGCGTATCGCCACGCCGTTCAGGAGGGCTATCGGTTCTATAGTTACGGCGATGCGATGCTAATTATCTAGAGTGCCTGAGGTGCCTGAGGTGCCGGGGTGCCTGGGTGCGGGTGCCTAAGGTGCGAAATGTGCGAAGGGTGCCTTAGGTGCGCTAGCACCCCATGCACGAGCACCCCATGCACGCAGCACCCAATGCACGCACCACCCTATGCACCAAGCACCCTAAGCACCAAGCACCCTAAGCACCCCAGCACCTTTATGCACCCATGCACCACCACTTCAGGCACCCAGGCACGCTAGGCACCCCAGGCACCCTATGAAAATCCCCTACCAAGAATTCGACCTGAGCGACGTCCGCACGTATCCGCTGGAATCGCGCAAGAGCAAGGCACACGTGGACGCGTTCGCGTCGCCCTATCACGAAGGTGCCGGAGTACCCGGGCTGCTCGACTCGCTGCCGTCCATGCTTGCGGCGAGCGACTTCAAGTCGGTCGTCGCCGCGATACTCGCGGCGCGTCGGGCCGACACACCCATCATCTGGGGAATCGGTGCGCATGTCCTCAAGACCGGGCTCTCGCCGATCTTGATCGACTTGATGGAGCGCGGCTTTGTCTCGGCCGTCGCGACCAACGGCGCCGGCATCATTCACGATTTCGAAATCGCGCTCTCGGGAGCGACGTCCGAAGACGTCGACACGGCGCTGGGACCCGGGTTGTTCGGCATGGCCGAAGAAACCGGCACCGAGCTGAATGAGGCGATCAACCAGGGCGTGCGTGACGGTCTTGGCCTGGGCCAATCGGTTGCGCGCCATCTCGCGCAGCGCAACGCGCGTCATGCGCGATACAGCGTTGCCGCCACGGCGTGGAGACTCGAGATTCCTCTCACGGTCCATGTCGCGATCGGCACCGATATCATTCACATGCACCCGCTGGCATCAGGCGCAGCGCTTGGTGAGGGAAGTCTCCGGGACTTCAAGTACTTCACATCCGCTGTGTCGCGTCTGGCTGGGGGTGTCTACATCAACTGCGGATCGGCCGTCGTGCTTCCCGAAGTCTTTCTCAAGGCGATTGCGCTCGCACGCAATCAAGGCGTGTCGCTGAGCGGGCTGACGACCGTGAACATCGACTTCCTGCGACACTATCGACCGATCACGAATGTGGTGACGCGGCCGACCGCGCGGATTGGGCATGGCTACGCGATCACCGGCCACCACGAGTTGATGCTTCCGCTGCTGGCTGCTGCTCTCATCGAGGGCGCTTCGCAAGGTGCCTGAAGTGCCTTGGTGCCTGGGTGCAAGTGCCAGGGTGCATGGGGCAAAAGGTGCCCCGGAACGAAAATTGCCTCGGAACGAAAATGCCTCGGAGCGAAGAGTGCCTCGGAGCACCAAGGCACCCTCGGCACGCAAGCAGCCTGGCACTAGCACGCCAGGCACCGAAGGCACGGTAGGCACTTCCGGCACCTCGAGCGTATACAATCAAGAGTTCGGACCCTGCGACCGGCGCGGAGAGGGGTCTGAAGCAAGCCGGAGTAGCTCAGCCGGTTAGAGCGGGCGTCTCATAAGCGCCAGGTCGGCGGTTCGAGTCCGCCCTCCGGCACCACGGCACAAAAGTTACAAGTTCAAAGTTGGATCTCGTGACACGCGTGTCCCGGTTTGCTCGTCGCCACGCCTTGTGGCAACCGGCGACCCGTTTGATTGCGGCGGTGTCTGGAGGCTCCGATTCGGTGGCGCTCGCGGTCCTCTTACGCGAGTTGCACGAGCGAGGCGACCTGACGCTGGTCGCGATGGCTCACCTGCATCACGGCATTCGTGGCGAGGAGGCCGATGCGGACCAGCAGTTTTGCGAAGCACTGGCCGCTCGGCTCGAGGTGCCGCTGGAGGTCGCGCACGTCGACGTGCCAGCCTTGGCACGACGCGATCACGTCTCCCTCGAAGTCGGGGGCCGTCGCGCGCGGCAGGAATTTTTTCGACGCGTCGTTACGGCGCGATCGGCGGATCGTGTGGCGACCGCTCACACGGAAGATGACCAGGCTGAGACGGTGCTCTTTCGCATGATGCGCGGCACTGGTCTTCGAGGACTGTCGGGCATCGCGCCGTCGCGCGGGCGTCTGGTCCGGCCGCTGCTCGAGTGCTCGCGACGCAGTTTGCGCGAGGAGCTCACTCGTCGCAATGTAACCTGGCGCGATGACAGCACCAATCTCGATCTGGCCAATCCGCGTAATCGGCTGCGCCACGAGGTCCTGCCGTTGCTGGAACGGCACTTCAATCCTTCGGTTCGCCGGGCGTTGGCTCGTCTCGCCGAGCACGCGCGCGCGGACGAGCATCTCCTGGCCCGCACAGCGGCTGCCGCAATGGTCACGGCGCTACGGATTGAGGGCGGCGGCACCGTTCGCCTGGATGCCTCAGCCGTTCGTGCACTTCCAAGTGCAATTGCGAGACGAGTTGTGCAAGATGCCTTGGCGCTCGCGGCTGGCAGCCACCTCCCCGATGCCGATCAGGTCGCGGCGGTGCTGGCGGTCCTCACGGGCGAAGCGGCCGCCGCCGAGATCTTGGGTGTGCGAGCGGAACATTCTGCCGGTTCCGTGGTCTTAGTACATAGCGGGTCGACCGAGCCGCCTCGACCTTTTCGGTTTAATCTCTCGGTTCCAGGCGCCGTCCATGCTCCAGATCTCACGTGGGTGGTCGAAGCTGAAGGGCCACGGGCATACCAGTCCGAAAGGCTCATCACCGATTCGGTTGATACCGTCGCCGTCGATGCCAAGGGTTTGAGTCCGCGGCTCGTCGTGCGAAGTCGTGAACCTGGAGACCGGATTCGACCGCTGGGGCTCAACGGACGAAAGAAGCTTCAGGATGTCTTTGTCGACCGAAAAGTAGGCCGGGACGAACGCGATCGCGTGCCGGTCGTGACCGATGATCGCGGCAGAATCGTGTGGGTGGCCGGGCACGTGGTGAGCGAGGAGTTTCGCGTCACGGACGAAACAACGGCCGTGATAATCTTGAAGGTACGGCGCCGTCAGCGCCTGGGACGCTAGCGCGGCTTTTGGGGCGGCCAAAGCGGCAATAGCACCCGCCGGGAGGGCAAGTTGAATTCCACCCTGAGAAGCCTCGTATTCTGGATGGTTCTCGTGGCCATCGGGGTACTGGTCTGGAACTTCTCCGCCAAGTTTCAGCGGAACGAAACGTCAGCCAGCTTCAGCGAATTCGTCGCATGGGTCGACTCGGGGCAGGTGGCGCGCGTCGAGATTACGGGCAACGAAATCAGCGGCATCACCAAGTCCAATGAGAGCTTTCGGACAATCGCCCCGCCGCAATACGAAGGTCTCGCCAACAAGCTGATCGAGCGCAACGTCATCGTCGATGCCAAGAAGGAAAGCGGTTCGCCATGGGTGACCGTGCTGTCGTACTGGGCGCCCATTCTCCTGATGATTGGGTTCTGGGTCTTCTTCATGCGGCAGGTTCAGAGCGGCGGAAACAAGGCGCTGTCGTTTGGAAAGAGCAAGGCCAAGCTCTCCTCGTCGGCACAGAAAAAGGTCACGTTCCGTGACGTGGCTGGCGTCGATGAGGCGAAGGAGGAGCTACAGGAGATCATCGACTTCCTGAAGGAGCCGCAGAAGTTTCAAAAGCTGGGTGGACGGATCCCCAAGGGCGTATTGCTCATGGGTCCGCCGGGAACCGGCAAAACGCTCCTGGCGCGCGCCGTCGCCGGCGAAGCCAACGTTCCATTCTTTTCGATTAGCGGCTCGGACTTCGTCGAGATGTTCGTCGGTGTCGGGGCCTCCCGCGTGCGCGACCTCTTCGAGCAGGGCAAGAAGAACGCCCCTTGCATCATCTTCATCGACGAGATCGACGCCGTCGGTCGTCACCGCGGCGCGGGTCTTGGCGGCGGTCACGACGAGCGCGAGCAAACCCTCAACCAGTTACTGGTCGAGATGGATGGCTTCGAGTCGAACGAGGGCGTCATCCTCATGGCGGCCACCAACCGCCCCGACGTCCTGGATCCCGCCCTGCTGCGGCCTGGTCGCTTCGATCGGCGCGTCATTGTCAACCGCCCAGACGTCAAAGGTCGCGAAGGCATTCTCGCGGTTCACACTCGCAAGATTCCGCTGGCAGACGACGTGGACATCCGGGTGCTCGCGCGCGGCACCGCCGGGTTCTCGGGGGCCGATCTCGCCAACCTCGTGAACGAAGCCGCGCTGAACGCCGCGCGCTTCAATCAAAAGGTCGTGCGGATGTCGGACTTCGAATACGCCAAGGACAAGGTCCTGATGGGCGTCGAGCGAAAGTCCATGATCGTGACCGAAGAAGAAAAGCGAGTCACGGCCATCCACGAAGCCGGCCACGCGCTCCTCGCAGTGCTCCTGCCGCATGCCGATCCCATTCACAAGGTCACGATCATTCCTCGCGGTATGGCGCTTGGCCTGACGCAGCAGCTGCCCGAGGACGAGAAGCACAGCTACTCACGCAATTACCTCAACGACACCATCGCCATCCTGATGGGTGGTCGCATCGCTGAAGAGCTGACGACTGGCGACGTGACAACGGGTGCCGGCAACGATCTCGAACGAGCGACCGAGCTTGCCCGACGCATGGTGTGCGAGTGGGGGATGAGCGATGCGATGGGGCCGTTGACGTTTGGCAAGAAGGAAGAACAGATCTTCCTTGGCCGCGAGATTGCCCAGCACCAGGACTACAGCGAGGACACCGCGCTCAAGATCGACGCCGAGGTGAAGCGCTTCGTGACGGATTCCTACAGCCGCGCCACCGAGCTGCTTCAGAGCAACAAGAAGGCCTTGCTCAATATTGCCGACGCGCTCCTCGCGCGCGAAGTGCTCGACGCGGAACAGGTGCGCAAGCTGGCTCGCGGCGAGAAGCTCGAAGATCCTTTGGTGGTCGAGCCATCCCGGCCTCCGGACGAGACGGCCCGCGATCGCGCCCGGGACACCAAGGAACGCCCGCCGCTCGTGCCTGGGATCTCGAAGCCGCTCACTCAGGAGTAGTTGGTTTCCGGTCCCCGGTCGCCGGTCCCCGGTAAGTTCTTACCGGAAGCCGGAGACTGGCAACCGGAGACCGAATGATCGCACCTCGTCCACGCTTCACGATTCCCCTTCCAGGGCGCGGTTCTCTCGCGCTGGGGTCCCGCACGTTCGTGATGGGCATCGTCAACGTGACCCCCGACTCATTCTCCGACGGTGGGCTCGCCCTTGATCCGAAGCACGCCATCGACCTGGTGCACACGATGGAAGCGTGCGGCGCGGACATCGTGGATATCGGCGCCGAATCCACGCGGCCTTCCGCCGTTGCCGTCGATGCGGCCGAAGAATGGCGACGGCTGCGCCCCGTGCTCAAGGAACTCGCGGGCCGTGTGCGGGTGCCGCTGTCGATCGATACCTATCGTGCCGACACTGCACGACGAGCGATCGACGAAGGCGTCGCGATCGTCAACGACATCAGCGGGCTGGGATATGATCCGGGCCTGGGACGCATTGTTGCCGCACGCGGCGCCGCACTGGTGCTGATGCACTCGCGGGGGCGGTCGCGCGACATGTATGACGAGGCGCGCTATAGCGACGTGACGACCGAGGTGACGCGCGAACTGCAGCGCAGCGTCGAGCGCGCCGTGGGTTGCGGTATTGCGCTCGAGCGCTTGATCGTGGATCCCGGGCTGGGATTCGCCAAGCACGCCAATCACAGCCTGGCGGCGCTGGCCTTCACGGAACGTTTTGCGGCTCTTGGTCGACCGGTTTTGATCGGGCCGTCCCGAAAGTCTTTCCTGACGGTCGCCACCGGTGATCGTCCGACCGGCGAACGAGACTGGGCGACCGCCGCCGCCGTGACGGCCGCGGTCCTCGCAGGCGCTCACATCGTACGCGTGCACCGCGTGCCGGAGATAGTCGACGTGGTGCGCGTCGCCGACGCGATCCGCGGGAGTGCCGAGCAGCAGCTGGCAGCCGTGAAATGACCTGGCTTTCCGAGCTCTTCCAGCGACCTCCCGTCACGTTCTGGGACGTGATCGACATCATGATTGTGTCGGTCATCGTCTACGAGGTCTTGAAGCTGATTCGTGGTACTCACGCCGTCCAGATGGCTATCGGCATCGCACTCCTGGTCGGCCTGTTCTACGTCTCACGCGGCGCTCAGCTCGAAACGCTCAACTGGCTGATTCGAAACGTGGTCGGCTACGTCGTCTTTGCCGCGATTGTCTTGATGCAGGGTGACATCCGGCGCGCGCTCGTGCACATCGGGCGGGCGCCGTTCTTCCGGCTGTTTCGTCGCTTCGACCGGCCGGTCAGCGACGATGACACCGTGCAGGAACTGGTCACGGCGGCGACGACGCTGTCCGCCAGGCGAACCGGGGCGCTCATCGTGATCGAGCGCTCGATTGGTCTGCGCAACTACATCGAGAGCGGCATTCCGCTCGATGCTCGCCTGACCTACGACCTGCTGGTCAGCATTTTTCAATCGACGTCGCCGTTGCACGACGGTGCCGTCATCGTTCAGGGTGACCGGGTGGCTGCTGCCGCATGCTTTCTGCCACTGACGGTCAACCCACGCCTGAGTCGCGAGCTGGGGTCGCGCCATCGCGCCGCCATCGGGGTGACCGAAGAGAACGATGCCATCGCGATTGTCGTGTCCGAGGAATCCGGCGTGATCTCACTGGTGATGAACGGAGACATCGAACGCAATGTGGGGCCCGATCTCCTTCGCCAGCGGCTGGCCAGCCTGATCCTCAAGCGCCGCCCGTTCGCCCGGCCACAGGAGGCGGCGCAGTCGCCGCTCAGCTGATGGCGCTCTCTCCTTTTCGCAACATCGGCCTCAAGTTTCTGTCGATCTGCATCGCCGCACTCCTGTGGCTGGTCGTGGCAGGCGATCGGGTAGTCGAGCGCAGCGTGCGCATGCCCATCGAGTTCCAGAACCTGCCGCAGGGTCTCGAGATCGTCGGCAATCCGCCCGACGACGTGGACGTACGCGTTCGAGGGGGGTCTGGTGTGCTGGGACGGCTGTCTCCAGGCGATATGGCCGCTGTGATCGACTTGCGAAATGCGCGACCCGGTCGCCGGCTGTTCCACCTGACCTCGAGCGAGATCCACGTGCCCTACGGCATCGACGTTGTCCAAGTCGCTCCGGCGACGCTGCCGATCGCCTTCGAGAACTCGATTGTCCGGGTCGTGAAGATTCGACCATCGATCGAAGGGACTCCGGCCCCTGGGTACGAGGTCGGTTCGATCGATGTGGACCCGGCGACCGTGGAGGTGATCGGTCCGGAGAATTCGCTGCGTGGTCTGGACGGAGCGATGACCGAGCCTGTCTCCGTGGCCGACGCCACACGTCCCGTGCGCGAAGTCGTGACCATCGGCGTCGCAGACCCAGCCGTTCGGTTGCGAACGCCACAAACCGCCGATGTCACGGTCCAAATTGTCCCCGGCGCCTCATCACGGCTCTTGAAAGGCGTGCCCGTGCAGGTGAGAAATCTGGGCGGCGGGTTACGCGGTCGCGTCGCACCCTCGACGGTGGTAGTGACGGTGAGAGGCACTGAATCTGCCGTGGCTGGGCTGACGATTCGATCGGTCGAGGTCCAGGTGGACGCCCGCGAGCTTGCTATCGGTGAACACATCGCCGAGGTGCGCGTGCGTGCGGACCCGGGGCTGACCATCGAGGGTGTCGCTCCTGCAACGGTACGCCTTCGAATCGCAAAGCCATAACATCTGTCGGACGTCGAGGCGTAACGTGAGGCTATTCGGAACAGACGGTATTCGCGGCAAGGCCGGCGATCCACCACTCGATCCCACGACGGTGGCCCGTGTGGGAGCGGCGCTCGCCCGCACCCTGGCCGGGTCGCATCAGGGCCGCGCCGTGCGCGTGCTGCTCGGACGCGACACGCGCGAGTCTGGAGAGTGGATTGAGCGCGAGCTCACTCGAGGGATCTGCTCCGAGGATGCGGTGGTCGTCAGTGCCGGCATCCTGCCAACTCCAGGAGTGGCATATCTGACCCGAACCGATGCGTTCGACGCGGGTATTGTCATCTCCGCGTCTCATAATTCCTTCGAAGATAACGGCATCAAGATCTTCTCCGGACGCGGCGAGAAGCTGGAGGCCGCGGTTGAGACTCGCATCGAGACCCTGGTCGCCGATCCCGGGATGGTCGTTGCGGAAGCAGCTCGCCAGCCGCTGCACCAGCCGCATCTGGTTGATGAGTACGTCGAGCACCTGCGAAAGATTCTGTCGCATGCGGGATCTCTCGAGGGTCGTCGGATTGCGATCGACTGCGCGAACGGCGCCACGTCCGGCATCGCACCGGCGCTGTTCAAGAGTCTGGGATTCGAGGTGATCGTCATTGGCGCGACGCCGAATGGGCGAAATATCAATCTTGATTCCGGATCCACGCATCTTGCGGGGTTGCAACGCCTGGTGGTGGAACGGTCAGCTCGACTAGGCGTGGCCTTCGACGGTGACGGCGATCGCGCGCTGTTCGTGGACCGTCGGGGCGCCGCCGTCGATGGGGACGCCGTGTTGCTGATTGCCGCTGACTACTTGATGCGAGAAGGACGGCTTCCGGGCGCGGCGGTGGTGGCGACGGTCATGAGCAACATCGGCCTCGAGCTCGCGCTGCGAGACCGCGGAATCGCGCTGCTGCGCACGCCGGTGGGCGATAAATTCGTGATGGAGGAGATGGCGCGCCGCCGGCTCACGCTGGGAGGCGAGCAGTCGGGCCACGTCATCTTCGCTGAGCACCTGTTGACGGGGGATGGCATCGGCACAGCCCTTCAGGTCCTGCGCATCATGGCTGCAACCGGCCGCGAGCTGGACGAGCTGGCAAGTGCGCTCGTCACATATCCACAGGTCCTCCTCAACGTTCGTGTGAGGGAACGGACCGACTACATGACCATTCCAGCCATCGCCGCAACCATTCGCGACGTGGAGCAACGACTCGAGGGGCAGGGTCGGCTCCTGATTCGGTACTCCGGGACCGAGCCGCTCTTGCGCATCATGCTCGAGGGGAAGGACGACCGTGCAATCCGCCAGTGGGCGAACGATCTGGCCGAAACCGTGAAGGGACATTTGGGGACCTGAGCGATGGTCAAGCTCTCGGTCAACGTCAATAAGATCGCGACCGTCCGCAATTCCCGCGGGGGACGTGTGCCGTCGGTATTGGACGCGGTGCGCGTGTGCATCGATGCGGGCGCCCCGGGTATCACCGTTCATCCACGAGCCGACGCACGCCACATCACGGTTGCCGACGTACAGGAGATTGCGGACGAATTGGGTCCTCTGCGCGGACGGGTGGAATACAACATCGAAGGCGACCCACGGCCGGACCTGGTCGATCTCGTACGGGCGGTTCGTCCCGATCAATGCACGCTCGTGCCAGTCATGCCGGGTGAGATCACGAGTCAAGCGGGATGGCCGGCAGAGACACCTCGGGCCCCGCTCGAACGCACGATTGCCTTGCTGGCGAGCGCCGGCATTCGCGTCAGTCTTTTCGTCGATCCTCGTCCGGACGCCATTCAATGGGCCCGTCATGTGGGCGCCCAACGGGTCGAGCTGTATACCGAGCCATTCGCGCGTGCCTTCGAGCGTGGGCCCAAGGCCGCCGCCGAGAGCTATGAACAATACGTGGCCGCCGCGGAATGCGCGCACCAGCTGGGGCTTGGAGTCAACGCGGGCCACGATCTGGACCTGCAGAATCTGACGATCTTCCGGTCGCTGCCTCATCTCGATGAAGTGTCAATCGGTCATGCGTTGATCAGTCGAAGTCTCTTCGTGGGGTTGCGCCAGGCGGTGCGCGACTACCTGCAGGCGTTGACGCCGGAGTCGACGTGACATCGAGAGGCGAGTTCGTTGCGCCCGTGCTCGCGATGTTCGTTCTGACGGTGCTGGCAATGGAAGCGCCGCTCCTGGCCGCAGGACGTCCGGTTGGCTTCACAGCCCCCGACGGGACCACGCTGGCCGGTATGTTGTACGAGTCGAACCTCCGGCCAGCGCCGGGCATCGTCTTGGTCCACATGCTCGGTCGTTCCAAGGACGAGTGGGCACTGTTGGCCGAGCGCTTACAAGAAGCGGGCGCGACGGTCCTCGCCCTTGATCTCCGCGGTCACGGCAGCTCTGCGGGCTCAGCGGGTGCGCTGGGTCCCATGGCCGGGGATGTCGGTGCTGCCATCGACTGGCTGGCGACACGTCCAAACGTGCGGCCAGGGGCCGTGGCTGTCGTCGGCGCGTCGCTCGGCGCCAACCTGGCGGCCATCGCCGCCACGAGCAGGGCCACCGTTCGCGCGGTTGCGCTCTTGTCGCCCTCGCTTGATTATCGAGGCGTTCGACTGGACGCCGCGACAATGAAGCGTTTGGGCGCGAGGCCTGTCTGGTTGGCAGCGAGCAGCGAAGATCCATACGCCCTGCGAACACTCAAGGAGTTAATCGCGGGCGGTGGGTCACGCGAGCAGTACTTGAGCAGCATTCGCGCGCATGGAACCACGCTCCTGACCGCCGACCCAGACCTGGCTCGCACGCTGATGGACTGGCTTCGACGGACATTGATATTCTGAGGACGGAAAAGCCACGGCATGAAGGCAGAGTCCATTGTGTTCGCCATCGCCGGCAGCCTGTTCGGCTTGATTGTGGGCTGGATCATTGGCAGCCAGCAGGGTGTCACGGCGCTTCGATCCGCCGCCGCGCCGGCGACTCAGCAATCGGCTCCGCCAGCCGAGCAGGCGAGCGCTGATGCGCCGCGCGCCTCGCTCGACCAGGGGCGGGTTCAGTCATTGACCGTCACGGCGGAAAACAACCCCAAAGATCCGGAGCCGCGTATACAGTTGGGGAATACATTTTTCGATGCGGAGCGCTATGCGGACGCGATCGCGTGGTACGAGTCGGCACTGACGATCAACCCGGCGGACGCCGATGTTTCGACGGATCTCGGCGTGGCGTACTACTACACCAACCAGGCCGATCGTGCGGTTAAGCAGTTCGAGCACTCGCTTTCGATTGACCCGAAGCACACCAAGACGTTGTTGAATCTCGGGATCGTCAAAGCGTTTGGCAAGCAGGATCTGAGCGGGGCCGCCGCCGCCTGGGAGCGTGTGGTGGCCCTCGCGCCGGACAGCCCGGAAGGGGAGCGCGCCAAGAAGGCGCTTGAAGGTTTGCGCGGCGCTCATCCGGCGCCACCACCAGGTTCAGGAAGTCGATGACGGTGTTGTTACGAACGTTGCTGTTCTTTCTTCTCGGCGTATTCCTGGTGCGCGCTGCGGTGCGTCTGCTGGGTGGAATCGCCCAAGGCGTGTCCGGCGGCACACAAGCGAAACATCAGCCGACGCAGCCAGCGGCGGTCAAGATGATGCGAGATCCGGTCTGTGGCACGTACGTCGTCCCTGGGAAAGCGCTCGAGCTCGCGCGCGGCCGCGAAACGCTGTACTTCTGCTCGGAGAAGTGCCGCGAGCAGTATTTTCAGAAGAGCTGAGTGTCTACCCGCACCGAAGAACAAGTCCGCGCTGATATCGTCGAAGTGGGTCGTCGTTTGTGGGAGCGCGGCTACGTGGCCTCCAACGACGGCAACATCAGCGTGCGTCTCGACGACCGGCGCATCATCACGACCCCCAAGAGTGTCTCGAAGGGCTTCATGACGCCCGACATGATGGTGGTGACCGATCTCCGGGGCACGAAGGTGGCGGGCGAGCGCGACCCTTCGTCAGAGATCAAGATGCACCTGCAGGTGTATCGCGATCGGCCTGACGCCCGAGCGGTGGTCCATGCACATCCCCCGACGGCCACGGGCTTTGCGGTGGCCGGCATTCCACTCGACCGCGCGGTGTTGGCCGAAGTGGTGACGACCCTCGGCAGCATTCCCATCGCCGAGTACGCCACACCGTCAACCGACGAGTTGCCCGCCGCCTGCAGCAAGTACCTCAAGGCGCACGATGGGTTGCTGCTCGCGAATCACGGGGCGCTGGCCATCGGGCCTGACCTCTTCACCGCCTACCATCGGATGGAAACGATCGAGCACTTCGCGAAGATCAGTCTGGTGACCCGCATGCTGGGTCGCGAGCATCTGCTCTCGCGTGACGAGGTCCAACGGCTTCAGGGACTTCGCGGGATGTACGGGATTGCATCACCGGCCCCCGTCTGCACCGATGACACGATGGTCATGAGCGCCGAGGGTCAGATGGAATGTCAAGTGGTGCAAGCGCCGGTTGCGCCGGCGGGCGCACGGCTCGTGGCTGACGCCGTCGGCCTGCACAGTCGCCGCGTGGCGGGCGTTGACCGTCTCGCGCAACTGAGCGGCGACGGCGAAATTCGGCTAACATACCGCGAACTGACGGCCCTCATCGAAGACGCCGTTCGCAACTTGAAATGATTCTTCCGGGGACCGTGGACCGTAGACCGCGGATGACAGGCGGCGCGTCAGCGCCGCGAGGAGACGGTGAATGGGTGAAGCACTCGGGATGGTCGAGACCAAAGGTCTGGTCGCGATGATTGAAGCGGCCGACGCCATGGTCAAGGCCGCCAAGGTGTCGCTCGTCGGGTGGGAGAAGATCGGCGCCGGCTATGTCACGGCCATCGTTCGAGGCGACGTTGCCGCTGTGAAGGCGGCCACCGATGCCGGAGCGGCCGCTGCGCGACGGGTCGGTGAGCTCGTTTCGGTTCACGTCATTCCACGTCCGCACGCCAATCTCGAAGACGTTTTGCCGATCGGCAAGGCGAACGCGAAGGCTTAAGGCGCGTCACGCCGCCCGTGGTGAAAGGCCCACGCTAGTGTCCCGGCCTAGTGATTCGCGGCATAGGTCGCGGAGCGCCGCGCCCGGATCGCCAGGCGCGAGGAGCGAGGATATTGGGCATATCTGAGCGACGAGCAACGCAGCGAGGCGGGATGCGCCGCCCGCGAATTATGTTGCGAATCACTGGGCCTGGACACTAGCGCCATGGTTCTCGCCAGAATCGTGGGCACCGTTGTCGCGACGCGGAAAGATCCGCGTCTGGTCAGCAACAAGCTGCTGCTGGCTCGACCGGTCGACCCACGCGATCGCAGCCGACTCGAAGGTGGATACCTCGTCGCTGTCGACACGGTTGATGCCGGTGTGGGCGAAACGGTGCTCATCGTCAGCGGCAGCTCCGCTCGCATGGCCTCGGGCATGAAGGATTGTCCCGTCGATGCCGCGGTCGTCGGCATTGTCGATGCCGTGGATCTCAACGAGTAGCCAGCATGCAGATCGCCAGGGTGATCGGTGCTGTCGTCGCGACGCGCAAAGAGCCCACCCTCGAGGGTGTGACGCTGCTGCTCGTGCAGCCGGTGGCGCTCGATGGCAGCGATGCGGGCCGTCCACTGGTTGCCGTGGATTCCGTGGGCGCTGGCGTCGGTGAGCACGTGTTCTTCGTGCGAGGGAAGGAGGCCAGCTTCCCGTTCCACCCGATTGAGGTCCCGGCCGACGCCGGGATTGTCGGGATCATCGATCATTGGTCAGGCGAGGCCGGGCTGAAGCCATGATCCTCGCCAGAGTCGTCGGCGAAGTCGTCTCGACCCAGAAGCGCCCCCAGTTCGAAGGCGCGAAGCTTCTGATCCTTCAGCCTGAAACGCCGGTCGGCGCCAAAGCGGGCTCGACGCTGCTGGCGATTGATTCCGTGGGCGCCGGTCGCGGCGAGCTGGTGATCGCGGTGCTCGAGGGGCGCGCTGCCGGCGAAGCGCTCGGGCGCAAGCTGTCTCCAGTCGACGCCGCCATCGTCGGCATCGTCGATCAGGTGGATGTCCACGAATGACAGACGATGAGCTCAGGACGCTAGTGCGAGAGGCGATCGCGCGCCACTTGGGTGAAGGTCCGGAGCGATCGACCACCGAGGGAACGGCTCCTGTCCCAGCGCCCGCGTGGCGGGCACATCCCAGCTTTGGCAAGTTCCTGGTGCCGCGAGGAGACGATGAGGGTGGGCCGTGCCTCATCGAACCCTCTGTTCACTGCAATCATTGTGGGTTTTGCCAGTCGTACGGGCATTGAGGCTCCCGTCCGCGGAACTTACCCACCGAAGGCTCTCTGACGAAACACGCAGAAGCCCGTCTTGGATGGCTCCGCCAGACCGATAGCGTCGCCGGAGCAGGCGACTCGTCTTGCGCCTCCCGCTTCGCGGCGTGGAAAACGACCTCTTCGCGTCAGTCCTGTCGATGCCGGGCGGCGGCTTCAGTGATCCGCACGCCGTACCAAATCGTTTGGGCGTACCGGTTTACCGGCCGTCAGTGGCGAATCACGGCCGCCGCCCCGCGAACGCTCCGAGGCCGTTTACCTGCTCGTGTCACGCCGCTCAGAGGTCAGCCCAAGCCGAGCCGCCTGCTCCGGCGACGCGCGCGACCGCGGGAGCCGGGAATTCTGGGAACAAGACTCGCGGTGTGTCATGGTCATCCTCGAGTGTGGCACAACTTGAGACGCGGAATGCGCGAGCGGAATCTTGTCGACCTGAATTGGCAAAACGCCGTGGGAGTTGCCTGTGACGGCGACGAGCGCATCCGCGGAAGACAGGAAACCGCGGAAGGGCTTTCAGCTAAGGTCCTCGAATCCAACGCTCGGGCGGTGCTGGCGTAGACGGCTCGAGTGGCGCCGACCTGTGAGCGGCGTGACGGGATCAGAAAAAACCGCCTCGCAGCGCTCGCCGGTATCGACGGTGGGGCGCGGAGAGGCGATTTTTCCACGCCGCGAACCGGGAGGTGCCGGTCGAGTCGTCTGCGCCAGCAACGACAAATCGCCTGTTCAAGAGAATCAGGAACCATTTCGGAGTTAGCACGTCTCGAGAGCCAGGCGCTCAACGTCGGAAAACGCTCTCCGCGGATTAAGATCGTTCTGTATCACCGTTGTCTCCCCAGACCCAAGTGCCCCCACGCGTTCTCCTGACCCGTCGCATCCCCTCATCGGTCCTCGCCAAGCTCGAAGCTGAGTGCGACGTCGACATGTACGCCGGGCCTACGACGATCGGGCGCGATGATCTCCTGCGACGCGTCGAAGGCAAACAGGCGCTCATCAGCCTCCTTACCGACCAGGTCGACAGGGAAGTGCTCGCTGCCGCGGACGCTCTTCGTATCGTCGCCAACATTGCCGTCGGGTACAACAACATCGACCTCGATGCCTGTCGCGAGCGTGGCATCGTCGTCACCAACACTCCCGATGTGTTGACCAACGCATGTGCGGACTTCACGTGGGCGCTGATTCTTGCAATCACTCGCCGGTTGGGCGAGGCGGAGCGACAGCTTCGAGCCGGAAGGTGGAAAGGATGGGCTCTCGACCACATGCTGGGGACAGAGCTTCGCGGCAAACAGCTTGGCCTTGTCGGCGTTGGCCGAATCGGCCGGGCAGTGGCTGACAAGGCTCAGACGTTCGGTATGACCGTGGCGTACAGCGAACGACGCTCGCTTTCTCTGGCGAGTGCTACACACCTGCCGCTCGATCGGCTCCTGGCAACCTCGGACGTGGTGTCACTTCACTGCCCATTGACTCCGGAGACGCGACATCTGATCGATCAGAAAGCCCTCACCAAGATGAAGCGGACGGCGTATCTGATCAACACCGCGCGCGGCCCGATCGTTGACGAGGCGGCGTTGGCGTGGGCGCTCAAGGAGCGACTCCTGACGGGTGCCGCGCTTGACGTGTACGAGGACGAACCGCGCGTACACCCCGACCTGCTGTCGCTCGAAAACGTGATGCTGATCCCGCACATCGCAAGCGCAACCACCGAGACCAGGACCGCAATGGCCGATCTTGCCGTCTCGAACGTGCTTGCCGTTCTTGGCGGAAAACCTCCGCTGACACCGGTATGACGGCCGCGCCGAAACTGCCGCGTCGCCGGCGTGCCGCTCCCTCGCCGGCGCAGGTCGCGCGAATCATGCAGACGCTGGCGCGTGAAATCGACGAGATGGAGCGTCCCGCGATGGAGAAGATCTCGGGCGAGCATGGCCAAGACGCGTTTCGCATCCTGATTGGGACGTTGCTATCGGCGCGGACTCAGGATGCCACCACGCACGAGGCTTCGAATCGACTCTTCCGCGTCGCGAGGACCGCGCAGGCGATGGCCGCGCTCAGCGTCAAGCAGATCGAACAGCTGATCTACCCGGTGGGCTTCTACCGGAACAAGGCCCGATTCGTCAGAGCGACCTGTCAGGCCCTGGTCGATCGCTTTGGCGGCCACGTGCCGGCGACGCTCGAGGAGCTCGTGACGCTTCCCGGTGTCGGCCGCAAGACGGCAAATCTTGTCTTGATTCTGGGCTTTCAGAGCCAGCAGAACATCTGCGTCGATACGCACGTTCACCGCATCTCCAACCGTTTCGGCTGGGTGCGGACCGCCGATCCCGAGCAAACCGAGCGCGCGCTCTACGAAGCGATCGAGGCCAGATGGTGGCCGTATCTCAATCAGTATTTGGTGACGTGGGGCCAGAACATCTGTCGGCCGATTCATCCACGATGCGAAGGGTGCGCGGTCGCGAACGACTGTCCGCGTCAGGGCGTCCGCCAGTCGGCCCGGAGTTGATAGGTATAATTCCTCCGACTGATTTTGTGGTGGAGTCACGAACAGGCGAAAACCGACGCCGTGTTTTGGGTTTCCGAGTTCCATGCGTCCGTGTTTCCGTGTTTGGAAAAGGAGTAACCATGCGTTTCGTGCGACTTGGCGTGTTGACTGGCGTTATCGCGCTTGCGGCCGGGCCTGCGCTCAGAGCCCAAGGGACCGCCAAGCCCTCTTCAGAAGCCGGGCCGGTCGTCGTCATTGAGACCGAGAAGGGCACGTTCGAGTTTGAAACCTATCCCAACGAAGCGCCGAAGACCGTTGCACGCATTCTCGAGCTCGTGAGAAAGCGCTTCTACAACGGCCACCGCTTTCATCGCGTCGTGAAAGACTTCGTGGTCCAGGTTGGCGATCCCGCTTCGCGTGACTTCGCCAAGAAGGATTCGTGGGGCCGCGGAGGGAGCGGCACGCCGATTGGGGTCGCCGAGTTCTCCAAGTTGCGCACGCACGTGCGCGGCGCCGTCGCAATGGCGCACGCTGGGGACGCAAGCAAGGCCGACAGCCAATGGTACGTGACGCTCGCTCCCGTCCCTCGCCTTGACGGCGGCTACACCGTCTTCGGCAAAGTGACGACCGGAATGGACGTGGTGTTGAAGATCGAGGTGGGCGATCGCTTGATTAGAGCAACCGTGAAGGGGGAAAAATAGCGACCTTGCCCTTGAGCATCGGATAGCGGCTCACCAGCTCGGCGGGCATCGGTTCCGCAATTGGCTCGTCGAGCATGTGCCGCAGCACTGCGGCATCGGCAATCGCTTGTGCGGCAAAGTGGTTGTTGAGATAGATGTAGCGTTTCTTGACGAGCGCACCGGCGGTCTTGACCGCCTTCGCGATCGGCCTCAGCTCTGCCTCCGAATACAGGTAGTTATAGCGATCCTCCGCGTTCTCGTGCTCCCACCATTGCTCGGCGTTTCGGCCATGAAGCCGCATATAGTAAAAACCCTTCAGGTTGGGCATCAAATCCTGACGCACTGAAAAGCGGAACTTGGGCTCGTCGATTTGAGTCCAGGCCGCGCCATGCTCGTGCAGGAGGTCGAAGGTGGCTGATGCTGCATCGCTCCAACTGCGATGCCGGAGCTCGACGGCCACGTCGTAGTCGGCAAACGTCTCGAGCAACCAGCCAAGGTATTCGCGTGTTTCCGGTGTGCTCTTGAAGCTCGCCGGAAACTGCGCCAGCAAGGGTCCCAGCCGCTCGG
Source organism: uncultured Acidobacteriota bacterium (assembly GCA_963802675.1). GTDB lineage: Bacteria > Acidobacteriota > Vicinamibacteria > Vicinamibacterales > UBA2999 > JACCSI01. Next base: position 53,447 of record CAWDJL010000006.1, read on the forward strand.
CGGTAGCCAGCGGCTCGATCCCACGCTTGAAGGTGTCGATATCGCCGACGCGCACGGCAGTCTGGTCGAGGGCCATCTTCGGGTGCGTGAACTTCTGATACAGCTTGACGGCAAACTCGAAGCCGGGAGGAGTCCGTTTGACCCACCCGAGACTGGCGCTATCTCGTGGTTGGCCATAGAACGTCGAGTTGATCTCGACGGTGTTGAACCGTTCCGCGTAGAACGTCAGCTCGTCGAAGCCTCGCGGTCGGTTGCCGCGTTCGGGGTAGAAGATCCCGTTCCAGGTGCCTCGTCCACCCGGGTAATTCCATCCTGAGGTGCCAATGCGGAGCATTTACAATGAACAGTTTAGGGTGCCTGGTGTGCCTGGTGTGCCTGGGTGCCTGGGTGCGGTGCCAGGAGTGCCAATGGTGCTGTAAGGTGCCAAGGTGCTCGAGGTGCCAAGGGTGCTCGAGGTGCTTCGCACTTTATGCACTCGGCACTGAGCACATTTGGCACCGGCACCCAGGCACGCCAGGCACCATAGGCACCTCAGGCACGTTCCGGAATGTTAACCGTCAACGAGATTTTCCATTCGATTCAAGGTGAGTCCACCTTTGCCGGTGTGCCATGCGTCTTCGTCCGCCTGACGGCGTGTGATCTGCGCTGTACGTGGTGTGACACGCCGTACGCGTTTCACGAGGGGCGGAAGATGTCGATCGACGAGGTCATGGCAGAGGTCGAACGGTTGGGCGCGCCATTGGTCGAAGTCACCGGCGGGGAACCCCTTCTGCAGCCGGATGTCTATCCGCTCATGGACCGCTTGCTCGACCGTGGGAAGACGGTGCTGCTCGAGACCGGAGGCCATCGCAGCATCGAGAAGGTACCAAAACGGGTCATCCGGATCGTTGACGTCAAGTGTCCGGGTTCCGGGGAAAGCGACCAGATGGATTGGGCCAACCTTGGGCGGCTCACCACCGCCGATCAGGTCAAGTTCGTCATCAAGGATCGAGCCGACTACGACTACGCGCGAGCGGTGGTTTCGCGTGAAGCGCTGGCGACACGGGTTGCGGCCGTCTTGTTTTCACCGGTTCATGGGGTGCTCCACCCGCGCACGCTCGCCGAGTGGATGCTGGCCGACGGAGTGCCGGCGCGTCTGCAGCTCCAGGCTCACAAATACATCTGGTCGCCGGACACGCGAGGGGTATGACGACGACACCGTCGAGTGGTCTGCGCGCGGTGGTGCTATTGAGCGGGGGTCTGGATTCCTACACTGCGGCCGCGGTCGCCAGGGAGCAGGGTCGTGAGCTGTATGCGCTCACCATCAACTATGGGCAGCGGCATCAGCGCGAGCTCGAGGCGGCGCGAGCCGTCGCCAGCACTCTGATGGTCGTCCGCCATGTGGAGCTCGCCATCGATCTCTCGCAGTTTGGCGGCTCTTCGCTGACGAGCCCGATGGACATTCCCAAGGACCGCGCGCTCGATGCTACGGACATCCCATCGACCTACGTTCCGGCGCGCAACACCGTTTTTCTCGCGCTGGCGTTGGGCTGGGCCGAGGTGATCGAGGCCAGCGAGATCATCATCGGGGTCAACGCCGTTGACTACTCCGGCTATCCCGACTGCCGTCCCGCATTCATTCAGGCGTTCGAACGGCTGGTGTCCGTGGCCACGCGAGCTGGCGTCGAGGGACAGCCCATTCGCATCCGAACGCCCCTCATCGCGCTCTCGAAGGCCGAGATCATTACGCTCGGCATTTCGCTTGGAGTGGAGTACGGAATCACGCACAGCTGCTACGACCCACGACCGGATGGCACGCCCTGCCGCCACTGCGATAGCTGCCGGCTTCGCGAGCAGGGCTTTCGGGCGGCCGGGATCGCCGACCCGCTCGTCTTACGCTGCGCGTCGCCGCCGACGGGCTGCTAGAATCTGCCATTGGCTCAGCCACTGCGTCGCCAGGTTCTGCTGCTCAATATTGCCATCCTGATTCCCGTCTTCGTCGCAGCGGGGTGGTCGTCGCGGGTCACCTACCAGGAACAGATCAGGCAACTCGAAGCCGAGGCCTTTTCACTTGCCGGCTCGATCGTGGTGTACCTCGAGCGCGGGCTCGACATCAGCGATATTCGAATCGTCATTGGTACGATTCCGCTGCCACCTGACGCGATCATCACCATCACCGATGACCAACACACGGTCCTGGCGCGCAATCAGGACGCTCAGCACTATGTCGGGCAGATCGAGCCTTTTCTGTCGTCCTCCGAGTATCCACCAGCAATCGCGATTCTCAGGGACACCGATGGTGTCGAGCGCGTCTACTCGAACCAGATGTTCGCGAACGGACCCTGGATGATCAGGGTCGGGATCCCGACCGCGGTCGCCAGGCGACGCATCCAGCCTCTGCTGCTTCGCAATCTCAGCATCGCGCTGGGGGCCACCTGGCTGACAGTTCTTCTCGAGTTTCTCGTACTCCGTCCCTACCAGGCGGCGTTCGATCGCGCCAAAGGCTACGCGTCGCGTGTGGCGGATGGCGACCTGAGCCCGCCCAAGACCGTCCCGATGCCGTCTCAGGAACTCGATACACTGCAGAGCACCCTCGTGACCATGGTCAATCGACTGCGAGAGGCTCGCGGAAAGCTGGCGGCGCAGGTTGTGGAGGAGCGTCGGATCCGCGAAGAGCTCGAGTCGCTGCAACGTCAGGTCATTCGTCAGGAACGACTGGCCGCCATCGGCGTCCTCGCGTCGGGAGTCGCGCACGAGCTGAACAATCCGCTCCAGGCCATTCTGGGGTCGGCCGAGTTGCTGCAGGTTCGCGAGGAACTACCTGCCGACGCGCGTGCCGAGTTGGTCATGATTCAGAAGGAAAGCGCGCGGGCGAGCGCCATCATCCGCAACCTTTCGCGCTTCAGCCGGCAGCAGCCTGGCGATTCGACCCCCGTGCGCCTGCGGGAGGTGGTCGATTCGGTGATTCAACTTCGTGAACGGCGGTTGACCGAGGCTGACATTCGGATATCCGTTCAGGAGACGGGCGATCCGGTGGCCATGGCTGTCTTCGAGGAGTTGCAGCAGGTCGTGCTCAACCTGATCATCAACGCGGAGCAGGCGGTGATGGAGACGGCGCCTCCTCGTAACATCGATATCAAACTCGAGCGGGTTGAGGGCAAGGTGCGGCTGGAGGTCCACGACTCCGGCCCCGGTGTGCCGCCCCAGAACGAGCCCAAACTGTTCCAGCCGTTTTTTACGACGAAGCCATCGGGCGAGGGCACGGGGCTTGGCTTGTCGGTCAGCTACGGCATCGTCCAATCCCATGGAGGCACGATCGGGTTCCGGCCCGGTGCTATCGGAGGCGCGGTCTTCTATTTCGAGCTTCCGATTGCTGTCGCTCAGCTGGCATGACGATTCGTCTTTACTACGACGAACCGTCTCGAGCCACGTTCGACGCGACCGTCACGTCGTGTGTCACGCGCAACGGCGCGATCGAGGTGATGCTCGACCAGACCGCGTTCTATCCAACCTCAGGCGGTCAGCCGCATGACCTCGGGAGGTTGAGCGGTGCGCGGGTGCTCGATGTGGTGGATACGGAATCTGAGGAGATCGTGCACGTCGTTGATGCCGGCTCGCCGAGGGTACGAGCGTTCGTGGTGCGATCGACTGGGAGCGGCGGTTCGATCACATGCAACAGCATACCGGGCAGCACGTGCTGTCGGCGGCCTTCGATCGAATGTTCGGGGTCCGCACTGAAAGCTTCCATCTTGGCGTCACGGCGGCGACGATCGACCTGGCGCGCGAGGTATCGGTGGAGGAAGTGCGAAGGGCCGAGGACGAGGCCAATCGCATCGTGTGGGAGGATCGGCCGGTTGCGATCCGGGTTGCCACGCCCGAGGAGGCTGCGAATCTTCCCCTCCGGAAGGCTTCGCTGCGGTCTGGCCCGATCCGTCTCATCGAGGTGTGCGATTTCGATCTCTCCGCATGTGGTGGCACCCATGTCTCACGCACTGGCGCCATCGGTATCGTTGCGACTACGGGAACCGATAAGTTTCGTGGGGGCTCGAGAATCGAGTTCGTGTGCGGTGGCCGGGTCCTCGCCAGGCTTCGCGAATGGCGGGCGGCGATAGGAGATGCGACGCGATACCTGTCGGTGAGTCCCGCTGAGCTGTCGATTGGAATCGAGCGTCTGCAGTCCGACTCGAAGCAGAACCAGCGGACGATTCGCGTGCTGCACGAGCAACTGGCCGCCCATGAAGGACGGCTCTTGATCCAGCGGGCACGGCGGACTGCCGGATCGGCTGGTCGTCGCCGAAGCCCTGGATGGGTGGGATGCCGCCGGACTCAAGGCGCTGGCGGCCGCCGCAGTTGCCGAAGAACCGTTGGGACTTGTTGTGCTCTTCAGCCGTGCGACGCCTGCCCTGGTGGTCGTCGCGCGCGGCGCGAAGGGTGGTGTCGACGCCAGTGCCGTGTTGAAGGCCTTGACGACCAAGTTTGGAGGGCGCGGTGGCGGAAGGCCTGAATTGGCCCAGGGTGGCGGATTGGACGCGGACACCGACACCTTGCTAGCGGAAGCCAACCGTTTGCTCACTCAATCCTGAACCTGCGATACAGGTGCCCTCCTGACGGTGGACTCGGTGCAGCTGACCTCACATCCGGTGGGCGCTTGGGGCTCAAGGAACACCGACATGTCACAGATTGCGCGCTGTCTACTGGCCGTTCTCGCTCTTGGCCTGACGGGATGCTCGGCAGCCGAGCCCGAGGCGACCGTCTTCGGCACCCTCAATACCGCTCGCATTGCATCCGCCGACAAGGAACCGCACAACTGGCTGACACACGGTCGGACGTACTCGGAACAGCGGTATAGCCCGCTGGCGCAAATCACGACTGACAACGCTTCGCAGCTTGGTCTGGCGTGGACGTATGAGTTGCGGACCGCTCGCGGAGCCTCGGCCACACCAATCGTGGTCGACGGTGTGATGTACGTCACTTCGTCGTGGAGTCTCGTATATGCCCTGGATGCGGCGACCGGTGCGGCCAGGTGGCTCTACGATCCGAAAGTCGATCGCGCCAACGGCAGCAAGGCCTGCTGCGACGTCGTCAACCGCGGCGTGGCGATTTATGGGGACAAGGTGTTTGTCGGCGTGCTGGACGGACGGCTGGTGGCGCTCGACGCGAAGACGGGCGCGGTCGTCTGGGAAACGCTTACCGTTGATCAATCGTTGCCGTACACAATCACGGGCGCCCCCCGCGTCGCCAATGGCCTCGTGTACATCGGCAATGGCGGAGCGGAGTACGGTGTCCGAGGCTATGTCTCGGCCTACGACGCTGAGAGCGGCAAGCTGCGCTGGCGGTTCTATACGGTCCCCGGCAATCCCGGCGCCCGGCGCGATGGTGCCGCCTCGGACAGCGTGATGCCCAAGGCAGCCGAAACCTGGACCGGCGAATGGTGGAAGCTCGGGGGCGGTGGAACGGTCTGGGACGCCATCGTCTACGACCAGGAGTTCGATCAACTCATCATCGGGGTCGGGAATGGGTCACCGTGGAACCAGAAGGTCCGATCACCCGAAGGTGGCGACAACCTGTTTTTGTCGTCGATCGTGGCCCTGGATGCGAAAACGGGCGCCTACAAATGGCACTACCAGACGACGCCCGGTGAGACGTGGGACTACACGGCGACCCAGCCAATCGTCCTCGCTGAATTGACAATTGGCGGGCAGGGCCGAAAGGTGGCGATGCAGGCGCCCAAGAACGGCTTCTTCTATGTCCTGGATCGCACGACGGGGCAACTGATTTCGGCCACGCCACTCTTGCCTCTGTACCCGACGAAATTTACGCCGCCCGGTATGCCCCTGAGTTGGGCGTCGGGTATCGACTCCAAGACGGGCCGTCCGATCGAGAATCCAGAAGCACGATACCGATCGGCTACTGCGGTCGTGAGGCCAAGCCCCTTTGGCGCGCACAACTGGCATCCGATGGCCTTCAGTCCCGACACGGGTCTCGTGTACATCCCCGTCCAGGAGCTGGCCTTCGACTGGACGAACGACCCGGGCTTTACGATGAGGCCCGGTCGCTGGAATACCGGCGCCGTCCACGCGCCTCTTCCTGATGATCCTGCCGTGCGTGCGGCCATCAAGAAAGCATCGAAGGGTTACCTCATCGCATGGGATCCCGTGAAGGCCCGCGAAGCCTGGCGCGTGGAGCACAAGGGGGCTTGGAATGGCGGCACGCTCGCGACCGCGGGCGGCATCGTGTTCCAGGGCACCATCGACGGCCGCTTCCTCGCGTTGGACGGCCGTACCGGTCGTGAGCTGTGGTCGGCCGTGCACCCGGCGTCGACGCTTGCGGGCCCAGTCACGTACTCGGTGAACGAAGTGCAGTATGTCGCGGTTCTCAGCGGCTACGGCAGTGTCTACGTCCTGACGAGCAGCTTGCTCTCACCGATTGAGCCATCGCGGCTCAATGGTCGCGTGCACGTCTATAGGATCCACGGGACGGCCACGCCGCCGCCGGTTCCGGCCAGCGTGTTTACCGCGATGCCAGCGCCACCAGACATCAAGGCGTCAGATCAGGATCTGGCGCGCGGTGCGGCGATCTACGGTCGTTTCTGCTTGATGTGCCACGGCGTTGGCGCGGCCGGTGGAGCGGTCGCCGACCTCCGACGCTCGTCGAGATTGCACGACGCTCCCGCATGGCGGCAGGTGATCGTCGGCGGCATCACGGCCGTCGGGATGCCGAGCTTTGCCGGCGACGTGTCTGACGAAGAGGCCGAGTGGATTCGAGCGTACGTCGCAACACAAGCCGCTGCGTCGTACGCGGCCGAACAGCCGGGGGCCAGGCGCGGGCCTGGCCACTAGCTTGCCGCTGCACTATTTCGGCGCCATTCGGAGCGCGCCGTCAAGGCGAATCACTTCGCCATTCAGCATCTCGTTCTCGATGATGTGACGCACGAGCGACGCGTATTCGTCGGGTCTGCCGAGCCGCGACGGAAAGGGAACTTGCTGACCGAGCGACGTACGGGCGGCTTCGGGCAAGCCCGCGAGCAGTGGTGTATCGAAGATACCAGGTGCGACCGTCACGACCCTGATGCCGCTGGACGCAAACTCGCGCGCAATCGGCAGGGTCAGGCCGACAATACCTGCCTTCGATGCAGCATAGGCCGGCTGACCGATCTGCCCGTCGAATGCGGCAATTGACGCAGTATTGACGATCACTCCCCGCTCGCCGCTCGCGTGCGGCTCGTTTTGGACGAGCCTCACCGCGGTCAGACGAATCACGTTGAAGGTGCCCACGAGATTGACCCGAATCGTCTTCTCGAACAGGTCGAGCGGGTGCACGCCGTTCTTGCCGATCACCTTGGCCGCCGGCCCGATGCCCGCTGCGTTGATGACGCCGTGCAGCCCACCGAATGATGAATGCGCCAACTCGACAGCTGCTGTGACTTGCTCTTCACTCGTGACATCGGCCTGCGCGAAGCGTGCGTGCGTACCGAGAGCTGTCTCGGCCGCGCGTCCCGTGTCGGCGTTCACATCGAGGAGTACAGCGTTGCCGCCGGCAGCGAGAATGGCCTGGGCAGCGGCACGCCCAAGTCCGGAAGCGCCGCCCGTGACGAGAAATGTCCTGTCCCGAATCTCCATGGATCGATCGAATCCTTCTGAGCCTCAGCGTCTCTGAGGCTTGTTCGGAGCGTGGCGTGGTCGCACGATGGTTCGAGCCAAAAGGCAGCATAACGTAGAATGAAAGACTGCATGATCCGCTACGAACATCACTACTACGCTGGCGACTGGCAGAAGCCCCTGACAACCGACTCGATCGACGTCATCTCGTCGGCCACCGAGAAACCGATTGGTCGTGTACCGCGGGGCTCGGGTGACGATGTCGACCGAGCCGTGAAAGCCGCGCGCGCCGCGTTCGAGACGTGGAGCCGTACCACGCCCCAGGAACGCGTTGAATGGCTGGAGAAGCTGTCTGCCGCGATGAAGGCTCGTGTTCCTCAGATCGCCGAGGCGATCACCCACGAGGTTGGTACGGCCATTGGCTTCTCGACCAAAGTGCAGGCTGAATTTCCCGCGACAATGATCGGGATCAACGGCAAATTCCTGCTCGAGCACCCTTTGGAGCAGGAGATCGGCAATTCGCTGGTCGTCAAAGAGCCCATCGGTGTTGTCGGCTGCATTACTCCCTGGAACTATCCCTTGCATCAGGTGGTGGCCAAGGTTGCACCCGCGTTGGCCGCGGGCTGCACCGTCGTTCTGAAGCCCGCCGAGCTTGCTCCGCTGAGCGCATTGATGCTCGCCGACGCAGCGCATGAGATCAAGCTGCCGGCCGGCGTATTCAACGTCGTCTCGGGCGCCGGTCGTGTCGTTGGTGAAGGCATTGTCGGCCATCCTGGCGTGGACATGGTCAGCTTTACCGGATCCCTGCAGGCAGGACGACGGGTCGCGTCGCTGGCTGGGGATGGCATCAAGAAGGTCTGCCTCGAGCTCGGAGGCAAGTCGGCGTTCGTGGTCCTGGAGGATGCCCCGTTCGACAAGGCGATTGCGGCCGGCGTGAACAACTGCATGCAGAACTCCGGTCAAACGTGTTCGGCGTGGACTCGCATGCTCGTCCCGCGCAACCGCCAGGGCGAGGCAATCGAACTCGCGAAGGCGCAAGCGGCCAAGCTCACGATGGGCGATCCGTTCGATGCCAAGACCCGGCTGGGGCCGCTGGCGTCGGCCAATCAGCGGGACACCGTCATTGGCTACATCGATCGCGGCACGCGGGAAGGAGCAACGCTGGTGGCAGGCGGGTCGCGACCCGCGGCGCTCGCGACAGGCTTCTACGTCGAACCCACGATCTTCGCCGACGTCAAGAACAGCATGGCGATCGCGCAGGAAGAGATCTTCGGGCCGGTACTGGCGATCATCCCTTACGACTCGGAAGACGAAGCGGTCAGCGTCGCCAACGACTCTATCTACGGCTTGTCGGGAGGCGTCTGGGGCGGCACGTCCGATCGCGCGCTTCAGGTCGCGCGGCGCCTTCGGACGGGCCAGGTCGACATCAACGGTGGCCGTTTCAATCCGCTCGCACCCTTCGGGGGCTACAAGAAGTCTGGCATCGGTCGCGAGCTAGGCCCTCTGGCGATCGAAGAGTTCTTTCAGATCAAGGCGATTCAACGGTAGCGAGGCTTCGCCACAGACCGCCGAGTAAAGAGGGGCGGCTCTGGCTCCGCCTCGCTAGTTGCAGTGTTAGTCTTGCCCGCCTCCGGCGGGCGGACGTCTTGAAGGCCGTTAAAACTTGACTCAAGAACCAAGATTCGTGGCCTTCAAAACGTCTAGCGCCCGGCCGGCTTTTTCAACCGTGCCCATGTCACTGCTGCCGGGGATTTCGGCTGCCGCGCTGGTGATGATGGCCGGCTTCTGGCTCGCGGATGTTCTCGGCCGCGCGATTCTCGCCGCTCAAGGCCTTGGCAGCGGTAGCAGTCCCATCTCTGGCGTGCCGGTTGCCATCATTCTGGGTTTGCTGGTGCGGAACGTCTTGCAGCTGCCTCGTACGCTGACACCGGGCCTCAAGTTTTGCGTCACCACTGTCTTGCGGCTTGGCATCGTGCTCATTGGCATCCGACTGAGCGCCTTGGACGTCATGCGACTTGGCCTGGGTGGCCTGCCAGTTGTGCTCGCCGCCGTCGCGACCGGGCTGATCTTCGTCAGCTGGTTCAATCGCCGCCTGGGACTGTCTCCACACCTCGGCACATTGATCGCTGCAGGTACGAGCATCTGCGGCGTCACCGCGATTGTTTCCATCGCCCCGGCCATCGAGGCGGACGAGCGAGAAGTCGCGTACGCTGTGGCCAACGTGGTCGGGTTCGGACTCTTCGGAATGTTGGCGTATCCCTACCTCGCTCACGCGTTGCTGGACCGGTCAGAGACCGTGGGTCTCTTTCTTGGGACGGCGATTCACGACACGTCGCAGGTGGTGGGGGCGGCACTCACGTATCGACAGATGTATGCAGACGACGTCGTGCTGAGGGTCGCGACGGTCACCAAGCTGACACGAAACCTGTGCCTGGCTGGCGTCATTCCGCTGTTAGCCTGGATGCACCTGCGCGCGTCACGCGGCACAGGCGCCCGTCATGTCACGACCAACTGGACAACCTTGGTGCCGTTGTTTGTGCTCGGCTTTGTAGGGATGGCAATGGTCCGGACGATCGGTGATGCCACGCTTCGCGCGTCAGGCGCGGCGTACGGTGTGTGGGACAGCGGAGCTTGGAACAGTCTGACGAACCAAGTCGGTGACTTCTGGGCATCGCGGCTGTTTCTTGGAACGGCAATGGCGGCGGTTGGCCTGAATACCAGCCTCGCCGTCTTCAAGGGTGTCGGGATGAGACCTTTTATCGTCGGACTCGCCGGCGCATTCGTCGTCGGCGCCGTGGGGATGACGGTGGCGGTAATCTTCGGGAGGTTTGTGTCGCTATAAGCAGCCGGGAATCACGTACAAGCCGCAGAGACTCAGAGCCTCAGAGAACGGTAGCCACGAAGGGCACGAAGTCACGAAGGTTACGAAGTAGCAATTCTCAAGGAAAGAACCTAAAGGCCAGCTTCATCCCCTTGTTCGGCGGTTTCGCCTCCAGCATCTTGCTGTTGCCACTCACTCAGACGGGTTCACGACGGCCATGGCACGAGCGCTCTTCCAGCTGCCGTCGGGCTGCTTCTTCAGGACCATAAGCCTCTTTCCACGAACGCGCTTCATGTCACCGCCTGGCGACTCCACGTAGCTCGCTGTGAAGTAGCCCCACACAAAGGCCCACCCATCTGTGACCGTCAGCTCCTTGTTCTCCGGAACATAGCTCAACACACGTAGCTCCGGAGTGGCGGCCTTGAAGCGTTCGTTGGTTGCGCGGATTGCCTGCTTTCCGACGTCGTCCGGCTCACCCTGTTGGAGTCGCACGGCGTCGTCGGTCCACAGGTCGGTGAGCGCCGCCGTGTCTCTCGACACGGTCGCAGCGATGTCCTGACTGAGGAGCTTCTCGATGAGGGCCAAGTCTTGCGTGTGTGCGTCGTCCATCTTCACCCCCAAACCACACATCCCTGAAACACAAGCGCCGTCAAGGCAACGAACGCGCAGAGAAGGTTAGTCTCGAGAATCTTCAGCATCGTCCGAACAATGTCCTTCAACCTTTTTGGCTTCGTGCCCTTGGTGGCTAGCGTTCTCTGAGTCTCTGAGGCTCTGAGGCTTGTACGTTGTTCGCAACGGCAGTCTTTCAGCGCCGAAACTCCACCAACCTCACCAACGCGCGATCGAAGACGGCATCGATCTCAGCGTTCGGAACTCGGAAGTTGTTTACCAGAAACGCAAACACCAGCGGTTCTCCATCGAGCGTGACGACGTAACCGGAGAGCGTGCGAATGTTCGACATCGACCCGGTTTTCGCCCACACGCGCAACTCTGCCGAGGTTCCGCGCATGCGATTCGCGAGGGTCCCGCTCACGCCGGCCTGTGGCAGCGTGTCGCGAAACGGCTTTGCGTGCGTCGGGTGCGCCCAGAGCGAGGTCAGGACCTTGATGAGCGAATCGGCCGTCAGAAGGTCATACCGTGACAAACCCGACCCGTCCCGGGGCAGGTACGACTCTGGAGGAACACCCCAGGCGGTCAGTGTCTCTCGCAGCGCCGTGAGGCCCCGGTCCGCCGTCGCCGGCTCGCCCGGCGCTGATAGAGCATAGAGCAGCGTTTCTGCGTAGCCGTTCCGGCTCCACTTCATGGCGACGTCGATGATCTCCCCCAGGGGAGGCGACCGATCGGCGAGCAGTTCTGTGGCCTCGTCGAACGCGAGTGGTTCCGGGAGCTGATCCACGTCAACCATGTGTCCGCCGACATCGATGCCGTGCCGACCGAGCGCTTCGCGAAAGGCGTTGAGGTACATCCGGGTTGGGTTTTCCACCGCCGCGAGCAACGGGACCGGCTTGGCGTCGATGGCGATCTGTCCGCGAACGTCGAGAAAGGTGGTTCCGGCGATCCGCTGAACGTCAAGCTTGGTTTCGGATCCGGCCGGGGCCGTGGTGACGCTGTTCTCGACGAAAATGCCGCTCCCAAACGGCGACGTCGTGAGGATGGCGCGGGCGCCAGCCGTCATGGCGGGACCAACCACCACCTCGACCTGGTTTTCGTTGTACTGCAATGCACCGACGGCGGCCCCGTAACCCAACGACAGGTCATCCCACGACCATCCCATGCCCCAGCCAGGTTCGGCGAACGCGTTGTCGTCCCCGATCACGTCTCCTGCGATGTGCAGAATGCCCTTGGCCCTGATGGCGGCCGCCCAGTCATCAAAGGCCCGCCACCGATCCGGATGACGAGGGTTGATCGTCGGATCACCGTTGCCGATGATGATGAGATTGCCGTCGAGCGTGCCCTCGATGACCGAACCCATGGCGAGCACCCGCGTGTTGAACCGATAGTTCCACCCCAGTCGCTCGGCTGCGGCCGCGGCCGTCAGAACCTTCTGGTTGGACGCGGGAATCATCAAACGACGTGCGTCCAGGCTATACAACGTCTCGCCAGACGTGGCCGACGCGAGCGCGACCGACCAATGCGCGTGATCGAACGCTTCGGCGCCAAAGATCCGGCCGAGATCCTGCGATAGCTGCGAACGAGCGTCGATCTGACGGCTCGCGCGTGATGGGGCCAGTGATCCGGTCGATGAAGCGCAGCCGGTCAGACTGATCGAAAGCGCGATGCTGATGAAGGGCGCAGGGCTCAGGGCGCAGGGCACAGGGATCTAGGGCCCAAGGCCAAGGGCCTAGGGCTTAGGACTGTCGGGGCCCTTAGGGCTTGGCGATGGTGCCGGTGCCGGTGGAGCCGGTGGCGCAAGTACCGCCTCGAGCGCCTTGATGGCTTCGTCGTACGCAGCGGTGTCCAGCTTGGCCACTCCCGGTTCGCCGTCGCGTGCGCCAAACACTTCGGCGTTCTTCGCGATTCGGACCCGCTCGAACTTTCCGTTGTCGTAACTGCTCGACACCACCAGACTGGGTGTCGCGAGGCCTGTACTCGGCGAGACGGCCACGAACGACTGCGCTCGCAACGCCGTCAGTCTCGACAAGAAGTCTTCCATCTTGGCCATGTCGACGTCGGCGGGCTTGCCATCCACAACGCGCTGCCACTTCTCCCCGGCGTTCTCGCCGGTGCCGGCGCTCTTTCGGAACTCGAGCGTTTCGGCGCCGCGCACGACTCGCACCTGGGCAGCGTTGAACCCGCGCGTCTCGAACATTTCCTTGTCGCGATAGTCGCCGGCCGCGCTCTTGAGATCCGACATGAACGTTGGGTCAACGGTGAAGATCAAGCCCCGTCCCTGATCCTGAGCGTACACGGCGCCTTCTTCCTCTTTGCCGAGCGCCAGCGTCGCTCGCGCGCTGCCGGTTCCGAGCGAGATACGCGCGACCGGCTTGGCGAGCCCGTATTTGGCGAGACCTGCAGCGTCCTTCGGTGTCGACCCCGCGCCTTCCACCAGGCGGGTCATCCTGCCGCTCGCGAGTTTTGTGATCAGGGCTTCGATCGCGCTGTAGTCACCGCGCGCCTGAATCGGTTGCTTGACGACCCACTCGCTGCCGCTACGAGCCAGCAGGACGGTGTTGGCGTCGCGTACGACCTCCACCGAATCGATTTTGTCGCGTTCGAAGTCGAGGATCCGTTTGTCTCGCAGGTCGAACGGTTTTTTCGCGAAGGTCGATTCGTTGAAGCCAGCGACCAGGAACACCCGTTTCTCGCCCGGCTTCATCGCGTAGACATCGCTCTGCGTCGGTGACTTGTCTCCGATCAGGAGCTGGCCTTCGCTGCCGCCGGCAGCCTTGTACGCCACTGTAATCCGCGGCGTGGCCAGCCCGTAGTCGGCCAGGCTGCTCGCGTTCTCTTCGACGACACGATTGACCTCCACCGTCGAGAGCGCATTCGTCACGCTGGAGATCTCGCTCTGGTCCACGTCCGCCTGAATGGGCGCGGTCATCCGCCAAGTGCCGTCCACCTTCCGAAGGGTGCTGGTTTCACTGTCCGAGGTGATGGTGACTTCCTCGACCTTGTCCGCCTCGACCGTGAAAACCTTGGCCTTCTCTACGACGCTCGTTGCGGGCCGTTTCGAGTCGACGAAATAGATGTACGCGCCAAGCCCGGCCAGGACGAGGACCAGCGCGATCATCGAGGTCAGCCTGCCCATGAGTTAGCGCCTTCGCCACCAGGTGTACCCGCCGGCTGCGAATACCAAGCCTGGAATAACGAGCAGTGACAGCAGCATGATCCGCTGCTGCTGATCAGCGGTGAGCGTAATACGCCGATCCTGGGCGTCACGCGGGCGGATGGCAATGAGGTTCTCCTGCTGCGCCAGCCAGTTGACCGAGTTGAGAAAGAAATCCTGGTTGCCCTGAATGCCGATGGCGTTGTTGGCGACGAAATCGGAGTCGCCGGTTGTGACGATCCGGCTTTCGGGCTTGGGCGCATCGGGAGTTGCATTTCCGCCTGCCGGCGTCGGCGTTTCGGTCGCCGGAGCTGATACCGCTGCGCCAAGCGCAACCGGACCCTGCCGGTCGCCCTGGTCGCCGTTGAATTCAACTGTGCCCGACGCCAGGCTCTTGAGGTCGGTCTCGGCCCAGCTTTGCGCGCTCGTTTCCACGAGTGGCTGTGCGGTGCGCCCGCCGGCGCCGCCTTCGACCGGCCGCACGGACCGTGCGAGCGGAAACGCCGTCATCACGCGGAACCCTTCGGTAATCGGGTGCGCGGGGTACGACGCCGCGACCGGTACCGAGGCATTGCCGCCGAACAACTGGCCCATCCCGCTGGCATCAACGACCACATCGTCACCAATGTCGATCGCCCACTCTTTCAGGAAGGCTCGGATGTTGGCCAGATCGGCCGCCCCCGGCTCCGGTGGATCCAGCATCGCCATCACCTTGCCGCCCTTGGCAACGAAGCGCCGCAGCGCATCCACTTCCGGTGCGAGAAAATCGGTCCTGGGCCCCGCAATGATGACGACGGTGGCGTCGGCGGGAATGTCTTTCTGCTGTGCGATGACAAGGGGCGCGACCGAGAAGTTGTCACGCCCAAGCGCTGCGGCGATGTTCGAGTAACCGCCTCGATCGGAAGCCGTCGTGTCACGTTCGCCGTGTCCCTGGGTGAAATACACCTTCTTCTCGGCGCCAGTCACGACCTTGATCAACGCATTCGTGACTTCTTGCTCTTCGCTGTTGGAGACGCGCTGCACCCGATCCTTGTACGAAATCACGATCGTCCCGTACGACTGAACCTCTGCTTGTTTGGCTCGTGCGGGTTGCCGGTCCATGTCGACGTACTCGACGTTGACTCGATCGGACTCGTAGTCGTAGGTGTCGAGGCGGTCGCGGAACCGCTCGAAGTTGGTCTCCTGGTCATAGACCGTGAACTGAACGGGCGCGTCGAGCTCGGACAGGACTCGCTTCGTCTGATCGGAGAGGCTGAAGGCTTGGTTCTCCGTCAGGTCCCAGCGCTTGTTTTGCCGGCTCGAGAGGTAGTTGATCGCGATGACGATGCCGAGCCCGACCAGGATGCTGATGATGGAGATGGTGCCGTAGCGAGTTTGGCGGCGGCCATAGAACGACAGCACGTCGCGCCACTGGCCAATCATGTAGATCAAGATGCAGACCAGACCCGCCCAAGTCAGGTAGGCGCCGTATTGCATCCACTCGGGACGAAGGAAGCGGATAGCGACGGCGCCAAAAACCAGCGCCGTGCCGAGCCACCCGATGACGCCGACGATTGTCTTCAGCATTAGCCTCGCCACCGTTCGCTGTCGACCGCCTTCGCGGTCAGGAAAAGTCCGAAGCCGATGAAGCTCAGGTAGTAGATGATGTGTTTGGTGTCGAGGACGCCCTTCGTGAAGTCATCGAAGTGATCCGTCAACGACAGGTGCGAGAGCACTGCCTGCGCGGTCGGTCCCACGAAGGAGCCGATCCAGTTGATGACCCACAGCACCAGGAACACGGCGAACGTGATGGTTCCCGCCACAATCTGGTTGCGGGTCATGCTCGAGATCAACAGGCCCACCGAGATGAAGCACCCGCCCATGAGCAGGATGCCGAGATAAGCCGTCAGCACCGGTTTCCACTCCGGGTCGCCGTATAGAAACAGCAGGCTGGTGTGGATCAGGGTCACCGCGACCATCGCCGCATACAGGCCCATCGCGCCCAGAAACTTTCCGAAGATGATCTGCATGTCCGTGAGTGGCGAGGTCAGGAGCAGCTCCATCGTTCCCGTTCGCTTCTCCTCGGAGTAGGTCCTCATCGTAATCATCGGCAACAGAAACAGCAGCACGACGGTCACGTTCTGCAACACTGGCGCGATGAGCATCTGGTTGATGTTCATCGTTCCACCCATGCCCATGCTCATTTGCATGCTCTGGCGGTTGAAGAACGCGAGCAGGACATAGAAGAAGTAGCCGTAGATCAGTGCAAAAAACCCGATCACGACATACGCGATCGGCGACGCGAAATAGGCGCGCAGCTCTTTGCCGGCAATGGTCAACACGTTACGCACTGGCGACCTCCTGATCCTTCGGCTCGGCTGCGCCCGCCTCCTGCGGTCGTGTCGCATCGTCTTCGGTCATCAGGCTCAGGTAGATGTCCTCGAGGCTCATTCGCATCGGTCGCAGCTCCAGCAGGCCCCACCCACCGCGGACCACGGCCGCGGACAGTTCGCGACGAACGTCGCGACCGCGCTCGCTGTCCACTTCGACCTCGATCACGCCCTCGCGGCCGGTCGTCGCACTCACACGGCTGACGCCAACAACTCCCAGGAGCGCGCTCTGGACAGCGTCCGACGGTCCCGCCACTTGCAGGTACATCGTTTCCGACCCGCGCAACTGGGCGTTCAGGTTCTCAGGTGTGTCGACGGCGACGACGCGCCCTTTGTTGATGATGACGACCCGCTGGCAAGTCTCTGAAACTTCGGGAAGGATGTGGGTGCTGAGAACGATCGTGTGTGAGCCGCCGAGGTCGCGAATCAGCTGTCGTGTCTCGATTCTCTGCTTGGGATCGAGGCCCGCGGTCGGCTCGTCCAGCACCAGCACTTCGGGGTTGTGCAGCAGGGCCTGTGCAAGGCCGACGCGTTGCCGGTATCCCTTCGAGAGCTTCCCGCAGTGCCGGCTCGACATGTCGGCCACTCGCGTTTTGGCCATCGCCTCGTCCACGCGTGACCGGACCTCGCGCGACGGGACTCCTTTGATCTTGGCGACGAAGGTGAGGTAGTCCCGAACGGTCATATCCGGATAGAGAGGAGGCGTCTCGGGCAGATAGCCAGTGCGGCGCTTGGCGTCGAGCGGCTTCTCGAACACATCGTAGCCGGCGACGATGACCTTGCCGTCCGTGGCAGGCATGTAGCCGGTGATGACGCGCATCGTCGTCGTCTTACCGGCACCGTTTGGCCCGAGAAAGCCGAGAATCTCGCCGGCCTCGACGCGAAACGACACGTCGCTCACGGCGGTGACAGGACCGTATCGCTTTGTGAGGTTTTGAACCTCGATCATGCTGAACCTTTGTTGTTGATCTGTTTTCGACCAGGCGGAGCCCGGTAAACTAGCTTCGCGCGAATTTGCCTAAACTGGACGCACCGGCTCCGCGTTGCTAGGGCAGCATTGGCTTGCCCCGCTCCGCCCTTCGACGAGCGCGGGACGAAGTCTAGAGTTGGTGTCACTTCTCTGACACAAGCCTTCGATCCTATTCCAACCGTCGCATCCGGGCAAGTCGCGTGCGGACCGTTTGCGGTCGCAACCCGCTGCTGGTGACTGTGACTCCCTTGGCCGCGGACCGCGCCGAGCCACCTGCACGTTAGGACGGCGAGAAGCCCGGAATTGGTCGGCCAGACCGCGGTTAGGATAAGCGGATGCCACTCAATCCCGGATCCAAGGCCCCCGACTTCACGTTGATGAACCAGGACAGACAACCCGTGACGCTCAGCACGGCGCTTGCGAACGGTCCGGTCGTGCTCGCGTTTTTCCCCGCCGCGTTCAGCTCGGTCTGCCAGCAGGAGCTGTGCACCTTTCGTGACTCCATGGCCGACTTGTCGGCGGTGAAAGCGCAGGTCATGGGCGTCAGCACGGATACGTTCTTCACGCTCAAGGCGTGGGGGGACCAACAGCGCTTTGGCTTCCCGCTCCTCAGCGATTACAACAAAGAGGTCATCCGCCAGTACGGGGTGGTCAATCCCGACATGATTGGCCTCAAAGAGATCGCCAAGCGAGCGGTGTTCGTCATCGATCCGGCGGGCATCGTGCGCCACCAAGAGGTCCTGGAAGACGCCAGGAACGAGCCGGACTACGGCAAGGTTCGGGCGGCGCTCGCGGTGCTCTAACAACGGCCTACGGTCTACGGCCTACGGTAAGAACATCTCATTGCCGTGGACCGTGGACCGTGGACCGTGGACCGTGGACCGTGGACCGTGGACCGTGGACCGGAGGCTGCTATACTGAACATATGAGCAGCCGTTCAGATATTCGCGGGACTGCACCTGAAATCTGCGACATCGTTCATCTGCACCCGGCGCGGGTCGCTGAACTGCGCCAGTCACTCATTGGAGGCGACGACGTGATCGACCTCGCCGAGACGTTCCGTGTGCTCGGCGACCCGACGCGCGTCCGGATTCTCGACGCGTTGTCGCACGGCGAACTGTGCGTCTGCGACCTTGCTGCGCTCGTGTCGATGTCGGAATCAGCCGTCTCCCATCAACTCCGGCTGCTGCGCCATCTGCGGCTGGTGCGGCCGCGCCGCGACGGACGCATGGTGTTCTATGCGCTCGACGACCGCCACATCATCACGCTGTTCCGACAGGGGTTGCGGCATGTCCAGGAAGCCAGCGGCGGGCTCAAAGCACAAAGGCGCGCGCGATGACCGCGCCCGCGGTGACGGTTCCAACGGTTTGCACGCGCTGTGAGGTTCATGCGGAGTCCGTGTTTCGCATCGATGGCATGTGCTGCGGCGAAGAGGCGAAGATTCTCCAGCGGCGCTTGGGGCCGATTTCCGGCGTTGAAGACGTTGCGGCCGACATCGTCGGTCAGCGCCTCCACGTGAAGTACGACGCGGCTGTCGTTTCAACCAACGCCATTGTCGAAGCAGTTGCCGAAACGGGCATGCGGGCGTGGCTGGAGCACGAACAGCCGGTCGCGCTCCCGTCCGCTCGCAGTCGCGGCCTTCTCGTGCTCGCGTCTGGAATCGCCCTGGTGACCGGTTTCGTGCTGACTTGGTTTGACGTCCCCGCAATCTGGCGGATCTCCACGTTCCTGTTGGCGGCCGTTACGGGCGGCGCCTATCCAGCCCAGCGCGCTACGGCTTCGCTCCGCATGCGTGAGCTCGACATCAACGTGCTCATGCTGGTGGCGGTCGTGGGAGCCGCCTTTCTGGGCGAATGGGCAGAAGCCGGGACGGTGGTGTTCTTGTTTGGCATCGCCCAGTGGCTGGAGTCGCGCAGCATGGATCGCGCCCGCGAAGCCATTCGTGCGCTGATGGACCTGTCTCCCTCGGAGGCCCGCATCGCTCATGGCGATCACGAAGAGCTCGTGCCGATTGATCGCGTGACGATCGGCACAGTAATCCTGATTCGGCCGGGTGAGAAGATCCCTCTCGACGGCCTCGTGGTCGAGGGGCGCTCCGACGTCAACCAGGCGCCGATAACGGGTGAGTCCCTGCCCGTGGACAAGAGCGCGGGTGATGAGGTGTTTGCCGGCACGATCAACGGCCATGGTGCGCTCGAGGTCAGTGTCTCGCGCAAAGGCGCCGACACGACGCTGGCGCGAATCATCCATCTCGTCGAGTCTGCCCAGGCGCAGCGAGCCCCCTCCCAACAGTTCGTCGATCGGTTCGCGCGCTGGTACACACCCGGTGTGATTGCGCTGGCGGTGTTGGTCGCGATCGTCCCGCCGCTTCTCGGAGGCGCTTTCGATACCTGGCTCTATCGTGCGCTGGTCCTGCTCGTGGTGTCGTGCCCATGCGCCCTCGTGATCTCAACGCCCGTTTCAATCGTTTCGGCATTGGCGGGCGCGGCCAGGCGAGGAGTGCTGGTAAAGGGCGGCGTTCACTTGGAGCGACTCGCGGCGATTCGCACGATCGCGTTTGACAAGACCGGCACGCTGACTCGCGCCACCCTGCGCGTTACTGCCGTCGTGCCCACGGGACCCGTCTCCGAAGCCGACCTGTTGACGACGGCGGCTGCGATCGAGGCACGGTCCGAGCATCCGGTGGCGGCCGCTATCGTCGCGGAGGCGCGCGCACGGCGGTTATCGCCGCCCGCTGTGCCAGATGTTCGCGCGTTGCCCGGGCTCGGCGCTGAGGGCCGCATCGGCGGCGCGCTCGTCGTTTGTGGTAACGCTCGCCTGTTTCAGGAGCGTGGACTCACGATGTCGGCCGCGACCGTCGCCGCGGCTGAAGAGGTTGGAGCGTCGGGCGCATCGCCGATTCTGATCGCGCGCGACGGAGTGACTTTGGGAGTGATTGGCGTTGCCGACGAGGAGCGAGAAGTCGCCGCCGATACGATTCACCTGCTGCACCAGCAGGGAATTCGACCGGTCGTCATGCTGACGGGCGACCAGGAGAGGACGGCACGCGCGGTGGGCTCCCGCCTTGGCATCGACATTGTTCGGGCCGGTCTGCTGCCTCACGAGAAGGTTGCCGCCGTCCAGGAGCTTCGGCACGCGCATGGGTCGATTGCGATGGTGGGTGACGGCGTCAACGATGCGCCTGCGCTTGCCGTCGCGGACGTCGGCATTGCAATGGGTGTGATCGGCAGCGATGCGGCCCTTGAAACCGCCGATGTCGCCCTGATGACCGACGACCTGCCACGAGTCGCATACGCGATCAGGCTCGCCCGAGCCACCGTACGTAACATCCGCGCGAACATCGTGACGTCGCTGGTACTCAAGGCCGCGTTTCTCGTGGCTGCCGTCGCCGGCGTCGCCACGCTATGGATGGCGGTCGTCGCGGATACCGGCGCGTCACTCCTCGTGGTCGCCAATGCGATGCGGCTCTTGCGACAAGGTTAGTCCCGGTCTCCGGTCCAGTCTCCAAGGCCTCAGAGACACAGAGACTCAGAGATACAAGACACACGACCGACAAAACATGAAACACGACCCCCAGATCTCTGTGTCTCTGAGGCTTGTACGTTGCTGGTTAGACCTTGCGCGGATTGAAGAAGTTGGCATCGACGTAGTCGTCGATGGCCTTCTGATCTGCTGGATGGACGCGTTCGAACTGCAGCCCCATGCCCACGCGAGTGTCGCACCAGCAGACGCGGGCATCCGCGTCGATGTCCTTCTTCGAAGCCGGCAGCCTGAAGCGCAGGCGAGCCTTGGCGTCGGTGTCGAGCGGACTCGTGGTACGAATGGCGATGCCTCCGCGACTCATGTTCAGCGTCAGGGCGGCCGCAATCGTGTTACCCACGCGATAGGCAATCGGAATGCCGATGACGACCCGCGGGCTCGCCCGTCGATTGAAGCTGTCGGGAAACAAGTGCGGTGCGAGCGACGGCAGGATGTGCTGCACGGCGCTGTACTCGTTGAGGTAACCCGCAACGCCGAGGCGGGCAAGCTCCCGAACCTCATCCGCATCGGTCACGGTACCGCTGAAAACGAGGATGGGCAGTCGCCCGTCATCCAGACGTCGTATGTTTCGCACGATGTCAACGCCGGACGCATGCGGCAGTCGCAGGTCGAGCACAATCAAGTCGAGTTGTGACAACTCGACCCGGAGGCGGGACAGAAGCTCGCCCGCGCTCTTCGCCGTGAGCGCACGATGTCCCGCGCCTTCGATCGCCGCTTTGAAGCGGTCCCGCACGAAGGCGGTGTCGTCGGCAACGAGGACAGTCTTGGCAGTGGCCGCAGCGGGCATTGTGGGTTGAAAAGTTGCGCCTGCGTTCGTTGCAGACTCTATCAGGTTCTCGCTATAATTCCGAGGATCTTTACCGTTTTTTCGTGATCAGGAGCGTGGAATGGCTGCCAATTGTCCCGAGTGTGACTCCGTAATCGACATCGACGAACTGGACGTCGATGTCGGCGACGAGTTGGCCTGCTCGGAATGTGGTGCGCTACTCAGGGTCTTCAGTGATGCCCCTCTCGAACTCGAACTTGCCGATGACGAGGACGAGGACGAGGATGAAGACGAAGAGGACGACGACGAGGACGAATTCGACGACGACGGCGAGAATGAAGAAGACCTCGACGAGTAGGGACCTGGCCCCGCTCTCTCCGGCACTCCGCGCGAAAGAGGACGCAGTCCACGCCGTCCTTGCGGACCTCGATTCGGTGATCGTGGCATTCAGCGGTGGCGCCGACAGTGCCTACCTGGCATACACGGCCACCGCCGTTCTGGGTGCCAAGGCCCTCGCCGTGACGGCTGACAGCGCCAGCTATCCCGAGGCACATCGACAGCTGGCGCTTCGGGTCGCAGGCGAGTTCGGGATTGCCCACGAGATCATCCAGACGAGCGAGCTCGAACGACCGGAGTATCGTGTCAATTCAGCGAATCGCTGCTATTACTGCAAGCACGAGCTGTACTCTGAACTCAGAAAGCTGCAGGCACTGCGCGGATTCGCGGCCATCGTCGATGGCAGCAATGCTGACGATCGCGGTGACTACCGCCCAGGCCGGCAGGCTGCGCGCGAGTTTGGTGTTCGCAGCCCGCTCGATGAAGCCAGCCTCGCAAAGGACGAGATCAGAGAGCTGTCGCGTCGCGCGGGATTGCCCACCTGGGATACGCCGGCTTCGGCATGTCTGTCATCCCGGATACCCTACGGCAACGCCGTCACCGAGGAGAAGCTCAGAACGATCGAGCAGGCGGAGGATGTTCTGCGCGAGCTTGGGTTTCGCGTTTTCCGGGTGAGGCATCATGAGACGATCGCCCGCCTCGAGATTGGGAAAGACGAGATGGCGCGTGCCCTCGATCCTGACGTCAGCAGCGTGCTGGTCCGCGAGTTGCGAACCCTCGGCTACCAGCACGTGACGATCGACCTTCAGGGATATCGTCTGGGCAGCCTGAACGACGCGCTGCGGCTCCGACCGGTCTAGTGTCCCGCAACATGGTGGCCTGTTGTTCTCGGCGGTTCGAGCCGCCACTTCACTAGTGATTCGCTCCGCCCTCGGGGTGTTGGCGATCGCGTACACCCTGGCGCACCTTCCGTATCTGGCCACAGCGCTCGAAGACATCGACTCAGTCAACTTCGCGCTCGGGATTCGCGACTTCGATGTCGCACAACATCGACCGCATCCGCCGGGGTATCCCGTCTACATCGGGCTTGCGAAGGTCGGCGCGACCGTCCTGAAAATGCTGGGCACCGGTCCTGCGCAATCGGCGATCGAGGCGCGCACGCTGTCGCTGCTGTCGCTGCTCGGCGCCATCGCATGCGTGTTCCTGCTTTATCGAGTGATGTCGTGCTGGTCGTCGGGCGCATCCGCCGAATCCGATGATCTGATCACTGCGCCCTTTCGCTCGTTTGACGCCCGTGCCCTTGCCGCCACCGCCCTCACACTCGCGTGCCCGCTGATGTGGTACCTCGGCGTTCGTCCGATGAGCGATGTTCCCGGGCTGGCGGCGGCGTTGGCAGCGCAAGCCGCGCTTGGCCTCGCGTGGTGGCGTCAGCGGGCGGGCGCGTCAAGTGGACATCGGCTCTCCCCGGATCGTCTGGCGGCTTCGGGTCGGATGATTGTGCTCGGGGCTCTCCTGACCGGAATCGCGATCGGGTTCCGATCGCAGAACGCCCTGCTAACGCTGCCTCTCCTGGCTGGTGTTCTCATCGATCGCATCGGAAGAGGCGTGGCGGGAGCACTGGTCGGGACCAGCGTCGCGCTCAGCCTTGGCGCACTGGCCTGGGCGATTCCGCTCGTCGCTGCGAGCGGCGGCCTCGACGGCTACCTGGCCGCCCTTGGGTCGCAGGCAGGCGAGGATTTCGCGGGCGTCGAGATGTTGTACTCCAATCCCTCGCCACGCCTCGCCGCCTTCGCGCTGCTGCGAACGTTTCTGTATCCCTGGGATTCGGTCATCCTTGGAGGCATCGTTGTCGCGTTGGCCGCGATGGGGTCCATCGCGCTCGTCCTCCGCGATCGCCGAGGACTGACGGCAATTGCGCTCGTCTCGGTCCCCTATTTGGCGTTCCATCTCGCGTTCCAGGACACGACGTTTGTCCGCTACGCGCTTCCCTTGGTCCCGCCGACGGTGTATCTCGCCGTGTGTGGCTTGGAGGCGACGCTTCGACAAGCCGCGCTTCCGGTCGCCGGTGGCCTGGCGCTCTGGTCGGTCGCGTCCGCGGCTCCCATTCTGGCGGCTTACGGCAGCGAGCCCAGCCCGACGGCGCGCGTGGTCGCAGCCATGCGAGATGAGGCACGGGGCGAAAAGCCCGGCGGTCTGGCCTTCCATCAAACCTTTCAAAGGCCCTTGGAAGCGGAGGATGTTTCCATCGAGCCGCGTCTGGCGTCGCCTCCCCGGCGCGAGTGGCTCGAGCTGAATCGCTACTGGCGCGAAGGACACTCTCAGCCGCTCTGGTTTCTCGCCGACCCGCGCCGTAGCGACCTGGCGCTGATCGATCCTCGGAGCCGAACGAGCCGCATGGACTTTACCTGGCCATTTCATTCGTTGTCAGAACTCGGCGGGATGAGGCCGGCTGCCGTCTCGTGGTATCGCATGCCTCCGCCGGGCTGGTTCGCCGAAGAGGGATGGGCACTGACGCCCGAAACGGCTGGCATTGCCCGGCTCATGGGTCGTGGACCATCGCTCGGTCCGATTACCGCGTGGGTGCGTCGGCGTCCCGAGCCGGTTCGCATGGTTGTCGGGGGCCGTCACCTGGGGTCGCCGCTCGATCCACCGGCCTCGTTCGCGATCGCACTCGATGGCCGAACCATTGCGCGGTGGGATGCGACGCCGGGGTTCTTCGTCCACGAATTCGAAGTCCCCGCCGGTGGCCTGGTGGGTGACGGCCCGCTTGCCCGCTTGACAATCGAGTCCCGCTCGGTCGCCACTGTGATCCCGACGGCGATCGAACAGTTCGACCTGCAATCGCGCGGCTCGATGATGTGGGCTTATGACGAGGGCTGGCAGGAGGCCGAATTCAATGCGACGCTTGGCGTCTGGCGCTGGACGTCCGACCGCTCGACGCTTCGGATCATCGATGCCAGCACGCCCGTGAGTCATTACTCTGCGCGTGGAACGTCCGACGCGCTATTTCGACCTGCCTCCGATCGTGCGCATGAAGGCGTCAGACCGCGTCCTCGGCGAAACGCGCTTCGACCGATCAGAGCAGTGGAGCGTGACGGTCCCGCTTGACGCATTACAGTCGTCACGCGGGCGGGTTGTCATCGAGACCGATAAAACCTTTGTCCCCGCCGAACGAAGCGGTGTGGCGGATCAACGGCGCCTCGGCTTGCGCGTTTTCGGCGTGAACGTGGCAGCTCAGCCTTGACCCGACCGTACTCATTCTGTAATCTGCGTGCACGCAAGAAAAGGGGCTCGGATCCCATCGCGTCCTAACGTGATGCACGGAAACTGCCGATTGTACGAAGTGCCACCTTTCACTGGAGAACCTTGATGACCGTGTTTCAACGCCTGGCAGGGCCAGTCACGCTCTGTGTCGTCTTCGCCATCGGTGCAGCGGGTTGCGGTAAGAAGCCTGCGCCAGAACCGCCAGCGCCTCCTCCGCCGACCGCGCCTGCGCCCCCCCCGACGCCGCCCCCCCCGGCACCGCCGCCTCCAGCCGCACCAGCGCCAACCACTTTGTCAGACGATGAGATCTTCGCGAAGAAGACCATCGATCAGCTCAACAAAGAGGGGCACCTCGGTGACGTGTTCTTCGATCTTGACGAGTCCAGCGTGCGCAACGACGCCCGGCCGCTGCTTCAAAAGAACGCCGAGTGGCTGAAGCGATGGTCGTCGGTCCGGTTCACGATCCAGGGCCACTGCGACGAACGCGGATCGGGCGAGTACAACCTCGCGCTGGGCGATCGCCGCGCAAACGCTGTCAAGGCCTACCTCATCAGCCTTGGCGTCCCCGCGGATCGGATTGCCGTGGTCACGAGAGGGAAGGAATCGCCATTCTGCTCTGAGCAATCCGAAGGCTGCTGGCAACAGAATCGTCGCGGTCATTTCATGATTACCGCGAAGTAGAGGAAAGTTCAGCCGACACGAAGATCACGAACGGGATCTTCCGCCTGAAGGCGGAAGCCACAGGAGGATGAACTCCCACAGGAGAATGAACTCCCACAGGAGAATGAATTCCGCGTGGCTTCCGGCTTTAGCCGGAAGATCCCGTTCGGGGTCTTCGTGTTGATTCGGGAGCCGATTCGCTCAGCAGAGACTTTCGCTCCAGCACGTCCCGCAAATCCCGCTCGGTGATTCGTCCGCGTCCGACTTCTTCACCATCGATCAGCACCACTGGAATCTCGAATCGGTATCGAGCGAAGAGCGTGTCATCGCTGGTGATGTCGACTTCTTCGATTGCGAACGAATGGGACGTCTTAATCTCGTCGAGGAGCGACCGGACGTCCTCGCACAGATGACACCCAGGCTTCGAGTAGAGCGTCAGGCGTCTCACGGTGCGGGCGCAGCCGCACCGGTCCGAACAACCTCGGCGTTCATTTGATCGGCGGCCTCGACTGGATCGTTTGCCGCGGTGATCGGACGTCCTACGACGAGGTACGAGGCGCCTGCCTCCACGGCGTCGACAGCGCTCATGGTTCTCACTTGGTCGTCGGCACCAGTCTTGCGAGTGGTTGACCGGATTCCCGGGGTCACGATCAGAAAGTCCGGTCCGCACGCCGCACGAATTGCCGCAATCTCCTGTGGTGACGCGACGACACCGTCGAGCCCCGACTCCTTGGCGAGGCATGCGAGACGGACGACCTGGTCGACAACGGTCCCGGGCACGCCCACTTCGGCCAGTCCAGCGGCGTCAAGGCTGGTCAGCACGGTCACGCCAACGACCAGCGGGCGGTGGCGAGAAGCCCTTGCCGCTGCGTCGCCTGCGGCGTCGACCGCCGCTCGCATCATCGTTCGGCCTCCCGCCGCGTGCACGTTGACCATCCACGCACCGGTGGAGACCGCCGATGCGACGGCACCCGCCACCGTATTCGGGATGTCGTGAAACTTGAGATCGAGAAAGACCCGCTCACCACGATCGGCCAGAGATCGCACGATCGCGGGACCTTCGGCAGCGAAGAGCTGCTTGCCGATCTTGAACCCGCCGACATGACCCTGGAGCTGCATGGCGAGCGCCTCGGCCCGTGCGGCTGAGTCGACGTCCAACGCGACCAGGATCCGGTTCACGCGTGCACCTCTCGCCGCGGAGAGGTATCAATCGCACCGACCAGCCCGGTGACCTGCTGAACGCCGTGTCGCTGCAGATAGCTGCGGAGGCCGTCGATGACCTTCGTCCAGACGAACGGATCGGAGAAATTAGCGGTTCCGATCTGCACTGCGGTCGATCCGGCCAGCATGAACTCGACCGCGTCCGACGCATCGGTGATACCGCCCATCCCGATGATGGGAATTTTCACGGCCTGGTAGCACTCCCACACCATCCGCACGGCGATGGGTCGAATCGCCGGACCACTCAAGCCACCGAGAATGTTCGACAGCTTCGGCCGTCTCGTTTCGACATCGATCGCCATCGCAAGGAAGGTGTTCACCAGCGATACGGCGTCGGCGCCGGCCTCCTCCGCCGCCCGCGCGAACGAGGCGACGTCGGTGACGTTGGGCGTCAGCTTGGGGATCAATGGGAGCCGCGTCACCTTGCGAACCGCGCTGGTGACTTCTGCCGTTCCCGCCAGGCTGCAGCCAAACTGAATGCCGCCTTCTTTGATGTTGGGACACGAGATGTTCAACTCGATGGCGGCGACGCCCTCCGCGTCCGATAGCACGCGCGCAACCTCCGCGTACTCGTCGAGTGTCGTCCCGCAGATGTTCACAATCGTTCGTGCGCCACGCTCGCGCAGCAAGGGCAACTTCTCTCGCACGAATCGGTGCACGCCGATACCTTGCAGGCCGATGGCGTTGAGCATGCCTGAGGGCGTCTCTGCAATACGCTGTGGCGGGTGGCCCTGACGCTCCCGCAAGAACAGTCCCTTGACGGCCACACCGCCGAGCAGCGACAGATCGACGATGTCTTCGTACTCGAGTCCGTAGCCGAAGCAGCCGCTCGCGGCGATGATCGGATTGGGCAACTCGATCGGCCCGACGCGAACCCGCAAATCAGGCGGGTGCATCGGTGCCACCCGGGAAGAAGTCCCACACGATTTGGGATCCATCAAATACTGGTCCGGCCAGGCATGAGCGTACGAAGTGCGGTCCGCCATCCCCATTGCGGACTGGAACAACACAGCTATAGCAGCCGCCCAGGCCGCATCCCATGACGCGTTCGACGGAAACCTCACAGGGCTGTCGATACTTTACGGCCAGCCTGGTGACTGACTCGAGCATTGGCTCAGGTCCGCAGCCGTAGATCATGACCTGATCGCGCCCGGGCAGTGACGCCAACGCGGATTCGAGCGGCGAAGTGATTCGGCCCCGCACGCCTCGACTTCCGTCCTCGGTCGACAGCACCAGCGTGATTCCCAGTCGTTCGAAGAAGTCCAGATAGAACAACTCGCCGGCTCGACGCGCGCCATAGAAAAGCGTCGTCTTGATGCGGGACTGCGTCAGGCGTTCGGCGAGTGTCGCAAACGGCGCCAACCCGACGCCACCAGCCACCATCCACGCGTCGTACGGCGCTAGTGAGAACGACTTTCCAAGCGGGCCAAGGCAAGCGACACGCTCGCCGGGTTCGAGCTCATACAACGCCCGCGTGTTCTGACCGGCGCGTTTATTGAAGATGCTGATCGCGGCCACGCGGCCGTTGTCCCGCACGACCTCAAAGACCGAGAATGGTCGCCGCAGCAGCGAATCGGCAGGCAATGCGGCCTTGACCATGACGAACTGGCCGGGCTGCGTCTGCTCGCCAATCGCGGGCGCCGCCAGCGCTAGAACGTTGTAGTCCTCCGACAGCCTGACGTTGCTGATCACAGCCGCGTTGATGTCAACGGGCATTTTGTTGAGTATAGCCAACTGCGGAGTTCGGGGTGCGGGGTTCGGAGTTGGTGCAGTGTTCAGAGTTCTGAGTTCTTGTTCCGAGTTCGGAGGTTCTGAGTTCTGTTCGGCGTTCGGCGTTCGGCGTGCCGCGTGCGGCGTTCGGCCTGCGGCATACGGCCTGCGGCGTGCTGAGTTCTGGCCGCCTATTCCGTCGTCAGGACCGACGTCTGCGAAGATGTTTGAGCAATCCGGTGGTTGTTGAGAGAGCTTCCTCCGAAAGGTCCCACAGGCTTTTGAATTCCGGCGCTGATAGGAATCTGGCATCGCGCGCGAAGAGCAGATTCGTCTGTGTCTCCATCAGGCTCGCTCGGGCGATGCTGACGAAGTTGGCGAACTCTCGAGTGCCGAACCGGCCAAAGCCCTCAGCGATGTTTCGCGGCGACGAGAGGGCGGCATCACGAGCCTCCTCGCAGAACTTGCGATCTTGGGAGGCCGGCGGCCTGTCAAGAATTGCCTCGAATTCCTGGCTCAATCTCATACAGAGCTTCCAAGCCTCGATTTCCGTGAATCGTCGCCAGGGCATGCGGACATGAAGGCAACTCCCGCGCCAAGAACTCCGCACTCAGCAACAGAACTCAGAACAGAACTCAGAACCCCGTACCCCGAACGCGAACTCCGAACTCCGAACGTCGAACCAACGCCGAACTCCCGTACTCCGAACTCCGAACTAGAATCCAAGAGTGCGCTTCCTGCGAATGCTGTCGAACGCGGCGATCGCCGGTGCGCTGGCATCCCTCTACCTGACGATCCTGATCCTGCATCTCAATCCGTCGTTCCCGCTCACCGTCGGCGCTGTCGTGCCGCTGGCGCTCGTCCTGGTCGTGGCGTGTGGCATCTCCGTGACGGCGTTCTTCTACGCACTGATCGTCGGTCGCCAGATGCTGGCGAGCGAGGTGTTGTCACCGGGGTGGTTGAGCGTGCGTCTGCTCTCGTGGCTCTGCACGATCGCCGCGGGTGTGTGTGCGACCATCATGTGGCTCAATCTGCGCGTTTTCACGATGGTGCTGGACCCGCAAACCGTGACGCGGATGACGGCGGGCGCCGTCACGCTGTCGGCGTCGACGGTCGTGTTTTTGCTGATCGCGCTCGCCCATCTCGGGCGGCGAGGAGGGCGCGTCAGTGCCGTGCTGTTGACGGCGATGATGGCAATCTCGGTGGCGGCGCCGCTGGCGGCGCGGGGACCCGGTCGCGCCAGCACGCTGGCGTCGCGTCCCAGTGCGGCCGTCGTCGGCCTCGGACCAGCGCGAACCGACGCACGAGTGCTGATCGTCGCGGTCGATGGTGGCAGTCTCGACGTGATCTCTCCAGCGGTAGCGGAAGGACGCTTGCCGAATTTGGGGCGAATCTTCGATGCCGGCGCCGTCCTGCACCTTGCCACGCTGCGTCCAACGCAAGCAGAGCCGGTGTGGAGCGCGGCGATCACGGGCCGTGTGCCGTTCGCCAACGGCATTCGTGCCTCCACCTTGTACCGCGCCCGAGAGGCCGGCCCGGCACTCGAGATGCTGCCCGACTACTGCTTCGCCTACGCGCTCGTGCGGTTTGGTTTTCTCGATGAGCAGGCCCATGATGCCGGCGCACTGCAGTCGCGGCCGCTGTGGACGATTCTCAGCGACGCTGGCGTCTCGGTCGGATTCATCGGCTGGCCGCTCACGCATCCGGCGACCACTGTGAACGGCTTCATCGTCAGCGACGAGTTTCATCGAATGGCGGATGTGGACGTGGATCACGGTCACGCGTCCGCGATCGCACCGCCGTCACTGTACGCCTCGATCCGCGCTGCTTTGCAGAAGCCACCCACCGTCGATCCGATCGCTGTCGTGTCCAAGGTGGCCGAGGCGCCGCAAGGGGACGCCGACGCGCGACCCGATCCGGCGCCGATCGCCGCCGATCGCATGCACGTCCAGATCCTGTCGGCGCTCGACGTCTCGATGACGCCGCAGGTCATTGCCGTCAGGCTGCCAGGGCTCGATGCGGTAGGGCACTACTTCCTGCGGTATGCCAACCCCTCGGAGTTTGGCGATGTGTCGGCCGACGAGCAACGCCGCTACGGTCGTGTGCTCGGCGACTACTACGGCTTCATTGATGCCGTCGTGGGCCAGGTTCTGCAGTCCATGGGCACGAACGACTTGCTACTCGTGGTGTCCGGATTCGGCATGGAGCCCTTGACGCCAGGCAAACGCATGCTCGAACGTCTGGTGGGAAACGACCGGCTCAGCGGCAGCCACGAGCGGTCGCCGGACGGCTTTCTGCTGGCCTATGGCGTCGCCGTGGCGCCCAGCCGCCCGCCGCGAGCATCCGTCCTCGATCTGACGCCAACCGTTTTGTACTACCTGGGCCTGCCGGTCGGGCGAGACATGGAAGGCTTCGCACGAACCGATCTCTTCAAGCCCGAGTTCACCGCCGATCAACCGATCACGTTCATTCCAAGTTACGGGAGGTGAAAAGGGGTAAGAGTGCCTGTCGTGCCTGGGGGCCGAAGGTGCCTGGCGTGCTGGTGCCTAAAGTGCGAAAGGTGCCAGAAGTGCGTAAGTGCGTGTAACAGTGCCTCCGAAACCCGCGCAAATCTTTCGAAAAGTTTGATGAGCCTAACTTTGGCCGACACGCCCGCGTTGGTGAATGCAATCTACCGACGAATCAGTCCTTGTAGGCTGCCGCCATCGTCGAACCTTACCGAAGGAACTTCAACACTTCTGCGTTGAAGGCTTGTGGCACTTCAAGATGCGGCAAATGGCCCGCATGCGCCAACACGACGCGCGTGGCGGCCGGGACGCCAGCCTGAATCGCACCCATACTGCTATGCACGTCGGGAATGTCCGACTCACCGGCGATCAAGAGGGTCGGAACCTTGATCTGCGATAACCGGCCCAGGACTGGCTCGGACCAGCGTGCGTGTTGCCCGCCCGCGCCGTTCGCCGGATTCGCCTCCATGAGTGAGCGCATCTTACGCTTCGCGCCATCGCTGGTCGGAGCGGTAATCCAGGGATCCTTCGACGTCCAGTAATCGATCCTATCTTCGGCAGGACTGCCGGGGGGAGGAATCTTCCGCCCGCCACGAGTCACGAAGTGATCGGAGAATGGCAGGCCACTGACAATCGGGCCGACGAGCACCAACGCGCTCACCATCGCGGGATGATCGAGCGCGAAATGTAGCGCCAGCATGCCTCCAGCCGAGCAGCCGATCAGAGCGGCGCGCTCGATCTTCAGCGCTTTCATGACCAGGAGCAGGTCATCGATATGTGAGAACGGCGCCTGAGGAGCGGGCGACTTTCCGTAGCCGCGACGATCCCAGCGGACGGTCCGGAACGAACGGCCGAATTCGGCGAACTGCTCATCCCACGTTTCGCGGTGGAGGATGCCGTCGTGGATGAGAACCAGCGCTGGTCCTTGCCCGGTCACCTCGTAGTAGATGCGACCGCCCTCAACCTCGACGACACCGTTGGTAGCATCCGCACGATCCTGCACCGCCCATGCGAAGGGCCAGACGGGTCGAGGATGGGCTGTTCCGCTTACAATCAGCACGGTCAGCAGAATCCGCACAGCGAGCCGCCTCGTTACCCGAGAGTGGATGCCTGCCGGGCCCCCGTGCATGGCGCAATTCTACGCCGATATTCCGGGCGTACTCTGCGTCGCGGCCCTCACGAAGAGGGAAAACAGACGCCTCGGCGCAAACGTTTGCCGGCGATCAGCGGCGTATCGAGCAGCTCTCGACCGTGCCGGCGACGTTTTCGCATCAGGTCACCGATTCGATTACTGAGTACGTCCAGCAACGATGGTTTTGGATCCAGTCGGTCGCGCGACCGGCTCTTTTGGTCGAATGGTCAGCCACGCAGGAATCGAATCGGCCTCAACGTTCGGATTCCTCGCGGAAATGGCCCACCATTGGCTATCTGGCCGTGGGCACGCTCGGATCGCGCCTGTCCAGGTGGTGCGACGTTCGTTAAAACTGAAGCGCCCAAGCCGGCTCAGGGTTTTGTTTGCACTTCATACACCTTAGGCACCGAACGCACTTCTTGCACCAGCACCTTAGGCACCCCAGGCACCGAGGCACCGTAGGCACCTTCGTCAGTCCTGCGCTATACTGAGACAGCTCTTTAACTGCGAACCTGCGAGTTCGCGAAGAGGGGACCATGACGACCTGCCACGAGGTCCGTCCATGCCGGTAATCATGGACGCGGACCGCATCTCACGCGCACTCACGCGCATCGCCCACGAAATCGTCGAACGGAATCGCGGCGTCGAGAATATCGCTCTGGTCGGCGTGCGCAGTCGCGGCGTCCCGTTGGCCAAACGCATTGCGCGCGCGTTGGCGCAGATCACCGGCGATCAGGTCTCAACCGGAGCGCTGGATATCACGCTGTATCGCGACGACTTGATGCGGCATCAGGTCGGTCCACAGCCGCTGGTGCGCCGTACGGAGATTCCGTTCTCGATCGACGACCGCACCATCATTCTTGTGGATGATGTGCTCTACACGGGGCGCACGACCAGGGCCGCACTGGATGCGCTGATTGATTTCGGTCGCCCCAAAACGATTCAACTGGTCGCGCTCGTCGACCGCGGGCACCGCGAGCTCCCGATCAAGGCCGATTACGTCGGCAAGAACGTCCCCACGTCGCAGCAGGAGAGCATTCACGTCCGACTGCTCGAGCTCGATGGGACCGACGAAGTAACCATCGACCGCGCGGAGTGAGCCATGGAAGCCGTTCAAACCCCGAAACAGTCGCTGACGGCCTTGCGTCGCAAGGATCTCTTGAGCATCGCCGACCTCAGCGCCGAGGAGATTGTGCTGATTCTCGACACGGCCGAGGCGATGAAGGAAGTCGGTCAGCGAGCTATCAAGAAGGTGCCGACGCTCCGGGGCCGTACGGTCGTCAACTTGTTTTTCGAGCCGAGCACCCGGACACGCACCTCCTTCGAGATCGCCGAGAAGCGGCTCAGCGCCGACACGCTCAACGTGGCCATCGGCACGTCGAGCGTGGTCAAGGGCGAAACCCTGGTCGATACCGCGATGAACATCGAGGCCATGGCGCCGAGCATGATTGTGTTGCGGCACAGCTCGTCGGGCGCCTGCCACCTGCTCTCGCGCATCTGCCGCGCCGGCATCATCAATGCGGGCGATGGCATGCACGAGCATCCCACCCAGGCACTGCTGGATGCTTACACGATTCGCGAACGCAAGGGACGCGTGTCGGGATTGAAGGTCGCCATCTTCGGCGACTTGTTGCATAGCCGGGTGCTGCGGTCCAACCTCCTGTTGCTGACGAAGCTCGGTGCTGAGGTCTGGGTGTGTGGCCCAGCCACGCTGATACCGCCAGGGCTCGATCGCCTGGGTGTGCACGTCACGACTGCCGTTGATGTAGCCGTCCGTGATGCCGACGTCGTGATGATGCTGCGGATTCAGTTGGAGCGCATGGAGGGCGGCTTCTTCCCGTCATTGCGCGAGTACTTCACGACGTTCGGGATGACCGAAGCGCGCGTCAGCCGGGCCAAGCCGGACGTCATCATCATGCACCCGGGACCGATGAACAGAGGGGTTGAGATCGCGTCGGAGGTGGCCGACGGTCCGTTCTCCGTGATTCTCGACCAGGTGGCGAATGGGGTAGCCGTGCGCATGGCCGTGCTCTACCTCCTCGCAGGAGGAGTGGATCATGAAGCGGCTGCTTAAGGGAGGCCGTCTCGTCGATCCCGCGGCGGGAATCGACGGCGACTTCGACATCCTCATCGAGGGCGATCGCATCGCGCGAGTCGACCGCGACCTTCCGGCCTCGTGGGCAGACGCGGGGCACGTGGTGTCGATTCCGCGGGGGCTGGTGATTTGTCCTGGTCTGATCGACATGCACGTCCACCTGCGCGAGCCTGGACAGGAGCACAAGGAAACGGTTGCGACCGGCACCGCGGCCGCGGTCGCGGGCGGATTCACGGCTGTGGCCTGCATGCCCAATACGAATCCGGTCAACGACAACGCGGGCGTCACCGAACTGATCCTGCGCAAGGCGAAGGAGGCCGGTCTGGCGCGCGTCTATCCGATCGGCGCGGTGTCGCGCGGGCAGCAGGGCGAGCAACTAGCCGACATCGCCGAACTGCGAGCCGCCGGGTGCGTGGCCGTGACCGACGATGGGCATCCGGTGGCGTCGGCGTTGTTGGCGCGCCGCGCGCTCGAGTACACGAGCATGTTCGACATGCCGATGATCGAGCACTGCGAGGATCTCTCGTTGAAGGGTGAAGGCTGCGCCCACGAGGGTCCACGGGCCGCGGAGTTGGGCCTGCGAGGGATCCCGGGCGCCGCCGAGTCGGTCATGGCGGCCCGCGACGTGTTGTTGGCCGAAATGACCGGCGGTCACGTGCACATCGCACATATGAGCGCCTGGACCACGCTCGAAGCCGTGCGACAGGGGAAACACCGCGGCGTGAAGGTGACCTGCGAGGTTGCGCCTCATCACTTCACGCTGACCGATGATTGGCTCGCCGATCCCGTGCCCTACGACACGAACACCAAGATGAACCCACCGCTTCGCGAAGCGCGAGACCGCGACGCGATGCTCGCGGGCATCGCGGATGGCAGCGTAGACGCTATCGCCACCGACCACGCGCCGCACCATTACGACGAGAAGCAGGTCGAATACGATCGCGCGCCGTTCGGGATCGTAGGCTTGGAGACCGCGATCCCGTTGGCGCTCGACCGACTGGTGCATTCGGGCCTGATCCGGCTGTCGCGGCTGATCGAACTGATGGCAGTGAATCCAGCGCGAATTCTCCGTATCCCTGGCGGCACATTGGCCGTGGGCGGACCGGCCGATATCACGATCCTGGCTCCCGACCTCGAAGTGACGATCGATCGCGCACGATTCCGCAGCCGCTCGAAAAACACGCCGTTTCACGGATGGACGCTGCGTGGCGGCGTTGCCGCCACCGTCGTCGGTGGACGCGTCGTGTTTGCGAACCCGGAGGTCGCGACGCTGACGTTCGAGGAAGCCAGGACCGGCTCGCCTGTGGACCTCAGCTCATGACGTGCCGCCCTCCGCGACTCGTCGCAAAACTGACGTCGATTGCCCTGGTGACTCTCGTGGCGACCTCGGCTCTATCGGCTCAGCCGGCCCCTCAACCGAATGCTCAGGACTTGATGGAGGCGGTGAAGTTCCTGGCCGCGCCCGATCTCGAAGGGCGTCGGACCGCTACGCCCGGCAACGCCAAGGCGCGGGCTTGGATAGTCGAACAGTTTGCGACCGCCAAATTGACTCCGGTCGATGGCAGCTTTGAGGTCCCGTTCAGTTTCAACCGCAACGGGGTTGAAACGAAAGGCGTGAACATCGTCGGGACTTGTCGCGGGTCCGGTGCCGGTCAGCGTCCGGTCGATGGTCCGACCGTCGCGCCGGTCCTGGTCGTCAGCGCGCACTACGATCATCTCGGGGTGCGTGACGGCGCAATCTATCACGGCGCCGATGACAACGCGTCGGGTGTGGCGGTGGTGCTCGCGCTGGCGCGTCACTGCCAGCGAACACCGTGGACACACGATGTGGTGTTCGTCGCATTTGACGCCGAGGAGATGGGGCTGCAGGGCGCTCGGGCGTTCGTAGCGGCGCCTCCCGTGGCGAAGGAGCGGATCGCGCTCAACGTCAATCTCGATATGGTGAGTCGCAGCGCGACCAAGGAGATCTACGTCGCTGGTTCGTATCATCGCCCGGCGTTGAAACCGCTGCTCGAGCCGGTCGCGGCTCGAGCCCCCATCAAGGTGCTGTTCGGTCACGACCAGCCGAAAGGGCAGACCGGCGCGTGTCGATGACTGGACCACGCAATCTGATCATGCCGCGTTCCACGCGGCAGGTATTCCGTTCGTGTACTTTGGGGTCGAGGATCATCCGGACTACCACAAGCCCACCGACACCGCCGACAAGATCGACGCGAGGTTCTTTGCCGGCGTCGAGCAAACCGTGCGCGATGCCGTGACCGTGCTCGATCGCGCCATTCCACTGAAATAGCGGCAGGACGAGAGGCTCGGCTCCAATGTCAGTTGCGCGCGC
The DNA here is from genome assembly GCA_963802675.1 of uncultured Acidobacteriota bacterium. Classification (GTDB taxonomy): domain Bacteria; phylum Acidobacteriota; class Vicinamibacteria; order Vicinamibacterales; family UBA2999; genus JACCSI01. The sequence goes on from CAWDJL010000006.1 coordinate 90,513, forward strand.
CCGTCACAAGAATGTTGAAATCAGGCTCGACTTCTAGGCCGAAAACGCGAGCGCGCTCGAGCGTTGTGGAGTCGGACCTGCGTGGCCGGCTCGATACGCTGTATCACCAGTTCAACGACGGAGAGTCGGTTACCGACCCGATCCAGATCGTTCGTCGATTCTCGCGCGCAGAGGATCGCGAAGTGGTGGGATTCTGCGCCGCGGCACTGGCATTCGGCCGTGTGCAAAGCGTTTTGAATTCAATTGAAGGCCTGCTGAAGGTGATGGGTCCTTCGCCGGCCGCCTTTGTCCGCGCTTTCGACCCTGGCCGTGACCGGCGCGCCCTCGATCATTTGCGGCACCGATGGACCCGCGGCGTGGACCTCGCGGCCCTTGTGTGGGTCCTCCGCCAGATGATCGACCGGCGAGGTTCGATCGAAGGGTTCTTCGCCGACGGGCTGGACGATCGCGCAGAAACCGTCGAAGCCGCCCTGGACGCGTTTTCCACACGAGCGTGCGGCCTGAATGTCGACGCGATCTACGGTCGCATTCCCTCCCGCCCCGGCGTGTCGTACTTCTTTGCGCGTCCCTCGAGCGGCGGCGCGTGCAAGCGGTTGAATCTTTTCCTGCGCTGGATGGTTCGGCGTGACGAGGTCGACCTGGGTGTCTGGTCGCACGTGCGGCCGTCCCAACTGATCGTGCCCCTCGACACCCACGTGATTCGTGTCGGTCGATGCCTGCGGCTGACCCGATACACCAGCCCGGGCTGGCGAATGGCGGCCGACATCACCCGATCGCTCCGCGCGCTCGACCCGGTCGATCCCGTGCGCTTCGACTTTTCGCTCTGCCACATCGGCATGATGAAAGCGTGCGGTTTTGGGACGAAGCAGCGTGACACGCACTGCCCGCTCCGTGGGCTGTGCAGACCGGGACGGCGAAATCTAAGACAGGGCGGAGGGCACGGGGCACCGGGCACAGGGTAGGGAGCAGGGCACAGGGTAGGGAGCTGGGCACTAGATCCCGACGACCGTCGTCTACGCCCTGTGCCCTGCGCCCTATACAATCACCCAATCACCCAATCACCCAATCACCAATGCAATCACTCAATCACTCAATCACCCAATCACTCATTGTCGCGGCAGCCCTCACCCTGCCCGCGTCGGCGCAGGAGTGGACCCAGTGGCGTGGACCGACTCGTGACGGCGCCGTCGGAGCCGGTAGCCTGCCGTCACCCTGGCCCGCATCGGTGAAGCACGTCTGGCGGGTCGAAGTCGGAGAGGGGTACTCGTCGCCGGTGGTCTCAGGTGACCGCGTCTATGTTCACAGCCGACGCGACCCGGAGGAGATTGTTACCGCAATTGATGTTCAATCTGGCAAGGTGCTCTGGCAGCAGAAATACCCGGCAACGTTTGCGAAGAATCAGTACGCCGTGAAGATGGCCAAAGGGCCGAACTCGACGCCGATCGTCGTTGGCAGTCGTGTCTACACGCTCGGAGTCACCGGCGTGCTCTCGGCGTGGAACACGGCAGATGGTTCGGTGGCGTGGCGCAAAGACTATTCGGCGTCGGTCGACACCTCGAAGTTGTTCTGTGGGACAGCTATGTCGCCAATGCTCGAGGGCGGGTCGCTGATCGTTCAGGTCGGTAGCGACGTCCATGGTGGACGCGTGATGGCTGTTGACCCAACCAATGGGAACGAACGTTGGACATGGAAGGGGTTGGGCCCAGGCTATGCGTCGCCGATCGCCATCACGGTAGGCGGGACGAGACAGATCGTCGCGCTCACCAACGGATCGATCGCCGGGATCGACGCCGTGACCGGCGCCTCACTGTGGTCCATCGATTTTCGCGACGAGTGGCACGAGAACATCATCACGCCGGTGTGGACCGGGACGTCTTTGATTGTGAGCGGCGTGCGGCAGGGAACGCAAGCCTTCGCGCTCGCCACCAGCGGCGGCACATGGCAGGCGACGCCGGTGTGGAAGAACGCCGAAGTGACGATGTATATGAGCGCGCCGGTCGTGGCGGACGGGACGTTGTACGGGATGTCGAACAAGCGGAAAGGGCAGTTGGTGGCGCTCGACGTCGCAACCGGAGCGGTTCGTTGGGCCACCGACGGACGGGAGGGCGACCACGCCTCGATTCTGTTGGGCCCTTCGCACGTCATTTTCCTGACCAACGCTGGCGATCTGATCGTCGCCAAACGTGATGCGGCGAAGTTCAGCGAGGAACGCCGAATCGAGGTCGCTGACGGCGAGACCTGGGCGCTCCCCGCCTTCGTGCCCGGCGGCATTGTCGTTCGGGACGCACTAGGACTGATGAGGCTGGCATGGGGAAGCTAGCGGTCGCTATGCTTGTCGCGCTCTCGCTGGGACAGCCAACCGCGCCGGACCCTGCGCTTCAATCCGCGAAGCTGAAGATCACCGGCGGTGAGATTGCGTACGACACTGCCGGTTCCGGACCGACCGTCGTGTTTCTACACGGGGGGTTCATGGATCGCCGGAGTTGGGACGCGCAGATGGCCCCGTTCGCGAAACAGTTCCGTGTCGTTCGCTACGACATTCGTCCATTCGGAGAATCGTCGGCTCCAGAGGAGGCGTACAACGTTCCCGACGACTTGTTGCGTCTGCTCGACCACCTGAAGGTTGACCGGGCACATCTGGTGGGGCACTCGTTCGGAGGTGGCGTGGCCCTGGACTTCGCGCTGCAACATCCCGAGCGCGTCAACACGCTCACTCTGGTTGCCGCGGCGCCGAGCGGTTTCATGCCCTCGCAGGACGAGATCAAAGAGATAACCGCTATCTTCGCAGCGGTCAAAGAGGGAGACGACGCGATCATCAAAGCCTGGCTGGCGCATCCCATGTGGTCGGTCGCCCGGACTCGCCCAGCCGTCATCAAAGAGCTCGAGGCCATCACGCGCCGCAATCTCGCGCCGTTCAGGATGCCATTTGCGCCCTACGTCCCGATGAAGCCCTCGGCAATCACGCGGCTGGCCGATGTTCGGGTCCCGACGCTGGTCATTATCGGCGACCGCGATATGCCCAGCATCAAGCAGTCAGCGCAGCTCGTGACGAAGGAGGTGAAAGGAGCAGTCCTGAAAGTGATACCAGGCGCAGATCACGCTCTGCCACTGGGCTGGGCCGACGAGTTCAACGCCGCCGTGCTCTCCTTCCTGTCGACGGCGAGTCGATAGGCCCTCAATGTCTCCTCGAGGAACCGCGCGACGCCGAAGTGTTCCGTGACTCTGGCGACTCCGCGTTCGCCCATTTCATGACGCCGCTTCGGATTCTTCAACAAGCCGATCATGGCCGTGGCAAGCGCCTGCGGGTCGGCGGCTGGCACGAGCACGCCCGTCTCGTTGTGGACGACGGCTTCCGGAATGCCGCCTGCACGAGTGCCGACGACCGCCAGCCGCATGGCCATGGCGTCGAGCACAGTGGATCCAAGCCCTTCGGTGACCGAGCTCATGACGAAGAGATCGGCGGACTTGACCACTTGCAGGACATCCTCACGGAAGCCCGCCAGCCGAACCTGCTTCTCCAAACCAAGCTGCTTGATCTGCTTTTCCAAAGCGCCCCGCAACTCCCCTTCGCCGAAGATGATCAGGAACGCGTCGGGAACCGCTTTGAGCACGTGCGGCATCGCCGCGACCAGGTACTTTTGCCCCTTGTGGTCGACCAACGCACCGACGTTAACGACAACTGGCGCACCACGCGGCAACCAGAACTCGCCGTGAATGTCGACCCCTGGCAGGCGGCCAATCTTGCCGACGTCGATTCCGTCGTGCACGACGACGATCTGTGAGGCGGCGATGCCATCGCCCACGAGAATGTCTTTGATCGCCTTGGAGGCGGCGATGAAGAGGTCGACCTGCCGATACTTCCAACGCGAAAAGGAGTGGGCTTGCAGATGAAAGTCGACGCGCCGCGAGGCAACGATCCGCGGTCGTGGGTCAGGAGCGCCGAACGACAGAGCCAGCCCCGCCATCGCCACCGCATGCGGGTCGTGAGCATGCACGACCTCTGGTCTCCACTGACGAATGATACGCGACAGCTTCCACGCGGCCGACAGGTCGACTTCGTTGCGAGGGGCAAGCGGAATCAGATCGGGTCCCTCGGATGCGCGCCGATAGAGTTCACCGTCGGCGTGCGCGACGAGCACCGACCGATGTCCCAGGGTGCGAAGCCCCAGGACGGTCAGGAGGACCTGGTTTTGTCCGCCACGCCATGTGCGGGCGGTGTCGATGTGGATGGCGAACACAGCTCCCAGAGCTTTGCAAACTTGACGCTGACGTAATAGGCGTTCATTGCCGAGATGATCAGGCCAACCATACCGTCGCGAAATCCACCACGCAGGATGTAGTTGCGAAAGAACGTCAGCCGGGGCACCACCAGAATGTCGATCCAGTTGGCGCGACGGCCGTCTTCGAACATCTGACGAGCGGCCAGCGCGGTATATCGATCCATTGTTTCGACATGATGCGCCAGGTCGCGATACGCGTAATGCTGCAGCTCGCCTCGGAGGGTTGCGACGTGTCCGTCGGTGTGAACTGATTCGTGGACATAACGTCCGGCCCATTGAGCGCGGCGGCGGTCATAGAGTCGGAGCTGGTAGTCGGGATACCAGTCGGTCGAACGAATCCAGCGCCCGAGATGAAAGGTGACGCGGGGGATGCGGTAGCCCGTCGCCGTCATTGGCTCGGCGAGCATCCGCCGAATTTCGTCCCGGAGGCCGGCCGACACGCGTTCATCTGCATCGAGCGACAGAATCCAGTCGTGGGTGGCCTGCGCGGCGGCAAAGTTCTTTTGCGCGACGTAGCCGGGCCACGGCCGGACAACTACGCGCGACGTGTATCGGCCTGCAATCTCGACCGTGTCGTCGGTGCTTTCCGAATCGACCACGATGATTTCGTCCGCCCAGTTGACCGATTCGAGAGCGGCCGCGATGTGCGGGGATTCGTTGCGCGTGATGACCGTGACGGTCAGCTTCTGCACGGGGCGAGTTTAGCTGGTACAGGGCATAGGGCGTAGGGCATAGGGCATTGGGGAGGGATTAGGGCCCTCACCTCAGTTCCTGTCGCGCCCTGTGCCCTACGCCCTACCCTGTGCCCTACGCCCCTACCCTGTGCCCTGTGCCCTACGCCCTACCGCTGTGTATTCGCCAGGATCGACAGTGGCGAGAACGTGGTGCCGCCGGAAAGTGGCGCCTCCTGGGATGTCTCGTAGTCCACCACAGACTTCAGATAGTCAATCGTGGCGGCCAGCTCGTTGTTGCGCGCCTGTGCCAGGTCGCGCTGTGCCTGGATGACGAGGAAGCTGCTGGTCATGCCGGCTTGGAACTTCTTCTCTTCCGCTTCAAGGCGCTTTTCCGCGAGGGCCCGCGACGAGCGCGTGGCCTCGATCCGTTTGCCGTTGGTCTGAACGTTTCGTGCGAGATCACGAATCTGAGTGGTGACCTGAAGCTCCGAGCTCTGAAGCTGCTTCTGCACCTGCGAGTTCTGCAGCCGCGCGCGGGCCAGGTTGCTGTCGGCGAACGACCTTCCAAGCGGGTAGTTCAACTGGAGTCCCACCGACCACGTGGGGAAGTCCGACGCGAAGGCATCGCCAAGTGCGCCACCAAAGCTCCGCTCTGTCTGACCCAGGACCTGCGGTGGGAAGTTGTTGCTCAAGGCGAACTGTGTCCCAGCCAGCCCGATGGCGCTGTAGTTGACCACTGCATTGATGTCGGGCATTGACTGGTTCTTGTAGTAGCGGATGGTAACGTCGTTCGATTCGATCTGTTTCCGCGTGGCCGCAAGGTCCGTGCGCGCCGCGAGCGCGTTGCGAACCGCGGCTTCCGCATTGACGGTGACCGGCTGATACGTCGGAGGATCCGAAGGCTCGAGACGGGTGTTCCAGAACTCGGGCTGATCGGTTGGATTCGAGATCAGCGCCCGCAAGCGATCCTCTGCGCGCGAAATCGATGCTTCCGCCAGAATCACTCCTTCCTCGCGCTGTGCGACCTCGGCTTCCGCCTGGACGATGTCGAGCGGCGCCATGGTGCCAATTTCGACTCGCGCCCGATTGTCCCGGTACGACCGCTGCGCAAGGTCCAACGATTGGCGCTGCACGGCCAGGTTGTTGTTGGCGTAGACCAGGTCCCAGTACGCGTTCTTCACGTTGCGCGTCGTGATGGCAATCGACTCCCGGAGTTGAACGTCCGAGATCTCGCGATTCTTGCTCGACACCAGCACCTGCTGACGCGTGGCGTCGATCGTGAAGTTGCGGAGCAGCGGTTGCGTGTAATTGAACGCGACCGATGAGTTGAGCTGTGGATTGAAGCTGCTGAAGATGTTGTTGGTCGTGATGCGACCGGTGTTCCAGTTGGCGCTGTAACTGCCCCCGAACCAGGGCAACTGCTGTTGGAGCCCCAAAACCGAGTTCAGGTTCTCGTTCGTTATGGCTGTCTGGTCCCCGCCGAAGATGTCCTGCGGTGGGTTGGTGGCGCTGCGCGTCGTCAATCCCGAAAAAAAGACCGGCGTCCAGCCGCTGCGCGCGACCGAGATGCTGTAGTCCTCAATCTGCGGGGCGATCCGATCGACCTGCAGGTCCAAATTCTGTTCGAGCGCGAGCGCAACGGCTTCGTCGATTGAAAGTCGGCGAACCGGGCCCTGGAACTGTGCCGGCGCTGTGATGGCAGAAACAGCAGCGACCGGTGCTGTCTGTGCTCGGACAGGGCGTGCCCCGAAAACGAACAGCGTCGAGGCGACTGAAAGGGCCGTGATCACAAGCCCCGAGCGATAACACGTCTGGTCACGCATTGCCTGGTACTCCAAAAAGGTGCTGGAAAAGGTCCGGACTGGGTACGGCAGCAAGAAGGGTGCCGACGTCCCAGATCTGGATAATAGACGCTCTGGACGCCCCCAGGGTTCGACCGACCCACAATCGTGGCAGCGAGCGGCGCCCGCTCTGGGTTCAGAGCTTCGATGTCTATACTACCGCCCGATGCACGAATCCGAGGTCTTGGCGCTGTTTCGCCAGTCGGGGGCCCTGCTCGAGGGCCACTTTCGATTGTCTTCGGGCCTTCATAGTTCTGGTTACCTGCAGTGTGCCCTCGTCCTCCAGCAGCCGCGCGACGCGTCACTGCTTGGAGAGGCGCTGGCACAGCTCGTCCGCCCGTGGAGTGCGACGTGCACTCTGGCCCCTGCCCTCGGCGGCATCGTGATCGGCCATGAAGTTGCGCGAGCGCTCGACGTGAGGTCGCTCTTTGCCGAGCGGCACGAGGGCACGCTGACATTGCGCCGCGGCTTCACCTTGTCGCCTGACGACCGCGTACTCGTGGTCGAGGATGTCGTCACGACCGCCGGATCGACGCGCGAGACGATTGCAGTTGCCGAGCGGGCCGGTGCCCAGGTCGTCGGCGCCTGCGCCATCGTTGATCGGAGCGGCGGCACGCATGGTCTCGAGCTGCCATTCGCCGCTCTGCTGCCGATGCAGCTCCCGCTCTACTCGGAATCCGAATGCCCGATGTGCAAACAACGGATCGCGATTCTCAAGCCAGGCTCGCGATCGAGGTGACAGGCGTAGGGCACAGGGCGCAGGGCATAGGAGGGATTGGGGCCCTCAGTCCCTGTCGCGCCCTCCGCCCTATGCCCTGCGCCCTGTGCCCTGATCACCGATGCGTACCCTCAAATTGACCATCGCCTACGACGGCACTGACTTCTGTGGCTGGCAGCGACAAGCCTCGGAACGCACGGTGCAGGCAGTCATCGAAGACGCACTGGCGCCGATTGAGGGGCAGCCGGTCGTCATCACCGGCGCTGGTCGCACCGACGCGGGTGTGCATGCCGATGGTCAGGTGGCGAGCGTGTCGCTCACGACGACGATCGGCACTTCGGAGGTGCAACGCGCGCTCAATGCGACACTGCCGCACGATGTTCGCGTGTGCGACGTCGTCGAGATGCGTCCGGACTTCAACGCGCGGTTCGATGCCCGGCTCAAGACCTACCGATATGCGCTGTGGTGCGATCTCGTCATGCCTCCTCGGCAGCGCCGCTATGCGTGGCACGTGCCTCAGCTGCTGGATGTGAACGCCATGCAGGTGGCCGCCGAACTGCTCATCGGCCATCACGACTTCGCGGCCTTCCAGGCTGCAGGAAGCGATGTCAAGACCACGGTGCGCGACGTCATCGCGTCGAAGGTCGAGAAAAAGCCATCCACGCCGACGATCGAGTACGAGATTGCGGGCACAGGGTTCCTGCGTCACATGGTGAGAAACATCGTCGGGACGCTGGTCGATGTCGGAAGAAGTCGAGTCGATTCGGCGGCGCTCCTGGAAATTCTGGCTTCCGGCGATCGGGCGCGGGCGTCCGCGACCGCGCCCGCGCATGGCTTGACGCTCGTGCGGGTCGACTACTGACGCGCTTCGCCTTGCTGACGTCGAGGCGCTGGCCGCCGAACGACGCCGAACAGAACCCAGACGAGGAAGGCCGCCACGACCATCAGCAGCAGAAGCCGAATCGCGGTGGTCAGCCCGGCGACGTTGAAAGCCGGCACCGGAAACTGCAAAAGCTGCGCGCCCCGCTCGGTCGCCCAGTGCCATCCTGTATGCGCCACCAGTGCTGACAGCAGAATCGTTCCGATTCGCTCAGCCAGCACGTAGCGAAACACCAGGTTGAGGGTCGGGATCAGCACCACCAGCACGAGCAACTGCCCAAGCTCGACTCCCACGTTGAACGAGACGAGCGACGTCAGCAGGTGCGAGCCGGCGAACTGCAACGATTCTCGAAGCGCGAACGAAAACCCAAAGCCGTGAATCAGCCCGAAGCCGAACGCGACCGCCCATCGACGCTCGAGCGCGCGCTGGTCCACATCGGCCGACTGACGTTCGCGCACGGCGTACAGGATGTTCTCGAACGCCATGTAGACGATCGAAACCGCAATCAGGGTTTCCACCAGCGGCGGGAACCACAGCGACGTCGGCGCCAGGTCGTACGCGGACGCGATCAGCGTGACCGAATGCGCGATCGTGAACGAGGTGACGACGACGAGCAGCGAGCGGAAGCGACGGAACGGAATGACCAGGCAGAGCAGGAAGAGGAGGTGATCGATGCCGTCGAGGATGTGAAAGAAGCCGTCCTCGACGAAGCGCAGGGCCGCCTGGTGCCATCGAGGATCCAGCCGGACAATCCCGGGATCGCCGTGGACGTCGAACGCACGCTCGGCCCCTCCGGGCGGCAGGAACCGGAGCACGACGTTCACGCGGACTCCCAGCCGAGTGAGACCCGAACTGATGGAGAACTGCGATTGGTCGGACTGAATAGGAAACGCGAATGCCACATCCAGAAGGCCTTCTTCCCAGACGAGGTCGGTCTCGACCGGCAGCCGGGGACCATTGATGTTCGCCAGCGCCTGGTCGTACGACTCGAACGATCGATCGGACGGCAACGAGATGCGGGCCGAAAGGACCTCTGGGTAGGGAAGCTGACGGTCGTTTTCGTACAGCTTGACGAAGTCGCCAATCCATTGTGTCGCGGCGTCGCGTAGCACGGGATCGATGCGCGACAGGTCGATGTAGCCTGGATACGCGCCGCCCCGCCGCGGAACGTCCATGTCCCTCATGGCCTTCATTGGGGCGCGAACCAGGAACATCAGGCCCTGACCCTCCGGCTTCAAGAAGGTCTGAATCGTGACTTCGTTCGGGATCTCGTGGGAATTGAGGCCGATGGTCCCAACCGTCAGGAGGACGACCAGGGCGATGACTACGCGGCCAGGCATGTTTTCGATTCCGGGATTTTATCTTCCCGCCTCGCGCCCTTGCGAATATACTGGCGCCCCGTTACAGGTTCCACGGTTCCAATGTTCCAAAGTTCCAGGGTTCAGCAAGGCGGCGGCGTGCGGCCGACAGAACCTTGGAACCCTGGAACCTTGGAACCTTGGAGCTCTGACTGAAGAGAAAGGACGGAGCCGTGAAGCGGAATCTCCTGATTGGCGCGACGTTCGTCGTTGCCATCGTTGGATTGGTGGTCGCGGAACGCGCCCTCGAACAGACGGCCGCGGCGCAGGCCAAGAGCGGCCAGGTGCCGATTTTCGAAGTGGATCCCTTCTGGCCGAAGACGATGCCGAAAAACTGGGTGTTTGGCCAGACCATCGGCTTGGGTGTCGACGAGAAGGACCAAGTCTGGATCATCCACCGGGGGAATGACCCGGCCAACCTCGACGGCACGGAGTACGCGACTCCGTCAGCCAACCCGAAGGTCTACTACGCGCCCGGCACCACTCGAGTGAGCGAATGCTGCGATCCAGCGCCGCCGGTCGTCGCCTTCGATCAGGCCGGGAACGTCGTGCACAGCTGGGGCGGGCCGACCCTTCATCCCGACTGGCCAGACTCGAACCACGGCATCATCGTGGACCACAAGGGCAACGTGTGGATTGGCGGCAACGGCGGTCCCGACGCGCACATCCTGAAGTTCACGCGCGAGGGCAAGTTTGTCGGGATGTTCGGCAAGAAGGGTGCGCGCCTGGTGGACGGCAAGCCCGTGGCCAACAGTAACGACATGGACAACTTCGGCCGCGTGGCCAAGGTCTTCATCGACTCGAAGACCAACGAGGCGTACGTGTCCGACGGCTACTTCAACAAACGCGTGGCCGTGATCGACATGGACTCGGGCAAGATCAAGCGCTACTGGGGCGCGTACGGCAACAAGCCGGACGACGCGCCGCTCGGCCGTTACGATCCGAAGGAGCCGCTTGCGCAGCAGTTCCGCACGCCGGTGCACTGCGCCGAGCTCTCCAACGACGGCTTCGTGTACGTGTGCGACCGCCCAAACGATCGCATCCAGGTCTTCACGAAGGAAGGAAAGTTCGTCAAGGAAAAGCAGCTGTTCCCAGAGACGTTGTCCGATGGTTCGGTGTGGGACGTCGCGTTTTCTCGAGACCCCAAGCAGCAGTACCTCTACGTGGCCGACGGCGCCAACGAGCACGTCTACATCGTCGATCGCGACTCGCTCGAGATCGTTTCGCAGTTCGGCACCGGCGGCCGCCAGCCCGGGCAGTTCCGAGGCGTGCACAGCATTGCCGTCGACTCGAAGGGCAACATCTACACGACGGAGACTTACACCGGCAAGCGCCTGCAGAAGTTCGTGTTCAAGGGCATGGGTCCACGCCAGCAGGGCGTTCCGTGGCCGACGAAGACGGGCGAGTAAGTTAAGTTAAGTAGGTCGGGTAGGGCTGGTGGGTCTGGTGGGTCTGGGTAGGCTGGTTTGGTAGAGAAGGGCCGGGAGCCAAAGCCTCCGGCCCTTTTCCCTTTCGCGACGACATACCCGACCTACCAGCACCGCCACCCGACCTACCCGACCCCACCCGACCTACCAGACCGCCGTAGTACCATTGGCTTCCGTCCATGAGTTTGGATCGCCTGATCGAATGGGTTCCGCCTGGCAGCGCGGAGGCGGATCTCGCGCAGCAGATCGACCCTGAACGCCTCCCTCGCCACGTCGCCATCATCATGGATGGCAACGGACGATGGGCGGGACAGCGGCACCTGCCGCGGGTCGAGGGGCATCGCGCCGGGATTGAGGCGGTTCGGGCGGTGGTCGAGACGTCGGCGCGTCTTGGCCTCGAAGTGCTCACGTTGTACGCATTCTCCGTCGAAAACTGGAAGCGTCCCGCCGCTGAGGTCAGCACGTTGATGATGCTCCTGAAGCGGTACCTCCGCGCGGAGCTGTCCACGCTGCTCACGAACGACATCCGCTTCAATGTCATCGGCCGGTCCGACGAGCTCGCCGCCGATATTCTTCAGGAATTGCGCGCGGCCGAAGAGAAGACAGCACGCAATGCCGGCATGCTCTTCAACATCGCGCTCAACTACGGCGGACGCACGGAAATCGTGGACGCAGCCCGGCGGGCGATCGAATCCGGACTGAGCGCCGACGCACTGGACGAGCGACGGTTCGCCGAATTGCTCTACACGAATGGCCAGCCCGATCCGGATCTTCTGATTCGTACGAGCGGCGAGATGCGCGTCAGCAACTTCTTGCTGTGGCAAATAGCCTACGCCGAGATCTGGGTGACGGACACCTTCTGGCCCGACTTCCGATGCCGACACCTGCTCGAAGCTGTCCTTGCCTACCAAAAGCGCGACCGGCGCTTCGGTGGGGTCGCTACGAAATTGGATGAATGGGTGATTAGGTGATTCACTCACCCACTCACCCACTCACCCAATGACTCGTGTGCTGAGCGGCGTTGTCCTTGGCGCTGTGTTTTTCGCTCTAATCTGGTTCAGCAACGCGACGACGTTGCTGGTTGTGGCAATCGTCGTCAGCGCACTGGCGTGTCACGAGTACGCGCGATTGATGCGCGCGGTTGGAGCCGACCTCCCCGAGGCGTCAACGGTCATCGCCACGCTCGCAACGCTGGTGACGGTGCCATTCCCCCATGTCGCCTGGGAAGCGGTCGTCGGCATTGGGGTGCTGGTGATTGCACTCTCGGCGATGGTCCGGACGCCGCGAGGTTCGACGAGCAGTGACGACGGTGGCCATCTCTTTCAAACTGCCGTTCGGGGATCAGCGGCCGGAGCGTTGTCGATCTTGTATCTCGGGTTACCGCTTGGCGCCCTGGTCGGGATCCACATCTATGGAGGGCGCAATGCAGTATTGCTGCTGATCGCCACGATCGTGGTGAGCGATACCGCGCAGTACTATGTCGGGCGGCTGATGGGGCGGCGCCCGCTCGCACCTCGACTGAGCCCCAAAAAGACAATTGAGGGAGCAGCGGGCGGATTCGTCGCCGCACCCATATTTCTTTACTATGCTGGTCCTCAGTTGATTCCCGTCGCACGACCGCTGATGATCGCGTTACTGGGAATCGTGCTCGTCGCGGCCGGGATTGTCGGCGATCTCTTCGAATCCATGCTCAAGCGCGCGGCTGGCTTCAAGGACAGCTCATCGCTGATTCCCGGACACGGAGGGGTGCTGGATCGGATCGACGCGCTGCTTTTTGCGACGCCCGTGTTCTACCTGTACGTGCGCTGGGTCTACACGACTTGACGACATCATCCGTGAAGAAACGGATTGCAATTCTTGGATCGACCGGATCCATCGGCACGAGCGCGCTGGCAGTCGCGGATGCTCATGCCGAGCGCGTCGAAGTGGTCGGCCTGGCGGCGGGCGAGAACGCGGTCGGACTCGCCGCCCAGGTCCAGCGCTATCGTCCGCGAGCGGTCGCGATGGCCTCCGGACGCGCGCTCGACGAACTCCGCTCACTCCTCGGCCAGTCGTTGCCCGAATGTCATGGGACAGGCGGCGAAGGGCTGGTCGCCGTTGCCACCCATCCCGCCGTCGATCTGGTCCTCTGTGCCTCGTCCGGCACCGCGGCACTCGAAGCAGTGTTGGCCGCAATCGACGCCGGCAAAGCCATCGCGCTCGCGAACAAAGAAGTGTTGGTGATGGCCGGGGGCCTTGTAATGGACCGTGCGCGCGCACGCGGGATTGACATCTTGCCGGTCGACAGCGAGCACAACGCGATTCATCAGTGTCTGCACGGCCGTGCGTCCGGCGAGCTGCGTCGATTGATTCTCACTGCTTCAGGCGGACCGTTTCGCGGCCGATCGTCCGGGAGCCTCGAGCGTGTCACAGCCGACGAAGCGCTCAGGCATCCCACCTGGCAGATGGGACCAAAGATCACCATCGATTCCGCCACGCTCATGAACAAAGGTCTCGAGGTCATCGAAGCGCACTGGTTGTTTGGTGCGCCCGCCTCGAGAATTCGTGTCGTCGTTCACCCGCAGTCGATTGTTCACTCGATGGTCGAGCTGACGGACGGATCGGTGATTGCCCAGATCGGCACGACAGACATGCGGCTCCCAATTCAGTACGCGTTTTCGTATCCGCATCGCTGGGACGCGCCAGTGCCGGTCCTCGACCTGACGAAGTGTGCGCCGCTCGAATTTCACGAACCGGCCTGGGACGATTTCCCCTGCCTCCGGCTGGCCTATCGGGCACTTGAAGCCGAACGCAGCCTGCCAATCGTGCTGAATGCGGCCAATGAGGTCGCTGTGTCGTCTTTTCTGCAAGGCCGGTTGAGCTTTCCAGGCATTGCACGCGTCATCGAGAGTACCGATGAATGCGCACCTTCCGGCCCCGGCCCAGACGCTCGACGCCATTCGGGAGGTGGATCGGTGGGCTCGCGATTACGCGAGCACGCTCGTGGCGTCGAATGAGGGACGAGCCGGTGAGCCGTCGGCGACGGCACGGTAGAATCGAAGAGCCCGGGGCGCTCACTTGATGGCGTCATCGCGCCCCAGGGGACAGTTCGGCTGTCTCGAGGATTGACTTAGTGACTACGATTCTGGCCTTTGCTTTTGTTCTCGGCGTTCTGGTTTTCGTCCACGAACTCGGCCACTTCATGATGGCGCGCTGGCACGGCGTGCGCGTCCTGACGTTCTCGCTGGGCTTTGGGCCGAAGCTCCTCGGCGTACGGCGCGGCGACACGGAGTATTGCCTCAGCGCGTTCCCCCTCGGTGGCTACGTGAAGATGGCGGGCGAGAATCCAGACGATCAGGTCACGGGCGCAGACGATGAGTTCCTGTCGAAGACGAAATGGCAGCGGTTCCAGATTCTGATCATGGGCCCACTGATGAATCTGGCCTTGGCGGTCGTGCTGATGGCGGTCGTACTGCTGCAGGGGGCCGAAATTCCTTCCTTCGAGGACAAACCCGTTGTGGTGGGACGGGTCGAGGCGAATTCGCCCGCCGAGGGTGCGGGCATTCGACCAGGTGATCTCATCGTTCGTGTGAATGACGAGGACGTCCCGAACTGGGACCGCTTTTCGCTCAACATCGGCATGCGCGCCAACCGGGATGTGCGGCTGACCGTCGTTCGCGACGGACGGCAGGAAGTCGTGACGATGCGCGCCGCGAGTGAGGGGCGGTTCGCGGTCGGCGACATCGGCGTGCTGCCCGACGTGTACCCCTCGGTGAGCTATGTCGTCGATGGCGAGGAGGCCCAGGCCGGGGGCCTGAGAGCAGGCGACATCATCCTGTCCATCAACAATCAGCGAATGGTCTTCACCCGCGACGTCGTGGAGATCGTTTCCGCGAGCCCCGAGAAGCCGATTGAATTCCGGGTGCGGCGCGGCGGCGAGGAGAAGGTTGTCACCGTGACCCCACGACGCGAGAACGACGCCGGGCGAGTGGGCGTTGGGCTGGCGAACGAAACACGGACGTTCAGCCCGGGCGTGCTCGAGGCCTTTGGGTTGAGCGTGCAGCGCAACATCGAATTCTCAGGACTCATCCTCAAGACGCTGTGGGGCTTGCTGGTTGGCGAGACCTCGCCCAGGCAGCTGATGGGTCCGGTTGGCATGGCGCAGCTTTCGGGCGAGTCCGCCGAGGCTGGCTGGGTGGCGCTCGTCGCATTGATGGCGACAATCAGCCTCAACCTCGGGCTCCTGAACCTGATGCCGGTTCCGGTGCTCGATGGCGGTCACATTCTCATCATGGCGCTCGAAACCGTCGCGCGTCGCGACTTCAGCATCCAGGCGAAAGAGAAAATGTTTCTCGCCGGCTTCGTCGCGCTGATGGCGCTCATGGTGACGGTCATTTACAACGATCTGACTCGCATTAGCTGGATCGAGCGCCTGATGCCCTGGCGCAACTAGAAGCTCGGTTGAGCTTCGCCAACTCCCGGATCGCATCTTGCACCCTCCTGCTTGAGCACCCCAGGTTTGGCCTCCCGGTCGGACAGTCGAGGCCGCTTGAGAAGGAGAAACCCATGACTCGCAGTGTTCGTTCCCTGCTCGTCGCCGGCGCCGCGGTTGCGCTCCTCGCGACGTCCGCCGCGGCGCAAGAGATGACCACGAGCGACGTGCAGCGACTCGAGCAGACGGCGGATCAGATTGGCGACGACATTGTGAATCTGAGATCGCGTGACCGGACTGCTGCCCGCACATACGAGGCGGAGCTCACCGAGCTCGAAGATGAAATCACGTATCTCAAGGTTCGCTTCCGTCGTGAGCGTTCGGTGCCACGCGCGCACTATGTCGATGTGCGCGACCGGCTCGAGGATCTTCGCAACCGCGTGTCCGGTAACGAAGGGTCAGCGGGACGCTACAGCGTCGGGAACGGATCCTCGCCGGCGTCATCTGGAACAGTCCCGACCGGGACCGAGCTCGACGTTCGGCTGCAGACAGCGCTGAGCTCCGACACCAGTCAGGTCGAGGATCGCTTCGAAGCGACGACCATCGTCGATCTTCGAGAGGACGGGGGCGTGATCATCCCCGCCGGCTCGGTGGTTCGTGGCGTCGTCACAGCCGTGGACGATGCCGGTCGCGTGAATCGGAAGGGACGGCTCGCGCTCAGCTTCGATCAAATCACCGTTGGTGGCCGCAACTATCCGATTCGCGGCACGGTTACCGAGGCGCTCGAAGCCGGTGGCTACCGTGAAGATGCCGGCAAGATCGGGACTGGAGCGGCCGTGGGCGGGATCATCGGCGGCATTCTTGGTGGTCTGAAGGGTGCGCTGGCCGGCATCCTCATTGGTGGTGGCGGCGTCGTCGCTGCGACTGAGGGCGAGAACGTCGAGTTGCCGCCGGGGGCGGTACTCCGCATGCGGCTCGATCAGCCGCTGATGATTCGGCATACGAGATGAGTGGTTTTGGTTCTTAACGACGGTTCTCGACGGAGGTTCTTCACGACGGTTCCACAACGGTTCTTGACGAAGGTTCTCGCGAGAACCCCGTCACGAACCTTCGCAGAACCCCGTGAAGAACCTCCGTCGAACCTGCGTGAAGAACCGTCGTCAAGAACCTCCTTCAAGAACCCTAGTTACGACTTCGCCTTTCGCACTTTCGTGAATGCCCTGTGCGCTGCGCTGATCGTCTCGTCGATGTCGCGCGTCGTGTGGGCAGCGGAAACGAACCAGGCTTCGAACTGCGATGGCGGGAGATACACGCCGTTCTCCAACATCGCTCGAAAGAACACGCCAAAGGCCGCAGTGTCAGCTGTCACCGCGGTGCTGAATCCAGTTACTCGCTCGCTGGTGAAGAACGGTGTGATCATCGATCCGAGGGCGTTGACCTGCAGCGGGACTCCTCGATCGCGAGCCGCATCGGCCAGACCCGAGGCCAGCCGGAACGTGCGCGCGCTGAGCGAGCGGTACAACGTGGCGGTGAGGCGCTTCAGCGACCATAGTCCGGCTGCCATCGCCAGCGGGTTCCCTGAGAGCGTCCCAGCCTGATAGACCGGGCCGGCCGGCGACACCAGATCCATGAGGTCGGCGCGACCACCGTACGCGCCAACCGGCAATCCTCCACCGACGATCTTGCCGAGGCACGTGAGGTCTGGGCGGACGCCAAACAGCGCCTGAGCGCCCCCGGGCGCGAGACGGAAACCGGTCATCACCTCGTCAAAGATGAGTAGCGCGCCCGTTCGATCGCAAATCGACCGGAGACCGTCGAGAAACCCCGGTTGGGGGATCACGGTGCCCATGTTGCCGGCTACGGGTTCGACGATGATTGCGGCGATTTCTCCGGGATTTGCTTCGGTCAGCTGCTCGACCGAGGCGAGGTCGTTGAAGCCGGCGAGCAGTGTTGGCGCAACAGCCCCCGCAGGAACACCTGGGCTTGTTGGCGTGCCGAACGTCAGCGCGCCCGAACCGGCCCGAACGAGAAACGCGTCAGCGTGTCCGTGGTAGCAGCCCTCGAACTTGATGATCTTCTCGCGATTCGTCGCCGCGCGCGCGACACGGGTCGCGCTCATCGTGGCCTCGGTGCCCGAGCTGACGAAGCGCACGCGTTCCATCGAGGGCACGAGCTTGCGGACCCGCTCCGCCAGCTCGACTTCGAGCGGGCTCGGCGCGCCGAAGCTTGTACCCGAACGGCCGACTTGGGCCAGTAGGCTGGTGAGGCCACGCGGCGCGTGGCCGTGGATCATCGGCCCCCACGACCCGACATAGTCGATGAACGAGTTGCCGTCGATGTCTGTGATTCGCGAGCCCGAAGCCTTCGCGATGAAATGCGGCGAACCGCCGACAGCTTTGAACGCCCGTACTGGCGAGTTGACGCCGCCGGGAATGACCTGCTTGGCTCGCTGAAACAGCTTGGCTGACTTGACGGGTTTCTTCATAGGGCACAGGGCAGGGCCAGGGCACAGGGCTTAGGGCGGGCACGGGCCAGGGTAAGGAACGTTAGCCACGAAGAGCACGAAGATCTTTGGGATTCCGTCTTCGTGACCTCGAGCCCTTCGTGGCTATCTCTCCGTGCTTCGGTAATTCCCTGCGCCCTAAGCCCTGCGCCCTATGCCCTTTTTACCAACCGAGCCGCTTCGCGCGCAAAGTACGTGATGATGATCTCCGCGCCCGCACGATGAATGGCCGTCAGTGACTCCAGCATCGCGCGCTCTTCATCGATCCAACCGTTGCGGGCGGCGGCTTTGATCATCGAGTACTCGCCGCTCACCTGATAGGCTGCGGTTGGATATCCGAATCGCTCGCGGACGCGCCAAATCACGTCGAGGTACGGCATTGCCGGCTTGACCATCACGATATCAGCGCCCTCATCGATGTCTTGTGCCACCTCCCGCAGCGCTTCTTCGACGTTGGCCGTATCCATCTGGTGGCTCCGGCGATCGCCGAACTGCGGGGCCGAATCGGCCGCCTCACGAAACGGTCCGTAGAACCCGGAGCAGTACTTTGCCGCGTAGCTCATGATTGCGACCTGGTCGAATCCGGCCTCGTCGAGCGCCGACCGGATGGCCCCGACACGTCCGTCCATCATGTCGGACGGGGCGACGACGTGGGCCCCGGCTCGGGCATGGGAGATCGCCGCGCGCACGAGTCGGTCAACCGTGGCATCGTTCACGATCTCTCCATCAGCCACGATTCCGCAATGCCCGTGAGACGTGTACTCGCAAAGGCAGACGTCGGTGATGACGACCATGTCGGCGACTGAATCGCGGATTCTCCGGACGGTTTGTTGAACGGGACCGGCCGGATCCTCTGCCGCGGATCCCTCGTCGTCCTTCTCGGTCGGCAGCCCGAAGAGCAAGACCGCGGGGACGCCGTCACTCCGCGCAGCAGCAGCCTCAGTGACGGCCTCGTCCGCCGACAATTGATACACGCCGGGCATCGACGACACCTCACGACGAACGCCGCCGCCTTCGCAGACAAAAAGAGGCAAAACGAACTGATCCGCCGACAACCGTGTTTCGCGGACCAGGCGACGCAGCGCCGGCGTGCGGCGCAAGCGTCGAAACCGTCGCACGAGCTTCATGTGGCTTGGGGGACCGATGCGAAGTGCGCGACGAGGGCATCCACCAGCGCCGACACCGTCGAGGTCGCAGGCGTGATCTGTGGGGTGATGCCGTAGCGCAGGGCTGCATCGGCGGTCACGGGCCCGATTGTCGCGACGGTCGTGTGGTTCAGAAGATCGACCGCCTGATCCTCGCCGTAAATGGACACGAACGCTCGCACGGCGGAGGCGCTGGAGAACGTGACCGCATCGATGTGACGGTCCAGCAGCTGACGATAGATTCCGAGGTGCGCGTCGCTTTCGGCAGTGACCGTGCGATAGGCAATCACCTCCGTCACTTCGGCGCCGGCCGCACGCAGATCTTCGGGCAGCGTGTCGCGAGCGATGTCGGCCTTCGGAAACAGCACGCGAACGTCCTTGAGTGAGCCGGTTGCTCGTAGAGCGTCGACGACAGCCTCCGCGCGGTGATCATCGGGGACCAGATCGACCTTCAACCCGAACCGCGTGAGTCGCGCGGCGGTCCCTGGTCCAACCGCACACAACTTGGCGTCGGCGAGGGCCCGGACATCCCGCGGACCGACCAGCAAACGATCCATGAAGGCGGTCGCACCGTTGGCGCTGGTGAACACGATCCAGTCGAACGCGCCAGCGTTCTCACAGGCCTGATCGAGCGGGCCGTAATCGTCGGGCGGGACAATGTTGATGAGTGGCGCCTCGATCGCTTCGGCCCCGTGCGCTTCGAGCAGTTCGACCATTTCAGCCGACTGTTCGCGAGAGCGAGTCACGAGGACGCGTCGCCCAAACAGCGGCCGTGCATCGAACCAGCGCAAGTGATCCCGAAGCCCCACCACTTTGCCGACGACCAGCATCGCGGGCCCCGACGGCTGCTTCTCGCGAAGCCCATCGGCGAGATCTCCCAGCGTGCCCGTGACGGTTGCCTGTGACAGGAGCGTGCCATTCGAGATGATGGCCGCCGATTCCTCCGCGGGGCGGCCGTTGGAGAGTAGCGCGTTGACCAGTGCCGTCAATTGGCGCGGGCCCGCGTAGCACACGATGGTCCCTTCCAGCTTGGCAAGCGCGGCCCAATCGGCGCTCGGCGTGCCGCGGCCTTCGTCTTCGTAGCCACGGACGAACGTCAATGTGTCACCAGCGCCCGGATAGGTGACCGGGATGCCCGCATACGCCGCCGCGCCGATGGCCGCCGGCACGCCTGGCACGACCTCGAACGGAATGTTCTGCTCGTTCAGAAACAGCGCTTCGATCCCGCCTTGATCGAACACGAACGGGTCGCCCCACTTCAGGCGCGCGACGAGCTTGCCTTCGCGCGCTTTCTCGGCGATGAGATAGCAAATCGCCTCCTGGTCCATCCGTTCGGGCGCCGCGCTGCCGACATCGATGCGTTCGGTGTCTCGCGGCGCGTGGTGCAGCAAACGAGGATGAACGAGGTGGTCGTAAATGACGACGTCGGCGGCCTGAAGACAGCGCAAGCCGCGTGCGCTGATGAGGTCGGGCGCACCGGGTCCGGCACCGATCAAGTAGACGATACGGCGAAGCACGGCCAGATTGTACTAGAGGGATCGCTGATCGGCCGCTTCCCGGATGGGCCGGCCTTCGGCACTCCGCCCGGAGGGCGGCCGGTCCGCGCAGCGGCCTCTCCCAATCAGTTTTCGTTTCGCGCGGCCTCGAGGATCGCCGCCGCACCTTGGGCTAGCAGCCTGGCGGCGAGCTTTTCTCCCGCCGCTGCGGCGCCGCCGCGGTTCCCACGGACCGAGGCGCGAACGACGGTGCGACCATCCAGTGATGCGACGAGCCCAAGCATCTCGAGCGCTTGCTCATCGATCCGTGCGATGGCCCCCAATGGCATCTGGCAATTGCCTCCCAACGCGCGGACGACCGCACGCTCAGCGGTCAGTGCCGCCTCGGCGTCTGGGTCAGAAATCCGGGAGACGATCGATCGCAGCGCTCGGTCAGCATCAGCGCGGAGCTGGACAGCGACAATCCCCTGACCAGGCGCCGGCACGCAGGTCTCGATCGGCAGATACGCAGAAATCCGCGCCGCGAGGCCAAGGCGAGTGACCCCGGCGCTTGCGAGAACAATCGCGGTGCATTCACCAGCATCGAGCTTCCGAAGGCGCGTGTCCACGTTGCCGCGCAGGGCCGTGAACGTCGCGTGTGGAACGATGGTGCGCAGTTGTGCGATCCGTCGCACGCTCGTCGTACCGATTGCCGGACTCTCGCCGAGCGCGCGCACGACCGCGGGCCAGTCGCGCGTCGTCGCACCGTCGCGCATGAGCAACACATCTCGCGGATCCTCGCGTTCGAGCGCTGCGCCGATGGTCAACGCCTCCGGCAGCATCGCGGGCAGATCCTTGCTGCTGTGCACGGCAACGTCGACCCGGCCGTCGATCAGCGCTTCCTCGATCTCCTTCACGAACATCCGCTTGATGTTGGTCCCGGGAGCGTCAGGTGGGCCCGAGCCCTCATCCCCCGAGGTTCGAATCGCGACGATTTCGGTCTGCGCGCCTTGTTCTTCGAGGAGCTTCCCGACCGTGCGGGCTTGCCAGAGGGCGAGCGCACTCCCGCGGGTGCCGATTCGGATGAGGGTCATTGGCGGAAGTTACAAGTTACAAGTTCCAAGTTACAAACTCCCAAACTCAACTTTGAACTTGTAACTTGTAACTGTCCCGTCACTCCGACCGGTCCTCTGATCTGTCCTCGAGCGCAAACAGTCGGCTGAGCGCTGCCGCATACTGTGACACGAGATGCGCATCCCCCGCGTTCTTCAGCTGCTCGGTCGGCTGGAGCAGGAGCTTCTCGACCATCAACCGTGTGATCTCGTCGACGCGCGCGCGCGCCTCCGGCGGCAACGCCGCAAGCTTTGGCTCGAGCCGCTCCAGTTCGGCCTTGCGAATCCCCTCGAAGTGCTGACGCAGCGCCACAATCGTCGGTACGGCATCGCGTGATCGTTGCCAGTTCGTGAACTTGAGCACCTCTTCGTCGATGATCTGATCCGCGCGACCGACTTCAACGCCGCGCCGCTCCAGGTTCTCGCGGACGATGGACTGGAGGTCGTCGATGTTATAGAGGAACACCTGCTCGAGTTCGCCCGCGCGCGGGTCGACGTCCCGTGGGACGGCGATGTCGATCAGAAACAGCGGACGCGAGCGGCTGGCCGGCATCGCTTCCTTGACCTGCGACTTCGACAGAATCGGTCTCGGCGAGCCCGTCACCGTGATGACGATGTCCGAGTCGAGAAGCGACGGCTGCAGCGTATCCCACGGCGTGACTGCGGCCCCGATGTCATCCGCGAGTTCTTGTGCGTGCGCGAGCGTTCGGCCGGTGATCGTGACCGATTCGACGCCTTGCGCTTTGAGATGCACCGCGGTCAGCCGGCCCATCTCGCCGGCGCCAATCACG
Organism: uncultured Acidobacteriota bacterium; assembly: GCA_963802675.1. Classification (GTDB taxonomy): domain Bacteria; phylum Acidobacteriota; class Vicinamibacteria; order Vicinamibacterales; family UBA2999; genus JACCSI01. The sequence continues at coordinate 113,128 of CAWDJL010000006.1, forward strand.
AGCACCTTGCGGCCCGCCAGACTCCCGAAGATTTTTCGCGCCAGGTTGACTGCCGCGAAGCTCACCGAGACGGCGCCCTCGGCCAGCCCGGTTTCCGAGCGGACCCGCTTGCCGACGCCGAACGACCAGTGGAACAGTCGGTTGAGAAGCGGGCCGGCACTGTGAACCTGCGAGGCGGTCGCAAACGCGTCCTTCACTTGCCCCAGGATTTGAGGCTCGCCGACGACCAGCGAGTCGAGACCAGAGGCGACGCGGAACAGGTGACGCACTGCATCGTGATCCTGCAGTGCATACAGGTGCGGCCGAATCTGCTCGAGCGGTATGCGGTGGAACTCGGAAAAGAACGATTGCAGGTCGATGATGGTCGACTTTGGATCGTGGCACGCGACGTAGAGCTCGGCCCGATTGCAAGTCGACACGACCACGGCTTCCGCGGCGGATTGCCGGCCGATGACGGCGCGTACCGCGTCTTCGAGACCGCGGCTGCTGAAATCGAGCCGTTCGCGCAAGTCAACCGATGCCGTGCGATGACTGGCACCGACCAGAAGGAGATGCACCTCAGGCCCCGAAATTGTGGCTTTCGGTCAGGAAGTAACTGACCAGCACGAAGTTGAGCAGGACGATCGCGAACCCTGCCGCCGCGAGATACGCCGCCGGCCGACCGCGCCAGCCGATCACCCGGCGAGCAAGGAGCTGAAACGTGTAGACCGCCCATGTCATGAGCGCGACCGAGATCTTGGGATCGCGAAGGGACATGGCCTGCACGCGCGGATCGGCCGGCGCCAACGCCACCGCTTCGGCAACCCACAGCGCACCCGCACCGAGGCCGAGCGTCAGCAGCAGCCAGCCGATGAAGACTGTTCGCGAGTTCATGACGTCGAGCGCCTGCAGCGAGGGTAGCCGCTCAAAGAAGAACACCAGGTGCTTGGCCTTTATTTCCTTGAACTGCAGCAGGTAGGTGATACCAATCACGGCTGCCAGCCCGAAACTCGCATAGGCGCCCAGTAGTGCTGCAACGTGAGTCCAAAACAGGGGGTGGGCCAGCACTGGAGATTGCGGCTCGACTTGGGCTCCCCGAACGGCGGGAAGAATCTGAAGCGCGACAATGATGGTGAGAATGAAGACGCCCAGGCCACGCTCGTCGGTCGTCACCTCGACGTACAGATACGCGAGTGCGAGCAGCCACACAAACGTCGAAATCGCCTGCGTCGTCCCAGCAAACGGCACATGCCCGGCCTCCATCGTCTGCATGCCGATGGCGAACGTGTGCGCCAAGGCGCCCGCCACCAGCAACGCCGTTGCGGCACGTCCAGCAGATGGCGTGCGGCGCCCAAAGTGAATCGCGTACGCGACCAGGGAGAGGACGTAGAGGAGAAGGGGGAAGACGAACATTCGGAAAGTTACAAGTTACAAGTTACAAGTTACAAGTTCAAAGTTGAGTTGCCAAGTTTTCGGTCAGAGCGGCTCCTGGAGCGCGAGTGGATCGGCCCAGCGGTTTGTAACTTGTAACTTGTAACTTGTAACTCCGCCTAGTAGGCGGCCGCGTAGTACCCGCGCTTCGTGCGGGCGACGATATTGGGCCGCGCGACCTGAACCTGAATCCGTCTCCAGCCGCCGTCGCGACGAGAATTCTTCGACGCATACCCCATCGAATATTGGCTCGAGAGCTCGTCGGCAATCTGTTGGTAGACGTCCTTCAGATCGTCGAGCTTCTCGGGAAAGTACGCGCGGCCTCCCGTCTCCTGCGCGAACTGCCGGAGAACGTACTCCGCTTCACGGAAGCCCTTCGACTGCGCGCCGTCCTTGGACTGCAAGCCAATCGTATAGACGGCGGTCTCGGATCGCTTCGCCAGATCCATCACTTCTTCCCAGCTCACCAGGCTCGAGGTGTCTTCGCCATCCGACAGCACCACGATTGCACGCCGCCTGACGTCCTCGAGGCTCTTCGCCTTGATCTTGGCCAGTTCCTTCAACGAGATGTAGAGCGCGTTGTGCAGCGAGGTCGACCCGCCTGCGGTGGTGCCACGAATCGCTTTCTCCAAGTCGGGCACGTTGTTCGTAAATCCCTGAGCGATCTCTACGCGGCTGTCGAAGTCGACGACCTGTGCCAGGTCCTGCGATCGCAATCGTCGAGCGAACCCGACGGCGGCCTCCTGCGCCATTGCCAGCCGGCTTTCCATGCTCGCGCTCGTGTCGATGAGCAGGGACAACGCAATCGGCAGGCTCGTTCGGTTGAAGAAGGTCAGCTCCTGCTTGGTACCGTCTTCGAAGACCGAAAACTCTTGCTCAGCGAGATCCGTGACATAGCGATTCTGGCCGTCAACCACCGTCACGTTCAGCGACACGACGTCAACCGCGGACCTGAAGATTTGGGCCTTCTCCTGCGCACTAGTTGAAGAGCCCTGTGCGCGGGCGACTTCCAGCCAACTACCCGAGAATGCCATGCCCAGGCCTGCGGTCGCGAGGAGCAGCGCCCTCACCCAATGCTTTGTGGAGTGCTTCATTGTGTGGCCTGTCCCCGCGCAGGCGTGCCCCGAACCTCGAGTCCCGGCTTTCCAGACGAGATTTCGACTCTCTCGGGTGGAATGAGCGACTCCGGACGAGCGTAGACGACGCGGTACTGATTCTTGAGAATTCCGCCAATGTCTTTCAACCGCGGCTCGAACGACATGCTGGTGAGCACGTCCATGCGCAGGCCACCCGACTCGCGGGGGCCGCGATCAAGGACGGTCGCCCGATTGCGTGCCTCATCGGTCAGAAACGAGCCAGCAGGGTTGACCAGCACGACAGCGTGCATTGTGGCGCCGCTCTCCGAGAGGGCCTTCAACACGTCCTGGTACCGCAGAGTGCTGAACTCGGTGTTCTCGGTGGCGACGACGAGGATGGCCGCCCGATCCGACTCGCGTCGCCCGACGCCTTTCGCGACCTCCGCGATGCCGTCCAGGAGCGTCGCACCGCTGCTTGGCACATGGAACAGCCGGTTGGCCGCGTCCGAGAGTGACTTCTGGTTGGTCGTGTAATCTTCGACGCTCGTCGGGCGGTCTGCGACCGTCGAGATCGCAACCGGACCGATCCCGTCGATGGTCGTCAAAAACGTGGTCAGTGCTTTGCGGAGATCGGCGATGGCCGGCGCCACGGCCTGACTGTTGTCGATGATGATCGCCACTGACTGGGGTGTCGTGGCTGGCGTCACCCTCAACACTTCTCGTCGAGTGCCGTCTTCGCGCACGACGAACGCATCCGGGCCCAGGTTTGGGACGGGTTGATGCTTGTCGTCAAACGCGCTGGCGTACAGCACGCGCTCTCGAGCTTGACCATCCACACGCGCGGTCGCAACGTCCGCGTCGAGGAAGAGGGCGGGCAGCATCGCAATCGCCACGCCGCGTACGAGAAGGTGGGCCAGAGCTGCTCCGGACATAGGCAAGGCGGGCCGAGGCGCTTCGGCAAGATCAGTATAGCGAATGCTAGACTCGCGCTGTGGCGCCGATCTCCGGCGAAAATATTCGGCTCATCGGACAACTCAGCACGCTGGGGTTGTCGTTCGTCTTCGCGCTGGTCATCGGTTTCGGCGGCGGCTACCTACTGGACAATTGGCTGGGATCGACGCCGTGGCTGTCGTTCCTCGGCTTCTTCGTCGGCCTGGCGGCCGGAATCCTCAATGTCTACCGGGTGATGCAGATCGCTGGCTCTTCCCGCACGCCGAAGTCGTAATCGCGGCGCCGGTTCAGCTTGTCTCCTTTTGAAGATGTCGGGATCTGATGTCGTCGGACGGTTTGTTCGTACGCTTGCCGTGGTGGTCGCGGTCCTGGCGATCGTGGCGTATGCCGCGCGCCCGGCGCGCCCGCGTTTTGCTCTTGGGGTGGCCGGGGGCGGGGTGCTGGCGGCGCTGGCGCTGTGGGCACTGCGGGGGGTGGTGGAGCAGGCGGTTGCGGCGGCCAAAAGTGGAGAAATCGGGCGGAATTCGCGTCGCGTTGCGCTAGTGAAGTTTTTCACAAGACATGCTATATTGGCCCTGACAGCCTACGGTATGATGCTCCGCTTGCAGCTCGACCCGGTGGGGATCGTTGTAGGAGTGTCGGCCCTCTGGGTGGCCGCCGCCGTGGAGGCTGTCAGATCCAGTCCGAAGTAGTCAGTCATTACGCCTGAGGAGGTTTTGTGAGCACTCGACGCTCCCTGCTGTCTGTGATGTTGGCGTTCCTGGTCCTGGGTGTGGCCTCGCCCGTGTTTGCTCAGGAGGCGGCCGCTGATGCCGCGAACAGCGGTTTGGTCCAGTGGTCAATCATCACCGCTGGGTTCGCCCTGGCCATCGCCGCGGCCGGCGGAGCCATCGGGCAGGGCCGCGCCATCGGCTCGGCCGCCGAGGCGATTGCGCGCAATCCCGGGGCAGTCGGCGACATCCGCGGCGTTCTGATTCTGGGCCTGGTGCTGATCGAATCCCTCGTCATCTATGTGCTGCTCGTGACGCTGATTCTCTTCTTCATCAAGCCCTTCGGCGGCTAGCTCAGGCCAGTGGCCGGTGGCCGGTGGCCAGCGGCCAGCTAGTTTCCAGTTGCCAGTTACCAGTTCAGAGGGTCGAGGTTGCCGTTGAACTGGTAACTGGATCATCGACCCCACGTGAATGGGCCGCTTTTCCCGTCTCGACCTCCTCCTGCTCCTGATGGTCGGCATCTGGGGCGCCAACTTCTCCGCCATCAAATACGCGCTTCGGGACTTCCCCGAGGTCTCGTTCAACGCCATGCGGCTCGTGCTGGCAGGCGCGGTGTTTCTGGTCGCGATGCTACGACACCAGCGCCAGTCCGCGGCCGGCGAACGACCTCCCCGACCGCGCCTGACCCGTCGCGAGTGGGCAACTCTGGTCATGCTCGCGCTCGTCGGCACCGTTCTCTATCAATTGTTTTTCCTCGCTGGCCTCGCGCGAACGAGCGTCGCGAACAGTGCACTGATGTTCGGATGCACGCCCGTGGCGGTGGCGATCATGTCGTCCGTTGCCGGCCATGAACGTCTCACGGCGGCCCGGTGGGGCGGCGCTGCGTTGTCACTCGCTGGAATCTACGCGCTCGTCGGTCACCGGGCGGAGCTGTCGGCCGCGACCTTTGTGGGTGATCTTCTGGTGTTCTGCGGAATGCTGTGCTGGTCGCTCTACTCGGTGGCTGCACAGCCGATGCTCAAGCGACACTCGCCGCTCGTCGTCACGGGGTGGGCGATGATGATCGGCGCTGTCCTCTACGGCATCGGGGCGTTCCCTTCGCTCATCACCACCGATTGGGCTCGTATCTCAGCACTCAGTTGGCTGTTGATGGCGGCCTCCTCGCTGCTGGCGCTCGCTCTCGCGTACATGATTTGGTACACCGCGGTCCAGGAGATCGGCAGTGCGCGAACGGCCGTCTACAGCAACCTGACACCCATCGTCGCCATGGTTGTGGCGGCCGTCTGGCTTGGCGAGCGGATTACCGGCCAACAGCTCCTCGGCGCGGCGCTGATCCTGAGCGGAATCGCGGTGACGAGACTGAACCCCGCGGTGTGAACGTAGGGACGACGGGCTGGCGTCTCCGCCTCCGGTCAGTTGTCAGTTGGCCCAGCCCTTTGGACTGGTAACTGGCAACTGGAAACTACCGGGCCACCGGCCACAGGCGACCGGCCACCGGCCGTGGACCCTGGGCCGTGGACCGCGGGCGTCCCGGGCCCATTTGAACGTTCGGTCAATTTGCGTCCCTTTCCGTCCTTGCGTATCGGTCCCTGTTTCCTGTAGATTCGCCACCGACTCAGGCAAGTTCACCCTCTGAAGCGGGTAGACGACGGATTTTCATGGACCGTCGTCCCGCTTTCGTTGTTCGTCTTCGTCGGCGGCGCTCCCGTTCGGCGCATGTCGTTTTGCCTGCTGCTCCGAACGACTTCGTTTTGTGTTGCATGTGCGGTTGTTCTGGGATTGGACCCTCGGGTCGTCCCCACAGGACATGGAGGTTGAGGCATGAAGCGTTGCTTAGGCAGTTTGCTTGTCGCGATCGTCAGTATCGCGATAGCCGCGCCCGCGTACGCGCAGGGCGGCGGTGCCAGCAGCACCGGCACGATTCAGGGTCGGGTCGTTGATGCGCAGGGCGCGGTACTGCCCGGCGCGACCATCACGGCGACGAGTCCGGCGATGCTCGGCGCTCAGACCACGGTGAGTTCCGAGACGGGAAACTACCGGTTCCCGGCAGTCCCGCCCGGCACGTACACGCTCACGTATGAGCTGACAGGATTCAACGCGGTGAGGCGTGAGGGAATCATCATTTCTCTCGGCTTCACCGCGAACATCAACGTCGAGCTCGCGCTCGCGACGTTGCAGGAAACCGTCACGGTGACCGGCGAATCGCCAGTCATCGACACGTCAGCGACACGCGTCGTTCAGAATTTCAAGCTCGACCAGCTCCAGTCAATCCCGAACGGCCGCGACATGTGGTCGCTCCTCGCGGTCTCCCCCGGCGTGGCGATGGGGCGTATCGATGTGGGCGGCAACCGCGCAGGGACGCAGACTCCCTACACGGCGTATGGCTTTGCCGGCCAGGTGCGTGTGCTGATCGAAGGCATCAACACGACTGAGGGCACAGGAGCCGCAGGTTTCTATTTCGACTACTCCTCGGTCGAAGAAGTGTTTCTCGGCACGCTCGGCCAGTCGGCCGAGATGCCGAATCCTGGTGTGCAAAGCCAGTTCATCACCAAGTCGGGCGGCAACCAGTTCAACGGCGAGTACTACCTTGACTGGTACAACAACAGCCTGCAGGCCTCGAACATTCCGGACGATGTCATCAATCGGGGCATTCGAAAGGGTAGCAACGAGATCGATCGCTACTACGACACAGCCATCAACGCCGGTGGTCCGATCAAGGCCGACAAGCTGTGGTGGTTCGGAACCTATCGGACGCAGTTCAACGCCGTGGCGCAGCCGCAGTTCGATTTCGAACAGACGTTCGACACCAAGCTCTGGAATCCCGTGGTCAAGGGTACTTACCAGTTGAACCAGAACCATAAGATCATTGGTTACTACCAATGGGGGACGAAGGAGCAACCCAACCGGCTGCCCTTTGCCACGTACAGATACCCTGACGCTGGGACGACTCTGGCTCAGAAGTCGAGTAGTTGGGTGTACAAGGCCGAGTGGAACGGAACCCTGAGCGACAAACTGTACCTCGAGGCGCGCTACGGCGATTTTGGCTACTACTTCCCGCTGATCGCGAATACCGACACGCAGTATTGGTTCCGCGATACCGGACTGCAGACCCTCACCGGGGGCGAGCGCCGATGGCAACTCGACCGCGACCGCAAGCAGTTGACCAGCGCCGCCACGATGTTCATCGACACGACGAAGGGGAGTCACACGCTCAAGTTCGGGGGCGAAATGCTCCGTGAGCAGTCGTGGGAAGGCTTTCAGCAGCGGTTTGGCGGCAACATCGAGCACCAATACGCGAACGGCTTGCCAAGCACGGTGGTGTTTGGTCTCCCGACAGCGAAGCAAGTGGGCGGCATGAAAGACAACGACGAGGGCAATCTGACCTCACGCGCAGCGCTGAACCACGATGGACTGTTCGTGAACGACACGTGGGCTGTCGGTCGGTTCACCATGAGCGGCGGCGTTCGCTACGATCGCTACCACGGCTGGCTGCCAGAGCAGGAACAGCTGGCGGCCACGGTGGGGCCGGTGTCTGTGCCCGCGGATACTTTCGCTGAGCAAAGCTTCTTCACGTGGAACGTCTTCGCCCCGCGCCTCGGTGTCGTGTACGATCTCACCGGCGATGGAAAGACGGTACTGAAAGGGAACTACGGCTTCTTCTGGCACAACCCTGGCGTCGCCGTCTCCAGCCTCGCCAATTCGAACACCACGGCGAAGGCAGGTACCTACTCCTGGAACGACGCCAACGGCGACAGGCAGTGGCAACCTGGTGAGGAAGGCGCCACGCCGACGTCGCTCGTCTTGAGGGGTGCTGTCAGCCTCGATCCCAATATCAAGTCGCCCTACTCACACGAGGCGAGTCTGTTCCTCGAGCGCCAGATTGGGGAACAGATTGGGGTGCGAACTGGCTTCATCTACAAGACTGAAGAGGACCTGCTCTCGTCGACTCACCCAGTCGTCGGGACGTATCAGCCCGGTCGCCCGCTGAGCGCGTACTCCGTGCCGTTCCCCTTCACCGATGTCGGTGCCGATGGCATTACAGGCACGGGCGACGACAGCACGGTGATGTTGCTCGGCATGCCAACATCCCAGGCCGGCCTCTTTCCGACCAACTCGGTCGTGATGAACCTGGATGATGCGTACGGACGCTTCAAGACCGTCGAGGCGTCGGTGACCAAGCGCTACGGGAACCGCTGGTCCGGTCAGATCGGCTTCGGTTATACGTGGACCACGGACTTCCCAGAAGGATACCCGCAGAACCCGAATCAGGCCGGAGTCTATGACCGGACCGGTTGGGGCCTGAAAGCAACGGGCACGTACGACATGGCGTGGGGGATCAGGTTGTCGCCCGTTCTGCGGCATCAATCGGGGGTCCAGTTCGCGCGTCAGATCAGCGTGCCGGGCAACGCGGCGACACCATTTGGCTTGACGCTGCCAGCAACGACCTACTACGCCGAGGACGCCAGCGCTCGGCGGGAGGACAACATCTGGGTCTTCGACGTTCGCGCGGAGAAGACGCTGAACTTGACGAGCCGCATGCGGATCCGTGGGTTCATCGACTTCTTCAACATCACCAACAGTCACGCGTCGGAGACGATCACGCGGACGACGGGATCGACGTTCCTGCGGCCCGCGAACATCCTGGCACCGTTCACCACCAGGCTCGGGTTCCGGTTCCTCTGGTAGCGCCTGAACACGGTCGGGTCGGGCTGGTCGGTCGGGTTGGGCTGGTGAACGTAACCAGCCCACTCGCCTTATCGGACTCACCCGCCCTAACAACGAGTTGGCTCCTGTGGGGGAGTCAGTTGGCGGGAACGCGCTGCGCCGGCGCGTCCCGCCTTTTTTTGCCTTCAATTGCACACGTGCTGGTCGCTTTCCCAATTCGACGTGCCCCCATTTCTGCGGGGATCTACGATTGACCGACTGAGCCAGGCGCCGTTTGAATGACCGTTCAGAATGCGGGCTGGTTTGGTTGTTGCGTCCCCGTCCCTCTTTCCTGTAGATTCAGCCGCGATCCAGGTAATTTCACCCTCGGAACCGGGCTGTGACCGTGTGTTGGCGGTGTGACTGACTGCCATTGGTCCCAGCTTCGAGTGAGTCGTCGTCGGTTGTCCGTTCGACGTTCGCTTTGTTCGCCGCGTTCGAACGGGTTCGTTCGTTTGTGTTGCACGTGGCGGTATGTCTGGGACAGGCCCCCCCGGGTCGTCCCCACAGGACATGGAGGATGACGAATGAAGCGTTGCTTTGGCGGATTGCTAATCGCCGCGCTGATGCTGGCGGTTGCGTCACCTGCGTTTGCACAGGGCGGTGGCGCAAGTAGCACCGGCACGATCCAGGGTCGAGTCACCGACGCGCAGGGCGCGGTGCTTCCTGGCGTGACGATAACCGCGACCAGCCCCGCGCTGCTCGGCCAGCAGACGGCGGTGACGTCGGAGACCGGCAACTACCGGTTCCCGGCAGTTCCTCCCGGAACCTACACCCTTACGTACGAGCTTGCGGGCTTCAATCAGGTCCGCCGTGAGGGCATCATGATCACGTTGGGTTTCACGGCCAACGTGAACGTCGAGCTCGCGCTCGCGACGCTGCAGGAGACGGTGACGGTGACGGGTGAATCGCCGATCATCGACACGTCAGCGACTCGTATTCAGCAGAACTTCAAGCTGGAACAGCTGCAGTCGATGCCCAACGGCCGCGACATGTGGGCCCTGCTGGCGGTCACGCCGTCGGTGCAGATGGGTCGCATCGACGTGGGCGGCAACCGAGCCGGCACGCAGACCGGCTACACTGCCTACGGCTTCAACGGCCAGGTGCGCGTGCTGATCGAAGGCATCAACACGACAGAAGGCACCGGCGGCGCCGGCTTCTACTTCGATTACGCGTCGCTCGAGGAGGCGTTCCTCGGCACGTCAGGTCAGTCGGCCGAGATGCCGAACCCGGGTGTGCAGAGCCAGTTCATCGCCAAGTCGGGCGGCAACCAGTTCTCCGGCGAGTACTACCTCGATTGGTACAACAACTCGCTGCAGGGCTCGAACATCCCTGACGAGTACACCGTCGCCGACCGCCTTCAACGGCACCAAGGCAGCAATGCCGATTCGCCCGCACAGCAACGAGATCGAGCGCTACTACGACACGGCGATCAACGTCGGCGGGCCGATCAAGCGCGACAAGATCTGGTGGTTCGCCACATACCGCAGCAGTTCAATGCGGTCGCGCAGCCGAACTTCCAGTTCGACAAGACGTTCGACACGAAGCTGTGGAACCCGGTCGCCAAGGGGACCTATCAGGTGAACCAGAACCACAAGATCATTGGCTACTACCAGTGGGGACAGAAGAACCAGCCGAATCGGCTGCCGCTTCGCGACCTATACCTACCTTCGGCCCGGGCCAGACGATCGTGCAGGACTCGGGCAGCTGGGTCTACAAGGCCGAGTGGAACGGCACGCTGAGCGACAAGCTTGTACGTCGAAGCGCGCTACGGCGACTTCGGCTACTACTTCCCGCTGATCACCAACAGCACCTGACGACTACTTCTGGCGCGACACCGGCCACGCTCGAATCCTGAGGGTCACATCAGAGCACCAGCAACTCGATCGCGACCGCAAGCAGTGGACTGGCGCAGCCACTTACTTCCTCGACACCGGCCGTGGCAGCCACACGTTCAAGTTCGGCGGCGAGCTGCTGCAAGGAGCAGCCGTGGAAGGGTTCCAGCAGCGGTGGCGGCGGCAACATCGAGCACGTCTATAACAATGGCGACGTCGAACCAGGTGATTTTCGGTCTGCCCGACGGCGACGCAGGTCGGCGGCCTGAAGGACAACGACGAAGGCCACATCACGTCGCGCGCGGCGCTCGATCATTCGGGCTTCTTCCTCAACGACACGTGGGCGGTCGGGACGGGTCGACGATCAACGCCGGCGTTCGCTACGACCGCTACAACGGCTGGCTGCCAGAGCAGGAGCAGCTCGCGCAGACCGTCGGCCCGTGCGTCGTGCACGGCGAAGACCTTCCCGAAGACTGACGTCTTCACCTGGAACCAGGTCGCGCCGCGCGTCGGGTTCATGTACGATCTGACGGGCGACGGCAGGACGGTCGTGAAGGCCAACTACGGCCTCTACTGGCACAACCCGGGCGTCGGCGTGTCCGCCAACGGCAACCCGAATACGCCAGCAAGTCGGCGACGTAGAACTGGAACGACCGACTCGGCTGCGCCTGGTTGCATCGCTGGCGATCGTCAGTGGCAGCCTGGCGAGGAGACCTCGTTCGTCGTCGCCGCGCTCGATGGCGCGCTCGGCGTCGATCCGAACATCAAGGCGCCGTACTCGCACGAAGGCAGCGTCTGGTTCGAGCGGCAACTGACCGACACGATGGGCGCACGGGCCGGGTTCGTCTACAAGACCGAGGACGACCTGATCGACCAGTATCAGCCCGGTCGCGGGCCCGAAGCCTTCACGGTGCCGTTCGACTTCGTCGATATCGGCCTCGACGGCGTCCGCGGAACCGGCGATGACAGCACGATCCGCATGCTCGGCCTGCCGACCGCCAATCAGGCGCAACTTCCCGAACAACCAGGTCGTCATGAACACGGGCCGCAATACAGCCGCTTCAAGACGTTCGAGGTGTTCGATCAGCAAGCGCTACAGCAGCAGGTGGTCCGGCCAGGTGGGCGTCAGCCATACGTGGCTACACGAGCTTCCCGACGGATCTCTTCCCGAACAACCCGAACATGCCGGGCGTGCAGGACCGCACGACGTGGCAGTTCAAGGCGACCGGAACATACGACGCCGCCTGGGGCATCCGCGTGTCACCGGTCCTGCGGCATCAGTCGGGCTGTCAACTTCGCGCGCACGGTCACGGTCACTGCCCCGGCACGCGGGCTGATCGCCACGAGCGGCACGGGCGACCGGGCGACCGCCTACGTCGAGCCCGCGAACTCGAACCGCGAAGACAACATCTGGGTGTTCGACATCAGCGCAGAGAAGACCGTCAACCTGATCGGCCGGACGCGCGTCGCGTCTGTTCCTGGATCTCTTCAACATCACGAACAGCCACGCGTCGGAAACGATCAGCCGCGCGACGGGTCTTGAGATACCTGAAGCCGTCGGCGATTCTGGCGCCGTTCACGTGCGCGCGTCGGATTCCGGTTTCTCTGGTAGAAGGACGGTCGGGTCGGGCTGGTGGGTCGGCTCGGGCAGGTTAAAAACCAGCCCCACCGGCCCTACTAGACCCGGCCCAACATCGAGCTGGACTCCTGTGGGGGAGTCTGTTGGCGGGAGTGGGCTGCGCCGGCCCCTCCCGTCTTTTTTATTGGGTGATTGGGTGACTGGGTGATTGGGTGATTGGTGGATTTCGATTGGGTGATTGAGTCACTGAGTGATCGCTGAGATTTGGAATCCTTCCGATCATGCCTCGCGTGCGGGGTTGGCGCAGGTGGGGCGACTGGTGCCGACCGTGTGAGCGGCGTGACAGGCGCAGAAAAACCCGCCTCGCAACGCTCGTTGCGGCGGCGGCCCTGATTCGCCAACATCGCCCAAGTTAGCCGTTTGTCCAAACGATTGGGCGACGAACTTCGGATCACCGAAGCCGCCGCCGAAATCGACAGTCATGGCGTGGAGAGGTGGGTTTTCCACGCCGCGAAGCGGGAGGTACCTGTCGCCCCACCTGCGCCCCGCTCTGCAACGCAGAAAGCTAACGTACTAGTCGCATCTGGTGCGTAACCGTCTCCGATCCTCCAAGCTCAAACCACGAAACACCTTCCCGCACGAGATCGATCTTCAGCTGATACCCTGCCATGTCGGGTGGCGGCGCAATCTGCAGCCTCAGCTCACAGCGGCCGCCAGGATCGATTGGCGCCGGCAAGTCGTGGCGTGAGTAGTCGCGAGTGACCACCGTGCCGTCGGGCGTCAGCAGTTGCACGCCCAGTCGCACCTGTCCTCCCCCGGGTGACGTCTCCCACCGCGTGTTGCCGACGTTGGCCAGGCGGACGCGCAGCACGACCTCACGGCCTGCCGCGACAGACGATGGCGGGTCCAGCAGTTCTATCCGCGCGCCGTCGGCGCGGAGGGTGGGCTTGACGAAAGGCGTCCTGTGCGCCGTCACCACCGGATGCTGCTCGATGACTGGCTGCATCTCGCGCAGCAGCCGAATGGCGAAGGCTTCTTCGAAGAGCAGCTGCTTCTTGCCGAGCCCGACCACTTCCAGCGCCGCTCGCCACATCTTGTCGAGCGCCCGGAACGGACGCTGGCTCGCCGTGAAGCGGCGCCAATCCCGCCACTGTGGCTGCTGCATCTCGAACAGCGGAATGATGTGGGCGATGGGATGGAGTCGCACATCGACGAAGCCAGCGGCCAGGCAAGCATCCATGAACTCGTCGATCAGGATCTCGTTTTCGAGCACTCCGTAGTTGCGGGTTGCCGCCAGAGACGTCGGGTGGTTGGCATGGCCGACCCCAGGCTCCGAGAACAGCACCACGCCGTCGGGCGTCAGGACTCGTTTGATCTCGCGTAGTGCGCGCGCTGTGTCGGGAATGTGGTGGAAGGCATTCAGACAGCACGCCTTTGAGAACGTGCGGTCGGCGAACGGCAGGTCTTCCATGTCGCCGGTGACCAGGCCGCGTGCACCGTCGAGGCGCGAAGCGCCCAACCGCAGCATGTCCCAGGAAATATCGAGGGCTACCGTCCGGACGCCGCAGCGCCGCAACCAATCGGACACCCAGCACGAACCCGCACCCAGATCGAGCACGAGATCTGAGGCCGTCGGCGTCAGAATGCGCAACATCACGGCAAAGTCGAGCAGGTACTGGGCGTGCGCCTCGCTGGCGAGCTGGCCCGGCGGCGGGAACGGCTTGAGCGCCTCCCATTCACCGCCGGCGGAGCGACGCAGGTAGTCCTTCTCGGACTGTTTCGAATCCGTTTGTTGCATCAGTCCTTCGCGCATCAGCCGAGCCGAACGGCGAGGCCCCAACGAGGCGCGCAGCGCCGTGTCCGACTGCTGTGAACAGTCCCACTGCGAAGCAGTCCTTACTGTAATCTGAAGCAATGGATCCGGCGGTCACCTACAGCAGCTATCTTCATGTCGACGAGTTGCTCGAGCTCCAGCAGCCCCGCTCCGACGGACCCGAACACGACGAGCTGCTCTTCATCGTCATTCACCAGGTGTACGAGCTGTGGTTCAAGGAGATTCTCCACGAGATCGATCGTGTCAAGCATCTTCTCGCAGCGGGGGATTCTCATCGGGCGCAACATACGCTCAAACGCGTCCTGACCATCCTCAAGGTGCTGGTCGCGCAGCTCGATATCCTCGAAACCATGACGCCGCTCGAATTTCTGTCGTTTCGCGAGCGGCTCGAGGCGGCCAGCGGGTTCCAATCGGACCAGTTTCGTCAGCTCGAGTTTGCGCTTGGCCGCAAGGCGCCGCAAGCGATTGCACGCTTTCCGGCCGGCAGCCGAGCGCGCGCGGCACTAGAACGACGATTTCGCGAGTCGACGTTGTGGGATGCGTTTCTCGCCTATCTCTCGCGTGAGCAGTACCCGGTGCCGGCCGGGTTGTTGACCCGTGACGTGACCCAGGAGATCGAGCCATCGGCAGAACTGCAGCAGATCCTGATTCGGGTCTATCGCAACGACCCGAAGAACTCGGAGATCTGCGAGCGGCTGGTTGATCTGGACGAGGGTGTTCAAGAGTGGCGCTATCGCCACGTGAAAATGGTTGAGCGCACGATTGGCGTCAAGCTTGGAACCGGCGGGTCATCCGGCGCCGCCTATCTGCGTACGACGGTCGGCTCACCGCTCTTTCCGGACTTATGGGAAATCCGTTCGCATCTGTAGGCCTGGCGAGCCACTATTCCCGGTTTCGCGTCGCCAATCGACTGCTCCTCACCGGCCATTCGCATCAGGCCTGGCCCGACGTAGCCTTTGATGCGCAACAGAAGGCATGGCTGGATGCGGCGGCGCTCGTCGACGAGAAGTGGGAACGGGCCGCGACGGTTGCCAACGAGGTCCGCTCGGGATGGCGCCGGCTGCTGAACGATCCGTCCGGCGACATCGCGTTGGGCGCGAACACGCACGAACTCGTCGTGCGATTGCTATCGGCCGTCCTCCCGATGTTCGGGACCGCCCACTTGCTGCATCCCAACGGCCCTACCAGCGCCACCAGCCCCAACCCTACGAGCCCCACCCGACCTACCAGACCCACGCGCCTGGTCACGACCGACGGCGAGTTTCACACGATTCGCCGGTTGCTCGATCGCCTGGCGGAAGAAGGCGTCCCCGTCATCAAGGTGGCCGCGCAACCGGCGGAAACGCTCTCGGAACGGCTGGCGGCGACCGTGGACGTGTCGACGGCCTGCGTCATGGTCTCGTCGGTTCTCTTCGAGTCAGCCGAGATCGTCCCTGACCTCAAGCTCGTGGCCGATGCTTGCGCCCTTCACGGCGCGGTGCTGCTGGTTGACGCCTACCATCACTTGAACGTCGTCCCCTTCAACCTCGAAGCGATGGGGTTGTCCGAGGCGTTCGTGGTTGGCGGCGGCTACAAGTACTGTCAGCTCGGCGAGGGCAACTGCTTTCTTCGTGTGCCTCCAGGATTGGAGCTGCGCCCGGTCCTGACCGGCTGGTTCAGCGAGTTCGCCGAACTGGCCGATGCCGCACACGCGGGGGAGGTTCGCTATGGCAAGGGCGCGGCCCGCTTTGCTGGAGCGACATACGATCCGACGTCACACTATCGGGCGGCGGCCGTCTTCGCGTTTCATCAGCGCATGGGGATGACGCCTGAGCGACTCCGCGCCGTCAACCAGCATCAGGTCGCGATGCTCATCAAGCGCTTCGAAGCGCTCGACGTCAATCCCGCGGTCGCTGCGCTCATTCCAGTTCAATCGGATCGCCGCGCAGGATTCCTCGCCATCCGCGCACCGCAAGCCGCCGCCCTCGTGCTGCGTCTTCGCGCGCGTGGCTTGTATGCCGACTCGAGGGGCGACATCCTTCGCCTCGGTCCCGCGCCCTACATTTCTGATCAGCAATTGCTCGAGGGCGGCGGCATCCTCGCGTCTGTGTTTCGCTAGCTCGCTCCCTGCTCCCTGCTGCCCTGTGCCCTATGCCCTCTGCCCTAGTTCTACCAATCCAACGGATTGAAACCGTCGGCTTCGAAACAATGGATCAAATCCGAAAGCCATCTTCGCGAGCGGTCCCAGCTGTGCTTACAAATTGTTGATATATATAGGCTTACACCAACACATCCAGTGACGATTTGGTCGGGCACAGCGCTTGCTCTCATGCGGGGGAAACCCCACAGGAGCACTCTTTGGTGTTGGATTTGAGTTCGAGCTAGGCTGACTAGGCCGCGCTCGTGGCCGGTGCGGGATGGAGGATCCCAAGCCGGATTCGTAAAA
Source organism: uncultured Acidobacteriota bacterium (assembly GCA_963802675.1). GTDB lineage: Bacteria > Acidobacteriota > Vicinamibacteria > Vicinamibacterales > UBA2999 > JACCSI01. The sequence continues at coordinate 129,652 of CAWDJL010000006.1, forward strand.
AAGGGGACCGTTGGGTCCCCTTCGTTTTGTACGGCGTCTTCGTCTCGCGGCTCCTGTTATTCTGCGGGCCATGACCGTCGGGCACTTCCTGCTCGCCGCGACCTCCACGCTCTTTGTCCTCACGCTCTCGGTGCGCGCCAATACCGCCCCTCAGGCTCCGGCGGCGCGCCAGCCGGTATCGACCCACGTGCCGACGCTACCGGCGACGTCGTCGGCCGACTACATGGGATCGAAGGCGTGTGCGCGCTGTCATCAGGAGGACTTCGATCAGTGGCAGCGGTCATTGCACATCCGCATGACCAAGCCGATTGAGGAGGCGACGGTTGTCGGCGACTTCAGCCAGGGGACGCGCTTCGCCGACCATGGTCGATCGTTCGAGTTTGGCCGCACGAAGGGCAAGCCATTCATGCGGGTGAGCTACGGCGGTGGCCCGCCCGAGACGTTCTCGGTCGATTACACGCTTGGTCACAAGCGCTATCAGGGATATCTCTCGAAGCTCGCCGACGGGCGCGTTTACGTCCTGCCGGCCTTCTGGCACATCGAGAGCAAGCGTTGGATTGATTGGAAGGAGATCACTCCGATCCCCGATGGAGCGCACGATCTTCGGCAGATTTGGAATACGAACTGCTTCAATTGCCACGCGACCAACCTGGCGCAGGGCTTTGACGTTGCGACGCGACGCTACGAAACGACTTGGACCGAGATGGGAATTGGCTGTGAGGCCTGCCACGGTCCCGGGCGGCCTCATGTCGCGCTGATGGAGGAGTGGGAGAAGAACCCAACGTCGAAACCCAGTTATGACAACAGCGCCAAGAACCGCGATCTCAGCAGCATCCTGAAGACCTTTGCCCCTCGCAGCGCCCCGTCGCGACAAACCTACGACACCTGCGCGTACTGTCACGGCAACAAACAGAATGCCTTTCTCGGCTTCCGCGGCGGCGATCGCTACGAGGACTATGCGCTGCCGTTCCTCATCAGCGCGCCGATTCCCGAGAATGACTTGCAGGGCGAGTTCTGGCCCGACGGCCGGCCGAACCGGTTCAACCGGCCCCAGGCGCTGACCATCACGGGCTGCTTCAAAGCGGGGCAGGCCGTGTGCACGAACTGCCACGTCGCCCACGGATCGAGGAACCCGTTCTCGCTCAAGTTGAACATCACGCAGGGCCGTACCGGCGATTTGCTGTGTGTGCAGTGTCACGGTAAGACAGGTGCGACAGGTGCGACAGGTGCGGCGCTCGGGAGGGCGCGATTCTTTCCAACGTCGTCTGGCCTCCGCGACCCCATCACGCCGCTTACAGACAACGAAATCGAGGCGCACACGTTCCACAAAGCGGCTTCAGCCGGCAGCCGTTGCATCACCTGCCACATGAGCGATGTGAACTGGCGACTCCTGATTCGCCGGCGAGATCACACGTTCCAGGCGCCAGTCCCCGAGATCACGACGGCATTTGGAGTGCCGAACGCGTGCACGACCTGTCACGACAATCGTTCCCCGGAGTGGGCAGCGCAGCAGATGGATCGGTGGTGGGGCAACGGCGACCGTCGTCGCGCCACGCTGGCGCTGGCCGACACGATGTATCGGGCGGGTTCGGGCGATGCGACCGTGCTGCCCGAACTGGCGAGGTTGGCGGTCGATCGATCGCAAGGGCTGCTGGTGCGCGCGAGCGCTGTCGAGTTCATGGAGCAGCTGGCGCTGGGCACTGCCGGCACGGGGAACTCGGACGCTCAGAGCCAGACCTCGTTCGGTTCGGGCGCGGCCAAGACGCAGCGGCGCTCACGTCAGCCGGCGACGCTGTCGCCCGCGCAGGTCAACGCGCTGGTAGGCGCCGCCTCGGATCCGGAGGCGATCGTTCGCGCCCAGGCCGTGACGGCGCTCCTGGCCGCCGGTGACCGTGATCGGGCGCTGACGCCCATCATCGCGCGCCTCACCGATCCCGCGCGTGTGGTTCGCGCTCGAGCGGCGGAGGCGTTGTTGGCTCTCGGCGTTTCGAATTTGCCCGGCGCCGCAGGGGAGGCACTCGTCCGCGCGCAGGACGAGTATGCGCTCGCGCTCGGCCAGTTTCCCGACGCCGCCGGCCAGCACACGGCGCTCGGCTGGCTCGAGGCCGAACGACATCGATCGGGACCCGCCATCGCCGCGCTCGACACCGCGATTCGGTTGGATCCAAAGCTCGCCCGCCCATTGGTGATCAAGGGAGTGATTGCCGCTCGCGAGGGGCGCTTCAAGGAAGCGTCCGAGCTCTGGCGCAAGGCCAAGGCGCTGGAGCCGGGATATCCGAATATCGATCGGCTGATTGAGGAGGCGGAGAAGAGGAAATGACGGTGAGTTTTCAGTTGTCAGTTACCAGTTCAAAGAAGTTCCTGGCGCCGCGAATGGGCAAGGCGCCCTTTGAACTGGCAACTGATAACTGACGCATCTTATCCCTTTTTGAGCTGCTCGATGAGCGCCTTCGCCTGGGCCGCTTCCGGCGAGTTCGGATCGACGGCGATCACTTTCTCCATCATCGCGATCGCGTTCTTCGTATCGGCTTTCTGCAGGTGCCCGAGTCCGAGCTTGAACAGCGGCTTGCCCCAATTCGGGTCGGTGTCGACGGCGCGCTGATACCACTTCATCGCTTCGTCGGTTTCCCCTTTCGCGAACTTCACTTCACCAAGGTTGTAAAAGACCTCTCGGCTGGCGCCCATGCCCTGCGCGGCTTCGGATAGCGCAGTTTCCGCCGCTGCGAAGTCGCCTTTCTCGAGGTTGGTCATCCCAATCTCGATCTTGGCGCGCTCGTTGGTCGGCTCCGTTTCCAGAATCTTCTTGTAAGCGCCGAGCGCCGAGTCGTAATCCTTCTTCATTCGGTACGCGCGGCCGATCTGCAAGTTGATCATCGTCAGCGCGGGGGTCTTGGTGAGAAGTGCCTGATAGGCGGCGATGGCAGCGTCGTACTGCTGCTGGTTCATCAGGTCCTCGGCCTTCTGCAACTCGCCCTGCAGTTCCTTCGTGTTCACGCCAGCGAGCGCTCCCGCCGGACCCGTCGCGCCTGGAGCCAGGACGATGTCGACTGGCGGGTTGGGCGCGCCGATGGTGCGAATAGGAACGCTGCCGCCGCTCGGCGTGAAGCCCGGCGCCGACGCGGTAATCTTCCAGGTGCCCGAGCGGAGGCCGATGATTGAATACCGTCCCTTGTCGTCGGTCGTCGCCGTAAACGTCGAGGGGGAGGCCTGCGGGTTTTCGGCCGTGACCGTCGCACCCTTGATCGGCTGCCCCTGTCCGTCTCGGATTGTGCCACCGATGCGGCCCGTCTGGGCCGCTGCCGGCAGCGCGCTCACGATTAGCGCCGCCACGATGGCGAGTGCCGTCAGCAGCATTCTGGCGTCACGCATGGCTTCCTTCTCCTCAGAAATAAACCCGTAAGTCTATGCTAGCTTGAAGCTTTTAGCGTATCACGCCCGCCTTCGCAGCTGCCCCGGCGAGGTCTCGCCGAAGCTCGCGTGAATGCGAGCGCGCAGGCGGACCGGTCAATCGAGATGGCACACTCACGGCTTCGTCGAACGTCGCTCGTTGGCCTGCTGACGGGCTTCTGCGCGTTGGCTGTTTATGCGGAGCAGCCGCGGACCGGTCCACCGCCCAGTCCTTCCAGCCGCTTTGCCGCCATTGATCAGGTGATCGAGGCGGCGATCGCGTCGAAGCAGACCCCTGGCGCCGTGGTCCTCGTCGGTCGCGGAGACAACGTGCTGTTCGAGAAGGCTTACGGCCAGCGCGTCGTCGATCCTGCTCCAGACGCGATGACGGTCGACACGATTTTTGACCTGGCCTCGCTGACGAAAGTCGTTGCGACAACGACTGCTGTCGCTCTGTTGATAGAACAGGGACGCGTCCGGCTCAACGACAACGTGTCGAGTTTCGTGCCCGGCTTCGAGCGGCACGGCAAGAACGGCATCACTATTCGTCACCTTCTGACCCATGTCTCGGGACTGCGTCCCGATGTCGACCTCGCCGATCCGTGGGAGGGCTACGACACGGCCATCGAGCTGGCGCGCCAGGAGGTGCCGACGTCTGCGCCCGGCGAGCGGTTCGTTTACAGCGACATCAATTTCTTCCTGCTGGGCGAAGTGGTCACGCGTGTGAGCGGCATGCCGCTCGATCAATATGTCAGGCGTGAGATTTTTCAACCGCTTGGCATGAACGACACCGAGTTCAATCCGCCGGCCGCGAAACGATCGCGGATCGCGCCGACGGAGCGCTGTGACGTGATGTCCGCGTGGCCCTGCAATACGCCGTCTGCGGCCCCACTCCGTGGGATTGTTCACGATCCAACCGCGCGGCGAATGGGCGGCGTCGCCGGTCACGCCGGGCTGTTCGGCACGGCACGCGACCTGTCGCGCTTTGCGCGGATGCTCGTCGGGCAAGGGAGCCTGGGCAGCAGCCGTATCCTGGCGCCGGCTACCGTCGCCAAGATGACGACACCCGCGACCCCAGCGGGCATGGCGAGCGTCCGCGGACTCGGCTGGGACATCGACACCTCGTTCTCCTCGAATCGCGGTGAGCTGTTTCCGATTGGCTCATATGGACATACCGGCTTCACCGGCACGTCGATCTGGATTGATCCATTCTCGCGTAGTTACGTCATCTTTCTTTCGAGCCGCCTCCATCCCGATGGCAAGGGCGACGTGACGCCACTCCGCGCCCGGGTTGCCACGCTTGCCGCCGCGGCCCTGAGCGTCGACACGGTGGCTCTGACGTCGACACACGTCGCGCAGTCGACCCGGCAGTTACTGACCGGCACGGACTTCACCGTGGCACCTGTGGCCCAAGCACCTTCGGCACCTTCGGCACCTGTGGCACCCGGTTTGGATGTCCTCGCGCGCGATGGCTTCGCGCCGCTCAAGGGCCAGCGAGTCGGCCTGGTCACCAATCACACTGGACGTTCGGCCAATGGTGCGAGCGCCATCGACGTCATTTACAAGGCGCCGGGCGTCCAGCTGGTGGCTCTCTTCAGTCCCGAGCACGGCATTCGGGGCGTCCTCGACGACAATGTCCCATCATCGCGCGACGAGCAGACCGGCTTGCCGATTCACTCGCTCTACGGCGACACCCGGCGGCCAACCGACGCCATGCTCCAGGGACTGGATCTCATCGTCATCGATCTCCAGGACATCGGCGCTCGCTTCTACACTTATATGGCGACGATGGGCCATGTGATGGAGGAGGCGGCCAAACGAAAAATCGGGGTCGTTGTGCTCGACCGGCCGAACCCAATCAATGGCTGGCAGATCGAAGGACCATCCGCCGAGGAGAGCGCGTTCATCTCATACTTCCCGGCCATGCCGATCCGACACGGCATGACGCTCGGTGAGCTTGCCCAACTGTTCAACGCAGAACAGAAGATCGGCGCCACCCTCACGGTGGTGCCGATGGTCAACTGGCGCCGCGACCTTTGGTTCGACCAGACCGGGCTGTCGTGGGTGAATCCGTCGCCCAACATGCGCAATCTCAATCAGGCGACGCTGTATCCGGGGATTGGTGCCATCGAGTACTCGAACGTGTCGGTCGGGCGGGGAACCGATCAGCCCTTTGAGCAAATCGGAGCACCATGGATCAACGGCCGCGCCCTCGCCGAGCACCTCAATGCGCGAGCGCTGCCCGGCATCAGCTTTTACCCGGTCGCTTTCACGCCGACCGCGAGCAAGTATGCCAAGGAACCGTGCCAGGGTGTGTTCATGGTGATCACCAACCGGACGGCGTTACAACCGGTTCGTGTCGGACTCGAGATCGCCGCTGCACTCTGGAAGCTGCACGGCGACGCGTACAAGATGGAGACTACCGAGCGGCTGCTGGGGTCACGACAGTCCCTCGACCGAGTCAAGGCCGGTGAGGATCCGTCGCGCGTCGCGGCCGGCTGGAACGCCGCCGAAGCACGCTGGCGTCAACTACGCGCCAAGTATTTGCTATATCGATAGAGCGTGGGGCGTGGGGCGTAGTGGAATATGGAAGAGTGGGAATAGGAAGAGGGGGATACGTCCCGGACGAGGGGTGCTCGGCGTGCAATACCGGACAGAAAACAGTCAACCTCCCCAGTATTCTTTGGAGGCAATGACTACTTCCCCTTCGTCGCCATCATCCGCATGGGAGTACCGGTCGCTGTACCGGTATCTGGACAACCGCTTTGCTGACACGGTGGTCCTGACCTTTGCGCAAATCGAAGCCCTTCTGGGTTTCACGCTTCCGGACCTCGCACGTCTTCGCCCTGACTGGTGGGCCACTCCCGAGGCAGATGCGGTCCCGTCCGCGCAATCGCGTTCATGGGTCGAGGCTAGCCGAACCGCTACGCCCAATCTCCGCGCGCAAAGCGTCGTGTTCGAGCGCGTCTCGAACTGAGCTAGCCCCGAGGCCCAACTGATCCACATCGAAGGCGGCATACCGTGCCGCGGTCGATGCCCCCGACTGCCGGTCTGCCCCGCGCTCTGGGGCAGACCGGCTACGCCTACTTGCAGCTGTCAGCCACCATCTTCACGGACTCGACTTGCACGAGCGGCGGCCTGAGCACCTTCGGGTCTGGCGGCGGCGCTCCTTCCGCGGACGGCGGTGCGCTTGGTAGCTGAACCAGGCCGGTCACTTCCACCATGTGATTGACGTGGCCGGCCAACTCGGCGGGTGGCGGACCGGCAAGCACGTACATCGTGGCCGTTCCACCTTGGGCCTTGTTCAGCACGTAAGCGGTGCCGCCGTCCGTTGTCTTGGCCTCTTGCACACAACCGGTGAGCGTCGCCGCCGTGGGGGCCGGCTTTTCTTGTTCCTTCTGGGGTTGCGTGGGTGTCTGTTCTTGCGCGAACACGCTTATCATGCCAGCGAGCGCGCAGACGGTGAGCGTCGAGATGCCATATCGCAACATCAGTTCTCTCCCTTAATGAACAGGCGGAGTCCCGAAGCTCGCCCGTTAGCGATTGGGCAGCACTATTCCTGCCAAGCGAAAAACGACGATGATTCCGCGAGGGCCGTGCAGAAGAGATGTCCCCTCGCGCGACAGACCGCGTAAAAAGTCTTCGGATGAGCAAGAGGTGAGCGCTGCACAGCCGCGCTGCCCGCGGCCCAGCCATTCCGAAGATGCTACTGCAGGGTAGGACCGAACGCTGAAGGCCGCGCCCTTCGCCGGTCATCGCTTATCGCGGTTCTTCTTATCGCAATCACGTCAATTGATACAACATCACATAAATCACGACTCCGGTCACCGACACGTACAGCCAGAGTGGTAGTGTCCAGCGCGCGATCTTTCGATGCCGATCGAATCGCCGCGCCAGCGCGCGCGATAACGTGATGAGGGCCAACGGAAGAATCGCGGCGGCGAGCACCACGTGCGTGATGAGGATGGTGAAGTACACCGACTCGAATCACACCCTGGCCGGTAAACGGGACCGACCCGACATTGGCGTGATACACGACGTACGACGTCAGGAACAGCGCCGACGTCGTAAAGGCCCCCAGCATGCAGCGTCGATGACGATCGACCTGTCGCTGGCGGATGAACAGCCAGCCCACCGTGAGGAACACCGTCGAAATCGCGTTGAGCGTCGCGTTGACCGCGGGGAGAACCGTGTAGTCGATCACACGATGTAGGTGAAGTGATCCGCCAACAGGACGGCCCACAAGAGTGGCAGATAGAGAATGGTTCCAAAGAACAACCGCTTGGCCGCCGGCATCCCGCGTGTCGCTGCGAATTCGAGGCTCAGCACGATCAGTACGGCTCCCAGCACCATCGCGCCGACCAGATAGTACGCGCTCGCAAGACCAACGGCCGTCGGCAGAAAGCTCACAGGGATCAGTCCGGCGGTGTAGAGCACCGCCTGATGGCCCGTGCTGCGGCCATCAGGCTGAATGACCGGGAGGAGCGGGATACCTGCCGCCGCATAGTCGTCGCGAAACATCCAGGCGATGGCAAGAAAATGCGGCATCTGCCACAGGAAGACGATGCCAAATAGCACCCATCCTTCGATCGACAACGTGTTGGTAGCGGCTGTCCATCCGATCACGGCGGGCAACGCTCCGGGAATCGCGCCGACGATGGTCGACAACGATGTTCGAACCTTGAGCGGCGTATAGAGGAGCACGTAGCTGACGAGAGTCGCGGCGGCAACCGCCGCTGTCAGCGGGTTGACGCCGAGCGTAAGGTCAGCGATGCCGAGCGTCGTCAGCAGGACGGCAAACCACAGTCCGTCCTGGGGATGAAGCCGGCGATCGGCGAGGGGACGCGAGCGCGTTCGCCGCATCAGACGATCGGTGTCGCGCTCCCACCATTGGTTGAACGCCGAGGCGCCGGCGGCCACGAGCGCGGTGCCGATCAGCGTGTGAACGAGCTGCATCCACGGCAGCTCGTTTCCGCCACCGAGAAAATAGGTGGCCAGCGTCGTCACCACAATCAGGGAGTTGAGACGCGGCTTCGTGAGCGTCACGAAATCCGCGTGACGCGATCGCGCCACCGGGGTGGTGGGAGCGTGAGCGGTTTGTGTGGCCGACCCGACGGCCGCGTGCGAGGGCTCGAGACCGGATTCCATGATCAGGACAACTTGTACGTGAACGCGACTTCCTTCGTATCCTTGGGCGCAACCGTGACCTGCTGTGTCTGTGTGCCAAGGCGTTCGTGCCAGATCTCCAGCGTCAACGTGCCGGCTGGCAGTTGCGGAATCGAGAACCGACCATTCTCGTCGGTCACTGCAAAGTGTGGATGCTCGACGACTCCCACGTAGGCGTTCATCCACGCGTGGACATTGCAATTGAACGGGACCATCACTTCGCGGGTCGAAAACGTCCGCGTGACCTCCATGCCCTGAATCGGCGTGCCGAGATCGAAGGGCTGGTTGATGAGCGCTTCGGCGCGCACGTTATGGAGCAGCGGATCGCTGTTGCGAATCGTCAAGGACTGCCCCACCTGGAGGCCAACCACGCGCGGCACATACCGGCATTTCTGCTGATCCAGGACGACGGGTGTGGAAGGAACGGGATACAAACGGGGCGGCAGGCCCTCTTTCACGTAGACGAAGACGTTCTGAAGTCCGTTGTCGGCACCCACCACGATGTACTCGGTGCGACGTTCCTCGCCCAGTGCGAGGCTGGCGCACTTCGGATCGCCATCGAGCCGAATGATCTCGCCTGCTGGCGCCGTGCCTTGTAGTTGGATGCGGCCGGTGACGGTGCCGACGGTCGCCGGATCGATGGCGGGCAGCGGCTCGGCGCTTTCGTTCGCACTGTTAGATGAACCACCGCACGCCACGGCCAAGAGAGAGACGAACAGAACGACGAACTTCACGATGACCTGATTATCTCTCTCCAAGGTTCCAAAGTTCCAAAGTTCCAAAGTTCCAAGGTTCTCGGGCCATGCGTGCCTCGAACCCGATTCGAACTGCCAACCCTGGACTGTGAACCCTGGAACGCTTGAACCCTGGAACCCCGGAACCTTGGAACCCTGGACCCTATTTACTTGAGAGTCGGCGCCTGGCCTCCGGCCTCCCGGATCTTTCGAAACACGCGATCTTCCATCCAGTGCGAGTCCCACCATTCGACCGGGTTCACGGCGACCCCGTTGACCAGCATGGTGAAGTGGAGGTGATCGCCGCCGGCGAGCCCCGTCACGCCGGTGCGCCCGAGCACCTGACCCTTCTCGACCGTGTCGCCTTCCTTGACGTCGATCGTGGAGAGGTGCGCGTAGAGCGATTGCACACCCAGCCCATGATCGAGGATGACGCAGTTGCCGTAAATGCCGAGATAGTTGGCGTGAACGACGATGCCTCGATTCGGGGCGGGGACGGGCGCTTGCTGCAATGAGGCGAGGTCGAACCCGAGATGCACCTGCCGATCGATCTCGTTGCTTTTGTGGAAGTAGGTGCGATAGTCGGCGAAGCGCGATTGCACTGCAGTGTTCACAAGTTGCGAAAACCCCTCGCGCCACAGCATCTCCGGCCGGCTCTTGGCGGCAAGTGCGGCGATAGTCGCGTTGTTCTGCCGTCGGAGATCGTTGTTGATCTGCAGGAAGCCCTTCACCAGGTCGCTGGTGTCGATGTTGGCGCCGGTCGTGTTCTGGGCGATCGTCGGCACCACTCGCTGCAAGAAAGTGTCGTCGATCTCGATGCGCGACTTGGCGAACGGTTTTGGAAACGGTCGGCGCTCGATCTGGCTCGTCGCCTCGTTTCCCGCCGGGTCGCGTGCGAACACGGCGATGGGCGCGTTGAGGTCCTGATCGTGACCCAGCGCGAAGAACGCGACCCGGGCCGCGGGATCCTGAATGGCGAAGCTCGAGCCGGGGAACGCCGGAAAGCTCACATCGCCCACCCGCACACCTGCGGACGTGTCGGCCGGCGTCGCGCGAAACACGACGAATTCGGCCCCGCCATGATTGACGAAGTGATGAAGCGATAGCACACCGACCCGTGGCGGCTCGAGTCGAACCTCGAGATCGCGCGTCACGCTCGTTTCCGTCTGTCGAAGTCCATAGAGGACCGGTCGCCGGGCTCGGATGACGAGGCGCGCGGGTCCGGCCTTGAGACTCGGGATGGTCTGCTTGCCGATGGTGCGAGTGATGACGACACGGTCGGCCGAGTCCTGTTTCAGCTCACCGCTTGGCGGTTGGGTGGGGTCGCTCGAAAAGACGGCATGGGATTGGCCCTCTTGCTCGAACGCCGCTTCGATCAGCGAGAACTGTCCGCCCGGTGTTTCGACCGCGAACTCGACCGGCGTGCTTTGGCCGACGAATTTCTCGGGCGCGCGAACGGTAATGGACGGCCCAGGCTGGCGGCCGGCCATGTAGTAGGCGACGCACGCGGCAAGGACCGCAAGAACGAGGATCGAGAGAAAGGCCCGGACGAGAAAACGCATTTGGGGATCTTATCGGTCTCCGGTTGCCAGTCCCCAGTCTCAAACGGCCTCCGGTTGCCGGTCCCCGGTCTCCGGCACGGGGGTTCTCCCACAGTCTCTTCTGGTGGGAGCTGTTCAGCAATCCGCCCAAGGGCACTGAGAGAGAACCTTCGTCTCGGGGACCGAGGACCGCTTTGCTATAATCGACGATTCGCCCCTCGTGCCGGTATCGTCTAGGGGTCAGGACGGGTGGTTCTCAGCCATCAAACCGGGGTTCGAATCCCCGTACCGGTACCACAAAAGCAGGCTTCCGCAGTGTCACTTCGACCGATAACGCGTTTCGTAGTTCAACCGACAAACTGAACATCCGTTCGTCGAAGTGCTCCCGGAGTCCACTGCTCGTGCGCGAGCTTGCGCACACGTTTTGAGGGTGCTCATGCTCACGCGACGGCTCCGTCTCCTCGGTTTCGATGGCCGAATCGGATCCCCTGACGGAGGCTTGGCGATGCTTCCCAGGTGCCGTCGTGTGCGCACGTTTGTTGTGTGCCTTCTCGCCTTCGCCGTTGACGTATCTGCGCAGCCTAGCAGCCTCGCACCAATCGACCCGTTCAACCGCCAGGCCGTCGTTGACCTGTACAACAGCGCCTACGTTGAGGCCCTGGCCGTGCCGAACGACTGGACAGGCAATCGCGCCACGTGCACCGCGGGCACGACCAGCGCAGCCTATGCCGACGCCACGATCACGATGGTGAACTACTTCCGTGCCATGACCCAGCTGCCATCGGCGATCCCCCACGATCCCGTGAAGGACGCCAAGAGCCAGCTCGCAGCGTTGATGATGACGGCCAACAACAGCCTGAACCACACGCCACCGCCCTCGTGGTTGTGCTTTTCCGCGGGTGGCGCGGAGGCAGCCGGGAAGTCCAATCTGGCGCTCGGTGTGGCTGGAGCGGCGGCGGTCGTCGCGTATGTGCGTGATGGGGGAGTTTCGGACCTTGGGCATCGCCGGTGGGTGCTTTTTCCACGACAGACCGACATGGGCACGGGCTCAACCGGCAACGCCAATGCTCTTTGGGTAGTGGGGCCCTTCGGGACCAGACCGACGACGCCCGAGTGGGTGGCGTGGCCCAATGCTGGATTCGTGCCCTACCAGGTTGTCTTTCCCCGGTGGTCCTTTTCGGTCAACACCGGAGCCGTGGTGGACTTCTCCGGTGCCACCGTCACGATGAGTCGAGGCGGGATCCCGGTCCCAGTGACACTGTACCAATTGGCCAACGGCTACGGAGACAAGACCATTGGTTGGGATCCGACCGGGCTCGTGACTGGCGCTGGCATGGCTGACCAGGCCATCACAGTCGCGATCGGGAACGTGGTTGTCGGCGGAGTGGCCCAGCAGTTCACCTATACGGTGACCATCATCGACCCCGCAACCCCGATCGGGAGTGTGCCGGGCGCGCCGACGGGCGTCAGCGCCGTCGCGGGCAATGCGCAGGCGACGGTCAGCTTCACGGCGCCGGCGAGCACTGGTAGCAGTCCGATCACGAGCTACACCGCCACCGCGACTCCGGGCGGCGCCACGGCCAGCGGCAGCGGCAGCCCCCTCATCGTGACGGGATTGAGCAACGGCACCGCGTATACCTTCAGGGTGACCGCCACCAACAGCGCCGGCACGGGTCCGCCCAGCGCGCCATCGGCGCCGGTCACTCCCGTGGGGCCGCTGCAGTTCGTGGGAGCACCGACGAACTTCTCGGTGACGGCGACTGCGGGCAGCACGGTGAGCTTCGCGTGGACAGCGGGCACCGGAACGCTTCCGATCACCAGCTATCTCATCGAAGGCGGGGTGACGCCTGGATCGGTGCTCGGCAGCGTTTCCATCCCGGGCGCCGGCACGACGTTCACGGTGGCACTGCACACCGGCGCGTTCTACGTGCGGCTGTATGCGCTGTCGGGCGCGACTCGAAGCGCGGTGTCGAACGAGATTCGAATCTTCGTCAACGTGCCCGCACCGCCGTCGGCGCCCACCAACCTGCTGGGCCTTGTCAATGGCAACTCGATCGGCCTGTCCTGGGTGAACACGGCTGGCGGCGGCGCGCCTGCGGGATTGATCCTCGACGTCTCGGGGTCGCTCGCGACCAGCGTGCCGCTGCCAGTGACCGAGAGCTTCTCGACCCCAGGCGTGCCGCCTGGGACGTACACCTTCACCGTGCGCGCGACCAACGCGACCGGCACGTCCGCGTCGTCGAACCCGGTCACCCTGACGTTCCCAGAACCGTGTTCCGGAGCGCCGCTGACGCCGGTCGGCTTCAGCGCCACCAAGAGTGGCAACACGATCACCGTGTCGTGGATGCCGCCGGCGACGGGTCCTTCATTGGCCAATTACACGCTGGCCGTGTCGGGGGCGTTCGAGGGCAGCATCCCCACGACGACACGCTCGCTGTCGGGCACGGTCTTACCTGGCAGCTACACGTTCAGCGTCACCGCGACCAACGCCTGCGGCACGAGCGCCGCCACTACGCCGCAAACGGTCACGGTTCCGTAAGCAGGCTGCTCAAGAATGCAGTGACTCCTCGCGCCAGAAGGAGCCGGATCTGGCCTCCCGGGTTAGCGTGAGATCGCGGGGAGTTCGCTACCCTTATCGGTGCCGCCAAGCTGTCAACGTGGGCGGTCCGAGTGCTGTGGTTTCTGACCGATACCCATGAGGTTGCACCGACCCTCGTTGGAGGCCCTCCCGCCTCGCTTCCGGGCCTCGCTCACGCAGTAAGCACACAAGGTGATTTTGTGAAGCGATGCCCCTATTGTGCGCGAGGAAATTCAGGACGCCGCGCTCGTGTGCAAGCACTGCGGACGCGATCTGAAGGCGCCCCCACCCGAAGCCACCACCGTACGACCGACGCCGGAGTGGGTTCATCGACTCCCGCCGCGCAAGAAACTCCATTCGGCAATCGTCGCCGTGACCGTCCTGGCCATCGTGACCGCCATGTCCTACCACGCCTTGCTGGTGCTGGTGAACAGGCCGACGACGATCACGGCGGCGCCGCCCATATCGCACTCCGCGCCGGCCGCCTGGACCGTGTGCCAGCAATCCTTGAGATGACGCCGCGATGAGTGACGCACAGCGTGACATCGCATCGAGGCCCACTTTCACTTTCGGGCAATTTTTCGGCGGCATTCGTCACGCTCGTCGTGGCGGCCGCGGTGGCGCTCGTCGCGCTGATGCTTTGTTTCCGCTATGAGTAACGATTGGGATCGTCGCAGGGCGCTGCGACCGGCGAATCCGGCCGCTCTCCCCGAGCACCATCTGTGGTCACTCACGAAGGACGGCCACAGCGCCGAGGCGCGTACGGTCATGGTTCCAATCGGCCTCGGCCGGCCAGAGTTGAGATTTTATGTTTCGAGCCGCGAGACGGGCGAAATGATGCTGCTCTGGTCGCACGTCTTCGAGGACGAACGCCAGGTCGGCGAACTCGCCGAGGCGAAGAAGAAGGAGTATGAAGCGAAGGGCTGGATGGAAGATGGCCTTGCAGAATTGCGAGCGCAGCCTGCGTTAGTTGCTCAGGTCGAACCATGCTGACGAATTTGACCGGACCACCTGTGAAACCCTCTCGATCCTTCCGACGTATCCTCCCCATGTGAATCTGCAAGAGAGGCGGCGTGAGCGACCAGACTGACGTGGCGCTCGACGGGCTGGCGCGCGACCTGCGCTACGGCCTTCGGCGCATGGTGCGCGATCGGGGTTTCACGACGGCGGCGGTGCTGATCCTCGCCCTCGCGATCGGCGCCAATACTGCGATCTTCAGCCTCGTGAACGCGGTACTGTTCCGTCAGCAGGCATTCGCCGACCCCGATCGCCTCGTCAACATCTACCAGAACGACCGCGCGGGCAGGCCGCTTGTCGTCACCACGTATTCCGCCTACACGCAGATCGCGGAGTACACCGACATTTTTGCGGAGACGACGGCTGCCACCATCCCGGCTCCTGCCCGCTATCCTCTCGACGGCGCCATCCGCGATGCGGCGGTCGAGTACGCGACGGCGACTTATCTCGACACTCTGGGGCTGCGGCCCTCGCTCGGCCGGTGGTTCGACGAGACGGAGGGGCGTCCTGGAGCTCCGCTGGTCGCCGTCATCGGGCATCAGCTGTGGAGCGGAGTGTTCCGCGCGGACCCGTCCGTCCTCGGACGCGTCATCCGGCTTGACGGCCTGCCGGTGACGATTATCGGCATCGGTCCTGCCAATCACCGCGGCACTGTCGACATCGGTCTCGGCACGGATTTCTGGCTGCCGATTACCGCACTCCCGGCGACCGAAGTTCCTGGGATCCGCGGAGTCGCCACGATTCGTGCACCCTTGCTCGTGAAAGCCCGTCTGCGCGACGGCGTTACGATGGCGCAGGCCCAGGCGGCGATGGACGTGCTTGCCCGCCGGCTCGCCGCCGAGTCTCCGGATGAATTTCTCCGCTCGGGCGAGTTTGCCTTGGGTCCAGGCATCACGGTCGTCGCCTCGATCGACGTGCGGGTTCATCCTCAAGCAGACACAGTGGCCATGGCGCTCGCCTCGCTGGTGCTCGTTATCGTCGGCCTCGTCCTCGCCATCGCGAGCAGCAACCTGGCGACGCTGCTGCTGGTGCGCGGAGCCGCGCGCGCGAAAGAGATCTCGGTGCGGCTGGCCATGGGCGCCACGCGTTCTCAGCTCGTTCGGCACCTGCTCACGGAGAGTCTGCTGCTGGCGCTGGCGGGTGGCGTCGCCGGCTGCATCCTGGCGTGGTGGGGTATCCACGCGCTGCAAGGGATCGACCTCCCATTCAGAGTGGATCTGACCCTGGACTACCGCGTGCTTACATTTGCGATCGCGCTGTCGCTTGCCACGGGCGTGGCATTCGGCCTCGCGCCGGCGCTCAAGGCCACGAGGGTCGACCTCCTGTCGACACTGCGCGACGAGGGGCTGCAGCCGATCGACCATCGGCGGCTCACCCTGAAGAACGCGTTGATCGTCTTCCAGGTGGCGATCTCCGTGCTGCTGCTCGGCGGCACGAGCATCTTCGTCCAGATGGCAGCAGCGGCAAGAGCGCTGCCAGTCGGCTATGCCGTCGATGGCGTGGCGATGCTCGAGACGGATCTACGGTTTGCCGGCTATTCGGAGAACCGGGCGAAGACCGTGTACAACGAACTCCTGCGGCGGATCGCAGCTATTCCGGGCGTGGAGGCCGCGGCGCTATTGCGCGGCCTGCCGATGGGAGTCAATGGCGTGCCGATCATCGTTGACGGCGCCGCAGGTCAAACGGGATCGAATGTCGACGCTGCATTGATCGGCGCTGGGCCGGGCTTCTTCGACACGCTGCGCATCCCCCTGCTGTACGGCCGCGCGTTTGACGCACGCGACCGCGCGGATACCCCTCGCGTTGCAGTGATCACGGAACGGATGGCGCGGCAGGACTTTGGCACGGTGAACGCCGTCGGCCGGCAGTTCCGATTGGCGAACGATCCCAACTCCTGGACGGACGTGATCGGCGTCGTGCCGGATACGGGCACCGGATCCCTGGCCGACGACGTTCTCGATCGGATCGCACCGCCGTTCTACACCTCGCACACACAATCGGGCGAGCTGCCGACCACCGTCATCGCGCGGACGTCCGGTGACGCGGCAGCCCTCGTCGCGGCGATGGAGCGCGAACTGCGCGCCGTGGACGTCACGCTGCCGGTGATTACGGCGAGGACAATGGCGCAGCATCTGGAGCGCTCGCAGGCGGCGCCGAACCAGGTCGCCACGCTTCTCGGCCTGCTCGGTGGCCTCGGTCTGGTGCTGGCCAGCATCGGTCTCTATGCAGTCGTCGCCTTTGCCGTTGCCAAGCGGACGCGTGAGATCGGCATCCGGATCGCGCTCGGCGCCCGCAGTCAGCAGGTGGTCTGGAGCATTGCGCGAGGCGTAGCGGGGCTGATCGCGGTTGGCACCGGGTGTGGCCTCTTCCTCTCGGTTCTGCTCATGCTCGCGTTGCGCACGACGTCGGGGGACATCGGGATCGGAAACATCGCGGTCTATCGCCCGAGTGTCGATCCGGTAGCACTGCTGGCCATCGCCGCCGTGACCGCAATGGTCGGCGTTGCCGCGGCATTCGTGCCTGGGCGTCGGGCAGCCCTGATGGATCCGCTCATGGCGTTGCGCCACGAGTGAGGCCGCCGTCAGTCAGGCGCGAATCACGCTACCCCTAACGTAGAATGGCGCGCAGTGACCGCGCGTGTGTCGCTCCCTCATGCGAATCGCCAGGCACACAACTGGCTCGTCTACGAGGACGGCGATCGCATCCTCACCGACCGAATCCCCGACTACAAAGGCATCCTCTGCGATCTCGGCTGCGGGGAAGCCCCCTATCGCGCGTTCTTCGAACAGTACGTTGATCGCTACATTGGGATCGATTGGAGCGAGAGCCTGCACGCGATCCACGCCGACATCATTGCCGACTTGAATGCCCCGCTCCCGATGGCCTCCGAGGTCGCCGATACCGTTGTCTCGATCTCCGTCTTGGAACACTTGTGTGCGCCACAGATCATGCTTGGGGAAGCCTGCCGCATCCTGAAGCCAGGCGGGATCCTGATCTTGCAGGTGCCGTGGCAATGGTGGATCCATGAAGCGCCGCATGATTACTTCCGCTACACGCCGTATGGGTTACGCTACCTGTTGACACAGGCCGGCTTTCGCGACATCACGATCGAGCCGCAATCCGGATTTTTTTCCATGTGGGTCAACAAGCTGAACTATTTCAGTTTGCGCGCTTGTGTGAAGGGATCGCCGCGGCGTCGCTGGTTGGTCCGTCGCTGTCTGACGCCGCTTTGGTATCTGGGGCAGCGAGTGGCGCCCGCACTCGATCGGGCCTTCGACCACGACTGGTTGTTGGAAACAACGGGGTATGTGGTGCGCGCACAAAAGCCCTAGTGTCCTGAAAGGCCCAGCGGCGAAGGTCTGTCGGGTGAGCGCCCGCGCTTGCGATACGATTTGGGCAACATTGAATCTGCGGAAGCCAGATTGTGAGAGAGAAACGCGTCGACTTCTCGGCGAATGCGCGCGTTTACGACCGTCGACACGGCGCAACCATCTCCGACACCGAATTGGGCCGTCTTTGGATGCCCGCCCGGCTTCAAGCGGGCGCGGCGGTTGTCGACATTGGCGCGGGCACCGGCCGGGTCACCATTCCGCTGGCTGGTCGCGGGTGCAACGTCGTGGCGGTAGAGGCGGCTCCTGGCATGCTCGCGCAATTGCGAGAGAAGGTTGGCCCCACCAGAGTGCTCCCGATACTAGCCGAAGCCTCGCACCTGCCGCTTCCCGACGGCCGCTTCGATGCTGTCGTGATCGCTCGACTGCTTTATCTGACTCCCGACTGGCCCGCCATTCTGGCCGAGGCCCATCGAGTGCTCGCCGTCGGGGGCTCCTTGCTGCACGAATGGGGCAACGGACAGATTGACGAGGAGTGGGTGCAGATTCGAGAGGAGGCTCGGAGGCTGTTCGAACAGGCCGGCGTACCAATGCCGTTTCATCCGGGTGTTCGCTCCGAAACCGAGGTTGATAAGCAGCTCGAAGACCTTAGGCTGCATCGTGACGGCGAGGTCGAAATGGGTCCCGGCCCGGCGATTTCCCTTCGACAGTTTCTCCGGCGTGTGGTCGACGGGGAGCTGTCCTACATCTGGGATGTTCCTGAACCCGTGCGAGCCGAGTGTCTTCCACGCCTGCAGCGCTGGTCCGAAGAACGGTTCGATCTGGAGCGACTCATGCCGATGCCTCGCGAAGTTCGCTGGACGATTTATCGGAAGCGTGGTGCTCGATGAGAAGCATGGTCGGACTCGCGGCGCTGTTGCTCGCTGTGGGCGCGGCTGGCGCACAGGGGCCGCGCGACATGATGAAGATCCCCGTCTTCTACTCGGTGCCCGGCACAGAGGCCGTGCGCATTGAGGGCGAGATTGTCTTCCGGACAGCCGGGGACACGATGCTGAAGGCGGACATTTACCTGCCCGCGGCACGCGGTACCTACCCCGTGGTCCTGCTGGTCAGCGGCGGATCGGTGAACGACTGGCGCACGGCCGCGTTCTACACGTCGTTCGCGCGCGTGCTGGCGGCGGAAGGGATCGCGGCGGTGAACTACGACAAACGGCTGGCAAGGGATCGGAATTCCGTGCCGGCGGCGAGCGACGACAGCCTCGCTCTCGTCGACTATTTGAAGCGCAACGCGGCGAAGTACGGATTGGACGCCTCGCGGCTCTGCACGTGGCATTTCTCGGCGGGCGGGACCGTCGCGGGCACGATGCTCGGCGAGAAGTCACCGGCGTCGTGCGTCGTTCTGACCTATGCCGTCCTTTCCCTCGGCGAAGGCGATCAGGACGCGCGGCTGGCGCCGCATTCCGCCCTGATGCAGGCGCGCGAGCGCGGCGACCGGTTTCCACCCACGCTGGTCGTGCGCGCCGGGCGCGACGCGAAGACGCTCAACGACAGCATCGACGCCTTCGTCGCCGCCGCGCTGGCAAAGAACGCGCCGGTGTCGCTGATCAACTATCCGGCTGGGGATCACGGCTTCGAGATCCTCAACGACACCGACGAGACGCGCCGCGTCATCGCGCAGAGCATCGCGTGGGTGAAGTCGCGCCTGAGGCCTTCGTAGTGCGTCTGGCCGATGGCTTCACCGCGGGCCTGTCGGGCCGTCAGCGCGCCGCTGCCAGAGACTCTCGCAGCGCAGCCATGAACTCCGGCCGACGCATGACGCCCTGCGGGCCGCCGTGCTGCGCGCCCGGAATGATGAGCGTCCGGATGCGGGGATGCGCCTTCGCGAACGCCGGCACGCCCGCCGCACTCGCATCCTCACTGCCGATCAGGACCATCATCGGCACCGGTACGGACGACAGCGCACTATCCTGAACGATCAGCGTGCGATAGCCGCGCCACAGCGCCGCGAGCGCCTTGACGTCGTTTGCAGCGACAAGCGGCGCCATCATCTTCTGCATCTCATCAACCGTGGGCGGCTTCGAGCCCGGCGGTTGCAGGGCCAGCGTCAACGAGCGAAACGGGAGGTCGCTCTCGAGCTCCTTCACGGATTCCTCCGCGAACTTGTCGAGGTATGAGTCCTGCTCGCGAATTGGAAGCGACGCTACATACGCCACAGTGATCAGCCGTTCGGGATGCTTGGTGGCGAGGCGTCCAACGATCATCGCGCCCAGCGAATAACCGATCACGTGCGCGCGCTGGATCTTCAGATGATCGAGAAGGCGCACCACGTCGCTGGCCATCACCTCGCCGTACGCGGCGGCGTCGTGCGGCTTGTCACTCTTGCCGTGACCGCGGAGGTCGAACGCGATGACGTGATGATCCTTCGCGAGATCCGCGAAAACACCGTTGGCGAGGAAGTGACGATCGAGCGTGCCGGTATAACCGTGCATCAGGACGATCGCCGGCCCGCTTCCCTGCTCGACGTATCGGAGGCGAACGCCGTTCGAGTCGAAGAACTGGTCAGGCGGGGCAACCGCCGGTTGAGCGAAGACCTGCGTTGCCGCCAGGAGAACGAGGCAGGCGAATGTCGAGCTCGTTCGAATGGGCGCCATCATGAGTCGAATAGTATGGCCAAAAAATCGGCGTTCCACCCGAACCTTAACCGGCAGCGAAGGCGTCGTTCACCTCGCCCGCCGGTTTCGGCGCCTTGCGTTGGCGCGAAACCTCAGCGCTGCGGGACGTACGGATCGGGAACGACCCGCTCGAAGACCGCTATCACCTTGGAGCCCACTTCCTCCGCGGCGAGTCCCACTCACGCGCGTCCTCCAGTCGTGTGCGCTCGCCGGATTGCGGTGCCGGCTTCCGGTCGATATCAACCATGAATCGTGGCTCCTTCTTCAGTAGACGAGTTCGCCCACCCGCCGGGAGGTACGATGTCCTGCGCCAGAGGAGGGGGACCCCACGTCCCCGGCTCGTATTCGCGAACCGGGGTGCTCATCGTCAGCACCGGATCGACGATCCGCCACGCTTCTTCGACATAGTCCATGCGCGCAAACAGCGCCGCGTCGCCCGCAAGCGCATCGCCGAGGACGCGCTCGTATGCGGCCATCTCGTCCGCGCCGGGCTGTCGGCTCGCCACGAGCTCGGCGCGCTGACCGACCATCTGATCGGCCGCATCCATCACAGTGACCCCGAAGGCAATGGTCTGGCGCGGGAGGATGCGAATACGGAAGTAGTTTGATGAAGGCGCGGCGGTTGGAAACACGGAGGGCGGCCGCCGCAGGCGAACGACAATCTCCGTGGACGTCAGGGGGAGACACTTGCCGGTGCGGACATAAAACGGGACGCCCTGCCACCGCCAGGAATCGAGGTGCAGCCGCACGGCCGCGTAAGTCTCCACCTGGGAATCCGCGGCCACGCCACGTTCCTCACGGTAGCCGCGGAACTGTCCAAGGACGATGTCATCCGCCTCGAGCGCTGGAATGGACTTCAGAACCTTCACCTTCTCGTCCCGAAGGGACTCGCTGTCCATCCTCGCCGGCGGCTCCATGGCGAGGTTGCTCAACACCTGGAAGAGGTGATTCTGGACGACGTCGCGAATGGCGCCGGTCGTGTCGTAGAAGGCGCCGCGGCCCTGGATGCCGAAGTCCTCGGCCATTGTGATTTGCACGCTCTCGACGTAGTTACGATTCCAGAAAGCTTCCATGACCGGATTGGTAAAGCGAAAGAACAGCATGTTGTGGACGGGCCGCTTTCCGAGGTAGTGGTCGATCCGGAAGATATCGCCCTCGACGAACGAACCGAGGAGGATCCGGTTCAATTCGCGCGCCGAAGGAAGATCCTGGCCGAAAGGTTTCTCGACGACGACGCGCGATCCTTTCGCACATCCGGACTGCGCCAGTTGCTCCACCACGGGTCCGAAGAGTGGTGGAGGGATCGCCAGGTAGTGCGCGGGGTGCTGTGCGCTGCTGAGCGCCTGCCGGAGCGCCGCGAAGGTCGCCGGATCTTTGTAGTCCCCGTCGACGTAGCGCAGCAGCCCAACGAGCTTGTCGAACGCCGCGCGGTCGAGGCCGCCGTACTTCTCGACGCTGTCCCGCGCTCGCGCGCGCAGCTGGTCGAGGGTCCAGCCGGCCTTGGCGACGCCGATTACCGGCACGTCGAGGTCGCCGCGCTTGGCCATCGCCTGCAGTGCGGGAAAGATTTTCTTCAACGCCAAATCGCCCGTGGCCCCGAAAAACACGAGGGCGTCGGAATGTGTGTCGGCCATCGCTGTCCTATTCTCAAGCAGTCACAGCCACGGGCGGGTCACAATGGTCTCGAAGACCAAGATGATCACGAAGAACCCAATGTGGAACCAGTTGCTCTTGATCGGCAGAAACGCCTCCGCGGTTTTCTCACAATTGAGCGATATGTACATCAAGTGAAATCGATATGTGTCAAGACCAGGCAAGGTTTCTTCGCCCCACCGCCTGGCCGAGCGGCTAGAATCAGCGTCGCCACATGCCCTTGTCTGTCGGGACCCATCTCGGCTCGTACGAAGTCCTGTCCACGCTCGGTGTAGGCGGCAGGTGATCAGTGATCAGTGATCAGTGATCAGTGAGATCAGAGATCTATGATCAGCGCTCAGTGACCAAGTGAACGTGGTGGGCATTGCGGCGTGAGTAACATGCCCTGTGGCTTCCGCCTTCAGGCGGAAGATCCCACCGGGCGGCTGATCTTTCGGATGAAGCCTGATCTTCCGGCTAAAGCCTGATCTTCCGGCTGAAGCCGGAAGCCACGGGGGGCGAGTGATTTGATCGTTACACAGTCGCTGCCTTTGCCGCCGCAAACGGATTCTCATCCGCGCTCGGTCCGTAGATCGACGGCACCGGCACGTTCAACTGCCGCAGATACACCGAGAGCTGCCCGCGATGGTGATACCAGTGGTTGAGCATGATCGAACGAAACAGCCCACCAATCGGCACCGCGAAAATCTCCTGGTCGCCGTCCACGAGGCGCCACATCTTCGTCAACGCCGCATCGTCGAGCGTACCGAGATGACGCTTTGCGTTGGCGACGCTTTCCTCCAAGGCTGGGACCAATTCCGCGGCCGTCGATGCGCTCGGCTGCGTGAACTGGGGCATGGTGAACGGCGAATGCTGTGACATCTCGGCAATGGCGCCGGGGAGCGTGGCTATGTGGAGCGCCAACTGTCCGAGCGACATCGACTTGTCGTGCGGTTTCCAGCTCAGACGGTCGCCCGGGACACGTTCGAGGACACGCCTGGTCGTTTCCTTCTCGATATCAAGTTCCTGCTGCAACGCTTGGATGATTGACATTACGGCTCTCCTCATAAACGTTCCAGGGTTCCACAGTTCCAGGGTTCCAAAGTTCTCAGCGACAGTGGAACCTGGAACCCTGGAACAGTGGAACCTTGGAACCCTGGAACCTACTTTCTTTCAGCTTGTTTCCGAATGCGATCGAGCAGGGGCGTCCAGCCCTTGGAAAGGCCTTCCCGATAGTCGTCTGGCACGAACCCGAGCGCAGAGTGCCGGAAGACGATGAGCGTACCGCCGTCGACCTCTCGCAGGCGGTACTGAATATTCGACATCACCGGGCCGGAGATGAAGAGCGGCCCCGTGATCTCGAGCAGTGTCGGCCGTTTGATCGCCTGAACATGACCCCAGAAGTGGCCGTCGTCATCGCCAAGATCGCGAAACCATCGACCACCGGGAACAGCCTCGAGGACCAGCGGAAGGGGCTTTCCATCTGGCGTTTCGTTTGCCGGCCCCATCTGTTCGAGGACGGCTGCGAACGTGGCGTCCAGCGGGGCGCGCACGTGGATTTCCTGCGTGATGTTGAGCGTCAGATTGTCGAGTGCTGAATCAGTCAGAGTCATGAGTTTCCCTTTCGGCTCGCTCCTTGATCCGTGCGAGCTGGTGGTTCCAATGGCGCTCGAACATCCCGGCCCACTGATGGAGCGGTCGAATGGCATGGACGTTCGTGCGGTAAAACGCCTGACGACCTTCTCGTCGAACGTTCACCAGGCCGACGTTTCGCAGCACACGGAGGTGTTTGGATACGGACGGCTGAAGCAGGTCGAGCGCGGCCACGATGTCGCCGACTGGACGCTCGCGCGTCGCCAGGTAGACGAGGATGTCCCGTCGTCGCGCTTCTGCGACAGCGTTGAAGACGTCGCTCGTCGTCGCCGCTCGGGGCATGTGGCAATTGTATTCCCATTACGGAATATGTCAACAGGCCCGTATACTCGACAGGTTTGCTCGGCAAGCTAGGCATCGGGGCCGCAATAGCGGCGGTTGCGACGCTCGTGGCGTGGGGGATGTCGAGCTGGCTGCTGGAACGCGCCGAGCTCGCCACCTACGACTGGCGCGTCCGCCGCACGGCACAGCCAACCGCCCCAAGTCCCGACATCGTGATGGTTTCAATCGACGACGACAGCGTCCGTCGGATGGCGGGCATCGTCGGGCGGTGGCCATGGCCGCGACTGGCGCACGCGACACTGCTCGACTTTCTCGCTCGTGCGCCCGCGAAGCTCGTGGTCTACGACGTTCTGTTCACCGAGCCGGATCTGCGCCGCTTCACGATCGGTGCTGAAGAGTGGACCGGCACCGAATCGGACCAGGCGCTGGCGGATGCGATCCGGAAATCCGGCAACGTCATTCTCGCGGCAGATGCCGCGGCCGAAGAGCTGCTCGATCCCTCGAAGGCGTTGCATGTGCCGCTCGACGGGATTCCCTCGCTCAATCTACCGTTCAAGGCCGGCGACTGTGTCGAGGCGCGCCCGCAGTTGATTCCACCCATCGATATCCTCGCGAGCGCCGCGCGGGCGATTGGGCACTCCTTCGGCGTCGTCGATGCCGATGGACCCGCACGTCGAATGGTCCCCTTCGTTCATGTTGCCGGGCGAGATGTCCCGTCGCTCTCGGTTGCGACGGCGCTCCTCGCGCAGAACCTCGACGCCGCCGCAGTCTCCGGATCCCCAGGTGTCTTGACGATCGGGTCAACGGCGATTCCACTCGTGGAGCAAAGCGTCCCCGACTATTACGGGGCGTCCACCCGGGCGTGTCGCATCCTGATCCCATTTCGTGGTCCAAACGTCACGACTGACGGCGTGACGACGTTCGAGGGACGATCCTTTTACGACTTGTTCCGTTCGGAGGTTCAGCTGCTCCAGGGGGAAAAACCGGACGTCGATCCGTCTATCTTCAAGGATCGCATCGTCATCGTTGGCGCGAGCGCTTCAGGCACGTACGACGTTTTCACCACGCCGTTCGGCACTCCGTTACCCGGCGCCGAGATCCATGCCAACGCCATCGACGCGCTCCTTCGCGCACGGACGCTCGAGCAGTTCGCCATACTTCCTGGCGGACTCGTCGCGACGTTCGCCAGCGCGTTGACCATCGGGCTTGCGGGGGCTGTCGTCAGTCCGTGGATCCTGGCCGGCGTCACGACAGCCGTGGCGGGCGCCATCATCTGGTCCAGCCTGCAGTGGTTCGCGGGCGGGGTCTGGACGCCGCTCGTCCTGCCGTTGATGGCTGTGGGTCTGACGTTTGTCGGTCAACTCGCGTGGCAATATTTCGTCGAGGGCCGTGAGAAGCGGCAGGTCAAGAAGCTGTTCTCGCGTTACGTGCCGAAGGACGTCTACGAGCAATTGATGGCCGACCCGGCCCGTGCGGCGCTGGGTGGCCGACGTCGCAGAATGACCGTGTTGTTCTCGGATGTGCGCGGTTTTACCGCAATGTCGGAGAAGGTGGCGCCCGAACAGGTCGTGAGCCTCCTCAACGAGTACTTTTCGCGAATGGTGCGGATCCTGTTCGAGCACCGGGGGACGCTCGATAAGTTCGTGGGGGACATGGTGATGGGCTTGTTCGGCGCGCCGCTGGACGACGACGATCACGCTGAGCATGCGGTGCAGGCGGCGCTCGCCATGACCCGAGCGCTGGATGAGCTCAACGCGGAGTGGGAGGCGGCCGGACGCCCACGTCTGGACATCGGGATCGGTATCTCCACCGGCGACATGGTGGCAGGGAACATCGGTTCCGACACGATCATGAGTTACACCGTCATCGGAGACACCGTCAATCTGGGTGCGCGGCTCGAGTCGTTGAACAAGGACTATGGCTCGCGAATCATCATCAGCGAGGCCACGCGAGAGGCCCTCAAAGGACGCTATGATATTCGTCCGCTAGGCGAGGTCGTCGTGAAAGGGAAGTCGCAGCCGGTTGCAATCTACGAGGTCAAGAGATCATGAGACGAGTTTTGGCGGGGTTAACCCTTTGCGTCAGCCTGTCAGCGTCTGCCTGGGCAGACGACGCCAGTCAGCTCGGCAAGATCGGTGGCGTGGTCAAGCGCGCGCAGCAGCTCAGCGAACTCCACATGAGCGAGGCAGAGGAGCAGCAGCTTGGAACGGCGGTCAGCGAACGCGTCCGCACCCGATATGGGGTGGTCCAGGACGCCAACGTCCATCGCTACGTTGCCCTCGTCGGGGCTGCAATGACGCAGGTCAGTACCAAGCCCAACTTGTCGTGGAACTTCATCGTGCTCGACACCGACGCGGTCAACGCCTTTGCGGCCCCTGGTGGCTATGTGCACATCACGCGCGGTGCCTTGGCGCTCATTCAGGACGAAGCGGAGCTGGCAGGCGTGCTGGGTCACGAGATCATTCACGTCACCGAGCAGCACACCATCAAGGCGATTCAAAAGAGCAAGACCATCCAGATGGGCGCCGACGAAACGCTGTCTGGGAACGCCGCTCTTTTCAATAGCCTGGTGGACAACGTTTATCTGAGCATTCTCGATAACAGTTTCGGTCGCGGCGAAGAGAACGAGAGCGACGAGAAGGGTGTCGCGCTTGCGAATCGTCTCGGCTATGCGCCCCAGGGCCTGGGTGCGTTTCTGACTCGGCTTCAGGAGCGCAACAAGGACGCAACCGAAAAGCGTGGGCTGTTTGCATCACACCCGGCGATGAAAGAGCGGATCGATCGCCTGGCCAAACAGATCACGTCGCAGAAGCTGGCCGGGAAAGCAACCGTCGCCGATCGTTACAGCAAGAACATTACCTACAAGCCGGTGCCCGTGGCCAGCATCGCGGTCGTCGAAGCCGGTTCGGCGGGACTCGCTGGCAGCAGCACCGCGAAGGCCGAAGAGAAGCCGGCTGCCAAGCCCGAAGAGAAGAAAGAAGAGCCAGCCGCGCAGAAGCGAGGCTTTGGCTCGCTCGGACGCATGTTGCCGGGCGGTGGCGGTGGGGAGAAGAAGTCGGCTCAGGTCAGTGCCGCGCAGTCGGCCCGGGGAGTCGATCCGGAGCGCGACGCGAAGGGCGGATCGAATCCCAAGCCCGTGGCGGTAGCCATCACCGCGGCCGATATCGCGGCGTTCAAGAAAGAAGGGGGCTGACTAGCGTAGTTGCAGTAGCGGTCCAGTTCGGAGTTGACAGGCGACCCTGACTCGAACTGGCCACTGGCCACTGGCCACTGATCACCCATGTCCTGTCATCCCTGATGCTCGCCGGCGTGGTGGCACTGGTCATCACGCTCGCGCTGCTCGTCGCAGTCCCAAGCCGTTTCGTTCGATCCAGGCTGAGATTTTCAACCTGGCTCCTGCTGGCCTTCGTCGCCTTCGAGATCGCGGTTACGCAAGCCATCGGCGACGTCGAGATTCTCGCCGCGCTGGCGCGGCTGGTGTTCGTCCTCGCGCTCATCAACCTCGTGATCGCCCTGGTAGTCAATCCCTGGCGCGAGCACCGGCCGTCGGATCGCTTTCCAGCCATCGTTCAGGACGTCACCCTCATCGGGCTGTTCACGGTTGTGGCGACTGTCCTGATGAAGGAGCAGCTGCTGACGACTTCGGCGGTCGGCGCAGTCGTGGTTGGCTTTGCGCTGCAGGACACGCTTGGCAATCTGTTTTCGGGGCTGGCCATCCAGATCGAAAAGCCGTTTCGGGTCGGACACTGGATCGCGGTTGGCGCCCACGAGGGACAGGTCCAGGAGATCACGTGGCGAGCGACGAAGCTTCTGACCAAGTCGGGTCAGTTCTTGATCGTCCCGAACGGCGTGATCTCGAAGGAGGCGATCCTCAACCATTCCGAGCCAACCGTCCCGACGCGATTGTTCGTCGAAGTCGGCACCAGCTACATGACGCCACCCAACGAAGTGCGCAGCGCGGTAGCCGAGGCGCTGCGGCAATGTCCACTGGTCCTGAGCACACCCGCGCCCGCGGTCTTCCTGCACGACTTTGGTGGCTCGGCGCTCCTGTTCCGCATCTGGTTCTGGATCGAAGACTACGCGCTCGAGCTCGAGGCGCGCGATCAAGTCCGCACCAGCATCTGGTACGCGTTCCGGCGGAAGAACATCGAGATCCCATGGCCGATCCAGATTGAGTACTCACGCGAGGAGCTGCCGCTGCGGGCGGAGGGCGACGTGCGTGCGGCAGCGAATCGCTTGGGCGGGATCGATCTGTTCTCTCCGCTACCTGACGAGGCGCGCCTGACGCTGTCACGAACCGCTCAGGAGCACATTTTTGCGGCCGGCGAAGCGATCGTTCGCCAGGGCGAAGCCGGAGACTCGATGTACGTCGTCCTGTCCGGCCGCGCGCGGGTGACCCTGGAGCCTTCGGGGCAGGAAGTCGCGACGATCGAGAGCGGAGGATTCTTTGGCGAGATGTCGATGCTGACGGGCGACCCGCGCACGGCCACGGTTCGCGCCATTGACGATGTCAGGGCACTGGAGATTCCGTCGGAGCGCTTCCGTGCGATCGCGCTCGAGCGACCGGGGCTGGTCGAGCACATCAGTCGCGTCGTATCCACCCGCCGCACCGAGCTCGATTCCGCGCGTGCCATGGCGGCCACGCCGGTCAAGGTCGCCGTGCGTGACACGCTGTTCGCGAGGATCCAGAGATTCTTGCGGTTGCCGGGCTGAGAAGTTACAAGTTACAAGTTGCAAGTTACAAACTGCGGCGCCACAGGGCGCCGCAGCTATACCCGGAACTTCCAACTCCACTTTGAACTTGTAACTTGTAACTTGTAACTTTCGTGGCTACCACCTCCGTCCGCGGCCGTCACGATAGCGCCCCTCGCGATAGCCGACGTCGTACCCGGTGCTGAATCCGCTGCGATAGACCTGACGATATTGCGTGCGCGACCCGTAGCGACGGTCGTAGCCGCGATCGCCGCTGCGATACCAGCTCTCGCGACGGACGTCGTACCGATCGCGGTCACGCGCGGCGTCGAGCCCTTGTCGATAGCCGTCGTCGTACCCTCGCGAGTAGGCGACATCCTGATAGACACGGCCTCGCGATCCCGGGTCATTCGGATAGCTCGGATAGTTCGGATAATTGGGATACCGCGGCCGGCCCTGCGCATACACCGACCCGCACGCGGTAGTCGTGATGAAGGCCAGGAGGATAGCCGCCAGTCGGACTCCTCGATGACTCGTCATGATGACGCTCCGAAGGCAGGCTTACTGGACGAGTTGCAAGCCGCGCGCCATCGCGCTGAGCCGGAGAAAGGCGTAATCGGAGGGTGACGTGTCCTGGGGTCAGGTCGTTTGTCGTGACCTGACCTCGAGTCGACCTATTGGGCCCACAACAAGATCCGCTCGCCGTCCGGCGACGTGCCGTCGAGGATGATGCCGGCGCCGTACTTCTCGATGTCCCTGGGCCTCAGAACGACGCCTTCATCGTCAAATCCCGACGCGTAGGCGCCGAACCGGATGGGATCCGATTTCAGTCGCAGCAGCCAAAACGGAAGGCCAATGCGGAAGAGTTTTTCTTCATCCGGATCCCACACGAGAACGTTGAGCGTTTCGAGGGAGCTCGAGGCTGATGACGTGGTTTCACGCGCCTTCGTGAAACGCGGTATTCCGTCGTGCAGCTCGAGGAGTGGTTCGCGGCCAGCAAACTTCTGCCGAACGACTTCGAACTCGGCCTCGGCATCGCGCGGGGTGCTCGAGGCAACCTCCATGTTCTCCTGGAACCAGGCCACCGTCGCGATGACGGCGCCGATGCCGACAAACACGAGAACAATGGCAATGCCCAGAACGACATACGGCCAACGTCGTCGACGAGCCATGGAGATCGCAATCGAAAGAGACTCCGAACACTAGCACAGTCGGAGCAGAGCCTATCGAGCCTGCAGCAGCAAGCTCTCGGCTTCCGCTTTCCCGACGGATCGTTGCCGCGCGTGGCCAACTCTATGGCAAGACGATATTCCCGGCGCGCCTGTTCCCGGTCCCCCGCCCGGAACGCGAGTTGGCCGAGCTCGGCGTGGGACCGGCCGCGCACCCAATCGCGCGCCTCACGGGTCAGCGGAATCTGCAGGTCCTCTCGCGCGAGGGCTGCCTTTCCCTGGCGCGCTCGCGCCACCCCGCGCTTGTAGTGCCACAACGCCTCTTCGCCAAACATCCGTTCGCGACGGTCCGAGTCCTTGCGTCGAATGCCTTCGTCCAGCACGGCCTCCGCCTCCCGATACCGATTCGCTCGCAGTTCGGTTGCGCCGGCTTCGTACCAGAGTTGACGATTGCGAGGGTACTGCTTCTGCAGCTCCCGAACGACACGCATGGCATCATCGAAGCGTCGCTCGCGATTGTAGAGAAGCAGCAACGCGAACTTGGCATCTGTCTGCGTAAGTCCTGGGTAGGCAGCCGCCTCTTCGATCATCCGCAGGCCACGCTCTTTGTCGCCACCAAACCCCACGACGTAGGCCATCAAACGCACCGGCATCGACAGCGCGGACACGATGTAGCGATAGGTGCCGACAATGAGACCGGCGTCCTTCCGAGAGGGATCCACCTCCAGGACCTTCTCGTGCGCGTCATACGCGCGACTGGCGGCACGGAAAGATGACAGGATCTTGCCCTCGACCGTTGCTCCGTAAGAGGCTTGAACGCCGACGATCGATCCCAGCCGGAAGAGCGCATCGGGATCCCGAGGCCGTGCCTTGATGGCTGCTTCGGCGAGTTCCAACGCGCGTGCAGAGTGCCGCTGAAACCGCTGGGCTTCGTCCGGCGGGGGCGGCGTCATATTGATGTTTGGTTTCGAAACGTTGCCGAGGTAGTCGTCGACGGTGATCGAACCGCGCAAGAAACCGATGCGAAGCCACGCGATGACCGCCGCGGCCCGATGCGCATCCGGATCGTTGGGATCGGCTGCGAGCGCCTTATCGAGATGATCGATGGCCTCGGCATGATCCAGGTTGTAGGCGAAGTCGAACGCGCGTCGCACGAGCTCCTGGGATTGTGGGTTGGCGTCCGCGCGTGAGGCGCTTGCGACGGCGAAAAGCCAGATGCCAGTGACAAAACCAACCGTCCGCATCACAACATCAATTCGGTGCCGGCACCGGTTTCCAGCGCGCGCCGATATACGAGATCGGCCGAGACCACATCCTCAACCGCCATTCCCAGCGACTTGAAGATCGTGATCTCATTGTCGCTCGTCCGCCCGCCGATACGGCCGAGCACCACTTCGCCGAGCTCGCCCAACACGTGGCTCTGGCTGAACCGCCCCTCGTTGATCCCGAGGACGACGTCACCCGACTCGACCATCGCGGCCGCCTTCGAATCGACGAAAATCCGGCCCAGTGACACGAGGTCTGGCGCCATCTCGCGCTGATCAGGTCGGCAGGCGCCGACGGAGACGACGTGCGAACCAGCGGAGACCCAGCTCGCCTCGACCACCGGTGTCACCGAGGACGTCGCAAGGACTATGAGATCGGCTCCGCGAACAGCTTTTTCCGCCGATTCGGCGGCGCGAATCGCCGTTGACGGATGGCCGCTCATTTCCGCGACGAATCGATCGCGACTGGCGGCTTTGGGGGACCAGACGCGCACTTCCTTGAGTGCGCGTACCTCTGCATAGGCTTGGAGGTGGCTGCGCGCCTGGACGCCGCTCCCGAGAATCGCCACGGTCCCGGCATCAGGTCTGGACAGGTGTCGAACCGAGACCGCCGACACGGCGGCCGTCCGCATCTCGGTGATATATCGCCCGTCCATCAACGAGAGGAGGGAGCCGGTATCGGCATCGAGCAGCACGATGGTCGCCAGATGCGACGGCAGCCCGCGCGCGTGGTTCTCGTTGAACACCGTGACGAGCTTGGCGCCCAGCCGGGCGGGTCGCTCGATGTAGGCCGGCATCAGGCCGAAAAAGGCGCGCGTCGGTCCAACGGTCAGCATGCTGCGTACCGGCTGCAACACCTCGCCAGCCGAGAACCGCGCGACCGCAGCTTCCATGGCCGCTATCAGCTCCGGCAGCGGCAACAAGGATTTGACGTGCTCTTCGGTCAGGAGACGGAAGCGTTGCATAAGAAATAGGGTGCCTAGGGTGCCTTGGTGCCGAAGGTGCCTTGGGTGCTGGTGCCTCGGTGCTCAAGGTGCATTGGGTGCCTCAAGTGCTGCGAGGGCTCATCGAGATCGACGACGCCACACGGATCGTGTTCGCATGAATCGTGACGATGTCGTCCACATTGGTCGCGTAGCCACCGCTCATGGTAACCACGACTGGAAGGCCCGTGCCGCAACAGCGGTCCATCACCAGCTCGTCACGGCGTTGCAAGCCATCGATGGTCAGCTCGAGCCGGCCGAGCCGGTCGCCTTCGAACGGATCCGCACCCGCCAGATAGAACACGACCTCCGGACGATGGGTTCGAAGGATCATGTCCACAGAATGTGCAAGATGCGCGAGATACGGCTCATCACCGGTGCCATCCTCCAACTCGACGTCGAGGTCGCTCGCTTCCTTGCGAAACGGGTAGTTTCTCGCTCCATGCATCGAGAACGTGAACACGTCAGCGTCGCCCGTGAAGATCGCGGCCGTTCCGTTGCCCTGGTGCACATCGCAGTCGATGATCGCGATCCGCCGGACGCCGGTGTCACGCTGCAGAACACGACTCGCAACCGCCACATCATTGAAGACGCAGTAGCCCTCCCCGCGGTCGGCGAAGGCGTGGTGGGTGCCTCCTGCGAGATTGGCCGCGCACCCTTCGTGACCGGCGGCGTGTGCAGCCGCAATCGTTGCTCCGACCGATCGGCGCGCGCGCTCGACCATCTGCGGCGACCACGGAAACCCGATACGCCGTTGCGCGTCGCGCGGCAGCGTCCCGTGCTCTACCGCCTGGAGATATTCCGCGGCATGCACGAGCCCCAGATCCTTCCACGACGCCTGCGGCGCCTCGTGCAGCTCGGCAGGGCTGACGATGCCATCTCGAAGCAACCGTTCCCGAAGGCCGGAATACTTGGCCATCGGAAAGCGATGCCCCTCGGGCAGCGGTAAAACGAACGTGTCGGAATAGAAGCACCGCATGCGGTGAATAATGCTCTAACAGTCTACGGCTTACCGTCCACGGTCCACGGTCCACGGTGCACGGTAGCCACGAAGGGCACGAAGACACGAAGGGCCTTTGGCTGGAACCAAAAACTGTCACGCAACCGTAGACCGTGGACCTCCATCGGCAGCCGAAATGATCCACCGCATTCGCACCATCGACTCGCACGCGGCGGGAGAGCCGCTCCGCCTGATCGTCGAAGGGCTGCCAAGTCCCGAAGGCGACACCATGCTGGCCAAACGGGCGTGGGCGCAGAAGCACATCGACCACCTGCGCCGGTCGCTGATGCTCGAACCGCGCGGACATGCCGACATGTACGGCGCAATCCTCACCGAGCCGGTCACGAGCGGCGCGCACGCCGGTGTGCTGTTCATGCACAACGAGGGCTGGAGCACGATGTGCGGTCACGGCGTCATTGCGGTGACGACGATTGCCATCGAGCGAGAGTTGATTTGGCCCGGCGGGCCGGAGCTCGTTCTGGATTCGCCGGCTGGTCGCATCGAAGCATCGGCGACCGTGACCGACAGCAATGGTCATCGCAGAGTGTCGAGCGTCTCGTTTCGAAATGTTGCCTCGTATGTCTGGGAAGCCGGCCTCCCTGTGACTGTCGGAGGGCGGACCATACCGGTCGATGTGGCGTTCGGCGGCGCCTTCTATGCGATTGTCGACGCCGAATCCGCAGGGCTGGCGGTCGACCCGTCACGGTTGGGAGAGCTCCGTCGCCTGGGGATGGAGATCAAGCGGGAGGTCGAGCGCCTGCGGCAGGTCTCACACCCGGAAGACGCAGGACTGCATGGAATCTACGGCACCATCTTCACGGCGCCCGCTCAGCACCCCGAAGCGCATCTGCGCAACGTCACGATCTTCGCCGACGCCGAGGTCGACCGATCGCCGTGCGGTACGGGCACAGCGGCGGTGATGGCGGTGCTCAGCGAAATGGGCATGTTGACCGAAGAGTCTCCCTTCGTGCATGAGAGCATCGTCGGCACGCTGTTCGTCGGGCGGATTGCGGGACGACGGCCTGTGGGTGACCATGCTGCGATCGTGCCGGAGATCCAAGGATCGGCGTGGATCACCGGTGAGCACATGTTTCTGATCGATGGCGACGATCCGCTTCGAGCGGGCTTCCGTCTGTAGAGTCCCCAGAGATCTGCGTACAAGCCACAGAGACTCAGAGGCTCAGAGCAATAGATCAAAGGGAATTGTTTCTCTGAGTCTCTGTGTCTCTGAGGCCTTGTACGTTTTCTGAGGCCTCTTCTATTTCAACGACGCCAGCTTCGCGGCGTCGAACTTGGTTGCGAACTCCTCGAGCACTTTGGTGTCTTCGATGTTGCTGCCTTCAATCGTGACCAGGAACCGCTTGTTCACGACGAGGTTGAGCTCGCCGCTATTTCGACGGCTGTTCCATTTCTCGAAGCCTGGGTGGCCGGCCACGTTGACCGACTTCTCATGTCCAGAGGACGTTTGCTTCTCGTAGCCTGATGTGAGGAACATCGACCACGGCGCGATGAGCATCTGGCTGAACGCCGAGTCCACAATCTTCATCTCGACCCGCGACTTGTCTTTCGTGTAGTCGACCTCGGCCTGTGAGAACGATATCGGAGTCGTCATGCGTTCACCGGTCGGTTCGGCTCGCTGCCAGCCCGGAACGTCGGGAAACGTCGATTGCAATGCCTGAAAACTGACCGCTTGTACGGGCTTGCCGTCCGGACCCGTCCCGGCCATCGCGCCGGCGAATCCCTCGAGTGCCTTGGCTGCGGCCGACAAGCCTTCGTTGGTCGCCGCTTCGGCCGTCTTCTGTGCGGCCGCGGCGATCGCTTCTGCGGCCTTCTTCGTCTGTTCAGCCGCTTGCTCCGCAGCCTTCTGCTCTTCTGATTTGCCGCAGCCGATCGACAGTGCGAGCGTCAACGAAATTCCCACCACTCCAAGTTGGCGCATTGCCTTCCTCCCCCCGCGCCACATGATAGCAGCGCGTAACTTCCGCCTGAAGGCGGAAGCCACGGAAGTACGACGCGCAGCAACCGAAGAACGACTCGTGGCTTCCGAAGCATGACTCGTGGCTTCCGAAGCATGACTCTCGTGGCTTCCGCCTTCAGGCGGAAGAAAGACGATCAGGAACGGAATCCCGCACACATTGCTGCCACATTTCCGGACAGACGTGCACGCCGCTGCGCGGTTCAACGTCACGGCCCAACAGGCAGGACTTTTGCGATGACGGCTGACCGTGCTGAGACGACTCCTTGCCCCCACCCTGGTTGCCGTCGTTGCGATTCTCGGATCGCAGGATCCGCTGCTGCAGGCTCAATGGGAGGCCAGCAGCGCCGAACGCGGAGGCGCCCTGCCCGGCGCGATGCCGCTCTTTCCACCCGACAACTGGTGGAATCAGGACATCAGTCAGGCGCCTGTCGACGCGCGGTCGTCCCAGTTCATCAGCTTCATCAACAACGGAGGCACTCGACGCCTGCATCCAGATTTCGGCGCCTACGCCTCGCCCGGAAGCACCGAGATCTACGGGTTCCCCTACATCGTCGTGCCTGGGAACCAACCGCGGCGCCAGGTGGAGTTCTACTATCCGGATGAAAGTGATGGCGTTGGCTTTGCCGCGTATCCCATTCCCGACGAAGCCATCACGCAGCCGCACTGGATTGAGGGTGGCTATCCCGGCGCAAGCAGCGCGGGCGGTGATCGTCACATGCTGATCGTCGATCGCGACAACCAGCACCTTTACGAGCTGTTCGACCTGCGCTGGAATGGGAGTCACTGGACGGCAGGCTCCGGGGCCTTCTTCGATTTGCGATCGAATCATCGGCGGCCTGAGGGCTGGACGTCTGCGGACGCAGCGGGACTTCCCATTCTTCCCGGCCTCGTGCGGGCAGATGAAATCATCGCGCCCGAAGAGATTGGACACGCGTTTCGGGTCACGGTGCGCGCGACAAACGGCTACGTCTGGCCGGCGTCGCATCGTGCCGGCAACAATCCTTCGGCCCTGCCAATGGGCGCGCGCCTCCGACTGAAGGCCGGCAAGGACATCTCGGGCTTCCACCCAGGGATTCAGAAAGTCTTTCGCGCCTTCAAGCGCCACGGGCTGATCGTGGCCGACAACGGGTCGGACATGTACATCAGCGGTACATTCGATCCGCGTTGGCCCAACGACATCCTGAACCCGGCGTTTCGATCGCTGACCGCCAACGACTTCGAGGTGATTGAGTTGGGCTGGCGTGGGACGCCGGCCGGATGCCCACAACCAGGGTCGGCAGCACCGTTCTCGTACACGCAGGCAGGGGCGTTTGTGTCGATGTCGTGGGCCGCGGCCGCGTACGCCGAGGATTACCAGCTCGAAGTCGGCTCTGCGACCGGACTCGCCAACCTGCTCGTCGCCTCACTGGGCAACAGCACGTCGATCTCGGTCGTTGGGCCACCAGGTCGATACTACGCGCGCATCCGCGCCATAAACCGTTGCGGCGGCGGGCCGGCGTCGAACGAGATACTGGTGATTATCTGAAGCGGCGTCAGGGCTCAGGGCAACAGGGCCAGGGTCAGGAGACAGCTGGCAGCTCAGTCTCACCTTTGAACTGCTCCCTGACCCTGCGCCCTGACGCATCTCATGTCACCACCCGATCGCAAGCCCGTCCTTCCGTGGATCGGAGCCGCCCATCAGCACGCCAGATCGCGGGTCGATGAGGATGCCCTGGAAGCCGCCCATTGCGCCGCGGCCGTCGCGCGTCTTGTGACCGCGCGCCTCGAGGGCCTTGCGCACCTCCGGTGCCGATGCCGCTTTCGAGCGACAACTCGCCGCCACCGTGACGCATGCGAGCGGCCTCGCCGGCGTCCTGGATGTGCATGCCGAAGTCGACGAGGTTCATCACCACTTGTGCGTGCGCCTGCGCCTGATTGTCGCCGCCCATCACGCCGAACGAGACCCACGGTTTGCCGTCCTTGAGAATCATCGCCGGCACGAGCGTGTGGAGCGGCCGTTTGTGGGGGCCAATCCGATTGGGATGTCCGGCCTGCAGCGTGAAGCCTGAACCGCGGTTGTGGAGCGCGATGCCGGTTTCACCCGCGACGATGCCCGATCCGAATGATGCGAAGAGCGACTGGATCAGCGAGATCACGTTGCCCTGACCATCCGCGGCCGTCATGTAGATGGTATCGCCGTAATCGACGCCCGAAAAATCCACGACTGCCATGGTAGTGCCGCCGAGCGACGCCGGTTTGTATGTGCCGGTCTTCTGCGGGTCGATCTCCTTTCGCCGCATCGCGGCGTAGTCCTTCGATAGCAGCGTCTTCATGAGGTCCTTTGGCATCGCGCCGCGATCCGCAAGGTAGGCGGCGCGATCAGCAAAGCTGATCTTCTTGGCTTCGGTAATGTGGTGCAGATACTCGGCACTGTTGTGGCCCATCGCCCTGATGTCGAAGCCTTCGAGAATGTTGAGCATCTCGAGCGCGACGAAACCCTGGGTGCTGGGTGGCATCTCGTGAACGTCATAGCCGCGGTAATTGGTCGAGAGCGTCTCGACCCAATCCGCAGTGTGGGTCGTAAAGTCTCGTTCGTCGAGCAACCCATTGCGCGCGCGCATGTCGGCCACGATTGCCCGCGCGATCGGGCCCTTGTAGAACGCATCCCGCCCACCTGCGGCGACGAGCTCCAGCGTCTTGGCCAGCCGTGGGTTCTGAAAGATCTCGCCCATCTTCGGTGCGCGACCGTTGGGGAGGAACGTGGCAGCGGCCGCCGGATCCTGTTGGAGCTTCTTGGTCGAATCGTTCCAGTCGTCCGCCAGGATTTCCTGAACCGGGAATCCCTCGCGTGCGTAGCGAATCGCGGGCTGCAGCGCCTTGGCCATCGTGATGGTGCCGAAGCGCTGCAGGAGCTGGCTCCAGCCTTCCACGACCCCGGGCACATCGACGGACAGGACACCGTTGCCCGGCATCTGCTCGAGACTGCGTTTGGCGAACTCTTCGGGGGTGGCAGTGTGCGCAGACCGGCCGCTGGCGTCGAGTGCCTGCAGCTTCTTCGTCTTGGCGTCGTACACGATCGCGAAGAGATCTCCGCCGATGCCGTTCATGGTCGGCTCCACGACCGCGAGAACGCCGGCCGCAGTGATGGCGGCATCGACAGCGTTGCCGCCGTCCTGCAGCACTTTGAGGCCAGCCGCCGACGCCAGCGCCTGGCTGGTCGCGATCATCCCATTGCGGGCCACGGCCACCGATCGTGTGCCGCGTGGGTTTCCAGCCGGCCGATCACCAGGAGCCTGGGCGAAGGGCGTGGTCACGACGAGCATCGCGCCCGCGATCGCGATGGTGAGCGAAATACGCATGGGGCCTCCAACGGCCACCATTATGCCGCCCGGCTTCGCCAGGCGGAAGGCCGCGTTCGCTCCGCTCACGCGGAATGGCCGCTCGCCGACGCTCGCGGAAGGCGGCCCTCGCGTGGCTCGGGCCGATGGTGCGCTGGCTTTGCTCGCGCACGCAATCCGGCCGAAGGCCGCCATTCCAGGACGAGCGAAGCGAGTCCCGGCCTTTCCGAGTCGCGTAGCGGCGAGGCCATCCGCGCGAAGCGCGGCCATTCCGAGCGAGCACAGCGAGCGAGGCCTTCCAGCAGCGGCGAGGCTTTCCGCGCGAAGCGCGGCTCTCCGGCCGAAGGCCGGCCTTTCTGCCCGGCCGCGCGTAGCGCGGCCGATCAGTTAAAGTCGTCAGGTGCCACGTGCGGTGGGGAAGAACGTTCGGCGGAAGGACTCGGACGCCAAAGTCACCGGCGCCGCGAAATATATCGACGACCTTGCCTTCCCAGGAATGCTCTACGGCCGGACCGTCCGGTCCACGATTCCTCGGGGGCGGCTGGACCGTATTCGCCTCGACTTCGATCGCGCGACCTTTACCGTTGTCGATTATCGCGACGTCCCAGGACGCAACATCGTTGCGCTCATCGACGACGACCAACCGTGCCTGGCTGAGCACGAGATCTATCACGTCGCCGAGCCCATTCTGTTGCTCGCCCATGAAGATCGCGAGCGCCTGCTGGCAGCGAGTGTGCCGATCGACTACACCCCGCAGCCTGCGCTCTTCGATCCCGAGCGATCGAACCGGAGCTTCAAGTCGATTGCAATCGACAAGGGCATCATCGCCGATGGATTTGCGGCTGCCGACGTCGTGGTCGAAGGCGAGTACCGCACGGGGCATCAGGAGCAGCTCTACATCGAGACCAACGGCGTGATTGCCGTGCCCCAAGACGATGGCATGACCGTGTACGGATCGCTGCAGTGCCCGTACTACGTCCACCGGTCGCTGACCGTGCTGCTTGGTCTGCCGGCCCATCGAGTCAGAGTCGTACAAACGGAGACAGGCGGCGGATTCGGCGGCAAGGAGGAATATCCGTCGCACATCGCGTGTCACGCGGCGCTCCTGGCGCGGAAGGCGCGCCGACCCGTAAAGATGATTTACGACCGCGTCGAGGACATGCTGGCGACCACCAAACGCCACCCCTCGATCGTGCGCCATCGAACCGGGGTTACGCGCCAGGGTCGC
Organism: uncultured Acidobacteriota bacterium; assembly: GCA_963802675.1. GTDB lineage: Bacteria > Acidobacteriota > Vicinamibacteria > Vicinamibacterales > UBA2999 > JACCSI01. The sequence goes on from CAWDJL010000006.1 coordinate 169,275, forward strand.
CTGGTCGCCATGGAAATAGATGTCACGCTCGATGCGGGCGCCTACTGCACGCTCAGCCCGGTGGTGCTGTCGCGTGGCGTGCTTCACGCGACCGGTCCGTATGTGTGCCCGAACGTGCGGCTTCGTGGCAAGGCTATGCGCACGAACACGCCGCCGAACGGCGCGTTCCGAGGGTTTGGGGCACCACAGACGCAGTTTGCCGTCGAAGTGCACATGGATCGAATTGCCGATGCGCTGGGCATGGATCCCGTGACACTGCGCGCGAAGAACGCGATGAAGCCGGGGGATACCACCGCCACGGGTCAAGTGTTGCCCGAAGACACGAGCGCGCTGCCGGTGCTGCGCGAGGCCGTCCGGCGTACCGGCTTTGCCGCCAAGCGCCGCAAATGGCGTGGGACTCATCGCGGCATTGGGCTCTCGCTGTTCTTTCACGGCTCCGGGTTTACCGGCGCGGGCGAGACAAAGCTGGCGTCGAAGGCATCGCTCGAGCTCACGCCCCACGGAGTCCGCATTCTGGTCGCGTCCACCGAAATCGGACAGGGGACGCGAACGATGCACGCGCAGATCGTCGCGGACACCTTGCGGCTGCCCTACGATGCGGTCGAAATCTCGGAAGCGGACACGGATCGCGTGCCGGATAGCGGCCCCACGGTCGCCTCTCGCACCTGTATGATCGTCGGCCGCCTGCTCGAACGGGCCGCCCAAGAGATGCGTGATCGGCTCGCTGGTCACTCACCGGCGGCGTACTTCCGCAAGCACGGATCATTCGTCGTGACCGCCGAGTACGAGCGGCCACCCGGGCTGCAATGGGACGATGACCGTTACCTGGGAGATGCGTACGGAAGCTATGGCTGGGGCTGCAACGTCGTGGAACTCGAAGTCGACCAGGCCACCTGGCAGGTCAACCCGACCAAGGTCACGGCTGTGGTCGAAATCGGCAAGGCGATTCATCCCATCATGGCGGCCGGCCAGGTCGAAGGTGGCACCGCGCAGGGCATCGGATACGCGCTGCTCGAAGAGGTGGTCATGCGCGATGGGCGGATGGCCAACCCGACGTTGACCAACTACATCATTCCAACGCCGCCCGATACCCCGCCGCTCGAGACAGTGATTCTGGAACGGCCCTATAAGTACGGGCCCTACGGTGCCAAGGGTGTTGGCGAGATGCCGATCGACGGGCCGGCGCCGGCAATCGTGAATGCTCTGCGACACGTCGGCTTCGACGTGCGTGCCATTCCCGCGACCCCCGAGCGGTTGATGAAGGCGGCACGACTCAAACCGGTGAGGCACGCGTGATTACTTGCAAGGTCAACGGCGTCTTGCGGCAGCTCGACGTGCACCCGATGAAGCGAGCGCTCGACGTCCTGCGAGAGGACTGCGGTCTCACCGGCACCAAGGAAGGCTGCGGTGAGGGGGAGTGCGGTGCGTGTACGGTGTTGATCGACGGGCTTCCGATCAATTCGTGCCTGATCCCTGCAGCGCATCTGGATGGCGCCGTTGTGTCCACCATCGAGAGTGTCGCGGCGAAGGGAAAGCTGCATCCGCTGCAAGAGGCGTTTGCCGTCGAGGGCGGAGCGCAGTGCGGCATCTGCACGCCGGGGATGATCATGGCGTCACTCTCGGTTCGACGGGGTGCCAGCACGAAGGCGATCCAAGAGGCCCTGGCTGGCAATTTGTGTCGCTGCACGGGATATGAGGCGATCTATCGGTCTGTGCGGAGAGGAGCTCGCGCGGGTCAGGCGCGGGCGGGTCAGGCGCGAGCGGGTAGGTCTGGTAGGGCTGGTGGGTCTGGTAGGTTACCTAAATGATGCGCACCGCGGTCTCGCCCTTGTCGCTCCTGCGCCCGCGCACGCTGCGCGAGGCCCTGACCATGCTGCGAGACGAGGCGCCGCTCAGTCCATTGGCGGGGTGCACCGACGTCTACGTCAGTCTCCAGTTCGGAACGCTGGCCGAGAAGCGCTTCGTCGACCTCTGGCCGCTGCCGGAGCTTCGAGGCATTGCCGACGATCGAGGCACGCTACGCATCGGCGCGTTGACGACGTATACGGATCTGATTCAATCGCCGCTCGTGCGGCGTCGTGTTCCGATGCTGGTGGCGGCGTCGCGAGAGATCGGCGGCCGCCAGATTCAGAATCGGGGCACTCTCGGTGGTAACATCGCCAACGCGTCGCCGGCCGGTGATGCACTGCCGGTGCTCGCGGTCGCTGATGCGACGATTGTGTTGAGTAGCGCTGAGGGAGTGCGCCGCGTGTCTTTCAACACCTTCTACACGGGCTATCGGACGAGCGTGCGGCGTCCAGACGAGATCATCGTGGCGATTGAAGTCCCTCGCATCGAGGGACGCCAGGTACTGGCGAAAGGTCGGCACTCGACGGGCGCAGGCGATTTCAAAGGTCATGTGCGCCGCCGTGCGCGGCCCCGAGGTGCGCGTGGCGTTGGGAAGCGTCGCGCCCACGGTCCTTCGGCTTCGCCGCACGGAGCGGGTACTAACGGCCGGGAGCTCCCTCAAACAAGCGCAAGCGGTGATGCGCGGCGAGATCGCGCCGATCGACGACTTGCGATCGACGGCGGACTATCGACGCGAAGTCAGTGTCAACTTGCTCGCTGATTTCTGGCATGTCACGCGAAAGAGTTGAGGGTCGTTCGCTCGAGCGGCTGGCGCGTTCGGTCGCGGTGGCGGTCGCCATCGCGTTGGCTAGTGGCTCGAGTGTGGCGACAACCCAGACCGCGAACCGGATGGCAACGCTGATTGAAATTCTGCGGCCGGTGCTGCCATTCCCTGCCGCCGACGTCAACGGCGACGTGCCCGTTCGAGGGGGAGAAAGCGCCAAGTGGTTTGTGCTCTGGCCCGAGCCGGATGACCGAACGGTTGTGGTTCGCGCCAACCCATTGCATCGAGACACGCAAGCCTCCGGTGCAGAAGCCATGGCGCGGATTCAGGAAGCCGTTGTCGCCGCCGAGCGCAAAGCCCAGGCCGCCTACGATCGCGCGCTCAAAGAGCTGAAGCAGACGGGGAAAGGCTCGAGCCTTGACGTGGTCACGCTCGAAGACGAGGGTGTTGCCGGCGAACGAATCGATGCCGAACTCGAGCTCACCATCACGCTCGAGCCCACCGCGTCCTTCGAGATCGGATCCTCGCGCGCGCCCCAGATCACGGCCGGCGCGAATGGGGCCGTGTGGACCATCACGACGCCGTCAAACACGTACAAAGAAGGGACCGGCACCGCCGCTCGCGATCGATTTCGGCCGGCGGAGGCCCGCTTGATGTTTGGCGACTCACCCAAGCCCTCCGTCGATCGGCGAGGCGACCAGGATCGCTATTCGGTAACCGTCGCCGACGCACCCAAGACGTTTGCTGTGATCTTACGAGGCAACGAGGGGCTGCTCGCCGAGGTGCTCGCCAGGACCGACTGGACGAGACTGAAGCAGTCGACGCCCTGACGACCCTCCCCGGGGCTCAGCTTCGCGAGATCTCTTAGCAAATTCGCACGGAACCATTCCATCAGTGCCGCCGTCCAACCCTTAGTGGGAAGGTCAGGAGCACCAAGACAATGTTTCGAATCTACGAATGGAATTTCTCGAGCACGGCCGAACTTGCGGTGGGCATTTTGCTGGCTCTGACGATCCTGTCTATCGCCTTCGTTTAAGGTTTCCAGGGTTCCAGGGTTCCAGGGTTCCAGGTTCTAAGCAGCCGCGAGCTTAACAACCTTGGAACTCTGGAATCTTGGAACTCTGGAACCTTCAATTGCTGGTTAGCCTGCGGTCGGGTGTAGCGACGTAGCTTTTTCTCGCGCGTACGGTCATGCCGGTGCGCGCGCGGACGTCGAGTTTGTGGACCTTCCCGTCCAGGTTTGCAGGGGCGAAGCCGAGGAGGTACTGGCTCCGGAGCTCCTGCGCCACGCGAGTGAACGTCGGTGCGAGCTGGTCGTTCTTCTTCAACTCGAAGTACCCGCCGCCGGTTTCGTCGGAAATCTTTCGCAGGTCCCGTGACGGGCGCGAGCGCGTGATTCGCTGACCGTTGAAGTACTCGGACTCCAGGCCGATCGAGTACACCATCACTTCTTCGTTTCGTGCCCGCTCAAGGACCGTACGGAACCCGAGCTTGCTCGCGGTGTCTTCGCCATCCGTGAACACCAGCACGACGCGTCGTCCCTCGATACGCCCGAGCGCGTCAAGACTGGTTGCGATCGCGTCGTTCAGTCGCGTCGGGTTGCCGATTTGCAAATCGTCGAGCGCGGCCACGAGCTCGTCGCGATTGTTGGTGAACCTCCCACTGAGCTGAATCTTGTCGTTGAACGCCCCGACCTGCGCGCGATCGACGGGCAACAACCGAAGTAGAAACTGCTCGGCGGCGTGATTGAGCAGTTCCAGGTTCGCGGTCATGCTCGCGCTCGTGTCCATCATCACGACCGCGGTGAACGGCTGCGTGGCGTTCGAAAACTGCGTCAGCTCAACCGGCTTGCCGTCGTCCAGCACCGTGAAGTCGGGACGATCGAGATCCGGCACCAAACGTCCCGAACTGTCCAGGACCGTCGCGTAGACGGGGACCTCGGTCCGGGCATTGCCTCGGAAGACCGGGGTCTGGGGCTCTTGCGGAGTCTGCGCCGCAACGCTCGCGATCGCGAGGGTGAGGCCCGCGAGGGCGCCCAACGTTGATTGACGGTCCATGACTGTCATTCTAGCAATCCCCATTCCGCACCGAACCGTGCATCTAAATGACAGTCTACTTTAAGGGTTTCGTCGCAATCGCCAGCAATTTCAGGTGACGGCTGGGCGCAGTACCGAGGGAAACTCATCACCGATGCCAGCTTCTGACGATCCAACGGTTGGACTCTGCGCGAGTTGCAAACATTGTCGGATCGTGCAGGCGGCCCGCTCGACATTTCATCTCTGCACGCGGTCCTTCACCGACGAACGCTTTCGTAAGTATCCGCCACTCCCGGTGCTGCGCTGCATCGGCTACGAAAAGCTGATGTTTTCCAACGATTCAGGCCCAGATGAGCCGAGGGATCGTTAATCAGCGGGAACACGTGTAATCTGTGGAGATGAGGATCGCTCTGGGTGGCATCGTGATCGCAATCACGCTGGCCTGTTCCAACGCCCAAACCGCTCCGGCTCAGCAGGCTGCCACCCAGGCCCAGCCCTCGACGCCAGAAACGGCGGATGCCGTCGTCGCCGAAATCGGCGGCCGCAAGATCACGATGAAGGAGCTCGACGACCGCTGGCAGTCGACGGATCCGGGCGAGCGCTCCCGGATTACGCAGCTCCTTTATCAGAATCGACGCAATGTTCTCGACCAGATGATGGGAGACCTGCTGATCGAGCAGGCGGCGAAGACCGCCGCTCTACCCGTGCCGAAGTTCACTGAAGACGAGACGGCGAAACGTCTGAAGCCCGTCACCGAAGCGGAGGTGCGTCAGTTCTACGAGGAAAACAAGGACCGTGCTCAAGGGCGTTCGTTTGAGCAGCTCAGTGACCAGATTCGGTCATTTCTGACCGGCAATCGCCAGCAGCAGGCTCGCGCAATTCTCGTGGACGATCTGAAGAAAGCCAACGCGACGCGAATCCTGCTCGAGCCGCCCCGTGTTGCCGTCGAAATCTCGGACGATGATCCATCGGTCGGTCCCGCAACCGCCCCGGTGACGATCGTCGAGTTTTCGGATTATCAGTGACCGTACTGCGCGAGAGTCGGTCCGACTCTCACGAAGATTCGCGCCACCTACGGCGACAAAGTCCGCCTCGTATTCAAGGACTTCCCGCTCCAGAACCACAAGCAGGCGCCCAAGGCCCACCAGGCGGCACACTGCGCGGGAGAGCAGGACAGGTACTGGCAGATGCACGACTTGATCTTCGCGAACCAGGCGCGGATGGAGGTTGCCAACCTGAAGCAGCACGCGGCGGCGCTCAAGATCGATACAGGACGCTTTGACACCTGCCTCGATAGCGACAAGTACGCCGACTCGATCTCGACCGACTTCAAGCTCGGGGAACAGATCGGTGTCAACTCGACACCGACGATGTACATCAATGGACGCCCGGTGGTTGGGGCACAGCCGTTCGAGCAGTTCCAATCCGTGATCGACGAGGAACTGGCGCGGGTGAAGTAACTCACGGGACGAGGACGATTTTCCCTTTCGCCCCAGGTTCGAGCACGAGTTCGTGGGCGCGCTTGGCCTCGCCGAGCGGAAGTTCAGTGCCGACCACCGGTGACAGCGCGCCACTCTCGAGTCCCGCGTCCAGGGCGCGATAGATCCGGGCAAAGTCCTCGGCCGTCGTATTCCACAGTGCCATTCCGACAATGGCGCCATCCTTCGACATCACCTTGCGCGGATCGATTTCGATCCGCCCGCGGTTCCCGACGATGACGACCCGGCCGCCGTAGGCCATGGCGCTGAGATCGTTGTCCAGGTTGACGTTGGCCAGATTCTCGAGAATCACGTCGGGGCCTCGGCCGTTGGTCAGCTCCTTCAGCTTGTCGAGATACCCCGCCTCGCGGTGATTGAGGACGTGGTGGGCGCCTTGCCCGCGCACCAGATCGAGGCCTGCCTGCGTGCTCGCAGTGCCAATGACCGTCAGGCCTGATGCCCGCGCGATTTGAGTGGCGGCGATGCCAACGCCTCCGCTGGCGCCGTGAATGAAGAGTGTTTCCCCAGCTGCAATGCGCGCGCGATCGTGCAGGGCGCGAAATGCGGTCACATAAGGCACGCCGACGCCGGCGCCTTGCGCGAAACTCAAACGATCCGGCAGCGGATGAAGCTGGTGTGGCTCGCAGAGCACTTTCGCGGCATAGGCCCCGTAACTCTTGTGGGCCACCGTGCCGGTGACGTAAACTCGCGCGCCGCTCGACACAGCGGGCGCGCCAGCTCCAACGCGTTCCACTCCAACGCGTTCCACGATGCCCGCGGCATCCGCGCCGGGCGAATAGGGCAGCGGCGGTTGAATGGCGTAGTTGCCGGTCCGCATGTAGGTGTCATACGGATTCACACCGGCCGCATGAACCTGCACCAGGACCTGGTTCGCTTCGGGGTGTGGTTCCGGAACATCCGAGAGCTTCAGTACTTCAGGGCCGCCGAACTGATGAACGAGGATTGCCTTCAGAATTTATCCTCTCGTGGGCTTCCGCCTTCAGGCGGAAGTTGGGCGCGAGCATTGATCTTCCGGCTGAAGCCGGAAGCCACGCAATCGATTTATTCACAAGCTCTTCAGCCCGGAAGATCAGCGACTATTCATCGCGCAACGCCCGAATCGGACTCACCTTGACGGCACGCCGCGCCGGCACCCACGTCGCCATCAGCGCCACGAGGCTGAGGAGCAGGGCGACGGCGGCGAACGTCCGCGGATCGCGGGGCGTGACCTCGTAGAGCATCGCAGCCATCAGCTGCGTGAGAAAGAGTCCGGCGCCGATGCCCAGCGCGACCGCGACTGCCGTGAGTATTGCGCCTTGCCCAACCACCAGATGGAGCAGGTTCCGAGGGCTCGCACCGAGTGCGGCACGCACGCCGAGCTCACGGGTCCGTGTCGAAACGGCGTAAGCCATCACGCCGTAGGTGCCCACAGCAGCCAGGACCAGCGCCGCTCCAGCAAACACCAGCACGAGCAGCGTGTTGAAGCGCCGCGTGGCGAGCGCTGTGCTCAGAATCTCGTCGAAGCTCCGCATTCTCGTAATCGCCTGTCCAGGGTCAGCCGTGCGGATCGCACTGCGCAAGCGGTCTGCCGTCACCGTCGCCTCTTCGTCGCTCCACACCGTAAACGAGAGGAACGGCCAACGTTCGGCGTTCTGGGTGATCGGAATGTAGAAGGTCGGGTCGGCCGGCGATTCGACGAACCGGTAGCGCATGTTGTCGACCACGCCGACTACCTCGTGAGCCGCACGCTCGCCGAACAGGATTCGCCGGCCGATGGGATCGACGCCTGGGAAGAAACGGTCGGCAAACGCCCGATTGACGACCACCACTGCTGGCGTGTTCGCACGGTCGGTGTCGGCAATCGTGCGGCCCCGAATGAGGGTTGCACCGACGGTCCTGAAGAAATCCGGCGTGATGACTTGAAAGTCAGCCGCATCCTCGTTGCGACCGGTTGCTGGCGGGCGCCCCTCGATGCGGATCCCACGATTGGGCGCCCCGCTGAGCGGTGATGTAAAAGAGGCCGCCGCGGCTCGCACCCCTGTAGCCGACTCCAACTGCTCGAGGACTCCTTGGACGAACCCGATCTTGAGAGCCGGATCGATGGTGAACGCTTCTGCCGAGACGGGACGCAGGTACTTGTCGGGGGCGAGGTTGAGATCAGCAGCGACGCGCCCGTCGGTCTCGAACCCGAGAGGCACGCGCTGACTGGCGACAAAGCTCGCGAGCAGCAGCCCGGCGCCGATGAGTAGAACCTGAGCCATCGCAAGCTCGGTGACGACAATCGCGTGATGCCAACGCCTGACATTCCGATCGCCGGTCAGTCGGAATGACGCGTGGCTCGGCGTGAGCGCGCTTTGCCGGGCCAACTGAAACGCCGGCCCCAGCCCGAACACGCCCGCGGTCAGCAAAGTCACACCGGTCGTGAAGAGCAGCACGATTGGATGGAGGCCGATCTCTTCCAGGCGCGGGAGGCCGCGAGGGGCAAGTGCGACGAGCGCATCGAGTCCCCAGGCGGCGAGCAAGAGCCCCAGCACGCCGCCAGGAATGGCTATCACCATCGTCTCGGCCAGCAGTTGACGCACGAGGCGCCCGCGCGCTGCGCCCAGAGCGACTCGCGCCATCATCTCGCCTTGCCGCCCCGCGGCCTGACCGAGCAGCAGGTGCGCGACGTTGGCACAGGCGATGAGCAGCATCATCGCGACCGCCACTTGCATGAGTCCCAGAACTCCGCTGACGTCGCCGACGACGGCCTGGTGCAACGGCTGGACGTTCACACCAAGGCCGGCGTTGGTGTCGGGGTAGCGTCGTGCCAGCGCCTCCATCATCGCGCTCAGCTCTTGCTGCGCAACCTCGCGGCTGGCGGCCGGCGCCAGGCGGCCAACGACGTAAATGATGTGCGAATCGCGCACATTGGTGAGGTCTCCGCCGAAGGGAAACGTGCGCGGGATTCCCCGATCGCCGCTCAGCCACACATCGACGCCCGCGGACAGGGGCGACTCGAAACTCGCGCCCATGACGCCGACGATTGTGTAGCTGCGGCCGTCGAGTTGCAGCGTCTGCCCAATCGCATCCGGTGCTGCGCCGAACAGGCGCGCCCAAAGTCCGTGGCTCAGCACGGCCGCGCCACTCGCATCGGGTTCATCGTCCGACGGAAGCAGCGTGCGGCCGATCGATGCCGTCACGCCGAGCGTCGTGAAGAACGTCCCTGACGCGCCGACGGCCCGGAGCCGCTCGGGCTCCGCCCGACCGGCGAGCGTCGGCGAGAACTCGTCGAATGCCGCGATCGATTCGAAGGACCGCGACTCCCGCCGCCAGTCCACGAAGTTCGCGGGCGCCACCCATCGCGCAGGGTTATCCGACGAGGTCTCCCACACGATGACCAGCCGTTCTGGACTTCGATAAGGCAGCGGGTTGAGGACGACGCTGTGCAGCACGCTGAAGATGGCGCTGTTCGCCCCAATCCCGAGCGCCAGCGACAAAACGGCCGCCAGGGCGATGCCAGGACGACGAAGGAAGTGGCGGAGGCCGAGGCGGAGATCGCTGAGCATGGCCAGTGATTTAGCGAGGGTCGTGCCAGGGCACACTCGGAAAATACGCGCTCATCGCGTCGTTCCGTTGTCGAGAACGACCGCAGGTGTCCGGATTCGAACGGTTCAGTGTTCGCGGCGGTTCTTCCCGAAGGTTCTCTACGGTGGTTCTCCACGATGGTTCGACGACGGTTCTCGACGATGTTCTGGACGATGGTTCTTGACAAGGGTTCGACGACGGTTCTCGACGAAGGTGCTTCTGTGCCAAGCCCGGTCGAGAACCTTCGTGGAGAACCTTCGTCGAGAACCGCCGTCGAGAACCCGCGTTGAGAACCCCCGTTCAGAACCGCGCTATTCGGTACAATTGTCCGCCATGCGCGCCGCCGCTCTTGCCTTCACCCTGTGTTTGATCCCGGTTTTTTCCGCCGCGCAGTCGGCGAATCCGCTTTCCTCGCAGATCGACCGTTTGACGCAGGAGTTGACGCCGCAGGTAGTCACTTGGCGTCGGGATTTTCATCAGCACCCCGAGTTGGGGAATCGAGAGCAGCGGACGGCGAAGATCATCGCGGACGAATTGAAGCGGCTTGGCTACGAGGTACAGACCGGTGTGGCTCATACCGGTGTCGTCGCCGTGCTCCGCGGCGGCAAGCCGGGCCCGGTCGTCGCCCTGCGGTCGGACATGGATGCGTTGCCGGTCACCGAGCAAGTGGAGTTGCCGTTCAAGTCCACGGTGAAGACGACTCAGGGTGTTGGCGTCATGCACGCCTGCGGACATGACAACCACATGGCGATTCTTCTCGGCGCCGCAACGATGTTTGCGCGCATGAGAGAGCAGCTTCCCGGAACCATCAAGCTGATCTTCCAGCCGGCCGAAGAAGGCCCGCCGGCGGGTGAGGAGGGTGGCGCCGAGTTGATGGTAAAGGAAGGCGTGCTCGAGAACCCGAGGGTTGATGCCATCTTCGGTCTGCATGTCTTTCCGCTGCACGCCGGGATCATCGAGTATCGAACGGGTCCGTTAATGGCCAGCGGCGACTCGTTCACGATTCGCATCAAAGGACGACAGACCCACGGGGCTGTGCCCTGGGCTGGTGTCGATCCGGTTGTCATTGGCTCGCAGATCGTGATGTCGTTGCAGACCATTGTCAGTCGCAGCGTGAACATCACCGAAGCGCCCGCGGTTGTGACCATTGGGGCCTTCAACGCGGGCAATCGCTTCAACATCGTGCCCGAGACCGCCGAGCTGCAAGGCACGGTCCGCGCCTTCAACGAAGACGTCCGCAAGGACATTCATCGTCGAATCCGCGAGATCGCGACGAAGACCGCGGAGGCGATGGGCGGCAGCGTTGAAATCAGCTATGGCATCGGCTACCCGGTCACCATCAACAATCCCGATCTGACGGAGAGGATGGCGCCAACCTTGCGTCGCGTCGCGGGTGCTGAAAACGTGCGCGTTGGGCCGCTGACCGGCACAGCGGAGGACTTCGCGTTCTATCAGCAGAAAGTGCCGGGGATGTTCTTCTTCCTGGGCGTTACTCCGCGAGATCGGGACATCAAGTCAGCGCCGGCCAATCATTCGCCGCTGTTCTTTGCCGACGAATCCGCGTTGCCAGTCGGCATGCGGGTGATGGCGAATCTCGCGTTGGACTATTTGTTCGGAGGGAAGTAAGAGGCGATTGGGCCAGTCGCCGAGTCGCTGGGCCACGGCCCACGGTCCACAGGCCACGATCCACGGTCAAGGGTTCACAGCACGCAGTTTCTCCCTCAGTGCCTTCGTGAAACCGGAGACTGGAGAGCGGGGAGCGTTAAAAGCCATTAGTCGATTCTGCCAGGCGCGACGCAGCTCCACACGCTAGGCAATGGTCTCGCGATGAGGCGCGGACCGCTTGAGAGCCGGCTACGCGGCGAAGACGGAACGGCTGGACGCGCGGCGGCTGGCGAAGCGCTCCGCGCGACAGCGTGGTGCGGGTGTGGTATCCGCCGCCAGCGCTGCCGACTGCGCGAGCTGACGCGCTATCGCATCAGCCTGGTGCGCCGGCGACGGCGCTGCGACAGCGCCTGCGCGCGTTGTTGCTGCGGCAGGGAGAGCGTGCGCGCGACGGATGAGCGAGTCCGAAGGGCGTGGCCGCGGTGCAGCAGGTGGCGCTCACCGGGTGGGCGCACGAGGGCCGCGTGGGGCTGCAAGCGGTCCACGCGGACGTGCAGACGCGCCTGGCCCGATCGACGCGGCAGTGGTCGCAGGACGGCGACGCGGACCATAGTGTGCGCGCTCGACGCGATGCGGCATTGGCGGCATGCTCGGCGTGATGATACGCGCGGAGAACGGCGCCATCGAGCGCTTTCCCGATCGGGCGCACTGGCCAGATACGCCGGCCTGATGCCGCGTGTGGCTGGCACAGGGGGGCGCGTGCGCTACGGGTCGATCACCAAGCGCGGGTCGGCGTGGCTGCGCTGGGCGTTGGTCGAAGCGGCGATCCATGGCAAGCGGCGTCGAGATGCGCTCGGCCGCTGGGGGCGCCAGCTCGCGGAGAAACACGGCGGGCTGAAGGCGCGCGTGGCGCTCGCGCGCGAGCTGTGTACGCAGATCTATCGGACGTGGCCGCGGGGCTGACTCCTCACGGGGGCGACCCTCGAGAAGAGCATGAACGCCTGTAGTGGTCCTTCGTGGGTGACGGATCGCCCCCGTCGAAGGACTGACCTTGAGCGACCCGCGTGGATAGATCGCAGAGAGAGTGAACGAGGCGTCAACTGTCGCCGTGTCGGTTTGAGGCAGCGTGAGCAATTCGCGGCGGTGCCGCAGGCGGGCTCACAAGCGTGGGTTCCGGATCAGCTCGTAAGCCGGGCCCGCGCGCTCGATGAAGGTGTGTGTGAATTACTTCGTGTCGGGTTCGTGCCCTTCGTGGCTACCGTGGACCGTGGACCGTAGGCCCTGGACCACTGTGCGCGCACGTTGCTACGCCGGGCGCGCCGAAGGCCTGAACGCCACCAGCAACAGCACCATCGCCGCCACTGCGAGCCACGCCGGTGCCTGAAACAGCGTCTGGTAGTCCACGTCGCCGGATCCCGTGCGCAGGCTGTCGGCCAGCCGCCCCCAGAGCAGGCTGCCGAAGAACGGCCCAAGGCCGAGGATGAGAAGATTGAACAGCCCTTGCGCGCTGGCGCGGGAATCTTTGGGGAAATACTCGTCCACGAAGATGTAGACCGCCGCGAAGAAAAACGCGTAGCACATCCCGTGCACGACGTTGATGGCGACCATCAGCCACAGGGGATCGCCGATCGCGTACACGAAAAAGCGGAGTGCATGCGCTGCGATGCCGACGGCCATCGTCGTCCGCCAGCCGTAACGGCTCAGGACCGCGCCCAGGACCGCCATGGTCACAATCTCGGCGATTTGCCCGATGCTCATCGCGGGCATGATCCAGTTCGCCGGCAATCCGGCCCGCTCGAGAAAGGGACTGGTCAACTGAAAGTAGGCCTGGTGGACCAGCGCGTCCATGAAGGTCACGACGAAGAGCACCAGAATGGCCGGCACGGCCAGAAATCGGATCGCCTCGAGCGGCGCATTCGCGGCCTGCGCGTCACGTCCCGGTGGTGTCGCCGGCAGCGTCAACGAGAACGCCGCGAGTGCAAACGAGGCCAATCCCGCGACCACGAAAATGCTCGAGAGCGCGGCTTCCAGCGCGTCACCGGTCTTGCCGGCCAGGATGAAGACGAACGGCCAGCTGGCGGCAATCCATCCGATCGTGCCCCAGAGTCGAATGCGGCCAAAATCCTTCCGCGCGTCCTGCACATGGTGAAACGCGATCGCATTGGTCAACGACATCGTCGGGATGTAGGCCAGTTGATACGCGAGCATGATGACGAAGAAGGCCCAGAACGTCGTCTGGAACGCCAGCGCCAGCATCGCGATTCCGCCGCCGACGTGCAGTACCGCCAGCAGCTTTTCCGTGGACATTACGCGATCGGCGAGTTGCCCGCCGACGAAGAGGGCGACGACGCATGCGATGGCGGGGGTGGCGAAGATCCAGCCGATCTGAGAGCCGGAGAAGCCGAGGACGTCACCGAGATACAGCGCCAGCAGTGGCAGCCACGATCCCCAGATGACGTATTCGAGAAACATCATCGTCGAGAGGCGAGCCATTGGCGACGTCATAATCGGCGGTGGGATTATAGTTCCGAGGACTCACGGCCATCAGTTTCAGTTACCAGTGGCCAGTTCAGGGTCGCTTCGTGTGTCGCTCGATCTTTGAACTGGAAACTGTCAACTGACAACTGATGCCTTTCAACTCTTGGCTCCTTCATGACTCAAAAGACCCTCGGCGTCGGCTTCATTGGCAGTGGCTTCATCACTCGCTTTCACATTCGATCGTGGCAGGCGGTTCGTGGTGCGGATGTTCGTGGCGTGTGGAGTCCGAGCCGCGCGCACGCAGACGAGGCGGCGGCGCTGGCCCGGTCGCTGCACGTCGGAGAGGCGAAAGCCTTTTCGTCGATCGGCGAGATGGTTGCGGACCCTTCGATCGACTGCATCTGGCTCTGCGGTCCCAACTACGTGCGCGTCGGCAACATGGAGGAAATCGTGCACGCGCGGACCCGTGGCGCCGAGCTCGTTGGTGTCGCGTGCGAGAAGCCGCTGGCACGTAACGTCACCGAAGCGCGCAAGATGCTGGAGCTGGCCGAACGTGCCGGTGTTCTGCACGGGTATCTCGAAAATCAGTTGTTTGCTCCTGGGGTTGAACGGGGAAAGGAGATTGTGTGGGCGCGCGGCGCCGCGCTGGCGGGGCGCCCGTACTTGGCGCGCGCGGCCGAGGAGCATGGCGGTCCTCACATGCCCTGGTTCTGGCGCGGCGACCTTCAGGGCGGCGGCGTGTTGAACGACATGATGTGCCACAGCCTCGAGGTCGGTCGGTACCTGTTGACGCAGCCGGGTGCCCCACGTCACAGCATCAGGCCGGTCAAGGTATCGGCGCAGATTGCCACGCTCAAGTGGTCGCGGCCCGAATATGTCGCACTGCTCAAGGACATGATGGGCGCGTCAATCGACTACGGCCGCCATCCCGCCGAGGATTTTGCGCGGGCGTCAGTCAGTTACGTCGACGAGGCAGGCACGCCGCTCGTAGTCGAGGCCACGACATCCTGGAGCTACGTGGGCGCCGGCCTTCGACTCTCGATGGAGTTGCTCGGTCCGGAGTATTCGCTCACGATCAGCACGCTCGACACCACGACCAAGGTGTTTTTATCCAGGCGGCTGCAGGGCAAGGTGGACGAGGATCTGATCGAAAAGCAGAACGCCGAGCAGGGGCTGATGCCGATCGTCGGCAATGAATCGGCCGAGTACGGCTACGAGAACGAGAATCGTGCATTCATCCAGTTCTTCCGCGACGGTGTTCAACCGGAATTGGATTTCCGCGCCGGGCTGGAAGTGGTCGAGCTCTTGATGGCGTGCTATATGAGCGCGGAACAGGAACGTGTGCTGCCGTGGCGTCCTGACGGGCTCGAAACATACCAGCCGGCGGTTGCTCGCGCTGCTGGTAGAGTAGGTCCACATGCCGCAGATGACTCGACGGGAATGGCACTGGATTGCGCTCGGAGGCGTCGTTTCGGCATTGCGGACGCCAGTCCGTGCATTTCAGGAAACCAGTGCGCGGTACAAGGGTGTGACGCTCGGCGTCCAGAGCTACAGCTTTCGCGGTCTGGAGATCGGGCCGGCGATCGCGGCGATGGCGAAAATCGGCCTGCACAGTTGCGAACTCTGGCACTCTCACGTCGAGCCGCGCGGGGTGTCGCGCGAAGAGCTTCGCCGCTGGCGCGAAAACGTCTCGCTCGACGAGTTCCGCCGCATTGGCGAGGCCTTCAGCAAAGCAGGCATTGCTCTGTCCGCCTATAACATCAGCTTCCGGGATCACTTTACCGACGCCGAAATCGAGCGTGGCTTCGAGATGGCCAAGGCGCTGGGGGCGCCCTGCATCACCTCGTCCTCGCGACATCAAGGCCGTGGCGCGTGTGGCGCAGGTTGCCGCTCGTCACGCGCTCCCGGTCGGGATGCACAACCACTCGCGGATTGATCCCAACGAGTTTGCGACGCCGCAGGATTTCGAGCAGGCGATGAAGGTCGGGCCGCAGATCAAGGTCAACCTCGACATCGGCCACTTCACGGCTGCCAATTTCGACGCGCTGGATTACGTGCTTCGGCATCACGCGTCGATCCTGACGCTGCACATCAAGGATCGAAAGCGCGACCAGGGGCCGGCCGTGCCGTTCGGTCAGGGCGATACGCCCATTGGTGCGATACTCCGGTTGCTTCGTGACGAGAAATGGGCGATCCCGGCGAACATCGAGTACGAGTACAAGGGTGGCAACACTATTCAGGAGGTGACCCGATGCCTCGAGTACTGCCGCAAGCAGCTCGACACCTAGCACTTGGGAGAGATCACGGAGAAGGCACGGAACACGGAACCACGGAAACACGGAAGGTTTTATTTGGTTTATTCCGTGCTTCTGTGCTTCCGTGCTTCTGTGCCATGTCCGTCGCCTTTGTCGCTTTGATGGTCGGTTGGCACATTTGTCATGACGTGCGCGCAGGCTCCCGGCGGTCTCACTGCTGAGGAGCGCAAGGCGGGCTGGAAACTGCTCTTCGACGGCAAGTCACTGGCGGGCTGGCAGGGGTTCAAGACGCCGACGCCGGGCGCCGGCTGGAAAGCGATCGACGGCGTCCTCACGCGTGAAGCCGAGGGTGGCGACATCCTGACTGTCGAGGAATTCGGCGACTTCGAGCTGAGCCTCGAATGGAGACTCGCCAAGGGTGGCAACAGCGGCATCTTCTTCCATGTGGTCAAGGAGGGTGACGCAGCCTGGTGGTCGGGACCAGAGGTGCAGGTGCTCGATAACGCCGTGCATCGGGACGGCAAGGACCCGATCACGTCGGCGGGATCGAACTACGCCGTGCACCCACCGGTTCGCGATGTCACCAAGCCCGTCGGGGAATGGAATACCGTGCGGCTGCTCGTCAAGGGCCCTCACGTCGAGCACTGGATGAACGGCGTGAAGATTGTCGACTACGAGCTGTGGAGTCCCGACTGGGAAGCGCGCGTGAAGGCGAGCAAGTTCGGCAAGATCCCGATGTATGGCCGCAGCAAGCGCGGCCACATCGCGCTCCAGGATCACGGCGACCCGGTCTGGTACCGGAATATCAAGGTGCGACCGCTATAGCACCGAGCGCGTCAGACTTCCGCCTGAAGGCGGAAGCCACGCGATGTCGTTTTTGGATCGTGGCATCCGGCTTAGCCGGAAGATTGAATGGCGATACCGATCCAGCTGATACACGGCACTAGAGGCTCCACCCTCTCCGATATTCCCGCCTCAAATAGTCGTTGGCGTTGGCACTGTTGGTGACCTTCATCTTCGCGCCGTCGTAGTGGATCTTGGTCCCGGCTCGCAGGGCGACGATGCCCAACAGCATGACCTCGGTCAGGCGCGCGGCGTACTCGAATGGCGTGGACGCCTCGCCTTTCCCCTTCGCTGCCTCCGACCAGTTCAGCTCATGACTGGTTGCGATGCGGGGCAGCTTCTGCACCGGTAGTCCAACGGCGTCCTGCAGCGACTTGGGGAGCAGTCGAGAGTTGGAACCGTACGTGTCGTAAAGCAACTTCCCCTTGGATCCGACGAGCAGTCCGCCACCCGTCGCGTTGAGCGACTCCTCACCGATTTCCTCCGGCTTGGGCGGCAGCAGCCCGCCGTCATACCACGTGAGCTTGACCGGTGGCATCGACCCTCGTGCGGGAAACTCGAAATAGGTCGTGGTCGCCATGGGGAAGCACGCCTTGTCGAATGGCGTCGAGACGGTTTCGACGGTCGTTGGATAGCCGAGATCGAGCGCCCAGAACGCATGATCGATGAGATGTGCTCCCATGTCGCCGATGGCACCGACGCCCCAATCGGCCCACCCGCGCCAATTGAACGGGTGATACACGGGGTGATACTCCACCGGCGGCGCCGGCCCGATGAAGAGATCCCAGGCGAGCTTGTCGGGCACAGAGTAGAGGCCCATGGCGTTCGCGAGCCGCGCCATGACCCCTGGCATGTTCCATCGCAGCTCGTTCGCGATTCGCTGCGGCTGAGGGCGCGGGATGCCCTGCGGCCAGTAGGCGAGTGGACGGTTGGTCCACACGTGGACCTCGCGCACATCGCCGATGGCGCCGGCCTGGATCCATTCCACGACCCGCCGGCCGTCGTCCCACGAATGACCCTGGTTGCCCATCTGGGTGGCCACCTTCGTCTGCTTGGCCTTTGCGGCAAGGCGGCGGGCTTCGTCCACGGACCACGTCAGTGGTTTCTGAACGTACACGTGCTTGCCTTCCTCGAGCGCCGCCATCGCCACGACCGCATGTGTGTGATCGGGCGTTGCCACGACCACGGCGTCGATGTCCTTTTGCTTCTCGAGCATTTCGCGGAAGTCAGTGTGTCGCTGCATCCGCGGCAGATCCTGGGCGATGATCTTCTTCAGCGACTCGATGCGCTCGAGGCTGTTCTTGCGAGCCGTCTCGTCAGTGACCTTCGGCAGCCGCTCCTGCTCGCGCTTAAGGTCGGCGTCGAGCGTCTCCCAGGCGCGTCCGGCAACGTTCCAGTCGACATCGCAGAGCGCCACGATGTTGTTGGGCGTGGCGAGGTTGAGGAGGTTGATCTTGCCCATGCCGCCAACGCCAACGCCGGCGATATTCAGGCGGTCGCTGGGCGGCGTCTGGCCACGGCCGAGCACATGTCGCGGAACGATCGTCAATCCCGCGCCCGTCATCGCCATCGTCTTCACAAAATTGCGTCTCGACGCCATCGCCTCACCTCTGCCGCGCAGCTAGCGCCGCCTGACGGTGCGAAGCTTCGCGGCCGATGCTACGCTCCGAGCACCTGCGGTTCAAGCTGACCTGGAATCGCGGTTCGCATGCGCTCAGGCCACGAGAAACGAGTCGACACGCAGATCTGCGCGAACGTGCCCTCCGGCGGTTCGCGCGCGTTTGGCTGCGTCGGGCACTCAAAACGCGTTTGTCGAGCTGACATAGAATCGCTCGCGGACAGGCATGCAGATCATTCGCAATTCCCACATCTACGACGTCTGCATCGTCGGCTCCGGCGCCGGTGGTGGCATGGCCGCCAAGGTGCTGACCGAGGCTGGCGCCGACGTCGTGATGCTCGAGGCAGGCATCATGTGGGACACTCGCCGCGACTCGCGAATGTTCGCGTGGCCCTACGACTCGCCCAGGCGTGGCGCGCCGATTCCTGAGCGGCAGTTCGGCGAGTTCGACGCCGGCCTCGGCGGGTGGACGCTCGACGGCGAGCCGTACACCACGGCGGCAGGCGACCGCTTCGATTGGTTCCGCACGCGCATGCTCGGCGGACGCACCAATCACTGGGGCCGCATCTCCCTGCGCTTCGGCCCGGACGACTTTCGGCGCCGGAGCCTTGATGGCGTCGGCGACGACTGGCCCATCACGTACGACGATTTGAAGCCGGTACTACGACCGCGTCGACACGCTCGTCGGCATCTTCGGGTCGAAGGAGGGGCTTCCGAACGAGCCCGACGGCCTCTTTCAACCGCCGCCACGACCGCGCTGCTACGAGCTGCTGATCCAAGAAGCCTCACAGAAGCTGAAGATCCCATGCATTGCGTCGCGACTCTCGATCCTGACGCAGCCGCTCAACGGCCGACCGGCCTGTCACTACTGCGGGCAGTGCGGACGCGGATGCTCCGTGCACGCGAACTTTTCGTCGCCGTCGGTGCTGTTGCCACCGGCGCTGGCAACCAAACGTCTGACCTTGACCGTGAACGC
Source organism: uncultured Acidobacteriota bacterium (assembly GCA_963802675.1). Classification (GTDB taxonomy): domain Bacteria; phylum Acidobacteriota; class Vicinamibacteria; order Vicinamibacterales; family UBA2999; genus JACCSI01. Next base: position 188,742 of record CAWDJL010000006.1, read on the forward strand.
GATGGCGCGAGAGGTCACGGTGGATGAGAGCGGCCTCGCAAACGGTGTGACCTTCATCGACAAGGCCACGGGTCGCGAAAATCACGTGCGCGCGCGGATTGTCGTGCTCGCCGCCAGCGCCTGCGAAACGGCGCGCCTTCTCCTGAACTCGCAGTCGTCGAAGTTTCCGCACGGGCTCGCCAACTCCAGCGGCAGCGTCGGCCGTTACATCACCGATTCCACCGGGACGAGCGTGCGCGGCTTCATCCCGCGGATGATGAACAGCGTTCCGCACAACGAGGACGGGGCCAGCGGAGCGCATCTCTACATGCCCTGGTGGCTCGACAATCGAACGCTCGACTTCCCACGCGGTTATCACATCGAGATCGGCGGCGGTCGTCGATTGCCCGGCTTCGGCACGCTTGGCGGGATTCACCAATACAACGGGACGGACAGCTCGGGACGGCCCATTGCCGGTGGCGGCTACGGCAAGCAGCTCAAGGACGACTATCGCCGTTTCTATGGCGCGACCGTTGGCTTTTCCGGTCGCGGGGAAATGGTGCCGAACGAGAACAGCTACTGCGAGATTGACCCGACCGTCGTGGACAAGTGGGGCATTCCGGTCCTGCGATTCCACTTCAAGTGGTCGGACTACGAGGTGAAGCAGGTCAAGCACATGCAGGAGACGTTCCGCGCCATCATCCACGAGATGGGCGGGACGCCGCTGTCACCCATGCCGAGCGCGGAAGACGGCTATGGCATCGAGCCCGGTGGGCGAATCATCCACGAGCTGGGCGTGACACGCATGGGGAGCCATCCGCGAAGCTCGGTGCTCAATCGAAACTGCCAGGCGCACGATGTGAGAAACCTGTTCGTTGCCGATGGCGGGCCGTTCGTCTCGCAGGCGGACAAGAATCCAACGTGGACGATCCTGGCGCTCGCCATGCGGACGAGCGAGTTCATCGTCGATCAGCGCAAGACGGGGAGTGTGTGATGCAACGTCGGCAGGTTCTGCGATTGCTTGCGTCCGCGCCGCTTGCCGCGGGATTCGCCTGGACCGAGGCGGAAGCCGCCCATGCGCACGACCTGGTGCAGGCCGCGCAAGCGGCGGCCGCCGCCGGGACGCCCTTTCAGCCGAAGTTCTTCACGCCCCACGAGTGGCGAACGGTGAGCGTGCTCGTCGATCTAATCATCCCCAAGGACGACCGCTCGGGCAGCGCCACCGATGCCGGGGTGCCCGAGTTCATGGACTTCATGATGATCGATCAGCCGACCCGGCAAGTCGGGATGCGCGGTGGGCTGGCCTGGCTGGATGTCGAGTGCCAGGAGCGGTTCGACAAGACGTTCGTGGACTGTGCGGCAAACGAGCAGACTGCGGTGCTTGACGATATTGCCTGGCCGTCCCGCACCGTAGTGAAGCCAGGTGATACACCCCATCCTCTGCGACACGGCATGACGTTCTTCAGTAGCTTTCGTGATCTGACCGCAGCGGGCTTCTGGACGACGCGAATGGGAATCGACGACCTGCAGTACATGGGCAATCGATCGGTCGCACGCTGGACTGGCTGCCCGGAGGAAGCTCTCACCAAGTTAGGCGTCAGGTACTCAGATGTTTGATGGCCGGGCGAAGAGCCCGGGCATCTCCATCTTTCTTTCATCCTTCCTGGTCCTCTTCCTCGAGATCGCTCTTCTCCGCTGGCTGCCCGCGTACATCCGCCTGCTGTCATACTTTTCCAACTTCATCCTGCTCGCGTGTTTTCTCGGAATCGGCGTGGGCTGCCTCCTGGCGTCCTCACGCCGTCGCCTGTTCTCCTGGTTTCCACTGATTCAAGCGCTGGTCGTCGGGGCGGTCTATTTCTTTCGCCTCGAGGTGAACGTCCGCACATCCGGCAGCATCTATTTCTCGAGCGGCACCGGCGACGACATCGTCCTGATCGAGAGTTGGCTGCTGTTGCCGTTGCTGTTTGTGGTTGTGGCCGCGCTGTTTGCCGCCCTCGCGCAGCAGATGGCGCGCGAGATGGAGCGGCTCGAGGCCTTGCGGGCCTACTCCCTCAACCTGGCCGGCAGTCTCGCGGGGGTCATCGTCTTTGCCCTGATGTCATGGCTGGAGCTGCCGCCGACGGCCTGGTTCGCCATCGCCTTCGCCGTGTCGTTGCCATTTCTCGTGCAGCGGGGCGCGAGACGCCAATCCTGGATCGGGCCGGCTACTGGCTGCGCACTACTCGCCGTCTCGCTGGCGTTGATTCACATTTTGGGGCGCGAGGCCCTCTGGTCGCCGTATTACAAAATCGGCGTCCGTCAGAGCGGCGACGAGACCATCATCGACGTCAACAACACGTTTCACCAGTCGATGGCGCCGCTCGCCCACAAGGAGTACTTCTACGAGTGGCCCTACGTCGCCTTTGGCGACACCTTCGACGATGTGCTCGTATTGGGCGCAGGATCCGGCACTGACGTAGCGGCCGCGCTGACACACGGGGCCAAGCGTGTGGATGCCGTCGACATCGACCCGGTCATCCTCCAGCTCGGTCGAGAACGACATCCCGAGCGTCCCTACAGCGATCCGCGAGTGCATCTCGTCAACGACGACGCGCGACACTTTCTGCGGACGACGGACAAGCAGTACGACATGGTGGTGTTTGCGCTGATCGACTCATTGACGCTGCAATCCAGCTTCTCCGGTGTTCGCCTTGAAAGCTATATGTTCACCGAGGAGTCGTTCCGCGCCGTGCGCGATCGCCTCAGGCCCAACGGTGTGCTCGTGATCTACAACTACTTCCGCGAACGCTGGCTGGTGGATCGCCTGGCCAATACAGCGGCGGTCGCGTTTGGCGCCGAGCCGCGGGTGCACGTGCACGAAGCCAATGGTTATCTAGGCGTCATGGTGGCGGGGCCGCGGGTCGCATCCCTTCCCGCCGATGTTCCCATTCCGGATCGCGTCACACAGTTCGGTCGATCGGTCCGGCCCAGTCCGCCTCGCGCGCATCAACGTGACGCGAATATCGAATCCGCCACCGACGATTGGCCGTTTCTGTATCTGCGCGACCGGCATGTGCCCGCACATTACCTTGCGGCCCTCGCCGTGATCGTTGTGGTGTCGATCGTGGCCGTGGGAGCCGCGCTGCGCGGCCATCGTGGCCAATGGTCGTGGCACTTCTTTCTGCTCGGCGCCGGTTTCATGCTGCTTGAAACCAAGTCGATCATCCAGTTTGCGCTGCTGTGGGGATCGACATGGGTGGTGGCGTCGTTGGCCATCGCGTCGGTACTGGTGATGGCGCTCGCCGCCAACTTCGTGATTTCGCGATGGGATGTCACACGTCCGTGGCGCGTCGGCGCGGTGTTGCTCGCTCTGCTGGCCGTCAACTACCTCGTGCCCGTCGGACGCGTGGCGTTCGAAAGCCGTGCCGCGGAGTCGGTGTTCTATGCGGCCTTGATGTTCAGCCCGATTCTGTGCGCCGGGCTGCTCTTCGGCTCCGCGTTCAAGCGCTCGAAATCGGTCCCACTGGATTTCGGAGCCAATTTGCTGGGCGCGATGGCGGGCGGAGTGGCCGAGTATCTATCCTTGGTCACCGGATTTCGCACTCTGCTGTTCGTCATTGCTGGGTGTTATGTGGGCGCCTTAATCATGCGAAACCGGTAACGAGCTACGCAGTCAGACACGAAGGTCACGAAGAAACACGAAGCCTTGCGGACTTGTTTTCTTCGTGTCTTGGTGCCCTTCGTGGCTGGTCTTTAGTTCTAGCTGCTATATCCTTCAATCACTCAATAATCTGACTCGCCGGTGAGTCGCTTACGACGAGTTGAGCGCGAGGTAGCGCCATGACCCGTTTCAGAGGATTGCTCACGTTGTTGGCTGTTGTCGCAGTCGCCGGGGCGCTCAACGCGCAGGCCCCGCCGGTGCAGCAACCAGCACCGGTGCTGCGCGGCGATGGACCGTTCGATCGCCTCGTGTTCCGGAACATCGGGCCCGCGTCGCCGTCCGGGCGTGTCGATGATCTCGCCGTGCTCGAAAGCAACCCGGCGATCTTCTACGTTGCGGGTGCAACGAGCGGCGTCTGGAAGACCGTCAACGCCGGCACGACGTTCACGCCCATCTTCGACGATCAAGGCAGTTCTTCCGTCGGCGACATCGCCATCGGGCCAACCGATCCCAACCTGATCTGGGTCGGCACCGGTGAGAACAACAATCGCCAGAGCTCGTCCTGGGGCGATGGCGTCTACAAGTCGACGGATGGCGGCAAGTCGTGGCGCAACATGGGGCTGCGCGCCAGCCGGCAGATCGCGCGGATCATCATCGATCCCGTGGACTTCAATGTCGTTTACATCGCGGCGCTCGGCGATCTGTGGGCGGCGGGCGGCGAACGCGGCGTCTTCAAGACGGCCGACGGCGGGTTGAATTGGCAGCGTGTCCTCTTCGTCGATGACGACACCGGCGCCACCGAGCTCGTCATGGATCCGGCCAACAACAAGGTTCTCTACGCGGCGACCTATCAGCGGCGACGCCAGCAGTGGGGGATGAACGGCGGCGGCCCAGGCAGCGCCATCTGGAAGTCCAGCGATGGCGGTCAGACGTGGGCCAAGCTCGAAAACGGATTGCCGGTCGGGCCCAAGGGGCGAATCGGCATCGACATCTGGCGTGCCAATCCGAATGTCTTGTATGCACAGGTCCAGCACGAAACCGAGAGCGGCGTCTATCGCACAGACGATGCCGGTGCGACGTGGCGGAAGATGAGCAACGAGAACCCACGGCCGATGTACTTCAGCCAGATCCGCATCGATCCACAAACCGACTCGCGGATCTACGTGCTGGGTGTGTCGCTCTCGATCTCAGACGACGCCGGCAAGACCTGGCGCCAGAACGGCGCACAGAACATCCACGTCGATCACCACGCGATGTGGATCAACCCGCAGAACCCTCATCACATCATGATCGGCAACGACGGCGGCGTGAGCATTTCGCACGATCGCTCCGCCACCTGGGTCTGGTTGAACAACCTGCCCTTTGCGCAGCCCTATCACGTCGCGTTCGATATGCAGACGCCGTATCACGTCTGTACCGGACTGCAGGACAACAATACGTGGTGCGGTCCCAGCGCAGTCCGCACCAACAGCGGCATCGTCAACGACGATTGGTATGTGATCAGCGGCGGCGATGGGTTCCAGCCGCTCATGGATCCCAACGACTCACGCGTTGTTTACGGCACCTCGCAGGACGGCCGCATGAGTCGCATCGACCGCGTCACCAACGAGCGGAAGACTGTTCGGCCCGAACCCGCCGATGGGGGGACCGCTTATCGGTTCAACTGGGACACGGCGATGATGCTCTCGCCGCACGACTCGTCCATCTTCTACGTGGGCGCAAACTATCTCTTCAGGTCGTCAGATCGCGGTCAGACCTGGATGCGGCCAATCAGCCCAGACCTCACGACCAACACCGATCGCGCGACCCTTTCCATCATGGGCGTGCCGGACAAGGACATCCGCATCGCCAAGCACGACGGCGTCGGCGTCATGGGGCACCCTGGTGACAATCGCGGAGTCGCCGGTCAAAGCCGGCATTCTCTGGACCGGATCGGACGATGGTGTCGTGAGCGTGTCAAGGAATGGCGGACAGAACTGGACGAACGTGACAGACAAGTTGAGCGGTGTCCCAAAGTTCACGTACGTTTCCGAGGTTGCGCCATCGCGCTTCGCCGAAGGAACGGCATACATCACCTTTGACGGCCATCGCGGTGGCGACTACGGGACCTATGTATTTGCCACCACCGATTACGGCGACACCTGGCGGTCGATCGTCGGCAATCTGCCGAAGGGCGAGGTCGTGCGCACGATCACCGAGGACCTCAAGAATCAGGACGTTCTCTATCTGGGTACCGAGACTGGACTGTGGGTGACGCTCGATCGCGGGAAGCAATGGATCCGCGTGCGCGGCAACCTGCCGACTGTTCCGATCTACGAGATCGCGCTTCATCCGCGCGAGAACGACATGATCATCGGCACTCACGGTCGCGCGGTCTGGATTCTCGATGACCTGACGCCGTTTCAGCAGTGGTCGAAGTCCGAGACGACCGATGTGTTTGTGTTTGACACGTCGCCGACCACTGCCTTCAATCAGGCGAACGATCAGATGAAGAGCTTTGAGGGCGATCGCCTGTTCCTGGGGCCGAATCCGACGCCGGGCGCGTCACTGTACTACCGACTCAAGAGCGACGCGAAAGATGTGAAATGGACCATCCGGGACAGCGCGAACACCGTGGTCCGCGACATATCCGGAGACGCGACGAGAAACGCCACCAAGGCCGGGTTGAACCTCGTCACGTGGGACCTGCGACATCAGCCACTGCGCCCGCTTCGGAATCAGCCGCAAGGCCAGGGCGGCGGCGGTGGCGGCTTCGGCGGCGGTGGCAACAACGGCCCGTTCGTGCTTCCCGGGACATACAGAGCGACGCTCACCGTCGATGGTCGTGATGCGAACGTCGCGTCAGTAACTGTGACCGGTGACTCGGCGATTCAGATCACGGAGGCGGATCGCCGCGCCTGGCACGACACCGCGCTTGCGATGCACGAGATGCAAGGGAAGGCCAATGACCTCGCAGACCAGGTCAATGAGGCGTGGTCGCGCTTCGAGGTCGTGCAGCAGCAAGCGAAGGGACAGAACATCCCACCCAATCTGAAGAGCCAGGTTGACGCTCTCGGAAAGGAGTTCGAGGGCATCCGTCGCCGGCTTGGCCTGACCGGCGTGGGCGGTGGGGGATTCGGCGCCAATACCGAGAATCTGCGTGGACGCATGGGTCAGCTCAAGGGCGGCATGATGGCGTCGACATCGCTGCCAACTGAAGTGCAGATGCGCCAGAAGAAAGAGATTGAGACGGCTTGGCCAAAGCTCGCTTCCGAGGCGAATGCTGCGGTAGGCAAGCTGCCAGGATTGGCGAAAGACATGGTTGCAGCGGTCTTCGCATCGCGCACGTCCTCTCAACAGTGACGGCCGCCTCGCTTCGGCTCGGGCGGATAGGCGCGCACCTTCGGTGCGCGAGGGCCGCTTCGCGGACGGGTCCCTTTAGCTTTCCGGCGAGCATCCCGAGACGCCCTGTATAGTTTCGGGATGCCAAAGCTCCTCGGACTCGTCACGCTCCTGACGCTGGTCGTGCTCTCGAACAGTGGGGCAACTCAGACGAAGAGGGCGACCACAGTCGAGGACCACTCCCGTCTCGTCTCGGTTTCCGATCCTCAGCGTTCCCCCGAGGGCGCGTGGGTGGCCTACACCGTGACCACCATCGATGCTGAAGCTGATAAGCGCAACACCGACGTTTGGATGGTGAAGTGGGATGGCACTGAGCAGCGCCGATTGACCTTCTCGACAGACAACGAGTCATCGCCGCGGTGGAGTCCGGACGGCAAGTATCTCGCGTTTGTTTCGTCCCGAGGCACGGAAGACGAGAAAAAAAGGGGCTCGCAGATCTGGCTGCTCGATCGCCGTGGCGGCGAAGCGCAGAAGATCAGCGACATCAAAGGAGGTGTTTCAGACGTCGTCTGGGCGCCCGATTCGATGCGGCTGGCCTTCGTCAAGAGCGACGAGGATCCAGATGACGAACCCGAAAAGAAGGACGGCTGGAAGCGGAAGACCGCGCCGCCGATTGTGATCGACCGCTATGCCTTCAAGCAGGATCGCGACGGCTATCTCAAGAGAACCTACGATCACATCGCGGTCTTCGATCTGGCAAGCAAGGCAGCGACGGTTCTGACCAGTGGCCAGGTTGACGATGAGAGTCCGTCGTGGTCGCCCGACGGCAGGCAGATCGCCTTTCGCAGCAAGCGCGCCCACGCAGATCCGGATCGCACGCAGAACCAGGATCTCTGGGTCATTGAGGCTCGCGAAGGGGCTGTGCCGCGCCGGCTGACGAGCACGCCAGAAGCCGAGGCCGGCCGCCCAGCGTGGAGTCCCGACGGCCAGCGCATCGCCATTCTCGTCGGCGACATCGATCGGTTTGGCGCCTACGAGATGAACAAGATCGCGACGGTGCCGGCTGGGACGACGTCGTCGGTGTCAGCCCCGGCGCTGCTCTTGCCCGCTTTCGATCGAGCGGTGTCGAACCTTCACTGGTCTGCCGACGGCAACACCCTGTCGTTCCTCGTTCAGGACGACCGCACGCAACAGGTCGCTTCCGTAGCGGTCGTCGGGGCTTCGGCCAAAACCATCACGGCCCTTAGCAGCGGACGACGGTCAGTTCGCGCGCTCAGCCCTGGCAAGGACGGACACTTTGCTGTGTTGACGACAACGCCTGCCGAGCCGGCAGAGATTCACGCGCTGGAGAACGGGTCGCTTCGGAAGCTCACCAAACACAACGAGCAGGTCGTTGGTGAGTTGCAGGTGGCGACGACCGAGGACTTCACGTCGACGAGCAAGGACGGCACCGAGGTGCACGGCTTGGTCGTCAAGCCGGCCGGATTCAAACCAGGACAGCGATATCCAACGCTGCTCATCATCCACGGTGGACCGAATGCGCAGGACGAGCACGCGTTCAGCTTCGATCGTGAGCTGTTGGCGGCGCAGGGGTACATCGTGTTGGCAATCAATTACCGAGGCAGCGCCGGGCGTGGAAATGCGTATCAGAAAGCCATTTACGCCGACTGGGGCAACCTCGAGGTCATGGATCTGCTCGGTGCGGTTGACGAAGCCGTTCGACAGGGCATCGCTGATCCGAATCGGTTGGGAATTGGCGGGTGGAGCTACGGCGGGATTTCCACCAACTACACGATTGCGACCGATCGGCGTTTCAAGGCTGCGGTGAGCGGTGCTGGCAGCTCCATGCAGCTCGGGCTGTACGGCCTCGACGAGTACATCATCCAATGGGAGCACGAAATCGGCCTGCCGTGGAAAGCCCCCGAGGCGTACCTGAAGGTGTCGTATCCGTTCCTTCACGCCGATCGAATCAAGACGCCGACGTTGTTTCTCGGCGGCGAGAAGGATTTCAACGTCCCAATCGCAGGCGGCGAGCAGATGTATCAGGCGCTCAAGAGCCTTGGCATCGATACCGAGCTGGTCATTTATCCCGGGCAGTTCCACAGCCTGACGATGCCAAGCTACGAGCGCGATCGGCTGCAGCGATATGTGAACTGGTTCAACAAGTACCTGCAGCCGCAGGCGTCGCAGACGACAGGAAGGTAACGTCACGATAGCCACGACCAGCCTTCGCCAAGGCTACGGCGGTCCGCCGAAGCTTCAGCGTAGGCGGATGGGCACGAGGACACGAAGACCTCAATCATCCAGACGGAAGTCTTTCGTCGAGCTCTATGAGTGTTTCAGAAGGGAGCCAACGTGCTTCGCATGATCGCCATCGTCGTGGTTGCCGCATGGTCCGTGTCCGCCAATCAGCCAACCAACACGCAGCCTCGAAAGCTGAAAGTCCACATCTCCGTCGACATGGAAGGCGTTGCAGGAGCCGTGACGGGCGACCAGCTTTCGCCGGCGGGCTTCGAGTACGGGCGCTTTCGCGAGTTCATGACCCGCGAGGCCCTCGCCGCCATCGAAGCCGCCAAAGAGGCCGGCGCCACCGAGATTGTCGTTGCCGACGCGCATGGCAATGGCGAGAACCTGTTGATCGACCAGTTTCCACCTGACGTGCGCGTGATTCGCTCGTGGCCGCGCCGGCTTGGAATGGTCGCGGGCCTCGACGCCTCGGTCAACGCCGCGATTTTCATCGGGTACCACGCGGGCACCAACAGTGTCACCGGCGTGCGCGCCCACACCTTTTCGAGTGCGAATTTGACACGCGTCGCTCTGAACGGCACGAATGTCACGGAGGGATCGTGGAACGCCGCGATTGCCGGTCACTTCGGTGTGCCGATTGTGATGATGTCGGGCGATGACGCGGCGATTGCGGAGGTGGGGAAGCTTGTGGGTGCGATGGAGGCAGCTGAAACGAAGCGCAGCCTCGGCTTTCACTCGGCGAACACGATCACGCCCCAGGCATCCTACGCGTTGATTCGCCAGCGTGTTGGTGCAGCATTTGCCCGCCTCGGAGACTTCAAGCCGCACAAAGTGCAGACGCCGATCACGGTCGACGTCAGCTTCAAGAATTACCTGCCGTCCGAAGTGCTCGCTTATCTGCCGATTTTCGAGCGTACCGACTCGCACTCGGTCCGATTCCGCGCCCGCGACATGGTAGAAGCGTCAGCCATCATGTCGTTCATCGGGGACTATCGGCCTGACCTGACGCCTTAAGGGACGCGAGCAGGACCGGCTTATGACTGACACCACGAAAGAGGCGTTGCAGCGCCCGTTCTTCTACTTGCTCGTGCTCCTCGCGGGCTACCTCTCGGTGCGTATTCTGGGCCCGTTCCTTCAGCCCCTGGGATGGGCCGTGATCCTGGCGATTGTCTTTCACGGATTGCAGGAGGGACTCGCGTCGAGAATCGGACCCAGCCGTGCCGCGATCGTTGTCACGGTGATGGCCGGCCTCTTGATCGTCGCGCCGGCTGTTTTGATCGTATCAGCGCTGCTGCAAGAGGCGCCGGAGGTCACCAACTACCTGCAGAAGACATCGCTGACCGCACCTCGGCAGATCGAGCGGATCTGGGAAGTGGCCCGGGCCCGGAGCCCGATCGCGTTGCCAAATGACCCCACCCAGCTCGTCGCCGATGGCGTCCAACGCATGCTTGCCTTCATGGTCCCGCGCGCGAGCGCCATCGTCGCCGACATCTTCGCGACGCTGGGGCTTCTGGTCGCGATGTTCTTCGCGCTCTTCTTCATGCTCCGCGATGGCGACAGGTTGAGTCGCCAGGTGTGTAGGGTGTTGCCTCTTCCGGCAGAGGAATGTGAGCGATTGATGCGCGACACACGGGATCTCGTCATTGCCAGTGTCGGTGCCGGCCTCCTCGTCGCTGTCGCCCAGGGCACGATTGGCGGCATCGCGTTCTGGGTGCTGGGCATCAACCCACCGGTGGTCTGGGGTGTCGTGATTGCATTCTGCTCGCTCATTCCGGTGGTTGGCGCTGCGCTCGTGTGGGCGCCGGCCTGCCTGTGGCTGTTGCTGTCGGGCGAGATCGGACGCGGGGTGGCCATGCTGCTCGTCGGCGTGCTCGGAATCAGCATGGCCGACAACATTCTCCGTCCGTTGCTGCTGAGCGGCAGGACGTCGGTGAGCGGGTTTGTGATCTTTTTTGGCTTACTTGGTGGCGTCGCTGCCTTCGGCTTCATCGGGCTCGTGATCGGCCCGATCATCCTCGTCACCACGGGCCGTCTTCTCACCATGATCAGGGATCTTCCGCCTGAAGGCGGAAGCCACGGGAGCATGTAATTCGTGTGGCTTCCGGCTTCAGCCGGAAGATCAATTACCGACTCGCTTCGCGTCCAGGCCGGCCACCGGCCACCGGCTACCGGCCAACTATCCCGCCCGACCAACGAACCCGCTGATGACCGGCGGCACGCGCCGGCCGGCGAGCGCGCTCGCGACGTCTGACGCGAGCGAGGGGTCGATCGTCGCCAGCGGCCGAATGTAGTCGCCCTCCATGGCTGCGAGCGGCACGCCATCGCGATACACGATGCGTGTGGCCGCGACGGTTGCGACGCGATCGCCGGCCGTGACGATTCCCGCAAGGTTCAGCGGGTCGGCGGCGCTGATCACGATCAGCCGGTGGTCGGGATCGGTTCGGCGGACCTCACGGAGTCGCTCAACCGCTGCGGGCAGCGCAAACTGTTCGCCCGAAAGGCCCGAGACGAAGCGCCCCCCGCGGATTTCGCCGCGTGCCTCCAGGCGACGATATTCGCGGGTCAGCATGCGCCACGGCAGCGCGTTCGGCTCGCGCGTCAGCAGTCGCCGGCACACCACGCCATACCGCCGGAGCAGAGCTTGGGCCTGCAGGCTCACGGCCTCCTCGTCGGGCCGAGCGTCCTGGTCTGGCCGAGCAAGCGCGGTCCAGCGACCCGCCATCTGGCTCTCGCGTGGGCTGCGGTCGCGATCGAGGAACAACCCGCGAAGTCCGGCGAAGCCATCCGACGAAGCGAGGGCCGCCGAGACGAGCTCGGCTAGCGCCTGTCGCACGTCTTCGTCCGCCACTTCCATAGACGTGACCAATTCGTGCGAAAACAGCGCGCCGCGTGTTCTCAACTGATCCAGTACGCGCTGGGCGACGACACTGAGCACACCATCGCCTTCCCGAGGCTCGGTTGACATGCGTCTCCAGATGGCGGCGTGCTCATGGAGGCAAAGAGCGATTGGCGTCGCGCGCACGACCCGTGATGGGCTTGTCGGGCGCGAGAGTCGCGACCACGCCACGCGTCCAGTGAGGCACAGCAGGTCGAGCATCGAGGGGTCATACCCCTGGACTCGCGCCGGCAGAAGCGCAGCTTCCCAGGCCCCGGCTGCCGCCTCGAAGCCATCGAGCGTCCGCAGAACGTGCAACAGGCCGTCGCTCCCTGACATGCGCGCCGAACTCGCCACGTGCTGCCATTCGAACTGGAACCGCATGAAATCCGCTGGGTTGACGGGTTCGATTTCCGCTCGCAGTCGGTTGAGCGTGTAGCGATGAATGCGGGCGAGGAGCCGGCGATCGCACCATTCGGTCAGGCCCTGGCTGAAACCCGGGCTACAGCCCGGGCCCTCACCGATTCCGGAGGGGTTGGGCTTTAGCCCGGACGATCGAAACACTCCTCGAAGAACCACGCCTTGCGATTCGAGTTGTTCGAGTGCCGCATCGACGGCAGTTGCCTCGATGCCGAGCGGCGCGGCAAGCTCCGGCGCCGTGGTTGGTCCCATAATCGCGACCCGGCCGCGAATCACTTCGACCAACGCCTCTTCTCGCGACCAGCTCCGCGACATCCGCGACGCGGGCGGCACGACGGCATCGGACGTCGCCAGCGTTGGGACGATGGCCATGAGTTCCGGTAGTCGTTCCGCGGCAACGACGAGTGCGGGCCGATCGGTGCTGACGCGCGCCAACGTTGCGCGCCGCGCCTGATGGAGCGTGCGCAGATGGTCGCGGTCAACGTGTTCGAGCTCCTGCTCGGTCAGAAAGCCAGCCGACAAGAGATCGTCGTGCAACTCGTCCGAGTCCCGTGGGTCTGGGCGTTCTTCTTCGCAGACACGACTGATGGCCGAGGAATCCAGCGCGCCGAGATCGCCCGCCCGACCGGGTTCTCCAGCGCGTCTCGTATACACGGCATACGCCCGTCGTTCCTCGAGCGGCGCGTCATCCAGAAACGCGTACGGCCGCGCGTTGAGGATCTCGTGAGAGAGTGGAGACGGTTCGGTCGTGTCGCGCGCGACACATTGGATCTCGCCGTGATGAATGCGCTCGAGGATCGTCGACAGCGCCTCGAAGTCCATCGCTTCCTGCAGGCAGTCCCGGACCGACTGCGTCACCAGGGGATGATCCGGAATCTCGCGGTCACCTGGGATGTTCTCGAGACACGCGGCGGCGTCCGGGAACACTGCGGCCATGAGGTCGTCCGCCTGCATGCGTTGTAACTGCGGGGCAATCTTCCGGCCATGACGGTTGCGTGGAACCGCCAGTGAGATGGTCGTATTCCACCGCCACCGAGTCTGAAACACTGGGGCGTCGAGGAACGCCTGGACCAACACGTCCCGCGCCGTAGCCGGATGCAGGTATCGGAAGACGTCCGAGAGCGGAAACGAGTGCTGCGGCCCGAGGGACAGCAGCAGGCCTTCCTCGGTGGCCGCCGCCTGCAACTCGAAGTTGAACTGACGACAAAACCGCTTGCGAAGCGCCAGGCCCCAAGCCTTGTTGACGCGACTGCCGAACGGCGCGTGCAGTACCAGCTGCATGCCACCGGATTCGTCGAAGAAACGCTCGAGCACCAGCGTTTCCTGCGTCGGCAGTATGCCGAGTGCGCGCCGACCCTCGGCGAGGTAGGCCAACACCTGCTCGGCGGCCTCGGCGGGCATCCCGGTGTCGCGAGCCAGCCACTCGAGTAAGGCTGTGCCGTCATTCATGCCGAGTCGCTGATCGACCGACGCTCGCAGATCACTGACCGCTCGCGATAACTCGTCGCTCCGCGCTGGGGCTTCCCCCAGCCAGAATGGGATGGTTGGCGGAGCGCCGTGGGCGTCAGCGACGCGCACCACCCCGGCTCCAACCTGGAGGATCTGCCAGGAGGCGTTGCCGAGTTGAAAAATATCGCCCGCGTTGCTCTCGATCGCGAAGTCCTCGTTGAGCGTGCCCACGAGCGTGTCGTCGGGATCGAGAATCACCCGATAGTCGGCGACTTCTGGAATTGCCCCCCCGGACGCGATCGCGCGCATGCGCGAACCCCGTCGACCGCGCAATCGACCGTTCACTTCATCGCGGTGGATGAGGGCGGCGCGTCGACCGCGTTTGGTCGCGAAGCCTTCGGCGGTCATCTGCACGACGGCGTCGAAGGTCGAACGCTCCAACATTCGATACGACCACGCTCGTCGGGCCAGAGCAAAGAGATCGGCCTCGGCACAGTCTTCGCTCGAGGTTTCGGCGACGACTTGCTGCGCCAGCACGTCGAGCGGCGCGTCGTGCGACACGATGGCATCGAGCTCGCCTTGTCGTACCGCTCGCAGGAGCGCCGCGCACTCGACGAGATCGTCGCGCGAGCAGGCAAACAGCCGTCCCTTCGGCAGGCCCGCAATGGTGTGACCGGATCGGCCAACCCGCTGCAGGAAGGTCGCAATGCGATGCGGTGAGCCAATCTGGCAGACGAGATCGACGTGTCCGATGTCGATGCCCAGCTCGAGCGATGCGGTTGCCACCAGCGCCTTCAACTCACCAGCCTTGAGGCGCGACTCGGCATCCAGTCGTTTCTCTTTGGACAGGCTGCCATGATGCGCGGTCACGGCATCCTCACCCAGCCGCTCGCTCAACTCGCGCGCCAGGCGCTCGGCCATGTTACGGGTGTTCACGAAGACAAGCGTCGTGCGGTGCTCCTGGATGAGACGGACGAGGCGCTCGTAATATTCGCTCCAGACCTCGTGTGACATCACGGCCTCGAGCGTGGACCGCGGGACTTCGATGGCGAGGTCCATCTCACGTCGATGCCCCTCGTTGACGATCGAGCAATCGGCAGCGATGGTGCTGTCTGAGCCCGCACCGACGAGGTAGCGCGCGACCTCCTCGATCGGCTTCTGGGTTGCTGACAGTCCGAGCCGGACCAGCGGGGTGGTTGCGACGTGCTGCAGTCGTTCGAGCGAAAGCCCCAGATGCGCTCCTCGTCGCGTCCCGATGACCGCGTGAATCTCGTCCACGATGACCACGCGCGTCGTCCGCAGCATGTCGCGACTGCGCGCCGCGGTCAGCAGGAGGTACAGCGATTCTGGTGTTGTAACCAGGATGTGCGGCGGCGTCCGCAACATGGCCGCACGTTCGGACGACGTGGTATCGCCGGTGCGGACAGCGGCGGTGATCCTCGGGGCCGCCAGTCCCAGCGACTCGGCCACCTGTCGAATGCCGCGACGAGGCTCCGCCAGGTTCTTGTGGATGTCCGCGCTCAGCGCTTTCAGAGGCGAGACGTAGACGACGCGTACCTCGTCTGGCAGCGGCGACGTCAGGCCCTCGCGAAACAATTGATCGATCGCGGTCAGGAACGCCGCGAGTGTCTTGCCGGAACCTGTCGGTGCCGCAATCAGCGTGTGACGCCCGTCACGGATCGCAGCCCATCCCTCCTGTTGCGCTCGCGTCGGCGATCCGACGGATTGTTGAAACCATTGGGCAACTGCGGGATGAAAAGCTTCAAATGACATCTTCGTCGCGTCCCGGAATCAATTGACCTTGTGGCTTCCGGCTTCAGCCGGAAGATCAAACCGTCCGCCCGAACTTCCGCGCTGGATCTTCCGCCTAAAGGCGGAAGCCACAGGAGAGTTTTACTCACGGGCTTGAAGTTCTACGAGGCGATCGTACCTCACTCCGTTTTGGCTCGTAAATCTATGCGCGTGTGGCTTCCGCCTTCAGGCGGAAGATTGATCACCTTCAAACTACTCAGCGAGTTGCCGCACCCGCCGGTGCCAGAACCAGACCAGCACGAGGCCGGCGATCGTGAGACCCGTCGAGAGC
Organism: uncultured Acidobacteriota bacterium; assembly: GCA_963802675.1. GTDB lineage: Bacteria > Acidobacteriota > Vicinamibacteria > Vicinamibacterales > UBA2999 > JACCSI01. The sequence continues at coordinate 204,756 of CAWDJL010000006.1, forward strand.
CCGATCCACAAGCCGACCACGCCAAGTCCGATGGTGAAGCACAGCGTGTACCCAACCGGCAGCCCGAAGAGCCAGTGCGCCGCGAGATTGGTGATCATCGGCGTTCGCGTGTCACCCAGCCCGCGGAGGGTGCCAGTCGCCACAATCTGAAGTCCGTCGAACAGTTGGAAGATCGCTGCAACGAAGAGAAGGGTGGAACCGAGCGCGAGCACCGCTTCTTCGCGTGTGAAGAGGCCAATCAGCGTGCGGGGAGCAAGAAAGAACGCCAGCGCGGCCATCAACGTGAATGCGACTCCGAGCAGGATAGCCGTCCAGCCTGCTGCCGCGGCGCGCGGTGGATCTCCGGCGCCGACGGCATGGCCGACGCGAACCGCGCCGGCCGATGCCAACCCCAGCGGCACCATGAACGACACTGCCGCGATGTTGAGTGCAATCTGGTGTGAGGCGGCCGAGACGGGCGCCAGTCGTCCGGCCAACGCTGTCGCCGCCGCAAAAACGCCAACCTCGAGCGCCACGGTTGACGCCGCCGGAAGCCCCAGCTCAATCAGTCGGCGTAGTGAGCCGCTCCGAAGCGTCGCGGCGCGGAGATCGCTCAGTCGCCACCGATCGTGCGCGACGATCACTGCCAGCAGCACTGCGGCCATGTAGGCCCTCGAAACGAACGTGGCCCACGCCGCACCCGCAACGCCCATTGCCGGAAACCCCAGGTGCCCGTAGATCAACGCCCAATTGCCGCCGGCATTGACGAGATTCGCCGAGACGAGGGCGAAGGTGATCGGCGTCACCAGATGGATCCCCTGCAGGTAGCGTCGAAACGCCGCATACAGCAGCAGGAACGGCGTGCTCCAGATGATCACGACAAAGTACAGACTCGAGCAGCGGGAGGACTTCGCCATGAAAGCCGAGCTGAGGAATTGCGATGTACAGCGCAAAGCAAACCAACATGACCGGCGTCGCCAGAAGCAGAGCAAGCACGACGCCGTGAATGAGCCAACGATGGCACTCGGTCGTTTGTCGCGCACCGTAGGCTTGCGACACCAGCGTGTCCAGGCCAAGCAACAGACCCATGCCGAAGATCGCAAAGGCCATGTGCAGTGAGGTACCGACGCCTGCGGCGGCAATGGCCGCCGGCCCCAACGGCCCCACCATGATCGTGTCGACGACGCCCATGAACATCCACCCGAGCTCGGCGAGCACGACGGGAATCGCCACGCGCAGCATGGGCGGAAGCTCCGAGCGGATCAAAGAAAGGTGGATCACGGGATGGCGATAGGTCGGTTCCCGGTCTCCAGTGGCCGGTCGCCGGTAGTTGCCAGTTTTCGAACGGGCAGCCGTTGACCGGTCACTGGCAACCGGACACCGGCCACTCGACTCTACTGCGTCGTCGTCGTGGCTGTCGGTAACGCAGGCATCTGGTCTTTAGTGAAGCGCGGCAGCTTTTCGTCACGCATCGCGAGATGGTAGACCGCGGCGGCGATGGCCATGGCCGACTGTTGGGCATCGCTCTCGATGACGCGCTCGTAGGTGTCGAGGTTCGTGTGCCATGTGTACGTGCCGTACTCGATCGGATCCTGGCCAACGCCGATGCCGGGCAGGCCAGCCTCGTTGAACGACGTATGGTCGGAGCCGCCGCGACGGCGGCTGCGCGTGCTCGTCGCACCGAGAAGGCCGTTGTCCGCGAAGGGCCCGACGGCCTGGCGCAGGATCGCGGCGGCTGCGGGCGGCCCGAACACCGTCATCCCTCGCGCACGGCCCGTCCCGGAGTCGATATTGAAGTAACCCGCGAAGTTGGCGTATTCGGGTTTCGGACTCTCGAAGGTGCCGAAGTGCTCTTTCACGTACGCCTGTGATCCGAGCAGTCCTTGTTCCTCGCCGCTCCAGAGTGCGAGACGGATCGTGCGCCGCGGCTTGACGCCGACGGCCTGCAGAATGCGGACGGCCTCCATCATCACCGCGCAACCAATCGCGTTGTCGGTCGCGCCGGTCGCGGCGTGCCACGAGTCGAGGTGACCGCCGAGCATCACGACCTCCTGGGCCCGGTCTGTGCCGGGAATCTCGGCGATGACGTTGTACTGCGTCTTTCCTTCGGGATACGTGCGATTGACGATGTTCAGTTCGAGTTGCACGTCGGAGCCATCCGCCAGCAATCGTGAGATGCGACCGTAGTCTTCGTTGCGCATCACCAGCGTCGGCACGGCCTTGGTGACGTCGAACGTCCGATTGTTGAACGCGCGAATCTGCCCGTGGTCGCGGCCAGCATCGTTCACGCGCGCAACGGCGCCCGCGTTGACGAGAAACTGGTCGAGCTGCTCGTTCACCTGGTTGGCCTGAAGCAGCTTGGGGTCGGCTGGTGTTGCGGTCGGAACACCCGCTGGTGGTCCACCCGCTGACGGTCCGTCGCTGCCAAACGTATTCCGCACGTCCGTATCGTCTCGACGCCGTGGCGACGGCAGGATGGTCACGGGTACGGCGGCTGGAGCTCCAGTCAGAACGATCTTCCCTTTGACCTTCGCGCCGTTCGCCTGGAAGTAGGCGTCGAGCTGTTCCTTGGTGACGCGTGACGGTGGCTCAATCTGCACGGCCGAGGCGCTGACCACGCCGTTCGTTCCCGGAGTCCACGCCAGCGTCTCGACGACGAGCGAATCCTTGACGGGCGCGGTGAGGAAAGCCGACGTCCGTTCGTTGAGCCATCCCGGCCGCGCGAAATCCCACAGCTCCAAACGCGCGTTCTTGAGTCCCCACTCGGTCGTGCGCTTGACCACCCAGTCGCTGGCGCCCTTGAGGTTCGGCGATCCCGTGAGGCGCGGCCCATACACGTCGGTCAACACATGCAGCGTTTTGAGGATCTGCGATCGCTCGACGGCCTCCGCGCGAATCTTCCAATAGACATCGCGGTCAATTTTTTCTTGTTGGGCCTGGGCGAATGGCGTTGCCGCGACGACGGTGCAAGCCACCGCGAGGGAGAGAAGCTGGGGGTACATGGATCCTCCTGGCAAGAGCGGAACTGTAGCATGGGGCTGCGGTTGGTCGGGTAGGGCGGGTGGGTCGGGTAGGGCGGGTGGGTCGGGTAGGTCGGGTTGGTGGCAAACAATATGTAAATACGACTCTCCATGTCACAACCTCATGAGAGCTTGGTTGCTTGGCAGCGAGCGGACGATCTCTGCGTTGCGGTACACCACCTGACGCGAAAGCGGCTCCCTCCATCTGAGCGATTCGAGCTTGCATCGCAGATGCGTCGAGCCGCGTACTCGGTTGCCGCGAATCTGGCTGAGGGATTTGCTTCGCAGTCACCAGCCATCAGGCTTCGATACGCGCGCATTGCCTTGGGATCACTCGCCGAGGTGGGTTACGGAGTCCACCTGGCTGACCGTTTGGGCTACCTCGCGGCGGAAGTTGCTAATGACATTCGGCAGCAACTGGCGCAGAGTGCGGCACCACTTCATGGACTAGTCAAACATCTGGTTAAGGAACGAGCTTCCCTCGCGCGCGAGTAGTCTGTTCCCACTACCCGTCACCAGACCCACCAGACCCACCAGACCCACCGGCCCTACCCGCCCTGTATGATCAGAAGATGCAGATCGCACAACCGGCGACCCTGAAGCCGGGCGTGACTGTCGACGCGTTGCCAGGACCGCGGCCGTCGGACGAAGCAACCGAGGCTGGAACGCGCCTGGTACGTGGCCGCGCGTTGATTTTCTGGGACCCGCGAACGCCAGGGAAGAAGCTCGACGCGATTGACACCGATCAGATCACCCCGGCAGGGGATTGCGTGTCAGAGAGTCTCGACACGCTCGACGAGCGGTGGAAGGCCGGCTCGTTCCGCTATTTGATGCCTGACTTTCGCAAGCGCGTTCACGCCGGCGAGACGTTTGTGATCGCCGGCGATCGCTTTGCGATTGGCTCGTCGCGAGAGATGTCGCCCGCCGGGCTCAAGGCGATCGCCGAGGAAGTCGGGCTCCAGATGGTGGTCATCTGCGCCAACAACATGGGCGACATTTTTCGTCGCAACGCCTTCAACCTCGGCCTGCACGTCGTCCAGAGTCCCGAGGCAGTGGGCGATGCGCGCGATGGCGACGAGTTCAGCTTCGACCCCGTCACGCGGCGCCTCGAGAACGTTACTCGAGGCCAGCGGTACGAGCCGGTGCCGCTGACCGCCAAGGAAGACGAGATTCGACGAAGCGGCGGCATCTTTGCGATTGGTCGTCGAGAGTTCAAGTCGTCGGTGACCCGGCAACCGCTCGTGGAGTTTCCCGACGCCGAACGGGCCCGTGGCATGTCCACGACCGAGCAAATCATCTGGGCGCATCGGGTTGACAAAGACGCGGACGTCAAGCCAGGCAACACGCTCCGGGTCTACGCCGATCTGCTGCCTGCGTCGGATGGCACGGCCCCTTTCTCGATTCACACGTTCAATCAGATCACCGGCGGGAACACGATTGACCCGCGGCAGGCAGCGATTGCCAACGACCACTTCGTCTTTACTGGTAAGCAAGACGATGACAAGCAGACGGCGATTGGGCGCCAGTTTGCGGCGCATCACGGGATTGAGAAGCCATACTACGCAACACCAGGCGACGGCATCTTTCACTTCTACTTCCCGGAACAGGGTCTCGTGCTGCCGGGCCAGTTCATTCCGGGGGCGGACTCTCACTCGCGCGCCTACGGTGCGTATGGGGCAGTCGGCATTGGCGTCGGATCGACCACGCTCGGCTTTGGCTGGTCGACCGGCTACATCTATTTCACGATGTCGAAGCAGCGGCGCGTGCGCTTCACGGGGAAGCTCCGCCCGTGGGTCACGGGCAAGGACATCGTTCTCGAGTTGCTGCGGCGCTGGGGAGCCCCGCAGTCGCAGGGGATGTCGGTGGAGCTTGCGGATTTGAGCCAGCAGCTGCCGATGGCCTATCGCAATACGATCGCCAACATGATGGCTGAGGGCGAAGCCTTGAACGGCGTGTTTGCGCCCGATGACGATCACCTATGCGTGGTATCGCGCGAAGGGGATGACGAATCTTCCGTACCCGGCCATCGCGTGTGGAGCGGATGCCGTCTTTGCCCTCGACGAAGAGCTGAAGCTCGATGCGGTCGACGCGATGATCGCGAAGCCGTTCAGTCCTGGCAATGCGTTTCCGGCCGAGGAGGTGGCGCGCGAGCGGATCACGTTCGACAAGGCGCTGATCGGGTCGTGCACGAACGGCAGCTACGACGATCTGCTGTCTGCAGCGCTGGTTCTCCAGGCCGCTCGTGCGCGCGGGCTGCGGAAGGCCAGGAAGGAGTTCATCGTGTTTCCGGGATCGGGTGGGGTCAAGCGTCAGATCGAGCAGCCGGATCCACGACTGGGCGGCGAGTCGATCGCCGATGTCTTTCGCGAGGTGGGTGGCGTGATTCGTCACTCGTGGTGCGGCCCGTGTTTTGGACAGGGACAGGATGCGCTCGCGAAGGGTCAGCGCGCGATCACCTCGTTCAATCGAAACTGGCAGAACCGGATGGGCCTGGGCGGCGAAGGCTACCTGGCGAGTCCGTCGGTGGTCGCGGCGTCTGCGCTCGTGGGTTACATGGCGCCTCCGAGCGAGCTGGGACTGGAGTGGGACGCGGAGAGGTACGGGCTATAGGCCGCGCTTTGCGCGGATGGCCTCGCGCCTTCGGCGCTCGGAAGGCCGCGCTTACGCGCGGAATGCCGCCTCCTTCGTCGGCGGCGGCCCGCCTCCGGCGGGAAGGCCGAACTCGCTTCGTTCGTTCGGGCTTGTGTTTCGGCCCCATTCGCGCGAGCGAGGGCGAGCGCGCTCTCCGGGCGGAGCCCGGCCTTCCGAGCCGCGCAGCGGCGAGGCTTACCGCGAAGCGCATTCCGAGCGCCGGAGGCGCGCGGCCTTCGGTTACTATTCCACCTCGACCACAGTCGCGGTCTGTCCATCCTCAGCCCTCGGGCGCATAATCGCGTCAGGGAGGCGACCGATGGCTGAAACCACTCAACAGCACAAATGCGCGCATCCCAGTTGCGAGTGCAAGGTCCCGGCGGGCACGAAGTACTGCAGCGAGTACTGCAAAAAGGCACCCGAGATCGAGCTGCACTGCAACTGCAAGCACCCCGACTGTCCGCACGTTTGATCACCGTTGCGCCGCGGTTCCGCCGCCGCCCTCGCGGCGGGACTGGCGTCCTACGGCCGCAGTTACAAGTTACAAGTTCAAGTTACAAGTTCATCCGTCGACTTCGCTCGGGATGAGCCCCGAGCTTGTTGAAGGGTTCAAGTCGAAGCTATGGCACTGATCCGTTTGATCTGCTTGTCTCTGTGTCTCTGTGTCTCTGAGGCCTCGTTCGTGGTTTCTGAGGCCTCGTTCATGATTGCGCAGGCACCCGAGGCAATTTGGCCTGGCGCGAAGTACGACCCGGCGATTCCGACATTGCTACAAGTGGTCGGTCACGACCATGGTCTGGAGATTACGACACCAGACCAGGTCGGCGACTACTTGCAGGCGCTTGCCAAGGCGGCGCCGACACGCGCCAAGCTTTTCCAGTACGCGCGCACATGGGAAGGCCGGCCGCTGTGGGTGATGGTCATTGGCAGTCCGGAGCGCCTCGCGAAGCTCGATCAGCTCAAGGCCGATCTGCAACGGCTGGCCGACCCACGGACGCTGTCCGGCGGTGATGCCGATCGGCTCGTGCGCGAGCTGCCCGTCGTGACCTGGCTCTCGCATGGCGTCCACGGCAACGAGATCTCGTCCGCGGATGCGGCACTGTTCGAGGCCTACCATCTGCTGGCCGCGCAGGGCGATGCCGACGTCGCCACGGTGCTGCGCGAATCGCTGGTGTTGATCGATCCGATGCAGAACCCGGACGGCCGCGCACGCTTCGTGTTTCAGAACCTGCAAGGCCGAGCGGCGCTACCGGACGCGACACCGTACAACGCCGAGCACGACGAGCCGTGGCCGGGCGGCCGATCGAACCACTACCTGTTCGACATGAACCGCGACTGGTTTGCCCAGACCCAGCCCGAGACGCGAGGACGCATCACGCTGGCACGCGAGTACTGGCCGCACGTCACGGTGGATCTTCATGAGCAGGGCGGTGACAACACCTATTACTTTGCGCCACCAGCCGATCCGCTCAATCCGCACATCACCAAGAGTCAGGTGGCGGCGTTCGAGTTGTTCGGCCGCGCCAACGGCGCGCGCTTCGACCAGCGCGGATGGCCCTACTTTATTCGCGAGGTCTACGACTCGTTCTATCCCGGCTACGGCGAGTCGTGGCCGATTTTCCACGGATCGATCGGCATGACCTACGAGCAGGCGTCGGCGCGCAGCCTGTCGTTTGCGCGCAGCGACAACACGGTGCTGACGTATCGCGATGGGGTCATGCATCATGCCAACGCCGCGCTCGTCACGGCCATCACCGCCGCGAAGAACCGCGAACGGCTGTTGCGCGACTTTCTTGCATACCGTCGCACGGCAATCTCCGAAGGCGAGAAGAGCCCGGCTCGCGAGTACATCCTCGTGCCCGGCCACGACCCGACGCGGGCCGACCGGCTCGCGCAGAATCTGGCCACCCAGGGCATCGAAGTTCGTCGAGCCGAGGAGGGCTTCAAGATCGGGACGCGACAGGTTGCGGCCGGCGCCTACCTCGTGTCCAACGCGCAACCGAGTGGCCGATTGATCAGGAACCTGCTGGATCCGAAGACGGACCAGCCGGAGGCCTTCATCAAGAAGCAGGAGGAGCGACGGGCGCGACGACTGCCCGATCAGATCTACGACGTCACGGCGTGGAGCCTCCCGTTGCTGTACGACGTCGAGATCGCAACCAGTCCATCCGTCATCTCGGCGCGATCAACCAGTGTGCCGATGACCTACGACGCGCAACCCGCGGCCAGGACGTTGGGGCAAGGCAAAGTGGGCTATCTGATGCCGTGGGGCACGGCGGCCGCGGCGCTCACCGCCGACGCGCTGCGACAAGGACTGCGCGTGCACCATGTGGGCGGCGCCTTCACCCTCAACGGTCGGTCGTATCCAATCGGCACGGCGCTGTTTCGTGTCGCGGGCAATCCGTCCGATCTGCACGCCAAGCTCACGGCCTTGGCGACGCGACACGGCGCCGAGATCGTCCCCATCGATTCGACCTATGTCGAATCTGGCACGTCACTGGGCAGTAGTGACGTCGCGTTTCTCAGAGCGCCCCGCGTGCTGCTCGCCTGGGACACCCCGACCTCATCGCTCTCCGCGGGCTGGACCCGCTACGTGTTGGAACGTCGCTTCGGTCAACCGGTGACGGCCGTCCGCACCAACTCGCTCGCCCGCGCCAATCTCGCTGACTTCGATGTCGTTGTGCTGCCCTCGGGAGGCTATGGCGGTGCGATCAACGAAGCCGTCCTCAATCGCTTGAAGGACTGGCTGCGTGCGGGTGGCACCTTGATCACATTGGCGGAGGCGACGCGCTGGGCAACCGGCAGCACCGTCGGTCTCCTCGATACGCAGCTGCTGCTCAAGGACGGGAAGCCTGACACAGGTGCGACGGGTGCGACAGGTGCGACGGGGGCGCGGGTGCGTCGAGTTCGGGGGGTGGGGCGGGTGCGGCCACTCCTGGGAATGCGAGTGCTTCCGGAGCCAAGCCGCCGTCAACGCCGGTCTTCGATTACGACAAAGCGATTCAACCCGATCGTGAGCGACCAGCCTCGCAGCCCGGCGCCATCATGTATGTCACGGTCGACACCGACCACTGGCTCAGTGCCGGGCAAGACAGTGAGACCCAGGTCATGATCGAAGGTCAGCGCGTGTTCGCGCCGATTAAGCTCAACAGCGGACGAAACGTGGGGATTTACGGTAAGAAAGAGCGCTTGATCGCCTCGGGGCTCATCTGGCCCGAGGCCCAGGAACTGCTCGTCCAGAAGGCGTTTCTCCTGCATCAGCCATTTGGTCAGGGCCACGTCATCGGATTTGCCGAGGACGCCAACTATCGCGCATACACTGAGGCGTCGATGCTGCTCTTCATGAACGCCGTGTTGCTGGGGCCGGGATACTAGGTGACGACGGGACGGGCCTCAGAGGCTCTGAGACTCAGAGATCAACGAAAGGAACGGACGATGTTCATCGCCAATGGCCGGTTGCAATGCAGTGCGAAAGCCCTTGCTCTGGGTCTCTGTGTCTTGGTGGCCTTGTCTGTAGGGCTCTTGAGCTCGCGCGGCAGCGCACAAGCCCCCGCTGGCCAGCCGTACTATCCGCCGGCGGGCACCTGGGCGCGTAAGGCGCCTGCGGACGTCGGAATGGATGCGGCCAGGCTCGAAGCGGCGATCACATTCGCCAAGGCGCACGAGACCAGCTGGCCTCGTGACTTTTCCACACAGGAGAAGATCTTCGGCTCGCTTCTGGGTCCCATTCCCAAGGCGCGCGCAGCCACGAACGGCGTCATCATCCGCAACGGCTATGTCGTTGCTGAATTCGGCGAGACGAATGCCGTTGATCCCACCTATTCAGTGGCCAAGAGCATGCTGGCGACCGTCGCCGGCGTGGCGGTACGCGACGGCCTGATCAAGGACCTCGATGCTCCCGTGGGATCGCAGATCAAGGACGGCGGTTACGACACCCCGCAAAACGCCAAGGTGACCTGGCGCCAGCATCTGCAGCAGGAGACCGAGTGGGAAGGTGAGATGTGGGGCAAGAAGCACGACTTCGTCGGCACCGTCGCCTTTGGCGATGGCGAACGCAAGCCACGCACGCTGCAGGCGCCCGGCACGCACTACGAATATAACGACGTGCGCATCAATCGCTTCTCGCTGTCCATGCTGCGACTCTTCAAGAAGACGATCCCCGATGTGTTCCGTGACGAGGTGATGAACGTCATCGGCGCGTCGAACACGTGGCAGTGGATTCCGTACAAGAACAGCTTCGCCGACGTTGACGGCAAAAAACTCGCGTCCGTGAGCGGTGGCACGCGTTGGGGCGGGGGCGTGTGGATCAACTCCTGGGACATGGCGCGCTTTGGCTATCTCTGGCTCCGCAACGGGCGCTGGGGCTCGAAGCAGATCATCCCGCCGGCGTACGTGAAGACGGCGCTGACGCCCAGCGCGCACGGCCCGGACTACGGGTTCCTCTGGTGGCTCAATACGAAGAGTGGAGCGAAGACGCTGCCGACGAATGTCCTCCAGGCCCAGGGTGCGGGCAGCAACACCATCTTCGTATCGCCCGACCACGACCTCGTGATCGTGTGGCGGTGGCACGGGGGAGGGAAGGAGGAGTTCTTCCGTCAGGTGATTGCGTCGATTCAGCCGACGACGAGTCAGCAGTAGCACAACCGTCCCGTCCCACCATTGGTCCCGCAATCTCGAGGCGAGTCGCGGGACTCTTGTTGACAATCGACAAGAGATGGTCGATGCTCTCTTGTCGATACTCGACAGGAGTCCCAATGCCTCGTCGTCCTCGTCATCGCCCTCGCGTTGTTGCCGCTGCAGGCGGCGGCACAATCCCCGGTCGCCGCGCCCGGCGGTCTGCTGATGAGCACCGCAGAACTCGCTGCCGCCGCGAAGGACCCCTCCCTCGTCATCCTCCACGTCGCCGACCGCCCATCAGCCTTCGAAGAAGCACATATTCCCGGCGCCCGTTTCATCCGCTACGCTGACTTCGCCATCGATGGCGACCAGAGTGTCGGCTCCGAGCTCCCGCCGGTTGCAGAGGCCAAACGCGTTTTCGAAGCCGTCGGGGTGTCCAACCATTCACGGGTCGTCGTGTACACAGCCAGTCCCGTCACGGCGGCCCGTGCATTTTTCACCCTCGACGCCATGGGCCACGACAAAGTGGCGATTCTCGACGGCGGGCTCCGCGCCTGGCGCGACGAGAAGCGTCCCATCGAGACAGGGCCCGCGAAGCCATCGCCCAAGGGCGAGTTCACGCCGGTCTTGAACGCCGCGCGCGTCGCGACGGCCCAGCAAATTCAGCAACAGATGCCGACGGCGAGCATCGCGCTCGTTGACGTGAGGCCGGATCCCGAGTTTCTCGGCACCGACGGTGGCATGGGCGGCATGCACGCCGCCGGTCACATTGCCGGTGCCAAGCAGTTGACATGGAATGAACTCGTCGGGCCCGACGGCCGCTTTCTGCCACGCGATCAACTGCAGGCAAAGCTGTCTGCAGCGGGCGCGACCAGCGGGAAGCCGGTGGTGGCGTACTGCATGGTCGGCATGCGCGCATCGGTCGTGTACTTCGTCGCTCGCCACATCGGATACGACGCCAGGCTGTACGACGGATCGATCGTCGACTGGTCGATGAAGAAGCTGCCGGTCACTAAGGGCAGGTAGGGCAGGTGGGGCGGGTAGGGCGGGTAGGGCAGGTGGGGCAGGTGAGCTCATGAGCAAATCGAAACTGGATCTCCTGCAGGGCACATTGGACCTGTTGATCCTGAAAACCCTCGCCATCGGCCCGATGCACGGTTGGGGCATTTCGCAGCGCATTCAGCAGATCTCAGAGGACGTGCTCCGGGTCAATCAGGGCTCACTCTATCCGGCACTCCATCGTCTCGAGTCCGCAGGGTGGATCGATGCTGAATGGGGTGCCTCGGAGAACAACCGGCAGGCAAAGTTTTACCGGCTCACCAAGACCGGCTTACGCCAGCTGAAGGACGAGACCGCACAGTGGGAGCGCATGGCAGGCGCCGTGGCTCGTATTCTGTCGGTCGAGGCATAGCGAGGCTTCGCCTATGTGGAAGCGGATCCGGCACAAAGGTCGTGCGGTGCGCGATGGCGCGGGCATGGATCGAGAGCTCGACTTCGAGGTCCGTTTTCACCTCGACATGGAAGCACAGAAGCTGATTCGGCAAGGGAGATCGCCCCAGCAGGCTCGCGACGAAGCCTTGAGGAATTTTGGACCCATGACCAAACACACGGAAGAAGCGCGCGACGCGCGCGGCGTGACATGGTTCGAAGAGCTGGTCGCCGACCTGCGCTACGGCGCGCGCACGTTGCTCAAGAATCCTGGTTTCGCGATGCTGGCCGTTCTGACATTGGGTTTGGGGATTGGCGCCAACACCGCCATCTTCAGTGTCATCAACGGCGTGCTGCTCAAGCCGCTGCCCTACGAGAACGGCGATCGGCTTCTGCTCATCCGGCAGTCGGTTCAAACCGGTACTCAGCCGAACTTCAATGTCTCGATCAAGGAGCTTTACGACTACCGCGCTCAGCTGGCCAGCTTTGATGGCCTGGTCGAGTTTCACCAGATGAATTTCGATCTGCTGCGTCGAGGCGAGCCGGATCGAGTCGCGACCGGTGTCGTCTCACCCAACTTTTTCGACGTGCTCGGCATCAAGCCGCTGGTCGGGCGCACGTTCGTGGCGACAGACGATGACCATGGCGCCGAGGCCGTCCTCGTCCTGGGTCACGCATACTGGCAAACGAAGTTTGGTGGCGATCAGACCATCATCGGGCAGGTCTTCGAGATGAACGATCGACCGCACACCGTGGTGGGAGTGCTGCCGGCTGTGCCGCATTATCCCAACGAGGTCGATGTTTACATGCCGACGTCGGCCTGTCCGTTTCGGTCCGGGGCCGAGGCCAACATCGAATCGAACCGTCGATTGTTCCCCGCCCTGCAGGTGTTTGGCCTTCTCAAGCCCGATGCCTCCATGCAGACCGCGGCGACGGAGGTCGCCACGGTCGCGCAGCGCTGGACACAGGACTTTCCACAGGTCTATCGCCCGGCTCTCGGTTTCCAGGCGCGAACCGCGAATGTCCTCGAGCAGCTGACGTCGGGTGCGCGTCAGCTGCTGCTGATTCTCCTCGGCACGACTGGCCTGGTGCTCCTCCTGGCGTGTGCGAACGTTGCCAACCTCACGCTTGCGCGCATGCTGCGCCGCGATCGAGAGTTGGCCATGCGCAGCGCGCTTGGCGCTGGACGCTGGCGTCTCGTGCGTCAGTTGTTGACCGAGAGCACGTTGCTGTCTGCGGCCGGAGGCATCATCGGGCTGCTGTTCGCCTGGTCGACCGTCGACATGCTGACGCGATTCATCGGTCGATTCACCGCTCGCACGGGTGAGATCAATCTCGACCCAGGGGTGCTGCTCTTCACGGTGCTCGTCTCAGTCGTGACCGGCCTCGTGTTCGGCACGTTCCCGGCTCTCGCCTCGCGTGTTGATTTGGCAGGCGCGCTGAAGTCAGGCGGCAAGGGCACCAGCGACGCCGGTGGCGGTCGTCGCCTTCAGAGCGCGCTGATCGTGGCGCAGGTCGCGGTTTCGGTCGTGTTGCTGGTGGGCGCCGGCCTTCTGCTTCTGAGCTTTTACCGGCTACAGAACGTCGATCCCGGCTATCGAGGCGACCGCGTGATGTCGGCGCAGATCTTCGGAAACTTCACCAAGTATCCCGATCCAGAGTCGCTGCGCCGGCTTTACGTGTCAGTGCTCGAACGACTGGAAAGCTCTCCGGGTGTCGTGTCGGCCGCGATCACGAATGGTGTGCCGCTGGCAGGTTTTCAGCCGGGCCAGACTCGGTTTCAAGTCCAGGGGAAGACCTACGACACGCCTGAGTCACGGCCGGCAGCCGACGTGCGTGTCGCGAGCACCAAGTACTTCGACACGCTCGGGATCCCGATTCGTCGGGGTCGCGGGTTCACGGAGCTCGATCACGAGAACGCGGCCCCGGTCGTGATCATCAATGAGACGCTGGCCAGGCGTGAGTGGGAAGGCCGCGACCCCATCGGCACAGAGGTCTCGGCCACCAACGGCCAAACCTGGGCGACCATCGTCGGTATCGTGGCCGACGTCAAGACATTCGGGCTCGACCGGGACTCGGTGGCACAGGCCTACATCCCGCTGCGGCAATCTCAGGGCCTGGCTGGCACCGCGCTGGTTCGCATGACAGGCGACCCATCGGGTGCAACGTCCATCATTCGTGCCGCCGTGCACGGCATCGATCCCGATCTGCCGATTGAAAACGTCCGCACGCTCGACGAGATTCGCGACACAGCACTGGCGACACCGAGGCTGACGGCAACGCTGCTCACCGTATTTGCGGCGCTCGCGCTCCTGGTCACGCTCACCGGCATCACGGGCGTCATTGCGCAGTCGGTATCGCAGCGCACGCAGGAGTTCGGCTTGCGAATGGCGCTCGGTGCGAGTCAGAACAGCGTTTTGACGATGGTCGTACGGCAAGGGTTGTTGCTGGTCGGCATCGGGCTGGTCGCAGGGATTGCGGCCGCCTTGGGCCTGGCGCGGGTGCTGGAGAGTTACCTGTATCAAACAAGACCCGCCGACCCGCTGACGTTCGCGACGGTCGCGGTCGCGTTTGTGATCACGGGCACAATCGCCTGCCTCGGCCCGGCGTGGCGTGCGACCACGGTGGACCCGATGCTGGCGTTGAGAGGGGACTAACTACGCGATAGCCTCAGAGACGCGGAGACACAGAGAAAACGAGAGCTAAGGAAGAAACGTAGCTACGAAGACACGAAGGCCGCGAAGAAAGAACAAGAAGTCAGGAAGGTATAACGGCGTTTCTTGAGAGTCTCTGTGACTCTGGGTCTCTGAGGCCCGTACGTCCGTTACTGCGTCGTCGGGACGCGATCCAGGCGTTCGATCGTCGCCGTGGACGGGCCACGCTTCTTGCGCAGCGTGGCTGAGACCTGCTCGGCGCCTCGCATCACACGCAGGATGTTCTGACCGAGAATCTTCTTGAGGTCCTGGTCGGTGTAGCCGCGCCGCAGCAGCTCCGCCGTCAGGTCGGGATACTTGGAAACGTCCTCGAGTCCCTGCACCACGCTGCTGATGCCATCGAAGTCTCCGCCCAGGCCGATGTGATCGATCCCGGCGACCTTGCGCACGTGGTCGATGTGATCGGCGACTTGCGAAAGCGTGGCGCGCGGCTCGGGATTCTCCGCGCGCCATCGCTCCATCGCCGTCGCGACATAGGCGTCGTTGTTGGGGAATTGTGCGCGCGCCGACTGTTGCGCCGCCTGCTGCTTGGTGCCGTGATTCGCCACCTCCTGCGAGATGAACCCGGGGACAAACGTGATCATCACGACGCCGCCGTTCTTGGGCAACATCTGCAGCACGTTGTCGGGAACGTTGCGCGGAACATCACACAGTGCCTTGGCGGACGAATGCGAGAAGACGACGGGCGCGTCGCTGACTCGAATCGCGTCCGCCATCGTGTCCGGCGACACGTGACTGAGGTCCACGAGCATCCCCAGCCAGTTCATCTCGCGCACGACCTCTTCGCCGAACGGCGAAAGGCCGCCCAGCGCCGGCTTGTCGGTCGCGGCGTCTGCCCATGGCACGTTGAGGCCGTGGGTGAGCGTCATATAGCCGGCGCCAAGGGCATGCAGCATCCGCAGCGTCGCCAGCGAACTGTCGATCGAATGTCCGCCCTCCATGCCGATCATCGATGCGATCCGCCCGCTCTTGAACACGCGCTCGACCTCCGATGCCGTGCGCGCTTGCGCAAACGCCTGGGGCCACCGTTGAACCATGCGGTGGACAATGTCGATTTGTTCGAGGGTCGCGCGCACCGCCTCCTTGCCCTGCATGGATGAGGGCACGTAAACCGACCAGAACTGCCCGCCGACGCCACCCTGTCGGAGGCGCGGGATGTCGGTCATGAGCGCCGGCACGCTCCCGGTGATGTCTGCCTTCGAGAAATCGCGACCGACATCGATCCCGCGCAGCGCCCAGGGATAGTCGTTGTGGCCATCGATGAGCGGCACTTGCTTGTGCAGCCCTCGCGCGCGAGCGACGAGGTCGCCTTGCGCAGCCGTGGTGATCGGTAGAGTCGAGATAATGGCCATGAGTGCGAGTGGGGTGAGGAAGCGGGAGAGCATGGAATGAATGTTAACGGATTCAAGGTTCCAAGGTTCCAAGGTTCCAGGGTTCCAAAGTTCCAGTGTTCGACGGTTACGGTCCGGACCTTTGGAACCTTGGAACTTTGGAACCTTGGAACTCTGGAACTGGGAACTTGGAACCTTGTAGAATCGCGCCGTGGAGGGCGCGATGACGAAACGGAGCTGGTGGGTAATCGGATTGGCGGGCTTCATGGCCTTGATGATGGCCGTGGCTGAGGCGCAGCGCCCGAGCCAGGGTGCCGAGCCGACGCTGACGCCGCTCTCAACGCCGGTTGCGAAACCCGACGCGCGGGTCATGAAACTGAAAGAGACCGTCAGCGCGGACGTGCTCGCGAACTTCGACCTCGGGCAGCAGATGGTCGACATGGTCTTCAGCTTCGGTGAGCTGGGTTTCCAGGAATTCGAAACCCAGAAGTACCTCACCGGCATCCTCAAGCAGAACGGCTTCACGATTGAGACGGGCATCGCCGGCATCCCGACCGCGTGGGTGGCCAAGTACGGGTCAGGCAAGCCCGTCATCGCGCTCGGCTCGGACGTCGACGGCATCCCGCAGGCATCGCAAAAGCCCGGCGTGGCCTATCGCGATCAGATCGTCGACGGTGCGCCGGGGCATGGCGAAGGGCACAATTCGGGCACGCCGCTCAACGTGCTTGCGGCCATAGCGGTCAAGCGTGTGATGGAGCGCGAGAAGCTTCCCGGCACCATCCTGATCTGGCCCGGCGTGGCCGAGGAGCAATTGGGGACGAAGGCATACTACGTGCGCGCCGGACTCTTCAAGGACGTGGACGCGGTGCTCTACAACCACGTCGGCTCGAACCTCAGCACGGGATGGGGTGATGGCGGCGGCAACGGGCTCGTGTCGGTGGAATACACCTTCGACGGCGAGACCGCGCACAGCGCCGGTGCCCCGTGGCGCGGGCGGTCGGCACTGGACGCCGTCGAGCTGATGAACGCCGGCTGGAACTATCGACGGGAACATCTGCGCCTCCAGCAGCGATCGCACTACGTCATCACCAACGGCGGTGACCAGCCGAACGTCGTCCCGCGCAACGCAAGCGTCTGGTATTACTTCCGCGAGACGACCTATGAGGGGATCAAGAACATGTGGGAGATCGGCGACAAGATGGCTGAAGGCGCGTCGCTGATGACGAATACAAAGTGGTCGTCCAAGGTCCTGGGCTCGGCGTGGCCGTCGCACATGAACCGCACGCTCGCCGAGACCATGTACGAAAACATCACCGCCGTAGGGCTACCGCAGTGGACGGATGCCGATGTGCAGTTGGCCAAGGCCACGCAGAAGGAACTGAACGTACCCGAGAACGGTCTTGCCACCAAGATCAACGAGCTGCGCGGCCGCGAATCACAGCCAGACGAGGACAAGCGCGGCGGCGGCTCGGACGACATCGGCGACATTTCGTGGACGTTGCCCACGGTGTCTTTGAGCTTCCCGGCCAACTTCCAGGCCGGTCCGGGACACAACTGGGCCAACGCCATCGCCATGGCGACGCCGATTGCTCACAAGGGAACCGTCGCCGGCGCGCGCGTCCAGGCAATGACGGTCGTCGATCTGCTGATGAGACCTGACGTGCTCGCGCAGGCGCGTGAGTACTTCGACAAGGTGCAGTCAAAGGATCGGAAGTACACGCCGCTCATCCGGCCGCAGGACCAGCCGGCGATCCATTTGAACAAGGCCATCATGGACCGCTATCGGCCGGAAATGCGCAAGTTCTACTTCGACCCGACGAAGCACAAGACGTATCTGGATCAGCTGGGGATCAAGTACCCGACGGTTCGTGGCGCGACGACGACGCAGGCCGAGCCGCGCTGAGACACACGGGTTGATAGCCCGTGCGCGGGTGGCCGCGACGGGGCGCCCCGCACGCCCGAAGGAGCCTCTCACGTGACAAGTGCCCTTGCTCCGAGGACGTGTGGGGCTGGCCGCGGACAGACTGACGAGGTTATCCGGCAGTTTTTGCTACACTGTGGCGGTACCCATGCGTTTCTTCCGCGCTCGCCTCGTCTGGCTTGCGGCCCTGACCCTGACGTGTCAGCTTGGGGTGACGCTCGCTGCGGCGACAGCAGCCTGTTGCAAGCCTCAAGGTTCGGTGGCTGCTGCCAAGGGCGAGATGCCGTGCTGTAAGGAAGGCGGGCCCGGCCACGTCTGTCCGCTGCCCGCGAAGAAGCCGCTGCCGGTCGGCACTCCGGTGATGGAATCGTGCTGCGACATCGAGCAGCACATTCTCGCCGCCCTGCTCGGAATTGCCGGTATCCCAGAAACGTCCAGTACTGCGGTGGCAGTGCCACAGTTGGTCCTGAACGTTCTCCCGCTGTCTGAGCAGCCCATCGCGCTCGTTCGTCCGCCCGATTCGCCACCACCTCGCACGTAGCTCCTTCAGCCTGGCTCGATGCCGGCTGTGACGTCCCGTGTCCGGGCTCTCGTGCCCGAAGGAGCTGGATCATGTCGTTCTTCGTTGAGACGAGGCGCTGTCGCGTCCTCGTCAGCGCATTCGTTCTCGTTGGATTGCTCGTTGGTGTGCCTCGATCGCGAAGGCGCAAGCGGTGGCAACGTCCGCGGCCCTGGCGGGTCGGGTCCTGGATTCGAGTGGGGCGCCCGTGCCAGGCGCGTCCGTCGTTGCAACCCATCTCGCGCGATCGCAGAGCCGGCAGGCGGTGTCCGATGACCGCGGCGTCTATCGGTTTCCGTTCCTCGAAGTCGGCGTGTATCGCGTTGACGTGAAGCTTGACGGGTTTGCTCCGGTATCCCGGCAAATCGAGCTAGCCGTTGGCACGGCCATCGATCTGCCGATCGTGTTGAGCGTCGCCGGCGTCACCGAATCGGTGTCGGTCACGGGCGTGATGTCGAGCGTTGACATCGCGCGTCAGGAAGTGGCCGAGCGTGTTTCGCCGACCGAGATTTCAGCGTTGCCCCTCAACGGTCGCAACTACCTGGATCTGGCGTTGCTGGCGCCCGGCGTCAATCGCACGAACATCCGCAACACCGAGCGCTTTGCCGAAACGTCCGCGGTGCCAGGCACTGGCCTCTCCGTGCTGGGTCAACGCAACATCGGCAACACGTTTGTGGTCGACGGCGTGTCGGGCAACGACGATGCGGCGGATCTGGCGGGGACGTATTTGAGCCAGGAGGTGATTCGCGAGTTCCAGGTCATCACCAACGGCGCCTCCGCCGAGTTCGGCCGTTCCACCTCCGGCGCCTTCAACATCGTCACGCAGAGCGGCGCCAATCGGCTCAACGGCAGCGCGTATGGCTTCTTTCGCGACGAACGCTTCGACGCGCGCAACGCCTTCGCCACGTCCCGAGATCCACTGTCGCAGCAGCAGTTCGGGGCCTCGCTCGGCGGGCCCATCAGGCGCGATCGGACGTTCTACTTTCTGAACGCCGAGCAGACGCTGAACGAGCGCACGGCGTACATATCGATCTCGGATACGAACGTCTCCGCTGTCAATCAAGTACTGGATGGAGTTGGCTACGGCGGACCGCGCATCACCACCGGCGCGTTCACGACCGGCTACGACACCACGAATCTGTTCGGTCGAGTGGATGCACAGCTATCGGCGGGCCACCTCGTCACGGGACGATACAGCCTGTATGACATCTCCAGCGAAAACGCGCGCAGCGTCGGCGGTCTCAATGACAGCAGCCGGGGTACGTCACTCGAGAACCGGGACCAGAGCGTCGCGTTCGCCAGCGTCGTGACGACTCCGTCGGGAGTGGTCAACGAGATTCGCGGCCAGTTCTGGCGCAGTCAGCTCGACGCGCCGGGCAACGATCTGGTTGGGCCGGCCGTGAGCATTTCGGGCGTCGCCAACTTCGGTGCATCGACTAGCTCGCCCGTCGTTCGCGACCTCGACGTGTATCAGATCAACGACACCCTGACGATTCAGCGAGGGGCACACCTGTTGAAAGGCGGCGTCGATCTCCTCTACAACAAGCTCTCATCGGTTTCCCCGGCGCGTTGCCAGGCACGTACTCGTTCTCCTCCTCCCTCGCAAATTTCCGACAGGGCATCTACACCCAGTTCCAGCAGGCATTCGGCGAGGAGGGACAGGAGCAGGACAACCCCAACCTCGCGCTGTTCGTGCAGGACGAGTGGCGGGCGGCCGACAGTCTGACGATCAGCGCCGGCCTGCGCTACGACATTCAGGGCATCGAGGATCCGGTGCAGACGGATTGGAACAACGTGTCGCCGCGACTCGGTGTGGCGTGGGCGCCCGGCAACCGGCGAACCGTCGTGCGCGCTGCGTTCGGGCATTTCTATGACCGGATTCCGCTACGAGCCGTATCGAACGCGCTGCAGCGTGATGGGTCGAAGTATCGGGTGGCGGTCTTGTCATTCGGTCAAGGCGGAGCGCCGGTCTTCCCGAACGTGCTGCCATCGTTTCCCGCCGACATCGTGACCGCGACGACCACGATCGATCCGGACATCGAGAATGCTCAAAGCTGGCAGGGCAGCGTGCAAGTCGAGCGCGAGCTCGCGCGAGGCGCATCCGTCACGGTCGCCTACCAGGGGCTTCGCGCCTCGAAGATCATCATGTCGCGCAACGTCAACGTGCCGACGCTCACGGCCGCTCAGGCGGCAGCCCTTGGAATTCCCAACCTCGGGCGGCCTGACCCGAACTTCGCGAACATCAGTCGATACGGCAGCCTCGGTCGCTCGCAGTTCGACGGTCTAACGGCATCCGGACGTGTGCCGCTGACGATTTGGGGTCACGCGCGCATCTCCTACACGTTCAGCAAGTCACTCGACGACGCAGGCAACGCGTTTTTCAGCTCGCCGCAGGACAACTTCGACATTCACGCCGATTGGGGGTTATCGGACAACGATCAGCGACACCGGCTCGTGCTGAGCGGCGCGATCGAAGGGCCAGTGGAGTCACGAGTCGTTGTGCTCCGCGGTTTCCAACTGGCCTGGCTTTACACCTACGGCTCACCGCAGCCATTCAATATCGTCACGGGCGGTGATCGAAACAACGATACCAACGTGAACGATCGACCAGTCGGTGTCGGGCGCAACACGGGCGTGGGGTTCGACTATCAGTCGTTGGATCTGCGGCTGGGCTATCGCTTCCGCATCGCGGGTGCGTCCGTCGAAGCGAGCCTCGACGCGTTCAACCTGCTGAATCAAACCAATCTGCTGTTTCCGAACAACACGTTTGGACAGGGCCTGACGCCGTTGCCGACGTTTGGATTGGCGACGGCGGCGGCGGATCCGCGGCAGCTGCAGCTCGGGTTACGGCTGCGGTTTTGACGCAATTCAGTGAGCGGAGATGACAATGCAACCCGAAGGTCACGAAGCACACGAAGGACGTTTTTGGAGCGAGTCGACATGAAATGCACGCCCTCGATCGTGATGCTGCTCGCAATGGCCTTCGGCGGAAGCCTCATCGCCAGGCAACCCAATCAAGGGACCGTGCAACTGGCCATCGAGGGGCGCGCCAACGCGACGCCGTGGGTCGCCGCGCGGGGGTCCTTCGTAGCGGTCGCGTGGGGCGCAACCGCCGCGGCGGGCGGAACCGATGTCTACCTTGCGGTGAGTCGTGACAGCGCCGACACATTTGGCAGCCCCGCGCGGGTCAACTCTCGACCGGGGACCGCTCGGCTTGGTGGCGAGTTGCCGCCACGGGTGGCGCTGTCGCGGGTGCAACCTGGCAGTCCCGAACCTTCGATCACCGTCGTCTGGGGCTCGAAAGAAGCGACCACCGAGATCCGAAGTGCGCGGTCAATCGATGGTGGACGGACATTCATCAACGAGCGTTCCTTGAACGCCGTGGGCGCCGCCGGCGATCGCGGGTGGCATGCGCTGGCCATCGACGAAGGTGGCACGCCGCACATCCTGTGGCTCGATCATCGAGGTCTTGCCGCCCGGCCGAAGATGGCGCACGACCATCACGGTGACGGCGCGGACATGGCGCAATTCTCCAGCCTCTATTACTCGACCGGCACCGGCGAACGCGAATTGGCAAAGAGTGTGTGTTACTGCTGCAAGGTGGCTTTCGCGGCGGGGACCGACGGCTCACTGTTCGCGGCCTGGCGCCATGTGTACAAAGGCAACATCCGCGACATTGCGTTTGCGGCATCGCGGGACGGTGGCCGAACGTTTTCCACTCCGAGTCGGGTCAGCGAAGACAATTGGCAGCTTGCCGGATGCCCGGATGATGGCCCGAGCATGGCCATCGGGGATGGCATCGTTCACCTCGTGTGGCCGACAGTGATCGGTGGCGAGACCCCGCAAGGCGCCTTGTTCTATGCATCAACGCGTGATGGTCGCACCTTTACGCCACGTCAACGAATCGCGACGTTGGGCAGCCCGAAGCCGTCTCACCCGCAGATTGTGCTGGGCTCCGACGGGCGTCTGCTTGCGGCGTGGGACGAGGTCGTCGACGGTGTGCGTCGGGTGGCCGCACGATCATTGCGCGTCACGCTAGACGGGACGTTGGCCGCCGGAGCGATCGTGTCAATTGGAGGAGCAACCGCCAGCGCCTATCCGGTGATGGCAATGACCGATCAGGGCGTGGCGACCGCCTGGACACACGGAACCGGTGCCGACTCGGTGGTCCATGTGGCGCGACTCGCGATTCCGTAACCTGGTGTCGGGACTGCCGCCTCAATCGCTGAATTACAATCGGGACGTGCGCGCACCGACAGATGTCTCTCGTTTAACGGGGCTGGCCAGCCGGTTTGCGGCCTTCGTCGCCGAGCGTCATCCGCTGGCGCTGCCGGTGGCAATCGACGCGTTGGAGACGTCGCGACGAGGCAGCAAGGATGAGGGTGCAGCGGCGATCGAGGCCATGCGGGCGCCTTTCCGCCGCGAGCTTGCGCGCCGGCTCTATCAGATTCTCGTCGCGCCTGAAGGCATCGACGAAACCACTCCCGGCGTCACCGCCGTCAAGCGTCTCGAGCAGGCGCGCGCGGAGATCGTCGAGACGTGCGATGGGTTTCTCGCCCGCGAAGCCATTCGCGCCTCGCTGACTGCCGACGAACGTCAGGAGATCCTGCGCGGCATGGTCCTGACACGGGCCGTGGACAACCGCCTCAAACAGCTGTTCATGGGCGGCGAAGTGCGATGGGGCGAGCGTGCGTTTCAAGGCAAGGGTTTCCGATCGCTCGGCCAGGAAGCCATCTACGCTGGCGGCATTCGTCTCCGAAGAGGTCCACGATTTCAGAAGCTTGATGGCACGTGGAACGGTGACGTCCTCGCGCCGGTCATTCGCGACCTCGGCATGACGCTCGCGATGCGGAGCGACGACGAAGCGGTGCGACAGGTGCTGAGCGCACAGATGGGCAAGGCCGGTCCGCCGATGTTTGGCAAGGACCTCCACACCGGTGATTGGTCGTGGGGTGTGCTCCCGGCGGCCGCGCCGTTGGCGATCGGATCGCTCAGCATCGCCGGCCTCGCTCTCGGCTTCCGGCTCGAGAACTCGGGCCGCGTGGCGTTCTCCTTCATCGGCGAGGGGGGCTCGTCGCTCGGCGAATGGCACGAGGCCATCAATTTGTGCGCCGTGCGCAAGTTACCCGCCGTGTTCTGCCTGCAAAACAATCAGACCGCGCTCTCAACGCCGGTTCCGGAGAACTCCGCGACGCGTGTCTTCGCTGAGAAAGCTGCCGGATACGGCATCCCAGGCATCACTGTTGACGGAACCGATCCGGAAGCCGTGGCTGCGGCATTCACGTGGGCAGCCGACCGCGCGCGTGCCGGCGCTGGTCCGGCGTTGCTCGAGCTCATTGCCATGCGCATGTGCGGACACGCGCATCACGACGACATGCTCTATCACGGCAAGGAGTCACCGCCCTCCTGGGACTATCCGCAGTTACACGACACCGGATACGCAAACCCCGAGCAGTACGAGTTCTGGTCCAAGCGCGATCCGATCGCGCGGTACGCCGGGACGCTCGAAGCGGAAGGGATCATCAAGCGCGGCGCCCTCGACGACCTCAAGCGCTGGGCCGAGGACATCGTTGGACGCCAGGCCCAGGCGGTCGTGACAGCGCCCTGGCCAGAGCCGCACGAGGCGGGCATCGGCGTGTTCAAGGACGAAACCCCACGAAAGCGGATTGAGGTCCTCGACCCGGCGTGGCGCACCAAGCAACCGGACGAGGCGGCGCTGCCGGACATCGAGCTCGGGCCGTCCTTCGACAAGAAGGGGAGCACGCTTCTCGAAGCCGTGATGCTTGGTGTCGGCGACGCGCTCCGCGCCGATTCGCGCGTCTTCGTCTACGGTCAGGATGTCGGCGGTCAATATGGCAACGCCTTTCTGTTGCTCCGCCCCTTGCTGAAGGAGTTTGGCGACCGCATTCTCAACTCGCCACTCGCGGAGGGCGCTGTCCTGGGGGTCTGCGTCGGGGCCGCGCTGGCCGGCCAGCGGCCCATCGGCGAAATGCAGTTCAACGACTTCGTCGCCACGGGATTCAATCAGTTGGTCAACAACGCCGCCAAGATTCGCTACCGCTGGGGCGGCGACGTGCCGATGGTCGTGCGCATGCCGTGGGGTGGGCGGCGGTTTGCGGGGCCCTATCACAGTCAGAACACCGAAGCGTGGTTCTATCGCACGCCCGGTCTGAAGATCGTCGTCCCATCGACGCCGGCCGATGCCCGTGCACTGATGGCGTCGGCGGTTGCCGATCCCGATCCCGTGATCTATTACGAGCACATCGCGCTCTATCGCGACCCGTCGATCAAGCAAGTGCTGCCCAGCGACGCGCCTGCTCCCATCGCCATCGGCAAAGCCGCGCTCCGACGTGCCGGCTCCGACCTTGCGATGATCTCGTACGGTGCCTACGTGCACGATTGCGTGCGGGTGGCGGAGAGACTTGCAGGTGATGGTATCCATGCCGCGGTCCTCGATCTGCGAACGTTGTCACCACTCGACAAGTCGGCCCTCCTGGCGCTCGCACGCCACTGCAACAAGGTGTTGATCGTGCACGAAGACTCGCGCACCGGCAGCATTGGCGAAAGCATCGCCGCCATCATCCAGGAAGAAGCCTTCGAGTCGCTCGACGCCCCGATTCGTATCCTCGGCGCGCTCGACACGCCCGTCCCGTACTCGCCGCCTCTGGAGGAGTTTTATCTGGTGGGGGAGAGGGAGATCGAGAAGGCGGCGCGGTTGCTCGCGGCGTACTGAGCCGGCGCATAACTGACAACTAATAACTGACACTGACAACTGACAGTTACAAGTTACAAGTCACAAGTTACAAACGGGTGCGCAGAAACTGCAATCCCGCGGGTAGCCTCGTACTGAGAAACCTGCGGCGTCGCTGAGCAGCCACTCCCGAAACCGGCCATAAGTCACGCAGCTCGTTGTTGCTGCAACAACGAGCATGCAGGTTCCATCGCCTCAACGTCAGCGAACGTTGGCCCTCCAACAACGCACCTTCACATTTGCGCAGCGGGTACTCGCTTGCTGTCCGAGACGCTTACCGGACGCACCCAGCCGTGTGATTTGGAATCAGCTCGTCAGAGCAGCGCCATCAGCGTCTGCGAATCTGGAGGAGGCAGACGAAGCGTCGAGCGACGCTGACTTCGTGTTCAAGATGAAGCTGGCGACAAGGGAAATGAAGGAGGCCAGGTGCTGGCTCCGATTCATCGTTGCCTGCCAGCTCGCCAATCATGAAGGACTAGGCAAGTTGCCGGATGAGGCACGACAGCTGGCGGCAATATTCGCGACGATCGTGATTAACACGAAACGCCGAATGGAACGAGAGCGCGCGGCTAAGCGCATTACGCCACTTTGAACTTGTAACTTGTAACTAGACAGTTCCCGTTCCCGTCACTTCTTCCTCTTCCCCTCCCACTCGCTCGACCCCTGGCCGAAGTTCCAGGTGCCTTTCATCGTGTCCCCGTCGACATCGCCGAGCATATAGACCGTGATCGTTTGGCCGCCGGCGTCGACCGTCATCGCGATCGCGAGTTTCGCCTCCTTCAGCGTACCGCTCACGTCAATCGCGCCCTGGGGACCATCGATCGTGCCGCCCACGGTCTCGCCCTCCTGCGTGAACTTCGCCGCCGCTTCAATCGGCCCCTGCGGTCCGTTGAAGGTCAGCGCCCAGTCGCCCGCAACGTTGACCTGCCTCGCCGATGGTGCCGCCAGCAGCAACGTGGCCACGACACAAGTCAGAAGTGTGCGCATAGGACTCAACTTTGAACTTGTAACTTGTAACTTGTAACTAACTACTTCACTTACTCCGTTTCCCCACCCAATCGCCCGTCCCCTGACCGAAGTCGAAGGTGCCCTTGATGGAATCACCGTCCTGTTCCCCATCGAGTTTGATCACCAGCTGACCGTTCGGGCTCTGAACGTCGATGGTGAAGGTGAACGTCTTGCCTTTCACGGTGCCTTTGAGTGGGACTTCGCCTTGAGGTCCGCTCACGGTGCCGCTCAGGGCGTCACCATCCTGTTTGAACGTCGCTGTGGCGTCCATATTGCCTTGCGGCGTGGTGAATGACACCGCCCAGGTGCCGGTCAAGTCAGATTGGGCGCGCGGAGTGACCGTGACGAATGCCAATGCGACCAACGTGCCGATGATGAGTGAGCGCATGTGAAAGTCCTCTTGGGCAATAAACAACGTCTGACAACAAAGACGGGGGACGGCAGAGATTATCGACGGCCGCCGGGCGGCCGTCCACCTTATTTACGGGCGCCCGGGACCAGTTGGGTTTCGAGCCGCTTTCCGTCGCGCATGAACGCGATCTTGACCGGCTCGCCCACCTTCAGCAGTTCCAGCGCATAGGTGTAGTCGTAGATGTTGGCGATTGTCTGGCCTGCGATCTCGACGATGACGTCGCCCTTCTGTAAGCCGGCCTTTTCGGCCGGTCCGCCTCCAACGACGCCGCCGAGCAGCAGACCTTTGACGTTGGTGGCATAGTCGGGAATAGTGCCGGTGAACACGCGAACTCCGGCGCGTCCAGCGGTGTTTGTCTGCTGGTCGACCTTGGTGAAATCAGGAGCCTCCGATTCGTCGCCAATCCGTTTGACGATCGCAGTCGCGAACTCCGCAACCCGATCGAGGTCCTCGTAGTTGATCTTGTCAGCGGTGTCACCGGGCCGGTGATAGTCGGTGTGCGTGCTGGTGAAGAAGCTCAAAGACGGAACACCGGCTTGGTTGAAGCTCGCCACGTCGGTCGGTTGATACGGATCCGGCTGCAGGACAAGCTCGAAGCCGGCCGCAACGTTGGCCTGCTCGAGGATGCGCGCCCAGACGGGACTCGTTCCGGTCGCTTGCACCGTGAGCTTGTTGTCCACCATCCGTCCGACCATGTCGAAGTTGAGGTATGCGGCAAGCTCGGCCGGCGGAACCGGCGGCTTGTTCACGAACGCATTCGACCCGATCAGGCCGATCTCCTCGGCCGACCAGAAGCCGAGAAGGATGTGACGCCGGCGAGGCGTCGTCGCGAGCGCTTCTGCGATCGCGAGGACAGCCGCCGTGCCCGACGCGTTGTCGTCGGCGCCGTAGTGAATACGCCCGGTGTCTTCCTTACCGGCGAGCGAGCTGCCGTGACCACCGCGACCGAGGTGATCGTAATGCGCGCCGAGCGCCACCCACGGACGTTCGACGCCGTTGGTGGCCGCCGAGGCAGGCAAGTACGCCACCACGTTGCGGCCGGTCTGCGTCTGGCGGACGACGGCAGCCTTCACTGTCACCGTGAGGTCAGGAACCGCAAAACCCGCGACGTGGGGATTGCCCGAGTCCATCTCCTTCTGGACGGCTTCGAGACTCTTGCCGGATGGCGGCGAAGATGGCCTGCGCGGCATCTTTGCCGACGCTGGCGGCGACGATGCCCGATCCGGCAAGCGCGGTGTCGAACGTCATTGGAATGGTTGTGCCAGCGTTTGGTGAGCGCGGGCCCGTCACGACGATCAGCGCCTTGGCGCCTCTCTGTCGCGCTGCCATCGCCTTGAAGCGCAGGTCCGAATAGCGCGAGAGAATCGCACGCGTCTTCTGATCCGCATCCTCTGGAAAGTAGCGGAAGACGAGGACAACCTTGTCCTTGACGTCGAGACCGAGGTAGCTGTCGTAGCCGAAGTTCTGACTGTCGGGAACGACGAGTCCATAGCCCGCGAAGACGACCGATCCGCCGACTTCGCCGTTGTCCGAGAACGACAACGCCTGTACGTGCTCGGTCGTGTTGAAGGACTGCGGCACGGCGCCCGGAGTGGCGACGGATATCGACAATCCACCATCCTTCGTACCCGCGGTGAACTCGAAGGTGTGGAAGACGCTCGCCAGTCCCGGGAGAGGCTTGGCGCCGATGCGCGTCAGCTCGCGGGCGATGTAGTCGGCGGCTCGCCTTTCGCCGTCGGATCCAGCCAGGCGCCCTTCGAGCTGGTCGGACGCGAGCGTCTGAACGTGCGTGCGCGTCTTCGACGGCGCGGGGGTGGCCGTCTGCGACTGCGATGGCAGCGCGGGCCCAAGTAGCAGGCCAACGGTGAACGCCGCGCCGCCGATGCTCCTCAGAATGGATGGGCTCATGATCGAGGTTCCCCTACGAACTCAAGTGCGGCCACTATTTTCGCTGTGGTGCGCGGGCCAGCGCCGCGCGCGCCCCCTCGTGGTTCCACTGGGCGAGAAAGATCTGACCTTCGCGTCCGCCACCGCGGCTCGACGTCCACGCGATCTGTGTTCCATCCGGAGAAGGCACGGGAAGACCGTCGAAGCCATCGCTGTGCGTGACGCGAACCGGTTCCTTGACGCCGGCGATGTCCACCATGAATACCTCGAAGTTCTCGAATCCCAGCTTGTTGGAGGCGAACAGGAGATACTCGCCCGAGGGGTGAATGTACGGCGCCCAGCTCATTGATCCGAACCGCGTCACCTGGCGTTGGTCGCTGCCGTCGAGGTTCATCGTCCACACATCGGCGATCAGCCCTTGCTCATCGAAGCGGCGCCAGACGAGGCGTTTGCCGTCGGGTGAAAAGAAGGGACCGCCGTCGTAGCCGTTGACGGTTGTGAGGCGGCGCTGCCCGGAGCCGTCCGCACGCATGATGTAGATCTCGCCGAAAAAGCTCGGATCGACGTCGAGCTGTTTCTTTTCCGCCTCGCCGAGCGGGCGATTGTACGCATCTCGCATCGACGAGAACGCAATCCACTGCCCATCGGGCGAGTAGCTGGCCTCCGCATCGTAGCCGCGTGCGCTGGTCAGCCGCGTGATCGCCTTGGTCTTCTCAGCGATGACGTAGATCTCCATCTCGGGATCGTAGTCCCACGCATAGCGACGTTCCTTGCCGGACGCCCGAAACGCGAGCTCGTCGTCCTGAAACTGCTTCGATTTTGGATCGTGGTGGGTGGAGGCGAACAGAATCTCGTCGCTCCCAGGTCTGAAGAAAGCGCAGGTCGTCTTGCCGAGTCCCGGCGACACGCGGGTCGTCTGGCCGGTCGTCAAATCGACGATGTAGATCTGGTAGAACGGATTGCCGGGCTCGCGCTCACTTTGAAAGACGAGACGCTTGCCGTCCGGTGACCAATACCCCTCGCCTGCGCGACGGCCTTCGACGGTGAGACGCCGGATCCGGGATAGAAACTCACGCTCGGGACTGCCCGTCGGCGCCTGCGCGGCCGGGGCCTGTGGGGCCGACACTGACACGATCGTCGCCATCAGCGCCGCCGCAAAAAAGGGGACTGTCTCCTTTTGAAAGAGTGAGCAACTCACCGAAGCTCCTGCGTACCTGGACGAAAATCCGCGACTGCGGCGAGGACCGACTGCGTCCTACTGCCGGTCGCCGACGGCGATAGCACTGGAAATGCCGCGGCGATCCGACCGCCGTACGCGTCGATGCCATTGTAGTCGCCGAAGAAGGCGCTCTTGTCGCAACACTCAAAAGCACTGACCGTCAGTGGATAGTTGACGAACGTCTTGCCGCCGTCGATGCTGCGCGCCAGGGTGACACCCGTCATCGTCCCGCTCTGGCCGCGGCGATCGTGGAACACGAGGTTGACCGCACCATCCACCGGATCAACCGTCATCCAGGTGAACATTTGCGCCGCCCCTTTGGCATCGTCGTTCACGCGAACTGGCGTCGACCACGTGCGGCCGCTATCGGTCGACGAGGCGACGAACACATCGAGGTCGCCGTTCCGTTCGTCAATCCAATTCACGTAGACCGTCCCTTTGCGTGCGCCCTCGCTTAAATCGACCGACGTCACTGGCATCCCGTTGTGACGCGCGAGCCCCGGCACGGGAAGGTCCCATCCCCCCTGGGTTGCGCTCACGACCACGTCCTTCCCGAAGCTCCATCCGCCGTCAGTCGATCGATCGAACGCGATGCCCTTCGGGCCGGCCCACGCGACTAGCACGTCGCCGTTCGGACCGCTCACGGGCACTGCACCCTCGACGGTGTTGTCGCTATCGAGCGCGTCGCCAGTGTCGTCGGAGATCTCGATCGCCGTCGAAAAGGTGCGGCCGCCATCCCGCGATCGCGAAAGCATGATGTGAGAGCGGTGTGACGGGTTGGTGCTGCCGTACACGTCGAAGCGCGTCCAAGCGACGTAGACGTTGCCACGATGAGGCGAGGCCGCGGCACGATCGACGCCAAGCCACGGCTTGTCTTCGAACGGCACCGCGGTGTTGATGTGGTCGATCACGGCGACACCAGGAGTCCACGCCAGGCCGTCGCGGGTCGACCGTACGAAGATGCCGCTCCAGGCACGTTCCGGGCGATCGACGCGTATGCCGTCGAACGCGATGTAGGCGTGATAGGCCGTGCCATCTCGCCCAAAGACAATCGCGTCGTCTCCCTGGACGCGTCCGTCCGGATTAGGTACGGCCGTCGCCTTCCACGTGTGCCCGCCGTCGAACGAGGCATAGGCGTGGTTGGTGACTCGCGGACCGCCGGGCTCGCCCGCCTGCAGCAACACCGCAATCATGTGATCCGAATTTGTCGGGTTGATGGCGACTGATACTTCCGCTGGACGCCGGGCCCCGGCGGGGGTGATTTGCGAAATTCGCGGGGCCTGTGGCTTGCCGAGGGGGGCGGATTGTGACCAGCCGACGAGAGCCAGACTCAAAACGGCAACCACCCGAGCAGTAAGCATCTCATCATGATATGCGGCGACTATTGCCGGCCGCCACAATCAGCTTAGGATCTCGCTATGCGCAAGACCGCGTTGATTGCGACCCTCCTGATTACTGCGTCCGGCTCCGTCATGTCTCGTGCTGGCGACGTCCGTATGGTCGAAGTGATCGGCGAAGGCGCCCGGTTCTGGTCGCGATGGCGTGGGCCGTCCGGGCAGGGATTCGTCGCGCCGGGGAAGTACGCCAACACATGGTCACCGACGACCAACATCAAGTGGCGCGTGCCGATTCCGGGAGCCGGCAACTCTTCGCCAATTGTGTGGGCTGATCGGATTTACGTGACGACTGCGCAGGAAGGCGGCAGCAAGCTGTCGCTCATGGCGTACACCCGTGCAGATGGCCGCAAGCTCTGGGAGACGTTTGTTCCGCAAGAGAGCGTCGAGCACGTCCACCAGAAGAACGGTCACGCATCGGCAACCCCGGTGACCGACGGGCAAATGATTTATGCGTCCTTTGGCCGGCACGGCCTGGTGGCCTTCAATACGGACGGCAAGATCGTCTGGCATCGCAAGTTTGGTGTCATCGACAACTATCACGGACCAGCCGGCTCGCCGGTGCTCTACAAGGACCGCATCTTCCTGTATCAGGACCACGAAGGCTCTTCCGCGCAGCGCGCGTTTGTCGCCGCCTTTGACGCCAAGACCGGCAAGACGTTGTGGGAGACGCCGAGATCGGAAACCGTTGGCTGGGGCACGCCGGTCGTCATCAACTCGGGTGAGCGTGACGAACTGGTGATCAACAGCCAGCGCCGAGTCGCGGCGTACGATCCCCAGACAGGTCGCGAACTGTGGACGGTTCGCGGCATGACGTTTGAGGTCATTCCGACGCCGGTTGTCGGCGAGGGGCTGGTGTTTGCATCGTCTGGTCGAGCAGGTCCAACCTATGCGATTCGCCCGGGCGGCAGCGGTGATGTCACCGCCACGCACGTCGCCTGGAGTACGCCGAAGGGATCGCCATTCGTTCCGTCAGGGGTCGTGCACAACGGGTTGCTTTATTTGATCAACGACATGCAGAGCATTCTGACCGTGTACGAAGCGAAGACCGGTACGCTCGTGTATCAAGGGCGACTCGGCGTCGCCCAGCGCGAAGGATTTTCGGCGTCCCCTGTCGTAGTCAACGGCGAAGTGTTTTTCACCAATGACGATGGTGAGACGTTTGTTGTGAAGGCAGGCCGGGAGTTCAACCTGCTGCACACCAATAGCCTCGGTGAGCGCACGCTCGCGTCCCCAGCACTCGTCGACGGGATCTGGTACTGGCGTACGGTCAGTAGCCTGGTGGCGGTTCAATGAAGACCCGCCCGTTTTCGGTTACCAGTTTCCAGTTCAAAGCTCCGGTCACTTGAGCGCCCAAGCGGAAAGCGGAAGCAACCGAAGCCCTTTGAACTGGCAACTGGCAACTGAAAACTGATCCCTTCCTCGCTATCTCGCACACTCGTGAGTTACGATGCCCTCGCATGAGCGTCCGGGATGTCATCACGAATCTTCGTGAGCTGGCCGCGAGGACCAGCACTGCTGACGGCGCTCAGCGCGTGGCTTGGGGGCCGGTATGGCGTGACGCGCGCGAGTGGATGCGTGCCCAGCTTGCGCTGATCGGCCTGGAGCCGACTGTGGACGCCGCTGGCAACAGCTGGGTGACCCTCCCTGGTGAGTCGGATCGAACAGTCATCATCGGAGGGCATCTTGATTCCGTTCCGAACGGCGGCTGGCTGGACGGTACGCTGGGCGTGCTGACGGGGTTCGAGGCGCTCCGACGATTCAAGGGTGCCACACCGCGAGTCACGCTCAAGCTCGTTGACTGGGCCGACGAGGAGGGTGCGCGGTTTGGGCGAAGCCTCTTTGGCTCGTCGGCGGCGAGTGGGAGCCTGGACCCCAGCGAAGTCCGGGACCTCGTGGACAAACAGGGCGTGCGCCTGGTCGATGCCCTGCGTGAAAACGGCGTCGATCTCGATCGGGTGGGTGCGGCCCAGCAGTCGCTCGAGGCGATCGACGCGCGCGCGTACCTGGAGTTGCACATCGAGCAGGGCCCGGTCCTCGAGTCGATGAACAAGCCGACTGGCGTTGTGGTCGGCACGTTCGGGGTCGAGCGTCACATGCTGCGATTCGTTGGTCAGGCGGCGCATTCGGGATCGACGCCTATCCCGATGCGACGCGATGCGTTTCTCGCGGCGGCGCAGAGTGCGATGGCGTTCCGCGAGATTGCCAAGAAACATTCAAAGCCCGATGCGAGAGTGGTCTGCACGGTCGGAACGGTCAAGGTCGAGCCAGGCATCGTGACGGCGGTGCCTGGGGTGTGTGAGATCTCACTCGATCAGCGCTCACTCGACCCCGACGTTCTTGCCCAAATGCTCGCCGAAGCTCGTGCTGCCGCTTGGGTCGCGGCATCCGAGAACAACGTTCACGTCGAGTGGCGGCGAGTGTGGCGCATCGAACCCCGTCGGTTCGATGATCGACTCATCGAGCTCTGCGCGGAGGCAGTCCGAGAGGTCACTGGTGACGCGCCCCGCTTGCCGTCGGGGCCATTGCACGATGCCGCGGAGATGGTGCCCCACATGCCGGTGGTCATGATGTTCGCTTTTTCGACCAACGGCTTGTCACACTGCAAGGAAGAGGACACGCCGGGGCCGTATCTCGAGAAGACCATTGAGGCATTTCTTCGGTTGGTCGACAAGACCGTTGCGACGGTGTGAGGCATGCAACTCGCGGTGCGCAAGGCTGGCGACGTCACCGTAATCGCGATCAGCGGGACCATCACCATGCTCGACCAGCCGAGCCCGTTGAAGCGGCAGGTGACCACGCTGGTGCAGGAAGGCGCGCGAAAGTTCGTGCTCAGTCTCGGTCAGCTGACGTTTGTCGACAGTTCGTGTGTCGGCGAGCTCGTGTCGTGTTACGTACGCGTCGCGCGCGTGAATGGCACGCTCAAGCTCTCGCAGGTCCCTCGTCGCATTAGCGAGTTGCTGCTCGTCACACAGCTCAACGAGATCTTCGAGTCTTTCGACGAGGATTCGGCGGCCGTCGCCAGCTTCGGGTCTCACCGCCCGTAATTTCTGCCGAACGTTCGCAAATTCCGCAGCGAAAGGGGCCTGTCCCCTTTTATGCAAGCCAAAATTTGTCAGGGCGCATAAAAGGGGACAGGCCCCTTTATGCAGGCAGTCGCGTGACCAGGGCGGACGCCCCGAGGACGACGACCACAGCGGCGAGCGCGTAGAACGCAGCCGCATACGAGCCCGTGACCTCGACGCACCACGCGAGCAGCACGGGGCCGACCGCCGACGCCAGCACCGTCATGACCTGCGCCGCGCCCTGGATGCGACCGAGATGCGCGTGACCGTACGCGCGACCCCAAAAACTGAAGAACACGACCATCACGAACCCGCCCGCCACCCCCATCGCGACCGCCTGCATCACGACATGCGCGTTCGTCGTCACATGCGGCAGCGCCGCGAGCGCAGCTCCCAACACCATCATTGCGACCACGAGCACGCTCCGCACCGATCCACGCTCTGCCCAGGCGCCGGCGACGAAATTGCCTCCCAGCCCGGTGATTGCGGTGATCGCCAATGCGTTGTGATACACGTCCGGCGTAAACCCGCGCTCCGCGAGAATCGACTCGTTGAACAAGCCGACGCCAGATGCCACCAGCCCGTACAACGAGCTGGCCAGCGCGAAGATCCAGAATGCCGGCGAGGCCAGCGCTTCCGCCAACGTCCAATCTCTCGTCGCTGTTGCGATCGGCCGATCATCCAACCGGTCGCCGTCCATCTCCTCGCCGATGCTCTCCGGGGTCGATCGCACGAGCAACCACGAGATTGGCGCCAGGACAACAATCAACGCGACGCCGATTGCTGCCCAGGCCACACGCCAACCGCTCGAGAGCACGACCGCACCGATGATGGGAAACGCGATCATGAAACCGACGCTCATCGCCAAGGCATAGGTGCCCATCGCCCACGTCAGTCGTCGACGGAACCACTTGCCGACCATCGCGAGGCTCACGATCGATAATGCCGTCTGCCCCAGTCCGCGCGTGAGGGTGACGAACACCAAGAGCGCCGTCGCCGCGGTCACTTGACTCATTACCAGCACGACGATGCCTAGCGCGAGGGCGACGGCCGTCAACACGATCCGCGATCCACGGCGATCGATCAAACTTCCCACGCCAAACGCGAAGAGCGCGCCGACCAGCGTCGCAATCAAGTTGATCTGGGCGTAGGCAATGCGGCTGACACCGAGATCGCGGATCAGCGGCTCGGTGATGAGCCCCAGACCCTGGGTTCGGCCCGGCAGCGTACCGACCATCGCCAGGGCGGCGACGCCCAGGACGATCCATCCGTAATAGATACGGCGGCCGGCTACCGTCTCGCGGCCTTCTGCGCGAAGAGCTTCGTTGACCACGCAATGCTCACTGTGCTGACGGCGACGATGCCGATGCCCCGCATCCATCCATCCGCGAAAACGATGGCGCCGTTCACGAACATGAAGAACAGGAATCCGTGGATGAATGTGCTCACACCCCTCGAGCGAGTCTCATGACTCGATGGCGACAGCCACCACCACGTGGTGTCCGCCAGCCACACCGCCAGAAAAGCGTAGTTGAAAAACACACCTTCGCCGCGAAAAACACCGGTCAGGTCTCCTGTCTGCTGTGCGGTCGCGACCAGCGCGGATCTGTGACTCCAGTGGTGGAAAACGTGGAAGGCCGCCGCCACATGGACGAGCGCTGCAAGAGCACCGAGCGTCCACCACCCACGCGAACGCAGACAGATCGCCAAAGCCCAGGCGATAGTCGCGAAAGCGATCGTACCGAAAACGGTAATCTGAACCACTGCCGAGCTGAGCCAACGCCGATCAGCGAGACGTCGGAGTCATCTGCGGCAAGCGCTGCTGAGCAGCGATGACGTCGTCCTCGGTAAAGACCGCCGCAAAGTATTCCTGACCCTCGAGGAACGTCGCCAGGTCTTTCAACGTGAGACCCAGTGACTGGAGCCGTTTGGAATTGATGTACAGCTGATTGTTGGCGGCATCCTGGTAGTACGAGACCAGCGATTTTGCTTCTCCCTTGGGGTCGAATTTCGCGACGAGCGCCCCCACGATCTCATCGGGATAGTGACGATGGCCTGGCGCCGGTTCGGTTGGCATGCCATGGTCGGCCGTGACCGCGACCACGCTCCGCTGCGGGCCGGCCTTTGTGTCGAGAAGCTGCAGCAGGCGGGTTATCTGTCGATCGAGCTCGCCGAGCGTCTCCTTCTGCTCAGGCGAGTCGGGTCCGTGCGCGTGCGCCGTATAGTCCGGCCCCTTCATGTTCACCATCACCAGGTCGGTCACCTCGTCGCTGCCGATCGCCTCACGCTCCATGACGGCGAGCAACGCCTCGGCCTCGAAGCGTTGGAACGCGCTCGAGGCACGAAACTTCAATGGATCGGAAATGTCGTGGCCCATCCACGTGCCGCCCAGCGCCTGCCATACGGCCTTCCCGTTCAACGCGCCGAGGGCCCCCGACATCGTGTAGCAGGTCGGGTTGGTTTCCCATCCCGCATCTCGTGTGCTGTAACTCGCGGCAATCACTTTGCGGCCGTTGACGATGCACGCACCGCGTCCGACCAGGCCCGCGGTGGCCCGGATCGCGCCGCCCTGTCCGATGATGATCGCTCGCCCGTCGGTGGTGAGGTTCCACGCGTCGGCGAGCGTGAGCGCCATCAGCTCACGTGGGTCGAGCAGGTCGTAGGCCGGTTGCGACTGACCAGTCATGCGATTGAACAGGGCATTGACCGTGATGCCGTGAATGCGCGGATCGCGTGCCGGTGCCAATGGTCGCATGGCCGACGCCTGTCACTGTGGGCAGGGTGATGGCGCGCGCCTCGGAAAACCACGCGCCCTCGCGTCGCATTCGACTGAGAGTGGGCATGACGTCGGCGTACTTGTCGAAGTAGTCCGCACGCATCGCGTCGAGCACCATCACGACCACGATGCGTGGACGTGCGGCACCGGCCGCAATCGCGTTGCTCAGAACTCTACCGGTATACGTCTGGAGCCGAGAGGCGCCGATGAGCACGCCCAATGTCGGCGCGATGTCCTGTTGTGCCGCGGCATCGTTCCAGAAGCCCTGACGGATGAACGGCGCGCCGTAAAAGAGAATCGGAATCTTCGTGTCGTAGTCCCAGGGCGACCCATGCATGAATCGGTACAGTGGATCGCGATCCGTGATGACCTCGCCCTCGCGTGGGACGACGAAGATCTGTCCGCTGCGACCCGGAAAGTAGCCACGCGCAAACATTTCCAGCCACTGCTCGCGTTGGCCTGATGGCGCCCGAGATCCAGGCGCCACAGTAACCGTCGTCGGTGCGCTCCCAGCTTGCGGCGTGGTCGTTGCGCATCCAGCAGACCCGAGTACGGCGATCAGCGTCAGGAAGCAGGTGCTGTTTGTCATCGGGGTAAGGGTCGGAACAGTTGAGGTTTGAATCTGAAGTATCTCAGAAGACGACCATTGTCCCAATCTCGCTGTAGTCTGGGCTCCCGAAGTCGAAGTCTTGCAAAGAACAACGAGCTGACGATCAGGGCCGATCTTCCAGGACTGAAGCGGCGTGAGGTGTCGTTAACGAACTTGTCATCCGGGGACAGGCCCTGTAACGGGCTTGACGGGACCCCCGGGGCCGACGTTACTCTCACAGAGATGCAGAAACAGCTGGGGCTGCCGCCAGAGCTGATGCGCCACACGGCGCGTCTGCTTCTGCTGGTGTTGAGCGTCACCACGCTCGGCCCCGCCCTGCACGGCGTGCACGACACGGACTGCGATCCGGTCGTCGTTATACACGACGAAAGTCAGCACCACTTTGCCGCCGCATCCTCCAGCGACAACGAGGTCGCCCCTGGTGAGCACTGTCTCGCCTGCCACTTCCTCCGGACCTCACGTGGTCCGGTGTCGTGGGAGCCGAACGGGCTGCACCGCCTGATCTCCGGCAACCTCCTGTATCACTCCGACGGCCAACTCGTCGCTGCGCCCACCGCGTCGCCGCAGCCTGCTCGCGCGCCTCCAGCCTTCGCCTGATTCGTTTCACGGGAAACCGCTCGCGGTTTCCCAAATCCAGACGGCCTTGCGAATGCGAGCGCCGGAAACGTGTCTTTTGGGCGAGGTATTCATGGATTTCATCTTTCGACGCGGAGCGATCGTCGCGGCGCTATTGCTTCTGTCTGCGCTTCCAGTGCGGGCGCAGAGTGGCTTCATTACCGGCAAGGTGACTCGTGACACCGGCGAGCCGATGGCCGGCGCCGCCGTCGTTGTCGAGGAGCTCAAGCGCGAGTCGCGCACGGGGGAAGACGGCACGTACCGGATCGACAACGTTCCGCCAGGCAGCTATCACGTGTCCGTGCGGGCCGAGGGATACAGCACGCGTCGCACCGAGGTGGCGGTGACACCGCAAGGTGCGACGCTCGACCTGGTGGTCGCGCTCGATCTGCACTTTGCCGAGGTGCTGTCGGTGAGCCCAAATGCGCGGGCGCAGTTCGAGTCGTATCAGCCCACATCGGTGCTGGCCGGACAGGATCTCCAGAAGCAGCTCGAAGCCACCATCGGTGCGACGCTCCAATCCGAGCCCGGTGTCGCCATGCGAGCGTTTGGCCCTGGTCCGGCTCGTCCGGTGATTCGGGGTCTCGACGGAGATCGCGTCGCCGTGCTCCAGGATGGTCAGCGTGTCGGCGATTTGTCGAGTCAATCCGGCGATCACGGCGTCACCGTCAATCCGTCCTCGGCAACGCGGATCGAAGTCGTACGCGGGCCAGCCACGCTGCTGTACGGCGCCAATGCGATTGGCGGACTGGTCAACGTGATCACCGATCAGATTCCAACCGCGGCGGTGGTTCGGCCGACAGGCGAGTTCACGCTCGATCTTGGGTCAAACGCTGGCGAGGCCGGTGGCGCCGGTGATGTCCACTTCGGCAAGGGCCGCTTTGCCATGCACGTTGCCGGCGGCGGGCGTCGCAACGGCGATTTTTCGACGCCAGAGGGGGAAGTTGAGAACTCGCAGTCGCGAAGCAGTGTGTTCAACCTCGGAGGCTCGTGGACGAGCGACAAACGCTACGTGGGTGCGAGCTACGGCTTCGACAACTCGAAGTATGGCATTCCGATTGTCGAAGAAGGGCTGATCAGCCTGAACCCAGAGCGTCACGCCTTTACGATTCGGGCTGGCGGCAATGGGTTGGACGGAGCGATTCCCTCGTATCGGGCCACATTGGGGATCAGGCGCTACCAGCACGACGAGCTCGTCGCCGACGAAGTGGGCACGCATTTCGACAACGACACCGAGGAAGCCGAACTGATGCTCTCGCACCGGCCGTACGGTCGGCTCTCAGGCACCATCGGCGGCTCGTTCCTCAATCGTGCGTTCAACGCCATTGGCGAGGAAGCCCTCTCCCCACCGATCGACCAGCGCGGCGGTGCCCTGTTTCTTTACGAGGAGCTGACCTGGCCGCATGTCACGTTGCAGTTCGGCGGCCGGGTCGACTGGACGAACTTCAACCCCGACAGCGACACCTTGCCAGATCGCGACTTCACGGAGGCGTCGGGATCGGTCGGCCTCCTGCTACGTCCGGCTGCCGCCAACGACGGTGTTGTGATCGCGATGAGCCTGGCACGAGCGGCACGCAATCCCGCGCTCGAAGAGCTGTACTTCTTTGGTCCTCATCCTGGCAACTTCGCATTCGAGATTGGCAATCCCTCACTCGAGTCGGAAAACGCACTCGGATTCGACCTGTCGCTACGCGCGCGCACAAACCGCGTGCGTGGAGAAGTCACGTTGTTCACGAACAGCATCAACGATTTCATCTTTCGCAATCCCATCAGCGAAGAAGAGTTCGAGGAGCGTGAGGAGGAGTTTCACGATCGATTCGGTGTCGACGAAGAGGGGGAAGGTGAGCACTCCGACGAGTTGCCGTTCGTCGAGTTCGTTGGTGCCGACAGCCGACTTTACGGCGTCGAAGCACACGCTGACGTCAACCTGACCAGCGCCCTGGTCGCCGAGTTGACGTTCGACATCGTGCGCGGGGAGTTGGCCGACACCGACGAGCCGTTGCCGCGCATTCCGCCGTTTCGTGTGATTCCGGGCCTTCGCTACCAGAAAAACGCGCTGCAATTCGGGGGTAGCGTGACCATCACTGGCGATCAAGATCGTGTATTTGGAGCGGAAACGCCAACAGCGGGCGCCGGTGTGCTCAAGCTGTTTGGATCGTACTCGTTCGTCACGGGCGGTGTGACGAACACGATTACGGCGCGTCTTGACAACGCGACCGACACGCTCTATCGCAATCACCTGAACTATCTGAAGGATGTCCTGCCCGAGATGGGCCGCAACTTCAAAGTGGTGTATTCGGTGCAGTTCTAACCCGCGGGGCACGGGAAGGCGCAGCGAGCTTCTCCCTGCATCCGCGGAGCAGCGGAGGGCGCGGAGGGCTTTTTCCAGTCTCCGCGGATGACGCCGGGCGCGCGGAACGGGCCGAAGGCTTTCTATAATGGGCGCGCATGCTGCGAACCGTTCTCGCGTCGTCCGCGCTCATTGGCCTTCTTACTGTCGCGTCGTGGTCTCGCGCCGCTGACCAATCGCAGGGGGAGGCGCCGGCGACCCCGCCGCCGCCCTCGTGGATCGATCCCCACCGCATCAACGTCGATCGGTTGATCAAGCTGGCGCAGAGCGATGGCTTCGCCTGGAATCGTCTGGCCGAGCTCACCGACACGTTCGGGAATCGCCTGTCCGGCTCGGAGAACCTCACGCGTGCTATCGCGTGGGCGGTCGAGGCCATGAAGCAGGACGGTCTCGAGAACGTGCGAACGGAAAAGGTGATGGTGCCGCGTTGGGTGCGCGGCAGCGAGAGCCTCGAGATCGTCGATCCGGCACGGCACGTCGTGCCGATGCTCGGCCTGGGCGGCAGCATTGCGACGCCACCCGCAGGCATCGAGGCCGACGTGCTCGTCGTGAAGGATTTCGACGAGCTCACGCGGCGCGGTGCTGAGGCCAAGGGCAAGGTCGTGCTCTACAACGTGGCCTTCACGGGCTACGGCCAGACCAACCAGTACCGCACCGGTGGCGCCAGCGCTGCGGCACGTCATGGGGCAGTGGCTTCGCTCGTTCGCGCCATTGGCCCTGTCGGCCTGCGTACACCGCACACCGGCAACATGACCTACGCACAGGACGCGCCGCGAATTCCGGCCGCGGCCGTCTCGGCCGAGGACGCCGATCGGATGCAGCGCCTGGCCGACCGCGGGCGGCGTGTTCGCGTTCGACTGCGAATGGAGGCGCGTTTCGAGGCCGACGTCGAATCGGCCAACGTCATTGGCGAGATTCGCGGAACCGACTTTCCGGATGAGATCGTGCTGGTCGGCGGCCACTTCGACTCGTGGGACGTCGGCACCGGCGCTTCTGACGATGGCGTTGGGTGTGTGGTGACGTGGGAGGCAGCACGGCTGATGAAGGTGCTCGGTATCCGGCCGCGACGCACGGTGCGCGTCGTGCTCTTCACCAACGAGGAAAACGGCCTGCGCGGCGGCAACGCCTACCGCGACGCCTACCTGAAGGCGGCCGAGCAGCATGTGCTGGCCATCGAGTCGGATTCCGGGGTCTTCGCGCCGACCCGCCTTGGCTTCACGGGATCATCGGTTGCGCGTCAAATGATGAGCGACATTGGCTCATTGCTCGCGCCGCTGGGCCTGCAGGACATTGGTCCTGGCGGCGGCGGCGCCGACATCGGCCCGATCGCGCAGGCGGGCAAGGTGCCGATGCTGGCGTATCAGGGAGATTCGACCCGGTACTTCACGATCCACCACACGCCGGCCGACACCATCGACCGCATCGCTCCGGAAGAGGTGTCGAAAGCCGCCGCAGCACTTGCCGTCGTGACTTACGTCGTCGCGGATTCAGTTCAGCGGCTCCCGAAATAAAGTTCCAACGTTCCAAAGTTCCAGAGTTCCACGGTTCTCCAAAGTTCCAGAGTTCCACGCGAGTCCGGATCGAACCCTGGAACCCTGGAACCCTGGAACCTTGGAACGTTCTTTTAGGGTTTGATCCGATACCCACCGTCGGGCGACTTGTCGCGGTACTTGCCGTGGCACGTTGCACACATGCTTTGCAGCAGCTTGAGATGCTCGGCGGCTTTCGCGAAGTCCTTCTCGTCGGCGGCATCTTCTACATGATCCGCGTGCTCTGCCGCGTCGTCAGCGAAGTCGGCCGCGTCGCGGACGTTTCGCGCGTTCCAGAAGTCGTCCACGTCTTCGAACAGCAACTCCAGCTTGTCGGCCTGCTGCTTGGCCGTCTCGGCGTTCTGGCCGTCAACGCTCTTGCGGAGCAGGGCGACGGTCGCCCCCACCTCCTTCATGATCTTGTCGAGATCCGCATCGGTCCACGTGCGGGCGGTCGTGATTCCCGAGGGAGCGGGCTGGGGAGGTTTGTCCTGGGCGGCGATGGAGACGACGCCGACGAGCACGGCGGCCCCGAGAAACAGACTCGCACGAACGTAGTTCATTCAGACCTCCGGTAAAAGAGGCTACAGAATACTGCGAAGTTCCACAGTCTCAGGGTTCCAAGGTTCCAAGGTTCCAGAGTTCCAGAGTTCGGTCAACATCGTAGAACCTTGGAACCTTGGAACCTTGGAACTTTGGAACTTTGGAACCTTGGAACCTTAATCAGCGAAACCCTGTGGTCCAGCGGCCGTAGAAATGGACCGAGACCGGTTGTCCGTATGAGTCGGCGAGCTCGGACGGGACGTTATAGCCGGTGATGTCGGCGCCAATCGCAATCCCGTGGCTCACATCGCGCCACAATTCGTGGGTGTAGCCAAGAGTGAGCGCGCCAACACGCGAGATGATGTGTGGATGCGCAACGCCCGGCGGGTGGGCGCCGCCGGCGCCGAGGATATGTTTGTCGGCGAGCTCGCCTCGCAGGTAACCGGTGCCGCGACTCCAGAGTCGAAGCGTCGCCTCGGACAACCACGCCGTCTCGTTGCTTGCGAGGTGGCGGTTTTGACCCCAGGCCAACGTCACCGCTGCGTCGCGCCCCCAGAACTGCCCCAGGTGCTCGACCGACGCGGTGATCCGGGTCACGTCACCAGGCTCGGTGACGTGCGGCTCTTCGAGCCACCCGACCGATACCTGCGCGCGTGTCCCTCCCCGTATCCAGCTCCCGCGCAGCGAATACGAATCGAGCGGACCGAGATCGAGATCGGTCCGATCCTCGTCCGGCTCGCGACCGCGAAACGCTGACGTCTCGAGCTGCCACGCGCTCACTCGCACGCCGGCGGTCACGGCGCCCTGCGTGATGTGCGTCGAATCGAGCTGGTGATGCGACAACGGGGCGGTCGGGTGCAGGTTGGCCGACGCCCGGTGCATGAACGCAGTCGGGCCTAACGCCGGCTCGTCGACGAGCCCGCCGCGCAGTTGAAACGTCGCGCGCGCGATCGGTCGTTCGTACGCCGCCGACAACCCCATGATGAGGTCGTGGGGATGCTGATAGTCGATGAGTGGCGCACCGTTGAAGGTTTCGCCGGTCTGAAAGACCTGTGACGAGCCAAGATCGCGCAGCGTGAACGGCTCGAACGACAGCATTCCGTGCAGGGTCAGTCCACCCGCCCAATCCTGCGCGACGCCACCCCCATCATCCAGTTCTGTGATTCCACCTGGTGAAAATCACGAAACTTGCGCTCCTGGATGTTGCCGGTGAGAAACATGCTCGATTCAACCGCCCAGCCCCACCCTTGGTCCGGCGGCGTCTGATGATGCTCGTGCTGTGCGATGGCGGGAACGACACTCGCCAAGAATGCGGTCAGCGCAAGCCGCGCTGACCGCAGGCATGGGCCATGCGCTCGACCGCTGACTGCTGCGGGGTTGCGCATGGTGTCCGACACTCCAGCCGGCGAGACGTGTTACTGGACGGTCACCGAGATGACTTCGCACATCCCTGGGAGCGTCCGGTGCATATCGTCGCCCGCTTGGACCGCAATGCGGTGTGGCCCCGGCTTGAACTGCATCTCGATGACGTTCTTGCCGTCGCCGAAGTGAATCCAGGGGTCGGCCTTTGGAATCACCACACCGTCGGGCAGGCAGTCGGTGTCAACGCCGAGGTGGTAGTGAATGATGTTGGCGCGAACCTGTTCGGGCTTGAGCTCGCCCGGCGGGACGGCACCCACGGTAACCCCGGAGCTGCCGAACTCGATGGTCGACATGCTCTTGATGGTGTCGCCGTTTTTCGGCTGCACGAAGAAGACCCGACCGGCGCCGGTGGTCGACCCTCCGGAGCGCGTGCTTTCCGAGCAGGCGACGACCGATAGGG
The DNA here is from genome assembly GCA_963802675.1 of uncultured Acidobacteriota bacterium. Lineage (GTDB taxonomy): Bacteria > Acidobacteriota > Vicinamibacteria > Vicinamibacterales > UBA2999 > JACCSI01. Next base: position 248,937 of record CAWDJL010000006.1, read on the forward strand.
CCAGCGCGACAACGATGCTGCCATTTACGACACGGTGACTCATTGCGACTCCTTTGCTGACGTGCGACCGGCGCGATTATACGTTGCTTGCGCGCGATGGATCGCTTGGATACGATGGCCGCGTTGCTGCGGCGGTACCTGTACTCAACCGATCACAAAGTGATCGGGCTGCTCTACGCCGTCACGAGCCTGTCGTTCCTGCTGGTCGGCTTCTCGCTCGCCCTGATCATTCGGTGGCAGCACGCGTACGGGGCGCAGCCGGTCCCGGTCTTCGCGGTACTCCTCGGCCAGAACGCGCCGGGCGGCGTGCTGCTGCCCGAGTTCTTCAACCAGCTCGGGGCCATGCACGGCACCATCATGGTGTTCCTCGGGGTTGTGCCTCTCGCCGTCGGCGCCTTCGGCAACTACGTCGTGCCGCTCCAGATCGGCGCGCCGGACATGGCGTTTCCTCGACTCAACCTGGGGAGCTACTGGTTCTATTTCACCGGCGGCGTCGTCATGCTGGTCAGCTTCGTCCTGCCCGGCGGCGCCGCGAGCTCCGGCTGGACCTCGTATGCCCCGCTGGCCGTGCTCGCGCGCGACGGCCAGACGGGCTGGCTCGTGGGCATGCTGCTCGTCAGCATGTCGTCGCTGCTGGGGGCGATCAACTTCATTACGACCATCGTGCAACTTCGAGCGCCCGGGTTGACCTGGTTTCGACTGCCGTTCTTTGTCTGGGCGCAGTTCATTTCGGCATTCCTGCTGCTGTTCGCATTTCCGGCTCTGCAAGCGGCGGCCATGCTGCAGGGAATGGATCGTCTCGCAGACACGAGCTTCTTCCTGCCCAGCGGGTTGGTCGTCAGCGGCCAAACGCTGAATGCGGCGGGTGGTGGCAATGCCTTGCTCTGGCAGCACCTGTTCTGGTTCTTCGCCCATCCCGAGGTCTACGTCCTCGTGCTGCCGGCGATGGGCATCATCGCCGAGATCATCGCGAACAACACGCGCAAGCCGCTCTGGGGCTATCGCCTGATGGTGTGTTCGCTGTTCGTGCTCGGCTGTCTGTCCTTTCTCGTCTGGGGCCATCACATGTTCCTGACCGGCATGGGCACCACGATCGGCGCCTTCTTCCAGGCCACGACCATGATCATTGCGATTCCGTCGGTCGTGGTGCTGAGCGCGCTGATGCTGTCGCTCCACGGCGGATCGATCCGCTTCAACACGCCGATGTTGTTTGCGCTGGCATTCCTGCCCATGTTCGGCATCGGCGGCCTCACGGGGCTTCCGCTGGGTCTCGCGACCACCGACATTCCGTTGCACGACACCAACTACGTGATCGCGCACTTTCACTATCTCGTCGCGCCGGGAACAATCTTCGCGCTGTTCGCTGGAATCTATTACTGGTTCCCCAAGGTCACTGGCCGACTGATGAACGAAACTCTCGGGAAGGTTCACTTCTTCGGGTCGTTCGTCTTCATGAACGTCATCTTCATGCCGATGTTCGTGCAGGGCCTGGCGGGCGTGAACCGGCGCCTGTGGGATGCGGGCGCGATCTATACGCACGCGCAGGAAACCTTGTATCTCAACGTTCCGATGGCGTATGCGGCGCTGGGGCTCGCCGTCTTTCAACTGCCGTTCATCGTCAACCTGTTCCTCAGCGCGGTTGCTGGTCGCGTCGCGAGTGCGAATCCGTGGGAGGCAACGACGCTCGAATGGTCTGCAACGTCCACCACGCCGAACGCTCATGGTAATTTCGAACGGCCGCCGCGCGTTTTCCGGAGCCCGTATGACTACAGCGTTGCAGGCGATGCCACCGATTTCGTGGGGCAGGGTGATGACGAACACCACTGAGAAGGCGACTCGCTGATGCTCGAATGGCTCGATCTGCCTGTGGCGGCATCCGCACACGCTGGAGATGTGGACCGGATCATGTCGCTGGTGCACTGGCTGATGTTTGTGCTCTTCGTCGGCTGGAGCCTCTTTTTCGTATACGTGCTGGTGAGATTCAGACGTCGGCGTCACCCGACCGCCAACCATCACGGTGTCACAGCGCGCAGGGCCTCGTGGGTCAAGGGCGGCGTGCTCGCCGCCGAGGTTGCGCTGATCGTCTCCTTCACCATTCCGACCTGGAGCGCCCGCGTGGACGCACTGCCGCCGGAGCACGGCAGCACGGTGGTTCGCGTGGTGGCTGAGCAGTTCGCGTGGAACGTGCACTACCCAGGGGCCGACGGCGTGTTTGGTCCGACGAGTACCTCGCTGGTCAATCCCGACAACCCGTTAGGCCTTGATCGCCGTGACCCGGCGGGCCGCGACGACATCACGACGATCAATCGTCTGAACCTGCCCGTCGGGAGACCCGTCATCGTCTACTTGTCATCCAAGGACGTCGTGCACAGCTTCGGTCTCCCGCAAATGCGGATCAAGCAGGACGCGATGCCTGGCGTGGTTCAGCCGGCCTGGTTCACCCCCACACGAACGGGCGAGTGGGACATTGCCTGTGCGCAGTTGTGCGGCCTCGGTCACTACCGGATGCGGGGGATGTACGCGATTCAGTCGAAGGCGCAGTTCGATGCCTGGCTGGCAAAAGAAGCGACCTTCTTGCAAGGATTCTAAAAGGGGCCTGTCCCCTTTTATGCAAGTGACAATCGATGTCAGGTGGTTGGCTTGAAGGCAATGGTCACTTTGGCCGGCGCCTGACCGTCCACCGTGATCGACTGCGTCTGCCGGCCGAGTTCTTCGTGCCAGGCTTCGATGGTATACGTCCCCGCCGGCAATCCTTTGATCTCGAACCCACCATCGCCGCTCGTGACCGCGAAGAAGGGATGCGCGACAACGCCCACATGCGCGTTCATCCAGCCGTGCACGTCGCAGCGGAGCGGGACCATGACCTCGGGCTTGTCGAACGTTCGAGAGACCGCCGGCACCGACACGGGCTGCCCGAAGTTGAACGGGCGATTGTCCTTCGGAGCGGCGTTGACGTTGTGCAATGTCGAATCGCTGTTCGAGATCATGAAGGGTTGACCCACCTGCACACCAAACACGTGCGGAAGATAGCGGCAGCCCTTCTGATCGAGTGTCACCGGGGTCGTCGGCACGGCATATCTGCGGGTGCCCAAACCGTCCTTCACGTAGACGAAGACGTTCTGCAGGCCGTTGCCAGCCCCGACGACCAGCAGTTCTGAGGTCGCGCCGGGTGCGGCCACACACTTGGGATCGGAATCCATCCGCAGGGGACGCGAGGCCGGCGGCGTGCCGTCGAAGGTGATGGTGCCCGCAATGATTCCCGGGCCGTCCGCGGTGTCCGTGGGTTTTGCCTGCGTGCCTGATGCCGTTCCCTGGCTGGTCGAATCGGTGGTTGACCCACCGCAGGCTGCGCTTGCCGTAGCGGCCGCGATCAGGGTGCAGATCACGACACTCCAATGAAAGCGTTCGCACAACTTCATCACTGCCAGTCCTCGATCAAATGATAGCCTACGGGTTCTGAGTTCCGAGCTCGGAGCGTGTATTCGGACGTGAGGACTTTCTCAATGATCGGCGCGCGCAGACTCTACAGCATCGCTTGCATCTGTACTCTGCTCGTTCCGGTGGCAGCAGCCCAGGAGGCGCAGACCACTGCTGAACGAGCGAAGGAGCGACACCTTGCCGGACACTCGCGGTTCGGCGAAGCGTTCGACGAAGGTCCTCGCGAGCGCCCTTCCAAAATGACCGGGATCGGGGTCACGCATTTCCCGATCACGACCTCCCACCCCGAAGTGCAGATGTGGTTCGATCAAGGCCATACGCTCATTCATTCTTTTTGGTACTACGAGGCGGAGCGGGCGTTTCGGTGGGCGTCGAAGCTCGACCCCGAAGCACCGATGCCGTACTGGGGCCTCGCGCGAGCGACGAGCGGGACTCGTGCCCGCGCCTTCATGCAGGAAGCGTCGAAGCGCAAGGACAAGGCAAGCCCGCGCGAGCGGGCCTACATCGAAGCGTGGGAACTGCAGTACGTCGAGGGCGCCCAGGCGACCGAGGGACGTCGCAAGTTCACCAAGGCGCTCGAGAGCATCGTCATGAAGTACACGGACGACATCGAGGCCAAGGCACTGCTCGGCAACGAGCTGATGGGCAACACGCGCGTCGGCACCGAGTTCCTGATGCAGCAGGTGCTCGCGAGGGATCCCAAGCATCCGGGTGCCCATCATTACCGTATTCACAACTGGGACGACGAAGATGGTGCGCTGGCACTCGATAGTTGTCGAGCGTATGGCGATATCGTGCCGGGCATCGGTCACGCGCTTCACATGCCGGGTCATATCTACGCAGGCGTTGGCATGTTTCACGAATCGGCCATCTCGCTCGATTCCGCAACGCGTGCCGAGATTGCCTACATGGGACGCCAGATGGTGTTTCCATACAACACCTGGAATTACGCGCACAATCGCAATTATCTGAGCTACGTGCAGGAGCAGCTCGGTCTGCCGAGCGAAGCGCTACGCGGCGCTCGCGAGCTGCTCGCTGTACCACTCGATCCCAAGCTGAACGTGGCCACGCGCATGAGCCCGCATTGGCAGGGCGTGACGGCGCTGTCGCGAGGGCTCATCAAGTTCGAAATGTGGGACGAGATTCTCAAGGAAAACTCCATCCCGTGGGGCGACTCGCTTCGCGACCGGCTCGGGCGCCGTTATACGGAGGCGATGGCCCACATTGGCAAGAAGACTGTCGAGGCCGCCACCAAAGCCGTGGACGAACACGCATCCCTCAAGGCGGAGGTCGAGAAGGAGACGAATGCGTCGTTGAAGCGTCAGTTCGAGGTCCAGGATCTCGAGTTGCGTGGGCTGCTGACGCTGCTGAAAGGAAATGCCATCGACGGCGTCACGCTGCTCACTCAAGGCGCGCCGAAGGAGCTCGAACAGCGCTCGTACTACGACGATCCTCCGTTCTTCGCCACCTTGATGTGGTCGCGTCTGGGTCACGCATATCTTGATCAGAAGAGTCCGAAGCTCGCCGTCGATGCCTTCACGCGTGCGCTCAAAGCGGTGCCGAACGATGCGTTCTCGCTTGCCGGGCTGGTACGCGCGCATCACGCGCTGGGCGAGACAAAAGAAGCGGCCGACGCTCTGGGGCGGCTGGAGTTCGTGTGGAGCGACGCCGAGCCTGGTCTGCGATGGCTGCGCGAGGCGCGGGCGACCGGGGTGAAAGCCACTCCGATCGACGGTGCGCCCGGCAAGCAACGGAGCTACCGAAAGACCTCGCTCGATCGGTATGGACCGGCAATCTGGACGCCGTTTCAGGCGCCCGCGCTCGACGTCGCTGACCCCATGGGCAAGCGACTGACGCTCGAGCAGTTTCGCGGGAAAAACGTGATCCTGACGTTTTATCTCGGTGCCGGCTGCGCGCACTGCGTCAAGCAGGTGAAGGACCTCGCAGAGCGCTCCGACGAGTGGGCGCGGCTCGAGACGGTTGTGATCACCGTGAGTCAGGACGAACCGGAGAAGAATGCCAGGTCGCAGGAGCTCGCACCGCTCAAGGTCCTGCTCGGCTCGGATGCCAACTGGCAGAACGCCCGGCGCTTCAAGTCGTACGACGACTTCGAGGAGATGGGCATCCACTCGACGATGCTGATCGACAAGACCGGTCATGTGTATTGGGCCCAGCATGGTGGCGCGCCGTTCGACGACTACAAGTTCCTCGCGTCACAGCTACAGCGAATGAATCAGCGACAGTCGATGGCGAAGCCGAGTACCGACGGCTCCGCGGTAGAAAGAGCAGAACTGCGCAAACGTCGCCACGAAGGGCACGAAGACACGAAGGGCTGATAAGGAGTCGTCGTGTTCTTCGTGCCTTCGTGGCTAAATTCGTGTCCCTATGGGCTTCTGGGGCGCGGCTCTTTCTGATTAGAATCCCCGTATTCAAATGCGAATAGCGATTTTGCTTACCTTGTTCGCTCTTTTTCCGCTCAGCGCCCAGGAGCTGTCCGATCTCCGCACGCGCGCCGAGATCACCGACTACGTCGAGACCAGCGGTTATGACGATGTCGTGCGGCTGGCGAAAGGGATTGTCGGGGCGAGCCCGCTGGCGCGATACGAGAGCTTTGGCACCACCGAGGAGAATCGAGAGCTGCCGCTCCTGATCCTCTCGGATCCGGCGGTGCCGACACCCGACGCAGCGCACAAGCTGGGACGACCGATTGTCTTCGTCCAGGCCAATATCCACGCCGGCGAGGTCGAGGGCAAGGAGGCGGCAATTATTCTCGCGCGGCGGCTGACGTCGGGTGACTTGCGACCGATGCTGCGGGAGTTGGTGGTGCTGATCGCCCCCATCTACAACGCCGATGGTAACGAGAAGGTCAATGTTCAGAACCGGACGGCGCAAAACGGTCCCGTCGCCGGTGTTGGCACGCGCGAGAACTCAAAGGGGCTGGATCTCAATCGCGATTACATGAAGCTGGATTCGGCAGAAGCGCGCGCGCTGGTCGGATTGATGAATCGCTGGGATCCGCATGCGGCCATCGACCTCCATACGACCAACGGTTCGTATCACGGCTATCACCTGACCTATTCGCCAACGCTCAACCCGAACGCTGATCCACGGCTCCTCGAGCTCGCGCGAGAGCAGATCCTCCCGGCCGCTCAGCAGGCCGTGCTCAAGAAGCACAACTTCAGGACGTACTACTATGGGAACTTCGCCTCCGAGTCTGGCATGGCTCGCGAAAGTTCCCGCGTCGATCCGGCAAACCCCGGCGACACGGTCTGGCGGACATTCGATCACCGCCCCCGTTTCGGCAACAACTATGTCGGGCTGCGCAATCGCCTCGCAATTCTGTCCGAGGCCTACAGCTATCTCGACTTTCGCGGACGAGTGCGGGTGACCGAGGTGTTCGTCGAGGAATGTCTGCGGGCTATCGCGGCGAATGGGCGCAAGCTCACGGCGCTGACGACGCAGATCGACAGCGAGACCAAGACTTACGATGGAGTGACGAACAACAAGCGCGGCGCGGCGACGCCGCCGAGCCTCGGTGTGGAGTTCCAGATCGCTCCGCTCTCCTCGCCGGTGGACGTCCTCGTCGGTGATGTGACCAACCAGCTCAATGAGCGATCGGGCCGCGAGATGCTCGTGATGAGCGACCAGGTGGTCCCGCTTCGCATGAAGGACTACGGCATCTTCCAGCCGACACGCATGGTGGCGATGCCGGCCGGATGGCTCATTCCCAAGCCCCATGTCGAGTCAGGCCGATACGCCGCGGCCATCGATCGCCTCCGCTGGCACGGGCTCCGGGTTCAGAGGGTCAGCGACAGCGCCCAGATCGATGTCCAGCGCTTCGTTATCCAGTCACAGAGCAAGAGCGAGCGGCTGTTCCAGGGACACCGGGAAGCGCGGCTGGTCGGCAGGCACGAAAACGCCAAGCTGTCGATTCAGCCCGGGGCGCTGTTCGTTCCGGCCAATCAGCCGCTTGCGCGCCTTGCGTTCTACCTGCTCGAAGCCGAGAGCGATGACGGCCTGGTGACATGGAATTATCTCGGGGATGGCCTGGTCGCCGGCGACACGTTCCACGTGTACCGCGTGATGAGTGCGAGGGTGTTGAAGCTCGAATAAGACAGCCGCTCAGCTGACGTCGGCTTGGAAGGCAGCAGTCATCACCTTCCCGCTCCGCTTGATCTGGACCCAGATTCGGTATGCGCCGGATCGTGGAAACGCGAACGGGATTGCCACGGCGCTCTCGAGTGTCGTGTCGTGGCCCGCGTGATCGACGGTCGGCGTCGTCGCCGTGAACTTCTGCAACGCCGCCATCGAGATGCTTCCGGACGGGTGAAGATGCGCAAACACCGATCCATCGCGGCTCGCCACGATCGCGTGCGCGGCCATTCCCATGTAGGGCTCCACGGTGACCGGGGCGCCGGTCGCGTCTCGCACGGAGAAGGTCAGCACGACTTCCTCTCCGGCGGCGAGCGCTGATGCACCGCGATCCCACACAACGCGCAGACCGTCGCCGAGGTCGAACGACGCTGAAGGCCCCGCTTCGACCGCCGTGCCGCTGAACCAGGAATCATCCGGGTCCGTTGGCTGGCTGCCGCCGTTGTCCTGAATCTCGACGTTCGAGACCAGCGTCTGCGCATAACCGCTCTCGTGCACGATATCGCCGTACACTCGATAACGGCCTGCCGGCAACGTCGGGAGCCCCGTGTCGAAGTCGAGCGCCTCTGGCGAGCGGGGCGTGGGGTGCAGGTGGGCGAACGCCTCGAGCGACGGCTCGCTCACGAGAAAGAGATGCATCAGTTTGCCGTGGTCGGGGAGCAGCGCGTTATAGCGGCTTGCCGGGTAGGGCACGCCGGTCCACCGCGGGTCTCGAATCGCCAGCGTCAGCTGTGGCTTCCCGCCCGGCGCGGCTGCCTGCGCCTCGGCAGCAAATGGGCGATAGAGCACGTTGCGGCTGTAACCTGAAGCCTCCGCGGCCCACCACACGTTGCCACCCCACAAGAGCAAGCCGGCCACCAACGCTGCGACCGCGATGCCAATCCGGGCCCGCGTCCGGCGACGACTGTCTGGCTCGACACCTGGCGGGAGCACGCTCTCGCGCACGGCGGAGCCGATGATGGTCATGAAGCCGACCGTGAGAAAGAGTCCGAGCCCGGCGAGCGCCCAACCGAGCCAGGGCGGCATGGGTCGCTCGGCGGTCGCAATCGCCATGACCGGAACGATTGCCGTTCCCGATCCAGCCGCGCCAGTCACGTGGACGGCCAGCTGATACGACGACGCCGTCATCAGCCACAGCTCCGCGGCGTACAGATCCGGACTGCCGGGCACGGCGACCGCCGGTTCTGGCGGCGGCGCACCCGTCAATCCGACGTTCCACTGGGCCGCCTGGAGCGTTACCTGCGGATTGGCTGCAGCGCTGGCGCCCACGAGGCGAACGGCCACTTGCGCCCGGCCGGGAATGACTCCGGGCAGCCTTACCGTCACGCGCACGTCGTAGGGGCCGGCCTTGCCAGTGAAGAACGCGTCAGGGCTCCCGACGTGGGCCATCGAAAGCGCCGCAAGAACGATGAGCCAGTAGACTCTCATCGCTGGACTCGCGCCATCCAGTTGCCCCACCACAGTCCCAGGCGTGCCGACACAAAGGCAAGTCCGACCGCAATCGGCAGCCCAATCGCGAGGTTGTCGGGCTCGTTCATCACATACCAGCGCTTCTGGATCTCCGGTGGCACGGCGTAATCCATGCGGTGACTGCCAAAGAAGTCGTTGCGGGCGAATGGCGACATCAGGAAATCGGCAAAGGGCCACTGTGCAGCGACGAACGTCGCGACGAAGAGCAGCGCAATCAGCGCCGCGAGCCCCCAGTCACGGGCGCGGCCGGCCTTTGCTCGTTGCATGACGAAATCGATCGCCAGAGCCGGAACGACGAGCAGCAGTGGGAAGTCGGGCGGCATGAATCGATCGACCTGAACGTAAATCGGTCCCAGCAGCGGCTGCGCCGCAAACAGCGGCAGAACGAGCAGCATTACCATCGTCAACCCTGCGTAAACGAGCGCCGTGATCGTCGCCGGCCAACGGGCGATCGATGCGCGAGCCGTGCTGACGAGCAGGAATACGAACACTCCAGCCGACACCTGATAGAAGAGGGACTGGTGCATGTCCCACCGCTGGGTGTACTCGGTCGCGACGGTCGCGACGAGCAGCACGAGCAAGCCCGCGGCGACGAGATAGAGTCGGCCGAGCTGCTTCCGCTCGCCGACCGCCCGGTTCTGCCGGGCCAGCGCCATTAACATCGCCCCCCACTGAATGGCCGCGATGCCGGCGGCGAGCAACATGTGCGGCGGGCTGATGATCTTGACGTCCAACCCGTAGGCGTTGTGCCACCAGTCGTCGAAGGGGGCTGACGTGAGCATCGCGAAGGTCCCCCAGATGCACACCCAGGCCCCGAGCGGCGCGCGGAATCCCCAGAATCGCACGCCCGTGGCGCGGTCGTCGGCCGATCCGGCAAAGGTCGTTCGCAGCGCCAGCCAGCCACAGGTGAGCCCTGCCACGATGCCACCGAGATAGATGGCCAGGTGCGCAGATGTCCAGAAAGTGTCGCGTCCGATCGTCCGGTGCCAGGAGATATCCCAGATCACACCGACCACGACGCTCGTGGAGGCAAATAGCACCGCGAAGATAGACCACGGGATGCGCGCCGCAACGGCGCGCTCGGCGAAGATGTCGGTGGCGGCTGGTGCAATGGTGGACATGGAGAAATGACCTCGGTGCGATTCTTACTTGATCAAATAGAAAGTCGTCTGCCGGCCGTCGATCCAGTCCCATTTGCCATCGGGCATGATCGCGGCGTCTTCTTCGAGCGCGAAGCGGACCGCTTGACCACCCCACTCGGGGACTTTGTGAGTGGCGTTCAGTTCGATCGAGTGCCAAGTGTAAGGGAAGAACGGGTAGTCGCCGCGAATCGGCACACCCTCTTGATAGTCGGTCATTCCAATCGGCGGGCCCGCGCCATGGCCGTGGTAGCCGACAGGGTGACAGTAGATCGACGGAACCATGCCGGCTTTCATAGCTGCTGCGCGCGCATCGCGCAAGGCATTGTTGCCGGTCTCGCCAACCCGAGCAAACTTCATGGTCAGGTCCTGAAGCGTGTTGGCGGCCTTGAGGCCGTCTTTCAAACCCTGCGGGGCGTCGGTTTCGCCATCCTTCAACACATACGCGTTGTGCTGCGTGTCGGTGGACAAGCCGAGATACACAATCCCGAAGTCGGTGTGCAGCATGTCGCCGCGCTGAATCACGTTTTCGCCGGGCTTCACGCCGCCCTGGCGATGGATCGTCACCGACGGATGGAACCACTTACCAAGCCCCATTTCGACCACTCGCTGGCGCATCCACCAGACCACATCGTCGCTGGTCGTCTTACCTGGCGTAATGACCTTATTGGAAAACGCTTCGGCGATCACCAGGTGAGCGGTCTTCATGACGTGACGATAGGCGTCGAGCTCTTCCGGCAGCTTGATCTCGAGCCAGCCGACGGCGAGCATCTCGGCCGACTTGATGCGGGTCGAGTACTTGGGTCCCAGTGCGTCCATGAGCCGTCGCTTTTCGTTGGCGGTCAACCCGTCCGCGTGATTCCAAGCGTCCGACTCGTTGAGGCCGATGGCGCGCGGATCGCGCTCCTCGACCACCTTGCGCAGCCCCTCGTACTGTGCGTCGTTGTGCGTTTGGACCACCGTGAACAGGCCGTCGTAGTCGAAGCGGCCAATCGAAAGACGCTCGATCGGTTTGCCGCTGCCCGGGTTCCAGAACACGAGAATCGTTCGCCGTCGTGAGGAGAACGTCGTGAGCGGCGCCATCGATCGGAACACCGGGTCGTCGTTGTATTCGCGCGACACGATGATCCACATGTCGATGCCGGTGCGCGACATCAGCTGAGGCAGCACGCTGTCGAAGCGCTTCTGGATCCATCCCTTGACGAGCGGCGCTTGCTCCCGATGCGTCAGCACGCGGTCCGCGGGGTTCGGGTAGGTCGTCGCCGGCTGCGCGGCGACACTGACGGTCAGGGCGCAGACGATGAGGAGTCCGCTGAGGCGGGCGGTGAGCTTGAGCATGCCAGAGTCTCCCACGGTCCACGGTCGACGGTCCACGGTCCACGGCCCGCGGTCTAAGGCCCCCGGCCAACCTATAATTACCCCCCGCACCGGTCGCGACACAATGCCCGGAATCGCCTTCGCGATGTTCGTTGCAATGATCGGCCAGTCCGCGCCAAACGCATCCGCGGCGCCCGCGGCACGTGCCCTACAGAACTTCACCTTCGACCTGGGCGAGAACGCGAGCGTCGAGGGCGGGAAGGTGCCGCTTTTCAACGGTCGCTGGAAGGATCCCGCGGAAGGAGGCAGCACTTTCAACCTGCTGCCGATGCACGCCGTGGGCGATCTGGATGGCGATGGCACTGCCGACGCTGCAGTGGTGCTGGTCGAGGAGTCAACGGGAACCGGGACGTTTGCCTATCTGTTCGCCCTGAAGAATCACGCCGGGACGCTCACGCAGCTTGGGCACCCCGAATGGCTGGGCGACCGGAGCATCGTTGAACGCCTCGCGATCGACCGGCAGGGCATCCTGTCGGTGAGGTTTCTCACTCACAAGGACGGCGACCCCGAGTGCTGCCCGACGCTGAGAGTCAATGACCGCTTCCGGGTCGAGCGTGGGAAGCTGGTCGGTCTGACGAAGTAGGAAGTTGTAACTTTCTCGACTCAGCGCAGCTACCGTCGCCGCGCGAGCGGTTGCCGGGGCATCGGCTGGTCGGCCATCCACTTGGCAATCTGGACCCGTGGGGCCGGACGACTGATGAAATGCCCCTGCGCGGCATCGCAGCCGAATTGCAGCAGCAGATCGCGCACGTCCGCACTTTCCACGCCTTCCGCGATGACCTTGAGCCGCAGGTTGTGCGCCAGATCGATGATCGACCGCACCAGGGCATCGTCTTCGCCCGATGCCAACCCGATCACGAACGAACGATCGATCTTGAGCTGATCGACCGGCAGCTTCCGCAAGTAGCTGAGCGACGAGTAACCGGTGCCGAAATCGTCCACGATCAGGCGAACGCCCATGTCGTGCAGCTCGTTCAGGCAACGATTCGAGCGCTCCGGATCCGACATGATCAGGTTCTCGGTGATCTCGAGCGCGAGCATCGACGGCTCCACACGCCGCGCCGCCAACATCTCGCGGATGCGTGACGGGAACGACACGTCGTGCAGGCTGCGTGGCGACAGATTGACCGCGATGGTCGGCGGGCACTGCTCCGCGCCGGTCGGCCACTCGGCGAGCGCCAGGTCGATCGCGAAGGTCGTCAGCGGTGTGATCAAGCCGCTGTGCTCCGCCGCACGGATGAAGTCCTTCGGTGGCAGTCGGCCTTGCTCGGGATGATCCCAGCGCAGCAGCGCTTCGACCCCTTGAACGTTCCCGCTCCGCAGCTCGATGATGGGCTGATACTCGAGGACGAACTGACCGTGATCGAGCCCCCGCTTGAGGGCATTGGTCAGCGCCATTCGCTCCTCGGTGTGCCGATCACGATCCGGTTGATAGATCGCAAAGCCCGATCGATCGGCCTTCGCCAGGTACATCGCGAAGTCTGCCTTCTGCATCAGCTCGTGGCTGGCGGCGGCGTGGGCGGGGAAGGTGGCTATGCCGATGCTGCACGGGGCCAACAGTGGCTGATCGTCAACGACGAGCGGCAGCTCGAGCTCGTGGAGAATCTTGCGCGCGGCCAGAATCGCACCATCAAGATCGGTGCTTGGTAGCAGCACGGCGAACTCGTCGCCGCCGATGCGGGCGATCGTGTCCGACTGCCGCAGGGTCCGGCTCAATCGCGAAGCGATCTGCTGCAGAACCCGATCACCGGCATGGTGGCCGAGTCCATCGTTGATTTCCTTGAACCCATCGAGATCCAGTGCCAGCAGCGCCAGCGTCTTGTGCTCGCGACGCGCGGCCAAAATGGCCTGATGCAAGCGGTCCTGCAGGAGCGAACGATTGGGCAAATCGGTCAGGGGATCGTGGTAGGCGAGATAGGCGACGCGCTCGTTGGTTCGCGTCGTCTCGCGCCGGGTCGTCGATTCGCGAAGCTCGCGCTCAATCGCGGGCGCTAGTCGCGCGAGATTGCCTTTGACGATGTAGTCGGAGGCGCCAGTTTTCATGGCGGCAACCGCCACGTCTTCGCCAATCGTGCCCGACACGAAGATGAAGGGCACATCGATTCCCTGTTCGCGGAGCATCGCGAGCGCCCGCGTGCCACTGAAGGTCGGCATCGTGTAGTCGGCCACGGCGACGTCGAACGAAGAGGTCCGCAGCACCTCCTGCAGACCCTCGGCGGTGTCCACCTGCGTCATGCGGACGTCATATCCGGCCTGACGGAGCGCCCGCTCGACCAGGAGGCCGTCGTCTTCTGAGTCTTCGATCAGCAACAGGTTGAGAGGAATCATCGGAAACGCCTGTCGGTCAGACAGTTACGGGCCGTCGGCGGGTCCGCAGGCGGACGGCACCCCTGGCTCGCACCCTCAGTTTCGGCCATTGCGCAGGGCGGCATTAGCTGTCGGCCCACCGGGCTCTCCCAACCTGACCCGGAGCTGGTCGGTCGCGTCGTCAAATCCGAGCGCGATGAGGCGTTCGAGGAGATCCAGGCGCTCCACCAGGCGTCGCTCGAACGCGGCCAGATGATCCAGAAATTCACCCCGCGTCAACTCATGGCTCATGGCTGCCCTCCAGGTCCAAGCCGACGCTCGGACGACTTTTCTCAGTGCACACTGCGTTCCACACGAGAACGAGCGGAGTTATCGCCTGGAGTGCTGGCACGATTGTTGGCCGTGTTCAATTTCTTCATCGTCTCGCCGCTGGTGAGTACGCAGTGGCTGCGACGTGACAAGGGGAGAGGCAACGTTATAGTGCAGTGATGGCGACCCAGCGTCCGCCCGGCCCGCGTCGACCGATGGTGGGCGCCCTCTTGAGTCCCGGACGCGATCCGCTCAAGCTCCTGACCCGCATGGCGCGCGAGTACGGCGACATCGTCTATTACCGGATGGGTGGCGAGCGCGTCTACTTCGTCAATCATCCGCAGTACATCCGCGATGTCCTCGTGACGCATCAGAAGAACTTCACCAAGAGCCGGGGCCTGGAGCGGGCGAAACGATTGCTGGGTGAGGGACTTCTTACGAGCGAGGGCGCGACGCACTTGCGTCAACGGCGGTTGCTGCAGCCTGCCTTCCATCGCGATCGAATCGCCAACTATGCCTCGGTGATGGTCGCGCATGCGGACCGCCTGTGCGAGCGCTGGAGTCCCGGCACGACAGTGGATGTGTCGAAGGAGATGATGCGGCTGACCCTGTCCATTGTGGGGAAAACGCTGTTCAGCAGTGATGTGGAATCACAGGCGGATGAAGTCGGCGTCGCGGTCACCGAGGTGCTCGCAACGTTCTGGTTCACGCTGCTGCCGTTTCAAGGGCTCGTCGAGCGCTTGCCGCTGCCCATCCTGAGACGCGGCCGTGCGTCCCGTGGTCGTTTGGATGCGCTGATCTACTCGATGATCGACGAGCGTCGCGCCACGGGTCGCGATCACGGGGATTTGCTGTCGATGTTGCTCGCGGTCCGCGACGATCAGAGTCAGGGCCTGTCCCCCGAAGACAATCGGAGACAGGGACTGTCCCTGTTATCGCCGCAACAGGTGCGCGACGAGGCCATCACCCTCCTCCTCGCCGGTCACGAGACGACCGCGAACGCGTTGACCTGGACCTGGTATCTCCTGAGCCAGCACCCCGAGGTCGAGGCCCGTCTCCATGCCGAGATCGACACGGTGCTCGCCGGTCGACTCCCGACGCTGGCCGATGTCGAGCGCCTCCCCCTCGTCGAGCAGATCGTGACCGAATCGATGCGCCTGTTTCCGCCGGCCTGGATCATTGGCCGGCGGGCAATCGACGAGTACACACTTGGCCCGTACACGCTGCCGCCGCGCGCGATGATTTTCATGAGCCCGTACGTGACGCAGCGGGATGCACGATTTTTCCCCGATCCCGACCGTTTCGACCCTCGCCGCTGGTCGGCGGCTGCGGCGGCCGCCCTGCCGAAATTCGCCTACTTCCCCTTTGGTGGCGGCGCCCGCCAATGTATCGGCGAGCACTTTGCCTGGATGGAACTCGTGCTGGTCGTGGCCACTATCTCGCAGCGGTGGCAGCTCCGATTGGTGCCGAACCACCCGGTTGTTCCACAGCCCCTGATTACCCTGAGGGCCAAACACGGCATGGCCATGGCGCCGGTTCGGCGGACCGGTCCTCGCGCCGTCGTGGACGTTGGCACCGCGACGCCACAGCGGGTATGATCCCCTGATCCCAAACGTCGGCGCACCGTCGACTGCGACGAGGCTGGATTCGTCAGCCGGGGGACAGGCTTTGTCATCGGGGGACAGTCCCTGTCATCGGGGGGACAGTCCCTGTCATCGGGGCCAGGCCCCGTAAAGCAATTGTTAAGGAGTCAAATCGAATGAAGCGCATCGCCTTCCAAGTGGTGCCCGTGGTGGCGTTGCTCGCGGCCGGATTCGCGTGGGTGAGCCCGCGCGTGTCCGGACAGAGCACGGGCCAGCCCAGCACCAGCAATGGCGAGTGGCCGCTGTATACCGCTGACCTACGCGGCAGCAAGTACTCGCCTCTCGATCAGATTGATGCCAGCAACTTCAGCAAGATGGAAGTGGCCTGGCGGTTCAAGACCGACAACCTTGGCCCCCGTCCGGAGACCAAGCTCGAAGGCACGCCGTTGATGGTCAAGGGCATGCTGTACGCCACGGCCGGCACGCGCCGGGCAGTGATTGCACTTGACCCGCGGACCGGCGAGCAGAAGTGGGTCCACAGCATGGACGAGGGCGAGCGCGCCACGCGCTGGGCGCCTCGACAGCTTTCGGGCCGCGGCCTGTCGGTACTGGACCGACGGCAAGGGAGATGAGCGCGTCATCTACGTGACGACCGGATACCGCCTGGTTGCGCTCAATGCCAAGAATGGCCAGCCGATTCAGAACTTCGGGGACAAGGGCGTGGTGGACCTGAAGGTCGGCGTCGTGCACGGCAAGAATGGCAAGCAGGTCCAGATCGATCTCGAAAAGGGTGAGATCGGCGTGCACTCGACCCCGACTATCGTCAACGACATGGTCATCGTAGGGTCCGCCATGTTCGAGGGCCTCGGCTACCTGTATTCGAACAATGCCAAGGGCCTGGTGCGAGCCTTTGACGTCCGCACCGGCAAACAGGTGTGGCGCTTCGATACCATGCCTGGACCGGGCGAGAAGTACCACGAGACGTGGGAGAACGGCTCGTGGGAGTGGACTGGCAACACCGGTGTCTGGACCCAGATCACCGCCGATCCTGAAGCCGGCCTCGTGTACCTGCCCATTGAGACGCCGACCATTGACGAATACGGCGGCAATCGGCCCGGCGACAACCTCTTCGCCGAAAGTCTCGTCGCAGTTGGATTGAAGGACGGGAAATACAAGTGGCACTTCCAGTTCGTACATCACCCGCTGTGGGATCACGACATGTCGTCGGCCCCGCTGCTGATGGATGTCACCGTCGACGGCAAACCGCGCAAAGTCGTCGCCGTGCCCTCCAAGCAGGGTTGGCTCTATTGCTTCGATCGCATCACCGGCCAGCCGATCTGGCCGATCGAGGAGAAGCCGGTACCGCAGAGCGATATGCCGGGTGAGAAAACGGCCAAGACGCAGCCGTTCCCGTCGAAGCCGCCCGCTTACTCGCGCACGCACGTTGCGGAGAGCGATCTGATCGACTTCACCCCCGCACTCCGGAAGCAGGCCCTCGATAACCTGAAGTTGTTCCGCTGGGAGCAGATTCCGTACGTGCCCCCGGTCGGCCCCAACTCAAAATTGCTTGGCGCGATCAACATCGCGAACACCAACGGCGGTGTCAACTGGCCGGGTTCCGGTTTCGACCCCGAGACTGGCATCTTTTATACCCAAGCCGGGAACGCGGCGGTCACGGCCGCCAAGTACGACGAGGAAGAGTTCCACCGAGTCAGCCCGGAGAACCAGAAAGCGATTGGCTACAAACCGCGTTGGGAAGCAGAGCCTGACTACGGCATGCGATCCGAGCGGCCGGCTGGTGCTCCCGGCGGTGGACCAGGCGGCGGGGGACCGGGCGGGTTCGGCGGCGGCGCCCCGCGCCCTGGTGTGCCACTGACCGGGCGTCAGGCACTGGTGCAGGGACTGGACGGGCTGCCACTGGTCAAGCCACCCTACGGCGTCATGGCGGCGATCGACGTCAACAAGGGCGACCTGCTGTGGCAGGTGCCCCATGGCGACACGCCAGACCTGATCAAGAACCACGCGCTGCTAAAGGGCATGAACATCCCGAAGACCGGTCAGAGCGGGAGTGTCGGTGTGCTCGTTACCAAGACGCTCGTGATCGCGGGCGATCCGCAGTTCACGACCCAGTCGCGCGGTCGCGGTGCGATGCTGCGAGCCTATGACAAGAAGACCGGCGCCGAAGTTGGTGCCGTGTACGTGCCGGCGCCGATCGTTGGTCATCCGATGACCTTTTCGATCAACGGCCGTCAGCACATCGTAGTAGGCGTGAGCGGTGGCAACTATACCGGCGAGTACATTTCGTTCCGGCTGCCGCAGACCGCGCCGACAACGACGGCGGGCCAGCAATAGGCAGGCGACCGCGGTTTTCGATAGTGACCTGTGAGGGTGAGGCCAGCCGGCCTCACCCTTTTTTCTTTTTCGGCGTCGCGTCTCCAGCGTTCTTCTTCGCACCCGCCTCGGCTTCGAGGGCGGCGCGCGCCAGCGTGAGCTCACGAAGCTTCTCGGCATCGAGCTTCGGGAACGACGGCTTGATGGTTTCGAGCGCGTCGATGACGGCGTCGGCGACGACCAGGCGTGTGAACCATTTGTGATCCGCGGGAACCACGTACCACGGCGCGTCCTTGGAGGCGGTATGCTGGATCATGTCTTCATAGGCGTCCATGTAGTCGCCAAAGTGTTCGCGCTCATGAACGTCAGCGGTTGAGAATTTCCAGTTCTTCTCTGCCTGGTCCAGGCGTTCCATGAACCGCCGCCGCTGTTCCTTTTTCGAGACGTGGAGGAAGAACTTGCGCACCACGGTGCCCTGATCGGTCAAATACTCCTCGAATCGCCGGATGTGTCGGAATCGATTCTTCCAGATGTTCTTATCGACCAGCTTCTCCGGCATGCGCTGTTTGGACAGCAACTCCGGATGGACCCGCACGACCAGGACCTCCTCGTAGTACGAGCGATTGAAGATGCCGATGCGCCCGCGTTCCGGAAGGTGCTTGAAGGACCGCCACATGAAGTCGTGGTCGAGGTCCTCTGAGCTGGGCTGCTTGAACGACGACACCTGGCAGCCTTGGGGGTTGATGCCCGACATGACGTGTTTGATGGTCCCGTCCTTGCCGGCCGCGTCGAGCGCTTGAAAAATCAGCAATAACGCCCAGCGATCCTGCGCGTACATGCGCTCCTGCAGGGCGGCGAGACGCTGAATGCCGCGCCTCAGGAGGTCGTCGGCTTGTTCTTTGATGTTCAGGCCGAGCGTGTCGCCGGGGTCGATGTCCTTCATGCGAAATTTCGGCCCGGTGACGCAGAATTTCGGTGCCAGTTGTTTGGTTGGGTCTTTGGCCATGGCGTCGGGTCGGTAATTTACATCAGGGAGTGGATGGTGGGCGGTTGCCGGCGGCCGGCTGCCAGTTCAAAGCCCCGTGTCACCTTTGAACTGAAGACTGAAAACTCAGAATCCACGGAGGAAGTCCCTGTCTGGGTGACAGTCCTTGTCACGGGGGACAGTCCCTGTCATCGGGGCCAGGCCCCGTTAAGAATCTGTTAAGGTACGCGCTCAGTTTGCGAATCTGTTTCCATCGAGGGCTGCGATGACACTGAAGCGGACATTGAATGGAGTGCTCGTCGTGATCGTGAGTTCGTTCGCTGCTGCCACCGCCGCGGCGCAGCCGCTTCGTCTCGCCGGCGCCGCGTGCGAGACGCCGCCGGTGCTGCACTGTCCGGACCAGAGCTGTCCTGGCGATGTCGTGACCAGTGGCGGGCCGGTCGTCGAGACGAAGACGAACCGCAACTACTTTCTCGACTATCCCTGCGACCTCAAACGCGGCGAACAGGTGACTTTCGTCCTCAGCCTCCACGGCGGCGGATCGTACGGCAACTGGCAGCGCCACTACTTTCCGATCGTGGACTACAAAGACAAGCATCGCCTCGTGATTGCGACTCCGTTCTCGCCACGCCGAGTCTGGGCGGTCGAAGATGACGAGTATCTGCAGAACATCGTGACGACGGTCGTGGAGCAGATCGGGAAGGAAAACATCAAGGCATTCTGGTTGGTCGGACACTCGCAGGGAGGCCTGACCTCACGGCGACTCGTCTGCAGCGACTTCTTCGCCTCCCGAGTGGACGGGTTCCTGAGTCTCTCAGGCGGTCGCCTCGGTGGCGCGGCGCCGCGCGCCGCCAATGCGGGTCCACCTCCGGTGGCTGGCAACACCACGCCCGTGCGTCCTGCGGGCGCCCTCGCCCCTGGCGCGCTGACCCCGCCTCCAACCCCGACATGCGACTTCTCGCACATCTACACGACTGGCGAGCATGAGATTGCGACGTTGCCCGATACGTCCGACTGGGCGACCAAGTACAGCTGCGGGCCGCGCGCGAAGCAGCCCGACATCGTCGACTCCAAGGCCGGTTACGTTTTCGACCGCGGACGACAGAACCCGGGCACGAAGCAGTGGGGACTCCTGCCGAGACCAGGCAAGGCCGAGGCGTTTACTTATCCCCAGTGCCGCGATGGGCGTGTTGTGGCAGATGTCGTGCGCATCGATAAGGGGCACACCGAGGGCCTGGAACCTCAGGTGACCGAGGCGCTGGTCAGGTTGATGCTCGCGGCGAAGGGCGGGAAGATCAGTGACCACTGACCACTGATGTCGTCGTGGTCGGCGGTCGAGATGACGGCCCGTTCAGCAGTGCGTTGAACACGAGCTTGAACGTACCGTGGGTTTGATCGCGATGCTGCGGTCGGAAGCCGATCAACACGACTTTCCCGGCGCCGTGCTTGACCGTCACCGCCGCCGCCTTCTTCGCGATCACTTGCTCGCCGAGCAGCCAGCCACTCTGCAAGATGTCGCGCTCGGTATAGGTTGAGAAGATCTCGACGTCCTGGCTGCGATCGGTGGACGTTACTTCGTACACCTGGCCGCCGGCCATGAACAGCGCGAAGCCTTCGGACGGCATGCCGTATGCAATCGGGTTCCTGTGGTCGAACCGCACACGCAGCGTCGACCCTGGTGACCAGAACTGCTTGCCCGGCAAGCCGGCGACGACATTGCGCAGCGGCAAACCAAAGCGTTGAATCGGCAGATCGCCGGCGTTAGCGAACGTGACCAGCGTGCCGCCTTTCTCGACGAATGCCTGCAACGCCTTCACGCCCTCGGCACCGAAGCCGCTTCGATACTCGGGCGGCGTGTTGTCTGGCCCGCCACCGAATTCACCGCCACCGCCCTGACCACCGCCACCAGCTTGGCCACTTCCTCCTGCCGGGCGCTCGCCAGTCATGGCCTGCACCGAGTCTGCCGGCAGCACGATGACGTCATAGGTCGCCTCCAGACCGCCTTTCTTGAGCTCGGCGTCCATCATCGACTTGAACGGCACGTTGAACTGCTCGAACATCAGCCGCGTCCAGCCCTCGTCCATGTTGCCGCCGCCGTAGCGCTGATACATTGCGACCCGCGGCTTGCGAATCTCGTACGCGCCCGTGGGCGGGGTGCCTGTGATCGCGGCGAAGTCCACGCCCGTCTGTTTCGCGACCTCAGCGAGCACTGAGGCACCAGAGGTACCCGCAGCACTTGCCACGATGAAATCGCCAGGAGCAAAACCTTCAGCATTCGACACACGCCGCACCGGCACACCCTTGTCGAGAAGCAGGTTCACCGCGCGATAGCTGTCATTGAGCTTGGCTGAGAGGACATAGCCATTTGGAGCGCTGGCCGCCACGGTGCCTGTCATCGGGAGGTGCGCGGTCAGCTTGACGAGATCCGCGGTCACTTTCTCGCTGACAGGATCGCTCCTCACGCCCATGAACTCGCCGAAGGTGTCGGTGGACATGTCGTATGGACGAATCGGGTTGTCTTCCTTATCGCGGGTGTAAGAGTTATCCGGGTAGAACGTCCGCCCGAGCATCCAGCGCACCAGTCCCTGCTTGGGCTGTGCCATCGACACCATGAAGGATCCGGGTCCATACACGCGACCGTCGGCGAAGAACTGAGTTTTGGATTGGTGCACCTCGACGCCCGAGTTGAGCAGCATATTGACGAACTTCTTGACTGTCAGCGCATCGTGCTGCTCGGCCGCAATCGCGTAGGCCTTGACTGGTCCGTTCGCGCCCCGCTCCGTCTGACGCGTGCCCTTCAGATACATGTTCCACAGCACGGTCTCGCGGTTCCTCGCCGCGAGATCAACCGTGGCCCACGCCGCGATTTTCTGCTGCTCGACGATGTCGCGGACGCGCCACCAGCCTCCCTGCCAGAGGCTTGGCATGGTGACCTGCGACTCGTACTGAGGCAGTCCACGAGGACCGCCGCGCAGCTGGTCCGGGTGCAAAAACATCGGCGTCGCCAGCCGCGCGCTCGCCGACTCGGTCAGCATCCCGGCGATGTTGTGGAACGGCGTGATCCAGTGGAAGCCCATATGCCCCCAGCCGGAGTAGATGGCGGATCCGATCACGCCGGTTTTGCCGGCCGCTTCGAGCCGGTTGCCCATGTGCGCACCCCACCACGACATCTCGCGCCACACCAGCGGATCGCCGTCAGGGCGAATTGGCTCGGCATACGGCGGAATGTAGAGGCGCGCGTTGCCGCTGCCCATCTGGTGATGATCGACGTAGGCCTGCGGAATCCAGTCGCGGTACATCAACTTGCCGAGGTGCTGAGACTCGGGCAGGTTGAGCGCAAATCCATCGCGGTTGTTGTCGTGACCCGCGTACTTCTGATAGAGCCACGGCAGCCCGGAGGCTTCGTGGGGCGTGCCCACATACTTCATGTACCAGTCCGCAATCATCTGTGTGCCGTCGGGGTTGATCGACGGCGCCACGATGCTGATCACGTTGTCGAGCATGGCCTGGGCTTCGCTATCCGTGCGGGTGATGCTGTCGTAGACGAACTCGGCGGCTGCCTGTGACGCCGCCACTTCGCTCGAGTGCAACGCAAACGACTGAATCACGACCGCCCTGGCCTCCGCCACGAGCTTCTTGGCGTCAGCCTCCGACAGGCCTCGTGGATCCGCAAGTCGGGCGTTCATCTGCTTGAACTGATCGAGCTTGGCGAGATTCGCCGCCGACGAGATGAAGAGCGCGATGTACGGCCGTCCCTCACTCGACTTGCCGAGCTCGACGAGCCGCAGCTTGTTCGACGACTTGGCGAGCAGCTGGTAGTACTCCTGCAGCTTGTCCCAGTTGGCGAGCTTGCGATCGGCGCCCATCTGGAACCCAAAGAACTTCTCCGGAGACGCGACCGCGGATGCTGCGGGTGCCTGCGCCTGCGCGGCGGTCCTCGTCACCGTGCCGGAACCGACCAGGACGAGGCCAAGAACAACGGGGAGCATTCGGATGGACGAGCGGCGTGATGTCATTGGAGCTCCTTGACGCGGGCTCATTGTCGCACTGAATCCGCGGAAGGGACGATGATCGGCGGAAGGAGGCGGCGGAATCGAGCCTACTGGCTGGCGTTCAACGAAATCGTGAGCGTCTCCGTTGGCCGCGTCGCATCGATTCGCGCGACCCGTTGCTCGCCGACATATCCATCGAGCGTCACGCGGATCCGATGTAGGCCGAAGGGCAGGTGCGCCACCGTCAACGGCGTCGTCCCGCGGCCCATCCCATCGATCGTCACGCGCGCGCCGGCCGGCTCGGTGACGATGGTGAGTTCGCCGTCCTCGACCGATGGGATTGCTGCGAGAGGCGCTTCGACCGCAACGACCGCCTGCGGGGTGGGACTGTCGACCGCTGGTTCCGCGACCGCTGGTGTGGCGGGCGTGGCCGCGGGAGAGGTTGACGCGGTCGACGCGCTGGCTGCCGTGTCGATCCGCACCGAGGACTGCGGCTCGGTGGACGTTGACATCCCGCGCGTCCACAAGGAGAGCGCTGACGCTGCCAGCGCGGACAGTCCGATGATGGCGGCGACGAGTCCGCGGTTCAAGTGGCGGACGGGTCTCCGCAGCGCAGAGGCTTGCGTTTGCTTTCGTGGGTGCGACGCTTGCAACGCTCGTTCGAGTTCGGCGAGGGCGACGCTCTGATCGAGGCCGACGCTCTGCGCGAAGGCTCGGATCTCGGCGCGTCGATAGATGCCCTGCGGCACGTCCGAGAGGTTGCCGTGTTCGAGCGCGTCGAGATGCCGAAACGGAATTTTTGTCTCGCGCGCGATCTGTTGAAGCGTGAGCCCGCGGCGTTCGCGAGCCTGTCGCAGGAAGTCGCCGAACGCCACGCTCTCGTCGCCGGACGAGAAACGGGAGACGGCCGCCGATTGACGTACGTTACCGCTGGTAAGCGTGGCCATGGGGGGAGCCCTGTTCGCGCCTGTCTCTTGATTCTGTCGCACCGCCCGCACGAAATAAAGGGGCCGGCTATCCGATTTGATACACAACAGTGGGACGGACCACGTGACTCAACCGGCCCCAGCCGGGCCCGACCGACCCGACTTGCTTACTGCATCCTCTCCAGAGGAATACGGACGGTCCGACCGGCGTCGCCTTCAGCCAGCGAGATCATCCGCTCGGCGCCGCTATAGCCGTCCTTCGTCACGCGAACACGCTTAGCGCCCGGTGGAAGATGCCGGATCGTGAGCGGCGTCATTCCGCGACCCACGCCGTCGACTGTCACCCGTGCGCCCGGCGGCACGGTCACGATCCGAAGCTGTCCCGGCCGGGCGATCGTGACAGGCGCTGCTGGCACGACCGACGAGCTCGTCGTTTCCGGAGGTTTCCCGACGGGAACGTTGGCAGGCTCCGCGTTGGCGACGACCTTGTGCAGCGACGGCGCGGCTGCGGCGACGCCCGAGGGCCTCAGCGCCGCGGTCGGCGCCACGATCCAGGGGCCGTGCCACATGATTCCGTACGCGACCCCCACGATCAGCGCAGCGGCCACGACAAGAGCGAGCACGCGCGGCGGTGTACCGACGTGATCATGAGTCGTGCGTCGCGAGGCTTCGCGCTCGACGCATTCGGCAACCGCACGCTGGAGCGAGGCCACGACGACGTCCTGGGTGACCCCCGCGTCGTGTGCGATGTGCGTGATTTCGTCCGCAAGGCTCGTTGAGGCGCGCGGCCTGAGACGACGAGAGTCAACCCACGTTGTCACCGCGCGCCACGAACGATCGAGAGCGGCTGGCAGGCGTTGCAGCGGTGGTCCAACCTGCTTCGTCACCGCAACGCATTTGTGAAAGGCGCGAACGCTCGCCGCACGGATGGGCTCGAGCGAAACCATCGACACGGCAATGTAGTGTCGCTTACGTGTTTTCGAACGCCTGGTTGGCGGAATCGCGTCGACGACTGGCGCAAACTGTTTCTGCGACACGTCGAGAGTTGACCCACTCGAATCGGCGATCGGTTCGGGAGGGAAATCGTCCAGAGGGGATTCCATCGCAAGGCCCTCGGGTCGCGGCCTTCTCGGCGACCAGCCAGGCGATTGTGTCTGAAGTGCCCGGACGAAATAAAGCTCAACCTTCGCATTTCCTCAACTAAGATTCGCGTCAGATTGCTCTTCGGAGGTCACGTGATTCGGAGACTTACACTTTTCGTACTCGTTGCCTGCCAGCTCATCTTCATTCACATATCGAGTGCCGGCCAGTCCCCGTCTGCGTCGTTGACTGCGGCCGAGAGGGTTGTGCTCGACACGCCGACGCCCGACCGCGCGCGCGGCTGGCTGGCGCAGCTCACCGAGGAGCCGCATGTTGCCGGCACGCCTGCGGAAAAGAAGGTTGCCGACTTCGTGCTCGCGCGCTTCAAGGAGTTCGGGCTCGAGGCCGAAATCAGCCGCCTCGACGTCTTCTTGAATCACCCCAAGCACGTGTCACTGCGGATGGTCGCGCCGGACGAACAGGAGTTGTCGCTTCACGAGGAGCCCTATCAAGTCGACAAGGACTCGACGACCGACGGCATGTTTCCCGCGTTCCATGGCTATGGCGCCTCGGGCACGGCCCGGGGACAAGTGGTCTACGTGAACTATGGATCTCCGGCGGACTTCGATCGGCTGCGCGGCATGGGGATCTCGGTCGAAGGCAAGGTGACCCTGGTTCGCTATGGCGGCGCCTTCCGCGGGCTCAAGGTGAAGGAGTCGCAGGATCGCGGCGCCATCGGCGTCCTCATCTATTCCGATCCGGCTGACGATGGGTACATGAGGGGAGACGTCTATCCCGACGGACCCATGAGGCCGCCGTCGGCGATTCAGCGCGGGTCGGTGTTGTTTCTGTCGCACTTACCGGGCGACCCGTCGACGCCTGACGGGCCATCGACGGCTGGCGCAAAGCGAATCACGCGTGAGCAGATGGCGAACGTGCCGAAGATTCCCTCGTTGCCAATCAGCTATGCCGAAGCGGAAAAAATCCTGCGACTGCTTGGTGGTCCGCGGGTCCCCGACGAATGGCAGGGCGGCCTGCCGTTCTCGTATCACGTGGGTCCTGGCGCCGCTTCGGTTGCCATCGACGTTCAAATGGATGAAGGCCTCAAACCCATCTACAACGTCGTCGCGACGATCAAAGGGAATGTCGAGCCCGAGAAGCTGATCATCCTCGGTAACCATCGTGACGCCTGGAATCATGGCGCGGTTGATCCGAACTCGGGCACGGCGGCTGTCCTCGAGGCGGCGAGAGCGCTGGGGGCGGCGGTCAAGAGCGGGTGGACGCCGAAGCGAACCATCCTCATCGCCAGTTGGGATGCCGAGGAGTACGGCCTGGTCGGATCGACGGAGTGGGCGGAACAGCACGCCGGGAACTTGCAGAAGAACGCGGTCGCCTACATCAATTGCGATGTGGCCGTGACCGGACCGGATTTGGGCCTGAACGGGGTGCCGTCGCTGCTCGCGCTCGCGCAGCAAGCCGCGCGCGACGTGCCGGATCCAGCGCGCGGCGGATCGGTTGGGGCCAGATGGGAGAGTCGTCTGCGATCCGCCTGGGCGCAGCAGACGCCGGTCAGCCTCGAGGGCAGGGACGTCACGTTTGCGCCTCGCTTGGCACCGCTCGGTTCGGGCTCCGACTACACCGTGTTCCTCGATCATCTTGGCATCCCCGTGATCGATGCCGGGTTCGGCGGACCCTATGGCGTCTATCACTCGGTGTACGACAACTTCCGCTGGATGGACACCTACGGCGACCCGGGCTTCCACTACCACGCAGCCGCGGCGCGGCTTTTGGGTCTCATGACGATGCGCCTCGCGAGCGCGGACATCGTGCCACTTCGATTCGGGTCGTACGCCGCGTCGCTGCAGGAAGATCTCGATGTCATGCGCCGCGACGCCATTCGCCGCGCACGCACGTCGAACGAGGGTCAGAAGCCGGCAATCACACCGGACTTTGCTGAGATCGTCGCGGCGTTAAGGGATCTCGCATCTGCGGGCGAAGCCGCCGATCGCGCTGCGGAGGCCGCCGCCAAGAGCGGCGATCCCGTCGTCATCAAGCGTGTCAACGAGACGCTCGCACAGGTGGAACGCGCGTTCCTGGACCCGAAGGGCCTTCCGAATCGGCCGTGGTTCCGCCACATGTTGATAGCGCCCGGGCTGACCACGGGTTATGCCCCGTGGCCGTTCCCAGCGCTTCAAGAAGCCATCGAAGCGCGCGACGCGACGATGTTCGCAACCGAAGCGAAGCGCGTCGTGGCCACGATTCGTGCGGGCGGCGATCGGTTGCGATCGTTATCGGCCGGGGTCATTAAGACCGGCCAGTGAGAATCACATGCGCCCACAGAGGCCATCGCGCTAGCGTTCGGTCATTGCATTCGCAGGGCGTCGTTGAAGGTGACGGTGACCGCGCCTTTCTCGCCCGGCGTGACGGCAGCCGGCGGACCGGTGTCCGCGCCGTAAAGCATGACGGGTGAGCCCATCGGGGGTGGAGCACTTCCGGCGAAGCCGCCCTTCTCGTCGTAGGCGACCGCAATCCAGACTTGGGCGGCGGAAATGGCTTTGAAGCTGGCAACGTCGCCGTTCTTGCTCAACGACATCTCGTGGATCGGTATCGCCCCGGGACCGATGTCAGGCGTGTCGAACAACCAGACCCACAGCCGATGTGAGGCATCCACCTCTCCCTTGCCCGTGTATTTGACGGTAACGTCCACATCGCCTGCCACAGACGTCTCAACGAGAGACGATGCCGTCACGGAAGCAGGCGCGAGCGCCGCTACGGTGAGAATGAGCACGCCGAGTCGGGAGCCGATTCGTCCAGGGTTCGTCATGACTTTGTTAGACGGGGTGGCTCCGACCAGGTTTCCCCAATCGAGTCGAACGGCTGGAGACCACGCTCGAACGGTGGAATCGGCTGGGTTGTCGGTTCCGGACGAGATGGCTGGCCCACCGTGTAGAACCTCCCTACGGAGGCAATGTGTATCAAGTTTTGTCGCTCAACAATATCGGAGATCGAGAATCGTTAATGGCGGCACGTTGTCCCGTAGGAGCGACTTTTGCTCATGAGCAATCGTTCACGTCTTAGTAACGATATCGGTCTGGATTCAGACGATGTCCCAGGAGGTACGTGGCCCAGATTGATGAACTAGAAGCACTGAGCGAGTTTGACTCCGAAGGGCCATCAGTGCCGCAGGAGCGGAAGGAGTCACCCCGGATCGACACGTCGATCGGGCGACAGCCACCACGGCATTCGTCCCCACAAACGGCAATCAGAGCCGGATCCCCGTGGCGTCGCGCTCGCTTTGACGTGGCCGAACGTCCCGACCGACAGTCAACTTCCCCCGCCGCGGGCCGAATCCTCCAGCTCGTCGACGATCGGTGGTACACGCCTGTCAGCGGTGCCCCGTTCCCTGGGTACAGCCGAGCGCGATCCGCGCGCCGCCGCGGGTCCGTGGCCAAGGCGATATTGGTTGCCATTCTCGCCGTCAGCGTGGGATTCACGGTTGCGGCCACACTCGACCGGGTTCGCGAAACGCCCGCGCCGCCGCCATTTGTTCAGTCACCCGTTGAAGGCGAGTTACCGACCAGTGCGAATGCGGCAGCGGTCAGCAGCGATCCCGGTAATCTGAACGGCGGGTGGACGCTCACGAGTCGTGTGCCGTCCAATAGTTCCGACGCGTCGAGGCTCGCGACGATCGGCTATCGCGTTCGCTTGAGGCAAGAGGGCCTCCGCGTCTCCGGCACCGGCTACCGCGCCATGGAGAACGGTCGCATCATCCCCCTTCGTCAGCGCAGGCCAATTACCCTGGAAGGGAGGCTCGATGGCCGGCGTCTCGAATTGCTGGTCGCCGAGCTCGGCGCCCGCGGAACCAGCGGCGGCACATGGGTGATGCGCGTGGACGACGGCGCGTCGCTCCGCGGGACCTTCTGGAATGATGCGACGCAGGCCAAGGGGAGCGCGCTCGCCACGCGGGTGGCGCGGTAGCGGCCCAGCTAAAGTTCCAAGGTTCCCCTGGAACCTTGGAACTTAGGTGAGCCGTCGCGCAACCGTCGCAGAGTGTCGAGATTTCTGACGTCCAGAGCGTCGCGCTCGACACGATGCGGCTTACCGCTGTCCGTCTTTTCGGTTTCGATCAGCAACGGCAAACCGGCAAATCGCGGGTCGTGGAGCAGCCGACGGAACGGCTCGAGCCCGAGGCACCCGTCGCCGATGTGCTCGTGCCGATCGACGCGACTGCCGCACGGCCGCTTCGAGTCGTTGGCGTGAAAGACGCGCAGGCGATCTCGTCCGACGAGGCGATCGAACGCTTCGAACGTTTCGTTGTAGCCGTTTGAGCGCGTGATGTCGTACCCGGACGCCACCAGGTGGCACGTGTCGAGGCACACTCCGACACGGGGCGATCCGTCAAGGTGATCGATGATCGCCGCGAGTTGCTCGAATCGATACCCGATCGTTCGACCCTGCCCTGCCGTGTGTTCGAGGAGGACCATCGTTTGGCGCCGTGGCCGGGCGCGAAACACCGCTCGCACCGCGTCGGCGACAAGACGGAGTGCGTCATCTTCGGTTCCGGCCGTGCACGTGCCGGGATGAATGACCACGCCGAGCAGGCCAAGCGCGTGGGCGCGATCGAGTTCGTCGACGAAAGCGGCGATGGACATCGCCCGCAGCGTCGGAACCGTCGTGGCGAGGTTGATCAAGTAACTCGCGTGCGACACCGCCGGAGCGATCGCGGTCTCGTCGAGGCGGGCGCGAAACCGCTTGATCTCGACCGGATCGAGCGGCTTGCTTTGCCATCGATTGGCGTTCTTGGTGAATATCTGCAGCGCCTCGCATCCGTGGACGACCGCGCGATCGACGGCCTTCGAGACACCGCCTGCCACCGACATGTGTGCGCCGATCTTCAGCATTTCGAGGACGTGTCCAGGATCGCATGACGCGGCAGCGATCGAAGGGTTGGGACGAACGCGCTCAAGGTACCACGCTGTGGACGCAGCGCTCGGCAAAGCTCTGGCCTCCGAACGTCCCTGTCAGAGTCCGCAGGAGGCTGTCGACGAAGCCGGCGATCATGCAGCGGACGCCGAATCCCTGGTTCGTGCCGCTGTTGGTATCGTCGTCGAACTGGGGTGTCGCGCCCGTGAGTAACCCACGACGCGGGCACGATGCGAGCCGATGTCCAGCGTCTGCCCGATGATGCGATAGAAAAATATAAAATTCAAAAAGAAAAAAAGAAGAAAAGAAAAGAGAAAAAGAAGATGAGCGCGGAGATAAAGAAAAAGACGGTAATAAAGCAAAAAAAGAAAAAAGAAAAGAGAAGAAGAAAAAGAGAGAGGAGGAAAAGTAAGAAAAAGAGATAAAAAAAAAAAAGAAGAAGGAGAAAAAGAAAAAAAGGAAAGAGATAAAGGTGAGAAAAAAAGAGAAAGAAAAAGAGAAAGAAAAGAAGTAGAAGGAAGAAGTGAAAAGGAAGTAAAGAGAGAAAAGAAGGAAAAAAAAAAAAAAAAGAAAGAAAAAAAAGAAGGAAAAGAAGAAAAAGAGAGAGAAGAAAGGAAAAAAAAAAAAGAAGGAGAAGAAAAAAGAAAAAAAGAGAAAAAAAGAAAAAAAAAGAAAAAAAAAAAAAAAAAAAAAAAAAAAAAAAAAAAAAAAAAAAAAAAAAAAAAAAAAAAAAAAAAAAAAAAAAAAAAAAAAAGAAAGAAGAGAGTAAACTGGATTGCCCGGTAAACCGGAATCACAGAGAGGCGGAGACGTGCAAGAGCTATCGCGAGTCGACTGTGATGGCGACGAGCGCATCCGCGAAAAACGTGAGGAAGCGGAGGAGCGACTATCCGCGGAAACTAGGAAAGCGCGGAAGCCTATAGTTTCTCGTCCGTGCGGGACCGTGACAGGCGCGGCTGGGTTCATCCCCTCAAGGCGAACACTCGGGCGGTGCTGGCGCAGACGGCTCGAGTGGCGCCGACCTGTGAGCGGCGTGACACGATCAGAAAAAACCGCCTCGCAGCGCTCGCTATGGCGGCGGCCTTGATTCGCCACCACCGCCCAAGCAAGCCGTCCGTGCAAAACGGTACTTGCCCTTCGGATCACCCAAGCCGCCGCCGGCATCGCCAGTGGGGCGTGTAGAGGCGGTTTTTCCAAGAACGACGCGAATCGGGAAGGTGCCGCCGAGCGTCTGCGCCAGCACACGACCGCATCGCCGGAAGCGCGAGGCCTGTTATCGCCACAACAACCACCCGACATAGCCGCATCTACGACACGAGCAATCGACGAACGCAGAGTTAGAATTAGAGATAGTAGAGGGAAAAAAGATAGAGAAAAGAATAGAGAGAGAAAAAATAAAAATAGAAAAGGAAATAAAGATAGAGAAAAAAATAGAGGAGAAAATGAAAGCGGAGCAAGAGCAGGGAATAAAACATCGAGATCTGAAACAAAAAAAAGTGAAGGTTAGAAAGGAAGGAGTAGTAAAGGTGATAGATTTAGAGTTGGCGAAAGCCTAGAAAAAGAGAAAGAGAAAGAGAAGATAGATAAAGAGAGATCGCCGAAACTCACGCCGCGGCGACGCGTGAAAGTATAATAATAGAAAAAAGAAAAAAAAATGAAGAAGGAGAAAGAAAAAGGGAAAGAAGTCGAAAAAAGCAATGATATCTGGCCTTAAACTGAGTATTATAAGAGATACTCACCGGTTGTAAGGAATTTCGGGGCGAGAAGATGACAGAAATGCTCGAGGAGGTGATAAAAGAAGATATGGAATGGGCTGCATTGCGAGACGAAATGCCAGAGGGCGTATACACGCTCCTTCGCCGGTGTCTGAAAAAAGATCAGCGGCAGCGGCTACAGGCCATCGGCGATGCCCGTATCGAGATCGACGCGATCGAAGAAGGACTGCGGGCGGCCGCGACGACTCGCGGCTGCGCCATCTGTATCAGCAGCGCTTGGCGCATGGCTACCCTGGATCGCGTTTGCCGCGCTCGCCGAGAGTGTCGCGGTGTGGGAAGTGAGAAGTAAAGCGACTATGACACAGAATACATTGGGCGACGCACAGTTCACACGCTTCACGAACTGGGAAGGCACAGAAGGAGGCGCAGAGATATCGACTGATGGGAAGTTAGTAGAGTTAATAGAAGAAAAAGAAGGTAAGTTAGACATATGGCTGAGTAAGGTAGGCAAAGGAGTATTTAGCAATCTCACGTAGGATATAGAAGAGCTGCAAAAAATAGGGAAGAATTTTAGGAAATAAGGCTTTTCGGGCGACGGCGCAGACATCTGGTACAGTACTGACAACGGGACGGCAATGGCAAAGATGATAATGACTCTGATAGGAGGCATAAAGAGTGCATTATTGGACAGGAACGACACTGCTAAAGACTGGTCTCCGGCGGAGAGAGACTAGCTTACTTCAAAAAACAGGACGATGATAAAGTATTAGTGGAAGATAGTATGGGCAGAGAAGAGCGTCAGATTCTCGAGGGACAGCACAACCACAACTTAGTCTGGTAAACTGACGGTCAGTGGATAATTAGAACGCGGCGAGGAGAAGAAAGATTAGATGGAAGTGTGGAGATTCGAAAATAGGGCGAATCGAAGGAACGAGTGAGGGAGAGCGGGAAAGTAGTGAAATAAATAGAAAAGATCGACACGCGAACGTGATATAAGTAGAGAGAGAGGAGGACCGGTAGGGGAAGTGATAGTGAGAAATAGATGTAGAGAGAAAAGAGAAGAGAAGAGTGAGATAGAGACTAGGGCAATAAAGTCTGACTCGGCCAGCAGCGACGGCAGGCGAATAGAGGAAAAAGTAGATAATAAAAAAGATAGAATTAGGAATGTGAAGATGATAGATAGAAAGGTAGAAGATAGAGAAGTGAAAAAGGTAGAGATGAAGAAGGAGAGAGAGATAGAAAAGAGAATATAAGGGAAATAGATGTATAAAATGTAAAAAAGAGAGAAGAGAGATGAGTAGTGGAGTGTAAAGGAAGGAAAGGAGGAAGAGATATAGAAAGGAGAAGAAGGGGGGTTGTTAGAGAAGAGAAGTGTAAAATGAAGGAAAAAGGATGGAAATAAAAGTAAGAAGAGAGGGGAAGAGGAAGATGGTGGTAGTGTAGGAGGAAGGCAGGAGCTCGCGTAATTTGGCGGCGTCTATAGACATAGAAGGAACGGAGGGCTAAGGTACAGAGAAATGGTAGAAGGAAGGAGAGTGGATAGTGATAGGTGGAAGTGAAGAGCAGGAAAGAGGCTTGTTCAGGGTTAAGGTGGAAGGTGGTGATAAGTTAGAATAGTAAGAGGTAGCGAATGGAATAAGGTATGGTAAACAGAGGGGAATTTGATTGTGTAAGACAGCAGGTTCTTTACAGGAAAGGTAGAACTACTCGGTGTGCGACTGGATGGCACGACTGTCGCGATTCCGCCAGTGAGAACGCGTCCAGGAGGCTATCGCTTACTGACTGGCGGAAGCGGACTAGTGTAATTGCCGTTCATATAGTAGCTGGATTTCTGGTTATTCGATTTCGCCACGAACGCGCACCGACAGCTCAAGCGGCTGAGCAGTCAGGGCGCTATTGGCAACTTAGACATCTCAACTGACGGGAGAGAGATAGTGTTAGATAGCACGCGCGAGAATTCGGACATAGTCCAGATTGACCTGCCAAGATAGCGAAGCCGCGCGAGCGGCGACGAGTTGGTGCGATGATCGGGCGCTAAGGATGTGAACCGATGACACTCCGGGCGGCCAGCCGCAGCCTGTCGCGAGCGCCGGGATTCGCGGCTCTGGTAGTCATCACGCTCGAAATCGGCATCGGCGCGACGACCGCGATGTTTTAGGTCGTCGATGCGGTGCTCCTGCGTCTACTGCGGTACGCGGGAGCAGATAGAGCGGTGGAGGTGTGGACTCGGACGACAGAAGGCGACAGCGCGCAGCGGGGTGTCGCGGGCTTGGCGTTTGCAGGTTTGCGTGAGGGTTTGGCTGATGTGGCTGCCATCGAGGGCTACCAGTTCGGCAGCGGCACAATAAATGGGAAGTACGGAGACAGTCATCGTCTCCATTCCGGCTGTCAGTCCGGGATTGCTGCACCTGATTGGAGCCTCACCAATCCTGGGACGACTGTTCGCGAACGAGGACGCGGTTCCTGGCTCGATCGCTAATTCAGATGTCGGCGCCCAGTGGTCGATGAGGCCCGACGTCGTAGTTGTGAAGCCGACGAACAGCCCGAGCTCAACGACGATGAGCAAGAGCGGAGGAAGGACCATCCGCGGAAACCGGGGGATGGGACCGGCGACCTCACTTCAGGGTCGCCGGTCCGTTTGGGATTCGACCCGAGGGGGAGGGGGGACTCGTTGACGCGACGGCATGGTGCTCCGTGGACCTCCGTCTCACCGGACCACTTCGATACCCTGGGCATTCCCGTCCTTCATGGGCGCTCGTTCGCGACGCACGATGGCCCCGATGTGATGGTCGTGAACGATGGCTGGCGCGGGTGTTCTGGGGCGAGCAGTCGCCCATCGGCCGTCGCTTCGGCTGGATGCGGATCAGTGTGGCGCACCGTCGTCGGTGTGGTTGGCGACGTCCGGATGATGGGCCTCGACGATCGAACCGGGCACGGAATGGAGTTCTATGTGCCGCACTCGCGGGGCGGCCGGCGGCAGCTACACCCTGATCGCGCGGTCGCCTCTGGCGCCCGGTGCCGTGGTCCCGCGCATCAAGGAGTTGTTGTGGACGCTCGATCCAAATGTGCCGGTGAGTGAAGCGGGCTCCGTGCGTGACGCTCTTCTCGACTCGCTGTATCGGCATCGGTTCGTTCTCAGACTCTTCACGGCGTTCGCGGTGACGGCGCTCGTCCTCGCCGGAGTTGGCATCTACGGCGTTGCGGCGGCCTGGGTCGCGCGTCGCCGCCGCGACTTGGCGATTCGCGTGGCGGTCGGCGCGACAGGACGACACGTCGTGCGGCTGCTATTTTCCCAGGCGGCTGTCGTCTGCGCGGCTGGCGGAGTGCTTGGCGTGGCAGGGGCGATGGCCAGTTCTCGCGTGTTGCAGTCGATGCTGTATGAGACCGGCGACACCGACCCGGCCGTCCTAATGGCGACGGAGCAGTGACGACGGGGTTGTCGGAACAGGCGTGTTCGGCTTGCCGCTGACCTCGGTGACGTCAATTCCGCAGCAGTAGGACGCCGGAGGGCAAAATCTGTCGCACGCTGAAAGCTTTCGGCCGGAGCGGCCTATGTCGGTATGCACCGGTTTCGCGAGAGCGTCGTTACGTGCCTTGCGCTCGCTGTGTCCGCATGCTCGGGAACGGGGACTTCCGGCGCGCAGGCACAGATGTCCGCACCGGGCAGCGAGATAACTCGTCCCACGGCCACCCCCACGCTTGACGGCGTGCGACGCAAGGGCTTCGTTCAATGTGGCGTCAGCACCGGCATTGCGGGGTTCTCCACGCCCGACGCGCAGGGAGAATGGCGAGGTCTCGATGTTGACGTCTGCCGCGCGATTGCCGCCGCGGTGCTGGGGGATGCGACGAAGGTCCGGTTCACGCCGCTGACGTCCCCGCAGCGGTTCGCCGCCCTGCAGACCGGCGAGATCGATGTGCTGTCGCGCGTGACGACTATCACCTTCCAGCGTGATGTGCAGCTCGGCATCGAGTTTCCGGCAATGAATTGGTACGACGGCAGCACGTTCCTCGTGCGCAAGGCGCTCAACCTGTCGTCGCTCAAGGGCCTCGACGGCGCCACCATCTGTATTCAGCCCGGCACGACGAACGAAGTGGATGTGGCCGACTACTTCCGCAAGAACGGACTCAGGTTCACACCGGTCGTCATCGAGCGTCTCGAAGAAACGACCAACGCCTACTTTGCCGGGCGCTGCGACGCCTTCTCTCAGGACCAGGCCACGCTTGCGGCCATCCGGGCACGCGCGCCAGACCCAAGCGAGCACGTCATCCTGTCCGAGATGATCTCGAAAGCACCGTATGGCCCTGGCGTCATGCCCAACGACCTGCGCTGGATGGAGATCGTGCGCTGGTCGGTCTATGCAATGGTCAACGCGGAGGAGCTGGGTCTGACCTCCGCCACCATCGATCAGGCGTTCGCCAGCCCCGATCCCGACGTGCAGCGTTTCGTCGGCAAGCACGATGACTTCGGCGCCATGCTGGGTCTCGATGCTGAGTGGGCGGTCAGGATCGTCCGGCAGGTCGGCAACTACGCGGAGAGCTTCGACCGCAGCCTGAAGCCGCTCGGAGTCGAGCGCGGCATCAACCGTCTCTGGAAGGACGGCGGTGTGCTGTACGTGCCGGCCCTGCGGTGAATCGCACGCGCTGGCTTTCCTGGAACGACGCGCGAACACGCGCCATCGTCTGGCAGGCGGCGGTGGTCGCGATGGTGTGTGCGATCGTGGCACTGGTCGCGGTGCAGGCGGCGACCAACCTCCAACAGCGTGGAATCGTCTCGGGGTTCGACTACCTCAGTCGATCGGCCGGATTCGAGATCACCCCAGGCCTGTTGTCGTTTTCGTCTCGCGACAGCTATGCCCGCGCACTTTCCGTGGGACTCGTGAACACGCTTCGGGTTGCCATGCTCGGGATCCTCATTGCGACCGCACTTGGGCTGGTGATCGGGGTCGCCCGGCTCTCGAAGATCTGGGTCGTGTCGGCGACAGCGGGGGCGTATGTCGAGACCATGCGGAATACGCCGTTGCTGCTGCAGCTGCTCTTCTGGTATTCGCTGTCGCAGTCGCTGCCGGATCCGCGCGCAGCCCTGAGTCCGTGGCCAGGCATCTTTCTGTGCTTCCGGGGGCTGTTTGTGCCGCGCGCTGTCTGGCACGACGGATCGCTTGCGCTCGAACAACCGAGCTTGGTCGGGTTCGGTTTTCAAGGGGGCACGTCGATCTCACCGGAATTCGCCGCGCTGCTGATCGGGCTCTCGACCTGCACCGCGGCCTACATCGGTGAAATCGTGCGTGGCGGCATGCTCTCGGTCGGCCGAGGCCAAAGCGAGGCAGCGTCGGCACTCGGATTGTCCCGAAGCCGAGCCCTTCGGCTCGTGGTGCTGCCGCAGGCGTTGCCGGTGATCCTCCCACCGACGACGAGTCAGTATCTGAATCTCACCAAAAACTCGTCGTTGGCCGTCGCAATCGGCTACCCCGACCTGATCTCAATCACCAACACGACGCTCAATCAGACCGGGCAAGCGATTGAGGCGATCGCAATGGTGATGGTCGTCTACATCGCGATCGGCCTGCTCATTTCGCTCGCGGTTAACGTCTACGACAACGCGCTCAGCCGGCGCGCTGGCCGGCGTCAGTGGCGAATGACACACGTCGCTGACGACCGAATTCGTGCTCTTCGGCGGATGGCGATGTTCGGCGATCGCACGAACGCGATCGCCACCGTGGTGCTGGGAGGAGGCGTCGCCTATCTCGCGTTCTTGTTTGTGAGCTGGGCGTTTGTGAATGCCATCTGGACACTACCTCCGGATGCCGGCTCCTCGCTCTGCCGCGCGGCGAGGGGGGAGGGGGCGTGCTGGGCCGTGGTCCACGAGCGCTTCCGCTTCATCGTTCTCGGCGGCTACCCGTACGAAGCGCAATGGCGGCCGGCGCTGGCCAGTGTGCTGTTCATCTCGCTCTATGTGATGAGTGCCAGACGCGCCTGGTGGACCCCGTGGCTGCTGGTGCCGTGGATTGCTCTGCCAATCAGCGCGATCGTGCTGCTCCGCGGCGGTGTCTTCGGTCTCCATGAAGTAGCGAGCGAATTCTGGGGCGGACTGCCGCTGACGTTCGTGCTGTCGACGGTGGGCTTTGCCGCTGCCTTTCCGCTCGCGGTTGTACTTGCGCTGGGGCGGCGTTCGCAAATGCCCGCCATTCGCGTGCTCAGTGTCGCGTACATCGAGATCGTCCGCGGGGTCCCGCTCGTCACGTTTCTCTTCATGGCGTCGGTGATGTTTCCGCTGTTCGTCTCGCCTGGCGTCACGATCGACAAGGTGCTACGCGCCCAGATCGCATTCGTAATCGTGATCGCGGCCTACATCGCCGAAGTGGTGCGGGCTGGCCTCGCGGCCGTTCCGAAGGGGCAATACGAAGCCGCGGCCAGCATGGGTCTCCGCTTCTGGCCCATGACGATGCTCGTCGTGCTGCCGCAGGCGTTGCGCGTCTCGATTCCCGCCCTCGTCAACACGTTCATCGGCTTCTTCAAGGACACGACTCTCGTGACTGTGATCGGGCTGTTCGACCTGCTCGGCGCGGCCAAGGCGGTGATTGTTGACCCGAAGTGGGTGGGTTTCGGCGTCGAAGTCTACTTGTTCACCGCCGCCGTCTACTTCGCGTTCTGCTGGGCGGTTTCGCGTTACAGCCAATATCTCGAGCGGGCGCTGCTGGCTCGCAGTCATCAGTGATCACTGATCACTGATCACTGCACTAAGAGGTCGGACCCGTGTTTCACGTTCAGATGCAGAGTGTCGACAAGTGGTTCGGAGATCTCCACGTCCTGCGCGATGTCAACCTGACGGTAGTGCGGGGCGAGCGGATCGTGATCTGTGGCCCATCGGGCTCCGGCAAGTCGACGCTGATTCGGTGCATCAACCGGTTGGAACCACACCAGAGGGGCCGCATCGTCGTCGACGGCGTCGAGCTGACCAATCACGTGCAGAAGATCGACGAAGTGCGCCGCCATGTCGGCATGGTGTTCCAGCAGTTCAACCTGTTCCCGCATCTGACGATTCTCGAGAACTGCACTCTTGCGCCGATCTGGGTGAAGAGGGTGTCGAAGCGAGTGGCGGAAGAGGTGGCGATGCACTATCTCTGGCGGGTCAAGATTCCGGAGCAGGCCCAGAAATACCCCGGTCAGCTTTCGGGCGGGCAGCAGCAGCGGGCGGCCATCGCACGCTCACTGTGCATGACACCCAAGATCATGCTGTTCGACGAGCCGACGTCTGCGCTCGACCCAGAAATGGTCAAGGAGGTCCTCGATACGATGGTGACCCTCGCTGACGAAGGTATGACGATGCTGTGCGTGACGCACGAGATGGCCTTTGCCCGACAGGTAGCCGACCGGATCGTTTTCATGGATGCCGGCGAAATCGTCGAAGCCAACGAGCCTGCGGCCTTCTTCAATCATCCGCAGCACGAGCGTACCAGGCGGTTTCTCAGCCAAATACTGACTTGATCAAAGGTCCAAGGTTCCAAAGTTCCAAGGTTCCAGGGTTCCAAGTTCCTGATCGTGGCCATAGCTGACGTCTTCACGACGTCAGCTGAAAGATTTCCGGGGCTGCCGCCTACCTATTGGGGGCCAGCAGCCAATGCACAGGTGGCGCGCTCGTTCGTTCGTCGTTGGCTTGGTCGTCATCTGTTCAGCGGCCGCGGCCGGGTCGCCGAGCCCTCGTCACGAGGGGTGGGAGCAATCGTCCGCGATGACCGCGGAGCAGAGCGACAAAGGCTCATCGCCGGTCGCTACGGTCGGAGACGCGCTTCGGAGGATTCGAGCGCTGGAGGCCCGTTCGCGGAAGCAGCACGGGCAGCTGCTCGAGGACACGCAGGCGCTCGCGGATGCCTACGATGGGTTGGTGCAACAGAACGCCGCCCGCATCGCGGAGATCGCCACGCTGAAGAAGGAGATTGCGATCATCCGTGCCGAGCTGTCGGCGTTGAAGGTGGAGGGCCGCGATTAACGCCTGCCGTCCAGGTTGGCCCACTCGCCCGACTGAATGAAGCTCGCCCAGTAGAACGGATGCTGGCGGACCTTCCGTTTGAGCATCGCGAGCTTCGCCTGTTGCAGTGCCTCGCCTCGACCCAGACCGGCGCGCAATCCCGTGTAGTACGTGACCATCGTCTCGCGCGCGATGTAGTCGCTCAGCGGCCAGAGGCTCATCACCAGCGTCTCGGTGCCCGCGAGGAGGAAGGCGCGACGGAGCCCGTACACGCCTTCACCGTTGCGGACTTCCCCGACGCCGGTATCGCACGCGGACAAGGTGACCAGCTTGGTGCCCCAGAGGTCCAGTCCTGACGCTTCCAGCGCGGTGAGGATGCCGTTGCTACGAGCTTCGTGGGGGAGATTTGCGCCGGCCAGGGCGATGCCCGACCGGAGCAGCGGGTTCTCGACAGTGGTGCTGGCATCGCTTGCTGGCGCCGGTGCGCCGCCGTTCGAGGCGTCCTCCAGGAAGAACCCGTGCGATGCGATATGGAGCATGCGAGGCGCACCCAGTCGCATGAATTCCGCCTTGGTGGCACGCTGTCCGGTGAGCAGCACCGCGTCAGGAAAGAGGCGTTTGATCGCGCGAGCCTCTGCGGCCGTATTTGCAAGAGCCGCGAAGTACAACGCCGAGCCATCGACCGCGGTGGTGACGCTGCGGTACTGCGCACGCGCACGGGGTAGGGGTTGCTTGCGCCGCGAGGGTCCGGCCCCCGCGGGTGTTGGTTGGCCGTAGTGGGGGTCCGCCACGACAACGGGCGCGCTCCGGTGCACGCGCGGCACTTGCATGCGCAACAGGTCGCGGCCGCTGCTGAGGTAACTGATCGAAAAGCTCTCGATCAGATATCGG
Source organism: uncultured Acidobacteriota bacterium (assembly GCA_963802675.1). Classification (GTDB taxonomy): domain Bacteria; phylum Acidobacteriota; class Vicinamibacteria; order Vicinamibacterales; family UBA2999; genus JACCSI01. The sequence goes on from CAWDJL010000006.1 coordinate 289,518, forward strand.
CCGTGCTCGTCGACGAGCGCTTCGAACGGTACAAGATTGAGTCCGCCATCAGGCGAAACCAGCAGGCGGCTCGCATCGCCATATGACGTCCGCAACGGCCGCACGAGCAAGTCGTAGAGAGCGTGCCCATGTATCTTCACGTCGGCGCGCGTTCGATCGCGCACCGCTTGCCGCAGCGCATCGATCGCCCGATCGATAGCCGCGGCAGGTCCAAGGTCAACGCCTCGAGGCGCCGCATTCTTCCGCAAGACATACGCGGCGTAATGAGGCGGCCCATAGCGATCGTTCGCCTCGACGCTTGGATCGAATGGCCGAAAGACGGCGAATTCCAGCAGCGCCGCATCCTCGGGCAGTGCCGCTTGCACGCCTTCGAGCGTCACGGGCTGAATCCGCGCGCCCAGCTCGCCGCTGTGCGCGCCGAGTTCCACCTCGAGCCGTTCCTTCTCCGCCTCCAGCTCGCCGATCGAGCGCCGACGCTCGTCCGCGGAAGCACCATCGGGCGCATTCAACGCGAGCCGCGCCAGCCGCGCGGTGGTGCTGTTCAACTGATCCAGGAGGGCGCGGCCTCGGCTGTCGTCCACCCGTCGCCGCACGGCCGCGAAGGCGTCGGTCATTGCATCGAGCACCCGCCCTTTCCGCTGCAGCACGACGAGGGCAGCGAGCGCGCCGGCTTCCTCATCGGCGGGCGCGCCATAGAGATGCAATGAAAGCGTGCGGTCGGTGCGCTCCGCGATGCTGCTCGCAAAGGCCAGCTTCTGGCGCTCGGAGCCGACCGCCAGGTTGAGCTCGAGCTGTTTTTCGACGATGGTGTCGGCGCGGCGATGAAACGGAATCGCTTTGGAGACCTGGTCGGTGTCCCAATACAGCTGCGCGATGTTGCCGACGGCCGTGAGGGTGCTCCGGTGATACGGGCCAGCTGTCTTCTCCACGATGCGCAGCGATCCAAAAAACATCTCGGTGGCCTGTGAAACATCGCCGCTCACGCGATACACCATCGCGAGGTTGTTCAGGAGCGGAGCGATGTCGGCGTGCTCGGGACCAACGAATCGCTGACGAATGGAGAGCGCGCGCGTCGCGTAGTCGACCGCCTTCGCGTATTCCTTACGTTCGCGGGCCGTGCTGCTCAGGTTCTGAAGGTACAGGCTGATGTGATAGCCCTCCGGCCCTTCGAGCCTCTCGGCCAGCGCAAGCGCTCGCCGGAAGTGCTCGTCTGCTCGTGCCAAATCCTGCCTGTCCGCATAGATCAGCCCAAGATTGTTGAGGACGGCCGTCTGGGCCGGGCTCTCGCTATCCCCGACCTTTTCGAGGATTGTCATCGCGCGCCGGTAGATCGTTTCGGCGGCGTCGAGATCGCCCGCGCTATAGCGGAGACTCGCTTGGAGTCTCAGGCACGTCGCAAACCAGGCGTGCTCGGTCCCGAGCGTTTTCTCGATGAGCTGCGTCGCGGACGCGAGCGACACCTCCGCTTGGACTCGCTGCCCGGCCTGCAGCAGCAGCACCGCGAGCCGCATCCGCGACATCCCTGAATACGGATGGTCCTCGCCCCAGGACTTGTCGAAAATCGTAAGCGCGCGTCGTTGGAGCGACTCGGCCCTCGTAAACTCCCGCATTTCGAGGACTCCAGTGACGAGATCGTGAAGCAAGATGCCGACGAACGCGTCATCGGGCCCACGCACCGCTTCGGTGATAGCGATCGCTTGATCAAACGTCCGCTGCGCATCGACGAACATGGCTGCTTTGGCCAGGTCGAGCCCGCGGCTGCGCAGCCTGCGTGCCTCAAACATCGACCGGTCGGGATCGGTCGCGGCGCGACGGGCAACCAAGCGAACAGCGTACGTCCCGGAATAGATCCCGCGGCTGGGGGCGATCGCCAGCGTGTAGACGCCCGCTTCGTTGGCCACGACATCGACTTGTTCCTGGCCGGTGCGTCTGACCTCTTCCTGAAATTCAACGACGTCGGTCTCCCCGTCGCGGCTCGCGCGTACGACGATGTCGATGCCTCGCTGCTCGACGACCACGGCCGCACACTCCCCGGCTGCCAACGTCAGTCGATAGCGGTGCTCTTCTCCAATCGCGACCGAGCGCTCGATGGCCGCCCCAGAGTCGATCGCCGCCGCTTCCTGTTGTCGCGGCTCCGAGGCGGTTGACGAAAGCGCGACGGAAAGGACGGTGAGGGCGATGAACGTGCCTGAGACGCGTGCCGTGCGGATCATGGTTCCGCGATACGAACGGTGTAGCTCCCCATGACCTCCAGGCGACCGTCGGCGCCCCGGCCGGTGAGTTCGAGCGCATAGTGCTGTGGTCCGAGCAGGCTTGCGGGCACGACGATAAAGACTGATGCCTGGTCTCCGGACACCCTCGCTGGAATCCAATCGCTGCGCCACAGGATGTTGTTGGTGGCCGGATTCTTGAGCCCGACCTGGTAGCGCGAAAAGTCGTTCGATTCGAGCCGCAGCTCGAACCCAGTGCGATCCGCGTCCGATGGAATGGCAAGCGTCGGGATTGGCGCGACTGCTCGCGTGGGAGGAAGCAGAACAACCGCCACGATTTGGCCCGGTGGCGCTGCTCGCTTGCCGTCCGGCGGCTCCGAAGCCGGCGTCGTGGCGGGCGCAGCCGCGGACGGGCGGCGTTCAAGCCCATCGGGAGGCACCGCCCCACGCTCGCCTGTGGGTTGTTGCTCTCCGGCTTGCGTCGGGTTCCCGACCGCCCCGCTCGGGGACGTCGCGACCGTCAATGGGTTCCGAGGTCGCACGGCTTGGAACAGGAGGATCCCAGAGACGACAAGCACGAGGGCCGCGGCGGCCACGAAGCTCGCCACTCTGGTCGGACGCGCGATGCGGTCCTTCCATGTCAGACCCTCATCGCGCGGCACCGCTCGATCGAGCGCGCGGACGAAGCGCGTCGCCGCCCTCACGCTCTCGCGGCGCCGGGGGGACATCAGGTAGTAAGACTCGAAGCGATCCAGCGTCGTACCGACGAGTTGGCCGCGGACATAACTGTCCACCAAATCGGTTTCGACGCTGTGCAGCCGGGCCGCGACCTCGTCGTCGGCGATACTGGCTTCGTCGAGGCGTTCGGTCGCCTCGTCGGGAAGAAGGCCGAGCACGTACCGTATGAGCTCCTCGTCGTCGAGCTTGGTGTTCTGTGGCAGGGACATGACAGGTCCTGGTTACCGTGCCCTCATGTTGATAGGCCGGCGAGGCCTCAAATCATTCGTCGGGTGCTCCGGCACCCCTCCAAGCACGTCAATAGAGCCTCGCGAATCCGGCAGGCCCGAATCGCGAGAGCGTTCATGGTGATACCGAGCCGGTTGGCTAGTTCGCGGCGACGCTCGATCTTCTGCCGCCGCGTATCGCGGTAGTAATCAACGATCAGCGTGCGCTGTTCGGGCTTCAGCTCCGCCAGGCACCGGTCCAGACAATCGAGGCGCTCCTCGCGCAGCGCGAAATCCATACCCGCCTCAGCAAGGCTCGCTCGGACCTCGAGGCTCGCTCGCGTCTCGTCGTAACCCACGTGGAGGCGTTCGCGCCGGAGATCTTCGAGGAGGACAAACCTCGCGATGACGTAGCAGTAGCGGGCCGGAGGCTTGGTTGCGATGCTGCCGCTCTGCTCCAGGGTGCGAGCGACGCGATTGAGCGTCTCGTCAGCCAGTTCCTCGGCTGCGGGACGGTTTCGCCGATCGAAGTACAGGACCAGCCGACGGCGCATCTCGAGATAGCGCTCCCCGTGGGAGTCGGTACCGTCGTCCAGCCATGCCAGCAATCGTTCGAATACGAGTTGCGAAAGTTCTGGTTCTTTACGAAAGACTTGTTCAGTCAGCACGTGCACGCAGGCTCAGTGTTTTTTGAAATCTACCGCCGAAAATTACGTGATTTCGCGAAAGGCGCTGCGTTGGGGAGAGCGGCGCGCCTTCTGTACTGCAATATCGAGACCGACAACTGCCGAGCTGAACGGTCGTCTTCGATCGCGCCTCACTTCACGGCTGAAAGCATTTCTCATTGTCGACCTATGAAGCGGGGGCGGTGCGCCCCAGAACGAAAGGTTGCTCGCTTCCGTGCGCTTAGTGACATTCGTACCGCAACTCCGACGCGCATCGACCGACGATGGCGCGGAGATTCTCGCGATTTACAACCAATCGATTCAACGTGGAGAGATCGCACGCCACAGTCGGCCGTTGACGATGGCGGAGCTTGCCAGCGCGTTGTTGCCGAACGAGGACCGTTATCACACCTACGTGGTGCCGGTGGACGGGGTTATTCGCGGTTGGGCGGGCTTTCGTCCGTGGCATCCGCGCAGCGGCACCGTGTCAACGCTGGAGCTGCTGGTCTACGTAGCGCCAGCACATCGCGGGCGGGGACTGGGGAAGGCGCTCGCTAAACGCACGATCGTCGCAGCGGCACGCGCCGAATTCCGCGCCATCGTTGCGCTGTGTCGCGCGGACGATGCCGTCGCCGCCCGTCTGTTGCGCTCCACAGGCTTCTTCAGCGCGGGCATGCCCCGGGCGGTGTCTCAGGGACTCGACAGGCTCCACGACATGATGATGTATCAGCGGATGCTGGTCGAGGATGACGGACGATGAGGCCGCGGGACGCGTGATGGCCGATTCGGTCTCGGCCTCCGAGCTAGGCCCTCCGCCCTCTCCTTTACTGCTTCACCAACGAGATTCCAATAGCGGATGACGGCAACAACGAAATCGGTTCGCAGTTCGGTGCCGTCATAGCCATCAGTCCCGCCAAAAGCGTCGTCGTCGCCTCGATAGGCGCCGCGCCAGAGATGGTGCAATCGGGCGCGCCAGGGACGTTTCCTCGCGGCACCGTGTAGGTGAGTGCGAGGCGCGTGCCCGATAACGTTCCGTTCATCGTCCCCGAGAACGCCACGTTATCCGACGCGCGGAACAAGGCCACAGGCCCCGTCACCGCGCTGCCGCTTTGCGAGGCCGTCCACGTGGCGATAAAGGTCACGTTCGACTGCGGCGGACCGATCGGTCCCTCCCACGTGCCAGTCAGGTTCAACGCCGGCGGCGTGCCGATCCCGGTCGGCTCTGTCGGGCCATCGTCACAAGCGCACGTGGCGGCAATAAGCACTGTTATGAGGACGCAGCGCAACGGGTAAGTGGCCAGCATCAATGAACCTCGTCTGAGTGTCGCATGCGTCGTCGTCTATGGGCCAGCAGAACTACCGAGATGATGAAGATGTGGGAAGAATGCAGAAGGGCAGAGGGCTTGGGGCGTAGGGATTAGCAGGGCGCAGGGCAATCCCGACTAGATCGACCGCGTGATCTTCCGGCTACATCGAGCGCGTGGCTTCCGGCTTTAGCCGGAAGATCAGTGGCGTCAGCCGGAAGATCAGCGGGATCTTCCGCCTGAAGGCGGAAGCCACAGGATCCATTCAGCGCCACAGGATCTGTTCAGCGCCGGTTCAGCGGGCCCTGTTTACTCTGCGCGGATGAAATACCCATCCACATTACTCGCGGTGCGGTGCGTGATGATCGGCGTAGCTCTCAGTGGCGGCCAGCTGGCGGCGCACCAGGAAACCAAGCCATCCACGGCGAGCGTAGCCGGTGACTGGAGCCTCTCCATCCACGGCGATCACGTCAGGCAGACTGGCCTCGCGCTTCGACAGGAGGGCACGAAGGTCACCGGGACCTACCACACACAGGGGAAGGTGGCTCCCGCGGAAGGGGAGTTCGCCGAGGGGAAGCTATTGCTCGCGATCGATGTGGCCGCCATCTCTCCAGATCACGCGAAGAAGGCGAACACCACAAAGATCACCATCACTGCAACGATGAAGGACGATGGGACGCTGGAGGGCGAGATGCGAAGTGGCGGCGAGCCGATCCGGATTACGGCGGAGCGATTTCGGTCGAAAGGACTAGCTGAAGAACTCCTCCGCCTCGGCGACCAGGTCGGGGAGCACGGCTGACTGGATGGCCTCGCGCCCTGTGAAGTCTCGTTGGGAGCCAGGGTCGACGCCCATATTCACAACGACGATCGCGTGTCGCGAAGGCTCGACGAGCCAGCACTCGCGGACGCCGTAGGTGCGATACCACTCGAGCTTCGTCGTCCGATCCCTGACCGCGGTTGCGCGCGACGCCACCTCCACGACGAGATCTGGCGCCCCCCACACTTGCTCGCGGATGATGCGCGAGCGGCCGTTCGAAATGAAGAGAACATCGGGCTGCACGATCAAGCCTTGGGCCTCGTCGAGCACCACGTCGATTGGCGAGACGAGGACGACGCCGAGCCGCGCGGCGCGTACGTGCTGATCGAGGATCACGGTCGTACGCGTCACGACGGTCTGATGACCGTATCGCGGCGCGGGCGGCTCGCGCACCACACCCCACACCAGCTCCCGTCGCCGCAAATCCTCCGGCCCCAACAAATAGTCGCCGGTTGTCCGCCGCTCGCTCATACCGCCTCCTCACCCCACTCGTGCGCGTGGCTTCCGGCTTCCGCCTTCGCGCGAAGCGCTTCGGCGGACCGCCGTAGCCTTGGCGGAGGCTGGTCAGCCGGAAGATCAGCCGTTCGCTGGGATCTAGCGGCAACCCACCCTCCGGGATTGGACGACGATGCCATCGTCATTCGCACAGATCAAGCAGTTGTTCACATACCGGCGTCTGTGCGATTGTGAGCCATGGATCGACGCGAGACCGAACGGCTCCTGGAATCGATTGGCGCGGCGCGGGTGGCCGGCGAACGTGTGGCGCTGGCCACGGTCGTGCGTGTGAGGGGGAGCGCGTATCGGCGCGAGGGCACGCGGATGCTCGTGCGTACGGACGGGACCTACGAATGCGCACTGTCAGGAGGGTGCCTGGAACCCGCCGTCGCTGACGCCGCCCAGCGCGTGATTGCTACGGGCGAGCCGGTAACCGCCACATACGATCTCGCGGAGGACTCAGTCTGGGGGCTCGGCATCGGCTGCAGCGGCGCCGTCGACATCCACATCGAGCGAGTTGAAGACGACGCGGTCACGAGTGAGTGGCTGGGCGTCCTCCGTCGTGGAGAGTCGGCGGTGCTGGTGACGCCGCTCGCGGGGGCGTCGGGACGCCTGATCGTTCGCGCGACCGGCGACACAATTGGCGCGCTCACCGACTCGGTCGTGGAACGCGAGGCGATTGCTTACGCCCGCGAACGACTGAGTACGGCGCACCCGCAGTCGGGGCTTGATGAGATTGATGGCCGCGAGCTCTTCTTCGACGTCAGCACGCCGCCCCCGTCGCTCGTTGTGTTCGGCGCCGGCTACGACAGTGTGCCGTTGGTCAAACAAGCCTGGACGCTAGGATTTGCCGTCACCGTGGTTGACGTACGCGAGGCGTACCTGACGGCCGATCGCTTTCCGGGCGCGACGCTCATCTCCGCGCACTTCAGCCGCTTCGCCGAGGCCGTGGCGGTCGATGCCCGGAGCTTTGCGCTCGTCATGAATCACCACATCGAGCGCGATCAGCAAAGCTTGCGGTTTGCCCTCGACTCGCAGGCCGCTTACATCGGCCTGCTCGGGCCGCGTTCGCGCTATCAGAAGCTCCTCGACGGGCTCGCCGCGCAAGGCTACGTGCCGAATCCTGCACGGCTCGCAGCGGTTCGCAGCCCGGTGGGCCTTTCACTCGGCGCCGAGACGCCAGAAGAGGTGGCGCTGTCGATTCTCGGCGAGATCCTCGCAATTCGGCGCGGATTCGAAGGCGGATTCCTGAGTGGATCGAGCCGCAGCCTTCATCGGCCCGACGAGAAGCGGCTCCTGGCGCGCTCGTAGTCCTCGGGCGTATCGATATCCATCAGCAGATCCGGCGCAAACTGGAGCACCATCGTCCGCTCCCGGTGCCGCTGGAGCACCGGACGGGCGCCGTGCTCGAGCTGTCCGAGCTCAGCGAAGAACTCGCGCTGGAACAGGTGGGGCGGCGCCACGACGTCGCCATACCGGACGCTGACAATGGCCGGCGCGTGCTGGCGATAGGTATCGAGCACCGACCGGTATTCGTGTGAGGTGACGAACGGTTGGTCGGCGAGGGTGAACATGGCGGCATCGCTGTCGCCCAGATGCAGGACGGCCGTTCGAAACGAGCTGCCCATCCCGCTCTCGAAGTCGTGATTGACGACGTGGCGAACGACCAGTCCGTCGAGCGCCACGAGCGTTTTCTGGTGATCGCTGCCAAGCACCACGAGGACGTCCTCGAAGCCGGCGTCACACACTTGACGCACGGTGCGCCGGACGAGGGGTTCGTCCCCGAGAGGAAGAAGCAGCTTTTGCGTCCCCATGCGCGTCGAGGCGCCCGCCGCGAGAACGACCGCGCTCACCATAGTCGGGTCGCACCTAGAATCTTGAATGGCCGAATTCCTTCGAATGAGTCAAGGTTTTTCGGAGGGCCATCGCTGGTCTGAGGCTCCGCCTCGCTAGGGTTTCACCGCCAGTGTATCGACACGCTGACCATTCTGTGATGTAGAATTCCGTTCTTTCCAACGCAAATCCTTTGCGACGCCGACGTGGCGCCTCACGTGCGACGCTGCCGAGACGGGAGGTTGGCGACGTGATTCCTGCGTCCTTCGATTATCTTCGTGCTCACACCGAGGACGAAGCGCTCGGGTACCTGCAGCAGCATGGCGGCGATGCCCGCGTGCTGGCAGGCGGCCAGAGCCTCATCCCGGCGATGCGGTTCCGATTGGCGCGACCGGCCGTTCTTGTCGATATCAACGCGCTGACCAATTTGAACTACGTCCGGGTCAATGGCAACGTGCTGACCGTCGGCGCGATTGCGAGAGACAGCGACATCGAGCGCGCGTCATGGATCACCGACCGGCGCTGGAGTCTGATCCAGGACACGTCGCGCGTGGTGGCCGATCCCGTCGTGCGTCAGATGGGCACGGTGGTCGGGAGCCTGTGCCACAACGATCCAGCGGGCGATTGGACCGCCACCTCGCTCGCGTCCCGCGCCACGGTCGTCGTGCGCGGCAAGGCCGGCACGCGGCGGGTGGCGATCGACGAGTTCCTGGTGGATAGCTTCACGACCGCCGTCGCCGACGGTGAAATGGCGATGGCCGTCGAGTTTCCGGTGCCGGACGATCGCACCGCGGGCTCGTACCAGAAAGTCGAACGCAAGGTCGGCGATTACGCGACCTGCGCGGCCGCCGTGCAGGTGTCGCTCAATGCCGACGGCGCCATCCGCAGCGCGGGTGTGGCGCTCTCGGCTGCCGGGCCGTGCGCTGTGCGCGTGGACGAAGCAGAGCGGCTGCTCACGGGTCAGAAGCCGACCACCGAGTTGATCCGGGCCGCGGCCGATGCCGCCTCGCGGCGCAGTCAGCCGCAGGCCGACCTGCGCGGCAGCGTCGAATACAAGAAAGAACTGGCTGGTGTACTGGTCAGCCGCGGTCTGCGCCAGGCGTTGGCGCGTCTGGGGGTTCAGGTATGAAAGTCAACGTCAAGGTGAACGGCGTAACGTATGAGCGTGACGTCGAGCCACGAACCCTGCTCGCATACTTTTTGCGCGAGGATTGCGCGCTCACCGGCACGCACGTCGGCTGCGACACGTCGAGTTGTGGCTGCTGCGTCGTCGTGATGGACGGTAACAAGGCCGTGAAGTCCTGCAGCATGTTTGCGGTGCAGGCCGATGGCCACGAGATTCTCACGGTCGAGGGGCTCGCCAGCGGCGGCACGCTCCACGCGCTCCAGCAAAGCTTCTGGGATCAGCACGGCCTGCAATGCGGGTATTGCACGCCCGGCATGATGCTGACAGCGCACGCGCTGCTGACCCACAACCCCAATCCCAGCGAAGCCGACATTCGCGAGGGATTGGCGGGCAACTTGTGCCGATGCACCGGCTACCAGAACATCGTCAAAGCGGTGCAGCAGGCGGCCGAGGCGCTGCGCAAACCCGTCGCCACGAACGCTTGACCTTGCTCACGAGGATCCGATGACCATTCAGGCGAAACCACGACATTCGGTCGGCGTGGCCATGAAGCGCAAGGAAGATCCGCGCTTCGTTCAGGGCAAGGGCAACTACGTCGACGACATCTCCCTCCCGGGCATGCTCTATCTGTCGCTGGTGAGGAGCCCGTATCCGCACGCGGAGATCAAGAACATCGACATCAGCGAAGCAATGAAAGTGCCGGGCGTCAAAGCCGTGATCACCGGCAAGGATCTCGAGGCCGCTGGTCTGGGCTGGCTCCCGACCTTCCACGGCTTCGACAAGCAGATGGTGCTCGCGATCGGCAAGGTGCTCTTCCAGTACCAGGAAGTCGCCGCCGTGTTTGCGGAGACGCGCGCGGCTGCCGTCGATGGCGCCGAGGCTGTGCAGGTGGACTATGCGCCGCTGCCGGTCGTGGCCGATCCGTTCACGTCGAAGACCGACAAGGTGCTGCTGAGGCCCGACCGCGAGAAAAAGACGAACCACATCTTCCACTGGGAGGTGGGCGACAAGGACGGCACCGCTCGCGCCATGAAGTCAAGCGCGAAGCGCATCAAGCAGCGCATCTGGTTTCAGCGCTGTCATCCGGCGCCTCTCGAACCATGCGGATGCGTCGCCCACTTCGACACGATGGGTCGTCTACAGTTCTACGTGACCTCTCAGGCACCGCACGTATATCGCACGGCGCTGGCGCTGGTCACCGGCATCGCCGAGGACAAGATTCACGTGGTCTCGCCCGACCTCGGCGGTGGCTTTGGCAACAAGGTGCCGGTTTACCCGGGCTATGTGTGCGCCATCGTCGGCGCGCTCAAGATCGGGCGACCAGTGAAATGGATCGAAACGCGCACCGAAAACCTCACGAGCACCGGCTTTGCGCGCGACTATCACATGGACGTGGAGATTGGCGCGACCGCTGACGGCAAGGTCACGGCGTTGCACGTCGCGACGACCGCCGATCACGGCGCCTTTGATGCGGCCGCCGATCCATCCAAGTATCCCGCGGGTATTTTTGGCATCGTCACGGGCAGCTACGACTTCCCGGTGGCGCATGCCGAGGTCGATGCGTTCTTCACGAACAAGGCGCCGGGCGGCATCGCGTACCGCTGCTCGTTCCGTGTCACCGAGGCGAGCTACGCGATCGAGCGTGGGATGGATATTCTCGCCGACGAGCTCGGCATGGATGCGGTGGAACTGCGGCGCAAGAACTTCATCCGAAAGGATCAGTTCCCCTATCCGTCGGCGCTGGGGTTTACCTACGACAGCGGGGACTACCACCAGACCTTGAACGTCGCGCTCGAAAAAATCGGCTACCAGGCCTTGCTCAAAGAGCAGGCCGAGAAGCGCGCGCGCGGCGAGCTGATGGGCATCGGCATCTCGACGTTCACGGAGGTGGTTGGCGCCGGGCCATCGAAGCACTTCGACATTCTCGGCATCAAGATGTTCGACAGCGCCGAGATTCGGATTCACCCGACGGGTGCCGGCATCGTGCGGACGGGGGCGAAGTCGCAAGGGCAGGGGCACGAGACGACGTGGGCGCAGATCGTCGCGGAAGAGTTGGGGCTCGACCCGCAGACGATCATGGTCGAAGAAGGCGACACCGACACGGCGCCGTACGGGCTCGGCACCTATGCCAGCCGCAGCACGCCGGTCGCCGGGGCAGCGATCACCATGGCCGCCCGGCGCATTCGGGAGAAGGCGCGCAAGATCGCCGCGCACTTGCTGGAAGTCGGCGAGGGTGACGTCGAGTGGACCGATTACAAGTTCCAGGTCAAGGGGGTCCCGGCCAAGACCGTCACGATGAAAGACGTGGCGTTCGCCGCCTACACGAACATGTCGCAGAACGAGCCGGGGCTCGAGGCGACCTATTACTACGATCCGCCGAACATGACGTACCCGAACGGCGCATACGTGTCGGTGGTGGACGTCGATCGTGAAACCGGCGCCGTGAAGGTCCGTCGGTTCCTGGCCGTGGACGACTGCGGCACGGTGATCAATCCGATGATCGTCGAGGGGCAGATTCATGGCGGTCTGACCGAAGGGTTCGCGATGGCCTTCATCCAGGAGATCCAGTACGACAGCGAGGGCAACAACCTCAACACCAACTTCACGGACTATCTCGTCCCCACCTCGCTCGAGACGCCGCACTGGGAGACGGCCAACACCGTGACGCCGAGTCCGCACCATCCCATGGGCGCCAAGGGCGTGGGCGAGAGCCCGAATGTGGGTAGCCCGGCGGCGTTCGTCAACGCCGTGATCGACGCGCTGTCGCCGCTCGGCGTGCGGCACATCGACATGCCGCTCACCCGCGACAAAGTGTGGCGGGCGATTCGAGACGCGACCGCCAGGAAGGCCTAGCGTGACACTAGCTCGCAAGCGGAGCCTCACGAGTGAAACTGCAGCAAAGCGGCGAGGAGAAGATCCCCGCGAGCCACGCGGTGGTGTGGGCGTTCGTCACCGATCCCCAGCAAGTGGGGCAGTGCCTGCCCGACGTGATCGACATCACCGTCCACGACCCCACACACTTCGACGCCGTCGTCCGAGTGGGTGTGGGGCCGGTGCGCGGCAATTTCAAGCTGAGGATGGAGCTCGTGCCCGATCAGTCCGGGCGTCGGATCGACATGAAGATCTCCGGCGGAGGTTTCGGGAGCGCCGTCGATCTCACGGCGGGCGCCGACGTCGAGGACAACGGCGACGGCACGACCACGTTGAAGTGGACCGGCGAAGCCGAGGCCCGCGGGCCCGTAGCGGCCGTCGGCGGCCGGGTGCTGGACGCGCAGGCACAAAAGCTGATCGGTCAGACCTTCGGCTGCATCCGTCAGAAGCTGAGCTGAGGATCACATGGCCGATGTTTTCGAGCGGATTGCAGCGCTTCGGCGCGACGGCCAGTCCTTTGCCGTGGCAACGGTCGTCGGCCGCCGCGCGCCGGTCTCGGCCCACCTCGGCGATCGCGCCATCGTGTTCGCCGACGGGCGCATGGAGGGCTTTGTCGGCGGCGCGTGCTCGCACGAGATCATTCGACGGCAGGCGCTCGAGGCCATACAGACGCGCCTCAGCCGTCTGGTCTCCATTCGGCCGGATGCCAGCGCATCGACTGAATCGAGCGCCGAGCATGTGGTCGTCCCGATGACGTGTGTGTCGGAAGGAGCCGTGGACGTATACGTCGAACCCTTCGTGCAGGCGCGACGGCTGGTGGTCGTCGGCGCGACGCCGGTCGCTGCGGCGCTGGCGCGCCTCGCCCGCACGATGGAGTATGACGTCGTGCGGGTCGTGGAAGCCCACGAGCGGCGTGACATCGAGCAGGAGGCCGTGGCGCACGGCATGACCGTCGTCGATCTCGACGCGCTCGAGACCGTGCTGCGGGAAGGCGGCTCGAATCACGCGACCGTCGTCGCCTCGCAGGGGCATTACGACGAGCCCGCGCTCACCGCGATTCTGAAAAGCGATGCGGGGTATGTCGGCCTGGTGGCCTCCCGCACGCGGGGTGACACCGTGCGCGCCGGACTCGAAGAGAGTGGCCTGCCCGGTGTTGCGACGATCCGGAATCCTGCCGGCCTCAATCTGGGCGCGCGGACCGCGCCGGAGGTCGCGCTCTCGATCCTCGCGGAGATCATCCAGCTTCAGCCGAGCGGATCGCGCGTCGAAGTCCCCGCGAGCCCAACACGCGCGGTTGACCCGGTGTGCCACATGGAGGTGGACGTCACGAACGCGAAACATACGGCGGATGTGGACGGCGTGACGTATTACTTCTGCTGCCCGAACTGTCGATCGCGCTTCGTCAAACAGCCCCAGGACTATCTCGGTGCTCACCGATGACGGACGCGGCGACCATCCGCGCCCGCTTTCGCGAGCACGCGTTCATCATTGACGACGCCTTTGCGACGGGGCTCCAGATCATGCTGGCGCTCGAGAAGCCGCTGCTCATCGAGGGCCCGGCCGGCGTTGGCAAGACCGAGAGCGCCAAGATCCTCGCCGAGGTGCTGGGCACGCGGCTGATTCGCCTGCAGTGCTACGAAGGCCTCGACGCCATGGCGGCGCTTTACGAGTGGAACTATCCGCGTCAGATGCTGCGCGCGCGTCTGAGCGAGTCCGAAGGCGCCACGCTCGAGGAGCGAGAAGCGCAGATCTTCGGCGAACAGTTTCTGCTCAAGCGGCCACTGCTCCAGGCGATTACCGAGGGCCGCTCGCCCGTGCTGCTCATCGACGAAGTGGACCGCTCGGACGAGGCGTTCGAAGCGTTCCTCCTCGAAGTGCTGGCCGAGTGGCAGGTCACGATTCCCGAGCTTGGCACGATTCGCGCCACGCACAAGCCACACGTGATCGTGACCAGCAATCGCACACGTGAGCTATCCGACGCGCTTCGTCGCCGCTGCCTGTTTCTCTGGCTGCCGTACCCGTCGCTCGAACAGGAGATCGACATCCTGCACGCGCGCGTGCCTGGTCTCTCCGAGCGTTTGGCGGTGCAGATCGCGCGCCTCATGCAGGTGCTGCGCGGGCTGCCGCTGCAGAAGGCGCCGGGCGTTGCCGAGAGCCTCGACTGGGCGATGGCCCTCATCAGCCTGCACCGCGATCACCTGGACGCCGCCGCGGTCGAGCAGACGCTCGGGTGCGTGCTCAAAGTGCACGAAGACCACGACGTGATGCGCGCCCACCGCGCGTCGCTCGATCCGATTCTGGGTGAGACTCCGGTGAATCCGGAGCCTGGCGGGTACAGCCTCGAGACCGACTTCGGGTTTGGAAAGGTTTCCACGCCACGTCGCTGATGTATCCGTTTGCCAGCCTGCCAGAGAACCTCGCTGCGTTCTGCGGGGTGCTGCGCCGAACGCATGGGTTCCGCGTCGGACCGGGCGAGCTGCAGGACGCCGCGCGCGCGCTGGAGGTGGTGGAGCTAGCCGACGAGCGCGCGGTGCGCCATGCGCTGCGGCCCATCTTGACGAGCGCACGCGCCGAGGTGCCGGTGTTCGATCGCGTGTTCACGGAGTTTTTCACCAGGCGAGGTGATGCGACGCCTCTCGACGAATTGAGGACGGCAGAACGCGGGGGCTCGGACGTCAGCCCAAGCAACTCGGAGCAAGAAAGGGAGGGCCCGGGCTTCGGCGCGGGCGACCGCGCGGGAGATCATGAGGCGGCAATCGAAGAGGGCCGGGGCGCCCATCGCGCGGCGGAAGAGGGCCCCGACCGCAGCCCGGGCGATTCAACCGCCTTTGCGCGCGCGAGCTACAGCCCGATCGAGGCGCTGGGTGCTGAGACGCCCGACCTCATGCGCGTCGAGACCGAGTGGCGCGACGCGGCCCGGACGCTGGTGCGGCGGCTGCACGTCGGACTCTCGCGGCGCTGGCGGCCGGCGAGCCGCGGGCGCCGCTTCGATCTGCGACGCACGCTGCGGGCCAGCCTGCAGACCGGTGGGGAAGCGCTTGCACCACGGTGGCTGCGGCGTCCGATGACGCGGCCACGATTGGTCGTGCTTGTTGACGGCAGTCGCTCGATGAGCGCCTCTGCGCACACCGCTCTTCAGATCGCGGTGGCCATTGCCAGCGTGACCCTGCGCGTCGAGGTGTTCACGTTTTCGACCGCCCTCGAGCGGGTCACCACCGACGTGCGCCGGGCCGCCGCTGGCGAGAGACGCCGACTCGATCGCCTGGCGTACGCCTGGGGCGGTGGCACCAGCATTGGCGCGTGTCTTCAGCAATTCGTGGAGCGCTTTGGCGAGCGTCTCTTGAGTCGCGACACGGTCGTGATGATCGCCAGCGACGGATTGGACGTCGGGGACATCGAGACGCTGCGCAAGGCGATGCGAGTCCTGCACCGCCGCGCGGCCAGCGTGGTGTGGCTCAATCCGCTGCTCGAGACGCCCGGGTATGAGCCGACGGCCAGCGGGATGCGTGCCGCGCAGCCCTTTGTCCGCACGTTCGCCAACGTTGCGAGCGCGGCAGACCTCGTGCGGCTGGCGCGTGTCGTGCGCATGCGCGCGTAGTGTGCTGGGATCTTCCGCCTGAAGGCGGAAGCCACATGAATTCACAGTAGCTACATGAATTCACCGTTGTGGCTTCCGGCTTTAGCCGGAAGATCAGCAGGTAACCAACAGCACGCCCTTCACTGACTCGAACTCGCGGCCCACGGGTACGGCGCGTCCATCTTCACCCCCTTCGCCTCGAACAACAGCTCGATGATCCGCTGCCACGACGCGCTGCTGGTGGAGCGGCCGTAGATGTTGTGCGTCTTGTGGGCGATCACGAGGTTCAGCGACGGGAAGACCGTGATCCACTGCCCCACGGCGCCCACCGCGGAGTACGCGCCCTTGAACGGCCCAACGGCCTTGGGACCGTCCCAGATCCACCACATGTATCCGTAACCGAAATACCCGTCGCGGCGGCGGACGGGATTCATCTCCTGCACCGGCGTCACGACGCTGACGATGCGGCGCGCCCAATCTTTGGAGATGATCTGTCGTCCATTCCACTGGCCTTCGTGAAGCATCAGATAGCCGATTCGCGCCATGTCTCGCGTCGAGATCCAAATCGGGTAGGCCGGGTACTTGGAAACGGTCAGATCCCCTTCCTTGTGCTGCGCCGTTCGATCCCAGTCCTCGAACTGCAGCGGGATGGCAAGCTGCGCCTGCAGCTCGTCGTAGATATCGCGTCCCGTGAGCTGTTCGAAGATCGCGCCGGCCACGTTGAAGTCCCAGTTGCTGTACAGCATGTAGCTTCCGGGCTTCTGCGAACCTCGCGCCGGCGCTTGCGCCAGATCGTCGCCGGAGTACGAGGCCGGGTGATAGACACCCGAGCGGGCAGTGATCACGTGACCGATGGTCGCCTGCTTTTCGATCGGGAGGAGGCCGCCGATGTCATCGATCTTCAGCGCCTCGAGCGTCGTATCGAGTTTGATGGTGCCGTTTTCGACCCAGTAACCGTAAAGCATCGCCAGAATGCTCTTGCGAACCGAGGCCACGTAGGAGAGCTCCGTGATGTCGCCGTATTGATAGACGACGCGTCCGCGATCGACCACGACGAGGCCGGTGGTGTTCGACTCGTCGCGGATGAAGCTCGTCGTCTTTTGGAGAACCTCGGGCGACCACCCATACGTCGCGGGACTCCCTTGCTCCCACGTCTTGCCAGGAAAGACCGCGTCGGTCGCGATCTGCGCCCTGAGCGGCGCGAGGCAGGCCAGAAGGAGAACGGCGACACTGCGAACTAGACGTCTGTTCCAGAAATCCGAGGACCTGTTGCGATGGCACCCTGTCATACCCCACCCCTCTCCTCAATCCGATCGCACACTGTCCGCAGCACCTTCAGCCGCGCGAAGTTCTTGTCGTTGCCCTCGACCAGCGTCCATGGCGCGTGCCGCGTGCTCGTGCGCTCGACCATGTCGTTGACGGCCTGCTCGTAATCGAGCCACTTGGCGCGGTTGCGCCAGTCTTCGGCGGTGAGCTTCCACTGCTTGTAGCGTGTCTTCTCACGCTCTTTGAAGCGACGCAACTGCTCATCGAACGTGATGTGGACCCAGCACTTGACGAGCACGATGCCGTCGGCAACCAGCTGCTCCTCGAACTCGTTGATTTCCGAGTACGCGCGCATCCACTCTTCGCGCGTCGCGAATCCCTCGACCCGCTCGACCAGCACGCGGCCGTACCAACTGCGGTCGAAGATCGTGAGCCGGCCAGCTCTGGAGAGATGGCGCCAGAATCGCCAGAGATAGTGGTGCGCGCGCTCCTCGTCGGTCGGCGCCGCGATCGGGATGACCTGGTACGCCCGCGCGTCGAGCGCTGCGGTGACGCGCCGGATGGCGCCTCCTTTGCCCGCGGCGTCCTGACCCTCGAACAACAGAATCGTCGAGACGCCTTGGTCCTGTGCGCGACGCTGAAGCAGATTGAGACGCCCCTGTTGTTTTTCCAGCGCGGCGTCGAACACCTTCTTCGGCACCGTCTGCGTCATGTCCAGATTGCTGAGGATGGTCACCGAGGCAGGTGCCGACCGACTCCGCTCCGGCGCGGTGCCCGGCGGCGCCGGTTTCGCAGAGAGCTGGCCTGCAACCGCGCGCCGCTGACGACCTGCGGGGGCGGGTGGGCGCTCGCCACGGCCTTCGTTCAGTGCCTTACCGACGGCATCGCGGATCATCGTGGCGACCGTGATGCTTCGATACGCTTCGTCGTCACCCTCCACGATCATCCACGGTGAGTCGACCGTGCTGGTCTGGCGCAGCGCTTGCTCCGCCGCGGCGATGAACTTGTCGTACATGCGCCAGTGCTTCCACTGTTCCTTCGTGACGCGCCAGCGGGAGACCTTGTCTTTCTCGAGCTTCTTCAGTCGTCGCTTCTGCGCCGCCTTCCCGAGGTGCATCCAGAACTTCAGGATCAAGGCGCCGTTACTGGCGAGGGTCCGCTCGAACTGAACGATGCGGCCGATGCGTTGAGCAAATGCGGCCTTGGTGCTTCGGCCGTTGACGCGATCGAGGATGGGACGCGAGTACCACGAGCTCAGGAAAAAGCCGATGCGGCCGTTCGGTGGCAGATCCCTCCAGAAGCGCCAGTATTCGGGACGCTCTGACTCTTCGTCCGATGCCGGACCGTAGGCTCGCGTGACGATCCAGCGCGGATCCATCCACTCGCTGAGCAGGTTGACGGTCTCGCCCTTCCCCGCGCCGTCAACGCCGGCGAAGACGATGATCACGGGGAACTTGGCAGCGCTCAACGTCCGCTGCAGCTCCAACAGCTCTCCGCGCAGGGCGAGCGCTTGCTTCTTGTAATCGTCTTTCGGAATCGTGCGTCCGAGCTCCGCCGCTTCGAACATGTGTGGGTCCTCGTTGTTAGGGTCGCCGGCCGATGGCCCGCACCGCCGCTAGCGTGGCCTGCTTCACGTCCTTCACGTGACCGACCCCCGACACGGTGATCAGCAACTTGATGAGACGGTAGTAGTCGATGACCGGTGCCGTCTGGTTGTGGTAGGTCAGCAGTCGCGCGCGCACTGTGTCCGGCGCATCGTCGGTTCGCTGATACAGGTGTTCTCCAGTGCATCGTGCGAGGGGACAGACGCGAAAGGGGTTTGCCGTCGTATGGAAAGGGACCTGACATTCACGGCAGATGAGTCGCCCCGAGAGGCGTGTAATGAGGTCTTCGTCGGGGACTTCGACATAGAGGACCGCGTCAATCTGGCGTTCGAGCCTGGCCATCAACTCGTTGAGCGCCATCGCTTGCTCCATCGTCCGCGGGAAGCCGTCGAGCAAGACCCCCTTCACCGTGTCCGGTCGCGCAATGCGTTCCTGGAGCATCGCAATCGTGACCGCGTCGGGCACGAGCGCCCCGCGGGTCATGTAGTCGTTGGCCTGCAGGCCGAGCTCGGTGCGCCGCCTGACGTGGTCGCGGAACAGATCGCCGGACGCGACGTGTGTCAGGCGCAGCTCGCGTTGCAGATGTTCGGCCTGAGTGCCTTTCCCAGAGCCCGGCGCGCCCAGAAGAACGAGGTCCACCTACTGCCCGTCGGCCTTGAAGGCTGCAGCGAAGTCCGCCCATGCCACCGGCTTGCCGTGGACCGGGACAATCTGGGCGACGTCCAACCCGAGCTTCCTGACCGCAGTGTAGAAGCTGGTGTGATCGCGAGTTGGGGGCGTCGGCCGTGGCCGATCAGTGTCGAGCAAATCGGCTTCGAACAGGAGTCGCTCCCTCGGCAGGTACGCGATCAGCATGCCCTCGACGTGTGCGAGAGGATTGATGTAGTGAACGTTCAGGTTCCGTGAGCCATCGCTGACGACGAAGTTCTCGCGGATCGCCTCGTAGTAATACCCCTCGGCGAGCTCGGTTGGCGGCCACAGCGACACCATGTCTGGTTTCAGCGTGCGCTGGGCGTAGTTCAGCACATCGCGGTTGAAGAAGTCGTAGTTTTTCCAATGCGTGATGATCGTGGCGCCGATGTGGACATAGGTCCGCAGCCCGCCTGCGTGATCGAAATGCTGGTGTGAGTTGATCACCCAGCGGATCGGCTTGTCGGGCATCAGTCGGACGATGGCGTCGATGACGGCGAGGCTGCGGTCCTCGTCGAGCGGCGCCTCGAAGACGGCGATCCAGTCTTTGAACTCGACGGCGATACTGTTGTGCGAGCCTCCGCCCAGTAGATAGACGCCGTCGGCCAGCTTTTGCGTCTCGACGCGAACGGGAAACGTGGCCTTTAGCACCGATGCCGGTACGGCGGGTGGATCCTGACACTGGTTCGCGCGCACGCCCTTCAGCGTGCCACCGAATGCGTTGTGACCGGCCGTCACGTTCTGCGCGCCGTAGTTGTCGTCCCAGCCCTGGTGTGAATGCCAGCCGGTAGGGAACTTGATGCCGTTGCCGATGTCGATGTAGCTGTCGTTGGTGAACTCGTGTTCGTAGTTCATGTCGCCCAGCACGGGATTGGCGACCCAGGTGTGAATGCGCTGGAGCATGTTGTCGGCATTGATCGTGGCGTCTGCCCGGTACTTGCCGTTGATGGCAATGGACACGACGCGTACCTTGGCCGGCTTGACCTCCGGGCCATCGCGTCCCATCTCGCCGAGTTCCCATCGCCACGTCGCCTTTGGATTCGCGCCCGGCTTCCGTGCGGCCTTGAGGAATCCGTGGGGGTTCAGCCACATGTCGAGCTGATAGATCTCGGCCAGGGCCGGCGGGACCGCGACCGGCGGAGCGTTGGGTCCGTCCATGTGCCAGGCGTGCGTGCCGGACACGACGTGCGTCTGGTGCAGGTGCTGTTGGAGCGGTCCGTCGATCCAGTCGACGCCGTACTTCCACGACGCCGGGTTCAGCCCGGGCTTGCGATCGAACTCCTCGTGCATCACGCCCGCATCCCAGTTCATCGTCCGCGTGTAGTTGGCCAACGAATCGACGCGCGG
Source organism: uncultured Acidobacteriota bacterium (assembly GCA_963802675.1). Lineage (GTDB taxonomy): Bacteria > Acidobacteriota > Vicinamibacteria > Vicinamibacterales > UBA2999 > JACCSI01. The sequence goes on from CAWDJL010000006.1 coordinate 310,267, forward strand.
CCAATCGACGTTGCGCGCCGACTCGCGCTGCTGCCCGACGGCGCCGCCATACGCGGTTCCGGAAATCGTGACGCATCGAAGGCTGTCGGTGCCGATGGCTTTGGCGGCGGCATCCAGGATGGGCTTCGGGTCGAGGTAGCCGGGAGGAATCTGTCCGGTCGCGCCGCCGGCGCTGATGAGCGCCGCGAGCAGGGCCAAGCCGAACCGTCTCGTCATGGTCGCCTCCGTCCGACTGAGGATCGATGCCGCCTGATGGCCGGAAAGCCACAGGAGTCATGAACATAAGTTCACCGGTCGCCGGTCTCCGATTCCCCCGCACCCGCGCACCGCACCTTCACCCCTGTGGCTTCCGTGCACCCGAACCCCGCACACGCACCTGTCGCACCTGTCGCACCTACTCGTACCGGAGCGCTTTCATCGGATCGAGTCGCGCGGCACGGCGAGCTGGCAGATACGCGGCGAGGAACGTGGCGATGAGGACAATCGGTGCGACCAGCACGTGAGCCATCACAGTGATGCCTTCCTCGCCGCCGGGAAATGCCGCTTGCAGCAACCGTTCGGCGGCCACTCCCGCCAGCAGCCCGACGACGAGTCCGGCGGCCGCCAGCACGAGTCCTTGTCGTAAGACCATTCGCAGAACGGAGGTGCGGCCGGCGCCGATGGCCATTCGGATGCCGATTTCTCTCGTCCGCCTGCTGGTCGCGTACGCCACCAGGCCGTACAGCCCGACGATGGCGAGGCCGAGGCCCATCAGGCCCATGGCTCCGACAATCCCGATGATCACGTTGAAGATGGTGATCGTCCGCATCTGATAGAAATCCTCCATCGTGCGGACGTTGAAGATCGGCTGCGTGCGGTCGAGGCCCTGCACGACGCTTCGAAGCGGCGCGACCAGGCTGGCCGGATCGCCCGCCGACTCGGTGAGCAGAACCATTTGCGATTGGGGGTTTTGCCGGTACGGAAGGTAGACGAACTCGGTGGGCGGTTCGCCGAGCCAGAGATACTTCGTGGTCTTCGCGACGCCGACAATCTCGATCCAGGTCAGCTCATCGCGCTCGCTCAACTGAAACCGCTTTCCGATTGGATCCTGGTTGGGCGAGTAATGCTGCACATACTGCTCGTTCACGACCGCCACGCGAGGCGCGTCCACCGAGTCCTGCTTCGCGAAATCCGCGTCCGCGCACGATGGGAATGCCCATCGTGCCGAAGTAGTTCTCGTCGACACGTGCGGAGAATAGCGTGAGATTCTCTTTTCCGACCGGAAGCTGGTGGCCCTCTGGAATGACGTTCGACGCATTGAGCGCGTCAGTCGCCATCGGCACTGACGAGGCGAGGGCTACCGATTTCACGCCCGGCACCGATCGCGCCTGTTCGGCGAGCTGCAGGATAGAATCGGCGCGTCTCCTCGTCGCTGAAGCGGACGAGGCTCGGGTCGAAACTCATCATCAGCAGATGATCGGTGCGGTACCCAGGGCCGCTGCTCATTTGCTCCTGGAAGCCGCGATACATGAACGTCGCAAGCACCAGCAACACCACGGCCACCGCGACCTGCCCGCCGACCAGCAGGCTCCGCCCCCAGCGTCGGCGTCGTCCGACCATCGCCTCGCCGGTTTTCATGACCGCCGCCAGGTCCGTGCGCGATGTCTGAATCGCCGGCGCGAGCCCGAACAGAATCGCGCTGAGCACGGCGACGCCGAGGCTGAACAGCAGCGCGCGGCGATCGAGCTGGAACGTGAGGGCTATCGGAAGATCGGTCGGAATCTGAACCAGTTGGAAGAGTCGTATCCCGCCATAGCCGACGGCGAGGCCCAGCACGCCACCGGCGATCGCGATCAGCAGGCTTTCCGTCAGCAACTGTGTGATCAACCGGCCCCGCCCGGCGCCGACGGCCACGCGCATGGCCATCTCGCGCGCGCGCGCCGGCGCCCGGCTCGTCAGCAGGCCCGCGACATTGGCACAGGCGACGAACAGCACCGCGGCGGCGAGCGTTGTGAGCATCGCAATCAACGTCGCGTCGGGTGGCGACTGCGCGATTCTCCTCTGCAGCTCGGTCTGAACCACCATCCCACGATTGCGGTTCGTCTCCGGATACGCCCGCTCGAGATCTTTCCCGATGACGGACAGCTCGGTTTGCGCGCGCGACAGGCTCACGTCCGATTTGAGGCGCCCGTTGATGGTGAGGCTGCGGATGCTGCGATCCTCCAGCGGACGCACTTTCGGATCGCTCGCTAGACGAGGCCACATCATCAGCGGAACGTAGAAGTCGGAGCGGACGAATTGATTCATCCCGGTGAATGTCTCAGGCGCGACGCCGACCACCGTGAACTCGATCCCACTGAGCTGCACGCGCCGGCCCAGAACGGAGGGGTCGGACCCGAAGTGCTGTTGCCATAGGTTGTGGCTGAGAATCACGACCGCGTCGCGGCCGGGGACCTCGTCTTCCTCCGGTCGGAAGTTGCGGCCCAGCTCGGGCTCGACGCCCATCACGCTGAAGAAATTGCCGGTCACCATCAGGCCGAGAGTCAGCTTTGGTACCGCCTCGCGTGTGGCGGCCAGGCCCGAGGTCATGCCGGTGTGGGCCACCAGTCCGTCGAAGCTGGTGCTGCGATCGCGGATATCGAGGTATTCGCGATACGAGGCGCCCACCCGACTGAATCCCTCGACGGACATCGTCGAACCGACGGTGACCACTTCCCCGGGCCGAGCCACAGTCAAGGGCCGCAGCAGCAGGGCGTCGGCCCAGCTGAACGCGGCGGTGTTCGCACCGATGCCCAGCGCGAGCGAGATGACCGCCACCAGCGTGAAGCCGGGGTTGGCGGCGAGCATGCGGCAGCCGTAGCGGATGTCCTGCCACAGGCGCTCGAGCCACCCGAATGCCGAGAGACTGGGTATGTCGGTATTTACGGCCATGAATTGATTGGACGAGAGCGGTTCCGGCAAGTTCGCCGGTTGAGCCAGCGCTTCGCTAGCGTCTGGGCCACCACCGCCCGACTTTAGCGCAGTACTCCTCGTAATCCTTGCCGAAGGTGCGTCGCAACGTCGGCTCCTCGTAGGTCAAGACGAACAGGTAAGTCACGAGCAGGAACACTACGACATAGGCCAACAGTGCGACGGATTGGTAGTAGATCGCCGCCCCGGTCATGGCGAGCGCGGCCCCGATATACATCGGATTTCGCACGAAGCGATAGGGCCCGCGAACGACGAGGCGACGCGGTGGATCGAATGGCGCCGGAGTGCCTTTCCCCACGAGCGCGAATGTGAGGACGCACGACACCGCGAGCGCCGCACCAGCGGCGCCGAGGAGCATCCCGGCGGCGTGCCAGAGACCAACCGTCGTCGGCGCGACGATGCCTGAGGAAGTCAGCACGCGTGCCGGCACGAAGATCAGGAAGAAGGCGATGAAGAGGGTTGCGTAAACGACCGCGCGGGCGAGGATGAACATGGTGGGCTTACCAGGATGTTCGACGCGTCCAGAAGCCGAGTTAAGCCTCGTGGTCCCCCGTGCGAGGCGGTTCCGGCTCGAAACCTTTCTTGCGCAGGTACTCGTTCAACTTGACTCGGTCCTCCTCCAAGCGCCGGACGACCCCGGGATTCCTTCGCAGGAACGCTCGATAAGTGCGGTCGTGATACGCGCTGATAGCCGCGCTTCTGGCGTCCGGCGTAAGGGCGTGGCGGTGCTGATCGGGAGCGGACCGTGCGAGCGTGCCGGTTTGACGTTGGCTCGGCGCAATCGCACGTTCGAGCCGAAGGACACGTTGCTTCAGAGCCGCGAGTTCCTCGCGCAGCCGGGCGGTGCTTGCCCGCGCCGGTGTCTTGTTGACCATCGTGTCTGCTCGCTTCCCTACGAATAGCCCTCGCCGATCGTGCGAATCCGCCCCAAGACCTCTTCGTGGAGCACGCGCATGTACCCGACGAGTTTCCTCGTTCCCGTCGTGTATCTCTTTTCGCAGCCTCGACTCGGACGCCTGGATCTGGTTGCGCACTTCGTGTCTCAGAGTCGTCTCGGAAGCTCCTATCTGCTCGCGCAGTTCGGTCCGAACAGCGCCAAACTCCGCGCGTGTCTCGGCCTGAAACTCGACCAGTCGCCGATCGATGCCGTCCACGCGTTCGATCAGGCCATTCACGCGTTCGGTCAGCGTGTCCACCTTGTCTTCGATGACCGCGACGCGATCAGCCGACGGGGGTGTCATCGACGACGACGCTACCATCGTCCGCGGGGCGATCGCAAACGGGATCCGATGCAGTCGCTCGTCGGAACGGGCGGCTCGTGTCGCACCTCCCGCTTCTCACCCCACCGCGCACAAAACGCGCGGTGGGGGCCCCGCTTCGCGGCGCGAAAACCAGCCTCGCCGCGCTGGGCTGTCGATACTGGCGGCGGCTGCCAGTCGCAGTAATCGAGCGGAACGCGGAGGGCGCGACGATTATGAAGCCAGTGGCTGATGTTCTTCGTGGCCTCGCGCCCGGCTTGCTTGTCCTACTGCCGCTTCCGCGCGGGTCGTCTCCGATGATCGTGATGGGTCGGGCGGCCATCTCCGCCGCGTCCAGCTCGCGTGCGATGCCCCATGGCAGTGGCGAGAGGGCGTCGAGCAGCCCTCGCATATTGCGAGTGTCGGGCGGCACCAAAACATCGACGTCCTTGGTTGCACGCACCGAGCCATGGAGATTGGCGGCCACGCCACCCGCAATGAGGTAGCGCACGCGGTGTCGATTCAGCAGCCGACACACCAGCAGGACGCGGTTATCGGTACCAGGGGTTGGTCTGGGCACGGCGCCAGCGCTCGTACGCCTCCCACGAGTCGAACGACTTCGTAAACGGCCGGTAGCGATGCGGGGTGAGACGCACGAAGTCTCTGAAGAGCGATTCCGCGAGCGCCAGGCGTGCGGCTGCCGAGCGTGGCACGCGGTTTCCAATCGGTGGTCGCGCGGGTGCCCTCGGTCGGCGAGCCTTCTTCACACTCGAATTATATCGGCCTGAAAGCCGCTGATAATCCGCGACACTCGCCGCGAGCTTTACAAAAGCTTAACGGGGCTTTAACGGGGACAGGCCCCTTTTCCGGCCGCGGACGGTCTCCTGGCTGTCGTCCCAGACAGAGGGTCACGGGACGCAGTCAATCTGCACTACAGTCAGCGGAACGGAACCCGAAGCTGTGAGGTGAATCGTATGAGGCGCATCCTCTTCGCTGTCGCGGTGACGTTGGTGACGGGGTCGGCCTTCTCACAATCTCCTCCGATCACGCTGCAAACCGACACGCTCCTCGACGGTCGCGGCAAAGTCCTCAAGAACGTCAGCGTCACCGTCCAGGACGGCCGAATCCAGAGCGTTGCGAGCGCTGCCGGGTCAGCCACCTACGACCTGCGTGCGCTAACGGTAATGCCCGGGTGGATCGACACCCACGTGCACATCCTGAATCACTTCGGCCGTGACAATCGGGCGTCGACGCCGGGCGAAACACCGGTCGAAGCGATGCTCTATGCCGCCGAGAATGCATGGGCGACGCTCCAGGCTGGCTTCACCACGGTGCAGAGCATTGGTGCGCCACGCGACAAGGACCTGCGCGACGCCATCGCACGCGGCCGCTTGCCGGGCCCGCGCATCCTGACGGCACTCGGGTGGGTTACGCAAGGCACACCCGAGCAGATTCGCGCCGAGGTCCGCCTGTACAAAGCCGACGGCGCCGACCTGATCAAAATCTTCGCCTCGCGCAGCAGCCGCGAGGGCGGCGGACGGACGCTGGACGATGCGCAGCTGCAGGCGGGATGCGATGAGACGAGGCGCCTCGGCATGCGGAGCCTCATTCATGCGCACAGCACCGACAGTATCGAGGCTGCCATTCGCGCAGGCTGTGACCAGGTGACCCATGGGACCGGTTCGACCGACGCGACACTGAAGGCGATGGTCGATCGCGGCATGTTCTTCGAGCCGCAATTTCTCGTGACGCACAACTACCTGGAGAACAAGCCGCGCTTCCTCGGCATCGGCAACTACACCGAGGAAGGATTCGCGTTCATGGAAAAGAACATCCCGATCAAGACCGCCATGATCCGGAAAGCAGTGAAGGTCCCAGGGCTGAAGCTGGTGTTTGGCACTGACGCGGTCGCTGGCGCGCACGGGCGAAACGCCGAAGAATTCATTTACCGCGTGCGCGACGGGATGCAGCCGCCGATGGACGCCATCGTGTCGGCCACCTCGCGTGCCGCCGAGTCGCTCCGGCTTCAGGACCGCATCGGCGCCATCGCGCCCGGGCTCGAGGCGGACATCATCGCTGTCGACGGCGATCCGCTCACCGATATCACGGCGGTCCGACGCGTGATGTTCGTGATGAAGGGCGGAATCGTCTACAAGAACGTCCCGCAGGTAAGAGGGAAGTCTTAGTGTCCCAGAACAGTGATTCGCGTTGATCGGAGTTGTTGTGCGTCCACGATACACTTAGCGTTGGGCACAGTCGTGTCAGCGAGCGTGCTGACATCCAACGATAAGAGCGTAAAGGCTTGGTTGAAATACGAGATCTCCGCACGATCATGGGCGCGGTCGAACAGGCCGCAAACGCCGGCAACTATGCGGCAGCCGAGCCGCTGTTACGAGAGGCGGCTCTTCTGCAAGAGGCGAGTCTCGGTCCGCTCCACCCCGACCTCGCGAACACGCTGAACAACCTCGCGGTGGTGTGTGAGCTCACGGGCAAAATGGCCGATGCCGAGCACTTCTATCGACGCGCCTATGCGGTTGCGTCGACGGCCCTGGCTCCAGACGACGATTTGGTGGCTACGAGTGAAAGGAACCTCCGCGACTTCTGCGAAACGCAGGGACTGCCGCTCGAGCTACCGAAGCCAACTCCCATCGTAGCGCCGGGGCGAGAAGTGCCAGTTGCTGCTTCCGCACCGGTTGAGATCGAGCGGCCGTCGCCCGACGTTTCACCGCCGCCCATCCTCTCGCCGCCGCCCGTCTTGTCGCAGCCATCCGGCGTCGGGCAGGTGTCGCCGAGCCACTCCGCGCGGCCAGTTCCGGTGAGACTGCTGAGCGCCGCTGCGCTCCTTCTCGTCACGTTGATCGCGGGCTACTTCTGGTTTCGAGCGGACGCGCCCGGAAGTTCGTCAACGTTGAGTCCGTCGCAAGTGGAAGCGACCCCGACGCCTCTGCCGCCGTCCGCACCCGTCACACCAACTCCTGTGCCACCGGCCGCGCCACCCGCTCCGAGCAGTTCGATTGCCGCACCGAAGAGCCCAGCCCCGCGGCCAGCCCCGCTCGGCACCCCGGCCGTGGTCGAAGCACAACTCTGCAGAGGTTTGTCGCGAAGTGGCACTTGGCGTTGCGAACCGGCGAGCAGTCCGGTCGATCCAGGCAGGCTGTTCTTCTTCACGCGCCTCAAGGCGGCAAGCAATACGACTGTCCACCATCGCTGGTACCGCGGCGACCGTCTGGTTCAAACGGTCGATCTCAGGATTCAAGCGAGCGCTAGCAACGGATTCCGCACCTACAGTCAAAACACGGTGAACGCGGGGACGGGCGATTGGCGCGTCGAGCTGACGGCAGCGAATGGAGCCGTCCTGCACGAGGTGCGGTTCGTCGTGCGCGACCGCCAATGATCTTCTTGGGGATCACGCGCGTTCCGGTGCCACCCGCGAACTAATTTCGCGTGCTCTAACGATCATCCCGCACCCGCGCCACCGCGACACCAGACCTGCGCGTCACAAGCGCGCGCTCCACCGCCCGCGCAATCTGTGCCGCCGCCACGACCGGCGGAGTCCCACTTGGATGGATGCCGCAGATCGCCGTCGTCCACGAGTGGCCGAGATCGGGAGTCCAGCGCGAACGCCCTCCCTCGTCGCGCCCGTACGTCACGTAAGCGGAGACGGTATTGAGACCCGTCCCTGGCCGCTCGCCGATGAAATGCACGATGACCACCGCGTCGATCAACTGCCCGACGTGATATCCCGCCCGCACACGGCCGTTTTGGATCACGACCTGCGTCGTGCTGGCCTGAATGCCAGCCTGCTTGAGCGACTGCAGCAGCGCCGGCAACAGTAGGGGCAGATGCTCGTTGACCGCGCGGGCGTTCAAGCCGTCCGAGACGACGATCTGAACCGGCGGCGGCCTGTCGGACGAATACAGGCCTGCCACCAGGTCGACATCCTCGAGCCGCAGCATCTCGCCATGCTGGGGATGCGCGAGGTAGTCATCGCGATCGAGAGATCTGGTGTGAACCCAACGATGCGACGCAGCGGCGGCGCCGACCAGGGCTGGATCCAGCGTCGCGTACAGCGCGAGCCGCGCGTGATCGTAGATGGTGTCGATCCGCGCCTCCGAGGCCCGCGTGACAGAACCGTCATGGTCCGTTCCGTAACCGAGGTCGTATCCACGCTCACGAAATCCGTTCAGCTTGTGTTTCGCTTCGGCAGCCAAGGAGGATGTCGTGCGCGTGTCGCCCCCGGCCTTGGCAAACGCGGCATAGAGATGCGCGGTCGAGTCGACGGTTGGAGCCGCATCACCGTCTGGTCGGACGACGCCAAGGGCGGCAAGGCGGCTCGCCATCGCCGACGTCTGGTGCCGGCGCAGCTGCCGCCGAAGCTGCGGGTGTTCACGGAATGACGTCGTCAGATACCCGAGCATCGGATCCGCGTTGCCCGCAACCGCCATCAGGTAGGCCGGTGCGGCACGCGCCACGATGCGTGCGGTCCACTCTCGAAGCGCCGGCGGTGGAATGCCCATGTGAAACGTGGCACAGACGTCCAGGCCCATCGTGAGGCCATGGAGTTTCGCCATCACGATGTCCTCGAGGCACGCACGCTCGAGCTGCGGCGCGGTTCGGAACACCTCGGGCCCGATGAATCCCGCGACATCGTTGACGATCGTCCACGCGCCGGTTTGCTGGCCGATGTATCGAGCCACGCCGTACGCTCGCGCCTCCAGCGTGACCATGTCGACGCCCTCGGCGGCGCCGTTCGTGACCGCGGATCCTTGACCGGTCTCGAAGTACAAGCCGGGGAAGCTTCGCGCGAGGTCGAGAATGCCGTCGACGTCGAGACCGACCATGCCGGCAAGCGCCCGCGACGTGCCAGCAAGACTCTGAAACCCGACATCGATGGCCGTTCGCTTGCGCGCCTTGTGCTGCTTGGGCAGATCGGACAGCACGCAGTAGCGTGTCGGCAACTCGAGGCGCTGCACGACCCGTTGCAACAGTTCTTCGAGGCGAACGATCGTCTCGACATCATCGCTGGCAGGGTTGAGCCCGATGATCACATCACCGCAGCCGTACGAAAGGCCTTCGAGAATCGAAAACAGGATCTCGTCTTCGTCATCTCCAGGGCTGTTGGGTTGGATCCGGGAGCCGAAGTGAGGCGGTGAGCCAACGGTAACGCCCTCGCCAGGCAGCGCGTTGAAGAGCGACCGCGCGACGAAGCTCAGTTCGTCGTTGGTCATGACCTTCACTGCGGCCGCAATCGCCTCGCTGGTGAGCCCATCGCGATATCGACGAACCCAGTGCGCCGCTTCCGGCGAGAGCAATCGCCTGGTCAGATCGCCGACCGTCAGCGCATCGAGCTCCGCCTGATGGGATCGATTCAGCGAACGCGCCAACGCCTCGCTGACGCCATCGTCCACCACGGTCGTCTGTCGAATGTCCGCAAGGGTTGTGGCGCGGAGGGTCGCACGCGCAGATTCACGGATCGCATCGTCGCGTGTCCCGCCAACCAGAAGATCCCCTTCCTTGAAGGCATTGGCAAGAACGAGCGTCTGGCGCAGCTGTCGAGCGTCCACGTTTCCACGCAATCGGTGCAGGTCGAGCGACGGAGATCGCTACTCCCGGCGCAACCCCTTCAACACCACGATGTCGTTCGTCTCCAACGTCCTCGCAACGACCAGTTGCCTCCCATTGGGTGACCAGTCGAAGTCGACGATCAGCCGATCATCGAAGTGTGTGAGTTGAGTGGGGGTGCCACCACCAATCGGCACTGTCCAGATGTTCGTGCGCGCGTCTCTCTCGATGAAGGCGATCGCGCGTCCGTTTGGCGTCCAGCGGAAGCGTGTGGATGCGGTGCCGGGCAGAACCTCGCGGGGACGGCAATCCGCAAGGTCACAGACGACAACCATCGCCAGCTTGCGCTCGTCGTCTCGGCTCGGAAACAGGATCGACTGTCCATCCGGTGAGATGTCAACGCCAGGAGCCGCGGCGTACTGGTTGACCAGTTGCCTGGGTTCTCCCCCATCGATTGGAATCGTCCAGAGCGATTGCCGACCGCTGCGTGACGAAATGAAGATCACGGATCGGTTGTCCGGTGTGACGACCGGATTCCACGCCTCTCCAGTCACGAGCAGCGTTGGTCGGCTGCCATCCTTATCCGCTTTCCAGAGGGCATTCCCTCTGGTGAACACCACGGTGCGACCGTCTGGCGATGCCGTCGTGTCCTCGGCATTGTCGAACACCTGTTGGGGTTGACTGCCTGGCGTCCATGCCCAGTTGGAGTAGAGCACGCGGTCGCCAGCCCACTGGATCGTCGTTGGCGAGCCGGCCGTGATGTTTGGGCCGCTGGTCACCGTCCGACCTGCCGCATCGAGGATCGCGAGGTCGGTTTGTCGCTCGCGCCGTGAGCCGACCAGCGTTTGCCGATCGCCGGCCAGGCTGATGCCGTCGTAGTCGTTGACGTCCCGGGTCAGCGGGTTCAGTTCGCCACTGCGGTAGGTGAGTTGGTGTAGTTGCAGCGAGCCACCACTGATGGCGGCATTGAGCAGAAGCGTGCTCTCGTCGAACCAGACCAAGCCACGCACGGCGACGGTGGGTAGGGCGGTCGTTCGAAGTTCGCCGCTGTCGACGTCGAGGAACCCGACATCTCCACCGTTCGGATCCGTGCCCGCGCCTGCACCGGCGATGGCCAACAGCCTGCCGTTGGGCGACCACGCCGGTGCGATGCTGGGGCGGGCGGCGATCATCAGCGAGACAAACTGCGCCGGGCGCTGCCGATCCGCCAGCACTCGCTCGCCGCTTCCGTCGGCATTGGTGATCACGACGTACGTGGTCCCTGGCGCCTCAGCGCGAACGAACGCAAACCGGCGCCCATCAGGGGACCACCCAATGGGGCTGTTCACATGATCGAGGAGCCGTCTCGACACACCACCGAGAAACGGCACTCGCCACAATTCGAACGCTTGCCCTTGTCGGCGCCTGACGTAGTCCACAAAGCCGCTATCCGGTGACACGGTCGCCCCCCAGAGGCTCACATCGGGCTCCGCCTTCACGATTTCGGCCGTCGCCGCGGTTGCCGTCTGACGCACGTGCAGACTGTCCAGCCCCTTCTGCCGCCGGACGTACGCGAGATAGTTCCCATCCGGCGCAATCGCCGCTCTCACCGCATCACCCGTGCTGGTCAGTCTGGCAACCTGGACGTTGGCAATCGAGATGGGAGCGGGGGTCGCAGGAGTGGTCGAAGTCCACGGTCGAATGTAGGCGATCGCAGCGACCGCCGCGACGGCCAACAACGCCCCAGCGACTAACCCGAACGGGAAGCGTCCGGTTGATTCGCCAGCGCTGCGAGTGTCAGCAGATACATGCGCTACTGCTGGTTCGCTCCCTTGCCTCGCGCCGGCTGCCAACGTCGCCGACTGCGAGGCATGTGAGTCGAGCTCCCGCCGCAATCGCCTGAGGTCCGTGCGCAAGTCGGCAGCCGTCTGGTAGCGGTCCTCGCGGTCTTTCTCGATTGCCTTCAGCACGATGTCATTGAGCCTCGACGGAATCGTGCGAACGATATCGATCGGTGGAATGGGTTGCTCATAGAGAATCGCTCCGCCGATGGCCGCACTCGTGGCTTCGGAGAAGGCCGGTCGTCCGGTCGCCATTTCGTACAGCACCAGGCCGAACGAGAACATATCGGTCCGTGCGTCAACCTCCTTGCCGCGCAACTGCTCGGGTGACATGTAGGCGACCGTGCCGACGGCGACTCCGGCCTCAGTGAGTAGTGCCTCGGCGGGTCGGGTCTGATCGTTCAACCATGCACCCGCGGGCGCCCCGGCGTGCACCTTCGCGAGGCCGAAATCCAGGAGCTTGGAGCCGTGCGAGGTGAGAAAAATATTGGCCGGTTTGATATCGCGATGAATGAACCCGTGGCCGTGCGCGGCATCGAGCCCGTCGGCAGTCGCAATCGCGATGTCCAGCAGGGAGTGGCTATCGAGTGGTCCGCGCAACAGTCGATGCTGAAGCGACTCGCCCTCCAGCAACTCCATCGCGATGAACGGCGGATTGGTTACACCGACGTCGTAGATGGTGCAGATATTCGGATGGTTGAGGATGGAGGCGGTCTGCGCCTCGCGCTGCAACCGCTCCAACGCAGACGCCGATGACGTCAGCTCCTCGGGCAGCACCTTGATCGCGACCGGTCGGTGCAGCCGTGTATCGGTGGCCCGATACACTTCGCCCATACCGCCGCGGCCGATCAGCCACTGAATTTCGTACGGACCGAGTTGCGCGCCCGGTTGGAGCGTCACGGTGGAACGGCGTGATTATATCGGCGGTATGGACGGGGGCCTCGATATCATTCCACCGGCATCAACGTGACGCCGGACTGGCGGATCTCAAGCGTGCGCGCTCGCCCGACCGCGCGGGATCGATGTGCCGTCGCCACTGAATACCCCTGCGAGGCTCGCACGAACGCTGTCGTTGTAGCCTGTGGCAAAGCGATAGCCGGCAGCACCTAGTGTCTGCGCCTCCTGCCGATCGACGAGGAGCCTCAAGACCTCGTCAGCGAACGATCTGGCGTCCGCCGCCACCTTAAAAGCCGTACCGGCTCCCTCCTCGAGGCCCGCCGCTCCGCAAGGCGTGGTGACCAACGCTCGCCCGTAGCCCAAGGCTTCCAACGTTTTCACCTTGAGGCCCGTGCCGAACTGGATCGGATTGACGACGACCTCAGCACTCGCGTACGCGGGTGCCAGGTCTTCCATCGTGCCGAGCAGCCGTACGCCGGGCGCCTCCGGGAACCGTCGACACACGATCCCGGCGAGGGCCAACTCGGCGCCCGGCTGCTGCGCGTGTATCAGGGGCAACACCTCCGCCACGAACCATTTGAGCGATGCGACGTTGATCGAATTCGCCGACCCGACCGAAAGTATCCTCCCCGCGACAACGCCAGTGGCCGGCAACGCCTGCAGTGCGACGGCGTGCCCCACGGTAACCACCGGGCGAGCGATTCGCGCGCGGAAATCCGCAGCCTCGTCCGGCTGGATGGCCAACACGGTGTGCGCCCGGTTCAGGCCTTTCGCTTCGTCACGAGGCGAAAACGAGAACCAAGCTGGAGGTTGGTTGTTACGCAGAAATTGGCGGTGGCGATTCGCGAACACGTCGTGCGTATCGATGACCTTGAGCACGTCGTTCCGGAACCTAAGCAGGGCGCGAGACATGAACACATATTCAACGATCACCGCATCGAAGCCGACGCGCCCGTCGAGGGTATCAATTGCCGTATCGATCGCCGGGTCGTAGCACTCGTCGAGGCCCGTGAGGTACGCCCTATCCCTCCAGACGGTCCAAGCAATCCGGCGCGCGACTAGTCGGACGACGGACTGTTGCCACGTGTATTCGACGGGCACGTAGCGGTCTCCCCAATTCGCCCGCATCGCTTGAGAGTCGCCCCATTCTTGCTCGACGTGCATGAAGTAAACGTCGTGGCCGATTTCGCGAAGTATAGTGCTCATCGACAGCACGCGCGCGCGGTTGCCCGCATCGGGTGGGTGAGTCGGAACGGGCGATATCAGGAGAATCCTGCGCACGGCGCCGATTATATGGGATCTCTTGAGACTTCCCGTTGCAGTGACTTACCATCCTTCCGCCTGACGTCACGAGTCTGAGGGTGCAATGATCGGAACGCTCAAGAGAGTGCTAGGGCGGTTCGCGCGATCTGCTCGCAAAGATCTGGACCCCACTCCCGAATCTCACCTCACGGACGATCTCGAATTCCACGTCGCGGACGAAACCGTTGCACAGAAGGCTCTCATGCAGCAGTACCGCTTACTCGCGTCTTTCGGCACCGATCGGCTACCTGCTCTCGCGGACGTCGGCTTCCGGAAGTACTCCGAATTTGAAGAAGATGGGATTTTGCTCTACATCTTTTCGCTGGTTCCTCCTCTCAACCGGACGTGCGTCGAAATTTGTGCCGGCGACGGCCGACAGTGCAATACCGCCAATCTCATCATCAATCACGGCTGGTGGGGGCATTTGTTCGACGGGGACGAGCGAAATGTAAGGGTCGGTCGAGCGTTCTTCGCGCGACACAAGGACACCTTCCTCTATCCGCCACGTTTTACCCACGCTTGGATCACCGCCGAGCATGTCAACGATCTGGTCGCGCAGTCCGGAGCGAGAGGGCCTGTTGATCTGCTCAGTCTCGATATCGACGGGATGGATTATTGGATATGGAAGGCGATAAGCGTCATCGAGCCTCAGGTCGTCGTTTGCGAGACTCACAATCCCATCCCTCCCGACCTGGCGTTGACAGTACCCTACGATCCGCAATTTGTTTTTCAGTCTCGGAACTACGTTGGCGCCTCGCTGGCGGCGATGTGCAAACTTGGCAGAGAGAAGGGGTATCGGTTGGTGGGAGCGCATCGGTTCGGCTTCAACGCCTTTTTCTTGAAGAACGGAGTTGGAGAGCAGTTCTTTCCGGAGGTCGACGCGGCGTCCTGCGTGCAAGACCCCTTTAGCGAGCTGGCGCGGCGGGAAAGATGGCCGCTCGCAAAGCAATTCAATTGGCAGAAAGTGTGATCGAAGCCTTCCGCCTGAAGGCGGAAGCCACGAAGCTGAAGGCGGAAGCCACGAAGCTGAAGGCGGAAGCCAGACGCGACGCCCGGCACTCGCCGGGCGTCACGCAACGGGCAACGGCAAACGCTATCGCTTCAACCGAACCCGCAGCCCGTGGGGATCGGGCTGCTGTGCGGGTTGCTGCATCGCGTTCGTCATCGGAATGATGGCTGCCAGCGTGCCGCTGCGGCCCCCGTGCGTCACCTCGATGATGCCGAGGCCGGGCGTGCTGCCAATCGCGTTGTGCGGATCGCCGCTGAGCGGCACCGGCCCACGGAGCGCCACGAACAACCGGTCGCCGGACGGACTCGCGTCAACGAGATCGGGCGCCGCATTGTCGGTCAGCGGACCGTTCAGCGCGATCGTGTTCACGCGGCGGCCGCTTGGAACGCGGAGGATCTCCGCCACGTCGCCGTGCCGATCCATGACCCACAGGTACCGGCCGCGACCCGTGGCCGCCAGCCCGTGCGAGTCGGCGGCACCGCTCTTCGAAAACAGGAGCGTCGGCGCGGGCTTGTTTGGCCGGCCACCGGTCACGTAACCCTTCAGCGGGAAGCGATAGACATCGAACCCGTACAGCGTGGCGTGGTGAGGATCGCTGGACGACACGTTCACCGGACTCCCGCCCGAGTTGATGTACATCTCCTTCCCGACCTGCACGCCGCCGCAGCCGTTGCCTTTGACAGTGGCCTTGTCGTACTCGCTGACAATCGCCATGGGCGTGGCCTTCGTGTCCACGACGAACAAGCCGCCGCCACGCAACGTCACGAATCCGTAGCGGCTGCTGTCATCGATGATCGGACAGAGCGGCCAGTTGATGGGACGCAGGTCGGGATGCTCGCAGGGCTGTCCGCTGGGCGTCGTACAGGTCGCCAGGTCGAGCGTGGCCGCGGCGTTGTGCGTGAACGTGTTGGTTCGGAAGTTCGTGTCGATACGTTCCAGGCGCTTGCCGTTCTGGTTCGCAACCAGTATGAACGACCCGTCCGGCGCCGGATAGGCAGCGTGCGCCTGACGTGTCTTGGTGCTGTCGCTGACCGTCGTTTCGAAGCTGTTCAACGGCGTGCGTGACTCCGCGTCGAAGATCACAACGTGTCCGCTCGCCACGAACGACACGATGGCATGCGTGTGCTCGGTGTTGAAGAGCACCATGTGCGGCCGTACCGGATTGCGGCCCGTCGCAGCCCGGCACACGTCGGCGGTGTTCGCGCCCAGGTCCACGCGCTGGATTGGCGTCGCGGCCCATGCGAAAGGCCCCGCGAGATCGGCGCCATCGAAGATCAGGATCTGGCCACCGAAGCCCGGCCGCGTGTCGGACTGATCGGCGATCCACACTTCGAAACTGTTCGAATGAAGATCGTGACCCGCGAGCGCCTGTGTCACGGCCGCGAAAGGCCGTCCGCTCTCCGATGCGGCGGAGAGGAGCACGGCAACGATGACCATCCCCAAGGTGCCGTGTGCAAAGGCGAAACGCGTTCTCAAGGGCGGCCTCCTTCGATGCCGCCGGTGTTGGACGTCGCAGGGGCGGGAACGTAGCGCAGATAGGGCCTGGGGGCGCGCCAGCCTCTCGGATAGCGTTGGCGTGCGATCTCATCCGAGACCGCGGGGACGATGATCACGTCCTCGCCCTGCCGCCAGTTCACGGGAGTGGCCACCTGGTGCCGGGCCGTGAGCTGCAGCGAGTCGATGACGCGGAGCACCTCGTCGAAGCTGCGTCCGGTACTCGCAGGGTAGGTGATGGTGAGCTTGATGCGCTTGTCGGGTCCGATCACGAACACCGATCGGACGGTCGCGGTGTCGCCGGCCTGCGGATCGAGCATGCCGTACTGCATTGCCACCTTCCGGTCGTGGTCCGCAATCATGGGAAAGTTGGGTGCGGTGCCCGTCACCGCCTGGATGTCTTTCGACCACTCGCGGTGCGCATCCAGGCCATCCACGCTGAGACCCATGAGGCGCACGCCGCGACGGTCGAACTCGGGCTTCAGCTGCGCCAGAATGCCCAGCTCCGTCGTGCACACCGGCGTGAAGTCTTTCGGGTGAGAGAAGAGCACTCCCCACGAGTCGCCGAGCCACGTGTGAAAGTCGATGTTGCCATCTGTGGTCTCTGCGGTGAACGTTGGGGCCACATCGCCCAGCTTCAGGGACATGACACACTCGTTTCGGCACGCTACTTGTCCGCGGTATGCGGAAGGACGCGTGCTCCTATTCCCTTAGGCAGAACTGGTGGATGGATTAGCTCAGGGCTGTGCGGCCGCGCCTCCACGACGCCGGGCCTCGTCGAGTTCGCGCTGCACACGCATGGTGCTCGGGTGGTCGGGTCCGAGACGCTCCCGCCGAATCGCGACCGAGCGCTCGAGCACGTCGATGGCCTCAGCGTATCGACCGCGGGCGAGCAGGATGACGCCAAGCGTGCCTCGAATGGCCGCCTCGCGCAGGGGGTCGACCTGCTGTTGCCGACCGAGCTCGAACGCCTGCCGGGCGAGCGTCTCCGCTTCGGCCAGTCTGCCTTGGAGGCGGAGAATATGGGCCAGATTGGCCATGGACTGCGGCTTTGAAGGGCCCATGGCCGGCGGCGCGTCTCCGATTCGCGCCAGGATGTCGCGGAGCATCGACTCGCCTTCGGCCCATTGACCGTTCAACCCCAGCTGGCTCGCCAGATTGCTCTGCGACAGCAGCGTCGAGGGATGGTCCGGCCCCAGGAGCTCGCGCCGCATCCCGAACGAAGCGCGGAAGTACCGAACCGACTCCGCAAGTCGGTTGCGGCGGCCTTCGAGGTTTCCGAGATTGTTGAGGGTCGTCGCGATGCGTGGATGCCGCTCACCGTACGCGGCGCGGTACGCGTCGAGCGCACGCGTCATCTCCTGCGCGGACTCGTCGTACATGCCGGCGTCGCTCAACACCGTGGCGAGGTTCTGGCGCGTGCGCGCCACCTCAGGATGTCGGTCAGCCAGCCGCTTCACGGCGATGCCGAGCGCTTCCCGGTAAAGGTCCACGGCCTCGCGCGGGCGGCCTTGGCGGCTTCGCACGAACGCCAGGGTCGACAGGTTCGCCACGAGGTCTTCATGGTCCGGAGGCAAGAGCTCACGATGCGCTGTCAGCGAGGCCGTCACCTGCTGCTCGGCTTCGTCGAGGCGCCCGGACCGGGCCAGCTCGTACGCAAGGTGGTGCATATCGGTGGCGGCTTCGATCGGTGAACCGCCAACGCGCTGATGAATCCTCAACGCTGTGCCGAAAATCTCCGCCGCCTCGCGCGGCCTGCCGAGCTGTCCGGTGACAAGACCCAGAAGTCGATGGTCGCGAGCCACATCGGGATGCTGGTCGCCCTCGGCTTGGCGACTGAGCGCTAGAGCGCGCGTTGCGACACCCTCGGCCTCTCGGTAGCGGCCCAGATTGAAGTAGACGCGTCCAATGGCGTTGAGAAGCCGCGCCTGCGACTGCGGTTGGGCCGACAGCGCGTTGGCTTTGCTGAGCCCTTGCTCGAGCATCTGGGCGATCGGCATCCCGCTCTTCTGCACGATGTCCGGATCGGCCGCCTCGAAGAGCCCCACCACGAAATCCGCGACCTCGCGCGCACGGACCACATCTTGTCGCTCGCGCTCGGCGGCGACCGCGAGTTCGCGGGCGTGGCGGAAGGTGAGCACCGAGTGCCCCACCATCGACAGCACACCAATACTAACGGCGATGACTACCACGCGATGCCGGCGGACGAAGCGGCTGGCCCGATACGCCAACGAATGACCACGCGCCACAACAGGGCGGCCGTCGAGGTACCGATCGAGATCCTCCGCCAAGTGCGCTGCGGAGGCGTACCGCTTCTCCGGATCTCGCCGCAAGGCCATGCCCGCGATCCGCTCCAGATCGCCGCGAAGCTGCCGGGCCAGGCGGCCAGGGGTCGTGCCGCGTGAGCGAGCGATGACCTCGGCCGGGCTCATAGCGTCAGCAGGCGGCTGTGCCAGCGCCTCGCTCATTGCCATCGGGTCGGTCTCGGCGACGACCCGAGCAAGCTCGCCGAGGCCGCTCGACGTGAAGCGGTGGGCGCGGCGTCCGCTCAGTAACTCGTAGAGCAGCAATCCCAGCGCGTAGACGTCCGTCCCTGTGGACACGGGCCGGCCCATGACCTGCTCGGGACTCGCATACGCCGGTGTCATCAGCCGCGCATCGGTGGCGGTGTCGATGCTGGCCGAGGGGCTGTCGCGCTCGAGCAGCTTGGCAATGCCGAAGTCGAGCAGCTTGACGTCGCCGTCCGCCGTGACGAGCACATTCGTGGGCTTGAGGTCGCGGTGCACCACCAGCGCGCGGTGCGCCGCGGCCACCGCGTCGCAGACACGCAGGAACAAGCGGATACGCGCGCGAAGATCGAGCGACTGCCGATCGCAATACGCCTCGATGGTTACGCCGTCCACATACTCCATCGTGAGTACGGCAAGCCATCGTCCGTCACCCCGGCGTCGTAGAGCGGTGCGATATTCGGATGTGCGAGTCCGGCCAGGATGTCCCGCTCGGCCAGGAACCGACCCCGCAACGACGGGTCGAACACCGGCGCGCGCGCGACCTTCAGCGCCACCAAACGCTCGTAGAGGCCGTCGGCCCGGCGGGCGAGATAGACCACGCCCATACCGCCGCGGCCGATCTCGCGCAACACCTCGTAGGGGCCGACACGCGACGGCACGCTGGCGCCCTGCCACGCACCAGCCGGCCCGAGCGCGTCCATGACACGCTCGACTGGTCCTTGGCCGGTCGCGTATGCGGCGAGCAGCGCCGCGACTTCGGCGCGCAGTTCGGGATTGGGACTCTGTTCGCGTAGAAATGCCTCGCGCTCCGTCTCGGGCAAAGCAATCGCGCCTTCGAACAAAGCCGCCAAGGCGTTCCAGCGGCCTTCGGTGCGCGCGGCCGTCGTCGGGGGGATCAAATCGTTACTCACGGACAGGCCCAAGTTCCCTGGCCAACCAGGCGCGCGCCAGTTCCCAGTGCCGCTTCACTGTCGCGGGCGAGACCTCGAGTGCGGCCGCGGTCTCGTCGATGGTCATGCCGGCGAACACTCGACACTCGACGATGCGTGCGGCGCCCGCATGGACGTGTTCGAGGCGCGCGAGCGCGTCGTGCATGTGGAGGACGTCGTCGAGCCGCTCGTCGGCGACCAGACCCGTCAGGTCGAGCTCCATCGGCGGCACGCCGCCGCCGCGCTTTTGTGCGTTCCGCGCGACCGCGTAGTCGATGAGCACCCGTCGCATCGCGCCGGCTGCCGCCGCAAAGAAGTGCGCGCGGTCCCGCCATTCGATCCGTGTCAATCCCACGAGCCTGGCGTAGGCCTCGTGTGCAAGCGCTGTGGCGCTCAGGGTATGCCCGCGGCGCTCGCCGGCAAGCTGCTGACGGGCGATGTGGCGCAACGCGTCGTACACCAGCGGCATCAGGGCATCGAGCCTCTCGCGCGCGCATCGGCGAGCGTCACGCAGCAGGAGCGTGACTCGCTCCTCGCCCAGGCCGTTCGGGGCGACATCGTGGGTTCCGCCTCAGCCGCCATCGCCTTGCCTGGAAAGGGGGTGGAAAGCAGAGTCGGCGACCCGACGGGCAGGATGGCACTGCCGGGAGATCGCACGTCCGGCTCAGGCGCATACATGATCCGCACATAGGTGTAGGCGGAATCGAGCGGAAATTCAGCTCACTGACTCCGAGCCACGTCTTCTGGGGCACGCCAGCGTTCGTAGGCCTGCACGGTAAACTGCGGATGACGTGAAAGCCGTCGGTGACACCCTCGTACTCTCCGCTACCGACCTCTCGATCTTCCTTGGTTGCCGCCACCGTACGGCACTGGACCTCGCGGTTGCACTCGGCGAGCGTGAGAAGCCGACTTGGGTGGATCCCTTCGCCGAGGTCCTGCGCGAGCGCGGGCGAGAGCACGAGCGGAAATACGTCGAGTCGTTGCGAGCGAGTGGGCTGACCGTCGTTGATCTCGGCGGGACCGATAACGCTCATCAGCTCACGATCGAGGCGATGCGCGCCGGCACGGGGGCCATCGTGCAAGCCTGCCTCAGGAACGACAAGTGGCTGGGTTACGCCGACATCCTGCAGCGCGTCGAGGTCCCCAGCGCCCTCGGGGCCTGGTCATACGAGGTGTACGACACCAAGCTCGCGCGGCAAACGAAAGCCGGCACGATTCTGCAGCTCGCCGTCTACTCTGACTTGCTCGCCGACGTCCAAGGCTTGCGCCCCACACACTTCCACGTCGTCACGCCCGACGTCACCAGTCCGCTGCAGCGCTATCGGCTGGCCGACTACGAGGCGTATTTCCGCCAGATCCGCTGGGAGCTGGAAGGGCAGGTCGTTCACGACGAGCGAGTTACGGCCAGTATCACGTATCCCGAGCCCGTCGATCACTGCGAGGTGTGCCGGTGGTTCTTGCAGTGCGAGGCGCAGCGGAGAACGGACGATCACCTTTCGTACGTCGCCGGTCTGTCGCGTTTGCATCGGCGAGAGCTGCATTCTCACGGGATCACGACGCTCACCGAGCTGGCGCAGATGCCAGTGCCACTGACGTTCAAGCCCTCGCGCGGGTCGAAGGCGACGCTCGAGCGGCTGCAGGATCAGGCGCGGCTGCAGGATCTGAGTCGGCAAACGAAGCGTCCCGAGTTTGCGCTGCTGCCGCCTGGAGTAGAGCAGGGGCTGTGCCGGTTGCCGGAGCCGAGCAACGGCGACGTGTTTCTCGATATCGAAGGCGATCCGTTCGCCCGCGAGGGAGGGCGGGAATACCTGTTTGGGACGGCGACGGCAGGTGCGATGGGGGCAGCCCCGCCTTCGCGGCCCGACGGGCCGCTGCGGCGAGGTCGCGCCGAAGCTCGCGCGCATCATGAGCGAGCGACGGCGGAAGCGTTGCCGCCGCTTCTGGCGATTGCGGAGGCGGCGGACGAGGCGGCGCTCGACTCCACCGCGCATTGGGCGTTCGATGATCGCGAGGAGCGCGCGGCGTTCGAGGCCGTCGTCGATCGCATCATGGCGCGATGGGCGACCGACCACAACATGCACGTGTACCACTTTGGCCATTACGAGCCCTCCGCCCTCAAGCGACTGATGGGACGCTATGCGAGCCGCGAAGACGCCATCGATCAGCTGCTGCGTGCGGAGCGGTTCGTGGACCTTCATCAGGTGGTCCGTCACGCCGTGCGCGCCGGGGTCGAGAGCTATTCGATCAAGCAGCTCGAACGCTTTTACGACTTCGTCCGAGAGGTTCCTCTCGGCGAGGCCGCCCTGCATCGACGCACGCTGGAGATCGCGCTCGAGACGCACGCCATCGGAGCCGTCGGCGACGCTGTCAAGGAAACAGTCGAGCAATACAACCGCGACGACTGTCGCTCGACGCTGGCCCTGCGTCAGTGGTTGGAGTCGCTGCGGGCACGTGTGATTGCGGACGGTCACGTGCTCGCACGGCCGACGTCGAAGCCGCCGGAGCCACCGCAGAGGGTCAGCGACCTGCAGGCGCACGTCGCGGCACTGCGCTCGCGATTGCTGGCCGACGTTCCAGAGGATCCCGTGCAGCGCACCGACGCGCAACAGACGCGATGGCTGCTGGCGTACCTGCTCGACTGGCATCGTCGCGAGGACAAGGTGGGGTGGTGGGAGTACTACAGGCTTCGCGACCTACCCGAAGAGGATCTCGTTGACGAGCCTCAGGCCATTGCCGGGCTCGAGTTCGTCGCTCGCATCGGCGACGTGCTCAACAAGAAGACTGGCCGGCCGACCGGTACCGTCGTCGATCGCTATCGCTATCCGCCCCAGGAAATGGAAATCCGCGAAGACGATGAGCTGAAACTGAAGGACGAAAGCAAGTTCGGCGAGGTGGATGACGTTGATCGCACCGAGCGTGTGATCGACGTGCGCAAAAGCCGTGGGATGGCTGAGGAGCATCCGTCGGTCGTCTTCGCGCACAAGCATTTTCCAACCGACACGATGCAGAGTGCGTTGCTTCGACTCGGTGACCGAGTGCTGAGCGACGCGACTCAGGGTTGTGGCCTCGACCTCCTGTTTCGCCGTCCGCCACGGCTCAAGGCGACCGCCGCAGATGGGTTCGTGCGTCAGCGTGATGAGACCTCTCTCGAGTTTGCGATCAGATGCGGCCTCGACCTCGATGGCAGCACGTTGGCGATTCAAGGGCCGCCGGGGTCGGGCAAAACGTTCACTGGCGCCCGGATGATCTGCCGGCTCGTGCAGGCGGGGCAGCGGGTGGGAGTCACAGCGGTCAGTCACAAAGTGATCCGCAATCTGCTCGATGCGGTGAGACGCGAAGCCGCGATCCTCGACATCGTTGTGCAGTGTGGTCACAAGACCAAGCCTCACGAGAATGACCCGAAGGAGCTGCGAGTTGCCGAGACGTCCTCGGACGCATTGGAGTTGTTGCGCAACGGCGAGATTGAAGTGCTCGGCGGCACGTCCTGGCTGTGGGCGCGCCCTGAGGCCGCGGACGCCGTCGACGTGCTATTCGTGGACGAGGCCGGGCAGATGTCTCTTGCGAATGTGCTCGCCGCATCGCAGGCGGCACGTAATCTCGTGCTCCTCGGCGATCCGCAGCAGCTCGAACAGCCGCAGAAGGGCAGTCATCCGGACGGCGTCGACGCCTCGGCGCTGGACCACGTGCTCGGCGGTGCCCATACGATGCCCGACGATCGTGGCATCTTTCTCCCGGTGACGTGGCGGCTCGCGCCTGCCATCTGCACCTTCACCTCGTCGGTCTTCTATGACGGAAGACTCACGTCGCTCGAGGGCCTCGAGCATCAGCGGCTCCTCGGGAGCGGAGCGTACGACGAGCCCGGTCTGTACCTGGCGCTCGTGAATCACGACCGCAATCGCAACTGGTCCGCGGAGGAGATTGACGTCATCGATCGCATCGTGACGCGGTTGTTGAATCCCGACGTCGCCTGGATCGACCGTGCCCAGACGACGCGACGGGTCGAGTCGACGGATATCCTGGTCGTCGCGCCCTATAACGCTCAGGTGAGTCGGCTGGCCGATCGTCTCGCGTCGCGGGGGGTGCCGGTCGGGACCGTCGACAAGTTCCAGGGGCAGGAAGCGCCGGTTGTGATCTACTCGATGGCGACGTCGCGGCCGGAGGATGCCCCGCGCGGGATGGAGTTCCTGTACAGCCTGAATCGCCTCAACGTTGCGACCTCGCGGGCGCGGTGCGCGGTCGTCCTGGTCGCGTCGCCGGCGCTGTTCGAGCCGGAGTGTCGGACGCCGAGGCAGTTGCAGCTCGCGAACGCCTTGTGTCGGTATCGCGAGTTTGCCCGAGTCGTCAGCCCCGACTGACTGCGTTTACAGGGCCGGTCCCCCGGACTGTTCCAATTCCAGTTTCTGCCACTCTCGGGCGAGATTTTGAAAAAAAGGGGCCTGTCCCCTTTTATGCAGAGTGACAGTCCTTGTCACAGCGTCGGACGGAACCTGATTTCGAGGCCATCGAGTACCTGAGGGCCGGTAGGGTGGGTGAATAAAGACCTAGTGGTGTGACGCCGCGGACTCGGTCCTGACGGCGAGGACAGTTCTGTAATCACGTGGAACTGGCTCAGCCATCAGCACGGGCACGGCTGCGACGGCTCCGCAGCCAAACGTTTGTCACACCATCGGTGTACGGTGACCGGATTCGCGTGCACGTCGCACCGCCCCGTGGCAGACTAACAGGTCCCACCCACGGCAGCAGGCACTCGGCGGGTGACCCTTGATCATGGTCATCTGCGCGCCGTGAGTGCGACTCGCACACCGCTTTTTGTCAGGAGGGTTTCGATGACCGCGACCGCTTCTCCCGTCTTGGGACGCCCGCTCTGGTACGAACTGATGACGACGGACATGAAGGCCGCCGAGAAGTTCTACAAGACCGTTGTAGGATGGACCTCCGCGCCATTCGACGGCGCGCCCCAGCCCTACACCATGTTCAACCGCAACTCTGACATCCCCGTCGGCGGCGTGATGAATCGTCCTGAGGGGATGAACGCTCCGCCCTTCTGGGCGATGTACGTCGGCGTGCCCAAGCTCGACGAGGGGCTCGCGCACGTCAAGCGTCTCGGTGGCAGCGAGCTGTCACCGGTGATCGACGTCCCCAATGTCGGTCGCATGCAAATGGTCAAGGATCCGCAGGGCGCAGCGTTTTACATCTACGAGCCGGCCAGCGAAGACCAGCTGCCCGAAGCGCTTCCCGAGCTCGGCGAGGCTTCCTGGCACGAGCTGATGACGACCGACGCGGAAGCGGCCATGAAGTTCTACGGTGAGCTGTTCGGATGGAAGCCCACCGAGACGATGGACATGGGCCCGATGGGCAAGTACCACATGTTTGGTCGTCACCTCGGGTCGATCGGCGGAATGATGAACAAGGCGCCCGAGATGGCGCAGGTACCGCCCAACTGGGGGATCTACTTCCGGGTGCCCGATATCAACCAGGCGGCCGAGAAGATCAAGGCCAACGGCGGTCAAGTTACCAATGGGCCCATGGAAGTGCCCGGCGGCGACTGGATCGTGAACGGGATGGATCCGCAAGGCGCTCACTTTGCCGTGCACGCGAAGAAGGCGTAACCCTATCGCAGCCAGCCGATCAGGATTGCCACGAGCCCAAGCACACAGCCGACCAGCGCCAGGATGAACGCCTGGCGCGTTCGGACCGCAGTTTCGCGGGCGGCGACGGCAAGGGCACTGGTCTGATCGGCGAGCTGTTTTGCCAACTCCGCGTTGGCTCGCTGGTGCTGTTCGAGCTCGGAGACGCGCTTGCGCAGCGCGTCGAGATCACCGCTCGACTGGCTTTCGGCGCGTACTCGTGAGTGCGCGCGAAGCGCGTCGGCGGCCGCGATGACGACCGTTGCGCGCTTCAGGATGGTCCCCCACGGCAGCGCCGTCAGCGCCTTCCACGCCAGCATGTCCTAACCTTCCCATGTAGCAAGGCAAACGTCCAGCCGTCTTATCGGACAGCGGCTCTGCGATGATGAGGCTGGCATGAACCCTCTCGAGATTGCCGCCAACGCGTTCAACGCGGTCTCCATTTTCCTGGCCGCACGCAACAGCGTCCACGTCTGGTGGACGAGCATCGTTGGCTGCACGCTGTTTGCCTGGGTCTTCTTCGGCGCCAAGCTGTACGCCGACGTAACCTTGCAGGGCTTCTTCATCGTCGCCAGCGTCATCGGCTGGTGGCGCTGGCTCCACGGGGCGTTCGGCCAGGAACTGCCGGTGCGTTTCAGTCCGCGGCTGTTGATCGTGTGGGCAACGTGTGCAGGCGCCATCGTGGCGGTCGGCTACGGCTGGCTGCTGTATCGCTTTACGGATGCGTATGCGCCGTTTCTCGACTCGATCGTGCTCGCGTTCAGCGTGGTAGGGCAGTTGCTGCTGGTCGCCCGGCGTGTGGAGAACTGGTGGTTCTGGTTGTTGGTGAATACGATTGCTGTGCCCCTCTATTTTTCGCGTGGCTTGTACGTCACGTCGGCGCTCTACGTCGCGTTCTGGGTCAATGCGATCGTCGCGCTGATCAAGTGGAGGCAGCTGGCGGCCACACACCTCGCTCACCGGTCATCTCTTCCAGTGTCGTAACCGCTCGACTCAGT
Source organism: uncultured Acidobacteriota bacterium (assembly GCA_963802675.1). GTDB lineage: Bacteria > Acidobacteriota > Vicinamibacteria > Vicinamibacterales > UBA2999 > JACCSI01. The sequence continues at coordinate 336,602 of CAWDJL010000006.1, forward strand.
TCGTGGCTCAACGCGCCCGGCAGTCGGCGGCCGAGCACATCCGCAAGCGCGCGGTAGTATCCGATCACGCCTGACTTGCCGGCCTCCGGGTTGAAGCGCGCCCACAGCGCGTCGCCCTCACGACGATAGTCGCGCAAGAGTGACCGCACGTTGTGGAGTTTGTCCGCGGCCGACACCAGCAGCGCGGGCTCGTGCGCGTGCTCCAGATCCGCGACGTATTTCGTCTTGCGGGTGAGCCACGACGGCTTGTCGCGTTCGGTGGCATCCGTCATGTGCTCGACAATGTCCATGACCTTGGCGCCAAAGCTGCGCCGAATCTCGTCCCGAAGCCAATCGACCGTCACCTCTTGCGCTGCGTGTTCGGCCGCGTCTTCGAGGACGTCATGCAGGATGGCACCGATCGCCTCGTCCTCGCCGCCGCCAAACTCGAGCACGAGTGCTGCGACGCCGAGAATGTGCGCGATGTACGGAATTTGTGTCCCCTTCCGCGACTGTCGGCGATGGACCCTGTGCGCGAGGGTTAGCGCACGATCGAAGCGGTCGGAAAGCGGGTGGGCGAGGGCCGCCATGCCGGGATGCTACTTGAAAACCCGTGACCTGAACCCGAGTTGCGCTCTAGGGTTTCAACGTCGATCGGTCTCAGTCTCCGGTTGCCGGTCAGCCTTCGACGGGTTGGGTTCGCGCCGTTTTTTCATCTGAACCTCACGCCCGCCGTCGCGGAACGCGACTTCGTCCATCAGCTGATTGATGAGAAAAACGCCGCGTCCGCTCGCCTTCATGATGTTGTCGGCTTCGAGTGGATTGGGGACGGCCGCGCAGTCGAACCCGGACCCGGGATCCCGGACGACGATGACCAAGTCGCCCGCCGCGTCGAACGTGACGGTGCACTGCACGTGCTTGGTCGGGTCGCCCTTGCAGCCGTGGCGGATGCCGTTAGCAAGCGCCTCCTGAAGGGCGAGGTCGACTTTGATGACTTCGTCCTCCGGCCACTGCTTATTCTGAAGCAGCTGAGCCACGCCCTCGCACACGGTCTGAATGCCGGCCGGCGTGGCGGGAACCGTCAGGTTGATTTCGCAGTTCGAGGACAACGGAATCAGCTCGCTCAATTTGTCCACCTTTTGAAGCGCCCGTCGAAGCTCGCCGACCAGCGCATCCTTGGCCGCTTCGGCCCGGTTGCGTTCGGCAAGCGCCTTGCCAAGTTCGATCAAGTTGCGTCGCAGGTCGAGCTGCGCCTCCGCTTGACGTCGGAGGGCGTCGAGCGCGCGTCGCTGGCCGTCGGTCAGTGTGCGTGGGACGTGATCGACAATGCACAGAGTGCCAAGCGCATGACCGTCGCTCGTAATGAGCGGCGCACCGGCATAGAAGCGGATGTGCGGCTCGCCGTGCACGATCGGGTTTTCGCGGAAGCGCACATCCTGGAGAGCATCGTCGACGACGAAAATCCCGCGACCCCTGATGGCGTGAGAACAGAACGACACGCTGCGCGACGTCTCGGCAATCGACACCCCAAGACGCGCCTTGAACCACTGCCGATCCTCGTCCACGAGCGTGATGAGCGAAATCGGCGTGCTGCAAATCTGCGCCGCGAGCAGGACGATGTCGTCGAAGGCCTGCTCCGGCTCCGTGTCGAGGATCCGGTAGCTGCGCAGCGCCGCCAGACGAGCGGACTCGCTCGTGTCCATCACCCGATCGTAGCTCTTCACGGCCTGGCTCACACGGCGCCTGCCACTGAGGTGCGCTGAGCTCTGAAGACGTCGACGACGCGATCGATGTCGTCGTGAGTGTTGAAGACCGAAACCGACAGCCGCAAGCGGCTTTCGTTGGCCACAATCGTGCCCGTCACGTTGGCGGCCCGCAGCATCTTGCCAGTGGCCGCGGCGTCCTTGAGTCCAAACGCCAGAATCGGCGTTTCGGTGCCGGTGGGCGTGAGCGGCGTCAATCCCAGCGGCGGCAGCTCGCGCTGGAGTCGAGCGGTCAGCAGGCGTGCGTGGGCGCGAATCTTGTCCAGGCCGAGCGCCTGCACGTAGTTGATGCCTTCGAACACGCAGGCGGCGAGCATGACCGGGATACTGCCGGTCTCGTATTTTGCCGCGCCAGGTAACGGCTCCCATGTCATCGCCGCGCGATTGAAGTTGGTGACCTGCCGATGTCCATAGCGCGTGGTCGGCAGCACTGTATCCTGCAAGTCGCGTCGGACGTAGAGGAATCCGAACCCACGTTCTCCCATCAACCACTTGTAGGTGCCGGCGGCCGCGAAATCGATGCCGAGCGTCCTGACATCAACCGGTACTGCGCCAACCGCTTGGATGATGTCGGCGAAGACGTGCGCACCACGCGAATGCGCCAGTGCGCTGACCGCCTTGCAGTCGTGCATGTAGCCGTTGACGTTCGACACCAGGGCCAGCGAGACGAGCCTCGTGTTCTTGTCGATGGCGCGATCCATGTCATTGACATCGATTGCCCAATCGCGATGCTTGACAATCCGGAGCTCGATACCTTTCTTCTCGAGTTCCTTGTACATGTAGAGCGAGGTCGTGAAGTGGAGCTCGTCGATCACGACGTTGCCTCCTCGCTTGGGGAGGTCAAGCCCCATCACGACGATGTTCTCGCCGTCAGAGGTGCTGGAGGTGAACGCGATTTCCTCCGGCGTCGCGCCGATCAGCTGACCAAACCGCTTCTTGAGATCCGCCTGCTTGTCGGCTCCGAAGTCGCCACGATTGTCACCCGGACCGCGCAGTCGGTACGCCAGCGACTGTTCCACGGCGCGCGCCGCGAACGTCCCAAGGGGGTGGATAGCCGCGGCATTCAGATAGGTTTCCTGCAACGCGAGCGGGAAGTCCGCGCGCACCGTCGCGGGAAAGATCGCACCGGGGCGAGCGTCCTGGAGCGCCGCGAGCGCTGGTCGGGCAGAAGCGACGAGTGTGCCAGCACCGATGAGGAATTCGCGTCGGCCAACCGCCATGCAGCCTCCTTCAGTCAGGGATTATCGCAGCAGCCCGTGGTGAAAGTCACGGCTGCTCTGGCGGGGCGCCCTTCAAGCGTGCCCGCGCACGCTCGACGTCACGGTGAAACACGAACAGGCGGTCGGCGTTGCCGTCCGGGTCGGTAAAGTCATACCGCTTCCCACGCCGGGGCTGAATCCTGAGGTTTTTGTTGAGATAGTCCACCTGGAAGGTCTCGAGATCCGGCAGCGCCGCCAAGAACACGTCGTCCTTGTCGCTGGTGTCGTAACGGAGTCCCGCGGGCGTGGCCACCAGCTTCCCTCGGCAGGACCCCACGCGGTGCTTGTGAATCACGTCGAGAGACGCGTCGAGTCGCACGGTGCGAAAGTTGACCGCAATTTCACGCGAGCCGGCTGCGACCTCGATCGTTTCGGCGTGGGAGTCGAAGCCCTGCGCGGACACGTTCAATTGATAGGTGCCGGGCTTGAGGTCGTTGGCCGTGACCGGCGCCGCGCCGATGAACTGCCGGTCGAGAAACACCTGTGCGCCAGGCACGTCACTCACGATGTGCAGGCTGCCCGTCCCACCTGTTGACGCCGGGGGCGCGGGCGTGGCCTCGGCGCGTTTGGATGTCGGCGCTCGCTTGGCCGAAGGGCGTAGGTCGCGAGGTGGCGTTGGTGTTGGCGCGGGAAGTGAGGTGGCGCTGGTGGCGTTGGTCGGGCGTTCAGCGGCGACGTCCGGGTGCGAAGTCTCGCGTGGTGAGTCGGCGTTGCGGACGAGCCTGATGCCAAGAGCGAGAGCCGCCAATCCTGTTACAGCGGCGATCACAGCGACTCGATTCACGCGCCGAGATGGTATCAGAGTCCGCGAATCAATCGACGTGGCTTCCGGCTTCAGCCGGAAGATCAACCCTCCGCTGGCATCCTCGCGCTGTTGACGAAGCGGCAGGACGATGGCATCGTCGTCCCGAGGTCGGATTGAGAGGCGGTCGTGATTGACGGGTTGAAAGTGACGATGAGCGGGGAAGAATTGAAGGGAAAGTTGGACGAGCGCATCGAGTCGCATGCGAGACAGGCGGCACACTGGGCGAGGCAGCTCAAAGCGCCCGGTTCGGATGAGAGCGTCCCCATGCCAGCGCATATCGTGGAGAACGAGATCGAGCGAGCCCACGATCAAGTCGAAACGCTGACCTTCATACGTGACCACATCATTGGGGAGGAGACCTATCGGCTGGGGGAGTACGACCTGCGCTTTGCGGATCTGTTGCCGGACTTCGATCCGATGGATTGTGGTTGCCTTGCGCGCGACTGGAATCGACGAAGGCAAGAGGAGCCGGGTCTCTTCGACGATCGTGATCCCGAGTCCGTGAAGACGTGAGGTCAGCGTCGCAGGCAATCGCCGGCCGGTGTGAAGCCGGCCGCGCGTGCCTCGGCCTCGGTGGAGAAGAGCCGAGTGCAGTTGCGACAGGTGGCGTTGGGACAGCTCGGAGCGTGATACAGGCGGCTGTTGACGTTGCCGCGGAATGCGGTCGTCTTCGGTCTGGCGTTGTCGCGAGCGGTTGGGTTCGTATCTGCGCGTGGGGCGGAGCCTGTCCCTGCATCCCGGGAGGCGCTTGACCGAGTACCCGCTCCTGCTGGCGTCGCGAGCCGAGTGCATTGGGGCTTCGCCGCCGCGGGCGACCAGAATCCCTGCCTCGCAGCACGGGCCTGCCGCTCCGCGGTGGCGAGGACCGGGTCGTTGGCGAATCGCGTGAAATGACACGCGAGGCCGGCTTCGAGCAGCGCGCGGCTGGCGTCGCGTCCGCCGACGGTGACGCGCGCGACCAGTCGGCCATAGCTGTCCACGTCTCGCCCCTCGACTCGCACGCGTTGCTGGTTGAGCAGTCGACGTGTGTACGTCGTCGCTTCTTTGCCGAAGGCTTCGTTCAGCTCGGGCGCGTCGATGCCTTCGAGTCGGATGCGAATGGGCTGCGATTCTCCTGACGGGATCAGCTCGAGGGTGTCGCCGTCGGCGACGACGACGACGCGGGCGTCGAAGGGGCGTCCGACGCGGTCCTGCGGAGGCTTCGGTTTCAGCAGCTGAGTCCGCGCTTGATCGTCGACGCTGGCGGTGCGCGCGGCTGGCGAGGGCGCGCAGGCGAGCGTCGAGAGGAGTAGCGCGAGGATCGTAGGTCGTGACACGAGCTCAGTGTATCCGCAGAAAATGCGAGCTAGCCGCGGCGGCGTAACCCATCGCGATCATCGATCGCCCGTACGCGCCCACCCCAGAAAGTGATCGCCTGCTTCAATTGACGAAACTCGGAGTCGCTCATCTTCCTGGCGTCGGCAAACCCCGCCTCGACGTCGTCGGCCATTCGGCCAACGAGATCGGCGAGTTGCTCGATCTTCTCTTCGAGTCGATCGAGGCGGTCCGTCATTGTTCCGAAGCCGCTGTCGCGCATACTGTCCTCCGCGAGCGGGGCGATGCGAGCGGCCTGCCAGGCCGAGATCCACGTCGATTGTTGAGGATCGAGGAGCGGGACGCGTGGGTGGTTGCAGTATCTGCGCGATGCCAGGCCCGTCGATCGCGCAGATTCCGCGTCGTTACAGGGCCTGTCCCCGCGTGAGAGGGCCTGTCCTCGCTTTCGCTGGTGACAATTGTCGTCACTTGCATAAAAGGGGACAGGCCCCTTTTATGAAAAGGTCACGCGCGTTGTCACATCAGCTCGTAGGTGATGCGCGTCCCGGGGCCCTGCAGAATGACGGTCCGCACCACGTATGGCGGCAGGTCGGTCACCCACACCTTGTAGAAGCCATACGGCGTGTTCGCCTCGACTCGCCACGCCTTGATGACCTTACCCGCGCCACGAGCGACATCGTCGCCGAGCGACTCGACGAGCGGCCAATCGAGCCCGTCCACCGCCGCGCCCGCGCCTGCCGTCACGACCATCGCCGGAAACGAGTAGACACCCACCTGTCGCGGGAGCGTAGCGAGAAACAAGTCCATCATGCCGCCGTAATAGTCAAACGCTGGTTGCCACACCGAGCCCGCAATCTTTACTGGAGACGCCCCGGAGTCGTTGATGCGAACCCCCGCGATGTTCTGCCCTTGGAAGTCGAACTCGAAGGATCGTCCTCCGCCACGCCATTCGGTGCGAACCGGCGCGAAGGTGGCGCCGTCCACGACGATTCGCATCGACTCGCGAACACTGCCGTCCGGCGCAGAGGCGACGACCGTTCGGACCAGTACCTGGCGGCCGTCGATCGTCTCGCGCTGCAGGTGATCGTCACGCACTCCACGATCGATCACCTGATGCACCGGGTCGACCAGCGTCTCCTTCCACCGAACTTTGTACGGCTGCAGCGCTCGTGCGTTGACGCGCGCATCGCCAACCCGCAGCAAGGCGGGCGTCCTCGGTTGGGCGTCGACCAGCAGGCTCGTCCCCATCAACAGACCAGCGACGACGATCCTCACCGCGTCAGCATATGCCAACCCCGGGAGGTCACCTTCGCGGCGGTCGTCGCTCTCGTCATCGGGAGCGCGCTGGTCGCGTCCCTGTTGCCTGCGCGCCGAGCGGCGCGGATCGATCCGGCGATCACGTTGAGGGCGGAATAACGCGGGAAGTTACAAGTTACAAGTTACAAGTTACAAGCTGCGGCGCCTGCTGGCGCCGCAGCTTAACTCCGCACTCAACTTTGAACTTGTAACCTGTAACTTGTAACTAACGTGGACAGCGTTCTTGCCAGCTGCAGCCCTCACCGCCCCGCTGCCTCCGCCGCCGACATCCGCTGCTGTCGGATCCGCGTCAGGTGGGGGACGATGCCGAGCAGGCGTTCGATGACCATCAGCTTGGCGCGATGGTGCATTTCATGCTCCTTGACGCCGAGCAGCATCTCGAAGCGTGTGCGGCTCGAAGGCTGGACCGGGGGTGGAAAGCTGACGGTTTCGGCCAGCTGCTCGGGGGTCATCGCGTCGAGGAACTGGGCGAAGTCATCGCCGCCCTTACGCAGCGCCTCGACGATCTGCGACTTCGTTGTCAGGCCCTTCTCGATTTCGACGCTCTTGCTCATGTAGTGGCTGAAGTCTTCGAATGAGATGAACGTCTTCTTGTCGACTGCATGAGCTTTCGGGTGCCACCACGTAGCCGCCGCAACGTGCGCCAGCTCCTGGGCCACGGTCCGCATGTCCGGCGTCGCCTGATAACCATACTTGTCGTCCGGAATGTCTTCCGCAATTTGTATGGTGTTCCGGCGCACCGTGCGGAAGGCTTCGGCCATTTCCTTGCCGCCGTAGTAAGTCATCTCCGACCTCCGAGTCTCTCCTAATGTAGCGCACCCCGGCCGTGGGGAATAGCCGGACGAATCCGGGGTTCTCTGGGTGGAGCCTTTCTGGAGGGTCACATGCGACACACGGTCCGATTAGTGGCGGTCATCTCGTTCGTGGTTGTTGCCGCGTCCTCGACCGCCGGCCAATCCAAGCCCGATTCCCTCTACAAGCGTCTTGGCGGCTACGATGCCATTGCCGCGGTCGTGGACAATTTCGTGCCGCGCCTCGTCAAGGATCCGATGCTCGGGAAGTATTTCGTCCATTCCCAGGACACGCTGATGCACATCCGGCAGCTGGTCGTCGACCAGATTTGCGCGGCAACCGGTGGGCCGTGCGTCAACATTGGACGGGACATGAAGACGGCCCACAAGGGTCTGGGAATTTCCGGTGCGGAGTGGGACACGGCGGTCAAGCACCTCGTCGCAACGCTCGATCAATTCAAGGTGCCGTCAGCCGAAAAGGACGAGCTCCTGAAGACTGTCGGGACGCTATGGGCCGACATCGTCGAGAAGTAGGTGCCGAGCGGTGGCCACGTCAGTTTTTCAGTTGTCAATTGCCAGTTCAAAGAGCCGCGCACTGCTTTGAACTGGAAACTGGAAACTGACAACTGATGCCGTCTCTCACGGGGACCAGTCCTGTAGTTTGGGACAGCCTCGATTGCGGCGGTCAGCCGGCGTCGAGTGCGTCGCGCACCTTTTGCGCGAGAGCTGCCGGAGTAAACGGCTTGGCCAGGAAGTTCGCGTCGCACTGCACCGGGTCGCCCGATGAATGGGCGTCAGCATAACCGGACATGAACAGCACCTTGACGCCGGGGGTGAGCCGTCCCAGCTCGCGGATCAGCTGTCGCCCGTCCATGCCCGGCATGACGAGGTCCGAGACGATGAGGTCGAAGCGGCGGCCTTCGCGGGTGAGCCGAATGGCCGCGTCGGGATCGGCGGCGTCGGTCACGCGATAGCCGAGACGTCCGAGGAGCGCGCGGGTCAGTTCGCGCACGGCAGGTTCATCCTCGACGAGCAGGACTGTCTCGCTACCGCCGCGCAGCGGACTGGCGGCTGGCGGATGCAGTGAGTCGAGCGGTCTGCTCGTCAGCGGAATGCGGAGTGTCATCGTCGTGCCGCGACTGGGCGCCGTTGAGACGTCGACGAACCCGCCCGCCTGTTCGACCAATCCCTTGATGATGGCCAGTCCAAGTCCGGCCCCGGTGCCCAAGCGCTTGGTCGTGAAGAACGGCTCGAACAGGCGCGCACGGACGGCTTCGTCCATGCCGGCGCCGGTATCTGTGACCGACAGACGCAGATGCGGTTGTGTCGCTTGTGCGTTTGGCGCGTCCACCCATGCATCCGCTTCCACCACCGTCCCGATGGTCAGGATACCTCCGGCGGGCATGGCATCGCGCGCGTTGAGGACGAGGCTGGTGAGCATCTGCATCAACTCCGACGGGTCGATGTGAATGCTCGCGCCGCGCGCAGTTAGCTTGGTGGCGACTGTCACGCGCGCGCCCGCCAATTGCTCGAGTGGCTTGACGGCTTCGTCGCGGAGGAACTGATCAATCTCGATCACGCGGGGGTGCGATGCCTGCTTGCGGCTCAGCACCAGCAACTTCTGGGTGAGTTCCTTTGCGCCAGTGCACGCGCGAAGTATTTCGCCGAGACGCTCGCGAGAGCCAGCCGGCGTCTGCTCATCCTCATTGAGGAGCATCGCGTAGCCCGTGATGATCGTCAGCAGGTTGTTGAAGTCATGCGCCATCCCCCCGGCGAGTCGACCGACGACTTGCTGCAATCGGTCGTCGTGCCGGGCGAGTTCGCCGCGCAGTCGCTCTCCTTCGGCACGTGCGGCGGCGAGGTCGGCGTGGAGTGAAGCGATCTCGTCCTGCGGGGCGTCAGAGGCCCCGCAATGGCTCCCGGCCTTGGGGGGAAGGAGTTCCGCCGAGCAGCGACGACAAGGACATGGGTCGGGGCGGAATTGACGACTGGTGAGCGAATCGGGGCGATCTTGACGCTCCCCGACTCGCTTTTTCGTCAATCCCGCCCGTCGGCAGCAAAGAGGGTGCCGGGGATCGGCCCCTCCGTGGCTAGCGCTGACCGGCGGTGGTTTCGCGCGACGGGACGCCGACGGGCGATGCCGTGCCGTAGTAGATCCCGTTGAACAACAACTTGAATGTCCCGTGCGGTTGCGAACGGAACGTAATCTCCGGACCGAAGAGGAAGACCTTGCCCTTTCCCAGTGCGGCCTCCGCTGCCGCGACGCCACCCTCGAGGTAGTGCTGGCCCCAGGCCCACCCGGAGCGCAATGGTGCCTTGCTGTCGAACCACGCGACCGGCCGCACGCCGCGGAGCGACGCGTCGGGCGCGAGGTGCAGCACCGGGCTGTTGTCGAACATCACATCCACTTGCTTTGGCATGCCAAACGCAACGGGGTTGGTGTTGTCCACTGCCACGCGCAGCAGCGATCCTGGAATGTAGAACTTGTCGTTCGGGAGCCGTCGTTCGGTGCCATCCGGTTGCGACTCGACGAGATGGTCGCCCACAGGCAGCCCCAAGTGATACCCCAGAACGGCCGACCCTCCGAACGCCACGATCGCTCCCCCGGCCTCCACGAACTGCTTGATCTGAGGGATCGTCTGCTTGACGGTGACGCGCCCTAGGTGGCTCTTATATTCGGCCGGAATGTCCGTCGCAGTGGGTTGCCCGCCACCGAAGCCTCCACCTCCACCTCCACTGCCTCCGCCCTCACCCTCAGGAATTCCGCCGTCCGGGAAAAGCAGGACGTCGTACTTCGCCTTCAGGTTGCCTGCATCGAGCGTCCCCGGGAACACGACCTCGAACGGGAACTCGAACTGCTCGAGCATGAAGCGAACCCATCCCGAGGGCATCGAGCCGCCGTACTGATCCCACAATCCGATCCTCACGGGGTTGAGTTTGTAGAGCGCGCCCGGCGGCTTTTGCGTCACGGCCGTGAACGTCAAGCCGAGATCGTTCGCGGCGGTCTTCAGCACCGCGAGGGTCGACGGCTTGGCGGCGATGTACATGACCCCGATGCCGTCCGTGCTTTGCCACGTCCGATCGCCGACGAAGAACACTTCTTCGTTGCGCCTTCAACAGACGGTTGACGGCGATGAACGCATCGTTCACGCCGTGGCTGACGACATACCCCGTCGCGTTGCCGAGCTTCGACGACGCGTCCGGGCGGGGGCTTGATGGGCTCGGGTCCGAGCTTGACGAGCGGGCCATCGACGTCTTCGAGGATCGCGATCGAACTGAACGCCCATCTGATACGCGAGCGTCCAGCCGGCGCTGTCATACGGCGGAATCGGAGGACCGCCGGGGAATTGGAAATCGTTCGGATGATCCTGCGGCTCGAACATGTCGAGAACGTGCGGCCGGAACGCCTGCGCCATCTTCACGACATACGAACCGGCGGGGTATTGTTTCCCACCCGCGGTGAAGGGAGCGCTTGCGCGATGGATCTGGATGCCGGTCTTGATCAGCGCATTCATGAATTTCGTTGCGGTCAGGAAGTCGGTCTGATCGGCAGGCAGGACATACGCGCGCGCATCACGCCACTCGGGCCGCTTCATGAGCTTGTCGTACTGATCCATCGGGACCGGGCGCTGGCCGCCGAAGCCGCCTCCGCCACCCGGTCCGGCCGCAGGCGTCGCCGGCTTGTTCCGCGCGATCTCGTCCTTCACCGCCTGGATGCGCTTCGGATACATCGTCCAGGTATCTTTCGATCCTTTCTCGATGGAGTCCTTGCCCATCTTGTAGATGTTGTAGAGGAAGTGCTCCTTGTTGCGGGACGCCACGTCGAGGACCGCGCGGTTGGCGGTAATCGAATACTCGATCGACTGGCGGAAGTGCCACGTCTGCGGAGCGATCGGGAAGCGGCAGATCGGCGCTCATGATCTGTCGATCGGGCACGAATGCCACTTCGATCGGGGTGGGATTGCCGATGCTTTCGGTGAGTAGCCCAATCATGTTGTGGAAGTACACCGTCGTTCGTAGACCGCCGTTCCACCAGGTCGAATAGTTCGCGCCGCGCCTCATCGTGGCGCCGGGCTTGTTCTCGGCCACGAAGCGGTTGTGCATCGCCGAGCCGACGACGTCGAGGCCGGTGATGATGAGCGGGTGATAGACGTAGTTGGCCGGATCGCGGAAGGGAGGCGCGAACAGAATCGTGCCGGTTGGTCCTGTCTGGTGGTGGTTGTACATGATCTGCGGGAACCACTCGTAGTACAGGATGCGATTCATGTTGGTCGACTCGGGCTGCGCCGACATGTAGAAGTCGCGGTTGTTGTCGTGCCCGACGTACTTCTGATAGAGGCGCGGGATGCCGCTGGTTGATCGCCGCTTGGGATCCTGATTGCGCATGTACCAGTCGGAGACGAGCTCCATGCCGTCGGGATTCGCATGGACGGCCAGGACGATCACGTCTCGGAGGAACCTCATCGTCTCTTCGTCGGTGCGGCTGACGAGCTGATAGACCGTTTCCATCAACTGCTGCGCGCCGAGGACCTCGGTGGCGTGCAGGCCGCCGTCGATCCACACGACGGCCTTGCCGTCGCGAGCGAGCTGCCGTGCCTGTTCGTCGGTCAGGCCCTCGGCGAGCGCCAGCCGCTTGGCGATGTCCTTGTATTTCTGCAGGTTCTTGTGGTTCTCCGGCGCGGTGATGATGGCCATCAGCTGATCGCGGCCCTCGGCGGTCTTGCCGATGCTCTGCAGGATCATGCGGTCGGAATCGGCGTCGAGCTTGCGGAAGAACTCGCCGAACTTGGTGTAGTTCGGCAGGACGTAGTCGGCGCCGATCGGATGGCCGAAGAGCTGCTCCGGCGTGGTGACCTTGACCGCGGGTTGGGCGGTGGGGGTCGCGGACGCGAGGGAGAGCGTCAGCAGGAGAAAGAGGATCGCGGATGGACGGCGTCTGCGGTGCATACGGTGCATGGCAAGTCCTTGGGCAATACCGTTGGGAAGGGACCACTGTATCGCGATTGGCGGGCGTGGGGTGTCGCCAATTGTCAGTCGGGGTTAAGGGGCCTGTCCCCTTTTATGCATGAGACACTTCTTGTCAGTCGGTAGGCGGGAACCTTCAGACCAAACAGCGCCTTTTTCAATCGTCGTGGTGTTCAAGAATGCTGCTGTGCGGCGGAATCGCAGGGTCCTGATGCCAGGCCGTCCGCGCGGGCCGTCCCCGTACGTCGGGATTCCGAATGTGCCTGATCTCTGCGATCGGCTGCGCGGCGTTCACGACATCGGCCCAACAGTCCGGCAACCAGTAGGGTAGCGGGTCCAGCAGTTGGTCGATGTCGATCGCCCGGAGCGTCAGGCTGCTCCATATCCAGTCTTCTGCCTTCTCGACCAACTGAGCGCGGAGCGGATTGGCCTCGATGTAGCGGAGCACCGCTAAAAAGTGTCGCGCGTCCGTAATCCCGTCGCTCCAGAATCGTCGTTGGAAGACGTGACCCTGGCCGGTCGTCTTGGTCATCGATCGAAAGTCGCAGGCATAGCAACCTTGAACCCAGTGCATGTACGCAGATAGTGCGCCGTCGCTCACGGGCGACAAGAGAGCGTGAAAGTGATTGGGCATGAGGCAGACACCATAGATGTTGATGTCAAAGCGTTGCTTCCCTCGCGCAAGTAGACCGAGAAACGCTTCATAATCAGCATCTTTTAAGAAGATGCGGCGACGGTCATTTCCACGATTCAAGACGTGGAACGACTCGCCAGCCGGCGCGAATCGGCGGTGTCGTGGTGACATCGGCTCCTCTGAACCCAGGAGCAGAGGCAAGGCCGATGCCGCGAGAGAGTCCTGTCTCATTTGTTCATCGACAGTTCTTGTCACTTGCATAAAAGGGGACAGGCCCCGAACTCAGCGAATTGCGCCGGTTGATCGCAAGGACCGCAACTCCTCCTCCCCATACCCAGCCGCGCGCAGGACCTCCTCCGTGTGCTCCCCCAACATCGGCGCGCGTCGACGAGGGTCGAGCGGTGTCGCCGACATCTTGATCGGCGTCCCGAGCGCGCGTAGGTGCCCGAGCGTGGGGTGCTCGACCTCCACCGCCAATTCCCGTGCGGCGACTTGCGGGTCGGCAAAGACTTCAGCGTAAGTATTGATAGGGCCGCACGGGATCCCCGCGGCCTCGAGCTTTTGCAGCCAGTCCGCGCACCTCGACCCCAGCGTGGCCGCCTCGATCTGAGTGGCCAACGCGACGCGGTGCTGAACACGTGACGCATCGCTCGCAAACCGCGGATCGCGTGCCCACTCTGCGTGACCAAGAACCGTCGCGAGCTTCGAGAACGTCCGATCGTTGGCGGCCCCGATCGTGATGAAGCCATCCGCGCAACGAAACGCCTGATACGGCGCACTCATGCGATGGGCCGATCCCAGACGCTGCGGATCCTGACCCGCAAAGAACTCGGTCGCCTCCCACACCGACAACGCGACCCCCGCATCGAGCAGCGAGGTGTCGATGTGCTGCCCACGTCCAGTCGAGGTGCGCCAATGAATTGCGGCGAGAATCGCCGCCAACGCGAACAGGCCCGCGCCGAGGTCTGTCAGCGGCAGCCCGGCCTTTACCGGCGGTCGATCCGGCTCGCCCGTGACCGACATGATGCCTGAGACGCCTTGCGCCACCAGATCAAAGCCGCCTTTGCCCGCTGCGGGGCCGGTTTGCCCGTATCCGGAGATCGAGGCGTAAACCAGACGAGGGTTGTGCCGTGACAGCGTGGCGAAGTCGAGCCCGAGCCTGGTCATCACTCCAGGCCGATAGTTCTCGATCAACACATCAGCTGTCCCAGCGAGGCGCCGCAACACCTCGCGACCCTCGGTGCGCTGGAGATCGAGGACAACCCCGAGCTTGCCCCGGTTGACCGCGTTGAACGCGGCACTGTCGGTGCCGCTCGCGCCGGCCATGGCACGCGTGGAGTCGCCGCTGGGCGGCTCGATCTTGATCACACGCGCGCCCATGTCACACAGTAGCATCGCGCAGTACGGCCCAGCCATCACTTGGGTCACGTCGAGCACAACTATGCCTTCGAGCAACGTTTTGTGGGACATCGATGGATCGATTGGCACGCTAACCTTCAATCGCCCGCAGGCGCGTAATGCACTCACCTGGGAGATGTACGACGCACTGAAAGCAGCCTGCGACCAGGTGGATGCGACGCCATCGCTGCGGGTGCTGGTCATTCGTGGCGCCGGGGACGCATTTGCGGCTGGCACCGACATCGGTCAGTTTCGCGAATTCTCGACCGGTGACGATGGTGTCGCCTACGAGCGCCGGCTCGATGCCGTCATCGATCGCCTCGAACGTGTCACCCGTCCCACCCTCGCCGTCGTCGACGGACCAGCGGCGGGAGGCGGCTGCGCCATCGCGCTCGCGTGCGACCTGCGACTCTGCACGGCACGCGCGAAATTCGGGGTCCCCGTCGCCCGCACGCTGGGCAACTGCCTGTCGATCGCCAACACCGCGCGGCTCGTCGATCTGATTGGTCCCGCCCGCGCCCGGGACCTTCTCTTCACCGGTCGCCTGATCGATGCAGACGAGGCGATGACGCTTGGACTCGTGACCCGAATGATCGGCGTGGACGGCATCGATGCCGAAGTGCGCCTGCTCGCGCTCGAGCTGAGCCAGCGCGCCCCCTCGACGATTGCCGCGTCGAAAGCGCTCCTCCAGGCGATTCGTGCTCACCGCTGCCCACCGCCCGCCGACGACATCATTGCCAAATGTTACGCGAGCAACGAGTTCAAGGAGGGCGTGAAGGCGTTCCTCGAAGGTCGCAAACCGCGATGGGGCTCTGAATAGGATTGCAGAATGTTTGCGGTCGGGGACAGGTTCCGTCATCGGGGGACAGGCCCTGTCATCGGGGGACAGACCCTGTCATCGGGGCCAGGCCCTGTTAAATCCACGTAAGGTCGCGGCCTCCAGTTTGCGCACGCCAGCCACGACCCTCAAAACAGCACCCAGCACAACACTGCGCCGACCACGGTCATCGACAGGCCCCACGCCAAAAGCTGATTGAACACCTGACGCGCGTCGGTCGTCGGCGGCAACGCGGCGAGGCAGAGCGCCCCGATCGTGGACAGCGGCGACAAATCCACGAGATGACCGCCGACGTTCATGGCCGACGCAATCGCCAGCGCGTCTCCGCCACCGAGGCGTTCCACCAGCCCCGGCACGGTCGGCAGAAATGCCGGCAGCACTACGCCAGACGTGCTGCTGTAGACCGACACGATGCCGGTCACAAACGCGATCACCCCCGTGACCGTCCCCGGCGTCGACACGCGCGCCAGCAGGTCGGTGAACAAGTCCATGCCTTGCGTCCGTTCCAGGACACCAATAAGGACCGTGACGCCACAGACCATGAGGACGACGTTCCACGGCATCCGCTTGATCGTCTCTTTCTCGTCGGCGGCACCTGCCAGCGAGAGAATCGTCGCGCCCGTGAGCGCAGCCATCCCCACCTGCATGTCGAACACAACGACGACGAAGACCAGCAGCGCCAGGATGGCAACCGTCAGCCAGTGACGATGATCGAATGGCTCGGTCTCGACCACGTCGGCTCCGTCGGTATGCCCGCGACGTTTGAACAGCCGCCAGCCGCCAAATGCGAAATAGGCGACGAACGTGATTACGAGATGCGCGAAGAGATTGTTGGCGTAGGTTTGCCATTCGACGCCCGCAAGGCCAATGCGAGCCATGACCCCATTGACGATGACGCCGGTCGGCGCGAAAGGTGACAACGCCCCCGCTTGCGCACCGTTGCCAACCATCAGGATCATCAGGAACGGCGGTACACCGGCGCGATGGCCAATCGCCATGGCCATCGGCGCCAGCAGGGCCGCGGTCGCAATGTTGCCCGGACCGATCGTCGAAAGCACCAGCGCCACGAGAAAGAACATCAACGGGATGATGCCGGCATTGCCGTAACACAGGCTCACGGCGCGCGCCGCCAGGCGTTCGAGCGTCCCATTGACGTGAGCCATGCCGAAGAGGAGCGTGACGCCCGTCAGTGTGAGAAAGAGCTGGATCGGAAAGGCGCCAATCACGGTGTTCAGCGGCAGTCCACCGAGGTACACGCCGACTATCCACGCGAGCGCCAGCGACACGATGCCGACGTTCACCTTGGTGAACATGCTGAGGGTGACGGCGGCCAGCAGCGCCACCAGCGAAATCCAGGCAATCGACATCTATGTGTGACCCCTGAGAAGGGACTGCAGCAGAACCGCCGGGTGTCTCGCCTTCACACCGGTGAAGTGCGCCACCTGATGCCGGCACGACGTGCCCGACGCAGCGAGCACGGCGTCGGGCGGCAACGCGCGCGCCGCGGGAAGTAATGTGAGCTCGCCGATTGCGCGCGAGACATCGTAATGCTCGCGGGTGTACCCAAACGAACCGGCCATCCCGCAACAGCCGGCGTCCAGGTCCTTCACGGCCGCGCCGGGGACGCGCGACAGCAACGCCTTGGCTGGTCCCACCAGTCCCATGGCACGTTGATGGCAATGCGAATGGAGCGCGATCGTCCGGGGTCCTGCGCCCAGTGTCAATGCGGCCCGGCCGGCGTCCCACTCGCGCTCGAGGTACTCCTCGAACAGTGCCGAGGCCGCCGCGACGGTACGGGCTTTGCGCTGCACGTCCCCACGAAGCAGATCGGGGGCGTCCTCACGAACCGCCGACAAGCAGCTTGGCTCGAGAAACAGAATGGCGCCGCCCGCGCGTGCCGCATCGTACAGGCGATCGGCATTGAGCGCCGCGAGATCGCGCGCCTCTTCGAGCATCCCCTGCGAGATCAAAGGACGGCCGCAGCACCCGTGACGCACCAGCCGCGGTCGCATCCCGGCGGCTTCGAGCACATCGATGGCGGCCAGCCCAATGTCGGGATCGGAGTACTCAGTGAACGTGTCACAAAAGATCACGGGAGACTGGGTCGCTGAACCTTCAGAGGGATTCGAGCCCCGAGGTCGGAGGTCGTCCCCACCACGACCCATCAATCGGTCGCTCCTGCGCCGCTCGAGCTGCTTGCTGAACGTGTGGCGGGACCATTCCGGCAGCGTCCGGCGTTGGTCGACGCCAATCACGGCTTCGGCCAGCCAGCGCCCAGGCGCGCTGGCCGCCAGTCGATTCGACAGGGGCGCCAGGCGGCTCGCCCATCGCGCGGCCTCGTGGACGTGCCCGAAGGCCCGCGCGCGCAGAGGCACGCCGTGCCGCCGCCAGTAATCAGCGAGAAACTCGCTTTTCCAGCGCGCCACATCCACACCGACCGGGCATTCGGCCTTGCACGCCCGACACTCGAGACACAGATCGAGCACCTCGCGTACACCATCGTCGCCGAGGCCGGATTCGCCGAGGCGGCCGGTCATGGCGAGGCGGAGGACATTCGCCCGCCCACGCGTCGAGTGCTTTTCCTCCCACGTCGCTCGATACGAGGGGCACATCGTCCCTTCCAGCTTCTTGCGACATGCGCCAACGCCGCTGCACATCTCCACGGCGCGGCCCAGGCCCCCGTGCGCTGTGTAGTCGAAGACCGTGTCGGGATTCGGTGTCGAGTAGCCAGCCCCATAGCGAAGGTTGGCCGTGATGGGAGGCGAGTCGACGATCTTGCCTGGATTGAAGAGGCCCTCGGGATCGAACGTCCGCTTGACTTCGCGGAAGGCTTGATACAGCACGGGGCCGAACATTTTCTCCGTAAATGCGCCACGGACGATGCCGTCGCCGTGCTCCCCGGAGAGCGCACCGCCAAATTCCAGGACCAGATTCGCGACCTCGTTGGCAATCGATTCGAAGCGGCGCACGCCAGCGGCGGTCTTGAGATCGATGACCGGCCGGACGTGGAGGCAGCCGACTGACGCGTGCGCATACACTCCGGCCACACTGTCGTGGCGCTTCACGATGTCCGTAAATCGTTCGATGTAGTCCCGTAACTTGTCGGGCGCAACGGCGGTGTCCTCGACGAACGAGATGGTCTTCGAGTCGCCTTTCATCGCCATCGACAGGCCCAGAGCGGCTTCGCGCAGACTCCAGACTCGCGCCTGCGCCACGGGGTCGATTGCGCGCGACGTCTGACACCGAAAGCCCTGACGTCGCAGGTCGGCCTCGAGCGCCTCGAGCCGCGGCAGAAGCTCGTCAGCCTGCTCACCAGCGAATTCGATGCACAACACTCCAGCCGCTTCGGTGGTCAGAATCGATTCGACGCAAGGCATCGAGCGTCGCGCTCTCGCGGGTGTGGCCGAGGATGAAGTCGTCCATCACCTCGACGGCGGATGGACCGTGGCGGAGCGCCGTCGGTGTGGCCGCCAGCGCTTCGAGAAGATCATCGAAAGCGACGACGAGCACGACGCGAGCCTTGGGGAGGGGAACGAGCCGAATTTTGGCCTCGACCACGATGCCAAGGGTGCCCTCTGAGCCGACCATGATCTTCGTCAGGTTCACTGGTCGATCAGGTTTCGTGAGCTCATCAAGGTTGTAACCTCCGACACGACGCAGCACCTTCGGGAACCGGCGGTCGATCTCTTCGGCGTGCTGCGCCGCCAGCCGTGGCACGACGCGATACACGTCGGCCTCGATCCCTCGCCCTCCAGAGGCCGCGGTGAGCTCAGACGCTGAGAGCGGGCGAAGATGCGACACGGTGCCATCCGCAAGGACCACGTGCTGCTCGAGCACGTGGTCGATGGTCTTGCCGTACACGACCGATCGCGCGCCACTCGAATTGTTGGCCATCATGCCGCCGACGGTGGCTCGACTGGCCGACGACAGATCAGGCGCGAATCGCAGCCCCGCCGGCCGCAGATGGGCGTTCAAATCGTCCAGGACCACGCCGGGCTCGACGCGTGCCCAGCGTTCACCCGCTTTGACTTCCAGAATGCGGTTCAGGTACTTCGAGGTATCGAGGACCAGGCCGGCGCCGATGGCCTGGCCGGCCTGCGACGTGCCGCCACCGCGTGGCGTGATTGAGGTTCCGTGTGCGGCGGCAATCCTGACCACACGCACGACGTCTTCGGCCGATCGAGGCACGACGACACCCAGAGGGTCGATCTGGTAGATGCTCGCGTCAGTCGAGTACAAGGCACGCGACACGCGATCGAACCGCACCTCGCCGTCGATCGCGGCCGACAATTCCTGCTCCAGGCTCATTCAGCGTAGCCTCGCAGCCGCACCTGTCGCATCCGCCTCCCATCGAGAGCTATCCAGGCGAGCCCCCTCGCTGAGCTTGGCGACGTCGGGGGTCGGGTCTAGTCGGAAAGACGTCGCCACGCGGCGTCACTCGCCTAAAAAATCGCTTGTCGCGTCGCCGCGACGTCTTGCAGGAACGTGTCAGGTGCAATATACTCGCGTCCTCCATCGTTAGCAGCCAGTGGCGAAAGGCACGAACCAGCCACAGATACTCGGAATCGCGGAAAGAGGGGGGTTTTGGCTTTCCCGGCATCCGTGGCTCTCTGACTCTGTTGGAAGTGTCGTCTCTTGCAACGGAATGTGAGGGGAGGCCACGCGTGACCAGGGAAGACACGGTCGCCTTGTTCAGCCGCCGCAATCAGAGTTGGGCGCGGCGGGATGCAGTGGCGCTCGCGGCGGATTACGCAGAGGATTCGGTGGCGGAAAGCCCGATGCAGGGACGCATCGAGGGCCGCCAACAGATTCAAGAGGTCTTCGCCAACTGGTTCGAGTCGTTCGGGGACCTGACCTTCACGAGCCGTGATGTCCTGATCGATGGCGATCGGGTGGCGCAGTTCTTTGCGATCCGTGGCACGCAGTCCGCGCCCTTCGGCGGAATCCCCTCCACTGGTCGCAAGATTGACTTCAAGGGGGCCGCGCTGTTCACGTTCGGGCCCGACGGGAAGATTACGCACGAACTCCGTGTGTACGACGTGACGGCGGTCCTCGTGCAGCTCGGCGTCCTGCGCGGCAAACCGCTCACAACCTAGGGAAGCTGCGCCTGCAACCGGAGAGAAGAGCCGCGTCGGCTCCGCATCCTACGTTTCTTGCGCGTAGCTCTCGAGGGCCGCTGCCACCGATTCGTAGGCGTCGAACACCGTGATGAGCCGGGTGGTCATCAGCAGGTCGTTGATACGGCGTCCGGCATTCGCCAGCTTGAGGGAGACCCCGGCCCGAATCGTTCGCAGCTGACACGCCACGAGTTCGCCGAGCGCCGTGCTATCGAGGTACTCGAGATCCTCGAAGTTGAAAACGATCCGACGATGACCCGTATCGATCAGCTGCGCAATCGTGTCGCGCAGGGCCCCGTCAGTATCCGTTGCACGCCCCGAGAAGTCGACGATGATGACGCCGTCCTGTTGACGGCTGATCAACTTCATGCGGTGACCTTTGCCTGCCAAACCTGGCCCCGCCGCATCGTGCGCGACGGGAGCGAGCGTCGTCACCCTCAGGGGTGACGTCGTGATTAGGCGCGGGGGAAGCTCGCGACTGCTGCGTCCTCGCTGTCATGCGATTCGAAGACGCTGAGCAGTTTGGTCATGATCAGCAAGTCCTTGAGCCGCTTGCCAAGGTTTGCCAACTTGACGGTGCTGCCACCCTTGGCCGCCACGCCGTGTGAGGCTACAAACTCGCCCAATCCGGCGCTGTCGACGTAGCTCAGGTCGGCCACATTGAGGACGATCTGCTTTTCGCCTTGAAACACCAGACTGGTGACCTTGTCCTTCAACCGTCCGGTTCCGTCACCGGCTGCAAGCCGTCCGGAAAGGTCGATGATGGTTACGCCGCCAACTTTCCGCTCGGACATCTGCATGACAAGCCCTCTGGGTCAGACTTTACCGTTCAGGTGCCGAATCGTAGCGAAGCCTCGCCTCAAACCGCAAGGAAAGAAGGTTGGCTCAGTCTAAAGGGAGGGGGCTTCCCTTAGAAAATCCGGGACCAGAGGACTTCCCGGGTTTCCTGGACGGGGGGGAGAGCCGTCCGGGAAAAGCTGTCGATTGCCGCGGCTTCGGAGCGGTGCGATTCGAAAATGGTCAGGAGCTTCGTCAACACGAGCAGATCCTGCATGCGATACCCGGCGTTGGCGAGCTTGATCCGTCCGCCGCCACGTTCGGCCGTGAGGTGGCAGGCAACCAGTTCACCCAGACCTGAGCTGTCGACATAGGTAATTTCCGCTAGATTGAGCACGATCTGCCGGTGACCCTGGTAGACGAGGCTGGTGATCTTGTCCTTGACTCGGCCCGGGCCATCCGTGAGGGTGAGCTTGCCGACCAAATCCAATACCGTTATGTCCCGCACGTGTCTTTCACTGATCCGCATGTCGTCCTCCGCGTCCGACGCTGTTATTGCATTAGACGGACTCACTCGCCTCTTTTCACCTCGACCTTGGAAAACGCCCGGCGGTCTCGACTCCCGAGCTGGCCCGAACGGCCGAGCTGCCCGAAACCGCTCGAGCTGTTCGATACTGATTGCGCGATATGGCCATGATGAGAATTGCCTGCATCTCGGTGCTCCTCCTGACGCCGCCTGCCACAGCAAACGCAGATACCGCGGCGCGGCTCCGTCATCTCGTCGCTCAGCCAGGAGTTTCCGGATACGAGGCACCAGTTCGTGAGGCCATCGAGATGCTGTTGCCGAGCGGCGCGCGCGTCCGCGCCGACAATCTCGGCAACATCGTGTTGCGAACCGGCAACGGATCTCCGCACACGATGATCGTGGCGCCGCTCGACGAAAGCGGGCTGGTCATCTCGGCGATCACGGATGACGGTTATCTCCGTGTGCACCGGCACACCTCCGCGCCGACTGCGCGACTCGCGACGCAGTTCTTGATCGGGCAACCAATTTTCGTCGGCACTGCGAGGGCGGGCGCCGTGCCCGGCGTCATCGCGACACCCTCCACGCACCTGCGGGCGCTGCGCGATTCTCAGGACGAAACTCGAATCAAGACGATCGATGACATCTGGATAGACCTTGGAGTCGAGTCGCGTGCGGAGGTGGACAAGCTCGGCGTCCGGCTCCTGGACAGCATCACGCTCAGGGACCGATCGACAGCCCTCGCTGGTAACCGGGTGAGTGGCGTCGCCGCGGCGAGTCGTGGTGCGGCGCTCGCACTGGCCGAAATCATCCAGCGCAGTTCGGGCCGCGGCGCCATGGGCAGTGTGACGTTCGTCTGGGTGGTGCAGGCCGAGTACGGCAACCGGGGTCTGCTCCGAGCACTCGAGACCTACAAGCCGGATCGCGTCATCCTGCTTCGTGGCGCATCGCATCCTGGCGACGATCCGGCGGGCGCCGTGGGGCGACTCGGCGGAGGACCGCTCGTCGCAAGCAGCAGTGCCTTCCTTCACGCGGCTGCCGCCACCGCTGGCGTTGCCACCCAATCGCTGCCCGATGGCTGGCTCCGACTCAATCTGCCGGACCAGTGGAAGGCCCTGGACCTTCACGTCGCGAGCCTGCCGGTCCGTTACGCCCAGACCCCCGTCGAGACGGTTGATGCCGACGATGTCGACGCCCTTGCGGCGGTTCTCACCGCGTCGGTAGTCTTGCCGCCACTTGGTTCCTCGCCGGCTTTTGACGTTTCGCCGGGTGTCCCGCGCCTGCCAGACGAGCAGCCACTCAGCACGCTCCGGCCGTTAATCGAGCTTTACGGCGTCTCCGGTCACGAGGGGCCGGTTCGCGACCACCTGACCAAGCACATGCCTGAGTGGGCGAAGCCGACGGTTGATGATCTCGGAAACGTCACGGTCTCGTTCGGCAAAGGCGGCAAGCCGCTGATCTTCGTCGCACACATGGACGAAGTCGGCTTCGAAATCACCGGCCTGGCCGACAACGGCACGGCCGCCGCGCGAGCGCGTGGAGGCATGTACCTGTCGGTGTACGAGGCTCATCCCGTGAACGTCGTCACACCGAAAGGCCTGGTGCCCGCGATTCTCACGCCTCGACACGGATACACGACGGCTACGGAGTCGCAACCTGACGTGAAAGAGCTGGCGTTGTACTTCGGCACCGATTCGGCCGCCGAAACGAGCGCCCTCGGCGTGGCGGTGGGGCAGAGCGCGACGGTTCGCAAGCAGTTCATGTCGCTCGGCACTCAGCGTGCGACGGGCCGATCGATGGACGATCGGAACGGATCGGCGGCGCTGTTGCTGGCGCTGCAGCAGATCGATCCAGCCGCGGTCGAAAACCAAGTGACGTTCGCGTGGTCGGTCGAGGAAGAGACCGGCCTGACTGGCGCGCAGCATCTCGCCAAGCGCTTTCAGCCTGACACCGCGTTTGCAGTCGACACGTTCGTGTCAACCGACACACCGGTTGATATTCAGCGGCTGGCCGGAGCCAAGCTCGGTCAGGGTGCGGTCCTTCGCGTTCTCGACAGTCGCACCATCGTCCCTCCCCACATCGTCGATCGCATTGTTGGCATTGCGCGGGTCGGCAAGATCCCGTTGCAGCTCGGGACGACGAGCGGCGGGACCGATTCGAGCGCGTTCAGCGCGCGGGGTGCGATCGATGTGGGACTCTCGTGGCCCGGACGGTACTCGCACTCGCCGGTCGAAATCATGGACCAGCGAGATCTCGAAGCGCTCGTCCGCCTCATCGTCGCATTGGCGCGAAACTACTGAACGTGACCACCGCTCCGTATGGCACCTGGAAATCTCCGCTGACCGCTGCACGGGCGACGGCCGGCGCGCTCCGGTTCGATCACCCGATGATCGACGGCGATGACGTGTATTGGGTCGAAGGCCGCGCGTCGGAGGGCGGTCGCAACGTCATCGTGCGGCATTCCCGCGACGGGCGCCTCTCGGATGTCACGCCACTTGGCTACAACGTGCGCTCGCGAGTCCATGAGTACGGTGGCGCCGCATACACCGTTTACAAGGAGACGGTGTACTTTTCAAACTTCGCCGATCAGCGGCTGTATCGCCAAACCCGGACCAGCTCGCCTCAGCCGATGACGGCCGAGGGCTACTTTTACGCGGACAGCTCGATGGATGCTGTCCGCAACCGGCTGCTCTGTGTTCGAGAGGATCACACCACGAGCGCCGCCGAAGCGATCAACACGATCGTTGCCGTGCCCACCGATGGTGGTGTCGAATCGGTGCTCGTCTCGGGCGCGGATTTCTACTCGGATCCCATCCTCAGTCCTGATGGATCACGCCTCGCCTGGTTGGAGTGGAACCATCCCAACATGCCGTGGGACGGCACCGAGCTTTGGGTCGCTGAAATGGACGCGAACGGCGCGATCGGTCCGGCGCAGAGAATGGCTGGCGGGCCACGTGAATCGATCTTCCAACCGGTGTGGTCGACTGACGGAGCGTTGTTCTTCGTGTCGGACAGGACGGGGTGGTGGAATCTGTACCGTGCCTATGGTGCCGAGAGTGCCGATCGTGCCGGAGGTGCGGGTGCGAATGGCGCAGGGGGTGCCGATCGTGCCGGGGGTGCGGGTGCACATGGTGTCGAGGGTGCGTGGCGGGTCGAAGCGCTTCTTCCGATGCAGGTGGAGTTCGGGAAACCGCAATGGGTGTTCAGCGATCGCACCTACGCGTGTG
The DNA here is from genome assembly GCA_963802675.1 of uncultured Acidobacteriota bacterium. Taxonomy (GTDB): domain Bacteria; phylum Acidobacteriota; class Vicinamibacteria; order Vicinamibacterales; family UBA2999; genus JACCSI01. The sequence goes on from CAWDJL010000006.1 coordinate 361,309, forward strand.
TCACGGCCAACCGACTGGTCGTGACCTATACGGAAAGGGGACGGTGGAAGCTTGCGGTCCTCGATCTCGAGCCCCGGCGGTTTCAACCCATTGACCTTCCGATCGAAGCCCTCGATGGGATTTGCGCCACGCCCCGCGAGGCCTACTTCATTGGAGGGTCTCCGACGGTGCCGCCATCGATCGTCCGCTTGGAGATCGACGGTTCGTCGTCCGCCGGCCTCGCAAACAGCTTCGAAATTGTTCGGTCCGCGAAGGAGGATGGCATCGATGCGGAGTGGGTGTCCGTGCCAGAAGCCATCAGCTACCAGTCCTCGGCGACCGGTGCGAATGGCGAGTGGAGCGTTCATGCCGGTTACTACCCACCGCGCAACCCTCATTATCAAGCGCCCTCCGGCCAGCGTCCGCCGCTCCTCGTCGTGAGTCACGGCGGTCCAACGACGGCAACGTGGGATGTGCTCGACGAGGAGTTGCAGTTTTGGACCAGCCGCGGGTTTGCCGTGCTCGATGTGAACTACAGCGGCAGCACTGGCTATGGCCGCGCCTATCGCGAACGTCTCAACGGTGCCTGGGGCATCGTGGATGTCGCCGACTGCGTCAACGGGGCCCGACACCTGGTCGAGTCTGGAAAGGCCGATCCATCGCGACTCATTATTCGTGGCGGTAGTGCGGGCGGCTACACGACGCTGGCCGCGCTGACGTTTCACGACACCTTCAAGGCCGGCGCCAGCTACTACGGCATCAGTGATATCGAGGTGCTGGCACGCGATACTCACAAGTTCGAGTCGCGGTATCTCGACTCGCTCGTTGGTCCCTACCCGGCCGCGCGCGAAATCTATCGTGCACGTTCGCCGATTCATTTCACGGAACGACTGTCAGCAGCGCTGATTCTGTTCCAGGGTCTCGAAGACAAGGTTGTTCCGCCCAATCAATCAGAGATGATGGCGGCAGCGATGCGCCGGAAAGGCCTACCGGTGGCCTACGTAACCTTCGAGGGTGAGCAGCACGGCTTTCGCAAGGCCGAGAACATCGTACGAAGCCTCGAAGCCGAGCTGTTCTTCTACGGCGCGGTGTTCGGGTTCTCGCCGGCGGACCCGATTGAGCCGGTTCCGATCGACAACCTGCGCTGAGCTCGTTTTGGCCCCGGTTCTCATCAGTGACCAGTGATCAGTGGCCAGTGGCCGGGTTGATCGCCCGGGATTCGGTTCAGATTTCCGCGTTAGTTTCGACCTACAGCCCAAAGAAGACGAGCGGCAGCCACTGGTCGGCTTTGTCCAGGTGTGGTTTGACGAGTGCTCGATTCTTTTCGGGGACTTCGAGAGTCGGGACACGAGGCGCCTTGAAATCCTCGAGACCCGTGCCGTCGCGCACGGCGTCCTCCAGTTGTTTCAAGTCAATCTTCGACGTGACCTCCATGCCGGCGGCCTGAAACACGCGATCGCGGACCCACGAGTACTCGGCCTGCGAGAATCCTTGCTTGTTGAGTGCGTCGACCTGGTAGCGTTTCGCCTGGACGAACAGGTTGCCGAGATCGCTGAGCGCACCAATCAAGTCGCCGATCGAAGGCTGCGCCGGACGGTCGCCAGTGCCTTTCAAGTGCTGGTACTTCGCTTCGATCTCGTCGAACCGCTGGCCAAGGGCCGCGCGAATACCATCTTGCACTTTGACAAACCGATCGACCTGCGCCTCGGTCAATTCGCCGCTTGCCGGAGCGGTATACGCTGATTTGTTCGTGACCTGCTCGTCAAGCTCCGTGATTTCCGCCATTCCCTCGAGGTAATTCTTGGCGTTCTGGAGCAGTGGACTGGCAGCGCGGTACAGGAAGTAGCCGCCAACCACGGCCACGATGACACCAAGGACAAGGACAACGAGGCAACCGGCGAGGAGCTTTTTCACTGCAGCGGGAGGGTACCACGGCCTACGGTCCACGGCCTACGGTCCACGGTCCACGGTTCTCGATGGCAACTGAAAATGGAAAACGAAGCCACGAAGTCACGAAGTCACGAAGAAAACCTGCTTCGCTCCTTGGTGTCTTAGGGCCCTTCGTAGCAACCGTAGACCGTAGACCGTGCGACCGTGGACCGTTTTACCGCTTATTGATCCGCAAGCCGCCGTTCGTGGTTCGCACACGCACGGGAGCGCCGCCCGAGCCGAGCGTCGTGGTGATCCCCTGTCGCGGCGACAGCTCACCCTGGATTGTCATCGGGAAGTCGGTTCGGAAGCCTCCGTTGACCGTGCGGGTCGTCAGTTCAGCGTTATAGCCTTCGGGGATTGTGAGGTTGACGCCGCCGTTCGAGGTCTCGACGTCGAGCCCAACGCCCTCCCAGCGATCCCCGCTCAGGACGACGTCGACGCCGCCATTGCGTGTCTCCCCGCGAACGTCGCCGGCCACAGCGTTGAGACGCACACCGCCGTTGGTGGTATCGAAGCGGAGGGTGCCGGACACGCCGACAATGCTCACGCCGCCGTTGTTGGCGTGAAGATCGAGATCGTTGCGGCGCGGAACGTTGATGCGGTAGCTGACCGACCACCACTGTCGCCGCTCGGCCGTGGGACCGACAGCCGTGACCTTGCCGCTGCCGACGTGGATCTGCACGGCGGACGCAAGCTGTTTGGCGTCCGTTTCGCTGCCGGCACTTGCCGTGACCACGGCTCTGACGCGGATCTCATTGCGATCCCAGCCTTCGACCTGGATGCCGCCGTTGCGACCGGCGTCAACCGTCAGCGGGCCGGCTGCCATCGATTCCTCACGCACCTCGCAGGTCCGGTAGTGGTCGTCGTCCCACCCCGAGTCTCGGCACGGGTCTTGGTTGAACGATATTCGCTCGCGATCCTGGCTTCGATCGCTACGTGACTGAGCCGTGGGTGTCGCGGCGACGAGCAGCGCGCCGACCAGGCCAAGGGTGAAAGCAACACGAAAATTCATGAGAAGCTCCAAGTCCTTGGACGGAAGCCAGGGTCCGGGCGTTGGTTGTCAGCCCGTTTCGATGGGACGGTCGGGATCGGCGCTCCATTCGCTCCATGAGCCGGGGTAGAGTCGGGCGCCGTGCAGGCCGGCGTGCTCCAGGGCCAGCAGGTTGTGACAGGCCGTCACTCCTGAACCGCAGTAGACGACCGCGTCGGGGACCGACGCGCTTCCGAGAGTGTTCAGCCACTCGGCTCGCAGCTCATCCGCCGCCTTGAATGTCTTCTCGTCGGTCAGGTTGCTCTGAAAGAAGTGATTCCGGGCGCCTGGAATGTGGCCCGCGACTCGGTCCAGCGTCTCGCTTTCGCCTCGAAAGCGCGCCGCGGCTCTCGCGTCGATGAGCACTCGACTTCGGTCGCCGAGCCGCGCGGCCACCTCGTCGACATCGACCTGCCAATTCGCTCGCGGCCGGCCCGCGAAGGTCGTCGAGGGCCCGACTTCGCGCCCGCCGCTGACGTTGTGCCCGGCGCGGACCCAGGCGGCCAACCCTCCGTCAAGCACGGCCGCGGGATCGTGACCCATGAAGCGCAACATCCACCAGAGGCGCGCCGCGTACATGCCGCTGTCGGCGTCGTAGGCCACCACCTGCACACCGGGCCCGATGCCAAGCGCCCCAAACCGCTCTTCCATCTGCGCCGGGGTGGGGAGGGGATGCCGGCCGTTCTTGCCTGTCTTCGTGCCTGCCAGGTCGCGATCGAGATGCGCGTAGCGCGCGCCAGGGATGTGCGATTCGAGGTAGAGCTGCTCGCCTCGGGCAGGATCGGTGAGATCGAACCGACAGTCGACGATCACCCAGTCAGGCTCCGCGAGATGTTGTGACAGGGTGGCAGGATCGATGAGAGTTTTGAACATACAGTCCGGGTCATGGCAACAACGGGAGCACGGAACCACGGAACCGTAGCCACGAAGGGCACGAAGGCACGAAGGTTATTTCGATTTTGTCTTCGTGGTTTTCGTGTTCTTCGTGGCTGCGTTCCTGACGCGTAGTCCCGTGCTTCTGTGCTTCTGCGCTTCTGCGCCCAGCTTCTTTGGCAACGCTCGTACCAGCTGATGTAAGAACAACCCCACATCCGTCACGATCCCGATCGTCTGCGTCGACCCGCGGTCTGACAACTTCGTGACGACCGCCGGGTTGATATCGACACACACGACCTTCACCCACGACGGCAGCAGGTTGCCGACGCCTATGCTGTGGAGCATTGACGACAGCATGATGACCATCTCCACACCGGCGAGCGCATCCGCGTAAGCATCCTGCGCCGCGACGAGATCCATCATCGTTTCGGGCAGCGGACCGTCATCTCGGATCGACCCGGCGAGGAGGTAGCGAACGCCGTGCGTGTGACACGCGTGCATGACCCCGGACGTCAGGACACCGGCCTCGACCGCCTTGGCAATGCCGCCGGCTCGCCTCACCGTATTGATCGCGCGCATGTGGTTGCGATGGCCGTGCTCGACCGGATGGCCCGTGCTCAAATCGATTCCGAGCGACGTGCCCGACAACGCGAACTCGATGTCATGCACGGCGAGGGCGTTGCCCGACAGCAGGAGGTCGACATACCCGCGCCGGATCAGTTCGCAAAAGTAGTCTGCGCCGCCGGTATGAATCAGGACGGGACCGGCGACAAACGCAATCGGGCCGCCGTGCTCCCGCGTTTCGCGCATCAAAGCGGCCACGCGCGCCACCGCGGTCTCAACGCGGCGCTCCGACGACACTTCGTTGCTCATGAAGCCGAAGGTGGGCCGATCGCGCGACTGCACGTCGGGCATCACGCGCACACCATGCATGCCGCACACGACCTGTTCCCCCCTTCGCAGATCGCGAAGTTTGCGGCACGAGGCCCGGCCGTCAGCGACGACGATCGCAGCATCCATGCGTTGCTGCTCGACCGGCCCCCACTGCCCCGCCAGCCGAACCTCGGTCCGATGGTTGGTCGTCGAGTAGAAGTCCTCTGGCGCCGCACCCTCGATGTCCACCGCTCGGAGGACGGCGTCGGGCAGACTCCGCACATAGCACCCATAGGGCGATAGTTTCTCCAGCAGGTGGTCGAGGGACTCGCGGTTGTGGGCGCTGACCTTGATCGTCAGCCGGGAGGCGTCTTCGTTGGTGCGGCCAACGTCGAAGTGCTCAATCTCGTAGCTCGCGCCATGCTCGACGATGGTCGTCAGAATGGCTTGAAGGTCACCTGAGTCGATCAGGTGACCTCGAGCTTCGACCGTTTCAGCAGGCATCGCATCAGGGAGCGACCCGCCGTGTGCTTTGAACTGGCCCACTGGCCACCGACCACTGGTCACTGGGCCCTGCGAAGTTAGCGACCCTCGAGCGCGCGGATGCGATCCTCGAGCGGGGGGTGCGTCGAGATGAGGGCCATCATGCGCGACCCGCTGATCTTGAGTGTCGCCAGTGCCGGCTCACTGTTGTCAACCAGTTGCTTGGTGCCCTGCAGCCGGCGCAGGGCGGCGATCATGTTGCCCCGCCCCGCGAGTGACGCGCCTCCCGCGTCGGCCCGGAACTCGCGCGCTCGCGAGAACCACGCGACCACCATCATCCCCAGGAACCCCAGGAGGATATCCAACATGATCGTCACCAGGAAACTCAGCATGTAGGCGAATCGTTCGTCGGCCGTCTGCCGGACGATCGAACCGACAATGCGCGCCAGGAACAGGACGAATGCGTTGACGACACCCTGGATCAGCGTCATGGTGACCATGTCGCCGTTCTGGATATGCGCGACTTCGTGGGCGAGGACGCCCTCGACTTCCTCGGCCTTCATCGTACGCAGCAAGCCGCTGGACACCGCGACGAGGCTGCGGCTCTTGCTCGGCCCGGTCGCAAAGGCGTTGACTTCGGGCGAGTCGTAGACACCGACCTCGGGCATCGGCAACTGCGCTTGCTGCGCGAGGCGAGCGACCGTTCGATATAACCAGTCGAGCTCCGGCCGTCCTGTCTGCCCGTCCACGAGCTGGACACCCATGGCGCGCTTGGCCATCCACCGCGAGATCAGCAACGACACGAAGGCGCCGCCCATGCCCCAGACAAAGCAGAAGACCATCAGCGCGCCGTAGTCGACGCCCCCGCCCGGGAGGATGTAGCCGGACACTCCCAGCAGCCCCAGGACGATCGAGAGCGTCACCATGATGGCGAGGTTGGTGACGACGAACAGCATTACCCGCTTGGCCATACGATCAGCATAGCAAAACTGCAAAATCCGGGGTGCCGGGTGCCAGTTCTGAACTTCGGTGTTCGTAATGCTACGATTTCGCCCGTGTCGGTCTTCAAACGCGGCACCCCGACGCATGTCCACGTCCGAACCCCCGTGATGATCCTGGTGGTCGGGTTGCTGGTGGTGTTACTGTCCGCCGTCTGTTACTACCGCGTTGGCGCACTGTAGGCACTGACATATGCCCCTGACCCTCCTGTGCCTCGCGTCGTATCACAAGGGCTTCGAGTTCCTCCGCGAGGCCAAACGGCAGGGGTGCCGTGTGCTGCTCGTGACGTCCAGCAGCTTGCGCGACGCCGAGTGGCCGCGCGACAGTCTGGATGACATCTATTACATCAACGACGACAAGAAGCGCTGGAAGATGGAAGACCTCATCCTGGGTGCATCGCATCTCGCGCGCAAGGCCACGATCGACCGCATCGTCCCGCTGGACGACTTCGATCTCGAAAAGGCCTCGGCGCTGCGTGAGCATTTGCGCGTGCCGGGGATGGGCGAAACGACCATGCGGCATTTTCGAGACAAGCTCGCGATGCGCGTCAAGGCGCAGGACGATGGGCTGCCAGTGCCGGCGTTCGTGCACGTGTTGAACGAGGAGCGCATGCGCGAGTTCTGTCGTCGCGTGCCGCCGCCCTGGTTCCTGAAGCCGCGGCATCAGGCGGGTGCGATTGGGATCCGCAAGATCGACGACGAAGCCCGGATGTGGGAGGTCACCGACGGGCTGGGCGATGAGCGCTCCTACTTCCTGCTCGAAGAGTATGTCGCTGGCGATGTGTTCCATGTCGACTCGATCGTGTACGAGCGCCAGGTCCGCGCCGCCATCCCGAGTCAATACGGCACGCCACCGTTCGACGTGTCGCATGGCGGGGGTGTCTTCACCACCCGCCTGATCCCACGCGACTCGCACGAAGCCGCCGAACTGCTCGCCCTGAACGGGCGTGTGTTGACCTCCCTAGGCCTCGTTCGTGGTGTCTCTCACAGCGAGTACATTCGCGGTCGCGATGGACGGCTCGTGTTTCTCGAGACTTCGGCGCGAGTCGGTGGAGCGCACATCGCGGAGCTGATCGAGGCCGCCACCGGCGTCAACATGTGGGCCGAGTGGGCCAAGATCGAGGTGGCCGGGGGCCGTGAGCCTTACGCCGTGCCTGCGATGCGCACGGATTATGCCGGCTTGATCGTCTCGCTGGCGCGCCAGGATGCTCCCGACCTGAACGCCTATGTGGACCCCGAAATCGTGTGGCGGCTGGAGAAGCCGAACCACGCCGGTCTCATCGTGCGATCCCCCACAGTGGCTCGCGTAAATGAGCTGTTGGCCAGCTACTCCGAGCGTTTCAAACAGGACTTCATGGCCACCTTGCCGGCAGCGCTCACGCCGTTTGATTGATCGGCAGCCGGCCACCGGCCACCGGTCACCGGCAACTGGTCACCGGCCACCGGCCAGAACGAACCGTCCAGCGTAATATCAGAATCATGCGCACGTTGATTGTCTTGGCAGCCGTCACGATGAGCCTGTTGTCGCTCCCGATCAGCTCGGGCGTCGTGGTCACAGGATTTGCGCAGTCGGTGGACTGGTTCCAGTGGCGGGGCCCGAATCGTGACGGCCACTCGGCTGAAATCGGGCTGCTCGAGGAGTGGCCGTCCGGCGGACCCAGGGAAATCTGGCGTGCAACGGGAGCCGGAACCGGTTTTTCCTCGTTCTCGGCGTCGAACAACCGACTGTTCACCTTGGGGGCGCGCGCTAACGTCGAGTACGTCATTGCGTTCGACGCGACGAACGGCAACCGCTTGTGGGAAGTGCCGAACGGGCAACGCTTCCGCAACGATATGGGCGACGGACCGCGGAGCACGCCGACCGTGGACGGCGATCGTGTCTATGCCTTTGGCGGTACGGGCGAGCTCGTCTGTCTCGAGGCCGCGAGCGGAAAGAAGTTGTGGTCGTTGAACGTGGTGAACCAGTTCGGTGGCAACACACCGTACTGGGGCTACAGCGAATCGCCGCTCATCGTCGGTGACCGCATCATCCTGAACGCCGGCGGCCGGCGAGCGTCGATCGTCGCCATCAACAAGCTGAATGGCCAAACGATCTGGCAGCAACACAACGACGATGCGGGGTATTCGTCGCCGATGCTGTTGCGAACGGGAAGTTTGCAGCAGGTGGTGTTTTTCACCGGACAGCGTGGCCTGGCCGTGGACCCTCGCGACGGGCGCCTGCTGTGGAGTTACAACCGCGCATCGAACAGCACCGCCAACATTGCCACCCCCATCGTCCGCGGCAATCGCGTGTTCTTTTCATCCGACTACGGTACGGGAGCCGCGCTCGTCGAAGTGCGTGCGGCGGGCAATATCGCGTCGGCGCAAGAGGTTTACTTCACCCGCGACATGCGGAACCACCACGCGTCGTCTGTCGTCGTCGGTGATCACATCTACGGGTTTTCGAGCAGCATCCTGACGGCGCTGAAATTCGATACCGGAGAAATGGCGTGGCGCAACCGCAGCGTCGGGAAGGGCTCGCTCATCTACGCGGACGAGCGTTTGTATCTCTACAGCGAACAGGGCACGGTTGGCCTGGCCGAGGCCACACCCACCGAGTACCGCGAGCGCGGGCGCTTCAGCATCAAGGCCAGCGGTCCCCCGACGTGGAGCCACCCGATCATCACCGACGGCCGTCTGATCATCCGGGATCAGGACACCGTCTACGCGTACGACGTGAAGGCGAAGTAGGCGGGTGGGGCGAGTAGGTCGGGACCCCACCTGCCCTACCCGCCCGACCAGACCAACTACTTTCCCTCACTCGACGGCGGGACGATCTTGTTGATTCGCATATAGGTCACGAGATTGCCGTAGTGCTCGTAGTCGTGCGCGGTGTTGAACGCGAACACCATCGCGCGGGGGTTCATCCCGCCGAAGAACTTGACGCTCTCCATCGCCGTCTTGTCGTCCATTGCTGCCATCACCTTGTCACAATAGGCGAATGAATCCGCGAGGGCCTTCGAGAGCTGCGCCTTCGTGGTCATGGACTTCTCGGCATTGGGCGGCGTCGCTTTGTCGCCGGACGCCGCGCCGCAGATCGCCGTGTTGGCGTCGGCGATGTGTCCCACGATTTGACCGAAGGTGCGGACGTCGGGCGTCGGTCTGAACTCCCAGATCGGTTCGGGGACCTTATCGGCAGTCTTCAGCAACACGCCCTTGACATTGCCGAACTGTGCCTTGACGGAGTCCATGAGTGGGCTTTGGGCAGCAACGGTCGAAGGGGCAAGAGACAGCCGTCGCGAGCGCGGCGACCAGCAGACGTTTCATAAGATGCTCCTTGAAGGGAAACTGATCCGATACCTTACTTCGTTCGAGCACCGGAAAAGTATCACCGTCTCGCGCAGCCCTGGTGAGACTTATGGGCCGGGTTCTGGGATGAACTTGTAGCCGACCCCGCGGACCGTCAGCACGTGCCGCGGCTTGGCCGGGTCTTCGTTGAGGAAGCGGCGTAGCCGCACGATGAAGTTGTCGATTGCGCGAGTATCGGTCTCTTCGTGCAGATTCCACACGTCTTCGAGGATCGCCTTCCGCGACACGGCCTTGCCCGCATTTTTCAGCAGGTAGCGGAGGAGTTCTGCCTCCATCAACGTCAGGTGATACGGCATCGTCCCCACCCGCAGTTCGAGGGCCGACATGTCGAGCGTGTTGCCGGCGAAGGCGATGATATCGGCAGAGGTGGTCGGATTAGTTGAGCTTCGTTGATCCGTTGTCCGACTCCACGCGCTCCGGCGGAGCAGTCCACGGACACGTGCCAGCAGGATTTGCAACTCGAATGGTTTGGGCAGGTAGTCATCCGCGCCCGACTCGAATCCCTGAAGGACGTCCTCGGGCCGGCCGCGGGCTGTCAACATCAGAATCGGGATGAAGTCGCCGGATCGCCGCAGCTCGGTTGCGACTTCGAAGCCGTCCCGCCCGGGAAGCATGACATCCAGCAACACCAGGTCGAACTGCCCGGGCTTGGCGCGCACCTGTTGCAGCGCTGCGTCACCGTCGCCGATCACACTGACATCGTGACCGTCGGCTTCGAGATTGAACGACAAGCCCTGCGCGAGGTGATGTTCGTCTTCGACGACCAGAATGCGTGCCATGACGGGAACGTTACGTCTGAACGAATCGTGGCAACTCCACGGTGAATGTCGAGCCCTTGCCCTCGCCCTCGCTGGCCGCGAACACCCGGCCGCCATGCTGCTTGACGATTGACCGAACGATGTAGAGCCCCAATCCGGTGCCTTTGATTTTGAAGCCGTGCGCCTGGAAACGATAGAAGCGATGGAATATGCGCTTCAGTTGCGACCGCGGGATGCCGATGCCGGTGTCGCGCACTCGCACCCATACCGTGTCTGGCGATGGTGCGGCAACCTCGACGGCGACCTGCACGGCATCGCGCGAATACTTGACCGCGTTGTCGATCAGGTTTGAAAGGACGGTGCGCAACTCGTCGGCGTCGCCATCCACGAACAGGCCTTCGGCAGTTGGTGTAGCGATCGTCAGCGTCATCTTCTCGGTCGACAGGTGATGGCGGAGCCGTGCCGTGTCGAGGACCTCGCCCGCGAGCGCTGCGATGTCCACCGGCGCGCGCTGTTGGAGCGCGAGCCGTTGCCCGGCGACACCCGCCTTGAGCACTTGTTCGACGGTCCTCTGCAAGCGCTCGGTGTCGTCGAGCATGAGCGCGATAGAAGTCGCGGCGTTGTGATTCGGATACGTCACGAGACTGGAGTGTTTCGAGGAAGAGTCGAATCGACGCGATCGGTGTCTTGAGCTCGTGGGTGACGGAGTTGATGAACGCGTCGTGGGCGTCGTTGCGACGGATCTCCCGCACGAGGAACACGGTGTAGACAATGATGCCGGCAATGATGAGGGCAAAGGTCAGGATCCCGAAAACGAGCGGCAGCACGCGCCGCGCGTTGACGATAATCCAGCCGATGTTGAGCGTGACCGCGGCGGCGACCAGGATCACGCAGAGCCCGACGATCAGGGCCGTGGCGGTGCGGCGACGGTTCACGCTGGAATTCTAGCCCGCTGGCGGGAAGGCCGCTCCGCGAAGCGCCCTTCCGGCGAAGGCCGCTCGCCTTCCGCGAAGCGGCCGTGCGGCGAAGCTGGCCCTTCCGCGAAGCGGCCTAGTCGGCCATCGCCGGTTCGGCGGCGGTGATGTCCACGGCGTCGTTGGTCTGCTGGGGCATGCGGTGGACGTGTTCGAGCGTTGCCGACTTGACGTCCCAGGCCAAACCGAGCGCCTGCAAGGTGCGGATGCCGAGCCAGTTGAAGTCGAACTCATACCAGGCCAGGCCGTGGCGGGCCGACACCGGATGGGCGTGATGATTGTTGTGCCAGCCCTCGCCGAAGGTGAGCATCGCCACCCACCAGTTGTTCGTCGAATCATCGCGCGTCTTGAATCGTCTGGAGCCCCAGAGATGCGTAGCCGAGTTCACCAGCCATGTGCAGTGCAGGCCAAACGTCGTGCGGAAGAACACCGCCCAGAGCACGTACGGGATACCGCCAAAGGCGAGCAGAGCGAACCCGACGACGACTTGCGAGACCCAGTGCCACTTGGTGAGCGCAACGTGGAACGGGTCGCGGCTCAAGTCGGGCACGTAGCGGCGCAACACATCAGTGTCGTGATGCATCGCCCTGCCGGTGAAGATCCACCCCATGTGCGCCCAGAACGTGCCCTCGCGCGGGGTATGGGGGTCGCCCTCCTTGTCCGAGTGCTGATGATGAATGCGATGAGTGGCGACCCAGAAGATCGGTCCGCCTTCGAGCGCCAACGTGCCGCAGGTGGTCAGGACGTACTCGACCCATTTCGGTGTCTTGAAGCCGCGATGCGTGAGGAGGCGGTGATAGCCCATGCCGATCCCAAACGAACCGGCAATGATCCAGAGAGCGACGGCCGCGAGAATGGCGCCGGCATCGATCACGAAGAAGGCGGCCACCGAGCCGACGTGGAACGCCGACATCGCAATGACGGTGATCCAGTTGATGGTGCCTTCAGAAGCTTTGCGCCCGTAGAGCGCGGTTACGGGTGTCATGTCGCCTGCAACGGTAACAGGTCGGCCCGCGACGCTCTGTAATACTTCTGTCAGCGACTGGAAGTGCGCATACTGTCAGCAGTTGGCGCGTGCACGGCTGCGCGCCGCTGCGCGGCGCGCACTACCGAAACACGTACCGGCGCCAGGTCTCCACGAGCGCGGCTTCGGAACCGTGAGCGGCGGTGTAGCGCTTGCTGTAGTCGTCGAAGCGCGTGCGGTCCTCGGCCGACAGTTCACGTGTGAGGTGCTGTCGATACATCACCTGCAACGCGACGAACAACAGATCCGTGTCCCCGGCGCCGCGCGCGAGGAGCGCGTGAAGCGTCGCGAGCGCCGGCTCGAACTGCCCGAGCATGGCCTGTGCCGTCGCCACGCGGCGTAGTCGCGCCTCGTCGCTCGGCCACGCGTCAGGCGCTTCCGCGATCAACTCGAGCGCGCCCTGGCCGTCGCCGATGCGCAACGTCGCATCCACGAGCATCGGGTACGCGGTCTTGCCGCCGTTGAGCAGCGACATCTGCCACGCGCCAACCGCGTCGTTGTCGCGGCCATTCGCCGCGTGCACAGCCCCGAGGTAGAACGCGGCGCCGAGAAAGTCCGACGCGCCTTTCAGCGACAACTGGAACCACGCCGCCGCCTGTGCGTACTGCTTCTTCTGCAATTGCGCCAGTCCGCGAATGAACGACAGTGTCGGCTCGTCACCGTCCGGCGTCCGGCTGTCAGGAGGCGCGCTGAGATACGTGCCGTTGCGCGCCTGCTGAACAATCGGCGCGCTGGCGGCTGAGACGGGATGCGACTGCTGCAGGTCGTCGAGGAACCCGCGCACGACCGCGGGCGCCAACACGTCATCCACGACAAACTTCGTCACCGGAGCGACGATCCGCGCGATTGGCAGTGGCGCTGGCGCCTCGTCGCCCGCCACGCGAAGCGCGATCGGTGAGGCGTCTGCCGCGCTGGCGACCGGTGCCAGCCTGAACGACCGGGTCACGTGCGCGTCGGCGTGACCGGGGAACGTCACCACCGCGCGCGCGACGTACTCGCCCGGTGGCAGCACGCCAAGCTTGAGCGAGGCGACGAAGCTACGCTGCCCGGTTACGCGCGGAATGGCCTGGGCGGGAACGGTCACCAGCGCCGGCCCTTTCTCAGATTCCGCGATCTGCACCGACACGCGCGACTCCGCCAGTCGTTTCGGATCTGCGCCGACCAGTTCGAGAACCGCCGCGATGGTTTCGCTGTAGAGGACAGACGAGGGAATCGGCCGTGGCGCCTCGCCGGCGTTCACCATCGGACTGAGAATCAGGTCGGAGACCCGCACCGAGTCGCCATCGAGTTCGGGGAGCCGCGCGGTGATGATGTGGTGAACGCTGCCGGCAGCGCCGGTGCCATCAACCGCCGCAAGCCGGAGCGTGTACTCCCCTGGTTCGAGCACGACCGACATCAGGAACAGCCGCGACGTCGCGGTCCGATCGCTGGCCGGCGCCAGCTTCATCGGCGTGGCGTTACTGACCAGTACCTTCCCCCGATCGTCGGCGACGAGCATGCCGACCGGCCATTCTGCGGGCTCGGTGGCGGCGTCACCGATCTCCGCCGCGACGATCACGCGCACACGTTCGTCTTGCGGGTTTGCGACCGAATACGTCGCCACCCGCATCTTGAGGCCGGCCATCGGCAACGGCGCGGCCAGCAGCGACTTGACCTGTTCGAGCGGCGGCAGCGCGGCGAGGCTTGTGGCGGCGTCCGTTACGGCGTAGGTCGAGCGCGCACGAACCGTCAGGCCGCGGCGTTTGACCTCCACTTTGATGCGTCGATCGCGCGACGTCTTATCCGCCTCCGTCGGCTCGAACGCGAGCAGATAGTAGCCGGTCAATTCGCGCGCGATCCGATCGAAGGCGCCGTCACCACTGGTGCTCACGCGATAGTACGAGCCGCGCGTGAGCCCGGCGAGCTGCTCCAGGCCTTGCGACAGCGCCGACTCCTGCGGCAGGCCGCCGACGGTGCGTGGAGAATCCATGTCGAAGATCGATTCGTCTGGCTGGACGACGAAAAAGCTGAGCCGCGCCTGCGCCGCCAACCGTGCCAGGTGGGTCAGGTCGTTCGTGATCGCGCCCGATATACAAGCCTTCGCTGAGCAACACCATGTTCACCGGCGTTTTCATCAGGGCGAGCTGCTGCGCCAACTGCTCGAATGCACTGATCGACAAACGCGTGCGAGCACTGGCCTCCGTCACGACGTACTTCGCCTGGGCTTCGAGCTCGTTGATGCAGGCTCATCGGCCCATGCCGCCACCGCGCCGCCGACTCCGGGCGACTCGACGCCGCACTCGCGATCGACGACCTGCTGCCACGTCCGTTGGTCGTTGACTTCGAACGCGTGCCCCTCGCTCAGTCGCACCCGATCAGTGGAGCGTGAAGGCTGAGCGCCCATCGTTCCCGACAGCGCCCGGCGAATGCGCTCGCGGTCGGTGGTGAACTCGACGCCGCCGCGGCCGGTTGGCAACCGCGCCAATCCGACCATGTCCCCCGCAGGGAGTTTGGCCATCACGCGCTCCGCCGTGCGAAGCACGGCGCGGGCGCTGCCGACCCGGAGGTAGTTTTCATCAACGACAAACAGGAGCAGCCGTCCAGTCGACGGTCCATCGTTGCTGCTCACGCTGGCGAGGCGTGGCGCGTCGGCGACTGTCTTCATCCCCAACGACGAGATGAACTGGACGGTGTGCACGCTGCGCGGCTGACCGTTGACCTCCAGCGCGAAGTCTGCCGCGGTGAGTCCTGTCACCGGATCGCCGTTGCCGCTCACGACGGTCACGTCCACCAGGACGACGTCGGCGCGGGCCTCGAATTGTGGCGGTGGAGGCACCTGCGGTGTCGGCGCGCTCGGGGATGGCGGCGTCGGCTGCTGCGCGGCCGCGATCCCAAGACACCCCACCAGAGGAGACCGACCACGCCGAACGTTCTCTTCATCGCCATGACGAGGCTCTACTTCTCAGGCGCGCGATAACCCTGTCGAGCGCGGACTGAATGCGAGTGATTGGGAAGCTCCAGTTCGATCTCGCGCCAGGCGCCGTCGCGCTTCGTGTTGGTTGACTGATACCCGATCAGATATTGGTTCGCAAGCTCTTCGAGGATCTCGGCAAAGGGTCCATCGAGCCGATCGCTGCGCTCGACGAACAGCGCTCGCCCACCACTGAGATCGACGAGCTTCTCGATGCCGCTCTTCAGGTGAGCGCGCTGCACGCCGCTGCCAAGCGCCACCATGAACAATGTGGCGTCACTGGCGCGCACCGCTTG
The DNA here is from genome assembly GCA_963802675.1 of uncultured Acidobacteriota bacterium. GTDB lineage: Bacteria > Acidobacteriota > Vicinamibacteria > Vicinamibacterales > UBA2999 > JACCSI01. The sequence goes on from CAWDJL010000006.1 coordinate 376,830, forward strand.
CTCGACCGATTCCAAGCGTGGCATGGCTGGTCCGATCGTCACCGTCGCTGAACACCACCAGCACTCGGCGTCCCGGCTGCTTGGACAGCTGCTGCAAGCCCCGCACGATGACATCGTAGAGGGCAGTGCCTCCCCAGGGTTTGAGCCGATCGACGGCGCGGAGCCGTTGTTCCGGGCTGGTCTCGGGACCGGTCAGCGTGAACAGGTTGTCGTTGAACGCGGTCAACGTCACTTGATCCTGCGGCCTCAGCGCGGCGAGGAACCGTTTGACGGAGTTCTTCAGCTGCGGCATCGCGTCGGTCATGCTCTCGCTGACGTCAATCGCAATCACGAGCTCGAGCGGCGTTCCCTCGGAGGAGAAGTGAGTGATCGTTTGCGGGACATTGTCTTCGCGCAGCCGAAAGTCGGCCTTGGTCAGTCCCTTGACGAAGGAATTACGATTGGCGACGACCGCGGTCACTTGAACAACCTCGACGTTCACGACATCCACGATGTCGAGGCCCTTCGTGCGAATGCTGGTGACCGCGCGACCGCCTCCCACGAGCTCGGCGACAGCGCGGATCACGTGCTCTTTGATGTTGGCGCCCGAATCCCACGGACACTCGGCGCGGGCGGGGTCCATCAGCGTGCACACCAACCGGCCGTCGGCGTAGAACATCACGCGTGCCACGTCGCGCACGCGTCGCGCCGGCTCGATGGCGGCCCGCAGTCGCACCGAACCGACCAGGTAAGTGTCGGGTTCGGGCGACACGATCCGGATCGTCACATCCCGCGGCGGCGACTGGGCGACGCGAAGGCTGAGGCGATCAGCAACGGCAGCAACGCGAGTCATTGTTTTCGCAGTGGGCCATTGCCCGTGAGCGCGGCGACATAATCTTCGACGCGTGCCGGTGTCAGCGTCTGCGCTTGACGCGACAGCCGTGGCCAGTCGTCGGCAAAGCGGACCGGCACGTCGTGCCAGTAATCGTTGACGGCAAACGCAAGCAGTGATGGCACCAGCAGCGCCGGCAGACCGAGCCGGGCCGTTTCTTCGACGATCCGCAACGTCAGATCGGGCGTCTGGGTGGTGATTTGTCCCGCATCGGCCCGCCCGGCGAAGTCTTCCCAAGGGGCGGGCGGCGGCATCGCGGTCACGCGCCGGCCATCGATGCCGTCCGCGGCGAGTCCCCACCGATCGAGTTGGCGGCGAGAGAGCTTCGGCTGACCGAGCCACATCAGATCCCGCAGTGTGAAGAGATCGTTCAGCGCATCCGGCTGGCGCGCGACCAACCAGGGGATCAGCTGGCGTGCGATGGCCGAAATGCGTGCCTCACGCGCCAACGCGTCGAGCGCCCGAGCGCTCGCTCCGGCCTCGCGCACCCGCTCGCGGCCGCGCGCGATTGCGCTCGCGATCTCGTTGCGGTCTGCGTCGGTCAAGTCGAGCGCCGTCATCGACACCACGGTTCGCGTCAAGGTCGAGAAGTCGTTCAGCGTGAGCGTCGGCGCAGGCGGCATCTCGTCGCCCGTCAAGCGTCGCAAGGCGAGGCGCGAGAGGCCGAGATCGAGGCCAATCAGCGAGCCCGCGACCCGCCACGGGCCGCGACCTTGTTGCTCTTCGGGCAACGACCAGGGCCGAAGGTCCCGCACGAGGGTCGTGGCCTCGAGCCCCAGATCGTGGCGCATGGCCACGTCCCGGCTGAGCGCGACTGCGCCCTCCGGTTCGCCGAGCGCTGGCGCGTACACGAGCGCAGTGAGTGCGAGTGACAAATCACGCGGCCGGTCGTGTGCGATGGCCGCGTCGAGTCCAGGAGAGGGCAGCTGCGCACGAACCGCGCGCAGCCGCTCATGCTCAGCCTCGACGATGTCCACGCGATACGTCAGACCTTCCCATTCGATCGCCGGTGTGGGCCGGTCGCGAGGCCCGGCGAGTGCCTGCAGAATCGTGGACTCGTACGCCGTCTTTCCGGTCAAGGCGTCGGGTCGTTCGAGCCGGGGCAGCGAGGCCATCAGCGTCGACTGGATCCACTCGGTGATCGATCGCGTCACCCGCGGGTTGCGCTGGACGGCCTCGCTCAGTGTTCGGAGCAGGCGGTCGGTCGTCGCGACGTCGATGGTGCGCACATGACGCATCCGCTCTATCAGGCTCACGACTGCCTGGAACGCCGTCACCGCATCGCGCCGATCATCGCTCCGATCGGAAGCGTGACGAGCGGCTGTCACCAGCGCCGCCCACGTCGCGGCCTCTTCAATTTGCATCCGTTCGAGCGCAAGGAGCAACGAGCGAAATCGTGCGTACCCACTGAGGGCAACCGCAAGATCCGGCAGCGCCGCGGGCGATGGAGAGGGGAACACCCGTTGGCCGAGTCGAAACACTTCGATCTTGTCTCGTCGCGGTCGAGCCGTCGTCGATGCGATCGTGCGCGTCAACCAGGTCAACCCCGCTGGCCGCATCCCGTCGCGCATTGGTGGTGGGGGACCGGCGCTGCCCGAGAACACGTACTCCCAAAACACTTCGGGAGACGGTCCAAGCAGCCGGCCGGCCTGGACGTCGGCGGTCATCACGATCGTCCATGGATCCGCGATGGTTCGACGATACGGCTGCTCCGGGATGATCCACTGAACATCGCTCTCGCGAAACGCCGCGTAAAGCGCCGCCGCGTTGTCGCGGCGCGCATCGAGACCGTTGTCCGGCCACGCGGCCGCGAGTCGCCCATCGTCCATCTGCGCCAGGCAGTCGAAGTACCACGCCAGTCGACCGCGATCGCGAGAGACCAGCGCGCGTAGAAATGCCGACGGCTGGTCGGTGGAACTGCCGGCGAGTCTCTGCCAGATCGTCTCCGCGCCCTGGCCGCCCGGCACCACCACACGATCACGATCGATGCGTAGCGAGCGCGCCACGATGGCGAACGCTGACGCACCTTCGCGGTGCACGAACGACAGCAGATCCCGATCGCGAGCCATCAACGATCGAATCGAGTCGTCAGTTGCCATCAGCCCGACCGCGACCATCAGGGCGCGTCGATTGCCGCTCAGACGGCGAAAGAGGTCGTCCTGCGGCGCAACCTCCAGCAGCTCGCGCCAGACCTCGGCGCTGAGCGGTGCCGGCACCACGGTGGCTTCAGCATCGGGCGTACCGCCAAGCGTCCCGGCGGTCGTCTGATCAAGAATCCGCTGCAGGGCGTCGGGCGCCCGGCCGAGACGACTCTGGCGATCCTCGAGCGCGCGCGACAGCACGGGCAGCGTCAACGCGCGTTCGTCAGGCTCGATGCCGAGTGCCGCCAGCGTGGCCTCGCCTCCAGCGATTGGCAGGTCGAACCACCCTGGAAGGCGCGTGTCGCGGGCCTCGACACCAACGACCACGGCCGTGAGGCCCAGCAGCGCGGCAACCGTCCGACGCATCGCGGACAGCCTACCCCAGGGCTGCTGTGTACAGTTCTGCTATTTCGGTGGAGCTTCGAACAGTTGAACGTTCCGACGCTGGCCGCTGGGAAGCCAGTGACCGGTATTCAACACAGGTCCGTGGCGCGCCTCGAAAATCGCCTTCTCTTCCGCGCTATCGATGACGAGGAAAATGGGGAATCCTTGGGCGGCCAAGGCATTCACACTGTGGTCGAAACTTCCGGCCGGAATCTGATCCCAGTTCACGGTCTGACGGTCGGCATAGTAGCGAAGGCTCCCGCTGTGCTGCAGCGCGAGCACGACCGCGTTGGTCGGCGTGACCTGCGCGACCAGCTCACCAACGAGGCGGTGACGTGCTTCCTGGGCGGGCATCGTGAACACCTGGTTGACGGCCAGCCACGACATCCACGACCACGCGATCGCGACGGCGACACTTGACGCGACCATCGAACCGGCGACCACTCCCGCCAGACGACGAGCGACTTCGATGAGTCCCGCGGCGGCGACGATTGTCGCCACTACGATGACCGGCAGGAGAAAGCGCAAGGTCTCCCAATGATCATACGGCCGATAAAACAGGTAGGGTGTGATCACACCGAGTGCGACCAATGCGAGCGCTGCGCGCGGTACCGTCTTCGATGTGACGATCCCGAGGACGACCGCTGCCAGCCACACCGGACCAAGCGCGAGATACCCCCAATAGAGATAGCTTCGCGTGTTGAGCCACGCCGTTTCGATTGAGAAGAGGCCCGCGATGTAGCCATAGCCGCTCGCGAAGGCGTCACCGTAGAGATACCACTGCGTCCAACCCTGGATGAGAATGCCCGCGGTGACCGGCGCCAGGTACCACAAGGTGATCGATCCGGCTTTTCGTCCCCTCGCGATCAACGGCAGCGCGGCGAGCAGAATCGCCGCAGGTGCGAGGGCCGGCCTGGTGATCAACGCCACGGCGGCTGCGATGCCCGCCAGGAGTGGTAGCGGTCGCGTCGTCGAGAGCGCGGCGACCGCCACCATCAGTGCCGCGGCCGCCGGCACATCGCTCATGGCTTGAATGGAGTACGTGAACACCAGCGGGTTGACCGCGAGCAGCGCACTCGCGAGCAGCGCCGTCATCCGGTCGCCGTACCACGCTCGCGTGATCACAGACGACGCGGCCAACAAGATGAGCCCGCAGAGCGGGGCGACGTAGAAGGCTCCCGATCGCCCGAAGAACGTGGTGGCAATCGCCATGACCGCGGACAGGCCAAGAGGATACGCAGGCACCGACGCGTTCGGAATCCTTCCCGCAGGCACGTAGCCCAACGGAGTGGCGGCCCGAACTCCGTTTGCAGGCAGAATCTCGGCGAGCGGCTCGTTCTGGACGATGGCGCCGGCAAGAAGACGCTCGGCGGCGCTGACATAGCCGTAGCTATCGGCGCCGCCACACGTCATTGAGAGATAGCTGATCCAGCCAATCGTTCCGGCGGTGATCAGCGCGCCACACGTCACCTTCGCTAATGCCTCGAGTGCGGCGGTCGCGAGCGGTCGCCCGCCAAGGCCGATTCGAGCGGCGAACACCATGGCCGCGGCGATCAGCGGTCGTGACAACGTGCGAATGCTTATGGTCGTGCCGAAAGCCTCGAATCGCAGCGGCCCCGCGTAAGCGGCTGCGAGCGCTGCTCCGAGCAGTATCGCGGTGAGAATCTCCAGCGCAACATTCAATTTCCTGATCTTCGTGTTCCTCTGGTCTATTTCTTCGCCGCCAGATCAACCACGGCGTCGTAATGGAACCGCACGAATCGATGGAGTTCGGTCTCGAGGATGCGCTCCTGATCGCTGTGCGCGCCAAACCCCTTGGGACCATCCTCGACGTCGGTGGCGGGTCCGATGCCATAGCAGTGGATGCCTTTCGCGCGCAGGTACGCCATATCCGTCGCCCCAGTGCTCATCGTCGGAAGCGTGATCGCCTTGTAGTGCTTCGTGATGTTGGCCTCGAGGGCGGCAAACGCTTCTGTATTCAACCGGGTTGTTCCGGCGGGGCGCACGTCCCGAGCCGTGAAGGCGACTTCAACCGCAGGGTCATTGACGATTGTCTTGACCTGTTCCAGAAATGCCTGCGGATCCTCATCGGGCAGCATTCGCACGTCGAGCGTCGCCGTCGCGTCGGATGGGATGACGTTGACGCGATAGCCTCCCGTGAACATATTTGGCGACACCGAGGTTCGCAGCATCGACGCGTGACGCGGTTCGTGCTCACGGAAGTACTCGTCGGCCGCGCCGCTCACTTTCGGGTCGGGGCTGAGCGCATTGCGATAGCGCTCCGCTTCTTCCGGCGACGAGATCGACGCCAGCCGCTTGAAGTACGCGCCCGTGGTCTCGTTTGGTCTGATGGGCGGGACCCACTTGCCGACCTTTGCGACGGCATCGGACAAGTGCACGATGGAGTTGGTTTGCAGGGGAACCGAGCCGTGGCCCGCGACACCGCGCGCGGTGAGCTGGATCGCGCGCGGAATTTTCTCCAACGTCTGCACCGACGCAAACTTCACCTGGCCGGCTTGACGAGAGACGCCGCCACCTTCGGCGTAACAGAACTCGGCCTCGATGGTGGGGAAGTGCTGATTGGCCATGAACTGAATCCCGACGCGCGTCGTCCCTTCCTCGCCGGCTTCGAAGAGCGCGATCACGTCCCGGTCGAGCGCAACGTTCTGCCGCTTCAAGATCAGGAGCGCCATCAGCACAGCCGTCACGTTGTCTTTGTCATCGACCGTGCCTCGTGCGTAGACATACCCGCTCTCGCGGGTCGCCGAAAACGGCGGATGCGTCCACTTCTTCGGGTCCACATTGACGACATCGGTGTGAGCCATCAACAGGAGTGGTCGCTTGCTGCCGTTGCCTTTCAGCCGCGCAACCACGTTCGGGCGATGAGGCTCGAGAGCAAGCACCTGTGCCGGAATGCCTTCTTGGTCGAGCACCTGCTTGAGGTAGTCGGCCGCCGGTTTCTCGCCTCCCGGCGGGTCGCTGGTGTCGAAGCGCAACAGCGCCTGAAAGTGGCGCATGGTCTCGTCTTCGAGCTTGGCCCAGTCCGGCGACGCGGGAGCCTGCGCGCCGAGCGTGACGGTGGTGATGACGAAGACAATGGTGGCTCGTCGCATGGCGGGATGGTAGCAGAAGCAGGTGCCTGGGTTCGCACCTGTCGCACCCGTCGGGCGCCGCCGTTATGATGTGCCGTGCATCGACGAGCGCTCCTGAGAGATGGCGGCATGGCGCTCATGGCGCTGGCCTTGACTGGCTGTGCCACCCGCCGAACGGCGCCTCACGTGGCGACGGCGCGCCAGCCACTGCGGCTCGCGCCCGTTCGAGTCTCCTGGGACCGGGTCATTCGCGCGACGGTAGGGCTGCGGCCGCATCGTCCTTCCGGATTTGTTCTCCGCGCAGAAAAGCTCGGCGCCAAGACGCTGATTCACAACTACGGGCACGGTGGGGCCGGAATGTCCTTGTCCTGGGGCACGGGGCAAATGGCGTCCGAGATGGCGCTCGAGCAGGGTGATCGTCGGGCGGCCGTGCTCGGATCCGGAGTCGTGGGGCTGACGACGGCTCGTCAGCTGCAGCGCCGCGGGTTCGACGTGACGATTTACGCCGCGGCTGTGCCTCCTGACACGACATCGAACATGTCGCTGGCGGGCTTCACGCCGACCTCAGGCCTGGTGTCGTTTGCGCAGCGCACGCCGGAATGGGATGCGCAGTTCCGTCGCGCCGTCGAGATCGCGTATCGTCAGCTTCAACTGCTGGCCGGTCCGAAGTACGGCATCTCGTGGATCTACAACTACTCGCCCACCGAGCAGCAGGAATCGGCACGCGGCACCAACGAACTGCTGCCCGACTCGGTACGGACAGGATCAGTCGTCCTGGGTCCGGGCGAACATCCGTTTCCTTCGACTTATGCCATCGAGCGTCCCGAGATGCGCATCGAGCCCTCGATCTATCTCGACGCGCTCGTGCAGGACGTCGTGGCTCACGGGGGCAGAATCAAGATCCGAACGTTCGAAACGCCTCGCGACGTCGCGGCTCTCGACGAAGCGGTCGTCGTCAATTGCACCGGCCTCGGGGCAAAGGCGTTGTTCGGCGATCCGGAACTGATCCCCCTGAAGGGTCAGTTGATCGTCTTGATTCCGCAAGATGAAGTGAACTACAGCACGAACGGTGGGGTCATGAATTCACCCCCCGGGGCCTTTGTTCACATGATGCCTCGACGGGACGGCATCATCCTGGGCGGCACCTCAGAGCGCGACGTGTGGACAACGGAGATCAACGACGTCGAGCGCAAGCGCGTCGTCGAAGGCCACAGGCAGCTGTTCGACAGCATGCGACGCTCCTAGGACTGCTCACGCAGCAGTAGGACTCGCCCCTTTGGCGCTCGTAGGGCTCGGCGGCTTCGCCGCCTCGTGCGGGCCGCGGCCGTTCGGCCGCGGCTTTCGATTGCGTCGACGGTACTTCCCAGCGCGGGCCGCACGGCCCGCGCCCCCCCGAGGCGCGCAGCGCCGAGTCCGACGAGCGCCGAAGGCGCGAGTCTCACGAGCGAAGCGAGTCCTTCTTAGAACCAGTTGGCCTTCCTGAATCTATAGATCAAATACAAATCCGCCAGCACCATCGACCCCAGCGCGAGCGGGTAGCCCCACGGCATGCGCAGCTCGGGCATATGGTCGAAGTTCATTCCGTAGATTCCAGCGATCAACGTCGGCACGGCGATGAGCGACGCGTATGCCGCCAGTCGCTTGACAACCTCGTTCTCCTGCAACGTGATCAGCGACAAGTTGACCGACATCGCTGTTGACACCATGTCGCGAAGGTTCTCGATCGACTGCTGCAGCCTCGCCAGATGGTCATGAACATCGCGGAAATAGTCCTGCAAGTTGAAGCACGTCGGCGGCACACGACCACCATGTAGCTTGCCCGTCACCTCGAGCAGCGGGACGCTGGCGTGCTCGAGGGTCATCACTTTCCGCTTGAGTCCGTACAAGGCCTCGACGTTTGCTCGGGTGGTCTGGCCGGCAAAGATGCGCTCTTCGACTTGTTCGATTTCTTCGGTGAGCGCGTCGAGCACGGGAAAGTAACGATCGACGACCGCGTCCATGAGGGCATACAGAACATAGGCAGGCCCGTGCTTCAGCAGCTCAGGCTCCTCCTCGCAGCGACGACGCACGTCGACAAAGCCGCGTTCGACACCGCGACGGGTGGTAATCACGTAGTTTCGACCCACAAAGACCGAAACCTCGCCGGTCCTGAGGTCATCATCTGCCGCCTCGACGGGGTGCATCACCACGAAGAGCGACTGCGCGTACTCCTCGATCTTCGGTCGCTGATGGCCGTGCTGCGCGTCTTCGACCGCCAACTCGTGAAGGGTGAACTCCAGTTGCAGCGCCTCGAATTCGGCCGTCTCTGGATCTTTCAGGGCCACCCAGACAAAACACCCAGGTCGACTCGTGTACGAACGAATCTCGCTGACTTGGATGTCAGCCAGCTTCTGACCGTCCTGGTAGGCGACGCAATTGACAAGCATGCAGAGAGTCGCTTCGCTCCTCGGTTGCCGGTTGCAACTGGCAACTATCCTACGCGGTCTCGATTAGTTTCGAAGGGCGTCGGACGGCGTGAGCCTCAAGGCGCGGCGGGCGGGGACCCAGGTTGCGACCAGGCCAGCGGCAAGCCTGACGGCACCAATGACCGGCAGCTCCAGCGGGCCACTGTCGATCACGGACCACCGGATCACTGACCACCGACCACCGACCACAGACTATTGCGCTCCGCCGGCTCTCAAAAAGCCCACGGCATCAGGACACGCAGCGCGCGCTTCGGACAAGAGCGTCATACCAGGCAGGCGCTCGAATCGCAGATCAGCCTTCAATTCGACCAGCGCACCGACGACCGGTGGTTGGCACATGAGGACGGCCCAGTTGATCACCGGGATGCCGTGCTTCTCGTCCCGTCCGTTGGGATCGATGCCGAGCTTGATGATCTCGAGCGAGCGCGACTCGTCTCCATCCTGGAGCGCTTCGATGAGCAGCGCCGTCGCGCGCGCGCGTTCCGTGTCGCTCTTGCTCGCTGGGGGCAGTCCTGCGGTCTTGGGCGCGTCGGCGGCCGTCGTCTCGGCCGGCATCGGCACGCTGAATTCGAGGTCGGCTGCATAGGTGCGGCCGCTGAACTCTCGTGCTTCGAGCTTCAGTGTCCCGGCGCCGCCCTTGAAGGTGGACTTGAACCAGACATCAGGCAGTAGCGCCGTCTCGCTCAGTCCCTTGTGATTGAGCGCGACGTTGAACAACTGGCCGCGCTTGGGCCGGCCGTCGAATCGGTACCTGCGACCGTCACGAGCTCGCCGCGCGCCGCCCGCGCGTACAGACCGGCGTCGTCTGCGGCCTCCTCCGCCGTGACTGCCCGGTCGCTCAACAGGACGACCGTGTCGTTGAAGAATTCGTTGAAAAGGTTGGGCCGCGTCGTTCGAATCGCGTGCGCCAGCGTGACAGGAATCGCATCGATCGTAACCGTCCCGCTCACACTGCCTGCCTGCGGCAAGGGCGCCTGTACAAGAGCGAGGCCGCTGCATCCGATTGCGAGCACGACTAGACGACTTGCACCCGACACGACGATGTTCCTCATCCTGATCTTATCGTGCGCATTGTCAGGGAGGCGCCGCGACGGAGCACGCGTCACAGCTTGTAGTCCGCAAACCTCTGCCGCAGCTCGCGCTTCAGCACCTTGCCGGTCGCGCCGATCGGCAACGCGTCCACGAACTCGATAGCGTCCGGCAACCACCACTTGACCAGTTTGCCTTCGAGAAACTTGCGCAGCTCGTCCTGGTCGACTTCCTTGCCAGGCGCCTTGACGACAATGAGCAGCGGGCGTTCCTGCCACTTCGGGTGCGGCACACCGATAGCGGCGGCCTGCTGAACGCAGGGGTGGCACATCGCGGCGTTCTCCAGATCGATGCTGCTGACCCACTCGCCACCCGACTTGATCACATCCTTGCTGCGGTCGGTGAGCTGCAGATAGCCGTCGCTGTCGATCGAGCCAATGTCGCCGGTGTAGAACCACCCGTCCTGATGCAACTCGTCGCGCTCGCGCTTGAAATAAGAACCAGCGACCCATGGCCCACGCACCTGCAAGTGCCCTGATGTCTTGCCATCGTGGGCAATCACGTTCTGGTCGTCATCGACCAATCGCAGGTCGACGCCGAACAATGCCCGACCCTGCTTGCACTTGACCGCAAACCGCTCGGCCTCCCCGAGTCGCTCGTGCTTGGGCAGGAGGACGCCGGTGGTCCCGACCGGGCTCATCTCGGTCATTCCCCACGCGTGAATGACGCGAGCCCCGTGCTCACGCTCCCACGCTTCGATCATCGGCGGCGGACACGCGGAGCCGCCGATCACCACCTTCTTGACAAACGAGAAGCGCTTGCCCTGCGCACGAGCGTGCGCGAGCAGCGCCATCCAGACCGTTGGTACCCCGAGCAGGCAGGTGGTCTTCTCCGTCTCGATCAACTCGGTGAGATTGACGGCGTCGAGCCCGGGACCGGGCAACACGAGCTTGGCACCGGTCATCGCGGCGGCGTATGGAATTCCCCAGGCGTTGACGTGAAACATCGGAACCACGGGGAGCACCACATCGGCCGCACAAATCCCCAACGCATCGTTCATGCAGATGGCATAGGAGTGAAGGATCGTCGACCGATGAGAGTAGAGAACACCTTTGGGAAAACCTGCCGTCCCCGAGGTGTAGCACAGCGAGGAAGCCGTGCGCTCGTCGAGCACCGGCCACGTGAATGTGTCCGGCTCACCGGCGATCAGGCCCTCGTAGTCGCACAGCCCCGGGATCTCGGAGTCGGTCGGCAGATGTGCCGCATCGGCGAGCGCTACGTAGTGGCGTACGGGGTTCGGCTGTTTCGCGATGACCTGCGCGAGCTTGACGAAGGTCGTGTCGAAGAACAACGCGACGTCCTCGGCATGATCCACGACATAGCGAAGCTGATCGAGCGGGAGCCTTGGATTGATGGTGTGGAGGACCGCCCCGATGCCTGACACGGCGAAGTACACCTCGAGGTGTCGATGCGTGTTCCAGGCGATAGTGGCGACGCGGTCGCCTTCCTTGATCCCGAGCTTTTGGAGGGCGTGCGCGAGCTTCTTGGCACGCCTGCCAATCTCGCCCCAGCTCGAACGATGAATCGGACCCTCGACCGTGCGGGTCACGACCTCGGCCGGACCGTGAAAACGTGCGGCGAATTCGATTTGGTCGGAGATGAGCAACTGCAGATCCATCATTTGCCCGAACATAGCCAGCCCTCCAGCGTGGGTTCCGACAATAGTTCCGAAAGGGGGGTGCTTACAATGGTCCACGGTCCACGGCCCACGGCCCACGGTCCACGGGTCAGCGGAACTGTGAATCACCGTAAGACCGTGAGCCGTAGGCCGTGGACCGTGGACCTCATGACGACGTTCTGGCTTTCCATGCACCTTCCGTACGCCTGCCGACATTCGGGGGCGTGCTGCACGGCTGGCTGGCCCATCCCCGTCGAGCGAGCCCGATTGGCGCCGCTGCGCGTGCTCCGGCCCGACCGCAAGTGGCTTGTGCCCGCGGCCGACGCGCCACCCGAGATGGCGGGCGTCCTCGCAAACGATCGAGACGGGCGTTGCGTCTTCTATGCCCGCCAGCAAGGGGGGTGGCCTGCCGGAGGATGCGAAATCCACCACGAGCTTGGACACGCCGCGCTGCCCTCGGCGTGTCAGCACTTCCCGCGGGAATGCCTGATCGACCCGCGCGGAGTGTTCGTCACCCTCTCGCACTATTGCCCGACGGCTGCGTCATTGCTCTTCAGCCATACCGGGCCCGTCACGATTGTCGAGGGTCCGCCGGTCCTTCCGACCGGGGATCCCGAAGGGCTGGACGCGCGCGACGTCTTACCGCCCCTGCTGCGACCGGGCCTGCTGATGGACCATGCAGCCTACAACGCGTGGGAGACGCATCTCGTGAAATCCCTGACGAGTTCCGATGACGAGCCAGAGCAGGTGTTGATGGCCCTCGATCACGATGCTCGGAGCTTATGCACGTGGCGACCACGGGACGGCGCGCTCGTCGATGTCATCGGCGCCCTCGCCGATCGCGGTGAACCTGCCGGATCGCCTACTCTCGACTGGACTTACGAACGTCAACTCTTCCTATCGGCACTCGCCTCACGAGCGACCTGCACCTCGAGCGAATACCCCGACCACGCCGAGCCGAATTGGAATCAGCGCGTCGCCCGCGGTTGGCGCGCCCAAGGACAAGTCATCAACCGTTTTCTTGCAGCGCATGCGTTCGCCGCGTGGATGGCTTACCAGGGCAGTGGAGCGGTGTCACACATCACGCGGCTGCGCCTGGTCCTTGCCGTGCTCCGTGCCGAATGCATTCGCTGCTGCGTCCACGAAGACGGCGAACTGGACACACGCCTTCTGACGCACGCGATCCGGCAGACCGATCTACTGATCGTGCACCTGATCGATCGAGCCCGCCTCGCGGCGCACCTGTGTGGGCGTTAGGGGCTCTGTAACAGCCGAATGACTACTGGCGCCCTTCGAACTTCCGCCTGAAGGCGGAAGCCACGGCTCTTGTTCGGCACTCGTGGCTTCCAGCTTCAGCCGGAAGATCTACCATTCGCTGGGAGCTTCCGCCTGAAGGCGGAAGCCACGGAGCAGAAGAACCGGCTCGAGACTAGAGCGCAAACTCCGTTACAACGGGCCCATGATCGCTGGTCCCGAACTCCCGCTGGACAGTGATGCTCGTCACAGCTCTGGCAATCCGTGAGGTGGCGAGCACGTAGTCGATGCGCCATCCAATATTGCGCTGCTTCAGATTGCGCCAGGGTGCCCACCAGGTGAACAGGTTCTCATTGTCGGGTTCCTGTGTCCGCCCCACGTCGATCAGATCGTGCGACAGGATCTGCTCGAACAGGGCGCGCTCATCGGGTCGCGCACCGACCTGATTCGGCTTGCGTTCCTTAGGGTGAATATCCATGTCGCTGCGTGCGACATTCAAATCCCCGCAGAGCACGAGTGCGTGACCGGCGACCTGTGACGCCGCGGCCCAGGTCTCAATTCCCTCCAGAAAGCGCATCTTGGCAGGGTAGTCCTTGCCCCCGTTGGGGACGTAGATTGAGGCGAACGTGACGTCACCACCCGGCGTGGCCAGTGTGGCTGTGCAGATCCGCTGTTCGAAGTCGAAGACTGGGTGAACGATTGCCGGGCCAGCTGCCGCGAACGCCTTGGACACCAGCAGCGCGACGCCAGAATAGCCCTTGCCGCCGTGCCAGTGAGCCCAGTAGCCCTCGATATCACTGAGAGCAAACCCGAGCTGATCGAGGGAAGCTTTGATCTCTTGAAGACAGATGACGTCAGGAGATTCCCGCGCGATCCATTCGAGCAGCTCCGCCTGTCGGGCGCGGATGCCGTTGACGTTCCAGGTTGCAACCTTCACCGGTTCTCCACGGACAAGCCTCAGAGCCCCAGAGGCTCAGAACAATGTATTTCAGAGATTCATCGAGGGTATGTCTCTGTGTCTCTGCGTCTCTGAGGCCTGTTCGTGATCTACTTCACCTTCCCATCCAGCACTTCATAAGCCCGCAACATGCCATGGTTGGGAACGATGCCGAGTGTCTTGATCTGCGGGTAGTTGACGGCATGCGAGCGGAGGTCCACCTGCTTGGCAGCTTCCTCGGCCGGAACGCCGGCCTTGTGGAACTTCTGCGCCTGGGCCCAGAAGTCACGCAGGTACGCCTGCCAGTGATCGAGCTTGGCCTTGCCTGTGAACGCCCGGCCATGACCCGGAAGGACGGTGTCGAAATCAAGCTGCTTGACTGCCTCGATGGTGTCGATCCACTCGGTGAAGAACGCATCCCCCATGTACGAAGTGTTTTCCACGAGAAGATCGCCAGTGGCGATGATTCGCTCCTTGGGCAGATGGATGATGACATCACCGCCCGTGTGGCCGCGTCCCAGATGCAGCACGCGAATCTCGCGTGCGCCGCGATGCAACGTCATCGTGTGCGTGAGCGTCACCGTTGGCGGCGTCGGCTTGACAGCCTTCGTGCCTTCGAGGTGATTGCGCTGAACGTCGAGCTGCGCACGAATGGTCGCCTGCTCTTTGGGATCGGTGGCAGCAGCGAGCCGACCTTCGAGATTCTTGATGGTGTTCGGCACACCGCCCACGAAGAAGTCGTGCGCAGGAGAGTCGAGCGACTTGCCGGCCACCATCATCTGGCGCGCAAACTCGTGGCCGATGATCTCCACGTCAGGCCCGTAGATCTGATTGCCATGCGAATGATCGAAGTGATAGTGGCTGTTGACGACGAAGCGAATGGGCTTGGGTGTGACGGCCTTCAGCTCCTCGCGAAGCGCCCACGCGCCACCCGGAGTGACGTGCGAGTCCACGACCAGGACATCCCGGTCGCCCTCGACGATGGTGGCGTTGGACATGACCACCAGGTTGCCGGTGCCGACGGCGTGCCAGATGCCCTCCTGGATCTTGTTGAACGTAAATGCCTGGCCGGTGTACGTGGAGCCTGGCGGCCGGCTGGCGTTGACTTGTTGACTGGTCGGAGCGGAACGTCCGAGTAACACCGCGCTCGCACCGACACCAACCAGCAACGCGAGGACGAGGAATCGTAGTTGAGCGACCGAGCCAGACCGCAGGGTTCTCAGCGAGCGAACCAAGTGGCAGCAAGTCATGGCGCGAATCGTAGCAGACTCCTCAAGTTCACCAGGACCGAGAACGGACGTGGAGCGGCCTCGGGGGTTGAAACGTTGATGAGAAAGCGCTGACCGTCGTTCGACACATCGTACGCCCGCACGTCCAGAACGGCGTCGAAGAGTCGCTCAGAGGACACGGCCTCTGGTGTCCCTTCCTCGGTGAAGGGGCTCACGACGTGGACTTCGGAGCCACGGCGGAAGTAGAGCTCCCGTCCATCGGCTCGCCAACGAGGATCGCTGCCGCCTCCCGTCGTCAACCGGGCGCGCGTTCCTGGTTTTGGGAACGAGTCGATGTAGATCTCGAACCGTCCCGACTCATCCAACGCGTACGCCATCCACTTGCCATCGGGCGACACGACGCCCTGACTCTCATTGAACGTCGAGTTCGCGTAAGGCACAGCGGCCTCCCCGCCGCTCGCAGGGACCAGCCAGAGGTCGTCGCGGGTCACCGGGCGTGATTCGCTCACGACGATCCATTGATCATCGGGCGACCAGTCGGTTACCCGAACCGGGTGCTCGAACGTCCGCAGCGTTTGCTCGGGTGCGGCACCTTGCGCCTCCCGTATCGTGACCGCTCTTCGTCCCGTCACCCACGAGAGTCGTCGTCCATCAGAAGCCCAGACCGGGGCCTCGTCAGCGGCAATGGTCGGCGAAATGCGCCGAGGCAGCGGGCGCGTGCCATCGTAGGTCCAGATGTCCAATGTGCCGAGTTGCGGATCGACGCGCGTCACCGCGACGCGGGTCGCGTCCGGCGCGATTCGAACATCCCATGCGTCCATGGTCTCGCCAACCTGGCCGGTTTCCGTGCCAGCACGATCCACCCACCGCAGCTCACGCAGGGTCGACGCCGGTGGCCCATAGATCACCACATGGTCGGTGGCGGTTGCGAAGAGCTGGTGCAGCGGTCCATGACCAACAGGAGTTCCCAGCAGGACTGGACGGCCGGCGAGCCCCAGCGCCTCGAAGTCAACCCGCTGCGCGAACAGTGCACCGTCGCTTGAGTAGATCAACGCGGCGCCGCTCGCGATGGCATGGCCGCTGCTCCCGATCAAGCGCTTGCGGTTATCGGGCGCGGCCGTCGGTGCGATCCAAATCCCTTGTCGGGTGGGTCCGGGCGCGCCAACGAAGAACACGACGTGACGTCCGTTGTCGAGAAGGATCGGCATCCGGTGCGACGACTCGGCGCTGGCATCGAGGGTCGTAAACGGTTGCACGGCGCCATCAGAGCCGCGCCGCCGCAGCAGACCCGAATCGTTGGCGGGGGCGAAGATGATGTCCCCGCCGGGATGCCACGCGCCGCCGCGGGGGGCGGGGGCGTCCGCCAGGTCTCGAATCTGTGCATCTTCGAGTGTCAGAGCCCGCAGTCGTCCACCGGCAAAGAACGCGATCGCTCGCCCATCGGGCGCCCAGAACGGCAAAACCCCGTCTTCAGTGCCGGGCAGTGGTTGAAGCTCGCCGGTCGAGAGATCTCGAAGGTAGAGCTGTGTCCGCCCAGCTTGCGTGCCGGGAAACACCAGCCGACGGCCATCGGAGGCCAGAGCGAGTCCAAATACGTAGTCAGGTCCTCCGCCAATGGTTAAATTCTCGGGCGGCGCGAGGGCGAGCCGCAGTGGCGGTTCGAGTGTCGGAGGGTCCACGCTGCGTGCGCGCACGGCAAAGTACGCCAGCAGGGTGGCGCTGATGACGAGTGGAATGACGAACACCAGCCACCGGGGCCGGGCACGGCTTCGATCTATACTCATGACCTCAGTTTCGTAATCAGGAGGACCTTTCGAATGACGACCCGTGTTCTCGCCTTCGCGCTAATCCTATCCGTGGCGAGCGTGCCGTCTGCTTTGGCGCAGGCCGCGACCACCCAGGAAGCGGCAACCCGCCGGCCTGACGTCATCTTCGTTCCGACACCCGAAGAGGTCGTCGAAGCGATGCTCCAGGTCGCCAACGTGACCAAGAACGACATTGTCTACGACCTCGGCTCGGGTGACGGTCGGATTCCCGTGACGGCAGCCAAGAAGTATGGCGCGCGCGGCGTCGGCATCGATATCGATCCGCAGCGGATCAAGGAAGCCAACGAGAACGTGGCCAAGAACAATGTTGGCGACAAGGTGAAGATGTTGAACGCCGACTTGTTCACGACCGACATCAGCGAAGCCACCGTCGTGACGCTCTACCTCCTGCCATCGCTCAACGTGAAGCTGATGCCCAAGCTGATGAAAGAGCTCAAGCCGGGCACGCGGATCGTGTCGCACGCCTTCGACATGGGCGACTGGAAGCCGGAAAAGGAACTGGACGTCAACGGCCGCAAAGTCTACTTCTGGACGATTCCCAAAAAGTAGCTGCGCACAAGGCGCCAAACACCGGGAGCTGACTACTGGTCGCCATCGCGCGGCCGATGGTCAGTGTCCCGTCTAATGGGATGTCCCGTCGGTCCCTCCTCTTCGTCGCGATACTCCTTGCAACCGTCAGCTTGACCTTGTCCGTGAGCGGTGGGTTCGCCACCACGCTACAGGGCATCCGCCTGTCGGCGCGCTCACCCATTCCCTCGCTCGCGGCCGCGATTGCGGCCGGCCTCGCCTGGCTCGCACTGGCGTGGCGCGCACGGGCCGTCACCCGGGATCTGGAGCACGTCGATGATTGGCTCAGTCGCCGAGCCTCGATGATCGCCTTGGTGATCGCCGGATTTGCTGCCGCGGTGACGCTACAGTTCAGCACGTTCAGTGCGTCGGGCTCGGATGCGTCGGGTTATCTCAGCCAGGCCGACATGCTGTGGCGATGGCAGATCATGCGTGCCGAGCCACTGGCCTCGGTTGCGCAGTGGACGAATGCCGCCGCCACGTTGGCGCCGCTCGGATGGAATCCCGCCCGCGAGGCCGGTTTTCAGGTTCCGACCTACGCTCCCGGGTTGCCACTGCTCATGGCACCGCTGCATGCGCTGGGGGGCGCGATTGCCGCATCGTTCGTGCCTGCCGTTTCGTTCTTCATCGTGGTCTGCGCCACGGCGGCGCTCGCGCTGCGCCTGTCGGGCGCGCTGGCTGCACTCATCGCGGCGGTGTGGATCGCCTCGAGTCCCGTCGCCCTGATCGAGGCGATGCAACCGATGAGCGACGTGCCCGTGACGGCGACGTGGCTGGTGTGCTGGATCCTGGTCATGCCATGGGGACGTGCGGGATACGGCCGCGCGCTGCTCGGGGGCCTGGTGGCAGCCGTCGCGGTGCTCATTCGTCCCAACCTCGCCCCGCTGGCGGTCGTTCCGGCGCTGTGCCTGTTCTTCAAGGACGACCAAAGGTCGTCTCCCTGGCACACCGTCGTGGCTTTTGCCAGTCCTGTCGCATTGGCTGGTGTGCTGGTCGGGTATCTCCAGTGGCGGTGGTTTGGGTCGCCGCTTCGGTCGGGATATGGCACGGCGGGAGAAATCTACGCGATTGCCAACGTGACCCCGAATGCGGCGCTCTACTTTCGCTGGTTGTTGGAGACACACGGACCGTGGCTGCTCGCGGCGCCCGTGGCGTTGATCCTGCCAGGTGGCCATTTTGTGCGCTGGCTGCTGTTGTTCGCTGCCGCGGTGGTGGCGGGCTACCTGTTGTACTCAGTGTTCGAAGTCTGGACCTACCTGCGATTCATGCTGCCGGCGGTGGCGATCGCAATCGTGTTGGTGTCGTCTCTGGTCGCCGAACTCCTGAGCCGAGCGCCCGTGAGTGGGCGCCCGCTCGCCATCATCATCGTCGTCTTTGGACTGGCCGCCGCCAATCTGACGGCGGCACAGTCGCACGGCGTGTTTCGGCTGGCAACGCAGCAATCGCGCGCGGCGTTGGCCGGCCGCTACCTCGCCGGGTCGATTCCCGCGCACGGGGTAGTCATCGCGGGTGAACAAAGTGGTTCGACGCGCTATTACACAGGCCGATCGATCGTCCGCTGGGATTTCGCCACCGCAGAGGCGCTCACCGTCGTACTCGATCAGTTGAGTCGCGCGGGCCACGAGATCTGGATCGCGCTCGACACATGGGAAGAGGAGCCGTTTCGACGAAAATTTCCCGGTGTCGGGGCCGCTGCGCTCGACTGGCCCCCCCGCGTCGAGGCCGGTACCGAAGTGCTGATGCGTGTATGGCGCCTGCGTGACCGCGAGCCGTTCATGCGCGGCGAGTCCTACGCGACCGATCGACTTCGTTGACGCGCGACCGCGATACGGCGGGCCTCGGACTCGATACGGACAGGCCTCAGAGACACAGAGACACAGAAGAATCCTATTGTCCTGAGAGAATTCAGTCTCTGAGTCTCTGAGCCTCTGAGGCTTGTACGTAACTGTCCAGTCTTCGTGTCTTCGTGCTCTTCGTGGCTAACGTTCCAGACACTAGGACGTCGCGACCTGTGACGGTGCCGTGGCTGCTCTGCGTCCTCGTATCGCAAGCGCAAGATCGTCGAAGAGCGAGTACGCGACCGGAATCACCACGAGCGTCAGGAACAGCGACAGCGTCTGCCCCCCGATGACCACGACCGCGATGGTCCGGCGCTCCTCGGCACCGGGACCGGTGCCGAGCGCCAACGGCAGCATGCCCCCCACGAGCGCGAGAGTGGTCATCAGGATGGGACGCAATCGATCACGGTTGGCGTCGAGAATCGCCCGCTCGCGAGCGATGCCCTGGCGGCGAAGGTTGAGGGTGTGATCGATCTGAAGGATGGCGTTCTTCGCCACTACGCCGAACAGCACCAGCATGCCGAGCGCTGAGTAAAGATTCAGCGTGTCCTTCGAGAGATACACCGACAGAAGGGCGAATGGCAGCGAGAGCGGCAGCGAGAGAAGAATGATGAAGGGATTCAGCAAGCTTTCATATTGGGCCGCGAGCACCATGTACATGAAGGCGATCGAGAGCAGAAACGCCCAGCCAAATTCTCGGAACGTGCGTTCGAGCTCACGCCCGCGCCCGCTGACCGCAGTCGTATACGACGCAGGCATGCCCAATTCCGCCGCCGCGGTGCGCAGGGCGTCGAGCCGATCGGCGAGCGCAAAGCCGGGTCCCACGCCCGCCCGCACGTTCGCTTGGCGCTGACGATCGAGGCGATCGACGCGTGAGGGGCTCCGGCCCTCTTCGAGTCGGACGACGGAGTCGAGCCTCACCATCGCGCCGTTGACCCTCGACACGTAGAGCCGCGAGATCGTGTCGGGATCGCGACGGTCTTCCTCGACGAGTCGAAGCTCGACGTCGTAGTCCTCGCCGACCAGCGGATCGCGGAAGCGCGTCACTTCCTGGTCGCCCCCGATCATCAGCCGCAGCGCGGCCGCGACTTCCTGAGTCTTCACCCCGAGGTCGGCCGCCCGCGCTCGATCGATCTGGGCCCGCAGCTCCGGCTTGTTCAGCCGGAGCGTCGTCTCGGCGTCGACGATGCCAAGCTCTGGCGCCTTTTGGCTCAGAAGCTCGGAGTACCTGGCCAACTCTTCGAGCTCGGGGCCGCGAATCGCGAAATCAATCTCGCGGTTGCCACCGCCGATGTTGAACGTCTGGAGATTGCGCACGCCGACCGCCAGGTCGCGATACTTTCGTGTGCGCGTCCGGACCTCCTGCATCACTTGCGCCTGTGAGTAATTGCCCCGGAAGGCCTCGAGGGGATCGAGCGTCGCGATGCCCTTGAAGAGTCGTGGCAGGGAGAAGATGCGCTCGTCGTGCGGAGCGATGCCGACGAAGATCTGCGCCTCGTTCACGGTCCCAAACGGTCCACCCGCAATCGTGGTGAGCACGAGTCGAATGGCAGGCATCTGGCGCAACTCCGCCTCGATCGCCCTGGTCGCATCGTCCATGGCCGCCACGCTCGTGCCTTCGGGCGCGGTGATGCCCATCTCGAACTGCGCTTCGTCCACGCCCGACGGCAGGAAGTCCTGGCGCACCATGCGATATAGCGGAATGGTCGACAGTACGACCAGGACCGCGACCGTCGCGACCACGGCGCGCCGGTGCAACGCCCACGACAACGTCCGCGTGTACCAACGATCGACGATGCCGTAGAACCCTCCGCGCGAGTGCGCGTGATCGTGTCCTTGCCGCTCGCCCTCCTGTCGTTGAAACATGCGCGCGCTCATCATCGGGGTCAGCGTGAAGGACACGAGCAGGCTGACCAGGATGGCGCAGGCCGCCGTGATGCCGAACTGATAGAGGAAGCGGCCCGAGATGCTCGACATGAACGATACCGGGATAAAGATCACGACCAGGCTCATCGTGGTCGCGAGCACGGGCAGCGCGATCTCGGCGGTTGCCTCTCGGGCGGCATCGAAGGGGTTCATCTTCTTCTCCTCGATGAACCGGAAGATGTTCTCCAGCACCACGATCGCATCGTCGATCACGATGCCCACCATCAACACCAGCGCGAGCATCGTCACGGTGTTGAGCGTGAAGTCGAGCGCAGCCATCAAGCCAAAAGTCGAGATGACCGACGTCGGTATCGCAACGGCAGCGATGAGGGTGGCTCGCCAGTCACGCATGAAGAAGAAGACGACGAGACAGGCGAGAATGCTGCCGAGCAGAAGGTGAATGTTGATTTCGTGCAGCGAGGCGTAGATATGCGTCGACTGGTCCCGCACGAGCTCCATCGTGACCCCGGCGGGGAGCTGCGGACGGATGCGATCGAGGCTCGCCCGCGCCGCCTCGATGACGGCCACCGTGTTGGCGCCCGATTGGCGGCGGATCTCGAGGACCACCGTTGGCACGCCGTTGAGGCGGGCGAAGGAGCGTTGCTCTTTCGTCCCGTCCTCGGCTCGACCGATGTCGCGCACGCGGATGGGCGCACCGTTTCGGGTGGCGATGACGAGGTCGTTGAACTGCTCGGCCTCGGTAAAGCGCCCCATCGTCCGCAGCGTTTGCTCGCGCAGGTTGGTCGTGACGTTGCCGCCCGGCACATCGGCGTTCTGCTGCTGCAGCGCAGCCCGCACCTCGGTGATCGGAAGCTGGTAGGCAGAGA
The DNA here is from genome assembly GCA_963802675.1 of uncultured Acidobacteriota bacterium. Taxonomy (GTDB): domain Bacteria; phylum Acidobacteriota; class Vicinamibacteria; order Vicinamibacterales; family UBA2999; genus JACCSI01. Next base: position 398,894 of record CAWDJL010000006.1, read on the forward strand.
GTCGATCGGCTTCGATCCAGATGTTGATGGCGCGTGCCAGACCGCCGATGATCTGCACCTCGCCGACCCCCGGCGACCGTTCGAGCGGCAGCTTGACCACTTTGTCGGCCAGTTCGGTGAGCTCGCGGATCGACAGGTCACCGGACAGCGCGACCGAGAGGACCGGTGAGCGGTCGCTGTCCTGCTTGAAGATCATCGGCGGCTCGACGTCGTTGGGCAGCTGCCGGAGCACGGACCCGACACGATCGCGGACGTCCTGTGCCGCCGTGTCGATGTCACGCTCGAGATTGAACGTGATATTGACCATCGACTGGCTCGGCACCGACACCGATCGCAGTTCGCTGATGCCCTCGACCCGGTTGACCGCTTCTTCGACAATGTCCGAAACCTGCGTCTCCATCTCCTCCACGGACGCGCCGGGGAGCGAGGTGCGGACCATCACATTGGGAAGGTCGACGCTGGGGAAGCGATCGACGGAGAGTCGAAAGAATGCGGAAGCGCCGATGACGACCAGCGCCAGGATGAGCATCGCGGCGAACACCGGCCGCTGAATGCATGTGGCTGCGAGCGTTCGCATGGGTCGGCTACTCGGCGACTCGAACGGTCGCGCCGTGCGACAGGCCGCCTGGTTCGGTTATCACGACGGCGCCAGCCGAGATGCCATCCAGGATCTCGATGCGGTCACCAACCCGGCGGCCCGTTCTGACGCGCTGCTCGGTCACCTTGCCGTCCTGGACCAGGAGCACTTTCTCGACGCCCGCGAAGACGACGAGCGCGGATTGCGGCACCAGCAAGGACAGCGACTTGTCGGTCACGATCTCAGCCCGAGCAAATGTGCCGGGCCGGAGGTGTCCCTCCTGATTGGGCACTTCGGCTTCGATGGGCAGCGTGCGATTGCCCTCGGTGATTGCCGGGCTGAGGCGCGCCACCCGTCCTTCGTACACGTTGGGGTCTCCCTCGACGCTGACTCGCACGACCTGCCCGAGCCGCACTTCGGTGGACGCTCGCTCCGGCACGGCCAGCTGCAGCCTGAGAGGATGCTGGCGAACGACCGTGAAGATCGGCGTGCCGGCCGCACGATATTCGCCGGCGGACGCATGCCGCTCGCGAACGACGCCATCGATAGGGGAGCGGAGCGACGTGTCGTCCAGTTGCTGGCGCGCAAGGTCGAGTTCGGAACGGCGTTGAGCCAGAACGGCCTGGCGGTTTCGCACCTCTTCGAGCGCGTCCTGATATCGACCTTCGGCGATCTGCAGCTGGGCATCCGCGCTTTCGAGATCCGCCCGTGCCGAAATGCCACGAGACACGAAGGTCGAAACGCGCTCGCGTTGGCGTCGAGCTTCGTCGAGGGTCGCGCGTGCCTGCCGCACCACCGACGTGTTTTCGATCTCGATAGCGTCCTCGCCGTCGCCGAGTGGATCGAGACCCAGGCGCGCGCGCGCCTGTTGCAACGCGGCTTCCGCCTGACGAAGGCGAAGGTCGAAGTCAGTCGGTGTCAGACGCGCGATCACCTGCCCCCGACGCACCACCGAGCCGAGATTTGCCCCCAGCTCCTCGAGTCGCCCCGTGACCTTCAGACTGAGCATCACCTGCTCCTCGGCCGCCAGCGTACCGGTCACGCTGACCGATCGGTCGAGGGGCGTCGCCTGCACGCGCACCACACGTACGGCTTTGTCATCGGTCTCCGATGAGGTGCCACGGGGCGCCGCTGCCGACGGCCCTCCACAGGCGGCTGTCAGGGTTGCGAGGACGAGGAGGAAGCCGCGCGACACGATTGAGCCATGTTGACCGAGGGACTGGGTGGGGGGCAAGAACGTATCCGGAGTGGTGACAATCATTTACATGAATTAGGCGCAGTTTCGGGCCTTGAAGCCTCGAAGCGCGGAAACGCCGGCCCCCGAAACGTCGTTCGCGCGGCCGCGCTGCGACACGGAGTGGTGGCTCGGGGCGAGCGCGGCGGGGCAACTGGAGACCGTGGGCCGCCGTGCTACGCTCGCGGCCCGATGCGTCGCGACTGGCTCGCCGTGGCCGCCATCGTTCTGCTCGCGTTCGTCGTGCGGACCTATCCGGCCTGGAATGCCGTCTTCGACGGCGCGACCATCAACTTCCTCGAGACCGACGCGTGGTATCACGTTCGACTCGCTGAAAATCAAGTCCGGAACTACCCGTGGCGAGTGACGTTGGATCCCTTCGCCGCACCGGGTGGTCAGTTTGTTGCGATCGCGCCGCTGTTCGACGCCTTGACGGCGACAGCGACCGTTCTGTTCTTCGGTCGAGACGCGACGACGGAAGAAGTCGAACGCGTGGCCGCGTTTGCCCCGCCACTGTATGGTGCGCTGACCGTTCTGCTTTTGTGGCTGCTGGGCCGGCGCCTGTTTGCACCGCGCGCGGCGCTGCTCGGCGCCGCGCTCCTCGCCGTACTCCCTGGTCATTTCATGGATCGAACCATGCTTGGGTTCGTCGATCACCACGCACTCGAAGCCCTGCTCGTGGTGGCGACGCTGCTGGCGATCGTGCACTCGCTCCAATCGGGCCGCGCGACCCTGATCGGATCAGCGCTGACTCTGGGCCTGCCGCTCGGCTTCTATTTGCTGACTTGGAGCAGCGGCGCGTTCTTTCTGGCCATCATCGGTGCGTGGCTTGCCCTTGTGGTCGCGTTGGGTCACGACGCAGTCCGCGTGTCCTGGGTTGTAGGAGCCGGTGCGCTCGCGGCGCTCGTGCTCGTCATCCTCTTTCAGGATCCTCGGATGCATCGTTATGGAAGCCAGATCGTAGGGTTGCTGGGCCTGGTCGGAATCGCACTGATTGGCGTACTCGCCGGGAAGATCATCGGCCGAGGCTCTCGCAACATCGCGGCCTTCATCCTGGTGGCTGCCGTAGCGGTCGGGGGACTGTCGGCGTGGGCGCTGGCGCCGGAGCTCGTCAGACAGATCGCGATCGACGTCGGCCGACTGTCGCCGGATCCCGCACGAATGGGGGTGCTCGAAGCCCGTCCGCTGTTCCTCTACCCTGGCGAGTGGACGTGGCGGCAACCATGGCTGTTTTTCCGCAGCGGGTTCTACGTTGGGCTGGCCGCCATCGTTCTGCTCGTGCCCCGACTCTGGCGCACTCGCGATGCCGGCCTCCTGCTGGTCTGGGTGTACGGCGTCGCGACCTTCATTGCGACGATTGGGCAGAATCGCTTCGGCTATTACCTCGTCACCGCGTGTGCGCTGCTCGGTGGCTGGCTCGCCGATCAGATCCTCGACTGGGGTGATGCCCGCAGGATTCCGGCCTCGCGTGAGCTCGCGGCGGTCGTGGTCGCCGGCGGAATGTTTGCACCCAACCTTGCGCCATCGGTTCTGCTGATGCCTCGATCCGCCAGCTTCGCGGGCTACTGGCGGGAAGCGATGGCGTGGTTGGAACGCGAGACACCCTTGCCGTTTGCCGAATCCCTTGGAGTGGGACCTGAGTACTACCATGCGCGCTATCCGCGCGATGCAGCGCCGCGCCCCGATTACACGGTGATGAATTGGTGGGATCAGGGCTATTGGCTGATCCAGCGGGCTCGTCGCGTGCCGGTTTCGAACCCAACCCAGGAGCGTGCCTTCAACTCAGCACGGTTCTATGCCGAAACCGATGAAGGACGGGCCTTGGGTTTCCTGCACGAAGAGGCCGCCCGGTTCGTGCTCTCCGACTGGGAACTACCGTTCCGGATGACCGCCGAGCGAACGATCATGGGGCGCTTCCAGAGCGTTCTCGACTGGGCAGGCGCGACACACTCGCTCTACTACGAGGTCTACTACCGACGAGACCAGAGTGGGTGGGTGCCGATGTGGGTGTTTCACGGTGCCTATTACCAGAGCATGGCGTTTCGACTCGTGGCGCTCGGCGGGGCGGCGGCAACGCCTTCGAATGCCACGACCGTGCTATCCGTAGCCGATCGTGTCGATGGCAGCGGCGTCAGCTTTCGTGAGGTCATCGCGCAGCGCACCTACGCGACCTACGAAGAAGCGCTCGCGGCCGCCGTCACGGCACCTGGCATCGAGCGGGCAGTGATTGTGGGGCTCGATCCGTGGCGCGCCGCAGTGCCAGTACCTGCCTTGCGATCGCTCCACCTCCGGCACGACGTTCGAACGGCCGAACAGCAGCCGACCGAGTCTCCGTGGGTGCGGATCTTCGAGGTGCGGTAAGGGACTCGCTCGCCTCTCGGCTCGCCTCGTGGATTCGCGCCCTTCGGGCGCTCGTAGGGAGCGCGGGCGTTCGCCCGCGCTTCAACCACTCGGTCAGCTAATCGCTGAATTACCGCTTAGACGGTCCCACTAGCGCAGGCGAGGCCGAACGGCCGAGCCCCAACGAGCGCCGAAGGCGCGAGTCCTACGAAGCGAGCCAAAGGCGAGCGAATCCCACGAGGCGCGAAGCGCCGAGTCCTCGTCGTCATTCCGCCCGCAGCGCCCGCATCGGGTCCATGTGCGCTGCCCGATTGGCCGGCACCCACGAGGCCACGAGCAGCACAACGATCAAGAGAATGGTCGCTGCGCCGAACGCCAAGGGATCAACGGGGCCGAGTCCGATCAGGAGGCTGTTCAGGAGACGGCTTGCGGCCATTGCCAACGCGAATCCAATGGCTGCTCCGATCAAGGCGAGGCGACTCGCTTGTCCCAGTACAAGCGACAGCAGGCTTCGACGCGAGGCGCCGAGCGCCATTCGCACGGCCAGCTCGCGCGTACGCTGGGCCACGCTGAACGAGGTCAGGCCGTAGAGTCCCAGGGCCGCGAGGAGGAGACCGATCGCGCCGACGCTCCCTGCAATCCATGCCGCGAGTCGTTGCGGAAGCAACCCGATGGCGGTTGCATCCTTCATGGTCTGAGCGTGGATGACTGGAAGGTTGGGGTCGAGGCTCGCGACCACCTTGCGCAGCTCACTGATACGGGATCCACTGCCCGCGCGGCGGACGTAGAAGGTCAGCTCAGAGAGAAACTGCTGCGCGATTGGGACGTAGATGAAGTTGACGGGAGGCTCACCGAAGAAGCGATGTTTCGCATTGCGGGCCACGCCGACGATCTCCAGCGTGCGCACTTCGTTCCTGTCACGTCCCGTCTGCTGCAGGAGATGTCTGCCGATCGGGTTCTGACCAGGCCAGACGCGAGTTGCCATCGTTTCGTTGATGATGGCGACCAACGGCGCTCCCTCGCGGTCCTTGTCAGTGAACAGACGGCCTTGTGACAGACTCACTTGAAGCGCTTCGAAATAGCCGGGCGTGACCACATCCCAGTCCGCCTCAATCGAGTCGTCTCCATCGGACCCGAGATAGCCGGGAGCGCTCAACCGACCCAGCCCCAACCCGCCGCCCATGAGCGGCACCATTCGTGACGCGCCAACCGCTTCGACGCCCGGAACCCCACGAAAACGGTCCACCAGTGATGACGCCAGGCGCAGCCCGTCAGCGTCGGTCTGATAGCCGGCGATCCGCGGGTCGATCTGAATCAAATCGACGTTCTCGGGATTGAATCCGGCGTCCATGGTCGCCGCCCGTTGGAGCGAGCGAAGAAAGAGTCCGGCCGCCACGAGCAGCAGCAGCGCCATGGCGACCTGTGAGGCCACCAGCCCGTGACGAAGCCATGCTCGACGGCGATCGCTCGTTGAGTGCGCCCCGTGCAGCGCCGCCGCCATCTCGAAGCGTGTCGCTTGCAGCGCCGGAAGCAGCGCAAACAGGATCGCCGTCGTCGCAGCAAGAGCGAACGCAAACAGCATGACGCGGGGATCGACGCGGAGCTCCAGTGCGAGAGGGATTGGAATACTCGGCTGAAACGACGTAAGTACCGATACCAGTGCGCTTGCCAGCGGCACGCTGAGAAGGCCTGCCAGAATCGCGAGGGTCAGCCCTTCGACCAGCAGTTGCAGCATGATGCGTCCCCGCGAGGCCCCGATCGCCAGCCGAGTCGCAACTTCGCGCCGACGTTCCAACGCACGTGCCAGCAGCATGGCGGCAACATTGCTGCACGCTATGAGCAGCACGAGACCGGTCAGCGCGCCCAGCACGGCAATGAAGCCGATCACGGGAGCGGCCAGGGGAGTCGGTAGTCGCGCCGACTGGACCACGTCGATTCCCCAACGATCGCGTCGCGGGTCTCCCCGTTCGTTCAGGTAGCTACGCGTCAGCGCCTGCAACTCTTCGCGCGCCTGTTCGGGGCTGACGCCTGGTTTCAGACGGGCCAACGCGGTCAACCAGACGGCGCCATGCTCGTCGCGCAACGAGCGATCGCTGGCGCGGACGTGTGCATCCATCGCCATTGGCACCCAGAAGTCTGCGGTGGTGAAGGTGGTGCCGGTGAACCCTTCTTCGGCAACGCCGATGACGGTGTAGCGCCGGTTGTTGAGCCGCAGCGTCTGCCCGACGATCGATGGGTTGCCGGCAAAACGCCGGATCCAGAAGGCGTGACTCAAGACCGCCACCGGGTGCGTATCCGGAGTGAGATCTTCCTCAGAGATAAAAAAGCGTCCCTGCGCCGGCCGAGCACCAACGACTGAGAAGTAAGTTCCTGACACCAGTGCCGCAAACACTCGTTCCGACGATTCGGCATCGCCAAGGCTCATCACATCGGGAGCAAGTCGGTGCGCCGACATGCCTTCGAGCATCGTGGTCCGCTGCCGCAGCGTGACGAACAGCGGATATCCAAAGTTGTCGAAGCCTTCGCCGTCCGTTGTCCGCCCGATGTCCACGAGCGTCTTCGGATCTGTTACGCCGACTCTGGGCCGCAGCAGCAGGGCGTCCGCAAGGCTGAAGACGGCTGCGCTGCCGGCGACTCCCACCGCAAGCGAGAGAACGGCGGTGATTGTGAAGATCGGGCTCCTCGCCAGCAGGCGAATCGCGTGGCGAAAGTCCGATGCGAGGGACATGTGGCGATTGGACTGCCTGTGGGCGGGGAATGTTTCAAGCTGCCGAGCCTCAGCGCCGCGAGGTCAGCGCTCGCCGGACGTCAAACGGAACAGACTTCAGCCGAGGTCGCGGGCGCGCATCGTGCGAAGCTCGATTTCCTCGTAGCGCCGCCGGATGGCGGACATCGAGCTGAGTGGCACGACGGTGGCGATGAATCCAACGAGCAGAAGGGGATACGACACGGCCGACGGTTGCGAGCGTGTGACGGCCACGATGCCCGCCAGGAATGCCAGCGTGCCACCGACGATCAACACCGCGGCCGCAACTGTGACCACACGCCGCGCGCGTCCCATCGCCGTCAGGACGCCAATCAGCGCGCCGACGCCGCCGACCAAGGCGCCGGCAATGCCGCCAAGAAAATTTGCTGGTGCCGCCTGCGCAGACGTGGAGACTCCCTCGCCAGGCTCTTGACCACCCGGGGCGTCAGTCAGTCGCAGCGGACCGAGGTAAACCACACCGCCGGCTGGAAGAACCACATTGAAGACAAGTCGGGTCGGGGGCGGGGCGCCGGTTGCGTCGAAAGGCAGCGTAAACGGTCGCCAGCCGGAGGTGCCGTGCAATTTCATCATCGGTCCAGACTCAGCGAGCGTTCTCGAGAAGTACTGCCCACCATTGGGAAAGTAATTCCACAGCTCGAGATAGCCGGTTCCCTCGACGCCGTCGTAACGCACCTGGCCGGTCAGGGCGTAACGTGGACCCTTGATCGTCGGCCGGTCGATCGTGAGAACCGTGACTGGCGATCCATCGCGCGTGCCCTCCACTTTGAGCGCGTCAGGTGGCAAGACCGTCCCGGCAGAAATACGGCCCTGCCGCTGCAAGTCCTCCCATCGCAGCTCCTGCGCCAGAGCCGGCGTGGCGACCGCGAGACTAAGCAGAGCGAGAAGCGCTTTCCGAGCGCTCGGTCTCGCTCCGATACGCCGCGAGCAGGGTCTTGAGTGTTTCTGCATCGACTTTCCCCTCGGCGTGCTGAGCTCGGAGCACGCGCTCGAATTCCGAGTTGATCTCTTGACTCTCGACGACGGTGATCTTGGCGATGAGTCGATCGAGCCGAAGCCGCACCGTTGGATAACTGATGCCGTAATCCGCAGCCAGCTGCTTGAGCGACCCGGACGCCAGCACCAGGCGCCGGACAAAAACCAGGTCCTCGTCAGTCAGGTGGTCGAGCCATCGAGTTGCGCTGCTTGGCATCCGCATCTGAACTAAATAAACAGCAATTAAATATTAATTATATTTAGTTGAAAATTCAAGTCAATATTCGTTTTATTGCAGTCCTGGGCATTTCAGCCACGTGCTGTCATGCGAGCCCTGCGCCGCCGAATGAGCCGCAAGGCCCATCGGTAGCTCACAATGCCACCGACAACGGCATACGGAATGGAGCCTAGCGCGGTGGGCACGCCGATCGCGCGGCCGAGGCTTGCGAGGCGATCGGACCAAGGCACGTTGCTGCTCGCGTCCCAGACCGATGCAAAGGCGGCATAGCCCTCCGATTCTCCGCCCTGGCCGAGCAGCCACAAACCCGTCACGTAGAAGGCGTAATACATGGGGATCATCGTCAGCGGGTTGTTGATCCATGCCCAGATGAATGCCTGAAGCAGGCTTGAATCTCTCTGCAGCGCGGTCCGGGCGATGAACCATGTGGCGAGAATCGCCACGCTTTGGATGCCGACCGAGGGCGTCAGCGCCCAAAACACACCGTTCGCGACGCCTCGCGCCGTGAATTCTGGCGGATGCGGGCTTCGAAAGACGGGAATGACGAGGCGATACCGCAGCGCGCGCATCAACGACTGCAGTTGACCGTGACGACGTCGAAGCTTTCGCGCGGTGGTGGCCACTGTCGCTATGTTAAAGGTGATAGCGAAAGTGCCTTAGCTGCCTGAGTGCCTCGGCTGCCTGGTGTGCTGGTGCCGCGGTGCCAGATGCGGCCCCACGGCTAGGCCGTGGACCGTGCGACCGTAGACCGTGGACCGTAGACCGTGGACCGTAGACCGTGGACCGATTGACTTCCTTCCAGAAGCTTGCGCTCGCGACGACGGGCGCCACCTATCTGTTGATCTTCGTGGGTGGCTTGGTGCGCGCGTCGGGGGCCGGCCTTGGGTGTCCGGACTGGCCTCGATGTTTCGGTGCCTGGATCCCTCCCGCGTCTGCCGATCACCTGCCAGCCGGCTTCAATCCGTCGCAGTTCAACGCGACTCTCATGTGGACCGAGTATTTGAACCGTCTGCTCGGCGTCATCGTCGGGCTGTTGATTTTTGCGACCGTGCTGTCTGCGTGGCGTCACCACCGCCACACGCCGCGCATCCTGTGGTCGACACTTGCAGCCTTTCTCCTCGTCGGTTTTCAAGGATGGCTGGGCGGTGTCGTGGTTGAAGAGGGACTGGCGCCGTGGATCGTCACCGTCCACCTGATCGTCGCCCTGATCATCGTTTCGCTTCTGCTCTATGCGACCGTCTACGCCTTCTTTGCGGGAGTGCCGCCCACACTTCGCGACGTGCGCCGCGGGTTGGCGTGGTCCACGCTGGGGCTCATGCTCTTGACGCTGGGCCAGGTGACGCTCGGCGCGCAGGTTCGCGGAAGGGTCGATGAGGCGCTTACACAGGGCACGCCGCGGTCGAACGCTCTCGCGACCGTGGGAGCCTTTGACCTATGGCACCGGGACGTCGCGGTGATCGTCCTGGGACTGACCCTCGTGCTGACTTTCGTTGTGCTGAAACGACACGGTCACGAGCTTGCGCTGGTGCGGGCGGCGAAGATGACGGGGGCCCTGGTCGTCCTGCAGATTGTCGTGGGGATCAGCATGGCGTACGGATCGCTGACACCCGTGGCGCAGGTCGCGCATCTAACTGCATCGAGTTTGATTCTGGGCGCAGAAACCGTGCTCTTTCTGCTCGCTCGGTGGCTCCCGTCAGTGGTCACCGATCACTGATCACGGGTTTGAAGGAGGTCCTCAATGCGCCGACTGGTGTCGTTGCTCGTCCTCGTCGGAATCGCCATGGCCGGTTGTAATCGGCAAGCCCCCGCCCGGGCGCCGGGCAACGCCTCCGCATCGGACCCGGCAGGCCATGGTGGGCACGGCACTCCCGTTGCACGCACGACACTGCTTGGAAATCTTGGTGAGTATCAACGACCCATCACGACCAGCAATCCCGAGGCGCGGCAGTTTTTCGACGAAGGCCTGACTCTCTTGTACGGCTTCAATCATGAAGAGGCGTTCCGCTCGTTCGAACGCGCCGCCGCGCTCGATACGAAAGCACCGATGCCGCATTGGGGGATGTCGCTGGCGCTCGGTACGAACTACAACGACACGGCGACGCCAGACCGGCTGCAGCAGGCGTACAACCACCTGACTCATGCGCAGGCACGAGCTGCCGCCGGCAGTGACGTTGAGCGGGCCTTCATCGATGCGCTTGCCAAGCGCTACGTGGCCACGCCGAACGATGGTCAGCAGCCAGCACGTGAAGCAGCCTACGCGGCGGCGATGGGCGAGGTCTCGAAACGCTTTCCGGACGATCTCGATGCCGCCACGCTCTACGCCGAGAGCATGATGAACCTGCGGCCCTGGAAGCTCTATACGTTTGATGGCAAGCCCGAACCAGGCACCGAACAGATCGTCGCCACCCTGGAACGGGTGATGGCGCGCAACCCGCGGCATCCGGGCGCCAATCACTATCACATCCATGCGGTCGAAGCGTCGCGGACACCGGAACGGGGCGTGTCGAGCGCCAAGCGGCTCGAGACGCTCGTCCCCGGCGCCGGCCATCTGGTGCACATGCCCTCGCACATCTGGATTCGCACCGGCGACTACGTAGCCGCCGCCAAGACGAATGCCGTGGCCGCGGCGCTGGATGAGAAGTACGTGAAGGCCACGGGCGCGAAGGGCTTATATCCATCGATGTACTACGGGCACAATCTGCAGTTCGAATCCTCGGCCGCGATGTTTGCCGGGGACTTTGCAGCGGCACGCGCGGCCGGAGTCAAGACGGCGAATCTCGTGGCGCCCATGGCGGGAGAGATGGCCATGCTGCAGCCCTTCGCCCTGCAGGAGGTGCTCGCCCTCGTCCGGTTCGCCCGCTGGGACGAGGTCTTGGCGCAACCGGCGCCGCCGGCGGGCCGCGACCTTCAGTCAGCGCTGTATCACTTCACACGTGGAGCCGCATTCGCCGGCAAAGGCAATGCGGACGAAGCTGCGAAAGAGCTCGCGGCACTCGAGTCGGCCGCTGCGCGCGTGCCCAAAGACGTGATGTACAGCACGGTGAATCCCGCGCACACCTTGCTCGATGTCGCCCGTCTCGATCTCGCCGCGCGCATCGCCGACGCCAAGGGTGGTGGTGCAGCCGCGGTGGCGGCCTGGCGGTTGGCGATGGGCGCGGAAAACAAGGTGGGCTACGGCGAACCGCCCGACTGGCTCTTCCCCACGCGCGAGCGCCTTGGCGCGGCGCTGATGCGCACCGGCAATGCGGCGGAGGCCGAGAAGATATATCGCGCGGATCTCGAAAAGAATCGAAAGAACCCGCGGTCGCTCTTCGGACTCTGGAAATCACTCGAGCGTCAGCGGAAGACCGCGGAGGCAGCGAAAGTGAAGGCCGAGTTCGACGCGTCGTGGGTGGCGGCGGATACGATGCTCGACGAGAAAGAACTCTCGGCGCGGCGCTAGGGACGATTACAAAACGTAACAAATCTCGGAACTTGATCCTCGTCGGCAACCCCGCTTGTTAGGCGCCGCGCTTCCCGTGGTACGACCGTGCATCGATGAACGACGCGATGGCCTTTGCCGCGGCTTCCGGATCTTGCAACGGTAGCGCGTGGTTCGCACCAGGGATGATGATGACTTCGGCTTGAGGCAACAATTCCACCGTTCGTTCGGAAATCTGGCGGCTCATCGACATGAGGTGCGGCGGTTGTGCACCTCCCTCGATACAGAGGACCGGGTGCCGTATCCTGGCGGCCTCCGCAGAACCGAATTGCGACTCGAGCACAGCACTAACCTCGTCACGAAAAAAGAAAGTCGATTCGCGAATCGCCTGCTCCAGGCCGCTGGTGCCAAGCCGTGTTTCTATGATTTCCCGATAACCCTCTCCACAAACACCACGCATGAAACTGTCGAAGGCGGCTGTTACGTCTCCGCTCTGGAATGCCGCCATTGCCGCGCCGAGGAATGGACCAAGCGCTGCGCTCGCGGACCGACGCCTTCGACGCGAGAGTCAATCCGAGGTACGATTCTCCGGGGACGGGTCCATTCAGGTGCCTGGCCATAGACTTAGATCCGCGCCCGCCCCAAGGGGCTCGGTCATCACCGGAGGAGACCCCTTCATGAAGATGCACCTGAGAACGGCAATCCTGGCCGCACTCGTCGCCGCCGCGGCGGCCACCGCCTCGGCCCAGACCAGTGCGACAACGGCCACGCAGCCCGGGGCGAGTTGGTCCGTGCTCAAGAGCTATACCGGCACGATCGTTCGGGTCGACCCGGACGCGCGCCTGGTGACGACGCGCGATGCCAGAGGGCAGACCGCGGTTTTCGAGGCGCCGCCCTCGCTGGCGTCGTCGCAGCTGGCCAGCTTCCCGCCTGGCGATGTGGTCACGGTCACCTTCTATGAAGGCGTCGAAGTCCGGCCGAAGCCGGCCGGCGGAGCCCCGGTGGCCACCAGCGTGGACCCCGCGACCGGCCTCCGCACGGCCACGGTGACGATCACGGCCATCGACCCGGTGGCGCGGACGGTCACCTTCATCGGGCCGCGAGGCCGCTACACGCGCACCGTGCCGGAAGGCGTCGATGCGAGCCAGTTCAGGGCTCTCACCATCGGTGAAAGGGCCGAACTGACTTACTTCGAATACGTGCAGTCGATGACACGGACTGCGGTCGCTGTCGCATCCACCGCGGCCCCGCCGGCGGCACCGACGCCCCCCGACCCCGACAGCTTGCGCAACCGTCTCACGGTCTACGCACTCTACGGCGTCGACAACCAGTTCAGCGGCAAGATGATCGAAGCGGCCACGGGCCGCACGACGAGCGGCGTCCCGATCAACTTCGACGAGACGACCTACGACGAGGTCTACGGCCGCATGGGAATGTTCAAGGTCGGGGTCGGCTACCGGCTGACACCGCGCACCGAGGCCTTGGTCAACTTTGTGTATTCGAGCAGTGGGGCAAATGACGAGGCGATCCAGATCGGCACGGCGGGCACCAGTCCGCAGGCGCCACTCAACGTGAACTTCACCGAGTATCAGGTACCTGGGGCTTCGAGGGCGGCCAGCGGTGGTTCTTCACGCGCGTGCGTTTCACACCGTTTGTCGGCTGGCTTGCCGGCATCAACCGCAACCAGGACATCCGCGGCACGTTCGTCGGTGTGCCGTCGAGCGTCACACCGGGCCTTGCCGCCCAGGACGGCAAGTTCTTCGAAAGGTCGTGGGCGTTCAGCCTCGGGCCAACCGGTGGCGTTTTGATCGGGGTCGGGCCGTTCGAAGTGATGGCCGAGACGCAGCTGCGCTTCCTCGGCGGGCTGTCGGACGTGGATTGGCTGGTGGAGGAAGGCCTGCGTGACGTGAACAGCGAGAGCTCGCGCTGGTCGGTGCCCTTTCTCGTCGGCGCGCGCGTGAGGTTCTAGAGGAACCTGCTCAGTGTGAGTGCGCTTGAGTTGGCTGGGTGTTAGGGACGGAATTCGCAACTACCTACTGACCGCGGCGTGAAGGTCACTGCCGCGATTGGGATTGCGGCGCTGAAGCCCGGACGGCCGATCATGGAGGCCGTCACGGCGATTCAGAACACGGTGCACAACTCGCGCCGCACTCTGTGGCCCGGTGCAGTCGCTGCGGCTACTTGCAAAGCGTACAGTATGCTGAGCCCGGCGTCAGCGATCCGTTCGTGTCGTATGTGCTACCCGATCCTCCACGACGCGCAACGTGATCGCGCCGCGGCGACCGGAGAGTGACCATGCGTTGGAACGCACTCGCGCTGATCTGCGCGCTGACCGCCGGCTGCGGCGGGCCGACTGTCCCCAACCAGCCGCCCGCCGTGTCGTCGGGCGCCGCCGTGCTCTTCGAAGGCGCGGGGCTGATTGTCGGCGATGGCAGTGCGCCCATCGACAGGGCGGCGTTCGTTGTGGAAGGGGACCGCATCACGCGCGTCGGCAGACAGGGCGAGGTCGCTCTGCCTGCTGGTGCGAGGCGCGTCGACCTCGCGGGCAAGACGGTGATGCCGGCGCTCATCAGCACGCACATGCACGTCGGCCTGCTTGCCGGCAACGACTTCGGCCCGCAGGTCTACACGCACGACAACATCGTCGACAACTTGCAGCGCTACGCCTACTACGGCCTGGCCGCGGTGCTGAGCGCGGGCACCGATGTCGGACCGCTGTCGTTCCAGGTGAGGGAGGAGCGGCCGGCTGGCGCGGCGCGACTGCTGACGGCGGGACGCGGCATGGCCGCCCCGGACGGCGGTCCGGGCATTCCGTCCATTGCCAGCGTCTCGTTCCCCATCACCAACGCCGACGAAGGCCGGGCGCGCACGCGGGAAGTGGCGGCCCAGCGCGCGGATGCGCTCAAGATCTGGGTCGACGACCGCGGTGGCAGGGTCAAGAAGCTTCTGCCCGACATTTTCGGTCCGATCATCGAAGAAGCGCACCAGCAGAAGATGATGGCGATCGCACACGTCTACTACCTGAAGGACGCGCACCAACTGGTGGAGGCCGGCATCGACGGCTTCATGCACTTGGTACGCGACAAGGTGATGGACGAGGGGCTCGTCAATGCCATGAAGCAGCGTGGCGTATTCGTGGCCGCGAACATCGGCGGCCAGTTCCGGCCCTCGCTCACTGCGCCGCCGCCCGGGTCGGCCGAATTGCTGTCAGAAACCGTCCCCGCGTCGATCGTCGAGTTCTATCGCCAGAGCTTCGCGAATCGAGAGGCGAAGATGCTGGCCACGGCGCGGGCCACCGCCGACAAGATGTGCGAGAGCCTTCGTCGGTTGAACCAGAGAGGCGTCACGATCACTCTCGGCGGCGACACCGGCATCCCCAATGCCTGGCACGGCTGGGCCGAACATCTTGAACTCGAGCGGATGAACCAGTGCGGCATGACGCCGGCGCAGGTGATCGTCGCCGCGACGAGCGCCGCCGCGCGCGTCCTGAATCTGAACGACCTGGGAACCATCGCCGCAGGCAAGAGCGCGGATTTTCTCGTCCTCGATGCGAACCCGCTCGACGACATCCTGAACACGCGGAAGATCGCGAGCGTGTACCAGCGCGGCCAGGAACTGGACCGCCCTGCGCTGCAGCAGCGTTGGACTGCCAACCGGACACAGTAAGACACCCGTGTCGTCGATCCGCCGGAGCGCCATCCATGAGAACTGAACGCAGGCACTATTCGCAGTTCGTCCTGGCCGCAGCGGTGGCGCTTCTCGGCGCGTGCTCGACCGAGAAGCCAGCCGCTGTCGCCGACGGCGGCCAGCAGGCGTCGGGCGGAGTTCCGCAGTTCAAGGTCGATCCCGCGTGGCCGAAGCCCTTTCCCGCCGTCAAGGACGACAAGGGCAACTTCCACCGCTGGGCCACCGGCGAGATCGGCGGCACATGCGTTGACTCGCACGATCACATTTTCACGCTCAACCGCGGCTGGCAGAACAGCGCGCTCGGCAAACTCCACACCTTCGAGGCGCTGTCGAGCGTGCCGGCCCCACCGGTGGTCGCCTACGACCCCGACGGGAATGTCGCGCTGAGCTGGGGCGACGCCTCACACCTCGCGCCGGGAGCTGGGACCAAGGTGATGCCGGAGAGCCTGCACGGCTGCTTCGTCGATCACGAAGACAACGTCTGGATCGCCGGGAACTCGGACGGCATCGTGCAGAAGTATTCGCACGACGGGACGCTGCTGCTGCAGGTTGGCACCAAGGGCGTGTGCGATGGCACGCCCCCCGCAAACCCCTCCGCGAACGTGTTCTTTCCGACCTGCACGAGCCCTGGGGTCAACGCCAGCCGGACCCTGCTCAACAGTCCGGCCGACATCGCCATCGATCCCGAGCCAGATCCCGTCACCGGCGAACGAGGCAGCGTTTATATCGCCGATGGATACGGCAACCATCGCATCGTAGTGTTCGACGCCAGGGGCCATTACCTCCGGCAATGGGGTTCGGCCGGCAGCGGTCCGGGCCAGTTCGCCGCGGAAGGCGGCGGCCATCCGCACTGCGTCATCATCGGGCGGGACAGCCTGGTCTACACCTGCGATCGGGGCAACGCGCGCGTGCAGGTCTTCGATCGCACGGGCGCGCTCACGCGCACCATCCCGATCGAGCCGGAGGGATTCTCCTATCAGGGCCTGCGGACCAACGACATCGCGTTCTCGATCGACCAGCCGCAGACGTACTTCTTCACGTCCGACGTCGGCAGCGGGACGGTGTGGATCATCGACCGCATGCAGGGCCGCGTGATGGCTGGCGTTGGCGGCATGGGTCAAGGCGCCGGGCAGTTCATCGGCGTGCACACGATGGCCGTGGATTCGAAGGGTAACCTGTACGTCTCCGAAGGTGGCGGCGGTCGACGCACGCAGAAGTTCGTGAGGCAGTAGGCACCGCACCTGCTCACGTCGCCGAGGCCGATCGCGGAAATACCTGTCGGGGATTCGAAGATCGCCGAATTGCGCCAAGATCATGATGGCATCGGCGTTGTCAGGCTCGCGGGTACCGGCCAGCCTCACCTGTCTCGGAAGATCAGTTGGCTGGGTGTTAGGGACGATTTTCGAACTTGGTTTGTCCAGAATGCCGCTTGACAAGAAGGGAAGTCCCCGCCGCCGACGGGATGCGCGACGTCAATTCGCGCGAGGTGCGACCGCGACGGAATCGTGTCGGACGAGCACTGGCAACGTACGGCGGCCGCGGACCCTCCATAGCCAGTAGAACATCGCGCCAAACAACAGTACGATCGGCAGCGCGCGCATTGGCCCGGTCGTGAAAGGCTCCGGAAGAATTTGCGCGACGCGCTCACGCAGCGAGAAGAACGATCCGGCCGCGATGAACAGGGCGAAGCACATTCGCCACAAATGACGCGACAGGCGTGGCCCGCCGCGGGCCATGCCGAAGCGCATGATTCGCACGTCGCCGGCCGCAGCCATCACCAAAACGGCGCCAACGATTAAGGACACCACGCCCGCGGTCCGGAACGGGACACCGCCCGGATCGACGCCGGGCGTATTGATCAACCTCACTCCGCCAGCCAGGGAGACGACAGCGAGCCCGACCGCGACTGTCAGCGCAACGGCGTTAACGCGGAGCGTCCAGGACGATGCCGGGCGGACTGTAGTGAGCGCGGTCCCGACGAAATACGCCGTCAGCACTCCGGCGACGACATTCCCGTTGTCGCGACCGTTGAGAAGGCTGAGGATAGACGCGCTCGCGCCCATGACCAGCATCGCGTAGACGAACAGCAGCCCGCTGCGGCGGTGGATATTCCCGCCCTTCTTCACGGACAGCGCAACCGCGCCGAGAACAATCGCGAGCCCGCCTGCGGCGATATGGATTGGCAAGAGCATGACTACCTCGGAAGCTGGCGCCGTCGCAGACTCCACAATCCTCGCGCCGACAGGATGAAGGTAACGCCCCCGAGCCCGCCGAGCGCCCAGAGCGTCCAGACGAAGAAGAAGCCGCTGGCGGATCTCGCGATCTCGCTGTAGTGTGCCCCCCGCATGTGGATGACAGGCATCGCCGCTGCGAACAATCCCACGAGCAGCATGATGACGTGTCCCGATCGTCGTTCGGCAAGCACGAGGGTACCGTAGACAAAGACCGCGAGCACCAGCAGCGCGGTGTTTGACGGCTCGGCCTTCGATATCCCACGGACGATGTCGTCCGTTACGTGAAGCGTCAGCAGCAGGATCGAGAGCAGAGATGTGACGACCAGGATCGTGTTTTCCTTCATCCGCAAACATCGTGGCCGCGCGCAGGCGATCGAACAACCAGCTTGCGACGAAGGGCGGATCGGCGAGGACGAACGGCGGCCCTGAGCGCCGAAGCCTTGGCAAGGCGGCCTTGGCTCGCCGAAGCCTTGGCGAAGGCGGCTACATCTGACGGAACAGATGCAGGTAATTGCGGCTCACCGGCAGAACGTCGTCTCGACCTTTCAAATGAATCTCCGCCGTTTCGTTGTCATGCCGCTTCACGTGGCTGATCGCGCGCAGCTTGACGACGACCGATCGGTGGACTTGCGCGAATTGCTCTGCATCGAGCTGCCCGAGCAGCTCTTTCAGCGGCGTCCGCACCACCGCCTCGGCGGGTTTCCCTCCATCGCGCCAGGCGACGATGGTGTACTTCGCGTCGGAGCGAAGGTAATCGACGTCGTCGATCGCGATGAGGCGCAGGGTTTTCCCCGCTTGCGCGCGAATCCATCGCAGAGCCTCTTTCCTGCCGCCGCCACCCTGCAGCTTCGCGAGCTGCTCGCTCAGTTGCTGCAATAGCTGCTCGGTGTTGATCGCCGGCCTCGACGACTGCAGACGTTCCTTGAGACGGCTCACGGTTTCCGCGAGCCGCGCCTCTTCGACCGGCTTCAGCAGGTAATCGAGCGCGCCGTGCGCAAACGCCTGCACTGCGTAGTGATCGTAGGCAGTGATGAACACGAGATGGGCGCGCCTGCCGATGTGGTTCGCGGCATCGACGCCGGAGAGTCCCGGCATGTGGACGTCGAGGAAGCAGATGTCGGGATGACGCTCGTCGAACAACCTCACCGCCTCCCGTCCGTTCCGCCCCTCGGCCACAATCTCGAGCTCGGGCCACACGATCGCCAGTTGCCGCCGCAGCGCCTCGCGCAAAAGCGGTTCATCGTCCGCGATCAACGCTGTCGGGTGGGCGTTCATGTGTGTGCCGGCATGTCGACTTCGACGACGACGCCGCGGGGAGCGCCGGCGATCAGGCGCAGGTGCGCTGCATCGCCGAAGATCAGCTGCAGCCGCTCGCGCAAAGTCGTGAGCCCGGTCCCCAGACCGTTCGCCGAGTGATGCAGTCCGGCGCCAGTGTCGGTGACGCGGACCACACAACGTTCACCAAGTCGTGCGATGTCGACGTCGATCCGGCCTCCTTCTTCGCTGGGGTCGATCCCGTGTCGCACGGCATTCTCGACCAGCGTCAGCAGGGTGGTCGGAGGACAGCGAACCTTCAGCGCCGCGGGGTCGACGTGCATCGCGTACTGGAGGCGATCGGGCATGCGCAGCTGCATCAGCTCGAGATATGGCCGAACAAGCTGCAGCTCGCGCTCGATCGTCGCCGCGGACTCGTGGAGCAGCGGCACCGCCGCGCGCAGGTACGCGGTGAGGCTTCGCAGCACGACCGACGCATGCGGCGAGCCCGCATCGACGAGCGCCTGCACGTTCGCGAGTGTGTTGAAGAGGAAATGCGGCGCGACCTGCGCCTGCAGCAAATGCAATCGCGCGTCGAGCGCCTGGCGCTCGAGTTCACTGCGCTCGAGCGCGAACGCCAGCGTCTGGTGGCGCGCGAAGGTCTCCTTCTGGCGGACCACCGTCGCGACCGCCGTCCAGGGCGCGATGAGAACGGCGGCGAACCCGACGAGCATCCAGTTGTGGTCTTCAAAGAAGGGCGGCGCCCCTGGGGAGGTGGCCCGGCGGTGCATCACGAACACCGTGACCGGCATGGCGGCGCCGACGGCCACAACTTGGAGAATCCATCGCTCGACCCCACGCGGCAGTCTTCGGGGCCACACCTCGAAGAGTGAAAAGACCGTCGTGGCCGACAAGGCGAGCATGATCGCTCGGAGAAAGAGTGCGGACGTCGATCCCTTCCAGAGGATCAACAGCAGGAGCGCGACGCCGATCGCGATTGTGACTGCGAGGGCAACGCGCCGCGTTGTTTTCACAACGATGCCGACCGGCCTCGCGGTCGTCGCCAGTTCGGACATGACGTCGAGCATACCTGTATAGGCGTCCTGAGAGCGCGCCGCGGTCGCGTCGAAGCGGTTACTTCGACCGCGAACGGCATGGGGGTCAGAGGATCTCGGGGACGCGAGCGTCTCTGAACACGCGAGCCATTATCGCGGCCCACTTCAGTGCCGACCACCGGAATGCGGCGAAGGGCGGATTCGGGCGGACGAACGGCCGCTGCGTCTGCGGGAACAGACGAGCGCCAGTCCAACGGCGACCGCCAGCGCGGCAACATTCATACGGCGGGTTGATCGAATGCGGCGCTGAATCGTCGACCGTCCCTAGCAGATGACGACAACGAAGGTCCGCGCTTCAGAAGTTCGATAGTGAAATCACCCGGTGCTGCAACTTGTTGATAACAGAGGAAATTTTGTGGCTGGGTGACAGGGATTCGTACCACTGGACTGCGTGTGTGGCGCAAACGGCCTTTGGAATTGGTCCGCGGCAGTAACGATTGGTCCTGAGTAGTGGCCCAGTGTTTAGTTGCTACTTCGTGACTTCGTGACTTCGTGGCCAGCGTTTCTGTATTGTCCTGCGTCCGTGTTTCCGCACACCGGCCTTTTCTCTCAGCCGAACCTGCGGTACTGGCTTCGATTCAAGTATCGTCTCGAAACGTGGATCCGCAGTTCGTCGCTTACATCACATTCACCATGATCCTCGTCGTCACGCCCGGCTCCACGACGGCCGTCGTGGTGCGGAACACGTTGGGTGGCGGGTCGGCCGCAGGGATCGCGGCCGCAGCAGGCGCCGCGGTTGGCAACACGACGCATGCGACGGCCGCCGGTCTCGGGCTGGCACTCGTTTTCGCCCGATGGCCGATCGCGATGACGATGCTCCGCGTTGGTGGTGCGTTGTTTCTCGCATGGCTTGGCGTGCTCAGCCTGTATCGGGTCGCACGCTTTGAAGACGGTGGGATTCGCCTGCTGTCCTCGACTGCCACGCGACGAAGATCGACAGCCCGAATGGCAGTCGCGATCCATCGGCTTTCGGCAAGGGTTCGCGGTCAACCTGTTGAATCCTGCGATCGCGACCTTCTACCTCGTTGTCGTACCGATCTTTCTACCGCCCGGTTCGACGCGCTGGTACTTCGCGGGGCTGGCGGCCATTCACATCACGATGGCGTTTTGCTGTCACAGTCTCTGGGCGGTCGGCCTCGACCGATTGCAGCGTCTGTTCCGCCCGCCAGTCGCTCGAAGGCTGCTCGAAGCCCTCACGGGCGTTGCCCTGCTGGGACTGGCGGTCCGGGTTCTCCTTCGGTGAACGGCGAGTACGACGAAGCGGTCAGTTATCAGTTACCAGTTTCCAGTTCAAAGCGGGCAGCACCCTTTGAACTGACAACTGCAACTGAAAACTGACGTGCATGTGTTTCTACTCCGCCCTCAGCGTCACGATCGGATCGACACGGGTCGCGCGCCGCATCGGAAGCCAGGCGGCCGTGAGGGCGACGACGACCAGCGCGCCGGCGGTGATGAGGAGCGTCAACGGATCTCGGGGCGAAACCTCGTAGAGCTGCGCGGTGATGAAGCGAGTCATCGCGAGCGCGCCCGCGAGGCCGAGGCCCACTCCCAGCGCCGTCAGAACGGCTGTATGCCCCAGCATCAGTCGCGCGATCGCCGCTTGTGTGGCGCCCAGCGCCATTCGGACGCCAACCTCGCGCGCCCGACGTTGCACGGTGTAGCTCAGCACACTGTACGTGCCCAGCCCCGCGAGGAGCAGTGCGAGCGCGGCCGCGAACGACATCAACAACATGACGAAGCGTTGAGTCTGGATGCTGCCGCTGACCAGTGTCTCGGAACTGCGAATCTTCCACATTGGCTGATCAGGATCGACGGTCCAAATCGCCTGTTGGACCGCTCGTGAGACGGCCATCGGCTTTCCGTCGGTCCTGGCTATGACGCTCGCGAAGATCCCCGACTGCTGGCTGAAGCAGCCGTAGATCTGCCCACCGATCGGCATCGACAGCAGTTGCGGTCGGGTGTTGCCCACGACGCCAATGACAACGGCTTCGCCCGGGAAGTCCGGCGACCGCAGACGTTGGCCAACCGCGCTCGCACGTGGCCACAATCGTTCGGCGAGGAAACGGTTGACGATAAGGTTGATCGGTGCGTCCGGGACATCGGTTGCGCCACAGACGCGGCCTTCGGACACCGGAATGTTCATGACGGCAAAGTAATTCGCACTGACGGTGTTCACCTGCGCGCGGGGCATGTCCTCGCGTGAAGGCATGGCGTCTTCAGCCTTCCAGTAACCGACGAAACCACCGTTCCCGCTTTGTGGAATGGCACGCGCGAGAGACGAGATTCGAACGCCTGGCACGCGCGCGATCTCGTCGATCACACGGCGATGAAACTCCCACTGTTGTTGGGCAGTGCTGTACTTGTTGCGCGGCAGCCGATATTCGAGCGTGAGCAGGTTCTCGGGATTGTAGCCAAGGTCGACGGTCATGAGCCGGGTGAGGCTTTGAATGAGCAGGCCCGCACCGACCAGGAGAATCAAGGACAGCGCGAGCTCTGCGACCACGAGAGTCGATCGCCACCGCGCGGTGGCACGGCTCTCACCGCCGCGCGTTCCCTCACTGAGTGACGTCCGGAGGTCAGGCCGCGAGGTGCGAAGCGCCGGGAGAATCCCGAATAACAGGCCGGTGGCCAGCGACAGCAGTGCGGTGAACGCGACGACTGTGCCGTCTGGAGCGACACGCTCGACGCGCGGCAGATTCGGCACGAGTGACAGCATCCCGTCGGTCAGGAGTGCGCCAAGGACCAGGCCCAGGGCCCCTCCAACGACCGCAGTGGCGAGGTTCTCGAAGAGCAGCTGGCGGACGAGCCGTCCGCGAGACGCGCCAAGCGCAGCGCGGACGGCAATCTCGCGTTGTCTGGCCGACGCGCGAGTCAGCAGCAGGTTGGCGATGTTGGCGCAGGCAATCAAGAGAACAAAAGCGACGGCACCGGCGAGCAGACGCAGGTTCCGATCGACGAACTGCAACGTCACCTCGTGAAATGGCCGGAACCTCGCGGTCCAGCCCTTGTTGGTGTCGGGATACGCTCGCGCGAGATCGGATGAGACCTGCCGAAGCTCCGCGCTCGCTTGCTCGAACGACACGTCCGCACCAACCCTTCCCATGACCATCGAGTTCCGAGCGCCACGCTGCGGATCCTGATTCGGGAACGCGCTGTGCGGCATCCAGACGTCGACATCGTCCACTGGAAACTCGAAGGTGCGGGGCAGCACGCCGATGATCTCGAACGGTTCGTTGTTCAACGTCAGTGACCGCCCCACAATCGACGGATCCGCCCCGAAGCGGTTGTGCCAGGTTCGATGAGTGAGAATCGCTGTCCGATGTGCGCCCGGACGATCCTCGCCGGCGACAAAGGCTCGGCCAATCGTCGGCTGCACACCCAGCATGTCGAAGAAGGCGGACGTTGCGAATCCAGCCCGTAGTCGATCGGGTTCAGGCACTCCTGTCAGGTTGGCGGTCTGGGCCCCGACCAGGCTGATCCCGGTGATGGTCGTCATCCGTTGCCGCCAGTCCTCGAAGTTGGCCACCGACACGCCGGTGTCGCGCCCTCGAGGATCGACCTCGAAAAGTGCGACGACGCGATCGGGTTGGGCGTAGGGCAGCGGTCGCAGCAGGACGGCGTTGACGACGGTGAAGATGGCGGAGTTGGCGCCGATGGCCAGCGCCATCGTGGCCACGATGACGAGTGAAAGCCCTCGTTCGTGTCGCAGGGAGCGCATCGCGTGCCGCAAATCTTCAAACAGGTGAGTCATGTGCGGCACGCCTGGTGAGCGGTGCGCTCCAAGGGGAAGCGGTCGTCGTCGACCGAGTCGTTCGCGCACACCCTGTCGCACGGTGTCGACGACGATCGCGAACCAGAACCGTGCGCGCGCCGTCTTCGAGGCCGTCGCAGCCTGGGTCGCATAGAGATCGGTAAACAGTTCGACAAGATCGCTCGCGAATCGATTGCGGAACGAGCGCGGATACGCCGTGAGGAGTCGGCGGTACAACCGTGCCGCCGACTCGAGCCGTAGGCTCCTCAGGTCCCTGCTCACGGTCGTCCCTGCCAGCGGGCCGCCAGCCGCGCTCGCGCCTCGGCCGCGACGGCTTCGAGCCGAGCCGCTTCTGCCAGCGCCACTTGTCGCCCGAAACGGGTGATGCGGTAATACCTGCGACGCTCGTCGTCTTTGCCGGCGATCGGACGTCGATCGGATTCTTCGATCAGGCCTTCATCGAGCATGAACTGGAGGTGCCGATACAAGTTCCCGGGCTGGATTCGCATGCCGGTCGAACGGTCTGCAAGGTCCTGGACGATTGCGTACCCGTGCCGTTCGCCGTCGGCCAACGACAGCAGGACTTGAAAAACGATGGCGCGGAGGGGCAGCAGCGAGTCGACGGCGCGCGCGCGAATCGTCATAATCTGATTAGGTTAAATATAATTACATTAATCACATTGTCAAGTCAGCCGCACTTCGTTGAACTGGCCACTGGCAACTGAAAACTGACGTGCGGTACCCTGTGATCCTGCATGCTCGCTGAGGTTCAGCACGCGATTGCCGGCCGCCCGGGCGGCACGCGGCTCATCTTTCTCTCCGATTACGACGGCACGCTCGCTGACTTTCACACCGATCCAACCATTCCCCGACCATCCAAGCGAACCCGAGAACTCCTGTGCCGCCTGGCCGATCGGCCCGACATTTCGATGGGCATCGTCAGCGGCCGCCGCGTGGCCGACCTGCGAACGCGCACGCAGCTGACATCACGGGTCTATCTGGCGGGGCTTCACGGCATGGAGATCGAGGTGGGCCCGCGGCGCTGGCAGCACCCGGACCTCGATATCGCTCGGGAGGATGTCCGCCAGCTCAATGAGCGACTCGAGGTCGTGCGGGGTCAGGTGCCGGGCCTCATTCTCGAGGACAAACATGCGAGCGTTGCGGTGCATGTCCGAGGTGTCGAGGCGAGCCGTCGTGAACAGGCGTTGGTACTCGCCGATGAACAGGCCGCCGAATGGGTCATCAGCGGTCGCCTCCGTCGCCTCACCGGGAATCTCGTCCTCGAGTTTCTGCCCAACGTCGCCTGTCACAAGGGCGATGCCACCCGCTGGATTGCGCGTGACGTCGAGGAGCGGACAGGCGATGTCAGCTGGGTCGTGTTCGTCGGCGACGATGTGACAGACGAGGATGCTTTTAGCGCGATCGAACGGGGGATCAGTGTCCTCGTCGGGTCGCGCGAGAGCGCGGCTACCTACCAGCTCGGCAGTACGGCGGAGGTGAACGCGCTGCTGGCGTGGCTGACCCGCGAACGATAATGACAGGGACATGACATCGGCAGAGCTGGTGGCCGCGCTCGGCGATAGCCTGAAGAACACCCAACTGGTCGTGGTCGCCAATCGCGAGCCGTACGTGCATTTGCGGCGGACGCGCGAGCAGCCGCGCGGTTTCTGGGCGCGGTTGTGGGGCCGTCGCCAACAAGTCCAAGGAAGAGGTGACGTGGATTCGCCCCGCCAGCGGGCTGGTGACGGCCCTCGACCCCGTGATGCGCGCCTGGGGCGGGACATGGGTGGCGCATGGCAGCGGCCCGGCTGATCGCGAAGTCACCGACGCCCAGGGGCGTGTTCGAGTTCCGCCCGATCGCCCGAAATACACGCTTCGACGGGTCTGGCTGAGCGAGGAAGAGGAAAACGGCTACTACTACGGGCTGTCGAACAGCGCG
Source organism: uncultured Acidobacteriota bacterium (assembly GCA_963802675.1). GTDB lineage: Bacteria > Acidobacteriota > Vicinamibacteria > Vicinamibacterales > UBA2999 > JACCSI01. The sequence continues at coordinate 424,423 of CAWDJL010000006.1, forward strand.
ATCTGGCCGCTCTGTCACATCGCCTACGCCCGCCCTGAGTTCAACGAAAGCGATTGGGAGGCCTACAGCCAGGTCAATCGCCGATTTGCGGAGACCGTCCTGGAGGAGATTGGTGATCGTCCGGCGATTGTCTTCGTTCAGGATTACCATTTCGCCCTGTTGCCGCGCTTTCTCAAAGACGCGCGACGCGACGTCATCGTCTGCCAGTTCTGGCATATCCCGTGGCCGAATCCCGAGGCGTTTCGGGTGTGCCCATGGGGCGAAGAAATCCTCCACGGGTTGCTCGGCAACGACCTGTTGTCGTTTCACATCCAGTTCCACTGCAACAACTTTCTCGCGACCGTGGAGCGGACGCTGGAGGCGCGCGTGGATTACGAGCGGTTCGCGGTCGTTCGCGGCGGGCACTCGACGCTCGTGCGGCCCTATCCGATCAGCATCGATCCTGATTTGTGGGCGCCGACATCAGCCGCCGATGCGGCAGGAGGAATCGCGCGCGCTCCGCCAGCTCGCTGGGGCTCGGCAACGAGCGCATCATCTTCGGGATTGATCGGCTGGACTACACCAAAGGCATTCCCGACCGTATCCGCGCCTTCGAGCGCATGCTGAAGCGCCATCCCGAGTGGCAAGAGCGGGTGGTGTTTCTTCAGGTCGGGGCGCCGAGCCGCGATCAACTGTCGCGATACAAGGCGCTCAGTCAGGAAGTGGACGAGACCGTCGCGTCGGTCAACAACACGTTTGGTACCGACGGGTGGCGTCCGGTCATTTACATCCGCGAGCATCGCGAACCTGACGATATTGCGACCATGTATCGCGCCGCGGACGTCTGTGTGGTCTCGTCGCTGCACGACGGCATGAACCTCGTAGCGAAGGAATTCATCGCCGCACGCACCGATCACCGGGGCGTCCTGGTGCTGTCCAACTTCACGGGCGCGGCTCGCGAGTTGCACGAGGCGGTTCTGGTGAATCCATTCGCCGTTGACGAATTCGCCGACGCGCTCCACATCGCGCTGTCGATGCCCCCGGATCAACAGACCCGCCGCATGCGGGCGCTGCACGCTCGCGTGAAGAGCGAGACCGTCTACGACTGGGCCGCCGGCATACTCCGCATGGCCAGCGGAATGGCCGAGACCGTCTGATGCTGTTGAACCATGGTGTGATCGGCAACGGTCGTGTGCTCGCCTTGGTCAATCCGGATACGAGCATCGACTGGCTCTGCATGCCGCGCTTCGACAGCCCGTCGGTGTTCGCCCGCATCCTGGACGACGAGAAGGGCGGCTCGTTCGCGTTCGAAGCCGAGGGCATGCATACGGTGATGGCGTACGCACGCAACACCAACGTGTTGCGCACCGAGGTCGATACCGTCGATGGGCGATTCGAGGTCTATGACTTTGCCCCGCGAATCCCCTCCGGGCTCGGGGTCGAGGCACCGCTCGAGATTCATCGCCTCATCCGGCCCCTGGCAGGCGTGCCCCGTGTCCGCATCCGGTTTCGTCCCGCCCCCGATTACGGACGGGTGCGGCCCGAGTTCGTGCCGATGGGTGCCGGCCTCGAGATTCGCGGCGGCCCGACGCGCCTCTTCCTGCGCTCGAATATTCCGGCCGATTACATCGAGACCGGATTTCCCGTTCGCATCGACCGCCCGGTCTATTTCGTGCTGAGCGGCGGGCGGCCGACCGAGGTCGATTCGGGTGCCGCCGTCGAACGCTCGCTCGAACTGACGGTTGCCGGCTGGCGGCAGTGGGCCAAGACGACGGGCTTGCCGACGTTCGCCCCCGAAGCCGTGTTGCGGTCGGCGCTCTGCTTGAAGCTCCACATCTTCAGCGACACAGGCGCGATCATCGCGGCAGCGACGACGAGCATTCCCGAGTCGCTCGACTCGGTCCGCACCTGGGACTACCGCTTTTGCTGGCTGCGCGACGCGGCATTTGTCGTCGAAGCGCTCCGACGCCTGAGCCATTTCGGCGAGGGTGAGGCGTTCGTCCGGTTTCTCCGCGACGTCGGGGACGCCGGACCAGTGCAGCCGCTCTATGGCATCGGCGGCGAGCGCGACCTCGTCGAAGAGCTGTTGCCCCACCTCAAGGGATTCGAAGGCGTGGGGCCGGTCCGAGTCGGCAACGACGCCTACACGCAGAACCAGCACGATCTGATGGGCGAGCTGATTCTCTGCCTCGAGACCATCATCACGGACCCTCGCGTCGTGTACGAAGATCGATCGGTCATAACCCTCATCGATCGATTGGTGACCGAAGCGGTCGAGTGTTCCGTGCTCGAAGATACCGGACTCTGGGAGTACCGCACGATGCCGAGGCACTACACCTTCTCGAAGGTGATGTGCTGGGTCGCAGCGCACCGCGGTGCGCAACTCGCCGAAATGTTCATGCTGCCCGAGCGCGCCGAGCACTGGCGAACGTGGGCTGATGCCGAGCGCCAGCGCATCCTGAACGAGGCCTACAACCAGGACCTCGGGTACTTTACGCAGTCGCTCAACGGTCACCATCCCGACGCGTCGAATCTGCTGCTGCCCACGCTGGGAATCGTGGACCCGACCGACCCGCGTTTCGTCTCAACGGTCCGCGCCTACGAACGCATGCTGGTCGAGAACGGGCTGATGCTGCGGTATCGCCATCCTGACGATTTCGGTGCCACCACCAGCGCGTTCACGATCTGCTCGTTCTGGTGGGTCGAAGCGCTGGCGATGATGGGCGAGGTCGAGAACGCCGTCTCGCTGTTCAATCGCCTGCTCGGTCACGCCAATCCGCTGGGACTCTTCTCCGAGGATCTGGAGCCTCAGACCGGGAGACTGCTCGGCAATTTTCCTCAGGCCTATACACACGTCGGCCTCATCCACGCCGCGATCACGATCGGCGAGATCCTCGAGGCGCGCAGCGCGCACTTCCGAGCCTGGACGTAAATCGGTGGCCGGTGGCCAGTGGCCAGTAACGTACGGGCCTCAGAGAGACAGAGACATAGAGACACAAAAGATGGCGACAAGAACGTAGCCACGAAGGGCATCTCTGAAAGGGCCGTCCGATTCAAGTCCGATTCACGAAGAATCACACACACCTTCATCGAGCGTGCGCGGGGCCCGGCGTATTCGCCGATCCGGGCCCCTCGCGCGTGAGCCCGATTGCTGCGCCGTCCTGTCCTGGTCACGATGCTTCAAACCGGCCCGGCGATTGTTGACGCCTCGTTCACTCATCTCTTCGAGCGGCTGTCACAGCCCGCTCACGGTCAGTTCTGCGACGGGGGCGATCCGTCACTCACGAATGGACCACGCGGTGGTCATGCCCTTCTCGAGGGTCGCCCCCGAGAGGAGTCAGCCCCGCGGCCACGTCCGATAGATTTCCGTGCACAGCGCGCGCGCGAGCGCCACGCGCGCCTTCAGCCCGCCGTGTTTCACTGCGAGGTGGCGCCCCCAGCGGCCGACCGCATCGCGGCGCCGCGTGCCATGGATCGCCGCTTCGACCAACGCCCAGCGCAGCCACGCCGACCCGCGCTTGGTGATCGCCCCGTAGCGCACGCGCCCCCCGGTGCCCGCCACCCGCGGCACCAGGCCGGCGTAACTGGCCAGGTGCGCAGGATCGGGAAAGCGCTCGATGGCGCCAATCTCGGCGCGAATCGTCACGCCGAGGACGTCGCCAATGCCGGGAATCGCATCGAGCGCGCGGACGATTGGATCCGCCGCCCCCGCCCGCGCCACGGCCGCGTCGATCGGGGCCAGGCGCGTCTGCACGTCCGCGAGTACGGCTTGCAGCCCCACGCGGCCCGTGTGCGCCCCCCGGTGAGCGCCACCTGCTGCACCGCGGCCACGCCCGATGGACTCGCCACATCCGTCGCGCGCACGCTCGCGCCATGCCGCAGCAACAACGCGCGCAGGCGCTGGCGCAGCGCCGTCGCCGTGCGCACCAAGCTGATGCGATAGCGCGACAACTCGCGCAGGTCGCGCAGCGCCGGCGGCGGATACCACACCCGCACCACACGGTCGCGGCGCAGCGCATCCGCCAGCCGCCGCGCGTCCAGCCGATCCGTCTTCGCCGCGTAGCCGGCTTTCAAGCGGGTCCGCGCCGCATCCACCACCACCACCTGCGGCAGCTGCGCGCGCACGTGATCGACGAACCACCACGTCGGCCCACTCGCCTCCACGGCCACGGCCGCGGTCGGCTCACAGCGCGCTACCCACGCCGCGATCCCCGCCGGCGTGGTCGGGTAGCGTCCCTCCCAACACCGCTGACCGGTTTCATCCACCATGCACACCTGGAGAAACGCTTTGTGTAAATCGACGCCGATATAATGCGCCATAGGGGCTGTCCTCCTCTGTGACCGGGCGCATTGGTTTGAAGCGATTCCATGCTACGCCCAGCACGAGTCGGACGGCCCTTTCATCTGATCACGAAGACATTCATGAAACGGCTGGTGAAATCAAGAGACACCACCAGCGTGAGCGCGCGCGGCCGGCTGACCAGCCATCCGGCCGTGCGCGCGACCTTCCACCCGGACGTTCGAACGTGGCCACCGACATCCTCCGGACCGCTGATGAAACCTTCACGCATTCATCCGAGCTCGCCCCGGCGAGCTCAATCTCAGTTGGGACCGCGTCGACGATCACTCACAAATCGGCCGCCGAGCGGCCATGTCTTCGCCGACCGTCGACGCGGGAGAGGTTTACGGGCGCGGCCACACCGCCACGATCTCCGCACACAGGGCACGCGCGACGGCGACGCGCGCCTTCAACATGCCCTTCTTGACGGCCAAGCTGCGCGCCCAGCGCCCCAAGGCGTCTGGACGACGAAATTGATGAATCGCCGCCTCGATCAACACCCACCGCAACCACGGCGAGCCGGTTTTGGTGATCCGGCCACTCCACTGCCGGCTGCCACTGCGCTCGACGCGCGGCACCAGCCCGGCGTAACTGGCCAAATGCGGCCCATCGGGGAACCGGTCGATGGTCCCGATCTCGGCGCGCAGCGTGACGCTGAACACGGGACCAAACCCCGGCTGGTGATCCAGCCGGCGCGCGATCGGATCGGCGGCGGCGATCCTGCGAATCGCCGTGAGCACCGGCACCAACTGCGCACGGACATCGGCCAATACTTGGCGCAAGCCGCGCAGCTCGTCGGCGGCCCACCCCTCGAGGGCCACGGTGTCGAGCCACCGCGTCCCGCGCTGCGTAAACAGGCCACGCGGCGCCGCGACGCCCTGCCGCAGCAGCAGCGCGTGAATGCGCTGTTTGAGACTCGCCTGCAGGCGCGCCAGGTGGCAGCGATACCGTCCCAGCTCGCGCAGATCGCGAATCGCCGGGGGCGGATAGTAGATCCCCACGATACTGTCGCGCCGCAACGCGTCGGCCAGCCGCCGCGCATCGAGCCGGTCCGTCTTGGCGGCATAGCCCGCCTTGATGCGCGTCTTCCGGGTGTCGACCACGTGCACGGCGCCCACGTGCGGCGCGATGCGGTCGACAAACGCCCACGTCGGACTCGACGCCTCGACCGCGAGGTGGCTGTGCGGCCCACACCGCGTCACCAACGCTGCGATCCCCGCTGCCGTCGTCGGACATCGTTGCTCCCACCGTCGCTCCCCGGTTGACGTGACTGCGCAGACTTGAAAGAACGCCTTATGCAAATCGATTCCGATGTACTCTCGCTCCACGGCCGTCCTCCTCTCACGTCCGGAGCGATGTCGTTTGCCACGAAACATGCTACGACGCTCGAGTTGAGGATGGCCGTTTCATCTGATCACGAAGCCATTTTGAATCCGTTGTCTTCCCTTGTCCTTCTTCGTGACTTCGTGACTTCGTGGTTACGTTTTCTCTGTGCCTCTGAGTCTCTGAGGCTTGTGTGTCTAGGTAGCGACCCGAGTGCTCTCTTTCACCAAACCGATGTGTCCCAGATGGTGGCGACAGTGCCACGCGTACATCTGCAGCAACCAATCCACCGTGATCGGCCCCCACGAAGGATGCTGTGCGGGACGGGCGAACTGTTCCGGTGAGAGCGCGTCCAGCAGGATCGTCAAACGTTGATGCACGCCCTTGAGGATGCCAAGAGAAAAGCTCGGGTCGGCGCTTTTTCCATCAGGCAGCTCCGCCCAGATCTGTTCCTCGTACGTCTTGATGACCGGCATGTCCTCGGTCAGTGCCAGCTTGATTCGTGTGTACGCGTTGAGATGACTGTCGGCCAGGTGGTGCACGACCTGCCGGACGGTCCATCCGCCTTCACGGTACGGGGTGTCCAGCCTTTGAGCCGGGAGCGAGGCGATCGCCTGCTCGAGATCGCGCGGCAGCGCGTCGAGCTGCGCAATCCAGGCCTTCCGTTTTTCGGGCGTGACGGTGCTCTCGGCAGAGAATTTTCCAACCGGATATCGAGGGTCCATTTGCGGATCATCGGGCTTCGCGTCCCAGCCGGCAAGCGAGTTCGTGTCATCGAATTGATGAAGGTTCTTTGCCTCTTCCAACCCTGGCGGGCGGCCGCCCATCCAACGCCCGAAAGGGGAGAGCTGCGATGATTCGCCCGATTCATGCCGTTGCCGCGCTCATGATCGCCTCGATGCTGGCCGCCGGGGTCGCCGCCCAGGCGCCGGCGCCGGTGACCGCCCGTGGTGAATGGACGACCGACGCCCGCCATGGCTGGTTTGGAGACGATGGCCCACGCGTGCAGCTCAACCTGCGATCAAGCGACGGGAGCGACAATTGGGGGTTCGGTGTCCCCGTGGCCGAGCTCGAAGGGCTGCCACCAGCCGTCCAGTCGGGCTCCGCCACCGACATCCGGTTTACCTGGCGACGCGAAGCCGGAACCTTCAGCTTTCAAGGGTCTTTCGATCGCGGCCGCGGGGCCGGCACCTACACCTTCAGTGCGAACCCGACGTTCGTGTCCGGGATGGGAACCCTGGGCTATCGCGATCTTTCTCCCACCGATCTCGTGCGTCTCGCCGTCGTCGACGTCACGCCAGCGTATGTGCGCGGGTTGGTTGAGGCCGGCTACAAAGGGTTGCCGTTCGACGATCTGGTCAGGATGCGCATCCATCGTGTGACGCCTGAGATGATTCGCGAATTGGCGACGCTTGGATATCGTGGATTGCTGAGTGACGAACTGGTACGGATGCGCATTCACGGTGCGACGCCGGAATTCATCCGTGCCATGGAGGCGGCAGGATTCAAGGGGCTGTCGACCGATGATCTGGTTCGCTTCCGCATTCATCGGGTGACGCCGGAATTCATCCAGGCGATGGCGAAGCTTGGTTACAAGGCGGTCGATCGCGAGCAAATCGTCAAGTTTCGCATTCACAAGGTCACGCCAGAGTTTGTGAATGCGTTGGCCGAACGCGGCTATACGAACATTGCCGCCGAAGACCTGGTGAAGATGAAGATCCACAATGTCTCAGCTGCGGATATCGATGCGTACACGCAACTGGGTTACGGTGGCATGGATTCCGACGAGCTGGTGAAGATGCGGATTCACCGCGTCACGCCGGCATTCATCAAGGAGATTCATTCGGTCGGCTACCGCACGGCGACGATCGATCAGCTGATCCGGATGCGCATCCACCGAGTCGATGCGCAGTTTATCAAGGACCTGCAGGCGGACGGCTACCAGAACCTGACCGTTTCCGACGTCATCGACCTCGCGATTCGCGGCCCGCGGTTTTCGCGCGTCCGCCGTCAGCCCTAGTGCGAAGCTCCGCCTCGAGCCCAGGCGGCTCCGCGGGGAGTGGATTGCTGCACGTCGCCGGCCCAACAGGGGTTACGATCGTTCTATGCCCGATTGGATGCTCGGGTGTGGAGCCCTGTTCCTGTTCGGCTGTCTGGCGTGCGCGGCCGGACCCTCTGAAGAAGCCTCATCCGCCCAAGGCGCCGAACGCGAAAAGCTCCTGACCGCTCGGCGCCGCGATATGGTCGCCACGCAAATTCGCGCTCGCGGCATCACCGATCCAGCCGTGCTGACCGCGATGGAGAAGGTGCAGCGTCACCGCTTTGTTCTCGAGGGCGACATCGAGTACGCCTACGCCGACACTCCCATCAGCATCGGCCTTGGTCAGACCATTTCGCAGCCCTACATCGTGGCATTCATGACCGAGGCGATGAAGGTGAGGCCGACGGATAAAGTTCTCGAGATTGGCACTGGGTCCGGATACCAGGCAGCCGTGCTCGGCGAGCTTGCCCGCGAGGTCTACACCATCGAGATCGTGCCGCAGCTCGCCGAGCGTTCAACGCGCTTGCTGAAGGAGCTGGGATACCAGAACGTTCACGTACGCGCTGGCGATGGATACGCGGGCTGGCCCGAGCACGCGCCGTTCGATGCCGTGATGGTCACGGCTGCGCCCGATCATGTGCCGCAGCCTTTGGTCGTTCAGCTCAAACAGGGGGGGCGTCTGGTGATCCCGGTTGGCAAGGAGAACCAGGAGTTGCTTGTCATGACGAAAACCGCTGACGGCATGCGCGAGGAAGGAAGGCTGCCGGTGCGGTTCGTTCCGCTCACCAGGAAGCCCTAGCGGGCTTCCGGTTCCAAGGTTCCAAGGTTCCAAGGTTCTAAGTTCCACAGTCCCAAGGTTCGGCGTGACGGGGAGGAACCTTGGAACCCGGAACCCTGGAACCGTGGAACCCTGGAACCCTGGAACTGTGGAACTGTGGAACTGTGGAACTGGATACAATCCGGGGATGCGCGCGAAGTCTCGTTCCATTGCCCTCCTGCTGTGCACGTTCCTACTGGCCGCCGCTTCTGCGGTCGCGCAGCAAGTCCCGACACCCGAGCAGTTCTTTGGATTCAGACCAGGAACCGATGGCGAGCTGGCCCGCTATCCGAAAGTGCTCGAGTATTTCCAGTTGCTGGCGAAGGCCACCGATCGCGTCAAGTACGAGGAGCTCGGCAAGACGACGATGGGGAATTCGTATGCGTTGCTACGGATTAGCTCGCCGCAGAATCTGGCGCGATTCGATCGTCTCGTCGAAATCAATCGACGCCTGGCCGACCCGCGCGGCCTGACCGACGCCCAGGCGCAGACGCTCGCCGCGGAGGGCAAGCCGTTCTATCTGCTCTACGCGACGATTCACTCGACCGAGGTTTCAAACGGACAGGCCATCACGCACATCGTCCATCGGCTGGCCACCGAAAGCTCGCCGTTCGTCCGCGAGATTCTCGACAATTCGGTCGTGCTGCTCGTGCCGTCGCAGAATCCCGACGGTCAGCACCTGGTGATTGACCATTGGTATAAGACCAAGGGCACGGCGTTTGGTCGCGTCTACCCCGACCTCTATCACAAGTACGTCGGGCACGACGACAATCGTGACTGGTTCATGTTCACGCAGAAGGAAACGCGCATGAACATCGAGCTGGTGCAGAACAAGTTCAAGCCGATCATCACCCACGACATGCATCAGCAGGGCGCCGCGGGCTCTCGCATCTTCGTCCCGCCCTTCACGGATCCGTTCGACGTCAACATGCACCCGGTCTTGCAGCTTGGTCAGGCAACGGTCGGACAAGCGATGGCGTCGGCGTTGCTCGCCGAGGGCAAGGAGGGCGTGGCGTGGAACCAGCAGTACCGACATGTGGTCCCCCGCGCGTCAGTACATGGTCTACCACGGCCAGCCGCGCATCCTGACCGAGATCGCGAGCGGCAGCCTGGCCGATCCGTTTGTCAATCCGCAGAAGGGCCGACCGATAGGCCCGCAGGAGCCCCGCTGGAATTTCCCCGTCCCCTACTCGAAGGACACGTGGACGCTGGGGCAGCAGGTTGATTACGGCGTGACGGCGGCGCTCTCCGGCATCTCGCACGTCGCGAAGTATGGCCGCGAATGGCTTTACAACTTCTATCGGGTGCACCGCGATTGGGTGAACTACGACCAGGGTCCGTTCGCCTTCGTTGTTCCGGCCACCCAACGCGACCCCTTTGCTGCCTACGAGATGCTCGAGATCCTGAAGTTTGGCGAGGTGGAAATCCATCGCGCGACGACCTCGTTCTTCGCGAACGGCAAGGAGTACGCCGCGGGTTCGTGGGTGATCAAGACCGCGCAGCCATACGGCGCGTTTGCAAAGACGATGCTCGAGAAACAGGTGTATCCAGACCTGCGGCTGTTCCCGGGTGGACCGCCAGAGCCGCCCTACGACGTCACCGGGCACACGCTGTGGATGCTGATGGGCGTCACGGTCGATCCGATCGACGGTCCGTTCGAGGCGCAGCTCGAGTTGCTCAAGAGCGTGGCACCAGTCGCCGCACCCGCGCCGGCGCGTGCGAAGGGTGCCTATTTGATCGGTCCCGAGTCGTATGGGACGTTCAAAGTCGTCGCGGAGCTTCAGAAGGCCAACGTCCCGACCTTCCGAACCGCCAAAGGTTTTGAATCGGGAGGTCAAACCTACGCCCCGGGGACGTTTGTGGTGCCGCCGATTCCCGCCGCCCAGAGGATCCTCGAGACTGCGACCAAACAACTGGGGATTGCCGTGCACGCGGCCGATCGGACGCCAGCAGTTGATGGCTTCAGGCTGAAGCCCAACACGCGAGTGGGTCTCTATCGCGGCGCCAACAACATGCCGGGCGGCTGGCTGATGTGGATGCTCGAGCAGTACGGGATCAATCACCGTGTGGTTGCCGCCCAGGACTTCCAGGATCTGTCGGCCAAGTACCGATGTGATCCTCCTCCCCTCGGGCACATCGAAGCAGCGCATCGTGTCTGGCCTCGATCAGAAGCGCAACGACCCGGCGGAGTGGGCGTGGGCAGCCGGTGTCGGTGAGGAAGGATGGGGGCGTCTCAAGTCGTTCGTGGAGAACGGCGGCACGCTGCTCGCGATTGGTACGGCGGTTGAGACCGCACGCGAATTGCTCGATCTGCCGATCGAAAAGGCGCTGCCCGAAGCGCCGCCCCGCTTTGGACCTGGCGCTCAAACGGCCGCCGCCAAGGAGTCCGCGACGCCGAATGCCGTCGACCGCGCGCTGCGCGATGCCTTCAGCAGCCCGGCGCAACTGATGCAGGTGCTTCGTGATCGGGTCGCGGAGCCTGAGAATCTGTTCTATTGCCCGGGGTCGCTGCTGCAGAACGAGTTCGATCCGAACCATCCCGTGGCGTGGGGCATGCCGGCTGCGTGGCCAATCTTCTTCGAAAGCGATCAGGCGTACCGCCTGCGGCCGGGATTCGGGATCGAATCACAAGTCGCCGCGCGGTATCCGCGACAGAACATCCTTCAAAGCGGTTGGCTGCTTGGTGAGGAATATCTGAAGGATCAGGCCAACGTGGTTTCGTTCCGCGTTGGAAAGGGATACGTGGTGACCTACGCGAGCCAGATCGATTTCCGAACGCAGCCGCGAGCGACGTTCAAGCTGCTGTTCAACGGGATGTTTCACGGGCCGTCCACGGCGGTCACCGCCGCGCAGCTGGGACGTTTGGATGCGGGCACCACGAACGATAATCAATAGCGTTGGTGCTGCAGGAGATTGAGACGCGCCTTCTCGAGGCGCTCGGCCGACCGCTGCCAGGTGTCGAGGCGCAACTACGACTTGCGCCCCGGCCGCGGGTCGGTTGGGATCCCTATCGCATGCCGGAAGGGCTGCGCGATGGCGCTGCCCTTCTCCTGGTGTATCCGCACGCCGATGGATCGGGCGCTCGCGCGGCGCATGTGCTGCTGACGGTGCGCGGATCGGGCTTGAGCAAGCACAGCGGCCAGGTTTCGTTTCCGGGCGGGTCGGTTGATCCCAGCGAATCGTTCGAGACGGCGGCGCTGCGCGAAGCCAGCGAGGAGATCGGGCTCGTCCCAGCCGCCGTGCGGGTGCTCGGTCAGTTGACGCCGCTTCACATTCCAGTCAGCGGCTTCGCGCTGCATCCAGTGATCGGGATTGTCGACGAGCGTCCGGCGTTTCACATCGATGACTGGGAGGTCGCGCGCATTCTCGAGGTCCCGCTCGACGTCCTTCGCGATCCGTCGATCGTCAAGCGCGAGATGCGGATTCGCGAGCACGAGGGCAAGAGCTACGAGATGGAGTGGCCCTATTTCGCGATTGACGGCGAGAAAGTGTGGGGTGCGACGGCGATGGCGTTGGCCGAGTTTCTCGCTTTGTTAGAGGCGTAGCGTGCCTGGTCGCAATCGCGGCCGTGCTAACGATGCTGCGCTGCGACGCCGGGTTCCGACGGCCGGTCCGCGCTGCGAGGGCTGCCGCGGGCCGGGTGACGCGAGCCCCAGCGCATGGCTTGTGGAGCGCCGGGGACCCCTGCTCGCGGGTCCCCAGAGCCTTCTCGCGCGGACAGCGGTCTGAATCGGCCGTCTCCACACGGCGTCGCATCACAGCACCGTCAGCACGCCGCGACTGGGATCGGCATCAACCGTTGCCGCTCATCAGAATCGATGTCGCCCGTTCGCGGGAGCAAACCGTGTGGAGCGCGCCGTCACGATCACGTAAAACGCTGCGCAGGCGAGTATCCGCGTGGGGATGGGGGTCCCCACGCGTTCGGACAGGGACGAGACGCCGGAGCAGCGTTTTACCGGCGTGCGGGGCGGGGTCCCCGACGCGCGGACTTTGCGCGTTGGGGTGCCGATACCCGGTTTGCGGAGCGAATGGGCGGCATCGACAACTGATGAACGATAGGTCTGTCCCGTTACTCGTCCCGAACGCACGTCCAAGAGTAGACTTCGCACATGTCGAGAGTTGCCCTCGTTCTCTTCGTCGCGATTGTTGCGCTGACGGCCCAGCCGGCGACGCAGACGCCACCAGCTATCGCGTTCACCAACGTCACGGTCATACCGATGGATCGCGATCGCTCGCTGAGCGATCAAACCGTCGTCGTCCGTGGTGATCGCATCGTCGCGATGGGTCGCAGCGCCGACACCACAGTGCCAGACGGTGCGACCCGCATCGATGGCCGCGGCAAGTTTCTGATGCCTGGCATGGCCGAGATGCACGCGCACATTCCTGGTGGGAAAGCACCCGATGAGCTGATGCATCGCGTCCTCGCGCTGTTCGTGGCCAATGGCGTCACGACGATTCGCGGGATGCTCGGCGATCCGCGGCACTTGCCGCTGAGAGCCGCGGTCGCAAAGGGTGAGCTGCTGGGTCCGACGATCTACACCTCTGGCCCGAGTTTCAATGGCAACACCGCAACCTCGCCCGAGGTTGCGACCAAGATGGTGCAGGACCAGAAGGCCGCGGGGTACGACCTGCTCAAGGTGCACCCTGGAGTCCCGCGGGCGGCGTTCGATGCCATGGCGGCGACGGCCAACAAGCTCGGGATTCGGTTCTCGGGTCACGTGCCCGCCGACGTTGGGCTGGAGCGCGCGTTGTCCGCGAAGTATCACTCAATCGATCACATTGACGGGTACTTCGAATATGCCGTGCGACCGGGCGCGCCCGTCGATCTCAAGGACGCCGGGTTCTTCGGCGCCAATCTCACACCTCAGCTGGATCCGGAGCGACTCAAGCGGGCGGTGGCTGAGACGAAAAAGGCCGGTGTGTGGATCGTGCCGACGCAGGGCCTGCTCGAGATCTTCATGAGCCCCGCCACGCCAGATCAGATGCGCGCCTCTCCGGGTGTGGAGTACATCCCGACGCAGATCGTGGACGGCTGGGTCAAACAACGCCAAAGTTTCACCACGCAGCCGGGCTTCAGCAAGGAAACGAACGAACGATTCATGGCCGAGCGTCGCAAGTTGCTCAAGGCCCTGCACGATGCTGGGGTCGACATCGCGATGGGGTCCGACGCGATCCAGACGTTCTCGGTGCCGGGCTTCTCGATCCACAACGAGATGGGTGCGATGGTGAGGTCGGGGCTGACGCCGTACCAGGTTTATGTGACCGGCTCGCGGAACGTCGCGCGCTTCTTCAATCGGGAGAAGGAGGCTGGAGGTGTCGAGGTCGGCAAGATCGCCGACCTGGTGCTGGTCGACGCCAATCCGCTGACCGATGTGGCCAACTTCGCGAGGCAGACCGGCACCATGGTGCGGGGTCGCTGGTATCCTCGGGCCGAGCTGCTCGCGAAGATCAAGACGATGCCTTAGCGGTCTGCGGTCCACGGTCCACGGCTTCCCACGCGGCTTACGGCCCACGGTCCTCGGCCCACGGTCCACGGTCCTCGGCAAGTTCTCTAACCGTAGACCGTAGGCCGTAGGCCGTAGACCGTGGGCGCACTAAAATCGCAAGGTGCACAACCCGTTCGTTCCCGAGACGCATGAAGGCTGGAGTGTCCTGCACCTGATGTACCGCGTCGATTGGGGGCGCCTTGGGCAGTCGCATCCCAGTGATCGCGAGCAGATGGCGATTGAAGCGTGTCGGGCTCTTCGAGACACGCTGTCCGAGTCGTCCGAGGGCGCGACGACCCTGGTGCAGCTGCTGGGTCATAAGGGCGACCTGATGGTGATTGCCTTTCGGCGATCATTCGACGAGCTGGGACGCACCCAACTGGCGTGGTCGCGCACCAAGCTGCACGCGTACCTCGAGCCCACGGCTTCGTACGTCTCGATCGTCGAGCTTGGGATGTACGAAATGACGGCAAAACTGCACCGCCAGTTGGCGGAGCAAGGCCTGGTTCACGATACCGACGCCTACAACGACGCGTTCGAGGCGGAAATGGAGCGGCAGCGCCAGCGGGTGTCGAGTCGCCTCTTCGGCCCGATTCCGCCGACTCGTCACGTCTGTTTCTACCCGATGAACAAGCGCCGCGGCGAGGTCGCGAACTGGTACATGGAGCCCTTCGAGCGCCGCGCCGAGATGATGCTGGAGCACGGTAAAGTAGGCCGCGAGTACTCCGAACGGGTCACGCAGATCATCTCGGGATCGATCGGCTTCGACGACTGGGAATGGGGTGTCGATCTGTTTGCGGACGACCCGGTGACGTTCAAGAAGCTGATTTACGAGATGCGGTTCGACGAGGCGAGCGCAAAGTTCGCCGAGTTCGGGCCGTTCTATGTCGGGTTGCAGTTTTCGCCGAGCGAGCTGGGGAGATTTCTTGAAGGTGAGTTACCGCAACTTCGTGAGGACGAGCAATGAGACGTCACACGAAACAAGCCTCAGAGACACAGAGGCACAGAGTTGAATGGATCAAAAAGATTTCGGCACCACAACTGTTGGTCTGTGCCTCTGAGCCTCTGAGGCGTGTCCGTGATCCATTCAGACTTCGTGTTTATCTTGTCGGGTTACTTTTCTGTCTGAGCCTCTCGCCGATCACGGCCCAGCAACCATCGGCCCTTGATCGAGCCTTTGTCGATTTCTGGAAAGCTGACGATAGCCGGGGCGCGGAACGTGCTGCGGAACGAATCATCAAGGCTGGTGCGGATTTCGACGCGGTCTACGGGCGACTCAAGGCGGGCCGGACGTATGGCAAAGAGCAGACCGGGGCGTTTTCGATGCGCTTTCCGGCAGGGGCGGGAGTCCTCTTCGAAAACGTGGTCGACGTGCCGGCCGAATACACGCCCAGCCGCGCGTGGTCACTGCGGGTTCAGCTCCACGGCGGCGTGATGCGCCGGTCGCAGGCCACCATCGCTGGAGGAGGAAACCTCGAAGGCGATGAGCCCTCTGGCGGTGGAGGTGGTGCACCCAACCTGTCGCGGCGTCGACAAGAGAATCGGATTCCCGGCGAGCCGCAGATCTATGTGTTCCCAAGCGGCTCCAGCGACGCGGCGTGGTGGCACGCGCACCAGGTGGACAACATCCTGCGCGTGGTCGATCGCCTCAAGCGCCGCTACCACGTGGACGAATCACGCATTTATCTGACTGGGATCTCTGACGGCGGGACGGGAATCTACTATATGGCCATGCGCGACCCCACGGTGTGGTCCGCGTTCCTGCCGCTCAACGGCAGCATCAAGGTGCTTGGCAACCCGTCTCTTCGGGTCGACGGAGAGCTGTACGCGAACAATCTCGTCAACCGGCCTTTCTACATTGTCAACGGCGGGCGCGATCCACTGTATCCCGCCGAACACGTTGCGACACACGTCGAGGTCTTCAAGTCGCTGGGCGTCTCACTGGTGTTCAGACCGCAGGCAACGGCCGGGCACGACACCAGTTGGTGGCA
This sequence comes from uncultured Acidobacteriota bacterium, assembly GCA_963802675.1. GTDB lineage: Bacteria > Acidobacteriota > Vicinamibacteria > Vicinamibacterales > UBA2999 > JACCSI01. Next base: position 440,399 of record CAWDJL010000006.1, read on the forward strand.
GTTCGAGCGAGGCCTCTTCGAGCAGTTCGTGAAGCAAAGGCCGCGTCCGGCATATCCGGAGAAAGTGTCGTGGGAAACCGAACAGACCGATCGCTTCAATCGAGCCGATTGGTTGCTCATCGATCGCCTCGGGTCCGGCTCCAGCGATGCGAGTTTCGAAACCGTTGACGTCTTCGAACACAAACGTCCGTCGGGTCGCGTCGATATCTCCCGCAGCGGCAATTCGTTCGTCGCCACGAGCCGGGGCGTCAGGCAGTTCACCTTGCTCCTGTCTCCGGACGCGATCGATTTCACGCAGCCGGTGACGGTCACTGTCAACGGCAATCAGGCATTCCGGGGAACGTTGGAAAAGGACCTTGCAGTTCTGCTCAAATGGGGAGCGCGAGACGCGGACCGCACCCGACTCTATGCGGCGGAGCTGAAGGTTCAAGTGCCATGAATAACGCGCGTTGAAGCAGATCGATAGGAGGAATGGATGAGACGAGCGATAGTGGTAGCCATAACAGTGCTCAACGCCACAGTCCTAGGTGTCATGGCGATGCAGGCTGAGCCTCAGAAGATTACGGTCACCAGCTCCGTTCTCAAGGACGGGCAACCGATGCCCAAGGACTACACGGCGGACGGCAAGAACGTCTCGCCGCCGATCTCGTGGAGCAACCTCCCCGCGAGCACCAAGGAGCTGGCGCTCATCTGCGAAGATCCGGTCGCCCCCACGCCGCAGCCGTTTGTGCACTGGGTGCTCTACAAAATTCCACCGACCGCGACCGGGTTACCCGAAGGCCTTCCCATCGATGCGGCCACGCCAATGCCGACGGAGCTCACCGGAACCATTCAGGGGATCTCGGGATTCCGGCGTCCGATCTGGCGCGGACCTGCGCCGCCCAAGCCAGGTGTCGTCCACAAGTACCACTTCATCGTCTACGCACTGGATACCGCGCTCGACGTCCAACCGGGACTCAACAAGACGCAGCTGCTCGAAGCGATGAAGGGGCACATCGTCGGTCAAGGGCAGCTTGTCGCGACGTACGAACGAACGCCGCCGCCACAGGAGTAACGAACGGTGCTCACACGCCGCGACTGGCTGAAGCTGGTTGGATGGGTGAGTGTCGCCTGGGAAACGAGAGTTCCTGGTGCTGAGCCAATTCAAGCGGCCGTACGCACGCGCGAGCCGCTGCAGGCTCTGACGGCAGCCGAAGCCGATCTGCTGGATGCCGTCGTCGCACGTCTCATTCCGACGGACACGAATGGTCCGGGCGCCACTGAGGCACAGGCAGCTCGCTACATCGACCGGGCGCTCGCTGGCGCCCTGGCCGGGTCGCGAGAAGCGTATCGGGTGGGGTTGGCCGCCCTCGATCGCTATTCGCGATTGTCGCGAGCGGCGCCGTTTACGGCGTTATCGCCCATCGATCAGGACTCGGTCCTCATCGATGTCGAGACCGGTGCGGCCACGGGATCTGGAGCTGGCTTTGCGGGAAGTTCCGCGGCCTTCTTCGCGATGATGCGAACGCACACGCTGCAAGGGACGTTCGGCGATCCGTACTACGGCGGCAATGCCAATTTCATTGGCTGGGATCTCTTGGGTTACCCGGGAGTCCGAACGGTTGTGTCGGCTGACGATCAGCGGTTTGGCATCACGCTGACGCCGACGCATCAGTCCGCGTACGACCACAGTATGTTCACCAAGGCCACAGCTCGCGCGCAGACGACGGAGGGCCCAAGCCGTGGCGACTAGCGAAGCTTCGCCTGGCACCGCCCATGAGCACCCGAGCGGCTCCGCTTCGCTAGTGGCAGTATTTCTTTGCCCCGCTCCGCGGGGCGAGACATCTTCTAAGGCCTGCCGAATCCGTGTTTCAATCGCCACGAAGTGGCCTTAGAAGATGTCTAGACTGCCGCCGACGGAAGTCGTGATCATTGGGTTGGGCGCAGCCGGTGGTGTCGCCGCGTTGCCAATCGCCGAAGCCGGAATCGACGTCATCGGCCTCGAAGCGGGCACGTGGCTGACGCGTCGTGACTTCGCCCCCGACGAAATTCGCAACAACGTGCGCGACTGGCCGCAGGCTGTCCAGAAGTGCAATCGTGAAGTGCCCACGCATCGTGTCAACGCTTCGTCGCCGCCGACGAGAGGCGCGAGCCACCCGATGATGAACGCGGTGGGCGGGACGACGCTTCACTACTGGGCTCAGAGCTGGCGGCTCAACCCCTGGGACTTCAAGGTCGTCACCGAAACCACACGACGGTATGGCGCCACTCGAATTCCGAAGGGCTCGACGGTCGAGGATTGGCCGTTTGGACTCGAGGAGCTCGAGCCCTACTACGACAAGGTTGAGTACGAGATCGGGGTGTCCGGGCGGGCGGGGAACGTCAAGGGGACAATCGATCCGCGCGGGAACAAGTTCGAAGGAGCACGTCGCCGCGAATATCCGATGCCGCCGCTGCGCAGCACCGGGTTCCTGGATCGAATGTCCGACGCGGCGCGCTCGCTGCGCTGGCATCCTTTCCCAGGGCCGGCCGCGATCAACTCGCGTCGATATCAGAATCGCTCGGCGTGCATGTATCACGGCTTCTGCAACAAGGGTGGCTGCCACGTCGATGCCAAGAACGGGCCGAACATCACGACGATTCCCCGAGCGCAGCGAACCGGACGATTCAAGGTCGTGACCCGCGCCCACGTGATCTCCATCGACGCTGATGCGCAGGGCCGTGTGACGGGAGTGACCTACGTCACTGATGGACAAGAATTCGTGCAGCCCGCGAAGGCGGTGCTGCTGGCCGGCTACACCTACGAAAACAGCCGCTTGTTGCTGCTGTCGAAATCAAAAGCATTTCCTAGTGGCCTGTCGAACAATCATGGCCAGGTTGGGCGGCACTACTTCAGCCATGCCCAAGGCGGTGGTGTGACGGCGCTGTTCCCCTGGAACGTCAACAATTGGTACGGCCTGCCCGCGCAAGGTGTTGCCGTCGACGATTTCGCGGACGACAATTTCGACCACGCGAGCCTCGATTTCATCGGTGGTGGCAACCTGTGGATCTACTCTGATCGGCGTCCGATCGCCGCGGCGAACATGAACACGTTCGGCCGTACGCCGGGCTGGGGATCGCAGTGGAAGGCGTTCATCAAGGAGAACGCCGATCGTACCAACACGGCGTACTTGCAGAAAACCACGTTGCCGTACGAAGACAACTACCTCGATCTCGATCCCGAGGTGAAGGACCCGCTGGGTTTTCCGGTGTGCCGCATCACGGCCGACTACAAGGACAACGAGCGAAGCATCTCGTCGTTCGTCCAGGACAAGGTGGAGCAGTGGTACCTGGCGGCTGGCGCCATCGAGATCCAGCGAGGCGGGCTTGGGACGATGGGGCCGAGTACGCACGCCTATGGCGGCACGCGAATGGGCGACAATCCCGAGACCAACGTCGTCAATCGCTGGGGGTTCTCGCACGAAGTGCCCAACCTCGGCGTTCTCGGCGGGTCGGTGATGGGGACGAGCGGCGCGCGTAACCCCACGCTGACGGTTCAGGCGCTGGCGTGGCGCACGGCGGAGTATCTGGTGAAGAACTGGAAGCAAATCACGACGTGAACGCGTGGTGGCGGCGAAGTGGTGGACGTGCCGCGAAAGCGGCGCCGGCACTACTTGATTGGACAGGCGTCTGACAGGTAGCGGACCGACGTCAGGTCCATAACGGGAAGGCCGCCCGTAGGCATGGTGCCGGCGCTCATGCTCGTCGGGTCTGTCCGCGGCGCGGTCATCGTGACGCCTGACCCGCTGCCCGGGCCTGATCTGGCGACGTCGGATTTCTTGACGAGTCCTATGACCTCGACCAGGTTCCCGTTGTACTTCCTCACCTGATCCAAAACGGCCTTGGGCCCTGAGACGCGAAAGTTGCGACCGGTCACATCGGGTCCGAGTATCACGCCCTCGTCCTCTGGCCGCGGCGTCGCGGTGAAGACGCGGCCCTTCAGGCACCCACGCGCGCCGATCTCGACCGAGTCCGCAGGCACGCGTCTCGTCTCTTGTGTCTCCGCGTGTAAAGCAGCGAGAAAGACGACCAGTGCGAAGGTAGTCATGAGCAAGATACCTGAACTACGTCGCGAGGCCTTCGGCGGCTCAGTGGGGCGGCGAGCGCGTTGACGTCTACTGTGGGCCAAGGAAGCGCGCCAGGTCCCGTTTGGTTCCGTCGCGTTCCCATAGTTTACTGTAGACCCGTTCGAGGCTTTCGCGCGGCACGGCACGCATCGCGACCGTGTTGGCAAGACGCTCGGTCTGGAGATACGGATGGTGCGTGAAGATCCAGACGTGACCGAGCTCGTGGGCGATGATCGCCTTGAGGTCGTCCTCGTCCAACCCAGTCAGAAATCGCTCCTCAAACGCCAACTGAAACGTGGCCGGGCGGCCGTCGACACGCTGCACGGATACGAGCAGTGGGTTGGTAGGCACGATTGCGGCGGAGACGGTCGCGTCAATGCCGAGCTGTGCCTTTAGGCTGTTCACCAGCTCCTGGAGCGCGTGTAGGCTCGCTGGCTCGCGGGCGTCCATCGCGACCGCAAGACCGATGAGCATGGCGGGAATACAGAGCAAGGTGAACAGGTTGCGATGCGTCGACGGGTGCATGGGGGGAGGCTGCCTCATCCGGGCCAAGCTCAAGGTAACACCCGGCTGAGACTCGTTGGAATCCGGTCAATACCTGAGTTTCGGAAGAATTACCTGGGGCAAGAATTGCGCAGTCTTTCCCGGCGCGGCGTCGATTAGCGTCGGACTGCCTTACGTAGAAGCGCGTGAACCATGATCGTCGCGGGAAGCCCGAGGTATTCCGTCTGCTCCAGGTTGTGCCACCCGAGTCGTGCGTAAAAGCTCGCCTTGTCGAACGTAACGAGATACATCCTCGGAAAAGCGAGGGCACGCCCTTCCGCAACGACGCGCTGCGAGAGCGCCGACCCAATGCCTCGGCCACGGTACTGGGGTGCGACCAGCACCGTTGCCAGCCACGGTGACAGCTCTGGACGCCTCTCCATGTCGTGCGCAACCAGGCAGGCCATTCCTGCGACGACTCTATCGATCAGGGCCACGAAGCCGGTTGGCACTTCCAACCGCCGCATCCGGGCCCGAAACCCCGCGATCCGGTCCGCGACCGTGAGATGTGGAGTGACCGCTTGCCATTCATCGTGGTGCCATTGAGCAAGTGTTGGAATGGCGTCAGCGTGGTCGGCAAGATACTCGATCTTCACAAGAGTAGTTTCGCGGTTCAGCGGTTTCATGCAACCGCAACGCTTTCGCGCAGATCTAAGGGTGGAAGTGCCGGCAACCGGCCGCCGGCAGGCCGATCGCTACTTCCGCCTGAAGAGCCTGTGAATTTATCCTCTCGTGGCTTCCGCCTTCCAGGCGGAAGTTGGGCGCGGGCATTGATCTTCCGGCTTCTATGAGCCGGACTGATGTCAAGTCCCTGCGCTTCAACAGACGTCACCGGAGCAGACCGCTCAACCAGCCAGGAGGTCTGCGGAGGTGACGTCTCGGTCTTCCACTCCGCGTGCGGTTTCATTCATCGGCGAGCCGATCGCTCGCACGAGCTTCTATGCGTGTCGGCACCGCCGAGCACCTGATCCTGTATGCGCGCGTGGCGCAGGGCGAAACCGTTCGACGTGCCCCCTCTGAAGCCCGGGCCGCCGCGCGGACCCGACCGGAACAACGGGCAACGTCTCACGCGGCACCTCCATCGCCGGTACCGTTACGCTTTGAGCTGCGCGCCCTCCGGCACCACGCCCGTGTCAACGTAGCGCCAGAGTGCGATCAACAGGCGCCGCGCGAGCGCGACGATGCCCACGCGCCGGGTCGCAGGGCTGCCACTCCCAAAGCGGACGTGATACCAGCGCGTCAGCGCACTGGTGGGTTGATAGCGTCGCCACGCCCACGCGATCTCGACCGCGATGCGACGCACGGCGGGCACCCCGCTCCGCGCCAGCCCTTGATCCAGCGCCCGCTGGCCGCTGCGATACGGGACCGAGACCAGCCCACTCAAGGCGCCGACCTGGCGCCGATTGCGGAGTGTGCGCGTGAACAACTCCTGCGCGAGGACCGTCGCGCTGCGGGCCGCCAGGCCGCGCAGCTGCACGAGCCGGTGCGCCGTCGCGGCGGCGCCCGGCGCCGCCGCCTGCACCTGGGCGCGCTCCGTCCGCCGGAGACCGCGGTGGACGGCGTCGAGGGCTTGCAGCAGCTGCCACGTGGTCCGCACCCGCGCCACCACGCCGGGCGGCAAGGGGTCGCCCTGCCAATCTCGCGCCGCCTCGAGGCGGGCCGCAAACCGTCCGTCGATCGGGAGGCGCACGCCGTGCAACGCCAGCAGACTGTGAATCCGATTGCGCGCGCGCGTCCGATCCGCTTGCAGCGTCGTCACCAGCCGACTCGCATGGCGGGCGTCTTCCACCGTCGGCGTCGGCACGTGCACCACCTGCCAGAGCTCGCGCTCGCCGCCCCAGTACCGCTGTAACATCCGCAGCAACGCCTGCCCATCCAGGCGGTCCGTCTTCGCGCGCCGCGCCCGGCGCGACACTTCGATGCTGGAGGAGTCGACCACCAGATTCGTGAGGCCGAGGGTCGTCAAGAACCGATGCGGCCAGAATCCATCGCGGCCCGCTTCGTAGCAACTTCGCACGGGCGCCGTCGCCGGCAGGCCGCACCGTCGCTGCGCGGCCGCGACCGCTCGCGTCACCGCCCCCCGATCCCCAGGGGCCACCCGCGCGCGGTGCCGCGTCCCGCCTGGCGTCGCCGCCATCGTCAACCACCACTCTCGTGCGCTCAGTTCGACCGCCATATACAGCGCCGCAGTACCACTCAGGCCGATGGGTTGTGCTCGTCATGTCGAACTCCTTTCGAGTTAGCTCTCCAAAGAGATTCAACATACAGCCGACCCATCGTTTCCCCTACATAGGGTCTGAAGCCGGAAGCCACGCGATCGATTTATTCACAAGCTCTGAAGGCGGAGGCCACGATTACCGCATGTCAGTCCTGCCGGCCACCGGCAACCGGCCACCGGCCACTGATCACCGATCACCGATCACTGATCACTGATCACTGATCGCTGATCACTGTTGGGTGGTCGTGGGCCGCGCAGGCCCCTTCGGTTCCGTGTCCCACCAGAACTGTTTCGGCAGCGGTTTCTGCTCCGGCCAGATCATGTTGAGCGTGTCGCCCTCGTAGAGCTCGCCGTTCTTCATGACGTAGCGGATCGAATTCGTGTTCTTGATGTTCTCGAGCGGGTTGCGATCGAGCACGATCAAGTCCGCCATCTTGCCCGTTTCGAGCGACCCCACATCCTGCTGCAGGCCGATGGCTTCCGCTCCGAAGAGCGTGACCACCCTGAGCGTTTCGTGCGGCGTCAAACCGCCCGACTGCAGGTTCCACGTCTCCCAGTGCGCGCCGAGCCCCTGCAACTGCCCGTGACTGCCGAGACCGGCTTTGCCGCCGGCGCGGACGATGTCGGCCACCCCTTTGGCGATCGCCGCGTGACCATATTCCTCCGGAAGGAACCACTGCGCGCGTCGCCGCACCATGTTGTCGAGCAACTCCCACGGCACCCAGCGCTTCAACTTCTGATCCGCAACCACGTTCTCGCTTTGGAAGTAGAAATTCTCGCTCCAGGGTGCACCATACGCGACGAGAATGGTCGGAGTGTAAAACGTCTTCGTGCGCGCCACGAACTCCACGACATCTTTGTAGAGCGGCATGATCGGGAGGCTGTGCTCCTGCCCGGAATAGCCGTCGGCCATCTGCGTCAGGTTCAGCTTGAGGTCGAGTGAGCCTTCGATGGTCGCGGTAATCCCGTACTCTTTGCACGCCTCGATGATCCACTGGCGGACGAGGCGGTCGCCGGCGACATATTGCTTGATGGTGTTGGTTCGATACGCGTCCCGATAGCGCTTGATGAAGTTGAACGCAGCCTCGCGGCTGTCGATGCCGGACCCGGAGAACACTCCCGGCCCCGTGGCGTAAACGCGTGGGCCTGGCATCATGCCGGCGTCTACCATGTCGGCATACGCGAAGACATCAGGGGTTGACGTCTGCGGGTCGCGCGTCGTCGTGACGCCGTAGGCGAGGTTGGCCAGGTACTGCCAGACCTCCGTCTGATGAAGGCCGCGTGGCGCCCACATGTGCGAGTGTGCATCGACCAGCCCGGGCATGATCGTTTTGCCCGAGACATTGATCGTGCGCGTGCCGGCCGGCGCTTTGAGGCTTCCTCGTTTGCCGACGCCTACGATCCGGTTATCGGTCACGAGGACGTCACCGGCGGGCAGCACTTCGTCGCCTTTCATCGTGATGATTCGCGCGCCAGACAGGAGCACCGAGCCTTTCGCCCTGGTGCGCGGCAACTCGACGACGACCTCGGTTTTCTGCGGTTCGTTGGCATCGACGGGTTGCTGGAAGAACTGCGCGCCCCACGCCCAGGTGACCGTCTTACCGTCGGCTGCCCACTGGAGATAGTGGCCGCCTTCGGCCGACATGCGCTTGACCGGCACTGCGGCGTCGTCGCCGCGACCGGTGATGCGAACGTCGACCGTTTCGCGACCAGCCATCGGAACGCTGACGAGAAAATGGCGATCCTGCAGGCTGACGAACGCGCGAGTTCCGTCCGGCGATATGCGAATTTCGCTCGCGGTGGGCGGATTGTTTCCGGGGCCGATGCCGGTCACACGGAAGTGCGTGCGTCGGTCGAATCCATCCATTGTGATCGACTGGAGACCACGGTTTCCTGCCAGGTAAACCCGCTTCGAATCGTTCCGCACGAAGTGCGGGGACCGTCCGCCCTGCGACGAGGCAATGAACGTCGTCTCGCCGCCGGTTGATGGCATCGAGCGCAGTTCGAGGGTATTGGGCGGATTCACGCCCGAGATCTCTCCCGGCGCGTCAGGCTCGTCGTCTGGTGCTGGCGAGTCGAGCAGGATCGAGTAGAGCTGATCCGCCGCCGCTCCGCGGATGAAGACGATGCGGCTGCCGTCGGGTGTGTACACGGGATCGAGGTAGTAGCCTTCGGCCGTAGTCAACGTCTGAGGGGCACCACCGGCCGCGGGTACGCGCTTGATGTGACCGCCCGACGTCGTCCATGTCACGTAAGCGATCGACTGACCATCCGGCGACCACGTCGGCATGAATTCGCCTTCACTTAAGGTGCCTGTGGTGCCTTGGGTGCCGGAGGTGCCTGGGGTGCTGATGGCTTGAGTGCTTGGGGTGCCGGGGGTGCCTGAAGTGCTCGACGTTAGCAACCGCGGCGTGCCGGACGGCAAATCCATGATGTAGAGGCGATTCATCGCGCCGAACACGAGGCGCTTGCCATCCGGTGAGACGGTAGGCCACCTGATGAGGCGGGCGCGGACGCTCGGGCCGTCCTCCATCCGCACGGGCGTGTACACGCGCGGTGCGACTTCCGCTCGGACGTTCACAGAGAACGGGATCACACGCGATTCACCGCTGGCGACATCGATGCGATGAATCTTGCCGCCGACCGGCACGACGAGCGAGTTGCCATCGGGCATGAAGTCGTAACGCGGAAGCGTGTCACGGGTCGCGCGTGATTCCTGATCGTCCCTCGTCACCGGATAGGCGAGCCATCGCTCTGCGCCGGTGTCGAGGTTGCGGACACGAAGGCCCGTTTGAGTCTTGTGACGCGTGGCGTAGACGAGCCACTTGCCATCGGGCGAAATTGCCGGCCGCAGGGCAGAACCGCGCGCGTTGGTGATCTGGGAAGCGTCGCCGGTTTCACGGTCGTGTCGATAGACCTGCCAGAGCGGGAATTGCGCGTTGTACGTGAAGCCGCCATTGCGCTGCGTGTAATAGATGAAGCGGCCGTCGGGCGAGACGACCGCTCCCATCTTGTTTGTCGGTGGCGGCGGCGGCGGTCCCTGAGCATCGGGTCCCGGCTGCGGTGGCGGCGCCGGACCAATCCGAACGCCGGTGCCCCCGTCGCGGTGATACATGAAGAGGCCAAAGGTCCCCGGCTCTGGTGGTCGCGACTTCGACACGACGATGTATTCGCCGTCGGGAGTCCAGGCGGGCGACAGCATGATCTGCGGACGGTCGTTGGTGCGCGTGTCTTTGCTGAGCGCGCGGGGATTCGATCCGTCGGCATCGGCAATCCAGAGATTCTCGACGCCTGTCCGATCGGTGAGGAAGGCGATGGTCTTGCCGTCGGGCGCATAGGTGGGCTGGCTCTCGAACGACAAGCCGCCCATGATCCGGGTTGCCTGCCCGCCGTCTATAGGGAGCGTGTAGAGATCGCCCAGGACCTCGAAGAGGATCGTGCGTCCGTCAGGCGATACATCGAGGGAGGCCCAGGTCGCCTCGTCGGTCGTGAATTCGATCGTCTCGCTCGTCTTCAGGACAAGCCCTTCTGGAGTGCGGTTTCCTGAGGTCTCCTGCTCCTGGCCGAGCATGGGGACGAATGCCGTGGCCGACACCGCCATGACGACCAGCAGCATGCGCGCAAACTTCATGGTTCCTCCTGGACTCAACGGATCATAGCTTCACGGGTTCTTCACGAAGGTTCTTCACGAAGGTTCTCCACAGAGGTTCTCGCGCAAACGACGCGCGGCGAAGAACCGTCGTGGAGAACCTTCGTGCGAGAACCATCGGAGAGAACCAGCGTGTAGAACCGTCATTTAAGAACCATCGGAGAGAACCGGCGTGTAGAACCATCGCCAAGGGTATGATCCCTCTCGCCCATGGCTCTCCGGCTTTCTTGCCTCATCGTCCTCTTGGGATGGACGTTGTGCGGCGCGGCGGCCCAAACGCCCAGCCCCAAACGCCCGCGCCGCTGTCCGCAAATGCACTCGACTTTCTCGTCGGGACTTGGCAGGGCACGCTCACCTACCTCGATCAACGTGACAACAAGTCGCGCAACACGATCAAGGCCACGCTCGATGTCGCACGCGTAGGCGAAGAGTTGCGCTACCAACTCTCGTCCGTCGATCCGAACGGCGCCCCGACCGCAGGAGAGCCGACGGTCGTATCCGTTGGTCCGGCCGACACGGTGCGCTTCGGTAAGGAAGACTGGCGCGTCGTGTCCACGCGCCGCAGCCCCGGGCGGGGCAGCACGGAGATGCGGCTTGGACGTACCGGCACCGACAACGCCAAGCAGGCCCGGATCGAACGGATCTACACGCGCGACGGCTCGACCCTGCGTGTTCGGACGGAAGTTCTTCCGGAAGAGCAGGGTCCCCGCATCATCCGGAACGAATACGTGTTGACGGCGACTGTTGGCGGCGCGAGTCTCGCGCGCTCGGTGACGGCGGTCGCAGGGCTCTCCGCGGAACGATTGCGCGAAGCCACGGGCCTCCTCAACCAGTTCGTCGCCGAGGGAAAGATCGCCGGTGCCGCGGCCGCCGTCGCCCGAGACGGCAAGCTCGCGTACCTCGAAGCAGTCGGCGTGCAGGATCTCGCGTCGCGTGCGCCGATGAGCGATCGGTCGTTGTTCCGGATCTACTCGATGACCAAGCCGATTACGGCAGTTGCGGCCATGATGCTGTTCGAAGAGGGGCGCTTCCGGCTCGATGATCCGGTCTCGAAGTACATCCCCGAGTTCAGTCAGGTTCGGGTCGTCAGTTCTCCCGGCGCGGTTCCACGGCCGCCAACGCGCGGCATCACCATCGAGGATCTCCTGCTGCACACCTCAGGCCTCAGTCACCGAACATCTGAGCTGTATCGCACCGCGCAGGTTCGGTCGCGCGCGATGCCGATGACGAAGTTCATCGAGAACATCGTGCGAACGCCGCTGATGGAAGACCCCGGGACGCGATTCCGCTACAGCGAGGCAACGACCGTGCTCGGGCGTCTCGTGGAGGTCTGGTCGGGCAAGTCGTTCGACACGTTTCTCGACGAACGAGTCTTCCGGCCGTTGAAGATGGTCGACACGGTCTTTACTGTCGGCGCCGATCGTCGCGCACGGCTGGCGACCGTTTACACGCCCGACCAGACCGGTGGTCTGGCGGCGACCGAGCTTGAAACGGTGCCGTTCACCGAGCGGCCGGCTTTGCTCGAAGGCGCCGTGGGCCTCGTCTCGACCGTGCCGGATTATCTTCGCTTCAGTCAGATGCTCCTCAACAGGGGCGAGCTCGATGGCGCACGCGTGTTGAAGCCAGAGACGGTCGAACGCATGACCGCGAACGGTCTGTCAGAGCCTGTCCTCAAAGCGCGCGGTGGGTCGATGGGCTGGGGACTCGCCAACGTCAACGTGGTCATGGAGCCTGCGTCGACTCTGTGGGGCGAGTACGGCTGGGATGGCACCGCGGGCACGATCTTCTGGAACGATCCGGCCAGGCGGATGGTCACCATTCTGATGACCCAGAGTTCGCCCGCCAATCCCGACGGCATTCGGCAGAAGTTCAAGGCGCTCGTTCAAGCCGCGATCCAATGACCCTTCGACTGTCCGCAGAGCGTCAACTCGCGACCTTCATCGCCAAGTTCGACCCAGCCGTCGCCGCCGTCGCTCGCGCAGCGGTTCGCAAGATGGCGCAACGCCTGCCGGGCGCGACGCAGATGGTCTACGACAACTACAATGCGCTGGCGATCGGCTTCGGGCCGTCCGAGAAGAGCTCCGAGGCAGTCTTTTCGATCGCGGTATTCCCCCGCTGGGTCAGTCTGTTCTTCTTCGAGGGTGTCCAGCTCGCGGACCCGACCCGCATTCTGCGAGGAAGCGGCCGACAGGTGCGTCACATCGTGTTGAAGTCGGCGGACGATCTCGATCAGCCGGCCGTGAAGGAACTGATGAAAGAGGCGCTGTCGATTGCCGCCCCGCCGATTCCCACGAAGAAGAAAGGGACGCTGATTATCAAGTCGGTGTCGGCACGCCAACGGCCTCGCCGCGTGACGAGGAAAGCACTCAGATCTTGAAGGCTGACTAGGAATGTCAGGGTTTCGGCTTCTCCGCGACGACCATGAACCAGCGCTTCGCACTGTCCGGCTCTGGCCTTTCCGGCAGTGATCCCACATGCTCCGAAACGACGTTGAAACCCGCGGCTTTCAATTCCTGAGCAACGACGGAGTCGCTCACGCCGTGACTGGGGTCTTCACCCCGTTTACCAGGAGCTGCCGTGTCGCCCTTTCGCGGCGCAAAATCGATAATCGCGATGCGGCCCCCCGGCTTCAGCGCGCGAATGAAGCTCGCGTGCATCGCCGGCGGATCGCCAAAGTGATGGTAAACATTGCGCATGAAGAGGGCGTCGCAACAGCCATCCGGCAGGTTGGCTTTGGTTTCGTGACCTTCGATGACCTGAACGTTGGAGGCGCCACTCTTTTCGACCGCCGCTCGGAGCCGCTGTACGCGCTCCGCTCCGAGTTCGCTGGTCAACACGCGGCCCGAGGCGCCCACGTGTTGGGCCAGAGCAATCGTCAGGTCCCCATTGCCGGCGCCAACCTCCGCCACCACGCTTCCGGGCACCAGACCGAGGGCTTCGATGAGGCGCTTGGTGTCGGCGGCGTTGTCCTGGGCGCAGACGACGCCCCCGGCGAAGACGGCCCACGCGACCAGTGAGATGCTGAGAAGGCGACGCTGCGTCATGGCTGTATTTTAATGGCGTGGTAAACGACCTGCGCGCGGTCTTGAGCTGGATCGACGGCCGTCTGCGTTTCCGCTGGGCGCTGCTGGTCCCCATCTTGGGCGTGGCGGCCGTGCTCGAAGCCGTTGCCGCCATTGCCGTCTTCGGCCTCTTGCGGCTGGTCGTCGAGCCGCACCGCGTCCGCACCACCCCCATTGCGTCGCAGATCTGGCAGGCGTGGCCCACCGACAACCCCACCGCCGTGCTGGCGGCGATCACCACGGGTGTGGCGCTGTTTTACGTGCTGCGAGGGCTCTACGTCTCCTGGGCCGAATGGGTCAAGGAGTCGACGATTGCGGCGTCGACCACACGAGCCGCGGATCGACTGTTCTCGCGCTTCCTCGCCGCCGAGTATCCGTTCCACCTGAAGCGACGCTCCTCGCAGCTCATCCAGGAGATCGCGCGATCGATCGATGTGGCCTATCAGTTGTTCCTCGCGTCGCTCCTGAACATCACGACAGAGGTCGCGACCATCGCCGCGCTCGCCGCCGTGCTCGTCCTGACCGCGCCTGCCCGAACGCTCATCGCCGTCGCCGTTGTCCTCGCGGTCGCTGCCATTCCACTGATCACGACCCGGCGCGTGTGGACCCGTGCCGGTGCGGAGCAGAAGGCGCTCGAGGAGCGGCAGCTGCACGTTCTGCAGCAGAGTCTGGGAGCTGTCAAGGAGGTGAAGATTGCAGGGCGCGAGGCGTTTTTCGAAGCTCGCCTGCGTTCGACACGCCGCGCACTGGCACGTGTGAAGCAGCGGCGGTCGATGTTTGCTCATGCGCTCAGGCTCGGGATCGAAACGGTCCTCATCGTGTCGATGCTCGGAATTGTGTTGCTCGTGACCATGCGCGGCGCATCCGGTAGCGACACCGTTGCCATCCTGGCGCTGTTTGCCTACGTTGGCTTCCGGGTCGTGCCATCGGTGAATCGAATCATGCTCAATGCGGGGTACGCGCGCGAGGCGCGCGCCTTCATCGCTGGTGCAATCGCCAACTTCAACGCTTTGCGAGCACCCGGGCCGCGCGCCGGCGTCCCCGAACCGGTCGTCGAGTTCACGGAGTCTTTGGCGTGCGATGACGTGACGTTCTCGTACGAGGATGGCGCACCACCGGCACTCAGCCACGTCAACATGACGGTGCGGATGGGTGAGTCGTTGGGGATTGTGGGAGAGACCGGGTCTGGAAAGTCGACGCTCGTCGATATCCTGCTCGGGCTCCTGAGGCCGACGAGCGGGCACGTGCTGGTCGATGGTTCCAATCTGGCGGGTCGAGAGCGAGGATGGCAGCGGCTCGTCGGCTACGTGCCCCAGGATCCCTACGTGCTCGACGATACCGTGCGCCGCAACATTGCGTTTGGACTGACAGACTCATCGATCGACGAGCAGCGCCTGGCCAAGGCCGTGTCCCTGGCCCAACTCGACGAGGTCGTTCGCCAACTGCCGCAAGGACTCGACACGCCGCTCGGGGAGCATGGCACGCGGCTTTCCGGCGGGCAACGGCAGCGAGTCGCCATTGCGCGTGCTCTCTATGCCAATCCGCCGGTGCTGGTGTTCGACGAAGCGACTGCGGCACTCGACAATCAAACCGAGCGTGAGGTGACTTCGGCGATTGCATCACTCCATGGCACACGCACCTTGATCGTGATTGCCCATCGCCTCTCGACCGTCGAGAACTGCGACCGCCTGATCCTGCTGCAACAGGGTCGCGTCGCCGCGACCGGCACCTACAACGAGCTGCTTGGAAATCCGGTGTTCAGGACAATGGCGCCCATGCGGTAGACGTGTCGCACCTTGACTTCCGCCTGAAGGCGGAAGCCACGCGAGATTATTTGGAAGCCACGCGAGAGTACTTGGAAGCCACGCGACGATTACTTGTCACTCGTGGCTTACTTGTCACTCGTGGCTTCCGGCTTTAGCCGGAAGTTCCGACGCGCGATACTGACTCAACCGATACATGCCACTACTCACGAAAGGCCGCGACCACTTCCTGTACTTCCGTCACGAAGCGCTCGGTGCTGAATCGCTGTCCTCGCTGGCGCAAGGCGTCTCGCAAGCGTCGCTGTTCGTCTGAGTTGCCGAGCACTCGCACGATCTGATCGATCGCCTGCTGGTCGGACCCGTACACGAGCTGTGGATCATTTCCGACAATCTCCACCTGTCCGCCACCGTTCGGGACCCATACGACCATGCCGGCCCGAACCATCTCTGCTGGCGCCATGCCGAAATGCTCTTCACGCATGCCGTGGATGCCGTAGCGCGTTCGCGCCATCAGGCTGTTCACGGCGTCGCGCGAAAGGTCATGTCGAAACTCAACCCACGGTCCGGCCTCTGCTGCCAGGCGTCGCAGCTTCTCGTAGTAGCGCCGCACGTGGCGATCCCACGTTCCGAGGATGGTCAGCGTGACATCCGGGTTGGATTCTCGAACCTTGGCCAGGATACGGATGAGGCGTTCGTACTCCTTCTCAGGCGAGATTCGCCCGATCGCAAGGAACGCCGCCCGCCGCTCGTTCCATGGGGCTTCACCCTCGAGTCCGACGACAGGTGGATACAGGGTTCGAGCGGTGATGCCAAGCGACTGCCGCAAGAGGCCAGCCGTCCAGTCCGAGTTGGCGAGCGTCACGTTCGACTTCATCCGCTCGACCGAGAAGTCGGCAAGGCGATCCGCGATTGAGTAGTAGGTGGAGAGCACCCACTTCGGATGGTGATACCACCGCAGGTCCACGGCCGGCCGCGGCCGGAGGTAGCTCGGATAATGGACATATTGAATGCCACGACGCCCGTAATCGGTTTCGTTGTGCACCCCCACGAGCACGTCGAATCGATCGATCAGGCGCCGGGTAAATCGCATCAGCAGGCCGGAGCGAATCAGCGCCGCCGGGACCGGGAGGTGGTCCGGGACGTACAGACCACTGCCGTGGAACCACGATCGAGTCGAAGTCCGATGGGCGAAGCGCCGTTCCAAAGAACCGATTGATCGACTCCACGTCGACTGGTCGCCACGAGAGGACAGTGACGTGATGGTCAGCCGCCAATGCCTGCAGCATCCACGCCGCGACGCCGTTGCCGCCACCCGGCGGTTGCAGCGATGGCTGCACCAGCAATACCCGCCGCATATCAATCGAATCGCGCAGTCATGAGGGCAACAAGTGATAGCACGAGCGTGACACCGTACAACACCAGCACCGTGTTCCGAGTCGACCATCCCAGGGCGACGAGGCGATGGTGAATGTGCTGCCGATCCGGCTCCGTGATTTGCCAGAGCACTCCGACGAGCGCGCTTCGGCCCGGTGAGGACGGGCGCCGTGTGCGGCGAACGAGGGCGCTCAGTGTGTCGGCCAACGGCAGCGCGAAGATCAAGATCGGCACGCCCGCCGCCAGGGCCGTGGCCCCCTTCTGCCACCCAGTAATCGCCGTCGTCGCCAACACGAAGCCGAAGACCAGGCTGCCCCCATCGCCGAGGAAAATGGAGGCGGGCGCGAAGTTGAAGGCGAGAAAGCCGAGCGCCGCCCCCACTAGAGCGCAGAGCAGCATCGCTTCGGCGACGTGTCCGCGGCCGACAAGGATTGCGGCACAGGTCGCTCCGGCGATGACAGCGATTCCGGCCGCCAGACCGTCTATACCGTCAATCAGGTTGAAGGCATTGGTCAGTCCGACAATCCAGGCGAGCGTCACTGGCCAGCTCAACACGCCAAGCTGCCAAGTATGCCCGACGACCGTCAAACGTTCGATGAGCAACCCCGACGTCATGACCAGCAGGGCTGCAGCTATCTGCACGACGATCTTGAGCCGCGCCCGGACCGGCCGGAAGTCGTCGATGAGGCCCACCGCGAAGACCAGGAGGGTTCCGAGAAGGATGGACGTCAAAGGCGCAAACGGCGGCGTCACCACGCCGAGCCTGGGGCCAGCCAGGATCAGAGGGCTCAAGGCCGCGGCCGCCGCCAGGACGATTGCGACGCCACCCACTCGAGGAACGGACGTCGAATGAACCTTCCGTCCGCCTGGCGCGTCTACAAGCCCGAGCGCCTCGGACGTTCGTGTCACGACAGGTGTCAGCAGCAGGGCGAAGACGCTGCCGGCGAGGATCAGGGCTAGATAAACGGTCATGCGAACTGCAGTCGTCGTGCTCGGAGATCTCGGACGCAGTCCCCGAATGCAGTACCACGCGCTTGCGCTCGCCGTCAACGGAAGCGAGGTGGATCTCGTGGGGCTCGAAGGGGCGCCCCTTCACACGGCGCTCACCAGGGAGTCGCGCCTGAGGTCCCATCGCCTGGGCGATCGGGCGTTTGCGTCGCGCCATTCTCGTGGTCCACGACGGTTCGTCTGGATGTCGGCCGCGCGCGCGTCGATGCAGGCCAGCCGGCTGCTCGCCACGCTCATGCGGTTGCCCAAACCCGACGTCATTCTTGTTCAGAACCCGCCATCCACGCCCACGCTCGCGGTGTCGTGGCTGGTTTCGCGGATGCGAGGCGCGCGGCTCGTGGTCGATTGGCACAACCTGTCGCACACGATCCTCGCGGTGCCACTGGGCGAGCATCATCGGGCGGTTCGTGCCTTGGCCCGCAGCGAGCGTCGCTGGGGACGGCGTGCGGATGGCCATCTAGCCGTTTCCAAGGCGTTGGCTGACTGGCTGCACCGCGAGTGGAAGATCGACGCCACCGTCCTTTCCGATCGCCCGGCCTCGTTTCTCGCGAAATCTCCGCTCGAAGTCAGCAACGAGTTGTGGCAGCGGCTGGCGCACGATCATCATCTCGGCCCGCGCCGCATCCCCCTCGTCGTGTGCCCGACAAGTTGGACTCCCGACGAGGACTTCGACCTGCTGCTCGAAGCACTCGAGCGTGCCGAGCGGGCGAGAATTGCGGCGCACGGCGCGAGCGATGGGCAATCGCCCGACCTCGCCGTGCTGCTAACAGGCCGGGGACAGCTGAAGACCGACTTCGAGCGACGACTCAGTCGACGCAACTTCAAACGCCTTGCCGTCCGCACGGCCTGGTTCGAACCCAACGACTACCCCGTGCTCGTCGGCATGGCCGATGCCGGCCTGTGCCTGCATCAGTCGTCGTCTGGTCTCGACCTGCCGATGAAGCTGTCCGACTTTCGAGGCGTCGCGGTGCCGGTTTGCGCGTATGACTACGCACCCGTGCTGAGTGAGGCCATTACGCCGGGGCGAGAAGGGGTGACCTTTCGAGATCCCGGCGAGCTCTCGGCAGTCCTGCTCGCGCTCGCCGCCGGCGACCTGAGCTCGGTGCCCAAGTTCGCGGCGTCACGCGCCTGGTTGGCCGCCAATCCGGCCGAACGATGGGACGAACACTGGCTTCGGGTGCAGGGGGTGATTACTGGACGCTAATCACCCAATCGATCAATGAAGTACCCGCGCTGGGTCGATCCGCGCGGCGCGAGCCGCGGGAATGACTCCAGCGAGCACCGCCACGACCAGCATCAGCACCACCACCGCTCCCAGCGCGATCGGATCTCGTGCGCTGACTTCAAACAGTTGGCCCTGGAGCAGTCGGCCGGTCAGCAGCGCTGCGAACAGCCCGACGATCAGCCCAAATGTCACCGGCTTGAGGCCATGGACCGCGACCTGCCGGACAACGTCGCCAGCTGACGCGCCGAGCGCCATGCGGAGACCGATTTCTTTGGTGCGCTGGGCAACGAGCCACGCGATCACGCTGTAGATTCCCAGACCAGCCAGGACCAGTCCGGTGATCCCAAGCACCGTCATCAACATCATGTTGAACGTCGCTTGCGCCACCGTCTGCCGAAGCCCTTCGTCCATCGTTCGAATGGCGTAAACCGGCAACGTCGGATCGAGATCGCGGACGGCTTGACGCAGTCCGCCAGTGAGCAGCGACGGATCGCCGCCAGAACTCCGAGCCATCACGTTCATCGTGCGACCGATCCACGTCCACGCCACGTCGGGAATCTGCATGATGGGCAGATAGAACTCCGGACGCGGCGGTTGCGCCGGACCGCGAGATCGCACATCAGCGACGACACCCACGACGGTTTTCCACATCGGACCGTCGGGCCCGCTCTCGCAGCACGTGATCCGCTTGCCGATTGGGTCCTGTCCTTCGAATGCTTCGCGTGCGAGCGTTTCGTTGATCACCATGACCAGCGGGGCGCTGCGGACGTCCTGCGGTGTGAACGTTCTTCCCGCCTTCAACGGGATACGGAGCGCGCGGAAGTAGTCGGGCGTCACAAAGTGCGATTGGCTGTTGATGATGCTCGACATGTCGAGCGGCCGTCCTTCGGGGATCAAACCATTCGAACTTCCGCTCCCGAGCAGTGGAGGCTGCGAGTCGAGGGCAGCGACTTCGACGCCGGGCGCCGCCGACAACCGCTCGAGGATGGTCAGGAACGCCGTGCGGGCCTGGAGCGGGCTGCCATACTGCGCGGCCGGCAGCGCAACCCGCGCGCTGAGCACTCCCGACGTATCGAATCCAATCGGCACTGCCTGAAGATTGATGCCGCTTCGCACGAGCAGTGCGGCGCCGGCCAGCACGATCAGCACGAGCGCTGCCTGAGATGCGATGAGCGTTTGGCGGACCCACGGTCGCACGGTTCCGCTCGTGGCGCCTTTGCCATCGCCCAGCTCGTCGCGAAGCTCGCGCCCGCGCACGGTCTGCAGCGCGGGTAGCAGTCCGACGAGTGCCGCGCTTCCCAGCACCATTCCAACGGCCGCAAGGACCACCGTGAGATCGAGCGTCGCGGTTTCCAGGCGGGGAACACCCGTCGGGGCGTTCGCCACCAGAATCGGTAACAGCCACCATGCGAGCAGCACGCCGGCGAGGCCGCCGATGCCGGCGAGCACCAGGCTTTCCGTCAGCACCTGGCGAACGATGCGGGCGCGACCGGCACCGATGGCCGCGCGAATGGCCAGCTCGCGTGATCGCGCCGCGAGCCGCGCCAACAGCAGGTTGGCGACATTGGCGCACGCGATGAGCAGAACCAGCGCAACCGCCGCCAGGAGCACAAAGAGTCGTGTCCGGAAGTCGCCGATCACGAAATCCGACAACAGCTGCGCCGCGATCTCGCGCTCGACGTTGAACTTGGGATGGTCTCGCGAGAGATTACGGCCGACTCGGGCGAGCTCTTCGTTGACTTGCGCGAGAGTCACGTCGGCGCGGCGCCGCCCGTACAGGTCCAGAAAGTGCTCGTCAAACATCGCCAGGCGCTCGGCGGTGAACGCCGCGGGGACGAGAAGCTCTGCCGTATCGGCGAACGCATCGAATGAGGGAGGCATGATCCCAACGACCTGGTAGGGCAGCCCGTTCAATCGAATCGACCGGCCAACAATGTTCGGATCGCCGCCGAAGCGTCGCTCCCAGAACTGTGACGTCAAGACGACCACTTGCTCTCGGCCGGGCACATCCTCGGTCTCTTGATAGAACCGGCCATGCAACGGCGGCACACCGAACACATCGTCGAAGTTGGCCGTCGTGCGCATCCCCAGGATTCGCTCGGGTGTGCCCTCGTCTGACAGGTTGAAGCTGCCGTAAAAGCCAGCCGCGAGGTGATCCAACGTCGTGACCTGGTTCCGGATGTAGTTGTAGTTCCCACCGGACACGCTGCCCCTCTGGCCACGCCAGTTGGTGTAGACCAGAAGGACGCGCTCCGGTTGATCGAACGGGTAGGGCCGCAGGACGACGGCGTTCACGACGCTGAAAATGGCTGTCGTGGCGCCGATTCCGAGCGCCAGCGTGAGCACCGCCGCTGCGGTAAAGCCGGGATGGAGCCGGCACTGACGCAACGTAAAGACGACGTCCTGCCTCAGTTCGTCAACCCATTCGCGTCGAGCAATGGCCCGATCGCGCCGGTGGCCGATCGCGGTGAGTTGCGAGTGCATGCGATCGACGTTTCCGAAGCGGCGGACGGCCTCCCGATGCGCGGTGTCGGAATCCATCCCGCGATCGATGAGCTCCTGGGTCCGCAGATCGATGTGATGCGCGAGCTCGTCGCGGACCTCGACCTCAACCGGAACGCGCCAAAGCAGCGAGCGTAGTCGTTGCCGGATCTTCATGACGTCACCAGAACCTTGTTGACGGCTTGTGCGAAGGTGGCCCACGCCTCGGTGTCGCTGGCCAACTGTTGACGTCCTTTGCGGGTCAGGCGGTAGAACTTGGCGCGGCGGCCGAGCTCGGAAATGCCCCACTCCGCATCGATCCACCCACGTTTTTCCATGCGATAGAGGGCGGGATACAACGAGCCCTCTTCGACGGACAGGGCCTGATCGGTGACGTCCTCGATCCACCGGGCGACGCCATAGCCGTGCATCGCGCCCCGCGTGAGCGTCTTCAGGATGAGCGATTCGAGTGTTCCGGGCAGGAAATCGGCCGGGTTTCGCGGCATGGTCGTGAGCCCTCCGGTTGATGAGATACCTCGACCATCAATACCTAGAGAATCTTGGTAATAGGACGTCAGGCGCGCGAAAAAGGTTCGAATGACCCGTCGGCTACAATGCCGGACCTGTGTCGCCTCTACCTATCACCACGGTTGCAGAGCGCCTGGGCATACCCGAGAGCGTCCTCGAACCGTATGGAAAGTTTACGGCCAAGATTCGCCTCGACCTGTTCGATCACTTCGAGAAGCCACGTGGCAAGCTCGTGCTGATCACCGCCATCACGCCGACCAGCAGCGGTGAAGGGAAGACCGTCACCACCATTGGGCTGACCCAGGGACTCGTGAAACGTGGACACACGGCCGTGGCCGCGCTGCGTGAGCCTTCCCTCGGACCCGTGTTCGGTCAGAAGGGCGGCGCAACTGGCGGAGGGAAGGCGTCACTGCACCCACTCGACAAAATCAATTTGCACTTCAACGGCGACTTTCACGCCATCACGTCGGCCCACAACCTTCTCGCGGCGCTCATCGACACCAACTTCCATTTCGGCAACGAGCTCGGTCTCGACCCGAAGGAAATACTGTGGCCACGGGCCATGGACATGAACGATCGCTCCCTGCGCCAGATTGCGACCGGGCTTGGTGGCCGGACTAACGGCCCTGCGCGCGAGACTGGATTCGTCATTACGGCAGCGTCGGAAATCATGGCGATTCTGGCGCTGTCCGAGAGTCGGTCCGATCTCCGTCGCCGATTGGGCGAGATTGTCATTGGATTCACGACCGCAGGGAAGGCAGTGCGCGCAGCGGACCTGAAGGCGGTCGGGCCGATGATGGTCCTGCTGAACGATGCGTTGTTGCCCAATCTGGTGCAGACCACCGAGGGCGCACCGGCGATCGTTCACTGCGGCCCGTTCGCCAACATCGCTCACGGCACCAGCAGCGTGCTCGCTCAACGCATGGGACTTCACCTGGCCGACTTCGTCGTCAACGAAACCGGGTTTGCTGCGGACCTGGGGGCCGAGAAGTTCTTCGATATCGTGATGCCAATGAGCGGTCACGTCCCGTCGGTGGCCGTGGTGATCGTGACACTGAAAGCGTTGCGGGCACAGGGCGGATCGGTCGACGGTACGGGTCCTGTCGAGCGCGGCTTTCCCAACTTGCAGCGTCACCTCGCCAACCTTGGTCGATGGGGTGTTCCTGTAGTCGTTGCGCTCAACCGGTTCTCCAGCGACTCTGAGGAAGACCTCGAGCGCGTGCGAGCGTACTGCCTGTCGCTCGGTGCAGAGGCGGCGATTTCCGAAGGCTACGCGAAGGGCGGTGATGGGATGACCGACCTTGCGGACCGGGTCGTGACTGCCGCGTCAGCGTCCAACCCCAAAGAGGTGAAGTCCCTTTACGATGTCGCACTGCCACTTGAAAACAAGATCTTGGAGATCGCAACGAAGGTATACGGCGCCGAAGGCGTCTCGATCAAACCAGCGGCGAAAACCCGGCTTCAGCAGTTCAACAACCTCGGCTACGGCAAGCTCCCCGTGTGCATTGCGAAGACTCAGTATTCGTTTAGCGACGATCCCAAGCTGATGGGTGCCCCGTCGGGTTGGACCCTCGACATTACCGACGCCTCGCTGTCGGCTGGCGCCGGGTTCGTGGTCGCTATCGCCGGCAGCATGATGTTGATGCCGGGCCTCGGGAAGACGCCCCAGGCGCAGAAGCTGGACGTGGACGATGACGGGAATGTGAAGGGCATGGAGTATTAGCGGCCGCGTTGAGTTACACGTTACGAGTTCAGAGTTCAAAGTAGAGTTCGGAGAAATGAAATTGATGTTCGTTCTGTGCGCCTGAAAGGCTCCGTGGCTTGTCACTTGTAGCGATGGCCTTCTGCGCGCCGTGTCATGTCGAATCCGCGCGGACTCGATCGTCATACCGGTTGAGGCGCGACCTGATGCGCTCACCATACGAGGTCTGACATGCCCAACTACGTTTTGCTACTGCACGAATCCAGCTCGTTCCCGCCCGACATGAGCCCCGCCGACATGCAGGCGATCATCCAGCGTTACATCGCGTGGCGACAGCGGGTCCAGAGTGGCGGACGGAAGGTCGAGGGACACAAACTCGTGGACGGTCAGGGGCGCACCATGCGAGGCAAGCCAGGGTCGTCGACCGTGACCGACGGGCCGTACGCCGAAGCGCGAGAGGTGATTGGCGGGTTGTTCGTGCTCGAAGCGAAAGACTATGACGAGGTTGTGAGGTTGTGCCAGGACTGCCCGCATCTCGATTTTGGCAGCATCGAGATTCGGGAGGTTCAGCCAACGGGTTAGGCGGCAGGTCTGTTCACGTGCAAGCCACAGAGATCACAGAGCCACAGAGTTGGAAGTAATCTCTGTGTCTCGGTGACTCTGTGGCCCGTACGTGACTGGTACGGACTTGCAGTTAGGCGCCCCCCATGTCGATCGATTCCCTCATCGAGCACCTCTTTCGCCAGCAGGCATCACAGATGGTTGCGACGCTGACCCGCGCGCTGGGGGGCAGGCACCTCGCACTCGCCGAAGAAGCGGTTCAGGACGCCATGCTGACGGCCCTTCAGCAGTGGCCCTTTCGCGGCGTTCCGGACGACCCGGCGGCCTGGCTGTTTCGAGTGGCCCGCAATCGTGCCTTGGACCGCTTGCGCCATCAGCGAGTCGTCGCCGACAAAGAGGTTGTGGTCCGCGAATCGTACCAAGAGCGGGCGTCCGCCGTGCCCGCGGAGGCGCTGCTGGAAGGCGAGATGCCGCCGCTCGATGACGACCAACTCGGCATGATGTTTCTCACCTGCCATCCGGCGATCCCTCGCGAGTCCAGGGTGGCGTTGACCCTGAAGCTCGTGGGTGGGTTCGGGGTCGGTGAGATCGCACGTGCCTTTCTAGCCCACGAAAGCGCCATCCAGCAGCGACTGGTTCGAGCCAAACGCGTGTTGCGGGATCACGACGTGGCATTCGGCACCCCGAGTGCCGAGGAGTTGGCGATCCGACTCGACTCGGTTCTCGAAAGCCTGTATCTGATGTTCAACGAAGGGTACGCCGCCACGGCCGGCGATACACTGCTTCGCGAGGACATCGCTGGCGAAGCCGTTCGTCTGACGGCCCTCGTCACCAGTCATCCCGCAACCTCCACTCCACGCGCTTGGGCCCTTCGCGCCCTCATCCTCTTGCACGTGGCGCGATTCGCGGCGCGGGTCAGTTCTGAGGGCGATCTCTTTCTGATACGCGACCAGGATCGCACCAAGTGGGATGGCGTGCTCCTGCGCGACGGGCTGGAGGCGCTCGACCGCGCCGCGTCGGGTGAGGACGTGTCGCAGTACCATCTCGAGGCCGAGATCGCGGCGTGTCATGCGGTCGCTCGTAACTGGCAGGAGACCGACTGGCCGAGAATCCTGGAGTGCTACACGGCCCTGAGCGCGCTGACCGGATCTCCGATCGTACGTCCTCAACGCTGCGATTGCGCGCTCGCGCGTCGACGGGCCACGCGCAGCGATCGCCCAGATCGAGCAGGTCGCCGCGCATCCCGCGCTCGCCACGTATCATCTGCTGCCGGCGGTCCTCGCCGAGCTGTGGCGGGAAGCCGGTGAGACCGATCGCGCTGCCGCCTACTACCGCGACGCGCTCGCCCTGGTGCGATCGGCGCCCGAACGCCGGTTTCTGGCGACTCAGCTCGAGGACTTGGGGGCTTAGCCCCCTAAACCGCCTCGGTCTCGCCCGCGTCGCTCCTCATCAATCGCTCTTGGGCCCCGGGCCTGTACAGTGTCTCCTTCGTCACCGAGCCATCGAGCTGGATGATGCGCGCAATAGCGCCCGTCCATCCGGTCTGGTGGCTGGCGCCGATGCCGGCCCCGTTGTCGCCATGGAAGTACTCGTAGAACAGGAGGTGGTCACGCCAGTGCGGATCGGTCTGGAACTTCTCGGTGCCGCCATAGACTGGCCGCCGTCCGGCGCTGTCACGCAGGAACGTGCCAGTCAGCCTTCCGGCTAACTCGTGCGCCACGTCGAACAGCGGCATCTGCCTGCCGGAGCCGGTCGGGCACTCGACGGTGAACGCGTCGCCGTAATAGGCGGCCAGGCGCAGGAGAGACGAATAAAGCATCAGGTTGACGGGCATCCACACGGGCCCCCGCCAGTTGGAGTTGCCGCCGAACATGCCGCTGTCCGAGTCGCCGGGCAGGTACGAGACTCGGAACTCCTGGCCGCGGTGATGGAACACATACGGATGCTCCAGGTGGTAGCGCGACAACGCCCGGATGCCGTGCGGGCTGAAGAACTCCTGCTCGTCGAGCATCCGCGCCAGGATGCGGCGCAGCTTCGTCTCGTTCACCGTCGAGATCAGGCGGCGGCCTGCGACGCCGGGCGTCGCCGGCATGTGAAGGTTCACGGCCAGCTCCGGGTTGCGCTGGAGGAACAACCTGGCGTTCTTGGCGAACGTGGGCAGCCGGTCGAGGATGTCTTCTTCGAAGACCGAGACCGCTGCCAGCGGCAGCAAGCCCACCATGGATCGGACCTTCAGCCGCGTGGCGGAGCCGTCGGGCAGACGCAGCACGTCGTAGAAGAATCCGTCTTCCTCGTCCCACATCTCATCGTGGTTCTCGCCGACTCGGTCCATCGCCGATGCAATCCACATCGTGTGCTCGAAGAACTTGGTGACGAACTCCTCGTAGGCGGCGTTGTACAACGACAGCTCGATCGCGATGCGCATCATCTGCTGACTGAAGAATGCCATCCAGGCGGTGCCATCGGCCTGCTCCAGGCTCCCGCCGGTGGGGAGCGGAGCGCTCCTGTCGAACACGCCGATGTTGTCGAGTCCGAGAAAGCCCCCCTCGAACACGTTGTTGCCGTACCGGTCTTTCCGATTGACCCACCACGTGAAGTTCACGAGGAGCTTCGCGAAGGCATAGGCCAGGAACGCGTAGTCCCCCTTCCCCTGGTTGGCCTCCTTGTCGTGCAGAAAGACCTGCATCGTGGCAAAGGCGTGCACGGGGGGATTGACATCGCTGAAATTCCATTCGTAGGCTGGCATCTGCCCGTTCGGATGGAGATAGTCGTTCCGCAGCATGAGGTCCAACTGCGTCTTGACGAAATCCGAATCGACCATGGCGAGGGGCAACATGTGGAAGGCGAGATCCCAGGCGGCATACCACGGGTACTCCCACTTGTCGGGCATGGAGATGATGTCGTCGTTCAGCATGTGGAACCAATCGGCGTTGCGGACGCGTTGGCGGAGCGCGGCCGGTGAGCCGGGTCCCACGTGATGTTCCTTCAGCCAGGTGGCGAGGTCGTAATGGAAGTACTGCTTGGTCCAGAGCATGCCGGCCAGCGCCTGACGCATCACGCGCGCGCGATCCGGGTCGGCTCTCACGGCGGGCGGGGTAATGCCGTGATAGAAATCATCAGCCTCTCGCAGACGTTCGCCGAGGACGTCATCGAACTGCTGAAACGGTCTGCCCACCTGTCCGGGAGCGGCCCGCGTCAACCGTAGTCGCACCGTTCGCGTGTCACCTGCGCCGACCGTGATCGGATATTGCGCTGATACTTTGGTCCCGCGGCCGGCAGGGTTGACGGCATCCATTTTTCCGTGCACCAGGCAGTCGTTGATGCCGTCCTTGACGTATGGCGAGGCGTTGTTTCCGCCAAAGAGCCGTGCGTTGTTCGTCTCGTTCTCGGTGAACAACAGCGCTGGCTCGCCCTCACAGTAGAGGTAATAGTCTTGGAGTGTCTCCTGGAACAGCGCATCGACATGATGCGCGGCAATCACGCCGGCGTCAGGATGCTCCCGCCGCTCGAGCACGGGTCTGGGGCCACCGGCTGCCCACGACCAGGTGTTGCGAAACCAGAGCGTCGGCAGCACGTGCAGGGCCGCCGCCTCGGGTCCGCGATTCGACACGCTGATTTTGATCAGCAAGTCTTCCGGACCAGCCTTGGCGTACTCGACGAACACGTCGAAGTAGCGGTCTGCATCGAAAATGCCCGTGTCGAGCAGCTCGTACTCCAGAGTCTGTCGGTCACGCCGTCTGTTGGTTTCAATCAGGTCCCCATACGGGTAGGCCGCCTGTGGGTACTTGTAGAGGTATTTCATGTACGAGTGCGTCGGCGTGCTGTCGAGGTAAAAGTAATACTCCTTGACGTCCTCGCCGTGATTGCCCTCGCTGTTGGTCAGCCCGAAGAGCCGCTCCTTCAAGATCGGATCCCGGCCGTTCCACAGCGCGACGGCGAAGCACAGCACCTGGTGGTCGTCGGACACGCCGGCCAGACCATCCTCGCCCCATCGGTAAGCGCGCGACCGGGCCTGGTCATGGGTAAAGTAGTCCCACGCGTTGCCGTTTTCGCTGTAGTCCTCTCGGACCGTGCCCCACTGTCTCTCGCTTAGATAGGGACCCCACTTCTTCCAATCCGCAGTGCCGTCCCGCGTCTCTTTCAGCCTGGCTTGCTCGGCGCCGGGGTTCAGCTTCGTCGTCATCGGTCGCTCCTTCACGATTCATCGTGCGCCACTATAATTCACGGGTCGCGTGGAATACCTCATCAAGCAATATCCGGTTGAAACCGGCGCACTCGAGATTCAATACATCGAAGAGTTTTTCGGCGAGTTCCCACGTCGAAAGACCGCTGCCGAGGTCATCAATCGACTCAGTGGCCGCGAATCGCTGGTGCTGATGGCCGAAGCGCCGCTGCCAGACGACCCCGGCATCCGGGTGCCCGTGTCGTACAAGGTCGTCCACGAAGTGTTCGCAAGCGAGTCCATTCCCAAACTGCGTGACCTCGTCGATCGATTGAAAGGGACCATTCGCTTTGATGGCCGGCGTGTGCTCTATTCATGGCTCGGCGCCACGCGCCGGGATTGGCGAGGACAAGGACACTTTCGCGCCCTCACCGAAGAGTCCGAAGTGTGGGCTGTGGGGCGCGGCTTCCACGAAGTCGTCGCCAAGACGAAAAACCGCTATTACGGCATGCGGAGCACGCTGACCCAGCTGAAGTTCGATGTCGTCAAATACGAGCGTCATCCCGGGGACAACGCGGAGTCGAAGGTCTACTTGAGCAAGCTCCTGTCGGCCGAGCTGGTGGCGAAGCATCGCAGCCTCCGTTCGGTCGTTCAAGTTGAGTAACACATGCCCCTGTCCGCTGGTGCGCGCCTCGGCCCGTACGAGATCCTGTCCGCCCTCGGCACGGGCGGAATGGGCGAGGTTTATCGCGCACTCGACACGAAGCTGAAGCGGGACGTCGCGTTGAAGGTCCTGCCGCCGGCCTTTGCGCAGGATCCCGATCGCCTCGCACGATTTCAGCGCGAAGCCGAGCTGCTCGCGACGCTAAATCATCCGAACGTCGCGGCGATCTTTTCCATCGAGGAGGCCGGCGGTGTCCACTTCATGACGATGGAGCTGGTCGACGGCTGCACGCTGGAGCAGATGACTCCCAGGGGCACCGTCTCGATGGCGCAGTTATTCGACATCGCAATCGCCCTGGCCGACGCGCTGTCGGCGGCCCATCGGAAGCACATCATCCACCGCGATTTGAAACCCGCGAACGTGATGATGACTGACGACGGCCGTGTGAAGGTCCTCGACCTCGGATTGGCGCGGGCGGTTGACCCCGACCCCGTCTGCCCGGAGGACGACGTCACCCACCTCGGGCTCACCCAGGCCGGAATCATCGTCGGCACGGTGCCGTACATGTCGCCCGAACAGATCGAAGCCAAACAGCTCGATCATCGCACCGACCTCTTCTCGCTCGGCGTCATACTGTACGAGCTGGCGACGGGCGAGCGGCCGTTTCGCGGTGATTCGTCGCCGGCGCTGATGTCGTCCATTCTGAAGGATCACCCCCAGCCGATTGAGGAACGGCGCCCTGACATACCTCACGCCGTCTCGCGTCTCATCGAACGGTGTCTCGAGAAGCACCCGCGCGACCGCATCCAGACGGCGACTGAGATCGTGGCTGAATTGAAGGCGCAACGCCGGGCGTGGGAATCGGGGGCTGCTTGGGCGCTCAGGCCGTCGGCGCCCCACATCGCTCCGCGGCCGGTGGAACGCGTGGCGTCGATCGCGGTGTTGCCCTTCACTGACATGAGCGCCGCGAAGGACCAGGACTGGTTCTGCGACGGCATCGCTGAAGAGATCCTGAACGCCCTCACGCCGCTCAAAGGCTTGAGGGTCGCCGCGCGCACGTCGGCGTTCTCGTTCAAGGGCAAGGGCGAGGATCTGCGGACTATCGGCGAGAAGCTGAACGTGACGACGGTGCTCGCCGGCAGCCTGAGGCGGGCCGGGGATCGCGTGCGCATCACCGTGCAGCTGAGCGACGTGGCCGATGGCTTTCAACTGTGGTCCGAGCGGTACGACCGTGAGCTGAAGGACATCTTCGACGTCCAGGATGAGATCGCGAAGGCGATCGCCGAGCGACTGCAGGTGACTCTGGCCGGTGGCAAGGAGGATCGGCTGGTCGAACAGGGCACGACCAACGTCGACGCGTACCAGCTCTACTTGAAGGGCCACGCGCTGCTCGGCCGGCGAGGCACGAGCATTCCGGCCGCGCTCGACTTATTCCGGAAGGCGGTCGAGATCGATCCCAACTATTCGCTCGCCTGGGCCGGCGTGGCCGACGCGTGCAGCGGGCTGGCGATCACAGGGTCCATATCAGGCACTGAGTCGAAACCGCAGGCGATCGGGGCCGCGACACGGTCGATCGAGCTCGATCCCACCTCCGCGGCAGGCCACGCCGCGCTGGCGTGCGCGACCTTACTGCTCGAAAACAACCGTGCGATGGCGAAGCAGGAGTTCGAGCGAGCCTTGGAGCTCAGGCCGAGTTACGTGCTGGGCCGCAGCTGGTACGCGTGCTTCTATTTGCAGTGGGCCCGCGGGGACCTCGAGCAGGGCATCGCAGAAGCCCGCCGCGCGCTCGAAAGCGATCCGTTGTCCTCGTACGCCGGGATGATTCTCGCATGCTGTCTGTGCACAGCCGGCCGGCTGGACGAAGCGATCGAGAAGGCCCGCCGGGCCGTTCAACACAATCCCGAGTCGTTCGTGGCGCGCTGGGCGCTCGGTGTCTCGCTCAGAACGGCCGGACGATTCGAAGAGGCGGTGTCCACGCTCGAGACTGCCGCAGGGATGTCGGGGCGCCACTCGCGCGCCCTCTCCAGCCTCGCGGGAGTTTTCGGACAGTGGGGGAAGCGGTCGGAGGCGAGTGCGCTGCATCGCGAACTGATGGACCGCGCCTCGCGAGCCTATGTCCCCCTGACGTACCTTTTCCTCACGGCTGAGGCTTCCGGGCAACATGAAGAGGCGATGGCACTGGCTCGACGTGCGTGGGATGCGCGCGAGCCGGCCTTCATCCTCCATGCACGCTATTGGCCGGAGTTCCGCGCGCTGCGCTCGGATCCGTCGTTTGCCACGATCCTAGGCGAGATGAACGAGCCCATCTAGTGTCCCGGCCGCGTGATACGTGGCGTAAATGCCGGAGCGCGGCGCCCCGATGGCAAGGCGCGACGAGTGAGAATATTGAGCATATTTGAGCGAGGAGCAACGCCGCCAGCGGGGATGCCCCGCCCGGCAGTTATGCCGCGAATCACGCGGCCGGGACACTAGCGCAACAGGCGATATTTCTTATCGCGAGCGCGGCGACGTCTTGTTATGCGCTCTTAGAAGCTGCTGGGAGGTGCCGTGTGGTGAAACGCTTAATACCGTCTCTGGTCACTGCTCTTTGTGCGGTCGCAGGCGTCGCGTTGAGCTTGTCCTCGAGCAGCGCCATGCAAGGCTCGCGGAATTCACAGATTCGTCAACCGGACTACTGGATCCCGATGACGATCGACTACCAAGTTGGAAACGAGGACGGCGTCACTTATCTCCGAGAATACAGGCGCTCGGATGGATCCGTCAGACACGAGATGCTGTGGGAGCCCGAAACGGGTCTGACGACCATCACCGACACTCGAGGTCAACGCTACTTCGAGCTGCAGCAAGGTGTCTGGAAGCTGTTTCCCCTAACGCCCCTGCCGTTCGGTGGGAAGCCCTTTATGACCTTGGCGCGAAACAAGGTTACGCCGGTTGAAGCAAGCGACCCCCGGGTACAGGCGGCTGCTCGGCTGAGTCCTGACTATACCTATTACGAGGCCATAGGACCGTCGGGAAACGAGCTCGTTATGTGCTCTGAATTAAACATGTTGGTCTTGTGGTCACAAATGGCCAAAACCGGTAAGGTGCGCGAGACCACACTGGTGGTCCTCGGCGAGCCTGATGTGGCGTTTGAGCCGCCAGCGGGAGCCGTGGTGCAGCGCTTGTTGGAACCCCGAGGCGGCGAGATCACAGAGCTGCCGAGTTCGAAGGCAGGGAAGGGCAAGTAAACGTTTCTCGCCTGGCCGTTGCAACTGGCAACTGGCAACTGGCCACCGGCAACTTTTGCTGTGAGTCCCCGCTACAGCCTCGGATGGCGCTTGTGCCAGTCGGTGGCCGATTCGAAGACGGCTGCCACGCGCAGAATCGTCGCCTCGTCCCACAGCTTCCCGGTCAGCATCACCCCAATCGGCAGGTCATCGACAAAACCGGCCGGCATCACGACGGCAGGATGACCCGTGAGGTTGGTCATCGTCACGCTGTCGCTGTGCGACGGCGCCAGCAGAATATCGACGGTCTCGAAGAGGGCGTTCATTCGCTGGAGCAGCAGCGTTCGGACCCGTTGTGCTCTGATGTACTCGACCGCAGGAATGAAGCGCGACGCGCGAAGCTGATTGGCGCGGCCGTTGGGCCCCTTGTCTGCCAGGTCGTTGATCGCTCCCGTCCGTACCAGCTCATCGAACATCGCCCCTGCCTCGGCGTTCAGAATGCCGTAGATGGCTGACGCCGGCAGCTCGGGATACGTCACCGGCACGAGCGTTGCTCCCGCCTTGCGGTACAGGTCCATTACCGCTTCATATAACGGTCGTCGGGCGGCTGCCGTCTGACGCTCGTCGCTGTCGCTGCCGTGGATTTCGCTCGCGACGAAGCCAATGCGCAGGCCCCGCACGTCTCGCGACGTACTCGATCTGAAGGGCACGTCGGCAACGGTCTCGTCCTTGCCATCGGGCCCATGGAGCGCTTCGAGCACGAGGCCCGCGTCAACGACCGACCGTGTCAGCGGTCCGACCTTGTCAAGCGTCCATCGCAGCGTCATGCAACCATGTCGACTGATGCGGCCGTAGGTTGGGCGCAACCCGACGACGCCACACGCACTGGCGGGCGAAACGATGGAGCCGCCCGTCTCGGTTCCGATGGCGAATCCAACCAAACCAGCCGAGGTCGCAGAGGCTGGCCCCGCGGATGACCCGTTTGATCCCCGTTCGGGGTTCCATGGATTGCGAGTCCGGGCGCGGAACCATAAATCGCCGATCGCCAACTCGCCAGTTGAGAGCTTGACAACGAGCACGGCGCCCGCCTCACGCATTCGCGTCACCACCGTCGCATCGTAGTCGAAGACCTGGTTCGCGTATGGCTTGGCGCCCCACGTGGTCAGAACACCCTTCGCTGCAAACAAATCCTTGATGCCGTACGGAATTCCGTGCAGAGGGCCACGATACTTGCCCGCGCGAATCTCGGCATCGGCCTCGGCCGCCTGCGCGAGCGCGAGGTCCTCGGTCAGCGTCACCACGCAGTGCAACGTGGAATCGTGACGCTTCAATCGCTCCAAGTACATCGTCGTCAGTTCGGTCGACGAGATCCGACGCGAGGCGATCAGCGAGGCAATCGTGGCGACCGACTCGAACGCGAGATCGCCGATTGATACGGGCCGGGAGCGAGCGTGGCTGCGTGGGGCCACCGGAGTCGCAGCGCGCACGCCACCAGCTCGCGACTGACCGTTTCCATTTGGTCGGGGCGGGCGAAAGCTGAAGGCCGGCTCGGTTTCCGACGGGATGTTCACCCGACGAATCAACTCATAGTTCTCGCGATTGCGCACGACGAGGGGGCGCGCGCTCTCGCGCTCGGCCGGCGGCAACCCCAAGCCCACCAGCTCCTGCGCCACACCCAGCGCATCGCTCGTGACGACGTCGGGCGCCTGGACCGATTGATCGGCGGGCAACAACGGTGCGGCACCGCTGCCGGTGACTGCGGTACCCGCGACGAAAGCGGTTGGGAGCGACTTGAGAAACGATCGGCGAGACTTCGACACACGTGGGCGGTGAGACATGCCCCCCAAGTATATGAGCGCGCCAATGGCGCGCTCAACGGACGGCAGGATTCAGCGGACCGCGCTCGCGCTACCGAGCACAGCGCCGAGCAGCCCTCGCAAGCCATCACGAAGAGCGTTTGCCTGCTGCGTCGTCGGTCTCACGCCATCGAGGACGAGGAGCCCGGTGGCGGCCTTCTCGCGGACTTGCGCATCGGAATCGCTGAGTGCCCGATCGAGCGCGGCTCTTGCACGAGGATCACCGGACGTCCCGAGCGCTATCACGACTTTCTCCCGCACCTGCGAGTCAGGGTCGTCGAGCGCCTTCAGCAGCGCATCGGTTACGCGCGTGTCGTGGCGCAGCGCCAGACCGATCGCCGCCTTCTCGCGGACTTGCGCATCCGGATCCGAGAGCGCGCCGAGAAGGCTCGGAATGACGTCGGGCGTAGACATCAGTGCGAGTGCCAGCGCTGCCTTCTCGCGCACATCCTGGCTTGAATCCGCGAGCGCTCGATCCAGCGCCTTGATGGAGTTGTCTGCGTTCGATGCCGCGATTCGCATCACGGCGTTTTCGCGAATCTGAGGATCAGGAGACGTCTCGAGCGTCGCCGCAGCGGAGTGAGCCGTCTTACGCGCTTCCATGCGTTCGGCCGGTGTCGGAACGTCCTGCTCGACCAGCCACCTCGAGCGCGGCAGGGCAGCCGCCGAAGCCGCGGTGTCGTTGGTCGTGCCGGCGTGGCGCCGACCAGCGCGATTGCCGCGATGCTGAGTCCCAGCGTCACGACCCAGCGAGTCCAGTGGGCTGGCGTGCGGTCACGTGTGGAGAGTACAGGCGATCAGGCGACCCTCCAATTCGGTCGGCCGCGACATCGCCAGGGCCGCCGATGGCAGGTGAGACGTCTGCAGCCCCTTGGCAATCTCCAGCAGATGCTGGGCGTAGGATGATGGTCGCGCGCCAGAGCGCAGAACCTCGTCGTCACACGCACGTTCTCGTTCGGATCGAAGATGCGAGGCGGCTACCCAGGCCAACGGGTTGAACCAGTAAGCGGTGCACGCAACCTGGGCGAGTGCTTGCACCCGGAGATCCCCGCGACGCACGTGGGCGAGCTCATGAAGCAGCACGTTGCGGCGACGCTCCGCATCCCAGTGGAGTGCCGTTGCCGGTAACAGCACGATGGTGCGCGTCAGTCCGGCGACGATTGGACTGCACATGCGGGGCAGCACGCGAACGTCCACGACGCCCTCGATCCGCAACTTCTCGCACAGCGCCTTGACCTCGAGGCACCATTCCGGTGGCGCGGGAACGGCGCGCCGTGAGGTAAGGGCCGTCTGGAGCCTTCCGATGGCGAACCATGCGGCGACGATCAGCATGCCAGCCAGCCAGGCTAACGGGGCGATGGTGCCTAGGGTGCCGAGGGTGCCTGGGGTGCCGATAGTGCGGGCGCCAAAGGTGCGTGAGGTGCCGGGAGTGCCTGAGGTGCCGGGGGTGCTTGAGGTGCCGGGAGGTGCCTGAGGTGCCGAGGACGACTTCGTTTGTGATCAAAGTCACCCCACCCTGCGGCAGGGACGCCACCTCGAACTTCGGGGTCAACGGCGCGAGGAGTGGGGCTGCGAGCGAAGCGATCACGGCGGTGTGCCACACCAGGTGACGGGTCGCGGGTGTCGCTCGCGACAGGCACCGGGCGAGCAGCCAGGCAACCCCGAGGATGAGTGCAGGACGAACTGCGAAGTCAACCATCAACGCCCTTCCTTCCTCGCCTTGTCGATCGCCTCGGATAGCCGTTGGAAGTCCTCGTCGGAAAGCTGTGACTGATCGATCAGGGCCGCGGCCGCCTGTGCCGACGAGCCGTCGAAGAACGTCCTGACCAGGTTCTTCAACGCTGAGCGCCTGGCGCGGTCGCGCGACACGATCGGATAGAACACATACCGCGGACCCTCCTGCTGATGCCGGAGATGGCCCTTCTGCTCGAGGATTCGCAGCAACGCGCGTACCGCCGAATAGCTGGGCGGATCAACCAGGGCCGCGGTGACGTCAGCCGCCGTCGCCTGCCCACGCGCGTAGACGATGTCCATGATCTGTCGTTCTCGACGGGACAGGGGATCTGAGCTGTGTGCCATATCCGCGTTCGCTAATGCTAAGAAAATAGCATTATCGGTGCTGGCCTGGCAATGGACCGCTCAGTAGTACCCTTAACCATGTCCAATCCGACCGTGGCCACGTCACTGGCGTGGCAAGGAGACCTTCGCTTTGTTGCGACGACGGGCGGAGGAAGCGTCACGTTGGATGGGGATAGTGCGGCCGGCCTGTCTCCGGTCGAAGCGCTCGCGGTCAGCCTGGCCGCCTGCATGGCGGCTGATGTCGTCGACATCCTCGTCAAGGGGCGTCACCCGTTGCAGGCCTTGAGAGCCGACCTGGTTGCCGAGCGTGCGCCCGATCCGCCCCGGCGTGTGCTGCGCGTCACGCTGCGCTTCGCGCTTCGCGGCGCAGTACCGACACCGGCGATCGAGCGCGCGATCACGCTCTCGCACGATAAGTACTGTTCGGTATGGCACTCGATGCGCAACGACATCGAGCTCCTGACGTCGCACGAGGTTGAGGCCTGACGACCGGCCGTTCCTCGGACCGCCTCCTGTATCTGGACTGGCTGCGCGGCGTGGCCGTCATCGGGATGGTCCTGACGCACGTGACCGACTCGTGGACCAGTCTCGCCGCCAAACAATCAGAACCGTACTTCGCACTGCTCTTCAT
Organism: uncultured Acidobacteriota bacterium; assembly: GCA_963802675.1. Taxonomy (GTDB): domain Bacteria; phylum Acidobacteriota; class Vicinamibacteria; order Vicinamibacterales; family UBA2999; genus JACCSI01. The sequence continues at coordinate 477,196 of CAWDJL010000006.1, forward strand.
CGGCGGGCTGGCTTCGACGAGCTTCTTGTTTCTCGCGGGGGTCGCCACCGCGATGTCGGCCGCTGCAAAGGCTCGGCGAGAAGGCAGCGTGCAGAGCGGTGCCGCGCTCGCGCGTCGCCGCGGCTGGGAGATCTTCGCGCTTGGCCTCGTGTTTCGCGTCCAGGCGCAGGTCCTTGGCTTTGCTCCCCTGATGAACGTCTTCAAGGTGGACATGCTCAACACGATGGGCCTGGCCATCGTCGCGGCCTCGTATTTGTGGCAACTGTCGCCCGATCGCCGAGTGCGACTCACGACCCTGGCCTTCGCGACCGCCAGCATCACCATGCTGACGCCGCTCGTGCGGTCGGTCGGTTGGCTGTCGCCGCTCGCGGATCCGATCGAGGCCTACATCCGTCCGGCCGGACCCTATGCGGCGTTTCCGTTGTTCCCGTGGGCAGGCTTCGTGTTTGGAGGTGCGCTCGTCGGCGAGCTGGTGGATGCCACCAAGACGGCGGCGCGCCGCACGATTGGGTTGCAGATTGCGGTTGCGCTTGTGGCGGTGACAGGGGCGTGGCTCGCGTGGACTGCGTCGTTTCAGCCCGCGTTGTTTGCGAACGCGTCGTTCTGGCACGATTCACCGACGTTTTTCTTCATTCGCCTGGGCATCGTGGCTCTGGGTCTTCCAGTGGCGTGGGTCGTCGAACGACTGCTCCCACGCGGCTGGCTGCAGCCGCTCGTGACGCTGGGGCGCTCGTCGTTGTTCGTCTATTGGATTCACGTCGAGATGGTGTACGGCGTCATCGCGGAACCCTTGAAGGGCACCCTGCCGCTCTGGGCATCGGTGGCGGCGACGGCGGCGATGTCGCTTTTGTTGTACGGCCTCGTGCTCCTCAAGAACCGCTGGCTGGAGCGCTACGACTTGCGCGGGCCATTTCGAATCCTGGCGCCGGTGCTTCGCTAGCACTGTCTTCGGCAACTGGCAACTGGCAACTGGCCACCGCTAGAACGCGATGAGATACGTCACCTTCGCCACGAGCGCCCGGTCGAGCAAGTCGCCGGTTCGCGATTCACGCCGCTCGTTGTAGACGAGGAAGATATCGCTGAGGGGTCGGTGAATCACGTTGAAGCGCACGTTCGAGCTCCATTGCCGCGCATCGCTGTTGTATTGCAGGAGCGCGTTCAGAAACACCTTGGTGTTGAAAAAATAATTCACGCGGCCGGTGACCAGCGTCGTCGTGAAAGCGCCCTGCGGGAGATCGATGTCGTTGAATTGAACCGTGCCCGAGACGTTGAAGTGCTCGTTTGCACGGACGGTCGTGCCGACCGTATAGCCATGGCGGTAGCCATCGTAGAACTCACCGACGGAATACCGGGTGTTGAAGGCGAGGGGCGCGGCGGCGTTTGAGTTCGCCAGCAGGAAGTACTCGTTGAACTCATAGCGGCCGGGCAGGACTTGAATGTTGCGGCGGCTGTTGATCGTGAACGGGCTGGTGATGACCTCGATATTGGGATTGATCCCGACCTCGACGAACGAGCTGTCGTGGAAGGTCAAGGGCCAGTGCCAGTCCATGTAGCGCGACTCGAGGCCGCCTCCTCGGGTATTGAAGTTTTCGACCTGCCAATGCGGATACGTCTCACGCAGCCAGCCACGCGTCCAGGACCAGTTGGGCCGAAAGCGTGCACCCACGTGCAACTCGCCATTGTCGACGCCACGCCGGGGCACGAATCCCATTTCATTGTTGAAGCGCTCGCCGATTGTCTGGTAGCCGCCGCGGACTTCGAGCCGGTTGGAACGGTAGCTGAAACTCGATTTCGAGTACCAGTCCTCGCCCTGTTCTTCGACCCCTTCCTCCGGCGAAGATGTCTTGGCCCCTGCGAAGTTGACATCGAGACGCTGGAAGAAGCGAAAGTTGGCGTCGGCGCCAAACACGCGGTTGAAATGTGGTCCGCTCACTTCTTTGTTGAGAAACATCACACCGATGTCCGACGCGGCGAGCACATCACGACGGAGACGCAAAGCCGTGAAGTTGGCAGAAGGCGTCAGGCCCTCTTCTCGCTGCTGGATGTTCAATGCCCCCATCGAGTAGCCGCCTGCACGACCGGTCAGACGGGTGCCAGCAAGAATCGGAATGGCGTTTCCGGTTTCCGACAAGCCAATCTGGCGGCTGAAGAACAGAATCATGTCCTGCGACGGGTTCTGCCGTCCGCCCCCACCGCCCCCGCCTCCGCCCCCACCGCCCCCGCCGCCCGAACCGACACCGAACTGATAAATGCCAGAGTTCTCGAGGAAGAAGTCGCGCTTCTCCGGGAAGAACAGATTGAACCGGGTGAGGTTGATCTGTTGCTCGTCGGCCTCGACCTGGGAGAAATCGGTGTTGACCGTGAAGTCCCACGTGAGACCCGACGTCACACCGTACTTCACGTCCACGCCAGCTTCGAAGTCGCCGTCGTTGTCAGCCGTTCCGACTCGGCTCGAGCTGGCCAGCGCGTAGGGCTTGACACGCAGGTTGTTACCCGGCCGCAAGCCCTGGAGACCTTCGACCGTGCCCGCCATCGACACCCGCGACAGGCCATAGATCCGCTGCACCGGCGACCAATAGCTGTTCTCGTTCAAGCGGCGTAGTCGGCGTTGAAAATTGATGCCCCAGGTCTGGAGCGATTCCTGACCAAACTTCAGTGTGCGGAACGGAATCCGGATTTCGGCATACCACCCGTCTTCGCCGACGCGCGCCCGGACGTCCCACACGCCGTCCCAGTTGCTGTTCTGGTCGCGGCCCTCGTTGGACATCTGCGAGTCCCATTTCGCACCGGCGGGATTCACGGCGAACTGATAGCCGTTGCGCTCGTCGTGGAACGTGTCGATCACGATCTGAAAATTGTCGCTGGTGCCGGTGTTGAAGTCCTTGCGCAACTCGTTGATGATGATCTCGTCCGGTCGATCGTCTTTGGCGAACACGCCGATGAACAGCGAGTCGTCGTCGTAGAGCAGTTTGACCTCGGTGTCGAACGTCGCCGGTTCACCTTCGCGCGGGTCGTTCTGGATGAAGTTCTTGGCGACGGGGGCTGTGAGCCACGACGGTTCGTCGAGTCTACCGTCCAGCTCGATCGGCCCCGCCGCACGGGTCGCAATCAGTTTGCGGTTCAAACGCGCGGTGTTGTAGTCGATCGGGTTGTCGGCGGTCGCCGCGAGGGCGGTCACGCTCGTCAGTGCCACGATGAGCAAGCCGCCCGCCGATGCCGAGCGGCCGTCGGCACGAGGGGTGGCGAACGGGGAGGTCATTTTTGGCGTCGAACATTTTACGGTTTGTGCGCGCGGCGCTCGTCATCACTTGTCTTTAGTCATGGAATTCATGGACTTTCTCGCCGCCTTGGCTGGCGCCCTGATCCTGCTGGCGGCCGCGGGCGCGATCGGCTACTTCGTCCTCCGCCGGCTCTTCGACCACGCCTCGGATCGGGTGGCGAACCAGATGGGCCGTGTGCTGGCACAGGCGGCCAACCGTGCCGCGACGACAACAGTCGGCCAGCGGACCGAGCGCGCGGCACGAGCGGCGGCCGGACGGTTCACGCATTTTGGTAAGTACGCGGCCGCCCAGGGTCTCTCAGAAGAGGAGGCGCGCCGCGAGTTCGCGCGATCGATCGAACAGACGGCTCGCATCATGGACTCCGCCGTCAATCTGCCGGTCATCGGGCCGGTCGGTCTCGATGCGTTGCTCGGGTTGTTTCCATTGGCCGGCGATGCCGTGGCCGCTGCGGTTTCGGTGTCGCTGATTGCGCAAGGAGCCTGAAGTACGGCATTCCGCGCGAGATCATCGCGCAGATGCTCGGCAACGTGCTCCTGGACCTGTTGATCGGAGCCTTGCCAGGCGTCGGTGACGTCGCCGACATGTGGTTTCGGTCCAATTCACGAAACGCGGCGTTGCTGCGCAAGTATCTCGAGGCCGACGCCAGCAATACGATTGATGTGACTCCTACCCGGGTCATCTGATAGCTGTCGGGCGGGCGAACGCGAGCCTATAATCGCGTCCTGCCATGGCGCTCGAAATTGGCACGCGCTTCGGCCCCTACGAAGTCCTCGCCCCCGCGGGCGCGGGGGGCATGGGCGAGGTGTACCGCGCCCGGGATACTCGGCTGGACCGAATCGTCGCACTGAAGGTGCTGCCGTCGCACCTGGCGGGCAACGCGACTTTGCGCGAGCGATTCGAGCGCGAGGCACGCGCGATCTCTCAGTCTGAATCATCCCAACATCTGCACCCTGCACGACGTCGGCTCGGCCGATGGCGTCGGGTTCCTGGTGATGGAGTTCCTCGACGGCGAGACCCTCATGCAGCGACTGGGACGCGGTCCCCTGGCGCTGGGCCCAGCCGTGCAGATCGCGATCCAGGTCGCCGAGGCTTTGGATCGCGCGCATCGCGCAGGTATCGTGCACCGTGACCTCAAGCCCTCGAATGTCTTCCTCGTCCCTTCGGCGGGTGCTTCGTCGCCGCCGCTCGTGAAGCTGCTCGACTTCGGGCTGGCAAAGTCGACCGCGCCGATGACTCCAGGATTGCCCGCATCACCGACGGTCGGCGTATTGACCGGTGAGGGAACGATTCTCGGCACGCTGCAATACATGGCGCCTGAGCAGCTGGAAGGAAAGGAAACCGATCACCGGGTCGACGTCTTCGCATTTGGTGCGGTGTTGCACGAACTGTTGACCGGGACCCCCGCGTTTCGCGGCGCGAGTCAGGCCAGCCTGATCGCGTCCATCCTTACGAGCCAGCCGAGTCCCGTCTCGACGCTCCAACCGGTGACGCCGCCGGTCCTCGATCACTTGGTGACACGTGCGTTGGCCAAGGACCCCGCCGATCGCTGGTCGTCGATGCATGACGTCCTGCTGCAGTTGCAGTGGGTGGCAACGCACGCGGGAGCTTCGTCTGCGGCTGCGACCGCACCGGCCGTCGCGCCGCCCCGTCGGAACTGGTGGAAGGCGGCAACTGCGGTCGCCAGTCTCGGATTGGCCGCGGCCGTTGCGGCGCTGCTGCTGCGCGACGCACCCGTGCCGCCAGCCTCTCTTCACTTCGAAATTGCGCCTCCGGCAGGCACCACGTTCAGGGCCGTCGGCCTGGGGATCTCGCCGATGACGCCAGCCCTCTCGCACGACGGCACGCGCATCATCATCCCGTCCATGGGCGACGACGGCGTCCGACGACTGTGGCTGCGGCGACTCGATCAGGCGATGCCGCAACTGCTCGCCGGCACCGAGAACGGCATCCTGCCGTTCTGGTCGCCTGACGATCGATCGATCGGATTCTTCGCTGACGGCCGATTGATGCGACTCGACCTTCAGGGCACGGTGCCGCGAATGTTGTGTGAGGTGCCAGCTGGATTGGGCGGGACCTGGAATCGCGACGATGTGATCGTGTTTTCACCGGCGGCTGACATGCCGCTCAGCCGAATCTCGGCGTCCGGGGGTGCGCCCGTAGCCATCACGACGCTGGATCAAGCCGCACAGCAGGTTTCCCACCGATTCCCCCGCTTTCTGCCGGATGGCCGGCACTTCATCTATCTCGCGCAGAGCGTGAAGGCAGATGCGAGTGTCGTCGCCATCGGATCGCTGGATGGCGGGCGACCGATCGCGGTGATGCCATCCCCCCAGGCCGCGACCTTCGTCCCACCGCATTGGCTGGTCTTCTTGCGCGGCGGAATGGGCGCCGGCGCGACAGGGGGAACGATGTTCGCCCAGCGATTCGATCCCGACCGCTTGCAGCTTTCGGGTGAACCGATCGCGCTCCGCGAGAACGTCGTGGCCACCGAAGGTGGACACGGGAACTATTCGTTCTCGAACCAGGGGACACTGGCCTATCGCACGGTCGGTGGCAATCGACAGGACACTCTCGTGTGGTTTACTCGTCGGGGTGAGCGCCAGGCGAGCGTTGGCGAGCCGGCCGACTACATCGTGCCGCGGCTGTCTCCCGAGGAGAGAAGAGTTGCCGTGGCGATCAGCGGCCGGATCTGGATTCGTGACCTCCTCCGTGGCACGCTCGCCCGACTGACCGACGGCCCCGCTGATTGTTGTCCGGTCTGGTCACCCGACGGATCCCGGATCGCGTATCGCCGCGGACCGCAGGATATCGCCGTCAAGGTTGCGAGCGGCATCTCGCCCGAAACGTTGTTGCTCGCGAATGGCGCCGGCAACACGCCCACTCAATGGATGCCGGATGGAAGCGGGATCCTGTACCAGACGACCGGCCAGAGCCGGATCGACACCATGTTCCTGCCACTCGTCGGGCCGCCCACGCCGAGATCGATCGTGCGGTCGCGGTTCAATGACGAACAGGCTCAGGTCTCGCCGGACGGCCGCTGGATCGCCTATACGTCAGACGAGTCCGGCCGGCCGCAGGTATACGTGCAAGACTTCCCGGCGCTCTCGGAAAAATGGCTGATTTCGAGCGGTGGCGGCGCGGATCCTCAGTGGCGGTCCGACGGGTCCGAGCTGTTCTTCCTCTCCGCCGACTTCAAGCTCATGGCCGTGCCGATCAAGCGCGACGTAAAGTTCGAGCCGGGCATTCCGGCGCCGCTTTTTCAAACACGCGTGACCGGCCTGACGGACGTTCGTGCTCACTACCAGCCATCGGCAGATGGGCAGCGGTTCCTTGTGAACTCGATTGGTCAAGCTGATCGTGGGGAACCTATCCAAGTCGTCGTGAACTGGCCGGCGGAGCTGCCGAAATGACCTCGAATATGGCGACCCATTCCAAGTCGATGGCGATGACACGGGCGTGCTGTGCGCTCCTGGTACTCCTCAGTGGACTGCCGGCTTTTGGCCAGGAAGCCCGCCGCCGCTGGGAGATGCAGCGTCAGATTCGCCTCGACAAGTTCGATCAGATCCTGCCGCTCGCGATGCGTCACGCCGGCATCGACATGTGGATTGTTGCCGTCAAGGAGAACCACTACGACCCGCTCTGGGAGGATTTGGGCCGCGGCTATGTTTCCGGGATCGGCTATTACGTGTTCACGGATCGTGGACGGGATCGCATCGAGCGCGCGGCGCTCGGGCCGAGCGGCTACCTGCTGGAGCAGTCCGGCGCTTACGATCTGGTGGACGCAGCCTCAAGCCTTCAAGCCTTCGTCAAGGAACGCAACCCGAAGCGGATTGGCGTCAACATGTCGCACGAGATCGGCCCGGCCGACGGCCTGTCCTACACGATGCACCAGCATCTCGTGAAGACGTTGGGCGAGCCTTACGCCTCTCGCTTGGTGAGTGCTGAAGCGCTGGTTTCCGAATTCCGTTCGAAGCGCGTGGCCGCCGAGATTGTCGCGTTTGGCGAAGCTGCCGGCATCGCGATTCAACTCGCCGAGCGCGCGTTGTCGAACGAGGTCATCACGCCCGGCAAAACCACCCTCGAGCAAGTCGCGTGGTGGATGCAGGATCGCCTCCTCGAGCGCGGGCTGGGATCCGAGTTCGACATGCCGTCGGTTTATATCACCGGCCCCGAGGGGATTGCCGCGACGTCAAACGCGCGCATCATTCAACCCGGCGACGTGATGATGATCGACTGGGGTGTCCAGTTGATGAACTTCGGCACCGATGTGAAGCGGGTCGCCTATGTGTTGAAGCCTGGCGAGATCGTGCCACCCAAGAGCATCCAGAACGCCTTCGATCGAGCGCTCGCAGTTCGGGACGTGCTCAAAAGGGCGATCAAGCCGGGTGTGCGAGCCGACGAGACCATGAAGGCGATGGACGATGCACTCCGCGGCGCCGGCTACGGCGTCATCGAGTTCAACCGCCCCAACGCCGATGACAAGACCGACGTCGTGTACGGCTTCCATCCGGTCGGGAACACCGGCCACGACATTGGCCCGTCACTGACGACCTGGCAGCCGCTGCAGCGGACGTTCACACTGCACCTGCAGCACATGTTCGCGTTCGAGTACTTTGCGTACACACCGATCGCCGAATGGGGCGGCAAGAAGCTCCGTATCCCGATCGAAGACGATGCGATCCTGATGGAGCACGGGATCCAGTTTCTGCATCCGGCGAACTACCGGCTGCTGGTGATTCGGTAGGACTCGCTTGCCTCAGGCTCGCTCGCCTTCGGCGTGCCTCGCAGACGCTCGCTCGTAGGAGTCGCTCGCTATCGCTCGCTCCTGCGACTCGGCGCTCCGCGCCTCGTTGGGGCGCGGGCCGTGCGGCCCGCGCCAGTACACTCGAATAGCAATCATCAGCCGCGGCCGAACGGCCGCGGCCCACACGAGGGGCGAAGCCCCGAGTCCTACGAGTGCCGAAGGCACGAGTCCTACGATGCGAGCCGAAGGCGAGCGAGTCCTACTGCTGCGTGGTCGTTGTCGGCTTGGCAGCGGGAGGCGGAAAGTCGTTGTGGAACAGCAGCGCGTTGAACACCATGCCGTGCTCGCCAAACGTCTGCCACCGGTAGATCGGGTTGTTCGCGAACATCAGGATGCGACCCTTACCGGCGGGTGCGTCGACCACCATCGGGCGATTTCGGATTTGATCGGCGCCCCGCATCAGGCCGCTCAGGATGCCGGGATCCCCGCCCTGGAACCGGACAATGACACTCGTGCGATCCGGGGTGGACCCTACGAATGGTGCGAGCTCTGGATTGACGCCCGCCTGAAGGATGGGGCCCTCAGCCCAGCGAACCGGAAGGGTCTTGCCTGAGTAACCGAACACGACGGGATGATCGGCCTGCTGGATCTCACTCTGGACGTAAGGACCCGGCGCATACCAGTTTCCAGTCGGCCGCTGCGCGTCGACCCCTCGAGCCAGCCCGAATTCGGCGGGGAAGAAGCTCGCGACACCAAAGGTCACGAGCAGCCCGCCTTCGTTGACGAACTTTTCGAATTCCGCGACCCCCTCGATTCCCATGCCTCCCCTCACATCGTTGGTCTCGGCATAGAACCCCAGCGACTTGAACTTGTCGTTCTTCTTGTACGGCAGCGGCTTCGACAGCTTCGGTTGCTCGAACACCAACGCTTTGCCGCCCTGCGTCTGATGCGGCACGACGATCACGTCGTACTTGCCCCGCAGGTTCGCGCCAGACTTGACGTGGTCTTTGTGTATGAGATCGAACGGCACTTCCCAGCGATCAAATGCCAATCGCACCCAGCCAACTTTCTCGGTATTGGCCCAAGTCGTGTAGATGGCGACGCGCGGCAAGTCCGCCTCGACCGTCTCGCCAGTCGGAGCGGTTGCCATCGCCGTTGCGACGAGGCCGAGCGATTCGATCTCCTTGCGGACTCGCGCCCCCTGGGTCCCGGGCGCCGCGACAATGAGCGATCCGGCGGGAAACTCCACGGTATCCGACTTGAGGACGCTGCGCGCGGCTTTGAATGGCAGGTCCTTGAGGCGGAATCTGAGGGTGATCAGGTTGAGCGATCCGTTGTGACTGACCACATACACGTCACCCGTTCCCGTCACCTTGCCTCTCGTCTCCACATCCGCGTTGAGAAGTTGCGACGGCGCGTCGAGAATCGCCTTGTCGTCGATTGTCTTCACGTCGATATTGCTCGCGAGTCCCATCGTCCAGGCGCTGTCGTCGTAGGTGCGCAAGTTGGCATCGGGATACGTCTGCTTTTCGAGCAGGGTCTTTGCGAGCCGCCCGTACGGCTGATTCAGTTTCACGATGTAGGAACCGGCGCCGAAGGTGTCATTGCCCGACTTGGTTTCGGCATTGGCCCGATGTACTTCGATCGCCTGGCGGCGAAGGAGGTTGACGACACGATCGACCTGCGTCTGATCCTTCTGTCCGGACGGAATCACGAACGCAGACGGGGCCTTCGTTTGACCCGCCTGAAGCGAGTTGATTGATTTCTTGTAAAAGTTCTCAACCACCATTTGCGGGAACTTCGACGTCAGTTCGAGCGCGGTGAGCACGCCCGACACGGCATAGTTCACGGAATTTCGAATCGACCAGTCGATTTCACCGACCGGCGCGGGGTTGGGCCGATACCACTCGCGCGTCGTTTGTCCCCCTTGGATGCGAGCCTTCTTCGTGTTGGCGCCGCCCTGGTTGAAGATCTCGTACATGCGGAGCATGCCGTTGTGATTGCTGGCAGCAAACCCGAGATACCCGGGGGACCACGTGTCTACGAAACCGAAATGCCACACGCCCGGCATCCCGAAGGACGTGAGCTTGTTGACTTCGTAGGTCGCGAAGAACGGCAGCTCGGTGTACAGAATCGGATCCAGGTTCGCATTCTGTGGCGGCTGGCCGCTGAAGGTGTAGAGCAGCGTCTGCGCCTCGTGCAGGTCGTGCCAGATGGGCGGGACCCATTGTAAATACCAACTGAGGTGCGCGCGCAGCGAATCGACGCCGTAGTTGATATCGCGATTGTTGTCGTGGAAGACGTACTTGCCCCAGTACGGCGGTCCGCCATAGTTCTCGCCGTCCTTCGGCAGCTCGTCGATCTTGTAGGCGTAGTACCAATCCACCGCGCGATCACGTCCGTCGAGATCAGTGGTCGGTGCGATCGACACAATGACGCTATTGCGAATCTGCTGGATGTAGGGCTCTTCGGAAACCGCCAGCCGATATCCAAGCTCGATCACACTCTCGGGGGGTGACGTTTCCGCGCTGTGCAGACCGGCGGTCACGTGATAGTGCGGTTTGGTCGACGCGATCAATTTGGCCGCATCCGCAGCGCTGAGACCGCGCGGGTCTGCGAGGCGCTTCATGTTCTGACGGTTGGTCTCGAGGCTCTTGAGATTGGTTTCGGAGCTGATGAAGACCACTTGAATGTCGCGACCCTCCTCACTCTTGCCCGCGCTCATCGTCCTGACTCGGCCGGGCAATGCTTTTTCGAGTGCCGCGAAGAAACGCTGCTGGCCCGCGGTGTAGGTGAGCTTGTTCGGCGCACCCACGTGGTAGCCGAGAACATCCTTGGGTGTGGGCACCCCAGCGCGCTTGGGCAGATGATCCACAAGCGGGCTCAGGAACTCGGGTTTGGTCGTCCACTGCTTGACGAGGGAGGCAAATTCCGAATCGTTGAGCTCGACCGCTGAGTTCTCGGCCGAGCCCCGCGCCTGCTGAGCTTGGAGCGAAGGCGCCTCGATTAGCAACGAGAGCGCAACCAGCGTAGCGAAGCGCGTGACCATCATAACCCCTTGTTTGTCAATGAGATGACTGCTGTTGGTCGGTCTCGGCCGAGTCCCGGGCGCCGCGAAACTGGCCAAAAAACCATTGAGCGGCCGGAGGCGCGTCGATAGAATCCGCCGGACTCTTATGATCAGCGTTGCCGCGATTCGGATGCAGCAGTTTGGGGTGCAATTCTATCAGGCCTCACTTACCGCAAACGACATAGACAAACTGGTCCGGTTCGAAGTTCTGAGCTACGGTGAGCAAGCTCAGGCGCCGGTTCGCGGCGGCAAGAAGCAGCCGACCCAGTCCAAGATCAAATGGGACCTCCTGGAGCGACGGATTGCCTCCAGCGAGAAGGCGTATCAACGTCACATCATCCGGCGGAAGATCGAAGAGCTCGTTCAGTATTACGAACAGTGCCGACAGGCGCGCGATTTGCCCTCGATCCCCGGCGCAGTCATCATCTCGGCCGACGAGAAGCTGTCGTTCGAGCCAATCGAGGCCGGGAGCATGGTCGGGCGGCTCAAGGTCCCGGAGCGCGAAGGCGTTCTCAGAGCCATCGACGGCCAGCACCGCCTGCTGGCGCTGCATGCCGACATCGAGAACTTCGCGGACGAACAGTTTACGGTGCCCGCGATCATTTTCGATCGACTGCCAGAAGATCACGTCGTTCAGATGTTCGTCACCATCAATGCGAAGCACACGCGGCTGAACTCTTCGCACCTGGTGTCGCTCTCAGGTCGGCAGCTGTACCGCGACGAGTCGCTCGCGGCGGCACACGACGTCGTCCGCGCGCTCAATGATCGCGAGGAGTCGCCGCTCTACGGCGAGATTAAGCTCCTGGGCGTCGGACGGGGACGGGTGGCACAGGCGCCGCTGGCCCAAGAGTTGAAGAAACTGTTTGCGGACGAGGATGCGTTGGGTGGATCGCGGAAAGCGGCCGACTTCCGCGAAGAGTCCAAGAAGTTCTTCGTCAACTACTTGAAGCAGATTGCCACGCTGTTCGAATCGGCTTGGAACGGACGCAAGTATTCCGTCAAGTCCGCTACCGCGTTGCGTGCCTTCATCCGCGTTGCGCCCGACGTGATCCAGCGGATCGATCAGCAGCATGCCGATCGGACCGACTATCGCGCGATTGGCCGCGTGATCGCGCCGTGGGGACGTCGTATTGGCGCGTTGCGCTTCGAGACCGACGGCGCGTGGAAGCGTCAGGGTACGACGGTCGATGCACTCGCCAAAGAGTTGCGGCTGGCCTTGCAGTATCCGGAGGGAGCGGGAGTCTAATCGGTGGCCGGTGGCCGGTTAGTTTTCAGTTTATCAGTTGTCAGTTCAAAGAAAGCACGCCTGCCTGCCACGAGCGACTCGCAACCGGCCACTGGCAACTGGCAACCGGCAACCGGTAACGATCAGCGACAGGTTTCTTCCACTAAAAGCAAAAGCGGCGATGCCCCGTCGGACATCGCCGCCCCTGCAGAAAATCGCCGCCAGCCTGGCTCCCCCCAGCATTCACGGCACCTTGCCGTGAACAACAGACTGGCGACGCCGCTCCCTAATCCAAGGTTTGTGCCGCTAGCTTTTTGGCCGAAACTCGTGTGTTTTCGGAAATCGACGGGCGAGTCGAGCCTCGCCTTTTGTGCTCGCGCTTACAAATTCGTTAGTAGCGGCCCCACGGCGATGCCAGCGGCCTCCAACCCCCGTCGGACGTGGCGGGCCAGATCGGCCGCACCCGGCGTATCGCCATGCACACAAATCGTATCGGCCCGCAGTTGCACCAGCGATCCGTCCACGGCCACGACCGCGCGATCACGGACCATTCGGATCGCGCGTGAGACGACCTCGTTCGGGTCGTGAATCACGCTGCCAGCTCGAGTCCGGGGCACCAACGTGCCGTCAGATTCATAGGCGCGATCCGCAAACACCTCGGCCGCGACGCGCAATCCGGCTCGCTCGCCAGCGCTGAGCAGCTCGGAGCCTGACAGGCCAAAGAGAATCAGCGATCGATCAAAAGCCGCTGTGCCGTTGGCAATCGCATCGGCGAGCGCCCGGCTCCGCACCGCCATGTTGTACAACGCGCCGTGCGCTTTGACGTGCTGCAGCCGGACACCCTGAGATGCGGCAACGCCGGCCAGAGCGGCGACCTGATAGAGGACCATGTCGGTGACTTCGTCCGGCGAGGCCGACAGGTCTCGACGACCAAAGCCGACGAGATCGGGAAATCCGGGATGCGCGCCGACGGCAACGCCATTCGATTTGGCGAGCGCCACCGTCCGGCGCATGACGCTGGGATCACCGGCATGAAAGCCGCACGCCACGTTGGCCGAGCTGATGCTCGCCATCAGCGCTTCGTCCGTGCCCATGGGCCATGGTCCGAACGACTCACCCAAATCAGCGTTCAGGTCTATACGGCTCATCAAGTTAGCGGGAAACGCCCGCGACACATCAGGGCGCTAGGATCTCTTCGAGTGCTGAACGAGTCTAACCCACGGAGGAACCCATGACCGCTCTCCTGGTCTTGATGATGGCGCTCTTCGCCGGCGGATTGATTCTGATGATTGCGACCTCCGGGATGCGTCGTCATCCCGGGCGCCGGGCTGCAACCGGTGGCAGGGACGGCGCCTCGTTTCCTGTCTATATGGATGGCGGCTCCTCGGACTGCAGCGCAGGCGATGCCGGCGGCTGCGGGGGTGACGGCGGCGGTGGTGGCGGTGGCGACTGAATGGGGACGTTCCGCCTTTGGTGATACAGGTAGGAGACGAGCACGAGCAGCACACCGAAGACGATGAACCCAATGACTCGGTAGATTCCGCCGAGCTCCCACAGGTCGTAGAAGAAGACTTTGACCGAGGTGACCGCGATGACCGCGATGCCGAGATATCGCGTCAGCGCGTGATCGCGTTGCATGCCAACGACCACGAGCACCGCGCCGTATGCGGCCCATGCCAACGACAGCATCATTTGTTCGTAAAGGTGCGCTGGCGCTGTCTGCTCGCGAACCTCCCAATACGATTGGATCTCTGCCGTAATCCACGCCAGAGTCAGCACGGTCGCGACGACGTGCAGCGCCGCTCTTGTGCGGCCACCGCTCGCAGGCGCGTAGCGATTGAACAAACGCGCCATCGCGTAGCCAAGAACGACGACGAAAAGGGTCGTGAACGTGCGCAGGTTGAAGAGGGCCACAAAGCCGGCTGGCGTTAGTGAATACCCGTCGGCCAGCTCCAGGACCGCGAGGCCCCACAACAGCAACCCACCGGTACTGAAACGTGACGTTGGGCGCACGCAGCCCCATCCACACCGCCGCTGCACCCTCGGCCGCCCATCCGATGACGACGGCAGGCCCGTCGAACTGGACTGCCACACCCAGCGCAGCGAGGGTGAAGGCGAGCGCGGCCGCGTTGAGCGACGCCACGCGATCCCGCGTCTGGAGCCACTGCCACAACGCGATGGCGCCGAGGGCCACGAGAGCCGCCAGACCGCCGCGGAAGTTCGGATAGACGGGCCGAAGCGCCTCGTAGAGGAGTGCAAACAGGCCCAGGCCGGTAAGGTGCAGCGAGATCAGATCCGGAGTGGCGAGGGCCTGTTCCTGCCGCACGATGCGATCGATGATCGCCACCGCATGAAGCGCCGCCACCGCAAGAATCGTGACGGTGTTGGGCGTAATCCACGAAAGGCCGGCCGGCAATACGAGCGTGCCAAACATCGGCGCAAAAGCTCCGAGCAGGACGAGAAATCGCAACCATGGCCGATGTGGTTCGGCCGTGAGCCACAGCCCGGCCACCGTGAAAAGGATCAGATAAACATGGATCGCCGGCGGATGGTTGGCCGTGATGACAACTGCGGCCGCGTGATAGAGCAGGGGTGCCGTCGAGAGTAGCAGGGCGGCCAGTTTCGCCGTCCAGCCCAATCCCCCCACGATCACGCGCAAGATGATCAGGAAGAGCACGCAGAACAGCGTGAGGAAGAGCAGCGTGCGCAGCCATTGGTCGTTCGAGTAATGCGCGATCGCCCACCCGCCGACCGTGATCACGGTGAACACGTAGCTCAACGCGTTGAGGCCAAGCCACCGATGACGGATGGTCAGCCACAGCGTCCCAATGACGAGAAGCGCATCGTAGCTGAACAGCGTGAGTTGGGCGTTTTCCGACCCGCCGACGAGGAACGGCGTCAGGAAGCCGCCGCCGACGGCGATGACCGCCAGGGCCTGAGCGCGCTGCCGATCGGCAATCCACGCGGCGCCGATCGTGGTGCCAACCATCACCGCGAACGCTGCGTTGGCGCTGATCAATCCATAGAAGTTGAGGGCCGAGTAAACGACCATGTAGAGAATCGCCAGTCCTGTTCCGGTCAGCGCCTGCCCGAACACTTGCAGACCGCTCCGTGCGATGCGCAAACCGCCCAGCACCAGCCCCACGCCTGACAGCCCGCCGAGCACGACCCGACCCCGTTCGTCGATCCACTCGTTGTCAAAGGCGTATTTCAGGAAGAAGCTCACGCCGAGAAGTAGGACCAGGACGCCGACGTACAGCAGACCCCGTCCACCGATGCGGGTCTCGAGGTCGGGTGCGACAGGTGGGACGGTGGACGGTGGGGGTAGGTCGGGTAGGTCGGGTAGGTCGGATGTCGGTTGGGCGGGTCGGTCAGGTCCGCGCGAGCCAACGAGTGCGTCGGGTGCTACAGGTGCGGGCGGGGGGCTCGGAGGTGCGATGGGCTCAGCGGGCACGGCCGCTGGCTGTGGCGCTGGCAGCGGGGGCCGCTGCTCCAGCCGTATGACGCGAGCCGTCAACTCTTCCAACTCGTGACTGACCCGCCCGATTCGCAGGAAAGTCAGAATAGGAAGGACCGCAAAGAGCACGAGGATCAGGAAAAGGACCAGTCCGATCAATTCGGCCACAGATGCGAGTGTACCGCCACAGGGTTTGCGCGTGCAGGCGGTTAAACTTACATAGGTTCTATCCTTAGGTTCTGTAACGAGGGTTCTCGACGATGGTTCAGAACCTCGAGAACCGTTGCAGAACGACCGTTGAGAACCAGCGTGTAGAACCATCGTCCAGAACCTGCGTAAGAATGTCGCTCAGTAGGGGTTTGTCTTATGCGCTCGTTCCTTATTGTCATCGCCACCCTGGCCGTCGCGGCGGATGCGGCGGCACAATCGGCGCCGCGACAGACCCAGGAAGACGACTACACGCGCTACGAACTGCTCGCGCCCGACACGGCGCAGTTCAGGATCTACTACGAGGTGACTGCGACCACGGCGGGCGCACGCTTCTTCTACAACGTCATCCGTCCTGGCAGCGTTGCCACCGACGAACGCGTCGTTGATCTTGCAACCAGACAGCCACTCAAGTGGGAGGTCGTCAGTGGTAAACAGGCACGAGAGGCTGGCCATCCCGCTGCGGATCTCGAAACCGAATACATCAAGGTGCATCTGTCGCGCCCGGTTCCCGACGGTGGCGAGGTTCGCCTGCTCATCGACAAGACGTACAAGGACGCCAAGAGCTATCACCGGGAGGGCGACGCCATCGTCTTCGATCGGTCGCTGGGCATTCGGCGGAACGCCATCGTGCTCCCCGCGGGGTATCGACTCGTGAGCTGTAACGTTCCCTCACAAGTGATGCCTACGAGCGATGGTCGGGTGCAAGTGAGCTTCATGAACCCCGGGCCGGCGGCGGCGCCACTCGTCATCCGCGCAAAGCCCGGTCTTGCCGCGTTCAAGCCGGTGCTCCCAGGTAGTCGAGGCCCTGCCGCCTCGACGAGCCTTGCATCACAGGAGGCGAGGCTTGACGAACGGGCGCACCAGGATCGAGAAATCGTCTACTTCCTGAACGATCCAACGACGCACTCCTTCAGCCTGTATCACGACTATACCGAGTCACGGCCCGGTACCAGGCATTACTTCAACGTAGTCCGCGCAGGCAGCCGGGTGTCGAATCCGTCGGCGAAGATCCTCGATACCGGCGAGGCGTTGAAGGTCGAGACATTGAAGGGCGACGAGATCAAGAAGCGGGGACTGGATCCGGGCGAACCCATCCAGGCCGACACCGAGGTGGTCGTGATCTCGTTCCCGGCCGTGCAGGCGGGCCAATCGACTCGCTTACGCATCGCGGAGACCTATACCGATCCCGGTCGCTACCTGCTCGATGGCGAGGAGCTTGTGTGGGATCGCGCCTTTGGCCGCCCACGGAACAGCGTGGTCCTTCCCGCTGGATGGACCGTGGTCGCCAGCTCGATTCCGGCTTCGATCTCCGAAGATGCCGACGGCCGTCAGCGCTTGTACTTCGAGAATGCCAGGCCGGACGAGATTCAAACGCTCATACGCGCTCGTC
Organism: uncultured Acidobacteriota bacterium; assembly: GCA_963802675.1. Taxonomy (GTDB): domain Bacteria; phylum Acidobacteriota; class Vicinamibacteria; order Vicinamibacterales; family UBA2999; genus JACCSI01. The sequence goes on from CAWDJL010000006.1 coordinate 494,573, forward strand.
GAATCGTCGGCGGCGGTGTCAAATCCGCCGACGCACCCCTCACGACCCCCCCGCAGTGACCGTCGACTGGAAGCGCTGGACGCCGCGGCTCTTTGAACGGCTCGCTCGCTACCGCGCCGACGACCTGTATCACGATCTGATCGCCGGCCTGACGGTTGGCTTGGTCGCGTTGCCGCTTGCGATGGCCTTCGGCATCGCGTCGGGAACCACGCCGCAAGCCGGGATCTACACCGCCATCGTCGGCGGTTTCATCGTTTCATTCCTTGGCGGCTCGAACATCCAGATCGGCGGCCCAACGGGCGCGTTTGTCGTCGTGGTCGCCGGCATCATTGCTCAACATGGCATGTCCGGCTTGTTCATGGTCACCATGATGGCCGGGGTCATCCTGCTGTTTCTGGCCTTGAGTGGCTTGGGTATGGCGGTGAAGTTCATCCCGCGTCCGATCGTCATCGGCTTCACGAATGGCATCGCCGTGCTCATCATCTCGACCCAGGTCAAGGACTTTCTAGGCCTCGAGATGAGTGAGGTCCCGAGCGAGTTCATCGCTCGCATTGCCGCCTACGTCTCGGCGATCGCCACCATCGACGGTCTCACTGTCGCGGTCGGCATCGTATCGCTGGCCGTGATCATCGTCAGCCCACGCATCTTACGAAGGGTGCCTGGCCAGATCGTGGCCTTGCTTCTCGCGACTGCTGTTGTAGGTCTGTTCAACCTGCCGATCGAAACCGTGGGTACACGATTCGGCGGTATTCCATCCACGCTCCCCGAGTGGCGCGTCCCTCAGTTCCGTGCCGACTTGATCCTTCCGTTGTTACCGTCGGCCCTCACCGTGGCGATTCTCGCCGCGGTCGAGAGCCTGCTGTCCGCCGTCGTGGCCGATGAGATGAGCGGCGACCGACACAACTCGAATGTCGAACTGTTGGCGCAAGGGGTGGCCAACGTCGCGGTTCCACTCGTCGGTGGAATTCCGGTTACCGGCGCGATTGCCCGGACAGCCACCAACTATCGCTCGGGCGCACGCACCCCCGTGGCGGGCATTGCGCATGCGGCGACGCTTCTGATCGTGGTTCTGGCCCTCGCGCCGCTGGCGCAATTCGTTCCGATGGCCACGCTGGCTGCGGTGCTGTTCGTCGTCGCCAAGAACATGGGAGAGTGGCGAGAGATCCCGGAAATTCTCAAGCTCGACTTCGCCGACGTATCGGTCTGGCTGATTACGTTTGCCTTGACGGTGCTGGCCGATCTCACGATGGCCGTCGAGGTAGGAATGGCTTTGGCGGCGCTCCTCTACATCTATCGCGTCTCGGAAACCACCACCGTTTCACTCGTCAGCGAGGACTACATCGAGCGTGGCCGTCCTCACATTCTGCAGGACAAGACGGTGCCCGACTACGTTTCGATTCTCCGGATTCACGGCCCGTTTCTGTTCGGGACCACGGACAAGCTCGCGGAGGTCACCGCCGACCTGTCACGATTCAAACCGATCGTCGTATTGCGACTGCGCAACATGACCGCTATCGATGCGACCGGCCTTCATGCGCTCGAGACCCTTGCGGAGCGCCTGAAGGGCTCGGGCCGCATACTGCTTTTGTGTGGGGCTCCTGAGCAACCGAGCGCGATGCTCCATCGTGCGGAATTCGTCGAGCACATCGGCGAAGACAATATCCTGCCGCACGTCGGGGCCGCTCTCGAGCGGGCGGCGCACCTGCATCCCAAATCTGCGAGGCAGTCTGCTTAGTGTCGCGTCTCCGACCTGACCGAGGGAAAAACCGACCCACCAGCCCTCAATTGGCGACGAGTACGAGCAGCAGCGCTTTCTGGGCATGCAAGCGGTTCTCGGCCTGCGTGAAGACGACCGACGCGGGCGATTCGATCACTTCATCCGTGACCTCCTCGCCGCGGTGCGCGGGCAAGCAGTGCATGAAGACGGCGTCGGGCTTGGCGCGGGCCATCAGCGTGTCGTTGACCTGGTAACGCGAGAAGATCTTCTTCCGCTCCGCGTACTCGACTTCTTGTCCCATCGAGGTCCAGACGTCGGTGTAGACCGCGTCTGCACCCTCGACGGCCTTCTTCGGGTCGGTGAACTGCACGACCTCCGCGCCCTCGCTGGCAACGCGGGCGGCGTCGACCACCACCTCGTTGGGCAGTTCATAGCCCTTGGGAGTGGCCACGCGCACCGACGCCCCCAGCATCACGGCGGCATGCAGCATCGAGGTCGCTACGTTGTTGCCGTCCCCAACGAACGCCACCGTCCGACCTTTCAGGGTGCCCCAGAGTTCCATGAGCGTCTGGATGTCCGCGAGCGCCTGGCAGGGATGCTGTTCGTCGGACAGTGCATTGATCACGTGCAGGCGAGTGGTCGTGCGGCCGATCTGCTCGAGACGATCCTGGCTGAACGTTCGAATGACGACGGCGTCGACCCAACGCTCGAGGTTGCGGGCCACATCGTGAATCGGCTCGCGATCGGCGTGCATCACGTCGGCCGGGATCTCGACCATGTCGCCTCCCAGCTCGCGAACCCCGATCGTGAACGTCACACGCGTTCGCAGGGAGGGCTTCTCGAACAGGAGGCCGATATGCCGACCGTCGAGGGCGTGCGCGGTCGGAGCGCGCAGGCCCATCGGGCGCTCGCGTTTGAGCCGCGACGCAAGCTCCAGCGTCAAGCGCAGCTCCTCGTGGTTGAAGTCGAGCACCGAGAGAAAGTCCTTGCAGCGAACTCGAGGCACGTCGGCGTCGAGTGTCCTCATGGAAGCGCCCATTTTTCAGTGTCCGGTTGCCAGTGGCCAGTGGTCAGTCAGTTTCCGGTTGCTAGTTTCCAGTTCAAAGAGTCCGTGGCGCTCGCGACCAGCCGATCACTGATCACTGATCACTGATCACCGATCACTGATCACTGACTACGTCCGATACTCCGCGTTGATCCGTACGTATTCAGCCGACAGATCGCAGGTGTACATCGTCGCGCGTCCGCTGCCCCCCGCGCCCACGTTGACTTCGATGTCCAGGGTCTTGCCCTGGAGGTAGTCTGCCGCTTGCGGGGCGAGTTCGTCGTGGGGGCGCCCGTTGCTGAATAGCACGAGCGATCCGATGCGGACCTTGGCGTTCGCCAGTGAAAAGGTAACGCCCGACCGTCCGGCGGCGGCAATCAACCGCCCCCAATTTGGATCGCCTCCGTGCACGGCCGTCTTGACCAGCGGCGAGTTCGCGATCGTTCGCGCCGCTGTCCACGCCTCCTCGGTCGAGGCCGCGCCGCTCACCGTAATCGCAATCAGCTTGGTCGCGCCCTCGCCGCCCTTGACAATGCCAAGCGACAGCTCGAGCGCCACCGCTCGAAGTCCCTCCACCAGCGAGGGGTAGTTCTGCTCGTCGATGCGGACGCCGCTTTCGCCACTCGCCATCGCGAACACGCAGTCGTTGGTCGAACTCTCGCCGTCGACCGTGATCGCGTTGAAGGTCGATTGAGAGGCGTCGACCAGTGCGCGGTGCAGCGTGGACGGTTCGACCAGCGCATCCGTCGTCAGATAGCCGAGCATGGTGGCCATGCGGGGCTCGATCATCCCTGAACCTTTGCACATTCCTCCGACGCGGAACGTCCCGTGCGCAGTCGTAACTTCGACAGCGTACAGACTTGGGGAAAGGATCCGTGGTCATGATGGCGTCGGCGGCGGGCGCGTGCCCCTCGATGGAGAGGGCTGCGACTGCCGTCGGAATGCCCGATCGCAACGCATCCATGCGAAGGTTGACACCGATCACGCCAGTCGAAGCAACCAGCACGCGGGATGGCGAGCACGCCAGCGCCTTGGCGGTGAGCGCAGCCATTTCCTCGGCGTCCGATGCGCCCTGCGGGCCCGTGCAGGCGTTGGCGCAGCCGCTGTTCGTGACGATCGCCTGCACAACACCGGCGGTTGACTGCAGGTGTCGCTGTGACAACAACACGGGCGCCGCTTTGGCCTGGTTGAGGGTGAAGATGGCGGCTGCCGACACCGGGCGAGCGGCTGCGATCACCGACAAATCAGGGCGGCCGCTGGCCTTGATGCCGCATGCGATTCCGGACGCGCGAAACCCCCGGGGCGCAGTGATGCCACCGTCAATTGCTGAGACCGCAGGGGCACGAAGCGTCGTCATGGTCAACCACGAAGCGAAGCGAGCGGTACGAAGCTCCCGCGCGGCTGCTCGTTCCGTTCGACTAACGGCAGCACCACCGCGTGCTGACCACATCGCCGGAACTTGGGGCACCCCTGGCAGTCGAGGGCAACCTTCTCGGGCACCCACGCGTGGGGCACGATCGAGTAACCCCGCCGCACGAAGTAGCCCGCGTCATGCGTGAAAGCGCACAGCGTTTCGAAGCCTTCGAGACGAGCACGTCGCTGCAACTCGGTGAGCAGCGCCCGTCCGATGCCATGGGCGCGAGCGCTCCGATCGACCACCAGCGAGCGGACCTCGGCCACGCGCGCGCCGAGCGGCGCCAGCTCCGCGCACCCAACCACGCGACCGCGCTGACGGGCGACGACAAACCGCTGCGCGTGGGCGGACAGCTCATCGAGCGGACGCGGCAGCAGGTGACCCTCTTCCAAGTTGGCCTGAATCAGGTCATGGAGAGTATGCGCATCCGATGGCGCGCCCGAGCGATAGGTGACGGCAGCCGACCTGCGTGCCGCCTGTAGGCGTCGTCGCGGCGGCGAGGCAACGGTGGATGACGTCACAAGCGCAGCGTTCATGTCGTCACCTCGGCCCGCACGGTCGACAGCACGCCGTCCAGGATCGACGCAGCTTCGTCGATCTCCGCTTTCGTCACGTTGAGCGGTGGCAGGAGTCGAACCACGCGTTCCGCCGTGCGATTGACCAGCAGTCCAGCTTTCAGGGCGCCTTCGACGACTGGAGCGGCATCGCCGGTCAGTTCAAGAGCACGCATGACACCAACGCCGCGAGCTGACGCGATGATGTCGTGTTCGGCGGCCAGCCGATTGAGAGCGTGCTCGAACACCGATGACATTTCGCGGATGTGCCCAATCAACCCGGCCGGAGGAACGTAGGGCACGGCTTCGGCCGTGCCGGTCAGCTGTTCGAGCACATAAAGGCCGGCACGAGTCGAGAGAAGATTGCCGCCGTACGTGCTGCCATGGTCCCCGGCGAAGATCTGTGACGCCACCGGCTCGGACACGAGTGCGGCGCCGATCGGGACACCCGAACCGAGCGCTTTGCCGATCGACATGAGATCCGGCGTGAGACCAAGTACCGGGGAATAGAACGGTTCACCGGTGCGGCCAAGTCCACATTGGACCTCGTCTGCAATCAGCAGCGCACCGGTTCGTTCGCAGGCCCGCTCGATCGCCGCCGCGAACTCTGACGAAAGCGGACGCACGCCTCCCTCACCCTGAATTGGCTCCGCGATGATGGCCGCGGTCTGTTCCGTCACAGCCGCGTCGAGAGCCTCCGGATCGGTCGGCGACACGAACGTCACCCCAGGGATCAGCGGTTCGAATGGCTGGCGGTACTGAGGGTTTGAGGTGACCGACAAGGCTCCCAGCGTCCGACCGGCAAAGCCATGCTGCAGCGACACGAACTGCGTCCGATCCTTGTCTCCTTTACTGAACCAGTAGCGCCGAGCGAACTTCAGGCAGGCTTCCACGGCTTCGGCGCCGCTGTTACAGAAAAAGGCCCTCTGCAAACCGGACAGCGCCGCCAATCGAGCCGCGAGCTCGCCCTGAAGGGGATGGTAGTACAGATTCGAGGTCTGGATGAGCGTACGCGCTTGCAGCGCAATCGCTTCAGCGAGCCCGGGGTGTGCGTGGCCGAGCACGACCACGCCGATACCGGAAATAAAGTCGAGGTACGGCTTGCCCGCGGCATCGAAAATGCGGCTGCCGTCGCCACGAACGAACACGACCGACGCACGCTTATAGGTCTGCAGCACGTGCGCCGCTTCCAGATTCTTGACCTGTTCCAACTCGATTCGCGTCATCTCACTCACTCTGAAAGTTACAAGTTACAAGTGTCCACGGACCCTTGATGCCGGCAACCCCTTCGACCAAAGCACCCAACCGCGCTGGCCGGCGCCCATCCGCAATGGCCACATCCACACCGCTCGTGATCGCCTGGCGGCTCGCCGTCAACTTCGCGATCATTCCTGCCGTCGCCGTTCCACCTTTGACCAGGCGCTCGATCCCGCTCGCGTCCAGCCTCGCAATCGTTCGCCCTTCGTTGTCCAAGACGCCGGCCGTGCCACCGGCGATCACGAGGCGGCGAGCGTCAAGACGCGACGCCAGGTTGCCGGCCAGCGTGTCGGCGTTGACGTTGAACAGCCGTCCATCTCGGGACGCGCCAATGCAGGCGATCACCGGGATGAATCCACCGGCGCATAGCGCGTCAAGAAGCGGAGCGCCTGGCGTCGCCAGCGGATCGCCGACCAATCCGAGATCGACCAACTCGCCGGTTGTCGTCCGGTGTGGTTTCGCCGGCTTGACCATCCCCACGCCGGCGTCCGCACCCGTCAGGCCGACCGCGCGGCCGCCCGCGGCGTTGACCGCTGCCACCAGCCGCGTGTTGATCGATCCCGCGAGCACGGCGACGACGACCTGCAGCGTGGCCTCGTCGGTGATTCTCAGGCCGTCAACCTGACGTTTGGGGATTGACGCCTGAGCGAGCGCGGCGTCGATCTCCTTGCCACCACCGTGGACGACCACGAGCGGCTGTTTCGTCGCCGCTCGAGCGATCAGCCGGGCGACGGCCGTCATTCGTGCTCGATCCTCGAGCAGCTCGCCGCCGAGTTTGAGAACCACGGTTCTCGAGGATGGTTCTCGACGGTGGTTCTTTACGACGGTTCGACGACGGTTCTTCACGATGGTTCTTTACGAGGGTTCTTTACGAGGGTTCTTCACGATGGTTCTTGACGCTGGTTCGCCACGCTGGTTCGACTGTGAACCTCCGTCGAAGAACCATCGTAACGAACCCCCGTTGAGAACCGCGCGATTCAGTTCAACCCTGCGCATTCGTCGATGCCCAACATGACATTGAAGTTCTGGATCGCTGAACCGGCAGCACCTTTGATCAGGTTGTCGATCACCGACACCACGACTGCCCGCCCCGTTGCCTCATCCACCCGCCAGCCGATATCGCAGAAGTTCGTCCACGCGACATGCTTGATCTCGGGCAGGTCCGTTCCCGTCAATCGGACAAACGGCGCCGCTGAGTAGGCCTGCTCGAACGTCGCCGCGATCTGTGCGCTGGTCGTACCCTCGACCAGCCGCACGTAGTTCGACGACAGGAGGCCTCGATCCAGCGGCACGAGGTGCGGGACGAAAGTCACCGGACGATCGAGCGCCTGCTCCATCTCGGGCGTATGACGATGACCGAACACGCCATACGCCGCCACGCTGCCGTGGTTCTCCGAGAAATGCGTCCGATCGGTTGGCGCCTTGCCCGCGCCGGATAGACCAGATTTCGCATCGACGATGACGTCGGTCCCCGGCGCGATCAAACCGGCGCGCGACAGCGGAACGAGCGCAAGCAGCGAAGCCGTCGGATAGCAGCCCGGATTCGAGACCAGTCGGGCCGACCGAATCGTTTCGTGCTCGAACTCGGTGAGGCCATACACCACGCCGCCTGGCATGGCGGTGGTCGCCGGATACCATCGGGCGCGCGCGGCTGCGGTCCGCAACCGAAACGCCCCCGACAAATCCACGACGCGCAGTCCAGCCGTCAGCAGTTTCGGCGCAAGGTCTGCGGACGCGGCTTCCGGCAATGCGAGGAAGGCGACGTCGGCGTCACGGATCACTTTGTCGAGATCGAGTGGCAGCACCTCGCCATCCCAGACGCGCGCCAGCGCCGGCAGTCGTCGCGGCGCACTGGTGGCCTGCGATCCCGTCGCGACTGTCAGCGACGTCGCGGGATGTCGAGCCAACAGGCGGACCAGCTCCTGTCCGGCGTACCCCGTGGCTCCGACGACTGCAACTCTATACATAGGAAAGAATACTTATACATTTTCATGCGGCACGATGTCAATGCGTTCTTCTTCTGTACAGTCGATAGTCGTTGTATACTGATGCTTAATCACGCATAGATATGAAGACACGCCGGCTGTCCGCCATTCGGCAGGTCATCGACCGCGGGCCCGTCCACAGTCAGGAAGAACTGCGCCACCACCTGGCCTCGCTGGGTTTTGTCGTGACGCAGGCCACGCTGTCGCGCGACATCAAGGAACTGGGGCTGGTGAAACGCGCCTCCGACGGCGCCTATCAAGCGGCCGGCGTGCCGGATGGAGGCTCGACGGCGACGGCGGTTCTGAGCCTGTCACGCGCGCTCGGGGAGTTTCTGCTCGCCCTCGACGTGGCGCAGCAATTGGTGGTCGTCAAGACCGGACCCGGGCAGGCACAGCTGCTCGGCTTGGCGATCGATCGGGCCAAACTCACCGAGGTGATTGGCACCATCGCCGGCGATGACACGATTCTCGTCGTCTGCCGCGATGCGCGAGGGGCACAGGTGACGCGCAATACGCTGGAACATCTGGCGTCAGAAGCGTAATTAAGGTGTTTCCGTGTTTCCGTGAGAAGAAGATGACCACTCGTCTTGTCGTCGCCTGTTTTGGCGACTTGGGTTCGTTGACGGCCATCGCCGTCGCCAACCAGCGTGCGGCTACCGACGTCGTTGCCGTCGCATTCGACCTGGGAGCGGGCGAATCGCTTGGCGGCATGAAAGAGGCCGCGCTGGCCGCGGGTGCTACGCGATGCCATGCGCTCGATGTCCGTGAGGAATTCGCGCGCGAGGTCGTCCTCCCGGCAGCACGCGACGCGGGCACGGCGGGTGCGAATCAGAACCGCACTTTCGCGACGCTGGCTGCCGCATTCGTGGAGCGCACGCTTCAGTCCATTGCGGCGCTCGAGGAAGGCCGAGCGATTCTTCCGACCGAGATTCCGTTCAACCGAAGCGTGGATGCACGAGGTCACACCCTGGCGCCGGCGCTTCTGGAGATCGGCTTCGAATCGGGGGTCCCGGTCGCGATCAACGGCATTCACATGACCTTGACCGAGCTGCTTGAAAGCATCGAGACCATCTCGGGGCGCTCCGCGCTGGAGATCCTCTCGGCGGCCTATCGCGAGCTTGGCGGTGCTGCCAGCTGTCTTGAAGGCCGAGAATCTACCCAGGTGACCTTCGAAATCGGGGAGGGCTGCTGCACCGTCGCGACGGCCGCAGCGGTGCGCTGAATGAGTCAGCATTTATGGTCTGGTCGATTCACGTCGACTCCCGATCCGGACGCGTTTGACTTTGGCGTGTCGTTCCCGTTCGATCGACGGCTGTTTGAAGACGATGTGATCGGCAGCCTCGCGTGGGCGGAGGCGCTTGCGGCGTGCGGGGCGTTGAGCAGGGAGGACGCGCACGAGATTCGTGACGGTCTGACCGCGATTCTCGAGCAGGGGCGCCGGGACCCCTCCTGGGTCAACGGCGATGACGAGGATGTGCACAGCTTCGTCGAGCGCCAACTGGTGCTGCGGATCGGAGACGCCGGCCGGCGACTCCACACCGGCCGCTCCAGAAACGAGCAGGTGTCACTCGACTTGCGGCTGTATGTGCGACGCCGGATCCCGAGCCTCCAAGTGAGGATTCGGGAGTTGATCGTGACGCTTGCGGATCAGGCGGAGCGCGCCGGCAGTTCCCTCATGCCCTCGTACACGCACCTGCGGCGAGCCATGCCGGTGCTCGTCGCGCACTATCTCCTCAGTCACGCAGCGGCACTCCGGCGAGACCATGATCGGCTGGCGGCGGCGGCCGCCGAAGCCGATGCGCTGCCGCTCGGCTCTGGTGCCATCGCGGGGACGGGCTACGCGATCGACGTCCACGCGCTCGCTGCACGCCTGGGCTTCAGCCGAGTCGTGCTCAACAGCATCGATGCGTCATCGGATCGTGATTTTGCCGCGACTTTCGTCTTTGCGTGCTCGCTGGCGATGGTCCACCTCAGTCGTCTCGCCGAAGACTTCATCTTGATGACGAGCGACGAGTTCGGGTTTTTCGAGCTGGCCGATCGGTCAGCGACCGGCAGCAGCATGATGCCGCAGAAGAAGAACCCGGATCCGTTGGAGCTGGTGCGAGGAAAGGCCGGCCGATCCATTGGACATCTCGCCGGCTTGCTCATCACCATGAAAGGTCTGCCGACCGGTTACAACAAGGACCTTCAGGAAGACAAAGAGCCGGTGTTCGACTGCGAGGACACCTTACACGTGTCACTCGTGGCCGCTCGCGCGGTTCTCGCACACCTCACGCTCCGGCCAGAACGCACGCGAGTCGCGGCATCGGGTTTGCTCCTTGCAACGGACGTCGCCGACTACCTGGTCGCGCGCGGAGTACCCTTTCGGCAGGCACACGAAATCGTGGGCGGCATCGTGAGGGACTTGCTGGCGAAGCAGCAGGACTTTGGCCAGCTGCGACTCGACGAATGGCAGGCCTACAGCCCGCACTTCGCGGCTGATGTGCTCGACGCGGTCACGCCAGAAGCGTCGGTGGCCGCTCGCAAGACCCCCCAGTCCACGAGCCCCGAGGCGGTTCGGAACGCGCTGGCGGAAACCCGCCGGTGGCTGGGGTCTCATGAGCGAAGCTCCCCCTAAAGGTGGGGAAGCTCTGGATCTGGCTCCGATCCGCCGGGCGATGGAGGGGGTTGCCGAGCGGGCGACTCGTTGCTACACTTAGTTGACCTCTCGTCCAGAGTTTGATCCGAACTCGAGGTTTTGCGCCCGGATGGCGCTCGGCCCAACGTGAGCCGTGCCCGTTTTCCCTCCCGCACAGTGATCTGACGGACTTCGGTATTTCGGGGGAGTGCATGCAGCAACGCCGGTTTCGGCCCGGCGACGTCGTGGACGACTACTGTCCGCGCGAACGCCGTATCACTGATCATGCCGTCGTGGCGATGATCGAAGACAACATCAAACAAACGCGCTGTTGCGTCTGCGACGCCGAGCACGAGTTCAAGGACGGCAAAATCCCGGCGCAGCGCAAACGTCGTCCTCAGACGGCCCTGTTCAATCAGGTGCTCGAAGGCCTCCAGGGACAGCCGGCACGCCTGGCACATCCCGCGAACGAGCCCGTCCCGGACGAGCACGACGAAGGCCTGGATCCCGCTCCCCCTGCAGACCATCACTTCGAACCTGACCTTCCAGAAAGCAGCAACGGGCATCCACCGGCCGCTTCGGATGAGTCATTTGTTTCGCAGGCGTCCGCACCGAGCGCTCCTGAGCCCTCAGCCAACGGCGGTGAAGAGGAGAACCCGATTGTCGGCGACGAAGGTCCAGTCCGGCGGTCGTTAATCCGTGCGACGTTGCCGCGGCCCGAAGGGCAACCGACAGCCACGCGGGCTCTTCCCGAGTTTACGATTCGTCAGCCGCACAACGGGCGCGGTGGGGCGCGGCCGGGTGGTCGTCGGAGAGGCGGACACCAGCAAGGGGAGGGACACCAAGGCCCGATGCGATTCGGTCGCGGCGGTCCAGGGCAGGGCCACGGGCAGGGACAGCCCCAGCACGGTGGGCGGTCCCATGGTTCGGGCGGTCGTCGGCGGCGCGGCGGCAAGAAGCGATAGGCCGCGCCTTCATGTCGCAGCTCACGGGAAAGGTCGGCCTCGTCGTCGGGGTCGCCAACAAGCGTTCGCTTTCGTGGGCGATCGCGCAAGCGGCGTCACGCGAAGGCGCGACCCTCGTCCTGACCTATCAGGGACGGTTTGAAGAGCACGTCAACGAGCTGGCGGAAACGCTGACGCCGCGACCTCTCGTGCTTCCGCTCGATGTGCAGAACGACGCGGAGATCGAGGCGGTGTTCTCACGAATCCGGCAGGAACACGGCGGCCTCGACTTTCTCGTGCACGGCGTCGCATTTGCCAATCGCGACGACATCACCAATCCCTTCATCCAGACGTCGCGCCAGGGGTTTGCCCTCGCGTTGGACATCAGTGCCTACTCGCTGATTGCTCTGACCCGCGGGGCACGTCCTTTGATGGAAACGCGCGGAGGCGGGAGCGTCGTGACGCTGACGTATCTCGGGAGCACGCGCGTGTTTCCGAACTACAACGTGATGGGCGTGGCCAAGGCGGCGCTCGAATCGACCGTGCGATATCTGGCGGCTGAGATCGGGCCGCAGAATATTCGCGTCAATGCCATATCCGCGGGCCCGATCAAGACGCTGGCCGCGGCCGGTATCGGGGGCTTCTCGACCATCCTCGGGATTGTTCGTGAGCGTGCGCCGCTTCGGCGCACCATCGAAACGAGCGAGGTCGCCGACGCCGCGCTGTTTTTGCTGAGCGACGCCGGTCGCGCGGTCACCGGCGAGGTGTTGATGGTCGACGCCGGCTACCATGTCGTAGGAATGTAATTCAGTGGTCAGTGATCGGTGGCCAGTGGTCGGATCAGTGGTCAGTGACCGGTGGCCAGTGATCGGTGACCGGATCACTGATCACTGATCACTGATCACTGATCACTGATCACTGGTTGTTCCGAGACGATCAGTCGATCGGGAACGCCCGCACTTCTGAGAGTCTTGGCGGCGTCCGTGATCAAGGCCGGTGGCCCGCAGATCAGGCAGCGCGTGTCAGGCGACTTCAGCATCGACCGAATCAGGGCCTCGTCGGCTCGGCCTCGTCCGCCGGTCCAGTCCGTTCCCGGATCCCGCGTAATCGTCAATCGCAACTCGATTCGACCGTCGGTCGCCAGAGCCGCCAGCTGATCGCGATAGGCAAATTCCTCGGGACTGCGGGCGCTGTAGATGAGGCTGATGTCGATGTCGGCACGAGTGGCGAGCGTTTCCCACATCATCGACCGCAGCGGCGCAATGCCCGTCCCGCCGGCGATGAACAGCAGATGCCGCTCAGCGAGTGCCGCCGGAAGACCAAAGGCCCCCATTGGTCCGTCGATTCGCAAGAGCGTTCCCGGCACCGCGCGTTCGAGGTGGGGGTCAGGGCCTTCGTGATTGTCGATTTGGACCAGCAGTTCCAGTGTGCCCGTGGTGCGTGCGTAGCTGGGCGACGAAGCAATCGAGTACGGCCGCCGCACCGTTCCCTCGGCCAGCCCGGCGGAGACCGCCTGGCCCGCTGCGAATGCGAATGGCTGACCAGCAAGGTCGAGCGTGATGATCCGCGTGCGCGGTGTCGCCTTGATCGATTCGCGCACCGGCAGGATGAAGGACGGCAAGGTGGAACTAGTTTCCGTCAGTTTTCAGTTGCCAGTTCAGTGGCCAAGAGCGGGCTTTGAACTGGCAACTGGTAACTGAAAACTATCGGAAGCCACCGATCACAGCACCCCGCGGCCCGCTCGCTGAATCTCGACCTCGGTGGGCTCGATCGACACCGTCGCCAGAACGGTGGCAGCCCGCTCGTCGGCGCTCACAGCGCTCTGCTCGCGAGCTTGCTGCTGCTTGCGGCGTGACTTGTCTCGATACATACGGCTGTCGGCCGTGGCGAGCAGTGCCTCGTAGGTCTCGCCGTCGTGCGGGAAGATGGCCGCCCCGATGCTGACGGCCAAGGGCAGCCGGCGGCCCGGTCGCGCTTCGAACACGGCTTCGTCCACGGTTCGCTGCAGGTCTGCCCGCTTACGCTCGGCTTCGTCCTGGCCGCATCCCGAGAGCACCACGATGAACTCGTCGCCGGCGTACCGCACGCAGATATCGTACGGCCGAATCGCGTTGCGCAGCACCGGCGCCAGCTCTCGCAGCACGCGGTCGCCGATGTGGTGGCCGTGATTGTCGTTGATGTCCTTGAAGTTATCGAGGTCCATCACCAGCAGCGCGACCTCGCTCTTCAATCGCTCGGCCCGAGCCAGCTCGCGCGACAAGTGCATGAACATGTAGCGCGTGTTGGGCAGCCCCGTGAGCGCATCCGTGAGTGAGTCCGACTGCGTCTGCTCGAAGACGATGGAGTTGTGAATGACGGCCGCGGCCTGTTCGGAGACGCGATCCAGCAAGCGGCGATGGTCGTCGGTGTAAAAGTCTGACTGCGAGTGGTAGACCGCGAGGGTGCCGATGAACCGATCGTTGAACACCAGGGGGGCGACGAGCGCCGATTGCAGGATGGTGGCGTGTGCCGTGAGCCCGGCCGCTTCGAAATCGGCGCTCGGCCGCGCATTCACCAACGTCCGTCGGTTGCGCGCGACCCATCCGGTCAACCCCTGGCCGCTGCGCACAGTCATCGTGCTGATGGCGTCCGCTTCGTATCCCGTGGCGAACCGGCAATGCAACATCTCTCCTTGATCGTCGCTGAGGTACAACGCGCACGAACTGAAGGGCACCAGGCTGCTCAGTTTCGAGGCGATGAGGGCCATCGTGTCGGCGACACCCAGGCTGGTGCCCATGGTCTGGGCGATTTCGTAGAGGGCGTAAATCTCACGATGCGCGTGCGCGATGTCTTCGAAGACCGTGGTGACTTTGCGTTCGGGCTGGAAGCCGGCGGCGGGCCGACCAAGCTCGGGCGCGGCATCGATCGAGAGCCGCCGCGGCGGCGGGTTCTCCAGCCGATCGGCCTCTTCACTGAGACGCGGCAACATCGTCACGAATCGCTGAACGACGTCCGGGTCGAGTGCCTTGCCGCACTCCTGTTGGAGCAGCGCGAGCGCCGCATCGTGAGCCATGGGCCGGTGATACGGCCGCTCTGAGGTGAGCGCGTCGAAGTAATCGACGACCGACAGGATGCGCGCGCCGAGCGGAATCTCGTCGCCTTTCAACCCCTGGGGATACCCCTTGCCGTCCCACCGCTCGTGGTGACACAGGATGAGGGGAGCGACGGGATACGGAAATGGCACGGCGCTGATGATTTCTGCTCCGACCTGCGGGTGCAGCCGAATCTTTTGAAACTCCTCCTGCGTCAACGGTCCGGGCTTGGCCAGGATGTGTTCGGGCACCGCCAGCTTGCCGATGTCGTGCAAAAGGGCGGCGGTCTTGACCCCCTGAATATCGTTGTCCGACATGCCAAGTGATTGCGCGAGGCCGGCCGCGAACAGCTGGACGCGCCGAATGTGTGACTGCGCGGTCTGCTCTTTCGCGTCGATTGCCAGCGCCAGCGCCTCGATCGTCGCGAGGTGGAGGTCCGCCATTTCCTGCACGTGCCGTCGTTCGTCGTCGATTCGGCCGATATACAGCTTGTAGGTGCGATACGTCAGATACAGCGGCGCGCAGAGCAGGAGCGCGATCCAGATTCCGAAACTGAGGACTGCCCACTTGGCGACGAAAGCGACGCCGGCGCCGACGAAGTAGCTGGGGGCGCTCCAGATGAAGTTTTCATTCCACACCCTGAAGACCGTCTGTTTCGTAGACAGCCCAATCGCGATCGCGATGAGCAGGGTGTTGAGCACGAAGTACACCGTGGCCGCGCCAACGAGCGGGCCCGCCATCTGGCCGACGCTGTGCCCCAAGTCCCCTGCGACCCCGCCCAGTTCCGTATAGGCATAGCCGGCGGCCTGCACCGTGATCGCCAGGCACGACATGCTGAACAGCACACGATGCGGCGGGTTCCGGCGCTTGAGTCCGAATGTGCACTGGCTCCACGCACTCGCCACCGCAACCAACATGGTCTCGTGTGGGCCCAACAGGATCAGCGACGCAAAATCGACGGCATACGAAACCGACATCGTCGAACCGCTCTTGGCGAGCGGCAGGCTCACCTTGAAGGCGGAGCTGATGACCGAGAGTAAGAGGAGGATCGCGAACAGCAACGGCTGGTCGAATCTCGCCTGCGGCGTCAGCAGCACGAGCAGTACGGCGCCGGTCGCGATGATTGCCGCGACGTAGAGACGTGCCGCGAGGGGCAGCGTCCTCATGGACTCAGGCCTGGGGGTCGGCACGATTCGAGTTACTCAAACGAGGGATGTCGGCTCATATGCCGCCATGCGCGTCCCACAGCCCGAGGGGCGGGAGAGAGACGGGTCAGAGTCTCGGACAATACATTACGTCACTGTCCTATACAAGACCGCTAAGTGCACTTCCGCGACTTCCGTGCAAGGCTGAGCCAGCGTGGGCATTGTAGCCCATTCATCGTGCATTCGCGACTACCCCGCGGCGCGTCGTGCGCGTCGTGCTCGCGCAGCGCCCTCGGGTTCGAGGCCGAACTCCTCGATCTTTCGATACAGCGTTCCACGACTGATGTCCAGGACCTTCGCGGCTTCGAGCTTGTTCCATTCGACGGCTTCGAGGACACGCGTGATGTGGACGCGCTCGGCTTCGCGAAGGGTGGAGAGTCCGCTGCTCGGCTCGGATTCTGGTTGCGGCAGCCGCCCGTGCAGGAACTCGATGTCGGCAGCACGAATGACACGCCCCGGCGCCGACAAGGCGGCACGCGACACGGTACTCTCGAGCTCCCGGATGTTGCCTGGCCAGTGATACGAGATCAGCAGGTCGTCGGCCTCGCGTGAGAACTGCTTGGCGTCGAGCGGCAGGCCGTTCGACGCGCAGTAGCGACCGAGGAAGCGATTCGCCAGCACCGGAATGTCCACCGAGCGTTCGCGAAGCGACGGCAGCCGAATGGCAAACGCGTTGATTCGGTAGTAGAGGTCTTCGCGGAAGCGACCTTCGCGCACGAAGAGATCGAGCGGGCGGTTGGTCGCTGAGATCAGCCGGAAGTCCACGTGAATGGATCGATTGCCGCCCAGTCGCTCGAACCGACGTTCTTCGAGGACCCGGAGCAGCTTGGCCTGCGCCACCAGCGACAGGTCTCCGATTTCGTCCAGCAGAAGAGTGCCGCCGTTGGCGAGCTCGAGTCGGCCGGGCTTACGATCGTGAGCGCCGGTGAACGCGCCCTTTTCGTAGCCGAAGATTTCGGACTCGAAGAGAGTGTCGGGCAGTGCGGCGCAGTTGACGGCCTGGAAGCGTTCCTGTCCGCGTCGGGACAGCTCGTGAATCATCTGCGCGACGAGCTCTTTGCCCGATCCAGTCGGGCCGAGAATCAGCACCGCGATATCGGACTTGGCCGCGGTACGAATCCATTCGAAGATGGCGACCATCTTCTCGTCGCGGCCGATCATCTCGCGGAAGCGCTGCACCGACGGCGAGGTCTCTTCGATACCGACGGCTGCCCGACGCTCGAGGAACTTGTCGAGCAGACGGGCCATCGGATCCTGGCCGGGTCGCCCGGCGATGAACTTCGGTGGGTCGCCAGCCTGGCGTCGGACCACACCGAATTCCACCAACTCGCCCACGCAGTTCTCGACGTCGAGTCGCATGCGCCCGAACGCTTGCATCAACGCCTCGATGTCGAACGACTCGTTGGGACGCGCGGCGAGAAAACGAAGGATGCCCGCGCGCAACGGCGACTGCACCAGTGTGCGGAACCGGCCGTCGAGATCGTCTGGTCGTGAGGGCGAGCCCGCCGTTGCGCGACGGGCAGCGAATGTCAGGTCGTCCACTGGCTTTCGGTTTATCGGCCCCTGACAGGGTGGGATTACCCCGCTGGGCGGGCCGACTCGACCGTTCCTCGGGCGCGGTAATACGCGGTTTGGTGGTCTTCGATGAGGGCCTTCATCCGGGCGGCGTCACCCTTTCGATGTCCGTAACAGCGCACGGGAGTCGCACCGCCGCTCGTCTCGATGATGACATCAGAGAACAGAAAGTTCGTATTAATGCTGACAGAGGCCACATGCGCCAGGTGGATGGATTGCTCACGACGTCCCACGAACTCGGGGGTGAAGTGAATCACGCTGGTGGGGGTGATGAGGACCTGTGTGGGAAACAGTCGGTTACCGCGCGAAAGCCGACTTGCACGAAAAATTTCACCCTTGGCGAACGGACGGCCTTTGAACCAGAAATAGGCCAACACCAAGAGGGCGATTACGACCAGCGCCACCGCGACGGGGATCCAAGGGTCGGTCACGGGCAAATGCTACTCTAGCTGGCCAAGGCTCGCTGGGCGAGCCGTCCAACGGTCGTTTATGCCGCATCGAGCCCCCGGTTCCTCTCACAGAGCCCAGAAATCGTTCCTGTCCGGCAGGGCCATCCGCTATTACCGCCCCCGCGGAAGTGCCGACATCCGTCGGCTCATAGACGATGGGTTCCAGGCGTTCAACGCGGCGCGCCTGGGGGAAGCCTGTCGAATCTACACGGACAAGATGCTGGCGAAGTCGCCGGACACCACCATCGGATTGACGATTGCGGGCGCGTTGACGCCCGCCGGCCTCGGCGGCTGTTTCATCGAAATGATGGAGCGGGGTCTCGTGGATTTCGTGATCAGCACGGGCGCCAACCTCTACCACGACTTGCACTACGCGCTGAACTTCACCTTGCACCGCGGGTCGCCGTTTCTGGACGATCGCGTGCTGTACGAGCAGGGCGTCATTCGCATCTATGACGTATTGTTTCCGGCGAAGGTGCTGCTCGACACCGACGCGTTCATCCGTGATTTTCTGATTGCGACCGATCTCGATGGTCCGGTTTCGTCCGCCGAGCTGCACTACGCGCTGGGCGAGCACTTGAGAACGACACACCCAGGGTGCGAGGAATACTCGGTCGTCGCCAGCGCGGCGAAGTACGGCGTGCCAATCTACACCTCGTCGCCAGGGGACAGCTCGATCGGCATGAACGTCGCCTTTCACGAGCTGATGCATGGCGGCCGGTTGATGGTGGACCCCAACCAGGACGTCAACGAGATCTGCGCCATCATCCTGGCCGGCGAGAAGAACGGCTGCGTGATTCTCGGCGGCGGATCGCCCAAGAACTTCTATCTGCAAGGGCAACCCACGCTGTGGGAGGTGTACGGCATTCCGAAGGGCGGCAACGACTACTTCATCCAGATCACGACCGATCAAGTCGTCTGGGGTGGTCTCTCTGGTGCGACGCCGTCCGAGGCCGTGAGCTGGGGCAAGGTCAATCCCGGCGTCCTCCCCGATACGGTGGTGACCTACGCGGATTCGACGATTGCGTTTCCCTTGTTCTGCGAGTACGCCTGCGGTCACAAGAACGGGCGGAGGAAACGCAAAGGCCTGGTACACAAGCGCAGCGCGCTGGTGGCCGCGCTCAAGTCCGAAGCGGTCAAAGCCCGCTCGGCGACTCCAGAGAAAACGAACCGACGCAAGCGAAAGGCCGTGCTCTCTCGGAGCTAGTGGGACACGAGTGAAGGAGCCTATGGGAACGCTCTTCTCCGAGCTGGGTCCGCTGGCCGACGAAAGCACCGTCGGGCCGCGTGTCTACGCCGATGCCAACGTGCCGGCTGGCCTCGTGACGTTCATGCGCGTGTCGCTTCGCTGGGATGTGTTTTTCGTGATGGAGCACGACGACCTTCGCCGCGCCCCCGACATCGAGCACTACCGATTGGCACGGCGGCTGCGACGGACCCTGATTACGATGGATCGCGACTACCTCGACGATCGGGTGTTTCCGCCGATCGAGACGTCCGGGGTGTTGGTGCTGTCGGCGCCCAATCAGCAAGGTCTCGAGCGTTTGCTGACACGCGCCGACCGCGACATCTTTCGGGTCGGGGCAGGAGAGCTCGTCGCACTGCCGCTCGAGGGGACCAAGCTGCAGGTGTTCCCGGAATTCGGGGCGGGGCTCGCGTGATGGCGGCCGGCGTCGAAGGCGCTCGTGCCGCGTTACTCCAGCGTCAATGATCCTGCTCGCTGGCGCAGACCTCATTCTCCCCAATCAGGTACTCTCCGGCGCCAGCCTCCTGCTGGACGACGATCGCATTGCGGCGATCGAGCCGAAAGTCATCGGGACACCGGCCGGCGCCACTCGGGTTGATCTCGCCGGGTCGCTCGTCGTGCCCGGTTTCGTCGACGTGCACGTGCACGGTGTCGAAGGCTTCGACGTGTTGGATGGCCCACAGGCCACCGCAGAAGTCGCGGCCAGGCTGCCGCGCTATGGCGTCACGGCTTTCTGTCCCACGTCTATTGCCTGCGACCCCGCGACGCTTGCCGTGATGCTCGAGGCCGTGAGCGCGTCGCAACGCGCCGCTCATGCAGGTCAGGCTCGCGTATTGCGGGCGCATCTCGAAAGCAACTTCATCAATCCCGCCTACAACGGTGCCCAGCCGCGCGAATGTCTGCGTCTCCCACCGTTTCAAGGTTCCAGGGTTCCAGGGTTCCAAGGTTCCAAGGTTCACGATCATCGCGAGGGCGCGTTCACCGCTGACGAGATCCTGTCCGTGATCGATGCTCATCGGGAGCAAGTGGGCATCATCACGCTCGCACCGGAGCTCGAGGGCGGAATCGACCTGGTGCGACAACTGGTTGCCGCTGGCCATCGCGTGTCGATTGGTCATTCCGGCGCCACCTACGAGACGACGATGGCCGCCATCGACGCTGGGGTCTCGCACGCCACACATCTCTTCAACCGGATGACGCCGATGATGCAACGCGCACCCGGCGTCCCGGGGGCCGTCCTCCGCTCGGAGCAGGTGCGGGCGGAGATCATCTGCGATGGGTTTCATGTGCACCCGGCGCTGCTCACGGTTGCCTGCCGGGCGAAGGGCGCGGCGGGAATCATCGCGATCACGGACGGCACGGCGGGCTCGGGTCTGCCGCGCGGGTCGAGGACCCGGCTCGGCGGCCGTTCCATCCTCGTGACCGACCGCAGCGCCGAGCTCGAGGATGGCACGCTTGCGGGCAGTATTCTCACCATGGACGGGGCATTCCGGTCGCTGGTCGGGCAGGCCGGCGCCAGTCTGGTGGACGCGGCGCGTATGTGCGCCACGACCCCTGCCGAGCAGGTGGGATTGACTGATGCCGGCCAGATTGCCGTCGGCCAGACCGCTGATCTCGTGGTGCTCGATTCGGCCCTGAGAGTTCGCCAGACCTATCTCCGCGGCCGGCTGTGGCGGAACACCCGGGAGGGGCCGCACGTCTAGATCAGCGTTGGATTCTGCCACCGTCCCGCCCCGCGGAGCGGGGCAAGCCAATACTGCCCTAGCGAAGCGGAGCCGCTCGTCTTTCGGGCTATTCTGAGGCGGAGCTTCGCTATGAGAGCCATGACTGTCCACGAATTTGCCCGGGTTGGTTCACGCGCGTTGCTCGTGGCGGCCGCAGTCGCGCTGGCGGCCTGCGAGGTCAACCTGAACTCAGAGGGCATCGTCTCGCGCGAGACCAAGACCTTCAAGGTGTCGGGCGTGCCCGACGTGCAGCTCGAGACGTTCGACGGGTCGATCGAAGTGCATTCGTGGGATCGCAACGAGGTCGAGGTCGAGATCGAGAAGCGAGCGATGGAACAGTCGATGGTCGACGAGATGGTGATCTCCTCCGAACAGCAGGGCGACCGCATCATTGTCAAGGTCACTCAACCGCGGAATCGCGACTTTGACGGCATCCAGATTGGCGTCAACTTCGGCCCGACGGCTCGACTTCGTGTGGCCGTGCCGCGCAACAGCCAGTTGACCGCAGCGAGCGGCGACGGGTCGATTGCCGTCGAGGACGTCAATGGCAAGATTGCGTTGACCACCAGCGACGGCAGCGTGCGGGCATCACGGGTGACCGGCGAGCTGTCCGTGCGGTCCGGCGACGGATTCGATTCGCCTCGACGCCGTCGAGGGCAAGCTCGATCTCGAGACCGAGGATGGCAGCATCGGCGTCGAAGCCCGGCCGACCGCTCTGCGGGCCCGGACGGCTGATGGCAGCATTCGACTGCGCGTGGACGCCGACACCAAGATGGCCGAGGACTGGGATGTTCAGACCGCCGATGGCTCGGTGACGCTGACCTTGCCGAGCTCGTTTGACGGCGAGCTGGATGCCGAGACGCGCGACGGGTCGGTGCGCGCGAATCACCCGGCGGTCACGAACGAGAGCCGCGAAGGTGACGATCGAGAGGAGCGGCGTCGAACGCTCAAGGCGACGCTCGGTTCCGGCGGTCGCACGTTGCGCGTCCGAACCGGCGACGGCACCATTCGTATCGAGGGCTGATTCCTCCGGCGTCGTCGACCTGCCTCGATGACAGCTCTTGCGATCGTATTGCCAGTCCTGAAGTGTCCGACGTGCGCCACGTCACATTGGCGCGTGACGGAGACAACGGATCGAGCTGCGGCCGTCACTTGCGTCGACTGTGCTTCCTCGCATCGGTTCGAGCGAGGCATTCTTTGGGTCAATGTGCTGGCGGAGCATGCCGACGCTGCTCGCGAACGTCTCGCCGTGGCACCGACCGAGTTGGTGCCCGAGCTCGGAGGCTGGACGCAGCGGTATCAGGGCGTGGACGTGACCGATACCGCGCTCCTCAACGCGTACTTGTCCCTTCCGTACGGTGATGGGTCATCGCATTTCACCACCCCCGGTTACTTCGCTAATGTGGGACGCTTCGCGAGGGAGTTCGACTTCATCGCCGGCCAGCTGCCGACGCGTGGCTTGGGATTGGATATCGGCGCCGACGGGACCTGGTCTACTGCCAGGTTGGCGGCACGTGGCCTGACCTGCATAGCACTGGATATCACTGACCATCTGGTGCTCGGCGAGCTGTATCAGACGCAATACCCTGAATACGCTCGGATGAACGTCGACATGCACGAGGACGTCTTCGTCGATGAGTCCTTTGACGTCGTCACGGCCTTCAATGCCTTGCATCATTCGAAACGGCTGACCGCGATCGCTGAACGGATCGCGGCCGTGCTAAAGCCCGGCGGCACGCTTGGTTTCGTTGAGCCGTACGTTCAGAACGCCGCACAGGAGGACGCCTTTGGTGCCCCGCAGAGCGCAATCGGCATCAGCGAGAACATCCACACCATTCCGGAGTGGCATGATGCATTCGTCGCGGCTGGCCTGTCGCTGATTGCCTTCGCCACGAGCGATGCGTTCTGTGCCATCTACCGGAAACTCGATAACGCTGAGATCGACAGGCGCGAGCCGCTGAGGATGGATGCCGACGGATGCTTCGTGCACTATTATCAGGCGCTGCTCGACGCCGAACCGTCCGCCGTGGATGTGGCGCCCGGTCAGGCGCAAGTCTTCCAAGTCAGGGTCACGAACCATAGCGCGGCGGCGTGGGCGAGCCGTGGACCGCACCCAGTCGCCATCAGCTACCACGTCGAACGACTCGACGTCGACGGGCCACGGATGGTTGCGTTTGATAATCCTCGAACATCGATTGATAGTTTCGTGGCGCCCAAGGACTCACACGTGTTCGAGGTACCCGTCCAGTTCCCGGAGCCTGGTGCCTATCGCATCGAGTTCGACCTTGTGCACGAGTTGCGCTCGTGGTTCAAGGACAGAGGTGGCCGGACGGCGGTGGTGACATGCGAAGTGCGGTAGCGCCACACAGCGCCATCACTCGATTGAGCGTCACGCGCCGGTGCGAATCGCCGCAAACCGATCGAGAACTTCGATGAGATCGGTCGGCTGAGACAAGACGTACGGCGTCTCAGGAGGAGCATCGTCGAACCGTGCGGCGCTGAAGCCATATCGCGCCCACGCAAACGCGCACCCCGCGGCGCGAGCCGTCGCCCAGTCGATGGGCGAGTCGCCGACCAGGATCACATCGCGGTCGTCATGCGCGAGCGCCCGGAGTCCCGTCGGGTCCGGCTTGCGGCCGTGTGGTCCGTCGCCGCCCACGACTGACTCGAAGTACACCGACAGGCCCAACGCGTCGAGAATTTGCATCGAGGGAGCCAGCGGTTTGTTCGTCAGGACCGCCATACGCGCCCGACGCGACGTCGTCCGCAGCACGTCTTCGATGCCTGGATACGCGACGGTGGTGTCCAGCAGCCGGCGGCGGTAGATCTCGAGAAACCGCTCGAGCACGTCCGACATCTTCGGCCGAAGGCCGGCGGCGTTCAGCGCCCGCTTCACGAGCAAGGCCGCGCCATCACCAACCATGCCGGCGACTTCGTCCTGCGACAGCGGACGTCCGCCAAGGCTCGTCACCAGTTCGCTTACCGAGCGAGACAGGTCGGTCACCGAGTCGATCAGCGTGCCGTCGAGGTCGAAAATGACCAGCATGCGACACGTACCGAATCGTTCATGACCAATTGTCGATGTTGAGCGTTTGCGGAGGAAACCCTGTGGAGCAGGCCGTCAGGCTCACGAAAAACGCGGCGCAGGCTAGCGACAGCGGCGTCGGGGCGGGACCCAACGTCCGCTGACCTCTGAAATGCGGCGTTGGGCCGACGCCGGCGTTCCTCCAAGTTAAGCCGAGCACGCGTTTTTCCGGCCTGCGGAACCGGGTTTTCGGAGCAAATGCTCAGCATCGACCTAACCGTCATGAACGATTTCATTTACCCCACCTCACCCTGGTACGTCGCGAACGACGTTGGTGTCTCCCACACGGTGACTTTGACCACGGGCAGCTTTTGCTCGCGAGCGTGATCGAAAATCAATCGCGCGATGCGCTCCACGGTCGGATTGCTGTCCACGATGAACACGGGCTCGTTCAACTGCTGGAGTGGCTTCACCAGCGGATCGTCGTGACGCAGGATCATCCGGTGGTCGAGCTCACGATCGATCCAACCCTTGACGATTCGCTTGATGTCGCTGAAGTCGCACACCATGTTTCGGTTGTCGAGGGTTCCCGTGCGCACTTCGATTTCGGCCGTCGCGTTGTGGCCGTGCGGATGCTTGCAGATCCCGTCGTAATCGAGCAGGCGATGACCGTAGCAGAAGTCGATTTTCTTCGTGACCGAATACATGGGCCTCAGTGTACCCGCGGATGTTCCGGGGATGTATTGTTATCGCCGGACCCGTGGATAATCTCGTGCTCCTCTCAGGTGGCCTCGACAGCGCGGTGCTGGTTGCCTTCGAGGCGCAGCACAGCCGCGTACATCCCGTCTACGTGCGCGTTGGGCTGGCCTGGGAGGCCGCTGAACTGCGCATGGTGCACCACCTGTTGTCCTCGCCCGCATTTCGCGGAGACATCGCAGATCTCGAGATCCTCGACTTCAACATGCGTGACGTCTACCCGTCCACTCACTGGGCGGTTCGAGGATCGCCGCCGGCATACGACACGCCGGAGGAAGACGTCTATCTCGCGGGCAGAAATCTCGTCCTCCTGACCAAGGCAGGTGTCGTCGCGGCGTCGCGCAAGATCAATCGCATCGCGCTCGGACCGCTCGCGGCCAATCCGTTCCCCGATGCCACGCCAGAATTCTTCAAGACGATGGCCAAAGCGCTCTCGCTTGGCCTGGACCATCCCGTCGATGTCGTCACGCCCCTGATTGACCTCCATAAAGACGACGTGATCCGACTGGGGGCGCGCCTGGGCGTGCCGTTCGAGTTGACGCTCTCGTGCATGAATCCGACCGACAGCGCGCTGCCACTCCACTGCGGGCAGTGCAGCAAGTGCCGTGAACGGCGAGACGCGTTTGTCGCTGCCGGCGTCGCTGACCCGACGGCCTATTCGCAGCCGAGCCCTCGGTGAAACGCTGGCCCCTGATTCTTGTGATCGCGAGTCTGCTCGGGGCCGCCGCCTTTCATCTGTTTGGCTCGCGACGTCGCCCTGAGTCCACTCACCCCATGAACGGGGCCGTCGCCCAGGCATTGCCGCCGCCGTTCGTGATGTTCCGAACGCTGGCCCCCGCCGATCGGTACGGACGGGTTGCCATGCTGTCGGCGGTGACCCCTGATGCCACCCGCGCGTTTACGGCTCTGAGTTGCGCTCGCGTGCACTACGCCGGCGGTACCGGTCTTTGCTTGGTCGAGGAACGGGAAGGCAACCACGTGGTACAGGCGGCCTACGTCTTCGACAGCAGCTTTACGCGCGGCCAGCGCCTGCTCTTGTCCGGCATTCCCACCCGCGCGCGTGTTTCCCCGAACGGTCGACGGGCGGCGATCACGGTGTACGGCGAGGAGCAGATGCCTGATGGCCAGGAGCGGCTCGCGACCGATTCGATCCTGATTGATCTGCCCGACGGCAACGTGCTCGCAAGGCTGCGAGAGTTCGTTGTGGATGGGCCCGGCAAGCCAGCTTCCGGTGTTGCGCTCGACTATTCCAGCGTCGCGTTCGCTCGAGACCCCGATCGCTTTTACGCGACGCTGGGCACGACGAGCAACTGGTACATCGTCTCAGGATCGGTGGGCACACGTCGATTGACGATCGTTGCCGAAGGGCTGGCCAGCGAAGCGCTCTCTCCGGACGAGGCGCAGTTGGCCGTCAAGCAGCGCGTCGGGGAGCGTGGCTTCTGGCAGGCAATGGTGTTCGACATCGTGTCGAAGTCCGCTCGGCCACTCAGCCACACGCGCAGTATCGACGACCAGATCGAGTGGCTCGATCGTGACCACGTCGCCTATCACGACGCGACGGAGCAGGGGACTGGAATCTGGACGCTCGCCATCGACGGCCGGTCGCCACCGCGCCTGCTGATCGCGGACGCCTATTCACCGGCGGTGCAGCACTGACGATGTCGTTGGACTGTTGCCAGTGGTTGCCGGTTGCCAGTTACCAGTTGCCAGTTCAAAGCGTCGTCGGCACCGGCGACTCGGATCGCGCCTCGGCCCCGTGGCTTCCGCCTTAAGAGCCGTGAATTTATCCTCTCGTGGCTTCCGCCTTCAGGCGGAAGTTGGGCGCGGGCATTGACCTTCCGGCTGACGCCGGAAGCCACGGCGGTGAAATCTGTCGTCTGCAGTAAGATCAAATTTGAGGATTCGATGAGATTTGCAGCCGTTGCTTTGTCCGCGTGTTTGCTCGCCACAGTCACCCTCGTCGCGCAATCGTCAACGCCAACCCTCGAGGTTTTCAAGTCGCCGACCTGTGGCTGCTGCTCGAAATGGGTCGATCACGCCCGTGAACACGGCTTTACGGCGAAAGTCACGGACATGCCGGACGCGGCGCTCGACGAACTCAAGACCAAGCACGGTATTCCACGCACCGCGCAGTCGTGCCACACCGTCCTCGTCGGCGGCTACGTCGTTGAAGGTCACGTGCCGGCCCCGGAGGTGAAGCGGCTGTTGAAAGAGCGTCCCGCCATCAAGGGCCTTGCCGTCGCCGGAATGCCGCTGGGCTCGCCCGGAATGGAAGTGGCCGGTCAGAAGCCGCAGACCTACAACGTGATCTCGTTCGATAAGGCGGGCGAGGTCAAGGTTTTCGCGACCTACAATCGTTAGACGTCGCTCGATCGTCTGATTTCGACCTTGGCCTGCCTAACCGGCCGAATCCTGAAGAGCTGGCCGGTCGTGTCCTGATGAGGTTAGAATTCCAAGCTCAACAAGACTGATTGTGCCCCTCGCACCCGGAGCAACGCTCGGCCCTTACGAAATTGTCTCGCCCCTTGGCTCCGGAGGGATGGGTGAGGTCTATCGCGCCACGGATCGGCGGCTCGGACGCCTCGTCGCGATCAAGGTCCTGCACGTGGGCACCCATGCGTCGGCGAACAGTCTGCCGCTGATCGAACGCGAGGCCCGCGCGGTCGCGGCCAACAACCATCCGCACATCTGCACGCTGTACGACGTCGGGCAACACGGCGACCTGGGATACCTGGTCATGGAGTATCTCGAGGGTCGAACGCTGGCCGACGTTCTCCGGGCAGGTCCGTTGCCGCCCACCACCGTGGCTGCCTACGCACGGCAATTCCTCAGCGCGCTGGCCGCGGCCCATGCCAAAGGCGTGATTCACTGCGACCTCAAACCGGCGAATCTCTTTCTGACCAACGACGGCGTGCTCAAAGTGCTCGACTTCGGTATTGCCAGGCTGGTCGTTGCCGCCGGTCCGCAAGGTGAAACGCGGCTGCAAACCGGGCACGGCACGTTTTCAGGTACGGTCGGCTATTCAGCGCCGGAGCAACTGCGGGGCGAAGTGCTCGACCACCGAGCCGATATCTTCGCCGCGGGCGCCGTGCTCTGCGAGCTGCTGACTGGCCGTCCGCCATTCGCGCGCCGCACCTCGGCGGACACGATCAGCGCCATCCTGCACGATCCACCGTCGCCCTTGCCGGCACACGTACCGCCGGCGCTTGCGGCCGCCATCGCGAGGTGTCTGGAGAAGGTCCCGGCTCGCCGCTTCGAATCGGCGGCGGCGCTCCTTGCCGCGCTTGCGTCAGATGAAGCCACGCCGCCGCCGGCGAGCATCCCAACGACCGATTCGCCGTCGATCGCGGTTCTCCCGTTTGCCGACCTCAGCCCGGATCGTGACCAGGAGTACTTCTGCGATGGGATGGCTGATGAACTGATCGCCGCACTCATGACCCTCGAGGGCGTCCGCGTCGCTTCGCGCACGTCGGCGTTTCAGTTCAAGGGCGGCGCGCAGGACATCACCGAGATTGGGCGTCGGCTCAAGGTCCGCAACGTCCTCGAAGGCAGCGTGCGGCGCTCGGGCAATCGTTTACGCATCACCGTGCAATTGACGGACGTGAGCGAAGGGTTTCACCTCTGGTCCCAGCGCTACGACCGGTCGCTCGATGACGTGTTCGCCGTCCAGGACGAAATCGCACAGGCCATCGTCGATCGTCTGAAGGTGGAGTTGCCCGGAAGCTCCGTCGGCAGTCTCGTACCGACCGCCAGCCGCAACGTCGAGGCCTACAACCTGTATTTGAAGGGTCGCTACTCCATTCGCAAGCTCACGAAAGAAGGCTTCGAGAATGGCATGACGTACTTCCGGCAGGCGCTCGAGTTGCACCCGGATTACGCCGAGGCGCATGCGGCGACGGCTCAAGGCTACATGCTGCTTGCGATTTTCTCGGTGGCCCCGCCCCGCCATGTGATGCCAATCGCCATTCAGTCGGCGATGCGTGCGCTCGAATTGAACCCGCGGCTCGCCGAAGGACAACTCGGGATGGCGTGGGCGCGTCACTGGTATGACTGGAAATGGGCCGAAGCCGACGAGTTCTACCGGCGGGCCGTGGAGCTGACCCCCGGCGACAGCTGGCCCCGGATGTGTTATGCCACGTACCTCGGGTTGCGCGGCCGGTACGACGAAGCCATCGCGGAAGCGCGACAGGCCACCGAGCTGGATCCCGTCTCCGCCATTATCAGTCGCGGTGTGTCCGACGTCCTGACGATGGGGCGGCGGTTCGACGAGGCGATCGAACACGCCACGAAGGCGATTGCGTTGGAGCCGTCGTTCTCCTCGTTGTATTGGTCGCTGGCACTCGCTCAAGCTGGCAACGGACTCTACTCGGACGCCGTCGCGACGCTGGAGCAAGGTCATCGCTACGCTCAAGGCGACGCCACGCTGGAAAGTTTTCTCGGATGGGCCTACGGGCGCGCCGGCGCCCGCGACAAGGGGTTGGCCGTGGCGCGGGAACTCGAGACGCGCCGACAGTCGACCTACGTCAATGGCACCTGCATCGGACTGGTTCACCAGGGCGTTGGTGATCTGGACGAGGCGATTCGCTGGTATCGCCAGGCGTACGAGGATCGGGCCACGGACTGCTGTTCCTACGCCATTGCACCGCACTTCGATCTGATGCGCGAGGACGCGCGATTTCAGGAGCTGATTCAATTGATCGAGGGCGGGGGCCACCGGACGTTGTGACCGTCTCGCCTCGAGACCGTTCCTTGCTCATTGCCTGCGGGGCACTCCTTCTCGTCGCCGTTCTGGCTCACGTCTACTACCTCCTCGGCGGTGAAACGGCGTTCTGGATCGTCGTGACCGTGGCGATGGCGGCATTCTGCTTCGTCAGTTGCATGCACGTGATGGGGCGGTCGGCGGCGCTCCGGTTCCTGGCGATTGGCGTCACCCTCGGTTTGTTCTTCGAAACGCTGTCGGTTCACACAGGGTTCCCGTTTGGTCCGTACTACTACACGGCGGTGTTTGGACCGGGCGTGTTCGGTGTGCCGTACATCATCCCGCTGGCGTGGTACGTCATCGTCTACCTGTCGTTCATCATCGCGAATCTGATGGTCGAGCACCGGCCGATCGTCCATGGCAGTGTCGCGCAAGCCGTGTGGTTGTCCTTGATCGGCGCGGCGGTGGTGACTGCCTACGATCTTTCGCTCGACCCGTTCATGGTGACGCGCGTCCGGGCGTGGGTCATGGAAAACCCAGGCTCGTACTTCGGTGAGCAGTATCGAGGCTTCGCCGGGTGGATGCTGACGTCGTTTCTGATTTCCGTGACGTTTCGTCTGACGCAGCGTCAGGGTCAGTCGACTCCGGCGACGATTCCCCCGCTTGCCGCCGCCTATCCGGTTGCGGCGTATGGGCTGTGGTGCGTGTTCTTCGCGGTCGCCGGGGAACCGCCGGCGACGCGAGCCATTGCGGTGTTCGCGATGGGGATACCGACGCTGACCGCGATTTCGGGATTTGCCAAGTGGACACAAGCCAAGGCATGACGTGGAGAACCTGCATCGCGGTGATCGTGGTGTGGCTCTCGTTCGCGCTCGTCAACGCTGTGGCTCAAACCCCAACGGCCGTTTCTGGCGAGGTGACACAGCGAGATGGGGCGCCGCTGGCGGGTGTGATGGTTCTCGTGCGCGAGACCGGCGCGCTCGAGTGGACGTCCAGCGACGGGCGCTACACGCTTGCCGCTCTGAGGCCTGGCACCTACACGCTGGTGCTGTCACTCGGCGGCTACACGGTCGAGGAGAAGGCAGTCGTGACTGAGGGTCAATCGATCCGGGTGACGACCCAGGTCGACTGGCCCTTGTCGTTCGTCGAAATGCTGGTTGTCAGGGCGCCCTCGCGGCAGGTGGAATCGCTTACCGATGCGCCGGCAGCGGTGACAACCCTGGATGCCGTCGACGTCGGCCGACAGTCGACGGGAAACCAGCTGCCGCTGCTGCTCGCGGCTGCGCCCGGCGTGCAGGTTGCCCAGAGCGGTCTCTACGATTTCGCGGTCAACGCGCGCGGATTCAATGACTTCAACAACCGGCGCGTCCGCACGGAAGTCGATGGACGCGATGCGTCGATGCCGCAGGTCACGGGATACACCGATTGGGGGTCGCTGGCGTTCGGACTCGGGGAAGTCGAGCGGATCGAGTTCGTGCGAGGACCCGGCGGCGCGTTATACGGCATGGGTGCGCTCAACGGCGTGCTGAGCATCCAGACCAAAGCGCCCGCAGACAGTCTCGGCGGGCGGGCGCGATTCACGTTCGGCGAGCTCGATACCGTTCGCGGCGATGCCCGGCTGGCCACCGAACTGGGGAGCGGCTGGTACCTGAGAGTGCTCGGCGGCTACCAGCGCAGCCGGGACTTTGCCCTGTCGCGTGTCTCGTCCGTCGAATATGCGCCAGGCACGTTACCCACGGAGGTCGTACCCCTCATCACCGATCACGCCACGCTCGCCTTCGGCGGTGTGCGCCTCGACCGGAATGCTGCGAACGGCCGCCGCCTCGTCGTCGAGGCCGGCGCGATGGCGAAAGAGGGTCAGGTGTCACTGACCAGCCTTGGAAGATACCAAGCGAGCGACCAGACCTTCCCCTGGCTGCGCGCATCGTATGAGTCCCCTCGCTGGAACGTGCTGACCGCCTACACGGTCGCGGACATCCAGGACCAGATCGGCTTGTCCGCGGGTCAGCCCACTTATCAGTTCGCGACGAACTTCCAGGTCGACGTGCAAACCAATCGCACGTTTGCCGCAGGTCGCGGTCGTTGGGTCGGTGGCGGGGCCTACGGCCGGCAGAAAGTCGACTCAGCGGACCCTCAAGGGGTGCAGACCAATTACGACCAGCCCGAGACAGCCGACAACGGAGCTGTATTCGGTCAGATGGATTACCGCCTGACCGACAGGCTGAAAACGGCGGTCGCGCTCCGGATCGATGCGAGCACGCTCAGCCGGACGACGTTCTCGCCACGCGCGGCGGTTGTGTACGACCTCGCGGCCGCGCAGCATGCGCGATTTGGATTCAGCCGGGCCTACAAAGCGCCCACGATCGCCGAGCGCCGGTTGCGTGCGCCAATTGCGCCACCGGTGGACCTGTCCGCGTTGGAACAAGCGTTGTCGCCGGTGCTGGGGGGCACGTCGCTTGGGTTTGCCAGCGTGCCCTTGTTGGCCGTGGGGAACGAGGAACTGGACGTCGAAGAGATCACCAGCTTCGAGGCCGGCTACAGCGTCGTCGTGCGCAACCGCACGTTCGTGCAGGCCACCTACTACCGGAACCACGTGAATACCTTTACGAGCGGACTCTTGCCGCAGGTGGGCACGAGCCTCGGGCGCTTGAATCCGGCATTTGGTCCCTACCAGCCGCCAGCGTCGCTCTCTCCGACGGCTGCCGCGATCGTGACCACCGCGCTCGCCCAAACCTTGCCGCCGCCGCTCTTTGCCTCGATGTCGAATCGGGCCGACGGGTCACCCGTTTTCGCAGTTCTGTCGCTGGCCAATTTCGGCGAAGCCGACACGCAAGGGATCGAACTGAGTGCGACGACTCAAATCAATGCCTGGCGCTTCGACGCCAGCTACGGTTGGTTCGATTTCACGATCAAGTCCGAAGCGCCGGATGTTCCGTTGGCCCCCAACACTCCGTCGCATCAGGGCGCGCTCGGTGCGGCGTACGTCACGCCGCAATTCGACGTCGGCGCACGCGTGCGGCTGGTCGACGGCTTCGACTGGGTCTCAGGTGTCTACGCCGGACCGGTGCCCGGCTACGGCGTCGTAGATCTACAGGCGAACTACCAGGTGACGAGCGCGCTGCAAGTCGGCTTCGAGGTCGCCAATGCACTCAACCATGTGCACTACGAGATTTTCGGTGGCGATCTTCTCAAGCGGCGCGCGCTGGGTCATGCCACGATTGGTTGGTAAGCGCCCGTCACTGGCGCGGCTCGCAGCGCTCGCCAACGCTGGCGGTACAGGTAGATGTAGGTGAAATCAAGGATTGCGATACTCGCGTACAAGAAGTAGAGCAGATGCGAATTCGGGGGCTGTGCGATGTGAGGTGCACGAAGCAGCGTGCCAGCCTCGCTGAACTGCATTGGCCACCAGATGTAGCAGAACACCGCGCCGGCGACGCTTCCGACCATCTTGCTCCACGCGGCAGCGTGGGGCAGGCCTTCGAGGCGAGGCCGTGAAAACAGCAGCGGAATGAACAGCAAGCTGAGGACGAAATTGATCAGGAAGGACAGGGCGAGGCCGTAGATGTCGTTGAAATACGTCGCGAAGCTGTAGAGCCCGATCAGGCTGGCCGACAGCCCCGCGATGCAGATCGTGTGGAAGTGTTCACGCACCCACGGGTTGGTTTGCCACCGTCGTCCGTAGAGGAACGCTTGCGTCACGATGATGCAGTCGGCCAGGAACCACAGACGATTGCCCCAGACGAGGACGGTTGCCTCACTTGTAGTGACCAGGTTGAAGGAGAAGATGAACTCCCACGAGATGTTGAGAAAGATGCACGCGAGCGGCACGCCGTACGTCTTCTCTTTGAATCCAGCCCTGAGAATCTGGACGTATGCCAGCGTCCATGCGCCGAACATCACCGCGCCAATGGCCTGGAGTGTCGGGGTCAGATCATGCGACAGGCTGTAGAGAAATGCAGCTCTCATCCTTCCTTCAATCTTCGTGACTTCGTGACTCCGTGGCCTCTTCTCTCACTCAGTGCGGCCGTAGTCTATACGTGTTGACGCAGGAGTGGTGATGTCATCCGCACTCTGGACGGATGAATTTCTCACGCAGCAGCGGCAGCTTGCCGACCCGCTCGGCGACGCCGTGATCCGCGAAGTGTTCGATCGCGGAGATATCGGCGCATTGAACGACTTCATGGGCCGTCTCGTGCGCGATGATGAGATTCCCGCCGACGTACCCGAGGAAGTCAGAACGTTTCTGCGGCAGACGTCGGCCCTGCCGAAATGGGCATGTGTTGAGAAGATTCGCGTAGCCGAGCGTCTCTTCAACATCTACGGCGGCGTGTGTCTCACGGCGCTCGTCTGTGCCAGCCTTCCTGAGTGCTACACGATGCGGATTGGCGTGCGCATCCTCGACCTGACCAGTCAGCTCGGCGTTCACACCAACCGACGGCTGCATCAAACGGCCGCGATGGTGTTGGCGGTCATGGGGCCCGATGGCCTCGAGGAGAGCGGATTCGGCGTGCGCCAGACGCAGAAAGTCCGCCTGATTCACGCCGCAATCCGCTTTCGGATCCTGAGCGCCCGGCAGGCCAGAGCGACGCCAGCCGCCTCCCAGGCAGTTTCCGGCCTCGTGCCAGGCGCCGTGAGATCGGTCAACGATGTCGTCGACCGGCACGGATTCGACTGGCAGATCGATCGCGATGGACTGCCAATCAACCAGGAGGACCTCGCGTTCACGCTCCTGACGTTCGGCCATGTCATCCCACGGGGACTGCGGACCTGCGGTGTGAAACTCTCGAGCGCGGAGTACGAGGCGTTTCTCCACTGTTGGAACGTCGTCGGTTTCGGGCTCGGAGTCAAAGAAGAACTGATGGCACACACTGAGGCCGACGCCATCGAATTGTTCGCCCGAATCAAGTCACGACAGGCCGGCCCGAGTGGCGCGGGCGCCCGTCTGACCGACAGCTTGCTGAGAGTGGTGGAGACAGACATCCTCAAGCTCCCACTGCTGCGGCCAGCGGCACCGATCCTCACGCGAATGCTCGTCGGTGACGCGACGGCGCAGATGCTCGGCCTCGACGTGCGGCATCCGGGAGTGGTTCACGTGGTCCACCGCGTGACGGCCGTATGCCTGCGAACACTGCAGGTTCTACTCAGCCCCCTGTCGCAGCCCTTTCAGCCCATGACGCCGCCGGCCGCCTGGCTCGGTCGTAAGTTGGTCACTCGCTTGTGCTTGATGACCGATGATGGCCGGCCGCGCCAAGTGGCGATCCCCCCTGGCTGGCGCTGAATCAGGGATCAGGGATCAGGGATGCAGTGGCCGGTCGGCCGGGAGCCTTGCGGACGGGGCTTGATCGCGTCGTTCGCTTTTCGGATATCCTCCGGCGTGGTTTTGACTATTCAAAACCACAATCAATGAGAATCCGAAACGTGATTCGGCTCGCCGCTGCTGCGTCGCTGGTGCTGTCAGCGCCGGCGGCCGCGCAGACGTCTGGTGCGGATCAGCCCCGAACGGGACCGATTTCCGGGTACATGGAGGTGCACCTCAACGCGCCAGTGGACCGCGCGGACGGCGATCCCATCTTGGACTTCCATCGGTTCGTGCTGCTCTTCAGCCACAGCTTCTCGGATCGTCTGCGGTTCGTTGGCGAGTTGGAGCTCGAACACGCCTTTGTCGAAGGCCTCGAGGAGGCGGGCGAAATCGAGCTCGAACAGGCGTACATCGATGTGCTGACGCGCCCGTGGCTCAACTTCCGCGGCGGAATGCTCCTGACGCCGGTTGGCATCATCAACGAGCGTCACGAGCCGCCGGTGTTCTACGGCGTCGAGCGGCCCTTCGTCGACACCGTCATCATTCCAACGACGTGGTTCGAGGCCGGTGCCGGTGTACACGGCCGGGTCGGATCGGCCTGGAGTTACCGCGCGTACGTCATGGCGCCGCTCGATGCGACCGAATTCACCGCCGACGAAGGGCTCCGGGGCGGCATTCAAAAGGGGAGTCGCGCCAACATCCGAAATCCAGCGCTCACGGGGCGAGTCGAGTTTACGGGTGTCCAGTCGCTGACGCTCGGGATCAGCGGCTGGCGCGGTGATGCGGGCTTCAACGTGCCACGGCTCGATCCGAAGGTCGGCGTCATCGAGTTCGATGGCCGCTATCGGCGCGCCGGATTCGAAGCGCGTGGACAGTTTGCGTACGTGACCATTTCGGACGCCGCCCGGCTCAACGATGCGTTGACGTTGCAGATTGGCGTCGATCCCAACATCGCGCGAGCACTCAGGGGTTTCTATCTCGAGGGGAGTCGATTGTTTGGTCTGCCGAGCATCGGGCACGAGGTTGGTGTGTTTGCCCGCTACGAGAACTTCGACACCCAGTTCAAGATGCCGGACGATCGTCTGCCGATTCCCGAGTTCGATCGGGCAGCCTGGGTGGTGGGTGCCAGCTACTTTCTCGATCCCGACGTCGCGATCAAGTTTGACTACACACATCAGATGAGTGAAAGCACACTGCGTCGTGCTCCGCGCACCGTGAATGTCGGCTTGGGCTGGTGGTTCTAGAGAGGGCAGGTAGGGCTGGTAGGGCTGGTGGGGCTGGTGGGGCTGGTAGCAGGTAGGCTGGGTCGAGAAGTGAGGCTTCAAATGACAGCGGGTTCTTCAGTCACACGCGCGGCCGCCGTCGTGGGCGCGGCGGCCCTGCTCGTCGGGGCGTCTCAGGCGCCACCGTCCGACCACGCGTTCGCGAACGTGTCTCAATCGACACGTGTGGTAAATGTGACCGCCGAGCGCTTCGCGTTTTTTCCGTCCGAGCTGTCGGTTGAAGTGGGGACAGAGATCGAATTCCGGCTCCGGAGCGAGGACACTGCTCACGGCTTTCGCATCCTCGGACAGTCAGTCGAGGTCGTCATTCCCAAGCGCGGACGCGGCGAAGCCACAGCTCGGTTCGCACCGCCGACGCCCGGGACCTACACGTTCGAATGCTCGCGCATGTGCGGCGCGGGTCACAGCTTCATGCGCGGCACGATCAGGGTGCGTGCGGCAAGCGATCAGCCATGAAAGCCCTCGTCATCGCTGCACTCGTCCTGACGACGTCGCTCGCTGCGCGATCCGTGCTCATCGCGCAGTCTGTCCGGGTAGGCGACCCGCTTGCGGGAATCACGAGCAGCCAGTTCGAGGAGTTCCGGCTTGGCCTCGACGATTTTCTCGAGGTTGAAACCTCCGAGGAAGGGCTGGGGCCAGCCTTCAACGGCACGAGCTGCGCCGTTTGTCACAACGTCCCATCGGTTGGCGGCGGTGGAACGATTGCCGAAATTCGAGCGGCTGGCCGCGATTCGGCCGGACGCCCGGTCGCCCTTTCACGCGACGGCGAAACGCTGTTTCAACTGTTCTCGATCCCCACCCACGGATGCCAGGTGATTATTCCGCCCGAGGCGGTGATTATCGCAAGGCGGATTCCGATCCCGCTTTTTGGCGCCGGACTGGTCGAAGCAATTCCCGATGCGACGATCCTGTCGCATGCCGATCCAGATGATCGCGACGGCGATGGCGTGAGCGGTCGGGCGTCCGTGATCCGTGACGTCGAGACCGGTGACCCACGCGTTGGACGCTTCGGCTGGAAAGCGCAGCATGCCACGCTGCTCACCTTTGGAGCCGACGCCTATCGCAACGAGATGGGGATCACGAACGATCTGTTCCGTGAGGAGCTGGGCTTCGGCGTGAGCGCCGAGCAATATCGCCACTGCGATCCGACACCCGACCCCGAAGACTTGATCGACCCTTCGACACGGCGGCGAGGCATCGACAACTTCGCGTCGTTCATGCGCTTCCTGGCGCCGGTCGCGCGCGAGTCGCAGACGCCGGCGGTTCAGGAAGGCCAGCGCCTGTTTTCCGCCCTCGGTTGCGCCGCGTGCCACACGCCGAGCATGGTCACGGGTCCAAGTGCAGACCGACTGTTCGATCGCCAGGTGGTGGCGCTCTTCTCGGATCTCCTGCTCCACGATATCGGGACAGGCGATGGCATCCCGCAAGCGGCGGCCAGCCCGGACGAGATTCGCACGCCATCGTTGTGGGGTCTGCGCCTTCGCCGACCGCTCCTCCATGACGGCCGCGCGGCCACCATCGACGAAGCGATTCGAAGTCACGCCGGGGAAGCGCTGTCTACGCGACGCCGGTTCGAGACCTTGCCGGACGCGTCGGTGCAGGCGCTGATGGCATTTCTCCGGTCACTCTAGAAACGACACGATCACGTTAGCCACGAAGCAGGGATCGCCAACGGACGGGCCACAGAGGCTCACGAGAACTCAGAAACCCATTGTGACTC
The DNA here is from genome assembly GCA_963802675.1 of uncultured Acidobacteriota bacterium. Taxonomy (GTDB): domain Bacteria; phylum Acidobacteriota; class Vicinamibacteria; order Vicinamibacterales; family UBA2999; genus JACCSI01. The sequence goes on from CAWDJL010000006.1 coordinate 532,158, forward strand.
TTCATTCTGAGTCTCTGCGGCTCTGAGGCATCGTTGTGTTTTCTGTCAGTGTCTCCCTGTCTGGGCCCGTACATTGCGCTACCGGACCTCAACGAGTAGCTTCGACGCAGCTCGCATGCCGATCGTGATCCGCTGATCGTTCTTGCCCTTCAACCGCACGCTGTCGGACACGTCATCTCGCGCTTCGACCTCGATCGATTGTCCCGGTTTCAGCTCATGGCCTTCGATGAAGCGAAGAAAGGCCGCGTCCTGGTCGGTGACGCGCGTGACGGTGACCGGTGTGTTCAGCGGGCACGTGAGCAGTGTATCGAGCGGGCGCGACACCAGCTCGCCTTCGCGGCTGGGGATTGGGTCGCCATGGGGATCGACTTCGGGGTGGCCCAGCAGCTCGTCGATCCGTTCGATCAGGCGTTCGGACACGACGTGTTCGAGCTGCTCGGCATCATCGTGCACCTCGTCCCACCGCATGCCGAGAACCTGCACGAGAAAGAGCTCGATCAGGCGATGTCGCCTCAGGACCAGCGCCGCGAGGCGAGAACCCGCGGGCGAGAGCCGGACGCCGTTGTAGGGCTCATACTCAACCAGGCCCGACTCCGCGAGCGCTTTGACCATCGTCGTGGCTGTGCCTGGGGCGACTCCCAGCGCGGTCGCCAGTTGCCCCATCGGCAAGAGGCGCTGGGAGCGCGTCAGCTGCGCCTCGCCCTGAAAGATTGCCTTCAGGTAGTTCTCGACCGTGCTCGAGGGCAGCATGCTTCAGGGCATCTTACCTTAGCGTTCGGGGGTCACCGCCCCGCTGCTCTCAGGCGGTTTGAGGCGGAGCTTCCTACGTTGCCCAGCGATCGACGATCCACCCGGCGATCGCGCCGAACACGATGCCGGTGATGAGGATGGGCGCGTACGCCGTGGTGATGATCGCGTCGGGCAAGCTCGTGAGAATGCCCACGAGAATGCCGGACGCAATCGCAGGCAGTGGAAGCGTTACCGTCGCCGCGAAAAAACCAAGAGCGAACCGCGAACAGAAGGCGCCAAGCAATGCGGCCCGCTTATCGGGGAAGGCCAGCGGCAGCATCAGAAGCACGTCGACGACCCCAATCACGAGACCCAGCAGCACACCGAGATTGACCCGCGTCATGAGGCACTCCGTTGGCTTGCTTCAAGCGCGATTCAGGCGGCGGTCGGTATCACGGATGGCGCTGCGCCAGCAGAACACCGCCACTGCGGCACATGCGAGGCCGACCCAGACTTGCGGCCAGATCACCCCGTCCGCCCACCGTGCGTCGGAGACGAGGGGCGGGCCCTTCTGGAGCTTGTAGCCGATGCTGCCCGAGATGAGGAACAGGGCCGCCGCCGCCGTGGTCGTGAACGTGTACCACAGCGGGCTCTGCGCCCGCGGACCCAGAATTCTGTTTATGCCCCACTGCAATGCCGCGAGGCTGGCGACGACGACGAGAAACGGCATCACGGAGCTTTCCATCGGAATCTTTTGGCGGATTCTACTGTGAAGAACTCGTTTTTTCGTGACCTGACCCCGCGGCCGCAAGGCCATCCCCCGGCCAAATTTGACGTTTTGAAGCCGTCGGGGTAAGATTTTGACCAGTCAAAATTATCCTACCCGCACCGAGGCACCTTCTTAGATGACACTTTCCCGTCGCTCCTGGCTCCATGCGGCCGGTTTCGGGTCGCTCGTAACCGGCCTCACCGCCTGGACGCGGGCGGCCCTCGGCCAACCGGCCGAGATCCCTCATGAGGGGCACCAGGGCCATCACGGTCACCTGCTCGGGACCGTCGGACGCGTCGCACCGATCGCCGTCGATCCGGTTCGATACCTCCGGAGCTGGAACTTCAACCACCTGCCACCCGACGAGCGCAGCCGCTTCTATCGCGAGACCGCACGTCCTGATGGGACCATGCTCCGCGAGTATGAGATCTACGCCGTCGATCGAGAGATCGAGATCGCACCCGGCGTGAGGTTTCCCGCCTGGACCTACAACGGCCAGGTGCCGGGACCGACGATCCGCGCGACCGAAGGGGATCGCCTCCGGGTTCGTTTCCTCAATCAGGGCACTCACCCGCACACGATTCATTTTCACGGCTGGCATCCGCCGGAAATGGACGGCTCGCTGCCCGAGCACGAAGTGCTCCCCGGCGAGTCCTTTACCTACGAGTTCGATGCCGAGCCGGCCGGCCTGCACCTGTATCACTGTCACGCGGTGCCGCTGAAGCGGCACATTCACAAGGGCCTGTATGGGACGTTCATCATCGATCCGCGCGGTGGTCGACCGCCGGCCGACGAGCTCGTGATGATGATGAACGGGTTCGACTCCAATTTCGACAACGAGAACGAGGTGTACGCGGTCAACACCGTGGCCCACGCGTACATGGCCCAGCCGATCAAGGTAACGGTCGGACGTCTTGTGCGGATCTATCTCGTCAACATCACCGAATTCGATCTCATCAACAGCTTCCACCTGCACGGGATGTTCTTCGACGCCTATCGCCCGGGCACGCGCACGACCCCGAGTGATCACACCGACACGGTCACGTTGTGCCAGGGTGAGCGCGCGATTCTGGAGACGACGTTCCGTTATCCCGGGGACTTCATGTTCCACGCGCATCAGAGCGAGTTCGCGGAGCTCGGCTGGATGGGACTCTTCAGGGCCGAGGGAGTGCGCCGTGAGTCCTGAAGCCTCGAGCGCGGTGGCGACGAGCGTCGCGGGCTCCAGGTCTGGCGTCGGCGTGTGGCTGCTTGCGCTGATCCCGCTGATCTTGCTTGGCGGTCTGCTCGCGCTCATTGTCGGAATCGGGCCCGCGAGTCTGCTTCAGAGTTCGGACGCGCCGCCGGTCGAACGCCTGGCCTTCACACGCGTCGAGCTCGAGCCCAATCGCATCATTCTGACGGTCCTGAACGACGGACCCGACGAGGTCACCATCGCTCAGGCGATTGTGGACGACGCGTTCTGGAGCTTCGAGGCGGAGGGTGGGACGACTCTGCCGCATCTGGGCCGGACACGCATCTCGATTCCTTATCCCTGGGTCAGCGGCGAAGCGCACATGGTGCGCTTGCTCACTTCGACGGGCGCTACGTTCGACCGTCAGATCCCTGTCGCTCTGGAAACACCTCGTCCGAACGCGCGGTTCCTTGGTGTCTTCGCGCTGATCGGCCTGTATGTCGGGGTGATTCCTGTCGCGTTGGGCCTCTTGTGGTATCCGTTGATGCGGCAGATCGGACGCAGCGGACTGCAGTTCCTGATGGCGTTGACGATTGGCCTTCTCGCGTATCTGCTGGTCGACTCGGCGCACGATGGACTCGAAGCAGCGGCGATGGTGCCTGGATCGCTTCAGGGGCCGGCCCTGTTCATCTTTGGCGCGATCGGCGCCTACCTCGCGCTCGACTTCGTGGGTGCGTGGTTGGTGAAACGCCGCGAGCACGCGGGGCTGGTCGCTCGGACGCCGAGCGGCTGGATTCTTGCGCTGTTGATTGCCGTCGGCATTGGCCTCCACAACTTTGGCGAGGGGCTCGCCATCGGCTCGGCGTTTTCGCTGGGCGAGATGGCACTGGGCACGCTGCTGATCGTCGGCTTCACGCTCCACAACACCACCGAGGGACTGGCGATTGTGGCGCCGTTGGCGCGTCAGGGTGACGGCCAACGAGTAAGCCTCTGGCAGCTCGCTCAGCTCGGATTGGTGGGCGGCGTGCCAACCATCCTCGGCGCATGGATCGGGGCCTTCGTCTACTCACCGGTCGTGGCAGTTTTCTTCCTGGCGCTCGGTGTGGGTGGCATCGCGCAGGTGACGCGCCAGATTCTCGGTCAGACTGCCGCTTCCAGCGGTCTCACCCGCTATCTTCGCGAAGCCCCAGTTGTCGCCGGGCTCACCGCAGGCGTGCTGGTGATGTACGTCACCGGTCTCATCGTCGGATAGGTGTCCGTGAAGCGAAAGCGGTAGACGGCGTGTGCGGCAAATTAGCGCTGCTAGCGCTGTCGCTTGCCCTTGCGACTGGCTGCCGCTCTGGATCTCCTCGCGAGGTCGTCGTGCTCGCGCGCGGCATGACGTTCGTCCTCGCCGATGAGCCCAATGTCGCGAACCCGGTGATTGTGTTCAAAGCGGGCGAGCACGTTCGACTGGTTCTGAAGAACGAAGCGCCAGGACTGTTGCACAACTTCCAGATTCCAGCGTGGCGCGTGCAGGTGCCACAGATTCGTGCCGGCCAGACCGCCGACGTGACGTTCACGGTCCTCAGCGAGCCTGGGCGATATGAATACCTGTGTCGTCCCCACGCCGAGCTGATGAAAGGCGTGGTGGAGGTCAGATAACGCGAATTCGTGACCTGACCCCGAATGTCCAGACTCAACACCGCTTTCGATTCGCACGAGCACAAGCGGCGGTACGTGCGGTCTCTCTTTGCCACCATCGCGGACCGATACGACTTCATCACGGTCTTCTTGTCGTTCGGTCGCGACAAGTCCTGGAAACGGCGGCTGATCCGCGAAGCGACGCTGGCCGCGGGCGAGCGTGTGGTCGATCTCGCCTGTGGCACAGGTGATATCGCACTCGAGGCCGCGCGGAGTGGCGGACGAGTGATTGGACTTGACGTGACGAAACGCATGATCGAGCTGGCGCGCGCCAAGGCGAGCGATCGACGCAGAAACGGGGACGGTGCCAGTCTGCAATTCATCGTCGCCGACATGATGGCGTTGCCGCTGGAAACGTCGAGCGTCGACGTCGTCACGACAGGTTACGGTCTGCGCAACGTGCCGGAACTTGCGCCAGCGCTGGACGAGATTGCTCGCGTGCTGAAACCGGGCGGCCGCCTGTTGTCATTGGACTTCAATCGCCCGACGTCAGGGCTGGTCCGGCAGGTGTTTCTAGCTTACATGACCGCCGTGGGATCGGCGCTCGGCTGGGTGCTGCATCGCGATCCCGACACCTATCGCTACATTCCAGAGTCGATCAAACGATACCCCGGGGCTGAAGGGATCGCGTCGTTGCTTCGGGCGCGCGGCTTCGCGCACGTGCGGATCGTCCCGTTGTTCTTTGGGTTCATGACCCTGCACGTAGCGACCGGTTTCCAGCGGGCGGCGACCTCGTAATCAAGGGTGTCGGTCGCTTTCAATCACGCGGCCACTACAGATCCCGATGCCTTATGCCCTGCGCCCTATGCCCTATGCCCTATGCCCCAGCCCTGGCCCTGCGCCCTGTCTTCAACCGAGCCAGGGCCTGATCTCCTCCATCACGCGATCGATCACATCGTCTTCGGTAATGCTCTCGATGGGCACGTGGTCCTTGACGGGTCGCTCGTGACGAACGACTCGACTGCCTCTCGTGTAAGTGCTGACGATCATCGGTTGTGGCGGATCCACGCTGGCATCGAGTTCGATCCCAATGGCGTCCCGGTTGCGATCCGACACGAGGCTCACGCCGTTCGACGGTGTCTGCACCTCGAACTGGAGATTTTCCGATCGCAACGCGTTGGCAATCTGGCGAAAAACCGGGACTGCAATCCCCATGAGAAAGAAATCGTACGCGCGCTCGGCTTCGCCGCCGCGCTGACGGCGCTCGGCGGCCGCCTTTCGGGCCGCGTCAATCTCGGTTCGGAGCCGCTTACGAATCAGACTGATCTCCGCCATCTCAAATCACCGCTGTGGCTCGGAGGTTGGCAATCGCGGCGCGATCGTAGCCGAGTTCGGTCAACACTGTCTCGGTGTGTTGCCCCAGCGTCGGCGGCGCCGTCCGCACGCTGGGAGGCGTCCCCGACAGCTTCAGCGGAGAGCCAATCACGCGGGTGCGGCCCACCGTGGGGTGGTCGACCTCCGCAATCATGTCGCGAGCGGCGATTTGCGGATCGGCGAGCACTTCGCTGATCTCTCGAACCGATCCGCACGGGACACCGACTTTTGCCAGTCGTTCGACCCACTCGGCGCGCGTGCGGGTCTTCAGCACCCGATCGAATATGGGACGAAGCTCGTCCCGGTTTGCCACCCGATCCTTGTTGGTCCGAAAGCGCGGATCGTCCGAGAGTCCGTCGAGATCGAGCGCCCCGCACAGGCGCCGCCAGAGGTCGTCGTTGCCGCCCGCGATCACGAGGTCGCCATCTGCCGTTTCGAACGACTCGTAGGGAGTAATCGTCGGGTGCCGGTTGCCCATTCGTGCCGGCACCTCGCCGCTGACGAAGTAGTTGCCGGCCTGGTAGGTGAGAAGGGCCGCTGTCGCATCGAGCATGCCGATATCGACACGCTGCCCGCGTCCCGTGGTCGCGCGGGAGACGAGCGCCGCGAGTACACCTTGCGCGGCAAACAGCCCGGAAACGATGTCGGTGATGGCGACGCCGAGACGATACGGCGGCCCGTCGCGCTCGCCTGTGATGCTCATCAAGCCGCCTTCGGCCTGCATGACCGCGTCGTAGCCCGGCTCCTCGCGTCGAGGGCCGGTCTGACCGTACCCCGAAATCGAGCAGTAGATCAGTCGTGAGAAGCGCTGCGTGAGGGCTTCGGCGCCAAGGCCCGCGGCATCGAGCGTTCCCGGCCTGAAGTTCTCGACCATCACATCCGCCGTGGCGAACAGACGCTCGAGAACGGCCAGACCCTCGGATTTCTTGAAATCGAGCGTCACGCTCTCTTTGTTCCGGTTGATGCTGAGGAAATACGCACTCTCAGTCGCAACAAACGGCGGCCCCCAATGGCGCGTGTCGTCGCCACGCACCGGGTGTTCAATCTTGATCACGCGGGCCCCAAGGTCCGCCAGCACCATGGTGCAGTACGGTCCGGAGAGCACGCGCGTGAAGTCGATCACGGTCGTGCCCGACAGCGGTCCAGGCATCACGTTATTCTAGTAGTGAATGCCAATCGTCGTTTTCAGCGGCCACGCCTGACGCGCCTGCGAGATGGTGAAAGAGTTTCTTTCACGAGCGGGCAAGAGCTTCACGGTTCGCCTCGTCGACGAAGACGAGAAGGCGTATGACGATCTCATTGCCCTTGGATATCGCACCGTGCCGGTCACGGTGATCGGGGACACGGCGATCAAGGGGTTCAACCCGAAAGCCCTGGCTAAAGCTCTCGAAGCCGTCGACTGATCCGCGTGAGGTCGCTCACAATGGCGTACGCGGTTTGGCTGACCGAACTGGTGCGCTGAACGATGCCAATATCGCCGAGCAGGTCGGTGTGCAGGTAGAGCGCGTTTTCCGAGGGTCCGAGGGCGGCCAACGGATCGCTGGCATCGATCAATTCCGGCTCGACGCGTGTTTCGAGCCGTCCACCGTGCCGGGTCGCTGACGCAATCAGACGGATTCGGCGGCCATGGGCAAGAGCCTCGCGGACTTCACCTTCGTCAATGTCGCGAATGCCGGAACGCGTCACGTGGTGTGGAGTGATTGAGCCGCCCATGAGGACGTTGACGAGCGCCGCCGTCTTGGCGGCCGCGTCCCAGCCGTCAATGTCGAGCGAGGGATCGGCCTCGGTGATTCCGCGCGCCTGCATGTCGGCGATGGCGGCATCGAGCGGCACGCCACGCTCCATTTGCGACAGGATGTACTGACAGGTGGTATTCACGACCCCGCGGAAGCCATTGACGAGCACGGCCGGCATCGTCTCGCGAACGAGGTTGAACACCGGCACGCCATCCATCACCGCGCCTTCGAACAAGAAGACGCGATCGACCGACTCCGCCAGTCCTTCGAGCTCGTCGTAGGCAAACGCCACCGGCGCCTTGTTGGTGGTCACCACGTGCGCCCGGCCTTCGAGCGATGACCGCACGTGCGCCGTGGCAGGCTCGCCGTCGTCGATGTCGAGGACGGTCGTCTCTATCACGGCCAGGCGACCGTCTGCGGCATCGTCGGCGAGCGCCTCGGTCACCTGGCGAATGACATCGATGCCGCTCCTTTCTCTCGGTGTGTCGTCCAGCCGCGCGAGCGATTCTCCGTCGTCAATGGCCTGAAGCGCCTCCGCCGGATCGACTCCCTGGGGCTCGACGACGCTTCCATGGCGGCGCGTGGCAATCGCGACCAGCCGCCAGTTGAAATCGAGCCGGTCGGCGGCTTCGTCGAGCAGGCGCAGAAATCGCCGCCCGACGTTGCCGAACCCGACGAGCGCAAGGGCTATTTCGGGATCGCGCATGGTGCTAGCGGACTGTAACAGCTGATCAGTGGCGACCCGGGCGCCGAACTTCCGCCTGAAGGCGGAAGCCACGGGATATTGTGTTGGGACTCGTGGGTTCCGGCTTTAGAGCCTGTGAATTTATCCTCTCGTGGCTTCCGCCTTCAGGCGGAGGTTCGGCGAGGCGCCACAAGCCGCCTGCACGCGCTACGTAGTCGACAAGGGCGCGGGCAGGGCGCTGAGCAACTGGTGCAGCCGCTCGAGTCCCTGTTTCAAGTAGTCCGGCCGCTCGCCAAAACCGAGCCGAAGGTATCCGTCCATGCCAAAGTGGTCGCCCGGAACGATGAGGACGCTCTTTTCATCCCGCAGCCGCGTGACGAGCTCGGTCGAGTTGATCGGATAGTTGTAGCGGACGTACACAATCGCCCCCGCTTCAGGGGCCAGCCACGAGAACGTCGGCGCATGGTCGTGGAGCCACGATTCGATGATCGGCAGATTCGATCGCAGGATGCCGCGCGTCCGTTCGAGGAGAGCAGGCCGACGGGCCGGATCGAGCGCCACTCGAGCCAGTCGATCGCTTAGCGCGCCCGGCGCGATGGTCGTGTAGTCGTGATACGACCATGTCGAGGCGACGAAGGGCGGTGGTGCGGCAATCCAGCCGATGCGAAGCCCGGGCAACCCGTAGGCTTTCGACAGGCCGCTGGTCACGATGACCCGTTCGCCGCGTCCCCACATCGACGCCGTTTCGTGTCCATCGAGCTCGGCCCCGCGATACACCTCGTCTGACAGCACCCAGGCGCCAACCCGGTCCGCGATGCGCCCAATCGCGTCGAGCTCTTCGGCCTTCAACCGGGCGCCGGTGGGATTGTTCGGCGTGCAGATGATGATGAGCCGGGTTCGGTCCGAGACGACTCGCGACAACGCATCCAGATCGGGGCGCCATCGCCCAGCCTCGCGGTCTTCAATCAGCGGCCACTCCTTGACCGTGGCCCCGAATGCGCGTACCAGTCCCCACGTCTGCATGTAGTTGGGCACGAGCATCGCGACCTCGTCGCCGGGCTCGATCAGGCGCCACGACACAATGTAGTTGGCCTCTGACCCGCCATTGGTGACCTCGATGTGGTCGGCCGTGCTGCCCGGATATTGCTGCGCGATCAGCGACCGCAGTGCCGTGGTCCCGTTCGACTGGGAGTAGACGAGCGGCTGGTCGAGGACGATGCCGAGGTCGGCGGGCGCCAGGAGCTCGCGGGGGGTCAGCGGATGAACGCCGCTTTCGGACAAGTTGAAGTCCACCAGGTTTTCCCACGTGGACTGCATGCGTTCCATCGCAAACTGTTCCAGCTTCATGGCCGGCAAGTATACTTTCGCCTGACGAGCGCTGATGGCCGACGAACTGGCCCCCCGGTTCATTCGTGTCCCCGCCGGCGAGTTCGACATGGGATCGGAAGACGGTGACGAGGACGAGCGTCCCGTACACCCGGTCTCCGTCGACGCTGTCTCTTTGTCTGTTCACGCGGTTACCCACGAGCAGTACGCGGAGTTTGTTCGCGCCACCGGCCACCCGGCTCCCGGCGTCCGTGAGCTGCCGCGGGTGGTCACCGCCGCCGACGAGGCGTCGTTCCGAGAGCTGGCGGCCGACTACGTCTGGCGCGGCGACGTGCCGCCGGTGGACAAGGCCAATCACCCGGTGACGCTGATCGGATTTGGTGACGCCGTCGCGTACAGTGCGTGGCTGTCGACGCGGATCGGTCTGCCCGTTCGCTTGCCGACCGAGGCGGAATGGGAACGGGCCGCGCGCGGTGGTCTCGAAGGCCGGCGCTATCCATGGGGCGATGACATCGACCCTTCGCGCGCGAACTTTCTTGCCGACCCGAGCCTCAAGAAACATGCGAGCACGCGTCCGGTGGGCAGTTACTCGCCCAATGACTTCGGGCTGTACGATATGAGCGGTAATGTGTGGGAGTGGGTGTCGGATTGGTATCGCGCCGACGCCTACCGCGACGGGATCATGCGCAACCCTCGAGGGTTGGCTGAGGCGGCACTTCGTGTGGTGCGCGGCGGGTCTTGGGTAACACATGACGTCGCCCAGCTGCGTTGTGCCCATCGGCACAAAGTGCCGAGCGACACCTACGCCTACAGCATCGGGTTCCGCGTCGCGTACTCGGATGAGGTCGGATAGGTTGGCTGGTCCTTAGACCGGCCACCGGAGGACGCTGTGCATCAGTTCATCACTCGGGCGAGCCATGTGCTCGTGATCATCTCCTTCGCTTCGGTCGTCCACGCCCAGCAGCCCTCCTCAACACCCAGCGAGCCGGTGGTCGTTGTGTCAGGCGAAGGCCTTGTCCGCGCCGCGCCCGATCAGGCGTTTGTCACACTCGCAGCCGAGAGCCGCAACCGGAATCCAAAAGAGGCGCAAGCGCAGAATGCCACGGCGATGAGCGCTGTCCTACAAAAGCTGTCGGGTGCCGGCCTCGCCAAGGACGCGATCAGGACGTTGTCCGTTCAGCTCGATCTCGAATCCGACTGGGTGAACGGTCGCCAGGTTCCCAAGGGCTATGTCGCGCGCAACATGGTGGAAGTGCGCGTGGACGACGTCGCTCGGGTTGGTGAGATCATCGATCTCGCCGTGGGAAGCGGTGTGACCAATGTGCATGGCGTGCGGTTCGACGTCAAACAGCGCGACTCGCTCGAGCGCGAGGCATTGAAGCGTGCCACCGCCGACGCGCGTGCCCGCGCTGAAGCCGCCGCGTCGGGCGCCGGACGGACGATCGACCGCGTGCTCCGGATCGAGGAGCCCGGCAGCCGTCCTTACCCAGTACCCTCAACGGTGATGATGGGGCGTGCGGTCGCCGAGGCGGCGGCACCGCCGACACCGGTCGTGGCGGCCGAGATCGAAATTCGCGCGGCCGTCGTGCTCACGGCCACGATCAAGTAGAACGTCGCTGGCGACGACCGTTCGTTGCCTTTATTGACGGCTCCCTGCCATTGTCGGGCAGCGAGAGACTTCGCCACAGATACCACGCCGCGACGGATCGATAGGGCCGCCATGCTTCGGCCATTCGCAGGAGTCGCTTCTTCGAGGGGCGCTGCCGCATGCAGTAGAGTCGCTGCGCGGCCTTGACCAGTCCAAGGTCATCGGCTGGGAACACGTCGGGGCGGCGCAGCCGGAACATCAAAAAGATCTCGGCGGTCCATGGGCCGATCCCCTTGACGGCCGTGAGTTGCTCCAGGACGTGAAGGTCTTCGCGTTCGTGCAACGTGTCGAGGTCGAGGCGCCGATCGACGACACGCGAGGCCAGGTCTCGCAAGAACATGACCTTGGCGCGGCTGAATCCCACCCCACGAATGGTCTCGTCATCGAACTGCAAGAGGCGAGCGGGCTCGGGGACGCCGTCGGGACCGAACAGGCCGCAGAACCGTCCGAAAATCGTGTCGGCAGCTTTCGTCGACAATTGCTGTGACGCGATGGCTTCTGCCAGAGCCATGAACGGTGGCGCTTGAGGAATGTCTGGCAAGCCGCACGGGCCAACTTGTTTGATCAGAGCGGCGAGCCTGGGATCGACCCGCATCAGATGTCGCCGTGCTCGCTGATAGTCGGTGACGGTCACGTGTTTGGGCTCTTTCGCAAGCTTATCCGCGAAGCGGGTCGGTCCCGAAGGGCCGTCCGCGAAGCGGCCGTCCCGAAGGGCCTTCCGCGCGAAGCGCGGCCTGAAAGTGATATATTGGACCGTTCAGGTCGGATTTATGACGCTGTCGTGTGACGCCCTTCAAGCGACTGCGGGTCGCTCCATCCTCGACACGATTGGCCAGACCCCTCTCCTTCGGCTAACCCGGATCGAGCGGGACGTTCCGGGCATCGAGCTCTATGCCAAAGCGGAGTGGCTCAATCCTGGCGGATCCGTGAAGGATCGCCCGGCCGCGCGCATGATTTGCGAGGGGCTGAAGGCTGGGACACTCACCCGGGATCGACGCATCCTCGACGCCACATCCGGCAACACGGGTATTGCCTACGCGATGATTGGCGCTGCTCTTGGCTATGGCGTCACGCTGTGCGTGCCGTCGAACATCACTCCCGAGCGGCGGCGTATCCTGCACGCCTATGGGCCGGAACTGATCTTTACTGATCCGCTCGAGGGGTCGGATGGCGCCATTCGCGAAGCGCGGCGGCGATTCGCCGCGGATCCCGGCAGCCTGTTCTATCCCGACCAGTACAACAACCGATTCAACTGGCTGGCGCATTACGACTCGACAGGACCGGAGATCTGGGAGCAGACCGAAGGCCGCGTCACGCATTTCGTCGCCGGTCTTGGGACGAGCGGTACCTTCGTCGGCACAGGCCGACGGCTCCGGGAATTGCGGCCGGCGATCACGCTCGCATCGGTGCAACCCGATTCGCCGCTGCACGGTCTCGAGGGCCTCAAGCACATGGAATCGGCAATGGTGCCGGGGATCTATGACCCGTCGCTGGCCGACGTCGATCTGCGGGTGTCGACCGAAGCGGCGCACGCGATGACGCGCCGGCTCGCCGCCGAAGAAGGACTGCTGGTCGGCATTTCGAGCGGCGCCAATCTGGCCGGGGCCCTGACATTGCTCAACCGCGAGCGACCGGGCTTCAGTCAGGGAGCGGGCGTCAGCCCGGTCAAAGTCGTCGTGATCATCTTCCCCGACGGCGGTGAGCGCTACCTGTCGGAGAGCTTCTGGAACGAGGCGGAGTGATGGCCGTCACCTTGCGCGACCAGATCCTGGTTGCGATTCGGGATCATGGGGCTGATACCTATCCGAACGAATGCTGTGGTGCGCTGATTGGCCGCGATGCGATTGTCACCGAGTCGTTTGCGTTGCCCAACACCACCGAAGAAGGACCCAGGCGCCGCTTTCTCGTGCGGCCGTCCGACTATCGCGCGGCGGAAGCACGCGCCGCTGAAACTGGCCGGGAGTTGATGGGCTTTTATCACTCGCATCCCGACCATCCGGCCCAGCCATCTCAGTACGACCTCGATCACGCCTGGCCATTCTTCTCCTATGTGATCGTGTCTGTACGGGACGGCCAGCCGCGCGAATTGCGCTCGTGGCGTCTTCGCGAGGACCGATCCCAGTTCGATGAAGAGCCTGTGAATACCGAAGTGAACGCCGAACGCTGAGAGTGCACCATGCCAGTGAAGATTCATATCCCAACTCCGCTGCGCCCTTACACCGACAAGCTCGATGTCGTCGAGCTCGAAGGGGCGACCGTGAGCGAAGTGCTCGCCAATCTCACGACCCGCTTCTCCGGCCTGAAGCAGCACTTGTTCAATGAGGAGGGCAAGCTGCGAAGCTTCGTCAACGTCTATGTGAATGACGAAGATATCCGCTACCTGCAGAAAGATCGGACTCCTCTCAAGGCTGGCGACACGGTCAGCATCATCCCGTCGGTAGCCGGAGGAACGGGAACCATTGCCGAGGGCCGACAACCTACGGGCGCCGCACCGTCGAAGACTCCGACGCGCGAACTGCCGCAGCTCTCGGCGGACGAGGTCAGACGGTACAGCCGTCACCTCATTCTTCCCGAAGTGGGGATGGACGGTCAGCGCGCGCTGAAAGCGGCAAAGGTTTTGTGTATTGGTGCTGGCGGGCTCGGATCTCCCGCGGCCATGTATCTGGCGGCCGCCGGCGTCGGCACGCTCGGCATCGTCGACTTCGATGTCGTGGACATGAGCAACCTGCAGCGGCAGTTGTTGCACGGTACCAACGACGTTGGCCGGCCGAAGCTCGACTCGGCCAAGGATCGGATCCTCGCGATCAATCCCAACGTCCACGTCGAGCCCTACGAGACCGCGCTCAGTTCCGAGAATGCGCTCCAGCTGTTCGAGCCGTACGACGTCATCCTTGACGGCACCGATAACTTCCCGACTCGCTATCTCGTGAACGACGCCTGCGTGCTGCTCGGCAAGCCGAACGCGTATGGCAGCATCTTCCGATTCGAAGGGCAAGCCTCGGTCTTCGGAACCAGGCAAGGCCCGTGCTATCGGTGCTTGTATCCGGAGCCTCCTCCACCCGGGCTCGTGCCGAGCTGCGCCGAAGGCGGAGTGCTCGGCGTTCTGCCCGGCATCATCGGCACGATTCAAGCCACCGAGACCATCAAGTTGATCCTCGGCCGCGGCGAGCCGCTGATCGGCCGCTTTCTGATCTTCGATGCGTTGCGCATGAAATTCCGCGAGCTGAAGCTTCGGAAAGACGAAGACTGCCCGGTATGCGGCACGCACCCGACCGTGACCGAGCTCATCGACTACGAGCAGTTCTGCGGCGTTGGGCCGCGATCGGAGAGTGACACCGTGGCTGGAACGACGACCGACGACATCACCCCACGCGAGCTGAAAGAGCGTCTCGATCGCGGCGAATCAATCGTCATAGTCGATGTGCGGGAGCCGCAGGAGTACCAGATCAATCGCATCGCCGGGTCGAAACTGATCCCGCTGGGTGAGCTGCCGCAACGATATGAGGAGCTCGACCTGAACGCGGCCATCGTGTGCCAGTGCAAGTCGGGGACGCGCAGCGCCAAGGCGACGGGGTTCTTGCGGTCGATCGGCTTCAAGAACGTGCGAAATCTCTCGGGCGGGATTCTGGGTTGGATTGATCAGGTTGATCCGTCCCAACCCAAGTACTGACGTCACGCGGTGGGTCTTTAGACCCACCGTCCCGGTATTGAGTGCTAAAATAAGACCTAGAAGGTCGGATTTCAACACAAGCTGAACGAAATGCTCAGGCTGTCAAAAAAGGCCGATTACGCACTGATGTCGATGAAGCACTTGGCCGGCCGGCACGAGTCGGGCGGGTCGTCGAGCGCCCGCGAAATCGCGGAGTCGTACGAGATCCCGCTCGAACTGTTGGCGAAGGTCCTTCAACGGCTCGTGCGGGCCCGGCTGCTCGTGTCGGTGCAAGGGACGCGCGGTGGCTATCGGCTCGGCCGCCCGGCGACCACGATTTCGGTGGCCGACGTGATTCAGGCAGTCGATGGACCGGTCACGGTTACGGCCTGCTCGCCGGACGACCACCGGTGCGAGCAGTATTCGAAATGCAGCATTCGCGACCCGCTGTGGAAGATTCGAGGCCGGATTCTCGAAACGCTGACGACCGTAACGGTTGCGGATCTGGCACTCGATCCGCCGCCGGTGGCTCCTGAAACTCATTCCGTCTCGAGGATGACGTTCGTCACGGATCATTGACGTGATTTATCTCGACTACCAGGCGACGACTCCAGTTGATCCGGCGGTGCTTGCGGCCATGTTGCCGTATTTCACCGAGCAGTTTGGAAATGCCGCGAGCCGCCAACATCGACTGGGATGGACCGCCAACGAAGCGGTGGAGGGGGCGCGAGCGTCAGTGGCTCGGCTGATCGGGGCTAGTGCCAAGGAGATTGTCTTCACCAGCGGCGCGACCGAGGCGAACAACCTGGCGTTGAAGGGTCTCGCAGAGGTCCGACCGGCGGAACGCGATCACGTGGTGACGGTCGTGACCGAACACAAGTCGGTCCTCGACACGTGCAAGCGGCTCGAATCGTTCGGGTGTCACACCACGGTGCTGGCGGTCAATCGTGACGGAATGTTGGATCTCGACGCGTTGGGTGCGTCGGTGACCAGGAAGACGCTGGCCGTCAGCGTGATGGCGGCAAACAACGAGATTGGCGTGCTGGCGCCGTTGAAGCAGATTGCCGGGATCGCGCACGCGAACGGCGCGCTCCTCCATACCGATGCGGTCCAGGCCGCCGGCAAGGTGCCGTTCGATGTGGAGGCGCTCGGCGTGGATCTCGCCTCGTTGACGGCCCACAAGCTGTACGGGCCCAAGGGCGTGGGGGCGCTCTATGTTCGGCGGCGCAATCCACGCGTTTCGATCGCCGCTCAGGTCGATGGCGGCGGTCACGAGCGCGGTATGAGGTCGGGCACGCTGAATGTTCCCGGAATCGTGGGCTTCGGCGCGGCGGCCACACTGGCCAGCCAACAGATGACCGCCGAGGGCGATCGCCTGACGGAGTTGCGGTCGCGGCTTTTGTCAGCCCTCGCGCGAGAGGTGAGTGACCTGGTCGTGAATGGCACCCTCGACGCGCGGTTGCCCGGAAACCTGAACGTCAGCTTTCCAGGCGTCGATGGCGAGGCGTTGCTTGTGAGCTTGTGCGACGAAGTGGCGATTTCATCGGGCGCCGCGTGCACCGCGGCTGAGCCTTCGCATGTGTTGAAGGCGCTCGGACGCAAGACCGAGCTGGCGCTCGCCTCGTTGCGCTTTGGCTTGGGGCGCTGGACGACAGAGGCCGAGATCGATCGAGCGGTGATGCTCGTGGCCGGTGTGGTGTCGCGGCTCCGGGCGATGTCGCCCGTTTGAGTCTGGTAGGTGGGGCCCGCCTCCGCGGCCGAGGCCGCTACGGCGAGGTCTCGCCGTAGCTCGCAAGGATCGCGAGCGAGCGGAGGCGGATGGGTCTGGTCAGGTCAGAGAGTGGGCTCATGAATTACTCACCGGCCGTTCTCGAGCGCGTGCGCGATCCCAAGAATGTCGGGTGGTTGCCGCGGGACGCGTCGGACGTTGGAACGGGCGAGGCGGGAACTTTGGAGCGCGGAAGCATGACGCGGATTCAGGTTCGAGTCGATCGGACGACCCGACGGATCGGCGAAGCGGTGTTCAAGGTGTTTGGCTGCAGCGCGGCGATTGCGAGCGCCAGCCTGGTCACGGAACGGCTGCTCGGCGCCACCATCGACGATGCACGCGGGATGGAGTCGATGGCCGTCGTCGCCGAGCTGGAGTTGCCCATCGAACGGGCCAGCGTTGCCGCGCTGGCCGTCGAGGCCGCGAAGAGCGCGATTGAGGACTGGGAACGAAAGCATGATCGAGATCTCTGAGAGCGCGGCGCGCGTCATCACGCGCCAGTTGGCGAAGAACAAGATCGAAGGCGGTGGATTGCGCGTGGCCGTCAAGGCTGGCGGCTGCTCGGGCTTCAGCTATGTCTTCGCCTGGGATCAGAGGCCGCGTGATACCGACCTGACGTTCGACGGTCCCGGCGGTGCCAGGATCTTCGTCGATCCACGCAGCTTCAAGCTGCTCGACGGTACCGTGCTGGACTTCGACGAGAAGAACATGTTGGCGACGAACTTCACGCTGCGAAACCCCCACGCGAAGTCCACGTGTGGGTGTGGGGAGAGCTTTAGCGCCTGACGGCGCAGTTACAAGTTACAAGTTCCGAGTTACAAGTTTCAAACTGCCTGAACTCAACTTTGAACTTGTAACTTGCAACTTGTAACTGACAGGGATCGAGGATTCATGAGTACGTCAACCGAGGTCATCGAGCAACTCGCGAACACGGAATACAAGTACGGGTTCGTCACCGATGTTGAGCAGGACATCGTTCCGAAAGGGCTCAGCGAGGACGTCGTCCGTCTGATTTCGGAGAAGAAGGGTGAGCCCGAGTGGCTCCTGGAGTGGCGGCTGAAGGCGTTTCGCGTCTGGCTGAAGATGCGCGAGCCGACGTGGCAGAACGTCAAGTACGCCCCGATTGACTACCAGGCCATCAGCTACTACGCCGCGCCCAAAGAGAAGAAGAAGCTGAACAGCATGGACGAAGTCGATCCCGAGATTCGGGCGACCTTCGAGAAGCTGGGGATTCCGCTCATCGAACAGCAGTTGCTCGCCGGCGTCGCGGTTGACGCCGTCTTCGACTCGGTCTCGGTGGCGACGACGTTCCGCGAGAAGCTGGCGAAGCTGGGAATCATCTTCTGCTCCTTCTCCGAGGCCGTCAGGGAGCATCCCGATCTCGTGCGGCAGTATCTCGGATCGGTCGTCCCGCACACCGACAACTTCTTCGCCTCGCTGAACTCGGCGGTCTTCAGCGACGGCAGCTTCGTCTATGTGCCGAAGGGCGTTCGTTGCCCGATGGAGCTGTCCACCTACTTCCGCATCAACGCGAAGGACACGGGTCAGTTCGAGCGGACGTTGATCGTGTGTGACGAGGGCGCGACCGTCAGCTATCTCGAGGGGTGCACGGCGCCGAAGCGCGACGAGAACCAGCTGCACGCCGCCGTCGTGGAGCTGGTGGCGCTCGACAACGCCACCATCAAGTACTCGACGGTGCAGAACTGGTATCCGGGCGACAAGCAGGGGAAGGGCGGCATCTACAACTTCGTGACCAAACGAGGGCTGTGCAAGGGACGCCGTTCGAAGATCACGTGGACGCAGGTGGAGACTGGGTCGGCCATTACGTGGAAGTATCCGAGTTGCATCCTCCAGGGTGACGATTCGGTGGGCGAGTTCTACTCGGTGGCGGTCACCAACAACTATCAGCAGGCTGATACCGGCACCAAGATGATTCATCTCGGGAAGAACACTCGCAGCACGATCGTGTCGAAGGGGATTTCGGCCGGGCGGGGCCAGAACACGTATCGAGGTGCCGTGAAAATCGGGAAGAACGCTGCCAAGGCGCGAAACTATTCGCAGTGCGACTCGCTCCTCATCGGCGACCGCTGCGGCGCGCACACGTTCCCGTATCTGGAGATCAAGAACACATCGGCGAGCGTCGAGCACGAAGCCTCGACATCGAAGATTGGCGAGGATCAGATGTTCTACTGCGAGTCGCGCGGCATCGCCAAGGAAGACGCGATCAACATGATCGTCAGCGGCTTCTGCAAGGAAGTGTTTCGCGAGCTGCCGATGGAATTTGCCGTCGAGGCGCAGAAACTGCTGGGGATCTCGCTCGAAGGGTCGGTCGGCTAGGTTGACCGCCCAAAAGGGGCAGACCTGTAACGGGTCTTAACGACGTTTTAACGGGGCCTGGCCCCGTTAAGTGGGAGTAAAGATGCTTGAAGTCCGGAACTTGAGAGTACGCGCGGAGGACAAAGAGATCCTCCGCGGCGTGAGTCTGTCGGTGGGGAAGGGCGAAGTCCACGCCATCATGGGGCCCAACGGATCGGGCAAGAGCACGCTCGCGCGCGCGCTGTCCGGTCACCCGGGCTACGAGGTGACGAGCGGTGAGGTCCTTTACGAAGGGAAGGATCTGCTCGAGATGTCACCCGATGAGCGCGCCCGTGACGGCCTCTTCATGGCGTTCCAGTACCCGGTGGAAATCCCCGGTGTGAACAACGCCTACTTCTTGAAGGCGGCGTTGAACGCCCGCCGGAAGCAGCTGGGTCTCGAAGAGCTCGACGCCATCGACTTCATGCAATTCATTCGTACCAAGGCGAAGCTCCTGCAGGTGGACGAAACGATGCTGCAACGATCCGTCAACGAGGGTTTTTCCGGAGGAGAGAAGAAGCGTAACGAGATCTTTCATATGGCCGTTCTGGAGCCGAAGCTGGCGATTCTCGACGAGACCGACTCGGGGCTCGATATCGACGCGCTCAAGATCGTGGCGAATGGCGTCAACGAGATGCGCGCTCCGGATCGATCGTTCATCGTCGTGACCCATTACCAGCGGTTGTTGAACTACATCGTGCCGGACTACGTGCACGTGCTGAGCGACGGTCTGTTGGTCCGTTCCGGCGGTCGCGAGCTGGCGCTCGAGCTCGAAGAGAAGGGCTACGGGTGGCTGCCAGCCGGGGTGGAGCCGTCGGCGGCGGGGGCCAAGGCATGACGTCAGTTGCTGAACGGCACGACGCGGTGTTGGCCGAGCAGGCTCGATTCGCTCAGGGGCGCGGGGCCACCGCGCCGCAGTGGCTGCGCGACCTGCGAGCTCGCGGCGCTGCGCGTTTTGCCGCTCTGGGCTTTCCCAC
Organism: uncultured Acidobacteriota bacterium; assembly: GCA_963802675.1. GTDB lineage: Bacteria > Acidobacteriota > Vicinamibacteria > Vicinamibacterales > UBA2999 > JACCSI01. The sequence continues at coordinate 551,968 of CAWDJL010000006.1, forward strand.
GGTGAGGCAGGAAGAGTGGCGGTTCACCAACGTCGGCCCGATCGCAGAGACGACGTTCCGCCTCGGCGAAGCCGCGCCAACCAACGCGTCGGAGTTGGCGTCGCGTGTGAGCATTCCCTCGGTCGCCGCGCGACTCGTCATTCTCAACGGGCGCTTCGCGCCGGAGCTTTCTGATGTCCGCGCGCTTCCTGGGGGCGTCGTTGCCGGAAGCCTGGCGCGCCATCTCGCCGGCGACGCACCCGAAGCGGCACATCTTGGACAGGTCCCATGGGAGCAGGCGCCCTTCGTGGCGCTGAACATCGCGTTCCTGGAGGACGGCGCGTTCATCGCCGTCCCCGCAAACACGATCGTCGAGCACCCGATTCACGTGATCGTGATCAATGGGGGCGCCGGCAAGACGATGGCCCATCCGCGGATGCTGATTGTCGTGGGTGCGAACAGTCAGGTGTGCGTCGCCCAAACCTTCCTAGGCGCGGCCGGCGAATGCCACTGGACAAACGTGGTGACCGAGGTGTCGCTGGGTGAGAACGCGACGTTGGATCTCGTCACCGATCAGCGCGAAACTGACACCGCCTATCACACGGCGGCTTTGCACGTGCACCTGCAGCGCAGCTCGACGTTCCGCTCACGTACCGTGATTCTGGGCGGGAAGCTTCTCCGCAACGACGTCATGGCGGTGATGGGGGGCGAGGGCGCGCATTGCGCCCTTGACGGGTGCTATCTCGTCGACGGCGAGCGCCTGGTGGACAACCACACGACCATCGACCATGCCACCCCGCATTGTACGAGCCACGAGCTCTATAAGGGCATTCTCGACGGGCGCGCCCGCGCGGTGTTCAACGGCCGGATCATCGTGCGCGAGGATGCGCAAAAGACCGACGCCAAGCAGACCAATCGCGCGCTGTTACTGTCGGATGCAGCCATGATCAACTCGAATCCGCAGCTCGAGATCTTTGCGGATGACGTGAAGTGCACGCATGGTGCCGCGATTGGCCAGCTGGATGAAGAAGCGCTGTTTTATCTGAGAGCCCGCGGCCTGACCGTGAAGGACGCACGAGACATGCTGATCCACGCCTACGCGGGCGAAGTGCTGGAAGGCATCAGCATCGAGTCGTTGCGGCATCAGCTCGAGCGAGAGCTGTTCGTACAGTTGGATCGGGACCTCGCGGATCATGCAATCCCGGCTAACCAGCCGTCGCCAGGGCTACGGCGGTCCGCCGAAGCTTCAGCGGAGGCGGAAGCCGGGTCCCTCAAGTGAGCAAAGCAGTGGCTGTCATCAAAGAAGCTGAGCGGCTGGACAAAGCGGATGAGGGACCGGACAAGGTCTTTGATGTCCACAAGATCCGTGCCGACTTTCCGATTCTTTCGGAGCTCGTTCACGGCAAGCCGCTCGTCTACCTCGATAGCGCCAACACGAGCCAGAAGCCATCGTCTGTTCTCAGGGCGATGGAGGATTACTATCGACACGACAACGCCAACATTCACCGCGCGACGCATTTGTTGAGCGAGCGCGCGACCAAGGCCTACGAGGGGACACGATCGAAGGTCGCGCGTTTCATCAACGCCGCGGATGAGAAATCGATCGTCCTGACCACGGGGACGACTGACGGCATCAATCTCGTGGCGCAAACGTACGGGCGAATGATCCTCGGCCCTGGCGACGAGGTCCTGCTGTCGTGGCTCGAGCACCATTCGAATATCGTGCCCTGGCAGATTGTCTGCGAGCAGACGGGCGCCACGTTGAAGGTGGCCCCGATCAACGATCGCGGGGAGATCGACCTCGACGCCTATCACTCGATGTTGTCCCGGCGAACGAAGATCGTGGCGATCGGGCACATCTCGAATGCGCTGGGCACGATTAACCCCGTGCGCGCCATCACCGAGGCAGCGCATGCGTACGGCGCGGCCGTCCTGATTGACGGCGCCCAGGCTGTGCCGCACCTGGTCGTGGACGTCACGGCGCTCGATTGCGACTTTTACGTGTTCTCGAGCCACAAGATGTTTGGACCGACCGGCACCGGCATCCTGTACGGGCGCCGTGGGCTGCTCGAGGCGATGCCACCCTACCGCGGCGGCGGCGACATGATCGCGTCCGTGACGTTCGAAAAGACGACGTATAACGCCGTGCCCTACAAGTTCGAGGCCGGGACGCCCAACATTGCTGGCGTCGTTGGCCTGGGCGCCGCCGTCGATTATCTCGGCGCCATCGATCGCGCTGGGGCTCTCGCTCACGAGGATAGTGTCCTCGCCTATGGCACCGAACGGCTTCGCGAAGTCCCGGGGACGCGGTTGATCGGAGAAGCGCGCGAGAAGACCGGCGTACTGTCGTTCGTGATGGAAGGCGTTCACCCGCATGACGTCGGGACGATTCTCGACCGCGAGGGCATTGCGGTCCGCACCGGCCAGCACTGTGCGCAGCCAGTCATGGACCGCTTTGGTGTGCCGGCGACCGTTCGAGCGTCACTCGCGCTTTACAACACGAGAGAGGACGTGGACGCCCTCGTGACTTCGCTCCACCGCGTCCGACAGGTGTTCGGCTGATGTCGGAGCTGACGGATCTGTATCAGGAGGTCATCCTCGATCACAATCGACGCCCCCGAAACTTTCGTGCGATGGAAGGGGCCAGTCGTACACAGGAGGGTTACAACCCGCTGTGCGGCGATCGTTTGACGCTCTACGTCAGGCTGGATGGCGACCGGATTGGCGACGTGTCGTTCCAAGGCACGGGCTGTGCGATTTCGAAGGCGTCGGCATCGCTGATGACGGACGCCGTGAAAGGAAAGACCGTCGAAGAAGCCCGCGCGATCTTCGATCGTTTTCACGAGATGGTGACGTCGTCGCCAGAGTCAGCGGTGCCGGAGATCGGTAAGCTGGCCGTGCTGGCGGGTGTGCGCGAGTTCCCTACGCGTGTGAAGTGCGCAAGTCTCGCATGGCATACGCTCAAGGCTGCCGTCGCTGGAGGCGAGGGGCCGGTCAGCACAGAATGAGTTACAAGTTACAAGTTGCAGGTTCAAAGTGCGTCGTGAACCGTTTGACTCGTAACTTGTAACTTGTAACTAACCCGATCAATCCTCCATGTCCGACTACATTCCAGTGCAGAACATCTCAAACCGTCCAGAAGACAGCCCGGCCAACGAGCTGAGTCAGTCGATCGACGATATCGTGCCCGATCCGGTCAAGATGGCTGACCTCAGACCACAAGTGCTCGAGGTGCTGAGCACCGTCTTCGATCCCGAGATCCCTGTCAACATTCGCGAGCTGGGGCTCATCTATGACGTCCTGGTCGACAAAGATGGTCGTGTCGGCGTGCGCATGACGTTGACCGCGCCAGCGTGTCCGGCAGCGCAGAGCCTGCCGGTGGAAGTGCAGCAAAAGGCGGCCGGTGTTCCCGGCGTCTCCGAGGCCAAGGTGGAGATCGTGTGGGATCCGCCGTGGGGCAAGGAGATGATGTCAGAGGCAGCGAAATTGCAGCTTGGACTCTGGTAGCCGGCCGCGGCGCACGGCTGGGCGTCCAAACCAGAGTTGCGCACGAGTTTCCGCAGACAAGTGCGGTCGGGGTCCGGGGCACAACTTATGACAGCGGTCACGGCGGCGGTTCTGTTGGTCATGCTTGCGATGCCGTTCCAGGCGCAAGCCCAACAGTCGCCAGCCGATCCGGCGAAGCCGCCCGCGGCGCCCGTGGATCCCTCGAAGATGGGCGTGTCGCTCGACCGCATTCGTCGCGAGCTGGGTGAGGCCGAAGTGCGGGAACAGCGCGGCGACGCCCCGTTGAGACTCGAATTTCGTGTCGAGGTGTACGGCACGGCCCCGAAAATCGACCTCCTCAAAGACTATCCGCTCGTCGGCCCGTCGCCGTATGGTGCGCCGACACACCGCGAAGTAATCGACTTCCTGACCCCTGAAGAGTTCCGATCGCCACCCATTCCGTTTTCGAACCTGGCCGTGTGGGCGGCCCAGCAGCTGTGGAATCGCAGCAAGAAGCAGCGATGCGAAGCGGAGCTGGCGGAATACAAGCAGTTGGTGATGCAGGGCGTCAGCGTCGCGGCGCCGCGTTGCGCGCCTTAGAAATCTTGAAGGCCCAAAATTTAGCCCCCGCCCACGGGCTGTCATAGTCTTTCTTGATGCACATCCTGGCCGTGGCGGCCACCGAGGCGGAGATTCCGCGCCTGACGACCGGGCGCCACGGCACCCATTATCTCGACGTGCTCATCACTGGCGTGGGCATGGTCGCGACCGCGGCTCACACCGCCCGTGCGCTGACGGCGCGGCGCTACGACCTTGCCTTCAACTTTGGCGTGTGCGGGAGCTTCGACCCAGCAATGGCTCTGGGGACCGTTGTCCACGTGACGGCCGACCGACTCTCGGAGTTGGGCGCCGAAGACGGTGACCATTTCGTCCCGTTCGAGGTGCTCGGTCTGGACGGGACGACGGTCATCGTCAACGACGCCGTTCCCAAAAATGTGGCATTGCGCGAACTGCCGTCCGTCACTGGGATCACGGTGAACACGGTCCACGGGCACGAGCCGACGATCGCCGCGGTGAGAGATCGCCTTCGGCCTCACGTGGAGAGCATGGAGGGTGCGGCGTTTGCCTACGCTTGTTCGTTGAGTGGCGTGCCATACGCTCAAGTCCGCGCCATCTCGAACATGGTCGAACGTCGCAATCGCAAGGCTTGGCGAATGGACCTCGCCATTCATAACCTCAACGACGTTGCGCTTCGCATCATCGAGCACGTATGACGCTCTCACTCGGCTTCTCGCCGTGTCCCAATGACTGCTTCATATTCGATGCGATCGTCCATCAGCGCATCGACCTCGAGGGGCTGGAGTTCCGCGTCGTTTTGGACGATGTGGAGACGCTCAACCGTCGGGCCTTGAGCGGCGACATCGACGTCACGAAGCTCAGTTTTCACGCCCTCGCGCATTGTGCCGACCAGTTCGTGCTGCTCGACGCTGGCAGCGCGCTCGGGCGCGGCTGCGGTCCGCTCCTGATCTCCAAGCGCGAAATCTCTCAGCACGAGGTGGCCGGCGGCCGATTACGAATCGCAATCCCTGGCACTTATACGACGGCCAACTTCCTGTTGCAGGTGGCGTTTCCCGCCGCCAGCAATCGTACGGAGCTGGTGTTCTCCGAGATTGAAGCCGCCGTGCTCGACGGGACGGTTCGACGCCGGGCTCATCATTCACGAGAATCGGTTTACCTACGAGGCCAAGGGCCTGCAAAAGATCGTGGACCTCGGCGAGTTCTGGGAAGAAACCACCGGCGCCCCCATCCCTCTCGGTGGCATCGTCATCAGACGGTCGCTGCCACGCGAGGTTCAGCACACGATGAATCGAGTGATGCGGCGAAGCGTGGAGTACGCGTTCGCGCACCCCGAGGCGAGCCGCGCGTTCGTCCGCGATCACGCCCAAGAGATGAGCGAGGACGTGATGCGGCGGCAAATCGAGCTCTACGTCAACGACTACTCGATTGACCTGGGCCGGGAGGGGCGCCGGGCAGTCGAGTTGCTGTTCGCTCGCGCCGCGGCGACAGGTGTCATCACGTCGTCGCCGCAGGTGTTTCTCGACGGGCTGGAGACCAGCCGGCAAAGATCCGATGCAGGGCGTTGATGCCTTCGGTCAACGCCGCCGGGCCTGGCTGCAGGATATAGGTGGATTTGACCTCGTAGATGTGACCGTGTCGAACCGCCGGAATGACATCCCAGCCGGGCCTTGCGACGATCCGCTCCTTGCGCACCGGCTTGCCGCACCACGAACCGACGATCACGTCCGGTGCCGCAGCGATCACGGCATCGCTCGTGACCACACGATCTTTTGCCAGTCGTGCCTGCCGTAGCTGTGGGAAGACGGGATCGCCACCAGCGATTTCGATCAGCTCTTCGACCCATTGGATGCCCGAGATGAGCGGGTTGTCCCACTCTTCGAAGAAGACTCGCGGTCGTCGTGTGAAGGTGTCGGCGGTCCTGCGGATCGCGTCGAGGCCCGCTTGGAGCTCGTTCGCCAGCGCGTCGGCCTTGCCCGAGACGCCAACGATTGCGCCCAGCACACGAATCATTTGAAAGATTTCGCCGACGCTCCGCTGGTTGAACGTGAACACCGCGTAGCCACGCCGTACCAGCTCGTTGGTGATTTCCGCCTGGAGATCGGAAAACGCCAGGACCAGGTCCGGCTCGAGGGCTTCGATCTTCTCGTAGCGCGCGTGAAGAAACGACGACACCTTGGGCTTCTGGCGCGCCTCGGGCGGGCGGACCGTGTAGCCCGAGATCCCGACGACCCGGTCGCCCTCACCAAGGAGGTACAGCGTTTCGGTCGTCTCTTCCGTCAGGCAGACGATTCGGTTGGGATACATAGATCGCACGTACGGGCCTCAGAGACACAGAGACTCAGAGACACAGAGACACAGAGACTCAGAGACACGGTGGTAGCTTCCGCCTTCAGGCGGAAGATCGACAAATCAAAGCCATTCATCTCAAAGAGTGTTCTTCGTGTCTTCGTGTTCTTCGTGGCTACATTTTTGTCCCTGTACTTTCTCATCTCTGTGGCTCACTGAGTCTCTGAGGCGTGTTTGTTGGTCCCATTGAAGGTCCGCAAACACAAACCCATCGCGACTCACGACTTCCCCCACCGCGACGGCGATCGGATGGCGGAACATCGGGCCGTCCCAGACAAACGAGTGAAACTCGCCGTTCTCGCCACACGGGTCGACCGTGGCCGGCAGATCCGCGAGGAGCGACGTGTCGAAGGCGCGGCCGGCGAACGTCGGTTCGAGCTGGCGGGGATCGACGCAGGTCAGGTAGGCTCGCAAGCCGCCCGCGATCATCTCGCAAGCCAGGGTGGACGTCGGCGTGGCCTTCCAGAGCGGAAAAAGCGGGATCAGACCGGTGCCTGCGAGCCGGTCCTCGCGATAGCGCCGAACGTCTTCGAGAAAGAGGTCGCCAAAGGCGACATGGGTGAAACCGTCGCGAACGAAGCCGGCAACGGCCGCACCCATGCGCGCTTCGTAGTCGGCATTCGAGCACGGCCATGGAATGTGGACGAGGTGAAGCGGCAATCCAGCAGCAACGGCTTGTGCCTCGAGCAGCTCGCGCCGCACCGCGTGCATCGCGACCCGGTCGAACGCCTCGTTGACGGTCGTGAGTAGTCCAGTGACCGCGCCAGGATGACGCTGCTGCAACGTGTGGAGCATCCAGGCCGAGTCCTTGCCCGACGACCAGCTCACGAGGATGTTCATCGCGCCGGGTGCAGCACGGCGGCCATGCGCTCGGCGCCTTCGGCGACGCGCGGGCCAGGAACGACCAGCGATTTACCGGTGAGCACGTAGATTCGATTGGTCCGAACCGCTGGCAGACTTGCCAGCGGCTTCCACGCGTCGATCTCGTAGCTCTGTCCGGTCGGCTGGTCCATCGAGTGCAACTCGAGGATCACCGCCGGCGCCCGGGTCAGAATCATCTCCGTGGAGGCCTCCACGGACTCGGCCTGCACATCCGCGAACACGTTGACGCCGCCCGCTGCTTCGAGCATGTCGTGGAGGAAGCCGCGTCCGCCGCTGGCGTAGATGCTTCGGAGCGAGCCACTTTCTCGACCGAAAACCAGCAGCGTGCGGGGCTTTTCGAGCTTCGCCGTTCGTTGCCGCAGCGCCGACAACCGCGATTCGATCGAGGTGGTCAGCGCGTTTGCCTGTGTCGCGTGACCGAGACGCTGGCCCAACCGGCGAATGGTCTCCGTGACGCCGCTCAGCCCACTGTGTCGATACTCGAAGTATGGAATCGACGCGCGCGTCAGCTGCGTCATCAGGTCGGCCTGGCTGCCATAGAGCAGCACCAGGTCCGGACGAAGCGTGATGATGCGCTCCACATCCGGATCGATCAGGGCCCCGACCTTTGGCAGGGAGCGCACTTGTGGAGGGTCCTCGTCGTAGCTGCTGACCGCGACGACCTTGTCGCCCGCGCCGATGGCAAACACCATCTCGGTGAGGGCGGGAACGAGCGAGATGACGCGGGTCGGCGTCGGCTGAGCGGCGCCGGAGACAATGACGAGTAGTGAGAGGGCGACGGCGGGTCTGAAGACCCGCCGCTCCGTACGATGGACCGACTTCACGGCTTCCTCACCAGCAGCCACAAGAAGAACGGGCCGCCAATGATGGCTGTCACGATGCCGACAGGAAGCTCGATGGGCGACATGACCGTGCGGGCAATCAGGTCGCAGATGACAAGGAACGCCGCGCCGAAGAACGTTGCTGCGGGCAGAACGATGCGATGGTCCGACCCCACGAGCAGCCGCACGAGGTGCGGCACGACGATACCGATGAATCCAATGGGCCCCGCGAGCGAAACAGCGGCGCCGGTCGCGAGCGATGCGCTGAGAAACGCAATCCGCTGAGCCCGCACCACGTCGACACCTCGTGACCCCGCCACGTCCTCGCCGAGCGTCAGGAGATTCAGCGTGCGCGGAAGCATCGCGAACAGCACGAGCGACAGTCCGATCAGTGGTGTGGCGGCGAGAATCGGGTTGAAGCTGCTGACATCGAGATTGCCGAGCAGCCACCGAGCCGTGCGATACCAGTCGGCGGCATCCACGAGATACTGAACGAACGTGATCAGCGCCGAGAACAGCGTGTTCAGCGTGACGCCGGCGAGCAACAACACGTTGGTCGAGAGCCCACCGCTCATACGCGTTGCCAGAAAATAGACGAGCGCCGTACCGAGCATCGCGCCGCTGAAGCACATCACCGGTATTGCAGTGGCGCCGAGCGCGGTGAGATCGAGATTGAGTGCGATCGCGCTCATCGCGCCTAGTGCGGCAGCCGCCGACACGCCGAGCGTGAAAGGCGTGGCAAGAGGGTTTCGCAGCAGCGCTTGCATCACGACGCCTGCAGCCGCGAGCGTGGATCCCACCAGGGCGCCCGCGAGCACGCGGGGAAGCCGGGCCACGAAAAAGATCTGGGCGTCGATGTTGTCGGCCCACGGGATCGATGGATCAAAGGCTCGCCGCAGGCTGATGGGGGTGCTCCCTAGCGTCGGGGCGACGACCAGCACGAGTGCCGAGATGAGTCCGAACGCGGGAACGACGACGGCCAGTCGTCGCCGGACGGTTCGCGCGTCCGGGAGCGGTGCCGCCAGCGATCCGACCCTCGTGCTCATTGTGCTGATCCACCGTGACCGGCGATCGGCGACCCGCGACCAGAGGCCGGCGACAGCCGATTGACGGGCACCACGACCAGATGACCGGTTGGCACGTGAGTCTGCACGTCGGCTTCGACGTCGTACAACTGCCGAATGTTGTCCGACGTCAGGACTTCGGCGGTCGGTCCACTGGCGATGACACGTCCAGCGCGCAACATCACGATTTCCTGACAGATTGCCGCCGCCAGATTCAAGTCGTGCGTGGAGACGACGATCGTCACGCCTCGATCGCGATTGAGACGCGTGACGAGCGCCGCGACCTCGAGCTGATAGCCCAGATCGAGCGAGGCCGTCGGTTCGTCGAGCAGCAGAATCTCGGAGGATTGGGCCAGCGCCGCGGCGATGACCACGCGCTGCTTCTCGCCGCCGCTGAGTGTGCTGAATCGGCGATCTTCGAGGCCTGACGTGCCCGTGGCGCGGAGTCCATCGCGAGCGATCGCGAAGTCTTCGGGCCCCTCGAGCTCGAACAGCCCCAGATGTGGATGCCTGCCCATCAAGACCATCTCCAGCACGGTGTACTCAAAGGCCAGCTGCGTCTCTTGCGGCACGACTGCCAGACGTTGTGCGACGGCGCGTCGGGTCAAGTGGGGCAGTGGCGTTCCGTCGAGCCACACCTGCCCGGCAGTCGGCCGTCGAGTGCCGCTCAACAAGCGGAGGAGCGTCGTCTTGCCGGAGCCGTTGGGCCCGATGATGCCGACCACGGCGCCCCGACGGATTTCGAAGCTGACATGGTCGAGTACCTGGAGCGGGGCCGGCTGACGCCGGCCCCTTCAGATATCCGAACGAAACGTCATCGACGCGCAGCAATACGGACCCCGGCAAACGCCGTCCGGCCAGGCGACGGGTACCCCAACACCTCTTCGTAGTCTTTATCGAACAGGTTGAGGACGCGAGCGAAGACTTCGAGTCCCCTGACCAGCGTGTAACCACCACCCAGGTCCACCAGCGTCCGACCGGGATTCTCGTAAAGTCCGCCGCTTGGACCGAATGCCGGTTCGGCATCGAGCGTTTCGCCGCGTGCGTTCAGAGCCGCGAACACCGTCGCGCGACCCATCGTCCAGTCGAGAACCACCGACCCCTGATGCGTGGGCCGTCGCAGCAGGCGGTCGCCGACCTGGTACGGCGAGGGCGCTTGAGCGAGTCCGTCAACGGCTCGAATCTCCGTGTCGAGGAAGGTGTAGGTGGCCTTCACGCCCAGGCCACTCGTCGCCTGCCAGGCGGCTGACGTCTCCAGCCCGCGTGCGCGGGCGTTGGAGATGTTGTCCGAGCTGAAGCTGCTGACATCACGCAACGAGCCAACGGTCACGATCAGGTCGTCGTACTGATTGAAGAACGCGGTGGCATCGAGATAAATCGCGCCACCGGCGAATGCCTGCGTCACGCCAAGCTCGAGACTTCGACTGCGTTCCGGCTTCAGATCGGGATTGTTGGTGAACGCAATCTCAAACGCATCGGGCGGCCGAATCCCTGTGCCGCCAGCGGCGTGCACGCGGGTCCAGGCGTTGGCACTCTGGCCTGGACCGCCCGGGCTCAGCAGCCATGAGACCGACACCTTGGGATTCACGGAAACGACGGAGTCATCCTCGAAGGTGGGGCGCGGTGGGAACCCTGACGGCTCACTTCCCAGCGCCTTGCGAGTGATGTACTCGGCGCGCAGCCCGGCCTGGATCGCGACGCGATCGTGGACCGCCCAGCGCGCTTCTCCGAACGTGCCGAAGACTCGCCGGTCGATGGGAACCTCGTTGCCATCCGACGTAATGAACGTGCTGCGGCCGCGTTCGGAGACCCACTCGATTCCGCCTGACAGACCCAGGGCAGCGTTGACAACGCCGTCCGTTTGCACTCGGGTGTGGACGCGACGCGTGTCGGATTCGGATGGTCCGAACTCGTTGACGAACCGCAAATCGTAGTCGGCGACGTCGAATTCGACGCGTTGCCGGATGCGGCTCGACGGGCCGGTCCATGGATGAAGCACTCGGTACTCCGACCGCGTTCCGTTCGGTAAAGCCACGCGCAATCCGATTGACGCCGGTAAAACGGTTCGCGGGATCCGATCCGTACGGCCCTGGCGCGCCGCGCTCGGTGTCGACGTACCGGAACGTTCCTTGAACGTCGGTGCCTCGTTCGCCGCGCCAGCCGCCACCGACCCAGGCCTGTTGCTCCTCGGCATCATCGTTCGAAACCGTTTCGCCGCTCGCCGGCGCAGTGCCGGTGTAGCCATCGTCCGCGAAATAGTCGCCGCCGCCCTGCCAGCGCCATCCGTTGCGCTCGCCGGTGGTCGATCCGACGAAGCGTCGAGTCGCGCGGCTGCCGCCCTCGATGCGCGCGCTCGCCGTCGGGCTGCCGCCGTTGCGTGTGATCACTTGCACGACTCCGCCGATGGCATCGGCGCCATGAATCGCACTTTGCGGCCCGCGCACGACCTCGATGCGATCGACGTCCGCGAGCGGCACCTGCGACAAGTCGAGGCCGCCGCCAAACGAGTTGGCTCGGATTCCGTCGATGAGGACCAGCGTGAAGTCCGACTCGCCTCCACGAGGGAACAACGAGGTGAGCGTCCCGGGGCCGCCGCTGCGTACGACAGTGAAACCGGGGACGGTGCTGAGCGCATCACCAAGGGAGGTGATCTGGCGCGACTCCAACTCTCGTCCGCTAATCACCGTCACGCTGTCGGCCGTGCGCGACAGCGGCTGATCGATCTGCGACGCTGACACCACCAGGGTTTCGCTGATCGCGCTGACGCGCATCGTGATGTTGACGGTTGCCGGCTTGTCGCTGATGGTGACGCCGCGAGCTTCTCCAAGAAGACCGGGGGCCGAGGCGGTGAAGTCGTATTGCCCGGAGGCAAGCGATTCGACGACGAAGTGGCCGGACTCGTTCGACTGCGACGATACCGTGCCGGTCGTCGCACCGACCACCAGCACCGTCGCGTTGGCCACGGGTCGTCCCTGCGGATCGTTGACACGTCCTTCCACGCGTGTTTGCGCGGCGAGCGGTGCACTGCTCGCCAGCATGGCACTGACGATGATGAGGTGAAGGGAACAGGCGCGAGCACGCGCCCAGAGGGCTGCTGTGGTCATAGGTCCTCCCCGGCGTCATTCGCGCCGGTCGTCGCCCGTGGCGACGGTTGGGACGTTCCCAGTGCAGCAGGTTTCCTGACTCGCGGATCGTTGCGCGTCGTTGGCGTCTTCCCGTCGCCGAGTGCGACAGTGACGGGTAGCCCGGGCAGTCGGCCTGCCGTGCTACCGATTTAGGACGAAGCGCTCCTCGCTTACAGTGGCGAAACCGTGTGGGCTTTGCACCCAGCTTCCCTGGCTGCCCAGGTTTGCGTCGGTTGTGGCAATGAGTATAACAAGTTCGTTACAATTGACGTTCGTGGCCGCCATTCTGCTCTCGAGAAGGCCCGTCGGCGTTGCCGCCGCGGCCGAGCAGCCCACCTGGCGCGACGCCTTCGCCGAAAGGACCGCATGAGCAAGAGTTCGACCGTGACCGTGCGGGAAACGCCCGTACAACATGTGGCCTCGGTGTCGGAAGGAGGTCTCGTCATCCACGGTGAGAATGTCGTTCTCGAATCCCACGATCGCATCGAGGTTGTGGACCTGACCGACCGACTGATGGACTACGTCCGTCGCTTCAAGATCCGCGAAGGGTTGGTGACGGTCTGGTCGATGCACACGACGTGTGCGCTCTTCATCAACGAGTCGCAAAAGGCCCTGATCGTCGATATCAAGCGGTTTCTCGAGGACCTCGTGGCGCGCGATCGCTACTACATGCACAACGATCCGGAGCACTCGGACTGCGATCGCATGAACGCTGACGCGCACCTGCGTGCGACGTTGCTGGGCCATTCGCTCACGCTGCAGATCAGCGGAGGCGAGGTCGTCCTCGGGCAGTGGCAGCGCGTTTTGATGGCCGAACTCGATGGTCCACGTCCCCGCACGGTCCGCTTGCAGGTCTTTGGCATCTCGTGACATCGTCTCGACTCCGCTCCGCGCGACTGGACGACGTCGCCGCGAAAATTGAGCGGCGCGAGCGCCTTTCGTTTGATGATGGCGTGCGGTTGTTCAATGCCCCCGACCTCCTCGCCGTCGGGTGGCTCGCCAATCGCGAACGGGAGCGTCGTCACGGCGCGCGAACCTACTTCAATCACAACCTGCGCCTGGAAGCGACCAACGTGTGCGAGGCGTCGTGCCTGTTTTGCGCCTTCGCCCGGCTGAAGCCGACCGACGAAGGCGCACACACGATGAGCGTTGAACAGGTGCTGGGCAAGCTGAGGCAGCGCGCTCACGAACCGCTCACCGAGATCCACATCGTGAACGGCCTTCACCCCGAGTTGCCGTTCGAGTACTACAAGGATCTGCTGCGCGGACTGAAGAGCATTCGTCCGGACGTGCACTTGAAATGCTTCACTGCCGTCGAGATTGCGTACTTTGCGGATCTGTATCGACTGACCGACGAGCGCGTCCTCGTCGAGCTGCGCGAGGCTGGGCTCGACTCGCTGCCTGGCGGCGGCGCCGAGATTTTTGCCCCGCGGGTCCGGCGAAAGATCTGTCACGACAAGTGCGACGGCGATCGCTATCTCACCATCCACCGCACCGCTCATCATCTGGGAATGCGGACCAACGTCACGATGCTGTACGGTCATATCGAGACGATGGAGGAGCGCGTCGATCACATGTTGCAGGTCCGTTCGCTGCAAGATGACACGCAGGGCATCCAGGCGTTTATTCCGCTGGCGTTTCACCCCGACAACAATCAGATGCGCAAGCTGCCGCCGCCCTCGGCGAGCGATACGTTGCGCGTGCACGCGGTGGGCCGGTTGCTGCTCGACAACGTCGACCACATCAAGGCGTACTGGATATCGTCGGGGGTCGAAGTCTCACAAACCGCGCTGTGGTTCGGCGCCGATGATCTCGACGGGACCGTGCAGGAAGAAACGATTTACCATCAGGCGGGCGCCCGGACGCCCTCGGCGCTCTCGACCCACGAGATCGAGACACTCATTCGCGATGCCGGACGCGAGCCGATCGAGCGCGACACGCTCTATAACGTGGTACGCGTGCCTTCGGCTTCGCCTCAGGCACGCTTCGCTTGACGGTCCACGGTCTCCGGTCTACGGTCCACGGTAAGTTTTCAGTTTCCAGTTAGCAGTTCAAAGCAGCCCTCAGCTAACAGCCGCTGAACGGTGGGCCGTGGACCGTAGACCGTGGACTGTGTCCGCTACTCGGGGAAGTGGCGGAACACGCCGTCAGGGTCGGTCCATTCCGCGAATTCCTCCCAGTCCATGTTGGCAAGCGAAAGATTGTTCTGCACCGACCACATCGCCGCGGGAATGACGCGGAAGGTCCGCCCCGGCTGTTCGTACAGATCGACGACCAGGACCGGATGATCGCTTCGGGTAATGGTTTCGCGATCGACCACGAAGATGAAGGTTTGATCGGAGCCTTTGCCTGCGATGCTCAGCAGCGATTCCACCGACAGCCCTTCATGGCGACGGTCATTCACGAATGTCACCATCGCCCTGAAATCCCCCTGCGGTGCCGCGATGGCCGATGACACCTCGGACCAGGTTGCGTCGCTGCTGAAGTCGGTGCGCAGCACGAGCGAACTAAGATCGTCATCCGGCGGAGGGAGTGTGGTCACGGGTGGATCGCCTCTCAGAGCATGATGAGCAGAGCACAACCGCCAGAATGATCACCGATCGCATCGACCCCAGATTCTAAGGGGCGTTCAGATCCCGACGTCACTGGCAACCCACAACCGGCAACCCCAACCGTGCGACTGGCAACCGGCAACCGGCAACTGGCGACCGGCAACCGGCGACTGGCAACCGGCGACTGGCAACCGGCAACCCACGCAATCTTTGATACAATCAAAGTTGACCAAGAGCTGATCCGGCGAGACGAGCCGGGGCGCAGCGCTTGGTTTTTTCGCGTCCCGAGATTGCGAAAAGTTTCACAAAGTCACTCGAGGGCAGGACCGTGGCCGGAACCTTTCTCCCCGTGCTGAACGAGGTCGAAAAGCAAAGCCTGCACGAACGGCAGCCGCTGCCCGACGCCTATCTCGGTCTCTCGGACGAGGACATGGAGCTGCGCATCGCTGCGGCGCGCGCCGCGCTGGGCGACCGACTCGTCATCCTCGGGCACCACTATCAGCGCGACGAAGTGATCAAGTTCGCCGACTACACCGGTGACTCGTTCAAGCTGTCACGGGAGATCGCGAAACATCCGGCCGCCGACTACATCGTCTTTTGTGGCGTGCACTTCATGGCCGAGAGCGCGGACATCCTGGCGCTGCCGCATCAGCGGGTGATCCTGCCCGACCTGGCCGCCGGGTGCTCGATGGCCGACATGGTCGCGCCGGATCAGTTGGAAACCTGTTGGGCAGAGCTCGAGCAGATGGGTGTGGCCTCACGCGTGACACCGGTCACGTACATCAATTCCGCTGCCGCGATTAAGTCGTTCGTCGGCGTGCGCGGCGGGACGATTTGCACTTCGTCCAACGCTGCAGCGACGTTGAAGTGGGCCTGGCAGCAGCGCGACAAGATCCTGTTTCTGCCCGATCAGCACCTGGGACGCAACACGGCGTGGAAGATGGGCGTCCCACTTGACGAGATGGTGGTCTGGGATCCGTACGAGCCGTTCGGTGGTCTCACGAAAGGCGAGCTCGATCGCGCCCGCATGATTCTGTGGAAGGGACACTGCTCGGTTCATGTGCGCTTCACGGCCAAGCAGATCGAGGCCGTCCGTCAGCAGTATCCCGGCGTGCGCGTCATCGTGCATCCCGAAGTGCCGTTCGACGTCCTGCGCGCCGCCGACGATAGCGGCTCGACCGAGTACATCCTGAAAGCGGTTCGCGACGCCGCGCCAGGCACCACGTGGGCTGTGGGCACCGAGATCCACCTCGTCCATCGTCTTGCCGAAGAGGTGGCGCCGGCCAAGACGGTGATCTCGCTCGATCAAATCGGATGCTTGTGCTCGACGATGTTCCGCGTGTCGCCGAATCATTTGTTGTGGGTGCTCGAAGGTCTGCTGGACGGCGAGGTGCACAACCGCATCACTGTTCCGGATGAGCAGAAGAAATGGGCTAGGATCGCGTTAGACCGGATGCTGTCGATCCACTGACTAAGGAGACTGATCGCAATGGCCCACGCGCTGCCCGCCCTGCCCTACGCTCCAGACGCGCTCGAACCACACATCGACGCGCAGACCATGCAGATTCATCACGGCAAGCATCATCAGACCTACGTCACGAATCTCAATGGCGCGCTCGACAAGCATCCCGAGCTGCACGCCAAGAGCCTCGACGATCTCATACGCTCGGTGAACAGCGTCCCCGAGGACATTCGCACGGTGGTCCGCAACAACGGTGGTGGGCACTGGAATCATTCGTTGTTCTGGAACGCTGATGGCGCCCAAAGCCGGCGGCGCGCCAAGCGGGGCGGTCGCGGATGCGATCAACTCCTCGTTCGGCAGCTTCGACAAGTTCAAGGAGCAGTTCCAGGCCGCGGGGTTGGGCAGGTTTGGCAGCGGCTGGGCCTGGCTGGTCGAAAGCGGCGGCAAGCTCGAGATCACGAGCACGCCGAATCAGGACAATCCGTTGATGGACGGGAAGAAGGCCATCCTTGGGGTGGACGTCTGGGAGCACGCCTACTACCTGAAGTACCAGAATCGACGCGCGGACTACCTGGGTGCCTGGTGGAACGTGGTCAACTGGGTAGAGGTGAATCGGCTTCTGAAGGGTGCCTCGAGTGCCTCAGGTGCCTAAGTGCTGGTGCCACGCACCTTAGAAAAGCTTCACCTCCACCATCTGACCCTTCTCGACGATATCTGTCTGGGCCGGAATTTCGATATAGCCATCGGCCTGTGACATCGAAGTGATGTCACCAGAGGCTTTGAAGGCCGGCTGCGCCTCGCCGTTGACGAGGCGCACGGTGTAGAACTGGTGCCGACCGGTGGTTGACACGATGCGTTGCGACACGGGCGCTTGCGCGGTCCGAATCCGGTGGGGCGGCAGGTGCGCCATTCGCCGCAGTGCGGGGACGAGCAGGATATACGCGTTCGAGAGGCAGGAGGTTGGATAACCGGGCAGCCCAAATACCGGCTTGCCGCTGACCAAGCCGAACGCCGTCGGCTTGCCAGGCTTGACCGCGAGACCGTGAAAAAGAATCTCGCCGCGGCGGGCGATGACGTCGAGAATCAGGTCGCGCTCGCCGACCGAACTTCCACCCGAAAAAACCAGCATGTCCTCGTCCAGACATCGATCGATCGCGCGGTCGAGATCGTCGATCGTGTCCTGTGCCGTTTGATAGGGGACCGGCAGGCCACCGTGTTCGGCGATGATCGTCGTGAGCGTGTAGCGATTGATGTCGTAGATCTGGCCCGGGGCGAGCGGCATGCCGGGCTCGACGATTTCGTTGCCAGTCGAGAGAATCGCGACCGATGGCTTGGCAAACGCCTCGATCTCGATCAGCCCGAGAGCCGCGAGGGCCCCGACGCGACTGGGGTTGAGCGGATCACCGGCGGCCAGAACGGTCTGACCGCTGGTGATGTCGGCACCCTGCCGTCCGACATTCTGACGTGGGTAGACGGGCGTGAGGATGCGCACGTCGGCGCCGCTCCGTTCGGTTTCCTCGACCATCACGACGGCGTCGGCACCCTCAGGCATTGGTGCGCCGGTCGCGATCTCGGCGGCCTCGCCGGCGCCCACTCCTGCCGTCGGTACCTCGCCCGTGTAGACCTTGCCGACCACGCGAACCGTCTTGGGGTCGTGCCGGCTGGCGCCGAACGTGTCCTCGGCAACCACCGCATAGCCGTCCATCGCCGCGCGTGCGAAGGGCGGCACGTCACGATCCGCGACGATGTCTGCCGCCAGCACGCGGCCGTTCGCGTGCACGAGCGGCACGCGCTCTGTTCGGCGCAGGCTCGCGATGGCGCCGTCGATCAGCACGCGCGCTTCGTCGAGCGAAATGGTGTCACGAATCGGCCGCATGGCGTGGGACATGTACCCTTTTACCTCAGACCAGGACTCTTCAATACAACACGAAGGTCACCGAAGGTCACAAAGGACGTTCCCTAACAAGCCCAAGCCACAGAGACTCCGAGACTCAGAGAAGGATGACGTTTGGAACCTTGTTCTGCAGCTCTATCACTCTGTGACTCTGTGACTCTGTGTCTCTGAGGCTTGGCTGTGACCGTGGACCGTAGGCTGTGGGCCACTAGAATCACCGCGAAGCTTGCTGCACCAAGTGCCCCAACTCCGGGATCAACAGCTTCGTCATGGCCAGCCGTACGGCCCCTTCAGACCCAGGCAGCGAGACGATGATCTTGCCACGCGCCAGGCCGGCCGTCGCGCGACTCATCATCGCCGCCGGTCCGATGTCTTGAAAACTCAACATGCGGAACAGCTCGCCAAACCCATCGAGGCGTTTCTCGAGCAAATCGTCGATGGCTTCGTACGTGCGGTCACGCGACGTTACGCCGGTTCCACCAGTGGTGACGATGACTTGAACATCACCAGCATCGAGCTGTTCTGAGACCGCGCGCACGACATCCGCCGGCTCGTCCTTGACGATCGAACGTCCGGCCACCTTGTGACCGGCGGCGACCAAGAGATCGGCAATCGCTCGTCCACTCGTATCCGTTTCACGCGTGCGCGTGTCGCTGACGGTCAGCACGTAACAGGACACCCGCGTCGGCGCCATCGACTTGTGCTGATCTTGCGACACTCGATCGTGATTATAGGTCTCGGTTGCCGGTTGCCGGTTGCCGGTTGCCGGTACGAGAGGTTCTCTCTCAGTCCCTCTTCAGTGGGTTGCTGTCTACGAGGTGTTCAGAGGAACTGAGGGAGAACCTTCGTGCCGGAGACCGGAGACCGGGGACCGGGACTGGAGATTGGAGACTGGCGGCCGGAAGGCCGCTACAATTCGGCGATGCGTGCGCCACTAGTCATCTGGCTGCTCGTCCTCGCGGCCCTTCCGGCGGCCCAGTCGCCGCTCGATCGTGACGCACAGCGATGGGTCGATGCGACGATGAAGAAGCTGACGACCGATCAGATGGTCGGGCAGCTCCTGATGCCGCGGTTTGCGGGCGTCTATACCAGCTCCGACTCCGACATCTACGATCAGCTGGCGACGCTCGTCCGGCAGGCGCATGTGGGCGGCATCATCGGCTTTGGCGGTGAGGAGCCGGTTCCACAGGTCCTGTTGAACCCCACCTACGGCCCCCTCATCCTCGGTCAACCGCTCGCGTTGGCTTCGATGATCAATCGTCTGCAGTCGATGGCGACCGTGCCGCTGCTGACCGCGGCCGACTTCGAGTGGGGCGTGGGCATGCGCATCCATGGCGGCACCCGCTTCCCGCGCGCGATGGCGTTCGGCGCTATCGGCGACGAGCAGCTGGCACTCGAAGCGGGACGGATCACTGCCCTCGAAGGTCGTGCGCTTGGCGTTCACGTCAACTTCGCGCCCGTCGCCGACGTCAACAACAACGCGCGCAATCCCGTCATCAACATCCGATCGTTCGGCGAGGATCCGTCGCGGGTTGGCGCTCTTGCCGCCGCCTGGGTGCGCGGCATCCAGCAGGGTGGCATGCTTGCCACGTTGAAGCATTTCCCGGGGCACGGCGACACGGCGGTCGACTCACACCTCGGGCTGCCCGTGATTCAACATCCGCGCGAGCGCCTCGATCAGGTGGAGCTGCCGCCGTTCAAGGCGGGCATCGATGCCGCGGCAGCCGGCGTGATGGTCGCGCATATTGAACTGCCCGCGCTCGACAAGACCGCAGGTCCCGCAACCTTCAGCCAGCCCGTGATCACCGGGCTGCTTCGCGAGCAGATGCGTTTCGACGGCCTGATCTTCACCGATGCCATGAACATGGACGCCGTCGTCAAACTGGGGTCGTCTGGGGACAATGCGGTGAAAGCGGTCCTTGCTGGTGTCGATGTCGTGCTCGACTCGCCGAATACGATGGACGCGTTCCGCGGCATCAAGGCCGCGGTCGAATCGGGGCGAATTTCTCGTGAGCGTCTCGAGACGTCCGTCCGTCGCGTCCTGACCGCGAAGGCGCGACTCGGCCTCCATCGCGCGCGGGCCATCTCGCTCGATGCCGTGCCAGACGTGGTCGGTACTCGCCGGCACGCGGCGGTGGCGCGTCAAGTGAGTGAGCGGAGTCTGACGCTGATCAAGGACGAACGCGAGAGCGTGCCACTCAAGCTGGCGCCCTCGAGCAGCGTGTTGTTCCTGTCGGTGTTGGACTATCCGCGCGGATGGCGAATCGCGGCTCCAAGTCGGGCGATGCTGCCGGCACTGCGTGCGCGATGGCAGGACCTGCAGGCCATCGAGGTGTCCGACGCCACGACGCCAAACGAGCTCGCGCTGGTTCGTGCCATGGCGCCGCGTTTCGATGCCATCGTCGCCGGCATCTTCGTCCGCGTGGCGTCTGGCACCAATCGTCTCGACCTGGCGCCGCCGGTCGTTTCGCTCCTACAGGACCTGGCGCGGATGTCCGGTCGCCGGAAGCAGCCGTTCGTCGCGGCGTTTTTCGGCAGCCCCTACGTGCCGCTGACCGTACCCGAACTGCCGGCGATGCTGCTGACGTACGACTTGTCGGATGTCGCCGAAGAATCCGCGGTGCGAGCGTTCGCGGGTGAGATTCCAATCGGCGGCAAGCTTCCGATCGCATTGCCCGGGATGTTTCCGGTCGGTCATGGGCTCGTTCGATCGGCCGCGCCATCGACGCCGTGACGACGGTCGCCGCTATTCGGCGCGGGGTTGATGACGTCGGCTTCGTTATCCGCAGGCCGGTGACAATCGTTTGGACGGCTGGATCGTTTGAACGCTGGTGGCGAATCAGGCCGCCGCCACACCGTTTCGCTCCGCGACCGGTTTTCGGATCGAGAAACGCGGCGCGAAGAGGTCGTCGCTATCCGAGTGCCCCGCGCCGGGCGGCGTCAACGAAGACGAGGCGGAGCGCTCGGTCGGCTCGCTGTGCTAGGATCGAAGTTTCGGTCCGGTCGACGAGGCCGGGCCGTGGGCCATCGGCCCGCAATCACGTCCGCGCCCATAGCTCAGTTGGATAGAGCGTCTGGCTACGAACCAGGAGGTCGCACGTTCGAGTCGTGCTGGGCGCACCAATAGAATCAAAGAGTTACGGCCCGGTGGCCATCACCGGGCTTTTTTTGTTTGCAACGAGATTGCAACAGGAGACGGGTCGCGACACCTCGTTGCCCGGCAAGTCGGCCTAACTGCGAGGTGGCGGGCCGACAGCCGCGAGCTGTACTTCACGGCGGGCAATATCATGAGGGCTGCGGGCATCCTCCCCGGGGCGACTCTCGCTCCCGGATCCCCGGCCGAACTGTTTGCCTCGCCTGGAGGAGACTGGGACGTCACTCGTGACGGCTCGAAACTTCTCTTCGCAGTCCCGATCACGGAGACGCTACCGACTATCTCGCTGATTCGGAACTGGTCACCGGCCAGCGAACGACAGCGAAACACGACAGCACGAGGCGTTGACGCGCGCCCTCGATGACCTCGAGCATCGCCTCGCGGCGAGCGCCCTGCCCGATGAACACGCGTCGGCCACCGCGTCAGACGCGTTTGGGAAGTGACCAGGAAACATTCTTGATCCCTGTTTTGCCCCCGCCCATCAACTGATTGCTCAGATCCTCGAGCGAATCATGCGGGGCCAGAGTGGCCAGGTAGCGAACCGTCGCCTCTTCGCTCTGCTCGACCTCGCGCGGCTCGAACACGATGCGGTTGACGGCGAAGACTTTCTGCACGTGGTCGGCTGGGAAGTTGCGGCCCTCGGCCTGAACCGCGACCAGCATCTGTCGCGGCCGGTCCGAGGCGAACAGGTTGAGAATGGGAAACATCGCGCACAAAAACAGCGTTCCGAGCCCGGCGACGGCGAAACCGCCAAGGCCGGCGGCCATTCCCAGCGCCATCAGGATGAAGAGTACGGTGATATCGCGCGCGTCGTCGACTGGCGTCCGAAATCGAATGATGCTCGCCGCACCAGCGATGCCGAACGCGCGAACCAGCGAGGTGCCGATGATGATCATCATCAGCGCCCCCGAGACGCACAGCAGCACCTGCGCCTGATCGAGTGTCGGGTTGGGCGACCGATCCGCACGGTAATGCCGCTGCACGATCGTCACGAGCATCCCCACGACGGCAGCTACGATCAGCTTGGCCAATTCATAGAGCGGGCTTGGTCCGACCGCTGGAGACGTGGTGCCGACGCCAAACGGATCGCGTCCTTCTCCGGTGGTCAGATCGATAACCGCGCCCGGTGGCCACATGTACCCGGTGACCACGAGGCCGGCGCCGACGATGATCACGAACACGACGGTCACGATCTGCGACCACGGCCACGGCCGTGTGCGCGCGAGCGGTACCGAATCGGACATCGTGAACACTTGATCCAGGTTGGAAAGGCGCAGCACGTCGATGACTCGTGAATGCGCGCCCGCGAGGCAGAAACGACGGCCAAGCCGCTCTGATGTCGTGTGGCCACGCACCAGCGCTCGCACGCCGGCGCTGTCGATCATCGGTACGTCTCGCAGATCGACGACGATGCGATGGACGCCGCCCTTGAAGCTGGTTTGGATCTGCTGTTCGAGCTGCTCCGCGGGCCCGCCGGCAACCAGCTCCTCCCGCGGCGTCAAGACCAGCTCACGCGGCTCGGAGCGCTGCGAGAACACAGGCATGGACGGCTCGAATTCTACCCCTCAAACGGCGAGTCGGTGGTTCTTCATCGGTGGTTTTCTCCTTGGTTTTTGGTGAGGTTCCGCCGAGGTTCCGCCAGGGCGGTTATAGTCGTGCGTCTGCCGTTTCCAACTCGCGACTTTGCGCGTCGTCAACCGCCAGCGCTGCGGATCCGCAGTGGCCACCAATGCCGATGCCGCGCAGCTGTCGTGGTCGGCGTTCGCGTGTTCCAAATTTGCAGCGATGGCTGGCGAGCCGCAGACCGAACACGACCGGCCGTCCACGCGTACGCTACCGTTGAGCAATGACTTTTCCAGGCACGCCGTTCTCATGTGACCACGACGAGTAGGTCCGCCGAAAAGTGAGCCACGTCGCCTTCGGCAACCCAAGTGTCTTGCACGCTGGGAAGATCGAACGACGTAACACCGTTGTTCGGTGAGATCGACGTCCCCGCCCTGGTCGCGAACACCAGCGCATCCGAGTCGGTGCTCAAGGCGTGGCGCTTCCACTGCCCGATGAGGTCCAGTGCGAGCGCTGACAGCGGCACCCGCCGTACACCCGCCGCTGTCTTGGGCGTGCTGAACGTCCCGTCGTACACCGCTTCGCGGACCGTGAGCGTTTGCCTGGACTCGTCGAGGTCTTTCCATCGCAAGGCGAACAGTTCGCCCCGTCGTAAGCCTGTCACGACGGCCAGACCGACCATCGTGCGCGGCAACGGCGACAGCCGCTCGAGCAGCTTCGCGGCTTGGTAACGGTCAGCGCCCACTTTGGTCGCACCGTCTTCAGCGTCGGCATCTCGACGCCACGCGTGGGGTTCTCCGAGAGGTGTCCCCACTTCACTGCGGTGCGGAGCACCGCGCTCAGCACATCAACTGTATGGTCGATGGACTTGGGCGCATACCCCCGCTGAATGAGATGGGCAACATAGCACTACGTCCGATACATCACACGTCTGTTCCGTGAAAACAACGAGACGCTGTTCGACTACGCCGCGGCGAGTCCACCGAGCACGTGTTGAATCAGCTCGTGGACTCCGTCCTCTCGAAGGACCGCGAGTTTCAGCAATAGCGCGCCGAAAATCCCGAGTCGCAGGTGCCATCACCTGGCGCTCGCAAAGCGAACGTGACCCGCAATTTCGATCCAGGGTCCGCAACCACTCCTTGAGCCCACCGCCCACGACTGACGAGGCAATCCGTGCGTCTGGCACTCCAATTCCGCGCACCGATCAATCTCGTCTTGGCTGCGGCATCAGTCGCGGCCGCCCTGCGTGCGTACCCTGCCACAATGACTTCCTGGTGTTGCTGTAAATGCGAAAGCCAGATTCGTGGCCCCGCGATCGAGTGTCGCATGATCGCGTTGCCGACGCTCTTTTGATCCATAGACCGACATACGACTTAGGGCGTTGCGCCTTCGCCGCTAGCAGTCATTGATATTGGCGGCGCAATACCGCTCTCACGCGCGTGTACTTAGAGCATTGCCTTCGCGGAACCGCCACGAGTCGCCGAGCGCGTGACGTACAGAAACCGCCAGCGACCCGAGCAATGCGACCGGCAGCAAGGACAAGGCCCCGTCGCGCGCCAGATAGTGCGCCACGACGGCCGCGATCCACATGAAGGTAAAGCCTGCGTACGCCCATTCCTTCAAGGTCGGCAGCCGTGGTAGGAGCAGCACGATGGCTCCGGCCAGCTTCCCGATGCCGAGCAGGACACGCAACTGCTGGGGATATCCCACGTGCTGGAAGTTCTCGACCGCCTCTGGGGCGGCGGTCAGATAGCTGAAGCCGGCGAACAGCGTCACGATCCCCACGAGACCTGTGGCTGCCCAGTACGCAATCTTTCGTGGCATCTTGTCTCCTTTTGGTGCGCGTAGGGCCCGAGCCCCACGCGCGCTTATCGCATTAGGTCAGTTAGTCCGGCGGCTGGCGCCCTTGCTTCCCGGCGGATTGCCGCTCGGCACACGCTCGAAGCCGACCAGCGTCCAGGCAGTCGCCTCGCGCCGGAAGTAGGCGTGCGCGGGTTCCGTCCAGCTCTCCGGCCCGCCGTTGGCGGAGATCTCGACACGGACATACGTGCTCGCTGCCGCAGGCAGATCCTTCGGCGCGTCGACGCTCGTCGCGGACGCACGGGTCTCGCCGAGGTTCGTCGTTGTGCCGGTCGCATTGTCGAACCGCTGCCAGACCACGACGTACTCTTCAGGCGCGTGCGCCACGTCGGCATCCACCGCGGCGTTCCGGAACGTCAACGTACCCGAAGGCGACAGGCGCACGTCGACGACCGGGTTCACAGCCGGAAGATAACGACCGAGAATCGCGTTGCGACGCTCGATCAGGAACTTCGAGAGCATCTCCTCGGATTTCGGATCGTTGAACCGGCCGACGCCGATGAGCGTGTTCAGCATCTCGTCGGTGAATGCCTGGAGCCGCCGCGCGGCCCAGAACTTGTCGTCCATGCGCGCCGATCGGAACGCGGAATTGGCGTAGCGGGGTTTCCACCGCTCGGGGTCCCACTGCGTGTTGTCGATGGGGAAGGCGCCGACGGATTTTGCACGATACAGCGGGATCGTCCGCCAGTTCTTGACGTAGAGCCCGAGACTCGGCATGCCGGCCAGCGTCTTCTTGCCCTCCGCGAGGTACTCCCAGCCTTCGTACGCCTCGCGCGCGTAGACCCCCGCGCTCCCGATCGTCGATCCGAAATCCAGCAGGTGATGACGGACGACGTGTTTCCCGTCCCGCTCGACGAGCGTGTCGAGCGTGTTGATTGATTTCGAGTCGACGTGGTTCAGCCAGGCCGAGAAGGTCCCGTAGCCCCGCAGCTCGCGACGATGCTCGTGCGGGATCACGTCGTTGGGATCGTCGGACCGCGTGCCGTAGAACCGGAAACCGCCGAGGGGCCGCCCCTCGAGGGCCTTGCTGGCGACGACCCGGTACAATCCATCGGACTCGCGGTGCGCTCTGCTTAGCAGCAGCCGGATATCCGAGTCCTTGAAGCGACGCCGGCTGCCGCTCGGCGATGTGATGCGGGCCTGGTCGTCGATCGTCAATTCCTCGGGCCGCAGCGTCGCCAGGTGCGTCTCCGGCACGTGATAGCCCAGCCCCGAGAAGAGCCTGGCGACGAGGACCTCCGTGCCAGTCGCCATGGCCGGATAGCCTGGCGGATCGAACTTGATGAACCAGACCTGCCCTGCGGAATCGCGCACGGTGAACCCCGGCATCACGCCATCGTTCTTGGCCGAAATCACCGTCCAGCCGCCCGGCGCCGGGCCGGTGCCGGACCCCGGCCCTTTGACGAGTTCGTCGACCGTGACGGGGACGGTCCCCAGCCGGTTCGTGAACCACGCCGAGTCCGGCACTTCATCGATCGTGTTGAGGTTCTGCGCGCGGACGTTCGGCGTTTGGTCGCCGGGCCAGGAGAACAGGTTCTCGAGCGTGTCGTACTCCAGATCGATTGCCCGCTCGTGCACGTCCGACGTGTCCTCTGCGTCGACGATCCGCGTGATCGGATCGTCGCGATAGAACTTCTGGCCGTTGGCGCCCGCTCCCGCCGCCGCCGCCACGGCGAAGGCACACCCCAGCGCGACCAGCCCCTGACGTCTCCTACTTGCGTTGCTCATCATTAGAATCCTCCTCCCGCGCTGACGATGAGACGCGCGGCGTGCTCGCGGCTGCGCGCCACGTCGACCCTGAACGCATACCCTTTCAGACCAATGATCCGCATGCCGATCCCGTACGAATCCTCCAGGTCGCGGAAGTCGAGATCGCTTTTCCGTGCCCCGACCTTGCCGGCGTCGTAGAAGACCGCCATGTCGAGGAAGCGCGCGGGGGTCCATCGCAGCTCCGCGTTCATGAGTAGGCGATGGCGATCGCGGAACCGGAAGTCTGGAAACCCCCGCAGGGTCTTGCCCCCGCCGAGGGACGGCAGCATGAAGTACGGAATCGCCTCGGTATCGTCGAGGTCCGTGATGGTGGTGAGGCCACGCAGGGCAATGACCCAGTTGGCCCGCATCAGCGGAATCAGCTGCGTCACCTCCGCCTCGAGCGAGCGGAAGGAGTACCGATCGTGGTCCCTCTCGCGGAAGTCGTCGAACTGGACCCGGTACAGCCCGCCCGTGCCCGAGTAGCCCAGCGGCCGCCGCCAGTCGGCGACCGCCCGCGCGCTGCTGTTAACGTACTTGAACTGGTCGAGCTCGAGGCCCGGGCTGTCGGCTGGTGAGAAGCGTGCCTCGACCGATGGGCCGGTGGCGCCTGAACCGGTTTCGATGTCGATGTAGTTCACCCCGCCGCCCACGGACAAATGGCGGCTGACGTCGAAGTCGAGGCGTCCGCCCCCTCCAAAGGGGGTGTAGCCGAAGGACGTCTTGTCATCCTTGTCCGAGTCCTGACCGATGCCGTAGTACTTCACGTCGGGCGCGTCCAGGTAGCCGGCCGTCAACGACACCCGGCCGCGGTTCGAGGCGAAGGTCGGCAGCGACACGTCCGTCTGCGCCCGCCAGAAGCTGTTGATCGAATAGGCGCCCATCACACTGATCGCGCCGTCGTCCCCGAACGGCTTCCGCGCGCCCAGGCCGGCGGCGAACCCACCGCCGGGATAGACAGAGTCCAGTAGCGGATACACCCCGCGGGGCTCTCCAGTGAGCCATCCCCAGTCCTCGAGGCGGTTCACGACTTTCTCCGCGCGGTTCAGCTCTGGCGGCGTGACCGTGCGCAGCTTGTCCGCCTGCTCCTGGCGGATGATTTCGGCCCTCGTGTCCTGGGCCATCGCTTGGCCCGGGGGCACCAGGAACATCATGGCGGCCGCGAGCAATGCGGCACCGCGCATAGGTCTGACAACGGAACAGCGAACAGCGGGCATATCGTCCTCCAAGCGACCTTCTCCTTGCGTGTCTGTGACCGACCGCGCAGCACCGCCCTGCGCTCGCGAAAGGCATAGGGCAAAGGTGATGCCCTCGCGCAGCACCGAGCTCATTCAATTGATTCAACAGGCACGTTTTCGGGAAACACGGCCCAAATCGACGCCATTCACTCGTGCGATCGGGGCACATAGACGCGTTGCGTCCGTTGCAGACATTGCGTGGTGGCAGACGGTGCGTGCGTTTTCGAACGAACGGGGCCGTTTTGCAATCGCACTCGATTCGCACCCAGTCGCAGTGACAGCACGACCGAAATGGACAAACTCCGGATGCGCACAGTCCCCGCTGCGGATCAAACCTTGCATTGTCACTGCGCTGAAGGACTTCCGATGATGCCGAACAACAACAACAGAGCACGACGGCCAAAGCGTCTGATCCCTCACTACTATTCCGTTGCACTCGAGATTCCCGGGATGTCGCGTCCAGTCACCTGCCTGGTCACCGCCTTCAGCCGCGGGGAAGCCTTACGGCAGGCCCGCGGGATGCTCACCGGCATCAAGATTCGCATCATGCCGCCTGGGTGCTGATGCTGCGATTCATGTCGCGTCCCGACAATGCCACTGGAGGCGGCACCGTGTCGCACGATGCGGCATCGAGAACCGTCAGTGAGCTGCGCGACTTCCGAGGAACTCCGGCTTCACTGGGCTGCTCCACACTCCGGTGAGGCGGCATCGGCGCTGTGGCGTGAGAGCGACTGGACCGGCGAGGTAATGACGAACTGTTCACCAACACCAAACTTCATGCGGAGACCGATGTCGATTGTGTGTAAGTCGAGCGAGCCGTCGTCTGCAATCGAACCGAGAAATACACCTGCCTGAACTCCGTGAAATGCCTTCCGCCACGCACCAACACATCTCCTCGGTCGCCGCGAAGAACAACCAGCTCCTATACGCTCGAGCGAGTAGTGACGACAATCGTTTCCTGCGCCGCACATGCATCAATGCAAATCGACATGGCTTTGTCTCCTGGGCTGGCCAGTTCAGGCAAACCCCACGACGCGCGGCGGCGCTCACTACTGCCATTGGCCTCTCTGGTCGACGAGGAACCACAGGCGAGCATCCGTCCGGTAAAAGAGGTCGATCTCGTCGCGTGTGAGCTCGAAGCCTCGCAAACACAGCTCGGCGATCGTCTCCATCCGATCGAGCGCAAATCGGCTGCGCAGGTTCTCATCAGTGAGCAGCTTCTCGACGACCAGTCCAACGCTCGCTCGTGACATGACGCGGCCTCCTTCGGAGCCGCACCGGGTTACGGCAACATCCACGCCACCGGTGCAAGGCAGCACCGGAGCGTTCTGAACTGGCGAGTTTGCAGTCGCGGAGCGAAACGCCGTGATTGCGTACGTGCGTTAGCGCACGCCATGCGTGATCACACGCATTGCTACACCTCCCAGCGCGGGATGCCTGCCGTTTTTAGACGGTTCGTGCGACCGTGAATGTGGCTTCGGTTTTGCGATCGAAGCCAGTGGAGGCCGCGATCGGCGTGGCCAGGTTCAACAATCCGTGATGTTCAGCAGAGGGAGGACCCAGGTGATCGAGCGGGGTGAGTTATCCACAGTGCGGACTACCAAGCGGTTGATCCGCCGACATGGTGTCATGGCCGTGTGTGCTCTGCATCGTGCTGGCGACGACAAGCGCGATGGCACAGCAAAGCGTCGGAACAGTAACCGAGACTGTCACCACGCGCCGCGATCGAGATCTGAACGGAAGGGAGGCCGTGAGCGAGGAGGTCGTGACGCACCGCGCTCGAACCAACGACGAGGAACGGGTCGTCATTGAAACCTACGAACCGTCGATAGAGGCGAGTCGCCTCACGCTGACTCAGCGAGTCAACCGCGTGACAACTGTCACGGGCGACGGGAGTCAGACCATCGAAGAAACCGCAGAACGCAATCCTGCGGCGTCGAGCGAGCCGCTGCGAGTGGTTCAGCGAAGCGTGACGACGGTGCGCAGAAGCGGAGCCGACTCGTAGGTGAGTGAGCGGCAAGTCTTCGAACGAGATGCGAACGGCCGGCTCGTGCTCGTGCACAAGCAGACTGAAAGTGCGCACCACAATTGACCCGTGAATGACTCACCGCAGGAGGACAAGCGAGATGCGCATCGGGACGTGAGACGTTCGCAACATGTGTGCGGCTGACCAGTCACGATAATCGCGATGCCGGCCGGGTACTTACGCGTCGGCCGGCTTCTCGAGCCCATACTTCTGCAGCCGCAGATAGAGCTGAGTGCGCGTGAGGCCGAGGCGCTTGGCGGCCCGCGTCCTGTTCCAGCGGCACTCGCGCAGCACCTGCACGATGGTATCGCGCTCAATTGTGCCGAGATCGGTGGAGACGGCGCCCGGTGGCTTGCCCGTGACTTCGAGTGCGAGGTGTTCCGGCCGAATGAGCCCTCCTTCGCACAGAATGGCCGCGCGCTCGAGCGCGTTGCGGAGCTCGCGGACGTTACCTGGCCAGGGGTACCGGAGAAGCGCCTCCCGGGCATCCCGCGTGAGGCCTGCGGGCGGCCGCGCCGAACGACTTCCCGATATCGTGCAGTAACGCCTCGCAGAGCGGGAGGATATCGTCGGTGCGCTCCCGCAGGGGTGGAATCCCGATATCGAACACCTTCAGGCGGTAGAACAGGTCCTCGCGAAAGTCGCCCCGTTCCACGGCCTTTCGCAGGTCGCGGTTGGTAGCCGCTATCACGCGAATGTTCGCCTTCTGGATCCGGGTGCCCCCGAGCCGCTGGAACTCGCGTTCCTGCAGCACGCGTAGAAACTTCGCCTGCGCCGCCAGACTCATCTCGGTGACTTCGTCGAGGAACAATACGCCGCCGGCGGCCAGCTCGATCTGACCGGGCTTGGCTTGGTGGGCGCTGGTGAACGCGCCGCGCTCGTAGCCAAAGAGCTCGGACTCGAGCAACTGCTCAGGGAGTGCCGCACAGTTCAAGGCGACGAACGGGCCGCGGCTTCTCGCAGACGCGCGGTGGATGAACCGGGCGACGACCTCCTTGCCGGTTCCGGACTCACCGGTTACGAGCACAGTCGTGTCCGTCTCAGCCACCTGAGTGGCCTTCTTCAACACATCGCGCCATTCCGCGGATTCGCCTACGACGCGGATCTGAGTTTTGGATTCGAGCTCCTCCGAGAGCAGCTGCACCCTCGCTTCGAGCCGCTCGGCGCGTGCGTGTGCCTCGGCGGCCTGTCGATCCGCTTCGACGAGTGCTCGTGCGAGACGGACAGTGCGACGTAATCTGCGATGCGGCGCGCCAGAGGAAGATCGCGCTGGTCGAACGCTCCCAGATCTTTAGACCAGAAGGTGAGTTCTATCACTTGCTCACGCGCTGGCAGCATCACGCCCATGAATGAGTGATATCCGGCCGCGATCACGGGCGCGAACGCGTCCGCGGGTTCAAAGACCGGCAGCGGCGCGGTGCTGATGTCGGCGATGATGAACTCTCTGGGCAGAGGGGTCTTGTGCGTGACGAACGGCGGGTCTGGAAAGTCATCGGGCGCGTGGGCCTGGCGCACGAAATGACGGTCCTGATCGACGAAGACCATCGCCAATGCGTCGTGTGGCAGCATCTTCTTGGCAATGTCCGAGATCCGGGGAAACACGGTCCGGATGTCGAGCACGCCGGCGATGGTCCGCAGCAGTTCGGCGGAGTTTTCGATCTCGGCCAAGCGCTGACGGTCGGAGCCCGCCTCGCGGACCTGCTCGGTCAGCCGCAGGTAGGCGAGCCCGTGTCCGAGACAGTTGGCGAGCTGCTGTGCGTGAAGCAGGTCGCTCGCCGAATACGCATGGGGGTGCCTGGACAATAACGAAAGCGCGCCGACAACTCGGTCCTCGATCCGGACGGGGGCCTTCAGGCCGCATTGCATGCCATGGTCCGATTCAGGGACCACATCGAGGACTTGCGGCTGGGGGTCGTCGAGAATCGTTGCTGGTGACGTGACTGCGGATACTTGGCAGGGTCCGTCCAGCGTTCTGGCGTACTGATGCAGGGATCCATCTTCGGTCAAGAGGACTAGTTGGGCCTCGTCATACGGGATGATCGGGCAGATCGTCGCACTCACGTGCTGAAACAGGTCACGGACATCACTTTTGCGCGAGACAGCTACCAGCAGGCCGTCGACCATGGCCAACCCTTGGCTGGCGAACGCCGACGAACCGGGACTGACTGCCATCTGGGCCTCCGCGTGCCGACGTTCGAGCCGCGCATTGAAACGTCCGCAAATCATAGCGCCAGAGTTGTCGACGGGCGCTCTGTTTCCCGTTCAACGATGTCCTGAGGCAGGCGCAGTTTCTTGCCACGGTGAACGGTGGTTGCGAAGGCCGGATGGTTGATGTGCGCACCACTCCGCTGCACGTTGACACGCACCGCGCGTGTATTCAGACGGATCGAAGGCAGCCGCAACGGACGGAACCGGCCGATTTGCGCGGGTTTCTCGCGAATCGCACCGCGGCAGCGACATTGCTCTTCCGACGTCGTGACGGGAGCGAAGTTGAGAGCGCGCCCGGAAATGAGGAAGCCGACTTACGGCGTGTGAATCATGGCGCAAAGAACCGTGCAGCTGATCATCGGCCAAATTCTGACAGACGAGGAGTTCCGCTCGGATTTTCTCGAGCGACCGCTCGAAATTCTCCGGTCCCTGCGCGAGCGGGGCGTCGAGCTCACCAACGTGGAAATCGACGCGCTGGCTCAAACGGATCGCCGCTTCTGGTTGATCGGGGCCGAGTGGATAGACGCGCGGCTTCAACGCTGTCGCCTGGTTGGTGGAGAACGGAAGTGACGGCGTTCTGGCGAGCAGCGGCATCAGGCCCACGACACATCGGACGCTCGCGACAAGACGATCGCGAAAAGCACCTGAGAAGCGCGAGCGACTGATGAGCGACCTTCGGCATCACGATCGCGAGGCGGCGCAGAAGGAATACCCTGTCTATCCCATCAGCAGTCGACTGAATCAGGGCTTGAGCGTGTGCATCTTCCCGAGCTCCGGCTCGGTGCCGGTCAGCCAGCCCTTCATGAGTTCATACAGGACCACCGGCTGCGGCTTGTTGACTTCCAGGAACACCGCCCCATGAATGTCGACCCCGATGAGCACCAAGCGCGGGTCGTCCGGCGTGCCGTGCCGCGCATCACCCTCGTCCGGAAACCACATCTTCCAGTCGGGCGCGTACAGCTCGCGAATCTTCTGCCGATCGCGTGAGATCGTCGCCAGGCCGGACACCGAGATCCATTCGCGCGTCCGATCCTTGTAGTACGACAGGTTGATGTGCGGGTCAGCCTCGAGGCTGCGAAGCTTGCCGGTGCCCTCCGCGGTCACGAACCACAGATCGGCTCCTGCCGCACGCTTCTGATTCGCCATCGCGCGGGACTCGAGATGCCCGTCGGGCCGCCGCGTCGTCATCATCGCAATACCAATGTCTTCAACCATTTCGTAGAAGGTGTCGAGTTCGGTCGTCATGCGTCCCTCCGGCTGCGAATAACGAGACGGGGCCGGACCCGTCTCAATACTGGTATTCAAGTGCTCCGTTGCCTACGCCCCCGCGTCCGTGAAGTCAGAGCCGTGCTGCTTCCTGCGGCTCTGCCGCGACGCGTTATGGTCCGGCGACATCTCCGTTTCCCTTTGATCCAACATGCGCGCCAGTGGACGCGGCTCCGACCATCTCGTTTTCACCTCAGGAACCTGTCGAGGGCCGATTTTGAGCGACGCTCAAACGATCTCGAGACCATCCGTTGTGCGGACGATTTCACCGCGGTGACGGCGCGAACTCTTCAGACGTGCTTCCGAAGCGACAGCTCGTGGGGTGGTCGTCGAGGAAGGCGATCAGGCTGTCGTCACCACGATGGCGCAGCATGTTGAGGTGCCGCTGCGGCGGTACCCATGGGGAAGGCCGGAGTCGAAGTACATCGAGTCACCGGACTCGAGCGCGTGCTCCTGGCCGTCGATGTGAACGTTCAACCTGCCCTTGAGCGTGTAGATGAACTCCACGCCCGCGTGCGTGTGCAGCCGGACGTTGTCGCGCGCCACGGGCAAGAACTCGGCGTAGTACCGAGTTGAACCGCCGCTCGGTCGCCGGGTAGTCCAGCGACTCGAAGCGATAAGACATGTCCTTCCCATCCTGACGCTCTGGCAGCTGCACGCGCTCCGCCTTGCGGACCACCGCCACGAGCGGCTTCTCGCGCGCGCCGGCGAAGAAATAGTCGAGGCCGACGCTGAAGACGAGCGCGATCCGCAGCAGCGTCGGCAGCGTCGGGAACAGGCGCCCCCTTTCGAGCTTCGAGAGCAACGCCGGCGACAGCCCGGAATGCTGCCCCAGCTCGACGAGCCCCATCTTCTTCTTCAGCCGTAAGGCGCGAATCTTCGCGCCGATCGCATAGTCGCTGAGCCCTGCTTCCAGCGTTGCCGACAGCATTCCGCCTCCAGTTTGTCGTGACAGTCACATTCCGCGCGGTTCTTGTCGTCGCATTCACATGACTTTGCGGCCGAGCGTTGATTTTACTTTAAAGCAAATAAATGTGCACTACAGTCAATACATGCATTGCGCCGGCGAGGTGCCGGACGCAGCACAGGAGGAAGAGTCATGAAGCAGATCGACGTCATCGCCGCGGTCCTCGTCGTCGTCGGAGCGCTCAACTGGGGGCTCATTGCCGTCGCCCGGTTCGACCTCGTCGCAGCGCTGTTCGGGATGCAGTTCGGTGAGGTCTCGGCGGCCAGCGCACTCGTCTACGGGCTGGTCGGTCTGGCCGGGCTGTATCAGGCAGTGTCGTGGAAGCGCGTGCAGAGCCGCTGGGCGCAGCCCGCGGCGATCGCGACTCGTTAGTTCGTCAACCCGCAACTCGATCACGGAGCAGAAACAAATGAAGAAGATGATTGCAGGAATCGTGGCCGCCATGACCATCACCGGCGCCGCCGCCAACATGGGTGCTGCCACCGCTGACAAGGACATCGTCGATACCGCGGTGGCGGCCGGATCGTTCAAGACGCTGGCGAAGGCACTCCAGGCGGCCGACCTCGTCGAAACACTGAAGGGAGCCGGGCCCTTCACGGTGTTTGCGCCGACCGACGAGGCGTTCGCGAAGCTGCCCGCAGGAACGCTCGAAGCGCTGCTGAAGCCCGAGAACAAGCCCAAGCTGCAGCGCATCCTCACGTCTCATGTCGTCGCCGGGAAAGTGATGGCGGCCGACGTGGTCAAAACCAGCTCGGCGAAGGCGGTCAGCGGGGACACGCTGACGATCGCATCCCGCGATGGCGGCGTGACCGTTGACGGCGCGAAGGTGGTGAAGACCGACATCGCCGCGACCAACGGCGTCATTCACGTGATCGACAGCGTCATCCTGCCGAAGGACGAATAGGCCGGGGCATGGACGCACCAGTCCTCCTCACCGGCGCGACGGGGTACATCGGCGGCCGTCTTCTTCGACATTTCGAAGAGGCCGGCCGTCCGGTGCGGTGCCTTGCGCGGAATCCCGAACGCGTCAAGGCAACCCGATCAACGACGGAGGTCGTCCAGGGTGATTGCCTCGATGAGGCGTCGCTGGGTCTCGCCCTCGCGGGCGTGGACTCGGCCTACTACCTGGTGCACTCCATGTCGGTCGGCGCCGATTTCGCGAAGGTGGATCGGCATGCAGCTGCAAACTTCGGCCGCGCGGCGGCTCGTGCTGGCGTCCGGCGCATCATCTATCTGGGCGGCCTGGCCGATCAGGCGGGTTCGCTCTCCAGCCATCTCCAGAGTCGGGCCGAAACCGGATCCGTCCTGCGCGCCAGTGGCGTCCCGGTCATCGAGTTCAGGGCATCGATCGTGGTTGGCGCCGGCAGTCTGTCGTTCCAGATGATCGAGGCGCTGGTGGAGCGGCTGCCCGTCATGGTGTGCCCGCGGTGGGTCGCGACGTTGACACAACCGATGGCCGTTGACGACGTGGTGGCGTACCTGGCGGCGGCCCTGGAACTGCCTGAGACCGGCAGTGAAGTGTTCGAGATCGGCGGTCCAGACGTCGTCTCGTACGGTGACATCATGCGGGAGTACGCGCAGCTCCGCGGGCTGCGCCGCTGGCTGCTGCCGGTGCCGTTGTTGACGCCGCACCTGTCGGGTCTCTGGCTCGCACTGGTGACACCGGCGCAGGCCCGTGTCGGTCGCGCGCTGGTGGAAGGGTTGAAGAACCCGACGGTGGTCAGATCGTCAGCAGCATTCGACGCGTTCCAGATCGAACCGACGCCGTTGCGCGTGGCGCTGGCGAAGGCGATAGAGGGCGGCGCTCGGTTGCGTCAGAAGGTCGACACGCGGACCACTGTTCTGGACGCGCCCCCTTCGCAGGTCTTTGCTCCGATCAGGCAGATTGGCGGAACGAACGGCTGGTACTTCGGGAACTCCCTCTGGCGAGCGCGAGGCTGGCTGGACCTCGGTTTCGGAGGCGTGGGCATGGGACGCGGCCGCCGCGATCCCGAGAACTGCGGGCTGACAGATGTCATCGACGGCTGGACCGTCGACGCGTACGAACCGGATCGACGCCTGCGGCTCAGGGCCGATCTGAAGTTGCCCGGCCGCGGCTGGCTGGAATTCCAGGTCACGCCGCTCGACGACGGCCGGCGATCGCTCATCCGCCAGACGGCGACGTTCGACCCTCGAGGCCTGCTGGGCCGCGCGTACTGGTACGTCCTCCTTCCCGTGCACGAGTGGATGTTCAGCGGTCTCCTGCATGAGATCGCGCGTCGCGCCAAGCTACGCAGAATCGAGTTCAACGGGGACAGCAGCCGCTGGCCTTTCGTCTGGCTGCGCGATCGACTGGCTGCGCGATCGAAAGGTGTGACACGCCGATGACCCACGAACGCATCCGTCTCGGGATCTCGGCCTGTCTGCTCGGCGAGCCGGTGCGTTTTGATGGCGGCCACAAACGGGATCCGTTCTTGGTGGAATCGCTGGGACAGTTCGTCGACTGGGTGCCGGTGTGCCCAGAGGTGGAGTCCGGGCTGGACGCGCCGCGTGAATCGATGCGGCTGGTGCAGACCGATGGCCGGATTCGCCTGCTGACCAACAAGACGGCTCAGGATCACACCACGCGCATGCATGGCTACGCTCGCCGACGCGTCGAGGAACTGGTCGACGACGCGCTGGTCGGCTTCGTGTTGAAGAAGGATTCACCCACGTGCGGGCTCGAGCGCGTCAAGGTGTACGGCACCGCCGGGATGCCCGTGAAGTCGGGCCGCGGGCTGTTTGCCGACGCCTTGGTCACCCGCTTTTCCCTGCTGCCGGTTGAGGAAGAAGGGCGGCTCAACGATCCGAGGCTGCGCGAGAACTTCGTCGAGCGCATCTTCGCGTATCGCCGGCTCACGGCCCTCTTTGCCACGCGCTGGTCGATGGGGACTGTCGTACGGTTCCACACGGCTCACAAACTCACGCTCATGGCCCACATGCCGGAGGCCTATCAGCGTCTCGGCCGCCTGGTGGCATCGGGCAAGTCGATGACCCGGCGAGAGTTCCAGGATCGTTATTCGTCCGAATTCATGACGGCGCTCCAAGCCATCGCCACGCCGCGCCGGCAGGCCAACGTGCTGCAGCACATGCTCGGCTACTTCAAGCAGGCGCTCGACCGCGAGAGCCGGGCCGAACTGCTCGCTCTCATCCAGGACTACGGCGGCGGGCGTGTGCCGCTGGTGGTGCCGCTCACGCTGTTCGCCCATCACATCCGGCGCTGCGGGGTGCCGTATCTGGCCGACCAGGTCTATCTGCGGCCGCATCCGGTCGAGCTGATGTTGCGGAACCACGTGTGACGGCGATGAAGAAGAAAGTCATCATCACCGATCGGATGCAGCGCGGCTACGTCTACTGGCGTACCGAGCCGGTCGGCCGGAACTTCGCGCCGGGGTTCACGCCGGATCTGACGCCGAAAGAGATGCTGCGGCTCGGCATCTTCGGCGGGAAGTACATGACGGATTGCCAGGAGGAGTTTCCACGGAGCTGGTTCGCTCGCGCCAGGCTGTGCGCCGAGCGGCATGACGCGCGGCTGAATTGTTTCGGCGTGAACGCCTCGCAGTCGCTCGCCGTCTGGCGTCGCAGCGGATGGATCCACAAGCAGGATCCACGTGGGTGGTTCCAGTGGTATTGCCGCTACTACATGGGCCGCAGAACCGCTGACGACGCCCGGCAGATTCGACGCTGGCGGGCGATCGCGCGGCACGTGGCGGCGATTCGGAAGCACTGCGAACCGGGCGATCTCGAATGTCGGAGGCGCCAGCGGCAGGCCGTCCTTCACTGGGCATACGACAGCCGAAAGATATAGGAAGGGTGTGACATGCGAGTGTTCGTGACGGGCGCGACCGGTTTCGTCGGCCGGGCGCTGATTCCTCGGCTCCAACGCGACGGGCATGCCGTGGTCGCGTGGGTGCGATCGCCTGCCACGCGTTCTCAGCTGACAGATTCGCGCCTCACTAGATCGCAGGCGCTCCTCAGTGGGGCGCAGGGTCGGCGAATTCGCAGCCGACGATCGGTGTGATGCCGTCGGCCCGTTACCGAAGCGCTCATGTCGCGTTACCTCAATTACTCTGCGCAGTCGTTGTTTGAACCAGGATCAATGCATAAGCACTGAGCAGGGTCAGAAGAGTGCTTTCTTGATGAGGGCCGGGATCGTCGGAGTCGCTTGCAGCTGAATGTTCCACTTCGGGCCGAAGACGTCCGGACGAACGGGGTAGTACTGAACCTGCACCTGGAACAACGTCGGCAGGCCCCCGCATTTGCAGAGCTTTCCGATCTGTGGTCCGATCGAAAATGCCACTCGGTTGTCTTCGCGCGCCTCCCAATCGACCGAGAGGTTCGGCTGGGTGCCTATCGTGAACCCTTTTGCGAGCATGTACGTGAAGTTGAACGTTCCGTTCATGTGGTTCGTGTCCTCGCCGTCTCCCCCGACCTTGAACCATTGCTGCATGAAGGCGTAGGTGATGAACTTCTTGCCGAGAAACGCGGCTCCCGCAGCAGGCCCTACCTGCCATGTATCCTGGCTGAGCAGATCCGTCGATGCCGTAGGGAAGATGAACGTCGGTCCTGCGCCGACCGTGAGCCGGCCGCCGAGGAGCGAACGCGGCAGCGCAAATGCGAGCACGGTGTCGCCGAACCCGGCGGTCCGTTCATTCTGGCCGCTCTGGTCGAAATGGGGGATGGAATTAAGATGGTCACCATGGGGCGGATAACCAGCCCCTGCTTCTCGGTCAGCCTGAGACTCATCAACGGCTGGAACACCAAATTGCTCTGCACCCGAGTGTGATCGTCGCCGCGGGGCATCGCCGTCCAATTGTTGTTCTGCTGCGTTTGCATCAGCCAACTCGTGGCGAAGGGATTAATCGCCTCCTGAGCCTGTGCGGCGGCAGACTGATCCTGACCCCCTGATGTCTGTGCTCCGTTGACTGTGGTCGCCTGCGTTTGCGCAAAACCTGCGTTCGCCGTGCACGCGACAGCGAGAACGACAACCAGACTCGTTATGACTCTTTGCTGTGCCATCTTTTGACGCCTCCCGTCCATATGCAGGGCAAAGGTGATGCCTACCGCTGGGCACTGAGACTCTCTCTGCTCCCTCGTGAGGCGATGTGAGAGAAACGCCGCGAGATCGGCGTCATTGCCTTCTCGGGGTGGGGCGCAGCAACGCCGGCGTGCCTGGACGGCGGCTGCGTGTGATCGCACACCCCGCGCGAAACCACACACCCATTGCGCGGCGACCGCACGTGAAAAGGCCAATTT
>CAWDJL010000007.1:0-172315 GCA_963802675.1 uncultured Acidobacteriota bacterium
CGGGCGTGAGGCTAGTGCAAAGAGCAAGAACTCGGCTTTCTGTAGCAAAACGGACAGAAACCGCTGTTTTCGGAGACACACATGTTCGTTCGCTACAAACCGCGGCCGCTGTCATTTCTCGGGATCGAATTGGTCGCCGGTTATCGGTTGAAAGTCTACTCGATCTGTTACGATGATCGCCCGTTCGAACGCGGGCGATTCTCGGGTGGGTGGCGCTGGCCGGCAAAGCACTGCCGCAGCCGAGCACTATCGCCGAGCGTCCGGGTGTGGGGTTCGCCATCATGCATCAGGGGCGGACTAGCGATTATCTAATCCTGTGCTGGTGGGACCGCGAGAATGAATTGCCCATCGCGGTATATCTGGGCGATGGCGACGGCTGGCGGCCTGCCGAAGGGAGCGAATCAATCTGCGTATGGGATTTGCCCGTGTTGTGGTGGGAACGTGAGGTGTACGTCGGCACGGTCCTGGCGGGCCGTGCCGACGCGGTAGAGTCTTATCTCGCGGCGGTTATCGATGGCTACGCGTGATTCGCACTTACTCGTACTCTGCGTTCCGAATGTCTTGGGAGCCCGCAGCGCAAGCAAGGGTCGGGACGAAAATCCCTTGCTTGCCTGCGGGCTCCTGAAGGCAATATCAGTAGTGGAACCGTTAATCCGGGTTGGTCGTCAGTTCGCCGACGGGTTGCTTGTCCTTCAGCGTCCAGACGCGGACCTTGCCCGTGAAGTCGCCGACGAAGACGCGCTCGCCGTCGTGGGAGAAGACAGCCTGCGAGGGCAGGTCGGTGAAGCCTTCCAGGCGAGCGACCTGGCTGCCGTTGCGGCTCCAGATCGGGCGGTGTTGTCGCGGCCGCAGGTGACGAGCTGGCCGTTGCGGGCGTACTGGACCGACAGGACGCCGGGCAGCTTGGTGCGGGCGTTGGGCGTCGCCTGCGCGTCGGCCTGGGCGTTGATCGACCGCGTGGGGAAGCCGTCCTCCGCGATACCACAGGATGACGCGGCCGTCCTCGCTCGACGAGGCCAGCATCTGCGAGTCGGCACGCCAGCTCAGGCCGGTGACCGCGTCCTTGTGGTCGCCGAGCGTGAACACGATGCCGCCCGTCTCGGCTTCCCAGACGTAGGCCCCGCCGTTGCGGTCGCCGGTGGCCAGCATCTCGCCGTCCGGGCTGAACTCCATCGCGGTCACCCAGTCGGTG
Organism: uncultured Acidobacteriota bacterium; assembly: GCA_963802675.1. Taxonomy (GTDB): domain Bacteria; phylum Acidobacteriota; class Vicinamibacteria; order Vicinamibacterales; family UBA2999; genus JACCSI01. Next base: position 1,193 of record CAWDJL010000007.1, read on the forward strand.
TGCTTCTTGATCTTGTGGCGCAGCTCGCCCGTCGCCGTGTCGTAAATCTTGATGAGCTTGCCGGGGCCGCCGAGGGCGACGAGCTTGTGGTCCGGGCTGACGTCGGCCGCCAGGACGATGTCGGCCTCGTCGCCGATCTCGGTGACGCGCTTGCCGGTCGTCACGTCCCAGATCACGACGCGGCCGGCCTGGGCGCCGCGGCCGCCCGCGGCCAGCAGCCACTTGCCGTTGCGGCTGAACTTGAGCACGTACGGGATGCGCTCCGGGAACGGCAGCGTGCCGATCAGCTTCAGCGTGTCGGTGTTGTAGAGCAGCACGCGCTCGTGCCCGGCGACGGCCAGCAGCGGCGCCCACGGGCTGGCGGCCATCGCCGTGACCGGGTGCGGCCGCTCCGTCTTCGCGCAGCGTCACGGCCGGCAGCTTCTCGGGCATCGGCGGCGGGCCGTCGGGCTTGCCGAGCGAGACGGTCACCGGGTCGATGTCGACCTTGCGGGCGGCGATCTTGGCGGCGCCGACCGCCGTCTCCGGCGCCCCGCCCTCGATCCACTTCTTGATGACCGCCAGGTCGGCGTCGGGGATCTTCGGCCCTTGGGCGGCATGTTCGGCTCGGCCTGGTGCGACGTCACGCGGTAGAGCAGGCTCTGGTCCGGGCTGCCGGGCTTGACGGCCTCGCCGCTGGCGCCGCCGGCCATCAGCGTCTGGTAGGTGGACACGTCCAGGTCGGACCGGGCCTTGTCCGGGTTGTGGCAGTTCAGGCAGTGCTTGCGCAGGATCGGCTGGACGTGGTCCTTGTAGGTCACCGCCGGCGTCGGCCTTCTGGGCGCTGGGCCAGCCCGGGGACGAGGAGCAGCAACGGCAGGATGCAGCGATGGCGTGCTTCAGCATGAAGTCGGTTCCAGTCATGAGTCGCGAGCTCGCGAGCATAGCGACTCTGCGGCTCAGCGCTGCGGCGCTGAGCGCGCGAGCGGTCTTAATGATTGAACGTGAACTCGGTGGAGTTAAACAGGCCCCACAGGATGTCGCCGTAGACCATCTGGGCGGCGTTCGCCTCGTAGCGCTGGACGCGTGGCGTTCTGCTGCTGTTCCAGGGTCTTGATCTGCTTGTCGAGCGCGGCCGCTTCCTTGCTGTCCTTCGGCAGCTTCGTCAGGTCGTCCTTGAGCTTCTGCAGCCGTTCCTCGCCGCGCTTGAAGGCCGGGTCGAGCCCCAGCTTGCAGGTCGGCCAGCTCCTTGACGCGCTTCGGGGTCGCTCGTCTCGCGGCGGACGATGTCGGCGAGCTTCTTCGCCTCGGCGGCCGTCGGCTTGCGGCAGAGCGTCCGCACGTACAGCTCCTCGATGACCTCCTCCGGCGACTTCTTCTCGGCCGAGCAGCCCGGCGAGCAGCTTGCCCTGGGCGATCTTCTGCGTGATGGTGTCGCCGTTGACGAGGTGCAGGGCCTGCGACAGGTTGGCCTCGCGGTTCACCTCGCACGAGCAGGCCGTCTCGCGCGGGGCGCGGCCGAACGTCGTCAGGAAGTAGGTCGAGATCTCGCCGGTGTGGATCTGCACGGCCCGCGTGCCGGGCGGCGACTGCGGGAAGCGGTCCTCCGTGCCGGTCACCCGCGTGATCGTGTCCAGCAGCACCTCGGCCCGCAGCCGGCGGACGTAGCTGTGCGAGAAGTACGCCTCGTCCAGCTCGTTCGTCGTGTTGGTCGCCGCGGCGAGCTGATACGTCCGCGAGTTGCAGATGTCGCGGATCAGCTTCTTCTTGTCGAAGCCGTAGCCGGCCAGCTTCTTGCCGAGCTCCTCCAGCAGTTCCTTGTTGCTGGGCGGGTTGCTGATGCGCACGTCGTCCACCGGCTCGACGATGCCGCGGCCGAAGAAGTGCGCCCAGATGATGTTCGCCATCGTCTGCGCGAAGGCGGCGTTCTCGGGCGAGGTCAGCCAGGCCGGCCAGCGCCTTGCGCGGGTCCTTGCCCTCGACCTCGGGCGCGTCGCCGCCGAGGAACTTCGGCTTCATCGCGCCGGCCGTCCACCGGGTGGGCGACCGTGTTGGCGGCGTTGTTGTTGGCGACCAGCACCTCGCGGCCCTCGACGCCGCGCTTCAGGTTCACGCCGGCGAAGAAGGCGGAGAAGCCGTAGTAGTCGTCCATCGTCCAGCGGTCGAACGGGTGGTTGTGGCACTGGGCGCACTGGATGCGCGTGCCGAGGAACACCTGGGCGATGTCCTCGGCGGTCTTCTGCGGCGTGAGCCGTTCGGCCGCGGTGTAGAGGTTCGCCGGCGGCGACTTGAAGTTGCTGCCCGCGCCGACGATCAGCTCGGCGACGAACTCGTTGAGCGGCCGGTTCTTCGCCATCTGCTCCTTGACCCAGGCGGCGTAGGAGAACATCGCCTTGGCGTCGCGGCCGTACTGCGGCACCTGGTTGTACGCCCGGATGCGGAGCAGCTCGCCCCACTTCATGGACCACATGTCCACGAACTCGGGCCGGTCGAGCAGGGCGTCGATCAGCTTGGCCCGCTTCTGCGGGTCCTTGTCGGCGAGGAAGCGGTCGTACTCCTCGCGCGTCGGCGGCAGGCCGATCAGGTCGAAGTACACGCGGCGCAGGAACGCCTCGTCCGAGCACAGCTCCGACGGGGCCAGGTGCAGCTTCTTGAGCTTGTCGAAGACGAGCGTGTCGATGTAGTTCTGTTCCGGCGCGTTCGGCCAGACGAACTTGTCGTCGGTCGGCAGCACGATGACTTCGGAGCCGACGGTGAACTTGCTGAAGCGGGCGAAGACGAACGCCCCGCCGCGGCCGCCGCCCTTGACGACGCCGTCCTTGCCGATGGCGGCGATCGCCTCGTTGTTGGTCATGTACAGCGCCAGCCGGGTCACGTCGCGCACCGAGCCGTCGGAGTACTTCGCGAGCACGACGGTCTTCTGCGTGCCGCCCTTGCCGGCGAACACGACCTTGGACGGCAGCAGTTCGACGCCGACCGGCTCGGGCGTGTCGCTGCCGTCGTCCGGGGCGCCGGCCTTCAGCCAGCGCAGCAGGGTCTTGTAGTCGTCGTGGTTCGGTGTCGAAGAGCTTGCCGCCGGTGTGCGGCACGACGCCGGTGGTCTTCTCGAGCATCAGGCTCTTTTCCGGGCACCGCCAGGTCGACGCGGCGGCCGACGATCTGCCGGGTCAGGCGGTAGTAGTCGCCGGCCGGGTCGTAGCCGAACAGCGACAGCATGAAGCCGTCCTTGCCGCGGGCCGCGCCGTGGCAGCTGCCGTTGTTGCAGCCGTGCTTCATGAACACCGGCATCACGTCCAGCCGGAAGCTGACCGGCCGCGACTGGCCCGCGTCCTTCACGACCACCGGCACTTCCGCCTTCAGGCCGCCGTGTTCGACGATCAGTTGCGTGCTGCCGTCCTTCTTCGGGGCCAGCGTCTGGCCGGTGAGGGCCGCCAGCGCAGGGTCGGCCAGGCGGAGTTTGGCGGCGGCGGTGACGTCCTTCGTCACGCCCTGGCCGTCGACGACCTGGACGACGACGCCCTGGCGGTCGTCCTGCCCGCGCAGTTCCACCGTCGCGGGGAAGACCTTCAGGCCGGCGGCGACTCGGCCGGCACTGCAGCGGCGCGAGACGGTGACGACAGACCGACGGTCAGACAGAAGGATCGACATGCATCGATGATCGCCTTATTGCACGCAGAGTTCTCATAGCGTTCCAGCTGTACGCTCGTCGACGGTCGGCTCTACGTCGTATGCGGCTACTTGCTCTTCGGCTGCGCCCCACGTTCCGCATCGACGCGCAGCATGCCGGAGCCGCTGAGCTGGCGGACCGACTGGCCGTTGTCGATCACGGTCAGGTCCAGGACGATGCCCTGGTAGTTGCCGACCAGCGCCTCCGGCGTGGCCCGCAGCGTGAAGGTCACTTCCTTGTCGGCCGAGGTGATCTCGCGCGTCGGCTCGACCAGCTCGACGCCGCGCGGCAGGCGGGCGAGCGTCGCCTTGGCCTTGCCGGTGAACGGCTGCAGGTGGTTGAGCTTGCACACCAGCGTCGCCGTCTTGCCGCGCTCGATCGACGTGCGGGCGATCCGGGCTTCGACGTGCGGCTCGGCCACGGTCAGGCGGAACGGCTGCGAGGCGACGTAGGTGCGGCTCTCGCCGTCGTTGTAGCCGCGCCGGCCGCCGCCGGTCATGGCGGTCAGCGTGACCTGGTGCGCGCCGGCCGTGGCGTTGCGGGCGGCCCCGAGCAGGTACGTCCCCTCGGTCTGGCCCGCCGGGACGGTGACCGGCGTCGCGGTGCTGATGCCGGTCGGCTTCCAGTCCATCTGCACCGTCACCGGGCCGTCGAAGCCCTTGTCGCGATGCACCTTGAACTTGAGGGCCATCTCGCCGTTCTGCACCAGCGCCGACTTCGGCTCCTCCACCTCGACGCGGAACGGGGCCGGCTCGGTCACCGCCAGGGCCAGCTTGCTGATCGGCGTGTGCAGGTAGTAGTCGTTGTTGCCGTAGGCGTTCATCAGGATGGTCTGACGATAGCCGCTGACGAGCGAGCTCTTCGCCGCCGACCGGCCGGACGACGAGGTCGATCAGCGCCGCCTGCGGCTTCGCGTCCGCGGCCGCCTCGAACACGACCGGCACGCGCGTCATGCCCGGCGTCAGCTTCGGGGCGTGCAGCGTCACCCCCTTGGGCAGGTTCACGCCGACCAGCTCCAGCTCGCCGTTGAACGGGCGGTTGGTGTTGAAGATCGCGACCTGCACCGTGAAGCGGTTGCCCGGCGCGACCGCGATCGACTGGCGCAGCTGCGGCTGGAACTGGTTCTCCGGCTCCGGGGCGATGTAGGTGTAGACGGCGTTCTCTTCGGGCCGGACCTCGATGCGGTAGACGTAGTCGCTGCCGCCCTCGCCGCGCTCGTCCTCGATGCCCAGGACGTACTCGCCGTCGGCCGGGGCGGTGAACTCGAGGACCGGGTCGTGGCTCTCGCGGTTGAGGCCGCCGGCGGGCGCGAGGCCGAGCTGGTTCGGCCGCGAGTCGGTCGCCCGCTGCGGGGCGGCGTTCGACTTGCCGCCGACCGGCTTGACCCAGATGACCGGGTCGAGCGGCGAGCCGAGGGCGTTGGCCAGCGCGTGGAACTTGAACTGCTCGCCCTTCTTCGCCCGGAAGCGGAAGCAATCGACGTCGCCGGGCTTGCTGATGATGCCGTTGAACGCGACCGGCAGGTCGGCGGTCGTCGACGGCGAGACCGCGTCGGGCGTGTCGTTCGGCTCGGCTTCGAGGACGTTGGGGAACGGCGACACGCGCAGCCGGTTCGGCGAGGGGGCGGGCACGCCGTCTTCGGATCGACGGCGACGAACGGCGAAGTCTCCCGGCGTCGACGGGCAGGCGGACGCGTCTGGTCCCAGACGCCGCGCGGATCGCCGAGGATCTGGACCTTCAGCTCGGTCGCCGGCCTGGCCGCCGGCCGGGTAGATCGCCGTGGGCCGGGTGAACGTGCCGACGTGCAGGCGGTACGTCTCGCCGGCGCCGTTGTACATGCAGTGCCGCACCTCGACGAAGTAGGCGCCGTCGCGCTCGGCGAGGACCGACAGCACCGGGTCTTGCACGTACAGCGCCGAGTCGTCGGCGGCGGCGAGCTTCTTGCCGTCGGCGTCGTAGATCGCCAGGTGCAGGTCGGGGATGCCGCGATCGACGCCCAGGCGGGCGGCCTCGATCTCGGCCGAGATGCGCTGGCCGCGCTTCACTTCGATCCGGTACAGATCGACGTCGGTCGGGTCGTTCAGGCGGCCGTGGACCGTGGAGTTGCGGGGACGGCCTTCGCGGTTTCGCGCTTGTCGTTCCGCTGCTTCTGCGGCATGCTCGTTCTCCTCCACGGTCGGGAACGGGCCGACGAAGAAGCGCTGGTACTCGGTCAGGCCGTCGCTGGTGCGGAGTCGCAGCCCGTGCGGGCCGAGCGGGCAGTCGTCGGCCAGCTTCAGCCGGACGCGGACGCGGGTGCCCGGCTCGACCGGCTGCTCGCGGCCGTTGGGCCCGATCGCGGTTTCGACCGGCTTGATCGATTCGACGGTGATGCCCGGCTCGTAGAACAGGACCTCGCGCGGCTGATCGAGGAAGCGGCCGGTGAAGTCCACCTCGACGGTCGTGCCGCGCTGCCCGCCGGGCGGCGACGAGCCGCGCCAGCCGCGGCGTGCCGGCGAAAGCGACTGAACCGCAGAGGCACAGAGACACAGAGACGAGACAGACGGAAGCAGGCACAGAGACGCAATCGCTCGATCTGGAGCCGCAGTGCATCGAGTGACGTGCCACTTTGCAGGAACGCTTCGATGGTCTAGCGTCCGTACTTCATGCATGCTTCGGTCGCTGCTCCGTGCTTCGCTGCTGGCTCAATTCCGTTCTTCAACCCAGCAGGCCCTTGACCACCTCGCCGCCGTCGATGATCTCGATCGGGCGGCCGCCGGGGGCCATCAGCTCCTTGTCGGCGTTGATGCCGAGCTGGTGGTAGACGGTGGTCAGCACGTCCTCGACGCGGACCGGGTTCTCTTCCGGCTCGCTGGCGGTCGAGTTGGACGAGCCGTAGACGAGGCCCTGCTTGAAGCCGCCGCCGGCCACGGCCAGCGAGAACACGCGCGGGAAGTGGTCGCGGCCGGCCGAGGCGTTGATCTTCGGCGTGCGGCCGAACTCGCTGGTGACGAGCACGATCGTCGAGGCCAGCAGCCCGCGGTCGTCAGGTCGCGGACCAGGCCGGCCAGGGCGGAGTCGAGGCCCGGCGCCTGCCGGCGCATCGCGTTCTCGATGCCCGCGTGCATGTCCCAGCCGCCGTAGCTGACGGTGACGAAGCGCACGCCCGCCTCGACCAGCCGGCGGGCCAGCAGGAAGCGCGGGCCGGCTTCCGACGTGCGACCCAAAGAGTAGGCGGCTTGAGAATCCCGGCTCGCGCCCCCAGGTGCGTTGGGATGCTCGCCTCTCTGCCCTGCACGGGCGATTGCCAAAGGTTGGTAGAAGGCGCGACGATGGTCTGTGATCACTTCGGTCCCGGTTCCAGCCCGTGAGCCCGAGCCGCCGATAGTTAGCCCTCTGTGGTCGCTCCTGCGCGGCGACCGATGTGTTGTAGCCGTCGTGGCGTCAGTGGTCCTACGTGCGGGTGTGGTAGCCTTGAGCTCCTTTCCTGAGCTTCCCCACCGAGTGGGGGCCCTCACCAAAGTGCGGAGGAATCCACTCATGGCAAACGACGCTCAGAGCTGGCCGATCATAGTGATCATGTTGGCCGTATTAAGCACCATCGTCGTCATGGCAACCCTGCTCGCGAATTTTGTTCATTGGTTGTTTGCCTGACGGTCCAGTCACCCATTCAAGGTGTAGCGGCTGATGGCTTCCTCAGCCAGGGAATGGCGTTAAACGCACGCGCCCGCGATTTTGCTCCAGCGTCCAACATCTCGATCTCTTTGCGTTCTCTGCGTACTCGTCGGCGTTGTCGTCGGACAACTGTTCGTGGACGTCGAGGTCTTTTCCCCATCGCTCTGTCGGGTACTGCTCTGATCTCTTCTCTCTTCGTACCCAACAGCGGGAGCCTGATTCCAACGGGCGAAAGTTCCCCAACCCGTTGGTAAGTTCAACAGCGGTCTGCCGTCATCCTTTTCGCGCCCCGCACTGGACGTAACGACGTGTGCGGTCTGATTCGGTTATTCGATTGGGTCGTACCCAACCCCCTGCGACCCACCGAACCGTCAGTGGTGTTCTGCCGACAGCCCCAGGTCCGCTCGCTTCTGCAGCACGTTGATCGCGAGCGTCTCAATGTCGCGGGGAGCCAACAGGTCTACCCCACCTGCTCGAACGCCTGGCCGCAGCGAAGGTAAATGTGACGGCGATCGACGCCCGTCTGCGTCGCCGAGGGACGTTACGGTGCGATCTTCTGGGTGGCGCCGAGAGACGTGAAGAAGACCGCAACCCTGCTAGGCGTCTCATAGCCGAAGCGCAGTCCACAAAAAGATAGAAACTTTGAGACGTGATGTTGCTCAGGTCGTGGGCTGAAGGATTGCTCGAGCAAGTCCTATCTGAGGCCACTCTCTGACATCGAGACCCGAGACGTACGCTGATGAGCGTCGGCTTCGCCGAACCGCGGAACCCGGAGCACATTCCCGATCACAAGCTGTGGACGCTCACCAAGAATGGCAAGACGGCCGAGGCGCGCGCGCGGCAGGTTCCGTTCGGGATCGAATTGCGGATTTATCACAACGGCTCGTTCTTGCGCAGCGAAGTGTCACGCGATGGGCGCACCGCCGGCGAGCTCGCCGAGGAAGCGAAGCAAGCGTGGGTCGCGAGCGGGTGGGTCGAGCATCGCACGGACTCGGATCAGATGGCAGGCCACAGCGGCGCCGAGGCGATCGCGTAGGTCGCGGCGCTCTGTGAGTGTGACTCGCAAGCTTGTCGGTTCAATTAGCGAGCATAGAAAGGACAGTACCATGTCGCAGCTCCCTGAAACCAAGCCATGCACGTACGACGGCTGCACCGGAACCATGCGTTTGCGCACCGGGGCTGATCCGACACTCCAAGGAACCAGTCAGGGCAATAAACAACGCTCTGTCGAGTACTACCGCTGCGATAAGGACGACGGCCACACGCACGTCGTGCGGCAAGTAGAGTGGCGGGCATCTACTCCGGTGAGTATGGCATCTGAGAAGCAACCTTTGCGCGCTGACCGCTCAACACGGAACTATCCCGATCATCGATAACGCCGGTTTAGGAGAGGTCTCTCAATGGCAGCAGGAACGGCAAGGGCTCGGAGCAAAGCGGCGACGCAAGCAAACCGAACGCGCAAAATGAAGGCGCGCGCCAAGAAGGCGGCCAAGACACGGAAACGCAAGGCAGCGGCGCGTAAGGCTAGGGATACACGCAACCGGAACGCTGCCAAAACACCGTAGGTCTGTCCGACGCTCAGCATCCGGCGCTGCCCGTTCCCGGCACACAGACGCGCGGCGCGCCGTCGCCGATATTCGGGATCATCCACGAGTTCCGTGCAGGCGGCCTTCGCTTCGATCGTCGCCTTGTTCAGCGAACCGGGACGCCGCCCCGGTGTTCCGGCCCTTTGCCATCGAGTTCTCTACTTCCCTCTATTTTAGAGGCTCGATCGTTCTCCCGCTCGCCGTCGAAATTTGTCAAGTCCTCGCAGAACTCGATCAAATCGTCGCCGAATTGAACTTTTTGCCCATCGGGGCCGGTACCGTGTACGCGTCCGGCCGAAGAAGAAGGCGCCCGCGTACCACGGATTGTGAATGAGCTGCCGGGCGCGTCCCAGTAGGGGACAGCTCTTGGGAGGCGAATCCGTGGGTGGGGTGCTTGTCGTTCCGCGTCCGGAACGTGGATGCCCTTCTAGCCGAGCGCCGGGCCGCATGACCTCGCTTGAGGTGCGATACTGAACGCGTGGGCACTCGGATTGCTGCCCGCCGCATCGGAGGTTCATCTTGGCAGACAACGAAGACGACAACATGACGGTTGTTCCCATCCCCGACGAGGACAACGAAGCCGAGCGCCAGCGCATCCGGAAATCCAACGACCGCGATCAGGAAATGGAACGCCACGGCGAGCAGTCGCGCCACAACCGCGGCTACGATGAGGCGGCGGACGGCCCGGCCGTTCCAGAGATCGCGCGCATCGTGGACGAATAGGTTCACCCCGGCGTCCGACGCTGCTGGCATCCCGCTTGCGCTATCGAGATGCGGCTACGCTCGGTCGCCACCTTGGCGGGCCGACAGCCATGCCACCACCCGACAACGCGAAGCGTCGCGCCGAGCAGTCAACTCTCGGCATCGCTGGCGAGCAACACCTCAATCCGTGCCCAGAAAACTGGCGATGGGCAGCGCTTCCGAGACTCCCACTGATACACCACGGCTTTCCGAGCAGCGCCCAACAGCGCCGCGCATTTCGATTGGCTGATGCCGAGGCGTGCGCGCAGAGCCCGTATTTGAAGGTGGTAATCGATAGGGATAGCCTCCCATTCCATAGGGGGCGGCTTAGGTTGCGTGGAGATGCGCTTCCCCTACGCAACTCGTCGAAATTCCATCGCATCGGCCAACGTCGCACGTGGTCGCAGCTGACGGTAACTCGTGCGCGTGTCGTAAACGACTCGCAGTCGTCCATCTCGTGCCGCCGCTCTCAGTGTAGCTACGTGCACGCCTACCATTGACGCGAGCAATCGCAGGGAGAGGAGCGCACGGTCGTCTGGACAACCACTAAACAGACGTGCGCGAGTGACAACGCCGGCCGGCGCAGGTCTGCGCCCCGATTCCCACGTTCGGTAGGTCTCTGCCGCCACGCCCAGTCGGTCGGCAAACTCGCGTTGTGAAAGCTGCAGCCTGTTCCGGCATTGCCGCAAGGCGCTGCTCATGCCACCCCCGACTCAAGCTTGCCGTCGTTCCGTCGAGAAGTGAAGCGAAACCGCGCGCTGTTGGGCTCCAGGTACTTCAGTGAGCAGGTATTGCGCCCTGGATGACCGGTCGGCGACCAACAGCGCGCGACAGGTTAGGGCGCTGAGCGTCGCACTCGCGAATATTGCCCAGAATTGGCGCGCCCGGCAGGGGTCGAACCTGCGACCCTCGGCTTAGAAGGCCGATGCTCTATCCACTGAGCTACGGGCGCGTCAGTAAATAGTAAACCGAAGGACTGGTCACAGTCGTAGGACTGCTCACGGCAACACCGCGACCGCCTCGATCTCCACCTTGTAGGCGGGATTCGCCAGCTGCGAAATCTGGACCAGCGTGCTCGCCGGATGATTGGTCCCGAAATACTTCGCACGGATCTTGGTTGCTTCGGGCTCGCGGAACTCGGCGATGCTCGTCACGAAGATCGTGATCTTCGCTACGTGAGAGAAATCCGCTCCCTGCGATTTCAACGCGGTCTGCAGGTTCGCCAGCACCTGTTCGAGCTGTGCCGCCATCGTGTCACCCGCGATCGCGCCGTCAGGCTTGGCGCCAACCTGGCCGGCGATATACACCGTCTTGCCCGCCTTCACGATGTGGCTGTAAGTGGTGGGCTTGCTGAGTCCGGCCGGGTTGATGCGTTCGAGCGTCTGCGCCGATGCGGGTGAGATTCCGAAGACGACGACGAACAAGGGGACTGCGACGTGGCGCATGATGATCCGCTCCTTTGGTGAGAACGCAGCATAAGACAAACGTCGACCGAAGTTCACGTCTGCCCTGTTCGGAACTGAAATAGAATGCCCGTCACGGGTCGCCCGTCTCCCGTCGCGGGAAGGGCGTGGCGCGGGTCGTCCCGACGTTCCACATGAATCCTGGAGGAAGGGATGACAGGAGCCAGTATCAGGGGCGCCGCACTCGCCCTCGCGGTTAGTTTGGTTGGCTGCAGCGCGGGATCGAACGCACAGTCCGGCGGCGCGCCGGTGCCGTTCAAAGTCGGAACCTTCGAGCGGACCGGGCAGGCCTTCGTGGGTCTCGTGCTTCGCGACTCCCAGGTCGTCGATATCGCGCAGGCCAACGCGGCTTTTGAGACCGGCAACCCGTCGGCGCCCAAGCTCTCGCCGCCGGGCGACATGAAGTGGCTCATCAGCCGCTACGAAGCCGAATGGAAAGCGCGGCTGGCCTCGATTGCCAGGGACGTGTCCACTGCGAAGATACCGCCGGCATACGCTTATGCGCTCGACACGCTGAAGATTCTGCCACCCGTGCGCCCGTCCGTCATCTTGAATGCCGGCGGCAATTACGTCGAGCACATGGAAGGTATCGCCGCCCAGCAGCAGCGGGCGGGGGCGACCCCGGTGGCGGCCTCGCAGGCCGTCTCGGCGCCAGGCATCTGGGAGCGCAAGCCGGGCGACAAGCGCGACAACCCCTACCTTTTTCAGAAGTCGCCCACGGTGGTCATTGGAGCGAACGATCCCATCGTGATGCCGCGCGGTCGTACCAACATCGACTTCGAGTGCGAGTTCAACATCGTCATCGGCAAGCCGGCCAAGTACGTCCCACTCGACAATGCCGCCGATTTCATCTTCGGCTACACCGTCCAGATCGACGTCTCCGATCGCGGCGGACGCGGCGACCGGAAGATGGGCGGCTCGGACTGGCTGGTTGGCAAGAACCACGACACATTCGGGCCGCTCGGGCCCTTCATCGTGCCGAAGGAGTTCGTGAAGGATCCGATGAACCTGCGGCACACCTTCACACTGAACGACCAAGTGATGCAGGACTCGAACACCAGCCGCATGAGTCACAATATCTTCGAGCTGCTGCACTACGCGTCGAACATCCTGACGCTCACTCCGGGCGACGTGATTGCCGGCGGCAGCCCCGCGGGCACGAACATCGAGCGCGCCGAACCGCGTTGGATGCGCGCCGGCGACACGGCCAAGTGTGCGATCGAGGGGATTGGCACGCAGACGCATCCGGTCGTTGCTGAAGGCGGGGCACAAGCGACGCAGTAGCAGGAAGTCCGGGGCCGACCTCCTGCCGGCCGAGGGCGAGGCAACCGAGGACTCGAGCTGCGACCCCTCGGCCTAGGAGGCGCCGATACTCTATCCAACTGAGCTACGGCCGCCGGTAGGCAGTGTCGCGGACCCCTCCCGTCCCCTCCCAGCTAACCGGGTTGCCCAGCCCGGCCCCCACGAAATCCACAGAGAAAGCCAACTTCCCATAGCCCACATCCGTGTTAACCTGCACAATATTTTTCCGATCCCTCGGAGATTGGCTAGGCGCCGTCGACCACTACTCCCCGCACGGCCGATTCGCCGAGTCATCGGGGACACGGCGAATGACGGTCGTCTAATCCTTTAGCTATGGTCTGCGCAGGCTGCGGCACCTCTAGTGCGTCGACCGATACGAGATGTCGGTCCTGCGGTCGACGCCTGCCCGATGGGCGTCGCGATGTCGCCACAGGCGTCCTCACGCCGGTGCCGGTCCCCAACGAAACCAACGTGCCCAACCTGCCCGGGGACGAGACGCTCATGGGGGCGTTTGCGGGCAACGCGCAAACTGCCGAGTGGATTCCCGCCGGGCGTGCGACTCCCGCCGGCCCGTCGAAGCCCGCCGTTCCTCCCTCATCCGATGACGACGCCGTCACGGGAGTGAATCCGCCTCCGGGAGCGGACGTCACACGCCAGTCAACCATCAGCACTGGGGACGCCGCCACGGGCGTATTCACGCCGGTACCGGCCCCCAGCGAGCCCAATGTGCCCGGGGACGAGACGCTCATGGGGGAGTTTGCGGGCAACGCGCAAACTGCCGAGTGGATTCCCGCCGGGCGTGCGAAGCCGGCCGTTCCTTCGAAGCCCGCCGTTCCTCCTCCACCCGAAGCGACGCCGTCACGGGAGTGAATCCGCCTCCGGGAGCTGACGTCACCCGTCTGCCCGGCATCCCCTCCCCCGACGTGGCTCTCCCAGACGATGACTCCGGGGCTACTGTTTTGGGGGACTCCGGGGCTACTGTTTTTGCGCCGCCTGACAGCGACCAGACGCGGTTTGAGCCACCGCCACGACGTCCGACGAGCGGCGGGTCCAGCGCCGCGGGGCGCCCGGCGAGCGCCGCGGGGCGCCCGGCTAGCGCGCCGGGGCGAACGGTAAGCGGAGGGAGCGAAGGGCCGCTCGCGGTTGGGCAGGCGTTTGGCACCCGCTATCACATCATCAAAGTGCTGGGTGTGGGCGGCATGGGCGCCGTCTATCAAGCCTGGGACGCGGAATTGGGCGTCTCGGTGGCGGTGAAAGTCATCCGCCCGGAGATCACCGCCGATCCAATCGCGGCGCGGGATATCGAGCTTCGCTTCAAGCGCGAGCTGCTGCTCGCGCGCCAGGTGACGCACAAGAACGTCGTCAGGATTCACGACCTTGGTGAAATCGACGGCATCAAGTACATCACGATGGCGTACGTCGACGGCGCGGATCTGGCGACGCTCCTGAAGCAGGAAACGAAGCTGCCGGTCCCGCGAGCGCTCCACATTGCGCGTGGCATCGTGTCGGGCCTGGTCACCGCCCATGATGCGGGCGTCGTTCATCGCGACCTCAAGCCGGCCAACATCATGGTCGGCACCGATGACGAGCCAACGATCATGGACTTCGGGATCGCGCGCTCGTCCAGTCGCGGCGGTCAGGGTCCGGCGCAGAAAGCGAACCTCTACACCCGACCAGTTGAAACAGGCTGCCGCGATGGCCGGTGCCACGATGGCTGGCGCCATCATTGGCACCGTCGAATACATGGCGCCCGAGCAGGCGAAGGGGCAGGAGGTCGACCAGCGGGCCGACATTTACGCCTTCGGCCTGATCCTCTACGACATGCTGATCGGCGGCCGGCGGTCGGAGCGCGCCGCCAGCGCCATTGCCGAGCTGCAAGGCCGCATCGAGCACGCGCCGCCCGCGCCTCGCACCGTCAATCCCGAGATACCTCCGGCCATCGACGAGATTGTTTCCCGCTGTCTGGAGCCCGACCCTGGCAAGCGCTTCGAGACGACGGTCCAACTGCAGGCGGCCTTCGACAGGCTGGACGAAAATGGCAAACCGCTGCCCATCATCCGGCGCATCACGTGGCGCGGGATGACGGCGGCGGCGGCGCTCGTGCTGCTGCTCCTCGCCGGCACCTTTTATACGGGGACGTGGATTTTCGCGCCGCCGAAAGGCGCACGATCCGGTCGCTGGTCGTCATTGCGGATTTTCAGAACACCACCAACGATCCGACGTTCAACCACATCGCTCGAGCCGATGTTGAGGCGCGCGCTCGAGGGTGCCGGCTTCATCAGCGCCTATGATCGCGTCGGAATCCGTGCCAGTTTGGGCGTCCGCCCGCCGGAACAGCTGGACGAGGCTGCAGCGCGCGATATCGCGCTGAAGCAAGGCTTGGGTGTCGTCCTGTCGGGCTCGATCCGCCGTCAAGGCAGTCGTTACGAGGTGTCGGTCAAGGCCATTCAGACCGTTACCGGATCCACCCTGACCGAGACCACGGGCCGGGCCTCGAGCAAAGAGGAAGTGATCGACGCAGCGACCCGACTCATCACGACAGTCCGGCAGGAGCTCGGTGACGAGATGTCGGATTCGGCGCAATTGCTGGCGCTCAAGAGCCTCTCGTCAACGTCGCTCGATGCGGTCCGTCTTTACGCGACGGCGCTCGAAGCACAATACGACGGCAAATTCGACGAAGCCCGGCAGAGTTATCAAAAGGCAGTGGATCTGGACCCGAAGTTCGGGCTGGGGTACCAGGGCCTCGGCCACATCTCGCGCAATGAAGGCAACCTTGCGGATGCCGAGAAGTACATGAAGCAGGCGATCAGCCATCTCGAGGGAGTGACCGAGCGCGAACGGTTCGCCATTCGAGGCTCCTACTACATTGTGACCGGCGACTACCGTCAATGCGTGCAAGAACTCGGCGAAGCGATCGCAAAGTTTCCGGCCGATGCGGTTGCGCTCAATAACCGCGCCTTCTGCTTCTCCCGGGTGCGCAACATGCGTGAGGCGGTGGATGCGATGCGCAGTGCGGTGCGCATCCTGCCAAACCGCCTGGTACTGCGCGGCAACCTGGCCGTGTATGCCGACTATGCCGGGGACTTCCAGACTGCCGAACAAGAGGTGGCAGCCGTTCAAGAACCGAGCGATCTGATTACGCTCGCAGGGGCATTCGCTCAGTTGGGACAGGGACGTTTGGGCGAAGCGAAGAACACGTATGGCAAGCTCGCCGCGATCAGTGCGCGTGGAGCCTCGTGGTCGGTGGCCGGTCTCGGCGATTTAGCCCTGTATGAAGGCCGTTTCGCAGATGCCGTGGAGATTTTCCGGCAAGGCGCCGCCGCGGATCTGGAGGCGAAAAATCCCGACAGAGCAGCACGAAAGCTGACGTCTCTCGCGTATGCGCAACTACTGCGTGGCCAGAAGGCCCCCGCTGTAGCCACCGCGGAAAAGGCTCTTGCGACCAGGTACTAGTGTGCCGATCCGGTTTTTGGTGGCGAGAATCTTCGTGGAGGGGGACGCAACATCCAAGGCTCGCCCGCTTGCTGCCGGTCTCGCTTCCGAACTCTCGATCGAGCCGCAGGCTTACGGCAAAATCATCGAGGGCGAAATCGCGTTGAAGAGCGGAGATGCGCGGCAAGCCATCAGGATTCTCACTGAGGCCAACGAACTGCTCGACACGTGGCTGGCGCATTTTGATCTCGGCCGTGCGTACCTTGTCTTTGAAGGCGTTTCCGCAGGCCGACTCCGAATTCGATCGTTGCGTGACACGGCGCGGTGAGGCGCTGTCGCTGCTGGTCGACGAGCAGCCCACCTCCGGGTATTTTCCACTTGCCCTTTACCATCAGGGCGTCGCCCGGGAAGGATTGAACGATCCGGGGTTCCGAAAAGCGTATGAGGAATATCTGAGTATTCGCGGCAACTCGTCCGAAGATTTCCTCGTGCCGCAAATCAGGAAACGGCTCGGAACACCCTAGCAGCCCGTGGTGAAACGCTGAATTTGGTCGGCGCCGCCGGTGTCACCTGTTCTTTCCCTTGCGCTTCGCTTGTGCCTTGACCCAAGACACATAGTCCTTGGGGACATCGAGCTCCTTGAGCTCTTTCCACGCCGCGATTGCCTCGGCACGTGTCGCCGTCTTATCGGCTTCGAGGAAGTCAGCGACGAAGTTGATATAGCGACCGTGAGGGACCCTCTCGAATCGCTGCATCTTGTTCAGGACAATGTACTGCCGGACGAGATCGCCGTACGTGGGGTGCGCGCCGCTCGTGATCTGTTGTTCTCGCCAGCGGTTCAGGCGATACCAGACCCCGGACTTCTCACGAACATCCGGCGCCATCACCCGGGCCTGTTCGACGATGAAGTCCTTCGTCTCACGGTTGCTCGTGTAGTTCTCAATCCGGAGCTTCAGGTTGAGGCCACGTTCAACGTCCTTGACGCCGGCCGTCTTGCGCAGTGAACGCTTGGTAGGCAATGCAGCATTGCCCGTGCGTAGGAACGCCACGATAGCCTTTTCCAGTTCGTCTTTTCGCAGCTTCTTCGCGGCAGGGATACCGATGCGCTCGGCGAAGTTCTTCAATTGGTCGAGATACCAATAGCCGTTCTCGAAGTCGCGCACCGTCATCGCCGGAGAGAGGGCATTGGCCACGCTGCGACAGCTTACCTGTTTCGGCGACGACGTACGAGCGCGTTGGCTCTCCGCTCACCAGTCACGGGATCGACAGGATCGATCCGCGTACTACACTGTCGCCGATGGCGATGGGCAAACGACGCGGCAGGCGAAGCAGGTCTCGATGTGGGTGACGACCAGAGCTGCCGCGTAGTGCCGCCATCCGTTCACACCGACGAATCAGATCCTCGACAGCAGACTTCGATGGATATGTCGAAGGTTGTGCCGACGACAGGGGCGATGGCGGCAGGGCTGCGCCGGGACGGGACTCCGGCTGCTGCTAATAGGCGATCCGAAGGGTTGGACGCCGAACGCGCGATCGCGTGGCGAGCCGCAGACTCGTTACGCGCGCGAGTTTCTGGGGTTGGCGTTGCCGGAGCGCCGCCCGATCACTCGACAGTCCGCGCACGCGTCGCTCGATCGATCTGGAGACGCACGAGGCCGTCTTCACCTGGATGCTGCAGCGCCTGGCCGACGCCGGCCTGGTGAAGGGGAAGACGGTCGGGATTGACGCGACGACGCTGGAGGCGAATGCCGCGCTGCGCAGCATCGTGCGTCGCGACACCGGGGAGAGCTATCAGGACTTCTTGACCAAGCTGGCGCAGGCCTCGGGCATCGAGACCCCCACACGCGCCGATCTCGCCCGCATCGACCGGAAGCGGAAGAAGAAGGGGTCGAACGACGACGGACACCTTCAGCACGATCCCGACGCGACAATCACGAAGATGAAGGACGGGCGGACACACTTGGCCCACAAAGCCGAGCATGTCGTCGATCTCGAGACGGGAGCGATTGTCGGCGTGACCGTGCAGGACGCCGATGCCGGCGACACGGAGACGAGCATCGAGACGCTGATCACGGCGGCCGAGCAGATCGAGGTGGTGCGGCCCGACGGCAACGGCCTCCAAGAGGTGGTCGGCGACAAGGGCTATCACAGTAATCAGGCGCTCGTCGATCTCGACGCCGCGGGCGTCCGGAGCTACATCTCAAACCTGATCGGGGACGTCGCAACTGGGGGAAGAAGCCGCAGGCGCGCGCGGCGGTGTATCGCAATCGGCGACGCATCCGCGGCCGACGCGGCCTCCGCCTGTTGCGGTTGCGCGGGGAGCGCCTGGAACGGCCCTTCGCGCATCTTTACGAGACGGCGGGATGCGCCGCGTCCAAGAGGACGGCGGCTCCCGCGCTCAGAACCGCACGCCGAAACTCATTCTGAACATCCGCGGCGCGGTGAACGCGAAACGGTTGAGCGGCGTCCCGAAATTCGGATTGTAGTTCCAGTGCACGCCTTGCACCGGCGTCTCCGTGAACGGGTTGAACCGCGCCAGCGTGCTGGCGCCGACCGGTGCCAACACACCGGAACCGATGCGATTGAGCGCCACACCTCCACTATTGGTGAACACGTCGCTGCCGCAGGCGCAAAGATCCTGGTTGTTGAACAGGTTGATGACCTGAATCTGCACGAACGGCGTCAGTTGTCCCGCACCGATGTCCAGCGGCAATGTGTAGTTGACAGCGATGTCGGTGCGCCGCAGCGATTCGGTGCGAAATGCATCGCGCGCGGTGTAGTAGTAATTTTCGCTGGCGGCGCCCTGCGGTGTCACATAGCCCGGACTGGTCACGTATGGGCGCGCGTCGACGACCGCACCGGCGGAAAATCCGATCTGGCCTTGGGGATTCGCGCCGCTCCCGCCGCCGGCGCCGTACGGGGCGCCGCTCGCCAGTTGCTGGATAACGCTTACGCTCAAGCCTTCTACCCGCGGTACGCCGTAGCTGAGCCACAGCGTTGCGCGATGCCGCTGATCCTGCGCCAAGTCGCCTTCCGGCGCGTACCAGGCCAACTGCCGGTATTCCGGGTACTGGAAGAAATCGGCCGGCACCGGGCCGCTCCCCACGTTTTCGCCTTCGAAGTTGCCCCAGAGCCGCGACAGCGTGTAATTGCCGCCGAACTGCGTGCGGCCGTTCACGTTGTAGGTGCCAGAGACCGTCACGCCCGAATACCGGCGTTTGAGAGCGTCGGTATTCTCGATCAGCGTCAGGTCGGATCGGTTGCCGAACTCATCGACCACGAATCCTGTACTTTGATCGGTGCGCAGTGAATAGAAATCGTTGTAGTCACGGAACGAGTAGTCGGCTCGGACCACTCCCCGCGTCCCGACCTGGCGGCTCACCCCAACGCTGTAGCTGCTCACATTGGGCGACCGCAAATCCTCGCCGACCCTGATGGAGACGCCGGGAACGGTGGAACTCGACGGCGATGCCACCGTGCAAAAGCCTCGCACATCGCGGATGCACCAGTCGAGCACCTGCCTGATGGCCGCCGCCGGACCCACCAGGCTCGCGGTGGGGGCCGTCAGGTCCGGATTGATCGGCGGTCCGGTATACGTCCACTGCAGGGTTGACCCGTTTCCGCCGGGCGACGCCAGATTGGCAATCGCGTTCGAGATCGCCGCCGTGTAGATGCCATAACTGCCGCTGACCGACCAGACGCCGTCGCCCGTGGGGTCCCAGACCACGCCGAGGCGAGGCGCCAGCTTGGCACTCTCCGCCACCAGCGTGCCGGCGCTGTCGACTCCGCGGTTCTTGTCCCAGCGAACGCCGAGGTTGAACGTGAGGTTCGAGTTCAAGCGCACCTGGTCGTTGACGAACAGCGCGATCGTGCGGAAGTTCGTACCCTCACTGGGAAACTGGATCGGGTCTGTACTGCAGGATGGTGGAAACCTGCTGGAACTGCGGGAAGACGCACCCCGGTGACACGGTGCAATCGACATCGGCTGAGCGGATGATGCTGGTCGTCCCGAGAATGCGGTAATCGCTGCCCGACTGATGGGCGTTCGCGAAGCGCTTGTCGTTGAAGCTGTCGAAGCCAAAAACCAGGCTATGGGACCCGGCGCTCTTCGTGGACTTGAAGTAGGTGGCCTTGACGTACTCGTTGTCATTGTCGCGTTTTTCCGGGTCGCAGATGCCACAGAACGTCGGCGACCAGTAGCGGAGATTCCCCCGCGCGCGGTCGATCAGGAGCGTGCCATCGATCAGATCAGTCGTCGGTGCACCCGCGCCGATGAAGCTGAAGTGGCGGACCGAGAATCGCCCTTCGACGAACAACTGGCTCGAGAGCACACCGTTGTAAGACACCTGGTATCCTTCGAGAGGCGTCTGCCGATTGTACAGACTGGCAAGATCGAGGATGGATCCGAATGAATTGTTGGCTTGTTCTCCCGATTCCCGCTGGTACGCTCCTTCAAATCGATGCCTGGCGTTGATCGAAGCGTTGCCCTTGATCTCGTAGCGCTTCCGCCGATCCTCGAAGGTGTACGGAATATTGACGGGGGTTACGGTATTCCGCGCAGCCTGCTGGTTTTCGAATCGTCCCGCCGTGAAGAAGGTGAGGTGGTTCTTCACAATCGGGCCGCCGAACACGTACTGGTACGTCGGCACGACGTTGTCCACTTTGGCGTCGCCGGAAAAGCAATTGGGATCGGGAATCTGGGTGCCGCCGATTCCCGTGACCGGGTTGCAGGGCGCGGTGGTCTGCCCCGGTGCGAGTGGGGCGAAATTCCCGTTGCCTTTCACCTGCGCGCGCCAGTCGTCGTTGTTCAGCGTGCTGCGGAACGAGCCTGAGTAAACATTCGCGCCGGACTTGGTGATGATGTTCACGACGCCGCCGCTGAACCGGCCGTATTCCGCCGACACGCCATCGGTGGCGACGACGGTTTCCTGAATCGCGTCCTCGATGTACAGGTTGTACGCCTGGCCACGCATGTTCTCATTCGCGGTGACGCCGTTGACCATGAAGAGCGACTCGTACGACAGGGCGCCGGCTATCGAGTAGGCGCCTGATGGACCGGTTGGATGAACCGCCGGCGCCATCAGCAACGTCGCGTTGATATCGCGATTGGTCGGCAGCGTCGCCACAACCTCCTGCTTGAAGTTGGTCGCGACCTGCGCGGTGCGCGTCAGGACGTCTGCAGCCTGGCCGACCACGACGACGTTCTCGGCCACCCCCGCCGGCCCGAGAGTGATATTCAGCGGCAGTGTCTGAGTGGCCGCAACCGTGACGGTCCGCTCCTGCGTCTGGAAACCACTGAGCTCGACTTTGACGGTGTAGGTGCCGGGCGGCAGCAGGGGAACGATGTAATCGCCGTTCTCAGACGTGATAGCCGTCTGAACGCCCTGCAGCGCCGGACTGGCGACGGTGATCGTCACGCCTGGAACGGAGAGATTCTGATCATCGACGACTCGTCCCGTGATCGTCCCGGTTGTTGTCTGCGCCGACGCCGTGGCTGCCGCAGCGAGGAAGGCGAGGGCGATGGAAAGCGACGCGTTCAACCAGCGCATTGCGGACCTCCCGTGCTCAACGTTGTGACGAACAACCAAACCTGTAAAAGCGTGAACGGCACGAACAGGGCGAGCCAACTCGCCCCGTCGTGCCGATCCACTTCAAACTGACTCGAAGCAATATTCTACGTGTCGGTCACTGTTAGTTCTGCACCCTGATTGTGACCTTGCCGATCTTGTCGGCGACCGGATTGAGGTTGTCGTTCAACGGGCCGCCGCTCGTCCAGTTGCCATTGCTCACTCTGAAGAAGAACACGACATCAACATTTCTCGTGTTGGGGTGTGGCGTGAAAGTAAACGAGCCGTCCGGGTTAAAGGCGGTCAACGTGCCCCCACCCGGCCCGGATGGCGGCGGCGTCTCGATTGACGCGAACCGCAACGCCGGCGGGCTGTCCGAATCCGTGGTGTCGTTGCGGAGCAGCCCCGAGGCGACCGGCACAACGAGTGGCGTTCCCCGCGGCGTGTTGTACAGACCGATCGACTGCCAGCGGCCAGTCGTTCACTGCGGCGATCGTCGTCTCGTATTCAGTGCCGAGCCCATCGTCGTCGAGCGTCGGCACCAAGGTGAACGTAAAGTTGACGTGATCGGGAAGTTGATTGGGAGCCGGATCGGTGACAACCCAGCTGACACGGCCGCCAACCGTAGTCAGATCCTCAGGCTGCAGCGTAAACGTGGTGGGCACGTTTCGACCGGTCCGAGTCACAGTGTAGAAATCAACCGGCTCGGAGGTTGGCTCGAACCACGTCAAGAGAATCTTGTGGTAGAACCCGTCGCCCGCCGGGGGTTGCGCATTGTGTTTGGTCCCGGTGTTGTCAAACCACGCGCCGGTGCAGCCGTCTTGCTGCGACGTGCCACCGAGAATGCACGCGTCGAACGCCCTTGGGTCGCCGCGGCCTATACCCCTCACAGTCGACGAGTCGAGCTCGCCGCCGCCGAGCGTGTCGCCGCCGAGCGTGTCGCCGCCGAGCGTGTCGCCGCCAAGCGTGTCGCCGCCGAGCGTGTCGCCGCCGAGCGTGTCCCCACCCAGGGTGTCGCCACCCAGCGTGTCGCCACCCAGCGTGTCGCCGCCGAGCGTGTCCCCACCCAGGGTGTCACCGCCGAGCGTGTCGCCACCGAGGGTGTCGCCACCGAGGGTGTCACCGCCGAGGGTATCGCCTGAAACCAATGTCGGAATACCCTCGTTCTCGGGGCCGCCTTCCAGGCGGCGAACGACGACGTTGCTGCCGGCGCCGAATCTGATCGAGTCGAATGCTGGTTGGGGCCCAATCGTTTGCCTGGAAGAGGACATCGGGGGCGTCGCTGAAAACTTGTCCGCCGCGGAACAAGCCGTCGAAGTTGACGTTGGAGTCATCGGGGTCGGGTTCCCCGACGCCATCGCCGTGCCAGTCGATTGCGACGTTCCAGGTGTTGTTAACAGGAGTCTGGACCCATACGCGAGCCATTGCCGGCGACGGAGACCGCGTGGAGGAATGAGCTCCTGGAACTT
Organism: uncultured Acidobacteriota bacterium; assembly: GCA_963802675.1. Classification (GTDB taxonomy): domain Bacteria; phylum Acidobacteriota; class Vicinamibacteria; order Vicinamibacterales; family UBA2999; genus JACCSI01. The sequence goes on from CAWDJL010000007.1 coordinate 24,053, forward strand.
CACGCCATTACAAAGCCGGGTCGCAGGCAACACGCCTAGCGTTCCAGCGAGAGTGCTGCCTGCCGGCGCAAACCAAGTGGGTCGATATTTCGGCACTGCATTGATGAATGCGCCATCATTCAGAGCTGTTTCATCGAGGTTCCCCAGCAACTGGTCGGAATAGTCGAGCACCGCCGCGCCGGTAGTCGTGATGAGCCCGTGCCCCTGGAACATATAGCTCATCGTCGACTGGTAATTCGGCTTGCAGTTGGGCTCGACATACGTCACGTCGCCGGACGGGGTCGCCCCCTGCGCCCTTTTACCGAAAAGTGCCGGAACTCCGCCGTGCCACAAATTCAGGTTGTGTCCGAGCTCGTGAAAGGTCGTTGCCGCCTGATTGTAGATGGTGCCGACTCCGTTCAGCGCGTCCCACAGCCCCAAGGTGACCATGAAATTGCCGCCAGGCAAGTCGCCGACACCCGAGGAGCTCGTCGGAACGTGATAATCCACCGCGACGAACGCATTATTCGCCTGCAATGGCGAGCACGAATTGCCGACACCAGGGTAATCCGTGGGGATTCCGTTTTTCACACAGGGAAGAGACTTGGGCCTTCCACGAGCATGCGCGTAGAGCGAGTAATGCACGAGCGACGCGCGCAGTGCATCGAATCGCCGACGGCGCGGCGATCCAGGAGCCTCCCAAGCGGTCACGTCGGTAGGACCAATCAGCTCATCGCCATTGGGTTTGACGGGTGCGTTCCGAATCAGCTCGAGCCCGAGCTTGTAGCCCACCGTGCCGGGGAAATAACGGAAGTGGCTCGAGCACCATGGCGTTGGAGCGTTTGTGACGGGATCGATAAAGCATTCTGGTTCGCGAAGCAATTCCCCGCCCCGCGCACCGCTGGCGACGATGTATTCGTCCGGCGGATCTGTGGGCAGCGGCGTGCCTTGTATGCTTGCGAGCGCTGCAATGTCGGCGGCATAACCAGCCGCGAGACCCGGGCCGACATCGAAATGCACGTGGATACCCTTGGCCAGAAAGGCATCACCGACCATTTTCAGCGCCTCTGGGAACGGCAAATGGTCGTGCGCCGAGATCGTGGCGGACGGAATACCGTTCGCACTGTCGTAGGGCGCTTCCGTGGCGTGGCCATACTGCGTCGGGCCGTTCGTGTACAACGCATTGACTTCGACCAAGATATCGGGGCGGCCTAGGCGGGCACCCATTGCAAAGAGGTCGGGGAGAAGCGTGTTCGGGAACGACTGAGCATTAGGGTCACTAGGGGTCGGGTCTGGGCCATCAGGGTTCCGCCACGGATAACCGCCCGACGTGCTGCTGGCCTCGAGCGCATCGGGCAGGCCGTCACCCTTGCCGTTGCCGTAGTCGTTATCGAGGACCCGGCGTGCTGAAGATAACCGCGCCCCAGGTGGAGCAGTGCTTGGGGTTCGCGTTCTGATAGTTGACCGTCGTTGTCGCGCTACCGCCGAACCCCGCCGCGGAGCCCGTGTTGTTCATTGACAAGTTCTTGTAAGTCGGGAACGCCCATGAGCGGTCGGACGACGGGCTTGTCTGCGGGAACGAATTGGTCGCGATGATCGCCTGTTTGTTCGACCCGTTGAAAAACAGTAGCTCCGTTTGGTTATTGCCACCGGTGCCGACAAGGTGAGTCAACCGACCGACATTAGTGCCGGTGTGCTGGAAGAATCCCCGCAGCGTCTGCGTCATGGTCGCGCCAGGGTGGGCGCCGTCGTACATGACGATCTTGGTCAGCGGTTCGCTGGGGTTGCGGTAGATCACCACGAGCGCGGCACCGGCGCTCTGAACCGCCTGGTCACCGGTTCCCTCGGGCAGCCTAACGGTATGTAAGCCGTAAGCCTGGCCATTTTCGGCAAAGTTCGAAGTGAGCTCCGCGTCGTTGACGAGGCGTCTTCCTGTCCAGTTGTTATCCCCGTCAAGGAGCTTCGGCAGCAGATGCAGGATGTCGAACTTGAACATCGTCAGCCGTGCCCCCGCCTGGCCGGCAGCACCCCAGCACGGGGCGCCGTTGTCCGACAGCGTGGCAAGGGTTGCCCACTCCAACCCAGGGACGGGGTTCGAGTCAGCGGTGGGGCCGACGGGTACAAGGTCGTTAGGGTTGTTGTTGACCACCGGGCCGGTGCCCCATTGCGCCCCGGGATCGATGAGGTTCCCGCGGAACTCGACGCCTTGCGTCGGTGTTGCGCCAGGAATGTAGATTGCCTCCCAGGTACAGATACGCGCCGACAATTTCGGAGCCGGCTGGCACTGTGTTGTCGATTCCTGGGTTCGTGTTGTTGATTGCTGGGTTCGGGTTGAACCGGATGGACCCCGTCGAGAAGCCATTGCTGTCGGCGGGATTTTGTTGCGGCGTGAAGTCGACACCACCCACGACGTAGTTGCCGGTTATGAGAAACCCGCGCTCGTACGGCAACGCATCTCCTGGGGCTGCCCCTCCGCGGGTCTGCGTCACCAGCAGAGCGAGGCCGACGGCGAGTAGCGCGACAGTGCTCTTTTTACTTTTACGCGGCGCGGCTTTGGTGCGCGCCTGGGTAGTCCGAAAACTGTTGTGGGGAGCGTGGCGCTTCATTATCTAGACCTCACGGGTTGGTCGTTCTGTGGCTCCGCAATAGAAGTGGCGCAGGTTCACGCAAGCTGCGAAGCCGAGATGCAAGCTGTGCAATATCGACGATGCAGCGTAACACGTTTGCACACAGATTTTTCCCTTATTTCCCAAAAGAACATGCCGGTTTTACGTGGTTTTTTCATGGAGACCAAGCTGGGACTGACTCTGCACGAACGGTGGAATGACTCGTCGTGACGCTCCGGTTGGATGTTGGCCTCTGGTTTGCCTGGCCACGCATGTTCTCATTCGCGGTGACGCCGTTGACCATGAAGAGCGACTCGTCCGACAGGGCGCCGGCTATCGAGTAGGCGCCTGATGGACCGGTTGGATGAACCGCCGGCGCCATCAGCAACGTCGCGTTGATATCGCGATTGGTCGGCAACGTCGCCACAACCTCCTGTTTGAAGTTGGTCGCGACCTGCGGTGGCGTCAGGACGTCTGCAGCCTGGCCGACCACGACGACGTTCTCGGCCACCCCCGCCGGCCCAAGAGTGATATTCAGCGGCAGTGTCTGAGTGGCCGCAACCGTGACGGTCCGCTCCTGCGTCTGGAAACCACTGAGCTCGACTTTGACGGTGTAGGTGCCGGGCGGCAGCAGGGGGACGACGTAATCGCCGTTCTCAGACGTGATAGCCGTCTGAACGAACAGGGAGATTCTGATCGTCAACGATGCGGCCGGTAATCGTGCCGGTCGCTGTTCAGGAACCGCATGACATTACTCCTGACTTCGATTCGTAGGCGATGCAGCAAACGGCAGGGCGAGCACGCTCGCCCTGCGTTTGCTTGTCGGCGGAAGGCGAGTTTATCACTCGCCCTCGGCCCTCGAGGCTAATGCGTCACGACGACCTTGGAAGCGCGCGTCGTCGAGTCGAACCAGACACGCAGGCCGGTCGCGTTGCTGTGGCTGGCGTCGGGTCCCGAACATCGCGAGCCATTCGGGTTGGTGCCAATTCGAGTTTCGAGAGTGATGCTCAGAGCGCCACCTTCGCCGAGTGCAAGATTCTCCAGAGTGATCAGCTTGGCTAGGTTGACCCCGTTTCTGAGGCCTTTGATACATCGCTGCAAGCCGATTTGCAGGCGCCGCGGCATTCAGTACCTGGAGAATCGAACGCGGTGTTGGTGTCGTCGCTATTCTTCAGACCGCGCGTAGACGTAAACAGCGGCTGGAATCATGTCCCCGCCAAGAGTCAACGGCGTGCCCACTACCTTCCACAGATTGCCGCCGTTGAAGTTGATTGGAGGTGAGTCCATTCGTTTGCTCTGGTTTTGGGGAACCGTCGGGGCCTCGTCGTTCAGGAAGAGGGTCCCGGGAAGGGGTGGAATCCCATTGCCATGCAGGTAGAGCGTCGCCGGTGGCACCCCGGTCGACGGCGCCGAGACGGGGCCGTCTACCAGGTCATCGAGCTTCGCGTTCACGGAGAACGTCAGGGTTGCGTTTGCAGGAAGTTGACCGTGATCGGTCACAATAGCGCTGAAAAGGTCACCAGGCTGCCTGTGTATGTCCTCTGGATTGAGGGTAATGACGACGGGGGTGCCTCCACCGCTCGCGGTCAATTGGAACGTGAAGGTCGGCTCCGAGGTTGGCCCGAACCACGTCACGTAGATCTTGAGGTACTCGGATCGCCCGGGGAGGGTTGGACTCTGGAACTCGGTCCCGTCGAACCACGGCCCGGTGCAACCGTCTGGCCCCGAGCCACCGAGACGGCATGCTTGGAACGCTCTGGTGTCACCGCGGCCCAGACCATCCCTCGCAGTAAACTTGTCGAGCTCGCTCCCGCCGAGCGTATCGCCGCCGAGCGTAGTCGCCGCCGAGCGTGTCACCGCCGAGCTGTCGCCGCCGAGCTGTCGCCGCCGAGCGTGTCGCCGCCGAGCGTGTCGCCGCCGAGGCTGTCGCCGCCGAGGCGTGTCGCCGCCGAGCGTGTCGCCGCCGAGGCGTGTCGCCACCGAGCGTCGCCGCCAAGGGTGTCGCCGCCCAGGGTGTCGCCGCCGAGGGTGTCGCCGCCGAGCGTATCGCCTGAAGTCAACGTCGAAACACCAAGCGGGTCACTCGGGGCCGCCTTCCAGCCGGCGGACCACGACGTTGCTAGCCGGCGCCAATCTGATCGAGCCGGATGTTGGCCCAATCGTTCACCTGGTTAAGCACTCCCAACGTCTGGGTGCTGCCGAACACGCCGTCGAAGTTGACATTCAGATTGGTGCCTGTATCCGACACATCACCATCGCCATTCCAGTTGATCGGCACGTCCCAGTCCGGAGGATTTGACGTGGATGGTGACGAAACCCAGACGCGAGCCATCGCCGGCGTCGGTGGGCTCGGTGGGTCGAGCTCATTGAATTTCACGCCGTTACAGAGCCTCGTCGCGGCTGACGCTCCCAGCGTTGTGGCGAGAGTGCTGTTTGCCGGCGCAAACCAGGAGGGTCGATATTTAGGAATGACGCTGAATTTCCCATCAGCGAGGCCAGTGGCTTCGTTGAGGTTTCCCAGCAACGTGTCGGAATAGTCGAGTACTGCAGCGCCGGTGGCGGTGGCGAGCCCATGCACCTGGAACATGTAGCTCATCGTCGACTGGTGATTCGGCTTGCAGTTGGGCTCGACGAATGTCGCCGTGCCCGGCGCGCCAAGCCCGACTTTCTTTTGCCCGAGGATTGCCGGAACGCCACCGTGCCACAAGTTCAGGTTGTGACCGAGCTCGTGAAAGGTCGTTGCCCCCTGACTGTAGGTGGTGCCGCGTCCGGTCAACGCGTCCCACAGGCCCAAGGTGACCATGAAATTGCCGCCAGGCAGCTCGCCGATACCCGAGGAGCCCGTCGGCACGTGATAGTCCAACGCGACGAACGCAGGATTGTCCTGGTATGGCGCGCAGGGGGCGCTGCCACCCGGGTATCCGGTTGGGATCCGTTTTTCAAACACGGAAGCGAATTTCGGCCTGCCACGCGCGTGCGCATACAGCCCGTAGTCGCACGAACGGTGCGCGCAGAGCATCGAATCGTCGCCGTTTTGTCGTCGACTCGCCTTGCGCAGCGTCCCAGTCGTCGGCGTCAGTCACTGGAAGTCAGCTCGCTCCCGTCGTCTTTCACGGGGGCATTCCGAATCAGCTCCAGCCCCAACTTATAGCCGACCGTGCCGGGAAAATGCTGGAAATGGCACGGGTCGTCGTCCTCGCTCGGGGTGCAGGTCGGCTCGAGCAACGTTTCGCCGCCGCGCGCCGCCAAGTCAGGCTGAGCGAGTTCGCTTGTGACGATGTATTCGTCCTGCAGGATCGGTGGGCAGCGGCGTGCCCTGCAGGGCAGCAATCGCTGCAATGTCGGCAGCGTAGCCGGCCGCGAGATCCGGGCCCACATCGAAATGCACGTGGATGCCTTTGGCAAGAAAGGCATCACCTACCATTTTCAGGGCCTCTGGGAACGGCATGTGGGTGTGCGCCGGAAGGTCGACGAAATCAATATCTTTGGCGCTGTCGTAGGGCGCGTGGTGTGCCCGTATGGCGTCGCGGTGTCCTGGTGTATACAGCGCGTTGACTTCGACCAATATGTCCTTGCGGCCCGGGCGGGCACCCATCGCGTTGATGTCGGGGAGCAGCGTGTTCGGCAAGGTTTGGCCGAAAGAATCGGACATCCGGGTCTGGTCCATCGGGATTCCGCCACGGCGCGCCGCCCGGCGAGTTGCTGCTGGCCTCGAGTGCATCAGGCAAGCCGTCTTGATCGACATCCAGTACCGGGGTACTGAAAATGATTGCGCTCCAAGTGGCGCAATCTTCGGGGTGTCGGCGCTGATACGTGACCGTGGTTGTCGCTCTCCTGCCGTAGCCATTCGCGGAGGTCACGCCGTTCATGGGCAAGTTCTGGAACGTCGGAAACGCCCACGAGCGGTCGGAGATCGGGCTGTGCGGAAAGGGGTTGATCGGACCAACGTTCGTCCCGTTGAAAAACAGCTGCTCCGTTTGGTTACCGCCGGGTTCGATATCGCCACCGGTGCCGACGAGATGAGTCAACTGCCCGGCGTTGCCGGTGTGCTGGAAGAATCCCATGAGCGGCTGCGCCAGCGTCACACCATCACTGAAATCGAAATGAGTGGAGGCGCCGTCGTACATCACGACCTTCGTCAGCGGCTCGCTGGGGTTGCGGTAGACGACAACGAGGGCGGCACCGGCGCTCCGAACTGCGGTGGATTCCGGAAGCCTGACCGTATGGAGGCCGTAAGCCAGCGCCGTTTTCGTCAACGTTCGACGTGAGATCCGCATCGTTGACGAGGCGTCTTCCCGTCCAGTGGTTGTTCGCGTCGAGGAGCTTCGGCAGCAGATGCAGCACATCGAACTTGAACGTCGTCAGCCGTGCGGTAGGGCCCGCCGGCGGCACCCCAGCACGGGGAGTGGCGTTCGGCAGCGTTTCGATGGTTGCCCATGCCAAACCAGGTACGGGGTTCGTATCGGCGTTGGGCCCGGTGAGTACGAGGCTACCGGGGTGGCCAGGGCCAGCGTCCCATTGCGCGCCGGGGTCAATGACGTGACCGCGGAACTCGACGCCCTCTGTCGGCTTTTCGCCAGGTCGCGTAGATCGCCTCCCAATACAAAAATGCCGCGACGATTTCCGAGCCGGCCGGCACGGCGTTGTTCGTATTGAACAGGATTTGCCCCGTCGCGAAGCCATCCGTCGGGGGGACTGAGTCCGCCGTGAAGTCCACCCCGCCCACGCGGTAGTTGCCGGTTATGAGAAACCCGCGCTCGTAAGGCAACGGGACCGGGAACATCCTGGATTGCCCCTCCGCGGGTCTGCGTCAACCAGCAGAGCGAGGCCGACGACGAGTAACGCGGCGAGTACTCGTTTTACGGCGAACCAGAATTGACGGCGCGGCTTTGGTGCGCGCATGCGGTTCGCGACGAACTGTTGTGGGGAGCGTGGCGCTTCATTATCTAGACCTCACGGGTTGGTCGTTCTGTGGCTCCACAATAGAACTGGCTCAGGTTCACGCCAGGCTGCGAAGCCGAGTATGCAAGCTGTGCAATAGCGACTATGCAGCCTAACAGAACCTTTAGACGGTTGCACACAGATTTTTCCCTATATTTCCCAAAAGAACAATGCCGCGTTTTCCATGGTTTTTTGATGTGGGGACCCAAGCTGGGAGTGGCTCTGTGAGGTACGGTGGAAACGGACTCGCCGCGCCGCTCCGGTTGGATGTTGGCGTTGAGTTTGCTTGTGCGGGGAGCAACGGAGGCGTGATGACTGGCTCCCTAGAAAGGCCCGATCGGCACCCACCTGTGCTATCTGAACGCCGCCAACGTCGACGGTCCGGCAGGGGCGCTCGGCCACCTGGACGTGCAAACGGTCGACGGCAAAGACGTCGGCGAACTCGACGGCGTGCTGATCGAACCCGCCGCGCGCCGCATCCGCTACTACGTCATCGCGCTTGGCCGAAGGTTTGGACGACGGCGGTATCTCCTGTCGGCGGAGTGCGCCGGCACAACTGGAGACCGGGAGTAAGGCGCTACGGTTCCGAATCGACCTCTCCGCACTCAAATCCTGCCAGGAGTTCAGAAAGGGCGACGTCCGCGAGTTTTCCGACACTGATGTGCTCAGCGCGATGTTCGCTTGAGAGTCGACTGACAATTGGCCTTCCGTAGTGCATTGCTACACAGTAGCAGGTACCTACACCCTTAGGGGGCTTGCCTTATTTCAGTTCCTTCGGTCGCCACAGGCCCAGTAGCTTTCCCCGCGTTGAATCGCTGAGATCGCGCCACCGATCGATCGGCAGGGCTATCTGGGCGAGCGCGGCCGTCGGAAAGTCGTGCGGCTCGCCGGTCATCAGCGCCACGATTTCTTCCAGGCCGGGATTGTGTCCGACGATCATCACCGTCTTGGCGTTCCTGCCCTCCACCGTACGAAGTACGCTCAGGATCTCGTCCACGCTGGCGCCGTAAAGCCGCGGCTCCAGGCGGATCTCGCCCGCATATTGGGCTGTTTCGGCCACCGCGGCGGCGGTCAGCCGCGCGCGGACTGCGTCGGAGCTGATGATCAGGTCAGGGATTAGTCCGCGCTCACGTATCAGCCGTCCCATCCCGGGCGCATCTCGCTGGCCGCGCTGATTCAGCGGCCGCTCGTGGTCCTCGAGTCCTGTGTCCTTCCAGCTCGACTTGGCGTGCCTGAGAACCAGAAGCGTCTTCAAGGTGGGCCGATGATGCCTTACCACAGAAGCTGGCAATCTGCACGGCGTTTGTTGGCAGCTCAGCAAACGCCAGACAGGGACTCGATATCCTCTTGACGCCGATTGAGCGCCGCAGCAGTATCGACATCTTCGACTCGGTCGAGCGGCCCCCCATGACCCCGTTCACGCACCTCACGCAGGCAACGAGCATCGGCGCTTTGCGTCGCTTCGACGTCCGATGCATCGTTGCTGCTCTCGCGATCGCGACCGTCGCGTGCGGCACGAACATCCTCGACAACGGCCACCGGCCCGAGCCCCGTCAAGTGTCAGGTCACGTTGACCACGTCGTTGAATTCGATTGGTGCGAGTGGCGGGTCAGGAACGATCACTGTCGCGACTCAACCCGAGTGTGCCTGGTCGGTGACGGCGGAGATGAATTGGATCTCCGAATTGACACCGACATCGGGTCAGGGCAACGGCCAGGTGCAGTTCAAGGTTGGTGAAAACCAGGTTGCCTCCGCGCGTGCCGGCGACATCGTCATCAACGACAACCGCATCCGACTGCAGCAGGAAGCGGCGGCATGCCGATTCGACGTCTCCCCCACTAGCCACACCTTCGCTTCGAGTGGAGGCGGCGGCGAGATCAGAGTCAGTGCACCGACGGGTTGCGCCTGGACTGCCGCCAGCGAGGCCAGCTGGATTTCGATCGTTTCGGGAGCAACCGGAAATGGCACCGGGAGCCTGAGATTCGACGTTGCCACAAACGCCGGCGCAGCGAGGAGCGGCTCACTCGTCGTTGCCGGTCAGCAGAGCGTCGTGAGCCAGGCCAATGGCGCACCGACACCAGGCTGTACCTACTTGCTTACGGCGAGCGCGGCGACGCTTCCGGCAACCGGCGGCCCCGGCAGCGTCACACTCAACACGGCGGCGACGTGCGCCTGGACCGCCGCCAGCAATGCACCCTGGATCACGCTGACATCCGCCCCCGGCGGAAACGGCATCGCGACCATCACTTTCAGCGTAGCCGCCAACTCGGGCGGCGAACGGAGCGGCACGCTGACGATCGGCGGACAGATCTTTACCGTGACTCAGTCGGGAGCGCCACCGGCACCGCCGAAAACCGCCACCCGCCACCGCCACCGCCAGGGCCTACTCCGTGTACTGCGATCAATCCGACGAGTCAATCGATCGGCGCCGGCGGGGGCACGGGGACAATCGCGCTGACGGCGGGAATGGCTGCGCCTGGACGGCTGCGAGTAACGCATCTTGGATCACGCTGACATCCGCCACGAGCGGAAGCGGCAACGCGACCGTCAATTTCAGCGTGGCCGCCAACTCGGGCGGCGCACGGAGCGGCACGCTCACCATTGGCGGACAGACGTTCACGGTGAACCAGGCGGCAGCGGCCGCCACCCCCTGTTCGTATGGGATCAATCCGACGAGCCAGTCGATCGGCGCCGGCGGGGGCACAGGGACAACCGCGCTGTCGGCGGCGAATGGCTGTACGTGGACGGCTGCGAGTAACACGTCTTGGATCACGCTGACATCCGCCACGAGCGGAAGCGGCAACGCCACCGTTGGTTTCAACGTGGCCGCCAACTCGGGCGGCGCACGGAGCGGCACACTGACCATTGCGGGACAGACGTTCACGGTGAACCAGGCGGCACCACCCCCTCCGGCTTGTTCCTACTCGATCAAGCCGTCGAGTCAATCCCTGGGTCCCGCGGCCGGCACTGGAACCGTTGCGGTGTCTTCGGCAGGAGGCTGCCCCTGGACGGCGGTCAGCAACGCGTCCTGGATCACGATCACGTCGGGGTCATCCGGTAGTGGCAATGGGACAGTCGGCTTCAGCGTGGCGGCCAACAGCGGCGGGTCGCGCACTGGCACTATAACGATCGCCGGCTCGACGTTCACGGTCACCCAAGACGCGGCATGCGCCTATCAGATCGATCCAAACAATCAGTCGATCGGCGCGAATGGCGGAGCGGGTACTCAGGTCCACGTCTCGACCACCTCGGGCTGCGCATGGACCGCCACCAGCAACGCGTCATGGATCACCGTGACCTCCGGTGCGAGCGGAAGCGGAAATGGGAACGTCAATTTCAACGTGGCTCCCAACACCGGAAGCTCTACACGAACCGGCACGCTGACGATTGCTGGGCGAACGTTCACGGTGTCGCAGGAACGCCTCGTGTGCAACTTCAACCTTTCGCGAAACAGCCGAGACGTTTGAAGAAGAGGGTGGAAACGGCAACGTGGACGTGGAGACCACCGCTGGTTGCGCATGGACCGCGACGAGCCAGGTGTCTTGGATCACGATCACGTCTGGCCAGAGTGGCGTCGGCGATGGGACCGTGCGATACCATGTCGACCGCAATCACGGGAACGAACGAACCGGAACGCTGATCATTGCGGGCCGAACGTTCACCGTGACGCAAGAAGAGGACGACGAGTGAGCGACAGGCGATGAACAACGGCGTTCGGTTCTGCGTGATCGCGCTTTCCGCCATCGCGGCGGTAACGTTTGCCGCTCGCCCCGCAGGAGCGCAGCAATCGGTCACCGAGGTGCTCTCGTTTCTCCTGACCAACCGCTCAATTCCCACCGGAGACTTCACGCAGGACGAACTCGCGGCGGCCGCAACGCGCGATACCTTTTCGGACTTTCTGCTGGCCGAGTTGGGTACCTTGCCGATCAGCTCGTCGGCCGGTGGGTTTACGTACCGGCTCGATCGCACCCTGGGCACCGTCGTGTTGTCGAGCGATAGTTTCGGGCCGTTCTTCACCGAACGTTCGTTGACCGCGGGCGTGGGACAGTTCTCGTTCGGGCTGAGCTACCAGCGCGCGACGTTCGACACGATCGACGGTCGCAATTTGCGCGATGGCACGTTGGTGGCGATCGCCGGAAAGCTGCGCACCGAACCGCAGCCCTTCGATGTCGAAACGCTTTCATTGCGGCTCGACGCGAACACCGTGATTCTGCAGAGCAATTTCGGCGTCACCGACCGCTTCGATCTGAGTGCGGCGCTACCGTTCGTGAGGCTCTCGCTGAACGGCGAACGAGTCGACACCTATCGCGGCCAGCAATTCACTCAGGCGATAGCCTCCGCGTCGGCGTCCGGGATTGGTGACCTCGTCGTCCGAGGCAAGTACAACGTCATGCGGAGTGGCGGCAGTGGTATCGCGCTCGGCGGTGAAATCAGGCTGCCGACCGGGGACGAAGAAAACCTGCTCGGCGCCGGGGAAGCGAGCGTCAAACCGAGCTTCATGGGCTCCCTCGAGCGCGACCGCTTCGGCCTGCACGGGAACATCGGGTACACGTTTCTCGGGTTGACCAATGCCCTTGACTATGGAACGGCCGTGACTCTTGTCACCGTGCCACAACTGACCCTGGTTGGCGAGATCCTCGGACGACGCCACGCGTCGTTCGCGCAACTCACGGAGATTGTGTCGTCGCACCCACGACTCGCCGGGGTGGATACGATCCGCTTGTCGAGCGTCGACGAGGCCAGCGACCGAGTCTTCGCGGTGGTGGGTTTCAAATGGAACGTCGGCGGCACCTGGCTGGTCAGCGCCAATGTCTTGCGCCCGCTCACCAGCGCCGGCTTGAACGCCTCGTGGGTTCCCACCGTGACGTTCGACTATTCGTTCGGGCAATGAGATGAAGCGGACTTCTCGATCCAGCGCCAAGCACGCCAAGGCCAAGCACGACGACGTCCTCGACGGGTTCAAGGCGGAAGCGTCCCTGCCCGCGAAGAAGAAACGACGAAAAAAGCATCGTGATCCACTGACGGTCTTCGAGGCTGAGCAACCTACGTCCGATGCAGACGGCGTAGGGCTTGCCGCATCAACCCGCGTGTTGGATCTTCCTCTCGGCGACGGAGCGGCTGAGCAACCTTCGTCCGATGCGGACAGCGTGGAGCCTGCCGAATCAGTTCGCGTGTTGGATCTCGCTCCCGTTGGCGACGAAACGTCTCACGAGGTCGAGCTGGCGCCACTCGCGACGGCCACCATCATCCCCCACGAACACCGCCATCGGTTCAAGGACTCGTGGGATCGATTTGCTCCTCACGTCGCGATTGGCCTGCTCGCCACCATAACGCTCGTCGTCGTCGCATTGCCACGGCAAGACCTAGTGACGGGGGGCGGCACGCCGCCACCCGAGAACGCTGTCGTGACGTTGTCGCAACCGGCACTTGACGAACTCGCCACGCTGGCGGCTCCCATCGACGCCGTGCGCGCGTTCACGCCGCCGGAATCGGAAGCCGCCGATGACGTGGAACCATCGCCACAGCAATCGATCTCCAGAGGCGGCGACGCGGGGAGCCGTCGTCCAGAACCCAGCACTCGACCACCGGCGGTCGCCGTCGCGGCCTCGAGTCGGCCTGCCGTGGTGCCGCCTGTCGTGGTGCCTGCGGTCAGCCCGCCGGTGCCGGCAGATCCCCCGAATCTCGCGTCGAGCGAGCCGGTGCGCGTCGCGACGACTCCTCCACCAGCGACGACTCCTTCTCCCTCAGCACCGCTCCCCGCGACACCGCCGCGCCCGGCGCCGCTGGCTGAGACAGCGCCAGCGGCCCCCGCGGAGGCCGTGGATACGCGAGCGATTCAGCAGGTGCTCGGTCAATACCGCAACGCGTTCAGCGTGTTGGACAGCGGGGCCGCCAAGGCCGTCTGGCCCTCCGTGGACGCCCGAGCGCTCGGCCGCGCCTTCGATCGCCTCGAAGAACAGGCTTTTGAGTTCAATCGATGCGACATCGACGTCACCGGCGCGCGTGCGACGGCGTCGTGCGCGGGGCGTACGAGGTACGTCCCGAAGGTCGGCAATCGCAGCCCGCACTACGAGCCGCGGGAGTGGCGGTTCAGCCTTCGCAAGGTCGATGAAGCGTGGCTGATCGAACAGGTCGACTCGCGCTGATCACGAGTCTAGTGCGCCGAACTTCCGCCTGAAGGCGGAAGCCACCCGATATTATTTTCGAATTCGTGGCTTCCGGCTTTAGCCGGAAGATTGAGTGGCGACCCAGAAGGCGTCCCCCGCGGCAGCTCCACAGACGCTACACAGAATTGCCCAGTCCTTTCTCGTATAGTGTGACTTCCCGGTTTTGACCATACGCGATGTCCAGCCAGATGCCTGAGGAAGCGACCATCCATCGCCGCTTCGAGTCGATTCTGCTGCGAACGCCGACGGCACTCGCATTTCGCCACGACAGGGCATCGTTCACCTATGCCGATGTCGCCGCACGCGCGCGCGCCGTGGTTGCCAGGCTTGGCGTCGCAGAGGACGGCACGGCCGGCGTGTGCGTCGTGCTGCTGGCAGACGATCCAGTTGCGGAGACGGCGGCGATTCTCGGCGTCGTCACTCTTGGCGGTGTGGCTGTCCCCGTGGAAGCGCACCAGCCCGCCTTTCGCGTGAGGCAGATCGTCGAGCACTGTCAGCCGAGAGTGATTCTTGCGTGCGGCCCTCAGATCGAGCTCGCTCGAGAGTTGGCGCCAGAGGCGGTCTCCATCGCGATTCCCGAACGCGGCAGCCTTGACGACGCATCGCTGGTGCTCGTCTCCGCGGATGCGCCCGCGTACATCTGCTACACGTCAGGCAGCTCGGGCGAGCCCAAGGGTGTCGTGATTACGCACCGTCAGGTCTGTGCACGTGCAGACGCCGCTGCGGCAGCGCTCGATTTCCGCGCAACCGATCGGCACACGCTGCTGCCCTCCCTGGGCACCGGTCATGGTTTGTCAACGGTGTGGCGCGCGCTGCTGACTGGTGGGACGCTGCTCCCCGCACGCGTCCGCAACCATGGCATTGCTGGGTTGCTCGAGTGGCTCAACAGCGAGCAGGCGACGATCTTCGCGTGTTCGGCCACTATCTTTCGAACCTTCGCCGCCGGTCTGAGGCCTTCTGACCGACTGGAATCGGTTCGGCTGCTGCGTCTCGGCGGCGAACGCGTGACGCCGACCGACTTTGCCTTGTTCAAACGTCACTGCACGCCCCAGGCGGTGTTTGTCAACGCGTACTCGTGTTCCGAGGCGAGCACCATCACGTTGCACCTGCTCACTTCTGCAGCCGAGGTCGAGGGCGACAGCGTACCGATTGGCCGCGCCCTCCCGGGCTGTTCCGTGCGCCTCATCAAAGAGGACGGAGCCGAAGTCCCGTGCGGCGAAACCGGGGAGATCGTGGTCGAGGGATCGATCGTCGCCAACGGATACTGGCGCGAGCCAGAACGCTCCGCCTCCGTCTTTCAACCGGTTCCCGGAAACGAGACCGCGAGGCGCCTGAGAACGGGGGATCTCGCTTACATGCGTCCGGATGGCGTGCTCGTTCATCTGGGCCGGCGCGATTCAAGGGTCAAGATTCGTGGCTTCCGAGTCGAGCTCGAAGGCATCGAGACCATGCTCTCGGACGCACCTGGCGTACGTCAGGTGGCCGTCTTCGTCAGAGGCACCAGAGGAGACGAAGCAACGCTCGTCGCTCTCGTCGTTGCCGATCGCGATGGTGTCGACGAGAAGTCCCTGCGGGCGTTTGCCACGGCGCATCTCCCGGTCGGCAGTGTCCCCCATCGATTCGTCCTCGTCGATGCCCTTCCGCTGGGTCCGAGCGGCAAGCTGGATCGTGCCCGGTTGCCGGCTCTGGCCGAGGACCCTCCGACGACGGAGTCCCCGGGGGCAGCGGCTGAGGGCTCCGCCTTCGAACAGCAGGTTGCCGCCATCTGGCACGAGGTCCTCGGCCACCAGCGATTTGGTCTCCACGACGATTTCTTGATCTCAGGTGGCGACTCGTTGCGAGCGATGCGCGTGCTCACGCGAGTGCAACAACGCTTCACCGTCGAGATTGCCTTGAAAAACTTCCTCGCGTCCCCGACCGTCGCGTTTCTTGCCGCCACAGTCGCGCAGCAGCATGGGGAGCAACTGTCATTCGAGGAAGCCGAGCTCGTCACGCTGCTCGACGAAATCGAGAGCGGCGGATCAAACGCGCTTGGCAGGAAGGGCTGACGTCGCCGAGCGCGCGATTGCCACGGCGACGACGTTGGCGAGTTCGCGCACGCGTGGTTCCCGCAGGATGTTGTCGTGCGACCCTCGAATCGTGTGCTGTTCGATGCCCCCCGTGATCAGCGGCTCCCAACCGGTCAGCTCACGGCGTGGGCGCATCAGGCGACCGGTACGCGAGCGGATCACGATCGCGCGTCCCGAAAAGCGTCCCGGCTCGTAACGCGCTAATTCTTGCCACCGTGTTTCGAGGTGACGGTCGTACTCGCGTGGGTACCGCCACAGTCCCAGCCGGTCGCGAGCATTCGCCGCCTCGGCGATCATCGCGGCCTCACGGCTGCCCACGAAGCGAGCTCGGGCCACTGCGAGCATCATGCGAGACTTGCTCTTGACCCTGCCGTACCACATGGCTGCCGGCGACGCCAGCAGATCGTCGACGACCCAATGGCGGACGTGATCAAAGTAGTGTGCCGCTGGGATCGGCGGTCTCGTTTGTCGATGCAAAACCCGTGGCGGGACGCCCGCGTCGATGAGAATCAGAAGACCCACCCGTCGGCCCGCGGCCTCGAGCTGGCAAGCCATTTCAAACGCCAGCGCCCCTCCCGACGAGTAGCCGGCGAGGTAGTAAGGTCCCTCCGCCTGCCTGCCCACGAGCACCCGCAGATAGTCGGCGGCGGTGTCGGGTATCGTGCCGACGTCGCGCCTGTCCCAGACGTCGGATTCGAATCCAAAAACGGGCTGCTCGACGGGGAGCGTGCGAGAGAGCGGCTCGAACGCCAAGATCTCGCCGCCGATTCCATGCACCACGTAGAGCGGCGGACGTGTGCCGTCGGGACGAATCGGGACGAGCGGAGTCCACGAGGTGGGCGTACTCGAGTCGATCACTCGGGCCAGCGCGCGGATGCTCGGTGCCTCGAACAGTTTGGAGATGCGCAGCCTGACGCCGAACTCGTCTTCGATGCGCGCGAACAGTCGGACGGCCAAGAGTGAGTTGCCGCCAGCGTCGAAGAAGTGCAACTCGGGTCCCACGTCGCGCCGATTCAGGATTTCAAGCCAGAGCGTGCGCAGGCGGGCCTCGGTCGTCGTCGCGACCGGCGGCGTCGGAGTCGATGAGGGCTCATCGACGACGTCGGGAAGGGCGGTACGATCTACCTTGCCGTGGGTGTTGAGCGGCAGCTTGTCGAGCCAATGGCAGGTCGCGGGTACCATGACTTCGGGAACGCGATCTCGAAGAAAGGCCCTGAGTTCGGCCGCATCCGGACGGCTGTCAGAGCCACGGCGAAGAACCAGAAATGCAATCAGGCGAGCAGACTCTCCCGTCCCGCGCACCACCACGGCGGCGGCCCCCACTGCGGGATGCGCAACCAAAGCAGCTTCGATCTCACCCGACTCGATCCGAATGCCCCGCAACTTGAACTGATCGTCCAGCCGGCCGAGGAAGGTGATCAGGCCATCTTCTCGCCAGCGCACGCGATCGCCGGTCCGATACAACCTGGCTCCCGGCTTGAACGGATGGGCCACGAAACGGCGCGCCGTGAGATCGGACGCATGGAGGTAGCCGTGCGACAAACCGGATCCGCCGATGTACAGCTCCCCTGGAATGCCCGCGGGCAGGAGCGCACTGCTCCCGTCCAGGACATAGACTTCGGTGTTGGCAATTGGGGCGCCGATCGGCACCGTTCCGCTCTCTCCATCCGACGACTGCCATTCGTACATCGTGGAGTTGACGCACGTTTCGGTCGGCCCGTAGATGTTGTGGATGCGAGCCGGAATGCGCGCAGCCAATCGCGCGGCAAGTTGGGCCGGGAACACTTCGCCGCCGACGAATACGTTACGCAGGGAAACGCAGGCGTCGAGCTCAGGACGATCGAGAAGAAATGGAATTTGAGCCGGCACGAGCAGCAGCGAGGTGATGCCGTGTTCGATGATTGACGCGAGAAACGCCGGCGGATCGATTCGTCCGAGTGGCGACCCCATGACGACGGCTCCGCCCGTGATGAGCGGCATGGTGAGCTCCCACATCGAGGCGTCGAACGAGAACGGCGATGCTTGAAGCACGCGCTCCGCGTGACCGACCCCATAGGCACGTGCGATCCAGGACGAGTGGTTCACCACCGATCGATGGGGTGTAAGCACACCTTTGGGTACGCCGGTCGATCCGGAGGTGTACAGCACGCACGCGACATCCTCGCTGGTCCCGCGATCGTTCTCGGGAACGATTGCGATGTCCCCGTCGTCCAGCTGTTCGCTGACGAGGACCAGGGCGCAACCGGGTGGCGCGAGCGTGCGTGAGTCGCCCTCGACGATCGTGGCTTTCGGTTCTGCATCCTGGAGCACGAGACGTCGCCTGACCGGAGCGTGGTCGGGATCGACGGCCACATAGGCGGCTCCGGCCTTGTACGTTCCGAGGACTGCGGCCACGAACATCCACGATCCTTTGAGCAGCAGGGCCACGCGGTCGCCGCGACCCACTCCGACCGCGCGAAGCCGCCGCGCGATCCGGTCGGCATAGGTATTCAGCTCGTGATAGCTCAGCCTCCGATCGTCGGCAATCACGGCGAGTGCGCCCGGGCGCTGCGCCACCTGATCCTCGAACAACTCGTCGATGCGCCGGTGCAGCGGGAAGTCGGTGGTCGTTGCATTGCGCATGACCAACAATTCGTGGCGTTCTCCGTCTGTCAGCAGAGGCAGGTGGGACAGGCGCGCGCTGGGGTCTTCGGCCACCGCCTTCGCGAGAACCGCGAAGTGCCCGAGCATCCGTTGAATCAACCCGTCGGAGAACAGGTCCGCGTTATAGTCGGCCCTGAGAACGACCTCACCGGCAGATTCCCACGTGATCAGGCCGACGTCAGCCGCGAACGCGTCGATCGGCGCGTCGACTTCCTCGACCTCCAACCCGGAGAGGCGGAGGCCCTCGTACGGCACGTTCTGCAGCGCAAACACCAGCGGCGTCAACGGCGTCCGTGATTCTGCTCCACGTCCCGGTCTCAACGCCTCCAGCACCCGTTCGAACGGGACCCGCTGGTGTTCGAACGCGCGCATCGCTTCGAGCCGAACCCGCGCCAGCAGCTCGAGAAACGGGGGATCGCCGGACAGGTCGAGACGCACGGCCAGCATGTTGGAGAAGAGTCCAATCGAGCGCTCGGTATCCGAGTGGACCCGTCCAGCGATGGGTGTCCCGAGCACGAGATCGGTCGTGTTGGTGTAGCGATGGACGAGAGTGCCAAACACCGCCAGCAGCCCCATGAACAGCGTCGCTCCATTGGCCTGAAAGACTGCCCGGAGTCGCGCAACGACATCAGGGCCGAGTCGACCCCAGGCGCGTCCGCCCCGTTCCGAGTCGACAGAACGTTCGAGATCCGGAACCAGCGACACCGGGGACGCGCCGTCGAGCGTCTTGATCACCGCCGCCAGCGCGTCCGAGGCCGTGGGCTGATCGGCACGCGCGCGCGCCCAGACCGCGTAATCGGCATACTGGACGGGCAGGTCGGGAAGCGAAGGCTGTCGGCCGGTGCGAAACGCGTCATACGCGATCGAGAGCTCCTCCAGAAACAACCCTGACGACCAGCGATCCGACGCGATATGGTGCCGGGTGATGACGAGGTGATACTGGTCGGCGGCCATGACGACGACCCCAGCACGGATCATTGGCGCCGATGCGAGATCAAAGGGCGCCGCCGCAAGACGTCGCTCGAAGGCCGCGGTCGACTGCAACCGCTCCTCTCCGGACAACCCGCGCGCGTCAAGTCTCTCGACCCGCAGCGGAACCGCGGCGGTCAACTCCTGACGCGGCTCGCCCTGCACGACAACGTAGCGCGTGCGCAGAATCTCGTGGCGGCGCACGATTTCGGAAAGGCTTCGCGCCAGCGCTTCCTCATCGAGCGGTCCCTGGAGACGCCACGTGTGGCTTTGGTTGAAGCGCGGACTCTCGGGAGCGAGTTGGTGCAGGAACCAGACGCGCTGTTGCGCAAAGGTCAGCGGAGCATCCGCATGCGCGCGACGTGGGATGCCGGAGCGTTGGCGGCGGCGCTCGTCGAGACGCGACAGCACGCGCTCCTGATCTTCGGCCGACAGCGCGTTGAATCGGTCGCGGACTGCGGTGCTGAGCCCCGGAGGGAGCTCAGGATAGTCGGCCATGCAAGGGGCTGAGAGGATAACATAGCGCCCGGTGCCGGCCGCCGCCAACGCTTGCACATCTGGCGACAATCGCGATCGCCGCAGCGCTACTGCACTCGTGTGGGCGGAGCGACGATCCCGCGGCGCTGCACAGTTTTGCAGACCAAACGGTCCGCATCATCGTGGGGTTTTCGCCCGGTGGTAACTACGACCTTCATGCAAGGGTGCTCGCCAATCACCTCGGTCGACATCTGCCCGGCCATCCGGCGGTAGTCGTCGAGAACATGCCGGGTGCGGGAGGGAAGGTTGCGTCCAATTACGTAGCGCACGTAGCCCGGCCCGACGGCCTGACGATCGGTCACCTGGCGGAGACCAATGCGGCCGACGCCGTCGAATCGGATGTGATCGGTCGGCTCCTGATGCTCATCAGTCCGGCACCGATTGTTCCGGTGTTCGTCTTTTCGAGCCAGAGCGGCATCGCCACCGTTGACGACTGGCGCCGGGCGAAACGCCCGCCACGGATCGGGGGCAGCGGACCCGGTGCGTCCACATTCGTGGTGCCACATCTTGCCAGCCGCGCGCTTGGACTGCCGATGCAGATGGTCGCCGGCTACTCCGGAAGCGCTGAATTGCTACTCGCGCTCGACGGTGGCGAAGTGGACGGGATTTGTCTGTCCACGGACGCCTTCAAACCGCCCCTCGGCGCATCGCCCAACGTTCGGGTGGTGCTCCGGTTTTCAAGCGATCCGATTGCCGGCGTAGAGGCCCCCGATGCGATGTCTCTGGCAACGGGTGCCGAGGCGCGCGCCTTGCTCGAGACCGGCGTCTACGCCATGGGGCCGCTGTCGCGATTTTACGCCGCCCCGCGCAATGTTCCGGCCGAGCGCGCCGCTCTCCTCCGCGAGGGCCTCGCGCGGACCTTGGCTGATGCGCAGTTTCTGGCCGCGGCCGCTACGGCTGGCCTGACGATTGCGCCCGTGTCAGCCGAGGCGATCGAGCAGCGGCTCCGCGTCATTTCGACGCGGCGCCAGGTGCTCGACGAGATCCGATCGATCGTCAGTGAGCGTTGACGGGGCGGAGGCGCTCGCGGCACTGACGGGTGGCCTGCAGCAGCTGCTGCAATGGCCGACGCCGCTCTACCTGACCGCTGGAGTCGCGATCGGGTTCGTGGTGGGCATCCTTCCTGGCCTTGGCGGTCCCGCGGCGCTGGCCCTGATGCTGCCAGCCGTGATCCCGCTCTCGCCGCTCGACGGCTTTGTGCTGCTGACGGCCGCGGCCTCTGTCAGCACAGCGGCCGGTGACATCACGTCCATCGTCATCGGCGTGCCGGGCGAAGCGACCGCCGCCGCGATTGTGCCCGACGGTCACGCGATGGCGCGGCGCGGCGAAGCCGGGTTCGCGACCGGCGCGGCAATCACCGCCTCGACCCTGGGATCCCTGATCGGCGTCGCGCTGCTGGTCGTGTTCATCCCGGTGGCGCAGCCGGTGCTGGCCCAGGTACAGTCCCCGGAACTGACGGCGCTCGCGGTGCTCGGCATCGGCTTGTTGGTGCCATTGTCACGTGCGCATCCCATCAAGGGCCTGCTTTCGGGCGCCCTTGGACTAGCACTGGCGACCATCGGACTCGATCCATCGCTCGGTGAGCCCCGGTTCACATTCGGCCAGCTCACGCTGTGGGATGGACTTGGCCTGCTGCCAGTTGCGCTCGGGATTTACGCGGTGCCGGAGGCGCTGCAAATTCTCGAGGGCGCATCGCCGGCACTGCGGTCGACGACCGCCGGCGCGCGCCAGGTTGGCCACGGATGTCGCGAGGCGCTCAGGCACCTTGGTCTCATTTCACGCTGCAGCCTGATTGGAGCGGCAATTGGAGCGTTGCCGGGCGTCGGTGCATCCATTTCGCAGTGGATGGCGTACGCGCACGCGGCCCAGCGTTCGAAACATCGTCACCTTTTCGGTACTGGACAAATCGAGGGCGTCCTGGGCCCCGCCGCCGCAACCACGGCAAACCTCGGAGGCGCCTTGCTGCCGACTCTCGCGCTCGGCATTCCCGGTGGCGTCGCGACCTCGTTCTTGCTCGGCGCGCTCATCTTCAAGGGCATTACGCCAGGGCCGGCCACCCTCCTGCCCGAACATTCAGGCGGCCATCTGACGCTCGTGTTTTCACTCGTGTGGTGCGTGGTTCTCGCCAGTGTCGCCGGCGCATGCCTTGGAATCGTCACCCTGAACAGCATCGCTCGCGTCGCGACTATGCGTCCCGCACGGCTGTTTCCCCTCGTCCTCACGCTGGTCATGGTCGGCACCGTCGGCGAGCGACACGTTGTCGCCGACCTCGCCATTGTCGTGGTGCTGGGCGTCGTCGGCCATGCCCTTGCCGTGCAGGGGTGGCCTCGCGCGCCGTTCGTGCTCGGATTCGTCCTCGGGCCGCTTCTCGAACGGCGATTTCTCCTCGCACAGACCGTCTACGGCTGGTCGTGGATGCTTCGGCCCGGCGTTCTGATACTGGGAGTGCTTGCGGCAACAATGGTGATCTCGGCCATGAGGGTTCAGCCCAGCGAGCACCAAGCGCCACCTTCCTCGCTCGCGAACGGGCGCCGCGATTTGGCATTGACTCTCGGATTCGTCGCCGTGGGTGCTATCGGACTTTTCTACAGCCTTGACCTCGGGCGTCGATCGGCGTACTTCCCACGTCTGGTCTTCGGCATCACTTTGGTGTTGTCTCTCTGGCAACTCGTCATCGCGGTGCGGCAGAACAACCACGGTGCGGCAGTTCGCGACGCACCGGTCAAGAGCGGCCGCATCCCGGCCATCGGATGGCTTTTGATCTTCGCCGTCAACGCGTGGTTGTTAGGTCTGGTGCTCGGGACCTGCGCGTCGACGGCCCTGTTCAGCCGCTTGAAGGCGGGCGAATCCTGGCGCGCGACGGCAGTCACGACGACAGTCCTGGGCCTTTTGACTTACGTGCTGATCGTCCACTTGCTGCAGACCACCGACGATGGGCGATTGCTACAGATGCTCCGGTGAGCCAGTAGGACTGCTTTCGCAGCAGTAGGACTCGCTCGCCTTCGGCTCGCTTCGTGAGACTCGGCGCTTCGCGCCTCGTGAGGGCTCGGCCGTTCGGCCTCGCTTGTGTCAGTAAGCTGAAAGCGCCGCCGAACGGCGGCGCTCCCTACGAGGCGGCGCAGCCGCCGAGTCCGACGAGCGGAGCGAGTCCTACTGCCCTCTCCCCGCGTGCACGATCGTGCGGCGACGCACGCCTATCGAGTACGTCAGGTAGTACCCAATTACGACCGCTCCTGCAGCCAGCGACCCCGCGGCCCCTGAGGCCACCAGCCACGAGGTCCCCTCGACCGGCACACGCCACGCGTGCCAACTGCGCCAGAAGCCGTACATCACGCGAGAGGCAATGACCATCGTCAGCACGAGGACGAGCCACCGGTTTGGTGTGAAGTGCATCGTTCGACCGGTGGTTTCCCAACGAGTCAAAACCAGTCCGATCACGCCAAGCACGGCCCCGATACCCAACCCCGCCATCGCGTAAACGAACGCGCGCGGTACCCAGACATTGGTCATCGCCGCAACGGTCAGAAAGAACAGCGCAGACACCGTCAACATGACGACGTTCAGCGTGCTGACCCAGCGCCGCGACGGTCGTCGCATCGTTCCTGCGCGATAGCGCACAACGAGCGACACTGGGATCAGGGCGATGGCTGCGAACATCGCCAGCAGCACGAGCGCGACCACGATCAGCGGCACGTTTCAAGCCTACGCTCGCGGCCGTGAGAACGCTACAATCGCCAGGATGCTTTCGTCGCTCTGCTTTGCGCTGTCTCTCCTCTCCTCCGTCACCACGTCGACCCAGCCCGACAGTCCCACATGCACAACGGCCGTCGACTGTCGCCAGGCAGCCAACGAGGCGCTGGGTCGTGAGGATTACGAGCGCTTTCACTCGCTGGCGTGGCGCGTCGTCCAGACCAGCAAGGCCAACGACCGCGACGCGATGCTGCTGCTCGCGCGTGCCCAGAGCCTCAGCGGCCGTGCGCCGGATGCGCTCGTGATGCTGCGACGACTCGCCGACATGGGTACGGCGGTCGTCGAGGCCGAAACCAGCGACGAGTTCCGCCGCGTACGGGCGCTGCCCTCATGGCCTGAGCTGCTCGATCGCATTCGAGCGGTTGCCGGCACCAAAGACGCTGCGCCAGCAGTCAAGCTCGAAGCTGCCGCACCTCCCAAACCCACGGAGGCGGCGACCAAGAACAGTGCGTCGGTGACGAAGCCGCCGGTCCGCTGCAGCGTCGCCGACAGACACTGCCGCGAAGAAGGAGCCCGCAACCCCCGTCAGCGCGGGGGACGGGACATTCAGCCTTTCGTCCGCTGCGCTTCGCAACCCGGTCGCGATGGCCTACGACAGCGCCTCCAACCGCTTCGTGTTGGCTGATGACGAGACAGAAACGCTCAAGGTGCTGAGCCGGATGTCGAGCCACGTGGAAGATCTGGTCCGGCCGTCGTTGGGCAGGCAGCTTTCGAACGACGGCTCTGGCGATCGACGCCCAGCGCGGAGATCTCTGGGTCTCCGGCGCCGATGCCGACGCGGCCGGTGGCGCCCGCAGCGTGCTGCATCGGATGCAACTCATCTCGGGACGCCTTCTCTACTCGATCGAGATGCCCGGTGATCTCGGGTCAGTCACGCTCACCGACATCGTCATCAGCGGCAGTCGAATCCTGGCGCTGGATTCGTCGGGATTGCGGTTGGTCGCGCTGACCAACGGCGCCAAGACCCCGCAGGTTCAGGCCGAGTTGAACGGGTTAGAGGCGCCCACCAGCGTCGCGCCCGTCAACGACGGCGCCGTGTATGTGAGCCACGAGAACGGCATCGCCCGCATCGCGGCCGGGACGCGTCGGCCCACGTTTCTGAAGGCTGCCAAGGACGTCGATCTGACGGGGTTTCGTTGGATCCGCTATCACGACGGGGCGCTGCTTGGGATTCAACAACGTGGCCGCGAGAGTCAGACTCTCGTGCGCGTGCGCCTCGAGAAATCCGGCGCCAGTGCTCGATCGATTGAAGTGATCGACAACCGTCGCACGACCACGGCCGTTCTTGCGGGTGGTGTGCTCTATTACTTGACAGAGGAACCGGACGGAAGCGGCCAGATGCTCCGTCGGCTGGAGTTGAAGTAAGGCAAGAGCAGGGCGCGGGCCATTACGCCGCCTCAGCCGTCGTCGCCACCCCGTTCACATCCTCAAACATTCTTCGTGTCTTCGTGTTCTTCGTGGCTACGTTTTTTCCCAAGTCAGAAGATCATTTCCGCCCTTCGACGATCAATTCGTGATTGCGCGGATTGAACGTGACGCGGGCGAAGAGATGAAGAGGAAGCAATCCATCACCGAGCAGGCGACCAGGCCAATCTCGTGTGATGATCACCGCGCGCTGATTGCGGAAGGTGATGGCGCCAACGCTGAGCTCTTCGATGAGGGCGCCTGCTGCCGATCGCGCACCTGACAGCGAATGCAGCGAGGCCGTGCCAAGCGGTGTGGTGCTCGGTAACCGTCGCTCGTCCGCGAACAACACCCAGCCGTCCGCGCCCGTGTCCGGTACGAAGTGCAGATCCGCAATCCCTGACCGCTGCGGCAGTGTCACCAGCAGGCCGTAATCCGAGCGCCACAGGGTCAAGCGATGGCCATCGACGTCGGTGGGCGGTGTCACATGCCACACGATGTGCCTGTTCACGTAGTCGATGGTGTAGGTGAGCGATCCGAGTACGTCCTGACCGACGATCCCGTCCACTCCTCGGCTTGGCTGAAGCTCAGCATCCGGGACAATCATGGCCAGCACGTTCGTCGGCGGTGCCGCCCCCAGCTCGAGCCGACGCAGCACAGCAATAGGACGCCGACTCTTTCCGGTCGGAGTAATCAGGGCCGTATCGGCCAGCGGAACGAGCATCAACGCATTCGCGACGGACGCCGAGACGGCCGACCGCGAGGAGCCGGTGTCAAGCAGGAATCGAAACGGCCCGTTCCCATTCAGCTTTACCGGCACCACGATGTCTCCACCGTCGTGCAAGTCGAACGGTGACACCCGCGACCGATCCGTTGCTCCGGCCGTGGCTGCCGAGACGCAGAGGACGCTAGCGACGAGGAGCGACCGGAGCGAGCGGCACCTTCGCCACATACGCAGCCACTGTGCCGGCCGGCAGGGTCGAAAGTCGTGACGAAGCGCCGCTGAATCTCACTAGAGTGTCTGACGGTGGTAATGACGTTGTGATGTTTTTCTGATGATCCCGTTTCGGGCTCGACCGGGGACTGTTTTGCCCGTCATACTCAAAAGACGTGGCTGCTTCTTTTCGCTGGGACAACTTCGTGCTCGACGCGGACGCGTATCGCCTCGACAAGGCCGGCGTGGCGGTGCCGCTCGAGCCCAAGGCGTTCGACCTTCTCACCCTGATGGTCCAGCGCCCCGGTCACCTCTTCTCGAAGCAGGAGATCTTTGACGCGGTCTGGACTGACACCGCCGTTACGGATCACGCGCTCACGAGGGTGATCGCACAACTTCGGCGGGCGCTTGGCGACGAGGCCCGCGAAGCCACCTATATAGAGACGGTCCCGACCCGGGGCTACCGATGGATTCGGCCGGTTGAGCAGATTCACGCGGAGGGCGAGTCAGCCGCCTCCTCGTTGGCGATGCAGCGGAACCCAATCCCAGCGGGGTCGCCCGGCCAGGCGGTTGCGGATCACAAGCCGGATCGCCGGTGGATGCCCGGAGCGATGGCGCTCGTCGGCCTTGCCGCGGCTGTCGTCGCGCTACTTCTGTGGGCTCAGCGCAGCACATTGACCTCGGCGACGGGAGCCAACGGCGACCGGGCGGACGAGAACCTCTCGAAGCGCCACGATGTCGCGTGGCCAGTGCAAATCACGTCGCACCAAGGCCTCGACCTGCACCCGGCGTTGTCGCCCCAGGGCGATGCGGTCGCCTACGTCTCGGATCGTACCGGGGCCTTCGAGATTTACGTCCGGGCCCTTGGAGGGACCGCCACGGACACACCGCTCACCAACGATGGTGGCCAGAACGTTCAACCGGCCTGGTCACCGGATGGCCGCTATTTGGCCTACCACTCGTATCGACGAGGCGGAATCTGGCTGATTCCAGCGCGTGGCGGAGTCCCACGGCAGGTGGCGGCCGCGGGATCGAATCCGGCGTGGTCGCCGGATGGGACTCGCCTCGCCTTCCAGTCGGACGAACATGCAGACGTGACACCGACGGCGTGGCTCGCAACAAGCGGGTCGACGATCTGGGTCGTCGACGCTGATGGCCGCAACGCGCGAGAGCTGACTCGCCTTGGGAGTCCACTTGGGGGACACGCCTCGCCCACCTGGAGTCGCGATGGTCGATTCCTCGCGTTTACCGTGTTCGAGGCCGGCCCCGATTGCGGCCTGTGGTTGTTGAACCTCGCGAGCAACGCTGTCACCGCGCTGGAGCGGGACCGAGGTTTCTTCGAGCCTGTCTTCGCACCCGACAACCGCTCGATCTACGTCGCGGGAGGAGCCGCCCTGATCACCCGGCTGCCGTTTGATCCAGCGACCGGCACGAAGAACGGTGAACGCGAACACATCCCCGTCGCTGGCGTCCCTGGTGTCCGAGGGCTCACCATTGCCGCGGATGGCCGGCGGTTGGCATTTGCCGGCCTCGCCCTCTCCAGCCAGATCTGGGCCCAACCGGTGCGCAGCGATGGAACCGTCGCCGACGCGGCGACGGCACTCACCAGCGATACGAGCCGACGGAACTCCCTGCCGGTCATCTCACCCGACGGGTCGAAGATCGCGTACTTGTCGACACGAAGCGGGCAATCGTCCGACGTCTGGGTCATGGGCGTTGACGGACGCGAACCGTTGCAGCTCACCGCCGACGAAGGCGCTGAGAGCAAGCCGGGTTGGTTCCCGGATAGTCGGCGGGTGGCATTTCTGTCGAATCGCAAGAACGCCTCGGGCTTGTTCGCTGTCGACGTATTCACCCGACGTGAGGAGCAGTTCGTCGACTTGACCCGGACGCGACACCAGCCGAATCGAATCAACCCAAAGGGCAGGCTTGCCGAGTTCGACCTGGCGCCGTCGGTGAGCCGGACCGCATTCTCGGTCATTCCCTCATCCGGCCGGCGCGTGATGTATGTCAGCGACCTCGCTGCCTTCAGCCCGCGGGCTGTCAGTGACGGCTCGGTGTCGGTTGGTTATCCGTCGTGGTCACCCGACGAACGCCAGCTCGCCGTGCAGATCAAGGACGGCAGCTCGACCCAGGCCGGGGTCATCGATGTCACGACTGGCCAGCTTCGGCGCTTGACCAACGAGCGCGGCCACACCTGGGTCAGCAGCTGGTCTCCGAATGGGCGACTCGTCGCGGCGGCGTCGCTCAGGGATGGACTCTGGCGGTTGGAGGCGATCGACGTCGAGACCGGCCGTCAGACGACAGTCACACCGCCCGCACCTCCCCATGTGTACGTGCGCTATCCCGAATGGTCTCCGCGCGGCAACGTGGTCGTCTTCGAGCGTGGAGAGCTGCGGGGAAACATCTGGACGCTGGCGATCAAGTAACGCGTTCGAGACAGTTGTCGTACGAGCCACCGAGACACCGAGTCACAGAGAAAGGCAGCCACAAAGACTCGGGGATCTTTTGAGATCCCGCTTCGTGCCTTCGTGGCTAAATCTTTCCGTGTTTCTGTGTCTCTGTGTCTCTGTGGCTTGTCCGTCGACCGCTTTTCAAGGCCTGATGTTGGTCACAACAACTCCGCCGCTCTCGGGCTCAGGCGTCGGAAGATCAACGCACCGGCCAGCAGAATGAGCATCACCTCGAGGGCGAGATAGAGATGGGCGGTCGCGGTTGGCCAGTTGGGCCCGATCAGCACGCTGCGAGCAAACTCGATAATCACGGTCGGCGGCCAGAGAAACAGGTAGCGGTGGTACTGCTCCGGAATGATTTCCAGCGGATAGATGATGGGCGCGAGGAAGAACCCCACCTGGATGATCACGTCCCACACCTGATTCAGGTCGCGGTATTTCAGGAACAGCACGCTCGTTGCGAGCGAGATGCCGATCGTGATCGCAATGAGGGCCAACGTGTAAGCGGCGAAGAGCAGCAAGGCTGACAGATTGGGTGGATGCCCCGCCGCGGCAAGAAAGACCACGATCACCAAGCAGAACACGGTCAGCGTGACGAACGCGTTGGCAACGGACGTCACGACCAGCACCCAGGACGGGCAACGGGCCTTGGTGAGCAGATAGCCTTTGACGTGAAGCGAGGTCAGCCCCGTCTTGGTGCCTTCCGCAAAGAAGTCCCAGAGAAACAGGCCGATGATCAGGTCCAGCTTGTAGGTCGGATCCGATGCGAACACCAACGAGAAGACGCTCATCAGCACGATGAACAAGCTGATGGGCTTGAGAAGCGCCCACACGAAGCCGCTGAGCGTCCCGTGGTAGCGAGCCTTGAAGTCGGTCCGTACGAGCGTCCAGAACAGCTCGGCCCCACCGGCGATCGCCCGGCGAGGTGCTTCGACGTTACTTGCCTTCGGACGCGGCGAGGCGGGCTCGATTCCGGTTGATGCAGTCATCGTTGCCTGGAGTGCGCGGCGCGAGTTGCTGGATCTCCTCGCACAATCGTAACGCCTCTCGGGCGTCGACCGGTTCGGTCTCGGCAATCAAAGCCAGCGATTGGCGCGCGGTGACGTTCTGTCGATCGTGAGCGAGCGCCTGTTGGAAGTGCGCGCGGGCGCCTTCGCGGTCGCCGCCCAAGAGTGCGAGTGCGCCGAGACCATTCGACGCGACCGGCGACTGAGGCAGTCGGCCGTGCAGCTCGCGGAATGTCGCCCACGCCTGGGCGGCGCGGCCGGTCTCGAGCCATGCACGCGCCAGCTTTTGATACGCCAATTCTTGATCGGGGCGAAGGTCGATGCCGCGACGGTACTCGGCAATCGCCTCGTCCGGCCGGCCGGCCGCATGCAACGCTTCGCCGAGAAGGAGATGCGGCAACCAATGATCGGGGGCTTTCGCGACCGACTCGCGCCAGAGGCCGACCGGGTCCGACCAGACCGCGTTGCGTAAGACGGCCCGGCCGGCCAACGACAAAACGGCAATCACCATCACCGCCTGCAGCATCAGTCGAGTCCGCCGGGTCGCGAGAGCGCCACGCCGCCACGCCCATTCCACGGCCGTCCCCGCGACCAGAAACAGTCCGCCGCTTGCGAGATAGACACGATGTTCCGCCATCGGCTCGGCTCTATCGAACAGGACCAGGATCGATGACGGGACGAGCAGCACGAGAAACCACAGCACGCCAAACGTCACGAGTCCCGCTCGTGCGCGGGCCCGCCACGCGATCACGAGGAGCGTGATGATCACTGCCGCAGACCACACCGTTCGCAGATCGAAGGGCCCGGACATGGAGACCGCGTGAAAGATGGTCTGACCTTCAGGGAAGAGCATCAGCGTGAGGTACTGCACGATCACGTTCAACTCGACGAACAGGAATCGCCACTCGAGCGACACATCGCCGCGATACTCGACCACTGAAAAGGCAGCCACGCGAGCGACCGCAGCGAAGGTGGCGACGCTCAGCAGCACGATCAGCATCTGGACCGCGCGACGCCGGCGTTCGGGATTCAGGCGTAACACGAATCGCTCGTAACCGAGCACAACGATCGGAAACATCACCGCGATCTCCTTGGTTGCGAGAGCGAGCAACCAGAAGAAGGTGGTCAGGATCCACCATCGACGGCCTCCCTCGATGAGGCCGCGCCGGGCGCTGATGAGCGCCGCGAGGAAGAAGGTGGCGCACAGGACCTCCGAACGTCCACTCACGTACGTGACGGCGCTCGTCATCATGGGATGGATGGCAAACAGGAGCGCCGCCGCCAACCCGACGACCTCGGGACGTGCTCCACTGCTGCCGCGGTCCATGGCAGCGAGCGCTCCAACTCTGAACAGCAACAGCGCGTTCAACATGTGCAAGAGGACGTTGGTCAGGTGGTAGCCAAACGGGTTCAAGCCCCACAAGGCATGATCGAGAGCGAATGAAAAATTGAGCACCGGGCGGAGCGGCTGCAGCAGGACGATCGCGCGCCAGTCGGAAAGGTGCTGAATCGAGGTGTTCTCGACCACCGTCCGGTGGTCGTCATAGACAAATGGAGCCTGAAGCGCGTTGAGATAGACGAGCGCGGCCAGGCTCGTTACAATTCCGTAGGCCAGCAAACTCGTCCGCTGTTCCTTCTCGGACGTCAAGTCACATTCTCACAGGCATTTGGGGCATTCTATAGTAGCTGAGTGACAGCTCATCCGTCCCGACCGCTGCGGATCCTTCACGTCACGCCGTATTCGGCGGAGGCGTGGGCGTACGGCGGCATCCCACGACTGGCTGCCACCCTGACGCGAGGGTTGGCGCGGCGGGGGCACCAGGTCACGGTGTGCACGACGGACGTGTGTAATGCGATGTCGAGGCTGTCGCCACGGGAGGGGCAACTCGCCAGGCGCGCTTGGCCTGCGCGGTGGACCCACGACGGCGTCGAGATCCGGGTGTTCCCCAACGTCTCGAATCGCCTGGCGTATCATTGCCAGGCGTTCCTCCCTATCGGTCTCCAAAGCTACATGAGGCAGCACGCCGCGGCTTTCGACGTCGCGCACCTGCACGCGTGCCGCAATCTGCCGGGCGTGATTGCCGCCCGTCATCTTCAACGGCATCGGATTCCGTACGTGCTGGCACCAAACGGGACCGCGCCGCGGATCGAGCGTCTGCGGGTGGTGAAACGCGCCTTCGACGCCGCAGTCGGGCAGCGCATCATCGACCGCGCCGATCGTGTGTTGGCGGTGTCAGACACCGAGCAACGCGATCTCGCGGCGCTGGGCGTCGCGGCAACGTCCATCGCGCTCATTCCCAATCCGATCGATCTCGACGAGTTTGCGAAGCCCATCGAGCGCGGACGATTTCGAACGCAGCACTCGCTCGGGTCTGAGCCCCTCATTCTCTTTCTGGGCAAGCTCACCCCGCGAAAGCGAGTGGACGTGCTGATTCGCGCGTTCTCACAGCTTCGTCTCGCCAACGCTCGTCTCGTGATCGCGGGCAATGACATGGGCAGCCGCGCCCAAGCCGAGGCACTCGTCCGCTCTCTGGGTCTGCGCGAGCAAACGTTATTTCCGGGACTGCTGACCGGCCCTCGGCGCCTCGAAGCGCTGACTGATGCCGACGTGGTGGTCTATCCATCGGAGCACGAAATCTTCGGCCTCGTGCCGCTCGAGGCGATGCTGTCAGGAACCCCCGTGATCGTGGCCGATGACTCCGGTTGTGGGGCCATCGTCGGCGCCCTCAGGGGCGGGCAGGTCGTCCCGCTCGGATCAGCTGAGGCGCTCGCCGCTGCGATCCGCCGTGTCTTCGATGCACCCGCTGTCTGGCGCGAGTTGGCCACCGAGAGCCAGGGCCAGATTCGACGCGCGTATGGCGACGACGCCGTGTGTGCCGAGCTCGAAGCGCTGTACCTGGGGCTGGTCGCATGACGATGCGCGCCCGGAGTGGCGTCAGCATCGTCATCCCGGTGCGCAATGGCGGAGCCTGCCTCGATGCCACGTTTGCTGCGGTGTTCAGCCTTTCCCATGATCAGGCATTCGAGGTGATCGCCGTTGAGGATGGCAGTACCCGACGGCTCGGAAGAACGCCTTCGACGTCTCGCCGCCACACATCCGCTTCGCATCGTGCCAGGCGACCAACGCGGAGCAGCGGCCGCGCTGAATACCGGCATTCGAGTTGCGTCGTACCCCCTCATCGCTCAAATCGATCAGGACGTCGTCGTGGATCGTGAGTGGCTGCGGTTACTCATCGCCGAGCTCGATGATCCGGCTGTCGCGGCGGTGCAGGGGCAGTACGTCCTGGATGCCACTGCCCGCCCGGTTGGGCGCGCCATGGCGCTGGATCTGCAGCAACGGTATCGAGCCATCGAAGGCGATCCGGATCACGTCTGCACGGGCAATTCGATCTATCGTGCCTCGGCGCTGCACCAGGTCGGGCTATTCGATGAAGCCCTCGGCTACGGCTACGACAACGACATGAGTTACCGGCTGACCGGCGCCGGCTATCGACTGGTGTTCTGTCGAGAGGCGCAGAGCCATCACCGATGGCGGGAGAGCCTCGGTGGCTATGTCGCGCAGCAATATGGATTTGGATACGGCCGTCTGGACGTCGTCGCAAAACACCCGCGACGAATAGTGGGCGATGCCGTCTCGCCGGCTGGCATGATGGCACACGGGGTCGTGATGGCACTTGCGATCCTCCTCGTGCTCGGCGCGCTGGGCTTGAACGTCGCAGGCCAGCCGCCGCTGGTCGTGCTCGCGATCGCCTCCGGCCTGATTGGCGCCCTCGCGATGGAGCGGCTGTGGGCTGCCATTCGCGCGATGAGGCATTTCGGCGACCCCGCAGCCGTTCTGTTCGTTCCCCTTCATCTGCTGCGCGATTTGGCGTGGGCCGCTGCAATCAGCGTGTGGTCGCTTCGCCGCGCCCTGGGCGCACCGCCTCAGCCGGCCTACAGCATGGGGCGCGCGCTCCGACGGGGCACCAGCCATGAGAGCTTCGATCAACGTTCATTCCCCGGCGATGTCACGAAGATACGCGTGCTGGGTGTGATCCCCGCTTACAACGAGGTCGACAATCTTGCCGCGGTGATTGGTGACGTGCGCCGGTTTCAACCGTCGTTGGACATCGTCGTGATCGATGACGGATCAACGGATGGCTCGGCCTCCCTGCTTCCCACGCTTGGTGTCCGATGGCTCTCGTTTCCGCAGCGTCTTGGAATTGGGAGCGCGATGCGGGCCGGCATTCGGTACGGAGCGCGTGCCGGTTACCATGCCTGTGTTCGATTGGACGGGGATGGGCAACACTCCGCGGCCGACATCGAGGCGCTGCTCGCGCCAATCCGCATGGATGCGGCCGATGTCGTCCTGGGATCCCGTTTCGTCGCAGAGCAGGCGGCCGGGTCCAAGACACGGATCCTTCAACGCCTGCTCGCCGGGTGCCTCTCGTTCCTGACGGGATCCCGAGTCACCGATCCAACCTCGGGGTTCTGTGCATTTGGCCCGCGAGCCCTGCGCGTGCTGGCGGAACATCACCCGACTGGCTATCCCGAACCCGAACTGCGGTTGTTTCTCAGTCGCAATCGTCTGCGCACTGTCGAAATCCCGGTTGCCGCCCGCCCACGACTCGGGGGCAAGACGTCGTTGACGACGTGCCCGGCTCCTGGGGGCCAGTGCGCGGGTTTTTCTGGCGATGGTTATCGTCCCGTTGCGGCGGCAGGTCGGAGGACCGCAGTGACCGACCGGATTCAGCTGGTGGCGCTCGGTGTCAGTGTCTTGTTGCTCGTGAGCGTGCTCGAGCTGGTCCGGCGGCGGAAGCTCACGGAGGAGTATCGTTTCTCTGGATTCTCTGCTCCCTGGCGCTCGTGATGCTCTCCATTCGCCGCGATCTGCTCGACACGGCGGCGGGCTGGCTCGGTGTGTATTACCCGCCGACCGTCCTGCTGATGCTGCTGATCATGATGGTCTTCATCGCGTCGTTGTATTTCTCGGTGATCGTTTCGCGACAGCGTCAGCAAATCGAACGGCTGATCGAAGAGACGGCCATCCTGGCGGCCGAGCTGCGCGATGACCGCAAGGTCGAGCCGCGGACGCTCAGGGCGGCCGTTCGTAAAGCCGCTTGCCAATCGTCGAGACCGGAACCCACCCGGGGCCGGAGGCTGGCGACCGGGGACCCCAGACGAATGTCGACCCCGCCTCTTAAGGTCGAAGGCGTCTCCAAATCCTTCAGGTTCCCGGCGTGCGGCGCGACACCGTTCGAGAGCATGTGTTCGGGTTCCTTCGTCCACGCCGTTTGGAGCGGTTGGAGGTGCTCGACAACGTCAGCTTCGAGGTGCATCAAGGTGAAACCCTTGCCATCATGGGTCGAAACGGGTCGGGGAAGAGCACGCTGCTTCGGATCCTGTCCGGCATCTATCCGCCAGACAAGGGACGAGTCGGTGCAAGCGAGCATCACGCCGATTCTGGAGCTCGGCGTCGGCTGGAATCCGGAGCTCGATGCAGTCGACAACGTGTTCCTGATCGGCACGGTCATGGGGCTGTCGCTCGCCGAGATTCGCCGCAGCTTGCCTGAGATCCTGGAGTTCGCCGAGCTCGAGCGGTTTGCCAATCTCAAGTTGAAGCACTACTCGAACGGCATGTCGTCGCGCCTCGCCTACTCGGTCGCCTTTCGAGCCGTCCGCGAAGTGCTGGTGCTCGATGAGATTTTCGCGGTCGGCGATGCCGGATTCAAGGAGCGGTGTGAGAAGCGCTTCCGGGAGCTTCACGCTCTCGGTCACACGATCGTGATCGTGGGCCACGACCCGCGAATCATCGGGACTTTCTGTGACCGGGCACTGTTGATCGATGGAGGCAAGATCGTCTGCGCCGGGGCTTCGGCGACCGTTGCAGATGCGTACCTCAGTCTGTTGACGGGGCCAGACCAGCCTGCGACCGGCGTCGCCTGAACATTGAATCTCGGGCGATTCTCATGACTCTTTCATCGCCGCCATGAATTCCACCCGCAAGCGCTCAACCGCCGGCAACGCTAGTTCTCGACAGCGGCTCGCCTGATTTACGGCAGCTGCAGTCAGGCAGAACTCGAAGCCGGCTCGCAGCTGGTCGATTGTCACCGCTTCAAAATCGAAGACGACCGGCCAGCCGAGCATTTCGGCTTGTCTTCGAATCTTCATCCCGCCAAGTTCAGGATCGATGGCCACGACAGGGCGTTGGTGTTTCAGGGCGAGAACCATGCCATGCAAACGAGTCGTGATGACGACATCCATCCGCGCGATCAACGCTTCGATTTCGCGTGGTGTCCTCAGCCCGGTCTCGTTGGCGTCGAGACGCGTGTCGATGCGAACGACCGACACTTCACGGTCGGCAACCAGCTGCTCGATGAGACGGTTGGCGCGAGCCGTGTCAGCACCGTCGTAGTCTTCCACGAGGCAGACACCCACCACCGGCGTCGCTACATAGGGCGACGCAAACACCATGTCCGGCCGAACGATCGCATCGCTGTCGCGCTCGAAGCAGCGATGAAACGGTTGCGGACGATCGAGCGGGTCGAGCATCGTGAGATTCAGCCCTACTAAACGGCTCCTCGTGAAGTGACGCAGCAATCGTCCTTCGATCTCGCTGCTATCTCCGAAGGGCCCGCAGACAAACGCCGCGTGCGAATCGAGATGGGGATCCTGAGCGCGCCAGTCCACACCGTCCGTGAAGGGATGGGCGGTCGCCATATCACAGATCCGACCAGTTTGTCTGATCCACTCGCACGTGAGATCGCGCGCCAGAAGGTCGCCGCGGTTGTGCCCTCTTCAAAGCTGAACCAGCCCGCCACGAGCACCCGGCTCGCAGGCTGCGTGGTGATCACGGCCGGTCGTCGTGACTCGCCGAAGATCTGGCGCAGCCGCTGACGAAGGACTCCTGATCGCAATCCGCGATTTCGATTCGCGGAAGTGTAAAGGGGTTGTCACTGCTCTGGAGTCGACGTTGCTCGGTGGTCGCTGCGACGTTGAATCCCGCTTGGCGAACCGCCTCGATGGACGCCTCTTCATATCCGCCGTAGGGATAGGCAAAGCTGGTCACCGGCCGTCCGATCAACTGTTCCAATCGATGCTTCGACGCACTCACCTCGTGATTGACCGAAGGCCTCGGCTGCAGCGGAAGCCAAAGGTGATTCTCGCTATGGGCCCCGATTTCGATGCCCGGTATTGACGCCAGTTGAATCAATTCCGACTCGCTCAACGGTCGTGCAGACCCGCGCGTCGTTCTCGGCAGTCCGCTCCAGCTCAGTAATTGGCTCAGGGCAGCGTCGCGATCTGCCACCGGCAACCTGTACATCGCGTCACGAATGCGGGTATGGGCTTCCGATCGCTGTCCAGGGGTCTCGGTCGGTAACGTCAACGCTTCTCCAGCCAGCTGAATCCGAAGACTTGACGGCAGGATGTGGCCGCCAGTCCAGACGCGATCGAGCGCGTCCCACCAGAACTCGTACCCGCGCTGCGTAGCCGCACCGACGACGAACACGGTTGCTGGCACCCCAAGCTCCCCTAAGATTCCGGCGGCATCGGTCAATGCATCGACATAACCGTCGTCTAACGTAATGGCGACCGAGCGTGGTGGTAGGCTTTTGTGTTCGACCCCCGTCGGAGTTCTGCGAGCGAAACAACGTTGTAGCCATCCGCGCGAAGCTGCACGAGATGTGCTCGGAGATGTTCGGGAGCCACGCACATCTGCGCGCCCTCCGGACCAGGCTGCGCGATCCGGTGATACATCAAGATCGCGGCTTCGTCCGTGCGTGTGCTTGACAGCGTGATGGCCGAGGACGGCCGTCGCACGGCTCGAATTGCGTACGTAACCGGAAAGAACGGGTCGAGAGCATCCAACTCCTCGCGACTCAATTCGTGCGCGGCCAGACCGTAGAGGAACGCGGTGCGGGCCAGAACGTTTCCGGTACACGCGCACCTCGAATCCATCAACCGGGAACACCTCGGCGAATAGCTGACGAACCGACGCCTCGGTAAACCGCCAGAAATCGCCATCCAGCGCAGGCCCTTCGTATGAGATTCGGCCGGAGGCTGGGACCGTGCACAAGAGCACTCCGCCCGGCTTCAAGCTCCGGTGCACGTTGGCGAGTGCGGCGCGCACGTCGTAGATAAGGCCCAACGTCTGGGTCAGGATCACACAATCGAAGGACTGTGCCGGGACCCCGCTCGTTTTGCTGAGATCGGCCACGATTGTGGCGGCCTGGTTCTCAGGATCGATGTCCAGGACGTCGGCCCTCACGACGCGACCCTCACCATACCTGCGCGTGTAACCCAGAATCCTTGATCTCGAGAACCCGGCCCCTGATGTCGTCGCGATGTTGATCGAGAAATGTCTCTATGTAATGGCGGTCCAGTGGCTTGCCGCGATCCAGCCCCCAGCACGAGCTGATTGGCGAGGTGCGCCGTAAGTCGCCAAACTCGATTCGATCGCGGTTCAACGCCTGTAACTGGACGACGGTGCGGTCGATCTCCCGTTGCAGGTTGCCCAATTCGATGTGGATCGCCGCCTTGCGGGCTATGAGGGCACGCTGGTGTGCTCGTTGGTCCAGAATGAAACGTTCCTTGGCCCCCAGGAGCTTCGCGGCGTGGGTGGTGATCATCTCGTGATGCTTGCGATAGAACCTCGACATCAATCCGCGATGACGATCTGGACGAACCGCGGATTGGTACATCGAGCCCGACCGAATGCGGTAACGGAGCAACGGGGCATCGATGACGTGACCACTGAAGCCGTTTGAGAGCACACGTGTCCAGAAATCCACCTCCTCGTGTGCATCGAACGATTCGTCGAAGCCACCAACGACCTCCCACATCGCGCGCCGAAACATCGACGATACGTGGGGGACGCCTTGGACCATCGAGTCGACGACATCGGGCGGCGGCGGCGTCCGCACGTCTGAGGCAGTTCCAAAGCACGTCATCCCGCAACTGATGAAAGCCACCTCCGGGTCCGCATTGAGCATCGCTGACGCCACTTCGACGTAAGTGGGCTCGAGCAGGTCGTCCGCATCGAGCAGCACGATGTATGGTGCGGTGGTGGACCGGATACCGAGGTTCCTGGCGGCACAAACTCCACGGTTCTTGCCTCGAATCACGCTATGGCCCATCGCGTTCGAGCCGATCCAGCACTTGTCGGGTGAGGACGTCGGTCGATCCGTCGTCGACGATGAGAATTTCTTCGGGCCGGGAGGTTTGATGCAGAACGCTATCGACGGCTTCCGCGATCGTGCGACCCAGGTTGTAGCAGGTGACGATCACTGCTACCGACGCGCTGCCTCACATTCCGCTCCCGAGCTTCCGCCGCAAGGCTTGCAGTTCGGCTCGCCGCGACGCGACCATCGGCTCGAGCTCGTTGTGGATCTCGCGCTCGAGCTTCAGATTAGCTCGCCGGAGCTCGCTGAATCTCGCCTTCCTTCCACAGCAAAACCTCGATCAGATGCTGTCGATAGCTCGCGCCATGCTTTCTGACCATGTAGTCCATCAACTGTAGGCGGCGCTCGCCAGCGTTACATTGTTCGGCCATCGACCCGTGCCGACGGCGATAGTAGAACAACACCTCGGGCAGAATGACTCCCCGATGCCCGAACTCCACGAGGCTAATCCAAAGATCCCAATCCTCGTTGCCTTGTCCCGGCATGCCCTCGTCATAGCCACCAACCGCCTGCACGGCGTCGCGTCGCACCAGTGCCGGGATGACACTCACATCACAGAGAAGCGCTGACAAGTCGCATCGGTTCCCGCTCGGCCACTGCCGGTCCTCGATCCCAAACATCTGCAGTCGTGTTGAAACGAAGGTGAGACCCGGATCGCG
The DNA here is from genome assembly GCA_963802675.1 of uncultured Acidobacteriota bacterium. GTDB lineage: Bacteria > Acidobacteriota > Vicinamibacteria > Vicinamibacterales > UBA2999 > JACCSI01. The sequence goes on from CAWDJL010000007.1 coordinate 63,332, forward strand.
GGCGAACGCTTCGAGCGTCTTCTCGAAAAAGCGCGTGTCGAGCTTGTCGTCGGCATCGAGCGCACACAGATCGTACTGCGCGCGCGCGCGATTAAAGTTGCGAGCTTGGGCAAGGCCTTTGTTTTCGGTTCGGTAAATCGTCGTCCGCGGCCAGCGCGCCGATTTGAACACTTCGACCGTCTCTTCGTCGGTGGACCCCGTCGTCAACGATCAGAATCTCGAAATCCTGAATGGTCTGGCGGAGAACTGATTCCACGGCCTCGGTGATGTCCTTTTCCGAGGTTGTGGCACGGAATGATGACCGACACGAGTGGGGCTTTCAGTTCTTCGCGCACGTCAATGGGATCGTATCGAGTCAAATCGTCGCGGCTGCCAACAAACCGGTGGTCAGGACGCAGGTTGTTGTATTGCACGTGCCAGCCTGCGGCCCGCTCCTCGGAGTCGAAACGTGGCAATCGCTCAGCGAAGACCTTCCGCCTGCCGTGTTCTTGACTGCGGATTGGGTAGTGTCGCAGCAAAATCGCGTGGGACAGAACTCGGCGCCCCTCAAACATCGTGTCGTGGCCACCGGTCGACGCCAGATCCACTCGCGGCTGGCGTTTCCAGCAACGAATCTGCGGGCGATCCCACCACTGCGCCGGCTCGTAGAACGGGAAGTCGGTGCGGAGGTTCCCATGGTAAACGTCGCCCTCGGTGGGAACGAAGTTCAGCAGCAGGGAAGTCGACCGCATTCCAGCCCTCTTCGTCCACCCGTTCGATGGCCGTGGCGAGGCGCGTGTCCGGCCACGGCGCCTCACGAATCTCGTCGGCATCATGGTGGATAAACCAATCAGCCTTCAGAGTCGCAGCAAGCTCCTCCTTGCGCCTCAGGATGGCCCGCCAGTAAAACTGCGACGGCCGGCCGACCGACGACGGCATCGACTCGATCGCCAGTAGGCCGCGACCAAGCAGGTGTCGAACGCGATCCGCGGTTCCATCCGTGGAGCCATCGTCCAGCAAGTTAACTTCGATCCCCTGATCGATCAGATCCCTCGTTGTTTCCTCGATGATGTCGGCTTCGTTGTAAGCGGCAACGAGCGCGATCACTCTAACTGCCATTGCCACCCTGCCCCAGTCTTCCCTCGAAATAATCTCGGGTTCCTCGATACACCGCCGACAGGCGCTGCGCGAGCGGTCCATGGCTCGACATCACCGCATGCGCCAGATTGAGCGACACGATGGACGACGTGCGAAGCACTGACGTGAGGCCGCCAGCTGGCGACACGCGGCCGGCCAGCAACAGGTGATTGCGAGCCGCAAAATAGAGACGCTTCGGCGAGTCCGGACCAATCGTCCGGCTCCCCCGATGGTGGGCGACGGCGTCGGCGGCCACGACGGTTGCGAAGCCGGCCGCGCGGGCTTTCAAGCAAAGGTCAATGTCTTCGAACGAGAAGAAGTAGTCGACGTCCAGTAACCCGACGGTGTCCCACACCTCGCGCGCCACGAGCATGACGCAGCCGCTCACGGCCGCAACCTCGATGACCGAGCCGTCCAGAGGGCCGGACTGTCGCTCGCGCATTCGTCCGCTCGACGGCGCGTAATCGATCCCGCATGAGATCACCGCGTCACCCGGGCCGCGGACGAGGGGCCCGACGATGCCCACGCGAGCATTGAGATGGCGCTCTAGACGTCCGGCACAGTCCGGGGTCACGGTCGCATCGCTGTTGACGAGCAGGATCGCTCCCGCGCCACGCGACAGGGCCGAGCGAATGCCCAGGTTCATGCCGCCCGAAAAGCCCAGATTCCTGCCCGCCCCCTCAAACCTGACCAGCCCGTCGAGCCGTGTGACCTGATCGCGGCATCCGGGATCGTCGCTGTTGTCGACGACGATGATGTCGTCGAACGGACGGCTTGAAGCCAGCAAGGACCGGACGGCTGCCAGCGTGTCGTCCGGGGTCCGGAAATTCAGCACAACCCCGGCCAGCCGGCGTGAAGGCTCAGTTGGCATCCGAGGAAGCGTACATCACGAGCCTGGGGACCGTGGACCGTCGGCCGTGGACCGTGGACCGACCCAACCGGACAGCCCAAAATCCGTCAAACTCTCCGGATGCCCGAGAGCGACCGCACGTCCGTCGCCAGAGCCTGCGACGGCGACAGCGAAGCGTTTCGTTCGCTCGTTGAGCGTCACTCGCGCTACGTCTTCAACGTGGCGTATCGACTGACCGGCAGCGCCCCGGACGCCGAAGACGTCGTCCAGGACACGTTTCTCAAGGCCTACCGTCAGTTGAGCCGTTTCGAAGCCAGGGCCGATTTTCGGACCTGGATTCATAGGATTGCCGTGAATCGCTCGATTGACCTGATTCGGTCACGCAAACACCGGGAACTGGGCCAGGACCCCGAAGATCTGGAACGCGGCGCCGACGCCGGCCCCGGGCCGGTCGCCGCCGGTCCCGATCGACTGCTGTTGAGCGCCGAAATTCGCCAACGCGTGAGCGAGGGGCTGTCGCACCTGACACCGAGCGAACGGCTCGCCTTCACGCTGCGGCACGTTGAGGGACTCTCAATCCGTGATGTCGCGTCCGCCATGGGCCTCAAGACCGAGGCCGCCAAGAACAGCATTTTCCGCGCCGTGAGAAAGATGCGCACCGTCCTCGAGCCGCTGGTTGAAGTGGCCGAGGCGCCAACCGCGAAAGGTCAGACCGCCGATGCATGTAAATGAGGACGCGCTGATCCTTCACTATTACGGTGAAGGCGACGACCCGTCGGTCGAGTCGCATCTGGCGTCGTGCCCGAGCTGTCGGACCGAATTCGAGAAGCTTCGTCGAGTCCTCGCGATGGTCGACGAGCAGCCGGTGCCCGATCCCTCGCCGTCCTTCGAGCGGCAGATGTGGGCACGGATTCAGCCGCAGCTCGACGAACCGAGCCAAGGCTGGCTCGCGCGGTTGCTTTCGGCCCAGCGGGCGCCGAAATGGGCGCTCGCGGGGGGGCTCGCGGCGCTGCTGCTGGCGGCGTTCGTCGCAGGACGCTTCACCAGCCCGTCATCCCCAGCCGCTCCGACGACGACGGAGCCGGTCGTCGCGGACGTTGGCGATCGCGTGTTGCTCATCGCAGTCGTCGATCACCTGGATCGCTCGCAGATGGTCCTCGTCGAGCTCTTGAACAGCAGCGATACGGACGACCTCGCCACCATCAGCGGTGGACAGTCGCGCGCGCGCGAGTTGGTCGCAGCCAATCGGCTGTACCGACAGACTGCGGTGCAGGCTGGAGACAACGTGATTGGCGAGACGCTGGAAGACCTGGAGCGCGTGCTGCTTGAAATCGCCAACGCGCCCGAAAACGTCACCGCCGAAGATGTGGCTGCGTTACGGGACCAGATTGGTGCGCGCGGCCTGTTGTTCCGAGTGCGGGTCGTGCAGTCGGAGATTCGCGAGCGCGAGCGCGTGAATCAACAGAAGCGCCTGAGTGGCTAGCGCTAGGGTTCCAAGGTTCCAGCGGTTCCAAGGTTCCCGGGTTCCAGGGTTCAGTCCTTGCGGGACGGCACCGTTAGTGGAGGCACAGGAGAATGAGTATCGGAATTGAAGTGGGCTCGTTGGCGCTGACCGGCTTGCTGATGGCGGGACCCGTCGCGCGCGAGTCAGCCAGACACCACGACGCGAGCGGTCGACCAGGCGCAGGCTGAACGGGAAGCGGAGCGCCAGGCAGCGGCCCGCGACCGTGAGGAGTCTCGGTACGATCAGGGCCAACGCGCGCTCGAAGACGCGCGGTGGCAGCGTGCGGTCGAGCAGTTCTCATCCGTCGCCGACGCCAAAGGCGCGCGCGCGGACGCCGCACTGTACTGGAAGGCGTACGCGCTCGATAAGCTCGGACAAAAGGCCGAAGCGCTGGCCACCGCCGCCGAGCTGATCAAAAGCTATCCCGCGAGCAAGTGGATGAGCGACGTAAAGGCGCTCGAAATGCAAGTGCGACAGAGCGTCGGGCAACCCGTGCGGCCAGAGGCCGAAGCGGACGAAGAGCTGAAACTCCTGGCCCTTCAGGGGCTGCAACACTCCGATCCCGAGCAGGCGGTGCCGATGCTCGAAAAGATTCTGGCGGGGACGCAGTCGCCGCGACTCAAAGAGCGCGCGCTGTTCGTGCTCGCCCAGAGCAACTCCCCCCGCGCACGCCAGGTGTTGATCACGGCCGCTCGCGGCGGATCGAATCCGGACCTCCAGCGACGGGCGATTCAGTACCTCGGCGTTCATGGCACCCGTGAGAATCGCGAAGCGCTCGTCCAGATCTACGAATCGACGACCGACGTCGACGTCAAACGCCGAATCCTTCGGGCCTTTGGCGTGTCAGGCGACCGCGCTCGCGTCCTGGCAGCGGCCACCAAGGAGACGTCGCCCGAGGTCCGTGCCGAAGCCGTCCAGCAACTGGGGGTGATGGGCGCACACGACGAACTCTGGCAGCTCTATCAGAAGGAGCCGACCGTCGCCGTCAAGAAGCAAATCATGCAAGCGATGTTCGTGGGAGGAGACGCGACGCGCCTGACGGAGATTGCGAATACGGAAACTGACGTCGAATTGCGACGCTCAGCGATTCGGAACCTCGGTCACATGGGCGCGCGACGCACGTCTGATGCGCTCGTCACCATCTATGTCCGCGAGAAGGACGTCGAAACGAAGAAGGCCGTGATCCAGTCGTTCGGAAATCAGAACAACGCCGAGCAACTGGTGGCGATCGCGCGCAAGGAAACCGACCCGCAGTTGCGTAAGGAGATCGTGAGCCGGCTGTCCCACATGCAATCCAAGGTCGCGCTCGATTACTTGATGGAGATACTGAACAAGTAGTTGCCAGCCGCCAGCCGCCGGCTGCCGGTTAGTTGTCAGTTATCAGTTTTCAGTTCAAAGGCAGGAGCATGCGAACGCGGTTCACGTTGATGACGGGATTCGTGGCGGTGTTGGCAGGCAGCACAGCGGCCGCCGCACAGCCGGCCATCACGAACGGGCGACTTCAGCCCCGCGCGGCGACGACGTCGATCGAACGCGAGATTCAAGCGTTGGCGTCGCAGCTGACGGAGCCAGCGTGGGTGGGGTACGCAGTGCCCGCCAGGTCTGGTGACCATGAGATCTGCTGCGGGAGCGGCGATGGCCGCAACACGTGTTGCTCGGGGTGCCGTCTCGAGCCGGGCGTCGCAAGCGCTGTGACCACTGTCGAGCAAAATCGTCCAACCGTGCTCGAAGCCGGCGATAGCTTCTTCGTGCTGTACCGCCTCGAGAATCGCCAGGTTGCTCGCATCCGCATCTTTTCCGAAGCGTGCCCACTCGATGCCGGTGGACGCACACTGCATTGGCTGACCGGTGTTCGAGACGACGACAGCATCACGTTCCTGACCACGTTCCTCGGTTCGGGTGCGAGCAATCGGCTCGCCGATTCGGCCCTGAGCGCAATCGCCATGCATCGCCATCCAACCGCAATCGATCGATTGATCGCCGCGGCGCGAGATGGCGCGACGACGCACGTTCGCGGACAAGCCTTGTTCTGGCTGGCGCAGCGTGCAGGGGAACGGGCCGTCGGCGCTATTTCAGACGCGATCGCCAACGATCCCGAGACGGATGTGAAACGACGTGCAGTTTTTGCCCTCAGTCAGTTACCGAAGAGCGAGGGCGTCCCATTGCTCATACAGGTCGCACGGACGAATACAAATCCGGCAGTTCGCAAGCAGGCGATGTTCTGGCTCGGTCAGTCGCGGGACCCGCGGGCGGTGCAGTTTTTTCAGGAAATCCTGTTCAAGTAGCCGCCTGGGCGGCTCGCGGCCGCTGGCATAAGTGCTGCAACCCCTCACCCTGACGCAGAGGCGGAAGGCCTCAAGAGAGGGTGGCGATGACCGCGGAGCAGATGAGAACCGAGATGATCCGGATGCTGTCGGCGACGGCCGTAATGTCGGTCGGGGCCGGTCTCGTGATCGCGTCCGTCCTGATCGCCCTGGCCGCGATCGTCCAATAAGTCCCTGCCGCCTCGGGGCTTAGCTCATCCATTCAGAACTGCTCGGGTTCTCGACCCTTCACGGCCAGCGCATCGGTTCATCCCAAGTTTTCGCCCTGACGCGCGGCTGGGTGCCTCGATCACTTTCCAAAATTGCGCATCGCGGCAACCACGCACTGGCCGTCGCCAGCTCATCAAAAAGGGAATCGGCTCGCAAATTCCGTCGGCGTGATAACGGGTTTTCAATCCGCTTTCGCCGACCGGGGCAGTCAACGGAGCGGCCATTCTGGCGAACAGGCACACCCCTGGGGTGTTGCCGAGAATGAGAATGCTCGCGAAGTAGTAGGCCGACACTGCAGCACCCAGCGGCGCCCAGAACGCGCCGTACATGAGGAACAGGCTCAACGCGATCACGCTGACGGCAAAGGCGTCGAACGCGACCGCGCGAAGCCGGGTAGGAATCGCGCGGATCACGGGCCCGCCCGAGAAAAATGGACCACCCTCGGCCAATGTCAGACGCGGCGCTGGCCCGCCCGCGAGGGTGGAAGTCGAGTCCTGAGCGCCCACCATCGCCAGTGGCGGCTCCTCCGCTTCGGGAAATCGCTCGGTGAACTCTTTGATGGCAGGTTCGGGATCGAGGCCAATGGCTACGACGTACGCCCGAAAGAACGCCCGACGATAAAACCCCGTCGGCCACCGCGACACATCGTCGTTCTCCAAACCTTCGAGGAGAGCGCCAAGAATCTTGGTCTTGTGCGCAATCGATGCAATCGAGATCTCCCGACGCTCACGTTCGGCGCGCAGGCGTGCGCCAAAGCTCACGGGCTCGTCGGCACGAGCGGTGGGACCCGGCGCTTCAGGCGCGATCTTGTCGGACTCGGGTGCGAACATTCAAACGGACTACAGAGAACACGATCTCACAGCTTGGCGGCGAAGGTAAGGTGGAAAAACAGCCGAGGCGGAGCCAAACGATGCGTTCTTTCCGACGGTCTCAAGGCTGGCAGAGCCTCGCTAGTGATAGTGCCCGTGTTCTGGAGACCAGACGCGCCCAGGTGAGGCCACCGGGGTTGGATCTTCGCCAAACGATGTGAGCGCAGCCGCAATCGCGCCCGCGAGGATAATGCCCACGACGATGACCATGGCGCGGCTACTACGCGCGCTCTGCTGCTTACCTTCGCAGCACTTCTTATACTTCTTGCCGCTCCCGCAGGGACACGGATCATTTCGACCGGCTTTTGGATGGTGCGCCATAGGGCCTCTAACGATGTATCGCCCCGAATACTAGCCTACTCGTTCCTCAACGCAACAGTCGGGTCGAGTGCAGCCGCACGACGCGCGGGGAGCCAGCAAGCGAGGGCCGCGACCAGCAGGAGAAGCAGTGGGACGCCGACAAAGACGGGGATGTCGATCAATCCACGCATCAGTCGTGAATAGACGGCGAACACGAACAGCCAGCCGGCCGCGGCACCGATTGCCACCATCACGAAGCTCTCTCGCATGATCTGGCCGACCACCTGTCGTGCAGTGGCGCCAAGGGCGAGTCGAACACCTATCTCCGTTGTCCGTTGGGCGACGGTGTACGCGACGACACCGTAGATGCCAATCGCCGCCAGGACCAGCAGGAGTGGGCCGAGTACGGCGAACATCCGGGCCGGAATGCGGCGCAGCGCCAGGTTCGTCTCGACATGCTGCGACATGGTGCGAACGTTGTAAATGGGCAGCGACTGGTCGAGCGTCCGAACCGCGGCGCGGATGCCTGGCGCGAGCAATGTCGGGTCCGCCAGGGTCGTGCGAATGTGAATCTCGCCTTGAATTGATGGTCGGTCGCGATACGAAAGATAGACGATGGGTGTCGGCGGTTCGCCAAACGACTCATACCAGGAATCACGAACGATTCCACTGATGGTGTACGGCCGGCCGGTCACTTCGACGCCGCGACCCATGGCCTCGGCGCCACTGAGGTAGCGCCGCACGAACTCCTCGTTCACAACGGCTTGAGCCGGCAACACACCATCGTTCAGTTCGGCGAAGCTGGAGCCGCGGACGATGGAGATGCCCATCGTCTCGAAATAGCCCGGTGTCACGGTATTGGTGAGCACGCGATCTGGCGCGCCGTCGGTTCGCGCACGACCTTCGAGCGTGAACGTCCGAAGCGGAAGCCCGTGAATGTCGAGCGGCACCTGTGTGGCAATCGCGGCCGCTGCCACACCTGGGGTCTGGCGAAGACTTCGGAGCAGACGATTCGCAAAGTCGCGCGCTCCGTCGTTTTGGACATTGCGTCCGCTCAAATCGTAAGCCGCGAGCAAGAGCCCCTCGCGGCGGAATCCGGGGTCCTCCTGCGACTCGCGAAAACTCTGCAGGAACAGACCGGCGGCCACCAGAACGACCATTGCGAGGGCAATCTCGGCCGCGGTCAGCACCTGGCGCAAACCACTTGGCGGAGATGAAGCGGCTCCAGCCTTCAGCATCGACTGCGGATTGACCCGTGCGAGTTGCACCGCCGGTGCGATCCCGAAGATCACGGCGCAGAGGACGCCAAGGCCCATCGCGAACAGCAGTCCACCCTCGTTGAGACCAGTTTGAAACCGAACGGGAAACGCGGTGGTCATCATGGGCATCGCACGCAGGGCCTGGCTTCCCCACATCGCGATGGCGGCGCCCATTGCGGCGGAACAGACGCCCAAGACGGTGCTCTCAATCAGCATCTTGCGAGCGACCTGCCAGCGCCGAGCGCCAATGGCCAGAAGGACGCCGATCTCGCGATGGCGTGTCGTGGCTCGAGCGAGCACCAGGTTTGCGGTGTTCCCGCACACGGCCAGGAGCAGAATCAACATGATGCCCTGCAGTATCGACAGCCCCTGCAGCAAGAGGCCCTGCGGACCTCTGGACGCGCGCCAGAACTGTACGACCTCAGCGCGCATCGCCGCATTGGCGGCCGGGAACGTCGAAGCAAGCTGACTCATGAACGTGTTGACGGCGGTCTGCGCTTGCGCCACGGATTGACCGTCGTTCAATGTCCCCATCACGTAGTAACCGCGAATACTCCTATCGTCCAGCTCTCGCGATCCGCTCAAGACAACCGGGGCCATCGTCGCTGGCACCCACAGGTCGAACTGCAGGCCCAGCACCGTTCCTTGAAATCCGTCGGGTGTGATGCCGACGATGGTCAAGTCCTGTCCGTTGACGCGCAGGATCTGACCCACGACTGATGGGGCTTCGGCCAGACGCGACTGCCAGAAGTCATACGAGATGACGACCACCGGTTCCGCCCCCGGTCGTGAGACGTCGCTGGGATTGAAGAAGCGACCCATCGCCGGGCGCAGGCCCAGCCCTGAAAAGTAATTGTCCGAGACCAGCAGTCCGTACGTTCGCTCCGTGCGACTGGCCTCACCGATGTTGAACGGGACCATCCGAAACGCCAGCGGATCGTGCAAGGCGCCGACGTGTCCCCGAATGTCCAGGTACTCCTGCCAGGAAGACCCCGGGCGCGAGCCGCTCTCGGCGCGAGCTTCGATCAGGTAATAGCGGGAAGCATCGGCTACACCCGGCAAGGGTCGCAACACGAGCGCTTGAATCCAGGAAAACACCACGGTGTTGACGCCGATGCCGATCCCGAGTGAGGCGATGATCACGGCCGACACGAACGGATCTTTGGCGAGCCCTCGGATCGCGTGGCGGAACTCACGGACAATCTGATCGATCACTTTGTGTTCCTCGAGGCGGACCTAACGTGAACATGGTTATGCCGCACCCCCGCTTAACCTCCGCTTAACAGGGCCTGGCCCCTGATGTCCCCCGTGCGAGGTCAGGCGGCGGGTGGCAGGCGCAGCGTGGCGCGCAACCCGCCGAGTGGCGACCCTCCCAGGACGATCGACCCGCCGTGGAGCTCCGCCAGGTCACGAACGATCGCGAGACCGAAGCCCGACCCCGGGGCGAGCTCGTCAGCGCGCACCCCGCGCTGAAGAACTGCGGTCCGGAGCTCTTCGGCCAGTCCCATCCCGTCGTCATCGACGGTGATGACGATCAACCCGTCTCCGTTGCACGAAGTGATGGACACGCGCGCCTTCGCCCACTTGCAGGCATTATCGAGCAGGTTACCAAGCATCTCGTCGACGTCTTCGCGTTGTCCGCGCACGGCGTGATTCGGTGAGACGGCAACCTCGATCGAAAGGCCGCGACCCGCGTGCAGGCGGCGAAGAGTCCGGGCGAGCCCCTCGGCCGAATCCACGACTGCGCAACGGAGTCCTGGGGTCGCGCCCGACGCCGCCGCTCGTGCGTGAGCCAGGTGGTAGTCCATCTGACGCCGCATGCGCTCGACCTGATGATTGATGACGGCGGCCAGCTCCGACTGCCCGACTGGCTTCCGCTTGTTCGGCCTCCTGCGTCAGGACCGCCAGCGGTGTCTTCAAACCGTGCGCCAGATCCCCGGCTTTGGTGAGCGCTTCCCTCATCCGTTGATCGCGATGCGCAAGCAGCGCATTCAGGTCGTCGACAAGGGGCTGAACTTCGGTGGGATACGCCCCGCCAACCTGCTTGTCGTGTCCGCTCCGAACGCTGGAGAGTCTTCGTCGGAGTTCGTTGAACGACGACAGCCCGTTTCGGACCAACGACACACCGAGCACCAGAAACGCGAGGGCGGTCGCAAGCAACGTAAGCACGTTGTCGGCATTGCGGAACGGCTCCCACCCGAACATCACGAGGACGGACCCCACGTGGGCGATGTACAGGAGGCCGGCCGTCCACAGGAGCGAGCCCACCAGCAGGCGGAAGCGAAAAGACAACCAGAGGGCTTTCACGATTCGGCGATCCGGTAGCCCATGCCGCGCACGGTCTCGATAAATGTGGCGCCGAGCTTGCGACGCAAGCGGGCAATGAACACCTCGACGGTATTCGAGTCTCGGTCGCAGGCCTGCGCGTAGATATGTTCCGTCAACTCGCCTTGCGACACGACCCGGCCGCGGTGGTGCATCAAGTACGACAGTACTCGAAACTCGTGACTGGTGAGCTTCACCGGAGCACCGGCGAGCGTGACTCGCGCAAGCCGCGCATCGAGCGTCACCGCCCCGACCTTCAAGGACGGTGTGACCTGCCCGCTGGCGCGCCGAATCAGGCCGCGCAGGCGCGCCAGCAGTTCCTCCATACGAAAGGGTTTTGACACGTAGTCGTCCGCGCCGCTGTCAATGCCTTGAACCTTCTCGTGCCAACTCCCACGCGCCGTCAATACAATCACCGGGACCGCCAGGCCGGCGTCACGCCATCTTCGAAGCACGGTCAGTCCATCCACGCTTGGGAGCCCGAGGTCGAGAATGACCGCGTCGTACTGTTCGGTCTGGCCCAGAAAGTCCGCGCGCTCGCCGTCGACCGCGCGGTCGACAACGTAGCCCGCGTCGTGGAGCGCACGGGTCACTTGCCGTGACAGGAGGGGTTCGTCTTCGACGAGCAGAACGCGCACAGGAGGATAGTGTGCCGGTTGCCAGTTGCCGGTTGCCGGTTGGACTGATCCAGCGTACTTCAGCGGAAGCTGAACCGAGGCTGAACGGCTCATTCAGCACCGGTTCAGGCGCTGGTTGTCACGATACTCTCGAGGCAGACATGAGACCTCGGTTGAACAGTGCAACCTTGATCGCAGCCATCGTCCTGGGCATCACCTTCCCCGCCTGGTCTCAAACACCAGCGGTTGGCGGCAAATGGCGGATGACAATCGAGTTCGCTGACGAAGCGCGGTCCGCCGGGCTCGAGATCAACGTGGACGGTCGCAAAGTCAGCGGCCGACTGATTGCGTCGTTCGCGGGGGGCGACGTCCCGATCGAAGGAGAGATTTCGAATGGCACGCTCACCTTCTCGGGATCAACCACCAGCGGACCGCATCCTGGCATGCAACTGGATTTTAGCGCCACGCTGAAAGGTGACATTCTGACGGGATCGATGTCGGCGCCGTTTGGCGACTTCCACTGGACCGCCGAGCGTCTGGATGCAGCGTATGGCCAGTAAAACGAGCACCCGCCGCCGCGTTATCACAGCAACGATCCTGGTGGCCGGCGGTGTCGTGCTCTACTTTCTGTCAAGCGGCCTGATGGATTGGCTGCGGGTCACCATCCACGGGCGATAGGAAGGTTCCAGGGTTCCAAGGTTCCAAGGTTCCAAGGTTCCAGCGTTCGGCGTAGAACCTCCGTCAAGAACCCCCGTCAAGAACCTTCGTCGAACATTATTGCGCCGGCAAAGCCGGTGAGATGTAGTCGAGCACCAGCGCGGCGTCGATGTCGCGAAGGATCAGCACGCGGCCCACGAAGCGATACTCCAGCTCCTTGGGCAATGGCGGCAGTGCCTGCAGAAGGGCCGTCGGCGTCGTCGCCAGAATGTCTCCGGCCGGAAACCGCATGTGAACCGTGGGTTTCTTGAGCGCACCCGGCTCTTCGTTGATGAGCGCCAGGAGTGCGGCCCGATCGGTCTGACGCAGCGCAAGCTCTAAGGTGCGGCGAAACGCGCCCGCGATTTCGGGCGTGAAGAAGTTGCCCTGACGCGCATTCGGCCTGGCTCGCTCCACCGCGCGTGCCAAGGCGTCGGACGCCGCGGCAATCTCAGATGCGCGCGGCGTGACCTGAATGGGCGGAATCTCGCCGCTGATCTTCTTCCGGAGCGCGACGTAGTTGGCCACCGATTCCGAAAACCGCTTCAAGGCGGCGGCATCGGCGCCCGGTGCAGCGGATGGCTTCGGCGACGTGCCCTTTGTCGTTTGCGGCGAAGCTCGACCGGCCGGAGCGACGATGGCGAATCCCAGCCAGACAAGCAACGCTGCGCAGACGACTCGGTGTCGCATCAATCTTCCAGCACGAACGTCACCAGCATGTTGACCTGATATTCGGTGATCTTGCCCTTGTCGAGCCGCACTTGCTGCTCTTTGATCCAAGCGCTTCGCACGTTACGAAGCGTCTTGCTGGCGCGTTTTAATCCCTTTTGAATGGCATCCTCGAAACTGACCTTTGAAGTGGCAGTGAGTTCCGAAACCTTGGCAACGCTCATGTTGGTGTCTCCAGTGCTGTGATCCTACCCGACGGCCGCCTCACTTCGTTCGGCGCATCGCCGGCCTTCGGCCCGACAGCCGCGCTTCGCGCGGACGGCCGCCCCTGCGGGGCGGAGGGCCTCGGCGCTTCGCGCCTCGGACGGCGCCCTCCGGGCGCGCGAAGCGAGACCGGCCGTCCGGCGAGCGGAGCGAGCCGGCCTTCCGCGTGAAGCGCGGCCTTCCGGCGAGCAGAGCGAGCCGGCCGACGGCGGCCTTATACAATCCCAAACATTATTAATTTGATTAATGGTCACGGCTCTGCTGGAATCGCTCCGAATGCACAAGACCGGAGCCCAGCAGCTATGGGAAAGCCTGGTCGCCGAAGGTGTCACGGATATTTTCGGCTACCCCGGTGGCGCCATTCTGCCGGCTTACGATGCGATGCTCGACTACCCCATTCGCCATGTCCTGGTCCGCCATGAGCAAGGCGCGACCCACATGGCCGACGGGTATGCACGAGCGAGTGGGCGCGTGGGCGTCGCCATCGCGACTTCCGGTCCCGGCGCCACCAACATGGTGACCGGCATCGCGACCGCGATGATGGATTCGGTGCCCATTGTCTGCATCACCGGACAAGTCGGCAGCAAGTTGATCGGCTCCGACGCGTTCCAGGAGACCGACATCACCGGCGTGACGTTGCCCATCACCAAGCACAACTACCTGGTCACGCGCGCAGACGAGGTCGCGGCGGTCGTGCAGGAGGCCTTTGATATCGCGCGGAGCGGCCGGCCAGGGCCTGTCCTCATCGATATCACGAAAGACGCACAGCAGGCACGAACCACGGGACGCGCGGAGGGCACGTCCTCGCGACGCAGCAGTCGTCCCGCGCCGCCTCTCGACCTCGAGGCGCTCGCAACCGCGGTCGCGCTCATCGACCAAGCGGAGCGCCCGGTGATCCTGGCGGGCCAAGGCGTCATCGCATCAGGCAGTTCGGCCCGACTTCGAAACTTTGCGGAGCGCACAGGTATTCCGGTTGCGGCCACGCTGCTCGGGCTTGGCGGCTTTCCCGCTTCCCATCCCCTGAGCCTCGGCATGATGGGCATGCACGGGGAGGCGTGGGTCAATCACGCGATTCAGGACGCGGACCTGCTCATCGCGCTGGGCATGCGATTCGACGATCGCGTCACCGGCACGTTGACAACCTACGCGCCCAAGGCGCGAAAGATTCACATCGACATCGACCCCGCAGAAATCGGGAAGAACGTCCGCGTCGACGTCGGGATCGTGGCAGACCTCGCAATCGTGCTCGAGCAACTAGAAGCCACTGTCACCGCGGCAACACACAAGGCATGGCGGGACCGCATTGCCACGAGCAAGGGCGATGCCGCCGTCCGCGACATTCGTAACATGCCGGACGATGGCCACCTGTATGCCGCGCACGTGATGCACGACCTCTGGCGCGCGACCCAAGGGAACGCTCTGGTCGTGACCGACGTCGGCCAACATCAGATGTGGGAGGCACAGTACTACCACCACGAAGCGCCGCGCTCGCTCATCACATCGGGCGGGCTCGGAACCATGGGATTCGCGCTGCCGGCCGCGATTGGTGCGAAAATCGCGCGGCCCGACGCGGAAGTCTGGGCCATCGTCGGTGACGGCGGGTTTCAAATGACGATGGCGGAGCTCGCGACGCTCGCACAGGAAGATCTCGACGTCAATATCGCCATCATCAACAACGGCTATCTCGGTATGGTGCGCCAGTGGCAGGAGTTTTTCTATGAACGCCGCTACGCGGCGACACCTTTGCGCAATCCGGACTTCGTCGCCGTGGCCGCGGCCTACGGCTTGCCAGGTCGCAGCGTGCAGACGCGAGGCGAAGTCTTGTCGGCGGTCGCCGAGGCACGCCGACATCGCGGAGGGTACGTGATCGACTTTCGTGTGGAGCAAGAGGACTCGGTGTATCCCATGGTCCCGGCCGGCGCCGCCCTGGACGCCATGATCCGGCGGCCCAACCCCATCGTCGAGACCGCCGCCGACTGACGCAGGTATCCAAATGCTGACCTTTGCAGTGTACGTGCAGGATCATCCCGGCGTGTTGAACCGAGTGGCTTCGCTCTTTCGGCGACGAGCGTTCAACATCGAATCGCTGACCGTCGGGCACACCGAACGGGCGGGCGTCTCGCGGATGACGATAGTGGTCGATGCGCCCGAGTCCTCACGCACGCGTATCGAAGCGAATCTCTACAAGCTCATCGACGTCGAGCGGATCGAGTCGATTCCGATCGAGGCCGCCGTCCATCGCGATCTCGCGCTGATCAAAGTCGCGGCGTCGCAGGCGACGAGGAGCGAGGTCATGCAATTGGTCCACGTCTTCCGGGCCCGCGTGGTGGACGTGGCCACCGAATCGCTCGTGGTCGAGATTACAGGAACCGAAGACAAGATCGACGGCCTGATCGACGTGCTGCGACCTGTACGGCGTGCTCGAAATGGTGCGGACTGGACGAGTCGCGATGACGCGCGGCACTGCGAGTTCCGACACACAAGAGGCAAGCGAGAGTGTCGCGACGGACGACGCGACGCCGGGTGGCGTTTCTTACTCGGTGTAAGAGCAAGATCGTTTCGTGCGTCCGTGGCTTCCGCCTTAAGGCGGAAGCTACGGGTGGTGCTTCCGTGATCCTGTGATTCCGTGTTTAACAACCGAAGGACCGAACATATGGCGCGCATCTACTACGACCGAGACGCTGACCCTCAACTGATTCGTCAGCGTCAGGTCGCCATCATCGGATATGGCTCCCAGGGTCACGCCCATGCCCTGAACCTTCGTGACAACGGCGTCTCGGTCGTCGTCGGACTCCTCCCGAACAGCCGATCCAGGGCGAAAGCCGAATCGGAGCGCCTTCGTGTGCAGACCGTGCGCGAGGCAGCCGAGTGGGCCGACGTCGTGATGATCCTGACGCCCGACACCGCCCAGCCGGCGCTGTATCAGGCGGAGATCGTCGATGCGCTGACGCCCGGCAAAATGTTGATGTTCGCGCATGGCTTCAACATCCGCTTCGGCGGCATCGCGCCGCCAGGCGGGGTTGACGTCACGATGGTCGCACCGAAGTCCCCGGGCCATCGCGTTCGCGAGGTGTTCGTGGAAGGCGGCGGCACACCCGCGCTCCTCGCGGTTCACCAGAACGCGACCGGCCACGCGCACGCTCTGGCGTTGTCCTACGCCTGGGCACTGGGCACCACGCGCGCCGGCGTCATCGAAACGACGTTCGCTGAAGAAACCGAGACCGACTTGTTCGGTGAACAGGCAGTCCTTTGTGGAGGCGTCAGCGCAATCGTCAAAGCGGGTTTCGAAACGCTCGTCGAGGCCGGTTACCAGCCCGAGATCGCGTATTTCGAGTGCCTGCACGAGCTGAAGTTGATCGTCGACCTGATGTACCGCGGCGGCCTCAACTACATGCGCTACTCGGTGAGCGATACCGCGGAGCACGGCGACTACACCGGCGGTCCCCGCATCGTCACAGCGGAAACGCGGCGAGCGATGCAGCGCCTGCTGGCTGAGATCCAGGACGGGACGTATGCCCGAACCTGGATCGCCGAAAACGAAGCGGGACGCCCCCAGTTTGCCGCCACACGTGCGCGCGAGCAGCAACAGCTCCTCGAGGAAGTCGGCGCACGACTGCGGGACCTGATGCCGTTCCTCGACCCCGTGCGAATCAAACCCGACGGGGGAAGCACCGTGTCGACAACGCCCACGCCGGGTAGAGACCTCGCCTCGACCACGCCCTAAGCCGGGGCGTCGCGCGAAGCGCTCGCGGAAGCGCGGCTGCTGCGCGCAGGTCCTCGCAGGCGGCCCTTCATCGAGGGTCTGAGCGCGGACCGTGTCCGACGAGGCGAGCGCGAGCGTGACTGGTTTCGCATCCCTGGATGAATCGCGCGACTCGCGAAGCACTCAGCAACAAGGCCGTCAAGTCGAAGTGTGGTGCGCCACGCCGCGATCGATTCGGCGCGCACGATTGGACTCGTGCGCGCCGAGTGAGCAAACCGTCTACTTTTTCTTCACCCGCACTCGCACTTCATCCGCGTGCAGTACCGTCCCGGTCGAGGTATACGTCACCGTCACCTGATCGCCCACGCCCACGTGATCGGAGATCGACACCTTGCCGCCTGCCGCTGAGGCCGCCGTGCCAGCACCGACGGCAACCACCTTGGTCTTGCCGTCGACCGTGTACGACTGCTTGAAGGTGCCGCCGCTCGCCGAGCCCGTGATCGTCAGGGTCGTTCCGCTGAGCGACTCGACCGTGCCGTTGGCCGTCTCCGTGCGACTCGCGGCGGCGGTGGAGGTCGTCCCGCCACCCCCCGCTCCCGCCGAGCTGACCCGACGAACGTTGGCCGCGTGGAGCGCGCCGGCCGTCTCGTGATAGCTGACCTCCACGGCGTCGCCGACCTTGATGAAGTCAGAAAGCTTCGGCCCGGGCTTGCCCGCGGTCTCCGCCTTCCGATCGGCGGTACCGGCACCCTCTGCCGTGAGGACGGTCTTGCCGTCGATCGTGAACTTCAGCTCGCGATCGCCAGCCTTGACCGTAAGCGAGTTTCCTGTCATCGCGGTGACACTGCCGCGCGCCGACTTCGTTTCCTGAGCGAGTGCCGGAGCTACCAGCCAACCAACGAGTGTTACGACCGCAAGGGAACGTCCGAGAATGGTCCGTCGCATATATTCGGCCTCCATGTGATGCCGCGCCGGGAATGACCCGAAAGCAAGTTAGGTTTCGAAAGCACAAATCCAAACTTCCAACCGGCAACCCGAAAGCGGGACTGGGAACCGGCGACCGTACTGCTGAATACTACGCCTACCCGCCTCATTCGTTCCAGAAATCCGCACGGTGCCAGGTCGATTAGTGCCGACGGTAACACGAACGAAACATTGGCGCTAGCATGACGTGATGCGAGGACTTCGGCTCGGCGGCGGGGCGCTGGTCATGGCGCTCGCGCTCGGCACGCCGACGGTATCGCCCGCCGACCGACGGGCGCGTCAGCTGCCGACGCGCCCGCCTGATATTCACTACACACCCTCCCGGCATGCGATTGCGGACGCGATGCTTCAGTTGGCCGGCGTTACCGAGGGCGACCTGGTCTACGACCTGGGATCGGGCGACGGGCGCATCGTGATCATCGCCGCACAGAAGTATGGCGCCCGAGGCGTCGGTGTGGAAATCGATCCGGCGCTTGTCGCGCGTGCTCGACAAAATGCACAGGACGCCGGCGTCGCCGACCTGGTCAGGTTCGTCGAGGGCGATCTGTTCAAGACCGACATCTCCCCCGCAACCGTCGTGACGCTATACCTCTCCGGTTCGGTCAACCGCGCGCTGGAACCCAAGCTGAAAGCCGAATTACGCCCCGGCGCCCGCGTCGTGTCGCAGCAGTTTCGCATGCCGACCTGGACGCCGGATGCCACGATTCGACCGGACGGCGTGGAGGTGTTTCTGTGGAAGGTTCGATGACCGGCCACCGGCCACTGGCCACCGACGCCATCACTACTACCTCTTACATGGCGTCGGCCACTTTTCGCACGGGCCGACGTCCTGTATACGCGCGTACTTCAACGCGCTCACGCCTTCGCCCGCCGCAACGTCAACGTTGAGTGTCTTCCCGTCATCGCTGACGCTGTAGGTCTCCTTGATCGTGGTGGACGCGCCGGACGCGTTGACCGCCGTACCTTGGCCGACGAGCGTGCGTCCCGCCCACTCGGCACGTCATCGTGATCGTTCCGCCCTGTCCGACCGGGGTCGTCGTCTTGCCCGCTGGTTGATACAGGCGCGCGTGACCCTCGTTGATCGGACTTTCAATGACGACCGTCCCGTTGGCGGCTTGAGTGATGTGCAGCATCGGCGGTGCGCCGGCGCCGATGAGTCCTGCGAGTCCAGCCGTATCGGTGACGCGGCTTTGCGTCGGGTCGAGACGCCAGGTCCCCGCCAGCATCGGTCGACCTGCCTGTGCGGTCTGCGGCGATGCCGCAGCGCCGGATGGCCGCCGCAGCCGTTTCCGCGATGCGCCCCGCCGCGACCGACGTGATCTGTCCGGACTGCCCGAGGTCGAGCGCAACGATCTTCTCGCGATCGCGCGCAAACAGCGTCGTGCCGACCAAGCGTGGGCGTGGTCCACGTCGTGGTATCGAAGATCTTGGCCTGCGACAAGATAGTCACGTTCTCGGGCGTGACCTTGGCGAGCGCGAGGTCGCCATCCTCGTCCATGATGATCAGTTTCTCATCGGCGTACACCAGGCTCGCGCGGCCGAATCCGCGATGCTGCCACGCCGACTGCCCGGTCTTGATGTTGAGCGCGGTGAGAAAGGCGGGCCGAAATCCCCGGTCGTGCCGTAGATGTAGTCGCCCAGCCGAATCGCATTGAGGAACATGAACCGCACGCGGTTGGTGAACCACAGCTCCTCAGCTTGTGTGGCCCCGCCGACCTGCTTGAGCAGAATCGCGCGACTGCCTGCCTTGTATGCGGACGAAACGAACAGGATGTTGTCGGGACCCCAGATTGGGGTCCCGCAATTCAAATCGTTGCCGGGGTCGTGCGGGTGCGACCACAGAACATTGCCGTTGGCGGGATCGAGAGCCGTGACCGTGCCTCCCGCGAGAAAAACCACCTGCGGACGCCCTCCAAACTCGATCAGGATCGGCGCGGCTTCAGAGGTGAGAAAGTCGCCGCTCTTCCAGACGACCGATCCGTCGCTTTGCCGAAACGCCATCACCGATTGCCCGGGGCCGCCGACACTGCAGATGATCGTGTCGCGGAAGGCGACCGGGCTGCAGCCATAGCCTGTCTTGACGACGGGCCGAATGAGCAGCTCGGGTGAGTTGAATTCCTTGATGAGATCGTGCGACCACAGGATCTTGCCGCTCGTCTTGTCGAACGCGAAGAGCTGCTTGTTGGTCCCGAATGTGAACAAGCGATTGCCGATGACGATTGGCGTCGAGTGCGGGCCGGCGCCAAAGCTGAAGTCCTCGCGCCGCGATGCGTATTTGTGCTCCCAGATCGTCTTCCCGGTCTTCGCGTCCATCGCGATGACGGCTTCCTCGGCCTCCCAAGGTCCCTGCCGCGCGCGACCGTTGCCGACGCGATACATCGTGAACAGCCGGCCATCATCCGCCACGATGGACGAGTGTCCGGTCCCGAGTGGACGCGTCCAGATCACCGGTGGCCCGCCTTCCGGCCATTTGTCGGCAAGCCCCTTGACGTCGACGATGAAGTTACGCTGCGGGCCGCCCCATTGCGGCCAGGCCGCTGAAGGCGCGTTGCCCTGGCCGTGGATCGCCGGAGGTGCGATGGCGTGCCAGCCCGCGCCGAGAATCAGCAAACCCGCGAATACGAAAAGAGTCCGCCCCCAAGTTGCGCGCAACATGCGGCGGATTCTATCGAAGGTATGCCCAAAGCGCACACGAGAAACACGAATGGATGGCGGGACCACGCGTAGCTTCCGCCTTGAGGCGGAAGCCACGGCACGAAGTCACGAAGCAACTTCCGCCTGAAGGCGGAAGCCACGCGTGGTGTTCGTGTTTTGAGCACAGGCTTGCGAATAACCGCAGCCGCCGCCGGGATGTAGTAAGCACGTACACGGAGAAGTCGGTATTCCACGCCGCG
Source organism: uncultured Acidobacteriota bacterium (assembly GCA_963802675.1). GTDB lineage: Bacteria > Acidobacteriota > Vicinamibacteria > Vicinamibacterales > UBA2999 > JACCSI01. The sequence continues at coordinate 83,916 of CAWDJL010000007.1, forward strand.
AAGCGGGAGGCGCGAGACGACGTACTTCCGCCTGAAGGCGGAAGCCACCGTGCTTCCGTGTTTCCGTGATGTCTACTCGACTCGCAGCGCCACCATCGGATCAACACCAGCGGCCCTGCGCGCCGGCAGATAGCAGGCGAGCAACGCGACCAGAGCCAGCACGACCGGAACGGCCGCAAACGTCCACAGGTCATAGACCGCAGTGTCGTACAACTGCGATCGCAGGAGTCGTGCCGCGGCTGCTGCGCCCACGCCGCCAATCACGAGCCCGATGGCGGTGAGACCCATTCCCTGCCGCAGGATCAAGCGCATGACCTCCGACACTTCGGCGCCGAGCGCCAGCCTCACGCCGATCTCACGTTGTCGCTGCGCGACGCCGAATGCGAGGACGCCGTAGAGGCCGATGCCCGCGAGCAACAATGCGCCGACAGCAAAGGCCGTGAGGACCATCGCGCTGAAGCGCTTGGGCGCCGAGGCATCGCTCACAACTTGCTCGAGCGTCGTGACGTCGGTGACGGCCAACGCGGGATCCAAGGCGGCGATTGCGGCGCGAGCGGGCACCGCGAAACGCACGGCGTCGAGCTCGCCGTGAACGGCGATCGGTCATCCGGCGCAGCAGCCCCAAGACTGGCGCAGCCAGCTGCTGATCGGGGATTTCGGAATACGGCACGTAGATGTGAATGATTGGCTCGGCGCCAAGGGCGCCATCGACGACGTCGCCGGCGACGCCGACGACGGTCATCCAGGGTGCGTTCGATGGTGCAATGCCCCACTTCACGCGCTTGCCAACCGCATCCTCACCCGGCCAGAAGCGAGCCGCCAGCCCGCGGCTGACGATGGCGACTGGCCGCGCCTCGGCCTCCTCTTCGGGAGAGAACGCGCGGCCTCGGACAATCGGGATGCCGAAGGTTTCGAAGTACTGGCCGTGCGTCCAGGTCACCGCAACGCTGGGCGGGACACCACCGGCGTCGCCCGCGCGATCGGGTGTGAAGGCCCGCCGTTCGCCATCGGGTTCGAGCGGAAGGTCGCTGGAAATCGAAGCGGAGCGGACACCTGGCAACGCGCGCAAACGGTCATGCAGGTTGCGATAGAACGAGCGGATGCCGGCCGCGTCACGATAGCCGGCCGATGGCAACGAGACGGCGCATGCTCATGACGTTCTCGGCTCGCACGCCTGGATCGACCGACAGCAGATTGTTGAGGCTGCGAATCAGGAGGCCAGCACCCACCAGCAGCACGAAGGCGAAGGCCACGCTGCTGATCACAAGGCCGGCCTGCATGCGATGTTGTCGAAGTCCGCCGCTGGTGCGGCTCGTGCCCTCACGAAGCAGGTCGTTGACGTCCCGCGCGGCTCCGCCGAACAGCGGCGCCAGACTGAAGATCACGGCTGTCAGAACGGAAACCGCAAAGGTGAAGGCGATGACTCGTCCGTCGAGCGCGACGTCGGATACGCCCGGCAAGCTCGTCGCGAGGACAGCCGGCATCGCGCGCAGGGTCCAGTAGCCGAGCAGAAGGCCGATGGCGCCGGCCGTGAACGTCAGGATCAGGCTTTCGGTGAGGACCATGCGAAACAGTCGATACGTTGCCGCTCCGAGCGCCGTGCGCAATCCGATTTCACGCTCGCGCACGACCGCCCTGCTCAACATCAGGTTGGCAACGTTCGCGCAGGCCACCAGCAAGACCAATCCGACCGCGCCGAGCAGGAGGAGCAACGGCTGTCGCACTTGCCCCGACAACTCGTCGAGCAGCGGAACGGCCATGACGACCAGCGAGAACGGTGAGTTGCGGAGCTGCGCCGGATAGTTGGCGCGGATGCGCGAGGCCAGCGCGCTCGTATCGGCGGACGCTTGCTCCGCGGTGTGCCCGTCCTTGAGCCGACCCAGGACGCCGTGGTTATAGAACATCCCGCGTGCCTGTCGTTCGAACGGGTTGAAGACCAGCGGCAGCCAGACGTCCGCCGGCTCTCCGTTCAGCTCTCGCCCAGAGCCGGGCGGAGATCCACGGCGCGGAAACTGAAACGACGCCGGCATCACGCCGACGATGGTGTACGGCATGCGGTTCAGCGTGACGCGCTCGCCGAGAACGTCGCGGCCGCCGAATCGACGCTGCCACAGCCCGTGACTCAGTACAGCGACAAAGGTGTCGCGCGTATCGGTATCAGCGAACGTGCGCCCGATCGCGGCGTTGACGCCAAGCAAGTTGAATACGGAGGGGGTCACCTGCGTGACGTTGAGCTCTTCGGGTTCGCCCGTGCCGGAAAGCTCGAACGGACGATTGCGATAGGCGCCGATTTCAGTGAACGACTGCTGGTACTGAACCAGGTCGATGAAATCTGACGGCGAGACGCCGAATCGTGGAATGTTGGCTTCGGGGATGCCTTCGTAGATCATCATCAGCCGCTCGGGCTGGTGGTAGCCCACCGGACGGATCAAGACCGCGTTGACGAGGCTGAAGATCGCGCTGTTGGCGCCGATGCCAAGCGCGAGCGTCAGCACCGTCACACCCGTGAAGACGGGCGCTCGCGCAAGCGCGCGGATAGCGTGGCGAATGTCGAACATCAGCGAGCTCATGGGTCGTTCTCCGCGATAAGGAATAGGCAATCGCCGACGCTCGCCGTGAGCGTGAGCGTGCGTGTCGGTCAAAGACCGGAACAGATCGGCGGCCACGCGGCGCCAGGCGGCGATCGCGCCGCGCTGCTCAATCAGATCGGCAAAATCGCGATCGAGGTCATCCCCAAACCGCTCGCGGAAGTTCGCGGGATACAGCCGGAGCACGGCGCGATAGAGCACACGTGACGCGCGATGCGGAAACATCGTCAGGCCTCTTCGGGGACCAAACGTTTCGCACGCACGAGTGCGGCGAGTCGGGCCAGGCGTTCGGACTCGGCCACCAGGGCTTTGCGGCCGGCGGGCATGAGGGTGAACATGCGACGACGATCGCCGCTGCGCTGGGCGAGCTCCTTCACGAGTCCGGCCTCCTCCATCCGTTGCAGCGATCCGTAGATCGTTCCCGGCCCCATGCGCATCGCGCTGCCCGCGGAGGCTTCCACCGCCTGCATGATGGCGTAGCCGTGCCGCGCGCCGTCGGAGAGTGCGAGCAGGATGTGAAATACGGCCGGAGTGAGCGGCGGTGCTGCGCGGGAAGATGGTTTCATCGTCAAGGGTCCCTATTACCGTTGCGGAAGTATCATATTTCCGCTGCGGTAATAGTCAAGTGGTCCACGGTCCAGGTTTCGGTCTCCGGCCTCGGTCTCCGGTCCACGGTCTACGGCCTCCGGTCCACGGCTCCAATCCACGGTCTCCGGTCTGCGGTCTCGGGTCCACAGCCCAACGGCTCCAGTCACAGCCCACGGTCTACGGTCCGGGGGTCCGTGCGGCCCACGGTGGACGGTGGCCCGAGACCTCGGCGCTCGCGGGAACACGGGCGCGAGCGGAGCGCGCCAGTTGCCAGAGATCGGACTGCGGACGGTCACCCGGCGGGAACCGGTCACCGGGCGGGTGGAAAAACGGGCAGGAGACGCAGCGTGCAACGGCGTGCCGGCCGGGCCCGCTTGTTGCATGAATTTGCCCGTCAGGTCCTATACCGTGTCCAGGCGTATCCACCAGTTACACAGTGTCCGGCACAATTCTCGGGTCGCGGCGTTCCCTGACAGCTCAGCTGTCGTGAGAGCGGGTGGCGCTGAGAGCCCCGACACCTGCGGCGAGGACCGGCCGCTGACGAGTGCTGCCGAGAATCCGGGCGCGATTTTGCGATCCGCGCGCGAGGCTCATGGTCTGTCGCTCCGCGACATGTCCCGCAGTACCAAGATCAGTCCGACGTTGCTGACGGCCCTCGAGCAAATGCGGTTCGACCGACTGCCCGCGCTCATCTTCACGCGCGGATTCGTCAAAGCGTATGCGCGCGAGGTCGGATTGGATTCCGAGGAGATGGCGAACCGCTATCTGGCCGGCATCGCGCCGCCAAAAGCCGTGACCGAGTTGCGCGACCGTCCCGTGCCGCCTCCATCCAGCCAACGAGAGCGAAGCCGCGATCCCGGGAGATACCTGACCGACCACAATCCGGCACGTTATGGGTGGCTCGTGACCGGGGTAGCGATGTTGGGCCTGGTGGGCTATCTGTGGTCGTTTGCGCGCCAGTCCGGCGAGCAAGCGGCGCCGGAAACCGTCGGGTCGGTTGCGTCGTCTGACGCTACGCCGGCGGACGGACGGTCTACTGCTGGCAACGATGCCGCTGCGGCCGCTCTCGGCGACGACATGCCGATCGGTCCGCTGGTCATTCAGCTCACACCCAATGGACCGTGCTGGCTGGCTGCGGCAGTTGACGGGACGCCGCGGTTTGCACGCCTGTTACAGGCGGGCGAAAGCGAGACGATTGAGGCGCACGACGAGCTCGTGCTGCGGGTCGGCGACCCCGGGACGCTGGTCTACTCCGTCAACGGGAGAACGGGACGACCGGTGGGCCGGCCTGGCGAGCCGATCAATATTCGGATTACTCGCGACAACTTCCGGCAGTTTCTTGGGTCTTGACTAGGGCAAGGGCCTAGGGCTTAGGGCCTAGGGGACTGAGGTGAGCACCTTCGTGCCGGAGACCGGGGACCGTGGAACCGTGGACCGTAGGCTACCGCCCAGCCGCCTTGCGTCCCAGTGAGATCGCGGCGTCGGGATCCTGCCCCTGCGCCAGAATTGCCAAGAACCCTTCCTTGACACGCTTCTCGACGTCTTGGGTCGAGGCCGTCAGCATGTTGACCAGCTTCGCGCGTTTGGTCTCGCCCAGAATCGTCTGCGTGCCCGCTTCGGCCGCCTCACGGTTGCCGCCAAGCGCCTGCGTCAGACTGCCGATCCCGCAGGCGAGAATGCTGTAACCCTTCAAGTTCGCAAACGCTGTTGCGTCGGCCAGGGCTTTGGGATCTTCAATCATCATCATCACGAGCTTTTCGCCATTCGGAGTCGCGGGGGACCAAACGTCGATCTTCTCGGCGCGCACGGCGTCGAGGATTTGCTGTGCCTCGGCAATGTTCTCGACGTGCGGGAAGGTGATGCCGTCGCCGCCGGCGGCGAACACTTCGCGGATCCGTGCGCGCCCCGCCTGAGGATCCTCGTGAAACGCGGGCACGCGAACGATCAGGGCTTGGCGGCTGGCGGCGTTCGGGATGCGCAGGCCGTCGGCGATCGCCTTCACGGCGGCGCCGTCGTACGCACCCTCGAGGTTCAGGAACACGAAGTCGTAGAGCGGATTTGCGGCGAGCTTCTGCCCCCCCGCGGTCGTATAGACCGGCTGGGGTCGGGGCGCGCCTGTCGCAGGTCGTGGCGCTTCGTTGGGCACGAAGACGCCGAAGGCGGTTTTGCCCGCCATCCACAAGTCAATGATTTCGTTTTGATGTTTGCGCTGTGCGGCGGGTTGTGCCACGAGCCCGGTGATGGCAATGGAGAGGAGAGCGCACACGAAGCGACGCGTCATGGCCGATCAGTCTAAAGGGGACAGGCCCCTTTTTTACAACTGCCGCAAATTGTCAGCCTGAATAAAAGGGGACAGGCCCCTTTTATTCAGTCCGGAGCGAAATGACCGGATCGATGCGGGCGGCGCGGCGCGCCGGCACGTGACCGGCCAGCATCGCGACCGCCGCCAGAAACACCGCGATGACCCCAAAGGTCAGCGGATCCAAGGGATGAACGTCGAAGAGCAGACTCTGCATGAATCGCGTCAGCACGAACGCCGCCGCAATGCCGAGCGTCACCCCGACGAGGGCAATCCACGCGGTCTGCCGGCCGACGAGCCAGACAATTCCGGCCGGTGTTGCGCCGAGCGCCAGACGGATGCCGAGCTCACGCGTCCCCTGATTGACGAGATACGCCATGACGCCATAGATCCCGATCGTCGCCAGGCCAAGCGCCACGACCGCGAACAACGTCAGCAACTGCATCGCGAATCGCCTGCGCGCCAACGACTCGGCCACTCGCTGCTCCATGGTCCGCACGTTGTAGATCGGGAGATCCGGATCAAAACCCTTGAGTACACCACGTACAGCCGTGGCGAGGGTCGCAGGCGGCGTCTGACTCTTGAGTACGACGTTCATCGCGCGCCGCGGGTACTGCGTATCCGCAAGGTACATCGCGATTCGTGAGTCGCCTTCGAGCGTGTACTGCTTCACGGCGCCGACCACGCCAATGACGGTGATCCACGGCGTCGTAGAGCTCGATCCCCCCGTACGCAGTCGTTTGCCGACCGGGTCCTCGCCCGGCCACAAGTCGCGAGCCATGCGATCGTCAATGATCGTGACGCGTGGACCATCCGACGTGTCGCGCTCATCGAACAGCCGTCCCTTGATGAGCGGAATCTCCAACGTCCGGAAGTAGTCACCCCCGACCATTCGCAGATCGGCGTTGATGAACTCCTCGCCGGCGGGCGGAATTCGTCCTTCTACTGTGATCGGACCCCATGCGAACATCTGGCTGAGCGGGAGCGACGTCACGCCGCCCGAGGCCATGACCCCCGGCAATGCCTTCAGTCGCTCCCACAGCTGCCGATAGGCCTCGAGAATCGCGCTCGCATCGTTGTACTTGCGTCCCGTCATCGTCAACTCGAGGGTCAAGACACGTGACGGATCGAACCCGGGTGCAACGTCCTGCACGCGCGCGAAGCTTCGGATCAGCAGACCGGCACCAATCAAGAGCACGACCGAGAGCGCGAGTTCGGACACGACCAGCAAGCTGCGCAGATTGCTCCCCGCTGCCCACAAACTATGCGCAGCGGCGGATCCGCGACCGGCATCCTTGAGCGTGCCTTGCAAATCCACGCGAGAGAGGCGAAATGCCGGCGCCAGGCCAAACAGAACGCCCGCTCCGATCGAGATGGCCAGTGTGAACAACAGCACCTCGCCGTTGATCGCGATTTCGTCGATGCGTGGAACACTCGATGCGCCGAGCGCGCGGATCCACTCGAGACTCCAGTACGCCAACAGCACGGCGACGCCGGCGCCCAGGACGGCAAGCACCATGCTCTCGACCAGCAATTGCCCGATGATCCGGTGTCGACTCGCCCCGAGCGCGGCACGGACCGCAATCTCCTTCTGGCGCCCGACACCGCGGGAGAGCAACAGATTCGCAACGTTGGCGCAGGCAATGAGCAACACGAGGCCTACCGCGCCCATCAGCACGAGCAGGGAGCGCCTGACGTCGCCCACCACCTGTTCCTGAAGCGGCACCACGCTGAACGTGAGTCCGCTATTCGGCGGATACACTTCGGGATAATCGCGACGCAGCCGCGCAGTCAACGCATCGAGCTCGGCCTGTGCCGTCTCCACCGAAACGCCGGGTTTCAGCTTGCCGACGATGTTGTAGTCCTCCGCCGTGCGGATGGTCGCGGCATTGGCGGCCAGCGGCAGCGGCACGAGGATCTCCGAGTTCTCGGCCCCGCCGAGCGTGGGGAGCACTTCTCGCGGTATCGTGAACGTGGCCGGCAACACGCCGACTACTTGATGCGGTTGCCCATTCAGGATCAGCGTGCGACCGATGATCTGCGGGTCGCCGCCGTACCGCCGCATCCAGGTGCCATGGGACAGCATCGCGGTGCCCGCCACGCCTGGGTGATCTTCCTCTGGCGCAAATAGCCGGCCGAGCACTGGCTGCGCGCCCATCATCGGCAGCAGACCTGACGACACCCGGATCGTCCCCACCCGCTCCGGTTCAGCGCCATCGCCGGTCAGGTTGTAGTTGCCGCCAATCGCGATGGCAACGTGCTCGAAACTCGTCGAGTGTTGTCTGATGTCGAAGTATTGCGCGGTCGAAAACCAGTCCTCAGTGATGCCAAGGCCGGGCGAGCGATTCCACAGAATGGTCAGGCGCTCCGCATCGGCGTACGGCAACGGATGCAGCAGCAACGCGCTCGCAACGCTGTAGATCGACGTGTTCACGCCGACACCGATCGCGAGCGACAGTACCGCAGCGATCGTGAAGCCTGGCGTTCGGACGAGAGCCGCGATCGCGTGGCGGACATCCTGCATCATGAGGGACACAGATTACACCGTGTTCAACGTACAGGCCTCCGAGACTCAGAGACACAGAAGCAGGAATAACGTAGCCACGAAGGTCACGAAGTGACGAAGGGGAAATTGATTTTGATTTGATCCTTCTTCGTGTTCTTCGTGCCTTCGTGGCTAGCGTTTGTTTTCTTGGCTGTTGCTCTGAGTCTCCGAGTCTCTGAGGCTTGTCCGTGATGCGGACGAATGCCAGGACGAACTATCGGAATGCGACGCGCACCGTAAGGGCGACCGAGCGCGGCGCACCGAAGTGGGTGCCGCTGAACGGATTGCCGAAGTTGTACGCGTAGCGCTCGTCGAACAGGTTGAGGACCTGCACCGAGGCTGTCAGGGTCGTTGCACCCCGTCTGACGATGGGCGCGGCTGCATGCAACGAGACGATGCCCCGCGGCTTCACGCGCCCGGCGTCGAAATCCACCATCTCTGCGCCTGGCCGCTGTCTCAACTCCTCGACGTCGTCCCCTTCCTGCTGGATCGGCGTTCCCGTTTCGTAGCGACCGGTCACGGCAATCGACAGGCCGCGGCCGACATGAGTCCAGGTTACGCCCGCTCCAGCGGCGAACCGCTGGTCATGATCGGGTGTGAACTCGACGCCTGGGCCGATCTCTTCAACCTCGTCCTCGAGGAAGAGTCCTCCCGTAATAGGACCAGTCTGAATCACACGGGCGGTTGACGCGTTGACATACGCGGACCATCCGGCGTCGCGCGCGAACTCGAGCCGCGCATCAACCCCTTGTGCTCGCCCCTTGGCGACCGCGTTCGGAAAGAGGATCGTCGTGCCGGCGAACACGTTCGGATCGGCCGCATGCTGAACTCGCCGATCCCAAAACGCGACGTCCAGCCGCGACCGGCTCGTAAACTGATGTTCGATGCCCGCTTCGGTGGCCCACTGACGTTCCGGCTCGATGTCCGCACCGCCCTGAGCATCGCCCACGGTGATCGACGACAGCACTCGGGCCTCAGGAGACGAAGAGAGCAGGACATTCTCGGGTTGTGGCGGCTGGAAGAAACGGCTGACCGAACCGCGCAGCACCGTGGACGGACCGACGCGCACGGCGACGCCGACGCGGGGGCTGAGTTGGGTGCGCGGCAGCAGCAGCGTGCTGCGGTCCAGCCGGAGGCCGCCGCTCAACGTCACGCGAGACGAGGCATGCCAGGAGTCCTGGACGAACAGCGAGAAGAGTGAGGGTGCGGCGCTGCCCGCGAACACGAACGGATTGTCTGGCGTAAAGACCAAGGCCTCGTCGCGGAACCCGGCTTCGCGCGCCTGTTCCTCGTTGGTCACCGCAAACGAGAACGCTTCGTCGAGTGAGAGGCGCTGATACTCGACGCCGACTTTCACGAGGTGTGCGTCATATTGCCGCGTCAGCGCAGCGAGACCGCCAGTGCGCGTCAAGCTGCGGTCGGCCTGGGCTGTGATGGGCATATCGAAGTCGCTCGGCAGCAGCCGTGCGCTCGTGCGGCGGTGGTAGAGCGCGACCTGCGTAACCGTCGCCGAAGACCATGCGCGCTGCCACGTGCCGTTCAAAAAGCCCTGGCGCACGCGCTGTCGTTGATCTTGTCCTTCCTCTTCCTGCTCGATGTTGTTCGGGACGTCGAAGCTCGATTGGCCGTACCCCCATCCCGTCGCGATCCGATCCTCCGACGTCGGCGAAAAGTCGAGCTCGCCGAAGGTCCCCGCGTGACCGCCATTGTTGTGCAGGTTGTCGGGATCAACTGGATCGAGAAAACGATCTGATCGCGTCGCCGTCATGCCAGCGCGAACGCGAGCCGTGGCGGCAACGCGCCCTCCGGCGACGAACGATCCCTCCCGGGCCGCGTCGGAGCCAAGCGTCACGTCGCCGCTGCCGCGCCATGGCGTTGTCGCCGCGGAGGAGCGAACGTCGATCACCCCGCCAGCCTTGTGCCCGAATTCGGGAGGAACGTAGCCCGTGATCACTGACACGCTGGCAACAGTTGCGAGATCCGGTGCGAAGCCGTGCAGCGTATCCAGCCGCTCGTAGACAGGCACGCCGTCAATCACGTAGAGAAAGCCATCATCCACACCACGTGAATGGAGCAAGCCGTTGTCTTCGGTGCTCCACCCAGGCACCGTGGCAACCGCATCCTGGAGGCCGCGGCTGCGCACCCGGACGGGGATGGTCGCGAGCGAGTCGCCGGCAAGACTCACACGCGATGTCGGCTCATGTGGCTGACCACCAATGACGATCACATCGTCGGTCACAGCGGCGGGCACGCGGATCGTCACTTCGATCGGCAGCGCGCCACTCACAGTGAGCGGCAACTCGAAGGTCGCGGCACCGGGAGCCCGGGTCTGAAGCAGATAGCGTCCCGGCGCCACATCGGAGAATGTCACTCGACCAGTCGCGTCCGTTTCGGATCGACGGAACTCGGACCCAAGCGGATCGCCCAGCACGACGACGGCTGAAGCGATCGGGCCTCCGCGAGCATCGACGACCAATGCGGCTATCTGAGCGAGTTGCAGTTGGGCGCGCGCCTCGGTCGTCGCCCATGCGCCCAGCACCAGCGCGGCAACGAGCGACCAGCGAGCTTGCGGTCGGACCACGGCGTTCGATGATATGACATCCGCGAACGCCACGGATGAGGTGTGCTGGGATCTTCCGCCTGAAGGCGGAGGCCACAGGAACAGAGAAGTTGCTTCGCAAGCGTCATCGATTTTTCATGTGGCCGAGCTTCAACGGATACATCGCCGTGCTACCGTCGCGGCGGAGGTGAATCATGACCCTGAGGGACAAATACAACCACGCCATTCAAACGGCCAAGGGCTTCCGTATGGAAGGCTCGGCCGAAGAGCGCGACGGGAAGCTGTATTTCAAAGGAACGGTAAAGAACCAGGATGAGGCCAACCGAATCTGGGACGCCATCAAGACCGTGCCTGACTGGCGGAACGACATCATCGGCGAAATCAAGGTCGCGCCGGGGGCTCCAGCAGCTCCTCCGATCGCCACCTACACGGTCAAGGCCGGTGACACGCTCAGCAAGATCGCCAAAGAACATCTCGGCAATGCCAGCAACTACATGGCGATCTTCGAAGCCAACAAGGATCAGTTGACCGACCCCGACGTGCTCAAGCCGGGACAGGTCCTCAAGATTCCTGCACCGCACTAAACCGCTAAACGCGCTTCTCACGGGTGGCGGGGTCGTGCGGCCCCGCCCATTTGTCAATACCCGTCACCAGGCCGCAGAGGAAACACGTAAACAGGATCGACCGGGTCGGGCATCGTCAATGGGTCATTGAAGTCTGGAGATGCAATCAGATAGTTGACGATTCTCACGAATTCGGGACCCTCGTACATGCGCTCGTGTAGGACGACGTACTGAACACCCAACTCTCTCAAGCGCGCGATGCCCTCAGCCGTCGGGAAATCGTCGAGCCTGTTCAGGGTCCTGAGGTATTCGCGTGACGGGTAGCCGCTGTAGCCATTGACCAAGCGGTTCCAGTGGTAGATCGACAGATATTGAAAGTTTGGTTCGTATGCCCAGAGCTGTCCGCGTTCGGGCACCGGCATTTCGACAACGATCGCTCCTTTAAGAGTACTAAGCCACCGATGGACGGTCGGCGGTCTGAGAATCGGCGCCCGGACGCTGATTGGTGCCGACCAGTATTCGACGAGGCACGCCAACGCCGCGACGCTGACGAGCGCGATTCGACCCCATGAGGGGAGTTTCCGCCCGATCCACGCCACACCGATTGCCGCCAGCACAGAAAGGGACGCCAGAAACAACGACGAGAACCGCGACGGCGCGCGAAGGCTGCTGAGCAACGGAATGCTGGACGACACGATTGGGTACAGCAAGCCGTTCAACCCCAGAGACAAATCAAAGGCGAGCACGAGCAGCACGCCGTACAGCAGCGCCAGGCGATCGCGACGTCCGACTAATGCGACCACAGCCAACAGGGCGGCCGTCATCCCTGGCAGAAGACTTCGTTCCTCGTGCGCTTGAAGCGGCGGTCGTCGATAGAAACGGTTTCCAGGGTTGGGTTGCAGGTAGTCCGTCGGCTGCGCACTGTACCGCTGGATCTCCGCGGGGTCCCGCGCGCCGACGTCCTGCCGCGCCTGGTAGTAAACATATCCATACGGGGCCGTGAGCGCGAGGGCAGCCGCCGCTCCAATCGCAACGCAGCTGCCAATCCGTCGCCGATCGCTCCAGCCAGATAACCGCCAAGAGAACAGCAATGTGAGCAGCGCCCACAGACCGATAAAGAGGGCGAGAAACGCCGCGTAGTAGAGGCTGCAGTACGCTTGCAAGGCGACGAGCCCTCCAAGCAGCAGCCCATCGCGCACCGCTTTGTCGCGCTGCGTCGCGCGGTGAAGCACCAGGAGCGCCAGCGGCATCGGCGCCGTCCACAGCAATTCCAGATGCATGATGTGCGCGAATCGATAGGGTGCGAATCCGAAGATGAGCCCTCCCACGATCGCGGCTGAGGTCGATCCGGTCAGGTGACGGCACAAAAGGAACGCGCCCAGCGCCGCCGTCACGAACGACGCCAGTATCAGCAGGTTGTGGACGACGACCGGATGGACGCCAAGCCAGATGAAGGGGGCCCCTGCGACACCCAGCGCGAGCATCGCGTCCGAATACGCAAGCGTCATCTTGGCGGGATGGAAGATGTTGGCGTCGAAAATCGCCCTCGGGTCTCGTGGCAACTGGTAGGCGACCCACGAGAGCCGCCAGACATTGAAATAGGAGTCGTCAGCGTCCGGTACCTGCGGATGATCGAATCGCGCGATGGGGTAGGTCGTCGCGCACGCGAGAACGATGTACAGAAGCGTAGCGAGCACGATGGCACGGCGCTGCATCGGGTCTCCGAAGGATACGTCAAGCGCTCACGTACCCCCCACTTTGGGTGTATGCTCCGGCTCATCTCAGGGGGGATTTTCATGGTCAGCCGACGAGCGTTTCTTCGCATGACGAGCACCGTAGGCGCCGCTGCCTACGCGATCAAGACCTACGGCATCGAGGAGGTTCTCGCGGCCTCGGCGCAGGTCGCCGGCCGCTCCGCCGACGAGGTGGCACAGGACGAGTTCTACTGGCGCGATATCCAGCGCGCGTTCATGCTGGATCGCACGCTGATCAATCTCAACAACGGCAACAGCTGCCCGAGCCCGACCGTCGTGCACGACGCGCTCAAGCGCTATCTCGACGTCACCAACCAGGCGCCGGTGTATCACCGCGGGCAGCTCGAACAAAACAAAGACACGGCCCGTCGCCGGTTGGCCGCGGAGTTCGGCTGCGACAAGGAGGAGCTCGCGATCACCCGGAACTCCAGCGAAGCGCTCCAGATCGCCCAAAACGGTCTGGATTTGAAACCGGGGGACGAGGTGCTCACGACCGAGCAGGACTACGGCCGGATGCTGACCACGTGGGATCAGCGGGCACGTCGCGACGGGATCAAGATCACGAAGATCAATTTTCCTGTGCCGACAACGCAGGACGACTTGTTTCAGCGCTTCGAGAAGGCAATCACGCCGCAAACCAAGGTCCTGCACTTCTGCCACATCACGAACCTGACGGGACAGCTCTTCCCGGTCAAGCGGCTCTCGCAGATGGCTCGCCAGCGCGGCATCCTCACCATCGTCGACGGCGCGCACGCCTTCGCGCACTTCCCCTTCAAGGTCAGCGATCTCGATTGCGATTACTACGGCACGAGCCTGCACAAATGGCTGCTGGCGCCGCACAACACCGGGTTCCTCTACGTCAGGCGCGAGCGAATTACTCCGACCTGGCCGTTGACGGCCGCGCCAACGCGGCAGACCAACGACATCCGCAAGTTCGAGGAGATCGGGACGATTTCGGTCGCGCCGTTTGCCGCCATCAACGAGGCGCTCGCGTTTCACCAGGCCGTTGGCGGCGACCGCAAAGCGGCACGACTTCGGTATCTCACCATGCGCTGGGTGAATCGGTTGAAGCAGAATCCGCGTATTCAGATTCACTCCAACCTCGAGCACACCTACGGCCTCGCGCTGGTCGGCATCCAGGGCATCAAGGCGACGGACATCAATCGCTTCCTCTGGGATAAGTACCGGATCATCACCACGGCGATCACCCGCGACGACTATCAAGGCATCCGCGTCACGCCCAACATCTACACGCCGCTCGAAGAGATCGACACGTTCGTGATGGCGATGGAAGATCTGTTGAAGAATGGAGTGCCGTCTGCGACGGCGTGACGGTCTACGGCCCACGGTCCACGGCCTACGGTGAGTGCCTGGTGCGGCAATCGACCGTGGACCGTGGCTTCGTGGCCACGTGGCCCGTGGCCCGTGAGACCGCACATGACTACCCCTTCGCTTGACCGTCGACGTTTTCTCGCTGCCTGCTCCACTGCCGGCGTCGCGACGACGCTGCTCCCTGGCGTGCTGTGGGCGAGGATGCAGGAGGCCGGCGCCTCGAAAGTGTCGATGGCAATGCTGAACGATGCGCTCGCCATTTCGGGCCTGGACTTCAGCGAAGAAGACAAGAAGCAGATACTCTCGAACCTCAATCCGAATCGATACGACGACCTGCGGAAGGTCCCCATCGACGATACCGTGGCGCCACCGCTCTACTACAGTCCGCTCGTGCCGGGCACGAAGCTCGACCGCATGGCGCGACCCGTGCGAATGGGCAAACCTCCCGCCGTAAAGCGCCCCGCCAACCTGGAGGACGCCGCGTTCTGGCCTCTCACTCATCTCGCAGAACTCGTACGCACGCGACAGGTCACTTCGACCGAGCTCACGAAGATGTACTCGGCGCGCCTGCACCGCTACAACCCATCACTCAATTTTGTCGTCAACTTCACCGACGATCTCGGCCTGAAACAAGCGGCACAAGCCGACCAGGAGATTGCTGCCGGCAAGTATCGCGGCCCACTGCACGGCATCCCGTGGGGGTGCAAAGACATCATCGCCGTCACCGGGTACAAGACCACCTGGGGGTCTGGCGCGTACGTCGATCAGCAATTCGACACCGAGGCCACGGTCGTCAAGCTGTTGCGCGAAGCGGGCGCGGTGCTGATCGCCAAGCTTGCGACTGGAGAGTTAGCCGCCGGCGACCGGTGGTTCGGCGGACGAACGAACAACCCCTGGGACCCCAAGGATGGGTCGAGCGGATCGTCGGCGGGCCCCGGCGCGGCGACCGCCGCGGGCTGCGTTGCGTTTGCCATCGGCACCGAGACCAGCGGCTCGATCCTGAGCCCGGCGACCGTGAACGGCGTCACCGGCCTCCGCCCGACGTTCGGGCGCGTCAGCCGATTCGGCGCCATGACGCTGTCGTGGTCGCTCGATCGCCTCGGGCCGATGTGTCGCACCGCCGAAGACTGTGCCGTCGTCTTCCATGCGATTGCGCGACCCGACGAAAATGACCTCAGCGTGATGGATCTGCCATTCAACTGGGATGCAACTACCGACATCCGGAAGCTCCGCGTCGGCTATCTGGTTGCCGGATTCGACGAGACCACCCGAGACGCGGAATGGCGTGCCAACGACGCCAGGACATTTGAGGACCTGAAGGCGCTGGGAATCACGCTCGAGCCCTTCACGCTGCCTGAGATGCCATCCAACGTGCTCAGCGGCATCCTGGGCGCGGAGTCAGGCGCCGCTTTCGATTACGCCTTGCGCAGCGGCCGACTCGAGAAGATGACCAATCGAAGCCGCAGCAACGGCTTCAGGTCCAGCCGTCTCACGCCCGCCATCGAATACCTGCAGGCGCAGCGCGTCCGAGCCATCGTCATGCGGCGGTTCGCCGACGCCGTGGCGAAGTTCGACGTTTACCTCGCACCGGCGAGCGGCGGTGGGCGGCGAGGCGGCGCCGAGGGTGCGACGCCGGCCACGCCACCAACGCCACCGCCACCACAACCACCCAGCGCCACGCGCGATCACTTCCAGGTGGCCAACATCTGCGGCTATCCCGCCGTTTCCGTGCCCAACGGCTTCACGAAGGACGATAAGCCGACCAGCATCACCTTCATGGGTCGGCTGTACAACGAAGCCGCCATCCTCGCCCTCGTCCGGGCGTATCAGGAACGCGCCGGCTGGCACAAGCGGACGCCGACCCTTTCCACGACGCCGGTCACCACCAACGGTTACTGAAGAATCTTCGACACGACCGTGAACGTCTGAGACTCGGTCACTCTCCACGACATCAAGGCGTGCGCTGACACTTCCTGTCCCGCGCGCATGTTGACTGTCGTTCGCGCGCCGCAGCACGGGTAGTCGGGCATCAGGCCCACGGCGAGGCCGATCAGATACCGCGGATCATCGGCAACTACTTCGAATTCGACGGTCGCGTCCGTCGGTGCAAGCGCACGCACTGTCCGCCTCCTGAATTCGAAGTCGAATCCATACAGCGAGTCGTCCGGGGTTACCGTCACCTGACGCGACTCCCCGGGCGCCATACGGACCACGTCGCGAAGCAGGAAGTTCTGTGGTGCGGCGACCGCGCGCAGAACGCGCTCGTGCCGTTCGTACCCCGGATACTCCACCTTGGCTTCGATGAGTCCGCTGGCGGAGGGGGCCTCGATACTGTACGCACCGTTTCCATCGGTGCGCACGCTTCCAAGCTGATACGTGAACACGGTCGCACCCGGCACGCCGTCGTCGCGCTCATCGACGACACGGCCGGTAATGGTCGTTGTGGCAGCCGGCCGTGGAATTGGCTCTCCGACCGTTGGGGACGGTAGTCGGCTCGGATGGACCGGACTACCGTCGCACCCGATGACGAGAAGCGCGACCGCCAGGATGGTCGCTGGCACGAGGCGTCGCATGTGTCACCTTCTTGTTTCGTTTTTCCTGTTTCCGTGCTTCCGTGCTTCCGCCTGAAGGCGGAAGCCACGCGTGGGCGTCGGAAGCACGTGTGTTTTTCGTCCTTCCGTGGCTTCCGCCTTCAGGCGGAAGCTCTAAAAGCGTCGCCGCGCGTATGACACACTCCTAATGACGGCCACGATAGGTGGATTGGACTCGTCGAAATGTGGGATTTCCTTGAGAAACTCCTTGGATCCAAGGGGCGGGGGGACCAGGGTCTGGGGAACCCAGCCCGGTTGAGACCTCTGTCCTAATTCTGCGCAATCATCCCGGCTGCACGCGCGCTACGATGACCTCGACCAACTCAGCCTCGGAGAGTAACTCCAGATCGATGGCCTCGTCGGCCAGGCCGTAAGCTCGGACGATGTTCCGGAGATGCCAGCCCCGAAGCGCACTCAGCTCGCGTCGCAACATCTCTTCGCCCTCGGCGGCTACCGAAAATGGATTGAGAATGGCGCGATCGGTGGGTGGCGCCGTTGCGGCGGGACTCGGGGCAGGCGCCTGGAAGAACGGCATCGCAGGCTCCGTCCGCGGGCGGACTATCAGCGGTTCGAATGCGCGCCTCAGCGCGCCCTTCAAATAGATTTTTGATAGTCCACTTGCCCAATATGTCAGCGCGGCGCGGTTAGGTTGCGTGGTTTCCCGACGCGTTCGCCGGACGTCCGCTCCGTCTTGAGACTCGAATTCGATCCATCCCTCCCAGATATGACCCGCGCGACGGCCCACAACTTGAGCGTTGTAGGTCACGCCGTCGAAAGTGATTGCATCGAAAATGTGAATGACTTGGGACATAAAAATCCTGAGCTGACGACGGGATTCGTCGTGAACCGGCGTGCAAACGGGCCGCCAGTGTTCTTCGAAGCCGCTTCGCAGTGTTTTGGGAGCAACTGCCCAGCTCGCTGCAGAGGCCGCTGCCGAGCTGGGGGCGAAATTGTCTCTGCGCTGACAAGGGTCGAAAGCTTTTCAAGGAGTGATCGCGATAAGATGCGTTTGTCGCGCCCGTAGCTCAGTTGGATAGAGCATCAGCCTTCGAAGCTGAGGGCCACAGGTTCGAGCCCTGTCGGGCGCACCACTCCCTCCACACCCCGGATAACGGCCTCCTGCCCTTGGAACGGCAGAAAGGCAGGCATGGCTCCTGCAGAGCATCTGATCGCTGTCAGAATTGGGTAGCGCGTGAATCAAGGTGTCCACGCGCGGGAAGCTAATGGGCACTGCGGCCGCGGTGCAGGCCGAAGGGAGCGAGAATCATGAGTGAAACCTGGGCGGCGGTTCTGGCGATTTCAGTGGCCGTCATGGCGCTCCTGCAGTTGGCGCTCGTGATTGGGTTGGCGATTGTGTGGCGCCGACTGGTCGCGGTCGCGCGCACCAGCCAACAGCAAATCGAGCGAGTCGCAACTGACGTCAAGCTCAACCTGAACGCGGTCACTGCTCGCGTGAACGCTGTGGCCGACGATGTGCTCGGCGTGACGTCGCGGATGCAGCAGGTTGCAACCACGGTATCCGACGGCGTCCAGCGCGTGGAGTATTCGGTCAAGACTGCGGGACAACGTGTGGCCGAGACAGTCGATCAGGTGCCCTCGGCGGTGAAAAGAGGCGTTCCGGCGGGGCTCGCGATCCTCGCGGCGCTTCGCACCGTGCAGCAAGTGCGCTCTCGATTACGGCACCGTCGAGAGGCGGAGCGTTACAGCCGTTCGGACTATCCCGTGGACGGATTCGCGTCGTAATCGGCGCCTGTGAATTCATCCTTGTGTGGCTTCCGCCTTCAGGCGGAAGTTGGTCGCGGGCATTGATCTTCCGGCTGAAGCCGGAAGCCACGCGATCGATTTATTCACAAGCTCTGAAGGCGGAAGCCACGGGATGTCGTTGGCGCAGGACACCCGAGCGTCAGCTCGTGAGGGGCGTGGGTTGCGCGAGTCGCTCACGCTCGGAGGCCAGACGAGCCGCGACGACGAGGTGAATCTCGTCGAGGGCACGGGCCAGCGCGGCGCCGACCGCCTCTCTCTCCTCTCCTGAGAGTGCACTCAACACGCTGTGCATTTCGGTCGTGCGACTGCGCAGACTCAGCGAGAGGTGATAAGAGCGCGACTCGTCCAGAAAGCGGTCTCGCGCGATCTCCATGGCTCATGCCTCCGGGTCACGCGGCAGTGGATTCAGACGTTCGAGGATCAAACTGTCCTCGACTCGTTTCACGAGGACGGTCGAGCCCGCCGCGAGCTCGCCAAACAGCAGTAGCTCGGACAGCGGCTTCTTGATGGTCCGTTCGACCAGACGCGCCATGGGCCGAGCGCCAAACGCGCGATCGAACCCCTTCTCCGCCAGCCACGCGCGCGCTTCGGGCGCGAGCTCGATCCGAATGTTGCGATCAGTGACCAGATCCCGAAGCTCGTCGACGTGCTTGTCGACGACGCGTTCGATTTCTTTCGTTCCGAGCGCGTTGAAATGGACCGTGGCATCGAGGCGGTTGCGGAATTCCGGGGCGAACACCTTTTCGAGGATGCCCGACGACTTGCCACCGCCGCCTGGGTCACCGAACCCCATTTTCCGTCCGGAGAGGTCTCGCGCCCCGGCGTTGGTCGTCATGATCAGAATGACGTGACGGAAATCGGCCTTGCGACCGTGAGTGTCGGTCAACGTCGCATGGTCCATGACCTGCAGCAAGATCGCGAACAGATCCGGATGCGCCTTCTCGATTTCGTCCAGCAGCAGCACCGAGTGCGGCGACTTGCGGACAGCGTCGATGAGGAGCCCACCTTCCTCAAATCCCACGTACCCGGGAGGCGCGCCGATCAGCCTGGAAACGGCATGCTTCTCCATGTACTCGGACATGTCGAAGCGAAGGAACTGCACCTTGAGGACGCGCGCGAGTTGACGCGCCAGCTCCGTCTTGCCGACGCCCGTTGGACCGGTGAACAGAAAGTTGCCGATCGGTTTGTCGAGCGCGCGGAGGCCCGAGCGGGACAGCTTGATGGCGGATGACACCTCGGCGATTGCCGGGTCCTGGCCGAAGATCACGCGTCTCAGCTCGTGTTCAAGGCTTTGCAGCGCGAGCTTGTCGTCGCTGGAGACCGCCTGCACCGGCACGCGCGCCATGCGCGCGACGATGTGCTCGACCTCGGGAACGCCGATTTCACCGACGCGCAGCTCCGCCGGCCTCAGTTTCTGTGCTGCACCGGCTTCGTCCAATACATCGATGGCCTTGTCCGGCAGGTGCAGGTCTTTGAGGTGGCGTACTGACAGCGTCACTGCCGCGCTGATGGCCGCGTCCGAATATGTGACACCGTGGTGCTCCGCGTAGTGGGACTTCAGACCCTGGAGAATGGCGATCGTTTCCTGCTCACTGGGCTCGAGCACTTCGATTTTCTGGAATCGGCGCGACAGCGCCCGATCCTTGTCGAACGACTGCTTGACATCCGAAAAGGTGGTCGACCCGATACACCGGAGCGCGCCCGCCGCCAGCGCCGGCTTCAACAAATTGCCGGCATCCATGGTGCCGCCCGACGCGGATCCCGCGCCGATCAGCGTGTGAATCTCGTCGATGAACAGAATCGCGTTGCGCTCCTTACTCAGCCGATCGAGGACCTGCTTGACCCGCTCCTCGAAGTCCCCGCGGTAGCGCGTGCCGGCGATGAGCGAGCCCAGATCGAGCGCAAACACACGGGCCCCCAGCAGCGTCTCGGGCACGTCGCCTTCGTGAATCCTCAGCGCCAACCCTTCGGCCAGCGCGGTCTTGCCGACTCCAGGCTCGCCGACCAGCAACGGATTGTTCTTGCGTCGCCGACACAGCACCTGGACCATTCGCTCGATCTCGTCGGTCCGACCAATCAGCGGATCGATTTGACCACGCGAGGCACGCTCGACGAGATCGGCCGCAAAGGCTTCCAGCGGGTCCCGCGGTCCCGATTCCTCGGTCGGCTCGCCGCGCCGCACCGGCGATGGTGCGGACTCCGAGCCGTGTGAAATCACCCGGAGCAGCGACAGGCGATCCACTCCCTGCTTGCGAAGGAAGTACGCCGCATGGCTGTCTTCTTCCTGCAGCAGAAAGACCAGCAGTGCACCGCTGTCGACTTGCTGTGCGCTCGAGGAGGCCGCGTGCACGACCGCACGCTCGACGACTCGATCGAAGCCAATCGTCGATTCGGGCTTGACCGTTTTCTTCCCGGGCACGGGCGAAAACGACTTGCTGAGGACCTCGTCGAGGTCGCGGCCCAACTGCGGCAGGTCAACGCTGCAGCTGCCGAGCAACTGGCGCGCCTGCGGATCCTCGATGAGCGCATACAACAGATGCTCGAGCCCCACGAGATCGTGCCGGCGATCGGCGGCCAGTCGGAACGCACGCCGGATGCTTTCCAGCGTTTCTGGGGCAAAGGGAACGGGGGTACGACTCATGCGCGCTGCTCCTCAGGCTCCGGCTCCATCGTCACGAGCAGCGGGTACTCGTGCTGTTCCGCGACGCGGCGTGTCGCATTGACCTTGGTCTCGGCCACGTCACGCGTGTAGACGCCTGCAATCCCCAGTCCCGACTGGTGTACGCGCATCATCACGGCAACCGCCTCAGCCTGCGGCTTGTTGAAAATCGTCTCGAGAATCCAGACGACGAATTCCTGGGTGGTGTAATCGTCATTGTGCAGCAAGACCCGCCACATGACAGGCCGCTGCACCTTCTCGATGGCCCTGCTGTCGGTCAGGACCGATTCATTGGGTGCGGAACCGGGCACACTCCGATTGTACTAGCGCTTTTCCTCCATCAGCGCCAGCGTGTTGCCCTCGGAGTCGCGAAAGAAGGCCATCCAGAGCTCGTGGTCCGGCATCCGGGCAATCAGGTGAGGCTCGCCAAGAAACGCCACGCCTCGCTCGAGCAACTCAGCATACTCAGCCTGGATGTCCGAAACCTTGAAATACACGACCGAACCTGGATGATCGAACTCCGGCCGTTCGGGGCGAGACAACATCATCCGGACACCGCCGCAGTTGAAAAACGACATGTTCCCGGCACGAAACAAGAGCGGCAGCTTCAACCTCTCCACGTAGAACGTCGTCGCGCGATCGATGTCGGTTGCATTCATCGAGATCTGACCAATCGATCCAGTCATAGGGTCCTTCCAATTGGGCCTCGAGCCACGTGGTTGCAATTGTCAGTTGTCAGTTGCCAGTTACCAGTTCAAAGATAGTTGTCCGTTGTCACTTCGAGGAAGTGGCGGCCCTTTGAAACTGACAACTGGCAACTGAAAACTGACGATGACACTGCTAGATTCGCAGTGTCTCGTCTCATGCGGCCCCTAACGACGCCAGATACTCTGCCACCGGCGTTGCGGCGTCGCCTCCCGCACGCGCATGGCGAAGCAAGCTGATGCCGTGCGGTCCCTTCGATTGCAGCAAGTCGGGCCACGCCGTCAGAAGCGCGCGGACAATCTCGAGTCGTCCGAGCATGGACGCCACGAAGATGTCGAGGCGCGCGCCCTGACCGATGAGGAACTCGGCGATTTCGCGGTTCCCCATGTGGCCGGCACCGCCCAATCCCGTTTCAAAATCGCCCCCGCCCCAGTCCCACGTCGCGTTGAGTAGACCGGGCTGTTCGGCCAGGAGGCCCTTGGTGCCAGCGAGATCCGCGTGCGCTTTGCGGACAAATTCGCTGACCATGGCCGGTGCGAGTGGGTCGGGCCGTTTCGGTACCGACTGCGCGGGCGCAGGTGGGGCGGAGCTACTCTGCGCGAACACGCCGAAGGGCGTGCTGATGAGGACCAGCCCGGTGGCGGTACGGGAAACAAATGTACGACGGGTGACCGTGGGCAACATCATGAGTCGACCTCCATTCCTGTCGCAGTGTCACCCCGGCGGAAGAAATATGCGATGGACGATTGGTTAGAACCACGTTAGTTTTTGCTATGAGGCGGGTTTACAGGGCCTGGCCCCGATGACAAACGGAGACAACTTCGTGGCGCGCGACGGCCGCTGCCGGTTCGGACCCTTCACGTTCGACTTCCGGATCGACGAACTGCGGCGCGAGGGAGCAGTCATCAAGCTCTCGCCGCAGCCCTCGCGCGTCCTGGCCCTGCTGCTCGCGCGACCCGGCGAAGTGGTGCTCCGGGAGGAGCTGCGGGACCACCTGTGGGGCCACGACACCTTCGTCGATTTCGAGCGCGGCCTGAACTTCTGCATCCTGCAGGTCCGGACGGCGCTTGGTGACTCGTCCGACAACCCGCGCTTCGTTCAAACCGTTCCGCGTAAAGGATATCGCTTCATCGCGCCAGTCACGACGGCACCGGTCCACAGCACGGAACCTGCGGCACCTGTCGCACCCATCGCACGGACCGCACCCGTCGCACGCACCGCACCAGTCGGACCCGTCGCACCTGTCGCACCCGTCGCACCCGCCGTCTGGCTCCTTGGCGCCGCCTTCATCCTGGCTCCGCTTCTTTGGCTTGCGTACGGGCCCAATCGACCCTCCCCCACTGCACAAGCGGATCGAATCCGCGTGGCGGTGCTTCCTTTCGTCAATCTCACCGGCGATTCGGGCGCAAGCTACCTTGCCGACGGCCTCACCGACGACGTGATCGCACAGCTGGGCCGGTTGGGCGGCAAACGGCTGGCGGTGGTTGCGAGAACGTCCGCAATGGCCTTTCGCGACACGACAAAGACGATCGGCCAGATTGGTCGGGAGCTGAAGGCGACGTACGTCGTTGAAAGCAGTCTTCGTCGGGACGGCAACACGCTTCGAATCGGCAGCAGCCTCGTGCCCACAGGCGACGAGGCGCCTGTAGCGGTGTGGTCTGAAACCTTCGCCGACGCCGTCGACGTCGACACAGGCGGACCGTCGAATGCTGCCGTTCGACTGGCGCGACTGATTGCCATTGAGCTGTTACCCGGCGCGCGCGCGAGCGACTTGCCTCAGTCCTCCTCGAACCCGGCCGCCTGGGACTCGTTGATGCTGGGACTGGCGTCGATGAACCGCGGGACGCCCGACGATGTGCGTCGCGCGATTCAGCATTTCGAATCCGCCACGGCATTGCATCCGCAATTTGCCGAAGCGTGGGCGAGCCTGGCTGAAGCGCGACACGTGCTCGTGATGATGGGCGCTGTCTCGCCTCTCGACGCCTATCCGCTCGCGCAGCAGGAAGCGCGACGCGCACTCGCCGCCGACCCGGCCGTTCCGGATGCCCATCTCGCGCAAGGTCTCGTCGACTTGTGGTACGAGCGTCGTCCGATCGAGGCTGCTGCGTCGTTCGAGCGCGCACTGTCCCTGAACGCCAGTCATGCGGCGGCCCTGCACGACTACGCCTGGTCGATGGTCGCACTCAACCGCGACGACGAGGCGGTGGCGCGTATCGTGGCAGCCCGCGACCTCGATCCATTGTCGGTCCGCGCCAACAACGACATCGGTTGGCTCTACCTGCAATTGCGCCAACCCGCCGACGCGATTCGCGCGTGCCAGCACACCCTGGCGATCTTCCCTGAATCGCTCGAGGCGCAAGCGTGTCTCGAGCGAGCGTACGTGCAGCGTGGAATGTCTCAATCGGCGCTTCGCGCGGCGCTGGTCACGATGCCGCAACAGGACGCTGCCCGTGCGGCGCCAACGACGATTGAAGCCGTCTGGCGGCTGCGGCTCGAACGCCTCGAAGCCCTCGCGCGAACGCGGTGGGTTAGTCCGTACACGCTCGCCACACACTTCGCGATGGTCGGGCAGCGCGAACGAGCGCTCGATCAACTCGAAGCCGCGGCTGACCAGCGCGTCGGCATGCTGCTGTTCCTCGATCGAGACCCGGCAATTGACGCACTCCGGCAAGACCCGCGTTTCCAGGTGCTGCGTGCGCGTCTCATCGAAGCCGCCCCATGACCTCCTCGTCTAGCACCCAGGGATTCGACATGGCGGGCTGGGCGACGAGTTCGGTGACCATCTTGAGGAACGCCGCTCGGGGAATCTCACGCGCGCCCATCGTGGCGAGGTGCGTCGTCTGCATCTGGCAATCGACGATGGGAAAGCCCCACTTCGACAAGTGCGTCGCCAACACGACGAGCGCGATCTTGGACCCATTGGGTTGACGACTGAACATCGACTCGCCGTAGAACATGCGCCCCAACGCGACACCGTAGAGCCCTCCCGCGAGCGCACCCTCCATCCACACCTCGATCGAATGGGCCGTGCCTTGCTCGTAGAGGTGCTGGTAGGCGCGACGCATCGACGGCACGAGCCAGGTGCCGATCTCGTTCCGTCGTGGCGCAGCACATTCTCGAAGGACCTCGGCAAAGGCTCGATCGACCGTGACCTCGTAGTCGGCCCGACGGAGACGCCGTCTGAGGGACTGCGACACGTGCACCTCGCGCGTGGGGAGGACCATGCGGGGATCTGGGCACCACCAGAGCACCGGGTCCCCCTCGCTGAACCACGGAAAGATTCCGCGCGAGTACGCGTCGAGTAGGCGCGCGGCGCTCAAGCCGCCGCCCGCAGCCAGCAGGCCATTGGGCTCATCCAATGCGCGATGCGCCGGCGGAAACGGATCGCTCGGACCCAAGAGCGGGATCATCTCAAGGTCGGAGTGCGGCCCGCCGCGCAGCGGCCTTCCGCCGAAGGCGGCCCTCCACGAAGTGGCCTGATTGAGGAGTGGGGTGAGTGACGGGGATCGAACCCGCGACAGCCGGATCCACAATCCGGAGCTCTACCGCTGAGCTACACTCACCACGTTGGAACAACTGATCATTCTACCGCAGCCGTTTGGGCTGTTGGTCCACGCTGCCAACCTGGATGCCGTAGCGGAAAGCCGCGCGGGCGCCAGCGATCAGGGGCGTCGGGTAAATGACCCAGCTTCCGTCGCCCCATCGCCGACCCTGGTCCTTACAACGGCCGCTTCGAGCCCGCGGCGGGCGCTAATCGGTATGTCTCACCGTACGCCGACGCGATCGTGCATCTCGGACTCGATTGATTCCGGGCAGGCGCTCGCCTTACAGGAGCCCGCAGCCAACGAACGCTTTCCATGGACGATCCGCTACAATGTTGACTCGCTCCTCGAGGCATTGCGTCCGGACCCCGCGGTTCAAGGCGCTGTTGCGGCCGATTAGAATTCCAGACGTGCTCCCACTGACGTCATGAATCCTGCCGGTGAGCGCGATCGAATTCTTTGCGATTCCGAAGCTCTGTCGATACGATCCGACGGTCCAGGTGTGTGGGCCGTCGTTGTCACGGGTCTGGTGACCGAGCGCGATCCCGTTGCCGCCGGTGAACATTGTTCCGGCAGATGCTGCGCCAATTCCGCTGGTCAGAAGACGGCGGGGCGTCGCGGCACGGATCGACTCGACCGAAAGGAGATCTACTTGCGGAAGATAGCGTTCACGGTATTTGCGTGTGTCCCGATCGTGATGAGTGGCGCAGCGCGCCTGGCGTCACAGCCTCAGAACAGCGACGAGAGTGTGGTGCTGGTGGGTGCGGGCGATATTGCGAACTGCGAGATGCTCGGAGGCGCGCGTGCTACCGCGGCGCTCCTGGACCAGATCGAGGGGACGGTCTTTACGCTCGGCGATCATGCGTATCCAAGGGGAACCGCGAAAGAGCTCAAGGATTGCTACGAACCGACCTGGGGGCGGCATAAGGCCAGGACGCGCCCAACAGTGGGCAATCACGATCTCATGACGAACCGCGGCCAGCCCTATTACGAGTACTTCGGCGACAACGCGGGCCCGAGGGGCCGCGGGTACTACAGCTACAACCTTGGCGCGTGGCACATCATCTCTCTGAACGGCACTGCAGTGGTCGACGCCCGATCGGAGCAGGCAAGCTGGCTGCGTGAGGACCTCGCCGACCATCCGACCGACTGTGTCCTCGCGTACTGGCACATGCCGCTGTTCAGCTCAGGTCCTCACGGCGGCAGCCCCGAGATGAAGGAAGTGTTCAAGATTCTGTACGAAGCGGGCGCGGACGTCGTAGTCAACAGTCACGATCACTTGTACGAGCGCTTTGCGCCGCTAAATGAAAAAGGCGAGCCGGATCCGGAGCGCGGCGTTCGAGTGTTCCTCGTCGGAACGGGAGGCGCCGGCGTGTACAATGTCAAGAAGATTGCCAAGCACAGCGAAGTTCAGAACAACACCGCCTACGGGGTGTTGAAGTTCACGCTGAGCAAGGGCAACTACGCCTGGGAGTTCATTCCCATGGCCGGCCAAACGTTCACCGATTCGGGGTCGGCTGTCTGCAGCCCGGCACGGTAATTCGCTCCCGCGAGCGTGAGCGAGCGGCCCTCCGCGAAGCGGCCTACTTCAGGATCGTCCTCTTGATGTCCGCGCTGAATTTCGGCTGATCCCGTGTGCCCGTAATGCTAATTGGCAGCACCGTGCCCGCGCCGTCACCATCGAGCAGCGGATCGAACAGACGAAGCACGAGCGACTTCCATCCCGTCTGCGTCCTCGATGCCCGCGCTTGCAGCCGTAGCTCGCCCTTGAAATCAAGCCGACCACTTCGCACGTCGTAGCCGCCGGCCAGCCGCACTTCGGCACCCTGCACGCTAAAGCTCAACGACCGCAAGGTCATACGGCCGTCCTTCAGCCGGAACGACCCGCGAAGGTTCGACGCGACATTGTCGATCGATTGGTCGGTCGGGCGTCCCTGGCCGCGTCGGCTCAACTCGTCAATGCGATCCTGAATCGCCTCACTGGTGAACAACGCACGCTGGACTTCGAAGGTCCCCTCGAGATCCATTCGGTCGATGACCTCGGCCTCGCCTGGAGGAATATCGAGCTTGGCCTTGGCCTGGACCCGTCCGACCATCGGCGACATCTGCACCCGGGTCGTCAGCTTGATGAAGTCCTCGAGACGGCCACCCGTGGTCGTCGTGTCGAGCGTGATGCGGCGTCCCTTCACCCCGTCGACGCGGACGATCGCTCCCCGGGCGGTGATGTGCGACTCCGCCAGCTGACCATCGACGCGCTCGAGTCGGGTGTCACCATTGGTCCCGTCAACGATGGCGTCATAGTCCACGAGCAAGGGAAACCTGGCGCCGCCCGTCGACAAATGAAACCCCTCGGTCCGTGTTCGACCAGTCGTTCGGATGTATTCCAGTGGTCCGCCGAACGTCCCCTCAGCATGGAGCGCTCCGCCAATCCCCTTGATCGTGCCGAGATCGGCATCGAAGAGAAACGACCCTTCGATCGGCGTCAGGCTCGGCTCCTCGCCGTGCCACGGTCCAAATGCCCCGACGACGGCGATCTCACCGGCGGGGGTTGGATTCGTGAGAGTCGCTTCGAATGGTGCCTTCTTCGAAAACTCGAGATTCTCGAAGCGAAGTCGACGAAGTTGGAACACTCGCGGTCCCTTGTCGGGGCGCTTCGACATAATCGTCAGGAAGCTGTTTTCGGTCAGGAGCTCACGGATGAAGATGTCCGGCTTGTTGCGATCGGTCTCGCTGGCCGGCGAACGCGGCGGTGTCAGCGACGGCATATCGGCGCCGCGTCGAGGCGGAATCACGATTTCCAACCCCTCGACATGAACGCGATCGAGGCGCCGTGCCCAGAGCTCGCGCGGCGTGGAGCCGATCGTGAAAGCGCGAATCGCAATGATGGGCGGGATGTCGCGCCGCCCCTGGTGGCGAAGGGTCAATCCCTCGCCACGCACGCCGAGCGACGGCGCCAGCGATACTTTCAGACTCGACAACTCGACGTCGCTGTCGAATCGTTGCCGCAGGAGCTCTATGGTTGCGGGTCGCAGGCGTCGCTCGATCAGTTGAATCAGCGTACCGATACAAACCGACACCGACGACAGCAAGAATGATTGCGAACGCGACAAGGCCTCGAATCACCCATCGGCGCATCGGCGATCTCTGCGCGATGGTCGCCTCAGGCATGAATCACGTCCACTACTATGACTGATCCCCGGTTTGATCATTGGCTCGAAGATCTTCAACGTCGGCATCTGGCCGATCTCGAATTCTCCGAAGTCACGCGCGCGTTGCGGGCCCTATCGGCTCGTTATGTCCAGCGCCGGGCACAGCTTGCCGAGCGCGGAGCGCTCGACACCTCAGGCAAGCGTGCGGCGTATGCGCTGTACTACAGTCCTCTCCACTTCTTGACGGTCCGGCTGGTGGTCGAGGCGCTGCCGACAGCGCTGCCTCGCGGAATCACCTTGGTCGATTTCGGCTGCGGCGCGGGCGCCGCCGGCGCCGCGTGGGGATCAGTGCTCGCCGCCGGGGTGATCGGTGTGGACGCCCATCCCTGGGCCCTGGGTGAGGCACCGCACGCCTACCGGACATTTGGTTTGAAGTTCAACATGCGACGTAGTCACGCGGTTCGCGCCCCCATCCCTCGCGCGGCCAGGGCCGTCGTCCTCGGATGGGTGGTCAACGAGCTGGACGACGAGTCGCGTGCCGAGCTTCTAACGAAATTGCTGGATGCGGGAGGACGCGGCGTGGCGACATTGATTCTCGAACCAATCGCCACCCGAGTCGCTCCGTGGTGGCCGGAGTGGGTCAACGCGTTCACGCGCATCGGCGGTCGCGCTGACGAGTGGCGTTTCCCCATCCAACTTCCCGACTGGTTGGCGCGACTGGATCGAGCCGCCGGCTTGAGACATGACGAGCTCACCGCGAGATCGATCTATATCGCCCTCCACGCACCGAAAACAGGCCTCAGTGACATAGCGACTCAGAGACACGGCGGAAAACGATAGCCACGAAGAACACGAAGGCCACGAAGAATATTCTTTGAGAATACGTTGCTTCGATTCTTCTGCCCCTCTGTTGTTTTTCTTCGTGTCTTCGTGTTCTTCGTGGCTACGGTTTTTGTCGTCAGGCTTGTGTGTGCGGCCGGGTTGAAGGGTATCGTTAGAGCGAATGTTCTCCGCTCCCTCTCTGCGGCCCATGCTTGCGACGCTGCCCGGCGTCGATCCGCCGCTCACTGATCCCAAGCTTGTCTACGAGCCCAAGTACGACGGAATTCGCGCCATCGTGCTGGTCGAACCTCAGACACAACACGGTTCCAGGGTTCCAGGGTTCCAAGGTTCCAAGGTTCCAGCGCCGCGGGTCCGGATGTGGTCGCGACTCGGAAACGAAAAGACGACCCAGTTTCCTGAAGTGGTAGGCGCACTCAGCGAGTGGGGAGTCCGCTTGAAAGGGCCCGTGGTGCTCGATGGCGAGATCGTGGCGCTCGATGCCAGGGGCCGGCCCGCCGGCTTCCAGCGGCTTCAAAGCCGCATTCATGTCACCGTTCCAGGCTACCGATCCTCGAAGCCGATCCTGAGGCCCGACGAGCAGCCGGCGGCCTTCATCGCCTTCGATCTCCTCAGACATGACGACGTCGACCTGCGCTCGCTGCCGCTCGTCGAACGTCGCGCAGCCCTGGTCAAGCTGTTCGACACACACAAACCGCCGTCGACCGTCATCCGATTGAGCGAGCAGGTCGTGGGTGATGGTCGCGACCTTTACGAGCGCGCGAAGACTGAGGGATGGGAGGGCCTGGTCGCAAAGCACGCCCGATCGGTCTATCGTGACGGTCGCCGCAGCCCCGAGTGGATCAAAGTCAAGATCCACAAGCAGGATGAGTTTGTCGTCGGGGGATGGACCGAGCCAAAGGGCGCTCGCAACTACTTCGGCTCACTCATCCTCGGCCGCTACGACGAGTCCGGGAACCTGGTGCATGCCGGTGACGTCGGCACCGGCTTCAACGGCGCCGAGCTCCAGCGGCTCTGGAAGCTGTTGCAGCCTCTTGCCACCAACAGCTCGGCCTTTCACATCCCGCCAAAAACGCTCGGTCGCCCGCGCTGGGTGAAACCGAAGCTCGTGGCACAAGTCCGCTACACGGAGATGACCGACGATGGCCGGCTCCGCCATCCGGCGTATTTGGGGTTGCGCGACGACAAGTTGGCGTCAGAGGTCAAAGCGGACTATCGTCCCAAGATCGGGCCCAAGACCGGCCCCAAGACCGGCAGCGTGACGAAGCCAAAAACGAACGACAAAGAGCCCACCAGGCGTTCCACGAAAGCGTCCAACGCTCGCAACCCTCTCAAAGCGTGGGCGCCGCATGCCGAATCGCTCACCGCGCAACTCGATGATCTGGAAAAGCGTAAAAAGGATGGGAAGCTGCAGTTGCCTGACGGCGACACGCTGGATGTCACCAACCTGCAGAAGATCTTCTGGCCGGGGCCGAAGTACACGAAGGGTGATCTGATCCGCTATTACGCGAGGATGGCGCCGCTCATCCTCCCAGTCATCGACGAGCGACCGCTGGTGATGAAGCGCTTCCCGAACGGGGTCGATGATCAGGCGTTCTACCAGCATCGGGCGCCAGACGTCTTTCCGCGTGGCGTGCGTGTCGAGCCAATCGCGGGCACCGACGTGCCGACCATGTTCGTTGGCGGGTGGTTGAAGACGCTGCTTTACATGGCGCAGCTGGCGTCGATCTCAATGGATCCCTGGTTCTCCACAGTCAACGCCCTGGACGAGGCCGACGTCGTCGCAATCGATCTCGATCCGCAGCCGGGTGCAACGTTTTCGCAGATTCTCGACGTGGCTCGGTGGGTGCGCGAGGAGCTCGAGCGCTTGAAGGTGCCCGGCTATCCGAAGACGTCTGGCGCCGAAGGCCTGCATGTCTACATCCCGCTCCCCAAGGGAACCTCCTACGAGACGGGCGTGTTGTTCTGTCAGATCGTCGCCACGATCGTCGCCTCGAAACATCCCAAGGTGGCGACCGTCGAGCGCATGGTGAAGCGACGCAAAGACGGAACCGTCTATGTGGACTTTCTGCAAAACATTCCCGGCAAGACGCTGGCGTGCGCCTACAGCGCACGCGCGAGCGCCTTCGCGGGCGTGTCGGCGCCGCTCACCTGGGACGAGATCGACGACGAGATTTCGCCAAAGGACTTCACGATCAAGACCATCGAAGCGCGAGTCAACGAGGTCGGCGATTTATGGGAGAAATCACGGACTGCGAAGCGCGCCGATCTCGCGGCGGCGCTGGAGAAGTTGACAAAGTGAACGTGGGTTCTTCACGAAGGTTCGCTACGACGGTTCTTCACATACGTTCGACAAAGGTTCCGCACGAAGGTTCAGTGTGCAGCGAACCATCGTCAAGAACCATCGCAGAACCCCCGTCAAGAACCACCGTTGAGAACCCTTGTCAAGAACCCTACGTAATCAGGCCTCGCCGTCGAGTCGCCGTGTCGGATTCCATCGAGCACTTTGCCGCGATGAACGACGAAGACGCCGGTGAGCTGACGCCAGTTCGGTCCGGCGGCGCCGGCGCCATGGCCTTCGATCACCGCGGTTCGAAACCACGGCCACCAGACGCGAGGGTTGGCCAATTGATTGAGCGAGCCCTCCTCCAATTCGAACAACCGATACAGGTGCTTGTCGGGATCGCTGATCCGCGGAAGGTCTGCGACCTTGTACTCGGCAAACCACCGGTCGGCTTCGGCTGGCGGCGACATGTGCACGAACGCGACCTGCGCACCGGTCGCGGCGATCGCGTCACGGTGGCGAGCAACGTCCGCCAGGGTCTCCCGACAGAATGTGCACCCGAAGTGCCGGAGGAACACGAGCATCACGGGCGCGTGTTCGGCCATCCCGTGAAGCGGTTCGGGCAGAATCATGCGGCGGTGACGGCCGTCTGCGCCCAGGCTTCGAGCTTGCGCGCATCTTCGTAGAACCGTCGGATGCCTTCGCTCAACTTCTCGACGGCCATCGCGTCTTCATTGTGCATCCAGCGATAGGTCTTCTCGTCGAGGTGCAGCCTGGGTTCGCCACTGGCGCTGGCCGCTTGCGGCGTCAACGCCGGTGTGATCTCGCCCGGGGCGTTCTGCAGCTCCTCGAGGAGTTCAGGGCTGATGGTCAGCAGATCGCAACCAGCGAGTTGCACGATCTGCTCGACGCGTCGAAAGCTCGCCCCCATGACCTGGGTCGTGTACCCGTGCTTCTTGTAGTAGTGATAGATGCGCGTGACCGACTGAACACCCGGATCATCGTGCGGCGGAATTTCGGCGCCACGCTGCTTCTTGTACCAGTCGTAAATGCGCCCGACGAACGGCGAGATGAGCGTGACGCCTGCTTCGGCGCACGCCACGGCCTGCGCGAAGCTGAAGAGCAAGGTGAGATTGCAGTGGATGCCGTCGCGCTCGAGCTTCTCGGCCGCTCGAATGCCCTCCCACGTGCTCCCGACCTTGATCAGAATGCGCTCGCGCGCGACGCCGCTCTGCTCGTACAACGCAATCAGCCGCCGCGCCTTCGCCAGAGTCCCGTCAGTGTCGAAGCTGAGGCGGGCATCGACCTCTGTGGACACTCGTCCTGGAATGATCTTCAGGATCTCCTCACCAAAGGCAACCGACAGGTGGTCCATGAATGCCTCGGTACGCGCCGCTGCGCTTCCCGAAACGCTCGCCGCACGCGTGGAAGGCTTTGTCGACCAGCGCGCGGTACTTCGGCTGCTGGGCTGCCTTCAGCAGCAGCGACGGGTTCGTCGTGGAGTCCTGCGGTCGATACTCGGCAATCGCGTCGATGTCTCCGGTGTCAGCGACGACAGTCGTGTAGCGCTTGAGGGAGTCGAGCAGGGACATGTTGACAGGATACTCAGTAGACGGCATAGTTGCAAGTTCAAAGTTCAAAGTTGGGCGCACTTCGGAACGTTTGGAACCCTGCAACCTTGGAACTCTGGAACCTTGGAACTTGCAGCAGCTAACACTGTCGCGGTGACTCGACTCACGCATCTCCCCGAATGGCAGCAGCTCGAACGGCACCGCGATGACATCCGACGTGGCCACCTGCGTCAGTGGTTCGCGGCTGATGCGCGGCGATTCGACCACTTCTCAGCGCGCCGCCCCGGTCTCCTCGTCGACTATTCCAAGCACTTGATCACAGCGGACACGTTGGCACTGCTTCGCCAGCTTGCGCGGGCCCGCGGCGTGGAGGCGCTTCGCGACCGGATGTTCGCCGGCGAGCCTATCAATGTCACGGAGAACCGACCCGTCCTGCACGTCGCCCTTCGCAATCGGTCGCAGCGGCCGATGATGGTCGGCGGTCGCGATGTCGTGCCCGACGTGAACCACGCGCTGCGGCACATGCAAACCTTCAGCGACGCCATCCGAAATGGGCACTGGACAGGCTTCACTGGCCAGCGGATCACCGACGTGGTCAACATCGGCATCGGCGGATCGGATCTCGGGCCTGCGATGGTCACCGAGGCACTCATCCCCTACGGTCGCGAAGGGCCACGGATGCACTTCGTCTCCAATGTCGATGGGTCTCACCTTGCTGACACGGTTCGGGAGTTGCGTGCCGAGACCACGCTCTTCGTGGTGGCGTCAAAAACGTTCACGACCGAAGAGACCATGATGAACGCGCGATCGGCGCGCGCCTGGTTCCTGTCCGCGGCAAAGGACGAGGCGCGCGTTGCCAGGCATTTCGTGGCGGTGTCGACCAACGAGCGCGAAGTCCGCGCATTTGGCATCGACGCCGCCAACATGTTCGTCTTCTGGGACTGGGTCGGCG
The DNA here is from genome assembly GCA_963802675.1 of uncultured Acidobacteriota bacterium. Taxonomy (GTDB): domain Bacteria; phylum Acidobacteriota; class Vicinamibacteria; order Vicinamibacterales; family UBA2999; genus JACCSI01. The sequence continues at coordinate 118,202 of CAWDJL010000007.1, forward strand.
GACGCTACTCGTTGTGGTCGTCAATTGGGCTGCCGATCGCGATCGCGATCGGATTCGCTCGCTTCGAGGAGCTGCTCGAAGGCGCGCACATCATCGATGAGGAGTTCAGGACCACACCGATCGAGGACAACCTCCCGATGACGCTGGGGTTGCTCGGTGTGTGGTACGTCGAACTGGCTCGGCGCCGAGACGCACGCGGTCCTGCCCTACGACCAATACCTGCGGCGGCTGCCTGCCTACCTGCAGCAGCTCGATATGGAGAGCAACGGCAAGCGCGTTGACCGCGACGGTGGCTTCGTCGAGTGGTCGACCGGGCCGGTCGTCTGGGGCGAACCCGGGACCAACGGCCAGCACGCTTTTTATCAGTTGATTCATCAGGGCACGCGCCTCATCCCCTGTGATTTCCTGATCGCCGCGAATTCGCACAATCCACTCGGCGACCATCACGCCACGTTGATGGCCAACTGTCTGGCGCAGAGCGAAGCGCTGGCCTTTGGCAAGACCGAAGTCGAGGCTCGCAGGAACTGGGCGCAGGGTCTCGACGAGGCGCATCGCACGCTCGCCCCACAAGATGTTTCCTGGCAATCGGCCGTCCACGACGTTTGCGTATGACGTGCTCGATCCACGGACGCTGGGGATGCTGCTCGCGCTCTACGAACACAAGGTGTTCGTGATGGGCGCGATCTGGAACATCAACTCATTTGATCAGTGGGGCGTGGAGTTGGGCAAGCAACTCGCCAAACGAATCAAGCCCGAACTGGCGAGCACAGATCCAATCGCGACCCACGATTCGTCGACGAACGGCTTGATGGATTTTCTCAAACGTCAACGCCGAGAACCCTCGTGAAAAACCCTAGTGAAGAACCCTCGTCAAGAACCCTCGTCAAGAACCTTCGTGGAGAACCCCCGTTTCTTGATCAGGTAGACTAGGTTTTTCCCCGCGTTTTACGCGCCCGTAGCTCAGCTGGATAGAGCGTCGGCCTCCGGAGCCGAAGGCCACAGGTTCGAATCCTGTCGGGCGCGCCACCCTCGCTTCGTGTAGGGTCTTAGGACGCTGGTAACACGCCAGCTCTCGTTTTAGCCATCAGCCGCTCGTACGGGTCTGCCCACCGAGGCCTCCGTGGGGTGGTGGTAATTGTAGTAGTCTTCCCATTCACGTAGCTTCTCGTTGAACAGGTGAATGTCGTCGGTGATGCCATCCTGGTCGAGCAGCTGGTAGAACTCCTGGTCATCGACGCGGTGGGAGCGTTCGACCTTGCCGTTGAGGTGTGGCGTCCGGGCGGATGTAGACATGCCGGACGTCTCGCGTCTCCAGGTGCCAATGGAAGCGTGATTGAAACTCCGCTCCGTTGTCGGTTTGCACCACGAGGACGCGAAACGGCAGACGCTTGAGGACGTCGTCGATGAAGCGATCGCCGTGGCCTGGTTGCAGGCGTCGAACACCTTCAACACCCGGATGCGGGTGCAATCATGATGGCCGTGAATTGATACAGGCGCTTTCGGCTGCCCGGAATGCGTTCGAGAAACTTCACATCCACCTGCAAGCGATGCCCGGGCTGCGGTTTCTCGTAGCGCTGCCATCGCAGTCGATGGGCCCGATGCTTCTGATTGGCGGGAAGCCGACCCAGTCCGTGCTGGCCCAGGATGCGAGATGCACCGACGAGCGGGCCACGGCAATCTGATGGAAACGGCGCACGTAGTCGGCGATCTTGCCGGCTCCGAAGTGATAGTGCTGGCGCAGATAGAGAATCTTGCTGACGACGTCGGTGGCGTCGCGTGCGGGCAGCGGTGCGGCGCTCGAGGTCAATCGCACAGCCCGGCCGCGCCGTGGCCGTGAAGCGCTGCCGCCACTTGTAGTAGGTCTTCCGTGAAATGCCGGAAGATTACCGGCAGGTCTGCGACACCGTTCGCTGCTCGGCCGACGCGTGTTGCAGATCTTCGACCGCCAAGTCATGAGCCTGGCTTGCTCGACTTTCGTCATCGCTTCTCCACTTCCGGCGCAGTCGCGCCGCGAGAAGAGAGCTTGACCTGTTACCTATGTCCCGGGAATTCACATCGCGAGGTGTCTGCGCCCTACCAGCTTCAGGCGCGCCGCGGCTCGCCGGCTCGCCGCGAGCGGGCACGAATCCTGTCGGGCGCGCCAACTTTTTGCAGAGTGGTGGCATCAAGACACCACTAACAATGCGTGTAGCGATGCCGGCCACCGCCACAACCGCGCCACGCCCATGATCGGCACTCTGCATATAATCGGCCGGTCCGCACAATGGCGCTTGCCACCGGGAGTCGTCTGGGTCCGGTACGAGATCACGTCGCTGCTCGGTGCCGGCGGGATGGGCGAAGTCTATCAAGCCCGCGATACACGTCTCGATCGCACCGTCGCGATCAAGGTGATGCAGTCGCACTCCGTCGCCGACACGAATTCACGAAGCAGGTTCGAGCGTGAAGCGCGGGCCATCTCCCGTTTGAATCACCCGAACATCTGCACGCTCCATGACATCGGCTCAGACGAGGGCGTCGCCTTTCTCGTCATGGAGTATGTCGAAGGGCAGACGCTCGCCGACACGTTGCTGAAAGGGCCGCTGCCGCCCGATCGGATCTTCACATACGGGATCGAAATCCTGGAGGGCCTGGATAGGGCGCACCGCCAGGGCATCGTGCATCGGGACCTGAAGCCGGCGAACGTCATGATCACGAAGGCCGGCGTCAAGTTGCTCGACTTCGGATTAGCCAAGCTGCGTGCACCGCGCGGCGCCCTTGAAGACGGAGCGACCCAAGCGGCGTCGATCTCAGGCGTTGGGACAGTGCTTGGCACGCTGCCATACATGGCGCCGGAACAGCTCGAAGGCAAAGAGGCAGATCACCGCACTGACATCTTTGCGTTCGGCGCGGTTGTCTACGAGATGGCCACCGGCAGAAGAGCGTTTGCTGGGGCCAGCCAGGCGAGTCTCATCACCGCGATCATGTCGTCGGAGCCTCCGCCGCTGAAGACGCTGCAGCCGCTTGCCCCACCGGCGCTCGAACATATCGTCGGCAAGTGCCTGGAGAAAGAACCCTGAGAGACGATGGCAGACGGCCCGGGATCTCGCGGACGAGCTCAAGTGGATCTCCACGACAAGCCGCGCGCACCCAGGCGTTGACGACGTGGGCGAACGTCGCGCTGCCGGACCGTGGGCGTGGGCCGTCGCCGCAATCTTTGGGTTTACGGCGCTGGCGCTCGGCTACCTCCTGATGCAGCGGCCGGCCGCCGACCCGCCCGAGTCTGCGCGGTTCACCCTGCCGCTCCCGCCCACGTCAAGCCGCGGAGTCGAAATTCGAAGCGAGATCACCACGTCACTGGCCGTCTCACCGGACGGTCGCTATCTCGCCCTGGCCGCGGTCTCGGATGGTCGGAGTCGTCTCTGGCTGCGCCCGCTGGCGGATACGAATTTCAAGATGATCCCCGGCACAGAAGGGGCGTTCTCGCCCTTCTGGTCACCCGACAGCCGCTTCATCGGATTTGGTGCGGAAGGCAAGTTGAAGAAAGTCGAGGTCAGCGGTGGTGCGCCCCGCATGATCTGCGATGCCGCCTTTGAAGGCGTGCCGACATGGAATCAATTCGGAACGATTCTGTTCGCTGACGATATCGCCACACGCCGCGGAATCATGAGCGTGTCTGCAGACGGAGGGAGCCCGGCGCCGGTCACGATAGCGGCAGGAACCGTTGGGCACATTTGGCCGCACTTTCTGCCGGACGGCCGGCATTTCTTGTTCAGCGCAATGCTCGAGAGGGACCTCAAGTCGGGAACCTTGAAGACGTTCATCTTCGTAGGTTCGCTCGATGGTGCTGAACCGAAAGCCGTCGCTACCCTTCAGTCGCGGGTGGAGTACACCGAATCTGGGCATCTTCTGTACGTCAATGACGGCACGCTGCTGGCGCAGAGATTCGACCTCGATAGTTTCCAGCTGCTCGGTGAGCCGACAGCCGTTGCCGAAGGCCTTCGATACTTCAAACCGACAGGCGCCGCGAGGTTTTCCGCGTCGGAGACTGGGGTGTTGACATTTGAATCGACCATCAGCTACTCGCCTCATCTCGTGTGGTTCGATCGCACCGGGAAAACGCTCGACACGGTGACACTGCCCGGTCCGATCAAGAGTCTGCGGTTGTCGCCGGATGGACAACGGCTCGCGGTCGACGTGGTCGACATCCGCACCGGGATCTCGGACGTCTGGCTCCAGGACGTCGACCGGGGCGTTCCTCGACGCTTCACTTACCAGCAGCAAATCGACGAGGTGAACCCCATCTGGTCGGCCGAGGGAAAACGAATCGTCTTTCGCTCGGACCGCGCTGGCCCTCCTGATCTCCACGAGAAGGCGCTCGAAGGGACGGGCAACGAGGAGGTCGTGTTCGCGTCGGTGGGCGTTCAGCATCCGCTCGATGTCTCGCCAGACGATCAACGTCTGGTTTATCTCGAAGAGGATCGCATTACGCGCAGCGATCTCTGGATGCTGCCGCTGACCGGCGATCGAAAACCTGCACCACTGCTGCGAACGCCATTTGAGGAGCGGGATGCAGTGTTTTCGCCGGATGGCCGCTGGATTGCCTTCGAGTCAGACGAGTCGGGGGCGCCTGAAGTCTATGTGACCCCGATCGATGCAGTGGGCTCGAGGCGGCGGGTCTCCGTCGCGGGCGGTCAAACCCCTCGCTGGCGTCGAGACGGCAAGGAGCTGTTCTACATGGCGCCAAACGGCGGCGTCATGAGCGTGACGATTGCGCTCGGTCCGTCGCTCCAGATTGCGCCGGCCCGTCAACTGTTTGTGGTGACCGACCGCGCCGTCAACGACATTTACGACGTCTCACCCGACGGGCAGCGGTTCCTCGTCAACACCGCCGTGGAACGCGACTCCGCGCCGATTACGGTCGTCCTCAGTTGGCCGTCGGCGCTGCGCCAGTAGGGGCCTCCCGGAGCCGAAGGCCACAGGTTCGAATCCTATCAGTGGCCTTCGGAAACCGACGATTTTAGCGTGGCACGCCGCGTGGCAAGCTATACCCGTGGCAGACCGCGTGGCATGAAGTCAGGCCCTGGGGCCGCGACCATGCTCAGCGCTGAAGCGTGGAGATCGGTAGGAGGCGGCGGGTCGTTGTTGCCGCCGCCGAGCGCACGGGAACCTCGTATCTCTAAAAAAAGCTCACACGTCAATACAATCCGAGTGGGCTAGGGGTTCGGATCTCACTGAACTCACACGCCCTTGATCGCCTGCTCACATGCCGCGTAAAGCTTGGCAATGTCGCCTCGGGTGAGGAATTGTTGATTGCCCTCTTCATTCTTCAGATCGCTGAGCAGACGCAGCACCGCGGCGAACTCGCGACGCGCTTCGACATCCTGGCTGCCACGCAGGAGCTCGGCGCGAACGTAGTGCGCCCGTGCCTGCGGCAGACGCAACCCGAGTGGCTCGGCTTTGGCCAGTGCGCGATCCGCCTCCTGTCGCGCTGCCGTTCGGTCCCCTAGCTTCAGCAATAGCAGCGCGCGATGTACGGCCGTCTCGACCGCCAGAGCCTTGAGACCCAGCGAATCGGCGTCTCGAGCCAGCGTGCCGAGTCTGGTCGCGTTGAGCTTGGTCGACCTCAGCTCGGCAGCGGCGATGGCTGCGCTGGCTTGCGCTTGCAAGCTCAGGCCTTTGTCAGGTGTTTTCGACGCATCCTGGGCTGCCTGCTCGGCCAACTGTTGCGCGGCGGTTGCGTCGCCGGCGTAATACAACCGCTCGGCCTGCAGCCGTAGCGTCTGCGCGGTGAGAATCGCGTTTTGCAGCTCCTTGGCCAGCGCCATGGCTTCATCCAGAGGCTTCGCCGCTTCCTCGGTGCGTCCGCTCATGCTCAGGCTGCTGCCGAGGCCACTCAAGATTTCGCCGAGCCACATATCGCGTTGTTTCAGTTCGCGGAACGCTTGGAGAGCATCCTCCTTTGCCTTGATCGCTGCACCGTACCGACCCTGATTGTCGAAGATGACTCCCGTGCTGTAGGACTCAATGGCCGCGCCTCGCTTGTCGCCGCTCGCCCGCCGCAATTCCAGCGCGCGCAGATACTGCGAGAGCGAACGATCGTAGCGGCCCATCCGCCATGAGGTCTCGGCGAGGTTGTGCAGTGCATCGGCCAGCTCGCGAGGCGTTTTTGCCTTCTCCCTGATCTCGAGCGTGCGCTCAAAGTAGGTTTGCGCCTCAGAGAAGTCGCCTTTCGACAAGTAGACGCTGCCAATATTGTTGAGCACCAGCGCCTCACCGGCGGGATTGCCGGAGTCCCGGCGGATCTGCAGCGCCTCACGTAACAGGGGCAGCGCCGCATCGGGCCGCCCGAGTGATTCGTTCAACAAATTTGCCAGGTTGATCAGAATCGTGCTGATCCCGGACTTGTCGCCAATTTCGCGCCGTAGTGTCAGTGCCGTCTGAAAGCTTTGTTCGGCTTGAGCTGCCTGACCAAGCAACATCTGGATCTGAGCGATCTCCGACAAACTGCCGGCCATGCCGCTCTTGTTGCCCATGCGCTGCCTGATGGTGAAGGACTCCTGGTAGTTGCGCAGCGCCTCTTCGGATCGATCCATCCGTTTGTAAGCGATGCCAATGGCCTGCAGCACGTTGGCGCGAGCCTCATCGTTGCTCAGCTGGACCGACAGACTCAGCGCCCGGTTCAAGTGCTCCAGCGATGCCTGGGGATTGCCAGCGCGGATCTCCACTCGTCCAAGCGCGAGCAAACCCTCTCCATACTTCGGATCCAGCTCGACGACGCGGGCGTACTGTTCACGCGCCTTGTCCAACGTGCCGGCCTGTTCGTACAGGTTGCCCAACTCGAACTGCACATCGGCTCGATTGGGAGAGGCACTCGCGAGATTCTCGAACTCGGCGATCGCTTTCGTGGAGTCGTTCAGGATGCGATAGTGGCTGGCGGACACGAAATACTTCTCTTGCGGCGGCAGCGTCTCCGCCAGGCTCATCGCGGTTCGAGAGGCCTGGACCGCCTCGGTGTCGAACCCCAGGGTCTCATAGCTATGTGCCATGCCCGCAAACGCCAACGCGAAGTTGGCGTCCGCTTTGGTCGCGGCCGTGAAGCTCTTGAGCGCCTCCTGATGCGAGCCCTGTTGCGTCAGGCGCAGGCCGTCGTTGTACAAACGCAGCGCCTCGAACGACGTCGTCGTGGGTTTGGCGGCACCCGCTTTGAGCTCGGCCAGCACGTTTGGAGCCCCGCGCGCCAACTCTTGTTGAACCACCGCGGCCAGTTCGGTGATGGCTGTCAACAGGCTCGTCTCGTTGGGCGCCATCGCGTTGAGCGGAACATTCGTCGATTGATCCAAATCCTGCAGCGTGGCATCGATGCGAATAGCGTTGCCGAATCGAGAGGTACTGGCCCCACAAGACCCGCCGCGCACTCGTGAACTCAGCGACTCGTGCGAGCTCAGTGGGCGCCAACGTCGCATTGGATGAAATCCGAAGATCCTTCAGCACCTGATTCAGCCGATCCGACGGGACGGTTCGCACGCGTGCCGACTGACCGAGCATCGTGCCGAGAACCTGGCTCAGGCTCGAGCCGAGCGAATCGAGGACCGGGTCGCCAGAGGCATTGCGGAAGGGCAACACCGCCAAGGAAATCGGCGGTCCGATCGCCGCGGGCGTCGAAGGAACGGCTGTCGAGGTCAGGCGATCACGAAATGACCACCCCAGTCCAGCCAGCGCGATGAGCAGCGCCGCTGCCACGGACCACTTCGTCCGCCCTTGCCATCGAACGACTGGGTGGCTGATTGGCTCCTGCGCGATTCCGGTTGGTGCGGCCGACAGGGGTTCACCGAACGCGTCTAGGCCCTCGAGTTCCGCAAGTAGTGCCTTGAGGCTCGGATAGCGAGCGGCCGGATCCGGCTGAAGACACTTAGTGATGAGTGCATCGACGGCAACCGGGATCGACGGATTGACCGAGCGCACCGACGGCGGAGCCTTCTGCATCCGGTCGAGGAGCGCCGCGACCGACGTGATGTTGCCGCCTGGCCGCCGTCCAACCAGCATGTCATTGAGGATCAAACCGAAGGCGTAGAGATCGGCGCGCTGGTCGACGCTCTCACCGCGGGCCTGCTCGGGAGCCATGTAGTCGATACTCCCGACGACGCCGCTACCCGCAGTCATGGTCATGCCAGCTGAGGTCGAGCGGGCAATACCGAAGTCCATGATCAGAGCATGGCCTTCCCCTTCGACCATGATGTTGGCCGGCTTCAGATCGCGATGGACGACGCCGGCCTCGTGCGCGGCAACGAGTCCGGATCCCACTTGCTTGGCAATCGCGAGGACGCGATCGATCGGGAGTTTTCCTTCGCGCTTGATGATCGTCGCCAGATCCGATCCCTGCACGTACGGCATCGTGATATACGCGATGCCGTCGAACTCACCAAGGTCGTGGATTCGTACCACGTTCCTGTGAGTCACTTGACGCGCGAGGAGCAGCTCGCGTTTGAAGCGCTTCTCCATGGCCCGCGCGTCGTCGGCATCCATCGTCTCGGGAGGCCGAATCACCTTAACGGCGACGGCCACTTCGAGCACGCTGTCCCAGGCTTGATAGACCGCGCCCATCCCGCCGGTGCCGAGCAACCTGATGATGTGATACCGCGTGCCGAAATTCTGACCCACCGTGAGCGGGCTGGCGGTCGTGCTCACATGACGGACGCCCGGTTCAGCCACAGTTTGACTGTCGGCGGCCGCCTGCGGAACGCTCGTGACGGCTTCACTGGAAGAGATTCCCGTGTGTGCGGTATCGGCGGAAGCCGCCGTGGGCGCGAGGTCTCGATCTGGACGTACGGGTGGGGGCGGAGCGGCAACGCCGGTGATGACCGTCAGCGCGTCGCTGTCATTATGACCGCAAATCTCGCAGCGTTCGTTGACCGGCGTAGCCGAGCTACCGCAGCGAGAGCAGGCCATACGATGCAGATTATCACTTGAAATTCCAGGCCCCCGATGACGTTGGCTCCAAGTGAGTTGCGTCTGCACGCTCGAAGGTTCGCCCTCACATAGAGCAGTTGCCCCCCTTGCGTTCCCCGCGTATCCAATCGGCGAGCATCCGGTATTCCGGGTCGTCACGCGATTGCCACCGCCGCGGGCCGTTGTGGGTGTAGGATCCGCCGCCGTCGGGATGGAGCGGTTTCAGCAGAAAACGACTCTGCTCGGGGTTGCCGGGGATGATCAGCCTCGAGATCGTTCGGAACGCCCGGTTGGCCTCCTGGTCGGTCCACGCGCTCCCGCTCAGAGGCTCCGGCGCGAAGCCGATGAGGCCGCTCGAGTGGCAGTTGCTGCACCGGATGTGGCCTTCGCGCGGGTTCGCGAAGACGCGCTGGACGCATGAGCGGAAGAACTCGAAGTCGAGCGGAGGCTCCGCTGCAGCGACATACCGATTCGGCGGCAGGCTTCGAATCCACTTCAGGATGGCCTGATACTCAGCCTCGTCTCGCGATTTCCAGTAGGTTCCGCCTGTATGTCCCAGGCCCCCGGCCTCGGGCGTGAGCGGCTTGAGCAGCAGTCGGCTGTTTTCGGGATCGGCAGTGTTCACGAGCTTGGTCACGACGTCGAAATTTTTCCGCGACTGCGCGGGGGTCCAGCCGGCGTCGGTGGCGGGCGTCTCCAGAGCTGAATCGGACGCTCGTCTGCCAGGTGTGACACATGACGCATGCCGCGTAGCCCGGCACCGTGCCGCCGCGATCGGTCATGAAGACCTTCTCGACCGTACTGCGGTACGACTCGACATCGGCCGGCGCGGGGAACTCGGACGCTGACTGCGAAGTGGGCGTCTGCGCGGTTATTGCCGCTGCCAGGCTGACGGCGAACGCCGCTCCTGCAATCCACGTCGGCCGCAGGCGCCGAACCGCCATGACAACTGGAACCCTGGAACTCTGGAACCCTGGAACCTTGGAACCCTGGAACCCTGGAACCTCTCTAATGGGCACGGCCGCTACTCCTGGCGTTGCCCGCTGGTCGTTGAAGTATTCACGCGGTTGAGCGGCAAGATGGCCGTGCTGATCCGTGCGGGTCGCGCGCCGGTCTTGATCTTGGCGACGATCGCCAGCTTGCGCAGGTCCACTGCGATCGTGTGGTCCACGCCGGAGATCGCGACGTACATGTAGCGGCTGTCCGGTGTCGGCGTCATCCAGTTGGCGCTCGGGCCGACCTCCACCGCGCCGATGTACTTCAGATCCGGAAGACTCCAGCCGTAGATGCGGCTGTCCAACCGGCTCGACGCCCAGACGGCGGAGCGATCCGGAAGCACCTCGAGACCGTGCATGTCGCCCGTCTGAATCCCGTCCGCATTCTGGCGCCACAGCGGAAGCTTCGGCGGCCACAGCATGTCGACGACCTGTCGCTTCGACCAGTCGATCACCCAGACGGCGTTGATACCGGTCGCCTGTGCGAACATCCGCTTGGTGGAGCCGTCGGGATTTGCCTCGAAGGCCATCGGCCGGACCTCGTGGTGGGTTCTGCCGTACTGGCGATGTCCGGTGAGCTCCATCCCCCACACCACGGTGTCGGTCTTGGGATCGATCACTTGAATCGTCGGCTCCCCGGGCTCGACTTCTCCCCTGAGGCCCGCGACCACGAAGTTGTCGTCGGGCGTCACGTAGGTGTTGTGGACTGGATGATGGACGGGCACGCTCCGGATCACCTTGTGGGTGGCGATGTCGATCACATCGATGACCGAGGCCAGCGAACCGTCCGCGCTCGGCTGGAACCCGGGGCCGACCACCTTGGCGGTCCTGTTCACGATCCCCGCGTAGATCTTCCGGTGCTTCTTGTTGACGGCGATCTTGTTGGGCCGCTCCGAGAGGGGAATCTGCTGCACGAGCTGGAGCGTCTTCGTGTCGAAGACATCGACGGTCTTCTGCTGCTCGTTCGCACAGTAGTAATAGAGTCCGTCAGGGTGGACCGTCAAATTGTGCGCGTGTGGACAGCCACGAATGACACCAACGACCTGGTTGATGGACGGGTCGATGATGTGATGGAGGTTCCCGGCATTGTTGCTCTGGAGGATCCGGACGGCGACGCCCTCGTAGGAGTCGAGTCGCGGGACCCCCTGTGCGGCGATCGATGCGGAGAGGAGAACGATGCCGGCGAAGACGCGCACGGCTCGATTGATGAGTGGCGCCATGGTTGACCCCCATGAGTGACGGCGACGGTCGCCCCGCCTTGTTCTAGACATCTTCTAAGGCCCGCAACGTGACAAACGAAGCAAGTTTTCGGCAGGCCTTAGAAGATGTCTCGCGGAGACCACCCCACCGCGCCCAGTCCGCGCGGCGGGACCCGGAGCGGGGCAAAACAACATAGCCCTAGCGAAGCGGAGCCGACAGATCTCTTCTCGGCGGTTTGAGGCGAAGCTTCGCTAGCAGCCCGAGGATACCATCCCGGGTTCCAAGGCTCCAAGGTTTGTATACTCCTCGCTCGTGCACGCCGTTGAGGGGTCCGTTCAGTTCAGAACGTCACCTTCGCTCCGACCTGAATCTGCCGTGACGTGGTCACGGTGGACGTGATGCGGCCCCAGGTAGGCGCGACGACGGGCGTCACGCCATCGGCGGCCACGCCCGTAAAGGCGATGCGACCGGACGGAACGGCGAAGTTCGCCCGATTGGGCAGGTTGAACGCCTCGATTCGCACTTGCAGGGTCCGTCCACCGCCTAGCGGAAACGACTTCACGAGCGACGCATCAATGGACACGAGCCCGGGGCCGATGAGCGTGTTCCGTCCCAGATTGCCGCGCGTGTTCGCGGCCGGCAACTGGAAGCACTCCACGTCCCAGTAGCGATCTCGGTCCGCCGAGCACCGGGTTGTCCGAGCATCCAGGCTTCAAGTCCGGACGTTCATGGCGCGAGAACCCGGTGGTATTCAGATTGCCCGAGCGGTTGAAGCCGAGCTCGATCGAGAACGGATGCCCGGACCGAATGGAGGCGATGCCGTTGACCTGCCAGCCGCCGAGAATCGCGCCGGCCACGCCACCGCGGCCGGCAAAAAACGGCAGGTCCCAACTGGCATTGGCGGTGAGGTTGTGCCGCGCATGGAACGCGGACAGACCGCGATCGAACTCGAGATCGTACCAATCGGACACGTACTGGACGTTGTTGCTGAAGTCCTGCGAGTTGATCCCGCTCGCGTCGTCTGTAGATTCCGAGAGGGTATACGAGACCTGCGCACGCCACCCGCGCGAGTACCTTCGGTTCAGCGAAATCTGGGCCGAGTCGTAATACGATTTCGCGTCGGTCATGCGCTGCCACACGCCGGTGAAGAACGGGTTGCGCCGCCCGAGCTGCGGCTGGTAGGTCTTGACGCCGTTCACGATCGTTTCCGGGGCGAGGTTCGCGTCGCCAAGGCGAATGAGATTGCGGCCCCGAGACCCGACATAACCCACCATCACGTCCCAGCTGTCGCCCAGCGCGCGCTGGACGCTGGCGTTGAACTGCATGATGTACGGCGTCTGCAGGTCGTAATTCACTGTCTGGAGTTGCGCGCGGATATATGCCTCGGAATCGAAATTGGCCACGACGTTCGGGAACGGCGGATTGGCCAATGATGTACGCGTCGTAAACGGCGGATTCAGACTGCCGGAGAAGAAGTAATACTTCGGCAGGATCTGATCGTGGAAGATGCCGAATCCCGCACGCACCGACGTCTTGCCGTCCCCCGTGGGATCCCAGGCTGCGCCCACGCGCGGTGCAAAGTTCTTGAGCGAAGGATTGTCGTGCCAGGGGTCGCCGATGGTCAGGGCCATGTCGGTCACGTCGCGCAGATTGGAGATCTTACCGTCGACTTCGGTGGGCACCGTGACGGCTTCGTAGCGAAGTCCAAGGTTCAGCGACAGGCGATCGGTGAGTCGGACATCGTCCTGCACGAACCCGGCAAACAACCACTGGCGGTACTTACGGAGGGGATCGATCTTGCCGGGGACGGCAAAGTCCACGTTGGCCGGACGACCGGTTAGAAACAGTTCGAGGTTGTTGAACGTGACGATGCCGCCTTTCTGACTCGTCGTATCCTGATCGAATTGGAGGTACTGCACCTGCCCGCCGATGCGTAGCAGTTGACGGCCGCTCGTCCAGATCAGCATGTCGCTGGCTTGCCAGTTGTTCAGTCGATCGTTGCGCGGCAGCCTGAAGTCGCCGGCCATCTCGGTGACCATTCCCAGAATCGTGAAGTAACCGAAGTTCTCGCCCGGAATCCACGCGAGCGACGATGGAATGTCGATCGTGCGGAGGTTGTCGGCGAGCGACACCGAACGATTGAGCCCGACACGCAGCTGATTGAGCATGGCTCGCGAAAACGTGCGCTGATGCTCCACCGTGACATAGGTATTGCGCGTCTTCTCATCGATGTTCGAGATCGGCGGCTTGTTTGGAGGAATCCGCATCACGTCGGCCCGGTCGTGCGTCGCGCGCACGAAAAAGCTGTTTGCGGCCGACGGGCGGTGATCGACGCGCAACTGAAAGAAGTGCTCGTCGGTCGGCTGTGTCTCCGAGAAGAGGTACTCGGCAGCGCCGCCGCCAAGCGACCGACCGTTGGCGCGGGGAAACAGCGTGTCGAGATAGGCGGGAATCGACGGATGCAGCGTGATGGGACGGCCTGCCAGAATGCCACGACGCGCGTCATCGTCTGGAACGGCGGTGACGCCGGTCACGCCGAGACGCTCGACGAGCCCTTCGTACGCACCGAAAAAGAACGTGCGATCGCGTTGAATCGGCCCGCCGAAGACACCGCCAAACTGATGCCGCGTGAACTCAGGCTTCGGTTGGTTCGGCGGATCGAAGAAGTTCCGCGCATCCAGTGCCGAGTTGCGATGGAACTCGAATATCGACCCGGTATAACGGTTCGCGCCCGATCGCGTGACGGCATTGAACACGCCGCCGGCCGAGCGTCCGAATTCTGCCGAGTACGCGTTGGTCAGGACCTGGAACTCGAGCACCGCTTCGACACCGAGCAGCACGCCGGCGGCCGAGCCGGGGGTTTTGTTGTAGACGTTGTTGATGTCGGTGCCGTCCAGCAGGAAGCTGTTCATCTCGGGACGCGCGCCGTTGATCGAGATCTTCGGCGTGCGGCCGCCGACGACATCGTTGCCGGCCGCCAGCGCGGCCTGCACGCCGGGTTGCAGCAGCGCGAGCTGCTGGAACGATCGGCCATTGAGCGGCAGGTCCCGGATCTCGCGTTCGCCGACAAGGCCGCTCACCGCGCCCGACGTCAGGTTGAGCGACACGGTGTCGCCGCGCACCGTGAGTTCTTCGGCGATCACGCCGAGCTCGAGGGTGGTGTCCAGGACGGCAACCTGGCCAACGGCCAGGCGAATGCCGCGATGCACGAGCGGCCGAAAGCCAGTCAGCTTGATGTGCACTTCGTACTCGCCCGGAGGGAGCGCCGGCACCTGGAAATGGCCCGCCGGGTCCGTGGTCTGTTCGTATGACGCGCCGGTCGCGGTGTTCTGCACAACGACGCTGGCCCCGGGCAGCAGCGCGCCTTGCGCATCCTTGACGGTTCCCTGAATGCCTCCGCCAACGACTTGTGCGAAAGCGATTCCCGATGATGCCCACAGGACGAGGAGTGCGAGAAACGACGTGCGGGCGGTGAGGCGGGTCATGGCGTCCTCCGCAGCGTGAAACGGGCGGGCACCCGAGCCCTGCCCGACGGGATCGTGTTGTGGTGACGGGATTCTAAACCCACACGCGGCCGAGACGAGCAGCACGTTATCGACGAGGTTGCGCACAACCTGAACAGGGAGCTGGACGGATCGGCCCGCACCAAGAGTCGCGCTTAGGACGCGGCTCCATCGCGGGTATCGTCTTCAATGCAATCGGAAGACGACGCCGGCTGTGAACTCGGCCTGCCAGACCACATCGACTTGAATGGCGGAGATGCAGGCTCCGGGCGCGCACGCAAGGAATTGCGCTGTGCCATCGACGAACGTCGCATAGAGGCGGCCATCCAGTCGCAACCCGACACTCGAGACCGGGAACAACTTAACGCCGCCGCCGGCGCCGGCCGTGAAACGGACTTCGGTGTCTCCTTCGGCTGCATACCGCGTGAGGCCGAGCATGCCTGTCAGGAATGGTCGCACGCGTCCGCCGTCCAACTCTCGCAGTCCTCCACCCTGCACGTGGTCGACGGTAATGTGCCAGCGCGTCGCCGGATCGAAAGGGCCGGTCGGAATCCATAGGTTGGCGTTCTGATGGGTCACCAGCGCTTCGAACTGAAGGCCGGGCGATACCGGCACGTTCAGCACGAAGCCCAGCGCGGGCGCCACGTCGAGGTCGACAGGCCGCTGGGAGACGATCTCAAAAAACTCCCCACCGAAGCGATATCCGCCGAAGGGCGCGAGCTCGAGGCTCTGCGCGCACACAGGAACTGCGCTCCCTGCCAAACACGTGACGAACGCTATCGGTTTCAACAAACTGCGCAGATTCGAGGCCATGGGCGTCCGGCTTCCAGCTTCCAGGAGTCTAACCCGGCTCACATGACGGCAGGTCCGGTGAGGGGCCACGCTGCAAGGAATATCGATGGCGCCGTTCTAAGGATATGCGCTCAATCATCCGAGTGGCGATGCTCTGTGGTGTGGCTTTTGCGGCATCCGTGATTCCGGCCTCTGCGTGTTCGTGCGCCATGCGTCCCGTGTGCGCGGCGTTCTGGGAGGCAGACGGGGTGTTTATCGGCCGCGCCGAGGTGACTCCTCTCGGCCCAGGGGCGCAACGGGCGCGCTTTCGCGTGGAGGAGTCTTTTCGCGGACCCACCGGCGAGGTCGTCGAGATCGTGGCACAAGGAATCGGCGGAAGCTGCGCCTACGCGTTCGTTCACGGCACCCGCTATCTCGTGTTCGCGCGGCGTGCGCCTGAGGGCACGTGGCGTGCCGTATTCTGCGATCCGACAACTCCGCTGGATCAGGCCGGCGACGGTCTTGCGTTTGCGCGCGGCATCGCGCGAGACAGCCGTCGTGGTGGGTCGCTCGTGGGATCAGTGTTGATCACAGAACGCGCGGGCGATGCACCTTCCGGGTTGCTTTCGCCGCTGGGCGGAGTGACGATTGCCATTCGCGGCGGGACGCACGCCTTCTCGACCACCACGGATTCAACCGGTCAGTACACCCTCAGGGATGTCCCCCCTGGGCGCTACCTGCTTACTGTTTCTGCCTCGCTCGATGTTGATCCAATCCCTCGGGCGACAATCCAGGTCAAAGGCCCCGGCGCGTGCGTCGTTCACACCATTGTGCTGTCGAGCAGCCGGTAGTAAAACGCCCGCCACATGGGGACTCTCCTGCTGGCTCGGCCGGGATGAGCAATTGCCACACCAGCTCCGCACTTCACGAGACGCGAGATTTTCAAACTGATCGAACCGAAATCGACGATGCGTTGTTGCAACGCAACCACGGTCGCTGGGGTTCCTTTGACACGCAAGCGGCCCTGGGCGGCCGGCGACCGTAGGCCGTGGACCGTAAACCGTAGACTGTAAACCGTAGACCGTGGACCGTGGACCGCTCAGTGCCTACGGCCGACGAGCAATCGACCCCATCGCATCACGCCCGTGTCGAGCGAGCCGCCCACAGGCACCTTGTGATTCGCACACGTCATCTGGCCGACATCGCACAACCTGAACTCCGCCGCCCGTCGGAACTTGAATCGCTGCGCGTGGTTCGGAGCTTGGTTGTAGAGAAGGGCGACGAGTTCGCCGTTGGGGCCGACCGCCTGATCGGCGCGTCCGAGAATCCCTGCCGCGTTCGTGGTCGCCTCGATGACAACGCGACTGTCGTGGACCTGGCCACCGTGAACGAGTGGGAAGGTCGCCACGTCCTTGGGTAGCTGGCTCACCGCCCACGGGATTTCGCGCCAGCCAATGGTGTTCGTGAACGGCTCGAACCGCTGGATGCCCGTGCCGCTCAGGTGCGACGGGATGCCACGCACGGCGGTGGCCAGCGCGATGAGCGCCAGGGCTTCCGGATCGTTCATCTCATGGCCGTTGGTCGTGTCCGAGACGCGCTGCAGGCCCAAACCGACCGGCCATCCGACCGACTCGCCGTCGATCGTCAGACGGCCGTTGACCAGTCCCGTTTCTTGCGCGAAGTCACGGCCCCAGGTGAAGCGGCGGCTGATCTTGTCGAAGACATTCCCGTCCCGCGAGCCGTGGACGTAGTTGTAGCGTTGCCACGACGGCGTGTACCGGCCGGTCTCGCGATAGTTGCTGTTGTCGGCGTGGCCGAGATGACCGAGGATGTTCGTTCCGTTGAGGACGCTGCGTAACAAGTCCGAGAGATGGCCTGGTTCGTTGTCGCCGTCGCCGTCGCTGGTCGCGTGGACGCTCGAGGGCTCATTGAGTGCTTCGACCCACGCAATGTTGTCGTGTCCGCCGGCGTCTATGAGCTGCCGGTAGAGTCCAAAGAGTTGCAGCTCCTCGTGTTTCCCGAGCTTGTCGATACCCCCAGGGCCGACAGTGATGCGAAGGCCAAGGGAGCCGGCGTAGCGGATCAGCTCGGCGCCACAACGCAGAAATTCGGGAATCGTTGACGGTTCGAAGCCCGGATACATGGTCGTGAACCACGGCGAGCCCGGGACATCGTCGAATCGCCACCAGGTCCGGGAGATGGCGTACCCGGCGGCGGCCGCGTCGCGGAGGTCCTGCTTGGCAGTCTCGACCTGGCCGACATCACCACGCGCGCAGCCCCACACATAACGCGCCGCCAGATCACCCTGGTGAGCAATCGTGAACGTGCGGCAACCGTTGTTATCCGCGAAGCACTGCGAGCCCAGCGTGCGGATGGCCCCGACGACTGGCCGCGGATGCGCATCCCCCGGCTGCAGGCTCACGTGGTGCGTGGCTCGATCTGGCGGCTTGTGTGGTGTCTCGATCGGGCTCGTTGCACCATCGATCGAGCAGCTCAAGAACAGGCTGAGTCCAACCAGCAGCGCCGTGGTGGCTACCCACAGCGTCCACGTCATTTGGTCATCAGCGTCGCAGGGCGCATCGCGACATCCGGAAAGGCCTTGAGGACGGCGGCGTCAAAAGTGACGAGCGGGAGTCGCTCACGAACGGCAAGCTCGACGAATAGCGTGTCGTAGACGGCGATCCCCGATTGGTGGGCCCGAACCAACGCGCCCTGCCAGAGCGTCCGGTTCGGAACTGCGTGAATGCCCAGGCCATCGGCCAAGGTCAATCGACTCGCGGCGGCGTCGACAGTGAGGACGTTGTGACGCGTCGCCATCCAGAGTGCGTTTGCGAGTTCAGCTTCCCACAGGGCAGGTGCCCATGCATCATCCAGAGCGGCGATGAAGGTTCGGGCTTCGTCCACAAAGCGGTTGGTCCCAAGCACGTAGTACGCGACGACATTCGTGTCGACGACCGCGTTCACGCGCGTCCGGTTCCGATCCAGGCATCAACCTCGGCGGGAGTCGGACGCCGGGATTGGCGTGCCCATTGAGCTTCGATCTGTTCGAGCACGGACCGCCGTTCGGCGACGTGCGCTTCGAGCAATTCCCGGACCTCCTGCTCCATGGAGCGACGGCGTCGGCGCGCGAGCGCCTTGAGAGACCGGACGATCCTGGTCGGGACATTTCGAATCGTCAAAGTGGGCATCGGCTGTGATTCAATGCTAGCACAATGCTAGCATCAAGCTGAGTCGGCCAACAAGCTTTTAGGAAGGGGCCGACACAGCAGCAACATTGTCAGCCACTGCTGAGCAGCTACTGGCCACCTCCTTGCTGCCTTCAGAGCGTTGGAGGTCAGCCATTATGCTCAACCTATTCACGGCCGCGCTGGTCGTGCTTGGCGGCACGCTGTTCGCGACCTCGGCTCTTTCGCAATCGGCGAATCCGACCCAGCAACGCGCGACCATCATCACGCAACAGGACGATCAGATCCCGGTCTTTCGCGTGACGGTCGTCGGCCGAACGACGCCGGCCGTCAACTATCGGCATCGATCCGGCGCGACCAAGGTGGATTTCCGCGGGACACCGCTCCTGCCCGCGTCGTACGGCGAAGCGAAGGTCGAAAGCAAGCAGGGGTACATCGAGATCGAGGTCGAGTTCGACGAGCTCCAGCCTGCAACTCGCTTCGGGCCCGAATATCTGACCTATGTGATGTGGGCTATCACTCCCGAAGGGCGCGCGACCAATCTGGGCGAGGTGCTGCTCAACGGGTCGGAGAGCAAGCTGAACGTGACCACCGAACTGCAGGCCTTCGGTCTCATCGTTACGGCCGAGCCGTACTTTTCCGTGTCACAACCGAGTGACGTTGTGGTCATGGAAAATGTCATCCGTCGCGACACACGAGGCGCGGTTGAGGTCGTCGAAGCCGAGTATGAACTGCTGAAGCGCGGCACGTACCTCATGTCGAGCAATCCGGCGGATGTGCCGAGTCGCCGCCTGGACGATGACGTCCCGCTCGAGCTTCATGAGGCTCGCAATGCGGTGCACTTTGCGCGAGTCGCCGGCGCCGATGAATACGCCGAGAGTTCGTTTGCGAAGGCGGCCGGTCTTCTGCGGAAAGCCGAGGAGGATCACAGGAAAGATCGCGGCCGACGAGCGGTGATCAGCGTGGCGCGAGAAGCCGCGCAAGCGGCCGAAGACTCTCGACTGATCGCACTGCAACGCCGCGAGGCCGAACTGCTCGCGCGCGACCGACAATTGACGCTCGAGCGCGAGGCGGCGGCACGGGCGCCGAAGCCGAAGCCAACCGACGAGCCGAACGACGAGACGAAGAGCGTCGTCTCGCAGAGGCGAATCGGTTGACGGCCGAGAACGAACGGCGCGGCCGAAAGCCAGCGGGCGGCCGCTGATGCCGCACGTCTCGCGGCCGAGCGTCAACGCGTCGAGGCTGATGCGGCACGACTCGCGGCTGAACGCGCGAAGAGCGACGCGCAGACTGCCATGGATCGGCTGGCCGCCGAACGTGCAGACGCCGAGGCACGCGCACAGGCTGCGGCGCAAAATGCCGAGCAGGCCGAGCGCGAGCGCGCCGAGTTGAGGGAGCGTCTGCAGCAGCAATTGAACATCATCCTCGAGACTCGCGAATCGGCTCGCGGGCTGATCGTCAACATGTCGGACGTGCTCTTCGATACGGGCCGTGCGACGCTGAAGCCGGGAGCGCGAGAGAAGCTCGCGAAGGTGGCCGGCGTGCTGCTGACATATCCGGGCCTGGACATCGAAGTCGAGGGCCACACCGACAGCGTGGGCAGCGACGAGTACAACCAGGATCTGTCGGAGCGGCGCGCCGCGACGGTGCGCAACTATCTCGTCAGCCAGGGCATCCCGCGCGAGACAGTCGACGCGATGGGATTCGGCGAATCACGCCCAGTCGTCGGCAACGAGACGGCTGCGGGACGACAGCAGAATCGACGGGTGGAGTTGGTCGTGTCGGGTGAGGCAATTGATGTGGTGACGAGTCGAAGGGACTAGGCACGCGACGCGTAGCTTCCGCCTTAAGGCGGAAGCCACGGAAGGCTTGCAAAGATAGCCACGAAGGCACGAAGACACGAAGCAAATCTCTAGGACCTGCTTCGTGTCCTTCGTGCTCTTCGTGGCTATCGTTTCGCCTTTTCTGTCCTTGCTTCGGGTTCGTCACCGAAGCCGCTGGAGTTCCAGCATTCGCTGACGGATTGCATCGGCCCGCCCCGTTTCTTGGAGCTTGCTCCACAACCTCTCAATCGTTCGCGCATCGACATAGCCCGGGACGGTCGTTTGCCATCCTTGCGCGGCGCGAAAGCGATCGACAGCTTCGACAGCTTCCTGCGTGTAGACATTGGCCTGCGGTGCTTTCACGTCGAACTCCGCTTCTTTCGGGCGGAAGAAGCCGAGCGCGTGCAGCATCATCTTTAGTTGGAGCACATCACGGCCGACGAACTGCTCCATCGTGCGGAAACCGAGCGTCTCGCTGGCCGTATCGTAGATGCGACGGAGTTCCGCGACCGGCTCCGGGTGTTCGCAGACGTTGATGTTCACGGTTTGCCCGTCGGGACGCCGCGACAGGCCCGGTCGGGGATCGGCGACGAGCACGGCGGCCGACTGTGTTTCCCCGTGACGACCGTCGCCTCCGAGCATCTGTCCGGCGCTGAGCGCCTCGATCAGTCGATCCGCCAGCGTGCGCGGCGAGCCTTCGCTCGCCTGAAACGCGGTCGCGACGGCGGAGACCACGTCGAGGCTCACGAGAGAGTTGCCTTGGACCGCGAACGTCGGACCTGACCGTTCGGCGACCCAATCGCCGCGGTTTTCCGCGCCGCGTTGCCCTGAGCCGGTCCATTGTGCCGACCGGCCGTCAACCGCGATCACGCCAACCTGTCGCCGCTCGCGATCC
Organism: uncultured Acidobacteriota bacterium; assembly: GCA_963802675.1. Taxonomy (GTDB): domain Bacteria; phylum Acidobacteriota; class Vicinamibacteria; order Vicinamibacterales; family UBA2999; genus JACCSI01. The sequence continues at coordinate 139,499 of CAWDJL010000007.1, forward strand.
ATGTCTTCGGCGACGAGCTTGTCCAGCGCATCCTTCGGCGAAACACCACGCGACAGCAGTTCGAGGAGATCGGGACCGTACTCGACTCGCGTGCCGCCTTGCGTCGCCACGGCGCCCACGCCTGCGCGGACCCACGGCACGGCGTTGCCGACGCACGGATTGCGGGTGGTGACCGCAACGCCGGTCTCACGCGTCTTCGGATCCACGGCGACGATCGAAAACGTGTGGAACTCGAGCGACGGGCCCCACTTGGCCGGCTCCTGCGCATGAGCAGACGCGGCGAGCGCCGCGAGACCGAGACTCGCGCCCACCCACAGCCGACGCCTCGAGATTGCTGTTGTCATGTCAGCCGACCAGGAACGGCAACAACTCGGCAAGCGTGTCATCGGGGACCTCTTCCGGCAGGAAATGACCGGCCGCGAGCGCTTTTCCAGTGACGTTCACGGCGTGCTGTCGCCAGATGGCCATCACGTCATAGAGACGGCCCACGGTCCCCCGCTGACTCCACAGTACGAGAAGCGGACACTGAACCTTGCGGCCGCCATCGGCGTTCGAGTGCTCGATGTCGATGGTTGCACCTGCGCGATAGTCCTCGCACGACCCGTGAATGGCGGCGGGGTCCTTGAAACAGCGGAGATACTCCGCAATCGCTTCGGGTGTGAAGATGCTAGACGAGGCGCTGGAACGCAGGAAGCGCGACCGCAAGTAGAACTCGACGCTGTTGCCGATCAACGTTTCCGGGAATGGGGCCGGCTGAATCAGAAAGAACCAGTGGAAGTATTCGGTCGCAAACTCACGCGTCACGGTCGAGTACGGCAGCGGAACGATGTCGAGGATAGCCGCGCGAGTGACGCGCTCGGGATGCTCGACCGCCATTCGCCAGGTGACGCGTCCACCACGATCGTGGCCGACGACGGCAAATCGTTGATGTCCGAGTGAGCGCATGACTTCGATATTGTCGAGCGCCATGGCTCGCTTCGAGTAGGTGGCGTGGTTTTCGCCATCCGGCGGCTTGCTGCTGTCGCCGTAGCCACGCAAATCGGTCATGACGACGGTGAATCGCTCGGCCAGCTGGCCGGCGATCTTGTGCCACTCCACATGCGTCTGCGGGTAGCCATGGATCAGCAACAGCGGCGGGCCGCTGCCGCCGACCCGCGTGTGAATCGTCGCGCCCGATGTCTGAATCTTCTGGGTTCGGAAACCTGGAAAGAGATTCACTGTTTGTCCTGCCACTCGCGCGGACATCGCGGATGCCGAGGCCGTGACTAGCGTCGTTGTCAGAAATTGGCGGCGATCGTACTGCATGTCAGCCGCGCATTATGCACTCAAGCAAGGTGCCTGACGTGCCTGACGTGCCTGACGTGCTTGAAGTACCTGGGGTGCCTGAAGTGCCTCAGGTGCCTGAGGAACCTGTCGCACCCCGGAACCAGTCGCACCCGTTTTCGTAGTCGGGTGTATAAGGGCTCAACTGGAGGAGTCATGACATCAAAAGCTGCGCTCCTCGTCGGGATCCTGTGGCTGGGGTCGACGATGCCCGTGCCCGCTCACCACGCGTTCGCAGCCGAGTTCGACATCAACAGTCCCGTGACGGTCACGGGTTCGGTGACGAAGGTCGAATGGATGAATCCGCACGTCTGGTTCTACATCGACGTCAAGGCCGAGTCGGGCGCCGGCGCAACCTGGGGCATGGAGATGGGCAGCCCCAACGCGTTGATGCGGGCCGGGTGGATGCGAACCTCGATGGCGATTGGCGACGTGGTAACTGTCGAGGGTTACCGCGCGAAGGATGGCACCACCACTGCCAATGCGCGGGCGGTCACGCTGACCAAGACTGGGAAGCGACTCTTTGCGGCATCCAGTCAGTGATCAGTGATCAGTGATCGGTGATCAGTGATCAGCTGGTCAGCGATCGCCGATCACTGATCACTGATCACTGATCTCGAGGGGCTCATGAGCAAACGAACGATCGACTTGTGGACGCGTGGAGTTCTGATAGCAGCGAGCTTTGCCGCGATGTCGGCGTCGCCGAGTGCGCAGTGGCCCAATCAGGCAACGCCCGGTGTGCCGAGGGCGGCCGACGGCAGCCCGAACCTGAGCGCGCCTGCCCCGCGAACCGGGGATGGCAAGCCGGATCTTTCCGGTGTGTGGCAATCGAACCGCGATGCGGCCGGTCCAGCCGGCGGCATCGAAGGCATCGTCGCGCCGCGCTACATGATCGACCTCACGGTTGACATGAAGGACAGAAATTCGATCCTCCGCCCCGAAGCCGCTGCCGTCTACAAAGGCGCGCGCGGCGAACCAGTTTCGCGACAACCCGTCGATCAGGTGTCTTCCGCTGGGCGTGCCGCGGCTCAACTCGTACACCCACCCATTCAAGATCGTCCAGACTCCCGGCTTGATCGTGATCCTGTACGAATCGCAGACGACCTTCCGGCAGATTTTCATGGATGGCCGCAAGCTGCCAGAGGATGCGCAGCCAGCGTGGTACGGCTATTCGATTGGACGATGGGAAGGAGACACGCTAGTCGTCGAGTCCTCTGGATTCAACGACAAGACGTGGCTCGACGGCAGCGGTCATCCGCACAGCGAGTCGATGCGGCTGACGGAGCGGTTCACGCGACGGAACGTCGGCCAGTTGAACATCGAGGTCACAATCGACGACCCGGTCGCCTACACACGGCGGTTGACATACATGCAGTCACAGGAGCTGCTCGCGGACGGCGAACTGATTGAGTACGTCTGCAACGAGAACCACGAAGCGAATCTGCCGCACGTCAAGGGCAAGCCGTGACCATGCCGAGCGCGCGGCGACGGATCGTGAAGCGATCTCTTGTGCTAGAGTTGAAGTTTCGCGTCTGAGCGGCAATCGCGGCAGGGCACGAAGGCGTCGCCAGCATCCCCCTGTGGGCCCGTAGCTCAACTGGCAGAGCAGCAGACTCTTAATCTGTTGGTTGAAGGTTCGATTCCTTCCGGGCTCACCAAAAATCATTAGAGAATCTGCAAAGTTCGACCGACCGGCGCAACCGCCGTCCGCGCTTTGACGCCCACCTTGACGCCCGATGGCTTGGAAATACCTTCGATTGAGAAAATGATCGGTGCGGCTTGAGGCCGCCTCCTGCTGCACCCGCAACGAATCTGGACGGCGTTGTCGGGGTGTCGCCCGACGCGAAGCCAACGCCGACTCGTCGTCCATCGGGCGAAGCCGGATCTATGAGCTGCTCGCGAGCGGTGTCATTCCGTCGGTTCGAATCGGCTCCAGCATTCGCATCCCCGTCGATTCGCTCCACTCGTGGGTCGCCGCGCAGACCGACAAAGGGGCGAAGGCAGCGTTAGAGTCGCGGATGCGCGGATAGTGTCATGGACGCCGTGGACCGGCCGAAGCGTCGCCCGCCGCTCCAGCCGACACCCGAGGTGTATTACGGCATCATCGCCATATTGAGCAACCCGAAGACTGGACCGGGTACACGAGCGGCGTACCTCTGCCGAAAATACTCGCGCTATCTGGGTATCTCGGCCCGAGCCCGCCTCCTGTACGTCTTGCTCAGCGGGTTCATCGGGGCCGACGGGCGGAGCAATGGACGGATCACGGTGCCCATGAAGAAGCTCGCAGAGTGGCTCGACTGCACGCCGCGCGTGGCCCAGAGCGCAGTTCGTGAGCTCGTAAGGTCCGGCCCCCTACCCTTGATGACCTCGAATCCTGGGCGTCCAGGCCGCGCGAGCGAATACGGCTTCGTTTCGAACCCATTCGCACTTGCCGAACAGCAGGCAGAGGACGCGCAACGCACGCGAGAGCGACGGCAGCGTCGCACGTCGGCGGAGAGGAACGCAGTGATGATCGCGCACCACGTCAAAGGAACCCTAGACGCAGATGCCGCGCGCCGCGAGCTATCCGCGATTGCGAAACGACATGAATGGAACTTGCCAACCCGGGTGCCATTGTCGAGCCGACCCGCGAAGCCTGCTTCGTCCTTAGAACGGGGGAGGTAAGACGGAACGGTGGGGAGGGCACCGCAAGTGTCGAAGACGTGAAAATTCGTGAGGGTCCTGAAGCGCGGATCGCTCACCCTACGAAACACATTGCTCCACGGTCACGAAATCGGCTTCGTCCTAAGAACGTGCTCTTAGCAGGTGTCTTTAGAGAGAGCCTTCCAGCGGGGCCAAGAGCCTCCCGCGCGCGCGAAAGGGGAAGAGCCTTCACCAAAGTAGAGAGAAGTAGAAGGTACGACCGCATGGTAGTGTTGATTTCATTCGTACGAGCGTAAGCCGTGACCATGACACCGCGTCCAGGTGGACGCATCGGCTCAATCCGCGAAGCACAGCGAAAGCCCGCGTCAGACCCTACGCGCCCCCTCAAACTACGCGAGCAATTGTTCGTTGCCGCCTATGTTGAAACCCTCAACGGTCAAACCGCGGCCATTCGAGCGGGCTACAGCGTCAAGACTGCGCGCTTTCAAGCCAGTGACCTCCTAACGCGACCCAACATCGCTGCCGCGGTCGAGGCAGCTCACCTCGCTCGACTAGAGCGCCTTGAGCTAAAAGGCGATGATGTGCTGCGCGAATTGATGCGAATTGCGATGGCCGACATCAGTGCCGCGCTCGATGCCGACGGCAATATCAAACCCATTCACGAGATACCGATTGACCTTCGCCGAGCGATGGCCTCCATCGAAGTGGTGATTAGAAATGCGGCGGCTGGCGATGGGCATACCGACCGGGTGTGGCGTATCAAATGGTGGGATAAGAACCGGGCGTTAGAGACGCTGGCGAAGCACCTCGGGCTGTTGTCGGAGCACATCCAGGTGGACGCCGACGTCGAACTCAGTTGGAAGCTCTGACCATCGGCGCGGCCGCCAAGCGTTCTGGCCTTGGTGGCCGCACGCTGCGTCGTTGGATGGTCGAGGACGAAGACTTCCGCCAGGAGACTCGCAGCGCTCCTTTGCGACGAGCAGCTCCATCGCCACCTGCGGATCGAAATCCGCCGACAAATGCAGACGACGGACGCCGCTAGGGAAGGAGGGGTCATGGTATCCATCGTCAGCCATCAACATCGTTGGCGATGGATAAACGATTTCGCGGCAGTGGCCGAGTCCCACCTGGACTATACTGCGCTCATCACGCCTTCCCTCCGCCAGTAGTCGCGTCCGATTCAGGCCCAATAGCCAATAGAAAGGCAGGTTCTCGGTGTTCTCCAGCAGTGACTCCGCTCGGCTCGTCCTCATCGGGATCGTCGTCGGCGTCCTGCACACCGCAGCGGCCGGGGACGCGACCGCGCAAGGCCTCTGGTCGCCGCCCATGTCGGTGGCGGATGGTGGCCGGCCAGACGTGGCCATGGATGCGAGCGGAAACGCCCTAGCCATCTGGGTTGAGGGGAGTGCCCCCATAACGGTCATACGCGCCGCGCGTTTCAGTGCGGCAACCCACTCGTGGAGCACGGCGGTCGATCTCTCGGCGCCGGGTGTTTCGGCGGGTGACCCACACCTTGCGGTGAATGCCTTGGGCAATGCGGTGGCGATCTGGAGGACGGATGGTGCCGTCTCGCTCGTCCAGGTGGCGCATTACTCCGCGACGGCAGGCACCTGGAGCGCCGGTGCGACGCTGTCCTCACTGGAGCAACCGGCCGGCTTGCCGACCGTCGGACTGGATGGCGAGGGAAATGCGTTTGCCGCCTGGCGTCGCCTGAGCGACGGCGTCGTCCAAGCCGCGCGATACTGCGTCCAGTTCGGCTTCTGGGACCCGAGCCCGGATGTGTCGGCACCCGGAAGGCAACCTGAGACTGCACCCGTGATCGCAGTGGAGACCGGTGGTGGTGCCGTGTTGGCGTGGGGGCACTGGGCGAGCACCGGGGGAGTCGTGGTTCAGGCGGCGCGGTGGACCGTGTCCACCGGGACGTGGAGTCCGAGCATGACGCTCTCGACATCCCGGGTTGATGCGGGCGCCTTCTATCCTGCCGTCGCGGTGGACGGCAGCGGGAACGCCACGGTGGGCTGGGAACTGCACGCCGCCGGTCAGTTCGCGACGGTCGAAACGGCGCGGTTCTCTGCGACGACCGGTACCTGGGGTGCGAGCGTGGACCTCTCGGGACCAGGGACGCGCAGCGCCGACAGGGTGCAGGTGGCAATGGATGGCAGCGGCAATGCAATCGCGATTTGGACACGGAACGACATCCTACAGACCGCCCGCTATAGCTCGAGCACCGCGACGTGGAGTGCCCCGCATGATCTCTCCGGGCCAGCCGGCAACCGGGTGGTCCAATATCCGAAGATCGCCATCACCAGCGGCGGCGACGCCGTCGCCGCCTGGCAACGCTACCTCGGCGGGCCTCGCGGATACGCCGTCCAGGCGTCCTTTTACAGTGCCAGTGCCACGGCCTGGACGGGCATTGTCGATCTCGATCCCTCAGCGTTCAACGCCGTTGCCGTGAACATCGCGATGACTAACGCTGGTGCGGCGATGGCTGTCTGGGTATCCGGTCAGCTCTCGGACGTGACAGTCCGGGCCGCGTACGCCCACGTGCCTGCAACGCCCTCGCTCCTGCCCGCCGCCGTCACTCGGCCCGACGTCACGCTCTCGTGGATCGCGCCGGCCACAGGACCGGCCCCGACCGACTATACGCTCGTGGCCAGCCTGTCGCCGGACGGGACGGCCATCGCCACCCAGCCGCTGGGTGTACGCACGTCCGTCCAGGTGCAGGCCCCCGATGGTACCTACTACGTGCGCGTTGTGGCGACCGTTGCCGGCACGACTGTCCCGTCAAACGAGATTGTGGTCGTTGTTGGGCCGACACCCGTGCCGACGGCTCCCCTGGCCCTCGGCGTCACCGTCACCGGCAACACCTTCGTGATGGCATGGACTGCGCCAGCCAATGCAGCGGTCGCGCCCGTCGCCACCTATGTCATCGAGGCGGGCACCACCACGGGCGCGACCAATCTCGCGAACTTCGCGACCGGCGGCGCGGCGACGAGCTTCCTCACGCCACCCGTCCCCAACGGCAGCTACTACGTGCGCGTGCGCGCGCGCAATGCGTCGGGGACGGGGCCACCCACATCCGATCTGCGAGTCGTGGTCGGCCCGCCGCCGCCAGGGCCGCCCGTCCTCACCAGCAGCGTCGCTGGCGACCGGACCGTCTTCCTGGCCTGGACAGCGCCGCTCACCGGCGCAGCGGTGACGGGCTATCAATTACAGGCAGGGACCGCGCCGGGCCTGTCGAATGCGGGCGTGCTGCTGCTGCCGTCCGCGCCTCTCGACTTTGTCGCACCCGGAGTACCGGCGGGCACCTATTTCGTCCGGGTCGTGGCCACCAGTGCGCTCGGACTTGGCTTCGTCTCCAACGAAGTCGCCATCGTCGTGCCGTAGGCAGTGTTGGCAGCGCTGACTCGCGACGGGACCTGACGTCTCCCCCGCAAACGACGGCAGCCTGAACTAGAGGAAACTCGCGGCTTCGGACGGCGAGCAATCGGGAGACTCTACGACACACGGCCTAAGTTGCGACAGAAAGCTGGGCCACGAGGAAGTGGACCTGGCCGTCGCGATGGACGAGCGATTGAAAGCGTTTTAGGAAAAGTGCTGGTTTTAGGTCGTGGCGTCACAACTTCGCGCGACCATCCGAGCACGGCTAGAGCCGCTTGAGCGGCGGTTCGACCATGACAGACAGTCAGGTGTCCGCGGTACAAGGGCCACCGCATTGTGCTTTGTTGGCACGCCCTTCCTTCAGACGCTTCGGAGCGCTGCGAAACGTGTGGGGCCAAGATAAGATTGATTACGTTATTTTGGCCTGGGGCGCGCGTTAAGCCTGCGCCTGCCTCATCTCAATACCGGCACGAGCCAGTCTCGCCATTCGAGCGGCGGTTTTCCGCCGACTAATCGTCCGAACCAATCCGAGAGAGGAGACGGAGGATTAAGGCATCACTGGAGCTTGTCCCGATTCGCGGAGATAGCGCAATCGTCCACGCGCCATTATTTCCTCCGTCGCCGGGCCTTGAACCGCGCCAATTCCTTTTGAGCGGCGACCCTGGCCTCGGCATCTGCTCGCCATTCACGCATCGACTCCAGAGTTTGGCCGTTTCCACACGGGGTCGATGCTTCTCACAGTAGTCATTCAGGTTCCTGGGACTGGGCGAGCAACGGCAACTGTGCTCATCACGTCCTCTCTTTCAGCCCATGGAGTCGGACGCAACGCTCGCGGATGAACTCCCATTCGCCGGGGAAGGTCTTGCTCGTCGCAATCCACACTTTCACATCACGAGCGAGTGCCTTCGCCGCGTAGGTCCAGTTGTCATATTCCCGGTCCTCCGCCGTCCAAGCTCGCTGCATACATCCCCGGCCCGCAGAACCGCATCAATTGCGCGCGCCTTAGTCGGCGAGTAAAACGACAGGTTTCCGACCACCACACCGGCGCCGCCGCCACTCGGGCCAGCGCGACGCGCGACGATGAGCACTCGGACCTGCGCCTGCTCGGGAGCAGCGACGAGACGCAGCTGTTTGTCCTTGCGTAATTCGCCGACGAGGTCCTTGATAGAATCCTGCACGCCGCGATCAATATCTACGAACCCATCCGTCATGTTTGGTCCGACATAGACCGACACTGGCCCGCGCTGCGCGATCGCCGCAGATGCGCTCGCCGCCAGAAGGAGTATCGCAAGGATCACTCGCATCTTGTGTGTTGCTGCCGCAAAGGTGGCCAACGCCGTCCAACATCGCAGCAACGACCGCAACACGCCGAGTCACGCGCATCCCCTGAAGCCGTTCTGCCTACGGGACGGTGACGCTCACCTCGTTTGAACTCACGCTGCTCCCGCACGCCGCATTCGCAACCACTCGGATGAAGTACGGGCCCGCGCCGACCGATGCGGACACCGCGTTGGTCAACCCTACCGAGCCGACGTAGAGGTTGCTCGCGCCGCTGGCGTTACCGGCCTGTACCGTATAGCTCACCACCGGGCCACCCACGGGCGTGGTCCAGCTGATGCCGATCACGTTGCCCATCCTCGAGCCATTGAGCATCGGCGCAGCCGGCACCGTGCACGGCGGGCCCACGGTCACCATCAACTCGTTGGACGACGGGCTCGTGCCCGCGGCGTTCTGCGCGTAGAGGCGGACGTAGTAGGTGCCGTTGGCAAGCCCGCCGCTGGCCGCAGTGGCCAGGCCCGCTGATCCGCTGAACACGTTGGCGGCCCCAGGGGCCGTGCCCACCTGCGCCAGGTAGTTCGTCACGGTCCCGCCCGACGCCGGCGGACTCCACTTCACGTTCACGATATTCCCCGTGGCCGAGCCCATCAGTGCCTGCGGAGCGCCCGGCACCGCCGCGGCGTTCACGGATACGGTGGCCGACGCCGGCACGCTGGACCCGGCAGCGTTCTTGGCGTAGACCTGCACGTAGTACGTGCCGTTGGGTGCCGAAACCGACGCGCTCAACGCCAGTCCCACTGAGCCGTCGAACACGTTCGAGGCGCCAGGCGTGGTGCCGACGCGCACCCAGTAGCTGGTCGGCGTGCCGGTCGCCGGCGCCCTCCACGCCAGACCCAGCGTGCTGCCGACCGCGTTGGCCGTGAGGTTCTGGGGCGCGCCGGTAACCGTGGGCGGCGGCGGTGGCGGAGGGGGGAGGAGGAGGCGGTGGCGGGGGCGGCGTCACGACAGCCGTGCGAAACGCCTGCACGATCGGGAACGCCTGGCGCAGCGACAGCGCGTTGTTCTGCGTGGCAGTGCCGGTGACGCGCCCCGCGGACATCACGCCGGGATTCGAGAAATTCAGGATGCGCGTGCCGGGCGCATACGCCATCACCGTGCGAAAGCTGTTGGTCCTGTCCTTGTAGCCGTAGGCGTAGGTCTGCCAGCATAGCAGCCGCCGTCCTCGGGCGCGTGGCACGACCCGAAGTTGTGTCCCAGCTCGTGCGCGAAGGTGTAGTTGCCCACGATGCAGGTGCTCGCCGTCACGCTGAACGCCCACGACGCGTTTGGCGGCCCGACAAACCCGATGCCACAGCTGCCCCCGGTGGACTGCGCCACGACGAGCGCCACCAGATCGGCCGCCACCGCGTTGCGGCCGGCCGCCACCGTGGCGCTCGACTGGATGTAATAGAGGTCGTCGGCCATGTCCGCGGATTCGGTGTAGCCGGTGAATTCCGCGATGCCCACCAGGCGCAGCCTGGCGTTGATGCCGCTGCGCGCGTAGGCCGTGTTGGTGTCGGCCACGCCGGTCGCGATCACCGCCTCGATGCCGGCAGCGCCGCCCTGCGCCACCTTGGCCGCCGTGGTGTAGTAGACGAGCACGTCCACCACTTCGCCGTCGAGGGCGGTGGCCGCTGGGGCCGCAGATTGCGCCGGTACCGCGGCCACGTCGCCGGCCGGGGCCGGCAGCGGCTCGCGTTCTTCGCCGAACGAAGTCGGGTCCACCTGCTCCACCACCGCCGCGTCCATGGTGCCCGACACGCGATACAGCGCGGTCGCGGTCTGCACCGCCCCCACCACGGTGTCGCCGCGCCACGTCAGCGTCACGGTGCTTTGCTCGTCACCCTGTACGCGACCCACCCACGTGCGATGCCCGAAGGCATCGCTGTGGGTGCGTTCGAACACCGCGCGCAGTGTGGTGTCGTCGAACAGGTTCAGGTCGAGCAGCGGCGAGGTGTCGCCGGCCAGCCCGGCGACGAGGGCGCGGTCCAGTTGTGCGGGACGCAACCGGGCCATGCGGGCGCGCAGCACGCGCGGGCCCGCGCTCTCGGCGGGGGCCGCGGCGGCCATCTGAATCGTGCCGCCCTCTTCGAACAAGGGCGCCCGCCCCTGGCCAAGAGTTGTCCGCCCCAGTGGCCAAATTACGGCCACGAGCATCGCCATCAAGAACGCTGGAGGACGAAATCGCAATTCACACCTCGTGCACGTCGGCACGCTGTCCATGCTTGGATGGAAGTCAATCTCACGAAACCGCAGCAAATCCGGGTTTCATGGCCGTCAACCCTCCAGGGTCCGTCCCCGTGCAGGTTGAACTTCAGCAACAACCTGCACCGAAGCACTCCGCAGAACACTGAGCGCGGAACCGCCCACGTTGACAAATTGGTGGCACTGGTAAGGCTAGCGAACTCACCGCGATCTCGCGATAACCCGGGAGGCCAGATCCGGCTCCTTCTGGCGCGAGGAGTCAGTGGGAGTGCCGCGGGGCGTATCGCTCCCGAATTTGGCGGCGGTTTGGTGAGAGCGGTCAGGCCTGCGCACCCGGCGGGCGACCGCGTGTAAAGGGTCCAGCGATGCGGAATGGACGTTGTCGAATGCACGGCGGGAAAAGCACTGGCGCGCGAACGACGGCGGCCTTGCGCGATGCAGACGCGCACGTTTGAAGCATGGCGCCTACACTCGGGAACCCGATGAAAAAAGGTTGATACTGGATCTTGCGCGCCGACTGTGATACCGAGTACGCTCCAGAAGGCCATGCAGCGAATAAACGTAGTCGGCGTGAACACAAGATACGGCTATCGGACGTGTGCGCTATACATCGGCGACGTCACCCAGCTTGGTCGACATGTTGACGTGCTCGGAATCTCGGCGTTCGCGGGGTCCTACGAGCCTATCCCAGGCACCGTGATACGTGCCCTGGAGAAGAACTTGGGCGTTAATGTTGAGCAACTGTCCAGGGCACCAGAATTCGACCTTCGCACGGCTCTAGGTGTCTGGGTCTCGGAGCCAATCGCTGACCAGGAGTTTTCACGAATCGTGTGTGCGGAGCTTCTGAACAGCGGCCTCACGTTCCGCGCAGTTCTTGAGAATGTGTTCGTAGTGCTGTCGATGCTCGAAGCCAAGCGTGTGCCTATTCGGACGACGGCCTTCCCTCTGCTCGGCACGGGATCTCAGCGCCTGGATGCTCGTGAAGTGGCGGGGGAGTTAATCCGTGCATCTCGACGATTCCTCGAGCGGTCCTCATCGGCAGAGGAGGTGCTGTTTCTCGCGAAGGATGGATTGAAGGCTGCAGCAATTGCGCAGGCGATGGACGAAGCCCTCGGTCGTCAGAATATCAGTCTGCAAACCAGCCAACTCCTGTCGGCGATTCGAGCTGACGTCGCTGATACATTGCGGGAATCAGCAGACCTTTTCTTGCCAGATGCGGAAATCGTTCGAGAGGATTGGGTCAGACTCTTGGAGTCGACCGAAGTCAAAGCCTCGGAACTTGCTGTTCAGGGTCGGAAGCTGGTTGAACTGCTGGTCAGGCGTCTTCACCCAACTGGGAAGGGACACTTGCGAGAACGGATTCACGCGCTTGAGACTCAGGGGCAAGTGGCCCCCTGGATTGGCGGCTATATGCATGTTCTTCGGCATTTTGGAAATGAGGCTGCTCACGCAGGCGGTGGCAAGGACCGAGTGCCGCCGTTTATGGAGGAAGCGGACCTGGGAATGTGTCTGCTGTGTGTTGAAAGATTGCTGCGGTTTTGGATGCAGTCATCCAGAGCAAAGTCCAGTGCTAGTAATTCTTGAATGGCGTCCCGCAAACACTTCTTTATGGAACACAAGGCCCTCTCGACGCGAGACTACCGGGCCAAATTATGAGCTTCCGAACGATTCCGTAGGGCTCTAGCGCAAAGGCACGTCTCTGAGAGAGCCTGTATCACCCCCCGACAGGTGACACGTCTGGGCCACAGCGAATAGGAAGCCAGGTACGGCGTTTAGCAGGATCTATCGGTCCGGAAGCCGTGACCGTTGCGCTGTAAGAGCCCAGATGATCTCCGACACGATGGCCTCAGGCGGCTGCAGGGTCGTCACCTTTGGCGCCTGCAGCGCCGTGTAGGCCGGGAACCGTTCGCGGATCTTTGCCTCCTCGCGCGACGCCACCAGGCCCAGCGGCCGGTGCACCTGACGACGCACGATCTCGGCCACGCACGTCTCAACATCGAGCGATGGAAGCAACACGAACGTCGTCGGACTGTTGGCAATCGCGGCACGAATCTTTGGGTAGCTCGGATGAACTTCGTCGGCATATGTCATGAATCCCGACGACAGTGCCATTACTCCGGGCTCGCCGGCGATGGATCGGTAGACGTCGATGTTTGTGCGCGCATACGCCTGGTACCCACAGCGCTGCAGGTAGTCCGAAATATCGCCCGCGCGTTCGCCGAAGACCCTGTCCAAATCAACGAAGGGTGTGTTTAGCCGGTCCGACAATAGGACTCCAACAGTGCTCTTGCCCGCACCGCCAGGTCCCACGAGATGGATCTTCATGAATATGCGTCCCCTGTCAGCACGGCCCGTAGCCAGCGCGACGGCTTCAAGATGCGACAGCGCGGCTCAGATTACTCCTGAAGTTGCCGCCCAGTGTTTAGTAATCCGCACGAGGCACCCCGACGGTGCGGTTCGGATGGCGACGTCTTCGAGCTAGTCGGATGTAGGAGTCAGGCGAGTGCATCTTGTAACGTCGTCACCTGAACCCCTGCTCATACCCAGCCGACAGGGGACCTCCTCCCCAGGCGTCCCGCAAGGCGAAAGGATCAAAGTCGTGACACGGGGCGGTGGCAACCGAGAAGTCGACGCGATTGACGACCCGGCCGGGGATCGTCATACTGCACCGCCCCCAGTTCTCCACACGTTTCTGCCTCGGAGGCGTCACATGATGAGGAATCCAGCATCACTGTTGAATCTCTTGTGGAAGCTGCGCATTGGCTGGCTGGCCGTCGTCGGACTCGCGGTGGTGAGCGTTGGGCCGTTCGGTGCGCGCGTTTTGGATGCCCAAGGTCCGCCGGACCTGGAAGCGCTACATCAGCGTCTGCTGCCCGTCTTCGAGGTGGCCGGCGTTGCGTTCACTGATGCGGACGAGCGAAGCGGCCGATTGGTCATCGGTGTCCTCGACCGGGGCGTTGAAGGTTTGGTTCGTGGACGGCTTCGAGGACTCGGCGTCGCTTCCCAGAGCGTCGACGTCGTTGAGACGGAGCCGATTTTCCAAATTGCCACCCTTCGCGACTTTACGCGTCCCGTGATTGCCGGGGTGCAGATCCGCTTCTCGCAATTCGTGTGCAGCCTTGGCTTCAACGCCATTCGCGCTGGTGTTCTTGGCTTTGTCACGGCGTCTCATTGCAGCGACCGGCAAGGCACGGCGGACGGCACTCAGTATTATCAGCCACTGAATCAGGTGCCCGCAGAGCTGATTGGAACCGAGACGGTCGACCCGGCCTACCTGCGGGGCATCTCGGGCTGCCCGCGTGGACGAGTGTGCCGATATTCCGACTCGAATTTCAGCGCGGGCGCCGCCGTCGGCTTTGCCGTTGGCAGCATCGCGAAGACGCCACCCAACAACGGCTCACTCGAGGTCGTCGACACGTTCGACATCGTCAACAGCGGACCCGCGACCGTTGGAGAGATCGCCAACAAGGTTGGACGCACGACCGGTTGGAGCCAGGGTCTCGTGACGCGTACCTGCACGCACACCGGCGTGTCAGCCAGCAAGATCGTCTTACTGTGTCAGGACTTTGTGGAGAGCAGCGTCCAGATCGTCGCCGGGGGTGATAGTGGATCGCCAGTCTTCAGCAGCGCGGGCGGCAAGCGCGTCACGCTCCTTGGCAGTCTCTGGGGCGGCAACTCGTCCGGGACATTGTTCGTCTACAGCCCGATAGCAGGCATCGAAAGCGAACTCGGATCGCTCACGACACACTGACCTGCTAATTCGTCCTGCCCTCGCGAGCGGCGCACCGGGTGTGCTGCATGCTCGCGCGGCCGGGACGATTGGAGAGCGTGCCATGAAACGCAAGATTCGTCGCTACGCCCAAGGTCTGCCAAACACGACACGGGCGCTGGAGGCTGAGGAGACGCTCCGTTACATCGAGTCCCGCGGTTCTGGAGGCTACGTGAATCACCGCCGCGAGGTGCGCCTCGATTCAGATCACGGCGTGCGACGCGAGCGGCTCGAGCCATCGCTCCTGTGCCAAGTCCGCGAGGCCCGCGGTCGATGATTTCGTAGATGTGGCAAACGACGTCAGAACTTCACGGAGACTGCGGCGCCCCGACGTCCGTGGCGGAACAGCGGTGAAACGCTGACTCTGCTCCCGCCGCCGGGCTTCTGGTAGATCACTTGCCGGCCGGTAATCAGTGCATCTATGCCTGCTCCTGCTGCTGCGCCCATTCCCGCGAACAACATCCCCCACGCAACCGCGGGGCCCACGATCACCTCGCCGCCGTCGCTGTCCCCGAGGAGCGCTGCCGCCGTCAAGAAGTAGGCCATTCCTGCCGCAGCGCCGATGATGGCCCCGTTTTTCAGCGAGTCGTCCCGGCGATGGCGAATCTGTGCGACGTCACCTTCGCCCAGTACCCGCGGGCCGGCCCCGGTGACCAGGGTCAACGCATCGCGCGACAACGTCCCGATTCGCCCCTCGGCTTCTCTGCCGGTGACATCGACAACGCTGATCTTGTCGCCTGGCTTGACAAGAACGGCGAGCTGGTCGAACGACGAGGCAACACCCTGCGCCTCGACTCGAGTTCCGCCGCCGCATAGTAGAAGAAACACCGCGCCCCCGGTCGTTAGAGCATTCACGTTGCCCTCCCTACGTCTAATGTGCAGAACGCCGGAATTGGGGTTCACTTGACTCGGCGATTTAGAGTGCGATTCCGTTCCAACGGCCGTGCGCAGGCCTTCCCGATGATCCGCGTCACGTCAGAGAACGTGCAGAAGGCGCTCGCAGCGGACCTGCATCAAATGACGACCACCGAGTTGATCACCGACGAATCAGCGCTCTACGGTGACAACTTCGGCCGTATCCCCCACTCGACCGCCAATCACGGCCGCAAGGAATACGACCGTGGTCACGTTCACACGAACACGGTCGGGGCTTCTTCTCGCTGCTGAAGCGTGTCATCAATCGCGTGTTCCATCATGTGAGCAAGGAGCACCTTGCACGCTACTGTGATGAGTTTTGCATTTCGCTACTCGCGAACTGTGACGGACGCTGAGCGTGCGGGCCTGTTGGTCAGGAGTGCTGAAGGCAAGCGCCTGACCTACAAGCAGCCAGCAGGCTTGGGCGCGTAGAGTTCGTGAGGACGCACGAGCATGACGACTCGCGAATTGTGGAGGGCAGGGGAATCGAACCCATCGTCAGCAGGCATCCAGCTTCCAGCAACGGAACCAGTCGCCCCCCAGTCCGCATCCGGAGACGGACGCAGTTCAGGCGCGCTTGCCGTTCTGGGAAGAAGCTGAGGAGTGATACCTTGTGCGGATGGCTGCCACCAGCCGCACGGGGTGTGTCCGATGTGAGCTAACGACCGGTGACTGCGATTTCAGCAGAAGGAGCCGCTGATGGCGAAGCTTCGTTTTGAGATTCAAAGCGAACCCTCGGGGCTGGCGTTCCAGTCTTTCCTACAGGCGTCGGACGACTTTCTCGGACTACTCCGAGAAATAGATCAGGTCATGACGGGTCGCTACTTGGGGTCATTGAGGTGGTACATCGATGACCTCAGGCGAAGTGCAGACGGTATGACGCTCGCTCCTCGGCCGGCGGCGGGTCAGCGTCCGCCGACTGACCGCAAGCGCTGTGGCGACGGCGCCGAGCGTCAGGACCGATTGCCCCAGATGCTCGACCAGCATGCGGCGGACGCGTGTGCCCAGGGCGCCGGCGCTCGACCGGTCTCGAGCTCCCAGCGCGTTCTCGAGCCGATCGTTCAAGCTGACGCCCGCTTTGACGCCCAAGCCGCTGGATTTAGCCAGACGCTGCCGGACTCAGCGGACACTGAGAGTGGGATTTTCCGAAGAAACCAGGCGATCTGGATGCAGGCGGACGGCCCAGGTTCGGACTCTTAATCTGTTGGTTGAAGGTTCGATTCCTTCCGGGCTCACCACTATCTCGTTCACTCCAAACGACTTGCGGATCACCGATCGGCCGTCTCCACAGTGTCTCCACACTCGAGCGGTCGGTGATCGGTTTCGAGCAGCCGAATCGCGTCAAACACGGCGTTTAGACTCAGGTGCATGTAGCGCTGAGTCGTCGTGAGATCGCGATGTCCGGCGAGCTCCTGAATCGCCCGCGTTGGCGCCCCGCGCATCGCAAGATACGAGCAGAACGTGTGTCGCAGAATGTGCGGACCATTGATGCGAAGGTTCGCGCGACGCGCCACCTTCCGCAACAGTTCCACGATGTGATGTTCGGCCATCGGCCGGCCAGTTTGACCGGCTGCTGAAGGGGAGCGCAATTAGTCCTTGAGTTACCGGTTCGCTAAGGAGTTCATCATGGGCGCCAAGTCAGCCACCAACACTGATGAGCTGTCCGGATTTTACTTCTGCAAGCGCGGCGAGCATGGCGGGCACGAGGGGACGAAGTTCCTTCAGACGATTTGTTCGGGCGATCACTAGCACGACACCAATCCCAGAGGCACGAAGGTTCTGTTGAAACTCCAGGTTTCGATCGACCGTCAACAGCGCTTCAAAGCCGTCCGCAATCATGAGCTGCAGAAGTTCGCCGTTTCGCTTAGACGACCACCCCATGTCCACGACGTGCCAGACGTCGAGGCCAACGAGCTCGCGCTTGATTGGGCGCGGGACGCACTCATCGAGCAGAAGTCGCACGAGCCTCGGTCATCTCACGGCCAAGTTCCAGTGCGGCCACGGCCTGCTCGCGGCTGACGGAGGGAAAACTCTCAAGGAACTCGTCGAGCGAATCGCCAGCTTCCAAGTAGTCGTACAGCGACTTGACGGGCACCCGCGTGCCAACGAACACGGGGGTTCCCCCCATGATTTCAGGGTCGCTGTGGACGACGGATTGGTTAGACAACCTAGCGTTCCAGAAGTCGAGTATAGCCCCGGAGCGGCCAACGCCACGCGGGATACCCGCGGCGGACGTGCGACTCGGATTGTACTTGGCTCTACGAAAGGGCCGCGGATGCTGCGACTCGTTAGACGGCGCCCTCAAAAAGGCGACTTGCATGCACGCGCCGTCCCGGGTGACGGCAACGCAGCCTTCAGCACGCTCTCCCGACTCGCCAATTACCAATACCTCGCAGTCCGCCACAAAACGGAGCCGATTCGGGAGGAGGCGGAACACCTGGGTGTTCGACCTCCCGGCGGCAACTGCTGCCGAGTGTCGCGGCGACTATTACGAACAGCACGATGACTTTCGATGCACCCATCTTGCCCGTCCACTGTCCAGAGCCTGCCAAATCGCGAGGACGTTGGCGTTCCAATCCCCCCTACGGGGCGACCACTGTCAACTAGAGAAGCATGGCGGGCCGCGTTGTTCCTAGGGCCATCTGTGACGTTCGCCCACTGACGCGAGATTTACCACGTAGAACTCCGAAGTGCAGTTCTCGAACGTTTCTGACAGCCTGCGACCGTTGCGGTTCTGCCTGCTGGCCGAAGTGCGTCGATAGACCCGATCGCATTCACGGAACCGAACCTGCCGTCCGTCGGCAAGAAGGCTTACGTCCTGCAGCACGCGCATCGGCGGGATGTCCCAACTGCGAGTCCCAGGGAAACCAGAGAAAGCAAGCTTGCCGGTTTCGGCGTCATAGACCTGCAGGATCGCGTCCGCGATGACGAATCCGACGCGCGTGCCGTCAGAAGACCAAACGACGCGGTTACACCAGAACGTGTCGGGCGGCACCGTGGCCAATTCAAATGCGTGGCCATCGCGACGCTTCAGCCAGAGAGACTGGTTCGGTGGATCTCAGAGCCGGGTGATTGCGGACAAACGCCAGGAGCTGCCCGTCCGGTGAGGCGACCTGCAGCGGAATAGCAGGAAACCCCAGCTGTCTCGCCTCGCAGGCGAGCATGCCAACAAGGATGCCTAGGATTATGGCTAGCCGCACGACCCCTACCCCGGAGTGTTGGTCGCCCTAAGGCGCCAAATGAGCCGCGCGCCACGGGGACGCCATCAGACCGACCCGCGGTGAGTCGGCTCCATTTGCATGTTAGACCGCCTTCGTTGCATCGGGCATCCTGAACTCAAGGTCAGCTGAAGCAATAAGATCAGCACCGCCGCCAGGAGCGTCTCCCAGCGACGTTCGCGCGCCACGATCGAGACCTTGTGCGAGATCCAACACACGGTCCAAGAGCGCCGAGAGGTCGACTGCCGTTCCGAAGGCATCAAGCGTGACAAGGCCAATCGGGGAGGCGAATCGCTTCCCAACTGGCGCTATTTTCCAGTAACCACTGGTCCGAAGAAACCCGGCAGGTCACGACGGCAGATATTCGTTCGAAAGTTGAGCCGTTCGTCACGGTGGTCGGGGGCCTCGATCGCGATCGCGGCGCTAGCTCGCAGAACGCGGCTCACAGAGGGGAAGTCTATTGCGGGGCGTGTTCAGCGTCCCGGAACCACCGCTCGAGCGCGGCAGGGCTGGCGGCTTCGCGGGCCTCGGCCGCTGACAATCCCGCTGCTTCGAGCAATTGCACTTCGCGCGCAGGGCCAGTCTCAGGCGCGCGGCCGCCGGGGACAAGGTCCGATCCGGCCAGCAGCGGCACGCCGGCGCGATGCAGGCGGCCAACAAGATCGATGAGCTTGGGCATCAGCTCCGCTCGACCCGATCGGGCTTCGGCCGTCGCTGGGGTGTTAATCATGGACTCGTACCGGACGAGCGTCGGTACCACCGTCACCCGCGAGGCAGCGAGGCGCCGGATGGCGGCATCGCCGTCAGGCGATCGCCACCAGTCCATCGCCGCGTTCACGTCCTTCGCGACGCCCGCGTAAATCGGACTCGAGGCCAGCGACTCTGCCGCGTGCTCGATCGAGCCGACGCCGGCTTCGGCCGCCGTCCACGCCGGCACGCCGACGGGTAGGTGCGCGGCCACCTGGAGGCGGCGCTCGCGAGCGCGGCGAACCAAGGCGAAGAACGCCTCGGGCGGAATGGCATTGTGCGTCTTGAGGAAGTCCACCCTGCCGGCGAGCGAGTCAACGGCGCGCACGGCGTCCTCCGGTGTCCTGATCGTCAGACGAAACGTCGCGCCGGGCTTGGGTCCGTCCAGCAAGGGGCCCGCAAGAAAGATCTTGGGTCCTCGCCGTGTTCCAGCGGCAATCTCGTCGCGCCAGTGCGTCAACTGCTCCAGGTCTCCGCCGCAGTCGCGCACGACGGTCACGCCGGCGCCCGCCAACCGCTCGAGCGCGTCGACGGAACCCAGCGACAGATGGACGTGAGCATCCGCGAGGGGCGGTGAGGCGGCCTCACGCGACTGGAAACCACCGACCGCAGTCCCGCCGAACAGAGCCGCCCCGAGGGCCCCGAGCCGCGCGATGGTCGAGATGTGTACCTTAGATATAGGTAACACTGTTGATCCAGCGTGGGCCGGAACGCGTCAACTCGGCGGCGCTACGGTGTTTGAACACCCAGGCGCCGCTTACCTTGCCTGGGATGCTCTCGACCGCCGGGCACTCGGACCAGTTAAGTGGTGCCATGGTCAGAACTCTTCGCTCCAGCTTACTGCGGCTTGCCGATCTTCGTGTCGGTCTGAACGCTGAACTTTCGGTAGTCCGAAAACTCCAACGTGCCGCCGATTCGCATCACCTTCACCAGCAGCACCCGCGCGCTGGCGGTGTAGGTGGCGCGTGCTGGCAACCACTGCTCACCGTTCACCTTGCGGCGCTCGAAGGTGGCCTTCGATCCTTTGTGCACGCGAGCCAGCAGCCCCAGTCCGAACGACGCCGTCTCGATCGCCTCGGCCTCGAGGCGTACCACCTCGGTACTCCGACTCGCTCACCCACGCCTTCCCGGCGAAGTGGCGCATCATCTTGCCCTCACTGGTCTGCGGCCTGGCGTCCTTCCTGGGCGTGAACGACAACAGGATGGTCGCGTGGCCGCTCACCACCTCGCGGCCGAGCATCTTGATGTCGTAAACGCGCAGCGCGTCGTCCACCGCGCGCTCGGTTTCGCGCCGCTCCTCACCGCGCTTCTTCTGTTCGGACGCGCGCACCTTCTCCGGGTTCTGCTCCAGCTTCTTCGCGTACTCCAGTACCTTCTTCTGGCGCTCGCGATCGACTTTGGCGAGATCCTCCGGCGGCACAGTCTTGCCGTCCTTGACGGTCTGCCGCCGCCAGCGGTCCTCGTTCGGGAGCGCCGGGTAGCTCTCGAACACGTCGAGCGTTTCCTTCGTGGACTTGCCGGTTTTGTCCAGCTTCTGCTCGCGCTGGGTCTCTACGTAGACGTACTCGCTCTGCCGGACATCGTCGGCCTCGAGGCGCTTGCGTGCCTCGGCCATGAAGGTGGCGTAGTCCGGTAGGGGGCGGTCCTGCCCGGCGGCCGGAACGGCCAGAATGGCGATGAGAAAGGTACAAACGAAACGCATATCGTTAGGACGCCACTGTACCGCGGACGGGCTGTGATCCTAGTCGAGTTGCCTGACCCGAAGCGCGTCACCTGACCAGAAACCGGTGAGGACTACATGCATCCTTCCGAGTTGTTCATAGCCGTCAGCTTGCCGGGGGGGTGTCATGAGATGCGTGAAGAGTTGATCGCGCGCCAGCGAACCCGTGACCATCGAGGTAGGGGTTCAGCCACGAGGAACCGAATCTCCAATCGCAAAGCAGTGACCTGCCTGGCTGTTTTCGCAGCAGCGATTTTGATCACCACTGTTTCGGTTCCTGCACAGGTGCCAACGCTGGCGATTACCGGCGTCAATGTAGTCGACGTGGTCGACGGTCGGATCGTGCCGAACAGCGTGGTCACGATCAGCGGGCAGACGATCACAAGCGTCACACAAAATGGCGCTCCGCCCACAGGCGCGCGAGTTGTGGACGGTCAAGGCAAGTACCTGATCCCCGGTCTCTGGGACATGCACGCGCACATCCAGGGGAACGAAAAGGCCTGGCTGCCACTGTATATCGCTAACGGCGTGACCGGCATCCGCGACATGGGAGCCGACCTCGACTTCATCCTCGACATCAGAGAAGCCAGCTCCTCGGGCCGGACACTCGGGCCTCGGATCGTCGCTGCCGGACCGATCCTCGACGATGCGCCTGGGGACTGGCCGCTCAGGATCCGCGTTAGGAACCCGGATGAGGGCAGGGCTGCGGTTCAGCTCGTCAAGCGCCGCGGTGTCGATCTGATCAAGGTCCACAACTTCAGCCGCGAGACGCGTTCTTTGCGATTGTCGACGAGGCGCGACGAGAGCAGCTCCCGGTCGCCGGACACGTGCCGTTGAGAGTGACGATCCAGGAGGGCGTTGACGCCGGCATGGTGACGATTGAGCACATGTCGGAAGATGGCCGGGTATGGAAGGCGTGTTCAGGCGGCGCTCAGTATCGTCCTGATGCCTGTCGGCCGTTTTTCGAAATGCTTGCACGCCGGCACGTCTGGCAGACACCAACGCTCGTCGCCTTGGCCGAGCTCGCCGTGATCGGGACGCCTGCTTCGGCCATCAGCCCCGACCAGCTCGCCTACGCGAATAAGCGTTTTCTCGAGTTTCACGCGGCCAACCAAAGCTTTTTCCTCAAGCGGCCTGAAATCGTTGGCATCATCAAGAACCTCGCGGAGGTGGCCAAGGTCGTGACCCACGACATGGCTGCGGCCGGTGTCGGTATCCTGGCGGGATGCGACGCGATGATCGCCGGGTTTTGCGTGCACGACGAGTTGGCCACGATGGTCGCCGGAGGGATGACGCCGGCTGCGGCGCTGCAGACAGCTACCGTCAATCCTGCGCGCTATCTTGGTCGTGAGATGACACTCGGAACCATTGCAGCTGGCAGATTGGCCGACCTCGTGTTGCTGGATGCAAACCCACTCCAAGACGTAGCCAATGTGCGCCGTATTCGGGGTGTCTTCACCGCGGGACGTTTCTTGGACAGGAGTGCCCTCGACCAGTTGCTCACTCAGGCGAGGGCTGCCGCGCAGCAGTAACGATCATCCCGTTCAGAGCGTTTGCGGGGCGGACGCCGTGATTCCAGATTTCGCTCGTCGAGTGCCGTGCCTTCGGGCGACGGGAAGATCCACGCTGGCATCGGCTCGCCCTTCTTCAGCCAGCGCACGACGCACGACGCCAGACCGACAGCGCGGCCTCGAGCTGCGGCGACATCTTCGCAGGGCACACAGTACCCACGGTTGCCAACGTGGGAAGTGTTCTTTCGCGCCGGCCAGCGTCCTCGACCCTTGCCACGTCGCTCGCTGCCAAGGGTCAGTCGACAGTAAACTCGTCCCATGACAAAGACCGAGGTCCTCGACCTGCTCAAGGAGAACCGCGACGCGCGGGGGGAGGCGAACTGGAAGGAGATGGGCGACCGCACAGGCGGGCTGACCAGTTTCGGCATCGGCCTCACCAAGCTCCGTGCGATTGCGAAACAAGTTGGGCGCGACCACGACCTCGCGCTCAAACTTTGGAACGAACGCAACCACGACGCAAAGATCATCGGTTTGCTCATCGACGACCCAAGACAACTCACACGCGACCAAGTCGAAAAGCAGGTCGACGGCGCGGGGCCAGGAATGCTCAGCTACGTGCTCAGCTCGTGCGATGCGACCCTCCCCAAGTCCCCCATCGCGTTCGAGATCGCGAAGGGCTGGATGGCGAGCAAAGACCCCGTCCGCCGCAGTTGCGGCTACGGACTCGTATACGAGCTGGCCAAAGACAAGAAGGACAAGCGGCTCACCGACGAGTTCTTTCTCGGCTGCGTCGAGAAGATCGGCAATACCATCGCGAAAGAGGAGAACTGGGTGCGCGTCGGCATGGGCGGCGCGCTCATGAGCATCGGCCAGCGCAACAAGAAGCTAAACGCCGCTGCGATCAAGGTCGCAAAAGCAATCGGCCCGATCCACTTCAGCGACGGACAAGAAGTGCGAGCCGATGAACGTGCTCAAGCACCTGACCAGCGACTACTTGCGTAACAAGCTCGGTATATGACGCACTCGGCCAGCGAAGCCAATTAAGCGGCGTTTCAGCTTCTGCCAGTCCTCCGCGGACTTGTTCGAGTCGCTCATGTTGGTCGTTCCAAATTTTGGACGCGGGCTCACAAGTTGCGAGAGCACGCAAATCAACTCGCGAACCGCTCGCTCCGTCGCACTTACGTGGTTGGACTCGGCGCCTTTCAGTTGCGTTTCTGCCTGTCCGCGTTGGTGTTCGCCAAGGTCGAGCACGTCAGCCTCGCCAACGATCGATTCCACGCCAGGTATCGGCGAACGGCATCGTCGAGGTCCTGCATCCTTGCCTTGTCGGCCGCGAGGAACACTAGGCTGTTGCGGAAGAGTCGCGGACTGCTGCCGCGCGATTCCAGCAGCGTCTTGGCTGCGACCTCTGCTGGACTCGTGCCATCCTTCATGTAGACGTGTTCCGCCGGGAGCACGACCAGGCGTGCATCCTGGTCGTCAGGAACGTCCGCTGCGCTCCTGGCAAAAGGGTGGACGCGGGCGAAATCACCGGCCTTACGCGCATCCTCGCGGATGCGATCGTCGAGCTCCGCGTAGACTTGTCTGGCTCCCGCTTCAATTGCTCCGCGCGATCCTCAGCGAGCTTAGTGACAGTCGGCTGTTCTCCTTGATGAAATCCATGGGACATGCCCCGGGCCTTCGATCATCACCTGCACATCATGAGACCATGCGATGCGCATGAGCTCGCCAGGGCGGACTGCTAGCGGCCGGGGGCGGGGGCCCGAAAGGCGTTACAATCTGCGCTGTGACCCCGGGAGAGGTGGAAGACTATGTCCAGGGCCCACGCCGCATAACGGGTCTTCCGTCAACCGCTCCCCCGCTAATGCTTACTATCGTCTCCGCGATCAGTCCGCGTTCGTGCGACTGACGCGGCTGATGTTCCGGCTCTCGTTCTGAGTGTGGCTTTCAGCGATCCGCTGTCAGCACTGACAGCTCACAGCCGATAGCCGATAGCCACTCTAAATAGGTTGCAGTGATCGGCGAGACATTCGGCCGCTACCAAATCGTCGAAGCCATCGGGGCCGGTGGCATGGGCATCGTGTATCGCGCGCACGATGTGACGCTGGACCGGGACGTCGCCTTGAAGCTTCTCCACGCGGAGGCGCTCGAGAGCCCGGCCGCACGCGATCGATTCCTGCGTGAAGCGCGCGCCCTCTCTCATCTGAACCATCCGCACATTTGCACCGTGCACGAGATTGGTGAAGTTCGCGGCCGCGCGTTCATCGCCATGGAGTACGTCAAGGGCCGCCAACTGTCAGCGGTGATTCCGAGTGACGGACTACCGCTCGAAACGCTGAGCCGCTACGGCATTCAAATCGCTGATGCGATCGGCCACGCGCATGAGCACGGCATCGTGCACCGCGACCTCAAGAGCTCGAACGTCGTCGTCACGCCTGAGGGTGGCGTCAAGGTCCTGGATTTCGGCATCGCTCGACGCGAAGACCGCGACGAAGATGGCAGGTTGCAGACGCAGGAGCGCATAACGCAGCCAGGTGTGGTGATGGGCACACCCGGTTACATGGCGCCCGAAGTCATCGTCGGCAAACCTGCCGATGCGCGCGCGGATATCTGGGCGCTGGGGGTCATTCTGCACGAGATGGCGAGCGGCGCACTGCCCTTCACCGGCCCGACGCCCATCGAGTTTGCGTCAGCGATTTTGAAGGAATCGCCCGCACCATTGCCGCCTCGCGTTCCACCAATGCTGCGAGGCATCGTCCAACGGTGTCTCGCCAAGGAGCCAGGACAGCGCTACCACAACGCCGGCGAGGTCCGGGCCGCATTGGAAGCCGTCGCATCCGCGCCGCTGACTGAGACGTTGTCGCCGCAGCGTCGTGTGGGCGGACGTCACCTCAGGTGGGCGATGGTAGGCATTGCCGTCGCGGTCTTGCTAGCGGCAATCGCGCTGAATACGACCGGGTGGCGTAACAACCCGACGGAAACACCGATTCGTTCGGTCGCAGTACTCCCTCTGGAGAACCTGTCTGGTGATCCGGAGCAGGAGTATTTCGCTGATGGGATGACCGATCAGCTGACTGCCGATCTCTCGTCGATCTCGACGCTGCGAGTGATTTCGCGCACCTCCGTGATGCAGTACAAGAAGGCACGTAAGCCGCTCCCAGCCATCGCGAAGGAACTAAATGTCGACGCGGTCGTTGAGGGGTCGGTCGTCCGCGTGGGCGACAAAGTGCGCATCACCGCCAGACTTATCAGGGCCGGCACAGAGGAAACGTTGTGGGCGCAAAGCTATGAACGCGACCTGCGGGACGTGCTGGCTCTCCAGAGTGAAGTGGCCAAGAGCGTGGCCGGCGAAGTCGATATCACCCTGACGCCGCAGGAGCAGACACGGCTCGCGCGCGCGCGGCCCGTTAACCCTGAGGCACACGAACTGTCTCTTCTGGGCAGCTTTCACGCGAGTAAAGGAACAGAGGAGGGACTGAGAAAAGGGATTCAGTACTACGAACAAGCGATCGCCAAGGACCCGGGTGATGCGGGTTCGTACACCGGAATGGCTGAAGCGTACACTGAACTCTCGAGCTGGTACGAACATCCGCGAGTAGCCATGCCAAGAGCCAAAGCGGCTGCTGAAACGGCGGTAAAGCTGAACGACTCGCTTGCTGCTGCGCACGCCGTACTCTGGATTCGTCCACCTCCTCTACGACTGGGATGCGCCTGCCGCCGACCGGGAGCTGCGACGCGCCATCCAGCTCAATCCGAACCACGCAGGCGCCAGGTTCAACTACGGGGCGTACCTGCTTACGCAAAATCGGCACGACGAGGGCGTCGAGGAGATCCGTCGCGCTGCGAGTCTCGACCCACTGTCTGTCCGGACGCATTCGCTCGGCGTCTTTCTCCTGACGGTGGCGCGACGGTACGACGACGCCATTGCGCTTGCTCAAAGAGGCATCGAGTTGAAACCGGATTTCGGCCTGAGCGGTGCTTTACAGGGCGTCGCGTACGCTCAGCAAGGTCGTTTCAAAGAGGCCCTCGCCACCGTGCAGCAGGCTGCGGAACGCGACGGCAGCCCGTCCATCGTTGGGCTGGGCGCCCATGTCCACGCCGTCGCCGGTCAGAAGGGCGAGGCTGAAAAAATGCTAAAGGAACTCGAAGAGGGGGCAAAGCACCGCTACTTCTGTCCCTACGAAATCGCCACGGCCTATGTGAGCCTGAAAGACTTTGACACTGCGGCGAAGTGGTTTCGCAAAGGCGTAGAGGATCGCGCCGACTGTATGGCCTGGTTGGGCGTTGAGCCCTGGATCGATCCGTTCCGTGCGGATCCGCGTTACGCGGAGCTATTGCGCGACGTCGGGCTCGCGCCGCCCGCATCGGCACCCCCCCAGAAATAGCGCGGTGGCGACACCGCGACGATGACCGTCACGGCGCCGACCTGTTCGCGCCAGAATCTTACGCCTTCATCAACTCGACTTGGCGATTGAGCTCCGACAGACTGATCACCTTGAACGGCGGCGTGCTGGGTGTCCCGAGCCGGGCGGCCACGCCATCCACGATCTGCTGACGGCTTTCTTGGTCTCTTGCATGAGCGAGGCAATGCCGAGCAGCGCGACACGCTGACGCCCAAGGCTGGAGGTGGCCGAAGGCTGGCCGATTCGGTGGATTTTTTGGCGTATGCGTGGAGTTAGCTGATGCCTAACCCGGCGCCAAACTTTCACCCCGCTCCAAGGTGATCCGGTCTGGCTAACAACCGCTGAAGCTCGCCCGCGCCAGTCAGCGTGGCGGTCTGCGTCAGCCACCCGCCGAGGTCATCGATGGTCGCCGGTCGATATCGCGCCACGCAAGAAACGTCCCGTTCGAGAGGGTGCCGGCAACGCGGCTGCCACGGCCAGCGCGCGTCTCGGTGAGACGGAGCAACCGCTCGGGCTCGGACCACAGCAGCGGCTTCAACAGCACGCCATACGCCAGGCTGACCAGCATCGTCGTCGCCCCGATGCCGAGGGCCATGGTCAGAATCGCCATCGCGGTGAAGCCGGGTTGACGACGAAGGAGGCGAGCGCCGTTAAGCCTGAAGCCTTTCCCGCGCCGCCGGGCCCTCCGTCACCGCAGTCGTCACGAAGCAGGGCCGAGTCGCACGAAGATGCAGGCACGCCGATCTAAGCTACTCGCCGCGATGTCCGACGCGAACGCCGCACGCCTCCTCATCGCCGACGACCAGCCGGATGTGCTGGAGGCGCTGCGCTTGCTCCTGACGACAGGAGAACTTTTCACTGCAGCTGGTGACGTCGCCGGCCGCGCTGGTCGAGCGCGTCCAGGCAGAGAAGTGGGATGCCGTGCTGATGGACCTCAACTACTCGCGCGATACGACGTCCGGCGAAGAGGGCCTGCGGCTCCTCACGCGGATCCGTACCGAGCAGCCCGACCTGCCGATTGTCGTGATGACAGCGTGGGGAAACATCGATCTGGCCGTTGAGGCGATGCGCGTTGGCGCGCAGAGCTTCGTGCAGAAGCCCTGGGACAATCGCGCACTGATTCAGATTCTCGAGCGCGAGGTTGCCGAAGGACGCGGCGCACGCGCCCGCAGCGATCGGCATGCCAGCGAACAGCAGGATGCACTGCTCATCCAGCGGGCGTTGATGCCGGCGACGCTGCCGGTGACGGAGCGCTTCGAGGTCGTTGGCGCCTGGCAGCCCGCCGGGGCCCTTGGCGGCGACACCTACGACGCGTTCCAGTTCGGCGCAGATGTCATCGGCCTTTCCATCGCCGACATTGCCGGGAAGGGGCTACCGGCGGCGCTCCTCATGTCCAGCCTGCAGGCCTCGGTGCGGGCCTTTGCGCTGGATGCATCGCCGCCTCAGGCGGTGTGCGCCAGCGTCAACCGCCTGTTGTGCGGGCAGATGATCGCTGGTCGCTTCGCCACCCTGGTGTACCTGCGACTCGACGCCGCACGCGGCGAAATCCGCTACGCCAATGCCGGTCACAATCCGCCGCTCCTCGCGCGGGCGGATGGGCGCGTCGAAGCGCTGCGATCGACCGGCACGGTTCTCGGCGTGTTTCCCGACGCCGAATACGGGGGCGCCCGAGCCGCGCTGCACATCGGCGACCGGCTCCTCCTCTACACGGACGGCATCACCGAGGCGAGGGGCGTCGACGGAGAGGAGTTCGGCGAGGAACGGTTGTCCGATGCGCTCGCGCGCCACCGGCATCTCGATGGCGCCGGACTCCACGCCGCCGTGACTGGCGAGGTCAGACGATTCGCGACCGCCGGGTTCGAGGACGACGCCACGCTGCTTGCCGTGGCGGTTCGCTGAGGACAGCGCCGGCGGGCGCGGGCGCAGCGGCGCGCCGGTCCCGCCAGCGGTCAGCTCTTCTCGATATCGGACGTCCCGCTGCGCTCGGGCGGACGGAAGACGGTGATGCGCCGCGGGACCGCGCGGCAGTGGCATGGTTGCTGCTCTGTGCCTCGCCATGCTCAGGGACGCCCGCTACTCGATCCGCCTCCTGCTGCGGAATCCGCTCGTGGCCTCCGTGGCCGTCCTCTCGCTGGCGCTCGGCATCGGTGGAGCGGCGTCGGTCTTCACGGTGCTCAGCGCCATCGTGCTTCGCGACCTGCCGCTGCCGAACCCGCAGCAGCTGTATGCCGCCGAGAAGCATCGCGCAAGCGATGTCAGCACGCGATATTCCTGGCCGCTCGTCGAGCAGGCGCGGCAGGAGTTGCAGGGCCGAGCGGAGATCTTCGCCGCGACCACCTCGACACAGATGCAGGTCAGGCTGGCGCGCGGCACCGATGGCGCCGAGCGGAGCAACGTGCAGCTGGTCTCGGGCGGGTTCTTCGATGCACTCCGGCAGCGCGCCCAGCTGGGCCGGCTGATCGAGCCCGGCGACACCTCCGCCGTGAGCGCGAATCCGGTGATGGTGATCAGCGACGCGTATTGGCGCCGGCGCTTCCAGGCCGATCCCGCGATTATCGGCCGCGAGCTCATCGTCGGCAGCGCCAGCCTCACCGTGATTGGGGTAACAGCGCCAGGCTTCTTCGGTCCATTTCTAGCGTTTCGAAATCCCGACGTCTGGGTCCCGCTGACGATGCAGGACGAGATCCGCTACGCGTTCAACGCGAGCACCTCCGACGAGTCCGACGGGACGAAGCCGTGGGCCATCCAGCCGGGCATCGAATGGCTTTCGCTGTTTGCGCGCGTGCCGGACGCCGCAAGTGCCAACGGTGTCGGGTCGGCGTTGACGCTCCTGCACCAGCGAGACGCGTCGACGAGGCTCGATGCCTCGAGTGCGGAGGACCGCACGCGGCTCGACAAGGAGCGGATTGTTCTGACGAGCGCCGGCCGCGGGGTGTCGTTTTTGCGCGGAGATCTGTCCTCGCGGCTGTTCGTGCTTCTGGCGATGCTGGGAGTGCTCGTGGCGATCACATGCGGCAACGTGGCGAGCCTCCTGGTCGCTCGAGCCAGCGCGCGCGAGCGTGAGATTGCGGTCCGGATCGCTCTCGGCGCAGGACGGTGGCGCGTCGTTCGTCAACTGATCTGGGAAACGATGATGCTTGCCGCCGTCGGCGGCGCGCTCGGACTGATCGTCGCGGCGTGGGGTCGCGACCTGTTGCTGGCCATGTTTACCGGCGGTGCCACGACCATCGACCTCGACACCAGCTTCGATTGGCGAGTGCTGCTCTTCACCGTGTCTCTGACGGGTCTTTGCGGGCTCGCCGCGGGTATCCTGCCCGCGCTTCGCAGCACCCGCGTGGCGCCGACCGAGGCGATCAAGGCACAGGCCCGGCAGGTGGGTCATGCCGGCGGCCGTCGCGGCGCCGCGGTGGGAAAAGTGCTGGTCGCAGCCCAGATGGCGTTCTGCCTGCTGCTGCTCATCGTCGCGGGCCTGTTCGTGCGCAGCATGCAGGTGCTGTCGAACACTGACGTCGGGTTCGACCGCGATCGGCTGCTGGTCGCGCGCATGGACGTGCGGAGCATGGGCTTTTCCGAGGAACAGCGGCAGGCACTCTACGATCGTGTGCTCGAGCGTCTGCGCGGCATACCCGGCGTCGTCGCCGCGAGCGCATCGCTCAACGGACCGCTGGGGACGTCGTCGGCGCGCCAGCAGCCTGATCGTCGAGGGGTACACCCCGGCACCGGACGAGCAGCTCCTGACCAACGAAGAGTTCGTGACCGACGGCTATTTCGCGACCGTGGGGCTCGCGCTGGTCGAGGGCCGCGGCTTCACGACAGAGGACAACCGGCCGGGCAGCCGCAGCTCGATCGTGAACCAGTCGATGGCACGGCGTTTCTTTCCTGCGGGCGGCGCAGTCGGCAAGCGGTGGACGTCGGACGGTGCGATCCAGGCCGAGTCATCGGTGATCATCGGGGTCGTGCAGGACGCGAAATATCGTGGACCTGCGCGGCGCGACGCCGAACATGGTCTACCGCCTTTCCGGTGCGACGCCTGTGGACGTGCTCGGCAATCTCGAGATTCGCACGGCGGGTGACCCGGCGGCGCTGGCGCCCGCGGTGCGGCAGGCGCTCGCGGAGCTCGAGCCCGCGCTGCCGGTGTTCGATGTCGTGCCGCTGGATCAGCGAGTCAACCGCGGCCTCACCAACGACCGGCTGATCGCGAACCTGACGAGCGCCTTCGGCATCGTCGCTCTGCTGCTCGCCTGCCTCGGTCTCTACGGCACGATCTCGTACGGCGTCAGCTGCCGGATGTCCGAGCTCGGCGTGCGGATGGCGCTCGGCGCCGATCGTCCCGACGGTCGCGTGGCTGGTGGTTCGCGAAGCGATCACGCTGGTCGGCATCGGCGCGGCGCTGGGTGTCCCGCTCGCAGTTCTCGCCGGCCGCAGCATTCTGTCGCTGCTGCACGGCGTCGACGCCGTGGATCTGCCATCGTACGCACAAGCGATTCTGGTGCTGGTGCTCGTCGCGGGGGTCGCTGCGTATCTGCCGGCTCATCGCGCGTCGCGGATCGACCCGATGGTGGCGCTTCGCTCGGAGTAGCCGCAGATGCGCACCGATCCGGCAACAGCCGCAGATGAACGCGGATAGAGACAGATATCGGGGGTCAGCCGCAGATGAATGCGTCTATGAAAGGGCCCCCAAGCGTCCGTTGAGCGCGACCGCGATCGGATCGGCCGCGTCGGCGGTATTCGACCAGGAGCTTCTGAAGAACGAGGTTACGGCGCCGAAGGCCATCGACAATGCGATAGTTAACTTCGTCAGAATCACTGCGGGTGACGGGAAGCCAGCCGCAAATCCGCCAATGTAGTCCAGCCGCTCTTTAGCAGCGTTTGGATCGATCGCCGCTCAATACCTGATACACTCGGGGCTCGTCTACACGCCGCTTCTACGCGGAGCCTGAACTGCATTCGCCTCGTCCACCCTCCCGGTGGGCTGCACGAACCCCTTCTGGACCACGCAGACGAGTCGGAGACAATGGCGCGGTATTCTCCGTGCCTCGGCCCGATGGGCGTTTTTCAGCTCAGATCAACTGGGAGTTTCACATGTCATCCAAGGGCACCATCAAGCGTATCGTCTCGGACAAGGGCTTCGGCTTCGTGGCCGACGAGTCGGGCCAGGAGTACTTCTTCCATCAGTCGGCGTGCCAGTCGTTCGACTCGCTCCGTGAGGGGCAAGCCGTGACGTTCCAGACCGGGCAGGGCCCCAAGGGTCCGCGCGCCGAGAACGTCCGCGAATCCTAGGCGCCTCGGCACCATTTCGTGGGAGGGCGCCAGTGCGCCCTCTCCTCGAATCCCCCGCCCTCTCCCCGCTCAGTGCTCTCACTCTGTCCAGCCTGTGTCGTGTGTCATGGAGTCACACAGGTGACAGCCACGCCGGTCGCCGCGCCCGTGAAACCGGGCGTCTTCCAACATCCTCCGAGCGCCACACGCACGTCCTGCAGGAGATGCTCGAGCGCCGGCACGCCCGCTGATCTCGATAGTCCTCCTTGAGCGCCGCCATGGATCCGAACGTGAGGAGGGCGCGGCGTCGCGCCTCGGCTGGCGGCAGCCCGCGGCGCAGGTTCGCATCCGTTTCGAACGCGAGGTGGTCGTCGATTTCCTCGCCCAGCCGCGTTCGTCGTGCCGC
>CAWDJL010000008.1:0-628970 GCA_963802675.1 uncultured Acidobacteriota bacterium
TTGTGGATACTTGATGGTCCAGTCCTTTGTCGGAGATCCGTCGGCCATTTTGCGGACCCACACACCGAACTCCACGAGCCCGTCGACTAGAGTGTCGGCCTCGATGTCCACAGCGTCGCGACGCTTGGCGCGCCGATGAATGGTCTCGAGCCATGCAAGGAGCTGATCGAGCGCTTTCTTGTTTGCCTGGTCATCCTTGAAGAGACCGATGGCCCGGTTGCGGAGGTCGTTCAAAGCCGCGTCCGCTGTTGCTCCTCGACCTAACTCGTCTGCAAGCCGCTCGACTTCCTGACGGAGCTGATCTTCCTGGCCAGGGGTCGCTCGAGTGACGAACGTCTCGACAATTAGCTGGCGCTTTTCGGCGAGTGAGTCCCGGTCGGCGAGCACACCTCGAACGCCAAACCGCCGCTTGCGGCCTCCACGACGCTTCTTATCGCCGGCGATCGACTCGTGAAACTCCCAGTCGACGTTTCGAAGCGCGTCGTCAACTGTCTGTTCGCGGAGAAAAGCGCGGAACGTCGAGCTAGCTATTTCCTCGTTTGCAAGGCTGCTGGAAAGGCGCCCGCCTTTCTTAAGATAGTCATCCAGCACCTTCTCTGCGGTCCGCTGGCTGCTCGACAGCTGACTGGCGAATTCGTCGGCATCCCGGGCGGCCCTGAAATTCTGCGATAGGCTCGTGGCGATTCGTTCGCGTAGCTGACCCTTCTTGCCCCTGAGCTCCAACGCCAAGGCCGGGTGTGTAAATAGTCCAAGCCGGTAGAGCCCGCGCGCGAGGGCTTCGTCTGGAGCCTCAGTGGCTTCCGGCAGTGTCTGGGCGAGATATCCGACATACGCGCTAAGCCTGAGCCGCATCGCCTGACCTTCACGGTCTCGAACGGCCAGTTTCTGGTCCTTGCCACGAAGCACATCGAACAGGGCGTGGATCCATTCGCGTTGGTCCGGGCTCAACTTCAGGTCAATCCATCTAGCCTCAATCGGCAGCTCAACGGGTTCGCGCAGTAAGTCTGCTGGATGCTTGCGAGACAGGTCGACGAGCGATTGGCCGACATCCTGCGAACGCGGATCCCAGCGCTCGTCAAGGATGACAAGAAGGCTCGGTTTCTGCCCTGCGACACGATTCCGAAGTTCGAGCGCTCTTCGGTCCGCAGAGCTCACGACGTACAGATACGGGAATCGTGACCGATTGGCCGGCGCGGCGAAGTGTTCAAGCAAGGCTCTACACTCGGACGGCTCAAGCCCCAGCCAGATTTCGTTCTGATCGACCTGCAACGATCGTTTTTCGAGTAGTGCCTCGACGGCCTCGATCAGGTCCCGACCGATGCCTGGTTCGATTGAGGTGCTCATTCGAGATCCTGGGCGCGAGCCAGCAGGGCACGTTCGTCCAACGTGACCGACGCATCTGAGAATCGTCTTGCAAGCCGGAGTTCGACGAGCCGATCTTCCAATTCGCGGACGTTGTCTGAACTGAGAGCCGCATCTGGGAGGTGCGAGACGAGCCGCGTATCCAGTCGTCCTCGTTCAATCGCCTCCACAACTTCAGGGCGCGCCGCGTCAACGACGATGCCGTAGCGCCCGAACCATGTCTCCAGCATCGTGCCAACGCTGAGCGGGTCATCGCCCTCGATGAGCCTCTTTCGAACGTGCGAACAATGAAGGACCGAAAGCGTCTCCAGCAGATCGGCGCGCAGCATGAACCGCTTCTTCTGATGGGTCCCTTTCGGTCCTATGAAACCTGCCCCGTCACCGACAGAGCGCACGCACTCAAACACTTTGTGCAGGACACGGCTTCTACTGCCAAACACGGCGAGCATGGCATCAGCTAGCACTCGTTGTTGTTCTTCGCGGTTTGGCGGGTGCGAACCGCGTACAGGTCTCCAATCTCGTCCGCCAGGATGGCGGTTAATTCGTCGTTGTTTCGGCTCCGCCGTCGCTTGTCCTCGGGAAATACCCAATCTGCGAGGGAGGCGGCTCGCCTCGTTACAAAGTCGTCCCGCTGGGCGGGAGACGCCGATTCAATCTCGTCGAAGACTCTGTCCCATGCTCCCGGGTCGGCCGCGTGAAGAGAGGCCGCGCTTCGATAGCAAATCTCGAGGTTGGCCTCGCGCACACGACCCATCCAGAAGGCGAGAGACTGACTCGCCACTCGCGCCATCGGCGAGCCGACGACCTGGGCTGCGTCGCACACGAATGCGAGACGCGTGGCCGTGGATTCCCCCCGGTGAGCGAGAGGCTGGGCCGCGGTACGCAGGATGTGCAAGGCGACGTGAAAACAAACAAGCACGCGCAACTGATCCAGTTGCTGCTCAGGACCAAACGCCGCAGCGTCCCAGGAGTCAATCAGACATTCCAGGTCCTGGCGCGCAGTTGCAAACACCACACTATCCGAAGTCGAGCCGACGCCTGCCACTCGCGGCGCCTCGATCTTGGTCGCCTTACCGCCAGCGTGGGTGTCAGCATAGTCGAGCACCGCCTGCGTTAGCCGAGCAAGCGGCTGCTCCGACCACCGCTCGATGTGCTCGAGCAGTTTCTCCGACGCGGCGGCCGTGAAGAACCGTGCGCAAAGACCGCCCACGGCACGATAGGCATTCGCGACGGGCCTATCCCCTTGACCCTCGCCGATGCAATCAAGGCTAGCCGGTGCCAGGGTAATGGGCTCCTTGTTCCGCGTCCGACTCACAGCGACTCGCTGATAGATGAGGTCACGAACACCGAGCGCCATCGCCGGCTCGATGCTCCCGCGAAACATTTGTCGCCAGACAGCGTCTGGCTCGCGGTACAGCTGACGGATGGATTTCAAACTCCTCCGGCGGCCATAGAGTGTCCCGAGCGTGTCGCCCACCACATCGAGGGGAAGCATGTTGTAGAGGTATTCGGCAGAATAGAACTGCCTCAGTGTCTCTGGAACTGTCACGTAGGCAGCCATCGTCAGCCCACCTCCACGTCGAACGTCCCGTTGGGCTCGAAGCGTATGCGGAACAACCGTCCACCCCTAACGAACGCGAGATTCGTCCGATTTCCCTCGACCGCGAACTCGCGGATCAATCGCTCTTTGAAACGCTGGACATCCAAAAGATAGGTTCCGAACGCTTGCGGCGCCCTGAAGCCTTGCGACACCGCGTGCAGGAGCTCGAACAGTCCCAGGTCCACCCGCAGCCGAACCTCGCGGCTATTCCCATCGCCCGCACGGAGGACGAGAGCCGCCGGCCGATGCTCAAGGTACCCCGCTACACAGTCCGGAGGCGCAGGAAGACGCTCGACGAACGTTCTGGGGCTTATCCGCAGGCCGAAGCTCAGGCCAAAGCGTGTGCCTTGACTCAATTCCTGTGGATCGAGCTGATCGATACGCAAAACATCGCCAGAGGCACC
This sequence comes from uncultured Acidobacteriota bacterium, assembly GCA_963802675.1. Lineage (GTDB taxonomy): Bacteria > Acidobacteriota > Vicinamibacteria > Vicinamibacterales > UBA2999 > JACCSI01. The sequence continues at coordinate 3,367 of CAWDJL010000008.1, forward strand.
GTCGAGTCCGTTGAGGCCCCGTACAATTCCCCGAGAGGCTTCTCGCAGCGCATCCTGACGCTCGTCCTCAGGCGCCGAAATCGCGCGGTCATAGGCGTCAAAGCTCTCGAATGGAAAGCGTTTGGCGAAGCGTCGGAGAGGACCACCGAGATCGCCGTCGCCGTCGGGGAGCCCTGAGGTCTCGAGCTCAAAAAATGCTTTTCGCTTCAGCGAACGAATCGAGAAGGCGCGTTCATCCGAGTCCACTCCCGGGCCAAGGCCCCCATCCGCCTTCGACCACGTACCCCTAAAGGCCCGCGCAAAAACCTCCTCCGCCGACACGCCCGCGAGCACTCGGTCGCACTCCGGTGCGGCCATCGAAGCCGGATCCGCGCGCTGCAGGAATCTTGTGAGGGGCTCCGGCCTTGTAGCCGCACTCGGCGTCGGAGCAAAACCGAACAGCGTGTTGTAGTAGCGAGCGTGGACGGCACGCTCCGGATTGGTTTCGTAGACATCAGTCTGGATTGCTGGGGCTCCGGCGGCCTTGGTTGCGCACGAGTACCCTCCGGTCAACATGTATGCCAGCAGCCCTTGCAGTCTGCGGTACCGGGAGGGCCTGCCCGCTGTCGTACGCCGCCAGGAGAACTTTGCGGAGCCGCGGCCGCGGCGCCTGCGATCGCAACGAACGCGCGTTCTCGAGAATGTGACAGCGAGGCCTAGCCGGACAGCCGTCGCACTCTCCGTCTTCCCACTTCGAGCGAGACGTGAGGCCATCGAGCAGCCGGTCGAACGTTTCGACGTTCGAGGGGAGGCAGCGATCGCGCAGGTTGACAACCAATACGCCCGTTTCCATCATGCGGCGGTCTGCCTCTATTACCTGCTCGAGACTGCCTTCGCGGGCTTGCAGTGCGGCACTGACGACGTGGTTCCAAAGGTGCAGGTTGGGCGGCTTCCGGCTGCTGCTTCGCAGGCGACCTTCGTTAATCGCGAGAAAATGGCGAAGCGACGGCGTCCCGATTTCCTGACCCAGGATGTTGTCGAGGTTGTGGCGCGGATTCGTTGCATCGTTCAGCTCGGAACCATCCTTGAGGATGACCCAATCCCCAAACCGATCTCCCTCGAGTCGTTTCGCTGCGCGCAGTTCGTCAGGCAGATCTCCCCCGTACAACGCGCTTGCGAATTGCTCACAACACGCCGTCTTCCCGTCACCAGCGTCTCCCGTCAACAGAATCGCGCGGAACCGAAAGTCTGGGCGCATCGCATCGTCGACGAGTGCATCGAGCTTCGTACGGGTATAAGTCGCCGAGGGCGATAGACCGAATTGAGCCAGACTGGTTGACTGCCCGCGCGCCTCGTGAAAACAGAACGCATTTCCCGCCTCTGTCTGCGTCCGGAGGGTGTTGAGGTAGTCTACGAAGCGGTTGACGTGCCCGGGTTGCGCCACTTGTCACCTCGGCTTTCACAGCCTCTGTACTTCCTCACATCGCCCCCAAAATGCTGGTGTGGTCTAACTACTTTGAGCAGCTCTCATGATCTCATTCATTGCGCCGCGCGGCATTTGGGAGTAGTGGTGATGAAACTCAAGTCGTGCCGCCCCGTCCGCTTGCCGTCAGCTCCGGCGATCAGATAGGCGACGTGCGGCTGATCGGAGTAACGCGACTCCGGCGGACCAGCACTAGAGGATCCGCGCGATGTTCGTTTGCGTCTGTCGACGCGTAGTCAAGTGTTCGCTGCACGAGCTTCCGAAGGGCATCACCGGTTACGGGCCGCTTTCCGCGAGCGACGTTCAGTGCGTTTATTACTCTCGCGACCAGGTGTTCGTGAAGGTGGCCGGTGAGCTCTCTGGTCTGGAGCATCGTACCGACCAACGACACTCGCGCCACGCGCCTGTTATGGGTGTCTCTGCGCGATCCCATGCATGCGATGCCTCACTCAACGCGGCGGCCGTGTCAGACAGGAATGAGATCAAATCCGAGTGCACAATCAATTCGGCGACCGTCCGAAGAGCGTCAGACCCCTGCAGTTTTTCACAATCACGCCCTAGACGCGCAAAGGCACGCGAGAGTTGACGCAGTTGGTTCTTGACACCGCTGATGCTTGGGCGCTTGAAATAGATTGCTCTGATCCTCGACTACGGACTTATTGATGCGGCGGCCTCATCAAGTGGGATGCCGCAGGCAAGCAGTCTTCGAATGAGTCTTCGCCGTGATGCTTCGAACTCCGCCCTCTGCTCCGCGGTCGGCTTGCGGCGTCCTCCATCTAGATGTAAATAGCCCAGGACGTTGGCTAACGCGTCAAGCTCATGCCCAGCGGCCCATAGATGCGTGAAGGCGCCTACGGCCCCGGGTTCCTGACGGAGCGCATTAAAAAACTCAGCCAGTGGTCCGGTCCAAGGGAGACCTACGCCAGTATTCGCCACATAAACGGGCCGATCCGCTCTAAGTCCTTGCGGTCGGAGCCTTTCTGAATTGCAGTGGAACACGCGCTGAGAACTGCTCGACGACCGGCAGACGCGTTAGCGTTCGCGGTTTGACGTTGGTTGGCAAACTCGGCCCGTATCGTCTGAATCTGAATTGCGGTGTTGTGGGCCGCTGGGAAGACGGTCGTAGTTTTGCCCCGCACGATGGCCCCCTTCGTTTCGAGCTTCCACCGAGACCGACCGGACACGATCTGTGCGCCTTTGAGCATCGATGGTGTCCGGCAAGTGCCAGTGAAACCGACAGATGCTACGGCGCAGAAGTTCTTTTTGCGTTGATTATGGACTACCCACGTCTGTTGATTGCATTACGAGATTCTGGCTTTAGGCAGTATGAGATCGCTCGCCGCGCCGGCCTTCGTGAATCGCGGTTGAGCGAGATCGTTAGGCGCGGCGGAGCCACTCCAACGGAGCGGCAGGCGCTCAGTAGTGCGCTGGGGACAGCGCAGGCTGTGTTGTTCGGTGGCGGCGAGTCAGTTGACATCCCGGAGCGCCGGCGAAACCCGATTCGCCGCCCAACGAACCGCCAGGCACTCGCGGAGACCGCCCATGACCGATGACTGCGCAGCACCTACCGCTTTCTCTACGACATCACTTGATCCTCTCGCGATCGCGCGTTGGCTTGTGGAAGAGCGGCAGATCAGCGTCATCCCCCTCCAGCCGAAAAGCAAGATCCCATGCGCGAAGTGGACGGCGCTTCAACGGAGGCTGCCGACGCGAGAAGACCTCGAGGCATGGTTTGCAACCGGTCATGATCGGAACATTGGCATTGTTTGTGGCGAGGTCTCGCGACTTGTGGTTATCGACTGTGATTTGCCTGCGGCAGTCGCGTATGCCAACCAACACTTGCCGGCGACACCGATGCGCACTCGCACGGCCAAGGGCGAGCATCGGTTCTATCGGCATTCGGGCGAGCATGTGCGCAATGCCGTGCGCGTTGGCACCCGCGATTCGAGCGTCCTCCTGGATGTTCGCGCCGATGGGGGCTATGTCGTCGCACCAGGCTCGGTTCATGAGACCGGGTTCGTGGACCAGCGAGTAGGCGAATGGCCGCCCATCGACACGTTGCCAGTATTCGATCGCGCGTGGCTGGTGGGCGAAAGGCATCAAATGGGTCTGTCAGAAGGCCTCGTAAAGAACCAGTTCCAGCGGTTGCGAACCGGTTCTAGAACCGCGCGACCAGTCGATCCGGATAGCGGTTCCAGGCCTATAGGCCGGAACCGCTATCGGAACCGGTCAGACCTTGATTTCTCATCGAAGGACTCGACCTTGGTGAACCCTGAGCTACAACGCTTCATTGGCACTGTGGTGATCCCGGCACTGCTTGAGCGATGGTTGCGTGAGAACGCCGAGCGCAAGGTTGACTGATCTACTATGCGGGACGATATGCGCACCGCCTGCTACGCACGCTTCAGCAGCGACCTCCAGCGCCAGACATCTCTGGACGATCAGATTCGCGGCTGTCGCGAGTACACCGAACGGCACAGTTGGCACTGGCAGGAGGGCCAGGTCTTCACTGACGCGGCGGTGAGCGGTGCGTCGATCGAAGGTCGCACGGGTCTTCAGGCTCTGTTGTCGGCTTCCGACAAGTCAGATCGCCCGTTCGATATTGTCCTCGTGGATGACAGTTCACGGATCGCGAGGGACCTCGCGGACGCCTTGCACGTACTCGGCGCCTTCGTTTCGCAGGCGTGCGGGTGATCTACATAAGCCAGGGTATTGATTCACTCTCCGAGCAGGCTGAGACACTGGTAGCCGTGCACGGCATCGTCGATGGCATGTATCTACGGGAGATGGCCCAGAAGATTCGCCGCGGGCTAGCCGGCCAACTCGATCGCGGCTACAGCACAGGGGCCACCCGGTTTGGCTATCGCGCTATGCCGGAACTCGATCCAAACGGGCGGCCGGATTCCACGGGTCGACCCGCGCTCTTGGGCAAACGGCTTAAAGTGGTACCCGAAGAGGCGGACATCATCCGGCGAATCTTTGAGCTCTACGCCGGGGGGGTTGGCGTCCCCAGCATTGTTGATCGCCTCAATCGACTAGGTTCGACGGCACGGGGCCGCCGATGGGATTTCGGCGCCGTTCGGCGGCTGCTGCGCAACGAACGGCTCACTGGCAAGGACATCTGGGGACAGCGGCGGTTTGAGCGACGACCAGGCACCCGGCAAAAGGTGGCGCGGGCGGTACCTCGGGCGGAGTGGCGTGTGATGGACCGCCCCGATCTCAGAATCGTGAGCGACGAGCTATGGAACGCCGTTCAATCTCGACTCCTGGTGGTCGGTCGTGCGCAACGGCAAGCGGCCAGCGGCCGGATGCGGGGGCGGAATGCCGCGCTCTATTCGCGGCATCTCTTCAGTGGATTTCTGAGATGTGGGGCTTGTGACGGCGCGATCACCGTCGTCACGGGAGGCACTGGCAGTCCGCGGTACGGCTGTTTACGTCACTCCAAGAATGGGGCGAGCGCCTGTGGGAACCGGCTGACCATTCGCGCAAGAATCGCGGACGCCGTGTTGCTCGAAGGGCTCCAAGCCGAGCTGTTGCGACCCGAGACGGTCGCCACGATCTCCGGGAAACTGTCCGCCGCGCTGAACGCCTACATCGAACAGCGCCCCCATGAGCGCGCCCGTTTGATTCGAGCGCGGGCTGACAGTCAGGCTAAGCTCCAAAACCTTGTGGCGGCCGTTGAGGCGGGCGCAGGAACGACTACCCTCTTTGCCGCCATCACCGAGCGCGAAGCCGAAATCCGCACTCTAGACGCTCAACTGGCCTCTCCTGAGGAGCCTCTGACAGAACGTCTGGCCGTTATGCCCACATGGGTGCAGCGACAACTCGAAAGCGTCAGCGATCTGCTTCGAGAAGGACCTGAGCGCGCGAAAGCTGAATTTCAGCGGCTCTCCATTCAATTCAAGGTTACTCCCGTGTATGACGAGGGCCCCCGACCGTTTTTGCGCGCCGAAGGGTCGGGACATTTCGAGCATCTCGCGTTCAGTCAATACACGAACTTTACTACTAGGGACAGATCGAACCCTCGATCAGAACCGTGAAGTCAGTCGTCGCGACGCGTTCGACCCGCTCTCTCAAGCCCTGCATCACCTGGCTTGCACCAATTAGCGGCGCGGCTCCGTCGCCACTGCCGCTGGTAAGGTGATCGCTGTGACGGGCTCGCCTCTGCGCGTCGAGGAGCAGCCCGGTCAAGTTAGCGGCGGTCTCCAGCATCTGACAGGTCCATTCATCGACGCCACGCTCGCCAGGAAACGATGCTTCGAGTACCACCCGCCGACCGGAATCGGCCAACGGCACGGCGTAAGCGACGTAGTCGCGCGCTTTCACCGGCTGCCCCACGCGAATGGTCGTGGCGCTGGACAGTTCGTTCAGCCGGATCGTCTTAGCGGGAAGCAGGCGTTGGAGATGACCGACCACGGTCTCCTTGAGGTCGGGCTCGGCATTCTGGCTCCAGGCCACCGCGACGTCGCGAACAAGATGGTGGATGCCGGCCCTGCGATCCGCCCTGCGGCGTGAAAGTCCGCTCGGTCCCCTGCTTGCGCTCGATGCTGGATCCATGTCCCTCTCAAGCCCCCGTCCATCTGTCCCATAACAAGGCCGATGCCAAGAATCCCCGCTCGTGGTCCCCCACGGCGCATTGGTCACGCCAGACGACCACTCGTCTCGTACTGGGTAGTCTCTTCCCGCGTCAGGACGCCTGCCGTCGCCGGCATGGGAAGCAAATACTCACTACCCATCCGGCCCGATTCCCAGGGCTCGTCGAAAATGATCGCGCCTTCGTATTGCAAAGGTTCGATCGCCACGACGCGACAGCGATCGATTCGCCCGCGTAGTACACAGCGCGAGGGCCCGAGCAGCTGCAACTCCGCGCGCGCGCCCGGCTTCATGCGGAGGGACGATTCGATGAGGGCGCCGCCCGCGCTGAGATCGATGATGGCGACGTCCTGATCGGGTCGCAGAATCGCCGCGCGGGCCCATGGTGTGTGTTCGGGTGCAACGCGGGAACCGCGCCGCCGTTCGAGGGAAACAGTCACTCGTCGCGCCACTGCCGTGCGGCGGGGTCGAACCGGAGGACCCGCATCCGCCCGGTCGCACCCATGATGCGGACGGCCATCTGCGGACCGGTGGGCGCCGACAGATAGAGCGTTCCGCTCGTCGAGCTGCCGAGCGGACTGAACGACAGAAAGTTGGAAGACCCTAGTCGAAGCGGATCGGAGTTCGCGGAGAGGACCGCGGTGCCCTCCGGATCGGGAACATCGTTCGCGATACGAAACGCGACCGTCTCAAAAAAGTCGGCCAGCCGCGCATCGGCAGTCAGCGTGCGATCGGTGCCACCATCGACGTCCGTCTGCAGCACGCCGTCGCCGTCACCGTCGATGTACACGCCAAATCGTCCGATGTCGATCGGATCGAACCGGATGGCGACGCACACGTTACGCCTGAGCGCCTCGAGGCGGACCGTCTGCAAGCGGTGCGCGACGTAGCGAGCCGCCGCCCGTGCCGCGTCGCGGTCGCGTGAGGCGTGGATGGCGGGAACCGCAATGGCTGCGATGAGGCCGATCAACCCGCACGCAAAGACCAGATCAATTAACGCCGTACCACGGTCCAAGCGCTTCATCACCAATTGTTCTCTTCGTTGGTTCAACTGAGTTGTTCGAGCAAGAGGCTGGCCGCCCGCAACCCTATTGAGGGCGGCCCGGCCCGTTATCGCTCGCCCGTCGGCTTGTCAGCTTTGGCGGGGACCATGACGAGGGGCTTGAGCTTGAGAAACGCCTTCTCTCCAATACCCCTCACGTTCATCAACTCTTCGATCTTCTTGAAGCCGCCCTGCTTTTGGCGATACTCGACAATTCGTTCGGCGGTGGCTCGACCGATGCCAGGCAGATCTTCGAGCTGATCGAGCGTCGCTGTGTTCAGATTCAGTGCCGTCTTGCTCGCGGCGGGCGCCGGCTTGTCGCTTTGCGCGATCACCGGCGACACGGGCGACGCGATGAGCATTGCCAGCAGCAACGCTCCGAGGGTCGTGCGCATGGGCTTTCTCCTTTGTGGTTGTGACAATAGCCGCACGCAACCGACCAGAGGACCGTTGACTGAGGTCAGGAGCCACCGGGAAACGTCGTGCGTGCGGCCGCATGGCGACTGAGCAAGGTCAGCGCCTGACGAGTCGTGCCAAGTGTCGGGTGTTTTTCTTAGGAAATCCGCGGGGTCGCGAATTGCTCGCCACAGGAGACAACCGCGCCGGGAAACGACGGTTGCTCACTCGTGCGGGCATCACAACCAATTCCCTCGACGCGCGCGCGATCCCCTGCGCAACCGGCGTTGCCTCCGCCGCGCCTCTGGTTGTCAGGGGCGGCACGTTTTGTCGCGCCGTAGCCGATCGGCAAGGTTTTGATAATGCTCAGCCGGAACTACAACGCGACCCTGACGAATGGAAGATAGTCGATGGGCCATGACCGGCGTGCAGCGATCGTCCTGGAAGCCTTGTGTCGGGAGACCCGGAGAGGAGTTCGATAACGCGCCATCCAAGGCCGAGGCGTCTAAGCGTCGAGAACAACCAGGCGCGCGTCTTGCTGAGGCTCAGGCCGGAGCGTTCTCCGATTCTTAGTTGACGATGGGAGCACTACACTTGGTCGGACACGGTCTGCGATTTAGCTCGCCAGCAACCGTCTGAATGTTAATCGATCACGAGAACCTGACGGGGATGTCGTGCTTTTGGTCGGATTAAACGTTCGATGAACGTGATGCGCAGATGACGAAGTGCTTCCGAGAAGATGACCACCGCGCGTTGCCCCCGTCGTACCGCGGGCCGCGACGCACCCAATGGAGGATTATCAAATGCGCGCCAACAATCTCAAGACCTTCACCGACGAAGAACTGGCTGATCTGTGGTACGCCTTGGGATGCAGCGTCAAAGAATTTGGCTCCCCCTTCAAAAGCTACATGGATATCGCGTTTGAGGAGTTGATTACCCGCCGAGGGCCAGACGCTACCAACTTTCTGACGCTGCGCAAGAGCCAGTATCGACTTGAGCCCGACCAGCGAAGCGCGGTCGACACGCACGGCGTGTAGAGGGAAACGGCTTCGATTTGGCGCAACAGCCTGGTGATGTTTCGCTTTCGTTCCCACGTTGTTCCGACGGTCTCTGACCGTCGAGAACTGACGATCGCTTGTCGAGCGGCCCGTTAACCGAGCGAAGCTAAGCAGTCAGACGCGGTAGTTGAGCGGATTGAGCACGACATCGCTTGAGGATCCCAGCATCCGGATTCGATCCTGCCACCATCTTGCCGGGCAATGGGTGACAGTTGTCTAAAGCCACGTAGGCACTGCGCGTTACCTTAGGAATTCGCTTTCCAGTTTTCGGGGGTGGCCTCCCACATGTGACCGGTTGTGAGGTAGCGCTCGAATGCGACCGGTGGGCGATCATGCTCTGCCGGGTCTGCTTGTACTCGTGCCAGCCTGTAAGCAGTTGACCCACCAGGAAACCCGAGAACAGAAGCATCAGCACCATCGTGAGGGGCGATCCCGAAACCATTTCACAAGCAGCCTCCGACGATCGTGTAAGCAAGAAGTTGACTCGAAGCATGCCGCGGCACTCGACTTGCACCTCCGCAACGAGAGGTCGATACATGGCAAAGAAGACACCCGGCACATTGCACGACGCATTTCTGGACGAATTGAAAGACATCTACAACGGCGAAAAGCAAATCACCAAAGCTCTCCCGAGAATGATCAAATCGGCCAACAATCCCCAACTCGTCTCGGCGCTGCAGTCGCACCTTGACGAAACTCAGCAGCAAATCGTTCGGCTTGAAGAGGTGTTCGCGTCGCTGGACGAAACCGCCAAAGGGAAGCCCTGTGACGGCATCGCTGGCATTCTCGAAGAAGGCAGCACCGTGATGGGCGAAGATTTCGATGAGACAACGATGGATGCCGCTCTGATCGCGGCCGGCCAACGAGTCGAACACTACGAAATCGCGGCCTATGGGACGCTGGTCGCCTGGGCGACTGCGATGGGCCACCGCGACGCAGCCAAATTGCTCCAGCAAAACCTCGACGAGGAAGGCGCGGCTGACAAGAAACTCTCGACGCTTGCCGAGGGTGGCATCAACCGGCAGGCAGCCGAGCGGGCTCACGGCGCGACAGACGAGCAGACGGTTGCGGCAGATCGAGGCCGCAGAGGTCGGTAAGGCAGCGCATGACCTTAAACACCGTTCGTCGCACGGTTTCCTCTCAAGCGCCTGACCGCCCAAACGACCCGCCAACCGATCCTTCTGATGAGCCCGATCCGGAGGGTGAGCCAGAACCGGAGAAGCAGGGTGATGAGATTCCGGATACGCCGCCTACTGAGCCGCCTCCGATACCGATTCGAGACCCACGCCCTGACACACAACCGCAAGGGCCTTATATCGCCGGTTCATAGACTCCCGAGTACTCGAATCGTCGAGCGCAAGCGGACCTGTCAACCGATGAATACTCGACAATGTCTTTGATAGCGAAGGCCAGGCCAAGCGTCAGGAGAAAAGCCGGCTCCCCAAAGGTTCTATGCGCACCCTTATGCAGTATGCGTATCTGAGGAGGTTTCGTGGCTCCTACTCGAATCATTCGATATGCCGTAGTCGGTCTGGGACACATCGCACAGGTCGCCGTGATCCCGGCCTTCGCGCATGCGGGTCGGAACTCAAAGCTGGTTGCCATCGTGAGCGGCGATCGCACGAAACGTCGGGAGATTGCGAAGCGATATCGGCTGAAGCACGCCTTCGGCTACGACCAGTACCGACGAGTGCCTGCGCCTTGTTGATGCCGTCTACATTGCCCTACCCAACTCGATGCATGCTGAGTACGCGATTCGAGCGGCGGGCGCCGGGGTGCATGTGCTTTGCGAGAAGCCAATGGCCGTCACGGGTGAGGAATGTCGGCAAATGATCAGGGCGGCGGACGAAGCGCAAGTCAAGTTGATGATCGCGTATCGACTGCATTTTGAGACTCTGAACCTGGCTGCAATCGACATTGCACGTCGCGGCGACCTCGGCGACCTCAAGTTCTTCAACTCATCCTTCTCCATGAAGGTGCGGCGAGGAGACATCCGCACGAAACACGCGTATGGCGGTGGCACGCTGTATGACATCGGCGTCTACTGCATCAACGCCGCGCGAACTCTGTTCCGTGCTGAGCCTACGGAGGTATCGGCCATCTCGATCAATAGCGGCGTCGCGACACTGGCCGAGATTGACGAAACAACTGCCGCGACACTTCGGTTCGGGAACGATCGTGTCGCGACGTTCATTACCAGCTTCAACGCATCAGACGTCGCCGCGTATCGCATTGTCGGGACGAAGGGGGACCTTCATGCGGATCCGGCATACGAATATGCCGAGGGTCTGGCGTTCCGGTTGACCGTTGACGGCAAGAGCACGCGAAAGAAGATCGGCAAGCGCGATCAATTCGCTCCTGAGCTGCTCTACTTTTCTGACTGCATCCTCAAGGATCGGGCGCCAGAGCCCTCGGGAGACGAGGGTCTTCAGGATGTCAGGATCGTCCAGGCGCTCTATGAGTCATCGAGAACTGGCCGACCAGTCAAGCTCCGACCATTCAAGAGGGAACAACATCCCACGGGTCGTCAGCGAATCACACGTCCGGGCATTCGAAAACCCTCCCTCATCAAGGTCCAGAGTGCGAGCCAGGACTGACAGCAGACCTGGTCAGCCCGGACCGCGCCAACTCAGCTGACAATTGCCGACTATGGAAGGGCTGACCGGCGCAGTTCTTGTAGCAGGAGTTGCGTGAGAATTTCGCTCTTCTATAATCAGGACGCGGGAGAAGGCGAATCGCTGAACTCTATCCGCAAGACACTCGAGCGGCAGGGTCACACGGTTGTGCTAGTTGTGGAAGACGAGGCCGATCTTCGGCAACTGCTGGCGACGCCCTCCGACCTGGTCGTGGCGGCAGGCGGTGATGGGTCCGTCTCGGCCGTCGCGCGCGTGCTGGCCGGACAAGGTACTCCGTTGGCGATTTTGCCAACGGGGACAGCCAACAACATTGCGAGAAGCGTTGGCACCCACTCCTCGCTTGAGGATGCCTGCCGACGCTGGCGCACTCACGATCCTCAACCATTCGACGTCGGCGTCGTCGCTGGTGATTGGGGCGAGAGCCGATTTGTAGAAGGGGTCGGCGCTGGATTCATCCCTGCGGGAATCAGTGCAATGGAGGTCAAGCCGGCCGATGAACAAGACTCGACCGAATCGAAACTCGAGCAGGCAATCGCCAAGTATTGCGCGGTTCTATCGCAGCTACGGCCGCGACCCACGGCACTCGCCCTCGACGGAATCGTAACCAGTGACGATTTCCTGCTCGTGGAAATTCTCAATATTCGATCGATCGGACCAAACCTCGAACTCTCACACGAGGCGAGTCCTTCGGATGGGCTCCTGACCGTCGTCACAGCGACAGAGAAAGATCGCGAAGCACTCACCGATTACTTGAAACAGCTTCTCGGAGGAAAGAAGGCCAGCGTTTCGCTCGGGGCGCGGCATGTGCGACGTGTCGATCTCCGCGGCTGGGAGGAGATTCATGTCGATGATGAAGTGCTGACTGTGTCACCCAACGCGGAGGTGTCCATTCGCATTGAACCCGCCGCCCTGGAAATCTTGCCCTGAAAACGCGACTGCCAAACGTCGTGTTTCGACTGTGAGCCGGTTTGTGGGTGTTCCGAAGCCTTTTGTGTTTGCCGTCGTTGAGCCAAACGCCCGCCGTGCGCGAAGGGATTCTTGATGAGTCTCCGTCACGTTGGTAGCGTCTCAGCAAGGAGCGTGTTGGCTTGCGCAACCGCGTCGTTAAGATCGTGACACGTTGAAACGTGCTGGACCTTCCAGTCGAGGTAGAGCCGGACTTCGAGTCGTCCATCGACGCGAAAGAACAGGCAGTGGTACTGCCCGCGTCCCCACAGGGTGCGAAGCAAACGTTCCACATTGTCCAGCGCGAATCGAGCCGCCTGTGCGCTGCTCTATCGGGCGCTGTTGTCGCCGCCTGTCGAACGGGAGACGTTCCTCTCCCGGCAATCGCTGATCAATCGGACGCGTGGTACGGAGACGGCACGCAGGTTGGACCATTCGCCAAGGCGCAACTGGCAGCGGTAATCGACTGACGGACACGCCCCGCCAGATGAAACTGCTTCAGTAGGCTCGGCTTGTTCGTTCAGTGTGTCGTGTGATGCCAGCGGTCCCAGACCGCGCTCGCGCCAGCAGCGCCGAGGCCACCGATGCTGCCGATGACCACGGCGGGTATTGCCATCAGGAACGGTAGCGTCAGCGCTTCGAAGAGTCCGCCACTGTGACGAATCGCAGCGAGCGTGGCGGCATCGTGCCAGATACCGAGCAGGATCACGACGCCAGCCATGCTGAACGGCGCGGCGAGCGCAACGCACGTAACCGCTGCAAAAATCCCCGACGCGATGGACCGACATCGGACCGCCGCGTGCAACGCAGCGCCAGCCACGATGGTCGAGGCAACGCCCGTCGTCGCGGCCGCTCGCCCAGTAAAGTCATCAGTCGGCGCCAACCAGTCAATAGCCGTCCGACTCACGAACATCACGCTGAAGAGAATGGTCCACGGGCGTGCGGCAAGCCAGACGAATTCTGCCACCTGCCCGACGTACCACCGGTCGGCGCACCGGCGCCCTCGGGTGGAGATGAATCGTGTCGCGATACGTTTCGAGAAGGTCGCCGCCGACGTCGGCGAAGTGGTCGTGCCGCACGACCAGACGCAAAACGCACTCGGCCCATACAGGCGGGATGACTGATGTCATGATCGGCTCTTCAGTGGCCATGCCAGGCCCTGCGATAGGGCGGGCTTGTCAAGCGTCATTGGTCCTTCCGCCTAAAGAGCCTGTGAATTTATCATCTCGTGGCTTCCGCCTTCAGGCGGAAGTTGGGCGCGGGCATTGATCTTCCGGCTAAAGCCGGAAGCCACGCGATCGATTCATTCACAAGCTCTAAAGGCGGAAGCCACATGTTGCACCGCGGCTAGAGGAGGCCGTCGGCCCAGGGCCCCGTGATCGCGAGCGTGATGCCGGGACTCTGAATGTTCAGGAACAGCCACTTGCCATCGGGACTGTAGGTCGCCCCGGCAAATTCGCTCGAACGAAAGTCTCCGGTGATACCGCGCGTCTCGCCCGCCAGCAGCACGTTGTTCCGTGCGAACGTGAACAAATGTCCGTCGGTCGTCAACCCGCGCACGCAGGGGCTCTGCGTCCCGTCTTCACACAGTACGAGCCCGCCACGCGGGCTGACGCAGATGTTGTCTGGCATGTTGAGTACACCGGCGTTGGGCGATTCGTAGAGCAGCCGGATCGTCTGCTTGCTCACATCCAGCTCCCATACCTGCCCCATGTCGGCGTCGCCCCCGCTCGTTGCCGTGACGTACACCTTGCCACCGCCGTACCACGCGCCTTCGAGCCTTGCGAATACCGCACCACCGCGTTCCCAACCTTGTTCGAAGACCCCGCCTCCCTCAGCGCGTTCGGTCGCGTGTGCACGGTCGGGCTGCTCGATGGGCAGCCAGGAGATGGGATAGGTCACGCCCGCGGGCTGCGACTTCCTGGTGTCGAACCGCGGCTTACCGGCCATGGCCAGCATTTCGAGTGCGCCGCCCTGCGCGAGGTTCTCGCGATTCTTGGGGAGGAAACGGTACAGACCAGCCCGTCGTGCGTCTTCCGTCTCGTACACGATCCCAGTTGCCGGATCAATCGCCACAGCCTCGTGCACGAACCGCCCCATGGCGACGATCGGCTCGCACGTTGGCGCGCCGTCCAACGGGACTTCAAAGATGTAGCCGTGTCTTCGTGCAAAAGGCTGGTCCGCCCCTGGCTGGACGATGGACTCTTCGCAGGTGAGCCAGGTACGCCATGGAGTCGGACCGCCGGCACAATTGCGGACCGTGCCACCGAGGCTCAGCCGCCCGCTGACCCACGCAGCGTCGTTCACGTCGAACTCGAGCGTGGTCGTTCCACCGCCCGCGGCTGGATCGTAGGTCAGAGCCGCTGGTCCGGGCGAGGGGCCGCGCACGACTTCGTGATTGCGGATCAACCGCACGCGACCGGGGCGCCAGGCGAACGCCGCCATACCGTCGTGAGCGCCGGGGGTGCGTCCACCATCTACCAGCTCATCGCCCGTCCACCCGAAGCTGACGTAACGAAATCCGCGTGGCAGCTCCAACAACGGAAGCCCTGTGGCTTCGTCCTTCACTGGTGCCAGAGGGCCATATCCGTCCGCGGGCCTGGGGGCCGATCCTGACCGAGCGACCCAAGCCTCGAGCGGCACCGAGAATGCGGCGGCTCCCACCAGTGTCGCTTGTCGAAGAAATTGACGACGCCGCAGTGGCCGGCGGTTGCGTGACGAGTCAGAGGACACGGGCATCGGATTGTAATAAAAATCCTCGGAGCGGCCTACGAAAGGATGAGGCGAGGCCGGGGGCCGGGATGCAAGCGAGAGGGTTGACCGAAACGGTCTAAGCTATTTGGTGTGACGTCCTCAACGTGCAACCGTTTGTGCCTTCTCGTCCTTATCCTCGCGCTCGCTCCGCTCGACGCCGCGCAGTCCCCCGCTCGACTCATCGCTATCGGTGACATCCACGGCTCATATGACGGGCTCACCACGATTCTCAAGCGCACGGGGCTCGTCAACGACCAGTTGCAGTGGACGGGCGGAGGCACCGTGCTCGTCCAAACTGGCGACTTCACCGATCGCGGGACCGATGTCCGCAAGGTGATGGACCTGCTGATGCAGATCGAGAAGGACGCCAAGGCTGCCGGAGGCCAGGCCATCGTCCTTGCGGGAAATCACGAAATCATGAATGCGATGGGCGACTGGCGCGACGTCACGCCGGAGATCTACGCGACGTTTGCGACCGACAAGTCCGAAGCACGGCGCGAAGAGGCGTGGAAGCAATACGAACGGGTGGTTCGAGAACGGGCCGACGTCGCCTCCCCACCGCCGCCGGTGTACGCGCTGACACGCGAAGCGTTCATGACCGCCCACCCGAGGGGGTGCCTGGAGTACCGCGAGGCGATGGGTCCGGATGGCCTCTATGGCAAGTGGATCAGGAGCAAGGACATCGCGACGATAGTCAGTGACACGTTGTTCATGCACGCGGGCCTCAATCCATCCCGTCCCGCACCCAAATCGATTGACGAGGTCAACGATCGTGTCCGCGATGAACTGCGCCGTCTCGATGAGCATCGCAAGCGCCTCGCGGACCGCCGATTGGGCTTGAGCTTTTTCGGCCTTGGGGAAGTCTACGCCGTTTCGGTTTTCGAGTTGCAGGCTGCGACCCGGGCGCTCGTCGCAGCCAAAGAAGCCGGGAAGGAGCCTCCATCACTCGACACCCCGACTTTACGGGAATCACAGAGCATTCTGGAAATCCCGAAGTGGAGCCTCCTCGACACCGAGGGCCCGCTCTGGTTCCGCGGGTATGCGATGTGGGACGAGGCCGCCACTAATGCCCAGGTGACGGCGTTTCTCGATCGGATGAAGCTGGCGCGGATTGTCGTCGGTCACACGCCAACAAATGATCGCCGCATCGTCACGCGGTACGGCGGTCGCGTCGTCACGATCGATACCGGGATGCTCGCGTGGGCCTATATGGGCGTCCCGTCGGCGTTGGAGATCGTCGGAACGCGAATGAAGGCGATCTATCCCGACGGCGAGGTCGAGCTGACGCTCCCCAAAGCGGCTCGGATGTCCGTTCCATCGGCCTGGCCTTCGAACAATAGCGCCAGAAACCCGGTGGCATTGGCCACCGCGAAGCTCACCCCCTTGAGATTGCGTTCTGGCGGCACTCCCGGAATCGGGCGCGGGTAGCCCGAGGCGCGCATCCGGACGCGGCCCTCGTCCGCACTCATGACCTCGCAGCGATCCCGCGACATGGTCATGTCGGCCTCGACCGCAATTGCGAGTCGAAGGCTGCCAGGCAGCCAGCGCGCATCGGGTTGAGGAGCCCCGGCAACGACGACCATCCCGGACGTGCGAGCGGCTTCGAGTTCCTCCGCGAGTGCCGCTTCATGTGACGTGTTCGTCGTTCCCAGGCTCAAGTTGGCAAGGCGTGCCCCGTTCTGCCGCGCCCAGCGCAGCGCCGCGACCAGTGCGTCGCCGGTCGTACGAAGCTCACGCTCGAAAACCTTGATCGCGAAAATGTCGGCGGATGGCGCCTTTTCTCGAATGACCGCGGCGACCGCTGTGCCGTGCCCAAGGCGATCGACACAGTCGTCGTGAATCGCACCCGACGCGTCGATGCCGATTCCGCCAGCCACGCCTTGAACGTGAGAATGCGTGGCGTGCACGCCGCTGTCGATGACGGCGACACGCACGCCTCGCCCGGTTCTGGGGGCGAGGGAAGCCAAATCAAGGTTCCAAAGTTCCAAGGTTCCAGGGTTCCAGGGTTCTGGTTCCAAGGTTCAGGAGTCCTGGTCAGCGGCTGTCCAAGGTCTTCGTCCCTGCACACTTGAACCTTGGAACCTTGGAACCTTGGAACCCTATTTCGTTTTGGCCCCCGCCAACTGCGCCACGGCAGCAAGCGTCGTTTGCGCGGCGTTCAGCCCAAGTCGAAAGTCCTTGTCCGAGAAAGTCTCGTAGACGTCGATCGGCTGATGCCATGTCGGATTCCACCCGGCGCCGGTGTGCATGCCCCGCTCGTTCTCCCTCAGGCTGATGGCGGGGACGATGTCCATGAAGGGTGTGGAGTCGGTGTTGGTCATGTGGCTGCCAACGGCAGCGGGATAGTCCGTCGCGTACTTCTCGTTGGCGTCGCGGAAGAAGAACGCGAGCTTCATCGCCTCGTCCGCACGCTTTGCCGTGGACTGGAATTCGATATTCACGTCGGCTTCGGGTCGCTGCTCGGGGTTCCAGGTGCCGTCAGCGCGCGGCATGCCGTGATCCCACATCATCATGTCGTGCTGGATCATCGCCAGCCACCGCGGCTCGGGGTAGCGTCCGGATGCCGGCGGATCCTCCTTGCCCTGCAGCGGCGCGCGCTGTTCGACGTACGCGCGAGCGCCGTTGAGACCGGTTTCCTCGTTGTTCCAGAGCGCGAATCGAATCGTTCGCTCGGTCTGGACGTCGGGCAGGCTGAAGATGCGCGCCAGTTCCATCACGAGCGCCGTGCCCGACCCGTTGTCGTTGGCCGCTGCGCCCCAGCCATGGCCGTCCATGTGGGCCCCGACGATGTACATCTCGTTTGGAGTGGTGGTGCCGACCTTGGTGCAATAGACCTGTTCGCGCGGCCCGTTGGTGGCCGGCTCGCGGTTCAGTTCACGAAGCTTCTCGTCGGGCTGCGCGTTCGGATCGTTGTTCACGCCCGTTCGTCTCGTCGTCCCGCGGTATCGCGAGCCGCCCGGACCGGAACGCACTTCCCCGCTCGCGATAACTGGATCCGGCGGCGTCTGGGGACCGCGGCCTCCACCTCCCCCACCGCCCCCTTTGGGTGGCGGAGGGTTGTACTCATACTTGAGTCGATCGGTCGGGCACCCGTAACTCTTCAACTGCGCCTCAATCCAATCGACGGCCTTCCGATTGCGCTCGGTCCCCTGACGGCGGTCGCCAAACTGCGTGAGGCCTTTGACGGTGGCCTTGTAGCGCTCCAAGTCGAGGCGACTGACCAGGGGGCGAACAGGATCATCGGCCTTGGCTGCCGCGGCTGCCGGTGCTCCACTCTGCTGAGACGCTCCCAGCGTCAACTCCCCGCTCGTCGCGAGGCACATCCCCGCGAGTGCTACCACCGTCAGCGTCGTTCGCATTGCCCGAGTCTAACGCAATAGGCCGCCTTCGGCGGAAGGCCGCTTCGCGGAAGGGCCGCTTCGCGGAACGGGATAGGGCGAAGCTACCGCGCCGTCCGGCCGGCGGGCTGACGAAGCGACACCGATCCGATGGTGACCTCGGACAGGCGCACGAATCCGAGGCGGTCGGGCGGCACACCGTCGAGGTCGAGGCTGGTCTCCGACCATCCTCCTTGCGGCACGAGGCGAGCGAGAGGCATGCGCTCGGATCGCGGGGGCGGCGCCTTCGGATTTGTCCCCCACTCGACTTTGGCCTCGACGTTGTTCACGGCGCCGGCGGTCATGTTGCCGATGCGCAACGTCACCCGGCTTCCCTTCTCGGTCGGAGTCACGATGGGCAGTTCCACGGCGAAGACTCCAAGGTCGTGCCAGAGGGCATCGAAACCCTGATCCGTCGGCTTCAACGTAACCGCGTCGGCGGCATCCATGAATGCCTGCAGCGTCTGACGCTCGGTCTCCAGTCCCTGCCGTTGCTCGCCCAACGCCTGCTTCAATTGCGTGACTTCCTCTTCGAGCGCGGCCACTCGTTGGCGAGCACCGGGATCGCAGCCGACGCTCGTGAAAACCACACCGCCCACGAGGAAGCTGCGCAGCCAGACGGTTGCCGCGCGGGTGGACAGGAGAATCGAAGTCATTGAGTCGCGGAGATCGCCAGCCGCTCGAGGTCGAACAGCCGCGCAAAGGCTCCACCCCGTTGCGCCAGCTGCGCGGGAGGCCCGGTTTCCGCGACGCGAGCGCCATCCAGCATCACAACCCGATCCGCCTGCATCGCGAGGTCGCGCCGATGTGTGATGAGAATGGTGGTACGGTCGCGCATCACGCGCCGATAGCCTTCGGTCACCAGGCGCTCCGAGATCGGATCGAGAGCGGCGGTTGGTTCGTCCATGACGAGAACGGTTGGGTTCGCGAGGAATGCCCTGGCCAGCGCGACCCGTTGACGCTCGCCAGCCGAGAGCGCCAGGCCGCGTTCCCCGACCACTGTCTCGTAGCCGTTCGGAAGGGACTCGATGAACGGTGTCAGCCCGGCCGATTCCGCGGCCCCTCGCACCTCCTGGTCTGTCGCGTCCGGCCGCACGTAGCAGATGTTTTCTGCCAGCGTCGCGTGCAGCAGAACGGGCTCCTGTTCGACGAGCACGACGTGGCGACGGACTTCGGGGAGGGTGAGGGTGCGCAGGTCATGCCCATCCAGCCGGACCACTCCGCTATCGGGATCCAGGAGCCTCGTCGCGAGCGCGGCAATCGTCGATTTGCCGCTCCCGCTCGCGCCGACCAACGCCAGTGATTGGCCAGGCTCAACCGAGAAGCTGACTTCCTCCAATACCTGCACGCCACGCTCGGTGCGCAACGTCACGGCCTCGAAGGCAATCCGCCCGCGCGCATGGCCCAGCACCACGGGTCGCGCTGATTCGACGACATCTGCGGGCGCATCGAGAATTTCGAGCACGCGACGCCACGACACCCGAGCCGTGGCCAGGCTCGCATACAGTCCCATGAGCGCCTGTGCCGGTGCGAAGACTCGCATCTGGTAGGCGAGAAATGCCCCCAGCGTCCCCAGCGTCAATGTGCCTTCAATCACGCGGCTGCCGCCATACAAGAAGACCACGGCGGTGCCGACCGAGAGCAGTGTTCCTGGTAACCCCCCTGCAAAGTATGTGATCCGCTGCATGCCCATGACGGACGACACGAACGCGTCGTTGAGACGACGAAAGTGTGACACCTCGCGGTCTTGAGCGTTCGAGGTCACGACCAGCGCGTTCGCCTGCAGCGTCTCAATAAGAAAACTTCCAATGTCGGCGCTCCGTTGACGGAGTTGACCGACGCGCGTTTCGAGTCGACGACGGTAGTGGACGAGCGCCCAGATGCTGGCCGGCATCAGCGCCAGCCCTACCAGTGACAGCCGCCAGTCGAGCCAGAACATCATCACGAGGCTGCCGATCAGGAACAGAACGTTGCCAACCCAGGCCAGCGCGGCCTCTGCAGCGACACGCTGAATTTCTCCGATGTCGCCGTTGATGCGGGCGATGACATCACCCAGGCGAGTACGGGCATAGAAGCGCGGCGAGAGCCGTTGCAGGTGCTCGTACATCGCCAACCGCATATCGAACAGGATGTCGGCCGAGACGCGCGTGTAGCGCAGGCCACTGATGACGTTCAACACAAAGCCGATCAGGCCGAGCCCCGCAAACCACCAGACAATGCGGCGCAGCGCCGCGAGGTCGCGGCCTACGAGGGCCTGGTCGATGAGATCCTTTGAAAGGAAGGGCACGGCGAGCGTGGTCGCCGTGCTGATGAGGCTGATACCGAAGACCAGCGACAACCGACGCCAATACGGCGTCAGGTAGTTGAAGACCCGACGAAGCTCAGGGTCGAGCACCCCCGCATTGTGACCTAATCCGCCTGCGGGGTGCTCAGAGGACTATTTCGAGGCGGCCCGAAGCTCCATTTCCCGTTGGCCGCGGTAAATCGAGCACCAGTCCTTATGGTCGGCCACCGGCATGCCGCATTCGACACAGACGCGGGTGCGCTGGACCGGTTCGTTGGATTTTCCGCCGAAAATTCGCTTCAACAAGGACACAACCAACCTCCCCGAGGTTTAAAGGACCGCACACCTGCCGCACGAGTGGCAGGCGCTGGCCTGGATTAAATGTCGATACGTTAGACGGGCCGAATTGGTTCTGGGTTGGGTGGGTTCGGCCCACGGCCTACGGCCTACGGTCACTGCGCGCAGAACGGTCACGGAAGCACGGAAAAGCCTCAGAGTCACCGAGACTCAGAGACTTCACGTAACTTTCCTGTAACTCTGTGGCTCGGTGTCTCTGAGGCTTGTGCGTTGCCTTCCTTGGCAGCTAGCGAACTCCCAGTGTCCGTCGTCCCACCAGGCCGCGGCAGGACGAACAAATTGGTCGTCTGGTCGGCAGTCATCTCGATCGTGCGCAGGTATTTGAACGTCGAGGCTTCGTAAACGTCGATGGTGGCGCCCGCCTGGAACACATACAAAAGCCGCCCGTTCGATGACACTCGCAACGCCATGCGAGGCCGGCCGTCGAACATCGTCCGATTCAACAGCTTCTTCTGCTCGAGGTCGAAGGTCCAGAACTCATAGCGCCCAATCTGTTGAAGCAGCCCGTAGCCGCGCTTGCGGTCGGGCGCCATCGCGAATCCGACGCCCTCGGCAGGGCCCACGGGGTGAAACTCGACACTCTTGCCCACCAGGTTCACGCGTCCGATGCCCATGATGCGCCGGTTCTGCACTGGGTCCTGCACCGAGAACAGGCCGGTGAAGTAGCCGGGGTCGTCGTTGACGTCATCGACGGCGCCAAAGCTGACACGGCCCAGCCCCTGCTCGATCGGCCGACTCAGCGCCCAAGTATCGACCTCGGTGAATTTCTCGGTCTCGACGATCAGGATGTCGTCGCCGAAGAAGTACAGGAGCTTACCGTCCGGCGAGAATCGAATGTTGACGTTCTCGCGCACCTCGCCGCCGGGCCAGGGGATGGTTCGCGTGATCTTCTTCTCGCGCAAGTCATACAGTTCGAGCGCGACATCGCTGATCTCCCAGCGGTCGACGAGCTTGGTCGCACTGCGTGTGAGCAGGATCATGAACCGCTCGAGCGGATCGACCTGCATGCTGCGGATACGTGTCTTCTTGTTGCCGCTGCTGAATGTGAACGTACTCAGGGTGCTGCGCGAGGCGATGTCGACGATCTCGATCTTCTCGAGCGTCGAATCGAGGACGTAGAATTTCTTCCGGTCGAACGACAGGATCAGCGAACGAGGAATCCCGGTTTGCAGCTTGATCTCGCCAATCTGACGCTCGGTCGCCTCGTCGAAGATCTGGACGTTACCCGCATACGTGCCGATGTAGAGCAGGTGGTTTCCGCCGTTCTGCGACGTGCCTCGTCCAAAGCGCTGCGCCGCCTGCGGGCTGGAGGGACCGAGACTGGCAAGGGCGAACGCGAAGACGAGCGCGGCCGCGGTGTGCTGCCTTGTCATTACTTCTTGTCCGGGAAGATCAAATCGATCTTGCGCCAGTCCTTTTGCGCCGCGGCGCATTTCGCCGTCCAGTCGGGCGCGTGATTCAACTGGTCCGGCACCTGTGCCGGCCAGAAGCACCCCATGTGACAGTCGAACAGATCGCGCTCAACCGGTTGACACAAGCCAGCCGTGCCGCCATTGCGATCCGCCTCCCATCCCGGGGCGAAGACCAGCGAGCAGCCAATCGGAATGTGCGGCTCCTGCGGCTGTTGCGGCGGCCCGCCTTGCTGGAGTGCGACCACATCTTTGGTCGCTTCTTCCATGCGCGATGCTTTGCGGTTGATGGCTTTGAGGTGTTTCATGGGGACTACCCTCTAACGTACGAGGCACGGAAGCACGGAAGCACCCGTATCCCCTTAGCGGAAGACGGAGGCATCACGGTAGCCACGAAGGGCACGAAGACACGAAGGGTTTTCGGATCTTGCATCGTATGGCTTCGTGACTTCGTGTTCTTCGTGGCGATCGTTTCCATGTTTCGTTCGTGGCTGTTTTCCGTTCCGTGGCTTCCGCCTTAAGGCGGAAGTTACGGTTTCGAACACTATGACACCGGCTCCCCCGCCTCCTCATCGAACTGCGCGAGGAACGCCGGGTTCTTCACCGCGATTTCACCGTAAATCTCGAGACAGACATGCGTCCAGCCGCGGATCCACTCGCAATAGTGGAGGTTTGGCGCCGTCGTCGAACCGTAGCGCGTATTGGCTTCGTGATAACAGCCGCCCGCACAAATCGGTCGCGCCCAGCACGTCCGGCAATCGGTCTTTTCGGCAACGTGATGCGAGTCGAGAAACACCTGCTGCCGTTCCCAACTGATGCCGTCGCGCACGGTCCCGAGGCGGTGACTATCCGATCCTGCGAATCGGTGACACAGCGCCACGTCGCCATCGGTCGCGACGCCCATCAGACCAATGCCGGCACCACATGGATAAGCCTTGGCGTGACCCTGGTGCAGCTCCTGAAGCGTCTCTCGAACGTTCGAGAACCCGTGATGGCGATTCTCGAGCGCGGCATCGCGATACTCGAGGGCCAAGGCCTTGAATTGCCCCAACAGCTCATCGAATCCCTCGTCACTGATGGCGTACTCACGCTTGGCCGCCGTCGTGACCGGCGCAAAACCGACTTCCCAGAACCCCATCTCATCGGCCAGGTGGCGATAGATGCGAGCGATGTCGAGCGTCTGTCGGGTCAGCGTGACTCGCGCCCCAATCGGACGCGTTCGGTGCCTTGCCAAGAGCGCCTTGATTTTCGGAGCGGCGACGTCGTAGCTCCCCCGGCCGTTCTTGAACACACGGAACTTGTCCTGCAGATCTTCGGGACCATCGATCGAGATCGTGACGCCGATCCGGTTGTCGGCCAGGAAGTCGATGACGTCCGGGCGCAGCAGCGTGGCATTGGTCGTCAGGCTGAAATCCACCTGCTTGCCGACCTCGGCGGCGCGTCGGCGAGCATAAGCAACGGTCGATTGGAGGACCGGAAAGTTCATCAGGGTTTCGCCCCCGAAAAACGTCATGTGAGCGGTCGGATTGTCCTTCGACTCGCGCAGCATGAACTCGACGCTCTCTCGCGCCGTCTGTTCGCTCATGAACTTGGGCTGCTGGCCGTTTTCCGTGTCGACGATCTTGTCCTCGCCGTACTCGTAGCAATAGGTGCAGGCCAGGTTGCACTGATTAGTGACATTCACGACCAGCGTCTGCAACGGGACCGGCGTGAGCGGCACAATCTTGGGCGTCCTGGCTGGCGTCGCTGACTCGCCGATCGCCCTGACCCTGCGAAGCTCCGCGATGGTGCCACTGATTTCAGCGCGGGCAAATCTCGACGACAAGTCACCGATCAGCGTGTCTTCCTGGAGCGTGGTCGTGTCCAGGCGATCGAGCACCGCCTGCGAGCACTCGTCCACTGCAAACACCGCCGCGCTCGGCACGAGATACAGGAATCGTTGCCCGGCAGCTTCGAAGGCGTGCGCTTCGCGCCGCGCCAGCACGCTCATTGGCGGCCTCCAGTGGGCTCGAACCGCATATACAGCGGCACGGTGACCAGCAGATGGGCCCGTGCGCGGAGCGGCTTGGCGGTCTTTGGATCCCCGCCCTCTGGCGTGAACGTCGCCACTGCATAGACGTCGCCGATATTGTTGCGGCTCCCCCGCCGCGACGGATTCGGGCCGTCCACGCTGGGCGTAAAGCGCCCCGACCACGGATCGATCTCCCCCACATACTTGATGTCATCGTCATCGTAGGTCGCGGCAAACTCGTCGAGGCTCCAGCGCGCGCCGACAAGGCCGAGGTCGATATCATCAGGGGTGTCGGGCTTGCCGTCGGCACCGTTGTCGAACGCCCGTGCCTCGAACTGCGCCAGCGCTTTCGGGAAAGTCTCGCCACCAACCCGGGCCATCGCCCATTCGGGCGTGACTTTGAGGGCATCGACGCTGTCGAAGATGGCCAGCGCTCTTGGTCGCGACGCGCCCGCCACGAACAGGTCGCGAGCGCCAGCGGCTGCGGAGCCCGCAACGTCCACTGTAATCGTTACCTCAGTGGCCGAGGCATTGGCGATCGCCTTCACCGTGACGCCGGGCCCCAGATCGACATCCCTCGCTTGAAGAGTCGGTGGGAGGTTGGCGCCGTAGATCTTCACCTGCTGGTCGGACGTTCCAATGCGCAACGCTGTTCGATCGGTGCCCTGCACCCTGGTTTCGCCGCCAACGCGTTCGAGTCTGACGTCCAAGCCGAGCTCGTCATAGCCGCCGGCAAACCATCGGCCCTCGATCGCTCGCCAATCGCGATCGACGAACATCACCTCCCGCAACCCGCTGTCCTCGTTCCCGGCCTCCGCCGACCGACCGCGCCACTGAAAGCCCGTATACACAATCGCCTGGCCGGTCCGTGAGACGCGCTCCCCTGTCCGAGCGTAGACGAGCGTGATGTCAGTGGTGAACTCATCGGGTGCCGACGGCGACGCTTTGATGTTGACGTAGCCGTAAACAGGACCTCTTCCGGCCTCGCGCCCGGTGACCGCCCAGGCGCCTTCAAGTCGTGGCGGCCGCATGGTCGCGGACCACGCACTCCAGTCCGACGTCTTGAGCGGGAATGCCCGCGCCAGGTGATCAACCGCTTTCTCTACCGGATGACGCAGATCGGGCGGTCGACCATCGGTCGACGGATCGCGCGGCGCCGGGCCTCCGCGTCGGAACGCCTGATTGTCGACAAGCGGATACCAACCGCGGTGCATCGCAATCAGCAGGTTCCATTCTTCGCGCGTCCGGCGCTGCGAGATGACCCGACCCATCGAATGGCACTTCGTGCAGACGCCTTCGGCATCAGCGTTGGCCGTGTACCTATAGTCAGGAGTCCTGCGCTCCACTTCGAACGCGGCAGGCTTGGCTTCCTCGGGCGCCAATCCGAGATTGTTGGACAGGTACCGCACGACATGCCGAGCCGTCTGCGGGTCGATTTGCAAGCCGTTCAAGGCCGCCATGCGCTGAATCGTCGTCTGCCAGCCTTCGGGCGTATTGCGCTGAAAGGAGATCCGCGTCAGCTGCTGCTTCTCGTCGGGCTTGTGGCAGGAGCCACACGCCTTGACGACGGTCGCATCTGCGATCGGGATGCCCTCCTCGGGCTTGGCGGTTGGACCGCCAGCTGTCTGGTTGGCCGGAGGCTGAACGAGTCCGGAGGGATCGGTGGCAGAAACTAAGGCGCTGCTGAGCGCCGCGATCCACACCGCGGCAGCGGCGATGATTGAACGTGGAATAGACCGCATGCGACCCTCGTTGTAACACACTCCGCTGCGCTTGCATCGGCCCATGAAAAATGATGGCCCGCCGATCTTCCGGCTAAAGCCGGAAGCCACGAGTGCCCAACAGTATCCTGTGGCCAAACAGAATCCTGTGGCTTCCGCCTTCCGCCTTCGCGCAAGCGCTTCGGCGGACCGCCGTAGCCTTGGCGGAGGCTGGTCAGGCGGAAGTCCCAAACGCGGAGGGCTGAATCGGCCCTGAAATGCTGGGCCGCCCTACGTGACCGTGACGATCACGCGCAGCGTCGATGACAGTTCGGAGTCGGTGGCCGAGAGCTCGAGCTCGTAGATCCCCGGTGCCGGGAACGAGGCCTTGGTGCGGGGCTCAGTGGGGCTCGAGAACGTTACGGCTCCCGGCCCTTTGACGGACTTCCACCCGACGATCAGTGTGCCCGCACGTGGCAGGCCCTCGTCGGCCACGCTGCCAAACAAATGAAGTTCCTCCCCGACGCTCGCCTCGATCGACACCTCGCCTTTGCGCGCCGTCTTTCCCAGCAGGCGAACAGTTGGCGCACGATTGAGGCAGACTCCGCGTGGGACCTTGGCGTAATCGAGGCGCGATAGATCTGGCGCCCCCTCGACCAGGTTCCAGTTCGATTGCAGCATGCGCTCGCTCGTCCCGGTAGTCGTCCCGCCGTAGCCGAGCTTCCAGATCATCTTGCCGTCGAAGTCGGGGCCCACGACCATGACGCACTGAAAACGCCAGTGCCCAGGTTTGAAAATCGTGGGCTGCTGCCGATCCACCGGCGACGGCGTGAAGGAGTTGTCCGGGCCGGGAGGCACCGTCACTACCTCGGCGTTGTGGCTGAAGTACGCAAATGCCAACGTGTAGCTGCCGTCAGGATTTTTCAGGTAGCCGTCATAGGCTGGATAAATCGGCTGATTGCGCTGAGCCACGAGCGGTGGATCGTGCAGACCCGCTAGCAAACAACAGCCGAGAACGAACACGACAAGAAAACGACGTCTCTGACCCCCCCTTCTTTGCGCGCTCATGGTCGGCCGGGTGTAAAGTATCTCCGTACTTCCCCAAGCGCAACACGAGGAGGCCGAATGGTCCCCGTCGCGAAGGTTACAGAATTCTCGGGGTTGGCGATCGCCGTAGCGTTCCTGGTGTCGTCTGGAACGGTTTCCCAGGCACAGAGCGGCAATCCGGCGTCCACCGGTCGGCCAACCCCCACCTTCACCCGAGACGTGCTCCCGATCCTGCAGCGGTCTTGCCAGCAGTGTCACCACCCCGGCACGTCAGCCCCCATGTCGCTGATGACCATTCAAGAGGTCCGGCCCTGGGCTCGGTCGATCCGGCAGAAAGTGACCAGCCGCGAGATGCCGCCATGGCACATCGATCGCAGCATCGGCGAATACATCGCCGATCCGTCTCTTTCCGATGCCGAGATCACTACCATCGCCTCGTGGGTCGATAGCGGAGGGCCCGAGGGACGTCCCGAAGACGCGCCACCACCGAGGACGTTCACCACGAATTCCGAGTGGACGTACGGTGAACCGGATCTCGTGGTGCGGATGGAAAAGGGCTTCCGGATTCCAGCCGATGGTCCTGACTTCATTCCCGAAGAGATTGTCGATCCCAAGCTCACCGAGGATCGCTACGTCAAGTGGGTCCAGATCATTCCGGACGCCAAGCGTGCCGTCCACCACGCGCACGTGTACGTTGATCTGCCCGAAGGGGTTGATCGCGAAGCCCTTGGGCTCGGCATGGGCTCGAACGTCGGCAACAGCATGGACCTCATCGAGTACGGTGCCGGCAACGATGCGGACGTCTTTCCGGACGGCACGACGAAGATCCTGAAGAAGGGCTCGCTCTTCCGTTTCGAGTCGCACTACCACCCGTACGGTGAGGAAACCTTCGACCGCCAAAAGGTCGGCATCAAGTTCTACCCCAAGGGCGTCGTCCCGAAGTACGTCGTCACGTCGCACCGCATCCGCACGGGCGTGGGCAACGACTGGGTGCTCAACCGAGAACGGATCGAGGATCTGTTGCTGCGAGCCGGCCACAAGTTGTCGATCGACGAGCCGTCAATGCCAACCGGGGCGCTGATTGCGGAGAATCCGCTTCACGCGGCGGCTTTCTTGAGTATTCCGCCCAACACGGTCGCCCGGCACGATCGCTTCTGGCCGCTGCCCAAGCCCGCGCTCATCGTCAGCTTCCAGCCGCACATGCACTTCCGGGGCTCGCGGATGACGCTCGAAGCGATTCACCCGGATGGGCGACGCGAAGTGCTCACCGACGCGACCCACTACGAGCAGAACTGGCAGATCACCTACAAGTACAAGACACCGCATCTCTTCCCGGCCGGGACAATCCTCCACACGGTTTCTTGGCACGACAACACGGCCAGCAACAAGCACAACCCGGATCCCACGGCGTGGATTGGCTGGGGCAGCCGCACCATGGACGAAATGGGCCATGGCTGGACCGACATCGCGTTTCTGACGGACGAGCAGTATCAGGAAGAGTTGATGAGGCGGCGAGCGCCGCGTCCAACGACGACCACGCAGCAGCAACAACGCTAGGTTCCAAGGTTCCAAGGTTCGAGTTCCAAGGTTCCACGTTCCGCGGTTCGAGATACGGGCGGAGACCGCCAATGAAGTGGAGACGCCTGTACTGTGCTATCGCAGTGCTGACAGTGGCGGGGTTCGCAGCTCGACCTGAAAGTCTCCGGGAAAACAGACAGGCCGTTGCTGACACGGCTGAAACGCACGTTGAGAGAGCCAGGGTCGCCGCAGGTACAGACTGGACGATTCTGTTCGGCCTCTGTAACCCGCCGAAGCCCACCCAGGCGATTCAGACCAATCAAGCGCCTCCCACACCGCCAGGTCCGCCTCCACGTTCAGAGTGGTATGCCGAGCCAGCGAAAGTCTTCGACAATCTCTACTTTCTTGGGGACAAGGAAGACTACTCGGCGTGGGCCGTCACGACATCGGCGGGAATCATCCTCATCGACGCGCTTTGGGATTACTCAGTCGAGGACCAGATCGTCGGCGGTTTGAAGAAACTCGGTTTCGATCCAGCGACAATCAAGTATGTGGTGGTGAGCCACGGTCATGCGGATCATGCCGGAGGCGCCAGGCTTCTTCAGGAACGCTTTGAAGCGCGTGTGATCATGTCGGCCCTCGAATGGGACACCCTCGCTCAAAATATTGAGCCGTGGCCGAAGCCGAAACGCGATCTGGTCGCAACCGACGGCCAGAAACTCACACTCGGGGATACCACGCTGACGCTGCATGTGACGCCGGGGCACACGCCCGGTACGATTTCGACGCTCATTCCAGTGAAAGACAGAGGGAAGCCACACCTGGTCGCTGAGTGGGGCGGTACGGCATTCAACTTCACGATCAGTCCTGGCAAGGACGAGCGCTACTGGTTCCAGGCGTACAGCCAGTCGGCCCAACGCTTTCGCGACATTGTCACCACGGCTGGGGCCGATGCGTTGATCGCGAACCATCACTCCCTTGATCAATCACAACGAAAGTTGGCGGCGCTGGCGAATCGCAAGCCAGGAACCCCCCATCCGTATGTTGTCGGGAATGACGCGGTGCGGCGGTACCTCACGGTCGCAGACGAATGCGCGAAGGCGGGCCTCGCAGGTTCCAAGGTTCCATAGTTCCAGACGCAGCTGCTGTCTCAGTTGCTGAGATCGCCCACAACAGAACTCTGGAACCTTGGAACCTTGTCAGGTTGATTGGCGATGCCGCCTGGTGAGCGCTTTCGTCGCCCTCTCGAGGTCCACGGACCTGACCAGTAGATCGGCTCCTGCCAGCGCCGGATACATTCCGCCCGCATTGTCGGATCGGATCATGGATTCAATCCCTTCCTCGTCGAGGACACCCTTCGCGATCTGAGCATCTGCCGTTGATCGGAAGGTCGAGACGGCAATCAGTTCGGATGAATTCATCGGAGGGCCTCCGAGTCAACCCGGACCCACGAACGAACCTTGAACCCTGGAACCTTGGAACTATGGAACCTTGGAACTTTGAAACACCGGAGGCGCCTGTGGAATAGCCGCGCCATCGTGCCGCGGCTCCGACGCACCAAGGTGAACGCCGCCCGGACCGTTCATCACGGCCTGGCCGTACCCGAATCCTCCGCTGCGCGGTGCGGCCACGCGCAGCTCATGCCCTCGCGCCTTCAACTCGTCACGGACTTTCTCGGGGACCAATGCTTCGATTGAGACATCACAGCCTTCAAAGCTTCCCTTGGTGAAGCGGCCCGCTTCGAGCGCCTGCTGGATCGTCAGCCCATGGTCGACGATGTTCGACACGAATTGGGCGTGGGCCTGCCCTTGATTCCAGCCGCCCATGATGCCGAACCCGATCTTCTGGTCGTCCTTCTCCATGAATGCCGGAATGATGGTATGAAGCGGCCGCTTGCGCGGCTCGAGCGTATTCGGCTGCCCTTTCACGAGCGAGAACAATCCACCGCGGTTCTGCAGCATGAACCCGGTTCCCGGCGGGACGAGCCCGGATCCGAATCCGCTGTAGTTGCTTTGGATCAGCGAGACGATGTTGCCGTCTTTGTCGACCACCGACATGTAGATCGTGTCGTTGCCCTGCGCATCGGTGACACCGGACAGTCGATCGGGCTCCACCTTGCAGACCGCCTTCGCCGCGTCGATGGCCCGTGCCCGAGCGGCGGCGCGCGGCTTGCTGAGCAATGCTTCGACCGGAATCTGGGAGAACTTGGGATCGCCGACGTAGCGCAGCATATCGGCATAGGCGAGTTTCTTCGCCTCGATCATCACATGCAGAGCGTTGGTGCTGTGGAACCCGTACTCGCCAATCGGGTACTGCTCCATCAGATTGAGCATCATCAACGCCGAGATGCCCTGTGTGTTCGGGCCAATCTCGTAGACGTTCCAGCCGCGATAGGTCGTCTTGATGGGCGTGACCCATTCCGGTTGGAACTCTGCCAGGTCGGCGGCCGTCATGGTCCCGCCCTGCTCGCGTGAGATCGTGAGGATGGCCTCGGCCGTCTTGCCCTTGTAATAGCCGTCGCGACCCTTCTCGGCGATCAGACGCAGTGAGCCCGCGAGATCCGGATTGCGGAACACCTCACCTGCTTTGGGCGCGCGCGTGCCGTCAATCAGATAGGTCTTCTGTGAGTTGGCATGCTGGCTGTGCATCTTCACGGAGTTCGCCCATCCGCGCGCGATATTCTCCGACAGCGGAAATCCGTTCTCCGCGTAGTAGATCGCCGGCGCCAGCAGCTCTGAGAAGGGTTTCGTGCCGAACTTGCTGCGCATGGCGTCCCACCCCGCGACTACGCCGGGGACCGTGACCGAATAGATCCCCCGTTGCGGCATTTCCTTGATCCCTTTGGCGGCCAGGACATCCAGCGTGAGACCGCTCGGCGCCCAACCACTCGAGTTGAGGCCATGCACGGTGCCGCTCTTGGCGTCGTAATAGATGATGAACAGATCGCCGCCAATCCCGTTGCCGGTCGGCTCCATCAGTCCGATGGTGGCATTGGCGGCAATCGCCGCGTCGATCGCATTCCCACCGCGCTCCAGAATCTGCACCCCCGCGCGCGCCGCCAACGGCTGACTCGCGGCCACGATGCCGAAGGTCGTCGCCACGATCGAGCGTCCGACCACCGGGCCCGGCGGAGTCGAATCCTGTCGCGATCGTTCTTGAGCGAGGCCGCCGACGCCGGCGAGGACGAACACCAGGATCGCGAGGCTGAGCCGTGGGACGTTCATGGGATCCTCCAGTACGACGGATTCTAGCGAAGCTACGCCCCGGGCGCGACGACAACCTTGGGTTCCAGGGTTCCAGGGTTCCAGGGTCCCACGGGTTCCACAGGGTTCCAGGGTTCCACAGCGTTCCAGGGTTTCCACAGGGTTCTAGGGTTCCAGCCGAACCCGTCGAACCTTGGAACATTGGAACATTGGAACTTTGGAACCTTGGAACGCTAGAATGCGGGCCAAGATGAAGGTCCGGCGCGCGGCACTGCTACTCTCCGTGGCCGTTCTGGCGTCATCACCGGTCGTCGCACAGCGTGGCACCGCCAACGGTGAGTGGCGCACGTGGGCGGGCGATCTCGGGGCGACACGTTACGCCCCGCTCGATCAGATCAACGCCTCGAACTTCAACAACCTTCAGATCGCCTGGCGCTTCAAGACCGAGAATCTCGGGAAGCGCCCCGACTTCAACCTCCAGACGACGCCGCTCATGGTGAACGGCGTGTTGTACGCCACCGCCGGTGAGCACCGGAACGCGGTCGCCATCAACGCCGCGACCGGCGAGCTGTTGTGGATGCATCGCCTCGAAGAGGGCAAGCGAGCCGAGGCCTCGGTGCGGCGCTTGTCAGGACGCGGAGTCGGCTATTGGACCGACGGCAAGGCCGACGAGCGGATCTTCTACGTGACCATCGGGTATCAGCTCGTCGGACTCGATGCGAAAACCGGGCACCCGCTCGCCGACTTCGGGGATCGCGGCGTCGTGGATCTCAAAAAGAACGCGGATCAGGAGATCGACCCGATCACGGGCGAAATCGCATGGAACGGCGCGCCGGTGGTCGCGAAGAACGTGGTGATCGTTGGCGCGGCCCATCGCGCGGGCACTGCCCCGAGGAGCCGGACCAACGCCAAGGGCTACGTCCGCGGGTACGACGTCAAGACCGGCAAGCGGTTGTGGATCTTCCACACCATTCCCGAACCGGGCGAGTACGGCAACAACACCTGGCTCGAAAACTCGTGGTCGTACACCGGACACACCGGTGTGTGGACGCAGATGACCGTCGACGAAGAACTCGGGATTGCCTACCTGCCGGTCGAGATTCCGACGGGCGATTACTACGGCGGGCATCGCCCCGGGAACAACTTGTTCGCCGAAAGCCTCGTGGCGGTCGATCTCCAGACCGGCAAGCGGATCTGGCACTTTCAGTTCGTACATCATCCCATCTGGGATTACGACTTGCCGTGCGCGCCGATTCTCGCGGACATTACCGTTGATGGCAAGTTGATCAAGGCCATCGCGCAACCGACGAAGCAGGGCTGGGTCTTCATGTTCGATCGCCGCACGGGAGAACCCGTCTTCCCGATTGAAGAACGGCCGGTCGAACGCGGCACGGTGCCTCGCGAGTGGTACTCGCCGACGCAGCCATTTCCTCTCAAACCACCGCCGTTCGAGCGGCAAGGCATTTCGGACTCGGAGCTCATCGATTTCACGCCCGAGCTCAAGGCCGAGGCGCTGAAAATCGTCTCGCAATACAAGATTGGACCGATCTACACGCCGCCGATCACGCGCGGCGAGAACGGCAAGCTCGGGCTCTTGTTCGTTCCCAACGGCGCCAACTGGCCAGGCGGTTCTCTCGATCCCGAGACCGGCATGCTCTACATCTATTCACACACATTGCTTCGCGTGCTGTCGATGGTGAACGAGCCCAAACGATCGGATATGAATTACATCAGCGCCGGAGGAGCGAGCGAGGGCGATGGCAGCGATCTGGGGGTTCGAGGATTGCCGCTGGTCAAGCCTCCCTGGGGGCGCATTACCGCCATCGATCTCAACAAGGGCGAGATCGTGTGGCAGGTCGCTCACGGCGACACACCGGACGCGGTCAAGAACCATCCCGCGCTGAAGGGTCTGACGATTCCTCGCACCGGGCGACCCGGCGGCGCCGGCGGCAGTTCGGGTGGCATCGGTACGCTCGTCACGCGAACGCTCGTCATCTCGGGCGAAGGTGGCACGGTGACGATGCCGAACGGTCAGCGTGGTGCGATGCTGCGCGCGTACGACAAAGCGACGGGCGCCGAGCGCGGTGCGGTCTTCATGCCCGGCGCTCAGACGGGATCGCCGATGACCTACATGCTCAACGGCAAGCAGTACATTGTCGTCGCAGTGAGCAGTTCGACGCTGCCAGGAGAGTTGGTGGCTTATGCGGTTCCTTAGGGCTGGTAGGGCGGGTCGGGCAGGTGCGGTGCAGGTAGGGCTGGTGCGCTGGCGATCTTGTTGACCGTCGTCGGCCTGCGAGCGGATCGCATTGGCGATGTCGAGATCACTCCGATCATCCACTCCAGCGTGCAGATCGAGCACGCGGGCAAGGTGATTCACGTCGACCCTTGGAGCCTGGGCGACTACTCACGCGCGAAGCAAGCCGATCTCATTCTGGTCACAGACGACGTGGGGCATCACCTGGACGTGCAGGCGATCGCGAAGCTGCGCAAG
Organism: uncultured Acidobacteriota bacterium; assembly: GCA_963802675.1. GTDB lineage: Bacteria > Acidobacteriota > Vicinamibacteria > Vicinamibacterales > UBA2999 > JACCSI01. The sequence goes on from CAWDJL010000008.1 coordinate 37,650, forward strand.
CCGGGCGCGCCGGTAGTCATTGCCGCGAACGGGCGTGCTCGCGTGCCCGACGGCATCGTGCTCGCCAATGGCGAGAAGACAACCGCCGCTGGGTTTGCAATCGAGGCGATTGCGGCGTACGACATCAAGCCCGGCGAACCCTACCACCCCAAGGGGGAAGCCAACGGCTACGTGATCACCGTCGGAAGCCATCGGCTGTACTTCGCTGGTGTGACCGAGTGCGTGCCCGAAGTCAAGGCGCTCACGAACATCGACGTCGCTTTCTTTCCGCTGAACGTGCCGCTCGAGCGGATGGAACCGGCGATGGCTGTCGAGTGTCTGCGCGCGTTCAAGCCGAAGGTGGTCTATCCCTATCACTACGATCAGGACTGGGTCACACGTGTCGGCCGTCGGGAGCCGCGGCCAACGCCAACCACACGAGGTCTTCACGAACTAAAGACTGCTCTCGCAGAGAACCGGATCGACGTTCGCTTCGCCAATTGGTATCCGGTGACGGGCCCGATCGGGACTCACACCGAGCTAGGACTTCAGGGCTCTGCCAAGGTTCTGTGCTCGGCGGTGTTCGTGTCAGGTCGAGACCCCGATGAGTTCGCCAGGAACAGCGGCTTCTGGTTCATGCCCGCTGACGAAGCGGAGAAGGTCACCTATTCAGTCGACCGCGAGAAGAAATCGGTGACCACGAGCTTCGGTCAGGTCACGCGGAGCGCGAGGTTCTACGGCGATCAGGGGTGCATCATCGACCGACCCGGTAAGACCATCGAGTTCACGCCGGTTGCCGTCACAACGACACTGCCCGACGCCAACACACTGGACTGGCCGATGGGCGATCGGCTGCCCTCCGCCGGGCCGGCGGAGATCGATGCCGCCAAGGTTGCGGCCGCGATCGATACGGCCTTCGCTGATCCAGATGCGCGCACGGCAGGCATGGTGATCGTGCACAAGGGCCGCTTGATTGGCGAGCGGTACATGCCAGGGATCACAAAAGACACGCAGCTCGAGAGCTGGTCGATGGGCAAGAGCATTACATCGACGCTGTTCGCATTGCTCGTGAAGGACGGCACCTACACTCTCGAGCAGCGCGCACCGGTGCCCGAGTGGCAACAGCCTGGCGATCCACGAGGCGCGATCCGCAATATCGATCTGCTGCGCATGAGCAGCGGCCTCCGGTTCATCGCCACTCAGGATTCCGATTACTCACCCGACAAGGGCTATCCCGATCACTTCTACATCTACACCGGCGCCGTCAACGCGTTCGACTACTCGGTCAACGTGCCATTGCAATTTCCAGTGAACAGCGAAGGGCGATATCGCAATTCGGATCCGCTGACGATCGGGCGACTCGTCAAGCAGGCGGTCACCAAGCGCGGCGAGAACTATCTGACATGGCCGCAGCGCGCGCTCTTCGACAGGATCGGCATTCGTCGTCAGGTGCTCGAAACCGATCCGTTCGGCAACTTCCTCCTGACCGGATACGACTACGGGACGCCACGCAACTGGGCCCGACTCGGCTTGCTGTACCTGCAGGATGGCATGTGGCAAGGGACGCGGATCTTGCCGGAAGGCTGGGCCAAGTTTGTCAGCACGCCTGCGCCTGCGTGGAAGACGCCCACCTACGGTGGTCTGTTCTGGATCAACGGCACCGGGCAGTGGAATCTGCCGCGCGACGCGTACTTCATGGCAGGCGCCGGCGGGCAATGGACGTTCGTCATCCCATCGCACCAGCTCGTCGTCGTGCGAATGGGTCACTACAAGGGCGCCGGCGCGGGACAGCGCGCCTTGAATGCCGCGTTCACCCAGTTGTTGAACGCGGTTCGCTGAGGCACCGCTGTCACGTCTGGCTCGCAAAAGAGGGAGCGACCGATGCAGACCGGACACCTGGCGGCGGCGATTCTGATGGCAGGCTCGTGCATTGTCCTGGGCGAACAAATGCGTGATCTCAATCTCAGAGGCGATCGATTCCGACCGCTCACACACGACCAGCTGACCGCTGAGCAGAAGGTTATGGTGAACGATCTGCTCGCCGGAAAACGCACGTCTCTCAATGGCCCGTTCAATGTGCTCCTGCGCAGCCCGGACATGGGCAATCTCTCGCAGAAGCTCGGGGAGTACGTCCGCTTCCGCACCTCGGTGCCCGCGCGTCTCAATGAGATGGCGATTCTCCTCACCGCGCGTTGGTGGTCGTCACAGTACCAGTTCCACGCGCACAAACCACTCGCGCTGGCCGCCGGTCTCAGCGCGGACGTGATCGACGAAATCCAGGCGGGACGGCGTCCCGGGCGGATGCAGGCTGATGAGGCCGTCGTGTACGACTTCTCGGCCGAACTTCGCGACCGCCGCCGCGTCAGCGATGCGACCTTCAAGGCCGCTGTGGCGCTACTAGGTGAGCGAGGCGTTGTCGACCTGATCGCTACGCTCGGCTATTACGATCTCGTCGCGATGGTGCTCAATGTCGATCGCTACCCGTTGCCCGACGGTGCGCCCCTGCCGTTTCCTGAGCCGCAATAGCGATCGCGCCTGATCTTCCGGCTAAAGCCGGAAGCCACGAGTGTTGACCTATATCCGTGGCTTCCGCCTTCAGGCGGAAGTCCTAGGAAAGACAGTAGTCATTCAGTTGCAACAGGCCCGTCATCAAGCACCAGCCACTCGTTGGCGACCAGCGTCGAGAGCGCTGTCAAAAAGTCGGGCAACGCCACAGGCGCGTGCTGCCGGCTGTACGCCTCGAACAGGTCAGGCACTTGCCGAAAGGCTGGTGCCATGTCAATGAGCGTCAGGATGTCGACGTCTGACACGTAGCGCACACCTGCAGGCCTGGTGTCGGAGACAATCCGCGGTTCCATCACGATTTCCGCTCCGCTCACCGACGGTCTGTCTTCGACTCGAAGACTGCGGGCAGGCTTCAGGCTGATGGATTGCGCGGTCCGGATTCGATCGTAGGCCGCACTGATCGAGGCTGCCTCGTCTGCCATCGTCTCGACATCAGCCTGCGAGCGGTCACTCCAGAAAGGGTGAACATGAGCCGTTGCGGCCTCAGCCAGGTACTGCGATGTCATCGAACGAAATGTCGTGTAGATCTCAGCCTCGCGAGCCGAGAAAAAGTCGAGTGCGATCTGGCGCATCGCCGGACGAATCAGCGCCGTGTGAGTAGCGACGGCGGCAAGCCAGCCCGACGCGAGCGCCTTCTTGACCCCGATGGATGAGAGCGGATCGATGAACGAGCCTGCATCACCAACCAACAGCACAGCGTCCTGCGCGTATCGTGTAGCCGAATACATCGAGGCATCCCATCCAACGGGACCTTCGGTGAGGGTGGCGTTGCGGACGAGATGCGCGAGGGCGGCGGTCTTGGCGATTTCGGCCCGGTAGACCTCTCGCGCCGTACGGTCGTGCGCGAGGTCGGATGTGCGCGGATCCACCATCAGCGCGATGCAGCGTCGATCAGCAGCGGTGGGAACCGACCATGCCCAGCCGTTGTCGTAGGACTCGATCACAGTGTGCGTTGGGTCGCGCACATCGAACCGCGCGGGTGCGCGCCACTCGCCGACGAGCGCCACGGTCCGGTGCGCCGCCTCGAGGACTCGCCACCCGCGCGCTTTCGAGATCACGCCGGCGCGCCCGGTGCAATCCAGCACAAAGGTGGCACCGCGGCCGGCGGCCTGCTCCGCCGTCAGGCGGCCGTGCTCGATGTGCACGCCCCCGGCGGCAGCGGCTCGTTGCAGGATTGGCTCCAAACGGCTCGCGGTCACCTGCCAGCCGCGACCGCCGTTGGCGAACGTCTCGTGGCGCGCGTCCGGGCTGCCCCACCACACGGTATTGCCGGTCGATCGGATGAACCCGGCCTCGTCCATGGCCTCACGAACCCCCAGCACGTCGAAGAGCTTGCCCGCAGAGGGCGGGATCGACTCAGGCAGCGACGCCAGCGGCGAAGCGGGTTTCGTGACGAGGACGACGTGGTGGCCCCAGAGCGCGAGCAGTCGAGCGGCGGCGCAACCGGCAGGCCCGCCGCCCAGCACGAGGACTTCCGGTGGCCCGCCGGACACACCTGGATTATGTCCGACCGCGGACGCCTGTCAGACCTTGAGCCTGACCGCGGAAGCTTCGCACTCCTGCCGGAAAATCAGAATCAGGCCCGCTACGGAATCGAGATTGTCTGCACAGGGGTTGCCGGGCTGAGCCACAGGCGTTCGTGGCGAGAACACTCAAGCCGTACGATCCCGGCCCGGCGGTCCCACTCACCGTTCGGCTGGTCGTCGTTGAAGCTTCCGACAAAAGCCAAGGGAGCGTTATGCTCACTGCGAGACCGCCCGGATGCGTCCTATCGTCCCTTGGCATCGTCATCATTATTCTTCACAAGGAGGTGCTCACGTCAGCGGCAGCCGCTATCGTCTGATGTTGAAGCGTGACTATGGAGTGACGCGGCCACGGGGCTATCCCACCGCGCCATGGGCCAACGCGGTATTGCAGTCCCAAACCGAAGTGGACGTCGCCATCGAGCAAGTTCGAAGCCTCGGACTCCCGCTAGCGGTGGATCGCTTCAAGAACTGGGACAGTCTCGCAGCGCTCGACCTCATTCTCAGAAGCACACGCCGCGGTGCCCACGTCTTCGACGCTGGCGGGGAGTTGTATTCGATGATCCTGCCGTGGCTATTCCTGTATGGCTATACCCACTTGGTGGCCGGCAACCTTGTGTTTACGACGAAGCATAGGAAGGGTCCTATCACCTACGAGAAGGCTGTCCGCGTGACCGCGTGCGCGCTGGCGGTCGCGGTCGTGGCGGTGGCGTGCGGCGGAGTCAGACTCCCCAACCGCCCCCACGCAAAGTGGCTCGCCCAAACGGTTGATCGTCGTCACCCACACGACCGGCTTTCGACATCCCTCGATTGCGACCGCGGAGGCCGTTCTCAGCCGCCTCGCCGATCAGAGCCGTGTGTTCACCGTCACCTTCTGCCGCACCGAAGCGGATGTCACACGAATGTTGACCTCGTCGGGCCTGGCCAACGCAGACGCCGTGTTCTTCGCCAACACCACCGGCAATCTCGGGATTCCCGATCTCGGGGCTTTCCTGCAGTGGATTCGTGACGGGCACGCGTTTCTGGGCACGCACAGCGCGTCGGACACCTACCACGATGCGCCAGAGTATCTTGCGATGCTGGGCGCCGAATTCGACACGCACGGCGATCTCACGACCGTGGACCTGCGCGTCGAAGATCCCTCGCACGCCGCCACGGCGTCGCTCGCGAATCCGTTCAGGATCTTCGACGAAATCTACGAGTTCCGCACCAACCCACGTAGCCGATCCACCATCCTGCTCTCAACCGATCGCCATCCGAACGATGGACACCCGACGGCGGGACAGCCGGGCGACTTTCCGATCGCGTGGCATCACAGCTATGGAAGCGGTCGCGTCTTCTACACCGCTCTCGGACACCTCGACGAAGTGTGGAACGATCCGAGGTTTCAGCAACACCTGCTGGGGGCGATTCGGTGGGCGATGCAGTGAGCCCGTTCTAGCGACTTCGCTGTTTCGAAGCGGCGAAGTGGCGCGCCGACTGGCCGAACGCTATCCGGGGAGATTGAGCTGCCGCAGTAACGCTTCGAAGCGAGGATATCCACGCAGCGGATCGCAGCGTCGGCTCTGTCTTCAGCACGAAGAGGTACCGTTCGCGCGCTCGATGAGCTTCCTCGAACGCGTCGACCGGCGGGCCCCATCGCCGAGACCGGTATACGCGAGCGAGAACGCGAACGGCGAGACGTGCTGCGTGCGGGCTCGAGCCTCGAGCTGGGAAAGCATGGCGCGAGCGTGGTCGGTGAACCCGGCGCGTCCGTAGGCCAGCGCGAGCTGCGCCAGCATCTCCGAGCTCCGCTGCGACGCCACGACGCCCTTCTCGAGGGCCGCGATGGCCTCCTCGTGGCGACCCAACATCGAGAGCGCCAATCCTCGTGCGAGGTACGGCGTCGGGTGATCCGCGTCCAGCTCGATCGCCCGCTGTACCGCCTCGAGCGCGTGGTCGTACTGCCTCGCACGGTACAGCACGAAGCCGACGACCGAGCTGGTGACGACCGACAGCGGATCAAGCCTCCGCGCCAGCTCCGCCTCGGCGATTGCCTCCTCGAAGCGGCCGACGTATGACAAGTACTCCGCATACAACTTGTGCGCGTACGCGAAATTCGGGTTCAGTTCGAGCGCGCGCCGGAACGCGCGTTCGGCACCAGCCCAGTCCCACTCGTACTCTAAGCGGATGACCCCGAGCCACGCGTGCACCGCTGCGTCCCGCTCGTCCAGTTCGAGCGCCTTGAGCACGGCGGCGCGCGCCCGAGTCATCGCTTCTTCCGCCGGAGCATCAGCGTAGGTCACCGCGAGGATATGCGCGTCGGCGACGCCGACGTGGGCCTGAGGCGTAGCTCGGCTCCACGGCAATCGGCGCGCTCGAAGTACTGGAGTGCCCGGCGAATACTGTCAGCCGTGCGCTGCTCCAGGAAGTAGCGTCCCGTAAGACCGCCTCGTGCGCCTCCCAGACAACCTGCCGGGTGGCGGTCGATGACGGGGCGTCTGGACTCCTGGCAGCCGAAGCTGAAGCTGGCCGGCCACGACGCGCGCCAGCTCCGTCTGCACCGGCAGCAGATCGCCGAGCGTGCGGTCATAGCTGCCCGCCCACACGTGCGTCTCGTCACTCGCGCGAATGAGCTGTGCCGTGACGCGGATCCGTGCATCATCCCGTCTGACGCTCCCTTCGATGACGTAGTCCACGCCCAGCTCGTGGCCGATCTCCCGGACACGTTTCGCGGTTCCCTTATATGCCATCACCGAAGTGCGCGCGATCACTCCAAGCCGTGCGGCATCGAGCTGGCCGAGGCCGGCAATCAGCTCCTCGGTGAGACCATCACTGAAATACCCCTGGTCCGGATCTCCTGAGAGGTTCTCGAACGGCAACACGGCCAGCATGAGACGCGGGTCCGACGCATTCGAGCGCGTCGCCGTGCGATATGGCCAGAACGCCGCGACGACCGTGACGACGAAGAGGATCGCCAGAATCAGAGCGACCCCTTTGCCAGCCACCTGGGCCGTGCCTTCAACCACGTCCGGTAACGTTGCTGGAGATTGCTCGTGAGACTCGATGGTTCCGATGAAACGGTAGCCCAGTCTGGGAATCGTCTCGATGTAGCGGGGATGATCGGCGGCGTCGTTCAAGGCAGCGCGCAGCTTGTTGACGGCCGCGTGCAGCCCGTGCTCGAAATCGACAAACGTACCGGAGCCCCACAACCGGGATCGCAGGTCCTCGCGCGTGACCAGCTCACCGGGCCGCTCCAACAACAAGCCCAGCACTTGCACCGGCTGACCATGAAGCCTGGTCTTCCTCCCGTGCTTCTGCAGCTCGCCGGTCTTGAGATCAACCGCGAACGGCCCGAAGTGAACCACTTGTTGCTGTGGCATCGAGCGCCTCGTCGAGCGGGCCGATTCTACCACTGCCACTCCAGCACTTCCCGTTCGCCAGCATCGGCCCGCCGTCGAGGACCTTACGGAGCGAGGCTCGAAGGAGAGACAAATGAGGCGGCGGGCATGGTGCTGGTGTCGTCTGTGGTTCTAGGGTCGCGAGGAGAACCCGTGAGGTCGTGATGCAAGCTCATCGTTGGATCACTTCTTCGGTGCCGTGGCGCTGCTGGCGCCGCCTGAGCTGCGCGCGCAGCCACGACCGCCGGATGACGGACGCGCGCCGGTCGAGTGGTCGAGCCACGAGTGTCGTTCGCTCCAGCGCGCAATCGATGCATGGCCGGACAGCCGACGCTGGATCGAGACTCGGCCCCTCGAAGTCCCGGAGTCGCTCATCGTCCGCGTCCCGCGAATCGTCACCGGGGGCACCGGCAGCAGGGAGCTGCGAGGCACGAGTAGCCGCGAGGTGCATGCGATCTCGGCCGACTTACAGGCGAGCCCCGAGCCCGCGAGCGTCGCGTTGTCCATCGCGCCGCCCCTGTGGCGCGAGTGGTGGTGGCTTCCGACTGGCGTGGTCATGCTCGGCGTGCTGGGCGCCTATGCGCTGCATCGGGTCCGTCTCGCCCGTCTCTTGGAGCTCGAGCGGGTCCGGATGCGCATCGCCACGGATCTGCACGACGACATCGGCGCCAGTCTCACGCAGATCGCGATCCTCACCGAGGTCGCCCAGCGACAGCATGACCAGTTCTCGATCCCGCGGTCGTCGAGCCGATCGCACGCGTCGTCGTCGATCTCCCGCGAGCTCGTCGACTCGATGAGCGACATCGTCTGGGCGATCAATCCACGGCATGATCGCCTGAGCGATCTGGCCGCCCGCATGCGCCGCTTCGCCTCCGACGTGCTGACGTGCCGCCACATCGCCCTCGCCTTCCACGCGCCGGACCACGTCCTGGACGTGCCGATGGGCGCCGACCACCGGCGCCAGTGCTTCCTCGTCTTCAAGGAGGCCATTCACAACACGGTGCGGCACGCCGCGTGTACCGAGGTCGGTCGTGGAGATCGCGCGGGCTGGACGATCGCTCGTCATTTCGGTGGGTGACGACGGCGCCGGCTTCGACCCGCGGCAGGCGAGCCAGGGTCACGGCATTTGCAGCATGCAGGCGCGCGCGCGCACCATCGGCGGACGCCTCGAGATCGTCTCGCGTCCGGGCGGCGGCACCACCGTGCGGTTTATCATCCCGCTTCACCACCGCGGCTTCCTCGACGCGCGTCCGCCGAGGTCTCTGCGGCCTACAAGGATCACGAATCCTGTCAGTGTTGATGGCCCCCTGGCGGCGCCTCCGTAGTATTGGTGCAGACCCATGCCCACCGCCCGAAGCCGGACCGAGCGGCCGCTGTCGGCCGCGTCTCGCGAGGCGCTCACGGATCGCGATCATCGAAGACCAGGACGAGATTCGCGAAGGGCTCGTGACACTGATCGACGCGACGCCGGGGTATCGTTGCACAGGCAGCCATCGAACGATGGAGGACGCGCTCGCGCGCATCGGTGGCGCCCTTCCTGACGTCGCGCTGGTCGACATCGGGCTGCCCGGCATCTCGGGCATCGAGGGGACGCGCCTCCTCAAGGAGCGCTACCCCCGCCTGCTGGTGCTCATCCTCACCGTATACGACGACGACGAGCGCATCTTCGAGGCGCTGTGTGCGGGAGCGTCCGGGTACCTGCTGAAGAAGACGCCGTCAGCGCGCCTCCTGGAAGGGCTCAGCGAAGCGATGAGCGGCGGCGCCCCGATGTCGCCGGAAGTGGCGCGCCGCGTGGTGAATCTGTTCCAGCGGTTCACGCCGCCGCAGCACGCCGACTACCACCTGACGCCGCACGAAGTCCGGCTCCTGAGGATGCTGGTGCAGGGCCACAACTACACGAGCGCAGCGGCGGAGCTCGGCGTGACGCTTCAGCACGATCGCATTTCACATGCAGAACATCTACCAGAAGCTGCAGGTGCACTCGAAATCCGAGGCGGTGGCGAGGGCGCTGCTCGAGCGGCTGATTTGACGGCGTCCGCTGCGGTTGCAGCCAGCGCCACGCGTCTAGAACGCCGCCCAATGCTAGCGGGCCGATTGCCCACAACACTGCTAGTCACGGCGCGCCGCGAGGTTCGTCCAATCAGTTGAACGCATCGCGGTCAGCCGGTGCCAGCAGCCTCAGCCGGCTGCCTTGGTGGCGGCCTCAGCGCCGTTACGTACCAGAACGCGAGGTGTGACATGCGTCATGGTCTACGTCGGTTGCGTTTCGGTCTGGCTCTCCTGGCTATGAGCGCCGCTGTGATGGGCGGTTGTGCGTTGCCGAAGGAAGCTCGGCTTCCGCTCAGCCCGGAGCAGCTCGGCGAGGCGCTGTTCACGAAGGAGACGTTCGGCGGCAACGGCCGCGTGTGCAGTACCTGCCACGAGGTGGATCAGTTCGGCACGATCACTCCTGCATTCGTGCAGCAGTTGTTCGCGAAGGATCCGTCCGGGCCGCTCTTCCGCCCGATCGACAGCGACGATGGGCGCGGCACGTCCTACAAGCGCCTGATGGAGCATGCGACGATCCGTATCCCCATCGAGCTGCCCACCCGCACCGCAAGCGGGCTCGGCATCCGAAAGTGCGACGATCCAGCGAACACCTCGGTCGTCATGAATCGCGGCAATCCGAGCGTGTTCAACATCGCGCTCGAACTGCACATCATGCACGACGGGCGTGAAAGCGACGATCTTCGGACCCAAGCCGTCAACGCGATCAAGACGCACGCCGAGCCGGGCCGTGACCCCACGCCGGAAGAGGCCGCGGCCATCGCCGCGTTCCAGGAATCGCTGTTCAGCCACGAGGCCGTGAAAGAGTTCCTCCGCAAGGGCACGGCACTCAAGCTGCCAGACGGGAACACACCGTCGGAGCAGCGCGGCCGGGCCTTCTTCGAGCCAGACCGACAGTGCGGCGTCTGCCACTCCGGTCCGATGCTCAACCGGACGAGCAAGAACCACGATTTCGTCGTGGGCGCGGGCTTCGAGTCTTCGGGTGTGGGCGTGGAGCCGGGCAATCCGAACGAGAAATTCCGGTGGTGCTACGTCGACCTGGCGACCAACACGATCGTGCCCGGGCCGACCGGGAGCCGCGAAGTCTTCAAACAGCCGGTATCCGATCCGGGTCGCGGTCTCGTCGCTGGCCTCACCGAGTTCCGTGCGGTCCCCGACGGGGCCGTTCAATTCGTTCCCAACGAAACCGTGGCGGCGTTCGCCGGCCCGCTGTTCAAGATCCCGACGCTCTGGGGCACGCCCGACACCGCTCCGTACTTCCACGACAACTCGGCCAAGGATCTCGACGCCGTGCTGAACCAGTACAACTTTCTCTTCCGCCTGCTTCGCAATGTGGCGGCTCACGTGGGTTGCGATCCGAAGGCGCAAGACTGCCTGGGTGAGACGGACAAGGCCGACATCATCAGCTTCATGCAGCTCCTGTCCTTCGAGAAGCGGACGTCGTCTCGAGGCGGCCGATGAGCAGATGGATTGCGCGTCCTCCCTCAACACTGCGGGCCGGACGCCTGAGGAGGTCACTCCATGAACATCGTCGGAGTATTCGAAGTCCACAAGTTCGTCGCCGCCATCAATACGAACTGGACCGGATTCACCTCGGATATCGAGTTTGGGCCTTCATCGGTCTGGGCCCATTCGACGCTGCAGATGGTCAACGACATCGACACGGATGACGGATTGGCCGAAACGTTCCTGGCGCGTTTCGTAACCGGCGGCGTGCCACAGAACGTCCACATCATCGGCGTGTTCGCCAACAACTGCACGAGCGTGCGGTTCGGTCTGTCGGTCAATGAGTGCGCGTCCCGGGCTCTCTGCACCATTCACTTCCTCGCCTAAGGAGAAGGCCTCATGAAGTACGCGCAGGCGATTGGTACCGTCGAGGTCGAGCGATGGGCTGCGGTTGTCCTTTACGAGCCGCGCTCCGGAGCCATTCATCACTTCCACCAGTGCATCACCCTGAAGGGAGGCAACTTTCCCACTCGGACCCAACTCGAGCGCGACGCGCGGCAGGGGCTGCGACAAGCCGCGGCTGGCCACACGGTACCGCGGCGCCTGGTGGCGCTGCACGTGGATCCGCGCACGCTCGACACCGATCATCACTACACGGTCGATCCCAGACGGCGCGTTCTGGTGAAGGCGCCGCGGCGCATCATCGCACGGCAGCCGCGAGCGCCGGAGGGACGACCTCCGGTCTCATCACCTCGCCGCGGACGACGGGTCGGTCAGACGGCTGCCCGGAGGTAAGCCATGGCGGAGTGGAACTTCCGCTGGGAACTCTGCCGCGATACGCCATCGTTTGCCGCCATCAACATGGGTGCGCTCCTGGCAATGCTGATGGTGACGCCCTGCAGGCCGGCGGCCTAGAGTCTCACTTGAGGTCAGCGCGAGGAGGAAGGCCATGAGCAACCGGCGACTTGTCCCAACGGTGGTCGGCAGAAATCTCTTGTCCCGGAATGACAGGCTGCCTGCTTTTCGTGACGGGCGTCGGAGGACCCGCAGCAGTCATTGGCTCGTCGCCATCGGGCTAGTCGCTCACCTCTTAGCGCCACGGGACGTCGCCGCGCAGCCGGTCCTGCCCTGTGGCCAGGCGGTCACCGGAACCATCGCGGCACTGGGGGAGCAGCATCAGTTCACGTTTCCCGGCGGCGAAGGAGACGTCGTGGCCCTGACGCTGGTCGAAAACAGTGCGCTCGATCCAACGTTCGCTCCGGTTGTCAGGCTTGTTGGACCCGGCGGGATCAAGTTTTTGACTGAGGGCGTCGGTTTCTTTGCCCTGCCGGCGACCGCCACGTACACCATCACGGTCCGCGCCATAGAAGACAACGCGCGTGGGTCCTATACCCTCAAGTTTGACTGGGTGCTGCCGCTGAGCAAGCAGTGCGGCGACCGCACGCCCTTGGCGTGCGGCCAGGTGCACGAGGTGGAGGGGTCCATCGGGGTCCCGCTGGAACTCGATCTCTTCAACTTCGCCGGCCCGCAAGGAGCCAACGTCACCTTGACGCTGATGGAACTCGTCGACATCGATATTCTCTTCCAGGTGCACGGAAAGCTCTTCGGCCCGGGCGGAGCAGAGCTGGCTTTCGTGGGCACCGGCCAGACGAAGTCGGTGACCCTCCCGGCAACGGGGAACTACACGCTCGCCGTTTACAACCTTCCCCCTCCGGCGGGGAGGCGAGGCACCTACTTGCTGCGGCTCGCCTCGCAGGGCCCCTGTCCGATGCCGCCGGTGCTCGGCCTGGGACTCAACGGCGCGGTGTTCCCGGCGGGCGCCACGATGACCCTGACGGGGACGCTCAGCGCCGGCAATGTGCCGGGCGCGGTCGATGCCTACATCGTGCTAAGGCTGCCGTCCGGCCAGTTGCTCTCGCTGCAGTTGGGCGGCCGGTTCGTGCCGGGGATCGTCCCGATCGCGAGGGGGTTCGGGCCCGTTAATTTCCAGGGCGTGCTCGCCCAATACACGTTCACCGGCGCCGAACCGCCTGGCACCTACACGTGGCTTGCGGCGCTCACCGCGCCGGGCACGCTGAACGTCGTGAGCCCACTCCAAGAAGTGGCCTTCACCGTGCCGTAGCGTCATGAGGAGCGCGCACCGCAGAGCGGGGCAAGACGATATAGACGGCACTTCACCGAGAACGACACAGCGGAGGCCTGCCATGAAGAACAGACGGCTCATCGTCAAAACAATCGTCGTCGCTACGGTCTGCAGCATTTCCATCGCCGTTCTTGCCGGTCAATCGTGGGACAAGAGAATCGACAACGCCGGTGCCAGGTTTCAAGAGCTGTCGGACTTCGATGGCGAGGCTGTCCTGGACAAGGAAACAGGGCTCGTTTGGGAGAGGGTTCCGAGCCCTGACGTCCTGTCATGGGCGTTCGTCGACAACAAGTGCCTGGCGCGATTCACTGGTCAACGTCTCGGGTGGCGTGGGGCACGAATCGAAGAGCTGCTGAGCCTGATGGATCCTCTCAACAACCTGACCGGCAAGCTCCCGACGGGCCACCCATTCGACATTGGCGAGTCCCGCACATTCTGGTCCAGCAGTACCCGACAATGTGCAGCCGGCGAGTAATACCTTCGGGTTCGTCGCGAACTTCGAGCCCGGCGGCTCGTTCTTCAGCGAATCCAAAGATCCCCGGATCTCACCGGGTCTGGTGTGTGCGCGGCGGGGGAGGCTACGACGGCAATAACGTGCCGTGAACCGAGCGTGGAGCCACAGGCGTTCGTGGCGTGCACACTAAGTCCGTACGACCCCGCGTCAGGGCTGCGTCTCAATCCACGCCAGCGTGCGTCAAGACCTTCTTCGAACGACACGTGCGGCTGGTAGCCGAGCCCGTTGGGCTTTCGAGATGTCCGCCTGGGAGTCCTGCACGTCGCCGGCCCGCGCCGGCCCATGCGTCGCCGCGATCGAGCTGCCGGTCATCTTCTTCAAGACCGCAAACAACTCGTTGAGCGAGACTCGAGTGCTAGTCGCGACGTTGATCACTTCGCCCGTGGCCGCGGGCGACTCCACGGCACGCAGCACGCCGTCAACGACGTTCGCCACATACGTGAAGTCGCGCGTCTGCTCGCCGGTGCCGTGGATCACGGGCGGCTTGCCTTCCACCATTGCCCGCAGGAACAGCGAGATCACCCCGGAGTACGGCGAGCCGGATCCTGCCGCGGCCCAAACACGTTGAAGTAGCGAATGGTGACGGTTTCAAGCCCGTAGAGGCGCGTGAACAATCGCATGTATTGCTCGCTCACGAGCTTTTGCAGGGCGTACGGCGACAGCGGGTTCGCCGGCATGTCCTCCGACTTGGGCAGGGTCGGCGTATCGCCGTAGGCCGAGGACGATCCCGCGTACACCACTCGCTTGACGCCCGCGTCGCGCGCGGCGACCAGCACGCGCAGTGACGCATCGATGTTGGCACGATTCGAGGCGATCGGATCCTCGACCGATCGAGGGACCGACGGAATCGCCGCCTGATGCAGGACGTAGTCCATGCCCTGTACCGCGGTGTGCGCGGTGTCGGGCTCGGCCAGATCGCCGGACACGAGCTCGAACGACGCCGTGGCCGCCGGCCCGGCAGCCTCGAGCGCCGCCTCGAGGTTGTCCTTCTTGCCGGTGCTGAAGTTGTCGGCGACACGCACACGATGGCCGCGCCGCAACAGCTCCTCGACGAGGTGCGAACCGATGAAACCGGCGCCGCCGGTCACGAGGTAAGAAGCCATGATCAGAGTGACGAGTGGAGAACGGACGTGAACGACGGCGGTGGATAGGGGGACCCGGTCGGCATCGAGAAAGTGTTGCAGTCAGCCACTAAGCCGAATTCTGTCCGCCTTCGCTCGTGGCCTCACGGCCACGAGCTTCGGCGAGATGACCATTCCTCTAGCCCCAGCATTGCTGATGGGGTCAAGCAACCTACCCGGAGACTTCAGGCGGGCCGCCCTCGAACGTCTCCCTATTTGGTCTTGCTCCGTGTGGGGTTTTGCCTGCCACGCCTGTTGCCAGGCGCGCGGTGCGCTCTTACCGCACCTTTTCACCCTTACCTCCCTTTTTCGGAAGGCGGTATGTTTTCTGTGCCACTAGTCCGTCGGGTCGCCCCGCCCGGGAGTTACCCGGCACACTGCCCTGTGGAGTTCGGACTTTCCTCTCCCGCATGCACTTCGTCAGCGCTTCGTCGCCGAAGCAACTAAAACGCGACGGTTACACACGGCAGCGGTCATCCGGCCAACTGCAACAGGTAATTATCGCATGCCGCGCCTTTGGCGCGGTCGGCCCGCTGCGCGGGAGGGCCGGCTTCGCCCGAGGGCCGGCTCGCCTCCGGCTCGCGGAGTGATCATTGAATGCTCCTCATCCGCACCGGAGGCGCAGCCTTCAGCCGAGCGCAGCGAGGCTGCCTACTCAAGTGCCCCTCTGGCCGAGCAGGGCGAGGCCAGCCTTCCGGGCCGAACGAAGTGAGGCCGGCCTACCGCGAGCCGAGGGCGAGCGGCCTTCCGGCGCAGCCGGCCCTATCCGTCCGTCTCCTGCGAAATCTGGTACTGCTCGAGCTTCTTGTACAGATTGCTTCGCGGCGTGTCGATCACCTCGGCGGTCTTCGAAATGTTCCAGCCGTTGTCTCGCAGCTTGTTCACCAGGAAGGCTCGCTCGGATGTGGACTTGAATTCCTGGAGGGTCGAGGCTCGCATCCATTCCATCTCAGCGCTCGCGACGACCGGGGCTGTCCCGGGACCTGCCGTCGACGCGGTGAGTGGCGGCGCTTCCCCGGGGCGGCCGGCGCTGCCGAAATCGGGCAGATCCTTGACATCAATCTGATCGGAGGGGCTCATGATGATGAGTCGCTCGACGAAGTTCCGCAGCTCGCGAATATTCCCGCGCCAGTGATGCTGCTTCAGCCGATCCATCGCCGTCGCGGTAAACGTCTTGCGGCGAAAGTTGTTCTCGCGCGAGAACAAGTCGGCGAAGTGACGAACGAGCGAGGCGAGATCGTCCTTGCGGTCTCGAAGCGGTGGCACATGAATCGGGATCACATTGAGGCGGTAGAACAAGTCCTCTCTGAAGGTCCCACGAAGGATCTCCTCCTCGAGGTTCTTGTTGGTGGCAGCAATCACCCGAACGTCGACTTTGATGATGCGGTTGCTGCCTAGTCGCTCGAGCTCCTGCTCCTGCAGCACGCGCAACACCTTCGCCTGCGTCTTCAGGCTCATGTCGCCGATCTCATCGAGGAAGATCGTGCCCTTGTCCGCCTGCTCGAACTTGCCGATCTGACGGTCGGTCGCGCCGGTAAACGAGCCCTTCTCGTGGCCGAACAACTCGGATTCGATGAGCTCGTCGGGAATGGCGGCACAGTTGACCTGCACGAAGGGTCCGTCGCGCCGCAAGGACTCGCGGTGAATCGCTCGAGCCACCAGTTCCTTGCCAACGCCGCTCTCACCCCAGATGAGCACGGTGGCGTTGGTTGGCGCCGCCTTGCCGATGGCCTCGCGCACCCGCGCCAGGAGCGGCGACTCGCCGATGATCTGGTACCGCTTCTCGGCATCCCGCTTGAATGAGCGGTTTTCGGTGCGAAGCCGTCGCGAATCGATGGCGTTGCGAACCGTGACCAGGACCCGCTCGCGTTCGAGCGGCTTCTCGATGAAGTCGAACGCGCCCAACTTGGTCGCCTCGACCGCCGTCGACACCGTCCCGTGCCCCGAAATGACGACGACCGGCGTGACCTCGACGAAGTGGCGGAGCCGTTGCAGCACCTCGAGGCCATCCATGCCCGGCATCTTGACGTCGAGGAAGACGAGGTCGGGCGCCTCTCGCTCGGCCTGTGCAATGCCGTCCTCGCCAGTGGGTGCGGTGAGCACCTCGTAACCCTCATATTCGAGGATCATCTTCAGCGAGTCTCGAATCGCTGCCTCGTCGTCGATTACCAGAATGCGTGACTTCATCGATCCTCGGGCCGGTTGGCGCAGGGGTCCCGCCGGGGCACCTCAGCTACGCACCCGCAAATTGATTGTGTCACAGCTGTTTTTGCAGACTCTTGACCGTCAGCCTCGACCACTACCGTGGATCGAGGCGCAACGTGCGGATGTTCTTCTGGTCGATCTCGGGGATGTAGATGAACACCGCGATCGCATCACCGTGGCGAAGGCTGCTCACGATCTGACGAAACCCCGCAACGGAGTGGACCGGCTCGCGGTTGATCTCCAGAATGACCTGGCCGCGCTCAATCGACGCGTCGAATGCGGCGCTCAAGGGCTCGACCCGCTGCACCAGGAGTCCGGTCATCCCCCGCGGCACATCGAAGCGATGGGCATTGGTTTCGTCGATCTCGATCACGGTGAGCCCCAGATCGGTGGGCCCGATTTCCCGCAGACCGCGGTTGGGACGCACCTCGTCTCGCTGGCGAGCGGCGTTTGCGCCGCTGCGCCCCCCGGCGCGCGCTCGGCGAGCTTGACCGTCAATTCTCGCACGCGCCCATCGCGCATGACCTCGAGGCGCGCGGTTGACCCCGGCTCGCGTGCGGCAATCTCGCGAACGAGCCCGTTGTTCGTCGCGATATCACGATTGTCGACGGCGGTGATCAAATCGTACGGCCTCAGCCCCGCGCGTTCCGCGGGTGAGCCCGCCGTGACATCCTGGACCAGCGCGCCGATCGCGCTCGGCAACTTCAGCGAGGCCTGCAGGTCCGGATCGACATCTCGCAGGGCGACCCCGATATAGCCTCGAGAGACCACACCCTTCTCCTTCAGCTGCGGAAGGATCATTTTGGCCTGGTTGATCGGGACGGCGAAGCCGATGCTGCTGGCCTGCCGACTGATGGCGGAGTTAATGCCGACGACCTCGCCTCGCGCGTTGATCAGCGGTCCGCCGCTATTCCCGAAATTGATGGCCGCGTCGGTCTGAATATAGTTGTCGAGGTTCATGTCGAACAGCTTGCGGCCGATGAAGCTGACCACCCCGACGGTCACCGTGTGCTCGTACGCGAGAGGATTGCCGATCGCACAGACCCACTCGCCCACACGCAGTTCGTCGGAATCCCCCAGGGTGGCATGCGGCAATTTGACCTCGGTCTGAACACGAATCAACGCGATATCGGTCTCGGGGTCCGACCCGATCACGTCAGCGCGCAGGCTCCGGCCGTCCGAGAGCTTCACGGCGATTCGCTCGGCGCCCTCGATGACATGGTGGTTCGTCAGGATGTGCCCTTCGTCATCAATGATGAAGCCGGTGCCGGCGCCGCGCCGGGGCAGCTCCCCGCGCCGCCGATTGTCGAAGGGATCCGCGGGGACTTCGGACGGCAACGGCCGAGCGTTGGGCGGTGCGGCTTGCCGGCCGGAGCGTCGCGATCGGCTGGTGGCATCGATGTTGACCACGGCGGGATTGAGACGGGCGGCGACGTCGGCGAAATTGACGACCCCAGCCAGGCCTGGCATGGGGGCCCGATCATCGCGCGCCCGGCGCATTGCAGATTCAGCCGGGGCCGACGTGGCCGTACTGGGCGACAACGAGCCCGTGACCACCATGCCCACCATGAACGATACGCACGCGGTGAGCCCGACGGTGAGACACGCGAACCGTCTGGTCATTTCTCCCACATTATAAGCTTCAGGTCGCTGAGCTGGGTGCCACCTAGCCCCAACCGATGCGATTCTGTTGGTGTTTTTGGGATGAGCCGGGGCCACAGGTACCGGGTCGTCCCAGAACGTTTTATCGTGTTTATTGGCTTTTGGTGTTAGAGACTATTGCACGCATGGAGCACCTGATGTTCAAACTTCTCCTGTCGGTAGTCGTCACAGCGCTGCTCGCGCCCGCGGCCCCCGGCCCGGTCCAGGCTCCCAACGTCGTGACACGGGAATCAACGGTCACCGCCACCGTCGATCGCATCGAGCGCTCGACCCGTGTCGTGACGTTCCGTGGGGAAGGCAACACGCTGCAAGACGTCTACGTGGATCCGGTTGTCGCGGCGTTCGACGACCTCCAGGTCGGCGACGTCGTGACCGTCCGCTACGTGGAATCGGTGATCGTGCAAGTCCGACCTGACAGCGAGCCGAGCGGTGTGCGCGATACGACGGATGAAGCTCGGAAAGCGGGCGGTGACAAGGTGATCGAGCAATCCAAGGCTTTCGTCACGATCGACAAGATCGACGCCCAGGCATTGATTGTGAGCTACCGCACCAAAGACGGCCTGCGCGGCGCGCGCGGCGTCACCGACAAACGGCTTCTCGAGGGACTGCGCCCGGGCGACCGGGTCGAGATCACGCTCACGCGAGAGCGCGCGGTGGACATCCAGCGCAAGAAGCGGTAGCCGCCTAGAAACCGTGGGTCATTTCGCGCGGTGCTACTTCTTGAACCTGAACTTCGCCTCGTGCATCGTGCTGTCGTTCAGCGAAACGCGCACCTCGTAGCACCTATTGGCAAAGCCCTTCTCGGTCTTCCAGTTGAAGTGGTATCCCGTCGCCGTCAGCCGTAGCTCGGACGCGCCACTGTCATCCGCGACATATTCCATCGGGTCTACGGGCTCGCTGCCGCACGCAATCTGAGCGTAGGTAATACCGGTCACGGTGGCCAGATCGAGAACGAGCGTGCCAGCCGGGTCGCGGAGTTCCCATTTCAGAGGAATCGCCCGGCCCGCGTTCACGCCATTGAGGACCGGCGCGTTCTCCACTGGTGAGAAGAAGCCGGTGAAGGTATAGAAGTCATCGTTGGTAATGGTGCCCGTCCCGGTTCCGGTGGCGATCGAAGCGCTGCCGGGGTTCGACAGAATCACACGGAACGTTTCGCTCGGCTCGATCAAAAGGTCACCGCACACCTTGACGGTCACCGGTTGTGTCGTGTCCGCAGGCGCGAACGTCAGGGTGCCTGTTAACGTTTCGTAATCCGTACCTGACCCACACAGCGCCCCCGCCGTGGCCGCATTGATGACACCAGCGGCTGTGGCGAAATCAACGGTCGCGTTTACCTCTGTCGCGCCGGTCTTCGTCACGGTAAAGGCAAAGTCGGTCGTCCCGGCGTTGCCTTCGGCCCGGGTCACGCTGGCGATGCTGAGCGTCGGCGCCGCATCGTCGTTGGTAATCGTGCCAAGCGCCTGGCCATCGGTGATCGACGCACTCGCTGGGCTCGTGAGGTTCACGAAGAACGTCTGATTGAGCTCGAACACTGCCTCCCCACACACCTTGACAGTGACCATCTTGCTGCCATCTGCAGGCGCAAAATTCAGCGAGCCAGTCTGCGTTTCGTAATCGACACCGGCGCCGCAGGCGGCGCCACCCGTCGCGGGGTTCGTGGTTCCAACCGCGGTGGCAAAATCTACGGTTGCGCTTACCTCAGTCGCACCGGCTTTGGTCACCGTAAAGATGAAATTCGTCGTCCCGCTGTTGCCTTCTGCGAGCGAGACGTCGTTGATGCTCAGCGTCGGGGCGGCGTCGTCGTTGGTGATCGTGCCCAGCCCCTGGCCATCGGCGATCGTGACTGCGGATGGATTGCTGAGATTCACAAGGAAGGTCTGATCGAGCTCGAACACGGCCTCGCCGCAGACTTTCACCGTGATGCTCTCGCTGCCATCGAGCGGTAGGAAGGTGAGCGTGCCGGTCTGGGTTTCATAGTCCACACCCGCACCGCAAGTCGCCCCGCCGGTCGCAGGATTGGTGGTCCCATTCGCGGTCGCAAAGTCCACCGTCGCGTTCACCTCGGTGTCGCCGCTCTTCGTCACCACCAACGTGAAGTCTGTCGTCCCGCTGTCCCCCTCGGCCTGCGTGACATCACCGATGCTCAGCGTCGGCGCTGCATCATCATTGCTGATGACCCCAACCGCCGAGCCGTCGCCAAGCGTGGCATCCGTCGGATTGGTCAGATTCACCTGGAATGTCTGATCGAGCTCAAAGACGGTGTCTCCGCAGACTTTCACGACGATGTTCCCGCTGGCAGTGACCGCCGCAATCGTCAGCGTGCCAGCCTTCATTTCGTAGTCCACGCCCGCACCACAGGCCACACCTGCCGTCGCAGGGTTGGTCGCGCCCAGAGCCGTGGCAAAGTCCACGCTAGCCTCGACCTCGGTCTGGCCAGACTTGGTGACGGCAAAGCTGAAATCGGTCGTCCCGCTATGGCCCTCCGCGGCCGTTACGTCCCCAATGCTCAGCGTCGGCGCCGTATCATCATTGGTAATCGTGCCCAGGCCCTGATTGTCGGTAATCGTCGCCGCCGACGGATTCGTCAGGTTCACGAAGAACGTCTGAGTGCGTTCATAGACGAGCTCCCCGCAGACCTTCACCGTGACCGTCTCGCTGCCATCCGCAGGCGCAAAGCTGAGCGAGCCGCTCTGCGTCTCATAATCCACGCCAGCGCCACAGCTCACACCGCCGGTCGCAGGCTGGGTCGTCCCATCCGCCGTGGCAAAATCCACGGTCGCCGTGACTTCCGTGTTCCCCGTTTTCGTCACCGTGAAGGTGAAGTCCGTCGTCGCGCTGTTACCCTCCGCCAGCAGCACATCATCGATGTTGATGGTCGGCGGCGCATCATCGTTGGTGATCGTGCCCAGCCCTTGCCCGTCAGAGATCGTGGCTGCGGATGGATTGCTGAGATTCACAAAGAAGGTCTGATCGAGCTCGAACACGGCCTCGCCGCAGACTTTCACCGTGATGCTCTCGCTGCCATCGAGCGGTAGGAAGGTGAGCGTGCCGGTCTGGGTTTCATAGTCCACACCCGCACCGCAAGTCGCCCCGCCGGTCGCAGGATTGGTGGTCCCATTCGCGGTCGCAAAGTCCACCGTCGCGTTCACCTCGGTGTCGCCGCTCTTCGTCACCACCAACGTGAAGTCTGTCGTCCCGCTGTCCCCCTCGGCCTGCGTGACATCACCGATGCTCAGCGTCGGCGCTGCATCATCATTGCTGATGACCCCAACCGCCGAGCCGTCGCCAAGCGTGGCATCCGTCGGATTGGTCAGATTCACCTGGAATGTCTGATCGAGCTCAAAGACGGTGTCTCCGCAGACTTTCACGACGATGTTCCCGCTGGCAGTGACCGCCGCAATCGTCAGCGTGCCAGCCTTCATTTCGTAGTCCACGCCCGCACCACAGGCCACACCTGCCGTCGCAGGGTTGGTCGCGCCCAGAGCCGTGGCAAAGTCCACGCTAGCCTCGACCTCGGTCTGGCCAGACTTGGTGACGGCAAAGCTGAAATCGGTCGTCCCGCTATGGCCCTCCGCGGCCGTTACGTCCCCAATGCTCAGCGTCGGCGCCGTATCATCATTGGTAATCGTGCCCAGGCCCTGATTGTCGGTAATCGTCGCCGCCGACGGATTCGTCAGGTTCACGAAGAACGTCTGAGTGCGTTCATAGACGAGCTCCCCGCAGACCTTCACCGTGACCGTCTCGCTGCCATCCGCAGGCGCAAAGCTGAGCGAGCCGCTCTGCGTCTCATAATCCACGCCAGCGCCACAGCTCACACCGCCGGTCGCAGGCTGGGTCGTCCCATCCGCCGTGGCAAAATCCACGGTCGCCGTGACTTCCGTGTTCCCCGTTTTCGTCACCGTGAAGGTGAAGTCCGTCGTCGCGCTGTTACCCTCCGCCAGCAGCACATCATCGATGTTGATGGTCGGCGGCGCATCATCGTTGGTGATCGTGCCCAGCCCTTGCCCGTCAGAGATCGTGGCTGCGGATGGATTGCTGAGATTCACAAAGAAGGTCTGATCGAGCTCGAACACGGCCTCGCCGCAGACTTTCACCGTGACCGTCTTGCTCACGTCAGCTGGTGCGAAGTTCAGCGTGCCTGATTGAGTTTCGTAATCGATGCCAGCGACGCAGCTTCCGCCACTGGTTGCCTGATTCGTGGTTCCGTTCGTCGTTCCAAAGTCCACACTGGCATTGAGCTGCGTCGCTCCAGCCTTTGTGACAGTGAACACGAAGTCTGTGGTGCCGCTGTTGCCCTCGGCCGCCGTCACATCGCCGATGCTGAAGGTTGGCTGGGCGTCGTCGTTGGTAATCGTCCCAACCCCTTGGGGGTCGTTGATAGTGGTGCCGGCACTCGGCGACGACAGATTCACGAAAAAGATCTCATCGGCTTCGAACGTGGAGTCGGCACAGACCGTTACATCGAACGTGCGGGTAGTTTGTGCCGACGTGAAACTCAGCGTCGTGGCGGGGATGCTGATGTAATCGATGCCGACACTGCAGCTCGAGCCCCCGGTGGCGGGGTCTGTAGTCCCGTTGGCCGTCGCATATTGCACGGAGGAAGCGGTCCCGCTCACGGACTTGGTGACGGTGAACGTGAAAACCGTGGTGCCGGCGTTTCCTTCGGTCGCGGTCACATCGTTCACTGAGTAGGTGGGGGCGACGACGGTTACAGCGCTGGTCAACTTAAAGGTGTTGCTCGCGTTATTTCCACAATCTGCTGTTCGCCATGCAATGAAGTAAGCGTTGTAAACGCCTGGAGTGTCCGGCGCAGTAGTGGAGAACGTTTCGGTAAAGGTTCCGGCGGTATTGTGATTCGGCGTGTCTGCGCACGGGGTGATGAAATTACCACTGGGATCTGAGGTGGCATACAGCCAGGACGTCGAGAACCAGTTTTCCCCGCCGCCTCCCATGGTTGTCGTGTTAACCGTTACTCCGGCCGTGATCGTCGCACCTGTAGCAACCGTCGTAGTTGAGCCACCGTTCACCGTGGCTGCGGTAATCACCCGATTGTCGGTAAATGTGGTCTGTGCGCGGGACCTCGAGTCAGACGCCATCAAGTAGAACCGCACGCCGAGATCGTGCTCCTCTGGCGCC
Source organism: uncultured Acidobacteriota bacterium (assembly GCA_963802675.1). GTDB lineage: Bacteria > Acidobacteriota > Vicinamibacteria > Vicinamibacterales > UBA2999 > JACCSI01. Next base: position 61,370 of record CAWDJL010000008.1, read on the forward strand.
CACTGATCCCAATAGATGTCGCCGTTGGTGTCGGCCTGCACTTGCAGGACGTAATCCTCGTGAACCGCCGGGTCCTCCTGAAACAGCAACGTGACGATCTCGTTCGGCTGCCATCCAGAGCCCGTGATCACCGCGCGTTCGCCGGGTTCGTAGTCGTCTTTGTTGGTCTTGATCGTCGCAAAGCGATACTTCTCTCCATCCGCCGATCCGCCCCCCGCGACAAACGCAAAGCCTTCAGCCGCCGGGCCGCTCGCGGCATTGGCACGCGCGACGGTCATCGGGCCGGTGGCCGCAAACTGACCCATCCCGTACGAATACGGATCAGGGAATTGCGCCGGCAAAAACAGGTCCGCCGTCTGCACCAACGTGCCTGCTGATTGGCCACCGGCAATCAACACACCAGCGTTGTGGGGCAGAAGAATCGCCGAGTGGCCGCTGCGGGCGACGCTCAGCATGGTGGGAACTGGGTCGAAGGTGGACGCGAAGGGGTTGTAAATCTCAGCGGACGCCAGATCATTGACGCCGTCAGAACCACCCGCCACGAGTACGCGGCCGTCAATCAGTGGTGTTGCAGACGCACCCGATCGCGGAACTGTCAACGCCCCCACAGCGATCGTCGCACCCGTCGCCGGATCGAAGACCTCTGCGGTCGCGAGAGCGACTGCGCCATCGGAACCGCCCACGAGGAGCACCGTGCCATCTGCAAGGCGTGCAGCTCCATGGCCGACGCGCGCCGAACTCATGGTGCCAACCATGGTGGACGAGCCGTCGCAGGATCGAAGATCTCCAGATCGGCGGTCGCGACCCCGGCAATTGTCGCCGCCCGCGATCAATACGCGACCGTCCTTGAGACTCGTGGCCGAGTGTGACACACGCGCGGCGGTCATCTGACCCACGGCGATGAACGTGTTGTCCAACGGGTTGTAAATCACAACGCTCGGGGTGGCGATTCCAGCGGCGTAGCCGCCCGCGATCAAAGTGCGGCCGTCCGCCAGCGGAGCTGATGCCGACCCGTCACGGCTGTCCGCGACTGCCCCGGTGGATGCCCAGGAACCAACGGCCTGAGGAACTTGCCCCCAAACCACCAGTCCCGACCCGACCGCGATAACCGCCAACAGCGCCAAGGCGCATCTGAAGAGGGAATCAGACTTCGTCACTGGAATCTCCCGGTGGAGGGTGCCTTTCTGAGGCAGTTCTCGAGCACGTCCCTCCCCCAGCTACCAGTGTGGCTATATTGATGAGCTTTTTATTATGACTTTAGTACTATTTATGGTAATCTTTAATACTCTAATAGTCTATAAACGGCACGGAATGGCACGTTTTTGCCAGCTCATCGACTTGAGACCGTGATGCTCGACTCCCCCACTCGACTAGTCGTCGCTGACGCGCAGCCACTCTTCGCACTGGGTGTCCGGACGTTGCTCTCGACTGAGCCCACGATGCATGTCGTCGGTGAAGCGAGTGACGGCGTCCAAGCGCTGCAGGTGGCAATCAGGACTCAGCCCGATGTGCTGCTGCTCGATTCGTCGCTCGAACGAAGCGCCGGCCTCGAGGTCCTCAGCGAATTGGCCGCTTTAAAACTCGGGACGCGCCCGATTGTCATGACGACGGCGATCGACAGCGCCGAGCTCCGTAACGCACTGCTTCGAGGAGCCAGGGGGATCCTGTTCAAGCACTGCGCCGGCGATCTGCTGCTCAAGTGCGTTCGTCAGGTGATGAGAGGTGAGTACTGGATCGGCCGAGACAACGTCGCGGATCTAGTGGATGCGCTGCGAGAACCCGCCAAGGCTGACGAGAAGGCGTCAATCCTGTCTCAGCGGGAAAGAGAGATCGTTCGCGCGGTGCTAAAGGGCGCGAGCAACAAGGACATCGCCTGGCAGCTCGGGCTTGGCGAGCAAACGATCAAGAATCATCTACGCCGCATCTTTGCCAAGCTGCGGGTGACGAACCGCGTCGAACTGGCGATACGTGCCATGGGCCACCAATTCACTAATCGAGGTGAGGAAAACGGTCCGATGTAGAGCGATGGATCGTGGCGGCCGTGGCTGCGTCGTGCAGTCAGCGAACGCTACTTCTCCCACATTATCGAGCTTCAGAAAAGCCGGCTCATCGAGGGTTGTGACCCCCAACGTGCGGGCTTTTTCCAATTTGCTCCCAGCGTCCGCCCCAGCCACGAGGTAGTTCGTCTTCTTGCTCACCGAGCCGGTGACCTTGCCCCCCAAGTCCTCGATACGACGCTGCGCCTCGTCGCGCGACATCGCGTCGAGCGTGCCGGTAATGACGAAGGTCAGTCCTTCAAGCGGTTGAGGCCCGGTTTTCACCCGGGCGGGCGCTTCGACGCGCACGCCGGCGGCGGCGAGTCGTTCGAGCAGCCGGCGATTCGATGGCTCATCGAACCACTGCCGAACCGACGCCGCAAGTACCGGGCCCACTTCTCGCGCCTGCCGCAAGTCGTCGAGCGATGCCGTGGCGAGCGCGGCCACCGAACCGAAGTGCTCGACCAGGACCTGGGCGCCTCGCTCGCCGACGTGGCGGATCCCCAGACCGTTGATGAGGCGCCACACATCATTGGTTTTCGATCGTTCGATCTCCGATAGGAGATTCGACGCCGATTTCTTCCCCATCCGCTCCAGGTTCTCGAGCGTTGCGGCATCGAGATCGTACAGGTCCGCTACGTCACGGACGAGTTGACGTTCAACCAGCTGTTCGACGAGTGATTCCCCCAACCCCTCGATGTTCATTGCACCGCGCGACGCGAAGTGCTCGATGCTCCGCCTCAGCTTGGCCGGGCACGAGGCGTTCTCACACCGCCAGACCACCTCGTCTTCGGGTTTGATCAACGTGGAGCCACACACGGGGCAGGCGGTCGGCATGCTCCAGGGCGTCGAGTCTTCAGGGCGCTTCGTGAGCACCGGCCCGACGACCCGCGGAATGACATCACCGGCCTTCTCGACGATCACGGTATCGCCCTCCCGAATGTCCTTGCGCGCCAGGTCCTCGGGGTTGTGAAGGGTCGCCATCGAGACCGTCGAGCCGCCAACGAACACGGGGTCGAGCACGGCATACGGGGTCGCCGCGCCGGTCCGGCCGATATTCACCGCAATCTGTCGGAGCAGCGTCGTGGCCTGCTGTGCGGGAAATTTGAAGGCGGTTGCCCAGCGTGGAAACTTCGACGTCGCGCCCAGTTGTTCTCGCAGCGCCACACGATCGAGCTTGACCACCACGCCGTCGGTCTCGAACTGCAGGGTGTGGCGTTCCTCCCGCCAGCGCTCACAGAATGCCCAGACGGCATCGATCCCTTCGCATCGCTGCCAGTGCTTCTCCACCGGCAATCCCCATTCGTGCAGACGCTCGAGCATCGCGGCATGGGTCGGCGCGGTCTCGTTCCGCGACGGCGTGACGAGTTGATACGTCCACGCCGAGAGACCGCGCTTCGCGACCAGCCCGGGATCGAGGTTTCGCATGGCGCCGGCGGCCGTATTGCGTGGATTGGCAAACAACGGCTCGCCCGACGCCGCCCGCTCCTGGTTGAGCCGTTCGAAGTTGCGGCGCGGGAAGAACACCTCGCCGCGCACCTCGACGCGGCCCTTGGGTCCGCCTCGCAACGCGAGCGGCAAGGCGCGGATCGTCCTCACGTTGGCGGTCACGTCCTCTCCGCGTGTGCCATCCCCTCGAGTTGCTCCGCGGACGAGGCGACCATCTTCGTAGGTCAGCGCGATGCTCAAGCCGTCGATCTTGAGTTCCGCGACGTACGCCACCGCAGACGAGGTGTCGAGGCCGCGCCGCACGCGCTCGTCGAACTCGCGCAGCTCGTCTTCGCTATAGGCGTTGTCGAGCGACAGCATCGGCATCAGGTGCTCAACGGTCGCAAAGGCTTCCGTCGGCCGTCCCCCGACTCGACGGGTGGGCGAATCGGGCGAGCTCAATTCCGGGTGCGCGGTCTCCAGGGCCTGGAGCTCCCGCATCAGCGCATCGAACTCGGCATCGGAAATCTCCGGAGACGCGTGAACGTAGTAGAGCTCTTCGTGGCGGCGGATCTCAGCCCGCAGGTGCTCGACTCGTTCGGTGGGAGTCATTTGAATGGACGGGCCTCAGAGACACCGAGACTCAGAAGACGGGAGATCAACCGAACGGGATCGAACTGCCGCGCGACGGTCTTGCCAATTGACTCTGCGTCTCTGTGCCTCTGAGGCGCGTGCACGTGATCAGCGATCTCTCACCAGCACGTAATCCGCGAGCGCCATCAGGGCTTCGCGCTCGGTGCTGTGCGGGAAGAGCCGAAGATGACGCTTGGCGCTCTCGCCGAACTCGACGGCGCGCGCGTACGCGTAGTCGATGGATCGATGCTCGTGCAGCAGCGTTCGAATCCTGGCCCAGTCGTCACTCGTCACATGCCGATTCTTCACCACGTCATGAATCAGCCCGCTCGCTTCGGCGCCGCCGTGCTGCAGCAGGTGAATGATCGGGAGCGTGATCTTGCCCTCGCGAAGATCGCCGCCAATGGGCTTGCCGAGCGCCACGGTTTCGCCCGTGAAGTCGAGCAGGTCGTCCACGAGCTGGAACATGATGCCGAGATTGAAGCCGGTACTCGCGCAGCGCGAGCTCGCCTCCTTCACCCGCCTGACCGAGCATGGCGCCGATCTGGGCACAGCCAGCAAACAAGTAGGCGGTCTTGCGACGGATGATGTCGAAGTGCTCTTCCTCGGAGATCTCGACGACGCCGTTTTTCGTGAGCTGGTACAGCTCTCCTTCGATCATCCGCAACGTCACGTCACAGAGCAGCCGCACGACATCCAGGGTGTCTTGCGTCAGCGCCATGGCCATCGACTTGATGTACAGGAAGTCCCCGGCCAGCACCGTGACGTCGTTCCCCCAGCGCGAGTGCACCGCCTTCTGCCCTCGGCGCAGCTCCGCGTCATCGATGATGTCGTCGTGGACGAGCGTTGCGGTATGAATGAACTCGACGACCGCCGCGTTGAGAATGGCGCGCGGTCCGGAGTAGCCGCACAAGCGAGCCGCCATCAGCAAGACCGCGGGACGAACGCGCTTGCCGCCACTCGCTTGAATGTAGCGCCCAATCTCGGGGATGACGCCGACCTTGGATTGAACCTGCCGTTCGAATTCGCGTTCGACCGCTTCGAGATCAGCGCGGACCGGTTCGAACATCTGAACCAGGTCCACTCGGGCTTTCGAGGCGGTGTTGGTCAAGCTCGTCAATCTGACCATAGAGGCGCAGCAGGTGTCAACGCGATGAGACTGGCTAACTCGTGCGGATGCTGAACTTTACGGACGAAACTTTTTGACGGAGGTTCTCAACGGAGGTTCGTCACGATGGTTCTTCACGACGGTTCTTCACGATGGTTCTTCACGATGGTTCTCGTGCCGAAGAGTTCGTCGAAGTTCCGTATCAACCGCGCAGCCAGGGCTTCGACCTTGATGGCTCGCAGCGACGCCAATAATTCGAGCACCTTCACGACATAGGCCGGCTCGTTGCGGCGGCCGCGAAAGGGAATCGGCGCGAGATACGGGCTGTCGGTCTCGATCAGCAGCCGGTCCTCAGGGATTTCCTGCGCCGCCGCGCGCAAGTCGCCCGCCTTCGGAAACGTGATGATTCCCGGAATCGACACGTGGAAACCTGTCGCCAGCGCACGCGCTGCTTGTTCGGGAGTTCCTGAAAAACAATGGAACACACCCCGCAGCCGGCCCAGCGACTCCTCGTCGATCAGTTGCAGGGTGTCGTCTTCCGCTTCGCGCGTGTGAATGACGACGGGAAGGCCGCGGGTGCGCGCCAGGCGCAGCTGGGCCCGGAAAACCGCCTGCTGGACCGCACGCGGCGAAAAGTCATAGTGATAATCGAGACCAATCTCGCCAACGGCGCACGCGCGCGGCGCCGCGTCGAGTCGGCGGGCGGTGATGACGGCAGCCGCCTCAGGATCATCGGCAAACGTGTGAGCCTGGTGCGGATGAACACCGATCGCAAACTGCACGATCGGCCACGCCGCGGTCAGCTGATCGGCCCGCTCGCACTCCTTGTCATCTTCCGCCGCAAGAATGACCAGGCACCTGGCGACGCCTGCGTGCCTGGCCCGCGAAATGACGGCTTCGAGATCTCCTGAAAACTCGCCACCTGCCAGGTGGCAGTGAGAATCAATCACCGTCAGCGAACCTTGGTGCCAGGCGTCGCGGGCTCGGCGTTGAGGATGATTGGGCCGCCGCCCTCCGGGCTCGCGGCCAGGACCATGCCGTTCGACTCGATTCCCATCAACTTGGCGGGCTTGAGATTGGCGACGATCACGACGGTCTTCCCCACCAAGGCTTCGGGCTCGTACGCCTCGGCAATTCCGGCCACAATCGTCCGGCGCTCGCCGCCGACGTCAATCGACATCTTCATCAGTTTCTTCGACTTGGCGACGCGCTCGGCTTCGACGATTCGGGCGACACGCAAGTCGACTTTCATGAAGTCCTCGATAGAGATACGGCCATCTATGGAGGGTGCCTGTGGCCCGCCTTCGCGGCCGTCAGGCCGCTTCGGCGAGGTCTCGCCGGAGCTCGCGTGCGGCTCGATGCGAGCGGAGGCGGATGCCGAAGGTGCGGGTGCGGTTGGTGCATAAGGTACCGAAGGTGCCTTGGGTGCAGAGCGGTCCACGGGTCCGGACAGGTGCGACGGGTGCGGCGGAAGTCCCCGCTTCCTTTCGCGGCCAGAGCGGACCTTCGTTCAGGATCTGCTTCTCGCCGCTCGTGCGCCACTGGGCGTCCGAGAGTCTGAACTCTTCCAGCCGTCGCGGATCGCCGACGCGACGCAGGATTTCCACGGCAGACGTCGGCATGACCGGCAGCAGCAGCAAGGCAGCAATTCGGACGGCTTCGGCCGATTCGGCCAGCACGCTCGTGAGGCGCGCCGACTGCGCATCGTCTTTCGCCAGCGCCCAAGGCTGCGTGTCGGCAATAAAGAGATTCGCGGCGTCAACGATGCGAAACGCAGCGGCGACACCGTCGTGCAAGGCCAACCGGCCCATCGCGGCGCGGTAGTCGGCGACCGCCTGCGACGCCACCGCGGCCAATCGCTCGGATCCACCCGCGTTGGCGCTCAGTTGCCCGTTGCGATAACGCGCCGTCATCGCCGAGACACGACTCACCAGGTTGCCGAGGTTGTTGGCGAGGTCGGCGTTGTATTTCTCCTCCAGGCGCTCGTACGTGAAGTCGCCGTCGCCACCGTACGGCACCTCTTTTGTGAGATACAAGCGCAGCGGGTCGGTGCCGCAGCGCGCGGCGGCATCGATTGGATCAATCACGTTGCCCAGTGACTTGCTCATGCGCTGGTTCCCGACGGAAATCCAGCCATGCCCGAAGACTTGCGCTGGAAGCGGCAGCCTGGCGCTCATCAGCATGGCGGGCCAGATGACGCAGTGGAATCGCGTAATGTCCTTGCCGATGATGTGCAGATCGGCCGGCCACCACTTCTGGCACCGTTGGTCGTCCCATCCGTAGCCCACGGCCGCTGCATAGTTGATCAACGCGTCAAACCACACGTAGACGACGCTCTTCTCGTCGAACGGCAGCGGAATGCCCCAGGACTGTCCGGCCCGGCTGACCGAGATGTCTTCGAGGCCCGCCTCGACCAGGCGAAGGATTTCGTTTCGCCTGACTTCGGGCTCGATGAATGACGGGTTGGCCGCGTAGTGATCCAGCAGCGCCTTTTGGTACTTCGACAGCCGGAAGAACCAGTTCTTCTCGCGAATCCAGTCCGGCTTGATCGTCGGATGGATCGGGCAGTGTCCATCGACGAGGTCCTTCTCCTGCTTGAAGGCTTCGCAACTGACGCAGTACCACCCTTCGTACACGCCCTCGTAAATGTCGCCTGCGTCATAAGACGCCTGAGCCAGGCGCTGGACTGCCGGACGATGACGCCGCTCGTCGGTGGTGCGGATGAAATCGTTGTACGAGACGTCGAGCCGACGCCAGACGTCGGTGAACACGCGCTCCATCTCGTCGCAATAGGCCAGCGGATCCTGGCCCACTTCCTGGGCGCGGCGAAACACGTTTTGCGAGTGCTCGTCGTTACCCATCAGGAACCAGGTGTCGAACCCGGCGAGCCGACGGTAGCGTGCGATCACGTCGGCGGTGATCTTTTCGTAGGCAGTCCCGAGGTGGGGGCGGCTATTGACGAAGTCAATGGCCGTTGTCAGAAAAAACTTCATCGCTCCAACCACGCCTTGGCAGCCAATGCCTGGACTTCCTTGATCGGCCGCGAATGTTCGCCGGCCAGGCGAACGAGGTCATCGAATTCTGGCTGCGCGTTCAACACCCGCCCGTTCCGGCTTGCCACCTTGAACCGCACCGAGCCCAAGGGCGTGCTGACCGTGACGGTTTCGCGTTCCAGACACTCGCGGGCCATCTCGATGTAGCGCACGCCGATCGTCGTCGTCTCACGAAACACGAGATCCACGAGCGCGTCGCGATCCGCCGGCCTCGCGACCAGCGTCATGAGCGTCCCCGGACGATTTTTCTTCATCTGCACGGGCGCGTAGAAGACATCGAGTGCACCACGAGCGTAGATCTGATCCATGAGGACCCCGAAAATCTGTGGATTCATGTCGTCGATTTCGCACTCGATGACCACGACTTGCGTCGCGTCCTGCTGGTTCGCTGCTTCGCCGATCACCACGCGCAAGACGTTTGGTGTCCCGTCCAGATCGGCATCGCCAGCGCCGTACCCGATTTTGTCGACCCGCATCGCCGGCAGCGGCCCGAACGACGTCGCATAGTCGCTGAGCAGCAACGCTCCGGTCGGCGTCAGCAGTTCCTTCGCGACCGCCCCGCCATAGACCGGCACATCACCCAGCAGCCGAAGCGTCGCCGGCGCTGGCACGGGATAGACTCCGTGCGCCGTCCTGACGGTACCGCCTCCGACGTTGACCGGGGACGAGACGATTCGGTCGGCGCCAAACCATTCGAGGGCGAACACCGTGCCGACGATATCGACAATCGAGTCGAGGGCGCCCACCTCGTGTAAGTGAACTTTCTCGATCGGCATGCTGTGAACTTCGGCTTCTGCTCCGGCCAACCGATCGAACAGCGCCTTTGCCCGCGCGCGCCCACTGTCTGAAAGCGCTGACTGATCAATGCGCTTCTTGATCCCAGACAGGTGGTAATGACGATGGCCGGCGACCGGCGCCTGGGGACCGGCGACCGTTTGAGCATGCTCATGCACGCGGAACTTCGTCGCCGTGATGCCGCACTTGACCACACGGTCAGCGGCGATGTCCCAATCCTCGACCCCCAGACTACCGAGCGCACGCTTCAACTCGCCAACCGGGAGTCCGGCATCGATGAGAGCGCCGAGAATCATGTCCCCGGCCGCCCCTGAGAAACAGTCGAAATACAGCAGTGTCACAGCAGTCTGGCGGCGCGGAAACTGAACCAGCGACCGTCCCCCAGGATGATGTGATCAACGACGCGAATTCCCATGACGTCGCCCGCCCCTACGAGCTGTCGGGTCAGTGTGACATCGTCGTCGCTCGGTCGCGGATCTCCCGACGGATGGTTGTGAAAGACCGCAATCGAGGAGGCCGACGCCACCGTGGCCGCCCGAAACACTTCTCGTGGGTGCGCGAGGCTTGTGTCGACGGTGCCGACCGAAATCAACTCTGCGCGTATCAGCCGGTTTTTCGCATCCAGCATGACGACCCCGAACCGTTCTTCACGATGCCCGCCGAAGATCGGGAGCAGATATCGCCCGACGGCCTCTGGAGTCGCTAACTGCGGACGTTCCCCGGCCTCGCGCATGATCGTCCGGCGTCCGAGCTCGACTGCGGCCAGGACGCGCGCCGCTCTCGAGGCGCCCACCCCAGGTACTCGTCGCAGCTCGTCGAGTCCCAGGCGCGTCAAGCCGCCTGCATTCCGAGCCGCAACTAGAACATCCTGAGCAACCGCCAGCGCATTGCGCGCACGAATACCCGTTCCGAGCAGGACCGCCACCAGCTCGTTGTCACCGAGCGATCCGACCCCGGCCCGCGCAAGCTTCTCGCGCGGGCGGTCTTCTTCGGCGAGCGTTTTCACAACCGCTGCTCCACGGCCACAAGCATCTCACTAGCGGTCCCGCGCAGGACGGCGTCTACCTCAGGGCTCAACGGTGTCGGCGCAACGTTGACTTCGATCACCTTTGCATGCCGGCGTCGCGCCATGTGGGGCAGCGCGGCCACCGGATAGACGACCGCGGAGGTTCCGACAACCACCACGACGTCAGCGTCCTCCGTGGCTGTGGTTGCCCGTCCCAGGACATCGGCATCCAGCGCCTCGCCGAACCACACGACGCCGGGTCGAAGCCAGGCCCCGCACCGGCAACGGAAGTCGCGACGTGGTGCTGCCTCGTCGTCGAGGACCGCAAAGCCACAATCGTCCACGCATCGCACCTGCCACAGGTTGCCGTGCAGTTCCAGCGGCGAGACGCTCCCCGCCCGCTGGTGCAGGCGGTCAACGTTCTGCGTCAGGACGCTCACGCCCAGGACGCCGCTGTTCTAGCCGCGCAATCGCCAAGTGCCCATCATTCGGTTGAGCCTTCGCGATCTGCTCGCGACGCCATGCGTACCAGTCCCATACCAGGTGCGGCTGACGCTCGAACGCTTCGGGCGTCGCCAGATCCTCGGGGCGAAACTGACGCCACAAGCCCGACGCCCCGCGAAAGACCGGCACACCGCTTTCCGCCGAGATGCCCGCGCCGGTCAACACGACGACTCGTCTCGCATCGCGAATCCACGCCGCCACCTGATCGATCAATGGTACCTCACGTTCTATACTCAGACGCCTTGCGCCCAACGCCTGTCATCTGCCTCGTTCTCTGGGTCACGGCCTGCGTCGCCTGTGCTGACCCTCCCCGAAAGGAGATGGATCAAGCGCAGGGAGCCATCGCCGCGGCACGCGCCGCAGGCGCCGAGCGCTATGCCAAGGAGGAGCTCGACGCCGCCGTCGATGAATTACGTCGCTCCGAAGAGGCGGTCGCGCAGCGTGATTATCGACTCGCCCTCAGCCTCGCCATCGATGGCCAAAGCCGCGCACAGAACGCCGCCAAACTGGCCGGTGAGGCGCGCGCCAAAAGCCGTGGCGAGGCCGAGCGCGCGGTCGGAGAAGTCGACGCCTTGCTCACCCACGCGCGCGAGCGGCTGGCCAATCCAACGGTAGCGACGCTCCCTCGCCGTACCCTTCAGGACGTGCGCACGACCCTCGCCTCGGTGGAGAAGTCCATGCAAGAAGCGCGCGCGGCACTCAAAGGGGAGGACTATTCGCGCACGATGCAGCGGACGAAGGGCCAGATCGCACGCATTCAAGCGGCCCTGACTGCCATCGATAATGCCCTCGCCGCCAGCCTGACGCGTCGACGACAGTAACTGCCCATCACCGCGCGCGCATTTTTCGCGGGCTAGTGTCCGACCCCATCTGGCAGTTTTTCCGGTATCCAATAGCCTTCGAAAACCACCTCGGCCCATCCGGTCAGGTAAACGCCGTCGTCGCGCCATTCGACCCGCTGGGCACCGCCTGCGGCGATGACGTCGATATCGCGAGCCGCACCGCCATGCGCAATGGCAGCGACTGCGGCGGCACAGGCGCCGGTGCCAGACGCCGTGGTCGGACCAACCCCCCGTTCCCAAATCAAGATCCTGACCTGATTGGGCGTTTCGACGCGCGCGAACTCTACGTTGGTCCCGGCGGCAAATCGGCGATGGGTGGATAACGCTGGGCCCAACCGATTGAATCGCATGGCGTCCGGAAGGGTCGTCACCAGCGAGACACACTGCGGATTGCCCATGCCCAGCGTCGTCACGCGCATCGTTTCGCCATCGACGTCGAGCGTCTCCTCACGGACGTCCGTGGGCACACCCATAGCCGCGCGAAAGGTATACCTTCCGCTGCTGCGAGCGACCAGCGTCAAGGTCTTCCAACCGGCGTCGGTGTCGATTCGCACAACCTCGAGCGGCGGCGCAGCCTGTCGCGCGCGCTGGTGCAGGACCAGCGCCGCCAGGCAGCGCAGGCCATTGCCAGACAGCTCCGACGGGCTGCCGTCGGTGTTGTAGAGCGTCATGCGAGCCGTGCCATCGGCTGCGATGGTGTAAAGGATGAGGCCATCAGCACCAACACCCGAGTGACGCGCGCACGTCGCCCGTGCAAGCTCGTGTGGATCGAACCTCTCGGCCTGCTCGTGCGGAATGAACAGAAAGTCGTTGCCGTAGGCGTGTGCTTTAGCGATTGTCAACATGGCTGTCTGACGTTGGTGACTCGAAACTAGTCGTCTGTAACAGCTGAATGACAACTGGCCCGGCGCGCTTCGGCCTTCCGCCTGAAGGCGGAAGCCACAATATTGTTTGTAACTCCACAGATATTGTTTGTAACTCCACAGATATTGTTTGTAACTCCACAGATATTGTTTTGTAACTCGTGGCTTCCGGCTTTAGCCGGAAGATCGGAGGCGCGATAGCGAACAACTGATACACGCCACTAGGGTACGCGGAACGCGTCGATTACCCACGTGAACCCGACAGTTGCCCCCAGCTCGGGGTCGCGAGAGGTGAGGCCGATCAACAGGCCAGCGTCCACGCGGACGGCTCCTCGCGTGTAGCGTCCCCCAAAGCGGAACGCGGCGCGGTTCTCGGCGCCAGGGTCGATAATCTCCGCAGTGTTGACGCGGCCGTTGATGTCGCCGACGAGTTCGGCGGAGGTCGTCATCGCCCGCGCCAGCGACACCCCATAGGTCACCAAATCGTTCTGCTCGGGCGCCACGACGGCGGTCGGGTCGCCGGCGATCGCGAAGCCGGCGTTGCCGACCACACGAACGGACTGCACGGTTTTCGCGACCAGCACGGACGCGTGGAAGTCCATCATGTCGTGACCCAGGCCGGATTCATTGCTGGCGGTGGGCAGCTTGGTCGCAAATCGCAGCCCGATGGCGGGACGGCTCCCCGCTTCCGCCAGGACGCGAATCTTGGTGGCAATCACCAGATCCTCGGGGCCCGTAGTCTCGTCACCCTCGAAGGTGAGAACCCCCGACAGCGGAGCCGGCTCTGATTCGGTGACGCTCAGTCGCTGGTAGAAGCCGCCATCAAACTGAACCTCGACGATCGAGCTGAGGCCAATGCTGACACCCAACGTCGGAATCGCGATCCGATTGCCCGTCAGCCCGCTGACCGGGTACGTCGCATCGCGCTCGAGGGTGAGCCCGCCCTCGACAAGAATCCGTCCGGCGCCAATGGTCTCGGGATCTTCGGTGACCAGAGGGCGCTGCTGGGCCCAAACGGGGCCGGCGCCGAGCAGCGTCATGAAAACGAAGAGGATGATGGAACAGTGCGTGAATCTCACTCCTGCTGTGCTCCTCGCCTGATGTATTCGAGCGCCACGATGTCGTAGACGCCATGTGCCACGATTGGCGCGAGCAGCCCACCGGTCGCAATGGCGAGGCCGCCGAGCGCAACCCCCATCGCGGTCGCCCACACGCCAAACGGCAGCATCCTCGCGCCACCAACGTGGGCGAGTCCGAAGAGCACGCTTGCGGGCACCAGCCCCAGGGTCGGCTGCAAGACGCCACGGAAGAGCCACTCCTCACCAATACCGGCGGCAATGCCGATGAGCACGATGCCCGGGCGGCTGATACGGGAGAACAACGGGATCAGCAGTTCATGGTAGACGGCGCGGACGCCATCGACGATCCAACCGGCCGGCAGATGTTCCAGGAGCAGGTAGTTGATCGCGGCCAACACTAGCGCCGCCAGCAACCCGATGATGATGTCGCGGCTCGGATCGCCCCATGACGGGTTCAATTGCAAGGCGCGAGAAGCGATCCACGCGACCAGCATCAACAGGGACTGCGTGGCAATGGCGAGGACGGCGACTCGGCGGGGACTCATGTCAGTTTCCAGTGATCAGTTGCCAGTTCAAAGAAGGCAGGGTTGCCAACCTCGGTAATGGCTCCTTTGAACTGGAAACTGACCACTGGTAACTGACGCCTGCCACTACGCCTCCTACAGTCGCCGCCTGCTGTCGATGAAAATTGTGACTGGCCCATCGTTGACGAGGTCCACGCGCATCATCGCCTGGAATTCGCCGGTCGCAACTCGAACGCCGGACGCTCGCAATTCTCGCACGACCTCCTCGTAGAGTCGGCGCGCGACGTCGGGCCGAGCGGCGTCGTCGAAGGACGGTCGTCTTCCGCGGCGCACATCGGCGGCGAGCGTAAACTGCGAGACCACGAGGGCACTGCCCGCAACGTCAACGACCGATCGATTCATGCGCTTGCGGCCTGCAGCATCACCCTCGTCATCGAAGATACGCAGATCGCGAATCTTCGTCGCGACATACGAAGCATCAACGGGGCCGTCGTCTTTCTCGACTCCAACGAACGCCAGCACGCCCTGACCGATCTCACCCACGATACGGTCGCCGACCGACACAGATGCGCTCGCGACGCGCTGGACCACGGCTCTCATCGGGTTCCAAGTTCCAAGTTCCAAATCGGCGTCGCGGTGAACTCGTCACCGGAGGGCGTGAGCGTCGCACTCACACACTGTGGCGGCCGGACAGAAGCGGAATCAGCGGGGTGTCGAGAGCAACGTCACCGAGCGCGGCGATTTCGCTCGCGATCTGACCTTCGAGGGCGCGAACTGGATTCAGGCGGCGGTCGAGCAGGTGCCGGGGCATGACGTTGGTGAGCGCCTTCAACATCGAGGCCTTGACACTGGGATGCTCACGTTCGAGCTCCAGGATCAGGCGCTTCACCCGCTGCCGCTGCAGGCTCAGGTCGCCACAGGCCGGGCAGCAGCACGAGATGACCGGCAGATCGTTCTCCCTCGCGTAGGCGCGAGCCTCCGCTTCGGTCACCAGCACGAGCGGTCGGATGACGACGTGGGCCTGGTTGTCCGACACGAGACGCGCCGGCATCGCCTTGATGGCGCCGGCGAAGAACAGGTTGAGCAACAGCGTTTCAACGAAATCGTCGAGGTGATGGCCTAGCGCGATCTTGGTCGCGCCAACTCGACTCGCCCAGCGGTACAACACACCGCGCCTCAGGCGGGCGCACAAAGAGCACGGAGTGGCGTCGGCGTCCAGCTTGTCATCGATCACGGCTCCGATTGATGTGTGCTCGCTGTGAAACTCCCACCCGCGCGCGGTACAGGCCTCGGCCAGCGTCTGGTGTTGATAACCTTCGTAGCCCGAATCCACATTGACGGCCACGAGCGAGAACTTGATCGGGGCGCGCTGTCGCAGAACATCCAGGATCTGAATGAGTGCCCAACTGTCCTTGCCCCCGGACAGGCCCACCATCACCCGATCGCCGTCTTCGATCAGGTTGAAATCGACGATCGCCTTGGTGGTTTTCTTGGCGAGTCGCGTTTCGAGCGGCGTGCGATATGCCATTGGGATGGAAGTTACAAGTTCCACAGTTACAAGTTACAAACGCATGAGCAACGCGTCAGCATTGTCCACTCATCGTAATCGGGTTCGATGTCGATATTACTTTGAACTTGTAACTTGTAACTTGTAACTGACGCCCGTCACTGTTCCTACAGGATCAGCCGCTTGACCGCGTCGGCCCAGGTCATACGCGCCGCCTGAAGCGAACCGGCCTCCCCCAGTCGGATCGCCAGCGTGCGATCGTCCATGAGGGCCACCATCGCCTTGGCGAGCGACTCTGGCGAGGGATCCACGACCAGCCCGTTTTCACCGTCGCGAACAAGCTCCGCTGCGCCGCCGCCGTCGCGACACGTGATCACCGCTTTGCCAGACGCGAAGGCTTCAACGGTCACGAAGCCGTAGTCTTCGTTGAACGTCGGGAACACCACGGCACGGCACCGCGCATAGTGGTCCAACAACCCCGCTTCGTCAGTGCGCCCGGCGAATGACACGCGTTCTTGCAGGTCGAGCTGACGAGCCAGTCGAATCAGCGCCTCGGCCTCGCTCCCCTCCCCGACAATGCAACAACGCACGTGATGAGCGACGGGCTGGGCCAGCGCGCGAAGCAGAAGGTCGAAGCGCTTGAGCGGCGCGAGTCGAGAGACCGCAAGCACGTAGTCGCCGTACCCATCGTTCCGATAGGGGCGCACGGGCGGTGGTGGGTGCAAGACTTCCGACGTGATGCCCCCCCACTGCTCGAGTCGGGCTTGAACCGTCGCCGAGATCGCGAAGCGACGCTGCACCTTCGAGAGGAGATGGCGATCCGCCCGATGAATGATGGCTCGGCGCGCACGTTCCTTGATCAGCGCGCGCGACGACAAGCCGGCGGCAAACTGATCCCAGAGATCGTAGTACTCGCGCATCCGATGGTTGAGCCACACCACGTGCCGATCGTGACGGACGGCGTACGCCGGATAGCGCAGCGAGATGACCTGGTCGACGGTGTGCCCGTCGTGAGCAAGCGACACATCGGTCAGCCAGGCGGCGAGGTAGGCCGCGCCTTGCCGACCAAATCGGTTCTGGGGCGTCACGACCAGCGCCGCCCGATGACCGCAGGCCTCAAGGGCGCCCACCAGCTCGCGCGCCATCACGAGATGGCCGCCATCAACGAACGGCGGACTGGAGGTGGCGACGATGATGGTCGCCATTACTCGTACAGGGGCACGAGCCGCACGAAGATCCCGAGAAAGCGCGCATCACGGCCGCCGACCTGGAACATCGGAATAAAGCCCGATTCACTCTCAATCGAGATCATGTAGATGTAATTTGTCGGCACCCACGGGTCGCGCCGATACGGCACGCCGTCCGGCATGCGGACGACGACTGTCTGCTGATCGCTGGCCGGCACGACCACGACCTGCGTGTCGGCACCGGATCGGATAGTGACCCGATTGGGCACCGGCCCGCTTTCGAGCTGCACCTCCATCCGTGGAACCGACAACGGACGCGCGACCTCCTGTCCATCTCGGTGTTCCATGATGGTCGGTGCCCGCAGCACGAGCTCGGCCCGCGATTCACCGCGAACCCAGAACGCATCTTTCTCGAGCGCATAGGTGTTGTCGTCGAGAAAATACGCCAGCATCGGTGGGTTCCCCGCTAGTGGCTGTCGGGACCTGGTCGGCGTCACGTTGACCGGCAGATCGTTGACGAGCGTCAGCTCGACGGGCAGCCAGCGATAGGGGATCTCCTTCGGATGTTCAGACGGATGGACTGACACGTAAAACGGATTCAACGTCAGGCTGGCCGTGAAGAGAGACCCAATTGCCGCGGCCACAACCGCACTCGCCGCCGAAGCGAGTGGCGGGACCAGGAACAGGAAGACCGGATAGACCGCCAGATAATACCGATTGCCTACCGGCCCGCCTCCACCTGAGTAAGTGAACGGCATGTAGAGGAGGAGGAACAGCGCCGAGCCAAGCCCAGCTGCCAGCGTCAGCCACTGCCACATGTGTCGCCGCCCCCGGGCCATGGCGAAGAGGGCCATCGCGACAACTCCTGGGAAGAAGTACGGCAAGAAGCCGTGGTGGCGACCCAGGAAGAAGTACACGAGGTTGTTCCGAAGGACGTGGACAAACGCATCGCGAGAGGCCAGCACTTCAATCGGCACGCGATCCGTCGCGCGTGCTTCGCCCACGGTGTCGAAGGTGGCGCGATCGCTCTGAAACGGGAAGCCGCCGTAAATGCCATAGAACGTTTTGCGATCGCCGCCCTGATAGTTCCAATCCCCCGTGATGGCCACGTTCCACGCAAACAGCCCCGCCACAATCGCCGAAAAACAGGCCCCGACAATCAGCGTCCGCAGCCACTGGCGCTGGAGCAGCGTCATCACGAGCATCGGGGCAACGAGAAACACGTGAGTAGGCTTTGAAAAGGTCGCGATTCCGAGCAGGACGGCCGCGACAAGGTCCGAGCGGGGGCCCAGGAGCCACTCCCGCCACCATCTGCCTCGCGAACTCTCAGGCACCTCCGGCACCTCCGGCACGTCAGGTACCTTCGGCGACGCGCCGTCGGGGACGACCTTCTTGTAGGCCCAGAAGAAGTACCCGATCAGCACGAGCGCGAAATTGAAAAAATCGGGCGTCAGCCACACCATGTAAACGGGCACGACCGAGGCGGCCAGGAACACGCCGGCAAACAGCATCGCCGGAACCGGGTCACTGCGGGCGACGAGGAACGCGTAGGCGCACGCATAGCAGAGCGTCATCAGCACGGCGTGAAAGATCAAAAAGCCGTTGGTCCCGAACAACCACACGAATGGCGCGGCAAACAGCGGAAAGATGAACGACTTCGCGTAGTACCAGCCGACCGGCGTCCCAGTCTGCAGGTCCGTCGATCTGAAAGAACGGAGGACCTCCGCTGAGAGTCACCCCCTGCACATCGCGTCCACGTTTGAGAAAGATGCCTTCCGGCCCGGCCGGGAACTCGCGCCACACACGAACCAGATCTTCATGCCGGGTACTCGAAGTCGAGATCCTTGGCCAGACTGTAGGTCAGGCTGTAGTAGGTGGACCCGTCACCATAAAAGCCGCCGGTGACGCCTGGGAAATCCACCGTCAGCGCCCACGCAACGAGAACCGTCCCCAACGTCGCGGTCGACGCCCGACCGAGTCGCCGTGCGAGAATCGCCAGCCGGAGGAGGCGTCGACGTCATCCCTTCGCCGTGAGGAACCCGAGGTCGGCCTGCAGGACGCCCGCCCGGCCGGTCGCGCGCGACGTGCGATGAAGGATCTCGTAGAGCTGCTCCATCTTTCTGACGAACGCGCCAATGTCGTATTTCGCACCGGTTCGCTGCGCGTGCTGCGACAGCGATGCCGCGAGATCTGGATTCTCGATCAATTCCACCACGCCGCCTGCGAGCGCTGCGGCGTCACGCTTGGGGACAACCAGGGCATCGTGTCTTGGCGTCAGAATATCCAACAACCCGTCGGCGTCGGTGGCCACAATCGGCTTGCCGGCGGCGAGCGCCTCGAAGGCCGTCAGGGGCGTCCCCTCCCACAACGACGGAAACACGACGAGGTCGAGCGCCGCGAGCACCTCGGCGACGTCACGCCGGAACCCGACAAAGGTCAATGCCTGGCCCAGCCCCAACGCGCGGGCCTGGGCCTCGAGTGCCCCTTGCAACTCTCCCTCGCCGACGATCAACACGCGTGCACGCGGCTGCCGACGAGTGATCTCGGGCACTGCGCCGACCAGGTACTCGTTCCCCTTCGAAGGCATCAATCGCGTGACCGTGCCGACGGCAATCGTCTCCGGGGCAATCGCGAGCGACGCGCGCGCGCGGGCGACGTCGGCGGCCGATCGCGGTTGGGCGAACTCGTCCAGCGGCGATCCGAGGTAGACCACCTTCGTTCGCTCCGCCGGCATGAGTCGGGCACGAATCGTGAACTCCGCGGTCGATTCAGAAACGGCGATCGCCAGGTCGGTGTGCGGCGCGAGCATGCGATCCGCGACCTTCTGAAACCACGGCGTGTCGGTGTGGTTGGCGTGCTCGTGGAGCAGCGCAGGAATCTTCAGCCGGCGAGCACAGAGCCGGCCGAAGGTCGTCGCCCCGTATCCGTGCATGTGGACGATATCGGCGTGTTTCTCTTCGAGGATCTTGAGAAGGGCCGGGTACGTTCCAGGGTCGAACTTGTGCCGCCCGAGGTAGGTCACATCGATGCCGCTTTGCTCGAGCGTGTCCTCGGAAAGATCTCTGCGCCGCAGGCTGATGAGAGAGACCTTGTAACGAGTAGCGTCGAAGCGTGGAATCATCCAGGCGAACAGCCGTTTGACCCCGTGCATGCGCGACCCCGCCCAGCCGAGGTGATCGCAGATGTGGACGATGTTCAAGCGACTCATAACAGGCCGTGGGCGCGATACCACTCGGCCGTCCGGTGGATGCCTTCCCTGAGGTCGACGCGGGGCGCGAACCCGAGCTCGGCTCGCGCGCGCGACGTGTCGAACGCCCGGCTCTTCGTGTAGAAGTCCACGCGACGTCGATAGAGTGGCGGCTCGATTCGCAGCGGCACGCAAATGGCCTCGCACAACAAGCCGGCAGTCCAGAACGGCCACGCTGGCCAGTGCCACCGTGGCGGGTCGACCTCGAGCTCGGTCGCCACGAGCTGGACCAACTCGTTGAGCGTGGTATAGCGCGGGCCCGCCAGGACGTAGGTGCGACCCGAGACACCCGGGACCTCACCGCACAGGCGAAACCCTTCGACCAGATCATCGATGTACGTCAGGTGATAGAACACGTCCCCTGATCCGAGCATCGGAAATCGGCCCCGAGCCAATCCCCGAAACATCTTGAGGAATCGCGTGTCGCCTGGCCCATAAATCCCGATGGGTCGCGCGATCACGACCTCGAGCGGATAGCGTGCGGCCGTACTCGCGAGCCACTTGTTCGGCTTCGAGCTTGGTTTCCTGGTAGACATCGCCCGGATTGAGCGGCGCATCCTCGGTCGCCGGGGGCTGCTCGATATGGCCGTGAACGCCGCCCGTGCTGCAGTGCACGACCCGGCTGGCGCCCGCCCGCCGCGCGGCGTCGAGCACGTGCCGCGTGCCGTCGACGTTCACGACGCGGTACACCGAGTCTGGTTGCCCCGCTTCGCGGTAGGTCGCCGCAATGTGGTAGACGACCGTGGCGCCAACGGCTGCTCGTGCAACCGACTCAGGGTCGCTCAGGTCGCCTTCCACCGCGTCGATGCCAAGTTGTGCGAGCGACGAGGCGCGAAACTTCTCGAGACTCCGCGGCCGCACAAGTGCCCGCACCGTATGGCCGCATTGCTTCAAACCAGCCGCCAGATGTCCGCCCGTAAAGCCCGTGGCCCCTGTGACCAGGACAGTCACTGTCGAACCATGCCAGGGCGAGCGGGACGCGTGGAATCAGCCGCATCGCCCCTCGCATCGAACAAACGGGCATACGCCTGCTCGGTCCGGCGAACGTAGGCCTCACGGCTGTACTTGTCGGCGGCCAGCATCGCCGCCGCGCTCGCCAAACGCACGCGTTCAGCGGGTTGATTGACGAGATCGACCAACGCCTGGGCGAAGGCCTTCGCATCCGCGGGGACGAGTCTCGCCACCGCCGGCGACAACACCTGCGTGTGCGTGAGCAGATCGGTCGCGACGATCGGCCTGCCCGAGCGAAGGTATGAGTAGATTTTGAGCGGCGTGTTCGTTCCACGTCGCCGAGGAGAGACGAGAACGTCGCAAGCCGCAACGAACGCTGGGATCTCGCGTGCAGGCTGCTGACCGGTGAAGATCAACATCTCCGCCGCGCCCACCGCTGCGGCCTGCGCGCGCGCCGCATCAACCTGCGCCGGTTCGCCGCCGACCACAAGCACGCGCGCATGGGGGTGCGAACGAGCCACGATGGCCGTGGCTTCGATCAACAGGTCAACACCCTGGTACGCCTCGAACGTGCCCGTATACAGGATGAGCGGTGCGTTTGCCTCAACACTCCACCGACGACGAACCTCCGCGACACCGATCGACGGAGGTTCTTCGACGTCGCTGCCCATGACGTTCTCGATGAGCAGCGCACGATCTCCTGCCCCCATGCCTTCAACCGTGTCCTGAAGCTCCTGACAGATCGTGATGACGACGTCCGAGCCGAAGACCATGCGGTGTTCAGCCCACTCGAACCCTTTGCGAAGCACGGGCGAACCGCTGTACTTGAAATTGCTCAGCTGCTGCGGCAGGCTCGAGTGCATGTCGTACAGATGAGGTATACGCAAGAGGCGCGACAGCCACACCCCAACCAGCCCCATCTCTTCGTGGGAATGAATGGCGTCGTACTTCGTCGTGAGCGCACGGCGGCAGATCGTCAGGAGCATCAGCCCATCGAGCAGAACCTTGGTGATGGATGGACCGATTCGCACTTTGCTGACGAAGGGGGGGCGCCAGGCGCGGTAGATCGTCAGGTTCGGCAACGAGACGTCACGACCGATCGGATACGTCACGAGATCGACGTGATGGCCGAGCTCCCCAAGGGCCCGGATGCGGTGGTATTCGCTGAATGGGGTCCCGCGGGGCTCGAAAAACGGCTCCGGCGCCAGCATGAGGACGCGACGCGGGCGACGATCGGTGGTCACTTCGGCCAAAACGTCAGGAATCAACCGCAAATTATATCTTACTGACCCGCTGGCAGTTACGCGCATCTGAGCAGCCCTGTAAAGTGGCGCGCACCTAGGGCCGATAGTGAAGCACAGGCTGCACCCCATGATGCACACCCGACTCATCCGTACGCTGGTGCTCGTGGCCCTTGTCGGGGTCACCGGCTGCACGCGCGCCAAGAGCGCGAACCCGCTGAGCCCCGACGTTGCGGGGCCAATTCCGGGAGTGCTGATCACAGCGCCCGCGCCGATCGAGCCGAGTAGTGGGGCCGAGATCGTTACTACGGGCACGCCGACCACGTTGGTGCTAAGCAACGCCACGACCTCAGGCGTGCGCGAGCTCTGGATGCAGGTGGACGTCGCGTCCGACGCAAACTTCCAGACCGTCTTGCATCAAGCGGATCGGATCGCGCTCAACGCGGCCGGGCGCACGTCATATACGATTCCGCAGGCCCTCGGCCCAGGTAATACTTATTTCTGGCGAGCTCGCGCCCTCGACGGCGCCAACACAGGCCCTTACTCCACGGTCGCTCACTTCAGCATCGTCGAGCCCGTCGTCATCGAGACGCCAGCGCCGATGGAGCCCAGCGGGGCGTTGTCGACAAATCGTCCGACGTTCCGCGCTCGAAACGCGCGCATCAGCGGACCAGCCGGCGGTGTTATCTATCGATTCGAGGTTGCCACCGCGCTGGACCCGGCGGCCATCATCGCTGTCGTTTCAACCGCACCCGGCACCGACGGCACGACCGCGATGTCATTGGGCGAGCTGCCTTGGGGTAAAACGTTCTATTGGCGCGTCTACGGGACAAACGGCTCTACGACCAGCACGCCGTCAGGCATCGTTTCTTTCACGACACCTCCAGCACCCACGGCTCCTCCGCCCCCATCACCGACACCAACGCCACCTCCACCACCACCGCCCGGCGGTGGTGGTCCCGTTGGTCCGCCGCGAAGCATTTCACCGAACGAAGCCCTGCAGATCGTTCGTCGCGTGCACGACAGTGAGGGCTGGAACCTGGGAGCACGGTCATCGCGCGAAGACCGAATCCGGTTCTTCTTCCGGGCTGTTGCCGTGATTCACTACGGACACTCACGGTTCAATGCTGCAGGACCGGATCCGAGCTGGTGCGTCAAGGATGCGGGCGGCGGCCGCCCGCCATCGGACGATGTGCTCGTTCAGTGCGGATCGCGTGACGCCTACGATTTGATTGGCAGTGCGGGCGCCGACAACTACTCGTTCCACTTGGACTACATCGGGCGGCTGTCGAGCGATCAGAACGTCTATCCGCCACCGCGGTCGTCACTGCCGCAGTGACCGGGGGGCCAAGTTCCGAAGTTCCGAGGTTCCAAGGTTCCAGGGTTCCCAGGGTTCTAACGAGTGGCCACTCAGATCGTTAGAGCCTGTAACAAAACCGTTTGACCGGTACGAACCCCTGCAGTTTCGGGGACCGACGTAGCATCGGCGCGCCAGTCGCGGCGACGACCTGCGGCGTGACGTGTGATCGAGGTCGGTCTCTGGCTGCGATATGCAGGTCGGTCTACTATCAGTTAGCTCAGGTCGATTACGGTTCACGCACTTGAAGGTCCCATGGCTGATGTCAATGACGCGCTTGCGGCCAATCGCGCCGCCGTCACCGACCTTGTCGCTGCCGCGGAGAGATCAGCGACAACTTGGACTATGCCGCGTGCGCCGGGGAAATGGTCGCCGAGCCAGGTCGTGGAGCATGTGACGCGTGGCTTGGAAGAAGCGGCCAACGTCGTTTCTGGGGCTCCGTCGATCCCGATGCCCCCCGCTCTCCTGCGCCCGCTGCTCAGACTGTACTTCAACCGGATCTTGAAGAAGGGCGTATTTCCGAAGGGGTGGAA
Source organism: uncultured Acidobacteriota bacterium (assembly GCA_963802675.1). Classification (GTDB taxonomy): domain Bacteria; phylum Acidobacteriota; class Vicinamibacteria; order Vicinamibacterales; family UBA2999; genus JACCSI01. The sequence goes on from CAWDJL010000008.1 coordinate 85,264, forward strand.
GGCCGCCAAGGCGTTGAACCCTACTAGCGGACCGGCCACGCCGGCTGAGGCGCGCGTCCGCCTGGAAGGGGCGCTCGCCAGGTTCGACCAGGAATGTCGTAGACGGGCCGCCAGTGGCCAACACGTCGTGAGCACCGGGTTCGGTACGGTGTCGGTCGAAGACCTCGTGACGTATAGCGCGATGCACACTCGCCACCATTGCAAACAGATGCCCGGCGCAGCCTAAAGACTGCCAGGCTCCAAGGCGAGCCAGCTAACCAGCGTTGATGATGACTCGCTCGGTGATCGTGAAGGCGTTGCTGCTAACAGCCGGCGTCGCATCGGCCGCGATGGCCGCGTTCCACCTTTTCCTGCCCACAGTTTTTCAATGGTCCCGCCATATGGCTGCTGTGGCCGTTTCCGCAACACGCAGTGTCGTGGGGGACGTTGGGGTTCGCGGCGTGGATGGTCGCTTCCTACACCTTGGCATTGTGGTTGGGACGCGAAGCGTCGGGCCTGGCCTCCAACAGTCGTGGAGCAGTTGCCTAAGACTCGCCTGAAGCTGACGGCGGCCGCGTCTTGTGGAAAATTGCGTTCGTGAACGTGAAAGCTCGGCGCCGCAGCCCCATCGCGAACTTTTACACTCTTCATAAACGCCGCAGTGGCGAGCATCGCCCGGGCTTCCCACTGGTTGCCACTAGGCGACTACCCAGGACCGAGCTGGCCGTCAATTCGGCGGCGGCCCTGCCTCACAGGGTTGACTATTGGAACAGTTCCTGTTTGAGCGGCAATAGTGGGTGTGCCGCCGACTGGGTCGCCGACGGCGAAGCGGTCGCGGCCCGAACGATTGGCGATTCTCGATTGGGCCGCCGCGCCCGATTGTCAGCCCTTGACGATGTTGTGAACCTCGAAGATGTCCGGCGGGTTGGCGAACTGGATGCCGGCGCCGGCGAGGATCGGCATCAGACGCTTGCCAAAGGCCTCGAACTGCTCCCGCGAGTTCCAAGTCTCGCTGACCTTAAGGTTGCCATCCGCACCGAAGCAGACGTGGTAGTCGAGCCCGGCCGGCGGCCATTCGCCGGCGTTCTTGATCTGGCGAAGCGTCTCGTCGTACTTGTTGGCAGTGAGAGCGATGGGGCTGAAACGGACAACGATGCTCATGTTAAGAACCTCCGTGATCGGCGTCTGAAAAGATCCGGCGTGATCGTGAAGCGACACGTCGTCGCTCCAAATGATACTAGCGCAGCGGTGTGGGGAGCGGATCGGTCCTCAGTGCGGGCTGGTGTTTACCGATTTTGGGGCCGGACCCCTGGAAGCCCCCGGCGAACATCCGAAAATACTTGGCGACTACTCGTTATTCACCTCCCGCTCGCGACCACCTATGGACAACGACGGAGTAGTCTTGCGTGGACGTGACGTGGCGGGAATGCGTCAGAGCCGACGAATGGTGAAGCTCCTCAAGGTGGTGGGCGTTCCCGCGCTGGCGATGATCGTGTGGACCGCCGTCGCGGGCTACGGGGTGCTCGCGGGATGGTGGCACCGCGCGATTGCGCCAGCCGGTGATGCGGCTGCGTTTATGCTCGCCGCTCGGCAGATGATGTCGTCAGAGCCGCACGGCGACCTCGCGATCGCGCTCGTGTCCAAGGGCCAGGTGGCAGACGAGCACTACAGCGGCCTGGTCGACGCCGTGAACCGCGAGACGGTGTTTCCGGTGGCGTCGATGAGCAAATGGGTGACCGCGGTCGGCGTGATGCAGCTTGCTCGCGAAGGGCGGATTGACCTCGACGCTCCGGTCGCCCGGTATCTCACGCGATGGACGCTGCCGGTGAGCCGGTTCGATCTCAACGGCGTCACCGCGCGCCGCCTCCTGAGTCACACGGCTGGGCTCACTGATGGACTCGGTTTTGGCGACTACCGGCTCGATGAGCGCTTGCCCTCGCTCGAAGAATCCCTCCGGGCGCCCCGGGCATCAACCGGCCAGCCGACGGCGATCATCGTCGGCTCTGAACCGGGCTCTCGCTGGCAGTACTCGGGCGGCGGCTATCTCATCTTGCAGCTCCTGGTGGAGGAGGTGACCCAGCAGCCGTTCGGCGCCGTTATGCAGCGAGCCGTGCTCGATCCGCTCGAGTTGTCGTGTTCGAGCTTCGAACGCACGCCGTCGCCCAACACCGCTGAGGCGTATGACGCAGCCGGGCGCACGGCGCCACGCTTCCAGTACGCGGCGGCGGGCGCGACGGGCTTCTCGACCTGTGTCCGCGACATGGTCCGATGGGTGCAGGCGCATGTGGAACACGGACCGACGCCGCCTCTCGACGCCGATCTGTTGCGCCGCATGCGCGAGCCGCACGGGAGCCAGTTCGGCGCAGACATCTGGGGCCTGGGCACCATGCTCTACGCGCCAACGGCGGGAGACGCCTTCGTCTTCGGTCACGACGGTCAGAACGACCCGGCCATCAATGCCGCCGTACGGGTCAACCCTGACAACAGCGATGCGATAGTGGTGTTGACGTCGGGCGGTCGCCTCCTCGCCACGCGCCTCGCGTCCGAGTGGACGTATTGGCAGACCGGTGCCCCCGATTTTCTCGTCATCGGCACGGCCATCCGGGAGGCCGTCGTACCGCTCATCGCCGGTTGGCTGGCGGTGATCGTCGCAGCAATCGTCTACGCTCGAGCGCGGAGGCTGGCGCCACTTCAAGCTGGATAGACGTCCCCGTGACCGGGCGACGTCGGCTGCTTTCGTCCATGGGCGACAATGCCATCGGCGGGCTCGGATTCCTCTATTTCCAGCCTTCCACTCTTGTCTGAAGCGCATGCTGCTCAGCCTTCTCGCGCTGTCCCTCGTGGATAGCATCAACTCCTGCTGGGCCATGTCATCTGTGGGGGCGGCTGGAGGCGCGGTACGCCAATCTACGAGAGCGATTGCGGGCGGGTGCTCGCGAGCGGATGTTTTGGATCTTTGGTCTCGTCGGCGCCGGCCTGCTCGTCACGGGCGTCGTGAAGTACATCGCCCGATTCGTGATGCGGCCCAATTAATGATTCACACGCAACCGACGTTGCCAGGGCCATTCGGTCCTGAGTGACTCGGTACTGGCTACCTATTCGCTGCGCGTAGTGCCCCAGACGTGTCAGCAGTCAGGGTTTTGATACAGCCTCTTAGAGTTAGAACCCTGGAACCTTGGAACCCTGGAACCTTGGAAACTTTGGAACCTCAAAACCGAAGCCGGCCGCCGAATCCAATTTGCACGCCGCCGACATCGGTCTCAACGGTGTTGTCGAGAACCTGGAACTTCGCGGTGGAGCCGGTGTAGCGGAGGAACATCCCGGCACCCAGTTTCATCGTCGGTGTTTCGTACAGCTTGTAGGTGGCGTCGACGCCGATGTTCAAGCCTACCGGCGAGTCACTGCGTCGGGTAATCACCGGAGTGGCGTTCACGGAGGCGAACGGGGGGGCGATTTCAGTGAAAGTGACGTCGCTCACGACGTCCTGGTCCACGCTGAAAAATGACGGCCCAATCGTCACGTGCACGCTGATTTCCTCGTTCAACGGGAGCATGTAGCCCAACTGCAGGTGAAAGGCTCGCTCGGATCGCTCGAGGTCGGGGACGTTCAGGGCGACACTGCGATGACTGAAGTCGGTTGGGTGGGGCACGGACGCAACGACGACACCATCGCCGGACGACCCGCCTGTATGAAAGCCGATGCCCAGCGAAACGTTGCGCCAGACGCGCGCGCCGACCGCGAAGTCGAACATCGGTCCCGAGTCGAAACTGGTATCAACCGCCAACGACCCGTCGTCCTCATACAGCCGGAAGGTGCGGGCATCAACGAAGCTGCCCGACGAGCCCCCAAACGCGACGTTGAGATTGAAATAGCCCCGTTCGGTCCAGGGGTCGCCGTACTGGGCGGACGCCTCACGAACACTTCCAGCCAAAACGAGCAGAACTGCGACGGTCAAAGCCTTTCGGTGCATTGCGATTTTCGACTCCCTGTAGTTGCCAATTACGAACACGGGGGCAGATGGCCCCGTTTGGTTTGAAGCGGTTGAGGGCCGCAAGATCCTAGCATGAGCCTGCAATCTCGGGCCGATAATGCTCATGAGGACTGGAGCCTGGCCGCAGGTTGGGGTTTCACGCCAGGGCTCGGACTGCGTTATGATGCGTATCGTCTTGCGAGGCGCGCGCCTCGTATTCCTGTCCGGCAATTGGAGAATCTGCTCGATGCAACGAAAGACACTCTTGGTGTGGGCCGTGGCCTGTGCGCTCACTATCGCCGCGTGTTCAGCGACACCGCAGACGACGCTCTCACCGACGGCCGTTGATCCTTCGACTGGTGCCCTGAATCCCGACGGCTCGAGCCTCAAGGTCAACGCCCCGACTGACCTCAGTCCTAACGGCGTCACCGTCGGCACGCGACCGACCTTGACGTTTACCGCCCACCCTGCGAAATATGCGCCGGTGGCGTTCGCCCATGAAGTGGAAGTGCAGAATGCTGCGGGCAACGTCGTCTACGCGCGAATCGTCGATCCGGCCACTGGTGCGGTCAATCACAACGTCGAGGCCAGCCTGCCAACGTCTACCACGCTCTGGTTCCGCGCACGGGCACGCTCAGGGGATCAGTCGGGGCCCTGGTCGGGTTATGCGGAGTTCAGGACCAACGATCAGGCCAGCGGCGGCCCCGTGGGCACGGGCGGACCGGTCGGGCCACCGCGCAACATCGACGTCGGCGAGGCGGTGGCGATCATCCGCGCGATTTACGATGCCGGCCGTTACGATCTCGGTGGTAGATCCAGCCGCGACACGCGCAATCTGTACCTGGAGATTGCGGTGGCAACACTGCACTATGGCCACGGAGTCTGGAACCAGGCGGGACCTGACAGCAACTGGTGCATCAAGAACGGCGGTCCTGGCCGGCCGCAGGCCGACGACGTGATTGCCCGCTGCAACACGCGCGACGCATGGGACCTTATCCTGAGCATTGGCGCCGATCACTGGTCATGGCATCCGGATTACATCGGCCGACTGCCAGGAGAGCAGGCGATCTACGCACCAAACCCCGGGACGCTGGGGCTCGCGCCGCAGCCTCGCTGAAGACGCCAGTCATCGAGCATCCAAATTGGGGGCAGTGGCCACCGGCCATCGCCCCCGATTCATGTACACTCGAACCCGTGAGCGAATCGTCCACGTTTTACAAGACCTTCTCGGAAAAGAAGCTCACAACCTACGGAAGCTCGCGGCGCGGGAGGATCGAACAGCATCGGCTCGCCCTGCTGCATCGCTATAAGCCGGCTCCGGGCGACATGTTCGAGATCGGCCCCGGGCACGGCACCTTGGCCGAGCAGGCGGTCAGCGCAGGGTGGCGGTATACAGCGATCGAAGCAAGTCCCATCCTGATTGATGTGCTTCGCAAGAAGGGCTTGCGCGTCATTGAAGCGTGGACCCCACCCATCCCGATTCCCGACAGCACCGCGGATGTGTTGTACGCCGATCAAGTACTCGAGCACATGAGTGGTATCGACGCGGCGCGTCACTTCACGGCCGAAGGGCTGCGCGCGCTCCGCCCCAGCGGAATCTTCTTCGTCGTGGTCCCCGATTACCTCAAAGAGCGCACGTTCTTTTGGGACGTGGACTACACGCACAACTTCGTGACCACCGAGCGCCGCGTCAAGCAGCTGTTCAACGACAACGGCTTCGACATCTTGCATGTCGAACGCAGCATCGGCGTCGCGACAGGGTTCGCTCGAGACGCCCTGGCGGCGGGAGCCTTGCTCGCCAACATGCCTGGACTCGATGCACTCTCGCGCCACACGGGCACCGAGGACCTGCTCTTCAAGATTCGCAAGAACCTCTTCGAGACCCTCACTTTCGTCGCTCGCAAGCCGGCGTCGTGAGCCGAAATCTTGCGTGGACTGGCGTTCGGATCGCGATCACCGTCGCCATCTTCGCATTCCTCCTGCGCGACCTCGATTGGCGCGCCGCGGGCGCGGCGCTCTCGCGGCTTTCAACGACGGCTCTCGTCGCCTTTCTGCTGCTCATCGCGGCTGACCGGCTGCTGATGCTGGCTCGCTGGATCATCCTGATGCGGATGACCACGAGTGTTCCCGCTGGTGAACTGGCCCGCATCTTCTTCGTCAGCTCTTTCGTCGGCAGCTTCCTGCCGGCCGGTGTGGGCGGCGATGCGGCGCGAGCGATCTCGGTGACGCGACAGACTCGGGAGGCTGACGCCGCGGTGGCCAGCGTCATCATCGATCGCCTGCTGGGCCTGCAGGCGGTGGCGATCGCCGGCTGCCTCGGGGTCCTCCTGATCAGCTATCCAGTACCCGAGGTGCTACGGCAGGTCACGCTCGTCGCGTCGCTGCTCATGGTGGTTGTCAGCGTCGGGGGGTTCTTCGGTGATGTCATTGCCAGGGCCCTGCCGGTCGTGGTGCAGCGATCCTGGGCCGGTCTGGCGGCGATTCGCGTCGGTAGTGCGCTCGCCGCCTACCGGTCGCGCACCGACATCCTCTGGCGCGTGGCCGCCCTCTCGCTGGTGGTGCAGGTCGTGCGGGTGCTGATTGCGTGGGTGATCGGCCGTGGATTGGGCATCTCATTGCCCTTCGCCTACTACTGGGTCTTCATGCCCTTGAACATTCTGTTGACCCTTCTGCCGCTGTCCGTGGGTGGGTTTGGCGTGCCTCAGGGCGCCATGGTGTGGTCTCTGACACCGCTCGGCGTTTCTGCCACCGAGGCATTCCTGTTGTCGCTCCTTTTCACCATTGCCGGGACCATCGGCAACCTCCCAGGCGCGGCACTCTATGTGGTCGGACGCTCGCGCAAGCCCTCGTCGGAGGGCTCGGTGGCCTGAAACGCGCGTTTGCCGCGTGCCCGCAAATCCTGTAGAATCTTATGGTTAAGCATGGCACAAGTATACGCGGCGAAGTATCTGGCAAAGGCGGCGCTGAGCGCCCCGCGTGATTTGGTCCGAGCGGCGGTCGCCAAATACACGCCGCTTCACCCCACGGTCTTCATCTTTCACTGCACCTTCGTCTGCGACGCCCAGTGCGAGATGTGCAGCAACTGGACCCGAGGCGACCGCAAGACCGACCTGACCCTCGATCAAATCGAGCGGGCCTTCAGTTCCCGCCTGTGGAAGGACATCGAGAATGCCTCGTTGTCGGGCGGCGAGCCGACCACACGGAACGACATGGTCGACATCTGCCGCGTGATGATCGACAGGTTTCCGAAGCTGCGCAAGCTCACGATCAACACGACCGGTCTCACCCCGCAGCGGGCCATCCCGATGCTGACCGAGGTCGTCGAGATGTGCCACCAGCGCAACGTCATCTTCTCGACGCGCGTGTCGATCGACGGCGTGGCCGACATGCACGATCAAGTGAGGAACGTCAAACGCGGGTTCGAGAAAGCCGGCAAGACGATCGCTGCCATGCAGGAGCTGCAGAAAACCTACAGCTTCAACTTCGGGATCTCGTCCACGATCTTTTCGATGAACCTGGACGACGCCGACAACATCCTGGCCTGGGCGAAGAAGGAAAAGCTGGACATCGTCTTCAACATGGTGCGCTTCACCGAAGCGATGCTTGGCAACAGCGACCTGCAAGAGGATCTCCGGCCGATGGGCGTCGAGGAGCAGCGGATGCGCAAGTTCTTCCTCGATCGGGTGCGGCAAGATCCGCTCCTCGACGGGCAGAACTACATCTACATGCACTATGCCGACATGATCGGCAACGGGTATCATCGGCTGGCGCCCTGCCCCTTCCAAACGCAAGGTGTGATGCTGAACCCGAACGGCGATCTGTTCTTCTGCGAGAACAGCGATGTCATGGGCAACGTCACGCAGGAGGATCCGACAGCCATCTACTTCCGCGATTCGTCACAGGCGCATCGCAACCTGATTCGCGACGACAAGTGCCCGACCTGCCTCAGCCCGTGCCAGATGAACGTCGCGGCCATCAAGCAGGTGGTCCCCTACGCGAAGTTTCTCGTTCGTGCCTCAATGGAGAAACGGCGCTCGGGCATCGACGCTCCGGGCTCCATGCCCCCGACTCTCGAGCGGCCCGTCTAAGACGCCAACTTGGCACCCACGCTCAGCGTCCTGGTCCCCGTTTTCAACGAACGCGCGACCATCGAACGGTTGCTGCGCGAAGTGGTGGCGGTCGACACCGGACTCACGCTCGAGGTGCTGGTCGGCGATGATGGCTCGAGTGACGGCACCAGGGACATCCTCAGCGCCCTCGACCTTCCGGGCGTCACCGTCATCTTCATGGCCGACAACGTCGGCCGCGGCGGCGTCCTCAAGCACCTGTGGACGCTCGCCACTGGAGATATCTACCTCCATCAAGACGCAGACCTCGAGTACGACCCTCGCGATTACCCGGCACTGCTGGCGCCGATCCTCGGAGGACACGCGGACGTGGTCTACGGCAGTCGATTCAAGGGGTCCATCGAAGGCATGCGTTTCGTCAACCGTGTCGGCAACCTGGTCATGAGCGCCGCCGCACGAACCCTGTACGGCGCGCAAGTATCGGACTTGATGACGTGTTACAAGATGTATCGGGCGTCGCTCGTCAAGGGCCTCCAGATTCGAGCCAACGGCTTCGACTTCGAAGCGGAGTTCACCGCTCGTCTCGCACAACGTGGCGCGCGATTCGCCGAAGTGCCGATAAGCTTTCGCGGGCGAACCTTCGAGGAGGGCAAGAAGATTCGTGCGTTCGATGCCGTGCGTGTCATGCGCGAGCTGGTTCGCTGTAAAGTGACGGGAGAACCAGTTGCCTGACCTCAATGCACGGATGGTCGGTGTCATCCTCGCCGCCGGCAAGGGCGCTCGAATGTACCCCTTCTCGGAACGAAGTCCGAAGCCCATACTCCCAATCCTGAATCGACCGCTCCTGAGTCATCAAATCGACGTGATGCGCGACTGCGGCATCACCGAAATCCACATCGTCGTCGGACATCGTGGCTACCAGGTCGCCAGCCTGATTGGCGACGGGACGCAGTTCGGCGTCCGCATCCATCTCATCGAGCAGGAAACCACGCTCGGGCTCGCGCACGCGGTCGGGGCGCTGGAAGCGAGCGTCCAACTGCCGTTTCTGCTGATGCTTGGTGACATCTACTTTCATCTGAAGGCGCCCCTCCAGCCGCTCCTCGAGCAGGTGTTGAGCGGCGCAACGAACGCGAATCTGGTCAGCATGTACGAACCCGACCCCGAAATGGTGCGTCGCAACTTCATCATCGACGCCGACAACCAAGGTCGCGTTCGACGGGTCATCGAGAAGCCGCGCTACGTGAACAGTCAGCTCAAGGGGTGTGGGCTGTACGTGTTCGACCCGCACATCTTCGACGCGATCCGCCGCACGCCACGGACGGCGATGCGGGACGAGTATGAGATTACCGACAGCATCCAGATCCTGATCGACGATGGTTACACAGTCCATCACCATCCGATCGTCGAGCGCGATCTCAATCTGACCAGGCCCGATGACCTCCTCGCGATCAACCTGATCGAACTCGAACGCAAGGGCCTCGATTGTCTGGTCGGCGATCACGTCAGTGCACCTCCAGGAACGCGGTTCGAGCGAAGCGTCATCGGCGAGGGCGTGGTCATCCGCCACCCGATTCGGATCTCGAATTCGGTGTTGATGCCGAACATCACGGTGGACACGACCCACGACCTGGACGCGGTCGTCATGGACGGCGAGCATTCCGTGTATTGCCCGGGTCTTGCGAGCTCCACGCTCCCGGTGTCCGGACCGCGTGATTCGTGACCTAACCAATGGCTTTCTCGCATGCGCTGGTGACCGGGGGAGCCGGCTTCATCGGGTCCCACCTCACGCATGCGCTGCTCGCCCGCGGGCACCGTGTCACCGTCCTCGACAACCTGTCGGTGGGTCGTCGGGACGTCGTGCCAGGCGCCGCACGGTTCGTGCACGGGGATATCCGTGACGAGTCCGCCGTGACCGATGCGTTGCACGGGGTCGATTGCGTCTTCCACCTCGCGGCGCAGGTCACGATTCGCGGCAGCTTCGATCGGTTTTACCAAGACCTGGACACCAACGTCATGGGCACGGCACGCCTGCTCGAGGCGCTGGACCCGGGCGCGATCAAGTGGTTCGTCCTGGCCTCGTCGATGGCAGTCTACGCCGACGCGCAGGCGCCGGAACCAGTCGCCGAGTCGTATGCCACCCAGCCAATGTCGCCGTATGGCGTTGGAAAGCTGGCTGCCGAAGGGGTTGCGCATCACATTCTCGAAGCGCGCGCCATCCCGATGACCACACTGCGCTACTTCAATACGTTCGGTCCTGGTCAAACCTACACACCGTACGTCGGCGTGATCACCATCTTCGTCACGCGGCTGCTGCGTGGCGAGCCGGCGATCATCTTCGGCGATGGCGAGCAGCAGCGGGACTTCGTGCACGTCGCCGACATTGTCGATGGAACACTGGCAGGTCCCATGCGCACGCCTGGGACCTACAACCTGGGGACTGGCCGCGGGACATCGTTGAACGACCTCGCGAAGATGCTCACGGTGCGGCTCGCACCCCACCTCGCACCGGTGCACGCGCCGGCGCCGGCCGGTGAACTGCGTCACTCGGTCGCCGACATCGATTCGGCCCGCAAATTTCTCGGATATCAGCCAGCCCGCACACTTGCAGGAGAGATGGGAGCGGTGATCGATGACATTCGGGGTCGGCGATGATCGCTCCGGTCACAGGCTCTGATCCGCCGAACGTCCATCTGCACTGGCGTGACCCACTGATGCTGGCGACGCTGGCCACTGTCTTCGCCTATGTGTTCGTTGCCAATTCATGGGTCGGCGACGACGCGTACATCTCGTTTCGCGTCGTGGAGAATCTGGTTCAGGGATATGGACTGACCTACAACCCTCCCGAACGCGTGCAAGTGTTTACGCATCCGCTCTGGCTGTTGCTGCATGTTCCGGCTTACCTGATCACGGGAGAGGTCTTCTACTCGACCTTGGCCTTGTCGTTCGTGACGTCGCTCGCGGCCTTGGTCGTGGCAGTTCGATGGCTGCGCGTCCCACGAGCCGTCCTACTGCTCGGCATGGTCCTCAGCTCGAAAGCCTTCGTCGACTACACCTCGTCTGGCCTCGAGAATCCTCTGAGCTACTTGCTCTTGGCATTCTTCTTGACCCGACTACTCCACGATCTCGACCGTGGGCGCCGCAGCTTCACCGCTCGCGAACTTGCATGGTACGTGTGCCTGGCCTCGCTGGCGTTCGTGAATCGCATCGATTCCGTCCTGCTCTACGGCCCAGTGCTGCTGTGGATGATCGCAAGGTCGTTCGCATCCATCCGGTGGCGCGTGCTGACGGCCGTCGCGCTCGGGGCCCTTCCAGCACTCATGTGGGAGACGTTTGCGCTGGCGTACTACGGCTTCGCGCTGCCCAACACCTTCTACGCCAAGGTTGCGACAGGCATCCCAGAATCGCTGCTGTTCCGACAGGGCCTGGTCTACGTCGTGAATAGTCTTGGCTATGACGCCGTGACGCTGTCGATCATCGCCGTGGCGGCCATCGCCGGCCTGTTGATTCGAGAGCCGCCGTTCGCCGCTATCAGCCTCGGGTTGCTGCTCTCGGTCGCGTATACGGTGTGGGTGGGCGGGGATCACATGGCGGGCCGATTCTTTTCGGTGCCGTTCTTTGGCGCCGCACTGATGCTCTCGTCGCGGGTCCGACGCAGAACAGTCATCGCCGCCGGCCTGGTCGTGCTGGCGGTTTACAATCTGGGCGCGCCGCTCGCGCCGCTCAAGTCAGGTCCGGACTATCGCCAAGGATGGGCCTGGCGGGATACCAACGGCGTGCAGGATGAGCGTGGCTACTACCACCGCGCAACGAACCTGCTCCTTTACAACCCGCTGAGGGAGCTTCCCGATCACGAATGGTACCGACAGGGCCTGAGCTTCGCCCGTGGGCCTGATCAGGTCTCAGTGCAGGGCAGCATCGGCTTTTTCGGCTATCGCGCAGGCCCGCACAAGTTTCTCATCGATCCGAATGCGCTCGCAGACCCGTTGCTCGCTCGTCTACCCGTTTCGGACCAGTTGTATTTCGAGTTCTATGTCGGTCATTACCGTCGCGAGCTTCCCGAGGGCTATGTGGAATCCTGTCTGCAGGGTCGTAACCTGTTGGCGGACCCAGCACTCCGCGAATTCTACGACCACTTGCGGAACGTGACCCGCGGCCCGCTCTTCTCGCTGTCACGCGTGCGCGACATCTGGCACTTCAACGTGGGACGCTATCGGACGTTTGCGCGTGAATACGATCGCCACCGGATCATGCGCGTATCAGTACCCGCCGCCAACGATCGCCTGCGAACCGACACTGGCGAGCGCGACCTCGAGCGACTCGAGCTGCGCACGCGCGGACAGCGCGCCGGGTATCTGCAATACGGAGGCAACGTCCCGATGCGGCCCGGTCGCTATCGGGCCCGCTGGGTGGGCCGGTATGAGGGCACACCGCCCTTCGCCGACACAGGGATCGCGGAGGTCTGGGTGGACGGGCGGCGCGTCGGGGAAGCTATCGTTCGGGCGTCCGATGCGGGAGGGACTGATCGGAAGCTGGCTCAGCTCGAGTTCGACCTCGAACGCTACACTGTTGACGCTGAGCTTCGTTTGTTCTTGCATGCTGGCGTTGCCGCCACGCTGGAACGGCTCGAGGTCATCGGCACACCGGCGGCAACCGCCAATCCTTCCGCGTCAGCGGATCTTGTAGATCGTGATCGCGTCGTTCTGAAACACGACTTCGAACAAGTCGGGACTTCCCCCGATGGTGGCTAGTCCCTCGGGATAGGCCTCACGTTCGACCGTACCGAACACAAGGTAGTCAATCCCCAGAAAAGTCGCCACGACGTGTGCTTCCTTGGCGGAGGCATTGCGATAGATGCCCCACCGCACGTTGTCGGATTCCTCCCGGTAGGGTCTGAGCGGGATCATCGAGATTGGCAGCCCTGCTGCCATCCGTCGCTCAGCGAACGCCGGGATATACGCCCAGTTTGCGGCGCCGCGCACGTACGGCTCGACCTGAACGAGGGCGTCAGCGGGGGTGTTGGTTTTGATCCATTCAAACGCCTCGCGCTCGGCGGGCGAAATCACCAGCGTCCACGGGAACCCCGGACCGAAGTCGCGGTCGTCGACGTCTTGAGCGTTGAACACATCAATCGCGACCGTCGGCACGGCCGGAACGATCGCCAGAACCATGATCAGCGCGAGGACGGGCCGCAGCCCCCGGCGCGGCCACGCGGCGCCAATGGCCGCGGCGCCGCAAATCGCGAATGCGATCAGGAGCAGGTGCCCGCTACGCCACCCGACCCACACGCCGCCCATGTCGGGAACGTCAGCGGTGAAGTAGAAGCCCAGCGCTGACAGCACGAGGGCAATCGGCGCGATCCCTTCGTGACTTCCCCATCGCCAACGGGCCAACCCGACAACGCCTGCGAACAGCAGCGGACCGAAGTTCAGGAGCAGCACCAGCGGAAGGTGCCGGAAGGCCACCGGATTGAGTCCAAAATGCATCAGTGGGCCGTCGCGCACGTCGATATATCCGAGCGCCCAACTGATCCCAATCGAGAGCACGACTGGCGCTGCCCCGAGCACCGCCGTGGAAAACACTTCACGCAGCGCACGATGCTGGATCAGACGCACGACGAAGACCGCCGCGATCGCCGGTCCCACGATGATGGCGGTAAACGTGCTGAAGAGGAACGAGAGTCCGAGCAACATGCCCGCGCCCAGCGAGATCGAAATCGATGTGACGTCGACAGCCAGGGCAACCAGCCACAGGGCGGCACAGGCCAGGGCATATCCCGTCAGATGATGGGGCTGATACAGCAGCAGCCGTTGCAGGCCGTCAACCGGCATCCCGTCATAAAACCAGCGCGTCACGGCGTCGATGTTCACATTCCTGAGCAACTCCAAGGGCAGGCCCATGGTCACGAGCTTGGCAATTTGCTCGAATCCCTCGTAGCTGTTGGCGAGGAAGCCAACCGCGACGGCCAGCGCAGAAGCGACGGTGCCGGCCCCTGACGCCCTCGCCAACCAGTAGAAGAAGCCAATGAAGGCTGCTCCGAAGAACAAACCGTTGGTCAGGACGACTTGCCCTGACGACACACCAAGACTCTGAAGATTGCGGTAGACCGCGCCAGACAATAGGTGGGACAGCCAGTAATACTGAAGGGTGTGCGTCACGAGAAATGGATTGTGCGGCGGCACATCGCCCTTGGCGAGCTCCGCCGTGACCGTCATGCCCCAGACGAAGTCAGCGGTGAAGTAGGCGCGATACGCGTCGCCATCGGCCATCTTGGCGCCAACATGGCTGTACGGGAGAAGCGTCACCAGCGGCACGATGAGCAACACGGCAGCGATCGCCGCGGTATCGCGCCGTTCGAGTCTCGGGAGACGCAGCGCCACCCCGCCGCAGCGCTTGGCGATCACCGCCAGCAGATAGGTGAGCAGTGGCGCCAGGAGGATCGCCAATCCGTTCTGCAGGCCTGCCACCCACCATAACAACAGACCGAACGTGCTGACCCCAAGACCGATGGCCGGTCCCACGAACCACGCCGTCGTCAGGGCGTCCCGGGAGTTCCCGAGCACGCGCCACACCAACGGCACGCCGGGTAACGCGAACCACACCGGTGCCGCGATCATGAGCACGAGTGGCGCGCCCGGCAGCAACGAGTACAACTCGACGGCCAGGAGCACCGCGCAGGCCGTCCAGAGCGCGATCGTCGCGCGATGGAGCCCAAGCCGCGTGGTCGACGACTCACCGTCGACGGGCTTCACCGGTGGCGGGGCGGGAAACGGCGCTGTCGTCATGACGCCTGTGCCACCCGCACATTTTACCCGGATAAATTCGGCGTCAGGCAGAGTTTTTTAATCGTTTATCGATGCTAGAATGCGGACGATGGCGTCCGTCGCATCGATCTCGGGGGCTCTCAGACGCCGGCGCGGGCGCCCTCGCAAATTCGAGGGGCCTTCGCGCGCCGTCACGCTGACGCTGCCAGAGACTGTGATTGCCGCCCTGTCCGCGGTTCATCCAGACTTGAGCCGCGCGATCGTCTCGCTGACCAAACGAGCTCGGGGATCCAACCTCCAACCACCGGCGGCGCTCGCCGTTTTTGGAAAGCGAGCGGTCATCACCATTCGACCGACCAAATCACTCGAGAAGCTGACCGGCATCAACCTCGTGCCGCTCCCGGACGGACGGGCGCTGATTTCGTTCCACCAGCCGAAAACCGTGGCTGAACTGGAGCTCTTGATTTACGACGCGCTCGAAGATGATTCGCTGGATGTCGAGGACCGCCGGGTCTTCGAAGGGATCGGCACGATTCTGCGCGACGCACGCCGGTCGTCCGACGTGAGCCTCCAGCATCGCAGCATCATCGTGCTGGAGTCATCGGATCGACGCCCGAAAGCGCTCGCCTCGCGCGCTTCGCGCGCTTGAGAATCGGGTCGGTCGAACAGCCCGCGTTACACGCCAGGCCGCCAGTCGGGGACGCGATCATTTCCAGGACCGCCCGTCAGGCGAACAAATTCGCTGCCTGGCTTGTGCGGATCGATGATGGCCAGGTCCCAATCCTCCCCTTCATGGTGCTCGGGGCTGACCGAGAACGCGATCAACCGGCCGTCTGGCGAGTAGTCCGGGTAATAGCTCCACATTCGGGAGTGCTTGTGAATGACCCGTGAACCGTTCACCCGGACCGCCTCGAGTGACGAAGGTTCGCGACCCGTGGTCATGCGGACAAACGCCATCTCCTGACTATCGGGGGCGAACGACGGCCGACAGGCACCCCCACCAGAAGTCGCCTGTATCGTCTGGCCGTTGGTGAAATCGAGGACGTGCACCTGGAAACTCATGATCGTTTGCGCGGCGTACGCCAGGTAACGACCGTCCGGTGAGACGGCGGGCATGATGGAGCGATTGATTCCGTTGGTGATTCGCTCGACCCGCTTGTCGGACAGCCAGACCCGGTAGATCTCACCTCGCCCATCCCGCTCGCCAGTGAAGAACAGGCTTTGACCGTCGGCGGCCCATACCGGTCCTTGCTCGTTCGAGGGGTGGTCGGTCATTCGAATCAGGTTTGATCCGTCGGCGTTCATGACGAAGATGTCCAGGTTGCCCTTCTGCCCTCGCGTCGAGCTGAACGCGATCCGCTGGCCGTCCTTCGACCATCGCGGCTCCTCGTCGGCCCAATCGCCAGCTGCGCCGACACGGCGCACGGCCCCGGTTGCGAGGTTGATCACGAACAGCCTGGTGGGGCCCTCCCGGTCCGACTGAAACAGCAGCTCACCCTTGAGTCCCGGAGGGAAAGGCTTCACTGGTTGTGGCATGGTGTCAGTGCTGGACTCGTCGCCTCTTCCCGGCTCGGCACGTGGGTCCGCGCACGCGACCGCGATTAACCAACAAAAAAGGATTGCCCGAATCGTCATGGTTATAGGTTAGCAGCCCGTGGTGAAAGTAGGAGCGAGCACGAGGGCAACGAGGCGCCCCGCGGGCAAGGCGCGACGACTGAGAATATCCAGCCATATTTGAAGGAGGAGCAACGCCGCACGCGGGGATGCATCGTCGGCCGAATGCCGTCCTACTTTCACCACGGGCTGTTAGGACGCCGGTGAGGGATTTGGGGCCGACTTCGTGGCAAAGCCCATCAGATGCCAGCCCAGCCGACGAACAAGCGACCGGGGCAGCGCGTTGAAGGTCCCCACGAACACCGTGTTGAATGCCACTGCCTTCCATCCCTTGTGCAATCGAGACTTCACGGGAAACCGCTCGGGGACAATCCGCACTTCGTCGAACGGGGAGAGGAGTTTCTCGAATTCCCGGATCGAAAACTTGCGAAGCACTGGAGCATCCTCGTGCTCGAGCGGCACTTTCATTACTTTCGAGAGTGCGTTGAGCCACGACACCCGGTTGTAGACCATGAAGATGGCGTGTCCTCCGGGCCGAAGCACACGATGGCATTCACGGACCAGGCGCTCCGGGTCCGATGTGTACTGGATGACGCCGTGCCCATACACGACGTCGAACGAGCCGCCGGGGTAAGGCAAGGCCTCGGCATTGGCCGTCCGTAGCTCGTACGGTGTGAGGCCATGCAGGTGAAAGTTCCTGCGGGCGAGCTCAATCGCGGTCTCCGAAAGATCGATGCCGCTCACGATCGCACCGCCGCGCGCAAAGCGCACGAGGTCGGTTCCTATGCCGCAACCGACCTCGAGCAGGGTCTTGCCGCGGAAGCCGTCGAAGTCCACGAGCTTCGGCAAGTAGTGGAGCTTGTCGAACCGATAGTCATCGAGATCCATGAAGAACTCGAGAGACCCCACCGGGCGGTCGGTCATCTCGAGGTCATGAATCCTCGCATTCCAATAGCGCTCAATCGCATCGATCACCAGCGAAGCTCCGGCTTGCTATAAACGTGAGTTGCCAGTTGCCAGTTCATCCCTCGACGATGCTCGGGATGAACCCTGAGCCTTGTCGAAGGGTTCAAGCACTGCCAGTCGGTTGACGCCAACAACCCTTTGAACTGGCAACTGAAAACTGATAACTGACGAGAGTCACCCACTCTCTCTGGCTATCGTACAATGCCCAACCATCAGATGGTCCGCGATCTCCGTCGACTGGCGGACACTCGCTTCGATCTCATCATCATTGGAGCCGGGTTTTACGGCGCGATCGCCGCATGGGATGCGACGCTGCGCGGCTTGTCGGTCGCCTTGATCGATCAGGGCGACTTCGGGGGCGCGACCTCGTTCAACAACCTCAAAACGCTGCACGGCGGGCTGCGATCGCTGCAGGGCATGAACCTGCCGCAAATGCGGCTCTTCATCCGCGAACGGCGCGCGCTCGCGCGTGTGGCCCCGCACCTCGTCCGACCGCTTGCCTTCGTCGTCCCAACCTATCGCGGCCATCGCCGGTCCGCGCTCGTGATGCGAACGGCCCTGCTGATCAACGAGATCGTCTCGCGCGACCGTCACGACGGGCTCGAGGATTCCAGCCTCCACTTGCCAGCTGGCACAGTCGTGGATCGCGAAGAGTGTCTGCGGCTCAACCCGATGATCGGACCCGATGGTGTAACGGGCGGTGCGGTGTGGCACGACTATCAGATGCACAGCAGCGATCGCATGACGTTCTCGTTCGTGCTCTCGGCGGCAGCCAGGGGGGCGGCAACCGCCAACTACGTCAAAGCCGTGCGCCTCGTGCGCGACGAGTCGCGGGTTTCGGGCGTGATGGTCGAGGATCAACTGACTCGCCACCCATTCGAGATTCGTGGGGACACGATTCTGAATGCGACCGGGCCGTGGGCGACGTCGTGGCTGCACGACCTCGCACCGACCGCGAAATCGCCAGCGCCGTTGCTCTCCCGAGCCATGAATCTCATTCTGGGTCGCCAGCCCTCGAGTCATGCCTGCGGGGGACTGGCGGACGGCAGGTTCCTGTTCCTGGTGCCATGGCGCGATGTGTCCATGCTGGGCACCAGTCACGATGCGCATGACGGCAGGCCCGAAGCGCTGCACGTGAAGGCGTCGGACGTGGACGCGTTCCTGGCCGCTGCGAAGACGGCCTTTCCTCAGGCGCAGCTCGCGCCGTCCGACGTGCGCCTCGTGCATCGGGGCCTGCTGCCGATGATGTCGGGCCATGGCACCCACGTGAGGCTGCTTCGCGAAAGCACCGTGGTGAACCATCGCCGCGATGGCGTCGGCGGTCTGATCTCCATGTTTGGCGTCCGCTACACGACGGCGCGCGCAACCGCGGCCCAAGCCATCGATGTGGTCTTTAGGGACCGCGGGTCGGACTCACCGCCCGCAAGCCGCACCTCGGATACCGCCGTCGAGGGCGGCGCGATCAGCGATAAGGAGGGGTTTCTGCGACGGGCAGTCCAGGACTGCACCTCGGGCCCGCCCGCCGAAACACGGCGCCGCCTGGCGTTGACGTACGGGACGCGATTCGAAGAACTGCTCGGGCTGATGCAGAAGCACGATGAGTTGGCACAGCCGCTGAGCACCGCCTGCGGGGTCACAGGGGCCGAAATCATTCATGCCGTCCGCTGCGAATCGGCGATGCGGCTGACCGATGCGCTCGTCCGAAGGACGGAAGCTGGCTCTGCGGGCCATCCGGGCGATGAGGCCATCAAACGGGCCGCCGGTCTCATGAGCTCTGAGCTTGGCTGGACCGACGACAGGATGGCGGAAGAGATCGCGATTGTGCAGGCGTTTTATCGGATACCGTGAGCGACCAGTTGCCAGTTGCCAGTTTCCAGTTCAAGGGTTTTCTTGCTCGAATCGAGGCGTTCCCTTTGAACTGGCAACTGGTAACTCGAAAACTTTCAACGAAGGTGCTCCGTGCACCACCGTTCGAAGACCATCAACGGGAACAGCGTGTGCGCGTGATTCTCACGACCCGCGACGTGAGCCTCGACGAGCCGTGAAACCTCGTCGGGATCGAAAAGTCCGCGGGTGGCAACGCGTTCTGGAGCGAGCAGGGACTGCATCAGCGGTTGGAGCTCCCGACGCAGCCAGTTCTTCATCGGAATGCTGAAGCCTTCTTTTCTGCGTGTCAGGATGCGATCCGGCAGAACATCGCGCATCGCGCGTTTGAGGATCCACTTCCGGTCGGCGTTCCGGACCTTGAGGTGCCCGGGCATGGAAAACGCCAGCTCCATGACGTCTGCGTCGAGAAAGGGGGCACGCGTCTCGAGCGAGGTCGCCATACTCATCCGGTCAACCTTCACCAGAATGTCATCGGCGAGATAGAGCGATAGGTCGGTATACAGCTGACGGTTCAGCAAGTCATCCGAGCCGTAGCGCTTGAGCGCTTGACGGACCGGCGAGTACACGTCGGACGCCGCAAGGGCGCTCCTCAGCGCGGGAGCGTAAAGCCGTCGTTTCGCTCGCGGGCTCAGGTACACCATCCAGCGATAGTGACCGAGATCTTCGGGGGCCTGAGTGGCGCCCAGGGTAAAGCGCTTGAATTTGTTGACCAGGCCCTTCTTCTTTTCGGTCGGTGGCAGTGCCGCCGCAACTGCGGCCAGTGTCGGGAGGAACGTCTCGCCCATCCGTGCGTAACGCATCGCCAGGGCCTGCGCCTGGTACGCGTCGTAGCCGCCGAACAATTCGTCACCGCCATCCCCGGACAGTGCCACGGTGACATGCTCGCGCGCCAACTGCGAAACCAGGAACGTCGGAAACAGCGAGACGTCCGCAAACGGCTCGTCGAGATGAATCACCAGTCGCTCGAAAAGTGCGTTCAGATCTGGCGACACGGTCCGCTCGCGATGGTTGGTCTCGAACAGCGCGGCAATCTCGCGTGCGTACGGCAGCTCGTTATAGGTGCCGTCGTCGAACCCGATGCTGAAGCTATTGACTGGCTGGAGCGAGGCCTCGCTCATGAATGCGACGATACTGCTCGAGTCGATGCCGCCCGACAGAAAAGCTCCCAGCGGCACGTCGGCCATCATCTGGCTCACTGTCGCATGCCGCAACGCCTGTCGCAGCGCCTCAGCCGCCTCGTCCTCCTTCCACTTGCGAACGCGGACAGCGGCGGCGTCCCAGTAGCGATGAATCTCCACCACTCCATCGCGATAGGTCAGGTAGTGACCAGCTGGAAGCTTGTGGACCCCCTTCAGAATGGTTCGCGGCGCGAGAACGTACTCATAGGTGAGGAACTGATCGATGGCGTCAGGATCGAGCTCACGAGCCACTTCAGGTCGGACCAGCAGGGCTTTGACCTCCGACGCCAACAAGAGCCCGCGCGACGTTTGCGTCCAATACAGCGGCTTTTCACCCGCGCGATCCCGGGCAGCGAGCAGCGTTCGGGTCCGCGCGTCCCAGAGCGCAAGCGCGAACATTCCGCGGAGTCGCTCCAGAAAAGCGGCTCCCCACTCCTCATAGGCATGAACCAGAACCTCGATGTCGGAGCGGCTTCGAAACACGTGGCCGCGCCCGGCTAGTTCATCGCGTAGGAGTGGAAAGTTGTAAATCTCGCCGTTGGCGACCAGCTGAATGTCCTCAGCCTCATTGCTGAAGGGCTGCTGCCCGCCAACCAGGTCGACAATCGAGAGCCGACGCATCCCCAAGCCGACACCGCCCAGCGTAATGCTCCCCTCTTCGTCCGGACCGCGGTGGTGAAGCATTCGCACCATGCGGCCAAGTTCCTCCGGGAGGACCGGGCGATTCAGATCTGATTCAACGATGCCGACGATGCCACACATGAGGTAATAAAGATTGCGTCAGTGGCCGGTAGCCAGTCGCCAGCCTGCCCGCCGTAGCTCGTCCGCTTCCTCGTCGAGCGGAGGAGGGCCCGCCGTAGCTCATCGCCGGTCATCGAGCGAAGGCGGAGCTTGCCTCGCCGTAGCTCGTCGCCAGTTCTCGAGCGAAGGCGGGTCATGCATTCGATCGCCGATCGCGCACGACCCGCGCCGGGATGCCAGTCGCAATCGCGAACGCCGGAATTTCGCCGACGACGACGGCGCCTGCACCGATGATGGCGTCCCGTCCGACGTGGGAGCCGTCAGTGATGACGACATGCGTCCCGAGCCAGACGTTATCGTCCACGTCGATGCCACGCGCGGTGCGGCCCTGCTCCAATACTGGTATATCGATGCGATCGTAGAGATGATCGCCTCCGACCAGATACGTGTAGGCAGCAATCAGGACGCTCTTGCCAACCCGGACGCGCGAGGCGGAGAACACCTCGCAGTTGAAACCCAGGTTCGCGTGGTCGTCGATGACGATCTCACCGTTCTTGCAGCTGAGGATCGTATTCCGGCCGACGAAGACGCCCTCGCCGATCGCGATGCCCTTGTTATCCGTGCCCTTCGCATCGAGACAGCAGTTGTCGTCGATCACGACGTTGTCGGCAATGGTGATCTTGTGTGGATGGCGAATGGTGACGTTGGCGCCAAAGACGACGTTGCGCCCGACGGCCCCGAGCACGATGGGGTAGAGCTTCGATCGCAGGAACAGGCCGAGGGCGCCAGGCACCCAGGAGCTGACGAGCATCACGAGCTCGAACAGGACGAGCGGCCCGAGCCCTGGACGACCGATGACCAGGTCGCGATACTTGTCGATCTTCGAGCGCCGCTCGTCGAACAACTCCCGCTGGATGACGGTGATGCGCGGATCGTGCTCGCGGGCGTCTTTCTCTCGTCCGAGCGTTTGATCGGTGGTCATCGCTCGATCGGAGACAACTCCGGCGTCTGACGGATCTCGCGGATGGCATAGACCGGCTTGTTCTGCGATTCGTAGTACGTCCGCGCCATCACTTCGGCGAGCAGGCCAAACGTGACCAGTTGAACGCCGATGAAGACCAGCAACACGCCCAGCAGCAACAGCGGTCGATCGGCGATGCCTTGCCGCTCGATCAAACGAACGTATGCGAGCCACCCCACGATGAGCCCGCCCAGGCTGCCCGCGAGCAGGCCGATGAGCCCGAAGATCTGCAAAGGCCGCGTCGAGTAGCTGAGGAGGAACCTGACGGTCAAGAGGTCGAGAATCACACGAACCGTTCGCGACAAGCCGTACTTGGAGACACCAGCGCTCCGTGGACGATGATTGACGACGACTTCTTTGATGCGAACGCCAAACTCACTGGCGATGGCCGGCAGAAACCGGTGCATCTCGCCGTAGAGACGAAGCGGCTTGACCACTTCGGCCCGGAACACCTTGAGTGAGCACCCGTAATCATGAAGGTCCACGCCGGTGGCCCACGAAATCAGCTTGTTGGCGACCATCGACGGCAAGCGTCGCGTCATGAGCGTGTCTTTTCGATCCTTGCGCCAGCCACACACGATGTCGTAGCCCTGGTCGATCTCGGCAGCCATGCGTGGGATGTCGGCCGGATCGTTCTGGTTGTCGCCGTCGGCGGTCACGACCAGGCGTCCGCGGGCGAACGCAAAGCCCGCCGCGAAGGCGGCGGTCTGTCCGAAGTTGCGTCGGAATCGAATGACTCTCAGATGCGGATCGCGCGCTTGCAGTGCTTCGAGCTGGGCAAACGTATCATCGGTGCTGCCATCGTCGATCACGATCAGCTCGTACGAGCGATCGCCGCTCAGCAGCGTGGCCGTCAACTCGTCGTAGAGGCGCTTGATGTTGGGCGACTCGTCTCGGACCGGAATGACGATCGAAAGGTCGGGAGTCATCAAGCAGGAATCGAAGCCATTATATTACGTGCTCTTCCCCTCCCGCCGGCACCTGTGGGACCCGGGCCCGGTGCCGACGTTGCTCGCGCGGCTCGCCGTCGTGCTTGGTCTGGTCGCCGTCGGTTGGTACGCCGGCATCGGCCTCACGCTCGCACACTACGACGCGAAAGCCCACCTGGTGGTCTCGCGAAGAATCCTCGACAGCTTGACGCCCGGGTGGGAGCAGATCGGCGCCGTGTGGCTTCCGTTGCCGCATCTGATCAACATGGTGCCGATCCAGATCGATCACCTGTACCGCACGGGAGCGTTCGCGATCGCGATCTCTGTGATGGCCCACGGCGTGGCGACGGCATCGATTGCCGCGACAGTACTCGCCCTCACCTCATCGCGTGCAGGCGCTGTGCTGGCTGCCGCGCTGTTCGCGACCAACCCCAACGTCCTCTACCTGCAGAGCACGCCGATGACCGAGCCGCTCCTGTTCGGTTTATCGACCTTGCAAGTCTTTCTCTTCACCACCTGGGTCCTTGCGGGGCAGCTCACCGTGCCAAGGGCGGCAGGGTGGGTGACCGTGCTCGCGTGTCTGACGCGGTATGAAGCATGGCCGATCACGGCTGCCTGTTACGCTGCCTCGGCCCTCGCCTGGTGGCGCCGCGGCCGGGCAATCGGCGACATCGCGCCCGTCTACGCCCGACTCTCGGTCTATCCGGTCGTGACAGTCGTCGCCTTCATGGCGTTCAGCCGCATCACCGTCGGCGAGTGGTTCGTGAGTGGGGGCTTCTTCGTTCCCGATGAGACGTTGCGTGGACAGCCGATGGCCGTGATCGAAAAGATCAACGAGGGCCTCGGCCTGCTCGGAGGCGGGTGGCTGGTGCTGCTGACGCAAATCGCGCTCGTGCTCGCCACGCTGGTCGGTCTGGCGTCAGCCGGTCGAGCACCGATGCTGGTGCCGTTGTCCTTGTTCGCCGCGGTCACCCTGCCGGTCGTGGCGTACCTGGCGGGTCATCCGTTTCGCCTGCGCTACGAAGTTCCGTTGATCGTCGCGGCGGCGCTCACCATCGGGCTGGTCGTCGGCTTGCTCCGTCGCTGGGCACCCGCGATTACCCTGGTCATTCTCGCGCTGGTGCTGTGGGAACGCCCACCGTTCGACGCGCGCGCGGCCATGGTCGCCGAGGCCATCCGCGATCGCAGCGCCGTGGGTCGCGGCTACGTCACTGGATGCCTGAGGAACCGGCGCGATCGAGGCACCATCCTGATGAGCATGGGCGCGCTCGGCCACTACATGTACGAGCTGTCGGCGGCTGGTTTCGAGATTCGCGACTTTCTGCACGAAGGCAATGGCCCGATCTGGGATAGTGCCTTTACAAGAGGGCCGGCGCCCCTGGTCGAATGGGTGATCGTCGAAGAGGTCGCCGAAGGCGGTGACGCCGTCATTCAGCGCCACCGCCAGTTTCCATCGATGCTGAAGGATTACGAGCGGATTTGCAGCGGAGGGGGAATTGCACTGTATAGACGAATCGACAGACGCTGACGACGGTTCTCGACGACGGTTCTCTCCTACGGTTCGACAACGGTTCTTTACGATGGTCCGGGAACCACCGTCGAACCATCGTAGAACCTTCGTTGAGAACCTCCGTGAAGAACCTCCGTTTAGAACCTTATTCCAAACGTCGCCACGTAGTGGAATCCGCCGAGATCGATCTTGGGCCCGAAGAAATCGATCTCGTCCAGATCACCCTCGGCCTTCTGATACCTCACTTCGCCGCCGATGATCGCACTGTTGCCAATCAGGAACCGCGCTCCGAACACCGCTACCGGACCAATCGCCGTGCCGCTGTCCACGTAGCTTTCGCGGAAGACGGGTCGTCCGGGCAACGTGAAATCGATGAAGTCCCCGGTCTCGCTATAGCGCCAGTTGTAGATGCCAATGCCGCCACCGACATAGGGCTGGAACGGGCCCTGGCGACCGAGCGGCAGCACGCGAACAGTACCCGTGATGGGGACTACTCGAAGCTTCAGCTCTTGCTCGATCTCAATGTCGCCCGGTCGAGTGAAGTCCTGGTAGATCGTGTCCACACCACGACTCGTGAACTCGATCCCGGCTCCTACCTCGAGGAAATCACCGAGGGGAGCAAGCCACTCGGCGCCAAAGGAGCCGGTGTTGAAATCGCTGAAGTCGAAGAGGTAGACGTCACGATTCTCGACCAGCACGTCTCCATCGACGCGCGCGTCTTCGCCACGCACCGTGAAGTAGCCCACTGAGAAGTTGAGACTCTGCTGCGCCGACGCGACATCCGCGTGCAGCAGTCCGACGGCCAGACACGAGAGGACCGTCCGTGCGAACCGGGAACGCATGAGACCTCCGAGGTGCTGCAGGCAAGCACGATCGCGGAGAAAGCAGGCCTCATGCCATCGCTTCTGTCCTGACTTAGTGACGTTAAACCGTGCGGACGATCGCCAGCATCTCCTCGTGAATGCGGCCATTCGAGGCCAGTACCCGTCCCCCGTGGGGGTCCCAGGGGCCGCCGTCGAGTGCGCTCACTCGACCACCGGCTTCCTGGACGATCAACGCGCCCGCCATCGTGTCCCAGGCTTGCAGCCCCTGCTCCCAGAACCCCTCCATGCGCCCGGCCGCAACCCAGCACAGATCGATGGCGGCCGACCCCAGACGACGAACCGCGCGGGCCTCGCGCAGGAATCTCGCGAACAAGCTCAAGATCTCATCCATCCGGTCGCGAATGTCGTACGGAAATCCGGTGACGAGCACCGAATCGATGAGAGATTGCGCCTCCGACACCCGGATTGGTTCGCCATTCAGCCAGGCGCCAACGCCACGCTCGGCGGTGAACAGCTCTCGCCGGTTCGGATCGAACACTGCCCCCACGACGGGCGCACCGTCGATCTCGAGCGCCACGGTCGAACTAAACAGCGGCACTCCATGCGCATAGTTCGTCGTCCCATCGAGTGGATCGAACACCCAGCGGTGCGTCGCGCCGGTCCGCCCGCCGCCCATTTCTTCGCCGAGCACATCGTGTTCGGGAAACCGCGCGCCAATGAGCGCGCGAAACATCCGCTCGACTTCGACATCGACTTCCGTGACCAGGTCGATGACGCCTTTTTTGTCGACGCGCAGGTTCGAGCCAAAGCGCGCCATCTGGAGCTCGCCAGCCCGCACAACCGCCTCGATGGCGGTCGCGAGAAAGATCGGGTCTGGAGCGGCAGAGGGGATCAAATTGTCGGCTTAGGCGGTGGCCCCGTCGCGGGGCACTTTCTTCACCATTCGGATCTGCATGCCGCGAGTGGCTTTGCGCCGCACTTCGACTTCGTCCATGAAGCTGCGAATCAGAAAGATGCCGCGGCCACTGGATTTGAGGATATTTTCCGGCGCCAGGGGATCGGCAAGGTTCTCGGGATCGAAGCCCTCGCCTTCGTCCTCGACCCGGATCACGAGTTCTTCAGGATCGCGGGAGGGCACCGTGGTGAACTCCACCACCACGCGCTTGGACTCATCCCCCTGGTTGCCGTGTTTGATGGCATTGACGACGGATTCGCGAACCGCGACGCCGACCCAGTGCAACTGGTCGTCATCGAGACCCGCCATCCGACCGATATGGTCGCTGACCACTTGGACGAAGTCCAGCATATCGAACGCGCTGGCAAACTCGAGTCTGATGGTGGGCGGATGCGTCATCAGGCCCTGGAGCGGGCTCCCGTCGGCGCGTTCATCATTGGCGCGTTAAGTAGCATAGCCGTTCCAAGCAGGTCAAGCGATCCCTGCCGGCGAATCGAAAGACGCTGTCGCGATATAGTGAGCGATTGTGCGCATCGCAGACCACGTCACCGTTCACCCTGCCGCGCGCGTGCGCGGCCGCATGCACGTTCCCGGCGACAAGTCCATTTCGCACCGTTACGCCCTGTTGGCCGCTCTCGCGGATGGGCGAACCACCCTGACCAACTACGCGCCGGGCCAGGACTGCGTCTCGACTTTGAATTGTCTGGAAGCGATGGGTGTTGCCATCGAGCACGTCCCGTCCAACGACGACGGCCCACGGGTGGCGATCGAAGGCCGTGGCGCACGCGGACTCCGCGCGCCGGTGGATTCGCTCGATTGCGGGAATTCCGGCACGACGCTGCGGATGCTGGCTGGCGTCGTTGCCGCACACCCGTTCGTCGCCACGCTGGTAGGCGACAGGTCGCTGTCGCGGCGCCCGATGGGCCGTGTCATCGCCCCCCTGTCCAAGATGGGCGCTCACATCGAAGCCGCATCCGGCGACCGGCCGCCCTTGACGATCCATGGAGGGGATCTCGAGGGGATCGACTACCGGCCCGACGTGGCCAGCGCCCAGGTCAAGAGCGCGGTGTTGCTGGCGGGTCTGCAGGCAGACGGACGAAGCCGGGTCACCGAACCGACATCCACACGAGATCATACGGAACGGGCGCTCACGACGTTCGGTGCAGGGGTCGTGCGCGACGGCCTCAGCGTCAGCATCGAGGGTGGGCAGCGGCTTCACGGCGTCGACGCCCGGATTCCCGGAGACCTGTCGTCGGCCGCCTTTGCGGTGGCCGCCGCGGCGGCCCTGACCGGGTCGGACGTGACCATCGAAGGGGTCGGCTTGAACCCCACCCGAACCGGGCTCCTGGACGTTCTCCGGCGCTTCGGCGCCCGCGTGGACGTCGAGCAGACCGGGGAATGGCAGACCGAGCCCGTCGGCCGGATTCGGGTGATGGCGCAAACCCTCGGCTCGCTCGCCCTGGACGCCGAGATCGTGCCGGGGATCATCGACGAGCTTCCGGTCCTGGCGGTCCTGGCGACGGCCGGCGGCGAGTTGCGAGTCACGGGCGCTTCGGAGCTCCGGGTCAAGGAAAGCGACCGCATCACCGCCCTGGTGCAGGGGTTGCGGACCCTCGGCGCAGATGTCGACGAGCTCCCCGATGGTTTCCACGTGCGCGCCCGCCATCGCCTGACCGGCGGCGTCGTGCAGGCGCACGGCGACCATCGGCTCGCGATGGCCTTCGCAGTCGCCGGGATGACCGCGACGGGACCGGTCACGATTGAGGGGGCCGATGCCGCGGCGGTGTCGTATCCCTCGTTTTTCAACGATCTCGACCGGCTGCGCGCGTGAAGGCCGACAAGATCTATCTGGTCGGGTTCATGGGTGCGGGCAAGACCACGGTCGCGCGCGCCCTGTCCAAGCGGCTCCACTGGAAACACGAGGACATCGACGAGCGGATTGTCGAGCGCGAGCGCCGCGACATCGCCACGATTTTCCGCCAGGAAGGTGAGCCTTACTTCCGGGGCATCGAGCGGCAGGAGCTCGTGGCGCTGCTCGGCGTGCGTGGCGTGGTGGTCGCCACCGGCGGGGGCACGATCGTCGATCCGGTCACGCGGGGGCTGATGTTGCGAGACGGCGCGGTGATTTGGCTCGACGCGCCCCTCACGACTATTCTCGAGCGCGTCCCGCTCGATGGGCGGCGCCCATTGGCATCGGACCGATTGGAGATGGAAAGACTCTATAATCAGCGCCTCATGGCGTACGGCGAGGCGCACCTCCGGCTCGATGCAAGCCGCAGCTCGGTCGAGGAGCTGGTGGATCAAATCATCGAGTGGCTGGGCTGACTGGACGCCCGCGGACCCGCTGATGCGCTACCTGATCCTGAGTGACATTCACGCCAACCTCGAGGCGTTCGACGCGGTGCTGGCCGCGGCGCGCACCATGGCATACGACCGGGTGCTGGTCCTCGGCGATCTCGTGGGCTATGGGGCGGACCCGAATTCGGTGATCGACAGGGTGCGCGATCTCGATCCCCACACGCTCATCCGCGGCAATCATGACAAGGTGGGCTCGGGCCTCGAAAGCCCTGAAGGCTTCAACGCCATCGCCAAGAGCGCGATTCGTTGGACCTACGATGCGCTCACGCCCGACAATCGCGACTGGCTCGCGGCCCTGCCGGCCGGCCCGGTCGTCGTCGACGACCTGATCGAAATCTGCCACGGGACGCCGTTCGACGAAGACGCCTACGTCTTCGATGATCTCGACGCACTCCGCTCGCTTCACACATCCGAACGTCAGCTCTGCCTGTTCGGTCATACCCATGTGCAAGTTGGCTACGCGCTCAGCGGCGATCAGTTCACGCTCACGACCATGGACGACTCGCGGCCGTTGGAAATCGTCCTGACGGATGGCTCGAAGCACCTGATCAATCCGGGCTCCGTGGGTCAGCCGCGTGACGGCGATCCGCGTGCCGGGTTTGCCATCGTCGACACCAATCAGCGGCAGGTACTGATCTACCGCACCCCCTACGACATCGAGCACGCCCGTGCACGGATCCTCGAAGAAGGGTTGCCGGAGATTCTTGCGCAGCGACTGGCTCTTGGTCGCTGACTAGAGTGCAATGTGCCAAGGTTCCAGGGTTCCAAGCTCTAGGTTCCAGAGTTCAGGCGTTCCAGGGTTCGGTCAACGTTGCCGCCATTGAACTGCGGAAGCTTTGGAACCTTGGAACCCTGGAACCCTCGAACCTTACCTGGTCTTCCTCTCGTCCCGTCGTCGTAACTCAGCCAGATACGCATCACGGGCCGCACGGCCACCGAGGATCCAGCCGAAGACAACGCCGATCAGAATGCACACCGGGATGTAAATGAAGTGGGCAGCGTTCATCTCGGTCATCGGTGCTGCTCCCGTTCCAGTCGCTGCAGCTCCCCTTCGACCTTGCGAACTCGTTTGACGAGCAAAATCACGTAGACGAGGAAGGCGACCCAAATGAACCCGTACGCTGCAACGACCATCGGCGCCGCCGGGAGTTCGGCCTCTGGCGGCAGCTGGTCGAGCGGAACGAACTCTTCTTGTTGTGGTGAAGGCTGTGGCGACGGCGTTTGCGCGACTGCAGGACCCGCCGTGAGCGCAGCCATCAGGGCCAGGATGCGAACGAATGATTTCATTCCGCGTCGGCCGCGAGATACAGGGCATCGACCCGGCCTCGCTGCTCCTCCAGTTGGACCCGCAACATGAACAACACCATCGACAACAGGACGAACGCCGCCATGCAGTACCACATCGGCCCCGCCATCGGCGGTACCAGCGACGGAATCACGGTCGTCTTGGGATGAAGACTGCGCCAGTAGTTGACCGACACATAGACGAACGGCGCGTTCGCCAGCCCCAGCAACGCGATGCCGGCTGCCAGTTTGTCTGACCCCGGGCCGCCGAACCGCCGCAGGAGCAGATAGGCCATGAAGATCATCCAGAGCATCAGGGCCGACGTCGTGCGCGGATCCCAATCCCACCACACTCCCCACGCCTTACGACCCCACAGCGGTCCAGTGGCGAACGTCATCGCCCCGAACAGCACCACCTGCTCCGCTGCGGCCACGGCCCAATGGTCGGCCCATGGCGATTTGTTGAACAAGTAGATGCCGGCTGAGACGCCGGACACGATGGCGAGCACCAGCATCAAGATCGCGCCAGGCACGTGGTAGTAGAAGATCTTTTGCACGAGACCCATGGTCGACTCGTACGGCGCCCAGTGAATGAGCGCAGGCGCCGTCGCGAAGAGCACGAGCGCCAGGCCCAGCAAGGTGGTGGAGTGTTTACGCATCTCGGTGACTTCGCTGTCCGTTACCGGTCTCCAGTCGCCAGTTGCCGGTTACTAGTCAGAGCCGGCTACCCACCGGCCACCGGAGACTGGCAACCGGAGACCGCGTGATCATTCTGTCATCAACGCTTCGAAGGTCCAGAGCGCCAGGGTCACGAAGATGACATCGAAAAACACCAGCAAACCCAGCCAGAATCGGGCGGTGCCGTCGTCCGGGGTAGCCTGGAACAGCGCCGCCGTGCCGCGAACGCCTGCAATCATCACGGGAACCGTCATCGGATACAACAGGATCGGCAGCATCACATCACGACTGCGGGCACGAACGAGCATCGCGGCGAACAGCGTGCCGACCGCTGCATAGCCAACCGTGCCAGCGACCAGCAACGCGCCAAACAAAAGGGGCCGGGAGGTGATCGGCGCCTGGAAGAAGAGCCCGACGAGAGGCACCAGCACCGCCTGGGTCAGGGCCATCAGGCACAGGATGCCGAGGAGCTTACCTACATAGAGTGCGGGTCGATCGGCGGGCGCCAGCAACAACGCTCGCAGGGTCTCGGTCTGTCTCTCGCGCTCGAAGGTTCGACCGAGGGCCAGCGTCCCCGAAAACGCGATCGCGATCCACAGGATTCCCGCCGCGACGTCGCTGACGGCCCGTCCTTCGACGACGAACGCTATCGCGAACACGAGCACGCATGACACGGCAAAGAACAGCGTCGTCAGGACGAGCTCCCAGCTGCGCACCTCGATCGCCAGGTCCTTTCGCAAGACGAGCCAGGCCACCCGAAGAAACGCGGTCATGAGGCGTTGATAGCGGCCCGGTACCGTTCCCGCAGCGCCCCGGAGCCTGCGTCTTGCGCGACCAGGCGACCGTTGCGCAGGTAGAGGGCCCTCGAGAGGAGACCATCCGCAACCTCGAGGTCGTGTGTGGCCAGGACAATCAGGCAGCCGCTGTTCTTGAGTGCTTGAAGGCGATCGACCAGCGCGGTCGCTGAGGCCTGATCCAGTCCCGTAAACGGCTCGTCGAGCAGAAGCAGCCGCGGCGAGTGAATCAGCGCACGCTCCAGTGCCAGGCGTTGTCGCATGCCGCGCGAAAAGGCAAGGACCTGATCGTCCGCGCGATCGGTCAGGTTAGCGGCTTCCAAGCCTGCACTCGTGCGTTCAGCGGGATGTGGCAATCCGTAGAGCCGCGCGAAGAACATCAGGTTTTCGCGGGCGGTCAACTCGGGATAGAGATACAGCTCGTGGCCGAGGAGACCCAGCCTCGATCGGAGGGCGGCGCCTGACTCGGCGATCGTTCGCCCACCGTAGGTCACCCGACCGGTGGACGGTGCCAGGAGCGTCGCCAGAATGGCGATGAGCGTCGATTTGCCAGCGCCGTTTGGCCCCAGCAGTCCCAGAACTTCGCCGGAACGGCACTCGAAGGTCACCTGAGACAGCGCTTTGCGTCGCCCGAAGTGGCGTCCCAGGTCGGTTGCCGTGACCTCGGCAAAATCGAGGCTCACGCAGCGGCGCCCTCACTGCTGCCAGCGGGGCCGCCGTCGAGCTCGCCCAGTACCCGTTCGAGCTGCGTGACGAGCGATTGGCGGCGCGCCGCGTAGCGGCGTTCGTCCACTCGCCCCTGCTTTCGTTGGGTCTCGAGCGTGACCAGTTCGGCGTACAGCCGTTCACGGCGTTTGGTCAACTCGGCTGTCTGATCAACGCGATCTGGACCTCGCCGGAACCCGGCCCAAAGCCCTACGACAAGAAGCAATGTCCCTGCGACCAGTCCCACGTCACGCATCAGCGTATTGCGGTGTGGCAGGCCGCTCAGCGTGATCGTCAGCGTGTCCCCGGCGTTCAGCCGTGGTCCTGTCGCCATCAGGAAAGGTGCTCCGCCCGCCGTCGCGTCCTGCTGCTGAGAGAACTGCGGCGACGCGATCCGCAGCTCGCCCACTTTCTCGGCCGCGACGAAGAGTTGCTCGATGGCTGCCGGCCAGCGCTGGGCCAAGGTCGCTGACGACCCGCTGTACGGGTATCGATAGCCGACCTGGACTTGGGTCGTGCCGGGCGGGAACGGACCATTGATGCGCAGCCTGTCGCCTTGAACTACCGCGAGCGGCGAGGATCCGTTCATGGCGGCGGCGCCCGTTGCGCCGTGAGGAAAGTCGATGTACATCGGGCTGCCGATATCAATCGGCGAACGCGCATTGTTCACGATGTCGAGCAGATAGAAGACCTGAAGGTTGTCGTCCTGAAACTCGAGGATGATGCGCGTCTCGCCGCCTAAGACCACCACGCCAGGCCGCGCCGGTTGACGCGCAGCCTCCTCCGCAGCGGCGCGTTCGCGGGCCGCAGCCGCCTCGAGCCCGGCGATCAGCGCCACCCGGACTCCCCCGCTCGCCGGCACCGCAAACTCCTGCGACCGCAGTGTCTCGCCATCGACGACGGCTTCGACGGTGATCTGGGTACCTGGAGGCACATCGCCGAACTGAGCCCGACCCTGAACGTCGGTCGTTGCATTCAGCGTGCGTTCGCCAGCGCGAAGGGTCACTGGATGATTGGCAATGTTGTTGCCCATGCGCTCACGTACCAGTCGCACAGACACCATCCCGGTCACCAACTCAGGGGCTGGCAGGGGCCGACCCGCCATCTGCGATGGATCGGGCATTCGCTGACCGTGGAGCACGCTGCTCGCGACGGCGAGGACGCATGCGAGCGCGAGCGTTTGCGCTTTGGAAGGCGGAAGCGGACTACCGAAGCTTGTTGCCACAGTGTTTACAGAATCTTGCGTCGGGATCGTTCGATCCACCGCACGCACAGGCCGGCGCGGCGTCATCGAAACGGTCCTGCCTCGCCGATGATGGCGACGCAGGAGCTTGCGACGACAACCTTGCCGCCACTTCGCGTTCGATCACGGCGCGATACTCGCTCCCGTCGTCGAGCTGACGAATGAGCCCAATCGCGCGCGCGCGAAGCCGGCCGCTCATGTCCTCGAAGTCATTCTTGCTGACTTTGCCCATGGCAAAGTCGAACTCCAGCTCCTTGATGGAACGGAGAACAAGTGACTTTTCGCGTTCGAGCACCGCCCGAGCCCGACCAACGACCTGCTCGGACTCCTCAGCGGTTTCGGGCGACACCAGCGGCAACAAGGTACCGTACGCGGCTAGCGCCACAAGGCTGGCAGCGATGATGGTCAGGCTCAGAACGACGAGCGACGCGGGTGACTGGCCCGTGGCGGCGAACACGGCGGCCGTCGCGCCGAACATGCCGGCCAGGAGAAAGAACTGCCAGGGGCGCAGCGACGCGTTGGGGTGTGGAGCAGGTGGTGCGGCCGCGTCTGCGCCGATCTCGTCAGTCGAGGTCGCGGAGCTCATCGTCCAGCCTCGACCCCAGAACCGCATCCTCGGAACGCATCGCCGCGGTGCTGTGCGAAAGTGCCGCGGATCGTCGCGACCAACGCACCGCGACCAGGCCAGCAACCAACAGTCCGGTCATCCCAACCGAGTACGGCACCAGCCACGACAGGCGGCCAACGCCGTCATTCGGCGGCTCCGCCAAGACGTGGGTTCCGCCTTGCTGGGCAATGTAGTGCTGCAGGATCTCGTCTTCGGAATTGCCCTTGGCGAGCATCGCCGTCACTTCATCGCGGACGTGCGCGCAGTGCCCGCAGGAACACGACCCGACGGGAAGCTTCGGGCAACCACCGCCCGTACCGAGGTCGCCGCACCAGCACGCCATCTTGTTAGTGATGGACTTTTCCGCGGGCGACCGTACCACCAGTCCCCCGCTCCGCGGGGCCTCGACGTGCTGCGCAAATAGCGACGTCGGCATCAGCAGCACGCCGAGCAGAAGCAACGTCGCCGTCGCCGCTTCGGCAGGCAGACGCGCAAGTGCAAAGCTGAACGCGCTCTCCGGTAACAGCGCGATCAAAGTTCCGATCGCGAGCACACCAAAGCCGAACCACAGCCAGTTCACGAGCGGATTGATATGGACTTCGACGCTTGCGGTCTGCTCCTTCAGCTCGAACCCCGGCATGACGATGTAGAGATCCTCGGCAAAGGTGCGACGAATCGCGACCTCAGTCGTCGGCTCGTCCTTCTTCTTCCAGAAGAACCACTTCGCCGGGTACATCTTGTCGATCACTTCGCCGGCGGCGTTCTTGACCGTGATGTGAGCCGTCACCATCTGCTTCTGGCTGTCCTCGGTGACGCGTATCGCATCCAGGTGGAGGGTGTAATCACCAACGGTACCTTCTTCACCTGGCTTCAACAGGAGCTGCTCGTCGCGGCTCATGCCCTCTCCGGCAAAGCCCAGGAACATCAGCACGATGCCGACGTGGACGATGTAGCCGCCGTACCGCCGCTTGTTGCGGCCGATGAGCCCGACGAGCGCCGTCAACAGATCGGCGCCGGACGTCGCCTGACGCACGGCTGCCCCATGCAGGTATTCCTGTGTGATCGTCCCCAGTACAAAGCCGCAGAGCGCGAAACAAATTCCCGAGCTCCACACGCGCACGCCGAGCGCCACGACGACAGCACCGGCGACGAGTGCCGACACGGTCGGCCACATGAATTGCTGCAGCATGTTGCTGGTCGACGTCTTGCGCCACGCGAGCAGCGGCCCCACACCGGTGAGGAACAGCAGCATCAGGCCGATCGGCGTCATCCACTTGTTGAAGAACGGCGGCCCGACCGTCAGACGTTCACCCGAGATGGCCTCGGTGATGGTTGGAAACATCGTCGCAAAGAGAATGAAGAACGCGCTGAACAGCAGAATCCAGTTGTTGGCCAGGAACGCGCCCTCGCGCGACGCCCACGATTCGAGCTCGTTTCGCGCCTTCAGCATCGGCAGCCGATAGATCACCAGGCCGAAGCCCACCACCGCGATCGTCACCATGAAGATGATGAACATCCGCCCGAGCTCCGGGTCTTCGCCAAACGCATGCACCGACTGGACGATGCCCGAACGGGTCATGAAGGTCTGGAAGATGGTGAGGAGGAACGTGATGATGACGAGGGTCACGTTCCAGACGCGCAGCATCCCGCGCCGTTCCTGAACCATCACCGAGTGCAGAAACGCCGTCGCCGTGAACCACGGCAAGGCGCCGGCGTTTTCTACCGGATCCCAGCCCCAGAACCCGCCCCATCCCAACTCCTCGTACGCCCAAATCATCCCGAGCGTCAGGCCGAGCGACAGGAAGAACCACGAGAACATCGTCCAGCGTCGCACGGCACGAAGCCACGAGTCGTCGAGGTGCCCGGTGATGAGGGCCGCCATCCCGAAGGCAAACGGGATCGTGAGGCCGACGAAGCCGAGATACATCGTCGGCGGATGAATCGCCATGTAGAAGTTCTGAAGCAGCGGGTTCAGGCCTGCGCCGTCGGTCGGCGATTCGGTCAGGTAGGTGCTGAACGGGTTGTTGTGCACGAGCATCAGGAAGAGGAAGAACATCTCTACGATGGCCGTCACCGCCACGACATAGGGGATCAGCTCACGATGGCGATCGCGATTGACCTTGACCGCGACCGTACCGAACATCGAGAGCAGGAAGACCCAGAACATCACCGAGCCGTCGAGACCACCCCAGTACGACGTGATCTTGTAAAAGAGCGGCTGCACGCTGTCCGAATAGCGCTGCACGTATTTGATTGAGTAGTCGCCCGACACGAAGGCGTAGATCATCAGACCCGACGCCACGGTCATGAGCGCCGCCACGGTATAGAACGCGCCGATGCCGCTCGCGACCAGTCTGGAGTTCCGGCGGCGCGCGCCGGCCAGACAGGCCGCTACGGCGTAAGCGGCGGTCACGAACGAAAGGACGAGGACGAACGTGCCGAGTGGAGCCATGAGGATGTGCCGAGGCAACCTGAACGGCAGGACGTCAGCCCGCCGGACGGCCGATCAATACGCGCCGGGCGCGCCGGTTTTTGATGGCTCGTATTTCGACGGGCACTTTGCCATCACGCCGTTCGGTACAACGGCGAAGCCTTCGGGGGACAAAGTCCCTTTGAGAACCACCTCGGCGTCGTTCTTGAACGTATCGGGAACCACGCCTTTGTAAGTCGCCGTCACGGTCTGACCATTGCTCTCAACTTGAAACCGATATTCGAGGCTGCTGGGCTTACGAGTGACCTCTTTGGCGAACCCGTGGAGCTGCAGCTTCTTACCGTACCACTGCTCCGGCTGACCCATGACTTCGTCGACGTGCTTGTAGTACTCGGTGGCTTCACCGAGCGTTGTGAATAGCAGGCCGCCAAAGGCAAGTGCCAATACCAGGCTCGTCAGCCCGATCTTCGCCGCTTTGTGCTTCATAAGTAAGGACTTCCGTGTGGCCCGAATTACTTCTCAGGATAGCCCTTCAGCAGCCGGTACACAAGCGCGACCGGCAGCCCCACCACGTTCGAGTAGCTCCCCTGAATCCGGTCCACAAACCGCGAGCCCAGGCCCTGGATACCATACCCCCCTGCCTTGTCGAGGGGCTCCCCGCTCGCGACATACCAGGAGATCTCGTCTTCGGTCATCGGATTGAACCACACGCGCGTCCGCGTCACTTCGACGATGGTGCGCGTGGGCGAGACCAGAGCGAGCCCGGTCAACACCTCGTGCTCACGACCCGACAGCAGGTGCAGCATCCGCGTCGCCTCGTCTGCGGTGTGCGGCTTGCCCAGAATCTCGCTGCCGACCAGGACAATAGTGTCGGCGCCCACCACAACGGCGGCCGGAAAGAGCTCGAGCCCACGACGTGCCTTTTCGAGGGCAAGCCGTCGGACGTGTTCGCCCGGTGGTTCGAGCTTCAGCACGGTTTCGTCGACATCGACCGCGACCGCTTCGAACGTGATGCCAGCCGCCGCCATCAATTCCCGACGGCGCGGCGAGGAGGACGCAAGGATTAGCATCGGTGGCTACGCGGGGGACCTGGTGATTGTAGATTGCGTTGCCGCGGGCGCAGTAAGCTGTGATGTGGTTCGAGCCGACCGACTCATCCCCTCGGTCGTGGCCGAGGTCGTTCGACGGGCGCCTCTGTGCCCCGAGAAAGTGGACTTTGCGTGGCGTGCGGCCGTGGGCAGTGTCATGCAGCGGGCAACGACCGTTCGACTCGACGAGCACGGGGTACTGCACGTTACAGCGACCGATGCACACTGGGCGCGCGAGGTCAAACGCTCGTCCAAGCTGATCCTCGCACGTCTCGAAACCATGCTTGGGCCCGGCACGGTCAAACGGCTGCGCTGTTCCCACTGACGTTCCGCACGATGGTTCTCTACGGAGGGTTCTTGACTAAGGTTCGGTAAACTTTGAGCATGCCCGACGCCGTCATCGTAAGCGCTGTTCGTCTGCCCACCGGCAAATTCCTGGGGTCACTCAAAGATCTCCAGGCGCCCGAACTGGGCGCGCTCGTCGTTCGCGAAACCGTGCGACGTGCGGGGGTCGATCCCGCGTCGGTGGACGAGTGCATCATGGGGAATGTCGTCTCGGCGGGTGCCGGTCAGGCGCCTGCGCGGCAAGCGGCGCTCAAGGGCGGACTCGCCGATCATGTGGCCGCGCTCACCATCAACAAGGTGTGCGGATCGGGGCTCAAGGCCGTGATGCTGGCGCACCAGGGGATTCAGACCGGGGACATCGAAATCGCGGTCGCCGGCGGCATGGAGTCGATGAGCAACGGCCCCTATCTACTCCCCCGCGTGCGCGAGGGTCTGCGGATGGGCAACGGTACGGTGGTCGATTCCATGATTCACGATGGGCTGTGGTGTCCGTTCGAAGGTTGGCACATGGGGAACGCGGGCGAGTGCGTGGCTGAGGCCTACAAGGTCTCGCGCGACCAGCAAGACGCGTTTGCGGTAGAAAGCCACCAGCGCGCCGCGAATGCCCAGCGCACTGGCAGGTTCAAGGACGAAATACTGCCCGTGTCGATTCCACAGAAGAAGGGTGACACGCTCGTCTTCGCGAATGACGAGACCGTCCGGGCAGAAACGACAGCGGAAACGCTGCGGGCATTGAAGCCAGCGTTCAAGAAGGACGGCACCGTCACGGCTGGCAACGCGCCGCCGGTGAACGACGGTGCTGCGGCCCTCGTCGTGATGAGCGCGGATCGTGCCCGCCAACTCAATCTCAGGCCAATCGCTCGTATCGTCGCGCAGGCGACCAGTGGGCTCCAGCCCAAGATGCTCCTGATGACTCCCGTCGAAGCGACGCGCAAAGTGCTGAAGAAGGCCTCGTGGAAACTCGAAGACGTCGACCTCTTTGAGCTCAACGAAGCGTTTGCCGTTCAAGCTGTCGCAGTGGGCAACGAGTTGGGCCTCGACATGGCCAGGGTCAACGTCAACGGTGGCGCCGTCGCGCTAGGGCACCCCATCGGGGCGTCGGGTGCGCGCATTCTGACGACGTTGCTGTACGCGTTGAAGGATCGTGGCGGCAAGCGCGGGATCGCGACGTTGTGCCTGGGCGGTGGCAACGGGGTCGCGCTGGCCGTCGAGATGAATTGAGGGGACCCACCTGACCAATCAACCCGCCCTACGCGACCGACCTGCCCTACCAGTCCTTCGATATCATCGTCGTCGTAGCCACCACAGCGCGGCCGTGACCGGCAGGAGAATCGCGACTTCTCGCACGACGGCAAGCACGTTGTGCATGACGAAGTCTGGCACCCAATACCGTCGCGAGATGGATTCGAAGACGAACGCGTTGGCAAAATAGAACTCGTTCGACAGCGGCCACAACGCCAGGACGCCGAGGGGTAGAGAATCGTCTGAGCCTAACCAGTCGAAAAGCACGTGCGATGCGACGCTCAGGGCACAGGCAATCGCCAAGCGTCCCGATCGCTGCCAGGCCAGAACCGCCAGCCCGACGAGGATCGCGAAGCCAAGGCTGTGCGTCTCCATGTTGTGCCGCCCCCAGAGGAAGTCGAGATCTGGCAGACATGCGGCGACGGCGCAGA
The DNA here is from genome assembly GCA_963802675.1 of uncultured Acidobacteriota bacterium. GTDB lineage: Bacteria > Acidobacteriota > Vicinamibacteria > Vicinamibacterales > UBA2999 > JACCSI01. The sequence goes on from CAWDJL010000008.1 coordinate 124,872, forward strand.
GCGCGAGATCTCTTTCCCTCACTAACGACCTACCCGCCCTCACTAACGACCTACCCGCCCTCCCAGCCGCACCCGCCCTACCAGCCCTACCAGCCCTACCAGAGCGTGACAGCAACCCAACAATGACTCCCCCCAGAGCGTGACCAATCGGCGTTGGCATCGCTTCACCGTACGGAAAACCTGCGAGGTTGGTCAAACGCGAGGTCCACAGCTTCTGCGATCTGCCCTAATTGGGGGCGAAAGTCCGTTATCCCTGTAAGTTATTGTAAAGATGGCGTTGAGTGGCGATCAGCCGCCTCGATTCGGGCTTGACTTTCGCCTGGAGCGTTTCTAGTATGAATCCCGGTCGGGGCACTTCCGCCCGCGCAAGGCAAAACGAGAAGACACTGTTCAGCAGGTCTTGAGAGAAGGGAAACCAGCACATGCCAGTGGATGAACGGCAAGAACGCGCCAAGGCGCTCGACATCGCCGTCAGTCAAATCGAGAAGCAGTTCGGCAAGGGCGCGATCATGCGACTCGGCCAACGGAACGCCATCGCCCCGACCGAGGCGATCTCAACCGGCGCCATCAGCATCGACTACGCGCTCGGCATCGGCGGGCTGCCGCGCGGCCGGGTCGTCGAGATCTTTGGTCCGGAGTCGTCTGGAAAGACGACGCTCGCTCTTCAAGTGATTGCGGAAGCTCAGCGTGCCGGCGGGATGGCCGCGTTCGTCGATGCCGAGCACGCGCTCGACGCGGAGTACGCTAGGAAGCTGGGCGTTGACATCGACAACCTCCTCGTCTCGCAACCCGACAACGGCGAGCAGGCGCTCGAGATCGTCGAGGTCCTGGTCCGCTCCGGCAGCGTGGATGTCGTCGTCGTCGACTCGGTCGCGGCTTTGGTGCCGCGCGCTGAAATCGAAGGCGAGATGGGCGAAGCGCAGATGGGCTTGCAGGCACGACTCATGTCGCAGGCGCTGCGGAAGCTCACGGGCAGCATTTCGAAGTCCAAGACGGTGCTGATCTTCATCAACCAGTTGCGCGAAAAAATCGGCGTGATGTTCGGCAATCCCGAAACCACGACCGGCGGACGCGCGCTAAAGTTCTACGCGTCGATTCGCATCGATATCCGGCGTATCGCCGCCATCAAGGATGGCGACGTCGCGGTGGGGGGTCGGACGCGGGTGAAGGTCGTCAAGAACAAGATGGCGCCGCCGTTCCGCGAGGCGGAGTTCGACATCATGTACGGCGAGGGCATTTCCCGCGAGGGCGACCTTCTCGATCTGGCGGTCGAACGAAAAATTGTCGAAAAGAGCGGGGCCTGGTTCGCCTATGGCGGCGAGCGCCTCGGCCAGGGGCGTGAAAACGTCAAGAGCTTCTTGAAAGAGCATCCCGACATTCGATCGGCGATCGAGGACCGCCTCCGGCGTGAGCTCGGCTTGATCCGCGAAGCCGCTGAAGCAGTGTCGGTGTAGTAGTCAGTGGTCAGTGGTCAGTGGTCAGTGATCAGAATGTTGGCCGGCAACCGATTGAGGGAATCGAGACCCTCAACTGGCCACCGGCCCACCGGCAACTGGCCACTGACCCTAGTCGTGCGATGGGTCCCGGTGCCGCGTCTGAGTCACGCCCATTGCAACGCCCATCCCCAGAAGCACGAGGACTCCAACCGCTATCCACTGTGGGGACAGACCGGCGAGCGACGCGCCGTAGGCCAAGCCAGCCACGAGAATCACGAATCCGATGATGAAGATGGACAGTGACGACACAGAGCCCTCCTCGAGTCGGCGATCGAAGCCCGGCCGTGTCGTGTCCGGTCGTCGCCGCCTCAGGTGAATCTTTGAGGCAAGGCGCCTGCCAGATGCACTGATGGAAACCCTGCAGTCGATCGATCTCGCCCTGCTCCGCTGGCTGACGCCGTGGCATACGCCTGCGCTGGATAGCGTGATGAGTTGGATTAGCTCGGCAGGTGGCGCGGGGACAGTGTGGGTGCTCCTGGGGATCGCCGCGTTCATCTCGCCGCGGCATCGCGCAGCTGCCTGGCGAGTGTTCCTGACCATCGCGTTGGCGTACGTCGTCGTCGATGCCGTGATCAAGCCGTTGGTTGCGCGTGAGCGGCCGAGCATCAGAGCCAATGCACCACCGCGCGACCTCCCTCCACTACTCCGGTCTTTTTCGTTTCCGTCGGGTCACGCCGCCTCTACGTTCGGCGCCGCCGTCGCCGTCTCGCGAATGTGGCCACACACACGACTGGTGTGGTGGTCACTCGCGATCTTGATCGGGTACTCGCGGATTTACCTTGGCCATCACTACCCTCTCGACGTGCTGGGCGGTGCGCTGCTCGGCATCGGGTTGGCGTTGTGGGTGCTCGGCGGGCGTCATCGCGCAACGTACGCCAGCACGTTGCCGAAGCCATTGCCCGCCGGAGTTGTCGTGAGGCCTTGACGGCACATATACTCAACTATTCCCAGTGGGCCGGGTAGCTCAGTTGGTAGAGCATACGACTGAAAATCGTAGTGTCGACAGTTCGATTCTGTCCCCGGCCACCAGCTAAGCCCTATCAAATCAACGCCTTCAACAACACACTTTTGCGGTCTAAGGCGTAGCTTTTGTCGTCTACGATTGCTCGAGCGCGTCGCGCCGGTTGAGCCGCGCGTGGCGATTTCCGCACATACCGAGCTGTAGGCAACGTGATGGAAACCCACAAGCGCTTCTATGCGCTACTCCCCTTCCTGCTGGCGCTCCTGTTTGCGCTGCTGCCTGTGATCGGCGCCGTCACCCTCGGCCTAGGTCTCGGGGGCGGACATCCGTCGCTTGGCGGCGTTCTCGTTATGGGGGCGGCAGTCCCGACGCTCGCCGCGTATCTGTCGCGCGCGCTCGAGGGCTCCGACTTTCCCTCACTACCCTTCCTTGTTCTGGGCGCGCTCGAGTATCCGCTGGTCGGGTACGGCATTGGATCACTCATCGCGCGCATAACGTCCTCGAGCAGCGGCCTCCGCGGGATCCTCCTGCTTGTCGCCTACATCGCGGCACAAGTCGGGGCCCACGTCGTGCTGAACCGGCAGGACGTCAACCTGCGCCTGCTCGCTGATCCAAATCGCGGCGTGTCCAGGGCTGCGGTCGCGCGACTTGCGGCATCTGGCGACGGCGGCGCAGTGCCAGCCCTCCAAGATCGGTTCATGCAAGCCTTCGAAGATTACGGCAACGCCGATGAATCCTTGATTGTGACGTTGACGCAGCTGGGCGGCGCCAAAGGTTGGCAAGACCTGCTCGAGAGCGGACGCCTGGGCGTTCGCGAGAATGAGGCTCGCATGTGGCAGCGCATTATTCGCTTCGTCCGCTACATGGCCGATCCGGAATATGCGGCGATGCACGGCGCCGCCAAGACGGCTTACCTAAGTGATGAAGACATTGCCCGGCTGTCCGACGCGCTCGCGAGCCGCCTGGCCGAAGTCCTTCGGGTGACGCCGGATAGCGACGCGTCACTCACGTTGATCGCCGTGATGTACGGCCGGCGCGATCTGTGCGCGAAGTATTTCGTCCTCGTGCCGAATGGACTGCGCGATCAAACCAACCGCGATCAAACCAACGTGGAACTCGCGCGAGTTCTCGCGGCGATCAAACAGGGTCAATCTCCGGATACGACCGACGTGTTTTTGGGGTCCCTTGCCAAGGAGGACATCGTCCGCCTGGAGCAGGAGCCGGCAGCCGTTGCCGACGAATGGGCCTCGTGGGCGGCTTCCGAAGCGGCGCCGTGCCGCGTGCCGTAGGGTCTCCTGCACGCGCTACCTCGTACACTCCGCCCCGATCACTCGGTCGGCCGTCAACGGGTCGGATACAGCGTGCGCAACTGCTCTCAGCCTCCAACTGAACCAGACCCTCGTCCACCCAGGGGACACTCTGGTCTTGACTGCGATGCTCACGCACGAAGATGTGGGCAAGGGCGCGCCGCGGGCGCCAGACCTCACTTGACACGCTGACGCAGTTCGGCCACGAAGTTCTGCACGAGCGACACCACGGTCGGCTGTTGCTCGACGTCCGTCCGGTTCATCATCAGGAGCCGCTTGCCGTCAGGGGCGACGCCGTAGAAGTTATCGTAGCGTGAGGCATCGAACAGCGGCCGTGGCGTGTCGGTTTGGTACTCGCCGCTCGACACACCAGCCACGATCATCATCATCCCGTTCAACCCTCGATAGAAGAGACGCCCGTCGGACGACCAGAGCGGATAGACCCCGCCATCGGCGGACACCTGATTCGCAGGGCCACCCTCTGGGAACGAGCGCACATACACCTCGAAGCGCCCCGACTCGTTCGATTGGTACGCGAGCCAGCGCCCATCCTTCGATAAGGCCGGTTTGTTCTCGCTGAAATTGGTCTTCAGAAACGGGCGGGTCGGCAAGGCGACACCTGGCGCCGCGCTGCTCCCCGGCCGCGGCAGGTCGAGCACCCAGATGTCGATGCTCGACACCGGATCGATCTCGGTGTACACGAGCTTGCTGCCGTCAGGCGAAATGCTGGCCGGTTCTTGCCAGTTGGGCGACGTGGTGAGTCGCTCATCCAGCGCACCAGCGCTGAGCGTTCGGCGGTACAGATTCCTGATCGGCGCACCGCGCGCGAACGCGATCCATTGCGCGTCCGGCGACCAGATCGCCAGGAAATTCTCGGCCGCACTGGTCACACGTGTGCTGACCCCGCGCGCCAGGTCCTCGATCCAGATGTCGCGCGTGCCAATTGCGTTGTTGCGCAGGATGCGTGTGCCGTCCGGCGACAGCGACAAGTACAAGCCCATGCGTGGGACGCGGCGCGCCGGCGTCGCCTGGCCGTCGAGCGTGACCCAGGACAAATCGCGATCGACCTCGCCGCTCGTGCCCGGGACATAGGCCAGCGTGCCGGCCGCGACGTCGAAGTGGGCGCCACCCGAGAGATTCGTGATCACGCTGTCGACGATGGGAACCGGCGGACCTGTGATCATCAGGCGGTCGGCATCGAACGGAGCGGCCATCAGGCCTTCCGACCGCGCGTAGAGGAGGTACTGCCGACCCGTCGTCGGATCCTGGACGGGGCGCGGGTATCCGCCGCTCTCGACCAGCACGCGATGCTCACGCTCGCCCACGCGCTGAACGGCAATTCGCGAAGGCTCCCAGCCGGTGTCGTTCCAGATGCTGAAAAGCACCGCGGAACCTGAACCAATCGCCTTCGGCCAGCGATGGCTCATCTCGCCGGCGGCGAGCGTGCTGAACGCTTCAGGAGCCCCGCCGACCGACGGCACTCGTGCCAAGCCGACGTTGTTCGCTGGCGTCAGCAGAATCGAGTCGTCCGCCAGCCACGCTTCGCCGCGGGGCGTCCGGGCATCGGCGATGGTCACCGGCGCGCCACCGTCGAGCGAAACTTTCATCAGCTTGCCGTCGGCAAAGAACCCAATCCAGCGCCCGTCAGGTGAGAAAAAGGGGTTGGACGCATCCTCCGTCCCCGCCAGGGGAACCGACTCGAAGCGATCGAGCGCACGCAGATACAGTCGAACTGTCTTGTCAATCCGGCCCACATACGCGACATGTCGCGCGTCAGGCGACAGCGCGACCGACGAGCCTCGCCCCAGTGCGATTGTGGTGTCGGCTGGCAGGGTCACGAAGGTGCGTACCACCTCTGCTCGCGTTACGTCCTCGGCGGGTCGCCGGGCGGGCCCAAGCAGCAATGCGAGAGCCGCGACAAGTGCGCCGGTGGCGAACGCGATGACCCGGATCGGCCATGCGCCGAACCGGGGCGCAGCAGGAATCGCCGCGAGAGGCGGCGCCGAGACTCCACCGCTCGCTCCTGAAGCGGTGGTCGCCACCGATGCCAGTTCGAGTCGCGCATCGCCGATATCGCGCAGGCGATCGCGCGGGTTCTTCTGCAGCGTGCGCCGCAGCAGCGCGCGGATGGTCGGCGGCACATCGGCCGGCAGCAGCGACCAATCGGGCTCGCGCTGCACGACCTCGGCGAGAACGTCGGTCGTCGACTCGCCGGAGAAAGGCTGAACGCCGGTGAGCATTTGATAGAGCACGCAGCCGAACGCCCAGATGTCGGCACGCTTGTCGACCGCGCGCCCACGCGCCTGCTCGGGGCTCATGTAGGCCGCCGTGCCGAGAATGATCCCCAGCTCGGTCTTGCCGGTCGCCAGCATCGTTGGCGAGTTGGCGAGCGCAATCGCGCTGTCGCCGCCAGCCGCAAACGCCTTGGCAAGGCCAAAATCGAGCACTTTCACCGAGCCATCGGGCCGCACCTTGATGTTGGCGGGCTTGAGGTCACGGTGCACGATCCCTTGCTCATGAGCCGCCTCGAGGGCGTCCGCGATCTGGCCAGCGAGGTCGAGCGCTTCGGAAACAGTCAGTCGACGTTCCGTGATCAACGTGCCGAGCGTCGGTCCCTCGACCAGTTCCATCACGAGCGCGTAGACACCGCCGGCTTCCTCGAGGCCATGCACCATGGCAATGTGCGGGTGGTTGAGCGATGCTAGCGTGCGGGCCTCGCGCTCGAACCGGGCGCGGCGGTCGGCGTCCTGCGCAAAGGCCTCCGGCAAGACCTTGATCGCAACGTCGCGCTGGAGCCGGGCGTCGCGCGCTCGATAGACTTCGCCCATCCCGCCCGCGCCGAGGGTGCCGACGATGTCGTAGGGTCCGATGCGCGAGCCGGGAGTGAGGGCCAGGGTGTGCGCATAGTAGCAGGGACGTGCCAGCATGCTGGAATGCCACCAGCAATGTGGCGATGGTGCGCGTGCTGGTCCTGGATGGCCAACACGATCCCGATCTATCTCAGCAACGGATACCTCAGCTTCGATCAGGTGCGCTTCCGTCGCACGGGAGGATTCGCTCTGCTGGATTTCGATCTTCCCGAAAAGTTGTACGTGATCAATCTCGCCGTGCGCCGCTGAGCGGTCCTTACCCAAAGACTGACCGCTTCTTTACGGTTTGCTCATGATCGCCTGCGAGGCTGGCCGCTACCTTCGAGAGCATGAAATGTTCTCTAGCGGGCGCCGCTGTCCACCTGCGCCCTGCTCATGTCCTCCGCAGCTCTTGTCGCCGACCACTCGGCAGGGGGCGAGCGCCTTCCGCGAATTCAAATCAATGACAACCGCACAGCCGCGGGCCAGTTGCGCGACGGGGTGCTGACGCTCGCGTTGCGCGCCGGCGTCGGACAGTGGCGACCGGAGGGTCCGGGCGGCCCGGCGCTGACCGTCGAAGCCTTTGGCGAGATCACTGGAGCCCTTCAGGTTCCTGCGCCGCTCGTCCGCGTCACCGAGGGCAGCAGCATCGTGGCCAGCGTGCGCAACGATCTCACCGAGCCGCTTCGCGTTCACGGATTCTGTGCGCGCGACGGCTCGGCCTGTCCGGCGCTGGATGTGCCGCCTGCGACCGCTCGCGACATTCACTTCGTGGCCGCCCGCGCCGGCACCTACCACTACTGGGCGACCAGCACCGGAGCACCGCTGCCGTTCCGCGGCGGGCCAGATACGCAGTTGTCGGGCGCCTTTATCGTCGATCCGGTTGGAACCACGATCGCAAGCGATCGCGTGATCGTCCTGACCGAGTGGACGAGTCTCACGCGGTCCCAACTGAAGGACCTCACGAGCGCCACCGATATCGGCGCGGCGTTCCGGGCGCTCGACCCGCAGTTTACGCTCCTGGTCAATGGTCTCTCGTGGCCCGCGACCGAGCGGCTCACCTATAACCTTGGCGAGCGCATCCACTGGCGAGTCGTGAACCTCAGCTCACAGTTTCACCCGATGCACCTCCACGGTTTCTACTTCCAAGTCGAGTCGCTCGGCGATGGCGTCCGCGACACGGCCATCGCCGCCGAACTGCGGCAGCGCGTGGTGACGCAGTTGATGCCGCCCGGCGGGACAATGGCGATGACCTGGCAGGCCGAGCGCGTCGGCAACTGGTTGTTTCATTGCCACATCGTCGATCACGTGTCGCCGAAGAGGCGACTGGCGGAAGGTTCGACTGAAAGTGATCACTCGTCGCCCCATCGGGCGCACGCCGGACACCACGAGTCCGCCGGCATGGCGGCGATGGTGCTTGGCGTCACGGTCATTGATTCGAGCAGTACCGAGAGCCGTGAGCGCATCGACCCTCCGGCACGCGCCATCACGCTGGCCATGCGCGCCACACCAGGACCTTCAGGTGAGTTGACATTCGGCTTTGCAATGCAGAACGACGATCACGAACGCACTCACGAGCCAGTGTCAGTCCCCGGCCCGACCTTGGTGCTGCGGCGAGGCGAGCCGGTCGAGATCGCACTTCTCAATCAGTTGCCAGAAGCAACCGCCGTGCATTGGCACGGCATCGAGCTCGACAGCTATTACGATGGCGTGCACGGATGGAGCGGCGTCGGCCCACGGGTCACCCCGCTCATCCAGCCGGGGGCGTCGTTCGTCGCCCGCATGACACCACCACGCACCGGCACGTTCATCTATCACACCCACCTTCACGATGATCGCCAACTGACGGCGGGACTCTACGGTGCACTGCTCGTGGTCGAGCCAGACGAGATCTTCGATCCGTCCACCGATCACGTGGTCGTGATCAGCCGTGGCGGCAACGGCGTGACCGATCCCGTTCTTCTGAATGGCGAGCAGATGCCGCAAATGGCCTGGAAGGCGGGCGTGCGTCACCGAATTCGCTTCGTCAATATCACGCCCGGCGACATCTTCGTCACCTCGCTATCAACGGCAGAGGCTCCGGTCAGTTGGCGGCCGCTCACCAAGGACGGCGCGCCGGTTCCAACCGACCTCCGAGCGCCACAGCCGGCAACATTCACAATCGCCGTCGGCGAGACTTACGACTTCGAGTACGACGCCCCTGCCGGCCGGCGCGGGCTCTGGATCAACGTCCGCACGCCGGGCGGCCGATGGGAGGCGCAGGGGCGTGTGGTAATCAAGTAGGCGCAGGTGCGAGCAGCTGCTTGTAGTGCTGATACCACGTGCTCAGCAGTCGCTCCTCCGGGTCATATCGACGCTTCAGGGCGAGGAACTGCCGCATCTGCGGATAGCAGTGTTCCACCTGGTCGCGTCGTGCCCAGCGGTGATACGTCAGGTAATAGCTGCCGCCATGCGCGATGCCGACGTCGATCAGCTCCCGGAACGCGTCCGAGCGCGTCTTACACCGTCCTCCGTGTGTTCGACATGAAGATTGAAGACCACGCAGGCCCATGGCTCTCGAGCCCAGGCGAGAAAGCTCTCGTCGTCTCGCTCGATCAGACGCACCGTTCCGTAGATCACGTTCGCCCCAGTGCTGATCAATGACCTCCGCGCGTCTTCCATGAACCACTCGAGACGCTCGCGGGGCACGTAGATCTCGGTGATCATCTCCGTCGCCCTCGGCCCACCGAGCGCGCGGTCGAGATCGGCGTGGTAGTTGTCGACGTAGGCCGCCGATAGCTGCCAGTCGGCCCAGTAGACCTGTCCGGAAGTCGCCACATAGCGCTTCGAATACACATTGAACGCTCGCTGTTTGTAGCGATGCGAGTAGTACGTCAATCGTGCCCAGTCCTCGGGATTGAACCGCGTCGGATTCTCTGTCAGCGGTGTCTCGACGGGCACAGGCCGGTAACAGGAGAACACGCCGCGACGCAGGAAGCTGTCGCGACGACTGTCGGTCGCAAACTGATAATCGCCGTACAGGTAGCCGTCGCGGATGCGCTCGCCAAACCGCGTCATGATGCCCTCGGTCTCGCCCAGCTCAACGATCCGCTGAACCTTGACGCGCGGACGCAGCCGAAGATCGATGCGCGTAATGACGCCAAACAGTCCGTATCCGCCAATCGCGAGGCGAAACAGTTCTGTGTTCTCGTCTCGCGAACAGCGGCACAGCTCGCCGCTTGGGAGCAGGAGATCGAAGCGCTCGACTTGCTGAATGATCGGCTTGAGCGTCAGTCCGCGACCGTGGGCGTTGCACGACAGGGCGCCCCCGAGACTCAGACGGTCAGCGCCGGTCTGTTTTTGAAAGATCCCCCACGGCCGCGTGGAACCACGCTGCGCCGATTGCAGGTACGCAGCCAGCGCCGGCCACTGAATGCCGCCCTCGACGCTCACTATGCCAGCTTCGTCGTCGAAGGCGATGACACGATCCAGGCCACGCGTATCGACGAGCAAGGCGTTCTCGGCGAACTGCTGACCTCCCATGGCATGTCGGCCGCCGGCGATGGCAATTCGCTGGCCGGTGGCGCGAGCTCGAATCAGCACGTCACGCAGCGCGTCGGCGGTTGGAGGCTTGACGATTTCCGAGACTCGCGTGGGGTTGAGCTGCGAATGAACGTCGTTGACCAGCGTTCCGGCCTCGACGTCCGGGATGGCGGACACGTTCGGGAGGCCCATTTTCAAGGTCGGTGCAAGACACCCGGCGGTCGATAGCGCCAGCGGCGCCACGCCCGCGACCACAAACGCGCGTCGCGTGATTCGTGTATCGTCCATGACTCCCATTTCAGCGCCCAGCCCGAAAAAGTCGTGCGTCGACGGCTGAGAAAGTGTGAGATCGTGTCCCCGTGAGATCGCTCATTCGATCCTGGCTGCAGGCGCCGGACGATGAGGGCGGCGAGAACCAGCGCGCCCTTCGCGACCTGCTCGATGCGCTCGATCGGCAGGAGCCGGAACGCGCGAAGTATCTGGCGCGCTTTGCCTACCTCCTGGGGCGCATCGCTCACGCCGACCAGCACATCAGCCCGGAAGAGACGCAGGTCATGGAGCAATTGCTCGAGCGGGAAGGCGGCCTCCCGCGTGAGCAAGCCATGCTGGTCGTTGGACTGGCCAAGACCAGCAACTTGCTGTTCGGCGGGACCGACAACTTTCTCGTCGCGCGCGAGTTTGCCGACGCGGCAACGCACGAACAGAAGCTGTCGTTGCTGCGTTGTCTGTTTGCGGTCTCGGCCGTCGAAGGCAACATCTCGATTGCGGAGGAGCGAGAAGTGCAGCGCATTGCTCGCGAACTACGCGTTGAGCATGCCGACGTGGTCAAGCTGCGGCTCGAATATCGTCATCAGTTGCCGGGCTTGACGAACCGCGCCAACGACGAGTCATCCATGTCGTGACCAATAGCGAGGCAATATGACAGGCACGCAACGATCCGGCCTTCTGACCAGTGCGCTTCTCGTCGCTTCTCTTCCGCTCGCGGCGCAGCAGGCAACTGCACCCAATCTCAGCTCGTCGCAGCGTGCATCGCTTCAGGCAGTTGTTGCGGCCGTCGACCAAATGAACGCCGCGACCGACGCCGCTGGTGTCGATTGGCCGGTGCACGTCCTGCGTGCGTCCGATGGATCGCACTACGTCGCGTTCTCGCTGGCGGGAGTCCCGGGGCTCAAGTCCGGGAGCCCCCTGGTGCTCTATGTCCGACTCGCGACCCGTCGCGACGAGCGCGCTGTTTCCACGCTCGTCGAGCGATCGGCCGTTGCCGAGTGGCTGGCTGGTCAACGCAGCGTCCTGCCGCGACCCGAGCGGGGCATCGCCTTCGGAGAGATGCCGACCTATGGCGCCGGCAGCGTGGCCTCGCGAGGGGTGACGACGCCGGGGCAAAACGTTGCCCTGTTGGAAATGGAGCGCGAGCGCGCGCGCGAACGGCGGGAGGAACGTGAGCGCGAACGTAAAGCGACCCTGGAAGGTGAAGGCGTCCGCGGGGCGCGCCCCCTCCTACCCTTCGAGGATTTCGACCTCGAGGCGGTCGTCGACACCGACTCCAGCGGCGCCGCCGTCGTCCGCCGCAGTCTGACGGCTGGGCCCGGCGACTACGTCCTGACCGTGGCGTGGCACGACAGCAGCAACAAGGACAAAGCCATCCGCGTGTTTCAGAAGACGCTCGTTTTGCCGATTGCGTCGACTTCGGAATTCGGTTTGAGCAACGTCATCGTGGCCGACTCGGTGAGCGTCCGGACCCTGGCGCTCACCTCCGAGCAGCAATCGCGCCATCCGTATTCGATCGGCACGACCGAGATCGTGCCAGCCCGCGACACGATGTTGACCAACGAGGAGCCGCTGGCGCTCGTCGTTCAAGTCATCAATCCACGGGCCGCGCCTAACGGCAAGCCCGATGTCGCTGTGGGTTTTCGGATCTCGCGAGCGACAGCGACCGGGCAGGAATACGTTGGCGTCCTCGCGCCGCAGATCTACAACGAGACGACGCTCCCGGTGGACTTCGACGTGCTGAAGGGCCATCCGATCTTTGCTGCCGTCGAAATCCCCATGAGCACTTTCAAGCGCGGGAACTACCGGGTGCGGATCATGGCTGACGATCGGCTGGGCGGCGTCAGCGCGACCACCGAGGCCACGTTCTCGGTCGTCGGCACACCCGCAGTGCTCCTGCGCGACGCACCATCCGTGGCTCTCCCCTTCCGTCGGGACGCCATCCTCGAACCAGCGCTGCTCGCGGCAATCGTCAGTTCGCTGCGCCCGCCACAGCCCTCGCCAGCCCTCGCTGTGGCTCTCAATGCGGCGAGCGAGCGCCGCTTCGTGGACCTGCTACGCAGCGAGCCGGTACGACCCTGAGGAAGAAGCGACTCGATCCACGCTACGCGGACTCGCCCTTTATGCCCTTGGGGACACGTCGACGGCTATCGCGCTGCCGCTGCGGCAGGCCGCGCAGTCCGCGGGTACATCGGCTGGGGTCCATGTACTGCTGGGTGCGACGCACGCGCTCGAGGGCCGTGATCGGGACGCGTTGATCGCTTGGGACGCCGCGGTCGCCGCCGGACTCGACTCTGGACTCTTGAGCCCATTGATGATCGATGCGGCATTGCGGCAGGGGGATGTCGAACGCGCCAGCCAGCTTGCCACCGCGGCGCTCGCGTCGCGTCCGTCGGACGGGACACTGACCCGGCGTGTCGCCGCGTCCCATCTTGCGGCGCATCGTCCTGCACCGGCAATCACGCTCCTGGACGCGCAACTTCAACGGGAGCCGGGAGACCTCGATGCGCAGTGGCTACGTCTGCACGCCCAATTCATGGATCTCGTGGCCACGGGAATGTCCAAGGCCGAGGCCAGCACGCGCGAGACCTTCAAGCTGCACGCAGCTCGCTATGTCGAAGCGAAAGGGCGATATGCCACGCTGGCGACGGAATGGGCGAGCGTCGTGCCATAGGTTGGGCCGGTCGGGCTGGTCGGACTATTTTGCGTGATTAGCTGATTCGGTTTCGCGGCTCCGATCTTCCGGCTAAAGCCGGAAGCCACGGGTGTTGAACAAATATCCGTGGCCAAAGGTATCCGTGGCCAAAGGTATCCGTGGCTAAAGGTATCCGTGGCTAAGGTATGAGGCTAAGGTATCCGTGGCTTCCGCCTTCAGGCGGAAGTCCCAAGCGCACCACAGTACCTATCGCTTGCGGGGGGGCACAGGCGTTCCGGGCGTCTTCAGCGAGTAGGCGCGGCGTGATGCCACCGTGATCGACGGCCGATTCACCTTCACCTCGATCGCGCGAACGCGCTTGGTCGGATCGGGATTGGTCGAATAGTAGCCGAGCACATAGTAGTCGCTGGTTTCTGCATCGATGCGCTTCAGGGCGCTCTCGAAGTCGTTTTCGTTGACCACCGCGACCCCGCCCGTTTCCTCAGCCAGGAACCGCAACGAGCTCTGGGTCTTCTGAATGTAGGTCCGCCACTGACTCTGATCGAGCTGTTGGCCGGCATCGACGATGCCAGCCACGCCGCGCGGATCGATGGTGAAGATCGAGGCGTTGGCGCGATTCGCGGACAGCGTCAGCTCGCGCATGTAGGCGTGCAGGTCGATATCGGCCGTAACTCCCGGTAAGCGGAAGTACGGGTTTTCGTCGTCGAGAATGAAGCGGGTTGGCTCCGCGAATCGGCCGCCCTGGATTCGATCGCGACCCTTGCGCGAATCAGCGAATGGATCGAAATCGTATCCGGTGCTGATGTAGAGAATCGCTTTACGCTTGTTGTGTACCTGCTCGAGCTCGCCAAGGACACCGTACACCGCGTGAAACGCCATTTGGGCGCGCTGCCGGACATCACCCGGTCCCTGCGATGTCTCCAGCAACTGAAACATTTCGGCGGCGGTCATCGCCGACCCGCGAATCTTCGAGACGCTCGCCTCGATAAGCTTGTGATCGTAGGTCAATCCAATCTCGATGCTCGACGGCCCGCTGGAAAACATCGCGACCAGATCACCGTCATGAAGCACGGTTTTGGCGATCGTCGTGACGAGACGGCGGACGTGCGGCGAGTACTCCGCCTCGAAATGCAGGTCGTCGACGAAGATCAGCAGGACACGGCCACGTCGAATCCCCGACCTGACGTCGTGGCGCCGACGGCAACACGATGCCCTCCGGCGAAGGGGGCGGCGGCGCTTGAATGGTATTGAAGGTGCGGCCACCGTGGATCAGGGCAAACGAGTCGATGGTTTGCGCCACGCCGTCTTCGAGCACCGTGAAGTCGTTCTTCGTCAGATCCGGGACAAAGCGGCCCTTGTCATCTCGCGGAATCACGTCGGTCGTGACGTGGGTCACCGTCGCGCGAAATGTCGGAGTTTGTGGCGGCGCGGGTGGCGGGTTTTGTGCCAACGAACGCGAGTCCTGGGACGCCAGGAGTAAGCCTGTCACGAGCACCAGCGCGAAGATCGACCGGAGGCAGAGCATCCAGAAATTATAGGCCGCGGGTAAGATGACGGAGTGATATTGCCGCCTCATCGGCGCGCGATTCTCCGCGGCGGCCTGTCGTGGGGCGCGGTGGTCTTCGTTGGCGGAACCGAGGCGCTCGTCGAGCGCTTGTGTGCCCAGCCACTGTGCGACCCGGCGCCGCTCGGCGAGTTGGTCGCTCTCGTCCCGCTTCACGGCGATCGCGTGCAGCAGACACCCGCTCGGTCAGATGGTCGGCGGTCCTGGACTCGATGCGCGTCTCTTCACTGACTTGTCGACACTTCAGCCGGGCAAGCTTCTCACACCCACCGCCGAGATGTTCGTGCGCACGGCGGTCCCGGCGGCGCTTCGAGTGATCCCCAAGACCTGGCCGATCAGCGTCAGCGGGTTTGCGCGGTCAACCCTCGACATTGAACGACTTCGGCGCGATGCCCGGCCGATGGGCGCGCATCTCATCGAGTGTTCCGGAAATGCTGACCCGAACAACTTCGGATTGATGAGCGTCACGGACTGGACGGGCGTGCCGATCGCTCGGCTCGTTACTGAACTCGGCGTCAAAGCGGGCGCCAGCGGGCTGCTGATCAGCGGCATCGACGAGCTGCACCAGACCTCGCGCAGCTCGAACCCGGGCGCCAGTTGGATATTGCCCCTCGACCGCCTCGAACGTCTTGGCGCATTTCTGGCCGTGACGATGAACGGCGAGCCCTTGACCGCCGACCACGGCGCCCCGGTTCGTCTCGTCGTTCCCGGGTGGTACGGCTGCTCCTGGATCAAGTGGGTCAACGAACTGCGGCTGGTTGGCGCCGACGAAAAGCCGACGTCGCAGATGATCGAGTTCTCGCTGCGGACACATCAACCGGATCGCGAAGCCCTCGCCCGCGACTACGAGCCGCCGGTCATCGACGTGGCCGCCACACCGATTCGCGTCGAAAAGCGTCGCGTGGAGGGGCGGCTCGAGTATCGAGTGGTGGGGATCGTCTGGGGCGGTGAGCGGCCGGTCGAGCAACTCGCCATTCGATTCAACGTCGGCGAAGCCCCGCGCGTGTTCTCGATCTGCCCGACGCCGACGACGCATCGCACGTGGTCGCTGTGGGACTACCGGTGGCGCCCGACGACTCCAGGCGTCTACAGCATCGCGCTGCGCGCCACCGACCCGTCAATCCGCACCCGTCGCCTCGATGTGTCGTACTACGTCAGACGCGTGGTGATCGACGAAGTCTGAGAGCGGGTGCGCACCGCACCTGCGCACCCGTCGCACCTCGCGCACCGCACCTGTCGCACCCCAGCACCTGTCGCACCCGACGCACCTGTTCACAGCCCCATCCGATGCGGCTGCCACTGCAGCCCCAGCGCCATGATGCGGTCGAGGAGGCGGGGATACGACATCCGGGCGAGCTTGACCGACTGCGCGAAGTCCTCTTCCTCGGCCAGCTGGGGATTGGCGTTGGCTTCGATCACATACGCCTTGCCGCTGGCGTCCATCCGGAAGTCGATACGGGCGTAGCCTGAGAGGTCGAGCGCCCGGTAGGTGCGCTTGGCCAGATGCTGGATCTTCGGCGCGATCCCATTCGGCAGTTGCGCCTCCGCCGTGTCGATGCCGTGCCGCTTCTGGTACTTGACGCTCCACTTCACCCGCTCCGTGGCGATCCGCCAGTTGCTGTCGGGCATCTTGGCAAACGACATCTCCCACACCGGGAACACCCGGAGGCGATGATTGCCCATCACGCCGACGTACAACTCGCGGCCGTCGATGAACTGCTCGACGATCGCCGGCGTGAGAATCGTGTCGTGGATGTACTTCACGCGCTTGATCAGCTGCTCTTCGTTGGCGACCACGGAGGCCTGCGAGATGCCGATCGATGACTCGTAGGTGAGCGATTTCACGATCATCGGATACGTGAGCTTCTTCGGCAGCACCGGCTTGCGGTTGAGCGGCACGACCGTGAAGTCGGGCGACGGGATGCGGTGATAGGCCAGCAGCTTTCGCGCCAGCGCCTTGTCGCGCGACAGCGTCAAACCGCGCGGGTTGCAGCCGGTGTACGGCAGGCGCAGCAACTCGAGGTAGCTGACGACGTTCTGGTCGAAGACGCCGATGTCGGCGAACGCCTCCATCAGGTTGAAGACGATCGTCGGCTTGAACTCGTCGATCGCCTGCCGAATCGGCGTCAGGTCGTCGTGAACGCCGATCACGAGAAGCTCATGCCCACGCTGGCGCAGCGTGGTGACGACATCCCATTCCATCCGCCACTCGGGATTGACTTCGGTCTTGCCGACGTCTTCCTTGGGGACGAGATCTTTGTGGACGAGGACGAGGACGCGATACTTCTTCACAGCGTTTCTTCATAGGGGCTTTTTCATCGAGACGTCTTCACAGGCCCATCACAGGGCCACCCGGTGCCGCCCGCTGTGCAGATAGTTCATCGTCTGCACGGTCAGCAACACCGTGAACTCATACCGTGCTTGCTCCTCCGGCACGGCGAGCCGAAGCTTCAGCTCCCGGCACCGCGTAATCATGTCTTCGAGCACTTTGTCGATCGTGTACTGGTAGATGCCCGTCCAGCTCGCGACCACACGACGGACCGGCTGGCGCATCTTTCCGAGAAATTGTGCCGCGGTCATGTTGCCCGCAAACTCCGGCGCATCGGAGAACAACCGTCGCAGCTCGCGGTCGTAGAACTTGGGATGGTCGATGCCATGATGGCGCCGCTTGCGTCGATAGTGCTGCCGCAGCGTGTGCCGCAGGCGCCGCAGCGGATCGACTTCGTCGGTGCTCTCGACGAGCGGCTTGCGACCGCGCAGCGATCGCATCAACGTCTCCATGTACTCGAGCTTGTTGACCGCGGGCCACCCTGCGTAGCGCTGCCTCCAGTTGGCATCCGGCGTCAGCCAGACCGCGAAGGTTTCGGCGAAGTCCTCGTCGGGATGACTCTGCGCGTACCACGGGTCGATGTGCTGAACGAACGCCTTGCTGTACGGCTTGGGATCGTAGAACTCCGGATAGGGCTCGTTCGAGCTGCCGAACAGCGCCCGCCGCTGCCGCCGCAGCCGCAGCTTGTAAACGTTGTCGATGACGTGTCCCGCCTCGTGTCGAAGGATGCGCATGCACCATTCGTGCTCGCCGCCCTCGACTTCGAGCATCTGCGATTTCTCGAGCCGCTCGAGCCGCGGGTGCGTCAGGTAGAACGGCACCGCCATGGTCGCCGTGCCGTCGGGCGTGAACCATTCGTCGGAGATGTAGAAATGGAGCGGAAATTTTAGTTCTCGCGCCTCGAGCTCCGACCGCAGCTGTGCCAGCCGGCCCTCGATGACCGTGCCTTCGAGCTTCAACGGCAGATCGGCGAGCCGGAGGTCGAGCAGTTGCTCGTCAGGCAGCTCCGCCCAGTTGGCAGGGACGTTGGCGCGCGCCATCCACGGTCATGATAACTGCAGGGCGCAGGGCACTGGGCACAGGGCGCAGGGCCAGGGCATGGGGCGCAGAGCGCAGGGATCGGACGAACGGACTCGCGACCGCTATTTGAGCGCGGCGCGAGCCTCCTGGAGCTCCGGGAGCCCGGGGTCGGCGAGCCGCCAGTTGTTCAGGAACTGCTGATACGCGCGCCGGCTCTTCACGGTCTCCCCCGCCTTTGCCGCCGCACGAGCGAGCCCGAGCACGGCGCGACTCCGATTGGGCGTGCGCGCCAGCGCGCGCTCGAACCAGGACACCGCCTCCTTCGGACGTCCGGCCTGCAGCAGGATCTCCCCGATACAGCTCGTCGGCGCCCTTGACCGGATAGGGCCGTCCAATCGGCTTCGGCATTCGTGCCTGGAGCGCAGTCGCGCGATCCATCGCCGCGAACGCGTCAGCTGGCCGCCCGCCGCGCCAACGCGATGAGCGCCGCGCATTTCTTCGACCATGACGGCTGCCTGCTCGCGCAACCCGGCGGTCCTGCCCTGGCGCATCCGCCTTCTGCAGCAGGTCCAGCGACGTGTTCGCGCTCGGCGAGGTCGCCGAGCTTGGCGGCGCTCATGCCCAGCGCGAACAGCTCGTCGATGTTGTCGAACGATCTGGCGCTCTTCATCTCGATCCAGCGCTCGCTTTCGATCACGTGGCGAGCGCGCATCGACCCGTTGTCGTTGCGCAGCGCCATCGCACCGCTTCCGCGCCCGATTTCGCTATCGCCGTAGTGGTGGCCGCCGACTTCTCCGCCGCCGCCGACGACCTTCATCGCCTCCATCGACCTGCCTCAGCGCGCCGATCGACTTGTCGAACCGCCCTTGCTGCGTCCACTCGTATTGCAGCCACGACAGGCTGTGAAAGTCGCGCATGCGCGACTGACAGGCCTCTGCGCTTCGCCCAGGCAATCGACGCGTCCCATGACGCCTCGTCGGTCGCGGCGGCCTCATCCCACAGGCCCAGTTGAACGAACGCGTGCGCGGGCATGTGGAGCGCATGACTAGCGGCGGGCGCGATCTTCGCGTACGCCCGGGCGGCCGGCAGCGCTCGCGCCGCGAGCTGCGGATGATCGTATGCGTGCAGGATGTAGTGCGGCGCGCCCGGGTGCTGCGGATTGCGTTTGGCGACGCCTTCGGCGATCGCACCCGCCTGCTCGCGCAGCGGCAGCGCCTGATCGCCCCGCGGCAGCGTCGCCAGCAGCGACAGCGCATGGAACACCTGCGCCTCGTCGTCTTGCGGAAACTTCGCCGCCAGAGTCGCCATCGCATCGGCAAACGCTTGATCGCGCGCGGGCTTGGCTCCCGTGCCGTACAGCGCTTCGACCGCGGCCAGGTACATCTGCTCGCGTGGCGTCTTCGCCTTGGCCGCGCGCGCCGCCGGCGTCGGCCCCAGCTTGGCCAAGGCCGCGCGCGCCTTGTCGGGTTCTTCACCGAACCAGAGCGGCTGATTGAAGCACATCGCCTCGCCCCAGTACGCCATGACGAACTGCGGATCGATCGTCTGCGCGGCCCGGAACGCGTCGATGGCTTCTTCGTAGCCGAAGCTGTGCAGCCACAGCACGCCGCGGATGAAGTCCGCCTGCGCCTTGGCGCGCCGGAATTGCGGGAACGAGATCGTTCCCAAGCGGCGCGCGAGGCTGATGCCGGAACCTGCGCGGGGCCACTGGCTGCGAGACGGGCAGCGATGCTCGAGAATCGCCAGCACAGAGCCCGAACGCCCGCGCGAACCGCATCCGATGAGTGCTACAAAAAAAACGACCGGGCGGCTTCTGCATCGAGGCGCGCCCGGTCCTTCCGTGTTTCCGTGCCCGTCCTTCCGTGCTCGTGCCGAGCCTGCCGTGTTCTAGAAGCGTAAACCGGAACATCAGCTGCGTCAGCCGCATGAAGCCGGACTGCGCGCGGATCTGACCGAACGTCGAGCTGCCCACGCGTCGTGATCGGGCCGCGGACTTTCACAGTGTTGGTGATGTTCAGCACTTCGAGCTTGATCTGACCGCGCGTCGCTGCCGCCCAGACGAATGTCCTTGGCCGGCGACGAAGTCCCAGTTGTTGCGGTGCGGCGTGCGCACGTCGCGACGGTTGCGCGGCAGCGTGCCGAGCGTGAACAGCGCCGGCGGATCGACGTAAGCGAGCCGGGCGTCAGCCAGATGTCCCGACGATGCCGATCGTCAGCGGCTGCCGTCGGTTTCGGCGTCGCCCGTGCCGGGATTCACGCGCTGCATGCCGAAGAACGCGCTCGACAGGTCGTTCGTGTTCGTCGCACGAGCGACGATCGGGAAACCGCTCTCGAACGAGATGATCGACGAGACCGTCCAGTCGCCGAGGATGGCCGCGCCGACGCCGCTCTGCGCCCAGCGCTTGCCTTCGCCGAACGGCAGCTCGAAGATCGGCGAGATGACGATCTTGTGCGGCACGTCGAGAATGCCGACGCGTATTCGGCGTCGAGGTTGTAGGCGTCCTGCGCGTTGCCGTTGAGTTGCGCGAGAAGAAGTTGCTCTCGCCGAACTGGTTGTCCTCGAGCCGGCTGTAGGTGTAGTTGATGCGCCCGCCCCAGCCGTTGCTCACGCGCTTCTCGAACTTGAAGATCGCCGGCGTGGTACTGGTTCTTGCCCAGCGTGGCCTGCCGCATCAGGATGTCGTTGAACTGCGGGAACGGCCGCAGCGACTGCGCGCGCGAGATCGTCGGGCTGGTGACGTTGAAGCCCTGCCCGGCCGGCAGACCGAAGAACGGGTTCGGGACCTGATCGTTCAGCGCCGCGCCGAGCGACAGGTGCCGCGGATCGGAGCTGGTTGATGTTGATGATGCCGTCGTTCGATCCGCCGAGGCCGAGATCGCGGCCCGTCGCGCCCGCGTATCGAACCCGACGGCCATGTTGCCGCGGCAGCTCGCGGTTGATGTCGACCGAGTACTGCTGCACCTACGGCGCCTCCTTGTCCTGATCGATGAAGTTGATCTGCTGCGCCGACGCCGGTCAGCGCGCCGCAGCGCGTTGCCGACGCGGCTGCAGCAGCCCGCCGGGAACGGGTTGGTCAGGTCGACCGTCGGCCGGAACTGGCCCTGCTCGATGAACGTCGTCCTGGCTGAAGCCAATCTGGCCGTAGTTGGTCGTGTCCGGCGCCTGATAGTTCCACGGCGCCCAGTAGATGCCGTAGCCGGCGCGGATCACGGTCTTCGGGTTGAACGAGTGGACGACGCCCACACGCGGTGAGACCTTGAGCGCCGGCGGATCGCCCTGGTAGGTCGTTGGCGCCGTTCTGCGCCGGCGTACACGAGCCCGCCGACGAAGCGCTGGCCGTTGACGGTCGACGTTGCCGAGCGCGCCGCCGGGGTTGAGCGTCGCGATCGAACGCCACGGTGAAGCTGTCGTTCTCCTCCGTCAGCCCGTGACTCGTGCTCGAGCCGCAGGCCGTAGTTGAACGTCAGCTTCGGGCTTGACGCGGAAGTCGTCCTGGGCGTAGCACCCGTAGTAGTGCGTGAACAGCTCGAGCGGGTTCGACACGCCCACGCGGCTCAGTTGCCCGGATCGCCCGACGGATAGCCCAGCAGGAAGCGACGCAAAGGCGTTGCCCGAGGCGCCGTGCCGCCGTGCCGTTGGCAGCGGATTCGACGAGGTGAAGTGGCGGTCGAACCGGAAGTCACCGGCGCCGCCGGCGAACGACTGGAAGTCGATGCCGATCAGCCGGTAGTCGGCGCCGAACTTCAGCGTGTGGCGGCCCGAGCAGCTGCGTCATCGTGCCGTTGGCGCCCCACGAATGCCAGTTGATGTCGGCGTCGGATCGATCGCGCCGACCATGCGCGTAGTCCTGCTGTCGTAGTCGGTGACGCGACCTGCGGGAACTTGTCCACCTGAATCGCGTTCAGGAAGATCGGCGAGAAGCCGAGGTCGCCGGGATCGAAATCAATCGACAGCGTGTTGTCGTCGATGAAGCGCGTCCAGCCGTAGCGCAGCGTCAACGACCGTGTTGTTGCTCGGCAGCCACGTGTTGTTGAGCGCCAGCACGTTGACGCGGCGCAGCAGGATGTAGTCGCCCGGATCGGCGAACCGGTTCGGGACCGTTCAGACCAGGCTCCCAGTAGTTGGCGCACGGCTCGTCGGTCTTGTTGTAGAGGTAGAAGCCGGTCAGCGAGACCGCGTCGCTGAAGCGGTGGTCGACCTTGCCGGTGTACATCATCGGCGCGGTCGTGGATCTCCGCCGTGCGGTCGAAGTTGTTGCTGCCGTTGCTCACGTCGCTGATCCGGCAGCGGCAGGTAGCTCGTAATCGTCGCGCGCGACCGGGTTGATGCGTGCTGTCGGGAATGATGTTGTCCGGGAAACGGCTGGCGGTTGTTGCCGTTGGCATCGCCGGTCAGCGGGTCGTAGATGACGACGAGGCTGACCGGCGCGTCGAACGTCTGCGAGAAGTCGCCGTCGCGCTCGCGGCTGGTCGGGAAGCGCGGTTCGCGCCGCTGCGCGTCGTGTTCGATCCGTAGCCCTCGGCCGAGAACCAGAAGAACGTGCGGTTCTGAATGATCGGGCCGCCGAAGGCGCCGCCGCCGAGGTGGAAGTAGGTATCGGGCTGCGGCACGCCCGCCAGCTCCGAAAAGAAGTTGTTCGCCGTGCCCCAGCGCGGGCGGTTCTGATAGAAGCCGCTGCCGTGCCAGGCGTTCGTGCCCGACTTGGTCGCCACGTTGAACGTGCCGCCGCCGGTGCGCCCGGTCTCGGCGTCGTAGTTGTGCACCTGCACGTTGACGTCTTCGAGCGCCTCGATCGACGGGTTCGCCGACGCGCGGTTGCGCATGTCGGTAATCGGCACGCCGTCGACCAGGTAGTTGTTGCCGCGCCGCGTGCCGCCGCCGAGCGACAGCAGCGACGCGTTGGTCTGATCCTGCTGGCGATTGAACTGCGCGTCGCCCGAAGCGACGACCGTCGGCACCGTCACCGCGAACAGGAACGCGGAGCGGCCGCCGCTCGGCAGCGTCTCGAGCTGCCGCGAGTCGATGACTGCCGCCGGTCGACGCGTTCGACGTATCGATGAGCGGCGACTGCCCGGTCACCGTGATGGTTTCCTGGAGCTGGCCGACTTCGAGCTTGAATGTCGAGCGTGATGAACTGCTGGGCGCCGATGCGGACGCGCCTTGTTCTCGTAGGTCCGGAAGCCCGTGAGACGTGGCCTTGACGGTGTAGGTCCCGGGGGGCACGGCCGCGAAGTTGTACTCGCCCGACTCGTTCGAGACCGCCTCACGTGTCTGGTTCGTGCCTTCGTTGACCAATTGCACTGTGACGCCAGGGATGACGCCGTTGGCGTCTCGGACGGCGCCGCGAAGACCGCCGGTAAACGTCTGTGCCGCTGCGCTTCCGGCTATCGACATCGCCAGGACCATGATGCCCAACGTCCTGACGACTTTCATGGACTTCAGACTCCTCATACTCGCTCCTCCACAAACAAGCCGGCTAAAGCTCGGGCGCCTCGGACTTTTCCCGCCGGAACCACTCCGCCGCCCGTAGCCGCCGCCGATCTGAGCCGACACACTTCAAAGCTGACAAAAAACGCAAAGGGTTTCGCGGAGTCTACGGCAGAGGCACAGTAAACACAAGGTGCCTGCGTGCCTAAAGTGCCTGGGGTGCCTGGAGTGCTGGTGCCTAAGGTGCCTGCACTGCAGGCACTTTCGGCACCACTGGGCACCTGCAAGTGACTCATCTGCGATGACGGCATCCGCCCAGCACCCAGGCACCTCAGGCACCTCAGGCACTCCAGGCACCTGCACCTCAGGCACCCGAGGCACCTCAGGCACTCTAGGCACCTTGCGCAGCTAATGCTACTATTCGCGCAAATTCCGGGGGGTTCCATGGACGACCAGGGGATGGTGGAAGGCGGCCATTCGCGGCGCACCTTTATCAAAGGCGTGATCGCGGCGGGCGCCACGGTATCGGCATCGGCTTACCTGTTTCGCACGACGATCCTCGGGCAGAACGAATCGTCGCTCCCAGGGTCGGTCGAACGGCTCATCACGCTGGACGTCAACGGCCAGCAGCGCCGCGTCGATGTGCTCAAGCACGAGACGCTCGCGACGACGCTGCGCTACAAGCTCGGATTGACCGGCACCAAGCTGGGCTGCGATCGATCGGAGTGCGGCGCGTGCACCGTGCTCATCGACGATGTGCCCCACTATTCGTGCTCGATTCTGACGCACGCCGTGCGCGGCCGAAAGGTCCAGACGGTCGAGGGCCTGGCGAGTCCGGATGGCAAGCTGAGCCCGGTCCAGCAGGCCGTGGTCGACGGCCAGGGCTTCCAGTGCGCCTTCTGCATGACCGGGTTCATCATGGCGACCACCGGGTTCCTGAAGACCAATCCCAATCCGACGCGCGCGGAACTGGCACACGGCATTTCCGGCAATCTGTGCCGCTGCGCTGACTACAACAAGATCCTCGACTGCATGATGAACGCCGCAGAGCTGGCGAGGAGGGCGTGATGGCAGAACAGACTCCACGGCCGCACGGTCCCCGGTCCGCGCAGGCCCCGGCAGGTGCACCGTCGGCACGCCAGGCACCTTCGGCACCTGCGGCACCGGCGACACTTTCCACCCGTTGACCCGAGCAAGTTCAAGCTGATTGGTCACAACTACCAGACTCCCAGGATCTGGTGGCGAAGGTCACCGGCAAAGCCAAGTACGCCGAAGACTTCCGCGCCGACGGCATGCTGTTCGCCAAGCTGATGCTCAGCCCGCGGCCGCACGCGCGAGTCGTCAACATCGATGCGAGTCGCGCGCTGGCGATGCCGGGCGTGCACGCGATTCTGACCGCGGACGATCTGCCGCCGCCACCCGCCCCGCCAGGACAGGCGTGCACCAGCTGCCGCGGCTGCTGGTGGCGCTGCGAGGCCGGCCGCTCCGGCTGGCGGCGAACGCACCGGCTGGTGCTCCGGCCGCGCCGCCAACGGGCCCCGGTGCAGCCGGCGCCCCGGGAACGCCGCCCACCGCCGCCGCCGTGCCGCCCGCGCAGCAGGCAGCCGCAGACGCCGCCCATTCCAGCGGAGTTCTGCCTGGCGAAAGAGGCGCTCTACGAAGGCGAGCCGATCCTCGCGGTCGCCGCGGACAGCGAAGAACTGGCGGCCGCCGCCATCGAAGCGATTCGAGTCGACTTCGAACCGCTGCCCTTCGTGATCGATCCGCTCGATGGCCTCAAGCCGGGCAGCCCGAATGGACGAACCGAAGGCAACGTGTTCGTGGGCGGCGAGGTCAAGACGATCAAGTGGACCGCAGGCACACTTCGATCAACTCGCTGCCGGTAAATGGCCCACTGATGCGGAGGCCGGCGAAACCACGGTGTGGGGCGATGTCGACGCCGGCTTCAAGGAAGCGGACCTCATCGTCGAAGACGTTTCGTATCAGCAGGACACGGTCCATCAGCCGCTCGAATCGCGCACGGCGATGGCCTACTGGCAGAACGGCAAGCTGTATCTGCACGGCTCGACGCAGAGCCTGTCGCGCACCGTCGCGACGGTCGCCGGCTGGGTCGGCGTTCCGCAGCGCGACGTGGTGATCATCAGCGAATACTGCGGCGGTGGTTTTGGCAGCAAGATTCCGGGCGCGCAGACGATGGCGATTCCGGCGCTGCTGTCGAAGAAGCTGAATGGCCGTCCGGTGATGATGCGCATCTCGCGCGAAGAAGAAACCTACATCGGACGCAAGCGCCCCGGCTTCCAGGCGTGGGCGAAGATGGGGTTCAAGAAGGATGGTCGGGTCACGGCCATCGACTCGTTCATCATCGAGAGACAGCGGCCCGTACCGTCGTCAAGGCGACAACGGTCAGGCGGCGAACCTCGCGACCCTGCTCTACACAGGCGCCGAACGCGCGCTTCCGAGGCATCTCGGTGGCGACCAACACGCCGCCCGGCGTCTCGCAGCGCGCACCTGGCGGACTTCAGAGCTCGATTCTGTTCGAGCCGCTTGTCGACACGGCGGCCAAGGAGCTCGGAGTGGATCAGGTCGCGATTCGCAAGATCAACGCGCCCGTCAATGGCTCGCAGTTCGGGCTGAACCCGCCGGCACAGGCGAATCGCCCGCGAGGCAAAATCACGAGCTCGTATGTCAAGGAGGCACTCGACCGCGGCGCCGAGCTGTTCAACTGGGAAGAGCGAAAGAAGCGCAGTGGCCAGCGACGCGGCACGAAGGTGACGGGCGTCGGCGTCAGCACGAGCACCTTCACCGCGGGCTCAATCGGAGTCGATGGACTGCTCGACGATTCGAGCCCGACGGCAAGATGTACATCCATCAGGGCGTCGGCAATCTCGGCACCTTCTCGGTGGCCGACACCGCGCGTGTCGTGTGCCGAGGTGCTCGACTTCCCCTGGGAGAACGTCGTGGTGGTCTGGGGCAACACCGGCAACCACGTGGCGTGGAGCTCGATTCAGGCGGGCAGCCAGACGACCCATGCACACACCCGGGCGAACTTCGCCGCGGGCTCTGACGCGAAGAGGAAACTCCAGGAACTCGCCGCGCTCGAGCTCGGTGGGAACGCGGATGCTTATCGCGTCGGCGGCGCAGGCGTCGCCGGGCCGGGCGGTCGATTGACCTGGGCGCAAGCCGCCGAACGCGCGATCAAACGCGGCGGCAAGTTCGACGGACACGAGCTGCCCGGCGATATCAACGCGATGACGAAGACCTCGGGCGCGGCGCTGGCCGGCCTCGGGTTGATGGGGGTCGCACGCGACAACTATCCGCGCGATGGCTCGACCTATTCGTTCGTCGCCGGCTTTGCCGAAGTCGAAGTGGACGTCGAGACCGGCGTCTACACCATCGTGGACTACTTCGCGGTCGCGGATGTGGGCACGGTGCTGCACCCGCGAAGTCTGGGCGGGCAGATTCTCGGCGGCGCCATCCAGGGCATGTCGCACACGCGCAGCCAGAAGCTGGTCTACGACACGCACTACGGCGTGGCCATCGGCAAGCGCATGTATCACAACAAGCCGCCGACCATGCTCGACATTCCGATCAACGCGCGGTGGGAGGCGGTCAACATTCCGGATCCGGGAAATCCGGTCGTCGGCGCCAAGGGTGTCGGGGAACCCGCCGTCGGCGAATGGCGGTGCCTCCGTGCTGTGCGCGCTGGCCGATGCGGTCGGCTACGACATCATCCGCCGCACGCCGGTGCAGCCGGAGCAGGTGATGGCAGTGGTAACCAAGGACCCGCGGTTCCGCGTCGAACCGCTAACGGCGTACATCTAGGAAAGGAACACACAATGCCTGTCATTCGCGACGTGATGCCGGCGTTCGAGTTGTTCCAGCCAACCTCGATCGCCGATACGGTCGGCCTCCTCGACTCGCCACGACAACGCGTGGCTGATGGCTGGAGGGCTCGACAGCTTCGATTGGTGGAAGGATCGGATCAAGCGGCCCGCAGTGGTCATCGATCTCGGCACCGTCGCCGAGCTGCGCGGCATCAAGGAAGCTCAACGGCGGCGTCGAGATCGCCGCGAATACCAGCTTGACCGAAATCTCCCGCCATCAGGTGGTGCGCGACAAGTTCGGCCTGCTCGCGCAGGCGGCGGGGATCGTCGCCTCGCCGCAGATTCGCAACCAGGGCTCGATCGGCGGCAACGTGAGCCAGGACACGCGGTGTCACTACTACCGCGCCGGCTGGCCCTGTTACCGCGCGGGCGGCAACATCTGCTACGCCGACACGCCAACGGCGGTCAATCGCGAGCATGCGATTCTCGAGGCCGACCGCTGTGTGGCGGTCAGCCCGTCCGACACCGCGCCAGCGCTGATTGCGCTCGATGCCCAGATGGTCGTGCGCAACTCGAGCGGTGAGCGTCTGATCGCGGCGCAGGACTTCTTCATCGGCCCGTGGCGCGACATCACGCGGATGACCGCGCTCGGCCCACGCGACCTGCTGACTGCTATTCGCGTTCCCGGCACCTTCGCGGGCAAGACGTTCTACTTCGAGAAGGTCCGCGACCGCCAGGTGTGGGACTTCCCACTCGTCAACATCGCCTCGGCGATGTCCACCAGCGGCACGACCATCAGCGACTCCCGACTGGTCGTTGGTGGCGTCGCGGCCAGACCGCTGCGCCTGGTCGATGTCGAGAACGCCATCCGTGGCCGCGCCCGCAACGAAGAGACGGCGCGCATGGCGGCCGAGATCGCCACGCGCGGATCCGTGACGCTGCGGCACAACGCCTACAAGGTCCCGCTCATGCAGAACCTCGTCAAGCGCGCCATCAGAGGAGAGGGTGAATGGACTTCGTAACCTGGGCACGGAGCCCGTGGGGTGAGGACGTGCTCACCCATATCTCGTGGAGCCTGTTCTGGGCCTCGCTGGTCGGCGGCTTCCTGTTCCTCATCGCCCACGGCGGCTACATGCTGTTCTCACGGCATGTGAAGCGTCCCGCCTCGGAAGTGGACCGCATGGAGGCCGAACGGAAGGGCCTGCCGGCCCGGATTCCGCGGCACTCGTTCGTGGCGCGCTTCTTTCACTGGGTGATGGCGGCGTCGATGCTCGTCCTGGTCTTCACCGCGTTCCTGCCCGTGATCGGCGTGCGAATCGACTGGGTCGAGTGGCACTGGATCGCGGGCCTCGTGCTCACCGGGTCCATTCTCTTCCACATCGTCCACGCCACGTTCTTCCTCGACTTCTGGTCGATTTGGGTCGGGCCGAAGGACATTCCGGAGTTCAAGGCCGAGATGATGCGGGATCTCTCGACAAGGAACCGGGCGGCCCGATGCCGGGTAAGTACCCGTTGGGCAATCGCCTCTATCACCTGGTCGTGGTGATCGCCGGCCTCGCCGTGATCGTCACGGGCATCCTGATGATGTACCGCGTTCGCAATCCCGATTGTCGCCCGCGATCCGTATGTGATGAGCGATCCGGCGTGGGGCGTCACCTACGTGCTGCACGGCCTCGGCGGCGTTGGATTCGTCGGGCTGATCATCGCCCACATCTACTTCGCGCTGCGGCCCGAAAAGCTGTGGATCACCAAGTCGATGGTCTTCGGCTACATCACGCGCCGCGCAGTATCTCGAACACCACGATCCCGAACGCTGGAGATCCACATCGCAGGTACAGTGAGCAGCGACCTGCGCGAAGACCTCGCGCGCCGCGTAGATGCCATCGAAGCCGGCTACGAGCTGATGCTGGCCTACGCGGCGCAGGGACTTCCCTCCGACACCATGGCCGCGAACAGCGGTCAGCTCCGCGAACACCTCCGCCGCTTCGACGAAGCCCTCACCGATCTCGCCGATCGCTATCGCGAGTTCGTCGGCAGCCAGGACCGGCTCGCGCCGGAGGCCTTCGAAGGGTTTCTCGACGTGCTGACCAGCGACGCGCGCTCGGCGCAGGCCGGCTTGCGTCTGGTGATGGCGCAGCCCAGCATCAGCTCGCAGCTCGTGGACAATCTGAATGCGTCCATCCACGTGCGCGCGCTGCTCACCGATATCTTTCTGATTGACGAAGCGCTGAAATAGGCCTCGCCGCTTCGCGGCTCGGAGGGCGGCTCGCTTTGCTCGCCGAGGGCCGGCCTTCGGCCGGAGGGCGGCGCTCACGCGCCGATAGGCCGCTCGGCTATTGCCTCGCGGAAGGGCCGGCGTTTCCAGTCCTATACTGCATCCGATGAAACCGACCATTCTGCTTGCCATCGGCATCGCGATCGGGGTGACGGCATCGAACATCGCGGCTCGTGCGTCGCAGCCTCCGCCGGACGCTGTCGCCGTCTCGCCGGATCTCTATCGCACCAAACTCGAGAACGATCGTGTTCGAGTGCTGGAGTACGGGTTGAAGCCGGGCCAGACCGAGCCCCTGCACAGTCACCAGACATTCGTCGTACAATTTCCTCAGCGACGGCCGCATTCGTTCCACACCACTTGGCGGGCAAGGCGCGGAGCAGACCCTGAAGCAGGGCGACACCGCCTGGCGCGAACCGATGGCTCATCGCATCGACAACATCGGAACCACCGAGTTGCGGGCCTTGATCGTTGATGTCAAGCCGTGCCGGTAGGCGGCTCGCTGCGCGCCGATGGCTGCTCGTGCAGAAGGCCGACCTTCGGCGTAAGACGATGCTTGGCGCTGAAGGCGTTCGGCGAGGCGAAGCCGAGCCGCCCTCCGCGAGCGCCCTTCGACTTCGCTCAGGGCTGGCCTGAGCCTGCCGAAGGCCGTAGCGAGCGGCCTTCCGTGAGCGAAGCGAGCGGCCCTTCAGCAGGACACGCACTTATTGCTGTTCTTTGCGCCCAACTTGACGAGCAGATCACGGGCCTCCGGGAACGGTTCGACGCGCTGCACAGGGCCGTTAGCCATGTCGGCCGTGCTCTGCCCTTCGCGATTCACTCTTGCCGGGTCGGCGCCCTTCGAGACCAGGTAGAGAATCATCTCGACGTCACCACGGGCCGCCGCCTGGTGGAGCGCGGTACTGCCATCGTGATCGACGGCATTGACGTCAGCCCCGAGCTCTTCGACCAGATAC
This sequence comes from uncultured Acidobacteriota bacterium, assembly GCA_963802675.1. Lineage (GTDB taxonomy): Bacteria > Acidobacteriota > Vicinamibacteria > Vicinamibacterales > UBA2999 > JACCSI01. The sequence continues at coordinate 155,323 of CAWDJL010000008.1, forward strand.
TTCACGGCCGCCAACATACCGGATGGCGCGAACCGATGCGCGTTGCCGGCGAAGCCTTCGCCATACCCCGCGCCCGCAGCCGCCTGGAGCGGCGGCACACCGGGACCGCCAATCGGAATCGGCGGTTTGCCCGATCGATCCTCGATGGGGGTGGCCTGCCCGGCGTCTCCTCTCGTCGTACGACCCGCCGGTTTCGTCGTCGGCAGATGCGGATCGGCACCGCTCGCGACCAGGAGCCGCATCGCCTCGATGTCACTCGCATAGGCGGCGCGCCAGAATGGCGTTGCTCCGACTTCATCGACGCGTAGCACATCGAAGTTGTACGAGCTGAACCAGAGCTTTCGCTTGAGCCGCGCGTTTGGATCCGCGCCCTTGGCAAGCAGCGTCTTCATCAAGTCGAGGTATGACACCCGCTGCTGGAGATACGCTCTCGGCTGCGGATAGAACGCCTTGGGCGCCCACTGCACGTTGAGCGCCGCGTAGAGCGGGGTCGTTCCTGCCTCACTTGCCAACGTGACCGATGCGCCCCGCTCGATCATGGTCATCGCGAGATCGAAGTGGCCGTTGATGACCGCAATCAGCAAGGGGCTGGTTCGGTCGCCCGGACTCACCTGGTTGATGTCGGCGCCGCCGTCGAGCAACGCGAGCGCGGTGTCAGTCGCTCCCTGCCTCGCGGCGAGCAGCAGGGCCGTCAACCCGCCCTGCCGACCAATCAACTCGTTGTAGCGGAATGGCCTGGTAACGCCGGCAATGTCGACGCCACGAGGGGCCGGCGCAGCGGGCGTCGCAGATCCGCCGGCGCCGCCAGACCCGCCCTGACCAGGCCGACGCTGCGCTTGCTGTAGGGCCTCCTCGCCAGGCGCGGCCGTCAGCGCTTCGAGGTCGATCACCTTGGTCGCGGTCGCGACCGCTGCCCCGCGCGCGAGGAGCGCCCTCACCACATCCGCGCGATCGAGCGCCGCTGCAAACATGAGCGCCGTCTGGCCCTGGGCCGACTCGGTCGCGTTGACGTCGGCGCCGGCATCGATCAGTCGATTCGTCGCTGGCGCACTGCCGGACGCGGCCGCCAACATCAGCGGGGTGGCGCCGGTCGTCGTGAGTTGATTCACGGGCGCGCCGCGCGTGAGCAGTTGCTCGATGACGCCGGCGGAACCCGATTGCGCCGCCAGATGCAACGGGACGTAGCCACCCAGTCGTGACTGCGCCCGAACGTTGCCCCCGGCCTGGAGCAGCATGGTCGTCATCTCGCTGTCGCCGTGCATGGCGGCCCAGTGAAGAGCCGTCATGCCGTCCCCCTGCGCGGCGTTGACGTCGGCACCGCTCTTCAGCAACGTGCGGACGGCCGAAAGATCGCGCGCCTGCGCCGAGGTGGCGACCGGCGCTTCGCCAGGCGACGTGCTGACGATGGCGACCAATCCCCAACCGATGAACGCCGCGACGAGTCCGCCTCGCATGATGCTCTGCATTCCGAGATCCTCAGGCGGTCGCGCGAGCCTCGACCGCATTCAAGTCGAGCGCACGCGTACTATCGCCGAATTGATCGATTTCAAGGCCGGTCATCTTGAGCACCGACAGCATGGCATTGGCCATTGGCGTGCCATCTGCGGTCTTGATGTGCATGTGGCCCTTGAGCTTTCCGCCCGCGTGGCCCGCAAACAGCAGCGGGCAGCGCTTGTGGTTGTGCACATTCGAGTTGCCCATCGGCGATCCGTAAATCACCACCGAGTTTTCGAGCAGATTGCGCTCGCCATCAGCGGTCGCCTTCAGGCGATCGAGGAGGTACGGCAGCAGCCCGACATGGTAGCGATTGATCTTCGCGAATTCCAGAATGCGCTCGTCGCGGTCCTGGTGGTGCGACGCGATGTGGAAGCCGGTCGTGACGCCCGCCTCGCGATACACACGGTTCGAGACATCACGGCTCATCTTGAACGCGAACACGCGCGTGATGTCCGATGCAAAGGCAAGCGCCTGGAGATCGAACATCAATTTGACGTGCTCTTCGTAGGAGTCGGGAACACCGGCCGGCGCGCCCGGCAGTTCACGCGCTTCACCGCTGCGATTGAACGCCTCGACTTTCTGAATGCGACGTTCCACCTCTCGAACGTCCTCGAGATAGTCGGATAACCGAGCGCGATCGGCGGCGCCCAACGTGTTGTTGAGCCGACCCACCGAATCGGCCACCCAGTCGAGGATACTCTGGTCTTTGCGACGACGCGCCGCGCGCTGCTCGGGCGTCGCGCCGACTCCGAACAACTGATCGAAGACCAGGCGCGGGTCGCGGATCATCGGCAGCGGCTCGCTTGGGGACGCCCAACTGATCGAATCGGTGTAAGCGCAGGAATAACCGTAGAAGCATCCGCCCGCCTGATCCACGTTCTCGATGCAGAGTTGCAGCGACGGGATGGGCGTCTCCGCTCCGAAGGCTTGGGCCACGAGTTGATCGAGCGACGTGCCCGCATGGAGGTCGGAGCCCTGCGTCTGACGTGGATGCGACTGCGTCAGGAACACGGCGGCGGATCGGAAGTGGTCCCCCCCGATTTCGGGCGGCGTGAAGGCTTCTGCGTTCCTCACATCGGTGTTGCTGACAATCGTGATGTGACGTCGATACGCCTCCAGTGGACTCAACACGCTGGAAGACACATCGAACTCCGACCCGACTTCCGCCGGCGACCACAGATTTTTCTGCTGGCCGAACGCCGTCGCGCCCGCCGAGCCGTGGACCATCTCGATCGCAATCAGTCGTGGTCGCGCGGCGGGCGTTTGCGCCGCCAGACCACGCGTTGGCAGCATCGCTTCGAGCAGCGGAATCGAAACCGTGACGCCCATGCCCTTCAGCACCGTCCGGCGCGAGATCGGTTGTCGTCGAATCAGCATGGTCACTCCGTGGTCGGCGCGCCACTGGTGGACTGAAAAGCGGCGCTGGCGACGATACCCAGCACGAACGACGAGAGCCGGTTTCCATTCTGGCCCGCTCGTTTCACGATCGCCCGCACAGTGGGCATATCAGATGCTTCCAATCGGCGCCCGAGCGCGTAGGTCATCAGCCGTTCGGTGAAACTGAGGAGCACCGCGTCCTCGTGTTTGAGGAGCGCCTCGCGCAAGCCGGCAGGCCCGTTCATCTTGGTCCCGTCGTACAGGTCGCCGCTGGCATCAATCGGCACCTCATTGTCTTTGATCCGCCACTTCCCGGTGACGTCGAAATTGTCGAGGGCAAGGCCCAACGGATCGATCACTCGATGACACGACGTGCAGGCTGGATTCTTTCGATGCTCCTCCATCCGCTCACGCACGGACAGGAGCCGCCCGGCGACCGCCGCTTTGGTGGCCTCGAATGCCGGCACATCGGCTGGCGGTGGCGGCGGCGGCGACCCGAGCAGCACTTCCATCACCCACTTGCCGCGCATCACCGGCGACGTGCGATCGGCGACCGAGGTCAACGTCAGGATGCTGCCGTGACCAAGAATGCCGCGGCGATAGTCGGGAACCGTGACCCGCTGAAAGGCTGGACCACTGACGTTCGGGATGCCGTAATGACGAGCGATGCGCTCGTTGACAAACGTGTAGTCGGCGGTGATCAGGTCGAGGACGCTGCGATCCTCACGCACGAGGCTGTCGAAGAAAAGCTCGGTTTCGCGTTTGAACGCCTGACCCAACGAGTGATCGAAATACGGATACAACAGGGCGTCCGGCAACATCTGATCGACGTCGCTCAGCCGCAGCCACTGCGAGGCAAAACGGGTGGCGAGCGCCTCGGACCTCGGATCCGCCAGCATGCGCCGCACTTGCCTCTCGACCGCTCCTGGCGCCGTCAGCCGGCCGTCAGCCGCCAGTTGGAGCAACTCGGCATCGGGAGCGGCGCCCCAGAGGAAAAACGAGAGCCGCGATGCCAACTCACGGTCGCGCAACCGATAGCCCCGTCCGGCGACCGCCACGGCCGGCACCGGCTCGACGCGGAAGAGGAACTGCGGGCTCGCGAGCATCGCTTCGATCGCCGACCCGACACCGGACTCGAACCCCCGCTCGCCGCGACCGTCCTCGTAGAACTGCAACAAGGCGGCGAAGTCGCTTTCGGACACGGGACCGCGAAACGCCTGTGTCGCCAAACGCTGGATGATGCTGCGCGCGCACGGCATTTCCTCGTCGGGACTCGTCGGGCGACACGTGAAGACCTTGCGACGACTTGCCGTCTCCGAGACACCAGTGGGCCGATAAGGACCCACAATGCTCAAGTCCTTCAGGTGCGGCAAGGTCGTGATTCCGAAGGCCACGCCGATCTGCGTATCGGCGAGCGTGTGCTCGATCGGCGCCAGCAGGTCGATCACAGGTCCCTCGAATTGCTGCAGGAACGCCGCCGAGACGCGCTTGGCTCCGGCGGTAATGTGAATCGGCGCCGTCTTGAGCGTGACGCCCGTCGTGGCCTCTGTCATTCGCGGATCGATATCGAGGAGCGCCGCCCTGGTTCCGTCAAGGGATAGCTCCAGCTTTTCTCCAGTCGTGGTTCCGCCAAACAACACACCGCACGCGTTGCCATGCAGATCCATGCGGAAGACGTAATCGCCGTCGGCTGGAAACGTGTGCAGGACCGAAAGTCCCCCACGCGTCCCGAGTGGGGCGCCCTCGGCACGACGTAGTTGCGAGGCGGTCTTGGCGACCTTGTAGTTCGCCTCGCTCGCCGAGGCTTCCGCATCGCCGAGCGCCAGCATCGTGACCTTGCCGGCGGCGCGCAGATAACTCGACAGCAACGTCGGCGAGAACGTCTGGGCGTCGGCAATGTTGTCGAAACCGTCGCTGATCGTATCGGCCGGCAACAGTGCGGCGACGTCGATGTCGACATCGAGCAGGTCCTTGACCGCGCGCGCATACTCGGCGCGATTGAGCCGCTGGAAAGGCCGCCACCCCGGGGTGGGCCTGGCGGCTGCGGCGGCGTCGAGACGCCCCTCGAGCGCAACCACCAGCGCACTCAATGCTTCGGGTGCCGGCCGCTTGGCGCCCGGTGGCGGCATCATCCCAAGCCGTAGCTTTCGCACCATCTTCTCCGCGACGTCAGCGTGCTGAACGGCCGTCGTCACGTCGAAAGAGGCCAGCGACAACCCTCCGGCGCGACCGCGCTCGCTGTGACAAACGGCGCAGGACCGTTTGACCGTGGCGGTTTGTGCCTCGGCCGCCGTTCGAGGCGATGGCGCGCTGGCCGCAGCAGCCAACGGGCGAACGTCTGACTGTCGATGTGAGACGGCGGGGGTCGGCTTTTGTGTACCCAGGGCAGCCGGCGGTTGCGCGCGACTGCTGGTACCGGTCAACCCGAGCGCAATGAGTGCGGTGACGAGAATTCCAGCGCGGGCTCGTCTCATGGGCAAAGGCGGGCGCTTCGAACGCCACCCGCAACCCGCCAAAAAACGGGCTCTAGAAGTATAGTCGGTGGCGCCGTCCGAGTCGTCACGCGATATCTCCGCGTCGGGATGCCGACCTGTTTCCGGCGCGTAGTGGCTCGGCTGGGAAGGAGCCGCCACGTCATGACCGTGAACCGTCGCCTGGCCACTGTTGTCGGGATGGCCTTCGCCCTGGCCGGGTCCGAGGCCCTGGCCCAAGTGATGCGCGCCGATTACGACCGCGCGCTGGGGTTGCGCGAAAAGTACGAAGCTCTGGCGACGGGGATCCCGGAACCTGCCACCTGGGTGGCCGACACCCCACGCTTCTGGTACCGCCGAACCGTGAGCGATGGACACGAATTCGTGCTGATGGATGCGGCAACGCAGGTGAAGGGCCCGGCGTTCGACCACGCCCGTCTTGCCAGCGCGCTGTCACGCTTGATGAACAACTCCTGGACCGCGCCGCGCCTGCCCTTCAACACGTTCCGCTTCGTCAGCAACGAGCAAGCCATCGAAGTTCAACTCGACGCTGCCCGCGTGACCTGCGCACTGAGCGATTACACCTGCACCAAAGTCGATCGCCCGACCCCGGAGGGTGCACTTCGTGGTGTCAATGGTCCCGTGCGAGGGCCGCACGTACCCCCTGTCGAAACGCCGAGGCGGTCGCCGGACGGCAAGCTCGAGGCGATTGTCCAGAACTTCAACCTCGCGCTTCGAGATCTCAGCACGCAAAAGGTGTTGCCACTGAGCACCGACGGCTCTGAGGGAAACTTCTATGAGCTCGGCTCCGTCGTGTGGTCGCCCGATTCGACCAAGCTCGCGGCCTATCGCGTGCGTCCGGGGTATCGCCGCACGGTGCACTACGTCGAGTCCTCGCCCGAGGATCAGTTGCAGCCTCGGCACTGGACCTTGCAATACGCCAAGCCCGGCGATCAGCTCGATCTGGAGCAGCCGGTGCTCTTTCACCTCGACCCCGCGAGACGGATCGAGATCACCAGCGAGCTGTTTCCCAATCCATACGAGTTGTCCGATCTCACGTGGCGAAAAGATGGCCGGGCCCTGACCTTCGAATACAACCAGCGCGGTCATCAACTGTTCCGGGTCATCGAGGTCGACGTCGCTTCGGGAAAAACGCGATCGGTGATCTCTGAGGAGCCCAAGACGTTCTTCTATTACAACGGCGCCAACGACACGCGTTCGTCGGGCAAGCGGTACCGCCACGATCTGGCCGACGGCCGCAACGTGATCTGGATGTCAGAGCGGGATGGCTGGAATCACCTGTATTTGATGGACGGCACGACTGGTCGCGTGATCAACCAGATCACGAAAGGTGCGTGGCCCGTTCGCGGCGTGCAGAAAGTGGACGAAGAGAAACGGCAGATCTGGTTCAGTGCCGGAGGCATGCACGACGATCAAGATCCGTACTTCCTGCATTTCTACCGCATTGGCTTCGACGGCAACGGTTTGACTCGCCTGACGACCGTCGCGGCCGATCATCAGGTGTCGTACTCAACCGACATGCAGTATTACGTCGATACCTACTCCCGCGTCGATCTCGCCCCGGTCTCGGAGCTTCGACGCACGTCGGATGGATCGCTCGTGACGGCAGTCGAACGAGCTGACTTGAGCGCGTTGACAAAGGAAGGGTGGAGGCCTCCAGAAGCCTTCATCGCCAAAGGCCGCGACGGCCAGACCGACATCTGGGGCTTGATCTTCCGACCGTCGAACTTCGATGCGTCGAAAAAGTATGCCGTGATCGAGAACATCTACGCCGGCCCCCACGGGTCCCACGTACCCAAGAGCTTCAGTGCGTTTCACGCCTCGCAGGCGCAAGCCGAGCTTGGTTTCATCGTCGTGCAGATCGACGGAATGGGTACCTCGAATCGGTCCAAGGCGTTCCACGACGTGGCCTGGCAGAACCTTGGAGACGCCGGGTTCCCCGATCGCATCCTGTGGCATCGTGCCGCCGCCGCGCGCTTCCCGTGGTACGACGTGTCCCGCGTCGGCATCTATGGCGGCTCGGCTGGCGGTCAGAACGCGATGGGTGCGCTGCTGTTCCATCCCGACTTCTACAAGGTTGCGGTCGCCTATGCCGGGTGCCATGACAATCGCATGGACAAGATCTGGTGGAACGAGCAGTGGATGGGATGGCCGCTTGGCGAGCAGTACTCAAAGTCATCCAACGTCGATAACGCCGCCAAATTGCAGGGACGCCTGCTGCTCGTCGTCGGCGAACTCGATACGAACGTCGACCCTGCGTCCACGATGCAAGTCGTCCGCGCGCTCGTGAAAGCCGACAAAGTCTTTGATCTGCTGGTCGTGCCAGGCGAGAACCATGGCGCCGCCAGATCCGGCACGTACACCAAGTACGGTCAACGTCAGCAGTTCGACTTCTTCGTCCAACACTTGCTGCAGATGACGCCACCGGACTGGAACGCGCCCGCTCGCAAGATCACGACGTCGCCGCTCCAGGAGCCTTGACGGCGTTAGCGGCCGAATCGGTCGCGATATGATCGCGGGGCACATGACTGCTGGACGAATTCTCCAAGCACTGCCCAAGGGCGATCGTGTGGGCATCGCCTTTTCCGGTGGACTCGATACGAGCGCAGCGCTGCACTGGATGCGACGCCGCGGCGCGGTGCCCTTCGCGTATACCGCGAATCTCGGCCAACCCGATGAACCCGACTACGACGCGATTCCGCGTAAGGCGCTCGAGTACGGTGCCGAGAAAGCGCGATTGATCGACTGCCGCCGGCAGCTGGTGGCCGAAGGGCTCGCCGCCCTCCAGTGCGGAGCCTTTCACATCTCGACGGCTGGCGTCCCGTACTTCAACACCACGCCACTCGGACGCGCCGTCACCGGCACCATGCTCGTGGTCGCCATGAAGGAAGACAACGTGCACATCTGGGGGGATGGCAGCACCTTCAAGGGCAACGACATCGAGCGGTTCTACCGGTACGGCCTCCTGGCCAACCCCGATCTGCGGATCTACAAGCCGTGGCTCGACCAGGCCTTCATCGACGAGCTCGGTGGCCGCAAAGAGATGTCGGAGTACATGCGCGAAGCCGGGCTGCCGTACAAGATGAGCGTGGAGAAGGCCTATTCCACCGATTCCAACCTGCTCGGCGCCACCCACGAAGCGAAGGATCTGGAGCACCTCAACTCGGGCATCAAGATCGTCGCGCCCATCATGGGCGTGGCGTTCTGGCGCGAAGACGTCGCGATCGCGCCCGAGATCGTGTCGGTCCGGTTCGAAGAAGGTCATCCCGTCGCGCTCAACGGGCGCTCATACGACCACGAGCTCGATCTGATGCTCGAGGCCAACGTGATTGGCGGCCGCCATGGCCTCGGCATGAGCGATCAGATCGAAAACCGTATCATCGAAGCGAAGAGTCGCGGCATCTACGAAGCGCCTGGGATGGCGCTGCTGTTCATTGCCTACGAGCGACTCATCACCGGCATCCACAACGAGGACACGATCGAGCAGTACCGCGACATGGGTCGCCGTCTCGGTCGGCTGCTGTACCAAGGGCGTTGGTTCGATCCGCAGGCGATCATGCTGCGCGAGATGGCGCAGCGCTGGGTCGCCCGGGCAATCACGGGCGAAGTCACGCTGGAGCTTCGACGCGGCAACGACTATTCGCTGATGGATACCACGAGCCCCCATCTGACGTACAAGCCGGAGCGGCTGACCATGGAAAAGGGCGAGTCCGCGTTTTCACCGCAGGACCGGATCGGCCAATTGACGATGCGCAACCTTGACATCGCCGACACGCGCGAGAAGCTGCTGATCTACGCCAGCAGTGGGCTGCTGGCCGACTCGGAAGCCTCGCCCATGCCCCTGCTCTCGGGGACGTCGGACCAGGACAAGGACTGAAGGCCGCTTCGCGGAAGGCCGCTTCGCGGAAGGCGGCTTCGCAGAAGGCGGCTTCGCAGAAGGCCGGCCTCACTGTGTTCGCCTGACAGGCCAAAGCCTGAGACCCCTCCAGCCGAGCGACGCGAGGCTGGCCTTCCCGCGGAGCGGCCTTCCGCGAGCGGCAGCGAGCGGCCCTCCGCGCCGAAGGCGCGGCCTACTGCGGTTTCCACTTCGCCGTGACCCGACCGACTTCTCCACCCGGCGCCCAAATCACGAGCACCTTCGCGCCCTTCGGGCCGGCTTTATGGCGAACTTGATCGGTCGATCGAATGCTGGCCACGGTCCCTGGCGTCAGCTTCACCGGGTTGCCGTTGATCACTTGCTCCATATCTCCCTCGAGGAGATAGAACGTCTCGGTCACAGCATGACGGTGTTCGCCCGAGTCGCTGTTCGGGGCCAGGGTCAACTCCGCCACCTCGACCTCGGTCCCACCAAGCGACGCAGCGTCAACGAGCACCTTCAATTGCGCGCCGCCGGGACTGACAAAGGTCTTCCCCACGTTGCCCTGCTCACGCGCGGCCAGCGCATGAACGATCGTCACTGCACCAACGAGCATAAGTCCACCAATCAGCCGTCTCATTGTGTTCCCCATATTTTGATCTCTGATCCCTGATCCCTGATCCCTGATCTCTACCCTGATCACCGATCACTGATCACCGATCACCGATCTGTGATTGCTCCCAGGCTGGCACTCGTCACGAGACGAGCGTACTTGGCCAGTACGCCGCGCGTGTAGCGCGGCTTCGGCACCTTCCACTTCCTTTGACGAGCCTTGATCTCGCTGGCCGGCACGTCCAGCGTCAGCGTCCTCGCTCGAGCGTCGATCGCAATCGCGTCTCCGTTCTTGACGATGGCAAGCGGGCCGCCCACAACGGCTTCGGGCGTGATGTGGCCGACGACAAAGCCGTGGGTGCCGCCACTGAAGCGACCGTCCGTAATCAGCGCGACATCGTTACCCAGCCCCCGCCCCATGATCGCGCTCGTTGGCGAAAGCATCTCGCGCATCCCCGGTCCCCCGCGCGGTCCCTCGTAGCGGATGACGACGACGTGTCCTTTCTTCACGCGCCCACGAAGAATAGCGTCGAGCGCGGCCTCCTCGCGATCGAAGACGATCGCCTTGCCCGTAAATCGCTCACCCTCCTTCCCGCTGATTTTCGCCACCGCGCCTTCCGGCGCGAGATTGCCGTACAGAATGACAAGGTGACTGTCGCGCTTCACAGGAGACGAGAAGGGCCGGACAATGTCTTGACCGTTTGGGTACTGTGGCGTGTCTCGAAGGTTGGCGGCAAGCGATTCGCCGGTCACGGTCAGCGCATCCCCATGCAGCAACCCCTCCGCCAGCAACATCTTCATCAGCGGCGTGAGACCGCCGATCCTCACGAGTTCGGCCATCTGATACCGGCCACTAGGTCTGAGATCGGCCAGCACCGGGACACGACGACCCACTCGCGTAAAGTCGTCGATTGTCAGCTTGACGCCCGCGGCATGGGCAATCGCGACCAGATGCAACACCGCGTTAGTCGAACCGCCGAGGGCGATGACGGTCGTAATGGCATTCTCGAAGGCCTTCTTCGTCAGGATGTCGCGGGGACGAATGCCCACGTCCAGCAGACGCATCACCGCCGCACCGGCGCGAGCGCAGTCATCGCGCTTGTCCTTCGAGATTGCGGCTTGCGCCGAGCTGTTGGGCAGGCTCAGGCCGAGCGCCTCGATGGCGGAGGCCATCGTGTTCGCCGTGTACATTCCGCCGCATGACCCGGGTCCCGGACACGCGCGTGACTCGAGATCCGCGAGGTCCTCGTCGCTAAGAGCGCCTGCCGCGTGCTGCCCCACCGCTTCGAACACCGATACGATGTCGACTGGCTTTTCTCTCCACGTGCCGGGAAGAATCGTTCCGCCATAGACGAAGACTGCCGGACGATTGAGGCGAGCCATCGCCATCGCGCACGCGGGCATGTTCTTGTCGCAGCCGCCAATCGCCACCAGACCATCGAAGCCCTCGCCGCCCACGACCGTCTCGATCGAGTCGGCGATCACCTCGCGCGACACCAGCGAATACTTCATCCCTTCGGTGCCCATCGAGATTGCGTCGGACACCGTGATGGTGTTGAAAATCACGGCTTTGCCGCCCGCTGCGTCGACGCCGCCGGACGCTTCTCGCGCCAGCTCGTCGATATGAACGTTGCAGGGCGTGACCTCGCTCCAAGTCGAGCAAATTCCAACCTGAGGTTTGGCGAAGTCCTCGCGACGGAAGCCAACCGCGTGCAACATCGCGCGGCCGGGGGCGCGCGCAGGACCGTCAAGGACAGTGGATGAGTGCGACCGCCTGTTGACCATAGCCTGACGCGGGAGTCTACACTTCTTCCATGGGCGACAGTGTCCGGCTCGACGTGTGGCTCGACGTCGCGTGTTTGTTCAAAACCCGGTCGGAGGCGCAGAAGGAGTGCAAGATCGGCCGCGTCAGCGTGAACGGAGTGGTCGCCAAGCCTCATCGTGACCTGCGCATTGGCGACCAACTAATCATCTTGCGACCCGCGGGCCGTCGTCAGATCATCGTGGTACGCGCCCTCGCCGACAGACACGTTGCAAAGGCTGAGGCGCGCGCGCTTTACGAGGATCGCACGCCGCCAGCAACGGCCGAGGAAGTCGAGAGGCGGCGATTGGAGCGCGTGTTCAAGGCGACCACCCGTGGCACCCGACTGGATCGACGTGATCAACGAGTCGTCGCCCGCCGGAAGTGGACGACCTAGCGCCCACTCAGAGCGGCTTGCGTCTAAGATACGACCGTGGCCCGCCGAACCATCGTCTTAGTCGTCTTTGCTCTCCTCTTCTTCGTCCTTCCCTCCACGACGACGTTTCTCGTGGATTGGCTGTGGTTCGGGGAGGTGGGCTATCGGCCGATCTTCGTCAAAGCCCTGACGACGCGCGCGGCCATCGGCCTGGGGGTGTTCGCGCTCAGCTTCCTTTGGTTGGCGGCACACCTTCGCCATGCGCTCAGCGCGTCCAGCGGCGCGCCCTCGTCGTTCACCACCCGGGAAGGGTTCACGATTGTGCTGCCCACCCGCGATCAGTTGCGCCCCCTCGCGCTCCTGGCCGTCGCGGCCGCGTCGCTGCTGCTCGCGCTGATCGCTTCGTCGGAGTGGCTGACACTCCTCCAGTGGTGGCATCAGACACCATTTCCGGCTGCGGATCCCATCCTCGGGTACAACGCCGCGTTCTACATCTTCACTCTGCCGCTGCTGGAGATCGTGCGCGGCATGGGGTTAGCGCTCGTCGCGCTCGCCGCCATTGGTTCGGCGGCGGTATACGGTCTGGCTGGCGAGTTGGCGCTGACCCCTTTCGGTCTGCGCATGGCGCCCAGCGTGCGACGGCATGGTGCGGTGCTCGCCGCCGCTTTGTTCGTGGTTCTCGCCTTGAGCGCGTGGCTCGACCAACCACGCGCCATGGTCACGGCGTCGGGCATCATTCAGGGGGCAAGCTACACCGACGTGCACGCGCGGATGCCGGCGGCTCTGGCCCTGGCGGCTGCGGCAGCGATCGGCGTGGTGCTCTCGTTGCTGCGGTCGGTGGATCGCGCGCCGTGGGCGCTCGTCGCCGCCGCTGGGCTCTACGCGGTCGTGCTGCTCGGTGGCGGACTCTACGCGCAGTTCATTCAGCGGGTTCGTCGTGTCCCCCAACGAACAGGCTCGCGAGGCGCCGTATATCACGCACAACATCGCCGCCACGCGCCAGGGGTTCGCGCTCGACCGCATCGAGGAACGGGAGTTGACCGGTGATGCCGAGCTCACGCGGGCCGACGTGGAAAAGAACCGCGAGACGCTCGATAACGTGCGCCTTTGGGATCATCAGCCGCTGCTCGAGACGTTCGGACAGATTCAGGAGATTCGGACGTACTACGACTTCGTCTCGGTCGACAACGACCGCTACGAACTGGAGGGCCGAACGCGCCAGGTGATGCTCTCGGTGCGCGAGCTGAATCCAGCATCACTGCCGAACCGGACCTGGATCAACGAACGGCTCGTGTTCACGCACGGGCATGGCTTGACCCTCGGACCGGTGAATCAAGTCACGCAGGAAGGCCTGCCCGTCCTGTTCATCCGCGACCTGCCACCCGTGTCGTCAGTCAATCTCGAAGTGACGCAGCCCAGCATCTATTTCGGCGAGCTATCGAACGGATACGTCATTACCCGCACTCGGGCGCGAGAGTTTCACTACCCGAAAGGCGAGGACAACGTCTATTCCGACTACGACGGCCAGGGCGGCATTCCAACGTCATCGCTCCTCCGCAAGCTGCTGTTTGCCGCACACTTTCGCGCGTATCAGATTCTGCTGAGCGATGACATCACGACTGACAGCCGACTGATGTTCGATCGGCAGATTCGACAGCGGGTCAGCAAGATCGCGCCGTTCCTGATCTTTGACCAGGATCCGTACGCGGTGGTCGACGAGGGCCGCATCTTCTGGATCCAGGACGCCTATACGGCCTCGAATCGGTACCCGTACTCGACGGCCGCCGCCGACAACATCAATTACGTCCGCAATGCGGTCAAGGTCGTGATCGATGCCTATCACGGCTCGGTCACGTTTTATGTGGCCGAACCCGCGGATCCGATCGTGCAGACGATCACGAAGATGTTTCCGACGCTTTTCCGTCCGCTGATGGAAATGTCCGCCGGGCTCCGGCGGCATGTGCGCTATCCCGAAGGCATCTTCAACACGCAAGCGGCCGTGTACTCGACCTACCACATGACCAACCCCGCGGTCTTCTACAACAAGGAAGATCAGTGGGAGGTCCCGGCGATCGATCGGGGCGCCGAGAGACAGCGCATGGAGCCGTACTACACCATCATGAGGTTGCCGGGCGAGCAAGCGGCGGAGTTCATCCAGATGCTCCCGTTCACGCCGCGTGGGCGCGACAACCTGGCGTCCTGGATGGTCGCCCGCAGTGACGGCGAGCACTATGGCCAGTTGCTGGTCTTTCAGTTTCCGAAGCAGAAGCTGGTGTTCGGTCCGCGACAAGTCGTGGGCCGAATCAATCAAGACCAGGTGATCGCCCCACAGATCACCCTGTGGAATCAGCAGGGGTCCGAGGTGATTCAGGGCACGCTGATGGTGATTCCGGTCGAGGAATCGTTGATTTACGTCCGGCCGTTGTATCTGCGTGCGCAGGCTGGCCGCATCCCCGAACTCACCCGGGTGATCGTTGCCTATCAGAATCAGATTGTGATGGAACGGACGCTCGAGGCAGGACTGGCGCGCATCTTCGGTGCGGCGATGCCACCTGGCGCACGACCGGGCGCACCAGCGCGCGAGGCTCCGGTGGAACCTGAGGATCGCGCCGCACCGGCAGGAACAGCCGTGTCACCCGACCTCGCCGCCGAAGCGCGCGCCGTCTACGATCGCGCGATCGCCGCGCAGCGCGCCGGCGAGTGGGCGAAATACGGCGACGAGATCCGTCGCCTCGGCGAGATCCTCGGCCGCATGAAGACACCGAAGTGATCCGGACTGCGGTCGTCGGAGCCGGTGTCTTCGGCACCTGGTGCGCCTGGCGGTTGGCGGAGCGTGGTCACCGCGTCACGCTGATCGATGCCTACGGACCCGGCAACGGTCGCGCGAGCTCGACCGATCACTCGCGCGTCCTCCGAGCCGGCTACGGCGTCGACGCGGTTTATTCGCAATGGGCCAGCGATTCGCGCCGTGATTGGGAGTGGCTCGCGGCTGCGACCGAACGCGATCTGATGACCACGTGCGGAGCGTTGTTCCTGGGCGAGCCGGGCAACGAGTACATCGCTCACACCTGCGAAACGCTGGCAGGGCTGGGACTCCGAGCGGAACGGCTCGACGCTTCGGATCTGGCTCATCGCTTCCCGCAGATCGCCATTGACGGCCTCGGCGCTGCGCTTCTCGAACCAGAGGCGGGAGTAATCCGCGCGAAGGCGGCGGTGCAGGCCCTCGCGACGCTCGCGCAGACGCGAGCGAACGTCGACTATCGCAGGACGGCCGTCGAGCCACTGGACGAGTCGCGCGAGTCACCCCGCGTTGTCGAATCGGCCGGCGGCGTCATCGAAGCCGACCTCTATGTGCTGGCCTGCGGTCCCTGGCTGCCACGGGTTCTCCCGCTCGCCGTCGGCAGTCGATTGCGGCCGACGCGGCAAGAGGTGCTGTACTTCGGCCTTCCGCCCGGCGATCGGCGCTACGCGATCCCGGACTTGCCGGTCTGGATCGACTTCGCCGCGGGCTTCTATGGCGTGCCCGATCTCGACGCGCAAGGGTTCAAGGTCGGCATCGATCGCCATGGGCCGCCAATCGATCCGGATCGAACCGACCGCGTCGTGGACCCGCAGGTCGTCCTGAATACACGGGACTGGATGGCGCGGCGCTTCCCGGGGTTAGCCGACGCCCCCCTTGTTGACGCGCGCGTCTGTCAGTATGAAAACACCTCGTCGGGAGACTTCATCATCGACCGTCATCCGGCCTGGTCGAACGTGTGGATCGTTGGTGGCGGCTCGGGCCACGGCTTCAAGCATGGCCCCGCCGTCGGCCGGCATGTCGCGGCGTTGATTGCCGGCGATGCAACGCCCCAGCCGCGATTCGCGCTCGACTCGAAGACGACGCGAGGCGCGACGATCGGTGTATTGAGGAAGGGCGCAGGGCACAGGGGAGGGATCAGGGCCCTCAGTGCCTTCCCTGCGCCCTTCCCTAGCCCATGCCCTGGGCCCTGCGCCCTGTGCCCTAGAAAGAAAACCGCCACCCCAGCTCGATCCGTCGTGCTGCTTGTGCGGATGTTGGGCGGTTAAAAAATGGCGAGGTGAGCACACCGACATACGAGCTGTAGTTCACGCGGTTGAACGCGTTCTGGACGAACAGATACATCTCGAACCGGCGGCTCGGACCGCGATTGCCAGGGCCGCCGGGGCCGCGTGGGCCTCCCGGGCCGCGCTGCGCGAAGACCGCCGTGCCGTTCGGACGGGACTGGGGAATCGACCACGATAGCCTGAAATCCGTCTGGGTCGTGAGCAACCCGCGCAACGTGTTGCGCCCGACGCTGATCGGGCGATCGTTGAAGATGGCGTCGCCGTTGTTATCCAAGCCGGTCGTGATGTTGTACGGCGAGCCCGTCTGCAAGCGACCATTCATGGATGCCGTCACACCCCAGATGATGGGAGCGCCAATGTTCCAGTTGAGACGATGACGGAAATCGCCGCGAGAGGGCCCGTACTCGGTCTCGAATGTCCCAGTGGCAGGGGGCGTCAGCGCATCGTCGGCATCATTGAAGGTTCTCGAGTAGCCATAGCGGAGATTGCTGAACATACCTGGCCGCGGCGAGAACGACAGGTCCACGTTGAACCCGGTGCGCGTCGATCGTCCGATCGACTGCACGAGCAGCATGCGGC
Organism: uncultured Acidobacteriota bacterium; assembly: GCA_963802675.1. Lineage (GTDB taxonomy): Bacteria > Acidobacteriota > Vicinamibacteria > Vicinamibacterales > UBA2999 > JACCSI01. The sequence continues at coordinate 171,999 of CAWDJL010000008.1, forward strand.
CGGAGAGCGGGTCGGGGCGCGCGCCGTCAATCGGCGCATTCAGATCGAGCGATCGAAAGTCGTTCGACGTCCGCTCGTAGAAGCCGTCCAGATTGAAGCGCAGGCCCTGCCGAATCTGGTGATCGAAACCAACCGATGTCCGCTGCCAACGTGGCAACTCCGCTGCGCTTGCGAGCTCGAGTCGCGTCGGAGGCTCTCGTTGCGACGTCTGCGTCCCCTGACCATACGGATCGGGATAGCCGGGGTCGTAAATGATGACCTCTTCCTCCGACGATCCTTGAGCAAGGCGCCGCGTCTCTTCTTCGATGCGGGCGGGCATCCATCCGTAGAACCATCCGTAGCCGGCGCGCAGGCTCGTCCGGCCATTGCGCCCAAACGGCCGCGAGACGCCAATCCGCGGGGCAATGGCGGTGCGATCGTCGATCCCCGACTGCCATTCGTAGCGCGCGCCCATTCCGATGTTCCAGCGACGCCGAGTGAATTCGGCCTGGATGAAGGTCGCGCCTTGCGTGACCGAGAACGCCAGTGGGAGTGCGCCCACGCGCTGCGTGAACGTGGCCGGACGACCCGCCTCGTAGGCCGCAATGTGGGTGAACGTGAACGTGCCGAGGGTATTCCGCAACTGCCCGAGATCGTTCCGGTCCCAGGTGAAAAGCGATCCGACTCGAAGGGTGTATGGCCGGGCCTTCAGAGTGAACATCGTATCGGCGACCACACTGCGATTGCGGTCCTGGCCGTTAGTGGACGCGCCACCCGCACGAAACGCGTTCTGGACCACGATTGTGGGCGCCACCGTTTCGGGGATCACCGCGCCAGTGGCGTGATCGAACTGCAGGCGGACATGATACGGACGTCGCTGCCCGCCCTCGAGCGAGAAGCGCAGCTCGTGCTCGGTGTCTTTGCGCAGATAGCCGCGCATCGGGAGATCGAGCTCCGAGATGCCCTGATTGTCACGCTCCGAGCTGCTACGCGCATACGACGCGCGGAAGAGCGTCGTCTTGGTCAACAGTCCTTCGGTGCGCGCCGAGATTTCCCGGTTGTCGTACGGCTGAGCGAGCGCCGCCACGAAGGGGCCCTGTGGAGTGAGAGCGGCGATGCCGCGGGTATCCTCGGACGAGGAGCTCTCGATATTCCCTGAGAAGGAGATGCGGTTTGGCACCAGCGGTCCAGCCGCGAAGGCGTTCACCCGCATCAACGTGCCCGCCTTGGCCGAGCGGGCCACCGCGTTGTGCGCAGACAAGCCGCTCGGCCGCAGCGTCAGCCCCGCATTGCCACGCCAACGATCCACACCGGGTCGGGTCGCAATCTCCACACGGCCCTGCCCCACTTGATGGAACTCGGCCGAAAACGCGTCGCGACGAACGACAATGCGAGCGATCTGATCGCGTGTGGGCAATCGCCCCCCGGTAAAGCCGTCGACCCGAATGGTGGCTCCCGGCCCCGCAATCTCTTCGAGCATGCGCTGCAGCTCCTCAGGATCGTCGGGGAGTTGATCGATCTCGGCTTGTGAAAGTGTTTCGGTGAGGCCGCCCGCGGCTGCATCCTCGGTCGCCGACACGGTGACGTCGGTCTCAATCGCGGCCAGCGCCATCGACACCGTGACAGGATGATTGGTCACCCGTGGCGGGATGGTGACTTCGACCTCGGTCGATGCGAAGCCGGGCGCGGTCACCACCAGCTTCAGCTGTTGGGCCTGGCGAACGTTGATGGTTGCCAACCCACGCCCATCGGCGTTTTGTTCGGCAATCAGATCCGGCCCGGCCAGCACGATGATTTGCGCGTTCGGAATGGTCGCGCCGGAGGGGTCTTCCACCCGAACCGAAATCCGTCGATCCTGAGCGGCCGCATCGACAACCCCGACCAAAAGACACGCCACGACCCACACGACGCGCATTGCTGGAGTTACGACGGCAGGCTCGGCCGATTTACCTGAAGCCAGGGAAAAGCCAGCCCGGGTACAATTGAAGACGTGTCGAGCCTGAGCGAGCTGCTGAACCAGCGCACTCGTGAGGGCGAGGTGTACGATCGGCTCGATCGCGAGTGGGTCCGTTGCCACGCCTGTGGGCACGACTGCGCAATCCCGCCCGGAGCCCTCGGTGTCTGCAAGGTTCGTTACAACGATGGCGGGCGCTTACGCGTGCCGTGGGGATACGTTGCCGGTCTCCAGTGCGATCCCATCGAGAAGAAGCCGTTTTTCCACGCCTGGCCGGGCGCGCTTGCCTACAGCTTCGGGATGCTCGGCTGCGATCTGCATTGCGGCTATTGTCAGAACTGGGTGACCTCCCAGGCGCTGCGAGATCCCGCGGCGACGGCCCCTCCGCGCGACGTCGATCCCGAATGGCTGGCTGCAGACGCCGTGCGGCAAGGCGCGCGCGTCGTGGTCTCGACCTACAACGAACCGCTCATCACGGTCGAATGGGCAGTGGCCGTGTTTCGGGCGGCACGCGCTCGCGGATTGGCAACTGGCTTCGTGTCGAATGGCAATGGGACCCCGCAAGTGCTCGATTACCTGACGCCTTGGATCGACGTCTACAAGGTCGATCTCAAGAGCTTCAATGACCGTCAGTATCGAAAGCTCGGTGGTCGACTCCAGCCAATCCTCGACACGATCCGATCGCTGCATCGCCGCGGGGTCTGGGTCGAGATCGTCACGTTGCTGGTGCCAGGATTCAACGACTCGGACGAAGAGCTGACGGCCCTCACCGAGTTTCTGGCGTCGGTCTCGCGCGACATTCCCTGGCACGTCACGGCTTTTCACCAGGACTATCGCATGCAAGACACGGCCGCGACCACGGCGGCCCAGTTGCGTCGAGCCGCGGCCCTGGGACAACGCGCGGGCCTGCATCACGTGTATGCGGGAAACCTGCCCGGCCAGGTCGGTGACCTCGAAGACACGCGCTGTGCAACGTGTTCGCAACTACTCGTCGAGCGCTTCGGCTATCACATCCAGGGATATCACGTGAAATCGGATGGCACCTGCCCGTCCTGCCAGACGCCAGTTCCGGGCCGGTGGGATGCTCGATTCGGCGGTCAAATCACCGACCATCCGTTTCTGCCCCACGACCGCACACGCCGGCAGTCGCCCTTTCGTGTTCTTTCCTGACATAATCGAAACCTGTTGATGCTGAGCGACACCTACAACAGGCCGCTGGCCAACCTGCGCCTGTCGGTCACCGACCGGTGCAACTTGCGCTGCCAGTACTGCATGCCCGAGCAGGACTACATCTGGCTGCCGCGCGAGGACATTCTTCAGTTCGAAGAGATTGACCGGCTCGTCGACGTCTTCCTCTCGTTGGGTGTACGCAAGGTGCGACTCACCGGCGGCGAGCCGCTCCTCCGCAAGGATCTTCCCGTTCTGATCGAACGCCTCGCAGCGAAGGCCGGGCTCGACGACCTGGCGATGACAACCAATGGCGTCCTGCTCGCGTCGATGGCGACACCCCTTCGACAAGCGGGCCTTCATCGATTGACCATCAGCCTCGATACGCTGCGTCGCGACCGATTCGTGCAGCTCGCACGGTACGACGAACTCGATCGGGTGTTGCAGGGCATCGAGGCTGCGACGCCGCTTTTCCCGGGCTTCAAGATCGATACCGTCGTCATTCGCAGCGTCAACGACGACGAGCTGATTGAGATGGTCGAGTTCGCAAAAGCTCGCGGCGCCGAGATTCGCTTCATCGAATACATGGACGTCGGGGGCGCCACCCGTTGGAGCGTCGAGCAGGTCGTCTCGCGCGACGAGATGCTGGCTAGGCTCGGCGAGCACTACGGCACCGTGGTGCCAATCCTGGAAGAGTCGTCTGCGCCCGCTGCGCGCTATCGTCTCGGCGACGGCACGACGATCGGAATCATCGCATCAACCACCGCGCCGTTTTGCCAGTCTTGCGACCGGAGCCGCCTGACGGCGGATGGCATGTGGTTCCTTTGCCTGTACGCGACACGCGGTCGCGATTTGCGTCGAGCGCTGAGAGCCGGCGCCACGAACGAAGAGCTTGCAGCGCTCATTGCTGAGGATTGGCGCGGACGTAGCGATCGAGGCGCCGAACAGCGCCTGGCCGTCCGGGATCGCTCACCGATGATTCCGCTCAGTTCTCTGAAACGGGATCCGCACCTCGAAATGCACACTCGCGGCGGCTAGCGCCGCGGTTCCAGGGTTCCAAAGTTCTGACAGTCTGTAAGTCACTCGGGTGGCTTCCGGCTTCAGCCGGAAGTTCAACCGTCCGCTTCCGCCTGAAGGCGGAAGCCACGGGACCTTGGAGGTGCTAAGCGCAGTGCTCTGCAAAGGCGGCCTTGAGCTGGGCCGCAATGGCCTCTGCGTCGCGCACTTCGATGTCTCGCCGTTCCATCATGTAGACCAGCTTGCCGTCCTTGAGGATCGCGATTGACGGCGACGACGGCGGATAGGGCGCCATCAGCTCGCGCGCGCGACTGGTGGCCTCCACGTCACCCCCCGCAAAGACTGTCGTCAAATGGTCGGGCCGCAGATCGCCGCGAAGGGCCAGGGCAATCGCGGGCCGGGCCTTGCCCGCCGCGCATCCACAAATCGAATTGACGACGATCATCGTCGTGCCTGGACGTTGGACCGCTTCGTCCACGGCGTCCACGGTATTCAGCTGAGTAAAACCAATGCGGTCGAGTTCCTCCCGCATCGGCGCCAGGAAGTGTTCCGGATAACGATGAGCGATCATCCGTCGATCATAGCGCATGCGATCCCGCCCGCCGTGAGCTTCGTGCTAGCCTGTGCGGCATGTCGAAACCCCTGCCGGCCTGGACCCGAACCGTCCCAAGCGCTGTCCTTGCTTTTGCCGTGCTGGTCGCGCCAGGTGTCGTGTCGGGTCAGACGACAGCCCTCGTTGGCGCGCGTGTCATCGATGGCAAAGGCGGCATGATCGACCGTGCGACCATCATCGTCCGGGACGGCAAAATTGCCGCGATCGGCCCGGCAACATCGGTGCCAGTGCCCGAAGGGGCGCAGCGCGTAGATGTTGCTGGTGCCACCATCATTCCTGGACTCGTCAACGCTCATGGTCATCTGACGGCAGCCAATGGAATGCGGAATGACCCGGCTGGTTACAGCCGTGACGGTCTGCTGCGGCAACTCAAGACCTACGCGCAGTACGGTGTGACAACGGTCTTCAGTCTTGGTGACGATCAGGAAGCGGCCTTTCAACTGCGGGACGAACAGTCGAGTGGTGCGCTCGATCGCGCGCGTGTTTTCCTGGCTGGCCCAGTGATCAACGGTGCCACCGCTGTCGATGCGCGATTGATGACCGACAAGGTCGTCGCGATGAAACCGGACCTGCTGAAGCTCCGGATCGACGACAACCTTGGAAGCTCGAAGAAAATGCCCGAGGAGGCATGGCGCGCGACCATCACGCGGGCCGAAGAGTTGAAGCTGCCCGTGGCCACTCACATTTTCTATCTTGCGGACGCCAAGGCAGCGCTCGTGGCTGGAGCAGACGTGATCGCCCACAGCGTGCGCGACGTGCCGGTGGACGCGGACTTCACTCGAGAGTTGAAGGCGCGAAACGGGTGCTACACACCGACGCTGATGCGCGAAGTCTCGACCTTCGTCTACGGATCGACGCCCCCGTGGGTGCGAGATCCTTTCTTCCTGAAAGGCGCTGGCTCCGCGATCGCGGACGAACTGTCGGACCCGTCCCGTCAGGCGCAGGTTCAGGCAAGCGGCGCCTACAAGCAAGGCCTCCGGTACAAGGACGCCCTCGAGGTTGCCAAGCGGAACTTGAAAACGTTATCCGACGCCGGCGTGCGAATCGCGATGGGCACGGACACGGGGCCGGCCGGACGCTGGCAGGGGTTCTTCGAGCATCTCGAGCTCGAGATGATGGTGGAAGCCGGCATGACGCCAATGCAGGTGCTGGTCGCATCGACAGGCGAGGCGGCTCGTTGTCATGGTCGCGCCGGTCAGTTCGGGTCGATTGAGGTGGGCGCGTCGGCGGATCTGCTCGTCTTGGACGCGAATCCTCTGGAGGATATTCGCAACACGCGCAGGATCCGGAGCGTGTGGATCACGGGTCGGCCGTTGCAGTAATTGCGCCGTCTACCCATTTCAAATGCCACTGACATTCGTGGCGCCGGGTGGGCGCACGGCTCGGAATCTGTTTCGCGATGAAGACTTCGCGGAGCAACGCGCGTTTTTTGCGGCGCGGCCCAACCTGCAGCCGACACCCCTCCATTTGTTCCCCGCTCAGGCGAAGCGCCTGGGCCTCGCCCAGCTCTCGATTAAGGATGAAACCCGTCGCTTCGGCCTGAACGCCTTCAAGGCGGTCGGCGCAACGTTTGCGATTGCCACGCTCAAGGCCCGTGGCTTGATTCGTCCTGGTGCCACTCTCGCCTGCGCGAGCGAGGGGAACCATGGACGCGCCGTCGCACGATCGGCACGACTGGAAGGATGTTCAGCGGTCGTTTACGTGGCCGACTCCGTCGCTCGAGCGCGCGTCGCGGCGATCGAACGCGAGGGCGCCACTGTCCAGCGCGTCGCCGGCACGTATGACGATGCGGTGCGACGGATGTTGAGTGACGCCGCTCGCGAGCGGTGGACGATCATCTCGGACACCTCATGGGCGGGCTACGACGAGATCCCGCGACTGATCATGTTCGGGTACACCCGACTGCTCGACGAAGTCGAGTCGCAATCATCTTCACCGACGGACGTGATCTTCGTGCAGGCCGGTGTCGGTGGACTGCTGGCCGCCGCAGCATGCTGGGCCAACTGGCGATACGGGAATCAACGACCATCGATCGTCGCTGTCGAACCACTTTCTGCGGCGTGTGTTCAGGCCTCTGTCAGGGCAAACGCTCCAACCGTCGTCGGCGGCCCGTTTGAGACCATCATGGGTGGCCTGCGCTGCGGTGAGATGTCCCCGATCGCGTTCGAAGCCATTCGGTCGACTGGTCGACGGCTACATCGCAATCGAGGACCAGTGGGCGCGCGAGGCCATACGACGGCTGGCCCTGCCGGCCGGCGGCGATCCTCAGATCGAAGCGGGCGCTTCGGGCGCAGCGTCGCTGGCCGGACTCCTTGCGACCCTCGGTGACCCGGCAGCTGACGAGTTGCGTGAGGCTCAAGCTGAGCGGCGAGTCACGAGTCCTCGTGATTGTGACCGAAGGCGTGACGGATCCCGGTAGCTTCGCAGCGGTTCTACACGGTGGTTCTTAACGGGGTTCTTCACGGGGTTCGGGAACCTCCGGAGAACCCTCGTTGAGAACCCTTGTCGAGAACCCTTGTCGAGAACCGCCGTCCGGAAGTATCGTCAGTCGTCCCACAAACGGACACCCTGGCGAAATCCCAAGGGAACCTTCGGCGTATAACTCTCGTTTCCTCAACATGTTGACCATTGACCGGCGGCTGGCACATCCTTTGACATTGAGTTTTCCACACGGCTGTCATCTTTCTGGCCGTCAACTAACGTCTAACCCCATGCTCGGCAAACGACTTCCAGGTCCGCCGCTCCCGACACTCGCAGGACACCTTCGCTGCGAGGGCTCTTGGGGCCGGCACCTCGAAGCACCGGGGCCGTGGAAGCTTTGAGATGGATATTCAACGACCAGCGTCCGTAGCGCGCCAGAAGAAACTGCGCCGGATTTCCTTCGCCGTTGCCGGCGTCATTGTCGTCGGCCTCGTGTCGGTGGTTCTGGCGCGGCTCAAGCCAGCCGCACCGACGGTCGAGCGCGCAACCGTGTGGGTTGATACGGTCAAACGCGGCTCGATGCTGGTCAACGTGCGCGGCCTCGGCACGCTCGTGCCGGTGGACGAGGCGCGGCGAATCATCCCGGCCGTCACGCAGGGACGCGTCGAGCGCATCGTCCTGCGCCCCGGCGCCATCGTCGAGCCCGACACCATCGTGCTTGAAATGACGGAGCCGACGCTTCAGCAGTCGCTGAGCGAGGCCGAACAGCAGCTCCGCGCCGCTGAGGCAGACTACAACAGTCTCGAGACGCGGCTCGCGACCGAACGTCTGAACCAGCGCGCTGCTGCAGCAACCGTCGAAGCTGACTACAAGAATGCGGAATTGCAGAAGGCTGTGGACAGCAACCTGCACAAGGAAGGGCTGTTGGCGCAGATCCAGATGGATCAGTCCACGGTACGTGCCGCGTCGCTCGGCCAGCGAAACAAGATCGAGCAGGAGCGCGTGCAGGTCACTGAAGCCAACGTCAAGGCCCAGCTCCTGGCGCAACAAGCGCGGATCGATCAGCTGCGATCGCTCCGCAACCTGCGACAACAGCAAGTGGACCAGCTCAAGGTGCGCGCGGGCATGAACGGCGTTCTGGAGCAGGTCACCGTCAACGTCGGGCAGCAGGTCACGCCAGGCCTCAATCTCGCGCGCGTGGCCGATCCAACGCGGCTCAAAGCGGAGCTGCGTATTGCAGAAACCCAGGCCCGCGACCTGGCCATCGGCCAGAAGGCCAAGGTCGATACGCGCAACGGATTCATCGAAGGCAAGGTCATTCGAATCGATCCCGCGGCCCAGCAGGGCACGGTCTCGGTCGACGTCGAGTTGATTGGCGAATTGCCACGCGGCGCGCGGCCTGACTTGAGCGTCGATGGCGAGATCGAGATCATTCGGCTCGACAACGTTCTGCACGTGGGCCGGCCGGCGTTCGGGCAGGAGCAAAGTACCGGTGGGACTCTTCAAGGTCGATACGACCACGGGCGAAGCCTCGCGTGCGCAGGTGCAACTGGGCCGCAGCTCGGTCAACACGATCGAGATCCTCGGCGGGCTCGCCGAAGGCGATCAGGTCGTGCTCTCGGATATGTCGGCGTGGGATCAGTTCCCACGAATTCGGTTGCGGTAAGGGACTGGGGTCTCGAACGTTCCCCTGGAACGTTCGCAGTAAAAGGAGTCAGCATGAACGCTTCAGGGCAGCCGCTCATCAAGCTCGACGGCATCAAGAAGGTCTTCTACACCGACGAGGTCGAGACGCACGCGCTCGCCGGCATCCACTTGGAGATCCAGCAGGGCGAATACGTCGCCATCGCCGGCCCGTCAGGATGCGGCAAGTCGACGCTGCTGGCTATTCTGGGCCTGCTCGACACTCCCACGGAAGGCCAGTACACGCTGAATGGCAACCAGGTGGCCAACCTTTCGCTGTCGGAGCGCGCGCGGGTCCGCAACCGCGAAATCGGGTTCATCTTCCAGAGCTTCAACCTGATTGGCGATTTGACGGTGTTCGAGAACGTCGAGCTGCCGCTCATCTATCGCGGGATGAAGTCGGCGGAGCGTCGTGAGCGTGCCAACGCAGCGCTCGAACGGGTGGGCATGGCGCACCGCTCCAAGCACCTGCCATCGCAGCTCTCCGGCGGTCAGCAGCAGCGCGTCGCGGTTGCGCGCGCCGTCGGCGGACAGCCGTCGATCCTGCTGGCGGACGAGCCGACCGGTAACCTCGACTCCAAGAACGGCGAAGCGGTCATGGATCTTCTGCGCGAGCTCCATCGCCAGGGCGCCACGATTTGCATGGTGACGCACGATCCCCGTTACGCCGCACATGCCGATCGCAGCGTGCATCTCTTCGACGGCCGCATCGTCGAGGAGAGCGTCGCCGTCGTCTAACGCGTGTGGTCGACGGTCCACGGCCAACGGTCCACGGTCTACGGCCCACGGGCCGTTGGGAGTCAACAGTTGATCAGTCCTTTGAACTGACAACTGGCAACTGGACACTGATTCCTCGCTGTGAACTGTGGACCGTAGGCCGTAGACCGTGGGCCGTGGACCGTAGGCCGTGATTCTTCAAGATTTCCGCTACGCCCTCCGGTCGCTGCGACGCACGCCGGGCTTCACGCTCATCGCCCTCATCACGCTCGCGCTCGGCATCGGGGGCACGACCGCGATCTTCTCGGTCGTCGACGGCATCCTGCTGCGATCACTCCCCTTTCCCGATGCTGCAGCAGTGGTCAGCGTCTTACGCTCGACACCGAATGCACAGGATGGTGCATTTTCTGCCGCGGATTTTCTCGACTACAAAAAGGGGAACCAGAGCCTCGCAGCCCTGGCCGGGTATCGCGAGGAAATCGTCGATCTGCTCGGTGCTGGCGAACCAGTCCGACTGACGTCGCTCGAGACAACCGCCGGGTTTTTCGACGTGTTCGGCGTGCCGGCACAACGGGGTCGTGTTTACACCGAAGCCACGGACTCGCCGCGAGGACCTCGCGTGGCAGTCGCGTCAGCCAAGCTGTGGCGGCAACATCTGGGCGGCGATCCCAACGTCGTCGGGCGCACCGTGCGACTCAATGGCGTGCCGATGACTCTCATCGGCGTGATGCCAGATGGTTTCGTGCATCCCGCCGACGTGGACTTTTGGGTGCTCGCCCCGAACGACGTCCCGACGTCGCCGATTCCGATTGAGGGCGATCTCGTCGCAAACCGCGAGGTCCAGTACTTCCAGGCGGTCGCGCGGCTTCGTCCAGGCGTGGGCGTGGAGCGCGCCAACCAGGATCTGCGAACGATCGCGGCGCGGACGGCGCGTGAGTTTCCCGACACGAATCGGGGCGAAGCTGCGTCCGTCGTGCCATTTCAGGAGCGCCTCGTCGGCGACGTGCGCACCGCGTTGCTCGTCCTGTTTGGTGCCGTGGGCTTCGTGCTCTTGATCGCGTGCGCCAACGTGGCCAGCCTACTCCTGGCACGCGGTGCCGGCCGGCGACGGGAGCTCGCCGTCCGGACGCGCCCTTGGCGCTGGACGCGCTCGCTTGATCCGACAGCTGCTGACCGAGAGCCTCGTTCTCGCGGGCGCTGGCGGCCTGCTCGGCCTGCTGGTGGCGTACTGGGGTGTTCAGGCGCTCGTTGCGATCGCGCCGCAGTCGATCCCGAGACTCGCGGACATTCAACTGGATCCGCGGGTTGCCGGCTTTGCAGTGGCCATTTCGGCGGCCGTCGGCGTGTTGTTTGGCATCTTCCCGGCGTTGCAGGGTACGCGGATGGATCCGGGCCATGCGCTGAAGGACGGTGGTCGCACTGGAACCGCGCGCACTCGCACCCAGAAGCTGCTCGTTGTCGGTGAAGTTGCGCTGGCGCTGGTGCTGCTGATCGGGGCTGGATTGATGCTCACGAGTCTTGCGCGACTGCGCGCCGTCGATCCGGGCTTCACTGTGACGAGCGTCGTCTCCGTCTTCGTGCCACTGCCTCAGGCGCGTTACGACAGTCCGGCACAGGCGCGTTTCTACACGCAGCTTTTCGAACGGCTGCAATCGAATCCGATGACCGCACGCTCCGGCCTTGGCTTTCCACTCCCCTTTGGAGGCGGCAACGCGGCCGGTGGCTATACGGTGGAGGGCGCATCTCCCCAACCGCGACCCGAGCGCCCGATTGCGCAACTGACGTCCGTCACGCCTGGCTTTTTTCAAACCATGGGCATTGCACTGCTGCGCGGACGAGACGTCCAGCTCACGGACACGCGAGACCGTCTGAGCGTCGCGATTGTCAACAAGACGCTGGCCGACAAGGAGTGGCCCGGGCAGGACCCTCTCGGCAAGCGTCTCGCGATCGGCGGTGATCCCGACAATCCGCAGTCATGGATAACGGTGGTGGGCGTCGTCAGCGACTCCAAGCGCGGAGACCTGCAATCTGCGACCCAGCCGGCGATCTACCTGCCGCACCACAACTTCACGCTCCCCTTCATGAGCGTTCTCGTGCGAAGTGACGCGGGAGAGGCGGCGGTCGCAAGCGCCGTTCGCGCCACGGTCCAGTCAATGGATCCCGAACTGCCGATCGGAGATGTCGAAGCGCTCGAACGCATCGTCGAACGCGTCACGGGCCAACCGAGATTCCGAGCGCTCCTCATCGGCTCGTTCGCGTTGGTGGCGCTCTCGTTGGCTGCCGTCGGCCTGTACGGCTTGATCAGCTATACCGTTGCGCAGCGGTCGCCGGAAATCGGGGTGCGGCTCGCGCTCGGCGCCACGCCGTTGCAGGTCGGCCGTCTCATCCTCGGTCAGGGGCTGACGCTGGCAGCCGCCGGCATTGCGCTGGGCCTGGCGGGCGCCGTTGCGGCGACGCGCCTGCTCGAAGGCTTGTTGTTCTCGATCAGTACGACCGACCCCACGGTTTACGCGGCGCTCGCCGGTTTGCTGCTCGCGATTGCCGCTCTGGCGTGTTACGTCCCGGCGCGGCGCGCGATGCGCGTCGACCCCGTGGTGGCCTTACGTTCCGAGTGACAAGGTCCACGGTACAAGGCAGAATGCAGGAGCACCGAATCCATCAGAGACGCTTCGTCCCGCCGCGCGGGGCTTCTGCCTCCCGATCATGATCAAACTTCGAAGCATCGATAAGAGTTACCGACACGGCTTGTCCCAGACGTTCGTCCTCAGGCGAATCACTGCCGACATCCAGCAAGGTGAGTTCGTGTCGATCATGGGACCGTCCGGCGCCGGCAAGAGCACGCTCCTCCACATCATGGGCATGCACGACAGCGCATGGACCGGCGAGTACTGGCTGTTCGACGAGCCGGTGCACCAGTTGAATGCGAAGGATCGCATGCGACTGCAGAAGCAGCACGTCGGTTTCGTGTTTCAGAGCTACCATCTCCTCGATAACCTCACGGTTTACGAAAACATCGACCTTCCGCTCTCCTATCGCGACGTCAAGAAGTCCGAACGGCAGGGCATGGTCGCGGACATCCTGGACAGGTTCAACATCGTGGGTAAGAAGGACCTGTATCCCAATCAATTGTCGGGCGGCCAGCAACAGTTGGTCGCGATCGCTCGCGCCGTCGTCGCGAAACCGAATTTGATCCTGGCCGACGAGCCAACCGGCAACCTCCATTCCGACCAGGGTCGCGAAATCATGGAGCTGTTCAAGCGCTTGAACGATGCCGGCACCACGGTGATACAGGTGACCCACTCCGAGCTGAACGCCTCGTATGGACGACGAATCATCAAGCTGAAGGACGGGTGGGTGGTTGAGGAGTAGGCAGAGCAAGAGTTACAAGTTACAAGTTAAGAGTTACAAGTTGAGGGCGCCTCGTTTTGAACTTGTAACTTGTAACTTGTAACTCGCTGTGAAGACCATGTTGACCGAGGCACCACAGACCAGACAAGGATCGTCGCGAGCCGAGCCCGCGCCGCGAATACTCATCGGCGACGACCAGCCCGATGTCCTCGAGGCGCTGCGACTGCTCCTCAAACCCGAAGGCTATCTCATCGACACGGCTTCGTCTCCCCAACAAATGCTGCGGACGATGGAGCTCAAGGACTACGACGTTGTCCTGATGGATCTCAACTACACCCGGGACACGACGTCGGGCGATGAGGGGCTCGACCTGCTCCATCGAATTCACACCGCGGACGAGTCGCTTCCAGTCGTGGTGATGACCGCATGGGGCACGGTGAACGTCGCGGTGGAAGCCATGCGCCGCGGCGCACGCGACTTCATCCAGAAGCCATGGGACAACGAGCGCCTCCTGTCGATTGTCCGCACGCAGACGGAGCTGGGCCGGGCGATTCGACGTGGACGACAGTTGGAGGCCGCCAACCAGGCCTTGATGGCCGACGGTCACTCGCCGCTGCTCGCCGAATCGGCCGCGATGCGGCCGGTGCTCGACATCATCGCGCGCGTCGGGCCGTCGGACGCCAACGTCCTGATCACGGGTGAAAACGGCACCGGGAAGAGTCTCGTGGCGCAAGCGCTGCACGCGGTGTCGCCGCGTGCGAATCGGGCCATGGTCACCGTCAACGCCGGCGGCATGGCGGAGGGCGTCTTCGAGTCCGAGTTGTTCGGCCACATGAAAGGGGCGTTCACGGACGCCAAGGTGGACCGGGTAGGTCGTTTCGAGTTGGCGGACGGCAGCACGCTGTTTCTCGATGAGATTGCCAACGTTCCCATGAGTCAGCAGGCAAAGCTGCTGCGCGTCATTGAAACCGGCGAGTTCGAGCGCCTGGGCTCGTCGAAGACGCGCAAAGTCAACGTCCGCCTGGTCTCGGCCACCAACGCGGACGTCAATGCCCAGGTCGCCGCCGGCGCGTTTCGACAAGATCTTCTGTTCCGGTTGAATACGATCGAGGTCAATCTTCCCCCGCTGCGCGATCGACGCGAGGACATCCCGTTGCTCGCCAGGCACTTCCTGCGGCTTCACGCGCAGCGCTACCGCAAGAACGTGTCGGGCTTTGATCCCGCGGCGATGCAAATCCTGCTCGATCATCGCTGGCCGGGGAACGTGCGAGAGATCGATCACGCGGTCGAGCGTGCCGTGTTGATGTCTCAAGCCAGTGTCATCCGAGCCAGCGACCTTGGCCTGCGCAGCGAAGGCACGAGCACGGCGCGCCTCGAGGACATGAGCCTGGAGGACGTCGAGGCGTTTCTGATCAAGAAGGCGATGGCGCGTTACGGAAACGTGAGTCAGGCCGCGCGGGCGCTGGGCCTGAGCCGGAGCGCCCTGTATCGTCGACTCGAGCGCTACAAACTGTAAGCGCTCCCCAACGTATGCGCCGGCTGACTCACGACCAGCAGGTCCTGCTGCTCACATTGGCCGCGGCCCTGCCCGCCGTGTTGACCTCCCTCATCATCCTGTGGACCGGCGGCTACACCCCCAAGGTCCAGTGGACGTTGACGGTCGTGATCCTTGGTGTGCTGTTTGGCGTTTCGCTGTCCGTCCGCCAGCGCGTCGTTCAGCCCCTTCAGACGGTGGCCAACCTTCTGGCGGCCATGCGCGAGGACGACTTTTCGATTCGAGGTCGCACGCCCGACCCCGAAGATCCGCTGGGCGCGGTGCTCGTCGAGATCAACGAGCTCGCCGAAACGCTGCACGAGCAACGCCTTGGTGCGGTTGAAGCCACGGCACTCCTGCGCACGGTCATGGAGCAGGTCGATGTCGCGGTCTTCGCCTTTGACCCCGCCGAACGGCTGCGAATCGTCAATCGCACGGGCGAGCGGCTGATGGGTCGCAACATGGAGCAGATGCTCGGTCGCACCGCCGAGGAGCTGAGTGTCACGGCGTGGTTTGGCGACGCGCCTCGCGTGGTCGATCTCTCGCTGCCGGGCGGAAGTGTTGGACGCTGGGAGGTCCGACGCACGACGTTTCGGCTCGGGGGTCTGCCGCATGACCTTCTGGTGCTGTCGGACGTCAGCCGCCCGCTCCGTGAACAGGAGCGCCACGCGTGGCAGCGGCTGATTCGCGTCATCGGCCACGAGCTTGGCAATTCGCTGGGCCCGATCAAGTCGATCGCGGGCAGCCTCGAAACCCTGCTGCAGCGGAATCCGCCACCTGAAGACTGGCGCGATGACATGACGCGCGGCCTGCAGGTCATCGCCTCGAGAACCGATTCGCTCAGCCGTTTTACCGCAGCCTATTCGCGGCTGGCGCGACTGCCCTTGCCCAGACTGGCACCAGTGGTGCTCAAGCCGCTGCTGGTCAAGATTGCGGGCCTCGAAACCCGCGTCACCGTACACGTCAAGCCTGGTCCCGATGCGACGATCGTGGTTGACGGCGATCAGATCGAACAGTTGTTCATCAATCTCATTCGCAACGCCGCCGACGCGTGCCTGGAGGTTGGGAGCGGCAGCGTGACCGTGGGCTGGCGTCGCACCCGACAGCGTGTCGACATCTGGGTCGAAGACGAAGGTCCTGGTCTTTCGAACACGTCGAACCTGTTCGTTCCATTTTTCACGACCAAGCCCGGCGGCTCTGGCATCGGGCTGGTGCTCTGCCGCCAGATTGCCGAAGCCCACGACGGCTCGCTGAAGCTGGAAAACAAGCCCGAAGGCAACGGCGCTCGTGCAACACTAACGCTGCCGACATGACCCAAGTCGATTCCTTCGATGGATCGGTTCCCAACTTTTACGACCAGGGGCTGGGCCCGATGTTCTTCGAACCGTACGCACGGAATCTGGTCGGCCGTGCGCGAATAGGGAGGGGCGCCTCGGTGCTCGAGGTGTCAGCGGGTACGGGCATCGCGACGCGCGAGCTGCTGCGAGCGTTGCCGTCGGATGCGCGACTGACCGTCACCGACCTCAACGAGGCGATGCTGGCGGTTGCAAAGCCCCGGCTGGCTGACGACTCCAGGGTCGACTGCCGCCCGGCGGACGCCGCCGCCCTGCCGTTCGGAGAGGCTGAATTCGATCTCGTGCTCAACCAGTTTGGCTTGATGTTCCCTGCCGACAAGGTCGCCGTCCTGCGCGAGGCGCGCCGGGTACTGAAGCCTGCGGGCACTTTCCTCTTCAACGTGTGGGGATCGCTTACGGACAACCCGATTGCCAGGCTGGCCAACGAGGTCATCGACAGCTTCTTCCCTCAGGATCCGCCGCGCTTCTACGAGACACCTTTCGGGTTGCACGACCGTGGCCTCGTTGAACGCATGGCTCGACAGGCCGGCTTCGAGAACGTCACGTGCGACGTCGTTGACCTGGTCGGCGAGAGCAAGTCGGCCGAATCGGCAGCCCGCGGGCTTGTATTCGGGACTCCCGTCTTCAACCAGATCCAGGACCGCCACGGTGACCCAGATGCGATCATGCGGGCCTTGACGGAGCGATTAGCGCAGGAGGGCGGTGCCCTCCCGATGCGGCTGCCGATGCGCGCGCTGGTCTTCGAAGCGACGCGGTAGCGGTCCATCGACTCACTCGATGGCCCCACGTTCGCGCAAGAACGCCACGGTTCTGACCCTTCCAGAACGAAACGGTTCATCTCGAATCCGTAGTGCATACGCCAACGGCGTACACTCAACCACTTCATCGAGCTGGTCATAGTGCCCGGGGAGCGTCGCACGAACGGAGAGGTCGGCGCCGTGCTCAACCAACAACTGCACCATGGGTAACCCGTCATCACCGAACTGTGTCACCGCATGGAAAATCGGCGTTTGCCCGCCGACGCCCGCATCGTTCACTGTGGCGCGTGCATTGACGCCTGCCCCGCGATCGAGCAGCAGCCTTGCTGCTTCAAGACTGCCGAACTCTGCGGCCACGTGCAGCAAGGTTGCTCCTTCAAGCAGAAGGCGCCGGCCGCCCGTGCTGCCGCAGTCCAATTCCGGAAATCGCCGGTGCGCCAGCTCGGGATTTGCCTCGAGTTGATCAGCCAGGCGATGGAACTGTCCACGAAGCACTTCTAATACACCTGGGACGCCGAACTTCGTCGTGCCCCCGGCATCGAGCAGGATCTCGATGCAGGCGCTCAATCGTTCTGGTGAACGCGCGTAGGTTCCGATCAGGTAATCGAGCGCCGTGTGTCGCCCATAAGCGTTGCCGCAGTTCGGGTTCGCTCCGTGATCCAAAAGCCATTTCAGCGCCTTCGGATGCATGCCCTCGCACGGTGAAAAAATGATCGCATCTCCATTCGACTGGGCATTCACATCCGCGCCGTAGGACACGAGAAGCTCCATCATCGCGATGCGGCTGTCGTTGAGTGCCGCTCTCCCGAGCGGCCCATCCCCGCCCTGGTGAACGTCCGAGCCGCTTTCGATCATCCACTTCGCGATCGCCAATCTCGTTGCACTGGGCGGCTCCCACGGGACCCGGCATTCGGCGACCCACGTCAGCGGTCCAGCCTTGGCATAGCCAAGCGGGGCGCGGTGTAGCTCGGGGTTTCGGCTCATCAGGGTCTTGACACGCTCGAGATCGTTCGTGTCGATGGCCTGCTTGAGCTGCCCGATCTCCTCGAGTGAGTCGACATAAGCCTTGAGTTTCGGACAACTCGGGAACCCATACAGACGGGCGATCTGGAACTGGGCTTGCGTGATTGAATTCGCGTCGCCGGCCTTCAGAAGATCCTTGGCCTGGTCCTTGAGATGCCGGAGATTCGGTCGGTCAGGAAGGGGGCGAGGCGTCCCGTGGGGATCAGTCGACATGGCGACCTCCTTTCATCGAAGCGCCCGCTGTCCGCACATCGGGCTGAAAGAAGGTTCGCAAGACTTGGTTGCAGACAGGTGGGCTTCTACCCTTTCCGCGGACCGGATGCGCCCTTGTACGCGACGCCAGCGTAGTCGGATCTCTCCGCCAAGTCAAAGCACGAAGGCCACCCACCGCCCTGTGCCCTGTGCCCTGCGCCCTAGAGACAAACCACCCGGCCTTCGGCCGCGCGAGTGAGTCGATCGATGACGGCTGTGCCGAGTCCTTCAGGCTCTGGCGCGACCGCCAGCATCACGTCGATGTCTTCGGCATCGAGCTCCCGCAGAGCGCCGAACAGATCGCGCGCAGCTTCCGCTGGATCGACGCGTGCCCCACAGCGACGCGTCACTACGCGCCCAGCAGCCGCGACTGCGGCCACGCGGGGCGCCAGCGCCAGCAAGTCCTCCCGCGGCGCAAGCACGCCGACCTTCAACCCCTGAGAAACCATCGATCGCACGTCATCGGCGACGCGTGCGACCACGCGATCGACCGGCCCGAGATACAGCGTCAGTCGATGGTGCGGCGCATAGTGTCGACGCAGTTGCCCAGGGGCGGGTTGCGGTGCGGTTTCCGCGTGCGTTTCGACTCGCACGGCAACCGTCGGCACAACCTGTCTGAGACGTTCGAGCGTCACTCCTCCCGGCCGCCGCACGAGGGGTGGCGACACAGTAAGGTCCAGCACGGTTGACTCAACGCCGATAGGCGTCGGGCCACCGTCCAAAATCAGATCGATCGCGCCATCAAGGTCCGTCAGCACGTGGCTCGCGGTCGTCGGACTGGGTCCCGAGAATCGATTCGCGCTCGGGGCCGCGACCGGGACCTTCGCTGCTTCGAGGAGCGCGAGCGCCACGGGGTGTGACGGCATGCGAACGCCGACGGTCAGCCCCCCTGCCGTCACCGCGTCCGGAACAACGTCGCGCTTGAAGAGGATGAGCGTGAGCGGACCAGGCCAGAATGCCTCCGATAAGTCGCGCGCACTGGGCGCAATCCCATGGACGATCTCTCCGAGCTGACCCACACTCGAGATGTGGACGATGACCGGATCGGTGGCGGGCCTCCCCTTCGCGCGAAACAGCCGCTCGACCGCGCCGGAATCGAGAGCATGCGCGCCGAGCCCGTACACTGTCTCGGTAGGAAACGCGACCAATCGACCGCGACGGATTTCTTCAGCGGCGATGGCAATCGCCCTCGCATCCGGACGCTCCGGATCGACGACCAGGACCTGGGTCATTACCAGTCCACAGCGCCGGTGCCCAGAAACAGCCGCACGACCTGGCTATAGCTTGCGACGCCCTCGGACACTCCCTGCGTCTTCAGGTATTGATCGTAGGTGCGCCAGCTTGTCCGCGCGACCAGTTCCACGCGCTGCAGTTGCCGATGGTTGATCGCGGACCGATCGCGTCGCGGACCCTCGGTCAGCGCACCGAGTACGCGTTGCTGCTCGTCGCGCGGGAGCAGCGCCACAACTTCGTGCAACAGCGCCAGCCAGGCCGAGTACCTGCGACGCCGGATCGGCGCGCATCGCGGCAACGAGGCCCACGAAGCTCGCTTCGTCCTCCGGTGCATAGCCGGCGAGGTGGGCCCATTCGTGGGCCAGCACCGCTGGTCGTTCGGGTGCGGTCAAATCCGGATTGAGGAGCGTTTCGAGCAGGAAGGGCGCGTGCATCCCATCCACGCCGGCGGCCCGAAAAAAGATCGCGAACACGGTGCGTTTGGGACGACTAGGGACTGTGAGCAGCGGCCGGCCGAGCCGTCGTTCGACCCCATGGAACGACTGTACCAACGCGGGCGGCATCTCTGCCGAGGCTGGAAACCCATGGGCGTGCCCGGATGCATGGAGTCGATTCACTTCATCGACTGCGCGCTGCGCCAGCCTCCGAACCCCGTCCGAGGTGACGTTGGCCGGCTCGTAGGGCAGCGTCGTTTCCAGGGCCGGCCGCGCGTAATTCAAACCCCAGGCGAGGAGGAACCAGAGATAGACAATCGCCCCGAGCCACACGACAACCCAACCCCCGCGAAACAGGGGTCGAACTGAGCGCGCTCGCACCGCGCCGCGAACAGCGTGGACGACGAGACCGAGACCGACGAGCGCAAGGGCGACCGTGATGAAGTCGAACAACGCGACGCCGGTTTGGTTGGACCACGACGTCAGCCACTGCTGCAGCCGGGGGTACAGTCCGCGAGCGAAATAACGCTCGACCAGCATGGGAGACGGCGTCACGATGAGTGCCAGTAGCGCGAGGCCCGTGATCGCAACCTGCGCCAACCGAAACGCCATCATGGGTCGCAGTTCTATTGGGTGACGTCTGACAATCGAGCGTGCATCGCCCTACTGGACCGCGATCACCATCTCGGGCGAAGGGCCGCTCGTGCCGCATGCGTTCCGCGCGAACACATTGACGTAATAGACCGCCGGCGGGCCTTCCCGTTGAAAGCTCGTCGCGCTGCCTGGCGCCACGAACGTCGTTGGATTGACACCGCGAGTGGTCGTCGCCTCGATCAGGTAGGTCGCGACCTGGTCGGTCGGCGGCGCCGGGGACCAGTGGACCGTCACGGCCTTGCCCTCCATCGTGTACGAAACGTTTTGTGGCACACCTGGCGGGGCCGAACAGTCCGCCCCAGCGAAACCTGGCTCACCGCGTCGCATGGCCCACAGGCCCAGGAGGACAATCGCAACAACGACAACGACCACGGCCATCACACCGTTCTTGTTCATAGCGAGTTTTGGAAGGAAAAGGTCACGGGTCGGAGGGTCAATCGCAGAAAGTGGTCGGGATGCCGGGATTCGAACCCGGGACCTCCTGCACCCCAAGCAGGCGCGCTAGCCAGGCTGCGCTACATCCCGATTCTCTAGTTAGCGAGGCGGAGCCTCTGATCACCGAAAACTTGACTCATTTGCGAGACTTGTTGGCCGTCAAGACGTCTATTCACCCGAACGGGACATTACGATGCGCGTCGCCGTTTGCTCGACGACTTGGCCGAGCCTTTCGATGGCCGTCGCGGCGCCGCAGCGCTCTTCGACGGCACTCGCGACCGTGTCCTCAACGGCACCGACGGCGGTACGAGCTGCAACTCCGGCGTGTCCGACTGCCCGCCATCTCGACTCAGCAGCCGCATGATCGCTTCAAGGCCGGTCCGCACGTGACGCAACCGGGATCGCGCCATATCGCCCAGCGCGTCGTCGACGGTCGCGCCCGGCACCGACGGGCCGCGAGGTTCCTCCTCGAGCCGCCGCCGGGCGCCAGCGAGGGTCAGCCCTTCGACGAACACCAGCTGCTTGATGCGGAGCACCATCTCCACATCTGCGCGTCGATACAGGCGCCCACCCGAGCTGACTGGCTGTCCGAGTCCAGGAAATTCCGCTTCCCACGACCGCAGCACATACGACTGCAGCTGCGCCATTTCGCAGACGTCCGGAGACTTGAACAGCTCTCGCTTGGCCGATGCCATCAGTTGACGACCTGATCGCTGGAGTATATCACGCCGATCCACGGTGTTTTTGGTCGATCGACCGCCCCCGCGAGCGCTTTCGGACCGTCAGTCTGATCGGCGTACCAATGAATCCGTACGTGTCGCGCAATCGGTTCTCGAGGAATCGTTCGTACGAGAAATGAAACCTGGTGGCCACGTTCGTAAACATGACGAAGGTCGGAGGTGACACACCCGTTTGCGCCGCGTAGAGCACCCGCACGTTGCGATGCCCAGGGCTTACCGGAGGATGCTGAGTAGTGACCCCATCGACGAAGCGATTGAGGGCCGGCGTGGGAACACGGATGCGACGGGCCGCCGCGACGGCGTCAACCACCTCCAGCAGTTTCGCTGTCCGCTCACCGCTCTTGGCCGAGAGGTGCACGATTGGGGCATAGTCGAGAAACTTGAGCTGCTGGCGAACTTGATCGTCGAACGTCTTGTATGCATCGGGACCCTGCGACTTCATCAGATCCCATTTGTTAGCGGCGATAATCACGCCTCGTCCAGCCTTGTCGGCCGCCCCGGCAATCGCGGCGTCCTGATCGGTGGCCCCGGCGGGCGAGTCGATGACAAGGATCACGACATCTGCTCGCTCAATCGCTCGACGCGCGAGCAGGACGCTGACCTCTTCGACTTGACCACCTTTGGCCACGCGACCTGGCCGTCGAATCCCGGCGGTATCGACGATTCGAAACTGCCGCCGATGCCATTTCAACATCGAGTCCACGGCATCGCGCGTCGTTCCGGGGACCTCCGACACGATCATGCGCTCCTCGCGGAGGAGTCGATTCACCAAAGAGGACTTCCCGGCGTTCGGACGACCAACGATCGCCACTGCGATCTCCGACCCTCTTGCGACATCGTGGCTGTTGCTCGCGTGCGTCTGAGCGTCGTCCGCGTCGGCGTCCCGACTTCGTAGCCGCACGGCCTTGGGCAAACGCTTGCCGATCTCGTCGAGAAGCTCGCCCACGCCCAACCCATGTTCGGCGCTGACCTCGAGGATCGGATCGAATCCCAAGCGGTACAACTCGAGCGCGCCGCTGCGCGCGCGGCGGTCGTCCGTCTTGTTGACGGCCAGAAGCACCGGAACATTGACCGCTCGAACCACCGCGGCGATGTCCTCGTCGCCCGGTACCAGCCCTTCCCGGCCGTCGACGACGAACACAATCAGATCGGCCGCTTGAAGCGCGCGCCGACCGCGTTCGGCTACGAGCTGCTGCAGGGGATCCTGCGACGCGCCGAACATGCCGCCGGTATCCGTGAGCTCGAGCCTGAGGTCCTGCCAGACCACGGGCTGAGTCAGCACATCCCTGGTGGTGCCCGGAACTGGCGTGACAATGGCGCGCCGCGTGCCGGTCAACCGGTTGAACAACGTGGACTTGCCCACGTTGGGGCGTCCGACGAGCACGACGGATGGCAGGCGCTTGACAGGCACGGCAAGTGTGGCCCTATCTTACAGGCTCACAAGGGCTTGTGGCGCTGGGCGTGTATTGCCTCAACATGCTGGGGCCGATAACCCTCATGGATACATACACTTGCCGGTTTGACAGCGTAAGTGACACGAAATAAGATAGTTAAGCGCCCTGACATCGTTCCCACTCCATGATCAAGGTCGACATCGTCAACGAAGTTTCGCGCCTGGCCGAAATCACGAAGGTCAAGGCCGAGCTTGCCGTCGATGCTGTGTTCGAGGCCATGCGACACTCGATGCAGCGAGGCGAACGTATTGAGCTGCGAGGGTTTGGCGTTTTTCAGGTAAAGCCCCGAAAACGCGGAATCGGTCGCAATCCTCGCACGGGCAAAGAGGTTCGCATCCCGCCCGGTCGCACGATTCGGTTCAAGCCAGGCAAAGAGCTCCAAAACATCGGATAGCCTGTGAGTGACTGGCGTGAGAATGCGTTCTCATCACCGGTGATGAGCGAGCGCGAGCCGTTTCCCTTCCCCGCCGTACCCAGTCGCGATCGCGTCTGGCTACACCTCTTGTTGCTCGTCCTGACCGTGGTGACAACCACTTTCGTCGGTGCGCTGCACTACTTCGGCTTCACACTTGGCTTCGGCGGCGACGCCGTCATCGCTCCGCCGCTGCGCGATCCCTCGTTCTACCTCAAGGGGCTGTGGTACAGCGGGACGATTCTGGCCATCCTCGGATGTCATGAGATGGGCCACTACCTTGCCTGTCGGTACTACAAGGTGGATGCTTCGCTGCCCTACTTTCTACCCGCGCCCTTACCGCTGACCGGGACACTCGGGGCGTTCATCAAGATTCGTGAGCGGATTCCGTCGAAGGTCGCACTCTTCGACATCGGGATTGCGGGGCCGATTGCCGGGTTTGTCATCGCGGTGCCAGCGCTTTTCTGGGGTCTGGCGATGTCAACGGTCGAAACGCTGCCCGAAAACTTTACCGGGATGGAGTTGGGCGAACCGCTCCTCTTTCGCGCCGCCGCCTGGTTGGTATGGGGAGATGTGCCTGACGGGATGTCCATCAACATGCACCCGATGGGGTTTGCGGCGTGGTTTGGCTTGCTCGCGACCGCGCTCAACCTCTTCCCCATCGGACAACTGGACGGCGGTCACGTCGCCTATGCCGTGCTCGGGCGACGCTCGGTGTTCGTGACGGTCGTGACGATCTGTCTCGCCCTTGGTCTGGTATTTGTTTCAATGAGTTGGCTGGTATGGTCCGTGCTGATGCTCGTGATGCTGTTCGTCATGGGACCGCATCACCCGCCAACGCTCAACGACGAGGTCCGTATCGACGCCAACCGGCTGGTAATCGCCGTGTTTGGTCTCATCATGCTGATCGTGTGCTTCACGCCGGCCCCGCTCGAGCCGTTCGTGACGGGACAATAAGCACGGAACCAGGCAGGCCGCACTTCGTAGGCGGCGCTTCGCGCCGACGGCCGCTCTTCGAGCGGAGTGCGACACTGCGTGTCGAAGGCACGAGCGTGAGCGAGTGCCCCTTCCGGCGAGCGTCCGTGAGCCGGCCTTCCGCAGCGCCCTTCGACAAGCTCAGGGGCGACCTGAGGCTCTCGAAGGTCGAAGCTGCAGCAGTCCGCGCAGAGCGCGGCCCCTGCCTCGTTGTTTCCGTGTTTCCGTGACTCGTCCGTCACTACAGGACATTCAACGGATCCACATCCACCGACGCGCGGCGCGCCAGTTCTGGCAGGCTCGCGAGTGCTTCCCGCAACGCCACCCGCATCGCCGCACGTGAGGTCCCTTTCAGAAAGAACTGAGCGCGATGCTCACCACGCAGCCGGGTAAGGGGTGCCGGCGCAGGGCCCAGCACGACGAATCCGCCCGTCGGTGGCGATAACTCGCTCGCCTTCGTGGCCAGCTCTCCCGCTCCACTCATGGCAGCGTCGTAGCTCTTTCCTCGAACAACCACATTCACCATCGCAATCACGGGCGGGTAACGCATCGCTCGGCGAAACTCGATTTCCTTGTCGAAGAAAGCGACGTAGTCTTGTGACGTCGCGAGCCGGATACTGTAGTGCCCGGGAAACAGCGTCTGGATCAGCGCCTCTCCCGCGTGTTCGCCACGGCCGGCGCGGCCGGCCACCTGCGTGAGGAGTTGGAACGTGCGCTCTGCCGCGCGGAAATCGGCCATCCCAAGCCCGACGTCGGCCGAGATCACTCCCACCAACGTGACATACGGAAAATCGTGGCCCTTGGCGATCATCTGGGTTCCGACCAGGACGTCGAGGTCTCGCCTGGCGAAACGACCCAGAAGCGTGGTCAAACTGCCTCGTCGACGAATCGTGTCGCGATCGACGCGACCCACACGGGCGTCGGGAAAGTGCTTGATGATCTCGGCTTCAACGCGCTCGGTGCCGAACCCGACGTGTTCGAGATACGGGGCGGCGCAATTGACACACTGCTTCGGGACCACACGCGAGAAGTTGCAGTAGTGACAACGCGCACGCCAGGTCTGCCGGCCAGTATGCACGGTGAGCGAGACACTGCAGTTGGGGCAGTCCATCGTGTGACCGCACTGCCGGCAGAAGACCGAGGTTGCATAGCCGCGCCGGTTCAGCAACACCACGACTTGCTCGCGCCGTTCGACTCGCTCGGCGATGGCCTGTCGGAGCGAACGCGAAAGCACGACGTCGGGCCCATCAACGGCATACTCCTCGCGCATATTGACCACACGCACCGTAGCGAGGGCCCGATCGTGAACCCGCCGTGAAAGCGTTTCAACCGCATAGCGCTGCTGCCGCGTGTTGAAGAACGATTCGAGTGACGGCGTCGCGGAGCCCAACAAGACCAGGGCGTCGGCAAACTTGCCGCGCATGATGGCCACGTCGCGACCGTGATACCGAGGCGTCTCCTCCTGTTTGTACGAGGTGTCGTGCTCCTCGTCGACGATGATGAGGCCGGGTCGGGCCAGCGGCGCGAACACTCCCGACCGCGTCCCGATGACGACCTCCACGTCGCCGCGCCGGATGCGATGCCACTGGTCGTGCCGCTCGCCGTCGGAGAGTCCACTGTGCTGGATCGCCACGCGATCCCCGAATCGCGCTCTGAAGGCGGCGGCCATGGCGGGTGTGAGTGCGATTTCGGGGACGAGCATGAGCACGCCGCGGCCTCCGCGCCGAACCCCCTCAGCTAAGTGGAGGTAGATCTCGGTCTTGCCGCTGCCGGTGACACCGTGCAGCAATGCGACCTGAAACCTGCGCTGCTCCGCCAGCGCTGTGAGCCGATCGACAACATGTTGCTGCTCCGCCGTCAACGTCCGCGCGGGCGTGTCGAGCGATTCCCCCGCGACCGCCTGACCGGACGCGAACGGGTCGCGTTCAACCCGCTCGCTGCGCGCAGTGACCAGGCCCATCGAACGAAGACGTGAGAGCACTGCGCTCGAGATGCCACGCTCGGCAAGCTCCGACACGCTCAACCCGTCGGGCGCGCCCCTCAACACCAACAACACTTCGCGCTGTCGGCTGCCCAGCGCTCGCGGCAGCTCGCCCGGCGAGCATCGCGGGCCGACGGCGATTCGGCCGGCGAGATCATGTCCCTCGGCGGTCAGACTCACCGTTCGTCTGGTGCGAAACGCATCCACACGGCTGGTCAGGGCGTGCGGCGGCATCGCCGCGGACAACGTCGCTCCCGGACCGGCCAGGTAGTAATCCGCGACCCATTCAGAGAGCTCCAGCACATCAGGCGGAAGAAACGGATGCTCGTCGAGCACCTCGATGACATCGCGCAGCTCCACATCCGGCGCCGGCGGTACTGCCTCGCCCATGGCCACGCCAGTCAGCGTTCGGCGTCCGAGCGGCACGACGACGCGGGCGCCTCGTGGCGGCAGCGTCAACGCGTCCGGAAGGCTGTAAGTGAGAAGGTCAAGTGCGGGCACCGGCACCGCTACGGACACCAGCCGCCGCGCCACCCTGGCTCCTAATCGTCGCCGCGCAGAATAGCCCGCGCCTTCTTCATGTCATCCCAGACCTCGCGTTTGGCAGCTGGGTTGCGCAGAAGAAAGGCGGGATGGAAGGTTGGAATCAAGGAGGCGCCGCGGTAGTTGAACACGCGTCCACGCAGCCGTGTGATCGGCTCGGTGGTCTTCAGGAGCGACTGCGCCGCAAACTTCCCCAAGGCCATGATGACTTTGGGCTTGATGGCGTCGATTTGGCGGAACAGGAAGGGCTCACATGTCTCGACTTCATCTGGCTCAGGATTCCGGTTGCCGGGTGGCCGACACTTGATCACGTTCGCGATGTACACCTGATCGCGTTTCAGGTCGATCGCTTCGATGATCTTCGTCAGCAGTTGACCGGCTCGGCCCACGAACGGTTCGCCTTGCCGATCTTCATCCGCGCCCGGCGCTTCTCCGACGAACATCAGATCGGCGTCTGGGTTGCCCACGCCGAAGACGACCTGCGTGCGACCGAGCGCGTGCAGCTTGCAGCGCTGACAGGCCGGGCCGATCTCGTCCACGAGCCGCGCGAGGCTGTCCGTGGCACTCAGCGCGGTCGTGCTGGCTCGGGTGGCGGGCGCGCTGCGAGGTTGGCCCTGTGGCTCAGGGTCGTTGGGTAGGCTCGGGGCGGTGCGTGCCCGCCACGCCGGATCGCGACTGACTCCGGTAACACCCAACTCCGCGAAGAACCGGAGATGCGCGGCGAGGTCCTGCGACATCCTAGCTCCGCGGCTGAGCGTGGGTCGCGGACACGTCGCGAGACGAACCGGCGGCTCGAGCGGTCAGCATCGCTTCGACCCGGTCGAGGATGCGCGCGGCAACCGCAGTCTTCTGTTGCACTGGCACCTCCTCGAGACCGTCGCGACTGACGAGCGTCACGGCGTTCGTCGCGACATCGAACCCGGCCCCTGGCGCAGAAATGTCGTTCGCGACAATCAGATCCACGCTCTTCCGCTCCAGCTTTTGGCGCGCGCGCGCCACGACCTCACGCGATTCGGCCGCAAAGCCGACCAGCAGTGGGGCCCCGGACGAGCCTCGCGACGCCAATTGGCCAAGGTCGCCAAGAATGTCCTTCGTTCGGGTGAGCGTGAGCACCAGCGGCGCATCCTGCTTGGCGATCTTCTGGGAGTCGGGTGCCGCGATCGTGTAATCCGCAACGGCGGCGGCCATCACGATGACGTCCATTCGTGGCGCACGCGAGAGCACCGCCTGATGCATGTCGGCGGCGCTGCGGACGTCGACGGTTTCGTCGACGCGCGGGGCTTGCACGGCGGTCGGGCCCGATACGAGCGTCACGCGCGCCCCCCGACGCATCGCCTCGGCGGCAATGGCGTACCCCATTCGTCCGCTGGACCGATTACCGACGAACCGAACCGGGTCGATGTCCTCGAGCGTCGGTCCAGCGGTGATCAAGATTTGCTTGCCAGCCAGCACACCCCTGGGGCGCAACACACGGATGGCGGCCTCAACGACGTCTGCCGGTTCGGCGAGACGGCCTTTGCCAATCCATCCGCACGCCAGGTAGCCCTCTCCCGGCTCGACGAACATCACGCCGCGGGCAGCGAGGATGTCGAGATTGCGAGCCACCGCAGGATGCGCGAACATGTTCGAGTTCATGGCCGGAGCCATCAACACCGGGGCCGTCGTCGCGAGGTACAGCGACGACAGGAAGTCGTCGGCGATACCGTTCGCGAACTTGCCAATGACGTTGGCGGTGGCGGGCGCTATGACGAGCAGATCGATGGTCGACGCGAGCGCGATGTGCTCAATCTCGGCATTGGAGCCGGGTTTCCACAGATCCGTGATCACCTCGCGCCGCGTAATGGCCTCAAACGTCAACGGACCCACGAACCGTCTCGCCGAACGGGTCATGATCGCCGTAATGTCGTGGCCTTGCTTCTGAAGACCGCGAGCGATCTCCACCGCCTTGTAGGCGCCGATGCCGCCGGTCACGCCGAGCCCGATGAGGGACATCGATTAGCGCTCCATCACACTTTGAAGCTCTTGATGATTCGCTCGGCGATGGGCGTCATGCGATGGGTCCTCGATCGCTCGGCTGCAATGATTTCTTGCAGCCGGACGACCGTCGACTCGAGATCATCGTTCACGACGACGTAGTCGTAGTCGACGTAGCTGGACGCCTCACTCCGAGCGGTCTCGAGTCGCCGCTGCATCTGCTCCTCGGAGTCCTTGCTGCGACCGCGCAGCCGCTGCTCCAACACGGGAAACGAGGGCGGCATCACGAAAATCGCGGTATGGTCGACACCGCGCGCCCTTACCTGCCTCGCACCCTGAACGTCGATGACCAGCACCACATCTTGTCCGGCGGTCACCATGTCCTCGACATCACTCGCTGAAGTGCCATACAGATTACCGAACACGTCCGCCCACTCCAGAAAATCGCACGCGTCGATGCGCTGCTCGAATGCGTCTCGACTGATGAAATTATAGTCGACGCCGTCGCGCTCGCCGTCGCGCGACGCGCGTGAGGTGTAGGACCGGGACATCCGCAGGTTGGGAAGAATCTGAACCAGCCGCTCGACCAGCGTCGTCTTGCCGGCCCCGGACGGCGCAGAGACGATGAAGAGCAAGCCGCGACGCCTACTCGACATTCTGAACCTGTTCGCGCACGCGCTCGAGTTCGGCCTTGGTCTGAATGATCAGTTCGGTGACATGGACGCCATCCGCCTTGGATCCGATGGTGTTCACTTCGCGGTTCATCTCCTGCAGCAGGAAATCCAGCTTGCGTCCGCAGGGCTCGGGTCCCGCGGTGAGCGCATCCCAGTGCGCGAGATGGGCTTTGAACCGCGTGACCTCCTCGCTGACGTCTGATCGCTGCGCTACGCGCACGATTTCCTGGGCGATCAACACGGGATCACCGGGGGCCACCGTCTGAAGCTCACTGACGCGTTCGCCGAGCCTCGCCTGCAGTGCCAGTTTCCCACTCTCCGACGCGTCGGCCACGGAATCGATCAGGCCAGCCAGTGCGCTGCGGCGCGCGCCCAAGTCACCTGCCAAGTGCTCGCCTTCGCGAGCACGCATCGCCTCGAGTTGCTCGATTGCCGCGTCCACCGCCCCCTCGACCAGCGGACCCAGGAGGTCCCCCAACAGCTCGGTTTCGCCCACCCGCTCGCGAATGACGAAAGCCTGAGGCATGCGGAGCAGATCGCCGGGTGTCAGCTCGCCTTTGACGAGTCCACGCTCGCGCGCGATATCGATGGCGGCCGACACGGCACGGGCGAAGTCCTCCTGCAGGTCCACCTGCGCTGCCGGTCCCTGGCGCAACTGGAGCGAGACCGTCAGCTCGACGCGCCCACGGGCCAGTCGCTTCTGCACTCGCGCGCGCAGCCGGCTCTCGAGGTCCGCCAGCGAGGGCGGCAGCCGTAATTGAAGATCCAGGAAACGATGATTGACCGCTCGAACCGTGATACCAACGCTGGCGACCTCGTCCTCCTGGGTCAGCGATGCGAAGCCCGTCATGCTTTTGATCACTGGGTGCTCTCAGCCTTCTGCTTCCGGCCATCCGGTCTGGCTTCGATCAACTGCAGCTCGTGGAGGCGCGCGTACACGCCTTTGCGTGTCATCAGCTCGTCGTGCCGGCCGATCTCGGCGATGCGGCCGCGGTCGAGCACGATGATCTTGTCGGCCCGTCGCACCGTGGACAAGCGATGCGCAATGACGAACGCGGTCCGGTTCAGCATCAGGGTCGTCAGCGCATCCTGCACCAGCCGCTCCGACTCGGTGTCGAGCGAAGAGGTGGCTTCGTCGAGAATCAGGATGGGCGAGTTCTTGAGCAGGGCTCGGGCAATCGCAATCCGCTGCCGCTGCCCTCCCGACAACCGCTGCCCGCGCTCGCCAATTTTCGTGTCATAACCCTCGGGCAGCGCGGCCACGAAGTCGTGGGCGTGTGCCGCCCGCGCCGCCGCTTCAACCTGCTGGCGCGTGGCTCCAGGAACGCCATAGGCGATGTTGCCGGCAATCGTGTCATCGAACAACACCGTATCCTGCGTCACCATCCCGATCTGGTCGCGCAACGATCGCAGGGTGACGTGTCGGATGTCGAGCCCATCGATCGTGATGGCGCCCGCGGTCACGTCATAGAACCGCGGCAGCAGGTTCATCAGGGTGGTCTTGCCGGCGCCGCTACGGCCGACGACGGCCACCATTTGTCCCGCCTTCACTGGGAACGACACGCCCTTGAGCGTGTTTCGTCCATGGCCGTCCTCGTACCCGAACACCACGTCGCGGAACTCGATCGTGTCGCGAAATGCGGGGAGCACGGTCGCGTTCCGCGCTTCGTGCACCTCGGTATGGAGATCGAGCAATCCGAAAATCCGCTCGAGGGCGGCAACCGCTTGTTGCAAATTGGCGTTGACGCGGCTCAGTTTCTTGACCGGCCCATACATCAGCAAGAGAGCCGCCACAAACGACGTGAATTCGCCCGCCGTCAATCGATTGGCGGCAATCTCTCGACTGCCGTACCAAAGCGCGCCCGCGATCGCGATGCCGCCGAGAAACTCCATCAGCGGGGGAAGCACCGACAGAATCCCGGTCACCTTCAGATTCGTGCGATACAGCTCCCGTGCCGCTCGCGCGAACTTCCCCGCCTCGCGGGCCTCGGCGCCAAAGGCCTTGACGATACGATGGCCGGTGAAGGCTTCGCCAGCGACATGCGACATGTGCTCGAGCCGCTCCTGACTGCGCCGGGTGACCAGGCGAAGCCGCTTGCCGAAGCGGACCAGCGGGTAGATCGCCAGCGGCGCGCCCGTGAGGCACAGCAAGGCGAGACCAGTATCGTAGTACACGAGCAGGGCGGCAAAGCCCACCAGCGCCAGCGATTCGCGCGCCAGGTCACCAAAGGTCTCGGCGACCGCACGATGGACCTGACCGACATCGTTATTGATTCGCGAGAGCAGCGCGCCCGTCGTCCACCGTGAGAAGAAGCCGGCCGACTGGTCCAGCAGGTGTCGGAACAAGTCGTTGCGCAGCCGCATCACCACTCGGTGCCCGAGGTCGTCCATCAAGTAGCTGGAGAAGTAGGCGCCGATGCCCTTGAAGAAGTAGGCGATGAGGATGACGACCGCAACGAACTGCAGCGACGACTGGTTGCGCAGGACATCGTCGATGATTGGTTTGATCAGCCAGGCCTGCGTCGCTGACGCGGCGCCATACACCAGCATCGCCAGCGTCGCGCCGGCGATCAGCATCCGGTGCGGAACCGCGTAGCGAAGCAGGCGGAAAAACGTGTCCATCAGGACGAAGGGTGCGAGGGCGGTCGCGTCTCCGACGCCGCTGCCGTCGTCGTACGGTATCCCTGCGGGTGTGTCCGATGCCACTCCCACGCGTGCTGCACGATCTGGCGGAGCGAGCGAAAGCGCGGCGTCCAGCCGAGCTCGCGCTGCAGGCGATCGCTGGCCGCAAACAGCGCAGCCGGATCGCCTGGCCGTCGCGGGGCGGACGTCCACTTGACCGGCTTGCCAACCACCTCACTGACGGTCTCAATCACTTGGCGCACCGACTGCGGATCACCCGTCCCGGCATTGTAAGCGCCCGAGTGAGCACCCGACTCGAGCGCGCCAAGGGCCGCCACATGCGCGTCGGCGAGGTCGCACACGTGAATGTAGTCTCGCAGACACGTCCCATCGGGCGTCGGATAGTCCTCACCAAACACCTGCAGAGCCGCTCCTCCGGTGGCAGCCTCGATCGCCCGTGGAATCACGTGTATCTCCGGATCGTGATCCTCACCAATCGTACCGTCCGGATGGGCGCCCGCCGCGTTGAAGTAGCGCAGGGCGATCCAGTGCACGCCGTGCGCGCGCTCGACGTGATGGAGCGCGCGCTCGACCGTCAGCTTCGTTTCGCCGTACGCGTTGATGGGTCGCGTTGGTGCGCTTTCGGCGATTGGCGTCTCGCGAGGCTCACCGTACACCGCGCAGGTCGATGAAAACACCAGCCGCTGGATCCCTGCGTCCTTCACGGCCTCCAGCAGCCTCAACGAACCAACGACGTTGTTCTCGTAGTACGCGAGAGGCTTGTAGACCGATTCGGAGACAGTCAACCAGGCGGCAAAGTGCATCACCGAGTCGATGTCGTGCTTCACAAGTGTCGCGAGGACGGCTTCCCGATCGTGGATCCGGGCAGTGACGAGTGGCACACCGGCTGGCACCGATTCGGCGTGTCCGGCCGACAGGTCATCGAGGACCACCACCGCGTGCCCGCTTGCGAGCAGGGCCCGCACCGCGTGACTGCCGATGTATCCCGCTCCACCTGTGACCAGGACGCGTGCCACGTCAACGCCCGATCGAGTTGTAAGTGAACCCGTTGGCCTTCATGTGTTGCGGCTGGTAGATGTTGCGCCCATCGAAGATGACGGGCGTCCGCATCAGCTTGCGCATCTTCTGAAAGTCGGGCTCGCGGAACTCGTGCCACTCCGTCAGGATGGCCAGGGCGTCTGCCCCCTTCAACGCGTCATAGCTCGACTGGGCATAGTGCACTTTCGACCCGAACAGCGCTTTGGCCGTCTTTATGGCTTCGGGATCATAAGCCTGCACCTTCGCCCCCTTCTCGAGGAGCGCTTGGATGATCGGAACAGCCGGCGCCTCACGCATGTCATCGGTCTTGGGCTTGAAGGCCAGCCCCCAGATTCCGATGGTGCGACCCTTGAGCGATCCAAAGTGCTTTTCAAGCTTCTGGACCAGCACCCGCTTCTGCAGGTCGTTCACGGCCTCGACGGCCTTCAAGACCTTGAAGTCGTACTTGCGGTCAGCGGAGAACCGGATCAATGCCTTGACATCCTTCGGGAAGCAACTCCCGCCGTACCCGACACCGGGGAACAGAAACGATGGACCAATGCGACGATCCGAGCCTACCGCTTGCCGCACCCTATCCACGTCCGCGCCAAACCGTTCACAGACGTTGGCGATCTCATTCATGAACGAGATGCGGCAGGCAAGGAGCGCGTTCGCAGCGTACTTCGACAGCTCGGCGCTTGCGCAATCCATGACCATAATCGGCGCGCCGGTCCGTGTAAACGGCTGATAAAGCGTCACCATGAGCTCGGCTCCACGGGGATCTTCGGCGCCAATGACGACGCGATCCGGCTTCATGAAGTCGTCGACGGCGGCGCCTTGCTTCAGAAACTCTGGATTGCTGACGACACTGAATGGATGAGTTGTTTCGCGGCGGATGACCTCCCGCACTTTCTCGGCGGTGCCGACCGGCACCGTACTCTTGTTCACGATCAGCTTATAGCCGTCCATCGTCCGACCAATCTCGCGAGCCACGGCCATCACGTGCTGAAGATCCGCGGACCCGTCCTCGCCCTGCGGCGTACCGACCGCGATGAACACGATTTGAGACGCTCTGACGGCGCGAGGCAGCTGCGGTGTGAACGTCAAACGGCCCTCGGCCGCGTTCTTGCGGACCAGGTCTGTGAGTCCTGGTTCATAGATGGGCACCTTCGCCCGTCGCAACATCCGGACCTTGGCCACGTCGTTGTCGACACAGATGACATCATTACCGGTCTCCGCAAGGCACGCCCCCAGCACCAGCCCGACATAGCCCGTTCCCACTACCGCGATCTTCATAACTGTGCTCGTCTCCCACGCCGGTTATATCGGCGGTATCCGAAACTCCGCAGCGTATCATCGCCCCTTAGGGCTGTCAACATACTGAACCCAAAGGACTTGTCGCCTCTTGCGAGCGACGCCTTTGTGCTAACCTCGGGGCGGTGCGGATTGTGCTCGACTACCGTCCCGCCCTCCGCGAGCGCAGCGGCGTCGGCGAGTTCGTCCATGGTCTTGCCGGAGCCCTCGCTGCTAACAAAGCCGGAGATCAGCTCGTGGTCCTGTCGACTTCCTGGAAGGATCGGCCCGACCCCCATCTTGCGGCCGAGCTCCCGGGTGTTCAGATCATCGACCGACGCGTTCCAGTCCGGCCACTGACGTGGGCATGGAATCGGCTCGAATGGCCGCCGGTGGAATGGCTGACGGGTGCGGCCGACGTCATCCACGCGCAAACACCGGTGTTGATTCCGGCGTCGAAGGCCGCTCAGGTGATCACGATTCACGATCTCGATTTCCTCGAGCGGCCGGACCGCAGCCAAGCCGAGATGCGACGTGATTTTCCGCGGCTGGTCGGGTCGCACGCGGCTCGTGCGGACCACATCATCGTGTCATCACGTTACGCCGCGCGAGAGGTGGCGCGTCAGTTGGATATCAGTGCCGATCGCATCACGGTGTGTTCACCGGGAGCGCCGGGATGGACCTGGCAGATTGCACGCGAACGCGGTGGTGAACCTCGTGGCGCCAGCCTTCTTTTCATCGGCACTCTCGAGCCACGAAAGAACGTTGGCGGCCTCCTCGACGCCTACGCTCGGCTTCGTGAGCGCCGGCCCGACGTACCGCCCCTCGTCTTGGTCGGACGGATTGCGGACTCAGAGCAAGTCGTGCGTCAGCGCACATCGGAGGCGCCGCTCGCCGGGCACGTGACCGTCATGGGTTACGTCACCGAGGAAGAGCGCCGACGCGCGTATCGAACTGCGCGAGTGCTTGTGCTTCCGTCCCTCGAGGAAGGGTTCGGCTTACCCGTCCTCGAAGCCATGGCTTGTGGGGTGCCCGTGGTCGTGTCGAATCGGGGTTCCCTGCCCGAGGTGGCCGGCAACGCCGCTCGCCCGATCGATCCGGAGGATCCGGAGGCACTTGCCACAGAGATCGCACGCCTCCTCGATGCGGACGCCGCTCGCCAGGCCATCGCCGATGGCCTCGCGCAAGCGCGTCGCTATACGTGGGATGCGGCAGCGCGTGCGGCGCGCGAGGCATATGCTCGAGCAGTCGTCGCGCGCGCGAGGCGCGCGTCGTGAGAATTGCGGTCGATGCCCGGGAGCTCACCGCAAAGCCGACGGGCGTTGGCCGTTATTTGTCTGAATTGCTGACCTGCTGGAGCAGTGGTCCACCAGCAACGAGGCACGAGTGGCGCTTCTTCGCCCATCAGCGTCCCGCATTACCCGAGGGGTTCGATCGATCGGTGGACATCCTGCCGGGCACGGGCGGGACGGCCTGGGAACAATGGCAACTGCCGCGTGCGCTGTCGCGGTGGCGACCCGACGTGCTGTTCGCTCCAGGTTATACGTTTCCGCTCACGGCGCCCAGTCCGACCGTCGTGACCATTCACGATGTGTCGTTCTGCGCTCACCCAGAATGGTTCCCCGCCCGCGAAGGGTTGAGACGGCGAGTGCTCACTCGATGGTCCGCTCGGCGCGCCAAGGTGGTGCTGACCGTTTCGGAGTTCTCGCGCGATGAGATCGTGCGCCACGTCGGTCTGCCGCCGCAGAAGGTCCGGGTGGTGCCACACGGAATGACTCGCCGGCCGGGGATGATTCGCGCGCCGATCATGCAGTGCCGTGAGCCCATGATCCTGTTCGTCGGGTCGATTTTTCGCCGACGGCATATCGACACGCTACTGACCACGTTCATCGGGTCGGTGGCCGGTCGCGTCCCCGACAGCCGATTGGAAATCGTCGGCGAGAATCGCACGCACCCTCCATACGATCTGACACAACTCATTCGCGCGAGTCCGGCCGCGGTCCAATCGCGGATCGCACTCCGGTCGTACGTCACTGATGACGCACTCGACGACCTGTATGCCCGCGCCTCGGTGTTTGCCTTTCTGTCGGAGTACGAAGGTTTTGGATTGACACCACTGGAAGCGCTTGCCGCCGGTGTCCCTCCGGTCGGTACTGGACACGCCGGTCGCTCGAGAGGTCTATGGGCAGGCAGCGCGTTACGTGCAACTGACGGCCGATCAACCGTTGGCACTTGCCGATGCGCTCGTCGACCTCCTGTCCAATGACACCGCGCGGCAAGCCGTTCTGAGCCACGCCGAATCGGTCCTGGGCCGCTACGACTGGCATCGCGCGTCAGCGGCCACGCTCGCTGCTCTCGAGGACGCGGCTGGTGGCTAGCGAACCCGCGGGCGGCACCGCAGTCGACATCGTCATCGTCACGCACAACTCACAAGCGGAGCTGTCGGCCTGCCTTCGATCGCTCACCGCATCGACCGGAATCGGACGGATGACCATCATCGTCGTGGACAACTGCTCGAGCGACGGCACTCCGCAATTGGTCGCGCGTGACTGGCCCGCCGTCGCACTGATTCAGCCCGGCTCGAACCTGGGCTTCGCGAGGGGGAACAACCTCGGTATTCGTGCGTCTACCAGCGAGCTCGTCCTGCTGCTGAATCCGGACACCGTCGTTGCCGCTAGTGCCATCTCACGGCTGGTGCGCGAGTTGGCGGACCACACCGACGCCGCGGCGGCCGGTCCTCGACTCATCGACGAACGGGGCGTCGCGGAGCTGTCGTTCGGATGGACCATCAGCCTGTTTGGCGAATTGCAGCAGAAAGTGATCGGCGCCCTCTACCGTCTTGGCGCACCGCTGGTCCGAGAACGCGTCGGTCGCTGGCTCTGTACGCCAGGCGAAAGGGAATGGATCAGCGGCGCGTGTATGCTTGCGCGCCGCGCTGACCTCGAGGCCGTTGGTCTGTTCGATGAGCGGTATTTCATGTACACGGAAGACGTCGACTTGTGCGTGTCCCTTCGACGTCTGGGGCGAACGATTCGGTTCGTGCCCGAGGCCCACGTCGTCCACCATCGCGGCCGCTCTGCCAGGCGTAATCCTCACACGGAGGCGATGCGCCGGCGCAGCCAGTTGGCCTACTACCGCAAACACCACCCTCGGTGGGCGCCGCTTCTGACCCTGTATCTCCGCCTGACGGGAAAGCATCCCTCCGCGGAAGCACCGGATAGCGTGCTGGGAGTGTGATCCACAGTATTCTGTGGCTGCTTTGCCAACCTCGGTGCATCCGCGTCCCCCGCGCGTTTCCTGATGCGAATAGCGATCGACGCGCGCAAGCTTCACGACTTTGGCATCGGCACGTACATCCGCAACGTGCTGCGCGGACTGGCGGCAGCGGATCGGACGACGGAGTACGTGGTCCTGTGCCGGCCCCCCGACCTGGAGGCGGTGGGACAGCTTGGAGCCAACTTTCGACCAGTACCGGAATCGGCACGGCCTTATTCGATTAGCGAGCAGGTTCGCATTCCGCTCAGCCTCGTACGGGAACGTGTGCACTTGTTCCACGAACCCCACTACGTTCTGCCGTACGCCACCCGCTGTCGGACCGTCGTCACCATCCACGACTGCATACACCTGATGTTTCCGCAGTACCTCCCCGGGTCGATGGCGCATTTGTACGCTCGGGCGATGATGTGGTCGGCAGTCAACCGATCCGATCGCATCCTCACGGTTTCGGAGGCATCCAAACGGGACATCCTGCGCTTCTTCGATATCCCCCCGGAAAAGGTGGCGGTGATCTACAACGCGATTGACGAGCGCTTTCTCGGGCCGCCCGATCTGAAACGGATGGACCTGATTCGGCAGCGCTATCAACTCGATCACCCGTTTCTTCTGTACGTCGGAAATATCAAACCGCACAAGAACGTCGAACGACTGATCGACGCTTTTGGTGTCGTGCGAGCCAAGGGCCACGAGGACCTGCGCCTGGTGATCATCGGCGATGATCTCTCGAAGTATCCGGCCCTGCGCCAGGCCGTTCATCGTCATCGCCTCGACAAGTTCGTGCGGTTTCTCGGGTTCCAGCCGCACGACACGCTCGCCGGGTTCTACCGGCTCGCTCGTGTGTTTGTGTTCCCCTCGTTGTACGAAGGGTTTGGTCTGCCGCCGCTCGAAGCGATGGCGTGCGGTACGCCGGTCGTCACCTCCAATGTCTCGTCACTGCCGGAGGTGGCTGGCAACGCGGCGCTGCTCGTCGATCCGTACGATCGGCTCTCGATCGCGGAGGCAATTTGCCGCGCGGTGAGCGATGAACCGCTTCGGCTCGAGTTGTCACGGCGAGGGCTCGCGCGGGCGCGCGAGTTCTCTTGGGCGCAATCGGTGGCCGCCATCCATCACATCTACATGGACGTACTCGAACGGTGAAGGTCGCGCTGATTCACGACTGGCTCACGGGGATGCGCGGCGGTGAGCGAGCGCTGCTTGCCTTCTGCGAGCTGTTCCCCGACGCGGATCTCTTCACGCTGGTCCAGGTGCCGGGCGCGACAGATCCGATCATCGAGCGGCGCCTTGTCCGCACCTCGCCGGTTCAATACCTGCCATTCGCGGGCCGGCTCTACAGACATTACCTCCCACTTTTCCCGATCGCCATCGAACAGTTCGATCTCGATGGCTACGACCTCGTTCTGAGTACGAGCCACTGCGCCGCCAAGTCGGTCGTGGTCCCGGGTCGCACGCGACACCTGTGCTACTGCCTGACCCCGATGCGCTACGCCTGGGACCAGTTCGATGCCTACTTTGGTGTGGACCGGGTGGGGGCAGCGACCCGTCGGATCATCAAACCCCTCATGGCCGCCATGGCCCGCTGGGACCGGGCGACCGAGGGTCGGGTGCACCGCTATCTTGCTATCTCTCAGTATGTTGCGCGAAGGATCGGGCTGTACTATAATCGCCAATCGACCATCGTGTACCCCCCGGTCGAGACCACGTTCTACACACCGGTCGACTCGCCTGACGTGTCCCCGCCACACGCGCGATCAAACGGGTTCCTGGTGGTTTCGGCGCTCGTTCCCTATAAGCGGGTGGAACTGGCGATCGACGCGGCACGTCGGGCGCGAGTGCCGCTGACCATCGTCGGCGACGGACCCGAGCGCGAGCGGCTCGAAAAGCTCGCCGATGCCGACGTGCAGTTTTTGGGCAAGCGAACCAACGAAGAGATTCGAGATCTCTATCGCGCAACGACGGCGACGATACTACCGGGCGAGGAAGACTTTGGCATCGTGCCACTCGAGGCGCAGGCGTGTGGACGTCCGGTGGTCGCGCTGGGTCACGGCGGTGCCCGGGAAACCGTGGTCGATGGCCAGACCGGCGTGCTGGTCGGACCTGGCGTCGAAGCGTTGGCGGAGGGACTGCGGCAGGCCGCGAGTCGCGAATGGGACGCCGGAGCGATTCGGCAACACGCCGAGCGCTTCAGCCGTGACCGGTTTGTGAAGGAGATCTGCGAGGTTATCGACGACACCATGTCCGCGCCTCCCGCACACCGATGGTAAAGCGCCACAACCGGCTGCTGGTCGCCTTCCACCTCGTCACCGATGCCCTGTTGGGCATGGTGGCGTTCGTCCTCGCCTATTTCGTCCGGTTCGAAACCGGATTGATTCCCGCACCTAAAGGCCAGCCCCCGCTCGAGCAGTACCTCGACATTCTCCCGATCATCGCCGTCGTCGTTCCGCTCGCGTTCCACTTTCAGGGACTCTATCGACTGCGCCGTGGGCGATCGCGCGTCGACGACTTCTTCAATGTCCTCGTCGGTAGCGTGATTGCGGCCGTTCTCGGCATCGTCGTCACGCTCTACATCGGCACCTACTACGCTTCTGAGGCGCAGCGCGATGTCGGGGCCTACCAGGTCTCGCAGTGGGGTTGGGGCATCTTCCTCGTCTTCAACGTCGCGTTCGGCTATCTGTCGCGCAAGCTGGTGCGGGAAGCGCTGGAGCGGCGATGGATTGCAGGGGTCGGCCTTCGGCGAATCCTGATCGCCGGGGCAGGCGAGCTTGGTCGGATGGTGGCTGACAAGGTGCTCGAACATCGCGAGCTGGGCTACCAGATTGTCGGTTTCATCGACGACCGGGCTGGCGGCGATCATCTCGGTTATCGAGGCCTGCCGTTGCTCGGCCGGCTCGAGGAAGCCGCCGAAATCGTGCGGCGTGAGCGCGTTGACCACCTGTACGTCGCGCTCCCGCTCGAGCAGCACATGAAGCTGCTGGATCTCGTCGAGTCGACGAGTCGTGAGGGCGTCGACGTGAAGGTGGTCCCCGACGTGCTGCAGTTCATTGCCCTTCGCGCCCGACTCGAAGATCTGGACGGCGTTCCCGTCATCAACCTCAATGACGTTCCACTGCAAGGGCTCAACGCCGTCGTCAAGCGAGCGCTCGACATCGCCATTTCGTCGGTCGCCTTGCTCGTCATGTCGCTGCCGATGATGGCGATTGCGTGGCTCATCAAGCGCGGCTCGCCGGGTCCCGCCTTCTATCAGCAGGAACGCATGGGGCTCGATGGCAAGCAGTTCACCGTGTACAAGTTCCGCACCATGCCGGTGGATGCCGAGGCGCACACGGGGCCAATCTGGTCGGATCAGGACGACCCGCGGGCCACGCCGATCGGCAAGTGGCTGCGCCGGCGCGACCTCGACGAATGGCCGCAGTTCTGGAACGTGTGGAAGGGGGAAATGTCGATCGTCGGGCCGCGCCCCGAACGGCCGTTCTTCGTCGAACAGTTCAAACATCGAATTCCGCAGTACATGCTGCGTCACAAGGTCAAGGCCGGTATCACCGGTTGGGCGCAGGTCAACGGCTGGCGCGGGAACACGTCGCTCGAGAAGCGCATCGAGTACAGACCTCTATTACATTGAAAACTGGTCGGTTTCACTCGATCTGAAGATCATGTGGCTGACGCTCGTGCGCGGCGTCTTCCCCACCCGCCACGCGATCTGATTCGCTCAATCATCAATCGCGCAACCACCAATCACCCAATCGTCATAAATCACTCACTCACGCAATCGCACGATACAATCACCCAGCCACTCACTCGCCCAATCACCCAATGGCATCATCGGAGCGCGTCGTCATCACCGGAGCCGCAGGTTTCATCGGGTCGCACCTGGCGGAAGCCCTTCTCGACCGCGGGTACTCCGTGGTCGGCATCGACAATCTGCTGACCGGCGATATCGCCAACATCGCCCATCTGCACGATCGTGACTTTGAATTCATCAAGCACGACGTCACCAACTACATCTATCTGGCCGGTCCGGTGCGCTATGTGCTGCACTGGGCCAGCCCGGCGAGCCCCATCGACTACCTGGAGTTGCCGATCCCGACGTTGAAGGTCGGCGCGCTCGGTACGCACAAGGCGCTGGGCTTGGCCAAAGCCAAAGGGGCGACGTTTGTGCTCGCATCGACGTCCGAGGTCTACGGCGATCCGATCGAGCATCCGCAGAAGGAAACCTATTGGGGCAACGTCAACCCGGTGGGGCCGCGCGGCGTGTACGACGAGGCGAAACGATTTGGCGAAGCCATGACGGTCGCCTACCATCGATATCACGGGCTGGATACGAAGATCGTCCGGATCTTCAACACCTATGGCCCCCGCATGCGAATCCATGATGGCCGTGCCGTGCCGGCGTTCATCTCGCAGGCCCTGCGCAACGAGGATGTCACCGTCTTCGGAGACGGTCGTCAGACGCGGAGCTTCTGTTACATCAGCGATCTCGTGGACGGCATCATCCGGCTGATGCTTTCGGCCGAGAATGACCCGATCAACATTGGCAACCCGGCGGAGATGACGATCGAAGAGATTGCACGGGTCATCATCGAAATGACCGGGGCGAAGAGCCGCATTGTCTACGAACCGCTGCCCGTCGACGACCCCAAGGTGCGACGACCCGACATCACGCGCGCCCGCACCATTCTCGGATGGGAGCCCAAAGTCGATTTGCGTCAGGGGCTGACCAGCACGATCGAGTACTTCAAGACGAAGGTCTAGGCGGCGCCCTCGGCGCCGCCGGCCGCGCTTCGCGCGGAGGGCCGCCTCACTCCGTTCGGCGGAAGGCCGCCCTCGCTTCGCTCGTGCGGAGGGCGCGCCTTCGGCGCGAACGCCGCTCGCCTTCGGCTCGCGGAAGGGGCCGCGTTCGCTGCGCTCACGCGGAATGAGGATCACTCCTTGCTCCAGGAGGAGGCCCCGTATGTCACTCCCGCACGAGAACCTTGTTGCCTGGCAGCGCGCTGACGATTTGTTCGTCGCCGTGCATCAACTGACGCATCAACGATTGCCCGCTTTCGAGCGGTACGAGTTGGGTTCGCAATTGCGACGAGCGGCCTATTCCGTCCCTGCAAACATTGTTGAAGGAATTGCGCGTGGCAAAGGCAAGGACTCGATCAGATTCTTGAAGATCGCGCGTGGCTCGTTGAGCGAGCTCGGGTACGGACTCCATGCGTGCACGCGCCTCGGCTATCTCCGGGACCCAGAACTTGTCGAACTGAGACAGAAACTGCAAGCCGTCGGTGCCCCTCTTCAAGGATTGATCAACCAGCGGCAGAGCAAAGTCGCGGCAAGGTTGCACGAAAATGGCCATTCGGCGTGAGCGAAGCGAACGCAGACCCTCCGCGAGCCGTGAGGCGAGCGGCCCCTCGCGCCGAAGGCGCGCGGCCCTCCGGCGCGAAGCGCCGGCCTTCCGCCCGAGCGAAGCGAGAGCGGCCTTCCGCCGCCGGAGGCGGCGGCCTACTGGTTGATAATCTTCGCCACCCTGAACACGTAATCGATACCAGACACCAGCGTAATCACGAGCGATGCCCAGATGAAGGCATCGACAATCCACGACGTCGTCCCCAAGTAGTTGAAGTACATCACCACCACGCACGTCACGATGAAGAGCGCCGTGGCGCCTTTGCCAAGTAATGACGGCACGAAGGTTCGCGGCCCGATCGCGAGGCTGACAATGGCAACCGTCAACACGATGCCAATATCGCGACTGATGATCAGAATGGTGAGCCAGACCGGAATCTTGTTGACCAGGCCGATGTTGGGAAGCGTCAGAACGATGAACGTCGTCACCAGCAGGAGCTTGTCCGCCGCCGGGTCGAGCCACGCGCCCAACGCGGTCTTCTGGCCCGTCCATCGGGCGATGAGACCGTCGAGCGCATCGGTCACCCCCGCGATCGTGAATACAATCAGCGCCCAGCCGAAATAGCCGTAGAGCACCAGCAGCACGAATGCCGGGATGAGCAGCATTCGCAGCACCGTGATCTGATTGGCCACCGTAAAAATAGCCGCCTCACGGCTCCGGTGCGAGCGCTTCGAGACGGGCCACGACCTCCCCGATCTCCGCGCCAGTCACCGAACGCAGTAGCTGGAACGTGCCGTCCTGGGCCAGCGGCATGACACCCGAGGCCACCGCCTGCGAGACTGCCGGATAGCTCAGATGCGCGGGGCTGACGTCGGCGATCGAGACGGTGACCCCCTGCCAGCCCTTGGCGCTGTCGGGCTGATTTGCGGCGATCAGATCCAGGATGCGCGAAACCGTCTGCGCCAGATCGCCGCGCCGCACGGCGCTGTCAGGTTGAAACGTATAGTTGGGTTGGGTATCCATCACCCCGCCGCGAACGACCGGCACGATCCACTGCTGCGCCCAATGACCACGCGCGTCGGTGACCACCGCTTGCCGCTGCGGTGAGCGCGACAGCAGGGCCCCGAGCCGCACGCCGATCAACGCCGCGACATCGGCGCGTGTCACCGAGGGCGATTCCGGGATCGCGCGATACTCGGGAGGCAGCTTAGCCAGAGTCGCCGCGTCGCGCAGTCGATTGATGGCCTCGGTCAACGGCTCGCTTGAATCAAGCCCTCGCGCTCGTTCGTAGGCGGCTAACGCGCCCTCGGCATCCCCCTGTCGCCTCCAGGACCGCCCCCATCGACGCCCACGATCGCGCGTCGGCGGGATCGATCTCG
This sequence comes from uncultured Acidobacteriota bacterium, assembly GCA_963802675.1. Lineage (GTDB taxonomy): Bacteria > Acidobacteriota > Vicinamibacteria > Vicinamibacterales > UBA2999 > JACCSI01. Next base: position 216,263 of record CAWDJL010000008.1, read on the forward strand.
ACGGCTTTGCGAAAGTGAGTCAAGGCGACGGCCGGCTGACCCGCCTTTTGCTCCACGAGACCCAGCTCGCGGTACAGAAATCCCGACTCGGGCGAGGCGGCAATCGCCTGTGTATACGCAGCGCGGGCCTCGTCCCATGCACCAGCATCGCTGGCGGCTTTTGCGCGGCCGAGGCTGTCCTGCAAGGCACGCACCCGGAGGACTTCGATGCGTCCCTTCAGATCGCCGAGTGAGGGGTCCGTGGCGAGCGCCGCTTCGAGGCTCGCCAGCGCGTCGGCGTCACGCCCAAGCTGCAAGAGCGCCTGTCCGCGTCCGACCAGCGCCGGCACGTAGGATTGCGCGGTCTCGAGTGCCCGATCGAATCGAGGGACCGCATCCCTGGCATCCCGACGGGCCAACTCGAGATAGCCGAGCGCCGCTTCCGCCGGATAGAACGACGGCTGCAGCTTCAAGGCGGCCTCGAATTCGCGCTCGGCATTCCGAAGGTTGTCGGACTGGAGATAGCGCCAGCCCCGTTCGATTCGCGTCGTCTGAATCGATTCGGTGCCTTGGGGCACGGTCGGGTAGAGGAACTCGGAGTGCGAGGGCGACGCCGGGGCGGGAGGCATCACGGGTGCGCGAGCGGCGCACGACGCTGACAGGACCGTGACCGCGACCAGGGCACTCAGCCTAGCAGCCCGTGGTGAACGGAGCGGCGAGCAGCGACCCTTCGACAGGCTCAGGGTCGTCCTGAGCGAAGTCGAAGGACGAGGGCGCCGAGGCGCCCCGCGGGCAAGGCGCGACGACTGAGAATATCCAGCCATATTTGAGGGAGGAGCAACGCGGCCTGCGGGCCGGGGCCCCCGCCGCGCGGACTCTGCGCGGTGGGGTGGGGCGATGCATCGGCGGCCGAACGGGGTCCCCAGCGTGTGGACTACACACGCTGGGGGGCCCCCGAATGCCGCCGCTACGTTCACCACGGGCTGCTTACGCACGGCGACCTCCGGCAACCCGTGGCTGAGCGATGGTTTGGATGCGGTCGAGCAGTCGGCGCGGCACGTCGGCTACGAGGGTGGCCTGGTCGCCCTGCGTGACCTGGCTATGAACACGCGCGTGCCGATAAAGCCACACCAGGCGAGCGCGGTCGTCAACCGACCGGAGGTCAAGCGACAGCGAGACGCGCTGCTGGTCGAGCGCCAGCCGCGCCGCGACCGTCTCCAAAAGATCCTCGCAGCCAACCCCGCTCGCCGCGGAAATCAGCACCGCGGATGGGTCGGCCTCCGTCAGCCGGCGGCGTTCGTCGAGCGTCAACAAGTCGACCTTGTTGAAGACTTCGATGCGCTCGACCTCGGTGGCACCCACCTCCTCGAGGACTCGATTGACCGCCGCGATTTGGCGCTCACGTTCGGGGGACGCCGCGTCGATCACGTGAAGCACCAGATCGGCTTCGGCCGTTTCTTCCAGCGTCGCCCGGAACGCCGCGATCAGCGCATGTGGCAGTCGATCGATGAACCCGACCGTGTCTGACAGCAGCAACTCGCGCTGGTCCGGCAGACGCACCCGGCGAACGAGGGGATCCAGTGTCACGAACAGTGCATCTGATGCGACCGCGTCCGATCGCGTCAGCCGGTTGAACAGCGTGGTCTTGCCGGCGTTGGTATAGCCGACCAGAGCGACGGTTGGCACGGCCGTCTTCTGTCGTCGTTCGCGGAGCTGGGCTCGGCGCTGGCGCACGGCGTCGATTTCCTGTTGGAGAACGTGGAGTCGCGTTCTGATACGTCGGCGATCGGTCTCCAACTTCGTCTCACCTGGACCACGCGTGCCGATGCCACCGCCGAGTCGCGACAGTTCGATACCCGCGCCGACCAGCCGCGGCAACAAGTACTTCAACTGCGCCAACTCGACTTGAAGCTTGCCCTCGCGCGTCCTGGCGCGGCGCGCGAAGATGTCGAGGATCAACTGCGTGCGATCGACGACTTTGAGCGCCAGCCGATCCTGCAGGTCGCGCAGCTGCGCCGGCGAGAGCTCGTTGTCGAAGATCACGACGTCGACATCGGCCTCCGCGGCCGCGCGGGCGAGAAGCTCGACTTTTCCGCGGCCGAGGAACGTTCCGGGGTCCGGCTTGGGCCGCTCCTGCAGCACGCGCAGGGTGACGAGCGCACCCGCAGCCTCGGCCAGACCCGCGAGCTCTTCCAACGAGTGCTCCGCGTCGATCCGGCGGGCTTGACCGGTCACGAGGCCGACGAGCGCGGCGCGCTCAACGTGGGCGGTACCGTTTCGCTCGAGGCGGGGCCCGCCTCGAGAACGAGCTGAAACAGGCGAAAGCCGCCGAGCAGGCATGTTGACAGCAGAATTTTATCATGCAGGTCGCGATCGTTCTGCCGTGCGAGCCCGCGCCACGCGACCGATTCGGACGCACGGAACGTCAGGCACTGCGTGGCTCGGCACATATAATCGTGCGCCGTGTTCGCTCAAGCACCCATGGTTCCGCCGCACTTCCCGACACCACTGGACGCCTATCCGCCTGCGCGTCCCGATCTCCTGGCGACCCTGAGCGATCGGATCGAGGTCGATCCCTTCAATGCCGTGGCGAGCGCGATTTTCTTCTTTGCGATCCTGCACACGTTCGGCGCTGCTCGCATTGCTGCTTGGGCCCACCATCTGCAGCAGCGTCATGACGAGCGCTTGCGGGCGCAAGGCCGACTGCCGCAACCCCTGATCGCCGCGGAGGTTCTTCATCTCCTCGGAGAGGTCGAAGCCGTTTTTGGACTATGGGCCATCGTCCTGGTCATGGCTCTCACGGCTTCGAGCGGCTGGGACACCGCCACGCATTACCTGAACGACACGGTCGACTACACCGAAGCCATGTTCGTGGTGGTCATCATGGCGCTTGCGTCGACGAGGCCGATCATCGTGTTTGCGGAGGGCGCGATGCAGCGCGTGGCAAGTCTTGGCCGGGCGACTCCGGCGGCCTGGTGGTTCTCCATTCTGACGATTGCGCCACTTCTGGGTTCGTTCATCACGGAGCCGGCGGCCATGACCATCGGCGCCCTGCTCCTGGCGCGCCAGTTCTACGACCTGCAGCCGAGTCAGTGGCTGAAGTATGCGACCCTCGGGCTCCTGTTTGTGAACGTCTCGATCGGGGGGACCCTGACGCACTTTGCCGCGCCTCCCGTGCTCATGGTGGCCCGTCCCTGGGGCTGGGATACGCCGTTCATGATTGGGCACTTCGGCTGGCGGGCGGCGACGTCGATCGTGGTTGCCAACGCGCTGTATTTTCTCTGGTTCCGACGGGAGTTGGCAGCGCTCGCCACGCGACCGCCCGTTCCCGAAGTCGAGAAGCCGGAGGACGAGCTCGCGATCTCACCAACGACATCGCTACTGCCAGTGCCGGCCTGGGTCGTCGTGGTCCACGGCATGTTCATGGCGTGGACGGTTCTCAATGCACACTATCCCGCGCTGTTCGTTAGCGGCTTCCTGATCTTTCTCGGCTTCGCCAAGGCCACATCCGTGTACCAGAGCCGCATCGACCTGAAAGGACCGCTCATGGTGGGTTTTTTCCTGGCGGGGCTGGTCATCCATGGGGGCCTGCAGAGGTGGTGGATCGCGCCCGTGCTCGCCAGCCTTTCGGAAGAGCCACTGTTCTTCGCGGCAACGTTCCTGACGGCCTTCAACGACAACGCGCTCATCACGTACTTGGCCACCCTGGTTCCTGACCTGAGCGAGAGTCTGAAGATTGCAATTGTCGAAGGCGCCGTGACGGGTGGCGGGATGACCGTCATTGCCAACGCGCCCAACCCGGCGGGACAGTCGATTCTGGGTCGGTTCTTCGAGGGTGGCGTGTTGCCATGGCGGCTGGCCGTGAGCGCGCTGATTCCGACGCTGATCGCGATCGTTGCATTTCGGGTGATTTAGGCTTCGGAGATCCAGCAGAGCAAACGCAACACGAAGATCACGAAGAACACGAAGTAGCCAGGTTGATTGCTTCGTGTGCTTCGTGTGCTTCGTGTTGAATTTCCCTTAACAGGTGACCTGATGCCGAAGCCAAAAAAAAGGGCGCGCGGGAAGCCACGTTTACCCCGCGCGCCCTTGCCCAGACAAACCGGAGGTGTTCACGAGGACAAGTCGAAGCGCCCCTTCAGGAAGCAGAAACATCGGAAGACGCCAACGGACGAGACGTGAGCAGGTCCGTGAGGTTTGGCGACAACGAGGGGCGCAGCGAGTCGACCGTCATCCCCACCGCAGATTCGGAGACGTGTTCGAGAATCCGCGCCGCCCATGTCTGGGCCGTCGCTCGTGCGACCGTGCTGCGCAGGCGGCGCATGCGCTCGCGTTGCTCGTGTGGTGCCATTGTCAGTGCCGTGGCAATCGCCGCGGCGCCCGCATCGAAGTCGTAGGGATTGATGATGAGCGCGTCGGTCAGCTCGTGCGACGCGCCTGCAAACGAGCTGAGGATCAGCACGCCGCGTTCGTCGTCTCGCGCGCACACGAACTCCTTGCTCACCAGGTTCATGCCGTCGTGGAGGCTCCCCACGTAGCAAAAGTCCGCTGCGCGGAAGAACCGTGCGACGGTTGGCGGTGCGTGATGCGCTTCGAGCAGCCGGATGGGGCCCTCGTCTTGGCATGAGAAGCGGCGATTGATGCGCACGGCCGTCTCCAGCACACGAGCTCTCGTATGGCGATAGGGCGGGAGCGATTCTCGGCTGGGTTCGGCAAGCTGAACGAAGAAGAATCGACCGACGAGATCGGGACGCCGTTCCAGGAGCCATTCGACTGCCAGGAACTTCTGCTCGATGCCCTTGGTGTAATCGAGTCGGTCAACGCCCACGCCGAGGAGCGCATTCCTCTCCAATCCGAGCTGCTCGCGCACACCGGTTCGGCAGGTGCTCACTGGCAACGATTCAGTGGCCCACTGACCGGGCCACTCGATCGAGGCGGGAAACACACCGACCGCCACGCGCCGTCCCTTGTAGGTCACAATGTCTTCGTCGTGGTCGACGTCGGCGTGCAGCAGTTGCTCGACGGAAGCCAGAAAGTGGTCGCGATCCACCGAAGTTTGTAGCCCGATGCTCGTGCTGCCCAGCAGTCCTTCGAGGAGCGTGCGGCTCCAGGGGCACAGCGCAAACGTTTCAGGCCGCGGCCACGGAATATGCCAGAACGTCGCAATCCGGCTCTGGGGCAACTGACGGCGAATGAAGAGCGGCGCCAACGCGAAGTGATAGTCCTGCACCAGGACCACGGGCGCCGCGCCAGTCGCTTCTTCGGCGACGGCATCCGCAAAACGACGATTGACGAGCTCGTAGGCGTGAAACTGCGTGGGGTAAAAGGCCGGTTCGACGGATGTGCGATGGCACAGCGGCCAGAGGGCTCCGTTGGAGAAGCCAGCATAGTAGCCGTGCTGCTCGACTTCCGAGAGCCACACGCGGCGCAAGCGATAGCGCGGGGCATCAGGCGGCACGCCGAGCCCCTCGCGGTCGGTCGCCTCGAGGCGATCCGCCTCGCCGACGCCCTCAGCCACCCAGACGCCGGAGTGCTTCATCAGGAGCGGCTCCACGGCGTTCACCACCCCGGAGGCCGATCGCTCGACTACCAGGCGCCCGTCGCGCTCCTCGTGCCGGTACGGTTCGCGATTGGCCAGGACGATAAGCTCAGGTGGTGCGGCGGGCATGCCCCCCAGTAGACTGTCGGAGGGGCGACCTGAGAATCCGGTCGACGGGGGAGTCCAGACGTTTTTCGACCGGAGAGCGCCGCCGAGGCTCGAACCTCGGGCATTGCTCCCCCCTTCACGGGATGTCACACGCGGGCTGGACCGTTTACCCTTGACGTAGGATGCGAGGAGACTCGGAGCGATGAGGTTTCGCACGTGGCCGCTGGCCGCCGTCGGCCTGGCCGGGCTCCTGCTTCTGGTCGTGATCTCCGTCTCGACGGCGTCGCGACGGGCTCAGGAAATCTACACGCAGCTCGATCAGCTGAACACGCACCATCGCGCGGTCGAGACGAATCTTCGCCAACTCCGCGGCGACGTGCACTTGTCGGGCATCTACGTCCGCGATTATCTGCTCGACAATGTCCGTGAGCGCGCGCCCGAATACCGTCAGCGGCTCTCAGGCACTGCGAGAAATGAACCGGGCCACGCTCGCCGAGCTGCTCGCGATCGCGCGGGCGCGCGGCGAAGACGACAGCCGCATCCAGAGTCTCGAAGCGAATTTGCACGACTACTGGGAGGGGTTCGAGCCGCTCTTCGACTGGACCATCGTCGAGAAAATCAATCGCAGCGCCAGCTTCCTGCGCCAAGAGGTGTTGCCGCGCCGCGAAGCCGTGCTGGCGATCGCCCAGGAAATCGAAGAGCTCAACGACGCGAACCTATCCGCGCAACGAGCCGAGGTCACGCGCCAGCAGGCGGCGTTCGGCACCGAGCTGTACACCCTGCTGTGGCGGAGCCTCCTGTTCGGGTTGTTGCTGGCGATTCCCGTGGTCGTGCGTCTGCGCATCCTCGAGAGGCGATCGGCCAAGCAGAAGGAACTCGCGCACGAAGCCGAGCACCAGATGCGCGAGCTTTCGCAACAGCTCGTCGCCGCGCAGGAAGAGGAGCGGCGCAAGCTGTCGCGCGAATTGCACGATCACGTCGGGCAGACGCTCACGGCGCTCCGCATGGAGCTCGGCCGGCTCGAGCGGAGTCATGCCGACCCAACCCTGCGCTTGCGCTCGACCGTCGGGGAGTGTCGCAACCTCGTGGACGACATGGTGCACACCGTGCGCGACCTGGCGCTTGGCCTGCGTCCGAGCATGCTCGATGACCTCGGCCTCGAGCCGGCGCTCGAATGGCTGGCGCGTGACTTTACGCGTCGGTCCAACGTACCGGTCGAACTGTCGATGACGGGCCCGCTCGAAGCACTGAGCGACCAGCATCGCACGTGCATCTATCGCGTGGTTCAGGAATCGTTGACCAACTGTGTCCGCCATGCGCACGCGGGCCACATCAGCGTCGGGGTCCATGCACAGGGCGATGCCATCGAAGTGTCCGTGCGCGACAACGGTGTCGGATTGGATCCCAGCCGCCGTCGATCAGGCTTTGGGCTTCGCGGCATCGAGGAGCGCGTTCGTGAGCTGGGAGGCACCGTCGCCCTGAACAGCGCGTCTGGCCAGGGAGCGACGCTTGCCATCTGGCTGCCTCTGACCCTGGAGCCCACCCTTGCGCGTTCTGCTGGCTGACGATCACGCGATCGTCCGGCGCGGACTTCGCAGTCTGATCGAATCGCAGCCCGGATTCAAGGTGGTTGCCGAAGCCGCCGATGGCCTCGAGGCGCTCCGACTCTCGGAGGAGCATCAGCCCGACGCGATCATTCTGGATGTCGGGATGCCGAAGTTGAACGGGATCGAGGTCGCCGAGCGAGTCCAGAAGCAGTCCCGCCCGCCGAGCGTGATCATCCTGAGCATGCACGCCGACGAGTCCTACATCATTCGTGCTCTGGCCGCCGGCGCACGTGCCTACTTGCTGAAGGATGCCACCGACGAAGATCTGCTGCCGGCGCTTCGCGCGGTCGCCAGCGGGAAGCCCTTCTTCAGCCCGACCGTCACCGGCGTGCTGATCGAGGACTACGTGCGGCAGTTACAAGCGCGCGGGCTGACCGACTCCTATCACCTGCTGACCGATCGGGAAAAGGAAGTACTGCAACTACTGGCGGAAGGTCGCTCGAACAAAGAAGTGGCCGCGCTCCTCGATGTCGGCGTCTCCACGGTCGAGACCCATCGCGCGAATCTGATGCAGAAGCTCAATCTGCACAACACCGCCGAAATCGTCCTCTACGCCGTCAGGAAGCGAATCATTCTCTAGGTTCCAAGGTTCCACGGTTCCAGGGTTCCTAGGGTTCGATGTCTGAACCTTGGAACGATCGAACTCTGGAACCTTGGAACGCTGGAACCCTGGAACTTAGGATCGCCGCTCCCAGGCCGACCATCAGCACGACATCCACGACAAACACGACGCTGAGACCAGAGTTGCCCACGATGCCGGCCAGCACGGGACTGAACGCCAGACCAACCAGCGACGCCGTGGTCATGAGCCCGAACCCCGTGACGTGCGCGTCGGCGGGCAAGAGCGCCCCGGCCAACGTGTAGGCGGCCGTCATGGCCACGCCAATCCCGAGGCTGGCCACGATCAAAGCGAGCGTCAGCGTCCACAGCGCAGGCACAGCCACGATGACCACGAGCGCAGCGGCCGTCGTTGCGGACACGGTGGTCATGATGGTGCGAGCCGAGTAGCGCGCGATCAAGGCGCCCGCCACGTGGTGACCGATCGCCGCGCACACGGCGATCAGCGAAAACAGGACACCGGCAAGCGTCGTGACCCGCTCGGGCGGCACACCGAGCTGTTCGACGAACAGCGGCAAGATGGGACTGAAGCTGCGATCAACCGTCTGCAACCCGAAGATCACGGCGAGGATCAGGACGAAACCCGGCGTGCGCGCGAGCTCGCGGAACACCGACCCGAGGCTGCGCACCGCTGGGCGAGCGCGCCGGGTACGGGGCTCGCGGTAGAAAATCGCCATCATCAGAAGGGCGACGAGATAGAAGCCGGCGGTGACCAGGAAGGACCGTCGCAAGCCGACGAGGGGCGCCACAATCCCGCCAACCAGTGGACCCACGGCGGGCCCGAGGCGCTGCCCCATCTGGACGAAGCCAATCGCGCGCGGCCATTCGGTCGCGCGGCACCGACTCCGCTGCCATCGACATCGTCAGCGCGCCATAGCCGGCGAACACGCCGAGCAGCCCGCGAAGGGCGACGAGTTGCCACGGCGCGGTGACAAACGCCATCGCGGCCTTCGTGAGCACAAAGGCGGCCAGCGAACGGATCACGAGGAGCTTGCTGCCGTAGCGATCACCGACTCGCCCCCAGAGCGGCGCGCTGATGGCGGTAATGGCTGGTGTGGCACCGAGCGTAAGGCCGCTCCAGAGTGCGATCTCACCGACGTCACGGACGCCGAGCTCGCGGATGTATAGCGGCAGGAAGGGCATCACGACCGTGAAGCCCGCAAATCCCATGAAGCCGGTCGCCGTCGCGACCAACACGTTGCGGCGACGCTGGGCGTCGGTGAGCGAAGGGGCGAGGCTGGTCGTCGCCTCGTCCGGCGATTGGTCGGGCTCGCTCAGCATCCCATCACTGCGCGCGGAGCGCGCCAAAAGACATAGCCAGCAGACGAAGGCTCTGCCGATTGCACTGGCAGGGCCTTTGGCTGCTCAGAAGCGAATCTTCACTGCCGGTCCCGGATACACCTGGATGCTATCGATGAATCGAATCCGGTGAGGCGTCGTCTGCATGATGAGCGAGCTGGTTCGAATGCCATCACCAAAAAACCGTACGCCCTTCATCAGGGTGCCATCGGTCACGCCGGCGGCTGCAAAGATGACGTCTCGCCCCGACGCCAGGTCTTGCGACTTGAACACGCGCTTGACGTCGGTAATCCCCATCGCACGCGCGCGCTCTTCGTGCTCGGGCTTCGTGAGAACGAGTCGAGCGAAGATTTCGCCGTTCAAACATCGCATGGCGGCGGCCGTGAGCACGCCTTCGGGAGCGCCGCCCGTTCCCATGACCGCGTGGACGCCGCTTCCCGAGACCGCCGCGGCGATGCCCGCCGACAGGTCGCCGTCGCCAATCAGTCGTATCCTCGCGCCGGTGACGCGGATGTCGGCGATCAGCTTCTCGTGCCGAGGACGATCCAGGACGACGACCGTGAGCTCGTCCACCTGACGTCCGAGGCTGCGCGCAATCGCCCGCAGGTTCTCGCGCACTGGCGCATCGAGATCCACCATGTGCTTGGAGCTGGGCCCCACCACGAGCTTCTCCATGTAGACGTCAGGCGCATGGAGCAGGCCGCCCTGCTCGGACGCGGCGAGGACGGCGACCGCATTGGGCTCACCGGTCGCGCACAGATTCGTGCCCTCGAGCGGATCGACCGCGATATCGACGATGTCGAACTGGCGCGTCGTAGTCCCGTTGGGATGGTGCGCCATGCCGACCTTCTCGCCGATAAAGAGCATCGGCGCTTCGTCCCGCTCACCCTCACCGATGACGATCGTGCCGTCGATGGGAACGGTGTCGAGTTCCTTGCGCATCGCCTCGACGGCGACCTGGTCCGACAGGTGGCGATCCCCCTGGCCCATCGTGTGCGCGCACGCGACCGCCGCCTGTTCCACGACGCGCAGAAACTCGAGGGAGAGATCCGACTCCATCGTCTTTCGCAGTGGCTTGTTGAGGACGCTGGTTTCGGTTCGCATCGTCTCCTCTCAGTCTGGTCGGTCTGGTGGGGCTGCCCTGCCCGCCTTCAGTTGCCGTACTTCGGCAGTTCGCACCGCAGCGGCTTGTCCTGCCGGAAACCGAGCACATAGTCGGCCTGCATGACCGTATGAATCTCGCGCGTACCTTCGTAAATGACGGCGCCCTTGCAGTTTCGATAGTAACGGCCCACGGGGTACTCGTCGGAGTATCCGTTGGCGCCATGAACTTGCACGGCGTTCCCGGCGGCGGTCTCCGACGCCACGGTGGCATACCACTTCGCCAAGCTCGTCTCGCGTGTGTTGCGCTGACCTTCGTTCTTCAGCCAGCCTGATCGCATCCACAAGAGACGGGCGATCTGATAATCGGCCTCCATGCGGGCAATCATCTCCTTCACGAGCTGATGCTCGCCGATTCGCTGACCGAACGTCCTCCGCTCGAGGGCGTATTTCGCACTCGCATCGCGACACGCACGAATCAGTCCGGTCGCCCCGGCGGCGACGGTGTAGCGACCCTGGTCGAGGGCAAACATCGCGATCTTAAAGCCCTCGCCCTCGCGCCCCAGAAGATTCTCGGCCGGCACTTCGACGTCGTCCATCTTGAAGAAGCCGGTGTTGCCGGCCAGAATGCCCCACTTCTCCTTGAGCGTTCCGCTCGAAAAGCCTTTGAACGCGCGCTCGAGGATGAAGCAGCTGATGCCCGACGGGTCGCGCTGCTTCTTCTTTTCGGCATCCGACCAGGCGAACACCAGAAAGTTGTCGGCCACGTCGCCCAGCGAAATCCACATCTTTTCGCCGTTCAGGATCCAGCGGTCGCCTTTCTTCACCGCCGTGGTCTGGATGCCGCGCGCGTCGCTCCCGGCGGCCGGCTCGGTCAGGCCGTAGGTCGCCAGCTTGTCTCCCTGGGCCTGAGGCACGAGATACCGCTTCTTTTGGTCCTCGGTGCCCCACGTGAGAAGCGACAGACAGTTGAGTCCCGCATGGACCGACATGATGACCCGCAGCGACGTGTCGACGTACTCGAGCTCCTCGCTGGCAAGGCCCAGCGAAATGTAGTCCATCCCCGCGCCACCGTACTGCGGCGGCACTGAGATGCCCAGGAGACCGAGCTTCTTCATGCCGCCGATGATGAGACTCTTGTCGAACTTGTGCGCGCGGTCGAGCTCGCGAATCTTGGGGCGACTTCGCGCGCGCCCCACTCTCGGATGCTCTGCTCGAGCAGGCGATGGTCCTCGGTGAGGTCGAAAGTTAAGCATGGCGGCCGATGATGGTACTACAGGGTGCCTTGGGTGCCGGATGTGCCTAGGGTGTCTGTGGTGCCACCTCCTCCCTTCGCACCGACACCGGCGTACCTCGGCCCACGCCGAGGCGCTCGGCGGCGTTGCCGCCATTGACGGCGACCTCCAGGTGATCGGTGCTGCCGAACAGGGCGCACAACGCGTCGGGCGGCGCCTCGGCATAGGTCGCGACGATTCGGACGACATCGTGAACGCCGACGCGCACGGTGATGCCACCGGCATTCGACAGCCGTTCGAACGTGGCGCGATCGATATTCGAGATGAGGTTGCCAAATCGATCGACGATGAGAATCTCGCCTTTGATCTCCCCGTCCTCGACCACCGGCGTGGGAATGTCCAGCAGCTGGTAGTCCGTGATCGACCGACCGAATGACGCGAGCGCGGTGCCTTTGGCCAGCCAACCGGCGGCGGGAGCAAAGCGGTCTCGACCTTCAAACGTGCGGCTCACCGTGGCCCGCGCGAACTTCCGTTGAGTCAGTTCGACCACGCGCTTCGGCGGCGTGGCTCGAAACACGCCCGTCAGCACGCCATTGTCGGGCGCAACGAAACGGTAGTCGCCGGTATCGGCCGCCAGCCCTCGGCGGCTCGAGCCCACACCGGGGTCGACGACGACCAGGAACACCGTGCCGATCGGAAAGAATCGATAGCAGGCCGCAAGCTCGAGTGCGCCCCCCAGCACATCGTGTGGGGCAATCTCGTGCCCGATGTCCACCAACGTCACCTCGGGACACACGCCGAGCACCACGGCCTTCATCGTGCCCGCGTAGTGATCGCGGGTACCGAAGTCCGACAGCAGCGCTACAACCGGCCTCATCGTCAGTGGTCAGTGGTCAGTGATCAGTGATCAGGCGCAGCATACCTCCATGCAGCATCTCTGACTACTGAACAGCCATCGGACCACTGGCCACCGGCCACTGGCCACTGATCACTGATCACTGATCACTGATTGGAGAGGTAGGCTGGCTTGCGGAACAGAATCTCGCGGACGTTGTTCTTCATCAGGAAGGACTCGGTCACGCGCAGCCCTTCGAACATTCTGATGATGTCGCGATTGAGCAGGCTTCGCTGACGCGCTCGGGCGGCCGGATACGTTCGGTAGCGGAGGGTCGTGTCGTCGTGGACGATGTACTTCGTGTAGACGTGGTTGCGGCCTTCGGCGGTGCTGAAAAAACCAAGCAGCGCCCCATCCGGCCGAAGGATGTGCGTGAGCGACCGGGCCAACGCCGTCGCGGCCGGCGGGTCGAGAAAATCCAGCACATCCCAGCAGAGGATGCCGTCAACGCTGTCGGCCGCCTGTGAAAAACGGGTCGCAAGAAATTTCGGCAGCTCGTCGACCTTGCCATCCTTCACGTGGCGCTCGATATCGACCGCGAGATCCTCCACGCGGATGCGGCAGCCGAGCTGCTCCCCGAAAAAGGTGACATTGGCGCCCACGACGGGCCCGAGATCGATGAGGGCGGGGTTCTCGCGCGCCTTCAGCAGCTTCAGAAACTTTGTGAGCGCTTTGGTGGGATAGGTCGGCTCGTGTGCCGACACGACGGCCTCGGAGGCAGCGGCGTCTGAAGCCGACGCGCGCCGCCCGCCGAAGATCGAGAACAGATCCGTAAGTGAGCGCGTCGCTCCAGACATCGGTTCTGACTTATGCGCTCACCTTCTGCCCGGTCGGGGCAGCCTGAGGAGCGGGTGCGCCCTGAGCGGCCGGCTTGGGCGCCGACATCCCAGGCTTGCCGCCACGCTGCATGTCTACGCTGCCGCGGAAGTGCGCGCCCTCGGCGATGGCCACGCGCGGCGAGACGATGTCCCCATCCACCGACCCGTTGTCGCGGATGTCGACCTTCTCCGATGCCGTGACATTCCCGACGACCTCCCCGAGCACGATCACGGCCTTTGAGAATACCTCGGCCTTAATCTTGCCATTGGGCCCGATGGTCAGCACGTTCTCACGCAGCTGAATCTTACCTTCAACGTGTCCTTCAATTGTCAGATCCTCGCTGCCACTCAACTCGCCCTTGATGACAACTGACTTGCCGATATTCACCTTGTCCCTCTCAATCTGCGGCGCGCGCACATCTGTCGTTGATCGCGGCGCCGGCGTATCCGGCGGCGTCGTGACCGGAGGCGCTGCCGAACCTGGAGCCGGTGGGGGTGTCGGCTTGACCGACTCATCACGCTTCCACATTGCTGAAAATCCTCCCCCTCTGCTGGATGAAGTCCGTCTGAGGGTTACTGAGGAAACCCGGGGAAGTGGGTCTCGATTCCAAAGCGACGGCCAGTATACGGAGGCCCGCTGAACATTGTCTACCCCTTAGATTGCTGGGGGTTAGCAGGAATGCTACGATCGACACACGGTGAGCCGTGTCTATCTCGATCACAACGCGACCACCCCGGTCGCCCCCGACGTCGCCGACCGGATGGACCGGGCGGTTCGGGAGCTGTGGGGCAACGCGTCGAGCGTTCACCACTTCGGCCAGCAGGCCAAGGCCGGCGTCGATGACGCCCGGAGTCAGGTCGCCGCCCTGATCGGGGCCGACGCCTCGGAGATTGTGTTTACCGCCGGAGGCACCGAAGGCGACAACTTCGCTCTTCGCGGCGCAGCCGAAGCCCTGGAGCCGACCGGTCGACGTCATCTGATTGCCTCCGCGATTGAGCACGAAGCCGTGCTCAATACGCTGAAGGCGCTGGCTCGCCGCGGATGGCACGTGACGCTCTTGCCCGTCGACCAGAGCGGCATCGTTCGTCCCGACAGCTTGCGCGAGGTGATCACTGACTAACACGGCTGTTGTATCGGTCATGCACGCCAATAACGAGATAGGGACCGTGCAGCCGGTCGCCGAACTCGCGAGTATCGCCAAGGCGCACGGGGCGCTGGTGCATACCGATGCGGTCCAAACGGCCGGCAAAATGCCCATCGACGTCCGGGCAATGGGCGTCGATCTGCTTATCGGTCTCTGGGCACAAGTTCTATGGCCCCAAGGGGATCGGCGCCTTATGGGTGCGAAAATCGGTCCGGCTCCTGCCCTTCATGACGGGGGGCCGTCAGGAGCGGAATCGCCGCGCGGGCACCGAAAATGTCCCAGCAATCGTGGGTCTTGGCGCAGCCGCCGACCGGGCGACCCGCAAGATGGCTGCCGAGGCCGTGCGCCTGGGGGGGCTGCGAGACCGCCTCGAATCCGGGATCCTGGCGGCCGTGTCGGGGGCCGAACGCAATGGGGCCGCCGAGCCACGGGTGCCAAATACCACGAACATCAGCTTCGCGCGGATCGAGTCGGAGTCGCTGCTGATCGGCCTCGACCTCGAAGGAATCGCGGTCTCCTCGGGGTCCGCCTGCTCGTCGGGGACGCTGGAGCCGTCGCATGTGCTCAAGGCGATGGGACTCCCCCATGCCCGGACGTTGAGCTCGATTCGATTCAGCCTGGGGGAGAGCAACACCGAGGCGGACATCGATCGCGTCATCCGGGTGCTGCCGCCGCTGGTAGAGAAACTCAGAAGCCTGTCGACGGTCGGCGGGCGGAAGTAATCACTCTTGAAGCCTCAGAGACTCAGAGGCACAGAGGTAAGTAAGCAAGAGACAAGGCTGGCTCTGAGTCTCTGTGTCTCTGAGGCCCTGTTGTTAGAGCTTCAATGCGCATAGTCGTCGCAATGTCCGGCGGCGTGGATTCTTCCGTGGCCGCGGCGCTGCTCGCCGAGCAGGGTCATGACGTCATCGGTGTGTCGATGCAGCTCTACGATCAGAGCGAGGGGCAAACCGGATTCGGGACCTGCTGCACCATCGACGATCTCTACGACGCTCGGCGCGTCGCCTCGGCGCTCGGGATTCCCCACTACATCGTGAATTTCGAGAATCGATTCGACGAGCAGGTCGTGTCGAACTTTATTCGCGAGTACACCAGCCGGCCGAACTCCCATCCCGTGTGCCCATTGCAACGCCGACCTGAAGTTCTCGACGCTGCTCGAGCGCTCGCTGGGCTTCGGCGCCGACGGCCTCGCCACCGGGCACTACGCACGCGTGGACCGCGCGGCGGACGGGACCTTCGTGTTACGCCGCGGGGCAGACGAGGCGAAGGATCAGACCTACTTTCTCTTCTCGCTGACGCAGCAGCAACTCGCGCGAGCCTGGTTTCCGGTCGGGCATCTCGACAAGGCCGCCGTCCGCGAGCACGCAAGACGCCTCCAGCTCCGCGTCGCAGCGAAGCCGGATAGCCAGGAGATCTGTTTCATCCCTGATGGCGACTACGCCGCGTTCATCGAGCGCGCAGCGCCTGAGCTCACGCGACCCGGGGCCCTCGTGGATCGATCAGGCGAGGTCGTCGGTTCGCACGCGGGCGTTCATCGGTTCACGATTGGTCAGCGCAAGGGCCTCGGACTCTCCGCCAGTGAACCGCTCTATGTCCTGGCGATTCGACCAGAGACGGGGGAAGTTGTCGTCGGCCCGCGCGCCGCGCTCGGTCGAACGACGCTCACCGCTTCTCAGGTCAACTGGGTTTCGGGTCGACCCGCAACCGACTGGACGTCGGTTGACGCCCAGATCAGGCATCGCCACATCGCCGCGCCGGCGCGTGTCCGGGCGATCGATTCAGCGCGCGCCGAACTCGTGTTCGACGAGCCTCAGAGTGCGATCACTCCGGGACAGGCGGTCGTCTTCTATCAGGGAGATGTGGTGCGTGGGAGGCGGCTGGATCGACTGAACCACGGACAGCCTCAGAGGCACAGAGACTCAGAGATTCGAGGATCTCTAGCCTGTAATCTCTGAGACTCCGTGTCTCTGTGGCCTGTTTGTTTCAGCTATGCGTGGGCCGTCTCGACCGGCGTCTCGTGCGCGAGTCCTGACAAAAAGCGCTCCGCATCGATCGCCGCCATGCAGCCGGTCCCCGCGGCCGTAACGGCTTGCCGGTAGACGTGGTCCTGCACGTCGCCGGCGGCGAACACCCCGGGCACGCTCGTGCGCGTGCCGCCGTGCGTCACGACGTAGCCGCCCGCGTTCAACTGCAGTTGACCTTCGACGAGCTTCGTGTTCGGCGTGTGCCCGATGGCAATGAAAACACCGTCGATGGGCAAATCGCTGCGTCCGCCGGTCAGCAGGTTGTGCAGAACGAGGCTCGTCACCTCGCCTTTGACCGGATCCTTGATATCGACGACTTCGGTGTTCCAGATGAACTGAATGTTGGGGATGCGAGAAGGCCTTGTCCTGCATCACCTTCGACGCGCGCAGCGTGTCGCGGCGGTGAATCACGGTGACCGACGAGGCCAGCTTCGACAAGTAGATCGCTTCTTCCATGGCGGTGTCGCCGCCGCCGACGATGGCAACTGCCCTTCCCTTGAAAAAGAAACCATCGCAGGTGGCACAGGTCGAGACACCGCGTCCAGAGAGCTGCTTGTCGACGCCAAGGTCGAGCCACTTCGCGGAAGCACCGGTCGCAAGGATCAGTGCGTCGGTCGAGGTACTCGGTCTTCCCGACGGCAATGCGGAACGGGCGCTGCGACAAATCCAGCGTGGTCGACGTCGCCGTGCAACGAACGTGGCGCCAAATCGTTCGGCCTGCAGCCGCATTTCTTCCATCAGATCCGGGCCCATGATGCCGTCGCGAAAGCCCGGATAGTTGTCGACGGCCGTCGTGAGCATCAACTGGCCGCCCTTCTCGATGCCTTCGATGACAAGCGGCTTGAGATTGGCGCGGCCAGCGTACAGCGCGGCCGTGAGTCCGGCAGGGCCGGTCCCGATGATGGTGACTTGATGATGCGGACATGGTGGAATGCGTAGAGCTTCGAGCTCGCCAGTGACCAGTCAAGAACCGATGTGCCCTGTGAACTGACAACTGCGTCACTGATAGCTCGTCATGCCCTATCCGTTCACGTGCTTATCGATGACGCGCACGAGATCGTCTTTTGCGGCAAGACCGACCACGGTTTCCTTCAACTCGCCGTTCTTGAACAACAGCAGCGTCGGGATCCCGCGAATGAAGAACCGGTTGGGCGTCACTGGGTTTTCGTCAATGTTGACCTTCGCCACCGTCAGACGGCCGTTGTATTCATCGGCCAGCTGATCAACGGTTGGCGCCAAACGCCGGCACGGAGCGCACCACGGCGCCCAGAAATCCACCAACACCACGCCGACTTTCGTCGACACCTCGAAATCCGCGTCCGTAAACGTCTTGACCTTCTCAGAAGCCATATATGAGTGCCTCACCCGTTAGATGCCGGAGCCCGTGGATCGGGTAGCGCGGGAGACCCCCGAAGATCCGGTCTTCCGTCGAGCGGCGATCACTCTTTTATACACCTTTAGGTATTCAGCCGCCGAGCGGTCCCAGGAGAAGTCTTTCTTCATGCCATTCGATCTGCAAGCGCCTCCAGCTTCGCGGCTGATGATAGCCGGCGATCGCCCGAAGGATGGCGTCGCGAAGAGCGGCCGGCGAGTAATCGCTGAACAGAAAGCCGGTGCCCTGACCGTTCTTCGGGTTGTACGGACGCACCGAGTCGACCAACCCGCCGACCGCGCGAACGATGGGCACCGTCCCGTACCGCATGCTGTACATCTGGTTCAAGCCACAGGGCTCGAAGCGCGACGGCATGAGAAACATGTCCGCCCCGCCCTCGACGAGGTGCGCGCGCGCCTCGTTGAATCCGATGAAGGCGGAAATGCGATCCGGGAAGGCGGCCGAAAGCGAATGCCACATCGACTCGTAGCGCGGATCGCCCGAGCCGACAATCGTGAAGGCGGCGTCGAGCCGTGGCAGCTCCGCCGACAACGCCTCGATCAGATCGAGCCCCTTCTGGTCGACCAGCCGCGACACCATGCCGATGACCGGCCGCTTCAGTGCCGCCGCGTCCGACGGCAATCCGAATTGCTCGCAGCAGGGCGCGTTTGGCGTCGCGTCTTGGCGTCCAGATTTTCTGCATCGAACGGTGTCGGCAGAAATCGATCGCGCGCCGGGTCCCACTCGTCGACGTCGATGCCGTTGAGGATGCCGACTAGTGCGTCGGCGCGCGCAATCGCATCACGCCTTCGAAGCCATAGCCGTACTCCGGAGCGCTGAATCTCCTCCGCGTAGGTGGGGCTCACGGTCGTCAGCAGCGTCGCTGAACATCACGCCCGCTTTCAGGAAGCTGAGGTGATCCCAGAACTCGAATCCCCCCACCGAGAAGTCCTCGCCAGTTCAGTCCCAGTCGCGGCACCCACGACTTGTCGAACACGCCCTGGTACGCCAGGTTGTGAATGGTGAAGACGCTGGGGATGGCGCGACCGTACGCGGCGAGCAATCCTGCCTGCCAGTCGTGCCCGTGAAAGATGGACGGCGCCGCCCGTTGCGTGGCCGCCCACTCGAGCGCGGCAATCGACAGGAACGCGAAGCGCGTCGGGTTGTCCATGTAGTCCACGCCGTTCTCGTTGTAGATGCCGGCGCGGTCGTAGAACGGCGGACAATCAACGAGCATCACGCGCGCGCCAGGCCCAATCGGCACCTCGTGCAGATGCGCCTCGAACCAGCGCTCGGAAACAAACCCACGAATGCGAAGCGGAGCTCCAGTGCCCCCTTCGACGCCGCGATACCGTGGTGTGAAGACCGTCACGTCCTGGCCGAGACGTCCCAGGGCCCGAGAGAGCGATGTCGTGACGTCGGCCAGCCCTCCGGTCTTGGAGAACGGCTGGGCTTCCGAAGCGACCATCACGATGCGAAGGGCGTCGGCGGTGCCGGGGGGCATCGCCGCCTTCGGGGGCATGTGATTACTCTACTGCCGACGCGCGCCGCGCTTGCACGCCCGCAGTAACCGCCTGATGACGTGGATCTCACCAACCCGGATTGTCGGGAGTCGTACACAGAAACGCCCCTGGGAGTCCCAGGGGCGTTTCATTCACAACGGAGTGAAGGCTAGAACGACCAGCGCGCGCCGAACGTGACTTGGCGGGCCGCCGTGACAGCGGTCGCGCCGCCGAAGAGCACCGTATTCCCCGAGATCGCCGCGCTCGGGTAGCGATTCTGCGCGTGTAACCGTCCCGACGTTGAAGAGGTTCTCCATGTCGACGTAGACACCAAACCGGTTGAACCGGCGCTGAAAACCTTCTCGAGTCGCAGAGTCGACGATGTTCAGCCTGTCGTTTCGATAGCTGCCCATCTGCGGCTCGATCGAACACGTCGTTGCGTACGCTGTCCAGTCAATCGTTGCCGCCGTGATTCGCTGGAACGGCGTATAGGTTTGACGCCGCTCACGCTGCGATATACAGTGTTCAGCCCCGACTTCGATCCTGGGAATCTGGTAGCCGAAGAACAACTTGAACTCGTGCCGTGGGTCGATCGGCACCAGCCCGTCACGGTTGATGAGGATCGTGTTCGGCGTCTCGAACTGGGTGAAGCTAACCCGCTACCAGATGACTGGCACGCGGCCTTCGGTTTTGGACAGCACGTAGGACACCTGCGCCTGCCAGCGGTTCTGCAATCGGCCGCGTCAACACCAACATGAGCCCGTCGTAGTCCGCGGTGTCGCGTCGGCGCTGCCGATCGGCTGCCCGTTGGGCCCGAGGTACGACGACATCATCGACGTTGGTGATCGTGAACTGTTGGTCGCTAGTGCGATTGGCCCAGCGATAGATGGTCATCGGCTGGTTTGTTTTTGCGTTCGTGACCGTCACTGGCGACCATTGACCGTCGTATCAGCACCGAGTTGATGAAGTTCTTCGATTCTCACGGCGGATGTAGGTGGCGGTGCACCTTCGATGCGTCCGAAAAGCTGCTGCTCGAAGCGCACGTTGAATTCGTCGATGCGCGGGTGGTCGATGTCGGAGGCGACGCTGTACTTGTTCTCCGGCGGGACCCGGTCGATCTCCACCAATCGGCCTCCGGCGGCAACACTTCGTAGGTGACGTAAGTCGGAGGCGCCCGGAACCGCCCGGCTCCACGATGTCGAAAATGGCGCCGCCGTACAGCTGACCGTAGAATGCCCGCAGCACCGATGTCGCCGCGGCCAGTGAGGTCGAAGGCAACGCCGAGGCGAGGCCCGAACCGCGGTGGTCGAGTAGTACTCGACGCCGTTGGCGCCTTCACCGCTGTGCGCAATCGAATCGCACGCCAAGGTTCGCAGTCAAGCGCCCAATGGTCCACTGATCCTGCGCGTAGAACGTGTTGCGCTTGTTGGTCGCCCTCGACATCGTAGCCGTAGCTGTAGGCATAGGTACGGCACGCCGCCGATGTCGTAGAAGTAGACATCGTTGACGTAGGCGGATCGGTTGCGCGTCGTGCTGCGCTCGATCTCGACGCCAAACTTGAAGTTGTGCGTGCCCGTTGGCTTCGACATATCGCGCGAACGACGCGTTGAGCTGGTTGCGCAGGCGATCGTACTTCGCGCTGTACCCGCGCCGCCCGATCCACGAGCCATCGTCGCCGATGTGCAGACGAGCCGTCCGGATGCCGGATCGAGATCGAAGTACCCCCAATACCCGGTGAACTTCGCCTCGAAGAAGCTGGTCGATCCGAGCACCTTCCGGTACTGCCCGTTCCAGATGAACTCGGGCGAGTCCTGTTCGATGGTGAGCTGCGTCGGTCGTCCCCGCAGCGCCGGCGAAGCGCTGGTCCGACCGGTCTGGTTGTACTGGTCGGTACTGGAAGGTGCCGGAGATGTTGTCGGCCGCGCGTGGGTTGGAACGTGACCTTGGTGTTGAACCGTGGGCTCACCTCGGTCCGGATGGTGCGCGGGCCCGTCCGGATCCTGCTCGATCGAGTAGCGCTGGATGCTGCCGAAGAAGAAGGCCTTGTCGCGCCGGATGGGCCCGCCCAGCTGCACGGTATAGTCATTGAGCTTGTCGACGCCCGAGGCCAGACAGCGCTGGGTTCTGCGTGCTTGACCTCGTCGCTGATGTTGTCGCCGCGCAAGCCCTTGTCCGGTGTAGCGATACTCGAAGAGGCTCGAGTAGCGATTGCCGCCCGACTTGGTGATCGTGTTGACGACGGCGCCCGTGAAGCCACCGTACTCGGCAGGCTGCCCGAGCGAGCCGACCTGGACCTCGTCGATGAGGTTGTAGTTGAAGAAGATCCATGCCGTGCCGCCCTCGGGGTCGCTCGTATCCACGCCATCGAGCAGCAAGCGCGTTGCCCGGAGCCGGCCGGCCCGCCGAACGCTGACCCGCTGTTGACGCCCGGCGCGTAGTTCAGCATGCTCGACGCCGCATTGGTCCGCGAGATCGGCATGCTGAAGAGCAGGTCCTGCGAAATCGTCGTGTCCGTGGCGGTGGTCGTCGTGTCCACGATGGGCGAGGTGGCGACGACCTCGACGGTCTCGGCGACGGCTCCCAACAGCAATCCCACACGCAGGGTAATCGTGCGACCGATCGCGAGATCGAGGTTCGGTTCTTCGTAGGGCCGGAAACCGGACAGCTCGGCGCGTAACGAATACGGACCCGGATTGAGTCCGACGAAGCGGAACACGCCGCTGTCATCGCTGACCGTTGACTGGGACCCCGTGCGACCGGTGAGCGTCACGGTGACGCCAGGGAGAACGGCGCCCTGGGCGTCGGTCACGGTCCCCGTGATAGTGCCGGACAGGGATTGGGCGTCGCTCGCCGGCCGGCAGCCAAGTGAGGATCAACGCAAGCAACGCGACTCGTTTGATCATCGTCTCCTCTCGCCTTTCAGCGGCCTGACGACCGAATGCGGTCGTTGGAGGTCGAATACAACGCATAGCCGACACCGGCACCGAACGCCGCCAGTACCGCGATCCCCACGGGGGTCTTGAAGAACGATCCGGACTGCAGATACCTGAGCTGCCTTCTGCCGGCGTCTGCGACTGCGACGATGCCGCCTGCGACGAACGGTCCTGCTTCTTCTGCTCGAGTCGATAGTGCTCCGCGGCTGCGCGCTTGACCGCCGCGTGGATCGATGTGGGTGGACTGGGCTGGGGCGTGCGTGTCGGCCCACGCGCGCGTGGGAATCGACAGACTGCCTACGGCAAGGCGCACAACATCGCGACCACACGACTGGCACCCAATCGTGATTTGCTCATCGAAGTGACTCCCCTCCCTGACGCGGCCAACGGCCGCGGGAAGTATACAAATGTCACGGCGTTGTGACCATCGCTTTCTTTTCGGGTACAAAGGTCGGTGGGACAGGGGTCGTTCGTTGGTGACCAGTCGATGAAGCGCTATTTTGCGGTGGCCGCGGGGATTGCGGCCTGCCTCCTTGGGGGTGCCGCCTGGTGGGCGTTCCGGGCGCACCCCGAGATGGCGGGTACAGTCGAGCTGGGTGCGTTGCCGCCCGGCGTCGCGCGGACCGAGTTGAACGTGGTGGTCGTGACCCTCGACACGACCCGAGCCGATCGAATCGGGGCGTACGGCCAGGCCGCCGCCGTCGAGACGCCCGTCTTCGATCGGTTGGCGCGCGAAGGCACGCTTGTTCGAGCAGGCAATGGCCAGCGCACCGCTGACCCTGCCATCGCACGCGACCATGTTTACGGCGCAGTTTCCTCCCGCGCACGGTGTGCGCGACAACGGAGGATTCTTCCTCGCGCCCGACGCCGTCACTCTCGCCGAACACCTCCGAGGATCGGGCGTGCGAACCGGCGCGTTCGTCGGCGCCTTCGTGCTCGACTCCAAGTGGGGGCTGGATCAGGGTTTCGAGCGCTACGCGGACGACTTCGATCTCTCCAAGGTCCGCAGGATGTCCATCGGAAGCGTTCAGCGCCCCGCGAACGAGGTCGTCGACCTCGCATTGCCGTGGCTCGAAACGGTCAAGAACGAGCGGTTCTTTGCGTGGCTCCACTTCTACGATCCGCACACACCGTACGCCCCGCCGCAACCGTTCGCGGCGCGATACGCCGGTCGGCCATATGAGGGAGAAATCGCGTTTACGGATGCGCAACTTGGAAGAGTCGTCGACTTCCTGCAGACGCGTGGATTGCTCGATCGCACGATCATCGCCGTGCTGGCCGATCACGGTGAAGGGCTCGGGGATCACGGCGAAGGCACTCACGGTTTCTTTATCTACGAGTCGGCGACGCGGACGCCGTTCGTGATCCGCGCGCCGTTCGAGCGCACGTCAGCCCGTCGCGTGTCGGACCCCGTGCGGACGGTCGATCTGACGCCGACGCTGCTCGAGCTCCTGGGACTTCCGGCCCTGCCGGGGAAGGTGGCCGGGACGAGCCTCGTGCCGCTGATGACCGGCGACCGTGTCGAATTGAATCTGGACGGGTATGCGGAGGCGATGTACCCGCTCCATCACTACGGGTGGAGTGCGCTGCGGGCGCTGCGAGCGGGCCGGTTCAAACTGATCGATGCGCCGCGGCCAGAACTCTACGACCTCGAACAGGACCCTGACGAGACACGAAATCTCTTCGAGGATCGGCTCGCACTCGGGCAGCGCATGCAGACCCAGCTCCGGTCGCTGGAGGCCCAGTCGGCGGCTTCGGCGTCGGCGGAAGCTCCTCCAGCGGACGTCGATCCCGAGGTTCGAGAGCGCCTGGCCGCGCTCGGCTATGTCGGCTCGTTCGTGGCCTCGACGTCGAGCGATGACACGGGCCGCGCGGATCCGAAAGACAAGATCGAACTCTTCAACCTGATGAGCAGCGCCCGCAATCAATCGAGGGAGGATCCCGATGGCTCATTCAAGGAGGTCGTGGCGCTCCTCGAGCAGGTGGTGCGGGCCGACCCACAGGTGATTGACGCCTGGTTCACGCTCGGCAACGAGTACTACAAGCAGGAGCGTTTCACCGACGCGATCCGATACTTCAAGCGCGCCCTCGAGTTGAAGCCGGACTACGACCTCGCCCTCATCAACATGGCGAACGCGTACCGCGCGTTGGGGCAAGACGAAGCGGCGCAAGCGGGTTACGAGCATTACCTGCGGGTGGACCCGAAGAACGCGTGGGTGCACTACCAGCTCGGAGAAATCTGTCTCGATCGCAACGATCTGTCCTGTGCCGACGCACGGTTTGCTCAAGCCCTCGCGATCGATCCGAAGGTCGCGCCTGCCCGCAACGCGCTCGGAGCGCTCGCCTTTCGACGAGGCGACGCAGTCGCCGCGGAGCGCCACATTCGCGCCGCGCTCGCGGACAAACCGGATGTGCGCCTCGCACACTTCAACCTCGCGCTCATCGCCGAAGCCGCCGGTGACACGGCGACCGCCAGCCGCGAGTACGCGCGCGAGCTCGAATTGCACGACACGGCCTTTCGCGCGGCGTTCAACCTTGCGCGGCTGTATCAGCGCGAAGGACGACATGCCGAAGCCCTGACGCTCTTCGAACGAGCCGTGACCATCAATGGACGATTTGCGGAGGGCTTCTACTACCTCGCCAAGGCGCAGCTCGACGCCGGCCGGCCGGACGCGGCGTTGGCCTCCGCGCGGAAGGGGTTGGACATCGATCCCCAGTCGACAGTCGCTGCGATGGGTTATTTCGTCATCGCCGACGTTTACGCTCGGCGAGGACGAATGGCCGAAGCAGAGCAGGCGTTTGCGCGGGGACGCGCCCTTGAAGTCCGCCTACGCCGCCGAAGGCGGCTACGGCGAGACCGCGCCGAAGCTCGCGCCATCGTACGTCAGCGAAGGCGGGCCCGGCTGGGGGAGCGCTAGTTGCCGCTAGCGAGCAACCGGCCGCCGGCCACCGGCCACTGGCCACCGGCGAAGCCGTCTCCTATACAATCTCATCCGTGATGCGGCCCCCTGTTGGCGCACGGCAAGACCCTCGTGAAGTGGCGGAGCTTCGGGCCTTAGCCGAACGGCAGCCCGAGCTCGAGCAGGCCGCTAGTCTCCAGATCGAGCTGGTCAACGCGCAGCGCCGGGTTCAAACCCGAACGGCAACGGCGGTCCCTGGTCTTATCAGACGAGGAGCTGGCGGCACGTTTGACGAGCGGCCGACCGCTGCTCGACTTCGATCGTCTTCCGATCGATTGGAACGAGGCTCGCCTGCTCTTTCGACAAGTCACCGAAGTCCTCCGGCGGCACGATGCACTCGAGGCGGCAGACGCGGCACGGCTCAACGAGATCGGGCGATCGGCGACCCTGCCCGAACTTGCGAAGCGCTGGTTCACGGACGGCAGTAGCGACCCGACCATCGAAATGCTCGATGAGGTCCTCGCCTGGTCGCTGCGCCCATTTCTGATTCGCACGGCTGAGGTGCTGCAGCAGCGCGGCGCGTTTGGCGCGTGGAAGCGCGGCATCTGTCCGGTGTGCGGCGGCGAACCCGACTTCGCGTGCATCACCACCGCCGCGGAGCGACTGCTCATCTGCGGCCGTTGTCAAACGCGATGGCCGACGTCACAGTTCGCGTGCCCGTTCTGCGAAGAAGGCGACAAGCAGCGCATCACGAGTTTTGCCACTCCCGACGGGACCTATCGCGTCACCGCGTGTCAGACGTGCAAGCGCTACCTGAAAACGCTCGACGGGCGTGTCGCCGGCCGCACCGTGATGCCCTCGGTGGATTCCATCGCGACGTTGCCGCTGGATGCGGTCGTCATGCAGCGGGGGTTCAAGAACGGCTGAGACAATCGACGGGTTTCAGCTACGACAGTCGTACCAGTTGTCAGTTCAAAGGAGAGATGGGGTCTTCGATGACCGCTTCGAACCGCCTTTGAACTGGTAACTGGTAACTGACATGTCTGACGGGAGGCAAAATGCTTCTTTCAACCACGTCCGTGATCGACGGCAAGCAGATTGTGAAGTACCACGGCCTGGTCACGGGCCAGGCGATCCTCGGCGCGAACATCTTCAAGGACGTCTTCGCCGGCATTCGCGACATCGTCGGTGGGCGATCGGCGGTGTACGAAAAGGAACTGAGGCAGGCCAAAGACCTTGCCGTCCAGGAGATGACCGAGGAAGCGCGGGCGCTCGGCGCCAATGGCGTGATCGGCATCGATCTCGACTACGAAACCATCGGCAAGGCCGGCTCGATGTTGATGGTCAGCGCGAGCGGAACGGCGGTGACGTACTCGTGATCGCGTCAGTTACAAGTTACAAGTTACGAGTTACAAGTTGGTGCTGAGTGCGCGGGTGCGGCATGCGCGGTACAGAGTTCTGTACGCAGAAGCGGCGCCGTGAGGCGCCGCTGTTTTGAACTTGTAACTTGTAACTTGTAACTATTCGTAAAGCTCCAGGCCCTTCCGTCGGCGGCACCGGCGGCTGCGCGATCCCGAGCAGCTTCTGCGCGTGAGAGGTCATCCAGTTGAACAGGTGACGTGTTTCCCAGAAGCGGCCTTGATTGGACTTGGCGCCGAGCACGACGACCGCGACCTGCTGACCCGTCTGCGGCAGCCGAAGCAGGCTGGCGATGCAGTAGCCCGAGCTGGTGATGAAGCCGGTCTTGCCACCGAGGACGTCGATCTCGCCACTCCGGACGAGGTGATTGGTGCTGGCGACATTGATCGTCCGCTTCCCGGCCTGCACCGTGTGCGTGGCTTTTCGCATGATCGCGCCGATGCGCTCGTCGGTCGCGGCAAAAGCGATCAGCCGCGCCATGTCATACGCCGAGGAGACGTTGGCGGCGAGCAGGCCGGACGGATCCGCATAGTGCGTTTGCGTCGAGCCCGAGATCGGTCGCTTTCTGATTCATCCGTTCGATGAAGCCGGCGGCGCCGTACGGAGAGACGCGCGCCAGGGCGCGAGCCGCGGCGTTGTCGGACCCGATCAGCAGCAGGTTCATCAGGTCGTCCGCCGAGACCTGATAGCCATTCCGAAGGTAGGTCGTCGAGGCCCGATACACATCGCTGCGAACGACGCTGACCGGAGTGGTCAGGGGCATGCCGGATTCGACGAACACGAGCGCCGTCATCACCTTCGTGATGCTCGCGATCGATCGCTGATCCTGGGCGTTCGACTCCCAGAGCACCTGATTGGTCTCGGGGTTGTAGATGATGGCGGCCTCGGCGCGAACGTCCGGGACCTCCTGGCCAAGATCGTCGATCCTGAACCGCGGCGTCTGTACCTCGCGCGCCTCGCGCGATCGCGCCTCGGCTCGCGCGCGAGCGAGTCGCGCGCGGCGGGTGCGTGACGCACTGGCGGAATAGGTTCGCTTGGCGCGCTTCGGCGTGCCCTTGACCGTCGTCTTTTTTTCGGTTGGCGCCGTCGTCTGCGTGACGGGCGGACGAGTCGAACGCGCACGCTGCGGTGCGGAGGCCGTCGTGGCCGCAATTAGGTTCGCGGGCAGACTGAGAGCCAGCACGACCATAAGGGACGCGCTAAGCCCAGCCACTCTGTGAAAGGCGCCAGAATGCATCGGAAAATCAACCCCTCAAGCGGGAACGGAGGGCCGCTGTTGGACGGCAACTCCTTCGATAATTCTTGAAATGGTCTTCGGCATTGTAACATGTTCACGTTAGAGCGCAAGGCTATCCCTTAGAGAAACAGAGGTTTAGGGCGATTGCTCAAGATGCGTGTAAAAAATTCCCAATGACGAACCTCGCGCAGTGCGAATTCGAGGTGCTGCGGGCAACCATCCGCGCACGGGGACTCGCGCGTCCTCGGGCCTTTCTAGCCGGGTTGTGCACGTGGGCCGTGACGCTGGTGGCGATCCTCGCGTGGGTCCCTAACCCTGTAAGCGCCGTCATTCCTCTCCTGCTGCTGGTCGGCTCGTTCGAGGTTGTTCGCAATCTGCACATGGGTGTCGAGCGCATCGGACGCTACGTCCAAGTGTTCTTCGAAGAGGCGGGCGACGAAGGAACAGCGATGACGCCTCCGGCCTGGGAACGAACGGCGATGGCCTTCGGGCCCGCGGTGCCGGGCGCCGGTGGCCATCCGTTGTACCTCCCCGTGTTTCTGCTCGCGACCGTCGTGAACCTGATGGCCGTCATGCTTCCGGGCCCACTCTTGATCGAAGTCGGCACGCTGCTCGTTCCGCACGTCGCGTTCCTGTTCTGGATGCTTCACTGCGATCGCGGGATGCGGAAGCAACGCAGCACGGAGCTCGCGCGGTTCCGACAGATGAAGAAGGACTCGCTTCGCTCGTAGGACTCGCTCGCCTTCGGCTCGCCTCGTGGGACTCGCGCCTTCGGCGCTCGTCGGGAGCTCGGCCGTTCGGCCCGCCTGCGTCTCGACATGAACGTCTGGTCGTCAACTTCAGCAATTGGCGACGCGAATGGTTCAAGCGAGGGCGAACGCCCGCGCTTCCCACGAGCGCCGAAGGCGCGAGTCCCACGACGAGCGCCGAAGGCGCCGAGTCCTACGATGCGAGCCCGAAGGGCGAGCGAGTCCTACTGTTGCGCCAGCGCCACCGCGAGCAGCAACGCCCGCTGCGTGCCCTGCCACGAGTTGGTCGTATCGAACGCTTCATCGAGCGCGTGCGCACCGGTGCCTCGTCCACCGCCGTCAATCGTGATGGCCGGAATGCCAAGGCTCATGGGAATGTTCGCGTCGGTTGACCCTTCATCGAGCGTGACGGCGAATCCCAGCGCCTTGGTCACCGAGACCGCGGTGATGACGATTGCTGAATCGCCGGGCGTGCGACCGGCTGGTCGATCGCCGACGAGCGCCTTGTCAACGGCCAACTGCCGACTGCCCCATCGCGTGTTCTCGTCCACGACCGCATCGTCCATCGCCTTGTGGAACTTCGCATCGAGCGACTGCAGGGCGGCCTTATCGGCTGAGCGCATGTCGACTTCCGCCCAGGCCTCGAACGGAATCGCATTGACTGACGTGCCGCCGCCGATGCGGCCGACGTTGAAGGTCGTCTTCGGCTCGCGGGGCACGTCGAAGTCGGCGACGCGCGCCATCGCGCGGCCCAGTGCGTGGATGGGATTGACCAGACCGAACGCACCGTAGCTGTGCCCGCCGGGCCCTTTGAAGGTCACGCGATAGCGAAGGCTGCCGACCGCGATGTGCGTGATCCCCAGGCCGGTGCCATCGATTGACACGAAGCGATCGACCTGACCCTTCATCCCTTCGCGGAAGAGGTACTTGACGCCGCGGAGATCGCCCAGGCCTTCCTCGCCGACGGTCCCGACGAAGGTGATCGTTCCCGGCGTCTGGATGCTGTGCTTGACCATCGCACGTGCCACCGCCAGCACCACCGCGAGTCCGCGACAGTCATCGCCGATGCCAGGCGCACGAAGCAACGTGCCTTCGCGTTTGACCGTCACATTGGTGCCTTCGGGAAAAACGGTGTCGAGATGCGCGCTGAAGACGAGATGCGGGCGTGAGCTGGTGCCGCGCTTCTCGCCGAGAACGTTGCCCTCCTTGTCGATGCGTACGTTCGTCAGCCCGCTCTCTTTGAACATTTGCGCGTAGAGCGCCGCACGCTTGGCTTCCTTGAATGGCGGCGCCTCGACTTCGCACAGCCGAACTTGATCGTCGATCGTCTGCGGTTCGGAGGCCCGCACCCCATCGACTGCCGCTTTTGTCGACGGATCGCGCATGAGCGCAGCGCCGAGCTGCGCGGCATTCTGCTGGGCGCTCATGGCAGGCGCGAGAAGGCCAATCACCAGCAGCAAAGCGGCACGTTGTCGCATTTGCTCAGTATCTCCCAGTCAACCTCCGTCGCCCCAGCAACCTCCGTCCCCTCGCCCCCCGCTTCGTCCCTCGGCAATTCAAAACCCTGAATCCGAAAAGCCGGATACGACGCATTCGGCAACCAGGGCCTCGGTAGGAGCGGCGATCTTTCGATGGCGAGTTGCCACCGAGCATGGGATGAACAGCGGAGCATCGTGGCACTTCGCTTGCTGTCCCGCCCTCCGGCAAACCTCGACCACGTGGTCGGCTTTGGAGGGATCAAATGAGGTTCAGCAAGTTGATGGCTGCTCGGCCTGTGTCTCGTCGCGCTCGTCGGGGCGAACCCAAGCGCGGCACAGGAGCTTCGCGGACGCATTACCGGGCTCGTAACCGACAACACCGGCGCGGTCGTGCCGGGGGTCACCGTGACCGTCACCAGCCCCGCGCTGATTCAACCGCAGACCACCGTCACGGTCGCCGACGGCTCGTATCGTTATCCGGCGCTGCCGCCCGGCCTCTATGCGCTGACGTTCGAGCTGCCGGGATTTCAGACCGTCAAGCGCGAAGCCATCCGCCTCGGTCTGAACCAGACGTTTCGGTCGACGCCACAGTTGCAGATCTCTGCTCTGCAGAGACCATCACGATCAGTGGCGAGGGACCGGTTGTCGACGTCAAGACCACGACCGTTGGCACGAACTTCAGCAAGGAGCTGCTCCAGGACATCCCGAACGCGCGTGACATCTGGGCGGCCATGGCGCAGGCGCCAGGGTTCCAGATGACCAGCTACGACGTCGGCGGCTCGCATACCGGCACCCAGACGGGTTATATGTTCTACGGCACCGCCGGCCAGAACAAGACGCTGTTCGAGGGCATCAACGTCACCGAGGGCCAGGATGCCAACGCCGGGTATTTCGACTTCGGCAGCTTCGAGGAGTTCCAGGTGGGGGCGGGGCCATGGGCGAGCAGCAAGGCCCGGGCGCGCTCCTGAACATCACCGTCAAGTCCGGCGGCGACCGCTTCAACGGCCAGGTGTATTACGACTAGGAAGACGAGAACACGATCTCGGACAACATTCACGATGCCTTCAAGGTCCCGGGCGGGATCGGGCCGGAGGGATTCAAGGCACCCACCCTCATCGATCCGGCACCGGTCAGCCACTCGGATTGCAGAGCGGCAACCCCATCGTCAAACAGTACGACTTCAACGTGAAGGCGGCGGCCCGATCGTCAAAGGCCGCGCGTGGTTCTTTGCCAGCTATCGCGACAACAATCAGTATCGGACGATTCTCGGACTGCCCGGCGAAGAGGCACAGAGTCAGCTCAAGAACAAGACGATCAAGGGCAGCTACCAAGTGAATCCAAAGCCAACCAGATCATCTACTTCTACAACGAACGGAGTAAGCTCCAGCCGCTCCGCGATCTGTCGCTGGCGATTCCGATCTCGGCGGCGCACTATCAGGATTCGAAGAATCGTCCACGAAAGCTGGAGTGGACGAGCGTCCTTTCGTCTCGGGCCTTCCTCGACGTGCAGTATTCGCACTGGGGGAATTTCTTTCCCTTGTATCCGACCGCAGACCCGGTCGCAATCGGTCGAGGACGTGCCGGTCGGCCGCATCGAGTTGTCGACGAACCAGCGCAGCGGCGGGATGGACTACTACCACTACCGCACGACGCTCAAGCCGCAACTGTCTGGCAGCCTCGTCGTATTTCCTCGACCAACTGGCCGGAAGCCACACCTTGAAGGTCGGCTTCGAGGGCTACCGCGAGCGCCGCAAGTTCCTGCGCTTCCAGCCGCGGAAACATCTACTACCGCGATCGCGACAGCGTGCCGGTGGAGGTGGACATCTACAACACTCCCAACGAGGGCGTCGACGACACCAACGTCATCGGGCTCTACGTGCAGGATGAATGGGCGCCGACGCGGCGGCTCACCGTCAACTACGGCGTGAGGTTCGATCACTACACGCTCGGCTGGCCCGAGCAGAGCTTTACGCCGGAGCAGACGGCGTATTTCCAGCCGGTCTCGACGCCAGCGACCGATGTGGTGAAGTTCAACTCGTTCAGTCCCGCGCGTCGGTGTCGCCTGGGATGTCGTCGGCGACGGGAAGAGCGTGGTCAAGGTGCACTACGGCCGCTACTACTTCAACCCGAGCTCGGACGGAGCTCGCTCGAGAACCCGGTCGGCCAGGCGGCTATTCGCTACCAGTTCGTCCCGTGCACGCCGGCGAGGCCCACGGCGTGCGATCTGAACGCCAACGGCCTGGTCGATGCCCGCTCGAGCTGGGCGACCTTCTGCACGACGCTGGGCGGCGCTGGATTCGTAGGTCGATCCTGACCTCGAGCAGCCCTACGGCCAGGGCGTCACCACCTCGTTCGAGCGCCAGATCGCGGAGAGCTTGTCCGCGCGCGCGCTCCTACGTCTACAAGAGCCAGCGCGACGGATGGGCCGAGGTCGACCTCGCGCGCTACAACGCCTACACGATTCCGGTCGCGTTCCGCGACGTCGGTCCCGATAACGTCGCCGGCAGTCAGCGACGACCAGATTCTGGATCTGGTCGATCGGCCGGCCGCGCCTCCCCGAGCAGCGCGTCTTTACCACGCCGGACAACCTCAAGGGCTGCCCGAGTTCGCCGGCGAATACCAGACGGTCGAGTTCGCCGTGAACCGTCGGTTCAAGGATCGGTGGCTGTTGATGACGTCGTTCGAGCACACCTGGGCGGACGATTTCCGCAACACCGGATCGGCAACCGGCAACCTCGCGTTGCGCGCCGGCCAACTTCGAGCCGTTCAGCGCGACCTACGCCAGATACTGTGGCGCCCAACCGTCACAAGCTGGGTCGACGCTGACCACGTATTGGAACTACAAGCTCGTCGGCCGCTACGTGTTCCCGTGACGAGATCGGTTTCAGCGCTCTTACAAGCTGCAGAGCGGATGCAGTGGGCGCGCAGCATCAGCGTCCCGTTGACCAACGCCAGCAGACGAGGAGATCCTGCGGAACCCCTGAGCTCCAACCGTTCGCACGAACCGTGAGCATCCTCGACCTGCGGGTCGACAAGAGCTTCCGCTTCGGCCGCTTCGGCCGTGTGACCGGGATGGTTGATGTCTTCAACGCACTCAATGCGACCACGGTGCATCAATTTCCCACCGTCACGGGCGCCAACTTCAAGCGGGTCATCGGCATTCTCGATCCGCGCATCGTCCGCTTCGGCGTGCGGTACGACTTCTAAATAGGCGGGCGCTTCGCGCCCGAAGGCCGCTTCGCGTGAGGCCGAGCCCGGACGGGCTCGGATGGCCGGCTTCGCCGGCATGGCCGGTGGCCGGTAGCCGGCCTGGCCGGTAACCGGTAACTGAAAGGGCCGGGCAATCACGAGATTGCCCGGCCCTTCGTCTTTTCGCCTCCCAACCCCATGTGCCGGCTGAGGTTGCAGCCCATCGTCCGGCCAACGCGCGTTTTCGTCGGTCCCTCATCCCACCACGCGACCGCCGTTTTTCCCGTTTTTCTTGCCATTTTTCGGCCGTAGGTCTACCATGCGCCTGATTTAGTACCCTGTCCGGCGGGTCTTCATCCCGCGCGCGATTTTCGGTCTTGGTTTGAATTGGTGGTTCACTCGGTGGCGGTTGTTCGACCTTTGCTTTGGAGGAACTCCATGAGGCTGACCCGGATTAGTGTCTTTTTCCTGTGTCTGATGCTGCTGGCAGCGGCAGTACCCACGGCGGCACAGGAATTCCGCGGCCGTATCAACGGCACGGTAACGTGATAACACGGGCGCCGTTTTACCCGGCGTAACTGTCACAGCAGCGAGCCCCGCGCTCATCCAGCCCCAGGTGCAGGTGACTGGAGCCGAGGGCGACTATCGCTTTCTTGCGCTTGCCTCCCGGCGTCTACGAGCTGACGTTCGAGCTCGCGGGTTTCCAGACGCGTCAAGCGCGAGGGCATTCGCGTCGTCATCAACACGACCCTGAGCGTCGACCAGCAGCTGCAGGTCGCGACGCTGCAGGAGACGGTGACCGTCACTGGCGAGTCGCCGGTCGTCGACACGTCCACGACGCAGGTCGGCACGAACTTCACGAAGGAACTCCTCACCGAGATTCCCGAACGCCCGAGACATCTGGGCGGCGATGGCGCAGGCGCCCGGGATTCCAGATGACCGGCTACGACGTCGGCGGTTCGCACACCGGCACGCAGACGGGATTCCTGGCCTACGGCGTCGGCGACCAGCAGCGCACGACCCGCTCGAAGGCGTCGACACGACTGAAGGCACCGATGCCAACGCCGGCTATTTCGACTTCGGATCGTTCGAAGAATTCCAGCTCGGTGGCGCGGGCAACATGGCCGACCACGACTCGGCGGCGGCGCGAACTGAGCATCATCATCAAGTCCGGCGGCGACCGCTTCACCGGCAACTTTTACAGCGACTGGGAGGGCGACGCGACGATCAGCGACAACGTCCCCGACGCGTTCCGGTACCGCCGAACACCGCCTGACGAAGATGGGTTCTTCGTCCGCACCGCCGCTCGCAGCGCGGCAACCCGATCGATCGGCAGTACGACATCAACGTCAACGTCGGCGGCCCGCTCTGCAAGGGCAAGGCGTGGTTCTTCTACTAGCTACCGCCTGAACGACCAGTACAAGTACATGCTCGAACTTCGACGAGCTCGCGCGGTCGAAGCTGAGCAACCAACTACACGTTCAAGGGCACGTTCCAGCTCACTCGCAACAACCAGATCATCGGCTATCCTGAACAAGCGCGACAAGCTGCAGGCGCTGCGCGATCTCGGTCCCACCGTGCCGGTGTCGGCGGCCTACTTCAGTCGTCGCGCAACTACCCATGAAGGTCGAGTGGACGAGCGTGCTTGGCGACCGCGATGTTCCTCGACGTGCTGGTCGGCAACTGGTACAACTTCTTCCCGCTCGACCCGACCGATCAACAGCGGCGCTTTGCGACGGAACGTTCGTCCCTGGCCGTATCGAGATCGACGACCGATCAGCGCTTCGACGGCGGTGCAACATCGCCTATCAGGACCAGAAGCGCTACAAGCCGCAGTTCTACGTCATCGC
This sequence comes from uncultured Acidobacteriota bacterium, assembly GCA_963802675.1. GTDB lineage: Bacteria > Acidobacteriota > Vicinamibacteria > Vicinamibacterales > UBA2999 > JACCSI01. The sequence continues at coordinate 251,260 of CAWDJL010000008.1, forward strand.
TGTCGTACTGCCAAGGATGGCTGGCACGGCAGCCACGACTTCAAGGTCGGCGTACGATGGACGGCGCGACCGCCGGAGCTTCTTCGCGCCGCAGCCGTTCGATCAGTCTACTACGACGCGACCGGCGGCTCGGCCGAACGTCGAACGAGATCGAGTTCTACAACACGCCGAATACCGGCCATCAACCACGACCAACAACGTCGCGCGTTCATCAACGACACGTGGCAGCTTCAACGAACGCTGACGTTCAACCTCGGGCTTGCGCGTCGACACTACAAGGACTGCTATCCCGGAGCAGAGCGTGACGCCCGAAGGCGTGCCAGGCCTCATCTGGCGACTGGCCGACCGACGCTCAACCTGCCGCGCGCTATGGACACCGTTCATCGCGCCAGCAGTCGCGACCTGCGCGAAGTCTCGACGACCGCGTGTCGCCGCGGGCCGGCTTCGCCTACGACCTGACGGGGACAACGGCAAGTCGGTGATCAAGGGCTACTACGGCCGCTTCTACTTCAACTCGGCGCCCGACACGATCGCGGACCTCGAGTCAACCCGGTCGGCACGCACGCGGCTGCGCTATCAGTTGGACTCGACCTCAACGGCAACCTGCTCGATCGACAACCCGACCGAACTGGGCGCGTTCCGCTCGACGGTCAGGGTGGCTGCCGGGCGCTGCGGGCGTCACGGTCGATCCGAACCTGAAGCGGCCGTACGCGACGAGTTCTCGACGCACTTCGAGCGCGAGATCGTCGACGGGGCTGTCAGGCCGTGTCTCGTACGTCTACAAGAACATGCGCAACGAGTGGGAGATCGTCGACATCGATCCGGCGCGGCTGCCTACACAACGACCGTTCACCGTCACGCGATATCGGCCCCGACAACATCCGCGAGCACCGGCGACGATCAGACGCTTGAATCTGCTCGACCGGACCGGCGGTCGCCGAGAATCGCGTCTTCACCAACCCGACGGATCCGGAATACGAAGTCGACTACAACACCGTCGAGTTCGCCGTCAATCGCCGATTCCGCGGCAAGTGGATGTTCCTCACGTCGTTCGGCTACACGTGGTTGGATCAGTTCCACGACCACGACCTCGTCGACCGACGCGCTCGGCGCGCTGGCAACGGCAAGGACCTACAACTGGCGTCCGAACTCAGCGACTGTTCGGTGACGCGGAAGACAGTCCACGCTGTGGAACTACAAGGTCATCGGCCGCTACATGATGCCGTGGGAGATCGGCGTCTGCGGCTCGTACAAGCTGCAGAGCGGCCGCCAGTGGGGCCGCATCGGCGTCGGTTACACTGCCGTGGCGCGGGCGCAGAAGCCGTCCGCATGGAGCCGGTGACGGCCAACCGCGCACCCAACGTGTCAGCATTCTCGACTTCCGGTTCGACAAGGCGCTTCAGGTTCGGCCGGTTCGGCAGGCTCACCGGCATGGTCGACGTCTTCAACCTGTTCAACCGTGGCACCGTCACCAACTTTCCGCACGACGACGGGTGCGACGTTCCAGGAGGTGATCGCATCCTCGACCCGCGCATCGTCCGCTTCGGCGTGCGGTACGACTTCTAAACGCCGCGCCTTCGGCGCGGACGGCGCGCGGAATTCGCGGACGTCCGCGGAGCCGACGGAAACAGAGGGCCGGGTGATAGACACCCGGCCCTTCGCTTTTCTAGGACTGGCCACAGCAGCAGGACTCGCTCAGCTGACGACTCGCTTCGTTGGAGTCGCTCGCCTTGGGCTCGCTCCTGGGACTCGCCGCTTCCAGCGGCTCGTAGGGAGCGCCGCCGTTCGGCGGCGCTAACCAGCTAACCGACCGCATACATGCGCCAGCGAGGCCGCACGGCCGAGTCCCAACGAGCGGCGCAGCCGCGAGTCCTACTGCTGTGAACAGTCCTACTGCTGCGTAAGCAGTCCCTCGATGAGCTCCGAGCCGCAAAGCGGCGAGGCTTGCGTGTGATACAGTCCCGCTGCCAGCGCCATGCCACGACGCGTGTCCCCCCGGATCGCCGTCGTCTTCGGTTACGTCTGTGTCGCCCTCGCCTTCACTTGGCCGTTGCCGCTCCACCTCGGAACGGCGTTGACGGGGGACCCGGCCGGCGATGCGGGCGTGTACATCTGGAATCAGTGGGTGTTCCAGCACGAGTTGCTGGTCGACCGGCACAACCCGCTGACGACCGATCAGGTCCTGTCACTGTCCGATCCCGTCGATCTCTCCCAGCACAACTACACCGCGTTCCTCAACCTGCTCGCGCTGCCGCTGATTCCGTGGCTCGGTGTCGTCCGAACGTTCAATATCGTGTTGTTGATCGCGAACGTCCTGACCGCGCTCGCGACCTACGCGCTGGCGCGACGAGTGACGATGGCGTCACGATTCGAAGCATGGATTGTCGGGGTCGCGTTCGCCTGGTCCCCCATTCTCGTGGCGAGAACCACGGGGCATTTCAGCCTGGTCGCCGCGGCGCCGCTCGCGGCGTTCCTGCTCTGCCTGATCAACGCCGACCGATCACGATCGACTCGAGACGCCGCGTTGGCCGGCCTGTGCATCGCCTGGGCCGGCTTTTGCGACGCGTACTACGCGGTCTTCTGCTTGATCATCGCGATCGGCTACCTCGCATCGCGACTGACCCGGGTGACATTCGCACAGAAGCCGGCATCAGCCCACTGGTATTGGACGCTGGACCTGCTGATTCTGATCGTCGGCGGCCTGGTCGCGGGGCTGCTGTTCGGACGCGGCGGACGATTCGAGCTGCTTGGGGCTCCCATCAGCGTCAGGGGGCTCTATACGCCGGTGTTGGTGCTGACCGTGCTCGTGTTCGTGCGGGTCGTCCTGGCGGTGCGACCGCAGATCTCGGCGACAGCATCGTGGTCACCCGCGGCGGTTCGGGCCGTGGTCGTTGGCCTGGTCGCGTGTGTCGGACCGCTCTCGCCGGTCATCTACGGTCTCGGCGAGCGGCTCGTCGAAGGACAGTTCGTCTCGCCGCCAACCTTCTGGCGCAGTAGCCCACGCGGCGTCGATCTGCTGTCGTTTGGCGAGTTCAATCCCAATCACCCACTGTACCGCCGGCTACACGATGGCCCGGCCATCTCAACCCATGACCTGGCCGAATACACGGCCACGCTCGGAATCGTTGCGCTGATCGTCATCGCCCTCGCGGCCTGGCGCGCAGGCTATCGGCCGCGGGTGGGCTGGGTCCTGCTCACCGTGGGCTTCGCCGCGTTGTCGCTCGGGCCATTCGTCCACGTCGCGGGCTTCAACACGTTCGTGCCGGGTCCGTGGGCGGTTTTACGATACGTGCCGCTCATCGGTGCAGCGCGCACGCCCGCACGCTTCGTCGTCGTGGCCGCGCTCGGGGCTGCCATCCTGTTGGCCGGGGCGCTGGCGGCGCTCGGCCGACGCTATCCGCAACGGCGCGGATTGATCACAGCTACGATTGCCGTCGCGCTGTTCATCGAGCTGTGGCCGGCACCACGACCCTTGTACTCGGCAGCCATTCCGTCGATCTATCAAATCATCGCCGCCGATCCACGGCCGGTTCGCGTCCTGCAGCTGCCGTTCGGCGTCCGTGACGGCGCATCCTCGGTTGGAAACTTACAGCGCGAGTTATCAGTACTATCAAACGCTGCACGGCAAGAAGCTGATCGGTGGCTACCTGTCGCGTATCTCCCGTCGACGTGTGGGTGAGGTCCGGTCACAGCCGACGCTCGACGCGCTGCTGACGATGAGCGAGGGACGATTCATCAGCGATGAGCAGGCGGCGATCGTTCGTGCGCGAGGCGCCGGCTTCATCGATCGCGCCAATGTCGGCTACGTCGTGATTCATCACACCTACGCAGCGCCGCACCTGATCGCGTTCGTGGTCGATGCCTGGGGACTGAAGGAAGTCGCGCGTGAGGGCCCAAGGTTCTGTATCCGCCAGACGGTCGTCGCCCGCCGGGAGCTGAATGCCGACCGTGAGGCAGCCAAGCCACCGCTCGCGACGAGCTCAGGATATTCTCGGGTGCGATGCGCTCGAGGTTTGCCTTAATCTTTGCCGCTTCCGGCGCGGCTGCTCTGATTTACGAAGTCGCGTGGACACGTCTGCTGACGCTCCGCCTGGGACATGGCGTCGCCGCCACCAGCACGGTGCTGGCAGCGTTCATGGGCGGCCTCGCCATCGGCTCGGCGATCGGCGGCCGACGGGCCGCAACGTTCCAACCGGCAGGTGCACTCCGTGGTTACGCGGGCCTCGAGTTGTTGATCGCCCTGCTGGCCCTCCTCATTCCCTTCGGCCTGCTGGCGTTCGATCCGCTGCTTGCTGCCGCGTATGCGGATGGCGCCGGCGGCGCCGCGTTCGGTGCGCTGCGACTGGTCACCAGTTTGCTCCTCTTGTCCGTACCCGCGGCCGCCATGGGCGCGACGTTTCCAATCGCCTCGCGATGGTTCGTGCAGCAGGCGGGGCATGCAGCACGCGACGCGGGTGCGCTCTATGCCTCGAACACGGTTGGTGCGGCCATCGGTGCGCTGCTTGCTGGCTTCGTGTTGCTGCCATCGCTCGGTCTGGCGGGCACGACCTGGGTGGGAGTCGCGCTGAATGTGATCGCGGCCTCCGGCGCATGGTGGATCGCCGGGCGCCTGCCTGAGGGCGCGGGCCGTTACCGCGGGCAAGGTCCTTAGCCCGGGCAAGTCAAAACCCGTCAAACCCAAACGAGCCGCACGTCAAGGCCCGCAAGCAACCATCGCGCGCCCGATGCTCGCCGCCGCCGCGCTGGGCATATCGGGCTTCGCCTCCCTCACCCAGCAAGTCGTCTGGACGCGCGTGCTCGCGCTCATCCTCGGCCCGACGACGTACGCGTTCAGCATGATGGTGGCGGTGTTCATCGCGGGACTCGCGATCGGCGCGGCCATCGCCTCGCGCCTGGTCGCGCGCGTGAGCAACCCGGTTGCGGCTCTGGCCACCTGCCTGGCACTTGCAGTCGGCTTCGGTGCCTTGTCCGCGGCGTCCGTCGATCGTGGGCTCCTCGCTGTCGCCGCTGTGGTCGCGCGCCCAGACGTCACGTTCGCACAAGTCCTCGCTCGCCAGGCGCTGCTCGCCATCGCCTTGCTGGCCCCGATGACGATTGCCTTTGGGGCTGCCTTTCCATTTGCGGTCGCCGTCGGCACCCGCCGCGACGAAACCGTGACCACCGACCTTGGATTGATTTACGCCATCAACACGACGGGTGCGATCGCCGGCGCACTGCTGGCCGGATTCGTGCTCATTCCAATGGCCGGATTGCAGGGGACGATTCGCATCATCACGGTTGTCGGAGCGGTCGGGGCACTCGCCTTGTGCTTCACCGGTCAGGCACGCGGACGCAGTCGTGTCGTCGCCGGGGCACTCGCCGTCGCCGTGCTGTTTCTGGGTGCGTTGCTCCCACCGTGGAATCGTCTGCTGCTGTCGAGCGGAGGCTACAAGTATGCCTCCGTCATCGAAGCACCCAACCTGCAGACCGGGCTCACTGCCGGAGACTTGCTGTACTACGGCGAGGGGCCGAGCGGCACGGTCGCAGTTCGCAAGGTTGGAGGCACGACATCACTCGCCATCGACGGCAAAGTCGATGCCTCGAACGCCGGGGACATGCTCACGCAGCGGCTGCTGGCGCACGTGCCGCTCTTGTTGCATCCCGACCCTCGGGAGGTCGCCATTCTTGGCTTGGGAAGTGGCGTCACGCTTGGATCGGCGCTGAAGCATCCCATCCGCCGCGCGGATGTACTCGAGATTTCTCCCGAGGTCGTCGAGGCCTCGCGCTACTTCGATCGCGAAAACCACGGGGCGCTGCAGGACGAACGAACGCGTCTCATCGTCGGCGATGGACGGACACACTTGTTGTTCACGCGCCAGCAATACGACGTGATCGTGTCCGAACCGTCCAACCCCTGGATGGCGGGGATCGCATCGCTCTTCACCAAGGAGTTCTTCGAGGCTGCGCGCGCGCGGTTGAAGCCTGGCGGCGTGCTCTGTCAGTGGGCACATACCTATGACATCAGCACCGAGGACCTGCAGTCGATTGTCGCCACGTTCACGATCCGTTTTTCCTGACGGGACGTTGTGGCTCATCGGCGACGGTGACGTTCTGCTGATTGGGTCGAACGCACCGATCGAGCCGCGTCTCGCCGGCATGGCCGCAGCGTGGCGGCGGCCGGGGGTGGCCGAGGATCTGGCGAGCGTGGGCGCGCTCGAACCCTTCCACCTGCTGTCGATGTTTGTGGCAGGAGGCCAGGCACTGACCGCCTGGGCCAATCGGGCGGCCGTTCAATCGGACAATCGCGCCGGGCTCGAATTCTCCGGGCCGCAAAGCATCTTCGGCCGCACGTCGACGGACAACGCGGCGCTGCTGCGCGCGCTCTCCCAGGCTGCGGTGCCGCGGCCCGCGGCCGTGACAACCGCCGAAGCCGGCGCGACACCTGCTGCCCTACGCGATCGTGGGTGGATGCTGATGACGGCCGACGCGGCGCGGCCGGCCTACGACGATTTCGTCAAGGCCGCCGAATCCGACCCGAACGACCCGCGCACCCTGGAAGGCCTGATTCGCGCGTCGGCCCCGCTGCGGCGCGAGGCCGACACGCGAGCGGTGCTCGAGCGGCTTGCCGCCGACCCGACGCACCAGCCCGCAAAGTTGGCGCTCAGCCGTCTCCTGGCATCGCAGGGCCACGCCAACGAGGCCGTCCGCCTCATTTTCGGGATTCTTCAGGGGGAGCCGGGCAACGTGCCGGCGCTCGAAGCCATGGCCTCGGTGCTCTCCGACGTCGGCGATGTCGAGCGCATGCGGCCCGTGGTTGCCCGCCTGCGGGCGGAGGCACCGGCGAGCGAAGCCGCCCACTATTACAGCGCCGCGTTGTTGTTCCTGGAGAATCGGACCGACCTGGCGATGAGCGAAGCCCGTCGGGTCCTGGCGGCGAATCCACAGCATGCGAAGGCGCACAACCTGCTGGGCGCGTGTCTGGCCAGTCTGGGTCAGCGCGACCAGGCGCGGGAGGCCTTCCAGGCTTCCATTACGGCGAACCCGCGAGATCCCGCCACCTACTCCAATCTGGCGACGCTTGAACTCCAGTCAGGGAATCGTGACCGGGCCGCGAAGTACTTTGCGGAAGCGCTGACGATCGACCCACTCTTCGAGTCGGCACAGCGAGGCCTCGCGGAGATCTCCCAAAATTGAAAGTCTCCCGAGCACGCGTCTTACGGTCCTTTAGTCATCCAAGATGGCGGATTGTGATCCAAAACGTCCACAGTGTGACACCTGTGCTCGACGCTGATTGGGGGAAGCGTTCACAGTTGGGCACATGACACTGCCCGGAATCGCAGAACAGTCGCGGAATCTCGACGGACTTCTTCGAAACCTATTCGAGCCTTCCAAAGCGTGCAGTTTTTGCCCGCGCGGCATTGAAATTGCTATCAAGGCGGCGGGAGAGGTTCATGAGCGTAGTCCGGCTCCTCGGCTTCGCTACCCTGCCATGCGGCTGTGTCATCGGCCGCTATCGTGACGTTGGCAGTACGCGAGAAGTGGCTTACGTGGAAGAAAAGGGTCCCGGCTGCGACAGTCATGCGCATCGCCGGAACCATACCGTATCGGCCTATCGCGATCGCGAGGCCCGTGTGGCCGCGCTGACCATCCCGGCCTGAAGCCCCCCGGCCTGTCGCACTCGGAATCCAGTGTGCTGGGGATCGCGCTCCCCCGCAATCCCCGGTACAGATCCGACTGGGTTCTGATGGCAACCGCAAAGCGGCACTGATCCCTAGCCCTGTGCCCTGTGCCCTGTGCCCTGTTCCAGTGATATGCTCGCCCCCATGAAACGCGCGCTAGCTGATCCTGGGCGTGTTCTGCTCGGCCTGATGCCGGCGGTTTCAGTCGCCGATGGGTCGGGGACAGGTTAAAACCTGTCCCGACTCAGCAGCCCGCGGCACAAGCTCCGCCACCCCCTCCACCACCATCGGTGAAGGTTGGCGAGCCGATGCCGGACTTCTCGTTGCCCTATCTCGAGCCCGCCCCCGATGGCGGACGCCCTCAGTCGAAGACCGCGAAACTCTCCGACTTCAAGGGCAAACAGGTGGTGGTGCTCGCTTTCTTCCCGGCGGCGTTCTCGCCGGGTTGAACGACTGAGATGTCCCGGTACCGGGACAACTACTCGCAGTTCAACGCCAACAACGCCGCGGTCTTCGGCGTGAGCGTGGACTCGACCTGGGCCAACCTGGCCTTCCGTGAGCAGATGAAGGTGGACTTTCCGCTCCTGAGCGATTCCCGTAAGGACTATTCCAAGACGCTCGGGATTCTCGACGAGAACTCTGGCTTCGCCCGTCGATTCACGTTCGTCATCGACGATCAGGGCATCCTCCGTCACATCGACTCGGGCCAGGCGGCACTCGATCCGACCAGCGCGGTCGGGGCCTGCTCGCTGCTGAAGAAGAAATAAGGGCAGAGGGCATAGGGCGCAGGGCCCAGGGAGGGCACAGGGCCACTCCCTCCCTGTGCCCTGTGCCCTGTGCCCTAGCGCCTTCATGATTTTTCCAGCTGATCCCTCTTGATACCATCTGCTAAGGAAATGTAATCTGCCGTCTCCGTCAGGAGACGATCGTGGACCTTCGTCAGCTCGAAATCATTCGCGCCATCGCGGAGACCGGTTCGTTCACTGCCGCCGGCAACAAGTTGCACGTCTCACAGTCGGCGATCAGCCGCCAGATTCTGCTACTCGAGGACGAGCTCAAAGAGCCCGTCTTCCTGCGCGTCGGCCGCCGTATTCGCATCACACCCGCGGGCGATTCGTTACTGCAGCTCTCCCACCGCGTCTTCCAGGACCTGAAGGACACCATCGCCGGGATTACCGACAGCCAGGAATCACTGCGGGGCCAGATTCGACTGCTGGGCGGAATGACGGTGTGTCTCTACGTGTTTCCGGCGTTGCTGACCGAGCTCAAACGGCAGCATCCGGCGATCGAGCTCAAGCTCGTGACAGGGAGCTCGGAACGGTGCCTGGCGCACTTGCGCGCGGGAACCGGCGACCTGGCGCTGCTGACGCTGCCGATCGAACAGCCCGATTTGGTAACCGTTCCGGTGATGCAAGAGGAACTGCTCCTGGTGACGGCCGCCAAGCATCCGCTGTCGCGCAAGCGCAAGATCCTGCCGCAGGACCTGGTTCGTCAGCCGTTCGTGCTGTTCGAGTCCGGTTCGAACTCGCGACGGGTGGTCAACGAGTTTTTCATGGCCTCCCGCATCGAGCCGCAGATCGTCATGGAGACCGAAAACGTCGAGATCATCAAAGCCATGGTCCGCAACGGCATCGGCCACTCCATCATTCCCTTTCAAGCGGTTTCGCGCGACGTGTCGAGCGGTCAGCTGTTCTGCGCCCGCATCGAAGGGCGGTCGCTGGTGCGTGAGACGGGCTGGGTCTACCCGAAGATGAGTCGCACCCCGCGCACGGTGCAGGAGGTGATTCGCGCCTTCGAGCGCGTCCGACCGAAGCTGCGGCTGTCACCGTAATCGGTGATCAGTGATCAGTGATCAGTGGTCAGTGGCCACCGGCCACCGGCCACCGGCCACCGGCCGACCGGCCACCGATCATGATCCATCCTCATTGATCCAATTCGATCATTCTATTTTTCGATTGACGGCCGGGAAGTATCCTTCGGTATTGGCAACAGGAGACCCGGCTCTACGCCCGGGCGAGAACAGAAAGGCCGAGGCCGCGCCATGCACGCCGATCGCGAACATGTCCTCTCCGTGGTCCTGACCCATCAGGATTGGGAAGAATTCGTCAAGTTACAGCCGCAGCCGTCGATGTGGCTTCGCGAGCGAATTCAGGAGGCGATTGCCGAGGCTCGCAAGCAGGACGCGCCTTCACCGACGCCGGCACGGGTCGCGTAGGAGCGGTTACTTCTTCGGCGCCGGGCTTCGGCCGGAGCGAGTAGGACGTCCGGCTGATCACGCGCATCTCCGGCCGTTTCACCTTCACCTCAATCTTCCGCGTCCGCTTGAGTGGATCCGGGTTGGTCGACGAGTAGCCGAGCACGTAGTAGTCGCTCGTCTCGGCATCAATCCGCTTCAGCGCCTTGTCGAAGTCGTTCTGGTTGACGACGGCGATGCCGCCGGTTTCGTCGGCCAGCACGCGCAGGCTGTCCTGCGTCTTGCGGACGTGCTCGCTATACTCGTTCGGATCGAGCTGCTCATCGAGATCCGCGCCAGCCACGAGCCCGCGCGGGTCAATCGTGTAGATGGTGGCGTTGGCGCGATTGGCCGTCCGGGTCAATTCGCCCAGATCGCGAGCCAGGTCGGCATCGGCGAACACATGACCCCGGTTGAACTGATCTCGCTGTTCACGCCCTTCTTCGCGCGTCTGCCCGAACCGTCCACCGAACGTCGGGTCCTCGCCCAAGCGTGACTCCGCGAATGGATCGAAGTCGAAGCCGTTGCTGACCCACACGACCGCCTTCCGGCGGTTCGTCACGCGTTCGAGCTGCCGGAGGACGTCGGTAGCCGTCGAAAACGCCACGTGCGCGCGGTAGCGCACTTCTGACGGCCCTTCCGCCCCTTCCGCGCCCTGAATCACGTCCTGAGGCTTCAGTCCGTTGCCGGTAATCTTCTTGATGGCATCGTCCAGGATCTTGCGGTCGTAGGTGAGGTCGATTGCGAGCGACGAGGGACCGGTGGAGACAATGCCGAACATGTCACCTTCGTGGACGAGCGTGCGCGACACGCGCTTGAACAGATCCCGGATGCGGCCAGTGTTGCGGAAGTCCAGGTGCAGGTCGTCGACGATGATCAGGAAGATGCGGCCGGCCGCGTCATTCCGTGGGCGCGACGGCGGCAGGATGATCCCTTCTTGAGTCGGGGGCGGCGGCGCCGCCTGCAGATTGTGAACGCGTCCGCCATGGACGAGTGTGAGGGAGGCGATGTCCTGCTTGACACCGTCTTCGAAGACCTCGAAGTCGTCCTTGGTGAGATCGGCCACGAACTGGTCACGACTGTTGCGGACGATCGCGTCCATCGTGACGAAGTCCACGCCCGAGCGGAAGTCAGGCTGGCCCGGCTGTTGCCCCGCCGGTGCCTGGGGTGCCGCAGGTGCCTGCGGTGCTGGTGCCTGGGGTGTTGGCGGTGCTTGGGGTGCCTGGGGTGCTTGCGCCGACATACCCACTGCCCCGGCCGCCAAAGCCACTGCGAAACCTGCCGCCAGACGGGACGCATTGAACTTCATGACGACAGTATAAGACGGCTAGCGGCCGGTGACGGCCTTCGCCGTCACCGGAAAGATAAAGCGCCTCGCTCCGCTCGGAATGGCGGCCGCTTCGCGGCCGACTGGGCTGGGCGGTCCACGGTCTACGGTCCACGGTCTACGGTCCACGGTCCCGACCTCGCACTTATGCACCCCGGCACCCTAAGCACCGATGCACCCGCACCTTCGGCACCAAGGCACGCTAGGCACCTCAGGCACGCTGGAGGTACCATCTCCCCATGCGGATTGCGGTCGGCGCCGACCATGCGGGCTACGAATTGAAACGAGATTTGGCAGGGGTACTAGCCCAGCAGGGTCACGAGATTCTGGACCTCGGCACCCATTCCAACGCCGCCGTTGACTATCCGGACATCGCGGAAGCCGTCGCGATGGCCATCCGCAACGGGCAGGTCGATCGCGGCGTGATTGTCTGCGGCAGCGGTGCGGGGGTCGCGGTTGCGGCGAGCAAGTTCCCGGGCGTCCGCGCCGCCGTTTGCCACGACTGCTATACGGCACAGCAGGCGGTCGAGCATGACGATGTGAACGTCATGTGCCTGGGGTCGCGGGTGGTCGGCGCGGCGCTTGCGCGCACGCTCGTCGAAGCATTCCTCAAAGCGAGCTTCAGCGCCGACGAACGGCACTTACGTCGCCTCGCCAAGATCGACGCCATCGAGTCGCGCTTCATGCGCGAATGAGCTGTTGCTGCCGAAACTAGTCGCGGCGATCGCGTTTCTCGTCGCACTCCTCCTGTTCGGCCGCGAGGCGGCGGTCCACCTGCCGACATTCGCCGCATGGGTGCAGTCGCTTGGCGTCTGGGGACCGCTCGCCTTCATCCTGGGGTACGGCCTTGCAGCCATTCTGCTCGTGCCGGCATTTCTCCTGACGCTCTCGGCCGGCGCGCTGTGGGGGTTTCGTCTGGGTATGCTCTACGTGTCGCTTGGCGCCAGCTTCGGGGCCGCGCTCGCATTCCTTACCGCTCGCTACGTTGTCCGGCGATTCGTCGAAGCCTATGTCGACCGCCATCCCAGACTCGCCGCCATCGACCGAGCCGTGGAGGCCGAGGGCGCGCGGCTCGTGTTTCTCTTGCGGCTCTCACCGCTGGTGCCGTACGTGCTTCTCAACTACATCCTCGGCATCAGCCGCGTCCGCTTTCGCGACTACATGCTGGGGCTCGCCGGGATGTTGCCGATTGTGGCGGTCTATGTGTATGCCGGGAAGGTCGCTGGCGATCTCGCAACGCTCGCGGCCGGCGCCTCCGCACCGCGTGGCGCCACGTACTATTGGCTGCTCGCGCTGGGGCTCGCGTCGACTGCGCTCGCGACCGTTCTCGTCACGCGCGCCGCTGCACGAGCTGTGGAAAGTCGCGAGTTGGTCAGCGCTGCGATCGAAACGACTTCGCCGCCGATGGCCGAGACAGGGAAACACTGAAGCACGGACACGATAGCCACGAAGATCACGAAGGCGCGAGTAGGCATTCGCTCACGGACAGGCCACAGAGGCTCCGAATGCTCAGAGACCCATTTGATTTTCACTCTGAGTCTCTGTGACTCTGAGGCCTGTCCGTCATCTGTTCGTGTTCGGGAGTTCGTGTTTCCGTGCCCGTGTCTCCGTGCCTACAACACCAGCTCGATCTCATTGGACGCGCCACTGGACCCGCACCCGTTGTGACTTTTCATCCGGATGTAATACGTGGCTGACGGCCCCCCACCGGTCAGCGATCGCTGCCTGTAGTCGAAGATCGGAATCAACAGATCGGCAAGCCCAGGGCCACTGCCAACTTCAATCGAGAATGCCGTGGGACCGTCCGACGTGCTTGGCAGACCCCACTGAACGGTGACCTGTCCACCCGCGACGGTCGCCCGAACGTCGGTCGGGGCGGGCGGTGGCGCCGTGCAGTTTCCTTTGACCACGGCGGTAACTTCGTTCGACGCTGCGCTGAAGCCGCCCGAGGTCACGCTCCGCACCCGGAGGTAGTACGTGCCGGTGGGAGCCCCCGGCGCAAACAACCCTGGCTGATTAGCCGGCGTGTAATAGCCACCGAAGTCACTGGCTCCAGGCACGGACCCGGCTTCGAGGAGGTATTGCGCCGGTAGCGCGCCGCCGTTCGGCGGCGTCCAGGTTATGAGTGCGTTCTGGCCTGTAATTACTACCTGGAGGTTCGACGGCGGATCAGGGCCGGGAGGCGGTGGTGGAGGCGGTGGTGGCGTTTGGTCTGAAACGATGCGCAGAATATTCCCGGTGAACGTCGCCAGATACAGCTCACCCTGCAAGTCGCGACCAAACGAGACGATGCTGCCAAGCGCCGCGACGCCGCCCAACTCGTCGGTGTGCTCGACTACGTCGGTCCTTGTCGCCTCGCCCGTGGTCGGGTTGATCGATAACCCCATCGACCACACGCGCGAGAGGACGGAATCGGCGAAGAAATAGCGGCCTCGGTACGGCGCTGGCAACTGACTACCGCGATACACATAGCCGCCCGTGACGGCCTGCCCCACGTCGCGCCGGTAATCGTAAATCGGCCCGGTGAGTGGCCGGTATGCCGGTTCCTCCGTCGGGTCAATACCTGGCGTGTGGATCGTCCCCTCCATGATGCGCCAGCCGTAGTTGCGACCGCCCGCACCGAACGGCTCGTAATCGATCTCTTCGCGAGTACCTTGGCCAACGTCACCAACGATCAGCGCGCCTGTGGCGCCGGGCCCAACATCGTCGAAGCTGTAGCGCCACGGATTGCGCCAGCCGAACGACCAGATTTCGTGCGGTGCCGCGATCGGCGTGCTATCGACAAACGGATTGTCGAGCGGAATCTTGAAACCGTTCGGGTCGCTATCTGCGACATTCACGTCGATGCGCAGGAATTTGCCAAGCAGGCTCGTCGGCGTCTGCGCGTGGTTCTGCGGATCGTTACCCGAGCCGCCATCGCCGAGACCGATGTAGAGATACTTATCGGGGCCAAATGCCAGGTTGCCACCCTTGTGGTTGGTGTAGGGCTGCTCGATGAACTTATGGCCCGTGGACCATTGCAAATCGAATCGGCTCGTTGGCACGGCGACCAGTGGACTTGCGGCGGTGCGAACGAATCGAGCCACCACGGTATTGCCGTTACCGTCCCTGTTGGTGAAGTTGACGAACACTCGACCCGTCGCCGCGGCGTTCGGAGGAAACGCCATCCCGAGCAGCCCACGTTCGCCACCGGTCCTGACGACGCTCCTCAAGTCGAGGAACGGCGTCCCGAGCACAGTCCCGTTCTGGATGACCTTGACGAGCCCGCCCTGCTCCACCACGTACAACACGTTGGGAATCGCTGGATCCGGGACCACGGCGACCGGGTTGTTGAATCCCGACGCAACGACCTGGGTCTGGAGCTGCGCCCACGCGCTCGTGGACGAACCGATCACCGTCACGAAACAGATCATTCGCAGACACTTCACCATCAGCGACTCCAATTGGGGGGTGACTTCGGCGGCGGGCACTGTCCCTGCCGGAGGGCGCAAGTCAGTTTACGCGAAAATCGCGGCGATCAGCTCAGCAAAGTGCGCCGCAGATCGTCAAAGAGTTGATCCGCGTGGCTGACACCCGCGAGAATCTCGTCAGGCGTGATCCAGGAGTCCGGATTCAACGGTTCGGCACGCGTTTGCCACGCCGCACGGGTCGCATCATCGGCGTTCATCTGATGGATCCGCGCGGTGATCTCGGCGTAGCGCGCTCGAAGACGTGTTGCGATATCCCGCCCGACGAGTTCGGCTAGCAGATCGGGAGCATGCGCAGGCGCCTCGGGCATCTCCAACGACGGCTCACCGTTGGCGGGCAGTGACTCGACGATCTCATCCGGCGCAATCGGCTCGGTCTCGAGCGCGGCTTTGCGGCGGCGCTCAGAATCGCCGCGGACGCGCGGCCCACGCTCCGGGCGCCGTTCGACTTCGATTGGCATCGCCGCGCCAACCTCGAGAATGTGAGGCCAGTCGAACTCGATCTCCGGATGCTGTTCTTCGATGGTACGGATCGCATCCTCGTCGAGCGCTGGACGTCCAACGCGAATGCCAGGCGCGCTTCGATACCAGGTACAGTACTCGTGGGCGCTGGTCCCCATGCGGCACATGTAACAACATCGTCGTTTCGTAGCCGCGCTCGTCGCGTGCCAGGCGGAGAAACGGCACGCGATCCTCTAGCGAAGCTCCGCCGCAAACCGCCGAGCAGAGATGTGTTGGCTTCGCTTCGCTAGGGCTATGTAGTTTTGCCCCGCTCCGGGGTCCCCGCCGCGCGGCCTGTGCGCGGTGGGGTGGTCTCCGCGGGGCGAGACATCTGCTAAGGCCCGCAGAACACTTGCTTCAATCGTCATGGTGATGGTCTTAGCAGATGTCTATCGCCGCTTCGCGGGCTTGGAGGACTTGGTCGTCTTGGTGGACTTGGTCGCCTTGGTTGACTTGGTCGTCCTGGTCGCTTTCGCCCTCGGCGATGCTTTCTTGGCGGCCCGCGCAGTCTTCGTCTTGGCAGATTTCGGCGGATTGCCGGCGACCTTCTTGACCGGCTTCGCAGCCTTGCCGGTGGCCGGCTGCCGGCTGCCGGTCGCCGGTTGTTTGGCGACCTTCGTCCCGGGTGTCTCGCTCTTCGGTGGACTGGTGCGTACCGGTTCGGGAGGTGGCGCGTCGTGGGAGCGATGCACCATCGTGAAGCGCACCTGATCGGCCGCCATGTGATACGTCCAGATTTCGGCCGCGACGACCTGATGTTCGGTGCACAACCGTCGAACGGCGTCGAGCGAATTGGGTGGGACGTAGAGATAGAACGGGGCCCGCAGGCGGCTGAACTGCGCCCACTGAGCCAACGCTTCGAGCGTGTTGACCGACTCGGTGGTCTCGACTTCGACCGTGCCTTGCAGCTTGCGGCCGCGCTCTTGGCTGAAGAGCACGAGATCGGGAAACATGGCAATCGACCCGACGTCGACCGACGCATTCTGCTCTGCGCCCGGATTGATCACGACCTCATATTTGCGCCGGTAACGGCCCTGCAAAACTCGAATGACGCGATCGTGCTCGAACTGCTCGCGAACCGGCCTCACGAGTATCGGGCTCACTGGACCTCCGGGTTCGAAACAAACTCGATAATATAGCACGCATGATCCCGCAACCTGATGTCTCCCACTGATTTGCACGGTTTGCACAACCTCCGATTCCTCCGTGCGTGCCGGCGTGAAACGGTCGACCGGACCCCCGTCTGGTTCATGCGACAGGCCGGCCGCTACATGGCCGAATACCGCGACCTCCGGCAAAACTATTCGCTGCTCGACTTGTGCCGCACGCCGGAACTCGCGACGGAGGTCACGCTGCAGCCGTTACGGCGCATCGACGTGGATGCGGCGATTCTGTTCTCGGACTTGCTGCTTCCGCTCGAGCCGATGGGCATCCCGTTCGACTTCGTGAAAGGCGAAGGCCCAGCGATCGAGCGTCCCATCCGGACGGGCGGAGATATCGACCGAGTCCAGGTGATCGACCCGCGCGACGCGCTGCCATTCACCTTCGACGCCATTCGTTCGATCAAGCGGGAACTCGCGGGACGCGTGCCCTTGATTGGCTTCGCCGGGGCTCCCTTCACGTTGGCTTCATACGCCATCGAGGGCGGGCACTCGACCAATTTCGCGCTCACCAAAAGCCTGATGTACGGCGACCCGGCGGCGTGGCATCGGCTCGCCCGCAAACTCGCTGACGTGGTCGCCGACTACCTGGTCGCGCAGATTGACGCCGGCGTTGACGCCGTGCAGGTGTTCGACTCCTGGGTCGGGGCGCTGCATGCCGATGACTATCGCGAGTTTGCGCTTCCACACACGCGACGCATTTTTGACGCCATCTCGGGGCGCGGCGTCCCGACGATCCACTTCGGGGTTGCGACCGCATCGATCCTCCACGTGATGCGCGAAGCGGGCGGCGATGTGTTGGGGGCAGACTGGCGGATCCCGCTCGACGAGGCATGGGAGCGAATCGGCGCGGATCGTGGGATCCAGGGGAACCTCGACCCGACGCTGCTGCTCGGTCCTCGCGACCGGCTCCTGGCGGGCGCCGCCGAGGTGCTGACGCGCGCCAATCGCCGACCCGGCCACATCTTCAATCTGGGCCACGGCATCCTGCCATCGACGCCGATTGAGAACGTCCAGGCGCTCGCCCGGTTCGTGCACCAGCACAGCGCCCACCATGCCTGAGGTCGTGGTCGTCGGGGCTGGCATTGCCGGTCTGACCGCTGCATGGGCGCTGGCGCGTGCCGGCGTCGACGTCCTGGTCCTCGAGCAACGCCCTCGCACAGGAGGCGTCATCGTCACCGAGACCGTCGATGGGTTTGTGATCGACGGCGGGCCTGACGCATTGCTGGTGCAGAAGCCTGCGGCCGTGGACTTGTGCCGTGAGCTCGGAATCGCGGACCGCCTCGTGCCCACCATGCCGCCGCGGACGGCGTTCGTCGTCCGCAATCGGCGCTTGATGGCGCTACCCGAAGCGTCCTATCTGGGCTTGCCCACTCGCGTGCGCCCCTTCATGACCACGCCACTATTCTCGTGGTCGGGAAAAGCCCGGATGGCCCTGGAGCCCTGGCTAAGCGCGAAACAGACCGACGAGGATGAGTCGATCGGCAGCTTCATGGCGAGACGTTTCGGAAACGAAGCGCGCGAGTATCTCGCCGAGCCACTGCTCGCAGGGATCCACGCCGGCGACGTCGATCGCTTGTCCGTCAACGAGCTGTTTCCTCGGCTCGTGCAAGCCGAGCGCTCTGGGAGCGTGCTGCGGGCGCTCACGCGGCTGAAAGCGTCTTCGCCGTCCACCAGCGCGTTCGTGTCGTTCCCGACTGGCATGGGAGAGCTGACGGGCGCCCTCGAATCGGCGCTGGGCCCCACTAGCATTCGGTGCAACTCGGCGGTTGCAGCGATCGCTGGGCGTGGACCATTTCGCGTCACGCTCGCCACCGGTGACGCGTTCGACGCGCACGCCATTGTCGTCGCCACGCCAGCCTGGTCTGCGGCATCCATGCTGGCGGGAATCGACCACGAGCTCGTCGAGACTGTGTGCATCAATCGAGTACGCCTCCTCAGCCACGGCCGTGTATGCCCTGCGACGTGACCAGGTGCGCAACCCGCTCAATGGCACGGGATACGTCGTCCCGTACCGCGAGCGGCGAGCCCTGATGGCGGCGACGTGGGTGTCGTCGAAGTGGCCTCAGCGCGCGCCAGCAAATCACGTGCTGCTTCGAGGGTTCGTGGGGGGCGTTCGAGATCCCGGCATTCTCGAGCAGACCGACGAGGCGCTCGCAGCCTCCGCCTTCTCGGATTTGGCCGACCTGCTTGGCATTTCGGGGGAGCCGACAATGACGCGCGTGTATCGATGGCCGCGCGCGAGCGCCCAGTACAACGTCGGTCACCTCGCCACAGTGCGCGCCATCGACTGCCGACTCCAGCAGCTCCCTGGGGTCTTTCTGACCGGCAGCGGTTATCGCGGGACGGGCATCCCGGATTGCGTTGCTGACGCCCGAGCCACCGCTGCTCGGGTACTAGCGCTCGTGGTGAAACGCCCGGCGAGCCGCGAGACCGACGAGCGCCGATGCGCGCGACGACTGAGAATATCAGCCTTTAGAGCATCCAGCCAGCGGATGCACGTCGGTCGAATCGCGGGCGTTTCACCACGGGCTGCAAGTCTGACGGCCGAGCCGCTAATGATCAGTTGCCTCAGACGGCGATCGCCCGGACTGAGGATAGATCGTCCTGCTGGCCCTGCTGGCGCTCGCCGTCATCCCGTTGCAGGCGACGAATGATGTCCCGCCGGCGATCGACCGGGTCCTCCAGGGCATCCGTGCGGCCGATAAGGGCCAGCTGGCCGTGTCTGAGGAGGATGGGCGATTTCTCCGCGTTCTCATTGCCTCGACCGGCGCAAAGCGCGTGCTCGAAATCGGCGCCGCCAGCGGCTACAGCGCCATCTGGATGGGGCTCGGGCTGCGACAGACGAGCGGACAGCTCGTCACGATCGAGTACGACCCGGTCCGCGCCAATGAAGCCGCCGAGAATATTCGGCGAGCCGGACTCGGTGATGTCGTTCGCGTGATCTCCGGCGACGCGTTCAAAGAGATTCCCAAACTCCAGGGAGATTTCGACCTCGTGTTCCTCGACGCGTGGAAGCCCGACTACAAAAAGTTCTTCGACATTGTCTTTCCGCGCGTGACGCCGGGAGGTTTGTTCCTCGCGCACAACGTGATCAACAAAAGGAACGAGATGCGCGACTTTCTCTCGGCCATCGCGTCGCATCCTCAGACCTTGAACACCACCGTCTCGCCGGGCCACGAGGGGATTTCGATGACATACAAGAAACGGTGAGAGTTTTCAGTTGTCAGTTATCAGTTCAAAGGCTCCAACGCCTCATCCAAGGTACGGCGGGAGGCTCCTTGAACTGATAACTGGTAACTGACAACTGATGCGAGCAGACGAATGAAGCCAGTCCACCTAATCGGCGTCCCCCTGGACCTCGGCGGCAATCGACGAGGGACCGATATGGGCCCGTCGGCGTTCCGCATTGCGGGCATTCGTGAACAGTTGGTGGGACTGGGACGCACCGTCGTCGACAAGGGCGACATCCCCTCCCCGATTCCAGAAGCCAAAGGCTCCGGCGACGAGCGGAAGAAATATGTGAAGGACATCGCGCGAGTGTGTCAGCGGTTGTTTCAGATGACCCTCGCCTCGCTCGAGGATGGGGCCCTGCCGATCGCATTGGGCGGCGATCACAGTCTTAGCGCGGGATCGGTCGCGGCCGCTTCGGCATTTCAACGCGTACGTGGGAAGAAGCTGGGGCTGATTTGGGTGGATGCGCATGGCGACATGAACACGCCGGAGACCAGCGACTCCGGAAATGTGCACGGGATGCCGCTCGCGGCCTTGCTCGGAGCCGAACCCATGGAGCTCGCGCGCATTGGCGGCGACAGTCCCGCCGTGCTGCCGGCCAATACCGTGCTCGTGGGGATTCGCAACCTCGACGAAATCGAAAAGAAGAACGTACGAGCATCGAAAATCCACGTCTTCACGATGAAAGACGTCGATCGGCTCGGCATCACGCAAGTCATGGAGCGCGCGCTGGCCATCGCCGGCCGTGCGACCGGCGGCGTGCACGTCTCGTTTGATCTCGACGTCTGCGATCCCTCGATCGCGCCTGGTGTCGGAACGGTCGTCAAAGGTGGCCTCGACTATCGCGAGGCGCACGTGGTGATGGAGATGGCGGCCGAATCGGGACGGCTGACCTCGCTCGACCTGGTCGAGGTCAATCCAACGCTGGACTTGCGGAACACGACCGCCGAACTCGGCACCGAGCTCGCACTGTCTGCCATGGGCAAGCAAATCCTGTGATCAGTGGCCGGTGGTCTGTGGCCGGCGGGCCGGAGCGTGGACTGTGGACCGTGGACCGTGGACCGTAGGCCGTCAGGCCGTCAGGCCGTCAAGACAGCTCGCCTGACTCGTTGCGGGCCTGCTCGAGCATCTCCTCAAGGGCGTCCATTAGCATGATCAGCGAGTGAGGCTTTTCGATGAGCCGCGTCCGTGGGCGGGTGACCTCGAGGTTGCCGGAGTCTGACCGCAGGCCCGAGAAGATGATCACTGGGACGCCCGGCGGCATCTCCACGACGACCTCTCGTCCTGACCCTCGCTTGAGCTTGAGATCGATGATGGCCGCCTGCGGGTGGTACTGATGGATGGCGTCGACGCCCTCCTCAGCCGTTTCGGCCGTGACCACGGCGAATTGCCGCATCTCGAGAAAGCGCACCAACGGGTGGCGGACCGCCGAATCGTCCTCGACCACGAGGACGACGGGAGGGGACTCGCGAACCACCTCAGGGTTATCGGCCAATGGCGCGAGGAGGCATATGGCGTCCGGGTCTCAAACGCCGTCTCGACGGCTCCAGGTCGGGCCGGAGCGATCGGGGACGTCGATGCCGGTAAAGATCCCCAGAGGCAGAATCGACTCGCACAGCAGGTTGCGCTGCTCTTCCAGAGCCCTCAAATCGTTGACGAAGCTGGCGAGATGCTTCTCGTAGACGAGCATCTCGCTCCAGTATTCAATCAGGAGGTAGTGCGATTCATGCGACTGATCGCGCAGGAAGGAGCTCCCCAAAAATGATCGACTTCGGCGGCCAAGCGCCGTCCAACCGCCGTCGGCGCCGTAAATCCGCTCGAACTCCTCCTGTACCCCGGGCTTGACGTGAAACTGCCAGACGACCGCAATCAATGGTGCCTCCGGCGGAGGATCATACCTTGGACCGGCCTCGCGTCTGAGATCGTGGATGTGCAGACCGACGAATCGCTTTGGTCAATGGAGAGGCGCGGGGCGATCAACGTCCGGCAGGCCATTGAGCCATAATCAATTTCATGTAACGCGATTTCGGTTGGCGACCAACCCTCGTTCCACGCCCTCAGAATCGACACATGACCATCGCCACCCGTCTGATCATCCTGCTTGCGGTGCCGCTCGTGGCGCTTCTGGGGCTGGGCGTCTTCACTCGGCTGCAACTCGCCAAGATCGAGGCGCAAGGCCGGTTCGTGGCCGAATCGCGGATTGTCGCCCTCGCCACCCTGGGGAATCTCTCCCGCAGTTTTTCCGAACTGCGCGTGAACCTGCGCAGCCATCTGCTGGGCGCGAACGAGGCAGACCGCGTGGCGGCCCGCGCGCTTTTCAACGAGGACGAAGCGGAGGTGAACCGTCTGTTGCAGGAGTACGCAGACGACATGGTCCTCGGTGACAAGGGTCGGCGGCTCCTCGATGAGTACCAGACATTGAGCCGCGAGTGGATTACCGGCGCGAAGCACGTCATGTCGCTAGCGGAGGGAGGGGGTCGGGCCGAAGCGCTCGCATTCTTCAACGGCAACGTCGCCGAGCTTGGTGTGCGTCTTAGCGAGGTGTCCAACGAATGGATCTCGTATGACGAGGAAGCGGCGGCGGCGGCCGGAAGGGAATCGATCGCGGTCATCGAACGATTTCAGCGGGAAATGCTCGTCGCCAACGCGACTGCCCTTTTCCTGACCGGCCTGCTCGGCTTTCTAACCCTCCGCCGGATCGTCAAACCCATACAGGCACTGGAAGCGTCGGTCAAGACAATCGCCGCCGGTGATTATGGGAAGGCAGTCCCCTTTGTCAGTTCGACTGACGAGACCGGCAGTTTGGCGCGCTCGATTGACGTCCTGAAGCAGGGTGCCGCTGCGATGGACGAACAACGCTGGGTCAAGTCCAACGTCTCCGGCCTGACGGGAGAGTTGCAGGGGGCGGCCTCGCTTCCGGAGTTCGGCCAACGCCTGCTGTCGGGCCTCGTGCCGATGCTCGGCGGCGGCGCCGCGGGCTACTACGTCTTCGATGAAAAGACTGAGCAACTGCAGCGCGTGGCCGCGTACGGCCTTGCCGAACCGTCCGGCGCCAGCTCGATCCGGCTCGGCGAGGGCCTGGTCGGCCAGTGTGCGCAGGAGCGAAGGGCCGTCACGCTCACGAGCCTCCCTCCGGACTACCTCCGCATCGTCTCCGGCCTCGGCCAGGCCGCCCCGCTCAACGCGACGGCGCTGCCGTCAGTCTCCAAGGACACGCTGCTCGGCGTCCTGGAAGTGGCGTCCTTTCGCCCGTTCAACACGCAGGAGAAGTCACTACTCGACGAACTGCTCCCGGTGGTGGCCATGAGCCTCGAGATTCTGCAGCGCAACCTGCACACGCACGAGTTGCTCGGCCAGACGCAGGAACAGGCGCACCAGCTCGAGGACCAAGCGAAGGAATTGGTCACTGCCAAGCACAAGGCGGAAGAGGCCACCGAGATGAAATCCATGTTCCTGGCGAACATGAGCCACGAAATCCGCACGCCGATGAACGCCATCATCGGGCTCTCGCATCTCGCCCTGAAAACGCAGCTCTCCCCCAAGCAGCGCGATTACGTGGGCAAGATCCACAATGCGGGCACGTCGCTCCTGGCCGTGCTCAACGACATCCTCGACTTCTCCAAGATCGAGGCCGGCAGGCTCGACATCGAGGCAACCGATTTCAAACTCGATGACGTCATCAGCTCCGTCACGACGCTGACCGCGCAGAAGGCCCACGACAAGGGGCTCGAGTTCCTGGCGCATGTCGCGCCAGGCATTCCGGAGCAGCTCGTCGGCGACCCGGTGCGCCTTGGCCAGGTACTGACCAACTGTGTCAACAACGCGGTGAAGTTCACCGAACACGGCGAAATCCGGCTCAACATCGAAGAGCTCGAACGCACGGGCGAGAAAGTGCAACTGAAGTTCTCCGTGCGTGACACCGGGATCGGCATGTCGCGTGAGCAGGCGGCGAAGTTGTTCCAGCCATTCACGCAGGCCGACATGTCCACGACGCGCAAGCACGGCGGCACGGGCCTCGGTCTCACCATCTGTCGGAGGCTGGTTGGGCTGATGGGCGGGCGTATCTGGCTCGACAGCGAACCCGGCGTTGGCACCACGTTCTACTTCACCGTCTGGCTCGGCGTCGGCGACGCGAAGGCGTCGGGCAGGATCGTTCCTGAGAGACTTGCCCACCTCCGCGTTCTCGTCGTTGATGACAACGCTGCCGCGCGCGAAATCCTGCAGGAGCCCTTGAGCGCCGTCGCCAGACGCGTTGATGTCGTCGCGTCCGGAAAGGACGCCCTGACTGCGATTCAGCAACATGACGCCGACGAGCCGTACGACATCGTGTTCATGGATTGGCGCATGCCCGGCATGGACGGACTGCAGGCGAGTCGCCACATCAAGAGCGACGAGACGCTGCGCCATCAGCCCGCCATCGTGCTCGTCACCGCGTTCGGACGCGAAGAAGTCCGCGAGGAAGCCGAGCGGTTGCACCTCGACGGCTTTCTCCTCAAGCCGGTCACCAAGTCGATGATCGTGGACACGCTGGTAAACGTCTTTGCCGACAGCCGCGAAGTAACACGCACGGCAACCGAGGACGATCAGGCAACGCTGCTCCGCGGCGCCAGGATTCTTGTCACTGAGGACAACGAGATCAACCAGCAAATCGCCGTCGAGCTCCTCGAGGGCGTCGGCGCCAGCGTCAAGGTCGCGAACAACGGACTCGAGGCGGTTGAGATTCTCTC
Source organism: uncultured Acidobacteriota bacterium (assembly GCA_963802675.1). Classification (GTDB taxonomy): domain Bacteria; phylum Acidobacteriota; class Vicinamibacteria; order Vicinamibacterales; family UBA2999; genus JACCSI01. Next base: position 275,567 of record CAWDJL010000008.1, read on the forward strand.
GAGCGCTCCACACCCGCTACCCTTTGACATCGTGTTGATGGACCTCCAGATGCCAGACATGGACGGCTTCCAGGCGACCGCCAGGCTCCGCTCAGACCCGCGCTTTGCCACCCTCCCGATCATCGCGATGACGGCGCACGCCACTCTCGAAGAGCGCCAGCGCTGTCTCGCCGCCGGCATGAACGACCACGTCGCCAAGCCGATCGATCCGGGCAGCCTGTTCGAGACAGTGGCGCGATTCTACACGTCGGCACCGCCGCCCGGCGATGCGGGTGCGGACGTTGTGCCACTCAGGCACCCACGGGAGGAGGATTCCCACCACCTGCCGTCGATTGCCGGTCTGGACACGAAAGACGGATTGTCCCGTGTCAGCGGGAATCACAAGCTCTACGTCAAGCTACTTCGCCAGTTCGTCGAACAGCAGGGCCCGGCGGTCGGCGAGATCACCGGCGCGCTGGCCAAGGGGGATACCGCGCTGGCTGAACGGCTCGCCCACTCACTCAAAGGAGTGGCGGGTAATATCGGAGCCACACACGTGCAATTCGCCGCCGGCCTGCTGGAGAAATCGATTCGCGACCGGGCCACTCCCAAGGATGTGGAGTCTGCCAAAGAACACGTCGCCGCAGCGCTGGATCCCTTGACAACGCATTTGCGATCCGTGCTCGATCGAACCGCCCCGGAGTCTCCGCGACCATCCACGACGACACCGCCGGCCAACCCTGCCCGATCGCTGGAGGCCGCGGCGCGATTGACCACACTGCTCTCGGAGCTCGATCCGGGAGCGACTGATTTCGTCGAGGCGAATCACGCAGCGCTGCGTCCGTTGTTCGGCGACGGAATGTGGCCTGAGTTCGAAACGCTCGTGCAGAACTACGCCTTCGCCGACGCGCAGACCCAGTTGGACCAGGCAGTCCGACGTTTTCCCGCACCGAGCCACTGACGTGAAGGATCTTTCCGAGAGCCGCATTCTCATCGTCGACGACGTCAAGGCGAATGTCGACGTCCTGGTCGAGGCCCTGCGCGACGAGTACAAGCTCGGTGTCGCCCTCGACGGAGCCGCCGCACTTCGCAGTGTCGCGAAGAGCCCACCGGACCTCGTGCTGCTCGACATCATGATGCCCGGTCTCGATGGCTACGAGGTGTGCCGGCAGCTACGCGCTCACGAGCTGACGCGCGAGATACCGGTGATGTTCCTCAGCGCGCTCGAGGAGGTCAAGAACAAGGCGCACGGTTTCGAGGTGGGCGGCAACGACTACCTGACGAAACCGTTCGAGGTGCTCGAGGTCAAGGCCCGCGTCCGATCGCTGCTCAAGGCCAAGGCCTATGCAGATGCCGTTCGCGAAGCGTTGGCCCGGGACCTGCGGATTGCCCGCGAGATCCAGATGGGCATCTTGCCCGCGGACCTCGCGGCCGCGACGAAAGGGACCGACCTCGACGTTCACGCCGTCATCGAACCGGCCCGCGAGGTCGGCGGCGATCTCTACGAGGTGCTGCGCGCCTCCGACCGGCGCGTCGTCGTGGCCCTGGGCGATGTGTCGGGAAAGGGGATTCCGGCTGCGCTCTTCATGGCCGTTGCCGTGACCGTGCTCCGCACGCTGGCCAGGCAGATCGCAGAGCCGGACGAGATTCTGCGCCGTCTCAACGACGAGCTGGCCGAACAGAATCCTCGCGGCATGTTCGTCACCCTCCAGTGTCTCGTCTTCGACCTCGAGCAGCGGCGCGTGTTGTTTGCGGGTGCCGGGCATCATCAGCTTGCGATCGTCTCGCCGGGCCGTCCGGCGCGGTTGGCCTTTCCCTCCTCCGGGCGGCCGGCCGGGCTCATGCCGTTCAATCCGATCGAGCGTGAGACGCTGTCGCTCGAGGCCGGCGACACCTTCGTGCTGTTCTCGGACGGCGTGTCCGAAGCGATGAACCCCGATGACGACTTCTACGGCGAAGAACGGCTGCTCGCCGCGCTGGCCACGACGGATGGGATGACGACTGCTGAAACGGTGACACGCGTGCTCGCCGACGTTCGTCGGTTCACCGCCGGAGCCAAGCAGTCGGACGACATCACTGTCCTCGCGGCCCGGTATGCGCCACGGGCTGCTAGAGCTTGATCTCGATGGGCTTGCCAGTGAACGTCACGCGCCGTACCTCCTTCTCACCCGCCACGCGCACCTCGATCGCCCGGCTCAAAGGCGGCAGCATCCGCGAATTGGCGTCCAGTCGCACCGACAGCACGCGCGCGCGGTCGTTCCACGCCAACTCGGTGCGCATCCACGCACCCTTGCGGTAGTCGAACGACTTGCCGTCGTCTTCGTACACCGAGAACATCCCGTTCGCGCCAGGAAAGACAACGACGCTCAGCGGTGCGTCGACCGGTTCGTCGACGTACTGCTTGACAGGGCCGAATGGAATGACTGCGCCCGCGCGCACGTGAAGCGGCATCGTCGCGAGATCGACTGCGCGATCGATCTCGCGTCCGCCGTCGAGCCGCTCTTCGGTCCAGAAATCGAACCAGGTTCCGCGCGGGAGATAGAGCCGTCGCGACGTCGCGCCTTTCTCGACGACCGGCGAGACGAGCATGTCGCGGCCCCAGAGGAACTGATCGCCGCGCCGAACGGCCTGCGGATCGTCGTGATGGTGCAGCCACAGCGCGCGCATGAGCGGGAGGCCCGTCTCGGTGCACTCGCGCGCGAGCGTATAGGTGTAGGGCAGCAGCCGGTAGCGCAGCTCGAGGTACTGGCGGACGATCGGCTCGACACGCGGGTTGTTGAGCTCGGCGGGATCGGGATCTGCGGCGCCGCCGGTGTAGCCGCGAAGCTCAGAGGGTGGAATCTTGCCCAGATTCCAGCCCCACGGCAGGCGCAGGTGCCAGTTCCGGCCATGCGCGCGGAACGACGGGCAGAACGTCCCGAATTGAAACCAGCGCACGTGCAGCTCGCCGGTGTAGTCGGCCGTCGGGACGAAGCCGCCGATGTCGGTGCCCCAGAAAGGAATGCCCGAGAGCCCGGTGTTGACGGCCACCGGCACGTGCGTCTTGAGCGTCTCCCACGTCGTATACACATCCCCCGACCAGAGAAAGGCGCCGTAGCGCTGCATACCGACATAGCCGTTGCGGTGCAGCGCAAACGGCCGCTCGTTGGGGCGATAGAGCTGCGGTCCTTCCCAATACATGCGGATGCGCGCGAGCCGGGACGCCGCATCGAGCCCGTCGCCTTGATCGGGCCACCAGCCGTCGACGCCCAGATCGAAGAGCGGCTTGTGATACGGCCAGTAACAGGGCACTGCGCGATCCTCCGGCCAACGATCGTCAGCCGTCCGCCCGCTCGGCACCGCGTTGTCTGGCGTGCAAGGCTCGCTGACCGCGCCGCTCATGCGTCGGCCTTCGATGACAATGTGAAGCACGACTTTGTAGTGGCGGTCGTGCGCGCTGTCGATGAACGCCTTGGGATTGGAAAAGTTCTCGGCCTTCCATCCGAACTCGCCGTTGCGCGTGTTCCATCCCGATGGCGTGAACTCGGTGCCCAGGTAGATCAGCGCGTCGCACGGCAGCTTCTTCTCGCGGAAGGTGCGCGCCACCCACTCGATCTCATCCGGGCCGGCGAGCGTGCGGTGCGATTGCATGTAACCGAACGCCCACCGCGGTGGAAGCTCCGCGAATCCGGTCACGCGCGCGTATTCCGCGAGCAGCGCCTTCGGATCGGGTGAGGCGCTGACGAAGAGATCGATAGGCAGCGCGTCGGCGGATGGCGTCAGCATTCCGGTGGCGCCCGTGAGATCGAATTCGCCGAGCGGATGATGGATGAACAGTCCCCATCCGTCGGTGCTGACCAGCCATTGAATCGGCACGCGGCCGCCATGCGTGCGGAGTTGGTAGCCGCCCTGACCGTTGCGGTTCGTGTAGGTCGAGCCCTTGCGATCGAACTGCGGGCCACCTTCGCCGAAGCCGAGGAGCGGGCCCTTGCCAAGCGAGAAGCGAACGGTCGGTGCCGACGGATCGAGCGCGATCTGCTGGACGATCTGTCCCCCTGCGGTCTCGATCGTGAGCGCCGATGGATTTTCGGCGAAGCGGACCGTCAGGTTGCCCGCCTTGATCGGACCGAACGCCTCGCGGCGCCGCGTTTGTGCGGGGACCGCCGCCGCGCGCACCAGCGCGCCGTCGTCTTTGACGCTGGTGCCGGCCGTTGCGCCGGTGATCGTGATCCTGACCGTCGCGGGACTGATCGACGCGACGGCGATCTCGACGGGCTGGCCGGCAATGGTGATCGGCGTCGTCTGTCCGCGGAAGATGCCGGCAAGGCCGGCGCCGGCCGGCGTGGCAGCGATGGCGACGCCCGCGCTCGCCGAGCCGAGATGTTTCAGTGCGCTGCGGCGCGTGATCGATGACGCCATGCGCGCATGCTAGCCGATTCGTGGCCTTGTCTCAGCGCTCCTAAGTTTTCGCCGCGAGCGATTCGACGAGGTTCATCACCAGGACGATGGGCGTGTTGGGCGGTCGAGCGGCGGGATCTTCCTTGATCATCAGGAATCTCTGCCCGTCAAGCGAGACGTCGAACGATCCAGCGTAGTACGAACTTTGGAGCAGCCGGAGGGGAGGCTCCACACGCAACGCGGCGGCGGACGTATCGACGCTCACCACCGTGAGCCGGTTCGAAGCGTCGAGGTAGAAGAGCTCGCGGCCGCTTCGCGCCCATGTTGCGAGATTGCCTCCGCCGGTCGACACTTGCCAGCGTCCGGCCTGCACTTCGGGGAAGGGTCGGACAAAGACCTCGGTTCCCCCACCCTCGTCGGAGGTGTACGCCACGAAGCGACCGTTCGGCGAGAGCGCTGGGAAATACCTGCTCGCGGGTGGCGAGATCACGAGCGGCTCGGCAGGCCCGGCCTTCGCAAGAGGCAGTGCAAACAAGGTCCATGCACGAGGGATCGACGAATTTCCAATCAGAAGGCTGCCGTCCGGAGTGATCGAACCGGGGAAGAACGTTGAGATGCCCTTCGTCAGCGGCTCGGCGGCGCCCGTTCCATCAGCGGCCTGGCGGTATAGATTGTTGCCGGCCCCATCCCGACGGGAGAACACGAGGCGTTGGCCATCTGATGTCCAGGTCGGTGCCCAATCCACTACGGGATCGGTCGTAATGCGCGTGAGGGCGAGCCGTTGCAGATCCAACGTCCACACATCGCGCTGCTCGTCGCCGATCGCCGCGGCAACGTGTTGCCCGTCGGGCGAGAGTCTCACACTCAAGTAGGGCCGTGCAGGGATATTCAATGGTGTTTCGATGCCTTTGCGATCGACCCACACGAGTGTCCGCGGGGCATTCAGCGTCGCAGTTGCTGGAACGTATGCGAGCGTGCCGGTCTGCGAGACGGCATAGTACGCGCCGACGGCCGTCCCCATCAGCACATCACGGGCCAGCGTCACGGGCTCGCCGTGTACCGCTAGTCGATCGAGATCGAATCGGACCGCGACAACACTCCCAGACGTGACGTACACGAGGTAGCCGGCGTCAAAGTAGTGAGCATTCGAAGCGCCGTCGACGAGCACTCTCTGCGACTGATCCCGAAGGTCGAGAACCGCCACCCGCTGCGTGTTGGCCGCGGCGTCGAGAATCGTGAAGAGGATGCCGCGCCCGTCGGGCAGGACCGACGGCAGCACATGATCGGCGTCGCCGCGACCCTTGTCGGGTCTTGTGAGCACCGTCGCCGTGCCGCCAGCGTTGCTGACGTCATGAGCCCGGTCTCGGCGTCCACAGTGCCGTACACGATTCTGCCGTCACTTGCCCAGCTGGCACCCCGGAAGGCAGTCTCCTGTATAGGGCACGATCATCGACGGTATGCCGCCTGCCGCCGGAATCTTCATGAGCCCTTGCGCGTTCCAGAACGCGATCCATTGGCCGTCCGGTGAGAAGAACGGGTCGCGCACTTGTGCGGCGCCTTCCACACGCCGCGGCAGCAATTCGTTGATATCGCGGACGATGAGCGGTCCACCGCGGTTGCGGTCGCGATGCCGGTCGCTCGCCCAGGCGAGCGTCTGACCGTCTGGAGAAATCGCCAGCGTGGACGTCGTCGTCGCGACGTTGATGGGGTCTTCGGACGATGGCACGATTTCGACGCGCATGGGCGGCGGCACGCGAGCAGGTGCCGGGCGGCGCGCGAGCCAGGTGACAACGCCGCCCAACGCTGCGGCCGCGAGCGCGACGATCGCGATCGTGGCGAGGGATAGCCGCGGTGCGACGGACGCGGGTGCGACAGCCACCGGCACTGCCGGCTCTTCGAGCACGAGTTGCGCATCGCCGAGATCGCGCAACCGTCGAGCGCGATCCTTCTGCAGGCAGCGACCGAGCAGCGCACGGATTTCTCTCGGTGTCCCGGGCGGCAGGAGCGACCAGTCCGGCTCGCGATCGAGCACGGCCGCCATGCAGTCCGACCACGTCGATCCGGCAAACGCGCGGTGACCTGTGAGCATTTCGTAGAGGACACACCCGAAGGCCCACACGTCCGTGCGCTTGTCCACGTCCTGTCCACGCACCTGTTCGGGACTCATGTAGGCCGGTGTCCCCGCGACCGCGCCCTGCCGCGTCACCATTTCAGTGGGACCGTCACCGGCCTGCCCGGGTCCAGCGATCGTCTTCGCCAGGCCGAAGTCGAGGACCTTCACGACGCCGTTCGTCGTGACCTTGACGTTGGCCGGCTTCAGATCGCGGTGGACGATGCTCTTCTCGTGAGCGGCCTCGAGTGCGCCGGCGATCTGACTCGCCAGGCGCGTGGCTTCGGCAATCGACAGCGGCCCGCGTTCGATCCGCTCGGCCAGCGTCTCGCCTTCGATCAGCTCGAGCACGAGCGCCGTCACCGGTGCTGTACCGGCCTCGGCGACGACATGCGATTCCAGCCCGTAGATCGCGCCGATGTGGGGATGATTCAGCGCCGCGAGCGCGCGCGCCTCGCGAGCAAACCGCTCGAGCCGCTCGTCCTTCGCCGGATCGTGTGACGCGATCGCCGGCAGGATCTTGAGCGCGACTTCACGCTGGAGCGCGGAATCGTGGGCGCGGTACACTTCGCCCATACCACCCGCTCCCAGCTTCCCGACGACGCGGTAGGACCCGAAGGTCGCGCCAATCAGCATGGTTCACCGACTCCCGAGCAAGCGATCGAACGCATCATCGCTCAACTCGGCGAGCGACGAGATGACGAGATCGGCCTCGCTCAACCTGATGTGGCGGCTGACCCCGACCGATCGCATGCCGGCAGCTTTTGCGGCCGCGATGCCCGGTACGGCGTCTTCGACCACGATCGCACGTTCCGGCGGCAGGCCAAGCCGGTGCGCCGCTTCCAGGAAGACGTCCGGCGCCGGCTTGCCTCGGGTGACGTCCTCGGCGGCAACAGTGGCGTCGATGTAGCGCTCGAACCCCAGCACCTCCATCACCACTTCGATGTTGGCGCGTGGGGCGGACGATGCCACCGCCTGCTTCCAGCCCGAGGCGTGGAGTCGCGCCACCCATTCCGCGGCGCCCGGCAGCGGCTTCAATCCCTCGCTCCGGGCCAGCCGCCGGTACTCGATCTCCTTGGCGTCGCCAACCCGCTGGATCCGCTCGGCGCTCGCGTCAGAGCCCAGCCATCCGCGCAGGATGAGGTCGTTCTTCTTGCCGAACGACTCGAGGAACTGCGCATACGTGAGGATCACGCCCTCGGCCGCGGCCGTGTCGCGCCAGCTTCGCCAGTGGTATTCCTCGGAGTCGACCAGCGTCCCGTCGAGATCCCACAGCACCGCGCCGATCATCGTTGTCCGTAGGTTGCGCCGGGCCCGTGCTTGCGCAGGAAGTGCTTGTCGATGAGAAACGCATCCGGCCGCGAGCCAGGCGTGTCCGGCGCCATGACCCGTGCGCGCCACTCCATGCGCGCGACGAGCTCCAGGACCTGCGCATGCTCGATCGCCTGCGCGCAATCGGCGCCCCAGGCAAAAGACGCGTGATTCACGACCAGCACGGCGGGAATCTCCTCCGGCGAGACGCCACGCGAGCGGAACGTCTCGACGATGACGAGGCCGGTATTGCGCTCGTAGTCGCGTTCGACTTCCGCCTGCGTGAGCGGCCGCGTCACCGGGACATCGCCGCGGAAGTAGTCCGCATGCGTCGTGCCCATGCAGCGGATCGGCAGGTTGGCCTGCGCGAACATCGTCGCGAACTCGGAGTGCGTGTGCACGATCGCTCCGCAGGAGAACGCGCGGTAAAGCTCGAGATGCGTCGGCGTGTCGGAGGACGGCCGCAGCGTCCCGTCCACCACTTGCCCCGTCTCGAGCGACACCGTGACGATGTGCGATGGCGTCAGGTCCGCGTAAGGCACGCCGCTCGGCTTGATGGCGAACACGCCAGCCTGGCGATCGACCACCGACAGATTGCCGAACGTGCCGAAGACAAGTCCACTGGCCGCCAGCTCGAGGTTGGCGCGGCACACGGTGTCGCGGAGCCGATCGATCGTCATCACTCTTCACCCGCCATCACGAGCCTCCGGGGCCGGCGACAGCTACCTCGCGGATCGCCAGGAGCCGTTTCATCACGCCGTCGAGCCCTGCCGGCTGCGTGGTGACGCCGCCAAACGCGTCGTGGAGCGCGCGATACTCGGCGTAGAGCCGATTGTAGATGTCATGCGCGGCAGCGGCCGGGTCGAAGCGTGTGGCCTTGACTGTGGTCATCGAGTGCTGAGCGCGGCCCCAGTCGTCGTAACCGCCGGCGGCGGAGCCAGCTGTGACCGCGGCGGAGATCGCCGCCCCGAGCGCCGGCGTCTGCGCCGAGCCGGCAATCAGCATCGGCTGGCCGAGCACGTCGGCGTAGATCTGCATGAAGAGGTCGTTCTTCTCGGCGATGCCGCCGCAGCAGACGACCCGATCGATGGCCACGCCGTACTCGCGGATCCGATCGATGATCGCGCGTGCCCCGAATGCCGTGGCCTCGATGAGCGCGCGGTAGATCTCGGCGCGGGTCGTGTGCAGCGTCTGCCCGACGATGAGCCCTGTCAGTCGCGCGTCGACCAGGATCGTGCGGTTGCCGTTGTTCCAGTCGAGCGCGATCAGCCCCGATTCGCCCGCGTGCAGCGCCGCGGCTTCCGCTGACAGGCGCGTATGGAGCGCGCTATCGCCCTCGCACACCGCGTCGACCCACCAGTTCAGGAGATCGCCGACGGCCGACTGACCGGCTTCGATCCCGAAAAAGCCCGGCATGATCGATCCGGGCACGATGCCGCAGATCCCCGGAATGCGTGGAACGTCGTCACGTCCGTTGCCGCTCATCGGCAGCACCGCGCAGTCGCAGGTCGACGTGCCGATGATCTTGACGAGCGTGCCGGGCCGGACGCCGGCGCCAACGGCCGCGTAGTGCGCGTCGAACGCGCCCATCGCGATCGGAATCCCTTCCGGCAGATCGAGCGTCGCCGCCCACTCGCGGCAGAGGTGTCCCGCGGGGGTGCCAGGCGGCAGCGCGCGATCGTACAAGCGTGCACGGAACGCCGCGAGCCTGGGATCGAGCGTCTCGAGGAACTCGGCCGGCGGAAGGCCGCCCCACGCGTCGCCGTACAGCGCCTTGTGGCCCGCCGCGCAGATGCCGCGCACGATTTGGCGAGGCTCCGTGGCTCCGGCGAGAACGGCGGGCACGAAGTCGGCGAGCTCCACCCAACTGGCGGCGGCATCGAAGACGTCTGGCGCGACCTTCAGGCAGTGCCAAATCTTCGACCACCACCACTCCGATGAGTAGGTGCCACCGATCGGAGCGAGCAGGTACGGCGCGTGCGTGCGCGCAGCATCGGTGATGGCCGCCGCCTCGGCCGCGCCCGTGTGGTCCTTCCACAGCCACGCGTGCGCTGCGAGGTTCTCGCGCCAGCGTGCGTCCATCGCGAGCGGCCGCGCCGCGGCGTCGATCGGCAGCGGCGTCGATCCCGTCGTGTCGACGCCGATGCCGATCACCCGGTGGCGCGCGAACTCTCGGTGGCGCGATGCCCCGGCGAGCGCGCCGATGACGGAGGCGCGCAGCCCCTCGATGTAGTCAGCGGGGTTCTGGCGCGCAAGGTGCGGGTCCCTCGGGTGCAGCAGCACGCCGTGGTCCCCGCTCGGATAATTGAAGACGGCCTCTCCCACTTCGCGGCCGTCCTCGCACGAAACGACAATGGTGCGGACGGAGTTGGTGCCGAAATCGATGCCGACGACGAAGGCGGGACGCACGCGGCCGCCTTATCCCACGAGCACAGGCGACACCACGTCGAGCACGTCGGGCCCGGAGCCCGCGGCGCGCGCCTGGTCCAGCCGCGCCTGATCCGCGAGCACGCGCACCGCCTTCAGCGAGAGGTTGGCGAAGTTGATCATGCTGCGCTCGATGGCACGCGCGGGATCCTCGCGGTAAGTGAACTGATCCTGGCTGTAGAAGCCGCGGTAGTCGCGCGCGAAGGTCGTGTAGAGATACTCGACCGACTCCGGGATTGAGAGCGTGCCAAACATCAGGTCCTGATCGTTTCTTCCCTGACGCGCGTCGTTGATGTCGAACTTGTGTACCGGCACGCCGGCATATTCGGCGAGATCACAGGCGGTCGACGCGGTTGTCGCCTCCATCTTCTGGTGGCCGTAGTCGATCGTCAGCCCGCAGTTGTTGCCGCCGCAGGCCTTGTTGACCTGCTGCGCGACGAGGATCGCGGACGCTGCGGTCGGGATGATCATGTAGAGCTCGCGCGGCTCGTACGGCTTGGACTCGATGGCCAGACGGACGCCGTGCTGGATGCACTGCTTGTTGACGGCAGTCAGGGCCTCGGTGAACCACTGCAGCGACTGCAGGTAATCGATCTGGAAGTGGTAATCGGCGCCGTCGGATCCCGGCCACACGCTGAGCACCGGAATGTTCAGCAGCTTGCAGAGCTCCAGCCCCTTCAGGATCTCGTCGAGCGCGGCGCGGCGCAGCACCGGATCCGGATTGCACGGGCCACCGAGGCGGAACTTCGGATGTGTCCACGTGTTGATGTTGCACGCCGGGATGCTCATGCCGAGCTCGGCGAGAAAGCCGTTCCGCGCGCGTTCGATGGCGGCGTGGTCGATGTCGCCGTTCAGCGTCTTCTCGAAGACGCTCTGATGGATCTCGATCGCGTCAACGCCGCCCGCCTTGGTGCGCCGGCACTGCCCCTCGAAGTCGTTTCTGAACGAAGGATCGTCGGAGTGGTATCCCGGCGGCGCGAAGCGGTCGCAGAAGTCGCCGGCCGACCAATGGCCGACGCTCAAACGAAGGTCCATGACCTTAAGGAACTCGATCGAAGCCTGGCGGTCGAGATAGCCGCGGCGGCTCTTCGCGTACGCGATCTGCTCTGGTGAGAATCGGGGCATAGGGGGACATAGTAACGGACGGCGCGGTTAGTATTGCGCCATGCGGACGAGACAGTGGGCGGCAATCGCCGGTGTGAGCGTTGCGCTGAGCCTCACGACGCTTCAATCGCAGAGCGGCACGTCACAGAAGCCCGACTATCCGATCCAGCCGGTGCCGTTCACCGACGTGCACCTGACCGACATCTTCTGGGCGCCGCGCATCGAGGTCAATCGCACCGCCAGCATCCCGTCGGCCTTCGAGCAGTGCGAGCTGACCGGCCGCGTCAAGCTGTTCGAACGCGCCGCGCAGGTGCTCCGCGGCGAACAGCTCGAGGACAAGCGGCCGCCCGGCTATCCGTTCGACGAGACCGATCTCTATAAGGTGATCGAAGGCGCCTCGTACTCGCTGAGCGTCGTCCCCGATGCGAAGCTGGACGCGTATGTCGACGGCCTGATCGTCAAGATTGCCGCGGCGCAGGAGCCCGACGGCTACCTCTATACGACGCGCACGATCGATCCGAAGAACCCGCATCGCTGGGCCGGCCCCGAGCGGTGGGTGTTCGAGCGCGACGACAGCCATGAGCTCTACGACCTGGGCCACCTGTTCGAGGCGGCGGTCGCGCATCACCTCGCCACCGGCAAGCGCACCCTGCTGAACGTCGCGACCAAGGCGGCGGATCTCCTCGTCGCCACCTTTGGCCCAGGCAAACGGACGACATGGCCAGGTCATCAGATTACGGAGATGGCGCTCGTCAAGCTGTATCGCGTCACGGGGAAGGAGGCGTACCTGTCGCTCGCGAAGTTCCTCCTCGACGAGCGCGGCCCCGGCCCGTTTCCGCCCGGCGAGCAGGCCAACCCGCGCGGCCTCAATTACAACCAGGCGCACATGAAAGTCATCGAGCAGAGCGAGCCGGTCGGGCACGCGGTGCGCGCGGTCTACATGTATTCGGGGATGGCCGACGTCGCCGCGGTCACCGGCGACGACAAAATCCGCGCCGCCGGCAAGCGCATCTGGGATCACCTCATCACGAGCAAGCTCTATCTCACCGGCGGCATTGGCGCGTCGGGGAGCGGCGAGGCCTTCGGCCAGCCGTACGAGCTGCCCAACATGACGGCCTACAACGAGACCTGCGCGTCGGTCGGCATGGATTTCTGGAACCATCGCTTGTTCCTGATGGAAGGCGATGCGAGGTACGTGGACGTGATGGAGCGCACGCTCTACAACGGGCTCGTCTCCGGCGTGTCACTCGACGGCAAGACGTTCTTCTATCCCAATCCGCTCGAGTCGAACGGCCAGCACGCGCGCCAGGAATGGTTCGGCGTCGCCTGCTGTCCGGGCAACATCACGCGCTTCATGCCGTCGGTGCCCGGCTATGTCTACGCGAAGCGCGGCGACGCCTTGTACGTCAACCTGTTCACGCAGGGCACGGCCGACGTCATGCTGGCCGGCGGGCCGGTGAAGGTCGCGCAGGAGACGCGCTACCCGTGGGACGGTGTCGTGAAGCTCACGATCGCGCCACTGCAGGCGCGACGGTTCCCGGTGCACGTCCGCATCCCGGGCTGGGCTCGAAACGAACCGGTCCCGAGCGATCTCTACGCGTTCCTCGACAAGGCGCCCGCGGCGACGCTGACCGTCAACGGCAATAGCGTTCCGATGACGCTCGACAAAGGCTACGTGACGATCGATCGCACGTGGACGAGAGAGGACATCGTCGTGCTCACGCTCCCGATGCCGGTCCGCCGCGTCGTCTCCAACAATCAGGTGATCGCCAATCGCGATCGCGTGGCGCTGCAGCGCGGCCCGATCGTCTACGCCGCCGAGTGGCCGGACAACCCGAACGGCAAGGTCCGGAACATCGTGCTGCCCGACGGCAACACCCTGTCCTCCGAGTTCAGGAGCGATCTGCTGAACGGCGTGCAGGTGATCCGCGGCCGCGCCGTGGGGCTCGCGTTCGACGAGAAGGGCGGCGTGCAGCGGGCCGAGCAGCCGTTCATGGCGATTCCGTACGCCACGTGGGCCAATCGCGGACGCGGTCAGATGGCGGTCTGGCTCGCGCGCGTCGATGCCGCGGCCAGGCCGACACCGTACCCCACGATCGCGACGACGAGCACGATCGCAGCGTCGCCGCTCCCGAACGGCCGCGGCAAGAACCCGCGCAACATGATCGACGGCGACGAGCCGGCGAACTCGGCGGATCCGTCGGCGTACTTCGACTGGTGGCCGGTGCAGGGAAGCAAGAGCGAGTGGATCGAGATTACCTTCGGCAAGCCAGCGGCGGTGTCCGAAACCGAGGTGTACTGGTTCGACGACACCGGTCGCGGCGGCGTCCGCGTGCCCGCCTCCTGGCGGCTCCTCTACAAGAACGGCGACCAGTGGACGCCCGTCCAGGCGTCGCAGGCGTTTGGCGTCGAACGGAACGCCTGGAATGCGGTCCGGTTCACGCCCGTCACGACCAGCGGGCTCAGAATCGAGATCGTGATGCAGGAGAAGTTTTCCGCCGGCGTCCAGGAACTGAAGATCAGGTGAAGTTCAACTGACAGTGCTGTATCTCGGCTTCGACTCCTCTACCCAGGGCCTGACCGCGATTGTTCTGGAAATCGATCGCGACACCCGGCGCATCGTCTTTCAGCACACGCTGAACTTCGATCGCGACTTTCCGGAGTACGGGACCAGCGCCGGCGTCTTCCACGGCGACGATCCACGCGAGGTGTGGTCGTCCCCCCTCCTGTGGGCCGATGCGCTCGATCGCATGGTCGGGGTGATCGCCGGCGCGCTCGGCGACGAGGTCACGCGGATCGAGGCGATTTCCGGCTCGGCGCAGCAGCACGGCAGCGTGTATCTCAATCGGACGGCGGCGGACGTGTGGCGCACGCTCGATCCGCACCGCGCGCTCGCGCCGCAACTGGCGCGAACGTTCTCGCGCGACCGCTCGCCGGTGTGGCTGGACGCCAGCACGACCGATCAGTGCCGTGAGATCGAGCGGTTGCTCGGAGGGGCCGAGGCCACGGCGCGCCTCACCGGATCGCGCGCCTACGAGCGCTTCACCGGCCCGCAGATCCGCAAGTTCTCCGAACGCGACCCGGTGGCGTACGCCGAGACGAGCCGGGTGCATCTCGTCAGCTCGTATCTGGCCTCGCTTCTGGCGGGGTGCGACGCGCCCATCGATCCCGGAGACGGCGCCGGGATGAACCTGATGGACATCGCGTCGCTGCACTGGCTGCCCGCGGCCCTCGACGCAACCGCGCCCGGCCTGGCGGCGAGGCTCCCCGGCCTCGCGCCGTCCTCGACGAACGTCGGACCGCTCTCGAGCTATTGGCAGCGGCGGTACGGTCTGCCTGCGGCGTCGGTCATCGCGTGGTCCGGCGACAACCCGTGCAGTCTCGTGGGGACGGGCATTGTCGACGAAACCCGGCTTGCGGTGTCGCTGGGCACGAGCGACACGGTCTTTGCGTTCACGCCAACGCCCGGCGTCAATGCGTCGCACGTGTTTGGCTCGCCGACGGGCGGCTATATGAGCCTCGTCTGCTTCCGCAACGGTTCGCTGGCACGGGAGCGGATCCGCGACGAGCACCGCCTCGACTGGCCGGGGTTCGCGCGCGCGCTCGCCGAGACACCGCCGGGCAACGACGGCGCGATGATGCTGCCGTGGTTCGAGCCGGAGATCACGCCGCACGTAGCCGCCGCAGGCGTCCGCCGTTTCGATCTCGATCCAGCGGATGCCGCGCGCAACGTCCGCGCGGTGGTGGAAGCACAGATGATGGCGATGGCCAATCACGCGGACGGTGTGGCTGAGGGCCAATTCCAGAGGATCATCGCTACCGGCGGCGGTGCCACGAACCGCGCGATCCTGCAGGTCATGGCCGATGTCTTCGGAGTGGACGTGTACCCGCTCGAGAGTTCGAACTCGGCGTGCCTCGGCGCGGCGCTGCGCGCGTATCACGCGGATCGGCTGTCCGACGGCGAGTCGATTCCGTGGTCCGAGGTCGTGCGCGGCTTCACCGAGCCACGCGTCGCAGATCGCATTGCCGCTCGGCAGGCGCACGTCGAGACCTACCGGTCGCTACGGCGGGTGTACGCAGCGCGCGAAGCGGAATCGCTCACAGGGTACTGAGCACCCTTGGCACCTTCGCACCCTGGCACTCTTCGCACCAGCAACCTTAGGCACCCCGGCAGCCCTAGGCACCCCAGGCACCGTTCGCGTTCGGCCCGCTCAACGAGCGACGCCGAACGCGAACACTGTCTTCGACCGGTATTCCTGCCCCGGCCTCAGAATCGTCGACGGAAACTCCGGCTTGTTCGGGGAGTCCGGAAAGTGCTGCGTCTCCAGACAGAAGCCCGCGCGGCGACCGTAGACGTGGCCGCCCTTGCCCTTGATCGTGCCATCGAGGAAGTTGCCCGAATAGAACTGCAGCCCCGGCTCCGTCGTCGTGATCTCGAGCGTGCGGCCCGACGTCGGCTCGACGACGCGAGCGGCGAGCTGGAGTCCGTCACCGGTGCGATTGAGGACCCAGTTGTGGTCGTAGCCCTGGCCGTTCTTGAGCTGTGCGTGTGCCTCGTTGATGCGCGCGCCGATCGCGGTGGGCTGACGGAAGTCGAACGGCGCGCCCTGAACCGGCGCCAGTTCGCCGGTCGGAATCAGCGTTTCGTCGACGGGCGTGTAGCGGTCGGCGTTGATCGTCAGCTGATGGCCGAGGATGTCGCCGCTGCCCTCGCCGGCGAGGTTGAAGTAGGTGTGCTGCGTCAGGTTGACCGGCGTCGCCTTGTCGGTCGTCGCGAAGTAGTCGACGATCAGCTCGTTCTTGTCCGTGAGCTCGTAGGTGACGCGGACGGAGAGACTGCCCGGGAACCCCTCCTCACCGTTGACGCTCGTGCGGGTGAACTCGATGGCGTTGCGCCCGGGCACGGCCTGAGCGTTCCAGACCTGCTTGTCGAAGCCCTTCTCGCCGCCGTGCAGGTTGTTCGGGCCGTTGTTCTTCGCCAGCGTGTACCGGGCGCCGTCGAGCGTGAACGTCGCGGCGCCGATGCGGTTGCCGTAGCGGCCAATGATGGCGCCGAAGAACGGATGCGCCGTCAGGTAGCCGGCGAGCGAATCGAAGCCGAGTGCGATGTCACCGGGCCGGCCCGCGCGGTCGGGCACTTCGATCGACGTGATGATGCCGCCGTAAGTGATCGCGCGGGTGGTGACGCCGTTCGCGTTCCGCAGCGTCAGGATGTCGATCTGCGTGCCGTCTGGCATCGCGCCGTATCTCTCGCGCATCACAGTCGGCCCTCCGGGAGCAGCGGCGGCGGGCCGCGGCGCCTCGCGCGGCGGCGACTGACAGCCAGCCACCGCAGCCAGCACGAACAACCATCGAAACATGCGCATCGTGGAGAAAGCCTAACATCACCAGATATAAGATTCGCCCATTGCTCTCGTTCCGCGACATCCGTAGATCGTTCGGCGCGGTGACGGCGCTTGGCGGCGTGAGCTTCGATGTCAACGCCGGTAGCGCGCACGCGATCGTCGGCGAGAACGGCGCCGGCAAGTCGACGCTCCTCAAGATCCTCGCCGGGCTGGTGCGTCCCGATGCCGGCTCCATCTACTGGGACGACGAGCGGCTGGAGATCCACTCGCCGCACGACGCGATCGGGCGCGGCATCGGCATGGTCTATCAGGAGATACTGAGTTTCCCGAATCTCAGCGTCAGCGCCAACATCTTCGCGGGGCGCGAACTGCGCGCGTTCGGCCGGCTGCGCGAGCGCGAGATGCACGCGCGCACCCGCGAGCTTCTCGATCGCCTGCACCTCGCGATCGAGCCGGCCGCGCTCGCCGAATCGCTGCCGGCGGCGCATCGCCAGCTCCTGCAGGTCGCCCGCGCGCTGGCGTTCAAATGTCGCATCCTGATTCTCGACGAGCCGACGACGGCGTTGACCGACGCCGAATCCGATCACCTGTTCGAGGTGTTGCGCGCCCTGCAGCGTGGCGGCACCACGCTCCTCTATGTGTCGCACCGGCTGCCCGAAGTGTTCCGGCTCTGCGATCGCATCACGGTCCTGCGCGACGGCCGGCTGGTCACGACTGTCGACCGCGAGGCCGTGCAGCCGGAGGCCATCGTGCGGGCCATGGTCGGTCGAGATCTACCGTCTCGATCGGCCAGGCCGGCCGCCGCGGCACAGACTGCACCGCCTCGCCTCGAGCTGCGCGCGCTGACGCGTCCGCCGTGCTTCGAGGCCGTCTCGCTGCATGTCGGTGCCGGTGAGATCGTGGGGCTGTTCGGGTTGGTGGGCTCGGGGCGGTCAGAGCTTCTGGAAACGATCTTTGGCCTGTATCGTCCCGCCGCCGGCGCGATCGTGATTGACGGCGTGGCGATCGCGCCGCGATCCGCCAGCGAGGCCGCCCGCGCCGGCGTCGCGCTCGTGCCCGAAGAGCGCCATCGGCAGGGACTCTTCTTCAACCTCGATCTGCGCAGCAATCTGGTGCAGCCGCGCCAGACCATTCGGCGGCACGTGCTGATCCGGCGCCGCGAGGAGCGGACGGAAGCCGAACGGCTCCGCGCCGAGTGGCGGATCAAGGCGCCGAGTATCGACGCATTCCCGGACAGCCTGAGCGGTGGCAATCAGCAGAAGGTGGTCGCGGCGAAGTGGCTGGCCACCGCGCCGCGCGTGCTGCTGCTCGACGAGCCGACCAAGGGGGTCGATGTCGGCGCCAAGTTCGAGATTCACGAGCTGGTGCGCCGGCAGGCGGCGAGCGGTCTCGCCGTGCTCGTCGTGTCGAGCGATCTGCCCGAAGTGCTCGCGCTCGCCGATCGGATCGTGGTCATGCGCGAGGGGCGCGTGCAGGGCCAGATCGACGGCACCGTCGCGACCGAGGAATCGGTGATGCGGCTGGCGACGTCAGAAGCAGCGCGGGCGTCGTGAAGCGCTTCTGGCGGCTGCGCGAGCTGAGCACGATCGCCATCCTCCTGCTCGAGGTGTTGTTCTTCGCGTGGTACCTGGCGCCGGATGACGGCCGCGCGCACCCCTTTCTCAGCACCGACAACGCGCTCCTGATCCTCAAGTACTCGTCCATCTATGGCATCGCGGCTGTCGGCGCGGCCCTCGTGATCATCTCGGGCGGCATCGATCTGTCGCCCGGCGCCGTCATCGCGCTCTCGAGTGTCGTCACCGGCCATCTGTTCGTCGCATCGGGTGCGCCGCTCGGCCCCAGTGTCGCCGCCGGACTGCTGGTCGGCCTCGTGTCGGGGCTGCTGTCGTCGCTGCTGATCGTGGTCGTGCGGCTGCCGCCGTTCATCGCCACGCTCGGGATGATGGGCATCGTGCGCGGGGCGGCGTTCATCATCACCGAGGGGAAGTATTACGACGTGTCGAGCCGCCTGCCGCAGGGCTTCGCGCCGCTTGGCTTGCCGCCCGACTGGCTGGCGCCGGTCGTGATGTTCACGATGGCGGTGGTCTTCCAGGTGCTGATGACCCAGTTCCAGTGGGGGCGCGCCGTCTTTTCGATCGGCGGCAACGAGACGGCGGCGCTCTTCTCGGGCATCGCGATCGGGCGGATCAAGACGTCGGTGTACGTCCTCGGCGGCCTGCTGGCGTCGGTCGCCGGTGTGGTGCTGGTGATCGTGCAGGGCCAGGGCAAGGCTGACCTTGCGACGGGGTACGAGTTGGATATCATCGCCTCGGCCGTCGTGGGCGGGGCGAGCCTGGCGGGCGGACGGGGATCGGTGCTGGGCGCCGTGCTCGGCACGCTGATTTTCGGCGTCCTCCGAAACGCACTGCCGCAGATTCAAGGCGCGACCTTCTACGATCGCCTCATCGTCGGACTCGTGGTGATTGTGATCGTCGTGATGGATCAGGTGCTGTTGCGCCGGTCCCACAAATAGACGCGGGCCGGGCCCGCGACGGACAGGATTCAGGATGACCCGAGCGATTGCCGCGTGCCTGCTCTCCGCCCTCGTCTTCGTCAGCTGCAGCGGTGGTTCAGCGCCGCCTCCAACGAGCGACACGGCCGGCAAGCCGGCGCTGCGCTTTGCCGTGATCCCGAAGGCGCTCGACATCCCGGTCTTCAACTACGCGCGCATCGGCGCCGAGCGCGCCGCCAAGGAACTCGGCAACGTTCAGATTCTCTGGAATGCGCCGGCCAGCGCGGATCAGCTGAAGCAGAAGGAGATTCTCGAGTCGTACATCACGCAGCGCGTCGACGGCATCGCCATCTCGTCGCTCAACGGCGAATTCCTCGCCGACACGATCAACCGCGCGATCGACGCGGGCATCCCGGTCGTCACCTGGGATTCGGACGCGCCAACGTCGCGGCGCCTCGCCTTCTACGGCGTCGACGATCTCGCGTCGGGCCGCATCATGGGCGACGAGACCATTCGCCTGCTGAACGGCAAGGGCAGGGTCGCGATCATCAGCAGCCTCGGCGCCACCAATCTGCAGAACCGCCTGGCCGGGGTGAAGGAAGCGCTGGCCAAGGCGCCGGGCATCGAGATCGTCGAGGTCTACGACATCCAGGAGGATGTCGATCCGCTGTGCCGAGATCATCGCCACGGGATCGCGGCGCTATCCCGACCTGGCGGCGTGGATCTCGGTCGGCGGCTGGCCTGTCTTCACGCGAAACGCGCTCGCCGCCGTCGATTCGTCGAAGACCAAGGTCATCTCCTTCGACACCATCGATCCGGCGCTCGACCTGCTCCGCGAGGGCAAGGTGCAGGTGCTCCTCGGGCAGAAGTACTTCGGCTGGGGCAGCGAGTCGGTGAAACTGCTGCACGACATCAAGAACGGCAAGAACCCGGCGGCGCCGATCATCGATTCCGGCGTCGACGTGGTCACGAAGGACAACGTCGAACAGTACGCGGAGCAGTGGAAGCGCATGCAGGCCGGAAGCTGAGACGAACGACGAATGAGAATCACACGATCCGAATTTTTCCAGCTCATCACCGGCGGTTCGGCGTGGCTGCTCACGTCCGGCTTCGTGCGGCAAATCCGTCCTGTCGTTCCCGACGTGGCGCGACCGCTGCCGCTCACCGCGGTGCGGTTGACCGGCGGCCCGTTGAAGAAGGCGCAGGATCTCAACGCCGCCTACCTGCTCTCGCTCGAGCCCGATCGCATGCTCGCGTTCTATCGCACGCGCGCGGGCCTTACGCCGAAGGCGCAGGGCTACACCGGCTGGGACGCCGACGGACGCCAGCTCACGGGCCACATCGCCGGCCACCATCTCTCGGCCGTGAGCCTGATGTGGGCCGCGTCGGGCGATCCGCGCTTCAAGCAGCGTGCCGACTACATCGTCTCCGAGCTGAAGACGGTGCAGGACGCGCACGGCGACGGCTTCGCGGGCGCGCTGCAAGGTGTGCGCGAAGCGTTCGCGGACGTCTCGAAAGGCAACATCAAGGCCGCAAACTTCGATCTGAACGGCCTCTGGTCGCCGTGGTACACGCTGCACAAGACGTTTGCGGGCCTGCGCGACGCGCATCGCTACACGGGTAACACGACCGCGCTCGAGATCGAAGTGAAGTTTGCGCAGTGGGCCGAGCGCTACCTTGCGCCGATGAACGACGAGCTGATTCAGCGCATGCTCGCCACGGAGTTCGGCGGCATGAACGAGATGATGGCCGACCTCTACGCCGACACCGGCGACAGTCGCTGGCTGCAGCTGTCGTATCGCTTCGAGCACAAGGCGGTGCTCGATCCGCTCAAGCGCGGCGAGGATCCGCTCAACGGCCTGCACGGCAACACGCAGGTGCCGAAGCTGCTTGGCTCGGCTGCGCGCTACGCCGCGGCCGGCGAGAAGAGCGATCTCGCGGCCGCCACGACCTTCTGGGATCGCGTCGTCTATCACCACACGTTCGCGACCGGGGGCCACGGCAAGGACGAATACTTCCGCGAGCCCGATCGGCTGGCGTCGATTGCCGAAGGACGAACGGCGGAGACGTGCAACGTCTACAACATGCTCAAGCTGACGCGGAAGCTGTTCGCACTGCAGCCCGACGTCAAGTACGCCGAGTTCCACGAGCAGGCGCTCTTCAATCACATCCTCGGATCGATGGACACGAACGACGGCGCGACGTGTTACATGGTGCCGGTCGGCAGAGGCGTGCGTCGCGAGTACGCCGACATGAACCGCAGCTTCACGTGCTGCGTCGGGACTGGGATGGAGAGCCACGCGCTGCACGGGCTCGGACTCTATTACGAGGCAGGCTCGCGCCTGTGGGTCAATCTCTATGCGCCGTCGACCGCGCAGTGGGAGAGCGCGGGCGCGACGCTCGAGATGGACTCGTCGTTTCCGGAAGGCGAAGCCGCGACGCTCACGCTCGACGTCAAGGCGCCGAAGGAGCTCACGCTGTCGCTGCGACGGCCGTCGTGGGCCGGCGACGGCTTCGCGATTCGCCTCAACGGGCAAGCCATCGCCGTGGCGTCGCAACCAGGCTCGTATGTCGACGTCACGCGCACGTGGAAGACTGGTGACACCGTCGCGTTGACGCTGCCCAAGATGCTGCGGCTCGATCGGCTGCGCGACAACCCGAAGCGCGCCGCAGTGGTATGGGGACCGCTGGTGCTGGCCGGCGATCTCGGACCGCAGCCGCGGCGCGATGCCGATGGCGACGGCGATGGTCCGCAGACGGCGACGGTGGAGTCACCCGTCCTGGTCACTGATCGCGCGGTCAGCGAATGGCTGCGGCCGGTCGCCGGCCAGCCCGGGTACTTCCGCACGACGGGCCTGGGCGTCGACGTGACGCTGGCGCCGTTCTATCGCACGCATCGCCGCATCTATACCGGCTACTGGGATCTGCTGACGCCGGCGGAGAACACCGAGCGGCTCAAGGAATTGGAGGTTGAGCGCGAACGCGTGCGCCGTCTCGAGGCGGCGACGATCGTCGCGCTGTCGCCGACCGATCCGGCGATCGAGAAAGCGCACAACCAGCAAGGCGATGCCTCATCGATCGTGCGGACTGACGGTCGTCCGGGCCGGCGAGCCGCGAAGTGGTTTTCCTACGACCTGCCGCTGACCGGAACGACGCCGACGGCGCTCGTCGTCACCTACAACCGTGACAACCGCCGCGCGCGAGACTTCGCCGTGCTGGTCGATGGGCAGCGTGTCGGTGAAGAGCACTTCGCCTTCGACAGCGAATCACGCTTCTTCGACCGCGAGTACGCGTTGCCGGCGACGCTGGTGCAGGGCAAAGCGAAGCTGACGATTCGCTTCGAGGCCACAGGCACCACCGAGGTCGCGCCGGTCTATACGCTGCGACTCATCCGAGACAGATGAATTCTCCTGACGCGTGGCGTTGGCCGCCGCGCCGCGAATCGTGCGATTCCCGAATACAATTGAAAACTGGGGCCGCTAGCTCAGTGGTAGAGCATCTGACTTTTAATCAGAGGGTCGTTGGTTCGATCCCAACGCGGCCCACCAATTTTGTTCCAAATCATGCGAGTGGCTGAGCGTCGTTAACTGCTTGGGTAACACTCGGGTAACACGTGAGCATTCCTTGTGTTGCCGCCCAACGCTCCCACTTAGAAATCAACAGTTAGACCGACAAAGAAACATCGTGGCGACATTGAAGAACAGAGAAGACGGTCTCTTCCCAATTCGCCAGGTACATCGGCCCTGTTCTTCAGGCCATCCGAGAACTGGGAGGGTCCGGACGGCCTGATGAGGTCCGCACCGTCATTGCTCGGAATCTTGGGATTTCGGATGCAGAACAGTCCGAACCTCTCCCAAGTGGCGTTCAGACCAGGTTCGAGAATCAAGTTCATTGGGCCAGGTTTTATCTCGCCAAGACGGGGTACATCGACTCATCACAGCGCGGGGTCTGGACCCTTACCGAGAAGGGCCGGTTGCTGGGCGAGGTCACTCCTGACGAGATTCAGCGGATCATTCGAGAGGTCTCAGGACAGACCAAGCCTCCGAGCGGCCGCGCGCCGGAGCCGGGGCTAGGCGCCGACGACACGATTCCGCCGGTCACCGACTACCGCGAAGAACTCGCTCAAACGCTGCAATCGCTCCCGGCTGCCGGGTTCGAGCGATTCTGCCAACGGCTATTGCGCGAATCCGGTTTTCAAGAAGTCACGATCACTGGCCGATCCGGAGACGGCGGCCTCGACGGTATCGGCATCCTTCAGGTCAACGCCCTCGTCAGTTTCAAAGTTCTCTTCCAGTGCAAGAAGTACGCAGGGTCGGTCACGCCCAGCCACGTGCGCGACTTCCGCGGCGCAATGACAGGCCGCGCGGACAAGGGCATCATCATCACGACCGGGTCGTTCACGTCCGAGGCGCGGAAAGAGGCCGTGCGCGACGGGGCACCGCCAATCGAATTGGTCGATGGCGAGAAGCTCGCGGGCATGCTGGAACAACTGGAGCTTGGGCTGCGACCGCGCCAGACATTCGAGGTCGACGCCCCGTTCTTTGAGGAGTACAGGAAATAGCGGTCTAACCTGAAAGGCTGTTCAATCTATGTGTTTTCGGCGTTCTCTGTTTTGAGGTGCCTCTGGATGTCCATCGTCTCTCGCGTCCTCTCGGTAGTGTTCGCGGCTGGACTGCTCGCTTCGTGCGACCAACTCACCATGCTGCGCAACCGTGACCTCGCGTTCTCTTACACCGGGGACGACACCGGAGCCGTCGAGCGCGCGTCGGTCGACAGTGACACCCGAGTCATCGCGTCCGCCAAACGGGTTGCCACTCGGGCGACCACGGATCCGGCAGTGGCCGAGATCGACGTCGATGAGACCCACTTCGTCCGAGGAACGCTGAACGTCGTCTATACGGGCAGGATCGTGTTTCACTGTAGGACGGGTGAGGCATGGTGCCAGCGCGTCCGTGAAGCCGCCACGTCCGGCTCCCGCCCGAGAGATGTGTTCAGGAAGTGGCCGTCGCGGCTAGGCACGCCACGCACGGGTTATCCGTTATGAGTCTCACTGGGCGAAAAGCAGATTCCAGCGGCATGGCGAGCGCTGGCGGGGAGCGGCCGCCCCAGGGATCGTCTCATTCCACCGTCAGCGCCTGAATGCCCGCGCCCATCTTGCGAGCCGAATCCGGATGCTGCGCAATCACGGCCGCCATGAACGCGTGATCCTCCGAGGTCAGATTCGCCATTACGGTCTAACACGGTTTGCAGCCGACGGCCGGTGCCATCACTTCTGAGAACGGATTCACGAAGGAGCTAGGCTCTCTGGTTGTCAGTGCTTGTGCGCTCCGGGTGCTTCTGCTGACCAGCGATGTCCACAGGCAGGCAAACGAACAAAATAGCCGTGGGCGTGCGGTTCTCGATTATGCCAACGGGCTGTTTGCAGGCGGGACATGCGAGTCCGGGCCTGACAGGCGGCGTGTTCATGGCCGGAAAGTGCAAAGGTTATCCAAACGGAACCGAGTAGACAGGCGACCAAGGGGTTTCACAATGGCCGACAGTTTGAGGCCCCACACAAATGGAGAGATTCGTCGTTCTGAGGATCACTCCCGAAAATGCTGCACGAGGGTGATCGCTGTTTCCGAGACCATCCACGCACACCCGACCTGGGTGTACCGCGGGTTAACGAGATTTTGGTAATGGCCCCGGCTGGTCCCTCACCCCAGAACGTCGCGTTCGCATTTTGGATCGTGGCTCGCACAGAGCCGCCCCAGATACTCAAGGACTGTCGGACGAGCTCGTTCTCACCCCAAGTCCCCGTCGCGTGCGCGATCGAGTAGCCGTGCGGCTGCCCTGACGCGTGATCCGACTGGGCGGCAGTCAGGGCGTATGCTTCAATGACTGTCGAGCGCGAGACCGGCCGCGCGCTGCCCATGGCGCGGTAGCGATTGGCGTCGCTGACACACAACACTTGGTTCACGTTCGTGTCGTCGGGTGGCGGCCCACTATCCGTCGGGGGTCCGCTCTCGGTCGGCGCCGTTGGCGAGCTGGAGCACGACGCGAGAAGTAGGGACCAAGCAAGCAACGCCGCCCGATAACGCATCAAGTCACCCTCCGGGAGCAAACCACCCTAGCTCTATCGGTAGACACGCGGGTGGCCAGCAGGCCATGTGGCTATTCGATGATGGCCAGTCGTGCGGTAGCGACTACAGCGCCGCCGGTGTGTCGTACCAGCTCGCGAAGGTAAGTTCCTCACGCAGCTTGTCGGCGTCGCGGTCGTACGTCTCGATATCGATCGAGCGCTCGAAGAGGAACGCTTCATCCAGGGCGCCCGTGTCAGCACGGTTCGTCTGAGATCGGCGCTTCGCGAGCATCGCCATCTGCGCGCCGCTCGGGTGCTGTGCCAGCGCGACAGCTCACCGCTGACGTAGAAGATCGTGCACGACCACGTGCGACGAGCTTGAATCGTCGAGCCTCGTTATGCGCTACCGAAGCTTTGCTGCTTCTGCTTGCGCCTGCTTCAAGAGCGGAACGTCCGTGTCGGCCTGCTTCCACAGGGTGAGGAAGTCCTCGTAGCTCGCTCGCGCGCGTGGGAGGTCGCCGCTCGCGGCGAGCGCTCTGGCCAGTTGCAGGCGCGCGATCGCGTCGATGGGATCTTCCATGACCAGGCCGCGGCGGCTGATGATCTTCCGGAATTCGACGGCCGCGTCCGCCGGCCTCTTTGCGGCCAGATACGTCTGGCCTCGCACGTAGGCCGGATACAGGCTTCCGAAGCTGGCGAAGAATGCCGTGCCGGGCAACGCGAATTCGTTCGACAGCGCGGGCTCGAGCTTCTGGAGTGCTTCCGCCGGTTTTCCCAGCTGGAGGGCAATCAGGCCACGGAGTGCTGGCAGATAGCTGATGTTCACGGTCGTGTCCTGCGGAAAGCGCGCTTCGAGATCCTTCAAGAGCGCCTGCGATCGCGACAGGTCACCGCTCAACGCCAGTGCGAAGGCGGCGGCATATGTCACGTCGCGGCCTGTCGCCATGTCCAGTGCCAGCGCGGCGGTCTGACGAGCCTTCGCGACGTTGCCCATGAGGGCGTGCCACACGGCTGGCGCCGTTTGAAACACCGCCGCACGCTCAGGCCGGCGAGCCTTCTCGGACAGATCGACCGCGCGCCGCGTAAGCGAGCCTGCGCGCTCCAGCTGGCCCGATCGGGCGAGGGCGAGCGCCTTGAAGTGGGTCAACTCGGGCTCGAAGTCGTTACCTTGGGCCCGCGCGAACTCCCGTTCCATGGCTGCGTCGTCCCCTCTGAGGAACGCGAGGTGAAAACGCCAGGGGGTGGACTCGGTCCCCGGCACCTTCCGGTCCGCGGCTCGCTGGAGCGCCTCCGTAGCTTCGTCGAGCCGATCGAGATACATGTAGCAAGCTGCGGCATTGAGGTAGCCGAATTGCGACTGGGGATCCGCAGCCTCCGCTTTCGCGGCGCGTTCGAGGCAGCCCTCATACCGCCCCGATCCCTTCGTCACGAAGCCGGAGGCCAGACCGTACATGTTGAACGTGCGCGGATAGGTCTGTGCCCACAAGTCGAACGCCTGGAGCGCCTGGTCGAGATCGCCGGTGACCTGGCGATGATAGGTCGCCGTGATGAAGAACTTTTCATCGTCGGTGGCCCGGTCGCGAAGCTCGAACGCCCGCGTTGTGTGTCGAACCCCGAGCACCAACTCGCCGCCGATGCTGTACGAGGTTCCCAATTGTGCGTGCGCCATAGCAAAGCCGTCGTCGATCTCGACGGCGCGCTTGAACTGCTCAATCGCCGCAAGCCGCCCCTGGGTCCCGCGCGCCTGTAAACCTTCGCTATACGCTTTCAACGCGTCGAGCGATGCCGTGCTGACGTCGGGAAGCGGCCGGTTGTGCTCATCGAGCGTCGAGAGTGACTCACCGAGTCGCACTCTCAACCGGCTGGCGATGTCGCTCAACGCGTTCAACACGTCTTCCTTCTTCGCGACCTGCTCCTGTTCCTCGCCGAGCACCTCGCCGCTGCGGCATCCCGTGGCGCGCACCCCGAGGACGTATTGAGCGCCGAGGCCGGCGATGCTCCCGTCGACAATGGCGCCGCCGCCCATCCGCTCGCAGATGTCACGGGCGATGGCCGGAGTGAGCGTCGCGTCCGCCGGTTGGCCCATCAGCCCCAGCAGCTGCTGGATGCGCGTGTCCGAGGTCAGGCTGAGGAACGTCGACTGCTGGAGCTGAATCGCCAGCCCTTGTCGCAGCGTGCCGTCGAACACCGGATCGCCAGTGGTGTTGGCGAAGTCGGCGAGGACCACGGTTTCCTTGTCGGTGAGCGGCGCGGGCGGCGCGAGTATGCGAGTACCAATAGCCGCCACCGACCGCGGCGATCGCCAGCAGTGCTGCCGCGGTCAGCCACAGCAGGCCTCGTCGCGCGGGCGCGGGCGCGGCGCGACCGACAGCGGCAGTCGCGGTTCCGTCTGTATCCCGCTTCAGCCGCTGCAGGTCGGCGCGCAGATCGGCCGCCTGCATATAGCGCAACGTTCGATCTTTTTCGAGCGCCTTCAGAACGATCTCGTCGAACCGGACCGTCAGCTCGGGACGCAGCGTCGATGGCGTCTGTGGCTTCTCGTGAAGGATCGCGGCCGCGACGACGGCGCCAGTCGCCCCAGCGAAGGCGGGACGTCCGGTCGCCATTTGAAAAAGGACCAGGCCGAGCGAGAAGACGTCCGTTCGTGCGTCGACCTCGTCGCCGCGGAGCTGCTCCGGCGACATGTAGGCGAGCGTGCCGACCGTGACCCCTTCGCCGGTCAGCATCGGCCGTGCGGCGTCCGTTTGGGTGACGGAGCTCGCACCAGCGACTCGCGGCGCCGTCTTGGCAACGCCGAAATCGAGCAGCTTCGGGCCCCATGCCGTCAGAAAGACATTCGCCGGTTTGATATCGCGATGAACGATTCCGGCGGCATGCGCCGCAGCGAGCGCATCGGCCAGGGCAATCGCCGTCTCCAGCAAAACCGAGAGGTCGAGCGGGCTCTTGCATAGCCGCTCCTCGAGCGTCTCGCCCTGGAGGAATTCCATGACGATGAACGCCTGCTGCTCCTGTGTTTCGCCGATGTCGTAAATGGCGCAGATGTGAGGATGGTGCAGTGCGGCGATGGTCCGCGCCTCACGTTGAAACCGCTCGCGTGCGAGATCGGAACTGGTGAGCCCGGGCGACAGCACCTTGATGGCGACCTCGCGGTCGAGGCGCGTGTCCCGCGCGCGATAGACCTCGCCCATACCGCCGGCGCCGACAGCGGAGACGATCTCGTACGGGCCGAGCCGAGTGCCAGCGAACAAGGTCATTCGAACGGCTGAAGCGGGAGCCTCGCGGCGATTCTATACCTGTCGTCACGATGGCCGGGGACTGAGTGTGGGTATCGAAGCCGTGGAGGACCTTTGGACCGATTTGGATCGAGCGCTGCGCAACGTGTAACATCGTGCCCTTGAAACAGAGGTCAGGATGAAGTGGCCGAATCGGATCGTGGTGTCAATCGGACTGCTGCTTGGGTGCAACCTCGTAGTCGCCGCCAGCAAGTCGGCTATCGGATCAGCCGCAGACCAATTCGATGCCAAGGCGGCAGCCGCCTATCTTGATGCTCGCGCCGAATGGTGGAGCACGTGGCCGAATGCGCAACGCGATCGCGGCACGTTCTGCATCTCATGCCACACGACCCTCCCGTACGCGTTAGCGAGACCCGAGCTGGGTGCGATGCTCCGCGAGCGTCAACCGTCATCCGCTGAGTCGAAGATCCTCAACAACCTGCTGACCCGCGCACGCAGCTGGCGTGAAATCGAACCGTTCTATCCCGATCAGACGCGCGGCATTCCCAAGACCAGTGAATCGCGAGGGATCGAAGCGGTCATGAATGCGGTTGTGCTGTCGCGCCGGGATGCCCGCACCGGGCATCTCAGCGACGACACGCGCACGGCGTTCGAGGTGATGTGGTCCCTGCAAATGAAGACCGGCCCCAATAGCGGCGCGTGGACCTGGCTTGACTTCAACTACGAACCGTGGGAGTCGCCCAATTCCCCCTACTTCGGGGCGTCGTTGGCGGCAATTGCTATCGGTTCTGCACCAGACGGATATGCAGCGTCATTTGAAGTTCAGGATCGTGTGAAGGCGCTTCGTGGGTACTTCGAGCGTCAGCACACGACGGTCTCTCTCCTCAATCAGTTGATGGGTCTCTGGGCATCAGGCACCATCCGCGATCTGTTGACGCCAGAGCAGCGACAAGCAACCATCGATGCCGCGTTTGCCGCTCAGCAAGTCGACGGAGGCTGGAGCGCGTCATCGCTTGGAACTTACCAGCGTGTCGACAAGACTCCGAACGACACAAAGAGTGATGGATATGCGACGGCCCTTGCGTGTCTGGCGTTCCAAGTTGCCGGAGTGGATGATCCGAGGATTGCCAAGGGACTCGACTGGCTTCGCCGCAACCAGGATCGTGCGACGGGACGCTGGACGGCGACGTCTCTGAACAAGCACCGTGATCCTGAATCCGACCCCGGCAAGTTCATGAATGACGCTGCCACGGCTTATGCCGTGCTGGCGTTGACCTATCAAAAGAAATAACGGTCGCGACCATTAGGCGCGGTCCCTTGCGCGAGGCGCCGTCGCCCGGCGTGCCGCCGTGTCACACCTGTGATCCGCCGTCACACGGATCGATCGGGCCAACGGCTTTACTATCAGCAAGTTAGGTAATGGCGCAACGCTTGCACGCCGCACCGCGCATGACCAAAGCCGCTCTCGTGCTCGCTCTGCTCGCAGTGCCGTTGACGACGCGGGCGCAGCCGACCGATCCCCCCGACGGCGCCATCGTCGCCTCGGCGCAGGTCTCCGGGTTCGACCTCGGTCGCCTCAGTCCTGGCCTCCAGGAAGAGATCGCGAGGCTCGCCGGCGGACCACTCGATCGCGCGCGCCTCAACGAACTGGCGGCCCGGATCGAAGAGGAGCAGCCGCGATACGTCGCCGCGGTGCGCGTCGTCAGCGTGCCGGCGGGCGAGGTCCGCGTCGTGTTCGTCGTGGCGCACATGCGCGATCAGGATCGACGCGGTGACGCCAATGCCCGCTATCTGATCGAGCGCGTGGAGATCCGCGGAATCAGCGAGAGCGATGTCGCCGCCGATCTGAACGCCGAGGTGCAGACGCTGGTCGGCAAGCTCCTCGGATCCGAGGACGTCGACCAGGTCGAAGCGAAGGTGAGAACGGCGTTTCCGGACTACGACGTGAGCCGGCGGGTGATCCGCGGCCGCCGCTCCGGCGAAATCCGCCTGTTGTTCAACCTCGACCTGAAGGAATCGGCGCGATGGCAGCGCTTCACGCCGATGAAATCCAGTCTGCTCTATCACTCGGATCAGGGGTGGGGCGCCTTCATGGACTTCCCCATCGGCGGACGCGACTTCCGCGTCACCCCGATCGTCGCGATCGACCATGGTGATGAACTGATCGAGGAGTATTCCGGCTTCGGCGTGCGGGTGGAGAGCCGCAAGCTGGGCACCGAACGCCTGGGCGTGAGCTTCGAGTGGACGACCTTCGATCAGGATTGGCGTGATGCGACACTCGCGGCGCTTGCCGCGAATCCAGGCATCCCCGGCGCGTACGACGATCGCACGACGGTCACGCCGCTCGTCAACTTCGCCGTGACGCGGCAGCTGAGCGTCGGCGGCGGAGTCGCCATCACCGAGATCGAGCCGCTGTCGGGCGCGCCCGAATCGCAGATGGCCAACGCCTACATTGGGCGGGTCCGGTTCGACCCTCGATGGGAGCACGCCGCCGCGGATCACGCAGTCGATGCGCAATTCACCGTGCGGTCGGCCTCCGAGACGCTCGAGAGCGATTTCACCTACACGCGGTATTTCGGACAGGCCGAGTACCACGTACCGAAGGTCAAAACACACCGTGCTGGCATCGGGCCTTGTCGGCGGCATCGACGGTACAGCGCCGCTCTTCGAGCGCTTTTCGCTTGGCGATTCGCGGACGCTGCGCGGCTGGAACAAGTACGACATCGCGCCGGCCGGCGGCGAGCGCGTATTTCACACATCACTCGAGTACCGGTATCGCGGCTTCGCGCTCTTTCTGGATTCCGGCACCGTGTGGGACACCGGCGTCGACAAACGCGTCCGCGTCGCCGCCGGAGTCGGTTTCCACACCGACCCGTTCTTCATGACGCTCGGCTTTCCGCTCAACACCGACGATGTGCGGGCGGTATTCACGACGGGTGTGCGGTTCGGCGGCAGTCAGCATGCGGAAGGACTGAGGGCCATTCGTGACGCTCTCGAGACCCTCGGCGTTTGCGCTGCTGATTGCCGCCACGCTCTCGTCACTCGACGCGCGGCTGGGATCGCAGTCGATGACCGTCACGACCACGGGCGGCGAGGTGCGCGTGCAGGCACCTGGATTCCGCTTCATCTCCGGCGAGCCGCTCGCCCGCTTGAAAGACGGCCTGACGGTGCGCGTGGAACTCGAGATCCGCGTGCTCGCGGGACCCGGCGCCGCGGCTGCTGCAGCCCAAAGCCGTCAGACGTTTGTTCTGAGCTACGATCTCTGGGAGGAACGATTCGCGGCGGCGGTGTCGGGCACCGGATCGCGATCGGTCTCGCACCTGACCGCGGCCGCGGCCGAGGCGTGGTGCATCCAGCAACTGACGGTGCCGGTGAGCGGGCTGGGCTCGCTCCGCAGCCAGCCGTTCTGGATTCGTCTCGAGTCGCGGATCCTCAATGGCAAGAGCGACGGCCGCGAAGACGAGGGCCTGACGCTGCGGGGCATAATCGACACGCTGAGCCGCCGCCAAGCCAGTGAGAAGACGTCTCACTCGGCAGAGGCCGGGCCATTCCGGGTCCGGCAGTGACGCAAGGCTGCGCGTGAACCGACTTCGCCACCGCCTGATCGCCGCCTTTCTCGCCGCCACGATCCTGCCGTTCGCCGCGGCCACATGGATCGGCGCCTCGCTGCTCGATCGCAGTCTTGGCTACGCGACCACCGGCGAGCTCGATCGCCTGTCGCGCACCCTCGAGGCCACGGTCAGGCAGTTCTATCAGCGAGAGCG
This sequence comes from uncultured Acidobacteriota bacterium, assembly GCA_963802675.1. Lineage (GTDB taxonomy): Bacteria > Acidobacteriota > Vicinamibacteria > Vicinamibacterales > UBA2999 > JACCSI01. The sequence goes on from CAWDJL010000008.1 coordinate 307,769, forward strand.
CGAGGCGCTGAAACAGGATGCGCTCGCGGGACGGACCACGCCGACGATCCACGCCGTGGCCGACATCGCCCGATGGCCCGAGCCGGTTCGCGTGTTCTGGCACAGCGGCGAGGCAGAGCGGTTCGCCCTCTCCGGGCCGGGCGGCGATCATCTCGATTATCTGCGCCGCGCCAGCGGTGAAGGACCGGTGAGCGGCGTCGAAGCGTTCAGCCGCGACCTCCGCGGGATCCGGATGGAGCAATTGTCGGCCGAACTGCGGCAGACCCGCGAACTGGTGGAATCGATCGAAGGCCGCGACTTGCGGCGCGGCTTCACGCTCACGCTGCTCCTGCTGCTGGGCGCAGCGTGGCTGCTGTCGCTGGCGCCCCTCGTCTTCATCGCCCACCGGATCAGCCAGCCGATTCAGCAGCTCACGGCAGCGCTCAGCGCGTTCGCCGCCGGCGACTGGACACGGCGCCTGCCGGTGGCAGAGCGAAGGGAAAGGCGCGCGCGATGAAGTCGGCAAAGCGCTCGAAGCGTTCAACCACATGGCCGACCAGTTGCGGCAGCAGCGGGAGCGACTCGTGTACCTGACCCAGATGGCCAGCTGGCAGTCGCTGGCGCGCAAGACCGCGCACGAGCTGAAGAACTCGCTCACGCCGATTCGATTGACGGTGGAAGAGATCCAGGCCCGGCAACCAGCCGACCGTGCCTTCATCGATCAGGCGGCGCAGATCGTGGTGAGCGAGATCGACGCGCTCGAGCGGCGCGTGCGCGCCTTCTCGGAGTTCGCCAGCGATCCCGCGGTGGTGCTCGAAGCCGTTGACGTCAACGCGCTCGTGACCGAGCGGATCGCGTTGCAGCGGCGCGTCCACCCCGACACCGACTTTCAGTTGCGGCTCGACCCGCGCCGGCCGCTCGCCAACGCGGGCGCGGACCTGGTGAAGGGCATCCTGACCAACCTCGTGCAGAACGCCGCCGAGGCCGCCGGCGCGAAGGGCACGGTGCGCATCGTGACCTCGTCCACCGATACGTACGTGCTCATCGACGTGCACGATTCGGGCCCCGGACTGAGCGCCGCCGCATCTGCCACGCTCTTCGAGCCCACCATCACCTTCAAGAAGCAGGGCATGGGACTCGGCCTGTCGATTGCGAAGAAGAACGCGATGCTTTCCAACGGAGATCTCTCACGCCTCGACGGCGAGCTGGGCGGCGCGGCATTTCGCGTCTCTCTGCGCCGCGCCGATGCGGCCCTTCGACTCCGCTCAGGGCAGGCAACCGTGGCGGAGTGGGCGTCGTGACCCGCCGTCACCACATCATGATCCTGGACGACGAGCCGAACATCGGCTTGTCGCTGCGGTTGATCCTCGAGGGCGAGGGTTTCCGCGTCACCATTTGCGACTCGGCGGCGCAGTTCCAGGCCGAGCGAGGCCGGGCGCGCGCCGACCTGTACCTGCTCGACGTCCGACTGCCCGACGGCAACGGCATCGACGTGCTGCGATCGCTGAAACAGGCGGACGACCCGGCGCCAGCGGTGATGATCTCCGGGCACGGCACCATCCGCGACGCCGTCGAGGCAACCCGCAGCGGCGCGTTCGACTTTCTCGAGAAGCCGCTCGCCCGCGACCGCGTGCTGCTGGTCGTGAAGAACGCGCTGGAGCGTGCCGACCTGCAGCGCGAGAACCAGCGCTTCCGCGAGCTGGTCGGCGAGGCGCCGCGGATGATCGGCAAGAGCGCCGCGTTCCAGCACGCTGTGCAGCAGGCGGCGCAGGTCGCGCGTTCCGATGTTGCAGTGTTGCTCTCGGGCGAGTCGGGCACCGGCAAGGAGCTGCTGGCCGCGCACATCCACCGCGAGAGCCCGGTGGCGTCCGGTCCGTTCATCAAAGTCAACTGCGCCGCCATTCCCACCGAGCTCATCGAAAGCGAGCTGTTCGGCCACGAAAAGGGGGCGTTCACCGGTGCAGCGGCGATGCGCCGCGGCAAGTTCGAGCTGGCCGACGGCGGCACCATCTTTCTCGACGAGGTCGGCGACCTGCACGAAGCGTCGCAGGCCAAGCTGCTGCGCATCCTGCAGGACGGCGAGTTGCAGCGCGTCGGCGGCGAGCAATCAGTCCGTGTGGCCGTTCGTATCGTCTCGGCCACCAATCGCCGTCTCGACGAGCTGATCGCCGCTGGAAAGTTCCGGGAGGATCTCTATTACCGGCTGAGCGTGGTGCCGATCCGCGTGCCCGCGCTTCGCGAGCGGTCGCAGGACATCGGTGAGCTGGTGGCGTATTTTCTCGGCGAGTTCAGCGCGCGCAATAACTTCCGGCGGCGCGAGATCGACCCGGACGTGGTCTCAGTGCTCGAACGCTACCACTGGCCGGGCAACGTGCGCGAGCTGCGGAACGTCGTCGAGCGCATGGCGATCCTCACCACCAGCGACCGAATCACGGCGGAATCGATCCCGCTCGAGATCCGCCAGTCGCCGTCGCCGCGATCCGGGAACGGGCTTCAGGAGGTGCGAGACGCGGCCGAGCGCGAACGCATTCGCCAGGCACTGGACCAGGCCGGCTGGAATGTCGCCGGCGCGGCGCGGCTGCTTGGGACCGAACGCACCAGCCTGCACAAACGGATCCGAGCGCTCGACATCAGGCGGAGTTAGACCAAAGCGTCATGGTCGCCGCACTGACGATTTCCGCACATCGCCGCTGATCGATCATGAACCCTTGGATCGCCAAGGCGGTGATTCTCGTCGCCAGCGTCGTGATGATCGTGATTCGAGCACCTCACGGGCGCCGGAGTCGCGGAGTCAAGGTCGCGCGGAGTTGCAAAGGTCCGCGCGAGGTCGCCCTGCTGACTCTCGCATGGATGGGGTTCCTCGTTCCGTTGATCTGGATAGTGTCCCCTTTGTTCTCGTTCGCCGAGTATTCGCTTCGTCCTTGGCCATTCGGCGCCGGAGTCCTGTGCCTCATAGGGGGCCTCTGGTGGTTCCGCCGTTCACACTCGGACCTGGGCACGTACTGGTCTGTCACTCTTGAGCTGCGCGAGAACCATCGACTCATAACGCAAGGGGTCTATCGCTATGTCCGTCATCCAATGTACGCAGCACTCTTCCTTTACTCCATCGGCCAAGCGCTCATGCTTCCGAACTGGGTTGTAGGGCCGTCGTACTTAGTGGCGTTTGGAATTCTCTTTGCACTTCGTATCGGTGCAGAGGAAAGGATGATGCTCGAGGCATTCGGCGACGAATACGCGGCGTACATGACAAGGACAAAGCTGCTCGTACCCGGAATCTGGTGATCGGGCGTGCTGGGCTACCTCGCCCGTCGATTCGCCTGAGCCATTGGGCTAACTGTTTCCAACTGGCGAAATCTAGGCTCTCCTTGTATCGTCTTCAACGAGTGGAGGATGCCGTGATCAAGCTCGTCAAGCTCGTCATGCTCTCAGCAGCTGTTTTGCTCGCCTGGCCCCCGCCTGTGGCCGCGCAGGTCGGTACGTTCGATCTCAAGGAATGGCCCGTCGAATGGGGCGGTCGCACGCGTGACCCCGCCATTGCTCCCGACGGCAAGGTCTGGTTCGTCGGACAGGCAGGCAACTACATCGCCAATCTCGATCCCAAGACAGGTGCGACCAAGCGGTACGAAATCGAGGAGGGCACGAACCCTCACACGCTGATCGTGGACGACAAGGGCATCGTCTGGTACGCGGGCAACCGCAACGGCCGGATTGGGCGGCTCGATCCCGCCACCGGCGCCATCAAGGTGACCATGACCGGTGAGGCGAAAGACCCGCACACGATGGTGTTCGACGGCAAGGGAAACATCTGGTTCACGTCGCAGGGGTCGAACCGCGTCGGCCGCTTCAACATGGCCACCGAGAAGGTGGACCTGATCACGCCGAACGACACGCCGTCGAATCCGTACGGCATCAAGATCGACTCTAAGGGCACGGTGTGGGTCGCGCTGCTGCGTGTCGGCATGATCGCGAAGATCGATCCGCAGACGATGGAGGTGACTCGGTTCAAACAGGGAGCAGAGACGTCACGATCCCGGCGGCTCGATGTGTTGAGCGACGGTACGATCTGGTTCGGCGACGAAGCGCGCGGCATGCTCGGCCGCATCAATCCCGCCACCGGTGACGTGAAGGAATGGCCGGTGCCCGGAGGACCCAAGGCCGGCCCTTATGCGCTGACCAAAGACGATCAGGATCGCATCTGGTTCTCGGAGGCGAACACCAAACGACTGGTCGGCTTCGACCCGAAGACCGAGAAGTTCTTCGCCAACATCGAGGTGAGCGGCATAATTCGCAACATGTATTTCGACAAGAAGACGCGGACGATGTGGTTCGGCACCGACGGGAACCAAGTAGGCCGCATCGCGCTGCAGAAGACGAATTGAGCGCGACGCTTGCGTCGGCTGTGCTCGCCACCAGCATGCGGCTGGTGGCGTCGCACGTGTACGCCGAGGGCGCGCCGCCCGGATTCTCCGGCGGCTTCAAAGAGGAGTCGTGTCACGCGTGTCACTTTCATTCGGAGCCGAACTCCGGCCCCGGACGCGTCGCCATCGAGGGGGTTCCCGCAAGGTACACGGCCGGCGAGCGGTATACGCTGATCGTGACGCTGACGCAGGCCGGCATGAAGCGCGCCGGCTTCCAGGCCACCTCGCGCTTCAAGGACACCGGCGCGCAAGCCGGCACGCTCGGTCCCGCTCCAGACGACCGCAACCGCATCGGGATCGACATTCAAGGTGGCGTCCAATACGCGAGACAGCGGAAGGAAGGCGCATCGGTCACCGCCGGCGAGGCGGTCCGTTGGACGATTCAGTGGACCGCGCCCGACGGCGGTGGGCCGGTGGCCTTCAATGTCGCGGCCAATGCCGCGGACGGCAACGAGAGCGCCGATGGCGATTTCGTGTACACCACGACCGCTGAATCAGCGTCCTCCGGGCCACTCGCGTTCACTCGCACGCGAAGTGACCCTCCTTGACCAGCGAGCTCGTTCGGAGACAGGCGAAGGGTGTCCACCATTAGCCGAGCCGATCCATCTGTTCGAGGACGCTGCGAGCACGGTCGCTGAAAGGGCTGCATGCGGTTCACAAAATCTGCGCTAATGTGACGCCGAACAGGAGAAGCCGCATGGACTGGCTCAGAACCCTTCTCGAGACGTCGCCGATGACCACGCTGTTCCTGGTCATTGCGGCCGGCTACTTGGTCGGCGAAGTCAACTTCAAGGGGTTCGCGCTCGGCTCGGGCGCGGTGCTGTTTGTCGGCCTGGCAGCCGGCGCCTTTGCGCCGAAGGCGGCGCCGCCCGGAATGCTGGGTACCCTCGGCCTGCTGCTCTTCCTCTATTGCGTGGGCATTCTGTACGGCGGCGAATGGTACCGCGGGCTCACGAGCCCCTCGGGACTGAGGGCTAACGCCGTGGCACTCTGCGGTCTGGCCGCCTCGGCGGCGGTCGCACTGGCGATCCACCGCACGGGCGCCGCGGGCCTGCCGGAATCGCTCGGGATGTTCGCGGGCGCCACAACCAGTACTCCTGCGCTGCAGGCTGTTCTCGACGCGCTGGGAAGCCAGGACGCCGCGGTCGGCTACAGCCTCGCGTACCCGGTTGGCGTCGCCGGACCGATCCTCTGCATGTACGTCTATCTGGCGATCTTCAAACCGAAGATCGCCGCCCCAGTGGACCGGTTGATGAAGCCGGTCGAGGTCCGTGTGCGCAACGCGACGTTCATCGGACGGCGCTTCGTCGATCTTCAGCAGAGCCTGCCGAAAGGCGTCCAGGCGGTGGCGATCCGCAGCGGTGGGCAGAACCGCGTCCCGGATTCGACCACCATGCTCCAGGCGGACGATGTGCTCCTGCTCGTCGGGAGCGATCAGGCGGCGCTTGGGCAGGCGCTCGAGTTGGTTGGCGAAGCGGCCGCGTCGATCGCGGCGGATCGAACCGCGCTCGACTACATCCGTGTCTTCGCGTCCAAGGGCAGCGTGGTGGGAATGCCCCTCGGCAGCCTGAAACTTCCCGGCGGCTTCGCCTACCGTTACATCCACGTGCGACGGGGGGACGTCGATCTGCTGCCAGACAACGACCTGGTGCTGGAATTCGGCGACCGCGTCGGCGTTCTCTGCAATCGCGCGGATTTCGATGCCGTGCGCCGCTTCTTCGGCGATTCCATCAAAGGCGTTGCCGACTTCAGCTACATTTCTCTCGGTGTCGGCGCGGCAATGGGCCTCCTCGTCGGAATGATCCCGCTTCCCATTCCCGGAGTCGGCCGGATCACGCTGGGACTCGCCGGGGTCCTGCTGGTTGCGCTCGTGCTGGGTCACATCCGTCGCACCGGCATCGTCTGGACGCTGCCGCTCTCGGCGAACATGGTGCTGCGAAACTTCGGGCTCACGGTGTTCCTGGCGCAGGTCGGCATCTCGTCGGGCCCCCAGTTCGCCGCGACGGTCGCCGAGAGCGGGTTCACGCTGCTCCTGCTCGGCGCCATCATCATGCTCGCGCTGATCGTGGTGACGATGATCGCGGGACGGCTGCTCGGAATTGCTGCCGACGATCTGTTCGGCATCGTCTCCGGTGTGACTGGGAATCCCGCCATCCTGGTGTACGCCAACCGCGCCGTCCCCACGGAGCGGCCCGACATCGGCTACGCGATGGTGTTTCCGACGGTGACCGTCGCGAAGATCCTGTTCGTTCAGATCGCCGCAGCGGTGCTCGGCAGCTGACGACCGATGATGACTGCGGCGCGCGTTCAGGGGCGACGGCGCGACGGCGTTCGGCTGTCCCGCAACACAGCCTGCGGCGATTTGGTCACCGCTCAGGAGCGCTCGATACCACCTGCTTGTCCTCGACGGTCTCAAAACTGGCGAGCGCCGCCGCCTCCGAATCGAACGTTTCGACGATCCTGGCCAGGCCCGTGATCTCGATCAGATGGCGAGTACGTTCGGTCGGATTCAACAGCTTGACCCTGACCCCCTTGTGCCGAGCCACCGTAAAGGCTTCGACCATCGCTCCCAGCCCCGCGCTATCGATGTAGGACACACGCGCGAGATTGAGCACCAGTTGAGTCGCACCGCCGACCAAGAGCGCTTGCACGAGGCGACCCATTTCAGCTCCTGACGTGAAGGTAAGCCGTCCCTCGAGATCAAGAACCGTCACTCCCGCGATCATTCGTTCGTTGAATCCCAACCGATTGCTCCTTGTCATGGCGCTGTCGTCGATGTCAGCCGAGGAAGATCCATGCGCTGCCCGCGGCAATGCCAACCGTGACTTAGTGCGCCGCGACGTACCGTTGATAGGCTGCCGCAGTTTCCAGCCGAGCGGGGGTCCATTTCTGACCGCACCTGGCGCACGACCAGCCCGCCCCTGCCAACAGTGATTCGGACGTAACCGTGTGATCGAGCGTGTGGCACAGCGGACACGTCGCCGATAGCACATCGATGGGTGTTTGCACTGGAGTCATCGGGTCACCTCGCTGGACGACGTCGGGAGATCGAGAGCGCCCAGGACTTCGTCTTCCTTCAAGATCAAGTACTCCTCGCCGTCGAGTTTGATTTCCTGCCCGGCAAACTTCCCGAAGAGGACCGTGTCGCCGGCCTTGACGTCGAGCGGCACGCGGCGGCCATCGGCGTCGGACTTGCCAGAGCCCGCTGCGATGACGGTGCCACGTTGTGGTTTTTCTTTGGCTGAATCGGGGACGATGATCGCCCCTGGGGGCAGCGCGGCATCGTCGATTCGTTGAACGACGACTCGATCGTGAAGCGGTCGGAGATTCATAGGCAGAGGCTCCTGATAGGGATGAAATGAACGGTCACGGCTTGAAGGCGGCCTTGTTGGCAAGCCTCGACTTCTCTTGAACGGAGTGGCCGTCCTCGACGGCGTCGCCGCGTGCAGGGACCTCGCGTTGAGGCGCTTCGCGCAAATCCAGCCGTACTTCGACGGCGCCCGCCGCCTGGGCCAAGGCCCCAAGCCGGTTGGACGCGACGATCATTCTGAACGCCGAGGAATCCGGCATTCTGAGCAGCGTGATCGAGCAATCAGCGTCTTCCCAACTGGCGACCAGCAAATCGGCGTCCTGCCCGGTGCCCTCCGCGATGGCACGGTTTGGCCCGACTCGTCGGGTTGGCGGGCCGTAGGTCTTGGAAATCGCACCGACCATGTCCGCCTCGGTCATGCCTTCCGTGCGCAGGCGGTCGTAGTCGACAACGATTCTGAAAAGCTGGTCGTTGTAGAACCCGAACGTGACGCGCGCGACGGCATCGGACTGTCGCGCCGCGCCGCGAAAGTAGTGCGGCCGCCACGCCAGCTCCTGGAGCCCGGCAGGCTCGCGAGAAATGACCCGGGCCATCGGCGGCGCCACGCCGCTCTGTTCCGCAATCGATCGCAGATCGTCGCCAATCCGAAAATTCCGGTACTGCGAGCGGTCTTGCGCAGACACCAATGGCATCGAGAACACCACCAGGCACGCGCAGAGCGACATCAGTCGGCAGGTCGTGGGTAGCCTCTTGGTCATGCGGCCACTTCTTCGAGTTGACGGGACAGTACCGCCTCCGCGGTCAGCAGCAGCGACGCGATCGACGCGGCGTTCTGCAGAGCGGAGCGAACAACCTTGGCCGGATCGATCACACCGGCTTGCACGAGATCTTCGAATGTGTCCGTCTGCGCGTTGAAGCCCTGGTGGCCGACCATGTCCTTCACTCGCTGGACAACGATCGATCCCTCCTGGCCGGCATTGCTGGCGATCCAGCGCATCGGCTCCTCGATGGCACGAGCGATGATCCGGACCCCGACTTGCTGATCCCCCGGCAGCGTCAACGTCTGAAGAGCGCTGGATGCTCTGAGCAGCGCGACACCGCCACCCGGCACGATGCCCTCTTCGACCGCCGCCTTCGTGGCGTGCATGGCGTCTTCGACCCGAGCCTTCTTCTCCTTCATCTCGGACTCGGTCGCCGCGCCCACCTTGATCACCGCCACGCCGCCGACCAATTTCGCCAGCCGCTCCTGCAGTTTTTCGCGATCGTAATCCGCGCTGGTGTCCTCGACCTGCGCTCGCAACTGCTGGACGCGGCCTGCGATGCTCTGTCGCGAGCCGGCACCTTCGATGATCGTCGTCGTGTCCTTGTCGATGACCACTTTCTTCGCCGTGCCGAGGTCTTTCAGCTCGAGGCTTTGCAACTTGATACCGAGGTCCTCGTCGATCGCCCGCCCCCCGGTCAGCACCGCAATGTCCTCGAGCATCGCCTTGCGCCGATCGCCGTACCCGGGGGCTTTCACGGCCGCGACCTTCAGCGTGCCGCGCAGCTGGTTGACCACGAGCGTGGCCAGCGCCTCGCCTTCGACGTCCTCGGCCACGATCAGGAGCGGCTGGCCTGCCTGGGCGACCTTTTCGAGCAAGGGCAGGAGCTCCGGGAGCGACCGGAGTTTGGCCTCGTGGATCAGAATCAGCGGATTCTCGAGGACGACCTGCATTTTTTCCGGATCGCTGACGAAATAGGGCGACAGGTACCCGCGATCGAACTGCATGCCATCCACGACTTCGAGCGTCGTCTCGATGGTCCGAGCTTCCTCGACGGTGATGACGCCGTCCTTGCCGACCTTGTCCATCGCTTCGGCAATGATCCGACCGATGGTCTCGTCATGGTTGGCTGAGATGGTGCCCACCTGGGCGATCATCTCGCCGCTGACCGGCTGCGCCTGGACCTTGAGCGCGGCGACGATGGCTTCGACCGCTCGGTCGATGCCAATCTTGATCTGCCCGGGACTGGCGCCCGCCGCAACGTTCTTCACACCTTCACGGTAGATCGCCTGCGCCAGGACGGTGGCCGTGGTGGTGCCATCGCCGGCCACATCGGACGTCTTGCTGGCCACCTCGCGCACCATCTGTGCGCCCATGTTCTCCAGCGGGTCCTTCAGATTGATCTCTCTGGCCACCGTGACGCCGTCCTTGGTAATCGTCGGCGAACCGAAGCGCTTGCCAAGGATGACATTGCGGCCCCTCGGGCCGAGCGTGACTCTGACGGCATTCGCCAGACTGTTGATGCCGGTGAGGATTGCGTCGCGCGACGCATCGCCGTAGGTAATTTGCATGGACATTGATAGGCTCTCGAGAAAACGGACGAAGCAATGACGGTCGAAGGTCGTGCTCGTCGTGGGGGTTATCTGTTGCCGGTTGCGTGGCGCCGTTCCGTGTCGGTGCGTTGCGCCACGAGACACTCAGCAACAGGAGGGTCGTGCCACAGCACATAGACCAGCATGGGGACCGTGAGTCCCAGGACGAGCAAGAACAGCGAAAAAACGAAATTGACCGTAGGCGCCAGGATCGTGGCGATCACGAAGACGGCGAACCAGACAGAAATGACTACGTTCCGGCTCAATTGCAGTGGCATTGTCGGACTCGTTCCTTGCCAGTCGCGGAGTGAGGCCGGGATAACCTGAATCGGTTGAGGAGCCTGGCAAGAGGTCGCGACTGCTTTACCAATATTAGTTTATTAACCTCGGCGAGTCAAGCAGACCTCCACGTTACCCGTGCTGCTTTCATTAACCTCGTTTTGGCGTCAACGAGATAATCTGCGATAATCGGAGCGTCAGCGAGAATTAATTAACATCAGTTAATTTTCTAGGGAGTCATTTGGTGGATTTTCCACTCTTCGTACGGCAGCGCCTCAAGCAGATGGGTACCGAGCAGAGAGATCTGGCGGTGGCGGCCGAGGTGACGGAGTCCTACATCTCGCAATTGCTGACGGCCAAGAAGGCGCCGCCAGCGCCGGAGCGAACTGACATTTACGACAAGATGGAGACCTTCTTGCGGCTTCCCGCCGGGAAGCTGGCCACCTTAGCGCAGCTCGTCCGCACGGACGCGTTGAAGAGAAAGATCGCTGACCCGCCGGCCCCGCTTTTTCACGAGGTTCGCGAGCTGATTCTCCGTAAGTGCGCACCGGCGAAGGTCCAGCCCATTCGGGCCATCTTCGATAAGGAGCCGTTTGGCGCCCTCGAGCGCCTCGTCACCCAGAAGCTGCTGGACGTCGTCAAGCGAGTCACGAAAGAAGAATTGAAGGACAAAGACTGGCTCCGCCTCGTCGCGCGACACGGCGATCGGAGTTACGAGCAGATGCGGGTCATGGTGATCGAGTTCCTCGAAGTGGACGTCTTCAACGTCTCGGCCGAAAACAGCCTGACCTTCCTGGATCCTCTCATTGAGTCGTGGGACATCGACCTCGTCACATTCGGCATGGAAATCGTCCTGAACCGCCGACTCGCGCCTGGGCATCCGAAGAAGTTCGAATTCGTGGAGCGAGAGTCGGCTGGAAGGGTTGAGCAAGAGCAGGGCTTCAAGGATTTCCTGCAAGATCCTGCGCTGAGGGGCGATGCGACCGCGGAGGAAATCGCGTTTCTCGAGCGGCTGACGTTCACGAGCAAACGGCCAACCGCCCTCTACTATTACCGCGAGCTGCAAAACCTGCGGGACCCACTCAACTTTCGCCCGGCGCCGACCGCTGTCACCTCCGCGGCCACGTCGCGTCGTCATGCATCTTCATCTAGGAGCAAGACATGACGGCATGGCTGTGGCTGCTTGTGCCCGCGATCGCCCTCGCGATGTGGGTGTTCCGCGATAGGCGCCGTCGCGAGAACGACCTCGGCAGCGTGAGTGCGCAGTGGCTTCACGAGTACCGCCGGGAAACGCACCAGGAGCGGTGAGCGCGCGCCGGTGACGGCGCTCGAACGTTGCGTCGGCCCTGAGCTACGGCTGGCAAGCCTACCTTCGCTCATGAACGCAGGCAGAGGTTGCCCCGCCCAGTCAGTGCCACCCGCGATCAAAAAAACAGAATTCCGTGATAGGCAAGCCTGGCGGTCTTGCGCTATACGGAGGGCCATGCGAGCCCCTGTCGCCCTGACGACTCGCCTCACATCGATCGACACGCTGCGTGGTGTCGTGATGATCTTGATGGCGCTCGATCACGTCCGAGACTACTTTGGGGTGCCGGGCGTCAGTCCCACAAATCTTGCCCAGACCACTGCCCCGCTCTTCCTGACGCGCTGGATCACCCACATCTGTGCGCCGGTTTTTTTTCTGCTGACGGGGACGGGGGCGTTCCTTTCTCTCAGACGAAAGGCCGTTCCAGAGTTGTCGCAGTTCCTGCTCACACGTGGCCTTTGGCTGATCCTTCTGGAACTCACGGTCATCCGCTGCCTGGGTTTCCAGTTCAACTTCGATTACCAGGTGACGATGCTCGTCGTCATTTGGGCGTTGGGGTGGGCAATGATCGTGCTTGCGGCCTTGGTGTGGTTGCCGTTGTGGGTCGTCACGACGTTCGCTGTCGTGATGATCACGGGGCACAACCTCCTGGACGGCGTGCGATCGGCAAATCCCGTCTGGGTCGTGCTCCACCAACCAGGGTTCGTGGTGAATCGTCCGGGCTTCGTGGTCTTTGCTTCATACACGCTCATCCCCTGGATTGGCGTGACAGCAGCGGGTTACGCGCTCGGCCAAGTCTTTCACTGGAGTCCGGAACGCCGGCGAAGGTTGCTCGTGCGTCTGGGCGTTGGATTGACGGCCGCCTTCGTCGTCTTGCGGACCGGCAACGTCTACGGCGATCCCGTGCCGTGGGCGCCACATGCGTCGAGCGTGCTCACTGCCGTGTCGTTCCTCAACGTGACGAAGTATCCGCCGTCGTTGTTGTTTCTGCTGATGACGCTCGGGCCGGCGCTGCTCTTGCTTCGTGCTCTGGAGCGCGAGGCGCCCCGCATCCTGCGGCCGGCGCTGGTCTTCGGCCGCGTGCCGCTGTTCTACTTCGTGCTCCACCTGTCGCTCATCCATTTGCTGGCAGTCATTGTGTGCTATGCCCAGAACGGGACCGCGCATTGGATGTTCGAATCACCGAACCTCGGCGCGTACCCGTTCACCCCACCACCGGGTTGGGGACTGTCGCTGCCCACGATCTACGCCCTCTGGGTGTTGGTCGTGGCTGCGCTGTTTCCGATCTGCCGGTGGTTTGCTGCCGTGAAGCAGCAACGAGACCACTGGTGGCTGAGTTATCTCTGAAGGTCAGGTGCTGGCGCGACAGGTGATACGCGTGTGCTACCCTACCCACCGAAGAGCGTGTTTTCCTTCGAGAAGTGTTTTCCTTCCGAACTGTGACCACGAATCTGGACCCGGCGACAGTGGACGGCTTCGGCCAGGAGTGGTCACGTTTCACTCAGGCCGAACTCGGAGAGCCCGAACGGCAACGGGTGTTCGCGGAGTATTTCGGCATTTTCCGCTGGGAGCGCCTGCCGCCCGGAGGTGGGGTTGGAGCGGACATCGGGTGTGGAAGTGGCCGTTGGGCCGCACTCGTCGCGCCGCGAGTGTCACGGCTGCACCTGGTCGACGCCAGCGCGCAGGCGCTTGCGGTCGCACGCGCAAACCTTGCGCACCAAGGGAACGTGAGCTTCCACGAGGCCAGCGTCGACGCGCTGCCATTTCCGGACCACTCGCTCGACTTCGCGTACTCACTGGGCGTGCTGCACCACGTGCCTGATACCGAGGCCGCGATCGTCTCGGTGGCACGGAAGCTGAAGCCCGGCGCGCTGTTGCTGGTGTACCTCTACTACGCGTTCGACAACCGTCCGCTGTGGTTCAGAGCACTTTGGCGAGTCAGTGACTCTGTGCGCCGTGTCACCTCACGTCTGCCGTGGCGTCTTCGGTACGGAGCAAGCCAGGCCTTCGCGGTCTGTGTCTATTGGCCCCTCGCGCGCACCGCGCGTGCACTCGAGGCGGTCGGCCGGCTGCCGCGGTCCTGGCCACTTGCCTACTACCGAAACAAATCGTTCTATGTCATGCGCACGGACGCCCTCGACCGATTCGGCACGCGCCTCGAACAACGGTTTACTCGAGCAGAGATCGCGTCGATGCTCGACACCGCGGGAATCGGCGATGTTCGCTTCTCTGAAAGCACTCCGTACTGGTGTGCCGTCGGTATCAAGCGCTAACGCTTCTTTTCGTGTCCTTTGACGCTGAGAAGGGCTCTTGTCGCATCGTGCTGGGGATGGCTCAGCACATCTCGCGGCACGCCGGCTTCGACCACGCACCCATCCGCCAGCACGACGACACGCGTCGCAAACTCGGCAACGAACTCGTCGTCATGAGAGGTCATGACGAGGGTGCGCCCTTCGCTGGCAAGCGTCTGCAGAGTCTCGCCGAGTTCCCGACATCGCGCCGGATCGAGGGATGCCGTTGGCTCGTCGAGCAACAGCAGCGGCGGATCGACCGCGAGCGCGCGAGCGATGGCCGTCCGTTGCGCTTCGCCACCTGACAGTTCACGAGGAAACGCCGTGGCGCGGTGGCCCACCCCGAGGTGCTCGAGCAGTTCTCTGGCGCGGGCCTCGGCCTGCACCCGCCCCACCTTGTGCACGTGCACTGGCGCCAGGCAGATGTTGTCGAGCGCCGACAGGTGCTCGAACAGGAAATGAAACTGAAAGACCATGCCGACCTTGCCGTGGAGCGAGCGCCGAATGTCGCCCGTCGACATCCCGCCAGACAACGTGGTGCCATCGACGACTACCATGCCGGCATCGAAGCGCTCCAGCCCCGCAACCGAGCGCAGGATGGTGGTCTTTCCCGACCCCGACAGGCCCATCAGCGCGACGATCTCGCCACGCTCCACCAGGAGCTCGACACCACGGAGGATGTGGCGCTCGCCGCGCGACAGGCACAGCCCGTGCACCGCGAGCACCTCGGCACCATCGACAGCGGTCCGTGAACCGTGGGCCGGGGACCGTAGACCGTGGACCGGTGACCGTGGACCGTCGTTTGTGGACCGTGGACCGTCATCCGTGGACCGTGGACCGTGGGCCGTGGGCGGGTTCATGCCGACGCCGCCTTCCACTGTGCCTCGAGCCGGCGCGCCAGATGGGCCAGAGGGAGGGACATCGCGAGGTACAGTCCGGCGCACAGCAGTCCGGGAATCACCCAGCTGCCGACGTTGGTGGCGAAGATCTGCGTCTGCTTGGTGAGCTCGACCACGGTAATCACCGAGACGAGCGACGAGTCTTTGAGCAGCGCCACAAAGTCGTTGGTCATCGGCGCCAGCGCGAGCCTGAAGGCTTGCGGGCCACGGACGAGCCGCAGGATCTGTTGCTCGCTGAAGCCCAGGATGCGTGCGGCTTCGAGCTGTCCCCGAGGCACGGCCTCGAGCGCGCTCCGATAGATTTCACTCTCGTAGGCGGCGTAATTGAGACCCAGGCCGATGAGGGCGGCGACAAACGCCGGCAGCCGCACGACCGATGACAGGCCGTAGTAAATCACGAACAACTGGAGCAGTACCGGTGTCCCGCGCATGACCTCGACGTAGAGCGTGAGCGCTCCGCGCGTGAGACGACGGCCGTAGACGCGGCCGACGGCAATCAACACGCCGGTCGCCACCGCCATCAGCATGGCGAGGCACGACAGGGCGAGCGTGATGCCGGCCGCTCGCACGAGCGCCGGGATGTAACGCAGCGTTGCGTCGATTCGCGAGCGTGTGACGATCGCGGCCGAGGTCGGCCGCCCGGGATCGAAGCTCCCAGATAGGACGCTCGCGTAGAGCTGCGGCTGTGCCTCGGTCCAGACGTTCCATTTGCGAAAGATCGCTTCGAGCCGTCCGTCGCTCATGGCGCCGCGCAGGATGCGATCGACCTCGTCACGCAGGCCGGTATTGTGACCAGCGGTGATGATGACGTAGTGTCCGTCGGTCACGGCCGTGGGCTGCGTGTGCAGACCCGCGTTGCGACGCATCGCGCGATCGGCAAGCACGTTGTCGAGCAGCACCGCGTCTACGCGTCCAATCACCGTATCCGTGTAGGGATGGACATCATCGTCATAGGAAACGGCAATGATGCCGTGCTCCTGTTCGGCCGTGAGCAATATCTCGTACGCGATCGTTCCACCGAGCGTGGCCACGCGACGGCCGCGCAGATCGGCGAGCGTGCGAAAGCGATCGCGATCGGCCTCGCGGACGGTGAGGACTTCCTGGAATCGGTAATACGGGAGGCTCACCGCCAACGAGTCGCGGCGGCCAGGCGTGTCCTCGATGCCGCTGAGCCCGATGTCGAAGTCGCCTCGCGCCGCGGATTGATCGAGAGATGCGAAGGCCACCTGGACGAACTGCGGGCGACGACCCAGTTCACGCGCGATCAGCGTCGCGATCTCGACGTCGAACCCGACGAGCTTGGTTGGATCAGCAGGGTCCGCTTCGACGAATGGCGCACCGCCCTCTGCATCCCCACCCCATCGCAGCACAGGCTCTTGTGCGAAAAGCGGCGAGGCGGTGAAAACCACAAGACCGACGAGCACTGCGTTGAGGACGGCGAGATGCGGCGAACGACGAATCGCGTCAGTCAGGCGGTGGGCTTCTCGCGCAATTATCCGCCCGTTCTCAGGCCGCAACGGCTGCAACAGGTGCACAGTATACGGCCGGCGTACCACGTCAAGTCGCAGGGGCGCCATGCCGTCGGGCGCAAATTACCATTCTCGCCAGGCTTCGGAAGATTCTGTCGGGGGCGCCGCTAAAGGCTCGCGTTTTCGGGATCGTTTGGAATGACACTGTGTACAAACAGTGGCCTGTTCACCCACAGCGATCAGCCGTGCCGAGTGGCATGGAGTTTGTCCTTCCACGGCACCCAGAGGGCACTAATTGAAGGGGATTGGCTTGATTATTCTCGCGACTTACCTCGCCTTTTGCGGGACGCTGTACTTTGCCGGCAACGGGAAGGACTTCAGTGATTCATTCGTACAGGTGGGAGCCACGCCCACGAATGCCACGCCCGCGAATGGCACCTCGCCACAACCCGCCCCTGTCGCAACACCGCAGGCGTCTCAGGCAGCCAAACGGGCGGGCGCCAAGCGCGGCGCGAACAAGTCCTCTTCGCCTGCATCCAAGACCGACGCCGTCGTCAAACCAAAGTGACCCCGGTCGTGTGCTTCGCGCTGCGATCGTCCGAACGGACTGACCTGCGCGTTCAAATGGATCACGACTGACCTGCGCTTCAATGGATCAGGCGTCGGCCAACGCCGATCCACCCACGCTCGCGCCACCGATCAACGCTATTCGATCGTCTCAGGGCCCTCAAAGCTGCGTGCTATAGTTGAATGTTCGTCCGATGGGTCCCCATCGTCCAGAGGCCTAGGACGCCGGCCTTTCACGCCGGTAACGCGGGTTCGAATCCCGCTGGGGACGTAAACCATTTAACGTGATTCGCGCAGACGCGGGCCAATAGCCGCCCGTAATCGCCGTCGAAGGTGTCCTCGGGTCCGATATGTTCGGCACCGGGCGATTGCCCGTGGGATAAACGCCGGGCGCGGCACCACAATTCCACTGAACAGTTTGTCGAATCGCGTGGGCGCCACAAACGTATAGCCCTGCCCACGCGGTGTGAACGTGATGCGACCTCGCAGGATGCGCTGCGAGACGGCGCGGCCCTGCGTGGTGCTTTGACGCAGGAGTCGCCGCTCCGCAAGTCGGTTCTCAATGACAGACGGGGCCAGTCGCGGTAACGGACCAGGTCGCGGAGCTTACCGTTGAAAGTCGGATGTGAAAAACAGGCTCGGCCGTGCGGCCGCGTCCGGCTGAAGCCGGACACCACGACGGACGACAACCAGACGCGCGACACACGAACGCGATACCGCCGGGCAGGTGATCGCCCGGCGGCCGCGCACGATTCTCGCCGCGATCAGGGAATGAGAACCCGGCGCGTGATGTGTCCGTTGCTCTCCCAGAAGGTCACCTTGCTGGCGAGGAAGGGATCGTTCGGCGCCGGCTGCATGTTGCCGTCGGTGTCGAAAGCCCGTGATGTGACTCGATGCTCGCCGGCGGCAGGCATTCCCCAGTTGAACGTCCAGAATCGCCACGCCAGGCCATGCGAGCTCCGCCTGCGTGCCACCGGCCCGAAGAGCCTCGCCGGTATCCACGGTCCGTCGTCGATACGAACCTGCACGGCCGCGATCGGCGCGCCCCATGCCGCGCCAAGAACGACGTAGCGGCTGCCCCGACGTACGACCTTCGCCGGAGCCGACTTGAGCCGGAAGTGCCGCACGGTGCTGAATGTCCAAAATGGATCGCTGCTGCCGCGATGCTCCTCGCGGATGGTCACGTAATCCCGAGCCATGAAGTTTCCCGCATGGCGCTGGTCGCGCACCTCGATGCGCGTCAGCCACTTGACGTTGGCGACGCCATACCAGCCCGGGGCGATCAAGCGGACCGGGAACCCGTTCTTGTGGGGCAGCGGCTCACCATTCATCTCGTAGCACAGCAGGTTGCGGGCGTCGAGCGCGTCGTCGAGCGACATGCTGCGGGCGAACTGCTCGGGGATCGTCAGTCCGCCGCCCTCGGGCGGGATAGTACCCGTCTGACCAGCGCTGACGATCCCGGTGTTGTCCCGGACCGTCTGCATTCCGCCATCGATTCCATAGAACACCACTTCGATGGCGTCCTTCAGGAGACGCGCTTCCTCCAATACCGGAGCGAGCGGGGTGCCGGCCCAGCGGGCGTTGCCGATGAGGCCGGTGATAACGGGGAAGCCGTGGTTGCCCGAGCACTCGAGTGTGAAGTCCACCTCGCGGCGCGGGCGAGCCTGCAGTTCTGCGAGTGGTAGTGACAGGGGGTTGGCAACCAGGCCTGAGACGCCTACGTGCCAGCTGCCCGCGTCCAGGCCACTGGTGGGTACGCCGTAGTGAGCGACGTAGTGGAATTTCTCGGGAGGGGATCAACCAGGAGTCGAGCTCTTCCCAGACCAGCTGGCTTCCGGCAATGTTCGGGTCGGGAGCCCCGGGCGGTTGGTCGAGCCACGGGAGGACTACGTCGCCGGGCTGTCCCAGCGTCTGCGACGGATCGGGCTGGTCATCGTCCGACCCGGTCTGTCTCTCTCGATTGTCGTCGGGTGAAAATGCGTGCGCCGGGCCTGCTACCTGCAATGACAGCCCCGCCAACGCCGCACCGCCACCTTTCAGCAAGGTTCGCCGTGAAACGTTTGAGCGCTCCATAGTGTCGCCCTCCTCTTCTTCGTGGACGAGATTCCCCAGGGTTCCGTGTGGGCAGGGACGCATCCTACACCCGGGCGACACCCTCGAATCCGGAAGAACAGCGGCGCCAGCCCGGAGTGCCAGGCGAAGTGACCCACACTGCCACTCCGCGCTTTCAACAACGCTCGATGGACCCCGCTCAGATTTTTCAATTCGCGTTGGAGCCGCTCCCTGTGGATGATCAACCCACGTGCGGCAAGGGACTTGCCGAGCACGCTACCCTCCCCGCCAAGATCGGGGGAACTGGCGGCAGCAATAGCGGCGCTGCTGGAATTCCACAAGACCACGCTCGACCTGACGGACGAGAACGCGCGGAAGGAACACGACGCGTAAGCGAGCTGGCAAAGGCCTTTCGCGAGACGGCCACACAGCTGCACGCGACGGCAAAGCAAAATGACCGGATATTGCGATCTGCCCATGGGCCGCCACGATTTTGCGGCGCTCGGCAGCCCCGCGGCGGTCGCTGGCTTCACGACTTTCGTGAAGCCCGAACGTGAGCTCGCGGCTCTGCTGGGACCAGCGTTCGAGCGCGATGAGCGGATGCTCGCGGAAATGGGCGGCGCGCACGGATAAGCACGCCACTCCTGCCGACCGCGGCACTCGCGGCAGACGAGGTCACTTGCCCGCGCCGCAGTAGAATGCTCTATGGGACGCGTTGTCGGTGCGGCGTTCCTCTCATGCATCATCGCCGGTGAGGGCGCCCTGCCGGCGTCACAAGGAGCTGAGGCGCCGGTTGCGATCGTCGCGGAGTACGACGGGATCATCCACCCGATCGCCGCGGAATTCTTCGACGAAGTCATCGCCCGCGCAGATACCTCAGGCGCGGCCGTCACGGTGTTCGTCTTACGCACGCCGGGCGGCCTGCTTGACTCGACCCGAACGATCGTGTCGCGGATGATCGCCGCCCGCACCCCGGTCATCGTCTTCGTCGGACCTTCAGGCGCGCGCGCCGCGTCTGCGGGCTTCATCATCGCTCTCGCCGCAGACGTGGCGGTCATGGCGCCGGGCACCCATATTGGCGCAGCGCACCCGGTGTCGGCCGGCGGCGAGTCCAAGCCCGACGAGACGATGGACAAGAAAGCAGCTTCCGATGCGGCGGCGTATGCGCGGACGCTTGCGGCGTCGCGAGGCCGGAACACCACGCTCGCAGCCGCTGCCGTCGTTGAAAGTCAGGCGTTCACCGAACGCGAAGCGCTGGCGGCGACTCCTTCGCTCATCGACTTCGTCGCCTCCGACGTCGATGACCTGCTCCGGCAGCTCGACGGCCGCCCCATCGCACGGTTCGATGGTCGGAAGGTCACCATCGATACCACCGGAATCCGCATCGAGCGCGTCGAGATGACCCGCCGCCAGTACTTTCTCAGCGCGATCGCTCACCCGCAAATTGCGTATCTGTTGCTCACGCTGGGCATGCTGGGTCTCACCGTTGAGTTATGGAATCCTGGTGCGATCGTCCCTGGCGTGCTCGGCGGAATTTCGCTGCTCCTGGCGTTCTTCGCATTTCAGATTTTGCCAGTGAACACCATTGGCCTGTTGCTGATCGCCTTCGGCATTGCTTTGCTCATATTTGAAATCAAGGTCCCAAGCTTTGGCGTCCTGGGGACAGGTGGTGCCGCCGCTCTCGTGATCGGATCGGTGATGATCACCAATGAGCTGCCCGGCGTGCGCGTTAGCTCGCGGTTCGTGGTCCCGGTGGCGCTCTCGTTGGCCGGCATCTTCCTGTTCCTGGGGCGGCTGGCGATGAAGGCGCAACGCCTGAAACCCGTAAGCGGGCCTGAGGGTCTCGTCGGAGAACGCGGGCGAACACTGACGGCCGTCAGCCCGGATTCGCTTGGACAGATCAATGTGCACGGTGAGATCTGGCGTGCGACGAGCGCCAACGCGATTCCCGCTGGTCGAGAAGTGCGCGTCACGACGGTGACAGGATTGACATTGTTTGTCGAACCGCTGGCACCCGATCCACACCTGGGAGACCCACCATGATTCTGCCCCCGGCACTCATCATCCTGCTCGTGGTCGTGTTGTACGTGCTCAGCTCCATCCACATCCTGAAAGAGTACGAGCGCGGGGTGGTGTTCCGACTCGGGAAGCTCTTGCCCGAGCCAAAAGGCCCAGGCATTGTTCTGGTATTTCGTCCCATCGACGCACTCGTGAGGGTTGGCCTCCGGACAGCCGTGCACGACGTGCCGCCGCAGGACATCATCACGCGGGACAACGTGTCGGTAAAGGTAAACGCAGTTGTTTACTACCGGGTCATCGATCCACGACGTGCGATCGTCGACGTTGAAAACTACACCTACGCCACGTCGCAGCTGGCCCAGACGACGCTGCGCAGCGTGTTAGGACAGGCCGAGCTCGACGATTTGCTGGCGGAGCGCGATCGGCTCAATCAGCAGTTGCAGCAAATCCTGGACAACCAAACAGACCCGTGGGGTATCAAGGTCTCCGCTGTCGAAGTCAAACACGTCGACCTGCCGGCAGACATGCAACGCGCCATGGCGCGGCAGGCCGAAGCAGAGCGGGAGAAGCGCGCCAAGATCATTCACGCCGAAGGTGAGCTCATCGCATCCGAGAAGCTCGCCCAGGCGGCCGCGGTTCTTCAGACTGAACAGGGCGCGATGACGCTCCGCTATTTGCAGACATTGAACGAGATCGCGGCTGAACAGAACTCGACCATCGTCTTTCCTCTGCCGATCGAGCTCCTCGGCGTGCTGGCAGCGGGCAAACGGTAATCTTCCGCAGAGGTGGAGGGCTCGAGGCACCGTCAGCACGGCGCAGGTTCATAGTGGTTTCGCGTCATGACGTGTCCCGCGTGTGGGTTCTCCATTCCGAGGCTCCGCCTTCTGTCCTAACTCTGAACCTAATTGCCAGGGTGATGCAGAGAGGACGGATGAAACATCACGCCGCCGCTGCGGACATCCTGGCGCCCTGAATTTTATGTCCACGAGACGTCAACAGAGTACGCGGCCCGCCGTAGCCGCCCCCCTACGTGAGCTAAACGTGCTAGGGACGTTCCCATCTCTTATAACCGTGGGATTACGAGCGTGGCGCTACGTGTTGATGGCCAACAGCCGATCGCCCGCCGCCTGAAGAAAGACCGTCTGTGCTTGGCGTTTACGCTCTTCCACCCGGTAGGTCTGCAGAGCACGGTCAGGCCGTGAGCGTCGACGGGCCTCAATTCCGACGTGCTTACGGTTGCTGACGATCGTGAGCTCGAACGCATCATAGAAAAGGCGACCCTATCTCTGCGTCGCCTCTCCGTCATCACGCCTCGCCAATGCCGCCGCCAGCCGCTCGGTGGCTCCGGACTTCCTACGCCGCTGCCGCCCGCCGCCGCAGCGCGGTGCCGGTCACCTGAAAGGGCGAGGTTCCCGCTGGGGACGTTCCTCTTCGCTCGCCATCACGGCGAGCTCAGAAGTTACAAGTTCAAAGTTACAAGTTCAAAGCTCAAAGGGCACGATCTCCCTTACCTGGCCTCAATGTGGATACTCGCTGTATTGCCCTGAGCCCAAATGCCCGTCGAGAGATTGACTGAATAACTTCCGCAAGTGAAGTCGAGCCTCCGGACGGTGCCACCCTCGAATGGTCCCGCCACGTTCTCGATCACGCATTCGCTCTCCAGTGGCAGAGCCAACGAGAGCTGCTCCATCATTTCCTCGAGAGTCGGGATGATGCTTCCTGGGACCCACATGAAAAACACTCCCGTAACGCGGCCGGACTCTGTGGAGATGCCGATGAGGGCGTCCCGTTCCGAAGGCGAACGAACTTCCCATCCGCCCAGTATTGGGCGAACCGTGAAATGCTTCCTCAGCTCGGGAATGATGACGGCTTCTTGCGCCCCTACGCTTACATGAACAGGCCCGAGTCGAAGGTGTGGAGTGTCCGCTTGAACCTGACCGCACGGCTCGAATGCCGACGTTAGGCTGCCCTCGTTCGCTGTTAGGCCAACCACGCACAGCTGCTTCGGGGATCGCGACTTGGAGCGGCAGGTCAGCGTTTTGGACGGAAACCATCTGACCGGTTTCCAGGCCCTGCGGAGCGGGACAGCGAAAAGTCGCCCCGGAATCATCACGGACCTCTACCTCGATATCACTCCAAGCGAATTGGTTCCGGTTTGTGATCCGGAACGTCTCATTCCCCGAGGCCCTTTCGAGGTTGTAATCAAGTCTCCCCGCCCGTCGAGTAAACAGCGTCTGCCCCCATGGACCGGGCAGTGGCGGCATCGTGACCGCGCCGGAATCCCAGAACAACATCGCGATGACGCCAAGACCCAGTGCGGCACACACCGCGACTCCAGCCCTGGCAAAAGGTGAGTTCACGCAACATTAGACACCGCCTCGCCAAGAAGCGCTGAGAGGCCCGAACTCACGCCGCCACTCTGCCGACTAAGGAAAAGGGAGACGGTCCCGCTGGGGACGTTCCCTCCCTCGCAGACTCGGTCGGTCACATCTTGTAAACCCGACGCTCAGCAGTGTCACAGAGATCGGCCAATGCTGTCATCGGCCATGCCAGCGCATATGATCGGGACCATCGAACCATGACGGTCGTCCTGCTCGTCGACAACCAGCCGCTCGTCGGGGAAGCCGTGCGGCGCATGCTCGCGCCCTACGCTGACATCGCCTACCACTACTGCAGCCATCCCGCGTCGGCGTTCGACACGACCTTGGAGGTGAAGCCCACCGTCGTGCTGCTTGACATGGTGATGGGCGACTTCGATGGACTGACGCTGATCAAACGGTTCCGCAACACGCTTTCGACTGCGGAGCTGCCACTCGTCGTGCTCTCGGCTCGCGAAGATGCGAGGCTCAAGGCCGAGGCGTTCGCGGCAGGCGCGAACGACTACCTCGTGAAGTTTCCGGATCGCGCGGAGCTCGTGGCGCGAATCAGGCACCACTCAAAGGGCTTCATTCACATGCTCGAACGCGACGCCGCGCATGCCGCGCTCGCCAGAGAGCTGGCAGATGCCGCGTCGTACGCCCATTCGCTTTTGCCTCGTCCGCTTCGCGGACAGATCAGGACCAACTGGACACTGGTCTCCTGCCAGGGCCTGGGTGGGGATTCACTCGGCTATCACTGGCTGGACGACCATCACTTCGCGATCTATTCCCTGGACGTCGGCGGGCGTGGCGTCGGCGCGGCCCTGCACTCGGCGCGCGTGGTTCAGGCCGTCCGGCATCATGGCCTTCACGAGGCCACCGACTTCCTCGATCCCGGTTCTGTGCTGTGGGCCGTGAACGACGCGTTTCCGATGGAACGCCACCGCCACATGTTCGTCTCCGCCTGGTACGGCGTGTTCGACACGCTTGACCGGCGTCTCCTGTACGCGAGCGCCGGACACCCACCCGCCGTGCTTCGAACGCGCGCTGCGGGTGAGTCTTGCCTGCTCGACACACCGAACATCTCCGCGGGCATTTTTCCCGACACGCGTTTTGCTGCAGGTGACGTGCACGTGCCGCCCGACGGCATTTTGTACGTCTTCAGCAATGGGGTGGCCGAGCTCGGGAACGGCGCGCAGGGACAAAGCGGACTGCACGCGTTCATTGACATGCTGTCAGAGCCCCTAGACGACGGCGCTGCGGACATTGAACGTCTGAAGTCGCAAGCGCAAGGGCTCGCTCGCGACGCGTTCGGCGACGACCTGTCGATACTTCGCGTCGACTTCGGGCGATGACTTACTCGCCGGCGATCCGCTCCCGCAGCCGGCTCTTGTCGAGCTTGCCGGCGGCGTTGATCGGCAGGTCGGCCAGGACGTGGACCCCCGACGGCACGGCCACGGCGCGCAAGCTTTCCTTCAGTCTCGTCCAGAGCCGCGCTTCGAGGCTGCCGCGGCCCTCCGAGGCGGGCACGACGAAGAGGTGCACCGCGTCGCCGTGCGGCGGATCGGGCACACCGACGGCCGCGGCGGCGGACACATCCGGCTCGCGGAGGGCGACCTCCTCGATTTCAGCGGGACCGATATTCGAGCCGTCGCGCACAATCAGGTCTCGGAGCCGGCCCTCGAGCCAGAGGTAGCCGTTTTCGTCGGCGCGCGCCAGGTCTCCCGTGCGCATCCATCCATCGCGCAAGACCTCGAACGTTGCGAGCGTATCGTTCCAGTACCCCACCATCGTGTCCGGTGTGCGGACAATCACCTGACCCACCTCGCCGGGCGGGACGTCGTTCTCACCGGCGTCCACCAGCCGCAGCGCCACGCCAATCGGCGGGACGCCGACCGACCCGACGCGCCTCTCTCCAGACGGCGGATTCATCGCGTACGGCCCGGTCTCGGTCATACCGCAGAGCTCAACGGGCTCATAGCCGAGGACTAATCGGAACGTCGCGTGCAGCGCGGGCGGCAGGCGGTCACCTCCGATCAGCCAGAGGGCCTGCGGTCGTTCGCTCGCGGAGGGCGCAAGCGGATGCGCGAGGGCCGCCGCCAGCAGATTCGGCGTGAGGGCGAGCAGCGATGTCTGAGGCTGATCCAGAAAGGCGCGCCAGAATGCCTCTGCGGTGAATTGCCGCAGCAGCACGACAGTGCCCCCGACGCGCAGCACAGCCATCGCCAGCAGCTGGAACGCGAGAGGCTTCATCAGCGAAATGGGGACGAGCGAAACCGTGTCGGCTGTGAGCGTGGCCTCCTCGATGAATTTGTCAATCCGGCTGACCGTTCGCCGGCTCGTGTGCGTCACGCCCTTCGGCCGGCTCGTCGTCCCCGACGTGAAAAACACCGTGCTCAGGCGGTCCACGTCGTTCGGATGCGAATGCACGCCCGCCGTGGGCGCCGCTGCCAGGATGGTGGACAGCCAGTCGTTCTCGTCCACGCAGAGGACCTCTCGCACGTTGGCGACGTGACGGGCGCCAACGAGCGCGCGCCACGTCTCGCCGAGCGTCACGATGACCGTCGCACCGGCACGCTCGAGGCAGTACGCGACCTCGTCGGGGCGATATCGGAAGTCGAGCGCCACGGCAATAAAGCCGGCACGAAAGCAGGCGAAATAGGCGACGAGAGCCTCGGCGCAGTTCGGCAGCCAGAGCGCGACGCGATCGCCGTGACGGCATCCACGACGGACGAGGTCGGCCGCGAGATGATCGGCCGCAGCCACGAACATTGAGTACGTGAGCCGCTGGCTTCCGCACAGGATGGCTGTTTTGTCAGGCGATTGCTGAAGCGCGGCATCCGCGATTTGATTGAGCAGCACGACAGCGCGAATCGTAGCCGATTACGGGACCAAACCCTTGCCCGTCACGGATTAAGCGGTCATAGACAAGTTCGGCCCTCAAAGCCGCCCTACACGGCTCGACAAGCGCCCGCCGTGGCACTCCTACGAACCGGCCGGTTCGAAGCCCGGGAGGGATCTCCGTAGTCTGATGCGGCTCGGCGCTAAATTCCGGCGCCTCTTCGGTCCTACGCTGCGGAACCAGCGATCTCTTTGAATTTCGCTATTTTGGTGGAGGAAGGTGAGAATCTGGTTCCAACTCGGAACGGTTGGGGACGCCACACCGTTAGGACCGCTGATTCCCTCGAATGGCGGCCCTCGTTAGCGTTTCACGGCCGCGCGCAGTGCTTCTAGGCAGGCCCGCCACAGACGGGGAGAGTTACGTTCCGCGATGACGTCCACGATCTCGCCCACCGCAAAATCCAGCTCAGTCGCCCCAGTCACGAGCCGATCACCCACCTTGACGATCCACTCTGCTCCGCCGAGGATGACGTTTTCGATGCGCCGCCCGTCCGCCAGAATCAGGGTGACCTTCGTCGCGCCGTACGACCACTCCGGAAACTTATGCGCCTTCTTGAACAGTGCGGCGGGTATTCGTAAGTCCATGCGTTCCCATTCCGGGAACCCTCGATGCCCTCCTTCGCTGCTCATGACTCAAGATCCTTGTCTTGTTCCCAGGTCACCTTGAACCACATGATCTTGCCCAAGTGCGCATGACACCAGATTGGCTTGCCGTCGAACGTGAGCACGACGCGGCGCGCGACGTGGTCCGGGTGCTTCCGCTTCGCATCTTTTAGCTTGCGGATGTCGCCCGCTGTCGCTGTCTTGATCGCCGGAGCCTTCCCGTCGCGCCGCTTGGATTCCGCGTGCCAGTACTCCTCGGCGAGCACACGGTCAGTTACCGTTCTCATTAGAGGCTTACGGTCCACCGTACGGGCTTCTCATGTCGTGGGATCACTCGACGGACGCGCGTGCGGGGTCCCAGGGCCGTCAGGTGTCGCGGCGTTAGGCCCATTCAGGGCCTTGTGTCGAGAGCGTGCTAATCAACCATTCACCAACGCCGCGATAGGGAGCAATAGCACCAAGAGAAACGCCGCACCCATTGTCCAGTTGACCCACCTTCTGCTCGGACGATTCACCCACGTAAACAGCAGCCATGAAAGTAGGAAGGATTGCACCAGGACTTCCGGCAGCGTTATGAGGTGAAGCGAAAGGGGTAGCCGAGTATAGATGATGCCTTCGATTGATCCTGGTGGTGCTCCGAATGTTCCCACGATGCCTATCGTCGCCAGGACCACCCACATAGCGAGCCAGCCCTTCTTGGCGCCGAAGAATGGCTCCCTAAGCATGTAAAAGACACAACCGAACAGGAGACCTCGAATCGGTTGAAGTGCCGGTCCGGCCATAACCATCGGATCGTGAACAGAGCGAAAAGACGCCCCGAGATCCGTCTGCGTGAGAAGAGACGGGTAGTCGAAGAGCGTGTACGCCGTCACCCCGGCGATGAAATAGGTGACCGTGTGGGTTACCGCGGTCTTGATGAGGATCTCCGGAGCAGTCGGCAAGGCAGCCTCGACTTGATACATTTCCGGCCCAACGGAAGGCGTCTATGCCGCATTCCGCGGGTTTGTTACGCGCTCTTAGGGGCAGCATTCTATGCGAACTCAATCGACCGACGAATGCGGGGGCCTGAGCATCATGCGGCTGGTCTCATGTGGAGTCGAAGGGATGCGACCGCGCGGGCTATCTTTGCCGCCCAGAGTTGCCGTAACGCCTTCATCCAGTCCAGATCGATGTTCGTCACGAGAGCTGTCAGCAGGCGCACCGCACCTTCTGTGACGCGACCGCTGGCGCAGCGCCTTCGCTCACTAGGTCGTCAACCATGGGGAGACGGTCCATCGAGGCGTTAAACCAAGAGGCACATACCGCGACGATAACGGTTCAGACGACCTTTGCTACGAACGGGGCGCGAACTGATATCCTCGCGTGCATGCGCCGTCGGCAGCTGATCGCGTTGGTGCTGCTGGTGTTGCTAGTCGCTGCGAGCGTCTCCTACACCAGCGGTTACACCCTCGACATTGTGGATAGCGAGGGGCGGCCGCAAGTGGCGTATGCCCTCTACAATCACCAAGGCTATTGGCTGAACCCGGTCCATCCCGTGAGCTACGACGCAACCCGACTGACCGTCGTCCGCGGTAACGATAATGGCCGCCTCACGATTCCGGGTGCCTTTCACGTGCATTGGCCCTTCCCGCTGCAGACGCATCCAAAGCTGTGGATTGAGATGGTCTACGTCCCTGGGTTGCACAACGCATGGGCGCGGTTCGCCCAGCGCTCTGCGGCGTCTCAGGTGGGGATTTGGCAAATGACGACGCAGGATCGCGCGATGGTCTTCGATGTGAGCGATCACCCTGAGCGCTGGCATGCCACGTTGTCCAACCTATCGTTTTTCATGAGTCCCGCAGTGCGTGATGTTGACCGCTCGAGGGCGACACCGCTCGTCGAGCTGATCGGGCACTTTCGGGCGGAGTACCACGCCTTTCTCGCGCGTCACCACGACGCGCCGCGACCCTTGCCACCAATGCCGCAGCTTTTTGGCGACGAGGAGAAGCGTCGTTGGAAAGAAATGGTCGACAAAGAGTTGTCCATACGGCCGAATTGGGGCATGGAGATCCGGCGCCTGTATGAGGGCGAGGTTTCCAATCTGGCAGAAGTCGAAGCAGACTTGAAACGATGATCGTTCGTCCGTCACTCTTTGCCACGATCGACCAGCCGCGCGGATACCCGTTGCGGCTGGCCTTCCGGCCGCCCGCCGCGCGACCACCGTCCAGCCGATGGTGGCGATCAACTCTGATACCCCTTCAACGTGATAGACCTTGTCGCGGCACGTAGCGCCGCTGAAGCTCGCCATAAGGGAGCGGAGTACACCGGCGGGGACGGCCCTCGCCTTATATGTTGGAGGAATCACTACGACGTTAAGGACCGCCGCTGGGCGGTTAACGCATTCGGCAGTAGCACGGCTTCGAACACCGTCACGCTATCGTTCCCAGGGACATGTTCTCCGCCCGCGACACCGATCAACTTCTCGGCAACAAAAACCGGGAACACCATCCTGCTGGCCTGGTCACCACCAGCGAGCGGTAGTGCGCCGAGCGGGTATGTGGTGTCGGTGAGCGGAGCGTTTGTTGGCTCGTTTCCGACCGCCTCGTTGACGCTTTCCGGCGCCGCTGCGCCAGGAACGTATACTCTGAGCGTTTATGCGACGAGCACGTGCGATGATAGTCCCCACAGCGCGCCGCAAGTGATTACGGGGTGCCGTAACGCCACGAATCGGGTTGGAACAACCTCAAGGCAGTTCGAACGCTCGACGCACTGCGACAACTCGCGGATGTGAGCCCCGCCCGCGAGGATCTGTGCAAATGGAACGATCCGGCCACGCTTGACCAAGAAGCGGGGCCGGCCCATGAAGGTGTAGAAATGGCCTTCATTTGCGCTTGGAAGGCGACCGGGCCAATCCGTACGCTCGACCCCACTGATACGGACACGAAGTTCGCGTTCCAGCGGGTGGCGGGGTGATAACAGCGTTGCGCCGAGAGCGGAGCGCCCTTCAGTTCGAAACGCGGCGAGACTGTGGTGCGCGGACGATAGAGGCGAGTCCAGCAGCCCATGGTGAAGCGGCCACACAGCCTACGACGGAAAAGGGAGAGGTTCCCGCTGGGGACGCCACAAAGGGTGGTTGAGCGCCCACTCGACAATGTGGCCCTCGAATTCTTGCTCGGTGAAGCGACGCGTTTGGCGCGCGCATCACCTTAAAATGCGAAAGCATGGCGGCGAGGCATTTATGACGCGGACGGTCGCGCTCCTTATCGCCGGCCTGTTACGGGTCCCAATCGTAGGCCAGTCTCCGCAGCCGCGCCCTCCCGTGATCGACATGCACGTCCACGCGGGCTCGTTCTCCACGCCCGAACAAACGATGGCGCTCCTCGACTCCCTGAATGTCCGCTACATCCTCCTGTCCGGCCGGCCCGACACGCATAGACCGTGGGCGACGATCGATGGGAACCGATTCCTGCCGGCGCTCATGTTTCCGTGCCGCGCGGACGGCAAGGTCATCATCGGACCGTGCGTCTATGAGAAGAGTGGCGTTGAGTTTCCAGACGTGGCCTGGCTTCGCGGCGAGCTCAACGCCGGGCGCTATCGCGCGCTGGGTGAAATCGTGGGACAGTCCCTGGGTATTTCGCCTACGGACCCGCGCCTGGAGCCGTATTGGGCGCTCGCAGAGGAACCGGACACGCCGGTGGGAATCCATCTAGGCCACGGCGCTCCCGGTTCGGGTGTCCCGATGGCGCCAGGCAACCCGCTGCTTCTGGAGCCGGTCCTTCTCCGCCATCCCCGTCTCCGCGTATTTGTGATGCATGCCGGGTGGCCACACCTGGAGTCCATAATCGCGCTCATGTACTCGCATCCCAACGTGTCCGTGGACGTTGCGGCTCTCCAAATCGAGTTCGCGGTGCCTCACGTCGCTTACATGCGCCATCTGCGGGGTCTGGTGGAAGCCGGCTTCGGGAAGCGCATCATGTTCGGGTCGGACTTCCCTGTGCCGGGCGGGGCGAAGGCCACCGATTACATGCGAATCGGTATTGACGCAATCGTCACTGCCGAGTTTTTGACTGCTGAGCAGAAGGCCGACATCCTGTGCGGCAATGCGGCCCGGTTTCTGCGCTTGGTCGAATCGATCTGCCGTCGCCGCGCTTGACTACTTCGTGCCGTACACGACGTGGTCGCAGGCCGAGCCACCGTCTCTCCTTGGAGTGCCGTTCGCGCGTGAGGACGCGTTCCAGGCCTACGTTCTGCACATCTGGCTCTTCTGGCACAATCCGGCGGGGATGTTCGAGAACTACAACCCGGACGTCCCACTCTGCTGAGCGGCCGGTTCATCCGGCCTATCGTCCCGGAGCAAGCGGGTACCAGCTGTGTCAAGCTGCTCGAAGATTCTCCGCAAGGTCAGGCATGGGGCACGTTGCGACGGAGCATCGCGCGCCAATTTTATGAACCGCGATCGCAATGCCGCCTCGATGTCCTGTCTGGAGCGCGCCCGTTGACGCTGGCGCGATCGGCGTCGCCGTTTGAACGTCGGCCTCCGTCAGGATCTCGACGGCCCCGAGCGATTGACGCCTCGACGATGTCGGGCGCGAGCACGTCCTCCTCGATTGCGCTGATCACCAACTCCTCGAGATGCGCCATCGGCGCTTCCCACCGGTTCAGGCAGACTCGCCGCCCGCGCGTTTGGTAGGACCAGCCGCTGAGGCGTGGCTCGCGCCGCCGGCCATGCGGCCGTGTCCGAACCACGACGCCCGTCCACTCCACCAGAGTAGTGCGACCAACGGGAAAAACGCGCCGATGCCGAGGGCGAAGGCCAGATGCGCGGGCCCGTGAAAATCGGCCGTGAGCGCCGTGATCGGCCTGAGCGCGACGTCCACGTCCTGCTGGAGGATCAAGGTCCAGTCCGGCAGTGTCTCCAAGGACCAGGCCACACCCAGCGCCGGAGTTGCCGGCCGAGGGTCGGTCCAGCGCAGAGGGTCAACGAAACCTGCCGATCTCCGGCCCGATGCCTTGAGAAGGCCATCGACCGCCGGGTAGTCTGAGAATCCCGCTACGGGCAACGGCGCCGCCATCGAATCGGGGCAGGGATGCCGGATCAGTTGCGTGCGATGCAGCAAGAGAACGAAGCGCTCAGGGCAGTCGCGACCGTCCGGCCGCCGCTCGGCGATCTCCAGCCACCCGTTGAAGGTCTCCAGGTGAATCCCCGCGTTCAGCACGCCGAGTACTGGTGTATCGGCATCCTTCGACTCAGTCGCGTAGACGGGCGTTGCAAGGCCAATCAAGAGGGGCCGATCCCGGGCAGTCGAGGTGTATGCGAGTGAAAAGCCAGTAAAAGTGCGAGGGGGGACTGGGCCTAGCGCATCGCGAGGCAGCTCGACGCGCCCGTTGAACCACTCACGGTACTTGTAGTTCTGTCCGACGACGAGCGGATCGAATGGTGAGCGCGCCCACATCCACCCTTCGCGATCGGACATGCCCCAGACTTGAATCCGCGGTTGCTCCCTGACGAGTAGCTGATCGAGACGTTGCTGTAACGTCTCGCGGAGCGATGCACGGGTCCGACCGTCGGGCGTCACTGCCAGCCGCTCGAGCAGCTCGCGCAACGAGGTATCCGACGCCGCCTCGGTCACCTCCCGAATGGCGCCTTCGAGCTTGTCCGAGACCGCGGCGGCCGCCAGCCTGACCATGGCTTCGTTGCTCCGGAGTGTCTGGTCAATGAGCGCCTGGCGTGCCGAACTCTCGGCCCGCTCGAACGCAAGTCCAAGGCCCAGGCCGAGCAGCAATAGCGCGCCGAGCACCGCAGTGGCCCAATTAAGACGACGGCGTGCGGCTTGCTCGACAAGGTGTGCCCGCTGGCGCGCTTTTGACTCGGCGTCGCGGGCAGCGCCACGCTCCGCCAGTTGCCCTAATCGCTCAGCAATTTGAGCCGCGCTCGCCCGCCGCTCGGGTGCTCCTTCCACCGCAGCCGCGATATCCTCGCGAAGCAAATCGTCATCGACGGCACGGTCCCAACCAGGTGCGAGAGACTTGGTCAGATCGCCGATGACCATCTGGTAAAGCATCACGCCGAGTGCGTACGCGTCTGCGCTGGTCGTCGGCGGTTTTCCTTCGATGATTTCCGGCGCCATGTAAAGACGTGTGCCGGACGCCGGCGAGTAACCAGGATGGTCTGTCAGTCCGCTGATGGTGACTCCGGTTTCACGAAGTCGCGCTTCATCAGTCAAAACACTGATGCCAAAATCGCACAGCCGCACCCTCAGTGCCCCGTCGGTTTGGCGGTCGACGAGGACGTTGGCCGGTTTGACGTCCTTGTGAAGAATCCCGATCGAGTGTGCCGCCGTCAGCGCTACGGCGACCTTCCTGACGATCTCGACACGATCGCAGAGAGGAGCCGCGGTGAGGCCGCCCTCTTCTCGGAGCCACTCCTCGAGATTGACGCTACTGGCAAACTCTGACTCAATGAAGTAAGGCGGTTCATCCAGCTGCCAGTCAACGAGCGCAGCGATGTCGTCACGGCCGCCGAGGGTTTCCCGCATGAAGCGGAATAGTGTGATCTCGCGCTGAAACGCGTGGAGCTTGCCAGCATCGTTGCAGAATTTGAAGACTCGCCGATCGCGTGTTTTCCGGTGGATGGCGACCCAGGTCTCGCCGAAGCCACCTTGGCCCAGCTTGCGCTGGAGTACCCAGTGCTTGCGATGCGGAATTGCCACACCTTCCGCGGGTTGCCACGCTGGCACCGTCAGCTTGATCAGCGCCGCAGACACGGCACCCACGGAGGACGGCCGCAGGCCCGGGTCGCGCTCCACGCAATGTCGGATGACGCGTTCGACGATCGGATCCAGATCGTCGAAGACCATCGCCAGCACCGAGGAACTGTCCGCTGAGTCGTCGCCGACCAGCTCGCGGCGCGCCTTGCGGCCAGTGAACAGTTCATACAACACCAGCCCCAGCGCATACACTTCTGTTCGGACCGACGACTCGCCACGTCTCTGCTCGGGCGCCATGTAGTCCGGTGTCCCCGCAATCTCGCCGGGTTGCTGGGGACTCGCCGAGAAGCGGGCCAACCCGAAATCCATGATCTTCGCCTGGCCATTGGCGTCGATCATGAGGTTGGAGGGCTTGAGATCGCGATGAAGAATTCCCCGTTCGTGCGCCGCTTCCAGACCGCGACAGATCTCGAGAGCGATGGTGATCGCCCTGTCCTTTGGCAGCCTGCCGACGCGGCGAAGGAGCGACGCCAGGTTTTCGCCTTCCACGTGCTCCATGGAGAGGAAATTGCGTCCGTCCACCTCGCCAACATCGAAGATGCGACAGACGTTCGGGTGCGTAATCTGGCGAGCGAGCCGTACTTCGTTGAGAAACTGCTCGAGATGACGCCGATTGGCGTCGTCGGCGCGGTTCAGGAACTTGAGCGCGACCGAAACGTTGAGCGTCAGATCGTCCGCTTGAAAGACGACGCCCATGCCTCCGGTGCCCAAATGCCGCACGATCCGGTAACGGTCGGTGATGAGCGTGCCCGACGGAAAGCGAGGGACAACATAGACACGTTGCGTCACGACCCCGAGGTTCGACCCCCGATCCATGCCGCCGGAGGCCGTCGGCGAAGATTGCACTGCGAGGCAGGCCGGGCAAAGCCCGCTGCCGTCCTGGATCTCTGTCTCACAGCCGAGACATTTCATGGTCGTCCGCCCGCATCGTCGCCATCAGTCACTTCGTCCCTGCGCATTGCTGGACGGCGCGGGCAAGTGACCAGCAGCGCGACGACGGCATCATAGACCGTCGCGCCCCTGGTGGCGGGAACGAACTCAACGCAGGTGGGGGTCACATTGCCAGCGCTATCGCTGCGCGCTCCCCCGCGGTCCTGAGCGTAAACAACACCTGGCCGGTTGCGTAAGCGTACGATTCTAGTCCTGGGAGCTGGCTCGTAGCTACCGTTGCTCCCCTGCGTCGCGACGAGCGCGTTTGGCGCTGTCCGAGCCCTCGTTGGCCCACGCCAGGGCCTGCGCCTGGAAGACGCGTCCGATGTCGTGTGGGCTCGACCGTTCGAGCCACCGGACGGCACCCGTGCAATGGCTTGCTCAGCCGTCGCTTCGCCCCGGCCGGCGTGTCGTCCAGACACCATATCCTCGACGCGGGCGACGGCCGATCTGAAGGTCGCGCTCGAAGACATCAGCCGGTACCAGGTGTAAAAGGTGGGGGCCTGCGGCATCTCCAGATAGCCGGACGAAGCTTCGAAGTTCTGGCTTTATCGTTTGAGTTCAATGTCACGGAACGTATAGCCGTTCAGAGCCACTGTACCGACGTCGGCGAGGCGATACCCCGCTTTCGAGGCGTAGAGGTACGTGGAGTCATGTCACAAGCGCCAAGAGTTGACCGAAAGAGGCTGGTCCGCGGGGGAACCGTAGCGGCAAGAGACTAGAGCCGTTTGATATTGGTCACCAAAACTGGAATCCATTCCGGGGATTTGGGTTGCCTTGCGGGACGTGTTCGCCCCCCCCGGCTCCAACAAGAGCCCGCCCTCTTACCACACGAACAAGCGGTACGTTCGCTTCGTCATGTACTAGTGAGTGACGAACGATCGGGCTGCTCAGGCAGAGGATCACCAGGCCGCCCTTGGCTCGTCATACGCTGCAGGAAGCTCTCCGGTTTATGCCATCCAGTCCCCAGCGCGGCGACGTGATCGTTCGCAGCAAATATGCAGTGGTATTCGATCTCTTGGAGGCTGAGGGCCAATGGATCGTCGGCCCGTTTGAAACCGCTACCGCAGCCGTCGCTCGTGCGCACATCGAAGCGAACGGAGCAGCGATCTGGTCGCAGCGAGTTGATCACTGTGGCAGCGCGCTGACGTCACCTGAGTTGATCGTGCCGCGCAGGGGTGGCGCTGTTTAGCGCCTCTATTTCTTTCGACGGGTGGGTTCGGGAGAGCCGTACCTCTTTAGGAGTTTTAAGCCACGCAAGGGCTCGCGTAGCGCGCGACGCTGCATGGGCGTCGTGCATCGGAGTCGGCGCCTGCGACGCCAATCAAACCGCCCAAGTAGCGTGTCCACGATCGTGCACGTGCGGCCGCTCGTCAATACACGATCGTGGAAGTCGTGTACATGTGTGCGCGAAAAATGATAGGACAGTGGTAGCGTGACCGACGCGTTACGTGAGGTACGCCCCTGCCACTCGTCGCCCGGAGGGGAAGAGGACCCCTCCAATATGACGACCAAAAAAGATAACCCGTCCCTGACGCTCGTGAACACGGATCCCCGGAAGGTCGCCGGCAGCAGGTCAAAAAGGGCCGCGCGTGCGAAAAGTGCATTCGACGACCCCCTGTCGCATGCCGAACTCGACTTCGTCGAGGAAGTGCGCGCGTGCCTGGTGGAAGCGCGGCGGCGGGCGCGAGCCCGTGGGCTGACGGCGAAAGCGATCGAACGGGAGGTCGAGGACAGCGATTCGCAGTACTGGAAGGACTTCCGTGACGTGGCCAGGAAGTACGGGCGTTGATCTGGATGGCGTTGAAGACCTCGCATGACTGATGCACGACCGGGCCGGACGCCAGTTTCCGCCCGCTCGCGTCGCCTGCCGATCCGGCGCGCCGCGAGTGAATGGCGATCGGCGGCGGCGGAAGTAGCGGGGTTTTAGGCTGCAATTCCTTTGAATCTCTGGCTGCACCCTTTGTCGAATCCCGCTGGGGACGTACTCACTGAGGTGGGGGCAAGCCCGGCGAGTAACCCCGTAGTCTGCGGGGCTTCCCACTTCACAAAATCCGGCCGTTCCGAATCATCCCACAACGTCAGAGGCCCCACGAGTTGGCGCAACACCGCCCGCGCACGCGAGGCTCTGCGCGTAGGTCCGCTTTCCACTCCGTGGCGCGTTGCTCCAACGCCGCGCGCAGCGTCGCTAGGTCCGGAGGGACCACACGCGGTGGGCGCAGCTGCGTTTCAATACGTCCTAGTTCGTCGCGCGGTTGGATAGACGCTGCCGCCTCGTCGTTTGTGATGGTGCCGAGCGCAATCGCCTCGCTCAAATTCCTTAGTTCGCGTTGGAGCCGGTCCTGGTCGGCAAGAAGACGGGCGCTCTGGTCGGCCTCGCCACGGTCGACGAGCGCCAGTAATTCCTCGATTAACCGGGTGCCCAGCACTTCCCCTTCAATCGTGGACAGCACGGCGTCGTCCGTGGCGGCGACGGGTATGCCAGGGGGCGAATGCACGCTGTGCTGAACGGGACACCCAGCACCCGCGCTCTCGCGTGTGAGCGGCCTCGTTGAAGAAGGGGACTCCTCAAGCTCTAGCGGCAATGAGCGGCCAGCAAGCCGTCGCGATCTCCGGATGACGAAGCCCTGGCGGACCACCGCCTGACCGCCGAAAACGTCCGCAAGATGTTCGCGGTCGAGCGCGAGCTGCTCAAGCTCCTGAAGGAGATTCCTGACCTCGAGACGCGCATCGGGGAACTGCGGATATGGCCGTAGCGCGTCACTCCAGATACTTCACGAACACGACCTCGTTGCGCTTTTCGTTGTACAGCAGCTCGTCGACCTGCGCACGCACGGTCAGAATCCCGAATCCGCCAGGCCGCATCCCTTTTTCCTCGCGCACGATCGCGTGCGCCGTCGGGTCGTCTTCCGGCTGGCCGATGGCGGCGTGCAACAACCCCTCCACGTTGAAACCGGGACCGGGATCGGCGATGCGATAGAGCAGCATCCGTTTGGCCCTGAGGAACGCGATTCGCACGGTGCGGGAAGGGTCGAGCCCTCCGCCCCATTCGACCGCGTTCATCAGCAGCTCTCGAAATGCGTAGCCTATCGACTCCCGGACGTCGGCCGGCAGATCGGCCTCGAGGTGCGACATGAAGCTCTCGATTCGATCTACCTCCGCGCGCTGGCACGGCACCAGCAGCTCGACCCAGTCAGGCCGGGCTGATACCACTTCGATCGCACGCGCCACGGCGGTCTGCGCCAGTACCTCGTGCAGGAGCTCGACCAGCGCCTCTGGCTCGACGGGCTTCGCCACGTACCGCCACGCCTGCTCGCGAACCACTTTGAGCAGCGTTTCCGGCGTGTCGTCCGCGGTCATCACGACGACTTTGGGGCGCGCCCCTTCCTTGGGCAGCGCGGCCAACACGTCCAGTCCGTTCATCTTCGGCATCCACACATCGAGGAGCATCAGATCGTAGGAGCTGGCGCGCAGGCGTTTCAGGGCGTCCACGCCGTCCTTCGCCGACGTGACCGAGAATCCGGCGGTCTTCAGCATTTCCGTCAGGAGTTGACGCGTCGACCGGTCATCTTCGACGACTAGGATGCTGCTCATGGCCCTGCTTCCTCTGCCGCTTGCGGCGTGTGGTCGCGCGCGGCCCAACGCTGGCGCCGCGGAGCGCCCGCCGCAGGCGCTGCATCTCACGGGTCAGCACATCGTACGCTGCCAGCGACTGAGAAAGTTCCCCGTTCTTCGCCTGGAGCTCGAGTCGTTGTGCGGCTTCGACCACCGGAGCGGCTGCGAAATTTGCCGCAGCGCCCCGCAACGCGTGCGCGGGCTCGCGCAGCGCCTCGCCGTCGCCGGCGGCGATCGCGCGCCGCATGGCTCGCATCCGAGCGGGGCAGTCTTCGAGAAACAGACGCACCATCTTTTCGAACAGTCGCGCGTTGTCACCCAGCCTCGCACGGAAGACCCGCTCGTCGAAGGCGGGCCGGCCTGCTACGCTCGGCGCCACCGGGATGGCCGCCGCGGGGACCGTCCCGGGCGCTGCCGCGGGCGGCACGACCTGGTCGATGACGCGGGCCAGCTCGACGGCGTCGATCGGCTTCGTGACGTACCCGTCCATGCCGGCCTCCAGGTACCGTTCGCGGTCGCCCGTCATCGCGTGCCCGGTCAGCGCCACGATCGGCAGGTGCGTCCCCGAGGCGCGCTCGGCGTCGCGGATTGCGGCCGTGGCCTCGAGCCCGCCCATCACCGGCATCTGCAGGTCCATCAGCACGAGATCGAACGCCCCGCGCCCCGACTGCTCGAGCGCGGCCAGCGCCGCGCGGCCATCGACGGCCACGACGACGTGATGCCCCAGCCGCTGCAGGATCTGCCTCGCCACCTCCTGATTCACGGGATGGTCCTCGGCGACGAGGATGCGCAGGGCTGCCGGGGCCCGAGGCGGCTCGGCCTTCACCGTGCCGGCCAGGGTGAAGCCATCAATTTCCAATGGACGCCCTTCTTCTCCGGCCCGCTGTTCGGCAAATTCCAGCGCCATGCGCAGCGTGTCCATGAACTCGTTGACCTTGATGGGCTTGGTGAGATACCGGAAGAATCCTGCCTCCAGGCCCTTCCTAATGTCGCGCGGCATGGCATTCGCGCTGAGCGCCACGATGGGGATGTGCGCAGTGACCGGGTCGTCGCGCAGGATCTTCATTGCCTCGATACCGCTGATATCAGGCAGATTGACGTCCATCAGGATCATCTCCGGCTGCGAGGCGCGCGCAACCTCGATGCCGAGAGTCCCGTTCACCGCGGTCAGCAGGCGCAGATCGGGGCGGCGCGCGATGAGTCCCTCAACCAGCTTCAGGTTGGCCGGGTTGTCCTCAACACAGAGCAGGGTGCGCAGCCGCGCGCCGTGCGGCACGTGCGGTGGGGCATGTGCGGCAGCTTCGCCTCCTTCAACGGCAAGTTGCGGTGCAGCAGCCGAGATCAGTTCGATCCAGAACACGCTTCCCGTCCCGACGGTGCTGTCCACGCCGATTGCGCCCCCCATCAGTTCGACCAGGCGCTTGGTCACCACGAGGCCGATGCCCGTGCCTTCCTCGCCCCCGGCCTCTTGTCCGAGACGATTGAACGGCTGGAACAGCTGCGCCAGCTTTTCCGGATGCAATCCCGCACCGGTGTCCGTGATGTTGATGCGAATGCGGTCCGGGGCGATCACGGTGGAGTCCACGACGACCGTTCCCTGCGCCTTGTTGTATTTGATCGCGTTGGAGAGCAGGTTGATGAGAATCTGCTTCAAGCGCGTCCGATCGGAACTGACGAAGCAGGGGTGGTCGAACTCGGGGAAGGTCATGCTGATGCCACGCTGCTGCGCCTGCGGTTCCATCATCGCCCGGCACTCGAGCATGACTTCGTCTAGCGACACCGATTCTCCAGACAGCGAGACCGTCCCGGCCTCGATCACCGCGAGATCGAGGATTTCGTTGATCAGGTTCAGCAGATGCCATCCGGCAACGAGAATCTGGGCAATACTTTCCTTCTGGGAAGGCGTCGGCGACTGGGAGTCGGACTCCATCAGCTGGGCGAACCCGAGGATCGCATTGAGCGGGCTGCGCAGCTCATGGCTCATGCTGGACAGGAAATCCGATTTGGCGAGGTTCGCTTGTTCCGCCACGGACTTGGCGCTCTCCAGCTCGACGTTCTTTTCGAGCAGGACCTGATCCAGACGATTGCGCTCGGTGACGTCGCGCGCGGCGGCGAACACGCCCTGCAGAGTCCTGTCCCGGTCGTAGAAGGTGGTCGCGTTGTAGGACACCACGGTTTGCTTGCCGCCTCTGGCGCGCGCGGTCAGTTCGTAGTTGGTGACTTTCTTTTCGCTGAGCACCTGCTTAATCGCTGCCTCGGCTCGCTCCGGATCGGTAAAGTAGTTCTTGAACGGCGCGCCGATCAGCTCGTCACGCGTGCAACCGGTGAGCGCCTCCATCTGCTTGTTGACGTCGGTAATGATGCCGGACGGATCGGTGGTCATCAGTGCGTCGATGTTGGATTCGATGAGCGAGCGCGTGTAGAACTGCTGGTCGCGCAGCCGCTGATCGAGCTTCTTCCGCTCCTCTTCGACCTGCTTGCGCGCGGTGTTGTCGGTGCCGATCAACAGATAGCCGATGATGGCGTCCTGCGCGTCGCGCAGCGCCGTGACGGACACCACCGCTGGGAAGCGGCTTCCATCCTTGCGGATGTAGGTCAGCTCGTAGATATCCTCGATTCCGCGCGAGGCCTTGAACACCAATGCCTCGAAGCCCGGCGTAATCGGGGTGCCGAGCTCGACGCTCAACGCTTTCGCGCGCGCGATCACTTCCTGCGGATCGGAAATGTCGGCGGGCGTGATCTGATTCATCACCTCGGCGGCCGCATAGCCTAGCATCCGCTCGGCGCCGACGTTGAAGATCTGAATGACGCCTTTCGCGTCAGTGGCGATACTCGAAAAATTGGCGCTGTTGAAAATCGCGCTCTGCAGGGCCCCCGCCTTGAGCAGCGCCTCTTCCGCCTGCTTGCGCGCGGTGTTGTCGGTGCCGATCAACAGATAGCCGATGATGGCGGCCTGCGCGTCGCGCAGAGCCGTGACGGATACCACCGCCGGGAAGCGGCTTCCATCCTTGCGGATGTAGGTCAGCTCGTAGATATCCTCGATTCCGCGCGAGGCCTTGAACACCAATGCCTCGAAGCCCGGCGTAATCGGGGTGCCGAGCTCGACGCTCAACGCTTTCGCGCGCGCGATCACTTCCTGCGGATCGGAAATGTCGGCGGGCGTGATCTGGTTCATCACTTCGGCGGCCGTGTAGCCCAGCATCCGCTCAGCGCCGACGTTGAAGATCTGAATGACGCCCTTCGCGTCAGTGGCGATGCTCGAAAAATTCACGCTGTTGAAAATCGCGGTCTGCAAGGCCGCCGCGACACGCACCGCCTCTTGGCTCCGGACCTCGTCGCCGACATCCAGGCGACGGACGACGTCGTGGTCGGGAAACGCTGGATCGTAGAGTTTCGCGGACATGTCCCACTGCTCCGTCCCCATCTTGTTTAGATCCACGGACCGGTCAACGCGCGGGCCCGCGCGCAGCTCAACTTGTTGGAATGGCAGAGACGGCGCGCCTATGGGTGGTGATCCCATGAGGGGACCATACGCGGTTCCCCTCGCCCTCGCTGTTCGCTTCTGAACGGACATTTGAGGGCGCCAGAAAGCTGGTCGTTGCGCAGCATCCAGCGCATTTTCAGTGGTTTGGCCGTCAGTCCAAGCAGCGCGGTTCCGCCTGGGGACGTTCCCATCTCTTATAAGCGTGGGATGACGAGCGTGGCGCTACGTGTTGATGGCCAACAGCCGATCGCCCGCCGCCTGAAGAAAGACCGTCTGTGCGTCGCGTTTACGCTCTTCCACCCGGTGGACGAGAGCACCGAATCGCGGCTGCGCGCGTAGCGGATCGAGCCATGCATCCCGCGCCATCGCCGGGGCGCAACAAAACCCCCCGTCTACCGCTTGCCCGAGCACGGTGAGCGCCCGCTCCGCTTCTCCGAGATGCGCCAGCTCGCGCCCCAGAAAATACAGGCCTTCCGGGTCGGTGTAACTCGCTCCAAGCGTGCGCTCAACCGCGTCCAAGCAGTCTTCGCGCCGCCCCTCGAGCAACGCGCGCAACGATGTGATGTATCCCAGGACGTGAATTTCGGGCTTGAGTTGCTCTCGCTCCGCGAGCATCGCGATGGCCTCCTGCTCCCGGCCCATGGAGGCGAGCACCAGCGCTGGAATATAGCCGACCGACTCGCCGGCGGCTTCGTCGAGGGCCCGAGGATAGTCTCCCATCGCCCACAAGGTCCAGATAACGCTCGTTGATATGAGCGGGTCGAGCTGTCTGGCCCGCTCATGCGCGGCCAGAGACGCTTCGAGCAAGCCGCAGTAACGACAGGCATGGACCAGCGCAGCGAACAGATCGGGATCTCCACGGCGAGCCTTGACTCGCGTGAGCAGTCGAAGCATAGCCTCCTGAGCGCGCCCGAGATCCGCTTCCAGGTACACGGACAGATTTTGCGCAAGCGAAAGGTCGGGGTTAAGTTCGAGCGCCCGGCGGAACGCCGCTTCTGCACGCGCGAGATTCTGCCCGGGGTCTTCCGCTTTGTATTTGGCCAACACCCGGTAGATGCGGCCCACACGCGCCCAGGCCGGTGCGTATCGGTCGTCTTCCTCTAGGCATCGCTCGTACATCTGCCGCGCCAGAGCCCAGGTTTGCGCGTGCGCCGCAAATTCGTTCGCCCGGAGATAAAACTCGTAGGCCCGGGGGGTGGCGGGAACGTCCTGTTTGAGCTGTCTTCGTTCGCGAGCGGTCAGCGGCGACGATAGCGACTCCACAATCCGACCAGCCAATTCGTCCTGAAGCTCGAAGATATCCCCCAGGCGAATTTGCGACGTCTGCGACCACAGAATCGTGCCGTGAGGCGCTTCCAGGAGCTGAGTGCTGACGCGTATCTGCTCGCCCGCGCGAAGCAGGCTGCCGATAAGCACTGCGTTCACGTCCGCTTCGGCCGCGATCGTCTTCAAGTCAGGCGCGTCGC
Organism: uncultured Acidobacteriota bacterium; assembly: GCA_963802675.1. Classification (GTDB taxonomy): domain Bacteria; phylum Acidobacteriota; class Vicinamibacteria; order Vicinamibacterales; family UBA2999; genus JACCSI01. The sequence goes on from CAWDJL010000008.1 coordinate 350,813, forward strand.
TTGAGAAGCGTGCGGCCGCCGCGCTTGAGCGCACGACCAGAAACTCCAAGCCTGACAGTGTCGAAGCGATCGCGTCAGACAGACTGAACGCCAGGAAGTCCGTTTCCGCATCGGCCCGGAGGACTCGAAAGGGCAACACGATGAGTCGGGTGACCTCGTGTGCCTGTGGCATTTCGCCGGAATCGAGGAGGAGCGCGTTCCGCAGATCCTGCGCAAGGGCGTCGGTCGTTTGGTAGCGGTCTTCGGGTCGCTTCGCAAGCGTGCGCTGGATGATACGGTCGACGGCAGCAATCGCGGACGAGCCTCCGAGCGAAGGCGGGCGATCATGCAGGATGGCGTGAAAGAGCTGCAGTCCGGTATCGCCACTGAAGGGCAGTTTTCCCGCGAGCATCTCAAAGAGCACGACGCCAGATGAGAACAGATCGCCCCGCCGGTCGACCGGCTGGCCGAGAAGCTGCTCGGGAGCCATGTAGGCAGGCGTGCCCATCACCATGCCGGCAGCCGTCACGGTCGCGTCGGCGTGGCTCGTGCCCGCGATCGGTCGCGCGAGGCCGAAGTCCAGGAGTTTGACTCCGTGCGGCGTCAAGAAAATGTTCGAGGGCTTGAGGTCGCGATGGACCAGTCCCCTCCGATGCAAGGCTTCCAATGCGCCAAGCATGGGGAGCGCGAACTGAATCGCTTCAGCAACGACGAGCGGGCCGCGGAGGAGTCGAGCGGCCAATGACTCGCCCTCCATGAGTTCCATGGCGATGAAAAGCTCGCCGTTCTCTTCACCGACTTCGAACAATTGGCAAATGTTGGGGTGGCTGACGCTCGCGGCCGCGCGCGCCTCACGCCAGAGCCGCTCCCGCGCATCGCCCGCCGAATCCCGGAGCGTCTTGATCGCAACCGACCGGTGGAGCCGCTCGTCCCTCGCGGCGTACACAATGCCCATCCCGCCCTCACCAATCTTCCGGGTGATGCGATAACGGCCGATCGTGTCAGGCGTCATCCGACAGGCCCATGCTGTTCAGCACCGAGCGCCAATACTCCTGCGAACATGACCGCACTAGCAACGAGCAGCGACGAGCAACAGATCCTTCGGGCTGCGCCCATGAGCCCGTCGGTCGCTTGAACCGCGATTGTGCCGTCATCGATTCTATGCTGCGCCCAGCCATGACTCGCGCGGCATGGGTCGCCACTCGGCGGCGAGAACCTGTAACTCCCGACGCACGATGTCCCCATCGAGATCTGCTTGGTGGCAGCGCGGAGACGAGCACAATCGGCCCGTAGGCTTGCAAGGCGCCCCTCCCTCGCCTTCAATCCTTCCAGCCTGCCCGCGATCACGGGATCGCGACGACGAATTCGACTTCGGCTTTCCCTGACGTGGCGCTCACACGCCAGCACCCTGGCCCGGGAAACGCTAGCGAGCTCGGTCTGAATGTCGCGCGAGAGTCGGTTGCAGGAAACGTCTGCAGGAGCCTGGCGCGACGGCCGTCCAAACGCTCGCCTCGTACTCGGACTTGCTCGCCTCTGGGACGCACCCACAGCACCTTGTACTCGCCATTGTGCCGCCTGCCCCACCACCACGCCCACAGCGTACGATCGGCGTTCGCGTACCACGTGCCTCCAGGACTTGCGAACGTCGAAGCAGCTGGATCATCAGGTGGACGGTCGGACACCGTGGAACTCACCTCACAGTCCGTCGTGCGGGAAGCGTCGTGAACGCCGCCAATTGCCAGGTGAGACACCAACACAAACGTGACGAGCACGCTGATACTCGACATCCGGCACCTCCGAGTAGGCGTCGATCAGCCTAGGCCCCATTCGGGCAGGGGTCAAGGGACGGCTGGATACAATCGACCGCCTTCTGGCCCAGCTCAGCGCCGAGTTGAAAGGCATACGAGAGACATTGCACGCCGCTGCCCCTGCTGGCTCGAAAGACCGTGAGAACTGAGCCGTTAGATAGGCTCGGATTCGTCGGCCTGGGAATGTGGAGCTTTGAGAATCTCGGCCCTTTCGCGCTCCCGTTCCCTTTCGACCTCGTCTCGCGTGCTCTCAGCCTCCCGGATCGTCTCTTGGAGCTTCCGTACGATGGTATCGAAGCGCTCCTTGAGTTCCTGTAACGGGTCCATGTACGGGATCGTGCAAGGCCCTGTCCAAGACTCAGGCAAATGCCTGAGTCGGCGACTTGATGATCTTTCACTCCCGTACCACCAGGCTCTTGCCGTAGTAGTCCGCAGGCCGCACGTTGTTGACCGTTTGCGTCTTACGGCCGGTCTTGGTCATGAACGTGACATCGACGCGTACCAGTTGGAGCGTCGCGAGGCCGAAATGAATGGGGGCGGCGCGCTGCGTGTTGTAGCCACCGCCCGTGACCACTTGCCGGGAGGCGATCGCGCGACCCGATCGATCAAACAGACGCACCTCAGCGCCGAAACGCGTCTGGTGGCCCTTCGCGTCGAGCACGAGCACGCTCAAGCTTCGGCGCTTGGCGTCGGCTGACATCGTGTTGCGAAACACGAAGTGCCCGCCCTGCGGTCCGTAGCCATCGGTGACGGCGAGATCGAGTCCGCCGTCATTGTCGTAGTCGACGAACTGCGTGCTGTGATCCGCTGCGTTGAGCGGGCTGTCTTTCGTCAGCACGTTGATGAAGCCCTTCGCGCCCTCGTTGCGGAACAGCGCGTTCAGGGGCGTTTGAGCACCGACCGGGCCCTCATAGGAAATGACGGAAAGGTCGAGGTCGCCGTCGTTGTCGTAGTCACCCCAATCAGCGCCCACTGCGTGATTGTCGACACCCACGCCGAGCGCCTTGCCCACTTCGGTGAACGTCCCGTTGTTGTTGTTGCGGTACAGGAGATTGTGACCGTAGTTGGGCGCGAAGATATCGAAATCGCCGTCGTTGTCGTAGTCGCCAACGGCACAGCCCACGCCACCTTCCTCTTTTGTCCGCCGCGGGCCGGTCATGCCGAGCGTGGCGGCAATGTCAGTGAATGATGCACCGTCGTTGCGCCAGAGGGCATCGGTCGCGCCTGATTGGTTGGCGAGATACAGGTCGAGATCACCATCCGTATCGATATCGAGCCAGCACGCTCCGACGGTCGGCCGCGGATCCGTCGGGCCGACACCAACGAAGACGTGCGTGAACTGCCCGCCGTCATTGCGAAACAGCGTGTTGTCGCCGATGCGGTTCGACGCGTACACGTCGAGATCACCGTCGTTGTCGTAGTCGACCCAATTCGTCTGGCGCGCCGAGCGGCCCGGAATGGTCAACCCGATTTCTGCCGCGACATCCACGAACCGCTTCGCGACGTCATTGCGCAGCACCTTCGTGGGTTTGTCCGCGGCCGTCGCTCCTCCGAGCAGATCGATGTCGCCGTCCGCGTCGAAGTCACCCCAGCTCAGGCCGCGCAGCTCGTGGCTCCCGGCCTGCGGCATGCCCAGTGTGGTGCCGACGCTTGTGAGCGTTCCGTTATCGTTTCGATAGAGCCGGACCTCGCCGCTCCCCAGCGACACCGCGAGGTCGAGATCGCCATCGTTGTCGTAGTCGCCCCACGCGTTCGCCAACGAATTCGCGACGCCGAGCAGCACAGGTTGTATCGAGGCAAACGGCGGCTCCTCGCGCATGTTGGTCGTCACGTTGCCGGACGACAATACCGTCGCCACCGTAAGAAGCGACAGCATGGTAGCGGTCGAACTCATGTGTCCCCCTGTAGCTGCGTTTGTGGCGAGATCGCTGGAATGACGCCGTTGAGAATGTGCGCGTACGGCACCAAGCCTGCCTTCTGCAACGTCTTGCGCGAAGCAATGTTGTCGGGACTACAGCGCGCCCCCGGAATGCTTCCCAGCTCGTACGCGATGCGCTTGAGTTCCTGAACCAGATACGCGCCAAAGCCGCGGCGGCGGAACGGCTCGGCCACGTCCATGTAGACGTCGCCGTATGGCTCGTTGTAGTGAAAGAGAATCCCGCCCGTCGCGACCGTTTCTTCGTCCAACTGAAGCCGCCACTCGGTGCCGCCTTGCCGCTGCGCGATCGCGGCCCGTGTTTCCTCGTCGGGCGTCAGCGGCTGGAGAATGGCGCCGTTGGGCGCCAGCGTCGTGGTGACGCCATCGCGGAACACGATGTTTCCGCTGCCGACGTCGCGTGCGTAGGTGTGCAGCATCGCGGCGAGCAGCAGATCGTTCGACTGGATTGTCATCAGCCGTGCGCCGCTGGCATCGAGAAGGGCCTCGAACAGGTGGAACGCGCGGCCCCGATACGCCGGCAGGACGTAGAACTCAAAGAGAGTGGGCTTGCCGGTCCAAGGCCCACCGATCGCCACTGACCCGAAGCCGGCAACGGTCTCGTCGAGAGACAGCGCATAAGTGGTCGTCCACCCCGCGCGACGGTGAATGGAGTCGTGCACGATCTGGCAGTTCATCTCCTGCCGGTAGAGGTCCCGCAGCGGCAGAACAGCAGTCGCGGAGGTAGTCGTCGCAGTGGCGCGCACGGCCGCCTATTGTCACTTGATTTACACAAAGAAGCCTCCGAGCCTCCGAGCCTCGGAGAATGGTGTGATAATCGGCCTCCGATCCTAAAGAGGTCCGTCATGTCGAGATCATTCGTCACTCATTACCTGCTGACTTTCGCGGTGTTCGGCGCCACGCTCGGGCTGTCACCGGCCGCGGTCGAGATGCAACCCGACAGCACCTCCGCCGATGCACGGCTCCGCGCCCTCTACACAGAGGAATGGAACTGGCGGCGGAAGGAAATGGCGCGGGGCAGCGATCAGCCAGGCGAGTCAGGTGCCAGCGACCACTTTCCTAAGGTTGACGTCGCGTCGCAACAGGCACGGCTCGAGGTACTGGACGCGAACGCTGAAGACGCTCGACAGCATTCCCTTCGACGGGCTCTCGCCAGAGGAAAAGATCCACGCGCAGATCTTTCGCACCTCGATCAGCGCGCTCGCCAGCGACGTCAGTTATCGAACGTACGAGGCGCCGTTCAACAGCGACACGTTCTTCTGGACCGAGTTCACGCCCCGCCAAGGCCTTGCCACCATCGCCGCGTACCGCGACTACCTCGGGCGGCTTCGCGACGTGCCGCGCTACTTCGACGAGCAGATGGCCAACATGCGGTCGGGGCTAGCACGCGGCTACAGTGTCCCGCGCGTGTCGGTCATCGGACGTGACAAGACGATCGAGCCGTATGTGAAGGGCGACACGACCAGCCCGCTGTACGCCCCGTTCACCCAGATGCCCGCCTCCATCCCGACGGCCGACCAGGAGGCGATGCGTGCCGAAGCCGCCACGGTCATCCGTGACGTCGTCGCGCCGGCCTATGCCCGGCTCTTGACGATGATGCGTGACGAGTATCTGCCGAAGGCTCGCACGACGCTCGGCGCAAGCGCGATGCCCGACGGCGATGCGTTCTACCAGGCGCAGATCGAGAAGCACACGACGCTGACGCTGACCGCGAAGCAGATTCACGACATCGGACTGAAAGAAGTCGCACGCATCCAGGCCGAGATGGAGGCCACCAAGCAGAAGGCGAACTTCAAGGGGACGATGGCGGAGTTTTTCAAGTTCTTGCGCACGGATCCGCAGTTCTATGCGAAGACGCCGCGCGAGCTCCTCTGGTACTCGGCGTACGTGTCGAAGAAGGCGGATTGGAAGCTCGCCGAAACGATCGGGCTCCTGCCGCGGCGCCGGCACGGCATCCGGCCGGTCCCCGATGCACTTGCGCCGATCTACACGGGCGGACGCGGTGGGCTCGAGGCATGCCTGATGAACACCTACAACCTGCCGGCGCGCCCGCTCTACACGCTGGCGGCGCTGACACTCCACGAGTGCACGCCGGGCCACAGCTTTCAGGCCGCACTCGCGCTCGAGGGGCCCGAGCGTCCGCCGTTCCGTCGGGGAACGTCGTTCTCCGGCTACGGCGAGGGGTGGGGGCTCTACACCGAGTGGCTGGGCACCATCATGGGGATCTATGAAACTCCGTACGAAGACTTTGGCCGCCTGACGTACGAGATGTGGCGTGCGTGCCGACTAGTGATCGACACGGGCATCCACCAGTACGGGTGGACCCGCGAGCAAGCGATGGACTACTTGCGTGAACGCGCAGCGCTTGCCGAGCACGAGATTACGACCGAAGTCGAACGCTATATCGCGTGGCCCGGACAGGCGCTGGCCTACAAGCTGGGCGAGTTGCAGATCCGGCGTCATCGTCGGGAAGCGGAGGAGAAGCTCGGTTCGAAGTTCGACCAGCGGCGGTTCCACGACGCAATCCTCGCAATTGGTTCGGTTCCGTTGCCAGTGCTCGAGCAGCGTATGGGCCAGTTCATCGCCGAGGAGAGCGGCGCCTCGCCTGCGGTGCCACGGCCGTAGTACCTTGAACGGCACGTCGGGCGTTTCGCGCCGCCAGCGTCTCGCCGCTGACAAGTTCCATCACGAGCGACGACGGCCGGGCCAAGCAAATGACCGGCGCGACGTCGACAGTTGTTTTTCGTTGAATGCCTGGAAATCCCATTCCCGATCTTCGTCGTGTTCCTTCCTGTACAGCTGCACGCTATATCCACCCCAGTCCTTGAAAACGAGTGTCTGAATCAATGAATAAGATCGATTAGCGGGGAAGTCACAGTGATACTTGACCGTGGGAATCTCGGTATTGTCGAACGCCATGATCCCGCCGACCTTGAGATGCGGATCGATGAAATGCCAGTCAAGCGCCGGAAACGGGTAGCCGTGACAGCCATCGATAAACGCAAAGTCGAGTTTCACGGAGAGCGAGAGCTTGGGCAACGCGGTCCCAGAGGACTCTTCAAGAAACGACAGATTGCTTCGAGATAAACCCTTTTGGTCCATATATGCCTCGACTGCTCTGCACGTTCGCTGGTCGGGAGTGACGCTGATATGCCGCTTGGCGAGTGCAGCGAGCGCGATGGTCGTATGATTGCAGCCGGTCTCGATCGTGAGTGAAGTCCCACTCACCCATTGTTGTATGCCGCGAAGCACGTCGGGATGAACCGCCAGGCTCGCGAGCCCGGGCTGAAGGTCATTGCCGTATTTCGCGGCGTACGCTTTCTCCTTGAGTACCTGTTCCTCGGTGTAATAGTGAAACTTGGGATTATCTCGAATGAGCCCCTCGATCACGGGATGTCGATGTTGGGCAATCATGAAGCTACCATCTTGTGTCCTGCTGCTCGGTCCTTCGAGAACCGCACCGCAGTCCGAAGCTACGACCGGAATTTACCAAGACCGATCAATCTATTCGCACCGTTAGAGAGCGGCAAGCTTTTCCTCTCTGGCGGCTGCGCTCAGGGTAGGGGAACACGTCGCGGTAATGGCTTCCGCTGGTCAGCCGATAGAGCAGCAGACCAGTTGCCTTCAGCCATCAGTAAGGAACGGTGAGTGGGACGAGTACGACCGGCAATAGATGGTCGGGGAGCACAGCCAAGGATGCTACGAGTGAGCTTAGCGGCGTTCGCCCTTGTGGCAATCGCATGTAGTGGCGGTGACTCTGGCCCAATGGTTCCGAACCCTATCGGCCCCGGCGAGATCATCAACGTCACGCTGTGCGGCTCCACGACGGAACCCAGAAATCCGTGCTCCAACGCTGCGGACAACTCGATCGAAATACGGGTGAACCCCGCCGATGGATCGCAGCAGTGTCCGTGCTTCAACTTCTCGTTTCTCAACCAGAATCTCGCCGACTTAGGAGGGCCATCCGGCAACTACGAGTTCACGGGGTTCCGCCCGGGGACCTACACCGTCACTGGGCAGTTCGACACGCGCGGGGTCGGCTTCACCTTCGTGCACAACACGTCAACCAGCACGATTGGCGTCGTCCCCGCATCCCTGCAAAGTCTCAGCGGCCCGGTGGTCGCATCGAGCCAGTCCTGCCGAGTCGAGTACAGCACCGGGTCGAGTCAGGGCAGGACGCCCGTGACATTCAGTTTCCAGTTCACTGTGGCCGCCGCGACGAGCGGCGGAAGCTGTTGAAACGCCGGCGTCCCTTCCTTCTGAAAACTGACACGGCACTTGTGAAAACCAGGATTGAATGGCCGGTAACGCAGCGAGCGCTGCCGCCTCTCCGGCGTTCACCAGCTCTGGCCCGCGCTCGAATGCATCCCATTCAATGGCCTGGAGATCCGGTGTGATCACCAGATCGCTCGCCTGCCGCCAGCCATCTTCGCTGCGGACCTGCATGATCTGGAAGCATCGACGAACGACTTGAAACACATCGGTCGGAGGTTGCTGGCACGACGGCGCCGGCAAGTGCACAGACACGACGTGCGTCGCGCCGAGTTCGCGGGCTAGCAATGCGGGAATCTCGGTGCTCATCGCGCCGTCCACCAGGACGCGGCCGCCGGCGCGCACGGGTTGGAACAGACCGGGGTAGGAGCAGCTCGCGCGAATCGGAAGGCAGACGTCGCCTGTATCCCGGAAGGACACCCGTTCACCTGTACAGAGGTCGGTCGCCACGACGCCAAGCGGAATCCGCATCTCTTCGAAGCGATGGTGTTTGAGCAGCCCGCGCAGAAATGGCTTCATGCGCTCGCTCACCACAAATCCCATTCGGCTGAGACTCCAACGCGCGACGTCGCCGAACCGCATGGAGCAACCTGCCCGCACAATTGCCTCGGGCTGCGCACCGCTGGCGTACGCGGCTGCGACGATCGAACCCGCGCTCACCCCTGTGACGCAGTAAACCGGAATTCTATGGCGCTCGAAGACTCTCAACACTCCAGCGTGCGCGATGCCGCGCGCGAAACCTCCGCCGAGGGCCAATCCAATTCGCGGCGGGGCCATCGACGTTGGAGGCGGTCCGAGAAACCACCCGCTGCTCATACACCTCGTGAGATAGCAATCGACAGGCCAAGGCGGTCATCGGGGGTGCCGCCTGGCGTTTACGAAGTCGGTAGTTAGAAGGCGAGTTACGGCGCCACGTTGTGTGCAAAAACGATCAGTATTGCCTGTCAACCCAGGAGGGACAACTCGGTGACGTCGAGGACCGGCAGAACTTAGTCTCGCTGGGGCCAGAGTTTCGGCTTTCCCTTTCCCGAATCGGGATCTGGTAGTGAACGTTTTGCGAGGCGCGCGCGCTCGTCTCGCCAAGACGCGCTGGGTGCCCCGGATGCATGGGTTTCCAGCTCGCCAAAACCCGACTGACTGGAGCGTGCAAAAGCGTATGCTCCCGTCTCCTTCCGAGTCCACTCCGATGTCTCCGAAGTCGCGCCCGAACGACGACTATCGCGAAGAACGTGAGGCCCGCATCGCGGAGATGATGGAGCGCGCCAAGCGGCACCAGGAACAAGCGGACCACTTCTGGAGAGAGGCCGACCGTCACCTGGTAAAGGCAGCCGGCCTGCTAAAGGCAGCCAGCCTGAAGGCGCCAGGCGCACCAGCGCGACCTCGGTTTGGGGCGGTGGCACCTGAGAACAAAAGCTGCGGGTACACTGAATCGCCGTCGGTCGCAAGGGGCATTTGTCGGCAAATAGACGTGCGGACATTGGCCTGCGCCTTGCTCTTCAATCTCGCGTGCGAGTTCTCATTACGCGTCGATGCGTCGCTCCAGCGCAAGGCTTCTCGGTCGCCCCGCTCGAGATCGGTCGGGTGTACGACGTGTCGCGCGCGATCGCCGAATTCCTGATCAGCAACAACTGCGCGGAGCCTTATCCGCAGAGTGAACCAGCGGACAGACTGGCTGATCTTTTCCGCGACGAGCCCTGACGCGCCGGCACTCCGTCGCAACGGAGTCGTAACCACCGTCCACTGCGATGGTGCTATTCGGCATCGGACTAATAACGAAGATTATGAACGTGCGATACTCGAGGCGCTATATGGAAGGGCAGCAAATCGCTGAGCTTCGTGCGCGGCTGGATACAATCGAACGCCTGCTGGCCCAGCTCAGCGCCGAGCTGAAAGGCATCCGAGAGACATTGCACGCCGCTGCCCCTGCAGTCTCGAAAGACCGTGAGACCTGAGCGGTTAGGTACGCTCGGGTTCGTCAGCCTGGGGGTGTCGAGCTTTGAGAGCCTGGGACCTGTCGCGCTCCTGTTCCCTTTCGATCTCGGCTCGGGTGCTCTCAGCCTCCCGGATCGTCTCTTGGAGCTTCCGTAGAATGGTATCGAAGCGCTCCTTGAGTTCCTGTATCGAGTCCATGTACGGGATCGTGCAAGGCCCTGTCCAAGATTCAGGCAAATGCCTGAGATGCAGTTGCTGCCACTGAGGCGGGAACTGACCAGGTAGGCCTCGCCGCCATGATGGGCTCCGGCCCATAGGTTGGCGCAGGGCGGGGCGACGAGAGTCCGCTGCTAGCGCCGCCACAGTGCGAGGCACACGCATCCATTTGATTGGTCGATTCAGACGTTCTCGGCATCCGACGGTTTCCCGAGTCGCGGAATCGCGTGAAACGCACGCGCCCGCGATTTTGCTCCAGCGTCCGACGATGCGACGCTCGAGTGGACTTTCGTGGACGTCGGGAGCGCTGCGTTGAAAACGCCGGTCATCGGGGTTCTGCTAGCCCTTTCTGAACCGGCGGACCGGGTCGGGTGTAAACAGGATTGATCCCGCGGGGCACTCCGGGTATATGCTCCCCCCAAGTTGAACAAGCCCTAACCCTGGAGTTCACCTGGGCCGCCCTCGCAGCGACGGGACCATCGGCTTCGGGCACGCCGCGATGGGTGTCGAGCGAGTAAGCAGCACCATCAGGTGTGCTCCGGGCCTAACTGGCGTCACGGAGGGGGTCACATGGTTCGAGTCGCTCTGCTGTGCGCGTTTGTCGTATCGCTTTCGGCTCCATTGGCGGCGCAAGTACCCACGGGCACCATTGCCGGAACCGTGACCGATCAAGTGGGCGCGGTTTTACCCAATGCGACGGTCACTGTAACCAACCGCGGCACCGGCGCCGCGCGCGCCGTGCAGACGGACGCGAACGGCAACTTCTCGATGCCGTCGCTTGCCGCCGGTAGCTATGACGTGGTCGTCGGCGCCACCGGATTTCAACCGATCTCGACCCCGGCCGAGGTCGTCACTGGTTCGACGACCACGGTCAAGGTGGGACTCGAGTTGGGGGCGCGAACGGAGACCGTCACGGTCACCGGCGTCACCACCGCGGTCGATCTCGCCTCGAATCGGGTGCAGGGCGTCGTGGATCGCAATCAGATCGAGAACCTGCCGCTCAACGGCCGCAGCTTCATGAATCTCGCGGCGCTGCAGCCTGGCGTCACCGTCGCTCTGGGAAACCCGGCGCAGTTCAACGCCCAGTTCAACGTCTCGGTGCTGGGCGGGCCGGCATCGCGCACGGCGATTACCATCGATGGCGGCAACATCCGCAACCCGGTGGAGGGTGGGCCCGGACAGAATTTCTCGCAGGAGATTGTCCAGGAGTTTCAAATTTCGACAGTGAACTTCGATCTGTCGACGGGCATCGCAGCCTTCGGCGCCATCAACGTTGTCACCCGCTCGGGCACGAACAATCTCAACGGGTCTGGTTATCTCTACTACCGCGATGAGAGCCTCGCGTCGTATCCCAGTCTCGTTCGCACCACGCTCACCGACGATCCCGAGTTTTCGCGCAAGCAGGCGGGCTTCGTGCTGGGCGGGCCGATCAAACGAGACCAGGTCCACTTCTTCGGCAGCTACGAGTGGACGGATCAGCAAGGCGTTTACGTGGTGCAACCGGACTTGCCCTCGGTCTCCGGCTTCAGCACGCTGGCGCCGGCGCCGTACAAGGGCAATCAGGTGAGCGCGCGCACCGACTTCCGCCTGAAGGACAACCACACCCTGTTCGTGCGCTATTCGTACGATGACAACAGCAACAGCGGGCCGTTTGGCACGCCGGTGCCGCCGTCCAACTTCGTCTCGAACAAGAACGACGTCCATCAAACCCTGCTGGGCATCACCAGCGTGATCAGCCCGACACTGGTCAACGACTTCCGTTTTTCCTACATGTATTGGAAGAACCGGAACCTTCCCGCGCCCTGCGAGGGGGACATCAACGGCAACTGCGTCGGGTCTGGCGGCCCGGAAATCTTCATGCTCAACTCGGTGAACTTCGCGCTCGGAAACAACTTCAACTCACCGCAGGGCCGCGACATCCATCGCTTCCCGATTTCGAACCACACCACCTGGTACAAGGGCCGGCACTCGGTGAAGTTCGGCGGGACGTTTGAACCGAGCGATCTGACGGGGTACTGGGGCTTCTTCGATCCGGCTCGTGTCTATCTCTTGTCGCCGGAATTCCTCGCCGGGATCGAATCCCGGGCTGCCGGCCGTGTTCGGTCTCCCAGATGGGAAAATTCACAGCCAGGCGGATCTGCTGAAGCTTCCGGTCGTGACCTTCATCCTTGGCATTGGCGATCGCTCGCAGCCGTCGTACAACCTCGATGACGCACGACACAACAATCGCTACCACCTCTACGTGCAGGACAGTTGGCAGGTGACGTCAAACCTCACGCTGAACTATGGCCTGGGCTGGCAGCACGAGTCCAACGTGCTCAATCACGATCTCGCGAAGCCGGCCTACCTCGCCCCGATCTACGGGGACGACCTGAGCCCAACCGAGAAAAACTTCAAGAACTTCTCGCCCGCGGCGGGGTTCGCCTGGTCGGTGGGCAGCGAGAAGCCGACGGTGATTCGCGGCGGCGCCGGGATCTTCTACGACACGCAGCTCGGGTGGTGGCGACTCGGGGAACGGGCGGTGATCGGCGGGTCGGGCCGCCAATTCATTTTCAACAATGCGGTCATCAACCCGCTCACCGGCCAACCCTTTACCAGCGCGTTTCTAAACTCGCTGGCCCTTCCGTATGGCGCCTTCCTCCAGATGCTGCCTACTCTGCGGGCGCAGCAGGACGCGAAGTACCCGGGCACGGGTGATCAGGCGCAGATTCTGCTCTCGAAGCAGGCGACGGCGCTCGGCGCCATGTATCCGCGTGAGTTCCCGACCACGTCGGCGCAACATTTCAACCTCGGGTTCCAGCGCGAAATGGGCGGCGACGTGATGCTGCAGGCGGATGTGGTCTACCGCAAGATGCTCCACGGCACGCCCGGCGGCTTCTTCGGCGCCAGCGTCGACTTCAACAAGTTCGATTCGATTGCTGGACCGCTCATTCCGCGGTGCAGTGCCGCGCAGGCCAACGATCCCACGGCCCAGTGCTCGTCGGGCGCGATGAATTTCTGGTGGCCGGGCGCCACGGCCGAGTACAAGGGCCTGCTGGTGAAAGCCGACAAGCGGCTGAGCAACAACTACATGTTGTCGGGTTCCTATGCCCTGCAGTTCAGCGACAGCATCGGCGACATCACGCAGAACCTGGATGACTACTTTGCCACCTACGGTCCCGATCTACCGCGCCACAACCTGAACGTGTCGGCCGTGTTCGATCTGCCGTGGGACGTCCAAATCTCGGTGCTGTCCTCGTTTATCAGTCGGCCGCCGGTCGCTCCATTCATCGCTGGCGTCAACAATGCCGGCACCAACATCACCACCACCGGGTATACGCCGCTGCTCGGCGTTTTGGGCCGGGGTTATTCCGACTTTCTGAGCCCGGACGACCTCGAAGACCTGGTGCAGGAATACAACTCACGCATCGCGGGAACGCTGACCCCGGCGGGGGCCGCCGGTGCGGTCCCAAATCAGCGCTATCCAGTGCTTAGCTTGCCGGACGACTACCAGCTCGGCGACCTCTTCTCGTCGCAGGACGTCCGGTTTACGAAGGCGTTCAGAGTCGGCGGCGAGACCCAGGTTCGGTTGATTGTCGAAGCGTTCAACATCTTCAACGTCTCGAACGTCACCAACTTCAACTACAACTTGAGCGTGCCGGCGGCGTTTGGCAAAGCCAATCAGCGCGTCGGGCAGACGTTTGGCTCGGGCGGTGCGCGCGCGTTCCAGTTGGCCGCACGCGTCAGCTTCTAACAGAATTGGGTGATTGGGCGATCGCGCGATTGGGGAATCGCGCGATTGCTCAGTCCGTTCGATTGCGGCCGGTCGCGCTAGCAAGGAATTTGACCGTGACCGTCAGCGTCTCCAAATCATTTGCAAGAAAAGAGTGACTGACATGAAGCGCAGAGTCGGCAGGATTGTCTTCGGTGCCGCTGTTGCCCTGGCGTTGCTGTTGCCCGCTCCCGCCGGCGCGCAGACGGCGATACCGGGTCCGTGCATCGACGGTGACTTGCCCCATGGCGCGAGGTCGAGAATCTGCGTACCTGTTGTTGGCTGGAATGGGCAGCTGGTCGTGTTCGCGCACGGCTACGTCGCCGTCAGCCAACCGATCGACTTCTACCATCTCACGCTCGGTGGCGTGAACCTTCCGTTCCTCGTCCAGAGCCTGGGCTTTGCCTTCGCCACCACCACCTATCGCCAGAACGGGCTCGCAATACTCGAAGGGGCGGACGACATCCTCGCGCTCGTCGCGGCGTTCACCGCCGAGCGGGGCTTGCCGCAGCGAACCTTCATTGCCGGGGCATCCGAAGGCGGGCTGGTCGCGGCGCTGCTGCTGGAACAGTCTCCCGAAGTGTTCTCGTCCGGGTTCGCCGCGTGCGGCCCGGTGGGCAGCTTCCGTGGCCAGGTCAATTATGTCGGCGACTTCAGGGTGCTGTTCGACTACATCTTCCCTGGCGTCATCCCAGGCACGGCGATCGACGTTCCGGAGGATGTGACCGAGAACTGGTTCACGGTCCATCTGCCGGAAGTGCTCTTGGCGCTTCAGTCCAGTCCCTCACGCGCGCTCGAGCTGATGCGCACCTCCGGTGCCGCCTACGATCCTGCCAATCCCGCGACGATCGGCCAGACTGCAGCAAGCGTGCTCACCTACAACGTGGTCGGGAGTACCGATGCCGAAAGCAAATTGGGAGGCAACCCCTACGACAATCGATTGCGGCTGTATGTCGGATCCTCGAACGGCCTGCGCCTGAACCTTCGTGTGCAGCGCTTCGCGGCGTCACCGGTTGCGGTCGCGAACATGGCGAACTACGAAACCACCGGCCGCTTGACACGGCCGCTGATCACGCTGCACACGCAGGGAGACGAGACGGTGCCGTTCTGGCACGAGCCGCTCTACCTGGCGAAGGTTCTCTTGACGGGACACAGCGGGCTGCTGCCGCTGTCGGTCGCCCGATACGGCCACTGCAACTTCACGACCGGCGAACTGCTGACGGCGTTCGCGTTGACCGTCCGGTAACCACGGGGGGACTTCGTCCCCGGGGCCCGTCACGTGTGCATTCGCGCGGCTCGGTCTGCGAAAATCTCGGACTTCAGTCACTTCAATTCTAGCGAGGCCGCAGTCATGCAGTATCGACCGTTGTTTCTGCTCGCCGTTTTCGTTGCTTGGGCGCCGGGTGTCGGAGCACAACCGGCGGCTGATCTCGTGCTACACAACGGGAAGATCGCGGCCGTGGACGACGCGTTCACGATTCATCAGGCGGTTGTCATCCGCGACGGCCGGATCATCGCGGTTGGTGGAAACGACCTTGCCAAGTCGTATCACGCGGCGCGCACCATCGATCTCAACGGCCGGCTGGCGATTCCAGGCTTCAACGATACGCACATTCACCTCGCCGGTCAGGCGCGGCGCCACGTGAACCTCGCCGGCACGCGGTCGATCAAGGAGATTCAACAACGCATCCTGGCCAAGGCCAAGGAGATGGGGCCTGGCGAGTGGATCACTGGCTCGGCGTGGTCCGAGGACGAACTGAGCGACAAGCGACGGCCGTTGCGCCGCGATCTGGACGAGATTGCCCCAGAGAACCCGGTGATCATCACGCGCGCGGGCAGTCACAGCGCCGTGGCAAACAGTCTCGCGTTGAAACTTGCCGGCGTCACCAAGGACACGCCACAACCTGACGGTGGCGTCATCGAGAAAGACGAGCGAGGCGAGCTCAATGGCGTGATCCGCGAGCGGCAAGGGATCGTGACCCGGCTGGTGCCGGCCGCCACGCCAGGAGAGCTGCGGGACAGCCTCGTTCAGAACATCCGCAGCGTGTTGAGCCTCGGCATCACCAGCTTCACACTCGCGGGCACCAGTCCGGCGGGTTACGCCGAGTGGCAGGAGATCTACGCCGCTCACGGCGAGACGCTGCCCCGGGCCACCATTCAGATCCGCTGGGCTGCTGCCGAAGGACGCAACGAGCAGTCGATCGGATGGGGCGGTGCCGCGGCGATGAACGCGTTCGGTAAGAAAACCGGCGACGGCGACGAGCGGCTGAAGGTCGGCGCCGTGAAGATCAGCGTCGACGGTGGCTTTACGGGACCGGCGGCGTACACGCTGCAGCCGTATAAGGGACAAGCGTCGTATCGCGGCTATCTCAATTTCACCGAGCCGCAGCTCTACGACATCGTCAAGACCGGCCACGATCTCGGCTGGCAGATGGGGTTCCACGCCATCGGCGATGGCGCCATCCAGCTCACGGTCGACGTGTTCGACCGCGTGCTTCGTGAATCACCGCGGCCAAATCATCGTCACTACCTCAATCACTTCACAATTCCGCCGCCGGTGGCGACGCTTGAACAGATGGTCGCCAACCGGATCCTGATCACGCAGCAGCCGAATTTCACGTACACCCTCGAAGGCCGCTACGTTGACAATCTGGACGGTTATCGTCTCGAGCACAACAACCCGATCGCGACGCCGTGGAAGAAGCACGGCATCTTCATGGCGTTCAGTGCTGACGTGCTGCCGATCGGCCCGCTGGTCGGCATCTATGCTGCCGTCACGCGCAAAGGCATGTCCGGGAGAGTGTGGGGCGCCGACGAGCGCGTCTCCGTGCAGGATGCGATTCGCGCCTACACGGTGAACTCGGCCTACATCAACTTCGACGAGAGACAGAAGGGGACGTTGGAGGCTGGCAAGCTCGCCGACATCGTGGTGTTAGGCGACGACCTCTTGACACTGGATCCAAATCGCCTGAAAGACGCGCGGATCGATATGACGATCGTCGGCGGCAAGGTGCTCTACGAGCGGCGAAGTGGGGCCGGGAGTGACAAGCGGGAACGTTGATCCCCACCAAGACGTCGAATCGCCGTCCGCCGACAGCGTCACTTCTTCAGCACGACCACCTGCTCGACGCGATCGCTGGCATCGTAGGTCACTTCGTACGCCACGCGTGTGCCGTCGAAGATGGCCTCGGTCGGTGTGCCGACCGCCTCCCACAAGCCGAACGTCAAGACGTCGGCGGCTCCATGGGCGATCGAACGGCTGACGCGCACACCCTTCGAGTAGCCCTGGACGAACGAGTACACTTCAACGCGCTTGCCGGTCCTCGTCTCGGTGGCCACGGGCTGGCCCAGTTCGGCCAACACGAGGTTCCTCGGCACGCCGGGGCTGAGGAGTCCGATCTCCTTCTTGGAGGGCTGTTTGGCAGCCATCACCACGGCACACCCACTCGTCACAACGCCAACCACCATGATCAGGGCTGCCGCCACAACCGAGTGCCAACGCCCGGGGGACGTGAATTCCATTCGATCCTCCTCTAGTTCGTGTGATCGTCGATTGGCGCCGCCCTCACGCCATCAAGAGCCGTACCAGTCACACCGAGCAGGGATGCAAGCTGTTTCGAGAACCGGCGATGGAGGCATGGGTCGGGTGACCGGTTGCGATGACACCGCCGCCCGTTCGGGAGACGTTCGCGGTCCACAGCGTGTTCACCGCTTCCGAGCGCCACGACTCGGCGACTTCCGGGAGCGCCTGGCCGCTGGCTTCGTGACCCTGCCAGGCGTTCTCGACGTGGGACTCCGCTTCGCAGGTCGCTCCGTGACTCCGACCGGGCTCGACGGGCCGAGCGTCATCGGCCACTGCACCTGCGTAAACACCGTGAGCATGTTCAGCTGCGTGACGCCTACGCTCGCAAGTCGAACGACCGCACCTTGCAGATAAGCCAGGATGGTCCGGCCGCCACGAAAGGTGTAGATTCGCTGTCCAGGGGCAAGCGCTTGCGGCGGGACTTCGCTGGTCGCGAGCAGTTCGGCCATGAAGAACAGGTTCACCCACGGATTCGGGTCGGTCCACTCATCGATCTGAATGAGTCGGCGCCGTGATTTGTCCTCGTACAGGAGCTGAGTGCGATCGGGCACTTTCGGCAGACCAGCACGCGGAATACCGGGCTGCCGATAGTAGACTCGTTTTCCGCTGTAGCCTGCGATGGTAGGCGTCATTGGAGCAGGAGTACGAGTCACGGGCGGCCCCCCGGCAAGCATCAGCTCTCGTAAATGGCGAACGAAACGAGTGAGTGGACAGGCCTCTACCTCGTCTTGCCGGTCGGGTTCACGGACCATGGCATGTCCAACTCGTCGGACGGAACAGTTGTTGATTGACTCCTTGTTGATCAACTGTGCGAAGTATTTCGCCTTCCCGGGTTTGGACTGCTTCGATCCCAACAACATCCCCGCTGCAAAGACAAACTTGTGCGGACCGCTGGCTGGTCGCTTGTCGCTGTCGATCTTCAACGTCGTGTCATAGACGCGGGCATCGCTCAGAGTGGCTTGTCGACCGCGGTCGGAAGCGACTACGTGGAATATGAATTCCGGAAACGCGCTGGTCGGGCGTCCCAGTTGTCTGGTCCGGTTCAGTCGAAACCTGTCATCGCACGAGGGACTTTCGATGACACACGGATCCAGCGTGCACCCGAGGAGGTTTGCAAACGTGGCGGTGATGGCAGCTCCTTCGACACAATTGATCTCGAATGGGTCACCCGGCGCCTCCTTGGCGACGTCATCCAGAAACCGTTCCAGCTTAAAGAACCGGGGATTGGCCATCCCCCGCGCCACGTATTCATCAATGTCCGGGTTGTAGCGAAAGCGCCCATGTTTCCCGCTTTGCGTCAAACCGAGCGCAAAGAAGGCTTCGACGACGCGTTGGGCGGCCTGACGCTCGGTCTTCGCGCCGCGGCCCCACTCGCAGGCCTGCAACAGCGCGGTGATCCACGGCGTCGTCTGCGCGCCCTCCGCGTTCGCGTCATCGGACCACGGTTCGGTCGGCGGTTTGATCGTGACGAATAGCAGGTGTTCGCTGCGTGCGAGCTTCGATCCGAGATCGCTCCCCTCGCGACCCCAGAACCATCGCCACGCGACGCGTTCGTGGCCAACGCCCGGCTGCCGCAACTTGGAGGCGTCAAAGCTGTGCTTAACGGTGGCTGAGGAACCAACCCAGCGCTCGGGGCGGACGATTATCGGCTCGATGGGACCGAGGACATTCGAGAAATCTCCCGTCGGTTCGGCGCTGATCCAGATCGACTGAGAGGGCGCGGGATTGGACCGCAATTCGATCGTGAGCTTGATGCGACCGCCCGTCTGTCAAGGCGCTCCGAGGAAAGCAGGCCGGCGACCTGACAACGTCGCCCCGGAGCTTCCAGATGTTCCGCTCGATCGCGCCGCTCGGCGGTGGGCTGATTGCAACCGCTCCACCGCGGCGTGGAGTATCGAAACTCAGGGCTGCGAGCTTCAACCGGGCAACTCCTTTGCGTTGCGGCGCAAGGCTCTGGCTTTGCGCACATCGTTCACTCGTGTTCTAGCGGGTGGATCACCGGCCGGCATGACCGCCCGGCCTCCACTTCGAGGCCGTCTTCCGGCACCCGCGGCATAGAGCACGGCCTCCGAGATGCCGTCCAGACCAAGCAGGGCTTCGAGCCCGGCATCGTCCAACGCCATCGTGCTGAACGGCGCCAGTCCCAGCGACGTCGCGGTCAGGAGAAAGGTCTGGCAGACATGACCGGCCTCGAGGAGAACAGCGCGATACGCCCGCGCATACTCGTACTTCCACAGCGTTCGTTCGAACACTGCCGTGAAGAAGACAACAACGCTTGCCTCGGCAAACCACGGCTGTTTTGGCACGAGCTCGCGAACTTCGTCGCGGCGACACCAACGCGGATGACGTCGAGCTCATGACGCTCCGGGGCGTATCGATACACGCCTGCCGGAACGTCGCGGACATTCAAGACCACCACATAGGTTTCGATGGGGTGCCGCGAGCCGGCGGATGGCGAGGTCTTGAGGGGGACCTCGCCGAGTCCGGGAACCGTCAGCCAATGCGTAATTCCGCTGGTGAATCGGAGGAGCGTGGCCAGCTCGGTTCGGCCCATCGGGCCCTTGCCGAATTGCCGCCACGTCCTGCGATCCATCAACAGCCGCGAGAGCCCTGCGGCTCTTCGTGGCGAGGGCAACGTCAGGCGCTCGGTGCTCGGCGGCTTGACCGAAGACGGCATCGGCACGCTGCGTGCCTTCGTCTTCAGCTTCCTCGTGAGCACCGCCCGATCGCCCCATTCACAGTGCCGCGAGACCGTGTGGAAGAACCCGGCTGAAGGATTCCAAGCCTTCCACGCGTCCATCTTCTCGTCGCTGATCGCACGACGGCGAGTGGAGGACTCGACAAATGTCGCAGATACCAGTGCCTCCAGCAGGCCGATGACCACCCTGTCAGGAAGCCGCGGGCGACCGTCAGTCGGACCTTAGCGGCCGTTCGCCAGGTGTTGCAGCAATCTACCAATTGCCACATGAGATCGGTGGCCTGCGCCTGGACCGCCGTGGCGTAGTTGTAAAGCACCGCGCCAGCATCGGTCCAATAACAGAGCACATGCGGCGACCGCCGGTACCGCGGCGTCACGCGCGGAATCTAGTACGAAGAGTGAGATCTGGACGCACGGCCCGATGGAGGTCAAGCGCGGAGTCCAGCGCCTTTTTCGTCTTCTTGGCTTTCTTGAGTTGCGCCCTGGTGAACGTCCCCTTTTTGTCCTCTCCGGCGACAATGATCGCCGCGAGGTCACCTTGCAACCTTTTCATTTCCTTGCGAAGTGGGCCGATGCTGGGCCTTGCTTTCGTGCTGGTTGCCTTCTTCTTAGCCTTCGCCTTCTTGGCCATGCGTTGCTCCGGTCAGAACCCTGGGGAACGTAGGGTCGCTACGGTTTCAGGCCCAGCCGCCGAACCAGGGCGGCGTACCTGGGGTCGTTCCGAAGGGGGTCGGCCCTCGGATCGACCTTGATGAACAGCAAGCGGGTGAAGTAGTGATCGAGCGATCGATTCAACCACTCGAACGCGCGGTCGAGGTCTCCGAGCGCCGCATAAACATACCCGATCCCCTCGTAACTCACGCCGGTATCCGCCCTGACGCTCGTTCAGCAGCAGCCCTCCGAGAGTCTGGCTGCCGCAGAATATCGCCAACCTCCAAGGAAGAGATTTCGCGCCAGTTCCGCCAGGTACGATGGCGGCTTCGCCCACCAGCGTCATCGCCTTTCGGATGTGTTCGACCGCCTGTGAGAAATCGCCGCTGCGCTGAATGAATGCGGCCCATGCTGAAGTAAGCTGGCCCGTAGTTCGGAGAAAGTTCTGCCGCACGTTGCTGATACTGCAGTGCATCGTCGAACTCTCGTCGGTAATAGTGTGTAAGGCCGACACTGGAAGCCATTTCAAACGACAGCGGATCGGCTTGTTCGCCGGCGAGGGCATGGTGAAGGGCCTCGTCGAGGCGTCCAGCGGCGCACAAAAACCGCGAGTAAGGGTTTAGAACGATGACCGCGTGCGGCGCGAGAGCCAGCGCCCGCTGGTAGGCAGCGTCCGCCGCTTCCCAGTCGTGCTCGAAGCGGTATTTGACATCGGCAAACGCGACGTTGGTTTCAGCAAGATCTGGATTCAGCTCGATAGCCCGTGCGGCGGATGCTGCTGCGAGGGGCCGCAGCACTTCTGCCGGGGCCATGTCGCTGTCGAGCATCATCGCGTACGTGCCAGACAGAGCGGCGTGCGCAATCGCATACTCAGGGTCCAGCGCTACTGCGCGTTCCAGGAGCGCACGGACGTCGAGCAAGTCGCTCTCGGCTGAAGGTTTTGGCCAGATAGCGCCCCTGCAAGAAAGCGTCCTGCGCTTCGTTGGACCTCGTTTGACGAGCCATGAGGCGTCTGGGCGTGTCACCGGTCAGGCTCGCACCAACCTCCGTGGCCATGGCGCTGGCCATTTCCCCTTGCAGCGCGAAGATGTCGCCAAGAGGACGCTCGTACGTATCCGTCCATCGCAATGTGCCGGTTGAGCCATCGACCAACCGAGCGGTGATCCGAACCCGATTCTCCTGGCGCTGGACCGAACCTTCCACGATGTACCTGGCCCCAAGTCGTTTGGACAGAGAAGCCGGATCGCGTTCGCCCGCCGGCACCGCGTTGACCGACGAGCGCGCGATCACGCGCAGCGAGTCGATCATGCCAAGTCGACTCATGAGCACTTCGGTGACGCCATCAGCGAAGAAATCGTTGCTGGGATCGCCGGACAGGTTGGTCAACGGAAGGACCGCAATGTTGTCGACGGTAGCCGGATTGAACCGCGCCCGCAGGTACTCGCGGACCGGCGCGAACAAGAAAGGAACGATCCCGAGGATCAGCAGCACCGCGCCAGCGAGTAGACCTCGCCGTTTCCACCATGACGGTGAAGCGACCAGAACCGTCGTCGTGCGATCTTCATCTGGCGCTGGGAACACCCGCGTCAGTGCGGTCGACATGTCGCCGGCCGTCTTGAACCGCTTGTCGGGCTCGTTCGCCAAGGCGCGTTCCACGACCTGCACGAACTGCGGCGGGAGGTCGGGGCGCAGATCGATCAGCCGCCGCCGTTCGCCGCGCTGGTGAGCGGCGCGGACGGTGTCGGACGTACGGCCTGGAACCGGATATTCGCCAGTGACGACTCGAAACAGGAGGACGCCGAGACTATACAGGTCCGACTGCGGCGTTGCCCGGCCGCTTTCGAACAGCTCCGGCGCCATGCACGACGGCGTGCCCGCCCTCGAGCGACCGTTCGTGCCCGAGAGCTCCTGGCCCGCACCGAAGTCCATCAAAACAATCCGGCCACCTCCCTCGCGCATCACGTTTTGTGTCTTGACGTCACGATGCACCAGGTTGGCCTGATGAACGGCAGCCAGCGCGGCACACAAATCCACCCCGATGGACGTGGCCTCGCGCGCGCTCAAGACACCCTGCCGACGGATGACCTCTTCGAGCGTGAGCCCGCGAATAAACTCCATCCAGATTCCAACGCGCCCGTCGAACTGGTCCGCGCCGTAGACGGAAATGACGTGGGGATGTCGAACCCGCGCGAGCAGTCGGCCTTCTTCGATGACCGCAGGCGCCTTGTCATACAAGCGCTCGAGGTGCAGCAGCTTCAGGGCCACCTCGCGCGCAAGGCGAGGGTCCCAGGCTCGATACACTGAACCGAATGCACCGGATCCAAGAGGGTCGCGGACCTCGAGTGGACCCCAGTGCCAAGGGTCACCCGACTCCTCCGTGACCGGTTCGGCCGGGGAGTCACCGACAATCGTGCGGTGAGCGTCGGCGAGACCCGCGAGCATTTGGAGCTCCCGTACGAGCCCGAGCTCCTCCTCGGTGTGCGTCTCGGACCGCACCGTCTCCCAATCGAGCGAGCGGGCATCGGCGACGGCTTCGGCCAGGGCGAGCAGACGGGCAGGGTCAGCGGCCATCGCGCAGCAATTCGGCCAGGCGGACGATCGCGCGACTGACCGCGACGCGCGCCGCATCCGACGAAGGTTTTCCCACCATCACGGCAATCTCGCCGTAGGTATAGCCCATTTCGAGACGCGCAACGACCACTTCGCGATCGTCGGGTCGCAGGCGCTGCAGGGCCGCTTCGTAACGATCGAGCGCCTCGACGCCAATCGCCGCCTCGAGCGGCGAAATCCCTGAGTCGACCGCTTGTTCGTCCAGTTCCACAACGTTGGGGCGGCGACCGATGCGCCGGACCTCGTCACGAATGCGATTCATGACGGCCTGCCGCAGATAGGCCTGCAGTGCGCCCTCGTGGCGATGCTCGAAGGTCTTCAGGTTTTGCAGGGTCTTGAAAACCGTGTCCTGCACCATATCTTCGGTATCACCCAGGTCGCGCGCCCAGCGCGGAAGCCGGCCGCGTGCCCAGCGTCGGAGAGCCGGTACATAGCGGCGCAGCAGCAGGTCGAGGGCCTCGTCGTCCCCTTGCCGGACTCTTTCAAGAAGGTTGAGCGAGGTAACGGCGTCCATTCGCGGCGGCCTGGGTTCGAAAATCCGAACCGACGTCGCAGATCGTATACGCGAATGGACGGGTCTAGGCCGGGCGGCTTGCTGAAATTGGAGCACACGACCAGAGTCCCCCAGTGCGGATGCCTTGGCGCTACTGGCCATTATGCGGGTGTCCTGCAATAGATAACGATGCCGGCCGAAGTTCCGAACACCTCAGACGCTCGCCGCGCCCCTCGCCTCGACGACGAGCTCTGCAACCGCCCTGCCGCGCAGCGCCCGCTACACCGGACTAGATGCCACGCAACGAAGCATCTCGTGGATCAACCCAACCGCAGACGATTCAGGGGCGATTCGGTGGTGCGACCGGCGGTTCATAGATTGTTCGGTTGACTTTCACGCGGGCGCCAACGATTGCCCCAACAGCGGTTCCGAGGCCCATTCCGACGAGCAGATCGCCGGCATCCCGCTTGAGTATCGACGATCGGACGTGCCTCGAAGATGCCCGGGAACGGGCCGCAATCGATCCCACCCAAAACCGAGGGCCAATCCAATGAGGGCGCCGCGACCGATTCGACTCTCTTGTCGCGTGCATTCTTGTCGACGTCATGCGCCCACACATCGCGCGAATCAGCACCGATCGACAGCTTCAGCGACTGGTGGACGCGTGCCTAGCTGGCCACGGACGTTGTCCCGGTTGTGTCGGTCACGTAGATGGTGTTGCCTTGGTTGAGATGCTTGCGCAGCTCCGCGAACGAGGCGCACGTGGAGGTGACGGCACACGCCATTCGTCGAGCGTCAACCACCATGATCGTTGCTGCCGCCACGATCGAGTACACAACGTCCGGGGGACGTGAATTCCATTCGATCCTCCTCTGGTTTAGTGTTATGCGGCGATTGGCTTGCCGCTCCGTCGGGCCATCAATGAGCAATACCCGTCACACCGAGCAGTGGAATGCAAGCTGTTTCGAGAACGGCGACGGATGCATGGGTCAGTCCTGACCGGTTTCTGATGACACCGCCGCCTGATCGGGAGACGTTCGACATCGACGCCGACGCGGCTCCGGAGCCAGGCTACGTAATGTCAGGCGGATACGAGCTCAATTGACCCAACCCGTTCCCCCTCATATCATCCGTAGTCCCAGAGGGCCTACGTCATGAAATTCAAAGTGCTGGCGCTCGTCGCACTCCCGGTGATCGCTTACGCGCAAGCCGACAGCAAATCGTCAGAGCTCGCCGAGCGCGTCGCACGCATGGCACGCATTGGATCCGTCAGCGTCTCGAGCTTCTCGCCCGACGGTCAATGGCTGAGCGTGATCTCCAACCTCAGTGGGCTTCCGCAGGTGTTCGTCATCCCGACCGACGGCGGATGGCCTCGAATGATCACCGATGGCGCCGATCCGGTTGAGCGCGCAGTGTGGTCGCCGGCGCCTGGCAGCGACTGGCTCGCCGTCGCCATCGCGCCCGCCGGCGGACTGAACACGCAGGTCTACGTCGTTCGGGCCGACGGAACCGGGTTGCGCCGCCTGACCGATGGCGGGCAGGACAACAACGCCTTCAACGCCTGGAGCGCCGACGGCACGAAGATCTACATCGACTCGAACCGGCGCGACCCGGCGTCGCGCGATTCATTTGTCATCGATGTGGCCAGCGGCAAGATCGACCTGATCGCCAAGAACCCGGGCATCGGCTCGATCACCAACGTGACCAGTGATGGTCGCTTCGCGCTGCTCGATCGACTGCAAAGCCGAGGCAACAACAATCTGTACCTGCTGGACCTCGCGAGCGGCAAGGACACGTTGCTGACGCCGCACGATAGCGTGGCGCTGTACTTTGGCGAAATCGTCAGCGACGGCCGCACCGTATACCTCGCGACCAACGAAGGACGCGACTTGAGCGGCGTTCGGCCGGATTCGGATCGACGCAAACGGCACACCCGGCAAAATCGAAATCCTCAGGGAACGTCCCGATGCCGAGTTCATCAATCTGGCGCTCGACGAGGCCGGCACGATCGCCGCATTGATCTGGAACGTCGGCGGCCGCCGCGAGCTCGAACTGTACGACCTGAAAGCCAACAAGGCACTCCAATCTCCGAAGCTGCCCGCAGACATCTCGGGCCGGATGCTGTTCTCGCGCGACGGCAAGCGCATCGCGATGACTCTCTCGGGCGCGGCGCAGCCAGCCGATGTCTGGGTGGCCGAAGTCGGCGCGGCATTTCGCCAAATTACCTTTGCGCAGCATGCCGGTGTCGATCTCAGCACCTTCGTCCGGCCCGAGCTGGTCAGGTTCCGCGCCCACGACGGCCTCGAGTTGAGCGGCTGGCTGTACCGGCCGCGCGGCGTGAGCGGACCGGCGCCTTACGTCGTCAGCTTCCACGGCGGGCCAGAAGGTCAGGAAGTCCCGTCATTTCGCGCCGATTATCAGGCGCTGCTCTCGCAGCGCATCGGCGTGTTTGCGCCCAACGTGCGTGGGTCGTCAGGCTTTGGCAAGAAGTTCGTGAATCTCGACAACGGCGAGCTCCGCTTCAACGGCATCCGCGACATCAAAAGCTCGGTCGATTACCTGGTCAGCAACGGCATCGCCGATCCGAAGCGCATCGGGATCACTGGTGGCTCGTACGGCGGATACATGACCATGATGGGATTGACCGAGTACCCGGAACTGTTTGCTGCCGGTGTCAACCTGTTCGGCATGGTGAACTTCCTCACCTTCTTCCAGCACACGCAGCCGTGGATGGCGGCAATCTCGACGACTGAATACGGCGATCCGGTGAAACAAAAGGATCTGCTGGAAAAACTCTCGCCGCTGGCCAAGCTGGATCGGATTCGCGTGCCGACCATGGTGCAGCACGGTGCGAATGACACGAACGTGCCCGTGGTCGAGGCGGAGCAGATTGTCAAGCACCTCAAGTCGCGGAATGTGCCGGTCGAATACATCCTGTTCCCCGACGAAGGCCATGGTTGGCGGAAGATCCCGAACCGCATCAGATCCACCGTCGAAATGGTGCAGTTTTTTGACAAACACTTGAATACGGGTCAGCAGAGCACGGTCAGGCGGTGACTTTTCTCGAAGCGGCGGCCGCGGTCGACAGGCTCCTGTTACGGGTGAATCGACCGGTCCAGTACACGGTGATCGCCGCGACGGTCCTGCACATGATCGCCGTGGCGATTCCGAATGTCCCGCGGGCTTACGTCGATTACGCCCGTTTCCCGCTGCTCAGCGGCGTTCACCAGTACGACACTTACGGCACGGACACGATCGGCAATACGTACGTCGCCAAGGTCGTGTTGAATGATCCGCTCGACATGTACACCAAGGCGCGCCTTGAACAGACCCCGCTCGAGAGGGCTACGTGGACCAAGGAGGAATCAGCTCCCTATCCGCCGGCGGCCTTGCTCACGGCGGCGGCGCTGTATGCCATCGGGGCGGCGCTCGGAATCGGGTTCTATGGCATGGTCCTGCTGCTCGCCGCGCTGTTCGTCGCGCTGTCCCTCTGGTATTTCTTGAGCACACGGTGGTACCTCTTTCCCCTCCTGTACCTGAACTTCGCGTACTTCGGACATCGGTTCGTCTACGTGCAGGACGACTCGTACCTCGCCATGCTCGTCGTGGTCGTAATCGCGCTCGTCCTCGCCCGCTCGAGGCGCGATGCCAGTCACATCCTGATGGCGCTCGCCATCACGATGAAGCTCTCACCGGCGGCGTACGCGTGGCAGATCCTGACTATGCGGCGTGGCATGGCCATAATCTTTACCGCCATCCTGTTCGCCGGTCTCGTGCTCCCCTATTTCATCTGGGACAACTACCTGACCATCTTCACGTTCCACGACCAGGTCAAAGGCAACATCTACGATACGGTCGCGGCGATCGCACTGGTTGCGCCCTTCACAATTGTGCTGTGGTACGTCGAGACGCGACTCGGGTTCGACATGGAGGATCGGATCGGGTGGTCGCTCGTTCCGTTCGCGATGTTCGTCGGCATCAAGATGCGGGTCGCCCGCCACCTGTTGATCGTGCTCCTGGTGCCGGACAAGCGGGGTCCGCGCAACATCGCGGCATCCATCGGCCTCGCGCTCTACGCCGCGGCTCCGGATGTGTTCCGACTCGGGTCGGTGCTGTACATCACGACCGTTCTGCTCTTCGTATTCCTGGCGTATTATCTGCGGAGAATCGGCTGGGCAACGGTTCGCGACGACGCGCGGCATCCGCTGCGCACCGTCAGGCTGCTGCTGTCGAGCTCCGTCCCTGGCTCAGCTGGCGTACTTGCCGAGCTAGTGTCGAAGAGGAGTCATCGAGTGCGTAGATGCGAAACTGGCTGTTGCGGTAGACAAGGGGCAGCGGCAGATCCGTGTCGGTGACGAGATAATTGAGGTCATACTGTCTCGCCAGAGTCCTCGCTCGCGGCGCGTCGAGCGTCGAGAAATCGCCGACCGCGCTGACACGATCGACCACGCGGTGGCCGACCTCTCGCGAGTAGATCGCGATCGAAGAGTCTTTGACATCTTCGAGCAGGACGTCGCGTCCAGCCGAAACTCTAACGCTCGTCCCGTACTTCCACGCATGTCCGGGGTCAGCCAGCACATGCGTGCCGATTGGCAGTCCCTTCAGCCAATCCATCGCGTCCTGCCAGGGCGTCTGCGGTAGATGAACCGCGAAGAGGTCCCGTTCTGGGTGTTCGATTCGCATCACGTACACGCCGCGCACTACAGACACTGTCAGTAGAAGACAGGCGACCGTTGCAATGAGCGGGATGCCGGCTGCCGCACCTCGGCTACGTGGCGAATCGGCCACGGCTGCGATCAAGTACACCGTGGCGAGGAACGCGACCAGCCAGAAGACGCGCGAGACCTGCAATTGCACAAAAAGGGAGACTCCGGCGGTCACGAACGGCAGCGTGACGACGAACATCACCACCAGCGCAACTGCGCCCAGGACGAGACCCGTGTCTTCCCGGCTGGCATGTTCGCGCCGTAGTCGGTGCGCCCACAACAGGACGCCGAGGAACGCGAAGTTCGCCACCCAAGCCCATAGCGGCCACATGGTCGGAAACAGAGAATCCTTGGTGCTGACGGCCTGCAGCCAGAGAGGGTCCATCGTTGTTCGTGCCGCAGGCAGTGGTCCGGCGATGGTCATCCATGCACCGATCGTCGCCGCCAGGGCTGACACGGCAACCGCGAAAGGACGACTTCTGACTTCTGTATAGACGATCGCCACCCCAACGAGCACGGCGAACCAGAGCCCGGTGGAGGGGTGGATCACCAAGCTCACCGCGACCAACGCACCGGCCGTGCACGGCGCTCGACGCAGAATCGCGGCGATCGCGACCGCGCCGAATGCAAATCCCAGCATCCGGGGATGGAAGTACGGTTCGAACGAGTTGGCGCTCGTCTTTGGAACGCGATAGCGGAGCGTGATGGCGGCAGCAAGCGCAAGGGCGCCCCAGCGGTTGCGGTAGATTCGGTCGCTGATGAGCCCGAGAGCGACCCACACGAGCAGCAGCGAGAGCAAGTAACCTAATAGGTACAACAGCTCCAGCGAGATACCCGTTGCTTGCATGACATATGCGGTCAGTTCGTCGATCCACATCAGTCGCGCCTGAGCATCGATGAGCGCGCCATCGCGCGGAAATGCGTGCGCATCCAACGCTCGATACACCGCCGGAATATAGAACGCTTGATCCGCGGTGCCGGTTCGATAACCACCCGCGTTGGCAGTCGCGAGTACCACGAAGGCGATGACGCCGACTGTCCCGATGGCGAGTGGCCCCAGCCAAGCGGGGGTTACGTCGAGGAGGCGGCCCACGAAGGTGTGTTTGGTGCCGGACTCAGGCACTGACGGGACTTGCGAGCATGTCGAAAATGGGGTGTTTCCGCCCGGGCCGAACCTCATGTACGCATCGACCCATTCCTGCGCAAGAATTGTACGCGATTTCTGGTGTGGATCGCTGTAGTCGAGACCGATTCCCGAGGGTTGGCGGCTACTGCCGCGGACGCTTGAAGAGGTAGGTCCAGTAGCGGCCACGCATGCCCGGTAGCCGATCCGTTGGTCGAGGACCCTTCCCTCAGCGAGCTGGCCTTGTCGGAGACCCGAGGTCAATTCCATCAGATGGTCGTCATAATTCCATTCCCAATTCCATTTCCGAAATTCCGCTACCAAGGGTGCGAATGCTTCCGCTTCGATATACGTGCGAAACATCTGAGCTAGCGCCGCCGGATAACCTCGATAGACCGTCTGTCCGTGTTGGTTCTTCTCGCATTTCCCCTCGCTTTTCAGATAGCGCTCGACATCCTTCTGAAAATGCTGAAAGGAGGGCGTAAAGGATCTGTTCATGAACTAAGAGCGTAGCGTTGCATCGTGCGATCGGGGCCGGACATGCATGGGCAGCCGCAGTCGCGACCGCGAACTGCTTGCTGTTCGCATCGTACCTCCTGTTCTTGCTTCCACTTCCGGGCAATGACGGCACAGTGCCGCCGATGCTTGGATTGTGGATCACGAACCTGATCTGGCTTGGGGCCGCTTGGTCAGCCCTCGGCTCTTGGCTGTCTCCGCCCGCTGCGCCCCAAACGGCGAGTCCGGGTCGCTGAAGGCCGAGGCAGTCTCTGCTCACGACGCCGTTGATGGCGTGGTCTACAGGTCATATTTGTGCTTCCCTGTCGGCCAATATTTTCTTGCAAACAGCTAATTCCGATTCTTGCGAAAAGCCATGGCGAATAGAGTCGCCTAATGCCCGCCTGGCCTCGCCGAGCCGATTCAGATGAACAAAGCACATAACCTTCGCTGCTGCTATGCTGGCTGACTTGCCGCGCGTTAGTGACAGCGAATAATCAAACGCTTCTTCAATATCGTTGTTGGAGCAAGATTTGAGATCCGCGAGCCATGTCAAATCGCAATCCACCGGCTTTTGAAGGCGAAACACCACACTAGAGGAATTTAATATGTCCAGTTCAAACGTGAAATATTCACGCAATCTGTATTGAATCAAATGAATCCAAGACGTGTAGTAATGCTTGAAATCTTGGTGTAGCAACAGGGATTTTTCTGGAACCAGGTACGGATAAAACTGCTTAACTACCGACTCGGCCAGTTCCCAAGACTTCATAGCATCAACGAGAAGAAACTCTATGGGCTTGCCAAGCCAACCGATCTGCTGCAAATCGCCAGCATAAATTTGGATCAAGTCTGAAAAATTGTCGGTTCTGGCTTTATATTCTTCCAGAAAGCTTTCCCCCCGACTGTACTGCCGCCGACAGCCATCCCTATACGGATTCATCCAGTCTTCCCAGATAAACAGATCGTATGCGTGAATGCGTTTCTGTTTCGTGGACACGTTCAAGTTGTTACGGAGACCCTGGGCCAACGGGATGGTCGTTGATCCCAACCAGCATCCAAGATCAACGATTTCACCAAGCCCTGAATAGTTGCGTGCCGCATAGCGCCTAAAATAGCTCTGCTCGTCCAATGAAGTCATGCCGTGACAAACGTTATGAGTCGTCAGGCTTCGCAAGCCGCGAAGCCATGCGATGAACCTGACGGAATAGGGACGCAACATCATGAGTCCTTTGATATAGCCAGTTCTATGGCTTCAGCATAGACGAGCGCAGCACCTTAGGTTCGGCGGTGTTCCCGTAAGCGCCGTGATCCGCGTGTGATTCGCTCCGGGTCAACGTCGGGCATTCGCCCGCGAGGTATCACTGCGGGATCTTTTTAACCAGATACATCGCTTCGCGCGACAGCCCATGACGACTCACGAGCTCATCACTGAACTGCTCTGCAAATCGATCCACCGTGACCGAGAATCCCGACTCTTCAAGGCGGCGCTGGAAATCTGACGCGCTATACCAGCGCACATGATCCGATTGCCCGAAAAACCTGTCCCGGTTTTTCGGATCGGTGATCGTCGGATCTTCAAACGTCGCAAGCGCATGCTCGCGGAGTGGCACCGCCAACACTGCCCACCCATCCGGCTTGAGCACACGCGCCAATTCCCGCATGGCTCGACGATCGTCGGGGACGTGCTCCAAAACATGACTGCAATAGATCACATCGAAGGAGTTGTCGGGATACCGAATATCGGTAATGTCCATTTGCACCATCGCGGCAGCGGGGTCTAGATCGCCGCTGAGATAATCAAGCCCGGGAATCGCGCGGAACTTGGGCGCCAGCGCCGGCTCGGGCGCCACGTGCAGCATCCGCTTCGGGCGGCCGTCAAAGAGATCGGTACGCTCGTGAAAAAAGCGGTACGTGGTCCGATGGCGCGGCCTGGAATAGCAATACGGGCACAACAACTCCCACTGCGTTGCTGGCCCTTGTTGAAACTTCCGTGCCATCGACCCGCAGATATTGCAGGCGACCGCATCGCCGGCATACCACACCCTCTTCGCCAGAGACCGCCCGGCATCCCGCACTGACGCCTGGCCTTGGACCACCGAAGACGCCGCTTGCCGTGACGCCGGATGCATCAGGACGGCCAGCGGAACCAACACGACGATGGCACCACACACGCCGATCAATGTTCGTTTCATTGAGATTCACGCGCCAAAATAAGCCCTAACATCGTGGTGGATTATAAGCTCTGCAAAACGCGGCCGAATGCAGACCCTGCGTGGGCCGTTCAGATCAGTTCTTGCCAGAGGTTCACAGGATTTCCGAAAATCGTGACGCGACCGAAGACGAAGGCTGGCGAACCGGACTGATAAGTCGGCGTCGGGTCGATAAAGGATAATGATGAGCTTGCCCGAGCCTGATTGTTTCCACGTTCTCTCGCGCCTGCGGAGTTGCTGATGTCGAAATGGCCGTTGATCGGATGTCTGGCTTTAGCCGCCTTCTGCATGGTGGGATGCAACGCAGCATTCGGGGCGGAGCCACCCCCGCCGCCACCGACTTTCAAAGTCTTCAGGCGCCAGGCTCTCGCCAACGGTCACGGAATCGCGCTTTCAGTGTTGGGCGCCGACATGGAGCGCAGTGACATCGAGCGCATCGCCGCGAAAGAACGCCGGTCGTTGGTCAGAGTCCTGGTCTATACGCCAGACCAGACGATTGGCAAAGAGAGGGCGGCAGCGCTCTGGGAACACATCGAAGGGCGAGGGCTGAAGCAGATCTATTGACGGCCTACACCCGCACTGGCGAGGCCAGTCGCGGGTCGTCACCCCACAACACGACAAACCCGCCGCCATCGTCGACGAAGATGGCCGCCGGCCGCCCCCGCACTTTTCCACGAGTCACCCCTTCCACCTTCATGCGTCGATGGAACTTGACATCCTTGTAGTGCCGGACGATCCCGCGCGGGTTGCCATCCCACGTATATAACTTGAACGGGGCCGTCGACTGACTCGTAGAGTTGCCGAGGATGATGAGTGAGTTGCCCGTTGACTGATCCAGCGACATCGCCCTGATGCCGGCCTCACCATCACCATTCGGCAGCGCAAGCGTCAGGGGAGGAAGGATCTCGAGGTTGTCGAGAGTCCACGGGCCATCGATCTTCCGAGGCTTGACCCGCAGGACAACCGGTTTGCCATCCATCGTCGGTGTTCGCAGACCAAAGAGCAGTGCCTTCTGCCGCGGGTCCCAGCTGAGGGCTTCCACGTTGAGGCCCCCATCGTCCGGTATCAGCCGCGCGGCGCGCTGCAGCCACGGCACCTGCTCGATGAGCCATGCCCGAAAGCCGGGAATGACCTCGGCTCGCAGCCGATGGTTGGGGCCCACCGCAATCCGAACGATCGACTCCCGCGACGCCACCACCTTGCCGCGCTTCTTTTTCGGGTGCTGACCCTTCCGTGTTTTCAGGCACAGAGACGACGTGCCGAAGATGAAGGTGCGACCAGCGGCGGCGACGATCTCGATGCCCTCGATGTCGTCGATCACTCCCGGCGTCAGCCCTTCGATCCTTCGCCGGGCGATCGGCCCACGGAGCGTTCCGTCTCGTTTCAGACGGAATTCGAAGAGCGCATCGGAGACGTTGTTGTCACAAAAGAGAAACGTGGAGTCGGAGAGCGCCACGACCTCCGACGCGTTATAGGGCTCGCGGCCAGGCCTCTCGCCAAGCGGGACGGGCTTGAGCTTTCGGGCCATCGGAGGATTGTGGCCGACGCCTTACGACCTGAGGCGCTCCAGCAGCCCGGTCGTTGAAGCCCCAGGCAGCCGTTCGATCAGGTGGAGCCGTGCGCCATGCTTCTTCACGACATCGGCCTCGACACAATCCTCTCCGTACTCAGCGCCGTTCACGTGAACATGCGGCTGGATGGCATCGATGAACGCGATCGGATTGGGCTCATTGAAGATGTGCACGTAATCGACGAACCGCAGCGCCAGCAGCAGTTCCGCGCGCTGACGTTCGGTCACGACCGGCCGATTCGGTCCTTTGTACGCAGCCACCGAGGCATCGCTGTTCAATCCGACGATCAGCACATCACCCTGCTCGCTGGCGCGCTGCAGGATATAGAGGTGACCCGCATGCAACACGTCGAAAGAGCCATTGATGGTGACGATGCGCTTGCCGCTCCGGCGGAGCGAGGCACCCAATTGCAACAGCTCGTCGCGTGACACCAACCTGGGAAGCTCATCGAGCAACTCGGCCGCCAGCACAGTGGCAGTCCCGAACTTGCCGACCACGACGCCGGCCGCCTTATTGGCAATCGCGACGGCCGTGCGATGGTCGGCACCGGCGGCCCTGGCCAGCGCGAAGGCAGCGGCCACCGTGTCGCCCGCGCCACTGACGTCGTACACTTCCTGGGCCACGGTCGGGACGGCAAACTGCTCCGTCCCGGTGGCGCTCGTAAACAACATGCCATCCCCACCGAGCGTCAACAGCACGTTCGCGTTCAATCGGCTCGCCAGGCGAGCCCCAACCGCGTGTGGTCCTTCGCTCGAGGATTCGGCCTCGGTCGTGCCCAGGAGCGCGCACCCCTCGCGCCAGTTGGGCGTCAGGTAATCGCAGCCTTCGTAACACTGACGGTTCTGGGGACGTGGATCGACGATCACCTGGCGCCCGGCCCGATGTGCGCGCTCGATGATGGCAGGTCCGGTGACGGAACTAATCAACCCCTTCGCGTAGTCGGACACGACCACGATGTCGCAGGCGTCGATGCAGGAATCAACGCGGGCGATGAACTCGCGCTCGCATTCGGGCGTCGCTCGACTGAGGTCTTCGTGGTCCAGGCGCACGATCTGCTGATGCTGTCCCACAACGCGTGTTTTGCGCAGGGTCGGGCGCCCGTCGCTGACCGTAATGAGCTGGATGTTCGCCTCACGAGCGCGCTCTTGCAGCACGCGCCCGGCCTCATCTGGTCCAACCAGCGACACGATGGTGGCGCGCCCACCTAGCGACACCACGTTCGCGGCGGTGTTGGCGGCACCCCCGAGCACGCTCCGGGTGTTGGTCACGCGGACGATCGGCACCGGCGCTTCGAGCGATATCCGCGAACAGTCGCCGGTGAGGTACTCGTCGAGAATGGCGTCGCCCACGACCAGAACATGGGCGTCTTGAAACGCCGAAATCACCGTTTGCAGGGAACTCATCGTCGCTAACTGTCGCTGCTCGTTCGCTATGGCCTGATGGGATCGGGTGTGAAAAGTAGCCGAGCGATTGTCAGCGGACTGTCATCAGCTTCGATAGGCTACCACGAGCTAACGCTCCTCCATCTCGCGTCGAATCAGGGCAATGCCGGCGAGAAGCTTGGTCGCTTGAAGGGGGCCGAGCCGACGAAGCCGTACCAACCTGTCGACTTCATCCTGATAGAGCGTCTAGCTGCCGATGGGCATCTTCCAAGTCGCCGTGCTCCGTACGGCAGTCCGCGCGCCAACGTCGATAGGCTACCATTCGGTGAGCGATGGCACAATGCGTTACGGATCGACCGCACGATTGGCATGCCAACGATGGCCAGTAAGGGCATTGGGGGCGGTGCGAAACGCTCGGATGAACGGCGTATTGGGAGAGAGGACACCGACGCGCGACCACCCCACGGTCTGGCCCCAAATGTTGACGTCGGAAGCGTGGCTCTCGCACACGGCTTGCGAACAGTAAGCCGACGCGTGAAAGGTGCCGAGATTCAGAATCTTGTAATAGGGGTTGGGAGCAGCTGCTGGCGTCTTTTCACCGGCAAGCATCGCAACGCCGAGCGCGACCATCAGCGCACCGCCGCGCCCCAACATCCGGATTCGCGCCGCTATTCGCCTTGTCATGGCCTCCTCCTCGCGCGGCCCGCTGATTCGCGACCTGGCTGGGAATCGGCCTTCGCTACGGCCACGGGACCGCAAGGTTCCGACTCCTTGAGTAAGATTGGCCTTGCGTGCGTCATCATCACGTTGGCTGGTAAGCAGTCAAGCTGTCATTCGGAGGATACGTGCTACACGGCGACCTACTGACCATGGTGCGCACGGTCGTCACGGCGGCAGCGTCCGCTCATGAAAAATTTGCGGCGGGCGATCTGGGAAGTGTCGTCGCGGCCGCCACCGCAATCTCTGACGCGCTGCGCCGCGATGCGACCGTTCTGTCGTTCGGCAATGGCGGGAGTGCCGGCGATGCGCAGCACTTCGCGGCCGAGCTCGTGGGACGGTTTGAGCGCGAACGCCCGGGCTTACCAGCGATCGCGCTAACGGCCGACACGAGCATCCTGACGGCAATCGCGAACGACTATGGCTACGACGTGCTGTTCGAGCGGCAAGTCAAAGCATTAGGTCGGCGAGGGGACGTCGCACTCGGTATTTCGACAAGTGGCCGATCACGTAACGTGGAACTGGGCTTGGTCGCAGCCCGAAACAGCGGCCTGACCACGATTGCCCTCACAGGACGCGATGGCGGACCAGTCGGCCAGGCGGCCGATATTCATGTGAATGTCGCGGAAGCCTCGAGCGCGCGCGTCCAGGAAGTGCACAGGACTCTACTTCACGCGCTGTGCGCTGCCGTTGACGAAATCATGAATCGCCCCGAATCTGCAGACGCGCGGGTAATCTCGCACGGCGGCAACACGTCGTCCAGGTCGTAGATGCCCTTTTGGGTTTCCGCAAGTCAAAACCGTCATTCGCCATCCAAGAAAGTCATTCGGTCCGGTGCCATCGGAGCGCTGGTGATATGCAAAACCGGCGCGCGGGCGTGCGGCATCTTGCTTGCACCAGGGGCCACCATACACGACACCCATGCACCGTCGTGAGTCATGTCTGCACTGTTTTGCTCATTGGCTGCTCGCGGAAGTTCAAGCAGCCCATTGTCTTCGCGCTTACTGAACGACGCACTCAGGGTGTAGCCCGAGGGCGCGTCGTGAGGAGAAACGCAATGCGTATTCATCAGTCGATGCTCGTCGCGCTCTTGGGAACGGTCCTTCGTGGAGTCGCGATTCTGCTCGTCAGCGCACCTGCCTTCGCGGATA
Organism: uncultured Acidobacteriota bacterium; assembly: GCA_963802675.1. GTDB lineage: Bacteria > Acidobacteriota > Vicinamibacteria > Vicinamibacterales > UBA2999 > JACCSI01. Next base: position 388,100 of record CAWDJL010000008.1, read on the forward strand.
CGAACGGCACGCTGACCGTGTCGACCGACACGTCGTTGTCTGAGACCCACCATGGCGATGTCGTGATCGCCGCTGATGGCGTCACGTTGGACTGCAACGGACACACGATTTCTGGCGGGGGCTTGAATATGGGCATCCTCCTGGACGGAAGAACCCGTGTGACCGTCAAGAACTGTCAGCGTCAGCGGGTTCGTTCACGGAATCTTCCTGTTCCAGGCATCGAACAATGCATCTTCATGGGCAACACCGCCAACTCACAACGACTTCGGCTTCGCTCTCGCGTTTTCTGGCGCGAACCAGTTCGTGGGGAACACCGCCAATCACAATACGTTCGCCGGCTTTGCACCCGGAGCGTCCAGCGGCAACGCGTTTACCGGAAACACGGCGAACCACAATGGCCGGAACGGGTTCGAGATTCACGTCGGGTCCGACAACAACACGTTGACCGACAACACGGCTAACGACAACGGCGTTTTTGGTATCGCGCTGAATGCCTCGTCTCACAACCGGCATTCAGAGCAATGTCGCGAATCATAATGCGATCGAGCGGCTTCAGTCTGATCGACTCCAGCGTCTCGAACATCCTGGAAGACAACACGGCCGACCGAAACGGCTTTGGCGGATTCGATCTCCGAAGATCGCCGAGCAACACCCTCTTTGATAACATCGCGAAGAAGAACCACGTGCTCGGCTTCTACTTCGAAAATTCGTCGTTGAATGCGGTTCGGCAGAAACACGCGTGCGCCAACCAGGAACGTTGATGCGTTTCAGGACGCCAACAGCACCGGCAATATCTTCGACGACAATCGATTTTGCCGGACGGAGGGCATTTGACGCGCAGGCCCACGTCACCTGCGCGATCATGAAGTTGGCGAAATAGTCAGGACTTGGCGGAGAGATTCGTCAACGCGAAAGGTTCGCCATTGACGAGACCATTACTGGAGGCTATTCGATCGGCTTGATCGGCACCAGCACGGTCAGCGGTTTCTGCAACTGCGTCGTGATGGTCGTGCCGGCTGGCAGCTCCACTTCGCTGCCGCGCGTGGCCAGCACCGCTCCGGTCCCGGCGCCACCGCCCACGGCGGCACCGATCGCCGCACCGGACCCGCCGCCGGCAACGCCGCCGATGATGGCGCCAACCCCGGCACCGATCCCGATTTTCTTGGCATCCTTGCCTTTGGTTGACGCGGCCTCTCGTCTTACGCGTGCGGTTTGAATCTGGTGGCTTTCCGAGCGCACGCTGATGCGATCGAATCGAAACGCGATCGCTGCGCGGCCCTTCACGCGTGCTGATTGGGTCGCTTCGATCACCGAGCCAGTCAGCTCAGAGCCTCTGGGCACCACGGTTGTTCCGGATACGACGATGGGCTTGGCCAGCGTTCCCTGGACGAGATCTTCGACCTTGCTCGAATCGGACGCGACCGGGGTCGTCACCGTCACACTGAGCGACGTTCCTTCCGGAATCGTCACTTCGCGAAACTTGGGCGCCGGGGGCTCTGGCGGCGCAGCGGGCGCCGGCGCCGGCGCTCGCTCCGCAGGGGCTGAAGGCTGCGCAGCCGAGGGCGGAGGTTGGGTTGCGCCTGATGGTGGCTGTGTTGTCGCTTGGGGCTGCGTCGCCGCGGCGCCTGGTGCTGCCGACGCCGTGGCTGGCGTCGCCGCTGGTGGGGGACTGGTTTGGGAGCACGCGACTGCAAGCGCCGACGCCAATGACAGGCTGACCACTGATCGGATCATGTTCCCACCTCCATGCACACATCAGAAGGGAGCGCGAGCGTGGATCGTCTGCCGGGGGCGGCCTTGAAACCAGCGCTGGGGTCGGTTTGGTTTCGGATCGTGCAGACAGACTACCTAGCTCGAGGCGCATCTGCAAGGTGACACTACTGCACCACCCACTCGACCACGCCGTCCGCCGCCGCGCCGGGCACCACCAGCGCTCCCGAGCGCTCGATGTCGTTCCACCTGAGAGGGCCGCGGATTCCCCATGGCCGGATGATGATGCGGCGCGCGACAGGATCGACCGTCACGACAACGAAGCTTTGGAAGAAGGGCGCCACGTTGTAATCGAACATCGCTGACAACCACTCGGCCGACGAGGGCCACGCCCCGAAGTTGTGCGTCCAGACCCAGGCGGGCCACTTCCACCAGGGAGTATAGGCCTGAATCTTTTCGACGACGTCATCCCGGCGTGGATAGTACGCCCACTCAGCGGTGTCGGGTACGTCGGGCCACGCCAGGGCCGTACCAAAACTCAAGTAAGCGCCGCCCCCGCCGTTCACCCAATGGTGCACGGTGAAGTGCCCTGCTCCTTCGTCGAGGCGCTCGCGGTAGTACTCGAGATCGTGAGTGTCACCCGCCATCACGACATTGACAGCATGCGCACGCAGAAGCTCGCGCACCGCCATGAACTCTTCATCGTCCCGGGCTACGTCATGGCCGCCGGCGAAGAAGGGGTGGCCAAGCACGACCATCACCAGCTTGCCACGTGCCGCCGAGAGCGCGGCGCGAAGCCACGTAAGCTCCTCGGGGTCGACGCCGCGCAAGACGCCGGTGTCGACCGCCAAAAGCGCGAAAGAAGGCGTTTGGATTTGGAAGAACGGCGCGTGCTGCGCCCCCGTGGGAACGCCGTACTGGCGCCGCAGGAAGTCGGCTCGCTGGATGAACTCCTCAATTCTGGCGTCCGTGGTACTGGAAAGGCCACCGTCCGCTTCGATGCGGGCCCGCATGGCGGTTCGAGCGGCATCCGACTGAAAGAACGTGGCGGCAAATCCCTCGAGCGCGTCGTACCAGTCGTGATTCCCCGGAATCGCATAGACCGGTTTGGTTACGCCTTTGAACGGGAGCCAGAACCGCGACTCGTAGTCTTTCATTGCTCCAGTGGGATACACGACGTCGGAGGCAATCACGACGAATCGGACATCGTCGGCGCCTACTGCCCGGAGGAGCGAATCCTTCAACACCTGCTGACTGGCGTCGCCTTCCCCGGTGTCACCGATCACGACGAACGAAAAGGGCTCGGTACCGGCAAGATTTGGCGGCATCACCATGAAACCGTGTTCGTCGAGCGTTGTTTGGCCGGAGTCGACAACCGCGCGCACCATCGCCGCGCGCCACGTGTCGGTGCGCGACGCGGCCCACGAGTTCCAGGCACCCGCAGCCCAATTCTCGGTGTCGAAATACCAGCTCATACCCCAGAACGGGACGGAGGCCACGATGACGGCTGCCAGGGGCAATCCGATCTGGAGACCGCGGCCAAATGCCGACGGCAGCGAGTAGCGTGTGGAGCGTAAGCGGATGGCGAATCGCATCCGCGACTCCAGCCACCAGCGGGTCGCGCGCCGTGTCCACGCCGCAAGCCCCGTCGCCGGACTATCGAGCACGCGCTGCCACGCCGCCCGCTCGATAAAGCGGGTTACGCGACGGGTCACGAGGCGCACCGGGACAATCACGAAGTAGGCGAGGGCGAGTGCCACGGCGATGTCTCCCATGACCGCGACGAGTGGGGAGAGGATGCCGAGGGCCGATTTATCGAAGCCCATGCGGCTGACGTGAATGACGAACAACACCGCCAGGAGCGCAGCAATCCACCCGCGATCGGCGGACGCTCGATTGTCCTCCGCCGCCTGCAGTCGCGCGGCGGTTTCGGCCAGCTCCGGACGATCGAGGCCAATATCGCCGATGACGCTCTCGTCGATGTCGTGCTGGGAGTACGACGGCGCAGTCATGACGTTGACCGTCACCGCCGCCAGGCGAACTCCCGCTGCGACGCCGACCAGCCAGTTCAACGCGTATCGTTCGACCAGTAGCACGCCAGCCAAGGCTGCCAGATTCGCGAGCGCCGACGCGGCGTCGCGCTGAAAGGGTTGCCCTCGGGTGAGTTGCCGCAGGGCCGCGCCGCCTCGTCTCAGCGCGTCGAGCGCGAACGGCGCCGCCACGAAGATTGCGAGTGCGGTGGCGGCGAGCCAAGACGTATTGAGGAGGACCAGCGCGAGCAGCAACGTGAGGGCAGCGCTTGCCCAGGCGGCCCTCTGGTCGGCAGAAGTTCTCAGTCGGAAACTGTGAATCAACTCGGCGCCGACGCCGCCGAGCAGGAGGAAGCCCGACATGCGATCCGGCTCGGCTGCCCACAAAGGCGTCAGGAACGCGGCCGTCGCCAGCGCGCCACTGAAAAAGGCAAGCGCCGGCCTCTGGGTGCGCCAAGCGGATCCGTCGGATGCTGGCATGCGTGTGGATTATCGCCGCACGTTAGGCAGGTTTGAACTGCGCGCGCCAACTGCGGCTTGATCGTCGTCAGGCTCCAAGCAACTTGCTCGGGCCTAGCGGATTGGTCTGACCAGCAGGGTTGGCGGTCCCATCGCGTGCCCGCGGCCGTCGAGATTCTGCTGCCAGATCGCTGTGGCACCCATATGGAGTGCCGCAGTCAACGCATGCTGCAACTGCGCGAAGACGTCGGAGACGGCTGTGTCGGTGCGGGCGTCCACCAGCGTGTACCCGGCGATAAACGAGCCTCGCAAGATGATTTCGGCGGGCATCCGGTCAGATTGTCGGTCAGGTTTCGAGCGTTGTCATCAGTGAAATCAACTTCTCCGCTGACCGCCCCGGTTCACTAGCGCGACGCGCAGGAGCGCGGTACCCCTGTCGTGCCCGAACCTGGCGATGTCCGTCGACGGTCACCGAAATCTCGCGCCAGGTATCATCGCGCGCGGCGTTGGTCGGTTGATACGCGAGCACGTACTGATTCGACAACTCGTCGAGCAGTTCACGGAACGCATCGTCGAGCGCGCTGATGCTGTCGGTCGAGAAGGCGCGGCCACCCGTCGGACGCGACAGGCGTTCCATGAGCGTCGTCAGCGGCCTTGCTGGTCACGGCCTGACCTTGACCGATCATGTAAAGGGCGAGGTCGCTTCCCTGCAGCAACCGCTCCACCTCGGCAAACGTCGCGTTACTGCCTTGATCTTCGCCGTCCGTAAAGACGACGAGGGCCTTCCGGCCTGGTTGTGACTCCAGCGTTTCGGCGCCAAGCAGGATGGCGTCATACAAAACCGTTGATCCCCAAGCCGTCAATCGCTCCACGGCCTGCAGCCGTTCAGTCAAATCAGCCGTCCTGCGCGCGATCACGAACACGTCCTCGTTGAAGCCGAGGAGCGTCACGCGATCGCGGGGGGGCACGGCGGCCAGGAAGGTCGAGACGCTGCGTTTCAGGGTCTGGATCGCGGGCCTGATGCTCGCACTGTTGTCGACCGCGACCACGAGCTCGAGCGGTGCGCCTTCGGCGTAGAACTGCGAAATCTTCTGCGGTTGACCGTCCTCTTTGATCTGAAACGCGGACTGCGGCAGTCCCTTGACGTACCGGCCGCGGTCATCGGTCACCGAGACCGTCACCTGAACGGCATCGACGTCAACCGTCTCAGCGAACGCAATCTCCGTGGTGCGGGCGTTACGCACGATGCGCCCGCCAGCGGACAGGGTTACGACCAGGCGAACGTGGTGCGCGGCGATCGACGGGCCGGCATCCCACTCACAGTCGAAGGGAGGCTTCGTCGTCGTGCACACCTGGATGCCATCGGCGAAGAACATTACGCTCGATGCGAGGCTCGACGGCTCCACCTTCGCCCGCAGCATCGTGGCGCCGGTGACGATCGATCCATCGACCGGCGAAAGGATTTCGACCTGCGGTGTCGTCGAGGCATAGGACGTCGTGGCCAGGACGAGGGTCAACAGTGTGCGTGTGAACATGATCAGCGCCCCCGACGGCTGATGGGTTCAAGTGCCAGCGGCCCATTGAACGTCGCCGCCGCGACATAGTCTTCAATGCGCTCCCGCGAAACGCTCTGCGCGCCTCGAATGAAGGTCAGCCAATCATCCGGATTCGACGGTGACACCTGATCGACATACTCCTGAACTGCGGAGGCGAGGACCGCCTTGGCAAGCGCCGCCGGCAACCCCAGGTCGCGCAGGGTGACGACCACGTGCAAATTCAGGTCGGCGACGGTCGTCGCGAGCAAACCAAGATGTGGCCGCCCGACTCGCGTGGCCCAGAAACCAGGCAGTGGCATCTGGAGGCAGATACACCCGGTCACGTTCACGGCAGACATTCCCCAGTGGTTCAGATCGAGGTCGCCGCCGCCGCCCAGATGGAGCAGATCGGTCATCGAGAACAGCGAGGCCACGCGCTGCGGGTCGTGAGTCACGGTCCAGCCGAGCGCGCGCGCGCGCCACCCGTCCATAGCGGTTTCACGGACCACGGCGTTGAGGTCGGGACTGGCCGGGCCGAGCGCCGCCACGCGGCGCTGACCGCGGCCAACGGCGCCCGCGATGGCATCACGCGCGGAGTCCTGCAGGGTGAAAGGATTCATCAGCGCCAGGCTCGTGACGAACGTCTCACGCTCTGGCGAGTTCATCGAGGGAGCAGTCGCCAGCGCATCACGGTTGATCCGGCGCAGGGCGAGCGGCGCGAGCGCAATGTCGAGACCAAGAGCCGCGCCCTCGATGTGCCAGGGCACGCCAGGGTTCGACACCAGTTTCGGCAGCGCCCAGGCTTGACGCGTGCGTCGGTCACGAGCCATCCAGCCGAATCCAAAGTCGTGTCGTTGCGACACGTCGTGCAACTTCGCGGCGCCACCACGTGAATTCCATTCGGCGGCATACGCCAATGACAGCAGCGACTTGGCCAGCCCGATATCGACCTGTTCCAAGAGACCCCGCGCAGCCACCTTCTGCGCGGCGCGGTGAAGGTCGAGCGCGGCATCGACCGAGAAGTCGCGTTCGGTGGTGCGGAGTCGGCGAAGGCGCTCAGTTTCAGACGTCACGAGATCGAACACGTGGGGCTGCCCTTCCCACGACACGCGGCTCGGTGGCAGCGACTCGCGCGCACCGGCCAGCGCTTCGATCACAACCTCATCGAAATTCGGCGCACCACCGAGGGCCCTGCCAAGCTGGTCTTGCAGCCACGGCGCCATGGCGCCGAGGTACCCTCGTTCCGCATCGATCGGCACGGCTGCCAGCGAGCCCAGCAGCGCCTCGGCCTGAGCTGGATCGATCCTCTTCACCCGCACCAGGCGATCGAGCATGGCAATCGCGCCCTGGAACTGCGCGAGCGCGGCAGGCCCACGTTCAACGCTGAGCATCGAAAGCCGTTGCGCGTGGCGGGCGAGGGCGGCGTACACCGCAGGTCGCGCGACGCCGATGCGTTCCAGCGTCAGCATCAACATCCGGTTTGATGGAAACGCGGCCACGGACACGAGCGCGTCGGGCAATGCCGCAGGATCCGCCCTGGCGAACGCCCGCTGGCCGAACGCGAACTGATCGTGCCGATCGGATCGACGCTGCAGGCGCCCCAACACCACGGCCTCCGCGAGCCAGGCCGCGTCAATCACTCGGCTGCTGTCGAGTCGCTCGTGTGCGCCCGCAGAATCGCGTGGCGGATTGGAGGCCTCGAACGCGTGAGTCCAGAACGCCCGCGAGGCGGGAAAGCTGGGCGCCCCCATCGGATCCACACGCACGCGAGAAAACATCGACATGAGGTCATGCCACGGCCGCGCGAACGGGTATGCCCTGACATCCCACTCGGGGTGGGCTGAGGTCGCCACCGCAACGAGCGCTCGGAAACGCTCGGCCCGGACTCCTCGGTCCTCGATCCAGGAACCAAGCGCAAACGCGGCGCGGGATGGATCGAGGTGCCCAATGACGTCGTAGAGGAACGCGAGCCGCCCTTCGCTTCTCCCGATTAGCTGGCGCACGAACGCCTCGGGCTGACTGGCGCTCACATTCAGAACCGCTTCCCACAACGGCACTGCAACTGGGCCACCCGGCGGCACCACACGACCGTCGTGAATGCGAAGGTGAGCCGTGAGCGTAGCAAAGACAGGTGCGCCCACCTCATAAAGCCAGGTGACCAGGGCAGGGTGATCAGCCAAGAACCCCAGCGTCTCATCGTCCAATGCAGCGAGACCGTGGGCGACCAGCGCCGCCGCCGGGTCAGACATCACGGCCGCGAAGAGTTCGGTGGGCATCACGGGTCGTCGAAACACCGCCTGACTCCAAACCGCTGCGGACAACGGCATCGGCACGTACTCGGACGCGAGCGGCAGTGCCTGCAGCACCTGCGGCACCTGCGGCACCACCGGACCTGCGCCCTGAGGTATGCGAGAAGTCGGAGAGCCCTCGAGTCCTTCGCGTCGCGGCGTAGTCTGGGATCCTCGTACACGAGACGCACCACCTCGGTGATGCATCGTGCACGGTCAGGAACCTCGATTCCGAGCGCGCGAGCCAGTGCGGTCAAGCCACCGGGAACCGGCACATCCTCGCTGCTTCGACCGGGCGATGCCGCAGCCAACCGGGGCAGCACCACGAGGACGATCGCACACACAAGCGTCCTCAGCATTGCCTTGCGGAACGATCTGGGAGGGTCCGCTGCTGCTCATGCCAGAGGCCCTCAGAAGATGGCGAAGTTGACGACGACCGTGATGATGACGGCGACGGGCGCACCGTTCATCCGCGCCGGCAGGAATTCCCACTGGCGAACCGCTTCGAGGGCGGCCTCATCAAGCTGAGGGATCGAACGAATCACCCGTGCGCCTGCCACTTTCCCGTCGACGCCGACCGTGGCTTCCACAACAACGGTGCCGCGCGCTTGGTCGGAGAGCGCCCCCGCCGGATAGACCGGCTTTACGTCTTTGATCTTCTGCGGCGGCTGGATACCGGGGCCCAGGCGCAATGCTCCCGTTGATCCTGTGCCAGAGCCCGATCCTCCTTCGAAGCGTCCGCCAGCCACACCACCGACAGCCCCACCGCCGACTCCCCCCTCGATTCCTCCCGGCACCCCGTTCTCGGCCCCCTCTGCCCCGCCCTCGTTCCCGGTTTCGGGCGCAACGTCCGAGGGTGCCTCGAGCGGCGCGGGTACCGGTGCGGCGGCGAGAGGTGGAGGGGGCGGCGGCGGTGCGGGCGTGGCCGCGACCTTGGGGACGGAGGGCGCGGCGGCGCGCGTCGCTGCTTCGGGAGTCGACGCCACCCCTAAGACCGGCAGCATGGCGACCATCGCCGGCATCGCGAGTGACGGGCCAACTCGGACTGGCGGCAACGGATTTGACTGCGAGAGGGCGACGACAACCAGGCCGATCAAGCAACTGGCGTGCGCCGTCATCGAGGTGCCGCAGGCCGCTCGAATCTCGGGCTGACGCGCTTCAACGAAGAGCTGGTCGCTGAACCATTCGCGGCCGCCCCCACGGGTGGTCGCCTCGCTTTCGGGTCGCTGGCGCCACGGGGTCCGCTTGCGCGCGCGCACTGGCGACTGCCGCCGAACCGCGACGATGTCGGGTGGAACCAGGATATGGCGGTCACCAGCCCAGGCGGCGGGTTGACCAGGGCTCCGAGGTTTAAGGCTCATGTCGAGGTCGTCCTGATGTCAGTAATCTAGACGGCCCGACTGGGTGAATTCGGTAGGAGATTCGTGGGATTCCCATGGGATTACGCTTCAGGCGGGGCCGTCGCATTACCGGGTAGTATTCAGGGCAATCGCGGCAACCCAGTCAGCCGGTAATCGTTGTGCAGGAGATCCTTCGATGGCGACGTTGATTCGCATTGCTGTGGTGACCACGCTCATGTCGTTCAGCGCGACGGCCGGTTGGCTCGTCGCGCAAAACAGTTTCGGTACGCCGAAGACAATCATTCACGTGTCGGTGATCCAGTGGAAAGAGGGCGTATCGGCGGCCGATAAGAAGCAAGTCCTCGACGGCGTGAAAGAGATGGCCGCGAAGATCCCCGGTATCAAGAACGTCTGGACCAAGGCCCTCCGCGTGCAACCGCAGGGCTATCACGACGCATTCGTGATCGAGTTCGAAAACCAGGCCGCCGCAGATCGCTACGCGAAGGATCCGGTGCACGACGCGTGGACGGAAGCCTTTACCAAGATACGCGAGGCGAGCCTCTCACCGCAGATCACGAACGATTGACGGCGACAAAGGGCTGACAGCCAGCGGCCAGAGGCGCATAGAGCCCCTTCTCGCATGAGCATCGCGCTCGATCCGCCCACCGGGTGTCACAACTGCGGCGCCGTCCTGCGGGGCCGGTTTTGCGGAGACTGCGGCCAGCAGAATCGGCCGCTCGACCCGACGCTGGGTGAAGTCGTCGGCGAAGTCGCGCGCGAGATCTCCGATCTCGACGGGCGAATCGTCCGCTCCGTCCGGCACCTGTTCTTCGCGCCGGGCTTCCTCACAACGGAACACTTCCGGGGTCGGCGAGTCGCGTGGATTGACCAATCGACTCTACCTGGTCTTCAGCGTGGTTTACTTCGCGATCGTCTCGTTGACGGGCGTCTCGCCATTGAACTTCAACCTTCGCCTCACCGGAGACACCGACGCAGAAGCCCGACAAGCGGTTCAAGAGCTGGGGTTTGCGAGTGAACAGGACATGCGACGAACGGCGAATGAGGCGCTGACCACGTGGATCCCTCGCGCAATGTTTGTCCTCATCCCGATCTTCGGATGGCTGCTGTCGCGCGTTCGACGTGGATCGGAACACCAGTACCCGCATCATTTGATTTTTTCGTTGCATGTGTTCGCCGCGTTCTTTGGCGTCCAGGCTCTGAGCGTGGGCATCAGCTATTTGGCTGGAAACGAGGCCGTATCGGCGTTGCTGGGAATTGGCACCGTGGCGTTCGCCGTGATCTACATGGTCGTCGCGCTCCGCGTGGTCTACGGCGGCACCGTGATTCGTGCGTTGGTGCACACGGTCTTCGTGCTGTTCTTCTACTGGCTTGGAGCCATCATCGCGACCGCCGTGATTATCGTTCCGGTTGTGTTCTGGAGGTGATGAGTGCGAGTGCATTTCGTCAACCCCAGCAACACCTGACATCCCGCGAGGTCCCCGCGCAGGCTACACTGCGCCGATGAACGCGCGTACGCCCTGCGACCTCCTGCTCACCAACGCGCACGTCCTGACGCTGGACGAACAGTTCAAGGTGCACGCGCCGGGATCGGTCGCCATCAACGCGGGCGCGATTGTCGCCGTTGGCGACGTCGAGGCGGAGTTCGAACCGCGAGAGACCGTTGACTGCAAAGGGCGAGTGGTGATGCCGGGGTTTGTGAATGCGCACACCCACGCACCGATGACGCTCCTTCGTGGACTGGCCGACGACCTGCGCCTCGACGTCTGGCTGATGGGATACATGATGCCGGTCGAGCGCGAGTTCGTGCGGCCCGACTTCGTCGCGCTCGGGACACGGCTTGCCTGCGCGGAAATGATTCGGTCCGGCACAACGTGTTTCGCAGACATGTACTACTTCGAAGAAGCCGTGGCCGAAGCCACGGCGGCGACCGGTCTGCGCGCGCTTTGTGCCCAGACGGTGCTCAAGTTTCCGTCGCCTGACGCGCGCCAGCTTCGAGGACGCCCTGGCCCGTGCCCGCGAATTCATCGCGCGCTGGAAGGGGCACCCACTGATCCTCCCGTCGGTCGCACCGCACGCCCCCTACACCTGCACCACGGAAATTCTCAGGTCGTGCGCAGAGCTGGCCTGCGAATTCGATGTGCCGCTGCACATTCACCTGGCGGAAACGGCGTTCGAGGTCGAGCAGTCCCGGAGCGAGCATGGCATGCCGGTCGTGCCGTGGGTCAAGAAACAGCGGCTGTTCGACGCGCGGGTGCTGGCGGCCCACTGCGTGCACGTGGACGAGGGAGAGATCCGGACGCTCAAGGAGTCCGGCGCCGGGGTCGCACACAATCCAACGAGCAATCTGAAGCTGGGATCAGGTGTGGCACCGGTGACGGCGATGCTCGATCTGGGCATCGCCGTCGGCGTCGGCACCGACGGCACCGCTTCGAACAACGATCTCGACATGTTCGAGGAGATGCGACTGGCGGCGCTCCTCGCCAAAGGCACTTCCGGGGACCCCACGGCGCTGCCAGCGCGTCAGGCCGTGGCCATGGCCACGCGCATTGGCGCGCGCGCCGTGCATCTTGGCGACCTCACCGGCTCGCTCGAGCCGGGCAAGCGCGCCGATCTCATTGTCGTTGACCTCGACCAGTCGCACAACGTGCCGCGATTCGGCCGCGATCCAAATGCCATCTACGCCCAGCTGGTCTATGCGTCGAAGGCGTCCGACGTGGTCGATGTCATGTGCGACGGTCGCTGGCTGATGCGCGAGCGTCGTCTGCTCACCCTCGATGAACCCGCACTCCGGGCACAAGCCGGCGACCTGGCACGAAGAATCGATTGGTTCCTGATACAACGCGAGCAAAGTGTCTTGCAGAAGCTGATCGCCATCGGCGGCGCCGCGGAGCAGGAGAGCTTCGAGGTCCAGGTCAAGGCTCGCCTCGAATCGGCTGAAAGCGTGCTGCAGGCCCTGGCCAGCGAGGAAATTACCGTTATTCGTGCCGTGCACTACCACCAGTACGACACGTATTTCTTCTTCGCCGATCCAAGCCAGGGACGCTTACGGTACCGGGAAGACGAGGTGCTGGACGAACAGAACGCCGTCACGAACGCTCGGTCGCGGCTGACACTGACCGGTCCGTCCCGAGAAGCGGCGTTTGGCGCGGTGCTGCTGTTTCGCTCTCGGTACTTGGCGCCGGCGACGCACTCGCCCCGCTTTTACCGTGAGTACTTCAAACCGCAGAGAGAGCGCGAAATCGAGAAGGACCGCCGGCGCTGGCGGGTTGGATATCGTGGCGCCCAATTCTGGGTGCATATCGATCGCCTGCTGAACCCAGCCGCCGAGGGTTACTTCCTCGAAGTAAAGTCCCGCACGTGGTCGAGGCGTGATGCGCAGGACAAGGCGGCCATCATTACCGAGCTGTTGGAGCGGCTCGGCGCACGAAGCAACGCAATCGTCGAGGAGGATTACGTCGAGCTCTGAAACTAGCGAAGCTCCGCCTCAAACCGCTGGAAGAGCTAGGACCCCCAACGAGATGGTTCCACCAGAGACCGGGCACCAGGAAAGTGCCATCCCCATCGCCAGACGGCTGGCCCGCAAGACCGAGTTCTTCCCTCTGGCCTGGCATGGCGCGCGGACGGAAGAGCGTATGCCCATGGTCGGGTGGTACGACCCGGTGCAGTTCTGCTCGACCGGGTTGAAGAGCCTGGTGTCATTGTTCGTCGGCGAGCGCAGCGACCGGCGCATCGTGCAGGCGCTCGCCGCGCGACGCCAGGAGTACTACGACCACACGATTCACTACCGGGATGGCGGGCGCGGCCCGCAGCCCATGAAAGATCGAGCGCGCGACGAACTCTGGATCGACTTCGTCTGCGACACCGGCGATGGGTGGAATCCGACCTATGCCGTTGCGTACGCCGCCGCCCAACGTTCGCTGCAGGTCGTGGGTCCGGAGGGGACCGTCGATCTGCCTCGCGCCGACCTGTTGATTTTCGGCGGCGACGAAGTGTATCCGACCGCAAGCCGAGAAGAGTACCAGCGCCGACTCGTGGCCCCGTACGCCGCTGCGTTCGGCGACGATGTGCCGGCCGAACGTCCCCACGTGTACGCCGTGCCCGGCAACCACGACTGGTACGACGGGCTGTCGTCCTTCACGCGGCTCTTCTGCTCGGACATCGGCGGTCGACGCTTTGCCGGGTGGTGGACACGGCAGCGGCGGAGCTACTTCGTCCTCAAGCTGCCTCACGGGTGGTGGCTGGTCGGCAGCGACGGTCAACTTCAGAGCGACTTGGATGTGCCGCAGATGGAGCACTTCCGCGAGATTGCCGCCCGCTACATGAAAGCGGGGGACAAAGTGATCCTCTGCCTGTCGCTGCCGGTCTGGGTGCACGCCGAAAAGTACCGGAACATGGATCGCGTGTTCGATGAGACGGACCTGATCTTCCTGCGCGAGGAGGTGTTTGCCAGGCGCGGTATCGACGTAAAGGTGTATCTCGCCGGCGACCTGCACCACTATCGCCGCCATGAGGAGACCGCCGAGTCCGCTGGCACGGCGCAGCCCGTGCAGAAGATCACAACCGGTGGTGGAGGCGCTTTTCTGCACCCCACACACGAGGACGACTTCTCGTTGCTCGTCGAGGAGGCCGTCACCGACACGGCGAAGGCTCGCAGCTTCGGAGTGAAGGCCACGTATCCCGACATGAAACGGTCCGCCCGCCTCGCCTGGGGCAACCTCCTTTTCCCGTTCAAGAATCCACGGTTCGGCATCGTGCCGGCGACGTTCTATCTGCTCACGTGCTGGCTCGTGGGCTCCGCTGTCGACGTTGCGGTGCCGACCACGCCGTTGCGGGCGCTCCGAGTGACGCTGGATGCCTTTGGCGACCACCCGGGGCTCGCGCTCTGGACGATTGGCGTGGTGATGTGCTTTCTGGCCTTCACCGACACACACAGCAGAACGTATCGGGCCATCGGCGGGCTCACCCATGCGGTCGCACACTTCGCGGCGACGTTCTACGTCGGGTGGGGGGCGGTCGCTCTCGCCGAGCGGTTGGTCCCCCCGACGGCTTCCTGCGCGCAGTGACGGCCGCCGGCGCAATCTTTGCCGGCGGCTGGGTCGTGGGCTCGCTCGTCGTCGGTCTGTATTTGTTGATCTCACTCAACGTGTTCGGCCGGCACAGCGAAGAAGCGTTCAGCGGCCTGCGGATCGAAGACTACAAGCACTTCCTCCGGCTCCACATCGACCGCCGCGGCATTCTGACCATCTGGCCGATCAAGATCGAGCGCGTGCCGCGTCGCTGGCGCAGCCGGGGGCCCGCCGATCACACAGCCTCGCGTTACGTGCCGGACGCTCGCATGGCGGTCGAATTGATCGAACCTCCGATCGTGGTGCGTTAGTGACGTGTATCAGTTGATTCGGTAGCGCGCGTCGATCTTCCGGCTAAAGCCGGAAGCCACGAGGCACAACAAACATCGCGTGTCGCAACCATTTCGCGTGGCTTCCGCCTTCAGGCGGAAGTCCTGGTGGTGGAGTTACCTGTGACGTCACTTTCACAGCACGAGCCGCATCTGATCCAATCGCTTTTTGTGCTGGGGCGACAACGCGTACAACCGGCGGATGAACGGGGTCAGGTAGTTGAACGGTGAAGCGCCATCTTCATACGCCTTCTCCTGATACTCCATCGCGCGTTCCTTCTCGCCCAGACCCGCATAGATGTACACGTAGCACTGTGGCGCAACATAGGTGTCGGGCCCCAAATGATTCAGCTCCTCAATGAGACCGAGCGCTTCAGCCCGCATGCCAAACTCCCCATAGCAGTATCCGAGGAGCCCAAGATAGAAGGGGGTTCGCTGGCTGAGCGAAGCCGCTTGCTCCAAGTCTTGCAAAGCGGAGCCTGGCATGGCCTTGGCCAGGTAACAGAGCCCGCGAATCTGAACCGCGAACACATACGTCGGGTCGAATCGCAAGCACTCGCTGCACAGTTCAATCGCCTCGTCGTAGCGGCCGCCGTTATACATCGTCTGGGCCCGTGCGCTAGCGACGAGCCGCGAGGATGGGGCGAGCGCGTGCCCGCGCTGCGCCTCGGCAAAGGCGGCATCTTCGCGACCCAGCAGCATCAGCAGCCACGAGTAATGCACGTGGGCGAGCGGGTTCTGAGCATCCAGCGCGATGCCGCGCCTGAACGCCTCTTCGGCGCCCTCCCAGTCCCAGTCGCCACCAAACTTGGCCAGCGCCACTTCCACGCAGGCAGCCCCGAGCGAGGGGTCGATCGCCAAGGCACGCTCCGCTGACCGGCGCGCGACGGCAAACGCCAGGTTGGGCTTTACCAGCGAATAGAAACCCAGGAAGTTGTAGGCGCTGGCAAGCGCCACGTGCGCCGGCGCGAACCCCGGGTCGCGGTCGATCGCATGTTGAAAGTGCTCGATCGCGGGGCGCCAGCCGCCGGCGAAGCACGACTTCCAGAGGTGCTGGCCTCGCTTGAACGCGTGGTAGGCCTCCGGATCCTGCGGATAGCGTTTCTCCTGTGGAAGGGCGAGCGCGTCGGCAACGCCTTCGCACACTTCCCGAGCAATCTCGTCCTGCGTGGTCAAGGGGTCGGCAGAGCCACGGTCAATCGTGAACGATGGCAGAGCCACCCTCTCGCGCGCGGCATCGACGACGCTGGCAGTGGCTCGCACGCGGTCGACGGCAAGTTGCAGCGTTCCCTCAATGACGAGATCCACGCTCAACAGCCGGCCGATCTCTCGCACGGCATGGCCCTCTAAGGCTCGGATCGAGGTTCGCGGCGCGACTCTCAGATGTTCGAGCCGGCTCAAACGGCTCCCGATCTCCGCTGCCAGCCCGTCTCGCAGAGCGATCGCCCTCTCGTCAGCCGAGCCAATGATGTCGAACGGCAAAACCGCGATTGACCTCGCACCTTCGCGGACTTTCGCGCTGGGGCCGGTGGACCTGGTCCCGCGCCGCAGCGCGTCTAGCTCTGCGCGTAGCGTGTCGGCTGATTGGTACCGGTCCTGGGGATCCTTCGCCAGGAGCGTGTCGACAATCCGCGCCAGTTGTGGTGGATGGTGCGGCGCCAGCTGCCGCAATGGAATGTGCGGCTGGAGTTGGATGGCCGCCATGAGCGCGCTTCTCGGTTGGATGTCGAACGGACGGGCGCCGGTCGCCATTTGATAGAGCACCACGCCGAGCGCATAGAGATCGCAGCGGTAATCGACACTTGCGTTTCGACATAGCTGCTCTGGGGACATGTAATGGAGCGTGCCGTGGACGACGCCCAGAGTTGTCATGTCCTCGGTCAGCCCGTCGGTTCCAGAAGCTGGAAAGTGCTTGGCCAGCCCGAAGTCGAGAAGCTTCACGAGCCCGTTGGCGCTGAGGAAAATGTTGCCGGGGGTAATGTCCCGATGGATGATGCCTTGTTCGTGGGCCGCGCCCAGGGCGTCCGCAACCTGGCTGGTAATCTCGACCATCTCATCCAGCGACACCGGACCTTGCAGCAAGCGCGCCTTGAGGCTGGCGCCCTCGAGCAGCTCCATGGCAATAAACGACTGCGATTCGTCGTCGTTGACATCCAGGATGGTGCAGATGTTGGGATGATTCAGCGACGAAGCGAGCCGCGCTTCGCGCTTGAACCGCATGATCGCGTCCCCATCTCTGGCGAGCTCTTCTTTGAGCACTTTGATCGCCACGGATCGTGGCAGTCGAGTATCCTGTGCTTCATAGACCACGCCCATCCCACCGGTGCCGAGGGTTCGAATCACGTAGAAATGAGAGATTTGGCGGCCGATCACGCGGACACATTGTCTCGCGTCCGGATGCCAGACCCCGACAAAAACCGACGGCCGGTCCCCGCGACGTGAAGACTCGGCTGGATCCGCCCGACGCCGAGCAGCTGTCCAATT
The DNA here is from genome assembly GCA_963802675.1 of uncultured Acidobacteriota bacterium. Taxonomy (GTDB): domain Bacteria; phylum Acidobacteriota; class Vicinamibacteria; order Vicinamibacterales; family UBA2999; genus JACCSI01. The sequence goes on from CAWDJL010000008.1 coordinate 405,362, forward strand.
CCACTCTGTATGTTCTCGAGCGGGCGCAGGATGGCGACGAGCGCGCGGTCGAGATTCTCATCGAGCGGGCGCTGCCGCCGGTCCGCCGATGGGCACGGGGCCGTTTGCCACGATACGCTCGGGCCGACGCGAACACTGAAGACGTCGTTCAAGATGCTCTTCTGAGAACCCTCAGAGGGATCAAACGTTTCCAACATCGAACAGTGGGAGGCCTCCAGGCCTACCTCCGGCAGGCCGTCGTCAACCGTGTGCGCGACCTGATTCGAGGGTCGCGGCGGCGCGGCCCTGCGGGCGAAGGTCTGGCGGAGCCAGCCGATTGGAGGCCATCTCCCCTCGAGGAGGTCATCACGCGGCAGCAACTTGACCTTTTTCTCGACGCTTTGAGCAGGCTTCGACCCGCGGACCGTCAGGTAATCGTATGGCGTATCGAACTGGGGTACACGGCCGACGAGATTGCGACGAAGCTGGGGAAGTCGACGGCTGCGGCTGGGATGACGATCACCCGGGCGATTGCGCGCCTGGCCAAAGAAATGAACATCGGCACAACGAGCCCTCCTGATCGCCGCGTTGGATCTACGCGTCGGAGTTGCGCCCCGACGTGTGAACTAAAGCACCGCGACAGCCAGCAGCGTGGCGTCGTCCTGGAAGCCAGCGGTCGCAAACCGCGTGACCTCTTCCATCACGGCGGCGTGCAATTCGGCTGCGCTCAGATGCCGATTTCGCAGCAGCGCCGCCGACAAGCGCTCCTCGCCAAACTCTTCGTCGTCGAGGCTTCGCGCTTCGGTGATGCCGTCGGTGTACAGGATGAGTCGATCGCTACTCTGCGAGTGGCAGTTCGGCTCTCGAGGTATTCGGCGTCAGGAAACACGCCGAGGACCATGCCGGAGGACCCCAGAGGCGTGACCAGCCCGTTCCGGCGCGCGAGCAGCGGCGGATTGTGACCCGCATTGGCATACACGACGGTGCCGCGGGCCGCGTCGAGACGGAGATACGCCATCGTGACGAAACGGCCGGCGATCATTTGGCCGCACAGCAGTCGGTTGACGCTTGCGCACACGGCCGACGGCGGCGACGCATCGTGCGCAAACGCTCGGACTGCAGCCTGGAGGCTTGACATGAGAAGCGCGGCTGGCAGCCCTTTTCCAGCGACATCCGCGATCGAGAGGCCCATGACGTCCGGGGAAAGGCGAACGCGTCGTAGCAGTCGCCGCCCAGCGTTCCAGCGGGCTGCCAGGCTCCGACGACCTCGAACCGCTGGTGTCATCGGAAGCGTTGCTGGAATCAGCGCACGCTGAATCAACAAGCGCGTCCTGCGTGCTCGCGCGTGTGCTGCTCGCTGCGCTTCATGTACACCGCGCCCGTCGGCGATCTCGCGTTCGAGAATCTGGACGAGCTCGACGATTGTCCCAGGGTTTCTGCACGAAGCTTTGGGCGCCGGCTCTCATGGCTTCGACGGCCAGCTCGATGTTCCCCCATGCCGTCATGACCACAATCGGAAGATCGCGGTGCTCGGTGCGAAGTTGAGCGAGCAGCGCAAGCCCCTCCGCGCCGGAGGTCGTGTCCCTCGAGTAGTTGAGGTCCATGAGAACGACGTCCCATCTCGCGGCACGGACCTGATCGAGCACGGCTCCGGGAGAGGTCACGAGTTGCAGCGAAAAGTCGTGCTGCGACAGCAGCAGGCGGAGGGCCTCCAGCACGTCTGCCTGATCGTCGGCGATGAGGACGCGACCGGTGGCGTCGTTGGAAGTGAGTTCTTGAGTCAAACGCGTGCCCAACCATACGCGATCAGACCCTTGGTCAGCGCAGACCGAGGCGAAGTTGAGGAAAAAGGCTGTGATGAGACGCGCGCTGACCTGTTAGGAATCCGCGCCACTGACGTTTACCTTAGAGATCTGCGAAGTGCCTGCGAACCCATCCAATGAACCACGCAGGTTGCGGCCCGTACTGCGCAAACGCTAGCTTTGGCGTATCGAAGCGATAGCCGCATATGATCGGAGACAAACATGCCTCAGCGACGACGCCTTTGTCGGTCTCCTCTTCATCAGGGTCTGGCCGGATGTAATTCTCGGGTTCCGACACATTGGGGCTGCCCACCAGCAGATCACCGATTCCACCACCCACCGCACCAGCACCCCCGCCCGCAGTGGTGCTGACCCAGTTTCGTGAGCCAGCAACCGGGTTCTCGACAACTGACCTGCGCGACGTCCAGGAGCAGATCCTGCAGCTGAATTCGGCCGGCGAACTGATATGGACGGCTGACGGGACGCGCCTTCCGGGATATCGCGTCAGCGGCCTGTATTACATAGAAGGAAGGATTTGTCCCGAAGGTTGTGCGTTCGAAGTGCGGTTCGGCACCAAGGACGGCGAACAACGCGCGTACCTGACGGTTGACTATGGACACGACAACCCTGGGACGCTAGTGGATGTCGAGGTCACGAGCGATGGCCTTCGCGTGACCAAGACTTCGGTCGTTCCGCCAGGAAGCCCAACGTTGACAGGAATCGTCAACGAACTGACCGCGACAGGCCGGGTGCCCATCGCGGGAGCTGTAGTCGCGCGTCCCGTCCGAGGCGGATGGCAGTCAACCAGGACGGGCGCTGACGGAAGCTATCGTCTGCCTGGCTTAATCGACGGCACCGCCACCGTCGAGGTGCATAAGGACGGATACGCAGTGACGCGTCAGACAGTGACAGTTGCCGGCGACACACGGTTCGACTTCGAAGTCACTCGGCAGTACGTGCGTGCGGCGGACTTCCGCCTGAAGGCGGAAGCCACGGATATCGCTCGCCACTCGTGGCTTCCGGCTTTAGCCGGAAGAGTAACGAACGATTCGAGTGCCAACCCATCAAGGCTCCGCGATAATGTCGACGGAAACTGAGGTCCGCCATGACGCAGCCTTCCTCCAAGCTCCAAATCGACGTTCGCCAGGTTGAGGACATCACGGTCATGACCCTTCGGGGAGAAATCACCGCCGACGATGGGGACCTTGAATTGGGGAGGGGCGTCGACGAACTGATCAAGAAGGGTCAAGTGAAGATCGTCCTCAACCTTGCCGACGTCACCTACATCGACAGCTCCGGCGTGGGCATGATGGTCGCGGAGTCGAAAGCCGTGTACGGGCAGGGTGGCGTGATGAAGCTGGCCCATCTCACCGCTCGCAGCCACCATTTGATGGCTATGCTGAAGCTCAAGCTCGTCTTCGAGATCTTCGACGACGAAGCGTCTGCGCTTCGAAGTTTCGTCTGGGGCGCGCGACGGTGAATCTGCCGGGACGTTACGTCGGGTTCTCGCTACTTTCCTCTTCTCGCTGACTTCTTTTTCCGCACCTTCCTTTTCAGGGCTTTATCAACGGCCGCTTCGGCATTGACCCGACCGTAGCCATATTCCAGGCTGTATCCCCTGGCATACCCGCCGTTGGCGGTGTCGATTTTCTCGGCCGTCGAGGTCAGAATATGGCGCACGTCTTTCCACGTGAGTGAGCGATTCGCCGATAAGGTCAGCGCTGCGATACCTGCCGCAAGCGGCGTCGCCGCCGAAGTCCCGCTGAAGTCGTCACAGTAAGCGCCGCTCGAGTAGCCTTTGCCCCGCAGATTCACGTCAGTGGTAGTAATGCCGGGACGATGATCGTCGCTGCTCGGCGCGACCAGGGTGAGGCCGGGGCCGTAGTTGCTGTAGCGCGAGCGCCGACCTCGATCGTTGCAGGCGCCCACCGCGATGACGGCTTCATCACTGGCAGGAAAACTGATGCGCGACGCTTTCTCGTTGCCGGAGGCCACACAGACAACCGACCCTTTACCGCGGCGGCCGCGTGTCACAGCGAAGTCCAGTGCGCTCTCGATATCGGGATGACGGGCCACCTGCCAACTGCAAGACAGCACATCCGCCTGCTGCGCCGCGTAGCGGATGGCATCGGCGATGCGATCGTTCGGCGCCAGCCCCGGGCCCGCGAGAATCTTGACCGCCATCAGTTGACAGTTCCACGCGATGCCGGCGACGCCACGGCTGTTGTTGCCAACCGCGGCTGCTACACCAGCGCACGGCGTGCCGTGAATATCGTTGGTGTCGGTGTCATCGAACGGGGGACTGAAAATCTTCGGTCGCGGGTTGTACCGATCGGAATCGTCGAAAAAATCACGGCCATGGCGGTCCCGCGCGCCGCGTCGCGGATTGGTCCAGATGTTCGCCTTGAGATCGGGATGATCGATATCGATCCCATCGTCAATAATTGCGATCACGATCTGGCGAGCGCCTCCGCCGACGAGGTTCCAGGCGCCAAGGGCTCGAACGTCCTGCAACGCGATCCCACCATTCTGCCCGGTGTTGTCCAGGTGCCACTGCTGAGCAAACTGTGGATCGTTGACCTTCCGTTTCCGGACCTCGGCCAGGAAGTTCGGCGCGGCGAAGTCGATGACGTCCTCGGCCTCGGCGAGTCGATTGGCCAGGTCCAGGGTCCGTGACGCGCGACGCACCGACGTCGCCGCCAGAATGTGACGCCGAGGATCGAACTCACTCTTTCCGACCACTGCGAGATCCAACCCGTTGAGCAACTTTCGCCGCGTCGCGCTCGTCGCCTTGGCCTTGAACGTCACGAGAATCTGATCGGTCGCCACGAGCGTCAGCTTCGACTCCCGTTCGACGAACACGGGCATCGTCCGTACCACGCGCGACGCCAGCCAGTGCGGTAGCGCGTTGACGATGGTCTCGACCGGCGCAGCGCTGGCGCCATTTTCATGGAACAACATGAAGCGGCCAAAGCGGCGGACGAGCGGCGCGCCGCGCTTGGCCGCCTTCTGCGGCGACGGTGTCAAGGCGCGTTGTGCGGTCCGGGCGACGGTCGGCCCGTCCTCGCGCCCGAAGCGGACACCGACCGCGTCGGTCGCTTCGTCCAACTGAATCCGCGTGCGCGATCGATCAAAGTAGTGAGGCATGACGATCTTGAACGTACGACGTTAGCCACGACCAGCCTTCGCCAAGGCTACGGCGGTCCGCCGGAGCTTAGCGTAGGCGGAAGGGCACGAAGCCACGAAGAAACTCTCAAAAGTCTTCGTGTTCTTCGTGCCTTCGTGGCCGACTTCGTTTCCGTGTTTCCGTACTTCCGCCTGAAGGCGGAAGCCACGCGTAGTGCTTCCGTGTTTCCGTGTCTACTTCTTGAAGTCGGTCAGAAAATTCGGACTGGCAAACTCGACCTTGTCGCAACGATCGAGTGACCGCGCGACATCGAGCGTATTGGTGCCCGACGGATCCGGCACCTTGACAATGTATTGGGTAGGTTCGTAGGCGTTTTGCTTGCCGATTTCCAGACCGTGCTCGGCCTTGAGCGAGGCCAGGGTCTGGCGTTGCGGCGCACTGCGTTTCAGGCGCACCACAATCTCGTCGGTCAGCACCTGACGCGTGCCGCTTTCGGCAGCGCGCAGCACGGCGGTTGCGAAGTCGATCGCGCCCCGCTCTCGCAGTTTGGCCAACACCGAATCCACGTCCCGCGGCGAGACGCCAGGGGATCGGTGCAGGATGATCATGCACACCGTGCGCTGATCCTCCAGGGTGCCAAGCGCTGAGAGAGCCGTCGAGACCTCTCGCTCCTTGCCCTTGCGATAGCGCACCGCGACCTGCTTGGGAATCGTCTTGAGCTTGGTGGCAACCTTGGTTCGAACCATCGCAGCGGAACGGTCTCGTGTGAAGACGTTTAGTATAGCGGAGCGGCGGCCTCATCCCGCTATCCGCGAGCGAGTTGTCGCCGCAATCGGGAGGACAGGCTGGCGGTCGCCAGCTTCCGCCGGACGGTTCGTCGTCCAGTCGCAGCGGCCCTGCCGCCGCGTGCCGCTCGCCTCAGCGAGTCCAGCACCGCGGGCTGCATCGCCAGCTGAAAGGCCAACTCGGCGCCGTGGTCCTGAAGAATCGTCGCGAGCGCGCGGTCCGGGACGTGCAGCATCTCCGCGAGTTGCTCTTCGATGCGAGTTCGCGGCACACCAGGCAGCAAGTGCACGAGCGTTTCGATACCCGTCGTGTCGGTGGCGACGGCAGCACGGCGTGCATCGCGGAGCTTACGGACCGGAGCGGCGGCAGGCAGCGGTTCGTGCAGCAGGCGCCGGGCGTCCACGATGCCGGCGCCGTACTCGGTCGCGTCCCATCCCGGGGGCCTCCGGCTGGTCGACTGCAACAGGTACTTGAAGACGCGCGCGATGTTGGCGGCGCCGTACCGCCGCACCAGCGCTGCCCAGCCGTGAAACGACACCCAGAGCGCGGCGACACCCGCGGCCGTCGCCACGGCAAACGACGTCCCGGTGCCCCGCTCCACCGAAAACTGAAACTGGCCCGCCGCGTTGCGTTGCGTGAGCGCCCGCCACACCGACTCGCCGGGCGCGGAGATGTCCACCGCCGGGCCGTGGCTCGAGCCCGTCCAGGGCACATCACGGATGTTGGTCGCCGCGACCGCGATGACGTCTTCGAACGCAGCGGGAAAGACGACGAATCCAACTTCGTTGCCCGCGGCGGCGAGGACGATCGTGCCAGCCGTCTACCGCGCGGGCGATTGCGTTGCTCGTGCCAAAGCCTGGGAACAGGCCGCCAAGGCTGATCGACACGACATGCACGCCCTGCGTGGTGGCGTGATCCAGCGCCCGACGCAAGTTGCGCATCGACATGAGTACCACTGTCTCGGTCGTGCGGATCGGAATCAACAGCGCATGCGGCGCCGCTCCGGAAACGAAGGGACCTGGGCCCGCGGCGGCCGGCCCCACGCCGCTGAGAATGACGCTGCCGGTGCCGGTTCCGTGGCTTGGATTGTCGAGAAAGTCCGCATTCAAGTCGTCGAGCGGATTCGAATCGTCGTCGTCGAAGTCGTAACCTTCGGCAATCAGCAACCGTCCTGGATCCGCCAGCTCGGGATGCGGCGTGTAGCCAGTATCCGGGTGGCCGACTCGAATGCCGGCGCCTGGAGGTCGTGCGCCGAAGAGCGGCCAGGCAGCGAGGACGTTGGCCTTCCGCAAGCTCCAGTCGAAGTCGTTGTCGGTTGCGGGGTCGTGAGTGGCCGCTCCAGCGGCAGCGGCCCTGGGGGCAGGACACACGATGTTCTCGGGCACGAGATACCGGAACATCGGTTCTGCATGAACCACTTCTGGCTGAGCGCGCAGGGCAGCCGCGAGGTCCCAGGCCCGCCCAGGGGCCACGCGCGCGCGAGGCACGATCTCCCACTCCGAGCCGTCCGCCGTCACAGGGTCCAAGTCCGCGCGCCCGAGACCAATTCGCTTGGCGAGGTCCCGCACGACCGCCCGCGCATTCTTCGTGGGCGGCACGTCGATCACTGCCGTCAGCGCCTCGAATTCAGGCTGGCGGCCGGATGCGAGCACGGTCTTCAGCGTCTGCTTGCGGCGCCTCGCAGCTGATCGCTTCCGTTTGGCCATTCGTCACCCCTGCCTCGTCGCAACTAGACCAGCGACTGTAACCGCTGAATAACTGCTGGCCTCCGCGCTTAGAACTTCCGCCTGAAGGCGGAAGCCACGCGATATCGATAGTAATCGTGGCTTCCGGCTTTAGCCGGAAGATCGGAGGCTCGATACTGAATCAGCTGATTCGGACCGCTAGCGGATCCCCACCAGTCCCTTCACCGAGGCGAGCAACTTGGGCGAGTCGTAGCCCACGCCGTCTTTGAACACAATGGTCACATTCCGGATCTCGGCGCTGGTGGCCACCGGGTTGCCGCGGATAACGACCAGGTCGGCCAGCTTGCCGGCGGTGACCGAGCCGAGGCGGCCATCGACGCCAAGTATTCTGGCGCCGTTGAGGGTCATGATCTGGATTGCCTCGACGGGCGAGAACCCCGTCTCGAGCAGCAGCTCGAAGTTGCGCTGGTCGCCGTAACCCGGCAGCGCCCCGCCCATTCCAGTCGGATCGACGCCGGCACCGAGCAGTCCTCCCGCTTTCACGAAGGCACGCTCGAACGCCTGCGCGCGACGAAACAACTCAGGCATCGTCGACTGTGCCGCCCGCTGCGACGTTTCCTTCCGTGTGGACAGGTACTCCTCGCGGGCTTCGGGCGCCAGCGCCTCGAGGACACGGTCTTCGAGTGGCGGGCGATCGGGGTACGACAGTTCGTACACGGCGAGCGTCGACGACATGGCGACTTTGCCGTTGACCATTTCGCGAATCGTTTGCTGGATCTCTGGACCATCGATGGCAACCTTCAACAGGCTGTCTCGCATGTCCGATGAGCAGTGGTCCGGGGTTCGATTGGGCACATAGTCGCTGTTGGTGAACAAGCCGTGCTCGAGGTTGTCGATACCGAGCCTCACCGCCTCCCGAAACGAGACCGAACACAGATGACCCGTGAACTTCAACCCGCGCTTGTGCGCCTCTCTGATCGCAGCGCCCAGCGTTTCACGGCTGATATCCGTATATGCCTTGAACCAGGTCACGCCCTCGTCCGCCCAGTAATTGACAATCCGTCGCGCCTCTTCAGGGCTGGAGATCTGGGCCATCGTCGCTGCACCGCCAGCGCCGGTGAGATACGGGCCCGTCAGGTGCATTCTGGGCCCCGGGATCTGACCGTTGTCGATGCCGCGCTTCATGTTGATTTCGTGATAGGGAGACGTGCCCCCGGTGGTTCGTACGGTCGTAAGGCCGCTGCCGAGGTATAGGCGCGGGGCCGAGAACTGCAGCTGCACACTGCGGCCGCGCGTGGTGTAGAAGGTGTGATTGTGCATGCCGACGAGACCGGGGATCACGGTATGGCCCGCCAAATCGACCGTGCGCGCACCCACCGGTACTTTGGCTTGCGCCGCCGGCCCGACGCTCGTGATCTTGCCGTTCTCAATCACGATCGTTGCGCCGTCGATTGGCGGGGCGCCCGTGCCATCGACGATACGCACGTTGGTCAGCGCCACCGAGCGTTCGGGAACGATGACGTATTGGCGGACGTCAGGTGACAGCGAACCAACGGCTTGCGCGCCCAGGGCCGCAGGCGTGACTGCCAACACGAGGAAGAGGATCGTTCGACTCATGGTTCCACCTCGAACACCATGCGCATGCCCGTTTCGATGTGCTCCGCGATGTGACAGTGCAGCATCCATTTGCCAGGATTGGTGACCTCGAGCAACACGTCGGCGACGAATCCCGTCGGGAGAAGCACCGTATCTTTCCACACGAGATGCTCGTTTGCTACGCCGTTCATCGCCAGCACCAGGAATCGCTGCCCGTGGATGTGGATGGGATGATGCATGGCATGTAAAGCGCTGCGATCGTTGACGAGTCGCAGCTTGACAACGTCGCCAACCCGAAAGCGCCAGGTGATGTCCATGTTCGTCCGCCCGCTCGACGGCTCGCGCAGCAGCCATTGCGCCGAACGCCCGGTGACGATCCAGTCCATTTCGGGCATCGTGCCGCTCCATTCGACCGGATTGCGATACACGGATTCGAAGTTGAGTAACGGGCGAAGGGGGAACGGCAGATCGCCGGCCTTGAGCGTCACCTCCAGTGCGCGATCGACCGGGCGGCCGAAGGCTTTGCGGTAACGGTCTAGCTCAGCGGTCACACTGGCGTTGCGGCGAAGGCGCGCGAAGCTTGCACCGTGGTCCGGTGAGGCCGAATCCGGCTGCACCCGCACGATGCCGAGGACATGCGTGTCCTCAAAGAACCTGGCCATGATGTGGTCGATGGCGCGGACGCGGTTCACGAGGGTCACCTCGCCCGCTTGGTCGAAACGCACATCGACGACGTAGCGTTCCGCGGGAGCGATGGTGACGTTTTCCACCCACGCTTCGCGCTCGAATCTCCCGAGATCCGACGCAACGACCTTCATTCGTGCGCGACCTCGAAATGACAGATTGAACACGCGCGTGCTGGAGACATTGGTCAGAAAGAACCGGACCACTTCGCCACGCCGCGCGCGGGCTTCCCAGCGCGGCTCGCCGTTGACGAGCAGCGTGTTGCCGAACCGACCCATCAGGGCATGTGTCGGCGACTCGAGGCCGTAGCCGACCAGGCCCGACTCCGCGACGAGCAAGTCGTCGAGCATCAAAATTTCTTCGCGATTGGCGGGTGCGAAAAACTCCGGATCCCGGGAGCGGACGAGCAGATTGCCATAGAGCCCGAGATCCTGGAGCACGTCCTCGCGGTGGTGCGGGTGATACCAATAGAGACCGGCATCGGGAAAGTGCACGCGATACTCGAACGAGCCTTGCGGCGGCACTGGTTCTTGCGTGACATGGGGCACACCGTCGAAACGGTTCTCAAGTCGTATGCCATGCCAGTGAACGGCCGTGGGAAAGTCTGTGCGGTTGGTGAACCGAACGAGGATGGTCGAGCCGGCATCGACCTGAATCAACGGGCCAGGGTACTGGCCATTGAAACCGAGCATCGTCACAGAGCGCCCGAAGAGCACGCGGCGCAGCGGAGCGGCAATCAAGTCCAGCGCGGCACCGTCGTCAAGCTGCAGCAGCTCGCGGGGCCGCGCCAATGGAATCCCGTCACCCGAGCCCGGCAGATACGACGACACGTCGGGCCGCAGTGTCATCAACGCCGGCGGCATCGCCACCTGCGGATGCATGGGCGGTGGCGTCCAGGCACCAGCCACGCCATCCACGCTGCGATGGCCGGCATGAACGTCGGCCGACGACTGGTTACCGGATTTCTCGATGAGGCCAGCCAGCAGGAAAGCCATGTCGTGCGGCTGCATCCGGACGCTCGCGGACGTTCCGCGCAGCACGAGACGACCCGCACGTTCGCGGACGGTTGGCGAAGCCTCCGCCGTAATCAAAATGAGAAACCGGTCAAATGGCACGCGCCCAAGCCGGCTGGTACCACGACGCACTTCGCCCAGTCGAATGACCGGGTGAAACTGCGGTGTCGTGGCCCATGCAACGAACGCTGAGTAGCGGCCCAGCGAGGCGGCGTCGGGCAGATCTCCGATGGTGAACTCGATGTCGTACAACTGCTCGCCGGCAGGTGAGACGGCAAGGCCGAACGGAGAGCTCGGTGGGATCAGCCGCGCAACGCCAGATGCGCCGCTGATGTCACCCGCAGGGAGAAGTTCGATGCAGTAGAGATCGCTGTCGGCTCGTGCACCAGCAGTTGAGTCTGTGTGGCAGCCTACTTGCGGTGCCTGTGACTGGCTGACGCTGGAGAGCGCCGCGACGATGAGAAGTGCCGTGATGCGCATCGGCCCGATGATGGGCCATTCTACCTGCGCCGGGCGGGCCGAACTTCCGCCTGAAGGCGGAAGCCACGCGAGACTGTTTCGGTATTAGTGGCTTCCGGCTTTAGCCGGAAGATTGAACCGCGACAGAGATCCTGCTGATGCACGGCGTTAGTCGTCGTCTTTGTCCTCGTCGGTGCCTCGGCGCTCACGCGTGTTGCCAAACTGTTGCGACAGGATGGTCAGGAGATTCGGCTCGGGCTCTCGCTGCACGTGTCGCCCTCCGCGCCCCCGATCCTGCCCGGGCGCGTCCGCGATCTGTGTGAGCTCGCGAAAGTCGAGCCAGACGAGCTCACATTGACTGCATGTGTCGAGTACGACATTGCCGGGGCCGTAGTACGGGTGTGTGGACATCCGAGTTGCGCATCCGGGGCACTTGATCGAGCGTTCGAGCTCGCGAGGCTCGATCGGGACGGGATGCGCCGGAGGCGCAGTGGCCCACCAGCGTCGCTTCTGCACGACCTCGGCAAAGTGAGTGCGCGGTAGCAGGATTCCGCGGCATCGCTCGCAGTAGCGAACCTTGAACCCATCGTCCAGCACTGCAGTCGCAAGCGGCGTCTTGCACACGCCACACGGCTGCTCGACCGCGGGCTGGCGTTCCAGCACACGGACGCCCTCGTCGACAGCCTCTGGGAAATGAAACGTGCCGCAGTGGCGGCAAAAAAAGTAATGGCGGGTGGCCATGAAATCCATGGCAGCACCGCAGTTTCGACAGTTCATGGGCAGCGAAGGCAGCGACTTCTCAGGATCGACTCTCCAACAGACGCGCTATCTTCTCTCAGTGAGCGACGGCCGACAAGGCATGGTTTCCAGACGGCACCGTTCGTGGCCTTTCGACCTGACACTCGCGGTGTTGATGACGATACCCGTCTGTGCTCACGCCACGTCGCAGCCGCGCGCATTCGACGCCAAGGAACTCGCCGAGTACCGACTGACGCTTCCCGTATTCGAGCGTTTTGTCGACGCCAGCGATCGGATTGCCGCCGTCACGCGCGGGGATCAGCGGTTCGTCGAGCATCCACTGTTCACCCGCGAAGTGTCAGTGCTGGGCGACGCAACGGTGATGGCTGGCGAGCTCGAGACCCGATTGTCGAACCACTCCGCTCTGGCGGAGGCCCTCCGTGCGGCCGGACTCTCCGCACGTGAGTACACGACGTTTGCCCTCACGCTGTTCGGCGCTCGACTGGCTCACGGATTCATGTCGTCCGGGGCCCTTCGTTCGGTTCCCAAGGGAGTCGCCACCGATAACGTCCAGTTCGTGGCGGCCCATCTCTCGGCCGTTACAAAGGTGCTGCAAGTCCTGGGGGTCGAGGAACCGGCTTCTCGCTGACAACATCGGGCCGCTCGTCCAGCTCAACAAATCGAGAGCCTGTGCTGTCGTAGACGGTGGCCGTCTCATTACTCAAATCTGACGGAAGGGTTACTCCTCCCTGATGAATGCCATCGCTCGAGTGCCGTAGATTCTCACTGGCTGTAAACTGACCACTACACGAACACATGAAATGACAAATCTGTCCGGGAGACCGTGTTTCCGACCGATTTGTGGGAAGTCAAAGGAGTTACGTTGTGAGAAAGCTGAACGTCCTGTTGGTCTTCGCTGCGAGCTTCGTCTGGTCGACTCAGGCTGCCGCCGGCCCGGTCGTCCGACAAGCGACCGGCACAAACGCTGCGGCCATTCAAGTCGCAGTGGATCTGTTTCGTACCGATCTTGGAAACCCGAATAACGGCACAACGCTCGGTAGCCAGGCGGGCGGGCGGCGTGAGATCACGTGGGACGGCGGCGGCGCCGCCGCGCCGGCCCCTGCGATTCCCAGTCCGATGCTAACGTTTGCCAATCGTGGGTCGGTGTTTGTCACACCCGGCTCCGGTTTCGAGCAAAGCGGGGCGCCGACGCCGGAATTTGGCGATCTGAATCCCACGTATCCAGGCCAGTTCGCAGCCTTCAGCAGCCCTCGCCTGTTTACCGCGCTCAACAGCAACATCACAGACGTTGTGTTTTACGTGCCGGGCGATGGGACGGTGCCGGCTGCGGTCACGGGCTTCGGTTCGGTGTTCACGGATGTCGACAGTCAAACAAGCACAAAGATGGAGTTCTACGCACCGGACGGCAGCCTGATTTGGGAAGGTTTCGTGCCGTACACCCCAGGAACGGAAACGTTATCGTTCCTCGGCGTCTCGTTCACCGGCGAGCTCGTCGCGCGCGTGCGCATCATCAGCGGCAACGCAGCGCCCGGTCCCGACGAAGCGGGCAATCTCGATGTCGTCGTCATGGATGACTTCATCTTCGGGGAGCCGGTCTCGACGGCAGGCCTCACGCTCGTACCTGGAACGGGCAAACTCTTCCAGCGCGGCGGCTTCGACATCGTCGTCGGACTCGAGGCACCGGCGGGAGTCGTGCCCGTCAGCGCCACGGTCAAGCTTGACGGCGGTGACGTGACGGCCGCCTTTGCGTCGTGCATTCAAGTCGGTCGGATAGTCGGAGGGGGCCAGACGTTCCGGTGCCCCGCGCCCCGAGGGTTTCTGTCCTCAGGCGAGCATGTCATGCAGGTAGAGTTCAACCTGAGCAATCAGACGAGGGTCCGCAATGCGGTCCGTTGGACCATCGTGGCGAGCCTCGAGCCCTAGGGGAACACCCGAGCTTCCGCCGCGCTGCGCGCGCGGCGGAGCTCATCGGTCTCGAGTCGAAGCTGATGCGGAGATCATCACAACAACGAGCCCAGGGTGTATGGATGACTCGCCAGTCACGTCATGCGAATGACGCATCGACGTGATACACATAGGTGTTCGCGCTGGCCAGCGTTTTGCTGCGCGAGAAATGCAATGCGATTCCGAAACGCTCTCCTCACGTTCTCCGCTCTGCTCTTGGCCGTGGTCGCAATAGCCGAGGCACGCGGTGATGGGCTTCGGCTGCCTGAGCCGGCCTGGCTCTTACTCTTCGGCGTTGCGCTTCTTGGTATTGGCCGCGTCGCTCGACTGATCGCGTCCCGCCATCATCATGAACGGTAGCGGTGGAGTAAACGAGCTGCGCCGGCGAGCGCCGGTTCAAGTCCTACGAGAGTGTCACCGTCTGTGCCGCAGTCGGGGTGCTCGTCCCGCAGGGGTTGGTCGACGCCACGCTTAAGGTGTAGGTACCGGGCCCGACCGGTGCCGAGATCGAGCGCCCTGCAATCGGAACCTCGTGGTTATACGTCCCCCTGACAATCAGGATGTAGCCGGTCGGCGCCGCGCCATTGAGGGCGGGTGCCCACGACACTGAGATCACGTTGCCTGCGTGCGTCGCCGAGAAATTGACTGGCGTTTGCGGTGCTGCGCAGGATCCGGGAAACGTCAGAGTGACCGTATTGGACGGTCCGCTGCTGCCAGATTCGTTGAAGGCGCGCACGGCAAACGCGTAGGTGCCGGGAGGCGCGCCCCCGAACGAAAAACTGTCCGACAACGGCAGAGGGAACGAGCCGTTCGCCGCACCGGTCACATCGATCATTACGCCGGTGGCGGCGCTTCCCCCCGTGGCGTTCCGCCAGCTCAGTGACAGTTGATCGCCGTTGGCCAGTCCCAGCAGGCCAGTTGGCGCAGCGGGCGGCGCTGTCACGTTCACGAGCAGCTGCACTTCGTTCGAGGCTGCGCTTTTCGTGCCCCCGGCCATCGCGTGCACGCGGACGTAATAGATCCCGCTCGGCGCGACGAACGATATCGTCGGCGTCACCCCTCCCGTCGGCAGGCTCGCCAGCACCGCGCCAGGCGACGCCCCACCTTCGACCACGTACCCCGTTGGCGTCACGCCGCCGTTCGGGGCCGCCCATGAGAGCGTGACGGTATTACCCACCAGCGATGCCACCGTCAATCCGGAGGGAGGCAAAAGCTCGGCGGCCGCTGAATATTCGTCAGCTCCCACATCCGCCGGCGCGCCGCGCGGCTGGCCATCGATGTCCCAGGGCACCGGGGTGGAAATCGCCGCCGCCTGATCGATCGCAGCCGAGGCGGTGGGCCTCAGGTGCAGGTCGCCGGTGGCGGCGCTCACGAACAGCCCCGCTGCCGCATGGGTCACGTTACCGGCGAGCGTTGCCGCACCGGAATCGCGAGGCTTGAGATCGTGGCTCACCAGGTTGTTGGCAATCGACGCCGCGGTGTAAGGAAATCGCCATTCGATCGACGAGGAGTTCGGTGTTCGCGTTGAAAAGACGGTGTTGTGCAGGATCTTGGCGCCGCACGCCTGCTCGAGCGCGATGCCCGTGTCGAAGCCGGTACTGACTGTCGAACAGGTCGGGGTCGTTGGCAAACACGAAGTTATTGGTGATAACGCCATCGTAATGGCCGATGTACGGTCGATTGCTGCACGGCTGATCCGGATACGCACGCCCGACGCGAGCCGACTCCAACCCAAACCCGATCCCACGCACCGAGTTGAAGATCACATTGCGATCGACCACGGTGTCGCGGCTCCCCGTCCACACGTGAATCGCATGCTCTGACAGGCCGGACGCGCACCAAAACCCGTCAAAGCGATTCGCATAAATCTGCCACCCGCGCGCCTGATGGATGTCGATGCCGCCGGTGTAGCAGTTGTTGCGCACGTGAGTCCGGCCGGTATCGGTCAGTTCCAACGACGAACAACGGATGGTGCCGTTGTCCACATACTGACTATCGACGTTGTTCACTTTCACGAACTGCTCTGCGCCGTCGACGATGCGCAAGTTGTGAAGCAGCGCGCCGGTAATCGAGCCGGCCGAGGGGGTCACATGCACGACGTGGTAGAAGGCACGCATCAAGGTCATATCAGCAATCGTGACGTTCGATTCCTGGAGTGCGATCACCGTCCCGGCCTTGTACTGTCCGTCGAGAATCACGCTGTCGCGGTTTCCAGAGGCAGAGCGAATCGTCACGCCCGGTGCGCGAAACACCAAGGCCTGGGGAAGCACGTAGGTGCCATCAGCGAGCCGAATCGTGTCACCCGTGTTGGCAGCGGCGACGATCGAGCGAAGATTGGCGGCCTGCGCGGGTGTGACGTCGATGACGTTGCCTGTCGGGGCCGGCAGCGGGCCGCAACTCACTTGCGCGGCGGTCGGGGACGGCAGAAGCAGAATGGCGAGCAGCGTGCACACGGAACAGACCAGGCCGGCGGGTCGAATCTGACGCATAGCGATTCCTTAGCGCGAGACACAGTGGTCTGTGCGGTCACGCACGAACGTGGCAGCACCACGTGTCGCTCAGCCCGGGGAATGATCGAGACGGTCGCGTGCCGCGCTGTTGTTGGTACGCCGTAAAGGCGTCCGCAACACCGCTTGGGGAGGTGGTCGATACTGCGGAAAGCAGCAGCCACCATAGTAAGCGGCGCGCCCGGCTGTCAAACCACGCCGCCGCCTCAGTCTCAGTGGCCTCCGCTCGATGCAAATATCGGCAGATTTCAGCGCGACTATGCACTCATCGCTCAGATTTTTCCACGCGCATTCACGAGTCGATGCAGGCCTGCGCAAAACTGTGGAGGCGGGGACAGGCCCTGTCATCGGGGGACAGGCCCTGTCACGAAACTCATCCGTGCGAGTGGATAACCGGCATCAGGTCCCACACTCGCCAGAATTCGTCCATCTGCGCGGGCGTCCCCAGAGATACGCGAACGTGTTTTCCGTAATGAGGGATCGGAGGGGGGAGGACGAGACCGTGGCTGGCGAAATGGGCGATGACCACGGCAGCGGGACGACCCGTGTCAATCATCGCGAAGTTGGTCTGAGAATCGATCACGCGCAGCATCCGCGCGTTGGCTTTGTTGAAAAACTCCTGCCGGTCGTTGGTGTTTCGACTCTGGCTCGCGCTCACATGATCGCGATCTTCGATCGCGGCGGCGGCGGCCGCCGCCGCCACGCCGCTCACACCCAGCTGAACGCCCTTCGCCACCAGGCGGGCGGCGAGCTCAGGGGATGTAATCGCGTAGCCCACGCGGAGACCTGCGAGGCCGTGGATCTTCGAGAAGCTTCTCACAACGATCACTCGGTCGCGCCCGGCGGGCCGATCGATGAACGATCTCGAATCAGGCGATTCTTCGACGTACTGATGGTACGCCTCGTCGATGACGACGGTCGGCCCAGTCGGGAGTCTGAGGAGGAACTCGTCGAGGTCCTGCCGTCGCGTCACCATACCGGTTGGATTGTTGGGATTGCAGATGTACACCAGGCCGGTCGCCCTGCTGCAGGCCGTCAGCATGGCCCGCAAGTCGCAGGAATGGCCCGGCGAAAGCGCGATCGCCGCAACCTTGGCCCCGCGGGCCACGGCGAAGTCGGATAAGACCTCGCAGGTGGGTCGAGCCGTGACCAGCATCCGAGTGGGCGCCAGAAACGCATCGGCGGCCATTCGCAGGATCTCTGTCGATCCACAGCCGATGACGACCTGCTCGGCCCGAACGTTGTGAAACGAGGCGATGGTTGATCGCAGATGCTTCAAACGCTCCTCGGGATACTCATGCGCTGCCGATGGTGCGACGTCGCGAATGGCGGCCAGCGCGCGGGGCGACGGACCATACGCGTTCCCGTTGTCGTACCTCCGAGGGGGCCCAGCCAGCCCGTGGCCCGTAACGGCCGGCGAAGCTGTTGCTTCCGCCAGCACTGGTGACGCCACAACGGCGACTGCCCCACGCCCTAGACCCCGCAGAACCGTTCGTCGTGTGACCGACGTCATTGTGTAACCGTGAAGTTGTTACTGGTCGCCATCTTGACGAACCCGTCATTCCTGAACAGGCGAAGCTGATACGTACCTGGCACCGCCGATGCCGGCACCGGAATCGCGCACGAACCGCTTGGGACGGGACCGCCAGGCGTCTGCGAGCAGTTCACGTATCGCCAATTGATGATCGCGGTATCGGCGCCGCTAGCCGTGTGGACGCCGATCCAGTCGGTCGGGCTCGCACCGGAAATGCCGCTCCACGTGGCGGTGACCGCCGTCCCGCGGACGACTGTACTCGGCGACGCGGTCAGCGTCGGCGGCGACGGCAGGGTCACCGTAAACGCCGGACTCACCCCCAACAGCGTGAAGCCGTCGTTACGGAACAATCTGATTTCGTACTGCCCGGGAGCAAGAGTGGCTGCGAGCGGCAGGCTACATTGTCCGCTTGGTATTGGGCCGGTCGGGGTCATGGTGCAGTTGACGTACCTCCAGGTGACAAACGACCCGTTCGGCGCGCCGAGACTGTAGAGGCCAAACCAATCCATCGCCGCGGGCCCAGTGATGCCGCTCCACCCAACGGTCACCGACCCTCCCGCTGGAACAGAGGGCGGGGTTACGGTGACCGTCGCGGAGCCACTTGGCGCACTGACTGCGAAGTTGTTGCTGGTCGCCAACTTGACGAAGCCATCGTTACGGAACAAGCGGAACTGGTAGGTGCCGGGCGACAGGCTGCTCGTCCCGGGAAGTGCGCACGATCCCGAGGCCGCGGCGGCGCCCGGCGTCTGCAGGCAGTTGACGTACGCCCAGCTGAGAAATACTGCATCGGCAGCGCCCGGCGTGAAGATTCCGATCCAATCCATGGGAGCGGGGTTGATGATGTTCGACCACGTGGCGGTGACTAGCTGGCCCGCGGTGACAGTGGCGGGGGCTGCTGTCAACGTGGTCGTTCCGCCCCCGCCCGAAGCCAGGAATTGAACGAATCGCGCCGTCGAGGGAACGCCCGCAGAATTCAGGATGAACACCATGTAGTATCCGGGCGGCGCGATGTTTCCATGGGGCGGCGCCACAACGTTGAGGACCCCGCTCCCGGCCGTGAACGACAGGCGGACTAGGCGCTGTTCGTTGTCGAACGCGTGCGTCGGCGCTCCCGGTCGAATGGCGACAACCGAGGCGATCGACCCGGCGTTCGGGGTTTCGATCTCAAACGTTGCACCGTAGTCGACCGCGTTCGACGGGCCGTCGGTGATGATCGGGCGCGTTGCGGGCGTGCCGTTGGAGTTGAACAAATACGCTGGTGAGTAGATCTCGATTTGTCTTTCGTAGTCCCCGCGCTCGGGGTTACCGCCGGAGAGCATCACGGTCGCGTCCGGCAGCAGCAGCGAGTTGGAATGGTAAAGCCGCGGTATTGCGTTGGCACCCGCCGACGTGCGCGTGATGGGACTGACTTCCGGATTGAAGAGATCGGCGTTGAGGCTTTTCGTGTTCTCGTCCTCATTATTGACCGACCCTCCGGTTACCAGGATCCGACCGCTCGGGAGGATCGTCGCATTCAATTGAATCCGGGCTTGCGACATCTGGATTGCGTTTGCCCAGGCCGGCGACGCTGCCAAAGGTTCGATGATCTCCGTCGTCGCCGTCGCGGGATTGGCGCCGCCGAAGATCATGACGCGAGCGCGATAGTTATCACTTGGGGACAGCGGCAACAGCACCGACGTTCCGTACGGACGAGAAGTCGTGAGGATGGTGTTGGCAATGACCGACGACCACGTGTTGTTCGTCGTGTTGAAGATCCTCGAGCCACGGCCCGAGCCAGCGTAGAAGAGGTTGCCGTTCGGCAAGAGGTGCATTCGCGGGTAGAGCGGTGGGGTCCAGTTCGCAATGTATTCTTCGCTCCACCCGCTGCCCACGGTGTAGATCTCGACCGCCCTATTGGTCGGACCATTCTCGTCGAGGCCGGAAAAGGTCCAGATGCGGCCATCCCCGAGGACGATCGGGGTCGGGTACCACCTGCCATGGGCCATGTCTTCGACGTCGGTGAACACTTCGGTCTTCGGATCGAAGACCGAAGTGCGTTTCTCTCCCAGGAACGGGTCGTAGGCCAGGTTGCCACCGTTGATGAACATCCGCCCGTCGGGCAGGTTGACCATGGCATTGCAGAACATGTCCCACAACACGGGCTGCGTCGCGAACGTCCGGGTCAGGGGGTCCCATACCGTCGCCCGCCAGTTCGTTTCAGTTTCATCATTGCCGGAGCCTGCCACGATCAGCACGCGCCCGTCCGTCATCAGGCCCACGTGAATCGGGTTGATCGGCACCTCGTTTTGTGCGCCTGTCAGAATCTGCCACTGACCGATCGAACCAGCCTGAGCGCTCGGGTTTGAGGACCAGGGACTGAGTAATCCGAGGGTGGCCACCAAGGCGGCCAGGATGGAAACCCGAATCGAGCGTGCGGGCGGAGGTAAGGGCCAGTCAGCGGAACGCATGTGTTACTCCGAAGAGGGTGTCAGGCGACGCTATGTATGGTCGAGCTGCCGGTTTTGACGCAATAAACGGACCCACCTGACCCCGGTGATTGCACAGTGATCCAGCCCTGCAGCATGGGCATTGTCTGCGCCCGGGCAGACAGAAGTCCGGCAAACCTGCCGCGGTAGAGCTGACGTCCGGCTGCTGCTAGAATTCCGCGAATGCCGGAGGGCGACCGCAGTTTCTTCCGTGCCCACGCCTTTCTCGTCGTCGCGGCGGCCCTCCCATTGGCCGTCGTCGGCCTGTTTCTGCTGGCGGCGGCGATTCCGCGCTGGACCGTCGCGGCCCCTGAATACGACCTGCTCCTCCGAGCCAACGGCCCCTACGATCGGACGCCACCGCGTGCGTCGGTCGATTTCGCCGTCCGTGATGGCCGAGTCGAAGCCACCGTGCGTGCGCTTTCTGGTGACCGCAGCCCCCAGCCAGCCACGTTATTTCTGTTCGACCACAAGACCTCGCAGGTTCGCACGATCCCATTCGAGATTCCCAACGTGACTGAAAGTACGTCACCCATGACAGTGCCCGTTGAGGCCCTTCGAGGGGTCACGATTCTGGACGAGCCCGTTGCCCCCGATGGTTACACCTTCGAGTCCCGCATCAACCGCGGGCCCGGCATTGTCGGCGAGCTATTCGGAATGAACCGCTACGATTCGCGGGCGGCCCTCGTCAACGGAGGCCGAGTCGTTCCCATCGGGGCCCTGTCGTCCAGCGCCTACCAGTTGCCTTTCTCCGCCCTCGGCTGGGTCATCAGCGATGGCCAGCGCTGACGTGGACGCCCGCAGCCGCGCGCTGGAAGAAATCATGACCCTCGCGCGCACGCACCAGTTGTCTGGCGCCGAGATCGCGGCAGCAGTCGGCGATGCCCCAGCAGCCGCGTCGGACAATCGCGCGCGACGGGTCGTGGTTCGCGTGCTGGGCGTGCTCGGTGGATCCTTCGTCTTCGCCGGCGTCTGTGCCTTCATCGCCCTCCAGTGGGATCACATGAACTCCGCGTCTCGTGTGATCGCGACGCTGGGCCCTGGCATCGTCGCACTCGTACTGGCCGTCCTGGCGAGCCGCGAATCGCGCTTCGAGAAGGCAACCACTCCCCTCTTGCTCGTCGCGTCAGCACTGCAGCCAACTGGAATGCTAGTCGCCTTCGACGAGTTTGGAACCGGAGGCGATTGGCGTTGGGCGAGCCTCACAGTATCGGCCGTCATGGCCTTGCAATTCGGCTCGCTGTTCGGCTCGATGAGGCGGTCGACCACACTGCTGATTGCGGTGCTGTTTGCGGCGCTGTTCTGGTGGACGACCTTCGACTTGCTCAACCTGGATGACGCACTCGTTGGCCTATCGCTCGGTGCGATGTTGTTGCTGGCGGCTGTCGGAGCCACTCGACTCGGACACCGCGACATCACGCCGCCGATGTACTGTGTCGGCGCCGTGATGTTTCTCTATGGCATTTTCGAGGCTGTCGAAGACGGTCCGGTCGAGGTGCTCTTCCTCGCGGTGGCCGCTGGCTTTGTCTACCTGAGCGTCATCCTCCACAGTCGAACACTGCTCGTCGTGGCGACGCTTGCAATTCTTGCCTATACGGGCTACTTCACCAGCGAACACTTCGCCGACTCGATCGGGTGGCCGGTCAGCCTGATTGCCTTTGGCCTGTTCATGATCGGCCTCAGCGCGTTGGCCCTTCGCATCGATCGCGACTACGTGCGCCAGCCGCCACGAGTCGATGGCGACGCCGTACAAACGAAGGGCGGGACCTCGTCCCGCCCTGTCGGTTGAATCAGACTGCCGTGCGCTTTAGCAGACCACGCACTTGTTGCTGTTCTTCGATCCCAGCTTCATCAGCAGCGCCACCGTCTCCGGAATGGGCGACAAGCGCTGCACGGGGCTATTCGCCATGTCGGCCGTGGTCTGTCCACTGCGCGCGACGGCCTTGGGATCGGCGCCCTTCGACACGAGGTACAAGATTGCTTCGTTGTCGCCACGGGCGGCGGCGTGATGGAGCGGCGTGTAGCCGTCGTTGTCGCGTGCGTTGACGTCGGCGCCGAGCTCTTCGACGAGATACTTGATTGCCGGGAGCCAGCCGTCAGGAGCATGGCGATGCGCGTTGCCGGCAAACCCCTCGCCGTACTCGACGCCGGCCGCGGCGTGGATCGGGAACGCGCCCGGACCGCCCGGAGGCACTGGCGGGGCCGTGTATCGCTCCTGTCCTTCTTCGGGTGTTGGCGCCACGGCGCCGCCCGCCCCCACGTCACGGCCGACCAGCGCACCACCCTGGCCAGGAGCGCCTTGCCGGCCACTTTGCGCTGCCGGAGGAGGGCCGCCGCCACCGCGGCGAATCTGTTGTGCGGGAGCCATCGTTGGAATATTGGGATCCGCACCGTAGCGCACGAGCAGCTTCATGGCATCGACGTCTACGGCATACGCGGCACGCCAGAACGGGGTCGAGCCGGAGTTGTCGGCGAGACCGCAATTGCGATTGCCGCAGCCGGTGTACACCATGTACCAGGGATGCGACTGGATGCGGCCGTTCACATCGGCGCCTACCTTTACGAGCGCTTCCATGACCTGCAGGTACGTCGTCTTCTGCAGCTCCATGTTCTGGGGTTGCGGGAAGCGGGTCCGTGGCTGCCACTGCGTGTTGATCGTTGCCCATAGCGGCGTGACCCCATTGCCCTTCGAGGCGATGTTCGGGTCCGCGCCCTTCTCGATCAGCAACGTTGCGATATCGAACTGGCCGTTGATCGCGGCCATCAACAGAGGCGTCGTGCCGTCGCCGGTGGTCTGCTGATTGATGTCAGCGCCGCCCTCGATGAGGACACGAGTCGTCTCGACATAGCCCTGGCGGACGGCGTGATGCAAGGCCGTCAATCCGCCCTTGGCGGCGACCGGCGGATTGATTTCTTCCGGATTGAAGTTGCGGTCAGTCGTATCGGGGCCGGCCGGGCGCGCCTCAGGAGGCGGCACTTTCCCCGAGAGCAGCAGCTCGCGCGCCGCTTGTACTGAAGCCTGGAGCTGACTGGCCGTCGCCTTCTGCCCCTTGGGCACGGTCGCTTCGAGGATCTTCGTCTGCAACAGACGAGCCGCGCGATCGAGCGCCGCCTGCTGCGCAAGATCAATGAACTTGCTCGTCACGTTGGCGTCGGCGCCGCGCTGGAGCAGCAGCTTGACGGCGGCGGTGCGATCCGCGGCGGCGGCAAACATCAGCGGCGTCTGGCCCCACTCGTTTTCGAGGGCGTTGATTTCCGCCTTGTGATCGAGCAGGGTCGTGATCGTATCGAGGTCACCGGAGGCTGCTGCCAGGTGCAGAGGCAGCACCCCACTCGGGGACGCCTTCGCGGCGACGTCGGCTTTGGCAGCGACCAGCGCTTTGGCCACCGCGGCGTTGCCCGTCCGAGCGGCCACATGGAGTGGTGTGTACTGCCCGATGCGCGTCACGGCCGCAACGTTGGCCCCGCCGTAGATAAGGATATTCGTCAGCTCGAGGTCGCCGCGCTCAGCGGCCCAGTGCAGAGCGGTCATGCCGTCGCCCTGCGGCGCATTGACGTCGGCGCCCTCTTTCATCAGGCTCTTCACCGCGTCGCGGTCGCCCGCGCGCGCGGCATCGGCCACGGGGGATTCGACCGCTGCGCCCACCGACGCGGTCATCACCACAGCAGCCAGCGCGATCGCACTCACGCGAAATCTCATACGCAGTCTCCGGGAGAGGGCGGGCCGTCAGCCCCGCCCGACCTCTTGTTGCTAAACAGCTGTCACCGACGCTGGTGCCAGCGAGAACTCGCTCGTGCTATCGCCAAAGCCTTGCAGATCCTCGAGCCCAAGGTTGTGCATCAGGGTCAGGAACACGTTCGCCATCGGCGTCGCATCGGCGGCCTTGAGATGGAGGTTCCCCTTCAACATCCCGTTGCCGTGGCCGAACAGCACCAGCGGGCAGCGGCGATGGTTGTGGATGTTGGCGTCGGCCATCGGCGATCCGAAGATCACCAGCGATTTGTCGAGCAGGCTGGCGTCGCCTTCCATCGTCGACTTCATGCGTTCGAGGAAATACGCGAGCTGCCTCGTGCGGAACTTGCAGATCTTGTTGAATTCCATGATCCGCTCCTCGCGGTTGCCGTGGTGCGAGGCCGGGTGGAAGGGCTGATTGGATTCGCACTCGGGGAACACACGGTTCTGCGCGTCGCGGCCGGTCTTGAACGAGATGATGCGCGTCATGTCCGATTCGAGCGCGAGCACTTGGAGGTCGAACATCAGCTTCATGTGCTCGGAGAAGGAATCCGGCACCCCTGCGGGCGCATCGGGAATCTCGCGCGGCTCGCCGCTGCTGTTGCGCGACTCGACCGCCTTGATGCGACGTTCGAGCTCATGAACGTTTTCGAGGTAGCGATCCAGCCGCGTGCGGTCCGCCGCGCCCAGCTCGCGCCGGAGGCTGGTGACCTCGCCCGAGATGTAGTCGAGAATGCCTCGTCGGCTTTCGCGACGGTCGCGGCGATCGGCCGCGGTCGTGCCAGCGCCGAACAGCATGTCGAAGGCGATTCGAGGATCGCGAATCATCGGCAGCGGCTCGTTCGGGGACGCCCAACTGAGCGAGTCGGTGTAGGCGCAGGAGTAGTTATAGGTGCAGCCGCCGGCCTGATCGAGGTTCTCGATGCAGAACTGCATCGAGGGCAGCGGCGTGTTCTGCCCGAACTTCTGGGCGTAAATCTGGTCGAGCGAGGTGCCGGCATGGATGTCGGAGCCCTGCGTCTGCTTCGGCTTCGACTGGGTCAAGAAGACCGCCGTCGAGCGGAAGTGATCGCCGCCAATCTCCGGCAGCGCAAAGGCCTCGGCATTCCGCACATCGGTGTTGCTGATGATCGTCATGTAGTTCCGATAGCTTTCGAGCGCGCTCAGCGGATTGTCCGGCACCAGCGTGAAGTTGGGCCCGGTCTGCTCCGGTGCGAAGAGGAACTTGGTCGCCGCCCAGTTGTTGCAGCCGGCCAGGCCGTGCACCTCCTCGATGCAGATGAGGCGCGTCGGCGCGGTTGCGGCCGTGGTCTTGGCGAACACGCGGCCCGCGGGCACCATCGCGTCCAGGAAGGGCAACGCCACTGTGGCCCCCATGCCGCGGAGGAACGTCCGGCGGGGCATGTGCTTTCCTGTGATGAACGACATCGTCTACATCTCCTCGACTGTGAGGTTATCCACCCGGTTGTGCTTCGACGCTTCTATCGGCCAACATCGCTCGACTACTGCCGTGCGGCAACGCTCTTCGTCTCGTCGGTTGTCACGGCCGCGTCCACTCGCTTCATCCGGAACGCGTCGCTCTTGACGATTCCGAGAATGAACGAGGACACCCGGAAGTCGTCGGCTTCCGCCTTCCTGGCGATCGCGCGAATGGCTGGCTGGTCGAAGTACTCGACGCGCCGACCCAGCGCATACGCCATCAAGTTTTCGGTGAACGTGCGCACCAGGGGCGTCGGACGCTTCAGCAGCGCGTTCACCAGCTCTGACGGCGACGTGATCGCGGTGCCGTCGTAGAAATCGCCCTTGGTGTCGAGCTCGCTGCCGTACTCGCGCGATCGCCACCGGCCGGTCACGTCGAAGTTGTCGAGCGCGAGGCCAATCGGATCCATGAAGCGGTGGCACGAGTTGCACGTCGGATTCTTGCGATGAACCTCCAGACGCTCCCGCGTCGTCATCAATCGCCCTTCCTTGGCCTCGCCAGCCGCTTCCAGATCGGGAACATCGGGCGGCGGCGGCGGGGGCGGCGTGCCGAGCAGCACTTCCATCACCCACTTGCCGCGCAGCACCGGTGATGTGCGGTTGGCCATCGAGGTCTGCACCAGCATCGTGCCCTGACCGAGCACGCCCCGCCGACGCGCATCCGGATATTGAACCTTGCGGAAATCGTTGCCCGCGACGCCAGGGATCCCGTAGTGACGGGCGAGTCGTTCGTTGATGAAGGTGTAATCGGCGCGATACAGGTCGAGGATGCTGCGATCCTCGCGGACCAGGTGGCTGAAGAACAGCTCCGTTTCGTGCCGCATCATCTCGGCGAGGTTGTCGTCGAAATTGGGGTAGAAGTTTGGATCCGGCTTCACCTTGTCGACGTCCTGCAGCCGCAGCCACTGGGCGGCGAACCGTGAGGCAAGCGCCTCGGCGCGCGCATCGGCGAGCAGGCGCTTGGTTTGTTTCTCGAGCATACCAGGCGCCGACAACTTGCCAGCCGCAGCGATGTCAATCAATTCCTTGTCCGGGGACGTGCCCCAGATGAAGAACGACAGGCGCGACGCGAGATCGAGATCGCCAACCCGCACCGCGGTGCCGGGCGTAGCCGTTTCGGGCTCCCGCTCCAATCGGAAAATGAAGTGGGGACTCGACAGAATCGCCTCGAGCGCGGCGCCGACGCCGCCCTCGAATCCACCCTCGGCGGCCCCCTTCTGGTAGAACGGCATCAACCGGTCGGTCTCGCGCGGCGAAATGGGACGTCGATACGCTTCGCCAGCGATCCGCGTGACGATCTCGCGCGCGCACCGCACCTCTTCGTCGTTCGAGGTCGGACGGCAGGTGAACAACTTCTGACGACTCGGCGTCCGCGAGACGCCAGTCGTCTTATACGGACCACGAATGATCAGATCGCGCAAATGCGGCAGCGTCGTGATGCCACCACCCCCCGAGCCACCGCCGGCGAATGACCAGTCGTGTGGACGAATGAGATCCTCGTACGGCCCCTCCGACCGTCGAACGAACGCGGCCGCGACCTTCTGCTGCCCCGCACGAATCAGGACCGGCTCGGTCATGATGCCGTTGGCGCCACGGCCGTCAGCGCCGCCCGCCGGCGCGGTCTCATACGCCAGTACCGCGACGCGCTCGCCGTTCACCGAAATATCGATATCCTCGTAGCGCGCGTTGTCGCCGGAATTGAGGGTCACTTCGAAGACGTATTCCCCATCCGCCGGGAACACGTGGTCGATCACCATGCCTCCGCGGGTGCCGTACGGCGCACCCTCGATGTGATCCCAAGGATGCTGCGAGACGTAGCTCGGATTGGTGTAGGTGTGATCGATCCCGCGCGCTGATCGATCGCCGACAGCCATCCGGCTGATGTCCGCGGCGGCGTTCAGGTACGACTCGAGGAGTGTGGGCGACAGCGCCTGTTCATCGGCAATGTTGTCGAAGTTCGCGCTCATCGTGTCGAGCGGCAGCCACTTGCCGGCGTCGACGTCGAGGGCCAGCAGTTCGCGAATGGCACGCGCGTACTCCGCACGATTGAGTCGTGGAAACGTCCGCCGTCCCGGGTTCGGTCGGGCGGCCGCGGCTCGATCGACGGTCGTCTCGAGGGCGCCAATCAGCGCCAGTTGCGCCGATGGGTCCGGACGGCGCGCGCCTGGCGGCGGCATCATGCCGGCCTGCAGCTTCAGAATCATCTTCTCGGCTGTTGCCGCCGAGTCGGCTGCCTTTGCGATGTCAAACGTCTGCAGCGACAACCCCATCACATCGTCTTTGCGCTTGTCGTTGTGGCACGTGACGCAGGTACTGGCGAATGACCGCGTTGTGATCCTGCGATGAGGGTGCTTTCGCGGCGTGTGAGCTGACGGGCGAGGGCTTCGAGGATGCTGGCTGAGCCGGGCGCTGCGGCGACGATGGCGTCGCGGGTCGCACCGGGGGTTGACTCTGGGCCAGACCGATGGCCGTGGCGACTGCAACGAACAGCAATCCAGTGCCGAGGGGGGTGAAGGTGGCGCGTTTCATTGGCCGTCAGCACCCGAGCGCCGCCGGTATCTATCCCAAATTGCGGTCCCGGGATTCGGGCGATGTTACACCGGAACTCGTTGATTTCGGGGCAGGTTACAAAAAATGACGAGACCCTGAATCTCCTGGAATCAGCCCGGAAACAGCCATCTTGACATGCTACGTTTGTAGCATTATGCTACGCACGTAGCACTGAAGGAGGCCCTGTGGCTGGAACCCCTGAACGACTCTCGCGCCGCGAACGCGAAATCATGAACATCCTGTTCGCCCTCGGCGACCGCGCCTCGGCCGAGGACATTCGCGCGGAGCTCAGCGATGCGCCCAGCTACTCCGCTGTCCGGGCGATGTTGGCCAAGCTCGAGGCCAAAGGCCAGGTGCGTCATCGCGAAGAAGGCCTCCGCTATGTCTACTACCCCACAACACCCCGGCAAACCGCCAGACGAGCCGCGGTGCAACAGCTGTTGCGCGTGTTCTTCGGAGGCTCCCCCGGCGAAGCGGCCTCCGCGCTCCTGAAGAACGAGAACTGGACCGACGACGAGCTCGAGTCCCTGAGCGCTGAAATCGAGCGGGTTCGAAACGAGAGGAGACAATCATGACCGGAACACTCACGGACTCAATCGCCGCGCTCGCGACATCCGCGGCGGCATCGTTGGTCTTCAAGGCCACTCTTGTGTTGGCCGCAGGGTTGCTGGCAACCGCGCTTGCACGGCGCGCCCGGGCCTCGGTTCGGCATGCGCTGTTGACGTCCACGCTGGCCGTGGTGCTCGCCCTCCCTGCCGGTGCAGCACTGATGCCAGCGCTCGCCATTTCCGTGCCGCTCGCTCCGCCCACTCCGCAGGTCAGCCCAGCCATCGAGGTCGCGCAGCCGCGGGCGATGGTCTCACCTCCGGTTGTCGGCGGGATGCAACAGATCGACCGCTCTGCGCAGGTCTCGCTACGAACAATCGTCGTCTCGGCATGGGCTGTCGGCGCGGCAATGCTGGTTGGGTGGCTGGCGCTGGCCGTCTGGCGGTTGCGCCGCATCCGACGCACGGGCCTCCCCTGGCTCGAAGTCCGACCCCTCGTCGACGACCTGGCCACTCGTGCCGGTATTACACGACCCGTTGACCTGCTCGTTCATGAAGCGATCGCGGCCCCGCTCACTTGCGGGATCATCCGACCCGCGATCATCGTTTCGCACGAGACTCGTGAGTGGGCCGACACATCTCTTCGGCGCGCGTTCGTGCACGAGTTAGAACACGTGCGCCGACGTGATTGGTGGGTCCATCTCGCGGCCCGTGTGACCTGTGCGCTCTACTGGTTCCACCCTTTGGTGTGGATCGCATACCGTCAGCTGACGCTCGAAGCCGAGCGTGCGTGTGATGATGCGGTCGTCGAGCATGAGGAAAGCACTCAGTACGCGGAGCAACTCGTCGAGCTGGCGCGCCGGATGGGCGCGGCCGGTCCGCAGCCCTCGCTCGCCATGGCCAGCCGCAGCGATCTGTCGGCCCGTGTGACGGCCCTGCTCGACGCCACGCAAATGCGCGGGCGAGCCGGATTCGCGCGGGGGACGCTGGTGGCTGTCGGCGCTGCCGCGGTGTTGTTGACGCTGGCCCCGGTTCGGATGGTGGCAGTAAGCAGCGATGTGGCGGAGGCCGGCGAAACGCAAGAGCGACAAGCTCGCGGCTCCCGCCTCGATCGTGCGTTGGTCGAAGCCGCTGAGGCGGGCGATGTCGAAGATGTGACCAGCCTTCTCGCGAGCGGCGCCAATCTCAACGCCGCGGTGGATGGTGATGGCAGCCCACTGATCGCTGCCGCCCGCGGCGGGCACTTGTCGCTGGTTACCATGCTCCTCGATCGGGGCGCCGATCCGAATCTCGCCGTCCACGGCGACGGCAACGCGCTGATCATGGCCGCGCGCGAAGGGCACGTCGCCATCGTGACGCTGCTGCTCGACCGCGGCGCGAATATCGACGATGTCGTCGACGGCGACGAGAACGCGCTGATTCAAGCCAGCGGACACGGCGCGCTTGAAGTTGTGAAGCTGCTCGTCGCGCGCGGCGCCGATGTCAACGCGCGCGTCCAGGTACAGGAGAGATTCGGCGACGAATGGCGAACGCCGTTGAGCATGGCCGAACGCGGTCGGCATCGCGCGGTCATCGAGTTCCTCAAGTCGGCGGGAGCGCGATGATATTGAGCGATTGGGTGTTTGGGTGAGTTGGTGATTGCATTGGGTGATTGGGGGATTGAGTGGCTTCCGGCTTTCAGCCGGAAGATGAGCCGCGCGTTGAGAGCTTCCGCCTGAAAGGCGGAAGCCACAGGAGCATAACCAATCACCCAATCACTCAATTCAAATCGCCCAATCACCCATTCACCCCTGGAATCGCCCAGTCCCCATTCACCCAATCACCCAAGTAGCTCAGGCGTCCCCTTGACGGCCTGCAATTCCACCTATAATGTCCCCACAATTCCCTTTTTTGCGTGAGGGTCTCAGCCGTTCGATTCGAGCCCGTAGTCCCACGCTGACGCCTTTGCGCTTGACGTTTTTCCGGGGCCCCTCTGCCCCGGGGAGGAGGTTGAGATGCGTCGGCGCGTATTCGTCTTCCTTGTCACCACGCTCCTCTCGGCTTCGGCGGCTCTTGCGCAGCAGGGCACGGGGGATATCCGTGGGAAGGTCGTGGACCAGCAGGGTGCGCTGCTGCCGGGTGTGACGGTGGTCGTGCGTCACCAGGCGAGCGGTCTCTATCGCGAGGCCGTGACTGGACCTGATGGCCAGTTCCTGATGAGCGCGATGACCCCCGGCGTGTATGAAGTCTCCGCCGAGCTCGCGGGGTTCAAGAAATACTCCCGTCGCGACATCCCGCTCGCGGTTGGCGCCACGGCGCAAGTCGAATTGACGCTCGAGGTCGGAGCCGTAGCCGAGTCGGTGACCGTCACCGGGGAGTCGCCTCTGGTCGATACCACCTCCCAGGAGATCGGCGGCCGCATCAGCGGCCAGGAGTTCATCGACACGCCATCCTTCAACCGCAACTTCGCCGGCTATCTCGGCATGCTGCCAGGCGTCGTGGCGACGATTTCGGCGACCACGTTCGGCGCCGACTCGATCAGCGTCGCCGGGCAGAACGTGCGCAACGTGAACTACACGATGGACGGGTCGAACAACAACGACACGTTCAACGGCGGCAACGGCGGCGCGCAGGCGCGCATGCCGGTCGAGGCGGTGCAGGAGTTCCAGCTCCTCACCAGCCAGTTCGACGCCGAGTTCGGGCTCGCCTCCGGCGGCATCGTCAACTCGGTGTCGAAGTCGGGGACCAATCAGTACCACGGCAGCGCGTTCTACTTCTTCCAGGACCAGAAGCTCGCCAGCACTGAGTACTTTGCCAAGAAAGAAGGGCTCGACGAGGCCGACAGCAAGCAGCAGTCCAGTGGGGCGGCACGTTCGGGGGCCCGATCGTCCGCGACAAGGCGCACTACTTCGTGAGCGTCGAGCGTGTCGCGCTCGATGCTGGCGTCACGACCAACATCCCGACGCGGCCGGACCTGAACCGCACCGACTTCGAGACGACTCGGGTGTGGAACACGTTCGTCCGGGCGGATCATCAGGTCACTCCGAACAATACCTGGGGCATTCGCTGGCTGCGCGAGATTCGCCGCAGCCGCTGCAGATCCAGGCGGAGAACCACACACCGTCGCGGCACGAGGCGGAAACCGACATCGATTGGACGTTCGTCGGCAACCTGAGCTCGGTGATCGGATCGTCGAAGGTCAACACGTTCCGCGTGTCGGCGGTCAAGGAGGACGTGTTCTTCGGCAACCCGAACTTCAATACCAACGGTCACGACCAGAAGATCCTGCTGCCGCAGCTCAACTTCCTGAGTTTCCAGGATCAGCAGAGCGCGCGGGCAAACCGCCGCCTCGACGTGGCGTACGGCGCCGACGACGTCTTTGCCTGGTTCGTCCCGGGAAAGGGCGGCGACCACGACATGAAGTTCGGCGTCAACTACCTGTACTCGTCGCTGCGGACCGAGGACTACGGCAACCTGAACGGCACGTTCATCACTCACCACCGATCTGCCGTTCGACCCCGCCAACCCGCGAACCTACCCGGAGCGGCTGCAGATTCGCGCCCCGGGCGCAGTGAACTTCCTGATGAAAGGGCACTTCATCGGCATGTTCGCGCAGGACAAGTGGCGGGTGCACACCGACTTCGTCGATCAACGTCGGGGCGCGGTACGACGTCGAGATCCTGCCGACGCCGAACCAGGACAATCCGCTGTTCGAGGGGAATCCGGACGGCTATCCAAAGGACTTGAACAACTTCGCGCCCCGGCTGGGGTTCTCGTGGACGCCTGGCGGCACGGGCCGCTCGGCGGTGCGCGGCGGGTTCGGCGTGTTCTACCAGCGCACCTCGTACACCTTCCTCACGAACATGTTCGCGACCGGCGCGCGGTTCACGACGTCGTTCACGGCGCAATTCCCGACCAACAACGTCGACCCCGGACCGCGAAACGGCAACTTCCCGACCGATCCGATGCTGGTCAACGGACCGACGGTCAATCACGCGCTGATCGACGCGCTGATTCCCCCCGGGAACGCGGGTTCGCAACACCGGCACGGTCCGCTTCGACAATCCCGATCGCGTGAACTGCCTTTTCGCGGCAGTACAGCCTCGGCTACGAGCGCCAGCTCTGGACGAACGTCGAGCGTCTCGAGTCGACTACATCCGCTCCGAGCAGCGCAAGCAGTACATCCTCAAGGAGCTCAATCCCGGCATCGCGGCAACTCGACGCTTGCGACCGGCACCGTCACCCGCACCAACCCGTTGGTCGGGAACGTCGGTGACTGGGCGGCCAGCGTCGTCACGCTCGTCAACGCGGGCTACATCGACTACAACACGGTCCAGGTGTCGGGAACGAAGCGGTACAGCAACGGCTGGCAGGGCCGATTGTCGTATGCGTTGTCGCGCGGGCGCGGCAACACGCCCGACGGCCAGGCCGTGCTGACGCAGCCGTCGCAGTTCCTCGGCGATCTGCGCCTCGACACCATGAGAACGGTCCGACCGACGTCGACCGACCGCACATCCTGACGCTGTCGGGCACCTACGACGTGCCGAAGACCGGCGGGCTGAAAGTCAGCGCGCGTCTACAGCGCGCGCAGCGGGCTCGCCGTTCTCGCTGGTGGACACGACGTTCGACGCCGACCGAAACGGCCTGACGACCAACGAATACCTGCCCGGCCGGCACCTACACGCGGCGTCGGAGACCAAGCGATCACGGTCGACTACGAGGGCGGCCGCAACGGCGCCCGCGGTCCCAACTACCAGCGACTGGACCTTCGCATGGGCTACCGGTTCCGTTTCGGCGGGGGACCGCACGATCGACGCGTTCCTGGATCTCTTCAACGCGACCAACGAGCCGAACTTCGCCAATCCCATCGCGGCGAACAACTCGAGCGATCGGCGGATACCGGCGTCGTACCTGCGCGATTACCCAGACGCTCAACGAGAGCCCGACGCGGACGGCGCAGCTGAATTTCCGCTTCGGGTTCTGACGAGGACTCGGTCGGCTTCGCCAATCTCGTAGGAGTCGCCGCCTTCGGCGGCTCCTACGACTCGGGCTCGCAGAAGGACTCGGCGCTACGCGCCTCGTTGGGGCGCGGGCCGTTCGGCCCGCGCTTTCCAGTGCTAGTCGGCAATTGAAGCGGCGGCCGACCAGCCGCCGCCCCTACGAGGCGGCGTAAGCCGCCGAGTCCCACGAGGCGAGCCGAAGGCGAGCGAGTCCCGGCCGTCACTCGCTCCGCAGTGCTTCCGCCGGTGCGACGCCGCTCGCGCGGCGGGCGGGAATCGCGCACGCGATCACGACCACCACGAGCAGCCCCACCGACACGGCGACGAACGTCAGCGGATCGTGCGGCTGCACTTCGTAGAGCAGCCCGCGAATGAGTCGTGCGCCGCCAATCGCAACGACGACACCAATCGCCATGCCTACGGCTGCGGGGCGCAGCCCCTGCCACAGCATCAAGCCCACCACTTGACCCTGGCGCGCGCCAAGCGCCATGCGCACGCCGATCTCTCGCGTGCGTTGTGCCACGACGTAGGCCACCACGCCATAGATGCCGATCGCGGCCAGCACCACGGACAGCACCGCAAACAGCCCGATCAGCACCAGGTAGAAGCGCGGCCGCGCCAGTTGCTCGTCGACGACGTCCTGCATCGAGCTCGGACCAATCAGCGGGAGTCGGGCATCGAGCTTGTTTACGACCTCGCGCGACGCACCCAGTACCTGTGCCGTCCCGAGGCTGCTCTTGATCACGTACATCATCGACCGCTGCCCCGACTGTGCGTGGGGCACGTACATCTCGGGTTGAGCGGCGGTGGCGAGCGTTTGTGATCGCACGTTCGCGACCATGCCAACCACGACACCTGCCGGCAGGCTGCCGATTTGAATCGGGCGACCCAGCGGATCTTCGCCCGGCCAGAACACGTCCGCCATGCGCCGACTGATGACGACGACTCGCTGCGCCCCCTCGCGATCGGACGGAAGGAACACACGCCCCGAAAGCACCGGAATCTTCATGACCGCGAAGTATTCGGGATCGACGACGCGATAGAGGGCATTCGGCGCCTGCCCTGGAGGTGGCGGCGGTTGATCGGGGCGCGTGAAGCTCAACACGTTTTCGCTTGGACCGAGTGGCAGGCCAGAGATGCGTGCGACATTCGTGACGCCAGGTATCGCGGCCAACTGTTCATCGAGGCGTTCGTGGGTGGCGACGACTTGCGCGGCAGGATAGCGCGCAGGCGGCAACGAGATGGTGAAGACCGTCGAGTCAGCCGGATCGAAGCCCATGTCCGTCTTCTGCAGCGCTGACAGGCTCCGCAGCAGCAAGCCAGCACCCAGCAACAGAATCAGCGACAACGCCACCTCGCTGACGAGCAACGTCGACCGTGTCCAGCGCGGTCGGTTCGTGCCCACCGAGCCGCGCTGGCCCAATGCCCGCGACAACGACACTCGCGAGAGACTCAGCGACGGTCCCAGCCCGAAAATCATCGTCGTGGCCAGAACGATCGCCAGGGCGAAAGCAAAGGTCGGCGCATCGAAGCGCACGTCGTCGAGGCGTGGAAGATTGGCGGGCGCGAACGCCGTGAGAACCTCAATGCCCCACACCGCGAGCAGCAGACCGCAGACTCCGCCGACGCTGGCAAGAACCAGATTCTCGGTCAGCAGATAGGACACGAGGCCGCGACGCCCCGCGCCGAGAGCCGTTCGAACTGCGATCTCACTTTGGCGCGCCGCACCGCGGACCAACAGGAGATTGGCCACGTTCGCACACGCAATCAGCAGCACCATGGTGACGGCGGCCAGCAACACGACGAGCGCCAGCTGGACGCTCCCGACCGTGCGGTCGTGGAGGCTTTGCACCATGACGGTGACGTTGGCATTGTCGCCTTGAAAATCGCGTTCGAGGGCGGAAGCAACGGCCGTCATTTCATCCTGCGCCGCCTCCACCGTCGCGCCATTTGCGAGGCGACCGATCCCGTTCAGATACACGCACCCACGACCACACTGCTCGTCGTTGTTGCGGACGGGCATCCAAAGACGCGCGCCGTTCGGAAAGTCGAAGCCGCGCGGCGCAACCCCCACAATGGGCCACGGCACGCCGCTGATCTCGACCGTCTGCGACAGCACGTCGGGCCTGGCTCCAAGCCGGTCCTGCCAGAAGCCATAGCTGACGACGACCGCGCGCGGGCCAGTCGGTTGGTTCTCGTCCGCCGTGAATTCGCGCCCCGAGATGGGAGTCGCGCGGAACACGTCGAAAAAGCCCGGCGTGACGCTGCCGATCCGAACGACGTCGGCTGCACCCTGGTTGCTGATGACCGCCCGACCTCCTGAGTACAACGCCATCGAGGGGATCGTCTTGACTCGACCGCTTCCAGTCGAGGAAGTTCACGTGAGAGCTGGAGCCATCGACCGGCTCCTGCGGATCACTCTTGGCAGTCTGCCCCAGCGTGACGAGCCGATCGGATTCGACGTACGGCAGCGGACGCAGCAGAATGCCGTACACCACGCTGAAGATCGCGGTCGTCGCGCCGACGCCGAGGGCGAGCGTGAAAATGGCAACGAGCGAGAACGTCCGCTGACGCGCCAACGTACGAATCGCGATTTTGAGATCTTGAAGGAGACGATCCATTTAGGTTCTCCACGGAGGTTCGTCACGGGGGTTCTTGGCGACGGTTCTACGGAGGTTCTCAGCGAAGGTTCTTGTGATGGTTTGACACAAAAGGTGTGACACGAAGGTTGTACGGAGGTGGCTCGTTGCTCGTGAACAGCGGTCCAGAACCTTCGTCTGAACTGTCGTAGAACCGTCGTAAAGAGCCATCGTCGAGAACTCAATGAACGACTTGATCCTCTTCCACCTCCTCAGGCTCGAGGTGTGGGATGTCGAGGGCTCGCACCGTCTCGAGCGCGGTGAAAATCGCATGGTCGAGCGGTCCCCCGCGATCGGGGGCACGCAGATCCTTGCGGATCTGCCGCAGCGCCCGGAGGACGCGGGCCCGGTCGAAACGTTGTCCCTGGCAGTGTTCGCAGAAGCTCATGGGTCTATTTTCCCTCGTTCACCACGATGGCCATACTCCGCCCATCCGGGGCCACTGCCATCCGTGTCACGGCGCCCAGTTTGTGGATGGCTACGTCGTAGACGTCACGCCATCCCTGACCTCGCCGCCACGCCACGATTCGTGCGCCGGCCGACATGAGGAGCGTACCATCCGGCAGCCACGCGCAATCCCGCTCGGTCGAGCCGGCGGGCGCCATCACCAGCGGCGTGCTCACGCCGGACATGGGATTCAGCTCTTTCACCCAGTGTTCACCGTTCTCCAGACGCTCGACGAAGCTGATGGAGTTGCCGCCCGGCATGCGCAGGATCGAACGGCCGACGTTGCTGGCCACGACAGTACCTTTGCCGGTTGACACCGGTGCGGTCTGAAGCGTTGACGGCTTGCCGAGGACGAAGAGGACCAATCGATCCGCATCCACCCAGGCGTGATAACCGACTGGCTTGATCTCGGAAAGCACGACCTTCGGGTTGCTGCCGTTGCGGTCGAAGCGCCACAGGCGTTGTGTCCCGTCGGCTTCGACGCGGATCACGCTGACGCCTTTGCCATCCGGCGTGATGGTTGCCGAATACTCGCCTTCGGGGGTCGCAACCAGTTGCCGGACGCGCCGCGTCGCGCGATCGAATTCGTAGATGTCAGTCTGCTTACCGTCACGATTGGCCGTAAACAACACGGCTGCGCCGTCGGGCGTGTAGAAGGGTTGATTGTCGTAGCCCGGCGCAACGCTGATGGGTTGCGGGGTTGCTTCCTTGAGCGTCTCGAGCTGGCCGCTGAACGCGAGCTCATAGATGTCGGTGCCCGGCGGGGTCTGAGCGCCGCCCGCCGGCGGTGCCGTCGGTTGTTGGCTCACAAGTGTCAGGAGACCCACGAAGACCAATGCACGGATCATGCGCGCAGTATATGCGCGGCGCTATCCTGAATGAATGCGGTCCCCGGTTCTGCTGATCGCGTGGTGCGTCGTCGCAGTGCTCGCGATGTGTTGGCCGGTGAATGGCCGAGGCCATCCGCCGAGCGTGCCTGGGACCTGCGCGGCTCGGGCTGGGACCGGTAGCCCTGTTCCCGTGACGTGGCACGTGAGTTCGCACGAAGATCTGGGCGAGCTCGATCGATGGTGTCGCGCGGTTGGAAGGCCCGTCATCGTGCTATCGCCGCCTGGTGGGGGCGACGAGATACCCGGGCCGGACGACTTGGTCGTGCTGACGTGGAATGCCCACATGTTCGAGGGCGATCTCGGGGCCCTCATCGCCGACCTGCGAGAAGGTCAATTGACCGGTGGCCAACCCGTGAAGCATTTCGTCCTGCTCCTGCAGGAGATCTATCGGCAAGGACCCGACGTACCGGCCTTTGCGTCGGACAGTCGGAGTGCATTCGCGATCACCGGACGTGACGGGCGCGGCAGCGACGCGCGTGAATACGCCACAACGTTGGGACTCTCGATGTTGTATGTTCCCTCGATGAGAAACGGCGCCAACGCCTTTGAAGACCG
This sequence comes from uncultured Acidobacteriota bacterium, assembly GCA_963802675.1. GTDB lineage: Bacteria > Acidobacteriota > Vicinamibacteria > Vicinamibacterales > UBA2999 > JACCSI01. The sequence continues at coordinate 443,519 of CAWDJL010000008.1, forward strand.
CGGCAACGCGATTGTCTCAACGGAAAGGCTGCACGCGCCGTTCGCAGTGGAGCTGCCGCTCGAGCGGCAGCGTCGGGTCGCCGTTGGCGCCGCGATTGATGTGCGCACAATCGACGGCCCGGATCGCCTCGACGTCGTGAGCGCGCACCTCGAACCAGTGAGTTCCGCGGCGTCGCTTTGGATTTTCAGCAGCCCGCGACCGCGCCAGGTCGTGGGCTTGCTCAATGTGCTTCGAACGTCCCGCGCTTCACAGGCTGTGCGATCGTCCGGCACCGTGCTTGGTGGTGACTTCAATACGATCCAGGCTGGCGCCGGTGAGGACGCCTACTCGATCGCTCGCGCCTGGTCGCGAAGTCTGGTGAGCGAGGACCCACGTCGAACGCATCTCATGGGACGGCTCGATTACCTATTCTTCCGCCTGCAGGATGGCTGGACCGGCAGCACGACTCGCGTTGGGGCAAAGTACGGCTCGGACCATCACCCGGTCATTGGACGGCTCGCCCCGCGACAAGTGTCGCCATGACCACGCGCCTGACGGAACCCGTGACACGCAGTTTGGGGTTGGCGGCAACCATCGCGTACGCGGCGGTGATTGCCTGGCTTCTGGCCTCGCAACCGCGAAGCGTTGCCGAAGCGGTCGGTGGTTTGTCAGCCACCGTGGGCACCTACGATATCGATGCGCAAGCGTTCGCGGACGGCCTCGCGTTCTTCCGGAGAGATCAGTTCATCGAGGCGCGGGCCGCCTTTTCACGCGCGGATCCCGCGTCTCGCGACGCACGGACGCAGTTCTACATCGCATACTCCTGCTATCGTCAGGGCTGGCGTCGCACACACCGAGACGATGCGCTGTATCGAGAGGGGCTGAAACACATCGATCAGGCCATTGCGCTCTCGCCCGGTGGTCGGCTGGTTGTGAATGACGAGACGTTGCAGATGCGATCGGCCGACGAGCTGCGGGCGGAACTGCAGGCGGGTCTTACTCGCGACGCTTCCGATCTGAATCCGCTTCGTCTGCTGCAGGAGCGAAAATGACGCCGTTGCTCGAGGCGTGGTTGCTGCCGGCGCTCTTCTTGACCGTCCTGCTGGCCGGTGCGCTGCGTCCGGGGGGCGACGTCACCCTGATGCGGCCCTCACTGGCCTCGCTGGTGATGGCCACGGTGCTGCTGGTGCTCTACGTCCGCAGCGGTACCCTGGCCCCCGAGCGTCTGATGAACGGCGCCCGGTCAACGATCGCCAATCTGAATGGCTTCGCCGTCCTTGCAACCGCATTCGCCGCGTCGGCGCAGGTGACGACACTGGTGATTCCTGAATCCGGGATGCCAGCCCTCATTGTGTGGATTGTGCTCGTGAGTCTCGTGCTGCAAGCGTTCGCGATTGGTCCCGATCGGCCTCGCTTGCTTCGTGGCTTGCTCGTGACGTTCGGCGCTGTCTTCACGCTGAAGTTCATCGTCCTCGCCACGATTTTCGCACCTGCGCAAGGCCGCCTGTCGCGTGCCCTGCAGACGCTCTTCGACGGACTGACGCTCGGCGGCATCGTGCAGCGAACGCCCCATGCTTTGGAGGGGTACGTCGCGTTTGGAACGCTGGCACTCTACCTGGTAGGCATCGCGCTTCTGCCCGCAGCGACGTGGCAGATGGTGCGGAGCCCGAACGCTGAAAACCAACCACTGGTGACCACCGAAGAACCGCGCCAGCTATCCACACGGGATGTTCGCGATGAATCGTCGATCATTTCTTAGCGCGACCGCTGCGGCCATGTCGATCGGACCGTGGCAAAGTGTTCGAGTCGAACCACAGTCGACCTCGCGAGATTCCGGCTTCGATCCGTGGATCGAGATCAAACCCGAGCACCTCCGTCGGAACGTGGCGGCCGTCGCAGCCGCCATCGGTGACCGTCCGATCCTTGCCGTCATCAAGAACAACGGGTACGGACTCGGAGTTGTCCCGATCGCCAGGATTCTGGCGCCGCTCAAGCATGTGCGCGGACTCGCGGTCATCAAGCTGCAAGAGGCGTTTGCGATTCGGGACGCGGGCATCACCGCCCCCGTGCTGCTGATGGGACCGTTCGAGCCCGGCGATCTGCCCGACCTCCATGCCCGCGACATCATGCCGATGGTCTATACGCCAATCGGTGCGGATCTGTCGCGGGTGGCCGCACGCGGCGGCCGCGCCCTCAAGATTCACGTCTGCATCGATACCGGTCTTGGGCGTGTCGGTGTCCCCTACCGCGAAGCCATCACCCTCGTGAAGCAGCTCGCGGGTCAGACGGGCGTCACGATCGACGGTGTCATGATGACGTTCAGCGAGGACGAAGCATTCGACCGCGAGCAGCTTCGGCGCTTCGAGGCGCTCAACGCGGAGTTGCGGGCGTCTGGCCTCACCACCGGCCTCCGCCACGCCGCTTCGAGCTACACCTTCTTTCAACATCCCGATATCGTCCTCGACATGGTGCGACCGGGCATGGCGCTGTTTGGTGTCTATCCGGAGCCGGCCTTTCGCAAGGCCAATCGAATGTCGCTGGTGCCTGCGGGAGCCCTGCGCGCGCGCGTGGCTTACGTGAAGAAGTTGGCCGCCGGCGAGAGCGCGGGCTACAACCGCGCGTATCTTGCGAAGACCGATACCTGGGTTGCCACGCTGCCGGTCGGTCACGCCGACGGCTGGCCGCGGGTTGCCGCCAAAGGGGCGCGCGTCCGCATCAACGGCGCCCTCTATCCGGTCATCGCGTCCGTCTCAGCCAGCCACACCATCGTCGAGATCGGCGCTGAGCCGACCGTGCGCATCGGTGATGTCGTCACCCTGTGGGATTGGGAGGACGGATCGCGTCCCGAGGATGTCGCGGTGGCGTGTGGTGCGTCGGTCTACGACTTGTTGATGCACCTGGGCGGGCATCTGCCGCGACATGTGGTTTCGTGAGATTGGAATCTTCACGCATCACTCCTGACGTGCGCCGCCAGAGTCACACTGGACAGCTTCTATCGCGTCGCAGCGTCCAGCCGCCCGGCCAGCTCGAGAAAGGCCTCGCCCCAACCGCTGCTGACACTCACTTCTTGAATTGGTCCGGCCGGCGCGAACAGCACTCTGAGTTGTTGCAGGTCGGGTCCGCGGCCGCTGACAACTGAATCGATCAACCCATCGAGTTCTCGTAGGGCTGCTTGCAGGTCTTCCCAAGACGACCATTCGAAGTTGTTTTCCGAACGAGCAAGGAGCGCACGCGTCTCTCGCAGAACGTGCAAGAGTGCATCTCGCTTCACATCGTCCTTTTCGAAAAGTGGCATGTCGTGTCGCTCTGCTTCTGTGAACAGCAACTCATCAGGCGCTGCCGATCAGAATGCCGGACAGGAAAACAAGGAATCCCCCCAACACCACCTGAAACGTCGCCTGCAAGAACGGCGTGTCCATGAATCGAAAGCGTATCCACGAGATGGCGACCAACTCGACCGCGACCACGAGCACCGCGACCATCGTGGCGACGTAAAAGCTTGGAATCAGATACGGCAAGGTGTGACCAATGCCGCCAACGGTGGTCATCACGCCGCAGATCGCTCCGCGCAGCGCCGGTTGCCCGCGACCAGTCATGGAGCCATCATCCGACAGCGCTTCGGCAAACCCCATGGAAATGCCGGCTCCGACTGAAGCGGCCATGCCGACGAGAAACGCATCCCACGAATCTCGTGTCGCAAATGCCGCCGCGAAAAGCGGCGCCAAGGTCGAGACCGATCCGTCCATCAACCCGGCGAGCGCCGGCTGAACGACCTGCAGTACGAAGAGCCGATGGCGAGTCGCCTCCTCGTCGGCGCGAATGCCGTCGGACCGCAGCTTGTGGTCCAGCGCTTCGGCGCGCTCGGCGTGGCCGCGCTCCACGAGTGCGAGATCGTTCAGGAGCGACCGGATACGGGCGTCGGTTACGCGCGCGGCCGCGGCTTCGTAAAACCGTCGCGTCTCGAGCTCCATCGCCGACACCTGCGCACGCGCCGCCTCGACGCGCAGTGGACTGGTCAGCCACAGCGGACGTCGCGCCACGAAGCCCTTGACGTCCTGACGGCGAATCAGCGGGACGTGCTCGCCGAACCGTTCGCGAAACAGCTCCGTGAGCGCCCGTCGATGCTCTGATTCTTCGCTTTGCATCGCCGCGAAGACCTGCGCCGTCGCCGGATAGTGCTCGCGAAAGCCCTCGGCAAAGTCGGCGTAGACCCGCTCGTCCTCTTCCTCGAGCGAAATCGCCAGAGCCAGCAACTCGCGTTCGGTGAGATCTTTGAAGCGCTTCACCGCTCGGAATTGTACGCGTGTTGTCATCCGCTGGCAGGCCAACGATCTGCTCCGAAGTGGCGGCTCTCGATCCGCGGATAATGCTGGAATGCAAATCGGAATGATCGGCCTCGGCCGCATGGGCGCCAACATGTCGCGACGACTCGTGAAGGGTGGTCATCAGGTCATCGCCTACGACCGCAGCCCCGACACTGCCGCCGCGCTATCGCGCGAGGGGGTCGCGCCGGCGACAAGCCTTGCGGAACTGACCCATCAACTGCGCACACCGCGCGCCGTCTGGATCATGGTGCCCGACACCGTCGTCGACGCGACGATCGATACGCTGCAGCCGCTCCTGTCGCCGGGTGACGTGGTCATCGATGGCGGGAACTCTCACTACAAGCTCGATACGGCGCGAGCCGCGCGTCTGGGCGTTCGTCAGATTGAATACGTAGATGTGGGCACGAGCGGCGGAATCTGGGGAGCTGAGCGCGGCTACTGTCTGATGATTGGTGGGAACCCCGACGTGGTCGGACGTCTCGACCCGATCTTTCGCGCCCTCGCCCCCGGGATCGATGCGGCGCCTCGACTGGCCGACGACGGCGAGCCTACGCCGGCCGAGTACGGCTACTTGCACTGCGGCAGCCATGGCGCCGGCCACTTCGTCAAGATGGTGCACAACGCGATCGAGTACGGCTTGATGGCCGCCTACGCGGAGGGCTTCAACCTGCTGGAGCACGCGCCCGAATACGAGTTCGATCTCCCCGAGGTTGCTGAACTGTGGCGGCGAGGCAGCGTCATCGGCTCGTGGCTGTTGGACCTGACGGCGCGCGCCCTGGCCGAAGACCCTGCTTTGGGAGCCTTCGAGGGCCGCGTCGGCGACTCGGGCGAAGGGCGCTGGACGGCGCACGTCGCCATCGATGCCGCAGTGCCGGTTCCCGTGCTCGCCGCCGCGCTCTTCGGACGCTTCAGCTCGCGCGGCCAGGACGATTTCGCCAACCGAATGCTGTCAGCCATGCGTGCACAGTTTGGAGGGCACAGGGAATCATGAAGTCGCACGGTCCACGGTCCACGGTCCACGGTCCACGGTCCACGGTCCACGGTCCACGGTCCACGTCGAAGGACACTAACCGTAAACCGTCAACCGTAGGCCGTCGACTGTAGACCGTCGTCGACCGTAGACCGATCACAACGGTCTCCACTGCCGCGCCTCGCGCGTGAGCAGGTCATCAGCTTCCCGAGGCCCGTCGCTGCCGGCAGGGTACGATGCCAGCCCGCAATCACCGCTCGTCCACGCCTTCAAGATGGGTTCGACAACGGCCCAACCCCCTTCGACGATATCGGCGCGTTTGTAGAGCATGCGGTCGCCGGTCATCGCGTCGTAGAGCAGCGTTTCGTAACCCGTGTGGTGTTCCACGCCAAAATAGTCGTCGTAGTTGAACCGCATGTCGACAGGGCTCGTCGTCACATCCGGCCCGGGCAGTTTGGCGGCAAACCGCAGCCTGATCGTCTCCTCTGGCTGAATCGAGATGACCAGCAGGTTGGGTTCCGGGGCGGCCATCGAGGCCTGGCGGAAGAGCGCCAACGGCGGCTGCTTGAACTGGATCACGACCTCGCTCTTCTTCTTCGCCAGTCGCTTGCCGGTGCGGAGGTAGAACGGCACGCCGGCCCACCGCCAGTTGTCGACCGCGATGCGGAATGCCACATACGTTTCGGTCTTCGATGCCGGATTGACGCGCGGCTCGACCCGGTACGGCGGCACGGTCGAACCGCCGACCGCTCCGCCGGTGTATTGGGCTCGCACGCTCGTTGCGTTGCACTCGCGCATGCTCAAGGGCTCGATCGCTTCGAGAACCTTGACCTGCTCGTTGTGCAGCGCGTTGGCCTCGAGCGAACTGGGCGGCTCCATCGCTGTCAGCGTCAGAATCTGGAACAGATGGTTCGGAACCATATCGCGCAGCGCGCCCGCCTGATCGTAATAGCTGCCGCGCATCTCGACGCCCAGCGTTTCGGCCACCGTGATTTGCACATGGTCGACGTAACGACGATTCCAAATCGGCTCGAAGATGCCGTTGCCGAAGCGAAAGACCAGGATGTTTTGAACGGTTTCCTTCCCGAGGTAGTGATCAATCCGATAGATCTGATGCTCCTTCATGACGATCCGGAGTCGTCGATTGAGCTCACGCGCCGACGCCAAATCGGTGCCGAACGGTTTTTCGATAATCACCCGCCGCCAACCGTCGCGTTCGTCGAGGAGTCCTCGCCGCGCCAGCCGTTCGCACACGTTCAGAAACTGTTCGGGGGCGACCGCGAGATAGAAGAGGACGTTCCGTGTCTTGATCGCCTCCGCCGTCGCATCCAGTTCGTCAGCCAGCCGCTGCCATGCCAATTCGTCGTCGAAATCCGCCGCGATGTACGACAGGTGCTGCATCGTGCGATCGAAGAGATCCGGATCGACGGGATGACCTTCGGCGCTCTCAATCGCTTCGCGGAACTTTTCCTTGAGCTGCGCGACGGTCGATTCCGATCGGGCGAGGCCGATGATGGCCACCCGGTCGGACAACAGTCTCATTTCGGCGAGGTTGTACAGCGAAGGGACCAGGAGTCGGCGGGTCAAGTCGCCACTCGCACCAAAGATGACGACGGTGCAGGGATCGGCGGGGTTCACAGAAACCACGGCATCAGTCTCCCCCGAAACGAAATTCAAACCGAGGCGTATAGCGCTCGACCGACTTGTACGGATCGGGCCACGGTATGACGTAGCCCTGCATGTAGGCGGCATGGCGCGCCCAGTAGGGGTCGAACAAATGCGCGCGCGCGAGCAGACACAAGTCTGCTCTGCCGGCCGCAATGATCGTGTTGACGTCCATGTAGGACGAGATGTTGCCAACCGCCATCGTCGGCATCCCCACTTCGTGCCGGATACGGTCGGCAAAGGGCGTCTGGAACAATCGACCGTACTGTGGACGCTGTTCCGGCACCGTTTGCCCAGCCGAGACGTCCACGATGTCGCAGCCACGCGACTTGAGTAGTCGCGCCACCTCGACGGCGTCGGCGGGCTCCAGCCCACCAGGCACCCAGTCGACCGCACTGATGCGCACGCTCATTGGTCGCTCCGCCGGCCACACCTGGCGACACGCCTCGAAGATCTCGAGCGGGAACCGCATGCGGTTGGCCAGCACGCCACCGTATTCGTCCTCCCGGTGGTTGGTCAGGGGTGAGATGAACGAGGCCAGGAGATATCCGTGCGCCATGTGTACTTCGAGCAGATCGAATCCAGCGTCGAGCGCAAGATGCGTCGCCTGTATGAAGTCTTCTCGAACGGCGTTCATGTCGTCGCGAGTCATCTCCCGCGGAATGGGCGATCGGTCGGCGAAATAAGGTATGGGAGACGGCGAGAGGAGAGGCCATCCCGGACCGTCCATGGGTTCGCTGTCGCCTTCCCACAGCTTTTTCGTGGCTCCCTTGCGGCCTGCGTGCCCCAACTGGATGCCGACCTTGGCTGGTGACTCGCGATGAATGAAGTCGACCACTCGTCGCCATGCCACAGCGTGCTCGGGCTGGTAAAGACCCGCACACGCCGTGGAGATCCGCGCGTCGCGGCTCACGTCGGTCATTTCGGCCATCACCAGCCCCGCGCCGCCAATCGCACGACTGCCAAGATGCACGATGTGCCAGTCGCCCACCGTCCCGTCGTCAGCCACGTACTGACACATCGGTGAGACCACGATCCGATTGGGGACGATGAGATCTCTGAGCCGAAACGGCGTGAACATCGGTGGTGGCACTGCCCCGGACGTCTTGAAGGCTGGGCCTTCGAGTCGGGTTTGACGCACTCGCGGCCTCGGACACGGCACGGTCGACGCGACCGAGAAAGGCGGGGTCGCGCTTTCGCAGATCCTCGTGAGTGATCCGGAGCGATCGCGTCAGCAGCGTGAACGCAAACTGCCACGGCGGCAGCCGCATGTAGCGCTCGGTGTCTTCAAACCATTGCAGCGAGGCCTGCGCGGCGCGCTGCAGGCTCTCAACCGCCGGCCGCCGGCGCCGCTTCGTACGCCTGCAGTGCCTCCCCGACCTGCCCTACCTGCCCTGAACCGTTCGACGTGCCAGCGCCACCGCATCCTCCATCGCCATCCGCGTGCCGGAACCGACGGAGAAGTGGGCGGTGTGCGCCGCATCACCCAACAACACGACATTGCCGCTCGACCAGGGCCTCACGCCGACGGTCGGAAACTGGCGCCACAGAGAACGGTTCGTGATCAGCCGATGACCGGCAAGCTCTTCGCTGAACAGCGCCTCGAGAAACGCGGCCGTTTCCTCTTCACTCGCGCGATGCATCCCGGCCGCACGCCAGGTCTCGTCGCGGCACTCCACGATGAACGTCGAGCGATTCGGCCCGTACTGATAGGCATGGACTCGCCATAGGCCGTGCTCGTTGCGTTTGAAGTAGAAGGTGAACTCGGCAAACGGCTTCGTCGTGCCCAGCCACACGAACCGATTCGGTCGATGGTCGATAACGGTCTCGAGGCGATCGGCCAGCAACCGCCGAACAGTGCTGTTGACACCATCGGCGCCCACGATCAAATCAGCGTCGGCGAATTGATCCAGCGTGTCGATCTCTCGCTCGAACTCGAGGCGTACACCCGCAGCGGCGGCTTGTTGCTGGAGCGTCGCCAGCAGCGTGTGACGGCTCATGCCGCTGAAACCGTGCCCGGTCGAGACGATCGTCTCGCCGCCGTAGTGTATGGCGATGTCGTCCCAGTGAACCAGGCCGTTCGAGATCGCCGCGAACGCTTCGCTGTCCGCCTCGGCAATCCCAGCCATCGTCGCGTCCGAAAACACCACGCCGAAACCGAACGTGTCGCCGGGACGGTTGCGTTCGACGACACAGATGTCGTTCTGGGGGGCCGCCCGCTTCATCAAGAGAGCGAAATAAAGACCTCCCGGCCCGCCGCCGACGCAGACGATCCGCAGGCCGCGCGTCACGCGTTCGTGGCCTCGTCGAAAACACCGCCGGCGACGATCAGCCGCTGAATATCAGAGGCGCCTTCGTAAATTCGCAAGGCGCGCACGGCTCGATACAGCCTTTCGACGGGATGGCCTACGAGTACACCGATGCCTCCGACGATCTGCACTGCCTCATCGACCACGCGTTGCGCCATTTCGGTCGCGAAGAGCTTGGCCATCGCGGCTGACGCCGAATTTCGCTGGGCGCCATGCGCCTGTTCCCACGCCGCGCGATACACCAGCATCCGTGCAGCATCGAGATCGGTCGCCATTTGGCCGACCTTTGCGCGGATGACCGGCATGTCGGCGAGGGCCTGGCCGAACTGACGTCGCTGACGGGCATGCGCAACGGCTTCGTCCAACGCGCGAGCTGCCAGGCCGCAGGCGGCGGCGCCGACCGTCGGCCGCAGTCGATCGAGCGTTTGCATTCCGAGCTTGAACCCCCGATCGCGCTCTCCCACCAGTGCCGAGTCGAGAACCCGGCAATTGCGAAAGCGGATCCGGCCCAGGGGATGGGCGGCCGCGAGCACCTGCGCGCCTTCGAACGACAAGCCAGAGGTGTCCGATGGCACCAGGAACACCGAGATGCCACGACTCCCCTGTTCGGGTGATGTCTTCGCGAAGACGAGATAAATGTCCGCGAGTCCGGCGTTCGAAATGAGGTGCTTCTCGCCTTCGAGAATCCAACCGTCGTCGTCATGGCGAGCCGTCGTGGTTAGCGCTCGCAACGTCCGAGCCGGCATCTGGTTCGGTCATCGCAAAGGCGGCCATCACATCGCCGGCGATGATCCCCGGCACCCAGCGCGACCGCTGTTCGGCCGTGCCGCCGAGGATCAATGCAGTGGCGCCGAGTCCCTGAATCGCGACCACAGCATCCGCCAGCGGGCTCTGCGCGGCGACCGCTTCGCGCACGAGGCAGATGCCCCGGAGGTCCTGCGACGCTAGCGCCTGAAGCCACCCACCACCGCCAATCTCACGAAGGAGCGCGCGCGCCTCACGCCGAGCTTCGTCGTCTGTCGCAGGCTCGAGCTTGGGCCGCAGAACACGCCGCGCCCATTCCGACACACGACGCCAGAGCTCCTGGTGTGCTGGTTCGAGCAACGCCGCCACAGCCTTCACTTGAACCTTGGCTCTCGTTTGTCGCGAAACGCTTCGTACGCTTCGCGGAAGTCCGGATACAGCATGAGGGCCGCCTGAATCTGCGCCTCCGCTTCGAGCGCCGATGGCAGATCCATCGCAGCCTCCCGATTCATGGCGTCCTTCGTGATCTCGAGAGCAAACGACGGCCCGCGTGCCAACCGCTCCGCAAACTCCCGAGCGGTCACCGCCAGCGCGTCGGCTTCGACCACGCGATTGTAGAGACCGATTCGGAAAGCTTCTGCCGCGCTGATGAAGTCGCCCATCATCAGCAGCTCGGCGGCTCGGCCAGTACCGACGATGCGCGGCAGCAGCCAGGCGGCGCCCATGTCTGCACCAGAGAGCCCGACCTTCGTGAACAGAAACGCGATCTTTGCCGATGACGCCGCAATCCTGATGTCACACGCCGTGGCAATGACCGCCCCGGCACCGGCGACGGTGCCATTGAGCGCCGCGACCACTGGACGGCGGCACGCGCGGATGCTTCGAACGAGATCGCCAGTCAAGCGAGTGAACGCGAGCAACCCCTGAAAGTCGCGTGACAGAAGGGGCCCGATAATGTCGTGAACGTCGCCGCCCGAGCAAAACGCTTGGCCCTCACCCGTCAGGACGATCGCTCGAACCTCCGGCGTGCCGCTCAACGCATCGAAGGTGGACCTGAGTTCCCCGTAGACCTCGAACGTCAGCGCGTTGAGACGCTGCGGCCGGTTGAGGGTGATCGTCGTGACACCCGTCGACTCGTCGTGGGCGAGGAGGAAGGACGCTGGCGCCTTCACGACTGCTCCTTGATGGGTAACACAGCATCCGCTTCGATCTCGACGACTGCATCGCGATCCACTAGCCCAGTCACACCGATGAGGGCCATCGCCGGGTAGTGGGTTCCCAGGTGTCGTTTCCAGACGTCCGCCAAGCTGCTGCGCGCCCCGCGATATTCGTCGAGGTCCGTGACGTAGATCGTCATTCGAACGATATGCTCCGGATCCCCGCCGGCGGTCCTGACCACTTCCAGGGTTCTGACCAGGGCCAACTCGAACTGTGTCGCAAAATCACCGGCCGCGACACCGCTCTCGTCGTCGGCTGCCGTCTGGCCAGCCACGTGCAAGGTGCGCCACCCTGCAGGTGTGAGGACACCATGTGAAAAGCCGCGCGGCCGCCCACGAGACGGTGGATTGACGTGAACGACTTGCGGCGAGTCATGTTTGGGCATGCGGTTTTCTCGGAGAGGCGGATTGGCGGCGAGCGCCTCCAGCACTGACTCTTCTAGTATGGCCCCCAGCGTCTCGATGCTCTGTCGTCCCTCATCGGCGGTTGCCGCTGCGGGCCAGCCGAAATAGGCGCGGGCCCCACCCGCGTCGGCGAACGACCGATCGCCCCGACGAATCGCGTCAACCAACGAGGCGGGGTTAGGAGGCAAGCCGCTCATGGTTTCGACGTCCACCCAGGAGGGATGTTCAGCCAGGACGATGGAGCCCTCGTAGCGCCCCGCATGGCAAGCGCCGCTTTGAAACTCGGGTCCTAATCGGCTCGCCCAACGACGTCGGGTCAGGTCGGGAAACACTATCGTGCACCCATCGACTTCCTGCGCTGCTGCTTCACGGATGGCAGCAACATTCGCTGGGTCATGGTGCGCGTTGGCTATCGCCATGACCCGGACTCCGTGCCGACCGACACTGCCGGCCACGCCGGCAATGAGCAATGTCGTCGCGGCCGCCGGTGTATCGATCGTCCCAGCGAACGCCGAAGCAAACGGCGCGGGCGCGACTGTGAGCGCAGGAAGCAACACGACTTCGAACCCACGACCGGCAAGTCGCTCGGCGCCCGCTCGCGCCATCGCGTCGGCGATGACGACATCGGTGCCCAACGGCAAATGCGGGCCATGCGCTTCGAGAGCGCCAACCGGCAGCACCGCCACTGTGCGCTCCCTCCCCACGCGCTCGAATGCGGGCCACGACATCGACAGCCATTGATGAACCGGCATGCCTGCCGTGTAAGCCTAACGTAAACGACATGGGGACATTCGGGGCCCCCAGCGTGTGTAGTCCACAGGCTGGGGACCCCGTTCGGCGGGGCGACTTGCCGGTATCAGCTGAATCACTTGTGGCCCGGCGCGCTTCGGACTTCCGCCTGAAGGCGGAAGCCACGCGATATTGTTTGTGACGCGATACTGTTTGTGACTCGATATTGTTTGTGACTCGTGGCTTCCGGCTTTAGCCGGAAGATCCGGCGGAGCGAAGGCGAATCAACTGATGGACACCACTAGGTATACTGACTCCGCTGTTTCTCAATCCAACCAAGGGCTCCGCCTGCTGTCCCGCTAGAGCCCTTGGCTGGCTGGCAGTATTTCTTGGCGCGCTCCGCGCGCTAGGACCGCTATGCGGAATCACAACGAGTAAAAAATTCACCCAACAAGCCGCATAGCGGTCCCATGACACTCAATCTCGCGACGTACTTCGTCGATGCTCGCGTGCGGGAGGGCCGCGGCGACGCCTTGGCGATCCGGACCGCTCATCGCACGTGGCGCTACCGCGAGATTTCGGCCATGACCGGCCAGGTCGCTCGACTCCTCGCTCAGGCTGACGTTCGGCCGGAAGAGCGCGTCATCATCGCACTCCCGGACGGCGTGCCTTTCGTAGCCGCGCTCTTCGGGATTCTGAGGCGCGGCGCGGCGGTCGTGATGGTGAACCCGGACTCGCCGGCGGACCTGCTCGCATACTTCTTCGAGTACACCCGCGCGCGTGCCGCCTTCGCGGACCGCGCGCACAAAGCGGCAATCGAAGCCGCCACAACTGCGCTCGACCCGACGCCTCACGTCTTCGTTGTGGACGACCCGAGCCTTGAAGCGCAGCTGTTGGACTCGACTGGTCCGACCTCCGCACCATTCAACTCGCACCGTGATGACGCCGCGATCTGGCTCTTCAGCGGCGGAACAACCGGACGACCCAAGGCCGTCGTGCAAACCAACCGATCGTATGTGAACACGACCAAGCGCTACGGCCAGGGGGTACTTGGCCTGACCTCGAACGACGTGACGGTGGCGGTGCCGAAGTTGTTCTTCGGGTACGCCATGGGTTCAAACGTGCTGTTTCCGTTCTCGGTGGGCGCGTCCTGCGTGCTGTTTCCCGAGCGGAGCACTCCCGAAACCGTCTTCGCACAGATCGAGCACCACCGGCCGACCATCCTGATTAACGTGCCAACGATGGTGCAGCAAATGGTTGCGCATCCCACGGCAGCGGACCGCGATCTTCGATGCCTTCGGCTGGCCACATCCGCCGGCGAAGCGCTTCCAGCGGAGTTGTACGAGCGGTGGCAGGCCACCTTCGGCGTGGAATTACTCGATGGCCTCGGCACGGCCGAGATGTGGCACATCTTCCTCTCCAATCGGCCAGGGGCCGTCGTGCCCGGCACGCTCGGCCACGCCGTTGAAGGTTTCGACATCAAGTTGTGCGACGACGAAGGGTGCGAGGTCCCTCGAGGCGAGGCCGGCATGCTGTGGGTCAAGGGCGATTCGCGCGCCATCGGATACTGGCAACGGCATGACGACACGATGCACGCGTTTCGCGGCGAATGGTACGTCTCGGGCGACATGCTGCGACAAAACGCGGATGGAACGTTCACCTACTGTGGCCGCGTGGACGACATGCTCAAGATCAGCGGCAAATGGTTGTCCCCCGGCGAATTGGAGAATTGCCTCCTTCAACACGAGGCGGTGCGCGAGGTCGCCGTCGTTGGGGTGAAAAACGCAGACGGACTCGTCAAGCCCTGTGCGTTTGTGGTCTGTAACGAAGCATCATCGAAGCTTGCGGCTGAGCTGCAGGCGTTTGCCAAAGCGCGGCTGGAGCCTTACAAGTACCCGCGTGAGGTGATTTTCCTCGACACGCTGCCGCGCACCCACCTCGGAAAGGTCGATCGCAACGCGCTCGCGAACCGTCCGATGGACGACACGAGCGTTTGATATCATCGAGGTTTCACCACCTCAACATTCAGGCAGGAGAGATCGCATGGCCCCCTCGCTCGCAACGAATGGCCCACTCGCCATTGGCGCCGACGCGCCAGACTTTGAAGCCAACACCACCCAGGGTTCGATTCGTTTTCATGAATGGCTCGGCAGTTCCTGGGGTGTTCTGTTTTCGCATCCGAAAGACTTCACGCCCGTCTGCACGACCGAGCTCGGCTACATGGCGCGGATCAAGCCGGAATTCGACAAGCGCAACGTCAAAATCATCGGGCTCAGCGTCGATCCCGTCGACAAGCACGAGGGCTGGTCCAAGGACATTGCCGAAACGCAGGGGACCGCGCCCAACTATCCGATGATTGGCGATCCCGAGCTGAAGATCTCCAAGCTGTACGGAATGCTGCCCGCTACGGCGGGAGACAGCTGTGAGGGTCGGACGGCCGTCGACAACGCGACCGTTCGCAACGTCTACGTGATCGGTCCGGACAAGAAGGTCAAGCTCGTCCTCTCGTATCCGATGAGCACGGGGCGCAACTTCGATGAAGTGCTGCGCGTCATCGATTCGATTCAGCTGACTGCAAAGCACAAGGTGGCCACGCCAGTGAACTGGAAGGATGGCGACGATGTGATCATCCTGACGGCAGTCAGCGATGCGGAAGCCAAGGAGAAATATCCCAACGGCTGGAAGGCGCCGAAGCCGTATCTGCGGATCGTGCCGCAGCCGCGCTAGAAGTTACAAGTTACAAGTTACAAGTTCAAACAGCGGCGCCTATTCGGCGCCGCTGCTGCGTTAGGAGGTTCAAACCGCGAACTGCGAACTCAACTTGTAACTGGTAACTTGTAACTTGTAACTGACATCATCTCGTCTTCTACTTGCCCGTCGGCGCCGTCCCCCGCAACGTCTTTCCCCGCACGGGAAACGCCGGACGCGCAGGCCGCGTCGGAGGGTTCTTCTTCAAGTCTTCGAGCGCAATCGCGATGGCGCGCTCGAGTTGCGGATCGCGACCGGCAATCACGTCCTTCGGCGTCTGCTCGACCTCGACGTCAGGCGGAACGCCCTCGTTTTCAACCACCCATCCTTCCTCGGGCGTCCAGATCGCGAGATTCGGAGCGGTGATCGATCCGCCGTCCATCAGCACGGGGAATCCCAACACACCCACCAGGCCGCCCCAGGTGCGCTGCCCGACCAGGGTGCCAACTTTGAACTTGCGGAACATCCACGGCAGCAGGTCTCCGCCCGACCCTGCCGTCTCGTCGATGATCATCACTTTGGGACCCTGGATCGACGCCGCCGGCGTGCGGAGATCGTCGCCGTAGCGCATGGCCCAGTAGCTGATGAGGGGCCTCCTGAGGATATCGATGTAGTAATCCGCAATCTGGCCACCGCCGTTGAAGCGCTCGTCGATGATGACGGCGTCCTTGTGCGTTTGCGGGTAGAAATACCGCTTGAAGTAGGTATAGCCAGGCTCGGCCGTGTTGGGCACATAGACATATGCGACGCGCCCGCCGGTGGCCGAGTTGACCTTCTTCAGATTGCCCTCCACCCAATCCCGATTGCGAAGCGCCGCTTCATTGCCAATCGGAACGACGTGCACGGTGCGCGAGCCGCTGCCATCCGCATTGGGGCCAACGGTCATCTCGACGATCTTCCCTGCCGTGTTCTCGAAGAAGCCATAGACGTTCGCGGGTGGCCGCACGTCGCGGCCGCCGACGGCAAGCAAGTATTCGCCCGTGCGAACGTTGACGCCGGGCTCAGTGAGCGGCGCGCGCAGCTGCGGGTTCCAGTTGAGGCCTCCGTAGACTTTCTTGAAGCGATACCGCCCATTCTCGAGCGAGTAGTCGGCGCCGAGAAGACCACCTGGCACCGTTTTCGGGGTGTCGAGGCGATCACCACCGCCGCCAGTGTGATGGCCGACCGCCAGCTCGCTCGACATCCACTGAATCACGCGGTTGAGATCGCCACGGACGGCGACGTCGGATAGCAACACCTTGTACTTGGTCTTCAGCGCGGGCCAGTCCACGCCGTGCATGTTGGGCGCATAGAAGTAATCGCGGTTGATGCGCCACGCTTCGTCGAATATCTGTGCCCATTCCGCTCGCGGGTCGATGCGGACTTCGAGGTCGGCGGTTGCGAGACGGCCCTCGGCCGCAACAATCTTCGGCGAGAGCGACGTGATGAACCAGTTCTCCCGGGTCGAGTACAGAAGCTTCTTCGTGTCACTCGAGATTCGATAGTCTCGAACATCGTCCAGCACTTGTTCGGTCTGACGCTTCGCGAGGTCGAAACGGAACAGGCGCGACCCACGCGGCGGGGTCGGTGGCGCCCCTGGTGGCGGAGGTGGTGGCAGTTCAGCGCTGGCGCTGAGGTAATACAGCTGCCCCGTCGCGGCCGCTTGAAGATTGGACAGGTCGCCGCCAGCGCCGGGAAGATCGAGAATCCGGTATTCGATCCCTTCGAAGTCGATGCGGACAGGCTCGGCCGGCGGTTCCGCGGGAGGCTTCTCTCCGGCCGCAGTCGCGCTCGGCGTCGCCGCTTTCGGCTTTTCCTCGTCGCTCTCTCGAGCTAACGGTGACGGAAGATCGTTCCGTAGGACGACGAGATAGATGTTCCGCGTCCGACGGTTGTCCGACGTCGATTGCGCGAACCAGTCCAGGACAGGTCCCGCATCGGTGGATCCAAATACGTAGAGGTACTTGCCACTGCGATCGAAGACGGGCTCACTCACCTCGGCGAGTCCATCGCTGATCGGAAACGATTTGTCCTGGTCGACCGAGTAGACCGACAGGGTCATCGTCAGCGGATGCGTGTTGGCGGTGTACGCGAGCCACCGCGAGTCCGGCGACCAGCCGTAGGTGATGCTGCTGAACGGACCATAGACCTTGGCAGCGGCCACCTTCCTCGTCGTCCCTTTCTGAACGTCGAACACGAATAGAGCCTGGGCATTGTCGGTGTAGGCAATCTGCTTGCTGTCTGGCGACCATCGAAGGTTGGAATAAAAGCCGGCGCCTTCGAGCCGATGCTTGGTCGTCTCGCCCTTCCCGTCCTGGCCTACGACGTGCAGGAGATACTCCCCGGACGCGTCAGACACGTAAGCGATCCGCGTGCCATCAGGAGACCATGACGGCGCGCGCTCGTGCGCGCCCGGCGTGTTCGTCAGGTTGCGCGCATCACCCTTCTCCGCCGGCACCGTCAGGATCTCACCGCGGAACTCGAACACGGCTCGAGCGCCCGTTGGCGAAATGGCGGCCGACCTGATCCAGTTGGCACCCTTGACGAATCGCTCGCGCGTTTCGCGAAGATCGGACGACACGCCAAACGTGAGCTTGCGAGAGGTCTTGGTCGACGGGTCGAAGTGATGCAGGTAGCCGGCCTGCTCGTAAACAATCTGTCCACCACCCGCCGCTGCGTTCAGGATCGGAAAATCCTGGTGATTGGTCAGTCGCTGGACGCGCTGCGATCCCGACTCGTACGAGTAGAGATTGAACTCGCCGTCCCGATCCGACCGGAAGTAGACGACGTCGCCAATCCACATGGCGTCGACGTCGTTGGCGCGAGACGCAGGCTGCGGGATTTTCTCGATGGCATGGCTCGACGTGTCATAAAGCCAAATCCGAGAGACCGTGCCACCTCGATATTGCTTCCACTGTTCGAATCGAGGCGAGATGGGGTTGTACGCGATCCGGCGGGCGTCGGGCGAATAGGTCCCGCTGGCGGCGTTGGGAATCGGGAGAAGGTCGGGCATGCCGCCGTCGAGCGCGACCGTGAACAACTGGGTGTAGCGCGTTGTGAAGACGGATCGCGGCGAGGTGAACAGCACCCGACGCCCGTCCGGCGTAAAGCCTTGCACCTCGTCGGCGCCGGGGTGCCAGGTGAGACGCTTGGGCACGCCGCCATCCACCGGCACGGTATAGACGTCGCGGTTGCCGTCGTATTGGGCCGTGAAGGCAATCAGCGCCCCGTCTGGCGAGAACGCCGGGCTCGATTCGACGCCATAGTCGGTGGTCAGGCGTCGAAGATCACGGCCGTCGAGCCGTCCCACCCACAGATCATCGGCGTAGATGAACGCGACATGGGTGCCACTGGTGGCCGGCTGATGGAGCAATCGCGTATCGCGCACATTGACGTCCGCTGACGGACGAACGCCGACCGCGGCGATGAGCACGACGCTGAACACGAGCGTATGACGGAGCATAGTGGGGTCTCCTCTGAGAGTTACAAGTTACAAGTTACAAGTTCAAAACGAGCGGCGCCTCACGGCGCCGCTGCCAACTTGTAACTCGGAACTTGTAACTTGTAACTATCGTCCTATCGCCTTTCGAATCGCAGCGGCACATCACCGCTACTCCCCTTCACGTTTTCGACGTAGAAGCGAACGAGCAATCGGCCCTCGGCGAGGTCGCGGCGATCCGGCGCCGACAACGTGACGACGCCATTCTGAGGGCGGCCGACCGCAAACAGTTGATGTCTGGCGGCACCGGGCTTGTCCGGACTCCCGGTGTGAAGCCAGATGGCCACGAGCCTCTCGCGTACGGGTTCTTCGAGCTTGATCGCGTAGTGCAACCGGGATGTGGTGTCGTCGAACGACAGGTTGACCGTCGCACCCTGGGAGGTAATGTTCGTCATCCTAATTGCCGGCGCCTTGCCGTTAGTCAAGGGCGGCGTGCTGAACGGCGGCCGCCGGGGCTTCAACGTCTGCTCGATCGCAAAGCCAAGCGCAAGCAAGTCGGCTTCGCCAAACATCCGGCCGAGCAGGTCCATGCCGACCGGCAAGCCATCTTCGCTGAACCCCGCCGGCAATCCGAGCGCGGGCAAACCGGAGTGGGAACTGACCTGGCAATTCGTTCCCCCTTGCGCATCGCCTATCCGCGCCGGTTTACGACGTAATGTGGGATACACGACCGCCGTGAGCTGATGCTCGCCCAAGACGGCTTCGACAGCGCCCCGTATCGCCGTTCGCTTGATCCTCGCCCGGCGTGATTGATCGCTCTCCCGGTGTTCGACGGCGTTGCGAGCCCGAAAAGTGCCCTCCAGAGCCGTGTGATAGAGCCCGCGATCGAGAATCTCGCCCAGTGACTTGACAGGCGCTGACGGATCGCGACCGAGATACTCGGCAAGATCGAACTTGAAGTCCGAATTGATCATCGAGCTGTCCCGCAACAAATCGTCGAGGCCAGGAATTGGCGTGTCGATGACCTCGACGCCCGCCTTCTTGAGCGCATCGAGCGCGCCCTGGACGATGCGGGTCACCTCCTGATCCTCGGTGGCGGACCCAAAGAGGCTAGGAACGACACCAATGCGGGCGCCCTTCAACGCGTCAAGCCGAAGAAGTGCGCGATACGACGCCGGAATGTGTCCGGCACTGATCGCCGTCTGCGGATCCGACGGATCGGCGCCGACGGTTGCATCCAGCATGATTGCCAGGTCGTCGATCGAGCGCGCAATCGGTCCACCGATATCCTGCGTGCTCGACAGCGGGACGATGCCAGCCCGACTGGAAAGACCTTGCGTGCCACGCAGCCCGACGAGATTGTTGTGTGAGGCAGGGTTGCGAATCGATCCACAGGTGTCACTGCCCATGCCCCCGGCCGCGAAGCTGGCGGCGACCGCGGCGCCCGTTCCACCACTCGAACCGCCGGCATTGCGGTCGAGGTCGTAAGGGTTCAGCGTCTGCCCGAAACGTGACCCAACGGTCGTGATCCCGGCCGCGAGCTCGTGCATGTTGGTCTTGCCGAGAATGACCACTCCCGCATCCCTGAGTCGCTTGACGAGATACGCGTCGCGCGCCGGATGAAACGTGGCCAGCGCGATCGAGCCGGCACTGGTCGGCATCTCCACGGTTTCATAGTTGTCTTTGACCAGCACCGGGATGCCGTGCAGCGGTCCTCGAGCGCCCTTGCTGCGTCGTTCGGCGTCCAGTCCATCCGCAATCTCGCGCGCGCGAGGATTGATGGCGACGATGGCGTTCAGCGCCGGGCCTTGTCGATCGTAGGCGTCGATTCGCGCCAGGTAGCTGTCAACGAGCTGTCGTGACGTGACCGCCCCAGTCTGCATCGCTCGTTGCAGATCATCGATCGAGCGCTCGGTTGGATCGTATGCGGCAATGGAAGGCGCGTTCGGCACGCCCGGTCGGGACTGGCCCAGGATCTCCGGCGCGAGCATCATCGCGCAGGCGGTGATCGTCAGAACGCCACGAGACAACGACATGCGCCACAGCATACAGTTCCAGGGTTCCAGGGCATCCAGGGTCCAGGGTTCTGAACTTCGAACCATGGAACCATGGAACCATGGAACCTGGAACCTGCGCTCGATGAGAAATTGGGCAACGACGCCACTCATAGTTCTCGTGGTCGCTCGCGCTTGTGGTGTGGCTGGTACGGTGGCTCGAACCTCGACTCGCCTTCTTTCCGTTCGCGGGCGAAACGGTGACCCCGCGGTCGTCGGGTGTCGAGTACCAACCCCTCACGTTGACGACCGACGATGGCGAGCGTCTCCATGCGTGGCATCTCGCGCGACCAGACGCGCACGCTGATGTCGTGTACTTTCATGGCAACGGCGGCAACCTGTCGGTGTGGAGCGATGTGCTCGTCGAACTCTGGCGCCAGGGATTCGACGTCCTGGCCATCGACTATCGGGGCTACGGCCTGAGCACGGGCACGCCTTCGGAGCAGGGACTCTATCGCGATGTCGATGCCACGCTTCGATTCGTCGACGAGCGGCCGCACGATCAGGTCACGACCCCTCATCTACTGGGGGCGTTCGCTGGGCACGGTCATGGCCGCGTATGCGGCCAGTCGGCGCGCACCTGACGGAATCGTGCTCGAATCGGGCTTTCCGTCCATGCGCTCGGTGCTCGAAACGAATCCGGTGATGTGGGTGCTGTCCTGGGGATCGAGCTATCGACTGCCGACGGTCGACTGGATGGCCGGCGTCCGACAACCCACGCTCGTGCTGCACGGCGACCGTGACAGCGTCATTCCGTATCGTCTGGGGCAGCGCCTGTATGCCGCACTGCCCGGTCCCAAGACCTTCGTCACGCTTCCGGGCGGTGAGCACAACGAACCCGTGCCGCCAGACGCGGAGGCGTACTGGCGCGCCGTTCGACAGTTCACCGCGTCGCTGTCCGCGGCGCGTCCTACTTCTTCATCTGAACAACGATGACTTCGATCGGCTCCTTGCCTCGGTTCATGTCACCGTGCTGCTCGCCGGCCGAATCCGGCCCAAGCCAATAGGCCTTGCCCGACTCCCATGTCATCTGCTTCATCGTCTTGCCGGCGGCGTCGACGACATCGAGCGTGCCGCCCTTGAGCGCGACGATCGTGCGGCCGAGGTCGTGTCGATGCAGCGCCAGCGGTTGATTCGGCAGGATGATCGACTTCCAGACGCTGACGTGCTCGTTTTCGAACTGCGGCTCGCGTCGCGTTTGAGCCTGCTGCTGCAGCGCCCCGACGCCCACGCCGGCCGCAAACACCGCCGCGATGATTCCAGCTGTCACCCACTTCGATCGCATTCTCTATCCTCCAACTCTTCCGCCTGAAGGCGGAAGCTACGGGCGGCCTGAAGGCGGAAGCTACGGGCGTCCTGAAGGCGGAGGCTACGGACGTCCTTCCTAAAGGCGGAAGCCACAGGCATCATGTCACGACGGCATCACCCCGCGCGCTCGTGGCTTCCGCCTTCAGGCGGAAGAACGGATCATCCGCCTAGCACCGTTCCCTGCTTCCGTGTTCCCTGCTTCCGTGTCCAAGTTTTCTCTGTGTCTCTGAGCCTCTGAGGCCTGTACGACTGATCCGCTCATATGCCAAGCAGCCTCGCGGCATTGCCGCCGAGAATCATCCGTCGCTCCTCGTCCGTGACATCGATACGCTGCAGCGAATCCAGCATCTTGGGGATGCTGCCGATCTGGTGCGGGTAGTCGCTTCCCGCCAGGATGCGATCGGCGCCCGCAAACGTGATCGCAAACTCGATCGCGTCCGGGTTGAAGTTCACCGTGTCGTAGTAGAACTGCTTGAAGTACTCGGTCGGCGGCCTCGAGATGTTGCGCCGGCAGTCGGCAAAGGCTTCATAGCCTCGGTCCGATCGCTCGGCCAGATACGGCAGCGCGCCGCCCATGTGGGTCAACGCCCACTTGATGTTCGGATAGCGCTCCGGAACGCCGGCAAACACGAGGTGCGCGGCTGCCAGCGTCGTATCGAACAGGAAGCCCACGAGCGCGGTCAGCCAGTAGTCCTCCATGCCCTGCACGCTGGCCGGGTGCGCGGGATGAATGTAGATCACGGCGTTGAGCTCGTTGGCCTTCTTCCACAGCGGCTCGTAGACAGCATCTGCCAGCGGCGTGCCGTTGATGTTACTGAACACCATGGCGCCCGGCAGCCCGAGCGCTTTCATCGCTCGCTCGAGTTCGCGCACCGATTCGGCCGGGTCGTTGAGCGGCAGCGTCGCCAGCGCGACGAAGTGCTTGCGGCGCCGAACCTCTTTCGGCATACGCGTCATTGACGGCGCGCGCCATGGTGACGGCCGCGCCGGCATCCTCGAAATGAACGCCTGGTGTCGTAAAGGTAATGAGCTGTTTGTCGACCCCATGTGCTCGCAGCACGCCCTCGCGGTAGTCGAGATCGCGATGACCCGGCACCAGGATGTTGTAGTCGCCCGGATAGTGCAGCCGAGGATTCTGCTGCGCGTCGTAATCGACCTTGACGCGAGCCCCGCCCTTCTTCACCACATCGAGATACTCGGGCGGGTAGTAATGATTGTGAAAGTCGATGATCATGAGCGTGGCGGCAAGGCGTGCGCAGCGACGGCGCGCGTTCAGGGCATCAGCGGCGGCGGCACGCGCCGTTTCGTGGCCTGCTCGAAGGCATAGGCGAGTTCGATCAGGCGCGGCTCGCTGCAGGCCTTGCCGGTGAAGCCGACGCCAAACGGCGCGGGCTTGGCGTCGAAACCGGCCGGAAAGGTGGGCGTTGGCGCGTTCGGCACCAACCCAAACGGCACCACGATGATCGGATAGCCGGCGCGGGCGGCGAGCCCGGCGCCCGACCCGCCTGGCGTCAGGAGGGCGTCGAGCTTGTGCGCGTCGATGACCCCGTCGATGCCGCGTTCGCGACTGAGCTTCCAGTCCTTGGCGTGGTCCGCGTCGAACCGCGCCTTGTCAGTTTCGACATTCATCTCGTCAGAAATGTCGAGACGCGACTGACCGAAGCGAATCGCGCCAGCCTTCGTGTGCGTCAGGTTCCACTGGCGAAGCTCGGTCAACGTTTTTACGGGCGCTGATGGCCCAAGGCTTGACAGCCATTTGTCGAAGTCACGCTTCATGCCGTACTTGAAGGCGACCGAACACCCGGCATCCATCCCTTTGGCCTGCTCGCCGCCGGAACAGTAATCCCAGCGCAGAAAGTTCGACGCCGGATCCTTCTCGACGAAGCTCGGCACGTCGGCCGGATCGACCAGGACCGCACCGTGCTGCTTGAGGACGGCAATGGCGTCGGCCATGAGCTTCGCCTGTTCGGCATTGAGACCACCGCGCGGGCGCTCCTCGCCCGCCACTGTGATTCGGTCGTAATAGAACGCTCGTGGAATCCCGATGCGCGCGCCCTTCAGGCCGCTGGCGTTCAGAAACTTCGTATAGTCGCGCGCGGGCGGTGGCGTGCACGTTTTGGTCGCGGCATCGTTAGGATCGGCGGTCGCGCTCTCGAGCGCCCCGAACAACACTGCCGCGTCGGCAACCGTGCGCGTCATCGGGCCCGCCGTATCGTGATCGGCGGTGATCGGAATGACCCCGTGACGGCTGATGCGTCCGATGGTCGGACGAATGCCGACCAGCATGTTGGCGTTCGAGGGGCTGATCACTGAGCCGCCCGTGTCCGTCCCAACGCTTGCAGCCCACAGGTTGGCCGCGGTCCCGATACCGGAGCTGGAGCCGCCGGTCGGGAGCGCGGGACGGCCATCGAACGACGCTTCTCGAGGGTCCATCCGTGGGTCGTACGGATTGAACGCGAACCCGCCGACGGCGTTGTAGTTGCCAGGCATGGGGTTGGGCGCCCCGGCCACCCAGTTCGCTAGCTCCGTCAGCCCCGCCTTCGCGATGATGATCGCGCCGGCCTCGCGAAGATTCTTCGTCAGCGTCGCCTCATACGGCGGCACATATCCCACAAACGCGAGCGCTCCGCCGGTGGTCGGAAGATGCGTGGTGTGAATGTTGTCTTTGAGCGCCACGGGAATGCCGTGCAGTGGCCCACGGACCTTGCCGGCGGCACGCTCGCGATCGAGCGCATCGGCCTCGTCGAGCGCGCGCGGGTTGACCGCCAGCGCCGCGTTCAGGCGATCCTCGTAGATGGCGAGCCGAACGAGGTACTGGCGAACGATCTCGCGCGAGCTGACTCGCTTTTCGGCCATCGCCGCCGCCATCTGGGGAATCGTCGCCTCGACGACCGAGAAGCTGCCGTTAGGCGAAGGCTGGCTCCGGCCGCTGGCATGAAGGGAGAGGAACCCAAGCGCCAGGCCGCTCACGACGAGGGCGCGAATCATCGCGCCCTATCTTACGTGAAGGACGCACCCACCGGAGCCTCGCTAGGGCTTGGTGGCCCCATCTCCGTGTGCAATCGCGCCGAGCTGAGGGCCCAGTTGATCAGCGGCAGGCCCGTTCAGATTGGCCAGGACGGCGATTGTGATCCGACTCTCAGGGTAGTAGGACAGGAACGTGTTGAAGCCGTTGATGCCGCCGTTGTGCTGAACGACCTTGCGTCCGGCGATGGTCCTGACGGTGAGGCCCAATGCGTAGTTGTTCATGGCAGGTGTCGTCATCTTCTCCAGCGAGGTCGCGGAGAGGAGCTTCCCCCCAAACAACGCCAGGTTCCAGCGCAGCAGATCTTCGGTGGTCGAGGTACAGAGCGCCAGCAGAGAACGGAATCGTCATGTGAAGAAACGGCGCGTTGTTCGGGCCACCAGGCCCTGAAACATATCCCGACGCCCGCCGGGGAATGATCGCCGTGTTCGAGTCGTAGCCTGAGTCCTTCATGCCGATCGGCTTGAAGATGTTCTCGTCGAGGAAGGCGGCGTAACTGGTCCCACTGATCTTCTCGATGATGGCGCCCAGCACGATGTACCCGGAGTTGCTGTACGACATCTTCGAGCCGGGCACGAAGTCGAGCGGCTTGTCCCGAAAGCGGGCGATCGTTTGCTCGGCGGTCGTGGGCGATGCCATCGAGGCGCGATAGTCGGGCGCCGCCGTAAAGTTGGGGATACCGGACGTGTGTGTCAGCAGATGGTGGACGGTAATGCCATCCCATGCGGCTGGTGCGTCCGTCAAGTGCGTCTTCACGGGGTCGGCAATCCGCAGCTTGCCACGCTCCTCGAGCAGGAGAATGCTCGCCGCCGTGAACTGCTTCGTGATTGACCCGAGTCGGAATTTCGTCGACGGCGTATTGGCAAGACTCCACTCGACATTGGCTTCGCCATAGCCTTTGCTGAAGACCACGTCCTCTCCACGCGCGACGAGGACCGTGCCCATGAACTTCTGTGCGCGGACCTGCGCATCGACTGCCTGTTCGATTGTCGCGAGGCTCTGTGCCTGACACGCAGCCGCGATGAGAACCAGTGCCGCCGTGCGCGCGAAGGTGTGCAGTGTCGTGACGGTCAGTGGTCAGCTCGCGGCCATGCTAGCACGCCGATTCGCTCGCATCCGTCGACGCAGCGAACTCCTCGCGCGCGAGCCGGAAGAAGAATGTGTCCAACCCATTCAACACGCCCTGTCGCTCGAGCGTCATTCCCAATCGTCGCAGCGCTCGAATCGATGAGTCGTTCGGAACGTCAGTGGCGGCGACGACCGAGGGACACTGGAGGATCTCGAATACGTAAGCAAGCAGCGCACACGCGGACTCGTTGGCAAGCCCCTGCTTCCAGTATCGCGGCCAGAATCCGAACAGCAGCTCCGGCTCTTCGGCTTCGGACGGACGAAACCCACACACACCCAGGAGAGGGTCGGGTCTCCCCGACCCCCGATACGGCCCACAGCCCGTATCCATACTGCTGAAAATGACGATCGCTGGCTGCGATGACTTCCGCCGCCTGGTCCTCCCCGATGACGACGTCGTCCCACAGATACCGTCGCACACCTGGATCGGTCCAGAGCGCGTGCGTCGCCGCCAGGTCGTCAGCGGTGAGAGGCCGCAAGGTGGTCCGCCGCGTGGCCAGATGGGGCGCGGCCACCGATTCAGGCGAAACGACGTTCCGAACGCTCACGCGCCTTTCGCGCTTCCTCTTCGCGATTGCGGGGCGTGGCGCTGGTCGTCAACGAGTGGATCAGTCGTTGCGCGGCTGAGGTGACCTCCTCGACGGCGCGGTTGAACACATCCTCATTGGCCCGCGATGGCCTCGAAGTCCCGCTCAGCTTGCGCACGAACTGCAGGGCCGACGCCCGAATCTCTTCGTCTGTCGCGGGCGGGGCGAAGTTAGCGAGCGTCTTGATGTTTCTGCACATCTCCGAATCTCTCCAGCAGCGCCGGTCTGGCAATGTCCCAGCGCATGTCTCCATAGTACCTGCGCCGGCCGGGAGGAGTACCCATACTCGTAACTGCGGTCGTCCTTGCTCTCGTGAATGTTCAACCGCGGTAGCAGCTGATGCAAGAACTCATGAACCGCAGCCCGTCCGACACCTCTCCCGATCGCTTGTACCACGGTGGCGCGATCGGCTCCGTCCGGCGCGTGCGACACGGCCTGGCTGGCCAGCATGAGAAAGTTGACCGAGCCGTTGCCACCGAGGGGCGGCAGCACACGGGTCGCCCCCGCAGCGCCTCTGATGCCAGGCCCGAATTCCTGGACCACGCGCACGCGGTAGAAGGCTTCGCGATCCTCTGAAAAGCGAATCCGAAGACCCGCGAAGGCCGCTCGGACCTCCGACCATGCCACCTCTTGAATGAGCTTCGCTTCCGCCTCAGTCAGCGGTCCGCCATAGCCGCCGGCGGCGAAATGTGGCGACTCGAACGAGACGTCCTCGAACCAGAACCCGGCGTGCGAGATATGGTCCTGCGCACGCCACGAGAGGACCGCATAGATGGCGACCGCCGTAACGATTGCCGCTGCAAGAATGGCTTTAGGAGCCTTGACGGCCTCATATCTGGATATACGAGTCACATCTTGCTCCGTCAAGGCGACTGCCCCGCCGGAACCCCCCCCGGGAGGCGGGTCAAACAAAAATAGTCGACGAGCGAGGCGGAGCCTCGCTCGTCACTGGGCAAAGGCGCGCACCAGATCGTACCAAAAGTCGAGCGCATCATAGAAGCTGCGCACCGGAACGCGTTCGTCGCGGCCGTGCGCCCGGACGTCATTGGGATCCGAGAAGATCGCGGAGACGCCGTACACCGGGATGCCTGCGTTGCGCACATAAAGCCCATCGGTCGCGCCAGCCGACATCTCTGGAATCACGCGAGCTCCCTCGAAATGCCGCCCGGCCACGCTCTCGATCGCGCCCATCACTTCTTTGGTCAATGGCGACGGCGGGCTCGGCGTCGGCTCGCCGAGACGGCGAATCGTCACTTCCCTGTCACCAACGACCTTTTCGAGGACGCGATCGATGTCATTGGGATCTTCGTCTGGCAGGATGCGACAGTTGATGACCGCACGTGCCGTCTGCGGCAAGGCATTCTCCGCATGACCCGCTTCCAGGGTCGTGGCCACACACGTGGTCCGCATGCTCGAGGCGTACGACGGATTCTGCGCCAGTCGTTCGACTGCCAGTCGATCGGGAGGAGTCGATGCGGCGCGACGCATGTCCGCGGCCTCAGGTCCGCCAAGCTCGCTGGTGCGGGCCAGATAGGCGCGGGTGACCTCGTTCAGCCGCAATGGAAACTGGTGTTTCGATAGCCGGCTCAACGCATTGGCGAGCTGATAGATGGCGTTGTCAGAACGCGGGACCGAACTGTGCCCGCCGGGGTTGCGAACCTCGAGCTGGTAGCTCAGATACACCTTTTCGCTCGCCTGAACGCCCAGCACGAGTCGTCGCTCGCCGCGCAGGATGCCGTCACCGCCGTCGCTGTTGAGCGCGAGCGTCGCTCGCTTGACGTCGGCGTTATTGGCCAGGAGCCAGCGAATCGCATTCCCGGTCGTCTCCTCGTCTGTGGTCAGCGCCACGACGATGTCGCGTCGTGGCGCGAATCCGTCGCGCTTCAGCCGAATCAGGTTCGCAATCAAGATGGCCGCGCCCGCCTTGTTGTCGTGTGTGCCACGACCGTAGAAGTAGCCGTCCTTTTCACTGAGCACAAAGGGCTCGATGGACCAGTCATCGCGACGGGCCGGCACGACATCCAGATGCGCCATCAGCAGCATCGGCCCGCGGCACCCGCAATCGCGAAGGGGGGGTGGTCGCCTTCGAGCCAAGGCGTGCGACGAGATTGCCGAGCCGTGGCTCGGCGCCGACGATCTGAACCTCATCTGGCGTGTAGCCCGACGGCGGCGAGCCGTTCGCCACCGCCTCTGCGGCCGCGCGCGGGTTGCCATGGGGCTCCGAGGTGTCGATCGCGATCAGCTCGCGGAAGATGTCGCGTGCAAGGGCGCGATCGGCGAGTGAGGCCCGCGTTTGCCCCTGCGCCGCCGTTGGCAGGCACAAAAGCGTGGCCACGAGCAAGCTCGAAGTCGACGCAGCTGCACGCGCAAGCTGGTCAGGACTGGCGAAGGCTGTCGGCGGTCTCGTGACGAACTCGCACCAGCGCGCGGCCCGCGCGCACCCACCACCAATAGACCGGCAGCCCGATTATCACCAGGAGCAGGCCGATCGCACTGTTGATCGGATCAACGCGGATCTGGTTGGCGGCGATCGCGAACGAGACCAACGCAAACACGATGGGAATGACGGGAACTCCCGGCATCCGCCATGCCGGCCGGTAATCGGCCCGCCGGCGCAGGGCCACGACCCCGAGTGCGAGCATGCCGAAGAAGATCCACTCGGTGTAGATCACCCGTGTGAACAGCTCGCGATAGGTGCCGGTCAAGACGAGGACCACCGCCCACAACCCCTGCAACAGGATGGCGCGGCCAGGTGTTCGATACGTCGGGTGAATCGCCGCCGCCCACTTGAACAGCAGGCCATCCTGCGCCATCGAGTAGTAGACGCGCGGGCCGGCCAGGATGACGCCGTTCAGCGCCCCGAACGCCGAGAACATGACCAGTCCCGACACCAGGCTCCCGCCGACCGGACCCACGAGCGCCTCGAACGTATCCGCGGCCACGCGCGAGGACGCGATCACGCGCTCAATCGAGCAGCACCGACAGATAAACGATGTTCAATCCGACATAGCAGAGCGTCACGATGATGGTGCCGAGCACCAGAGACCTGGGAATCGTACGTTCTGGATCCTTGGTCTCTTCGGCGGTGTAGGTGACCATGTGCCAACCGCCGAAGGCAAACAGCCCGGCGCCAACCGCAAGCAGGAAGTCACCGCCGCCGTAGTCGGCCGGCCCCGCAGCCGCGCCAACCGGCGATGTCCCAGCGGGATCAAGGAGCGCTCCAGCAACGATGATGCGCCGCCACCGCAACGACTTTCACGATCGTGAAGGCCGTCTGCACTCCGCTGCCGAACCGCACACCGAGATAGTTGACAACCGAGAGGACCACGATCGCGCCGGCCGCCGTCGCTCGCAGCGCGGCATCGCCCATCGGCACGAAGTAGCCGGCGTAGCGCGCAAACACCGTGGCGATCGCCGCTGCGATGCCGGTGTGCATGCTCCAGAACATCGCCCAGCCCCACAGGAAGCCGAGCGCCGGCGAAAAGGCCTCTTTCAGGAACACATAGACGCCGCCGGTTCGTGGCATGGCCGATGACAGCTCAGCACAGACGAGCGCCCCGCCCATCGTCAGCAGTCCCGCCGTGACCCACGCCAGCGTGACGCCCCACAACGACGGCACGCGCGCCGTGATCTCGGACGCCTGCACGAAGACCGAGGCACCGATGATGATGCCGACGACGATCGCGGTGGCTTGAGGGAGACCGATGGCGCGGGTCAGAGCGGTGGATGACATGGAGGGGATGGTCGCCGGCGGCCGGCTGCCGGTTGCCGGCAGTTGCCAGCGGCTCGAACGCGAGGGCTAACTGGCGACGACCGGCGACTGGCAACCGGCTACCGGCAACCGATGTGCGAAGCCGCTACAGCGGATTATCCGGGAACATCATCGTGCGCCACATGTGCGCGGTCTTGCTGTTGTCGAAGCCAAGACCTTCTTTCGGTTGCTTGAAGTTGCGGCCGATGATGTCGATGAAGGGATCGAGCGACACCTCCACACCCGGCTCGAACGCGTAGAGATCGTTCACCGTGATGAGGCGCGCTTCCATGTACCACTTGTGCTTCTTCGCGAACTCGTAGGCGGCCTTGATGTACGGCGGCGGCACGTAGTCCTTGCCGTAGATGCGCACGTACAGCTCGGGATACTCGTAGCCGGCGGACGGGTCGGGATAGAAGCGGAGCGCCTGGTGATAGCGGATCGCCCAGCTCACCTTCTCCGATACGTACGGCTCAATCATCTGCGCGCCCCACCAGCCGTGATCGACCTTGATCAGGTTCTGCACGACGTCGTGCATCAGGCAGGCGAGGATCAACCTCTTCGGTCATGCCGGTCTTCAGCGCGCGGGTCGCGCTCTGCAGAACGTGGTTCGCCGGCGCGAAGCGGAGGTTGAAAAAGTCGACCAGCGTCGGCTTGTCAGGCATCGGCGCCAGGACCGGCATCTTGCGTTCGTTCTGTGGACCCTGCGGCGTGAAGAGCGATCCGGCGCCGCGCCGGACAGTCGCCTCGGGCGGTGCGGGCACGACCTGCTCGGCACCGTGGTGCGAGAAGCCCAGCGACTCGTCGAGCAAATCGCTCAAGTGATGTTCGAGCGCTTCGGCCTTGGCTTCCGGACACATCGCGTCGACGACCGCCGCGCCGCCAAGCGATGCAATGAATGCTCTGCGATCGATCTCCATTCGGTGTCTCCGTAATAGAGATGACGTTGCGTCAGTTCCAGTTACGAGTTGCCAGTTCAAAGGACTCAGGTGCCGTACAGCACTGAGTCCCTTGAACTGGCAACTGAAGACTATCGCACTTCAAAAACGAAGGGCCCCAGTCGCTGTCATCACGACTGAGGCCCGGTCTGCCGTCTCGCCTTCTACGCCGCCTGCGCCGGGACGGCGAGCGCGGCTTCGAACACCTTCACGGCCTTCTGCATGTCCTCCATCGTGCTGATGGAGATGCGGCAGTGCGTCTTCTCGTAGGGCGGGAAGTCGCGGCCCACGAGGATGCCCTGCTTGGCACAGGCTTCACGGAAGCCGCGCGCCGGACGCTTGATGTCCACGAACAGGAAGTTGGTCTGCGAATCGGTCGGCGTGTAGCCGTGATCCTTGAACCACTTGGCGGTAAACGCACGAGCCTCGGTGTTGCGCTTGCTCTCGTTCTTCAGGATGTTCGGGATCCTGAGTCAACGCGGCACGCGCCGCGCTGAGCCCGAGGACGTTGACGGCGCCGTCAGCGTCCCAGGCACGCAGCTTGGCGATCGAGTCGCGATGGCCGATGGCGTAGCCAATGCGCAAGCCGGCCATCCCGAAAGCCTTCGAGAACGTGCGCGCGACGACCACGCGCGGGTTCTCGATCGCCAGCGGGATCATCGTCTCGTAGCCGGGCATCGTCGCGTACTCGAAGTAGGCTTCGTCCACCAGCGTCGTGGTCGTTCGGCGAGCTCTTGCCGAGCGCGGCGATGAAGTCGCGGGTGGTCTTGCCGTCGACCGCGGTGGCCACCGGGTTGTTCGGGTTGCAGAAGAACACCATCCCGCCGCCCTTGGCGGCGTCGAGCAGCGCGGCGACGTCCATCTTCAGCTCTGGCGGCGGCGTGAGCTTCACCGTCCGCACCGGATAGCCCATCAGCGCCGCATAGCCCGCGCACTCTTCGTACGCCGGAATCGGCGCGATGAGCGGTGCGGTCTTGGAGCAGAACACGTGCGTCGTGCTGCGGAGAATCTGGGTCGAGCCCGAGCCAAGCAACACATTTTCCGGCTTGATGCCGTGCTTCTTCGCGATCAGCTCGGTGACTTCGGCGGTCGTGGCGAACTGATAGCGCCCAAGCTCACCAAACCCCGCGCGGACGGCGTCGAGCACCGCACGACCCGGGCCCAGCGGATTCTCGTTGCTGGCCAGGATGATCGGCGAGCTCGTCTGCGCGTGCAGCGCGTCGAAGCCCAGGTCGAAGAGACCGGCTTCGCGACCGCGGCCCGCCACCCAGAACCCGGCAGCACCCGCGCCCACAGTTTGAACGAATCGACGTCGCGACAGCGACATAGCGGAATCCTCCTTCACCTTGTCAAATCCCTGTTACTGCCGCCCCTGGTTGGCCGTGCTCGTGCTGGCCGCCAGGACCTTCTTGAAGACGCCGACCGCGCGCTCCATCTCCTGCTGGGTGCCGATGGAGATGCGGCAATGGGTCTTCTCGTAGGGCGGGAAGTCGCGTCCGACCATGACGCCGGCCTCACGGCAGGCGTCGCGGAACGCCGCGGCGGGACGGTTGATGTTGACGAAGATGAAGTTGGTCTGCGAATCGGTCGCCTTGAACCCCATCTGCTCGAATGCCTTGATCGTGAACGCCTTCACCGACGTGTTGCGAGCGCGCTCCTCGTCGATGTGCTTCTGATTGGCGAGCGCGCCGGTCGCGGCAGCGATCGCGGGCAGGTTCACCGCATACGGCATCCGGAACTCGTTCAGCCGTTTGATCACTTCGGCGATCGCCCACGGCGTAGCCCACGCGCAGGCCGGCCATGCCGTACGCCTTCGAGAAGGTCCGGGCCACGAAGACCTTGGGCGTGCTCTTGGCGATGTCCATCGCCGTCTTGTAAGCCGGATCGGTGACGTAGTCGTGATACGCCTCGTCGATCAGAATGACGGTATCCGGTGACGCGGCACGCACCCGCTTGACGAAATCGGCCACGGCCGGTGCGCCGTGCACGGTTGCCGTCGGGTTGTTCGGGTTGCAGAAGAAAACGAGACCCGCACCCTTGGATGCCTCGACGAGCTTGTCGATGTTGATCCGCAGGTTGGCGTCGAGGTCTACCGCACGCACTTCGGTCCCAATCTTGCGAGCCGTGTCGCGCGGGTTCTCGAACGTCGGCCAAGCCGTCGCCAGCGGTTTGGTCGGCGAGGTGAAGGCACGTACCGAATTCGAGAGAATCTCACCGGAGCCCGGGCCCAACGCAATCTGGTTGTCGTTCACACCGTATTTGCTGGCCAGCGCCTTGACCAGCACGGGTTCGCGCTGCTGGGCATTGAACGGATAACGGCCAGCTTCGGGAAACTTGCCGACAATGATGTCGACCACGTGCTGCCCGGGGCCGAGTGGGTTCTCGTTGCTGGCGATGCGAATGACGTTCGAACTGGCGGCCGCGCGCTGTTGCTGCGCGAACTCCAGGGAACCTTCGGCTACGGCTGCCTCACGGCCACGCGCGGCGATCCACTCTCCATTGAGGGGCGCCGAGCCGAACCGTTGAAACAGTCGCCGACGGGACAGCGACATGGGCTTCCTCCTGACCTGATTGGTAGTGCCGCGACCTCAGCGGCACCGCACGGACTATATAACGCGGAGATTTTACACGGTTGCGTTGGAATGCGGGAAACAAATCGACTCCATGCTCAGCGCGCACCGATGCGCAGCTTGTCTCTGAATGTCACTGGGGGGCCAGGCCCCGCGCACGCGGCCCATCACTCAAAAAACTGCGGGCCAGCAGCACGTCGCTGTCATCCCCCAGCAGAAACATGTCGTCATGTGCCTGGAGCCGGAACGATCCATCGGGGCTCGTGATGGTCGAGCCACCCCGTCTGACCGCCAGCACGGTCGCGCCCGTCTGCGCGCGCAGGTTCAACTCCTGCAGCGAACGTCCAGCCGCCCACGCCTCCGCACCAAGGCGGAAGCTCGACACCGGCGCATCGAGAATCTCCTTTGGCATCTGATCGAACGGCACCGCCGGCGCGCGTGCCGCGCGTCCCGTCGGCGTGCCGAGCACGCGACGGTAATTGTCGACGAGGGTCTCGACAACGTTCCCCGGAATGTGAAGGCGCATCATCAACTGCGACAGCACTTCGAGCGAGGCCTCGAGCTCCTCGGCTACCGCCAGCGTCGCGCCCGCACGCGGCCAGCCGCTCCGCTTCGAGCCGATACCGTGTTCTCGCGATCACGGGAACGTGCGGATTGAGGGCGCGGATGGCTTTGATCGCGCGCTCCGAGGCGTCGGGATCGCTGAGAAGCGCCACGACAGCAGCCGCTCGCGCGACTCCAGCCGCTTCGAGCGGCTCCGGCGCGGTCACGTCGGCATAGTGGATATTCACGCCGCGCGCGAGCGCGCTGCGGACGGTCGCACCATTCAGTTCGAGCACGACGTAGGGGACCGACAACTCGGCGAGCGACTGCGCAACCAGCTGTCCGCCAATCCCGTACCCGAGAATGACGACGTGATCCTTGAGCGTGTCGCGTTGCGTGTCCAACGTGAGTGGCGCGCCGGCACGCCCGCGCATCATCCACGCGGCAAGCTCGGGCGCCGCACCAATGAGAAACGGCGTGGCGGCCATCGTCAGGACGCTGGCCCCCAGCAGAACTTGCCACCATTCCTGCGTGATCACGCCGCCATCGAGCGCGGCGCGTCCCAGCAAGAATGAGAACTCACCGACCTGCGCCAGCGCCACCGCCGATGCCAGCGCCACCCGCGGCGGGGCGCATGTGACCGCCAAGGCGCCAAAAGCGACCGCGACTTTGAGCGTCACGACTCCCACGGCTACGACCAGCACCACCGGCAGGACGGGCGCCATCGCTCGTACGTCGATCAGCATGCCGACCGAGACGAAGAAGAGGCTGGCCAGCAGATCGCGCAGCGGACGGACATCGGCGTGGACCTGATGGCTGAATTCACCCTCCGCGAGAATCAGGCCGCCCAGAAACGCGCCGGCCGCCATGGAAAGGCCCAGCAACTGTGCGAGGTAGGCCGTACCGACGCTGGCGAGCAGCACCGACAGCGCGAACGCTTCGCGTGAGAGCGCCGCAGCAGCGCGGAGCAAGCGTGGCAGCAACACGCGTCCGACGAGGAGGACGCTTCCGCTGACCATGAGCAGGTTGAGCAACGCCGCGGCGACACCGCCACGTGCGGGGCCCTTGCCCAGCAGCGTGGGCACGGTGGCCAGGAGCGCGATCACGACGAAGTCCTGCAGGAGCAGGACGCCAACCGTGATCTTTCCGTGTGGCGAGTGGAGGTGATTGCGGCGCGCGAGCTCCTTGAGCACGACCG
The DNA here is from genome assembly GCA_963802675.1 of uncultured Acidobacteriota bacterium. GTDB lineage: Bacteria > Acidobacteriota > Vicinamibacteria > Vicinamibacterales > UBA2999 > JACCSI01. The sequence goes on from CAWDJL010000008.1 coordinate 479,131, forward strand.
CCGTGCTCGAGAGCGCGACGAACAGTCCCACAATCCACAGACGATTGAACGATCCACCAGCGAAGAGCGCGATCAAGCCACCCGTCGCAACGACCGTGAGGAGCACCTGTGCGAGTCCTCCTGGCACGATGCTCCGCCAGGTGCGCCGCAAATCGCTCAGCGAGAATTCGAGCCCGGCGGTAAACAGCAGCAGCGCGACACCGACTTCCGCGAGGAGGTCAACATCTTCCTGCGACTTCATCAGTCCGACGCCGGCGGGACCGGCGATCACGCCGGCAACGATGAGGGCCACAATCGATGGCACTCGCAGGCGTGCGCCCAGCATCAGAAGCAGGACCGCGAGCGCGTACACGAGGACGAGCTCCTGCAGGATGCCGTGGGGCGTCACACGCGTACTCTACAGGAAGCGATAAGCTCCCAGACATCTTCCAATCCAAGCCGCTGTCGTGAGAATCAAACCACCCTTCTGGGACGCCTTCCGCATCGCTTCTGAACAACTCGCGGCGGAGCGTCGCTAGTGTCACCCGTCGCGTTTCTTGCCTGTGTCGTGATTGGATTCATCGCCGGCGTGATCAACGTTCTCGCTGCCGGCGGTTCCTTTCTGACCCTGCCGCTCCTGCTCTTTCTCGGATTGCCGGCATCGGTCGCAAACGGCACCAACCGCGTGGGCATCGTGACCCAGAACGTCGCAGCCGCCTGGGGCTTCCATCGACACCGCGTTCTCGATTGGCGATGGGCGCTGGCGGTCAGCACGCCGGCGCTGCTCGGAGCGGGCATCGGAGTCTGGGGCGCACTGCGAGTTCCGGACATCGCGTTTCGTCGCATCCTGTCGATCGTTATGCTGGCAATGACCCTCTCGACGCTCTTCCGGCACTCGATCTCTGCCGAGAAGCCGTCACCAACCCGCAGTCCCTGGCACTGGACGATGGTCCTGGGATTCTTCGTGGTCGGGCTCTACGGTGGTTTCCTTCAGGCAGGTGTAGGCTTTCTCACCCTGACGATGACCAACCTCGCGGGTCTCGACCTCGTCCGAGGCAATGCGGTGAAGGTCTTCGCGATGTCGCTGCTGACGCTCCTGTCTCTGGCCGTCTTTGCCGGTACCGGCAACGTTGACTGGCCGACTGGCCTCGCGCTGGGACTTGGCAACCTTGTCGGAGGATTGGTGGGTGTCCGACTCGCGGTCCTCCGCGGACACAAATGGCTCGAAGGCGTCGTCACCGCGACGGTGATCGTATTCGCGGTCCTTTTGTGGCTCACTGACTAGGTCGGTGGTCGTGGTCGGTGGTCGGTGGTCCGTGGTCAGTGATTAACTGATCACCGATCACTGATCACTGACCACTGACGAAGGCGGCCAGATTTTCGAGCTGGTTCCCCCAATACACCTTCATCTTCCCCGCCGCCCTCGCGTTCTCGAGCTTGAAGTGCGCAACGGTCACTGCGGTCCTGTCGCCCTTGTCCACGAAAGAGGCCTCGGCGCGCGTCTTGCCATCGACCCAGCCAAATCGCACCGACTTGTTGGCGTTCGCCTTGGTCACCGCAATCCCCGGGTCGATGAGCCATCGCTTGCGCTCTGCGGCTGACGTCCAGGCTCGATAGACCCGAGCGATAGGAGCGGCAATCGTCTTACTGCGGCTGATCTCAAAGTGCTTTGCCCTTTTGATGCACCACCCGCAGTCCGCGAATCTGTTCGTATCCCACCGTGACGGTCTGACTCCACCACGGCGCCGTGTTGAACTTCTGGTGGACCAGCGCGGCGATCTCCTGGTGCGCCAGGTCCCGAGCGCCTTCGGCATCAAGCAGCCGGCACCATTCAGCCCAATCCCGTCCCGTTGCGCGCTTCACGGCCTCGTCCGAAACCTTGGGTTTGGTCATGCGTCTTTGTCGCACGCGGAAGGCAGCGCCGCTACTTCAAAATTGCGATGCGGAGCCACTTGGGCCGCACAGCGAACCACGCGTAGCTTCCGCCTTAAGGCGGAAGCCACAGTAGGCACAAAACGACACTTCCGATGTTCCGTGTTTCCGTGCTCTAGCAGCCCGTGGTGAAACGCCCGTCGGCATTCGATCGACGATGCATCCCCGCTGGCTGCGTTGCTCCTCCTTCAAATATGGCTGGATATTCTCAGTCGTCGCGCCTTGCCATCGGGGCGCCTCGTCGGTCTCGCTGCTCGCCGGGCGTTTCATCACGGGCTGCTAGATTCCCCACGTCGGTTCGTTGTTCCCGGCCTCGGGCAACGGCGCCGCCACCAGCACACGAACGCCAGCTCGTATCAGATCCTCGAGCGCGCGCGGTCCAATCCCCGCGTCAATCGACCCGTCGAGATAGAGCACGGCCAAGCCGTGAGGCACCGACCAGAGCAACGCCGCCGCGTTCAGCGAATCCTCATCGTCATGGCCGTGACTCAGCCGGGCGGCACGAACGGACTCGACGAGGTGGTCGAAGAGCGAAACGGCAGGGGCGGCCGTCGAGGCACGAGCATCACTCAGCCGACCGAACATCAGCCGGAAATAGTGCGGTCGATCGAGAGCGAATCGCAGATAGGCGAGGCTCAGCGCCTCGAGCCGATCCACCGGATCGGGAGGCGCACCTTCGAGCGCCGCGGAAATCGACAGATTAAGCAATTCGAAGCCGGCGTCTGCCACTCCGGTCAGCAGCGCTGACTTATCGGCGAAATGCTGATACGGCGCCGCTTCGGACACGCCGACCCGTCGCGCGGCCTCGCGCAGGGTGACGCCGCTCGGCCCCTTCTCTGCTACCAGACGCGCCGTCGACTCAATCAGGGCGGCGCGGAGCGATCCGTGATGGTAGTGGGTTTTCTGGCGCCTCATATTAACGTTGTTAAGATTATCACGGGATCAATCTTAACATTGTTAATTATTGCGAACTGTTCTCCACCGGCCCAGGCCGCGGATTCGCACTGTCAGCCTGCCGCTCGCGGGATATGCTCCCTCGTATGCGTCGGAGCGCTGTTCTCGCAGTTCTCGCGAGCCTCGCGATTGCCAGCCCGTGCGCACCGCAGATCGCCAGCCAGGTCGTGGCGACCGGCCTGCAGGACCCGGTTGCTGTCGTGGCCGATCCCACTCAGCCCGCCACGTTCATGGTGGTCGAACAGGGCGGGTTGGTCCGCGTCGTGCGCGACGGCATGGTGCGCGAGCAGCCGTTCCTCGATCTCCAACGTGACGTCGCGAGCGGGGGCGAACGCGGGCTACTGGGTCTTGCCCTGGCCCCGGACTATGCGGAGTCCCGACGCTTCTTCGTCAACTTCACCAATCGAAATGGTGACACCGTTGTCGCGCGCTTTCGGCGTCACGCCGAGGATTCCCTCCGCGCAGATCCCGAGTCGCGGTTCGATCTGCAGTGGCCAGACGGTCGTCGGGTAATCGATCAGCCGTTCTCGAATCATAACGGCGGTCATCTTGCGTTCGGCCCGGAGGGCTATCTGTACATCGGTCTCGGTGATGGCGGCAGCGGCGGCGATCCCATGAACCATGCCCAGCGCCTGGACTCGCTGCTCGGCAAGATGCTGCGCATCGATGTCAACGTGTCGGACGATGATTCGCGTGGTTATCGCGTGCCGGACGACAATCCATTCGTCGATGGCCGGCCGGTCCGTGCATTGGCCGAGATCTGGGCGTTTGGTCTCCGCAACCCGTGGCGCTACAGCTTCGATGACTCGACCCGCGGGGGGACGTCAGCGTTGCTGATCGCCGACGTTGGCCAAAACTCGCGCGAAGAGGTGAATTTCGAACCATCCGGGCGAGGCGGACGAAACTACGGCTGGCGCCTGCGTGAGGGCCGTGAGCCGTTCGATACGCGGACGCGGCCGGCGTACCTGCCGCTGACCGAGCCCATCCACGACTACGGTCGGGACATCGGCGCTGCGATAACCGGCGGACTGATCTACCGAGGGAACGGGCTCGATCCGAGCCTGAACGGCCGCTATTTTTACGGGGACTTCGCCAGCGGCCGACTGTTTTCGCTTGGGTTGCAGCTGGATTCAACCAGTGGCGAAGCCAGTGTGGTCGACGTCCGGGAACACACCGAAAGCCTTGGGGGCGACGCGCAACTGGGCTTGATCAGCTCGTTTGGCGCGGATCACGATGGCGAACTGTTGGTGCTGAATTACGCGCGAGGAAACATCGTTCGAATCGTGCCCGACTTCTCAGCCGTCCCGCGACCGCCGCTGCTGACGGCCGAATTCGACGATACCCGACTGTTCGCGACTTGGACGCCGGACGCGGAGGGCGTGGCTCCCATGCTCGTACGCCTTGGAGCGCGTTCGGAACGGCCTCGTGACGGACCGGACGCCTCTCGCCGAGAATGCGGCCGAAGTCGTGGGCACGACTGGCGAGTGCGTGCAGGTGCGCGGCGTGGCTCGTGATGGGCTGAGTGGGCCGCCATCGATTCGCGTGTGCTTTCCGTAGGGCCGGGCTCGGGTCACCGCAGTTTGCTATGCTCAGTTAAACCCGCATGACAGATCCGCGCTCGCGTCGTACCGTGAACTTACATCCGGTTCCGTCCCCGCCACTGCTGCGTCCAACGCTGAGACGGACGCGCGCGCGACGACCCGGCGAAAGCCGTCCACAGCCCGCGCCCGCCGTCGACTGGTCGTCAATCGACAGCGCAGACCTCGGGTCGCCCGCTCTTTATATAAATAGAGAGCTGAGTTGGCTCGAATTCAATCAGCGCGTGCTGGCCCAGGCGCAAGACGCCTATCACCCACTCCTCGAGCGCGTCAAGTTCCTCGCGATCACGGCGTCCAACCTCGACGAGTTTTTCATGGTGCGGGTAGCGACCATCTTGAAGAAGTTCCGCGCCGACATCGACGATGTGTCGATCGATGGGCTCAACACCGAGCAGGAGCTGGCGGTGATTCGGCAGCGGGCTCTCGAGCAAATGGATCTCCAGTCCGCGTGCTGGTCGACGTCGTTGCGGCCGCTGCTCGCCGCCGAAGGCATCCACTTCATCGACCCTGGTGAATACACGCCGGCGATGGACCAGTGGCTCACGCAATACTTCAGCACCCATATCTTCCCGGTCCTGACGCCGCTGGCCTTTGATCCGGGCCACCCGTTCCCGTACATCTCGAACCTCAGCATGAACCTGGCCGTGCGAGTCAAGCACAGCGGCCGCACCAAGTTCGCCCGCGTGAAGGTGCCCGGGATGCTGCCGCGGTTTGTCGCGATTCCCGAGGCTCTGTCACCGCGTCCGGGTGCCGGAACCTCGTACGTCTTTCTCGAGGACGCCATTCGCCGCAACATCCAGGAGCTGTTTCCAGGAACTCAGGTCGAAGGCGCGCACTTGTTCCGCATCATCCGCGACACCGACATGGTGATCCAGGAGGACGAGGCGGATGACCTGCTCGAGACCGTGGATCGTGGCCTCAAGCAGCTGCGCTACGGCGCGCTGTCGCTGTTACAGGTCGAGGAGGATATGCCGCGCCGTGTCCTCAACATTCTGGTCGAAAACTTCGAGGTCGGCGATGACATCGTCGTGCGCACGGCAGAGCGCATGGGGTTTGCCGACTGGTCGATGCTCACGCGCCTGCATCGGCCGGCCTTGAAAGATCCGGTCTTTCATCCGCGCCTCCTCTGGCCGCCCGATCAATCCGACAAGGTGTTCGAAGAGATTGCCGATCAGGACTTCTTGATTCATCACCCCTTTGATTCGTTCACGACGATCGAGACATTCCTGCTTGCCGCGGTGAACGACCCGCAAGTCGTCGCGATCAAGATGACGCTCTACCGCATCGGCGCGAACTCGCCCCTCGTCGATCTCCTGATCGAAGCGGCCGAGCAGGGCAAGCAGGTCGCCGTGTTGGTCGAGCTCAAGGCGCGCTTCGACGAGCGGAACAACATCGCGTGGGCCACCCGGTTGGAGTCGGCCGGCATCCACGTCGTCTACGGCCTCGTGAACCTGAAGGTCCACTGCAAGTTGACACTCGTGGTTCGGCAGGAAGCGGACGGCATTCGCCGCTACGCACATGTCGCGACCGGAAACTACAACCGCGTCACCACGCAGGTCTATACCGACATTGGGCTACTCACGGGCGATCAGGCGCTTGTCGACGATGTGACGGAGGTGTTCAATTTCCTCACTGGATACTCGAACAAGCGCTCGTACAATGCGCTGCTGGTCGCGCCGGTCGGTCTGCGACAAGGGTTCAAGGCGCTGATCGACCGCGAGATCGAGCATGCGCAGGCCGGACGCCCGGCGCGCATCATCATCAAGAACAATGCGGTCGCCGATCAGGGGATGATCAAGACGCTCTACCGGGCGTCGCAGACCGGCGTAAAGGTGGACATGGTCGTTCGAGGAGTGTGCTGCCTGCGGCCAGGCATTCCGGGTATCAGCGACCGGATCCAGGTGCGATCGATCGTCGGCCGGTTCCTCGAACACTCACGCATCTACTACTTCCTGAACGGCGGCGAGGAGGAGCTCTACATCGGCAGCGCCGACTTGATGGAACGCAACCTGGATCGCCGGGTCGAGGTCGTATGTCCCATCCAGGATCCAACCCTCAAGCGCCACTTGCGAGACACCATCCTCGAAGCCCTGCTCAGCGACTCGCATCGCGCGTGGGAGCTGCAGACCGACGGCCGCTATCAACCGGTCCGACCACCCGAAGGCATCGAGCCCGTCGAATCGCAGCGCTTTCTGCTCGAGTGGTACTCGAAGAACGCGACACTGCAGGACTAAGACTGCATCAGTTTCCAGTTGCCAGTTACCAGTTCAAAGTTGCTCGCCTCATCAGATACGCTTTGAACTGAAAACTGGTAACTGAAAACTGACCTGTTTATTCCGTTCGCAGCGCCGCCAACGGGTCGAGGCGAGCGGCTCGCAGGGCGGGGCCAAGAGTTGCCGCGAGGCCGACCAGGGCGAGCAGCGCCAATGTGCCGGCGAGCGTGAGCGAATCGGTTGGCGTGACCTGGAACAGGATGCTGCGCATCACGCGACCGAGGCCCAGTCCCGCAACCAGTCCAATCGCAAGGCCAATCGCAATCGGCACGAACCCCTGCCACGCAATCAGTCGGCCGACTTGAGCAGCGCTTGCGCCCAGCGCAACCCGGACGCCGATCTCGCGGGTGCGCTGCCCGACGGCTTGGGCGGCCACCCCCCAGACACCCAGACCGGCCAGGCCCAGCGCGATCAGCGCGAGCGCGCTCATCACCTGGATGAGGATGCGAGAGCCCTGAAGATCCGCTGCCCACAGGTCGACCATCGTCCGAACGTCATAGAGTGGCTGATCGGGATCAAATGCCGCGATCGCCTGTCGCAGCGGGTCGGCGAGCCTCGCGGGATCGTTCGCGGTGCGGATGGCGATCGACACCGTTCGAATGGGCTCCTGAGCCAGCGGTACATAGAGATACGGCAACGGCGGCTGGTCGGCATCGTCATTGCGGATATCGGCGACGACGCCCACGACGGTTCGCCAAACGCTGTCGGTCCCTCCTTGGCGGAGCCGCGCGCCGATCGGCGACCGGTTGGGCCAGAACCGTCGCGCCATTGCTTGGTTCACGATCGCAACCGGCTGCGTCTCCGCGCCGTCGCTGGGCGCGAACAGCCGGCCGCCAACCAGCGGCACGCGGAGCGATTCGAAGAGTCCGGGGGTGATCACATAGTCAACGGCCCAGCGTCCTTCCGACGTCGTGGCCGACTGCCCTTCGATCTCGAGCCCACGATTCGCGTTCCAGCGCCCGCCGGCAAACGGCAGACGTGACGTGCCGCCCGCGGCGATGACGCCCGGCAGTCGGCGCGCGCGATCGATCGACTCCTCAATCCAGCGATGGGCCACGTCGGGAGGCATAGAGTCCGGCAGGGTGACCGACGCGGTCAGGACATTCTCCATCTCAAACCCCGGCGCCAACCGCTCGAGTGCGATGAGTGTGCGAGTCGCGAGGCCCCCGACAACCAGCAAGGCGACGGCCATGGCGACCTGGGCCGTCACCAGGATTCGTGTCGTGCGGCGTGTACCCCTTCCTCCGGAGCGACCTGAGTCATGCAAACCGGACACAAGGTTCGCACGGCGGGCCGACAGCGCCGGCGCCAGACCGGCAAGCACGGTTGCGGCAAGGCTGGCGAGCGCGGTGAGGAGCAACGCGCGCGGATTGATGCCGCGGTTGGCGACCCAGGGCGAATCGATCGGGCCCAAGGTCATCAACAGGTTCAGCGTCCACCGCGACACGACGAGCGACAACACACCGCCAAGCACCGCCAACACCGCGCACTCGATCAACAGTTGGCGCGCGACCCTCCATCCGCCTGCGCCGAGCGCCAGTCGCACTGCCAATTCGCCCCGACGTGAGGCCCCTCGCGCGAGCAGGAGGTTGGCGACGTTGACACACCCGATCAACAGCACTGCGGTGACGAGCCCCACGAGCAGGGCAAACACGAGACGCGCCTGCGGGCCGACGAACTCTTCCTGGGCGGGCCGCGTGTTGACCGACCATCCGCGATTGGTGTCGGGAAAGTCGCGCTCGAGCGCCTGGCCGATGGACTCCATCTCCGCGCGAGCGGCCTCGATTGACACACCTGAGCGCAGGCGCGCGAATGCGAACAGCGTACGCGCGCTGCGCTCCGACTGCTGTGCGTCCAGCGATAACGGCAGCAGGAGTCCAGTCAGCGCCGGCAGCCGCGGCAGCACGCCGATGATGGTCGCGGGCGCGCCATCCAGTCTGATCGTGTGGCCGATCACGTCTGGCCGGCCGTTGAGCGTGTTCTGCCAGAACGGATAGGACGCAATCGCGGTTCGAGGCGCACCGCGCAGCGCATCCTGATCCGTGAACGGCCTGCCAAGCACTGGGCGCCAGTCAAAGATCCGCAGGTATGAGGGCGTCACCACCATGGCGTCCGTACGGACAGCAGTCGCCGTTCCGCTGACGTTGATCTGCGTCCCGCGCCACGCGGCCACTGCATCGAAGGACGTGGAGCGTCTCCCCCAGTCGAGAAAATCGGCCGGCGAAACCAGCCCTTTGGTTTCGGATTCGTTGCGATTATGTGACCACACGGCAACCACGCCTTCCATATCAGGCGCGGGAGACGCCGCGGACATGATCGCGGCGACGAACGAGAAAACAGCAGTCGTGGCGCCGATACCGACCGCCAGGGTGGCAATCGCAGCTACGGCCGTGCCGGGTGCCCGACGGAGTTGTCGCCACGCGGTCAGAATGTCCAGACGCATCGATCCTCCTGCGTTGCTAATTATTTAGCATAGCTACTAGCCATGAGACGCACGCGCTCGAAATAAGGTTCAATCTCGGCCATGACGGCACTGGAAGCTTACGTCCTCGGGGCGATCGAACGGCCGCAACTCCTGAGCGATCTCGCCGCACTGATTGGCATCCGCAGCCTCGGCGGGGATGAATCGCCGGCTCAGGAGTGGATGGCCGGTTGCCTCCGCTCTCTCGGCATGACGGTCGACTGCTGGACCATCGATTTCGACGCCATCCGGCCTCATCCGGCGTTTGCGATGGAGGTGCCACGCACCACTGGACTCGGCGTCGTCGGCACGCTCGGCGAAGGCGACGGGGCGACGCTGATTCTCAACGGTCACGTCGACGTCGTGCCGGTTGGCGATCACGATCAATGGACCGTCAACCCGTGGGAGGCGACGGTACGCGACGGCTGCGTGTTCGGGCGAGGCGCCTGCGATATGAAGGGCGGGCTCGCGGCGGCAATCGCCGCACTGCGCGCGTTGGCCGTGTGCGGCGTCGGGCTGCGCGGGCGCGTTGCGCTGCAGTCGGTGGTGGCCGAGGAAGACGGGGGTGCGGGCACACTGGCAACGCTCCTTCGCGGTCACGGCGGTGATGGTGCCGTGTCGATGGAGCCCACCGAGCTGATGCTGGCCACGTCACACGCCGGCGCGCTGACATTTCGAATTCGGATTCAGGGTCGATCCGCACACGGCTGCGTGCGCGAAGAGGGCGTGAGCGCAATCGAGCTATTTCGGCCGATTCACGATGCGCTGCTCGCCTTTGAAGCGGAGCGTAACGCGCGGTTGCGAAGTCCGCGCTTCGAGCGCTACCGGCTCCCCTTCGCGCTCTCGGTCGGACGGATGAGTGCGGGTGACTGGCCTTCGTCGGTCCCGGATCGGCTGGTCTGCGAAGGGCGATTCGGAATCGCACCGGGGGAGAATGCCGCCGACGCCCAGATCGCGTTCGAGCGGATCGTGTCGGACGCCGCCCATCGAAACCCACACCTCGCGGAGCATCCACCGACCGTCGAATGGTGGGGTGGTCAGTTCCTGCCGGCCGAGACAGACGAACGAGCGCTCATCGTCTCCACGACCGCCGGCGCAATCTCGGACGTGACCACCCGGCCTCCTCGCCTCGAAGCCATGACCTACGGCGCGGACATGCGGCTACTGGTCAACCAGGGCGGCGTACCCACGGTGCTCTTCGGGCCAGGCAACGTGCGGCACGCTCATCGTCCAAATGAATTCGTCCGAATCGAGGACCTGATGACCACCGCCCGAGTTCTCACACTCACGGCGATGCGCTTCTGCCAGTGATCGGTGATCAGTGATCGGTGATCAGATCAGTATGAGTGAGCAGCCATCAGTGTGAACCGGACCACTGATCACTGATCCCTGGCCACTGACCACTGACCACTGAATTACTGCCAGCGAAACAACTTCAAGGACAACACGAAAGACACGCTGCCCCAGATCGACAGAATTGCCAACTCACCCGCAACGCTGGCAATCGATAATCCTTCGTTCACGACGGCGCGGAGTGCGTCGATGAGTGCCGTCAGCGGAAGCGCCTGGATGAATGGCTGCATCACGTCAGGAAAGTTCGTCGACGCGAAAAAGATTCCCGACAGCACCCACATCGGCAACATCACGAGGTTCAACAAGCCGGACACAGCTTCGATGGTCCGCGCGCGACTGCACACCAGCAACGCCATTCCGCCGAAGGCTAGAGCGCCAGTCAGGCAGACGGCGGCGAGCGTCCCAAGCGACCCTCGCACGGCCACGCCGAACACCAGCCAGCTGAAGCCGACAAGGACAACGGACTCGAGCGCAAGAAACACGAGACGGCTCAGCACGAACGAGGCGAGGTAGTGTGTGCGGGACATCGGGGTTGCAACCAGACGCTTGAGCAGCTTGCGCGTCCGCGCGGTCACGATCGAGAAGCTCACCGACCACATACCGGTGCTCATGATGCCCATCCCGAGCAACCCCGGGACCAGCCAGTCGATGTAGCGCGAACCAATTTGCGCGACCGGACGACGTTCGGCTACGAAGACATCCGATCGGCCTGCCGCGCGTTGAAGCGCTTCGTCGACGGCGAGGCGCGCCGCCTGGCTCTCTGCGCGCGCCGCATCGAAGTGATACATGGGCGGCTGCCCGGCTTCCACGACGACCGCTGCGCGGCCATCGCGGACAGCACGCTCGATCTCCGGGGCGGGAATCGTCCGCACGACGAACCCGCCGGCGCGCTCGAGCGAAGTTGTGACAACGTCCGCGCCTTGCGTCTGCGCCACCCCGACAATGATTGGCGCGTCGGTGCTCGATCGAAACGCAACACCCAGCGCGCACGTCATGATGATCGGAAAGGCGAACGACCAGAACACCGCTTCTGGTTCGCGAACGAACTCGCGGAAGCGCGCCAGCGTGAGCTCGAAGAGCGGATGTCTAGGCATCTTGGCCGGCTTCGCTAGACGTCTTGAAGGCCGGGGTCTGAGGCGAAGCCTCGCTAGGCTTCGCGAAGGTGACGGCCGGTGAGCGCCACGAACACATCTTCGAGCGTCGCGCTATGCGTCGTCAAGAGACTGAGGTCAACCTGATGCTCGCGCACCAGGTCGAGCAAGGCCGGCAACGCGCGATGCACCTCCGCGGTCGCCAGCGACACCGCCTCGTCGTTGTGCCGCACTTCAGTCACGCCAGGCAACGCCCGCAACCGGTCATCAGCCGGCAGGCGCGCCGGGTCGGCCACGGCAAAGTCGACGACGTGCTGGGCGCCAAGGCCGGCCACAAGGGCGGTCGGAGTGCCGAGCGCGATCAACTTTCCGAGATCCATGATTCCCACGCGATCGCACAGCGCGTGCGCTTCGTCCATGTAATGCGTTGTAATCAGAATCGTCCCGCCGGTCTCGCTGAACCGCTCGAGCACGCCCCAGAGCTGACGCCGCGACTGCGGATCCAGTCCGGTTGTCGGCTCGTCGAGAAACAACAGGTCGGGCTTGCCAGCCATGGCACATGCGACCGACAGTCGCTGCTTCTGACCGCCGGAGAGCTTGACGACCCAACTGTCTCGTTTGGTTCCGAGTTCGACGCTCGCCAGCAGCTCATCGACCGTCGGGCCGTCTGGATAGAACGAACGGAATAGAGACAACGTTTCGGCGACGGTCAGTTTGTCGGCAAGTTGGGTCTCCTGCAATTGAATGCCGAGGCGGGCGCGAAGCCACGTACGATCGGTCTGCCAGCTGCGACCCAGGACCTGGACGTCGCCGGAATCGGCGGTCAGCAACCCTTCAAGAATCTCGATCGATGTGGTTTTCCCGGCGCCGTTCGGTCCCAGCAAGCCGAAGCACTCGCCCCGCTCCACATCAAGGTCGAGGCCGTCGACAGCGGTCACGTCGCCGTAGCGTTTGATGACGCCGCGACAACGCACGGCAAGCGACTCGAGCGACACCTGTCGATCCTACTGCGTTTGACGACGCGAGATCAGTTGGCAGAGTTACAAGTAACTTCGAGCGCTACCCTGCCAACCACTGCTCCGCGATTGACCGTCTACGGATGATGGTTTCGTCGCGATCCGATCCCGTGGACACAATCGCGATGGGAACACCGCTGGTTGCTTCCAACCGTGCGACATACCCGCGGGCTTCTGCGGGCAACTCGTCGAAGTCGCGGGCGCCGCGCGTCGGTTCTTTCCAACCCGGCACGGTCTCGTAGACGGCTTCGTACGACGCGGCGGCAAGATCCGCAGGAAACTCGGTAACGATGCGGCCACCGACGCGGTAGCCCGTGCAGATCTTCAGCTCATCGAGGCCGTCGAGCACATCCAACTTGGTCAGCGCCAGCGCATCGAGACCGTTGATCCGCGCGGCGTAGCGGACGACGACCGCGTCGAACCACCCGCAACGGCGCGGACGCCCCGTGGACGCTCCATACTCCAGCCCGCTTTCGCGCAGCCGCTCGGCCAGCTCACCGAACAGCTCCGTGGGGAGGGGCCCTTCGCCCACCCGAGTCGTGTACGCCTTGGCGACTCCCAGCACACCCCCGATCGCGCGCGGCGAGACGCCCAGGCCGGTGCAGACGCCGCCAATCGACGCGTTGGACGAGGTCACGTACGGATACGTCCCGTGATCGATGTCGAGCATCGTGGCTTGGGCGCCCTCGAACAAGATCCGCCGCCCATCCGCAATGGCGGTCGCGAGAAACAGAGAGACGTCGGCCGTCCAGCGCCGCATCCTGGTCCCGAAGGCCAGCAACTCGGCGTAGACAGTTTTCCAGTCGAGCGTCGACTCCTTGATGATCTGATTGCGCGCGTGGACGTTCTCGCGCACCTCGTCGGCCAGCGCGCGGGTGTCAACGAGATCGCAGACGCGAATGCCGCGGCGTCCGACCTTGTCCTCGTAGGCTGGGCCGATGCCGCGCGACGTCGTGCCAATCCTGCGCTCGCCGCGTCGCGCTTCGCTCAGCACGTCCAACTCGCGGTGATAGGGAAGAATCAGGTGGGCCTTGTCGCTGATGAGCAACCGGTCGCCGACGTCGATCCCGAGTCGCGACAGCTCTTCGATCTCGGCAAAGAGCGCCTGCGGGTCGACCACCACCCCGTTGCCGATGACGCACATGACGCCTTGGTGGAGGATGCCCGACGGGATGAGGTGCAGGACGAATTTCTTGCCGTTCACGTAGACCGTGTGCCCGGCGTTGTGTCCGCCCTGATAGCGAGCGACGATCGAGAATCGCGGGGTCATGAGATCGACGATCTTGCCTTTCCCTTCGTCACCCCACTGCGTGCCAAGAACCACGATGTTCATCGGGCTAAAGTGTACTGCACGAGCGTTCTCAACGGAGGTTCGTCACGATGGCTCACACAATGGTTCTTCACAATGGTTCGTCACGATGGTTCTCCACGTTGGTTCGGCGGGAGTTCTGCGCGGCGGTTCAGACCGCCGAATCTTGTCAGGAACCGTCGGCACGAACCGTCGGCCCGAACCGTCGGCACGAACCATAGTGAGGAACCTCTGTGGAGAACCGCGCATTATGATTATCGTGACATGATCGAATTGAACGGCCACGACCTGACCATCGACCAACTCGTGGCCATCGCCGATGGGCGCGAACCGATCGCCATCACACCGGATGCGCGCGCGCAGGTGCAAGCCGCTCGCCGCGTCGTTGATGCACTGGCGGATGGCGACCGTCCGATCTATGGAGTCAACACCGGGTTTGGCTCGTTCGCTGAAACACGGATCCCGCGCGAGGACGTGGCGCAGCTCCAAGTCAACTTGCTCCGCAGTCACTCTGCCGGTGTCGGCAAGCCCTTGCCGGTTCGTGCCGTGCGGGCGGCCATGACCCTGCGCGCCAACGTCCTTGCCAAAGGTTTCTCCGGCATTCGACTCGAGACGCTCGAGACGCTCGTCACGGCGCTGAACCGCGGCGTGCATCCTCGCGTGCCCAGTCGCGGATCGGTCGGCGCCAGCGGCGACCTCGCGCCGCTCGCACACATTGCGCTCGTGTTGATTGGCGAAGGCGAGGTGTGGGACGGTCACGAAACGCGTCCGGCGAAACCGGCGCTCGACGAGGCGGGGATTGAGCCGGTCGTGCTGGGCCCGAAAGAAGGGCTCGCGCTGATCAACGGCACGCAAGTGTCCGCGGCGGTCGCGGCGCTGGCCGTGGCCGGCACCGAGCGGCTCGCTCGGGCGGCCGACGTCGCCGCTGCCCTCTCCATCGATGCCCTTCAGGGCTCGGTCCGGCCGTTCGAAGGGCGGATTCACGAGGCTCGACCGTTCGCGGGACAACGGATAGTCGCGGACAACCTGACCCGGCTCATTGCTGGCAGCGGCATCAATCGGGCGCACGCCAATTGCGGTCGGGTTCAAGATGCCTATTCGATGCGATGTGCGCCTCAGGTCCATGGCGCGGCGCGCGACGCGCTCACATGGGTACACAACGTCATCCGCATCGAGATGAATTCAGCGACCGACAATCCGATGGTCTTCGCCGAGGCCGGCGAAATCGTCTCGGGCGGCAACTTTCATGGCGCGCCCGTGGCCGTGGCATCCGATCTGCTGGTGATCGCCCTCACCCAGCTGGCGACGATCAGCGAACGACGCTCCGAACGCCTCGTCAATCCGGCGCTGAGCGGCCTGCCAGCCTTCCTCACTCGGCACGGCGGGCTGCACTCGGGCTTGATGATCGCCCAGGTGACGGCCGCCGCGCTCACCTCCGAGCTCAAGACACTGGCCCATCCCGCCAGCGTCGACACGATTCCGACGTCGGCGAACAAAGAAGATCATGTCAGCATGAGCATGGCCGCGGCCCTGAAGGCGGAACGGGCCTTGCAGTTGGCGATCAACGTGATCGCCGTCGAGGTCTTGTGTGCGTGCCAGGCGATCGACTTGCTGTCGCCGCTCGCATCATCCGATTCACTGATGCAGGTGCATGCGGCGGTGCGTCAACACGTCGCGATGCTGGGGGATGATCGCCCGCCGGCTCCCGATCTCGATCGAATCGCTGAGATGATCCAGTCCGGCACACTTGAGTACGCCTCCGGCGTCGTTGTCAACTGATTTAGTATTCGATCGTCGATCGCAATTTCGATTGACAACGCGAGGCACGCTGCTTAGTTTCTTAGCTTCACGTTCGCCCTCCGTACGACTCCTTCGATGACCACTGCCGCTCGTCTGGTCCGCGCACCCCGTGGCACGTCGCTGACGTGTAAGGGATGGCTCCAGGAAGCGGCGCTCCGAATGTTGATGAACAACCTCGACCCCGAGGTGGCTGAACGTCCGGATGATCTGGTGGTGTACGGCGGCACCGGGCGGGCGGCGCGCAGTTGGCCCGCCTTCGACGCGATCGTTCACGAGCTGCGGCATCTCGCCGATGACCAGACGCTACTGGTGCAGTCGGGCAAGCCCGTCGGGGTGTTCCGGACCCACGCCCATGCGCCCCGCGTCCTGATCGCCAACGCTAATTTGGTTCCCAAGTGGGCGACCTGGGAAACGTTTCGAGACCTCGAGGACCGTGGCCTCACGATGTACGGCCAGATGACGGCCGGCAGCTGGATTTATATCGGCACGCAGGGCATCCTCCAAGGCACGTACGAGACCCTGGCGGCCATCGCCCGCCGCCACTTCGGCGGGAGCCTCGCGGGAACGCTCACCGTGACCGCCGGCCTGGGCGGGATGGGCGGGGCCCAGCCGCTCGCCGTCACGATGAACGAGGGCGTCGCGCTGATCGTCGAAATCGACCCCAGGCGTATCGAGCGTCGTGTGGCCTCGCGCTACTTGGATGAGTGGACGACAGACATCGAGATCGCGTTGGAACGGGTGCGCGCCTGGCAACAAGCCCGAGAAGCGCGATCGATTGGACTCCTGGGCAACGCCGCCGAAGTCCTCCCGGAGCTCGTACGTCGTGGAGTGACGCCTGACGTCGTCACCGATCAGACGTCGGCCCATGATGCGCTCACGGGTTACGTGCCGGATCGGTTGTCACTCGCGGCCGCCGATGCGCTGCGCGCGTCGAACCCGGCGGAGTACGAACGACGCTCCGTCGCCGCCATGGGCGTTCACGTGACGGCGATGCTGGAGATGAAGCGGCGTGGCGCGGTGGCGTTCGACTACGGGAACAACCTTCGCGCCCAGGCGGCCCGCGCGGGCGTCGCCGACGCCTTTACAATCCCAGGATTCGTGCCCGAATACATCCGTCCGCTGTTCTGCGAGGGGAAAGGACCGTTCCGGTGGGCGGCATTGTCAGGCGACCCCGAAGACATCTTCGTGACCGATCGTGCGGCCCTGGAGATGTTCGCCCATGACGAGGCCCTCTGCCGCTGGATTCGCCTTGCCGGTGAGCGGGTCGCGTTCCAAGGCCTGCCGGCCAGAATCTTCTGGTTAGGGTATGGCGACCGCGCTCGTTTCGGACTGCGGATCAACGAGCTGGTCCGACGTGGCGAGATCAAGGCGCCGATCGTCATCGGTCGCGATCATCTGGATGCCGGATCCGTCGCGTCGCCCAACCGCGAAACCGAGGGGATGCGTGACGGGAGCGATGCGATTGCCGACTGGCCAATCCTCAACGCGCTGCTCAACGCCTCTGCCGGAGCCACCTGGGTGTCCGTGCATCATGGCGGCGGGGTCGGGATTGGCTATTCCATTCATGCCGGGATGGTAATTGTTGCCGACGGGTCGCGCGAAGCCGATGAGCGCCTAGAGCGAGTGCTGACGTGCGATCCGGGGCTGGGCGTTGCGCGTCACGCGGACGCTGGGTATGCAGACGCGCTGCGCACGGCAGGTGAGCGGGGTGTACGAATTCCGATGGTGGAGACACGACGATGATGGCGCCTCATGCCGGGCTCGAGCGGCGGCTCGTCGCTGCACTCGAGGCCACGCCGCCTCGCATTCCGGTCGTTTTGGGTGGATGCGGTACGGGTCGAACCACGGCGATGCACTCACTGGCCGAGCGCTTGGGCCGCGACCAGTGCCAGTACATCGATGTCGAACGCTCCGCCAGCACTCCGGAGCGCTTCTTCCGCGCCGTCACGGCCGCGTCGCCGTTTCCATCGCTCGAAGCCGAGAGTCCGCGCTCGGCGCGCGAGGCGTTCGAGCTCACGCTGTCCTACCTATCGCATGCCACGAGTGCCAATCGCCCCGCCACCATGCTGCTCGACGAGGTCCTCGAGCTGCGGACGTTCGAGAGCTTCCCCGGGCTGCGCCACGTGCTGCGCGAACTGCTGCAGGCGCTGGCCGAGAGCGGCAACCGGTTCGTCCTGACCTCACGCTATGTGGCCCGTGCGCATCGCCTCTTGCGCGATGGATCGCCCCGTTTCGAGGTGATTCATCTGCCGGCGCTTTCACCGGGCGAAGTGACCGCCATGCTGCCGCCGATGGGCGAAGCGGGCGTTGAGGACCGCGAGTTCCTCAGTCGAACGATTCAAGCGCTGGCCGATGGCCGCGCTGCCTACGTGCACGCAATCAGCGAAGCCAGTGCCGGCATCAGTGGCCGGGCGGGGGATCCCATCTCTGCGCTCACCGCCCTGCTGACCTCGGACGGCGCGCTCACCGCCTGGTGTGGCTATCGCTACGAGATTCGCCTGCATCGCGCGCGCGGCTACGGCGCGCTGAAAGCCATCCTCGAAATCCTCGCCGAAGAAGAACCGCTGACACTGACCGAGATCGCGCTGCGCCTGCAACGCACACCGGGTTCGACCAAGGACTACCTCTCGTGGCTGGAGGACGTCGACCTCGTCGTGTCGCGGCAAAAGCGATACAGCTTCACGGACCCGCTGCTCCGTCTGTGGGTTCGTCTCCACTGCCGCCCCGTCCCGCCCGGAGTCGACGAAGTCGCGCGCGAGGTGCAAAATTACGCGCTCTCGCGCCTCCCGCAGCCAGAACCCTCACTCGCGATGGTCACCGCCGGCGCCGAACGCAAAGGGTGGGGCATTATCGAGATTGATTGAGTGGGTGAAAGATCGCGCGAGTGTTCAGTTACCAGTTATCAGTTCAAAGAAGTTCGGGGCCGCTCGACCAGCTTTGAACTGGTAACTGGCAACTGGACACTCGCACGATCAATCACGCAATGTCGCCGCCACCCGGTGTCAGCCCGAGCAAAGCGGTCTTCGCAGCTTCCTGCTCCGCGTCCTTCTTGGTGCGGCCAACGCCCTGCGCGATGACTTCGCCCGACACAACGACCTCGACGTGAAACATCTTGCGGTGTTCGGGGCCTGCTTCACCAGCGATGCGGTAGATCGGGAGCGGACGCCCAAGCGCCTGGAGCGCTTCCTGTAGGCGCGACTTGTGGTCGCGGCCCAGGTAGTCGGGTTGGCCGGCGGCTTCGACCGCCTCGCCCATCTCGCGCATGAGGAACTGACGCGCCGGTTCGAGGCCCCCGTCGATGTAAATCGCGGCGATGAGGGCCTCGCAGGTGTCGGCCAGCAGCGCCTGCTTGCGGCGCCCCCCCGTCTTTTCCTCGCCGCGACCCAAAATCATGTGGTCGCCGAGCTGCAAGCGTTCCGCGAGCTCCGCCAGTGACGCGGTAGACACCATCGTGGCCTTGATCTTCGACTTGTGACCTTCGGTGGACCGCGGGAAGACCCGGCACAGCGCGTCGGCAATCACCAACCCCAGGACCGCGTCGCCCAGGAATTCGAGCGACTCGTTGTCCATCACTCCCCCGCTGGGATCTTCATGCGCCTTGGACTTGTGAGTGAGCGCATGTTCGAGCAGCCCGCGATCGCGAAAGCGATACCCGATTCGCAACTCGAGCGCGGCAAATTGCTGCGGTAGCGGGACGACCAAACCGCCGCTCACCTCTTCGCGATGGCTCTCGATAATCCGCACCGCCTCGGGTGCGTCGTCTTCCCGCACTGAGACGCACGTCTCGCCCATCGGGTTGACGGTGAACGGAAACAGCGACGCCGGCGGACCCGAGGTGCGCACCGACTCGATGCCGTGGCTGTCGAGCAGGGCCTGCACGATGCTGGCCTCGATGTTGGACGCGGTACGAAAGATGACCGTCAGTTCTGGCATGGTTTAGACCACCGCCACGTGAGCCAACGGCCGGCCCGAGGGCGACGAATCGACCCTGAGCAAGATCATCGTCATGTCGTCGTGTTGGTCAGCCTCTCCGGAGAAGGACCTCAGGTCAGCGAAGATGAAGGAGCGGAGCTGCTCGAACGGCAGGTGCGCGTACTGTTCGAGCACCTTGGCTAGCCGCGGCTCGCCGTAACAATCGAACGCGTCGTTCATGGTCTCGCTGATGCCGTCGGTGAAAAAGACGATCAGGTCATCGGCCGCCAGCGGGATAGAGACCTCCTGAATCATCGCATCGAACATCTCGCCGCTGTCGATCTTCAAGCCCAGGACGAGCCCATCAGGCGCATGGACCTCGGCCTTGCGGAGTCCAGCCGGCGCGATGCCCGGGATGCGAATCAAGGGACAGTGTCCGGCGCGCGCCAACACTATCTCGCCGCGTTCGAGATCGAGCACGGCGTACGACATGGTGATGAAACTCTTCGAGTCGATGTTGTCGGCAACCACACGGTTGATTGCCTTGAGGAAGTCGCGTGGCGATGGATGCGTGCGCGCCAGCAAATGGACCAGTACCTTGAGCTGAGCCATGTAGAGGCCAGCCGGCAGACCCTTACCCGACACGTCGGCGATCAGCACGCCGAGCTTCGTGTCCGAGATATGGAGGAAGTCGTAGTAGTCGCCTGCCACTTCGCGTGCCGGTTCGCAGAACGCCATGATCGAAAGGCCCGGCACGCTCAGCGGACCCGACGGGAGCAGTCTCTGCTGAATCTCACGGGCGGCGAGCATTTCCTGCTCCATCCGCGCCTTGTCAGCGTTCTCCTTGAGGAGCTTGGTCACCTCCCCTGTCATGACGTTGAACGATTCGGCCAGCTCGCCGAGCTGGTCGCGCGCGCGCACCGGAATCTGGTGCATGAAGTTCCGATTCCGGAGGTGCTCGGTCCCGGTGAACAGATCGTGAACCGCGCCGGTAATCTGTCGCGCCAGCACGAATCCAATGACGAAGGCGACGAACTGGATGGTCAGGAACAGCACGCCGAGAAACGCCAGGATCAAGAGCAGAAGCTGGCCGAACTGCCGCTGCGCGGAAAGTGCCGTCACCCGGTCATAGATTTCCCGAACATTCAGTTGGATAGCGATGGTTGCGAAGTAGGTGGAGCCCCTCGCCCAGTCGCGAACGTCGAAGAACGCCACCCAGCCTTCACCAAACGTCGAAGTCGCATCGGCTTCGGGGTTGAGTCGATTCTCGAGCAGCCGGCCACGCGGGATCGCGATGCGCGCGTCTTGCGACGGGAGGGCCGTGGCTGCCCCCAGACGGATGCCCGTTTCCTCGCGCAAGCGCTCCTCGATCGTCACCGTGAATGGAAGATCGACAATGACCGCCCACTGGGGCGAGGCGCTTTGTGGCAGCGCAACCGCCCGCATGACCAGCCGCGTTTCCATCGACTGGCCGTTGGACCCCTCGTAAGCGATGATTCCAGTGAACCCATCACACGGGACCCACTGTGGCACTCGAGCGGGCGGATCGAGGTGCTGCCACGGCCCGACAGTCATCGGCTGAACCGGTGGCACCGTGACATTGGCTTGACCCTCGGAGGGGCATTGGAGCTTCTCCACCGGCACGATGGCAATCGAGGTGTACGGGAAGCGTTCCGCGGCGCTCGCCTGTCGCCGCACGAGCGTCCGGCGGAGCGTATCGACCGGGTCGCCGTGCGCGGCTTGCAGCGCCACCGACTCGGCGAGGAAGTCCGCCTGGTCGACCAGCGTTCGCACCCGCGACTGCAGCAGGTAGGTGCTGACGTTGAAAAAGAGGATCAGGCCAGCGATCAGAAAGAACGCGATGATCAACAGGCCGGGCACCAACCCCACGAAGATGTACGAGAGGATGAGTTTGCGGCGCACCCGCCACAACAACCGGCGCTTGGCCCACATGATGCCGCGGGTCAGTGCGTAGCCACCGGCAAACAGCAGGGCAAGGCTGCCAAAGGCGTCGAGGGCCTCCACCACCGACGCGCCCGGCGTGATCCATCCGAGGATTGTGGTGACCGCCTTGACGGCCGCACCAATCAACGCGGCGCGTCCAGGAACACTGCCGAACAGTTGGCGCCGCCACAGCTGCGCGCGGGACGGCGTTGCACCGGGCAGCGTCAGACGGGTGGACGTCATCTCATGGAAGGCGTTATTGGCGGCGGCTGAATTGCTCGCAAAATGATAACAGAGTAAAAAGAGGGACCGTGAAACTCAAGGACACCGCGCGCTTCAACACCATATGCATTCATGCCGGTCAGGTACCCGATCCCACGACCGGCGCCATCATCACCCCGATTTATCAAACCTCGACCTACGTGCAGGAGGGTCTCGGGCAGCACAAGGGGTTCGAGTACGGCCGCACCCAGAACCCCACTCGCATGGCGCTCGAAGCAAACCTGGCAGCGATCGAGTCTGGCGCCGCCGCGTTTGCGTTCGCCTCGGGCATGGCCGCGATTGACGCCATCCTGACCAGGCTCGAAGCCGGCGACCATCTCGTGGTCAGCGACAACACCTACGGCGGCACCTTCCGCCTCTTCGAACGGGTGCGCCGCAAGTTCGGCCTCGACTTCACCTACGTGGACACCTCGCGCCTCGACTTGATCGCGCCGGCGATTACCAAGAAGACCAAGTATCTGTTCATCGAAACACCAACCAATCCGATGCTTCGGATTACCGATCTCCCGGCCGCCTGCGCCATTGCCCATCGCCATGGGGTCCGCGTGATCGTCGACAACACGTTCGCGAGCCCGTACATTCAGCGCCCACTCGAGCTCGGCGCCGACCTCGTCACTCACAGCACCACCAAGTTCCTGAACGGGCACAGCGACAGCGTCGGCGGCGTCAACGTGCTGAAGCATGCCGATGACGTGGAGTGGATGAAATTCGTGCAGAATGCCGCCGGCGCGATTCTGGGACCGATGGATTCATGGTTGGTGCTGCGCGGCACCAAGACCTTGCCGATCCGGATGGAGCGCACCAATGCCAATGCCCAGGCGCTCGCGGAACATCTGGCGAAGCACCCCAAGGTGAAATCCGTGATCTATCCGGGTCTTCCCGATCACCCGCACCACGACCTGGCGAAAAAACAGATGCGGGGATTCGGCGGCCTGATCACGTTCGACGTGGGGTCGATCGACGCCGCCAGAACGGTGTTGCCTCGTTTCAAGCTGATGTCACTGGCCGAGAGCCTCGGCGGCGTCGAAACCCTCATTTCGCACCCGGCCATCATGACGCATGCCTCCGTCCCACCCGAGCGCCGCGGCGCCATCGGCATCACCGACGGGATGATTCGCATCTCGGTGGGCATCGAGGACATCGAGGATCTCAAGGAGGATGTGGACCAGGCGCTCGCGTAGCAAGGTGCATCTATCCGACCGAGTCCGAGATCCACCGCAAATAGCTGACCCCGCCATCGGCGACTGCGAGAACCAACATCTCTGGCACGGTGTACGGGTGCAATGCGGTCAGCCGCTTCTTGAGCGACTCGAGCTGCGACTGTGCGGTCTTGATGATTAGCTGTCGCTCAGACGCTGTTTCGACCGCGCCTTCCCATCGATAGATGGATTGCATCTGCGGCAGGACGTTGACGCAGGCCGCAAGACGCTCGGACACCAGACTACGCGCGAGGGCGTCGGCATCCCCGTCAGAGGGAAACGTAGTGAGGACGATGACAGCTTGAGGCAAGATGATCCTCCGCGGACAAGTCTAGTCGTCCGTGACGAGGTCCGACGACTGATGTTACGGGCCAAGGTTGGTACAATCGGCGCTCAGACATGTCGTTTTCCCAACCGCAGCTTTTCTCCGCAACGGGCGGGACCAGTGTTTCGCCCGACGAGGTGCTGGGAGGGCTGGCAGACTTCACGTGGAAGGGACGTCGGACACGCATAACGGCCCACGCAACCGGGGGCGTGAGCGTACCCGTGTTCACGAATGGGTACCTGGACCAGTCGTCAGCGTGCCGCGAACAGCCTGCACGAGATCTCGTATCGGGCCTGTTTCAAGCCGCAGCTGCCGGCGTTCTTCATCGATCGGCTGACCAGTCCGGGCGACACCGTCTACGATCCCTTTGCCGGACGCGGTACGACCTTGCTCGAAGCGGCCCTCCGAGGCCGCGTGCCCGCGGGCTGTGACATCAACCCGTTGGCCGAGGCCCTGCTCTGGCCGCGTCTGCGGCCGCCACAGGGTGATCAGGTACGCGCGCGCCTGGATCGCCTCGACCTGTCCCGCGCCAGCGAGGTTCCCGACGAACTTCTCGCGTTCTACCATCCCGAGACGCTGATCGAGATCTGCGCGCTCCGTTCCTACTTGATGGGACGTGAGCAGGACGGCCGCATGGACGATCTCGACCGCTGGATCCGGATGGTCGTTGTCAACCGCTTGACCGGCCACTCGACGGGTTTCCTTTCCGTCTATACCCTGCCACCCAATCAGGCCGTCAGTATCGCGTCGCAGTTGAAGATCAATACGCGGCGACGCCAGACGCCGCCGCGGCGCGACTTGCGGGCCATCGTCAATCGCAAGAGCGCGTCGCTACTCGCGGACGTCGACGAACCGACGCGACAGACTTTGACGCGCGTCGGTTCGCGCGGCCGGTTTCACACGGGATCGTCTACCGGCCGGTTCTGGCGCCCGGGATGCGTCCAGTTGGTGGTCACGTCGCCGCCGTTCCTGGACGTCGTCAATTACGCGGCCGACAACTGGCTCCGCTCCTGGTTCTGCGGCGTGGACTCGAACGGGGTGGCGATCACTGTTCACACGACGGTCGACGCATGGCGGCGGTTCATCGAGGCCGCGTTTCGACAGATTGCGCGGTTGCTGCGTCCTGGTGCGTATGTCGCGTTCGAGGTCGGTGAAGTGCGAAACGGCACCTTGCGCCTGGAGGACATCGTCGTTCCTGCCGGCCTGGCCGCGGGGTTGGCGCCGGTCGCTGTGCTGGTGAATGAGCAGGTGTTTACCAAGACCGCGAACATCTGGGGCGTGGCGAACAACCGCCGCGGCACGAACACCAATCGCATCGTGCTGTTCACTCGTGCCTGACGCTGGCCGGGGCGGAGGCGGTCAAACCATCGGCGGAAGAGGGAATAGGCGGGAGTCACGCTCGTCGTACACGCGCGGCCGGCCGTCGCCGATATCCCGCCCGCCGTATTCGCGCGGATCACCCCATCGAGCACCGGACATCGCTCACCTCCGTCGCTTGCGTGCTGCTGTTTGAGTTGTCCGTGAAGACGCCCTGGCAGTTGCTGCCAGGGGTGGTTCAGGGAGGCACCGAAGTGCCGGGGCGTTTCGCCGCGGCGTTCAGAGCGCAGTCACCTGGAAACCCAGGCTCGGGACCTTTGAGGCGTTCGAGCGGTGGGTCGGGCCCGTGTCGCACCGGCGCCAGGACCAGCGGAGGACCAATTCGCTGTCCTCCTGATACTCCCGTCGAATCCGCCTGGCAACCGAGCGCTTCGATCAGAACTGCCAGCCCAACTCCTTGAACATGCCGAGCAGAGGAACGCACTTCACCCCTACACCCGCGCACACGTCAGGAATCCTTGGCTTCTGAGGACTGCCACTGCCTCGCTCCGCGGTAACCACGGTCAGCCCCTGTACGCGAGCCAGCGCGATCACGAATGGGTCGGCGACGGATCTGCTCCGGCGCGTATTCACCAACTGCGGAAACCTCGCGAGAATCTCCGTCGCGCGGGCCTGAATCTCGTCTTCCAACGCCACAAACGTGACGTGCCGCTTCGCCCATGCGAAGACGTCGTCGTCCTGCCGTTCCAGCTCGGAAGGACGTCCTGCACCGCCACGATGGTGACAACTCACCGCTGGGTCTTCGACGCCCGACCGCCTTTCGCCCTCCCATGGTCGGCCGCCGCCTAGCAGACAGGTCGAATGCTTCGCGCATATGCTGCGTGCCGCCGCCAACATACCTAAACGGGCCCCGTCACGCCGGCTCTATAATCAACACTTCTCCATGTCTCTGGCACCCGGCGCTCATGTCGGTCCCTATGAGATTCTTGCGCCCATTGGCGCAGGCGGTATGGGGGAGGTCTACCGCGCGCGGGATGCGAAACTCAATCGCGATGTCGCATTGAAAATTCTGCCAGAGGCGTTCGCGACCGATGCCGCCCGGCTCGAGCGCTTCCGGCATGAAGCGCAGGTGCTCGCGTCACTCAGTCATCCGAATATCGGCCACATCTACGGGTTCGACGACAGCGGCGCGACGCATGCGCTCGTGCTCGAGCTCATTCCAGGCCCGACACTCGCCGATCGGATTGTGCAAGGGCCCGTCTCACTGGCCGATGCGGTTGCGATCGCAAAGCAGATCGCCGAGGCCCTTGAGGCGGCGCATGAGCAAGGCATCATCCATCGCGATCTCAAGCCCGCGAACATCAAGGTACGACCCGACGGCGTGGTGAAGGTGCTGGACTTCGGGTTGGCCAAGGCCCTCGATCCTGTCTCGTCGCCCTACGTCGAGGTGATGAATTCGCCGACGTTTACAAGCCCGGCGCACATGACGCGGCCCGGCGTGATCCTCGGTACGGCCGCCTATATGAGCCCGGAGCAGGCGCGAGGATTGGTGCTCGACAAACGCACCGATATCTGGGCATTCGGCTGTGTCCTGTACGAAACGCTGACTGGACGCGTCCCCTTTAAGGGCGCCACAGTGTCGGACACCATCGTGGCCATCCTGAGTGGCGAGCCGGATTGGGAGGCTCTCCCAGACGCGACGCCAGCCGGCGTGCGCGTGTTGTTGCAACGTTGCCTGGAGAAGGATCCGAAGCGACGCCTCCGAGACATCGGCGATGCACGCATCGAACTCGATCAACCCGAGCGCCGGTCTGGAGTCATCCCGGCGCCAACCGGTCAGCACGACGTGCGGGGCTCTGATACCGCGCTGGCCTCGGCACCTGGTGCACGGTGGCGGCCTGTCTACATCGGCGGCCTCGCACTCGTGCTGGCTGGCCTCGTCGCGGCAGGACTCAGATTCAGATCGGCAGCAACCCCTGCAGTGCCCGTGACGTCCGCGTCGGAGTACACGCAGATCACCAACTTTACGGACTCCGCGACGGCCCCGAGCTTGTCGCCCGATGGGCGAATGGTGACATTCATTCGCGGCGGCGAGTCCTTCTTGAGCAACGGACAGATCCACGTCAAGCTGCTCCCGAACGGCGAGTCGGTCCGGCTGACCAACGACGCGGCGCTCAAGTACGCACCGGTGTTCACACCGGACGGATCCCGGATCGCGTATACGCGTGTGGCTCCCGAGGGCTGGGATACGTGGAGCGTTCCGGTGCTGGGCGGCGAGCCATCGCGACTCCTGCCCAACGCCTCAGGACTCACGTGGATCACCGATCGACACGTGCTGTTTTCCGAGATCAAGACCGGCCTCCACATGGGGATTGTGACCGCGACGGAGGGCCGGGCGGACGCGCGCGAGGTCTATTTTCAGCCGAACGAGCACGCAATGGCGCACTACTCCTATGCGTCGCCGAATCGTCAGTCGGTGCTCGTCGTCGAGATGCTCGGCACGCACGCGTTCGATCAACCGTGCCGACTCATCCCGTTCGATGGAAGCTCTGCCGGACGGCAGGTGGGTCCTCGGGGTACCTGCACGTCGGCGGCCTGGTCTCCGGACGGAGCGTGGATGTACTTCGGCGCGACCGTGGGAGGCAGCTCGCACCTCTGGCGCCAGAAGTTCCCGGACGGCGCACCAGAGCAGATCACGTTCGGTCCCCTGGAGGAGGAGGGGATTGCGATGGCGCCTGACGGCCGGTCCTTGGTGACATCGGTCGGGAGCCGTCGGAGTGCGCTCTGGATTCACGACGCCGCCGGCGAACGAGCGATCTCATCGGAGGGCTACGCCGCGGCTCCTCGCCTTTCCAGGGATGCCACCCACGTGTTTTATCTTCTTGCGCGGGACTTTGTGCTATCGGCAGACGGCTGGGTGGCGTCGTCGTCCGAGCTGCGCTCGGTGGACCTCGCGTCGGGGAAGACCAACAGTGTGCTGCCCGGCGCATCGGTCACCGACTACGATGTGTCGCGCGACGAGAAAGAAGTCGCCTTCACGGCGACGGAAAGCGCTGGAGTCACGAACGTCTGGCTGGCATCCCTCGACCGGCGCACACCGCCGCGCCAGATCGCCAAAGGCGGAGATCAGGTGTCGTTCGGCGCTGACGGAGAACTCCTCTTCCGGTCGCTAGACAAGAACACGAATGTGCTGGTGCGAATCAACAAAGACGGAACCGGGCAGGAGCGCGTGACGACGGCACCGGTCCTTCGCAAGTACGGCGTGTCGCCAGACGGCCAGTGGGTGGTCTTCTACTCACCTGGGTCTGGCGCAGATCGCGTAAACGAGACGCTCGCGGCCCCCGTGCACGGTGGCGCGCCGAAGAAGATCTGTCATGAGAGCTGCCCTGCGGGCTGGTCTTCCGACGGAAGATTCTTCTATGTAAGCTCCGAGGAAAAAACGCTCGTGATTCCTGTGCCGGCCGGCAAATCACTCCCAGACTTGCCTGCTTCTGGAATCGGATCGACTGCAGCCTGGGCCAAACTGCCAGGCGCCCGAGTGATTGAGCATAGTGCGATTTCCCTAGGGCTCGATCCCTCGACATACGTGTTCGCCAAGACGGACCTGCAGCGCAATCTATATCGGATACCGCTGCATTAGACAGCCCTGCGGCAGGCTCATTCTGATGTTGGCCGTGTTGTCGCCGCGCGTGATAGGACTGCCAGTAACGAACAACCCGGCGGAGGATTTCGGTCGTGGTAAACGCCTCCCGCAGTATCGGAACGCCAACCACCGCGCGACGTCGCGGCCCTCCTCGCGGCGTCACCCAGAGAGGGACATCCGCGAACTTTCCGTCGCCGGAACATCGCCGTCCCTCCTCGGACGCCGAGGGTTGGCGCCGGTCGCCGTGCTGGTGAAGGAGCAGGTGTTTACCAAGACCGCGAACATCTGGGGCGTGGCGAACAACCGCTGCGGCACGAACACCAATCGCATCGTGCTGTTCACTCGTACCTGACACGGCCGGTGGGCAGTGGCGGTCCAAACCATCGGCGGAAGAGGGTATAAGCGGGAGCCTACCCTTATCCACGGACACTTGAACCCGGGGAACACGGCGAACCACGGAAAACTCTGGCTCTCGCGGAGGCTGTCCGCCGGAGCCGGTGCTTAGCACAGGCCAGGTAGGGGGCGAGGCTTGCGCAGGGTCTTGACCCCGGAACTCTCGAAAGCGACAGAGCCGCGCTGGCGGCCAATACCTGATAGACTCGGGGCTCGTTTACACGCCGCTTCTACGCGGAGCCTGAACTGCATTCGCCTTGCCCACCCTCCCGGTGAGCT
Source organism: uncultured Acidobacteriota bacterium (assembly GCA_963802675.1). Lineage (GTDB taxonomy): Bacteria > Acidobacteriota > Vicinamibacteria > Vicinamibacterales > UBA2999 > JACCSI01. The sequence goes on from CAWDJL010000008.1 coordinate 508,191, forward strand.
GCACGAACCCCTTCTGGACCACGCAGACGAGTCGGAGACAATGGCGCGGGATTCTTCGTGCCTCAATCCGATAGGCGCTTTTCAGTTCAGATGAACTGGGAGTTTCACATGTCATCCAAGGGCACCATCAAGCGTATCGTCTCGGACAAGGGCTTCGGCTTCGTGGCCGACGAGTCGGGCCAGGAGTACTTCTTCCATCAGTCGGCATGCGAGTCGTTCGACTCGCTCCGTGAGGGGCAGGCGGTGACGTTCCAGACCGGGCAGGGCCCTAAGGGTCCGCGCGCCGAGAACGTCCGCGAATCCTAGGCGCATCGACACCATTTGGGAGGGCGCCAATGGCGCCCTCTCCTCGATTGCTGCCTCGAGCTTGGGTACTCCGGCCTAGGCTCTCGGCGATTCCGGAGCAGCGCTACGAACGCCTGCTGCTGCGCGACGGACAGCCCCGGAACCAATCCTGGGACGGGCGGTGGATCTGCGAGCTGCAACCGGCTTGCGGCACCCGCATGACCATTACCGAGCACGGCTGGACCGACGGCTTCCTGTTCTTCATCCAGTAGCGCGTGTCGTCCAACCCGGACGCGTTCTTGAAGTATTACGTGCGGATGCTCGGACGCGAGCTGAAGGACGAGCCGGACATCGAGGTCATGAGGTCTCACTGACGGCGCAGGGCTGTCAACGCTTGCCGCGCCGTCTTCGTCAAAACCCGATCGTGAATCGAGGTGGCGTGATGCTGATGGTGGTGGCTGCCCTGTTCCTGCTGCCACCGGCGGGCTCGGCGCGCCAGGCGAACCTCGCGCCACAGGAGGTGCTCGCGCGCGCAACGGTGTCAACGGCGGATCGTCAGCTGGCGCTGGCGCAGTTGTGGCGCGAGGCGCGTGACAGTTTTGCGTACTACGATCGCGTTGCCGCGACGTGGGATCGCCTGTATCAGCAATTCGCGCCGCGCGTCGCGGCGGCGGCGACGGACCATGCCTACTATCTCGAGCTGATGCGCTTCTATGCGCACCTGCACGACGGCCATTCGGGCGTCTTCTGGCCGGCGGCGTTCGACGAGGCGCTCGGGTATCCGCCGCTCGAGATTCGTCCTGTGAACGGACGAGCGGTGATCGTCAGGCTGCTCCGGCAGACGGACGAACTGACGACGTTCGGCATCCGCCCCGGCCTGGCCATTAATCGCGTCGACGATCGTCCCGTAGGCGAGCTGGTGGACTACTGGCGCGCGCTGAAGACGGGCTCGACGCCGCAGGCCACCGATCGCCTGGCGTATTTCCGCGTGCTGACCGGCCCTCGCCAGAGCACCGTCACGGTCACCGTCGAAACACCGGACGGTGCGGCGCGGAAGGTCCGCCTGACGCGATCCGAGAAATACTTCAACGACACCAACCTCGATCCGCCGCTCGCGCACGTGGCGCGCTACCTTGATGGCGGCCTCGGCTATTTTCAAGCCAACCAGATGCGGCCGGAGGTGAGCGAGGCCTTTGCGCGGTTCATCGAGGACGCCGCCGACCTGAAGGGGCTGATCGTCGACGTCCGCTACAACGGCGGCGGGTCGGACCAGGTGTCGTTCGAGATGGTTCGCCGCCTTATCGATCGCCAGGCGGCCGGACCGATTTATGAAGTGACATCGTATCGCGCGGATCGCAGAGCCTTCCGGGAGCCGCAAGAGGTGATCCGCACGCAACCCACGCTGGCGCCGGCTACCGGCCGGCGGTTCACCGGCAAGCTGATCGTGCTCATCGGCACGCAATCGCACAGCGCGACCGAGAGCGGATTCTTGTCGGTGATCCGCCGGCGGCCCGACACCATCTTCATCGGCGAACCCACTGCAGGGTCGACCGGCCAGCCGCTGGTGTTTCCGCTGCCTGGCGGGGGGCTCGGCGTGGTGTGCAGCCGGCGGTCGTTCTCGCCAGACGGGTCCGAGTTCGTCGGGATTGGTTTCAAGCGGGATGTCGCGGCTCACCTGACGGCGGCAGATCTGTTCACGGATCGCGACAGCACGCTTGCGACCGCGATCACCCTGCTGCGGTAGGCACAACGCTTACGGCGCGATCAACAGCTGCGGCTCTCGGTCGCTATCTCCGGAATTCTCAGCACGGCGGAGTAGGCTATGTGGCTCAACCGGCGACATGAATCACTTCCAGACCCACGGTTGGGTTCGAATCCCAGGCGCGTTCAGTCCCCAAGAGGCTGCGGCGATGCGTGACGTGGTCTGGCGCGCGCTCGCCGCGGTCAGTATCCAACGCGACGATCCGACCACGTGGCGCACGGAGCGGCCCGACCACCTGCAGCATTTGAAGTCCGACCCCGTGTTTCGTGCCGTGGGAAGCAACCTCACGCTGGCGGCGATCGACGAAGCCCTCGGCGGGCAGCCGTGGCGACGGCCTTCGGACTGGGGCGCGTTCTTCCTGGTGTTCCCGACGGGGCGGCCGTGGAACGTTCCCGCTGACGGCTGGCACGTCGATGCCGGCTATACGGGCCCGCTGTCACCACCCAAGGGCGTGAAGGTCCACGCGATATTCGGCGATGTCGCGCCACGAGCCGGTGGGATGAAATCATCAGCGGCTCGCATCGGCTGGTCCATCGGTGGTTCCTCGATCATCCACCGAGGGCGGGGGCCCGAGGAGCCGAGCTCCGGGCATCGGTCCATCGCCATCCGTACTTGCGGGATCTCTGCACCGCCGGCGAGGCCTCTGCCCGCATCGAGCGGTTCCACCAGCGCGTTGAGGCGGTCGACGGAATCCCGCTGCAGGTGCTGGAAAATACCGCGACGGCGGGCGACGTCATCCTGATGCATCCGCTGCTGCTCCACGCTCCGCCCACGACACACCTCGGGAGCAGGCCCCGTTTTCTGTTGAACAAGGACATCTATCTGTGAGGGCGTCTTGGCCGGGCCACCTTGCCGTGCCTCGTCGAACCTTATTTGTCAGACATCGTCTAACATAGGCGGATGTCAGAACACCAGGTGCTCGGCGACTTCGAGCAACTCGTCCTTCTCGGGGTTCTGCAGGGTGCCCCCGACGCCTATGGCGTCCCTATTTGGCGGGAGCTCGAAACACGGACCGGCCGCCGGGTTTCGCTCGGCGCGGTCTACAAGACGCTCGACCGCCTCGAGGCCAAGGGTCTGCTGCGCAGCGCTCGTGGACAACCCTCCGCCGAACGCGGCGGGCGGAGTAAGCGTGTCTACCAGTTGACTGCCGCCGGACTCCGTGCGCTGCGGGCATCACTGGACGCGCTGGCGCGCATGGCCGATGGTCTAGAAGCGGAGCTCAGTCCGCAATGAGGACGCCGAGTCTGGCTCGCGCGATCGTCGAATGGCTGGTCGACCCGCGGCTGCGAGACGCGGTCGTTGGCGATCTCGCCGAGATCTATGCCTCCGAGAAGAGGGCGCATCCGATCCGGGCCCGTCTCGGATACTGGAAACGCGCGATCGGGCTCGTGCTGCGGCTCGGCCCGCCATGGTCGCCGCAACGCGTCGGGCCGAAACCGAAGGGAGATGGCGTGATGAGCCTGATTGGACAGGACGTGCTCCACGGTGCGCGACTCTTCGTCAAACAGCCGGGATATGCCCTTGCTGCTTGCGTGACGCTCGCACTCGCCATTGGCGCGAACACGTTGATCTTCACGATGGCCAATGTGCTGGTGCTCAAGCCGCTTCCGATCCGCGAACCCGAGCGCCTCGGATGGATCTTTGCGACCGGCCCCGACGTGATCTCATGGCGCGGTCCGATCTCGCTTCCCGAATATGTCACGTATCGCGACGGCGCCCCCGCGTACTCGACGCTCAGCGCGTACCAACGGCGAACGTTCACGATGAACGCGGACGGAACCGCCGAACGCGTACTCGGACAAGTTGTTATTGGGGACCTTCATGCACTCTGGGGACTCACCGCCATCCGAGGGCGCAGCCTGACAGTCGCCGACGAGCGTCCGGGCGCGCCTGGAGTGGCTGTGCTCAGCCACCGATTCTGGCGCACGAGATTCGGCGGTTCGATGGACATCATCGGCCGGGACATTCGCCTCGACGGCCAGCACCGGACGCTCGTCGGCGTGCTGACCCCGGACATCGAGCTGGGCAATATCTCTGAGATCGATGTCTGGCTGCCCTATCAGGGCAACGCGACCCAGGCATCTCGCACCGATCGTTCGTGGAGGGGCGTGGGCCGGCTGGCGGACGGTGCCACCATCGATTCCGCTCATGCCCAGGTCACCGCGCTCGCCGCGCGAATGGCATCGGAACACTCGGACACCGATCGCGACCGCTCCGCCAGGGTTGGCCCGACCAAGGACGCACTGGGCACGCCCAACACGTGGGTTGTGCTGTCAATGCTCGTCACGGTCGTCGGCCTTCTGCTCGTCCTCGCATGCGCGAACGTCATGAACCTGCTGATTGCGCGGTTGATTGCCCGCCGCCAGGAACTGGCGATGCGGACCGCGCTCGGCGGCAGCCGCGGACGCATCGTCACACAAATCGTCAGCGAAAGCCTCGTCCTCGGCCTCGCAGGTGGGGCACTGGGCCTGGCAGTTGCCTGGGGCGGCCTTGTGGCCGTGCGAACCATGGCGTACGAGGCGTTCTTCCGTCAGCTTGCGTTCGACGTTCGAGTCGTCGGATTCGCCGCCGCCCTGGCGTTTGTGGCGCCGCTCGTCTTCTCGATCGTCCCCACGCTTCGCATGCTTCGCGCCGACCCAGCCACGGCTCTCAACGACGCCACGATGCGCAGCATCGGCAGCCGAAGCACGGCCCGAGGCCAGTCGGCGCTGGTCGTGCTGCAGGTCACGCTGGGCGTCACCCTACTCGCCGTGGCAGCGCTCATCGTGCAATCGATGCAGACGATGACTCGAATCGAGACCGGCTACGCGGTCTCGGGCTTGCTCTCGACGCACATCGAAATCCCGACATGGAAAATCGCGGACGATCGTGAGGCCTTCCGCATCCGACAGGCGTTGGTGCAGCGGGCAACAGACATTCCTGGTGTGGAAGGCGCCACGACTGCGACGGAGCTTCCCGCGCTACAGCTGCTGGAAACGGTGACGTTTGCAATAGAAAACCGCGTCAGCGAGGATCGCGCCGGTCGTCCGAGCGCCGGAATCACGGTTGCGAGCCCCGCCTACTTCGCGGTGATGGGCATCCCGATCGTCGCGGGACGGGGATTTGCGGACGGAGACGCGGCAAGTCCGGCGCCGGTCGTCGTTGTCTCGCGTGTGATGGCACAACAGGTACTGGGGGGACGACGGTCGCGCCCTTGGGGCACAGATCGTCCTCGACCCCTCCTCTGAGCAGCACGTGGCATCGACGGTTGTTGGCGTGTCCGCGGACATCGCCAACGCAGGTCTAGGCCAGACTCCCCGGCCACAGCTGTACGTGCTGGACGCACACCGTCCGGCGCGCAGCTTCTACCTCATCGTCCGAGCAAGATCGCCGGAGACGCTTGCTCCCGGACTTCGAGCAGCGGTCCGCGACGTCGATGCCGACCTGCCGACGTATCAGCTTCGAACGGTCGAGGAAGCGTTTGCGGACGAGACGTCCTCGAATTGGCTGTTGAGCGGGCTGTTCGCGGCTTTCGCGATCGTGGCCATGCTGCTGGCCACGGGGGGACTCTACGGCGTCATGTCTTACGCGGTCAGCCAGCGGACGTCGGAGATTGCCATCCGCATGGCGCTCGGCGCGTCCGCGCGCGATGTCGCGTCGAAGATCATCGCTCGCAGCCTCGCCCTGGCCGGCATCGGCGCGGCCCTGGGCCTCGCCGGGGCGTTCGGGCTCGCGCAGGCGATGCGGTCAGTTCTCTACGGTGTCGGGCCCGCGGACCCCGGCACGTATCTCGGCGTCCTTGCCGTCACGGGCGGTGCGGCGCTCGTGGCATCGTGGATTCCCATGCGCCGCGCCGCGCGCGTCGATCCCATTAGAGGGTTGCGGCAGACGTGACGTGCTCCTGACGATCCTGCAGCCGTAAAACGATACGCGTCGGCGACCCGTTGAGAATCGCCAACCGAGCAGACGGCGCCATCGCCCATCAGACCCGTAAACCCGTCGCCACGTAATCACATCGAAACGGTCCGCCGTGAAAACATATTGATTCCCAGATATCGGTGTGCGTATACTCTCGCCCGTCTCGATGTCGAACCATCCCCACGGGTCTGCTGCTATACTCCACGCCGTGCCGAAGGCCCGGGAGGGCAACGAACGCGAGCCGGTCAAGACCACCGTCGAACTCCCAGGTGACTTGTGGCGCGCCGCCAAAATCCGCGCGATGGACGATCGCGTGGATTTGCGCTCGGTCCTCATTCGCGCGCTCGAGGCTTATCTGGGCGTGCCAGCACGCACGATTACCCGGCGCGGGCGAGCGCGATGAGCGACCCGTCGACGCCGCCGGCGACAGGTCTTTCGCCCAAGTCTGTTGCTCCGCGTCGAGGCCGGTTCACCCGTTACCTGCTCGGATTCATCGCCGCCGTCCTGCTCGTGGACGCCATCGTCGGCGAAAAAGGACTGCTCTCGCTCATCAAGGCGCGTCGCGATTTTCAGTTCGTCGAACAGGCGCTCGAACAATCGCGCGGTCAAAACGCCGAGCTGCGCGAAGAGGCTCGCCGATTGCGCGAAGACCCGAGGGCCGTCGAAGAGGTCGCCCGCCGCGAGCTCGGCCTCATCAAGCCCGGCGAAAAGCTCTTTATCGTTCGAGAGAAAAAGTAGGGTGCCTAGGGTGCCGAAGGTGCCTCTCGTGCCTGAGTGCTGGTGCCCTGGTGCCACCGTGCTCGGGTGCGGAAGGTGCCCGGGTCTCTGCGGCAACTCCGGCACGATCGGCACCTTCGGCACGAGCAGCACCTAAGGCACCTGCGGCACCCTCGGCACCTAAGGCACCCGGCGAAGCCCCGCGCTATGATGGCGGTTCGTCCGTCATCTCGCGGGAGGATTCATGGCAGTACGCGGCGCAAGTGCGGAGTGGTCGGGGTCGCTCAAAGAGGGCAAGGGATCGATGCGACTGGGGAGCGGCGCCTTCGAGGGGCCGTACTCGTTCGTTTCACGCTTCGAGAGTGGAACCGGCACCAACCCTGAGGAATTGATCGGAGCGGCCCACGCCGGCTGCTTCTCGATGGCGCTGGCCGCCGCGCTCGGGCGCGCCGGACTCACACCGACGAGCATCAAGACCAGCGCAAAAGTGCACCTCGGTGCGACCGAGGCCGGCCCCACCATCACTCAAATCGACCTCGACGTCGTCGGCGAGGTACCGGGAATCGACGCGGCGACGTTCAAACAACACGCAGAAGGTGCGAAGAAAGGCTGCGTCGTCTCACGTGCCCTGGCGGGCGTCCAGACGATCAATTTGACCGCCGCGCTGAAATGACTGATGCGCGTTCGGCTGATTCACTGGAACGGCCCTGAAGGACGCGAGCGCAAGCAGCAGCTCGTAGCACTCGGCCACGACGTGGAGTTCGACGATCTCGACCGCCTCGACCAGAGGCGAGCCCTGCGAGTCAATCCTCCGGACGCCTATGTCATCGATCTCTCTCGCCTGCCGTCGCAAGGACGAGAAGTGGCGATGGCCTTGCGAACGTACAAGGACACGCGGCACGTTCCGATGGTGTTCGTCGATGGTGAGCTAGAGACGGTGCAAAAGGTCAAGGCGGTTCTGCCCGATGCCACGTTCACGACCTGGGGCCGCCTGAAGACCTCGCTGTCCAAAGCCGTGTCGCGGAGGGTGACGAACCCTGTCGTCCCGCCATCCTCGATCTATTCCGGGAAACCTACGGTCGAGAAGCTCGGCGTCAAGGCAGGGATGCGAGTCTGCGTCCTGGGTGCGCCGCCAGGCTTTCTCGGCACCCTGGGCCGATTACCCGCCAAGGCTTCGTTCACCGCCAAGGCGTCGGCTGATTGCGAACTGTTTCTCGTGGTCGTTCGCAGCCAGCACGAACTTGCCGCGCAGTTCGTCGCCGTCGCACGCCACGTTGATCGCCAAACGGTCTGGGTCATCTGGCCGAAGAAGGGATCCGGCGTCCGGTCGGACGTCAACGCCAACGACGTGCGCGCGATTGGCCTCGCGGCCGGCTGGGTCGATTTCAAGGTCTGCTCGGTCAGTGAGGTGTTCTCCGGGTACGCCTTCAAACGGAAGCGGTAACCTAAGCTTCCGTGCTTCCGCGTTTCCGTGCCGTGTGACTCGGCCGCTGACGCGCCAACCGATGAGCCCTGACTCCCGTCCATTGTCTGCAGAGCCTTGACCACTACGAAGGTGTTCGTATAATGCAGCCATGATGCGCTTGGACGCTCTCGCTCGGGACTTACGGTTTGCCTTGCGCCTGATGCGCCAGACTCCGGTCGTCAGCGGAGTGGCGATGCTGTCGCTGGCGCTGGGGATCGGTGCGAACGTCGCCATTTTCAGCCTTGTCAACGCGTTGATGCTCAAGGCCCTCCCCATTCACGAGCCAGAACGGCTGGTCAACATCATCCAACAGCTGCGCGCGCCCCAATCCCAGCCCAATATTTCCTTTACTTATCCGCAATGGGAGTACCTCCGAAATACCCAGAAGTTCTTCGGGGGACTTCTCGCCACCAGCAATTCACAATTCAACGTGAACACCGCGGGCGAGATGCGCCGCATCAATGGGATGTGGGTAGATGGTCACTTCTTCGACGTGCTGGGCGTCACCACGCAGATCGGCAGGACCATCACGACTGAGAATGACCAACGTGGAGGCGGCAGGCATGGGCTGGTCGCAGTCATCAGCGACGCCTTCTGGCATCGCGAGTTCGGTGCCGACCCGAATGTCCTTGGGCGGCCGCTCTATCTCGACGGTCATGCTTTCACGATCATCGGCGTGACGGCGCCTGGTTTTTTCGGGACGACCGTCGGTCGCACCTTCGACGCCGCGGTGCCTTTTGGAGCCGAGCCGATCATTCGTGGCGCCGAAAGCAGCCTGGACCGACGAAGCTCGTGGTGGATCAGCCTTCTCGCGCGCCTCGCGCCGGACCAGACCGACGAGCAGGCAATCGCCCAACTCGAAGCCTTGCGGCCGGGCCTCCGCGAAGCCACGATGCCGCAGGACTGGCAACCCCGGGATCAGCAGCAGTACTTCACGGAGCCGTTCCAGTTGGTGCCGGCAGCGACCGGCTTGTCCGGGTTGCGGCTGCGATACAGCCGTCCCCTCTTCGTCCTGCTCGGTATCGTCGCGCTCGTCTTGCTGATCGCTTGCGCCAACATGGCGAACCTGCTGCTCGCACAGTCGGCGGCTCGCCAGCGTGAGCTGGCCATTCGCCTGTCGCTTGGCGCCACTCGCTGGCATCTGGCGCGGCAGTTGTTGATCGAAAGCCTCTTGTTGTCGTTCCTCGGATCGATCGCCGGCGTCCTCCTCGCATTGTGGGGCAGCCGGGGCCTGGTGCAGCTCATCTCGACGCGCGCCAACGTCGTCTCACTCGACCTCACCCTCGACTGGCGAGTTCTGGGATTCACGACGCTGGTGGGTATCGTCACCGGTTTGTTGTTTGGCGTTGCGCCCGCCTTGCGGGCGACCGGGCTGACACCGGCCACCGCCTTACGCGACGGCTCCCGAGGAATCGTTGCCGGCAACAGCCGCTTCAATCTCGGCAACGGCCTGGTGGCAATCCAAGTGGCGTTGTCGTTCGTGCTAGTGCTCGGCGCCACGCTCTTCGTTCGTACGCTCGTGGACCTGACCTCCCAGGAATTGGGATTCAAGCAGGACCGGGTGCTGATCGCCGCGGTCGATCTGCGGCGCACCGGGCTGAGCGACAAGGACCGACCGATGATGTTCGAGCGCCTGCGACAGGCCATCGCCGCCGCTCCTGGCGTGACGGCCGCCGCCGTCTCGGTCGTGACCCCAATCAGCGGCAGCACCTGGAACAATCGCATCACTGTTCCCGGATATGACGGGCCGGAAGAAGGCCGCTCCGCTCTCTACAACCGCGTGACCCCCGACTACTTCCGCGTGATGAGCACTCCCATCCTCGCGGGTCGGGACATCGCGGCCGGGGATCGACTCGGGACTCCGAGAGTCCTTCTCGTCAACGAAGCCTTCGTCAAGAAGTACTTTCGAGGGCAACAGGCGCTCGGGCGTTCCTTTACGATCGGCGATTGGAGAACGCCGCGGGCAGTGACCGGCGAAGTGGTGGGCGTGGTTGCCGATGCCAAGTACCGGACGCTGCGCGAGGAGCCGCAGCCAACGATGTACGCCGCGTGGGCTCAGGAAGAGACGGCCGCATCTGGCGCGCGAGTCAGCATTCAGGTCAACGGCGCCGCCAACGGCTTCCGCCAGACAGTACCTGAAGGCCATCGAGAGCGTTCACAAAGAAATCGCCGTCGATTTCCGCACATTCGACGAAGACCTGCGGGCCGCGGTGCTGCAAGAGCGGCTGGTGGCTACATTGTCGGCGTTCTTCGGAGGCCTGGCGCTGCTTTTGGCAGCGATCGGACTGTACGGCGTCATGTCCTACTCCGTGACTCGGCGCCGCAGCGAAATCGGTATTCGCATGGCGCTCGGCGCCGAGCCGTCACGCGTCATGGGTCAAGTGCTTGGCAACGTCGCCTGGATCGTGATCACCGGTCTCGTCATCGGCGCAGGCGCATCGCTCGGCGCCGAACGGTTCGTCAACACTCTCCTCTTCAACCTCGTCGGCAGCGACTTGACGATGATTCTGATTGCGGCTGCTTCGCTTGGGGCCGCCGCCGGAATCGCCGGCTATCTGCCCGCGCGTCGTGCCGCTCGCGTCGACCCGATGCTGGCCTTGCGCGAGGGCTAGACCGGTCGCCGGCGGCCGGTTGCCGGTTGCCACTCGGATTAGAATCTGGTGTTCACTTGACCCTAGAGGAGTTGTCCGATGGCCGTCCAGACCGCGAGTGGGCAAGCGCAGTGCCCCGAGTGTTTTGCCGACATCACCATGACCGACGTCATGCAGAACGAAATCACCCAGTGCCCCGGGTGTGGCGCCGAGCTCGAGATTACGAGCCTGTCCCCCATCACGCTGTCGCTGGCCCCTCAGGAAGAAGAGGATTGGGGTGAGTAAGACGCGGGTTGGTGTCCTCTACAGTCGCGTTCGGGTGGAGGAGAAACTCCTCTTCGAAGCCTTCGACCGACGAGGCGTCGTGCTGGATCTGCTCGACGATCAAAAACTGATCTTCGACATCACCGACGTCCATCAGCACCCGTTCCGCGAGTACGACGTCATCGTCGAACGCTGCATCAACCACAGCCGCGCACTCTACAGCCTGAAGATTCTGAACGATCAGGGCGTGCGAACCGTCAACACGGCCCTGGTGGCGGACATTTGCGGCAACAAGCTGATGACGACGAGCGCACTCGCGGCGGCTGGCGTCCCGCAGCCGAAAGTCTTGGTTGCGTATACGCCGGAGAGCGCGCTCGAAGCCATCGAGCGGCTCGGCTACCCCGCCGTCCTCAAGCCGACCGTTGGCTCCTGGGGACGCCTGCTGAGCAAAGTGAACGACCGTGATGCGGCCGAGGCTATTCTCGAGCACAAAGAGACGCTTGGGAGTTATCACCACAGCATTTTCTACATTCAGGAGTACGTGAAGAAGCCGGGTCGAGACATTCGCGCGTTTCAGGTGGGCCCAGACACGATCTGCGCCATCTACCGCACCTCACCGAACTGGATCACGAACACGGCTCGCGGAGGATCGTCGAGCAACTGCCCGATCACGCCGGCGCTTGCCGACATCTGTACTCGCGCGGCTCGCGCAGTTGGGGGCGGTCTCTTGGCGCTCGACCTGTTCGAGGATCCCGACCGAGGCTTGCTCGTCAACGAAGTCAACTACACCATGGAGTTTCGCAACAGCATCGCCCCGACCAGCGTGAACATTCCGGAGCGCATGGTGGACTTCTGTCTGCAGGTGGCGCGCGATGGATGGAACGCCGCCAACGGATGGCCTGACAGTGCCGAGCCGCACGTAACAGCCATCTCGCTTGCCGAAGGCGCGTCGGTATAGCCGCGGCATGGCCGATCGTCTCAGCACCGCCATCGTTGGCGCGTCTGGCTACACCGGCGGCGAACTGCTTCGCCTCCTGCTCGACCATCCACGCTTCGATGTCCAGCAGGTCACCAGCGAACGTCTCGATGGGCAGTTCGTTCACTTTACACACCCCAACCTGCGGCGGCGAACGGCCCTGAAATTCGTGCGGTCCGAGGCTCTGGCGCCGGTGGATCTCCTGTTTCTCTGCCTGCCGCATGGCAGTGCGGCGGGCCGCATCGATCATTTCGCTACGCTCGCCGATCGCATCGTCGATCTCAGTGCGGATTTTCGGCTCCGGCGCGCAGAGGACTACCCGCGCTGGTATGGCAGCGCGCACGCAGCACCAGCGTGGCTCGACCGCTTTGTGTATGGTTTGCCCGAGATCCATCGCGCCGAGATTGCCACCGCCGCCCATGTCAGCGGTGTTGGCTGCAACGCGACTGCCACGACGCTTGCGATCTGGCCGCTCGCCGTCGCTGGTGTGCTCGATGCCTCGCGCGACATCATCTGCGAGGTGAAGGTGGGCAGCAGCGAAGGCGGTGCGACCTCGAGCGACGCGACGCATCATCCCGAGCGGGCCGGCGTCATGCGCAGCTTCGCACCGACCGGTCATCGACATACGGCCGAAGTCGTTCAGGCGTTGCGGCTTCGCGGCATGACGAGCAGCGTCCATCTCAGCGCGACCGCCGTCGATAACGTCCGTGGCGTGCTCGCCACCGCGCACGCATTCGTCAAGCCCGGCACTGCCGAGCGCGACATCTGGAAAGCGTATCGCGAGACGTATGGTGCGGAGCCGTTCGTCAGAATCGTCAAGGAACGCGCCGGCCTCTATCGCTACCCGGAGCCGAAGATCGTCGTGGGCAGCAACTATGCGGACGTCGGCTTCGAGCTCGATGCGGATTCGGGCCGCGTCGTGTCGCTGTGCGCGATCGACAACCTGATGAAGGGCGCGGCCGGCACTGCCGTACAGTGCGCGAATCTCATGATGGGATGGGACGAGCGGCTTGGCTTGGAGTTCCCGGGGTTGCACCCGATTTGATGCGGAAACGGACGAAGCACGGAAGCACGGAAAAACGATAGCCACCAAGGGCACGAAGACACGAAGCAAACCCTAAAGAAGCTACGTGCACCTTGTTGGATCGTTTTCTTCGTGACTTCGTGTTCTTCGTGGCGACGTCCTTTTGTCCGTGTTTCCGTGCTGTTGTACGTGGTAGGACAGACCCGATGATCGTCATCAAAGCCGGCGGCGGCACGACTCTCGACATCGACGCCATCGTCGCCGACATCGTCACGCTGCGTACGGCAGGCACCGAACTGCTCCTCGTCCATGGTGGCGCGCAGACGACGAATGCGGTCGCCGAGGCGCTGGGGCATCCTCCGCAGTTCGTTACCAGCGAGAGCGGGCACGTCAGCCGGCGCACCGACCGCCGCACCCTCGAGATCTTCGAGATGGTCTATTGCGGCCAGTTGAACAAGATGTGGGTCGAGAAGCTCCAGCGCCTGGGCGTCAATGCGGTCGGCCTTTCAGGCCTCGACGGCCGTATCTTCGAAGGTCCTCGCAAGGAGACCTTGCGGGTGCGAGTCGATGGTCGCCGCCTGGTCCTACGGGACGACTGGACCGGAACCGTCGAGCGAGTGAATGTGGCGTTGCTCCGGTTGCTCCTCGATGCGGGCTATCTACCGGTATTGACCCCGCCCGGATCGTCGGCGGACGGCGACGCGATCAATGTCGATGGCGACCGCGCTGCAGCAATGGCTGCGGGGGCCTTGGCGGCCGACGCGCTGGTCATCCTGTCGGACGTACCCGGGCTGCTGAGCGCGTTTCCAGACGAATCGAGCCTGATCACGACCATCCCCAAGGCCAAGGCAAACGATTTCATGACCGTTGCCGGCGGCCGCATGAAAAAGAAGGTGCTCGGCGCGGTCGAGGCGATCAACGGCGGCGTCAAGAAGGTGATCTTTGCCGACGGGCGTATCGTTCAACCGGTGAGCCGTGCCTTGGCAGGCGGCGGCACCCACATCGCATGACCAACTGCCCATGACGATGAACTACGCGGCGGTGGAGGAACAGATCCTCGGTGGCACGACGGCGCGTCGCGGAGATACCGTGTTCGTGCGCGGCGAGGGCTGCTGGTTGATCGATTCGGTCGGGCGACGCTATCTCGATCTCGCGTCGGCACAGGGCGTCGCGATGCTGGGGCACTGCCCTCCGCGCGTCAGCGAGGCGGTTGCGGAGCAGGCCCGCAGGCTGATGCTCTGCCCAAGCTATTTGTACAACGACGTGCGCGCACGCTTCGCCGCGGCCTTGGTTGACGTCCTCCCCAATCACCTACCCCACGTGTTTCTCGCCAACAGTGGTGCGGAGGCAGTGGACGGCGCTCTGAAGTTCGCGCGCCTCGTGACAAGGCGAACCGCCTTCGTTTCGACCACCAAGGGGTTTCATGGTCGGACGCTGGGCGCGCTGTCGGTGACGTGGGAACCAAAATATCGCGAGGGCTTTTTGCCGCTGCTCGACACCACTCACGTCCCATTCAACGATGCCGTCGCACTCGACCGCGCAGTCAGCGATTCAACAGCGGCCGTCATCCTGGAAGTCGTCCAGGGCGAAAGCGGCGTCAACATCGGGCGTCACGACTTCTTACAGGCGGCCGCGCGAATCTGTCGCGATCGGGGCGCGCTGCTCATCGTCGACGAGATCCAGACAGGCTTCGGGCGCACCGGCCGCTGGTTTGCTGTCGAACACGCGGGACTGCAACCAGACATCATCTGCCTGGCGAAGGGCCTCGGGGGCGGCTTTCCCATGGGCGCGCTCGCGTATACCGAGTCGGTTCGCCGCGCGCTCTACCACGGGGCTCATGGCACCACCTTCGGCGGTTCGCCCTTGGCGTGCGCCGCGGGACTCGCCGCGCTGGCAACCTACCACGACGATCGGTTGATCGATCGCAGCGCATCGCTCGGCGCCGTCATGCTCGCGTCGCTTCGGCACGCTCTCGACGACGTCCCCCTCGTGCGCGACGTTCGTGGGATCGGGTTGATGCTCGCGATTGAGTTGCGGGTCAAGGTCGCACCAATCCTGAAGGCGTTGATGAACGAGTATGGAATCATCGCGCTTCCTGCCGGGCCGACGGTTCTTCGCCTGCTCCCACCGCTCGTCATCACCGAGGCAGAGGTCGACCACGGTGTGCGCGCGGTGGCGGCGGCGGTACAGGGAGCGTCCACCTGATGGATCGCGCAGCGGCCATCGAGTTGATCCGCGGGCTGGTAGCCATTCCCTCACGGTCGCGGCACGAGGCTGAGGCCAGCCACTGGTTGGTTGGGCAGATGCGGTCGGCTGGCTACGATCGCGCATTCGTGGATGAAGCGGGCAATGCTGTCGGCGAAGTCGGCACACCCGACGCCGCTCGCGTCGTCGTCCTGCTTGGCCACATCGACACCGTGCCAGGCGATATCCCAGTCCGGATCGAGGCTACTGGCCACGGCGATGTGCTCTTCGGCCGTGGCAGCGTCGACGCGAAGGGGCCTCTCGCAGCGTTCGTGGCCGCCGCGGCCCGTCTCGGCCCTGCCAGGGCTCGACAGCTCGGCCTTCGTGTCGTCGTCGTCGGGGCCGTCGAGGAGGAGGCCGCGACCAGCAAGGGCGCACGCTTCATCGCATCGCGTTTCAATGGTCACGACGAAGCCGCACCGGCCGCGTGCGTGATCGGCGAGCCGAGCCAGTGGCACCGTTTCACTCTTGGGTACAAGGGTCGCCTGCTGCTGGACCTCACCGCACGACAGCCGATGGCGCACACGGCGGGACCGGACGCCAGCGTCGCGACGACCGTGGTTGATTTGTGGAACTGGGTGGCGGCTCGGGCGGCGGCGTTCAACAACGGTCGCTCCAAGGTGTTCGATCAGCTGAGTCCCAGCCTGCGGCGATTCATCACGTCGACGACCGTCGCAATGCAGGACGAAGTCGATGCTCAGTTCGCATGGCGCCTGCCGCTCGGCCTCGACGCCGAGGCGTTGGTAGACGACTTGACACGCTGGCTCGCATCGCACCTCGCCGCGTCATCGCCAACGCCTGCCGCGCGCGACGTCATCAGGGGCACGCCGGTAACGATCGAAGGAACTCGGACCACGTTCGAGTTGCGATTCCGCGGGTGGGAACAGCCGTGGCGCGGCGATCGGCAGAATCCGCTGGCACGAAGCTTTCTGGCCGCGATTCGCAGTGTCGACTCGACGGTGCAGCCGGGCTTTGTCGTCAAGACCGGCACGAGCGACATGAACGTTGTCGGGCCAATCTGGCGATGCCCGATGGTCGCGTACGGGCCGGGCGACAGCGCGCTCGACCACACGCCGAACGAGCATTTGTCACTCGACGAGTACCTGGCGCGCCGTCCGCGTGCTCGAGGCGATGCTTGGGAACTACACTTGAATGATGCTTGGGTCACTGCGTACTGACCTGGGACGCGCCAAAGTTCTCCTGTTCGCGGCCGTCGTTCTCGGCCTGTTGGCGACCGCCTGGCTCGCCAAACAGAGCTACTCGGTCTACAAGCTCACGCGCGGCGTTGGCGACACATGGTTCCACGCCGCCAATGGGGATCGCTGGTTTCGTCTCGACGAGCAACGGCACGACGTGCCGATTGCCGCGATAGCGCCTCACCTGCAACAGGCCTTTGTCGCCGTCGAGGATCACCGCTTCTTTCGGCATCCGGGCGTCGACCCCATCGCAGTTGCTCGCGCTGTGTTTCGCAATGTTCGTGAGCCTGGCACGGTCGAGGGTGGCAGCACGATTACCCAGCAGTTGGCCCGGACGCTCTTCTTGTCCAACCGCAAGAGTTACGTTCGAAAAGCGCGCGAAGCCGTGCTCTCCGTGCTGATCGAGGCGCAGCTCACCAAGGAGCAGATTCTCGAGCTGTACCTGAATCGCGTCTATCTGAGTGCAGGCGTGTACGGCGTCGAGGCCATGGCGCGCCGCGTGTTCGACAAGTCGGCCAAGGATCTGTCGGTCGCTGAGAGCGCGCTCGTCGCGGGGCTGGCACGCGCGCCCGCGACGCTGTCGCCATGGTCCAACCTCGATGGCGCCATCGAGCGCAGCCACGTCGTGCTGGCGCGCATGCGCGACGCAGGGTTTATCACCGCTAAGCAGGAAAGCGACGCCAAGCGTGCCCACCTCCGGGTGCGCCCCTATCGGAGTCAGAGCGCCGGACAGTACGGCTACGCCAAGGACTACCTGCGCCAGCGGTTTCGGGACAGCTTTGGCGGCGACCACCCACCCGACTGGCGCGTGGACACGACCTTCGTTGTCGCGCTTCAGGATGCTGCCGAGCGCGCCGTGGAGTCAGGGTTGCAACGCCACGGCCAGGCCGACTTGCAGGCCGCGCTTGTGGCCATGGATCCGGCAACGGGCGACGTTCTCGCCCTCGTCGGCGGTCGCGACTATCAGCGGTCGGCCTTCAACCGCGCATTTCGCAGTCGCCGGCAGCCAGGCTCCGCCTTCAAGCCCTTCGTCTTTGCGGCCGCGCTCGAACGCGGCTTCTCGCCCGTTTCGATCCTGAGCGGACTGGATTCGATTCAGCCCCAGGGGCCCGACGAATGGGCGCCGCGAAATGTTCGCGACGACCCGGCAGACGCCCTGACGTTGCGCGCTGCTCTGATCGAATCGAATAACCGCGCCGCGACGGTTCTTCAGCAGCAAGTAGGCTCAGGCGCGGTCCTCCGCCTGGCCTCCGATGTCGGTCTTCGTGATTTGCCCGATGTGCCGTCGTTGGCCCTCGGAACTGGCCTCGTGACGCCGCTCGCACTGACCGCCGGCTATGCGATGTTTCCCAACGGCGGCTACGCGGTGCGCACGCGAGACATCGTTCGCGTACGTGATGCTGACGGCAGCGTGACGCTCGACCACGGGATTGAGACCGAGCGGGTGATTTCGCCACAAGTTGCGTACCAGATGGTCTCGATGTTGAGCGACGTCATCGATCGCGGCACGGGCAGCTCAGCACGTCGAATGGGGGTAACGTTTCCATCTGGTGGAAAGACCGGGTCGACAGACGATTTCAAGGACGCCTGGTTCGTCGGGTTTTCGTCGTCAATCGTTGCCGCGGTGTGGATCGGCTACGACCAGCCGAGGACCATCGCACGCGAGGGCTATGGGTCGCGGTACGCCCTCCCCATTTGGTCCGACTTCATGCGGAGAGCAGCCCGGGTCCGTCGGCCGGAGGCGTTCGATCGGCCGGCTGGGCTTGAAGACGAAATGCTATGCGCCGAGACTTACCTTCGGCCGGTCGACGGCTGCCCGTTGTATACCGAGCACCTGAAGGACGGCGACCAGGTCCCCTCAAGGCTGTGTCCCCTCCATCGTGGGAGCCTTCGGCAGCGTGTGGCCGGGACGGTCCGGGGGTGGGCTACCGAGGTTGGACGCCGGATCAGAGACATTTTTCGTTAGCGCCGGCCGGCCTCTGCCCTCCAACTGTATCCATCGAGCCACACTTACCGGCGTTTGTAGCAGACCAGACCGACTTGTCGTGCGGATTCTTGGCATTCGTGCGCACGAAAGACTTGAGCGAAAGGCCGCTGGAACTGATACTAATCTCTGATTACGGTTCTCGATGACACATTACAAACGTGTCATTTTCATATGATGGCCCCCATGAGCGCGCAGCTCACCCGTCAGACCGATTCGTCGTCCATCAGTGGGTTCGCGCCCGAGCGCGCGCAGCATTCTCCACAGCCGACGGTTATCACCGTCGATGACTCGGGTGATCCACTGGCGGCGTTTGATACGCAGGAGTTCGATCCGCCGCCGTTCAACTACGTTCCGCCACCGCCACCGCCGCCTCGACATTATTGGTTCTACGCCGGATTGCGCTGGCTTGGCGTCAATTGGATCCACACGGCGGTTGGAGTGCTCGCCCTCGTCGCATTGGCACAAGGCGCGTTTATCACGATCTGGTGGGGCTCGACTCGCATCGCAGCGCCCGCGCAGAACGGCTCGGTGTCGATCACGTCAGAACCCTCCGGTGCGATGGTTTCGATCGATGGCGAACCACGCGGCGCGACGCCCGCGACGGCGGCGCTTCTGGCCGGCTCTCACCGTGTGGACCTGACGCTGGGCAGCAAAGTGCGCACGCACACGCTCAACATCAGCGCGGGGCGCGAGTCATCGCTCCATGCGACACTCGACGTGGAAGCCGCGCGTCCTACCGTTGGCGGCCTGAACATCAGCACTGAGCCGAGCGGTGCGCGCGTGTGGGTAGATGATTACGCCCGTGGTCAATCGCCCGTCTCTATCAAGGATCTCGCGCCCGGGAGTCATCAGATACGGGTCAGCGGCGCTCGCGGTACTGTCACGCGGGCGGTCTCGATCGAAGCTGGCGTCGTCACCTCACTGGTGATCCCCCTGCGGGCGACCGCTCCTACTCCCCCGGCTGCGTCAGCCGCAACCGGCTCGGGTTGGCTGTCAGTGGCCAGCCCCTTCTTGGTGCAAATCAGCGACCGCGGCATGATCCTCGGCACTTCCGACACTTCACGGATCCCGCTTCCCCCCGGACCGCGGGACGTCGATCTCACCAATGCCACGCTCGGGTATCGCACGCAACGCCGCGTGCAAGTGGCTCCCGGACAAACGACGGTAATCGCCCTCGAATTGCCCAGTGGCACGCTGCACATCAACGCGCTGCCGTGGGCTCAAGTCGCCGTTGATGGTCGTGCGATCGGCGAGACCCCGATTGCCAACCTGTCATTGCCGATCGGCAACCACGAAGTGGTGTTCCGGCATCCTGAGCTCGGCGAACAGCGTCACACCGTCGTCGTCAAGCCAGGGCCGCCGGTGCGCGTGGGAGTCGATCTGAGGAAGGGCCAGGAGTAGTGCGGCTCGCCACGACGATTTTCGTCGTGTGCGTGTGGACGACGGTCGCCGGACAGTCCGCACTCGACTCGATCCGAGCGCTGTATGCGTCGGCCGACTACGAGGGGGTACTGGCCGCAGTTGACCGCCTTCCGCCCGACGAACGATCCAAGAACCTGGTGTCGGTCGACCTTCTGCGCGTCCTGTGCTTGACCGCCCTCGGCCGGCCATCCGAAGCCACGCCGCTCATCGAAGGGATTCTGATGATCGATCCATTCTATGACCCGGCGAGCGCGGACGTTCCGCCGCGAATCCGCAACACCTTCAGCGACGTCCGCCGCCGGCTGCTGCCTCGCATCGCACGAGCCATGTATCTCGACGCGAAGGCAACGTTTGACAATAAGTCGTACCTCGAGGCGATCGACAAGTTCGAGCGAGTTCGTCGGCTGAGCGATCATCCCGATGCCAAAAGCGACCCCGACCTCGCCGATCTCGCGACTGTCGCGGATGGTTTTCTCGAACTCAGTCGGGCCGCGCTCCCCGAACCCGTGGCGCCGCCGGAGCCGAGTCCCGCGACGACCCCGGAGAAACCTGCCCCTCTGGCCGGCAAGGCAGTCGCATCCGCTCCCCTGACACCACCAATCGCCATTCGACAGGACATGCCGGCCTGGACTCAGATTCTGTCCGGCGCGCAGTCAGCCGCAGAGCTGCGAGGCTCGGTGGAAGTCGACATTGACGCGGCCGGGACAGTCGTTGCCGCCAGAATGGTGCAATCAGTTCACGTCGCCTATGACAAGCTGCTCCTCGACGCCGCGCGCAACTGGAAGTACCAACCGGCGCGACGCGGCGGCGAAGCGATTCCAGCAACCAAACGCGTGGATGTGGTGCTGCGGCCACGGGAGTAAGTCACGACGGTTCTTCACGAGGGTTCTTCACCACGGTTCTTCACCACGGTTCTTCACGACGGTTCTCGACGGTGGTTCCGCGGCCGTCGTCGTTGAGCTATCGTTCCAGAACGATCGTCGAGAACCTTCGTCAAGAACCTTCGTCAAGAACCGTCGTCAAGAACCGTCGTGAGCGCCTGTCCGCTTGATATGATGCCCTCGTATGCGCAGATCTACGTGGCCGACAGCACTACTGGGCGTGGCGATTCTGATCGTCGGCGTGATGGCGCAGGGACCTGGGAATCGCGGGGGCGCACGCACCAAGCCTGGAGAACCGTGTCCGCCAGGAGCAACCGAGACACGACCTGGCAGCTGCCAGGCGCCGGAGTTTCCTGCTCCCAGCATCGTGGACTATCGCCCGCGCTCCACATTGGTCACGGCAGAACACCTGGTGCCAAAGGCGAAGTTCCCCGTCGTCGATATTCACGGCCACGCCTCCCTGAGCTCGCCTGAAGGCATTGCCAACGTCGTGCGCGCGATGGATGCGTTGAACCTCCGTGTCTTCGTGAGTGCTGACAACTCGTCCGGCGAGCGCCTCACGCGGACCCTCGAGGCCGTCAACGCCAGCCCGCACAAGGATCGGATTCGCATTCTCGCCGGCGTCGATTTTCGGAATGTCGGTCCGGGATGGGCCGATCAGGCCGTGCGGCAGCTCGAGGCCGATATCAAGGCCGGGGCCGTTGGCGTGGGCGAGATTTCCAAGAGCTTCGGCCTGAATGTGCGACAGCGCGATGGCTCACGATTGAAGGTCGACGATCCCGAGTTGGATCCCTTGTGGCAAGCCTTTGCGCGTTTGGATGTCCCGGTGTTCATCCACACTGCGGAGCCTCAAGAGTTCTTCCAACCACTCGACAATCAGAACGAGCGTTGGCTGGAATTGGCGCTGTTCGCCAGCCGGCGCAACAACCAGCCCGGTCACGTGACGTTCGACGAGCTGATGACCGAACGCAACAATGTTTTCAAGAAGCATCCCAAGACGCGCTTCATCGCCGCGCATTTCGGCTGGCACGCCAACGATCTGCAGAAGGCCGCCGCCATGCTCGATGCGTTTCCCAACGTGGTGGTCGAAGTGGGTGCGATTCTGTACGACCTTGGCCGTCAGCCGCGCGCCGCTCACGACTTCTTCGTGAAGTATCAGGATCGAATTCTGTTCGGTAAGGACGCGTTCCAGCCGGAAGAGTATCCGTACTACTGGCGGGTCTTCGAAACGCGCGACGAGTACTTCGACTACTACCGCGACTATCACGCCTTCTGGAAGCTCTATGGCATGGACCTTCCGGACGCCGTGCTCAAGAAGATCTACTTTCAAAACGCTCTACGCGTCGTGAAGGGTTTGCCGCGAAACGGCTGGCCACAGTAACCTCCGTACCGACGCATGACGAAGTGGCGGCGATGGGCTCTGCGTGCAATCGCGGCCTTCGCCGTCGTCTATGGCCTCGGCCTCGCCGGCATTCCCACACTCGTGCCCTACCTGACGGCGCTGCTGCTGGTGTCGATTGACGGCTGGCGCACGGCCATTCGAAGAGGCTAGCTGCCCGGTAACAGCTGAATGACTACTGGCCTGGCGCGCTTCGGACTTCCGCCTGAAGGCGGAAGCCACGGATATTGTTCGATGCCACGGATATTGTTCGATGCTCGTGGCTTCCGGCTTTAGCCGGAAGGTCGGAGCTGTGATACCTGAAGGCGGAAGCCACGGGTGTTGTTCCGTATTCGTGGCTTCCGGCTTTAGCCGGAAGATCGGAGTTGCGATACCGAATCAGCTGACTACATACCACTAGAAACGCGACGAGGTCGTCGGATCGCGACGACCTCGTAATGTGTTGCGCTGAATTGTTCTCTCTTATTCGACCCTGATCGTCGTCCGCATCCAGGGGTGAATGCAGCACTGGAAGCGCTGCAGTGTCTCGTGTGCTTAATGTGATTTCAGGTCGAATTACCCGGCAGGCACCATCTACGGCGGGAGCATTCCTGGCGAGGCTGGGCACCCGTCAGCGCGAGCGAGCCCGAGCGTTCAGATCCCCCGATAGTGCCACCGCCAAATTCGCGTCACCGGGGTGAACGTATGTCCTCGTCCGCCGTCATTCGAGACCGTGATCGTCCGACCTGCCCGGGAGGTGAGGTGCGCCTGGTTGGTTCCGCCACGATGGGTGACCGATCAATGATGCCTCCGGGCCCGGTTGTCAGCAAGGCGTTGGAATTCTGCAAGCGCTGACGTCTCCTCCGCGCTTGAAACACGCGGGTGGTGGCAAAGTCGCATCCGTCGGATTGCAATCGTCCAGCATCGTAATGTTATTGCTGTTACCTTGCGCTTTAATGGTAAGACTTCCAAGCGCCCAGGCTCCAGTCAGCACGACCATCCCGTAGCGCCGCCGCAGTCGTCACTCTCATAGACCCTCCGAGTCTGTGTCCCCGGCGAGAGAGCCTACCGTAGACGATGTCGGAGAGTGAAGTAGGAATTGTGAGCGATTTCGATTTACTCGTGACGAAGCGCAATCACCGGGTCGAGCCGCGTGGCGCGACGCGCCGGCCAGATACAGGCAACCAGCGACACGATGGTCAAGAGTCCTGCGATCGACAGAATCGTCATCGGATCGCGGCCATTGACTTGAACGAGCAAGTCGCTGCTCTCGAAGATCTTGCCAACCCCAAACGCTCCGGCAACGCCAAGCGTGAGGCCAATGGCCAGTTGCACGAAGGCGCGACGCAGGAAGAGCCACATCACCTGAGGCGAGTCGGCTCCCAGTGCCGTGCGCACGCCGATCTCCTGCGTGCGCTGTGACACCGCATACGCCGTGACCGCGTACAGCCCCACCGCGGACAGCACGAGGGCGATAGCCGCAAAGAGGGCGAACATGGTGCCGAAGATGCGGAACGGCCAGCGCGACCTGAGCGAGGTTCTGATCCATCGTGCGGATGTTGTAGAGCGGGAGATCTGGATCGATCGCACGGACCTCTTCGCGCAAGTGTCCGGTCATGACCGCCGGGTCGCCTTCGATGCGAGCGATCATCCACATGAACCCACGGGGATCGGTCCGAAACGGCAGATAGGCCACCGGGTCGGTCTCGGCTTCCTGGAAGTTGCGCTGGCGAACGTTCGGCACGATGCCGACGATGGTCCCGCTGAAAGAGGAGGGCACGTTGGGGGGCGGCGGTGGGCCGCTGGGATCGATGCTCAACTCGATTCGCCGCCCGATCGGGTCCTCGTTGGCGAAGTGCATCTGCGCCAGGCGGGTATTGATGATGACGTTTTCCTGCCCGGGGGCGCCGTCGGTCGCTTCGAACACGCGACCGCGCAGCGCTGTCAATCCAAGCGTCCTGAAGTACCGGGGATCGACGGTCAGCATGCTCACCATCCGAGGCTGCTCACCCGCCGCCAGTGGTCGACCGTCGATGGCCATTTGTCGTGAGTAGCCACCTTGCATCGGGATGTTGCTCGACACGCTGACGGCGCGGAACTGCGTGCTGGCTTCCAGTCGCTCCTGCAGGCGTTGATAGAAGGCCAGGCGTTGCTCGGTGGCCGGATACTTCCGGTCCGGCAACTGCAGCGACATCGTGAGCAGGTTTGTCGTATCGACACCAAGATCCATTCGATACATGGTGAGGAAGTTGCGCATCATGAAGCCCGCGCCGGCCAGCAGCGCCAGTGTCAAGGCCAACTCCGCGATCACCAGCACACCAGACCATCGACGGACTCGCGTGCCTGCCGATCCCGATCGGCCCCCTTCCTTCAGGATCTCGTTGACGTCGGTCTTCGCGACATGGAGCGCGGGCGCGAGGCCGAAGATCACTCCCGTCGCCAGACAGATGGCGGCGAGGTACGCGAAGACGCGCCAGTCCATCGTGAACTGAATCCAGTAAGGTCTGCCGACGTCCTGCGTCGCGGCATCGAAGAGTCGAATCCCGACGATCGAGAGCGCCAGGCCAAGCACGCCGCTGATCACGGCGAGCACGAGGCTCTCCATGAGGAGCTGGCGCACCACGCGCCAGCGGGTCGCGCCGATCGAGACACGCACGGCCACCTCCCGCGATCGACGCGCCGAGCGCCCCAGCAAAAGATTGGCGACGTTGGCGCAGGCGATCAGCAGCACGAACGCTACGGCTCCCAACAGCGAGAGGAAGACTGCTCGAATGGGACCGCCATTGACGCGCTCGTTGAACGTCTGCACGCGCGGCTGGACGTCCTTGTTCGAGTCCGGGTACTCCTGCGCCAGGCGCTGGCCGATGGCGACGAGCTCCGCCTGCGCCTGCTCGCGTGACACACCAGGCGCCAGCCGGCCGAGCACTTCAAAGCCACGCGCGGCGCGCCGCTGGTTGTCGAGGCCCGAGATCAGCGGCAGCGGCTGCCAGAGATCGGCGTTCTGTGGAAACTTGAAACCCTCCGGCATCACCCCGATCACGACCGAGGGCGCGTCGTTGACCCGGATCGTCCGACCGACGATCGCAGGATCACTGCCGTAACGGCCCGTCCATATCCCATGCCCAAGCAAGACGACGGCCGCGCCGCCGGGCTGATCCTCCTCGGGCAGGAAGTCGCGACCACGGGCGGGGGTCTGGCCGATCAACCGGAACGCATTGGCCGACAGATAGGTGCCAGCAAAGCGCTCCGGCGCGCGCCCCTCGTCGCTGACGTTCATCGTGGCGCCGGTATGAGCGGCCAGCGCGCCGAACGTCTTGCTGCTCGCCCGCCAGTCCTTGAAATCGAGGTACGACGTCCCCATGTTGCGATCACGGACGGGATCGCGCGAGCTGAGCGCCATGATCGTGTCCGGGTCGTCGAACGGCAGACCCCGTATCAGCACCGCATTGACGAAGGTAAAAACGGCGCTATTGACCCCAATCCCCATCGCCAGCGCAAGGGCGGCCACCAGCGTGAACCACTTGTCCTTGATGAGCAGACGGATGGCGAACTGAAGGTCTTGCCAGACACCCATGCTCGAGAGATCCTTTCAGGGCAGCGAGTTACGGTGTTAGACACCTTTACGTTGAACACGGGCGTCGAGTTCGGAGTTGGCTCCTGTGGCTTCCGCCTTCAGGCGGAAGATCCCAGCGGACGGCGAACTTCGCCCTGCGCCCCTCGCCCTGCGCCCTGCGCCCTGCGCCCTGAACTAGAATCACCGCATGAACGACCTCGTCTACGCCCTGCGCGGTTTGCGGCGTAGCCCGCTCTTCGCCAGCATGACGGTGCTGACGCTCAGCTTGGGGATTGGCGTCATCACCGCTCTTTTTGCCGTGGTCGATGCGGTCATCCTGGAACCAATTGCGCACGATCAGCAGCGCGTGGTTCGGATTTGGGGGAACGATGTCGCCCGCAATCTGGATCGGCACGGCCTTTCCTATTCCGAGATCAAAGCGTTTCGAGAATCCAGTCGCAGCTTTGAGCGCATCGCTGCGATCCAGTATGCGGATGCCTCAGCGCTCGCGCTGTCAGCGGATGGTCAATCGATCCCGGTCGACATCGCCCCGGTCTCTGCGGAATTCTTCGAAGTGCTGCAGGATTCGCCGCCGCTTTACGGGCGCTGGATCACCGCCGCCGATGAAGTGAAGGGTGCCGACCCGGTTGCCGTGGTGAGCGAACCGTTCTGGCGCCGCGTCGGTGGCGGCGACCCCGCGTTTGTTGGCCGCCTCCTGATGCGTTCCGGCGGTACTCGATCGGTCCGCGTCGTTGGCGTCGCGCCAGCGTCCATCGACTACCCGCTGGGCGCCGATCTCTGGATGCCACTCACGACGTTTTACGGGCCCTTCTCGCTATCGACATTCGACGCGGACAGCCCGACGTTTCGTCAGTTTCACGGGATTGGAAGGCTTCGCGCCGGCGTCTCGGTGGCAGAGGCCCAGGCCGAGATCGGAGTCATCTTCAAGCAGTCGCTCGCTCAGTTCCCCAATCTACCAGCCACTCAAATCGAGATGGCGCCCCTCTTGGACGCGATGCTTGGCAATGCCCAGCGAATACTCTGGTTCCTCTTTGCCGCCGCGGGATTGGTGTTCGTGATCGCGGGCGTCAACGTCTCGGCTCTTCTGCTGATGCGCGCGTCCGCGCGGTCGCGGGAGGTGGCGGTACGACTGGCGCTTGGCGCCAGTCGCGCGCGCCTCATGCGACAAACCGTCATCGAGAGCCTGCTGATCGGCGTCATCGGCGCTGTCGGTGGCGTTGTCCTTGCACAAGCGTCGCTGGCGCTCGTGCAATGGTTGGGCCCCGGCGAGCTTCCGCGGATTGATCAAGCGGCCATCGATCTCCGCGTGCTGGTTTTCACGTTGGTCGCGTCGCTCGTGTGGGTCGTGACGTTCGGCACGGCGCCCTCGTGGCGCCGGACTCGCGCGGTGACGCTGGGTCTGACGCCCGAATTGGTCCTGCGTGGTGTTCGGGGGCACGGCCGCTTTGCGCGTCTTCACCATTGCCGAGGTAGCCGCGGCGGTCGTCGT
Organism: uncultured Acidobacteriota bacterium; assembly: GCA_963802675.1. Taxonomy (GTDB): domain Bacteria; phylum Acidobacteriota; class Vicinamibacteria; order Vicinamibacterales; family UBA2999; genus JACCSI01. The sequence continues at coordinate 535,343 of CAWDJL010000008.1, forward strand.
AGCGATTGCCGCGGGGCTACTGGTGCGATCGCTGATGCAGCTGCAGGGAATCAACCGTGGATACGACTCCGGCAACATGGCGGTGTTCCGACTGCTCCTTCCGGACGCGCGATATCAGACCGCGCGCGAACGACTGACCTTCTTCGAACGGCTGGTACCGAGCGTCGCGTCGATTCCGGGCGTGACGTCGGTGTCGCCCGTACACCTTGGCCCGGGTACCGGCGCGGCGGGCTTGAGTGCGCGCATGATTTTCGAGGGCCAGACGCCAGAAGAAGCCGCCCTCAATCCGTGGGCGACCTGGGAACCCGTCATGCCCGCCTATTTTCAGACGCTCGGGGTTCCGATTCTCAGCGGACGCACCGTCACGGGCGCGGACGGCCCCGACTCGGCGCGCGTCGCGATCGTCAGCGAGGCAGTGGGCCAACGGTACTGGCCGGGCCAGAACCCGATTGGCAAGCGCCTCAAACTCACCAGAGACATGGACTGGACGACGGTCGTCGGGGTGGCCGCTGACACCCGCTATCGCGAGTTGACGCGTAGCTGGATGACGGTCTACTTTCCGGCGCCTCAGTTCTTCTTCTTCAATCCTGGTTCGTTGGTCGTGCGAACGACCGGCAGGCCGGAAGCACTCGTGCCAGCGATCCAGCAAACGATTCGCAACCAAGAGTCTCAGCTGGCCATCGAGTCGGTCGCGTCGATGGAGGAACTGGCGGGGCGCGAGCTTTCCCGACCTCGAACCGCGCTGACGGTGGCGAGCGTGTTCGCGCTGATGGCCATCGTCCTCGCTGCCGTTGGCGTCTACGGTGTGCTGTCGTATGACGTCAGCCAGCGGCGTCAGGAGCTTGCGGTGAGATCGGCGCTGGGAGCCTCACCATCTGCCGTCTTTCGGGCCGTCGTCCGGCGCAGCGTGGCGATGGGAGCCATCGGCGCCGCGGTCGGTCTCGCCGTGGCGGCGATCGGTCACTCGCGCACTGGGCGCGCTGCTCTATGAAGTCAGTCCCGGCGACCCCGCGGCTTTTGCCGCCGGTGCTGCAGCACTCGTCGTAATCGTCCTGGCTGCGTCGTTTGTCCCGGCCAGACGGGCGGCCGGTACCTGATCCGGCGAAGGTGCTTCGTACTGAATAGCCCACGAAGTGGCCCTCCACGCAGTGGCTACGTGTAAGCGCGCTGCGGATGGGTGCCGTATACGGACCGATCCAGGCCAAGTGGCCCGGTCGACGAACTGTTAGTCGTTACTCAACAGGCGCAATACGGTGAGAGGAGACACGAGATGTTTCGGAGACACTTCATCGCAGTCATCGGTCTAGCTGCCATCGTCGGGATGCTTCCCGTCGAGTCGGCCGCACAAGGAAAGCCGTCCACACTCGATACGGCAAAAGCCAAGGGTTTTATTGGCGAGTGGATTCTGACGATCGAAGGCCGGCGCGGGCCACAGGAGCGTCCGCTGAGCATTACCGATGTTGGAGGCAAAGTCGCCGCCGACTTGGCGGGCGGGCGCGGCGGGCCGGTGTCGATTACCGACATTTCCATGGCGGGCGCTGATCTGGTGTTGAAGTGGAGCCAGGAGAGCCCTCAGGGCGAGATCCCGATCGTGATGACGCTCACCCCGAAGGATGGCGGGCTCGTCGTCAAGCAGGATATCGCCGGTGGGCAGTTCAGCACGTCCGGGCACCGGAAAGAAGAAGGGATAAGCCCGGCGCGCTTCGATCTTCCGGCTGAAGCCGGAAGCCACGAGATCGTCAACACTATCGCGTGGCTTCCGGCTTTAGCCGGAAGATCGGCCGCGCGCTAGCGAATCAACTGCTACACGCCGCTACGGCACGTACCATCGACGAAGCCATCGTTCGGTCTCGGCCGAGGCCGCGAACAGGTCCGTTGGATAGCGGCGATACCGAAGGATGGCCTGAAAGATCGCGAACGGCTGATCGGCATTGGCCGCCATGCCCGCGAGATACTGCAAGCGCAAGTGGCGCTCGCGGTTGATTTCAGCACCCACGAGCCACGGGGCGAGGTCGCGACCTCGCCCCGCGTACGTCGCCATCAGGGCGCGGGCCGATTGAAGCGCCACGTGGCTGAGTGACTCACGCACGTCGGGACTCTCCTCCAAGCGCCTGGCGATCACCGCCTCGTTGATGGGATCGCCAGTCACGCGTCCCATCGCCACCAGGTCGTAGCCTTCCTCCAGCAGGTCGGGACTCCAGAAGGTCGACTCCGGAAACGCTTGCACGAAGGTCGCCAGCTCGGTCTTGACCGACGCTTCGTCGGTTTCATACAACGGCACCCACTGCGTAAACACGCCGCCCGGCTTCAAGTGGTTGCGGGCGAGTTCGAGATACTCGAGCGAGTACAACGTCGCCGCGCCTCGGACCCACGGATGGATGGGATCCGACGTGATGATGTCGAACGTCTCGGGAGTCGTGTGGAGAAAGTGCCGCGCATCGTCGAACACCACTTCGACGCGCGGGTCGTCGAACACGTGGTGATTGGCCTCGCCAAAGTAGGCACGCGCGCTGGCGGGCACGACCGGTTCGATCTCGCAGATCACGATGCGTTCGACTTCGGGGTGGACCACGAATGTGCCAGCCGTGACACCGGCGCCGACACCCACGATCAGGACCGTCTTGGGGGCGGGATGCACCAGGGCCGGGATGTGTCCGAGCATGCGCTCGAGGCGCATGTCGATGTCCATGTCGGACGCTTCGACCTTGCCGCTGATGTGAAACTGACGCGCGCCCGCGATCCCTTCGGTGACCGCGACTGACGCGGTCGCACCCTCCTCGAGATAGAGAAACTGTTTGATCGATGCCCACGAATCAACCGACCGCCCGTAGGCGATCAGTCGCGCCGGGACGGGTGGCACGATCCAGAACGCGGCAGCCAAGGCGACCAGCGTACCCGCCGTCAGGGCAACACGACGGCGCGTGACGGGGGAGGTGAGCCAGAACAGCAGCGCCGGCATCAACGCGGCGAGAAGGACCAACATCTGCTGGGCGCGCTGGCTCCCCAGGTTGGGCACGGCCAACAACGTGAAGACCACGGCGCCAGCCAGAGAACCGAGTGTATTGATGGCATTGAGCCGCGCGACAGGCCGACCCGCATCGCGTCCTCCCGTCGCGGTCGCGAGAGCAAGTGGAAAGCTGGCGCCCCACAGAAGCGTAGCGGGCAGCAAGGCGACGGCGGTGCGCAGCGCATCAAACGCGAATCGGAGCTCCGGTGACGAGCGAAGCTGCGGCAGAAACGAGCGCGTCGGCTGCCATGCCGGCAGAAGGTCCACAATCGCCCGTGAACCGTACGCGATCGCCAGCACGAGGGCGAGTTGGCACCAGGCCAGCGCCACGGCCGGTGTGCGAGCGCGACGGGCCAGACTCGATCCGAGCAGGCTCCCGAGACCGAGACCAGAGAGAAAGACCGCGAGAATGAGCGAGAAGGTGTAGACGCTGGCCCCAAAGAGAAGGGAGAGTTGCCGCGTCCACACTACCTCCGAACCAAGCGCCGTGAGGCCAGACACTGCGGCGACGCCGTAGGCCACCGTACGAATGGGTGACCTTGCTGTTTGCGATGCCGGTCGATCCTCAACACTAGAAAACGGCGTATACGGATAGCGGCCGCTCAGCCACCACGCGAACGCTGCGCCTAGCGCGTTGATCGTCACGGCGACGGCTGTCGCGACCATCGTGTCGTGTACTCGCAACAGGTAGAAACCAGCCACCATCGTTCCGAAGGCGCCACCACCGAGGTTCGCCATGTAGAGCATTCCGACGGTCGAGGCGCCCGCAGGCGTCGCGGCGGTCCAGCGCGAAATTGCCGGGAGCGTCGCACCCATCAAGATCGTGGGCGGTAGCAGGGCAACCGCACATACCGCGGCTCGAAGAAGGACGCCCGAGTAGCCATAACCCACAACCGTGAGATATCCCACTTGAAGGTATGGGAGCAGCAGCGGAATGACGGCGCCGATGAGGCCGATGCCCAGCTCGAGTCCAGCAAGGACCCGCAATGGATGTGCCCTGACGGAGACGATCCGTGGCAGCAGCGCACTGCCGATCGCCATGCCGCCCATGAAGCTCGCCAGCAGGGCCGCGATGGATAGCGAGGACGCCCCCACGACGAGCGAAACGAGATGAAACCAGACGAGCTCGTAGATGAGCGCCGACGTTCCGCTGGCAAAGAACAGGATGAGAAGTGCAAAGCGTGACACGGGTAACGCAATCCTAACGGATAAGCGCGCCCAGAAATGTTTCCAGGAAGGTCCAGTTGGCTATCGCGGCATGTCCGGACACACATAGGGCACGTCGGCCTGCGCCAGGGTCAGGTCGACCTGCTCGCTCTTCAGGATAAGGCGCAAGCTGGCTTGGCGCTCGCCGACTTCGCGCATCTCCGCCGGGTACTGCACGGGCGGATCTTCCGTAATCATCCACCGCGAGGGGCCATCAGCACGCCAGGCTGCCAGGCGATACGTTTCGACACACGAGGCCATCACCAACGTGCCGTTGGCGAGGAAGATATAAAAGCTGCCCGGTGCGCGATCCGAGGGCGACGTAATGCGCCAAACCTTGTTCACCAGCCGATCTGTGACGTTCGTCGGGGCAAGCGGTTGGACACTCGAGGCTGGCGCCGAAGCATTCGGTGCCGGCGTGGAGGGCGAGCAACCCGCGGCGACGAACAGGGCAGCTGCGAGCCATCGGCTTGTTCTCTTACGGTTAGAACTGTACGACGATTCCCGCTGAAGCCTCGAACTGCCCAGCGCCCTGTGCCCTGTGCCCCTGTGCCCTGCACCGTGTGCCCCTGTGCCCTGCGCCCTATGCCCTATGCCCTATGCTTACACTTCCACCCCGTGCCTATCCGTCCGGCTCGTTCGCCGGCCACAATCGTCGCGATCGTTTGCGTCGCCGAGATACTGGGCATGACCCCGTTCTCGATGTTTCTGGCGCTCCAACCGATTCTGCAGGCCGAGTGGCAGCTTTCCAATACGACGTCGGGATGGATCAGCAGCGCCTACTATGCCGGCTACATGATCGCCGTCCCGGTACTTGCAAGCCTCACGGATCGTTTCGATGCGCGCACCGTCTGGCTCACCGCGATCACGTTCGCCACGGGCGCGGCGATCGGCTTCAGTACGATCGCACGCGGACCCGTCACCGCCGTGATGTGCCAGGCACTAGCCGGCGCTGGCCTGGCTGGCACCTATATGCCGGGCCTGAAGTTGATGGGCGATCGCATCGCGACCGCCCTGCACCCACGACAGGTGGCCTTTTACACGACGTCGTTCAGCCTCGGCGCCAGCGGATCGTACTTTCTTGTCGGGCAGTTGGTGCAAGACCTGCCATGGCGAAGCGCGATCGCGGTGGCCGCATTTGGACCGTTGATCGCGTGGGCGCTGATCTACTTCACGCTCGACCGCGTGACGCCCACACACTCGGACGTCGAGGCCGACCTCTCGGGCACGCGATGGCGCGACGTGTTGCGCTCTGCAGACACAATGCGGTACGTCGCGGCCTACGCCTGCCACATGTGGGAGTTGTTCGGCATGCGCGCATGGCTCGTCCCGTTCCTGGTGTTCTGCGCCACGCTCAATGGTCCAACGTTTGCGGCGCCGACGACGCTCGCCGCGATACTGGCGCTGGCGGGCATCCCGTCGAGTTTCGTTGGTGCCGAGCTGAGCGCGCGGTTTGGTCCGCGGCGAGTCGTGATGGCGATCATGCTGTTATCGGCAACGCTCGGCGTGTTGGTGGGTGTCCTGACTTCGCGGCCGTGGACCCTGATCCTCGGCGTCAGCCTGATCCATCACGGCCTGGTCATGGCCGATTCGGCGGCGCTCACCTCAGGGTTGGTCACCGTCGCGCCGCCGCAAAGCCGTGGCACCGCAATGGCCCTTTACTCAATGGTTGGATTTGGCGCCGCAGCGTTAGCATCGTTCGCCACTGGCGCCGTGCTCGACGCGATGGGTGGTCAGTCAGTGGCAAGCTGGGCGGTGGCCTTTGTCGTGATGGTTTCTTCGAACCTGGTCGGCGTGGCAGTCCTAGCGCGGAGCCGGGAATCTGCTTGACTCTGCGGCGCGTGGCTGTATATAACCTTATAGTTAAGTAACTGAACGGTTATCTACAGATGGCGACCGACCCTCTGAGTCTCACGTTTGCCGCCCTTGCCGACCCAACCCGCCGCGCCATCCTGGCGCGACTGGCATCGGGCGCTGCCTCGGTGAAGGAGTTGGCCGAGCCATTCGACATGAGCGGGCCCGCGGTGTCCAAGCACCTGCGGGTTCTCGAACGCGCGGGCCTCGTTGCTCGCAGCCGTCAGGCGCAATATCGTCCGCGCCGTCTCGAGCCGTCTCCGATCCAAGAGGTGGCCGAGTGGGCGGAGAACTATCGCCGGTTCTGGGATGCCAGCTTCAAACGGCTTGATCAATACCTGGAACGGATGAAGGAAAGGGAGAAGGATCATGACCTCAGTGAGTAGGAGCGGTGTGACCACGTTCACGACACCGTCGGACCGGGAGGTCCAGTGGATGCGGGTGTTCGACGCACCGCGAAGGCTGGTGTTCGATGCGTGGACCAACCCGAAGCACGTGCCGAATTGGATGCTCGGTCCCGACGGCTGGACAATGCCAGTCTGCGAAATCGATCTTCGGCCGGGCGGCACGTGGCGCTTCGTCTGGCGCAAGGCCGACGGCAACGAGATGGCGATGACCGGAACGTACAAAGAGGTCGTGCCGCCCGAGCGAGTCGTCCATACCGAGAAGTGGGGCGACGAGTGGCCAGAGACCATTAACACACTGGTGTTGACCGAGGCCGACGGGAGGACCACGATGACTCAGACCGTGCTGTACCCGTCCAAGGAGACCATGCAAGCGGCGCTCAAGACCGGCATGAAAGAAGGCGCCGATCAGAGCTTCGAGCGTCTGGACGAGTACCTCCGGAAGGTCGGGTAAGGCGCGTAGGTCAGGTGGGGCTGGTAGGCATGCCAGCCCAACCGGACCGAAAGATGTCGATATCGCACCACCGGATTCGACGTAGCTAATAGAGGTACAACCTGGTCAAAGACCAGCTGAATAGAACCTTATGAACCTGCTCACTGACTTCCGATTCGCCCTTCGCTCGCTCGCCCGTGTCAAAGGTCTCGCCATTACGGTGATCCTGACGCTTGCGCTTGGCATCGGTGCCAACGCTGCCATCTTCAGCGTGGTGCAGGGGGTACTGCTGCGTCCGCTAGTCAACCGCGACGAGCACCGCCTCATCTATATCCGCCAGAGTGCGCCAGGTATCGGCACAGAGAACGCGCACTTTTCGATCCCCGAGCTGCGCGACCTGCAGTCGAGGGTCAAGACCCTGTCGGCCTTCGGGGACTTCTCCACCATCGAATTCACCATGGTTGGGCTGGGCGAACCGCGTGTCGTCCGGGCCGGAGTCGTTGGCGGTTCGTACTTCGAAGTGATGGGCCTCCGCCCCGTACTGGGTCGCTTGATCGATGCGACTGATGATGGGGCGCAGGCGGCTGGAGCAGCCGTTCTCACGCACCGGTTCTGGACCACCGAGTTTCAGAGCGATCCATCCGTGATCGGCAGGACCATTCGGCTGGGCGATCGTACCGCGACGATCATCGGCGTCCTCGAGCCGTCTGTTCCCTACCCCACCGAGACCGAGATCATCGCCAACGTCGTCACGAGCCCGCATCACCTGGATGCGACGATGGTTGACGGGCGTGTGCATCGGATGACGGAGCTGTTCGGTCGACTCGCGCCGGGCGTCGAAGTCGAGGCTGCGCGAGCCGAGCTCCAGGCCGTCCATGGCGCCATTCTCAAGGAGCACTCGGAGTCGTACCCCGCGCAGGCCGACTTTCGCATCAATGCCGTTCGCCTGCGCGATCAGATCATCTCGCCGGCGCGAACAGTGCTGCTCGTCCTGCTGGCGGCCTCCGCGCTGATCTTCGTCATCGCGTGCTCGAACGTCGCCAACCTGATCCTCGCGCGGTCGGTTCGACGCGAGGGAGAGCTCGCCGTTCGTGCGGCCCTCGGCGCCAGTGCCGGGGCGTTACGGCGCACTCTGCTGGCGGAGAGCCTGCTGCTCTGCGGTCTGGGCGCCATTCTCGCGGTCCTCATCGCTCGACCGATGGTGTCGGTGCTCGCTCGCTATGCCGCCCGCTTTTCGGTGCGAGCCCTGGACGTCACGGTTGACGCGAGCATGCTGTGGGTGGGCGTCTCCCTGGCCGTCGCCGCGGCGGTGCTTCTGGCGTTCGTCCCTCGTCTGCCATCGGCGGACTCCGCGAACGGGATGGGGTTGTCTAGTGGCAGCGTGCGCATTACCACCGGCACCAACCGCCGGTTGCGGATGTTTGCCGTCACCCAAATCGCGGCGTCGTTCGTTCTGCTTGCGGGCGCCGGGATGCTTCTCACCACCCTGTTCGCCCTTCAGAGAGCGCACACCGGCTTCAATACAAGACAGGTGCTGGCGGTCAACGTGCCGATCGTCTCGTACTCCAGGAAACCGGAAGAGATCACAGGGTTCTACCGAGAAGTCATCCGGCGAATCAGCGAGGTGCCTGGTGTGGAACGCGTCGCCGTGGGCACCAACGTCCCATGGCGCGACGAAGGATTCTTCCAGGCGCAGTTCGCGGTCGAAGGCTATGCGAAAGCCAATGGCGAAGAGGATCCACGATCGCGCTTCCGCACCGTCTCGCCGGGATTCTTCGCCGCGCTCGGCGTTCCTATCGTCGCAGGACGTGACTTCAACGACAGCGACCGTCGAGGCGCAGAGCGTGTCGTCATCATCAGCGACAGCGTCGCTCGACGGATGTTCCCCACCCAGGAAGCCGTCAACCGTCGCTTGATGTGGACCGATCCGGTCATCAAGTTCATCGACGTCAGCGGCGAGCCGCGCCGGATTGTCGGTGTCGTCGCAGACGTGGACGACGAGAACGTCGTGCCGGGAGCGGCGATGACGATCTACCACCCGATGGAACAGGAAATCGGCGGCGGGCGGCTCTTCGTGCACGCACGGACCGATCCGTACGCACTCGTCACGCCGATTGCCAAGATCATTCGCGATCTCTCCTCGGAACAGCCGGTCGAGCGGGCCGCAACCCTGGAGGACATCCGCGCCGAGGTGCTGGCGCCGAATCGACTGAACGCGCTTGTGTTTGGCGGATTCGCCGGCGTCGCGTTGACAATTGCCATCGTCGGCGTGGCTGGCGTGCTGGCGTTCTCGGTGAGCGCCCGGACGCGAGAGTTTGGCGTTCGACTCGCCATTGGGTCGGCGCCACGGCATTTGCTGACGCGCATCCTAGGCGAGGGCGCGGTGATCGCCGTCGCCGGTGTGGTGGCGGGCGCGATCGGCGGCGTGCTCCTCGCGCGATTGGTCGGCGCCTGGGTCACCGATGTGCGAATACCAGGAGCGGTACCCATCATCGGCGCGGCCCTCATTCTCGTGGCGGCGGCGATTCTGGCGTCGTTGATGCCGGCCGCGCGGGCGTCGCGTGTGGATGTGATGCAGGCGTTACGGTCCGACTGATTCCTAACTCGCCCGCGTGGCTTCCGGCTTCAGCCGGAAGTTGCAGCGATCGGCTGATCTTCCGCCTGAAGGCGGAAGCCACGGAGCATGGGGGAACCCGGCTATTCGCGCGACTCTTGCTGCCGTTCCTGCTTCGCGAGAGTTCGAATCAGACTCTCGCGAGCGGCGTCGAGGGCGGCCGCCAGTTGCTCACGCCCGTCGATGAGATGCGACCGTCGTTGCCAGAACCATCCCAGCAGGTTGAGAAGTTCGAGGTAGCGCACGATGTCGCTGTCGCGATAGCTGATGAGCGCGACCCGCAGATTGTCGTGTTCACGCTCCAGAACATCGGCCCAGTGCTCCGGACGGTCGAAGCGCTCGGGATAGGCTTGGTGCGCGAGCGCATAGAACTGGGCCGCATGGCGTTGCCTCACCTCGTTCACCTCGTTGAGAGCGGTCAACCGCTCGAGGGCGTACTGCCGAACGCTTTCGAGCATCCCGTAGCGCGCCTCGGTTGAACGTTCACGATCGACAAACACCAGCGACTTGTCCACGAGCCGCGTCAGGCGATCAATCAGCCCGAACTCGTCGGCGTCGCCGGAGACAATCGGCTTGACATTGGGCAGCGTCCAACCGCCGGCGAAGACCGAGAGTTGACGAATGAGCTGCTGCTCCTCGTCGGATAACTGGTCGTAGCTCCACTGGATCGTGGCCAGGAGCGTCTGGTGGCGTGGCACGGCAGAGCGGCTGCCATCGGTCAATAGCCGAAATCGGTCATCGAGCTTGGAGCGGATCTGTTCGACCGACAAGACTTTCACACGTGCGGCGGCGAGCTCGATGGCCAGCGGGATGCCATCGAGTCGCCGACAAATCTCAGCGATTGGCGCGGCATTTTCAGCGTTGACCGAGAAACCAGGCACCACGAGCCTCGCGCGATCGAGGAAGAGCGCGACTGCCTCCGACGACTGCACGGACGCGAGGTTGGCTCCGGCGTCGGCCGCCGGGAGCGCGAGGGACCTGACGGCAAACACGCGTTCGCCTTCCACGCCAAGCGCTTCGCGACTGGTCGCAATGATGTGGACCTGGTCTGTCGAAGGGAGGAGATGGTCCACCAGGTCTGCGCACGAAGCCAGGAAGTGCTCGCAGTTGTCGAGCACCAAGAGGACCTCTTTGCCCTGCAGATGGCGTGTAAGGGAATCCCGCGCATCCGCCTGTTCGTCGATCGTCAAATCAACGGCAACGGCGACGGCTCGCGCCACGCGATCCGGATCCTGAATCGGCGACAGGTCGGCAAAGTACACGCCATCCGAAAAGCGTGACGACAGCCGCTCCGCAAGCTTGACCGCAAGCCGTGTCTTGCCGGAGCCTCCGATGCCGGTCAGCGTGACCAACCTGCTCTCCATCAAGAGCGCCGCGCAGTCGGCCAGCTCCTGATAGCGTCCCACGAAGCGCGACCGCGGTCTGGGAAGTCGATTGGGCTTTTCTCGAAACGGTGTCGGCGTCGGGGTTCGTGATCCTCCAGCTTCTGTATTCAGCGCCGCGGCAAAATCGGTCACGGTTGTGTAGCGATCGCTAACGTCCTTTGCCAGCGCCCGTGCAACAGTCGCGGACACCCCGCTTGGAATTCCGGCCAGCAAATCCGAGAGCGCGGGTGGCGTCCCCGTCAGGTGCAGCCGGATCAGCTGATCTCGCGCACTGGCCACGAAGGGCGGGCGACCCGCCAACATTTCGAACACGACGCAGGCCAGCGCATAGACGTCGGTTCGGCCGTCGACGGTCCCGCCGACCACTTGCTCGGGGCTCATGTAGCGCGGCGTACCGATCATCATCCCCAGTCCGGTGGACACCTGGGTGCGATCGGTGTCGTCGGACGCGTGGATCGCTCGAGCAACACCAAAGTCGGCGACCAGGGCGATGCCGTCCGCCAGCAGAATGTTTTCGGGCTTGATGTCTCGATGCACGAGACCGTGCCGGTGCGAGTGGCCAAGCGCGCTGGCAATCTCGCGTGTGAGCCGAACGACCTCGGACAGATCCAGCTGTTTCTCGCGGTCCAATCGCGCTCGCAGCGAGTCCCCGCTGATATATGGCATCACGTAGAACAGCCGCCCCGCGTCTGCACCCGAATCGAAGAGTGGGAGCACATGCGGGTGATTCAATCGTGCGACTATCTCGATCTCACGGAGAAACCGGTCGTGGCCGATGGCACTGGCCAGCTCGGGTTTCATCACCTTGACGGCGACCTGGCGCTGGTGCTTGAGGTCGTAGGCGAAGTAGACCGTGGCCATGCCGCCGCTGCCGATCTCACGGATCAGGCGGTACTTCCCGGCGATGATGGTGCGGGATTCGGCCTCGGATGACATGGATGCAATGGCGACAGAGTCCATCTTAGCGTTGTGTTCGATAGACTTCATTTAGGAGTTGCCCACGGCGCCGGATGAACCCCGAATCTCGGAGGATACAGAAGACCTACCTGGTCCTGCTCGCCCTGCAGACGCTGGCGGCTTCGTTCATCTGGGGCATCAACACCCTCTTTCTGCTCGATGCCGGACTGAACAACACGCAGGCCTTTGCGGCCAACGCGTTCTTCACCGCTGGAATGGTGCTTTTCGAGGTACCGACCGGTGTGATCGCCGACACACGCGGCCGGCGAACGTCGTATCTGCTGGGTACGTTCACACTGGCCCTCTCGACGCTGCTCTATCTCCTCATGTGGCGCGTCTCGGCACCGTTTTGGGCGTGGGCGCTGGCGTCCGCGTTGCTCGGGCTCGGCTTCACGTTCTTCTCTGGCGCCTTCGAGGCGTGGCTGGTCGATGCTCTGACGTCCAGTGGCTACTTAGCGAGAAGGCGGAACGCTGGAGTCGGTGCTGGCCAAAGGCGAAATCGTCGAGGGCATTGCGATGCTCGGCGGATCGGTCGCGGGAGGGGTCATCGCGCAGGCGACCAACCTTGGCGTTCCCTACATCCTGCGTGCGATCGCGCTTGTCCTCACCTTCGGCTGTGCCTGGGCAATGATGCAAGACATGGGGTTCACGCCGAGCCACAGCAAACACCCCATCCAGGAAGTCAAAAGCGTCGTGCGCGGCTCCGTCGAGCACGGACTCGCCAACCCTCCAGTGCGCTGGGTGATGCTGGCCGCGCCGTTCACCGGGGGCGTGACGATCTACGCGTTTTACGCAATGCAACCATATCTGTTGGACCTGTACGGCGACCAACGAGCCTATGCTGTCGCCGGACTGGCGGCCGCCATCGTCGCCGGAGCGCAGATTGCGGGCGGCCTTCTCGTCCCGCATATTGGTCGGCTCTTTCGGCCGGCGGACCTCCGTGCTGCTCTGGGGCACGGTGATCAGCGTCATTCTGCTCGCCCTCATCGGACTTGTCCCGCACTTCTGGACGGTCATTGCGCTGCTCGTGTTGTGGGGGTTGATGTTTGCGGCGCTCACTCCCGTACGTCAGGCCTACATCAACGGTCTGATCGCTTCGAAAGAGCGCGCCACGGTGCTTTCGTTCGACTCGATGCTCGGATCGAGTGGCGCAGTGGCCATTCAACCAATCCTAGGCAAGACCGCGGACATCTGGGGCTATCCAATTTCCTATCTCGGCACCGCCGTCGTTCAGGCGCTGGCGATCCCGTTCATCTGGCTGGCCCGCCGGGAGCGAGCGTCCTCAGATGCCATCGACAACTCGCTGGACGAGGATTCAGCGCGGCGTTGACGATGAGATCGTCACACGCAGTCGCGCTTCTCCCAACACGATCTCATCGCCCGACTGCAGACGGACGCCACGGGTTCCGGGTGCCACGAGGATGGTACGCCCGTTCCTGAGCACACCAGTTCCGTGGGCGCTGCGGTCGTCGTACACGCGGTAGTCGCCTGAGGATTCTTGATACGCGACGTGCGCGTGACAACGAGACACCGATTCGTTGACCTTCGCGCCATCGTCCAAGAACACCACGTGATTGGTTCTGATCAGTCGATGTCGATCGTCGCGCACCTCAGCACATCGGCCGATGTCCGTTCGCGTCTGAGTGAATGCGCTCGCAGACGTCTCAACCGTTCCGCTGACCACAGCCAGCTCGAGCCGTCGCCTCAGTTGCGGCGCTGGCGGACCTGAGGGACTGACTTGCGGGGCACGGACGAACTCCACGCGAAACTGTGGGTGCTGCCAATCGGCCGCCGCCTTCGAGACATACGAGACTCTGGCGCTGAGATCCGTGACGTCACACCCCACCCCATGAAGACGATCGAGCACTCGGTCCCGCAGTGTGGGCGATCCGTCAACGACCGCTTCGAGCCGAGCGCGCACCTCGCGAGAGGGTGCAACCACCGAGATCTTGAGCCGGTTGAACGGAAACACGTGTGTCCCTCGGCCCGCGGGCTGCACTTCCTCCTCGACCGCATCGAGAATCGCGTGCACCAGCTCCAGGGGCTCACGCGAGCCCGACGGTGCCACCCGTTGGGCGGCATCGTTGACGGTGCGCGCGATGATGGTCTCGAGCTTGCGAGCCTTGCTGAGGATGTTCATCGGGAATCCGCTACTGAATGAGCCCAGACGCAGCGGCTGCGCTCACGATTTCGCCAGCCGCAGGCGCCGCCGCCAGGCCACCGTATCCGGCATTCTCGATGATCACGGCGAAGGCGATTCGCCTGGTGGCCGGACCGTAAGGCGCGAAGCCCACGAACCAGGCATGCGACGGCGACCCTGATACTTCGCCGGTGCCGGTTTTGCCGGCAATGCGCCATGAGTGATCCTTGAGCCGGCGACCGGAACCACTGACCACGGCATCCCGCATATAGCGCGCCAGCCGCGCGGCTTCGTCGGCTGGCAGCAGCCGGTCGGTTGCCGTCGGCCTCGAGCGATCGGACTCCAGTCGCACGTCGTGCAGCACACCGCCGCTTGCAATGGCCGCGGCCACGCGCGCCATCCGAAGCGGCGTTGCCACCACCGCGCCCTGGCCGTATCCAGCGTGCGCCAGGGTCCCACGCAGATCTTGTATCGAGTTCGACGGGCTCACCGAGATCCCGAGGCGGGTGGCCGTCTCTGCGATCGGCCCGGGCCCCAGACGAACCGCAAGTTGAGCGAAGTAGGCATTGCACGAGTGCACGACGCCATCGTGCATGCTGATCTTGCCGTGCGGACGCTTATCCAGGACGTCGTCTCGGACGGGCCGCTTCCACCCCGGAATCTGGGCGCCCACGCGACCATCACGAAGCAGCGAGCACATGAACGTCTGATTGCTCCATTCCTCACCGAGCCGAAGGGCGGCCGCGGCGGTCACCAGCTTGAAGGTTGAACCGGGAGGATACAGGCCGTATCTCGCGCGATCGAGCATCGCATCGGCCGCGACTGTCCCTCCCTCATCGCCATCACGTATCCCGGGCCATGGATAGCTGACCGCGGCCAGCAAGTGCCCGGTGTCTGCATCGATTACGATGGCCGCCGCCTTGCCGCTGGCTGACTTTCGCGCGTACTCCGAGAGAATCGTGGCCACCCGATACTGAAAACGGGCATCGAGCGTCACCTGCAGATCGTGCTTGGTCGCCAGCAGGCGCGTGACCGCCGGATGACTGCGATCGCGACGATGACGCAAGAGCGGCAGCAGCTCGCGGTAGTCGCGCCGCACGGTGGCCGCGGGACGTCCCGTCGCGTCGGTCGAGGCCACGTTGGTTGCGTAGTCCTGAAATCCACGGAGCCGCGACTCCGCATCGCGTTCGAGGTAGGACGTATTCGAGGCGCTCCAGTTCTCGCGCCTCGTCTGCTGCCCCAGTACATGAAAGGCCGCTCCGCCGAGGGGGTAACACCGTTCGATCGGCGGCCGACAGGTCGGATCCGGCACGGTCGTCAGGTCGCGCAGCGCGTCTCGTGACTCGAGTACGACAGATGCTTCGCTCGTGGCAAGCGGAAGACCGTGCCGGTCATAGATGGTGCCCCGTGGAATCATGCGCGCCACGTCCAGCACCCGCGGGTTGTACTGATAGCGGCGGACGCCGTCGCCCTGCATGCTCAGATGAGGCTTCACCACATACTCGTCCGCACGAAGCACCTGGATGTCGAGAGCGAGAGCGATCAACGCGACGGCCGCCACAGCGAGCCCGCCGCCCAGATACCTGGTGGCCACGCGAAATGGCTCCGATGCCTCGATTCGACCAACCTGCCCTACCCGCCCTGCATTGGCTTGGATGCTCATCAACATTCCGAGCGCCGCAAAGTTTGCAACCATCGCCGAGCCGCCATAACTCAGAAACGGTGTCACGACCCCAGTCAGCGGTGTGACGCCAAGCACGCCGGCGGTCATCACGAGGACCGGAACGATCAGGAACAGCGTGACCGCCGTGGCGAGAAAGAAGCCGTAGTCGTTCGCGGCCCTCAAGCCAATCCGCAATCCTCGCATCGTCAACAGGCCATACACCAACGCGATCGCCAGGAGACCGGCTGTGCCAAGCTCCTCGCCGATGGCGGCAAGCACGAGATCGGTCGAGCCTGCGGGCACGTATCGTGTGTCGCCGAACCCGAGCCCCGTGCCGAAGAACCCGCCCGTTGACAACGACCAGATCGATTGCGCCACTTGATCGCCTCCGAAGACGGCGTTGTCCCACGGCGACTGCCACATGCTGACGCGGTTTGCGAGCGTGGTCGAAACGTTCATTCGATAGCCCGCATAGAAGCCGGCGATCAGGAGCATGAACCCGGCGATTGCCATCCCGCTTCGTGCGGTGGCAATCGCATACATCGCAAGAAAGCCGCAGGACAGAAGCAGCGCCGGGCCGAGATCCTTCTGAAGGAAGAACAGCACGAGCGCCGCTCCAACGCCCACGAGAACCGGCAATGCGTAGTCGGGGCGTGGGAGGTGGAGCCACCGGGGCACGCGATACGACCCCAGCGTCGTGCTGGGAACCTGACGCAACAACTCCCAACGTCGCGCGAAGTAGCCCGCGAGAAACAGCGCGAGCAACAACCGGATCGCCTCGATCGGCTGGACCGGACCAAGGTTCACCTTGGCAGTGCTGTGTCCCGGTCCATCGCCGAAGGCCATCAAGACAATCGACAGGAACAAAGCCATGAGCAGCGGGATGTAGCTGAACTTCAGCAGCGCGGCTCTGCGAAAATCAACGCGCGAGACGACCACCATGGCGCCAAGGCCCAGCACCACGCCTTGCGTGTAGCGCACCACCAGCATCACATCGCGAAGTGGGTCGGGACGTGCGAGCATCACGGCGAAGCCGACGGCGGTGAGCAAGTGAACTGCCGCGAGCAAGAGACCGTCGCCACGAACACCGATCAGCCGCCAGAAAAGGATCACGACGTAAAAGGACGCAAGATACGTCATTGCAACCGTCAAGGTCTCCCACCTGAACGCGTCTGGAGTCCGAACGATGAGTTGCGGCTTCAGCGCCGCGAGATCATCGGCGGTCAGGGCGGGCAGCGCGCGTGGGGCCAGCGCTCCGGCACGCCTCGCACGAGCTGTCAGGAGCCGCTCGCGATATGTGACCAAGCCTGGCGTTCGCTCGATGGTCTCAGCAGTCACGGTTGCTGTCGCAAGAGTCCCCACGTTGGACACGGTCCCGCCGTCCGCCCGAATCGACCGGAGGTGTTCGAAAAGCACTCGGGCAGCCAGGCGCCGGTCCGGATTGTTGTCGAAGACCGTTGCAAGTGGTTGTTCGAGATCTTCTGCCTTGCCAATGGCGTTGAGATTGATCAGCCTCGCATAGTTCGACGTGGAGTCAGCAGGTAGTGCGGTGCGAGCCTGACCTTCATAGGCCAGCGCAATTGCCAGTACGGCGACCAGCGATGTGATCGGCAGCAAGAGATGCCGCGCCGCCAATGGGCCGGTGGCCAGTGGCGCGCTCCGAAGCTGGCGATCGACGGTTGTTGTATACGTGACGCCCATCACCGCGTCTCTGGAACGCGCGTCGCGATTGCGTCCTTAACCAGAAACTCCTTCGCGGCCGACCCATCGAGCTCCGAGATCCGCTGGAGGACCTGGTCGAGTCGACGTTGCGACAGGCCGAGGTTTCTGGGAACGTTGCCGTAATCACCCGCCCTGGCATAGTGGGCAATCGCCTGGCGATAGGCGTCTGCAGCCTTGGACAAATAGTCGTGCTCTTGCGACAGGCCGGCCACGTGTCGCGCATTGCGCGCGAGCGTCTCGGCGCGCAACCGGTAGCCGTCCCCGAGCTGCGCCGTCTCGCGGTTCGCGGGTGCGTAGCCGTTGCGTTCGGCTTGCGTCAACGCATCTGCGCCCCGATCGACATCCTCCAGGCCGTAGATGAAGGTGCGAGCGAGGCCCAGAAACGGATCCGGCCAGCCCGGTCTCAGCTCTGCGGCTTCGCGAAAAGCCCCAACCGCCGCCGTCAGCTCCTGCTGTGCGGTGATCTGTTTTCTCGCTTTCCTCGCCTCGCCGTTGATTCGATGCAGATGCCCGTCGCAATATCGGAGCAACGCTTTCAGGTGCTGATCCCTTGGCGACGCCGCAACGGCGCGCGCGAGTGCCGCCCGTGCCACACGCCACTGCGCTTCGCGAACCGAGGGTAGTGGGCTGCGATAATCCTCGATGACGGCACTAGCAAGCGCCTTCGTTTGGTCGGTGAGCGACCGTTCGAGTTCTCTCACGCCAGAATTGCGGCGACTTCGTCGAGCCAGCTGCTCATGTTCGTCCCAGGCGTCGGCGAGTTGATCCAACGAACGGGTCGGGATCGACGCCGCCACTCGTCTGGCATCGCTGGCAATCGACATCTCACTCGCGAGGTTTCCGAGCACCAGCATGAGAACCGCCGCCAGAACCAGCCGGCGCAACCACCGTCGCCGCCGCCGGTGGTGGCTTCGCTGATCCAGGAGCCGGTGATATCGCCGCGCCGGGAATCGGCGGTATCACGACCGGCGGGGATGCCGAAGGTGGCGACGTGCGGCGCGTGGCGTCCGGTTCCGTTTCCGCGAGTGGACGTGTTCGGCGCGTCGCCGCCTCATCATGTGCGCGCGCCGGCCAACCCTCGCCCTCGGCCATCGTCTCTTGCCCCGACACGGCACGCTCGAGATCCTCGCGGATCCCTTGGGCATCCCCATAACGCGCGGAGGGGTCCGGTGCGAGCAGCTTGGCCACAACCGCCTGCACCTGAACCGGACAGTTCCCATTGAGAACTGGCGGTGGACAACGCGCCAGAATCAGCCGTTCCAATCGATGGGTATCGGGCGCCTGGAAAGGCGGCGTGCCGCTGAGCATCTCGTGAAGCAAGACGCCGACGGCCCAGTAGTCGGAATAGCCATCGACTTCACCAGACTCGAGACGCTCCGGCGACAGGTACGCCATGCTGCCGAAGTCGTTGCGCGTCACCTTGCGACTGAGCGACAGGGCCTTGGCAATGCCAAAGTCCAGCACCTTGACGTGCCCGTCCGGCGTCAGGCGCACGTTGCGCGGCTTGAGGTCGCCGTGCAGCAACCTGCGTAGCTGTCGAGCGCCAATGGTGGCCTCGAAGCGGTGCGCATCCTCCAGAAACCGGCACAGCTCAATCGCCGCCGCCACGGCACGCGCGACAGGCACCGGGCCTCGGCTGATCAGGTCGGACAGGTTTTCGCCCTCGAGGTACTCCATCGCGACGTAGAAGTAGCCGGACTCGAGGCCGTGTTCGTAGACGAAGGGCACATGCGAGCTGATCTGACAGAACTGTTTCTGGAGCTCCGCACCCCACTGCTCCGCTTCGAGCACCTCGCGAGCTTCCCGATCGGTTCCTTGCGGCACCAGTTTCAGCGCCAGGCGCGCGTCTGTCCGCGTATCCCGTGCGAGGAAGACGACGGCCATGCCGCCACGGCCGATTTCCTCGACAATCTCGTACGGGCCCACCCTGTTGAACACCGTCGCCATCATTTGCCTCGCTCAACAACGCGGTTTGCGGCCGTTGAACGCGTCGCGTGCCCCGCGCCCACGAACCAGTTGTCGCGCATCAGCGCCAGCCGCATCGCGTCGTCCATGGCCCCAAGCGCATCGGCGCGGACACCGTGAAAAACGTTCCGTTGGAACCGGGGGAACGCACCCCGTTCGATGATCAGTGTCGGCGCCCCCTGCTCGCCCAGACCATTGCGCCCGAATGTGTTGTGGGCGATCCGCGGAGACGCACCGGGCCCGATGGCCACTGCGGCACCCGGGTTGTCGTGGATCTCGCTGGCCACCAGCCCGGCCCCGGATCCTTCGGCGAAGTCGACCGCGGTGCGCGAGGCACCTGTAATTTCGACATCAACGATGGATACCGACGAATTGCGAACCAACAGTCCGGTCCCGAGCGGCGTCGCCGCATCGCCGACGATACGGAAGCCCACCAGTTCGGCGGACGCGAGCCCGGTCGCGACCACTGCCGGGTTCTCGTCAGAGGCGGTCGCGGGCAACCGAATTGTCGCGGCGCGGGGAACACGGCTGACCACCCGGACTCCACTCTTGAGGTGAAGCTGTTCGCGGTACTCCCCAGGTTCGACAATCACTTGCGACATCGGCGTGGCGCGCGCAATCGCCGCACTGATCGACTCATCTGGGACGGACCACTTCGGCGCCAGGCCCGGACGCCATCGGTCTGACAACCGCACCAGACAGCGGCTGCCGGAAATCCGCCGGCACGAGGACAACGCTCAACGCCACCACGAAGACCAGCGCGGCTTGCCGGAGACGCCGTGGCCCGGACCGATCGCGATCGGAAACCGAGCGGTGCGCGAAATGCTCTCCTTCGACATACACCGCCGTAATGTTGTCCTTCCCACCGGCTGCATTCGCGGCGGCGACGAGCGCCCGTACCACGGCGTCCGGATTGCCGGCCAACTGCGTCACGATGCGTTTGATGTCGCCGGCAGGCACCAGGTCGGTCAAACCATCGCTGCACATCAGGAGCGCGGCATCCGGCTCGAACGAAACGCGCTCGATGTCGACAAACTCGGGGTCGCACGGCTCGTGGCGCTCGGACCCAACATCGCGATACACCTCGTTGCGCCGCGGATGCCGCATCGCCTCGGCTTCGGACAATTCGTTGGCGTCTTCACGCTCGCCGATCGGCGAGTGATCGCGTGTGATCTTTTCGATGTGATCATCTCGCAGTTTGTAGAGACGCGTATCGCCGACATGACCAACCACTGCGTGGCCGTTCTCCACGAGGGCGACGGTGAGGACGCACGCCATCCCCGTCCATTCCGGTCGACCGGCGGCAAGGCGATGGATTTCGTTGTTTGCGATCGTGATCGACTCGCGGATTCGATCGCTCACGGGACCTGTCTCGCGCTCGAGGCGGGTTCGCAGCATCATGAGCGCCACGTCTGCCGCCCGTCCCCCCGCGGCCTGTCCGCCAACGCCGTCGACCACGGCGAAGATCCCACGTGCAACGTCCACGTGAAACCGGTCTTCGTTGACCTCGCGCAGAAGACCGGGGTTGGTGAGACCGGCGGCCGCGATCGTGTGGGTTGATCGCATCGAACAATGCCCTACGCGTCACCCGCCATGTCGACCCAGAGATAGCACGCCACGACGGCAGCAAGCGCCAGCAGCATCACGAAACGAGCCCAGAGCAACAGCTCCATCGGTCTAGCTCGGCGCGTCAAAGTCGAGATAAACGGTGTCCGCTAAGCCGATGCGAGCCTGCGGTGGCAACAACGTTTCGAGACCGTTCTCACGTTTGGTGCCCTCGCTGTCGTCGAAGCCGCGCGGCACATGGCGGCCGTTGAGGGTCGTGCCCAGGGAGCTCAGATCGATCAGATAGAACAGGCCCGACTGCGGATCGCGCCGGATCCGCGCGTGCTCGCGTGACACGTCGACCGACGAAACAATCCGAACGTCAACGGGATATGCGACCCCCCCTCGGCCAATCGTGACGGAGTCCTTGACGACGTCATGTGCGTGCCGCCCGGCATTGTCTTCGTAGGCGATCCGTGCGAACCGCTGCGCCGTCGCCGGCTGGCTCTCGACTGTGCGCTCTCGCAACGTCGTGTGCGGCCCTGCGTGCACGGTCGTGATTCGGCGAGTCCGGGCGCCGGCGCCAAGCGCGGGGACCTGCGGTAGGAGCAACTCGGAATCGACGAGGATGTCGCCCTCGTTCAGGTCACCATCAGGGTCGGGCACGAACTCGACTTGCCACTCTCGCCCGGCGTTCTGTACGGGCGGCCGGCGGTTGCCGAACACTCGCCCGGCGTAGCGGTCGAGAATCGACCGGCGGTTCAATGCGTCGAGCGCTTCGGTGAGCGCGCGGCCGGTTTCCTGCTGGAGTATCGGAACAACGCCTTCGAGGCGCGCGTATTCGCTGGGATGGAGGTAAACGACGTAGCGGCTGGGGGCCAGCACTGAGTACTTGAGCTGCTCGACGTTTTGCCGCATGTTTGACAGGACCGCATCAATCAGATCTCGGGCGGGCCTTCGGCCCGCGTCAGCGCCAGGGGTTCGCCGATGCGGAGTCATGTGCCTAGACATCTTTCAAGGCCTCTCGGGCCGTCAGCGCTCACTATGGCGAAATTACGAACCGCAGTCTTAAGGAAGTTCCAAGGCTTCCGTAGTGTTTGACGTGATCGTTCGATTCGGACCCTTTGTCGTCAATCCGCCCGCCAGGCAGGTCTTCCGTGACGAGACCGAGCTTCACCTGTCCTCCAAGGCCTTTCAGCTGTTGTGTGCGCTCATCACGCGGCGACCCGACGTCGTCTCCAAGGGCGAACTGCTCAGCTTGGTCTGGCCGGATGCCCATGTGATCGACGCCAATCTGAACGTCGTGATTGGGGAGATTCGCCGCGCCCTCGGCGACGCCGCACAGCAGCCGCGGTACATCCGGACGGTGCACGGCGTCGGGTATGCGTTCTGTGCCGACGCCATCGAGGAGGACCGCAGCCGGCGGCCAGGGCCGCGGACCGGTGCGCGCTTCTGGATTCAGTGGAGAGACCGAACGTTCCCGTTGACCGACGGCGATAACGTCGTGGGCCGTCACCCGGAGTGCAGCATCTGGCTCAATGAGACGGGTGTTTCTCGTCGACACGCGCGGATCTTCGTCGATGGCCTGACGGGTCGGGTGCTGGTGGAAGATCTGAACAGCACGAATGGCACCTCCGTCCGTCAGACGCCCATTACGGCGCCACAGCCGCTACGCGACGGCGATGTGCTGCAGATTGGATCCGCCGAGCTGACGTTTCGGACATGGTCGGCCGACGCCTCGCGTGAGACGGAGCGGATTCGCAGACGGTGACCGCAGGGACGTTACCGGCGTCGACTGGCAACTGATAACTGAAAACTGACTACTGCCCCAATAGAGAACGTGGTGTGGGATCCAACTCCAGGATCTCCAGCGGCGCATCAGCCACTGAGCTCAACGCGGCGCTGGCCTCCTGCAGCCGTTGAGTGGTCGGCAGGTTTTCGCGTCGGAGTGTGATGCACTCACCAGATCACTTTTATGCCGTATCTCCGAAAGACGCGGTCGCGAGTCACCAGAGGCCAGCCCTCCGTCATCGCGTGAGCAACCAACAGGCGGTCGAACGGATCACGATGATGAAACGGCAACCGTTCGACGGCGGCCGCCTCCGCCCAGGTAATGGGCAGGACGCGATACCCCTCGTCGACTTTCTCTCGCACGTACGCGTGGACGGTATCAGGAAGCGAAAGGTGTCGCAGACCCGCCTTGATGGCCATCTCCCAAACGCTCGCGGCGCTGACGTAGAGCGTCGCGTCTTCCGCCTCCATCGCCGCCCGCGCGGCCCGGCTCAGGCGGCGATCACCCATCGCAAACCAGAGCCACGCGTGGGTGTCGAGCAGAAGATTCAACGGTAGTCTTCGAAATCGGGCAACGGCTTGTCGAAATCGGCACTCATGGTCACACGCCCGCGGTCACGCCCGAAGGCTGGACGGCGGTCTGCGCTCTCGACGGGCCGGAGTTCGGCAACCGGCTTGCCGCGCTTGGTGATGCGGTAGCGCCGGCCTCGCGCGACGTGGTCCAGCAGCTCCGACAGCCGGGTCTTCGCCTCAAACGCCCCAATGTCCTCGATTTCCATCCAACTAGTTTATCAGACTAGTTTGTAGTTCGTACCCTGATGTGACAAACGTCACCTGAACTCGTGACACACATCACTACCGTTCCCCTCATCGTGCGGCGAAAATGCACTCACGATGAATGCGATCGACGTTCGCGCGCTCCGCAAGTCCTACGGACCCGTCCACGCACTTCGAGGCATTGACCTCTCGATCGACGGCCGCGGACAAATTGTCGGCCTGCTCGGTCCGAACGGCGCCGGCAAGACGACCCTCGTCGAAATCCTCGAAGGGCTGCGCACCGCCTCCTCTGGAACGGTGGCCGTGCTCGGTCTGGATCCCAGCCACGCCCCCGCCGAGCTCCGCGCCCGCATCGGCGTGCAACTCCAAACCACCGCGTTCGTGCCGGAGTTGACGGTCACCGAAACGCTTCGGCTCTATGCCGCGCTCTATCCCCGGTCGCTGTCCTCGAGCGACGTGCTTTCACGCGTCGATCTCGTCGACAAGGCAAAGGCATTGGTTCGCACGCTGTCCGGTGGCCAGCGCCAGCGCTTGGCCATCGCACTGGCGATGCTGCACGACCCCGATCTCTTCATCCTCGACGAGCCCACCTCTGGGCTCGACCCGGTCGCGCGTCGGCAGATTCACGACATCCTGAGAACACTCAGGCGTGAAGGCAAGACGATCCTCCTCTCGTCGCACTACCTCGACGAGGTCGAGGCGCTCGCCGACCGTGTCCTGATTCTCTCGGCTGGAGAAGTCGTCGCCGACGGCACGCCTCTGGAGCTACTGGCGCGCGGCGCGGGCAACTCCACGCTTTGGGTGGCCGTCTCTGGGCCGGTCGACGCGATGGGGCTCGTTCCAGGAGCCACCTTCGAAGGGCCGGACGGCTCGCTGTTCAGGTACCGGACCGCCGATCCGACGTCCGCCATCGTCGGTCTCGCCGAATCGCTTCGCGCTTCGGGTGCGCGCCTCGACGACCTGCGTTTGAAACGTCCGACGCTCGAAGACGTTTACCTTCAGCTCGTGGGCCCGGCGGCTCATTCCTCCCCCTCACCCACCGCATCCGAGGTCTGACCATGTTGCTTCGCAGTGTGCTTGCACTCGTCCGCGCCCAACTCATCGAGATTCGCCGATCCAAGACCGCGATCTTCTGGATGACGGCCTTCCCACTCGGGTTCCTCCTGCTGTTCGGCTTCGTGATGGCCCGCGGCGACGCCCGCGCGACGGCCTACATGATGCCGGGCCTGCTGACGACGACGCTGATGTCGGGAGCGTTGTTCGGCGTCGCGTTGCCGCTCGTTCAACAACGAGAGGAGGGACTCCTGCGCCGGCTCCACGTGACACCCGTATCACCCACAGCCGTCGTGCTTGCGCACGGCGTGACCGCGCTGATGACCGGCTTCCTTTCTCTAGTGACGCTGATGCTGCTCGCCAGAGCGATCTTCGGCGTTGAGATGGTTGGCTCCTGGTTCGCACTCGCGGGTGTGTTCGCCTGCGGGGCCTGCGCGCTCATTCCGATGGGGCTGCTCGTCGGGAGCACCGCGCGCGACATCCGGACGGCACCCGCGATTTCCAATCTCCTGTTCTTTCCGCTGATGTTCCTGTCGGGTTCGGCACTACCGTTTGCCTTGTTGCCCGACGGCGTTAAACGGTTCGCGCGTTTCCTGCCGACGACCTATCTGGTCGATGCCTATTCCAGCGTCATCGTGCGCGGCGAAGGTTTGATGTCCATCGCAGGGTCGCTGGCCGTGCTCCTCGGGGTCGGCGTGGTCGGCATCGTCTTGAACTCGATGCTCTTTCGGTGGGAAGGGACGGACCCGATTCCGCGCAAGTCTCTCGCACTGATCGCGACGGCGTTTACGTTGATGCTCGGCGTCGCGGCGTTTGCCGCCCCCTCGTTTCGGATGGGCGAGCTGCCGGGCGCGCGCCGCATCGAGCCCGGCGCCGCCGCCGGACAAGTTCTGGTGCTTCGCGGAGCGACCGTGCTCGACGGTCTGGGCGGGCGCATCGTCAATGCCCGGGTCACGATCCGCGAGCACCGCATCACGGATGTGTCGCTGGACGATGCCCGCGTGCCGCTACCGGAGGGGGCAACCGTCGACGACCTCGGTGGGCGTTACCTGATCCCCGGTCTCTTCGATTCACACGTGCACTGGGGCGGCTCTGGTGGAACCGGCCTCGCACCCGTGGAGCAAACCGACGACCGCATGGCGCACGATTTCGGCGCCGCGCTCGCGGCAGGTGTGACCTCCGTGGTATCGCTTACCGATGATCTCGCCACGATGCGGTCGCTCGCCGCCGCCGTGGCGGCAGCCGAACACCGGGCGCCGCGGACCTTCTTCGCAGGGCCGTCGGTCACCGCCCGTGGTGGTCATCCCAGCGAGCTCTTTGGGTTCCTCCCAGGGCTTGCCGAGCAGCTCACGCGGCAGGTGGAGACACCCGAAGAGGCTCGTGCAGCGATCGCGGCACTCGATCGCGCACGGGTTGATCTAGTGAAGCTCGTGCTCGAACCCGGATTCAAGGATCGTCCCTTGCCACGGCTCCGCGAGGAAGTGTTTCGCGCAGCCATGCAAGAAGCCCGGTCGCGCAAGATGCGAACGACCGTCCACGTCGGCACCGATGAGGACGTGCGGCTGGCCATCGATGCGGGCGCCAATGGCGTCGAGCACACGTCTCGCGGGCTCACCGATGAGACCATCGCGATGATGGCGGCCAAGAGGGTCACGTTCACTCCGACGAACGTCGTCCTGGACTGGGGCTGGAAGCGCAGGAGCGTCGCCGGGGAAGACGACCTCGCGAGGAAACTGGCGCTTCCTTCCATTTTGCAAAGCCTCCGTGGTGCCCAGTCACCAATCGCGTCGCTCTTGACCGATGGACCCGCAACAGACCGTCGCAATGCAGCCTTAGCAGCCTCCCTCGAGCAGACAGCACGGGCCATCCGGGCGGGCGTGCCCATCCTGGCCGGATCGGACGCCGGAAACCCCGTGACGTTCCACGGTGTGTCGCTGGTTCGTGAGCTCGAACTGCTCGCCCAGGCGGGCCTGCCGCTAGGCGAGGTGTTGAAGTCGGCGACGTCGCGCGCCGCGGATCGACTTGGTCAATCAACGCTCGGGCGTGTCACGACTGGTGCCGTCGCGGACCTCGTGGTGCTCGAGGCAGATCCTACGGAGCACGTGGGCGCCTATCGAAGCGTCGTGTCGGTGTATCTAGGCGGCCGACAGCTCGACGTCAATCACCTCACCGACACCTCGCCCGGGCCGTGGCATCCAGGCCGATGACCAACGGGGCCAGCGCGAGTATGCTGAGCGGGACGATGGCGCGCGGAGTGATCACGAGCCTGCGCCGGTTGGGATGGGAGCCGTACGCCTGGCTTATCTACTCCCTTCCGTTTCTGTTTGCGGCATTCCACCCCGCGCTGAGCGCACTCGAGACTTGGGCGATGGTGGGGGCGTACCCGGTGTTCCTCGCCCTTCACCTCGGCGGCCATTTTGTCCGTGGCCGACGAATCCTTTGGATCGTCGGCGCCCTCGATGCCCTTGCCGTTATCTTTGGCGCCCGCAACCCCCCTGCGTCCTGTTTCTTCATCTACGGCTCGGCGCTACTCGGCGCGGCGCTCCCCGCACGTCAGGCGGCGTTTGCGCTCGTCTGCCAGGTGGCGCTAGCCGCAGTGGCGTGGTTCCTGCTCGACCTGCCGACCTGGTTCTTGATCCCGGCGACGGTCATCTCGGCCCTCGTTGGGGCCGTCTGCATACAAGCGGCCGTCACTGAGTCTGGGAACGCCAAGCTGCGTCTGGCGCAAGCCGAGGTCGAGCGGCTCGCGAAGGTTGCCGAACGCGAGCGGATTGCACGCGACCTGCACGATCTCCTCGGTCACACGCTTTCTGTGGTCGTGCTGAAGACCGAGCTGGCGCAGAAGCTGATGCCGCGCGATTCGGCTCGCGCACTGCAGGAGATGGCCGAAGTCGAGCGAATCGCTCGTGAAGGTTTGAAAGAGGTTCGTGAGGCGATCACGGGCTATCGATCCTCCGGCCTGCTGAGCGAGATGGAGAACGTTCGACGGTCGCTCGTGACTGCCGGGATCGACGCCACCATCGACGCGCGATCGGTGCCGCTCGACACCGCCCAGGAAACCGCGCTGTCGTTCGCGCTTCGAGAAGCCACGACCAACGTGATTCGGCACGCCGCGGCCACGACGTGTCACATTCGCTTCTATGCCCGCGACGGCTCCGTCCTCATGGAAGTCGAAGACAACGGACGAGGCGGCGATGTTCCGTTCGGCAATGGATTGAAAGGGATGCGTGAGCGCATCCAGGCGCTCGGTGGCGTCTTGCAGCGCGAAACTGACCGCGGCACTCGGCTTCATATCAAAGTGCCGCTTTCACTGACGCCGTCACTCTAGTGGGGTGTATCAGTTGATTCACTACCGCGCCTCCGGTCTTCCGGCTAAAGCCGGAAGCCACGAGTCAGAACAATATCCGTGGCTTCCGCAATATCCGTGGCTTCCGCCTTCAGGCGGAAGTCCGAAGCGATCCGTGGCTTCCGCCTTCAGGCGGAAGTCCGAAGCGCGCCGGGGCCGGTAGGCATTCCGCTGTGACAGGCTACTAGCCGGCCATCCTTACCGTGTCTCCCATTCGAGTCCTCATCGCCGAAGATCAGAGTATGGTGCTCGGCGCGTTGGCCGCGCTCCTCGATATCGAGCAGGACATCGAGGTCGTGGGCAAAGCGCGCGATGGACGCGAAGCGCTGGCACTGGTCGCGCGAACTCAGCCGGACGTCGTGCTGACCGACATTGAGATGCCGCTCGTCACGGGACTCGAGCTGGCGGCCGAACTCCGGAAAACCGGGCTCGGCGGCCGCCCGCGGGTGATCATTCTCACCACGTTCGCCCGACCGGGTTACCTCCGGCGCGCGCTCGAAGCCGGCGCGTCAGGTTATCTGCTCAAGGACGCGCCCGCCGAGAAGCTGGCCGATGTGATTCGAAGCGTACATCGAGGGCTGCGGGTCGTCGATCCGCAGCTGGCGCAAGATGCCTGGGGCGAGAGCGATCCGCTGACCGATCGTGAGCGCCAGATTCTGCGTGCCGCCGAGGAGGGTCTGGCGAGTGCCGACATCGCCGAACGCCTGCACCTGTCGGAAGGGACGGTGCGCAACTATCTGTCCGAAGCGATCTCCAAGCTGGGCGTGAGCAACCGAATCGAGGCGACGCGTCTGGCGAGGCAGAAGGGCTGGCTATAGGCCCGTGACCTCCGCTACCGCTCGCCTGAACGCTTCGGGGTCCACTGCCGGGTAGCGATACAGCGTCGATTCGATTGCCGCGAACTCGTGGCGAAGCTGGTCGGCGGTCACCAGGCCGCGCTCCATCATGACACGCACATCGGCCACATCCTGGTGGTGCCCTCGCTCGATTTTCGCAAGCGCCTGTGCCACCAGATCGAAATGCCGAAACGTGATGCGTCCCTCCTGAGTCACAAACGGACTCCTTTCCTCCCACCCGCTGCGAACAGGAATGAAGTCGTCGGGAGCGGCCAGTTCGACGTTGAGACGCAGGTTGTCTTTGAGGACCGGAATGGCTCTCAAGACTTCATCGCGGTCGGGGAGCAGTTTGATATCCACGTCGATCGTCGTGTTCCTCCACCCCAGGAGCACGGCCGTGGCGCCGCCCGTGAAGAAGATCTGGCACGGCGCCGATGCCCTTTCTCCAAGCGCGCGCATGAATTGGTGAATCCGATCCGCGTCGGCTAACTCTCGCATGGGAGAGCGCGCTCGAAACTCACGAGGCGACGAATCAAAGCGTTGTAGCGACTGTGGGCAGCGTTGGAGTCGTCGCCGGCCAACAGCGCATACAGGAGGTGCTCGGGACAAGCCGGCCCCTCCGGTATCGCGAGACCGAGTCGACGCAGGCGTGGAGCGCCGATGGCGACGAGCAACGCCGGCACCGACTGTCTCCCTCGGGCCAGATCGGCGATGCCGGCCTCAACCAGATCTCGTCC
This sequence comes from uncultured Acidobacteriota bacterium, assembly GCA_963802675.1. Classification (GTDB taxonomy): domain Bacteria; phylum Acidobacteriota; class Vicinamibacteria; order Vicinamibacterales; family UBA2999; genus JACCSI01. The sequence continues at coordinate 564,778 of CAWDJL010000008.1, forward strand.
CGGCCGCCCCACCATCTCGACCGTCATCCCGTGATTATATGAGGCTTGCACGAGCCGCTATGATTCGCCACACAGCCAATACAGAGGAGCCGATTCATGAGACAACGAATGATGAGTGGCGTCAGTGCGATCATCCTGCTTGGATCGCTGACCATGGGCGCTCAGGCGCCGCCCAAACAGGCGGCTACCGAGCCGAAGATCACCTGGTACTTCTACACCGTCAAGTGGGGCTTCCAGGACGAGTTCCTCGATCTGTTTCAGCGCAATCACTATCCGCTGCTCAAGGCCCGCGAGAAAGCCGGGCAGTATCGTTCAGTGCGCACCTTCGTGCCGGAGTTCCATGGCGACGGCCGTGGCGACTGGACATTTGCGGTGGAGCTTGTGGTGCCGCCGAATGCGCCCACGACGCCCACCAACGAGGAGTTCATTGCCAAGCTCTATCCCGATCGCGCGAAGTTCGACCGCGAAGAACAACGCCGGTTCGAGATTCTGGTGGCGCACTGGGATGTGCCGCTCAATCGTCTCGATTTCGACTCGCGCAAGCCGACAAAGTGAACCGATCTTCCGGCTAAAGCCGGAAGCCACGAGTCACAAAACACTATCCGTGGCGGAAGTCCAAAGCGCGCCGGCGAGTAGTCATTACAGTTGTTCCAAGCCACTACGCCGCTTTCGGCAGGTGGTTGCGAAGCAGGACAACCGACCCCATCGCCACCACCATTGCCAGCGCGACCGACGCAAAGAACAACGGCGTCCCCCCGGCATCGAGCGCCCAGGCGCCAAGGTAGGTACTAGCGACCGCCCCCAAGCGGCCGACTGATAGGGCCGTGCCGACGCCAGTCGCGCGAAGGGTCGTTGGATAGATGTGCGTCGCCAGCGCGTAGAGCCCCACTTGGGTACCGTTCACCAGCGCGCCGATGATGGCGAGCATGGCGATGACGGGCAGCGCCGAGGCGCCGGCGCCGATCGGCATGACCGCTGTGATCGATGCAGCCGCCGCCGCACCGATCGCCAGGACGGCCAGCGTCACCTTCGACCCGAGGCGCGTCGTCATCAGTGCACCGACGATGGCGCCGGCGATGCCGCCGAAGTTGAATGCGGCTAGTCCACGGCTCGCGGTCGCCATATCGAGGCCCGTGCTCGTCAGCGTGGCCGGCACCCAGTTGAAAGCCAGATAAACGGCGAGCAAGCAGAAGCTGAACGCACCCCAGAGGGCCGCCGTATCGTGGGCGAAGTCTCGCGACAGTAGTGCGCCAATCGACGCGCGTCCTCGGGACTGGTCTGTTGCGTCGGCAAAGACCGTTCCGCTCGGCAACGAGTGGCCGAGGCGATGCAGAACGGTCCGCAACTGCGGCCAGCGATTCGGGTGGCGCACAAGAAAGCGCGGTGATTCCGGCAGCAGCCACACAAGGAGCATCGCCACCAGAATCGGCGCGACACCGCCGACGAGAAACAGGGCCCGCCATCCAAACGCGGGAAGCAGTGGGGCTGCCACGAGTCCGGCGATTGTCCCACCGACCGGGACGCAGACAATCGTCAAAGTGACGGCCAGCGGCCGCCGACGAGGCGGCACATACTCCGCGGTCAGGGCGGCCGCGTTGGGAATCGCGCCGCCCAATCCGAGTCCGGTCAAGAACCGGAGCACTCCGAGCGCGAACATATCGTTCACCGCGACCGTCGACAGCGTGAAGATGCCAAATCCCAGGACGCTGGCCGTCAAGGCGAACTTGCGACCGAGGCGATCGCCGGCCAGGCCTGACAGTGCGCCGCCTATCATCATGCCCACCAGGCTCGCCGCCAGAACGGGTGCAAAACTTGGACGCGACACGCCCCAGTCCTGCATCATCGAGGGAATGGCAAACGCGAGGAGTTGAATATCAGCGCCGTCGAACATGATCGTCAGCGCGGTGAGCGCGACGACTTGCGCTTGATAGACGCCCAATCGACCTTCATCCAGGAGCCGTCCGATGTCGATGGGTGACGTGGTCACGAGCAGGCTGCGGCAATATAATTCATCGCAGCATGCACGGCACGGAATGGATCATCGAGGCCTACGGTTGTCAGCCCGACGTGTTGCGAGACCTGACGCGCCTGCAGAGACTGTTCGATCGGCTGATCGCGGATCTTCACCTCACGTCGGTGGCCGCGCCGGTGTGGCACACGTTCCCCGCACCGGGCGGAATCACTGGTTTCGTCGTGCTCGCCGAATCCCATCTGGCGTGTCACACGTTTCCGGAGTTTGGATCCATTTGTGTCAACGTGTTCTGCTGCCGTCCGCGGCCTGACGTGGACGCTGCGGGCGTGCTGGCGGAGGTTCTTGGCGCCGAACAGACATCGGTGCGTTCCATCGAGCGAACCTACGCGAGCCCCGGTACGAGCATGAGAGGCCCGGCCGGCCGCTGCCCCAACTGCAACGCGCCGATCACGTTCCGCTGGTCGAGCGCGGTTCAAACCGTCTGCGACAGCTGCCGATCGGTGGTCGTGCGGCATGACGTCGACCTCGAAGCGATGGGCAAAGTGAGCGATTTGCCGCCCGACAGTTCACCAATCCTGCTCGGAACCGAGGGCCGGTTCGACGGCCGGTCGTTCAGCGTGATCGGCCGCATCGTCTACGAGCACGACGAGGGCGGGTGGAACGAGTGGCACCTGGCGTTTGCCGACGGCTCCAGCGGATGGCTGTCCGATGCCCAGGCCGAGTACGCGGTTTCGGCACTCGTCACGCCGCCAACGACTCTTCCATCAGCCGAGAAATTGAGCGTCGGTTACCGGTATGACTGGGCAGATCGACCGTTGCAGGTCACGACCTTGACGCAGGCGCGCTACGTCGGCGTCGAAGGCGAACTGCCATTCGAATACTGGGACAAGACCGATGTCTTGTTCGCCGACCTGCGCGGACACGACCTGACGTTCGCGACGATCGACTACAGCGACACTCCACCACTGCTCTTCGTCGGACGGTTCGTCGACTACGACGACCTCGCGTTGCGCAACGTGCGAGCGTACGAAGGATGGTAAGCGGGAAGGCCCCGGCCACGCGCGGCTTCAACTGCGGCAATTGTGGTGCAGCAGTCGAGCTGCGAGCGCTTCAGCATACGCGAACGGTTGCGTGCACGAGCTGTGGGGCGGTCCTCGATCCGCGCGACCCCAACGTCCACGTGCTCCAGACGGCGGCGCTTCGGGAGTCGATTACTCCGGCAATAGCGCTGGGAAGCCGGGGCACCTGGGATGGTCACCCCTGGGAGGTGATCGGTTTCCAACGTCGATCGATCGAGGTCGACGGCGAGCGCTACAGCTGGGATGAGTACGTCCTGTTCAATCCGTACCGAGGGTTTCGTTACTTCAGCACCTACGAGGGCCATTGGAACGATGTCCGGACAGTTCGTGAGCTTCCGGAGCTGATCGAGCGGAAGAGGCCCAAGGTCCGGCATCGTGGCCGTGTCTACCATCATTTTCAGAGCGCCATCGCTCGCACCGACTTCGTCCTCGGCGAGTTTCCCTGGCGGGTCCGCGTCGAGGAGCCGGTCGTGGTCAGTGACTACGCCGCTGCGCCGTATCTCTTGTCGAGTGAGGGCACCGCCAACGAGACGACGTGGTCGCTCGGTATCTACACGGACCCGGAAGACATTTGGAAGGCGTTTTCGGTGCCTGGCGACCCGCCACGCCAGTCGGGGGTCTTTGCAAACCAGCCGAATCCGCACAAGAAGCGGCTCGCCTTCACCTATCGTGCCTTCGGCCTGCTCGCTGCGCTCCTCTTGTTGATGTTCATCGGCCGTCAACTCACGGCGGATCGCGAACCGGTTCTTTCCCGCCAGTACGTGTTTTCGCCGGACGTCGCGGAGTCGGCCTTGGTGACCGACGCCTTCGCGTTGCGCGAACCCGGGACCGTGGAGATTGCGCTCAATGCCAATCTCCGAAACGCCTGGCTGCACTTCGATCTCGCGCTCATCAACGCCGACTCGGGCACAGCATGGAATGTTGGACGGGAGTTGAGTTTCTACTCCGGCTCGGACAGCGACGGCCCGTGGACGGAAGGCAGCCAGCAGGGCCGACTGCTCCTGCCGCGTGTCCCGGCAGGGGAATACTACGTGCGGGTCGAACCCGAAGGAGAGACGGCTGGTCAGCCGGTAACATATGCCATTCACGTTCGCCGCGATGTCCCCTCGCTCCTGCCGTACGGCCTGGCGTTCTTGCTGCTGCTCGTGCCGCCTCTCGTGGTCACGCTCAGGATGGGGTCCTTCGAGCAGCGACGGCTGCAAGAAAGCGACTACGGGAGCTAGCCGATGATTCGTGCCGCCTTCTTCCTGCTTGGTCTGATGGTCGTCAGCAGCGCCCTGGTCGCCGACACGCGGGGCTGGTTCGCCACCCGTGCGGCACTGGTCGGAAACGTCCCCCGGTCGATTCGCGACAACCCCGCGGCTTACCGGGCCATCTACAGCGGTTCGCCACGCCTGTTCGGAGGGAAGTGACCGATGCCCGAGACCCTTGTACCGAATTTGATCGCCGCGGTAGTCTTCGCCCTGCTCGGTATCACCGTCTTTCTCGTGTCGTTTCTCGCCATCGATCGATTGACGCCGTATACGCTGTGGAAGGAAATCATCGACGAGCACAACACGGCGCTGGCGATTCTGATCGGTGCGATCGCGCTCGGCATGTCGATCATCATCGCCGCCGCGATCATTTGAGGCCCGTGAACACGGCGCTAGGGCCCTAGGAACGAGGCATCCGTGACCGCGGCGCTGCTGACGACCGTCCTGTTGATCGCCGCCTGCGGGCTCATCTACGAGCTGGTCGCAGGCGCGCTGGCCAGCTATCTGCTCGGCGACAGCGTGACACAGTTCTCGACGGTCATCGGCACCTACCTCTTCGCCATGGGCATCGGATCGTGGCTTTCACGATTCATCGCGCGTGGGCTCGCGACGCGGTTCGTCCTCATCGAGATCATGGTCGGTCTCGTCGGCGGGTTTTCCTCCGCACTGCTCTTTCTCGCCTTCGCCTACACCGATGGGTTCCGGCTGCTGCTGTACGTCCTCGTGCTGATCGTGGGCATCCTGGTCGGTCTCGAGATTCCGCTGCTCATGCGCCTGCTGCGCGACCGCTTCGAGTTCAAGGACGTGGTTGCCAACGTCCTGACCTTCGACTATCTCGGCGCGCTGGGAGCATCGGTGCTCTTTCCCATCGTCTTGGTGCCTCGACTCGGACTCGTGCGCGCGCCGATGCTCTTTGGCGCCATCAACGTCGCCGTCGCGTTGTGGACGACGGTGATTCTTCGCCGGTCGCTCCGTGCGCCGCGCATCCTTCAGGGCATCTGCGTCGCGGCCCTGGCGCTGCTCGGCGTCGGTCTCTGGCGGGCGAACGCCATCCTCGATCTGGCGGAGGAGAACCTCTACGCCGACGAGATCATCCTGGCGCGAACGACGCCTTATCAGCGGATTGTGATGACGGCGTGGAATGACGATCTCCGTCTGTTTCTGAACTCGAATCTGCAATTCAGCTCCCGGGACGAATACCGCTACCACGAGGCGCTCGTGCACCCCGGGCTCGCGGCGATTTCCTCCGCTCGCAGCGTGCTCATCCTCGGCGGCGGCGATGGCCTGGCCCTGCGCGAGGTGCTTCGCCATGGAAACGTGGAACGCGTGACGCTGGTCGATCTCGATCCCGAGATGACGCGCCTCTTCTCGACGCATCCCGACTTGCGCCGGCTGAACCACGGGGCGCTCACAGACCGTCGGGTGCGCGTCGTGAACGACGATGCCTTTACGTGGCTCGACACGTCGAGTGACCGATTCGATTTCGCGGTGCTGGACTTCCCGGACCCCTCCAACTTCTCGCTCGGCAAGCTGTACACGACGACGTTCTACCGGATGCTGCTGAACCGGCTCGCGCCCGATGCCACCTTCGTCGTGCAGGCGACCTCGCCGCTGTTTGCCCGTCAGTCGGTACTGGTGCATCGTGTCGACCCTCGAACAGGCGGGACTCGAGGTCGCGCCTTATCACGTGTATGTGCCGTCGTTCGGCGAATGGGGCTTCGTCCTGGCGGGCCGAACGGCTCCGGCAGTCGCCTCGACCCTGCCGTCGGATCTGCGCTTTCTCACCCTCGCCACCATCCGCGAGATGTTCGACTTCCCACGCGACATGACCCGCGTGCCGGTCGAAACGAATCGGTTGCATACCCAGGCGCTGGTTCGCTACTACGAACGCGAATGGGCCACCATCAACCGGTGACGCGGCTATCGCGTCGCGGGTTTCTCTCCGCTGCGCTCGTCGGCCTCGTACAGAAGAGCGGGCGGCGCATCGATGGTGGCTTCGTCAATGAGTCGCACGTGCTCGGTCATCAATTGCGTGATGGCGCGCGGTTTCCCGCACCTCGACGAACGCGAACGTCACCGGTCGTGATCGTCGGCGGCGGCATTGCCGGCCTCTCGGCGGCCTGGCGGCTCGCCAAGCGAGGGATGCCTGACTTCGTCGTGCTCGAGATGGAGCCGACCGTCGGTGGCAACGCACGCTGGGGCGAAAACGAAGTGGCGGCGTTTCCGTGGGCCGCACACTACGTTCCGGTCCCTGGCCGCGCAGCCAGCCTCGTACGTGAGCTGTTCACCGATCTCGGAGTCTTCGATGGAGTGCGGTGGGACGAGCGCCACCTGGTGCATGCGCCGCGCGAACGGCTGTTCATTCACGGCCGCTGGCAGGAGGGACTGGACCCGGCGGTGGGTCCCACACAACGCGACCGCGATCAATTTGCGCGTTTCGACGAGCGCATTGCGACGTATCGCTCGACTGGGCGGTTCACGATTCCGACCGCGGCCGGGAGTGATGGGGCGACCCCGCCGGTTGAGGATTCCCTGTCGATGGCTGCGTGGCTGGATCGCGAGCGGCTCGATTCGGCCTACCTTCGCTGGATCGTCGACTACGCGTGCCGTGACGACTACGGTGCACTGTCGTCGGACGTCTCCGCGTGGGCCGGACTGCTCTACTTCGCCGCGCGAGAAGGCGACGACCAAGACCTGCTGACATGGCCCGAAGGCAACGGCTGGATCGTGCGCCGGTTGCTCGAGCAGATCGGTCCACGCGTCCACGCCGGGCAGCTCACTTACCGTGTCGAACGGCGTGGCAAGCGTTTTCGAGTGCTGACCACGGACACGGAGTGGCTCGCAGACCTCGTGATCGTCGCGGCGCCCCTGCTGGTCGCCACGCGCATCGTCGAAGGCGCGCCCCCAGTGCGGGTAACCTACTCCCCGTGGTTTACCGCAAACGTGACGCTCGATCGCTGGCCACGCGAGACCGGCTTCCCGGTTGCGTGGGACAACGTGATCTACGACTCGCAGTCGCTTGGCTATGTCGTCGCGACTCACCAGCAGCTACGGCGCCACGTGCCGCGCACCGTGTGGACGTATTACTGGGCGCTGGCGCACCAACCCGCGAATACCGCGCGGCAGTGGCTGCTGGCCCAGAACTGGGAGACGCTGCGAGACCAGATGCTCGCGGACCTGAGCCGCGCTCATCCCGACATTCGCGACTGCGTCACGCGCGTGGACATCATGCGGCTCGGCCACGCCATGATTCGGCCGACGCCCGGCCTGCTGGCCGATCCGGCCTGGCGCGCGATGCAAGCGGCACGCGATCGCCTCCTCTACGCACATTCCGACGTGAGCGGGCTGCCGCTGTTCGAGGAGGCGCAGTACCGCGGCGTGCTGGCAGCCGATCGGGCGCTCGCGATGCTGGGGCGCGGCTGATCGGCACGGCGCGAAAGCGTCCTTCGAGACGCTCCGCCGTTCAGCGAGCGTTTCTCGTTCCGGGAAACACCGAGCAGTACGTCTCGCCGGCCAAGACACTTTGGATCGCCGTCAGCAGGTCATCCCCGGCTGACTCCTTTCGGACAAAGGCCGACGCCCCGGCATGAAACGCCGCTTGGACAACCCGCGGATCGGCGGCAGCCGTCACGAGCACAATCTTCGTTTGCGAGATCGCGCGCTTGATTGCGCGGCAGCCGTCAAGGCCATTCAACTCGGGCATGGTCAAATCGATGACGATCACGTCAGGTTCGAGCGCGACCGCCGTTTCGAGGAGCGCTCGCCCGTCGGATGCTTCGCCGACCACGTCGTACAACGGCTGCAGCAAGCGCCGCCAGGCCAGCAGAAGCGGTGGATAGTCGTCGGCCAACACGATGCGCGGGCGCGGTTCGCGAGGCACTCGCTGCCGACCGCTCGCCCGCTCAGAGAGGTTGGGCATTACTGCCCGATTGGTAGCTGGACGCGAAATGTCGATCCATGTGGCGTCCCGGGCGCAGCCCAGAGCCGCCCGCCATGCGCACCAACGATTGACTGACAGATGGAAAGTCCCATTCCCAGACCGTGCGGCTTGGTCGTGAACAATGCATCGAAGATTCGCTTCATGTGCTGGGGGTCGATACCTGGTCCCTCGTCGGTCACGGTAATCAGGATGCAGTCGGATTCGTGCACGTCTGTTTTGACCGACAACCGGCGCGCGCGATCCGTCACCGAACTCATCGCCTCGATCGCATTCACGATCAAATTGAGAAGGACCTGTTGCAGGGGTACGCGCTCACCGACAATGGTCGGAAGGTCTTCGCGCAATTCCGTCTCCACGTGGATTCCGTGACCGTCGAGCTCGCCATCAACCAGCGCAAGCACATCGCGCACGAGATCATTGGCGTCGAGCGGCATCCCTTCTTGACCATCCTCGCGGAGCATGGCGCGGAGGTTTTCGATGATGTCGCTGGCGCGCTTGACATCGCGGACGATCTGCTCCAGTGACTCTAGCACCTCGCCAACATTGGGCTCCGGGCTGCGGAGCCATCGCAAGCTCGCCTGGGCATTGGCAGCAATCGCGGTGAGCGGCTGGTTGATCTCATGTCCGATCGAGGCCGTCATCGCCGCCAGCGTCGTGCGTCGGGCCGCCTGTGCCAGTTCTCGGCGCACGTTGTGCAGTCGATCCTCTGCGGCCTCGGGGTTGACCCTGTTTTCTGCCACGCGCTCACTTGGCCAACGGATTTGGACGCAGCTGAAAATGTGCTGCCAGTGGCCTGGTGCCTTTGCCGCCCTCGATCAACCACGGCGTGCGATCCCCATTGGCGGCCCAGAGACCTCGGCCTTTCCAGCCCGCTTTGGGATCGTCGATGCGGCCGTCGAAGCCCTTGGCGTAGAACCCGATCGGATACGGCACGCGCAGCACCACCATGCGTCCGTTGGCATAGGCGATGAGCCCGTCGTTCAGATTCCCGGTGGACATCGGCACATCGTTCCCCAAGCCAAGTGTGTCGTGCTGATCCACCCAGGTGTAATAGCTCGACTCCGCGCTGTTCTCACCAATGCCCTGAAAACCGGGACCCGGATACTTGTAAAACGACCAACCCTCGGGACAGTGATCGCCGGTCGCGTTGGGCCCGTTGAGTGGCGCCTTGCATTTGCGTCGATCGAAGCTGCCGATGTGGCCGCTGCCCAGTGACACCCACACGACGCCCTTGCTGTCGATGTCGGCGCCGCGCGCGGCGAAGCCTGGCGCCGGAACGGTGTAGACCTCGGCGAGCGCAGTCTCGGGTGGATTCGAACCCGGCGACAGCCGCACGACGGCGCCGGGATAGCCGAGCGTCGATCCCCAGATGGAACCATCAACAGGACTCGGCATCACGGCATAGAACGGCGAGTTGACGCGCCGATCCTTGGTGGGGTCTGGTGGCTGATCGGGCTCCGTGTAGGCGTCGCGCTTTCCATTGCCATTCGTGTCGAGGATGAGCGCCGTCCATCCCTGCGACTTCGCCGCGTCGCCCGTCGCATCGAACATCTTGGTATTCAGCCAACCCACGACCGGTCCGCCACCACTCGTCCACAACGTGTCGTTTGCGTCGTAGCCAAACTGTGGATGGTGCGTGGAATAGCACGTCTCGATGAACGTGTACTTCATCGTCTTCGGGTCCAGCATCGCGACATGGCGGACGGCCCGATCCATGGGAAACGCTTTGGCCGACGGATGATCCGAGCCTGCCCGGCACCAGGCGGGATTGTCGTTGCCGCGCACCGACGCCGCAAGCCACAGCCGGCCGTCGCGTCCGAACATCGAGTTGTGATTGTTGACGCGCGTCTCCCAGATGCGCTCGCTGCCCCAGTAGGGCGACGGCTGGACTGGGTCGAGTGCAGCCGCGTGTCCAGGGCCGAGATTGAGCGGCATCTCGGGATCTCTCACCGGTCCCTTGAACGTCGTCGCCACGTTCTTCACCGGATCCAAGATCGGCAGCAGGTCCGAGCTGTACTCAGGTGATCCGTACAGTGGCCCGTAGGCGTTCACGGTCGGGTGCCGCCGATCGCTCGCAATGAGGTCGTGCAGATAGTGCTTCTCGGTCATCCAATCACGCAGCGTGACGACGATGTTTCGCTCCACGCCTTGCGGCCGCTGCGGCTTGCCAGAGGGAAGTTCGCCCTTGGCAATGCGATCGGTCCAGTCACCGAAGCTGGCGAACGACAGGTCGCCGAGGTTGTTCAACTGGTTGAGCATCTGCTGCCCCGATTGACCCGACTGCACTCTTCGTTTCCACGCATCAGCGCCTGAGGCGAACGTGCCGAGCGCCGATGGAATCGTGCGCGTGGACAGTTGACCGAGCTGATGGCAGCCGATGCAGCCTGTGTTCTTCATGGCTGCAATCCACTGGTTCTGTGACAACCGCGCAGGGATGCTGCTCTTGCCGCCGAATTGATCGGCTGCGGGGATCTTGAGCATCGCGTACCAATAGATGGCCGGGTAATAGTGCGCGGCAGCGGCGTCGTTTGGGGCCACCTTTGCAGCGATCGCGAGACGCTGACCTGGCTTCACGGTTGCCTTGTCGCTGTCGACCAGGGCATACCCTCGCGCCCAGACGGTGTAGGTCGCGGGCGGCAAGTCCGGCACGACGAACCGCCCGCGGTCGTCGGTGACGACGCTCTTGATGTAGCGGACCGGTAGCTCGCGGGTTTCGGCGATCACCCAGACGCCGGCCTCGGGACCGCTGGGGCCGGTGACGACGCCGCCGATGTCGTCGGGGTCGATGGCGACGTCGCCAGCGGGCTGCTGCGCGCGTGACGTTGCCACGAGAAGCACGACAACGCCAGCGCCGAGAGCGAAGAGTGAGATGTATCGGCTGTGCATGTGATGACTCCAGGCCAGGCCAACCGCCCGCATCTTACCTGTTCTGGGCTAGCATCGGCGGCACCACGGAACAGTAGCGGAGGGCACCTGGTATGCGAACTGCGATTGCCGTCGCCGCGGCCTGCGGCTTCTTGTCGACTCCAATCCGTGCGGCCAATCAACCGAACCCTTCGGCCGCCAGCGTCGCGGCCGCAATCGTCCAGGTCCCAAGCGCATCTCTTGGTAAAACGGTCCCCATCGCCGTCCTCCTGCCGTCGACCTATCCACGGTCAGAGAAGCGATACCCGGTTCTTTACCTCCTTCACGGAGGTGGCCAGGACCACACAATCTTCACGACGCGTCCGTGGTTCGTCGAACAAGCCTCACAAGAACTGATCATCGTGACGCCGAGTGCCGGCGAGAGCTGGTATATCAACAGTGTTTCGGATCCGGCGGCGCGGTATGAGGATTTCGTGGTCAAGGATCTGATCGCGTGCGTGGATAAGCACTACCGCACAGTCGCCTCGCGACAGGGTCGTGCCGTGGCCGGCGTCTCCATGGGTGGATGGGGTGCGATGTTGCTGGGCCTGAAGCACCCTCAGCTCTTTGGTTCGGTTGGGGCGATGAGTGCGCCATTTCTCATCTCGAGACAGTCGCCCGACATGGACATGAAGGCTCGCGAGCAACAGGGATTCGGTGCGCCGGGAACGCCCGAACGCCTCGAGCGAGATCCCGCGATGCTTGTGGATGCCATCCCACTCGAGTCGGTCCCCCGGCTCTACCTGGCGTGCGGGAACCAGGATCTGTTTGTGACCGACAGCCGCAGGTTTGTCGAACGACTCACGAAGCGCAAAATTCCGTACGAGTATCGGGAGGTCTCGCCGTTTGGGCACTCGTGGGACGTGTGGGACGATCAGATCGTGAGCTTCATCCAAGTCATGTCCAGAGTGTGGCGCACGGACAAACTCTAGGTTTCAGGGCGATTATGATCGCGGCATGACACGTTACGTCGTTCGCGAAGCCCGTCCAGAGGAGCTTGCGATCGTGATCCGGCACCGGCGGCGGATGTACGAAGACATGGGCCATACCGATCCGGTGGAGCTCGCGGAAATGGAGCGCGCGTCCACCCAGTTCTTCGGCCACCATTTCGCGGCCGGTACCTATCGCGGCTGGTTCGTCGAGGTCGAGGGCCGAGTCGTCGCCGGCGGGGGCATCCTGATTCTGCCGTTTCAGCCGCAGATGTACGTCACGCGGCCGGAGCGTCCCTGGATTGTCAACATGTTCACCGAGCCGGGGCATCGCCGCCAGGGCCTCGCGCGCCTGCTGTTGGAGGAAATGGTGGCATGGTGCCGACGCGAGTCCTTCTCGCTGGTGTCGCTGCACGCCAGCGACGAAGGCCGGTCCGTCTACACCACGATGGGCTTCCGCCCTTCGACTGAAATGCAACTGCGCCTGAACCACGCCGTTCACGATTGAGTCAGGAACCTGCCCAGGAGGGATGGCATGGAGGAACGAGCGCTCTTCACCAAGTTCTGGGAGAACGAGTCGAAAACGACCCGCAACGTGATCGCTCGAATTCCAGAAGGCTCCGACTACCGTCCCGATCCGAAGTCTCGCACCGCGAGCGAAATCGCATGGCAGATCGCCTGCGAGGAAGGGATGATCATCGACGCGCTCGAGACCGGCAAGGTCGAGTGGACGCTCCCGCCCGCGCCGGCCACGATGAAGGAGCTGCTCGGCATCTACGAGAAGCAGAGTGAGGAGATCATCCGGCGGTGGAAGGCGTTGCCCGCCGAACGATGGGACGGCACGCTCGAGTTGTTCGGCAGACAGCGGCCGGCGTCACGGATGGCGTGGAGTTTCCTCTTCGACATCGTGCACCATCGGGGGCAGATCTCGACGTACCTGCGCCCGATGGGATCCACCGTCCCGCAGATCTACGGACCGAGCGCTGATGAGCCGTAATCGGGCTCCGCGCCAACTGAGCGACGTCGAGGTTTCGCGGAGCCCGTCAACTACCATGTTGCGTCACTGAGGGGGCCGCGAGCCTCAGCTTCTTCGCCCCATGCGCATCACCGGCCGTCGCACGCACCTCGCGCGACTGTCCCTCGGTGGTCGTGTCTCCACAGCCTCGGCGCGCAAAGCATCAGTCCGGGCTGCAACGGGAGAGTCGACACGTCGTATCAAGAACTCAGGAGGCTACGGGCGATGGAAAGAGCGAGTGGGTTCAAGGGTAAGGTTGGACTGGTCGTCGGCGGATCCTCCGGCATGGGCAACGCCGTGGTGCGGTTGCTGGCCCAGGAAGAGGTCCGCACACATGTCCTCGATACCAAGGAGACAGCGGACGGCCTGCTCCAGTGGTGCGACGTCCAGGACTACAGTCAGGTCCGCCGGTGCGTTCAACAGGTGGTGGCGCAGGAAAGGCGAATCGACTTGCTGTTCATCGCCGCCGGCGTCCATCTCTTTGCCAACCTCGAGGAGACCAGCATCGAGGACTTCGAGCGCGTCTTGTCTATCAATCTGAAAGGGCCATTCTACGTGTTGAAGGAAGTTCTTCCGGTTATGAGAAAGCAGCGGTACGGCAATGTTGTCCTGATGGGATCGGATCAGGTTTTTGTCGGCAAGGGATCGAGCGCAGTGTATGGGCTGACCAAGGCAGCCCTGGGGCAACTCACGAAAAGCACCGCCATCGACTACGCGCAATACAACGTCAGGGTCAACTGCATCTGCCCAGGTACCATCGATACCCCGATGGTCGGGCCATCCGTCCAGCGATTCCATCAGATGAGCGGGACACCCGTCGAAGAGATTTACGAGATCCTGCGAAAGGCCCAGCCGATCCAACGTCTTGGAACGCCCGACGAGATCGGCAGGGCCGTGATGTTCCTGTTGTCTGACGATTGTCCGTTCATGACCGGAGCGCTCGTCAGCGTCGATGGCGGGTACACCTGTCAATGACTCGCAGGAAGTTCCATTCAGGCATGGCGATGCGCAGACTCCGCGGCACCAACCCGGTCTGGTCATCGAGCACGTGACCGGCAACGCAGGACGGCCCGTGGATGCCGTTCGTGAAGCACGCGATCGAACGCTGAGAGGCGTGACGGTGGCGGGGGCGGTTCCAACGTTGCCAGCTGGCACGTGAAGTCGTACATGGGCTTGACGCGAATGCAACAGCTCTTTGCCGCGCTGCGCGGCAACCAGGAGGCTACGAACCAGTTCTATTCGGCGATGACCGGCTCGCGTCCGTTACCAGCGTTCATGAGTCCGGAGAACCTTGAACTGATTATGACGGCTGCCGGATCGCGAGCGTGAGGTCACCAGTCCGTCGCTGCTATGGCATCAAGATGCACGTCGATGATCGGCTGTCGTTGAATCGCCGATGGTGCGAGTGGCCGACTGGCTCGAATGACCGCCGTCGCGAGAATGAGAATTAAGAGCAGACGGATGAGAAGCTCGGCCTTAGGGATTCCGGTGGACGAAGACATCTGCCCGCCGTGTGCTAGCATTCGCGGTTCGAAGGCGAACAACTTATGGATCGACGGCAGCTTTTCACGGCGGCGGCAGCGGCCGTGGCCGGCGCACCTACCGCGCGTCAGAGGCAAGTATGGAGTGGCTCATTCTCATTGTCGTCGTTCCGTTGCTGCTCGTTCCTCTCGTCTTGGTGTTTGGCTTCGCCGGCTGCGGCCTGAACGTGGTTGGCACTGCTCCGCTGCCAGTCGCGACCAACCTAACAGCCAAAGCGGTCTTCGTCGGCAACGAAAACAAGATCATTCTGACCTGGATCGGCTCCGCGGGCGCCGCCGGGTACCAGCTTCTGCGTGGCGAGGAGGGGGACACCCTCGAACCGATTCCCGTCAACATCACCCTGACGATGTTTACCGACTCTCTCGCGACAGGGCTGTCGAAGGAAGGAACGACATTCGTCTATCAAGTGAAGGCGATTACCTTCGGCGGCACACCTGGCAGTGGGTCCAATCTAGCCAAAGCGACGACGCTGCCGGCGGCTCCTAAGCTCGAGGACGCGCTTCCGTTCACGACGAGTCACATCAAGCTCAACTGGCTCAGGAAGTCGACAAATGGAAAGCTGTTTCGCATCGAGAGGCGGAAACTACCAGCAACGGGCGGGTTCCAGTACCCGCAACGAGACGGTAGAGCTGAAGTTCGAGGACGGCGTCGAAACGGGGAGCACGTATGAGTATCAAGTGTTCGACATCGTGAAGAACGGATACGACGAATCGATTCCAAAGCTCGAGGTGTTATCTCCTCCGTCCAACGTCGTACAGGGCAAACCACTGGCATTTCATATCGCATTCGGCGCCGAGCCGCCCGAGCCCGATTGGCACAACTGGTGTCTGGTTCAGCGGATCACGGTGACAGGAACGGGATCGCAGATCAGAATGACCATCGCGGGCTCCGGTAGTGGCCTGACGCTCGACAGAATCTACATTTCGCAAGTAGGCGCCGGCGGCAACCCGTGGGACGCAGCCGCCGATCTGAAGCTGATCGCTCAAGGCGTGATTCTTCCGCCAGGCGACCTCGCCAGAGTCCTTGGCCCAATTCCCTACGCCATTTCGGCGCCGGCTCCGCTGGATTTGCTCGTAGCCTGTGACATCAATCCCGCCGTGGGTCAGGGGAACATCCGCTACCTCGACACTCTGGGCGCGGAGTACTACTTCCTGGACTACGCGCAGAATTCTGGCCTCCCATCCCAGGCCGGCGTCCAGAACAGGGTGCCCACCTTCCAGACGGGACTAGGCAGGCACTATCTCGTCGAGAAGATCGAGGTGTTGTGACATGGCGAACAACCTGACTGGCGACTACGAGGCCGTGATACAGGTCGCCGTGCGGCAGATCAATGGCCTTCTGGCCACGATGCATCAGAACGGCGCGGAGGGGAGCGGCCAGTCGCCGAGCTTTCCTCACACCGTCCGAAACCTTCGCGTCGGCGCACTTCCCGGCTATCTGCAGCCAGCCACCAGCCACTTCGCCGAATGGCTCAGCAGCGCGGTCCAGAGCGCTCAAAGCGTTTACGGTCCAGGAGTGCCGCGCGTCACCGGCGCCGACCTTGCCGCCAACGCCCCTCCGGGCGCCGCCATCAGATTTCGAGACTCCCTCGTCGATCTCGACTCAGTATGGTTCGATGTCCCGACGCCTGGGTCGGTGCGCGGGCGCGTGGAAGTTCAGATCTCCACACCCACGATCAGCCTTCCGCTGGGCTCCACGTCCGAGGTGATCGTCAGCGTTGTCATCCGGGCGCGCTACATTCCCGATCCAGGCGCCGGACCGCTGCCGCAACCGATTCACGGGGAGGTCCAGGTCGCGTATCAGGTCCGGCCGAAGAAAGTACCGGATGCCACAAGGCCGAATGGTGAACGCATCGATTTTGTGGTCGACGTCCCGCCGCAGGACAGCAAGATTGTCTTCAAAGATTTCGCCGGGCTTGCCCCAGCGGACGTGAATGCGCTTACCGCCCACATCCGAGCGGCGATCCGGAGCGAGTTCAAGCCTGAAATCGTGGACCTTCCCTCGGATTTCCAGTTCTTCGATTTCACGGAGGTTGGCGGCGGGCAGGCCATCGCCATCCCGATGCAGCTGTCCGGCGCTCCAGCCCCTCCCGGCGCGTCGGGGACTGTGACGAACGCGTTCCTGGACACGGAGACGACGGACTTCGCGGCCGCTATAAGCAAGGAGTATTTCCTCGTTCAATTCGTTCCACTGCTTAACTTTCTGAGAGAGTATCGGAAGCTCGTAGAGACGGATGTTCCCGATGTCACGTATCGAGTCTCGGTGGCTGCTGCCGACGTCGAATTCAAGAACGGTTTCATGGAACTGTCCGTCAGAATCGACGCGACAACTCCCAGCGTCGCACCGAACTTTCACGGCGTTATCATCACCCAGCGCCTGAACCTGATCTTCGACCCGGCGAGTCAGACCGTGTCCATTCACGGCTCGGATAGTGGTCTGACGGTCCAGAACGCGGGCGTTGCAACAGGCTTGGTCCGAAACGCCTTCAACGTGCTACGAGACCAGATCTTCAATCCTGAGGACCCTGATCAGCGGCCGGAGAAAGCCCTGAACAACAGGCTGAATGATGCGCGGCGCCGGCTGAACGAGGCACTGAAGAAGTTCGACGACTCGGCCACGGCAAGCTTTACGGCAGTCGAGATAACACCGGACGGCATCATCCTCCGCGGCGCCATCGACACGACGTATCACTACCAGCCGCAGATGGAGATCGGGTACACCGAAGACGGCAATCACTTTACGGCGCTAAACTGCTGGATCCCTGCCGGTCGCATCAAGAGCTACACCTGGTACTGGGTCGAGAACCCGGCAATCACGCCGGGAGGTGCCGTTATCCCCTGGTTTGGCAAACAAAAGTCCTCGCCGATTGAGCCGCATCGCTTTACGTTTGCGATCCCCGCTGCCATCAAGGGAAACCCGGGTTGGGCCAAAGGGGTGTGCGTCAAGGCCGACGGCGAACAGATCGATCGTGACGGAAGGATCAGCGTCATGCCGGGCTTCCTGGAATCCGGAAGCTGCGAGGTCACCGCCCACGAGCCATTCCTCGTGGTCGATCCGTTATCGGAGGCGCTTTACGGAGTTCATTGGATCCCGACTCCTCAACCTCGCGTCCTGGAGGACTCGATCGCCGCACATATCAACGTCCTGACCCATCCTCGTCCTGCCGGAGGGCTCACCACGAACGCGCTGATTCACTTCGTCGGTCCACGGCCCGAAAGGCCACTGCAGGCGCTCGGCCGCGCGCTGGCCGAGATGCGCACGCCGAACCTTTCGACGACGCTGGTTGTCGTCATGCCGGCCGGAGCGTTCCGCAATCGCACCGAGGACGTCGAGGAGACCCTGGGCGTCCGCGTCGAACGCTCCAACGGACCAGCGATCGCGGACGAGAGCCGTCGCCCGAGCGAACCCTCTCACGTGCGGCTGCTCATCACGGAGGACTACGGCGGCGGATGGACGCGAACCTTTGACGCCAGGAATGCGCCGTCGACCTACCTCATGAACGCTCGCGGCGAGTTCGTCTGGAGGCAGCAGGGCAACGTGGACGTCGAGCAGCTCACCAGGGCCATGGATCACCATTTCCTGCCGGCCCCGGCCGCCCGCGCGCTTCCCTTACGGCTGGCGGTACGATCCGGGGACCGCGCGCCCGACCCTCGGCTCGAAGAGGGACATGTGCTCGGCCTCCGCAAAGTGCGCGGTCGAGACGTCGTCCTGGCCTTCTGGCAGTCGTGGTCGGCCCCCTGCGTTCGCGAGCTGCTGCGGCTGCAGCGCCTGAGCACCGATGCAAGCAGCCGCGCTCCGGTCGTCCTGGCGGTGAACGGTGGCGAGCCGCGCAGTGTGTTGGATGAGGCGCGGCGACAGCACGACCTCACGCTGACGCTGATCGAAGATCCCGGGCAGCGGATCGCCCGGCTCTACGGCGTCACCTGCTGGCCCACGACGGTGGCGATCAACCCAGAGGGAATCGTCAGGCGCGTTCAGTTCGGATTGACGCCGACGCTCGGGGTCGAGAACCGTGGAAAGGCTGAGCGGACTTGAAGGACGGCCTACTGGTTTCGGGTCAGGTTGCTCGCCATAGGAATCCCGCGCCTGCGATGACGGCCATGAACGCCGCTACGACCTGATCGACCCGCATGCCGTAAAGCACGGTCGAGTCCTCGCGGAGCGGCTCGAGCCAGAATCGCCCGAGTCCGTACCAGCCAAGGACTGCGAACGCGTAGCAGCCTGCCGGCAGCTGCCGTGGCCACAGCCACAGCAAACCCACGCAGGCCAGGAGCCACCACACGACCTCGAGCCACTGTGCGGGAATGCGGCGCTTCGAGACCCCGTGGACATCGTGCTGAGACAGTGCGAACCATCCGTTCGTCTCGCGGCCGACGCAACAGCCGTTCGAGACGCAGCCGAATCGAATCCACATGCCGCCGAACGCGATGGCGATGGCCATGTGATCCCAGAAGACAGCGACGGGAATGCCGACGATCGAATCGAACAGAAGCGACAGCGGTACGACCACGAGGCCGCCAAGGACGCTCCCCCCGCCTTCCATCTGGTCTCGCGACGTCAGCGAGAAACCGGTGGTTCGGTACAACCCGAAGTTCACAACGAGGTGGTAGCCGCGCGCGCCGATGAGCCCGACGATCGCAAAGAGCAATAGCCCCGCTCCGAGCCGGAGGGGTGAGAGGCCAGACCGCTCGCCTACGAAGGCGCTCAAGAGGATGGCCGAGTAGATACCGATGCACAGGAATACTTTGTAGGAGCTGACCCAGTAGCCGGCGATGCGAAAGTAACGTGGAAACGCAGGTGATGCGAGTGCGGGTGAGCCGGCCGTGGGTCTCATAAAACCGCCGATGCGACCTCGATTGCCACGCCCATCGCGCCGGCCGCGAGCGCTACGTCCGCGAGGTTGAAGGCCGGCCAGAAGCGAAGACAGACGTAATCACAGATCGATCCGCGCATCGACGTTTCAATCGCGTGGCTGACGGCGCCGCCCAACAACAGACCGAACGATAATCCGAAATCCGGAGCCGCGGTGCAGATCACGCCTGATACGCCAGCACATGCGAACCACACGATCCACACCGCAGGTAACGACCACGCTCGCGACGCCCGCATCGACCAAATCTTGCCCTGCACCAGACGGACCGAGCCCAGGATGCCGAGTGACACGGATCGATGGCCGATTCGGATGCGTACCGAGCAGCTTGATCGTCTGGTCAATGACCAGCACCAGAAGCAGGACGCTCAGAAGGGTCGCCATCGTGAGATCTTCACGCCCTGTTGTCAGCCCTTCCTCTCGACAGGTGTCAGGTCACGGCGAGGCGCAGATGACGTAGCCGACAAAGTTCGCATTCTGGTTGTTCAGGTTCAGGAGCGACACCCGCCAGCCGTTGGGGACGCTGCCGTCTCCTGCATCACCCCCCCCTGACTGGGGGCTGTTGATGACGGCGGAGATCCCGTTAGTGGGCCCAAACGTAGCGAATCCACCGCCGGTTGCGACCTCGCCACTCTGGCAGGAAGGGTTGAGGTCAATCGTGAGCCCGGTGGAGGTGATTTGTACTCTACGGACAACGACGTTGGTCGCACCGGGCGCGCCAGGTGCGCCCTGGGGGCCGGGGACGCCTTGGATGCCTTGAGTGCCGGGGACGCCTTCGGGACCCGGGGCGCCTTGGGGGCCGGGGGCGCCTTCGGGGCCGGGGGCGCCTTGGGGGCCGGGAGCGCCTTGGGGGCCGGGGGTGCCCTGCGGCCCGGTTGGCAGTGCCGGAGCGGGCAGCGGCGAGCCGGCCACACTCCCAACAGCTACCAACTGGCCGCCATACCCACCGTTATCGCTCCACGACCCTGTACCCGCGATTGGATCGATCGTCGCGGCGACATAGCGCGGTTGCCCGTTGGCGGCGAGGGTGACCAGACTGAGCTTGACGTCCGCGCCGTTCACGAAGGCTGTGCCAAACGTGCCTTGCGGATCCGCGCCACAACCGTTGTCGGTGCCCGAGACTTGGAACCCTGTCGGGACGGGTATGACTGTCACGGTCAGCACATTGCAGTAAGGGGCGAGCTGGAAGCTGAACGGGCCGACCTGTGCCTCACTTTTGCTGGCGACCACCCCGAGTGCGAAGACTCCGAAGGATAGCGCCAACCGTGGACGACCAACCAAACGCATGGTCTGCTCCTGACGTTAAGAATCGTGACGAATCATCGATATGCCGAAGACCGCCGGACGACAACTCGGCGGCGACCTCGAGTGAAAATTCGAGGTGGAGTACATCACAGCCGTCGACTCTGGTAAAGCGCGCGCGTCACTCACTCGCCCGCTTGCGGGGGACCAGTCACCGGCAGCGATCCGTCCACCTGTCCGTCGGAAACGTCCTCCAAGCCCCAAGATGACTGCACGGTTTTGCGCGGCGCTGCACAAGACCGAGAATGAACGAGGCCGAGTTTCTCGGCGCCAGTCGGTCGCGCCGTTTACCCCGGCAAACTATAGCGCAATACTTGACACTCTATCGACTGTCGCTATATCGTCGGACCATGTCGCGGCGCAGCTTCGATCCCGAAAGTCATCTTCCGCTCACTCCACCGATGTTCCACGCTCTCATCGCGCTCGCCGACGGCGAGAAGCATGGCTACGCGATCATCAAGGAAGTGCATCGGCGCACCGATGGGAAAGTCCGGCTCGGTGCCGGCACACTGTACGCGCTCATAAAACGCTTCGTGCAGGACGGCCTCATCGTCGAGTGTGACGAGCGCCCCGACCCTGCGCTGGACGACGAGCGCCGTCGCTACTACAGGCTCTCAGATAACGGCCGTCGCGTCGCAATCGCCGAGGCTCGCCGCATGGAGGCGCTGATCGATCAGGCGCGCGCCAAGCTGCTGTTCCGGAAGCCGCGCACGAGCTGACGATGGTTGCGCCATTTAGAGGACCGCGTACGGACACTCACGCCCGCTGGTTCCGTCGGCTGCTCAAGCTGCTCCCGTCCGACTTTCGAGACGCCTACGGGAGGGACATGGAGCGCACGTTCAGGGCGCAGCAGCGCGACGCAGCACACGGAGGCGTCTTCGGCGTCGCCGCCCTATGGCTCGAAACGATCGGGGACCTGCTGCACACCGCCCCACGCGAGCACGCCGACCAGCTTCGCCAGGACGCCGGCTTCGCGCTGCGCATGATGCGGCGCGCGCCCGGCTTCACTGCCGTGGCATTGGCAACACTCGCGCTCGGCATCGGTGCGACCAGCGCCATGTTCAGCGTCGTTGACGCCGTGGTCCTGCAGCCGCTGCCCTACCGGGAGCCCGATCGGCTCGTCCGGCTCCACGGGCGGCACACCGGCTACGGTCTGCTCCGCAATGCCGTCTCACCGCCAAATCTCCTCGACTGGAAGCAGCAGAGCACGGTGTTCAGTGCCATCGCGGGTTACAGACCGCGCAGTGTCAATCTGTCCGGTGACGGCGAGCCGCGCTACGTGCAGGCTGCCCGTGTCTCCGTCGAGTTCTTCGACGTGCTGAGTGTCTCGCCGATGATCGGCCGCTCGTTCACCGAGGCTGAGGATCGGGCTGACGCCAAGGTCGTGGTTCTTAACCACGCCGTCTGGCAAAGCCAGTTCGGCGGCGATCCCTCGGCGCTCGGACGTTCCATCGATCTGGACGGCGAACCGTTCCGCGTGATCGGAGTGATGCCAGTCGACTTCGCGTACCAATTGTCGGCCGAGCTCTTCCGGTCCGAAACGTTCGCCGAGGTGTGGATGCCGCTGGGTGTGTATCCCGGCGCGCGGCTTCCCAGCCGAGGCTCGCACAACCTCGCCGTCGTGGCTCGGTTGCTCGACGGCGTGACGCTGGAGGCGGCGCAAAGCCAGATGTCCACCATCGCGTTGCGTCTCGCGAGCGAGTACCCGGCATCCAACAAGGGCTGGGATGCCTTCGTCGAGCCGCTCCACGAAAGCGTGGTGCGCGACATCCGCACCATCGCGATGGTTCTCGTCGCCGCCGTCGGCTTTGTGCTGATCATCGGCTGCGCCAATATCGGGAGCCTCCTGGTCGCGCGCGCGACCGGACGCGTCCGCGAGCTTGGCATGCGCATCGCACTCGGCGCGAGCCGCACGCGTCTCTTACGCCAACTCCTCACGGAAAGCCTGATGCTGTCCGCGGCCGGCGGCGTACTGGGCGTCGGCGTCGCGATCGTCGCGATCAGCGCACTGCGCGTACTGGATCTGCCGGTCATGCGGCTCCACGAGATCACCGTCGACCATCGCGTGCTCGTCGTGACCGCCGGGGTCTCGATGCTGGCCGGACTGCTGTTCAGCATGGCCCCAGCGTGGCACGTCGGCCGATGGAATCTGCAGGGCCGCCTTCGTGAAAGCGGGCCCAGCCACTCTGCGGGAGCCGAGCGTCGGGCCATCCAGTCGCTATTGAGCGTGGCCCAAGTGGCGATGGCGCTGATACTGCTCGCCGGTGCAGGTGTGATGGTGCGCACGCTCGTCAACCTGAGTGGAGTGGACCCGGGCTTCAGCGCGGCGGGCGTGCTCGCCGTGGATCTGAGCCTCTCCGATGCCCGCTATCCAACCACCGAGGAGTCCGTGCGCTTCTTCCAACGGGTCGTCGATGCCGCGACCGCCCTCCCGGGCGTGCGAAGTGCCGCCCTCATCTCGGATCCTCCGCTCACGGGTGGGGACGGCTACTGGGAGATTGGCTTCGACGTCGTCGGCCGTCCGCCAAAGCCGCCCGGGGAAGGCGACTACGCGTATCTTCGCTACGTCACGTCGAGGTACTTCGAGACGCTGGGGATTCCGTTGCTGCGCGGACGTCCGATCACCGAGTCCGATGTGCTGGGCCGTCCGCCCGTCGTGCTCGTGAATCTCGCCTTTGCCAGACGCCACTTCGCGGATGCCGATCCGATCGGCGCGCGCCTGCTGATTCAAGCGGGCGGTCAGGCTGCACGCGAAATCATCGGCATCGTAGGCGACGTACGTCAGACGACGCTGACGGCAGCTGCCGAACCGCAGGTGTACACCCCCTTCAGTGGCATCGGCTACGCCACGCTCGTCGTGCGGAGCGACAGCGATGCGACGTCGTTGGCAGCAGCGGTGCGGGCCGCGATCCAGTCGGTCGACCGACACCAGCCGGTACACAACGTCCGTCGAATGGCAGATCATGTCGCCGCCTCGTTCGCTCGACAGCAGTTGACGATGATCGCCCTGGCGATCTTTGCGGGCGCCGCGCTGGTATTGTCGGTGCTTGGCGTGTACGGCGTGATGGCTTATGCCGTGCGCCAGCGAATGCAGGAAATCGGCGTTCGCGTCGCGCTGGGGGCGTCACGAGTCACGGTGGTCCGCATGATCGTCGGTGAGAGCTTGCGGATCGCGGCGCTCGGTGTCGTTGCTGGCGTGGCCGGCGCGTTCGTGCTCACCCGGGTGCTGCGCGGCCTCGTCTATGACGTGTCGCCCGCGGATCCCACCACGTTGGCATTGGTCGTCGTCGGGCTTGTCACGGCGTGCGCCCTGGCATCTCTTCTTCCCGCCGTGCGGGCCACAAAAGTCGACCCGATTACCGTGCTTCGTGGAGACTGAGCGCGGCTTCTCGAGAGATTCTCGTCGGCTGCTAAGGCGCTATCGTCATCTAGCGTGGTGAAGGGCCCGCCGACATTCGGGGCCCCCAGCGTGTGTAGTCCACACGCTGGGGACCCGTTCGACCAGCGATGCATCCCCGCTGGCTGTGTTGCTTCTCCTTCAAATATGGCTGGATATTCTCAGTCGTCGCGCCTTGCCATCCCCACCCCACCGCGCAAACTACGCGCGGCGGGGGCCCGGTCCGGGCGCCTCGCCGGTCTCGGTGCTCGCCGGGCCTTCACCCCGGGCTGCTATGGGCGCTAAGGTAGGCTGTCGACAACTCGCCAAAGGCTCCACGGTGACCGTGCAGTCGTGATTGAATCGGTTGAAGCGAATGAGCAAGCCGTTTACGAAGGCACCCGACGGCGACGACGAGGAAGACCACCTCGCTGGCGAGGCGGCACATGCCCCGATTTCGAGCGTCAAGAACTACATCACACCGAGCGGCTTGCAGCGGCTAAGAGATGAGCGACGGTTTCTGCTCACCAGGGAACGGCCGGCCGTGACCGAGGTGGTGGCGTGGGCGGCGAGCAACGGCGACCGCAGCGAAAACGCCGACTATCAGTACGGCAAACGGCGGCTGCGCGAGATCGATCGGCGGATTCGTTTTCTCACGAAACGGATCGACGCTGCGGAAGTGGTCGACCCGGAAGCCCCAAGAGGCGGGCGGGCATTAAGGCAGGTGTTCTTCGGAGCGACCGTGCGCTACGCCAACGCGGCTGGAGCGGAGCGGGTAGTGAGCATCGTCGGCGCCGACGAGGTCGATCTGAATCGCAACTACATCAGCTGGTTGTCGCCGCTGGCGCGCGCGTTGATGAAGTCCGGGCCCGGCGACCGCGTGGTCCTTCACGCGCCCGCCGGTACAGAGCAATTGCAGATTCTGGAGGTGCGTTATCAGCGCATCTCCGTGGAGCCCTTCAGCGAACCACCTGGGGCCGAGGCCGCGCCGAAGTGACCGAGAAACATGCAGGTAGCAAACTTGCAGGCAGCAGATACTCGCGAACGTTTGGCCTACATGGTGCAGAAGCGGCTCGCGTCTCTCCTCGTATTGACCGCCCTACTGTCGGGTCTGGTTGTCGCCCAGGAACCACCGACTCCGTGGAGGGATGACGCGCTCTTTCAGCGTCTCAGCGCGGCACTCGACCCGGTTCTTGCAATCGATACTCACACGCACCTGCTGAGTGCCGGGAAGTTCGACCCGGCGCGTGCCGCACAGGCGCCGCTGATGAATCGCGCCACGCATCCATGGTTCCCTTCGATTATCAAGGCGCGCTTCGATGTCACGGTTGACGCCGCTGATTGGGCGCCGGGCGTTGAAGCCATCGCCACCGCGCGCGCGGCGATGATCAAGCGGCTCGGCGAGCACGGCTACTGGATGAATCACCTTGACTACACGCGAACAGAGATCGCCCTCGTCAACGAGAACAGTCGGCAGGGAATCGATGACAAACGCTTGCGCTGGGTGCCTCAGGCCAGCACACTGCTGTATCCGCTGCCGGCCGATCAGCTGATGGCGCGGAGTCCGGCACACAAGGCCGACATCAGCGACGCGCAGAAGGACCTCCGCGGATTTCTCACGGACGCCGGTCTCACGGCAATCCCCGCGGACCTGGCCGCCTACGTCCGCTTTATCGATGACACGCTGCGGCGCTGGCAGAAGCAAGGTGCGGTCGCCGTCAAGTTCTATGATGCCTACCTTCGCACCTTGAGGATCGCCGACGTGCCCGAGGCGCAGGCGGTGGACCTCTACGCGAAGGGGAGAACGGCGCCGCTCGCGCGCGACGAGTACCTGGCCCTACAGGATTTCCTCTGGCGACATATCCTCCTCGAAGCCGGCAAGATGACGCTTCCGGTCCACATCCATTCGTCGCTCGGCGTTCCGCCATTCTTGCGGTCGCTGGAATCGGACGTGCGCAATCTCGAAGACGTGCTGACCGACCCGAGGGTTTTTTCGACGCCGATCGTGCTCATCCACGGCGGCGGACCCTGGCACGAGATCGCGATCTATCTGGCGCTCAAACCCAACGTGTGGGTGGACATTTCGTCGATTGGGTTCATCGCCCCCGTGCCCGATTTCGCGGACGTGCTGCGCACGTACCTTCTCTTCGCACCAGAGAAGGTGCTCTATGGCACCGATGCGTCCAGTTATCCGAGCGTGCCCGGCGGCGCCGATGTGCAGCATGTGATGCTCTCGCGCGCCACCCGCGACGCGCTCTACCTCGCCTTGGCAGGACTGGTTCGCGACGGCGTCATCGACCAGCAGCGCGCAGTCGAAATGGGGCGTGGGGTCCTACGCGAGAATGCGCGACGACTCTATGGATGGAAGTAGTGTGCCGTCGTGAGAGTCGTCCTTATCACCCTGCTCAAAGCGAGAGAGCGGACGTGGTTCAGCCGTGAAGTGGAATCACCGAGATCTCAGCTCTACATCTTGCCCAGCAACGCTAGCAGTGCCGTTGTCATCCACGGAATGTAGGTGATGAGCACGACGCCGATGCCAAGGACCCCCAACATCGGCAACGCGGCGGCGGTGACTTCGAGCAGCGGTTTCTTGAAACGGTAGGACGCAAGAAACAGGTTCATCCCGACCGGCGGCGTGAGGTACCCGAGTTCGAGGTTCGCCACGAAGATGATGCCGAGGTGCACCGGATGGATGCCGAAATGCTGCCCGAGCGGAACGATGAGAGGTACGACGACGAAGGTGGCCGAGTAGATGTCCATCAGGCAGCCGACGACGAGCAGGAACAGGTTCAGGATCAGCAGGAAGACCATCGGCGAGCTGATATAGGCCTGCGTCCATTCGAGCAACCGGCCTGGGACGTCCGCGCCAATCAGATAGCTCGTCAGGCCAACGGCCACGCCGAGGATCACCAGCACCCCACCCACCGTGGCCACACATTCCGCGCAGACCCGCCGCAGAGTGTCGAAATGGCGGACGTCGCGGTGGACCAAGACCTGGACGATGAACGCGTAGAGCGCCGCCAGCGCGGCAGCCTCGACGATCGTCGCAAAGCCTCCGAAGAGCGCGACCAGCACCACGACCGGCAGCGCCACTTCCCACTTGCCCTCCCACAATGCGCGGAGCGCACCGGCCGGCGAAAACGAAGTGCGTCCCGTGCCTGACGTGACGCCTTCACGCACGCCCCACGCGGCCGTCAGCGCGAGCAGGAGCACACCGGGCAGGATTCCGCCGATGAACAAATCTTCCACGGGGATTTGCGCCACGATCGCATAGAGAATCAGCGGCAGCGACGGCGGCAGCAGCAGGCCGAGCGAGCCAGACGCGGTGAGCAGCCCGACGGAGAACTTCTCGCGATAGCCGTCCTTGATGAGTGCCGGCAGCAGCAGGCCGCCGAGCGCCAGGATGGTCACCCCGGACCCGCCCGTGAAGATCGTGAAGAACGCCGAGAGCATCGCGCAGACGACCGCCGTCCCGCCGGGAAACCACCCGAACCATGCGCGGAACACGTTCAGGAGCCGCTCCGGAGCCTTGCCCTCGGCGAGCAGGAAACCGCAGAGCGTAAATAACGGAATCGATGCCAGCGTGGGTTTCACCGCCAGCTGGTAGGTCTCGATGAGGATGGCCGACGGCCCGACGCCGTCGGTGAGAAACAGGACGATTGCCAACCCTCCGAGCACGACGAAAATCGGAGTTCCGCAGCCGGCTGCAACGAGAATCGTCGCGACCAGCGGCCACTGCATGCCCGCCGGAAGCGGCGCGGTCACGTACCACACCAGCCATCCACCGGCAACAATGCCGCAGGCCGCAATCGCCCGCGCCGCCCACCCGCCCTTCGTTCGCCAGAGTGTGCGCAGCGCAATCAGCCCGAACGCGAACGGCAGCACTGTTTGCGCCATCCACGTCGTGACGCCGGCAGCAATGACAGTACCTGCCTCACGCTCGCTCATCACCAGCTCGAACGCGCCGACACAGAGCATTGTCGACACGGCGGCGGCGATCGTGGCAGCAAGTGTGTCGGCCCAGTTACGGACGCGACCTGGTGGAAGGAACGTGCCGGTCGCGAGCGCCAGCATCGTGCCTTCACGGGCGGCCAGCGCGGCGCCGAGAAACCCAACCCAGAGCACCAGATGCTGGACGAAGGGAATGGACCCGGGAATGCCTGTGCCGCCGAAGCGGCGAAGCAGGATCTCCGTGAGGGGCATGACGACCATCACGCCCAGCGCGACGGCCGCGAGTGCGTCCTCGAGCCGATGAAGCACCCGGACCACGGGCGAGCCATTCCGCGGCGACTCGACCGGAACGGTCGTCACTTGGCGATCGGCCGCGCCTTCCGGTACACATCGCGCTCGCGCACCGCGAGCTCGAAGACATCGCGAGGCACCAGGCCGTCGCGCATCGTCTTGGTGAAGCCGTCAGCAACCGTGCGGAACTCGGTCAGCGCGGCCGAATCCGCCTTGACGACGGTCAGGCCGCTCTTCTGCATCACCGCGATCGACTCGGCGTCCGTGCGAGGGACCTCGGCGCGGAAACGGGCCTCGGTCTTGCGGGCGGCCGCCATCAGCTGCGTGCGGTCGGCCTCGCTGATCGCCTCCCACGTCTTCTTGTTGACGATCGTCGCTCCGACGAGTGGCGAGATGCCGACGTCGAGCATGTACGGCGTCTGCTTGTACCACTGGAACGAGAGCGCAGAAAGCGGCGTCACCGGAACGGCCTCGATCATGCCGGTCGTCAGCGACGACAACATGTCTGCCGACGACAGCGGCACCGGCTGGAACCCGTTGTCCTTGTACCACTGCACGGTCAGATCGTCGCCCGCGGAGGTGAAGAGCTTCATACCCTTCAGGTCGCGCAGAGTTTTCGCGGGCTTCTTGCTGAAGACTTGAACCCAGCCGCCGCTGCCCCAGTTGATGAAGACGAAGCCCTTGTCGGCGAGCCGCTGCGTGATGACCGGCTCGAGCTTGGCCATGACGTGGTCGAGCTCGGCGTAGTCCTGGAAGAACATCGGGATGAAGAACACGTTGAAGGACGGATCGACTGAGATGGCCAGGCCGACTGCCGACAGCGAGGCAGCCTGCAATTGACCGGACGTGCGCATCTTGCGGATGATGGCATCCTCGTCGCCTTGCGTTCCCGCCATCACCGTGAGGCGCACCCGGCCGGCAGTCAGTCGCCCCCATTCCGCCGCCTGTTCTTTCAGGATGTTGTTCCAGATCGTACCGGCCGGAATCACGGTGCCGAGACGCACCTGCGTGACGCCTTGCGCGTGCGGATATCCCGCAGCCAGAAGTCCGATTGCCATTAGCGACGCCAACACTCTCATCGCGTTACTCTCACCCCCCAATAAGCCAGCGATTCCAGTCCGGTCAGTCCGACCGCGGTCGGCGGCCCCGGAGACTTGTCTGGCGTGAACAGATCGTCCGCGCGCGCCAGGAGCGCGCGCGCCTTTCGTTGATAGATGACGTTTGACAGCCGCATGCGGGGCACACGATCGACGTCGATGGCCAGCGCCTTCGCGAGCAGGTCCTCGAACTCCTGGCGATTCTGCTCAGCCACGCAGATGCCCGACGCCAAAGAGACGTGGGGACTCGCCGATTCCCCCTTCGACAGCTCCACGGAGCGAGCGTAGTGCAGGCGCGCGTCCTTGACCGACCCGCCCATCGCTTCGGGCAGCGAGTCGAGGGAAATCAGGACGTCGTGGATGGCGCCAAGCTCGTACGCTTCGTCGAGTTCGAGCGCGCGGCCCATGATCGCGCGAACAATGGGCAGCTGATTGAGCAAGTCGGGCTTCTCGGATCCCGCTGAGACGACCGCTCCCCAAGTAGCACCGGTCCAATAGAGCACCGGTACATCCTCCTTCGAGAACGCCTTCAGTGTCCCCGCCGGATCCTTCTCGACCGCCGCGCGAAATCCCTTGTGGGTGAGCTCGACGCGACGCAGGCAGTAGCCAAGCGCCCGTTGATACATCTTGAGGGCCCGTTCGCGACCGGCGACCGATGCCTCGTAGTCCTTGGACTCGATGAGCTCCGCGTCGGTCTGAACAAACGCATAGGCGTACTGGGTGAACCCGCTGCAGGCGGTCAACAGCAGGCCTTGATGCTCGGGCACTTCGACCAGGAGGGACTCGATGGTCTTCAGCGAGAAGGGTACGGCGTCACGAATGAGGTCCGGGTCTTCGTCGGAAGCAAAGCCATCGCCGCTCGCGGCCAGGGTATCGGCCAGGCTGTTGATTGCCATCCTCTTGATCGAGCACGCGGCGGTGACAGGGGTCGCGAGGGCCAGCGTCAGCAAGCCCATGATCACTCGATACATTGCAGTGGGTCATCTTATTGCGGCGGGGCACCCGAGCGCCACCTGCCCGTGCCGAAGGAGTCACGAAACGTTCCGCAGCTCGCCAGAGTGTGGCTCGACGCGGAGACGGAGGCCACCGAGGTGCTACGCGGCCTCGTCGATGCCATCGTGCTCACGCCAGACCAGGGCGGGCTCGATAGGAAACGATGAGCATACCCAGGAAGATCAACGGATCGACGATGTAGAAGGCGTACAAAGGAGGCCTTAGGGCGTCCCCGACCGCGAAATGCGCGATGCTGGCGGAGACCAGCGTGATTGCAAAGCCGAAGTGGACCACCCGCGCGGGAAACCCCCTCGGAGATGCAACGCCGCAAAAGCGACCTCCTGCAGGACCAACGCCGCGCGAGCACTAATCCCCGCTTTCTTGAGCTCAGCGGCCGGCGACTTCGCGCGCGAAAGCCTGCTCATGAGCTTTGAATCGCGCAGCGCGGATCTACACTGAGGGCCAAGCGCTGGCGGGCAAGCCAACGTCAATGTCCGCGCCTCGATACCGATGGCCACCTCTGCCGATCCGCTATGGTACAAGGACGCGGTTTTCTATCAGCTCCATGTCAAATCGTTTGCCGACAGCAACGAAGACGGGATTGGCGATTTTCAGGGCCTCGCGGCGAAGCTGGACCACGTCGCGTCGCTGGGCGTCGATTGCCTCTGGCTGCAACCGATGTATCCCTCGCCGTTCAAAGACGACGGCTATGACATCTCGGACTATACGAGCATCCACCCCAGCTACGGGACCCTGGAGGATTTCGAGCGATTCCTGTCGCAAGCGCACGCGCGCGGCCTGCGCGTGATCATCGAGCTGGTCCTCAACCACACCTCCGATCTACACGCCTGGTTCATCGAAGCGCGCAGCTCGCAAGACCATCCGCGCCGCGACTGGTACGTCTGGAGCGATACGGACGATCGCTACCGCGGCGTACGGATCATCTTCATCGACACTGAGCTCTCGAACTGGGCGTGGGACCCGGTGTCCAAGTCCTACTACTGGCACCGGTTCTTCAGCCATCAACCAGACCTGAATTATGACAATCCCGCGGTTCGCGAGGAAATCTGGAACGTGATGAAGTTCTGGCTCGACCTCGGCGTGGACGGCTTCCGCGTCGACGCGGTGCCGTACCTGGTCGAGCGCGAGGGCACCTCGTGCGAGAACCTGCCGGAGACACACGACGTGCTCAAGGAGCTCCGCACCAAGCTGGATGCGCAGTATACGGGCAAGGTGCTCCTGGCCGAGGCCAACATGTGGCCCGAAGACGTCCGGCCGTATTTTGGCGACGGCGACGAGTGCCACATGTCGTTTCACTTTCCGATCATGCCGCGCATGTTCATGGCCTTGCGGCTCGAAGATCGGAAGCCGCTCATCGACATCATCGAGCGGACGCCGGGCATCCCCGATTCGTGTCAGTGGGCGATCTTCCTGCGCAACCACGACGAACTCACGCTCGAAATGGTGACCGAAGTCGAGCGGCAATACATGTGGGACGAATACGCCAAGGACCCGCGGGCGCGCATTAATCTGGGGATCCGTCGCCGGTTGGCGCCGCTGATGGATGGCGATCGCCGCCGCGTCGAGCTGATGAGCGGGCTGCTCATGTCGCTGCCCGGCAGCCCGATCCTGTACTACGGCGACGAGATCGGCATGGGCGACAACGTCTATCTCGGCGACCGCAACAGTGTGCGCACGCCGATGCAGTGGAGCGGCGGGGTGAATGCGGGTTTCTCGACTGCCGACCCCGAGCGCCTCTGGCTGCCGCTCGTCGCCAACTCGCTCTATGGCTATCAGGCCGTCAACGTCGAATCGCAACAGCGGAATCCGACGTCGCTCCTCAACTGGACCCGCCGCCTCATCGAAGTGCGGCGATCGACGGCGGTGTTCGGCCGCGGCTCAATCGTCTTTATCAAGCCGGCGAATCACCGCGTGCTCGCGTTCACGCGCTCGCTCGGGCGCGAGACGGTTCTCGTCGTTTGCAACCTTGCAGGAACGGCGCAAGTCGCGGAGCTCGACATGTCCGCGCTGAGCGGCGCCATACCGATCGAAATGTTCGGCGGCAGCATCTTTCCGCGGATCGGACGGGAGCCATACCCCATGATGATGGGCCCGTACGACTTCTACTGGTTCCGGCTCCGATGGTTGTAACGCGTGGAACATGAGAGCATCCTTTCGGACGCGCTGCTCCGGCAGCTGATGGCGGTCGGCCAGGTCGACATCCTGGTCGGCCTGCCGACGCTGAACAATGCGTCGACCGTTGTCGACGTTGCGCGGGCGATCTACGCCTGTTTCACCCACGACTTCGGACGTCAACGGACCGTGATGATCAACTCCGATGCGGGATCGACGGATGGCACGCCGGAGCTGATTCGAGACGCCTCGCTTACCGACGGCGACGTGGTCCAGACGTCGCACTCGCTTCGGACGCTGCACCGCGTCGTGACCCCGTATCACGGACTGCCGGGCAAACACACCGCGCTCAGGACGGTGTTCGCGGCGGCGGAGTTGACTCAAGCCAAGGCACTTGTCGTGATCGATCCCGCCGGGCCGGCGACGACGGCAGAGCGCGTGACAGAATTGATTGCGCCGATCGCCCACTCGGAAGTGGAGTTTCTCGCACCGCGCTACAGACGTCACCCGCGCGACGGCGCGCTCATCACGCAACTGGTCCGTCCAGTCGTGCGCGCCGTGTACCAGGTGGGCCTGGACGAGCCGCTCGGCGCGGAATTCGGGTGCTCGGGACGCTTCGCCTCGCATTGCCTGGAGCGCGGCATCTGGGCCGAGGACGCCGCGAGATTTGCGATCGACCTCTGGCTGCGTACCGAAGCGGTCGCCAACCGATTCACGGTGGGACAAATCTGGCGTCCGGCGATCACCGGCGCAGCCGCGACGACACTGCGGCAGGCGGTCCGTCAGATTTTCCTGTCGTTGATAGCGAGCCTCCGGGCGCACGCGTCGTTCTGGCGTACGACGAAGAGCGTGACGACCCTGCGGACCTGGGGCGTGGATCAGAACGGCCTGCCTGCGGCCGCCGAATGGGACTACACCGCGCTCGCGCAGCAGGCGCGTCACGATATCTCCGAGATCAGGCCGCTGCTCGAAACGGTGCTCGATCCGGCCGTGCTCGCGCGCCTGATCGAGGACGTCGCTGCGGCCGATGCAAGTCCGGATGACGAGTTGTGGGTGAGGACCGTCTACGCCTTCCTCGAATCGACCAACCGGGGAACCGCGAGCATCGAACACCTGGCCGATATGTTCGTGCCGATTTACATGTGGCGAGCCGCTCGGTTCATGTCGCAGACCGCGGACGAGCCCGTTGGCGTCGTGCAGACGCGGCTCAACGCCCTGTGCGACGCATTTCAGCGCCTGAAGCCAGCGCTCGTCAACGGCTGGGATGGCGTATGAGGACGCGATGATTCAAGAGATTGCGGATGCGCTCGTCCAGTCATGGCAAAACTTCGCGTCGGCATTTGTGTTGTTCGTGCCGCGGCTGGTCGCGGCCACGATCATCTTTGCTGGCGGCTTCGTCGTGGCGCTCGGCGCACGCCGCGCGATCCACAGCCTCCTCGTCTGGATCGGCTTCGATCGCGTGTCGCGCCGAAGCGGCGCAAGCGAGATGCTGCGGACCGCCGAGATGCCAACGGCCGAACTGCTGATCGCGAAGATCGTGTTCTGGATCGTCTGGATCGGCTTCATCGTGTCGGCCGTCGACACGCTGCAGTTCGCGCCGTTTCAGGGCGCTCGTGCGGGAATTCTTCCGGTTCGTCCCGCGGTTCCTGGTCGCGCTCATGGTGTTCACGCTCGGCCTTCTCATCGGCAACTTTTTGTGGCGGGCGACGCTTCTGGCCGCGGTCAACGCCGGATGGCCGGGCGCACGCTTGTTGAGCGGCGCGTTGCGCCTGCTGGTGATCGCGATCGGCGTGGTGATGGCGCTCGAGCAGCTGGGCCTGGCGACGGCGGTCGTCCTGACCGCGTTCGCGATCACGTTTGGCGCGGTGATGCTCGGCGGAGCCATCGCGTTCGGGCTCGGCGGGCGCGACGCCGCCAAGCAGCTGCTCGAGCGCCAGCACAGGGCCAGTAAACAGCGCGACTCGGACGCCGCGCCTCATTTGTAGTCGACCGCGCACAGCTGCCACATCGACGGATATGCCGTTCCGACGCTCAAGCGGGGTTCTGCTGCATCCGACATCGCTGCCGGGACGCTTCGGCATCGGCGATCTCGGGCCGAGCGCCTTTGAGTTCATCGATCTGATCGCGTCCGCCGGTCAGCGGATCTGGCAGGTGTTGCCGCTCGGGCCAACCGGCTACGGTGACTCGCCGTACCAATCGTTTTCTGCCTTTGCCGGCAACCCGCTTCTGATCAGCCTCGACGTGCTCGTCGAGGGTGGACTGCTGGACCGATCCGAGACGGGCGCTGGCGAACATGCGTTCGGCCGCGTCGACTACGAGAGCGTCATTGCTCATCGACGAGCCCTGTGGCCACGAGTCCTGGACCGCTTCGACGCCAGTCAACCAGCATTCGGCGATCGCTTCGATCAGTTCTGCACCGCAGAGGCGCGCTGGTTGGACGACTTTGCCTTGTTCATGGCCGTCAAAGACGCTCATGGCCAGGTCGCATGGATCGAGTGGGAGCGGGACATCGCCGCCCGCGATCCATCGGCCGTGGCACGATGGTCGACGCGCCTGGCGCGCGAGATTCGGCTCTACAAGCTCACACAGTTTCTGTTCTTCGACCAGTGGGCGCGGCTGCGAGCGCACTGTCGCAGGCGATCGATCGACGTTCTCGGCGATCTGCCGATTTTCGTGGCGCACGATAGCGCCGACGTCTGGGCGCGGCGAGAGCTGTTTCGGCTCGACGCCAACGGTCGGCCGGCGGTGGTCACTGGCGTGCCTCCCGACTACTTCAGCCCCACCGGTCAGCTGTGGGGGAATCCTCACTACGATTGGGAGCGCATCGCCGCAAGCGGCTATGCGTGGTGGATCGATCGCGTGCGGGCGCTGCTGACGCTCGTCGATCGGATCCGGTTCGACCACTTCCGCGGGTTTGTCGCGTCGTGGGAGGTGTCTGGTGGCGCGACGACCGCGATCAACGGTGAATGGCAGAAGGGGCCGGGCGCCGCGCTCTTCGAGGCGATCGAGCGCGGGCTCGACCTCAATCCGCTTCCCTTCGTCGCCGAGAACCTCGGCGTGATCACACCGGAGGTCGAAGCGCTCCGTCATCAGTTCGGCTTTCCCGGCATGGCGATCCTGCAGTTCGCGTTTGGCACCGATCCGCAGGCGCCCGATTTTCGCCCGCATAACTATCCACGCAATCTCGTCGTTTATACCGGAACGCATGACAACGATACGACGGTCGGATGGTGGACTGGCGGCGCCGGTCACAGCACGCGGTCCGACGACGACATCGCTCGCGAGCGGGACTACGCCACTCGCTATCTGCGTCTCGACGGAAGCGCCGTGCATTGGGAGTTCATTCGCGCCGTGCTGGCGTCTGTTGCTGACACGGCGATCGTTCCCGTGCAGGACCTTCTCGCGCTGGGCAGCGAGGCGAGGACGAATCAACCGGGGACGGCATCGGGCAACTGGCGCTGGCAGCTCCGTCCCGGCCAACTGACCCTGGATGTAGCACGACGACTCGGCGTGCTGACGGAAACCTACGAGCGCCACTGAATCTCTCCGAGCCAAAAATACCAACTCAGCTGCGTAAATCTCGTTGACAGCATAGTGTCCGAGAACTCAGTCGCAGACGATTCTGCAGGAGGTGCGTTCACATGACCGAGTTCAATCCACGATCTCCGGCTCGACGTGGCAGTCGATGCTTCGCGCCTACGCGCAGCGGCGCACATGGCCACGACGGTTAGCAGGGTCCTGGGCCCATTCCACCAGCACCGCGTGTGTAAGTTCGCGGCGGGCGCTAGATGTTTATGTCGGCCAGGTGAAACGGATAGCCGAGCGGTCGTCCACGCGCGTCAAGGTACTGTTCCCAAATGGCACTGACGGTACGATTACGAGCCTCAGCCACGGCCTCTGCGAAGTCGTTGAACGGGCCCGCGACGTGTTCCCGGCTGATCGCGTCGATCAGGCTGTAGGTCCCGCTGAGCCAGGCTCGAATGAGGATGTCGCCGCGTTGTGGAATCGGCATGGGGCACCTCGGCCTTTAGGTGAGAAGGAAAGGAGTCCCCAGCATAGCATCAAGCGGGCGACGGCGGGGCCCCGAGCGCTACTACGCCTCCTGGCCGCCGTGCCGAAGCCGTCGGAGTTTGTTGTTACCCGCTCGCCGGCCGCGAGATCTGATAGACGAGGCTCACCTGCCCGCTGGCGTTCGGCCGGACCCCGGCACGCACGGCGCCGATCTTCTCGATCGCCCGCTGGGATCGGACATTGCGGGGGCCGATGAGGAACAGGACGGACTCGACGAAACGGAATGCATGCGCCAGCATCAATCGCTTCATCTCGCCGTTGTAGGTGCCGCCCCAGTGCGAACGCGCCAGGAACGTCCAACCGATCTCGACTTCACTGCGCTCGGAATCGTAGCCGTGGAAGCGCGACGAGCCGATTACCTGCTGCGTCGCGCCATCGATGACGATGAGCGCGCCTCCCGATGCCAGGGACTCGTCGAAGAACTCGCGGAAGACCGCGGCTTCGTGGCGGGTGCGTGCCGGGTGTTGCTCCCAGATCAGCGGGTCGGACGCGACGGCATACAGGAGGTCGTAGTCGTCGGAGCGAAGCGGGCGGAGCAACACGAGGCCGCCGCCGAGCACAGGTTGCGCATCGAACATCTCACCCTCGTCGCTACGATTCCCAGCAGAAACTGTTGTTTACCGATCCAGGGAACGGCCGGACTGGTCGGCCGGTGCCGCGGCCGCCGGGAGGTAGTCATCGATCGCCCCGACGAGGAGCACCTCGGCGCCCTCAGTCGTGGTGATCTCGCCGTGCTCGGAATCCTCGTCAGCGTGGTGGAAATCCCCGGCGCGCAACACGCGCCCGTCGATCACCACCGACCCGCTGATCACGAAGCACTCTTCCGGTCCGTGGTGCTTGTGCGACGGGTAGACCGCGCCCGGCTCGGCGCGAATCATCAGCGTGACGAGCGATCGTGTCTTGTCCACGGCCAGGACGCGGGCACGGATGCCGGACACCCCGGTGTCGATCCACGCCGCGGCGTCGGCCGCCCACATGGTGTAGGTCGTGGGCTTGCGCGCCGCGCCGAGCAGGCGCTCGCGCGCGTGCGCGGGGGGCTCCGACGGAGGAACGCTTAACGCCACCGCCGTCGCGGCGTCGTACAGGCGGGCGACCTCGGATCGTTGTTTCGGCGTCAGCGCATTTAGACGGGCCTGCAGCTCCACCTGCTCGTCAGAGTCGAGCGCGCCGACCGAATCGGCGAGGACGAGGGCCTCGAGCTCGTCGGGAATCATATGACCTGCTCCAGGTGGTCGCGCATCGCGGCCAGGCCCGTTCGGATGCGTGTTTTCACCGTGCCCAGCGGCACGCCGAACCGGGTCGCAAGTTCACTGTGGGTGTAGCCCTCGAAGAACGCCGCTTCGATCAGCGCCCTTTGAGCGGGCGTGAGGCTCGCCAGTGCCGTCTGCACGGCGCCCGCAGTCACGCGGACCTCCAGCAGCGTCTCGGGTGTGTCACGCGTGACGGGCTCTCCCGAACGAGGCGCACCGTCCACGACATGGACTAAAGCTTCGATCGCGATGTTTCCCCGGACGCGGCGGGCGCGCAGACGATCGATGGCGTGGTTTCTCGCGATCCGCGTCAGCCACGTGGCTGGCGACCCCAGCAACGCGTCGTAGGAGTCGGCCCGCGACCACACGCGTACGAACGTTTCCTGCAGCACGTCTTCCGCCTCCGACGGGCTGCCCAGAATCCGCGTGATGACGCTGTAGGCGACACGACTATGCCGGTCGTAGAGTGCTGCCAGCGCGGCTTCGTCGCGCGCGGCGATGCGCTGGAGGAGACCGATGTCGACCTCGGAGCTACTGGGTTCCACAGTTAACCTACCATTGCATAGCGCTCGAGACCGCCTCAAGCACGGCCATTCGCGCGCGAGCGAGCGTCGCGGCGGGCCGAACCGCGATGGGGCCTGAACCGAGGGTGAGCGCCTCGCGAGCGGCATATTCCTGAGGAATACGGCCGCCGCATCCGTTTGGATTGCGGCGCCGCGCAAGCCATCGGCCGGCGATGGGCGATCAATAAACACGAGCAAGTCACTGATACGTCGTTCACTCGACGCGGAGCGCAACGGCTGGGTCCAGGCGTGCCGCGCGACGCGCGGGGACGAAACAGGCAAGCAGGGTCGTGATTACGAGCACCGTCGCGATTGTCGCGAGCGTCAGCGGATCATTGGACGGCGTCTGAATCAGGAAGGCACGCAGCAGGCGTCCCACCCACAGCGCCCCTCCCAAACCGCCAGCGCCCCCGATTACCAACGGAATGACCGCGCCACGAAGGAACTGCCCGATGATGTCCCGCCATTGAGCCCCAACCGCCAGTCGCACGCCGATCTCTCGAGTGCGCTGCGTGACGGAGTAGGCGGTCACCGCGTAGAGGCCGACGCCACAGAGCACCAGCGCGCACACGGCAAAGACGGTAAACAGATTGCCGAGTACCCGGTGACCCCAGCGCGATTGCGCCATGATGTCGTCGAGTCGCGTCACGCGTGACGATGCCAGCTCGTTGTCAATGTCCCCGATTTCCTGGCGAATTGCAGCGGCAACATTCGTCTCGCCGCGTGGACGGACGAGCAGCGTCACGAAAGGTGGCGGATTCGACCGTATGGCCACGTAGGCGACAGGATCAAGCTCTTGAAGAAACTGCTGCCGCAGGGTCCGCGACACGCCCACGATGGTCAGCCATCGCGACTCCGGTCCACCGTTCGGATTGTCGAGGCGGATTCGCTGTCCCAACGGCTCGCTGTTCGGGAAATGCAGCGCGGCCAGCCGCTGATTGATGATCGCGACGTCGTTCCCGCCGCTGCCATCCGTCGCGTTGAACGGTCGTCCTGACACCAGTTCCAATCCGAGCGTCCGGAAGTAGGTGGGCCCGACGGCGACGGCCGACACTTGTGTCGCGTCGCGTGCCGACGATTCCGGGCGCCCGTCAATCGACAACTGTCGCAGCCCGGTACCGCCATAAGGTGACGCCGTGGCGATCGCCACCGACTCGATGCCGGGAATGGCGGACATGCGTTCCTGGAGCTGATCGTAGAAGGCGATGCGCTGGTCCGGCGTCGCGTACTTCGCCGGTGGCAGGTTAATGCGCGTTTCGACGAGCGACGCGGCGTCGATGACGAGATCGGCGCGATAGACGGCGAGGAAACTGCGGATCATCAGGCCGGCACCGGCGAGGAGCACGAACGTGACGGCAATCTGCACGGTAATAAGCGGCGTGGCCCAGCGCCTGCTGCCGACGGCAATACCGCGACCGACTCCCGTCGAGGAGAGGCTCAGGTTCGATCGCCACACGTGCCAGGCGGGAATCAGTCCGCACAACACTCCCGTTGCGAGCGCCGCGCCGACCAGGAACGCCAGCACGCGCCCGTCCATCGTCCAGCGGATGTAGTAGGGCAGAACCAGACCGGCCACGCTGCTCGAGAAGGCCTGCAGCGCGAGCACGGCAATGCCATAACCGACGACCGCCGCCGCCGCGGAGATCACCACGTTTTCCGCCATCACCCGTCCGGCCAGGCGGATTCGCGAGGCCCCAAGAGATGCATGAATCGCGCCTCGCTGCAGCGGACGCTGGACCGGTCGGGCCAACTCGCGTTGCCGACGTTCGTGATAGCGGCGAGCAGCAGAAACAGGATGGCCCCCTGGAAAGCGAGGAGCAGTGGTTCTGGCGCGAAGGGGCCCGGGTGCGCGGTGATGCGCGCACGGATACCGTCGTTGGTGGGAGGGTACTCACGACTCAGACGCTCGGCGACTGCCTCTAGTTCGGCGAGGGCGCTCTGCGGAGTGATGCGGTCCACGAGCCGACCAAACACCTGCAGGGTCCTCGCGTCGCGGGGCTGCTCGTAGAGTCCGGGCATCGCACTGAGCGGCTGCCAGACGTCCGCAACCACTGGAAACCTGAACCCTTCCGGCATGACGCCGATGATCGTTGCGGGCGCGCGGTTCACGCGGACGCTGCGCCCGACCACGTCGGGATCACCGCCATAGCGTCCCTGCCACACGGAGAACCCGACGATGATGACCGGGACCGCTCCCGGTTGGTCATCCGCCGCGCTGAAGCTGCGGCCAAGAATCGGAGGCTCGCCGAGAATTTCAAACGTTCCCGCGGAGACGTACGCGGCAAAGGCCTGCTCGGTGGGATGCGCGGGTTCGGCGAGCGTCAGCACCGTCTGGCTGTGGGCTCCGGCACCAGCGAGACTAGGGATCTGGCGCCACTCCCGGAAATCGAGATACGAGACGCCGAGCCTCTGCCCAGTGCGTTCTGCGCGGAGAGCGAGACGAGTTCGTCGGCGTCGTCGACGGGCAGGCCGCGGGTCATGGCATTCACGATCGTGAACACCGCGGTACTGACGCCGAGCACGATCGCGAGCACGGACACCACCGCCGACGTCGAGTGGCGCGTCCTCAAAAGCCCGCGCGTCGCGAATCTCAAGTCATCGAACAACGTCATGACGCCACCACCTGGCTGTGCGAAGCGAATTTTTGTTTGGCCGGCCCTGCCGCCGCCGACGATATACGCGTCCGATCGCGGGAGTTTGTGTGGGTTGCGGTTCGTGCTGGCAATCGTGTGCTTGATGAGCGCCTGGGAAACCCGGTGTCAGTCCAACTGATAATGGTCAAAAAGCGATAACCGTCTGCAACATCGGCACCCAGCCCGTAATCCCCGCGGTATACGGAGTAAAGGCCCCGCTATAAGGAGCTTTGTTGACCCGGAACACCTCGGTGGTTAGCCAGAGTCGCTCGGTCGGAAGGAAATGCCACTTTACCCCGCCGCCATACTCGTAAGAGTCGCCGAACTCCCCGCGCACCCACGATCCGCGGCCATACAGCATCCACACTTTCGGCTCGACAAAATAACCCGCCGAGATCTCGGCACCATGGTCGAATGTGGATGCGAGCGGCAGCGGTCCGTCGGCTTCGAAATCATTGAGCCAACGCATGAAGTATTGCCCGTTGACCGCAAGGCCGCTCCATTTCATCCCGGCGTCGGCTGCCCACATCCTGTACGTGGCCTTGTCGACCGTGACACCCGGCGCAAACGCTCCGGTCGAGAAGGTCAGCACGCCGTCAGAATTGTACAGTGACGTGTTCTCGGGACTTGTTTGATCGAGATTTGAAAAACGGTCCTCTCGGGATCTGGTAAACGCGGTACCTATTCGAATGCGAACGTCTTTTGAGGCGAAATAATCATCGTACATGTTGCGCGATTTGCCGGGTTCCCCGTAGGGTCCCAGCGGTTCCCACCAAAGACTGCCGGACAGCAGCAGATGCGTATCGATCTTGTTTGCCGAGATACTCAGGGTATTGAGACCGTTGCCGAGGAACGTCAAATAATTGAGCCCCTTCCCGAGTTCTCCGTTCGCCCAGACTCCCTGAGTGAACCCCGGGCGAAAGAAGTTGTCAGCCATGCTCCTATCGGTTGCCGTGAAAAATGGGAACGTCGCCACCAGCGATCGGCTGCCTGGAACGCCCGTGTAACCGCCGGTAATCGCGAGGGCCCTGTTGAATTGCCAGCCAATGTTGCTGGCGACAATGATCGAAGCGGCACCGGCGGAGGTCCAGACGGTGAAGCTGTATCACTCCCTCTGATCGAAAATGTAGCCGCCCAAGATGAACATTGCGCGATTGACCGTGATGTCGTTGCGCGTATGAACATCGGCGGCAACGCCCAGGTGGTCGGTGAACGTCTCGTCGCTATCTTGGGTGTTGAGATATCGGAGTTGGGTATTGACGTTGAACTTCAGCAGGAAAGGCACTTTAGCGTCTTCCGGTGTTTCCCAAATGACGATTCCATCCCTGTAACGATCGTCGGATGCCGGCTGTGCGGGAGTACTTGCTGAATCAGTCACCTCCGGTGGGGAATTCAACGCGGCAGTCGCTGCCGGCACCCAGGCATCTACCGTTGTCGACGGCACAATTGGCTGACCCGCCATAGACTCATCCGTTGCCGCGTCGCCGTCAAGCTGTCGCTGCAAGCGGTCTACCTGTCCAGCAGTATTTTTTGCTGCTCCTCCATCTTGCGAAGTAGTTCTCGGACCTCGGCGTTCTCCGTCTTCACGGCCTCGATTTCGCTTTGCTCGCTCTTTGGATTGGGGTCCTCAGCGACGATCCGGTTCGCTGCACTGCCTGGTTTGCGTTCCGAAACGGCGACCGTGCTGTTTGGGCGGGCTGCAGGAGACTGTCCCGGCAGAAGTCGTGAGGAACGGAACTGACGTCAACGCCAATGCGACTGAAGCCTTGATGAATACGCGGCGTACCGACACGTTGAATCTCCCTCCCGGAGCCCTCCCGAACTGATTGAGGTACTGGGATTGCGACACTCACCAAGCCGCGGAATGGCCCGCGACTTAATGAGCCATCGCCGGGAAGCAATGGAGACTCCTCGTAGAACTCTCCCAAAGCCGAGTTCGAGCGAGGAGCCCCATTTCAATCAGCAGAGCACGACGGATTGGGCGAGACCAGCCTCGCTTGTTTCCTTGTACTTGGCGTTCATGTCTTTCGCGGTTTGGGCCAGCGCTATCACGGTCTCGTCGAAACTGATACGGTGCCTGGACGCGATCTCGTTGCTGGCGATCTGGTAGGCCGTCCAGGCCTTGACCGCGCCGAAAGCACACCGCTCGATGCACGGAACCTGCACGTAACCGGCGACCGGGTCGCAGGTCATGCCCAGGTGATGCTCCAGCGCCGATTCGGCCGCATTCTCGACGACCAGCGACTGTGCGTCGTACGCGGTTGCGACCAATGCCGCCGCCATCGCCGACGCGACGCCTATTTCTGCCTGGCAGCCGCCCTCGGCTGCAGACAACGTCGCATGGTGCTTGCAAAGGTAGCCGATCGCCGCCGCGGCGAGCATGCCGTCGCGGACCTTCTGCAGAGGGACCTTTCGGACCTCGAGCAGCCCATAGACCAGAGACGGCATGACACCGGCGGAACCGCCGGTCGGAGCGGTGATGACGAGATGTCCGCGCCCGTTCTCTTCGGATGCCGCCAATGCGAATGCCGACAGAGCGCCGATACCGCGGTCTGATTCAAACTTGTCATCCATGGCGCGCTTGTAAACGGACGCTGCCTTGCTGTGCAGTTTGATCGGGCCGGGCAGCACGTCATCCTCCGACATCGAAAGCCCCGACTTCACCGTCGCGACCATCGCGTTGATGATCTTGTCCAGGAAGGCATTCACTTCCGCTTCCGACCTGCCCGTGATCGACATCTCGTTGGTAAGCATGACCTTGGCGATTGTGATCTTGTTATTGTCGGCGTGGGCCCGCAGTTCTTTCATCGAAGAGAACGGGTATTTCGGCGGGTTCTTCTTCGGGGGCGTGTACCCTTTCCACTCGATGAATCCGC
The DNA here is from genome assembly GCA_963802675.1 of uncultured Acidobacteriota bacterium. Taxonomy (GTDB): domain Bacteria; phylum Acidobacteriota; class Vicinamibacteria; order Vicinamibacterales; family UBA2999; genus JACCSI01. The sequence goes on from CAWDJL010000008.1 coordinate 608,818, forward strand.
CGCCCACTGAGTAGTACTCCTGCTCGAGCAATACGTCGTTGGCGGCGAGGAGCTTGACCGTCATCGTGTTCGGGTGTTTGAAGTCGCCCTTGGTGGCATCGTAGATGACATCCTTCAGGGTCACATCGATAGACTTGTTGCCGAGCTTCACCGGGAACACCTGGTCAGGCTTGTCTCGCAAGCTGTCCAGAAATAACGGGTCGACCGTTGCCGGTTCTTTCCCGACCAGTCCTGCGAGCGCGGCTCGTTCCGTGCCGTGTCCCTTGCCCGTCGCGCTGAGGCTTCCGAACAAGTTCACCTGGAGCTTCGTCGCCGTGGCGAGTTTGTCGGCCGGCAGCTTGGTGGCTCGCTGGTAGAAATCGTAGGTAATGCGCATCGGGCCAATCGTGTGCGAGCTGGAAGGGCCAGGGCCCACCTTGTAGAACTCGTCCACGGTCGTCAACACCGGCCCCTTTGCCTTCATCACCACGTTCAGGTCCGCAGCCAACGGGACAGCGGGCGGATCGGCCGCCGGTGCGGATGCGGCTGCCGGCGGAGGGGCGGTTCGTTCGGTCTCCGATCGCGTGCAGCCGTTCATCACCGCGGCCGCCGAGATCACGGCGCTGCGCATTATGAACTTCCGGCGGTCGAGGCCCTTCGGAATCTCCGATGGCACCTGCGCCGAGGGGCCGAGCGGAGTACCAGTCATCGTCTCTTTCGTCTTCTCTCTTGGACATGTCGCTTCTCCCGCTGCCTTCCCGGCGAGGACCATGACCGCTCGCGCGTCATGCTGACCGCGATCGAGCGTCCGGTTTGCTCACCGGTTTTCAGTCTCTCGTTTCTCTACGCGCCCAAGCTACATCAATGACGACGTGCCCGCGCTCTGAATCTCGCCGGTTCCGTGGCCATCCCTCGCGCCGGGTCCTGGATACTGTGAAAGCAGGTCGTCATGGCTCGGCTGGGACTTACCGCGAACTCAGCAAGCCGTGGGCCAGACAACCCTGACGAGGCGATCGCAGGAAATTGGCCTGAATCGGCCCGAATGGACCGGAGACGGCGCGCGAGCAAGGATGGCTCACCAATGCGGTGAAGGTAGCCTCCGACGGGAGCCCTATAACTCCGGCGGGACGTAGTCATCGAACGCTCGACTCCGACCGGGCTTTTTCGACACACGTGTCGCGGGTATCAGAGCTCTACGGCGAAGGCCATCACGATGCGTGGCAACGGGCAGAACGCGACCAGCGGCGGCGGCGGGGGTGCGAGGAAATCGCAGTCGCTCTGGGACAGCGGTGAAGGGGCGACGCAGGCAACGTGCGCCGATCCGGAGCCGGGGCGCGAGCGGAGACTTACACTGAGCCCGCGAGCGAGGAGCGTCGCTGTGGGATGCCCTGATCATCGCGGCGTGCGGATGCTGGGGCAGGCACGCTTTACTCTGAGGACCTCCCAGGATTCGACGACTTCGAGGCTGTCCGCGTCATCAACCCGTTCAAGTAGTCGCGGCCAAGAGGGGGCCGAGAAGGGGGACGCTGCTCCAGGGCGAGGTTGGCCCCCCTGACCGATGGGCCCATGATCCCGACGTGCCCCACCCGGGCGGGCCACACCCATGCGAGCCGTGGCAACTCCTTGGAAGCGTCGATGTTGGCGCCGGCGCCGCTGTTGGAGAGGGCGGCGGTTTGTGCCGCCCGGTAAGCGCCCCAGCACACGTGTCGAAGTCAAGATGGGGCGTGAGCGACCCCGCCTCCGCGCCGCAAAGGCGGCCCTGAGGCCGCCAGCGGGGTCGCTCACGCCCATTCTGTCGGTGTCAGAGATGTGCTGGGGCGCCGCGTGTCGGGCGACCGAAATCGCGTAAAGACTCGGCCCGACATTGCCTTCGGATCCGAGCCCGAAACGAACACCAATTGTGCTCTCCCGTCGCTCGATTTTCCCGGAAAGAAGCGCTGGTACATCGCTGCGGTTTTCCGGCGCCGCGATGATACTGACTCATGGGTCTTTGCCGTCGCTCCAGTCTCGATTTTCCGGGAGCGCTTGGGCGCGTCAAGGCTTCGTTCGCTGACGCTCACCGCTGCGCGGCCTTGACCCGGCCGGCGCGCTCCCGAGTTGTCTGGCAATTACTGGAGCGACGGCGGGATCGGCGACGACAATTCCGTGTGAAGCGACAGGCAATTTCTACGCCCAACCGATGACGGCTCTGTGGCTTGACGATTCCCGCTCGACCGGAACGGCCCAAGCCTTTTCCAACTATCCTCCAGGAACGAGGAACCCTTGCGCAGTCCACAAACCCGAATCACAGCAAAACCCATCGAGTCGGGAGCCCCGTGTCGGGCTGATCGTGGAGTACCTACGCCAGGCGGTGTTCAATCGCATCCGGAACGAGTTGCGGCGGAAAGTGTCGAATCACCCTCGAACAGGCGATCGGTCGTGAGGCGGTTGCGTGCTACGAGCGGGCGCTCCAGCGGCTGAGGGCGGAGGACAATGCCGGCGCGTATCGCGCCAAGGTAGCTTAACGCCTCAGCCCCTCCCGCACGCTGATAGAGGCCTATTCCGCCGAGAAGAACCAACAGTCGCGCGATCCGGAGTGTGTCGAGTCATCGCCGCACCATTTCGAAACGCTCGATCGAGCAACCCGAATGGCTGATGTACGAACCTGAACACCGATAGATCGTCGCGCCCCTTGACCGATCGACGGTGCCGAAAATGCCTGTCGGCGTGCTTCTGGCGATAATGCTTCCCGCCACGCATAGCGCTGTGCCGTCACTCAACTGTTCCACGACGTCAGGACCGTCGTAGTCCCAGACGGTCGCCGGCCTGATCGAGAACCTGGCCTCCCCCGTCGCCGCGACGACGCCACGAAAGCTGTTCCCACTACCGTCACGAGCGATCACGAAATCGACTCCTGAGAGAGACACACCCAAGTCGGACCCCGTGTGTTCAACAGTTGCGGTATAGATGCGGCGCTTGAGCGGCTCCGGAAACCCGGGCAGGCAGGGACCGCTAGTGCCCTCTGCGCTGACGGTCAGCGTGTACGTTCCGCTAAGGTCGATCCTCGGTCGGCTGGTCACCATCTCAAACGAGTGCGAACTATGGCTGGTGACGTTGATCTGTTGGGTCCTATCGAGATAGCCATCTCCGGTCGCCCGCACCTCCACCTGTCCCGCAACACCGTAAAGCGCGTAGTAACCGCGGGCGTCGGTGGGCGCTACAAGACCTTCTCCGACTCCGGAGATTACGGTTACCGTAGCCCTCTCTAGTCCGATACCGTTCTCCGAGACAGTGCCCACGAGGCGGAAGGTGCCTTTAGGGAGGACGACTATCGTCGCCTGATCCGTCCGCCCGTCGAAGCGAGCCGTCACCACTCCTTCTCCCCGCTCTCTGCCCGTGGCGAGGCCCGTTGCCGTCACTGACAGCACTGAGCTGGCTGCGTCTGAGCGAACCGTCCATTCCACCCGGCCGGTCACGTTTTCGACGGAGCCGTCGGACTTGACGGCCTTTGCGGTCAGCTGAACGGACTCGCCGGGGCGATCTCTTGAGGCGCAACAAGTTCAAGTCGAACGAACGCGCTCGGCGCGGGAGAGGTGGCCGGCGAGGGGCTATTCGGACTCTCGTCGCACGAGACGAGACCGAGGCTGAGGGCGCCAGCTGCGCTCATCAGCGCTAGACGATGGCGAAACCGGGTTCGCATGTGCTCTCGTCCTTCCTCCGCGGCAGACCGACGTGCGCATCCGCTGGGTCAGAACCCGCGAAACTGACAGTTGCCTGGGTTGGGCTCGTCAAACCGCAACGGGGCACCTGGTGGCGCAAAGTAGGTGACGACATTCCGTGGTCTTGGCTCCGCTTGACCTTGAAGCCTTCGTCGAACGTGGCTCGGCCGACCAACATCGACGTGGTTCCGGAGCCAGGCGTCGACCACGCGAGACCGACAGAGAGTGCCAGCGCGAGACCAGCCGCAATTAGAACTCGTTTCGACATGCGCACCTCCGGCAGCGTATTGCTGCATTGACCAGACGTGGACGGCTCTAATGCCGAGAGAATCGTCTTCCCGGACTAGCGGATGTAGTTCAGGTCCTCCGGAAGTGGACTTCTGATCGGAACCTCAAAGAAGTGTGCGGGTTCCGGATGAATGACGACGGTGCCGCCGGAGGCGAAGAAGACGCCGATCTGATCCTGCGCTCCCCGTGAGATCGACCGAAACAGAGCGTTGGGATGGTTCGGCGAACCAGCAAACAGGTGGGGGTTCTTGGGCATGGTGGGATCCTGCGTGAACGCGAGATCGTGGCGGTAGTAGAGCGTCCGATCCTCCAGGTTGCCCGCTCGCATGAGCGCGCTAGTACCTGGGTTGACTGCCTGCTGATCACCCGTTGCGAACTGATAGATGACGGACTTGGGATAAAGCCCTGGCAAAGGCACCTCTCGAAGGTGGCGCGCCCACACCACCGGTGTGAGACCTGACTCCGATACCATTTCCGAAAACTCCAACGCCTTCTGGATCTCGATCGCACCTTGGACGGTGTTGATGACGGTTGCCTGGTTCCGCAGCGGCTTGTTCTCGTTGAAATGGGGGCCACGCGACGGGAACGCCGTCGATCTCGGTCAATCCAGGTGAGTTGATCAGCGACGGCGTTCGCGCCTGGAGGATGAATCCGATCTGCGGCCGGCGGTTCGGTTGCCATCGCGCGTGCTCGGGAATCACGCCGGGCGATGCGGCGAGCGACGCCTACAAGCACACTCGGATCCAGAGCCATGAAGATCGTGCCGATCATCGACCCCGCAGAGGCACCGACAAAATAGATGCGCGACGGATCGATATCGGCCACGTAGTCACCGTCGACGTCCATCCCGAGCTCGATGACGCGCACGAGCTGCATGAGATCGATCACCGTCTGTCGGTGGGAATCGCGGGAGGAGATCGTCCACAACCGAGGGGCGGCGGCCTCGTTCCCTTCCGTGATTCGTGATGACGTTGTCACCATTCTGATCGATGCCCCGGCCCGCGTCGGGGATGGTCAGGGACGAACCATCCGTTCATGTTGACCCTGAGCGTGCCAAGCGGTCCGAACCCTGCCCCGCGTGGTTGATGCCGATCGTGGCAATGCCATTGGCGGCCAACTTGGACGCGAAGTTGCCAGACGTGAAATGCTGGTTGCCGGTCGCACCGCCGCCGATCAGGGCGATTGGCCAGCCAGCTCCCGGCCTGGGGCCAGAAGGCAGATACAGGGTGAAGTAGATGTCGTTGTAGCCTTGCACGGGCGGAGTCCCGGTGCGCGTCCCGACCGGAGGGATGTATTCGCCCGGGTGAACGTTGTAGTCGGGTGAAACGTAGTACCCATATGCAATCGTTCCCACCGCCCCTGGGAACGACCTGAAGAACCCCCAGATCGATCGACATCGTCGTGAAGTCAGTGGGTTGACGCGGGTGTGTTGCTCCAGGAAATGCTTGCCACATCCAGACGGTTGAAGACCGCGCGCTCGCCCATCGGACCGAGCAGGAAATTGGCGGGGTCCGGCGTACCGTCCTTGATTTGATCCCGAATTCTCTCCATCACCGACGTGATGGTCTGCGTCGTGAAGACGCTGGCGGTCACAATGTCATGTTCGCGGACGCCGTGTCGGCGCGCGGCGTGAATGGCCTCGAGCAGCGCCTGCTTGTACTTCCCTCGCACGGTCTGCCGGAACCTGCGAAAGGTCTTGCTCGCCTCGATGGGCCGCCCGTCGGTATCTCGAAGCCGGTTAGTGGCGATGAGCGCGTAGCGCGTATGTTGGGCGAGTAGCTCGTCGGCCTCGACGTGCAGCGTGTGCGTGAAGGTGTCCCATACGTTTGATTGATGCCAATGATCCGCAGCGGACCGCTCACCGTCGTCGATCGTGCTTCCAAGATTGATGAGAAAGATGGCATCGCTGTTGACCGTCGCGACATCAATCGGCCCATCGAATGGAAGCGAGAGCTGCGGCTGCAGGCCGAAACCGTCCAACGTGTTGACGACGTCGAGATCGTCGCAGTCGGACACCCGAATCGCGCAATCAGGGTACGGAAGGTTCACCCTGTGTCCGGTGTTGTGCGTGTGATCCGCAACTGTGAAGATGTCCGTTGGGAACGGTCCCGTCTCGGGATGATGAAGGTTGAAGAGCGCGTGTACAGTGCCGTTGGCTGGGGTCTCGACCGAAGAGCAAACGACGAGCGCCAACGCGACGACGACAGCATTGCGTTTCATCGTCTCTCCTTGACGAATGTGCGCGTCTGATCCAGTAAACGGTCCCCGGCGCAAGATCGGACAAATGGGCTTTGGAGTAAGATGGGCGCCTCGCGTTCCTTTGCGATTTGTATGGCCGAAGGCAGCCGTCCCTCTTGCCGGCGACCTGACACCGACTCATCTGGGGCATCCAGCGATGTCGAGTCGACCTTCAGCCTGATTGCCCGAGCCCGCGCCGGCGACTCAGAGGCTCTCGAACAGCTCTTCGCCCGGCATCGGAAGCCTCTTCAGCGATGGGCGAGCGGCAGGCTGCCAAAGTGGGCGCGGGATATCTCCGACACCGAGGACCTTGTCCAGGAGACCCTGGCTCGGGACGTTTAAGAGGATCGGAGACTTCGAACCCCGACGTGTCGGTGCGCTTCAGGCGTATCTGCGACAGGCGGTCCTCAATCGCATACGGGAGGAGTTACGGCGGAAGGGCCGGCGGCCCGATGGCACCGACCTTGACGACATCGAGGTCGACAGCGCTGAGTCGCCGCTCGAACAAGCCATTGGTCGTGAGGCCGTTGAGCGCTATGAGCAGGCGCTCGCGCGGCTGAAGGCGGAGGAACGTGAAGCCATCATTGCGCGGGTTGAGATGGGCTACACCTACGAGGAGCTTGCCGAGGCGCTGGGCAAACCGACACCAGACGCGGCGCGCAAGGCGGCTCAACGAGCGCTGGTCCGGCTGGCGGAGGAGATGAAGCGTGAAGGCGGGCCGACCGGCTCATTGACGACCTCGCTGGGGCGATTCTCGACGGCACGCCGATTGACTGGGCATCGGCCGAGGCCAGCGCGCAGCAGCCCGATCAGTTCCTGATCAGGAGCTAAGGTACTGGCGGCTCTCTCCGAGGTTCATCGCGGGACTCCACCGATTCCACCCAACACGAACGCCGCGGTCGTCTTCGTCATCCGTCAGAGCGCAAGAGTGGTGAAGCCGCTGAACGGTGGGGTCACCTTCGGCTCCTCGAGCGGATTGGCCGGGGCGCCTTCGGAGAAGTGTACCGGGCGTGGGACACGCGGCTCGATCGGGAAGTCGCGCTCAAGCTCTTGCCGGCCGGGCGCGCATGCGGCGATCGCGCGGCGTCTCGATCATCCACGAAGGGCCGGCTGCTCGCCCGCGTGCGCCACCCCAACGTGGTCACCATTTATGGCGCCGAGCAGATCGGCGACCAGATTGGCCTCTGGATGGAGTTCGTTCGCGGCCACACCCTGGAGCAGATCCTCCAGCAACCGACACGAGCCCACCGTCGCTGAGAGGTGGAGATCGGCCTCGAGCTCTGCCGGGCGGTCGTCCGCGGTACACAGCGCGGGCCTGCTGCATCGGGACATCAAGGCGCAGAACGTGATGCGAGCCGAGGACGGGCGCATCGTGCTGATGGACTTCGGCACGGGATGCGAGCTCGCGGACAATTCTGCTTCCGATCTCGCCGGAACGCCTCTCTACCTGGCGCCCGAGATTCTGGGCGGGCGGGAGGCGACTGTCCAGAGCGATATCTACAGTCTCGGCGTCCTTCTCTACCATCTTGTGACCGGCTCGTATCCAGTCCGTGCGCGAAGCCTGCCCGACGTCCGTCTTGCCCATGAACGCAACGAACGAACAAGCATCCGTACGCCGCGAGCGGCTCTATCACCGAAGTTCGCCCGGATTATCGAGCGCGCGATCGATCCGGGGCCCGAGCGTCGCTACCAGAGCGCCGATGCTTGGCCGCGGATTTGGCGGCGCTCAAACCGCGCCCGAAACTCGTGAGGTTAACGTATGCGATGGGCGTGGCGGCCGGGCTCACTAGTTATAGGGCTCGGGTGGGATCTCGGCCGGCAAGTGGGATCTTCGTGCACACCAAGCACACTGCTTGCGCGTTTCGCTGGGTGGGACCCCCGTCAGCGCCAAACGTCAGCCCCATTGAACAGCCCGTCATTGCGGTGCTGCCGTTCGAGAACCTCAGTGCCGAGCCCGACAGCGACTACTTCGTCGACGGGCTGACCGAACGAAATCATCCGGAACCTCGCGGTCGTCGACGGACTGGAGGTGCGGTCGCGGACCTCATCGTTCGCCTTCAAGGACAGGCCGCGCAACCTCCGCGATGTCGGCGAGCAGCTCGGCGCAAACCTGGTTGTGAGGGGTCGGTCCTGCGGTCGGGCACAAGCTGCGTATCAACGCGCAATTGGTCCGGGTCGCGGACGAGGTGCCACTCTGGGCCGAGCGGTTCGATCGCGAGCGTCGAGCGACGTGTTTGCCATCCAGGACGAGATTTCGCGGGCGATCGTCAACAGGCTTCGATTGACGTGGGCAGGGGCCAGCGGCGCTACGACATCGATCCGGAGGCGTACGAGCTGTATCTCAAGGGGCGAGCGCTGGTGGGACGGAGAGGGATTCCGGGCCTCGAGAAGGCCGTGGGTTCTTCCAACAGGTCCTCGCCAAGGATCCGGCGTTCGCCCCGGCGCATGCAGGGCTGGCCAACGCCTACGCGCTGATGTCCGAGCCTGCCAGCAGCAACCTCCCCTTCGAGACGGCCCAGGCGATCCTGCGGCCCGCCGCGTTCAAGGCGCGTGAACTCGATCCGCTGCTGGCGGACGCCCATGCTGCCACGGGTTGGGTGTATTCGCGCGAGCGCGACTGGGCGAACGCCGAGAAGGCCTTCCAGCAGGCCATCGAGCTCAACCCGAGTCTCACCGAGACCTACACCAACTACTCGATCTCGACGCTGCAGCCGCTGGGAAAGCTGGACGAAGCGCTGCGAATCCTGCGCGTGGCGTTGCGAAACGATCCGCTGTCGCTGGATGTCCAGCGGGAGATCGGGGTGGTACAACTTCTCGTCGGGCGGGACGAGGAGGCCATCGACACTTCCAGCGGCGTGCGTCGCGGTGGAGCCGGACTTTCCCTTCGTGAGCACTTACCTCGGGCGGGCGCTGACGTTCGCGGGCAGACAGGAGGAGGCGATAACGCTGCTGGAAGGACTCGACGGTCGTCATCTGGGCTGCTACAGGCCCGCAGGCTCGACGACCGCCCTGGCTGGCGCAGGCCTACGTCATGACAGGTCAGCGCGCGGAGGCGGAAGCGCTCCCCGCCGAGCACGAGAATCTCCCTCCAGCCTAGCATTCATTTATGCCGCCTCGGAGACAAGGACCGCACCTTCGAAGCGCTGGAGCAGTTGGCCGTCGTCCATCCGCACCACCTTGGACGGATGCTGATCAATCCGGAAATGGCCGTGCTTCGCGGTGACCCTCGCCTCGCGGCGCTCCGCAAGAAATTCGGCCTGCCGTAATCCCTACTCCAGCTTCGCCCCCATCCGCGCGATGCGCAAAGCCGGGCGCGACCGAAGCGGCCGACACGATCGAACATGCCAACACCCAGCTCGGTGACGTGTCGGGATCCCCGGACGCGTCCCCCTGGAGGCATACCTCAAGCCCCCCAGCGTGCGGTCTGAGGCCGTCCGAATCCGGTCGAGCTAGCGGGTCGTCTCGTCGCTCTTGACGCCGCGACAACGGGCGTAATTTCATCTCATCGTCGTCGTGGCGACTCGTCGCCACCTCCTCCATCGGTCTCAGGCCCTTGGAGGGCTCTTCTCTCGTCGCCCTCAGGGCACGAGAGCGAGCACCCAATCGTTCCGGCGTCGGATCACTCGGCTCGGACGGTCCCGCTCGTCAGCATCGGCTCAGGGCCATCTGACCAGCGAGACGGAGCACGAGAGAGCGCTCACCAGACGCGAGCTCGCCCTCAGGGCAGTCGCGGCGGACGGCGACGACCGAACTGACCGGAACTCCCAACGACAGGCGCACCTCGCGCGGGTTCCTCCTCAGGAGAGCCCGCCCTCCGGTGCAGCGGGGCGCATGACGCGTCGTGATCATCACCTCGCGCCACGTCCCGCACTCGTCCGCGCCACCATGCGCGGAGATTGGCCGTGCCCGCGATCGGCGATCGCGGGCCGCACGGCCTCAGGCTCGGCGGCACGAGCGCGACCACATAGTCCGTCATCGGCCGACCGGAGTGCCGCTCCGTTCTCAGGACGGAGCGGCCAGCCTCGAGTTGATTCATCAACAACAGTTCATCGTTGCGAGTCAACGCGGGGTTATCATGCGTGGACGAAAGCGATCTGGGCTCTGGCCGCCGGCGCGAACGCCGGATGTCGTTTCGCGCGAGGACGACGCGCCGATCGATGCGGATGCGCAGACGGATGCTGCGCTCCTCGCGCTCGTTCGATTGCTCGCGCGGCAGGCGGCGCGTGAGGTCTTCGCGCAAGCCGTGACCGAGTCGGATCGTTCCGTCGATGAGGGCCGCGAATGAAAGTCGCCATCTACGCCCGCTACTCCTCCGAGAACCAGCGCGACGCATCGATCGCTGACCAGTTCCGCGTCTGCCGCGAATTCGCGCAGCGCCAGGGCTGGCACATCGCAGCGCGAGTACTCGGACCACGCGGTGTCGGGCGCGACGCTGCATGCGGCCTGGATTCCAGGCGATGATGCGCGCGGCGCTGCGGAAGAAGTTCGACGTCGTCCTGGCCGAATCGCTCGACCGATTCAGCCGCGACCAGGAAGACACCGCCGGCCTGTTCAAGCGCCTCACGTTCGCCGGCGTGAACATCGTCACGCTCGCCGAAGGCGACATCACGCACCTGCACATCGGCCTCAAGGGGACGATGAACGCGATGTTCCTGAAGGAGCTGGCCGACAAGACCCGACGCGGGCTGCGCGGACGCGTCGAGCTGGGCAAGGCTGGCGGCGGCGTCTGCTTCGGCTATCGCATCGTCCGCCGGCTTCGAGAACGGCGTGGTGACAACGGGCGAACGCGAGATCGTGCCCGAAGAAGCCGCGATCATTCGACGGATCTTCAAGGACTACGCGGCCGGGGCCTCACCGAAGCAGATCGCGAAGGCTCTGAACACCGAAGGCGTGCGCGGTCCGCGGGGAGCGCTCTGGAGCCCGAGCACGATCCACGGCAACCCGAAGCGCGGCATCGGCATCCTCCACAACGAGCTGTACATCGGGCGCATGGTTTGGAACCGGCAGCGGTTCCTGAAGGACCCGGACACCGGCAAACGTGTCGCGCGGCCGAATCCGCCGTCCGAGTGGATCACCAAGGACGTTCCCGAGCTGCGCATCATCGACGACGAGGTCTGGCAGGCGGTGACAGGCGCGGTACGCGACCGTTCAGCGGAAGTGGAAGGCGGCCGAGGAGGGCGGCGATTCAACCAGTTCCGACGACCGAAGTACCTGTTCTCGGGCCTGACGAAGTGCGGCGAGTGCGGCGCCGGCTTCATCGTCTATTCCCGCGAGCACCTCGGGTGCTTCGGCGCTCGGGACCGCGGCACCTGCACCAACAGGCTGACGATCTCGCGTCAGGAGGTCGAGGAGCGCGTGCTCCGCGCGCTTGCAGGACAAGCTGATGCGCAAGGACTTCTTCGAGGAGTTCTGCCGCGAGTTCGCGAAGGAGATGAACCGGCTGCGGATGGAGCAGCGCGCCGGCCTGACGTCCGCGAAGCGCGAGCTGGAGCGCGTCGAAGCGCGAGAGCAAGAAGCTCGTGGAATCGATCATGGAGGGCGTTCGCGGGCCCCGAGGTCAAGGACGAGATGATCGCGACTGCGGGACCGGAAGGAGGCGCTGCTGAAGCAGCTCGAAGCCGCGGACGAACCGCCGCCGCTCCTGCATCCGAGCATGGCCGACCTCTACCGGACGAAGGTCGAGGAACTCGCCGCGGCGCTCCAGCGCGAGGACACACGCCTGGAAGCGTCAGAGATGCTCCGTGGGCTGATTGATGCGATCGTCTTGACTCCGGAGAAGGGCCAGCTCCGGATCGAGCTGAGAGGGAATCTGGCCGCGATGTTGACTGCCGCCCAACAAACGAAAAGGTCGCCAGAAACGGGCGACCTTCTCGTGCCGGTTCAATTGGTTGCGGGGGCGGGATTTGAACCCGCGACCTTTGGGTTATGAGCCCAACGAGCTACCGGACTGCTCCACCCCGCGTCACCTGAGAGGAACCCTAATGCTAGCATAGCATTCACACATGTCACCGGAGCGTCATCGACGTGCCGTCCATCCGCTCGCTCTCCCACCTACGCCGACGTCGAGCACGCCGCGCGACAGATCGCCGGCGTCGCGCATCGCACGCCGGTCGCCACCTCGCGCACGGTGGACGCGCGCGACCGGCGCGCACGTGTTCTTCAAGTGCGAGAACCTGCAGCGCGCCGGCGCCTTCAAGTTCCGCGGCGCCTACAACGCGCTGTCGCGTCTCTCGCCCGACCGAGCGCCGGCGCGGCGTCGTCGACATTCTCGTCCGGCAACCACGCCCAGGCGGTCGCGCTCGCGGGCCAGCTGCTCGACATCCCGCGCGTGATCGTGATGCCGGCCGATGCGCCGGCGGTGAAGCGCGCGGCGACCGCGGCTACGGCGCCGAGGTCGTCCTCTACGACCGCGAGCGCGAGGATCGCGAAGCGATCGGCCGGCGCGCTCGCCGACGAGCGCGGGCTCGCCGTGATTCCGCCCTTCGATCACGCCGACATCATCGCCGGACAGGGAACGGCGGCGCGCGAGCTGCTCGAAGAAGTCGGCCCGCTCGATCTGCTGCTCGTGCCGTGCGGCGGCGGCGGGCTGCTGTCGGGCATCTGCGCTCGCCGCGCGCGCGCTGGCGCCCGGCACTGCCGCGTGATCGGCGTCGAGCCCGCGGCCGGCGACGATGCGACGCGGTCGTTCCGGACGAGGCACGCTGCAGACGGTGCGAGAACCCGGAGACGGTGGCCGACGGCGCGCGGACGCCGTCGCTCGGCACGCTGACCTTTCCGCTCGTGCTGCGAGTAGTCCACGACATGACCACCGTGGACGACCGCCGCTCCTGCGCACGATGTTCTTCCTGTGGGAGCGGCTGAAGCTGGTGGTCGAACCGACCGGCGCGCTCGGCGCGGCCGCGCGCTCTCGAGGGAGCCTGCCGATGTGCCGGCGCCCGCGTCGGCGTCATCCTGAGCGGAGGAAATGTCGAATTTCCGCAGGTCCCCGGGCTGCCCGCCGGAATGATACGATTGTTGCTTCTCCGTCAGGTTTAGCTTCCGGTTCTAAACGCATGCCCCAGCGATCGGCGGGGATCCTGTTCGCAGCGATTATGAGACCGCGCCCTTCGCCGCCCGCACGCCTGTCCTCACCGCGATGGTCTGCGCAGCCGCGGTCACGGCGCAGTTCGTCGGCGGCAAAGCGACGCGAGACGCCCTGTACCTCGCCAACCTGGACTTCACCTCGCTGCCGAGATGATCGTCGCGACGGCGGTGTTTTCAATTGCGATGGTGGCGGTCGCGTCGAAACTGCTCGGGGCCGCCTCGCCCGCGACATTCGTGCCGCTCGCGTTCGTGACCAGCGCCGTGCTGCTCCTCTCGGGTGGGGCGTGCTGTACGCCGCGCCGCGCGTCGCCGCCGTGATCGTCTATCTGCACATCTCCGGCGTCGGCCCGCTGCTCGGATCGGGCTTCTGGCTGATCGTCACCGAGCGTTTCGACCCGCGCACGGCGAAACGGCGGTTCGGGCAGATCGCCGGCGCGGGCACGCTCGGCGGCCTGCTCGGCGGGCTCCTCGCCGAGCGGGTGGGCGCCGTCTTCGGCGTCGCGGCGATGCTCCCGGTGCTCGCCGTCTTGAACCTTCTGTGCGCGTGGCAGATCCGGCGCCTGGCGCGGCACTGCCCGTTGCCCGGACCATCACCCGTCAGCGCGCTCGACTTCGAAGCGCCGCCGACGCGGTCGGGCCTTCGCGTGCTTCGCGAAGCGCCTTACCTGCGTAACCTCGCCGCGCTGGTCGTGCTCGGCACGATGGGCGCGGCGCTGGTCGATTATGTCTTCAAGGTGCAGGCGGTCGACACGTTCGGGCGCGGCGAGGCCTCCTGCGCTTCTTCGCCGTCTACTACGCCGCGACCAGCCTGATCACGTTTGCCGTCCAGACGTCCGGCAGCCGCGTCGCGCTCGGAAGCTCGGGCTGGCGTTCACCACGGGCACGCCGTCGCTCGCGCTGCTCGTCGGCGGCATCGGCAGCCTGATCGCTCCCGGCTTCGGGAGCCGTGGTCGCCCGCGGCGGCGAGTCGATCTTCCGCGGCTCGCTGTTCCGCGCCGGCTACGAGCTGTTCTATACGCCGATCCCGGCCGTGGAGAAGCGCGCGGCGAAGTCGATCATCGACGTCGGATTCGACCGTCTCGGCGATGCGGTCGGCGGCGGCATCATTCGACTGCTGCTCGTCGTGCTGCCGACCGCCCAACAGCTCCGGCGATCTCTCTGGCGCCGTCCTGTTCTCGCTGCTCGCGCTGGTGGTCGCGAGCCGCCTGAATCGCGGCTACATGGACACGCTCGAGCGCAGCCTCTTGAATCGGCGCGGTCGAGCTCGATCTGTCGGACGTCGAAGACCTGACGACGCGGACGGCGATGCTCAAACGCTCACGCTCGGCGGCTTCGCGACGATGCGGAACCGCCGCATGCCCGCGTGACCGGCCGGCCGTCTGCATCGACCCGGCAGTGCCGAGGCCCCGAGCGCTTCATGGCGTCGCCATCTCGACCCCGAGGTCGCGGAGATTGCCGCGCTCCGCTCACGCGACCGCGAGCGGATTCTCGCAAGTGCTTCGCAGCGAAGAGGGCGTGCCGGCCTCGCTCGTCCGCACGTGATTCCGCTGCTCGCGTGGGAGCGGTGGCCGACGATGCGATGTTCGCGCTGCGCAAGGTCGCCGAGGAGCGGGTCGGCGAGCTCACCGACGCGCTGGTCGACCCGAACCAGGCCTTCGCCGTCCGCCGCCGCCTGGCCCGCGTGTTCTCGGTCTGCGTGTCCCAGCGGGCCGCCGACGGGCTGATGCTCGGCCTCGACGACCTGCGCTTCGACGTCCGTTGCCAGTGCGCGCGCTCGCTGGCCGCGCATCCTCGAGAAGAATCCGCGGTTCGCATCGACGGCGAGCGGATCTTCGACGTGGTCCTGCGCGAGGTCGGCGGTCGGCCGGCCGGTGTGGGAAAGCCGGCGGCTGCTCCATCGGTCGACGTCGCCCCGAACCGTCTTCGACGGTTCGTGCACGACCGGGCGAGCCAGAGCCTCGCGCACGTCTTCACGCTGCTTGTCGCTGGTGCTGCCGCCCGAGCCGCTGCAGATCGCGTTTCGCGGCCTGCACACCGACGATCGGCAACTTCGCGGGCACGGCGCTCGAGTATCTCGAGGGCGTGCTGCCGCCGCCGATTCGCAGCGGCTGTGGCCGTTCCTCGAAGACGGCGCCCGGCCGCCGGCAAGGCACGGCCGCGCGAGGAGATTCTCGCGACCTGCTGCGATCGAACCATTCGATCATGCTGAACCTCGAGGAACTGAAAGAGCGCGCGAACGCGACGCAGACACTGGCCGAAACCGCGAGCTCCTGACGAGTACGCCGACGCATGACGGAACAGACAAGAATCATCGCGCCGCGCCTGCCGACGCCCGCGTCCCGAGCGCGGAACCGACAGGCTGACGGACCGGCTGCCCGACGATGTCCTGTCGGAGCAGGTGCGGCGCCTCGCGCTGTTCACCGCGCGTCGGCGGCGGGCTCTGGACCTACGGCCTCGCTGATGGACACGCTCGTTCGTCCCGCTGACCGTCGGCGCCGCACGGTGCGCCGGGCGCCGCCATCGTCATCGAGGTCGCGGCGATTGCGATCTCCGTCTGCATGTTCCTGTACGTGCGCTACTCGCAGGCAGTCGCCGCAGACCAAGACGGACGTCGGCCTCGCGTACATGCATCGTCGAACGCGGTCGCGGATCGCCCTGCTCAACACCTGGTGACGGCGCCGACGATCGAGCCGATGGGGCAGTCTGTCGTGGAACACCGTCGTCATCCTCGTCTCCTCGATGATCATGCCGACGACGCCGCGGAAGATGCTGGCGGCGTCGCTGGCGGCGGCGTCGATGGATCCGCTTGGCGTCTGGCTCGCGCACCTGCGCGGCCTTGCCGGTGCCGTCGGTCGTGAACACGCTGCGTGCTGTTCATGCCGAACTACGCCTGCGCCGTCGTCGCCATCGTGCCGTCGCGCGTGCTGCAGCGCTGGGCCGGCGGCTGCGCCAGGCGCAGGAGCTGGGCAGCTACCAGCTCGTCGAGCTGCTGGGCCGCGGCGGCATGGGCGAGGTGTGGCGGGCGCGGCACCGGCTGCTCGCCCGCAGCGCGGCCATCAAGCTGGTACGGCCCGAGCTGCTCGGCGCGGGCAGCGACGCCGAGGCGCAGGACATGCTGCGCCGGTTCGAGCGCGAGGCGCAGGCGACCGCCGCGCTGAGCTCGCCGCACACGATTCAGCGTGTTCGACTTCGGCGTGACCGACGGACGGCACGTTCTACTACGTGATGGAGCTGCTCGCCGGGCGCGACCTCGAATCGCTGGTGCGGGAGTTCGGGCCGGTGCCGGCCGACCGCGCGCTGTTCCTGCTCCGGCAGGTCTGTCACTCGCTCGGCTGACGCGCACGCCCGCGGACTCGTCCACCGCGACATCACGCCGGCCAACATCTACGTCTGCCGCATGGGCCTCGAGTACGACTTCGTCAAGGTGCTCGACTTCGGCCTCGTGAAGTTCAAGCGACCGGGCGATCGCAGGCACACGCTGCTGACCGGCGCGCACGCACACGACCGGCACGCCGGCGTTCATGGCGCCGGAGATCATTCTCGGCGAACGAGGTCGACCAGCGCGCCGACGTCTACGCGCTCGGCTGCGTCGCGTACTATCTGCTGACCGGGCAGCTCGTGTTCGAAGCCGACACGCCGATGAAGATGTTCATGCAGCACGTGCAGACGCGCCCCGTTCCGCCGTCGCAGCGCACCGAGCTGCCGATCCCGCGCGAGCTCGACGAGCTCGTGCTCGCCTGCCTCGAGAAGGACCCGGCCAAGCGGCCGCAGAACGCCGAGGAGCTGCTGCGGATGGCGTGGGGCTGCACCGACGTGCGAAACCTGGAACCAGGAGCGCGGCGAAGCGCTGGTGGGAGACACACCTGCCCGAGCTGACCGGACCACTGACGGTTGAGGATTCGCCAGCGAGCCCAATCGAGAAACGGCGGCAATCTGATGAGCATCCAAGCATGCTGTGGCCGAAGAAGAGTTGGCTCGATCGAGCCTGTCTGTGTTCACCGAGGTCCGGGCGGGCGAAGGCGTCAGCGCGCTGCTGATGGCCCTGAACGTCTTCTATCTGCTGGCGTTCTACTCGGTGCTGAAGATCGTGCGCGATGCGCTGATCCTGAGCGAATCGGGCGCCGTCGTCGCGAGCTACGCCTCGGCGGGCCAGGCGCTGCTGCTTCTTGTGTTCGTGCCGGCGTACAGCGCGTTCGCCTCACGGGTCAACCGTGTCTGGCTGGTCTGCGGCGTGACGTTGTTTTTCGCGTCGCATCTGATCATCTTCTATCTGTTCGGCGGCTCCGGCATACACATCGGCATCGCGTATTACCTTTGGATCGGCGTATTCAGCATGGTGGTCGTCGCCCAATTCTGGGCGTTCGCAAACGATCTGTACACAACGGATCGCGGCAAGCGTCTGTTTCCAATCCTGGGCATGGGCGCCAATCTCGGCGCCTTCGTCGGTGCCGCATTCGCATCGGTCGTGTTCGGCGGGTTCGGCCCATATACGCTGATGGTGCTCGCGGCGGCGGGCCTTCTGGTGCCTGTCGGCCTCACCATCTGGATCAATCGCCGCGAGCAGGCGGTCGGCCGCGACGTCCCCGTGCAGAAGTCGAGCGGCCGATCGCCGGACCCGGTGGATTCCAGCTGGTCTTCAGCACCGATACCTCATGCTCATCGCAGCTCTCGTTGTCATCTTCAGCCTGGTCAACACGCTGGGCGGTTTCATCCTCAACAGGATGATCACAGAGGAAGCGGCGAGCCGTATCGCGGACGGCACCGCCGGGGGGCGGATCAGCGGGCGTTGATCGGCACGATGGCCGGCACGATACAGACCTGGGTCAACCTGCTCGCCTTCCTGTTGCAGGCCTTTCTCGTCTCGCGACTGTTCAAGTACATCGGCGTCCGCGGCGCGCTGTTCATTCTGCCGATCATCGCGTTGGCGGCTACGCGACGCTCGCCCTGTTGCCGGTCCTCGGCGTCTTCCGGTGGCGAAGATCCTCGAGAACAGCACCGATTACTCGATCAAAACACGACGCGGCACGCGCTGTTTCTGCCGACGAGCCGCGCGGCGAAGTACAAGGCCAAACAGGCGATCGACTCGTTCTTCGTCCGCGCCGGCGATCTCCTTCAGGCCGTCGTCGTGTTCGTCGGCGTCCTCTTGGCGTTCGAGCGTCAGATGCGTACGCGATGGTCAATCTGGTGCTCGTGGCGCTGTGGCTGGTGGTGGTCTTCGCCATCGCGCGCGAATACAAGAAACGGGTTCCGGCCGAAGCCGTCAAAGATGCGGCCTGATTTGCGATTCTGCGGACCGATCGCGGCTCTGGCCGTGTTTGCCCTCGCCGTGCCGGTCTTTGCGCAGGCGCCGGTATCGCGGGCCGAAGCACTCCGCCAACAGCGCGCGGAAAAGGCAAAAGCTCTTACGCCCTACAAGCCCAGCGGCCTCGAAGCAGCGATGACGCTCGCCGAGGACAAGGCGATCGCCCTGATTGGACGCGAGGGCCTCTACCCGAAGCTCGGAACCCTCACCAGCGGCAGCGGCTTCGCGTTCGGCGCGGGCTTTCGGAACAGTCCGGTGTTCAGGCATTACGGCACACTGGATCTGTGGGGTGCCGGCTCCCTGAAAAAGGACTGGGCGATCGAGACGCGCGCAACCTTCCCGGAGCTCGCGAACGGCTATTCTTCGCCGAAGGCTGGGCGAGCAGGTGCGAATACCCGCAGGAGGCCTTCTTCGGGATTGGACCCGATGCGCGTCGCGAGCTTCAGGTGAACTATGCGCTCCGCCAGACGGTATTCGGCGCCCGCGGCGGCGTGCGGCCGGTCAGGCCGCTTCGCGTCGGCGGCATGGTGCAATATCTCCGACCGGGTTCGGCCGAGGAGAGAACACGCGGGTTCCGCCCATCGAAGCGTGTTCAGCGATGCCGCTGTGCCGGGCCTCACCGAGCAACCGGACTACCTGCTCACGTCGGCCTTCGCCGAGCTGGATTACCGGCAGCCGATCAACGCACGAAGAGGCGGCTGGTATCGCCTCGAGTTCAGCCGCTATGACGACCGCGATTTCAACGCGTATTCCTTCAATCGCGTCGAGGTGGACCTCCGGCAGTACGTGCCGTTCCTCGCGGAGCGTCGCGTATTCGCCGGCCGCGCCCTGGTTTCGACGTCCGACGTGGACGCCGGGCAAACAGTCCCGTTCTACCTGATGCCATACCTCGGCGGCAGCGATACGCTGCGCGGGTTCCGCGAGTATCGGTTCCGCGGCCCGCACGCGCTGCTGCTCCAGGCGGAGTACCGGTACGAATCTGGTCCGGGCTCGACGGCGCGTTCTTCTACGATGCCGGCAAGGTCGCGCTCCAGCGGTCGGATCTCGATCGAAGGACCTCGAGAAGGACTACGGCTTCGGTTTCCGCTTCAACACGGACAACGGAGTCGTCATGCGTGTCGACGCGGGATTCGGAAGCAGCGATGGCAAACATCTGTACATCACGTTCGGTGGCTTTTTCTAGGCGGCGCGCGTACCGGTTTCTCGCTGCCGCGCTCCTCATCGTGGGCGCGGCCGCAGGTGTCGTGAACGAGCGCCGGCCCCCGCTTCTATCCGGACGACCCGCTCTGGCTGGACGATGACAAGGCGTTCGACGCCTCGACTGTGACTCCGGTCGAAGACCTGAATGCCTTCGACTTCGTCGTGAACACTTTTGTCAAACCGGGCGAGAAACGGGACGTGCGGGCGATGAACGTCAACTCGCTCGACGAAGTGCCCGACTCAGCCTGGTTCGCGAACCGGATCGGCCGCCGCGAGATGTCGATTGCGAGATCGTGCGCGGCCCGATCGTAGCGAGCTTCAAGGGCGCATCGGGCTCGAAGGATGGGTCGTCGCGGCAGGCAAGT
>CAWDJL010000009.1:0-741110 GCA_963802675.1 uncultured Acidobacteriota bacterium
GGGACCGCAGGCCTGGTGGACGCCGAGGGCTCCGTCACCTCGCTGAGTTCCGGACCGTTCCGGAAGCTCCGGAAGAACGGCCGCAAAGACTGCTAGTGCGCAAGATGCTATCGCGCAGGAACTCCAAGCCCGAGGCGCTCCGGCGCGGAATAATCAGGCGGCTCGCCGAGGTCGACGAGCCGCCACCACTCCTGCACGCGAGCATGGCTGACCTCTACCGCAGCAAGGTCGAAGAACTCGCCCCTGCGCTTCAACGTGAGGACACGCGCCTGAAAATCGACTCTGGCTGTTACTTCTTACGATCGGAATAAACGTCTTCAAGCATCGAGGGCTCAAGAAGTGCTTCGTTCTGCCTTCGCAAGAAGCTGGCGAGCGTATTTTGGTGCCAACGCTGCCTCAATGCCTTTTCGTTCTTCGTCGTTCTTCAACCGCCGGTATTGCACCGCTTCCTCTTCCGAGAGTTCTACTGCCTTCGATTTTTTCCCCGGTCGCTTGTTGGTCATGACGATGTCCGCCTCGACTGGCTCGTAAAGCGAGAATCGATACTCGTGGCCTGTCATATCGATCGCCTCAATGGGACGCGCCGAAACTTGTTTTCCAACGCGCCGAGAATCGACAGGCCGCGCATGAGCTCAGTGCTTCACGCGGCGATGCCGTGAGACGCGAGCGGTGCCGAACGTCGCATCGCTCGTCGTGCCAGGCGCAAGGCGGCCTTGACGTGGAGCTCGTCCTCCAGACACGCCTTCACCTGTGGCGAATCGCGCCAGCGCTCCGAACGATCACGCGCGCGCGATCATATCGCCGCGGCCGAGGGCCTTCGCCATGAGGTAGCGGGAAAACGCGGTCCCTGCGGGGAGCATCGACAGTGGACGGGTGGCAACAGCAGTCATAGTGCGATCAGTGTCGGCCTTTGCTCACGCCGCGTGCCGGTTTCTAACTATTAAGAAACCGATCCCCCTGTCCCTATCTGTTAGGAAATCGCTTGGGCGGCGTTTATGTCTATGCAGGGGGATTCCGACCGGTCATCGTCAGTCCCGCAGCATGAGGAGACGGCAATGAGACACAGAACTTCAGTACTAGGTGGCGTTTTCGTGGTCGCCCTTGGATTCGGTGGCTGCGGCGGACTCGATTCTTCGCCCACGCCGTTGACGCCTTCCCCGCTACCTCCGCAGGCGGTGGTTCCGGCGCCTCCGGCCTCCGGGTTCCCCCCTGGCCACCTGACTGGCGTGAGCCTGTCAGGGGTCGTCTACGAATTGACACCGACGGGGCGGAGGCCGATTCCACAGGCCTACGTCTATTGTGAGGCGTGCAGCGAGGAGACTCATATGTTCGTGCTCGCCGACGACAACGGGTTCTACCACTTCTCGGGCGATCTCGCGAGCGGCGGCGGGGTGTGGGTGACGCCCGGAATTCCGACCGACATCGCCGTGGGTTCTTACAACAAAGACTACGAAGATCCGCCGGGGTTACCTCCGTCGCGTCGGGGACCCGGCTGGAGAGAGGTGCTAATCGACGGGGACACCAGTTTCGACATCGAACTGGTACGACGCACTCCGTAATCAGCCGATCAAATTGGGTTCCAGATCTGGAACCCAATCCCGCCACCTTACTGATCTGAGACGGTGGTTTCCCTTCAACAGGCCACGATGCGCCACAGGTTCACGTTGATCTCGTGTCCCGCGCGTTCAATCATCAGCCCGTTGATCGGAATACCGGCGCCGCCGAATGTGTCGCGCGCTGTCAAAACGTGTCGTGTTTTGGCGCGTTTTTGAAATCAGCCTGTACCAATGAAAACAGGCCTGAGATTGATGATTCCTCGGCCCGTTTTCTATTCCCTGGTTGCCGGGGGGCACGCAACCAGCGGTACTTGCAGCTGTGGAGCGGGGCGGCGTGAACCGATGTGACAATTTACATCACCGAACGGATGGCTTCTTCTGCTACTGCGAATCCCTTTGACGTTAGTTTGAAATGACCCACGCTGTTTTTCTCGATGTTTTTGGATCTCCAGAGGTTAAACAAGCCCGTTCGCGACGGTCTTCTTCGGGCGCCGGTCCATGTCCGCGACGATTGAATCCCGTGGTACCCAGTTCGGATAGGCGTGATGAAGCAGCTGGGTCGATCAAGTTGGCTCGGGTATCTGCCTCTGAGAGCGCCACGGGAACGAATCATATCGGACGACCGTGAGGTTCATTCGCGAAGGCGCGCCGCGGCCGATTTGCCGGGTCAGTTTGTGAACTGCTGACGCCGCGAGGGTAGCCGCGACAAAGCGCGGTGGTTGTCGCCTTCGAACGAGTTGATTAAGCCGCCGAGCACATCGAGATGGCACGAGCACAGGTCGCATTCGCCCGATGGGTTTTCACGCTGAGCGACGTGGTGGCCAGCGGACAGTGGCGGCCACCGGCAGTCGCGCGTCAATCGTGACGTCGGGCGCAGGCTTGCTGAAGGCGGAGGTACGGCAACTCGGCCAGGCGAGGAGAGAACGCAACATGGCGTGCTCCTTACCTGCCAGACTCGGCGCCAGGAAGGGTGCGGTTGCGAGTCGGCGGCGGCGGGGGTGCGAAGGAAGTCGCAGTCGCTCTGGGACAGCGGTGAAGGGGCGACGCATGCAACGTGCGCCGATCCAGAGCCGGGGCGCGAGCGGAGACTTACACTGAGCCCGCCAGCGACTCCAACCTCTCGATCGTGTCAGGATACTTTCGCACCAGCCAGATCAAGGCAGCAGCCTGCTCGTTCGGCTTGCTACGTCCCTGTTCCCACCGCTCCAGGGTTCGTGGGTTCATGCCAATCTTGAACGCGAACACGTGGCGCGACATCTTGAAGCGCCTCCCGCGTCTCGCGGATGACGTTCGCGTACCGATCAGCGAGGGCCGCGGTCGTCGGTTGGCAGCGGTAATGCCTCCTTCAGATCCCTGCGGCGTTGCGTTCATCGGTCGGTTGTAGCCACATCGCCACGAGTGCCAGTCTCACGTCGTGGTGCGCCGGACGTTCGTTGCCCGAGGCCCCTTCGCCCCCCCGTCGCCGAGCTCGAACTCGACTCCATCGCCCTCACGCAGGTTGTCGATGCCCTCGCCGTAAATGGCGCTGGCATGAAAAAATACCTCATTACCAGCGGCATCGCGAATAAAGCCGAATCCTTTGTCTACTCGTAACGTCTTGATGGTTCCTGTCATCCGTTGACTCGCTCCTTTGGAGGTTAAGGGAAAATCTCGTGTCGATGCTCGGTGCGACCAAAAAAAGAAGAGGTCGTCAGAACCTGACGACCTCCCCTTGCAGGTATCGTTGGTTGCGGGGGGGGGATTTGAACCCCCGACCTTTGGGTTATGAGCCCAACGAGCTACCGGACTGCTCCACCCCGCGTCCCAGAAGAGAGTTAGTATAGCACGAGCGAGGACCTCCCCCGGTCTATGCGCATAGCGATCCTGCTCCTCACCGCTGTCGTGACGCACGGTCAACACGCGTCCGCGCCGCCGCCCTCCGTGACCTGCCCGCACGACCACTTGACTGTCTTCCGTGGGCGTGTGGTGCAGTGGTCTCGTGCGGTGGGCCAATCCACCATGACGATTGCAACGGATGTGGGGACGACGGAGATCGTCGTGTTGAAGCACTCGAGCACGGACGATGGGAGTCAGTTCTTCCTGCTCGACGCCAAGCCCTTCAAACCCGCTGACTGGAACCGGATCGAACACAAACCCGGAAAGCTGCGCGCGGGCCTCCGCGTGGCGGTCTGGGCATGTGACGATGGGCGTCAGCCGGTCATCGACTGGCAACCAGCCGAGAAGTAGCGCAACTACCCCGTCTGCCCGCTCCGTTTGATGGCGGGCGACTCCGCAACCCGCGTTCGTCTGGGGAGCGCGGTCGACTGCTTCTGCCACGCGCGCCAGGCGCGCGCGCTGAGCAGGACCGCCACAATGGCCGCATAGAACATCGGGTTGGTGACATCCAGCTTGACCTTCCACCAGTAGTGGATCACACCAAGAACGCCGGTGATGTAGATCAGTTTGTGCAGCAGGTTCCACCGGTGGCCACCGAGCCGGCGAATCCAGCCCTTCGTCGATGTCAGCGCCAGCGGGATCATCAGCACGAATCCCGTAAAGCCCATCGTGATGTAAGGACGTTTGACGATGTCCTCCCACAGCCCGTCGAACATCAGCGACCGATCAAGGACGAAATAGATCGAGAAGTGAATGGTTCCGTAGAAGAACGCAAACAACCCGATCATCCGCCGGAAGGTGATGATCGGATTCCACTTCGTCAGCCACCGGAACGGTGTAATCGCGAGCGTGATGACAATGAAGCGAAGCGTCCAGATACCGGTGGAATTGGTGATGGTCTCGATGGGATTGGCGCCGAGATCGCCCCAGAACATGTTGTAGACGAGCCCCGCAAGCGGACCGAGCGCCGCCACGAAGACTGCGGGCTTCAGAACGGTCCGGGTCAATTGCGTGGACGTCATTGCAAGGGTGCGAGGCGTCAGTTATCAAGTTACAAGTTACAAGTTCAAAGGAAAGGACACGTTCGACTCCGACCAAATAGCTGCTCTCCTCTGAACTCGTAACTTGTAACTCGTAACTTGTAACTTGTAACTTCCGTCAGTACCACTTCCTCAGATCCATCCCCGCGTACAACGACGCAACCTGATCGGCGTAGCCGTTGAATGGCAGCGTCTTGCGGCGGAACAGTTCGCCCAGCCGGCGCTCGGTCTTCTGACTCCACCGGGGATGATCGACGTCGGGGTTGACGTTGGCGTAGAAGCCGTACTCACGCGCCTGCTGCTGCTGCCACGTATTGAGCGGCGCGTTCTCCACGAACTTGATGCTGACGATGGACTTGATGCCCTTGAAGCCGTACTTCCACGGCACGATGAGGCGAATCGGCGCGCCGTTCTGATTCGGCAGCACCTCGCCGTACAGGCCGACCGCCATGATCGTCAGCGGATGCATCGCCTCGTCCATCCGCAGCCCTTCCGTGTAGGGCCAGCGAAGCGCGGGCTCCGTCTGACCGGGCATCTGACGCATATCGACCAGGGTCTTGAACTCGATGAACTGCGCTTTGGCCGTGGGCTCGAAGCGCTTGACGAGATCCGCCAGTGGGAATCCCACCCACGGGACCACAATCGACCACGCCTCGACGCATCGCAGGCGGTAGATGCGCTCTTCGAGCGGGAAACCAGCTCACGATGTCGCGAACGTCGTACTTGCCGGGCTTGGCGCAGTGGCCCTCGACGACGACCGACCAGGGACTCGGCTTGAGCGAGTGCGCGTAACGCGCGGGGTCGCCCTTGTCGAGCCCGAACTCGTAGAAGTTGTTGTAGGTGGTGATGTCCTTGTACGAGTTGATGATTTCGGTCGTGTCGTACGGACTCCCCTTCTTCACCGACGGGAACCGGTAGGCATTGGGATTCTGTCCAGCTTCCAAAACCGTCGACGCGCCGGCGACCAACGACGCGGCGGTGGCGACAGCCACCCCGCCGATGCCCTGAATGAACTCCCGGCGTCGGAGGTACAGCGCCTTGGGCGTGACGTCAGACGGTCGAAGGTCGGGTGCAGTTTTGATGAGCATGGAACCCTCACCTCGATAATAGCGCGGCTACTCCCTTAGATGCCGGAACCCGGTGCCGATTGGGCGCGGCGGACGCCCTACCAGGGTAAACACCGCCACCCGGTTGAAAATGCCTTCTTGTGCCGAGCATTCCGGCGCGCCGTACGATAGCTTAGGCGCACGGCTGGCCGCATGACTTCCGATGCCTCCGGGCGACTCCTTTCCCTGCTATCTCATGAATTGCGATCCCCGCTCGGCGTCATTCGCGGCTACCTCCGCCTGCTGGAGGACCGGGCCGCTGCGTTGTCAGACCAGCAACGAACCGCGATCTCCGCTGCACTCCGGGCAGCCGATCACGCCGCCCACTTGCTGGATCAAGCGAGCCGCCTGGCGCAACTACGCCACGGCGACACGCGTTTCGATCTCGTTCGCATCGATCTGATGAAGGTGCTGAGCGCGGCTATTCAGTCAGTGGCGGCGGCGCCCGACCTGACGATCACCTGCGATGCGCGTGACCTGACCGGAACCGAAGTCAACGCCGACCGCAATCAACTGCGCGAGGCCCTCACCTCGCTGATCGCGGTCGTCGTACGAGCCCAGGTTGCGCCTCGTACGATCAAGGTCAGTGTTCAACGCGAGACATTCGATCAGACCGCGGGCTTGTGGCTGCGGATCGAAGCCGCGAGTGTGGCCGGTCATGCGCTCGAAGGAGCCCTCAACACCGCCCGCGGCGGTGTGGGTCTCGATTTGCCGATTGCGGAGGCGGTCATCGCGTCGCACGGAGGTCGCGTCTCGGAACTGACCGCCGCCGGCCACTGCGTGGGGATGATAGTGTGGTTGCCGGTCGCGCCCTGATGTCGTGCGCCTTCTTGAAGCGGCTGGGGCTGTCGGCGGCCCTGCTCTGGGTAGTCGCGCCGCTCCACGCGCAGGTTCGACTGGCGGACGCGTCCGATCGAGCCGCGTTCCGATCATGGTTCGTCTTGTTGACCGACGCGCAGTTCGAGCGAACGGCGCCGGAGATTGTCGACTGCGCCGCGCTCATTCGTTTTGCGTACCGCGAGTCGCTGCGGACGCACACGCCGGAGTGGGCCCGCCGGGTGGCTCTGCCGTTTACGCCGACGTTTCCCGACGTCCGATCGGCCCCTCAGCCGTCGCCCGGCGGCTGGCGACTGTTTCGCGTCACGTCGGATGCGCCCGGGCGCTACGCGGAGTTCGCCGACGCGCGGACGCTCGTCAGCCTGAACGCCCGCCCGATCAGCCGGGACGTCGGCGCACTCCAGCCCGGCGATCTGCTCTACTTCCGTCAGCCCGAGCAGCAGCAGCCCGACCACCTCATGGTGTTCGTCGGCCGATCGTTCTTCGATCCGGAGCACGCGGACTGGGTCGTGTACCACACCGGGCCAACGGACGCTGGCCCCGGTGAGGTTCGTAAGGTACGGCTGCACGACCTGTCGCAGCATCCCGCGCTTCGCTGGCGTCCGCTGCCCTCCAATCCACAGTTCGTCGGAGTCTTTCGCCTCAGCCTCTTATGACCGCCCTGCGCCTGCTCGTACTGATGTCGGTGACGCTGCTGAGCACGACCAGCGCGTACGCTCAGATGAGGAATTCGCAAGGAACTGAACCCGAGACGCCAGCCTTTACCCTGTCCAGCAGCGAGGTCTTCACGTCGCGCGACAGCGCCGCCTTCAACCTGACCTTCCGTCGCGTCACACAACTGGATTTTCGCGTCTATCGCGTCAAGGATCCGTTCGCGTTCTTCGCCGGCCTTCGTGATCCCCACCAGATGGGCGGCGAAGAGTATTCAGTCCCACAGGAGCGCAGTTGGATCGAACGGCTCGCCGACTGGAAAGCCGGTCAGCGCAGTCGCATCCGCGGGTTCTTCAGGAGCCAGGTGAGCCACGAGTACCGTGCGGAGCGACGCAAGACGCAGGATCGCGCAGAGATTGCACAGCGGGTCGTGCTGAACCGGAGCTCGTTTGCGCAGGTGGCCTTGCTGAATCCGGATCAGCTCGTCACTGCGTGGCGCGAGCTGCTTCCCAATCATCGCGATCCCGAGTATCGCCGTGTGCCGTTGGACGTGAACGAGGCCGGGGTCTACCTCGTCGAGGCCGTGTCGGGGCTGCTGCGCGCGTACACAATCGTCATTGTCTCTGACGTTGGCCTCGTCACCAAGGTCTCGCCCGGTCAGTTCATGGTCTTCGCCGCCGATCGCTTTTCAGGCGAGCCGAAGGCGGACTGCGACGTGCAGGTGCTGCTGGATCAGAAAGTAGTTGGCGGTGGCCAAACGCCGGCGGATGGCGTCCTCCAACTGCCGGTGCCCGAATCCAAGTCCGAACACATCGTCGGAGTCGCTCGGTGCGGCAACGAAGTCGCAGCGACGGATCCGGGCGGCTGGTTTACCAGCCAGGCGCCGCGACAACTCGTCGGCTATACGTACACCGACAAACCGATCTATCGGCCGGGCCACACCGTGCACCTCAAGTCGGTGTTGCGTTGGCGCGAGCGTGACGCGGTGATTCCATTCGATCGACCGACCGCTGAAATTAGCGTCAGCGACAGCAATGACAAGGTCGTCTTTCGGCAAACGTTGAAGGTGGATGAGTTTGGCGCGATCAAAGCCTCCTTCCCGGTGCCTCTGACCGCCGCGCTTGGCCACTACACCGTCCGCGTCGCATCCGGTGACGAACTGGCCACCGCAGCGTTCGAGGTCCAGGAGTACCGTCGCCCCGAGTTCGAGGTCATCCTCACGCCCGAGAAGCGTTTCGTCGTGCAAGGCGAGGAGGTCCTTGCGACCGTGCAAGCCCGCTACTACTTCGGGCAGCCGGTCGCCAATGCGCGGTTGCGGTACGTCGTCAATCAGCAGCCGTACTACTCGCCGTATCGATGGGACGAAGGCGCCGAGGGCGAAGAAGGCAGCCAGTATTGGTACGGTGATGACCAGCGAATCGAAGGCAACCTCCGGCTCGACGCCCAGGGGCGCGGCCAGGTTCGCGTGCCCACCGCCGTGGACGACAACGGCCGCGACTTCAGCTTGCGAATCGAAGCCCAAGTCATGGACGTCAGCAATCGCGAAGTCAGTGGCAACACCGTCGTCCACGCCACGCACGGAACCTTCCTGCTGTCCGCGCGGGCCAGCGGATATGTGTTTCGCGCCTCGCAGAGCGTTCCGGTCAGCGTGCGAGCAACCGACTACAGTGGCAATCCTCGAGTCGGTGTGGCCGCGAGACTCGTTCTGGAGCGCATGACGTACCGATCCGGCCGCTACAACGAACCGACCGCGACGGAAGTGGGACAGCAGACCGTGACCACCGGCGCGGACGGAACGGCGAACGCGGCGCTGACATTGCCGTCACAGCCGGGATCGTTTCGCATCAGGGCAATTGCCGCATCGAACGATCGGGAGATCGTCGGTGAGACATGGCTCTGGGTGCCAGGCGGCGATGACACTGCGGTCGATGAAGGCGATCGCTATCTCGAGTTGATGGCGGACAAACGATCGTATGCGCAGGGAGAAACGGCGCGCCTGATAGTCCGTGGCGAGCCCGTCTCAGGGCCAATGCTGGTGACCAAGGAGGGCCAGCACGTCACGTGGCACCGCCTGTTGCGCCCGTCCGCGACCGACGCAATCGAGGTGCCGATCGAAGCCGGCGACATCGGCGATATCTACGTCAACGTGACGTTCATGCGTGATGGCCGACTGAATCGCGCCGAGCGACGCTTGTCGGTGCCGGCTCGCGAGCGCGCGCTGCAGATCACGTTGACGCCCGATCGTCCCACCGCCAAGCCACAGGACCCTGGGGTCTTCACCGTGCAGGTACTGGACTCAGCCGGCGCGCCAGTGAGCGCGCAGGTCAGCCTCGGCGTGATCGATGAGGCGGTGTACGCCATCCGTCCGGACGACACCCCGGATCCGGTGCGCTTCTTCTATCGCCGTGAGTACAGCCGCGTCGGCACGACCTTCTCACGCGACTTCTATTTCACGGGCTACTCGGGCAGCGAACGGCTGCAACTGGCTGGCCGACGTCGGCGTCCATTTACGCTCGCCGACTTCAAAGGCGACAAGCAGGTCCAGCCGCAGGTTCGCAAGGACTTCCCGGATGCAATCTTCTGGCTGAGCGATCTGGTCACGGACGCCACCGGCCAGGCCAAGGTCTCGCTGAAGTATCCCGACGCGCTCACCACCTGGCGACTCACGGCGCGGGCCATCACACGCGATACCAAGGCCGGCGTTGGGATTGCCCGAACGACCACGACGAAAGATCTGATCGTGCGCGTCATCACCCCGCGATTCCTGACCGAAGGCGATCGCGTCACGCTGCCGACCATTGCGCACAACTACCTCGAAGGCGCCAAGGAGACCAGCGTTTCATTGGCGGTCAAGGGGCTCGAGGCGGATGGACCTGTTACATCCGAAACGACCGGCAGTATCAGCAGTGGCAGCGAGCGTCGCGATGACTGGCGATTCCGCGCCTCGACGGTTGGCTCAGCGAGCGTGACAGCAACGGCGCGCACCGATGCTGACGCCGACGCCATCGAGTTGCCGATTCCAGTCCTCCCCTACGGTCTCAGGCGCGAGGCAGGCTCGAGCGGATCGCTGTCGGGCGCCGGCGAACACTCGTCGGACGTCGTCATTCCGGCGACTGCCAATCCTGCAGCCCGGACCGTAGCAGTGTCGTTGGCGCCGTCGATGGCCGGCTCACTTCTTGGCGCACTCGACTTTCTCACGAGCTATCCGTACGGCTGTACCGAACAAACGATCTCGAGCTTCCTCCCCAATGTCGTCGTCACCCGAGCGCTCAGCCAGTTGAAGCTGGTGCCAACGGAGCGACTCTCGGTGCTCGACCGCCAGGCCAACGCCGGCATCCGACGGCTGGTCGATTTGCAGCACGACGATGGCGGTTGGGGATGGTGGAAGACGGATCAGAACCACCCGTTCATGACGGCGTATGCGCTCTACGGGCTCGTCGAGGCCCGACGCGCCGGCTATCAGGTCGAGGAGTACCGGATTACGAATGGCGCGCGGGCGCTTGCCAGTATGTATGCCGACTATCCGCGCGCCGAACCGAACTTGAAGGCGTATCTCGCGTATGTACTGCGGCGCGCCCAGCCAGAAGGGGAAGCGATTCAGTATCAACGCCAGCAACGCAACCAGGGAGCCGGTGAGCAGGCCCAGTATCGTCACGCCGACGCCCTCAACGAGTTGTGGGACGCGCGTGCGCGGATGACGTCCTACGGGCGAGCGCTCCTGCTTCTGTCGCTCGATGACGTGAAGGACGCTCGCGGCAACGAGCTCGCGCAGGCGCTCCTCGCAGAAGCCACGACGAAGGGAGAGCTCACTTGGTGGTCGACGGACCACGACCCGATGCTGTTCGACTTCGTCGACACCAGCGTCGAAGCCACCGCCACCGCGTTGCAGGCCCTGAGCCGTCGCGACCCAACGAATGCCGCGATCGATCGCGGCGTCCGCTGGTTGATGCTCAATCGCCGCGGCGGCTATTGGTCGACGACCAAGCAGACGGCGATGGCCCTTTACGGACTCCTCGAGGTCATGCGTGCCCGCAACGAGGCGCCCCAGCCATTCTCGGTCGAGGTCTTCGTCAACGGGTCTTTGGCTCGGACTCAAACGTTTACGGCCGCGTCCATGACGTCGCCGGATCCGATTGTGCTGACGTTACCCGCACGCGAGGGGGCCAACACCGTGCGACTCGTGAAGTCGGGCGGAGGCACGTTGTATTGGTCGGCGCGCGCGATCTACTACGACACGCAAGGCGCGGCCAGTCGGAGCGGGAGTCGACAACTGGCGATCACCCGGAAGTATTCGCGACTGGTCGCCACTCGTGTGAACGATCGCATCGTCTATCGCGAGGAAACGTTCGACGGGCAGATGAATCCGGGCGATGTGCTGACCGTCCGGCTGACGGTAGCAGGATCAAAGGATTGGCGTTATCTCATGATCGAGGACCCGCTGCCGGCCGGTGTGGAAGCGATTCAGGACACCACCGCCTACCCGATGGAGCGTCAGGATCGCTGGCGCTGGTGGTGGGGGTCACAGACCGAGTATCGCGACAACCGCACCGTCTTCTTCCAGGAGCAGTTCGACCAGGGACGCTACGAGTTCGTCTATCTGGTCAAGGCCATCTCGTCGGGTGAGTTCCGGGCATCGCCGGCGCAGATCACCCCGATGTACGTGCCGGACGTCAGCGCTTCGTCCGAGCCCCATAACGGTAACAGTGACGACACCCGAGACTGGCGCTCGCTGATGGTCGGATCCATCCTCAAGGTGTCACCGTGGCTGGCGGCGGGAAGCGTCCTGCTCGCGGGCCTCTACTGGCTCTTTCTCAATACACCCGAATCGAACCAGTTGACGTTGACGGCATCCGCCGGACTCGTTCTGTTGATGGTCGCAGTCGCGGCGATCACCGTGAACGGCGCCGTGTTCATCAGTCAGGGGGCTGGCCTATTCTCCGCCGCACGCCGCGGACTGTTGGGCACACACTGGTTCGTCATCGCAGCCATTCCGGTTGTCGTGGCATGGATCGTGACCCGGCGCGGCGATGCGTGGGTGACTGCGCACAGCGGCGAAATCAGCGCGTGGTTTATCGCCACGCTGGGCTGGGCGGACGTCAGCGCGCTCTTCCGCATCGAGTCGTGGGTGAGCCGATGGCTCCGTTGGGTCGTGTTCCCACTCGCGGCTCTTTCATTGCTGTCGGCCCTGCTCAATCGAGGTGTGGCGGGCGTTGGCGAAAGGGGCTGGATCAGGCGCGCATGGTCGTGGCGCACGCTCCTGCTCGCAACCGCGACGTGCGGCATGCTGCTGGCACTACCGTGGCAATTGACGGCTTGGCGTCCCGCGCTTCCCCCGACGTGGGTGGAGCCGGCGGCCGCTGGAGTCCGATTGGGTCTCGCCGCCATCGTGATAACCCTTGGATGTGCTGTGATGGTCGCGCTCGCCACGCGCGCGAGCGAACAGTTTGTACGGAGCGGCGGGTCTTCAGACCCGCCGTCTAACGGAGCCGCTGGTCATCAGACCCATCGTCTAGCGTCGGAGAGTCCGAATCCGTCAGGGAGCGACCAATGATCGACAACGATGACATCGACGCTTTGATCTCGGAGCTCAACGCCTCCGGCGGGCAGGCTCGCAGCGGTGAAGGGCTCGTCCAAGTGGAGTCGCTTCTGGCGGAGGTCATCGCACGGCGAGGGAGCGACCTGTTCCTGATCGCCGGCTGCGCGCCCGGCATTCGAGTCGACGGGCTCATCGTCCGTCTACCAGGACCGATTGTCGATGGCACCGATGTCGAAGAGGCGGTCGTTCCGCTGCTGCCATCACACGCGCGACGGCAGTTTCAGGAGTCAGGGATTTCCGATGCCTCTATTCGCTTTCAGGGGCTCGGCCGCTTCCGGGTGAACCTCCATCGTGAGCGCGGTCGCGCCGCGGCTGCCATCCGGGTGTTGCCGCCGCGAGTGCCACGCCTGGCGGAATTGGCGCTGCCGCCCGAGATCGACGCCCTGTCGTCACTGGGACGCGGCCTCGTGCTGATCGGAGGCGCGACCGGGGCTGGCAAGACGACCACGATGGCGGCGCTGGTGGACGAGATCAATCGGCGCGATGCGCGGCATATCATCACGGTCGAAGACCCGATCGAGTACGAGCACCAGCACGACCGCTGCATGATCGAGCAGGTTGAAATCGGGCCCGATGCCCCCGATTTCCCGACCGCGCTGCGCAGCGCCGTGCGGCAGGCGCCAGACGTCCTCGTCATCGGCGAGATGCGCGATCACGAATCCATGCGCATCGCCCTGTCGGCGGCCGAGACCGGCCATCTCGTGTTCAGCAGCCTGCACACGACCGACATCGCGTCGACCATCGCACGCATTTGCGACTCCTTCCCCAACGAGCGACAGAACACCATTCGACAGGAACTCTCGCTCGCCGTCACCGCCGTGGTGACTCAAACGCTCCTGCCGAAAATTGGGGGTGGCCGGACGCCCGCGGTCGAACTGCTGATGGTGAGTTATGGGGCTCGACAGCACATCCGTAAGAACGCGCTGCAGCACCTGCATCAGGAGATGTCGCTGACCCGAAAGATGGGGTCGGTCACGCTCGAAGACTCGATGGGGCGGCTGGTCAAGGCCGGACAGATTACGTATGCGGATGCGCTGGCGCGAGCGGGCCACCCCGACGAGCTCGAAAGCATCCTTACGGGTGGTTTGATCGACACTCGACCGGCGGGCGATCGGCGACGTGTCACAATAGCGCATGGTCGGCACGGAGCTGAAGGAACGATATCGCATCGAACGAGCGCTCGGCGAGGGCGGAATGGGGCGGGTCTTCGAGGCGCTGGATCTGCAGCTGCACCGCCGCGTTGCGATCAAGCTGATCCGTGAGGACCTCGACGATCCGAAGAGTCGCGAGCGGTTTCTCCATGAGGCGCGAGCGGCCGCCACGCTGTCGCATCCCAATGCCTGCCAGCTGTATGAAGTCTCCGAACACGAGGGCCACCCTTTCCTCGTCATGGAACTACTTGATGGCGAGTCGCTGTCGGCTCGGCTCAAGCGCGGCGCGCTGCCCAAGGGCGAAGCCGTAACGCTGGTCCGGCAGCTGATGAGCGTGCTCATCGAGTTTCACGAGGCGGGGCTGATCCATCGCGACCTGAAGCCCTCCAACGTCTTTGTCTCCGAGCAGGGCCTCAAGCTCCTTGATTTCGGCCTCGCGCGACAGCCCCAACATCACGAGTCGCTGACCGTCTCCGCGCTGACGGTGCCCGGCGCCGTCAAAGGAACGCTGCGCTATATGGCGCCTGAGCAGGTCACCGGCGACCCCGTCGATGTCCGAACCGACGTCTTCGCACTCGGCGTGATGCTCTACGAAATGCTGACGGGAAGACTGCCGTTCGATGTGGCGACCAATCTCGACTGGTTGCAGGCCGTGCTGAAAGACGATGCGCCCGTAATGGGAACCCCCGAGCTGCGTGATCTCGAGCCGGTCGTTGGTCGGGCGCTCAAACGGCGCCCGGAGGATCGCTACGCATCGATCGCCGACATGGCCGCCGGTTTGGACGCGGCATTGTCGGGGGAACTAGAATCCCCGCCCGCAGCGCCAGAACACGATGGCGCCCTTCGCCTGGTCGTGCTCCCCTTTCGACTGCTCCAGCCAGATCAGGAGATTGGAGCATTGCAGGACGGCGTTCCCGGAGCGCTGACCGCGCTCCTGTCGAGTCGTCCTGAGTTGCGCATCACGTCGAATCGGCAGGCGCAGGAGTTTGCCGATTCGACCGACCTGGTTGCCGTCGGCCAATCACTAAAGGTCGACCGCTTGATCACGGGAACTTTGTTGAAGGCGGACGAGGAAGTCCGGGTCACGGTTCAGCTCGTAGACGCTGCCGACGGGAGCGTCCAGTGGTCGAAAACCAGTCAGCACGCGGTTGACAGTATTCTCAAACTGCAGGATGCCATTTGCGATGAGATCGCGCGAGAGCTTCCACTCGACGCACCCGCAGCGGAAGACAAATCGGCAGGCTGAGAAAATCCTCCCGCTAACGGCGACCGACGTCCTGCCATTTCGTGCCGTGATCGATCTGCCGCCTGAAACAGGCTTCGGCGCGCGCATACGCCGTGCGATGAGCCCCCGCTGAGAGCGGTCGAAGAAATTCGGCATCTTCAGGGCACGAGACCCGGCTCGTCGGGTCGGCAGACCCCGACGCGTGCGCATCGAAATCCCCATAGTACGTGGCCGCACCTTCGCGAACCCACAGCGGCCGGTTCGCCAGCGGACCATCGAGCAGGACGTGGGCGACCTCATGGCGAATCGTTCGCTCCAGCTGACCGCGCTGGCGCAGGATCGAGATCGGGAGAAGGTCCACCCGCTCCCCGTCGGTCGCGCCCGAAGCCCACCACGGCTGCCCGGTCGCCCGGCCAAAGGCTTCGATCGTGGGATGCACTGTCACCCGGATCGATGACGGCTGCGCAACCGCGGTCTTTGCAACGATCGCATCACGCGCGGCTCGAACGAGCTGCACGATGAGCCCGCGGCTGACCTCCTCCACCCCTGGAAGAGCGACCAGCACATCGATCGAGGCGGGCGGCGGCGCGAGTGGGGGCGACGGACTTGGTGTCGGCCGCGCCGACAGCAGCGTGGGAGACCCTGGAAGGCTGCCAATGCGGAGTGATGGGAAGTAAAAGGCCAGGATCTGGTCTGCGCTCGTGCCCTGACGCGCGCGTCGCCCCGCGCCGATGACACAGAGGCCGACACCGTGACCAAACCCCCGGCCCGTGAACCGATATCCTTCGCCCGATCGTCGAAGCTCAAAAGCGGTGCTCTTCATCCGCTGCCACCCCGCGGTCCTGCCCACCGCCATTCGGAAGTCGTGACCCGTAATCTCGTTAGGAATAAAGCCGTCGACTCGCAGCCGCGCGACGCGATTCGACGTGTTCCGATCGATCACTCGCATATCCCGTAATCGATCTCCGCGATGCCCGGCCGCACGAAGTGCGCGCTCGACTTCGTCAGCGCGAAGTGCGCTCTCCCACGGCGGCTCGCTCCGACAGGCATCGTCTGGCTGCGATGGCGCCGCATGATTCACGGCGCCTGGCCAGACCGCTGACGCCAACTCCGAGTAACCGCCGCAGGACGCCGAGTAGAACACGCTCGCAGGCTGGCTCTGGTGCAGCAGTACGCGTCCGGCCGTCGCCTCGGCCGCGCGGCGACTTGCAGCCGTCGGCGCACGAAGGACCTGGCAGTGCGTGGTGTCGCAGAGATCGTATCCTTCGCGCCGATGACGCTGCAGGTTGGCGAGCGCGAACGTACGCGCCGTGATCGCCAGCGCTTGCTGAGCGGCGTCGGGCGCTCCCTGTTCGCCCTCAGCGGCGACCACTCGCGCGATGTACTCCTCGAGATCGAGGGAGATCGGTACGGAGCGGCGGGTCTTTAGTCCCGCCGCCGCTAGACCCGCCGGCGTTAGACCCGCCGGCGCCTGCCAATCCGATCCGGATCGCCCGGAGCCCAGCTTTCGGCGGATCTACAGACCCGCCGCTCTGTAGGTTGCCCTCGAGCAAATCCGCAGCAATCGCCGCTGCGTCCAGTCCTGCCGCGCCGGGAGCTACGACGACAATGCCGCGAGTCGGCTTGTCCGCCGGTTCAAGTGCCACGACTAGTCCCATCCACGATCCGCCAGGCATCGGCGCCGTGCCTGTCTTCGCCAGGACCGGGGGCTTTCGAACGTTGAGCGCCTGCGCCGAACCGTAACTTGCGGCGCCGCGAAGCCCCTCCAAGAGCACGCGCCGCGCTGGCTCAGAGATGGTGACCGGGCGCTGCGGATCCGCGCCAGCCATTCGCGAGACGAGGTCGAGGAGCGCGCGCGGTGTGATGCGCGGACCGTCGAGACCAATGAGGCTCGCCGGCAGGCTCGCGCTATCTGGCACCGGGGGCAGCCCAAGTCGCACGCGGACGTCGTTCACCATCGACCGCGACAGTCGCGGCGCCAACGACACGAAGAAGTCGTTGCAAGAGTGCGCGAGCGCCTCGGCCGCTGACAGCGGCCGCTGGAGATCGGGATGAGTGCACACGTATTTGCGGCCGTCGACCGTGGCGGTCCGGCGGCACATGCGTGCGGTCTCTGGCACGATCACGCCGCTTTCCAGTGCGGCGACGAGCGTCACCACCTTCATCACCGAACCCGGCAGAATCGGGGTGTCGAGCACCTCGGGCCGCGCCTCGTAGCGATCAACGGGGTTCCGCAGGGAGCGTACCAAGTAGGCCGGGCCGGGCTGGACCACAGCGGGCGCCCATCCGCCGAGCGCCGCCATACCCACGATCCCGGTAAGCATCCACCCCGATTGGCGAGGGCTGAGCGGCACAATGGAACCTATAGCTTGGTCTGACACCCGGGACGACAACGGCAGGGGATCGTCTTGTCGCCTTCGGTGTTGTAGTCGTACGTCAGCTCTTCGCCCGCGCTTGATATTCCGCGCCGGCGCGAATCCAGATCGTCATATCGACGACCTGAACCCAGCAGTTCGGCCGGCACGAGTGGTTGATGAAACGCGCGACATTGCCGTCCACGTTCGCATCGCGACTCCACTTCCGATTGACCCGAAACACCCAGATGCAGCCCTTGCGCAAGTAGCGATCCTCGCGGCGGTCGCTCTGTCTATTCGTGATCAACTGTCCGGCATAGTCGATGATGCGCTTGTTCTTGTTGATTGGCTCGAGGGCGAAAACACCCAAACCATGTAGTCTCGAACGACGACGACGGATCTTCGGGAGGACTGGTTCACGGGGCATAGACGACGGCAGAACGGTCAATCAGTTGGCAGTTGCCAGTGATTAGTTCAAAGGGTTCCAACTCGTTTGTGAGGCTCCGATCTGGTCGCGGTCAGTGTAGCTCTTTGAACTGTTAACTGGAAACTGACAACTGCCGCGCCGCGCGAGCCGTGGTAGAGTTCCGCCCACTGTAGCAACACTGAAAGTTCCAGGGAACTGTGGAACCTTGGAACCTTGGAACTGTGGAACCCTTTAGGAGGTGACGCTGTGCGCGGTGTGGGTTGTGCGCTATTTCTCGGTCTGGTTGCATTGACGGGAACAGCGACCGCTCAAGGTCGCCAGATCATTTCAGGTCCTATGCCTAACCTTCCATTCAGCGCGGCCGTGAAAGCCGACGGACTCATCTACGTTGCCGGCACGCTCTCGGCCGAAGGCGATATCCGCGCCCAGACGCGCAAGGTGCTCGAGGACATGAGCGGCGTCCTGCAGAAGTCAGGCTCGAGCCTTGCGAACGTGGCCTCCGTGCATGTGTATCTCACCAAGGCCGAGGACTTTGCAGCCATGAACGAGGTCTATCGCACCTTTTGGCCGAAGGACCCGCCGGTTCGTACGACGATTGTGTCGGACCTTGTCATTCCTGGCGCGCTCGTCGAGATGTCGATGGTCGCGATTCCCAACGGCGGCGAGCGGGCCGTCATTCATCCTCCGGACTGGATCAAGTCGCCAAACCCGTACAGCTACGGCATTCGCAGCGGCGACACGCTGTTCCTCGCCGGTCTGGTCTCGCGCAACGGCAAGGACAACTCCGTCGTCGAGGGCGACATGACGGCGCAAACCAAAACCGTTCTCGACAACGCCGGCCAGATTCTCAAAGCCGCTGGCCTGTCGTTCGACAACGTCGTGTCGTCTCGCGTGTTCGTCACCGACGGCACGAAGTTCCAGGAAATGAACAAGACGTACCAGACGTATTTTTCAAAAGACCCACCGGCTCGGGCGACGGTCATCGCGCCGCTGATGGGCCCGCAGTATCAGGTCGAGATCACGCTGACGGCCTCTCGCCTGCCCAAGAAAGCTCACACGACACCCGCCGCCGACGGTTCGCCAGGCAAGCCGAATCCCAACCTCAGCAGCGCGATTCAAGTCGGCAATCGGTTGTACGTCTCCGGCATTCTCGGCAACGACGCGTCGAACAAGGGGAACACCGAAGCGCAAACCGTCGAGCTGTTGAATCGCGTGGCCCGGACGATGAAGGCAGCAGGATTCGAATGGGCGAATGTCGTCGACGGCATCGTGTACATCACTGATGTGAAGAACTTCGACGCTATGAACAAGGGGTATCGCACGATCTTCAGCAAGGACTTTCCCGCGCGCGCGACTGTGCGCACGGGCCTGGTCGCCGCGGACGGCCTGGTCGAGATCATGTTCGTGGCGGCAAAGTAGGTGATGCTAGGCTATTCGGCATGGAAGGCGTTGTTCGCGCATGGGGCAAGATACTCGCCGGCTACCGTCCGAATCTTTCGATCGAAATCACCCGCGAATGTCCCTTGCGCTGTCCGGGGTGCTACGCCTATGGCGATGAGCACCTCGGCGGCAGCGTGACGCTGCGCGAACTACGCGACGCCAAAGGCCAGTCCCTGGTCGATGGTGTGCTCCGGCTGGTCGATCGTCATCGCCCGCTCCACCTGTCGATCGTCGGCGGCGAGCCCCTGGTGCGTTACCGCGAGTTGAACGCGCTTCTGCCGATTCTGGCCGATCGCGGCATCCACACTCAGGTCGTGACCAGCGCCGTGCGCCCGATTCCACTGGAATGGGCGAACTTGCGCCGCTTGCAGATTTGCGTCTCAATCGATGGCTTGCAGCCCGAGCACGACGAACGCCGCAAGCCGGCGACCTACGATCGCATCCTCAAGCACATCGTCGGGCACCAGATCACCGTGCACTGCACCGTCACCCGGCAGCAGGCGCAACGGCCCGGTTACCTCGACGAGTTCGTGCGGTTCTGGTCCGATAACGAGCACACGCGACTGATCTGGATCAGCTTGTACACGCCGCAGGTCGGCGAGCAATCGCCAGAATCCTTGACGCTCGACGATCGCCGTTCCGTCATCGCGACGCTCCGCGACCTGCAATCGCGTTACGGCAAGCTGCAGATGCCACAGACGCTGATCGACGCGCTGGCCGACCCACCCGAGTCACCGGCCGACTGCATCTTCGCGCAGACGACCGAGTGCGTCTCGGCGGACTTCTCCACCAAAATCACGCCGTGCCAGTTTGGCGGCACTCCCGACTGCGCGCAGTGCGGGTGCATCGCGTCGGCCGGTCTCGCCGCGGTTGGCCGGCACCGGCTACCCGGCGGTCTGCGGGTCGGCGCGATCTTCAACGCGTCGTTCGCCGTCGGTCGACAGGTGCGAGCCCTTCGAGAAACCATGTCCTCCTCCGCCGAGCCGCCGGCGGCCACGGAAACGCCTACCGCCTGAGGCGGACCATTCGGCCCGCCGTGCGTCCCGTTCGGGCTGTGGCGGGCCCGCTCTGAGGGCAGAAGCCCGCCTAATTGGCTCTGCTTGCTATACTTCTCGCGCGCATGAAGTGGCTGGCCCGCAGCAGGCGGACGGCCAGGGCGGCAGCGAAGTTCACAAAAGCCCTGGTCAACACCGAGCATCCACTGCTCGTCCAAATCATTCCGATTCGCCGCTGCAACATCGACTGCGGGTACTGCAACGAGTACGACAAGGTGTCGCCCCCGGTGCCGACCGAGGAGATGTCCCGGCGGATCGACAAGCTGGCCGAGCTGGGGAGCTCGGTCGTCGCCTTCAGCGGCGGCGAGCCCATGCTGCATCCCGATCTCGACGCGCTGATCGGCCGCATCCGGTCACACGGGATGATGGCAGGCCTCATCACCAACGGGTATCTGCTGTCGGTCAAGAAGATTCAGGCGCTCAACGACGCCGGCCTCGACTACATGCAAATCAGCATCGACAACGTCGAGCCGGACGAGGTGTCGAAGAAGAGCCTGCGACTGCTGGACCGGAAGCTCCAGTGGCTGACCGAGTACGCGACGTTCGACGTCAACATCAACTCGGTCGTCGGCGGCGGGACGAGGAACCCCGAGGATGCCCGCACGATTTTTCACCGCGCCCGGGCGCTGGGGTTCTCGACGTCGATTGGCATCATTCACGATGGCAGCGGTCAGTTAAAACCGCTCAGCGGCGACGCGCGCAAGGTGTTCGACGAGGTGTCGAACGAGATCAATTCGGCACGATTCGTCGCGCAGAACCTCTATTCAGGGGTCCGCGGCTTTCAGGACAACCTGCGCGACGGCAAGCCGAATGAATGGCGCTGCCGCGCCGGCGGTCGCTACCTCTACGTCTGCGAAGACGGTCTGGTGCACTACTGCTCGCAGCAGCGCGGCTGGCCTGGCATTCCCCTCGAGCAGTACACGCCCGACCACATACGCGCCGCGTTCGACCTGCCGAAATCATGCGCGCCGTATTGCACGATCGGCTGCGTGCATCGGGTCTCGACGATGGACTACTGGCGGCGGCCGCAGCAGACACGTGTGGACGCGGACCTGCAGACGCTGGTGGGGGAACAGGGACGATAGTTGCCGGTGGCCGGTGGCCGGTGGCCAGTTGTCAGTTGCCAGTTGTCAGTTCAAAGGGCATAGTGCTGGAATTCAGCTGGATGTCTTCTTTGAACTGGTAACTGGCAACTGAAAACTATCCTCCGTGTCAGTCGTTAGCCTGACGCGTCACCTCGAGACTGTCCCCCGTCTTGTGCTCCGTGATTTGAAATCTCAGAAACTCGTGCACGGCCGCCAACGCGCGCGCGTGACGAGTCGAGATTCGAATCCGCCCGCCGTCGCGCATGTCTTCGTACTTGTACGCAATCCGATCCCGTAGCCGCTGCATCGTTTCCGTCCCGGCGACGCCCTCGCCATGAACGAATGCGGGGTCCGAGAAGTCGCCCTTGCCAAACGATTGCATGATGTGCGGGAGGTGGCTGCGGATGGCGTCGAGATTCTTCTTGTCCGCACGATCCTTCACCGTCACCTCGATCGCGCCACCATCCTCGTACAGGAAGAAGTGATGGCTCGTCGCGGCCTGGTCGAAGCCCATCACCTTGTCGCCGCGGGCGTTCATCGCGTGATGATCGCGCTCCTGTGCGGCGGCCACGTGACCGACAGCGGCGAGTCCGATGAGCACTACCAACAGTTCTCTCGATGGTCTCGTCCAATGCGCCATGGACAGATTGTGGCAGGACATCCAGCATGGCGCACGCTTGATGCTGAAATTTCCTGGGGTGACCGCGCCCGCCCTCCTCGCCCTCGCCCTGGGGACCGGCGTCAACACCACGCTCTTCAGCATCGTCAACACCGTATTGCTCGAACCGCTTCCCTTTCCGCAATCGGACGAGCTGGTCCAGGTGTGGCGGACCGAACTGCCGCGGCTGCAGTACGGGTCAGCATCCTACCCGCGGTATGTGGATTGGCGTGCCCGCAATCGGGCGTTCGTCGAAATGGGATCCTACGCCCCGGCTGGGCTGACCCTGACCGGGTTCGAGGCCCCCGAACGTCTGGCCGGGGCTGAAGCCTCGGCGTCGTTGTTTCGAACCCTGGGAGCTCAGCCGATTGCCGGGCGATACCTCCTCGATGACGAGGATCGCCCCGGCGGCGCCAAGGTCATCGTCATCGGCGAGCAGTTGTGGCACCGCCGATTCGGTGGCAGCCCCTCGCTGGTCGGTTCCACGCTCACGATCAATGGTGAGGCGCACACAGTCGTCGGCATCGCACCCGGCATCTACACGGAGATGTGGCGCACCGACGCGTGGGTGCCACTGGCACGCGAGATCGACCCCAAGACCCGCGGGCGCAATTTCCTGGTGGTCGTCGGTCGTTTGAAGCCAGGCATTACCCGACAGCAGGCCGAGCCCATGATGGCCGACCTCGCCGCCGAGCTGTCGCGTGAGTACGTCGATGACGATTACGGGTTCCTGATGATGCAGCTGCAGGACGTCCTCACGCTGGGTCCACGCCAGGCGCTGTGGATTCTTCTCGGCGCGACGGGTGTCGTGCTGCTGATCGCGTGCGTCAACGTCGCCAATCTCTTGTTGGTCCGCGCCGTCACGAGGCAGAAGGAGATGGCGGTTCGCACGGCGCTCGGTGCCGGTCAAGGGCGCCTGATGCGGCAGGTCGTGACCGAGACGGTACTGCTGTCGATCGTGGGCGGGCTGCT
Source organism: uncultured Acidobacteriota bacterium (assembly GCA_963802675.1). Taxonomy (GTDB): domain Bacteria; phylum Acidobacteriota; class Vicinamibacteria; order Vicinamibacterales; family UBA2999; genus JACCSI01. The sequence goes on from CAWDJL010000009.1 coordinate 23,029, forward strand.
CGGCCTGGCGCTGGCGGCCGCCCTGCTCCGGCTATTTCAAGTCATCGCTCCCGCAAACTTCCCGCGTCTCGGTGCCGTCGGCCTCGATGCTCGCGTTCTTGGCTTCTCGATCACGGTGGCTGCCGCCGCAGGACTCCTGGCGGCGATCATTCCGGCGTTGCAGGCGGTAAAGGCTGAGCCGAACGATGCGCTCCGCGCCACGTCGAGAGGCGCGACCGCCGGCAGGACCCGCAGCGTAAGTCGGTTGCTGGTGATGGGTGAGATCGCGATGGCCGTCATGCTCGTGGCCGCTGCAGGGCTGACGATTCGGAGCCTGCAACAGTTGCTGCAACAGGACTTGGGATTCACCACCCGCGGAGTGCTGACCTTTACGGTGAGCATCACCGATGCCCGTCGAAACGACCCGCCAGGCCTCGCACGATTCTTTGCGTCACTCGAACAGCGGCTTGGTGCGCTGCCGGGTGTCGAGTCCGCGGGGGCGATCAACATGCTGCCGATCGCGCAAACCGGCACCAACGGTCCGGTCCGACTGCCGGACCGCGTCATCAAGCCGGAGGAATCGCCGCTGGCCGAACTGCGCGCGGCCACGCCGGGCTACTACAGCACCATCAGCGTGCCACTCATCGCCGGACGGCTTCCCGACCGTCGCGATCTTCCGACTGGTCCACCCGTGGCGGCGATCACCGAAACGTTGGCGCGACAGCTATGGCCGGGTGAACCTGCATCCGCCGTCGTAGGGCGCCAGATTGGCACCGGCTTCGACCAGCCCAACCAGTGGCGTGAAGTCGTCGGCGTGATTCGTGACATTCGTTCGCGACGACCCGATGCCCCGCCTGACGCGGAGCTGCACGTCCCCTTCGCGCAGTTTCCGTTGCCGTCAATGGCGTTCACGGTCCGCACCACCGGTGCCCCGGAGTCGATGATCCCGACCATCCGGCGCGAGCTGGCGCAGGTCGATCCGACCCTGCCGATGGCATCGGTGCGAACGTTCGAAGAAGTGGTCGCGAATGCCACCCGAAACTCGAGACTGTATTCGATGCTGACAGCCCTCTTTGGCATCCTCGCGGCCGCACTGGCGATTGTGGGCATCTACAGCGTCATGTCCTATACCGTCGCGCAGCGCATGCGCGAGCTCGCGATTCGCTCGGCGCTGGGCGCATCGAACAACGGGCTGCTTCAGCTCGTTCTTCGCGAAGGGTTCGTCCTCAGCGCCATCGGTATCGCCGTGGGGCTCGCCGGCGCCTTCGGCGCGTCTCGCCTGATTCGAGCGCTCCTCTACCAGGTGAGCCCGACCGACCCGCTCGTGTTCGCCATGACCGCGGCCGGCGTTGCCGTCGCGGCCGTGCTCGGCTACGTGATTCCCGCGTTCCGTGCGTCGCGTGTCGACGCGGCAGTGGCGTTGCGGGGAGAGTGAGTTACCAGGAACGTAGCCACGACCAGCCTCCGCTAAAGCTACGGCGGTCCGCCGAAGCCTTGGCGAAGGCGGAAGAACACGAAGACGGCAACGATACGTACAAGCCACAGAGGCTCAGGGGCTCATAGGGTGTGGTTGGCCTCCATTTCTACTCAGCGTCACGGTGATCACGGTTGCCGCGATTTTCACCTCCATCTTCCCTCGGACCGTTGCAACCGCACTGGTTCTTGACAGGTCAAGTGGCCCGCTGGTGTCTAACGAAGAAGGAGGATCGAGCAGATACTCCGTTCATGACAGCGCCTGGATCGATCCGTGGACGCAGAACTTTGGCCCTTGTCTGGCCAGTCTGCGCTTTGGCGCTGCTCTCCCCTTCTGACGCCAGCCCCCGATACTCCCCACTCGACGGCCTGCCGTTGCTGATGCTGTGGGCCTGGGAACGCCCAGAGGACCTGCGTGGCCTCGACGAGTCGATTGGCGTCGCCTTTCTCTCGCAGACCATCACGCTCGGCGGAGACCGCGTTTCGGTGCAGCCTCGTCGACAGCCTCTACGCGTGGCACCGGAGGCGCGGCTCATGGCCGTTACGCGCATCGAGATCGCGTTTCACAGCCCGGCCCTGCTTTATCGACGATCGAGCAGGTCGCCGCGCTGATCATCTTGACGCGAACGGCTCCGCGCGTCGCGGCGGTACAGGTAGACTTTGACGCCAGAGTTTCAGAGCGGGATTACTACTGGCGGTTGCTGGAGGCTGTTCGGCCACGTTTGAATGGCACCCCGCTGTCCATCACGGCATTGGCGTCGTGGTGCGTGGGGGATCCCTGGCTCCGGGATCTTCCGATCGATGAAGCTGTCCCGATGCTGTTTCGGATGGGGCCGTCCGATGAACCCTATCGCGCGCTCGCTGGATCACCGGGTGAGGGAGCCGCTAGCTGTCGAGGAGCCGTGGGTGTCTCACTCGACGAACCGCTGCGGGTTGGGAGCGCGAAGCGGCGTCTCTATGTCTTTAGCCCCCGATCCTGGACCGACGGCACAATTGGCAACGCGAAGCAGCAGGCCGGGCGACCATGATGACCTCACCAGTTGCTCGACGCCTTCTTGCCGCGCTTGTCTTCACATTGACGGCAGGCGCGGCAACAACCGTTTGGTTAGCGGCTTGCGTCGACATATACCGGCCACCCACGGTCGCGTCATATAGACCCCTTGACCACGAATCGTATTTCAAGGGCGAGCTTGGCGTTGTTCGACCGTCCTTTGCGGGGCGATACCTGGTGCAGGCGTACCGCGTAATGAACGGACTGCCGCCGCTCGGTGCGAAATCATTGGGTTTTGAGCCCGCGAAGATTGTCGCCGCAGGTGCGCCGGCGCCGCGGACCAGCATCGAGGAATGGAAGGAGTTTCGCCGCCGGGTCCTTGGAGCAGGCGCGGCAGAACCGCAGCTCCCGTCGCTCTATTACGACGACTCCAGCGTCGGCCGCCAGATCGAGACGCTATATCTCTCGTTTCCGAACTGCCAGGGTGATGCGTTCCGTTCCGCGACTCGAACACTCGAGGATCGGCTCGCGAAGTTTCAGGGCAATCGAGCCGTCATCATCGAATGGATTGGCGCCCAGGACGCGGTGTTCGCCAACTGCGCCGGCGGACAGCTCGTTCTGCCACCGCCACCGACGTCTCCCGATCCCCTACTGCGAGCGGATTACGAGTATCACACCGCCGCGGCTTATTTCTACGGAACCGAATACGAGGAGGCCGCTCGGCGCTTTCGGCAGATTGCGCTGAACGAATCGTCACCGTGGCAGCGCTACGGCCGTTACCTCGCCGCGCGCGCCGTCATTCGCCAGGCGACAGTTCCCGATCAGCCCGAATCCGTGCGCGACCAGTTCCTGGTCGCCGCCGAGGCGGAATTGCGCGCGGTCCTGACCGATCGGCGCGCCGCCGCCCTGCATGAGAGCGCCCGTGGACTTCTGGGGTTCATCCATGTCCGATTGCGACCCACAGAACGGCTGGTCGAGTTGTCCACGAAGTTGGAGCGCGAGCCGTCGGCAAGCCGGCAAGATGTTGATGATTATCGCTGGCTCATGGACAGGGTGTCCTCCAGAATGATTGTCGGCATCGATCCGCAGTCGAGCAACCTCGCCGATTGGATCATCGCGACGCAGACCACAGGAGACGAGGCATTCGCCCACTCGCTCCAGGATGGACGGAGACGAAATCTACCGTATGGCTGGTGCCGGTACTGTGGAAGATCCCGCCGACCCACGAGGCGCTTCCACAGGTGATGTCGGCGGCAGCCGCAATCTCCCCGCAATCTCCGGCCTACGCAACGGTTGCATTTCTTCGCCTCCGCATGATGCTCGCCCGGGGCGAGCATGAGCCGGCGCGCGCCTTGCTCGCGAGTCTCCCCGTGAAGGCTCAGGCCGGATTCCCGGAGGAGTCGATCAACCTGCTCAAAGCGGCACGTCTGCAGCTCGCCGCGAATCTCGATGAACTGCTCACGAACTCCGTTCGGACCATCATCGACCCTTCCGCACCGGCTGCGGACAAACGCCTGCTGGAAGATGACGCGGCCGAGCTGCTCACCTATCGTCTGCCCCTCAGTCGGCTCGTCGAAGCGTCGCGATCGAAGCTCCTGCCCGAACGGCTGCGATATCGCGTCGCGGCAGCGACATTGTCGCGCGCGCTGGTCCTGCGCCGAGATTCGGCGGCCCGCGAGGCGGCCGTCGCTCTCGGCAGCCTGGCGCCTCCATTCCGCGCCGACGTCAATCGTTATGTTGCCGCGGCCAACGACGAAGAGCGTCATCGATTGGGCCTGCTGTTGATACTGCGGCACGTCGGCATGCACGCGTATGTACCAGGGCGCCGTGACTTCGGCACCGAGCCGACGCACCAGTGGATGTCAGAGGACTTGTTTGGCAGCTGGTGGTGTACGACCCAAGACGGACGCCTCACGCCAAAATTGAACGACGATACGTCTGGAATCGAGGCGATGTTCTTGGGGGCCGAAGCGGACGACTATCCAGCCTTTCTCACCGCCGACGAGCGAGCGGCCGCTCGAGAGGAGATTGCCGCGCTGGTAGAACTGGGGCAGCCGCAGGGCTATCTGGCCGAGGAAGCCATCAAATGGGCGCAGGCGGCCCCTCAGGACCTTCGCGCCGCTGAAGCGCTCGCGTCGGTGGTCCGACGCGGGCGATGGAGTTGCAGTATTCCCGCGAGCTCGCGGCGTGCGTTCGAGACACTGCATCGCGTGTTTCCGAAGACCGTGTGGGCACAGCGCACGAAATACTGGTACATCGGGCATCAATGAAAATCATGCGACTCGATGGCCGAATCCGCTGACAGCCCCTCGAGCTTGAAGACTTTTTCCGCCTTGATGGCGGTGACGTCGTCAATCGTCTGCACGATGCCCTCGACGATCATGAATGGTGCGCCGACAATCGTGAGCCGTTCCTGATCGTAGAAATCGGGTTGCACGATGATGTTGGCGACGCCGGTTTCGTCCTCGAGGGTGAGGAAGACAAACCCTTTCGCCGTTCCAGGCCGTTGACGCGTGATGACCATGCCGGCGGTGCGCACGCGCCGCCCCGACCGCACCCGTGGCAATTCGATGGCGGGGATGATGCCGCGCATCGACAGTTCGTGGCGTCGGAAGGTCATCGGATGCGGACCGATGGTCAGGCTGGTGCCGGCGTAGTCGGCCACTAAGCGCTCGCTCGCCGTCATTGGCTCTAACGGCGACAATGACGGCTCGCTCGCATGCCGGTCGCCGGTTACCGGTTGCCGGTCGCCGGTTGCTGATTGTCCGCCTTCGCCGCCAAAGGCGGCTACGGCGAGACTGGTCGCCGGTGACTGGAGACTGGAGACCGGAGACCCATCATCGTCCTGCTCAAATAGTTCCCCAGCAGGACGAATCACCCGCTCGGCCTGCCACAGCGCCGAGCGGCGATCCAGGCCGAAGGAATTCAGGGCGCCGATTTCGGCGAGCACGCGAATCTCGTCGCGCCGAAGGCTGATGCGACGGGCGAGATCGTCGATCGTGGCAAAACGCCGGGGGGATGACACTTCTTCCGTCCAATGATGCGAGCAGACATTGCAAAAGCACCCGTCGCTCTGTTCGAGCATCGACGGGTCATCGCAGCCACATTTTGGACATGCCAACGATCGTTCGCCATCCGTAGGATTTGCCGTGGACGTAGGCCGTGGACGTAGACCGTGGACCGTCGGACCGTGGACTGTAGACCGTGGGCCGTGGGCGGAGTCGCCGCTATCGCTTTTCCGACCTCTTCGCGCAACCCGCTGACATAGCGCAGGCCCAGGCGAATGGCGCCGTCCGGCGTGACCGTGCAATCCCACTCCGATACCTGCACGTCGATGGGCGCGAACCGGACGCCGCGCCGCTGCGCATCCTTCACCAGCGTCGCCGGGTGATAAAACCCCATCGGCTGGTTGTTCAAAAGCGCGGTATAAAACGCGGCCGGGTAATGCATCTTCAAATACGCGCTGGAATAGGCAATCAACGCAAAGCTCGCCGCGTGCGACTCGGGGAAGCCATAGAGCGCAAACGACGTGATTGACAAGACGATGCGATCGGCGGCCTCGTTGGTGATGCCGTGTTTCGCCATGCCCTCGCGCAAGTGCACTTCGAGCTGCCGCATCTTCTTCTCAGAACGTTTGAAGCCCATCGCACGCCGCAGCTCTTCGGCCTGACCGCCGCTGAAGTCGGCGACGACCATCGCCATTCGTAACAGCTGCTCCTGGAACAACGGCACCCCGAGCGTGCGTTTCAGCACCGGCTCGAGCAGCGGATGGTCGTAGATCACGGGCTCGCGGCCGGCACGCCGATTCAGATACGGATGCACCATCTGCCCCACAATCGGCCCGGGACGAATGATCGCGACCTGCACGACGAGATCGTAGAAGCAGGTCGGCTTGAGCCGCGGCAGCGTCGCCATCTGCGCCCGCGACTCGACCTGAAACACGCCAATCGTGTCTGCGGCCTGCAGCATCGCGTAGACAGCTGGATCCTGGGGAAGGTGGGCGAGATCGATCAGCGCTGCGCCCTCCCTATGCCCTCCGCCCTGGGCCCTGTGCCCTGTGCCCTGTGCCCTCCCTGTGCCCTGCGCCCTGCGCCCTGCGCCCTCCGCCCTGTGCCCTGCGCCCTGCGCCCTGCGCCCTGTATCCGTATTCACCAACCGAATCGCATCCTGCAGCGCCGCCATCATGCCGAGTCCCAGCAGATCGACCTTGATGAGGCCCATGTCGGCACAGTCGTCCTTGTCCCACTGCACGACGACGCGGTCGGGCATGCTGGCGTTTTCGAGCGGGACGACCGAGGACAAATCGTCCTGGCAGATCACCATGCCGCCGGAATGCTGTCCGAGATGTCGCGGCAGGTCTTGCATCTGGGACCACAGCCGCGCGAAGTGCTGGACGCGTCGATCGCCGGGATCGAAGCCGGCGGCGGCGATGTTGCGGTTGATGGTGTCGGAGGGGTCGACGAACTCGAACTGGTTCATCACCCTGGTCAGTCGATCGATGACCACTGGATCGAGCCCCAGCGACTTGCCGACCTCGCGAGCGGCGCTGCGGCCGCGATAGGTGATGACGTTGGCCGTCATCCCGGCGCCGTGCCTGCCGTACTTCTCGTAGATGTGCTGAATCACGCGTTCGCGGCGGTCGCCACTCGGCAGATCGAGATCGATGTCGGGCCATTCGCCCCGTTCTTCAGACAGGAAGCGCTCGAACAGCAGCTCCATCCTCACCGGGTCGACCGCGGTGATGCCGAGGCTGTAACAGACGGCGCTGTTGGCTGCCGATCCACGCCCCTGCACGAGGATGTCCTGCTGCCGGCAGAAATTGACGATGTCCCAGACGATGAGGAAGTAGCCGGCGAGCTCGAGCTTGTCGATGAGATCGAGCTCACGCGCGATCTGGGCGCGTGCGCGATCGTGATAGGGACGATAGCGATCGCGAGCGCCGATCTCCGTGATCTTGCGCAGGAACGACGTTTCGGTCTCGCCCGGCGGCACGGGATAACGCGGGAACCGGTAGCCGAGATCCTTCATCGTGAACTGCAGCCGCTCGGCCAGCGCGAGCGACGACCGCACCGCCTCCGGGCGATCGGCAAACAGGCGCATCATCTGCACGGGCGGCTTCAGATAGCGCTCGGCGTTGGCCGCCAGCAACCGTCCGGCCGCGGCGAGCGTCGTGTGCTCGCGAATGGTGGTCAGCACGTCGAAGAGCGGCCGTTCCTCGACCGTCGCAAAGCGGACGCCACCAGTCGCAATGACCGGCACCCCAAAGGCCTCGGCCAGGCAGACCAGCGTCTCGTTATCGTCTTCCTGATCGCGTCGGAGATGTCGCTGCAACTCGACCAGGACGTTGCCGCGTCCGAACAGACCAATCAGGTGATCGAGCAGTCCGCCGACACCGTAGCGCTCCGCCAGCAGCAGCGGTCGTCCGGCCAGCGCGACCAGCCCGGTCGTGAACCCCTCGAAGTCCTGCAAGGTCAGCGAGCCCTCGCCTTTCGGGGCGCGGAGCTTCATGCGCGTCACGAGACGGCAGAGATTGCGCCAGCCCGCGGGGGATTCGACCAGGAGTGGCAAGACCCATTGTGCAAGTGGGTGATTGGGTGATTGGGTGATTGCAGTGGGTGATTGGGTGATTGGGTGATTGGATTTCGTGATTGGGTGATGAGGCGATTGCGCGATGGCGTGGTGTGGTGGTTGCGTGATCGTCAGTTCGGCGCCGATGATGGCGCGGAGGCCGGCGGCCTTGGCGGCTTGATGAAAGCGAGGGGCGCCGTAGACGCCGTCACGGTCGAGGAGTGCGATCGCGGGATAGCCGAGCGCGGCAGCACGCTCGATGAGCGTCTCGGGCAGCGACGCACCGCGGAGAAACGAAAACGCCGACGAGGTGTGGAGCTCGATGTAGGACACGGCTCAGGGCTCAGGGCACAGGGCGCAGGGCTTAGGGAGGGCACAGGGCATAGGGCCTCCGCGCCTGAGCCCTGCGCCCTGCGCCCTATGCCCTATTGCCCTATATGCCCATCAATCAACCACGCCTTCGACGAACCACTGCCCTACCTCGCGCTCCACGAAGATGCGATAAACCGTACCGTCGGCGAGCGCGACATCCCATTCGTCGCGATCCCAACAGGACGGGCCCGCCTTCGCGGCCGATAGGCCGTACGCGAGTCTCGCCGGCTGCGGCTTGAGGCCGTGCGGCAGGTGCGTCGGTGCGCGAGTGCGGTGCGGTGCACGGGTGCGACAGGTGCGACAGGTGTGACAAACCATCGTTCCACCACTCGCCCGACGTACGCCAGGGGCCGGCAGCTTGGATGATTGCGCCGCTGGTGATCCCTCGCCGATCGGTCGCCACCCGAACGGGGCGGCCATCGACCACTTGCACCCGCGCAGGAACGGGCAGGCGGAAACGCCTCAGAGCAGACTTCGGAGTACGAAGTGCTGAGTTGGTGCTGAGTGCAAAGTTGGTGCGGAATTCTGAATTCTGCGCAGAGTTCTGTGGTGCGGAGTTCTGCATTTGAAACGAGACGATCTCGAAGGTGCCAGGCTTCCACGAGTCGAGGAGTCGCGGGGAGCCGACGTGACTCTCCCCCATCAGCGCCGTGAGTCGGGCGAGCAGCGTCGAGACCTGTTCAGGCGATGGCTGCGCCCGATCGAACAGCTTCCATTGCGTCACGCGAGCCGGGGTTGGCTCGATCAGCACTCGCACTCGATCGATACCCGCTGAGGGGGGATTGGTTTCGAGGTCGAGCAACACCAGCGTCCGCAACGTCTTCGGATCGCGCATCGGCGCCGGCAACTGCAGGGTGCGGGCATGCACCTGCTTCGAGACCAGGCGCAAATGCGTGTGGAGGACGGCCGCGCCACGATCGGCGCGCTCGAGCCGTTCGGCCAGCGGTTCGAACAATCGACCCAGGACGAACGACAAGGGCTCTAACCCTTCGATCGGCCATTCGAGTTCGAGCATCCCTTCAAATGGATCTTCCGGGACCCATGGCACCAGCGGTCGTCGGTCTGACCCACACGCGAGGTGCTGCCAGAACACCCCGCGTGGTCCCATGCGCTCGTACACATCTCCCGATGGTAAGGCCGCGAACGCCCCCAGCGTTCCCACCCCCCAGCGCTTGAGCGTGTCGAGCAGGGATTGAATCTCGACCAATGCGGCGTGATGAGTGCGTGGCGTGCGTCTGGAATCAGCAGCCGGATGCCGAGTGACCGCCTGACGCGTGGCATTGGCCGCGTGTGAATCGCGCGGGTGCTTCCACCCGCCGCCACAGGCATGACATCGGTGCCTGGGGTGCCGAGGGTGCCTGGGGTGCCGAAGGTGCTGGTGCCAAAGGTGCTTGAGATGCCAAAGGTGCCAAAGGTGCTCGAGGTGCCAAAGGTGCCGCAGGTGCTGCACTCGCTGGCGCGAGACGCAGGCGATCGAAATCGCCCAGCAACGTCACCGGCAAGCTCGCCAGCATCTCGACTTCTTCGCCGGGCATGACAACGGTCAGACCGGCGCGGCCGAGCGTGAGGAGCGCGGCCGCCGTCTGCGTGGGAGCCAGCGCAATGCGCACGCCGGGGACAGGCCCCGGACTCCTCCTACTGTTCTCACGCGTGAGCTCCGCGGCGGTGCGACGCAACTGTTCACCGATCTCCCGCGGCGAGCCGAAAAGTCGCGACAACCCACTCACATCCAGCACGACCAGCGGCCCCACGACCTCGAAGCGCGGGCTGAAGTCTTCGGCGATCCTGACGAGCGTCGAGATGGACGCGGACAACGAATACAGGCAGGCGAACATGACCCTATTCCGTGAGGACGACTTCACGCGCGATCGTCTGGAGGAGCACGAATGCGGGGAGCGCGGGGACAGGTTTAAAACCTGTCCCCGTACCTGTCCCCGTACGTCGCGGCGAGGACAATCGCGCATGCACCGAGAGGCCAGCCAGACGTCGATTGCGATCGTGGTCGCCGGCCCAACGAGCCTGATGGCCAGTCCCCTGCTGCCGGCTGCCGGTGGGATCGATCCCCGTCGTGATGGTGACGCCACCGGCGCTTCGAGCGATGGGAATCGGACCCAACAGCAAACACGCCGTGTTGGTCCCCTCGACGACACGCTGCAGCCGAAGCCAGGTCGTGAGCGGTACGCGACGGAGGCCGTTCAGCGGGACATCCGCACAGTCGAAGACCACCGCCGTGCAAACGCCGGACTGCAGGACGAGATTGAGCGCTTTCAGCGCTCGATCGATCGTGCGCTCGAGCAACGTGCCGGGCCCTTCGACCGCTCGTGCACCTGGCAACCACGCCGGATCGATGGCCCCTGTCGTTTTCGTGATCGCCTGACCACGCACCCACAGCAGTCGCGAGATCTCCATCCCGCACTTCGTCGCACTCGCCGGATCGAATCGATCGAAGGTGTCGATCAAGGCGACCGATTCTCCACGGGTAGTGGCCGCGGCGAGCCAGGTCCACGCCAGGCTCGTCCGTCCCGAAGACTCGGGACCAATCAGTTCTGAGATTTGCCCGCGTGGTAATCCACCGAACCGGGCATCAAGGTCGGGCAGCCCAAAGGACGCGACCGCATCGGCACCACTCCGATTCGGAAGGCTGGTCGTCAGCGTGCGATCGAGCTTGCGCTCGCGAAGCAAGCCTTCGAGATGGGAAAAGGCTTGGGGTGCCTTAGGTAAGGCTTGGGGTGCCGGGGGTGCCGAAGGTGCCTGGAGTGCTGGTGCCTGAGGCCCGCCTACGCGGCCGAAAGGCCGCTCCGGCGAGGTCTCGCCGAAGCTCGCTTGTGACGGCGCGCGAGCGGAGGCGGATACTGAGGGTGCTTGAAGTGCCAGGGGTGCGGCGGCCATAGAGATCCTTTTCGTCGAATTTTCGCCTCTTGTTATAGGAGAATAAAAAGCGAAAGTCAAGGGTGGTCTGGTGGCGCCCTACCCGCCCTACCCGACCACCTGCCCTATGATCGATGGCGCTTTGCTCGCGCTCGTTCTTCAAGCCGGCCGGCGGGTCGCTGCGGCGCTCGCCTACCGCGACTTTCGCCTGCTCTGGTTCGGCGCTCTCGTCTCCAGCATCGGCACGTGGATGCAGAAGGTCGCACAGGCCTGGCTGATCGTGACCCTCGCCGGCAGCGCCTCGGCATTTTTCCTTGGCCTTGATTCGTTCGTCGGCGAGTTACCGATTCTGCTGTTCACGCTCATCGGCGGCGTCGTCGCCGATCGCCGAAACCGTCGTCACCTGCTGCTCATTTCGCAGTGTGTGCAGATGGTCGCGGCCTTTACGCTTGCGACACTCGTCTTCACCGGAACCGTCCGTATCGGGCTGATCCTGATGCTGTCGTTCGTCACGGGCGTCGCCCAAGCCTTTGGCGGCCCGGCCTACCAATCGCTGATCCCTTCGCTCATTCCAAAAGAGCACTTGCCCAATGCCATTGCCCTCAATTCGATTCAATTCAATCTGGCGCGCGTGATTGGTCCGTTGGTCGCAGGGGCCGCGCTGACCGCGTTTGGGATGGTGGCCTGTTTTGGCATCAACGGCGTGTCGTTTCTCTTCGTCATCGCCGCAATTGCCGCGCTGCACGTGGCCCATGTGCCGACCACCGCCATCGCGAGCATGAGCGATCAGTTGAAGGGCGGGCTTCGCTATGTGCGCAATCAGCCGCAGCTGGTCACGTTGACCGTGCTGGGATTCATCTCGGCCTTCCTCGGTCTCCCGCTTCTGACGTTCCTGCCCGTGATCACCAAAGACGTGTTTCAGCAGGACGTCGGGCTCTACACGCGCTTCATGACGCTGGCGGGCGCCGGCGCCGTCCTTGGCGCGCTCAGCGTCGCCTGGATTGGCAAACATCGCCATATGGGCCTGATGCTGCTCATCATGCAGGCGCTGCTCGGGTTGATCGCGGTGGCGTTCTCGCTGTCGAGGGTCATCTGGTTGAGCCAACTGCTCCTTTTCGCGGGTGGGGCACTACTCGTCACGTGTTTTGCGACGACCACGTCACTCGTGCAACTGCTCGCGCCGCACGAGCTGCGCGGCCGGGTCGTGAGCATCTACATGGTGGCGTTTCGCGGCGGGTCACCGCTTGGTGGGCTGATTAGCGGTTGGCTGGTGACACAGATCGGATCCGCACCGTATGTCCTGGCCCTCAACGGCGGACTCCTCACCATCGTCGCGCTCATCGCCATGACGCGCGATCACGGACTGCGCGAGGTATAGAACGATGTCAGTTGCCAGTTGTCAGTGACCAGTTCAAAGAGAACCCCATGCCAATCTTCACCTGCGCTCTCCTCGCGCTCCTGCTGGCGAGTCTCCCGGCGTCGGCACAGCCAGCGTTTTCGATGGGCGGCGTCACCGCGCAACCGGGGACGCTGATGTCGGGCACGTTCCGCATCGCCGCCCGAGTGGGAGATCAAGGCACGGAGATCCCGTTCTCGATCGTGCACGGCACGAAACCGGGTCCTGTGCTCGCGCTCGTGGCCGGTACACACGGCATGGAGTACGCGCCCATCGTCGCCTTGCAGCGGCTGCGTCGGGCAATCGATCCGGTCACGCTCGCTGGCACCATCGTCATGGTGCACGTCGCGAACATGCCGTCGTTCCTCGGGCGAACGATTTACTACTCACCCGCCGATGGCAAGAATCTGAATCGCGTCTTTCCTGGCAAGGCGGACGGCACGCTGTCGGAACGGATCGCCGACGTGCTCACGCGCGAAGTGATCGCACGGGCGACGCACGTGGTGGACATTCACTGCGGTGATGGCAACGAATCGCTTCGCCCGTACGTGTATTGGATCACGACTGGCGCGCCAGAGGTCGCTCAAGCGGGCCGGCGGCTCGCGCTGGCCTCCGGATTCGATCACATCGTGATCGACAGCGGGCGCCCAACCGATCCGGCACAGTCGGTCTATCTGTCGAACACGGCGATTCTTCGTGGTAAACCGGCGCTGACGGTCGAGTCCGGTTACCTGGCGGCCACCGACGAAGACTCCATCGCACGCATCGAGAACGCGGTCGCGGGATGGCTGCGCGAGCTGGGGATGCGCACCGACGGTCCTCCGCAGGTGAGCACGCCGATCTGGATCGATCGCGGCGAAGTGCTCACCAGCGCAGCGACCGGGATCTTCTATCCTGCGGTCGAGCGTGGCCACAGCGTGACGGCTGGCACGCTCATCGGACGCGTGACCGATTTTCACGGAAGCGTTGTTCAAGAGGTCAAGGCACCGTTTGCGGGCGTCGTGCTCTACGTCCTCGGCACGCCGCCGATCACCAAAGGCGAGCCAGTGGCGTTCGTTGGTCAGATCCAAAAATAGTCGCGCGTCGGACTTCCGCCTAAAGCGGAAGCCACGGATATTCTCGTACTGTGGCTTCCGGCTTCAGCCGGAAGATCGGAGTCTCGCAGCGCTCACTTCACCGCGAGCGTCCACGACAGCGGCACGGTCTGCGGCGCGTAACAGATCTTGTCGTCGCAAGCCTGATACGCCAGCGTCGCGTCCAGAATCACGGTTGTTCGACCGGTCAGAGCCTTGCGGACCTCAGGTGTTCCTGGAATCGCGACCGCGCGAACCAGCTGGAATGGCTTCGAGTAGACGGCCACGCGCTCGTCCAGCGGTTTGAAGTGATAGATGGTCGATGGCGGATAGCTCGTCGCCTTTACTCGAAGCCATGGACGCGACGCAACCTCGACGTTCACGACTTGATACGCGTGCTTGCCAGGCGCATAGACGTGAATGTTCCGCAACGGCGTCACGTCGAAGACGAGCGTGAACTGAGTTCCCGGAGCGATCGCCGCCACGCTCGCCCCCGCGTTCACACGAAGATGTGCGGTCTCAGCCGTTGTGACAGGACCTGAGATCTCAACCGGCGTGGTGGCCTGGCCGAAGATGGAAACACTCCAGACCGCAACGAAGGCGGTCAGGAGTACAGAGGAACGCCGCGTCATCCCAGCCTCAATCTTAAGTGAGGTGCGACGACGCGGCGTCGATTAACGGGGAAAGCTGTCTACTTGCGCTTGATCGCTTCGTAGATCGACGCTCCCCCACCGCCGATGGCGGCGCCAATCAGCGCCCCTTTCTTCCCGCCCGCCAGCGCACCGATGCCGGCGCCGGCGCCAGCGCTGCCGCCAATCACGAGCGCTGTTTTCTTCCACGAACGCTGCGGCGCTTCCTCGCGGTATACGACGCGCTGGGCCTGTGGACGAACCGTTTGCGTCCGGACGACCGGTCGCTGGACGATGTCAGGCGCGGCCGTTGCCGGATAGTAGGCAGCAGGGGCTGCCGCATACGCGGGCTGCGGCACGACGCGGCTCACGCACGTGACCTGCGCCACTTCGCGATTGGCCACGAGCGATCGCTGCAGCACGGCCTCCTGGTGCGGCTCACACTGCACCAGCGTCGGCGTCGTCGTCGCTGCGGAGGTCATGCCTCCTGGCGCTGCAACGGTCATCCCGTAAGGGTTGGTTTGCGACGTTGGCCATGGAGCCTCGGGCGCACGCCCTTGCGCCGTGGCCACGACAGCAACCACACCGGCGACGAGTCCGCCGATGGCCGATCCCAAAATGGCTCGCATCATCTCCTCCTCCTTTGGGGTTCCACGGTTCCAGGGTTCCAAGGTTCCAGGGTTCAATCAGCGTCGCCGAATCCCCTGAACCTTGGAACTTTGGAACCCTGGAACCGTGGAACCTTGGAACCTTGGAACCTAGCTAGACCAAGGACTGTGCCAGCTCGCGATAGCTCACAAATTCACGCGGCATCGAGGGTTTCGAACCACAACCGTCCCATGAAGGGTTCAGCAGTGCGCCGGATCGAGGACAGTGGTCATGCGGCACCGGGGTGCCCCAGGCTGGTTCGCTATACTCCCCTCATGAGCCGGATCCTGGTCGCGGAGGACGATCCTGACATCGCGGGCCTCCTGACCCACTATTTGCAGCGGGCCGGCTTCGAGGCGGACATGGTTTCGTCAGGTCGCGACGTTCTGCCACGGATCCAGAAAGCCCCGCCCGACCTGCTTCTGCTCGATCTGATGCTGCCGGGGATGGACGGCCTCGAGGTGTGCCGCGCCGTTCGCGGAGACGCGCAAACCGCCGGCATCCCGATCATCATGGTCACGGCCAAGGGTGAAGAATCCGACCGCATCGTGGGGCTGGAACTCGGCGCTGACGACTACATCACCAAGCCCTTCAGCCCCAACGAGGTCATCGCGCGTATCCGCGCGCTGCTGCGCCGAGCCCAGCGGACGGGCCCTCCTGATGGCCGGCTGACCTATGGTCCGCTCTCCGTGGACGTCGACCGCCATCTGGTCCGCATCGACGGCCGCGAGGTCAAGCTGACGGCCAAGGAGTTCCTGCTGCTGCAGTATCTGATGCAGCATCGCGGGCGCGTGTTGTCGCGCGACCTGCTGCTGTCGGATGTCTGGGGATACTCCTACACGGGCGGTACCCGAACCGTTGACGTGCACGTGCGTCGCTTGCGGGAGAAAGTGCCGTTCCTCACCGACGCCATCGCCACGGTGAAGCAGTTCGGGTACAAACTGATCGAGCCCGCTCCCGTCACCGACTAGTGGCGTGTATCAGCTGATTCGGTATCGCGGCTCCGATCTTCCGGCAAAAGCCGGAAGCCACGAGTGCCGCAAGATCCGGTCTTCCGGCTAAAGCCGGAAGCTACGAGTACGAGAAATATCCGTGGCTTCCGCCTTCAGGCGGAAGTCCGAAGACTCTCGACGCTATGCGTTCCTACTTTCGCCTCACGATTTTCTTCAGCGTCCTCGGCGCCGCTGCCGCCGCACTGCTCTTCGTGACGGTGACGACATCCGATCCGTTATCGGCGGAGCATCGCACGCGGCTCCTGTCGATCGTGGGGCTGGGCCTCGGGGCCGCGCTGGTGGCCGCATTTGTCGTGTCCTCGGTGCTGGCCGCTCCCCTCGAGAGGCGCGTCGCCGGCATCCTCGCCGTCGCGCGGCGCTACAGCGTCGGCGATCTGAGGCGGCCGCCACCCGACTATGGTGACGACGAACTCGGCGAGGTGGCGCGTGCGATGGATGGTGCCGTCCACGATCTGGGCCGGCGGGTGGATGAACTCTCGCGCGATCGAACCCGAATGGTCGCAATTCTCGCGAGCATGGTAGAGGGTGTGCTGGTCGTTGACGAGCAGGGACGCCTGCAGCACGTAAACGATGCTGCGCGTCGCATGCTGCGCCTCGATCACGATGCGATCAATCGATCGTACGTCGAAGCGATTCGTCATCCTGGCATCGTCGACCAGATTACGCGCGTGCTGGGCGGCGAGCAGCCGCCGGGTCTGGAGCTGTCGGTCACCCGAGATGTCAGCCGCACGCTCGTCGCGCGCGTGGCGCCGGTCGTCGCCGCCGGCCGGGGCGCCGTGCTCGTGCTTCACGACATCACCGATCTGCGTCGAGCCGATCAGATTCGACGCGATTTCGTCGCCAACGTCTCCCACGAGCTGCGGACGCCGCTTACCGCCATCAAAGGCTACGCCGAGGCGCTCATCGAGGAGGCCGACGACCCCGAAGCCCGCCAGCGTTTTCTCGACATCATCCTGCGCCAGTCGACCCGGATGGAGCGGCTGGTCAAAGACCTCCTACGATTGGCTCGACTCGATGCCGGCCAGGAGACCGCCGAACTCTCAAGCTGCGATGTCGACGCGATGATTACCAGTCTCATGGTGGACTTCGAGTCGGCGGCCCAGGCCAAGAAGCAGCAGATTCGCAAGGACATCGCCGCCGATGCGCAGGCACTCGTCGTCGATACGCGCGAAGCTGCATGACATCCTGCGGAACCTGATCGAAAACGCCATCAGCTACACGCCTGACGGCGGTGTCGTCACCGTAACTGCCGATCTGCACGAAGGCCGGTACCGCCTGATCGTCTCGGATACCGGGCCCGGAATACCCTCCGAGGATCTCAGCCGGGTCTTTGAACGGTTTTATCGAGTGGACAAGTCGCGCGCGCGACCCGGCGGCACGGGGCTGGGTCTGGCGATCGTGCGGAACCTCGTGCACGTGCTGGGCGGCGAGGTCGCCGCCGGCAATCGTGACAGCGGCGGCGCGGTCTTCACTGTGCTGCTGCCTTTGCGTGAAGCGGCGGAATAGGGCGTAGGGCCTGGGGCATAGAAGGGCTGAGGGAGCCTGCGCCCTATGCCCTATGCCCTATGCCCTGCCCTTAAGGCATCCCCATCGCCGCCAACAAATAAAAGCTGACGGCCGCGATGAGTGCCGAGGCCGGGATGGTCAGAATCCAGGCCCAGACAATACGGCCCGCGATTCCCCACCGTACGGCCGACAGTCGACGAACCGAGCCTACTCCGACAATCGCGCCGGTAATGGTGTGCGTCGTGCTCACCGGCACTCCGAGCGCAGTGGCGGTAAACAGAGAGATGGCGCCGGCGGTCTCGGCGGCAAATCCGCCCACCGGCTGAAGACGGGTTATCTTCTGCCCCATCGTGTGAATGATGCGCCACCCACCCGACAGCGTGCCGAGCGCGATCGCCGCATGGGCGGATAACACCACCCACATGTCGATTCGAAACTCCTGAATCAGCCCACCCGCCAGCAACGCGCCCGCAATGATCCCCATCGTCTTCTGGGCGTCGTTGGCGCCGTGCCCGAGACTGTAGAGCGCCGCCGAGACCAGCTGCAGCCTCCGGAACCACTTGTCAACGCGTAATGGCGCGAAGTTGCGGAAGATCCAGTAGATCGAAACCATGAGCGTCACGCCGAGCACCAGCCCAATTGCCGGCGCCAGGACGATGAACATCAGCGTCTTGGTCCACCCGCTGACGATCAGGACGCCGGTACCGGCCTTGGCGACCGCCGCGCCCGCGTACCCGCCGATCAGCGCATGAGATGAGCTCGTCGGCAGCCCGTAGTACCAGGTAATGAGGTCCCAGACAATCGCACCGAGAAGGCCTGCCAGGATGACCGCATGGGTCACCACTGCGATGTCGATCATTCCGGCGCCGACCGTCCTCGCCACCGCGGTTCCAAAACCGAACGCTGCTGCGAAGTTGAAGAAGGCCGCCCACACCACCGCTCGACCGGGCGTCAGGACGCGAGTCGACACGACCGTCGCGATCGAGTTCGCCGCGTCGTGAAATCCGTTGATGTAGTCGAAAACGAGCGCGACTGCAATGACGATCAGGACGAGGGCAAGTTCCACGATCGGCTACGCGTGCTTGACGATGACGCCTTCGATGACGTTCGCGACGTCTTCGCAGCGGTCGGTGGCTTCTTCGAGCAGATCGAGCACTTCTTTCCACTTCATGACGGTCAGCGGGTTCTTCTCCTCGTCGAAGAGCCGGCGCAATGCGTCGTCATGGACGGCATCGGCGGCATTCTCGAGGCGATTGATCTCCACGGCTCGCTCCTTCGCCTCCGTGCGACGCTTCTCCAGTGCTTCGAGGGCCACACGAACCTGCATCGCCGACTGCCAGACCAGCGAGGCAAGCTCCTGCCCGCCGTAACGCAGCGATGCAATCTGATACCGGCGGACGACGTTGGCGGCGGCATCGATGGCGTCCATCACATCGTCGAGCGACGTCGCGAGCTGATGGATATCTTCGCGGTCGATCGGCGTGACGAACGTTCGATAGAGCCGCTCAATGATCTGATGCGTGAGGCCGTCGCACTCCTCCTCGATTTGTTTGATCTGCGAGGCGGTGTCCCACGCAGGCGGCTCGGACGACAGCATGCGGTCGAGCAGCGTTGCGGCTGACGCGATGCGATCGGCCAGTTGAACGAAGTCGTCGAAGAATTTCTCTTCCCTGGGGATGAGGCGAAAACGAAACACGTGACCAAGCTTGTTACAAAGATGTTTCGGTCGTGTTAACTGCCGGGCTAGTCGTCAGTCACGTAGCGAACGCCTGACCTAGGGCGCAACCTTCTCTTGGCTAAGGCCCTACGCCAATCGTGGTCTTTGCCCAATTCTTCTTTAACTGTTCGGCAACTGGCACGTCACATTGTCGTTACGTGGCCTCAGTAACCTGCCGCGTCGTCCATTTTTTGAAGGCGGTGTGCCGAATTTCGGAAGCTCGGCAACACGAATCCCACCCCAGGGTGGTAATCGGAGGTTAGCGATGCGTTTCGTGAGTCGTCTGGTATTTGCCGTCCTGATTGCGGCAATGGCGCATGTGGTCAGCGCCGTTGGTTGCCCAGAGCAGCCCGACCGGCACGTTGACGGGCACGATTTCGGACCCGAGCGGCGGCGTGCTGCCAGGCGTCACTGTGACCGCGAAAAACGAACAGACCGGCTTGACACAGACAACGGTCAGCGGCGGCCAGGGCGATTGGCGGATCCCTGCCCTGCCGGTCGGGACGTACGAGGTGAGTTTCGAGCTTGACGGGTTCAAGAAGGTCACGCGCAGCGGTGTGATCGTGGGAGCGGCGGGTATCCATACGGTTCCAGTGACGTTGGACGTCGGCTGCGGTCAGCGAGGTCGTTCAGGTGACTGCCGATGCCGGACTACTCGCAGTCACCACGGCGGCCACCGCGCGAAGCCTCACCAGCGCGGAACTCCAGGCTGTGCCGACCTCGACCGGCAGCTTCACGCACCTGCTGTCATCGGAAGCGGGCGTCAGCGCCGACTTGCCGCCCGTCCTGACCAACGGAACCGGCAACATCTCGCCGTCGGTCAACGGCACGCGTACGACCAGCACGAGTCTGTTCTTCAACGGCATCGACGCGACGAACCTGACGACCAACGAAGGCGCGATGAGCGACAACGTCTCGCCAGCCTCGGACACGCTGCAGGAAGTCAAGCTGCAGACCAGCATGTACGACGCGTCGACCGGGCGTTCCGGCGGAGGGAATTTCCAGCTCGTCACGCGCAGCGGAACCAACGAGTTTCGCGGATCGGCTCACTACAACTTCCAGCACGAGAACCTGAACTCGAACGATTTCTTCTATGAGAAGGACGGCATCGAGAAGCCGAAGGCCCGCCGCAACGAGGGTGGGTTCACGGTGGGCGGCCCCATCCGCAGAAATCGCCTCTTTTTCTTCGGGGGATATCAGCGGACCGATGCTGAAACTGGGTTCGTGCCGACGGCGAGCAGCCAGTCACGGCGCTCCCGCAGGCCTTGCAGTTGATCCAAGGGGCCCGCACGCATGAGAATGTCCTCGCCGCCTTCGCCGCACTCAACCCGTCCATCCTGCAGTCGATCCCCAAGGCGCGGTGCAGCGGACCGGGCGACACGGCGTGCATCTCGGACGTCGCCATCAACTTGCTGAACCTCCGCAATCCGGTGACCGGGGATTTCGTGATCCCTGCCCCGCGCGCTGATGCGCGGCTGATAGGCAGCGACATCGCCGCCGGAACAGTCGTCGGTGGGAACCCGTTCGTTCAGCAGCGCAACGTCGTGCCCGCGGAATTCACGCAGGACCAGTACACGGCGAAATTGGACGGGCAAGTCACGGGGAACAACCGACTGAGCGCGCACTGTGTTCTACGCCAAGTTCCCCGGTCTCGATCCGTTCCCGGATCCCTACAGCCTCGCCTCCCCGTTCACGCTGAGGCGGGCGGATCGCAATGCGACGGTCGCCTTGTCCGATACCCACATCTTGGGTTCGAACAAGGTCAACGAACTGCGCGGCGGGCATGTTCTACCTCAACAACACCCGCTCGCTGGACGATCCGTTTCTCGGAATTGACCAACGCAAGCGTTGGCATCCCCAACCCCGCGACCTTTTTCGACAATAGCGACGCGACCAACCGGCTTGGCCACTATGTCGGCCGGCCGGGCGGCACGATGGACCGATTCTCGTTCGGCGGGCCGAACGACACGCTTCAACAAGCGAAAGCAGCGGACGTACACCATCGGCGACACGTTCACGTGGACGACCACGACGCACGCGCTGCAGGATGGGCGGCGAGTTCCGCCGCAACGAGTTCGACACGAACCTGCCTGAGGAGCAGGCGACGGAGTTCGAGAAGTTCGACAATTTCACCCAGATCCTACGCGGCTTGGCGACCGAGGCTGATACGCAGTTCGGCATCACCGACAAGCAGTTCCGCTTCAACGATTTCAACTTGTTCCTGGCTGACGACTGGAGGCTCTCGCCGTCATTGACGTTGAACCTCGGCGTGCGTTACGAGTTCTTCGGGCTGCCGACCGAGGTCAATGGCCGGATCGGGAACGTCGATTTCGACGCGCTCACGAGCACTGAGAACCCAGTCAACGCGTTCATCGTGCCGAAGAACGTGCAGAACACCGGCTTCGCGCGCTATCGACGCCGCAATCGCCGCCTCGGCAAGGGCCGACAACAACCACACGCTCGAAGGGTCAGGACTGGAACAACGTTGCGCCCCGGATCGGCTTCGCGTGGACGCCGGGAGACAACGACAAGTGGGTGGTCCGCGGAGGATATGGGATCTTCTTCGACCGCCCGTCGGCGGCGTTCATCAATACCGTGTTCAGCAACTACCCGTTCTTGCGCGAGCAGGAAGTGACCTTCCCGGCAGCACGGTTCCGCTGAATGCGGCGTGGTCGCAGCAGGACCCAACATTCCCCTTCAACCAGTACCTGCCCGAACCGGATCGTCCGCACTGCCGGCGCTGACGGCACCTATCAGATCCGGGATGGCACGAACGTCACGCGCGGTGCCGACGGCACGCTCAACCCCGTGGATCCCGCGACAGGGCTGCCGACGCGGGGCAACATCGCCGAGACGTTCGAGTTCCGCGCCGTCGATCGAGACCTTCGGACTCCGTACATGCAGCAGTACAACTTCGGCGTCCAGCGCGAGCTTGGCGCCAATCTGATGCTCGAGGTTCGCTACGTCGGGAGCAAAGGCACGGACCTGCTTGGAGGCTCGCGCGTTCAACCAGGGATACGACTTGAATGACCCGAGCACTCCCGACCACATCTTCGAGCGGTTCAACCAGGCGTACGTCGCCGCGGGCAGCCCCAACGGCGCACTCAACGCGGGGACGACGGCGCGGGCGCGAGGCGTCGGGCGAGCGTTCGGGTTCGCGAATGCCACGCTTGGCGGCGCGCTCGACTACAACCTGGCCAACGCGAACGGCCAGGTCATCGGGTTCGAGGCCCGCACGCCGATCCTTGGGTTCAACGTGCCGGAGGCGGTCCTTCTGGCGAACACCGGCCGGTCGCTCTACAACTCGATCCAGCTCAACCTGATGAAGCGCATGTCGGACGGCGCTGCAGTTCCACGTCGCCTACACCTACTCACGATCCAAGGACACCAGTTCTGCGGATCCCGGCAGCACGGCTGGCGGCGGGAAGCCGGACGTCCCCAACACGGGCTTCGTCGTGCAGGGCGACAACCGCAACATCGACGCCAACTATGCCCTGTCCGACTTCGACCGGCCGCATCGGTTCAGCAGCAGCTTTGTCTGGGACCTGCCCGGGCAAGGGCGCTGCTGGGTGGATTCAGGGTGTCGGGATTCGTGCAGCTGCAGTCAGGACTGCCTTACTCGATCTACTCCGCCGAACCTGAACTCGCAACGTCAGCTCAGTACACGGACCTCATCCGAGGTTCCGGCGGGCTCTACCGCCTCGGGTTTCGGACGGCCTAGCCTCTGCGGTTCGCTCGACGAGCTTCGGCAGCACGGGGACGACCCGACCGAGGCTGCGTTCAACAAGAGCGTGCTCTGCTCGCCGACGACTACCGCGGGCGGCTATCCGGGTAATCTCGGATTCGGAAACCTCGGACGCAACGCGCTCCGCGGATTCTGGCAGCGGCGCGTGGACCTGAGTCTGGCCAAGAGCTTCCCGCTCGGCGGCGTACGGCACATCGAGCTGCGGTGGGACGTCTTCAACGTGTTCAACACGGTCAATTACGCCCTGCCGAACAACGTGATCGGCGGAGCCACTACCGACTTCGGCAAGATCACCGATTCGGTCGGCGGCCCCCGCGTCATGCAGTTAGGCGCCAGGTTCCGCTTCTAGTGACCTTCCTAATTCTCCTGGAGCACGCGGGCTAACACCCGCGTGCTCCACCGCTATTCGCGGTTTCTAGTGATTCTGGTCTCGAGCGGGCGGCGCGGTCTTTAGCTCGAACCCCAACGCTTCGACGAAACCTGAATCGCTATTGACGATCCTTTCGGTTTGCCCTCTCGCCAACCAACCTACTGCGCCGAGCCGTGGGTCGGTCAGCCAGACGAGCAGCGTCGAGTATTCCGTAGCCGTGACGTCCCTGCTTTGACCTGCGGGCACGAAGATTCGTGTAACCCGGAGCTGTGCGTTTTCAAAATGCATTCTTTGGAACCCCTCGGGCTCGTCTCGCATGGGGAGGAACTTGCCGCGAAGGCTGCGCGGATCGTCACCGGGATCGGTCTTGAATTCCACCCGAAGGAAATGACTCGGCTCTCCAGAAAGGTTCTCGACTTCGTGAATCTCGTCGATACCTCGAAACAAACGAACGCCGCCGGAGATTGTCGGCGGACGCGTCGCCGCTGTGTTATGCCCGCCGACGTGTCGGAAAATGACCGGGCCCCCGTCGTTGAGATAAACGTACGCGGAGGCGAGAGCCGTGTGAGCGTGCGGTCCCAGCCTGACGTGCGGTGGGTAATGGACGCGCGTCACTTTGACCCATTCGTTCTCGAACTGGAGCGTGTAGTTCTGCGGCAGCGTTGTGGTGGCATCCTGCGCATAAAGAGGTAACGACACCACAATCGCCGACGCAACGATTACAAAACGATTCATGACAGGCTCGCTCAGCTGCAACACGTTGGCCCACAGCAAGCGCTCGCCATAGGCTTGCGGGCGCGCACGAACGCGCTCATGAACTTGCCATCGATCCCGCCCAGCAGAGATTCGTCGAGACCAGCGCCAATCAAGAACGACCGCGCGTCCGCGGCGCGGTAGATGCGAGTGGGCTCAACGTCCACGTTCTCGAACCCAGCGGTCGCCAACTTCGTTCGATACTCCCCTTCTTCCAGGGCTCCTGCGACGCACCCAATCCACAGCTCCATGCTTTTCCGAACGGCAGCAGGCACATCGTCTCCGCGCATGACGACGTCGGAAACCGCGAATCGACCGCCCGGCTTCAGCACGCGGAACGCTTCGGCGAGGACGCGACTCTTGTCGGCCGAGAGGTTGATGACGCAGTTCGAAATGATCACGTCCACCGAGTTGTCGGGCAGCGGGATGTGCTCAATCTCGCCCTTGAGGAACTCGACGTTCTCGATGCCCGACTTCCTCTGGTTCTCGCGCGCCAGCGCCAGCATGTCGTCGGTCATGTCCAGGCCGTAGGCCTTGCCGTGCGGCGCCACGCGGCGCGCTGACAGCAAGACATCGATGCCGCCACCCGAGCCGAGGTCGAGGACCACTTCGCCAGGCTTCAGCTCGGCCAGCGCCGTCGGATTGCCGCAGCCGAGTGAGGCGATGACCGCTTCGACCGGCAGCGTTCCAAGCTGCGCCGCGTCGTAGAGGTTCGAGGTAATTGGATCGCATCCGGTCTCACTGCTCGTGCAACAGCCGGCGTCCTTTCGGCCCTCGGCCGCGCTCCGTGCCGCGGCGCCGTATTTCTGCTTCACAATCTCCCGCACGTCGGTCGGCGTCGTCATGGTCTGCTCCTGCTTCCTGAACCATTCAGTCGTTCGAAACCCAAGAAAGTCCCTCAACATATATTCGCCTACGCGAATATGTCCCGTATGGTATATTCGCTCAAGCGAATATGTCAAGCGCAAACCCAATGGCGCCCTGCTGCACTACTCCCGCGCTACGGCTGAAGGGGGCCGGCGACCTCGCGGCTCTGTGTCGCGCCCTCTCCGACGAGACTCGGCTCAGAATCCTCGCGCTTCTCCGCGATGGCGAAATCTGCGTGTGCCACATCCACGGGGGGCTGCGACTACCCCAGCCGACCATCTCGCGTCACCTGGCGTATCTGCGGAAGAGCGGGCTCGTCGAAGCTCGACGCCAGGGAATCTGGATGTACTACCGACTCGCGGTCCTCCGGTCGCCGGTCCTGAACGAGGTATTGCACGCGGCGCTGCACGCGCTCACCCACGCCGAGGTCACGGCGTCGGATGCCGTCCGGCTGCGCAAAGAGCTGGCCGCGAGTTAGACTGAGAAGCGGTGAGGTTCTTCGTTCGATCGATCGTTCTGGCAGTGGTGGTCAGCATGGCCGGGCTTTCGTCCGCGGTGGTGATTTGCGTGACGGGGTGCCCCGACAGCGCAGCATCAGCTCGCGCCCGGAACGCACAACCGCCCTGTCATCAGCCGGCAGAGGGCGGTGGCCAGACGATCGGCGCAGACCAAGCCGCCTGCACTCACCAACCGGCGTCGATTGGCTCCGGCGTGCTCTCATTCGACACGCGTCTCTCGCCCGGTACTCTTCCCATCGCAGCGAGCCTGTCGCAGACGCTGCTCATGGGCTTGCTCGATACGAGCACCCCGCTCAAAGTTTCGGCGCCGTTCGTCCCACGACGCCCGACTGCACTCCGGATCTAACGCGCTCCTGCGCCCTCTAACGCCGCGCGGGCGCGCGGCTATCTGTTGTTCAAGAACCGCAGGAGTTTTCGTGCCGCACTCTCTCTATTGGATCGTGCTCTCGAGTGCGATCGTGGCGCACCCGGCCGTGTCACTGGCTCAGCACCAGCATCCTCCTGCCAATCCGCAAACACCCGCGCCCGATCAGCACCAGCATCCCAGCCCGTCCAACGTCACGTCATCAGTGCCGATCGGCCGTGAGGGTTCAGGGACGTCATGGCTGCCGGAGGCGACGCCGATGTTCGCCATCCACGGAGCAGTCGGTGAGTGGGAGACCATGGTGCACGGCATCGGTTTTCTTCAATACCTGCGCGATGAGCGGCCTCGCGGGCAGCGGCAGTTTGGCAGCATCAACTGGCTGATGATCTCGGGCCGCCGGGCCGCGTTTGGGGGGCGGTTGTCGCTGCGCGGGATGTTCAGCCTCGAGCCGCTGACGATCTCCGACTGCGGATATCCGGATCTTCTCGCCAGCGGCGAGGTGTGTGAGGGTCAGCCGATCGTCGATCGCCAGCATCCCCATGATCTGCTGATGGAGATCTCCGCCACCTACGATCGGCCGTTGTCGAGCGGCTTGACCTTGCAGTTCTATGGCGGGGTTGCGGGCGAGCCCGCCCTCGGCCCCGTCGCTTTCCCCCATCGACCGTCCGCGCTCACGAATCCGCTCGCGCCGATCTCGCACCACTGGCTGGACGCATCGCACATCACCTTTGGGGTGGTGACGGCGGCGATCGCCGATCGTCGCTGGAAGATGGAAGGCTCTCTGTTCAATGGGCGCGAGCCCAACGAAGAGCGCTACGACCTCAACCTGGCGGCGCTCGATTCCTACGCGGGCCGCGTCACGTTTCTGCCGACCTCCCGGGTGGCTGTCCAGTTTTCCGCCGGCCATCTCGCCGAAGCCGAAGAGCATGACGCCACTCGCGCCGATGTGGATCGCGTGACCGCTTCGGCCATCTATCACGTGCCGCGTGCAAACGGCGGCCTATGGGCAACCACATTGGCTTGGGGCCGTAATCAGGAGGACGGTGAAGCCACCCATGCCATCCTTGCCGAAAGTACGCTGTCGTTCGCCGACCGCGACATCGTCTTCGGCCGGGCCGAAGTGGTGCAAAAGTCGAGTCACGATCTTGGGCTGGAGGAGATCGACGAGAGGTTCAATGTCGTGAAGCTTCAGATCGGCTACTCGCGATTCCTGCCGCCTTATTCCGGCTGGCGAGCCGGACTCGGTGGCAGCGTTTCTCTTGGCATCGTGCCCGACGGGCTTTCGGCCACCTACGGTGGACGCGTCACGCCTGGGATCGCCGTCTTTGCTGTCGTTCGTCCCGCGGCTATGCACTAATCAGTGACGGCCAAACCTGAAGGCGGAAGCCACAGGAGGCCACACTCCACGAGCGGTTAGAATCCACGGCAATGATTCGATACGGCCGACTGGCCGTTCTCGTCGCGATTTACCTCGTCGTGGCCTACCTCATTCCGCCGCCAGCGCCTGTGAGTCCTCAGGCCTGGCGGCTGGTTGCGATTTTCATCGCCGTCATCGCGGGACAGATGCTGCAGCCGATTCACAGTGCGGCGATTGTCATTCTGGGTCTGGCAGCCATGGTGGCCAATGGGACCCCGATGCGCGAAGCGCTCGGCGGCTACGCGGAACCGTCGGTCTGGCTGGTGCTCGTCGCCATGATCATGGCCCGCGTCCTCATGGAGACCGGGGCAGCCCATCGCATCGCGCTCTTCTTCGTCCGGCAGTTCGGTCACCGCTCGATCGGGGTGTCGTACGCGCTCGTACTGACCGATGTGACGCTCGCGGCCGGCGTGCCGTCGATCACGGCCCGGTCCGCTGGCATGGTGATGCCGGTCGGCAAGGCGATCGCCGAGTTGTTCGACTCGCGCCCCGGCCCGAGCGCGGCGCGGCTTGGGCGGTTTCTGTTCGCAGCGATGTATCAGGGGTCAGCGGTGGCGTGCGCCATGTACCTGACCGGCCAGGCCAGCAACCTCCTCGCGGCGGGGCTGGCGCTGAAACTGGTCAACGTCGAAGTGACCTGGAGCAGCTGGTTCGTGGCCGCGCTCGTTCCGGGAATAGTCTCGTGTGCGGTCGTGCCGTGGATTGTTTACCGCGTGGTCCCGCCCGAGATCACCGCGACGCCGCAGGCAAGCCAGTTCGCACGTGACGAACTTGTCCGCAAGGGCCCGTTGAGCCGCGATGAGCGCATCGCCCTGAGCGTTTTTGCCGGCATCGGCCTTCTCTGGCTGACCTCGGGCGTGCATGGCCTGGACGTCACCTTCGTCGCCATCGCCGGGATGGCCACGCTGCTGCTGGCCGGCACGTTGCGATGGGATCAAGTCACCGGGGAAGGGAATGCCTGGGACGTGTTCATCTGGTACGGCGGGCTGCTCAAGATGGGCGAGTTGCTCAACGCGACAGGCGTGACCAAGGTCTTCGCTGAAAGCGTGGGTGGCATGTTCCTGGGGTTTCCGTGGATTGCTGTGCTGCTGCTCACGCTGCTGGTCTACTTCTACGTGCACTACTTCTTCGCCAGCATCACGGCACACGTCCTCGCCTTGTTCCCACCGTTCGTGATTCTCCTGACCAGCGTCGGCGTCCCCCCGCTGCTTGCGGTGTACAGTCTGATGTGCCTCGCCAACCTCACCGCGGGGCTGACCCACTACGGCACCACCACCGGGCCCATCCTCTACAGCCAGAACTATGTCACGTTTGCTGAATGGTGGCGGGCGGGCTTCTTCGTCTCGATCGCGAACGTCGCCATCTGGCTGACAATCGGCTTCGCCTGGTGGAAGTGGCTGGGGTTCTGGTAGGACGAAAGTTACAAGTTACAAGTTACAAGTTCAAAGTTAGTTCGGAGTTCGCGGAAGGCGCTGCGGCGCCGCAGCCGCCGCAGTTTGTAACTGGGAACTTGTAACTTGTAACTATTCGTTTCAGAAGTTCGCCTTCACCCCAAACTGGATGATCCGCGGATCGTAGGTCGCCGTGATCGTGCCGAACGCGGCATTGCTCCGGTTGACGCTATTGCCGGTTGGCGCGCGGAAGTTCGTGCGGTTGAAGAGATTGAAGAACTCGGCACGGAACTCGATGTTGCTGGCTCGCCAAGGCAGCCCAAATCGCTTCGATGCGGCCAGGTCCATTTGCCAGACGAGCGGACCGCGATAGGCATTGCGAGGGGCGTTGCCGAACGGCTGGCTTGGGTCCGTCGGGACCGCCACCGCGGCGGCGTTGAACCAGTTCAGCACGGTCCGCTGATCCTTGGGCACTTCCACTTCGCCAGTGATGTTGGGACGGTAGTTGTTGGCCCCGCGGAAATCCTGCTGAATCCCAGACACTTGGAAGGCGGCCGCCGGCGAGTAGATGAAGGTAACGGCCTCGCCAGCGAAAACGCTGTTCACGCCGGCGATTTGCCATCCGCCGATGAGCAGGTCGAGCGCTGGCGACGCGTTGCCCGCGAAGCGGCGTCCGGTGCCGATCGGCAGGTCGAACACGAAACTCGTCGTGTTGTTGTACGGCTGGTGATACGCCCCCAACGCGAAGTCCGCCTCGAGGTCGTAGAAGTTCTGCGGCGCCGGGAAGTTACCGCTGGCGTTCTCGAGTGAACCGGCGCCGTTGTCCTTGGTTTGCGACAGCGTGAGCGAGTTCAAGACCGAGAATCCGCCACCCATGTGCCAATCAAACTTGCCCTGAAAGGCGTGGTATCGGGACTTACCGCCGTTGAACGAGTACGTGATGTCGCCAAATTCGGCGATCGGGCGACGCGACTGGAGCGAGAGCGACCCGGCGCTGTTGTTGGGCGCGGCCTGATTCAGGTTGGCAAAGAGCAGGAGCCCATCCGCGCGATTGCCGATGTACGCGAGATCCACGAGTGCGCCGTCCCAGACTTCCCGCTGCACGGAAACGAACCAACTCTGCACGCGACTGGAGTGATAGTCCTCGGGCATGTAGGTCACGTTGGCGAGCAGCGGATTGAAGCGCGACGGGTCGGTAATGTCTGCGGGATAGCCGGCTTCGGTCGGCCTGAAGTCTACCTGCGTCGGTGTCTGATTGATCACGGCGTTGATCACTTGTGGTCCATTGATGGGCAACACGTTGGCCCCGCCGGCGCGGTGGAAATGAACGTAGCTCACGCCGTAGCCCGCGCGCAGGACGGTCGACGGCGTCAAGGTGTACGCCAGCCCCAATCGTGGCCCGAAGTTGTTGCGATCGGGCTCCAGCGTCGAACGCTCCTGCAGCGACCCGTCACGCGCCAACACCATCGTCCTCGTCTCGGGATCGAAGTTCGACAGGATGTTGTCCTTCTCGACCCACGGCGTCGCGTACTCGTAGCGCAGTCCAAGATTGAGGGTCAGTCGGTCGTTCACGCGCCAGTCGTCCTGCAAGTACAGGAAATGCATGTTCTGCCGAAGGTTGGCGATGAAGATGTTGCTCAGCGCGTAGCGGCTCCTCGCGCCAAACATGAAGTCGGCAAGGTTGTACAGGTTGTTGCTGGCCGTCACTCCGACGGGCCGGGTGAACTGCCCCGCATACTCGTCGCGACCGTACAGGGGATTCACATCCTGCACTTCGGTCTGGATGTGCTGAAACTCATACCCGCTCTTGAGCGAGTGCCGACCGGCCAACCATGTGTAATTCACTTTCGGGTTGTACACGGTTGGGTACTGCCATTGAGGATTCGTCGCCTGACGACCCAGGTCGGAGAATCCGGTGATGAGTTGCGTGGGCAGACCACCCACAACGCGCGGATCGCTTGGAAGGCCCGGGATGCCGTAGGCGTCCTGGGCGCTGGTCGTGCCAAGCGCCGCGGGGTTCTTACCCCCTTCGGTATTCGACCAGCCGAACCGCACCTCGAGCAGCGACGCCGACGTGGGCATATAGGTCGTGCCGAGCGCAAGCTGCTGGTTGCGCGCATAGGTTTCGGCATTGCCGGCGCCACCCGAAGGCAGCGGAATATTCGGGTCGTCGAAGATGTCAACGTCGCGCCAGCCGTAGCGGCCGAACGCGGTCAACCTCGGGTTGATCTGGAGGTTGACCTTGCCACCCGCCTTGTTGGTCGTGTTCGTGAAGTTCTGGAGCGTCTGGAAGTTGTTCGACGCTCGATCGTTGGTTGGGGCCGGAAGCTCCGTGAGCACCTTGCGCGCGAATGCGGTCATCGGAATCGGGGTCCCGGCGGGATAGGCGGCACCCGTGAACGGGTTGCGCACATCGACGCTCAAGATTCCGGCACGCTGTGCCAGGTTGGCAATCGTCGTGCTCGCCGTCACCCCACGCGTCTGCTTGAAGCCCTCGAAGTCGGCAAAGAAGAACGCGCGGTTCTTCAAGATCGGCCCGCCGATGACGCCGCCATACTGGTCGCGCTCAAAGGGTGGCTTCACGCCGTCCGGCGGTCGAAAGAACCCGGTCGCGTTGAGTGCGGTGCGGCGTGCAAACTCCCAACCCGAGCCGCGAAACTGATTGGTGCCGCTGGCGTAGGCCACATTGATCGTCGCGCCCGCCGCACGACCGTACTCGGCGCTCATGTTGTTGGTCACGACCCTGAACTCTTCGAGCGAATCGGGCGACGGCTGCATCACCTGGTTCGAAAATCCCTGGTTGCTCGTCCCGTAGGCGTTGTTGTCCACGCCATCGATCAGGAAGTTGTTGAACGTCGACCGCAGGCCATTGACGTTGAACGAGCCTTCACGTCCGCCCGCGGCCAGCGGCGAAACGCGGACGCCTGGCGACAACAGGGCCAACTGGGAGTACTCACGACCGTTGAGCGGCAACGCCCGCGTCTGGGCACCGCTGATGACCTGGCCGCGATCGCTCGAATCGGTCTGTAGCAACGGGGAGCGGGCGGTTACCTCCACGGTCTCGCTCACCTGCCCGACCGACATGGTCAGCTCGACGCGTTGGCGTGCGCCGACCGTCACCTGCACGTTCTCGACCAGCGCAACGGAGAAACCCGTCTTCTCCGCAGACAACACGTAAGTGCCCACCTGGACGGTGAAGAACTCGAAGCTACCGTTCGCATCCGACATGCGCTCGACACTGACTCCGGTCTGAGTGTTGGTCAGCGTCACTTTGGCGTCGGCCACGATGCCGCCCGAGGCGTCACGAATAGTGCCAACGACGGACGCGGTCTCGAATTGAGCGAGCGCCGGGCTCGCAAGACAGACGACGAGCAGTGTAAGGAGCGGAACATGCCTGCGCATAGAGTGTCCTTGGATTGACGGCAGAGGCTTGGAAGGTGAGAGCGCCCGCCGGCGAGCCCCACGCATCTCCGCGTGGCAGCGCTCCGAGCGGACACTCGCGGCTGAGCATTGCGAGCAGCCACCCGATTATTGTAGCGGAAGCTCTTCACCGCCACGCGACGGATACGTAAGAACGATGCAAATCTCGAAACTGGGGTTCTCAACAATGGTTCGCTACGGAGGTTCTCAACGGCGGTTCCGCGAGAGGTTCTACGCGGCGGTTCGTGCCGAGCCGTTAGAACCTGCGTAAAGAACCGCCGCCGAACCGTCGCAATGAACCGACGTAGAGAACCGTTGTCGAGAACCGCGCGGGTTAGGCAACAATTGCGGTCATGCCCAGCGCGGCGCTTGCGAGCGCTTCGTCGCCGGAAATCGAGACTTGCGATCTCGCCTCGTCTCGCGCAATCCCTTTGGTAAACACGCGCCAGGCAATCTCTTGCGGTATGGAAGTTCTGGCATCAATGCGCTCGCGTGCGGGCGCAGCGACGAGTGCCCAGCCGCGAGCGGCACGCTCGAGCCACCAGGTCCCGCCGCATTCGCCGGTCACGGCGACCTCAACAATGCTTCCAGTCCGCGCCGGCACGTCACGGTATGCGTGCGGCAGGCCCCGCATGAAACACTCGAGCACCGGGCCATACAGCTCCGGGGTCATGATGCCCGGACGATCGACGGCAAGCCGAATCTGCTGCTGGTGGTGCCAGCGCTCGGTGAGTTCCCGGGCGACATCGAACCACGCGACCGACTCGCTCTCGCCGGCCCAGCTCACCGGAATCGACGCAGGGAGGAACGGATCGAGCGATTCGAGATGCTCGTGCAACTCTGCAACGACCGCTTCGGTCAGCAGGATCAGGATCCGCGAGCTCAGCCGTCCGTAGACTTCGACACCCTCCGCATTCAGCCGATTGACGAGATCGACAACTTCCCGATCGCTCGGTGCCGGTCCGCTGCTCCGTCGGCCGTCCCGGCCGAATGACAATCGGCGCAGGCCAGTGTCAAGCAGATGCGCGGCAACCTGTTGCACGTTCCATTTCGGAACGATGGTGGGTTGCAGCCACTCCTCGGGAGTGAGCGATCGCAGCAGCTCCAGCAGCCTCGCGTCCAGACCGCGAAACAAATGTGCGGTGATGATCGGCGGGAGCCCAATCGGTCGCGTGTGGCCCATCGATTCGCGAGCGGATTGTAACGCCGACGAAGAACGAATGTTGCCAGTTTCCAGTGACCCGTTGCCAGTTCAGAGGCCTCGTGCCCTTGTCGGCACAGAATTGCAACTTTGAACTGATAACTGGGAACTGATAACTGAATTTTTCTCAGGCCGCGTGGTGAACGCCGGCCCCCCCGACGGTCAGCGCCCCGGATGGCTTGCCGATACGCATTGTAGACGGGCGCCAGCGCCGTTTCCCAGCGTCGCGATGTGGCGTAGTGCCTGGCTGCCCGACCCATGATCTGCCTCGAGGCGTGCTCACGAAGCAGGTCTCCCATTGCAAACGCCCACCGCCTGGGATCGTCGCCGTGACAAACGACACCGGTCACGCCATCGACCATGTTTTCACGAGGGCCACCGGCCTCACTGACGACGACCGGGAGACCGGAGGCTTGGGCTTCGAGAATGACGTTGCCTGCGGTGTCCGTCCGACTCGGAAACAGAAACAGATCAGCCGACGCAAGTGCTTCGGCGACATCGTCGCGCCCCAGCCAGCCGGTGAAGACCGCTTCAGGACAGTGCTGCTCGAGCCACGGCCGCAGCGGGCCATCGCCCGCCACGATCAATCGATATGCCGCACCGGCCGCGCGCAGCTCCTGCAGGATCGCCGGGAGCGATTGCAGTCCCTTTTCGCGGGACAGCCGCCCAACATACAGGATGGCCGGTCGGCGCTGTGACGCCTGCCACCGCGCACGAAGAGTCGGCGACCGGCGATCGGGACGGAAGTAGTCGGGATCGACTCCGCGCGTCCACACCACGAAGCCATCGGCGGAGGCGCCACCGTTCACCAGCATGTCGCGAGTGTCGTGCGACGGCACGAGCGTGATGGCGCATCGGCCGTACATCCAGCGCAAGTAATCCCGCATCCACAGTCCCAGCCGTGGCCAGCCGCTCAAGACATTGGCGTACGCGGCGAAGTCGGTATGAAAGCTTCCGACGATTGGGAGGCCCGTGCGTGATGCCACCCACAGTGCGACGAGCCCGAGAGGGCCTGGCGTCGTCAAATGCAGGACGTCGACGCCGTCGGACGCGATCCGCCGCAGGTATTCACGCCAGTGAGGCAGATACATGTGCATGCCTCGATAAAGCGGAATCGGCAGCGGTACGGATCGCAGTGCCAGATAATGCGGGTCGTCGGTCGCGAGCGCTGCGGCGGTGTAGATTCGCACCGACACATCCGCCGGAGCGTGCACGACCAGCGCGTTGAGGGTGGTCGTCACCCCGTTGACTTTGTCGAAGTCGTTGTCGGTGAAGACCGCAACGCGCATGTTACGCCGCCAGGTCGGGCACCTGCCTCAACGTCGGCGCCGGTCGCGCGACGAGATCGAACAAGAGGTTCTGATTGAAGCGCTCTTCATAGACGAAATGCAGATACGCACCGACGAGCGCGACAGGGACCAGCGGAAGGCCCAGGACGCCACCAAAGAGCAGCGCAGGCGCCCGCCAGTCCAAGGGCTGCAGGCGGACTCGTCGTACTTGTTCCAGGAAGAAGTTGCCGGTAAAGCGGAACACGTCCGAGCCCATCGAGGAGAGACTTCCCATGCGTCCGCCGACGCGTACGCGGCCTTCGAAGAGTCCGCGCATGAACTCGTCCCGAGTGGTCGCACCCGGCACCTCGGTCCAGGTACGGCCGATGCCACGATGCGTATGCGAATCGCTTCCCGCTATCCCAGTCTTGCCGCATGCCTCCGCAAGACACTGGGCGGTGCGGTTCTGCACTGGCAGGCGCGAGCCATTGTTCACTTCGAGCGCGTGCACCCATGGCAGCAGCGCGGCAACATGAGGCGCCGTGATGGGCCCATTGATCCCGGACGCCACGTGGTTCAACGACGTAAAGAACCTGCGGTGCTGCAGATATGGCATCAGCTCGCGAATGTCGTGCCGCAGGCGCTGGATCTCTCGATGTTGACCCTCGTTCAGACCAAACACATTGAGATGCACCTTGACCCCGTCTTGAGGGAACACGCCCGTCACCTCGCTACCGACGATGACGTCCGGGAGGTGGGCCAGCGTGAGGGCGCCGCTGATTTCGTCGTGGTCGGTGACTGTGACGAGCCCCATCCCGCGCGCTTTCGCGAGGCGGTAGACGGCTTCGGGCGCGTTGTAGCACTCGCGGAGAAAGGGTTCGAGCGGGAAGATGGTCGAGGCGCCGGAGTGAAAGGTATGGACATGCGTGTCGAGCTTCACGACTCCCTCCCTCGCCCGCGGCTGCCGCCGACGCCGCGGGATTAGCGGCCGGTTCACCCCCCGTAAAGTGGCAGGGCGATTGGGATTAGTGTGAATGCCCGAGGTGTCAGGAGGATTTCGGTGGTGCGACGAATCGGCAAAATCTAGTCACGAACGTCCAGATGGACGCGGTCTTTGGGTCGATGCCGAAGAATCTCCGAGACGAAATTCCGTACATAAAGGCGAAAACCCGTGCCCTTCCCCATCGTGTTGTAGCGACGGGCTGAAGTGTACAGGTAGCAGTCGTATGCCAGCTCGACAGGACCAGCGGCAAACAGGCGCCGCCCAAGGTTCGTGTCCTCTCCGTGGAACTCAATCGAGGTGTCGAAGCCCCCGATTCGCTCGAGTGCTGCGCGACGCACCGCGAAGTTGCCGCCGTAGAACACAACGCCGATGCCAAGCACATACTTGACCAGGATGTGGGTGGCGAAACCGAGCGTGAAGTCGTAGGCACGAATGAGCGTTCGTCCCCACCAGTCCCAATCGTAGAAGCGGTAGTTGCCCGACAAGGCCAGGAGGTGCGGCTTGCGCTCGAAACGTGACGCGATGCGCGCCAGCCAAGAGATGGGCGCCCGGCAGTCCGCATCGACGTAGACCAGCAGATCGCCCCGCGCCTCGTGTCGTGCGCGCTCGCGAGCAATCACTAAACCCTTGCGGGGCTCGTCCACAACCCGCACTTGCGGAATGGCGCGAGCGACCTCGGCGGTCCGGTCCCGGCTCGCGTTGTCGATCACGATGATCTCGTCGGGCAGGCGGCTCTGCGCCAGGAGCGAGTGCAAGCACGCCGCGATGAACCGTTCCTCGTCATGGGCACAGACGATGACGCTGATGATCAATCGAAGCTGAAGCGTACGGGACCGGTGCAACAACCTTGCGTCGGACCGTTTACGGCAACGTAACGGGAGGGTGCGCTATCCTGCGACGTGCGTTCGGTCCTTGCCCTCATCCTCGGTGGCGGTCAGGGCAGTCGGCTCTTCCCGCTGACCCAACTGCGATCGAAACCGGCCGTGCCGATTGGCGGCAAGTACCGCCTGATCGACGTGCCGATCAGCAATTGCCTGCACGCCGACATCCGCCGCATTTACGTCCTGACCGAGTTCAACTCCGCCTCGCTGAATCGCCACGTCAGTCAGACCTATCGCATGGACCTGTTCTCCAGCGGGTTTGTCGACGTTCTGGCGGCTGAGCAGACACCCGACAGCGAAGCATGGTTCAAGGCACGGCGGACGCCGTTCGCAAAGCGCGTCGGCATTTCGAGCCGCATGAGGCCGAACAACTACTTGATTCTGGCTGGCGATCATCTCTACCGCATGGACTATCGACGTCTGCTCGAGGCGCACATTCAGCAGGAGGCGGACATCACGGTTGCCGCCCTACCTGCCTCAGCCGAAGACGCAACCGCCATGGGCATTTTCACGTTCGATCAGCAGGGCCGAATCGAAAGCTTCGAGGAAAAGCCCAACGCCGAGCGGTTGGCGGTGATGAAAAGCAGCGTGCGAACTGGCGGCACCATCAGTGTTGACCGCGACAAGCCCTTTATCGCATCGATGGGCATCTATCTCTTTTCCCGCCCGGCTCTGTTGTCGTTGTTGGCGCAGCCCGGAAACGACTTTGGTCGTCAGTTGATTCCCGAGGCACTGGCGCGCTTCCGGGTCTCTGCTTACCTCTTCAGTGGATATTGGGCCGACGTTGGCACGATCGCCAGCTTCTTCGACGCCAATATTCAGCTGACACCTCCTGATGCTCCTTTCAGCTTCTATGACGCCGAGCGTCCTATCTATACTCACCCACGGTTTCTCCCGCCATCACGGCTGGTCGACTGCAAGGTGCGCAATGGTCTGGTCGCAGAGGGCGCCTGTCTCGAGCGATGCGACGTGGTCGATGCGGTCGTCGGAATCCGCAGCACGATTCGGGCGGGCGCACAGATTCGTCAATCCATACTTTTGGGGGCCGACTACTTCGAGGACGAGCCGGCAAGGAGCGCAGATCGTCTGCCGCTAGGCATCGGTCGTGACGTGGTGCTCGAGCGAGTGATCGTGGACAAGAACGCCAGGATTGGTCAGGGAGCCCGGCTCGTCAATCGACGCGGGCGTGGCCAACCATGACGGGGCCGGCTACTTCATCCGGAACGGGATCATCGTTGTGCCGAAGGATGCGACGATTCCGGCGGGATTCGAGGTGTAATCACGACACTTGCGTCTTTGCTTCGCGCTTCCGTGCCAGAAATTCGATTCTCTCCGTTACGCAGAATTAACGCAGCCGTCACCCGTCAGAAATCTGTCACCGATACCGTGATTCTCACGAAATCGATGACCCAGAACTCGTTACACACTCCCGCCGAGGACATGCCGTTGTCTGGCCGCAACCGGCCAGGCAGCAGTCGCTCGCATCTCAAGACACGCGTGCTGGCCGTTGAAGACGAGCAGGACATCGCTGGACTCATCAAGCATACGTTGGAGCGGGGCGGCGACATCGAGGTGCACGTGGTTGGCAGCGGCGACGCCGCGCTCAAGTCGGCGGCGGAGCAGCCACCCGATTTGATTCTGCTCGACCTCAATCTACCTGTGTTGAACGGCCTCGAAGTATGCCGGCTCCTGCGCTCGCGCCCAGCGACGAAGTCGGTCCCGATCATCATGCTGACGGCGCGAACCACTGAGAGCGATCGCGTGGTCGGCTTGGATGCAGGGGCGGACGATTACATCAGCAAGCCGTTCAGCTTGCGCGAACTGTCCGCGCGGGTCCGCGCCGTGCTTCGCCGTGGCAAGGGCGAGACGCCTCCAGCGCCCGCAATCTATCGCGGCGCGCACCTCGTCGCTGACTTCGATGCGGTGAGCATCGAGGTCGATGGCGAGGCCATTCGCCTGACTCGGCGTGAGTTCGAACTGCTCCAGTACCTCGTGGAGAACCGCAATCGCGTGTTGTCGCGAGACCGGCTGCTGGAACGGGTGTGGGGCTACGACCGCCTGATCGAAACGCGATCGGTCGATGTGCACGTCGGACGGCTCCGGAGCAAACTCGGTTCCGCAGGCCGCCAGATCGAAACCGTCGTCGGCCTTGGCTACCGCTTCGTCGAATAACCGACGCAATCCCTGGGCCCTGCGCCCTTATTCCCTGCGCCCTGTGCCCTGCGCCCTATCCTAAACGTCCTGCCAGCCCTCCTGCCGTAGGTTGATCATCTCGATCACGAAGGATCGGCGGGCGCGCTCGACGCGGTGCCAATCCTGATAACAAGATTGCCTGACGACTTCGCTGTCCTGCTCCTGCTTGACTTCCCATCCACTCGAGGTCGTCTGAATCGAATAGCGTCGAACGTGCTGCGCTTTTCTCAAGCTCTTGGTGAATGCGTACATCGCTGATGTCACCCCAGTGCCAAAAATGGCGAACCTCTGATCGTTACCCCAGGCGGGCGGTATCAGTTGTAAATTCGGTGTAACGCAATTGGGCAAATGCAAGAACCATCGGTATTTAGGGCCACGGACGCTTCACCGGGCGCCTGACCCCACTTCCACGGGCCCCTTCACTCTCAGGGCCCGGGGGTGTATCAGCACGTCGAGCTCATCCTGTCCCAACCGCGGCTCGCCGTCCACGTGGAATGGGATTGCGCCTTCGGCCTGAACGCGAAGCGTGCTGGCGGAGCGCATGTCGATTCCCCACCCTTTTCTCAAGGTGCCGCGGAAGAGGGACGGCAGTCGCCATGCAATTTTGAGCAACGAGTGTGGCTCGACAATCACCACCTCCAGACGTCCATCATCGAGTCGCGCTCCAGGAGCGATCAACAGTCGATTGCCGTACTGCCGGCTGTTGGCGATCGCCACCAGCATGGCCCGGTGTTCGTAGGCGCGTCCATCGATCGTCAAGGTATAGGTCTGCGCCTTGTAGCGCATGAGCTCAATCGTGCTCAGTTGCGCGTAAGCCAGTGGGCCGCGCCGACGGAGGCCCCGTTCGGCGAAGCGCGCGGCGACCACTGCATCGATACCGACACCCGCGATGTTGAAGAACAGGCATTCGTTCACCTGTCCGGCGTCAATCTCGACGGTCCGCCCGGTCGCGGCCATTGCCAAGGCGGCGGCGGGGTCGAAGGGCACCGCGAGGTCCGAGGCGAGCCCGTTCCCGGATCCTGCGGGCACGATCGCGAGCGCCGTCCGAGTGTGAACGAGCGACGATGCGACCTCGTTGACGGTGCCGTCGCCACCCCACGCGACCACGAACGGGCAGCCAGCGACCACTGCTTCGCGCGCGAACGCGCGCGCGTCGCCCGCGGCTGTGGTTTCGCGAACGGTTGCGTCGATCCCGTGCTGCCCGAGGATGGTGCGAGCCAGCCGCGTGTGCTGTCCGATCTCACTCTCGCGGCGTCCGGATCCTGACAGCGGGTTGATGATGACGACCGCGCGGGTCATCGACCAATCTTGCGTAGGGCTCGGGGCGGCAAGAACCACTTGAGCGTGCCGGGGCCCGTCGGCATTGCCCCGTCCAACTCGAGGCAACAAATCGAGCCCTTCTTGAATGCGATTGTGCCGCGAGCGCGCAGCAATCGAGCTGTGAGCTCCCCCAGATCCGGCTCGTGACCGACGAGCGCGATGTGTTTGGCGCGCTTGGAATACTTGGCAATCGCCTCCAGCACTTGCGCGACGCGACCGCCGGGAGCCAGCGCTTCCAGCACCTCGGTGCGCGGCTTGCCGGCCACACCGGCCACGAGCAATTCGGCGGTGTGGGTCGCTCTCGTCAGCGGGCTGGTGAGCACGAGGTCGATCGTCACGTCGAGATCCTTGAGGCCTTCGATCGATCGCTTGAATCGGGCGATGCCCTCGGTCGTCAGCGGCCGTTTCTGGTCGTCCGGATAGTTGGGACCGCGCTCCGCGGCAATTGCGTGACGAATGAGAAAGAGCTCGATGGTCGCAGCCATGTGAGAAGGTGGGCGCTCTCAGGCCACAGCGGACGGACGCGGCGTGGTGGCTGACGACACTTGACTGGCGAGCTTGAGGATCGACGCGCGACGTCGCATGTAGACGGCATGGAGTTGACGGCACTCCTGCTCGAGTGTCCTGATGAGGCGATCCAACTCGAAGGCCAGTCGACGGTCGCTCCCTGCGACGTCCGCCTGCAACTGCCGAGTGCGGTCGATCAGCATCTCGAAATCGTGCATGCGGCCTAGCAGGTCTTGCAGGCGCTTGAGCTGTGCAATCCGGGCCGTCCCTCGTAGCGCTTTCAGCTCGCGCTCGATCTCCAGGGCATAGCGAAGCTTCTTGGCGGCCACGCGCACGGCGTGCAGTCGATCGGGCAGGTAGAGGCCACCGGCGTGCTCGATCGCCGTGGCGAGCGTCTGGGCCCGCCGACCCACCTGGTACTCAGCCGCCTCGATGGCGGCGGCCTTCAGCGGCGGGTCCTCGGTCGTGCCGACTTCCCCGAGTCGGCGTCGGAGCTTTTCGATCCTGTCCCGGCGTGATCGCTTGAAGCATGTCGCGTCGACGTGCCAGCCGTTCCTGCGCGACCACTTGCCGGACTCGAGCCAACGCGCGCGGGGAGATGAGGCTGCTCGCCGCGAGCTCGTCGAGGTGGGCGAGCGCAACGTCGAGCTCGCGAACAGGCCCGAGCGCTCTCGTCATGCGACGCACCTGACGGCGCACGCGGCCGAGAGACCGCGCGCTGACCGATGCGCCGACGACCGGCAACGCTTCGCGCAGTCGTCGGGTCGCTACGCGCGCCTGGTGCACCGATCGCATGTCACCGGCCTGGGCCGCTGGCATCGCGTCGATGAGGGTCGTCAGCCGCTGTGAGAGGAGTACGAGAAGGGTGCTTCGATCGTCCATGCTAGGATGAGCGCTCGCGGCATTATAACGTCCGAACAACATGCGTCTCGCAGCCATCGACATCGGCACCAACTCCGTTCACATGATCGTGGTGCGTGTGCGGCCCGACTTCTCGTTCGAAGTCATCGACCGTGAGAAGGAAATGGTCCGGCTGGGCGCTGGCGGGTTGGACGGCAAGAAATTGACGCACGAGGCCATGACCTCGGCGCTCCAGTCGCTCTCAAAGTTCGAGCGACTGGCACGGTCTCACCAGGTCGACGAGATTCTTGCCGTGGCGACCAGCGCCACGCGTGAGGCGGAAAACGGCGGCGAATTCCTGGCAGACATCGAACGGACCACCGGCATCCGCCCGAGAGTCATCACCGGGACCGAGGAAGCGCGGCTGATTCACATTGCCGCCGTTTACGGCGTCGACACGC
Organism: uncultured Acidobacteriota bacterium; assembly: GCA_963802675.1. Lineage (GTDB taxonomy): Bacteria > Acidobacteriota > Vicinamibacteria > Vicinamibacterales > UBA2999 > JACCSI01. Next base: position 64,781 of record CAWDJL010000009.1, read on the forward strand.
CGAAGGCGACGGTGGTCATCGATATCGGCGGCGGCAGCGTGGAAATCACGCTCGGCGCCGGGCCGAAGGCGCAGTTCGCACGCAGCTTCAAGATTGGCGTCATCCGTCTGACCGAGCGCTTTGTGACCACCGATCCGCTCGGCGGGCGAGACGAGCGAAAACTCGTCAAACACATTGGCGAACAGGTCGATCGTTATGTCCGCCACATCGTGGCCGCAGGGTTCGATCGCGTCATTGGAACGTCCGGCACCATCCTCTCGATCGGCACCGTCGCCACGGCCATGGATCGCGGGAGTGTTCCGAGCGAGATTCGGAACCTTCGCGTCTCGGCGAAGAGCATCCGACGGTTCCGCAAACAGGTCACCGAGCTCGACCTCGCGAAGCGGCTCCAGCTGCCCGGCCTCGATCCGCGGCGCGCGGATTTGACCGTGGCCGGCGCGGTGCTCATCGACACACTGCTGCGCAAGTTGAACGCGAACGAGATCACGCTCTGCGATCTGGCGCTCCGCGAAGGCCTGGTGCTCGACTACATCCATCGGCATCGATCGGAAATCGCGCGCGTCGATCGGTATCCTGACGTGCGGCGACGATCCACGATCGAGTTGGCCGAGCGCTGCAACTGGGAGGCGGACCACTCCAGGCAGGTCACGCGCCTTGCGCTCGCACTCTTCGATCAGACGAAGGATCTCCACGGTCTGAGCGACCGGGAACGAGAATGGCTGGAGTACGCCTCGCTGCTGCACGACATCGGCAACCACATCAGCTACGAGCGTCACCACCAGCACTCGTACTATTTGATCAAGAACGGTGACCTGCGCGGCTTCGAGCCCGATGAGATCGAAGTCATGGGGCTGCTGACCCGGTACCATCGCCGTGCGACGCCGAAGCGGGGCCACCCCGGCTACGGCAAGCTCTCGAAGCCGCTGCGGCGAACCGTCAAAACGCTCTCCGTCTTTCTTCGGCTGGCAGAATCGCTCGATCGCAGCCGCAACGGCGTCGTACGAAAAGTTGAAGTTCGCGAGCGCGGCGGTGCCTTGCGCCTCGATGTCTATGCGGTTGGCGACGCCGAGCTTGAAGTCTGGGCGGCCAACCGACAACTGGACTCGCTTGAAGCGACGCTGGGCCGCACGGCAAAGATCGTCGCTCACCATGTCGTCGAACCAGAGGATCCCGGCAAGTCCTCAGGGCCGAAGGCCAAAGCAAACGGGCGCCGCAGCCGCGCCGCGGCCGCCGAAGCGTCGGCGGCCCGACCGACCGTGCACTAGCCGCCTGCGACGCCGAGTTACATCGAATTTACAACCCGGAAACTGCTCCGAAACCGCCGTCCGGTACGGTGACTGAGATGCTGTTGTCACATGGCCGCGACTGGGCCGTTGTGCCTGCGCTCGCAGGCGCCATCGCCTGCGGCGGCAGCGGGCAGCGCGCGTCCGACCTCAAGGTGGACGGGTCCAGCACCGTGTTTGTCGTGAGCGAAGCCGTCGCCGAGGAGTTTCAGCGAGCCCACAGCAACGTGCGCATCACCGTCGGGCAATCAGGGACGGGCGGCGGATTTCAGAAGTTCTGTCGAAACGAGACCGACATCAGCAACGCCTCGCGGCCGATTCGACCCGAGGAGATCGCCGTCTGCCAGGCAGGCCGGCATCGAGTTCATCGAGTTACCCATCGCCTACGACGGCATTGCGATCGTCGCCAATCCCAAGGCGACTTGGATAGAGGCGATCACCACCGACGAACTGAAAACCGTGTGGGCCCCGGAAGCGCAAGGTAAGGTCATGCGCTGGAATCAGGTCAGACGGAGCTGGCCCAATCAGGAGCTACACCTGTTCGGCGCCGGCGTCGACTCGGGCACCTACGACTACTTCACCGAAGCGATCACCGGCACGGAAGGCGCAAGCCGCGGGGACTTCACGTCAAGCGAGGACGACAACGTTCTGGTCCAAGGGGTCGCCGGCGACGAGCTGGCGCTGGGCTTCCTGCCTTTCGCGTACTATGTCGAGAACAGGGAACGGTTGAAGGTGATCCCCGTGGACAACGGGAAGGCTGACCACGGGAACAGCCCGGTTGCACCAAGCCTCGAAGCCATCCGCAACGGCACCTACCAACCATTGGCGAGGCCGCTTTTCGTCTACGTATCACAGAAGTCACTGGCACGACCCGAGGTCGAGCAGTTCGTGGACTTCTATCTGGCCAACGCCGGCACGCTCGCCGAAGAGGTCGGGTACGTTCACCTTGGCGACGCGGCGTACGCGCTCGTCACCGAGCATTTCAAGGCGCGGCGAACGGGGACGGTGTTTGGCGAGGGTGGCTCCCAGGTCGGGGTCACCATCGAACAGCTGTTGGCCAAGGAACGACAGTAGCCGCCTGATAGCGGCACGGAGTGCATGAGAAGCCGGACGATCGAGTGGGTCATCGAGCGCGCGCTCTTCGTGTGCGCCGCGCTGTCGGTTTTCACCACGATCGGCATCGTCGTCGTGCTGGCGATCGAGACCGCCGGCTTCTTGCGTGAGGTGCCGATCGGCGACTTTCTCTTCGGCACCGAGTGGACGCCGCTCTTCGCCAACAAGCGCTTCGGCGTGTTGCCACTCGTCATGGGCACGATACTGGTCTCGACGATCGCGATGATCGTCGCGCTGCCCATGGGCTTGCTCGAGCGCCATTTATCTGAGCGAGTACGCGCCCCCGGGCGTCCGCCGCGTCGTCAAGCCGGTGCTCGAGATTCTGGCGGGCGTGCCGACGGTCGTCTATGGATACTTCGCGCTGATGTTCGTCACGCCGCTTCTGCAGCGCTTCGTTCCTGGCCTTGCCGGGTTTCAATGCGCTGAGCCCGGGGATCGTGATGGGCATCATGATCCTGCCGCTGGTTTCGTCGCTGTCCGAGGATGCGATGCGCGCGGTGCCTCGCGGTCTGCGCGAAGGGGCCTACGCCCTCGGCGCGACGCGGATGCAGACGTCGCTGAACGTCGTCGTGCCCGCCGCGTTTTCAGGAATCACCGCGGCCTTCATCCTGGCGGTGTCTCGCGGCCGTCGGCGAGACGATGATCGTCGTCATCGCCGCCGGTCAGCAGCCCCGGCTGACCGCCAGCCCGCTGGTCCCGATCGAGACGATGACGGCGTATATCGTGCAGGTGAGTCTCGGTGACACGCCCCAAGGGACGTTGGAGTATCGGACGATCTTCGCCGTGGGCATGCTGTTGTTCCTGATGACGTTTTCGCTCAACCTCGCGAGCACCTGGCTGCGCGAACGGTTCCGTTAGGAGTACGCGTAGTGACAGGCGCTGCCGATACCTTCCGTGCCGTCGACCTGGGCACGCGACGCCGCCATCTGATGGATCTGATCTTTCAGTTCGTCGCGATGGGTGTGCTGCTGCTCGCGCTGGCGTCGCTGGGCCTCTTGATTTACGACGTGTTGTCAGACGGCCTGGGCCGGTTGAACTGGCAGTTCCTGACCAGCTTCTCGTCTCGTCGAGCGTCCAGCGCCGGGATTTATCACGCGTTGACCGGCAGCGTGTTCGTGATCGCCCTCACCGGCGCGCTGGCGCTGCCGGTCGGGGTCGCTGCGGCGATCTACCTCGAGGAATATGGCTCCCGCAGTCGCATGGCACGCCTGATCGAGATCAACATCTCGAACCTCGCGGCGGTGCCGTCCATCATCTACGGTCTGCTGGGGCTGGGACTCTTCGTCCGGGCCCTCGGCATGGAACGCAGCGTGCTGGCGGGCGCATCCACATTGGCGCTGCTCGTCCTGCCGGTCGTCATTCTGTCGACTCGCGAGGCGCTGCGGACCGTGCCGGGCAGCATCCGCGAGGGGTCGTATGCGCTCGGCGCCACCAAGTGGCAGACCATCTGGCATCAGGTGCTGCCGATGGCCCTCCCCGGCGTTCTGACCGGGCTGATTCTGGCACTCTCGCGGGCCATTGGTGAGACGGCCCCGCTGCTGACGATCGGCGCGGCCACGTTCATATCCTTTGCGCCCGACAGCATCTGGTCGGCCTTCACGGTTCTTCCAATCCAGATCTTCAACTGGGTTTCTCGTCCGCAGGCGGACTTCCAGGCGAATGCGGCGGCCGGCATCATCGTACTGCTCGCGCTGCTGCTCCTCATGAACGCGGCGGCCATTCTCCTGCGCGATCGCTATCAGAGACAGGGTGGATCATGAGTGTCGTCACACGCGGTCCGATACCCTTATCCACGCCGACCGTTCGAAGCGGCCAGCCCCCGGCGCCTGAGCGTCCGACGAAGATTGACGTGAGCGACCTGAACTTTTACTACGGCTCGAAACACGCTCTCGAGAGGATCACGATTCGGATGCAGTCGAACCTGGTGACCGCGTTCATCGGACCGTCTGGGTGCGGCAAGAGCACCTTCCTGCGCACGCTCAACCGGATGAACGACATCATTCCCGCGACACGAGTCGACGGACAAGTGCGCATCGATGGCCAGGACATCTACGGTGCGGGCGTTGACGTCGTGCAACTTCGCCGTCGGGTCGGGATGGTGTTTCAGAAGTCCAATCCCTTCCCGAAGTCGATCTTCGAGAACGTCGCTTACGGCCTTCGAGTCAACAACCTGGCCCGCTCGAAGGCGGAACTGGCCGACCGTGTCGAGGAAAGCCTGCGCTCGGCCGCGATTTGGGACGAGGTCAAGGACCGGCTGCACGACTCGGCGCTGGCGCTGTCGGGCGGACAGCAGCAGCGACTCTGCATCGCCCGTGCCCTGGCCATTCGGCCCGAGGTGCTGCTGATGGACGAGCCGGCCTCCGCCCTCGACCCGATTGCGACGCAGCGCATCGAAGAGCTCATTTACGATCTAAAAAAGAACTACACAATCATCATCGTCACGCACAACATGCAGCAGGCGGCCCGGGTCTCGGACTTTACGGCCTTTTTCTGGCTGGGACGGCTGATCGAGTTCGGCCGGACCGACAAGATTTTCACCGCTCCGGCCGAAAAGCTGACTGAGGACTACGTGACGGGGCGATGCGGTTAGGAAGTTCAAGTTCCAGGTACAGTTCCAGTTCGGTGCGGACACTGGCCACACTGAGCAATCGTCGTAACGTTTTGAACTTGTAACTTGTAACTTGTAACTGATGTCGGAGGCACCGTGGAGCGCGTCACCAGACACTTTCAGGAGGAGCTCGAATCGCTCCAGGAACGCCTGCTGGCGCATGGGCGGGCTAGCCGAGGAGCGTGTGCGCGAGGCGGTTCGGAGCCTGTCCAGCCGCGATCCAGGTCTGGTGGAGCACGTCCTGATGGGCGATGAGCCGATCAACGATCTGCATATCGAAGTCGACGACCGCTGCTTCAAGCTCCTGGCCCTGCATCAGCCCATGGCCGCCGACCTGCGGACCATCGTGGCGGCTGTCAAGATCAACACCGACCTGGAACGTGTCGGCGACCTCGCCGTCAACATCGCCGAAGCCGCCAAACGATACCTGCAGCACCCCCCGGTCAAGCCGCTCATCGACATTCCCCGAATGGCCGACATCGCGCAGGCGATGCTGCGCGACTCGCTCGACGCGTTCGTGAGGCGGGACGTCGCGCTGGCCGAGGCCGTCATCGCAGAGGACGATCGGCTCGATGGCCTGAAGACGCAAATCTTCCGGGAGCTGCTCACCTACATGCTTTCGGATCCGACGACGATCGAGCCCGCACTGGACCTCATCCTCGTGTCGCGGCACCTGGAGCGGATAGGCGACCACGCGACCAACATCGCCGAGGACGTCATCTTCATGGTCTCCGCCCGGGACGTGCGCCATCACATGGCGGATCATTCGCTAAGGTGCCTAAGGTGCCGGTGGTGCCCATGGTGCCTGCAGTGCGGGTGCGTAGGGTGCATGAGGTGCGTATTGTGCGAAGGTGCTTGGAATGCTCTCGTGCCTTCGATGCTGGGACCCGAGCACCTTATGAACCCGAGCACCTTATGGACCCGAGCACCTTATGACACCCATGCACCCTACGCGCCTTTGGCACGAGCACGTTAGGCACCCCAGGCACCAGAGGCACCGCAGGCACGCTACGTAATACAATTGCTTGGATGGATCGGCCGCGGCTGTGCGTGCTGTGTCGAGCGCGCCCGATCGAAGCACGGTGGCGACCGTTCTGCAGTCAACGGTGCCAAATGCTGGATCAGGCCCGATGGGCCGAGGGCACGTATCGCGTGGAACATCCATCCACCACACCCCCACTCGCACAGGATGTCGACGACGAAGAAGATGGCTGACACGCTGACAATCACCGACAACCGGACCGGCAAGCAGTACAGCTGCCGATCACAGACGGCACCATCCGTGCTACCGACCTCAAACAGATCAAGACCGGCCCCGAGGATCTCGGCCTGGCGACGTATGACCCGGCCTTCATGAACACGGCGGCGTGTCGAAGCCGGATTACCTATATCGATGGCGACAAGGGCATCCTCCTGTATCGTGGCTACCCCATCGAGCAGCTGGCCGAGGCCAGCACCTACCTCGAGACCGCCTATCTGATCCTGTTCGGCGAGCTGCCGACCGAGCCCGAGCTGGCCAAGTGGACGTATGACGTCACCATGCACACGATGGTCCACGAGAACATCAAGAAGTTCATGGAGGGCTTTACCTACGACGCCCATCCGATGGGCGTCTTCGTCAGCACCATCGGCGCGATGTCGACGTTCTATCCCGACGGCAAGCAGATATTCGACGAGCAGTCGCGGAGGCGACAGATCCACCGGATGATCGCGAAGACGCCAACCATCGCGGCCTACGCCTTTCGCCACAGCATCGGGCGTCCCTACGTCTATCCGGACAACGACCTGAGCTTCACCGGCAACTTCCTGAACATGCTGTTCAAGATGACCGAAGTGAAGTATCGGCCCGACCCCGCCCTCGAACGCGCGCTCGACGTGCTCTTCATCCTGCACGCCGACCACGAACAGAACTGCTCGACGAGCACGATGCGGAACATCGGCAGCTCACATGTCGACCCGTACTCCGCGCTCGCGGGTGCGGCCGCCGCGCTCTACGGCCCGCTGCACGGCGGCGCCAACGAGGCGGTCCTTCGCATGCTGAAGGAGATTGGCTCGACCAGCAACATCCCGGCCTTCATCAAGCGGGTCAAGGCGGGCGAAGGGCGGCTGATGGGATTTGGCCACCGCGTCTACAAGTCGTACGACCCGCGAGCCAAGATCATCAAGAGGACCGCGTACGAAGTGTTCGAGGTCACCGGCAAGAGTCCGCTCCTCGAGATTGCGCTCGAGCTCGAGCGGATTGCGCTCGAAGACGAGTATTTCGTCAGTCGTAAGCTGTATCCCAATGTCGACTTCTACTCCGGGCTGATCTATCAGGCGATGGGCTTCCCGGTCGACATGTTCGCCGTGCTGTTCGCGATCGCGCGCACCGTGGGCTGGGCGGCGCAGTGGGAGGAGATGTTGCTCGACAGCGAGCAGAAGATCGCGCGACCCAAACAGATCTACACCGGCTCGCAGGTGCGTAACTACGTGCCGATGAACAAGCGGTAGGGTTGATTTCGATGCGATATACCGCGACGGCGTTGGTCCTGGCCGTAACGGCCTGCGCGGCGGCCAGCCAGGCGCCGACCGGCGGATTTGACAGTACGCGAGCCTATGGCCACATGCGCGACCTGGTCGACATCGGGCCGCGAGTGTCCGGCACGCCCGCCAACGTCAAGACGCGCCAGTACATCATCTCGACGCTCGGCGCCGCCGGCATCAAGGCGGCCGAGCAAGCGTTCGAGGCTCGCACTCCGGTGGGAACGGTGGCGATGGCGAACGTGATTGCCACGCTGCCGGGGACCCGCCCCGAGCGAATCATCCTGGCGAGTCACTTCGACACCAAGCTCTTTCGCGAGTTCCGTTTCGTCGGCGCCAGTGATGGTGGGTCGAGCACGGCCGTCCTCCTCGAGCTTGGCCGCGTGCTCAAGGATCGTCCTCGCCCCTTAACGATCGAGTTGCTCTTCCTCGACGGCGAGGAGGCGGTGGTCGAGTGGAGCGCCAAGGATTCCACCTACGGGAGCCGCCACTACGTGCAGGCCGCCCGTGCCGCCAACGCGCTGGTGGGCATCAAGGCGTTGGTGCTGCTCGATATGATCGGGGACCGTCGCCTGAATATCCGGCGAGAAACCAACTCCACGCCCTGGCTGACCGACATCATCTGGACGACGGCCCGCCGGCTCGGGCATCAGCGTCATTTTCTCGACGAAGCCACACCGATTGAAGACGACCACCTACCCTTCTTGCAGGCCGGCGTTCAGGCTGTGGACATCATCGATCTCGACTACGAAGCCTGGCACACGGCAGCGGACACGCTGGAGAACGTCAGCGCACAGAGCCTGCAGATTGTGGGGGAGGTCGTGCTGGCGGCGTTGCCGGCGATCGAGCAGCGCCTTCTAAAAAACTAGGTCAGTGAGGCTTGTCCGTTTGATAGACCGTCGCTAAGAATCTCCTCTTCAGTCAAGACCGTTGGCGACGCCTTCGCTCGGCGGAAGATGCGATCGACGACTGCGTCGGTCGGCGTAATCCCTCGTTTTTCCAACCAGAACACGACGTTGGACTTGCCGGACATCGGGCCGATGTCGATTTCCTGTTCTCGGCCCACGAGGCTGGCTGGAATCGCTGAATACACCGCGTCCATCAGCTCGCGGTCTCCCTTCCTCCACGCCTTGATGACGGCCGCTGCGTGAACGCCAGTGGCGGTGCGAAACGCATCGCGTCCGATCACCGGGTAGTTGTCCGGGATTGGTATGCCGCACGCTTCCGAGACGGCCTGGCAGTACTCGTTCAGCTTGCCCAAGTCGTGGTCGCCATAGCCCATGAGGACAAGGTTGACGAGGAGCTGGTCCATCGGCGTATTGCCAACTCTCTCGCCGATGCCCAAAGCCGTTCCGTGCAGCCGCGTCGCTCCCGCCTCGAGGGCGGCGATGCTGTTCATCACCGCCAGGTCGCGATCGCGATGACCGTGCCAGTCGATCCCGACCTCAGCACCGGTCTCGGCGATGACGCTGGCGACGAATCGCACCACGGCTGCAGCACCGACTGGCGTCGCGTGGCCGACGGTGTCGGCGATGCAAATCCGCTTGGCGCCGGCCCGAATGGCACACCGATAGATCGTTCGCAGCGTGTCTGGATCCGCCCGCGTCGTGTCCTCGGTGACGTACATCACGTCGAGGCCATGGCGAACGGCAAAGGAGATGGCGTCCTCGGTGCACTTCAAGAGCCACTCGAGCGTCCACCCTTCCGTGTACTGACGGATTGGCGACGATCCGATGAACGCACAGCACTCGATCGGCACTCCCGTGCGCTGGACGACGTCCACGATCGGTGCGATGTCGTTGACGTGGGTCCGCGCTGCGCAGTTCGCGCGCACGCGCAGGCGCGCGTCGGCGATCTCGCGAGCCAGGGCTTCAACGTCCTGCGCGACGTGCGGACCCGCCCCGGGGAGCCCGATGTCAGCGGTATCGATGTTCAGGGCGTCGATGAGGTGGAGAATTCGAATCTTCTGGTCGAGACCTGGCGTCCGCACCGACGGAGACTGCAGCCCATCGCGCAAGGTCTCGTCGTCCAGCATGACGAGCGGCGGCGGATCCGGTGCACCGACCTTGTTCCAGTCGTAGATCAGATGCGGCTTCATGGTCGCGAACGGGCTATCACGACCGCGCCGCACAGGAGCACGGCGCCCGCATAGAGCGAGGCGTGGAGCGCGGCCGACCAAACGTGCGGGCTGAAGCCGACGTCGATTGGAACGACCGCAGCACCCTCCTGGTCCCGCGTGATCTGCTCCCGAGTAAAGGCGAGAGCGGCATCAGCAACGCGGTGATCGAACGCTACATTCCAGGTCACGAAGGCAAACGTCAGCCACAGGGCGATCGTGAACCGACGCAGCGTCATCCTTTGAACTTGACGACCATCGCAGTGACATCGTCGTGCTGCGCGGCCCCCCTGGCGAACGTCTTGACCGCGTCGACGACGGCTTCGAGGATGGCGGTGGCCTCGTCGGTGTGGCGCTGTTTGAGGATCGAGACCAACCGCTCCTCGCCGAACTCGTGGCCGTCGACGTCAAGAGCCTCGGTGACCCCGTCGGTGTAGATGATCAAGACGTCGCCGGAGTCCATGTGCTCGGTTTGATCGGCATACGGGGCATGGGCGAAGAACCCGACCGGCATGCTGCCGGATTCGAGTCGGCGCAGACCCGAGGCCCCAAACAGCAGAGGTGGATTGTGACCGGCATTACAGTACGTCAGCACACCTTCGGGGCTCAGCGTGGCGTGAAACACGGTCGCGTACTTGGCTTCGACGGTACGGCGCGTCAGCCCCTTGTTGACGATTCGCATCGTGTGCGCTGGCGAGGCTTCGTCGAACTGCGCGCTGAAGAGCCCCTGGATCTTGGCCGTCAGGAGTGCTGCCGCCGGTCCCTTGCCGGAGACGTCCCCAACCGCAAAGCCGAAGGTGCCGTCAGGCCGATCCGTGAAATCGTAGAAATCGCCGCCGATCGCCCGCGAGGGCAGGGATGTGCTCATCGCCTCGTAGAAAGCGCCCGCGTGCTGGCCTGGCGGCAGGAGTGCGCGCTGAATCTCCGCCGCAATGCGGAGTTCGTGCTCGATCCGGGCCTGCTCGAGCGTCTGGCGATACAGGCGAGCATTCTCGATCGCGACGCCTGCTTCGCTCGCAAGCATGTCCAACGAGGATCGCGTGTTCGCGGACAGCAGTGACCCTTTCTCGCGGCTATCGAGATACAGCACCCCGGTGGTCTTGGTCTCGCTCGGAAGGTCGGCCTTGTCGAGATAGCGGACCAGGCGCAGCGGCACGCACAGCACGTGTCGAATGCCGAGCGCCACGGTTCCCATGTGGACGTTGGCCAGGTCACCGTCAAGCAGATCGGCGACGATCTTCGTCTCGCCGGTCGCGTACACTTCTTCCGGAATCTTGCGGCTCGTGTCGAACCGGTTGCCGGGCAGCGTGATCTTGCCGCGCGCGCGCGCCAGCTTCATCTCGAGGCTGGTGCCCTCGATCGCGAGCATGATGAAGCCGCGTTCCGCGCCGGTGAGCTCGATGGCCGAATCGAGCACCAGGGCCAGCACCTCGTCGAGCACCCGACCCGATCCAAGCGCCCGCAGGCCTTCGAGCAGCGTGGCGAGCTGTCGGATATCGCCGACAGCCGTCTGGTGATGCCGCTCCGAGGACAATGGCGGAGCGGGAGAATCCTCCGTCAAGAAGACCACGTCGGTACCGGACGCCCGGCCGAACTGGAGTCGATCACCGTGGCGAAGCGCGCGCTCGGTGACCTGCTCGCCATTGACGAAGGTGCCGTAGCGCGACCCTTTGTCGCGGATCACATAGCTGCCGTCTGAGAGGGCGATCTCGGCATGGTCACGGGAGACATCGCTGCCGGTGAGGCGAACGTCGTTCTCGCCGCGTCGACCGATGGCGAGGCTCGGCTTGTCGATCGGAATGACCCGGCTGCCCAGCCCGTCGTTGACTTCGAGGCGTGCTTCTGACATTGGTCCTTATGTGGGGGTGGCAGCAAAACTGCCCATTGCTGCTGGTTTTGCCCCCTTGGGGGTTCGACATCTCCCGGGTGCATCCCCAATGGGGACCACCAGCAGGAATGATAGCGCAGACCTCAGAAACGTTTCCGACGGCTGATGGGTCGCAACACCCACGCCGTGGCGGCGGCGACAATTGCCGCCGCGACCCAGCCGCCGATGAGCGCGTCGCCTTCCAACACCCGAGGCAACCCAATCACGGCCGCGACGATGATCAGAAGAAGCGCCGCCACCATCGGCACCACCCCACGCTCCGACGGGGGGGCCGGCGGGGTGATGCGTGGCTCGCTCGTCGCGGTGCCGCAGCGATAACAGATCAGCGCCTTCTCGGCGATCTCCGTTCCACAATTGCGACACTTCATCGGGGGTCACGGCAGAATACTAGAATTGTGCGACTGTTGTTGGGGCTTGTGGCGTGATCCCTATCCAGGACGTGATTCCGACCAGGCTCGTGCCGGTCGCAACATACACGCTGCTGGTCTTGAACGTTATTGGGTACCTGACGGAGGTTCAAGCCAGCGACCACCGTTCCGTCGGGACGTTCAGCGGCCTGACGCTCGTGGGCCTCATCGAGGCTCTGCGATCGACATTCCTCCACGCTGCCCTGCTGCCGTTTGCCATCAATGAGCTCTTCTTGTGGCTCTTTGGCGCGACGGTCGAGGATCAGTTGGGTCGTTTTCGCTTCGGCGCGCTCTATCTGGTCTGCGGCACGGCGGCGGTGGTGCTACTGGCGATCGTCAACCCGGCGGCGCATGTCCCGAAGATTGGGGGGAGCCTCGCGATCGCCGCCGTCATGGGGGCGTACTTCGTGCTCTTCCCCAACGGCAAAGTGCTGATGCTCATACCAGTCCCCATGGCGCTTCACGAGGTGCCTGCCGCCGTGCTGTTCACGATTTGGTGTGCAGTGCAGTTTCTCGCGGTGGTTGTGCTACTAGCGCAGACTGGCGCTCCTGACGCGGCCGTTGGATCGGCGCTTGCCGCTTACGTGCTGGCGTTTGCCATCGGCGCGGCACTCTGCCTCGCACTGCGGCGCAAAGAGCGGGCGCGGGTCGAATGGTGGGATCCGCAGGACTGAGCGCGGGCCCAGCCCGCTTCCGGACTTCCGCCTCAAGGCGGAAGCCACAGATAAGTGTCGCTAGCTTCGGGCGCGAATCTCGCGCGACACCTTCGCCAGCTCAATCATCAGCTTCTCGTATTCGACCTGCCACGTCGGCTCGGGCATCGCACCCTTTTTCTGCTTGAGCGCCTCGGCATCGGTTTCCAGCTCTCGACGCCGGCGAATCAGTGCGGCCAGCTCGGGGTCGTTGGCAGCCGCGGGAGACTCGGCATCCAGATAGAGCAGGCGCGCCAGCGAACCGTCCGGACCGGGCGCTTCAGCCTCGCGGCCCACGCCATCGCCGTTGTCATCGAACACTGCCCGCTCGGTCGTCAGCTGACCGCGCTGCTGATAATGCTGCTTCACGGCCGCGCTCGTCGCAGAAAACACTTCGAACACGGAGGTCCGCCCGTTCTTGTCGAGATCGCTCGACGCTTCGTTCATCGCCTTCACGAAGTATTCCGGGAACACGGTGGCGTATTTCTGAGCGGCGGAGTCGGTCGCGGTGATCACGATGCGATTGGCGCCGGCCAGCCGCTCGACAAACGGGAAGCTTGCCGATGTCGTGTTGACCATGACGAGCCGCCCCGCGATCCCGTTGAGCAAGCCCGCCCAGTCGGCGGCGGTGAGATCGGGACCCACCAGATTGAACTTGGCGGTATCGCCATCGTAGGTGCCATGGCCCAGCAGCACGATGAGCAGCAGGTCTTCACGCGTGAGCGTCTTGCGAATCTCACCGATCGCCGCTCGCAGATTGGCGGCGGTTCCCTGCTCGCCGGTCTTCACGGTTTCGTCCACCAGCACGCGGATCTTGTCGGCAGCGAACCCATAGCGATCGACCAATGCGGACGAGATCCCGGTTCGCCATTCGCGCATTTGTTCGGCGTACTTGGGTCCGCCCGAAGCGCCTGACAAGATGAGCGCCCAGCGCTCCTCAGCCTGTGCCACGGACATCGGCCACAGAACCATGATCAATAGTGCTGCGATCCGCATATATGCGTACCTTACCCGTTTAACACGGAACCACGGAAACAGGGAAACGCGGAAACGGGGAGGCCTCAGAGACACCGAGACACAGAAATCACGGCTTGGCCGTCCCTTCCGTGACCTCAACCACTATGCCAACCCGACGCGCCGACGAACGAGCCATTCGGCCGCCAGCAACGCCACGATGATGGCCAGGCTGAAGCCGTTGTGCCAAAGGTCCTTCATTTCTGTGGGCGGTCGGCCGACCTCGCTCTGGCGCAGCAACCCCGGCAGTGTGGACACTGAATCGGCCGAGATGTACCTGTCCCTTCGTCGCATCGGCAATTCGCCGAAGCACGGCCTCATTGAGTCGCGGCTCGCTCAGCTCGACCTCGGCGCCGCCTACCAGAGTCGGCCGACTCGCGGTCCCCAGCGGCTGCGTGCCGCGACGCACCTCGGCCGTCATCACGTACACGCCGGATTGATCCAGACGCACGGCAGCGGCGTAACGACCATCGCGGGGGTCGGCCAAGGCCGCCGGAAGCGCTCGCTCCTGGCCGCCAGGTTCCTTCACACGCAAGGTCACCTCAGCGTCGCCGATCGGCTTGAACTCCTCGTCCCGGACCAGGACTCCGATGGATTCAGTGAGACCTGGCATCGCGGCCGAAACCGGAAGGATCTCGATCCGTTCGGCGGCGCTGGCAGCCAGCCACCGTGCCAATTGCCGCCACACGAGTTCGTGGGTGATGTCGGTCGCCGGTCGCATCATCCGCCAGCGCCAGGATGCTTCGCCCGCGAAGATCATGGAACGACCGAGACCGTACCGCTGAGTCGCGAGCAGTGGGCGAATCTCACCGCCGGCGCCGGCACTGACCGCCAGGATTTGAGCGCCTGGTCGCGGCGCGCCGGTGACGGCCACGGCTGCCAACGGTGGCAACTGGTTCCACCGCTTGCGGCTCTCATCGATTGTGACGGCCAGTCGCGTCGCAGGATGTGAGACGCCGTCAGGCGTGAGACTGAGGGTGTTTGCCGCTGCCGCCGCCCTCGTCACCGCAGTCGCTGGCGCGCGACGATCGGTCAAGTCGAGTGGTAGGGCTTCCTCGATTGGCGTCCCCACGAGACCAGCCCGTTCGAACGAGCGCGCGCCGAGAACCAGGAGGCCGCCCCCACGGCGCGACACGAAATCGGTGGTCATCTCGAGTTGATCGCGCGTAAAGAAGTCGCCCTCGATATTGCCGAAAATCACGGCGTCGTAGAGAAACAGCTCCGCTCGTTTGCCGGGATACCCCGCGGCCAGCGCGGGTGACCGGCTCGCAACGGCCTGGATGAAGAACGTGTCGCGCCCTTCATCGTTCTGTCCTTTTCTCACGACCGAATCGACCTCGAGGCCCCGGTCGCGAGCGAGTGCGCGCTTGAGAAACGTGTGCTCGAACCCTGGAGCGCCCTCGACCAGTAGCACTCGACGCCGGCGTCCTTGTGCCGGCACCAGCAGACGGCGGCTGTTGTTTTCCGATGCCAGTTCCCCGGACTCACTCGGAATCTCGACCGCGTAAATCGTCGGCGTCTCCGACGCGGGGGAGACGGTGAAGACCTCGTGGACGGCGGCGCCATCCGCTGGGATGGCGACATGGCGCGTTTCAATCGGCCGACCGTTCGCGCTCAACCGCAGCGCCATCGAGCCCGTGCCGAACCCGCTGCTCGTGGCTGTCACGCTGAGGTCCACGGACGATTCCGACAGAAGCGGCTGACCGGCAGTGAAATTGAGAATCTCGCGATCGCGACCGATCGATGGCCGCCCGACGCCCACCGTGAACACGGGGACACCGAGCGACTCCATCGTGCCGGCTTCCGTCGTCGAGGTATCGCCGCCGTCCGACAACACGACGACGCCGGCCAGACGCTGACCGCGATAACGATCCACGAGGGCGGCAAGTGCGCCACTGAGATCGCTCCTGCGCGCGTTGGCGCTCAAGCGAGCCGCCTCGGTGCGCTCGAGGGTCTCGCCAAACGAGAACAGTTCAGTCCGGAAGTCCCCGCTGATTTGCTTCTGAAGCGTCGTCGCCAGCTCGCGGGCCTGCTCGATTCGCGGACTTCCCTCATCTGCAAGCCGCATGCTGCGAGACACGTCGACCAGAACGGCTACCAAGCCGTCTCGTGCGCCCGTCGCCTGGACAAAAACCACGGGTCGCATGAGGAAGAACACGATGAGCAGCAGTGTCAGCGCGCGCAGGCCGGTGAGTGTGAACCGCTGCCTGGGAGTGAGTCGAATCGCCACGCGAGCGTACGTCAGCCATGCGAATACCATGGCGGCCACAAAGACCAGGACATAACCCCAGAGAGGTAGGGCAACGGCGAACCGCATGTCAGCTCGGGCGTCATCGAGGTGTCAGACACGACACCTCGTCGTCATCGTACCCCGAACCGGGCAGCCGAGCGTATGGTTCGCCTCGTTAGTGAAGACTGAAGCGTCCTCCGACGCAGGATCAACAATTCCGGGATGCCGTCCTTCGATCAAAGCAGGAAAAGTGGCGAGAACACGCCCTTTTTTGTGAACGTGGAGTTCGTGCCGGTTATCGAGGCTTGCGTGGCGTCGCCAGCGACCGGTAGTACTTGTCGACGAGTTCGCGATATGCCTCGCTCACGGTCTCGTGGCCGCCCGCGTTGAAACGCTGCTTGTTCTCGATCGCGCGCAACTCCCCCGAGAGCTTCGACTCGACGTCTTCAAGTGAGACCAGCAGGTTCTTCTTCAGCGATTCCCAGCGCGAGAAATCTTGTTTGAAGGCTTCGGTTCCCGGCGCCGAGACGCTGCGCCACCACGACTCTTCCTGATTGGGCCCTTGCAGACCCGGGTTCTCCCGGCGGAGGTCTCCAGACAAACGCTCGATCTCTTGCGCGCGCTCATTGGCTTCGCGCTGAAGCTGTTGCACTCGCCCGCCACTCCCTCCCGTGCTGCCGCCGGACTGGCCACTGGCGCCCTCGCGTCCCTGCGCAGACTGTTGTTGACCATTCGAGGAGCCTGGCGTTTGACCGCCCTGAGCCTGCTGCGGACCCTGTCGTTCCGCCGCTTGCTCGCGGCCTTGGGCTCGAGCGTCACGCCCGTCCGCGGAGCCCGCGTTCTTCCCTGCCTGCGCCTCTTTGGCTTCACGTTGCAGTTGTTCGATGGTCCGCTCGAGGTCCGCGAGCTTGTCACGAAGCTCCTGCGTCTTGGAGAGGCCGTCGGACAGGCGACGGGAGTCGCTATCCTGGGCGCCCGTTGCGGCGCCCAAGCGATCGGCGATCTGATCCAGCGCTCGCGCCACATCCTCTCCATGTCGAGCCGCGCGTCGTGCCCGATCTGATGCGGATGGGTCCCCCGCTTGTTCTCCGGCCGGTTGCCGCAGAGATTCGGCTGACTGTCGCATCCGCTCGCCGATCCTTTGACGCTCGAGATCTCTTGCCGCTTCGCTGGTCGCCGAACGCTCGCTCGATTCGCCCCGTCCGGTCTTTGCCAGCTGGCGCACGTTCTCTTCGAGACGCTCGGCGCGCTCTGCCAGTCGCTCCTGATCGCCTGCCAGCCGTCGCCGCGCGTCGTCGCCAACGGTCCCGTTCGCGGTTCGATCGGCTTCGCTCGCGAGGCGGCGCTGGGCATCAGCGAGTTGCCGGGTCTCGAGCTGCACGTCGCCGAGCGCGCGCCGACGGTCGTCCGGTCGTGCCCCCTGCATCTGTCGTTCGAGATCACGCAGCCGTTCGGACGCGCGACTCCCACTGTTCCCCGCTTGTGTCGGGTCCTGCCGCCTGAGGCCGGTCGCCGCATTCCGCATGTCTTCGGAGATCTCGCGCAGCCGCCTGGTGTCTTGGCTCTGTCCGCCAGCGCCCTGCTCGCCCGACTGTCCACGCGAGTCAGCATTCTGTGATGACTGTGGATTGCCCTGCTGCTGCATGCGCTCTGCAAGCTGTTCAGCCTGTTGGCGCAGTTCGTTTTGCTCACGTGTCAGGCGCTCGAGCTGGCGCTTGAGCTCTTCTGCCTCCAGCCGATCCCGGTTGCGCATCACGTCGCGCTGCTGTCGATTCAGTGCGTCCTGTCGGCGCGCCAGCTCGCGAATACGCTCGAGAGGATCCTCCTGCGCGTCTTGCCGTTCCTCGGTGGAGTTCGGCGTTTCGTAGTTCGTTTCCTGCCGACGCCGCAGCTCCTGATCAAAGAGGCTCGACAGGTCGGCCTCCGGGCGATTCATGCCGCCCCCACCCGCCGCCTGCTGTTGACGCGTGACCTCACGCCGGCGATTTTCTGCTTCGGCCCTGAGCAGGTGATTGAGGGCCTCCATCTCATGAGGCAACGCGCGTGCGGTGTCGATCTTATCGAGCTCGTTGACAGCCCGGCCCATGGCTTCGACGGCGCGGCCGAGTGGATTGTCGCCGGGCGCCACTCGATCATTCCCGCGACGACGCCGCGGGTCGCCACTCAGCCGCGCGTCTTGCGCGCTGACCTTCTCGGCGCGATCGCGCAACTCGGTCTGCGCCTGAGCTACGGCCTTGATGTCCCGCTGCGAGCCAGCGTCGCGCGCCCTTCGTGCTCGCGCGTCTAACTTCCACGTCGCGACAATGATCTGTTTCTGGGCCTCCGCGAGACCCTGAAGGCCGCCACTTTGCCCGCCAGAGCCCTGCCCCATCGATTGGCTCTGTGCGGCCACGAATTCCTCTTCGAACGGCTTGACCTCGAGGAAAAAGATATCGCTGCGAGCCTCCGCCGACCGGCGGCCCCGATTCACATCGCGGGCGCGCGCGTAATAGGTCACGAAGTCGCCTGGCTGAACGCCCAGGTCCTCCATGAACAGAGTATGGAGACCCGATTCGGTCAGTCCCCCCTTGGTTCCCCTCAATGGGACTGTGCGCTCCTTGCCTGCGGGAGTCTGGAACACAAGCTCGAACGACGCGATGCCGAAGTCGTCGTCGGCTCGCGCTTCGATCAGGACCTCCTCCAGCGCGGTCACTTGCTTGTCGCTCGCTGGGCGAAGGATCCGGACGTCGGGCGGCCGGTCGTCAAGTGTGCGGATGAAGTACTCGGTATCGCCCGCGTTTTCCAGTCCATCCTGGTCGTGAAGGGCGACGCGATACGATCCATCGTCCTCAATCACCAGGCGACCGTCGAGCGATTGTGGCTGTCCGGTGAGCTCGAGGCGGGTTCCATCGGCCAATAGCAGGTAGCCCTGCGCGATGGGCTTGTCGGTGATCACATTGATTCGAACCGACGTGCCTGCCGGCCCGTAGATGTCACCGCTATCTTCGTCGGTTCGCGGAGCGAGACCAAGACCCTTGGGAAACTCGTAATGAAGGTCGATGCGCTCGACTCGCGGCGGGTGCACGACGGTAACGTTGAAGTCCGCCGAGCGCGCCACGGCAGCACGAACGTGATAAGTGAACGAGGCCGTGACCTCGTCCAGGGTGAGTGCAAACACCCCAGGCGCTGCGGCAGGCTGCATTCGAATGTCGCGAGACTCGGTGCCAACCGCGATGGTGAGCATCGGGATCAACTCACCCGCGAATCCCTCGACTCGAGCAGAGATGGTCAGCGCCTCGCCAGCTCGTAGCTTGGTCGTCCCCGGTGTGACCTCGACATGCAGCCGGGCGGGAAACAGATAAGCGGCGGCGACATTCGTCGCTCGCGAGACGGCTGGAGAGAACAGCGCCACGGCCAGTGCGAACGCAGCTGTCGCGACGCCAGCCTTCAGCGCATGCTCGCGGATCGACGGTCGCGACACGATCGCGTCGAGGTCGAGGGCCGCCAGGGCGCGAGCCGCATCCCCCGCCAGCGCATCGATGATGCGCGGATTGACGTCGGATCGCGTTGCGTAGTCCACTGCCGTTGCGACGACGTCGTCGAGCTCAGAGTGTTCTTCGATGAGGCGAGCAATCTGCGAATCGGTGGGCCGCCGGCGAAATGGCCAAAGTGTGTACGCGAGAACGGCGCCAACGAACAAACCGATGACGACGGTCGTGAACACCAACGGCAGGCCGTCGCGCGCCACGACCAGCGTGACGCCCAAACCTGCCGCGACAATCAGAGCCGCGGCGGCGGCGCCGAGCGTCCACGAGCGCAGCAGGGCCCGGAGCGTCCAACGACGCCTGACGCCAGCGAGAATCGCCTGGAGCTCAACCGGTTGCTCGCTCATCTCCTTGCAGGACTCCCGTCCCCGACCGCGGGCCGATCGCTATGCATATCCTACGCCTTCTCCGGCGCGTCTCGGTTCGCGCGATTACGTGGCCTGACGCCCAATAAGCCCCTCACCGACCAGCGCCAAAAACATGACGACCAACCCGACCTGCCACAGCCGCTGCTGGTCTTCCTGCTGTCGTGCCTCGACGAGTGCGCGCTCACCCGTCACCGGATTGAGCCGTGTGACTGCTCCCACAAACTCTTCGACGGACGTTCGCGCGGGGTTTGACTCACGGACATCAACATTCACGGCAATCCGAACAGCCTGGCGCTTGGTGTCGTCGGATTTGGCCGCACCTGCCGCGGACGGCAAGTCGTAGACTCCAGGCGCCGGACTGATCCCCAAGGGGATGTGTGGAAGCGTGTAGCTCTGGCGCTTCTCACGCCCCTGCGCCAAATATCTGGCGGTTTCGATCGCCCAAGGCACAAACGCCGGATTCAGGGGAAATCGATTCCATCGGTTCTCGAGGTCGGAGGCAAAGAGCAGCAAGCGACCCCGCCCTACGGCCTGCTCAGTCATCGCGATCCCGGCACCAGCGAAACGCGCGAGCACGGTACGACCCTCTAAATCATTCAGACGACGGTACTGCTCAACATAGACGTCCCCAAGAGCCCCTGTCGGGCTCGCGAACGGGCGAAAGATCGGATGTCGGCCATCAACCGCCGCCAAAGTAACGGTTCGCCTGGCAGCGCTCTCTGCGTCGCTTACCTCAATCGTAATCCCGAGCGTATCGTTCAAGGTCTCCAGGTCCGTATCGGGCCCAAGGGACACGAGCACTCTGCCACCGTCGCGAATAAAGGCCGCGATCAAGTCGCGGCCGCGACGTTCGAGTGTGGAGGTTCCGAGGATGACCAGTGCGCCTGCATCAGCGAGCGGCCGGTCGCCCGGCAGGGCGGAGAAGTCGCGACCGTCGATAACCAGCGGGTTGAACGCGCGACTGTCGTCGGCCACGGTAAGGGCACGCTCCACGTAGAGCCCGGCATTCGTCGACCCCGGTGGCTGCGACGTCACTATATAGATCGGCACGGCGCCGGGAGGCTCGAGCAGCAGGTAGCGTGCGTTGTCCCCTTGATACCCAGTGCCGTCGTCGATGGTTACGATGGCAATGCCACGTGTTGGCAGCGGCGACTCCAGTCGGATCTCGGCCGCGGCCTGTGGAGCGATATCGACCGGTTGCGCCGACAGGTCGCGGTCGTCCACACGGAGCCGAACTGGCACACGGGCCGGGTGAGAGCCAAAATTGTGGATCGCGGCCACTATCGCCGCGCCGTCGCGCCGTGCCGCGGTCACGGCCACGTTACCCTCAGGCGAATCGATCCCGACGATCTCGACATCGATCCCATCGGGCACACCACCCTCGTCACCCGCGTCCCACCCCACCTGCTGCAGATCGGTGATGACAACGATCCGACCCGACCGAGATCCGATGACTTCCGCGGCTCGGGCAAGCGCGGTCCGATAGCGTGTGCCGCCGGCCGTGACGGTGACGCCGTCGATGGCTTGAAGCAGTCCGCCGCGATCCGTGGTCGGCGGCATCGAAATGGTCGCTGAATCGGCAAAGGTGACGAGGGCGACCGCATGGGTTGCGGGCGCCCTCTCGACGGCACGGCGCGCTGCCTGTTGGGCGGCGACGATCTGTCCAGGCGCCGACAGGCTCAAGGACGTGTCGAGGGCGACCACGGTCACCGGTGCTGGAATCGCGCCGGCCGCTCGATCGAAGTACGGACGTGCAAATGCTAACGCCAGCAACAGGAGCGCGCCGACGCGCAGCGCCAGCAGGATCAGCTCTCGGAGCCGGCGGCGCCGCTGACGCTCGACCGGCGCCTTCTCCAGCAGCCGCACCGCCGGAAATTCGACGATGAGGTCAGTTCTGCGCCGGAAAAGGTGCAGAACGATTGGAATCGCAATCGCTAGCGCGCCGAGGAGGAAAAGCGGATAGAGGAACGACAATGGTGCCTCAAAATGACCGTCGTCTCGTCATCAGGTAGGACATCAGCGCGGTTTCAAGAGGGACCGACGTGTCGAGCATGACGTAATCGATGCCGGCCAATCGCAACTCGCGCCGATAACGTTCCTGGAGGTCCGCGAGCGCGCTCAGGTAGCGCGAACGGACAACTTCTGGAACGGCCACGACTTCGTCGAGCGTCTCCATGTCGCGGAACCGAGCGGTCTGGTCGAAGGGAAAGTGCAGCTCGGCAGGATCGAGGACGTGGAAGACGATCACTTCGCTGCCTCGATAACGAAAATGCTTCAACCCGGGCAGCACTCGATCGACGTCGTCCAGCAGGTCTGAGATCAAGACCACCAGTCCACGCTTTCGAACGGCCTCGGCCAAGTCGCGAAGCGGCTTGGCGACGTCCGTTCGCGCGCCGAGTGGAAGGCGATCGAGGGTCACGAGCAGCGACGTCAGGTGGCCGCTCCGGGCGCTTGGGCGGAGCATGGTGACGATCTTGTCGTCGAACGCGATGAGGCCGACCGCATCGCGCTGTCGCGTCATCAGGTACGCCAGCGCGCCAGCCAGATACGAGCCGTACTGGAGCTTGGTCACCGCCCCCGAGCCGTAGCCCATCGATCGACTGATGTCCAGCAGCAGATAGCACTCGAGGTTGGTCTCCTCCTCGAACTTCTTGACGAAATGACGATCGGTCCGCGCATAGACCTTCCAGTCCAGCGTGGTCAGGTCATCGCCCGGCAGATACTGTCGATATTCCGCGAACTCGACGCTGAAACCCTTGAAAGGACTCCGGTGCAGGCCCGTCAGAAAGCCCTCGACAATCGCCCTGACCTTGAGGTCGAGGCTGCCAAGGCGCGCAATCGTAGCCGGATCGAGAAAGGTCGCGCGCGGGTCGGACGAGCTCATAGCCCGCTCGCGGGCGCCGGCACCGCGTCGAGAAGCATCTCGATGATTCGATCGGAGGAGATGCCTTCGGCCTCCGCGTAGAAGTTCGGGATGATACGGTGCCGCAAAATGGGCTTGGCGAGGGCCTGGATGTCCTTGACCGAGACGTGATGCCGGGCGTGCATCAACGCGCGAGCCTTGCTGCCAAGAATCAACGCCTGGGACGCCCGCAAACCAGCGCCCCACTTGACCCACTTGGCGACGAAGTCGGCCTTGGCGCCACGACCTGGCCTCGTGGTGTCCACAAGCCTCACGGCATAGCGCGCGACGTCATCGGCGACCAGCACATCCCGAACGCTGCGTTGAAACGAGTTGATGGCCGCGCCATCGAGAACCCGCGCTGGCGTCGGGCGTTCGGCGCCAGTCGTTTGCGTCACCACTCGCACTTCGTCCTCGGGATCCAGGTACCCCATGACGACGTTGAACATGAATCGGTCGAGCTGCGCCTCGGGCAGCGGATACGTTCCTTCGAGTTCGATCGGGTTCTGCGTGGCCAGCACGAAGAACGGCCGCTCGAGCGGATAAGTTCGGCCCGCAGCCGTGACGTGATATTCCTGCATGGCCTCGAGCAAGGCGGCCTGCGTCTTGGGCGGCGTCCGGTTGATCTCGTCGGCCAGGATGATCTGAGCGAAGATGGGCCCTTGCAGAAATCGCAAGCTTCGGCGCCCGCCATCGTCGTCCAGAATCTCGGTGCCGGTGATGTCCGCCGGCATCAAGTCAGGAGTGAACTGGATGCGCTTGAAGCTGAGATCGAGAATCTCGGCGACGGTCCGGATCAGCAGGGTCTTTGCCAGCCCCGGCACTCCGGTCAACAGGCAATGGCCGCCCGTGAAGAGCGCAATCAGGACCTGCTCGACAACCTCGTCCTGACCCACGATGACCTTTCGAAGCTCGTGAAGGATGCGGTCGCGACCGTCTCGTACTTCGGCGGCCGGGGTGCGTGCGCTGAGAGTCTCTTCCATGTCGAGTTGATCGCGCTCGTCTGCGCCCGTCAATGAGTCAGTGAATAGATCACTTCGTTGATCATCATCTGGTAGGCCTGTGCGGTCCACTTGATGTAGCCCGGATAGTCTTCGGCATTCGACCACTCGACCCCATCGCCCATGTCCGTATTCCAGTTGATGAGCACCATCGGTCGGCCGGTCTCGTCGAGTATGCCGCGCAGATGTGGGACATACCCGCCCTTCTCCCACGTGCGTCCAGAGAAGAACGAGCCGAGACCCGGGATTTGCGGATACTTTTCGAGCTTGTAGAAGCACGTGTAAATGGGATGAGGCGGTTCGATCTCGACAATCTCGTGCTGGGGAAAGATCATCCGCAACTGTCGCACCGTGAGATCCCATTCATAGGGACCGTGAAAGTCGTCGAGTGTGAGCGTTCCGCCTCGCAGCAGGTATTCCCGCAGCGTCGCAGCATCCTTTTCGGTCAGCACCAGGTTGCTGGGCTCCACTAGATAGACCCATGGATACTCCCAGAGTTTCTCGTCGTCGAGCGTGATGACCACCGGATCGGTGACGGAGATAGAGGTGACGCTGCGGATGCGGCGGGTCAGGTTCTGTTCGGCGGCGGGGGCGTCAATCGCCCACGGCTCGTCCCAATAGGCGGTGCGAAGGTTGGTGCGTGCTTCGCCGCCGTAGGAGTTGTATTTGATCCTGGCGAACGTCCACTGCAGGCCGGCAAAGCGCTCGTCGCCCGTGACGGCGCCCTGGGCGGTCGCCAGCGAGGCCAAGGTCGGTCCAATCGCCAGCAGAGCGATCGCCGCAAGAGCGGCGACGCGCAGGCGTTTCCCGCCGCGGTCGTGGGGGTTCGACATTTCGGCCGGGGTGTGAGCCATCAATCCATTATCGTGGACCGTCAACCAACTTCAGTAGCAACTGTTGCGCCCGTTCGTACGTCGGGGCAATCTCCAGCGCTGCCAGCGCTTCGCGCTTGGCGTCGGTGCGATTGCCGCCTTGGAAAAGACCCTCGGCCAAATCCGCGTGTGCGGAGGCGCGGTCGATTGGACCGGCGGCGAGCGCGACTCGAAAAGCTCGCACCGCCTCGGCGGTGTCACTAGACGCAAGAGCCATGCGACCGAGGGCCGTGTGGGCCCCGGAATCGAAAGGGTCAATGGCGACGACCCGGCGCAGCGCAGTGCGCAGCCTTTCCTTATCCTTGTCAGCATCGAGCAGACCCACGAGCTGCCGAGCCGCCTCGACGGCCGTGTGATCGTGCGCCGTCATGGCCTCCAGGGCGTCGGCCGCCTTTGCCTTGTCGCCCGCCGCCATCGCAACCTCGACGATCTGCAGGTACGGGCTTTCGTTGCCTGTGATCATCGGCGCCAGCTTTACGGCTCGGTCAAATGCCGCAATTGCACCCGGCCGATCCGATCCACGCAGCGCTCGACCGAGGGCCATCTGGACGGCGAAGCTGTCAGGGTACGTCACGGCCGCCGCCTTCAACTTCTCGATCGGTTGACCTGGCTCAAACCCTTCGGGGGTGTCGAGCGCGCGGCGCAGGCTCGCGAAGCGTTCGGTGAGAAACGCGTCGAATGTCGTCTGCAAGGCGTCGATGTCGCTCGAGAACACTTTCATGATGGCGTTCTCAGTATCGACACCATCCGCAAAGGACTTCACCAGAGCCCGCAGCGCCGGCTCACCATGCTTGTCGATGATGTGCTCGACGAGCAGCGACGCTTCGTAATACGCGAGCGAGATCTTCTCCGGATTCTGGAAGCTCGCGTTGAGCTCGCGCAGTTTGATGGCCTCACCTTCCTCCAGTGCGCGCGCGAAGACGACTTCCATTTCGCGCCCCCACTCGGGACGAGCCCGCTTCTCTTCGAAGACCGATATACCCTCGCTGAGCCAGCGCGGAAGTCGCTGATTCGACAACTGCAGCGTGATGACGTGTGCCATCTCGTGCCAGAGCGTCGCTCCCCAATTGAAGTCGCCGGGCGGACGGGCTTTGGGCGAGTCCATCGTGACTACTCGGCCGAAGCAGGCGCCCAGGGCGCCAATCATCCCCGTCAGACCGACGTTGCGCACCGCAAAATCGTCGTGCAACGGGAAGACTTCGACGAGGATTGGCCCCTTGGGGGTGAACTCCCACCGCTTGCTGAGGGCCTCGAGGGCCTGCCGGGCGAGCGCCGGCACATACTCGCGTAGGACCGCGACTTCGTCGGGATGGAGCTTGATGACCAGATCGCCTTCCTGAATCGACTGGAAGCTTCCGAGCTTGTCGAGCACACCCAGGAGGTTGTAGGTGATCAGGTCATACGGGTCGGCGCGGAAGGCGGCTTCGAGCGCTCGCCTCGCGTTCCGCTCGTCGCCGGTTCTCATCAGGTGCACTCCGAGATCGGCTTGCGCGCGGGCACTGTCGCGATCGATCGCGATCCCCAAGCGCACCTGTTCCACCGCTTCGTCGAACCGGTAGTACCGCGCAGTAATCGCGCCGACGACGCGATGGGCTTCGCCGTAGAGGGGGTTGAGCTTGAGCGCCGCCGCGATTGCCGACTTGTACTCGGCGTCTTTCCCTTCGACAAAATTGACGGCAGCCGTCAGGGCAAAGGCTTCGAGACTGTTGGGGTTGATCGCCTGCGCCTTGGCAATCGCCTCGCGCGCGAGATCTTTCTTGTCTTCGTCGATTGCCAACTCGGCAAGGAACAAGTACGCGGCGGTGTCCGAGGGATTCAGTTCGAGCGCCCGCCGAACGTATCGCATGGCCGCCGGTGGGTTTTCATCCGCTACTGCCTGCGCCATGCCGCGTTGCGCCCGTGCGTAGTCCGGCTCGGTCTTGAGAGCGGCCTGAAACGATTTCGCCGCGTCCTGCCGATTGTGCTTCTCGAGAAAGAGCTCGCCCCACTCGGTGTTGATCGCGGCGTCAGTGGGGGCCAGCGCGATGGCTTCGCGAAAGTACGCGTTGGCGTCCTCGAACATGCCCAGCCCGCGCGCCGCGCGAGCCGCTCGTGCGTAATCGCGGGCGGTGGCGGAGCGAGCATCGGCGAGGAGAATCAGTTGCAGCGTGCGGCGCCCTTCGCTTCGACGACCGAGCATCAGCTGCAGCAGTCCAAGCTCGAGGGCAGCATCGCTGGCGGGCGTCGCACTTGCGGGACCGGTCAACAGGCCCTCGGCCTTGGCGTACTCGCCACGCGCGATGAGCGCTCTCGCCCACAGCACGTTCAGCCCATCGTCGCTCCCCGCAGCTTGTGCGAGCCGTTCGACCTCGTCGTATTGTCCGGCGCGAAACGCCTTTTCCGCCGCCGCACGCGTAGCCGCGGCCGATTGACTCGCGGAAGGTCGAGCCGCAACGAAGAACAGTGCGACCACAATCGCCGTGCCTGCACACACCCAGCCGAGCCGTTGCAGCGACCACGACGCTGGGTGACGAGACTCCGGCAGACGGGGAACGCTCATGGAGTGTGGCCAGTATAGCGTGCGCCTAGTAGGGTGCCTATGGTGCCGAGGGTGCCTAGGTGCCTGTGGTGCGAGTGCCGGGTGCCTAGGTGCCTCAAGCACCTCAAGCACTTTATGCACCAGCACCAAGGCACCGAGGCACATCAGGCACCCAGGCACCTTCAGTACAGCGGATACCACGTGAAGAACAAGATCGCGCACAACGACTGCAACGCGGCAAACACCGTGATCCAGGCATAGCGTTGTGTGGCGGGGAGAACAGCCGCGAGCCAGAGGAACGTGGGGAACAACACGGACGTCACGCGACCCATGGAGAGAAGGCCACCCATGGTGAGAGGCGGGACCACGTTGATGACGATCATGACCGCATACGCAAGACCGAAACGACGGAACACCCCCCACACGCTGACCAGCACGAAGATCACGGCCATCGCCTGCAGCATGTCCAACGTCCGCGTCGAGGCGTACTCGTACAAACCGTCGCGACCGATCAAGGTGGCGTGTTGGCCGACGAGCATATCCAGACTGCGATAGACCCTTCCCCATGCGGCGCTCTGCCGGGCCCACTGCAGCGGATTGCCCGTGAGGAAAAAAACGTAGGTCGAATAGATCAGCATGCCGATGCCGGGCAACGCCGCGGTCGCCAGCCGATCGGCGAGCCTGGTCCACTGCATCGTCGGCGGCCAGGTCGGTCGCCATCCCGATGACCACAGCGGCCGAATCGCCATCAGCGCCAGGACGACTGACAGCAAACAGCCGTTCGGACGTGTCAATCCCGCGATGAGCCCCCACACCCCAGCCTGCCACAGTTCATCGCGCTCGAAGTGATAGCAGGCGGCGACGATTGTGAGCAGAAACAACGACTCGGTGTAAGCGGCGCTGTAGAAGAGCGCAAAGGGATAGGTCGCCATCAGCGCCACCGCAAAGCCCGCCGGTTCGCTGCCAATCATCTGCCTCGCGAGCCTGAACAAATAGATTGATGCGAAGAAGAACGAGACCATCGAGATGATCACGCCCGCCCACAACTTGTCGCGCGCAACGAACAGCGACGTGTACCGCATCAGCATCGGGTACATGGGAAAGAACGCGATGTTCTGCTGCCGGTCCATCGACCGAGGGTTCCACCGATACCCCTCGATGGCGACCCCGAGATACCAGCCCGTATCCCAACGCGCCGGGAGGTTCCGCAGCTCATTCTCATAGATGCGAAAGGGTGGTGTGTGGGGAGCGTAGCCAATCATCGCCACAGCGAGAAAGCCGATCGCGTACACGCCCACCCTCGTGGCGACAAATGTGGCCCAGATGGAACGAGCCTCCGATGCCGTCCACCAGGTGCGAACCCCGCGGTACACCAGGTTCGGCAAGATCGGCCGCGGTCGAAACGCGTGCCGGACGATGAGGCACATCAGTGCGAGCACGAGCGGACGGATCCAGGAGGTGATCGAGACACGGCCGACCGGCGTCCATTCCCGAAATCCTCCTGTGATGAACACCGTGAGTGCGAGCAGCGTGGCCGCGACAGCGATGATGTCGAGCACACGGGCCCACCATGGAAAGCGCTCAACAGACGACCCGTCGGACATTGGAGTCGCCTATTGTCTCCCGAGCGCGCGATCTTCGACGGCCATCCGACGGCGCAGGAGCCAGCCAAAGCCGACCAGCGACAGGACCCCGGTGACCGGCGCCCACACGATCAGCGCCATACCCATGATCTCGCCCATGACGGCCACGTAGTTCGGATGGCGAAGCCGCGCGTACGGGCCGCGAGCGATGAGTGGGGCGTTCGGCAACACCAGCACGCGGAAGGTCCACCGCGTGCCCAACGTCGAAATCGCCCAGATCTTGAGGGCCTTTGCCAACCCGAAGACGGCGAGACCGGCTGCGAGAACGTCTGCGCTGGCGGGCCCGGCCCACGCGCCCTCCACCGCCATGGCCACGAAGCTCCCCGGATACGCCCAACGCATCGTGTCGATGACATCGTCTGGCGGCTCGATCGCGCCACGTGCGCGGAGGAGCCGCTCGTGGTGAGCCGATAGCACGGCTTCGCCGAGCATCATGAGCAGGACCGCGACCACTGTCGCCGTTGCAATCGCGACCGCGGAAGATGCGGCGTCGTGGCCCATCAGAACCCCGAGCTCGTTGCCATCTCGTGTCTAGTCGTCGCGGGCGGCCATGTGACAGTCACCGGCATACCGAATCAGCGCCTCGAACGCAGCCGGCAGAACCAGCGCGCTGATGGCTGCGGCTCGCACGGCCGCCGATGAGCCGACCAACGCGCGCAGGGTTCGGTTGAACCGCCACTTGGCGCTGAACGCGTCCCGGCGCATCTGCGCAAGCCGGCCTGGCGCCTCGTTCACGTCGAGCCGGCCCGCGAGCACGTCGACGGCGGTCCGTGCCGCAATGACGGCGCCGGCCAACGCGAATCGAAGGCCATCGCCCGTCATGGGATCAATGAAGCCCGCGGCGTCACCGGCGACGAGCAGTCCGGGTACGCCCACGGCACGAGCATCGACGGCCATCGGACCGAGCACATGGGGACCTTCCACCATTCGCGCGCGCGCGAAACGGGGCGCCAACGTCGGATCGGACGTCAGTGTAGCGGTGAGCGTCCTGGTGGGATTGCGCAACACGGCCGGTTGCGAAGGGTATGGAAGAACGAGACACGCGTTGACGATCGCGCCCGGCATCGGCGCAACGCCAATGTAGTGTCCATGGCGTATGTGCATCTCGCCCGCCGTGGTCAATCCCTCGATGCCCTCGAAGTATCCACCGATGGCCCATCGGCGGGGGCGTGCTGGATGATGGAGAAGTCCCAGTGCGCGAGCCAGGCGTGACTCGCGACCGTCGGCCGCCACGACGAGCCGCGCACCAGACGTCTGGTTCTGGCCATCGCGCCCCTTGAGTCGAATGCCAATCACGCGCCCCGTCGGATCCACATGGGGTGCGCTCACCGATACGCCGTCGTCGAACACTGCGCCCGCGGCGACCGCCTGCCGCACCAGGATGGCGTCGAGCTCACGACGTTCGATCGCACGACCGGTCAAACCCTTGCCGTAGCGCCCGCGGACACTGATGCCATCCGGACCGGTCAAGAGCATGCCATCCAGCGGAATCGACCGTTCGAGTACCTCGGTGATGGAGACATGCGCGCGCAGGACCTGCATGGCGCCGGGATTGAGCGTGTCGCCGCACAGTTTGGCGCGTGGAAACCTGGCGCGGTCGAACAGGCGGACGCGCGCTCCGGCCCGGGCGAGCAGCGTTGCCGCCAACGCACCGGCCGGACCCGCGCCCACCACAATCACGTCGTCCATCGACTGAAACGGATGACCGCCAGTTGCCAGTTCCCGGTTGCCAGGTCTAAGGCGGAGACCAACCCCTCCGATCGACACACCGTGGACATCAGTACGCACCTAATACGAGCGCGGAATTCTTGGATCCAAAGCCGAGGCAGTTACACAAGGCCGCGCCGGGATGTGCCCGTCGACCTTCATTGGCGAGAAAGTCGAGGTCGCAGCGCGGATCCTGATCCGTGAGGTTGATCGTCGGTGGCAGGTAGCCGCGCGACAACGCCAACGCCGCGGTGACGACACCGGCCGCGCCGCTCGCGCCCTGGGGATGGCCGATCATCGACTTGGTGGACGACCCCGGGATCTGCTCCGCGTGCTTGCCGAATACCTTGCGGGTGCAGCGCGCTTCGACGACATCGTTCAGCTGGGTCGACGTCCCGTGGTAGTTGATGTAACCAATCTCGTCACGCGCGCGTCCCGAGCGTTCGATGCACTCGGTCATACAGCGGACAATTTGTTCGCCGTCAGGATCCATCTGGACCCGATGGTAGGCATCGCACGTGCTGGAGTATCCGTCGATGGTTGCGTAGACTCGCGCGCCTCTGGCCGCGGCGCGATCGGCTCGCTCGAGCACGACCATCCACGCGCCCTCGCCGAGCACGAACCCATCGCGCCCGCGATCGAACGGACGCGACGCCGCATCGGGTCGATCGTTATACCGAGTGGAGACGGCTCTCATCCGAGAGAACCCGAAAATCATGCCCGGCAGCACGCACCCATCGGTCCCGCCGGACAAGAGCACGTCGGACTCGCCCCCGCGCAACAGCATCGCCGCATACCCAATCGCGTCGGTCGAGCTCGTGCAACCGGTGGAGAGCACGTGACTGATGCCGTGCAGCCCGAGCGAGATCGAAATCTCGCTGGACACCATCCCGCAGATGCCGATGGCAATCGCGTAGGGCGAAACCTGCTTGCCGCCATTGGTGAAAAAGTCCTGATATTGACGCTCACCGATGTCGATGCCGCCCCCTCCGGTTCCGATGATCACACCGGCACGGGGTTCGCCTGCAGAGAGGCCGGCGTCGTGCCACGCCTCGCGTCCGGCGAGCACGCCGAAGAGTGCGGCACGCGAGTAACGCCTCGGGTCGGCATGCAGGTTCCCGTTGCCGTTCGAATGCGTTTCGCCCTCCAGCTTTTGCGCCGCAGCCATCGTCAGTGGCGGCACGGCAGCCGCCACTCGACACGGATAGCTGGTTGCATCGAACTCGCGAATCGCCCGCGTGCCACTCACGCCACGGGACACATGGTCCCAGAACGTCTCGCGACCCTGGCCGAACGTCGATACAACGCCGATTCCGGTGATGGCGATTTTGATCACGCTGTATCCACGTGGTTCTCAACGAGGGTTCGTGACGGTGGTTCTCCACGATCGTTCTCGTGAACTGCTGCGGTCGAACCTGCGTCTGGCACCGTCGTGGAACCTCCGTCTGAGAACCATCGTGACGAACCTTCGTGAAGAACCCCCGGGCTAATAATAGTGCCGTGGCGCTTACGTTCGCCTGGCTCGGCGGTGCGGCCTTTGTCGGATCGCTCGGCTATCTGATCTATTTCTACGGAATCGTGCTTGCGGTGCCCGGAGGTGATACCACGACCGCGCCCCGCAGCGTGGCGATCAACTCGGGCTGTTCACGCTCTTCGCGCTGCACCATTCGGTGCTGGCCCGCTCTGGCGTCAAGGAGCTCGTCGCCCGGCTCACCCATCCGCGAGCGGAACGGGCGTGGTATGTGTGGGTTGCCAGCGGGCTCCTGATGTTGATGTGCCTGCTCTGGCAACCCCTGCCTGGAACGGTCTACGCGCTGAGCGGCGTTCCGGCCATTGTCCTGCACGGCGTGCAGGCGGTCGGAGCGCGTGCTGACGCTCCGCGGCGCTGGCGTCATCGATCCGCTGGAATTGGCCGGCATTCGGCAAGTCTCCAAGCCCGTGCCGGCGGGCCCCCTCAAGATCGTGGGGCCGTTTCGGTTCGTGCGGCACCCAATCTATCTGGGCTGGATGTTGATGCTGTTTGGCGCACCGCGACTGACCGTCAGCCGACTGTTGTTCGCGGTCATCAGTTCGGCCTATCTCATCCTCGCCATCCCCTGGGAGGAGAGGTCACTCGTCGCGGCCCACGGCGATCAGTACCGCGCCTATCAGCGGACGGTTCGCTGGCGGGTGATTCCCGGGGTGTGGTAGCTTCCTCGTCCTCCACATCCTTGGGCAAGCCTTCGAGCTGATCGACGAACAGGAGCGAGTGCAACGACGGGATCTCGAACCTCTTCCCGCACGTCTTGCAGACCAGCTCGTCGTCCACGCGAATCAGGTGATCGCGGAGCTTGGCGAACTTCGCGCGATCGCGTTCGTCGGCGCCCGGCGGCAACCGGTCCTTCTTGACGCGCCGTACCCACCGCACGTTGTATTCGTTGGTACGCTGACACCGCGGGCAGGCGTAGCGCGCCGGCCGCGTTTCGTTTTTGTCGGAGAAGAATGCGCGTTCGTCGAGGGCCATGGGAAGTCGGGTCGGTCAGGTTGGTCGGGTGAACACCTTGGAGTGTCCGTCAAGACCCGAGCCAGCGTCAAACGAGCTTCCAGCCGACCACCGACCTAACTGGAGTCGGGCTGGTGGGACGATTCGGGCGGGTGATTGGGTCGGGCAGCTGGGCGGGGGCAGGTCGGGCGCACCCTACCTGCCCTACCTGCCCTACCTGCCTTACCTGCCTTACCTGCCCTACCCGCCCTGTTTAGAACCGCGCCGTCACGCCGAAGCGGATGATCGCGGGGTGAGGATGCGGTTGGGACGACCGATCGTCGTGCCGATCGCTTCGACCTGTCCGGTCACGTGATTGGCGTTGAGCAGGTTGAACACGTCAACCGTCCCTTCCAGCCGCATCGCGGGGAACGTCCAGCGCTTCGCGAAGCGCACATCGACGAACTGCGTCACGTCCTCGGTGCGATCGACGCCGCGCGGCTGCACCCAGACGGTCTCCGACCCCTGCGGCAGGCCGCTCACGACCAGCGTGCGCATGAGCGGACCGCCGGCGCCCGCCGTGTACTTACCGGAGAACACGATCTCCCAGGGCAGCTGATAGCTGCCCGAGAACCTGAACGACCACGGAATGTCGGTAAAGACAGCCGACGGTGTCGCGGTTGAGCACGTAGTTCGGGTTGTTGAAGTCGGTGATCGTCGCCAGGGTCGGTGAAGGTCCCGTTGTGCGCGAAGCCGTCGTGGCTCTGGAACGTGAGGCCTGCCAGCAGCTGCCAGCCGGTTCGACATGCGCTTGTTGATAGTGAAGATCATGCCGTCATAGTCGCTCTTGAGCACGTCGATGTTGGTGATGATTCGGTCGCGTCGCGTGACCAGTGCAGGGTCGAGACTGTAGACCGTGATCGATCTGCTGCGCCCCGGGATCGGTGTATGTTCGCGTGACCGCAGTGTAAGCGTCGGACGGACGCGCAAGGTCGAGCGACTGTCGAGGCCGTCACGATGCTGGCGACGGTGATAGCTCACGGAGACCGCGAGGTTCTGCTACCAGCTGATGATCGATACCGACGTTGAATCTCGTCGCTGTACGGCCGGCTGGCGTCGTCAGTCAATCGGCGGGAACAGCCCGGCGGCGAAGCCCGTGAACGTCGACAGGTTGAGCTCACCGGGGTCGAGACGAAGGTTGCTGTTCGGATCGCTCCAGGGCACTTGCAGCTGCACGAGCGCGTTCTGGTTGGACGTTTCCGCGAGCTCGGATCCGAACTGGTTGTAGAAGCGGCCGTAATAGGCCTTGAGCGCCGTCCGGCCGTTGCCGAGCAAGGTCGTAGGTCATACCTATCCGCGGCGCGACGTTCGACGAGAAATTGAACACGTCGCGCCTCGGGGAACGACTGCGCTCGCCGACCCAGGTGCCCGCCGGGCTCGACTGCGCCGGCAGGTAGGCCTTCACGCCGTCGAGCCGGACGCCGGCGTTGATCGTGGCGCGCCCGATCATCCAGCGGTCCTGTGCGAAGACCGCCCACGTCTCGAGCCGATGATCGGAATTGATCGGGGTATTCGACAGGAACTGCGCGCGTGGCGCACGCCGTCGACGAGCTCGAGCAGGATGTCGCCGTTGCGGATGCGGTCGTACGCCATCCGCTCCCAGGACAGCTGCGCACCGGCCTTGAAGTCGTGCGTGCCCGCGCCGAGGGCGTCGGCGAAATAGCTCAACGGTGGCGTTCGCCTGATAGCGGTGGTTCGGGTTCAGCGACTGGATCTCGGCGGCATTGATACGGGTATTGCGTACTGAAGTCGCGAATGGCGATGTCGGTGGGCTGCACCTCGCTCTGATAGCGCGTCGGGAACGATGCCCCACATCCGGCCGAAGCGCGCGTCGAGGACGACCGTTGCTGCCCGAGCACCGTGATTCAGCTGCGCGACGTAGTTCTGCGCCGGCTGATCCTGCAGCACCGTGGCCTTGTCTTCGACGAACAGATACGGCGCGTCGCGGCGATGGAAGCGGTCCTTCAGGTTGCGGTTGAACATGAACGACGCCGTGCTGCTCGGCGCGAGCTGCGCACGTCACCTTGCCCATGAAGTTCTCGATGCGGTTGTCGTCGATGCGCCTGCGAGCCGTCCGGATTGAGCGCTCCGATCTGGAACTGATCGAGCCGCCACCGGCGCAGCGCGCCGAAGAACCAGACGCGTGTCGCGCTTGATCGGGCCCGCCGATCGTCGAGCTCCAGTCGTACGAAATGTCAATCGGGTTGCCGGCCGCGCCGGTCTGGTCTGCCCGGGCTGGCAGGCCGAGCCGCCGCCCGCAGCTCGTCGTCGATGTTCGTCGCCCTGCAGCGCGTCGTTCATGAAGTAGAAGTTGTGATCGCTGGTGAAGCGGTTGCCACCCGACTTGGTCACCATGTTCATGTAGACGCCGCTGACATCGCTCTCCGCGGTGCCCGACGCCGTCTGCATGTTGTATTCGTCGTACATCTCGAAGCCGTCGTACTGCATCGTCGCGCCGCCGCTGCCGCCGCCCCAGTTCGTCTTGAGGCCGTCGATGCGAAAACGACTTCTGGCTGTCGGCCGAGCCGAACGCCTCGAGGTTGTACTGCTGCATCCCTTCGGTGCCGCCGACGTCGAGGCGACCGGTGACCACGCCGGGCACGAGCCCGGCCATGACCCACGGATTGCGTCCGGTGGGAATGGCGTCGTAGATGTCCTTCGTGATGTTGGTCTGCGTGACGGTCGAGCTGACGTCGACAATCGGCGACGCGCCGCTGACGGTGACGGTTTCCTGGAGGGTCCCGAGGCCGAGCTCGACGTCGAGCCGCGTCGTCTAGCGACCACGAGGATGACCACGTTTTCGCGCTTCAGCGGCGTGAACCCGCCGAGCTCGTAAGTAACGGTGTAGGTCCCGGGAGGAAGACCGGTGAGCAGGTAGGCGCCCGCGGTCACCGGTTGGACTCGTCCGCGCGCGCCAATGAGCGCAGCGCTCGAGGCGGTCACCGTGACGCCGGGAAGCACAGCGCCCTGCGCGTCACGAACCACGCCGGAGAGCGTGCCAGTCTGCTGCGCAAAGGCCGTTGTAGCCAGCGTGCCAAGAACGACGACCACGAGAACGAAACGATGGAGCGCGGATGTCATGTGGGTATCCTCGCAAGACAACTCAACGTTTACGTGGGCCGACTATACCTCCGTCGAGGAAGAAATGCGCGTCCGGCGGTGGGTCAGCCGGGGAGACGGTTGGGGCGGAGTGGCCGGGGGTGGGACGAATGGGCTGGGGGTGGGGCGAGTGCGGGCGGGCGGGTGGGTGGGCCGGGTCGGGTCTGGCAGGTCGAGTAGGGCAGCCAACCGCCCGACCGCGACCCACCCCCCTATGCCCTGGGCCCTGCCATGCCCTACGCGATTCACCTAGAAATCCACGCTGAACCCGACGCGGATGATGCGCGGGCGCCAGGATCTCCACCGGCGTCGAGATACGCGGGCCGAGGCCGATCGTCCTGATTCAACGACCGTCGTCGGCGTTGCCGATGTTGAAGAAATCGACTGCGGCATGAACGCGGTCGCCGAGGAAGCGGAACGATCTCGCCAGGCGCAAGATCGACCATCGTGACGTTGTCGAGCCGCTCATCGCCGCGCTCGGCGTCAGCGGCAACGATCTGGCTGGCGCGCGTCAGGGTGATGCCCTAGGTCGCCGGCATCGGCGCGCGTCACGTTGATACGTCGTCACCATCGGGTAGCCGGTGTTGGACACCAGCGATCCGGAGAGGTTGATGTCCCAGGGCAGGCGGTAGCTGCCCGACAGCCGGAAGGCCGACCTCGGAATCGTTGCCGATCGATGCCTTCTGAGAAGATCACGATTGTTCGGGATCGTTGAGATCGCCCGTGTGGCGGCCTGCGGCCAGCCGGTGGGCGTATTCAGGCCGCCCGTCGTTCTTGCCGATCGACAATCCACCAACCATCTGCCAGCGGCTGCTGAAGCGCTTGGACGCCGTGAACCCGACGCCCTTGAACTCGGTGTCGAGAAAGTCCTCGTTGTCGCGGACGAAGTTCGGTCGCGCTCGCCAGCGACGGCTCGAGGTTGTAAACCGTCGCATTGGTCGACACGCCGAGCGGAGTTCGCCGGAATCGGGATGCCGTGAACGGCGTATACGCGCTCGACGGAACGAGCGTGTTCCGAACTGCCGAGCTGATTCGTGATTGGTCCGGTAGTAGTACATCACGCCGACGCGCATGTCGCGCCAGCAGTTCATGCTCGACGCCAGCCGTCACCTCGTCGGAATACGGCCAGTCGACGCCGTCGGCTGCGTAGAACGTGTTGAACGCCGCCGCTGAACCCCGAGCACGCGCCGTGTGATTTCGTGGCCTGGAAGCGCCCGTCGCCGTTGGCGTCGACCCACGGGCAGGTGCGGTTGCCGGTGGCCAGCGGGTTGACGGTCGTGACGCGGTCGATGCCGACCTGCAGTCCGTAACGGCTGTAGCTGGCCTTGACCGCCGTCCGGCCACTGCCGAACAGGTCGTAGGCCGCGCCCGTGCGCCAGACGGCGATGTTCTGCTTGATCGGTTCCGACCGCGGGATGCTTCGCGCTCCGGCGAAACTGACCGCCGGGTTCGACTGCTCCGGCAGCATGCCGACGTAGTCGATCCCATCGGAGGCCGAGGTTCAGCGTCAGCCGGCTGGCCGATCGTCCACGCGTCCTGCAGGAAGAAGCCGATGCACGTTGGCCTCGTTCTTGAACAGGTCGGCGTGTTGAACTGCCGCACCGCTGATCGGAACGCTGTTGTTGTACACGCAGCGTAGTGGTCGCCCTGCACCGTTGTAGTCGGAATCGTAGGTACAGCACGGCCCCACTGGATTCCGCCCTTGAACAGGTGCTCGCCGCCCCAGTCGCTCATCGAATAAGAGGCGACGTTGTCGAACTGCTGCCGCTGAGTTCGGCTGGTGGTCCTCGCGGTCGAGCGGCGAAGTCGCTAATGCCGGCGTCCGCGTCCTCCATGCGGATGCGCGTCGGCAGGTGTGCCGGGCTGATACGTGTAGTTCGTCTGGCCGTCCATGACGCTGAAGTTCGACTCGAAGACCAGCGTGTTGCGGATGCCCGTGTACTTCGACCTGCGTGGTTTGAGGCGGGTTGGTCTGGACGACCGACGCGATGTCGGGCAGCCGAAGCGTTGCCGTCGCGGCGGTGGCCGCGGATCTTGTCGTTCCAAAGATACGAGAACGTCAGCTTCTGGTTGGGCGTGAGCGACGCCACGACCTTGCCCGAGTAGTTCTTCAGCGTGTTGTCGTCGAGCGCCTGCGAGCCGTCGGCGTTGCGTGGCGTTGACGAACTTGTCGACGACCCAGCGCCGGATCGTGCCGTTGACCCACAGCCGATTCTGGATGATCGCGCCGCCGCCCGAGAGATTGAAGTCGTACGTCTCTTGCGTCGGGTTGCCGAGGAGGGTCGGGAACGTCTGCTGCAGGTCGAGATGAGTTCTCGGACTGCAGATCGTCGTTCGCGAACGAGTAGCGCACGTTGCCGCGCCACTGGTTGCCGCCGATCCTTGGTCACCATGTTGATCGACACGCCACCGGCCAGCACCTCCGCCGGAATCGCGGAGGTCATGTAGTTGACCTCCTCGAACATGCCCTGGTCGTAGTAGAGCATCGTCGCGCCGCCGCCGCCGCCCGGCCAGTTCACCGTGGCGCCGTCGATGTTGTAGCTGACGTCGTTGGTGTTCGAGCCGTGCGCTGACAGCGCGCTCTGCTGAATCGACTGCGTGCCGCCCACGTCGTAGGTGGCCACCTGCACGCCAGGAATCAGCTTGGCCAGCGACCACGGGTCGCGACCCGTCGGCACGCCCTCGAGGATCTCCTGATTCATGATCGTCTGCTGCAGGTTCGAGCGCGTATCGATCGTCGGCGACTCGCCGGTCACGGTGATGGTCTCGGCGACGCTCCCGACTTCGAGCTTGATGTTGACGGTCGCGACGAACGACGCATTGACACGAATCGCGGCGCGCTCGACGGTCCGGAAGCCCTGAAGCTCGAACTTGACGGTGTAGTCGCCCGGGGGCAGACGATCGAACCGATAGGCGCCGGTTGCGTCAGTGGTAAACGTCTGAGGGCCGCCGATCAGGCGTTCCCCCGACAACGACACCAGAACCCCTGGCATGACGGCATTGCTGGAATCGGTGACGATGCCAACGATGGAACCCATTTGGACCTGGGCTACGGCGGGGGCGGAGAATAGAACAAGCGAACAAAGCACGATACTGCTCACAGACCTCATGTGCCTCTCCTCGCGAAAATCAATTCAAGTGAATGTGCGGCGACGTTACGCTCCCAGCGGCCGGACGTCAAGCCGGAAGGGGCGAAACCCCCGGAAAATGACACGAATGGCGGGACCAGCCCAGCCGAGCGAGCGCAACATGTCCTCCCCCCGGCGTATGATTTGATGGACTCGCGCGCGGTCCTGCGTCCCAATCACAGCCGTCGAACCCATGGCCGAAACGTCCCCCCCAGTCGTCTTTCCTTCCCAGTTGCCGGTCGTTCCGCTCCGTCGCACGATGGTCTTTCCCCTGACGCTGCAGCCGTTGGCGGTCAATCGCCCGATGTCGGTCGAAGCGGTCAACACCGCCCTCGCTGGCGATCGGCTGATCATGATGCTGCTCCAGAAGGGCGATGAGGACGAACCCGCGACGAGCGAGCTGCACGACATCGGGACCATCGGCATCATTCGGCAAATGGCGCGCGGCCCTCAGGGGCTCAACGTCATCGTGGAGGGCATGGCGCGCGCCCGCTCGACGTCGATCGCCGTCGAAAACGGGATGCTGCGAGCGCAGATCTCGCTCTCCCCAGAACTGGTCGACAAGGGTGTCGAGGTCGATGCCTACATTCGGCGGATTCAGGAGTTGGTCGATCGCGCGCTCTCCCTGACGTCGGGTCTGGCGCCCGAGGTCCGACAATTGGTGGCCGGCATCGACGACCCGATGCGGCTGGCGTATCTGCTCGGGACGCTGCTCGATCTGAAGGCCGAGGAGAAGCAGCAACTGCTCGAGGCCGATCCGCTCCCGAAAAAACTCGAGCTCGTGCACGCGATGTTGACACGCGAGGTGTCCGTCCTCGAGCTCAAGGGGAAGATCGAGTCGCAGGCCCAGCAGGAGATGACCGACGCGCAGAAGCAGTACTACCTGCGCCAGCAGATGAAGGCGATTCAGGCCGAATTAGGCGAGGGCGAAGGCGACGAGATCAAGGACCTGCGCGCTCGGGTGGCCGCCGCGGCGTTGCCCGAACACGTGCGAACCGCCGCCAATCGCGAGCTCGACCGCCTCGCACGCATGGGTCCGGCTTCGCCCGAGTACCAGATGATTCGCACCTACATGGACTGGGTACTCGAATTGCCCTGGGAGACGACGACCGCCGATCGACTCGACCCGTTCGAGGCCCGTCGCGTCCTCGATGAGGACCACTACGACCTCGACAAAGTCAAGGAGCGGATCGTCGAATACCTCGCCGTCCGCAAATTGAAGGGCGACATGAAAGGGCCGATTCTGTGCTTTGTCGGCCCGCCGGGGGTCGGCAAGACGTCGCTCGGACAGTCGATCGCGCGCGCGATGCAACGCAAGTTCGTCCGCATCTCGCTCGGCGGCGTCCGTGATGAAGCGGAGATTCGGGGCCATCGCCGAACCTACATCGGCTCGATGCCAGGTCGAATCGTGCAGGCGCTCAAGCAAGCGGGGTCGGCCAACCCGGTCTTCATGCTCGACGAGCTCGACAAGGTCTCGGTCGGCTATCAGGGCGACCCAGCCGCGGCCCTGCTCGAGGTGCTCGATCCCGCGCAGAACAACAGCTTCCGCGATCACTACATGGAGGTGCCGATCGATCTCTCGAAAGTCCTCTTCATCGCGACCGCCAACCAGATTGGGCCGGTGCACCCGGCCCTGCGCGATCGCATGGAAATCGTGTGGCTGTCCGGCTACACCGAGGACGAGAAGGTCAATATCGCCCGGCGCTTTCTCATCCCGCGCCAACTGTCGGAGCATGGTTTGCCGATCGATGCGGTAGGGTTTGCGGACGAAGCCCTGCGAGTGATCATCGGTGAATACACGCGGGAAGCGGGCGTGCGAAACCTGGAGCGTCTGATCGGAACCATCGCGCGCAAGATCGCGGCACGCGCGGCGATGGAAACCGCCAGCATCGATCCACTGGTCGAGGCCAACGAGCTGGAGGACTACCTGGGCCCGGCGCGATTCAAACGCGAGGTGGCGTTTCGCACCTCGCGGCCCGGAGTGGCCACCGGCGTGGCGTGGACCGAGACCGGTGGCGATGTGCTGTTCATCGAAGCCAGCCTGCTGCCAGGCGGCAGCGGACAGTTCATTCTCACGGGCCAACTCGGCGAGGTCATGCAGGAATCCGCGCGCGCCGCCGTCAGCCACATCCGCGCGAATGCTCACGAGCTCGGCGTCGATCCCAAGTTCCTGGAAGGGCGCGACCTGCACGTGCACGTTCCTGCCGGCGCGATTCCGAAGGACGGGCCGTCGGCTGGCGTCACCATGGCGACCGCGATTCTTTCGGCCGCACGCGGCGAACACGTTCGGCAGGACGTGGCGATGACCGGCGAGATCACTTTGAGCGGACTCGTGCTGCCGGTCGGCGGCATTCGAGAGAAGGCACTGGCCGCCAAGCGCTTCGGCTTGCAGACGTTCATCCTGCCGGCCCTGAACGAGCCCGACCTGAAGGAGCTGCCGGAGGAAATTCGCAAGGACATGCGATTCGTGCCGGTCGAAACCCTCGAAGAAGTGCTCAAAGTCGCCCTGCCCGCGCTGCAGCCTGCGGCGGCCGGTCCCCCGTCTGCGCCAGAGCCGCTACGAACCATCGTGACGAAGACTCGCCAAGAACCCGCGTGAAGAACCGTCGTCAAGAACCCGCGTGAAGAACCGCCGTTGAGAACCCTCGTCTTCTATATTTCGGGCCACGGCTTCGGACATGCCTCCCGCGACATCGAAGTCATCAATGCGTTGCTCGCCCGGC
Organism: uncultured Acidobacteriota bacterium; assembly: GCA_963802675.1. Classification (GTDB taxonomy): domain Bacteria; phylum Acidobacteriota; class Vicinamibacteria; order Vicinamibacterales; family UBA2999; genus JACCSI01. The sequence goes on from CAWDJL010000009.1 coordinate 106,658, forward strand.
GGCCCGATCTTCGAATCATCGTTCGCACGAGTGCGCCGAAGTGGTTGTTCGATTTGACGGTCAAGGCGACCGGGATCACGCCTGCAGTCGAGTATCACCATCTCGAAACCGACACCGGCATCGCTCAAATCGATAGCCTCCATCTCGACGTCGGGGAGACGGTCCGGCGCGCGCGCTCGTTCATGGATGGCTTCGACGAGGCCGTGACCAGTGAAGTCGCCTTTCTCCGCCAGGTTGATGCCGATCTCGTCGTGGCTGACATTCCACCGCTTGGCATTGCCGCTGCGACTGCAGCCGGGATTCCATCGATCGCACTCGGTAACTTCACCTGGGATTGGATTTACTCCGCCTACCCTGGAACCGAGGAACTCAGCGAGTCGATCAGCCGTCACTATCGGAGTGCTGAGCTCGCGTTGCGGCTGCCGATGCACGGCGGGTTTTCGGCATTCAGGACGATTCGCGATCTGCCCTTCATCGCCCGCCGCTCCCGACGCGACCCGGTCGAGACCCGGCGAGCCATGGGCTTTCCTCTGGCAGGAGCGACTCGTGCTGGTTTCGTTTGGCGGGTATGGACTGGATGGTTTGAATCTCGATGCGCTGAGTCGTCTGAATGGCTACGTCGCCTTGGTCAGCGACAGCGTGCCGCTCGCCGATCGGGGGGACAGGTTGGGGGACAGGTCGGGGACAGGTTTAAACCTGTCCCCCTCCCCCTCTCCCTTCCCCCTGCGGCGAACGGCGAGGCAGCCTGCAGTTCGTCAACGAACCCGCGATGTACGCGGCCGGCCTTCGCTATGAAGATGTCGTCCGTGCCGTGGATGTCGTCGTCACGAAACCTGGATACGGGATCATCGCGGAGTGCCTGGCCAACGACACCGCGCTGCTCTACACCTCGCGCGGCCACTTCATCGAGTATGACGTGTTGACCCGCGACGCGCCGCGCTTCTTGCGGACGGCATATCATCGATCATGACGATCTCTTCGCGGGAAGGTGGACGCGCCATCTCGACGCCGTGCTCTCACAGTCAGCGCCGCTCGAGCGGCCGGCGGTCGACGGCGCGGACATCGCCGCGGAACTTCTCCTGGAAAGAATCGAAGGACGATTACCGGTAGCACGCGACGCGCAAGGATCAATCGGGAACGACAGCTAGACATCTTCTAAGGCCCTCATTCGTGACAAACGAAGCAAGTTTTCGGCAGACCTTAGAAGATGTCTCGCCCCGCGGAGACCACCCCACCGCGCACAGTCCGCGCGGTGGGGGCCCCGGAGCGGGGCAAAACAACATAGCCCTAGCGAAGCGGAGCCGACAGATCTCTTCTCGGTGGTTTGAGGCGAAGCTTCGCTAGTGTGCCTGTGGAGGATGGATGTCGCATCGCGTCAAACAGCAACCGCCGCTGCCAACACCTGTGCCCGGGTGGGTTCCGGTTCAGCCGTTCCCGTCGCCGACCGCGCCCAACTCCTTCGTCTCTGGCGAGCAAGCGGCGGACCGGACCCGCGTGATCTACTTTCGTCAGCCACCGCGCGATCACTTGTACGCGTGTGTGTGGTTTGGGCCGGCGAGCGAGGGGCCGCCCGAGAATGTTCACGGTGGAGCGATCGCCGCGGTTCTGGACGAAGCCATGGGCGCCGTGTGCTGGATGAACGGACATCCGGTGGTCGGAGCCCGGATCACCATCAACTACACGCACCTCACGCCGGTCGGGTTTGCCGGCCGGGTCGAATCGTGGATTGAGACCATCGAACGCCGCAAGATCTTCATCAAGTCGCGGCTGACTGACGAAGCGGGCAAGGTACACGCCGAGGGTGATGCCCTGTTCATCAAGCTGTCGCCGGAGCTCGCTCACTCGCTGGGGGAGGCGAGAAAGCGGCGCGGTTAGGACTGGTTCGCTCGCGAGTCCTACGATTCTTTAATACAGGTGACGAGCGTCCACATGTTCAGCAGGTTGACTTTCTCGATCGAGACCGGCGTCAGGCTCGCTTGGGTCAGGAATGCGTTGAGATCGAGGTCGGTCTTGAAGCCGATGTGAACGGTTAACGGCGAGATGGCGGTGTCGAACTTGGCGAGCCACGGGTTCTGGCTCTTGAAGTGGTTGAGGATCACGATGCGGCCGCCGGGGCGACAGACGCGCCGCATTTCACGCGCGACCTGCACTGGGTCTGGCACCACGCTAATCAGATAGGGCGCATAGACGATGTCGAACGACTCGTCGGGAATGGACATGGCGGCGGCATCCATCTCGGCGACCCGGCAGTTGGCTAACTCCTTCTTGAGGATCCGCTCGCGTGCTTTCACGAGCATCGGCGTCGAGAGGTCGATGCCGGTGATGGCGCACGTCGACGGGTAGAGCGAGAGGTTGATGCCCGTCCCCACGCCGACCTCGAGAACCGAGTCGCGCGGCCGAATGTTCATCTTTCGGATGGCTTCGAGGCGGCCGGGATGGAGCGTGGGCCCGAAGATGACGTCGTAGACGTTCGCCAGCTTTTCGTACACGCCGGCAACGAAATCGTTCTCGACAACCGTGACTGAGAGCGCTCGTGTGGCCGCGTCACCGCTCAGACTTTCAGATCGCTCCCGGTCGTTGTCGAACAGCGCCATGAGGTCTCCTCTGCTGGGATTCGCTGACAAATCAGTCGACTGCCGCCCAGCGCGTTGGCACAAGCCTGGCCAACGGCTGGGGTTTTCTGTTGCGCGCGCCTGGCTGCCGCCCCCAGCCGCCTAAACGACCCCGAAGCCGCTCGGCACTATATCAGATGTGTAATCACTCAAGTTACGGATCCGTCGTCTCAACGGCCCTTCGCGAGGTCGGAAAGGACTAGGCGCCCTCCAGGGTCTGCAGCGCGAGGTCGAGCCGTCCCGACGGGGCCGACACGTGCAGCCCCTGCACCAACGGTCGCAGAGCCTCCGCGAGCTCTCTGGCAATGCGAACGCCCTCCTGTGCTTCAGCCACGTCGTTCCCGGCCTGCTTCATGCGTTGCACGAGCGCAGCCGGGACCGACACTCCAGGCACTTCGTTCGCCATGAACTCCGCGTTGATCGCGCTCTCGAAGGGCCACACCCCCGCGATGATCGGGATTCGAAAGTCCCGTGTCCGGTCGATGAATCGCTCCATGTCCGCCACATCGAAGACCGGTCGTGTCACGGCGTACTCGGCGCCCGCCTCGACCTTGAACTCGAAGCGCTTGAGCTCGGCATCGAGATCTCGACGCGGCCGGGTTGACCATGACGCCAACGTGAAACGCAGTCGGCGGCCCAATCGGCTGGCCCGCGATGTCGAGCCCATGATTGAGACGCGTCAAGACGTTGGTGAGACCGACCGAGTCGATGTCGAAGACCGCGGTCGCGTCCGGGATGTCGCCCAGCGTGCGCACGTCGCCCGTAATGCCGAGCAGGTTTCGCAGTCCCATCGCGTGAGCCCCGAGCAGGTCGGACTGGATGCCCAGAAGATTCTTGTCGCGACAGGAGTACTGCAACAGCGTTTCGACATCCGCCTGCTGCTGGACCAGGACGGCCAACGAGAGGGCACTCATGCGTGCGCCGCTCGCGAGGTCCATCCAGGATGGTCACTACATCGACGCGTCCTTTCAGCGCCTTGGCTTGATCGATCACCGCAGCACCAGCCAGGCCACGCGGCGGGACGAGCTCGACGCCCACGACGAACCGACCCTGCTCAATGGCCGCCGCGAGCTTCGACTTGGACGCTCGCGACACGGGCGACTGCGCGTGCAGGGCGCCCGCCACCGTCGCAGCCCGTGTGTCGCTCTTGCCCGCCGGCCGCAAGCCCTGGGGCGCCATTCGCTTCACTGCCGCGCTGATTTGCCGGATGTGCTCGGGCGTCGTGCCACAGCATCCGCCGACCAGTCGAACACCGTTCGCGACGAACCGTCGCGCATATGACGCCATGTACTCCGGCGAGCACAGGTAGATGTTCCGTCCTTCGATGTCCCGCGGTTTGCCCGCGTTCGGCAGCGCCGACAGCGGCACGGACACCGCGGCGGCGAGCCGCTCAATCGATTCGAGCATCGGAGCGGGTCCGACGCTGCAATTGACGCCTACGACTTGCGCGCCGCGCCCGACGAGTATTGGCCCGAACTGCTCTGGCGGCGTGCCGTCCAGGCTATTGCCATCCTCCTCCGTCGTCATCTGCGCGACGATTGGCAGGTCGCACACCCGGCGGACCGCGGCGATGGCAGCACCAAGTTCATTCAGGTCCCGGAACGTTTCCAGCACGAACAAGTCGACGCCGCCTTCGGCCAATGCCTCCGCTTGTTCCTGAAACCAGCGTTCGGCTTCATCGATGCCGGTCTTGCCCCACGGCTCGACTCGAATACCCAGTGGGCCAATCGCCCCCGCTACAAAAGCGGCGCGGCGCCCGTTCCCGCTGTGTCGAGCGGCCGAGTCGCGCGCGACCCTTGCGCCTTCGAAGTTGATGGTCTTCACCTTCTCGCTCAGCCCGAACGCACGCAGCTTGATGCGATTGGCCCCGAACGTGTTGGTTTCGAGAATGTCGGCGCCGGCTCGCAGGTATTCGCCGTGCACGCCCTCGACCAGCGCTGGATCGGTCAGGTTCAGCGATTCGAAGCATCGATTGAGGAAAACACCCTTCGCGTACAGGAGGGTGCCCATCGCACCGTCACACACGAGCACGCCGTCGTTTAGAGCTTCGAGGATCGGCTGACCCACGTTACGCATCCTCCGTGGGACGGACTTCCCACTCGCAGTTCCTGGCGTCCACAAGCAAATAAGACCGGTTCACGCGATCGACGCACACCGTCGGCACGCCGTTACGCGTGAACGAGGCATGGACGTGATGGTGACCGAAACAGTGGAGTTGCGGGCGGACCGCATCCGCCACTTCGGTAATGGCGTCTTTTCCTACATCGCGGCGCCATCGCTTGGCGGGGGCCTGTGCCGAGGGCAGCGTCACCCAGAACGGCTTCGGCGCTTCGTGAGTCAAAAGCACGGTCGCGCGTCCAAGCGACTTGCACGCGTCCACCTCCTCACGGACGAAGTGGCGGCGTTTGTCATCTCGCGGTTTCGCGGGTAACGAGGATGCCGGGGTGTCGTACCACGTCGGCGCAAACGTTCCGCCGAGTCCGACCACCGTGATCTCTCCGATCGTCACGAGCGTCCCGTTCGGAATGAAATGAAGATTGGGGATCGGGTCGATGCCGCGTTGAAACTCGTCGATGCGATCGAACGATTCATTGTTGCCTTTGATCCAATAGAGCGGCGCCGCCGGTCGAGGGTACGACCCGTTGGCACTCGCCACGTCACCGACACACAACCAGAAGCCGATGTCGTGATGTCTCTCGAGGATGCGATCGACGGCGCTGAAGTTGCCGTGAATATCGCCGAGCACGCCGAACAACGTTGCCACGTGCAGAGAAGGCGGTCGCGCTCCGACCCGAGGGCGGCGCGTGACCGGCGACTATCTGGCCGGCGGTGGAACCAGCAGCTCTGTCTTGTCCCAGACGAAATCGTCCTTGCTGTATACGGCGAGCTCGTAGTCCTTGCCCATGAAGATGGCGGACACGGGGCAGGCTTCTTCGCAGTACCCGCAAAAGATGCAGCGCGTCTTGTGGATCTGATACACCGAGGCGTACCGGGGACCAGCCATGACCGAGCCGTCATTCTCCGCGGCCTCGAGGTAAATCGCGTCCGCGGGACACGCGACGGCGCACAGGCCGCAGGCGACACACTTCTCGAGCCCGTTCTCGTCGCGCATCAGGACCTGCTTCCCGCGGTATTTCGGGAACATCGGCACTTTCTGATCGGGATAATTGACGGTGATGGGTTTGCGAAACAGGTGCCTGAAAGTGAGCGCAAAGCCTTCAACGAGCGGACGGATCATGCGGTAAATTATAGCAGGCACCCAGATCGCCAATGCTTCAAGACGTCCGGCTGCTGTCGGCGGACCAGTTCCTCCTGGCCACACTCGTCGGCAAGCTGGCCGTGATGGCTGCGCTGGCGACGATGCTCGCCCGCTACCGGCGCTTCAGGCACATCCTCATCTTCGAGCGTCGCGATTGGCCCGACCGCCTCGCGTTCGCCCTCGGTCTCACGATCCCTCTGGCCCTCGGTGTGGTTTCCCGGCTGCTCCTCAACTACGACGCGGCCGACCTCATGCTCGAAGGGGCGTTTCTCGCCGGGCTCATAGCAGGTCCGTATACAGGCGCGATCGTGGGTGCAGCCATCGCGCTCCCCGGTTTGTTCGCGGGCGAATCGGCCGCCATCCCTTTCGCGGTTGGCTGTGGCTTTGCCGGAGGCGGGCTCCGAGAGGCCTGTCCCAAAGAACACATCTGGAACTTCTCACCGTTTGTGTTCTTCAGCCTGCCCCGCTATCTGTGGCGCATGATGCGTGAGCTGACCATCGAGTGGCAGGTGGTCCTCCTGTTCGTCCCGATCGGGCTCGAGACCATCCGTCAAACGGTCGGCATACGCTTCGGAGAGCAGCGCCTGTTTTATTTCGAGGCGCCGTCCGCATGGCTGACGGTCGTCGTGTATGTCGCCACCGTGCTGACGGTGTCGATTCCGATCAAGATTTGGAACGCGGCGCGTATCGAACATCGCCTGCAAGAGCAGGAAAAGCTCTTGCTCGCGGCCAAGATTGAGGCCCTCAAGAGCCAGATCAACCCGCACTTCCTGTTCAACACGCTGACATCCGTGTCGTCGTTGATTCGATCGCAGCCGGAGACGGCGCGGGCGGTCATTCAAAAGTTGTCCGGCCTGCTCCGCAGGCTGCTTCGGAGCCATGAGCAGTTCGTCACGCTCCGCGAAGAGCTCGAGTCAATCGACGAGTACCTCGACATCGAAGTCGTCCGCTTCGGGCCGCGTCTTGGCGTCTGCAAGGAAATCGACCCCGCCACCCTCGATATCATCGTCCCCAGCATGATTCTGCAGCCACTGGTCGAAAACTCGATCAAGCATGGGCTGACGCGCAAAGTTGGCCCCGGACACATTACGCTGCGCAGTCGACGGGACAACGATTTGCTGATCGTGGACGTCGAAGACGATGGGCTCGGCATCTCCGAGGAGCGACTCCAGTCAGCCATGTCGAGCGGCATCGGCCTGACGAACGTGCACGAGCGACTGCGCGTGATCTACGGATCAACCGGTCGGGTGGTGCTTCGCGGCATACCAGGCAAAGGTGCCTGCGCCCACCTGGAGATTCCGATTCTCCTTGCCGAGGAACAGGCGACCGCGTGATGACCAGCGGCCCGTTGACGGCAGTGGTGGCCGACGACGAGCAGCCGGCCCGAGACGAGCTTTGTTTTCAGCTCGGCAAAATTGAAGGCATCGAGGTGGTCGGTCAAGCCGTCGACGGGGTCCAGGCGTTGCACGACATTGCCCGCCTGGATCCGGATGTGGCCTTTTTGGACGTCCAGATGCCGGGCCTGACCGGCTTCGAAGTGGCACGTCGCATCCTCGAACTGGGGACCGATCTCTCGGTCGTGTTCGTGACCGCCTTCGACCACCGGGCGGTCGAGGCCTTTGAGGTCAACGCCGTCGACTACGTGCTCAAACCCGTCGATCCCGTCCGGCTGGAACAAGCTGTGCAGAGGGTCCGACGGCGGCGGGCAGGTCAGCCGCTGAGCGACCAGCTCGAACGGCTGGTACGGATGATGTCGGAGCAAAAGGACCGGCGAAGCCAGATTGCGGTCAAAGTGGCCGATCGGATTGCACTGGTTCAAGCCGACGACATCATCTATGCCTCGCTCGCAGAGGATTCGATTAGTATTGTTACTGGGCAGGTTTCGGGCACTTCTAACTATCGGACACTCGACGAGTTGCAGGCCCGGCTGGATCCCGACGTATTCTGGCGGGTCCACCGGTCGCATCTGGTCAACATCAACAAAATCAAGGAGATCGTCCCTTGGTTCAGCAGGAACTACATCCTCAGGATGAAGGACGCGAAGGCGACCGAAATCCCGGTCAGCCGAACGCAGACCCGCCGCTTGCGGGAGTATCTCAAGCTGTGACACGTCCCGAGGAGCTTCTGCTGCCCGAGCCGGTTGCCTTCGAAAGCGGCGCGGAGCAGCCGCAACCGTTGCCGGGCTTCGAGCCGCGACTTGCGCCTCCCGTGTTCGGCGGGTTCGACAGCGGCCTCGGCGATCGCGAGCTGACGCCGGCCGCGTTCCCGCTGCCGGTCCCGGCAGCGCGGAGCGAGGTCGAAGAACGCCCGTCGGTGATCGTTCGCCGCCTCGAGCTTTGGCGCGACGAGTTCGTCGCCTGGGTGAAAACGCTGGCCTCGGCGGCGGTCTACGCCACCCTGATCGTGACGTTCGGGTTCCAGGTGGCGCGGGTCGAAGGCCAGAGCATGGCGCCCACGCTCGCGGATCAGGATCGCTTGATCGTCAATAAGCTCGCCTATCGCATCGCGGCGCCGCAGCGCGGCGATATCGTGATGCTCTACTACCCGCTCAACCCCGACAAGTCGTTCGTCAAGCGCGTGATTGCCGAAGAGAACGACATGGTGCGCATCGTCGACGGCCGCGTGTATGTCAACGATGTGCCGCTGCGCGACGACTACGTCCCGCCCGAGTACCGCAGCCATGACGACTGGGGTCCTCAGGTGATCCCGGAGGGCTACTACTTCGTCATGGGTGACCATCGGAACAACAGCTCCGACAGCCGTCACTGGGGCTTCGTTCCGAAGAAATACATCATCGGCAAAGTGCAGCTGCGCTGGTGGCCGGTGCCAGAGGGGCGGGTGTTCTGAAAATCAGAGAGTTACAAGTTACAAGTTACAAGTTCAAAACAGGCGAGACCAGGCGACGCGATACGCCCGCCTGATGTGAGCACGTCAAATGCCGGTCACGAGCTTTGAACTTGTAACTTGTAACTTGTAACTGTCGATCGTGGATCGTTCCGCCTCCATCTCCCGCGTCCTCTTTCAGGTCCTCGTTCTCAACCTCCTCGTTGCGCTGGCCAAGATTGCCCTCGGCCTGGTCACGGGGGCCGTCAGCGTGCTCTCCGATGGCCTGCACTCGTTGACCGACGGCGCCTCCAACGTCGTGGCGCTCGTTGGCGTCAAGATGGCCCGCCAGCCGCCGGACGCCGATCACCCGTACGGCCACCGCAAGTTCGAGACGATGGCATCGGTGGCGATCCTCTTGTTCCTCTTGCTGGTCCTGGTGCAGGTCCTCATGGCCGCATTCGAACGCTTCCGCTCCCCGTCAGCGCCCACCGTTACGGCGACCAGCTTTGCCGTGATGGGGGCGACGTTCCTCGTCAACGTCGGCGTGGTCTGGTACGAGCGGCGCGAGGCCCGACGGCTGTCCAGCGAGGTGCTGCGTGCCGATGCTCATCACACGCAGAGCGACCTGTTCACATCAGCCACCGTGATCGCCGCGCTGATCGGCGTCAAATTCGGCGCGCCTGTGCTGGATCCGGCCGCCGCTGTCATCGTGGCCGGATTCATCGGCTACGCGTGCTGGGAGATCTTCACCGAGACGACAGGGATCCTGGCAGACGAGATCGTCATCGCCGCCTGACGACATCAAGGCCGTCGTGCTGGGCATTCCCGAAGTCGTGGGCTGTCACCACATCCGGTCGCGCGGACCGGCCGATCACGTCTTTGTCGATCTCCACATCTGGATGAACCCTGCCATGCGGCTGGACGAGGCGCATCGCGTCTCGCACGTGGTCAAGGACCGCATCATGGCGCGCTATCCCCAGGTGAAGGACGCCGTGATCCACATCGAACCCCCGCCCTCGAGGTAACCGCGGCGGAACGCCGCGCCCTCGGCCTGCGTATCCCTCACGAGGGAGCGACGATGAGCGTATTCTTGGCTGACTTGCGGCACGGATTGCGGCAGTTGCGGCGGCAGCCGCTATTCGCTGCGGCCGCCATCGGATCCCTCGCCCTCGGCATCGGCCTCAACACGACGCTCTTCAGCGTGGTCAACGCGGTGCTCTTTCGCGAGGGTGTCGTGACGGCGCCCGACCAGCTGGTCGAGATCTACAGCGGGCTCAGCAAGGATTTTCCCCAGCTCACGACGTCGTATCCCGACTACCAGGACATCAGATCCGGCACCACTGCACTGCAGAGCATCGCTGGCCAACGCGTATGTGCGGGGCATTCTTTCCACACCTCAGCGGGGAGTTCTGGTTACGGGCGAAGCGGTGACCTCCAGCTACTTCGATGTGCTCGGCATTCGATTGCCGCTTGGCCGCGGATTCCGCCCTGACGAAGACCGCTCGCCTGGTACGGCGGCCGTTGCAGTTCTCAGTGATGCCCTCTGGCGCGAGCGTTTCGGCCAGCGACCCGACATTGTTGGCGAGCCGGTGACCTTATCGGGAGTGCCGTACACCGTCATCGGCGTCGCGCCGGCCGCGTTCACCGGTACCCTGCCTGGCATTCCGACTGAATTCTGGGTTCCGGTCACGATGATCGAGCACCTGCAGTTTTCAGGCGTACAAGCGTCAGCGGACGACGACCCTGGTACGACGAGGCTCGATCGACGTGGCACGCGCTGGCTTTTCGTCAAGGGCCGGCTCGCGGATGGCCGCTCGGCGGACGAGGTCCGCACGCAGATTGAAACGATCTACTCGCGGCTGAGAGCAGCCTATCCCATCACGAACAAGGATGTGACGGCGAGCGTCGTGCCTGCGTCAAGTATTCGCTTTCACCCGATGCTGGACGGATATCTTCGCGCGGCCAGCGCCGGGCTGCTGGCCGCCGTCGGCCTGGTGCTGCTCATCGCGTGCGCAAACGTGGCGAACATGTTGCTGGCACGCGGCGCGTCGCGGCGTCGAGAGCTGGCCGTGCGTGCGGCGATCGGCGCCAGCCGACGTCGTCTCGTCGGTCAGCTGCTGGCGGAATCCATGCTGCTCGCGATCATCGGCGGCAGCATCGGGCTCCTCATCGCGTGGTGGGCGGGCCAGCTGTTGTCAGGGATCGGCTCGGACGTGTTCCCAATGCCTATCCGGTTCGAGTTCTCAATCGATCGTCTGGTCCTGATCTTTGCGGCGGTCACGTCGATCGTGACAACCGTGTTGTTTGGACTCGCCCCGGCGTGGAGTTCGTCCAAACCTGAGCTCGTGCCGGCGCTGAAGGACTCGGGCGCAGCAAACGGCCGCCGCCGCACATCGGTCCGCGACCTGCTCGTCGTGGGTCAGCTGGCGCTCTCATTGATCCTCCTCGTTTCCGGCGCTCTTCTCACGCGCGGCCTGCTCACCGCACAGAACACGGCCCTTGGCTTCGATCCCGGACCGATATCCTCGCTGCAATTCGACCTGCAGATGAACGGCTACGACCGTGATCGTGCCATGGTCTTCCGCGATCGTGCGTTCCAGACGCTCGGCGCACTGCCAGGAGTCACCGCCGTTTCTACGGCGTCGCGTCTCCCGCTGGCGCCCGACATCAACATGGACACCGTCAATGTGCCCGGGCATCACGCGCCCGACGAAGATGGCGTGACGGTCGATACGGTGTCGGTCGGGTCGGACTACTTCACGGCCGTTGGCGTGCCGCTGGTCGCCGGCCGCGCGTTCAGCGCAGACGAGATTCGTTCGCCAACGGCGCCTCGCGATCGTGAACGAAACGATGGCCAGACAGTTCTGGCCCGATGGATCGGCGGTCGGCCGGGTCATCCGGATAGGCAAGGACCCGGTCGAGATCATCGGCATCGCGCGCGATCACAAGGTTCGATCGGTAGGCGAAGCGCCTCGACCCTATCTGCACGTACCGGCCGGCCCGTCGCAGTCGATGGGCTTGGTGGTTCGCACGACGATGCCTGCCGCATCTGCGCTGCCAACGCTTCGCAATGCGTTGTGGACTCTCGAGCCGAACATCGTGTTTACGGAGGATGTGCCCGCCCAGCAGGTTGCCGACACGACGGTCGCACCGACACGCATCGGCGCCGTGGTGCTGATGGCGTTCGGCGGCCTGGCGCTCGGTCTGGCTGCTATTGGCGTCTACGGCGTAATCGCCTTCTCGGTCAGTCGCCGCACCAGAGAGGTCGGGATCCGGATGGCGCTTGGGGCTGAGCGAGGCCAGGTGCTTCGAATGGTGCTGTCCCAGGGCGTGCGGCTCGCTGGCGCCGGCATCGCCCTCGGCGCAATCGCCTCGGCGGGCGTCAGTCGCCTGCTGGAATCGCTCTTGTACGGTGTGAGCGGCTTCGATCCACTCGCCTACGTCGCCGCCGCAGGTCTTCTGCTGTTGATCGCCGGCGCGGCGAACCTCGTTCCCGCGATCACGGCGTCGCGAATTGATCCTGTGCGCGCACTGCGGAGCGAGTAGCCGCGGCTACGCAACGTGCCTAAGGTGCCTAAGGTGCCTGCGTGTTTCTCTAGTATCCCAACTCCGGCTCGACGCGAAATCGGACCGGTTCGCCGCGCTGAAACCGACGCAGGTTTTCGCAAAACAACTCGATCACGTCGTCCCAGTGGCCCTGACGAAATCCGGACGTGTGCGGAGTGAGGATGAGATTGGGCGCGGCCCAGAGAGGATCGTCGGCGGGCAGTGGTTCTCGGTGAAAGACGTCAAGTGATGCCCCGCCAAGATGGCCCAAGCGAAGAGCGTCGCTCAAGGCTACGTGATCCACGATCCGCGCCCGGCCGACGTTGATCAGGACGGCCCCGCGCTTCATCCGCGCCATCTCGCCCGCGCCGATCATGTTCAGCGTCTCTGGCGTGAGCGGCGCTGCAATCACCACGGCGTCAGACCGATGCAGCAGATCGTTCAATCCCCCAGGTTGCATCCACTCGATGTCGTCGGCTCCGTTCGCGCGAGGCCGCCTGGTGATCGCCACGACTTTCATCCCGAACGCTGCCGCCAGCCGCGCAATCTCTGACCCGATGGTCCCGGCACCGATCAGCCCCAGCGTCTTGCCCTTGATGAGCCACGGCAGCCGGTCGCCCAGCATCTCATTTTGAGCCCAGTGACGCTCGCGCTGCTGCTCGACGACGTACGGAAGCCGCTTGGCGAGGGCGAGCAGTACAGCGAACACGTGTTCGGCAATCGGCGCTGACTGAACACCCCGTGAGTTGCTCACGATGACCTGGCGAGCGACCAGCTCGGGAAGGCAGAAGGTCTCGACGGCGACGGCTGAAGTGTGGACCCACTTCAGACGCGTGCACGTCGCAAGCTCGGCCTCGTTCATCAACCATGTGAACGCCACGTCACAGTCGACGAGCGCCTTCGCGCGCGACAAGTCGTCCGTCGCATGGGTGAAGCGAAGGTCGGGGAAACGCTGACGAATGGTGTCGACTGACTGCGGGGGGATTTGCCACGCACGAACCGGCTGTTGAATTGAAATCAAAACGTTCATGGACCTTGAGCGGCTCAGCCTTTGCTGGGGCGGTTGCGATTCCTCACATACTCGCCCGACTTGCCTCCTCGCTTCTCCAGCAGGCAGATATCGCCTATCACCATGCCCTTGTCCGCAGCCTTGATCATGTCGTACAGCGTGAGAGCCGCAACCGCCACCGCTGTCAGGGCTTCCATCTCGACGCCGGTCTGAGCTGACGTCCGAACTCGCGCCTCGATAGCGAATCCTCGGGGCGTCGGCGTAACGTCGACCTGGACCACCGTGAGCGGCAACGGATGACACAGTGGAATCAGCTCTGACGTTTTCTTGGCCGCCATGATGCCGGCGAGCCGCGCCGCCTGAAGCGGGTCGCCTTTCTTGAGGGTTCCCGCGCGGATCAGTCGGCGAGCGGTGGCGGACACGCTGACGGTCCCACGAGCGACGGCTTCCCGGGCAGTGACAGGCTTCTCGCCCACATCCACCATCCGAACGCGGCCGTCGCGCCCGACATGAGTCAAGCGTACCGGTTTACTGCTCACTGACGTCGATTCCCTGCGCAAGATAGAACGACAGGCTTTCGAGCGAGACCGTCAGATCCACGCTCTTCAGTTTGACGCCAGCCGGCGCCTTCAAGGTGCCTGGCGAAAAGTTCAGGACCGCTTTGATACCAGCCGCCACGACCTGTTCAAGCACCGGCTGTGCCGACTCGGCTGGAACGGCGATCACGGCGATATCGATCCGTTCCTTGCGCACGACCCGCTTGAGCTCGCGGATGTCGAAGATGTGCACGCCGCTGCGAGATTCGTCGCCGATCTTCGTGTCAGCGACATCGAAGAGCGCCACGATTTCGAATCCCTCCCTCCGGAATCCGGGATAGTCGGCCAGCGCGAGTCCCAGATTCCCGGCACCCATGACAGCCACGCGCAGCTTGCGGTCGAGCCCGAGGATTTGGCGCAGATGGCGCTTGAGGTCTTTGACGTAGTAGCCGACCCCCCGGACCCCGAACTCACCGAAATACGCCAGGTCCTTTCGAATCTGGGCGGCATTCAGGTGGAATTGCTCCGCCAGCGACTGCGACGAGATGGTGCTCACGCCCGCCGACTCGAGTTGGGTCAAGCAGCGCAGATATACGGAGAGTCGGTTGGTGGTGAGCTCGGAAACCTGCTCGTTATTAGGCTTTCGCTTGTTCGGTGAATTCACAAGCAGGCTTCAGAATAACACTGAAAAGCCAAGGTGCCTATGTGCCGGCACCTTATAATCCGCCCCCATGGCTCACCCCACAGCACCGACAAAACCTGGAATAGAACCCGCGCGGGGCTTTCAACCTTACATCGCGGCGACGGATTCACCGGCCGAATTCACGGCAAAGGCCATCGTGATCGGGGTGTTCTTCGGGGTCATCTTCGGCGCTTCCACGGTCTATCTGGGACTTCGTGCCGGCCTGACGGTTTCGGCGTCGATTCCGATCGCGGTGCTCGCGATCTCTGTGCTCAAGCGACTTGGGGGATCGACGATTCTCGAGAACAACATCGTCCAGACGATCGGTTCGGCTGGGGAATCGGTCGCCGGCGGGGTGGTCTTCACGATTCCCGCACTGATCTTCCTCCTGCCGCACGGTCCCGGCTACTTCAACTACACGCAGATCCTCTTGCTGTCGTTTGCGGGCGGCATCCTGGGCGTCCTCATGATGGTGCCGCTACGCCGGGCGCTCATCGTCAAAGAGCACGGTGTGCTGCCGTATCCCGAGGGCACGGCTTGCGCTGAGGTCCTGGTGGCGGGCGAGCGTGGTGGGCAGCTGGCCGCACTGGTCTTCAGCGGCCTCGGCTTTGGCGCGCTCTGGAAGTCGTTGTCCTGGATTTTCAACCTGTTCCGAACCGAAATCGGTCATTCCTTCGCCCGCACGGGACTGTTCCCGAATGCGACGGTCAATGTCGATATCTCGCCGGAATACATGGGGGTTGGCTACGTCATCGGGCCGCGGATCGCCGGGACGATGGTGGCCGGTGGCGTGTTGTCGTGGCTGGTGTTGCTGCCGCTGATGACGATTATGGGGAATGCGATCCCGACTCCGTTCCCGCCGTTTACTCCCGCGAACGCGCTCAACCCGGCGACTGGCCAGCCGTACCTCTTCTCCGAGATGAGCCCGGGCCAGATCTGGAGTGCCTACATCCGATACATCGGCGCGGGCGCCGTCCTCGCAGCCGGGCTGATTACGCTCGGTCGCACGCTGCCGACCATCGTTTCGTCCGCACGCGAGGGACTCAAGGGCTTCGGCACGGCTGCCGCCGGCAGTCAAATTCGCACCGAGCGTGACATCCCGATGAGCATCGTCCTGGCCGGGTCGCTCGCGCTGGCGATATTCCTGGCCGTGATGCCGGGCCTTCCGACGCAAGGCAACCTGCTCGTCTCGGTGCTGGTGGTGGTGTTCGGGTTCTTCTTCGCCACCGTATCGTCACGCATCACCGGCCTGATCGGATCCTCTTCGAATCCAATTTCCGGTATGACGATCGCGACGCTCATCATTACGTGCGTGATCTTCGTCGCGCTCGGATGGAATGACAGCATCTATGCGCCCGTGGCGTTGTCGGTCGGGGCCATCATCTGCATCGCCGCGGCCAACGCCGGGAATACGTCCCAGGATCTCAAAACCGGATACATCGTCGGGGCCACGCCGCTGTATCAGCAGATTGGTCTTGCCATCGGTGTGATCACCTCGTCGTTCGTGATTGGCTGGACGCTGCTCAGTCTCCACCAGACCTTCGGCATCGGGTCGCAGCAGGTGGCCGCTCCGCAAGCCACTCTGATGGCGACGATCATTCGGGGCTTGTTGAGCCAGGAACTGCCCTGGGGGCTCGTGTTGGTAGGTGTCTTCATCGCCATTACGCTGGAGCTGTGTGGCATCCGTTCGCTGTCGTTCGCTGTCGGGTCGTACTTGCCAATCGCCACGACGGCACCGATCTTCGTCGGCGGCGTCGTTCGCTGGTGGGTCGAGCGCAAGACCGGTGCGAGGTCAGACTCCGATCTCAGTGCCGGTACGCTCTTCAGCTCGGGACTGATCGCGGGCGGATCGTTGGCCGGCATCCTTTATGCGATTCTCGTTGGCACCGACACAATCGCGCCGTTCCAGGCGATTGGCAACGCGCTGCCCTTCCTCCACGGTGAAGACACGATGGGGCAGATCTTCGGGGCCTTGCTGTTCTTTGGGCTGGTGGTGATTCTGGCGCGGTTCGCGCAGCGCCGGCTGACGAATAGCGGCTGATCACGGAAACAAACGCGGCCACGAAGGCGCACCGTCACGACGAGGACACGCATCTCCAGAGGATGCCATACGCCACATACACCAGCTTGTTTGTCACAGTTCCGATCGCTCGAGCCTTGAAACGTGCTAAAGAGAGCAGGTGCGCCAGGTGCTCGCCCTTGCCGTCGCATGGCTGTTGCTGTCGGATGTCGTGCGAGCTCAACCAGCGCCGTATCGCCCGGTCACGATTGCAACCGTCCACGCCGATCCGGCTGGCTTTCACGGTCAGCCCGTAATGGTGACGGGACGAGTGGAGCAACGCGGCAATCGGATCATCGTTTCTAGTGGAGCCGTCTCGCTTCGCGTCCTGGCCCACGTGCCGGTCGAGGATGGATCGTGACGACATCCGAGGTGTGATCCTCGACGTCGGACGCCTGCGAAAAGGCGACCCGATCCTCGATCGCCTTTCGTTCAAGATTCCGTTCGACGAGATCTATCACGGGGGGTGGCCCAAGCCAGGCGAGGAGCTCGTGATGGCGGCCGCAAGCGTGACCCGCGCCTCTGGAGCGATCGTCGAGATTGCGGTCCCGTCACCGCTTCCGTTGGAAGTCAATTTCAGCGTGCCGGTCGAAGGCGAAGCGGATGTTCGACTGGAGACCCGGATTCGCCTCCAGTTCTCACGCGATGTGGATACCGCGTCGTTGGACAATCGGATTCGAATGACCTACTCGGCGAGCGACTCCATCGATCGGGGCGAGGCACAAGCGCCAGGCCTCACGTTCACGATCAATTACGACCCCGGGACGCGCGTCCTCGAGATCCGCCCCGCTCAGTCCCTCGAACGGTTTCGACCCGTCAAACTCGATCTCCTCGAGGGCATCGTTGGCACGGACGGCTCGGCACTGCGTCCGTGGTCGCTGCGATTTACGACGGGCGGAAGCTGACGCCCTACGCCATGGGCCCTGGGCCCTTCACCATTACTCAGCCTTTCTCAGCCCTTCCCTCACGACTTCGGTCACCGACGTCCCGTAGGTTGTTAGTAGGACGCGATGAGGCCGATGACCCGACGAACAGGCGCGGCACCTGTCGGAATCACTTGCGCGCTTTGCACGGTGCTGTCGATCGACGCGCTGACGACACAGATCCCTGCCGGAGAGCGAGCGGCGACACTTCGTCTTCAAGGGCTCGACCACGGCTACAACCTCGATTACCCGGAGGCGTTGGATGCCTTCGAAGCAGCCATCGCCCTCGAGCCTGACGAGCCGACAAACCAGCGCCTTGCCGCGGCGACATTGTGGATGCGGCTGCTCTTCGAACAGGGCGCAGTCACCGTAGAGGATTACCTCGGCCAGGCGCGCTCCAACGTGCCGCGGCGCCCGCCATCAGCCAGTCTCGCTGCTGCCTTTCAACATCATCTCGATCGCGCGACCGCGCTGGCAGAACAGCGCCTTCGAGACCACCGAAACGACGCCGAAGCGCACTTTCAACTCGGGGCGGTGGCCGCACTCCGTGCTTCGTACGTCGCCACCGTCGAAGGGCGCGTTCGGGATAGCGTAGGCGCCGCTCGACGCGCCTACAAGTCACACGAACGCTCGCTGACGCTCGATCCTCAGCGCGCCGACGCCGCGTTCACGGTTGGCCTCTATCGATACGGGATCGCCAGCCTGCCCTTGGCATTGCGGCTCATCGCTCGGATGTCCGGGTTCGACAGCGGCCGCGAGACTGGAATTGGCCTTGTCGAGCAAGCGGCGCGACACGCGAGCCCTGGCCAGACCAATGCGCTCTTTACGCTCGTCCTCATCTACAACCGCGAAAGGCGTCACACAGAGGCTCTTCGCATCATTCATCACCTGCAACAACGATATCCGCGGAATCGATTGTTGTGGCTCGAAGCGGCCGGCACCGCGCTTCGCGCCGGCCGTCATCGCGACGCCCTCGAAGCGGTTGACGAGGGGCTGACCAAGCTCGCGGCGGATCCGCGACCGCGAGCCTACGGCGAAGACGCGCGATGGCAGCGGCAGCGCGAAGCAGTCGTCAGGGCCATGAGCGGACCGTCAACGGGGGGACACCAATGAAGTCGAGGCATCGGATGCGACTGCTCGCTGGGGTCGCGACCGCCGCAAGCCTGGTGGGCGTCGGGTTGTTACGAACCTGGACACCGACTTCAGCGCTGCCGATGACTCGCGAGGGGCTCGCAGCAGCGTTTGAATCGGACATCCGCAATCTTGTGTATCGCTGGAACCCCGAGGATGAGCGTCGGCCCGAGGAACGGCATGAGGCGCTCTTTGCGTTCGTCCATCAAACCTACGATACGACTGCCTGGATTCCTCAATCGTTGTTCGACAACAACCTCCTCACGCAGGTCGTCGCCGGGAACGTCGAGAGCATCGTCCGCGACGATGTCGGATTGGTGCTTTGGCCTGAGAACAAGGTCATCCCCGCGTACGGGATGGCACCCAATGTGGGGTCAGACAACACCCTTAGCTGGACGGTCAATTGCCTCGTCTGCCATACCGCCGAGATCGATGGCATCGCGTACCTCGGAGCGGGCACGAAAGTGTTCGACGACAAATGGCTGGGCGAGTCGCTGAAAACCATGACCGATGAGCGGTGGCGGCCGCTTTTGGCCCGTGACCCGGAAGCACGGGCCATCGCGACTAGTGCCCACAGGATTCTGTCCAGCCACCATCACGACAAGATCGATTCGCTGACGCGCGCGCGCTCGAGCGCGTTTGCCGCATCGCACGTGGAGCTCTATATGCGCCCCCACGGCGGCAGGATGCCGCGCGTTGACGAGGTCGGGCGGGGCGATGTGAAGACACCGCCGTTGTGGCACACCGTCGCGAAGATGCCGTCCGGTCGCTGGTATTCCGATGGCAGCTTTCATGGCCGTGTCCCCCTGATGGCCTCGTCTATGGAGCTCGAAAAGGATCGGAGCTTTGATGCGCTCGTCGAGCACGTCATCCCGACCATCAAAGGCGAGTTCGATTCGGTCATCCGTCACCTACGGCCGCCACGCTATCCGTATGGCATCGACCCGAAACTCGCGGCACGAGGCCGCGACCTGTTCTACTCGCCGCGAATCGGCTGCCATCGCTGTCATGGTCGATACGATGGCCAGGGCAACGTGGACTGGCCTGGCGTTCACGCCGACGTCGGCACGGACCGCGCTCGACTACGCGTCGTCTCGGACGCATTCATCGATGCGTTCGCAAGCAGCCCCATTGCCGCGGAAGGGGCGCTGATCAAGAGCCACGGCTATGCAGCCACCCCGCTGACTGGGGTCTGGGCCAACTATCCGTATCTCCACAATGGCAGCGTGCCCACGCTGCACCACCTGCTCGGACCCGTATCAGAGCGGCCACGCATCTTCGACGTGCAGGCCGCGCGCCAGTTCGATCGCGAGCGTGTCGGACAGCAGCTGTTTCGCGATCCCGCTCACGAACGCGCGGGCGAGGTGGAGCTCCTCCGGAAGTTTGGCTCGAACCGAAACTGGTTCAATAGCGGGCGCGAAGGGTCTGGCAACGGCGGTCACGACTTCTGGCGGCAGATTCAGACCGACGCCAACAGACACGCGCTGATCGAGTACTTGAAGACGCTGTAGGACTGTGTCAGTTACAAGTTACAAGTTACAAGTTCAAAGTTGAGTTCAGAGTTTTCTGGTTCAAGCTTCGAGCCGTTGACCGTTGTGCGCCCGTTTGTAACTTGCAACTTGTAACTTGTAACTTTCGCTACGGTACCAGCCGAAACCCGTACGTCGTTCCCTGTTTCTTACCGTTGGCATCGAGCGTGACCTCGAGTCCGTAGTCGCCTTGCGCGAGTGCGGCCAGCGGCACTTCGACAACAATCAGCCGGAGCCCCAACGCCTCATCGGTGCGTTCGGACACCGTGACTGCTAACGCCAATGGCTGGCCATCACGACCCAGTAGCCGGGCCGCTACGGTGCCGTCGGTCGCCAGCCGTGGCACCTCGATGCGCAGCCGCTCGGTCCGACGGAACCGTGGGTCGGCAGTCGAAACGAACTGCAAGCCGGTATACGGTCCGCGGCGCAAGACCAAGCCGCTTGGGCTGATCAGCGCATCAGCGTCCGGCACGACGACATCGGCCGTCGCCTGGATTGCCACCGAGCCCGCTGCGGGCGTGAGCTGCAGGCGAACGACATAGCGGCCGGGCGCCACCGTCGCACCTGGAGGGAGCGTCACGTCAAACGCACGTTGACCGGCGTCCACTGTGATGAGCTGTTCAATGGGTGGCGCGGCGCCGCTCTCGTGTTCCATCAGCACGCGGGCGCGCCCTCCCTTCTGCCACTCCGGCAGTTTCAGGGTCGTCGGGTCGAGCTCGGCCGTCACCCAGATGCGTGATGGTGCGGCAGCCGCCTGGATTCGAACCGGGAGATTCCCGCGCGTCGGCGTTAGACGTTCGAGGGTCCGCGCAAACTCTTTGGGGGCGGTGGAGTGTCCCGGCGGCGCGCCATTCATCAGGGCATCCACGCGAGACGAGGCCAGGTCGGCCTCCGTCGGAGCCAGATACCCAGGCCGGGCGCGAACGTCGGCGTTGGGCCGCTTCACCTTGACGCTGATTTTCCTGAACTTACCATCAAGCCGGGTGTTCGTGGAGTAGTAGCCGAGCAGGTAGTACGAGTTGGTGTCGGCAACGATCCGGTCGAGACCTGGCGTCATGTTGTTGGTATTCAGGATGGCGAAGCCATCAGTTATCTCCGCCAAGGTCCGCAGCGACGTTTGACGCGACATCAGCCGCCGGTTGTCTTCTTCCAGACTCACAGGCTTTTGCGTGAGATCGGTGTCGAACACCACCAGACCGCGCGGATCGACCGTGTAGAAGCTCACATTGGCGCGGTTGGCGCGTTGGAATAAGCGCATGAAGTCCGATTCGAGGTCATCAGCCGACGCTCGCATCCGCTCGCGTTCGCACGTGTTCGAGTCGGTCGAGTCCCGGCGTGGATCCTGAGTGGTAAGCTTGCCTTCCGGTCCGACGCCAATACGCGGGCCTTGTGGGACATCACCGGGGTGCGTTCGACGAGCCAGGGAGTCGTCTCGCTGCGGCATCAGCCAGCCCGAGGACAACATCACGACGAACTTGCGCTCTTCACGAAGTCCTTCGAGATGAACGATGAGGTCTTCGATCGCGTCGAGCGTTTGCCGCTCGCGCATGCGACTGATGACCTGCTCCGCGATGCCTGCCGTAGCTCCCATGTTCGGATAACACGTCTCGATGGCCTGCTCGCGCTCGTCCTTCGTCGCGACGCGATCGCGTTGCCCCCAGTACCAGTTGTCCGTCAGGATGCCTTCGATGGTTTCGGTCCGCCGAGCCAGCGTGAGGTTGCGCGCCGACATCAGATCAGTCATCACCCCCACCATGTCGTCTCGGCCAATCGCTCGATCGAGAAATTGGACGAGCGGCTTACGGGCATGGAACGACCCCGACAGAGGGACGTGGTGCGTGTCGAGGAACAAAACGAACAGGCGCGTGTTGGCATCGGCAGCCATGGCTCGCGATTCAGCCACGGTCTGCGGCTCGCGACGTTCGCTTGGCGGCGCCGGGCCGCGCGCACTAATGTGCGCGAAGGATTCCACGCGCTGTGCCACGTTGTCCTCGAAGACCTCGAAATCCTGCGCGGTGAGATCGCTGACCGACGTCCCGTCGATCGTCACGTAGGCGTCGAGCCGCACGAGGTTCGCGCCGCCACGGAAGCGAGGACGCTCCTGCGCCTCGTCGCCGGTCGGCGCAGGTGTTCCCTGCTGAGCGACGACCGACACGGCCATCAGCAACGTCAGCGGGATGAGGGGGCGGAAGCGTTTCATGCAGTCGCCACTGGGCGCACCAGCTCGGTGAGCTTACGAATGATCCAGCGGAGCGCCAGGACGATCATGATGAGGATCGCCACCGTGACGATGAAGGCCACGACGGGATATTTCAGCGCCAGGATCCCCAGGCCAACGACGAACACATCCTCGAAGAAGCTCAACGCCCAGTTCGAGAACGGTTCGGGGCTGGCGTTGGCCGCCACTCGGGTGCTGGCTTTGGTGAAGTGGCTGCCGGCCGCCACGGTTCCCCCGATGAGGCCGATGATCACCTCCATCATCGGGGATGCCTCGCCAAGCGTCGCGATCGCCACGAGCGCGCCGCCCGCCGGCCTGATGAACGAGTGAACCGAATCCCAGAGCGAGTCGATGTACGGGATCTTGTCGGCGATGAACTCGATGGCGTACAGCGTCAGTGCGATGCCGATGATCCAGTCGTTGGCGAACACCTGATACTGCGGCGGCAGCGAGACCCAGTCGAAGCGCACCGCGAGCCCCAGAATGGCCACGGTCGCGTAGAGATTCACGCCCGAGGTCAGCGAGAACCCGAGCGTGCGGCCGAGGGAAGCGATCAGCTCCATGTCGACAGTATCGAGCAAAAATGCCGGCCCTGTCGCGAAAAAGGCGTGCCTAGGCCGGCCCCTCCCGGATCAGCGCCTCGATGCGCTGCCGGACCTCCGCAATGATGGCATCCCTCTCCTCCGGGTTACGACCAGCGGTCTCGACCGGCGGGCCGATTCGGACGGTCACATGGACGGGACGAATGACCGCACTGCCCTTTCGCATGGCCTCGCGCCCCCCAGTGATGGCAACCGGCACAATCGGCGCCTGGGCGTTGAACGCCATCACGAATCCTCCCTTCTTGAACGGGAGCAGCTCATCGGTCTTGCTGCGAGTGCCCTCGGGGAAGATCAGAAAGGAATTGCCGGCCCGGATCGAGTCGGCCGCCCGCTCAATCGACGCAAACGCCGCGTCCCGGTTGTCGCGCTGGACTGGGATGAACCCTCCAGCTTCGATCACCCGACCCAGGACCGGGATCTTCCTGAGCTCGGCCTTATACAGGATGTGCAGCCGCCGGTGCAGGGCCCGAAAGAGGATCGGCGGATCCACGTTGCTTTGATGGTTCGAGCAGAACACCACCGCGCGATCCTTCCGCACGTGTTCTCTTCCGATCACCTGGTATCGAATGCCAGCGAGTCCCAGCGCGAGCGTCACACCGCCGTGACCGAGCTCGTAGAGGACATTGGTCCAACCGAGCGGGACGACAATGAGCAGTGCGAACGTCCCGACGATAACGACATAGAGGGACGTGATGAGGTAGGTGAGGACGGTCCGGACGAGGGCCACGGTCCACTGAAAGCGTCGCCAACCCGCCGCCGGGAGGACGAGTGACTCGTCACCCCGAACGTGGGTCGCGAATTTCGGTTGCTGGCGTCGTTCTCGGACGTTACGCCTCGAGAAGCGCGGTTACGATGCGCGGGCCTGTCGACGCGCAACGGCGGCACGCGTCGTCGTGGCTTTGGCCGGTGTCGCCTTCGTGGCCGTGGCCGTGGCCGCGCGTGTAGTGGCACGCTGGGTCGCACGAGCCTTCATCATGAAGCAGCGCTCGAGCGCTTTCTCGACGCGGTCCTCGATGTCGGCAACGGTTTCGCGCATGACTTCGGACACTTCAGACACGATGAGCGACTTGGCTCGATCGAGCATGCGCTTCTCGCGGAACGAGAGGCTCTTGGACTTGGCGAGGAACGTCAGGCTCTTGAGCACCTCGGCCATGTCGTAAATCGAGCCCGTGCGCATCTTGTCGGAGTTGTCCTTGAAGCGGCCCTTCCAGTTCTGGTGATTGTCAATCTTGCCGTCGCCGAGGAGATGGAACAGGCGCTCGACTTCCTCGTCGGTAATCGCGCGCCGCAGTCCGACGTTGTCGACGTTCACCACTGGAACGAGGACCGTGGTTTCGTTCGACAGGATGCGAAGATGGAAAAAGCCGCAGGTGGTGCCAAGAATCGTCTTCTCCTCAATCTTTTCTACAACGCCCAGACCATGGTTTGGGTAAATGACCTTGTCGCCAACCTGAAATGACACGTTCCCCTCGCTTCGGGATGGTGTTTGGGAGGACCTGACCGTGATGCTGACCTCGAAAGTATACCGCAGACCGCGGCCAGAATCAACGGAAATGCCCGAAAAATCGACGTTTTTGCGTCATCGGGCCGACGTTGAGCGCCTTCCGTCTCTAACCCCTGATCCATCACACGGTTAACTAGCGAAGAGACACTTGAAACATTCTCGAGACCGCGGGATGCCGCTCATCTACGGCTCAGCTTGGTCGTTTTGTCCTACGTCGCAAAGGCCGTCAGTCCTGCGCCGGCATCGTTGGGCTATTCTGGCGGGCATGCGTTCGCTGTCTCGCCGGGTCGCGTGCGTCCTGGCAGTCGCCCTCACTGTCGGGGCGTCCGGGGCTCTCGTCGCGAGCCAGCCGGCTCAGAAACGGCTGGATGCGCCACATCTGGCGCCGTACGTGCCGACGCCTCAAGAGGTGGTCGATCGGATGCTCCAATTGGCCGCGGTGACGAAGGCCGACCTCGTGTACGACCTGGGCTGTGGCGATGGCCGCATTCCGATCACAGCGGCCAAGGTCTACGGCGCGCGCGGTGTGGGCGTCGACATCGACCCGCAACGGATTGCCGAAGCCAATGAGAACGCCAAGCGCGCGGGGGTCACGCACCTCGTCACGTTCAAACTGCAGGATGCGCTGGCGACCGACGTGTCCGAAGCCACCGTCGTGACGCTCTACCTGCTGTCGGCATCGAATCTCAAACTGCGGCCGATCCTGACTGGACAGCTCAAGCCAGGCGCACGCATCGTGTCCCATGCGTTCAGCATGGGCGACTGGCAAGCCGACAAGGTCGACACTTTCACCGACACGGCCAACAGCCAGCGCACGCTCTACCTGTGGAAGGCCGACGGAAAAGTCCGGCCGTAGACGCGACTTATCGATCGCGACTGGCCGCGCGGCGTGCCGAGGGCGATCGGCTCGAGCGCCTGCACAGACGGCTGTCGTCTGCCCGGCTCGCGCTGTTCCTCGCCGGTGTGGGGATCGCGTTCGTTGTCGGGCGCACGAGCCTGCCCTGGCTGCTGATTCCACTCCTCGCCTTTGTCGCCCTCTTGTTCGTTCACGCCCGCGTTCTGAACGCGCGCGATCGTGCACTGAGAGCGGCAGCGTTCTATGAGCGCGGGCTTGCTCGCGTTGAAGACCGATGGCAAGGCGGCGGCGAGCGTGGCGAACGGTTTCGCGATCCCTCCCACCTGTACGCGGAAGACCTCGATCTGTTTGGCGCCGGCGGGCTTTTCGAGCTGCTCGTCACGACGCGTACGCATAGCGGTGAGGACGTTCTGGCCGACTGGCTCCGCGTGCCAGCCGACGCACCGACGATCCGTGCGAGGCAAAGCGCCATACGAGACCTCGCGGGCCGGCTCGCCCTGCGCGAGGACCTCGCGGTCCTCGGGCCGGACGTCGAGGCGGCAGTGCGCACGCAGGATCTCCTGGCGTGGGCGGAGGCGTCCCCTCAGCTGACGAGTCGATGGCCGCGGGTGGTGTTGCCGCTTGTGGCGCTGGCATCGACGACGCTACTTGTGCAGTGGGTCCGGACGGCGCAACCGCCCGACCTTCTGGTACCGGCGCTCATCGCTCAGGGGCTGTTGGCGCTCAAATTTCGGCATGCCGTCCATCACGTGAGCCACAGCGTTGCGCAGCGCGAACAGGAACTGCGAGTGCTGGCGACGCTGCTCGAGCGGATCGAACGTGAGCCCTTCGACAGTCCGCTCCTCACGTCGATCGTCGGCCGATTGCGAACAACCGGGCATCACCCAGCCGAGGAAGTGCACCGGCTGGCGCGTCTCGTCGAGATGCTGAGCTCGGGACACAATCAGATTTTCGCCCCGGTCTCGGCGTTACTGCTGCTCGGCACACAGCTGGCGTTCGCAGTCGAGGCGTGGCGTGTGCGGTGTGGTCCGGCGGTTCGCGTCTGGTTGATGGCCGTGGCGGAGGTCGAGGCGCTCTCGGCGCTCGGGACGTACGCCGCGGAACACCCCGAGGATCCGTTTCCTGTCATCCGCGACGAGGGACCTGCGGCGCATTACGGGCGACGCGCTCGCGCACCCGTTGCTGCCGATGACGGTGGCCGTGGCCAACGATGTACGACTGGGCGAGGACGAACCGCACTTGCTGCTCGTCAGCGGATCGAACATGTCGGGGAAGAGCACCTTGCTGCGGACCGTCGGTCTCAATACCGTGCTTGCGCTGGCTGGTGCGCCGGTTCGCGCCCGGCAGCTGACGCTCACGCCGCTCGCGATTGGCGCGACGCTGCGGATTCAGGACTCGTTGCAGGCGGGTCGGTCGAGGTTTTTTGCCGAGATCACCCGGATCAGCGAGATCGTGACGCTGACCAGCGGGCCGGCACGGGATCGTCGCGTCTTGTTCCTTCTGGACGAGCTGCTGTCGGGGACCAATTCCCACGATCGCCTGCAGGGCGCGACCGGGATCCTCCGCGGGCTGGTCGACCGTGGAGCCATCGGGCTCGCCACGACGCATGACCTCGCGCTGACCGCGATCGCGAGCGACCTCGGCTTGCGTGCGGCGAACGTGCACTTCGAGGATCGCTTCGAGAACGGCGTGCTGTCGTTCGACTACCGCCTCAAGCCCGGCGTCGTTCGGTCCAGCAACGCGATTGCCCTCATGCGCGCCGTCGGCCTCGACGTGTAACGAGGTCAGGTGGAGCGGGAAGGTCCACGGCCTACCCGACTTTTTTGATATCAATGTCGCATGGATTTCGAGCAGCTCGGCGTCTTTTACCTGGGACGACAAGTCGATCTGCCAACCGGCCAGACGACCAACGTGCCGCTCCTGTACGACGCGAGCGATCTCGTCACGCATGCGGTCATTCTCGGGATGACCGGCAGCGGCAAGACAGGCCTCGGCATTGGACTGATCGAGGAAGCTGCCATCGACGGCATTCCAGTGATTGCCGTTGATCCCAAGGGTGATCTTTCCAACCTCTTGCTGACGTTCCCCGAGTTGCGTCCGTCAGATTTCGCGCCGTGGCTGAACCCGGACGAGGCGAGGCTCCAGGGCGTCAGCCTCGACGCGTATGCAGAACGCGAAGCCGCCCGGTGGAAGGCGGGGCTGGAGGAATGGGGACAAGCGGGCGACCGCCTGGCACGACTCCGCAACGCGGCCCACTTCAGCATCTACACGCCAGGAAGCCGAGCGGCACGTCCGATCGCGATTCTGCGGACATTCCAGGCACCACCATCAGCCATCGCGAGCGATCCTGAGCTCCTCGCCGAGCGCGCCTCGGCCGCTGCCACAAGCGTCCTGACGCTCGCGGGCATCGACGCCGAGCCGCTGCGCACGCGCGAGCACATCCTCATCTCGACACTCCTGAGCGAGTCCTGGAAGCGTCAGCAGGCACTGGATCTGCCGTCGCTCATCGCGCAAGTCCAGGCGCCGCCCATTCAGCGGATCGGCGTGCTGGAGCTCGACAGCTTCTACCCTCCCGACGATCGATTCACGCTCGCGTCCGATCTCAACCGACTGCTGGCCGCGCCCGACTTTGCGGTGTGGCTCGAAGGCGATCCGCTCGACATCAATACGTTGCTCTACACCGCCGAGGGGCGACCGCGTGTCAGCGTCTTGTCAATCGCTCACCTCGATGACCGGGAACGGATGTTCTTCGTGGCCATGCTGCTCAACGAGGTCGTGAGCTGGATGCGGGTTCAACGGGGTACTTCGACGCTGCGGGCCATGATCTACATCGACGAGATGATGGGATATCTACCGCCGGTCGCCATGCCGGCGTCGAAGCCGCCACTACTGACACTGCTGAAGCAGGCGCGCGCATTTGGGCTTGGCATGACGCTCGCCACGCAGAATCCGGTGGATCTCGATTACAAGGCCCTGTCGAACGCCGGTACGTGGTTTCTGGGCCGGCTCCAGACGGAACGCGACAAGGCGCGTGTGCTCGACGGGCTCGAAGGCTCGAACGCGGCCTCAGGTCACGGATTTGATCGCGCGACCACCGACCGCACGTTGTCAGGCCTCGAAAAGAGAACCTTTCTGCTGCACAACGTTCACGACAGCCAGCCGGTACTATTCAAGACTCGCTGGACACTGTCGTACCTCCGCGGCCCGCTGGGGAGGGAGGAGCTGGGGAGGCTGGCGGCGGCGGAAGACCGTCGCCAAGGTGCCTCGGGTGCCGAGGGTGCCTCGGGTGCCAAAGGTGCTGGTGCCAAAGGTGCTGGTGCCGAAGGTGCTGGTGCGGGCAGCAGTGCTGGAATGTCGGCACCATTGGCACCTCTCGCACCGCATGCACGCCAGGCACCCGCACATCAGGCACCCCAGGCACCTCCGGCACCCCAGGCACCGTCGAGCTTTCAGCGCCCCCTGCTCGACCCCGCTATCCCGCAGTTCTTCGCACCGGGAACCGCCTCCCGCTGGGCGCCGGCGCTCCTTGGCGCCGCGCGGGTCGCGTACTCCGACACCAAGCTTCGATTCGACGAGGTCCGCGACATTCTCGTCGTCGCACCATTTATCGCTGCCCCAGTCCCAGTCGACTGGGAACACGCCGAGCCGGCGGCGTTCGCGATTAACGAACTCACGCGGGAACCGCAGCAGGCCGCCGCGTTCGAGCCCCTTCCCGCAGTGGCGTCCACGCCGAAAAAGTACGCCCAGTGGAGCAAGGACTTCGCCCAGTGGGTTGCCCGTTCGCAGGCGGTCGAGTTGTCGAGAAGCCCGCTGACGAAACTCGTCTCCGCCATGGACGAGAGCGAGCGAGACTTTCGCATTCGCCTCGACACCTCGCTTCGCGAGCAACGTGACGCCGAGCTCGCCCGGGTGCGCGAGCGATACGCAGCGCGGCTCGCAACCGCCGAAGACCGTCTGAGACGCGCCGAGATGGCCGTTCAGCGCGAGCAGGAACAAGCCTCTGAGTCGAAGATGCAGGCCGGAGTGTCGGCGGCGGCCACGATCTTTGGCGCGCTCCTCGGTCGCAAGGCCGTCAGCACCAGCACGCTCGGTCGTGCCACGACGGCGGCTCGCGGGTACGGTCGGGTCACGCGTGCGGCACAGGACGTCGCGCGTGCCGAAGCCGAAGTGACAGCGCTCCGCGAAAAACGCGATCAAATTGCAGGGGCGCTCGAACAGGAACTGCAGACCATCGCATCGCAATGGGAGGCCCGCAAAACCCCGCTCGAACGCGTCCTGGTCAAGCCCAAACGCGGTGGCGTGTCGGTGCAGCTCGTCGCGCTCGTGTGGATCCCGAAGTAGAATCGACGCAATGCAGCGAATTCATTGGTTCGTGGTCCTTGGCGCTCTCATCCTCTCCGCCTGCGGCGGGGCTCCAGCACCGCCCCCGTACAGACCAGTCGCGGACGTCAAGCAACTGATGGCATCGGTCGTCGAACCTGCGGCTGAAGTGTATTGGGATGCAGTTGGTACCATCATCGACGCGAGCGGCATCACCGAGATCGAGCCGGCGACGACGGAAGAATGGGACGCCGTGCGCAACGCGGCGTATGTTGTGGCCGAGTCCGGAAATCTCCTCATGATGAGCAGCCGTGCCAAAGATGGCGGCGATTGGATGACGATGTCGCAAGCACTGATCGACGTCGGCCAACGGGCGATTCGCGCCGCAGAGTCGCACGACAAGACGGCCGTGTTCGATGTCGGCGCCGAGGTGTACGAGACGTGCACCAACTGCCACGCCAGGTACGCGCTCGAGATCCAGAGGCCGAACTATCAAGCGCAGTAGACGACCGTCAGCTACCGCCATGAACCGCCTGGCGGCTTCGGCTTGCCGTAGTCCGGCCGATAGTTCTTGTGGCACGTCACACACGACTCATAGAGCTGATCGCTCAGGGCCTCGAGTGCGGCGACATCCTTGGCTTTCGCCGCCTTGAAGGCAGCCCACCCGGCATCCAACATCAAACGCGCATCCCTCATCCATCGATCCTGATCGCGGGCGCGGCCTGGCATCATCAACAGATTGGCAGACTCGGCCAGCGTCAGGGTCTTCGCCTGCAGCTCCGCCCATTCGGCGTCGGTCTTGGGCGTGCGTGACGAGATGTAGAAGACCGCATCCGACGTCGGATAAATCATGTGCACCATCAGCTCGCTCATCGTCCCGATGCGCTGAGGTTGTGCGGCGGGTGCCCCCGACGACTGACCAGCAGACTTTTCTTGGGCGTTCATGATCGTCACAACGAGACAGGTCACCAAGAACGCTGATCCCAGGCTTCGCATGTCGGGGAGTTTATACTTAGGCTTCGTGTCCTTGCTGAGTTTCCTGGAGTGGCTCTCCAGCACGACGTGGAGCGTCGCGCTGCACGAGTCGCTCTACATGTATCCCCTGATCGAGTCGACCCACGTCCTGGCGCTGACCCTGTTCGTCGGCCTCGCGGTGGTCCTCGATCTGCGATTACTCGGGCTGATCCTCCGAAGCGTCCCGGTTTCGCAAGTCCTCACGCGCGTGCTGCCCTGGACGAAGGCCGGCTTTGCCGTGATGTTCACGACCGGGTTGTTGCTGTTCTATGCGATTCCCGTGCGGAACTATCAGAACATCTTCTTCCGCGTCAAAGTGATCCTGCTGATCCTGGCCGGGCTCAACGTGTGGTGGTTCCATTCGCGCGTGGAACGAACGGTTTCGGAGTGGGATGTGTCACCGGTCGTTCCCAAAGCCGCCCGCGTCGCCGCCATCGTCTCACTGGTCTTATGGGCGGCCATCGTCGTCGCCGGCCGCATGATTGCCTACAACTGGTTCGACTGCGACATCCAGCCCCAGCCCGCGTTGATCAACTGGGCAGCGGGCTGCGTCGTCGGCGACGGGGAGTAAACATGGAGGGCATTAGTTTCCAGTTGCCAGTTGTCAGTTCAAAGACCGGCTGCATCGCCGGCGCGGAGAAGTAAACATGGACAGCATCAGTTACCAGTTGTCAATTTTCGTTTCAAAGTTACGAAGGATCGATTCGGCCGATCAACTCTTTGAACTGGCCACTGGGAACTGTCAACTGACAAGTGTCTCGTCCTGAAAGCTTCCGTGGACTTTACAACTTTCTCGTTACTGCCGTTCTTCGAGTGGTGTGAGGCCTCATGGATTGGCAACAGCATTCGCACATCGCTGTGGCTCTTTCCTGTCATCGAATCCGTTCACCTGCTCGGCCTCTGCCTGCTGGGCGGCGCGGTTCTGATTGTCGACCTGCGGATGTTGGGCGCCGGACCGCGTCAGCCGATTGCTGACATCGCGCGGAGTGCCCGTCCCTGGTTGAACGCCGCGATTGTGGTCATGCTGACGACTGGTACCGCGCTGTTCCTTTCGGAATCGATCAAGTGTTACTACAACACCTCGTTCTGGGTGAAGATCACGACGCTGCCGATCGCACTGCTCTTCACCTTCACGCAGCACAAGCGGATCGCGCTGCGCAGTGGCGAAGCCACGGCCCTTACGAGGGCGATTGGCCTGACGTCGATCGCGCTGTGGTTTATCGTGGCCGCGGCCGGCCGCTGGATCGGGTTTTCTTAGAGATCGCCGCGTACGGAGCGGTGGGTCTTTAGACCCACCGTCTCTGTCCCTGCGACACCGCACTGCACTGCCGGCGGGTCTAAAGACCCGCCGCTCCGTACGCTACTGCGGAGCAGTAATGGGCTTGCCGCTGATGTCGACAAACGCGATGTCTTTGAACTCAGCGAGCTGGTCCTTGACCTTGGTGTAATCACCGACGATCACGATGACGGAGTCCTCAGACCCCAGAAGCATCTGCGCCGCCGTCTTGATGGCTTCTGGGGAGAGCGTCGACACGGTCTTCTGGAACGTCTCGAGGTAATCGTTCGGTAGCCCGAAGCTGTACATCGTGTTCAGCGTGTTGGACAGGCCGCTCTGGGTCGCGTTCTGAATCAAGAACAGACCTCGCGCGTAGACCTTGGCGTTATCGAGCTCCGCCGTTCCGGGACCCTCGGCCCGGAACTTGTCGATCTCGCTGTAGATCTCCTTGATCGTCGCGCCGGTGACGTCGTTCCGCACATCGGCCACGGCCCGGTACAGACCCGCTTGCCCCATCGCCTGAAACTGAGATTGTGGCGAGTAGGTGTAGCCCTTCTCTTCGCGGATGTTGCGCACGAGTCGCGAATCGAAGGCGCCGCCGTAAATCTGATTGGCGACGTTCAGGACGGGCCAGCGATTGTCGGCGCGACGAATCGTGAAGTTGCCAACCGAGATCGACGACTGCACGCTGTTTGGACGCTGCACGAAGACAATCTTCCGCCCCTTGAGCGTCGGCACCGGGGCCGCAGTTGGCGCGGGAACCGTTCCGCGTGCCCAGCCGCCAAATGCTTTCTCGGCCAGCGAGAAAGCCGACTCCGCCGAGACATCCCCCGTCACCAGGAGGAAGGCGTTGTTCGGCCGGTAGTGCATCTTGTGATACTCGACGATGGACGCTCGATCGATTCCTGGTACGGTCTCCAGCGTCGCACCAACCCGAGAGTACGGATGCGGGCCGAACAATGTCTGACGATAGATCCGGTTGTTGACCGCCTGCGGCGAAGCCTGCTGCGCCTTGAGTGCCTGCTGGCTATTCGCCTTCAGCAGATCGATCTCCGATTGTGGGAACGTGGGGTTGCGTACGATGTCGGCGACAAGCGTCATCATCGCCGGCAACGTGTCCGCGAGTCCTCGAATGGTGAAGGATGACGTATCCTGCCCGGCGAACGCCGAGAGATTCGCGCCCATCGAGAAGATCTCGTTGCGGATCTTGACGCTGTCGCGGGTCGTGGTTCCTTCCTGCACGGCATCGGCGACGAACTGTGCCAACCCGGCTTTCTCAGCGGGATCGACCGACAGCCCCGAGGTGATCGTGAGGACCACCGACACTTTCGGCACGGTCGCGTACTGCACGGCGATGACGCGCAGGCCGTTGGCGAGCGTGCGCTCGACTCGCGGCGGCGGCACAAACGGCCGCTCGGCTGCAACCGCGGGTCGCACCGAGGGCGCCGTCTGGGCGACGACCGTGGACGGAACGAGAACGACGGCTGCCAGGAACGCCAGGCAAGGCTTTCGAGTCATCGCCGGTCTCCTTCGGCCGTCGGTTTTGCCACCGGACGGCTGTCGATCGACGTCCGATTGGCCGGCACGAACCATCGTTCAGCGGCGGCCTTCACGTCGGCAACCGTAACCTTGTCGAGCTCGCCGAGAATCGTGTTGATTCGGTTCGGCTCGTTGTCGAACAACGCGAAGGCGGCCAGCAGGTTGGCCCGGCCGAAGCGCGGCATGAACCCACCCTCCATGTCCTCGAGGAACGAGGAGCGCAGGGCCGTCTTGGCTTGTGTGAGCTCTTCCTCCGTTATCCCCTTGGACCGCACGTCCGCCAGGACGCTCTCGATGGCATCGAGCACCTGCTGCGCGTTCTTGTCGTTCAGGTAGTCCACGCGCATCGTGAACAGCATCGGTCCCTTGACGTCCCAGTTGTTGCCGAGGAAGTTGAACGCACCGATGACGGACATGGCCAGACGATCCTGGCGAACCAGCTTTTGATAAAGGCGCGCACTCTCGTCACCGACGATGAGCGGGTCGAGCACGCTCAACGCAAAAAAATCCTTGCTCATGCGCTCGGGCAGATGCCAGGCGATGGCCAATGCCGGCGTGCGCGCCAGCTTGTCTTCGCGAGTGAAGTGCTTTTGTTCCTTCTGGGCTGGTTCCGACACGTCGGCCGGCCCGGGCAGTGTCTGTCGGGAAATGCCACCGAAGTGCTTTTCCGCCAGTTTACGGACATCAGCCGCCGAAGTGTCGCCAACGACGACCAGAACCGCGTTGTTCGGAGCGTAGTAGGTCTGAAAGAACTTCTGTACGTCCTCGAGCGTCGCAGCCTCGAGCTCTTGGAGATCGCCGTAGAAGTTGTGCGCGTTGTTCCAGTTGGTGTTGGCGCGCTGCCAGATCTCCAGCCATTCGAATGCCGCATGCGGCTGATTGAGGACGTTGACTCGCACTTCCTCGCTGACCACGTTCTGTTGGTTCTTGAGGTTCTCAGCGCTCACGTCGAGCGACCGCATACGATCCGCTTCGAGCCAGAGCGCGAGCTCCAGGGCGTTCGACGGCAGGACCTGAAAATAGTTGGTGTAGTCCAGACGCGTCGATCCGTTGACGACGCCGCCGGCCTGCTGCATCAGCGAGACGTGCTCCATTTTCTTCACCTGCTTCGAGCCTTGGAACATCATGTGCTCGAACAAATGAGCGAAGCCGGTGCGCCCTTTCGGCTCGATCCGGAAGCCGATGTTGTACATGACCTCGACCAGCACCACCGGCGCGCTACGGTCCTCGCTGACGACGACCTTCAGTCCGTTCGGCAGCGTGAAGTACTCCACCGGCACATTGAATCGCGCGGGACCCTGCCCAAGGGCCAGTGTCGGCACCAGGAGCATCACGAACGCCATCACTGTTTTCGTCACAACTCCCTCTCTAAACAAAAAGTTCCAAGGTTCCAAGGTTCCAAGGTTCCAAAGTTCCGCGAACTTGGCCGCTGCGAAACTTGAACCCTTCGAACCGTAGAACCTTGGAACCTTGGAACCCTGGAACTTTGGAACTTTTGGAACTCTACTTAACGAACCGGAGGCGGCTTCTTGGCGCCCGCCTCGGTCGGGTCGCGTCCGTCACGCGGCGCACCGGTCCCGGACGACCCCATGAACATCTTGCGGCCATCGGTAAAGGTCACGTCGCGTCCGTTGGCGCGCTTGAGCGAGTGGTCTTTGGTCTGATACCCATCAACGACCAACTCGGTGCCGATCGTCAAGGAGTCACGCGTCAGGCCGCGGCGGAGCAGGGTGTTGGGAGTGCCGCCCTCGACCATCCATACCTCGGCCGCGCCGTCCGGCTTTTTAATCTCGATGTGAATCCAGGCATGGGGATTCACCCACTCGAGCTTGACGACCTTGCCCTGCAAGCGGATCGGCGCATCCGGATCGAACTCCGCCCCAAAGGCATGATGCCCGCGGACAGGCATCGTTGCCGCGAGCAACAGGACCCCGGCCACGAACAGTGAAGCTGTCATTCGCATAGCGTGTGCCTTTTCCGTAATCATTGCTCTTCCGTCCATCTATTGTTGCTGCTGCGTTTTCTTCTTCTCAGCCTCGCGCTGCTCACGATTGCGCTCACCGCTCAGAACGTTCGACAGCGCGTAGTTCCCCTCATGACAGGCGTACTCATAGATTAACTCCTCGGTGCGGTTGAAGGGAACCTCGCCGCTCCACGGAGCCGTAAACGTCGTCGGGTCATCAATCGTGAATTTGTAGAGGATTTGGTCCGGCCCGGTGCGGGTGAACCGTTCGGTTACCTTGAGGTCCTCCGACGCTCCGCGGAACTGCTGCATGGGGTGGAAGTTGGTCGTCTCGACCACCAGGGTATCGCCTTCCCACCGTCCAATCGAATCACCCATCCAGGGGCGCACGTGTTTGGGCAGCCGTTGTCCACCAATCCGGATCACACGGACGTCGTGCACCATCTCCACCAGGATCATGATGTGGTCCTTGGACTGCACGATCTGGTAGTTGTTGTTGTAGAAGTAGTTCGGCAGCATCGGCGGACCCGCATTCGAGCCGAACGACATCAGGCAGCGCTCAGCCAACGGCCTGAGCTCCGGATGATCGTATTGCCCACGGCCCTTCGCCATCGCCAACCGCGCCTGACCGCGCTGTCGGGCCTCGGGGGTGGTCGGAGGGACGCGTCCATTCGGAGGATCGACGATCAGCGAGGCGCGAGGCTCGCCGTTGACGACGGCGACACGGTCGCCCGGATCGATCCAGAAGTTGTTGTAACCGCCAACCATGCCGGCGGCGCCGGTGGAACCGTCGCCGCCCTTGGGGGGCGCCGGCCGGTTCGGGTCGCTGTCGGCCGCCAGCCGCTCGACGCGTTCGGCGAAGCCCTTCTCCCGCGCCACGACCTGTTCTTTGGTCATGACGAGCGGCGTTCCCTCGGCACGTTCGAGCGGCGTCAGCGTGGCGTTGCTCCAACTCCCTTGCAGGTCGGGTTTGCCGTCGGCCGTGCGGGGCATCGTCCACGGCTTGGCGATACCCGACGGCGCCTGAGCTGACGTGGGCGCATACGTGAACAGCGCGACGCCGGCCGCCAGCGCCAGCACACCGCCCGCGCGACCGACAGGATGATGAGTCATGGCCCTTCCTACTGTTTCTTCTGGTCGGTCTGACCTCGTTCGCGCGCGCGCTCGCCGCTGAGAATGTTCATCAGCGCGTAGTTGCCTTCGTGACAGGCGTACTCGTAGATCATCTCGTCGGTCCGATTGAAGACGAGCTCCCCCGTCCACGGCGCGGTGAACACCGTCGGATCCTCGATCGTGAATCGATAGCGAATCGCGTCCGGACCGGTTCGGGTCAGCCGCTCGATAACTGTGAGATTCTCCGACGCGCCCTGGAACATCTGGAGCGGATGAAAGTTCGTGGTCTCCACAACCAGCGTGTCACCTTCCCAGCGACCGATCGAGTCTCCCATCCAGGGACGAACGTGCTTGGGAATATGCGTGCCGCCCATCCGAATCACGCGGGCGTCGTGCACCATCTCGGTCATGATCATCACGTGATCCTTGCCCTGCACGATCTGGTAGTTGTTATTGTAGAAGTAGTTCGGCAGCATGGGCGGGCCGGCGTTGGAGCCGAACGACATGAGGCAGCGCTCGGCGAGGCCGCGCACCTCGGGGTGATCGAACTCGCCGAATTTCTTTCTGGCGGCCGCACGCTCCGTTGACGCCTTCCGAAAGGCTTCAGTGCGTGCTGGAATCCGACCATCGGGCGGATCGATCGACGATGGCGCTGCGCGGTTTGCCGTCGATTCGCAGCACGCGCTCACCCGGATCGAGCCAGAAGTTGTTGTAGCCGCCAACCGCGCCGCCCGCTTGCTGCGAGATGCGCTCGATGAAGGTGGGCTCGCCCGGGGGGAGTTCGCGCTGTTCGCCGCCCTTCGCCGGTGGCGGGCGGTTGGGGTCGCTTGGCGCATCGCGGAACTCGGCGACTTGCTTCGTGCGATTCTCGATCGCGGCCGCCTGCTCGTCGGTGAGGATCATCTCCTGCTTGCCGAGGCGCTCGAGCGGCGTCAGCGTTGCATTACTCCAATTCCCCTGAAAGTCGGGTTTGCCGTCCGGCGTTCTCGGCAACGTCCACGGCTTGGCGACACCAGCCGGGGCCTGCCCTTCGAGCGTCGTCAACCCAAGCGCACCAGCCGCGACCGAAGCGGCCACAAAGGCCAGTGCCGAGCGTGAAAACCAATTCATTAGCTCCTCCGAATTGCGCGGCTGAAGCCCCGCCCTACTTGACGGGCTCCTTGCGCAGGTGGCCGTACATCAACTCTTCGACGAACTCGACGCACTTGAACTGCCCCAATCGGGCGCCGGACTCGACGCGACGATAGAGCGGCATCGTGATCTTCCATGGCCGAGTAAATGTCTTGGGATCTTCGATCGTCGCTTCGTAGCGAATGTGATCGGGATCCGTCATCGTGTAACGCTCGGTGACCTTCAGGGCTTCGCTATGATGATTGCCGGCCCGATCGAACCAGCTCTGGTCGTGGAAGCCGTTGGCGACGACCACGAACGTGTCGCCTTCCCAGCTCCCGATTGACTGCCCCATCCACGAGTCGACCTGCGGCGGACCAGGATCCTTGAGGTAGATGTTCCGATAGGCGCCGGCGTACTCATACGCAATCGCGACTGCCTTGTCGCTCTGGAAAATCTGAAATGGGAACGGCATGTACGTCGCGCGCGGCAGACCCGGCAGATAGCACTTGATCTCCGGATCGCGTGATAACCAGTTCGCCTGGTTCTCCTCTTTCTTCTTGCGCGCCTCGGGTGTGTACGGAATCTCGCCGCCTTCGACCACCCCCAGGCCGCCTGGCACGGCGCCCACCGCTCCGAAGGCCAGCACTTCCTTCGCTGGCACCGGCACGATCGGCCCCGGGCGCATCGCGAGTGCGGGACGCGCCATGTGCGGTTCGAGGTCCCAGTTGGCCGTGTTCATCGCCTGCCAGATACCGTTGAGGTCTGGCTTTCCGGCGACGCGAGGAATGCGGGGGGCCGGCGTCTGCCCTTCAAGCGGCAGCGCGGTGTAGAAGACAACGGCCATGAGTGCGGCGCCTGCGGCCGCGAATGTCCAATCGCGAAGGGATCTGCGCATCGAACCGACAACCTCCAGAAGACTCGTGTTGATGATGGCATCGCCCTTGGCAGAGGTGCAAGGGGACAGCCGCGATAGAATAGCGAAATCCGCGACGGAAGTAACCCGGGGATTTCCGCGAGGCGGACGAGGTGCCGGAGTGGCGGAACTGGCAGACGCGCGGGACTCAAAATCCCGTGCCCTTTACGGGCGTGTGGGTTCGACCCCCTCCTCCGGCACTCAGAACTGCCATCGCAGCATGAGCTGCAACGTGCGTGGGAAGCCTCCCTCCGAGAGGATCTGACCGAAGTCGGACCTGCCCCACTGGATGATGGGCCCGATGAAATCGACATGATTGAACGCGTTCAGCACCTCGGCGCGCGCGATGAGCGTGCCGTGTCGAACCCGTTGCCGTTTCTCGATGGCGAGGTCCCAGTTCGTTCGTGCGCCGTTCGAACTCGAGGATCCACGCGCGGCGCGTTCCCGAAGGTGAACGGCGCCGCTGATGACCACGCAGCGGGATTGAGCCAGCGAACACATCTGCAGGTTTGCGTCGTACTCCGCTGGATGAAAACGGCTCCACGCCGGGCACCACGTTCGGTCGCTGGCTGCTGCCGAACAGGCCGGAATTGTTGTTGTCCTGCACGACCCTGATCGGAAAGCCGCTCTGGACGTAGCC
Source organism: uncultured Acidobacteriota bacterium (assembly GCA_963802675.1). Taxonomy (GTDB): domain Bacteria; phylum Acidobacteriota; class Vicinamibacteria; order Vicinamibacterales; family UBA2999; genus JACCSI01. The sequence continues at coordinate 145,841 of CAWDJL010000009.1, forward strand.
GATCAGCGTTGCCGCCCACCCCCCGAAGAGCGCGTTTGGAAGTCCAGGGCCGTTCAGCCACCGCTTGCCCTCGCCGAACGGCAGCTCGATCGTGCCGCTCGCATTCAGCCGATGCGGCACGTCCAGCAGCGAGCGCCCGAATTCGGCGTCGAGGTCGTAGTTGTTCAGGACGAGCTGCGCAGCCCCTCCACGGTTCGAGAAGAAATTGTTCTCGCCGACGATGTTGTCTTCGGCGCGACTCCAGGTGTAGTTGATGCGTCCACCCCACCCGTGGCGGAACCGCCGGGGGCCTCCAGCACGACAGAGTGATAACGAGCCCTCCCCGCACTGAGCTGGTGGGCAAACACGTTGCCGAACTGCGGGTACGGACGCAGGAGCTGCCCGCGCGCAATAGTCGGCTGGGTGCTGAACGCGCCGAAAGCCGCGTTCCCGAAGAATGGATTGGGCACGGGCGACTGAAGCGCCGACCCGAGCGCCTGGAAAGCGGGATCGAGCTGATTGATGTTGATCGCGCTGTTGGATCGTGCCGCCGACGTCCAGCCGTTCCAGGATGGCTCCCCACATAGCCGACGCTGAGCGCGATCGCGTGAGGAAGCTCGCGTTGCAGGTCGATCGAGAACTTGTGCATGTACGGGGACTGTCGGAACTGATCGTTGAAGTGAATGTCGCCCCCCGCGCCTGTCGCCAGCCCCAGCACGCTGCCCTGTGGCCGCTCGATGCCGGCAGGAAACGGATCGCTCAAGCGCGCAGCCGGCGCACGGCGTCAGCCCGCCATCCGCGCTGGCAAAAAAGGTCGTCGTCGACGAGAATCCGCGCGTTCCGAGTGTGTTCTCGCTGGGAATCTGGAACTGATGCGGTCCCCAGAACAACCCGTATCCTCCGCGCGCGACCGTGCGAGAACCAATCGCCCATGAAACACCAACGCGCGGCCCGAGCTTCGCCCGCGTCGGGTTCGACTGATGCGTCGGGTAGCCGTCGACGCCCGCGTACATCAATCCGCCCCTGAGATCGAGTCCGGCAATCTGCACCGGAAAGCGCCGCTCACGATCGAAGCCGACCGTGAACTGGTTGTTCAATTCGCGGAGCCCCTGCTCGAATTCGTACCGCAGACCGAGGTTCAGCGTCAGGTTCGAGCTGGCGCGGAAGTCGTCGTGGACGTAACCCGCGTAGTAGCGGACGACGAAGCGCTGCGGTGTGCCGACCTGGATACTGCCGCCCGCAGGAAATCCCAGCAGGAGGTTGGCGATGGCATCGCCCGCATTGGTCGCTGCCACGTTGGGGTCGGGCCCCTGTGTAAAGGCCCGGTTGAAATTGAAGCTGCCGCTCGTCCCGGGCTGGTGGAGCTCGAGCCCCAACCGCCTGAAGTCGCCGCCGACTTTAATGGTATGACGCCCGATCAGCCGGGTCATCGTGGCATTCAGCGTCTGCGAGGGCAGCGTTTGGTCGCCGGAGGCACCGGCGCCGAGCGAGTCGTATCCCGCGAGGGTGATCGATCGGAAATACGTGGACCGGTACCTGAGTCGCGAACCGCTGCGCGAAGCCGAGGCTCGAGACATCGAAACCGGACACTCGGCCGTCGTTGGTGAACCGCAGGAAACCGTAGCGGACTTCGTAGACGGTGGAATTCCCCTGCGTGAACAGGTTGCTGATGCCGGTGAGGTGCACGTCGCGCAGGAGCGTGGAAAAGGCCGGGATCGGACGGCAGGCCGTCATAGAAGAGCGGGAAGGGCTCCGTGGACTTGTACCAGGCGTACGTGCCTGCGATGCTGTGCCCGCCACCGAATCGATGATCGAGCCTCGTCGTGAGATTGATTGGCGCGATCGACCACTGGACGCAGCGCGCGTGGCCCGTCTGGCCTGCGTCTGGCAGCGGAAAGTAGCGGAGCAATCTCGCGCGCCGCCGGGTCAATACGCTCGGACGGGATGACATTGCCAGGAAACGGATCCGAATGAATTTTTCAGGGTTTTTCGGGTTCGGCCGCGTCGTCAGCGGGTCGTAGATGACGATCAGGCGTCCGGCGGCGTCGACACTCTGCGAGAAGTCTCCGCGGCGCTCCAACTCCGTGGGCCACGTGAGCACGCTGTCTACGACGTGCTCGTGCGATAGCCCTCGGTGGCTGCCCAGAAAAAGGTGCGATTGGCGGACTATAGGCCCGCCGGCAGAGCCAGCCCACACGTAGTTGTAGCTCTCCGGCTTCGGGATCTCCGGCTTGCTCGGCGAAGAAGCGATTCGAACTGCCCCAGTCCGGCCGACTCCGGACGAGCGCGCTGCCGTGCCAGATATTGCTTCCGGACCTGTGCGTGGAGTTGAAGACGCCTCCTCCGGTTCGCCCGAACGACGCGTCATACGTGTGGACCTGAACGCTGACCTCTTCGAGCGCTTCAGCCGACGGGATGATCACGGCGCGATTCAGCAGGTCCGTGATCGGCGCGCCGTCGAGCAAATACGTGTTGGCGCGCGGCGGTCCTCCAGCGATCGCCAAGAAGCGACGACGTGTTCTGATCCTGCATACGGGTGAAATCGCGGATCGCCAACAGGGATGACATTCGGGATCGTCGTCGAGAAAGGAGAACGGGTTGCGTCCCGAAGACGGAAGGGTGTCGAGGGTCGCCTTGTCGATGAGCGACGCGACTGACGCGCTGGCGCGATCGACGAGCGGCGTCGCACCTGTGACAATGACCTGTTCCACGATCGGGCCGACCGCGAGGACCACATCGACGACCATGAACTGTTGAGTGCCGATGACGAGGCCGCGGCTCTCGAACTTCCTGTACGCGGCCAGCGAGGCCGCCAGCGAGTAGGTGCCCGGCAGAACGTTCGGGAATGTGTACTCGCCGGCGTCGTTGGTGGTGGTCGTCCACGTCGCGCCGGTGGCCTCGTTGGTGAGCGTGACCTCACCGCCTGGCAGGACGCCGGATGCGTCGCGCACTGCGCCGCGGATGCCGCCAAGGAAGGTCTGTGAAGCGGCGACGTGGACGGTCGCCAACAGGACCAGGAGCGCGATTCCGCTGGCGCGGGACACGTTCGAAGCCATCTGCGGTTCGCTCCTCCCGAGTGGAGCCTATCGCGGCCCACAGGCCCTACGCAATCCGCCGCGCGGACCAAGCCTCGCGTATGGGTCCCTCGCGGAAGTGCAACCGCCCCACCGAACGCCCTCGCTCGGGCTCAGTGCGGCGCCAGGCGTTTCACCTCCTCCAGGAAATTCTGAATGAGATTGAGCTGCCGGGGATAGGTGTCGTTCTGCTCTACGAGCAGGAAGCGCCCGTCGGCCGCCACATCGTAGCCGGCGTTCAGGTAGCGGCCCTCTTTGTCCTCGAACGCAATCGCGGCCTTCGACACGGACAATGTCGGGCGGGTTCGAATCTGGGAAACCATCAGCCTGTTCGGACGCTCGCTGTAGAACAGCTCGCCTCCATCGCGAGACCATCTGGGAAAGAGCCCGCCGTTTGCGGAGATTCTGTACTTTCTGTCCCAAACCGGGGAACGCTCGCACGAAGACTTCCGGTCGGCCAGATTCCTCCGAGACATAGGCCATCCACCGGCCGTCGGGTGAGATCTCCGGTGAATGTTGATCGAACCGCTCGGCAAGGAGGGGGCGTGCCGTGCGTTCCCCCTGGATGGGAAGGAGCCAGAGGTCAAGTTGCGTCGTGGGATTCGGGACGGACGAAGGCCAGGCTGTTCCCGTCCGGTGACCACGACCCATCCAGGGTGCCTCGAGCGAGCTCTACGGGAGGTGCGCTTCCATCCACGAGTTGCCAGCGCAAACTGCCCGAGCCGCCGAATGCGCCAAGCGAATACCCCAGCCGCTTGCCGTCCGGCGTCCAGGCCTTGGTCCAGACGTTTTCCTCTTCCTGCGTGAGCCGCGTCAGGATGCCGCGCGCGACGTCATACACGGCGAGGTGAGCTATCGCACCGTCAACGGTGACGGCCACGCGCTGCCCATCGGGCGAAAGCCGGGGCATCTGGAACGCTCGGGTGATGTCGCCCAGAGCTTCGATTTGTCCCCGACGGATCCGCCGAGACCAGGCGGCTATTGATGCCCATCGCACGGCCCGGGGCATACACGAGGGTTCCGTCGCCGGAGAGCGCGAACTGAGCCGAGCCACCGAACGGCTGCGTGGCAACACCTTCGAGGACCGCAACTGGAGCTCCTTTGACTTCGAGGTGGACAGGGTCGAACACCACCGCGAAGAGCGAACCGGCACGGCTGTAGATCAAGTGTCCGCTGGACGCGTAACGAGCGTAAGCGCCTCCGCTGATGAGAACCTTTTTCTCGCCGGTCTCCAGGGAGAGCACTTCGATGCGCGCATCGTCGTACGTCGCTTCGTCCCAGCCTGCCGCGGTGAAGACGACCGCTTTGCCGCCAGGCAGTACCTCGGGGAAGCGGAGCGTCCTTTCTCTTCTGACCTTATCGACCTCGGTCAGTTGGCTTCCCGTGCCTCCCGCAGCAGAAACACCCACAAGGCCTCGAGAGCCTGCCCCCGAAACAATGGTGTCATTGGCGCTCCAGCTGCTGCCGAAATCGCCGCACTGAGAACACAGCGTGACTGGCGCCCCTCCGGTCAACGCGACTTTCTTGAGGCTCCCTCGGCCCAGAATCCGAGCCACTCCCCGTCGCGCGAGAAGAATGGCTGCGTGCCATTCTCGGTTCCAGGGATAGGCTCCGCCTCAGGGCGGTCGAGCGCCCGGAGGTAGATTTGCCTCCTCCCCGTCTGCGTTCCCGAAAAGGCCACTCGACCACCGTCGGGCGAGATGGCGACGTGCGGCCGGTTGCCCCATGCGAGCTCTTCGGCGGGCGCGATTGGGATGACGGAGCGGACCAGAGGGCGCGGCGCCGTCGAGGAAAGGGGGCGCCAGAGTGCAAGCGCAGCGCCCGAGTGTGGCCGCAAGGCCGACGAGGAGCGTGACGCGTCCCACGCTCCGGCGTGGCTGTGCGGGCGCGGGCTCATGTGCGAGAGCGGTCGCCGCGCGTGACGTCTGTCCCGACTCATCAGAGATCTGGTCCAGCGCGCGGCGGAGATCGCGTGCGTCCTGCCATCGATCGTCGGGATCCTTCGCGAGGCACCCGCGCACGAGTCGATCGAGGGCCACTGGCACCATCGGTTGCACGGTCGAGACGAGGGGCGGCTCCGAACCGAGGATAGCCGCAATCAGGCTGGCCGGGCTCTCGCCATCGAAGGCCCGCCGCCCGGTCACCATCTCGTACAGAACGGCGCCGAACGCGAACAGGTCGGATTCTCGCATCCACCGCCTTGCCCTCGATCTGCTCAGGCGCCATGTACTGCACCGTCCCGAGCAGGGTCCCTTCTTGCGATGATCGGCCCTGCCTGCATGGGGCGTGTGTCGAGTGCCCCGACCGCGCCGACCATCGCCCGTGCGTCTCGCGGCGGACCTTGGCCAGACCGAAGTCGAGCAGCTTGACGCCGCTCTTCGTCAGCATCACGTTCGAGGGCTTGAGATCGCGGTGGATCGACGCCGCGGCGATGCGCGTGATAGAGCGCCTCGGCCATCTCGCGCGCAGAGCCGAGAGGGCCTGGTCGAGCGGCAGCGGGCCTCGCTCGAGCCGGGCCGCGAGCGTTTCGCCTTCGACAAGCTCCATCACCAGGAAATCGATCCCGTCCTGCTGGCCGACGTCGAAGAGCGTGCAGATGCGGGGGTGATTCAGGCTGGAGACGGTGCGCGCTTCGCGCTCGAAGCGCTGCCGCGCATCCGCGCTGGCACCGGCGCAGTCCCGCAGGACCTTGACGGCAACGGTTCGATTGAGCCGTGTGTCGCGGGCTCGATACACCTCGCCCATTCCGCCGGTACCCAGGGCGACGTCGATCTAGAACGGACCAAGTCGGCTACCCGCGGAGAGTGCCATGGTGGCGTCAAGCCCGATTGACGATCGGTTGCAACTCCGGAATGAGTCGCGGCCTCGATGATATCCACGGGCTCTCAACAGCACAAGCGATCCGCGTGCTCGGTCGAACGTCGCGGGCGAGGGCACTCACAGAAGCGCCGGAAGGTCCACCAGGTTCTGCGGCGTTTGACATCCTCGCGAGAGAGGATCTTCAGCGCGATCAGATGCCCGGCAGCTCGCAGGCTTGCCGTCTTGGTTTACTGAAGCGGTCGAGAATGGCGAGGTGTTTGCGCTGGAGGAACAGAACCCGCCGCTTCATGCCGTCGCTGACGCTTCCCGTAAATGGGGCTGGCGCCAATTGTGTGACGGGGATGTGAAAATCGATACACAGAGATAGGTCAATGTAATCGGCCGCGACGCGATCTGCGGTATACTGGGCCGCGATATTGACCGGCTAGGTCCCCGGGGACCCTGGGTCCTGCTGTTCGTTCTCAAAATCCCGTGCCCTTCGGCGATTGTCTTCTCATCGGGTGCCGGCGGCATGTCTTCGCAAGCCGTGCTGTGGATCGTTCGCGTCGATGACACTGCGCCGGTCGCGCTGACCAAACTCGGAAGCTCCACCCGGCGGACATATGGTGCTGACCTGTCGCCCGACGGAAAGTTCATTGCGTTCAGGGTGAGTCGGGACGTCCGCTCCGACATCTGTATTATTGACGCGAATGGCGGGTATCCGTGGCAAGTTGTGTCAGCGATCTCGTCTCCAACGGGCCCTTACTTCTCGCCTGATGGCCGCGCTGTCTACTGGATTGGTCGCGCGCCTGCAGGCAACGATTGTCTGCTGCGCACGGCCTTGAGTGACACGTGACGCGCGGCCGGCGATCCCGAGATGATCCTGTCTTTCTCTGGACGAACGGTCACAAGTTTCAGCATCGCGCCAGACGTCATGACCGTTCTCTCGACATTCAGCGAAGTCTCTTCGACCAACCTCTTCGCGTATCGACGTCAGCGCTGACCTGGTGGCGTCCTCTCCCTGTACAACTGACGTATGACGATGTCACTAACTCGGAGCCGGACTACGTCTCACTGGGCGCATTGTCTACGTGCAACTCGCTGTCGTACGCCCAACGATGCTGTGGTTGAGCGATGACCACGTCAATCACAAACAGCTTCTTTCTCTCGCTCTATCGATGGTGGTGGAGCAAGTGCAGTGGTATGTTATGTAAGTATGTGTATTTGCGGTGCTGTTGTAGCTTGTTTTGGATGAGATATTTAATTGGGCGGTTCGTTGTTAGCATCGTCGCTTCGTCGGCGACGGACACCACAGGACGTCCGGTCATGGTTGTCGATCGTAAACCTGAACGCTCGAGTACTCCGTGCCGTCCCTGTTGCCTTTGGTCGTAACCGTCAACACCTTGCCGTCGTCTGAGACGGTTCGGGTCTCCGTCTCCACGACCTGCCCCCGAATCTTGCCGGTCCGCTCGACCGTGCGGTCGTCCACGCGGTTCAGTGACACCGTGCTCAGAATGGAATTCGAGATCGGATAGTCGTTGCCGTCGAATCGCGCGGTGTACTCGACGAGGACGCTTGGCTGGTCGCTGCTCATCGTGTAGGTGGTTTCCTTGATGGCATCGCCTACCACCTCGAACTTCGTGACACGCCGTTCCGGCACGGCGCCGCTGAAGGTCGATTTCGCGTGATTCAGCGTCCAGGCCCCGAGGGCCGAGTCGCTCACACTCTGGGCGACCATCACGCCCTGACCAACCGAGAGAACCGAAAGAAGTCCGACGATGATGACGCGCTGCATCTGCCCTCCCCCTGAGGCTGAAATTATGCGGCGTCGGGCGGCTGCAGCCGCGACAGATCCGGCAGATTCTGGCTCAGCAGAATCAGCTCATCGCCGTCGCGCAACGGTCCCGCTTCCTCGCCAACCGGGTTGAGCATCATTGTTTCACCGCGATAGAGCCCGATGAGAAGGCACGCCTTCATATTCGTGCGATCGGGCAGGAACACATTTGCCGCTGCGACGAAATCCATCCCGACAAGTTGGGCAGGCACCGGCACCAGGTACATCTCGTTGGCGTCGCGCCGGACCGATAGCAGCTCTTGATACACGCGCGTCATGCCATGAAAGAGCGAGGCACGTGCCATCAGCCGCAATCCGAAGTCGGCGGCCGAGATGACTTCATCGGCACCCGACTTGAGCATGTGCGGCCGGTACTTCGGATCCCGGCACTCGGCCACGATGTTTGGCTGGCGCTCTTCCACGCAAACGTTCTTGACGGCAATGCAGCACACGATGGTTTTTCCGTCGGCGTGCTGGTCCTGGCGGTCATCCGACAAGATGACGACGGAATGCGCTTGCGCAACTTTGGCGCGACGCAGGATCACTTCGTTGGCTGGGTCGCCTTTGACGATATAGACGTCGTTGAAGGCGGTTTCATCCAGTTTGTCAGGCAGCACGACTTCGTCGGGTGTGTCGTGAACGATCACGACTGGCCGCTTGTCGGTGACGATTCCGCTGTGCACTTCGCGTATCCAGTCTAGGGCTCGCGGCGACCAGTTGCACAGCACCAGATGGCCAGACATTTCAAGATTGGACACCTCACGACTCCTTAGTGAGCGTTCGATCAGGATGGACGCCACGCTGGCCGTGAACAAACCGGCCAAGGCGACACCGAGGACAAGCACGGCGGAAACCACGAGCCGCCCAACCGGAGTGTTGGGCGCGTCGTTGAGTCCGCTGAAAAGGGTGACCCAGACGTTCCAGAGGGACTCGCGCCAGGTCGCGAACGCTGGATTCGTGCCACGCTCCGCGAAGTGGAGTGCTGTGCCGCCGACGATCCAGATCACCATGATCAAGGTCACGATTTTCCAGACCTGGTTGCGGTTCCACGCCGAAAGCACGCTCAGCAAGGTGTCGCGCCACGACGCCTTGTCTCGGCCGAGCTCGCTCAAAGCCGAGCCTCTGCGCCGGAGCCATCACTCATGTCATTTTCCTGTGCGAGGCTGTCCGATGGCGAGCCGAGAGTCCTACCGATTATCGCCAAATAGGCGGGAATGCCAAAGGGAAATGACGGTTACCTTGATGCGGGCTGACTGTTCTGTTGAATGGGTCGCTGGGAGTCGTGACGCCGGAAACTTGCTAAAACGGGTGTGAGAGCAGAACGACGAAGAGCGCTTGAAACAGTGTAGTGCGAACCGGAATGGTCTCGATGAAGAGCGAGCTGGTGGCGATGAGGTAACACCCAATGGACTTGGAAGGGTGCGATACACACAGACGACGGGTGCGAGCCGAAAGAAGGATAGGATGTTACGGGACGAATCGGTACCCAGCAAGGCGTAGCCGAAGTCACGAAGCCGATCACACGAGATTGGGGTAGAGCACAAGCCGAGAGGTCCACCCTGAAGCTGCCTTCGCCGAGGCGTGAGATAGGAGGGTGATACACAGGCGCACTTTGCTGGCGACCTTCAAAGTTGTTGCGCAAACTCGTATGGAGAAGATAGAAGATACAAGAGGGTAGGTTCTAGAGGAACCCCATCAGAAAGGTGGACACTTCTGGGAACAGTAGTAGAAGACCACCAGGAGAGCGACGTGCTGCGCTCGCGCGCAGTTGTCCGCAATCTGAACGCCGATGATTGCGCCCGAACAGAACCCACCAAGCACCAAAGGGACCGCTCGGAAAGACTAGGCGAATATAGGAGACAAGGCGCTACGACATGGCGGCAATGGAGAGCGGGGTAAGTATACACTGCGATGCGGTTGGATGCCGTAGACGACATGGTCTGTGTCAAGATGCTAGGCGAGCTCGATGAACGTCACACTTCGGCGCCGAGATCGTGAATAAAAAAAATAGGGGGAAGAGAATAGATAGTTCGAAACGAGACGACTAATGATTAGAGAGAACTAGATAATGGTGAGCTGTGAATAGAGCAGTGGTGCGAGATAGGCAATAGTAGATCGCTGGAGCAACACGCTGAAGGGGATGCTCCGGCCGAACGCCGGTGAATCCGAGAGAACATTTTCACCGCGAGCAGAGAGTGCCCGCCGAGGTCGAAGAAGTTGTCGTCAACTCTCACTCCGTCAAAGTGAAGCAGCTCGGCTCAAATCTGCGCCAATCTAGTTGCTCTGTGAGAGTAGGAGGGCGGCCGCGAAACTGTCTGCGGCCGATTATCGCCAAATAGATAGGAAGGGAAGAAGACCGCCAAGCACCTTTCCGCTCGGTAGAGAAGTAGATAGAGCTGAACGATAGCGTGGGTACATGTACTCGGGCACAGAAAATGCTAGCGGATTTGTCTAGGGGTAGATGGCACCACTGGAGCAGACGACGTAACCAACGAGGCGGCGACCCGCGATTGTCGAGAGACGGCGACACACTCGATACCCGGCGCCGTGCACAGCAGGGCCTCGATCTCACCGAGCGGGACGCGATAGCCCGGACTTCACCAGGCTGACGAGCGACCGAGGAATAAGGGTGCTGGAGACGCAGAGAAACGCAACGACAGTACGATACAGCCGTTCGCCGGCGGCGACGGGTTGGGCACAAACAGTATCGCGCGACAATTCGGGGTAGCGATGATAGCTCTGTGCGAGCACCGCCCCGCCGAGGATAGCGCGCTCGGAACGCCGATCGGCGATGTCGCTAGGTGGTCGACCAGAACCAAGCATCTGCGCGTTGGTGATCGGTCGGCTGATCGACCAACAGCGGCCACTCGTCGGCAGCCGTCGAGCTGATGCGCGATGACGCGACTCTCGAAGGCGTATAGATTGTCCAGCGTACTCGCGGCATTTGAAGAAGGCTGTGAGAATGGGAGAGATATGCAACGGCTCGCTAGCCGTAATGACTACGGTGAGTTCGGAAGGAATCACTAGCGACGACTGGGCGGCCTCACACAACGCCTGAAGCGCGACGTAGGGCAGGAACAGCCGGTTGACTCGCTGCTGCCGCAGGATCGCAAGGAGGCGATGCGTATCCCTGCGGTCGAAGACGCCGAAGAGGAACGAGGCAGCCGCCGCTGCAGAGAGTCGCGAAGATTTCCGAAACGAGACATCGAAGATGATGGGAGCGAACTGCAACGTGAGTGCCGCGGACGGCCTGCGGACCGCGCCAACTGCCAGAGAAGCAGGTTCAGCAACGGGGCGTGCGGCATGGCCACGCCCTTGGGCAGACGCGTGGAACCTGACGTGTAAATGATGCAGGCGAATACTCTGCGATAACTAGCAGCTAGCACCTCCGATTCGTCCTCGCTGGCAAAAATAGAATCAACCGTATACAGGCGAACGACACGGGTCGAGCCGCCCGCCCAGTCGGTCGTGACGGCAGTGGTCGTGACGACGACGCCAGATGCATCGCTCGTCATGAGGGCGAGTCGCTGGCCGAGATAGGTCGGATCGAGAGACACGTAGCACGCACCTGCCTTCAGGATGCCGAGGACGCAGACGATGAGATCGATCGAGCGGTCTATGCACACGCCGACCGCGTTGCCACGACTGACTCCCAGTCGTGACAGATAACGCGCGAGCCGATACGAACGCCGGCTTAGCTCGGATAGGTGAGCTGCTGATGGCCGAACCTGACGGCCGGGTTCGTCGGCGTCTCCGTGGCTTGTCGCTCGAACGCGTCATGGACGCTGGACCAACTCGCCCAGGCTTCGCGGATCGGTGTCCTGATCTACGCTCCAATCCAAGCGAAGATCTGGTAGAGTTCAGTCCGGTGGGAGCATCTAAACGCCGTGATGAATTCGTCCGGCGTGTTGGCGGCAGAATAGAGCAGTGCAACGAAAAGGTGTATACAGCGGTGGGCTGTGTTGCGGTCGAACAGTCGTGCTGTATTCGAGCAACGCATCGATGACATCAGGCTCTTCCTGGATCTCGAACGTAAATCGACTTGGACGTTACGCTGCAGACGTTGATCGGCTGCACCTCGATCTACGATAACTACAGCAGAGCTCGGCACGGACTGGAAAGCGCGCTGACCGGAACAGAGAGAGAGCAGAGGACCCGGACGAAGCGAGAGGACCGCCTGAGAAACGGAACGTCCGCGAGCTGATGGGCGCGAGCGAGGTGCGCGCACACGCCTGAGCAGCTCACGGAAGGAGAGTGCCGCCCAAAGTGTTCCGCAACACCAACGTACTCGCGAAGAACCCGATGGTGCTTTCCAGTTCTTGACGAATGCGCTCACTGCGGCGTGCCGACGACCACGTCAGTAAGATACCAGTATGACGAGCGAGAAGGACGTTAAGAGCGCTCACGACCGCGATCAACATCTTGCTGTGACTCCGAGAGGCCGCGCACACGGACGCGTAAGTTAGTAAAAGAGAAGATGAAGAAAAGATAAAAAGAGATAGAAAAAGGAAGATAAGGAAGAGATAAATAGGTAGGTAAGAAAATAGAGAGGGGTGAGATACTCAGAGTGATGCGCCACAGTAAGCGAGTTGTGTTAATAGCTGTTATTTCGTTAGCCTGCGCTGCTGCAAATCGTGAATCTCGTCGTAATTACTTGAGACCGCCGGCAGGTCGGGGATCAGCGACGAGCGCGAGAGCGACGTACAACTAGCCGAACTGGGCGAAGTACGCGGAATCGACCAACCGTCAGCGATGACTGATGGAAATCGAACGTGACGACCTCCGGAGCGCGAAGAGGGTGAAAGTACTGTCTCGAAGCAGCGGAGCGACGCTCAGGTAGATGGGAAGCTGGCTTGCCCTTGTGTCGAGGCCCGCACGTAGAGTTCGGCGGTTGAGTTATCAGTCAACGTAAGTGTTCGAGGTGTACGATGTTCGTCGGAGAGATCTCCTTGGAGTGGATCGACGTTTCGGCTAAGGACGTGAGGAGAGGTTCGTGTCGGGCGATTAGGTCGTTAAAGGCTTGTGTGAAAGTGTTATGGGCGAAGTGTCTACGCAATTGAAAGGCCGGGATAGGAATGTTGTAGGTGTCGTGTTGTGGGATCAACTTGGTTGATGAACTACTGCTCGTTCTTCGTGAGTAAGCCTCGTATACGAAGACGTCGTCGTCGCCACGTATGTTTGATTTTGTGTAATTTTTTATGAATTTTTAATGTTTTTGATTTTGATCCACGAACGCGTTCATTCCAGTTGCGCGGGCCCCAGATCTTGGAGGTTGAGCGGCTAATCGATTCTAGTTTGGAGAAGAATCTACGAGCGAACTTCCGACCAGCGCACGCTCTGTCTGACTGACGGGCAGCTCGCCTTCCGCGAGAGCAAAATCGATGGCTCCGAGGGTCACCTGGGTCGTGTCGGGCGGGCGGATTTCGTAAATCACACGGGCGCGGTCTCCGCCGACGAGCTGATGCCCGACGGCCGTATCGATGACTTCGCAGATTCGGTCGGAGTTCAGCTCGTCGCCGTGCGCGATCAGGACAACCACTTTCGTCAGGTACATACTTCCGTCCTCCAGCGAACGCGAAAAGGGATTGTGGGGGACGGATGAGTGTAGCACGACGGTTGAGCTTCTAACCGACGCCTAATGTCAAGCCAGCGAACGATTTTCGGTGCTTGCATACAACACTCGTGATCGCGTGCGGCGTTTTCTCGCTGAAAACTGGCAGAGATCGGCACCTCGGCGTCTGGCACAAGTGTTGATGGTCCAATCCGGATCACGGAGGGGATCATGAGACGTGCGATCACACTTTTGATAGTTACGGGATTTGTCGCCGTGGGCTCGGCCTCCCTCGCCGCTCAAGGGAAGGGCCGAGGCCCCAAGACTACCGCCGCGCCGCACGGACCCAAAGTCACCGCCGCTCAGGCAGGACCGAAGAATACGCACGCGGCTGGCCCGAAGACGAAGGCAAGCGGTCGCGGGCCTCAATCGACAGCGCATGGCAACAAGCCAGCCAAGGGCCCGACGACGAACGACCAACACAACACCGTCACCCAACCTGCCCCGCAATCAGCGGCTCGTCGACCGTCTGCGAACGCTCTTGGATCTGCCACCCGGAACCGATATGGCACCCTACGCGGCTGGCTTCAAGAACCAGGGTCAGTTCGTGGCGTCGGTGCACGTCTCGGAGAACCTGGGGATCAACTTCACCGATCTGAAGTTGCTCATGGTGGACAAGGACCTGAGTCTTGGACAGGCAATTCATCAGCTCAAGCCAGGAGTCGACGCGAACGTCGAAGCACAGCGCGCCGTCAGCCAGAGTCGGGAGCGATGAACCGCGCATACCGCGTGACGTGGCTGGCGATCTGTACTCTCGCATTCGCCAGCCTTGTCTTCGCGCAGGGTAACCCCCATGGGCGTCCGCCGGGTCAAACCAAGCGCCCTCCGCCGGTGCCGAACGCTTCCGGCCTCGTCGAACCGGTCAACGGAGCCGTGGACGTGTCGCTCGGTACTCGTGTGCGCACCTTCGGCGCATGGCTCGACGATGCGAGCGCGTTGCAGCCCGGTGAGGCTTGGCTGGCTCTGTCTATGAGCAAGTGGTCGATGCCGGTAGCCACGGGAGCTGACGCCCCGGTGGTTGATCTGAGCGTGGGGGTGGCTCCCGGTGTTCAAGTTTCAATGACGCTGCCGTATTTCAGAGTTTCCGATCGCGCAGGCAACAGTCTGAACGGGTTGGGCGACATGTACGTCGCGAGCAAAGTTGTTCTTCGCGATGCCGCGTCGAAGTCATTTGGGGTGTCAGTTAGTCCGACGCTGGAGTACCTCAGTCAGACCTCGACCACCGGCACTGGTCTCAACCGCATCAATTGGATTCTGCCACTCAATCTCGAGCGGCGGCTGGCCGTCGGACGCGTGTACGGCAGCACGGGTTACTTTTCACGCGGGGTGTTCTTCGCCAGCGGCGCGTTCGAGCGGGTGATCACCAACAAGATGGTCGTCTCCGGAGCCCTTACTCATTCCTATGCCACTGACGACCAAGCGATCAGCGAGGAAATTGGCCTCAGTCGTCGGCGGCTGGACGCAAGTGGCACGGTCTCCTTCAGCGTCTCGCCCGCGTTGGCGGTATTTGGATCGCTCGGTCGGACCGTGTGGAAGCGAGATGATGACAGCACGACCCTGCTTGCGACGGCGGGTGTGTCGGTGAATATGAGCGGCCCGAACCCGCCGCGCAAATAGACGCTACTCCCCTCTCCAGACGCACTCGGCTGGTCCGAAGTCCGAAAGTGCCTCGAGCACACTGCCGGCCGCTTGTAGTCCCGACGTGACCGTGAAGGTGTTGCTCGTCGCCAGCTTCGTAAAGCCGTCGTCGCGGAACAATCGAAATTGATAGTTGCCTGTGCCTAGCCCTGTGGTCGGAAACGCGCAGGCGCCGGCGGCGGCCGCACTCCCCGGCGTCTGTAAACAGCTCACATACCGCCAGTCGATGAACGACTGGTCGCCGGCCGCGGTCGTGTAGATCCCAATCCAATCCCGGGCGGCGGGGCTCGCGATCCCGCTCCACGTCGCCGTCACCGGGCTGCCGGTCGTTAACGTCGATGGGCTCGCCGCCACCGTCGGCGTGCTCTGACCCGTGACCGTGAAGTTGTTGCTCGTCGCGAGCTTTTCGTAGCCATCATCGCGAAGCAGCCGCAGCTGATAGGTTCCGGGAGCCAGCGTTGCAAGAATCGGCATCGCACAGGAGCCCCCAGCCGCTGGACTGCCGGGCACCTGCGAGCAGCTGACATACCGCCAGTCGATGAATGTCAGATCGGGTGCAGTGGTCAAGTAGAGACCGATCCAGTCTCTGGCCGCAGGACTCGCGATGCCGTCCCAAGTCGCCGTCACCGGGCTGCCGGCCGGGACCGTGAGTGGGTTCGCCGTCAGCGTCGTACTCCCACTTGCGACAGTAAAATCGTTGCTCGTCGCCAGCTTGCTGTACCCATCGCTCCGGAACAGCCGGAACTGATAAGCGCCCGCGGCTAACGCAGTGGTCGGGAAGGCGCAGGAGCCGGCCGCTGCTGCGCTCCCGGCCACTTGTGAGCAGTTGACATAGCGCCAGTTGATGAAAGCCGCGTCAGTGCCAGTGGGGGTGTACAAGCCCACCCAGTCCGTGCCGGTGGGGTTCGTGATGCCGCTCCACGTGGCCGTGGCCAGATCGCCAGCCGGCACGGTCGCTGGTGTTGCAGTTACCACCGTGGGACTCCCACCGGTCCCAACCACCGCCACTAGTTGGCGGATCATGCCGTCGCTCTTGCTCAAGATGTAGATCTCGTCATCACCACCCAGCGCGAGACGGATGTCGGCGCGTCCGCCACCGTAGGGGATGCCGTCAGGATCGTTTCCGCCGGTTACAGTAGCGCCGCCTGGAAGCACGCGGCTACCGGGAGCATCGCCGCCTCTGTTGGCGTACTGATCGGCCACGATGTCAAACAATCGACGATTGACGGCGCCCTGGTCGGGGCTGTCGTGGGGGCTGTCGAATACCACCTGCAGCTCATGCACCGCGGCGAGCGTGGTGCGGTTCCCATCGTCATTCACCATCAGGTCGGCCAGATCGGCGAAGAAGAGCCGTGCGGTCGAGATGTCGGCAAAGACGTACTTGCCGGCGAGCTCCGGCATCAGCGAACCGCGGTAGACAAAGCCACTGCTAATGGCATCGCCATCTTCATGGCTGTACTGAGCGGCAGGGTACAGCGGCGTGATCGGTGTCGCAATGCCGGTTACGGTCAACAAGTCGGGATCGGGAAATGGTGTGGGTGGAACGGTCTGACCACCAGTTTTGCCGTCATTCGTACCGCCAACGAACAGCTGTTCTGTGCCTTCACGCTCCGCGTACCCATAATTCGATCCTTTGGTGAGAATGTTGACTTCTTCCCACGCGTTCAAGCCAATGTCCATCACGAGTGGCTTGTCAGAAAACGGATCCCAAAGCATCCGGTGAGGATTGCGAAAGCCATACGCGTAGATTTCCTTTCTGAGGTTGGCAAGGCTCAGTGCCGCGAAGGGGTTGGCGTCTGGACCGGTCGTGGGAATGCGATACCGACCGTTCGGACTCAGGAGGTCGTCGGGACGCAGGGCGAGATCGGGCGTAATCCGCAAGACCTTGCCCTGCAGTGCATCAAGCCGTTGCGGGATGGCATGCGTAACGCCGGCTAACTCTCCCGCGCCACCGTCGCCTACCGAGATGTAGAGGTTCCGATGGTCGGCATGACCTGATTGTGCCAAGGGGTTGAAGAGCAGATCGCCAATTGGATGGATGTCGGTGTTGAACCCCACCCGCAGAATCTCGCGGGCTGTCCCTTCGAATGTCAGGTTATTGCGGTTGGCGTCCGTCCATTCGACGAGAACGGCCTCCCGGGCGACCGCGCCCGCAGGCGGATTGATCGGTGCGGTGACAGTGTACCCACCGCTCAAATCGAGTCCGGGCAAGCTGGCATTGGTCGGGACGGCGGAACCAGCTTCGTTGGGGTCCTCCGTGTGGACACTGTAGAGCTTCCCGTTGCCCGCATAGTCCGGATCGAATGCAAAAGTAACCAGGCCGCCCGCATAGCCGGGACGATTATCGAACTTGGGAAAGACTTCCTCAAAGTTGATGTAGGGCGTGAACGTACGGCTGGCTTTCTCGAGGATGTACAGATTGCGATTCAGGTCGTTGACGAAGAAACGAACCGGTGACTCGGGCGCGTCGGCCGGCTCAGAGCGCAAGAAGTTCACCCGGCCCAACTGGTCCGCGAAGTCAATCGGAGGCGGATACGAACCGCTGGTTCTGCTTGACGCCGGCAGGCTCACGTAGTCTTGCAGCAGGACCGCCGTGCCATCCTTTGCAACCTGAGGCCCAAAAGGATACTGGGCCGACAAGCCGGTGCTGGACCAGACCATCAAGCTAACCAGCAGAGCCCGTTGCGTCGCCACTCCCCAGCGATGTGCAGGTCTCCCTCATAGCATCATTAGACGACCGAGAGTGAACGCTTTCCGCCTTTTCGGCGATACTTCGCGCTTGAGGCGCACGATGACTATTCACCGTTCAATTGGCATCTCCACCCTGCTCGTCGTAGTTGCCGGCGGCGTTCTCGTTGCTACGCAGCAAGGACCGCGCGGCGAAGGCGCCGACCGTCGCGCGCCGTCGTTGCGGCCCGCGATCATGGGGCCTCATGGCGGCGTGTCGACGGGACATCCGCTCACGACGGCGGCGGCATTCGAGATCCTCTTGAAGGGTGGCAACGCCTTCGATGCGGGCGTCGCCTCACTCATCGTCGGTGGCGTGCTGGAGCAAGACCTCTATAGTCTCGGCGGCGAAGCCCTGGTGCTCGTCTATCCCAAAAAGGAAGGCAAGGTCACGTCGGTCGTCGGCCAGGGCTGGGCGCCCAAGGCGGTGGACGTGGATTGGTTCACGTCGCGCAGCAAGACGCTGGAAGGTGCGGGACTGGATCCGGCGGTTGTCCCCGGTGCGCTGCATGCGGCGCTGACCGTCCTCGAGAAGTGGGGGACGATGAGCGTCGCCGACGTGTCGGCGCGCGCCATCCAGTATGCCGAGAGCGGCTTTCCGATTCGAAACAGCACCGCACAGGGCATCGAGCGACAACTGGACTTCTTCAAGCAGTGGCCGGACAACCAGCGCTATTGGCTCAAGCCCGATGGGACGACCTACAAACCCGGCGAGACAATCAAGCTGCCGACACTCGCAAGAACGCTCAAGCGCATGGTCGAAGCCGAGCGCAACGCCCGGGCCAGAGGTCGCGTCGCTGGAATCGTCGCGGCCCGCGACCGCTTCTACAAGGGCGACATCGCCAAGGAAATGGTCGCATTTCTCCAAAAGCACCAATCGCCTTTCGATTTGAGCGACTTCGCGGAGTATTCCGCACGGATCGAGGAGCCGGCCAAGACGACGTATCGAGGCTATACGGTCTATAAGCACTCGTTCACGAGTCAGGGGCCAGTGCTCCTGCAAGCACTGAACATCCTCGAGAATTTCGATCTGCGTGGGATGCGACACGACAGCGCGGACTACATCCACACCGTCATCGAGGCGCTCAAGCTTGCCTACGCAGACCGCGACACCTATTACGCCGACACGGCGTTCGTGCAGGTGCCAGGGGAAGGGTTGCTGTCGAAGGAGTACGCGAAAGAGCGCGCCGCGCTCATCGATCCCAAAGTCGCCTCGAAAGCCTTCATCGCCGGCGATCCACTGAAGTACGACTCGAAGGTGAAATCGTGGCCCTACGCGAGGTTCAACATCCCTGATGGCACGCGGCTCACGACCGCCGATCAAGGTGAATCGTTCGCTCTCGAGTCCGCCGGAGTGTCGAAGGACACCACCCACATGGCCGTCATCGACAAAGACGGCAACATGTTCGACGTCACGCCCAGCGGCGGTTGGATTCCGGGCGCGGTGATTCTGGGCGACACCGGCATCGGCATGAGCGTACGTGGCGAACAGTTCTGGCTCGACAAGACGATGGCCAACCAGATTCGCCCACGAGCCCGCCCGCGCTACACGCTGACGCCGAGCATGGTCTTCCGTGGCGACACGCCGATCATGGGAGTGGGCACGCCCGGCGGCGACAATCAGGATCAGACAATCATCCAGGCCTTCCTGAACATCGTGGAGTTCTGGGACGACTGGTATCCGAACCTGCATACCGCGTTCGAGTGGCCGCGATTTCAGACGCTGCACTTCCACGGATCCTTCTGGCCGCACACGGCGGGCTTCAACCGCCTGAACCTCGAGCAGACGATCCCGGAGGCCGTGTTCAACGAACTGAAGGCGCGTGGACACGACGTCAGCCGCATTCGCCCGTTCGGCATGTCGGGATGCGCGACGGCCGTGATGATCGATCCGGCCACGGGCAATCGCTTCGCCGCAGCAGATCCGCGACGGGACTGTTATGCGATCGCCCATTGAAGGTTCCAGGGTTCCAGGTTCCAGGTTCCAGGGTCCAGACTCAAACGTTCAGTTGACGTCCAAGAAGTTGAATCTGGAACCCGAACCTGGAACCTTGGAACCTTGGAACCTGTGGAACTGTGGAACTGTGAAACCTAGAAGGAGAACGTCATCCCCTCTCGCACGACGTCGGGCGCATCGATCTCGGCGTTCGTGTGATTGATGTGAATGAACAGGAGCCGCGCGCGGCTGCCCTTCAGGAGCTCGCGCGTGCGGCTCATCATCGGGTGCGGGATTTCCTCGATGTTCCGATTCACCTCCGTCGGCGAGGCAAAGGTGCCGTCGAGAAACGCCAGGTCGACGCCGTCGGCGATCTCCTTGATGCTGCGATCCCACTTCTCCCACCGGTCGATGTCGGGGATGAACAGCGCCTTCTGACGAGGGCCTTCGATGCGGTACCCGACCGTGTCGGAAAACTCGTCGCGATGGGGCACGCGAAACGCGGTGACGCGTAGCCCCCCGGGCAGACTGAGCGGACGGTCGTACTCGACAACGCGCCGCTCGATGTTCCCCAGCGCGGTCAGCTGGCTCCACGGTCCGTTGGCGTCGAGAAACTCGAGCATCCGATCCGTTGCGTACACCGGAACGGCGCGCGCTCCAATCGACTCGCGTCCGAGATACATCAGGCCGGTGTAGTGGCCGATGTGTGCATGGGTCAGAAATATCCCGTCCGGAGGCCGCCCCTTCGTCAGCGCATGAACCTGTGCATTGAAGTCCGGGGTCGCATCGAACAAGTACGCAACACCACTGACGCGATCGACGAGGCCGAGGCTCGAGACTCGCTCGGCGCGCCGCTTGCCCGCCCGAATCGCCGTGCACAACGGCTGCTGACAGGCGAGATGTGGAATGCCGGCGTCCTGCGCGATGCCCAGGACGATGAGCTGCCAGTCGGCGGGCTTTGGCTGTGCGGCGACGATACCAAGCGCCGTGACGCAACTAGCCACGATCAAAGCTTTAGTCACGACGAACCTTGAACTGGCAACTGGAAACTGACAACTGACGCGGGGCCACGGGCCACTGGCTACCGGCAACCGGCCACCGGCGACGGGCCACTGGCCACTGTTTATTTCATCGGCCATGACCAGGTCGCGCCGATCGACGCGCGCCAGTAGTCGAAGAACCCTTCCTCGACAAAGAACAGTTCATCCTGTCGCCCGAAGTACCGAACATATCGGAGGTCGCCTCGAATGGCGACCGCATCGTCCAGCATCACCAGTACTCCGGCTCCCGCGTTCATCCCCCAGTCGGTGCGATTGAGCGCTGGCGCATCGAATTGGGGCGTCGCACGTACCCGCAGCAGCCCGGCCCCGACCGTGGCGAACGGCCGAACCCGCATTTCGGGCCAGAAACCAATCACGTTGAGCATCAACGACGTGATCCCGCTCTCGTCATACGCCTCGTCGATAAAGCTGGCGGTGTGGGCGAATTCGATCTCGGTGCCCCAGCCGTTGCTCTCGATGACCGCCATCGACACGCCGGGTGACACGCCTGTCTCGGTGTCGCCGCCTGAGGCGACACCCAGGTGAACGGACAGCAGGCCAGTAGTCGCCATCTGCGCCTCGGCATCCATCGCCACTAGGACACCTAGAGCTGCTACGAGCAATCGCACTCGGACCACAGGTCCTTCCCTTCTTTGCGCAACCAGAGCCGGGCCTCGGCGTGACGCGGACAGCAGGCGGCAACCAACCGCCAGAAACGGGGGGAGTGATTGAGCTCGCGGCGGTGCATCAGCTCGTGGAGCAGCACATAGTCGCACACGAACGGTGGCACCTGCACGAGGCGCCAGTTCAGCGTAATGGTGCCGGACGGCGAGCAGGCGCCCCAGCGCGATCGCTGGTTGCGAATCGAGATGCGAGGCACCTCGATCCCGTGTGTTGCGGCGAGCGCGTTCAGCCGTGCCGGCAGCACGCGGGCCGCCCGGGCGCGAAGCCAGGCTTCGACGGTCCGTCGAACGTCGCGACCGGAGGCATCAAGTCGCACTTCGGCCTCACCCTCGCAGCGGATCTGGACACGCCTGTCTCCGTCGATCGTCACGGTGGCGTCCCGACCATCGACCAGAACACTCGTCCCGAGATCCCACGACGGCTGTCTCGCGGCAGCACCGAGGGCTTGCCGCTCGCGCTGTCGCGCAATCCAGGCGCGGCTCGAATGCACGAACGCCCAGGCGTCGCGCTTGGCTCCCCACCTGGGGACGGTAACTCGCACCACCCCGTCTGGGAGCACGCGGATGATGTACCGGCGCGCGCGGCGATGGCGGACGAACAAGACCGATTCCAAGCGACCGACGTCGGGCTCGGACCATGGGAGGCTGAGCTGCACCGTGGACTACCATAACGCATTCATGCCCATCGACAAGGCACTCATCGACGTCGTCCGCGGCTGCACGTTCGACGACTTCCTGTTGCGGCCACAGTGCAGCGTGCTCGAGCGCCGGGACCCGACGGCGATCGATCTGTCCTGCCGGTTTTCCGAGCACATCACGCTCAAGCGTCCATTGGTGTCGGCCAACATGGACACCGTGACCCGGGCGCCGATGGCGATTGTGCAGGCTGAAGAGGGAGGCCTGGGCATCATCGACCGCGGCTTCAAGTCGGGCGACATCCTCCCCCAGGTCCGCGAGGTCCAGAAGGTCAAACGCACGCAGCACCTGATCATCCGCGACCCCTATGCCGTCGCGCCGTCAACGCCCCTGGCCGAAGCCGTTGCCGAGATGCGCAGGCGACGGATGGGCACTCTTGTCGTCGTCGACGACAAGCGCCGGCTGAAGGGGCTGCTCACCGAGCGGGATGTCCGGTTCGTGGCCCACGATCAGGGGACGGTGGCGACGCGGATGACGCCAATCGACAAACTGGTCGTCGGCCATGGCGAATTGAACACCGAAGCTGCCGAGCGGCTGATGATCGAACGTAAGGTCAAGAAGCTTCCCCTGGTCGATCGCGACGGGACGCTGGTTGGACTGATCACCGCCAAAGACATCGGGCGCCAGGAGCGCCTTCCGTTCGCCACGCGGGATGCCCACGGACGCCTGCTCGTCGGCGCGGCAATTGGCGCGCAGGGTGACTATCTCGAACGCGCCGCCGAGCTGATCCGTGCCGGGGTGGACGTGATCGTCATCGACATTGCGCACGGGCATTCGATGGTGATGGAAAAGGCCATCGCGGCGTTCCGCGCGCGATTCGGTGACTTCGAGCTGGTGGCGGGGAACGTCGCGAGCGCAGATGGTGTGCGCTTTCTGACCGAGCGCGGCGTCAACGGCATCAAAATCGGCATCGGCCCCGGCGGAGGCTGCACGACACGAATCACCACGAGCTTCGGCGTCCCGCAAATCGAAGCGCTGGTCGAATGTCGTCAGGCGGCCGACAGCGCGCGACGAGTCCCGCTCATCGCGGACGGAGGCGTGCGCCGCCACGGCGCGATTTTCGAGGCCCTGATCTTCGGCGGAGACACGGTGATGCTCGGCAGTATGTTCGCGGGCACTGAAGAAACCCCGGGCGACATCGTCCAGAAGCCCGTCGTCCTGCCCGACGCCCAGCGCACGGTCAAGGTCCCCTTCAAAGTGCTCCGCGGCATGGCGTCCATTCAGGCCATCCGCGACCGTCTCGATGTCGAAGACGCTGACACGCTCGACATCGAAGCGCTGGGCGCGGAGGGGACGGAAGTCAGTGTGCCCGCACGCGGATCGGTGCGGCCGATCGTTCAGGACATCCTGCGGCACCTCTGCTCATCAATCAGTTACAGCGGCGCCAGCAGCCTCGAGGAAATCAAGCAGATGTTCTGGAACGATCCGTTTCGGTACCTGATCAAGCTCTCGGCGTCGGCCCGCCGCGAGTCGTACGAGCGGTGACTCACGCACGCGCTCGCGCCGGCGTCAACGGTGCGCCGCGAAGTACGACCATCCGATCTCCAGGACATGAGCGTTGATACCGGGATTGCGCTTGAGGCGATTGCCGTTCGAGATGTGGTGAAAGCGATAGCCGACGACCACCGCCTGGCGCGGCCGGACGAAAATGCGGACCGCCGCTGACCCATGGGCAGTAAAGTTGGAGGAGGTCGTCAGGACAGGAACAGCGTTCTGCGTCCACAGCGCACCGCCGCCCACCTCGAGGAACGGCGCGTACTTCCCCTGCGGCTCAAAATTCCATCGCGCCACCATCGGCGTGATCCCAAGGCCGTAGATGTCGTCGGGCGCCAGCTGCCCATACAGGGGAACCGCCTCGAATGCCCAGGCAAACTGCCCACGCAGCACCCCCGACCCCCGGGGGCGCGTGAGGATCTTGCTCCACGACACCGTGGACATCACGTAACGGTGGTCACGCTCCGAATGAAAGAGCACCCAGCTGAACGCAGGACCACCGGTCACCTGCCACTCGGTTGTCCCTGCCTCGACGCTGGTCGAGGCTTCAATCGCAGTCGGGCCTTCGGCGGCAGGCGAGGATGATGGTGGATTCAGTGGTGGTTGCGCGAAGGCAGCGGACGCGCACACGAGCAACACTGTGGTCGCGAAACCCGTCCGACGTCGCATCGTTCAGCATGCTAAGGCAATCCGTCGGGAGTCGACAAGGTTCGATCGCGGCGTTCGCGACGCCGGGCCACAATGGAGGCAACCAAGCTGCCCTCGACATCGCCTTCCCGCCACCTCAGGATCTCGAGCGGTTTGACGAGATCGCGCAACTCGCGATCGCGCAGCAAGAAATCCGGGTTGCGAGGATGCCCGCGCTGCGCCTGTCCGATGGTAAACGTCTCGTAGATCAGGACGCCGTTCGGTGCGAGCGCTTCGATCAGGACCGGGACGAGTGGCCGGTGCAGATAGTTGATCACGACCACCGCGTCGAATCGATTCGGCTCGATCGGCGGGCGGCCGCTTTCGAGATCCAGCACTCGCGTCTCGACGACAACGCCTGTCGCCTTGGCCCACAACCCCAGCTCACGAATCACTTCTTCGCGGCGATCGACGGCAACGACCGAGAAGCCCGACATCGCGAGGAACAGTGCATTGCGTCCCCGACCGCAAGCGACGTCGAGCACCAGGCCGCGGTCCCGAATGTAACCAACGTTTTCGGTCAGCCACAGCGCAGGCTGGTCGGGGACGCCTTCTCTGGTCTCCTGAATCTCGTGCTTCAAGGTTCACGCCTCGGCCAGAGAACGTGTCTGGTCACGACACCCGTTCCGCGAATGTCAGGATGTGCCCGTCGGGATCTTCGATCGCAAATTCCCGCATGCCATAGAACTGCGTCTTCAGCGGCATCACGACCTTCGCGCGAGCCGAGATACGGTCGTGGTAGGCGTCGACGTCCGAGAGGACGAAGAACAACGTCGCCGTTCCCCCAGGCATTCGTGTGCGCGCGCCGGGCATGTCCTTCTCAACGGCGCCAGGATCGTTGAGAAACACGGGCACCGCATCGCGTTCGAGCCAGACGAACACGTAGGGCGCGGATTCCGGAACGGTTGTCTTGATCGTAAAGCCGAGGACATCACGGTAAAACGTCGTAGCGCGATCGATGTCCTGGACGATGAGATTGGGCGTGACGGAAGTGAAGGTGGTCATGAGCTCCTCGATGCGGGCGCACGACGCCCGCTCGCTCGCGTCACCTCCGTCTGCCGTCCTGCGAGCGAGGACGCCAGGTAGGGGCCTCCTTTGCACGGAGCCCCGCGAGGAGCGGCTCAATCTTACCTTGAGCGGTGTACGATCAGCGGATGGCCCGAGGCTGGGAGAGTAAGGCAATCGAGTCGCAGCAAGAAGATGCGCGGGCGGCCAGGAAGGTACGGCCGGCTCTGACTCCCGCGGAGCGCGAACGAGCCGAACGCCGCGCCTTGCTGGAGCTGGCGATGGCCCAGGCGCAGGCGGAACTCCAGGCCGCCTCTCGGCCGGCGCACCGGGAGATGCTGCAGCTCAAACTTGATGCGTTGAAAGCCGAGCTTGGCACGCTGTAGCGTTTTTGTTATGCTCGCTACAGCGGACCAACCGCACTCTTCCCTCCTTCCACGATTCCCGTGCCGCCTGTCCGACTGTTCATAGGTAATCTCCCGTACCAAGCCAGCGAAGAAGACCTGCGGATGCACTTCGCCGCGGTCGGTGAGCCCACGCAGATCGTGCGGCCCCTCGATCGCGAGACCGGGCGGGCGCGCGGATTTGCTTTCGTGGAATACGCCGACCGCGCCGTCGCGGAAGCGGCCATCAAGCAATTCGATGGTCAGCTGTTCATGGGCCGGCCGCTCGCGGTCAGCGAAGCCCGTGCGCGCGAAGATCGGGGGCCTGGCGGGCCGCCTCGCCCCGGCGGGGGCTACGGCGGACCACGGCCGGGGGGTGGCGCCGGCTATGGCGGTCCACGACCGGCGGGCCCCGGCGGGCCTGGGGGTGGCTATGGCGGACCGCGGCCAGGCGGGCCTGGTGGTCCTCCGCGAACCGGCGGCTTTGGCGGCCCGCGTCCCGGCGGATTCGGCACGCGTCCGGGCGGTCCGACGGAACCAAGCGGCCGCGAACGAAACTTCGGGCCTCCTGCGCCACCGAAAGGCAAGAAGGGCGCAAAAGGCAACTTCCAGCAGAAGGAGCGAGGGCCAAAAGGCCCGATCCCCACGAAGTTTACCGGCCGGATGTACGACCTCGACGAAGTCGACGCCCCGGAGGACTCGGTCGACGAAATCCCGGAGTTCATGAAACCGGAGAACGACGAGGATAAAGCTCCGGAAGGCACCGAGTCGGACGTCGATTCGTCAAACGAGCCGGACGTCGATTCGTCAGGCGACGACGAAAAAGACGACGAGTAAGTGCCCGATCCCGCCGTAACTGAAAAGTATCGTCGCTGCCGCAGAGGCACCTTCATCATCTCTTGACACGCCATGAGTGTGGCTCATACATTGATTGAGCCATGCCATCGCCGACGCTCGAAGTCCGGCATTTGTCGCTGGTCAACGAGATTGCCTCGACCGGCAGCGTGACGCGTGCGGCCGAACGGCTGCATCTCACCCAGTCCGCGCTCTCGCACCAGCTTCGGGACATCGAGTCGCGCCTGGGCCTGCAGTTGTTCTTGCGACTCGGGAAGCGAATGGTCCTGACGCCGCCGGGCGAGCGCGTCCTCGGCGCGGCCAAGCGGGTCCTCGACGAGATCGGGCGCACCGAGGACGACCTGCGACTGATGTCGCAAAACGGCAAGGGCGTGCTTCGGCTCTGCACCCAGTGCAACACCGGTTATCACTGGCTGCCACCCCTCCTGCAGTCCTTTCATCGCAAGTTTCCTGGAGTGGATGTTCAGATCATGGTCAACGCGACCGATCGTCCGCTCGAGGCCCTGCTCGAGGGGCAGATCGATCTGGCGATCGTGACGAGCGAGGTCGACGACAAGCGGGTGTCAACCACGTCGTTGTTCGAGGACGAGCTCGTCGCGGTTGTCGCGCCGACGCATCCGTTCGCCAAACGCGCGTTCATCGATCCCGATGACTTCAGCGATGAACATCTGATCGTTTACAAGGTCGAGCGCGCCGACAGCTACATCTTCACGCGTGTACTCGGTCCGGCAGGCGTCGAACCGGCGCGGGTGTCGCAGGTGCCGTTGACCGAAGCCATCCTCGAACTGGTCAAGGCGGGTCTTGGCGTCAGCGTCATGGCGCGGTGGGCGATCGAGCCGGCCATCAAGACCGGCGCCGTGCGCGCGGTGCGTATCACCCGGCGTGGGGTGTTTCGCGCGTGGACCGCCGTCCGTCTCACCGATCGTCTCGAGCCCAAGTGGCAGAAAGAGTTCGTCGCACTGCTGTCGCGGCACGCACTGCCCGCCAAGATGGAACGCATGCGATAGAGACTGAATGACCCTGATCTCCGAGGGGACCTCCGAGGGCGTTCGCCACGTGACTCGAAGCGACACTCGTACGGAGGTGATTGCCGGCATCACGACGTTCTTCACGATGTCGTACATCGTGATCGTCAACCCCTCCATCCTGTCGACCGCCGGAACGGGAATGCCATTCAGCGGGGTGCTGACGGCCACCGTGCTCGTGTGCGCGTCGATGACGCTCCTCATGGGCCTGTATGCCAAGCTCCCGTACGGCGTCGCTCCGGGCATGGGGTTGAACGCCTTCTTCGCCTATACGATTGTGCTGCAGGAGCAGGTGCCGTGGCCGGTCGCGCTCGGCATCGTGTTCTGGGCCGGTGTGTTGTTCCTGCTGGTTTCCGTGACCCCCTTGCGCGAGTCGATCGCCATGGCGATTCCTGATTCGCTGCGGGTCGCCACCGCCGCCGGCATCGGTTTGCTGCTCACGTTCATCGGTCTCAAGAACGCAGGATTCGTCGCGAGTAATCCGGCGACGCTGGTGGGGGTTGGTCCGCTCGACCATCGCGCGGCGCTCACCTTGCTGGCGCTCGGAATCATCGTCTGGTTGAGGGGACGCCCGTGGCCGGCCAGAGGCGTCCGTTCCGCAGGTGAATCAACCGAGAATCCTCTGGCCTTCCTGGCCAGCATTTTCGCCGTGACGTCAATTGCGTGGATTGCCGGCTGGGTGTCGCCACCAACGCAGTGGTTGAGCGCGCCGGACTTCTCGTCGGTCTTCCTCGAGCTCGACCCGGTCGGTGCGCTGCAGTTGGCCCTCGTGCCGACGATCGTCACCGTGATGATGACTGATCTGTTCGATTCGCTCTCCACCTTCATCGGTGTCGCAAAGGCCTCCAATCTCGTCGACCCAGCCGGCCGTCCGTTGAATCTGAGGCGCGGGCTGGTCGTCGACTCGATGGCAACCGCGAGCGCGGGACTCTTTGGTAGTTCGCCTGGAACGGCTTATGTCGAAAGCATCGCTGGAATTCGGATGGGCGGCCGCACCGGCCTCACCGCGATCGTGACAGCGATCTGTTTCCTGCCCTGCCTGTTCGTGGCGCCACTGGTGGCCTCAATCCCCCCGTACGCAACCTCCGGCGTCTTGATCATGGTTGGCGTCGCGATGTTCCAAACTGTTCGAAGCGTCGACTTCCACCGGCTCGAGGTCGGGGTCCCGGCGTTTGCCACCCTGATTCTGATTCCGCTGACGTTCTCAATCACGCAGGGCATCCTTTGGGGGTTCATTCTTCATGTGGCCCTTTTCGTTGCCGCCGGACGCCACCGTGACGTGACCCGCGGTGCGTTAGCACTGGCAGCAATCTCGGCGCTGTTGCTTGCGCTTGAGCATATGCAAGGTGCCTGGGTGCCTTGAGTGCCTTAAGTGCTGGTGCGTGGGGTGCAGTGCTAGGGGTGCTGGGGGTGACAGGGATGACAGGGTTCTAGGGTGACTGGGTCACTGGTGCAGGATGCTTCCACTGGCACCGACAACTAAGGCACCAAGGCACACGAGCACTGTGGGCACTGTGGGCACTATGGCACCATAGGTACCCATCAGCATCATTGGCACCATTGGCACCAGCACCCAAGGCACACAGGCACATTAGGCACGCAGGCACCCTGACTATGTCCTCCTCCCCGATTCTCGACGTCGCGCGCGACGAACTGCAGAAGATCAAGAAGTTGGCCGACAAGTCCATCGCCCAGCTGGACGACGATCAACTCTGGGTCAAGCTCGACCCCGAGGCGAACAGCATCGCGATTCTGATGCGCCACATGGCTGGCAACATGCGGTCGCGTTGGACAGACTTTCGGACCTCGGATGGCGAGAAGCCCGATCGGCATCGTGATCGGGAGTTCGAGGACGTGCCGATGGACCGCGCCGGTCTGCTTGCGGAGTGGGAAGATGGATGGCGGCGCGTGTTCGGGGCCCTCGATCCGCTGACGGATGCGGACCTCGATCAAGTCGTGCACATTCGCCAGGAGCCGCACTCCGTCTACAAGGCCATCAGCCGTCAGGTTGCGCATTATGCGGGTCACGCGTATCAGATCCTCCTGATTGCCAAGCATCTGAAGGGCGCTGACTGGAAGACCCTCTCCGTTCCTCGCGGTCAATCAGAAGAGTTCAACCGTCGCATGATGGGCAAGGGACGGGGGTGAGCGGACCGCTGCGCTGGGGGCTTCTCGGCACGGCGCACATCAACGAACGTCTGATCCCTGCCATGCGCGCGGCACGGCGCTCGGTGGTCGCGGCCGTGGCCAGCCGCGACGCCTCACGGGGCGACGCGTACGCCCGTACCTGGAGCATCCCGACGGCTTACGCGAGTTACGATGCGCTGCTTCGCGATTCGTCGGTCGACGCGGTCTACGTGCCGCTCCCCAACGCCCTGCACGTGGAATGGACGCTGCGTGCGCTCGATGCCGGCAAGCACGTGCTGTGCGAAAAACCGCTCGCGATGAGCCCCGACGATGTGGACCGCGTCGAGGCCGTGGCGCGCGCTCGCGAGCGAGTAGTGGCCGAAGGGTTCATGTATCGTCACGAAGCACTCTTCAGTCGCCTGCTCGATCTCATCCGCACCGAGCCGATCGGCACCCTGCAGACTATCAGCGCGGGCTTCACCTTTACTCGCAGCCGGAACCCGGACGTTCGCCTCGATGCGTCGCTCGGTGGCGGCAGCCTCTGGGACATCGGCTGCTACCCGGTCAGCGCGGCCGTTGGCTTGATCGGCCAGCCCCCGGTCGAAGTGTTCGGCTGGTCGTGCATGACCGACAGCGGCGTCGACGAGACGTTCACGGGCATGCTTCGATTCCCCAATCAAGTGGTGGCAACCGTTCACAGCGGATTCCGGGCGCCCTATCGCACCTGGCTCGAGATCGCTGGCGTGGACGGAGTCATCACCGTCGCCAACCCGTTCAAGCCCTCGCCGCGAGAAACGATTGAGATCAGGCGCGGGCAGGCGGTCGAAAGCCTCGTGGTCGAGGGCTCGTCCTTGCTGTTCGTTCGCGAAGTCGAGGATTTTGTCGCCGCAGCCCTCGACGGGCGGGAACCGACGGTGACATTGCGCGACAGCCGCACGATTGCGGCGGCCTTGTCGGCGCTGTACCGCTCGGCCGAGCTCGGTCGGCCGGTCCAGCTATGATGGTGAGAATGAGTGCTAGGGCGCCAACGGTTTTGTGGCGGCTCTTTCATCCCGAGGGGCGACATGCGCGCGCGGTACTCTTGCCGGGCACACCACAGCTCACGCTCACGTTCTTCGTCGACAATCAATTGGACCGCGCTGAGAACTTCGATTCCATGGACATCGCGCTGTTTCGCTCGGAGGACGTGAAGCGGACATTGATCGCCGACGGCTGGAAGAACGACGAATGATTCATCTCACGCAACGTCACCGCACGGTGCCCGTTCAGGTGGGCCATCTCACCGTCGGCGGGAGCGCCCCAATTGTCGTCCAGTCGATGACGATGACTGATACCGCGGATGCGGCGGCAACGGCCCAGCAGTGCGTCGAGCTCTGGCAAGCCGGCTCCGAGATGGTGCGAGTGACCGTCAACGTCACCGAAGCCGCCGCCGCCATCCCAGAAATCAAGCAACGCATGGTGGACGCTGGCTGTACGGCCCCGTTGATTGGCGACTTTCATTACAACGGCCACTTGCTGCTCACGCGGTTCCCGGCCTGCGCGGAGGCACTCGACAAGTACCGCATCAACCCTGGCAACGTGGGCACGGGACGAAGGCGCGACGAACAGTTCGCAACCATTTGCAAGGTCGCCGTGGATCACGGACGTCCAGTTCGCATCGGCGTCAATGGCGGGTCTCTGAACCAGGAGCTCGTCATGGCGAAGATGCAGGAAAACACGGACCGGCATCTGAATCGCACGTCCGAACAGATCATCAACGAGTGCATGGTCCTGTCGGCGTTGCAATCAACCGAGCTCGCCATCGAGTCGGGGATGCGAGCCGATCAGATCATCATCTCGTGCAAAACCTCGCGCCCACTGGATCTGATTGAGATCTATCGGGCGCTCGCGCGACAGACGAAGCAGCCGCTACACCTCGGGCTCACCGAAGCGGGAATGGGCACGAAGGGGCTGGTGTGGTCGGCGTCCGCGATGGGCACGCTCCTCAGCGAAGGCATCGGCGACACGATTCGTGTATCGCTCACGCCGCGGCCCGGCGGTGATCGTCGGGAGGAAGTGTATGCCGCGTGCGAGCTGCTGCAGGCGCTCGGGTTGCGATCCTTTGCACCGAGCGTAACCGCCTGTCCGGGGTGCGGTCGCACGACGAGCAGCACGTTTCAAGAGCTTGCAGAACGCGTGCAGGGCTACATCCGAGAGAGCCTCCCGCGATGGAAGCGGGAGTACGAAGGTGTCGAGGACCTGACCCTCGCGGTCATGGGATGCGTCGTCAACGGACCGGGTGAGTCGAAGGCTGCGAATATCGGCATCTCGTTGCCTGGCACGGGAGAAGCGCCCAACTGCCCCGTCTACATCGACGGCCAGCACGTCACGACGCTCCGCGGGACGTACGACGAGCTCGCCACTGCGTTCCAGCAGTTGCTCGACGAGTACGTCGAGAGGAAATACCCCAAACGTCCGCGGAAGGACGGCGCACCCGAACACTCGCTGGCGCTGACGCTCTCCTCGTAAGTCGTCAGGGCACGGTGACAACCTGCATCGGAGTGGCCGCACTCACGCCGCAGTCGTTGGTCGCGACGACACTCAGCCCGTACAATCCCGGCGACGATGTCGCGCTCACGACCCGGCTTGTCGTCTGCGCATCCCCGACGAAGGACCCGCTGACACTCAAGACAAACCCGGCTGGCGCGGGGCCGGTGGCTGCCGGGTCCCAGAGCGCGTTGACGGTCGAGCCCATGTTGTACGCCAGGAAATTGATTGGCGTCAGCGGCGGGCCCGAACAGGGGCCAGGGAACGTCAACGTGATGGCATTCGACGAAGCGCTGAAGCCGCCGTCGTTCGCGGCGCGCAGGCTCATCGTGTATGTGCCGTCCGGTATCCCCGAGAATGCCAGGTTGTCGGTGAGGCCGAGCGCAACCGTCGCGTTCGCGGAGCCGCTCACATCGAGGACGAGTTGGGTGGGCGCGCCACCGCCAAATGTGTTCCGCCATGCCAGATTGAAGTTGCTGCCATTCACGGTGCCGACCAGGTCCGACGGGGCCGACGGGGCCACTGGCACGTTGACGTGGAGCTGGATTTCATTCGACGGTCCACTGATGCTGCCGCCCGCGATCGTTTTCAGACGCACGTAGAACGAGCCGGTCGGTGCGACGAACGAAAAGATCGGGAGGGGACTGCCCGTTGGGATGCTGGCCAGGACCTCGCCGGGCAAAACTCCACCCTCCAGCAGGTACTCGGTCGGGGCCGGGCCGACCGTGGGAGGCGTCCAACGCAACGTGACGGTGTCGCCGACGATTGACGAAGCGAGCAGAACGCTGGGCGGCTGTGCGACGGTCGTAGGTGGCGGCGTAGGCGGCGGCGTCGGCGTGCGGCGGCGGCGGCGGCGGCGGCGTCGGCGGCGGAGGGCCTTGAACCGTTATGGAAACGGTCGCTATGGAGCCAGTTCCCCAACTGCTCGCCGCTCGATAGGTGAAGGTGTCAACGCCAATAAAACCTGCGTTCGGCGTGTAGGTAAAGTCTCCGGCGGACCCTATCGAGACGAGACCATTGGCCGACTGTGTTGCCTGAACGACTGAGAGCGGGCCCCCGCCATTGCTGTTGTCGTTTGCCAGCACACCAGGGGCGGCGACGCTGAGCGGCGTCTGAAACGCAGTGGTGAAGGCATCATTAGCTGACGTCGGGACCTCGGTCGCGATAATGGTCAGCGTAAACCCGGAGGCGATCGCGCCGACGTCTCCCGCCACGTCGTCTGCCACAAACAGAGACCACGTTCCGTTCGGATTGGTCCCGTTGAAGTCTGAGAGGGCGGTGCCATACGGCTCGAGGGGCGCCGGTGCAGGAAACGTATCTCCCCCCCCGAAGTCGGTTGGCGCGAACGTACCGCTCACAAGCGGGCCAAAATCAGGCAACGCGGCCGCACCGTCCTCGAACGTCAGCGTGAGGTCGCTCACGTCTATGGAGCCACCGGCGTCCGACGTCAGTAGCACGCTCTGCCCGCCCGGTCCCACGAGCAGGATGTCGACGTCGTCAGCGAACGTATGAGAGAAGCCGTTGAGCGTTACGGTGACTGCGAGGACCTCACCAGAAAAGCCACTGACGTTGACGGTCGAGGGATACAGGTTCGCCTTACCGATGGTGCCCGTCCCCGGTATGACGATGGTAGTGGTGTTGCCAAAGGTCGCGACCACCGCCGGCCAGTCTAGAAGTTCGGCCGGCGCCGCCGACTTCGATGTCAGGATCGTGATGAGAATAAGAACGCGTGCGGCGTGAACCGGAATCATGCCCTCGTGACCCAATCTAATCAATTAGGTGGGTCTGTGCTACTGGCTAGCTCGACAGCCGGTCCGAAAGTCACGCACGCCTCGAGCTGTGACAGCCTGTGCTATGCCGGTGAGCATGACGACCGCGGATATATCCTCTCCGCATGCTCAACCGCTTCCTGGTCGCTGTGGCACTCGCGGCAACGGCGTCGGTTTCCGCGGACCAATCACAACAACCATCTCGTTTTGATCTCCTGATTCGTAACGCGCACGTCTTCGACGGGAATGGCAACCCGTGGATCCGCGCGGATGTCGGCGTGACCGGCGATCGCATTCACGCGGTTGGGAATCTCGACCGCGCGCTGGCCACCAAGACGATCGATGCCAACGGCCTGGCGTTGACCCCCGGCTTCATCGATGTGCACTCGCACGCCGGAGGCGGCCTCGCCACGGCCGAACTCAAACACGGGCAGCCGGTGTTGGCTCAGGGCATCACCACCGTGCTCGTCAACCCTGACGGCGGCGGCCCCACCGATCTCGCGGATCAGCGAGCCCGCTATGAGCAGCAAGGCATCGGCCTCAACGTCGGATTAATGGTGCCGCACGGTTCGATCCGACAGGCGGTATTGGGGATGACGGATCGCGATCCCGACTCCGAGCAGCTGGCGCGCATGGTGGACCTCGTGCGACAAGGGATGCGGGCAGGCGCGTTCGGGTTGTCGAGCGGCCTCTACTACGCTCCGGGTTCGTACTCGAAGACAGGCGAGGTCGTGGCCATGGCCCGCATGGCGGCGCAATTCGGCGGGGTCTACAGCAGTCATATCCGCGACGAAGCCGATTACACCATCGGCGTCGTCGCAGCCGTTCAGGAAGTCATCACCATCGCTGAGCAAGCTGGCCTCATCGGCGTCGTCAGCCACATGAAGGCGCTCGGGCCCGCCAGTCACGGACTGTCGCTCGCCTTGATCGAACGCATCGAGGCGGCACGGGCGCGCGGTGTGCAGGTGTACTCCGATCAATATCCGTACAACGCCAGCGGCACGGGCATCGGTGGCGCGCTCATTCCGCGATGGGCGCAAGTGGGCGGACGCGATGCGTTGCTCAAGCGGATCAAGGGAGCCGACCGCGCGAAGGTGCTCGAGGACGTCAAGGTCAACATCGCTCGACGAGGGGGAGCGGACACGCTGGTGATCAGCCGCTACGCGCCGGATCCTTCGATTGAGGGCCGGCACATCGGCGAGCTCGCGCAAAAGGCAGCGACCACTCCAGAAGAGCATGCGCTCAGCCTGCTCGAACGTGGCGACGCCAGCCTGGTCTCGTTCAATATGTCCGAACGCGATATCGAGCTCATCATGCGCCAGCCCTGGAACATGACCAGCACGGACGGCGACCTGGTCCCGATGGGCCGCGGCAAGCCGCACCCGCGCGCATACGGCGCCTTCCCGCGGAAGCTTCGGCTTTACGGGCGCGAGCGCGCGGTGGTCGATCTGCCGTTTGCGATTCGCTCGATGACCAGCCTTTCCGCACAAGTCTTCGCGCTCAAAGACCGCGGGCAGATCCGTGCGGGCGCATTTGCCGACATCCTCATGTTCGACCCTGCCAAGGTCCACGACGCCGCGACCTACCAGGAGCCGCACCAGCTCGCTGAGGGCATGACCCACATCGTGGTCAATGGCGTCATCGTTCGCGAGAACGGGACTTTTACCGGCGAGCTACCTGGTCGGGTGCTGTCGCCTGAACGTCGCTAGCACGCGCGTCAGGAGGTGCCGCTCTGCGCGGCGTGTCGCCCGTGATCAGGCGGACGCTTCGCTGGTAAGTGAAATAGGCAGTGGCCCATTGCAACAGGACCGATAACCGGTTGCGAAACCCAATCAGGAACATGATGTGGATGAACAGCCACAGGAGCCATCCGACAAACCCGGAAATACGAACCCAGCCAAGGTCGGCCAACGCTTCCGCTCGACCGATGGTCGCCATGTTCCCGGGATCGCGATAGTGAAACGGCGTCGTCGGTTGACCCGCGATCAACCGGAGCACGTTTCGAGACGCGTGCTTGCCTTGCTGTTTAGCCACTTGCGCGACGCCCGGCAGCGGCTTGCCGGTCTGATGCGTGAAATTGGCCAAGTCACCGGCCACGAAGACCGCCGGGTGTCCCGGCACGGATAGATCGGGGAGCACGGTCACGTGACCGGTGCGATCCAAGGGCACATTGAGCGATCGACCAAGCGGCGATGCCGAGACGCCGGCGGCCCAGATGATCGTGTGAGCACGCAAGACATCGGGACCGACACTCACGGTGTCCGCCTCGACGCCGGTCACCAACGTGCGTTCCCAGACTTCCACGCCAAGCTTGCGCAACGCGCGACGAGCGGAGTCGCGCAGCGATGGAGGGAACGTCGGCAGAATCGTCTCCCCCGCCTCGATGAGGACGATTCGCGCTGATTCGGGGTCGATCGCATCGAATTCGCGGCGAAGAGCATGGCGAGCGATCTCCGCCAGCGCTCCGGCCAGTTCGACGCCTGTCGGCCCTCCGCCAATCAGAGCGAACGTCAGCAAGTGGCGCTTCCGCAGCGGGTCACCCTCACGTTCCGCCTCCTCGAAGGCGAGCAGCATTTGTCGCCGCAGCTTGAGCGCATCGTCCAGAGTCTTGAGCCCCGGTGCGTGCTCCGACCACGCCTCGTGGCCAAAATACGAGTGTGCGGCGCCAGGGGCCAGGATGAGATAGTCGAAGCCCAGGCGCTGTCCATCGTCCAGCACGACTGCTTTGCCGGCTGCATCAATTGCCGTCACCTCGGCAAGCAGCACGCGCACGTTGTCTTGCCGCCGAAGGATCCAACGAATGGGTGAAGCGATGTCGCCTGGTGACAGCGCCGCCGCCGCCACCTGGTACAGCAATGGTTGAAACACGTGGTGATTGCGGCGATCGACGACTGTCACCGAAACTGGCGCGCGACGAAGGGCTCGCGCGGCGTCGAGCCCGGCGAATCCACCGCCAATGATCACGATCTGCGCGAGCGGCCCAGCTTCGTTCATGCTGATGATGAAATGATATTGCGGTTCGCGCGCGGCGTCCTCGTGCGAAATCCTCGCCAGCCGCCCGCAGAACGGTCTAAGCTGATCGAATGATTCGCCCCGCTCTAGCCATGCCGGAATCGCACGTCGAGACGGTATGCCCGCTCGACTGTCCCGATGCGTGCACGATCTCGGTGACGCTTCGCGGTGGTCGCATCACCAAGATCGACGGCT
Source organism: uncultured Acidobacteriota bacterium (assembly GCA_963802675.1). Taxonomy (GTDB): domain Bacteria; phylum Acidobacteriota; class Vicinamibacteria; order Vicinamibacterales; family UBA2999; genus JACCSI01. The sequence continues at coordinate 182,936 of CAWDJL010000009.1, forward strand.
CGACCTCGAACGACATCACCCGCGGCTACATCTGCGCCAAGGTCCGTCGGTTTCAAGAGCGAGTCTATGGCGACGACCGCCTGCTGCGTCCCGCGATGCGACAAGGCGCCAAAGGCTCGGGCGCGGTGCGATCGGTCACTTGGGATGCGGCCCTCGACTTGATTGCCTCGAAGGTGCATGAAGTACGCGAAGCGTTTGGGCCGGAAGCCATTTTGCCACTGTCGTATGGCGGCTCGAACGGCCTGCTGTCTCAGGACACCACCGACGCCACCTTCTTCCGACGTATAGGCGCGTCACGTCTGATGCGAACGGTATGCGCCGCCCCGACTGGCGCCGCCAATCTTGGGCTCTACGGCAAGATGCCTTCCACGAGCTACGAGGATTATCCGGAGGCCCAGCTGATTGTCGCGTGGGGGGTGAATCCGGCGACCTCCGGCATCCATCTGATGCCGTTCTTGAAAGAGTCGCGCGAGCGTGGCGCCAAGCTCGCCGTCATTGATCCGCGCGCAACCACGCTGGCACGGCAGAGCGACCTGTTCCTGCAGCCGCGACCGGGCACGGATCTCACGATCGCCCTGGCGATCCATCGCTATCTCTTTGAAAACGGTCACGCCGACCTCGAGTTCCTCGCCGAACACGCGACCGGCGCTGACAAGCTGCGCGAGAAGGCGGCCGCCTGGACATTCGATCGCGCCGCCGACGTGAGTGGCGTGCCCGCTCAGCACATCGCGCAACTCGCCGAGCTGTATGCATCCTCCTCACCGGCCTTGGTCAAGTGCGGCTGGGGTGTCGAGCGCAATCGCAACGGCGGGAGCGCCGCCGCGGCCATCCTCGCGCTGCCCGCGGTTGCGGGGAAGTTTGGTGTCCGCGGTGGCGGGTATTCCATGAGCAACTCCGCTTCCTGGAACATCGAGCGCACGTGGCTGCGTGACGCCGAACCGTCGACCCGAGCCATCAATATGAACCGATTGGGCCGCGTGTTATCCGGCGAGGGGCTGGCCGCCGGTCCGCCAGTGAAGTTGCTCTTTGTCTACAACTGCAATCCTGCGGTGACGCTGCCGGATCAGGCACGCGTGCTGCGCGGCCTCGAGCGCGAAGACCTGTTCACCGTCGTGTTCGATCAAGTCTTCACCGACACGGCCCTCTATGCCGACGTCGTGTTGCCCGCGACCACGTTCCTCGAGCAGTACCGACTTCGTCCGATCGTACGGGCCCATCACGTTACAGCTGGCCAGGCCCGTCATCGACGCCGTCGGCGAATCGCGGTCCAACGCGGAAGTGTTCGCGGAGTTGATTCGCCGGGTCGGTATCGCGCGCGCCGACGATCCCGCCGACGAGCTCGAGGCGATGTTGCAGGTGCTCGATGGGCTGCCAACGCCGCATGGTGACGAATTGCGGCAGGATTCGAAGGCGAAGGCCCCATTCAACGGCCGGCCTGTGCAGTTTGCCGACGTCCTGCCACGAACCCCTGATCACAAGGTTCATCTGTTCCCCGAGGCGCTCAATCGCGAGGCCCCGATGGGGCTGTACGGATTCCAGCCGGATCCCGCGACCGAACAGTACCCGCTCGCGCTGATTTCTCCGGCGAGCGAACGCACCGTGAGCTCAACCCTCGGCGAACTGCGGCGACCCGCCGTTCGATTGGATATTCACCCCGACGATGCAGCCGCCCGTGAGATTGTTGACGGCGAGGTTGTGCGAATGTTCAACGATCTCGGCGAGGTCCGGCTGCCGGCGAGCACGACGCCGCTGGTACGTCGTGGAACCGTGGCGATGCCAAAGGGCGTGTGGCGACGACACGTCAGCAACGGCTTCACGTCGAACGTGTTGGTGCCAGATGCCTTGACAGACCTTGGCGCCGGCGCGTGCTTCAACGACTCACGCGTCCAAGTCGAAAAAATTGCAATGTAGACGACGGGGGATTTCGTGCGGCTTGCAGGTTGAAGGAAGAGTGCGGTTGGAGGACACCGCAACCCTGGCTTCAACCTGCCGTCGGGTCCCCGACGACGTGGAGCCGGCTGCCCTACGCAGCGGGTTCGGTCGGGTCGTTCGGACCGAGTGACGCAACGGGGGGTGTATCCGACGTCACTACTGGCAGCTTGCCGCGGCCGCCGCGACTCGCCATTCCACCTTTGCGGCCTGCTTCGCGAGCTTCGTCGGACGACCACTCATGAGCGGTGCCCTTCTGATGCGCCGCTCGCCCGCCTTTGCTGGCGATGTCACGCTGCTTTTCGGCGGACATGGACGCGAATCCTCGACGTTCCTTGCGCGTTTCGTTCACGATGTTACTCCCTTCTTCCCAGCCCTCTCGCAAGGGGTGTGCCGCCACCTCTTCCTTCGGGCGATCCATTCAAGCTACTGATTTATAACGGTTTACGGCCAACTGGTCGGTACCCAGACAAATGTGGTGAGTGAACAGAATCACTACAGTTGAGGTAGCGCCATGGTGTAGATCAATACGCCGCCTGCCCTTTCTAGGTAACACGCGTTCACGTGACTTCCACTGCTGGCGCGATACGCTTAACCATATGTCACGTATCGGCCCTTCTCTGCACAGCGTCAGGGCCTTTGGTCATTCGCCCATAGTCGAAATCAGCCAGCGCGTCGCGCCCTTGCGCCTGAAGTCCAGACGTACAATGAGCAGATGAGCATGTGCGGTGGGCCCCCCGGAGTCAGCCCGGAGCCAGTTCGTAACGAGACCGGCCGCAAGGTGTTTTGCGTCAAGTTTCAAAAAGAGCTTCCGGGGCTCGACGCGCCACCTTGGCCGGGGGAAATTGGCCAGCGGATCTTCGAGCAGGTTTCGGCGGAGGCGTGGAAGCTCTGGGAGGATCGGCAGAAGATGATCCTCAACGAGTACCGACTGATGCCGTGGCAGAAAGAGGCTCAGGAAATAATCCTGAAGCAGATGGAAGACTTCTTCTTCGGTGAGGGTGCGGCGCTCCCACCAGGTTACGTCCCGCAGCAAGCCAAGAGCTGAGGCCGTTCGCCGCGCCCGAGAAAACGTCGGCCTTCCTTCAATCCCCGCGGGCTTCTGCGACGGACGACAGGGTCGGCGGCTCGTTGACGGCAATGGCGCGATCGATTGCGAACGTCAGCCGTCGGTGCGCGTCGCGCAGCGCCTGCTCCACCGCATCGGGAGCAACGGCACGCGCGAAGATGAATCCCAGATAACTGGCGCCCTCGGGTAGCGGAACGAGGTGCTGATCCGGCTTGGCCGTTATCTGCACGTCCTCGATCCCCACGACTTCTCGCGCGGATTCGACACCCTTGACACCTCGGTAGATCCCTTCCGCGGGAATCGGGATCATCATGACGCCAGAGGCATCCGACGACCTCGCCCAACGTGACGGAGACTCGCCGAGAGCGTGGCGCAGGATCAGCTCTTCGAGTCCGATCGTCTGGGCCTCGTCGTTGACCACTTGAAGGGCGCGGGCGCACAAGCCGCCGATGGGACGCGCGGCCACTTCGAGCACGTACACGCCGCGATCATTGACCCGGCATTCGGCATGCACGGGACCATGTTGAAGCCCGAGCGCTTGGATCGCACGAAAGATAGTGCTCTCAATGGCCTCACGCGTCGAGGGAGCAACGCGAGCCGGCGTCACATAGATGGTCTCTTCGAAATATGGGCCGTCAAGTGGGTCGGGTTTGTCGAAGATCGCGAGCGTCACGAGCCGCCCATCGTCGACGATGCCGTCCAGGGCGAACTCACGCCCCTCAATGAACTGCTCGATGACGATGTCTTCCGCGGCGGAGTCCTGCAGTGCGCGCACATCGGGAGCATCGAGCAGCCTGGCAACGCGCGTGAAGGCACGTCTCAACTCGATTGCGTCGTTTGCTCGAATCACGCCGCGACTCCCCGACAACACGGTGGGCTTGACCACGACCGGCCAGGACGCCGGAGCGATGCTCGCCACTGGCGTGCTCCGCCGAGCGATCAAAAACCACGGTGTGGGGAGGCCCGCCCTGCGCAACCATTTGCGCGTCTGCCGCTTGTCGCGAGCAACGCGAGCGGCGTTTGGCGGGTGCCACGGCAAGCCAAGCTCGTAAGCCACGAGCGCCGCGACGACCGTCGGCCGATCGCCAACGGCCACAATGCCTTCGAACGGCTGGAGCCGCGCGGCCTCGAGGATCGCCTCGACCGCGCTCCGCTCCTGGTGAAATCGAACGGGGATGGCGCCATCCCACCACGGATCCTCCAACTGATCGCAGCGATCGGTCGCGAAAACGAGCTTCACCCCCAACCGCCCGGCCGCCTCGCCGAACATCCGGATCTGATATCCCGTCGTCGTCGCCAGCAGTAAGATCCGCTTTGCCGCCAACATCCCCTTTTTCCCCCCGCCCTATGCCCGCCAATTCCTGCTCGTGTGGCTTCCGCCTTTAGAGCTTGTGAATAAATCGATCGCGTGGCTTCCGGCTTCAGCCGGAAGATCAATGCCCGCGCCCAACTTCCGCCTGAAGGCGGAAGCCACGAGAGGATAAATTCACAGGCTATAAAGCCGGAAGCCACGCCGTCGATGTAGACGGATGGTCCCGCGCCCTGCGCCCTATGCCCTACTGCCCTGCGCCCTATATGAGAGCCACCTGCTCTGCGTTCGGCTCCGCTCAACAGTACCAAGGCTCGTTCAAGTACGGAATAACTGATCGGGACGTCAGCACTGGCGTCCACGGCTCCAGACCAGCGAGCGCCCGGACGGCGTCGAACAACTCGCCACGCGGCCGGGTGAGGCGTGTGCCGACCATCGTCATGATGGCAGTTTGCAGGCTGTCCACACCTGGATCGCTGTGGCGCCATGGGTACGTGAGCGACCGTGAGTCGAACGGTAAGAGGCAGCGTCGAATGTCGTCCAGTTCAAGCAACCTGGACCCTTCCGTTACCAGCAGTCGCAGCCCCCACTGCACGGGCGCGACGTGCTCCACAAGGTCGAGAGCAGCCACGATATCCAACAGATCGGCGAATCCTGCGGTTGTGGTCCATGGCGTAAACGCCACAAAGGTGGGGACCAGCAGTAATCCAGCGTTCCGGCAGATGCTGACCGCATCAAGGAAATCGGCGCGCGTATGCCCCTTCTCGAGTTTGGCGAGCACGGCATCGTCAATCGACTCTACGGCGCTCGTGACGAAGAGGCACCCGGTGTGCGCCAGCAGGGGCAAGAGATCGCGATGCTTCAACAAATGCTCAATCTTGATGGTGGCGTCGTAGCTTACATGCGGGTGACGCTGGTGCAGCTGCTCGACGATGCGGCGCGCGTGGGTCGGCCCGTTGAAGAAGTCGGGATCGCCGAACGTGATGTGCTCGGCCCCCGCGGCGACTTGCTGGTCGATGTCGGCCAACACGATGTCGATCGTCACCGCTCGAAAGTGGCCATCGTAGACCGGGACGATCGGGCAGTGACGGCAACGGTGCTTGCAACCGCGCGTGGCATCTGTTCCACCCGCAACCCGCGAGGTCCCATCTGGCATGAGCAGCGTTGCGTACCGGCCGAGGCCCGGCAGCAACGAGCGGTCCGGCACGATCAGTGGCAGCCTTGAAATCCGGCGCCTCGAGGTTGAGTCGTGCGAAGCCGGGACGCGGCCGGCTGCCAATTCGACCAGGTCAGCCTCTGCCTCGGGCCCGAGCACGTGCTGGACGCCGTGCTTGCGAAGAAGGGCGGCGCTGAGAGGCGCATAGAGGCCGTACGCTGCGATCGTCGTCTCCGGATTCAACGCGCGAACGCGATCGACCACAGGAAGCGCCAGACGGGTGGCGGTGTGCATGGGCAGGTAGATGGCAACCATCGACGCCGCCTGGACCTGTGCGTCATCCAGCTGATCCCGAGACAGGTCGCAGGCCGCGACCGTGAACCCCGCATGCCGCAGGGACGCGGCGGGAGACGCCAGCCCAAGCGGCTGTCGTCCGAGGTCGTAGGTTGAGAGCAACAGGATCGACACGTTCAAACGATTGTAGGCTCAGGTCGTCGGGTGTCCGACGCCACGACGATGGACGAGGGCCGCTCGTCCATCGTAGTGCAAGAGGTGGGATTATTTGGTGGCGGCACCGCCGGTGATGGTGACCTTCACATGCGCGTTGGTCCAGCAGCACTGGAACCCGCCGCCGCCGTCGCCCGAACGATCGTTGACCTGTGCCCGCAAGATGTACTCACCGGGCGCCGAAAAGGTCGCTGTCGTGGACACCTTGCCGTTTTCCACCGGGGGCTTTCCGTTGGCAAACGTGACCGTACCAGGCCCGCGAAACTTACTCCACACCACGGCAATGGGCGGCAGCTTCATCTGAATGGGGCTGAGTTCCGGATCGTTCTCCCCTCCATCATTAACCGTCGCGTCGAGGGTGACGGGTTGGCCGACCGTGCCAGTCAGCGTCGCGGCAATCCCAATCGGAGGGCCCTGGAAGACTGGTCCCTTCGCGTCGAACTGAAGCTTCGGTGGCTCGTTTCCTTGCGCGACTTCCTTGAACGGCTCCACCTGATAGCCCTTGACCACGCCCACGGGCACCGAGGTCGTCTGGCCATTCGCCACAATGGTCCAAATCAGCCGCTTGTCGCCGAAATCCTTGGGAACCTTGATGGTGAAGACGCCCCACTGCCGGCGAGGCAGAAAGTGTGTCGGCTGACCCTGGTCCGGCCCCCCTGGCTCGATGCGATTGTTGGGGCCGACGGGAATGTCGAGCGTCTCTTTGAGATTGCGATTGAAGTAGCCGACCAAGAGCGTGTAGCTGCCATCGGTGTTCTGATACCAGCCCTCGAACGCTGCGGTGATGCCTTGACCGGACTCGCGCGCGGGCTGCAAGGGCAATTGGCGCGCGCTCGTCGCGGCAGTCACGGTCAGGCCGATGGCGACGGCCAGCACCGCATTGCATGACAACACGAATCGATATCGAGACATCCTCACTCCAGATCAGTGATCAGTGACCAGTGGCCAGTGACCCGTGACCCATGACCCGTGGTCAGTGGTCGGGGGTAGGCAAAAAAAAAGGCGCCGCACTCGCGCGCGGCGCCTTTTTCGCAATCCTTCTATCGCTCTTGCTGCACCGTCGTGGTGGCTGCGGTCTTCTGCTTGCGCTTCTCGACTTCGACCTTGAAGTCCTCATCCTCCATGTAGGTGATGTTGACCCAGGCGTGAGCCATCTCGTCGACAGTACGATCACCCCATCCCACCCACTGATTCGGGTCGGGATTGTTCTTGTTGGCGGCGGTGTTGTCGTGCCACGACGTGATCTTCAGAATCGTCCCCTTGGGAAGCAGCGGCGCTGCGTCGTCGGCATAGACGTAGTTGTTGTGCCAGTTGAAGCTGAAGTCGCTGACCATGCTCAGCATCTGCGTCTGCCCGGTCGGCAGAATGGCCTCGATGGACATTGCCTTACCGCGCAGGTGCATGTGCGGCTGGAAGTTTTCGACGCGACCCGCCTTGCGCATCACGTGGAAGTTGGTACCGACATAGACGGAATTCGGCTGAATGTCGAGGCTGCGATTGCCTCCCGTGATGCCGCTGAAGAGCGCGAGTGCCTGGCGATACTTCGGCTCCTGGCCTTTCGGATAGAAGTAGATGCCGAGCTCGACCGAATCCGTGACGTCCTCACCCGTCGCGGAATAGTGAATGTCGAACACGATCTTCGAACCGGGCAGCATCAGCTTGCCGGAGTTCGGCCGCATGATTTCGCCCTGCTTGCCCACGGCCCACTCCATGAAGAGGCCCGGACCCGGCTCGTCGCTGCCCGCGGAAGCGCGCTGAATCTCGTCGTTGCCGTTTTCGCTCTGCTGCAGACGTGCCAGGGCGTGATGCGTGATCTTCCGCCCTTTGACCGTTGAGGGGCGGATTTCGATCGCGCGGACCCACCGCTCTTCGGTGAGACCTGTGGGCACCACGGGCTTGAACCACGCGTCCTGGGCCAGCGCCTTCTGGGTGTAAACCGGCGACTTGATGACGAGGTCGGGCGGACCGCCAAACAGCCCGGCAAAGTTCCAGACGGTGTCGTCCGCCCACTTCACCGGCGGCGGCATGTCCTTGAGGTCGCCCTTCGGCGCGCCGCCATCGACCCAGCTCACGATGGTGTCGATCTGGGCGTCGCTCAGCGACCGATCATTCTCGAAGTGCTGGATGCCGATGGTCTTGTCGATGTGCCAAGGGGGCATCTGGCGACCGGAGACGCGGTTCTTGATCGACCGTGCCCATGGCCGCGCCTCTTCGTACGTGACGAGAGACATCGGCGCAATCGAGTCGGGCCGGTGACAGGACTCACACTTCTCCTGGAAAATGCTCGCGACGTCTTTGGTGAACGTCGGCGTCGGCTTGGCTGTCTGCGCGGCGGCCAGCAATGGGAAGGCCAGGATGGAACCTGCCAATGCTCCCAACCGATAGAGGCCGCGGAACTCTGCGTGCGCCATCACTCTCTCCCTTCGAGCGAGCTGATACTGACTTGGGTTCAATATTTTACCCTAAGTTCTCCCCCCTCCTGTCACTATCGAATCCTCTTATCGATGAGTCGTGAACTCCTTCTGGACGAGGCACATACGGGCTCTCCAGCTTGACGGCCGTCGTTGCAGAGGCGTCGCCTCACTGCCGTTACATCTCAAGACATCTAGGCGATTGCGGCATCTTCGCGTGACTTTTTGTCTTGGGAGGGGCCGACTATGACCAATCGTTTCGTGCTCGCGACGGCGAGAACGGCACTGCTGCTTCTAGATCAGTGGCCGGTGGCCAAGGGCCAGTGGCCAGTAGTTACAAGTTACAAGTTGCAAGTTACAAACTGCGGCGCCTTCGAGCGCCGCAGCTATGTACGCGAACTTCACTTTGAACTGGCAACTTGTAACTTGTAACTTTCGTCAGCGAATCTGCCGAGCGCGCTCCAGGTTCTGACGCGCGCCCGTCAGGCTGGGATCAACTCGCAACGCGGCCTCCCATTCGACGATCGCGTCTTTGATGAGACCTTGTGAGGCGAGCGCAATTCCAAGGTTGTTGTGCGCTTCGGCGTAACCCGGCTTCAGCCCAATCGCCTCGCGCAACTGTTTGATCGCCCGTTCGAGGTCGCCGCCTTCGATTGCCGTCGACGCATCATCGTACAAAGCGTTCGCCAACGATTCGCGGGCGTGCGTCGTCGGATCGAGCCTCACCGCCTCGCGGAAGGCAGCGATCGCTTCCGTCATCCGTCCCTGCGTCATGAGCGCGTTGCCCAGGTTCAGGTGGGTCGTCGCCCGCGAACTGTCGTGCTCCAGCACCTGGCCGTAGACCGCGACGGCTTCGTCGACGCGCCCCACCGCTCGGAGCGCCGTCCCGAGATTGGTGAGCGCCGGTGCGTAGCCCGGCTTGTACGCGATCGCACGGCGATAGTGGTCGATGGCCTCGGCCGGGCGACCGCCCTCCTGCAAAGCGACGCCGAGATTGTTCTCGGTGATCGCCAGTTGGTCCGCCGCCGAATAGGCGGGCCAGGCCGCAAGCACGGCCACGAACACGGCCGCGACAACGGCGAGCGCCCAGCGAATCCGCGGATTCTCTGGTCCCTTGCGATGAGCGAGCAGCGACGCTAGCCGCTCGACCGCTACCGCGGCGAATACCATCAGCAACGGGACGAGCGGCAACCGATAACGCGCGACAACGAAGAACAGGACCACACTCACGGCATAGACCGCCGTCATCGCATAGAAGGGCCACAACCGCCGACGATCCGGCGTGGCGATGAACATGCCGAATACCGCGATCGGCAGCAGCACGCCGAAGTGCCAAACGGGGCCCAGGAACCGCAGCACCAGCGAGTACTCCGCGTGGCTCTCCTGACTCTCGGTGTCGATAATCTCGGTTCGACTGACCAGCAGTCGCATCTTACGCAGCAGCAAGCGCAGCCAGTCGCCGGGCTGCGTCTGAATGTATCTAAGCGTTTGTGTCGTCCAATAGCGCGAGACCTCCGCAGGGGTCAGACTCCGTGCCGTGGCCTTCTCGGCAAGCTGAGTCGCATCGACCCGCTCGAATTCCGGCGAGCCTCGTCCTTCGCGGAGCGACATGTAACTGCCGTCACTCTTCGGGTTATTCCCGATATAGAGATTCGAGCCGAACTGAGACGTCGTAAGGTGCCACTCGCCGCTGACGGCGTAGTTTCGAAGCGCCACCGGGGCAACCATCACCATGACGCCCATGGCGAACACCACAACCGCGCGTACGCCGGACGCCCGGTAGGCCCAGCAGGCAATCACTGCCGCGAGCAGCACGGCGTTTTCTCGAGTCAGGCTCAACGCGCCCATCGAGACGCCGACCGCGATCCATTGCCGCATGGACGCGCCGGCATTCAGAATGTGCGCGCACAACGCGAGGGCCAGACACATGAAAAACACATCGAGAACGGACTTCTGAATCAGACCATCAAAGAAGATTGCCGGCGGATACACGGCCAGCATCACGCCGGCGATCACCCCGACTCGATGGCCGAACAACCGCCCCGCGGCGTAGCCGAGCAAACCGCAGGACGCGGCCCCGATAGCGGCTTGAACCAGGCGTGCGACCAGCAGGTCGTGTCCAAAGACGCCAAAGATGGCGGCGAGCAGATACGGGTACAGGGGCGCCTGATAAAAGACTTCACGACCCATCCACTCGCCAGCCGCAATCTGTTGCGCCCATGCGTCGTAACCCTTGGAGTCGCCCATCAGAAGCGTGAGAAACAAAGTGCCCTGCATCTGCCAGACATGCACGAACCGAAGTGTGAGAGCCAGGAGGACAACGAAGGCCAAGCCGATCCACGACTCGAACCCACCCCTGCCCGGAGGAGCGACGATCGCCTGTTCGGCTCGGGGCCGTGCCATCCTGCGCTTCATCGTGTCGTCGCGTTTGTATAGCATGGGCAGTATGTCAGCCGGCCGTGCTGGTTGGGTAGTGCTCTGCAGCTTTCTCGTTGTCGCCGCGGCGACGTCCGCGACTGCCCGCGAGCTCCGGCTGGTCGATCTGGAGGGGCGCCCATTCGATCCGCTCGCCGCTCGGCCCAGTGCGCGAGCCACCGTTTTGCTCTTCACGACGACCGACTGCCCCATCGCCAATCGCTATGCACCCGAGATCAACCGGCTCCAGGCCGCATTCTCTGCGCGTGGCATCGCATTCTGGCTGGTGTACGCGAATCCCCGAGAAAGTCGAGAGGCGATCGCCTCGCACGTCGAACGCTTCGGCTATACGATGCCGGCCGCGCGCGATCCGCAACACGACGTGATCAAGCAGTTGGGCATCACCGTCACACCTGAAGCAGCGGTGATCGATCGCGAGGGTCGAACGCTGTATCGCGGCCGTATCGACGATCGCTATCTCGATTTCGGCGTCGAGCGGCCAGCACCGACCCAAAGAGACTTGAACGAAGCCCTGGACGCGATCGTCGATGGCCGAGCCGTCACAACGCCAACGACACAGGCGGTCGGCTGCATCGTCTCCGACTTTCAGCCCCCCAGCTTCGCCCGCGACATCGCACCGCTGATCCACGAGCGATGCGCGAGCTGCCATCGAGCCAATGGGCCAGCACCGTTCAGCCTGTGGTCGTACGACGAAGTTCGACAGCGCGCGTCACAGATCGCGGCCGTCACGCGTCGGCGATACATGCCGCCGTGGAAGGCAGACTCGCCGCCACGGCCGTTTGTCGGTCAAAAGCCGCTAACCGATGACGACCTCACGACGATTCAGCGATGGGTCGACGCTGGCGCCCCGCGCGGCGAGGGACCCGATCTGCCATCGCCTCCGGCGTCGAACGAAACCTGGCAACTGGGAACGCCAGACCTTGTGGTCACCCTGTCCGAGGCGTATACCCTCCCCGCGGGCGGGAGCGACGTCTTCCGCATCTTCGCCATTCGCCTCCCGGTCACCACCACCAAGTTCATCACCGGCCTCGAGTTTCGGCCCGGGAACGCGCGCGTGGTCCATCACGCCAACATCAGGCTCGATCCGACGGACGCGTCGCGGCGGCTCGACGAACGCGACCCCGCACCCGGTTACGACGGATTGATGGCGCGCTCCGCCGTGTATCCGGATGGTCACTTCCTGGGCTGGACGCCGGGACAGATCGCACCACTGGTTCCCGACCCCATGGCGTGGACGCTCGAGCCAGGCACCGATCTCGTCGTGCAACTTCACATGCAACCGAGCGGAACGACCGAGAACGTGCAACCCAGCATCGGGTTGTTTTTTTCGGACGCGCGCCCAACGCAGCGGCCCACCATTCTTCGCCTCGGTTCGCAGGGCATCGATATCGCCCCTGGCGAGGGCGAGTATGCGGTGGACGATGCGTATGTGTTGCCGGTTGACGTGGAACTGCATGCGCTGCAACCGCACGCTCATTACCGACTCCGCCATCTGGTCGGCACCGCGACGCTGCCCGATGGGACGTCAGTGCCGTTGATCCAGATTAAGGACTGGGACTTCCGCTGGCAGCACGTGTACCGCTATGTGGAACCGATCGCCCTGCCCAAGGGGACTCGCGTGTCGATGCACTACGTTTACGACAACTCGGCGGTGAATCCGCGAAACCCGCAGCAACCGCCGCAACGCGTCTACTGGGGCCAACGGTCGTTCGACGAAATGGGCGACCTGTGGTTCCAGTTTGTCGCCCGGAACGACGCCGATCGGCTTCGACTGAGCCGCGAGATCGAGCGGAAGATGACCGCCGAAGACATCATCGGGTACGAGACGATGTTGCGCTCGAACCCCAATGATGCCGAGCTCCACGACGATGTGGCGTTGCTGTACTTGTCACTAGGGGCCGCTCAGGATGCCGTGCGTCACTTCCGGGCATCGACGGCGCTCAAACCACAGAACGCGGCGGCGCATTTCAATGTCGCGACGGCGCTCTCCGTTGCAGGGTCGTACGATGAAGCGATCAAGGAGTACGAACGAGCGCTCGCCATCAACCCAGGCTACGCGAGCGCGCACAACAATCTGGGCACCGTGCTGGCGGCAACCGGTCGTCGTGCGGAAGCAGTCCCGCACTTTCGTGATGCCGTCCGTCTAGATAGGGGTAATGTCCAGGCGCAGCGAAACCTGGCCTGGCACCTTGCGACGGGCGCCGTCCAACTACAGGAGGCTCGCGAAGCCATCGAAGCGGCCGAACGCGCGGCCGATGCCACAAAACACACCGACCCCCAGGTGCTGGACGCGCTCGCCGCGGCGTACGCGGCGGCAGGCCGGTTCGATCAAGCGATTGCTACCGCCGAGCGCGCACTCTCACACTCGCCAGACGAGGCGATCAACATCGGGCTGCGCGAACGCCTCGCGCTCTACAAGCAAGGCAAGCCCTATCGCATTCCGTAGTGGCCGTGGACGTTAGCCACGACGGGCGCGAAGTCCTTCTACGCAATCGCGGCCAACTCCTTCGCGGACGGCTTGGGAGTGGCAAGGCTCACGCCCACCAGCGCGATCAGCGATAACGCGAGCGCGGGATAGACCGTCGCGAGCTCATACGGGTAGCCACCCGCTTGTCGCGCGTAGATCTCCCAGCCCAAGGTCGTCAGCATTCCGGCCAGGATCGACGCGACGCCTCCAGCGCGAGTCACACGAGGCCACAGAAACGCCGCCAGCAGCGCCGGCGTAATGGCAGCGCCATACATGGTGTATGCCCACAACGCCATTTCGAGAATGGTCTGGAAAAAACCGAGCGCGACGAAGCCGATCAAGCCGAGCGCGACGACCATCAATCGCGTGTACAGGAGAACCTGCCGATCGGTGGCCGCCGGGTTGATGGACTTCTTGTAGATGTCGCTGACCAGGGCCGAGGCCGGCGTCAGCAGGAAACTGTTCGCCGTCGAGACGATAATCGCAGCCGCACCGCATAGGAGGAGGCCGCCGAGAACAGCGGGCATCAGTTCGGAGGCGGCGCGAATGACGATGGCCTCCGAATCGCCGGTGGACAAGCCGGGAATCCTCGAACTCCCGAAGACGCCAACGCTGACAATCAACGTCTCGACCACTATCGTTCCGATAATCCAGCCGATGACGGAGACTCGCGCCGCCCGCTCGTCCCTGGCCGAGAAGAACTTCTGGTACATGTTCGCCTCGCCCATCAACAACAGCATGGTCGGGAGGAACAGCGCGCCAGCATCACGCCACGGGTCGAGCGTGCCGAACAGTGCGACCTGATCGGGACGCAACGCCGCGAGCGCGGCGCTCAGCCCGCCCTGATCGGCCACCATGTAAGCCGCCGCCAGCCCCACGCCCAATAGCATCGCGACCCCGTTTCCAAGATCGAGGTAAGCGACCGACAGCATCCCGGCCACCGCCGTGTAGATGACACAGAAGGCCATCGTGATCAGCGCACCCTGCGTGATATCGATCCCCGAAACGAGGTTCAGCAGTCGTCCGCCACCGCGAAACTGATACGCCGCGATGGTCGTGTAGGCGATCACGACAACCACGGTGGCGAGCATCCGGGCAGTCGTGCCCGTAGCGCAACTCCAGGATGTCCGGCATGGTGTACTTCGCGATGCGCCGCACCCGATGGGCCAGGAAATAGACCAGCGCGATTCCCATCCACGCACCGGCCGATTGCCAGAGAGCTGGGAAACCCGCGCGATAGCCAAGGCCGGCTCCGCCGAAAAGACTGCCTGATCCGATCCACGTCGCGAGCAAAGTGAACACGAGCACATGAGCCGGCAACGTGCGCCCGGCCACGAGGAAGTCGTCTCCGGTCTTCAGCTTGCGTGTCTGGCGATGCCGAGGGCGACCAGGATGGCCAGGTAGCCGAGAATGGCGTAGAGCATCGGGAGACTGTAGTCTAGGTTTGTGGCGCTGGAGGACTACAAGAAGAAGCGAAACTTCGCGAAAACTCCCGAGCCTTCCGGCGACGGGACCAAGACGCGGCTCAAGGCGAAACGCGGACTCTTCTTTTGCGTGCAGAAACATCTCGCGTCGCACCTGCACTACGACCTGCGGCTCGAGTGGAACGGCGTGCTCCTGTCCTGGGCGGTGCCGAAGGGGCCGTCGATCAATCCCTCCGACAAGCGACTGGCGATGCACGTCGAAGATCATCCGATCGAGTATGGCGACTTCGAGGGAGTCATCCCGGAGGGCTATGGCGCAGGCATCGTCATGCTGTGGGACCGGGGCACCTGGGAACCCGAGACCGACGACGTCGACGCTTCGCTCAAGAAAGGCGACTTGAAGTTCAGGCTCGATGGCTACAAGTTGAAAGGCTCGTGGGTGCTGGTTCGCACGCGTGGGTACGCGTCGAGTCGATCAGGGGCAGGGAGCAGCGGTGATTCAGGCCGCAGCTGGCTGCTCATCAAGCATCGCGACGACTGGGCCGGGCCGATCGACATCACCACCTTCGCCCCACTCAGCGTGAAGACGCCTGACGCCGATCTCGCCGATATTCTCGCCGCCGACAACCCGGCCGTCTGGCGTGGCAATCCGCCGGCCAAGGGCGGCGACACCGGCCAGATGTTTCAACGAATCATCCAGCGCGCGCTGGAGATTCAAGGCGAAAATCAGCGCTCGACCGCGACAGCAACACCGCCAACGGCAGCAACCAAACGTGCCGCGTCCGCAAAGACCGGAAAGGCAAAGAGCAAAAGGGCGCGGGGCTGAACCACCGACCACTGACTACTGCAGCAGTCGCCGACTCAGGACCGACCACACGGCGTATGACAAACGCGGGCGGTCGTGGCGCGCGATTGCCGTGCGCCACAAAGGGCCTTCGACCACTTCGATCCTGGAGGGAATGTCCCCTCGCTCGAGTGGTTGCTTGTGCTCGCTCTCATATCGCGCCAACACCTCCGCTCTCGGACGGGCCGTGTTGAACAGCACGACGTCCACTGGTCGACCGATGGCTCGCTCCACCCACTCGATAGCGTCAGCACCTGAGAACGTTTGCATTCCCTGGCCCTCGGTCAGGAGGTTGGCCACAAGGACAATCGGCCCGTTGACGGCGCCGAGCGCCTCCTTCACACCGTCGACGAGGAGGGTTGGCATCAGGCTCGTAAAGAAGCTGCCTGGACCGATGACGACGGTATCGAACGCCCGTATGGCGTCGCACACCTCGGGAAGAATGCGCGCGGTCGGCTCCAGCCACAGCTCACGAACCTGATGGCCACGCGCTTGTCCCCGATCGATCTCGACCTCGCCGCGATGGATCGTCCCGTCGGTGTATTCGGCGCAGAGGACGGCTGGCTCGATACTGATCGGCCAGACGTGTCCGCGACATCCGAGCAGCGCTCGCAGCCCACCGATTGCAGCAAGAAAGTCTCCCGTGTACTGCTGCATCATCGACAAGAGCAGGTTGCCGCCCGTATGTCCCCCAAGACGAGCATGCTCGATGGTCGGCAGTCGCGAAAGCAAGACGCGTCGAGCCTCGCCCTCGTTTCGCGCCAGCGCCAGCGCACATCGCAAGACATCACCCGGCGGCAGCACGCCGAGCTCATCGCGGAGCTGACCAGAACTCCCGCCGCTGTCGAACATCGTGACGACGGCGTGGAGGGACAACCACGGGTTGCGTTTCAGGCCGCCCAGCAAGCTCGGGAGTCCGGTTCCACCGCCGAAGCATCCGATCTGGAGCTCGCGCAACCGCACAGTCGAGGATTCTAACTGTTAACCAGCACGACCGTAGACAGGAGACCGTCGACCGCTAACTGTGGACCGTGTCGGGTAGACCGTAGAATGTCCTCATGGTTAGCGGCAGTCGAGCGGTCATGCAGCCGCTGCTCGAAGACCTCCAGCAGATCTTCCGCGATCGGCTCGTCGCGATCGTGGCCTACGGGTGGCGTAATCACGCGCCCGTCCCCAGCCTGGTGCTCGTGCGCTCGTTGACGCCAGAGGATCTCACGACCTGTGCCGGCCGCGTGTCATCCTGGCAGCGCGGCGGGGCCGCCACGCCGCTCCTTCTGACGTCCAGCGACTTCGCTCGATCGCTCGACGCATTTCCAATCGAGTACGGCGAGATCATGGCCGCGCACTACGTCGTGTTTGGTCACGATCCGTTTGACGGGCTGAGCATTCGAGATGACGACCTGCGCCGCGCGTGCGAAGTGCAGGTCAAGAGCCACCTGCTGCACCTGCGAGAGGAATTTCTGGAATCGGGTGGGCGGCCGGCACCCGTCAACGAATTCGTGCGCGAGTCGGCGCCCGCTTTCGCGGCACTTCTACGCAACCTGGCCCGCCTCGATCACGCGCCCGCGACGACGACCGCCGAACTCGTCGACTACTCTCGGCGAGTTGGACTCGATCAACGCGTCGTCAGCGATGTCCTCTCGCTCGACGAGTCGAGCACGATGCCTGCCGTCGATGCGACGAAGTTGTTCCCCGCCTATCTCGCGGCGGTGGAGCGATTGTCGGACTTCGTGGACAAGTGGCGCCATTCATGACCGCCCTGGCCCGCGTGGCCTGCACGACCCTCGCCTGGATAGCGATCGGGTCGACGCTGTGGGCACAGGGTCCGCCGCCGCTGCTGACCGCACCGGTCAACGACTTCGCCAACGTCATCGGCGCCGAGGACGAAGCCGCACTGGACTCGTTGATCCGCAGACTGCAGTCGGCCAGCGGCGACGTGCTGGTCGTGGCCACCGTGAAGACCTTTGCACCCGCCGCCGATATCCGCACCTTTGCGACCGAGATGTTCGAAAACCACGGCAAGGGCATTGGGCAGAAGGCGCGCGACAACGGGCTTCTTCTGCTGTTGGCTGTGGATGATCGCGAGGTGTGGGCGGAGGTCGGCTACGATCTCGAGGGCATCATTACCGACGGCTTCGCTGGCGAGACGAGTCGCCAGGTCATGGTCCCCTTCTTCCGCCAGGGCAACTATGGCCAAGGCCTCGTGGCTGGCGCAACGCGACTCGCGCAGCGGATTGCTCAGGCACGAAATGTCACGCTCGACGGCGTGCCCGTCCAGACGCCCGTCAGCGATGATGACGGCGGGATCCCGTTTGTCCTGATCATCTTCGCGGCGATCATCCTCATCAACATCGTGCAGTCGGTCATGAGCCGCGCGGTCGGCGGGAAACGTCGACGTGGACGTCGGTGGACGAGCACGGTCGGCCCCTTTGGAGCGGGGTATGGTGGCTGGTCTTCAGGCGGTGGCGGCTGGAGCGGCGGCGGGGGCGGGTTCGGCGGCGGCTTTGGCGGCTTTGGCGGAGGGAGCTCCGGAGGCGGAGGTGGAGGGGCGAGTTGGTAGAAAGACAGGGACAAGTTACAAGTTACAAGTTACAAGTTCAAAGTTAGGAGATCGGGATGAAGACCATAGGGCGTGCGACCGCGCTTGCGGCGCTGATCGTAGTGGCAACCGGAGCATCGTCTGGGTGCTCGTACAACCGGTTCGTCTCCGAAGAGGAGGCGCTCAAGGCGCAGTGGGCACAAGTTGAAAATCAACTGCAGCGCCGCAATGACTTGATCCCGAACCTGGTGGAGACGACCAAGGGGTTCGCGCAGCAGGAACGCGACGTCTTTCAGGCGATCGCCGATTCACGCGCGAAGCTCGCCGGCGCGCAGACCACGGAACAGAAGATTCAAGCGGCCAACGAGCAGTCCGCAGCGCTCAGTCGACTCCTCGTGGTCGTCGAAAACTATCCCGTCCTCAAGTCGAACGAGACGTTCGCGCGGTTGATGGACGAACTTTCCGGCACCGAGAATCGCATCGCGACCGAGCGCATGCGCTATAACGAGCGCGTCCAGCAGTACAACACGTCGCGACGATCGTTCCCGGCAAACATTACGGCCAGCATCTTCGGGTTCGGTGAGTACCCCCTCTTCCAGGTGCCCGAATCGGCCAAGGTGGCACCCAAAGTGGACTTCTCGCGCCCGGCGACGCCGCCAGCTACGCCGAAGCCGCAGTAAGAACCAGTGCCAGCACGGCATTGATGGTGTGGACAGTCCAACAGACTGGACAGCGCATCCGCTCGACGTAAAGCAGTCGGTAGCCGAGGTATGCGCTGACGGCAACCGTGGCCCAGGTGGCGGCGATGTACCAAGGCCTGAGAACCGCCGGGAGTCCGAGGCCGGCGAAAACCAGGAGCGCCGTGTAGAACACCATGCCCAGAAGCGAGTTCGGGGGTCCAAATAGCCGCGCGCCAGGGGTGTGGACGACGCTTGCGCAGCCTCGTTCGCCGTCGCCCAGTCCACACCACTCGACCGGCACCAGACGAGCCAGCCGGCTCGCGGGTCGATAGAATGCAGCCGTGAACGAGGCGGCGAGAACGAAGCCCACCGCCGCCAGCGCACCCACAAGCCAGGACATGGCGGTATTGTCGCCCGGTTATCCGGCTCATCGATTCCAACCTCTGTGACCTCCGACCCATCCAAACAAGTGCCGGTGGACGATGTGGCCCTTGCGGCTCAAGGGGATACGGTCGCTTTCGAGAGGGTGTACCACGCCCATTTGCGGCGCGTGCACAACCTTGCGCGCCGCATGGCCGGAACAGAGTCCGCCGACGAGCTCACTCAGGATGTGTTTGTTCGGGTGTGGCAAAAGTTGGGCACGTTTCGGGGGGAATCAGCGTTTGGGACGTGGCTCCATCGCCTGGCGGTAAACGTGATCGTCGAACGGTTTCGGACTTTGGGCACGATGCGGGATCGATTTCTCGCCGATGGCGAAACGGTTCTCGAGCGGTTGCCGGGAGCCCCCGCACTCGCGCGCTACGACGCGCGAATGGACATCGACACGGCAATGAAGAGATTGCCGCCGGGCGCACGAGCCGTTTTCGTGCTGCACGATATCGAAGGCTATCGACACGAGGAGATCGGCGAAATGCTCGGCGTTTCGATCGGCACGTCGAAGTCACAATTGCATCGCGCCCGCATGACGTTACGCTCGCACCTCAACGAACGGAGAGACTCCCGTGAGCACGCACTGGACTGATCGATTGTCGGACTACCAGGACGGCGAGCTGTCGCCCGCGGAGAACGCGGCCTGCGAAGCCCACCTGGCCGAGTGCGACGCGTGTCGCGCGGTGATGGGAGAGCTGCGTCTGGTCACGGTCGCAGCGCGAGGCGATGAGGATCGCGATCCAGGAGCCGATCTCTGGCCAGGAATCCTGGCGCGAATCACATCCAGCCGGGCTGAAGCTTCTATAGAGATCCTGAGGGACCGGGCTCTAGCCCGGTCACGACGCATCTCGTTCAGCCTGCCACAACTGGCTCTCGCAGCGTCGCTGCTGATTGCCGTAACCGCAAGCGTGTCGTATCTGGCGGCTGGTCGCAACGTCGCACGTCCTGCGCCACATGAGACGCCGATTCAGGCGATGGCCGAAACGTTGACGCTCCAGTCGGGCGACGTCGTGCCCGCGAACTTCGCGGACGCCCAGTTCGACAAGGCAGTGGCCGATCTGGAGCAGATTCTTCTCGATCAGCGCGAGACGCTCGATCCGCGAACCGTCGTCGTGATCGAACGCAATCTCCGGCTCATCGACGAAGCTATTCGGCAAGCACGCGCCGCGCTCGACGCCGACCCGGCGAACACCTATCTCAATTCGCACCTGGCCGACGCGCGGCGACGAAAGCTGGATTTGTTGCGGCGGGCGACTTCGCTGTCGGGGGACTGATCTGGACGACAGGGTTCTTCACGAGGGTTCTTCACGAGGGTTCTTCACGAAGGTTCGCGGAGGCGGGTTTGAGACGACGGTTTCAGAAGGAGAGAGTTCGATGATTCGCAGCTGGTGCCTGGCCATTGGGGCCGGCCTGACCTTGTTGGTCGCGACGTCCGCCGCCGCGCAAGATCGTTCTGCTGACGTCCAGCAGCCGCCGATTCAGGCGCGACCGGGAGGACCCGAGGGGGTTCAGAAAACCGATCAGACACTGGACGTGGCCAAGGGCACGCGTCTGGTGTTGCAGAACAACGCCGGTGAAGTCACCGTCCGCTCATGGGATCGCGAGCAGGTCCGCGTGCAGGCCTCGCACAGCGGTCGCGAAAGCGTCGACGTCCAGACGGCCGACACGACGCTGCGGATCCGCGGGCGCGCAACGCGCGGGCCGGCCAACCTCATTGACTATCAGATCACGGTCCCCCGCTGGATGCCCGTCAATCTCAGTGGCACGTATCTCGAATCGACCATCGAAGGCACGACGGCTGAAGTCACGGTCGAGACTGTTCATGGCAACGTGCGGGTGGTTGGTGGTTCTGGCGCCATCGTGGTCCGCTCGGTCGAGGGCGTCATCACCGTCGAGAAGGCAACCGGTAAAGTACAGGCGACGTCCGTCAACGAAGGGATTCGGCTCTCGAACGTGTCGGGCGACATGACCGCCGAGACGACGAATGGCGACATCGTGATCGAAAACGCCCAGACAGCGAGCCTGGAAGTTTCAACCGTCAACGGCGACATCACCTTCAACGGGACGATGCGCGACTCGGGGGCTTATCGGCTGACCACGCACAGTGGAGACATTCGCGTCGGGCTCGGCGGGGTGACGAACGCGACGGTGTTCATCCGAACGTTTCAGGGCGACTTCGAGTCCGACTTTCCGATTCAGCTGCCCGAGGGGCAGAGCGCGCGCGAGGGGAGCAAGCGTTTCAATTTCACGCTCGGCTCGGGCGGCGCACGAATCGAACTGCAGTCGTTCAACGGGGACATCGTGCTCGCGCGCAAGACGATCCTGACGCCGGAAGAGGCGCGACGCATTCGACGCGGGCAGACACCGCAAGCTGCCCCGCCTCACCCCCCGCAACCTCCACAGCCGCCGACGGCGCCCAAGCCGCCAAAGCCACCCAAAGGCTTCGACGTGGCCGACCTCGATTTCGACTTGGATCTCGACATCGACTGGGATCACGAGTCTGACCAACTCTTCGACGCACCTGTGTTCGCGTTTGAACTTCCCAACCCAGCACCATTGGCTGCCCCAACGCCGCACGCGTTGCCGGGTCGACTGGTGATGCCGACGCCAGCACCACCACCGACACCCGTGGCACCACGTCCAAGGCACAGGGAGTAAACCACGCTCAGGTCGCGCGATCGGCTCGACGCGGAATGATCCGCTATCATCCGCGCATGACGATCGTCGAGGCGCTGTTGCCCGAGTTCGATCGCGAGATGGGCCTCACACGACGGTTGTTGGAACGAGTGCCGGAGGCGCAGTTCGACTGGAAGCCACACGCCCGCAGCATGACGCTCGGGAGACTGGCCGAGCACCTGGCCCAATTGCCCGAGTGGGCGGCCCTCACGCTGACACAGGACGGCACGGAGATGGGACCTTCGGCGCCCGACCATGTGGCGACGACCCGCTCGGCCGTACTGGCGATGTTCGATCGGAATGTGGCAAAGGCGCGCTCCGCCCTGCACGGCCGGACCGATGCGGAACTGATGGCGCCGTGGACACTCACCTCGCAGGGCAAGGAACTTTTCACGATGCCGAAAGCCTCGGTCCTGCGGACGTTTGTGTTGAATCACCTCGTCCATCATCGGGGGCAGCTCACGGTCTACCTGCGACTGCACGACATCGCCCTTCCGTCGATCTACGGGCCGTCCGGAGACGAGACGCCTCGCTAGGCTTATACTGACCCGCATCTGGAGGATTCCATGGCACGTCCCGCCGGTTCGGTTTCACGCCGCGATTTCGCCCGCCTGTTCGCCGTCGGCGGGTCGGCCGCCCTTTTCAGTCACCCTGCGTGGGCGCAGTCCGCAACGGCGGAGTTGCCTGCGGGTGGCGCAGGCGTCGGGGAACCGTTTTGGACCGCCGTTCGATCGCAGTTCGTGATGCCGCCCGGTCTGGCCGTGATGAACGCGGCCAATCTGTGCCCGGCCTCCGGTCCCGTCTTGCGCGCGTTGAACCGTGAGACCGAGGACGTGGACAAGAACCCCTCGCCGCAGAATCGAGCGCGGCTGTCTGGCGCGAAGGAAGAGACACGCAAGGCGTTGGCCGCCTTTCTGCGTGTCACGCCGGAAGAGATCGTCATCACGCGGAACACCAGCGAATCGAACAACCTCGTGTCGAACGGATTGGACCTCAAGGCTGGTGACGAGGTGGTCATCTTCAGCGACAACCACCCGAGCAACAACCAGGCGTGGATGGAAAAGGCGAAGCGGTTCGGGTTTACGGTCAGCGTTGTCGAGCAGAAGAATCCCGCACCCCGGCGCCGAGTACTACATCGATGCGTTCAGCAAAGCCATGACGCGCGCGCACCAAGGTCCTCGCGTTCACGCACTTCACGAATACCGTCGGCGACCTGTTCCCAGCCAAGGAGATCTGTGCGGCGGCTCGTGCGCGTGGCGTGCTGACGCTGCTCGATGGCGCGCAGACGTTCGGGCTCGCTCGACGTCAATCTGCGTGAGGTGGATCCCGACTTCTACTCCGGGAGCGCGCACAAGTGGCCGTGCGGCGCCCGCGAATGCGGCGTGCTCTTCATCAACAGCCGTGTTCACGATCGCATCTGGCCCTCGTCCTACAGCGCCTACCCGGGCGCGGTCGGGATTTCACGCCGAATGGAAATGTTCGGGCAGCGCGACGAGGCCACGATGATCGCGTTCGCCGAAGCGCTGGCCTTTCAGACCAAGGTTGGACGAGCCGCGATCGAGCAGCGCTCGAAAGCGCTGGCGCAACAGCTGCTGACGGGACTCGCGACGATCGATGGGTTCCGCAGTTTTACGTCGACCGACCCGGCCCGCAACGGCGCCGTCGTCACCTTCGCACCCGGCACGCTCGAGCCGCGCAAGCTGGTCGCCGCTCTCTACGAAAAGGATCAAATCGGCGTCACGACCGGTGGCGGCGCCGGCCGCAGCGGGGTGCGCGTGTCACCGCACTTCTACAACACGCCGCAGGAAGTTGACCGACTGCTGGCCGCACTGACGCGGTATCAAAAGACCGGCATTTAACAGGACGCTAGCCACGAAGAACACGAAGATCGCGAAGCAAGATTCTCGACACCCACCTTCGTGACTTCGTGCCCTTCGTGGCTACGTTTTTCTATTGATTACGATCCTGTGAGGTCGTGCCCGTGCGAACAGTTGGGTACTTGATGCCCAGCTGCTCGAGGTACGTCGGGTACTTGCTCGGGTCGTAGTAGTACTTCTTCATCTCGGGACGGTACTTGTCGAGAATCGCCTTGTTCAGCCACGTGGGCGGCGGCGTGTCCTTGGCAATGAACGGCACGTATTTCTGGTCCTTCGTCTGCACGTTGGTGAAGTAGTCCCACGACTGTTTCACCAGCTCGGGCTGCATCACCAGGTCCAGGATCGTCATCGCCTGCACTTTGGCGCCCGCCACCACGCCCTTGTGCGCAATCGGTGTCGCCATGGCGATGGCGCTGGACCAGTTGTGACCCGGCAATCCGGGAATGTTCGACGGATAGCGCAGCGTCACCGTGGGCATGTTCCACGAGATGTCGCCGATGTCGTCCGATCCGCCGCCTCGGTTGTCTTCGGCACGCACCGGCTGACCGAGCGCATCCACCTTCATCGCCAGGCCGGGCTGCGTGGCATTTCCCAACTCCTTCTGGAGGGCTCGGGCCAGCGTCTGGTCCGCCTCACTCCAGGTCGGCAACCCGACCCGCTTGACGTTTTCGTACATCGTCTCGGCGGTCGGCTTGTTGAAATGCCGTGGCCAGGCGGTGCCGAGGATCCGAGATGTCCACTTGGTGTTGGTCATCAGCGCCGCGCCTTCGGCCATCTTGTTGCCGATGTCCCAGAGCTCCTTGATATGCGCGTAGTCGATCTCACGGAAGTAGTACCAAACCGTCGCGTTGCGAGGGACCACGTTCGGCTGGTCGCCGCCGTTGGTGATGACGTAGTGGGAACGCTGCGAAAGACGCAGGTGCTCGCGGCGATAGTTCCACCCGGCATTCATCAATTCCACCGCGTCGAGCGCCGAACGACCGCGCCAGGGCGCGCTGGCACTGTGTGCGGTCTCGCCGTCGAAGGTGTACTCGACGGACACAAGACCGTTGCCGCCCGCATCGCCCCACGTCACGCTCAGGTTGTCACCAACGTGCGTGAAGAGCGTGATGTCGGTGTCCTTGAACAACCCCTCGCGGACGAACCATGCCTTGGCGGCCACGAGTTCCTCGGCTGCACCGGGCCACAGGAGCAACGTGCCGGGAAGCTTCTCGCGCTCCATGATTTCCTTGGCGGTCAACGCCGCGATGATGTTCAGCGGGACGCCAGAGTTGTGTCCCTCCCCGTGCCCTGGCGCGCCAGGAATGATGGGGTCGTGATAAGCAACGCCCGGCTTCTGCGATGCCTGGGGAATGCCATCGATGTCGGACCCAAGCGAGATCACCGGCTTGCCTGAGCCCCATCGCGCGGCCCACGCGGTCGGGATGCCAGCAATCCCGCGCTCGATCTTGAAGCCGTTTTTCTCCAGGATCTCGGTCAGATAGCGAGACGTCTCGATTTCCTGAAACCCGAGCTCGCCGAAACTGAACACGGAATCCACCATTTCCTGAGCCATCTTGGCGCGGCCATCGACCTTGGTGGCGACTTCCTTCTTGAACGACTCGAGACGTTCGTCGCTGGGTCGGCTCTGTGCGTTGATGCGCGGCGCGACCAGCGCGCCATTGAGAACGAGTGCGACTGCGAGCCATGCACGAGACATGAGTCCCTCCTACGCGCCGACGAACAAGCCACAGAGACACCGAGACACAGAGACAGTACTCGAGGATTCTGTGTCTCTGTGCCTCGGAGGCTTGTACGTTACTGGTTCCAGTGGCGGTTCCATGCCGAATTTTAGTCGAGCGTTGGATAATAGAGTCCAGGGTTTCGGTGTTGTCTGATTACATCCCGCTGCCGCGCTGGGCGGGCGGCCACAAGATGACGCTCTATGCGTGGGCCCGCCCGCGGCGGTTCGACCGTTTACCGACGCCGACCCTGCGGTACTTCGACGTGGCGCCGGACACGCGCGTCATGGCGCACTGCCACTGGCAACCGACGCCAGCGTCTCACCCGACCTTGATCGTGTTGCACGGCCTCGAGGGATCGAGCGATGCCCACTACATGCGCGGCGTCGCCGACAAGGCGTGGGCGCGCGGCTTCAACGTGGTCCGGCTCAACCAGCGCAACTGCGGCGGCACCGAACAGTTGTCGCGCGGCTTGTATCACTCGGGCCTGACGGCCGACCCGTTGTTTGTGTTCAACGAGTTGGTGCAGCGGGACGGTCTCACCCGCATTGCGCTCGCAGGCTACTCTCTTGGTGGCAACCTGGCGCTCAAGCTCGCCGGTGATCTCGGTTCGGGCGCACCGCGTGAGCTGATCGCCGTCTGCGGGGTGTCGCCAGTCATCGATCTCGAGGGCTGTGTGCGCGCCATCGAGCGTCGAGAGAACCTCGTTTACCAATTGAACTTCGTCCGCAACCTGCGCTCCCGGATACGCCGCAAGGCGCGGGCGTTTCCGGGCGACTGGGATCTGACGCCGCTCCGGCGGATCTGGACGATTCGCGAGTTCGACGAGCGCTACACGGCACCCCATCACGGCTTCGCGGGCGCCAGCGACTATTACTACCGAGCCAGCGCGCTGCGCGTCATCGATCGCATCGCCATCCCCGCCCTCATCCTGACCGCCGCTGATGACCCGTTCGTTCCGCCGGAGCCGTTTCGCGATCCGAAGGTCGCGAACAATCCGAATATCACAACCATCGTGACCGCACATGGTGGCCACTGCGGCTTCGTCAGCGCACCGAATGGCTACGATGGCTACTGGGCCGAGCAGATGATTGTGGACTTCGTGGCCGCACGGACGGGCCTCAGAGAGGCAGAGGCACAGAGACTGGAAGGATAAAGATTTTCGATCAAATCAAGAACGTCGCCACGAAGGGCACGAAGGCACGAAGAGTCTCTAAGAGCCCGTATCAAACCCTCACCGGCGCGCTTGCGGGTGAGCACCGCTATTTCGTCGGCACTCGTTGCTTCAACTCCTCGGACCAGTTGAGGACCACCTGAATCTCGGGAGCGGCCGACGTTCGGGACGCGCCCGGCTCTCGTGGATCGACGAGGGCCACGAAATTGCCGGCGGGCAGTGACGTCGTAGTTCCTCACGGCGTTGAAGCGAATTCCTTGCGTGAATGCAGTCGCCTGCGCCTCCACGGGATTCCCGAACGCAAAACTCGGTTGCCTCTGCACGCTCACGGCGGCAAATCGCCCAGCCGCGGGGATGTAGAACAGCTCCTTTCCATCCGCGCTCCAGAGCGGGTGATAGTCGAAGTCCAGCCTGGGGATTTGATATCTCGCGCCTGTCGCTGGGAACGGTTGCACGAACACACCACCGGCTGTACGTGTGTTACCTCCAGAGGCGGCATACGCGACCCATCGGCCGTCCGGAGAGAACATGGCGGCGATGGGTTGCCGTGATTGCACGTCGCCAAAGGGCGTCGCCTTCCGCTCGTCCAGCGCAAGGGTCCACAGGGTGACTGTCGAACCCCGGGCGATGGTGAAGAGGAGGTGTCTGCCGTCTCGCGACCACGATTCCGGGACGTGCGACGCGCCCGGCTCCCCCTCAATGAGCCGTTGCGCTTCGCCGGCGCCATCGGCGCGCTGCCAGAAGATGCCGAGGTCGCTCTCGCGATCGGATTGAAACGCGACCCGCTGGCCGTCGCCGGACCAGACCGGAAACCGATTCCTTCCGCTGAACGTGATCCTTCGCGGAGCGACAGCGCCAGACAACTCGTAGATCCAGATGTTCGCCTCTTTGTCGTCGTCGGTGCCGAAGGCGAGGCGTGAGCCGTCCGGTGAGACGCGCGGGTGCGCGTAGGGCCCGGGCGGCAGATTCAAGGGGTCCGTGGTGCCTGTTCGATCGGCGACGACGAACACCCGTAAGCTTCTCGACACCCCTGCCGGGCCGGCAGCAAAAATCAGCGATCCGCTGTTGGACGAGCTGAAATGCGCCGTGCCGGTGGCGTTGTCTGCTCGTCTGACCCCTTCAACGACCGGAGTCGGTCCGCCCGTGACCTCGAGCCGCCTCACGTCGAGCGGAACCGCGAACAGCGTTCCGCCAAGGGCATACACAAGGTGGCCGGTGGGGAGATAGCGGCCATCGCTTCCCCCGTCAATCAGCGTCTTACGTTCGCCGGATTTCAACGACTGCACGACGATGTGCGCGTTGTCCCACCTATCCGTCATGCCGCCGGTTGCGAGCGTGAACAGCACGGACTGTCCATCTGGCAGCATCTGCGGACCGTGCGCGAACTCGCCCGCGTTGAGGCTGACGAGGAGGTCAGGCGTGCCGCCGCTCGGGGACACCCGCATGATCCCTTTCGGGCCCTGGCCAAACACAATCCCGTCTGGACCCCAGCTCATACCGAAGGGGCTATCGGCCTGGCAGATCGTGACCGCGGCTCCGCCGCTGACGGCGATTCTCTTGAGCGTCCGATCGGCTCCCGAATAGAAGGCGACGGATTGGCCGTCTGGCGAGAAGACGGGGTGCCCCACTCCCGTGTCGTTCTCCGCTCCAACAATCGGCCGCGCCTCGGTTTCCGACATCGGGCGGAGGTGCAAACGCCGGTTGGCAACGTACACGACTCTGCGTGCCGTCCGGCGAGATCGCGAGAAGCTGGCGGCCGGGATTGGTGAATAGTTGGCCCGCAGCAAGCGCGAGCGTGAATCGTGTGACGGTCCGCGGGGGCGTGGACGGTCTGACACTCCACCACGCGCCGCTGGCGACGGCCGCCCCGACGACAACGGCTGCCGTAGCCGTGACCGCCCGCCTCCACAGCGGCGGCATTCGCAGCGGAAGCGTGGCGATGGTGCCTGAGGGCCCCACACCGTTCTGCTCGTCAATCACGAACAGGGCCGCCGCGATGTCGGCGACGCGGCGCGCGCGATCCTTCTCGAGGCAGCGCATCACCAGCGTGCGAATCGACGCGGGCACGTCGGCGGGCAGCGCGGTCCAGTCGGGCTCGCTCTTCAGCACCGTCGCAAGAATGTCCGACACATCTTCGCCCTCGAACGTTCGCTTGCCGGTGAGCATCTCGTACAGCACGGCGCCGAACGCCCATACGTCACTGCGCTTGTCGGCCACGCGGCCCTTGGCCTGTTCGGGGGACATGTAGGCCGCCGTGCCCATAATCACGCCCGCCTGCGTCGCGGCGCGCGAAAACGTGGGAGAGTGGGACGTGTCGGCGAGTGGGTCCGGTTCAATGACCCGCGCGAGGCCGAAGTCCAGCACCTTCACCTGGCCCTCGTGGGTGAGCGCGATATTGGCGGGCTTGAGATCCCGGTGGATGATGCCCTTCTCGTGCGCGGCCTGGAGGGCGTCGGCCACCTGGCGTGCCAGCCGCAGCGCCTCGCTGACTGGAACAGGCCCCGTGGCGATCCGCTGAGCGAGCGTGTCGCCTTCGACCAGTTCGAGGACGAGGAACTGTCCGCCGTTGACCTCTTCAAGTCCGTAGATGGCGGCGATGTGCGGGTGGTTGAGGGCGGCGAGGACCTGCGCCTCACGCTTGAACCTGGCGACCCGTTCGGGGTCGCGCGCGAACTCATCCGATAGCGTCTTGATGGCTACGTCGCGCCCCAGCGTGGTGTCGGTGGCGCGATAGACCTCGCCCATCCCGCCGGCGCCGAGGGCGGAGAGGATCTCGTACGGGCCAAGGCGCGTACCCGGGGAAAGAGCCATCGGTTGCCTGACGAGGCACGATTGTAGCGAGAATGCTTCGTGAATTTCCGCACGCTAAAAGAATGCCGGTAAGCGGAAGCAGCGTGGCGGCCTTAGCCGTCCAATTACCGCGCCGCAGGAGGATCGATTTTCTGATCGTCGTGCGAACAGCGAGGTAGTGTTAGAGGCTCTAAGGATTTGTTTGCCAGACTTCGTGACTTCGTGACTTCGTGGCTAGCGTTTCCCTATTCCCTGCTTCCGTGTTTCCGTGTTCTATGTCTGTGTCTCTGTGTCGCGGTGGCCCGTCCGTTCTGAGCTGCTCTCGTCTCGCGTCAGCCCGAGCTTCTCTCGCAACATCCTGCCGAACATCGCACCTTTACCTTCCTCTTCGTGCTTGAAGTACACGAACACGTCGCGGCAGCGCGTATTCAGGTCGCGAACCGTGTCGGCCCACCGGGTGATGTGTTCTTCGGTGTAGCCTTCGTCTCGCAGCCGAAGATACGCATAGTCGGCCGTGGTCACGAGCGGCGTCGATCGTTTGTCGCTGTCCGCGATGCAGAGCGCGAGATTCCGGTCGCGGAGCCGCGCGTACACCTCGTCATCCAGCCACGATTCATGCCGGAACTCGAACGCGCCGCAGACTCGGGGCGGCAACACGCCGAGAAACTCATCAAGGGCGGAGAGGTCCTTCTTGAAGGTGGGCGGAAGCTGAAACAGGAGCGCCGCCAGCTGCGGCCCCAGCTCGGCTGCCGCCTCGCAGAATGCCCGTGTCGGATCAGCGACGCCCCGGAGCTTGCGATCGTGGGTAATCCGACGCGGCGCCTTCAACGTGAAGCGAAAAGACGACGGGACTTGCGCCGCCCAGCCAGTGACGAGCTTCGCTGTCGGCATCCGATAAAAGGTGTAGTTGATCTCGACGGTCGAGAATCGATCGGCGTAGTAGGGCAACATTTTCGCCGCCGGCAGATCCGGCGGGTAGAAGCTGCCCTTCCATTCAGGATAGTTGTAGCCCGAGGTGCCGATGTGGATCACGGAACGTTAGAAGTTACAAGTGACAAGTTCAAGTTCAGAGCCTGGCCACGTGCGAAGCCCGACGCGTCTTTGAACTGGCAACTTGTCACTGGCCACTGCCGCGCGAAGCGCGGCCTTTACCAGCGCGGTTCGCGACGACCGCCGCCACCACCGCCGTAGCCACCACCGCCTCGACCACCGCCGCCGCCGCCGAAGTCCCCGCTCGGCTTCGGACGAGCTTCGTTCACGACCAACGCACGACCGTCCATTTGGTACTGATGAAACTCAGTGATGGCCTTTTGAGCGTCATCGTCTGACACCATTTCGACAAACGCAAAGCCTCGCGCGCGACCAGTCGCTTGGTCACGCATGACGCGTACGTTGTCGACGGCTCCGGCGCGGCTGAAGAGCTCCGTCAGTTCCTCGTCCGTGCACTTGTAGGGAAGGTTACCCACGTACAATCTGCGGCCCATCGCTGTCGAGACCCTCTCGCGCGCTGTTTCCGTCGACCCGTGATACGCCGGCGCGCGAGCGCCGTAACGCCGGGACACCGCACGCACTTCTGTGGCTTGTCGGGGACTCGAAGACTCCGAGACGCGCAGCCTGGCGGCGGGTGACGGGCGGAGTATATAGCAGAAAAGTTGCCAACGGCGGAGGGCGCAAGAGCCCTCCGGAGCCGCATGCTAGAGTCGAGGGGATGCCCACCGTGCGGGCGCCGGTCCCATGGCTGAGCGTCCTGATCACGATTCTGACCACGGCCTGTCAGCTGGCCGAAGAAGCTCGTCGGTATGACATGCCGGGGATGACGATGCCCTTCAAGGTGCGTGACGAGGCGCTGCTCGAGGGCATGGCGCCGGGCGACCTGGTCTCCGCTCAGCTCATGGTGGCGCCAACGAGGCCTGGCTGGCAACCCTCGAGAAGACTGGCACCGCGCCGCTCGAAGGGCCGCCGGCTGTGATCCCTGCCGCATCCTTCGTGACACCGCTCCAACCGGGTGATGTCGTTTCCGACGCCACACTGACGGATCAAGACGGTCAGCCAGTTTCGCTGCCGCCGCGCCACTCGGCGTCGGTCATCACGTTCATCTACCTCCGCTGCCCATTGCCCGAATTCTGTCCGCTGATGGATCGACGCTTCGTGGAACTGCAGGCAGCGATCCAGTCAAATCCTCGATTCACTGGCACTCGATTGCTCTCCGTGAGTTTCGACCCGGATCAAGACACATCGGCGGCATTGACAACCCACGCCCGGAAGGTGGGCGCCGATCCCGGCATCTGGCGGTTTGCAACCGCCCCTCGTGACGTCGTCGACCGGTTGGCGGCGACTTCGGCGTCAACGTGATCCGTGAGCTGGACAGGACCATCACTCACAACCTGCGCACCGCCGTGATCGACCGGACGGACGCGTCGTTCGCATCCACGACGGCAACCAGTGGACGACGCGCAGGTCCGATGACCTCGAGCGTGCCGTCACCCGCTGAATTCACGCCGCGCGAGTGGCGCCTCGTCCAACAGCTCAATACTCCGAGGAAGGTTCAGCGGTGGCTGAATGCCCTGCCGTACAACGCCGAGACCAATCGCGAAACGCTTCGCAGCTTTCGAGAGGTGATTCGGACCGGGCACGCGCACTGTCTCGAAGCGGCGCTCGCCGCCGCGGTAATCCTCGAACAACACGGCTACCCGCCGCTGGTGATGAGCATCGAGTCGAAGGACTGGCTCGATCACGTCGTTTTCCTATACCGCGAAGAAGGTCGATGGGGCGCCATTGCACGATCGCGCGATCCCGGCTTGCACGGTCGTAAGCCAGCGTTTCGATCCCCACGCGATGTGGCCCTCAGCTACGTTGAGGCGTACGTTGACTACACGGGGCGAGTTCGCGGGTACGGCGTGGCCAATCTTGGTGAGGCCCTGCCCAACTACGACTGGCGTTTCGCGCGGACCAACGTGTGGAAAGTGGAAAAGCTGCTGATCGACTGGCCCCATCGAAGAATCAAGACTTCGGACCAGCGGTTTCGCGCGCTGCGGAAGCGATACGTCGCGTTTCGCGAACAGTACGGGCGAAAGCCGTGGCGCTATTATCGCGGCCGCGAACGCTGGTTGCCGTTGCCGGCGGAGTTTCAGTGAGAACGTGTCAGTTTTCAGTTACCAGTTACCAGTTCAAAGGAGGTCGTCCCCTTTGAACTGGCAAATGACAACTGACAACTGACGGTTTACTTTATCTCGTCGAAAATCACCTCGACGTTCGTCAGGATCCGCGCGATCGGCTTGCCCTCCTTGTCCACCAGGGAGGCATAGCCCTTGTACTTGTCCGGCATTTTCCAACTCTCGGCGATCTGACTGGGCGTCTGGCCCGACTTTTTCCCTGTCTGGACAAATCGCGCGAACTCGGTGTTGAAGTCCGCGTACTCCTTGAGGTCGGCCATCGTCATCACCGTGCTATGCCCAGTGATGATTGACTCCACGCCTGTGACGCCGTCGTGGGCCTTTGCGAGCGTGTTCCCTATCTCGAGGCCAGTGCCGCCGTTGTTGGCGTCGAGCAGCGGAAGATTCTTGCCCGAAAAAATGTCGCCCGCGTGCATCACCTTCAAGGACGGGAACACAATCCACGCATCACCGTCGGTATGACCACGACCGAAGTAGTACAGATCGACTTGATCGTTGCCCTTGCCGATGGTCATCCGATCCTTGAACGTACGCTTCGCCAGACCGACGCCCTTATTGGCTTCGAAGATGTTCTTCGCGTCGGGTTGGGGCTTGAAGCCGGTCACCGACCGCATGGCTTTCATGTTGGTTGCCGTGTTCTCGTGCGTCACGACGTCGACAGTCGCAGGGAATTCGACGTTGCCGCTGACGTGATCGCCGTGCGTGTGGGTATTGATGATGGTGGTCACCGGTTTGTTGGTCAGCTCCTTGATCTTGTCGAGAATCGGCTGACCCCATCCCGGGTTCTTCGTATCGACGACCACGACGCCGTCGGTCGTGACGAACACTGCCGTGTTGCCCCCGCCGCCACGGAGGACGAACAGGTTGTCGCGCAGCTTTTCTACTTCAACCACTCGTGGCGCCGGCGGATTGGGCGGCTGCTGATAGGCTGCGACCGCGGCCGACAGCCCGCCCACCACCACGAGCGTTGCCAGAACAATGACTCGTCTCACGCCGTCCTCCTGATCGTAGAGGCCACGGCAAAGCCGCGGCGCGGAGATTATATGCTCCCCGCCAGACATCGTCTAAGGGCATCATCACCAGCGAAGCGGAGCCCACGCGTCCCTTTTGGCGGTTTGAGGCGAAGCTTCGCTGGTGTCCGGTGAAGACCGGTCGGTGGCCACCCGATAGGATGGACGGACGCTCCCGTCCTCGAGGCTCTGGACATGAAGAAAATCGTGCTCGGGCTGGCTCTGATCCTGGTCCTGGGCTTCGTCGCGGTGGCGGTGATGGCCCGGCGCGTGCTCACCGGTGAGAACGTTCGCGCCGCGGTCGCCTCACAACTGGCGTCAGCCCTCGGGCAGCCCGTCACAATCGGCGGCCTTGGGGCTTCGATCTACCCGCGAGTGACGATGGATTTGACCGATGTGATGATCGGCCAACCGGCGAGCATCCAACTGCAGAAGGCGCACGTTGGAACCAACCTTCGCGCATTGCTGTCGCGGCGTGTCGAGCACGCCGCCGTGCGGGTGGACGGGGCTCTCATTCAGCTTCCACTGCCGAGCTTCGCAATCGGCACTGCACCGGCCGCAGGCGAGCAGCCGTCAACGGCCAAGCCCCCCGTCGAGATCGCATCGATCGACGAGATCGTCCTGACCGACGTTGCGGTTGTCAGCGGTGGCCGCACCTTGAGGGGCGACATCGAGTTGGTTCCCCAAGGATCTGGTATTCAGCTTCGCCGTGTTGCCCTCGCAGCGGACGAGACGAAGGTTGACATGACCGGCACGATCGAGTCGCTGGCGCCGATGAAGGGCCGTGTGGAAGCGCGCGCGACCGAGGTCAACTTCGATCGGCTCCTCGCGTTCTTCGGCGACTTTGCCGGGGCAACTACCCAGTCCGCCTCGTCAACATCTTCAGCGCCGTCTTCGAGCCCGGCGATCGCCGGCAGCCTGATATTTGATCTGACGCTCGGTCGGGCGACAACCGGCGCGCTGTCACTGAGCGACTTGCGAGCCACGGCCACCGTCAGCCCGGCGGCAGTCACGCTCTCACCTCTCGTGTTTACCATTTTCAAGGGACGCTACGAGGGCACCATGCACCTCGCGCTCGGCGACGCGCGGTTCCGGTGGCACGGGCGAGTAAACGGCATCGACACCGGCGAATTGATGGCCTTCGCCAACTCCCCCAACACGATCAGTGGAACGCTGGCCGGGTCAGTGGCGCTCGAAGGGACTGGTCTCGAAATGGAGCAGGCGTTGCGAACGTCTCGTGGTACCGCGCGGGTCGATATCACCAATGGATCCATCGCCGGTCTCTCCCTCGTCCGCACGATCGTGCTCGCAACCTCTGGGCGTGGCGGCTATCTGGCGAGTGCCGAGTCGGCGTCGGCATCGCGGGCGAGCGGCGGTGAGGCCGAACGCTTCTCCCGTCTTGGCGCAACGTTGTCGCTGGCCAATGGCGTGATTCGAACGAGCGATTTCGCCATGTCGTCAAAGGACGTCGATCTCACCGGCGCTGGCGCCGTCGCCATCGCGAACATGACCACAAAGTTGCAGGGGCAAGTGCAGCTCTCCGAGGACCTCTCGAAGAAGAGCGGAAGCGACCTCTATCGCTACACGCAGCAGGACGGTCGCGTCACACTTCCCGCGACGGTGAGTGGACCGCTGGCAAGCCTCTCAGTGCAAATCGACCTCAAGCAGGCGGCGTCACGCGCGCTTCGAAACCGCGCCGTTGAGGAGATCAACAAGGCGATCGAACGCAACCTTCCGGGCGGCATTGGCGGTCTGTTTCCCAAGCGTCCGCCGAAGTAAGGCCATGCGACCCGGCGTGGTAGCCTGACGCCGATGCTCGCACGTCTGTTCCACACGTCACGCGTCCACGCCGCAGCTGCGACTGCCTTTACGGTCGCCTTGTGGGCGTTGCCGCATGGTCAAGCAGCGCAAGACACCGCGCCTTTCGATATCGTGCTTGCTGGCGGCCGCGTGATGGATCCCGAGTCCGGGCTCGATGCGATTCGCCACGTCGGCATCCGAGGCTCACGCATCGATGCCGTGAGCGAGAGGGCCCTCACAGGCAAGGTGGTCATCGACGCGTCCGGTCTGGTCGTCGCTCCCGGCTTCATCGATCCGCATGCGCACGCGCAGTCCCTCGAGGGCAATCGATTTCAGGCGCGTGACGGCGTCACGACGGCGCTCGAGCTCGAAAGCGGCGCCATGCCGATGGACGACTGGTATCGATCGCGAGAAGGGCAGGCACTGCTCAACTACGGCGCG
This sequence comes from uncultured Acidobacteriota bacterium, assembly GCA_963802675.1. Classification (GTDB taxonomy): domain Bacteria; phylum Acidobacteriota; class Vicinamibacteria; order Vicinamibacterales; family UBA2999; genus JACCSI01. The sequence goes on from CAWDJL010000009.1 coordinate 218,798, forward strand.
ACCGTCGGGCACATTTATTCACGAATCGCGGTCATGCACGAAAAAACGACGTGGGAGCAGATGCGAACGACGCGTCAAGACGCATCAGTGGGTCAACCGGCGTGGGCGTATCGCAAGGCGTCGTCGGCCGAAGTGGACGCGATGATCGCACGACTCGACCGCGGGCTGACCGACGGTGCGCTGGGCATCGGGTTGGGCCCGGCTTATACGCCCGCCGCGGGGCGTGAGGAACTGCTCCGCGTCTTCGAGCTGGCGGCGCGACGTAAGGCACTGGCGTTCATCCACATGCGATCCGCCGGCGAAGTCGAGCCGGGCGGCAGTCTTGATGCACTCCAGGAAGTGCTCGCCAACGTGGCCGCAACCGGCGCCTCGGTTCACATCGTGCACATCGGCAGCATGGGTTTGCGGCAGACGCCTCGTCTGCTCGCCATGATCGACGGCGCGCGGGCCCGTGGGCTCGACGTCTCGACCGAAGTCTACCCGTACACTGCCGCCTCGACCTACCTGCAGTCGGCGCTCTTCGATCCCGGTTGGCAGGAGCGCTTCGCGATTGGCTTTCAGGATGTGCAATGGGCCGCCACCGGCGAGCGCCTCACTGCCGACACGTTCGCACGGTACCGAAAGCAGGGCGGCTTCGTCGTCATCCACATGATCCCCGAAGCGTCGGTGCGGGCCGCGCTCGCGCACCCACACGTCATGATCGGAAGCGACGGAGTCCCGCTCACCAACGGCGGAGGGCATCCACGTGGCGTCGGCACCTATGCTCGCGTGCTCGGTAACTACGTTCGCGAACAGAAGACGCTCGATTTGATGTCAGCTCTCCGCAAGATCAGTCTGATGGTGGCGCAGCGGCTCGAACCGTTCGTACCCGCAATGCGGACCAAGGGCCGAGTCAGGGTCGGCGCCGATGCCGACATCACGGTCTTCGACGCTTCACGGGTCATCGATCGCGCAACCTACGAGAAGCCGGCGCAGTTTTCCGAAGGGATTCGCCACGTGATCGTCGGCGGGACGTTCGTCGTTCGTGACGAGCAACTGGTGCCCAACGTCACACCGGGCCGAGCGATACGTGCCGGCCGGCCGTAAGCGCGCTACTTGGGATCGAGTGAACCGCCCGTGTTACGAGGTGCGCGGCGGAGTGGCTCCTCTCGAGTGATTGCCATCGCCTGTTTGCGGCCGTCGTCCCTGGCGATTGTGTCGGCCAACAATTCCAGGCTCCGGCACGTCAGGATTTGCCCAAGCGTAACGTTCCGACCCAGATCGCGCAGCACCTGATTGGAAAGCCTCATCGCGGCAATCGAGTCGAGGCCCAGCGCGATGAAACCCACATCCAACCGAATGTCCGCTTCCGCATGGCCGGCGAGCTCGGCACATCGTTGCTTTAGATAGCGAGCGGCTTCTTCGGCCGAAATGTCCTTCTGTTCGTCGCGCCCCGAGCTTGGCCCGCGCTCAGCGTCTCGCGGGCGAACGTTGGTCGAGTGACCACCGCCGACAACGGCATCGCGTGAGATTTGCCGCAGGCAGAAACCCTCGAGCACGGCGACGACGTGTCCAGTCGACGACAGGATCGTCAGATCGGCGATGACGTTCTCGGTCGTCAGCTCCCGGAGTCTGGCATGACACCACGCCTCGTCATGCGTTGCCTGGACGCCGCTCAGGATGAAGGCATCGACCGAAAACGGTACGTATGTCACCCCTGTGGCTTCGAGGGCCGCCGCCGTCTCGATTTCGCCGCAACAATGAAGAGTCTGACATGCAGCTTCGATGAGACCAGGATGCAAGCGATATCGCGAACCATCTGTGACCGCTGATGGAGCCACCGCCCGGCACAAAGCCACTCGATCGCCCCGCCAAATCGATTCGATCCATCGGAAGCTCGAACCGGTGCCGCCGTGATTCGCCCAGATCTTTGTGTAGAACTCGGAGCCGCTCAACGGCTCGCCGCAAGCCGCCCGGACCGAGGTAAGTTCCCAGGGCGACATCGCTTTGTGGTCCGTCGTGGCAAGCCGATCACGCCCACGGGCGACCACGTGCGTGGTCCAGTCCTGCGATGATTCCGCAGGCTCCCCGGCAAGTGCGCTGGTCAGTTCGATCGCCCAGCCCTGAGACTCGGGACGGAAGATGAGTTGCACATCGCGTTCGCAACCGTCCGGCAACAGGAGTGGCCGTAGCAGATAGAGCGCCTCGAAGCGGAAGGGTCCGAGGCTGTTCGTGCCCCCGCGGATGACATCGACAGCTTGAGCGAGCATCGCGAAATGCGACGCGCCAGGAGGAAGTGAGATCCCAAAGAGCCGGTGATCCGTCAGGTAGTGTGGGGCGGTCTGGCTGAATCGAACCTCAAAGCGGACCTCATCGGAGCCGGGCAGACGGAGTCGCTCACCGAGGAGGGGATGGCCGCTCCCGTCGTGTCGCCGTGGCATCACAGACCCGGTCTCCGTGAGCGTCCCTTGATACCAGTGGCGCGTTCGTTGAAACGGATACGCCGGCAACGGCACAGGCGGCTTCGGGTCACCACCCTGAACCGCAAGCCAGTCGATACGAGCGCCCCGGACATAGAGCTGCCCGAGTGCGTCCATCAATGAGGTCCAGTCCTGTTCGCCACGCCGCAAAGTCGCAACCGTTTCCACCTGATGACTCGCATCAACGTCGCGCACGAAATGAGACAGCACGTTTTCAGGCCCTATCTCGACCAGGACATCACATCCCGCCGCCATCAGCGACCGAATACCCGCGGAGAACTGCACCGTTTCTCGCGCGTGATCACTCCAGTAGGTTGGTTCGGTGAGCTCGGTCGTAGCTAGTCGTCCAGACAGGTTGCTTATCAGCGGTATCGATGGAGATCGGAGACTGACCCGACCAAACAGCTCCGCCAGCGGCGCCAATGCCGGCTCCATCTGTGCGGAGTGAAACGCATGAGACACCGTTACCGATCGCGCGTGAACGCCACGGGTGCGTAGCTCGTTCTCCAGTCGTTCGATGGCGTCGGCAGCGCCCGAGAGGACGAGTTGCAGTGGTGAATTGATCGCAGCAATTGACACCTCACCAGCGAAGGGCGGCAGCACTTCATGAATCGTGTCGATGCTCGCCGCCACCGCCAGCATGCGGCCGGCGCCTGGCACGCGCTGCATGAGACGACCCCGTTCCACTGTCAGTGCCAGCCCTTCTTCGAGCGAGAACACACCTGCGATGCAGGCCGCGGCGTACTCCCCAATGCTGTGGCCCATCACAATCCGAGGCTGGAGCCCCCACTGTCTTAACAGCTCAGCCAGCGAATATTCCAACGCGAAGAGCGCAGGTTGGGCGTACTCGGTTCGATCGATCAGCGATTCGTCCGCCACTCCAAACATCACGTCGAGCAACGAATGTTCGAGGCGGCCGCGGAGCAGGTCGTCGCACCGCTCGAGCAGGCGGCGGAACGGCGGACTGAACTCAAACAACGCGCGCCCCATGCCCGCGTGCTGCGACCCCTGCCCAGTGAATAAGAACCCTATTGCCGGCTCGGTCGTCCCGTTGCCCTGCCATCGTCGGTATCCGGGGGGCGGCTCGCGACGGCTGGTCGAAGGCTCGACCGCGCCACGCTGCGCGAGCGCGTCCCGCAGGTCAGCCTGCGTGGAACAACGAATCGCCGTTCGATACGGGCGATGGGCGCGGTTTCGCTGCGTCGTTGCGGCAATGCTGACCAGATCGGGACACGGCTGGGAGGTCACGAACAGTTGATAACGTGACTCGAGCATCTCGAGCGCGACAGGCGTTGCTGCCGACAGCGTCACGAGAGACGTTCCGACTGACGGCGTCGAAGGCTCGGGCGTGGGGGCTTCTTCGACGATCACATGACAGTTGGTGCCGCCAACCCCCAAAGAAGACACGCCCGCCACACGATGCCCCCGGACCGGCATCCACGGCGTCAACCGATCGACCACATAGAACGGGCTCGTGTCGAGGGCGATCTCGGGATTCGGCGATCGGAAGTGGAGCGTCGCCGGAAGCGCGCGGTGCTTGAGCGAAAGGACAGTCTTGATCAGTCCAGCGACCCCGGCGGCGGTATCGACGTGCCCAATGTTCGTTTTGACCGAACCGATGCCACAAAAGCCGTACCGTTCGGTCGGCTCGCGTCGAAACGCACGTTCAAGCGCGGCGAACTCCATCGGATCACCCACCGGCGTTCCGGTTCCATGGGCTTCGACATAGCTGACGTCCTGAGGGCGGACACGAGCATGATTCTGCGCCTGCACAATCACGCGCCCCTGACCGTCAACGCTGGGCGCCGTAAAGCTCGCCTTGTTCGCACCATCGTTGTTGACCGCCCACCCGCGAACAACCGCGTCGATTCGGTCGCCATCGATCAGAGCCTGTTCAAGTCGTTTGAGGACGACGGCACCGACACCATCGCTGAAGATCGTTCCGGACGCGTCGGCGTCAAACGCCCGGCAATGACCGTCACGGGAGTACATCCCGCCCGTCTCATGGCGAGTCCCGCGCTTCTGTGGAAACGTCACCGCCACACCGCCGGCAATCGCAATGTCACATTGGCCGACCACGAGGGCCTGACACGCCTGGGCCACGGCGACTAGCGATGTCGAGCACGCGGTTTGAACATTGAGACTCGGGCCCGTCAAACCAAACACAAATGACGTGCGCGTCGCGATCGAGTCGCGGTCGTTGCTGTTCAGCAGCTCGAGCGCATCGTCGCTCGATCCGGTGAGCAGCGCATCGACGCTCGCTTGGCGCCCACCGAGGATGTGCCAGAGATAGGTGCTCTCTCTGCCACCGGCGAACACGCCAATCTGACCCTTGCCGTCGTTTCCTGATTCGTCCACGGGAATGCCCGCGTCCTCCAGCGCCTCGTGGACGCACTCCAGCCAGATTCGCTGTTGGGGGTCGAGCATCTGTGCCTGCCGCGGGGTCATCTTGAACAACGAGGCGTCGAACCGATCGACGTCCGTCAGCAGCCCTCGTGCGAGGACGGCGCCGGGCGCGACGCTGCGGGCGTTGCTATCGAGATCGCTCGAGGGAAAAAACGTGATGCTCTCGCGAGCCAAGCGCAGGTTCTCCCAGAACTCGTTGATGGTCGCGGCGCCCGGAAAGCGTCCAGCCATGCCGATGATGGCAATGCGGTGATCGCTCGACGCCGGTGGGATTGGACCGGCTCGAAGTACCGCCTCGGCCGACCCCACGGGCGCGAGTGCACGCGAGAGCGCCCCGACCGTCGGATACTCGAACAACGTTCTGATGCGAATACGGTCACCGTAGGTTGGCCGCAAACGACTGACGATTCGGGCGGCACGCAGGGAATCGCCGCCCAGTGCCAACAGCGAGTCGGTCACGCCGACTGGCTCAATCTGCAACACCTCCGACCACACTTGCGCGATCTGCTGCTCCTGATCCGTTCGCGGCGCAACGTATTCATTCGGCATGGCCGGCCGCTCGCGGCCAGGCTTCGGGAGCGCATGGCGATCGACCTTGAGATCCTTCGTGAGTGGCAACCGCTCGAGGAACTTGAACGCTGAAGGAATCGCATGTGGCCTGACTCGTGTCGTCAAGAAATGACGGAGATGGTCAACGCTCACATCCACTGACGGGTCTCGCACGATATAGGCACACAGGCGGCGTTCCTGCGCGTGGTCAACGTAGTCGCGCACGACGGCTTGCCTGATGCCGCCGATCGAGGTCAGGAGCCTTTCGATCTCGGCGGTGTCGACAAACTCGCCGGCAATGCGAACTCGCTGATCGAGGCGACCGAGATGGATCAGGCGGCCATCCGGCTCGAAACGACCAAGATCGCCCGTTCGGTAGCGACGGACACCGTCGCCGAGGTCGGCGAACCGTTGGCCCGTCAGGCCCGGGTCCCGCCAGTAACCGGTCGCCAAGTGGCGGCTCTCGACGACGATCTCTCCTAGGCTGTTGGTCGGGACGTCGCGGCCGCTCTCGTCCAGGATGCGCACTTCAGTGTCCGGAACGGCGTAGCCGATTGGTACCGGTTCGGAGGGCTCGACGGTGGTCCGTCTGTCGATGAAGTATTGGCGAACCAATCCACACTCGGTGGCGCCCAATCCGTTGACCAGCGTGCACGACACCTGACAGTTGGCGTGGAAGTGCGCAACGTCGAGCCCCGAAACTCGATCACCTTCGAGCCGGACCAGGCGTAGTTTCGGAAATCGACCGACTGGATCCGAGAGCACGCGAAAGATCGACGGAACGGCATGAAACACCGTGATCTGTGTGTTGCCGACCCAGTCAGACAACGAGCCGAGCCCGTCCCCCTGAAGATCGAACGGAGCCACGGTGGCGCCGTTCAGCAGTGCGCCGAACAGGGTGGAAACCGTGCCGCTGAAGCTCGGATTCTGGACGAGGCTCAGTCGGTCTCCCGGTGCGAATCGCAGCGTGTTCGTGTAGCGGAGGATGTTGTGCAGGACGCTGCGATGCGAATCGGCGACACCCTTGGGTGCGCCCGTGGAACCAGAGGTGTAGAAGATAGAAGCAACCGCATCGCCGCCGAGCGTCCGGTGCGCGATCGCAGCGTTCGGCTGTCCATCATCACCGAAAACATCTCTAGCGGCGACGACCGGACAGCCGCTGGGGAGAATCGTGCGGCCAAGGTCCAGGTACGCCTCGGCGGCTAGCAGCGCCGACGGGTCGAGGTCGTGGATCATCCCGCGCAAGATCGAAGCAGGCAGTCGGTGGTCGAGCGGTGCGTACGGCAAGCCGGCTTTGAGAACACCGAGTGTCCCGACGATCGATTCATAGCCTTGAGCGAAGAGCAGCGCGACCGGCCGCGTGTCGTTTCCAATCGCCCGTCGCAGGCGATCAGCCGCGCGATTGGCTGCGGCTTCCAGTTGTGCGTACGTCGCGGCGCCGGACGGAAGCGCAACCGCAGGCGCGTTCGGCGACTTGCTCGCTTGATGCTCGAAGCGACGCGTGATTGACTGATCGCAGTCAGCCAGTGTCCACGGCGCGAACGCTTCAGATGCTCGCAGCGCGGTGCGCGCCCGGGTGTCGCTCATGACCGAGTGGTCCACACGACGTCTGCCTAGAGGCGCTGCTGCAGCCGCCGCATGCCCCTGAGCCATCGATCGTAGTCGCTGGCCTTACGTGTGAAGTACTCGGCGACTTCGGGGTGCGGGAGTATCAAGAAGCGTTCGGCCTCGAGGCCGCGGATGACAGCCTCGGCCACCGCGTCTGGCTCGATCGCCGACTCACCCAGGAGACTCTGCGCCATCGCGGAGGCGCCCTCGAGCATCGGCGTGCGCACGCCTTGCGGGCACAGACACGAGACGTTGAGGCCGCGATCCCCGTACGTGATCGCCAGCCACTCCGCGAAAGCGACCGCCGCGTGCTTGGTGACGGCGTATGGCGCCGATCCGATCTGCGTCAGGAGTCCCGCCGCCGAGGCCGTTTGCAACAAGTACCCTCGACCGGCGGTAAGCATCGAGGGCAGCACGGCGCGCGCCGCGTAAACGTGCGCCATGACGTTGACTTGCCAGAACTCCTGCCAGCGCTCACTGTTCATTTCCAAGCCGGCGTCACCACCGCCAATCCCGGCGTTGGAGCAAAAAAGGTCGATTCGGCCGTGACGCTCGAGAGCGGTCTGCACTGCTCGGACGACATCACGTTCGACACCGACATCGGCAATCACGGCTGTGCCTTCAACCTCGTTGGCAACCTCGTGCGCGGTCGAGCGTCGATCGACCACGATCACCGCACGGGCGCCCTCTCGAGCGAATCGCCGGCACAACGCGCGGCCGATGCCGCTGCCGCCACCGGTCACTACCACAACCTGATCACGAACGTTCATCGAGGACAACGATTATAAACGTGAGTTCTTCACGAAGGTTCTTCACGAAGGTTCTCGAGGTCACGAGGTTCCGCAGACTAGCGCAGAACCGGCGGATGGAACTGTCGACGAACCGACGTGCGAGAACCACCGTGGAGAACCACCGTGGAGAACCACCATGAAGGCCGTCGTGAGTGATCCACCGACGGCCTGATAAACTAAATGATCTGCGTGGAACGAATAGGCCGCTATAAGATAACCCGCCTGCTGGGCGAAGGTGGAATGGGCGTTGTGTACGCCGCCTATGACGACCGGTTGGATCGACCGGTCGCAATCAAGGTTATCCGTCCCGAAGCGTTGGCGGACGATGGCGCGCGCGCGCGATTTCGGCAGGAAGCGCGAACCGCGGCACGCGTCAGCCATCCTCACATCTGTGCCTTGTACGAGTTCGATGAAGATGCTGGGCAGCCGTTCCTGGTCATGGAACTGCTTGACGGCGAACCGCTGTCGGCCCGCCTGGATCGCGGTCCCATTGCGATGGCCGAAGCGCTGCCGATTGCCGACACCATGCTCGATGCGCTGGCAGCCTTGCATCGGCGCGGAATCGTGCATCGCGACCTCAAGCCCGCCAACGTCTTCCTGACGCCACACGGGCTCAAACTGCTCGACTTCGGCCTGGCCCAGCCGCTGTCGGGCGATGAACAGACTCGTCAGCTGTCGTTGACCGGTCGGAACGTCGTCGTCGGCACCCCGCAGTACATGGCGCCCGAGCAGTTGCTCGAGGGACGCGTTGACGAGCGCGCCGACGTTTTTTCGGCCGCCGTCGTGGTGTACGAGATGTTGTCTGGCCAATCGGCGTTTGCCGGGTCCACGCTGACGGCCACGCTCCACGCCGTCGGCTACCTCGAACCGGCCGCGCTGAAAGGCTCGACGGAGGTCGAGAAGATCGATCACGTGCTGCGGCGGGCGTTGGCCAAGAAACCAGCAGACCGATTCGCCAGAGCCGAGCTGTTCGCGGCCGCATTGCGCGATGCCCTGGCCACCCCGGATCCGAAGCCAACACGCCGCAGACAACGCACCCGGTTCGTCGCCGTGCCACTTCGCGTCCTGCGCCCGGATCCCGAGACGGACTTTCTGGCGTTCAGCATCCCCGACGCGGTGTCGGTCGCGCTCGCAACGCTGGAATCTGTAATCGTCCGCTCTCCGCAGGCGGCGACGACCACCGCTGACGTGCGAGCGCTCGGCCGCGACCTTGCGGTCGACGTCGTACTCACGGGGACGCTGTTACGTGCGGGCGGCCACGTTCGTGTCAGCGCGCAGCTGGCAGACGCGGAGGCGGGAACGCTGATCTGGTCGGACGTTGCCCAAGCGCCGATGGAAGACCTCTTCCAATTGCAGGATACGCTCACGAGCCACATTGTCTCGTCCCTTGCGCTGCCATTGACGACGCGAGATCGGCAGTCACTCGATCGGCACGCGCCGGCCAGCGCCGAGGCATATGAGTTGTATCTGCGCGCCAACGAGCTGGCCCGAAACCCTGACCACGTCAACGAAGCGCGCGAGCTCTACGAGCGAGCCCTCGAAATCGACCCGACATATGCCCCGGCGTGGGCCGCACTGGGCCGCACACGCCGGGTCCTCGCGAAGTGGGGGGGCAAGGCTGGCATTGGACTTTTGCCGCAGGCTGAGACGGCCTTTCATCGCGCCCTCGAACTCGATCCAGATCTGTCGATGGCGTATGACCTGGCCGCATACGTGGATGCCGAACTGGGACGCGCGGCCGAAGGCATGGAGCGGCTGCTGCGTCGCGCGGCCACTCGTCGCATCGATACCGGAGTGCTGGCGGGACTGGTCACCACGTGCCGCTATGCGGGCCTGTTCGACGAGTCGAAGGCCGCGCACGCCCGCGCGGTGATGCTCGACCCCGCGCGTACCACGAGCGTGGCCTGGACCCACTTCGTGTTGGGCGACTATGACTCGGCCATCAAAGCCGAAACCGGAACGCCGCCGTTCTGTGCCCTCCTGTCCAAGTGGCTGACCGGCAGGCTGACCGCCGACGGCTGGCGAGACGAAGAAGCCAAAACAACCGCGTATGGTGCCCGGCTGGCGGTCAGCGCGTACCGCGCCATTGCCGAAGGGGCCGTTGACGAGAGCGTTAACAAAGTCAACGAGCTTCGCGACTCGGGCTTTGCCGATCCCGAGGGTTGGTATATCAGCGCGCTCCTCCTCGCTCGCGCCGGTGCGGCGACCCACGCCCTCGACTTCCTGACACGCTCGGTTGATGGCGGCTACTGCTCGTACACCGCGTTGATCAGTCGACCGGAGTGGTCGCTGCTGGCAAATGAGCCGGCGTTTGCGGTCCTGGTCGAGCGAACGGCAGGCATGCTCGCCAACGCGCGCGCGCGATTCGAGAGCGCCCATGGCGCGGACGTGTTGACGACAAGAGACTCCCCCTCATCGAAGGGCTAGAGAGGCTCCACCACACCGGTGGGCTGCGGCTCCGCCTCGCTCGCGCTAGTCCAGGTCGAAGCCGCGCAGCGGTTTCGACACGGGCTCCTTGCTCGCTTGCTTGAGCGCCTCCTCGAATCGCTTGGAGAGCGCATCGCCGCGGGTCTTCTCATCCTGCACCGATTGCGCAAACAGCGCCTCGCGGCGGGCCGCCTGCTCGGCGAGAATGCGCTGCGCTTCGCTCAGCTCCGGGCGATCGGCGCTGGGCGGCTCGCGATGCTCGATGATGCGGCCAAGGTTCACGTCGACCACGAGCAAGGCGTTGCAGCACGGGCAAGTCAGTTCGAGCTCACTTTTCAGCCGGGCCATGCCGACAGGGTACACTGAACCGCAATTGATGGCGCAAGAGGAAGCCGCGCACACGCGGACGCTGCGAGTCGTTACCTACAACATTCACCGCTGCCGGGGACTCGACGGCCGGACGCGCCCCGAGCGGATCGCCGCGGTCCTGGCCTCGATTGAGGCCGACATCGTCGCCCTGCAGGAAGTCGTTGGCGCCAGTCCACTCAAGCCCGGCCAGGCCGCCGAGATCGGCGCCGCGCTGGGGATGGGGTGGGTCATGGCTCCCACTCGTCATCTCCGAAACGCGCTGTTCGGCAACGTCGTGCTCAGCCACTTTCCGGTCAAACATCACCAGCAGTACGACTTGAGCTGGAAGACGTGCGAACCGCGGCTCGCGCAGCGCGTCGACCTCCAGATTGATGCCGATGAGATCCTGCACTTCTACAACGTGCACCTGGGGACGGCGCTCCTCGAGCGCCGCGACCAGGCCCAACGCCTGGCCAGCATCGTCCACGACCGCCGCGTCGCGGGTCCCAAAATCGTTCTCGGGGATTTCAACGAGTGGGCTCGGGCGCTGGCCACCGACGTCCTGGCGCAAAAGCTTCACAGCATCGACCTGCGCCAGCATTTGAGACGACGGCGGACCTATCCTGGGTTTTTTCCGCTGGTCCACCTCGATCACATCTATTACGAAGGCGCACGCGTTGAAATCGACAAGGTATGGCTGCCGAAGGACCGATTGACGATGATCGCGTCGGATCATCTGCCGCTGGTGGCGGATTTGCGGATTCGCTTCTGACCGCCTACGGCGGAAGGCCGGGCACTTCGCGCCCGGACGGCCGCGCTGCGCACGGAGGGCCGCCATCGGCGGAGGGCTCCTCGCCTTCAGCTCGCAGAAGGGGATGCTGAAACGCCGGTGATCTTCGGCGTCGACCCCAACTATCAGACAGTCGGCGGCCTGCGCGTCACGCACGGACGCTTCTACTCAGACGACGAGGCCGCGAGGGCCGCGCCGGTCTGCGTGCTTGGCGAAGCCGCCCGATGGCGACTGTTTGGCACCGCCGACCCGCTCGGTCAATTCGTCAAGGTCAACGAGCAGTGGTTCGAAGTGATCGGGGTCGTGGGCGGACAGGCGGTGGCGCAAGGCGACGTCGGCGGATTGCCGACACAGGACCGCAACAATCTGATCTACGTGCCAACCGTGGCAGCGATGCTTCGACTCGAGGACAACTACTCGATGCTTCGCGACGAGATCGACGGCATTTTCGTCCGGCTGAAGGAAGGCAGCGATATATCTGGCTCGGCTGCCATCGTTCGCACGATCCTGGAGAACAGTCACCGCGGCGCGAGCGACTACTCGCTGATCGTGCCGGCCGAGCTTTTGGCGGAGCAGCAACGCACCAAGCGAATCTTCGACATTGTGATGGTCGCACTGGCGTCGATCTCGCTGCTCGTCGGCGGGATCGGGATCATGAACATCATGCTCGCCAGTGTCATGGAGCGCACGCCCGAGATTGGGCTGCGGCGCGCCATCGGCGCGACACGAGTCGATATCGTTCGCCAGTTTGTTCTGGAAACGACCCTCATTGCCATCATCGGCGGCACGCTGGGACTCCTCCTCGGTCTCGCCATGAGTCGCGGCATCGCCAGCTTTGCGGGCTGGTCCACCATCATCACGGGCTGGTCGTTACTTCTCGCCTTCCTGGTATCCGTCATCGTGGGGCTGGTGTCGGGCGTGTATCCGGCGATGCGCGCTGCGCAACTCGATCCCGTCCAGGCGTTGCATTACGAATAGGCCGCGCGCCTTCGGGCGAGAGTCCTTAGGCCGAAGGCCAGTGCCTTCAGGCGGTGCCGAGCGTGCGAAGTGCTGGTCCCGGGCACGCCAGGCACCTGAGCGCCAAAGGCACCATGCACCTGCACGTCGGCACCGAAGGACCCGGCCTTTAGGCACGCTTGCGCGAATGCGCGCGCGCTTGACACGCGTGCTTTCACAATGATATCACTTAGCTATCAAGGAGGATTTCGATGATTCGCGAACGCGAATATCACGGCCTTCCCGGCATCCCGGTCCTGATCGCCCTGCTCCTCGTCGAAGCCGGCCTGGTGTGGGCGCTCGTTCGGTCCATTCAGGCTGAAAATCCGGTCGGCATCTCGCTCGTGGCGATCAGCCTGGTGCTGGTCACCTTCCTGTTGTTCGGGCTGTTCATGGTGCACCCCAACCAGGGGAAGGTGCTGCAGTTGTTTGGGCAGTACCGCGGCACCGCGAAGATCCAGGGGCTGCGCTGGGCCAACCCCTTTCTGATGAAGAAGGCGGTGTCGCTGCGCGTGCGGAACTTCGAGAGTTCCCGGCTGAAAGTCAACGACAACGAAGGCAATCCGATCGAGATTGCTGCGGTCGTGGTCTGGAAGGTCGTCGAGACCGCCGAGGCCATATTCGAAGTCGACGACTACGAGAACTACGTGCACGTGCAGAGCGAGTCCGCGCTTCGCAACCTGGCCACGAGTTATCCCTACGACGCGCACGACGAGCATACGGTCTCGCTGCGCGGCCATACCGCCGCAGTCGCCGAGCATCTGAAGCGCGAGATCCAGGAACGGCTCTCAAAGGCAGGCGTCGAGGTCATCGAAGCGCGCATCAGTCACCTGGCTTACGCGCCAGAAATCGCAGCCGCCATGCTTCAGCGCCAACAGGCGGGCGCGATCATCGCCGCCCGTCAACGCATCGTCGAGGGTGCGGTCGGGATGGTCGACATGGCGTTAGGGATGTTGTCAGAGAAGTCCATCGTCACCCTCGACGAGGAGCGCAAGGCGTCGATGGTCAGCAACCTGCTGGTCGTGCTGTGTGGCGAGCGAGGTGCGCAGCCGATCATCAATACCGGCACCATCTATCAATAGGTCATGAGCGAGCGGAAGGCCTTCCTCCTTCGCATCGACCCGAAGGTACTCGACGCCGTGCAGCGGTGGGCGGACGACGATCTGCGCAGCCTGAACGCCCAAATCGAATTCCTGCTCCGACGGGCGCTGCGCGACGCCGGGCGTCTCAAGGAGGGTACGGACGGGCCAGGCTCAAAAACACGACGGGCCGGTCGATGACCGGCCCGCACTGCGAATGGTCGGCAGAATTCCGGCGCGATCAGCCTTCTTCTTCGAACTCGCCGTCGACGAGCGCGCCGAGCCGCGTCGATGGGCGCAGCGCCTCGCGATAGTCGTACAACGGCAGATCCTGCACATGGAGCGGATTGCCGCAGCCCGGCGACGCGATATCGATCACGACCGTGACCGGACTACCCGGCGAGCCTTCGCGAAACGCGAGCCGGCATCCACAAGCCAAACGCGCGTGTTGAAAACCTTTCAGCATGGGCTGAGAGGATCATACTACAGCAGCGCCTTGATCTCTTTTTCGAAGACGGCCTTGGGGGCGATGCCGAGGTGCTTCTTGCAGACCTTGCCGTCGCGACTGATGATGAACGACGCGGGGATTCCCCAGATGGGGCCGAACGAGTCCTGCACATCCTCGCGCCCGTCGCCGAGCAGAATCGGATAGTTCATCTTGTACTCGTTGGCGAACGCTCGCGCCTGCTCAGGTTTGTCGTCCACGGAGTAGCCGACGACCACGAGATCGTTCTTGTACGTGTTCTGCAGGTCCACGAAGCCCGGGATCTCCGCCTTGCACGGCCCGCACCACGTAGCCCAGAAGTTCAACAGAATCACCTTGCCCTTGAACGACGTCAGCGACACATCCTTGCCGTCGAGATCCTTGATCGTGAAATCCAGCTTGGCGGGCTTCGCGTTCGCCATGCACGCCGCACCAGCCTGCTCCCCTTCGACCGCCGCTTCCGCATCGTGCGACGCAACTGGCGCGAAGCCGTCCGCGGCGACGGGCTCGGCTTCGACGTCGTGCTGCCAGACGAACGGCACGCTGACCGCCAACAGGGACATGACGGTAGCGGCCATTGCCGCCAGGCGCAGCTTGGAGCTTGGCTGATCCATAGGTCTATTGTGCCTCAGGATGATGGAGATATCTACGCCGGCACCCACAGCGCGGTTACTGCGTGTACGCGCTTCGAGATAGCGAGCAATCCGGTCGAGCTCGTCCGCGGGCACGCCTCGGGCGACGACGACGTAGGCGTTGCCGTTGGCGGTCCAGATGCGCTCGACGTGACCCAGGACCGACAGCGAGGCCGGCGCCCGCTCTTGTCCCTGAGTCACATAAAGGGACACATCGCGATCGCCGGACCGATACAGCAAGTGAGCGTGATCACCAAGCCAGAACGGACAGCGTCGTGCAGCCATCAGCGTGATACCGACCTCATCGCTCGACGGAGGGACACGAACGTCCCATCCGTAGTCGTTCCGATACTGACGTTCGAGCTCGGAGGCGTCGGCCGCACGCATGGTCCCCAATTGCTCGGCGACGAAGCACCGGACGTGATCGATGGCCAATTGGGCGGCAAAGAGCACGTTCGATTGCAAGGGCACGAACTCCAACGCGGTGATCATCGAGTACGAGCACGGCGGCGGCCGCGGCGAACGCGGTCAAGCGACCACGCCAGCCAAGCGTTGGTTGTTCCGTAGGCTGTAACGAGGCGACGATTCGGGTTCTCAGCCCGGGTGGCGCCGGCGTGGCGAGCGCCGAGGCGCGCGCGCGGACGATGACGCGGGCGGTTCGCTCGCTGACGACCTGCGCCTGGCAGACGTCGCACGACCCCAGGTGGGACTCGATCAGGCGGACTTCGTCCGGCGTGGCGTCTCCGTCCACATACGGTGGCAGTAGCGACTCGATTCGGCGACACTCTGTCATTCCGGTCCTCGGTTCAGCGCGTGGCGGCTCAGCCCTCACTCACGGCGGTGAGCCACCAACTCGGGCGCCGCGGTCAGCTCCTGAACCAACTGCCGGCGCCCCCTCGAAATGCGCGACATCACCGTCCCGACAGGAATCTCCAAGACCTGGGCAATCTCCTGGTAGGACAACTCCTCGACATCTCGCAGCCACACGGCCTCGCGAAAGGCGGCGGGCAGCCGGTCGAGCGCAGCCCTGAGTTCCCCGTCGAGCCCGGCGCGCAGCAGGAGCGCCTCCGGACTCTCGACGGCGCTGGTCCGCACGTCGCTCACCGTTTCGGCAGCCGCCTCAACGGCCTCGGAGTCGAAGTCGATGCGCGTCCGCGCCCGATCCCGCTGGCGGTTCCGCCAGGTGTTATGCAGGATCGTAAAAAGCCAGGCCTTGAGGTTGGTGCCCTCCGTAAATCGCGCTCGCGCGCGAAAGGCCTTCAGATAGGTATCCTGCACGAGGTCCTGGGCCCGGTCCGCATCCCGCGTGAGTCGCAGGGCGGTCCCGTAGAGGGCATCGAGCAGGGCGAGCGCCCCGGCGGCGAATGGGTCGCTCTCGGGCGCCGAATCAGCGCGGCGTCGGCCAAAAAGCATGGATGAGTGGCGCCGCTACTCTCATAAACCCCACGCGGCGCGAGTTATTCCCAGGCGACGTTCGTCCAGAGTATAGGACAACGGCGCCGGGTCTGAATTTTGCTCGGGCCATCCCCGATTCGGGTCGCCGTGCCGGCGGTGGAAGGTCCACCGCACCCGACGCACACGACGCACCCGTGGCACCCGAAGTAAGATGCCTGCCAGGAGTTGGTCATGAACACTTGCACGTCGGCCCGGTCTCTTTCGGCGCCTCTGGTCGTCATCTGGACGACGCTTGCCCTGGCGGGCGGCGTCCAGCCCGTCGCGGCGCAGACCGACTATATTCCGTACTTCGGAAAGAACCAGATCCGATACGACAACTTCAAGTGGCAGATCTACACGACCGACCACTTCGAGATCTACTACTACCCCGAGATCGAGCCGCACCTCGAGAAGATCGCGAGCTACGCCGAGAGCGCGTATCAGCACGTCAGCTCGGAGCTGAAACACGATCTTGCGTTCAAGGTGCCGCTGATTCTGTTCTCCACGGCCAGCGAGTTCTGGCAGCAGAACGTCATACCGGGCGCGGCGCAGGAGGGCGTCGGCGCCTTCGCCGAGCCGAGCCGGTTCCGCATCGTGATGCCGATGGACGAGCCGTCAGACCTGCTCTATCGGCTCACCGTGCACGAGCTGACCCACCAGTTCCAGTACGACATCATCCCGACCTCGCTGATTCGCAACAACATGCCGCTGTGGGTCTTCGAAGGCATGTCGGACTACATGACCGGCTACTGGCGGTCGGTGGACCTCATGACCGTCCGCGACGCCGCGGTGGCCGACATCGTGCCGAAGATGTCGGAGCTGCAGGGCTATGGCAACTTCGGCAACGTGCGGTTGATCTACAACCTCGGGCACGCGGCGTTCGAGTTCATGGAGGCTCGGTGGGGCAAGGAAGGCGTTCGGCAGTTCGTGTTCTCGCTGCGCAAGAGCGTCATCGGCGGCGGCGACAACGCCTTCAAGGAAGCCTTCGACATGGAAGCGGACGAGTGGGATCAGCAGTTCGACCGCTACTTGAAGGATCGGTTCAAGCCGTTCCGTGACAAGGAACGGCCGGCCGACTACGGCCGCGATCTGGCGCCCAACCCGGAGAGGTCGCGGTTCTCCGATGTGCTCGCCATCGAGCCGTCGCCGTCCGGCGACCTCATCGCCGCCGTCACCGGCAACCGTCGCGATCGCGAGTACGACATCGTGTTGCTGTCGACGAAGGATGGGCAGGTGATCCGGAATCTCACGAGCGGCTTCGACCAGAGCCTCGGCTTCGAGAACATTCCCACACCCGGCATGCGCTACGTCACGGTGCCGTGGATGTCGTGGTCACCGCAGGGCGATCGGCTGGCCTACTTCGCGCGGACCGAAAAGGACCGCTCGCTGTTGCTGCAGAACGTGATCACGCGCAAGGTCGAGATTCGCATCCCGATGAACACGGTGGACTCGCCGGAGTCGCCCGACATCTCGCCCGACGGCAAGCTGGTGGCCTTCTCGGCGGCCCGGGACATCACCAACGACATCTTTACGATCAACCTCGAGACGAAGGAGATCACGAACCTGACCAACGATCCGTTGGCCGACTATGCGCCGACCTGGGCGCCGGACGGCAAGTCGATCATCTTCCTCAAGCGCGTGAGCGGCAACGAGAAGCTGTTCCGCCTCGATCTCGCGTCGGGTAAGGCGACGCAGTTGACCTTCGGTACGCATGACGAAGGGGGGGCGCAGTTCCTCGACGCCGACACCCTGGTCTTCACCTCGACCGCGACTGACCCGGCCAAGGCGATCGATCCCGATGTCGCCAAGAACGGGACCATTCACAACGTCTGGACGCTCAATCTCAAGAGCGGCGAACTGCTGCAGTACACCGACTCGTTGGCCGGCAACTTCTCACCCGCGGTGCTCCGCGACGGGTCGGCCAACTCGCGCATCGCGTTCGTGACCTATTACAAGAGCGAGTACGGACTGCATACCCTGGATCGCAAGGAGCCAATCGCCAAGGCCGACAACCGCTGATTTCGGTGCGCCAGGCCCGGTCATCGATTTCCAGGCGCCGATGACGCACACCCTGGTCGCCGAGAACAAGAAGCAGAAGGGGAAGTTCGAAAAGATGTTCCTCGACGGCCGCCCGCCGGTCGCGCTCGGCGTCACGAGCGGCGGCGACTTCTTCGGCGGCACGCAGATCTCGTTCACCGACGTGCTCGGCGATCAGCAGTTCAACATGTTCGCCGCTTCGGTCTCGCAGTACCGGACCATGTCGCTCACGCTATCACAACCTCGAGCGCCGCTTCCAGTACGCGTTGCAGGGCTACTCGCAGACGCAGTTCTTCTACGGGGCGGTCGAGGGCGTCTTCTACGACCCGACCTTTACGCCGTATATCGATCGCGATCTCGCGGTCGCTACGCGGACCGTCCGCGGCGGCACCGCGTTCGGGATTTACCCCTTCAATCGCTACCGGCGAGTCGAGCTCTATGGCGGGATGGTCAACTACAACGAGCAGTACGACAACGAGGGACTCCAGGAACTGTCAGACGATTACCAGGAGGAGCAATTCGGCCGCACCCTCTTCAACAACGGCAACATGATGCCGCTTGGTGTCACGTTCGTGCAGGAGACGACCGTGTTCCGCGAATTCGGGCCACTCGCTGGCAGCACCGTGCGCGTCAATTACGAAGCGGCCCCGAAGATCGGCAGCTTTCTGTCGCGTCAGACGATCGATGTCGACGCTCGCAAGTATCTCCGACTCGGTGGCAGCGGACTGTTGGCGCTGCGCGCCAAAGGCTTCCACAGCTGGGGCCAGAGTCCGAGCTTCTTGTATTTCGGCGGCAACTCCGAGATGCGCGGCTACGACTACTTGTCGTTCGTCGGGCAGGACGCGTTCTTCACTGAACGCCGAACTGCGCTTCCCGCTGATCGAGGCGATGGCGACGCCGGTCGGCATTCTGGGCGGCATTCGCGGGACGCTGTTCGCCAACCTGGGCGGCGCGAGCTGGGACAATCAGGACTTCAAAGTGTGGACCACCAGTTCCTCGATCGAAACGCCGATCATTGGCACCCAAATCGTCGGGCAACCAGGTCGATCCCCATCTACGGAGTGCCGCGCGAGATCAGCGGCTTCCGTCTGCTCGACGCACGCGGGTCCTACGGCATCAGCATGCAGACCTTCGCGCTGGGCTTCCCGATTCACTTCGACTGGTCGTGGAAGACGCTCTTCAGCCGCGAATGGGAGGACGTCGTGTACTCGCCTGCAGGGTGGCAGCGACGAATTCCGCAAGGTGAAGTTCACGATGTGGATCGGCTACGATTTCTAACGCTCGTCAGTTGTCAGTTGGCCAGTTGCCAGTTCAAAGGGCAGTAAGGATCGTCGGCTCTCCTTTGAAGTGGCAACCGATAACTGACAACTAACGTGTCTCGTCCGTCCTCTCCGCTTTCCTCGCAAGCCGCTCTTCTCTCCGCGCCTGCGCCTGCCGACTACGCTCTTCATCCTCCGGGCCCTCAATCAGCAACGGGGGGACGAGCTTCGGCTTCCCATCGGCGTCCAACGACACGAACGTGAGAAACGCACGGCTGGTCAGCTTGCGCTCGCCGGTGGTGATGCTCTCGGAGAACACTTCGACCTCGACTTCCAGCGACGTCCGGAACGTCGCCGTGACCCGCGACTTCAGGATGATCATGTCGCCGACTTTGATTGGGTGCAGGAAGTCGAGGCGATCCACGCCCGCCGTCAGCGCCAACGCGTTCGTGTGCCGATGACACGCGATCGCGCCGGTGATGTCGATGTGATGCATCACCGTCCCGCCGAGGATGTAGCCGAGGGGATTGGAATCGTTGGGAAGGACGACTTGGACGGTCTCGGTGGCGGAATCCTGCCAGCGCTTCGGGGTCATTCGGCCGCCCTCGCGCAGTTTTCAGTTACCAGTTACTAGTTCAAAGGGCAGCCAGCTGCGTTCGAGCAGAAAGCGGCCACTCGACTGAACTGGCAACTGGCAACTGGTAACTTGTAACTGGACGCGATCAAATCGCTTAGTTCCCCGCCTTCAACATCCGCAGCTGGCTGCGCTCCAGGTCGAGCGAGACACGATACGGGCTCAGGAACTTGTGCCCGACGATGCCGCCGACCTCGAAGCCGAGGAGCACGCTGGGTGCGCGCAGGTTCAGCACCACCACGGAAAAGTTCGGATAGGCGATGTCGTTGAACTTGATGTTCACGCCCGGCAGCAGGAACGCCTCACGGTCCCATCCCGACGTGCCGTACACCTTCAGCGCGATTTTTCGCGAGGGCTGCGCGTTGAGCGCTTCGGCCGTGGCGGTGCTGATCGAAATGACTTCTCCACCCGTATCGATCACGAAGTAGGCCGGGTGCGTCTCGTTGATCAGGCCGCGCACCATGGCCAGCCGATGATGACGCATGGGCAAGCTGAATCCCGACCCCTCTTCCGGAAGCTTGTGGCCCATCGTGAGCTTGCGCGTGGCGTAGTCGATCGTCATCGACAATCCGAGGGCGAGGGGCGAGAAGCTTTCGGTCTCGCGCTTGGGGATGCCGCGCAACGCCGGCGCCTTGATCAGCACGGGCACGTTTTCCAGCTTGAGCGTGCCAATCTCGAATGTGTCCATGCGGCCAAGCTGCAGGCCGCGCAAGCCCACCTCGCCAACGCCGGCGCTCAGCGTGTAGGTAATGGGGCGCACGTTCGCGGAGGAGGCCGTCTGCCGCGAGATCGTGGTCTGTTCCGATCCGGTGTCGAGCACGAAGTCCTGCCAGCGGCCGCCGTTCACGCGCACCTTCACGATGACCTTCTCGTCGATGACCTTGAAGTCCACGGTGTGAAGACTCTCGGCGACCGCCTCGTCGATGCGAATGGGCACTTTTTCACCGAACGACTTGAGGAATCGCACCTGCGACCGCGACCACGCCGCCTTGTCGCTCCGATCCTTGTTGGGCAGCAGGTTGATGTAGTTGTTGTAGGCGGCCGCCGCCTCCTCGTAGCGGCGCATGCGCTCGAAGATCGCGCCCACCGTGTGATGGAGCTCGCCGTCGCGAGGCGACGCCTTGAGCGCGGCTTGCGCCTCGATCATGGCTTCCTCGAGCTTCGACTGTGATGCGAGTGCGCGGGCCAGGCCATGGCGTGCCCGCGACGACTCCGGGGCCAGCGCCAAGGCATCGCGCCAACCCGCTTCCGCTTCGTCAAACAGCCCTGCCGACCAGATGGCGTCCCCGTAGGCGGAGAGCGCTTCGGCGTTGCGCGGCGCCAGCGTTCGGAGCGATCCGGCTTCGCGCTGCGCCTCCTGGAAGCGACCAATCCGCAGGGCGGTTCGGACAAAGCCGATTCGCGCGGTCAGTGCGAGCGACCCGTCGGTCGACTCACCCGCCTTCCGGAAGGCCTCGAGCGCTTCCGCAAAACGCGTCTCTTCGAACAGCAGGTTCGCCAGCTGCAGCTGCAGTTCCGCGTCGTCGCGAGACGACGAGGCGTGGGGAGCGACAAGGAGCGTCGCGCACGCTGCGATTGCCAGGGCAAGACACCGGAAGGTAGCCATCGCAACACCTCTCCCGAAGCGAACCGGTGGCGCCACCTCCACCCCACCACGGAGACTCCGTGTGGCGGGGGACCCGGTGACCGTCCGCAAGGTGCCCGATTCTAACTTACTTCTGGAAGTGCTTGGCGTTGATATCGATATAGCTCTTCCACTTGTCCGGCACTTCGTCGAGCGCAAAAATGGCTTCTACTGGGCAAGCTGGCACACAGGCGCCGCAGTCGATGCATTCATCGGGGTGGATGTAGAGCATTGTTTCGGCCTCGAAGTCGGCCTCGTCCTTGCGTGGATGGATGCAATCCACCGGGCACACGTCCACGCAAGAGGAGTCCTTCGTGCCAATGCAAGGTTCAGTGATGATGTACGCCATAAATCTCGTTGAACGACCTCAGCTCGCGTGCTCGAGCGCGGGCGGCGGAAGGTATCCGAGGCGCATGGAGATCCGCCGGGCCAAGTCCCAGGCGCCTTTATGGTGTTCCGTCAAAATCGGGCGATCATCCGGCCCGTGGCCGAAGAGGCCGACCCGGGCGACCTCGCGCCCTGTGTAGTCGTGGACCGGCGCGCAGGTGCAAAACAGCCGCTGCAGCGCATCGGGCTCGACCGGCGGTGGCCCCAGCCGCACCAGTCGGCGCTCCGCCTCCGTCACATCCTCCGTCGTCGCGAGCCGCAGGCAGCTCAGGCGACGCGTGGCCTGCCGCGGCGAAAAATAGAGCGCACAGTGGCCCGGCATCTCCTTGCCGTACACCGTGTGCATCGCAATCTCGTCGGGCCCGGAGCACCAGAGATACGTCACTTCGCCGGCATCCGGAATGGCGATAAACCCTCGATGGGTGGTGCGAAGGATGTATCCGCGGAGGATGGGATACGCGTGAAGGCGAACCTCCGAGCGACCGAGCGAGCGAAAGCTCAGATCGAGCATCTTCAACGTGAGCGCGTAGCGCTGCGTTTCGTCGTCTTGCCGGACGTACCCGCGACGCTTCAAGAGCCCGAGGAGCCGATGCACGGTCGGCGCGGGCTGGCGCAGCGCGCGCGCGAGATCTGACACGCTCATTCCCCGCGGGCTTCCGCTCAGCACCTCGCAAACTTCGAGCGCCTTGTCAACCGAGGTCATGGCAGGACTGTGCAGTTTGCGGGACGCGTTCCACAATATGGAATGACGTTTCGTAGATCTGACTGTAGCGACGGAAATCTGGTATTGTCAAGCGTCGAACAGTTGACGCCCGACACTGCTGACCTTACGATCGAGCGACGGCCTGCAATCGAGGCCCTGACCCCGGAGGCAACTTCCCTAGCGAGAGCAGAACGAACGCGTAGCGGAGATTCGTGTCGATCCCCCTGATCGGTCAGACGCTAGGCCAATACCGCATCGTCGACCAGCTCGGCGCTGGCGGGATGGGAGTGGTCTACAAAGCGCAGGATGTCCGCCTCGGCCGGCTCGTCGCCCTGAAGGTCCTGCCGCAAACCAGTTCGGATGATCAAGAGGAAGCGATCGAGCGTTTCCGCCGCGAGGCGAGGACCGCGTCGAGTCTCAATCACCCGAACATCTGCACGATCTACAGCTTCGACGATCATCAAGGACAGCTCTACCTTGCGATGGAGCTGCTCGAAGGGGAAACACTCGACCGCAAGCTTGCCGGCCGCCCCCTCGAGTTGAGCTCGATTCTCGAACTGGGGTCGCAGATCGCCGACGCGTTGGATGCGGCGCATTCCGAAGGCATCCTTCATCGCGACATCAAGCCGGCCAACATTTTCTTGACGCGTCGCGGCCAGGTGAAGGTGCTGGACTTTGGTCTGGCCAAGCTCGCGCCGGGCAACAACCGCAGGCGCGGCGATTTGCAGCCGCAGCTCACCGAGCAGTTCACGAGCATGGCGGGGACCACGGTGGGCACCGTCGCCTACATGTCTCCCGAACAAGCGCGCGGCGAGGACGTGGATCCGCGGACCGACCTCTTCTCGTTCGGCGTGGTGTTGTACGAGATGGCGACGGGGCGACAAAGCTTTGCCGGCGGAACCACGGCTGTCGTCTTCGACGGTATTCTCAACCGCGACCCGACGCCGCCGAGCACCATCAACCACGCGATCCCCGTGGAGCT
This sequence comes from uncultured Acidobacteriota bacterium, assembly GCA_963802675.1. Lineage (GTDB taxonomy): Bacteria > Acidobacteriota > Vicinamibacteria > Vicinamibacterales > UBA2999 > JACCSI01. The sequence goes on from CAWDJL010000009.1 coordinate 242,427, forward strand.
CGATCGGATCATCTCGAAAGCGCTCGAGAAGGATCGTGGCCTGCGCTATCAATCGGCCGCCGACTTGCGCGCGGACTTGCAACGACTGCGTCGTGATTCTGGCAGCAGGCGCGTTGCAACACCGATCCTGCAACCGACGCCGGCAGCGCGCACTTCGGTCTCGCCTCCCGCATTTGACGGGCTCCCGCCGGCCGACCCCTCGTCGGCCCAGACAGCGTTTCTCGCGCAGACGCCTGGTCCGTCGGCAAGCGCGCAGACTGTGTACACGCCGCCGTACACGCCGCCGCCGTCGAATACCGCCGCGGCGCCAGCCAGCACCATTGCGGCCCCGCGGCCCAGTGGCACCAATCGCCGCAGCGGCTGGTCGCCGATGATGCTGGCAGCGGCAGCGATCTTTGTGGTCGCGTTGATGGTGATGATCGGCTACGCGATGCTGCTCCTGCCGGCCTTGCGTGGTCGGATTGAGGTTGCCGAAACGGGCGGCAGTACCTCCGCCGGCACCGCAAGAGGTACTCAACTCACCAAATCCGCCGCTCTCAGCCGCTCCTTCTGCGGTCCTGGCCGCGCCGCCGACAACGGCGTCGACGCCCCGCGCGGCTGCCGCGAGCCCGGCGAATGCGACCGTGGCGAAACCGGTCGCGGCTGCCGCGAGCGCCACGAGTGCGACCACGGCGAAACCGGTGCCGGCCAACAGCCCAGCGAGTGGCGCACCGACGGACGCGGTCGCAAACGAACGCCTCGAAGCGGCTCGGGCCAAGGTCGCCGCCAATCAACTCGATGGCGCGCTGGCGGACCTTCGGCAGATCCTGGCTGACTTCCCGGGCACCGCCGCGGCGATCGGGGCGTCGTATATGTCGCCTTATATCCTCGAGCAGCTTGGCCGTGATGACGAAGCCATTGCCGCGCACGAAGAGTTCATCCGACGCAACCCCAGTGATTCGCGCGCCGCGGCGAGCCTTCAGCGCACGGTGGAGCTCATCGCGCGCTCGCGCCGGCCAAACCGCGAGGCCATCGCACGTGACCTGCTGTCGCAAGTGATCTCGAACTACCCGAGAACGCCGCTGGCCCTGCAAGCGTTGCTGATCCGAATGAAGACGGATACCGAACGGCGCCAGCGTGAGCTGGATCCAGTACCTCGGCATCCAAGTACCGGCCGCACTGCCCACGTTGCGCAGCCTCACCGAGCAGTTTCCAACCCATCCGACGTCGATGATTGCGTTCAACCGGCTGGCCGGCTTTTACGAAGACCTCGATCAGTACCAACGCCAAGCGCAGGCGCTGAGCGATTTGGGCGCGAACTTCCCGAACAACCCGTACGATTCCTGGTATCGCCTCGGCGAGGTGTATGAGCGCCGACTCAAAGATCCGGCACGCGCGAGCGAGGCTTACGCGAAGGTCCCCCAGAGCTCGCCGCGCTATCGTGACGCGCAGCGGAAGTTGGGCAATCGGTAAAAGGACTGCTTACGCAGCAGTCGGACTGTTCGCAGTGGGACTCGCTCGCCTTCGGCTCGCATCGTAGGACTCGCGGCTGCGCCGCTCGTGGGGGCCTCACCGTTCGGCTCGGCTTCGACCGTTCCTAAACGGTTTGCTCGAACTTCAACACGATTGGTGAAAGATGGGGGAAAAGGCGAGCCGAACGGCGAGCCCCCCACGAGGCGCGAAGCGCCGAGTCCTACTGCTGTGAACAGTCCTAGTGCTGCGTGAGCAGTCCTACTTCTGCGTGAGCAGTCCTCCGTCAACGCGAGCGAACCGCAATCTCGATCTTCCCGGTGATCACATCGATCGAGATCACTGGCTCACCGTTCCCGAGCGTCGCCTCACCCCAGCGCGGTCCCCAGGTGTCTTTCATCTGGAGCGGAATCTCGGACTTGATCGAACCGTTGAGAGCAAGGGCCAGAATGCGCGCGTCAACGGGTTTCTCAGCGAGTGTCAGCCGCACGTCTCCGTTGAAGGCGCGCAGTCGCAGCAAGCCCTGCGGCGTCAATCGCATCTGATTGGCGATGACGTTGCCGATTCCGGTTTCGAGTCTGACCTCGCCCTCCAGTCTGACAGCCTCGATCGGCCCACGCCGGACGTCTGCGGTGATCGATCCGCGAAGTCCGTTCAGGAAAAGGCGGCCCTCGAGGATTTGCACCGATCGCACGACGGCAGCCTCGGGCACCCGGATCGTCACGTCGGTTCGGAGCGCCGGATCAGTGGCGTTCTCGGCCTGCAAGGCTCGAATCCGAATCTCTGACTCGGACTCGTCAATCTGAACCGGGATTCGATTCAGGGCGGCGGCATCCGCCGCATGGCGAACGACTTCGATGACGGCATCTGAGCCGGGTGCGCCGTCGATTCGGACCTCACCAATGGTGATTTCGACGCTGATGGCACGTCCCGGCGGGAGCGGCAGCGTCCGCGCCACCCGGTCTGCCTCGGCATTGGCCAGACACGGGCTCAGCAGGACGACCACGGCAATGGCGCAGCGGAATTCCACGAGCCGTAACGGCGAGGATTATACTTTCAGCTTCCATGTATCGAGCCGCTGCGCTCGTGATCTCAATCGGGCTGGGCCGCATCGCGACCGCCGAGGCGCAAGGCTTGCCCACCGAGCCCGTCAGCCTCGGCGATGGCCGCATGGTGATTGGTGCCGAGGTCTCCGCGACGATGGCGAGCGAGGATCCGGGCTTTTTCAACTACACCGACTACGAATACAGCGCCCTGCGCAATTTCCGCCTGAGCGTTACAGCACAAGTACGCGCGAGTCGACGCTTGCAGTTTCTAGCGGAAGTGCGGGGGGATCATGGCGATCGATTGCAGCCATTTGCGCTGTTCGCCCGCATCCGGCCGTGGCCCGAGAGACATCTCGATATTCAGGTCGGTCGCATTCCGCCGACGTTCGGCGCCTTCGGTCGGGGCATCTACGGGTCCTCGAACATGCTGATCGGCACACCACTCGCCTATCAATATCTGACCTCGTTGCGACCCGACGCCTTGCCGGCGGTGCCAGAAGATTTGGTTCGCATGCGCGGACGGGGGTGGCTCGCCAACTACCCGTTGGGCAACACCAACGCCGATCGCGGGCTGCCGCTCATCAACGGCTTTCGCTGGGACACCGGGGTACAGGTGCACGGCGTCAACGGACTCGTCGAATGGACCGGCGCTATCACCACGGGATCGCTTTCCAACCCGCGTGTCGACGACGACAATGGCGGACAGCAGGTGGCCGGTCGCGCCGTGCTCAGACCAGCGGCGGCCCTGGCGCTGGGTCTCTCGGTCTCACGCGGCGCCTTCTTGAGCCGAAGTCTTGAACCCGTCCTCACTGATGGGATGGAGGTCGAAGACGCGGTCCAGCAGGCGGTCGGCATCGATGGCGAGTACTCCGAGGGGCGCTTCCTTGGACGCACTGAGCTCATCTGGTCGCAATGGACATTGCCGATGCCGCAAGTGCGGCAGCAACGCAGACTCGATGCCATGTCCCTCCTGGCCGAAGCACGCTATCGCATCTTCCCGGGCCTTCACATCGCCGGCCGGGCCGAGCGGCTGGGCTTCAGCCGACTTCAGACGACCGCTGGCCCGATGGACTGGGATGCTGCGGTGCGACGGTTCGAAGTCGGCGCGAGCTACGCCATCATCCGCAACGTCATCGTCAAGGCCTCGTGGCAGCGTAACCTGCGCGCTGGTGGTCGTGTGCAGCGCGACAGCCTTGGCGCGTTTCAGGCCGTGTATTGGTTCTGAGGCATGCGGACGATCCTCCTCATCGTTGCCGTGGCTGCTTCGAGCGGCACCGTTCTCAGCCCCGCTCCAGTGCTGAACGCGAAGAGCGGCGTCGATCAGGCTGCGCTGCGACCACAGGCACCAGGTGCCATCCGTGGACGGCTCGACATCAGGCGGATCGCCCGTCCGACTGAGCGCCGGCCCGAGGTCGCCGAGTCGGGCAGCGCCACGGTTCGCGAATCCCAGGATCTACGCCGCGGAGTCATCTATCTCGAAACCGCACCGCGCGGCGCGTTCGAAGAACGCGAACCAGGACGTGCCTCGCTCGACCAGCGGAACGAAACGTTCGTACCCCACGTACTGGCGGTAACGGTCGGAACCGTCGTGGACTTTCCAAACAGTGACCACACGTACCACAACGTGTTTTCGTTGTCGAAGCCCAAGCGGTTCGATTTGGGCCGCTACGCGGCCGGTCGCTCCAAGAGCGTCCGCTTTGATACCCCGGGCGTCGTTCGGGTGTTTTGCGACATCCACTCGCACATGAATGCCTTCGTGCTGGTGTTCACGCACCCGTTCTTCGACGTTACCGATCTGGACGGCCGTTTTCGGATCGACAACGTCCCTCCCGGCACCTATACCGTCGTTGGGTGGTATGAGGGCGAAGCCCATGCCTCGCGATCGGTCACGGTGACCGCCAACGCGGTCGTCGATGTCGAAATGGTCGTGCCGTGAGCGCTGCGCCCGTCGACCGCTCCGCTGACATGCCGCGTTGGGCCGCGCACGCGCCCTTGTCGTCGCTGACCAATCGCATCTTTCTCGCGAGCACGCTGCTGGCCACGATCTCGATTGGCTTCGCGCGTTTACTTCGTCAGCTCACGCCTTCGGAGCGAGGCGGAGGCCGAGCTGCGGCGCGACCTCACCGAAGCGGCCAGCCTCGTCGACCAGCAACGCGCGACGCTGTTCGCAAACTTCGCCCGCACGGCCCGGCTGATCGCCGACCTGCCGAAGTTCAAGGCGGGAATCGAGACCGGCGATCGGCCGACGATCGAGCCCATCGCCCGCGATTATCAGGAGCAAGTGGGCGCGGACCTGTTCCTGGTTACCGATCCAGCGGGCCATGTCCTCGCCGCATTCGGCGGCTCGGCCCTCGGCTCGTGGACAGAGCGTGCGCCAGCAATCGCGCGCGCGCGCGCAGGCGCTTCGGCGACTGCCTTCTGGCCGCATCCAACCGGTGTGCTGCAGGTCGTCAGCCTTCCGGTGACGATTGGTCTGGATCGCCCCCAAGTGCTCGGCACGCTGACCGTTGGCTATCTGCTGGATGACGATCGCGCGGCGTCATTCAAGGCGCTCACCGGCGCCGACGTCGCCTTCGCGTTCGATGGGGAGGTGCGGGCGTCCACGCTGGGACGCGAGGCGCATTCCCGCCTCGCCACGCTGCTCACGGCCGACGTGGTGCCGCGCATCATGGTCGGCGACAATGAGTATGCGGCCCTGGTCACCCCGCTGCGCGCGCCGTCCGAAGCCGAAGCCGACGAATCGGGCGTTCCACTGGCCATCGTCCTTCGATCTCGTACGGAACGAATGCGAACGCTGTCCGCCATCCAGAAGGGTCTGGGGTTCGTGGCGATGGCCACGGTTCTGCTCGCGGTGGTGGTGAGCTACACCGTGGCGCGCACCATTACACGGCCCCTGGCGCGGATTACCGACCACATGCGACAAGTGGCCGCGACGGGCGACCTGACGCGAAAACTGGAGCTGACCGGCGCGCGCGGCTGGCAGGACGAGGACGCCCGGCTGCTGGCCACGACCTTCAACACGTTGACGGACTCCATCGCCAAATTTCAGCGGGAAGCTGCGCAACGCGAACGTCTCTCCTCACTCGGTCGGATGTCGACCATCGTCGCTCACGAGATTCGGAACCCATTGATGATCATCAAGGGCGCCCTGCGACAGCTGACGCGTGAAGACGCGGCTCCAAGCGACGTCCGCGAAGCAGCGCTCGACATCGATGGTGAGACCGAGCGGCTCAATCGCGTCGTCAACGACGTGCTGGACTTTGCTCGTCCGATGCGATTCGAACGGGCGTCCACCGACATCAACTCATTGTGCCGCGACGCGGCCGGCGCGGCCGCCGCAGCGCAACCCGATCCCCCGACGACGATCGAAGTCGATCCGAGCCTCCCGATGCTGGAGACCGATAGTGAAAAGCTTCGTACCGCGCTCGTCAACCTGCTCACCAACGCCAAGCAGGCCGTCAGTGCGTGGAATGGCGGGTCACCGTCCACCCTGACCGACGCCGCCGTCTCGATCAGCACGGCCCGCCTGTCCGATCGCCGGGTGGCCATCGTCATTCGCGATCGGGGCGTCGGGATCGGAGCCGATGACCTGCGGCATATCTTCGATCCGTACTTCACCACTCGCCGGGGCGGCACTGGCCTGGGCCTGCCTATCGCCAAGAACATCATCGAGGGCCTCGGTGGTCAGATTCTCGTTGTCAGCACACCGGGTCAGGGCACGAGCATCCGGATCGAGCTGGGCGACGCCCCCATCCGCTCGTGACCATGCCCGCTGGCAGCATCCTGCTCGCAGACGACGAAGAGAAGATCCTCAAGACGCTGGGACGGGCGCTGCGTGAGGAGGGCCATGACGTCGTCACCACGCCTCACGCGCTCGAGGCCCAGCGGCTGCTCGTCGAGCGATCGTTCGATCTTCTGGTCATCGACTACCTGATGCCCGAACGCACCGGTCTCGAGGTGATTCGGGAGCTGGTGTCGTCGACACCCGAAGGCGAGCGGCCCGCCATCGTCATCATGACGGCGCACGGCACGGTCGAGAGTGCGGTCGAGGCCATGAAGCTTGGCGCGCGGGACTACCTCCAGAAGCCCTTCGACGTCGATGAGCTCCTCGTCACGGCACGCAGACTGCTGGAGGAACAACGAACGCGGACGGGCCTCCGCTACCTGCTCAGCGAGCGCGATGCCGAGTTCAATCATTACGGCCTGGTGGGTCGTAGTCGTGCGGTGCTCGAGGTCATCAAACGGGCCGAACTGGTCGCCGAGTCACGCAGCACGGTGCTGGTAACCGGCGAGACGGGCACGGGCAAGGAGCTGGTCGCGCGTGCGATTCACGCTCGCAGCGCGCAGCGGGACATGCCGCTCATCAAGGTCAATTGCGCCGCCATCCCAGAGTCGCTGCTCGAATCCGAGCTCTTCGGCCACGTCCGAGGGGCGTTCACGGGCGCGACGTTCACGAAAAAGGGCCGCTTCGCGCTGGCCGATGGCGGCACGATTTTCCTCGACGAGATCGGCACGGTCAGCTTGGCGGTACAGTCCAAGCTGCTGCGTGTCCTGCAGGATCGCGAGTTCGAGCCCCTGGGCTCCGAGCGCACGCAGCGAGTCGACCTGCGGGTGGTCGCGGCGACCAATCGCGATCTTCGACAGATGGTCAGCAGCGGAAAGTTCCAGGAAGACCTCTACTATCGGCTCAACGTCATTCCGATCGCCATTCCGACGCTGCGCGAGCGTCGCGAGGACATCCCCCTGCTGGTTGAACATTTCCTGCGACGGTTCGCGCGAGACAGCGGGAAGCGTATTGATGGCGTCGACACGTCGGTGATGCGAGAGTTGGAGGCGTACGACTGGCCGGGCAACGTGCGCGAGCTGGAAAACACGATCGAGCGCGCCGTCGTGCTCGCCACCGGTCCGCTCCTGACGCGCGATACGCTGTGGCTGATGGGGGCCGTCTCGGCCCCGACATCCGGACTGCCATCGCAGCGTCTGCACGCCAATCTCGAATGGGCGGAGCGCGAAACGATTCGTCGTGCGCTCGATCAGGCGGGCGGCGTGAAGAAGGATGCTGCGGAGCTGATGGGGATCAGCCAGCGCGCGTTGAGTCACTATCTGCAGAAGTACCGGCTCGACGTTTGACGCTTACGTTCACCGTAAGCACTTACTCTCAGCGTAACCAGTCCACGCTCGGTACGACCCCATTTTCGAGGGAAATCCTCGGCATCCGCCTTGCTCATGACGCGCGATAGCTTGAGGTGTGTATGAGCAAGCGAGAGTTCAACTTTGCGGCGGCCGTGGCGGGGATGGCGCTCTTGTTACGGGGCGGCGCTTGCGTCGGCTCGACAGGACCCCGCCACGGCAACCGCGCCGCGGGTCATCGAAGTGGTCGCCAAACAATTCGAGTTCGAGCCCGCGCGGATCGAGGTCACCGACGGCGAGCGCGTCAGACTGCAGGTCAGTTCGGCTGACAGTGTGCATGGACTGCAGATCAAGAAGTTTCGTGTCAACACGCTGATACCCCGCGGCGGGAAGCCCGTGTCGATCGACTTCCTCGCCTCCGGCCCCGGCACCTACGAGATTATGTGCTCAGAAGAATGCGGTGACGGCCACGAGAGCATGAAGGGCTCACTGGTGGTCGTCGCGAGACCCAAGACCAGATAGACATCTTCTAACCACCGATGGCTCTCCCCCGGGACAGGACAGGCATTCATGACACGTTCAGGTCACTTTCTTGCGGCCGCGGTGCTGGTCATGTGCACTGCCGGCTGCGATGAGAACTTGCGAGACTTCGCCGGGCCGACGCCCGATCTTCAACCGACGTTCACCAGCATCCAGCGCGACATCTTCAGTACGACCGACTCCGCCATGCGTCAAGCCTGTACGAATTGCCACAATGCCGGGAACGCGGTCATCGCCGGAGGACTGAATCTGACGGGTGCGAGTGCCTACTCGGCGCTCGTCAACACGGCCAGCCGCGACAAGCCGGGGGCGATCCGTGTGATCCCCGGTAATCCGGACGGCAGCTATTTGATTCAGAAAATCGAAGGTGCCCCAGGGATTGCCGGAGAACGAATGCCGCAAAGCGGCCCGTTCCTCAGCTCTGGACAGATTGAAATTATCCGCCGATGGATTGAGCAAGGCGCCGCGAACAATTGACCATCAAGGAGAACCCCACTGTGAGATCGATACTGACGGCCACGCTTGCGACGGCATGCATCCTCGGCGGACTCGCGCCGGCGCTGGCGCAGACCGAAGGACAAACGACCCAGACGCCGGCCGCAAGCAACACACCGCCGGCACAGGAAGACGATCCCGATCGTGACATCAACCTGGCGCAACCCGATTTCACGCTGGCGGCGCTGCCAACCACACTCCGGATGCCCCGCTACCGCAGCTCGTTTCGCGTCACTCATCGCTTTGGCCGCCCGCTGGGCCAGGGCGATTTCGACGACCTTCTCGGCGATCTGTTCGGCCTCGACGGCGGCGCGCTCATCGGCCTCGAGTATCGCTTCGGGTTGTTTCGCGGCGCACAGGTGGGGATCCATCGCACGTCAGGAGACAAGACCATCCAGTTCATGGGGCAATACAGCTTCTTTCGGCAGGGCGACGGGTCGAGGTTGGGCCTCGACGCTCTGGTGGCTATCGAGGGTCTCGACAACTTCACGGAGAGCTACTCGCCCACGCTCGGTGCGTTGCTGTCGTACCAGGCGGGCGATCGGGCGGCGCTGTATTTCGAACCGATGTTCGTCAACAATTCGAACCGGTTGCCGGAAGAGCTGGTGGACGACAACAGCACTGTGATGATCGGGCTGGGGGCACGCCTTCGGCTGCTTCGCACCGTCTACGTTTTCGTCGAGGGCGCGCCGCGGGTCGCCGGCCACGACCCGGGCGTGGCGCACGCCAGCTTCGGGATCGAGAAGCGCTCCGGCGGCCACCTCTTTCAACTGAACTTCTCGAACAGCCTGGCGACGACCTTCGGGCAACTGGCGCGTGGGGGCTTCGACAACGACGATTGGCATCTGGGTTTCAACATCTCGCGAAAGTTCTTCTGAGAGGGCGGAGAAGTCACTTGAACAAGGCCGTCGTGCGTGGTTGGCAGATCGCGGCCCTGACGTTGATCGTAGGCTGTGGCGGTGGCACGCCAGCCACACCGGTGGCGCCCTCGCCGCCACCACCACCGCCGCCGGGTCCGCCCCCTTTAACGGCCACCGTCGTGATCGGGTCTAACAATGCGTTCGCGCCGGCCGAGGTGACGGTTGCCGTGGGCGGTCGGGTGACATTCGTCAACCAGAACAATCGACCGCACGACATCACGTCGGATCCGCTGCACTTGCACACGGATTGCCCGGCGATCATACAGGTCGGGTTCATTCAGCCGGGGCAGACCAAACAGACCGGAGTGCTCGAGGTTGCACGCGTATGCGGATTTCATGACCACATGCAGGAGAACAACACCGACCTGCACGGCCGAATCATCGTTCAGTAGCGCGAGGAACTCATGACCCTACGTTTCGCTGTGTTCATCCTGGCCGTGTTCGCCATGGCGTGCGGCGGCAGTAACCCAACCGCCCCCTCTGGTGGCGGAGGAGGTGGTGGCGGTGGGGGCACCGGCGGCACGACGATCACCATCACTGCCAGCGGCGTCAGTCCACGAGAACTGACCGTAGCGGCCGGCACGCGTGTTACGTTCGTCAACAGCGACTCGCGGCCGCACGAGATGAACTCCGATCCGCACCCGACTCACGGGGATTGTCCGGGAATCGACGATATAGGCTTTATCACCCCGGGTCAGACCAAACAGACGGGCAACCTCACCCAGGTTCGTCGATGCACCTTCCACGACCACAATCTGTTCGGTGATGTATCGCTGCAAGGCACGATCATCGTGCAATGACACTTCGGTCGTCAGTGATCAGTTTTCAGTTTCCAGTTCAAAGGGGCCGAGTGCCGAATCAGACGAACCTGTCCTTTGAACTGACCACTGGTAACTGGCAACTGACGTGCTGCCTACCCGCCTAGCGGCCCGTGAACCTCGGTGTGCGCTTCTCGAGATTCGCGGCGATGCCTTCGCGGGCATCGTCGCTCTCGAACAAGCGCTGCTGCAGCTCGCGTTCGAGCGACAGCGCGTCCGAAAAGCTCATTTCCAGCCCGGATTGCACGGCGCGCTTGATGTGACCCACGGCCCTGCTGGCGCGATGTGGTGGGGTGAACTGTCGGGCGTAGTCGAGGAGCGCCTCGCGGAACCTACGGCCATTCAGGTCGGCCTCGCCCCAGACCTGATTGATCAGTCCGAGGTCGCGAGCCTCTTCGAACGACAGCAGCGTTCCGGACACCATCAGATCCAAGGCCTTGGCCTTGCCGAGCAGACGAGCCAGACGCTGCGTGCCGCCGGTGCCGGGCAGCACCCCCAGCGCGACCTCGGGCAGCCCAATCTTGCCGCCACCCTGTCGCGCGACCCGGATGTCGGCAGCCATCGCCACCTCGAGTCCCCCACCAACGGTGTGTCCGTTCAGGCCGGCGATCACCAGCTTGGGCGTCTGCTCGAGCCGGTTCATCGTCTCGTTGGCGTGCAGGCAAAAGTAATACTTGAAGGCCGGCGTCGCGCTCTTCAACATCCCGATGTTTGCACCAGCACAGAAGAACTTCTCTCCGGCGCCGGTGATCACGATGACGTGGACGGCCTCGTCCATGCGGGCTGACAGGACCGCCGTGTCGATCTCCTGCATCATCTCGTAGGAGTAGGTGTTCGCGGGTGGATCGTTCAGTTCGATCACCGCAACACCATCAGCAACCGTGTACGCGATCTTCTTATTGGGCATGGTTAACTGGCCACGGAATCCTAAGGCTTCGTGTCGTCGTGCCCTTCGTGGCCAACGTCTCCAAGCCCCGTACGTGATTACTCTTCGGTCCGCACGTATTCGAAATCGATCGGCTGTCGATTGATGCCGCGCGGCGGCGGGGCAATGTAGTTGGCGAACTGCCCGGGCTTGAAAATCGGGACCGCCTGGATGCTCCGCAGGTAGTCCTTGTCGGCGGGAACCGGCAGCCACTCGTGCTGGCGGCGTTCCCATTCCTCGCGGGAGAGTTGCTGGCCCCACGGGTCGAAGTGCCGGCCGGCGTAGACGCCGATCGCGCGATTGAACTTGCGTGACGGCAGATAGATGCGATCTGGAATCCCGTGCGCTTCGAGCACGCGTTTGTTCCAGCGGTCGACACCAGCCTGGCAGTCGCCGACGTACCAGTCGCGGAGCACCTCGTTGAGGGCGTTGCGCATCGGCACTTCCTGGCGATTGACACGGCCGCTTTCGTCCAGCAGGTCGAGCAGATAGACGCTGCCGTCGAGGACATGGTCGTCCTCGTGTTTGTCTTCCTCGGCGCGACCTTTCAGTCCATTCGAGAAATAGTTGGCGGCGTTGCTCGACACTTCGCTGCCGTGCAGGTCGAGGCTCTGACTGAACCAGAAGTTCACGAACCTCTGCACCAAGGGAATCTCGATGCCGCCAACCTTCCGCACATCTTCTGAGAAGCCCGCCTCTTTCATCAGCTGACACGTCCGCTCGAGAATGCGGGCGATGCCGCTTTCACCCACGAACATGTGGTGAGCTTCTTCGGTCAGCATGAAGCGTGTCGTGCGTGACAGAGGATCGAGTGAGCTCTCCGAGAGCGACAGCAGCTGCGACTTGCCATCGCGGTCGGTGAACATCGTGAAGGCGAAGAAGTCGAGCCAGGTATCGATCGGCTCGTTGAAGGCTTCGAGCATGCGCGGCGAGTCGGAATTGCCGCTCCGGCGCTCGAGCAGCGCCTCGGCCTCCTCACGTCCGTCACGACCGAAGTACCAGTGCAGCAGATACACCATCGCCCACAGGTGTCGGCCCTCTTCGACGTTGACCTGAAACAGATTGCGCAGATCGTACAGGCTCGGACAATGTGCGCCCAGCATGCGCTGCTGTTCGACGCTGGCGGGTTCGGTATCGCCCTGGAGCACGATGAGCCTCCGGAGCGGATTGCGGAACTCGCCAGGCACCTCCTGCCACACCGGTTGGCCCTTGAAATCACCAAACCCGATCCGCCGATCGGATGTCGGCTCGGCGAGGAAAATCCCCCAACGATAGTCGGGTAGCTTCACATAGTCGAAGTGAGCCCACCCTGCCGCGTCGACGCTGACCGCGGTGCGTAGATAGACCTGATGCTGATCCTGAAACCCTTGCGGCCCCATGTCGCGCCACCAATCGAGATAGGCCGGTTGCCAATGCTCCAGGGCGCGCAACAGACGCTTGTTGCCGGAGAGGTCGACGTTGTTGGGGATTCGGTCGTTGAGCTGCATGACGATGCCTTCGGCGTCGGTTACAAGTTACAAGTTACGAGTTACAAACGAGAGTTCCACGGGCGATTCGCCGTACCAACTTCTGAACTCAACTTTGGACTTGTAACTTGTAACTTGTAACTTCCTACGTTCTTTTCCAATCAAACTGCGGCCTTCCCTCTTTGCCATAGACCGTCAGTGCGCCGCGCTCGCCGACGGCATTGGGGCGTTGGAAGATCCAGTTCTGCCAGGCGGTCAGCCGCCCGAAGATCTTGGTCTCCATCGTCTCCGGACCGGCGAAGCGGAGGTTGGCTTCCATGCCAGTGAGGGCGTCCGGCGAAAACGCCGTCCGCTCCTCAATTGCCATGCGGACTTCGTCCTCCCAGTCAATGTCGTCGGGCGCAAACGAGACCAAACCGGCATCGAGGGCTTCCGCCGCGTCGAAGGCGCCTTCGTGTGACAACACGTCGGCCACGCTGGCCGGCGCGCCGAGGAATCGGACTTGCAAACGCGATAAGCCGGTGCTCATCGGATAGGCGCCGCCATTCATCGCCGACAGGGCAAGGGTGTTGGTCTCCTCCGGGTGATCGAGCATGTAGGAGCGATCGGCCGCCAGCGCCAGCTCGAAGAGCGTCCCGGCGAATGCGTTCCCCGGTTCGATCAGGGCGAACATACTGCGGGCGGTGAGGTCGATGCGCTTGAGCGTGCGTCGAATCTGACCGATGATCTCCCGGACCAGCCACTGATCTTTCCCCGCGTCGAGCGCGGCGTCGACGTCGAGCACCGCCTGCGGGTTGCCAGTTGCCCGCAAGATGATCGTGCCAACCTCAGGCTCGTTGACCCGCAGCCGCAGAATCGCGTCGTCCAACTCGCGGAAGGCGCGGAGCGCCCACGACTGATCGCCGGCCGCCACGAATGCATCGGGCGTGGTCGGCTGCGGAGAGTCCGGCGCGGCGATCGTCAGGTCGCAGAGCCGCTTGGCGCGATCGATGACACCTCTCACATAGCGGTACTGAATCGTGTCGCCGTCAATCGTCGGATTCAGCGCGCCGAGTGCAATGCCAGGACCATACGACGGTCGGTCCGAAAGTGCCGCGAGTTCCTGCGAGCGCTTCGAAACGGCCTCCTTGAACTGGCTGGTGGGAAACACTCTGTCAACCAGTCGCCACTCGACTGCGCGCTTGCCACGGACGCCTTCGGTCAGCGTGCTGAACGCATCGGCCAGGTCGCGCCGGACCTTGCGCTTATCAACGACGCGCGTCAACCCGCCGGTCCCCGGCAGCACGCCGAGAAGCGGGGTTTCCGGCAGCGCGACCGAGGCCGTGCCGTCGTCCACCAGATAGATCTCGTCGCAGGCCAGCGCCAGTTCGTAGCCGCCTCCCGCGCAAATCCCATTCAGTGCGGCGAGGAACTTGACGCCACTCGTCGCGCTCAGATCTTCCATGCCGAGGCGAGTCTCGTTGGTGAACTTGCAGAAGTTGACCTTGAAGCCGTGGCTCGAGCTCCCCAGCATGAAGATGTTGGCGCCCGCGCAGAAGATGCGCGGCTTGAGGCTCGACAGTACGACCGCATGAACCTCGGGATGCTCGAAGCGAATGCGTTGAAGCGCGTCGGCGAGCTCGATGTCGACGGCCAGGTCATAGGAGTTGAGCTTCAGCTTGTAATCCTGCGGGCGCAGGCCGGCGTCTTCCTTCACGTCCATCGCCAGGGTGGCAACCGGCCCCTCGATCGTCAGCTTCCAGTGCTTGTACTGGTCGGGAGAGGTTTCGAAGCGAATGCTCCCCATTTGGGCCGAAACTGTCTGCTCCACGCCGCGAGTGTACACCAGTTTAAACGAGCGTTCAAAGCGTGGTATAACCGACGAGTTGCCTAAAACCGCCAACGGATCGGACCGTCGCATCGAGATTCTCAAGAGCGCTGCCGCCGCCTTTCGCCGGCGCGGGTATCACGGCGCAAGCGTCGATGAAATCGCCTCGGCGCTGGAGATGACGAAGGGGAACCTCTATTACTACTTTCGCAACAAGGAAGAGATCCTCTTCGCCTGCCACGATTACTCGCTCGACGTCCTGCTCGGGCTGATGACGGAGGTCGAGGCCGACGCGTCACGACCCGACGAAAAGCTGCGCCGCTTGATCCTCGCGTTCATCCACATGATGCTGGACGAACTGCAGGGCACCGCGCTGACCCTCGACTTGCAGGCACTCTCGCCTCCGCTCCTGAAGCGGATCATCGCGAAGCGGGATCGCTTCGATCGCGGCATGCGCGACATCGTCCAGCAGGGGATCGATCAGGGACTATTCCGACCCGGCGATCCCAAGATGATCGGCTTCGCCATGATGGGCGCGGTCAATTGGATCACGAAGTGGTTCGATCCCGAGGGTCCAATGACTTCGGAGGAGATCGGCCAGCGGTTCGCAGACTATCTGGTTGGCGGGTTGCTCAAGGGCGAGCATTGATCCGGAACGAACGAAGCCACGAAGTCTCGAAGTCACGAAGCAAAATCTCAAACGGTACCTGAACATCTTCGTGTCTTCGTGCCCTTCGTAGCTACTGATTCGGTCGCGCGACGGACTACTCAGCGGTTTCTCCGGGCTTCAGTTCGAGCACTTGGATTGACGTTCCGGCAAGGTGTTGCTTCAATTGTTGGGGCGTTCCGGTCAAGAGTGGAAACGTCCCCCAGTGCATGGGCACGACCTGCTTGACGCCAAGCCATTTCGCGGCCATTGCGGCAGTGTCCGGGCCCATCGTAAATCGATCGCCAATTGGCAGGAACGCGATATCCGGCTTGTAGAGTTCGCCAATCAACTTCATGTCGCCAAAGAGCGACGTGTCGCCGGCGTAGTAGATCGACTGACCATTCTCCAGCCGAACGACGAACCCGGCGGGCTCGCCCAGGTACACGATCCCGTTTTCGTCGAAGCTGCTGCTGTGACGCGCGTCGGTCATCGTGATGTGCAATCCCTTCACCTCGATAGTGCCGCCCTTGTTCATCGGCTCGATGTTCTGGATCCCCTTCGATTGCAACCACGAGTAAATCTCCCAGATCGCCACGACCGTTGCGCCCGTGGACTTGGCAGTGGAGACCGCGTCGGTGATGTGGTCGCTGTGCCCGTGCGAGATGAGGATCAGATCGGCTTTCGCGGGCTTCTTGCCTTCCGGAAACGAAGGGTTGCCAGTAAACCAGGGATCGAAGACAACGGTCTTGCCGCCTGGCGTCCGAATGGAAAAGGACGCGTGACCCAACCAGGTGATTGCCAGTGCTGACATAGCCGAGCAGTATACTGACAGCAGTGACGGAATCGCCTCTGACGTTGGTCCGCACCCGCGAGCCCAAGCCCGACTGGCTGAAGGTGCGTGCGCCGGGATCGGAGAACTATCTCCGGCTGCGCGGCATCATGCGCGGCCTCAAGCTCAACACGGTCTGCGAAGACGCGCACTGCCCCAACATCGGCGAGTGCTGGCACCACGGCACGGCGACGTTCATGATTCTCGGAGACGTCTGCACCCGCGCATGTGCGTACTGCGCGGTCGCGCATGGCAAGCCCACCGAGCTGGACCTCGACGAACCGCGACGGGTCGCCGACGCCGTCAAAGCGATGGGCCTCACGTATGCCGTGGTGACGTCCGTCGACCGAGACGATCAGGCAGACGGCGGCGCTGGCATCTTCGCGCAGACGATTCGCGAAATTCGAGTGCGGATGCCTGACACGCGCATCGAAGTGCTCATTCCGGATTTCAAAGGCGATGCGCGCGCCTTGCACACCGTGCTCGACGCGCGTCCCGACGTGCTCAATCACAACACCGAAACCGTGCCCCGGCTCTACCGCATGGCTCGTTCCGGTGGGAAGTACTCGCGCACGCTGGAGCTGCTCGACCGATCGCGCGCCTACGCCCCGAAGACGCCAACCAAGACCGGCCTGATGGTCGGACTCGGCGAAGAGGCCGACGAACTGATCGAGGTGTTTCACGATCTGCGCCGGGTCGGCGTCGCAATCCTGACGATTGGACAGTATCTCCGCCCGTCTCCGGCGCATGCCCGGATGACGCGCTATTACCACCCCGATGAGTTCGCGGCCTTGAAGCGGGCGGCCCTCGACCTCGGGTTCGTGCACGTCGAGGCCGGTCCGCTCGTGCGCAGCTCGTATCACGCGCACGAACAGGCGGATGCGGCCCGCGCGGCAGGTCTACGCCCCCGGCTGTGAGCGGTAGTTTCGACACTGATGTCGTCGTCATCGGCGGCGGACCGGCGGGGTCGACGGTATCGACCTTGCTCGCCCACCAGGGTCTCCACGTCACGCTGTTCGAACGCGAGCACTTCCCCCGTTTCCACATCGGCGAGTCGCTGATCCCCGAAACCTATTGGGTGCTGAGGAGGCTGAACATGCTGCCCAAAATGCAGCACAGCCACTTCGTGAAGAAGTACAGCGTCCAATTCGTCAACGCGGCCGGCAAGCTGTCGGCGCCGTTCTACTTCTGGGACAACAAGCCGCACGAGTGCTCGCAGACCTGGCAGGTCGTGCGCAGCGAGTTCGACAAGATGATGCTCGACAACGCGCGCGAGCACGGCGTGAACGTACACGAAGGTGCGCGAGTGCTCGAGGTACTGTTCGAAGGCGAGCGCGCGGTCGGCGTCACGGTTCAAACGACCGACGGCAGGCGCGACGTTCGGGCTCGCGTCATCGTCGACGCCAGCGGACAAGTTGGGCTGCTGCAAAACAAGTTTCGACTGCGCGTGTGGGATCCGTTCCTCAACAAGAGCGCCGTCTGGACCTACTGGCAGGGCGCGTATCGCGACACCGGGAAGAACGAAGGCGCGACGATGGTCCTGCAAACCGCGGACAGGCAGGGGTGGTTCTGGTACATCCCACTGCACGACGATCGGGTGAGCGTGGGCGTGGTGGCACCCGCGAAGTCGTTGCTCAAAGGCCGGGGCCCGCGCGAACAGATCTACACCGAAGAAGTCGAGAAGTGTCCCGCCGTCAAGGAACGGCTGGCGGGCGCGACTCGCGTCACTGGCTACTTCGTGACCAAAGACTACTCGTACCGCGCCAACCGAGCGGCCGGAGATGGCTGGGTGATGATTGGCGACGCCTATGCGTTTCTGGATCCGCTGTATTCGTCCGGGGTGTTGCTGGCGCTCCGTTCCGGCGAGATGGCCGCGGACGCGATCGTGGACGGACTGGCGAAGGGCGACACCTCCGAGGCACAGCTGGGGCGCTGGCGTCCTGTCTTTGACGAGGGGGTCAATCGCATGCGTCGCCTCGTGTGCGAGTACTACGACGGCTTCAGTTTCGGCCAGTTCGTCCGGCGTTACCCCGAACTTCGTGGCACGGTCACCGATCTGTTGATTGGAGACCTGTTCACGAACAAGGTCGACACGGTCTGGAGCCCAATGGAGTCGCTCTATCCGCCGGGCAAGGCCCCGATTCCCTCGTGGAATGATGTGCCACGACCGACCGACGTCGACTCGGATCCGCGCGTCAACGAACTGAGCCTGCCAGAAGGGCCTCGTCCGTAATCAGTGGCCGGTGGCCGGTGGCCGGTGGCCGGTGGCCGGTGGCCGGTACGAGCCTAACGCGGCACGACCTGAAATCGGCTCCCGATCTCGTGAGGGATATCGATCGCCCTTAGCGGCTCGCCTCGCCGCTTGCGCACACAGATCGTCGTGATAGTCCCGACCGCCGCGATCTCGTCGCGGCACGTGATGGTCGATTCGAACGTCAAGGTTTTCGCGCTTTTCGCGACCACGCGAATGCGCACCACAATTTCGTCCTCGAATCTGAGTGCGCGGCGGAACTCGAACGATGCGGAAACCCGTGGCCATCCGATTTCTGTCTCGCGTGGCTCGACGCTGAGACCAGCCGACCGCCACATCGCGTGCTCGGCTTCCTCGGCGTAACAGAAGAACGCACTGAAGTGCACGATGCCCGACGCGTCGGTGTCGCGATACTGAACGCGTCGACGATAAACGTATTCGCCGATCGACTCTGTGCTGGCTGGATCCTTGTCGTCGCTCATCCCGCCTATCCGCCCTGTGCCCCACGCCCTGCGCCCTACGCCCTCTGCCCTAGCGCCCTGCGCCCTGCTGCCCTGCGCCCTCTGCCCTGCGCCCTATGCCCTATGCCCTATGCCCTACGTGTAACGGAGATTCGCGTGCGCCGGGAGGAAGAAGGTCGGGAGCAGCGAGTCGACGCGAAGCAGCCCCTCTCGTGTCAGCGCCACTAGTTCGCGCGTCGCAGTCAGCATCCGCTCCGCGGCGAGCAATTGCAAGGGCGCCCGGAATCGCTCGAGCACGTCGACTCCATATTTGCCCTCGAAGTACGCCGGCCGAACTGCGCCGAGTTTGAGCTGCAGCACGAACTCTCTGATGAGGCGTTCTTCCTCAGTCGGCCGAAGGCCTCGCCCGAGTGGTAGTTCGTTGCGATTCAGACTGTCGCAGTACGGTCCGAAGGTATCGAGGTTCTGCATGTGGACGCCGCTGATGTGGCCGAACGACGCGACGCCCAATCCCACCATGTCGGCACCCTGCCAGAGCCGGTCGCGGTACACGAACTTGGTCGCCGGATCCTTGACGACGGCGTAGGCGGAAGCGACGGTGTAGCCGGCGGCCTCGAACGCATCGAACGCCTCGTCCACCCAGCGCCGCTTGCTCGACCAGCTGGCGACGGCGCCGGTCTCGGGCGCCTCGCCGGCACGGAGCGTCTTGGCGATCGTCGTGTTGAACGGCAATTCCATCTGGTAGATCGTGACGCTGTCAGGCGCGAGATCGATCGTCCGCTGGACGCAGTCTCGCCAATTCTCGTCGGTCTCTCCCAGCATGCCGGCGATGAGGTCGATGTTGATCTGTGGGAACCCGAGCGACTGGGCAAACGCGTACGCCTTGCCGATCTCCGGTGAGCGATGCGCCCGGCCGTTGATCTCGAGCAGCCGGTCGTCGAAGTTCTCCACGCCGAGGCTGAGACGCGTCACGCCGATCTGACGCAGAGCGGTGAGCTTCGCCTCCGACAGCGTCCCCGGCTCGCACTCGAAGGTGATCTCCTCGGCATGACGCCAGGGGCTGACCGCATCCATGCGGTGGACGAGCCGCTGCAGCTGCCTGACCGACAAGAACGACGGCGTCCCGCCGCCGAAGTACACGAAGTTCAGCGGTCGTCTGGCAACCGCGAGCTGCTTGCTGTACAGCTCCCACTCACGCGCCAACGTGTCAAGGTAGCCCTGCACTTCGGTGGCGTTCTTGTCGGTGTACACGCGGAAGTAGCAGAAGTGGCAGCGTTTTCGGCAGAACGGGATGTGCAGATAGAGCCCGAGCGGCACGTCGGTGGGCGCGGCCGCCAACGCCGGCTTCACGTCGAGATCGACGGCCTCTTTGGTCCAGACCGAAAACGGCGGGTAGTTGGCGATGAAGTAGCTGCCGACCTCTGTCTGGTCGTCGGCAAGGGTCATGCGGTGATCTCCGCGGCGGACGGGCGCATGTCCTTCCACTTTATCGTCAAACGGTCGGGGCCCACGCCCCAGAAGGGGTTAGCTCTTGAGTTACATAATGTAAGACCGATAATAACTGGCATAAATGGAGACTCTGCCGCGACTCTCGGCGACCGAGCGGTTCATCCTGGAGCTCCTCACCACGCACGGTGAGCTCTTCGGCCTCGCGATGATCACGCGCTCGGGAGGCCGCCTGAAGCGCGGGACCGTGTACGTGACGCTCGGCCGCATGCAGGAAAAGGGCTATCTGGATTCACGCCAGGAGCCGCTCCCGACGGGCGCCATCGGGTTGCCGCGGCGACTGTATCGACCGAGCGGACTCGGTCGGCGCGTGCTCGCCGCGTGGACGCTCGCCGAACGCGCGTTCATCCGTCAGCGGCCGCAGGAGGCGTCGTGATCACGCGCGCGCCAAGATCCAAACATCCGCCCGGCTGGATGCTGTTGGCAATCGCCGACTGGACCTTCCCGGACGACCCGATCGCGGACAGTCTCAAAGCGTTGATCGCCGACGCGCAGCGCGAGTGGGCGGGGCCGCTGACAAGCGCCGCGTCCATGTCGAACTCGTCGCCTCCTTCTGGCTTTCAATCATCGTTCACAGCGGTCGGCTGCTCGTCACTCCGGATCGACATGTCTTGCGTTTAACGATCCAGTTGGTTGCCTTCGGCTCCAGCGCCATGCTCGCGATTGCGATGCTGGTGAAGGGAGGCAACTTTTCCCTTACGGGGCACGTCACCGAGTGTTTCATCATGTTTAGTGGGATGGCCGCATCGGTGCTCCATCCCGCAAATATTGCCGAGCGAATCCCTTCCGCGACTCTTCGAGGATGGTGGCGGTATGGCCAATTCCTGCTCGCCTGGCTTACGGCGTTCGCAATCTGGCTGTACGTGATCGATGGCAGTTGCTGGCTCTTCACATTAGCCGTCGCCAACACTGGAATCGGCGTGCTTTTCTCTAGATGGCTGGTCCGAGCGCTGCCAAAGACTCGAGCGTAAGGGTGTGCGTGAAGGTCGGGGACCGATCGCTCAGCCCTCGTCCGATCTGAAGACTCGCCGTGGTCGTTCGGCGAGCCGAGGCTTCCGCGCGTCGTTTGACATCGCGGACGATCCTCATAAAAGTCCCGCGTCGTCCCTGGTTCCGCGGATGGACGCCAACCGACATCGACAGATCACCCGCGGCGCGGCGCTTTCCCACGCTGCGCACCGGGAGGGGTTATCCAAGTCGCCTGCTCCGTGTGAGCGGCCGAGAGGCACACCGTCCTGTTGTCGCTTCTGCCCGAGCCGAGTCGCTTGCTTCCGCGGAGCGGGCAACTCGTCTCGGGCCTCTCGCTTCGCGTCGTGGCAAAACGCCCTCTGCGCGACGCGCCTTTCGATGGGGGCGGACTTTCGTGGTCCGAAGGCTGTACACAATCGTTTGAATGCAGGGGTGAAGTCGGGTGTGGTGGCGAATCAGTGCCGCCGCCTCCCCGGTCGCTCCGAGGCCGTTTTGTCTGCACCTGTCACGACGCGAAGAGGTCGGCCCGAGCCGAGCCGCCCGCTCCGCTCGCGCAGAGTCGGAACAACGCTCCGTTGCTATTGTGGCTATCGTGCAGCGCTGAACGCTCGGCGTGCACGCGGAGCAGGCGCCTCGGATGGCGCCGACCGGTGAACGGCGTGTTGCGCGATCCGGAAAAGTGCCGGGCCGCGGGCCTGCGGCGACGGCCCCGATTCGCCACCGCCGGTTGCGTGGCCCACCCGCCCAAACGATTCCGGGAGGGCCTCCAGACCACCCAAGCCGTCGCCGGCCATCGACAGAATCGCCGCGACGCGGCGCTTTTCCCACGCCGTGAACCGGGAGGCGCGATCCGAGTCGCCTGCTCCGCGTAAGCGGTGGGGAGGAACACAGTCATGGCGTCGCCGAACCGAGCCGCTGGCTTCCGCGGAGCGGGCAATTCGTCTCCGGCCTCCCGAGCAGGGGTCCCCTGACGCTCCACGATTCATGCGTTGGGGCTCGCGTCACGCGGCCCGCAGCGGCCATCGCAGATGGACCGGGCACCGGAACCCGGCGGCATGCAGCGTCAATCCAACTGCGGTGGGGAGTAAGCGAACTGCGGTCCATCCCGAAGAGCGCGCCTACCTTCACTGACATGACCGGGTTGAAGCGCGGCGCTTCTCCCTCGGCTATTGAGGCTTCTTCTTCGGCTTGTACACGTGCGTTGCCGTCCCGAAGAACTGCTCTGCCGACTCCATCACCGTCTCGGTAAGGGTGGGATGCGGATGGATGGTGAGCTTGACGTCTGTGGCGGTCGCGCCCATCTCGATTGCAAGGACGCCTTCGGCAATCAGTTCCCCGGCGCCCGATCCCACGATGCCGACACCGAGCACGCGCTCCGTCTCTGGATCGATGAGGAGCTTCGTCATCCCGTCGACCCGATCGATGGCGATCGCGCGACCCGAGGCCCCCCAGGGGAATCGGGCGACGTCAACTTTGCGGCCGTCCTTGGCGGCTTGTGTTTCGGTCAAGCCGGCCCAGGCAATTTCCGGATCGGTGAAAACAACGGCTGGAATCGCCGCTGGCTCGAAGACCGCCTTGTGCCCGGCGACGGCTTCGACCGCGACGCGCGCCTCGTGCGAAGCCTTGTGAGCCAGCATCGGCTCGCCCGCGACGTCGCCAATCGCGAAGATCGTGGGTTCGTCGGTTCGGCGCTGGAAGTCGGTCTGGATGAAGCCGCGATCGTTCACCTGCACGCGGGTCTTGTCGAGACCAGGGATTCTCGTGTTGGGACGCCGGCCGATCGAGACCAGTACGTAGTCGTACGTCGCTTCGGGCGGTGCGCCCTCGCCCTCGAACGTGACGCTCACGCCGGCATCGGTCGCCTTCATGGCCAGCACCTTGGTCGAGAGCATCACCCGCTGCAGCGTCTTTTCGAGGCGCTGCGCCAGATAACGAACCAGATCGCGATCGGCGCCGGTCAGGAGGCCAGCGGTCATTTCAACGACAGACACCTTGGTGCCAAGGGCGGCGTAGACCGATCCAAGCTCGAGGCCGATGTAGCCGCCGCCAATGACCAATAGCGAACCGGGGATCTCGGGAAGGTCCAGCGCACTCGTCGAATCGAGCACGCGTGGGCTGTCAATCGACAACGCTGGGATACGGGTGGGCTCTGAACCAGTTGCGAGGATGATGGCGTCGACCTCGACGGTTTGCTCACTGCCGTTGGCCAGCGCCACTTGCAGTCGCGTCGGACTCACGATCGAGGCGCGGCCCTGCAGATACGCGACCTTGCGAAGCTTGGCGACTTGACCGGTCCCGCTTGTCAATTTGTCGACGACCTTGTTCTTGAACCCGCGCAGCCGATCGACGTCGATGTTCGGCTGGCCGAAGTCGATGCCCCACTCCGTGGCATGGCGGGCTTCGTCGAGCACCTTCGCGACGTGCAACAGTGCCTTTGACGGAATGCATCCACGATACAGACACACGCCGCCGGGGTTTTTCTCCGGGTCAATCAACGTGACCTGCATCCCCAGGTCCGCCGCATAGAACGCCCCGGCATACCCTCCGGGGCCGGCACCGATGACTGCGACATGAGTAGGCATGATCGACGGCTAGGTTGTCAGCGAGTGCCCGTTCAGTTTCCAGTGATCAGTTGCCAGTTCAAAAGGCAACCGGTCAGGTGCGGAACTGAGGGACTCTTTGAACTGACAACTGGAAACTGGCAACTGACGCACGCTATCCCCGCAGCATCATCGTGAAGGGCTGTTCGATGGCCTCGACGACCCAGCGCAAGAAGCGAATGGCGTCGGCGCCATCGATGACACGGTGGTCGTAGCTGAGCGACAAGGGCAGCATCTGGCGCGGTTCGATCATCCCGTTCTTGTAGACCGGCTCCTGGACCCCGCGGGAGACACCGAGAATCGCCACTTCGGGCCAGTTGACGATCGGCGTGAACGCGGTGCCGCCAATGCCGCCAAGATTCGTGATCGACATCGACCCGCCGGCCATCTCGTCGAGCGAGAGCTTGCGCGCCTTGGCCTTCTCGGCGAGCTGATGAATCTCGACGGCGATCTGCAGGATGTTCTTCTGATCCGCATGGCGGACCACCGGAACGAGCAGGCCGTGCTCGGTATCGACCGCAATGCCGACGTGCACGTACTTCTTGAAAATGATCGACTCGGTCGCCACGTCGATCGACGAGTTGAACTGCGGAAACTTCCGGAGGGCAGTGGCCACGATCTTGGTGAGCACGGCCGTGACCGTCAGCTTGCCTCCGGCGCGCTCGGCTTCGGCGGCGTACTTGGGCCGAATCTCCTCGAGCACCGTCATGTCGGCCTTGTCGAACTGGGTGACGTGTGGAATCAGCGACCAGGCGTGGCTCAAATGTTCGGCGGTCTTCCGCCGGACGCCGGTCATGGGCTTGCGTTCGACCTCGCCCCACTTCGAGAAGTCGGGCAATGCCGGGCCGCCACCGGGTCGCCCGGCCGGGGCTGGCGTGAGCGCCCCGCCGCCGAGACTGCTGAGGATTTGACGCGCAAACGTCTTGACGTCCTCCTCGGTAATGCGTCCGTTCGGGCCGGAGCCGGTGACCTGACTGATGTCCACGCCAATCTCGCGGGCGACGCGTCGCACGGATGGCGCGGCCGGCGCCAACGCGGTCGTTGGGACGGGCGGACTCGTGGCGGGTGCGGGAGACGCTGCCGCGGGCGCTTGCCGACCGCGAAAGTCCACGACCGGCGCGCGCTTCCGCGCATCCTCTTTCGTGGCAGGCTCGGCTGGTCGAGGCGCTCCGGCTGTCGATTCAGCCTTGGCCGGCGACGTCTCCGCTTCTGCTACTTCCTGTTTCTTCGCTTCCGCGGCGGGCGCTGCCGCCTTTCGAATCCGACGCCGACGCCGCTTCGCCGGCGCCGTCGACGGTGAGGATCACCTGACCGGGCTTGACCTTGTCGCCGACCTTGACCCGCACGTCCTTGACCACGCCTTCGACGGAGGATGGTACTTCGAGGGTCGCCTTATCGGTTTCGAGTTCGAGCACCGGTTGGTCTTTGGTGAGGCGGTCACCCACCTTGACCAACACCTGCAAAACATCGCCCTGCGGAACGTTCTCACCCAGATTGGGAAGGATGAAATCTGCCAAAGACGGATTCTCCGGGTTTACGGTCCGTGGACCTCGAAATTCAACTAATCGCTGGATCCCGTTTCTCTGTATCGATCCCGAGATCCTTGATGGCCTGGGTCACGACGTCGGGCTCGATCTGTTTCTCCTGCGCCAATTCGTAGAGTGTGGCGAGCGTGATGAACCGCGCATCGACCTCGAAGAAGTCGCGCAGCGCGGCTCGCGTTTCTGACCGGCCGAACCCGTCGGTGCCGAGCGACTGCAACCGGCGCGGGAGCCATCGATCGATGGAGTCCGGCAGCGACTTGAGATAGTCGCTCACGGCCACGAACACTCCCTTGGCGTTGGCGGTCGCCTGCGTCACGTACGGCACGCGCGGTTTGTCGGCCGGATGCAACCGATTCCACCGCTCGCAGGCGTGACCATCGCGATACAGGTTGACATAGCTCGTCACGCTCCAGACGTCAGCGCCGACGTTGTACTTCTCCTCGAGAATCTTCTGCGCTTCGAGTGCCTGAATCAGGATGGTCCCACTGCCAAACAGCTGCGCGCGCAGCTTGGCGTTGGGCTTCGAGGTCGGGCGCGCAACGTACATGCCCTTCAGAATGCCATCGCGTACGCCGTCGGGCATCGGCGGATGCTCGTACTGCTCGTTCATCAGCGTCAGGTAATAGAAGATGTTCTCCTGGTCGCCGTACATCCGCTTGATGCCGTCCTCGATGATCACCGCAAGCTCGTAGGCGAACGCGGGATCGTAGGCCTGGCAGATCGGCACCGGTGAAGCCAGCACGTGGCTTTGTCCATCCTGGTGCTGCAACCCTTCGCCGTTGAGCGTGGTGCGACCGGCGGTGCCGCCAAGCACGAAGCCCCGCATGCGCATGTCGGAACCGGCCCAAATCAGATCGCCGACCCGCTGGAAGCCAAACATCGAATAGAAGATGAAGAACGGAATCGTGTTGATGCCGTGGGTGGCATAGGCCGTTCCGGCCGCGATGAACGACGACATCGATCCGGCCTCGTTGATGCCCTCCTCGAGAATCTGGCCGTCCTCCGCTTCCTTGTAGTACAGGAGCGTGTCCATGTCGACGGGCTCGTAAAGCTGTCCGCTGTGGGCGTAGATACCAACCTGCCTGAACAGCGCTTCCATCCCGAAGGTTCGCGCTTCGTCGGGCACGATCGGCACCACCAGCTTGCCAATCTGCTCATCGCGCAGCAGCTTCGACAGCATGCGCACGAACACCATCGTGGTGCTGGCCTTGCGCGACTCCGTGCCCTTCTGGAATTCGACGAACGTTTCCGTCAGGTTGGGCCGGATCGGCTCTGACCGCACCTGGCGCCGAGGCACGGCGCCGCCCAGTGCGGCTCGGCGTTCCTGCACGTAATTGAGCTCCACGCTGTTGGGCGGCGGTCGATAGAACGGCGCTTGGGCGACCTCCTCGTCCGAGATTGGAATCCCGAATCGTGTGCGAAACGCCTTGACCTCTTCGTCGTTCAGCTTTTTCTGCTGGTGCGTGACGTTCTTGCCCTCACCCGACTCGCCGACCCCGTATCCCTTGATGGTGCGCGCGAGAATGACCGTCGGGACCCCTTTCGTTTCCGCCGCGCGCTTGTAGGCGTTGTACACCTTGTTGGGATCGTGGCCCCCGAGCGTCAGCTTCTTCAACTGCTCATCCGAGAGATGTTTGACCATCTCTTGCAGTCGCGGGTCGGCGCCCCAGAAGTGCTTGCGGATGTAAGCGCCTGACTCGACGGCATACTTCTGATATTCGCCATCGACGATCTCGCCCATCCGGCGCACCAGCAGGCCTTCGGTGTCCTTTTCGAGGAGGTCGTCCCACTCCGTGCCCCACAGCACTTTGACGACATTCCAGCCCGCGCCGCGGAAGATCGCTTCGAGCTCGGTGATGATCTGGCCATTGCCGCGCACCGGCCCGTCGAGCCGCTGCAGGTTGCAGTTGACGACGAAGATCAGGTTGTCGAGCCGTTCGCGCGAAGCGAGCGTGATGGCGCCCAGCGCCTCGGGCTCGTCGGTCTCGCCGTCGCCGAGAAACGCCCAGACCTTCGCATCGCTGACGGGTTTGAGGCCGCGGTCTTCGAGGTAGCGGTTGAACCGGGCTTGATAGATCGCCATGATGGGCGCCAGGCCCATGGAAACCGTGGGGACCTCCCAGAAGTCCGGCATCAGCCAGGGATGCGGATAGGATGACAGGCCGCCTTCGGGCCGCAGCTCGCGACGGAAGTTTTCCAGTTGCTGGAGCGTGACACGCCCTTCGAGGAACGCCCGCGCATAGATACCGGGCGACGCATGCCCTTGGAAGTACACGAGGTCGCCTTCCTGTCCGTTCTCGCGCCCGCGGAAAAAATGATTGAAGCCGACCTCATACAAGGTCGCGGCAGAGGCATAGGTCGAGATGTGTCCGCCGATGCCATCTTCCACACGATTGGCCCGCACGACCATCGCCATCGCGTTCCAGCGCACGAGGCTCTTGATGCGGCGTTCGATTTCACGGCTGCCGGGATACGGCACTTCCTCGCTGGCGTGGATCGTATTGATGTAGGGCGTGTTCGCGGTGAACGGCAGCTTGACGCCGTTCTTCTGCGCGTGGACGCCCAGTTCACGAAGGAGCCGACCCACTCGCGCCGGACCCCCGTGCTGCAGCACGTAGTCCAGCGACTCGAGCCATTCGCGGGTCTCGAGCGCCTCCAGTTCGCGGGCGTCACTTGGTGCAGAGTTCCTCATAGTCTTACTGGCCTTTCGTCGTGACTCAGGACAACCTTACTATTGTAACTCCGACCCGAACCGCAGGCGGCGTGCACCAACCGAAGGATTCGATTCCGCATGAGTCAGTTGACCCGCGTCGCCGAAGACATCGTGGCGTGCCGACGCTGTGCGCGGCTTCGTGCGTACTGTCAACGGGTCGCACGCGAGAAGAAGTCGGCGCATCGCGACGAAGAGGTACCTGGGGCAAACCCGTGCCGGGCTTCGGTGATCCCCGTGCGCGAGTGCTGATCCTTGGTCTCGCACCCGCCGCGCACGGCGCGAATCGTACCGGGCGAGTGTTCACCGGAGACGGTATCGGCGCATCGGGCGACTTCCTGATGGCCGCCCTGCACCGCGCCGGGTTGTCCAACCTCTCGACGTCGCGTCATCCCGACGATGGCTTGCGTTTACGCGATTGCTACATCGCGGCCACGGTGCGTTGCGCGCCGCCTCAGAACAAGCCATCACCTGCAGAGATTGCCGCATGCGCCGAACATCTCGATGCAGAGATCAACGCACTTCCCAACCTACGCGTCGTCGTCGCCCTGGGGAAGATCGCGTGGGATGCTTGCTTTCAGCACCTTGCGCGCCGCGGTGTCGTCGTAAGACCACGCCCACCCTTCGCCCACGGCGCGAGTTACACGCCGCAACTGAGCCCCTCCAGCACCTTGGGCACCCTCAGCACCTTGGGCACCCTGCGCACCTTAGGCACTCCAGGCACTCGCACCCCAGGCACCCCAGGCACCCTAGGCACCTTATCGCTGTTCGCCTGCTACCATCCGTCGCGTCAGAACACGAATACCGGAAAAGTGACGGCCGCGATGTACGACCATCTGTTCGAAGCGCGTGAAGAGACGCGTCTAGGTGACGTGCAGCGGTTTGACGAGCACCGAGCCTCCGAGGTCGCCGAACCAACAGATTTGCTCGTCCACGAGGTCGATCTGGAATCGGTACTCACCCGGCGGGATGTCTTCGGGAATATCGACGCTCACCGTGAGGCTCACGGCCTCGCGCGGACCGAGGTCGCGAGGCAGGTAGGTTCGTCCAAGCCTGTCGTTCAGCAAACGGCCTTCGACCGTGAGCAGTTTGCACCCGACCGTCACGAAGCCTCCGAGCCGCGACGGCGTCTTTTCCCACGTCGTGTCACCGGTATTGATGGCCTGTGCCACGAACTCGAACCGAGAGCCGCGCGCGACGTGCGTCGGCACGCCGTCCACACGAAGGTCGCAGGACAGCACGCCGGGGTGCCTGGATGTCTTCGGGCGCACGCCGTCACGTTCGATCATCGCGAACGCGTGGCGACGCTCCAACTCTTCCAGCACCCCTTCAGGCCTCAGATGGAGCCGCGGATGTTGTCCTGACCGATAGAGCTCGATTTCTTCCACGGGCAGGAGACGGAGTGCGGACGGCAGCGTCGCCGTGAGCATCGCGTTCCTGAAGCCGCCGCGCCTGGACTCCTGGAGAAACCTCACCACGTCGAACGGCCGATCGCTCTCACCGTGTTCGCGAATCGCCTTCTGAGTCTCGTGATGAGTGAGGTGATCCAGTCCTGGCTCGACGAACACTGCGCGGCACCCGGGCTTGAGCACGCGCGCAAGCTCCGAGACGACGGCCGTCAGATCAGGGACGTGATGCAGGACGTTCATGCCGAGCACGCCGTCAAAGGTCTCGCTTTTGAATGGCAAGCCCTCGCCAAGCGACTGGACGACATGGGTCCTCCCTTCGATGCGCGACCAATCCCACGTGGGGCGACGCCGGTTGTGCCGAAGCGCAGAGAGATCGGGGTCCACTGCGACGACGTCATACCCGAGACGGGCAAGCATTTCGGTGGAAAACCCTGAGCCTGCACCGAGATCGAGGACCCGGTCGCGCGGCTTACAGTCGAGGATCATCAAAAGCGTCGCAAGGTCGAACAGACGCCCAATGCCAAGGTCATGGGTGGCGGGGCAGATCGGGAATAGACCCGCGGCGTGGACGTCTGGCGCTTCAAACTCCTGCCCGGAAGTCATGACCGCGTGGCGCGAGCGTGCAACGATTGCTCGGCTGTGGCCGCCGGAGCGTCGAGAATGCGTCGGAGGTTCGCCTCGTCGAGATTGCCGCCAGACATCACCGCGACAACCGTCTTCCCCGCCAGCGTCGCCTGCAGCTTGAGCGCAGCCGCCAGCGATGCGCCGCCCGCGCCCTCGGCGAGGTTGTGCGTGGTGCGTAATGCCAATCGCACACCGCCAGCAAGTTCCTCCTCACTGAGCGTGATGACATCGTCGAGCAGTTCCTCGAGGATGCCGAACGTGAGATCGAACGTCACGCGGGTGGCCATGCCCTCGGCGAAGGTCGCGGCCGAATCGCCCACGACCCGAACGTTTCCATGCCAGGACCGCGCAAACGCATCGGCGTTCGCCGCCTGAATCCCGATCACTCGTGTGTTGCGCCCGAGCGCGGTGCGCACGAGACAATTGCCGCAGGCGCCGCTGCCGCCGCCGATTGGCACGAGAATCACGTCGATGCTCGGCAGTTCCTCGAAAATCTCGAGGGCATAGGTCGCAACGCCGGCGATGAGGAGCGGCTCGTTGGCGGAATGCACGTAGCGTGCGCCCGTGCGACGCGCGACATCTTCACAGTGCTCGCGCGCCTCGTCGAAGTCACGCCCGCCCTCGTTGACGAAGGCGCCGAAGGCGCGCATCGCGGCGTTCTTGTCAGGGTTGTTGTGATCGGGCACGAACACCGTGCACTTCACGCCCTCGAGCTGGCACGCCATCGCGATCGACTGACCGTGGTTGCCGGTGCTGGCGGTGACGACGCCTCGAGCCCGTTCGTTTGGCGTAAGGGATCGCACGAGGTTGAGACCACCGCGAACCTTGAAGGCTCCAGTTGGATTGTGGTTTTCGTGCTTGACCCACAGATCGATGCCCAATTCCTGGACCAGCAGGGCATGCCGAAGGAGCGGCGTGGGCCGAATGACATCCGCAATGCGGCCCCTCGCGGCGTGCACGTCAGCTAGTGTGGTCATGTCAGTGGTCAGTGGTCAGTGGTCAGTGGTCAGTGGTCCAGTGATCGCCGGTGGTCGGTGGCCAGTACCAGTCTAGAGACTATCGCTGGTGGTTGTGGAGTTTGTCCACTCGTCGCGGGTTCGAATCGCGAGGTCGGGGCGATCGGAGATCACGCCATCCACCCCGCAGTTGAAGAGCCGTTGCATGTCTGAAGGCTCATCGACGACCCACACATCGACTCGCGCATTGTCGCGATGCGCCTGCCGAATGAATGCTGGTGAGATCACGCGCAGGCGTCCGGCCCGTTGCGGCACCTGGAAGGCGCAGTAGCGAGCGCGGGATCGCAGCGGCCAATTCAACCATGATCGATAGAGCGTCCATCGCGCCTCGCTTTCGGAAGCGCTCGTCGCCATCGCCTCCTCTTCGGCGCGTATAACGTCGAGACCTCCCTGATAGAACGACCCCACGCACACGCGATCAATAGCGTCCGTCCGTCGAACAACGTCAATGACGGCACGTGCCAATTCCGGGAGACCGTCTTTCATCTCGATGATGACACGTGCGTCAACAAATCGTCGGAGGACCTGCTCGAGTGTGGGCACGCCAATTCCACGGGCGCGAAACGGGTGACCGTCTGCGGCTTGAAAGTGATGTCCGGCATCGACCCTGCAGAGCTCATCGGCAGTCAGTGCGCGGACAAGGCCCCTCGCATTCGTCGTTCGATCCAGCGTCTGATCGTGGATCACGACCGGAATACCATCCCGAGAGAGGTGGACGTCACATTCGATCCCGTCGCTGCCAAGTGCCAGGCCACGCTCGAATGCCGCCATCGTGTTCTCAGGCGCCAGCTTGGCGCCACCGCGGTGGGCGAAAACGAGTCGGGCGCTGGTGGCAAAGGGATGTCGGTCAGGAATCATGCCGGCACGCACTATACTTCTCACCCGTACGGGAGGTCATCCATGATTCTTCGGACAATCGTGGCGTTGCTGTTGGTGGTGGCTCCGGCGAGTGCTGAGGTCCTCAGGATCGAAGTGAAGTCGCGTGCTGACGTCTCGCCGCAACCGGGGTCCATCCCCTACGAACGTTTGAGCGGCACGATCTATTTCGCGATCGATCCCGCAAACACGGCCAACCAGATCATTGCTGACATCGACAAGGCGCCGCGAAATGTGGCTGGCAAGGTGGAGTTCCACTCCGACTTCGAACTGCTCAAACCGAAGGAGCCGTCGCGTGGTAATGGCACCGTGCTGTACGAAGTCTCGAACCGGGGCGGTCGAGGCATGGTGGGGTTCTTCAACCGTGGAAACGGCCAGGTCGATCCGACAACCGGGCAGCGCACCGGCGACTATTTCCTCTTCGAACAGGGCTTCACGCTGATGTGGATCGGCTGGCAGTTCGATGTGCCGCTGCGCGATGGTCTTCTGCATGTGTATGCGCCGATCGCCAAAGAGGCGGACGGGCGGCCCATCACCGGGCTCGTGCGGAGCGACTTCGTGGTGATCGAACCAGCGACGGAAGCCTCGCTCGCCGATCGCAATCACCAGGCCTATCCGGTTGCGGATCGAAACGATCCGTCGACCACGCTGACCGTGCGCGATGCGGTCGAAGGCCAACGCCGCACGATCCCGCGCGACCAGTGGCAGTTCACCGACGACGGAAAGGCCGTGCGCATGCCGGCCGGCTTCCAGCCCAAGAACATCTACGAGGTCGTGTATCGCGCGCAGGATCCTGCCGTCGTCGGCGTCGGGCCGGCAGCCGTGCGCGATACGATTTCGAAGATCAAGTATGCGGGCGCGAACGAGCTCGGGCTGGGGTCCGGCACCATCAAACGCGCGATCGCGTTCGGCATCTCGCAGAGCGGCCGCTTTCTGCGCACCTTTCTGTATTACGGCTTCAACGAAGACGAGTCGCACCGCAAGGTGTTCGACGGCGTGATGCCGCACGTGGCGGGCAGCGGTCGCGGCAGCTTCAACCATCGGTTTGCCCAGCCGTCACGCGATGGGCACCCATTCCTGAACTTCTTCTACCCGACCGACATCTTTCCGTTCA
This sequence comes from uncultured Acidobacteriota bacterium, assembly GCA_963802675.1. Taxonomy (GTDB): domain Bacteria; phylum Acidobacteriota; class Vicinamibacteria; order Vicinamibacterales; family UBA2999; genus JACCSI01. The sequence continues at coordinate 275,581 of CAWDJL010000009.1, forward strand.
CCGACGCCGAGCAGTCCGACCCCGAAACGGGCATCACCGACGGCCTGCTGACGCACGCGACCAAGCCGGCGTTCCAACCCAACATCTTCTACACCAACTCCTCATACGAGGTACCTGGGGCCGGGCGGCCTCGCTGTTTCACACCACCGTTGACGGCACGAAGGACGCCCGCCTGCCGCCGAACGTGCGCGGTTACCTGCTGTCAGCCGGGCAACATGGCGTGGCCGCCTTCCCGCCGGTGCGTTCGATCGGGCAGCAGCTGAACAATCCGCTCGACTATCGATGGGTGTTGCGATCGCTCCTGGTGTCGATGAACCGCTGGATCACAGACGGCACTGCACCACCGCCGAGCGCCTTGCCGCGAGTGGATCAAAGCACGCTCGTCGCGCCCGACAAACTGAAGTTTCCGAAGCTGCCTGACGTGGCCGTGCCCACTGTTCCGCACAAGGCCTATCGTGCCGACTACGGCCCGGATTTCAGACGCAAAGGGATCGTGACGCAGGAGCCCCCGGCCATTCGGTCGTCGTTCGCAATCCTCGTCCCGCAAGTGGATGCTGACGGCAACGAGCTGGCTGGCATCCGGGTGCCCGAACTGTCGGTGCCGGTGGCGACCTACACGGGCTGGAATCTCTTCAACGAACGATCAGGCCCGACCAATGTCGTGTCCAGCATGCAGGGATCGTTCATCCCTCTGGCGCGCACGCGCGCCGATCGCGAACGCAGCAACGATCCGCGCCGCTCGGTCGGCGAGCGCTATCGCGGTCGCGAGCAGTACGTGGCGGAGATTACGCGAGCCGCCAACGATCTGGTGTCGAAGGGCTACCTGCTCAAGGCCGACGTGCCGCAAATCGTCGAACAAGCGGGCACACGGTGGGATTACGTCATGAAGGCCGTAATGGAGACGCAGGAGCCGAAGTAAAGTTCCAAGGTTCCAGGGTTCCAACGTTCAGGTTCCAAGGTTCAGTGGTCCCAAGGTTCCAAAATCCCAGGGCTCCAAGGCTCCGGTATTGATTGAGTGCCCCAACGAATTACCCCGACTGGGAACCCTGAACCGTGGAACCCTGAACCGTGGAACCTTGGAACTTGGAACTCTTAGGCGCGAAGGCGTCGCAGCGTATAGGCGCACGGCGGGTATCCCTCTGCAGCTGCAACCGCCAGAACGTCGTCCGCGACGTTGGCGAGCCGGAGGAACGCATCGCTGCCGTCGGTTTGGTCCAGCTTCCTGGCCAGGTGCCCGAAGAGCGTCAGTGACGACACGAGTTTCCTGGCATCGATTTCGGACCCCATGAGTGCAGTGAGCGATGTTGCACTGCCGGCCCTCAACTGCTCAGCGATGGCACTCGTGATCGTGAACAGCCGTGACCGCAGCTCTGAGTCGCTCAGGAATTCCACGGCTTCCTCCTCGCCGTCGATGGCAAACGTCCGGGAGGGACCGGAGGTGCCAAGCCCGCTGATCTGGGGAAAGACGTACCAAATCCAATGTCCACGCTTCCCACCGGCCCGCAACTCGTCGAGCGCCGACTCGAATCCTGCGTGGGAGGAATTCTGAGCGTTCTTGAACCGCTGCAGGCGCGACATTGGCTTGAACCCTCGCCAGAGGCACTACAATCATAAGAAGTCTCGCATCGTGATTCCCAACCGAATTGTTCGATTCCTCGAGCACGACGCCAATCTCGCTTTTGCCGGAACGCGTGATCACGATCTGGTCCCTCGCGGGCATCGCGTCTCAGCCTGGCAAGTCGGGAGCAATCGACGGACGCTGACAGCGTTCGTACCAGATAGCTTCACCGATGGGTTGATCGACGCGCTCGAAGACAACGGTGAAGTGGCGCTGACGGTCGAGGAATTCCCCTCGCACGAAACCTATCAATTCAAGGGCCGGTTCCTGCGTCATCGACCGATCGTCGCCGACGACCTGGCGATCGTCGATCGGGTTCGGGAGCGATTCGTCAGGCGTTTGAAACCCCTCTATTCCGATGCCCCGCCGAATGTTTTGAGCGACTTCATCCTGAAACCAACATTGGCCGTCGAGTTCGAGGTGCACGACATCTTCGTCCAGACTCCCGGACCCGGTGCCGGCGCGAGGGTCGAACTAGAGGGCGAGATGCGATGACCGGCGCTCATCTGCCCGACGAGATCAAACCGGTCATGGACAACGGCGTGCCGTCCGTGATGGTGACGTGTTCGGCCGCGGGCGTGCCCAACGCCACGGTCATCTCGCAGGTCCACTACGTGGACGAAACACATGTCGCGCTGTCGTTTCAGTTCTTCAGCAAGACGATTCAGAATGTTCGTGAAAACCCACGCGCGTTCGTCTGTCTCTACGACATCATGGGCCACGCCAACTGGGTTCTCGACCTGGAGTTTCAGCGCTCTGAAACCGAAGGGCCGATCTTCGACGTCATGGACATGCGGATCGAGGCGATTGCTTCGGCCACGGGTATGTCTGGCATCTTCAAGCTTCGCGCAGCCGACATCTATCGCGTGCTGTCGGTGGCGCGAAAATCATTTGCAGCGCTGGCAGCCGAATCGCGATGAGCGACGCCGCCGAGTTTCAAATCCTGCAGCGCGTCTCGTCTGAGATCAACTCGACGCTCGACCTGCACGAGATTTACGAGACCGCGCTGCGGACGATGGACGATCTGTTCGAATTCCATCACGCCTACATTCTGCTGCTCGAGCCCGATAAGCAGACGCTGCGCGTCGTGGCCAGCCGTGGCTTCGAGAATCAGGCGCTCGGCGGGCGCGTTCCGGTCGGCACCGGGGTGGTCGGCGTGGTCGCCCAGAAGCGCAAGATGTTGCAGGTCACCAACCTGGGGCAGCAGCGTGCCTACGCGGCCGCGCAACGACGCCAGCTGCTCAAGTCCGACCGGGCCACGGAACTCGGCGACGCAGTTCCGATTCCCGGGCTCGCCAACGCCGAGAGCCAGCTCGCGGTGCCGCTGTTGATCCGCGACGAGCTCATCGGCGTCTTCTCTATCGAGACCCCGGTCCGGCGCACCTTCAGCGATCACGAACGTACGTTGGTCTCGATCGTGGCCAACCAGATCGCGAGCGCCATTCGCAACGCGCAACTCTATGACGAGAGGCACCGGGCCGCGGAAGCCCTGCGAGCGGCGAACGCATCGCTCGAGGCTCGCGTCGCCGAGCGGACCGCAGCGCTCGAGCGCGAGCTTCGCATCGCGGAAGAACTTTTGAGCGAGGCGCGGAACCGCGTGGACGGACCGTTGCTGGGCGACAGCGAGGCGGTCCGCGCCCTGCGCGAGGGGATTGCGCGCGAAGCGCCGCGCCGCGAGCCGCTGCTGCTGGTGGGTCCGCCCGGCGCCGGCAAAGAGGCCGTCGCCCGCGCCGTGCACGACGCATCGGGGCAACGCGGCGCCTTCATCTTCGTGCGCTGCGCGGAGCTCCAGACCGACTATCGTCAAACCACCGGTTCACTGGAAGCCACAACCACCACCGACCAGTACCTGGTACACAAACTCGATCTTGCGACCGGTGGAACACTGTTCCTCGAGGCCGTTCATGAACTGCCGCTGGAGATCCAGCGCTCGCTCGACAGTCTGTTCCAGCAGCGCGACGACGTGCGGGTGGTGGCGTCCACGACGCACGATGTGAATCGCGACGTCGACAGTGGTCGTCTCGATCCCCTCCTTCGCGAAGTGTTCAAGAACCGTCTCAATGTGCCAGCCCTCGCTGAGCGGCGCGCGGACCTCGCCGTCATGGTCGATTACTTCGTGCGGCAACAGGCGAAGCAAATCGGCAGGGTCGTCGATGGCGTTTCGCCAGAATCCATGCGTCGACTCGAAGCGTACAGCTGGCCGGGCAACATCCGCGAGCTGCGGACGGTCGTCGAACGTGCCGTGCTGGTGTCGCGAAGCACCGTGCTCGAGATCGACCAAGAGTCGCTCGACGAGCGAGTCACGGTAGGAAGTTACCGGCTCATCACGCGGCTGGGCGCCGGGGGCATGGGTGAGGTGTGGCTAGCCAGGCACAAGTTGCTGCGACGCCCTGCGGCCCTGAAGTTGATCCGTCCCGATGTGCGATCCGGTGCCGACCACGAGCAGCTCGTCCGACGGTTCGAGCGCGAGGCGCAGGTGACATCTGCCCTGCGGTCGCCGCACACCGTGCAACTCTACGACTTCGGTGTCAACGACACCGGTGGCTTCTACTACGTGATGGAGTTGCTCCATGGCCTCGACCTCGAGCAGATCGTGTCGCGCTTTGGCGCGCAGCCCCCGGAACGAGTCATCATGCTCTTGCGCCAGGCATGCCGGTCGCTGGCCGAAGCGCACGACCACGGCATCATCCATCGCGACATCAAACCGGCCAACCTGTTCGTCAGCCGGCTCGGATACGAGTACGACTACTTGAAGGTCCTCGACTTTGGCATCGTCAAAGGCACGGCCGGCGACGGCCAGACAGTGCTCTCGGCGCCAGGCATCCTTCAGGGAACGCCAGCTTACATGGCGCCAGAGTTAATCAACGGCGAGGGCGAACTCGACAGGCGCGCGGATCTCTACGCGCTCGGCTGCGCGGCGTACACCGCCTTGACGGGGCAACTCGTCTTTGGCAGCAAAACGCCGGCGCAAATGCTCTTGCATCATCTGCAGACCACACCACTTCCGCCGTCGCACAGGTCACCGAGCCCCATTCCCGCGGAACTCGACGCACTAATCATGGCGTGCCTCGAAAAACACCCAGCCAAACGACCAACCAGCGCGCCGGAGTTGGAAGCGCGGCTCGCGCAGGTCCCCTGCGAACCCGCTTGGACGCAAGAGCGGGCGCGTGCCTGGTGGGACGACCACGTCCAGGACCATCTACTCGCGCCGAGCGTGATCTCATAAGCGGCACGCGAGGGTTGCGCCGCCAGGTGCTGAAGATTGAAGCCAGTGCAGCGCGACGACCGTCAGCCCACACTCAAGGCACATAAGGTCTGACGCGACGGTCACTGGTTAAGCGGCGACTTGCCTTCACGCTCCGTCGGTGTTTTGTATGTGTCAATACGTATCTGCGTCCTGGAACGTGATCGCCTTTCCGCTTCGCACCTCGAGAATCTTCAGCATCGTCCGAACAATGTCCTTTCCGAGTTCAAACACGCCGCTCTGCTTCTTTCCCTCTGGGTCGCTGTACGTAATCGTGAGGTAGTAGAACAGCTGCTTCGAAACGGGCGGGGCGAAGCCGATTATCACAACCACCCGCTCCTTCTCCTCAAACTCAAGAGACGCAATCGCAGCATAGGGTATCGTGACAGCCCCTCTCTTGCCCGCTCTGAACACAAGTTCAGTCTCCGGCTGCGTGTTGAATCTGCCTTCGGTCCTCTCTTTGATGGCACTCAGGGTTCCGCGGACATACATGGCCTTGTCGCGACCGACGGCAAGGACAGCGCCGCTGAGGAATGTTGCCAGCGCAACAGAGACAACTATGCTCGACAGGACCCAACGGTTGCGCAGTACGTTCAGTGGCATCTCGTCCTTCCCCTTCCGAACGGTCCCCTTACCACGTCGAGGATCCGCTCCCGTGGCGCACGTTTTTGTCCGCCTCGCTAGGAGTAGGCCGACCGGCATGTTTTCGGCCGACCTGCAAGGCTCGCAGCATAACGCCAACGGACTGTTTGCCGAAGCGTCGGTCCCCGAAGGTCGCCCAGTGTTTAGTAATCTGCGTAGTGTCCTCGAAACGAAATCTCACTATCGAACTCGTCGCGGTTCGATTCCCGTTAGGCTCACACCTCCAACGTGCTGCACCCTCTATCTCGCAGCCCATGTGCCTGCCGCCTCACGCAAAGGACTGTTGGGGGTGATTTCTTCGCCAATCAACATCAACGCCATTCCAAATATCGTGATCGCGGCGGCCGGCGTGGGGCTTTGCATCAGCGACGACGGTGGAGCAACGTGGACCGTCGGGCAGGACGGCCTGCATGCGTCGTACTGCTCTGCCGTGGCGTTCCTGGGCGACGACGTCCTCGTGGCGGCATCCGCGGACCACTTCGCAACGCCGGGCGCAATTTATCGACGACCTCTAGGCGCGCGAGGACCGTGCCTGCCTGGTCGCAGACGGTGTTCCAGGCCCGACGTTTTGGTTAGGACAGTGTGCGGCGTCTGACAAATCATGCCGCACGGATAAATCCAGTTGCGGAATCGTCCCTACACCCAGGCGTCTCGAGAGTGCGCGACCATGACGGCGCAAGCACAAATGCGTCAAAAACATGCCGACAGGAACGGCCAAAGTGTTTCGGATCACTTCTGGCACTCCTAGCCATCCGCCGCGATGTATCATCTCCGCCTCCGCTAAGGCGATCCATTACACCGGCATGGGGGTTCATCATGACAACGACGGTCAACAACGGCGTGAACGTACAGGCCCTGCTTGATGCGCGAGAAGCTCTGAAGGGCGCACCAGAGGCAGCCAAATTCACGTGGCGAGCGTCCTGCAAGTGGCAGAACGGCACGCACAGTGAGTCAAAGGTCCAGAGCTTCTTCGGACTGGGGCAGGAACAGAGCCACAAGACGGAGACATCGCTCGGTGCGGATCATCCGGAGATCTTCGCTTCCGAGGATCACGCCATCACCCCAATCGAATACGTTCTCGTCGGCCTCGCGAGCTGCCTGACCGCCGGGGTGGCAGCGGTCGCGCAGAATCGCGGCATTCAGCTCCGCTCCGTGGAATCGAATCTCGAAGGCACGATGGACATCCGCGGCATCCTCGGCGTCGACAGCGACGTGCGCAACGGCTACGACGACATCAAAGTGAGGTTCAAGATTGATGCGGATGCGTCGAAAGAGGACATTGAAGCGCTCGTCGCGCAGTCGCAGAAGCGCTCGGCGGTGTACGACGTCATTACCAATCCCGTCAACGTCACGGTCGAAGTCGCGTAGGTAGCGGGGCGGGACCATCGAACAGGTCACCACGGTCGTCATCGGCGCCGGGCATATGGGCCTGGCGGCGAGCCGATGTCTCAACGAGCGCTCCATCGATCACGTGGTGCTCGAGCGCGGCGAGATCGCCAACTCCTGGCGTCGCGAGCGCTGGGACTCACTCCGGCTGCTGACGCCCAATTGGCAGAGTCGACTGCCCGGGTATCACTACGACGGCTCGGACCCGGACGGCTATATGACGATGTGTGAGGTGATCGACTTCATCTCACGCTTTGCCGTGTTGTCCAGTGCGCCGGTGCGCACGCACACCACCGTCACACGTGTCCAGCGAACCGACGCCGGATACGACGTCGCGACGACCAACGGTGATCTGCGCTGCCGCACCGTCATGATCGCGAGCGGCGCGTGTAACGTTCCGAGCGTACCGGCGCTCGGCACAGCCGTGCCGCCATCGATCCGGTGCTTCACGCCATTCAGCTACCGCAACCCGAATGACTTGCCGGAAGGCGGCGTGCTGGTCGTCGGCGCGTCGGCCACCGGCGTCCAACTCGCGGACGAAATTATCCGTTCCGGTCGGCCGGTCACTCTTTCCGTCGGCGAGCATGTCAGGCTGCCAAGGACGTATCGCGGTCGCGACGTGCTCTGGTGGATGGATGCCTCAGGCGTGTGGAATCAGCGCTACAACGAAGTCGACGACCTGATGCGTGTCCGCCGCCTCCCCTCACCGCAACTCATTGGGTCGCCTGAGCGAGCGACGTTGGATCTCAACGCGCTCGGTTCCGCCGGTGTCGAGATTGTCGGCCGTCTCTCCGCAGTGCGAGACGGACAGGCATTGCTCTCCGGTGGACTGCGAAATCAGTTTGCGCTGGCAGACTTGAAGATGAACCGGTTGCTCGGCACGTTCGATGAGTGGGCTCGGAGCCACGCCGGCGAGGCCGAGGTCGGTCCTCCGGAACGGTTTGAACCGACCCGCGCGCCGGAGTCGTCAACTCTGAAACTCGATCTGCGGAATGGAGAAATCCGTTCGATCGTTTGGGCGACGGGATTCCACCCTGACTACAGCTGGTTAGACCTGCCCGTGATTGATGACAAAGGACACTTGCGACACGACGGAGGCGTCGTTGATGCGCCAGGTCTGTATGCGCTTGGGTTGCCGTTCCTTCGACGACGGAAGTCGACGTTCATCAGTGGTGCTGAAGACGATGCGCGTGAGCTCGTCGATCACTTAGCCGATTATTTGGCTACGCCGGCATCGCGAAGCTAGTCACCTCGAGCGACTCTTTCTTCATTTCATCGCTCAGTGCACGATGGAGCTGCTGAACCTGTGGGAGGTCCCATTCGAAGGATGCGACGGCATCGGTCACTTCAAAGTGTCGGACCGCCAACTTGTCGCGAGCACTCTGATAGCCGGCGAACGCGGCCTCCGTGCCGACGGCCGCCGCTTGCGCGAGCAGTTCCGCGTCGATGAACGCATCCGTGATTCCGTGGGCCGTAAGCGGATCCTTGAAGTAACCGGCATCGCCCACGAGTGCCCAGCCGGGTCCGAACGATTGTCGAAAGAATCCGGTCTCTCCCGAAAACCCGCGGTATTTTTCAATCCTTTCCGACTGTTCCACAACCGCCGCCAGGTCGGAGCCGCATTCCCTCAATACTTGTCGGTATCCAGCGTCCGTACCGTGTCTCATCCTCCCGTGGAACTGCCTCTGTGGAACCGAGGCAAATATGCAAGTCAGACCGTCATTGGTCGGAATCACGCCGGCGCTCACACCAGGGTTGTAATACCACTGGTAGCCGTCGAACCCCGTGCCTGACCAGTAGCTGAAGACAACGCCGGTCGCATGACGACCGGTGCGATAACATTCAGAGCCGACGAGACGCGCGACCGTAGAACGGACACCATCGGCTCCGATCACCAGTTCAGCCGAAACTTGCCGCTCCCGATCGTGACCATCTTTGAGGCGCACACCGGAGACGCGACCGTTGTCCCCGCGAACCAGATCGACGAGTTGCGTTTCGAACGTGATCGCGGCACCGGCTTTTTGCGCGGCATCGACCAGCAACCGGTCAATGACAGTACGCCGAGGTGCGTAGAGACCATCAATGTCGTGCTGCGGTTTGATCTGCACCGCAACGACCTCGTCGCCGTAGTGAAACGACGTCGATCGGACCACAGGCGTCTCGGCCGCTTTGATTCCCTCTAGAACGCCCCAGCGAGAGAGTTGGACGACGCCGGCGCGCATGAGGGCGTGGGTCGAGACCGTATCGCTCCCGTAGCGACCGCGGTCGATCGCGAGCACACGAAGGCCTCGTCTCGCGAGGAGCAGTGCGGTGGCCGCGCCGGCGCAGCGGGCTCCGACAATGACGACGTCGAAATCGACGGATGGGGCAGCGACAGAGATAACATTAGCACGACGTCTGACGGTGGCAAGTCGAATCCAATGGACAACATGAGCAGCAATGTCGATCAAATCTGGCCTGGTGGCATCCCACGCGTTGGGCAAGTCGCTGAGCGCTCGCGCACGGTGCACGCGAAAGATATTGAACGGTTCACCGAGATCAGCGGAGACAGGAATCCAATTCACTACGATGAGGCCGTGGCGAAGGCGAGCCGGTTCGGCGAGATTGTCGTACAGGGTGGTGTAACGAGCGCAATCCTCAACGCGATCGTGGCCGAAGACCTCCCGGGGCCTGGCACCGTATTCCTTCAGGTGAATTGGAGTTTCAAGGCAGCGGTTCGTCCCGGTGACACGATTACTGGGCGCGCCGAGGTACTCGAGGTGCGAACCGACAAACCCATCACGAAGCTCAAGACCAGCGTCATCAGAGACGACGGGACGCTCGTCCTCGACGGCGACGCGGTGTGTTATACGATGCCGATCGCGAAAGGCGCGAACGCTTAACGTCAGGTATCGCGAGTAGGCTGCTGGCATCCCAGCTCGGCCAACGCCAGCGGGAGCTTCACGCCTCCCACAAGAGATACGTTGGTGTCGATCGTCCGGGCGAAGGGTCCCATCCAATCAGGCCTCGCTCCCGTCCGCGCCGGCCGCCACGAATTCTCTACCCAACGAGATACCCTCAGACAATACGCGCCGCAACACGCCGCAGGGCGACACCACAGAAACAGGACCAAACGCAACCAGCCGCAACCAAGCAAGACGTGGGCGGTAGAATAGCGGTATGCCTCTCGGTCCCCGCCCTACTACTCTCGGATCACTCAAAGCGTCGGTCGCCGCGGGGACGTATCGTCCACGAAGTGTAAAGGACGAAGTGCGCCAGAATCTGATTGGCAAGCTCCGTCAACGGGAACCACTGTTTCCGGGGATCATTGGCTACGAAGAGACCGTCATCCCGCAGATCGTCAACGCGATTCTGGCCCGGCACAATTTCATCCTGCTCGGCCTGCGGGGTCAGGCAAAGACGCGGATTCTCAGGGCCCTGACGTCGCTCCTGGACGAGGCCATTCCGGTCGTGCCCGGGAGCGAAATCAACGACGACCCCCTGGCGCCGCTTTCCGCCTACGGACGCCAGCGCGTCACCGCCGAAGGCGACGCCATGCCCATCGACTGGTTGCCTCGCGAGGCGCGCTACGTCGAGAAGCTGGCGACGCCCGATGTCACCATCGCCGACATGATCGGCGACGTCGATCCCATCAAAGCCGCACACGGAGGCCTGCAGCTCGCCAGCGAGCTGGCCATGCACTTCGGTCTCGTGCCCCGCGCCAACCGGGGACTCTTCGCCATCAACGAACTGCCGGATCTGGCAGGGAAAATTCAAGTCGGTCTCTTCAACATCCTTCAGGAAGGTGATGTACAGATCAAAGGCTTCCCGGTTCGGCTGCCGCTCGACGTGATGATGCTCTTCACCGCCAATCCAGAAGACTACACGGCCCGCGGCAAAATCATCACCCCGCTGAAGGATCGGATCGGCGCCGAGATTCGCACCCACTACATGAGCAGTCGGGCACAGGCGATGGCGATTACGGCCCAGGAAGCGTGGCTCCAGCGGGAACACCCGATCGAAGTGCCGGACTTCGTGCGCGAGATCGTCGAAGAGCTCGCGTTTCACGCGCGCACCGAGCGCAAGATCGACAAGCGATCCGGCGTCAGCCAGCGCATGCCGATCAGCGTGCTCGAAAGTCTGGTGTCCAACGCCGAGCGCCGGGCGTTGATGCACGGCGAGTCTCCAGTCGCTGCCAGGGTCATCGACATTTACGCCGCCCTGCCGTCGATGATGGGCAAGTTCGAGCTCGAATACGAAGGCGAGCTGAAGGGCGCCGACTTCGTCGCTCGCGAAGTCGTCCGAAGCGCCGTGTCAACCGTGTTCGACGGATATTTTTCGGACGCTGATCTCCGGTCGATCGTGGAATGGTTCGACCTCGGCGGCACGCTCAACCTCGGCGATGGCGTGCCGGCCGCCGAGGTCCTGTCGCAGGCTCGAGCGGTGCAGGGGTTGGTCGAGGCGTCCTGTCGCGCGGGTGTGGCTCCCGACGCCTCGGTGCCGCTGCTCGCGGCCGGCGTCGACTTCGTGCTCGAGGGTCTTTACTCGCAGAAGAAGATCGGCCGGAGCGACGATCGCGGGTATCACGGCACCGAACCCGTCCGACGGCGGGAGGCACCGACGCGCACGCCGGTGCTGACGCCGGACGACGATGATGACCAGGGACAGGGGCGGGGGAAAAAGAAGCGGTATTACAACTGACAGACGTGTCAGTTATCAGTTCCCAGTGATCAGTTCAAAGAGACCCTCAGTCCCATTTCCAGTAGCGCGCTCTTTGAACTGGCCACTGGAAACTGACAACTGACGGAAGACTACATGCGCTACAAGTACTCGAAAGTACGTTCCCTCACTGCTCGACGAGCTCGACATGGACGAGCTCATGTCGAAGCTCTCGGATCTCCTCCTCTCGAGCGGCTTCGACAACCCGTGGGGCGATCCGTCACAGAACCAGGATCGGACGATGCAGGCCTTGCACGACGCGATCCTGGAAGCGCTCTTCAGCGATGGTGTCCTTCCCCCGGAAATGCTCGAGAAGTTATTGGGAGATCCGGCGGACGGCGACCAGGAACAGCTGCGGCAACAGATTGAAGACCTGATCGAACAGATCATCGAGCGGATGAAGGAATCCGGCTACATCACACCGTCACCCGATCTCGAAACCGAGCGGCAGCGGCGGGCCCAGGGCGGCGGCCTGGGCGATGCCAACGAGCGCGTCACGTTCGAAGTCACCGACAAGGCCCTCGACTTTCTGGGTTTCAAGGCCCTGCGCGATCTGATGGGATCGATGGGCCACAGCAGCAGCGGCCGGCACGACACGCGCGACCTGTCCACCGGCATCGAAGCGAGTGGAGCGCCCAAGCGGTATGAGTTCGGCGACACGATGAACATCGACGCCACCGCCACCATCCTGAACGCGATCCGTCGTCAAGGAGCGGAAGGCTCGACCGCGACGCGACTCGAGATCACGTACAACGACTTGATGGTGGCCCAAGGCGAGTACCAGAGCTCCTGTGCCACCGTGCTGATGCTCGACTGCAGTCACAGCATGATCCTGTATGGGGAGGATCGGTTCACACCCGCCAAGCGCGTCGCGATGGCGTTGTCGCATCTGATTCGCACGCAGTATCCCGGCGACACGCTGCATGCGGTGCTGTTCCACGACTCGGCCGAGGAAATTCCGCTCCGCGAGCTGGGGCGCGTGCGCGTCGGGCCGTACTACACCAACACGCGCGAAGGGCTGCGGCTGGCGCGCCGGATCCTCGATCGCCAGCGTAAGGACATGCGGCAAATCATCATGATCACCGACGGCAAGCCGTCCGCGCTGACGCAGCCGGACGGACGCATCTACAAAAATGCCTTCGGCCTCGATCCCTTCGTGATCTCCGAAACGTTTGCGGAGGTGTCGGCCTGTGCGCGCGCCGGCATCATGATCAACACCTTCATGCTGGCGCGCGACTACGACCTCGTCGCCTTCGTTCGCCGCGTGGCGTCGATGTGCCGCGGCAAGGCCTATTTCACGACCCCCTACACACTCGGCGAGTACGTGTTGATGGACTACATGGACAAGAAGACGAGGACGATTCACTAGGCAAGAGTTACAAGTTACAAGTTACAAGTTACAAACCGCGAGCTGTTCGCCACGCCTTGCTGTGATGAGCGCCCCGTCGGTGACCACGAACTTTGAACTTGTAACTTGTAACTTGTAACTTGTAACTGTCACAGTGACCGTTGACATGCTGCCCTCGACCATCCCCCTCTTCCCGTTGCCGTCCGTCGTATTGTTCCCCAGTGTCTTTCTGCCGCTCCACATCTTCGAGCCGCGCTACCGGCAGATGGTGTCCGACGCATTGGCGGGCGAGCGGATGATCGGAATGGTGTTGCTGCAGCCAGGCCACGAGGTCGAGCATGAGCGCGCGCCGGCGATCTATGAAGTGGGGTGCGCCGGCCTCGTCACGCACGTCGAGCGACTCACCGACGGCCGCTTCAACATCGTGTTGCGGGGCCTCGAGCGGTTTCGCATCGTCGGCGAAGAGAGCCCCTCGTCGACGGTCTTGTATCGGCGCGCGCTGATCATGCCATTGGCGGAAGCCGAGCCGGAGGGCATGGAGCAGGCGCTGAAACGGGAGCGGCAACGACTCGAGGCGCTGCTGGCGCCGATGCTGAGCGGCACGTTGGCCGAGCGCGGATTGCCGCGCGACCATGCCGGACGTGGACTTGATCAACGCGCTGGCGCAGTACCTGGATCTCGAGCCGATTGAAAAACAGGCGCTGCTCGAGCGCGAGGGTCCGCTTGCCCGTTGCCGATCGTTGGTCGAGTTGCTCGAAATGAAAACGCTGTCGAAGGGGCGCGGGGCCGAGCAGAGGGTCCACTAGGCCGGCGCGCTGCGCGCGCCGGAAGGACGCCCTCGCTTCGCACGGGCGGACGGCGTCGCCGCTTCGCGGCTCGGACGGCCGGCTCGCTCTCGCTCGCCCGGAAGGCCCCTCATCTGCATTCGTGCGGACGGCGTGTCGCGTTGCGACCGACGTTCGGCGGAACGAACGTGCCGCCATCCGGGCGAGCGAAGTGAGCCCGGCCTTTCGCGAGCGAGAGCGAGCGGCCATCCGAGCCGCGTAGCGGCGAGGCGGCGGGCCGTGCGAAGCGCGGCCCGCCTCAGTGTGTCATCGCATAGATCACGATATTCAGACCGACCGCATATCCATCAGGCGAGAAGCTGTAGAAATACTGCGGGTCTTCGCCTTCGCGCTCCCACGCGTCGGAGATGTCGGTGTTGTGCGTCATCAGCACCATCAGGTGGCCGTTGACGTCACTGATACCCCGAATGACCGGGACGTCGCTGTCAGCGCCCCGCTCAGAGGTCCCGCCGCCACTCCGCCGCCAATGCGAAATGGAGGGAATCTGCGGCAGCTTCGTGACTTGAAACATTGTCCGGAACAGCGGGTGATCCATCGCGACATCACGAATCGGGTAGTCAGACGCTGGCAGCACGCGGGCGATCTCGCCGTTCCCAGGACTCGAGAGCCCAAGAACCCCACGAGTCGTCCACCCAGAGGAACCCGCCCTTGAGCAGATAGCTGCGCACCCGCTCGACTTCGCGGTCGCTGAACTCGAGCGTGCCGACGTCCTCCATATGGAGGTAGGGGCAGTTGTAGAGGTAGTCGTCCTCGAGTCGGACAACGAGGTGATTGGGATCGCCGGTGCGCTGACGGCTGACTCGCGTCTTGGTCAGTTCGGCGAGTCGAATCGAAAAGTTGACGTCGGCGTCGGGATAGTCGGTGCTCCAGCCCGAGCCGCTCGGCTCGCGCCGGACGCTGCGGAACATCCCGCGACAGAAGCTGAAGCCGCCATCGTAGCTCTCGACCTTCGGAAACCGGGGCGGCACGCGATTGCCACCGTAGCCGTAGCCACGGTACCAAGGCTCCTGCGCGGTCGCCGTCGCGGCGACGAGCAAGATGAGCGCGGCCATCCGAGTTGGCGTCATAAGTTGACGCGCGACGCAAGCATCGCGCCCTAATGCGTCATTGAATACAGGGCAACGTTCAAGCCGACCGCATAGCCATCCGGCGAGAAGCTATAAAAGTACTGCGGATCCTCGCCTTCACGCTCCCACGAATCGGAGATGTCCGTGTTGTGCGTCATCAGTACCATGATCCGGCCATCGGCATCGGTGATGGCCGCCATGTGCGCCTGCGCGCTGCTGTGACCCATCTCCGAGGTATCGCCTCCGCTCCCTGACCAATATTGCCACGACGGGACCTGCGGAATCTTGGTCACGGTGAACATGGTCTTGAAGATGGGGTGATCGAACGACAAGTCGCGAATTGGATACTGCGCAGTGGGCAGCACCTTCGCGATCTCGCGTGCAAAATCATCCCACGCCCATGGCCCCCAGTAGTCGTCCACCCACAGGAACCCTCCCTTGAGCAGGTAGCTCCTGAGGGCATCGGCGTCGGCGTCGCTGAAACCGACGCTGCCGGGATCGGACATGATCACGAACGGGCATTGATACAGCGCCTCGTCGGTTGGCCGTACCACGAAGTGATTGGGCTCCGGCCCGGTGCGGCTCACGCGGGTCTTGGTCAGCTCCGACAAGCGAATCGACAGATTGATCTCCGCATACGGATAGTCAGTGCCCCAGCCAAGCCCCCGCTGATGCGCGCGCACGCTGCGGTACATCATCCGGCACATCTGAAACGCGCCGTCGAAGTCGCCGGTCTTGAAGAATCGCGGAGGAATGCCCGCGCCTTCACCCCGCCCGCCAAAGCCGCGAAACCAGGGATCCTGGGCGAACGCCGTCGTCGCTGCGACCAGCACCGCGGCGGCGACCGTGTGGGCAATGCGCATGGCGGCTCTAATCGCCCAGCCTTGCTACTTTTTCGGTCGAGCGAGCGACCGGTAGTACTCCTCGACCAGCTTCTGGAATTCCAGCGGCACTTCGTCCGCGCCAGTTACGAGCGCTCGGTCGGCATCGTCGCCTACTTTGCGGCGCAAGCCGTACTCGAAGCGCTTGAGTCCCTCAGTCACGAAGCTCTGCAGGCGCGCCAACTCGTCGACGTCGCGATACACGCGCGTGTCTTCGAGCTCACGCAGCCGGCGCAGGATCTCCTCCAGCTCGCGCGCGTCCACGTTCTGCTGGCGCAGCAGGTCGCGCAGCTCGCGTCCCTCGCCGATCCAGCGCCGGGCCTCGTCACGGAACTGACGAATCTCGTCCGGGCTGAACCAATCGCCGGGTCGGCGGCTGCCCCACCCGCCGGGACCGTCGCGCCATGCGCCGTCGGTATCGCCGCCGCCCGCCGCGCCGTCGGTCTGGCCTCGACCATCGGCACGCTGACCCGGGCCACCTTGCTGTCCTGACTGCCCTTGTTGTCCCGACTGCCCCTGTTGTCCCGACTGGCCTTGTTGGCCTTGCTGGCCCTGCTGCTGATCCTCGCTGCCCCTGCCCCTGCTGACCCTGCTGGCCTTGCTGGCGGCTGACCGCGTTGCCCTTGCTGTCCCGAACGCGATTCGGCACGCTCCTGCATGCGACGCCCCAGTGATTCGACACCGCGTGTCAACTCGCGGGCACGTTCGAGCGCATCGGCGTTTCGATCGCGACCATTCGGGCCGAGCGCCGATGCCGCTTCATCGAGCTTGCGACGGACGCCGTCGATATTGGCTTCGAGTTGCTCCTCGAGCGTTCGGGCAAACTCCTGGAGTTCGGCCCGTTCGGCGCCAATGACCTGGCGCGAGTAGTTCAGCTTTTCCTTGATCTTGTCGTCGCGAATCTGCCCGGCGGCTTCCTGCAGCTTGCGCGAGGCGTCGCGCGACTTCCGCGCAATTTCGCCGGCAGTACGATCGAGCTGGTTCTCGAGCGCCTGGACCTGCTGCCCCAACTGATCCTTCCGTTGGCCGAGAGCCTGCGCTTTCGCCGATCGCTCCTGGCCCGATGACGGAAGATTCCGCGACCTCGTTGGCGATCTCGCGCTGCTCGCGTGCGATTTCTTCGGCCTGGCGCTGCACATCCTGGATATCGCGCTCGGCGCGCGCACCCTGGGTTCCCTGCAACGCGCGCTGCACGTTGCGCAGTCGTTCGGCGGCCGCGGCGGCCTCGCCGGCCGCGCTTGGATCCCCGCTGGCCGCGGCGCGACGCATGGCGTCCGCCGCTTGCTGCATCTGCCGTGCGGCGTTCTGGAGATCAGGACGATTCTGCTCGCGCGAGAGGCGCTCCAACTGACGCGCCGCTTCTTCGGCCTGTTGAGCAAGCGCACGCTGCAGGTCACTGCTCCGCGCGTTCTGGCCCTGTCCTTGCCCCTGCGCCAGCTGGCGCTGTCGCTGCAGCTCCTGCTCCTGCCGACGCGCCAGCTCGCGCAGCTTTTCGGCCAGCTCGTCGATCTGCTGGTCGGCATTCTGCTGCATCGCCTGCTGGCTGGTCTCGTACTGGTTGGCCATCTTGTCCAGCTCGAGCCGGAACAAGTCTGCGAGGTCTTCGGCAATCGATCCGGCGCCGCCCCCACCACCGCCGCCGCCCGCATTGCGGTTCGTTTGCACCTGCAACTCGTACTCTTCTTCCGCCTGTTGCAGGTACTGGAGCGCCTTGTTTTCGGGTGGCAGCGCCTGCTCGGCGTTCTGCGCCTGCAGCTTGCTCTCAGCCGTTTTCATCTCTCCCGCGGCGAGTGGCAGCAACTCAGCAATCTTCTGGAAGGCTGGATCGGGCGTGACCAGCCGGCTGTTCATCCGTTCGACCAGCCCCTGGACCTGCTCGCGCAACCGGCTCTGTGACAGCGCCAGCACCACAAGCGCTTCGCGGACCTTATCCGCACCCATCGTGCGACGATCGCGCTGCACCTTGAAGGTGCCTGCAATGATCTGCCGCTGTTGCTGCGACAAGGCCCCGACTTCCGCGCCCGCGCCACCGCCACCACCACCACCGCCCATCGACATGGCCGGCTTGAACTCCTTGCCGAACGGCCGAATGCGGAGGAAGTAGATATCGCTGGTGGCGCGCTTCGGTCCCCCGTTCGCGTCGTTGTCAGCCGCGCGTGCATAGTAGGAGACGGCGTCACCGGGCTGGACGCCGAGCTCTTCCAGGTAGAACGTGTGGCCGGCCGTGACCTCGGTGAGCGGCTTCGAGCCACTGAAGAGGCCAATGGTTTTCTCCTCGCCACCGTTGATCGAATACACCAGCTGCAGGTTCTTGACGGCAAAGTCGTCGTCTGCGCGCGCTTCGACGAAGAATTCCTGCACCGGCGTGGCGTCGGAGTCGCGGCCTGGCTTCGACAGCGCGACCGAAGGCGGTTGATCGGTCAGGATGTCGATGGTGTATTCCGGCGACGCCGTTACCTTCTCTCCTGCCGGACCATCGAGCTCGACCTTGTATGAACCGTTGGCAGTCGCGGTGAAGCGACCCGCCAGTGTGCCATCGGCGTTCGGCGTCAATGGCATCGACGTGCCATCAGCCATCACGAGACGCCCGCCTCCCGTGGCCATCGTCGGCTGGATTCGCAGGCGAACGTCAGTCCCCTTGAGAGCGGCGACGTCGCCCCCGTCCTCGACGGTCCGCGGTTCCAGCCCCGTGTACGCGGGGAAGTGATACTCGAGGTCCAGCTGTTTGACGTACGGCAGTTCGACAACCTTCAAGGTGAAGGCGCGCGATTTAACCCCGGCGGCCTCGACGTAGTACTCGAGCCCCTCCGCGAGATCGAACAGCATCCCGTCGTACGCGCCGTTTTCGGCCCGAATCATTGGGAGGCGCTGATACTCGGCCTCTGGCGATTTGCGCATCATGACGACCACATCGCCAGCGTCGAAGCCGTGAAGGGTTGCCGAAATGGTTTGATCCGCGCCCTTCGGAACGGTGGCGTCGCCGGGCGTCACGTCGATGCGATACGGCGCGGCCGCTTCGACGTCACGCGACACCACCAGCAAGGCCGAGAGCGCATGACGGAGATAGGCCGGCCCGAGTGTAAACAGCGCCACGGCGGCGATCGTGACCACCGCCGCGGCGCCCGCGTAGCGACGGACCGGCAGCCGCTCGATGCGGCGACCTTCTTCAACTTGTTGCGCTCGCTCGACGGCTGCTTCGATGAGGCGGCTGACCAGCGCTGGCGAGGCATCGCGTGAGCCTCCCGCCCGTTCGGCCTCCATGGCCGTGATGATGGTCGCCTCGAGCGTTGGTTCGTGTTCTTCCAGATACAGCGCGACTTGCTCGTCGTTCACACGCCGCATCAGCGGACGCACGAGGAACCAACCGGCGGCGGCAAGCGCCGCGACAATCAAGGCGATTCGGAATCCGAGGATCGACGCCGGGCTGAAACGCAGGGCCTCGAGGGCATAGGCAGAGCCGACGAGCGCGACGGCGGTCGCGGCGAGGAATCCGACGGCGCCCCGCACGGCAAGCTTTACCCGCCAGCGCTTTCGCACCTGACGAATGACGTCAAGGAGCGTCGCTCGTGGGTCAGCGCTTTTCTCGTAGTGGAGCATCTATGCCTCCTCGGCCGACAGCTTTCGACTTCTGTGCGACTTCACGTTTTCGCGCGTGACAGCCGGTGTGCCAGGAGCGATTCGCCCATCAACAGCAGGATACCCGCGAACAGCAGGTACCACCAGAGCCGCTGAGCGCGTTCCTGCGCCTCGTCGGGGAGAGCCAGCGGGTCGGTGGTGGCCCCGGTGCCGGAACCGCCGCCCGCGACGGCGGCGACGATTTCGGTCGGATCCACGGCGGTTCGGTCCGATTCTCCGAGCTCAACGTTGCTCGCGGCCACAGCGACCAAGGCGCTCTGTCGTCCCTGCTCTCGCACCTCGTAGAACCCTTGCTCGCTCAATTCCAGCACCTGCCCCTGCTCGCCCTCGAGCGGCTGGCGCGCGCCGCCGGGCGCGATCGCGAGTCGTGGGCGCGACGGATCGCCCTCTTGCGACAGGTCGAGCACCTGACCCACGGTCGCCCAGTTCTTCCGATCGCGATGGTCGGCGAGATGGCGTGCCACCTGGTGAACGAACGGCAGATAGACGGGTTTCAGCGCCAGGTCGTTCCAGAACAGGTCGAGCGTTGACGTCCACACGACCACTCGCCCACGCCCGACGGTCTTCTCGATCACCGCGGGTGCGCCATCGTCGAAGCGGGCCAGTACCTGTGCATCTTTGGCGGTCACGACGCTTCGGTACCCGTAAAAACGCGGCGCTGAAAAGTCGCCGCTGCGTGGCGCGCGAAACGGTTCGAAGATCGCGTGCCCGTATTCGAGCCCGCCGAGGGTCGCGGCCCTTGAGCGTGATCGGTCCACCGTACCGGCCGGCGTTGCTGGCAACAGGGCAGCCGCGTTCGCGGGCCACTGGGCTTGCGGCCCGTAGACAACGAGCAGCCCGCGGCCGTTTTCCACGAATCGCGCGAGGCGCGCCGCAGTGGCGTCGCTGGGGCTTGCATCATTGAGGATGACGACCTGCGCTCGCGACAACACTTCGTCCGACAAGTCGTCTATGGACCGGGTCGAGGTGTCGAAGCGAGGGCTGTCGCCAATCGCCAACGCCCGCGCCAGATAAAGCGCAGGATCGCGCGCCGATTTCCCGTTGACGACAACGACCGGCACCGGCGCAGGCGGTGACAGCACGAAGTGAAACACGTTGTCGCGCGCCAGCACGTCGTCACCAATTCGCACGGTGCCCCGCGTGTTGGCCTGCGACAAGGCCACCGGTGGAAAGGTCGTCGAGGCTGAGCCGTACGGCTGGGCCGATAGCTGTGCGCTCTGCACGACGCGGCCGTCGAATTCGAGTGCGATCGGCAGATTGGTGATGCTCTCGCCACTGCGATTCAAGACGCCGGCGGTGATCGTGACGCGATCCTGCCCCGAGGCCTGGTCGCGCTGAATCCCAACCGGCACGACCGCGAGGTTGCGCTCGGCGGTTGCGCTCACGGTCACCGGCGTAACCGTCGTGCCGGACGGCAACCGCAGCCCGTCACCGGGGGACCATCCGCTGCGCTGGAAGTCGCTGATCAGGATCACTTCGCGGCGCGGCAGATTAGACGCGGCGAGAAGGCTGCCCGCCAGCTTCAGCGCCGGCCCGAATCGCGTGGCACCTGCCGAGAGTTGCGCACTGTTAATCTCGGACTGCAGTCGCCCCTTGTCGTTCGTACCCTGCACCGCAACCTCCGCAGTGGTCGCAAACGTCACGAGCGTCGCTCGATCGCTACCCGCCAAGCCACCCACGGCGTCGACGGCCGCGCGCTTGGCCCGCTCCCATTGGTCGCCATGCCCCATGCTGTACGACCGGTCCAACACGATGACAACATCGCGTGCGCCGCCGGCGGCAGCGGACAGGCTCGCGCTGCGGAGAAAGGGACGTGCAAAAGCGGCGACGATCAGGGCCAGCGCCGCCAGCCGCATCGCGAGCAGCGCCCAGTTATGAATTCGACGCCGCCGGATCGACGAATACGGGATCCGCTTGACGAACATCAGCGACGGAAACGGGACAACGTTCTTGCGCTCGCGCTGAATGAGGTGAATCAGCACGGGTATCGCCAGCAGTGTCAGTCCGGCGAAGAAGAGGGGGGCCAAAAACGACATCGCGTGACGGTCCTATCGCGTGCGGGCCAGGCGATCCCGAACCGCCATGTAATTGAACAACGCAAAATCGAGCGGCATCGACGTATTCAGCAGGGTGTAGTCGACACGCTGCTCGGCGGCCCTCGACGTCAACGCGGCCACGTGTTCCTTGATCATCTTGCGATACTGCTCGCGCAGGGCATCGGGGACGACCGGCATCTGCTCGCCGCTCTCGAGATCTTCGAAGCTCGACGCTTCCTCGAACGTGAAGTCGATCTCGGCGGGATCGAGAATGTGGAACAGGATCACGTCGTTGCCGCGAAATCGGATCAGGCTGAGCGCTTCCATCACCTCTTGGGGCTCTTCGTAGAGGTCCGAGATCACGACCACAATCCCCCGCCGGCCGAAGTGCTCGGCCAACTTTCTCAGCGGCGGACCAAGCCGCCCCGGCCGCTTCGCCTGCGCACGGTCAATGGCATGGAGTACGACGTCGAGGTGCTTGGCCGACGGCGGCACGTGGTCCACGATGTCTTCGTCGAACGTGACGAGCCCCACCCGATCTCGTTGTTTGTGGACCAGGTACGTCAAGCAGGCGGCCAGTGTTTTGCCGTAGTCGAGCTTGCTGAGCCTGGCGCCAAACCCCATCGACTTGGACACGTCCAACAAGACGCTGAAATTTGCGTTGGAGTCGGCCTCGAACTCCTTGACGAAGTACTTGTCGGTTCGGGCAAATACCCGCCAGTCCACGCGGCGGATGTCGTCGCCCGGAACATACCCACGGTGCTCGGCAAAATCGACCGAGGCGCCGAAGTACGGCGAGCGGTGCAACCCGTTGATGACGCCATCGACGACGCTGCGGGCAACCAGCTCGAGGTTGCCGATCCGCGCCAACACCGCGGGGTCGACGAAACGAGCGCCGGGAACCGGGCTAGTGAGGTCCATCGTAAAAGTCGCCTACATGCCGGATCGCGGCACCGGCACGGCCTCGAGCAGACGATCGATCATGACGTCACTGGTCATGCCTTCCGACTGCGCGTGGAAGTTGGTCAGGACGCGATGGCGGAGCACCGGGTGCGCCAACGCGCGAATGTCATCGTAGGTGACGTGGTAGCGTCCGCTCGTCAGCGCTCGAGCCTTGCCGCCGAGCACGAGATACTGCGCCGCGCGAACGCTGGCGCCAAACGCCACCCACTTGCGGATCGATTCCGGACAGGTCGGCGACTTCGGGCGGCTGGCGCGAACCACTGACAGCGCGTAGCGCATCACGGCCTCGGCCACCGGCACGCGTCGAACCAGCCGCTGAAACGCAACCAGGTCCTGACCGGTCACAGGACGCTCGAATTTCGGCTCCAGAATTGCGGTCGTCGTCCGCACGACGTTGTATTCCTCGTCTTCGGGCGGATGCTCGATCACGATGTGGAACATGAAGCGGTCGAGCTGTGCCTCGGGCAACGGGTAGGTGCCTTCGAGCTCGATCGGGTTCTGGGTCGCGAAGACGTAAAACGGTTCGTCGAGCTGGTAGGTGCGGCCCTGGATCGTGACCCGGTGCTCCTGCATCGCTTCGAGTAACGCCGACTGAGTTTTGGGTGGGGTGCGGTTGATCTCATCGGCGAGCAGAATGTTGCAGAAGATGGGTCCTGGAGCGAACACCATCTGACGTCGGCCCGTCGTCGCATCCTCGTTGATGATGTCGGTGCCGGTGATGTCCGAGGGCATCAGGTCGGGCGTGAACTGAATGCGATTGAACTTGAGTTCGAGGACTCGCGCCAGCGTGTGAATCAGAAGCGTCTTGGCCAATCCAGGGACGCCGACAATCAGGCTGTTGCCACCGACGAAGAGCGTCAGCAGGACCTGGTGGACTACGTCATCCTGGCCGACGATCAGCTTTTTCAGCTCGGCGACAATCTTGTGACGTCCTTCGTTCATCCGGTCGGCGAGCGCGACATCATCCGATTCGAGCTCGGCCGCCGTCGTATCTTTCACCACTGATTCCACGCGAACCCCCAAGTACCAAGCGCAGCGACGCGTCAGTGCGTCATTGCATAGATGATGTAGTTGACGCCGTACTTATAAGCGTCGTTCGTGAGGTCGACCGGGACGAAGCCAGTGTCCGAAAACTCCCACAACTCACCGAGATCGTGATTGAAGTTGGCGACCAGCAGCAGCCGCTTGTCGGGATCGTTGTCCTCGTAGATGCCGTGAAACGTCGCTTCACCGTAATAGCCCACCGTCTCGGCGATTCGAATGTCGAAGAACGAGTGAAACACCGGA
Source organism: uncultured Acidobacteriota bacterium (assembly GCA_963802675.1). Lineage (GTDB taxonomy): Bacteria > Acidobacteriota > Vicinamibacteria > Vicinamibacterales > UBA2999 > JACCSI01. The sequence continues at coordinate 299,232 of CAWDJL010000009.1, forward strand.
TGTGTCTCGTCGAGCTGTACGAGCCGACCCTCGGGAAGGACTCGCCGAATCTGTTCTTCGAAGTTGTACCAGTGATCGCCGCGGAAGTCGTCGAAGATGACGAAGCCGCCCTTCTTCAGGTAGCTCTGTATGCCTGCCAGCTCGGCGTCGTTCATCTGCCAGAAGCCAGGCTCAGACATGTACGCGATCGGGTAGGCGTGCAGCTCCGGATCGTCGAGCGTGAAGACGTTGCTGCCGTCCAGGTGCGGCTGGATGAGCGTGATCTCCTGCAGAATCCGTGAGAAGTTTCGCTCCGCACGCGGATAGTCGTGGGCCCACGGCGGTTCTCCGCGACCGTACTCGACCCCATGTCGCAAACGCGCGAAGGTGAATTTGCCATCGTACGGCACGCGTTCCAGACGAATCTCGGGTGCGCGCCGAGAGCGGCGGCCAAAAATGTCCTGCGCGATCGCCGCCGTCGCACACGCGGCGAAAACGATGCCGACTATCAAGGCCGTCGCATGCTGTGAGCGCCAGCGTCACTCAGGTCCTCTGACGAACGTCAGGCCAGGCCCACGCGCCGCCGGTAGACCCATTCGGCACACAGCAACCCAACCAACAAAAGAAAGACGATCGGCATGTGCCACAGGTCTCGCTCCTCCACGGTCGTCACCCCGCGACCGGTGTACCGGAGGTCTTCCGCGAGCCCTTGCGTTGCGGACGCCGTGTAGTACTTCCCGCCCGTTTCTTCCGCGATACGTCGCAGCGTCGGGGCATGCATCGTGGCATCGAAGTATTCGGCGTCACCCGGGGCGACCCGGAGATGCGCCACCGTCGAGCCCAACGATTTCTCGCCCTGACGCGCCTCGATCCTGGCCTCGTAGTAGCCTTCACCAGCCGCCGCGACGGTCCCAATGTACTCGCCGCTCCGATCCCCGCTCCACTGGAGCGGAACATCGACGATGCTGCCGTCCGGCCGTGACACGTGAGCCATGACCGCGGCGTCGTTCAATTCGACAAAATTCGAATCGACCACGTCCGCCTGTAGCTTGATGGCCTCGCCGGGCTCGACCCGATCGGTCAGCGATCGCGGCTCGACGGCATCAGGAACACCATCGACCAAGCGCGCGCAGCAGCTGCCGCCAGAAGTACTCGTGGGTGAGGTCGTTGACGTCGATGGCGGCATGCATCTGCCACACCCAGGAGTCTTGCAGCGTCAGCGCGAAAGTCTTGCCCCGCCCATAGCGCTGGAATGAGAGTACGGGCCGTTCACGGCGCGACTCGTCGGTCCCCGTGAGCAACACGGTGGCACCCGGCTTGATCGCGTCAGCGGCGTTGAGCGTCGTCACCTTGGGCTCGAGCGTGGTGAGGAAGTTCCACTTCTCTGCCGAGGCGGCCTCGGTGTCGGCGATCTGAGTGACCGCATGCCCGGCGCCCGCCCGCGTGGGGCGGACCGAGAGTCGTGCGAGCTGAGGCTCGCGCGCCGACGGGTCGAGCGTCACCGGCATCACATCCGCGACGGCCGTTCCGGCGTAACCGCCCTCGGAGAATGACCGCCCACCGCCGAGCACCAGCAGACCGCCCCCTCGGCGATCGACGAACTCGGCAATCATCCGCAGCTGATCGCCAGTAAAAGAACCGGCTTCGATGCTGCCGAGAATGAGGCCGCGATACTGAAAGAGCTCCTCACGGGTCTTGGGGAACGCGGCGACGAGTTCGTCCGCGTGATCGACGCCGACACGCAAGTACTTGTTGTCGGCGGTGCGCTGCAGCAGAACGACGCCGAGGTTGGGATCCTTGTCGACGGCGCGGCGGATGAACTTCACCTCGTAGCGCGGTTCGCCCTCGAAATACAGAATCTTCTCGCGGCGATCCCGAACGTCAATCATGCTCTCGCGGGCGTTGTTCTGCGTGACGAGCTCGCCGTCCTGCGGCGCGACGCGAAAGCGAAAGACGCGCGGGCCGGGGTCCTGGACGGTGAAACGCACGCGCGCCGTCGCCGCCGACCCGTCCGACGGCAGCGTTACTGGCTGCGATCCGACGATGCGGCCTTCGTCTTCGACGTCGAGCGTGATTTGCTTGCCGCTGAATCCGGTCTGCGTGATGACCACGTCGACCATCAGCGTCGTTCCTTTGAGGGCGACGCGCGGCGTGCTGACTCGACCGATTTGGATGTCGCGTGACAGCGTCTCCTGTCCAACGCCAACCGTGAAGACTGGAACCCCCTGTGACTTGAGGGCGAGGAGCGATTCACCAAGCGCATCCTCCGCCGTGTCGGCGCCATCACTGACAACGACGAGGCCGGCCAGCGGGAGACCCGCTAGTTCTTGGCGCGCGCCGTCCAAGGCCGCACCAAGCCTGGTCTGCGGGCCGCTGAACGTCAGGTCGTCTTCGGCATCGACCCGTGAGGCGGCGGTAGAGAACCGGAACGTGCGCACCATGAATTTATCGGCCAGCGTTTTCACGATGCCGCGATCAGGCGCCCCAAATTCCTGTCTGACAAACGCCGAGCGTGGACCGTCCTGGTGATCGGCAATCTGCATACTGCGGGAATCGTCGAGCAGCACGGCGAGAAAGTTCTGTTGCGGAACCGCGGCCTTGACGACGAGCACCGGCCGGAACAGGCACAGCGCCACAAGTCCGATCAGGGCGACGCGCAGGCTCGCGAGGACGAGGCGGTCGTGAGTCCGCAGCTTGGGGCCACCCCGGCGATAGGTGGCAATCGCCACGATGACGGTGAGCGCGGCGAGCCCCGCGGCGAGGTACGAGCCGCTCCACGCGGCCAGCCGAATCTCACCCTGTGAGAAAACGACGGGGCGGTACTCGAAGAGTAGTTGGAAGAGGCTCTCGAACAAGAATGATTGGCGGGCTCATGCCCTGCCCCTCAAGTTACCCGGATACCGGATCCGGCGCCCTTTGCCGGATTCTACTCGACTGAGACGCTGGCCGGGGTCCGAAGGCCTGTCGACAGGCGCTCGGCAATGACCCGGGCGATACGCTCCCCATGGAAGCGCCCGTTCTCGATAAAGACCGTTCCGGTCCGCTTCCCCGCCAGTTGCCCTCCGGCAATGAAGAGACCGGGGACATTGGTCTCGAACGTCTCAGGGTCGTACACCGGCTCCAGCGTGTCGGCACTGACGTCGACTCCCGCGCGCCGCAGGAATTCCGGATCGGCGCGGTAGCCCGTCAGCAACAAGACCGACTCGGCCGGAATCGTTGCCAGCGCACCATCGGCGTCGGCCACCACGACCTCGGTCGGCCGAATCTCGACCACCCGAGTACTAAAACGCGCCGCAATCGTCCCCTCCTTGATCCGGTTCTCGATGTCCGGCTTGACCCAATATTTGACCGAGTCACCCAGACCCGCGCCGCGGTGCACGAGCGTGACGTGGGCGCCATTGCGATACAGATCCAGGGCTGTTTCACAGGCTGAGTTTTTCCCGCCCACAATCACCACGCGTTGGCGGTAATAGGGATGAGGCTCGTCGTAATAGTGATGGACGTGGGAGAGTTGCTCGCCGGGCACGTCCAGCAGAACGGGGCGGTCGTAGTACCCCATCGCCAGAATCACAATTTTGGCCGTGCGCACGCGCCGGACCCCAAGGTTCGACTTCGTCGACAAGACGAACAGGGTCTCGGCGCCCTCCCGATCGCGTTCGATCGACACGACCTCTTCGCGCAGCATCACCTGCAATTGAAAGACGTCCGAGACTTTTCGGTAGTACTGAAGCGCTTCGAGCCGCGTCGGCTTGTCGTACGGTGTGGTGAGCGGAATACCGCCAATCTCCATCAACTCGGGCGTCGTGAAGAACACCATGTTGATAGGGAATCGTCGAATCGACTCGACCAACGCTCCCTTCTCCAACACGAGGTAGTCAAGGCCCAGTTGCTTGACCGCAATGGCCGACGCCAGTCCCGAAGGACCTGCCCCAACAATGACCACGTCTCGAATCGACATACGTCCTCGATGATACGGCGCTTCTCGGGGGTTTGAGGCGGAGCTTCGCTAGTGGTGCGGGGGTAAGATAGGCCGCTACAGCACTGTCGGTTGAATGCGTCGGCCCTTTCACGACGGGTTGCTGAGCACGGAGTTCCACATGCGTGTGCGAAGCCTGGTTTTGGGTGTCGCGCTGTCCAGTGCGGCCGTATCCGCCCAAACTCAGGCGCCCCAGCCCCCTCAACAGCCGGTGTTCAGAGCCGGCGTCGATCTCTTGACGGTCGATGCCACGGTTGTCGACCGCGAAGGCCGCCAAGTGATCGATCTGAAGCCGTCGGAATTTCAAGTCGAGGTGGACGGCGACACTCGCCCGGTCGTCACGGCCGAATACATCAAGCTGGTGGACGACACCCCGCGCCCGGTCGGGGCCAAGCCTGCCGCGGTCGCGGCGGCGGCGCCGGACGAACCGTTCTTTTCCACGAACAGTCGCGGCCCCAGCCCGGGCCGCTTGATCTTGATTCTGGTTGACCAGGGCAACATCCGCGTCGGACAGGGACGCTTCATGATGCGCAGCGCCGTCAAGTTCGTCGACGGCCTGGCACCGGCCGACCGGATTGCGATGGTCGCGATTCCGCAGGGCGCCCTTGTCGACTTCACCACCGAGCACGAGAAGGTGCGCGAAGCGCTGCTCGCGACCGTCGGACTCGCGACGCCGTTCAAAGGCCGTTATCACATCAGCCTGAGCGAAGCGATCGCCACCGTCGAGCACAGCGATGTCAGCCTCCGCAATGCGCTGATCCTGCGCGAGTGCGGCAGCGCGTTGCTGACGAACCTCGAAGCCGCACGCTGCGAGATCGAGGTCGAGCAGGAGGCGGCGGAGATCGTCAATCACCAGCGCCAACAGACGCAATTCTCGCTGCGCGGCATGCGCGAAGTGCTCAAGAGCCTGGGCGCCCTCGACGGACCCAAGACCGTTATCCTGATCTCGGAAGGGCTCGTCCTCGAAGGCCTCGGCAGCGAGACGGATGAGATCGCCGCCATCGCCGCCGATGTGCGCGCGACCCTGGAGGTGATGTTGCTCGACGTGCCGACGGTTGACGTCACGGAAAGCCAGCGGCCGACGACACCGCGCGAGGATCGCGACCGACAAGTCACGGGCCTTGAAACGCTCGCCGGCAACTCGCGCGGCGCCCTGCATCGCATCATCACGTCGGGCGACAACGCCTTCGTGCGCATCAATCGCTCGATGGCCGGGCACTACCTGCTGGGCGTCGAGGCTCGTCCGCGCGATCGGGACGGCCGTCGACATCGCATCCAGGTGAAGACCACGCGACGAGGTGTCACCGTCTACTCCCGCCGCGGATTTCTGGCCACGACGTCGCCGGAGAATACCTCGCCGGCCGAAGCCGTGCGCCGCGCGTTGCGGGGGCCGCTGACCATCAACGACGTTCCGATGCGCATGGCCACGTGGACCTATAAAGAGCCTGGCGGGTCGCGCGTCAGGATGCTCATCGCGGCCGAGATCGAACGCAACGCCGATCAGTCGTTGGATTACACGACCGGCATCGCGTTCGTCGATCGCAACAACAAAGCGCTGACGCCAACCATCGAAGACCGAAAGCTGCGTATGAGTGAGGCCGATCCTGGCGTCGCCGTGTACGCGAGCAGTCTGGTGCTCGATCCCGGGACCTACATGCTGCGCTTCGCCATCGCCGATAGCGAGAAGCGGGTCGGATCGGTCGAGCGGAAGGTCACCATCTACGAGATGTCCGGAGCCGGCCTGACGGTCGGCGATCTCATGGTGGCGCAGGCACCGAGCGATGCCAAGCAACCATTGACGCCGGCGGTCGAACCACTCGTGAGCAACGGACGACTCTCCGTGATGATGGAGGTGTACGCGGCGAACCCCGCGTCGCGGGAGGGCGTGCAGGCGACGCTGGACGTCGTCGCCGATGAAAAGAGTCGTCCGCTGTTGAGCCAACCCATGCAAGTGGGCGGCGGAGGATCGCCTGAAGTCGGAGTGCTCGGTGGCGTCGTCAACACCGCCACATTGCCGCCGGGGCGGTACTTCGCGCGCGCCACCGTCACGCAGGGCGGCAAGGCGCAGGGCCACCTGCTTCGACCATTTCGCGTGGTGGCCGGCGCCGCAGCTGCTGATGCGGCTGCAACCCCGATAGTGATGCCGCTGCCGACCGAACTGGTGTCCGCCATGCTGGCAAATCTGCCAGTCTTCGACCGCAAGGAGCTGCTCTCGCCCGAGGTCATGACCGCCGTGTTGACCGCCGCTGAGCGCGCACGACCGACGGCGAAGACAGCGCTCGCTTCCGCCCGCAATGGTCAGCTGGGTCCGGCGGCGCTCGAGGCGCTCACCGGCGGTGATCAAACGATGGCGGCCTTCCTGCGCGGCCTCGACTTCTTCTCGCAGGGACAGATGGATCGCGCGCTGCAGCAATTCCAGGTCGCGATCCAGCAGGCCCCGACCTTCGCGCCCACCAGGCTGTACCTTGGCGCCGCACTGGCACAGGGCGGCAAGTATCGAGAGGCCGCCGGCCTGCTGCAGAGCGTGCCGGCCGACGTGGCCGGTCCAGCACCGGTCGCACGGATGGCTGGTCTCAGCTGGCTGCACGCGGGAGACGCGTCGCAGGCCATCACCACACTCGAAAAGGCCGGACAAGATCCAGCGACGCTGCGCATGCTGGCACTGGCCTACGTGGCGGCGAATCGTGCCAATGAGGCGATGCCGTTGCTGATCAAGCATCTCGAGTCGAATCCGAAGGACCAGCCCGCCCTTCTGGCGGGCGTGTACGCAACCTACGCCACCCACTCGCCTGGCGTACGGCGCGAGTCGCTGGCCGCGGACCGCACACGCGCAAAAGCATGGGCCACAACGTATTCAGGGTTGAAAGGCCAGCATCAGGGATTGGTTGATGCATGGATGGGTTATCTGCAAGGTGTGCAATGACATCACAACATTGGATTCGCGTTCGCGCCATCGCAATCGCCTGCGTCGTGGCAGCGTCGACCATCGACGCCGGCGCTCAAGGCAATCGCACCGACCGGCGACTGATCTCCGAAAGCGACATCCTGCAGTTCGTCTGGGTCGCCGACCCCCAGATTACGCCTGACGGTTCGACGATCGCGTTCGTCCGGGTTGTGGTCAACGGGCAGAAGGACGACTACGAGACCAGCATTTGGCTCGTCCCCGCGAGCGGCGCCGAACCGCCGCGGCGGTTGACGTCAGGAACGCGCGACTCGAGCCCTCGGTGGTCACCCGACGGCCGACAGCTCGCCTTCGTGCGCGCCATCGAGCGCGATGGCCGTCCGCAGCCGCCGCAGATCTCCCTCCTGGCGCTCGACGGCGGCGAGGCGCGAGCGATCACCGACGTTGCGCGAGGCGCGTCCGCGCCGGCATGGTCACCGGATGGATCGCGCATCGCGTTCAGCAGCACCACGCGGCCAGACGATGTGCCAGCAGCGACCGACGCGAAACCCGAGAGCAAATCCGACGAGTCGAAGTCGGACGTGCGCGTCATCACGTCCGCGGTCTATCGCAGCAACGGCGACGGCTGGAACGATCCCAGCCGTCCCGCGCACCTGTGGGTGACAGACGTACAGCCCGGCCCGTCGATTCCCAAGGCGCGCCAATTGACGACGGGCGAGTTCTCCGAAGGGGGCGCCGTCTGGGCCAGCGACGGATCACGTCTGTTCTTCACCTCGACGCGGACTGCCGATGCCTACTACCAACCTGGCGATTCCGATCTGTACGCCGTGCCCGCGAGCGGCGGCGAGATCACCAAGATCGCCGACATCGCCGGCCCCATCAGCAGTCTCCGGGTGTCGCCCGACGGCCGTTCCATCGCCTTCATCGGGTCGCTGAACGGGGCCCCCGAGCGCTCGTACAGTCAGTCCGATCTCTTCATCGTGCCGATTGGATCGGAGGCGAAGAATTTCACCGCGTCCTACGACTTCGACATTGGAGGTGGGATTGGCGGGGATCAGGCCGCGCCGCGCGGCGGTGCCAGTCGGTCTCCCATCTGGTCGGCGGATGGCTCGTCGATCGTCGTGGTCGGCGGTGAGCAGGGCGACGCCAACCTGATCCGCATCGATGTGGCCAGCGGGAAGATCAGTCCGGTTTTCAAAAGCACCCACGCGGTGCAGTCCTATACGGCGTCCCAGGATGGTGGCACCATCGCCGCGCTCGCCTCGTCGCCGACGAACATCGGCGACGTGTTCGTGGTCGGCTCCGGTGCACCGCGACAGGTCACGAAGGTGAACGAGAGCCTGTTCAGCAAGATCAAGCTCAGCGAACCCGAAGAACTCTGGTGGACGAGCTTCGATGGCAAGAAGATTCAAGGATGGATCCTCCATCCGCCGGACTTCGATCGCACCAGGAAGTACCCGTTCATTCTCCAGATTCATGGCGGACCACACTCGGCCTATGGCAACACGTTCACACACGAGTTCCATTGGATGGCCGCGAAGGGCTATGTCGTTCTGTTTCCCAATCCTCGAGGGAGCAGCAACTACGGACAGGACTTCGGCAACGTCATTCAATTCCGGTATCCCGGCGACGACTACAAGGACTTGATGGCGGGGGTCGACGAAGTATTGAAGCGTGGCTACATCGACGAGAAACGCCTCGGAGTCACCGGTGGCAGCGGCGGCGGACTGTTGACCAACTGGACGATCACACAAACCAATCGCTTCGCCGCCGCGGTGTCTCAGCGGTCGATCGCGGACTGGTCGGGCTTCTGGTATACCGCGGACTTCACGCTCTTCACGCCAACCTGGTTCCGCAAGGCGCCGTGGGAAGATCCAGCCGACTTCGCCGCCCGGTCGCCGATCACCCACGTCGCGAAGGTGAAGACTCCATTGATGCTGGTCGATGGTGACGACGACTTGCGGACGCCGGCCTCGGACGGCGGCGAGATGATGTTCCGGGCACTCAAGTACATGAAGGTGCCGACCGTGATGGTGCGGTTCCCGGGCGAAACCCACGAGCTCTCGCGCTCGGGCAAGCCCAGACATCGTATCGAGCGGCTGCAGCACATCGTCGGATGGTTCGACAAATTCCTGCAGGGCAACACCAAGCTGTACGAAACTAGCCAAGGGCTCCGCCCGTGATATCCCGGCAGAGCCCTCGGCTGGTCGCCTGTATCTTCTTGCCGCGCTCCGCGCGGCTAGGACCGCTATGCGGTTCGCACCGAGACAGAATCGTTTCCGGTCGCATAGCGGTCCAATGAATCGTCGCGACTTCCTGGCTGCGGGCGGCGCCGTGGCTGCCGCGCCGTTCGTCAACCGCCATCGCTATCGGCTGGCGCTGCGTCAGTCGACCACGTATTCGAAACGCGCCATCGATCTCGTCGCGTCGACGACAGTGGTCGACATGCTGAGTCCGTTCAAGATCGGCCGCTCGACGTGGCTGCAGCGGCCTGCCGACTTCGCGCGGGCCGAACTGCAGCGGTTCTTGGACTCCGGGATCTCCGTTTTTCACATCGCAACCGGCGTTGGCGGCACCGACGCCTATACCAACGTTCTCACCTTCCTGGGACTCTGGAATGGATTCCTGGCGCATCACCATGACAGCCTGATGCGCATCGATTCGCCGGAGTCCCTCGATGCGGTCAAGGCCAGCAAGAAGATCGGTGTGCTGCTCGGAATTCAGAACTCGCAGCATTTTCGCACCGCGAACGATGTCGAGTTCTTTCATTCGCTCGGGCAGCGGGTGTCTCAGCTCACTTACAACAGCCGCAACCTGATCGGCAACGGCTCGACCGAGCGGCGCGACGATGGGATTTCGGACTTTGGCGTGTCAGTCGTGGCGAGGATGAACAAGGTGGGTATGGCGGTTGACGTCTCGCATTGCGGCGACCGCACCACGCTCGATGCGTTCGAGGTTTCGACCAGCCCGGTCCTCATCACGCACTCCAACTGCCGCGCGCTGGTACCCGATCATCCGCGTTGCAAAACCGATGAAGCCATCCGACGCATGGCGGCGCGCGGTGGCGTGATGGGAATTACGGGCGTTCGGATGTTCGTGAAGACCAGCGAGCCGACCACCGTCGAGCATATGCTCGACCACTACGACCACGTGCGAAAGCTGGTGGGGGTGCAGCACCTGGGGCTCGGGAGCGACATCGATCTCGACGGCTATGACGATCTGTCACCGGAGGAACAGAAGTCTTTGCGGAGCAATTACAAGGACAGCTACGGCTTTCGCGACAAGATCGATATCGAAGGGGTGGATCATCCGAAGCGGGTATTCGACCTGACGGAAGGGCTCATCCGCCGCGGATATTCGGACAGCGAAATCCACGGCGTCCTGGGCGATAACTTCCGCCGCGTGCTGAAGCAGATCTGGCAAGGTGCCTAAGGTGCCTAAGGTGCCTGCGTGCCGGCGGTGCCTCTAGAAGTGGCATCGACGAAGCAAACGAAAATCGCCGAGGACCGCGATCGCCGGCGGATGGTGGTCAAGGCCGTCGTCGCGTCGGCGGTGGGCACGACCATCGAGTGGTACGACTTCTTCCTCTACGGCGTGGCCGCAGCGCTCGTTTTTCCGACGGTGTTTTTCCCTGCGTCGGATCCATATACGGGCACACTACTGGCGTTCTCGACCTACTTCGTCGGATTCGCGGCCCGTCCGTTCGGCGCGGCCCTGTTCGGTCATTTCGGCGATCGCATCGGCCGCAAAGTCGCGCTCATCGCCACGCTGGTACTGATGGGCGTCGCGACAATGATGATCGGCCTGGTCCCCGGCTACGAACAGGTTGGCATCTGGGGCGCCGGGCTGCTGGTCGTCGGACGCGTCGCCCAGGGCATCGGGGTTGGTGGCGAATGGGGCGGCGCGGTGTTGATGGCCGGTGAATGGACCGACCCGAAGCGCCGCGGCTTCACGACGAGCTGGGCGCAGTTCGGGGCGCCGGCCGGAATGGTGCTGGCCAACGGAGCGCTCGCCGTGATGACGCTGACCACGTCCGATGAGAACTTCATGCGCTGGGGCTGGCGCGTCCCGTTTCTCCTGAGCTTTACGCTCGTCTTCGTCGGCCTGTACATCCGGATGGGCGTCCTCGAGACACCGGTATTCGCGCAACTCAAGACCGGTGGACGGGTGGAACGGGCGCCGGTCCTCGCGGTGCTCCGCGAGAACTGGCGGGAGGTCGTCCTCACCGCCCTGCTTCGCACCGGCCAGCAGACGCCGTTCTACATCTTCACGACTTACGTTCTCACCTACGGCACTCAGGTCTTGGGCCTGAGTCGCGCGCTCGTGTTGAACCTGGTCATGCTGCAGGCGACCGTGTCGATGGCCACGATTCCGTGGTTCGGCCACCTGTCGGACGTCTTCGGCAGGCGACGGATTACCGTCATCGGCTGCCTGGTGATGATGGTCCTCCCGTTCGTCTACTTCGGGATGCTCGACAGCGGCATGCTGCCGCTCATCGCGCTCGCCATCGTCGTCGGACTGCCACTTCACGATCTTCAGGTACGGTCCGCAGGCCGCGTTCATCGCGGAGAGCTTCCCGGGGCGGCTGCGATACAGCGGCGCTTCACTGGGGTACCAGCTCGCATCGATTACCGCCGGCGGCCCCGCGCCTCTTATCGCGCTCTATCTTTACGAGACCTACAAGACCTCGATGGCGGTGGCGGCCTACGTCTCGCTCACGGGCGCCATCAGCCTGATCTGCGTCTGGTTTCTGCGCGATCGCGCCGGCTCGCTGGACCACACGTGATTCCACAATGCCATTCGCTTTCGAGTGCACCCGCGACTGCGGCGTCATGGCTGCGGGACAATGCGCGCTGACGTCGTGAACCGGCGGTAGTTGGAGTACTTGGCAATCCCCTCGCCCTGCCCCATCGGGGCGCCGAAGGTCTCGCGCATCTCGTGGGGCACGATCAGCTCCAGCCCGGCGTTGCGGACGAAGTCCACTTCGATCGCGGCTTCCGGCGCGCGATAGTCCGGCAGGGCCTCGATGGAATCGGCGGTAGAACCCGACTCATGCGGTCCTACTGCGATGTCGTTCCGGCCTTCTTGAACCCCGGGCCGCGTAACGCGCGGCCCGGCTTTGCCCCGGTGTGCTCGCCGCGGTCGATGACGACGACGCCGTTCACGATCACGAAGGGCACGCCGGCGGCATACGACTTCGGCTTCTCGAACGAGTTGGTCTCATTGACGCGCGCGGGATCGAAGATGGCCACGTCGGCCGCGAACCCTGGCTTGACCTGCCCGCGATCCTTCAATCCCAGGATCTCGGCCGGCAGCGACGTCATCTTGCGGACCGCCTCCGGCATGGGGAGGACTTTCTGGTCGCGCACGTAGTGGCCGAGAACGCGGACGTTGCTGGAATAGTTGCGCGGGTGCGGTACGCCGGGCGCTTCGAGGTTGATGGCCGAGCCGTCGCTGGCAATCGCCACCCACGGCAGCCTCATCACGGCCCGCACGTCGTCTTCCGACATGGTGTGGAAGATGCCACTGATGCTGCCGCCCTCCTCGGCCATGAGATCGATGCAGGTATCCATCGGATCCGCGTCGCCGCGAAGCTTCGCAATCTCGGCGATCCGCTTGCCCTCGTACTGCCGGTTCTTATCGGTTCGGGCGCGAGCCATCACGATCCCTTCCCACCATCCGTGCTCCTTCGCCCAGGCGATGAATTCGGGATCCTTCTTGAGGCGGGGCCGCAGCGACCGGTCGCGCAGCCGCTCGGCAAACTTGTCGGGGCCCCCTTCGCGCATCCAGACCGGGAAGAACGCGCTCCAGCCATGGAACATTGCCGTGTAGGGATACTGATTCGCGGTGATGTTCAAGCCACGCTTGCGCGCGTCCTCGAGTTGGCTGATGAAGCGGCCGATGCTCCCCCAATTCTCGCGCGCGCGGATCTTGAAGTGGAAGATGTGAACGGGGATCTTGGCCTCTTCGGCGACGCGGATGGCGAAAGCGAGCTCCTTTGCCTGTTCGAAGCCTTCGCTGCCGGTGTGCGACGTGTAATTGCCACCATACGAGGCGACGACCCGCGCCATCTCCAGAATCTCCCGCGGGTGCGCGGGTCCGCCGCTCTCGAAGCGCGTCACCAGCCCCCAGGCGCCTTCCTGCATCGATCGCGACACGAGATCGCGCATACGCGCGAGCTCCTGCGGTGTCGCCGGCGCGGCATCGTAGCCCTTCACAACGCGCCGCACCTGTTCGGAGGCAACGTGAGCGATCACGTTGATGGAGGTGCCCTGTTTTTCCAGGCGATCGAAGTAGCCGGTGAAAGTGGTCCAGTCGGAGCGCAGGCCGTCGCCGCCCGCTGGCTCGGCCAGCCCGTCGCGCGGCGCCACCGACGTGCTCTCGCCCATGACGTCGAGCGTGACGCCCTGGCGAACCTTGCTCTGCGCGGTCCCGTCCGCCAGCAGCGGCATCTCCGAATGCGTGTGGAGATCGATGAACCCCGGCGCGACGACGAGGCCGGTGGCGTCGATGGTGGTCTTTGCCGACCGGTTCGAGAGTGGCCCGACCGCAGCGATTCGATCGCCCTTGATGCCCACGTCCGCCGCGACCGCTGCCGCGCCAGTGCCATCGAGCACTTGTCCGCCGCGAATGAGGACGTCGAACTCGGGCGCTTGCGCCTGCGGCGCCGCGCCACGGCCCGCGAGCATCGCACCAATCGCGACGAGGCCGGCCGAAACACGCAACAACTGCAGTGCCGGTCGTGTCGACATGTTCATGGGCAACCTCCGGTGAGACTTTATACCCCCCGCGGTTCCTGATGGTCAGGGACGAATCAGGGGCAGGCTTCACGCGCGCCGCGCAATGCCGAAGAGGTCGACGCCTGCCGAAGGGGCTGACGAGAGGTACCCAGGCACCCTGCGCTACGTCAATTCACGATCTTCCGTGCGGCGACCAGTTCCGGGCGTTCAGTGTCGGCCTCTTTCGCCACGTCGAGCAGCTGCTTGTAGTATTTTGCCGCCTTGGCGCGATCGCCTGCCAGTTCGGCCGCGCGTCCGGCGCCATACAGGCCCCTGAAGCGATTGGGCTCCTTCTTCGTCGTGGCCTCGTAGGCGACCAGCGCCTCCTTCGGCCGCCCGGCGTCGAGCAGCATGTCACCGAGAAGCTCGCGCGCGGGTGCCAGTGGGCCCGGTGAGATCGCCGACTTGTCGGTCGCATCTTCAGCATCTGCCGCCGCCTGCAGCTGCTTGATCCCCTCATCCTTCTTGCCCTCGGCATACGCGACCCACGCCAGCGCGACGCGCCGCTGGATATCGAGCTGCTCCGTCCAATAGGCGTCCTGCATCTGCTTCATCGTGTCGCGCAGGGCCGCGAGCCGCTCGATGTCTGGACCCGCTGCCGCGGGGTTCCCGCTGCGTGCCGCACCGATCGCGCGAGCGAAGTGCGTCATTCCTTCGGTAAACGGCGTCTTCGCCGGCCGGGTCGGCAGAGCGGCTGCTTCGGCCCACGCGCCGCGTTCGAGCGCATAGCGAGCAGGTATCGCGGCGATCGCGAAGGCACCAGCTCCCGCCGCTCCAGCGGCCATCCCTTCCGCGCCGCCCACGACGCTGATCGCGTGGTCGACCGTGGCCTTGGCGGCCTTGTCCTGGGCGATTTGGAGATACGCGTACGTCTGGTAGTCGAGCGCGTGCAACTCCTCCCCCGGCCCATTACTCTTCCGCGCCGCCTCTGCCGAGCGTCGATTGGTCTCGATCGATTCTTTCCACGAGCCGACGCGAGTAAACGTGTGCGATGGCATGTGAAGCGCGTGCGGCACCGCGGGCGCAAGCGACGCGTAGCTGCGCGCCGCGACCAACCCCTTCTCGGCCAGCGGCGGCGCGTCGTAGGCGTGGATGATGTAATGGGCGACTCCAGGATGTTTCGGGATCTCCTTGAAGAGTGGCTCGAGGATGCTCGCCGCCTGAAGCTGCTTGGCGTAGGTCTTGTCGGTAGGCACCGCCGACTGGCTCACGGAGAGCGCGTAGAAGATCCGCAGCTCCACGTCCTTCGGATTGTCAGCCGAGACCTTGGCCATGGCGGCCTCGTACTTCACGACGCGGTCCCGATGAGTCGCCGGATCGGCACTGGTATAGAGAATCGCCACCGCGTCGATGAGCGCGCGATCGCGCACCGACGGTTGACCCGTCGACTGCGCCACGGCGACGATCACGGCGCCTTTGTCGATGACGTCCTTGGCGCGGATGCCACCGTACGGATTGCCCCAATTGGCCATCGCGATGCCCCAATGCGCGAGCGCGCAGGACGAGTCCTTCTGCGCGATCGCCTCGAACAGCTTGGTCGCTTCCGGGAACCAGAACGAGTGCAGTAGAGCCACGGCATTGTTGAACTCGGCAGCCACGGCCGCGCTGCACGACGTCTGGAACTTCACCGTGCCACTCCCGATCTGGTCGGGTTTCATCGCCGCGTGATCCTCGTGCTGGGCGCGAGCGGCGGCCGGAAGCAGCAACATGCTGACGCAACAAATCGCGAGAAAACGCCTCATGAGTCTCTCTCCGTTCACGGCGCTGTAGCAGGCCGCGCAAAATTCAATCGATCGAGTCCTATACGCCCATTGCTGATGACCAGCAATGGATCCTGTAGCGTCCCGACGTGTTCGAGGGGATTGCGTTCGACGACGATCGCGTCTGCCTCGAAGCCCGTGGCAATCTGGCCAATCTGCTTCTCCCGCTGCAGCATCCGCGCGTTGTTGATGGTAGCAGCCTGAATGGCGGCGAGGACCGGCAGACCTGCATCAACGAGGTTCGCGACCTCCATCGACACGCGGCCGACGCTCGCCGGGCCATAACCGGTGTCAGAGCCGGCCACGATGTTCACCCCGAGCTTGTGCGCTCGACCAATCGCTTCACGCAAACGTGGCAACATGTGTCGGCCACGAAGCTGCAGATCGCGATCGTCGTAATCTCCACCCACGTCGGCGACGTCCTTCACGGCTTCCATGGTCGGATCGAAAAAGGTTCCCAGCTTCGCCATGAGCTGCAGTGCTTCATCGGTGAGGTAGGTGCCGTGCTCGATGCTCCGCACGCCCGCCTTCACCGCCGCCAGCGCGCCCTCGGCGCCATGCGCGTGAGCCTGGACCGGAAGGTTCTTCGCCTTCGCTTCGTCGACAACCGCGCGCAGCTCCTCTTCGGTATATACCTGCTTTCGCGGGTCCGTGTTCGGAGTGCCGGCACGCTCGGTGGCCAGCACCTTGATCCAATCGACGCCTCGCGACATGTTGGCCTGCACCATTCGGCGCAAGGCATCGACCGTCGTCACCCCGCGCATCAAGGCCGCCTGCGACGGGTGATCGAAAAACGCCTCCTCCGCAATCGACGGTCGCACGTGATAGCCGGCTGCGACGATGTCAGGACCGGACACGTAGCCCTGCTTGACGAGGTCGCGCATCCCGACGTCCACATAGTGCGACACGCCCGAGCTGCGGGCCGTGGTGACGCCGCTCTCGAGTGCCGTCCGCAGCGAACGTAGATTCGCGATGTGAACGTGCGCGTCAATGAGACCCGGCACGACGTACCGGCCGCGCAGATCGATCACGCGGATGCCCGTCGCGGGCGATGTTGAACCGACCGACTCGATGCGGCCCGCGCGCATGATCACGATCGCGTTGCGCTGCACGGTCCCATCAGTCACGTTCACGACATTGGCGTTGACGAGTGCGATCGGGTCCTGCGGCAACGGACCGGACTGCGCAGTCACCCGAATCGCGGCGACCCCCAGGCAGCAGACGACGATAACGGTTCGAAGCATGCGCAAATCTTCGGGCGGGCTATACATTTCCGCAATGGCGACTATTTTTATCGGATTTGCCCGTTGGACGAGCAGCGCTGCCCGCTCGGGGCCGCCAGGGCCCACTCGCCGAAAACCGACAAAGCCTCGGAATGACGCACCTAAAATACTCCGCTAGAACAAGTTAGCGGAATCGACATCACTGGATCGAGAGAGGCAACGAGATGCACGCGCCCATCAAGTATATGGAGAAAGGGTTGGCGGTTGCCGCGGAAGGCGCCTGGCAGGTGTTTTCACGCGTCAACAAGATCAACCAGAACGCGTCGTTCATTCCCCGGTGGTCGGACAAGCCACTGCAGAAGTCTTACGAGAAGACCAAGCCGCCGCTCGGCTGGCCGCGCGAGACCGACTCGTTGTGCCCGGTGTGCGTACGCGAGGCGCGCCAGGCCATTCTCGACGGTACCCGGCCCCTCGAGACGCTCCTCAACGAAAAGGTTGGTGAGATCAAGGCGACGATCATCGAGAAGGACGGCAAGATCGTGATGGTGAAGAACTGCCCGGTGCACGGGCATTTCGAAGACACCATGGCGATCGACCCGTCGTTTTTCAAGCACCTCGAAGACGTGTTCCCGGGTCGCGACATTCGCGCGCACAACGACGAGAAGCTGCACAACCACGGTAGCTCGACGATCAAGCACGGGCGCGGCTCGGTGCTGACGGTCGACCTGACGAACCGCTGCAACATGATGTGCGACCCCTGCTTCATGGACGCGAACCAGGTCGGGTTCGTCCACGAGCTGACCTGGGATGACATCAAGACGGTTCTCGACAACGCCATCACGATCAAGCCGCGCCGTCAGATGTCGGTTCAGTTTTCCGGCGGCGAGCCGACCCTGTCGCCGTACTTCCTCGACGCGGTGCGGTACGCGCGCAAGGTCGGCTACAACTCGGTCCAGGCCGCGACCAACGGCATCGAGTTCGCCAAGAGCGTCGACTTCGCCAAGGCCGCGGCGGAAGCCGGGCTGCGCTACGCGTATCTGCAGTTCGACGGAATCGGTAACGCCGCGAACTCACATCGTCGCGTCGGCAACCTGTTCGACGTCAAGCTGCGCGCGATCGAGAACCTGCACGAGGCGGGCGTGGACATCGTGCCGGTCATTACGATTGTCAATGGCGTCAACAACGAACAAGTCGGTCGCGTGATCGAGTTCGCGCTCGACAATCCGAAGAAGATCAACTTCCTGTCGTTCCAGCCCGTTTCGTTCACGGGCCGTGACGAAGAAGTGACACCCGAGCGTCGCGCGGCCCAGCGCTACACGCTGTCGCATCTCGCCCATGACGTGAAGAACCAGACCGGACTCGGCGAACCGGTTCGCGATTGGTTCCCAATCTCCTTCATGTCAACGTTCACCGACTGGGCGGACGTCGTGCACGGGCCCGACCGCGAATGGGGTCAGCTGACTTGCGGCTGCCATCCGAACTGCGGCATCGGCATGGCCGTGATGATCGACAAGGAAACCAAGGAAGCGGTGCCGGTGACGGCGTTCCTCAAGGCCGACCAGCTCGCCAGGGACCTCGCGCAGGTCAACGATGCGGCACGCGGCAAGTGGCTGTCGATTGCCGGCATGACGCTGGCGTTGTTGCGAAACTACGATCCGTTCAAGGCCCCGACGCACTTCAAGATTGCCGACCTGCTGAAGAAGTTCGACAAGACGTTCGGGGCGACCGGCAGGAACTACGGCAAGGTCGAGGGCGACCGGACGATGAACGACATCGAGAAGCGGCGGTCGGACCGCTGGAACTTCCTGTTCGTCGCGGGTATGTGGTTCCAGGATCTATTCAACTACGACTTCCGGCGCACCGAGATGTGCATCATCCCGTATGCGACCCAGCAGGGTGAGATTTCCTTCTGCGCCTACAACACCGGCATCGGCTGGCGGAACATCATCGAGAAGATGCACATGACGGCCACGCTCACCAAGTGGTACGACGAGCATGGCCGACACGAAATCTTTGCCGGCAACAAGGCGGTGCCGCTGAACTCGACCGAGCACTCGCTGAAGCTGAACGCCGAGGCGGTGGCGGCCGGCGCCCAGACCGACCTCGACAAACTGGGGATCGCCAAAAACGCTCGCGAAGAACAACTGAAGGCGCGCAAGGCGGCCAAGGAGATGACGCCCGACGAGAAGCGTCAGCACGCCGAGATGGAGCGTCTCTACCGCCAGCACGTGCTGAAGGAAGAGCAGACGCCGGTCCTCCAGATTCAGGGACTCGGCAGCAAGAAGAAGCCGGCGGACGAACCGGTCGTGCTGCACAAGCCGGTGGTCTGATTCGGTGGCCGGTCGCCGGTCGCCGGTCGCCGGTCGCCGGCAACAGTTTGAATAGTTGTTTTTCGGGGCGGGTCCATCGCGGACCCGCCCCTTTGTTTTGGTCCTTGCGCTTCGCAGCGGGGTCAGGCGCGCGCCTGGGCCTTCCTCAGGGCCGCCACCAGGGCGGCGGTGTCCAAATACTCCTGGAAGGCGACGATTTTGCCGTCCTTCAGCGTGAAAGCGTGCGCCCAGGACTCCTGAAGCGCCTCACCCGACGACTTCAACCTGAGCGCATCGTCTCCCAGGACGACGACACGATCGCCGTCGGCCACGAAGGTGTGCGGGTCGAATTTCTCGAACTCGAACAATTCGTTGACGATCCTGAAGAAATCCCGCACCTGGTCGGGACCACGCCGTGTCCCCGCCGTTGGGAGATCGCTTGGCCCAGGCGTATCCCAAGTCACGTCATCAGCCAGCCGGCTGATGAGCCCTTCAATGTCTCCGCGTCCGAACGCTTCGTACCCGCCCCGCACGATGTCGAGATTCTGCTGATCGCCCATAGCTGTCTCCTTCTGAAGCCGCTATCCTACGCGTTCCTATGCCTGTTCTTGACGGAATTCGCATCGTCACGATTGCTGTCAACGCTCCCGGGCCGCTGGCAGTGTCGCGTCTTCGCGATGCGGGTGCGACGGTTTTCAAGATTGAACCGACCGACGGCGATCCGATGGCGAGTGTCTGTCCGGCTTGGTACGAGGAGCTGCGACACGGGATGCAGGTCGAGCGGCTCGACCTCAAAAGCAATGACGGTCAGTCGCGAATTCACGCGTTGCTCGCAGAGGCTGACCTCTTCGTAGCTAGTCAGCGCCCGTCGGCGCTCGAGCGATTGAAGCTCGACGCCGACAGCCTGCTCGATCCTGCGAAAGGAACCACTCGGCTCCGCTGGCTGAACATCGTTGGCGACACCAGAAACCCCGAGGTCGCCGGGCATGACCTGACCTACCTTGCGAGGGCTGGCCTGCTCGGTCGAGAGATTCCTCGCACGCTGATGGCAGACGTCCTCGGCGCTGAGCACGCGTTCGCGACCTGCTTGCTCCTTCTCCGCGACGCGCCGGGAGCGCGAGCGATCGTAGGCCTGTATGACGCACTCGCTCCGCTCGTTGCTCCGCTCGAGCATGGAGTGACAGGCCCAGAGGGGCTGCTCGGCGGCGGGCTCAATGCGTACGGGCTCTATGACGCGAAGGAGGGGCGCATCGCCGTCGCGGCGCTCGAGCCGCACTTTCGCGCGCGGCTGTACTCGTCGCTTGGCGTGGATCCGAACGCAGACCTCACGTCGACGTTCGAATCTCGGTCAGCTGCCGAATGGGAGTCCTGGGCGATCGCGCAAGATTTGCCACTGTGCGAGGTTTCCGACCAGCCACGGAAGCCCGCCCCCTCCTCCGACCGCCACAATTTGTCACCTGAATAAAAGGGGCCTGTCCCCTTTTATTCATCGCAGCGCAAAGGCGACCAGCTCGGCCTGCTCACCGGCTCCGGCGGCGATCACCACGAACTGACGACCATCAGGACCGCCAGTGCGATAGGTCATCGGTGTCGCGGTGGAGCGTTGATGGAGCGCACCTTGCCACAGCGTTTCGCCTGTCATTGCATCAATGGCATTCAAGGCTTCGTCACCGCCGCCGACGAAGACCAGGCCGCCGGACGTGACGATGGCGCCGGGTGCACCGCTCGTTCCGAGCTTCTTCGGCAGTGCGACGCCTTGCAACGCCGGATGACCACGCAATCCGGGCGTGTCGCCAAACGGCACACGCCAGGCGATTTCCCCTCGATTCATATCTATCGCGGTCAGATGGCCATAGGGCGGCTTCAAGATCGGCAGGCCATCCCTGAACGTTGCGCTCCCCCCGCGATTGATCAGCGTGGCGTCCACTTCAGTCGCGCGCGGGTTATTGGGTGAGCGGTCCGGCTCGCCGAGACGGAGGATGGCTGGCGTGCTCGAGCTCTTGACGTAGAGCAAGCCGGTCTCGGGATCGAACGCCCCGCCACCCCAGTTCGCACCCCCGATGACGCCGGGCCGCATCACGGTTCCCTGGAACGAGGGTGGCGTGTAGAGCGGACCCAGCTTGTACTTCGACAACTCGGCTCGCGCCTGCTCGCGCAACTCCGCGGTGAGATCAAACGCATCGTCCAGCGAAACGCCGTGTTCGACAAAAGGCGGAGGCTTACTAGGAAAGGGTTGCGTCGGCCACGCCTGCTCGCCGGGCACGTCACTGGCGGGGACGCTCCGCTCCTCGATTGGCCACACGGGTTCACCCGTGACGCGATCGAAGACGAATGCGAAACCTTGCTTGGTCAACTGCACGGCCGCATCGATGCGTCGGCCGGCCACTGTGATCGACACCAGGATGGGTGCGGCTGGCAGGTCGTAATCCCACAAGCCGTGGTGCACGATCTGGTAGTGCCACTTGCGAGTGCCGCTGGATGCGTCAAGGCAGACAATCGATTCGGCAAAGAGATTAGCGCCCGGTCGGCGGGCACCGTAGTAGTCGTTGCTGGGTGTGCTGAGAGGCAAATAGAGAAGCCCGCGAGCCTCGTCGAGCGACATAGGCGCCCACACATTGGTGTGGCCGGTGAAACCCCACGAACCCTCTCCCCAGGTTTCATTGCCGAACTCGCCGGGACGTGGAATGGGCCGGAATGTCCACACCAACTTGCCGGACCGCGCGTCGAAGGCGCGGACATCTCCCGGAGGATCGTTGCGGTACACGAGGCGATCGCCGACGCCATTGCCGAGGATGACGAGGTTCCTGTAAACGACGGGCGGTGACGTGTTGGTGTAGTGGCGCGGATTGATCTTCCAAGAGAGACCTGCGGTCAGATCGACCATCCCTCCAACGCCGAATGTGTCAACGAGCGCTCCGGTCTTGGCGTCCAGGCAAATCAGCCGGTATCGGCTGTTCATGAAAATACGGAGCCGGCCTGCGTCATCGCGCCATGCCGCGACGCCGCGATGGACGAAGCCCGTGCCGTTTGGCGGCTGTCCGTCCTTGTAGGGTTCCGGATCGTACCGCCACAGCTCACGGCCATTCCTCGCGTCGAGCGCAACCACGCGGTTGTACGGCGTGCTCACATAGAGCACGTCATCGATCATCAGCGGTGTGTTCTGGAAGGTGCCGGGCTGGGTGCCGAACTCCGGAAGCGCGCGTTCGTTCGGCTTCCATGACCATGCACGCTGGAGCGTCCCGACCGTTCGACGATTGATCTCTGCCAGCGCCGCATATCGTGTGGCGGCTTGGTCGCCGCCGTACACGGGCCATTCGTAACGGCCCTCCTGCGCGATGACGCCGGACAAGGACAGCGAGACCGCTGCCGTGAGAATTCCCAAGGCGCATCGCATCGGGCGACAGCTTACCTTAGACAGGATGTATTCGGTCGGGACCGTCCCGCCTCGCCGGTAGATCTCGCGGTCGGCGGGTTTGAAGATGCGAACCTGGCGGACAATGTCAAAACGCGGCGGCCAATCCAATTGACCGAGCGACGTGGCGTGCATGAAGCGATCGCGAAACAGTGGTTCCTCCCAGCGCTCGAGCAAAAGATACGGCTCGAACCCTCGCATCGAGAGCCACCCAACCGCTGACTCCAGTGCCAATGGATCGAGCGAGTCCCAGAGCAATGACATGCGACCAGCGTGAAATCGAACCGTACCGCTCTGCCACACGGCGATGACGATGGCGTTGGCCGGCAGCTCGTCACGCACGACCTCGCCGGCTCGACGGAAGCGGCTCTCGAGCTGTTGCAGCTCGAACACCTGTCGTGTTCTCGCGGTCGCTAAGCCGAACCAGGCGATGGCGGTGACTGACAGCGTTACGATGGCAATACGAACCAGTGGCGGTCTGACAAGAGCCGAGAAGCGATTGGACAGGACCGCGATTGCAAGAACCGTGAGCGGCGCCAGTGCGGG
Organism: uncultured Acidobacteriota bacterium; assembly: GCA_963802675.1. Taxonomy (GTDB): domain Bacteria; phylum Acidobacteriota; class Vicinamibacteria; order Vicinamibacterales; family UBA2999; genus JACCSI01. The sequence goes on from CAWDJL010000009.1 coordinate 322,118, forward strand.
CAGCAGGAACCTCAAGTACCACCACTCCGGGTAGGGACGGTACAGCAAGTACACGCCCATCGTCGCTGCGCTGATGCCGAGAGCGAGCCAGACAATTGATCGCTCGGGTTTCGGCAGGAGCACGTGCGAGAACTCCCAGCAGCGGCAGTCCGAGCTGTGTTTCGAACACCGCCCGTCCGTAGTGCTGGAGGTTGGGCCACAGGTTGTCAACACTGAACAGATCCGCTGCACGGCCGTAGCCGGTTTGAAACGGATGTCCGTACAGCCGAGTATTCAGGGCGAACAGCACGATGAGCGATGGAAACGCCGCGAGTCCGAAGGCGATAACATGGCGTCGCCGAACGGCGCGTCGTGCACTGCCTAACATCGGCGCATCGCCGCGACCAGCCACGACCATCAACCACACCGCCACGACCAGCGATGCCGGTGCGAGGTTGGGGCGAATCAAAGTCGCCAAACCCGTGAGCCCACCCAGTAACCACGGTCGTGACGGCTCGGCGGCAAAGGATGCCGCCAGCACGGCCATCCACACGGTCGCCACAACGACGTCGTTCATCGGCTGAGTCACTTGAAAGAGTAGAACCGGCATCGTCGCAACCGTCATGGAGGCGGCAGCGCCGCTCCACGATCCAACCAGATGCCGTCCCACGACAAACGACAGCCAAACCAAGAGCGCTCCTGCGAGGGGCGTGACGAAGAAGATGGCATCACGTCCAGCAACCAGCCGGAATGGCGCCAACAGCAGCGAGAACCCCGGCGCGCAGATTGGCGACGCTGCTCCTGGTACGACGGACGAGGGGATGAAGCCGGCCGGGGCAAACGTCCGCGCGGCGTCTGGCCATGGCGCTTCATTGGCAAGCCCGGTGAACGGCTGGACGTCACCGGCGGCAAAGGCATCCGCCATCAAGGCATAACACGATGAATCGGAGCCGCCCGCCGCCCAGGTGCCCTTGACGAGCCCGAACGCCATGACCGTCAGCGCCACCGCGGCGGCCAGCCACGCCGCGCCGCGGCGTTTCATCGAACGACTCGCTGCCGGGCGAGCACCACAATGGCCGATACTCCGTCGCGCCAGCCGATCTTCTTCCCTTGGGCCCGGCTTCGAGGCTCGAAGCGAACGGGCAGTTCGACGATGGAATGACCGGCGCGCAGAAGCTTGGCGGTAATCTCGGGTTCGATGTCGAAGCGATTCGCCTCGAGCTCCAAACCCCGCGCGACATCGGTTCGCATCACCTTGTAGCAGGTTTCCATGTCGGTCAGGCGCGACCCATAGAGCACGTTCGTGAGCCCGGTCAAAAAGCGGTTGGCAGCCACGGTCGCCCAAGGAGCGCCGGATGGCGCGCCGTGCAGGAACCGCGAGCCGTAGACCACTGGGGTCTCTCCACGCAGGATCGGCGTCACCAGCGAGGCGAGCTCCGCGGGGTCCAACTCCAGATCCGCATCCTGAATCGCGACGATCGTGCCTCGCGTATGCTCGAGTCCGATGCGAATGGCCGTGCCCTTGCCACCGTTTGCCATCGCATGAACGATGCGAAGACGCTCGCCGTGATCCGGAAACGTATCGAGCACGGAGCGAGTGCCATCGGTGGAGCCGTCGTTGACCACGAGGATCTCGCGGGCGACCGGCAGCTCGATGGCGAGCAGCCTCTCGATCACCTCGCCGACGGTGGCCGCTTCGTTATAGACAGGAACAACGATCGACAGGAGCTCGCTCACGCCGATGGACGGGCGAGGCTTCGAAAAACTCGACTCATCTAATCTCGGCCTTTCGACCTAGCCGACTTCGACCGGGCTGGGCGTCGCTCGCTCGAGGCGGCGCACCGGAACGCCGGCGTAGATCGCCCCGGCGTCGAGCTTGGTATTTTTAGGCACCACACTCAGTGCACCTATCTGACATCGGGCGCCCGCCTCGACCCCAATGCCGACCATACTGCCAAGTCCAACCGTGACGCCTGGGCCGAGGCGCACCCGGCCAGTCTTCACCAACCCACCTTCCACGGTGTGCCCGGAGAGGTGCACGCTCTCACCAATGACCACCGCATCGCCGAATTCGAGCATGTTGTGATCGGAAATAGACAGACTGTTGATGTAGACCCCGCTTCCGACGCGTGCGCCGTTCAACTTCATGTACCAGGTCCACAGCGGCGAGCTGCGGAAAAAAGTCCCCACGAGCACTCGAACCACGTGCGTCGAGATCATGTAGCGTGACCAATCAAGCAGCGGCCACTCCAAATCGGCGAGACGCCACTGGCCATCGGGAGCGGTTCGCCATCCGAACAGGCGCGTGCTGCCGGCCGAGAGCAGGATGAGCGTCACCGCGAACGAGAGATAAGCCGGTACCAGCGACATCGCGAGGATGAGAGGACGGACCAATGGCAAAGGGGGTGTGGCCCACGAGAGTGCCCAGGTCCAGAACAGAAACGCCGGCAAACCCGACAACCCGAAAACCAGCATCTCGACGAAGAAGATGCTGACCACCGTCCACGCAACACGCGCCGCGCGAGCCGCCGAGGATTGGGACACTCGGCCAAAAGCATAGTTCCAAGGTTCCAAAGTTCCAAGGTTCCACAGTTCCAACGTTCCAAGGTTCCAACGATCGAAGTCATCGATCGTTTGACCATTGAACCTTGGAACCATTGAACCCTGGAACCTTGGAACCTTGTTAGGGCTTCTTCTTTGTCGCGGGAGGCGCTGGCGCGGGACGATACTCGAGCATGACGTTGCTGATGGAGGCAATGGGCCGGCCCGGCGCCGTAAAACTATCGTCGCCGTCGGGCCGCTTGACCTTCAGCGTTTCACCCAGAATGCTGACCTGCTTCTCGACCTCTTCCGGCAGCTCGATGGCGATCATCTCGGAGCCGCTTGGCGCCACGGCCTTGACGCCACCGGGACCAGCGCCACCCTCGATGCGGTCGTAGAGGTCGGTCGCGCTTCGGAAGTCACTCTGGATGACGGCGCGGTCCACGAGGGTGTTGTCCATCGTCAACACGCCGATCGTTGCCGTGTATTGTCGAAAGGCTCTCTTCGACTTGACGAGTTCCTCGGAGTACGTGTGTCGATTGTGAAGCTCGAACGAGAGCGTCACAGGCCCCCGATGAGGTGGCACCGAGACCAAAATTCCGCCTTCAGGATCACGGCCCGTGAGGACGTCGCAAAACCGCCGGCGGGTCTTGACGCCGATTCCGAGTTCCGACGGACACGTGAGGTCGGCCTGGATGCGAGTGATCTGCGGTTCCGGGGGCGGCTTAGCCGGACGCGGGCGCTTCGTCGATTGAGCATCGAGGGTTCCAATCGCCATCACCGCGATCACCCCGATCCAACCGCATCGAACTCCCATCTCAGGAGTATAGCGTCGGCAAGCGCATTGCTACAGTATTGGCCACCTCCGAGACGAACTCACGTTCCTCCCCGTCTGTCGCATGGTGGTACCGGCCGAGATGTGATAAACCCAGCATGCGCCGGAAGCGGTGTTCAACTTCTTGTTGGGGTAATTCATCAATCCGTATGCCTGACACCAGGCGTCGGCTTCAAGGAGGCAGCATGTCGCGCAGGGTTCGACTGGCAGTGACACTCAGCACGCTGTTAGCAGCGGCTGTTCCAGCAATCGCCCAGGTCCAAACCGGCAGTATTCTCGTCCGCGCCATCGACGCCCAGGGCGGCGCGGTCCCTGGCGTCACGGTAACCATCTCGAGCACGGCCCTGGTCGCGGGTACCGCGACGGGCGTCACAGACGTTGGTGGCGCCTACCGGTTTCCGTCGCTACCGCCCGGCATCTATTCCGTCAAGGTCGAGCTCCAGGGGTTCCGAGCCGTCGTTCGCGAAAACGTCGGCGTGCTGGTCGGACAAACGACGCCGATCGAATTGACGATGCAGGTGGCGTCGCTCGCGGAAACGGTCACCGTTACCGGCACGTCGCCGGTCGTCGACACGACGAGTGCCAACGTGGCCGTCAACCTCAGCGAACAGCTCCTGCAGGGCACACCGGGCGGCCGCGACATCTGGGCGCTCGTGGAATACAAGGTGCCGAGCCTGCTGATCACGCGCCCTGACGTCGGGGGCACGTCGGGCGGCCTGCAGGGCGTGTACAACGCGCGGGGCACGAACAGCTCGCAGAACACGCAGGTCCTGAACGGCATCAACGTCGGCGATCCGGTCGCGATCGGCGCCGCCGGCTTCTACTACGACTTCGACGCGTTCGAGGACATCCAGGTCTCCACGGGCGCCCACGACATCACGGTGCCGACGAGCGGTGTGTTCCTGAACATGGTGACCAAGAGCGGCGGCGACGCCTGGCGCGGCCGCGGGACGTTCACCTGGCTGGGAGACGCCACGCAAACGCAGAACATCGACGACGACCTGCTGCGCAACGGTTTCCGCCCCGAGACGAACTCGGTCGATTTCGTGTCAGATGTCAACATCAGTGGCGGCGGGCCGCTGATCGCGCGAAAGTTGCGGATGTTTGGGTCGTTCCGGGATTGGCGGGTGCACGTCAACACTCCGGCGGCATTCTCGACGTTGGTCCTGGACAAGACCGACATCACCTCGGGGCTCGTCAACCTCAACTACCAGATCAACGACAACAACCGGCTGACGGGATTCTATTCGCGGCAGTACTACAAGAAACCGAATCGATTCCTGATTGCGTCGAACCTGCTGGAACAGGCCTCGACGAGCAACGAAGACGACGTCTTCGACCTGTTTCAAGTGCTCTGGAACTCGGTAGTCACACCTAGTCTGTTCGTCGATGCGCGTTTCGGGCTGAACAAGATTTTCTTCCCGACTTATCTGAACGGCAACGAGCAGACGCTGCTCGACAGCGCCACCAACATCCGGACGCGCAACTTCAATACCGGGACCGAGCGCTGGCGCGATCGGTATCAGGCCAACGCCACGGCCCAGTACTACCTGGACGAGTGGCTCGGCGGTCGCCACGAGTTCAAGGTCGGCTTCGACCACGCGCACGCGCCGATCGAGAACCGTGTCGTGCGCTTCGACGACATCGACCTGCAATACAGCAGCGCCACGGGTCTTGCACAGAACGTGACGCTGTATGGCACGCCGTTCTTCTCGAAGTCCGCCGCGGACGCGACCTCGATCTATGCCCAGGACAGCTACTCGATCAAGAATCTCACCGTCACCGGCGGCGTGCGGTGGGAACGCCTTGAAGGCTATCTGCCGGAGCAGGGGAGCCCGCCAAGCCTGTTTTTCCCGAATCTCACGCGCTCGTTCCCCGAGCAGCGCGACATCATCAACTGGCATACGCTCGGGCCGCGCATCAGCGGGGCGTACGATCTCCGCGGCAACGGCCGCACGGCGCTCAAGACGTCAGCCGGTCGTTACTATTACATCGTCGCCGGCGCCGGAGGGCCGCTGGATGCGGCAAATCCCAACGGTAACTATCAGGAACAGTTCACCTGGATTGACGCGAATGGCGACCAGCGATTCCAACTCGGTGAGCAGCAGACCGGGACCGGGGTCATTACGAGAGTCGACACCTCCACCATCTCGTTCGATCCGGACTACAGCCGACCGTACACGGACGAGTACACGGTCGGGGTGGACCACGAGTTGATTCCAGCAGTCCGGTTGAGCACGGTCTTCACCTACCGCCGTGAAAAGAACCCGCAGGCCACGTCGAACCCGGCGAGCCCCTACGACACGTTCCTGACCACTCGGCCCGACAACGGGCGCGACGGCATTGCGGGCACCCCCGACGATGGCACGTTCCAGTTCTACAACCGGACCTCGACGGCAGTGAACCAGACCTACTTCACCAACGACCGAACCGCCCTCCAGACCTACAAGGGGCTGGAGATCACGGCGACCAAGCGGATGTCGAACCGCTGGCAATTGCTCGCCGGCTACACGTTCTCGAAGTCGCGCATCGAAGGGTTGAGCGTCAATACGAACCCGAACTTCCTGATCAATGCCACTGGCCCCTTGACGGGACAGGCGAACATTGGTGGTGCGCTTTTCAACGGCCAGATCGGCGACCGGCCGCACCAGTTCAAGCTGACCGGAACCTACCTGACGACCTGGTGGGACATCGGGCTGGCGGCCAACTTCAACTCGCAGAGTGGCGTAGCAGTCACGCGACAGGTGTCAGTCGCGCAGACCGTCGGCGGTAACAGCACCGTCAACGTCGAGCCGCTCGGTTCCGAACGACTGCCGACGCGAACCGTTATGGATCTGCGCGTCTTCAAGGTTTTCAACTTCGGCAACCGCAGCCTTGAAGGGTCCGTCGACTTCAACAACATGTGGAACGCGAACACAGTGTGGGATGCGCGGACGCTGAGCGGGACGATCAATCTGCGGCAGAACGGCGACCCGAATGGCGCCGTCAATACCGTGCCGCAGTACCTGTCGCCGGCACAGGTATACGGGCCGCGCAACGTGCGGTTCAACGTGGCGTTCAGGTTCTAGAGCAAACAGCCACCGTGGCTTCCGCCTTCAGGCGGAAGCTACGCGTGGTGTTTCCGTGACTAGTCTTCATCGAGGCACGTCACGCCAGCCGACGTCATCGGATCGAGCAGCGGACCCATCACTGGAGTCCGCAGCTTCAGCAGCTCGAGAAACTCCATGCGCGTCCGGGCGTTGTCGCGGAACGCCCCCAGCATCGCCGACGTGATCGTGTAGGAGTTCTGCTTTTCCACACCTCGCATCGCCATGCACAGGTGTGTGCCCTCGCAGACCACTGCCACACCCAATGGATCGATTTTTGTGCGGAGCGTTTCAGCAATCTGGTTGGTCATGCGCTCCTGCAGTTGCAGCCGCCGCGCAAAGATGTCCACCAGTCGAGGCAACTTGCTCAGCCCGATCACCCGACCATTCGGAATATAGGCGACGTGGCAGCGGCCGAAAAACGGCAGCAGATGATGCTCGCACAGGCTGTAGTAGTCGATGTCCCGCACGATGACCATCTCGTTATAATCGACGCTGAACAGCGCGCCGTTCAGAGTGCTGTCAACGTCGGCGGAATAGCCACTCGTGAGAAACTTCAGCGCTGTCTCCACCCGCCGCGGGGTCCTGACCAGACCTTCGCGTGATGGATCCTCACCAAGCTCCATCAGCAAGCGGCTGATGAGATCCTGCATTTTCGTATTCTATATCGCGGTGATCGCCGCCTCTGCAGCAGCGCAGGACGATCCCGACACCCTCTATCGCGATCGCGAAGTGCTGGCGAGCGCGACACGCGCCGCCGCGATCTGGAACGAACGACTCACGAGCAACCCGAAGGACTTCGAATCGGCCTGGAAGCTCGCGCGCGCGCAGTACTGGTTGGGGACCAACGGCCTGCCTGAGCGTGAGCGACAAACCGCCCTCGAAGCGGGCATGGCCGCGGCACGAAAAGCGATTGCCATCGACGCCTCGCGCCCCGATGGCCACTTCTGGTTGGCGGCGAGTATGGGGGCGCTGGCCGAGTCGTTTGGTCTCCGTCAGGGCATTCGCTACCGCACACCCGTTCGCGAAGCGCTCGAGCGCGTGCTGAAGATCGACGCGCCCTATCTGGATGGATCGGCCGATCGTGCGCTCGGCCGCTGGTACTACAAAGTGCCCGGACTCTTTGGCGGCGACAAGCGGAAGTCAGAAACGCACTTGCGTAAGGCGCTGTCCTACGCGCCTGACAGCATCATTTCGCACCTGTTCCTGGCGGAAACGCTCATCGCCCTGAACCGACCGGCCGAGGCGCGCAAAGCGTTGGACGCGGCCCTTGCGGCGCCCATCAGCGACGACTGGGCGCCAGAGGACCGGAGATTCAAGGAGCAGGCGAAAGCGCTCCTGAGCAAGCTTCGTCAGTAACGGACAAGCCTCAGAGACTCAGAGGGCGACAATCAGCCAGCGTTTCCCATCTGCGCCATCGCCTTCTTCATCTCCCTCTCACTGACGTCCTTGACGTGGGTCATGACGGACCACTCATTGCCGAAAGGGTCCTCGACTCGCGCATTGCGATCGCCATAGAACTGGTCGGTGGGCTCTTGCAGCGAGCGCGCGCCCGCGCTCAACGCCTCGTGGTAGGTCGCATCGCAGTCCTTGACGTAGATCGCCAGGCTGGCCTTCCTCTGCGGGAACTGCGGCGGCATCGGGCTTCCCATCATGAGAACCGCGTCGCCGAACCCAAGCTCGCAGTGCGCGACCCTTCCATCCGGCATGTCGAGGCGGAGCCGTTGCTTGGCGCCGAGCACCTTCCTGTACCATTCGATCGCCCGCGCGCAATCGTCGACCAGGGTGACCGACGACAACACGGGGTAGCCCTTTGCCAGCCAGGAGACCTTTTGGGGCTTCCTCGCGACGCGTGTGGCCTTTCGACCCCTCGACGTCCCCTTCACCTTCCGCTTGGTCTTGGCCATGTGTCCTCCAGAGCACGAATACTACCGTGGCTTCGGGGCAGCGAGCTGATTGACGGCGGAGCAGGCAGGTCAACGGGTGCACGAAAACCACGACGTTCGACGCCGCGCTGTTCTCAGCCTGGATCCTTGCCGCCGGGCTGCCAAAGTTGGGTCGGGTTGCCTTCGGGATCGGACAGCCGGGCGAAGCGTCCGTTCGGGTAGAGCTCAGAGTCCAGTTCGACCGTGATGCCTCGTTCGCGAAGCTGAGCGACCATCTTGTTGAGGTCGCGGACGCGGAAGTTGATCATCCATTGGAACCGCCGGTCGCCAAAGTACGACGTGTCCTCGTTCCATGTCCCCGCTGGCGTGGCGCACGCGTGGCGCCGGCGGCGGCCGCCACCGCGCCAGCGATCGCGACGCGAATCGCTGTTCGACGTGTGACGTGCGACGACTTACTCATGCTTTTCTCCGGTGGCTGCAGTCGAACCGCTGGCGCTCTCGAGGAGGGAGGGCCAAAAGGCTAGGACGTTGCAACCAAGTCGCCGGCCAGTCTACTCCCACCCAGTCGCCAAGGCATGACCGATGTGGCGGTGGGCATCGGCAAACAGTGCGGCGTTTATCGCGAGTAACGTGCGGCTCTAGCCGCGGCGGCTCACCTTCTTTGCGACCGCCGTCGTACGCGGGATCAGTCTTTGTCGTAGGTGGGTCCGTCAACTGTGCGATGCGAGAGGTACTGCCATTTTCCGTTGCGCTTTGCGAACACTCGCTCGTACCAGACGGTGAACTGCCGACGTCCAGGCGGGGCGTTCTTGAAGCGGCCAACGTAGCGCCCGTACGTGATTACGACATCTCCATGCACTTCGGTCTTGACTGAGTCAAGGACGCGTGATGCATAGGCTGCTTTCGCCACCGTCGCCAACCAATCGGCCCGGCTGTCGACGCGGAGCGGCGCGCCGCCTGTGGTCCACCCATCACCATGTGTAAAAGTAAAGGTTGGCGCCGATGCGGCATCCACGAAGCCGACATCACCTCGGACGACAGCCGCCTCGATCTCACGCTCGAAGGCCAGCACCTCCGCGGCTATCTCTTGCGCCACCTTCGGAGCCTCGAGTGGACGTCTCCCCTCCGAAGCGGCTGGCTGCTGGGCAGAGACTGAGCTGATGGTGGCACATACGAGAATCGCCCACGCGCTGATCGAGCCTCGAGTCGTCATGTCATTCTCCGAATCCGATCCTCGATATGGCCACTTGGCTTTCTGAGCGCTCTCGACCGGCAGGGTCCCTCATCTTCCAACGACGCAAGATGTGATCGAGTCATGACCACGCGTTAGGGAGCGCGGTCGGTGCTTATCGCGGTGCGGGGTTGACGGCAGGCGCGGGCGCCGCGTACCGGGTCTGCTCGATCAAACGCCGCAGTTCAGCCTGCATTTGCTGAAGAGTCTCACGCGCGTCTGAACGGTCAATGATGTTCGTCTCTTCGTAGGGATCGTTGTCGAGATCGTAGAGCTCGTCCATCCCCTGAAGCTCGCGGTAGTTGATGTACTTGTGCCTCGCGGTTCGAGCCGCCACGTAGCCCATGTTCCGAATGCGCGGAAACACGGTGTCGGTGTAGTACTCGATGAGAAACGACGCGCGCCATTCGCGTGCCTCTTTTCTTAGCACCGGCACAAGGGAGCGGCCCTGGATTTCAGCGGCAGGCTGGAGTCCGGCCGCCTCCAGGAGAGTGGGGGCGATATCGAGGCTTAGAGCCATCTCCGGCGGTGTCGAGCCCGCCATCGCCAGTGGCGGATAGCGGATCACGAGCGGAATTCGGATCGTCTCTTCGTACGCCAGGCGGCGCTCTTCATTGAGTCCGTGCTCGCCGTAGAAGTATCCGTGGTCGCTTGTAAACACGACCATTGTGTCATTCAGCATCCCCTTGCGCTCCAAGGCCGCAAGGATCCGCCCCAAGCTATCGTCGACGCCGAGCAACATCTCCAGACGACCTCTGATCTCGTCATCAGATGTGGCGGTCTTCGGGCCGAGCGGAGGCAGCTGGTCAATCTGGCGAAGCAGCGCAGGTTTCCCAAGCGGCGGCTTGAAAGCACTTGCGCGCCGGGGCATGGTCCGACCGACGTAGCGACCGCGGTGGCGATCCGCGGCAACAAAGCCACCGGGCTGTCCAGGGATCGGTACCAAGCTCCCATCGTCGCGCTGAATCACATTGGGATGGATGGCCTTATGCGCCAAGTACACGAGGAACGGACGATCCGAAGGACGGTCCATGAACCGTTCGACATAGTCGGTGAGCAAGTCGGTCGTGTAACCCTTCGCGTGCACGCGTTCGCCGTCGACATTCAGTGAGGGGTCGATCGCGTCCCCTTGTCCTGGCATAGCGACCCAGTGGTCGAATCCTGGGCGAGGGCTGTCGTCATTTCCCATGTGCCACTTGCCAAAGAACCCCGTGCGGTAGCCGGCGCGCTGAAGTTCCAAGGGAAATACTCGGAGGCTGTGGCTTGGTCGAGCGGTGTTGTCGATGATGCCGTTGGTGTGCGGATACTGGCCTGTCAGAAAGCTTGCCCGGCTCGGAGAGCAGAGTGGCGTCGTGGCGAATGCGTTCGTGAAACGCGCCCCTTCGCGCGCAAGCCGGTCCATATTCGGCGTGTCGATGAACGGATGGCCGGCAACCCGCATCTCATCCCAGCGCATGTCGTCGACGAGCACCATGACGATGTTCGGTCGGCGCGGTTGGGCGGGCGGTGGAGCATCGTTCTGAGTTTCGCCTGGCGCGGCACAAGCGGTTGTCAGAATTGCGGCCACATAAACGAATAGCGGAGTCTTCAAAGTGTGCCTCAGCCTGGCGATACCGCAGCCGTATGTTACGTTCCAAACAACGCCCCAACTTCGACGTTATTCCGGCGTGATGTCACGCACGAGCCGAAATCCCGTGTTGTTCAAGCCGGTGTCCGGCGTCGCGTGGCTGCGAGCTCCCGGGCGATAATTCGTGCAGTAGTTCTCGCTGCACATCCAGGCCCCGCCGCGCATCACGCGCTCAATGCCTGTTGCAGGCCCAGAGGGCGACAGCCGCGGACTCTGCGCGTAGTAGTGCTCGCCGTACCAATCCGCACACCACTCCCAGACGTTGCCGATTACGTCAACGAGGCCGAATGCATTCGGCGCGAAACGACCGACAGGCGCGCGCCCACGGAACCCGTCTTCCCCGGTGTCTTTCTCCGGAAACGAGCCCTGCCACCAGTTCGCAACCGGATGCCCCCCAGGCCGCAATTCGCGCCCCCAGACATACGGCGACTGATCCACGCCGCCGCGTGCCGCGTACTCCCACTCCGCCTCGGTCGGCAGGCGCTTACCAGCCCACTTGGCGTAGGCCTGTGCGTCGTTCCATGACACCTGCGTGACGGGTTCGCTAGCCGACGCCGGTGCGTGAGCGGGACCATCAGGGTATCGCCAAGTCGCTCCCTTCACCGGCCCCCAGCGATGCTGTTCGGGGTCGAACACGCCGGACCAACCAATCGACTCGGCTTCCGTCTTGTACCCAGTGATCTCAACGAACTGAGCGAAGTCACCCACAGTAACCTCAGTTCGGTCCATGAAGAACGACTGGATCTCCGCTTCATGTACCGGCGTCTCGTGGCTGGGGCCGTCAAGTGTGCCCATGCGGAAGGTCCCGGCAGGAATCCGCACCATGCCCGACGGAACCGACACCTCATTGCGCGCTGGTGCGCTGGATATCGAACCGCCCTCGCTGCCCTGTCGGCATGCCCCGATGACACCGCAAGTCAAGGCGAGTGCGACGCTCAACGCATGTCTGCGATGCTTTGTCGCAGTCAAGATCGGCCACATTATCGCATCGCATGGCGCGCTCTCTTAGCGCTATGCGTTTCAAGAGTACGCGTAAAACCCTTTGCCGCTCTTCTTCCCTAAGTGCCCGGCGAGCACCATCCGCTTCAACAGCGGTGGCGGTGCGAAGCGCGTCTCGCGGAACTCGTCGAACATGATGTTGGCGATGTAGTACGTCGTGTCGAGCCCCACGAAGTCCAGCAGCGTGAGCGGACCCATCGGGTGTCCGCATCCGAGCTTCATCCCTTTGTCGATGTCCTCGACCGTACCAAGGCCTTCTTCGACGCAGCGAATCGCGTCGAGCAAGTAGGGCACCAGCAGCCGATTGACGATGAAGCCGCCCTTGTCGGGCGCCGTGATGGGTTCCTTACCGATCGCCTGCGCGAATGCGAACAACTCGGTGTAGGTCGCATCGCTCGTCGTCAAGGCGCGAACGACCTCGACGAGCTTCATGAGCGGCACGGGGTTGAAGAAGTGGAGGCCGCCCACCTTGTCTGGTCGCTTCGTAGCGGCGGCGAGCTCGGTGATGCACAAGCGAGGAGGTGTTCGACGCGATCAGGCAGTGCGGCCCAACCAGGGCTTCGACCTGTGCGAAAGCCTGCCGCTTGACTTCGACGTTCTCGACGATGGCTTCGATGACCAGGTCGCAGTCTTTCAGATCCGCGTAGGCAGTGGTGCCCTTCAGGTTCGCGAGCGTCTTCTCGCGATCGGCAGCCGCAACCTTCCCCTTGGCGACGCCGTCGCTCAGGAACCTGTCGATTCGGCCCAGTCCCTTCTGCAGCACTCCATCGTTCACCTCGAGCACCGTAGTCTTGAAGCCGGCGGCCGCGGCGACCTGCGCGATGCCCGCGCCCATCAACCCACAGCCCAACACACCCACCGTCTTGATCGCCATTTACAGCGCCTCCACGATGGCGGCGATGCCCTGCCCACCGCCAATGCACGCGGTCGCTAGTCCATAACGCTTGCCTGTCCGGCGCAGTTCGTTCGTGACGGTCAACAGCAAGCGAGTACCACTCATCCCGAGGGGATGACCAAGCGCAATGGCGCCACCGTTGACGTTGACCTTCTCTCGATCGAGGCCAAGCTCCTTCTCAACCGCGAGGTACTGACCGGCAAAGGCTTCGTTCACCTCGATCAAGTCCAGGTCTGCCAGCTTCAGCCCGGCGCGATCGAGGGCTTTACGGGTGGCGGGCGCGGGCCCCATGCCCATGAACGCGGGGTCGACTCCCACGGCGGCCCAAGCCACCAGCCGCGCCATCGGCTTCAGTCCCTTCTCGCGAACCGCCTGGTCCGACGCGAGCATCAGCGCCGCGCCGCCATCCACGATGCCGCTGGCATTGCCGGCGGTGACGGTGCCGTCCTTCGAAAACGCCGCGGGCAACTTCGCGAGCCCCTCGAGTGTGGTATCCGGTCGCATGTGATCGTCCCGGTCGACGACCGTGACGCCCTTGCGAGTCTTGATCTCGACCGGAACCACTTCGTCCTTGAACCGGCATTCCCGCCAGGCGGCCGCCGCTCGCTGCTGGCTGCGCAGGGCGAAGCCGTCCTGCTCTTCGCGCGAAATACCGTACTTGCCAGCACACTTCTCAGCCGTCTGCGCCATGAACAGGCCGCAATAGGGATCGAGGAGTGCCTCATACAAGTAGTCCTCGAGCTTGCCTTGCCCGAGTCGCAGGCCCGACCGGAGCCCACGCATCACGTGCGGCGCCTGGCTCATGTTCTCGATGCCGCCGGTCAACACGATGTCGGCCTCGTCGAGCTGGACCAGTTGTGCGCCACTGACGGCCGCCTGTATTCCCGACCCGCAGAGCCGGTTGACGGTCAGCGCTGGTACGTCAATGGGAACGCCCGCCTTGAGCGCCACGTGACGCGCGCCGTAAATCGCGTCGCTGCTCGTTTGCAAGACGTTGCCAACGACGACATGATCAACCCATTCGGGCCTGACGCCGGTTTTGTCGAGGGCGCCCCGCGCCGCGATCGCCCCCAGTTCGAGTGCCGACACATCCTTGAGTGCCCCGACGTATTCCGTCATGGGTGTCCGCGCACCCCCGATGATGAAGACTTCCTTTGGCATGATTCCCTCTTCGATCAGTGGGCTGTGATCAGTGGGCAGTGATCCGCGTTAGCCTGATCACTGATCACTGATCACTGCAGATTGAGCTATCCAATCGCCAACCTCTCTCGTTCCCAGCGCACCGCCAATGTCCGTGGTGGTTCGCCCTTGATGAACCGCAGCTTCGACCGCTCGCTCGATGGCCTCCGCCTCCTGCTGCCATCCCAGCGTTTCGAGCATCAGCGCGGTCGACAGAATCGCGCCCATCGGGTTGGCGATATTCTTCCCCGCCAGCGGCGGCGCTGAGCCGTGCACAGGCTCGAACAACGAGGTGCGGCCGGGATGCAAGTTGCCCGACGCGGCCATGCCGAGTCCACCCTGAAGCGCGCCTCCGATGTCGGTGATGATGTCGCCGAACAGGTTGTTGGTGACGATGACCTCGAACTGCCCCGGATCCTTCACCAGGAACATCGCCAGAGCATCGATGTACAGATGCGTCGCGTGGATGCCGGGGTACTCGCTTGCTACCTGCTTGAACACACGCTGCCACAAGGCGTGCCCCTGCTGCATGGCGTTGCTCTTGTCCGCCATGCAGACCTTGGTCAGTCCACTCGCAGCTGCGTACTCGAACGCGTGACGCACGATGCGGTGCACACCCTTGAAGGTGTTGACTTCCTCCTGCAAGGCGATCTCATCCTCGGTGCCCGCCTTGAAGCGCCCGCCCACGCCGACATATACACCTTCGGTGTTCTCGCGAAACACGACGAAATTCACGTCACGACGCGTCCGGTCCTTCAGTGGACACAATCGATCGTCGAGCAGTCGCACCGGTCGATAGTTGACGTAGAGGTCGAGCTCGAACCGGGTGCCGAGCAGGATGTCGCGCGCATGACGGTTGTCGGGTACGCGCGGATCACCAAGCGCTCCGACGAAGATGGCCTCGAACTCGTCACGCAGCCGACGATAGCCATCGGCCGGCAACGTTTCACCAGTGGCGAGCAAGTGATCAGCGCTCCACGGCAGGTGAACGAGATCCAGAGACTTGCCCGCCAGGCGGGCAACGGCTTCGAGGACCTTGACGGCCTCGGCCGTCACCTCCTTGCCGATGCCGTCGCCGGGAATGACTGCGATTCGCATGCTCATGTCAGTTTCCAGTTACCAGTTGTCAGTTCAAAGGCATGGCTTCTTTGAACTGGCAACTGACAACTGGAAACTCCGTCCCGTCACAGCCTCTCCACCGCCATCGCCATCCCCATTCCGCCGCTCACGCAGAGGGTGGCCAGACCGCAGCCCACCTGACGGCGCTCCATCTCGTACAACAGCGTCACCACAATCCGCGCACCGGTACAGCCGATGGGGTGACCTAGAGCGATCGCCCCGCCGTTGACGTTGACCTTCTCGCGCGGAATGTCCACGTCCTTCAACACGGCGAGCACCTGTGCGGCAAAGGCTTCGTTGATTTCGACCAACTCGAACAGCGAGACATCGAGGCCCGACCGCTGTCGCAGCTTCTCGATCGCGGGCACCGGTCCGATCCCCATGATGCGTGGTTCGACACCAGCGCTGGCCCACCCCGCGATGCGCGCGAGGGGCGTCAGTCCACGATCGGCGGCCCATTGGTCGGACGCCAGCACGAGGGCCGCGCCGCCATCGGTGATGCCCGAGGACGATCCAGCGGTGATGATTCCTGTTTTCCCGTCGCCCTGAGGAAAAGCCAACGGCAGTTTCGCTAGCGCCTCGCGTGTCGTGCCGTGACGCGGGTGCTCGTCGGTATCGAAGATTATGGGCCCGGCGGCTTTCCGCGATCCTTCGGCCGGCAACGTAATCGGCACGATCTCGCGTCGAAAGTGTCCCGCCTTCTGTGCGGCTTCGGCCTTCAGCTGGCTTTCGAGTGCAAACTGGTCGGACTCCTCGCGCGTAATCCCGTATTGCCGCGCGAGGACCTCCGCCGTCTCCCCCATGACCAGCCCCGAGAGCGGATCCTGAAAGCCATCGCGGTACATCGCATCGACCAAGGGGAAGTTCCCCATGCGATGACCCCAACGGGCGTGGGTGCCGTCGATGAGATACGGCATGCGGCTCATCGACTCGATTCCGCCGGCAACGACACACTCCGATTCGCCGAGAAGAATGCTCTGCGCAGCGCCCGCAATGGCCTGCATTCCCGAGGCGCACGCCTTGTTGATGGTTTGCGCGGGAGTCGTGAACCGCAGGCCGGCGCGATGGCCGACCTGCCTGGCCGGATTCGGGCCCGAGCCCGCCTGGCGGGCGTGGCCCATGATGACCTCGTCTACTTCGTCAGCCGCAACGCCTGCACGTTCGAGGGCTGCCCGCGTCGCCACTGCTCCGAGCTCCGCCGGATGAACGTCCTTCAGCGACCCGCCGTACCGCCCGATCGCAGTCCGCGCCGCTCCAAGAATGACGACGTCACGCGCAGCCATAACTACTGATCATATCAATAGGGCATAGGGCACAGGGCGCCCTATTGATTGTCTATCTGCGCCCGCTGAAGCTTCCCACTGAAGTCGATGTAGATCGACTTCCACTCCGAGAAGACGTCGAGCGCGGCGGTGCCGGCTTCGCGGTGGCCGTTGCCCGTCGCCTTCGTGCCGCCAAATGGCAGATGAACCTCAGCGCCGATCGTCGGCGCATTGACATAGAAGATGCCGGTGTACATCTCACGCATCGCGCGAAACGCCCGATTGACGTCCTGCGTATAGAGGGACGCGGACAAGCCGTACATCACATCGTTGCCGATGGCGATGGCTTCATCCAGAGACGCACACTTCAGAACCGAGACGACTGGGCCGAAGATCTCCTCCCGCGCTATCCGCATTGCGGGTGTGACGTTGGTGAAGATTGTCGGCTCGTGAAAGTGGCCACGCGCGAGGGCGCCGTCAGTCAGCCGCCGACCACCACACGACAGCGTGGCCCCCTCCTCGCGTCCGATCCTTACGTAGCCCATTACTTTGTCGAGCTGCTTCTCGCTGATGGACGGACCGACCTGGGTGTCGGGCCTGCTGCCATCACCCACGCGCAGGGCTCGTGCTCGAGCGACGAATCGCTGCACGAACTGATCGTGCACCTTGTCGTGCACAATCACGCGGCTCGCAGCCGTGCAGCGCTGCCCGGTCGTGCCGAACCCACCCCACAAACACCCCTCGAGCGCCAGCTCGAGGTTGGCATCGTCGAGCACGATGATGCAGTTTTTGCCCCCCATCTCGAGGTGGACCTTCTTGAAGGACGGGGCGGCGTTCTGATTGACCAGGCGTCCGACCGCTGTGGAGCCCGTGAACGATACGACCGATATATCGGGATGGGTCGTCAGGAGTTCGCCGACGGCTGGGCCACCGGTCACCAGGTTCACGACGCCCGGTGGGATACCGGCCTCCT
This sequence comes from uncultured Acidobacteriota bacterium, assembly GCA_963802675.1. GTDB lineage: Bacteria > Acidobacteriota > Vicinamibacteria > Vicinamibacterales > UBA2999 > JACCSI01. The sequence continues at coordinate 339,730 of CAWDJL010000009.1, forward strand.
CCAGGACCCGTACGAAGTTGAGTCCCGAAAGCGGTGTCAGTTCAGAGGGCTTGAAGACGACGGTGTTACCGCAGACGAGCGCGGGAATGATCTTCCACGATGGGATTGCCATCGGGAAGTTCCAGGGCGTGATGATGGCGCACACGCCGAGCGGCTGTCGCACCGACATCGCGTACTTGTCGGGCAGCTCGGAGGGGACCGTTTGACCGTACATCCGGCGTCCCTCGCCCGCGATGAAATACGTCATGTCGATCGCTTCCTGGACGTCGCCACGAGTTTCGTCGAGCACTTTGCCCATCTCCCGCGTCATGTCGCGGGCCAACGGCTCCTTCCTCTCGACCAGGAGCTGGGCGGCGCGGAACAGCAGTTCGGCTCGCTTGGGCGCTGGGACGAGGCGCCACGTGTCGTAGGCGCGGCGGGCGGCGTGGATGGCTGCTTCGGCCTCGCTGCTCGTCGAGTCTGGAAACAGCCCGATCAGGTCGTCAGTATTAGCGGGATTGCGATTCTCGAACGTGCTGCCGGAAACCGAGGCCTTCCATTGGCCATCAATGTAGTTATGGAAGGTCACATTCGTGGTCGTTGACATGGGCAGATCTTACTGGGTGGGTCGAAACGCACAATCGCCCCGGCACGGGGGGACATCTCCCCTTGACACCAAATTTTCGCTTGCGGGCATTTGCTGGCGATTGCTCGAAAGCACCTGGTCAATGGGATGGCGCGTTTCTTGAAGGTCTTGCGGTCGAGGTCGATATGACGCCAAACCCGCTTCCCCGTGACGCCAACCGGCAACTCGCCGTTCTTGTCGGTGGCGGCGCAGACGCCCTCACGGTCGTAGAGCCTGTGCTCGACGGCCGAGCGTACGTGGTGGAATTCGTCGATACCACCGATGAGCCGTACGCGACCATTGCCGCCCTCAAACCGGATCTCGTCATCGTCAGTTTGGATCTGGAGGACGTAATGGGCTTCCAGTTGCTCACGATGCTCCGGCTCGATCCGGCGACTGCGGGAATCCCGGTGCTGTCATACGTGAAGGACAGCGAGGTTTCCGCGCTTGGTCCAGCAGGCGTCGAACCAAGCCCCGCAACACTTCCGGCGGTCCTGCCCACTCGCGCCCAGCGTCACTAACTAGCGAGGCTGCGCCTCAGACCGCCAAGCATGGCTGGCGGGGCTCCGCCTCGCTAGTGGCGGTGTTGGTTTTGCCCCGCCTCCGGCGGGGCGAGAGAGGCCGAGGTCACTGCGGCTCGGCGGCGTGCTTGATATTCAGGTGCTCGAGGTAGTCGCCGGATTCAATCCGCTGCGCGCGACCGAGTGGCGCGTTGTAGAAGTAGACCCAGGCCCGCTCAACGCGCCCGTAGTCGAGGTTGACGTCGATGAGCGTGCGCAGATACAGACTCTGCTCGGGCTCATTCGGACGATATCCCTCAATCTCGTCAAGCGCTGCCAGTACCGTTGACGAATCGTGCATTCGATACACCTCGCCCCGCACGATGCTGCCATCGTCGGCGGGGACCGCGGCGGGGTAAATGCCAAGGTCGAAGAGGGCGGCGCGCACGATGCCCAAGCCGACGAACGACATGTCGGCATCGACACGCTGACGCCCCGGGCGGTTGAAGGGTGTCATGAGAGTGCCATAGAAGAACACGTACTCGGACACGGCGCAAAGTCTACTACACGAGGGTTCTTCACGAGGGTTCTCAACGTTGGTTCTTCGATGGTTCGAAACGCGGGTTCAAGAACCGCCCTCGAACCTTTGTGAAGAACCATCGTCAAGAACCACCGTTGAGAACCACGGTTGAGACTTAACGTGAAAAAGCCCACGATGGGTGTCCCCATCGTGGGCCAGACCGTCGATTGTAGGCGCAGTTACTATCGGGGTTCGAAGTGACGCTGATGCTGATGGCCCAAGGCTTCCAGCACGTCGAACAACTCTGAGGGGATGGTGAAGGCGATCGCGACGTTCTTCCCTTCGCCCGACAACTGGACCGAATCAACCATGGTCTTGATTTCGGGTCGTGACTCGGCTTGCATCTTGGCGAGGGCGACAAAACCGCGCAGCATGTCGCGCAGGTTCTGCGCGGAGGCATCGTCTCGGGCTTCGGCTTTGAAGATGCCGCTCACGCCGCCGTTGACGTGGCCGGCGGCCGAGAACCATTGAATGGCCGGCAGGTGGGATTGAATTTCGCTGGGAATCTGCCCGGCGTTCGCGATCGCGTCGAAGCGACCAACGGCCCAGGCGCTGCTGGTTTCGAGATCGTTGATTTGCCGCATCAGCTCGGTGTTCGAGACAATGTTCTTGCCGGTGCTGGCATCGATCGCCTGCTTGATGGCGGTATAACCGCCGAGTGCGATCAGATCCGATTCGAGGAAGCCCACCGCCATATCTGGTTCGCCGCTGTCCTTGACGTGCGTCAGCAGCCGCTTGCCCTGGTAATCCTCAACCGTCCCGCCGTGCTCGAGAGCCAGCGCCTCGAGGCGCGCCGGCTCGAAGCGGCCGCGCGCGATCACCAGCACACCCTTGTCGTGATTCCAGTCCGATCCGCTCACGGCGCCGGGCATCAGCGCGGCGACCACGGTATGAATGTCCTCTTCGATGTTGACGCCGGTCTTCGCTTCGAACTCGTCGCGCTCCTGTGTGTCCGGCTCGAACCTGCGGAACCGCTCACGGAAGTTGGAGTTCATGACGTCGCGGACGTTGGCATAAGCCACGACCGCTGCCTCAGCGGGCACGTACTGGAGCTCGTCAGGGCCGGCTGCTCGCGAGAACGCGACTGGCAATCCACCCATGAAGGAGGCGACCAAACCCGTGGTCAGCCCGATGGCCAGAATGGCACCTGCCGTGATCACGAAATACCGCGTCTTGTTGGACATCGGCGAAACCTTCCCCTGTTGGATTATACGGATCAGGCTAACTCTCGGGTTCCCAAAGAGTTGCAAAACCTTGGGACGAAAAGGCGCCAGTTCCCACTATTGCTCCAGCACATACTCTTTCCGCTCCACGGTTCTGGCCGCAAGATATAGAAAAACAACGAGATAGACGCCCAGCCACGTGAGCGCGACCGCGACCGGCGGCGAGTCCCGGAACAGCCCCTGCAGCATGTTGACCACCCCATCCCCCGGCATCGCATGGGGCACCAGGGACTGGATGTAGTAGGCGATGGTAAACCGTTTCATGTAGCCCGGCATGACCATCGCGACCTGTTCCCACCCGAACGCAAAGACGAGGCCGATGACCAGGGGCCGCTTGAAGAAGGCGCCAACCAAGGCGAAAACGGCACCATAGACGGCAAGGCCCAACGCCAGCAAACCGAGGTCGGTCAGCAACTGCCCAAACGTGGAAGGAATTTCGCTGAATCGGACCAGCAGGAAGTAAACGACCATCACCGACGGCAGCACAACCAGCGAGGTGCAGGCCAGATACGCAAGATACTTCCCGACCAGGACGGCCCCTCGAGGGATCGGCCGAGTAAAGAGGTACGTGATTGTTTTGTCTTCGATCTCGTCCGCCATCAATGCGGTGCCGTAGAACACTCCGAGCACCGGGATCACGAACCGCAGGAAGAGCATCCAAATCATCACACCGAAGACGCCAATCCCGCCCACTCGCTGACCATTGACGCGCAGCGCCGGCATGCCGAACGCTTCGAGCAAGCGCACGATGATCGCCAGGATGACGGGACCGCCAACGACGAGCGCCATGAAGATCGTGCGCCGCGACCACAGCATCTCGCCGAGGGAAAGATCAAAGACCCGGCGTGACGCGCCCCAGAACGACAGCGCGCGATCCCTCATTGCTTCACCAGGTAGCGGAACACGGCCTGCAGGTTGTCGTCCGGCGATGTGACCTCGTCGATGCCTCCAGCTTCGCCCGCCGCGGCGAGGGCGGTCAGTCGCGCATAGAAGTCGTCAGGCCTGGCGGTCTCGACGACGACCGCTCCCGGCTCGAACCGCAGACTGAGCACATCGTCTTCGGCGAGAAAGCGGCGGGCGAGCGCGCGCGGGTCGGCCCCTCGGACATAAACCGTATGGGGATGCGTGTCGATGAGATCGCGAATCGCGTGGACGTTGCCCTCCGCCAGAATCCGGCCGTTGTTGATCAGCAGGATGTTGGACGTCATCGATTCGATTTCGTGCAGGATGTGGCTGGACACGATGATGTGCTTGCCAGCGCGAGCCCAGTCCTTGATGAAGCGAATGGAGCGCCGCCGCATCAACGGGTCCATTCCGCTCAGTGGCTCGTCCAGAATCAACAGTTCCGGATCGTGCACGAGCGCCTGCGCGAGCTTGACGCGTTGCCGCATCCCCTTGCTGTAGGCGCCAATCTTCTTGTTCGAGGCATCGAGGAGATCGACCTTCGACAGCGCCTCGTGCGCCGCGGTTTGTGCCTCGCTATCCGACCACCCGTTCAACCGCACGAGCGCCGTCACCCACTCGAGCCCGGTCATGCGATCGTAGAAGGCGTCCTGCTCCGGACAGAAGCCGATGCGCGCGAACACCCGCGGATTGGACCAGACCGGCTCGCCAAATACCGTGATGGTGCCCTTGCTCGGCTTGAGCTGACCGGTCATCAGTTTCATGAACGTGGACTTGCCTGCGCCGTTCGGTCCCAGCAGGCCCGTAATGCCTGGAGGAATCGCGGCGGTGACATCGTTGAGACCGCTGACCTGACCGTACCACTTCGATAGCTGGGTGGCCTGGACGATGGCGGATCGAGAGGTCTCCGGTTGCCGGTCTCCGGTCGCCGGTGTGCTGTTGCCCGATGGCGCCCGGCGATCATCGATTGCCCGTTGATCGCCGGGAACTGGCGGCTGGAGACCGGGAACCGCCGAACTCACTGCACCACCTCCACGCCCCGCACTTGCCGTTCGAGAATCCAGAACGAGCCGGCGACGAGCACGACCAGCGCGAGCACCGCAATGGCTGGAGACAGTTGGAAGTTCGGCTGAAGCCTGAAAATCATGTGTCCCAACTGATCGAGCGTCTCGGTCGGCGAAATCCAGGCAAAGGATGTATTGCCCGTGATACCGCGAATCGCGTTGAAGAGCGCACTGGTGAAGAAGATCAAGCCCGCGTACATGACGCCGACAAATCGGCTGCTCTTCGACATCGAGGAAAGCGCCAGCATGGACGTCGACGCCACCAGCACCTGCAACAACGAGAACAACGTAATGGCGGGAATCAAAAAGAGGTTGTCGCGCACGAAGGTCAGGCTGCCAGCAAACAAGATCTGAACGAACAGCAGCATGATGGCGGGCAACCAGGTCACACCAATCAGGAACAGAAACAGAATGGCCAGCTTGCCCGCCACGTATTCGGCACGGGTGAGCGGCTTCGACAGGTAGACCTGGAGAGCATTGGCCCGGCGATCATTCGCGATCAACCCGGCCCCGACATAGATCGTGATGAAAAAGACGAAGACGCCCTGCTGACCGAGAAACTCGAAAAACGTTTCGGCCTTCGGCGCCAGAAACGATGCCTGCTGGAAGTTGGCCGCCACGTACACCTGCACGGCGCGAACCACGAAGGGCGCCCACGCAATCAGCAGCAGACCAAGAAAGCGACGCTTGCCGAGCACCGTCATGATGCCCGCTCGCGTGATGACCTGCCACGACGTACCAACAGCCGCGCGAGAGCCGAGGTATCGACGATAGCCCTGGTCGTGAATAGGCACTCGGGGCTAGTCCTCCCCCACCGCCCGCGCAAAGACGTCCTCGAGTGTTGGGACGCTCGGTCGCAGGTGCCGAATCTGGGCACGCTCGCGAGACGCCAGGCCAAACAGCACCCGCGCGCCTTCTTCAGTCGTGCCGGGCACGAATACTCGCATCACGTCATCTTCGGTGTCATGGCATTCATAGCCCTCGCCCCGCAGAACGCCGATGAACCGCGCGGTATCTCCCTTGATGCGAAGCTCGTAGACTCGTCCGGCGGGCCCCTTCAGCGCATCGATTGGGCCGGCCGCGGCCACGCTCCCTTTGTCCACGACCACGACGTGGTCGCACGTGTACTCGACGTCTGGCAGCAAGTGCGATGAGAGTATGAGGTTGACGCCCTTGTTCTCGGCGAGATCGCGAATCAAGGCGAGCATCTCGTCGCGGCCCTTCGGGTCCATGCCGTTGGTGGGCTCGTCCAGAAACAGGAGGTCGGGATCATGGACCAGCGCTTGCGCCAGCTTGATCCGCTGCTTCATGCCGGTCGAATAGGTCTCGACGTTGCGATAGCGCGCTTCCCCCAACCCAACGTAGTACAGGACCTCGTGAGCACGTTGCATCGCGTCGGCGACCGGTAGACCGGAGAGCTGGGCGCAGTAGGCGACGAACGACACGGCATTCATGCCGGGCACGTGCGCGTCGCTCTCGGGCATGTAACCAATTCGTGCGCGCACCTCCAACGGCGATTTCGCCACATCCAGACCGAGCACGGTCATGCGCCCCTGGTCGGGCTTGATGAAGCCAAGCAGAGTCTTGATGAGCGTGCTCTTGCCAGCACCGTTGGGGCCGAGCAGGCCGACCGCGCCGGGCAAAAACTCGGCGGTCACATCCTTGAGCGCCCAGTTTTTGCCATAGCGAACGCTCACGCGATCGCACTGAACCACCGGGCCTGTGAAGGACGTCTGCTGAGCGGGGCCCCCGCCGATCACGGACTGAGGACTGGGCGACGGTGGCTGGCCGTCGATCACCTCCGGCATGCTCTCAGAGTATACGGAAGCGGGTAGGAAAGGTTGCAGGCGGGCGGCCGACGACGGCCTCCCTACAGCGTCCCCCGCAGGCCAAGCGCGTCGGCTTCTGCGCGCATGAAGGTAATGACGTTGGCGACGTGCTCGTCGAGCGGGAGGCTCATGAGCTCCGCCCCACGGCGCAGGTGATCGCGGGGCACCTGGCGGGCGAACGCCTTGTCCTTCATGCGCTTGATGACCGACGAAGCCTCGAGATCGAGCACGCTCTTCGATGGTCGGACGAGCGCGGCCGCGGTCACGAATCCGGCCAGCTCGTCGCACGCGACCAGCGTTCGTTCGAGCGGCGTCTCGGGCTGAATACCGGTAATCTCCGCGGCGTGCGACAGAATCGCACGCGTCACCCAGTCGGGATAGCCGAGCGTTTTCAGGTGCTCGCAGCCTTTGTTCGGATGGTCACCGAGTGTCGGGTACCGTTCGTAGTCGAAGTCGTGGAGGAGTGCCACGACGCCCCACTCTTCGTCGTTCTCCCCAAACTTGCGTGCGTATCCGCGGACGGCGGCCTCGACGGCGAGCGCGTGCTTGCGAAGGCTCTCGCTCTGCGTCCATTCGGTCAGCAGCTGCCAGGCAGCAGCACGGGAAACGGTCATGACGGTAAGTTACTAGTTACAAGTTACACGTTCAAAGTTTGTAAGGTGCCTATGGTGCCTGGGTGCCTGGGTGCCTAAGGTTCGGTGACTGGGGTGCATTGGTGCTTAGCGTGCCTCGGGTGCCCTGCGACGTGCAAGGATTCCCGCAAGCATCGCAAGCACGATCACCTCAGGCACTAGTGCACCTGGCACTCCTATGCACCAGCACCCTTAGGCACGTCCGGCACCCTCGGCACTTCAGGCACGTTCGCGTGAGCGTCCATCGCAAGTCCCCGACGGATCACGCGCATCGCGTGTTCGTTCACGCCATAAGCGTCGAGGTCGTCGAGACTGACCCAGGCCACATCGTCGGCGTCGTCTGAGGCGGCAAGGTTGCCGCCTCGGGGCACGCAGAGATAGTCGGCAATCACGAAGTGATACTGCACGCGGTCGTCGCGGTGGTGAATTCGGTCGAAGACTTCGATCAGCGGACCGACGTCGACGTCGAGGCCCGTCTCTTCCCGCACCTCGCGCCGGGTCGCGTCAGCGAGTGACTCGCCAAGCTCCACGAGTCCGCCCGGAAGGGACCATTCGCCTTTGCGAGGTTCATGCGCGCGTTTGACGAGCAGCACGTTGCCGTGCTGAAGCACGACGGCCCCTACGCCAATCACGGGCGTGTCCGGAAATTCGCGCGCCATCGCTGAGCCTACTCGCCCATTACCTTGATCACCACCCGCTTCTTCCGTTGGCCATCGAACTCCGCATAGAAGACCTGCTCCCACGGCCCCAGGTCGAGCTTTCCGTTCGTAATCGGCAGGATCACCTGATGCCCCATGAGCGTTCGCTTGAGGTGCGCGTCCGCGTTGTCCTCTCCGGTCTGATGGTGCCGATAGTTCAGGCCCGACGGCGCCAGCTTCTCGAGCCAGACCTGAAAATCGTGAATGAGGCCATCCTCCCAGTCGTTGACATACACCGCCGCCGTGATGTGCATCGCGGACACGAGCACCATACCTTCTTTCACACCGCTTTTCTTGACGATGGCTGCGATGTCGTCTGTGATGCGGATGAACTCCTGGCGTTTTTCGGTAGTGAACCAGAGGTAGTCGGTGTGGGTGGTCATGGGCTGACTGATCTACCACGCCCGGCTAATCCCGGAAAACGGGAGGGAGAGGAATCTGGCTGGGTGGGAACGATCCGCTGAAACAGAGAAGCCGCGGAACCTCCTGCCCACCCATGCGTGGAACAGTTGAAGTCGCGGAATCTCCAGGCTCTCGAGGAGCATCAGATTGCGGAAGCACCCAGCGGCGGTCGACCGAACAGGCGGCTCGGCTCGCGCGACCTCTGAGCGACGTGACTCGATCAGATGAAACGGCCCCGAAGCGGGCGTGCGGCAGCGGGGTGATTCGCCCCTGAGGTTCGACACACCCGACTGCCCAATCGATTGAGCACAACGTCCGAGAAACCTGTTTGGGCGACTGCTCGAGCGTCAGCGAAAAAGCATCCGCCAGAAACGCCGCCCACTCACAGCGGCAACGTCGCTTGCGCGTTGAGGTCGGCTGGCGCGAGCTCACCTGCGGCGATCTTCCGCAGGCCAGCCGCCGCGATCATGGCGGCATTGTCAGTCGACAGATGCGTGCTGGGAAGGAAGACCGGGCATCCAGCGCGGTCGCCCCGAGCACGAGCGCGCTGGCGCAGGAATGAGTTGGCCGAGACGCCGCCGGCGATGCCAACTGCGCGCGCGTCGTACCACTTAGCCGCCGCGAACGTGCGCTCGACCAGTGTTTCAACAACGGTCGCCTGAAAGCTCGCCGCAAGGTCACGCACGTCGGACTCGGGCAAGCGGTCGACGCCGAGCAGCGCCTGCCGATCGCGCACGTGACGCAGTACAGCCGTCTTCAGCCCACTGAAGCTGAAGTCAAACCGATACTCTCGTGACGGTGCGTTGCGATCGGGATGCGTGAGCCGTGTGCCGGGCAACGACACGGCCTCTGCGTTTCCCGTGACGGCGAGACGATCGATAATCGGCCCACCGGGGTAGCCCAGGTCGAGCAGTTTCGCAACCTTGTCAAACGCCTCTCCTGCGGCGTCGTCTCTGGTGCGCCCAATCAGCCGATACATCCCGGGCGCGTCGACCAGATAGAGGCTGGTGTGACCACCCGAAACAACGAGCACAACCGCGGGCGTTGGAATCTCGCCGTTCTCGAGCCACAGCGATTCGATGTGACCAGCCAGATGATTGACCGCCACCAGCGGCTTCCCGGCGGCCCATGCGGCGCTCTTCGCGAAGGAGACGCCGACGAGCAGCGACCCGATCAGGCCAGGGCCCTGCGTCACGGCAATGGCGTCGAGCGTCGACCAGTCGACGTCTGCCTCACCGAGGGCACGTTCGACCACCCCGCAAATGTCACGCACATGTTGGCGCGAGGCCAGCTCCGGCACGACACCTCCCCACGCACGGTGGATCTCCACCTGCGAGGCCACGATGCTCGAGCGCAGTCGCCAGGGCAGGGCGCCGGCGGCGGCGGATTCGACGACGGCGGCCGCCGTCTCGTCGCACGAGGTCTCAATACCGAGCATCAACACGTGAGACGCTCGATGCGGACAGCCACGTGAACACGGAAACGCGGAAGCACGGAAACCATCCCTCTTGAAAGAACTAACGTCGAGAACCGTCGTAGAACGTGCGTCAAGAACCGCCGTCAAGAACCTTTGTCAAGAACCGCCGTCAGCTCCCCGTCCGCGAGCGTCTTGATGAACGGCGGATGGAAAACCCCGCGATCGGTGACGATTGCCGTGATGAATCGATGAGGGGTGATGTCGAACGCGGGGTTGCGCACGCTCGCGGCTTCGGGCGCAAGACGGTTCGATCCCAGGTGCGTGACTTCCTTCACGGGACGTTCCTCGATCGGAATCATCGACCCGTCCACCGTGGAGAGGTCGACGGTCGACCATGGTGCCGCGACATAAAACGGAATGCCGTGCTCCTTGGCGAGCACTGCGACGGTGTAGGTGCCGATCTTGTTGGCCGTATCTCCGTTGGCGGCAATGCGGTCGGCGCCGACCACCACGAGATCGACCTGATCATCACGCATCAACGCGCCAGCCATGCTGTCGGTGATGATGGTCGTGTCGATCTTGTCTTTCGTGAGCTCCCAGGCGGTCAGACGAGACCCCTGCAGGAATGGGCGGGTCTCGTCGGCCCAAACCCGCACGTTCTTGCCGGCCTCGATGGCACCGCGGATCACACCCAGCGCCGTGCCGTAGCCCGCCGTCGCCAACGCACCGGCGTTGCAATGGGTCAGGATTCGCGCCGTCGACGGCACCAAGGTCGCACCATGCGCGCCAATTGCGCGACAGCTTGCGACGTCCTCGTCGTGAATCGCCGTCGCTTCGCGCCGCAGACGCGCCTGAAGCTGCTCCACCGATTCGCCTGCAAGTGCTCCCTCGGACAAGCACCGCTTCATCCGCTCGATGGCCCAGAACAAATTGACCGCGGTCGGACGCGTTGACGCCATCAGGTCGCACGTCTTCTGAAACTCCGCCGCAAACTGCCGCGTGCCGGTCGCCTTGCTCCGCTCCATCCCCAGCGCGATGCCCATCGCTGCGGCGACGCCAATCGCCGGCGCGCCGCGAATCACCATGGTCTTGATGGCCTTGGCGACCTCGTTGGCCGACTTGCACCGGACATACACCTCCGCCACGGGCAACTTACGCTGATCGATCATCACGATGCCGTCATCTTGCCAGGCTATCGTCGGGAGCATTGATCCGATTGTACAAGTGGTTTGCTTTGAATCAATCGACTGGGTGGCTTCCGGCTTCGGTACTGGGGCGGCGAGCGCGAGCTCTGGCAGGTAGTGCACGTGCCGACGCCGACGGTGGAAGACGCCCGCCATGCGAGTCGGCTGGTGACGACCCTGCAAGCAGATCGGACACGCGCGCGCAATCGGATTCACAGTCTGCTGGCGTTGCACGGCGTGCGCCTCCCGATCGACGGACGGTTTGCGACCCGCCTCGAGGCGGCGCGGGATTGGCAGGGCGACCCCTTGCCGCCCGGCGTGGTGGCGCGGGTGCGGACCACGTGGCAGCTGCTGCACGCGCTCGACGCCGTCCAACGCGGTCTGCGGCGGACGGAGCGCGCCCAGGTCCAGGCGGCGACGCCGGGCGCCGCCGCGACGGCGCACCGGCTCGTGCAGCTGCGCGGCCTGGCGGCCCGCAGCGCGACGGTCCTCGCGCAGGAATTGTTCACGCGCACGCTCCGCAATCGCCGCCAGGTCGGCGCCTTGAGTGGGCTGGTCTCCGTCCCGCATCGCAGCGGCCAGCGGGCGGTGGATCAAGGGCTGGCGCGGAGCGGGGTCCCCGCGGTGCGTCGCATCGCGGTCGAGATCGCGTGGGCGTGGCGACGCTATCAACCCACCAGTGCGCTGACGCACTGGTATCACGCCCGCTTCGGGAGCGGTAGCCCCGCGACCCGGCGCGTGGGCATCGTCGCGCTCGCGCGGCGCCTGTTGATCGCACTCTGGCGCTACGTTGAAACGGGCGTGGTGCCGGAGGGCGCGCAGCTCAAAGCGTAACGGTACCGGCGATGGAGGTGCCGCGTGAGACGTTGCCCGTTGTTCCGGTCGGGTCCGCGCGGCGGCCCGGGCTTCAGAGGGGGCACGTCGAACGGTTTCGCCCTGCGCCACGCGCGCATACAGGATCAGGTGCTCGGCGGTGCCGACACGCATAGAAGCTCGTGCGAGCGATCGGCTCGCCGATGAATGAAACCGCACGCGGAGTGGAAGACCGAGACGTCACCTCCGCAGACCTCCTGGCTGGTTGAGCGGTCTGCTCCGGTGACGTCTGTTGAAGCGCAGGGACTTGACATCAGTCCGGCTCATAGAAGCCGGAAGATCAGTCGTCCGCTGGGATCTTCCGCCTGAAGGCGGAAGCCACGCGATAGAGAGCAGATCCACCGCTCTACCAGGGCACCTGCAGACCGTGGACCGTCTATCCGAGAAGTCTGCGGTCGAAGGGGTGAGGCAGCAGATCGCTCAAGCGATGCGTCGCGACGACGCGTTCCAGGTTGGCCAGCACGACCTCGATGTCGCCGGCAAACTCCCATAAGATCTGGCGACACGGTCCACACGGCGGCGTTGGCGACTGCGTGTCAGCGACCACCACGATGCGACGGAACTGGCGGTGGCCTTCGGACAATGCCTTGAAGATGGCCACACGCTCGGCACACAGGGTGAGGCCGTAAGTGGCGTTCTCGATGTTGCAGCCGGTGATGACCGTGCCATCGGACGTCTCGATGGCCGCGCCGACCTTGAACCCCGAGTAGTCGGCGAGCGCGCGCTCGCGTGCGGCCCGCGCCGACGCGACGAGAGCCTCAGAGCCGGCCAATGATCCCCTCGAGGAGTGCGATGAACTCCGCGCGCACTCGTTGCGTCGTCTGCATCACTTCGTCATGGTGCAAGGGATGCGGCAGAACCCCTGCCGCCATGTTCGAGATGCACGAGATGCCCAACACTTCCATGCCCATGTGTCGAGCGACGATGGCTTCGGGGGCAGTGGACATGCCAACAGCGTCGGCGCCGAGGACGCGAAAGGCACGGATTTCGGCCGGCGTTTCGTAGCTCGGCCCGTGAACGGCGATGTAGATGCCGTGCTCGATCGGCTGCCCACTGGCGATTGCCGTTGCATCAGCGAGGGCGCGCAATCGCCTGGAGTAGACCTCGGTCATATCGGGAAACCGCAGGCCGAAGCGTTCGTCGTTGGCGCCCACCAACGGATTGCTGCCCAGCAGGTTGATGTGATCGTCGATGACCATCAACGCCCCCTGCGTGAACTTCGTGTTGATGCCGCCGGCAGCGTTGGTCAGCATCATGATGCGGACGCCAAGCCGCCCCAACACCCGCACGCCAAACGTCACGGTCTGCAGGTCATGCCCCTCGTAAAAGTGCACACGACCCGAAAGCGCCAACACGCGCCGGCCGACGACCGTGCCGCCGACCAGTCGTCCGGCGTGACCGATCACGCCTGAAGCCGGCCAGTGCGGAATCTCACGATAGTCGACCCCAAAGGAGTCGGCCATCTGCTCGGCAAACGCGCCGAGACCCGAGCCCAAGACGATGCCGACGTCGCCTCCACCAAACCCTCGGCCACGGAGGAACTCCGCGGCTTCCGTTACCCGGTCGAAGTAGTCGCCTCTCACTGTTCCAAAGTTCCAAGGTTCCACAGTTCCAAGGTTCCAGGTTCTAAGGTTCCAAAGTTCCAGGGTTCCAAGGTTCGACGAGCATCACCCAACCAGGGAACTCAGGAACTCTGGAACCCTGGAACTTTGGAACCCTACATTAGAGCAGCATGGCCGCAATACATGCCGTCACGAAATTGGCCAGCGTCCCCGCCACCATCGCGCGAATTCCCAGCCGCGCCAGATCGTGGCGCCGAGCGGGCACGAGCGCCCCGATGCCGCCAATCTGGATGCCGATGGACGAAAAATTCGCAAAGCCGCACAAGGCAAACGTCGCGATGGTAAACGACCGCGGATCGAGCGTGTCCTTGATCCGCCCCAGCTCGGCAAACGCGATGAACTCGTTCAGCACCATCCGCGTGCCCAGGAGGTTTCCGATGGTCGCGGCGTCGCGCCAGGGCACGCCGAGCGACCACGCAATCGGCGCGAATACCCAGCCGAAAATCTGCTGCATGCTCAATCCCACCACGCCCAGGATGGCGTTCACCAGGGCGATGAGCGCCATGAACGAGATGAGCATCGCTGCCACGTTGATTGCCAGCTGCAAACCTTCCGTCGTGCCGCGGCCGGCGGCGTCGATGACGTTGACGTCCGTACGCTCGACTTCGAGCTTGACGGTGCCGAGGGTTTCGGGCACCGCCGTTTCGGGCACGAACATCTTGGCCATCATCAGCGTCCCGGGCGCCGTCATGATCACGGCTGTCAGGAGATGGCGCGGCTCGATGCCGAAGGCAATGTAGGCCGCCATGATGCCGCCTGAGATGTGGGCCATCCCCGCCGTCATCACCGTCATGAGTTCGGATTCGGTCATGCGCGGCAGATACGGCCGAATCGTCAGCGGTGCTTCGGTCTGTCCCATGAAGATGCTGGCCGCCACGTTGAGCGATTCGGCGCCGCTCGCCCCCATGATGCGATTCATCACGATGGCAAACGTCCGAACGACGAGCTGCATGATGCCGAAGTAATAGAGAATCGCGAACAACGCCGCGATGAAAATGATGGTTGGGAGGATCTGAAACGCAAAGATGACACTGTATTGAGTACCCGCTTCGCCGAAGACGCGCGTCATGATGTCGCCCCACACCGCGCGATCGCCCAAGGGGCCGAAGACAAGCGCCGACCCCACCGCGGAAAATTCCAGCAGCTGCCGAATCCGGTCGCCGAGAAACTGGAAAGTCGTTTGACCGGCGCCCGTCTTGAGCACCAGGACGGCGAACAACAGTTGCAGCCCAAAACCCCAGGCCACGGTTCGCAGGTTGATGGCCCGACGATTCGACGACCACGCGACCGCGATCGCCGCAATGAGGGCCAGCCCGATCAGTGGTTGGAGGCGTTCCACTCGGATCTCCCGTAGGTTACGTAATGTGATCGAGCACCAGCGGCGACGCCGGCGGTGCTTCGCCGATGACCACCGCTCGTGCCACCAGTTGCCGGGCCCCCGCCAGGCCGCGGTCGTCGTTGTAGTGAAGCTCGAGCACCGGGTCGCCGGCGCCCACGGCGTCGCCGGGTTTGCGATGAAGCGTGATGCCGGCGGCCGGATCGACCGCGTCGCCAGCCTTCTCTCGCCCTGCCCCCAGCAACATCGACGCGCGACCGACGAGCTCGGCATCGAGCCGTTGCAGATGCCCCGACGCCGACGCCGGGACGATCTGACGCTTGGCGGCCTGCGGGAGCCGGGAGAGATCCGAGACGATCTCGCCGTCGCCGCCCTGATGGCGGATCATGGCGGCGAACTTCGTCAGCGCGGCGCCGGAAGTCAACGCGTGGCGCACCATCCGTTCAGCCTCCTCGGCCGAGGTCGCACGGCCGGCGAGCTGCACCATGCGCGAGGCGAGCCGAAGGATCAGCGCCTCGAGGTCGGACGGACCTTCGCCCTTCAACGTCCTGACGCACTCCGCAATTTCGAGCGCGTTGCCGACCGCACTGCCGAGGGGAGCGTCCATCGCCGTGATGAACGCTTCGGTCGTCACGCCATGGGCGCGACCAATCGCCACGAGCGATCGGGCCAGCGCCTCCGCGTCGGCTCTGGTCTTCATGAACGCCCCGCTGCCGCACTTCACGTCGAGCACCAGCGCGTTGCTTCCCTCGGCCAGCTTCTTGCTCATTACCGAGGCGGAGATGAGCGGGATGCTCTCGATCGTGGCAGTCACGTCTCGCAGCGCATAGAGTTTCTTGTCAGCCGGCGCGATGTCTCTCGTTTGGCTGATCAAGCAACAGCCGACTTCACGCAGCGCCGTGAGAAACTCGTCGATCGACAGCGTCACGCGAAATCCCGGAATGGCCTCCAGCTTGTCAAGGGTCCCACCGGTGTGGCCAAGCCCGCGCCCGGACATCTTGGGCACCGTCACTCCGCAGGCGGCTGCGAGCGGCGCCAGGACGATGGAAACCTTGTCGCCAACCCCGCCGGTGCTGTGCTTGCCAACCTTGAGACCGGGAAGCCCGGAAAGATCGACGCGATTGCCGGAACTCACCATGGCATCGGTCAGCCATGCTGTCTCCTCGTCGTTCATGCCTCGCAGCACGATCGCCATCAACAACGCCGAGGTCTGATAATCGGGCCACGAGCCGTCGGTCACGCCGCCTACGAATGCATCGATCGCTTGCCGCGACAGGGCCTCTCCGTCGCGCTTGGCGCGAATCACATCGACTGCTCTCATGACCGGGTTCTGAAGCCTCCATTCCGCGGCGGCGCAGTATATCGTATGCGGCGAGTGCCGGGTCGAGCCGCGCTCGCACTCGGCGAGCGCCCGTGCACAGGTAACTGACAACCGTGGACGGCCAGTTCTATACTCCTAGCGAGGCTCCGCCTCAGACACGCAAGCATGTCAGCGCGCTCCGCTTCGCTAGCCACTGTGTTGTTTTGCCCCGTCTCCGCCCTTCGACGTTGCTCAGGGCAGTCCCGAGCTTGGTCGAGGGACGCGGGGCAGTCGCCTTGCTGGAGAACCTTTGACTCGTCTTCGAGGAATTCGGGCCGTCAAGGCTCCTAGTCCGATGCGACGATTCGTCCTCGCCATCCTCGCGGCGGCGCTCGTGGCGTGTCAGTCGCGCCCACCGGCCGAACCCGCGACCGTCATCATTCACAACGCGCAGGTCTACACCGCCGCGCAAGCAGGGCAAGCCACCGCTGAAGCGGTGGCCATCCGAGGCGACCGCATCGTCCTGGTCGGCAGCAATCGGGCGGCGCTCGACCTCCGGGGACCGCAGACGCGAGTCATCGACGCAGGCAACGGCACGCTCCTGCCGGGCCTCCAGGACTCCCACGGCCACTTCACCGGACTGGGAGCGAGCTTGCAAGTGCTGCGGTTAAGAGGCACAACCAGTTACGAACAGATCGTCGAGATGGTGCGGACCCGCGCCGCCACCGCGCGCCCCGGGGAGTGGATCGAAGGTCGCAGCTGGGATCAGAACGACTGGGCGATCAAGGACTGGCCCAGCCATCAGGCGCTGACCGACGCGGCTCCTCGCAATCCGGTCTATCTCACGCGAGTCGACGGTCATGCGGCGCTGGTCAACAAGTTGGCCATCAGAAGCTGCGGGCATCAGCCGATCGACCCCCGACCCGCCCGGCGGACGCATCATTCGCGATCCGGCAGGCGACGCGCTGGGCGTGCTGATCGACAGCGCTCAGAACCTGGTCGCCTCGCAAGATCCCAGAGCCAAACCGCGCACAACTCGAGGATCGCATCCTGCTCGCCGACGAGCAGACTCGAAAGCTTGGATTGACGATGGTCCACGACGCCGGAACGACGCCCGCCGTGGTCGAGGCCTATCGAGCGACTGATCGATGCCGGCAAGCTGAAGACACGGCTCTATGTGATGCTCCGCGGGCCACTGTCAATGCTCGAGCCGGAATTCAAGAAGGGCCCGCTCATCAACCACGCCAATCATCGCCTGTCGGTCCGGGCGATCAAGATCGGCGCCGATGGCGCACTCGGCTCTCGCGGCGCCGCGCTGCTCGAACCTTATAGCGACGAACCGGGCACCAGCGGACTGATGACGACGCCACCCGATGAGATCTACGCGCAGACAGCGGCCGCCTCCAGAGCCGGGTTTCAAACCTGCATTCACGCGATTGGTGATCGCGGCAACCGCGTCACGATGGATGTCTTCGAGCGAGTCCAGCGCGAGGTGCCAGGGGCGCGCGAGCTCCGGATGCGCAACGAGCACGCACAGATTCTCGATGCGGCTGAAATCCCGCGCTTTGCCAAGCTGAATGTCATTGCGTCCATGCAGCCGACGCACGCGACGTCCGACATGCCGTGGGTGCCGGCGCGGATCGGCCTCGACCGGATGCGTGAGGGCGCGTACGTCTGGAAACGGTTGCTCGCTTCCGGGGTCGTGCTGGCCAGCGGATCCGACTTTCCGGTCGAAGAACCGAATCCCATGTTGGGGTTCTACGCCGCGATCACTCGTCAGGATCCGGCGGGCCAACCGCCCGGGGGATGGATGCCCGAAGAACGGCTGACACGTGAGGAGACCCTGAAGTCGTTTACCTGGAGCGCGGCCTACGCCGCGCACGGGGAGAAGGATTTGGGATCACTGGAAGTCGGCAAGCTCGCCGACATGGTGCTTTTGGACAAGAACGTGATGACCGTCGAGCCCAAAGAGATCCTCTCGACGCAAGTGCAGTTGACAATCGTTGGTGGTGAAATCGTGTTCGAACAGCGCTGACGTCAATTCGATGCTCACTCGCTTCATCATTTTCACCTCGCTGCTGTCGGTGGCCGTCGCGACCAAGACACCAGCCGTCGATCAGACGAATAGATCTTCAGGGCCGACGCTGGTCGTTTTGATCGTCATCGATCAAATGCGGGCCGATTATCTCACTCGCTATGAGCGACAGTTCAGCGCGGGGCTCAAACGTCTGCTCTCGGACGGCGCCGTCTTCGAGCGCGGCGCATACCCGTACCTGGCAACGTCGACCTGTCCGGGTCACGCCACAATCGGGACCGGTGCCCTTCCGGCGACTCACGGCATCATCGCCAACGAGTGGTGGAGCGCGGCGGAGAATCGTCGCGTGCTGTGCACCGACGATGCGACCGTGACGAATCTGTCCTACATCGGGGGAACCGAGAAGGCAGGCCATAGCGCACGGCGGCTCAAGGTCCCAACACTTGGGGATCGGCTGAAGGCCGTCAATCAGGATGCGCAGGTGGTCACCCTATCGATGAAGCCCCGGAGCGCCATCATGCTCGCGGGCAAGAGTGGCACGTCGGTCACATGGTTTGTGGACGCCACCAACGGATGGGCCACGTCAACCGCCTACACGATGACGCCCGTTCCTGCCGTTCGTACCTTTCTCGACTCGCAGTTGATGGATCGCGACAGGTCCGCGGTCTGGACCCAGTTGGCGCCGTCGCAATTCTCAGGATCCGATGACGCCATCGGCGAGCGGCCGAAGCCGGGATGGACCGCGTCGTTCCCGCACCCGCTTGCCGGCGCACCCGGGACTGCCGATACGGAGTTCAACGAGCTGTGGAAATGCAGCCCCTTTGCAGATGCCTATCTGGCGGATCTGGCGATCGCGCAAACCTCCGCTCTGCGACTTGGGCAGCGAACGGCGATCGACCTGCTCGGCGTCGGTTTCTCGGGGCTCGACTGTGTCGGCCACGACTTCGGCCCTGACAGCGCCGAGGTGCATGACACGCTGCTCCGACTGGATCTCACCCTGGGCCGCCTCTTCGACGCGCTCGATCGGCAAGTCGGCCGTAACAACTACGTCGTCGGACTGTCGGCCGATCACGGGGTGTCGCCGATTCCCGAACAGCGCAAGAGCCAGGGGGGTGATGCCGGCCGGGTGATGGCCCCAGAGATCCGCAAGGTTGCGGAAGCGGCAATGGTGGCGGCGCATGGTCAGGGCCCACACGTCGCGTCGGTGGTTCCGCCATACGTTTCGTTCACGGCCGCAACTCGCGCAATGGTCGAGAAATCCGCGCTGGCAGCGCAACCGGCCATTGCGGCCGTGTCGAAGATGCCAGGAATTCTGCGGGTGATGCCGGGGCGTGGACTGGAGAGCAGGCGCCACAGCGCCGATCTCGTGGAACGGGCGGCCGCGCTCAGCTACTTCCCTGCCGAAAGCGGAGACTTGGTGTTGGCACTGAAGCCTTACTGGATTAACGGCGACGCATCGGCGGCCAGCCACGGAACTCTCAATGGGTACGACCAGCAGGTGCCGGTGATCCTGATGGGCCCAGGCATCAAAGGCGGTCGGTACACCAGCGAAGCGTCTCCGGCCGACATCGTCCCAACGCTCGCCGCCGTCCTCGGGCTGAACTTGACCGGAATCGATGGCAAAGCGTTGACGCAACCGGCGCAGTAGGCCAAATCCGCTGCGCCCTGCGCCCTGCGCCCTATGCCCTATGCCCCGTGCCCTATGCCCTATGCCCTACGCCCCACTAGAATGAGACCGATACGACAAACATGAATTCTCGACGACTGCCCAGACTTGCGCAGACCGGCTTGACGCTCGTGGCCTGTGCCGCCCTTTTGACAACGACAGGCCGCAGTCAGGAGGCCCCCGGAGCACAACGCTGCGACGGTGTCAAAGACTGCTCTGCCGGGGATCGATCGCGGCGTGCGCAGTCAGGATGCGCCGCGCGATCCCGGCGCGCGCTCCGCACCGTTTCTCGCGGCGGCGGCGGCGCCTGACGGCACACGAGCCGTGCCAGGGCTCGTCGCGGGATCGGTCATCGTCAAGTTCCGCTCGGATGCCGAAACCAGCGCGGTGAGCGCGGCGATGCGTGCGGTCGCGGCGACCAGCCGGCAGCGCCCATCTTTTGCAGACTTCGAGATCGTCGCGATTCCCGCGTCGGCGGATCCGGAAGCGGTCGCGGCCGAACTCAGTGCGCGACCGGAAGTCGAGTATGCGCAGGCCCGCTACGTCGTCAAGGCCATGTCGCGTCCCAACGATCCCCTGTACCCACAGCAGTGGGCGTTTCCGGCGCTCGATATGGAGCGCGTCTGGGACATTCAACCTGGTGCCAGCTCCGAGATCATCGTCGCGGTGCTCGATACGGGGGTCGCGTACCAGAATCAAGTGGTGCAGTTCAACGCTCGTGCGTGGGGCCTCTTCGACGAAAACGGCCGCTTGATTGTCGCCTACCCCGCACTGGGCCTGATTAACGTTCCGTTTGCCTTTGCCCCGGAGCTGGGCGGAACGAGGTTCGTGTCGCCTCGCGATTTCATCTGGGACGATCAGCAGCCGTATGATCTTGACGGGCATGGCACGCACGTTTCGGGAACGATCGGCCAGCTGACCAACAATGGCGTCGGCGTGGCGGGCATGGCGTACAACGTACGCATCATGCCGGTCAAGGTGCTGAACGACATCTGGGATTTCATCTTCGGCAACCCGACCAATGCGACCGACGATGTTGTGGCACGCGGCATCCGCTATGCCGCCGACAACGGCGCCAAGGTGATCAACATGAGCCTGGGCCGGACGGGCGGCCCCGCACCGGCGGTCGAAGCGGCGCTCCGGTATGCCGTCTCGCGAGGAGCGTTCGTCGCCATCGCGTCCGGGAACAATGCAGAGGAAGGAAACGGCGTCAATCGTTTCGGTGACGCAGCCCCGGCGATATCCGGGGTCGTCGTCGTAGCCGCCGTCGGGCGCAGCCTCACCCGAGCCTTTTACTCAAGCTTCAACTCGACTGTGGAATTAGCAGCGCCAGGCGGCGATCAGCGTCAAGAGAGTTTCGAGCGCGGCGGCATCCTGCAGCAGACGCTCGATCCTGACTTCGTCCACACATATTTCTTCGGGCCCTACCGCGCACCGAGAATGGACGTTTTCAACTACGAGTACTATCAGGGAACGTCGATGGCGACGCCTCACGTCTCAGGTTTCGCGGCGTTGCTGATGCAGCAGGGCATCACGACTCCCGCGGCCGTCGAAGCGGCGATGAAGCAATTCGCCCGCGACCTCGGCCCGGCCGGATCGGATCCCGAGTACGGCGCCGGGTTGATCCAGCCCCGCACGGCCCTGCGCGGCCTCGGCTTGGCGAGGTAGCTAAAGCCCCGATCAGGCCTCAGAGGCACAGAGACCCAGAGAAAACTGATTGATAATCTCTGTGTCTCTGAGCCTCTGTGGCGTGTTCGTTTTCAGCCTCTCGTGAACCGCACTGAAACCGCCTTCACGCGACGTGTTTATGCGGTAGTGCGACGCGTGCCGGTAGGCCGCGTCACGACCTATGGCGAGGTGGCGCGGCTCGCGGGCCGGCCCGGCGCCGCCCGTGCCGTGGGCAATCTCATGCAGCGCGCCACAGCCCCTGGGCTCCCCTATCACCGCGTCATCGCCGCAGGCGGCCGGCTGGGTGGTTACGGGACTCCCGGCCTCAAACGATCGCTGCTGGCGGCCGAGGGGCTCACGGTCACCACGAGCCGGGTGAGGCACTTCGACAAGGTGAAGTGGCCGTGAAACCGGTGGCCAGTCGGCCACTGGCCGGATCGCCGGCAGCGCCTGATTCCCCTGGGACGAATGACCGTCCAAAACCCGCCTGATCCGTCAAAAGCACGAACCAAAACCGACCCCGACCCGTATCACGCTAAGACATAGATACGGCACGAGATGTCGGTAGCCGTGACCCGATCAACCTCATTATCCATGGCCTCGTCTAAGCCTTCAGGAGACGTAAGAAGCGCCGACCTGGAGCTCGCAGGACGAATCCGGGCCGGGGACGGGATGGCGTTCGAGGAGTTGTACCAGCACCACGCCACTCGCCTCTACAATCTGGCGTATCGGATGGTGGGCACGGCGCACGACGCCGAGGATCTACTGCAGGACATCTTTCTGTTGGCATATCGGAAGTTGGGGAGCTTCCGAGGAGAATCGTCACTGGGCACCTGGCTGTACCGGCTGGCGATGAATCATTGCCTGGATGTGCTGCGGAGTCGGCAGGCGCGAATGGGCCACCAAACCGACTCGTTGGACGATGAAACGCTCTACGTGCCGACGGCCAAGTCGCAGATTGGAGCCGTCAGCCGAATTGATTTGGAGCGCGCGATTGGTCACCTGCCTCCCGCGTGTCGAGCAGCGTTTCTGCTCCACGACGTGGAAGGGTTTGGTCACCAGGAAGTGGGGACGATGCTCGGCATTTCTGAGGGCACGTCGAAGTCCCAAGTGCACAAGGCACGATTGCGAATTCGAATGTACTTAACCCAGCAGCACACCTAGGCCGCCATGACTTGCCGCGACTACAACGACGCGATCGCCGAGTCACTCGACGGCACGCTCGACCCCGCCAAACAGCGGGCGCTCGAACGTCACGTCGAGGGGTGCGAAGCCTGTCGTGCGCTCGTGGCGGACCTGCGCAGCATCCAGGCAGCCGCCTTCACGCTGGATCGGCATGAACCGCCCAGTCATGTGCTCGAGACGCTGCGATCTCGGATTGCGTCCGAAACGCCGCCCTCGAGGTTCCCAACCGATTGTTAGCCTGGCCGGCCTCTCAGACCACGTGGGTGGGTTGGGCGGCCGCCGCCGCGCTCGTGGTGGCGACGTGGGTGGGCATCTCGCAGCTGGCAGGAAATCCCGAGCCGGCACTCGGATGCCCCCGCGCAGGTTTCCAGTGAGGCGCCCGGAGATCCCGTGGCCTCCGTCGTAACCGAGCTCGAGGCCGCCGCGGGTCACTACGACAAGGCGATTCAGGAATTGGAACAGATTGCCAAGAGCGACGGCGGCGCGCTCAATCCGCAAGTGGCGGGAGTGCTTCAGAAAAACCTGCAGGTGATCGATCAGGCAATCGGTGAGAGCCGCGCGGCCCTGAAAGCGCAACCGGCGAGCCCGGACGCGCAAGAGAGCCTGTTCGATGCGATGCGCTCGAAGGTGACCCTGTTGCAGCAGACGGTCGAGCTCATCAACGAAATGCGAAAGGGCAATCAGGCCGAAGCCGGTCGTCTCATTCAGGGGCTCAACCAGTAGCCATGATTCGATATCGCACGCTCACATTGCTGGTCGCTGCGCTGCTCTGGAGCGCGCCGGCGTCAGCGGCGCTGACCAGATCTGCGGGTTCTGCCGAGGAGGGGCCGCGCCTTGGATGGTTCGAGCGCTTTCAGGAATCGCGTCAAGGAGTCGAGCAAACCGACCGCGTCTCCGAAACTCACAAGGTCGGGGCCGATGCGACGCTGGACTTGAGTCACGTTTCCGGTGATGTGCGTGTCACCACCGGGCGCACCAACGAGATCCGAATCGAAGCGATCAAGCGGGTGCGGCATCGCGACACCGATGAGGGCAAGCGGCTGCTCGGACTCCTCCGCGTCGATGTCACGCAGATCGGCTCGCGAATCGAGATTCGAACGATCTACCCGCGGACCTCGGGCCGCTCGCTTTCAGCCGGCGTCGACTACACGATTACCGTGCCGGCGACGGCAGCCGTTTCGGTCAAGACCGTGTCGGGTGACGTGGCGGTCAACGGCGTTCGCGGCGAGGTTCGCGCCGAAACGGTCAGCGGCGACGTGGACGTCGTCGAGACGCCAAACCTGGCGATCGCCAAGGCGGTTTCTGGGGACGTCCGGGCCCGCGACATCGGCACGCAAACCAGCCTGGTGCTGTCGACCGTCAGCGGCTCGGTGATCGCCTCGGCGCTGAAGGTTCGCACGCTGGAGGCCGGCAGCGTGAGCGGAAACGTCGAGTTGACGAATCTCGAAGTCGAACGCCTGCTCGCCAAGACGATCAGCGGTGACATCAGCTACGGCGGCGTGCTGCCTCGCGGCGGTCGCTTCGAGTTCAACGCCCACTCCGGCAACGTGCGGATCGCGCTCGCCGATCCCTCTGGGTTCGAGTTGGACGCGAGCACATTCAGCGGGAGTATCCGGTCCGACTTTCCCGTCACTCTTCGCGCCACCACCCGAGACGAGCGCGGGAGTCGCAACAGTGCCAGCCGCGCCGTGCGAGGGACCTTCGGCGATGCCGGCGCGATTCTCTCGGTGCGAAGCTTTTCCGGCACGGTTGTCATCACGAAGAAATAGCGGACGGGAGACTTCGCTGATAGTTACCAGTTGCCAGTTACCAGTTCAAAGAAGCGCAGTTCAGGAAGCACGCGCGTTGAACTGGTAACTGGAAACTGACAACTGGCTCAAATTCCCCCGGTCGAGCTAGTAGCACTACCACTCCGACCCAGCCGAGCGGCCCCTACTGCGGCTATAATCAGGAGTCGAAAGTTTTTCGCAGGAGGACTCGGATGAAGCACACGTGGCTCGTCGGAATCCTGGCGGGTGCTCTGCTCGCAGGAAGCGCTGCGGTTCAGGCCCAGCAAAAGCCGGCGGCGCAAGTGCCCACCGGAGAGGTGGCACTCGGCACGATCACGCTCCCCCGGGCAGTGACGGCGGATGGCAAACCCCTTCCGGGTGGCCGCTACACGCTGCGCCTCACTGCGCAGGCGGCACAGCCGACGGTTGCCGGTCAGCTACCCGACCTGAATCGCTGGGTCGAGTTCCTCCAAGGCGGTCAGGTGAAGGGCCGCGAAATCGCTAGCATCGTGCCGGCCGCCGAGGTCAGCCAGACTCAGGCCGGTCCGGACCTGGAAGCCGGCAAGGCGCCAAGCACCGGGAGCAGAGTTGAGCTGCTCAAAGGCGGAGATTACCTCAGAGTCTGGATTTCGCGTCAGGGCACTCAGTTCCTGATTCATCTGCCGCTCGCGGGAGCGTAGCGGATAGTTACAAGTTACGAGTTACAGGTTCAAAGCGAAGGGCGACCCCAACTTTGAACTGGTAACTGGTAACTTGTAACTTGTAACTCTCCTGCTACCCCCCGATCGACATCACATCGAACTGCTCGTGATGCAGGTGGACATCGGGCTTCACGATGACGTCCTTGCCGAGCAGGTGCCGCAGGTCCTTCAGGACATTGCGCTCTTCTTCCTTGAGCGCGCGCGCGATATCGGGATTGACGCGCAACAGCACGCCCGGACCATCCATGTCGGACCCCACCTTCTTCACCTCTGACAGGATCTCGTAGCAGATCGTCGAGCTCGATTTGATCGTGCCAGCGCCGGAGCAGTATGGGCACGGCTCTGTCAGGACACGCTCGAGGCTCTGCTTGACCCGTTTCCGCGTGATGATCACGAGGCCGAAGTCGGACACCTGTAACGGCTTCGACGGCGCACGATCCTTGCGCAGCTCCTGCTCCACCGCCTGGAACACCTTTTGACGGTTCTTCTTCTCCTCCATATCGATGAAGTCGAGCACGATGATCCCGCCGAGGTCGCGCAGCCGAATCTGGCGAACGATTTCCTTCACCGCCTCCAGGTTGGTCTTGAGAATCGTGTCCTCGAGTCGCCCAGCCGTCTTCTTTCCCACGTAGCGACCGGTGTTGACGTCGATCGCGACCAGGGCTTCGGTCTGATTGATGACGATCGATCCTCCCGACTTCAGCCACACTTTGCTGCGGAGCGCCTTGTCCAGCTCGCTCTGCACGCCATACTCCTCGAAGATCGGATAGTCCTTGTCGTACAGCTTCACGCGTGACGACAGCGACGGCATGATGCGCTCGACGAACTCGACGATCCGCTGGTGTTCCTGGGAGTGATCGATGCGAATGGCGGTGTAGTCGTCCGTCAACAGGTCGCGCAGCAATTTCGCCACCAGGCTGGGCTCGCGATACACCGCCGCGGGAGCGCGATGGGTCTCCATCTTCTGCCGCATGTCGATCCAGATGCGGTGGAAGTACTGAAGGTCGGCGAGGATGTCTTCCTTCGAGCGCTCCTCCGCCGCGGTTCGAATAATCACGCCGCCGCTGAACGAGTGCTGATCGCGAAAATCGCGGACGATGCCGCGCAACCGGCCGCGCTCCTCCCGGCTGGCGATCTTTCGCGAGATGCCGATGTGATCGACCGTCGGCATGAACACGAGAAATCGGCCGGGTAACGTGACGTGCGAGGTCAGTCGAGCGCCCTTCGTGCCAAGCGGCTCCTTCGCGACCTGCACCAGGATCTCTTGTCCTTCTTTGAGCAGGTCCTCGATGCGCACGTCCTGTGATTTGTCGCGGGCGTCGTTCTTGACCGCCGGCCGGGAAGAACCCGAGTCATTCGACGAATCACTGCGACCTCGCTTGGCGGACGTCTTCTCGCCTTCGTCCTCTTCCTCCTCGTCGTCGAAGAGATCGGAGGGGCTGACGACGTCGGACACGTAGAGGAAGCCGTCGCGTTCGAGGCCGATGTCGACAAAGGCCGACTGCATTCCCGGCAGCACCTTCGAGACGCGGCCCTTATAGACGTTTCCCGCGACGCCGCGATTGCGCTCACGCTCGACGAAGATTTCCGCTACCAGGTCGTCCTCGAGAATCGCCACACGAGTCTCGTGGCCATTCGAGGAAATGATCATCTCTTTGTTCATGGAGTAGCCCGCACGCGACCGACGAACAGGTCACGGAAACACGGAAGCGCGGAAACAATCTGTTTCCGTCCTTCTGTGGCTTCCGCCTTAAGGCGGAAGCTACGCGTGGTGCTTTCGTGCCTCGTCCGCCCAGCGTCAGTTCGTAAATCGGCGCATCCTGACGTTCAGAATGAGGCCGAAGCCCACCAGCGTTGCGATCATCGAGGACCCGCCGTAGCTCATGAGCGGCAGTGTGAGTCCTTTGACCGGCGCCAGACCCGCCGACATGGTGATGTTGTAGATGACCTGGAACGTGAAGGTCGCCAACACGCCCAGAACCAGATATGCGCCGAGGCGATCTTTGGCCAGTTTGGCCGCCTCGAGCGCCCTCATAATCACGAACAAATACAACCCGAGCACGACAATCACGCCAACGAACCCTTGCTCCTCGGCGAGCACCGAGAAGATGAAGTCGTTGTGCGACACGGGCAAGAATCGCAGCTGACCCTGCGTCCCTTGCCGAAAGCCTTTGCCCCAAAGTCCCCCCGACCCGACGGTGATGCGCGCCTGAATCTGCTGATACCCCGCGCCGCGCGCATCCTGCTCGGGATTGATGAAGGTCTCGATGCGTTCGCGCTGGTAGTCTTGCAGGGCGAATTGCCACGCAAACGGCGCCGAAATGGCGCCGACAATGGCGAGGGCCGCCAGGTATTTCACCGGCAGGCCAGCGGCAACCGTCACGATCAACAGAATCGGTAGCAACGTGACGGCGGTTCCAAGGTCGGGCTGGCGTGCGATCAGGAGAACGGGAATCGCCGTCAACACGATGGCCAGAAACAGCTCGCTGTTGCTGAGAAACTGGCGCCGGCTGTCGCCCAACAGTTTCGCGAGCACGAGCGCGACGGTCGCCTTGGCGAACTCTGACGGCTGCAGATTGAACACGCCCAAATCGATCCAGCGTCGCGAACCACCGCGCACGGCGCCGAAGAACGCAACAAAGATCAACAACCCCACGAGCGCGATGTAGACGACATGCGACTTGTCGGCGAGCGTCCGGTAGTCGATCACGAGCGCGGCCGCCATCGCCATCAATCCGAGGGCGACGGCGTAAAGCTGCGTCCAGTAGATGCCGCTGGGTCCGCCGGTCGTGCTGTAGATCATCGCCAGACCGACACCACACAAGGCGAGGATGCCGGCGATGAGGGCCCAATCGATGTGAAAGTAGAGACGGCGTTCGAGCATCGTCCGATCGAGGCTAGCGCCCCGGTCCTCCGCGAGCTGGCGACGTAGGCGGCGCCGCTTCTCCAGACGCGATCGCAGCCGGAACCGCGCGCGGTGGCGGGTGGGGCGTCAGGTCCTCTATTCTTGGCAACGGACGGCCTTCTTTCTCCGCGTAATAGGTCTCGATGATGTGCCTCGCGATGGTTCCGCCGTAGTACCCGTGCTCACCGTGCTCGACGAAAACCACCCCGGCGAGCTCGGGATTGTCGCGTGGGGCCATGAACACGAACCAGCCATGGTCGCGAAGATCGCGATCGGTGCCGCGTGCGCGCTCGCGCCCCAGCAGCGAGATCACCTGCGCGGTCCCCGTCTTGCCCGCCACGTCTCGTCCATCGATGCGGGCGCGAACCGCGGTCCCGGCAGCGTTGACCGCAAGCCACAAGCCGTCGTGAATCGCCTGGACGGTGTCGCGTTTGAATTTCAACGGCTTGTAGGGATTCGTCGTGGCAACTTCCTGCCAGCCCTTGCCTTCGTCGACCGCTTTCACCAGCCGCGGAACATAGCGTTTGCCGCCATTGGCAAGCGTGGTCATCATGACCGCGAGTCCCATCGGGGTCACCGCATTCTGGCCCTGGCCGATGGCCACCGAAATCGTCTCACCCGGATACCATCGCTCGCCGGTTTTCTGAAGCTTCCATTCCGACGAGGGAACCAGGCTGTCCTGTTCGTTCGGCAGGTCGATGCCGCTCTTGCCGTGCAACCCGAGATTGACGGCCCACTTGTGAATGCGATCGACACCAAGCATGTTGCCCAACGTGTAGAAGTAGACGTTGCACGACTTCTCGATGGCGTGACGCAGGTCCACGCTCCCGTGGCCACCTGCCAGGTGGCATTTGAAGTGGCGCCCATAGAACGACGCGCCGCCGCCGCAATAGACCGTGTGCGACGGCGTGATCAATCCCTCTTCGAGGGCGGCCGTGGCCACCACGAGCTTGAAGGTCGATCCAGGGGAATAACGACCCTGAATCGCTCGGTTCTGGAGAGGCCGTAACTTGTCGGTGATGAGCGCCTGATACGCGGCGCGATCGATGCCACCCATGAATGCATTCGGATCGTACCCGGGCAGGCTGACGAGTGTCAGCACGTCGCCGGAGCGGGGGTCGATCACGATCGCCGACCCCCAATAGCCGAACTTTCGAAAGCCTTCTTCCGCAGCCTTCTGCATCGCGAGGTCCAGCGTGAGCTGCACGCGACGACCCTCGACCGGGGCAATCTTTTCGATCTCGCTGATCTCCCGCCCCAGGCTGTTGACGACGACGCGACGCGCACCGTCCTTGCCCATCAACATCGTGTTGTAATTCTTTTCGACGCCCGTTTGTCCGACGATTGCGCCGAGCGTCAACCCGGTTTCTTGCAGCTGGGCCTCGCTGGCCTCGCCGACATACCCGACGAGATGTGCGGCCAGCGCATCCGATGGATACTTGCGCGTCGGCACCTCTTGCCAGACCACCTCGGGAAGCTCGTTGTCCAAACGACGCGCGGCCACCGCCGCAATCTGATCCAGCGTCGCATCGGCGATGACGACGATGGGGCGATAGGACGGCTCGTGTCGATGGCGAGCGACGACCTCACGAATCTCCTCGGCGTTCACGCCCGTCACCGAAGACAGCACCGAGATGGTCCGATTCAGGTTCTTGCTGTGCTCGCGCAGAATCGAGATGTTGAACGAGGGTCGGTTGTCGACGACCACACGTCCGTGGCGATCGAAAATGACACCCCGCGGCGCGCGCAGCGCCAACGTCCGCTGGTGGTTGTTGTCCGCCATTTCGCGGAACCTCGTGTGCTGCGCGATCTGAAAGAACCAGAACCCGCCGACAAGCAGCAGGAAACAACCCAGCACCACGATCTGAATCGCCGTGATGCGGGTTGACAGCCGCCGTTTGTCTTCCGCTATGGCCATTGAGGACGGACGCCCTGTGCTCTCAGCTATCGGCTCTCGCGGTCTCAGCCGAGAGGGGGCCTGAAAGCCTTCACTGTCACCAGTTTACGTCAATCGACCGCCTTGGTGGCTTTGCCCGCTCCGCCCCTCGCCAGTCCCGGGGCGTCCACTTTTAGTGGCGGGCGGCGCGCTGAGCGCGTCGGCGCGCGCGCTGGCCTGGAATGAGCTCGACCAGTTGCCCCCCGACGACCCCGAGAAAGCCGTTCCCGACGGCTTGGCTCAGAACGGCCATATAGGGGGCGTCGAACTGGCGAAGGTCGAGGAGCACGTATAACCCCATGAAAATCGTCGCATGGAGCACGGTCATCATGACAAACACGAGAAATCGCGACAGCGGAGCCGTGAGGATGAACTGGGTGCCAAGAACGCCGGCCGCGAAGCCCACGATGGTCTTGGCCAGCCCGCCTATTCCAATGATTCCGCTCGAAAGGGCGTCCTGGACCAGGCCCGCCACGCTCCCGAGCAGCAGGCCAACGATCGGGCCTGACATCAAGGAAAAATACACCACGACAATCAGCACCAGATCGAGGGCTGCCGTTCCCCGAATTGCGAAGCTGGCCAAGGTCGTCTGGAGGGCCAACGCGACGGCGATGGCGGCCAGAGCCGATGCTGCTTTCACCCTCGGGGCCCTTGGACTTCCTGCGGGCCCGGTGGTGTGCCGTTACCCGACGTGGTTGGGGTGGCCGGCGCCGTTCTGTTCCCGGCCGGTGGCGTGACAGGAGCGGGCGCGCGAGGCGGTGTATTGCGTGGCGTCGGTGGTCGAGGCGTCGCCGCGCGCGGCGACGCGTTGCGCGACTGTGCACTCCGGGGGGAAACGTTTTGCGGCGCGGCGGGCGCAGCCGGCGGTGCAGGTGGCGCGGCCGCCGCAAGCTTGGCGGCTTCCGCGGCGATTTGCTCTGCCGTGATGGCTGGTGGCGGCGTGGTCACAACCAGCACCTCCTCGATGCGAGAGAAGTCGACGGCGGGACGCACCGTGACCTCGTAAAAGCTGCCCTGACCACGGTTGGCGACTTCCACGGTCCCGATGAGAAAACCCTTCGGGTAGATCTTGTCGATTCCTGACGTGACCACGAGGTCGCCAACCTTGACGTCGGACGTCCCCGACACATAATCCATCCGCAAGGAATCGCCTTGGCCGATGACGATGCCCTGCGCGCGCGTTCGCTCGATCATCGCGCCCGCAGCTGCGTTGCGGTCGATCAACATCTGCACGCGAGACGCCCGCGGACTAGGCAGGATCACGCGACCGACGACACCAGCCGGAGAGATCACGGCCATGTCTCGATTCACACCGTCGGACCCACCCTTGTCGATCGTCATGTCGCGGAACTCGGGTGTCGCCGGACCGGCAATCACCTCGGAGGCCACGGTTGCGAGCTCGGTTCGCTTGCGCAGCTCCAGCAGTTGACGAAGGCTCTCAGTTCGCTGCGCTTCGGCGCGCTCCTGCTGAAATTGCACTTGGAGCGTCTGCAGCTCGCGTTTCAGCCTCTCGTTCTCGGTCTGCGCGTTGCGAAGGGCGAAGTAGCCGGTCCACACCCCGCGGACGCTGTCGAAGCTTTTCATCGTGCCGCGCTGAACTTCGGCGAAGGCGCCGAACGTGATCACCTGGATGAACGGAATGCCCGCGGTCGTGCTGACCTGGGCAGAAATGAGAATGATGTGAATGACGACAGCGCCCGCCAGAATGAGCAGCGGACGTTGCGACAGCTGGATGGTTGCCATTGGTGCGATCGGCCACCCGTCTCAGCGAGGGTCAGCGCCTCGGCGCGCCCGCGCGAGAAAAGCTGACAGACTGTCAGTCGATTGCAATCTTCCTCAGCAAATCGAAATCAGACAGCATCTTGCCAGCGCCCAGGACGACCGACGACAGCGGATCCTCGGCCATCGTGACCGGCAGCCCCGTCTCTTCGCGCAACCGCTTGTCGAGATTGCGCAAGAGTGAGCCACCGCCGGTGAGCACGATGCCGCGATCCACGATGTCGGCCGACAGTTCAGGGGGGGTGCGTTCGAGCGCGACGCGGACGGCATCAACGATCACATTGACGGTTTCAGCGAGCGACTCGCGAATCTCCTCGTCCGTGATCGTGATCGTCTTCGGGACGCCCTCAATCAGGTGGCGTCCCTTGATTTCCATCGTCATCCGGTCCTCGACCGGATAGGCCGATCCGAGCTCCATCTTGATGGTCTCGGATGTCCGTTCGCCGATGAGGAGGTTGTACGTCTTCTTGATGTACTGAATGATGGCTTCATCCATCTCGTTGCCGGCGACGCGCACCGCCTTGCTGTAGACGATGCCCGCCAACGAGATGACTGCGATATCCGTCGTCCCGCCGCCGATGTCGACGACCATGCTGCCGGCGGGCTCGGTGATGGGCAGACCGGCGCCGATGGCGGCCGCCATGGCTTCCTCGACCAGGTGGACCTCGCTCGCCTTGGCTCGATAGGCGCTGTCCTTCACCGCGCGTTTCTCGACCTGCGTGATTTCCGAGGGTACACCAATGATGATGCGGGGGCGCACCCAGACATTGCCGTTGTGTGCCTTCTTGATGAAATACGTGAGCATCTTCTCGGTCACGTCGAAGTCGGCGATGACGCCGTCCTTCATCGGCTTGATGGCGACGATGTTGCCCGGGGTGCGCCCGAGCATTTCTTTCGCTTCGCGTCCAACCGCTTCGACCCGACCGTTGACCTTGTTGACCGCCACGATCGACGGCTCGTTGACCACGATGCCGCGACCCTTCGCATACACGCAGGTGTTAGCCGTACCGAGATCGATCGCCAGATCGGTCGAGAGGAACGACAAAAACGAACCCAGTCCCAAGTGAAATCCCCCTCAATCCGCGGCGCCGACACCGCGTGCAACTGCCACGCCGTCCTTGCCGGACCCTTTGACCCGATACATTGCCGCGTCGGCCGCCTTCACGAGCTCCTCGGCCGTACTCGCCGCATCGGGGAGGGTCGCTACTCCCACTGATACCGTGAGCCCAATCGCCAGCGCGTCGCCGACGAGAAACCGATGCGCCGCAATCCGTTCGCGGACGCGATCCCCGACCGCCGCCGCCCCTTCCGACCCCGTATCGGGCAAAATCATCGAAAACTCGTCCCCCCCGAATCGGGCCACGATGTCGGTCTCCCGAGCCGACCCCTTGATGACGCCGGCAGCCTCGACCAGCGCACGGCTCCCGATCACATGGCCATGCCGGTCGTTGACCCCCTTGAACCCGTCGAGATCGACAAATAACAGCGACAACGGGCGCCCGTTGCGCGTGGCGCGCTTGACCTCACGCCGGAGCGACTGATTCAGATACCGCGAGTTATACAGCTGCGTCAGGTCGTCCGTTACCGACAGCGCTTCGGCGCGGCGCAACCTGAGTGCATTATCGAGCGCAACCGCTGCGCTCTCCAGCACCGCGGCCAGTAATTCGCCCACGGCATCGCCCAGCCGGGGCTCGAGCGACGCCGGTGCACGGTCCAACACGACCAGCGCGCCGACCGTCCGGGTGCGCGAGCGCAGCGGCACGGCCAGCACGGCTCCGCACCCACCCTGCAACCGCGAGTCTTTTCGGAGGTCGGCGGTGCAAAACTCTCTGCCGTTCGACATGACCCATCGGCTCACATCCACGGAGGCCGCGGACAGGCGTGGGCTGAGTC
The DNA here is from genome assembly GCA_963802675.1 of uncultured Acidobacteriota bacterium. Lineage (GTDB taxonomy): Bacteria > Acidobacteriota > Vicinamibacteria > Vicinamibacterales > UBA2999 > JACCSI01. The sequence continues at coordinate 373,434 of CAWDJL010000009.1, forward strand.
CCCGCCCGGCCAGCGGTATGATCTGGCCGTCCTGATCGGTGGCCAGCACGGCGCACGACGAGGCGTTGAGCCACTGAATCGCCCGATCGAGGAGAAGGTCGCCAATTCGATGCGGATCCAGCGTGTCGTGGGCGGCACGTAACAGAACGAGCTGCGTTTCCGGGTTCCCAAGGCGGCCTTTCAGTGCTCGTTGGGTCTGTCGGAGTCGAGTGGCGAGGTCGGGGCGGACACCCGGCGCGGGTGGCATCGGTTACTCGACTTCCAGCCGGCCCCCAGACCGCCTGTCCTTCTTGCAGGGGCAAACCGCCGTAAGTCCTTCGAGCCGAGAAATATATCACGTACGGCCCGGGTTGCGGACCGCCCCCTAACTGCCGTGTTACGATCGAGATTTCCCGCAGGAACAACGTATGACGATGCTCGATCGGATGCGACGTCACAAGGGCTGGCTCAAATGGAGCCTGGCGCTCGTCGTCCTCACCTTCGTGGTGTTCTACATCCCCGATTTCTTCACGGCGAGCACTGGCGCTGCCCCGAGCGAAGTCCTGGCCGAAGTCGAAGGACACGACATCACGGTGCGCGAGTTCCAGCGGCGATATCGGGCACAGCTCCAGGCGTATCGCAACGCGTATGGCGCGCAGATGAATGAACAGTTGCTGCGACAACTCGGCATCGAGCAGCAAATCCTGCAAGCGCTCGTCGACGAAGAGGCGATGGTTGCCGAAGCGCGCCGTCAAGGCATCTCGGTGAGCGACGTCGAAGTACGGCAACGCATCCTCACGCTGCCGGCATTCCAGGAAAACGGACAGTTCATCGGCGAAGCGCGGTACCGGCAGATGCTGCAGCTCAACAACCCACCGCTGACGACGACAGAGTTCGAGGACAGCCTGCGGCGCGCCGTGCTCCTCGAGAAGCTGCGCAATGTCGTGACGGGGTGGATGTCGGTCAGCGACCCCGACGTGGTCGACGAATATCGACGCCGCAACGAAAAGATCAAGCTCGATGTCGTTCCGTTGACGCCCGACGCGTTTCGCAGCTCAGGTGACAGTCACGGACGCCGACGTCGCAGCGCACTTCGAAAAGAGCAAGGAATCGTACCGCATCGGCGAGAAGCGCAAGGTTCGGTATGCGCTGGTCGACGTCGATCAAGTGCGACAGCAGGTGACGGTCCCCGAGGCCGACATCGAGGCGTTCTACAAGCAGAACCAGATGCAGGTACTCGACGCCCGAACAGATCCGCGCCAGCCACATCCTTCTGAAGACGGAAGGCAAGGACGAAGCCGCGGTGCGCAAACAGGCCGAAGACCTGTTGCAGCGAGTGAAGGCTGGTGATGACTTCGCGGCGCTCGCCAAGCAGTACTCGGAAGACGAGGTCAGCAGCACGAAAGGCGGCGACCTCGACTACTTTGGCCGCGGCGCCATGGTGCCTGAGTTCGAAGCGTCGGCCTTCGCGATGAAGACGGGTGACGTCAGCGACCTGGTCAAGACGTCGTTCGGCTTTCACATCATCAAGGTCGTCGATCGGCGAGAAGCGGCAACCCGCGCGCTGGCCGATGTGCGGACCGAGATCGAAGATCAGCTCAAGTGGCAGAAGGCGCAACAGCAGGCTGAGCAAACGGCCAAGACGGTCGAGACGCAGCTCAAGAACGCGGCCGATCTCGATCGCATCGCCAAGGAGCGCGGCTTCCACGTGCAGGACACGGGACTCTTCCTGCGCGACGATCCCATCGATGGCCTCGGTCCCGTCGCCGGAAGTCGCCGGCGCAAGCCTTCCAGCTCGCGGAGGGGGCCGTGAGTCCCGCTTTACGCGTGTCGCGCGGGTGGGTCTTCGTCACCGTCACGCAGAAGCAGGACCCGTACGTGCCTCAGCTCGCCGAGGTTAGTGCCCGCGTGCGTGACGATCTCATTCGTCAGCGCGCGACCGAGCTCGCCAAAACAAAGGCAGCCGAGATCGCCGCGATGCTCAAAGGCGCGCGCGATTTTGGCGCCGCGGCCAAGAAGGCAGGCCTCGAGGTCAAGCCCACCGAGCTGATTGCGCGCGGTGCGCCCATCCCCGACATCGGCGTCAGCCCGGAAATCGACAAGGTCGTCTTTCCGCTGCCGGTCGGTTCCGTGAGCGATCCCATTTCGACCCCACAGGGCACAGCCATCGTGCGTGTGGCAGAAAAAGAGGCCGTCACCGACGCGCAGATCGCAACCGGCATGGACCAGACACGCGAGGAGCTGGTCAACCAGCGACGCGATCGGTTCTTCGGCGGTTACATGGCGAAGGCGAAGGAGACGCTGAAGATTTCGATTAACCAGGAGACGCTCGCGCGTGCGATTGGTGCGCCACCCGCAGGAGGGTCGCCGGTGCTGCCGGCGGGGACGCGGTAGGACAGTTACAAGTTACAAGTTACAAGTTCAAAACAACGGCGCGTTCGGGGCGCCGTTGCCATGTACGCCAACTGTGCACTCAACTTGTAACTCGTAACTTGTAACTTGTAACTATCAGCGAAGAAACACGTACGGCATGTGCGCCAGGATCTCGCCGGAGCGGAAGAGGCGGGAGGGCGCCAGCAGCGCGCCGAGAATGCGGCGGTCGCGCGGACCAAGCAGCATAGCGAGCGATTCAGTTCCGTCCCCCGCCGGCTGGCGACTGCGAACCGCTTCGCTGACACGTCGTAAAAGCTGCGTCGCGGCGGGTACACCACGATATCCACTTCCTCTTCGGCCGGGATGCGCGCGCGCTGCTTGGCCACGGCGATCGCTACCTGCAGACCGCCAAGCTGATCGACGAGGCCCACCTGTCTGGCCTGCTGTCCGGTCCACACGCGACCCTGCGCCATCTGATCGATCTTCTCGGGTGTCGTGTGCCGCGCTTCTGCGACCTTCTCGACGAACTGATCGTAGAACGCCTGCATCGACTCCACGCACCTTGGCCCGCTCTTCGTCCGTGAACCGGCGATCAGGCGAGTAGATCTCGGCGTGACGGCCATCACTGGTCGCCTCGACGTTGGCGCCCGCCTTGTCGAACATACCGCCGGTCACGAACTTCCCGCTGTAGATGCCAATCGAGCCGGTCAGCGTCCCGGGCTGTGCCACGAGCACGTCGCCCGCCATGGCGATGTAGTAGCCACCGGACGCCGCCAGGTCGGACATCGAGACGATGATGGGCCGCTTGTGCTCGTCGTCCTTCGTGATCATCAGCTCGCGCCAGATCACATCTGAAGCCGTCGAGGCACCGCCCGGGCTGTCGATCCGCAACACGATGGCGCGGATGGACGAGTCGGCACGAATCTGCGCGGATGTGCTCGACCAACGAATCCGAGCCGAGCACCGGGCCGTTGATGGGGTCGTAGCCGCTGCGGCCCAGCGTGATGGCGCCGACGGCGTTCAGCACGGCAATCCTGGATCGGCGCCGGACGCCCAGCGACTCCCACGTCACGAACGCGTAGTCGTCGCTCTCGACCAGCTTGCAGCGTTCCCGGTGCGCCGACGTCGTCGACCAGATCGTCGAGTTCGTCCTCGTATGCGAGATCGTCGACCAGGCCAAGACGCAGCGCGTCCTCGGGCAGCAGCGGGCCGTCGTCGATGGCACTGCGGATCTCGCCTTCCGTCTTGCGTCGCCCATCGGCAATGGCGCGAACCAGTTGATCGAACTGGTCGCGGTTGAGCGAGGCGCTCATCTCCTTGTGCGCGGGCGTGAACGTCTTCTCCGTAAAGACGTTGATCGCGGTCTTGTAGTCGCCGATGTGCAATCAGATCTGGATACGCACCGACCCAATCGAGCGTGCCGCGCAGAAACACTTCGTAGGTTGCCACTCCGGTCAGGTCGAGCGTCGCCGTCGGCAGGAGAAACACCTTGTCGGCCGCAGTCGCGAGGTAGTACTCGCGATCGCCGCCGTATTCGAGAAAGGCATACACCGGCTTGCCTGACGTCTTGAAGTCGACGACGGCCTCGCGCAGTTCCTGAACCTTGGCCCAGAAAGGCGAGCTCAAGGCGCGCGGCGCAAGGAGGACGGCCGACACGCGTTTGTCGAGTTTGGCCTTGCGCAGGGTCTCGACATACCCGCGTAACGTCCGCGCCTCCGACCGGCTGACGAACTGCAGCACATCGTCCGGAACGATCTCGAAGATCTCGCCGCCGGGCCGTAGCACGAGCGTCGAGCTGGAGGCGACGCGCGGCGCACGGGGGCCGACCATGAAGTAGAGCAGACCCATGCCGGCGACCGACACGAACACTGCCATCAGGAGAAGGAACACGACGAGGCCAAGGCCGCGCTTCATCAGTCAGTTACCCAGTCAGTTTGCAGTTTCCAGTTATCAGTTCAAAGCAAGATGCCGCGAGACGACCTTTGAACTGGAAACTGATCACTGGCAACCTACTTTTGAGCCAGTATATCTCGTGCTTCAGCGATCAGCTGGACCGGGAGCTCCGAGCCATGCAGACGGTTGACGTCTATACATCAGTCGCAGACGCGGCATATCAGGGTGCACCAGGCGCCTACAGCGAGGAGGCTGCGCACGTGCTCTTGGGCACCGACGCGCGGCTGATGCCGTGCGCCACGCTCGAACAAACCTTCGAGGCGGTCGTCGATGAGAGAGCGAGTCATGCGGTCGTGCCGGTCGAAAACGCCGTCTCTGGGACCGTGCCGGGAGTTTATGAACAGTTGCTCGCTCACGATTTCGTCGTGACCGGCGAGGTGGCACTCAACATCGACCACGTGCTGGTCGGAGCAAAAGGCGCGACCCGAAACAAGATTGCACGCGTGATGTCTCATCCCATCGCCCTCGCGCAGTGTGCCGATTACTTCCGTGCGCATCGTGGCGTCGAGGCCGTCACCGTGTTCGATACGGCGGGGGCGGTGCGGATGGTGGTCGAATCGGGCGATCCTCAGACGGCCGCCATTGCGTCGCGTCGCGCCGCCGCGATGTACGGTGCCGACATTCTGGCCGAACACATTCAGGACGTGCCCGAGAACTGGACGCGCTTCATGTTGATCATGGCCAGGACCCCGACCACACAGTCGCGTGCGGGACACAAGGCGATCCTCGCCTGCGGGTTGCGCCATGAGCCAGGCTCGCTGGCGCAGGCGCTGCAGCTGCTCGCGGCCGGCGGCCTCAGCGTGACGAAGATCGAAGGACGACCGCTGCGCGGCAAACCCTTCGAATACAGATTTGTGGTCGAGACGATCGCGCACGACGGTCGCGCCATCGACGAGCGCGACTTTGGTGGCCTCGCCGCCAAGACCGAGTGGTTCCGCATCCTTGGCATCTATGATCCCGGGCGCCAGGATGTTTGAGTTGTCCCGAGCCGACTTCGAGCAGGTGCGCGACCGCATTGCGCCGCATATCAAACGTACGCCTCTGCTCACGTCGCGGCAATTGAGCGAGCGAACCGGGTACGACGTTCGCCTCAAAGCCGAAATGTTTCAGCGGGTTGGCTCGTACAAGATCCGCGGGCCGTTGAATAAGTTCGCATTGTTGTCCGAGCCCGACAAGCAGCGAGGCGTGGTGTGCTCGTCGGCGGGCAATCACGCTCAAGGCGTCGCGCTGGCCGCGCAAATCCACGGCCTGCGGGCGGTCGTCTGCATGGCCGCGAATGCCACGCCGTCGAAGATTGCGGCTACCCGCGGCTACGGCGCCGAGGTCGTGCTCCACGGCTCGATCTGGGACGAGGCCAACGAGAAAGCCAGGGAACTGGTCCGAACCCAGGGCCTCACTTACGTCCATCCGTTCGACGATGAGCAGTTGATTGCGGGGCAAGGCACACTGGGCCTCGAGATTGTTCAGGACTGGCCAGACGTGGATGCGGTGATCGTTCCGATTGGCGGTGGCGGCCTGATCTCCGGGGTCGCGATGGCCGTCAAGAGTCACAACCCGCGGATTCGCGTCATCGGTGTCGAATCGTCGGACGGCCCGGCGATGCAGCGGAGCGTGCAAGCCGGCCGGGTCGAGACCATCGAGTGTCACACCGTCATCGATGGTCTTCGGGTGAGGCGGGTCGGGGATATCAACTTTGCAGTCGTTCAGCGGTTCGTGGACGAGATCGTCTCGCTCCCGGATCGCGAGATCTTCGACGGGATGCTGTGGGTCATGGAGCGGTGCAAGCTGGTCGTCGAGGGCGCCGCAGCCGCACCGGTCGCGGCGCTGCTTCAGGGCTTGGCGAAGCTGCCCGCGGGTGCGCGCGTCGCGGTCGTCCTGTCCGGCGGCAACCTCAATCTCGATCAACTGCGGGCGCTCACCTGGAACTGACGCCAGAAACTGCCACAATCTGCCGCATTTTGCGAAAGGGGGGGCCTGTCCCCTTTTATTCAGTGACGAAAATTGTCCACTGGCCGCTTCGCATTGGTCGACGGGAAAATCCGGGTTCCGATGGTATCTTGGTACCAAGTTACCCATGTCACAACCTGCGAAACTCGAAGAGCCGCTCGTCGTCGAACGGGTGCAGACCGGTGTCCGCCTCGAAAAGCGGCTGCTCAAGGTCCTCAAAGCGCTCGCCGACTACCACGACCTGTCACTCGGCGATCTACTCGAGGGCATCGTCCTGCACGCCTTCGACGGCAAGGCGCCCTTTGAAGCCGACTCGCTGAAGCGAATCGCGGAGCTGAAACGGGTCTTTGGCCTCACCCTCGACGCACGACACGCACATCGACTCAAGGAGTCGAGGTCACGACGATGACTGCCCCGACGTTGACAGACGATGAACTGCTGACGGCGTTCTGCGAGACGTCGTTGCCGAGCGACGCGTTCCACCACGAACAGCATGTGCGCGTGGCATGGCTGTTCGTGACTCGCCGCGGGATGCCCGAGGCGCTGCGAGAGTTTCCGACTGCGCTCAAACGGTTTGCCGACGCCAAGGGCGCGACGACGCTGTATCACACGACCATTACGTGGGCCTATCTGTTGATGATTCACGAGCGGCAGACACGCGATCCCGCTGGCGATTGGCCGACGTTCGCCGCTGCGAACTGCGACTTGCTCCAATGGAAGCCCTCGGTCCTCGATCGGCTCTACGCGCCGGGAACGTTGACCAACGAGCTCGCCAAACGCGTCTTCGTGATGCCCGACGCGGCGACATCTCCGGCAGAGGGCGAGACGTTCGGTCGTCAGCCCAGACCCTGAGGAAGACCGGGCCGTGCGGCGCGTGGCTACGAACCCACGGCCGACGGATTGAACCGCGGGACTTGACGGCCGTCCACGTCGGTAAACCCGTACTCGCGCGCGAGATCCGCTACCAGGTGCACACGTCCGGACTTCGACAGGACGTGCGGGTCGGCTGCCAGCGCCGCGACCGCGCGACCGATGTACTCGGTGGATTCGCTCTGGTCAAAGCCGAACTGCTTCTTGAGTTTGGCGGTCGTCATGAGCCGCACCACTCGCTCGGTTCGCATGAAGCCCGGCATGAGCGTGACCGCGGCGATCTCTTTCTTCTTTGCCTCGCCGGCAATGCCTTGCATCAGCAAGTTGATACAGAGGTGAGACAGAGTCCAGACCAGTTGCCCGTGGCCAATCGGGTCGGGTGGCTCGGCGCCGGCTGGAGATTCGAAGTACCCGTCGGTCACCCCGACGATCAGCCCCCGGCCGTGCTTGACCATGTTCCGAATCGCATGCGTGCTCATGAGGAAGTACGCCTGCGGCCCGGCGTCCATCATCAGCCGCCACGCGGCCGTGGGCTGCTCCCAGAATGGTTTGCTCCACGACACTGTCCAGTCGTCCATGGACACATTCGAGTCGGCAGCGCCCCAAACGGCGTTGGCGAGGACGTCGACGCGGCCGTGATCCTTCGCGACGCGTTCGAAGAGGGCCGCCACCTGCTGGTCATCGGTGCAATCCGCCTGCACCGCGACACCGACGCCACCGCGAGCCGTCACTTCGGCGGCGGTCTCGTCGATGGTGCCGGGCGCGCCGTCCGCAGGGCGGGCCCGCGCGCGGATGTGCGCCCGACCGCGTAGACGGTGGCGCCAGCATCACCCAGCGCCAAGGCGATACCCTTGCCGGCGCCACGACTCGCACCGGCCACAATCGCGACGCGACCTTTGAGACTGGTCATGGCGTGTCGCCTCCTCTCCTGGCCGTATACTAAACGGCTATGCAGTTATTCGCCGCGATTCTAAACGTAATTTTAGAAATGTCAAGACCGTGAGCCCGCGCCCCCGCAAAGCGAGCGACGAGGCGGTGTTTCTCGCCACCACGCGGGTGATGTCGCGGCTGGGCCCGTCGCAGCTCACGCTCGCCGACATCGCGGCCGAAGCCGGCCTCACGGCCGGGGCCCTGGTGCAGCGCTTCGGGTCCAAACGCGCGCTGCTGCTCACGCTCGCCGAGCGCTTTGCCAACTCGACCGCGGAGATGTTCGATCAGCTTCGCGCGGCGGATCCGTCGGGGCTCGCAACGGTCTACGCCTACGCCGACTGCATGGCCCAGATGGCCGAGTCACCGGATGCGCTGGCCCATCACCTGGCGTGGCTACAGCAGGATCTGACCGACCCCGACTTCCGTCGCTACACGCTCATGCACGCGCGATCGAGCCGGCGCGAACTGCAACGACTCGTGCAGCAGGGCATCGACGAGGGCACACTCAAGCCGGACGTCGAGCCAGCCGCGCTCGCGCGCGCCATCGAGGTCACCGTCAGCGGATCGCTGATGTCGTGGGCGATTCACCAGGAGGGGAAAGCCACGACCTGGATGCGCCACGATCTCGAGGCGCTGCTCGCGCGCCATGTGACGAACGCCGCAACCCGTGCGCGGGAAGTCATGGCTCACGGGTAAACGCGTATCGTCCACGCCGTCGCGTCGCGTGCGCCTCGGCCACCGATAAGAAGGCCACGGCGGCCTGCGACAGCGTGCCGCTCTTGCGATAGATCAGCCGGACGGGTCGCTCGAAGGCCAGCTCCGGCACCCGGACTCGCACCAGCTCGCCGCGCTCGAGCTCACCTTCGACGGCAATCGCCGGCAGCAGCGCCACGCCATGGCCCTCCGCCACGAACTTTTTGATGGCATCGATCGTCGGCATCTCCACCGGCATTTGCAGCGCCACCCGGCGCTTGCGAAACGTCTCGACGACCCTGGCACGGTACGGTGACGCCACGTGGTGCGCCACGAAGCGCTCGCCGCCCAGATCCTTGATGCTGACCTGTCGCGCTTCACGAAGCGATGCGTCCGCGGCACGACGAACGCGAGCTGATCGTGATAGACGACGACCGATTCGAGATCCGCGTCGGTCGGCTGATAGGTGACGACGCCGAGATCGGCGCCGTAGTCGCGCACGTCGGCGGGAATTCGGCTGGCCAGGCCGCGGCGGATCGACAGCCGCGACCGCGCGGATAGAGCCGATGGTATTCCTCAGCAGCGGCAGCAGATACAGGCACGTGAGCTCGTTGCTCGCGATCACGAGCTGCCCGCTGCGCAGGTGCCGCACATCGTCGAGCGCCGCGAGCGCCTGACCTGTGAAGTTGATCAGCCGCTCGGCGTGCTCCAGCAGCACCTGCCCGGCGTCGGTGAGCACGCCGCGCCGGCTCGACCGATCGAAGAGCGGCTGGCCGATCTCGTCCTCGAGCCGCTTGAATGATCTGACTGATGGCGGGCTGCGTGCGATAGAGGGCCTTGCGCCGCCTTGGAGAAGCTGCCCTCGCGAACGACGGTGACAAACGCTTCGAGCTGGAAGAGATCCATGCGGCCTGGCAGTCAGGCCCAGAGCTATAAGCTAATCTAATTCGACCAGAATGAATTATCAATTTGATTAATATCACCCGAAGGCCCGACACTAGCGACGCATGGACCGATCCGTCCGCGTCCGGATCTTCGACACGTCCTTGCGCGACGGCGAGCAGGCGCCGGGCTTCAGCATGACGGCCGCCGAGAAACTGCGCGCTGGCGCGGCAGCTCGACCGCCTCGGCGTGGACATCATCGAGGCCGGGTTCCCGATCGCCTCCGACGGCGACTTCGCCGCGGTGCGCGCCATCGCGGCGAGATGTCGGCGGCCGGTCGTCGCCGGCCTCGCCCGCGCCGTGCACCGTCGACGTCGAGCGCGCCGGCGGCGGCGCTCGACCGGGCGCGTCATCCACGCATTCACGTCTTTCTCGCCACCTCCGACCTTCACCTTCGCGACAAGCTCCGCATCAATCGCGCGCGCAGTGCCTCGACCAGGCGGCCGAAGCGGTCGCGCTGGCGCGCCAGTTGGTCGACGACGTGGAGTTCTCGGCCGAGGATGCGACGCGGAGCGACCTCGATTTCCTGTGCGAGGTCGCCGAGGCCGTCGTCGACGGCCGGCGCCACGACCGTGAATCTGCCCGACACGGTCGGCTATGCCCTGCCCGAAGACATCCGACGGATGTTCACCGACCGTGCGCGCGACGGTTGGTGACGCCGTCACGCTGTCGGCGCATTGCCACGACGATCTCGGGCATGGCGGTGGCCAACTCGCTGGCCGCCGTGCAGGCCGGCGCGCGCCAGGTCGAGTGCACCATCAACGGCATCGGCGAGCGCGCCGGCAACGCGTCGCTCGAAGAGATCGTGATGGCGCTGCACGTGCGGCGCGATCGCTTTGGCTTCGACACCGCGATTCGAACACCAGCAGCTGCACCGCGACCAGCCGCGCTGCTGAGCGAGATCGGTCGGCGTGCCGGTCCCGCCGAACAAGGCCATCGTCGGCGCCAACGCGTTCGCGCACGAGGCGGGCATCCATCAGGACGGCGTCCTGAAGAACCCGCTGACCTACGAGATTCTGCGGCCGGAAGGCGTCGGCGCCGCCGGGCACGCGCTGGTCGCTCGGCAAGCACTCGGGCACGCGCGGCGTCGATGCGCGCTGCCGCGCGCTGGGCTTCACCTTGCGTCCCGACGCGCTGGCGCGCGTCTACGCGCGGCTGGTCGCGACCGGCCGATACGGTCAAGACGATCGAGGACTATCACATCATCGAGGCGGTCGCGGCCGAATCGGCGGACGCCTCAGGAGCTGCGTCCGTGCGTCTGAAGATCGCCGTGCTGCCCGGCGACGGCATCGGGCCCGAGGTCACGGCACAGGCGGTGCGCGTCCTGCAACTGGTCGCCGAGGCCTGCGGGCACGAATTCGAGCTCGAGGCGCATCCGATTGGCGGCGACGCGCTTCGCCGCGCATGGCACGGCCCTTCCCGACGCGACACTCGCCGGCATGTCTGGCGAGCGACGCGGTGCTGCTCGGCGCCGTCGGCGATCCCGCGTTCGATCACCTCGTCCAGGCCAGCGCCCGGAGGCCGGCGCTGCTTAGCCCTGCGGCGCGCGCTCGGCGGGTTTGCCAATCTGCGACCGGCGCGTACGCTGCCCGCGCTGGTCGAGGCCACGCCCTATCGGCCCGAACGAGTTGCCGGCGCGGACGTGCTCGATCGTCCGCGAGCTGCTGGGCGGGCTGTATTTCGGCCAGCCACGCGGGCTGAGTGCGACTGAAGCGTACAACACGATGCGCTACACGCGCGACGAGGTCGTGCGCGTGGCGCGCGTCGCCTTCGACGAGGCGCGTGATCGCCGCGGGCTGGTCACCTCGGTCGACAAGGCGAACGTGCTCGAGACCTCGCAGCTCTGGCGCGCGACGGTGACCGAAGTCGGCGAAGGACTATCCGGACGTGCGCGCTCGAGCACATGTACGTCGACGCGTGCGCGATGCGGCTGGCCATCGAGCCCACGCACTTCGACGTCATCCTGACCGAGAACCTGTTCGGCGACATCCTGAGCGATCAGGCGGCCGCGCTCGCCGGATCGATCGGCATGCTGCCGTCGGCGACCATCGGCGGGACGCGTCGATCTGTACGAGCCGGTCCACGGCTCGGCGCCAGACATCGCCGGACAGAATCGCGCCAATCCGCTCGGCGCCATCGCGTCCGTCGCCATGCTGCTGCGACACACGCGCGGACTTGCGCGCGAAGCCGATCTCGTCGAACGTGCCATCGCCGAGCGTGCTGGAAGCCGGGCATCCGGCCGGCCGATCTCGCGCCGCACGGCATCGAGGCCGGCCTCCACGACCGAGATCGGCGACGCCGTCGAGCACGCGCTCGGGCGAGCTGATCGATCATCAGACACTGCATACCATGCCGTGTCGGACGCGACGCCGCAGACCCTGCTCGATCGGCTCTGGGACGCGCACGTCGTTGCCGAGCTGGACGACGGGCAGTCGCTGCTGTACATCGATCTGCACCTCGTGCACGAGGTGACGTCGCCGCAGGCGTTCAGCGGACTGCGCGCGGCGGGCCGGCGCGTCCGGCGGCCGGACCGCACGTTCGCGACCGTCGATCACAACGTCCCGACGACCGCACGGCACCTGCCGATCGCCGACGCGCTGGCGCAGGCGCAGCTCGATGCGCTGCGGCACAACTGCGCCGACTCACGGCATTCCGCTCTACGACCTCGACTCCGGCGATCAGGGCATCGTTCACGTCATCGGGCCCGAGCTTGGCCTGACGCAGCCGGGCATGACGATCGTGTGCGGCGACAGCCACACCACGACGCACGGCGCATTCGGCGCGCTGGCCTTCGGCATCGGCACGACGGAAGTCGAACAGGTCCTGGCGACGCAGTGCCTGGTGCGGCGCAAGCCGAAGGCGATGCGCGTGGATCTGGACGGCCGCTGGCGCCAGGCGTCAGCGCCAAGGACGCCGCGCTGGCCGTCGTCGGCCGATCTGGGCATGGCGGGCGGCACCGGTCACGTCATCGAGTTTGGCGGCAGCCTGGTGTCGAAGCTGTCGATGGAACAGCGGATGACGCTGTGCAACATGAGCATCGAAGCGGGCGCCACGGCCGCGATCGTCCCGCCCGACGAAGTGACGTTCAGCTACGTCGCGGGGCGCCGGTTCGCGCCGGCCGAGGTGGCGTGGCCGGCGGCCGTCGCAGGCTGGCGCAAGCTGGCGAGCGATCCGGGCGCGGCGTTCGATCGAGTGCTGAGCATCGACGTCGGCGTCGCTGAGTCCGCTCGTGACCTGGGGCACGCGTCCCGACATGGTGATCGCCGATCACCGGGGTCGTCCCGGATCCGTCTGGCACACGCGATGACGGCGATCGCGAGGCGATGGCGCGCGCGCTCGAATACATGGCGCTGACGCCGGGCACGCCGATCACGGACGTGTCGATCGACCGCGTGTTCATCGGATCGTGCACCAACGCGCGCCTCGAGGATCTGCGCGCCGCCGCGCGCGTCGCGCGCGGTCACCACGTCAGCGCCGGCGTGCACGCGATGGTCGTGCCAGGATCAGAGCGCGTCAAGGCCGCCGCCGAGCGCGAGGGGCTCGATCAGGTCTTTCGCGATGCCGGGTTCGAATGGCGTGAGCCCGGCTGCTCGATGTGCCTCGGGATGAACGCCGACGTTCTCCGCCCGGGCGAGCGGTCGGCCTCGACGAGCAATCGCAACTTCGAGGGCCGTCAGGGACGCGGCGGGCGCACTCACCTGGTCAGCCCGGCGATGGCCGCGGCGGCGGCGATCCAGGGGCACTTCGCCGACGTGCGCCGATGGGAGTACCGCTGATGCAGGCGTTCACGGTGCACCGCGGACGCACGATGCCGCTGCTGCGGCGCGACATCGACACCGATCAAATCATTCCGAAGCAGTTCCTCAAGAGCATCGATCGGGACGGGATTCGGCCAGCATCTGTTCCACGACTGGCGCGTACGCGCCGACGGGACGCGTCAACCCGGACTTTCGTGCTGAACGACCCGCGATATGCGGGCGCATCGATCCTGCTCGCCGGCGCCAATTTCGGCTGCGGGTCGTCACGCGAACACGCGGCATGGGCGCTCACCGACTACGGATTTCGCGCCGTCATCGCGCCGTCGTTCGCCGACATCTTTCGCGGCAATGCCGTCACCAACGGTCTGCTGCCGGTCGTGCTCCCCGAAGCGTTCGTGCGCGCCCTCGCCGAGCGCGCGCACGAGACGGGCGGCGCACCAATCCACATCGATTTGGAGCGACAGCTCGTGACCGACGGACAGCGACTGAGCGAACCTTTCGAAGTCGACCGTGCCTCTCGTCATCGACTGTTGAACGGGCTCGACGACATCGGCCTGATCCTTCAGCACGAGGCCGCAATCGCTCGCTACGAATCAGTGGTCGGTGATCAGTGGTCAGTGAAGGGTGGTCGGTGATCGGTGACCAGTGGCCAGTGACCGGGGGCCGGTGGCCGGAATGTGGACCATCGACCCCGGGGCACTGATCACCGATCACCGATCACTGATTATTTGGCTGCAAAGCAATAGAACAACGCGTCACCACCGGTGCCCCGCAGGTTCTCCTGGCTGCAGCCCTTCGAGGCGTGAGCGTTGTTCCAGGAGGTCGGATTGGCACCGCCGCCCTGCCGATCGTGGTGACCCACCTGGGCGCTGCCAGTCGAGTTGCTGGTCCAGTTCGCACACGTGTGATCGGCACCGTCGGCAAACGCAGTTCCGTCCAGCTGCGAACCGGTAAGAATGTCGTGACGATTCGGCGTGTCGCCCCGACCATTCACGACTTCCCCCTTTTCGTTCAACTGCGTCTCTTTCGTGAGCTTGTTCTCGCCGTGCAGCTCGGCGGCGTTCTGGGCGATCAGCACGCCCTTCGCGTTGTACCAGGGGCCGGGGCCGATTCGGTCACGTGCATTGACCGTCGGCTGGCCCGCCGCTGCCGACGTGCTGAGGTAAGCCTGCCAGGTACGGCTCCCGGCGCCAGCGGCGGCCGCCAGTTTCTGGCAATGGGCATCTGCGCCCTTCAAACCGCCGAGGTTGGCACCGTCTCCGGCGCCGACACTTGTGATGAAGAAGCTCATGGGTTGGTTCTGAGCCACGAGCGCGCTGCCGGACTGGAACGACAGCGCCGCTGCGGCCGCAAGCACGACTAGCTTTCGCATCGACGATCTCCTTTGCGCCCGGAATATTACTGTGGTCCACGGTGTACGGCCTACGGTCCTCGGCCTTCGGTCCAACGGGGCCTCTGCTTCAGAGTCCCAACCGCGGCCCGTGGGCCGTGGACCCGGGGATTGATGAGGTCGACACTCTACTACCTGAGTGGTAGACTGGCTCCTACCTTGGGTCGGACACCTCGCTATCACAATCGTATTGAGTTGCTGCAGGGCACGCTCGACCTCCTGATCCTCCAAACGCTGCAGTGGGGGCCACAACACGGCCATGGCATCGGCCTCGCGATCAGGACCAGTTCGCAGGACGTGCTGCAAATCGACCACGGCTCGCTCTATCCCGCCCTCCATCGACTGGCCCGGCAAGGCTGGATCGCTGCCGAGTGGAAGCTCAGTGAGAACAAGCAGCGAGCGAAGTACTACCGGTTGACCGCCGCCGGGAAGAAACAGCTCCTGGCGGAGCAATCGCGCTGGGCCCGCATGGTCGAGGCAATTGCCCGAGTGATGCGTCCTGCCTGACGACGACAGTCATGACCTGGTGGACTCGCGTCCGGTCGCGCCTCGAACACTGGCTTCGGCCTCGGGCGGCGAACGAACGCGATCTACAGGATGAGATCGACTTCCACTTGTCGGAGGAGGCACGCCTTCAAGCCGAGCGTGGTCTTGCTCCGGAGAAAGCCCACGCGGCAGCGCGGCGCGACTTCGGCAACGTCATTCTGATCAAGGAGGCCACGCGGGCTATGTGGGGGTGGACATCCGTCGAGCGCGTCACGCAGGACGTGCGCCATGCCTGTCGAACACTGCTTCGTACGCCGGGCTTCACGGCCGTGGCCACACTGTCGCTGGCGCTGGGCATTGGCGCCAACACCGCCATCTTTCAGCTGCTCGACGCCGTTGGCCTGCGATCACTCCCGGTCGAACGGCCGCACGAACTGATCGAGGTGCAGATCGCGCACCCCCGATCGCGCATCGGAGCGTTCAGAGGGCGTCGTCCCGAGTTGACGTACGCGCAGTGGCAGCAGATTCGCAACCATCAACAGGCGTTCTCGGGGCTGTTTGCGTGGGGCACCACTGGATTCAACCTGTCGAGCGGCGGCGAGGTCCGGATCGCGTCCGGCATGATGGTCAGCGGCGACATGTTTCGCGTGCTGGGCGTTCCGGCCGTGCTCGGCCGGACGCTGACTGTGGCCGACGATCAGCGCGGTTGCACCGCACCGCCAGCAGTCATCAGCCACGGGTTCTGGGAGCGTGAATTCGGGGGCGATCCGCACATTGTTGGCCGACACCTGTCGCTCGAGCGTCACGCAGCGCACGTCGTGGGGGTGATGCCGCGGTCGTTTTATGGCGTCGAGGTTGGACGACAGTTCGATGTCGCGATCCCATTGTGTGCACAGGAGTTGATCGGCAGCGAGTCGGCTCTCGACGCGCACGACACTTGGTGGCTTGCGGTGATCGGTCGGCTCAACCCAGGATGGAGCCGCGAGCGAGCCGCCGATCACCTGCGGTCGATCTCACCGGCCGTATTCGACGGCACCGTGCCGCCGGCGTATCGCGCGGACGCCGCCAAGGCGTACCGCGAGTCCGAGTTGACGGCGCTCCCGGCGGCCTCGGGCGTGTCGAACCTTCGACGCGACTACGAATCGCCGCTCTACATTCTGCTGGCCATCAGCGCCTTGGTGCTGGTGATTGCGTGCGCCAACGTTGCCAATCTGATGCTGGCACGGGCGACAGGTCGGCAGGGTGAGCTCGCGGTTCGCGTGGCGGTTGGCGCATCGCGGGGTCGGCTCGTTCATCAGCTCATCACCGAGAGCCTCGTCCTTGCCGTCGTGGGCGCTGCGCTCGGCGCGCTGGTTGCGCAGTGGGTTAGTCGGCTCCTGGTTGCGTTCCTGACCACGGAAAGCGCCCGCCTGCACCTCGACCTGCCATTGGACCTGCGGGTGTTGACCTTCCTGGCCGGCCTCGCCGCGATAACCTGCCTGCTCTCTGGGCTTATTCCGGCGCTGCGTGCGACGCAGGTGACACCCGCCCGAGTCATCCAAACCGATCGGGCGCGGCTTGACCGCGCATCGCGAACGATTTCGAATGCAGCGGGCGTTGGTCGTCTCGCAGGTGGCGCTGTCGCTCGTCCTGCTCGTCGGGGCACTGCTGTTCGTTCGCACGCTGAGCAACCTCGTTGGCGTCGACCTCGGATTCCAACCGGATGATGTGCTCGTTGTGGATGTGGACCTGCCTGGGTCACCACCGGAGCAGCGTGGGCTGTTGATCGATCGGCTCGACGAACGTGTGCGCGCACTTCCCAACGTCGAGTCCGCCGCCTACACCAGCATCGTTCCAATGAGCGGCAGCGGCTCGAACAACATGGTGTGGATGGAAGGCGGCGACCGAAACGCGCCGCATCTGGCCCAGATGAGCACCGTCAGCCCTCGATACTTTTCGACCGTCGGGACGCGCATGATTGCGGGACGTGACTTCGACCGGCGTGACACCGTTTCGTCGCCGAAGGTTGCGATCGTCACCGAGACGTTCGTCAAGGTGCTGGCTAGCGGGGGCAATCCGATTGGCCGGCGGTTCGTCGAATCGGGCAACGCCAGCACGCCGGATCAGACGTACGAGATTGTCGGCATCGTCGAAGACAGCAAGTACTTCAGTGCTCGGGACGAACATCAGCCGATAGCGTTCATGGCGGCCGCGCAACTGGCCCGGCCGGACTTCCCCGCCTTTCTGCTTCGCATCAGGGGGCCATCTGCGCCGGTCTTTGCCGCTGCACGCCGGGCGATCGCGGAGATCGACCGCCATTTCGATATCGAGTCCGGCGTGCTTGCCAATTCGATCCGGGAGCGGCTGTTGCGCGAGCGGCTGGTCGCGCTGCTCGCGACGGCTTTCGCGGTCCTGGCAGCGCTACTGGTAACGCTCGGACTCTATGGCGTCCTGTCCTACATGGTGACGCGTCGGAACAATGAAATTGGAATTCGCATTGCGCTCGGCGCCGCCCGCGGCAGGGTGGCTGCAATGTTCGCCCGCGAGGCGGTGATACTCGTGGTCGTGGGCGTTGTGATCGGCCTTGGACTCGCCAGCGCGAGTGGGCGGCTTGCCGGCAGCCTCCTGTATGGCCTGCAGCCGTCGGACCCGACCACGATGGGCATGGCAGCCGCGCTCCTGGCCGTTATCGCCATCATCGCCGCCTACCTGCCGGCGTGGCGCGCCGCGCGAGTCGATCCGGTGGTTGCTTTGCGGTCGGACTAGCGGGTTTGAATCCGGTGGCCGACCCGCAGAATGCGGACGAGCGGTTTGATATCGAGATGGACGAGCTCACCGGGGCGCGCCCGCTCATAGCGCGTGACGGGCGCGGGCGGCGTGAGCGATGTCAGGCGATTGAGGCCCACGCGGACGAGAATGGCCGCCACCGTCAATCGCGGGATCTGCACTCGGACGGCGATGGCCCAGGCGGTCAAGCGCTCCTGCCGGGCGGCGACGATCGCGCTGACGATGGCCGCCGGCGTGCGCCGCGGCTGGCGATGGGGTTGGGATGAGCGATCCGCCAAGGCGGCCGCGCCGCCCTGGCGGTGGCGAGCTAACCACTTGTACGCCGTGCGAATCGCGATCCCTGCCGCGGCCGCTGCGGTCGCGACGGACCAGTGCAGGATCCGAACCCGATGCACGAGCAGTGCGCGCATATGCGGCGTGGTCTTGGCGTTACGATGGAGCGTCACTCGGGGCCTCCTCTCGGAAGGAACGGAACGTGTGGTAACGCCCATTCTTTCCAAGGAGTCCCGAGTGAACAACGTCATTAGAAACCACAACTAGGGCGTGCACATGCGGGCAGGTTGAACCCGGAGTTTCCGCGCAATCAAACTCACACTAACTCAGCGCCCTCCTCACCTCATTTCAGGACTTCGCCACCAACAACCCGTAGCCTCGAGACGTTTGCGTCGCAATTCGCGGCGCTCTCCTGGAGGTGAGCCATGATGACGACTTCCCACGCGGTTATCACTCTCGCTCGAGGCACGGTCGTGCTGTTGGTTCTTGCGACTACTGCCCTCGCCCAGAACGTTCCGCCCCCGGCCCGCGAAATCAGCCTGGCCGGCCCGCGCATCGGCTTCACGGTGCTGTCCGACGAAACCATCGCACGCCTGGCGGAACACCAGATCACGTTACGGCCGGTCGTCTCGCAATTTGGATGGCAGTTCGAGCGCAACATCAACAGCGTCGGTTCGAGCCTGACGGCTGTCACCGAATGGGTCGTTCTTCTGGGCGGTCTCGAGCAGGGCGTTGCCTTGCCAAGCCTGAGCTGGATGGTGGGGCTGCGATCCCAGAACGGAGCGGAGTTTGGTGTCGGGCCCAATCTCTCGCCGAGCGGTACCGCGCTGGCGATTGCGGGCGGCGTGACGTTCCGCGCCGGCGCCCTCAACTTTCCCGTGAACTTCGCCGTCGTGCCTTCAGGCGCCGGGCTGCGCGTCAGCATCCTGACGGGGTTCAACACGAGGCGGTGATCTCCACTCTTTGAAAACTCTGAGTCTCGGTAACTCGGCGGCTTGTACGCGAGTCTTAGCTGCAGCACGTACGGATGGACGGCTGTGGCGCTTCGGAGCTATCCTCTGGCCACTTGGAGGGCACATGGCGCGCATGACCGCTAACGACTTCGATCAGGACCTGCTCATCCTGTTCGATGCGTACGTTCACGGAGCAATCGATCGACGTGGCTTTCTGGATCGCGCGAGCAAGTACGCCGTCGGCGGCGTGACGGCCGCCATGCTTCTCGACATGCTGAGCCCGAAGTTCGCTGAGGCGCAGCAGGTCCCCAAGGACGACAAGCGCCTCAAGACGGAATACCTGGAGTATCCGTCGCCCAACGGATCCGGGAAGCAGCGCGGCTACATGGTCCGACCGGCCGCCGCCGCTGGAAAGCTCCCGGCCATCCTTGTCGTGCACGAGAACCGCGGCCTGAATCCTCACATCGAGGACATCGCGCGCCGACTCGCCCTCGACAACTTCATGGCCTTCGCGCCCGATGCCTTGACGACGCTCGGTGGCTACCCGGGCGACGAGGACAAGGCGCGTGAGCTTTTCCCGAAACTCGATCAAACGAAGATTCGCGAAGACTTTGTCGCCGCGGTCGACTATTTGAAGAAGCGACCGGATGGGACCGGCAAGGTCGGCGTGGTCGGCTTCTGCTACGGCGGCAGCATCGCCAACATGGTGGCGACGCGCGTACCAGACCTCGCCGCGGCGGTCCCGTTCTACGGCGGGCAGCCTGCGGTCGGTGACGTGCCGAAGATCAAATCACCGCTCCTGATTCACTATGCTGGAACCGACGAGCGCATCAACGCTGGATGGCCCGCTTACGAGGAGGCGCTGAAGGCGAACAAGGTGCCGTACGAGACGCACATCTACCCTGGCGCTCAGCACGGGTTCAACAACGACACCACCCCGCGCTTCGATGCCGCTGCCGCGAAGCTGGCGTGGCAGCGAACGGTTGACTTCTTCAATAAGCACCTGCGCTGAACCCGCCACCTCTTGCCTGTAGTGTCCGCGGCTGCGCGCGCCCGCTCGCGCGCCGCGGACCGATATTCGAGTGTCCGCGCGGTCACGCCTTCGACGTCGCCCGACGCGGGTACGTGAATCTCCTCCAACCACAGGATCGACGTTCGCCTGCGGCAGGAGACTCGAAGGAAGCGGTTGCGGCCCGCGCGCGATTGCTCGCGGCAGGCGTTGGACACCACACTCTCGAAGTTGTCGTCGATCGCCTGTCCGCGCTCGTGTCGAGCGATAGTGTGGTGGTTGACCTTGGCTCGGGGTCTGGCGACGCACTCGCACAGTTGGTCAGCCGAGGACCACTCACCGCCGTGGGAATCGACCTGTCAACCGCGGCGATCGAGCACGCCGCACGAAGGTTTCCCCAGATCACGTGGGTGGTCGCCAACGCCGATCGTCGTCTTCCGATCCTCGATCACAGCGTTTCGTTGATCCTGTCGTTGCATGCGCGCAGGAATGCGGCGGAGAGCGTCCGAACACTCAGTCCGAACGGCTGGCTCGTCGCAGCCGTCCCGGGATCCGATGACCTCGCCGAGCTGCGAGAGGCGGTGCAGGGGATGAGCGTCGAGCGGGGACGCGCCGAGCTGTTCCTCGAGGAGCACGGCGCTCAGTTCGAGTTGGTCGAGCGTTTCGTGGTCAGAGAACATCACACGCTTGGCGGCGACGCACTTCGGGATCTTCTGCGCACCACCTACCGCGGCGCGCGCGCAAGCGCGGCACGGCGAGTCGAGGAACTGACGGCGCTGGAGGTCACGCTGTCGTCCGAGGTCCTCTTGCTGCGGACTGCTTCGTGACCCGCATCGTCGGCCAATCTACCGCTGGTGGATATACTTGATTGTGGTATAGTTGTCGGCGGTAGAGAGCGCCGATGAACGACCCCAAGCCCGAGTCCCTCCTCCCCCTCCCCACCGCGGTCTTCCACATCTTGATCGCCCTGGCCGATCGAGATCGCCACGGCTACTCCATCATGCAGGACGTGGCCGCGAGGACCGGCGGTGCGGTGCGGTTGAGTGCGGGCACTCTCTATAGCTCCATCCGCCGCATGCTCGAGCAAGGGTTGATTGAAGAACTGGCCGACAGCCCGGACCCTTCGAGCACCGACGAGCGGCGGCGCTACTACCGACTCGCGCGTTTCGGACGACGAGTCGCCGCGGCAGAAGTGGCGCGACTGAATTCCCTGGTCAAGCAGGCGCGAGCAACCGGATTGGTGCCGGGCACATGAGGCGCGCCCGGGCGATCTATAGCACGCTGCTGTACTGCTACCCCGCTCCCTTTCGCCAGGAGTACGGCCGTCAGATGTGCTCGACATTCGCGCAGCAATTGCGCGACGCGCGGCAGACGGGCGGGTGGCGAAACGAAGCGGCGGTGTGGATCCAAGCCGCGGTGGATGTCTTCACGATTGCCCCCAAGGAGCATTGGCATGTGATTGTTCAAGACCTGCGCGTTGCGTTTCGCACGATGACAGCCAAGCCAGCGTTCGCATTGGTCGCCATCACGTCGCTGGCTCTCGGCATCGGCGCCAACACTGCAATCTTCGGACTCTGGAACAGCGTGTCGCGCGCTCCGCTTCCCGCCGTTGCCGATCCTGAGGGCCTCGTGATGCTCACGAGACCGAGCGCGTCAGGGATGTGGCGCGGTCAATGGAATGCTCGCACCGACGGGCCCCGGGCATGGGTCAGCTATGCCGAGTTCGAGCTGCTACGCGACCACGCGGCCGCTTTCTCGTCACTGATGGCCTCTCAAAGCAGCCTGACCACCTGGCAAGTCCGCGTCGAGGGCGGAACGCCGGAGGAAGCACGCGGGCGCCTTGTCTCCGGAACATTCTTCGAGATGCTGGGCGTACGGCCAGCGATTGGCCGCCTGTTCACGCGAGCCGAGGACCAAAGCCAAGCCGCGCACGCGGTCCTCAGTCACGCGTACTGGCAGCGACGGTTCGGTGGGCGCTTCGACGTGCTCGGTAAGGCGCTGGTGATCCGGGGCACGTCCATCACGGTCATTGGAGTCTCGCCGGCGGGCTTCATCGGCGAAACCAGCGGACAACTGCCCGACGTCTGGTTCCCGCTGCGGCTGCAACCGCGCGTGCTTCCGGGTGGCGATTGGCTCATCGAACAGCCGCCAGAAAAAGTGATGTGGCTGCACGTCTTCGGGCGGCTCCGACCAGGAGTGACGGACGCCCAGGCCGAGGCACAGGCCAACGCGGTATTTCAAGCGGGGTTGGAACCTTTTCACCGCGGGCTGAGTGGCGAACAGCTCCTCGAGTCTGTCGAACAGCGACTTCAACTGCGTCCCGCTGCGCGCGGAGCGTCGCAAACTCGCGAACAGTTTTCTCCGTCGCTGACGATGCTGCTCGCCTCTGTCGGGATCCTGCTGCTCATTGCGTGTGCCAATCTGGCCAATCTGCTCCTGGCCCGTGGCGCGGCCCGTCAGACTGAAATCGCCGTGCGCGTGTCACTGGGCGCGAGTCGTGGGCGACTCATCCGACAGCTCGCAACCGAAAGCCTGGCGCTCGCCATTGTGGGAGGCTTCGCGGCCATCGTCGTCGCGTACGGCCTGCACGACTTTCTCGTGCGGATGCTGCAGGAGTCGGAGCCCCGGTTTGCCATGAGCTTCGCATGGGATGGCACCGTGCTCGCGTTTACCGTGGGTGCAACGATTGCAGCCGCTTTGGCAGTCGGCATGTTCCCAGCCTGGTTGATGAGTAAGGCGGATCCTGGAAGCTCTCTCAAGGAAAATTCGCGGGGTACGATTGGCTCTTCTCGCGAGCTGCGTTCGGCCCGATGGCTGGTCGGGCTGCAGCTGGCGTTTTCGTTGCCACTGCTCGTGGGAGCGGGTCTGTTGGCCCGAACCGTCTACAACCTGCAGGGTTCTGGGCTGGGCTTTCAACCCGAACGATTGTTCCTGGCGCGAGTCGACCTGGACGAGGTGGCCCAGGATATCCCCCGTCGCGATCGTGTCCTTCGCGAGTTGCGCGCCCGGATCCAGCGGATCCCTGGGATCGAGGCTGTGAGCTTCTCGCAGATTGGTCTGTACACCGGCGGCTTTTCCACGGCGACCATCGAGGTCGAAGGCAGTGCATTGACCGCTGAGCGCGGGGTGGAATCGGAGTTGGATCGATTAGGCCCCGAGTACTTCACCACCCTGCGGATCCCGCTTCGACTGGGTCGCGATATTTCGGAAAGCGACCGCGCCGACAGCCCGCTCGTCTGTATCATCAACGAAGCATTCGCTCATCGTTACTTCGAAGGACGCTACCCAATCGGGTTGCACGTCGCGACAGTCGACAGCAACGAGCCTCGTCGAGACTATGAAGTGGTCGGTGTCGCTGGCAATGCGCGCACCCGCAGTCTGCGCGACGAGGTCGAGCCGCGTTTCTTCGTGCCAGCCGAGCAGAGGCCGTCTTCCGGAACCAACCGTACCTACATCATCCGCACGACCACGGGAAGCACCGTGCTGGCGTCAGCCGTGCGCGAAGCGACCACTGAAGTCGACGGTGCGCTATCCGTAACGGACATCGCCTCCATCGAGGAGCAGATGGCGCCCTTGACCGCAGAAGAGCGCACCAACGCGCGGCTCGCCCTCGTGTTCGGGACGATCGCCCTGACGCTCGCGGGCATCGGCCTCTACGGCGTGCTGTCGTATGGCATCAGCAGGCGCTCGGGCGAGATTGCGATTCGCATCGCCCTCGGAGCACAGCCCGGCGGCGTCGTCGCGATGATTCTTCGCGAGAGCCTGTGGCTCGTGGCCGCCGGACTGGCGGTCGGCGGTGTCCTGGCCTCCCTCACCCCACGCCTGATTGCGAGTCGACTGTACGGCGTCGCACCGGAGGATCCGCTCACCTTGACGTTGGCGACCGGCACGCTGCTCGTGGTAGCATTCGCTGCCGCCTACCTGCCGGCGCGACGCGCGTCGAGACTCGACCCGATGGCGGCCCTGCACCAGGGATGAGCGCGTCGCGAGATCTCCGCCGACTGGTCTATATCGGCGCGGAAATGATGAAGCGCCCAATTCGCATTCTCGATGTGCTCACCTCAGTCGCCAAAGCACTGCTCATCGCTGCCGCAATCGTGTTCCTCATGAGATATTTTGGTGAGCACGTTCGCGAGGCTGGTGGCAGCATTGCTGCCGACACCTGGATGTCAGACGATCAAGCAATCTGAACTGCTCTGGTTGGGACGTCGACTGGTGCGGAAGAAAGGACTCGAACCTTCACGCCCTTGCGGGCACAAGCTCCTGAGGGAGTGAGGGATAGCAGCCGATCATGGTCGGTTCAAGTTGCGTTTCCCGGAATTCGTTGCACACGCGTTACACGTCACTCGCTGGCGACCGTCACTCGAGCACGAGCATCACGCAAAACAGCGCCGATGGCTGCGCGCGTCGCAGGCGTTCGTGCAAGCCCGTTGAGTGAACCGTTCGGCTAGAACCCTCCCAGGGTTCGTGGTGCACCGGGCTACGACCGCCCGGAGGCATGCCCGAGATTCTGGGGGCAAGCCTGTGTCAAGGCGTGGAATCATCGATGAATCCCGCCACTTCCTGTTTCCTCTTCACGGCACGTGCTGTGCACGACCGGTCCGTCTGTCGCCGCTCTGCCGAGGGTGCTGACAACTCGTTGTGAAGACGTGGCGAGGTCCTGAAAGGCGTCTGGAACGCTGACGTGTTGGCGCACAAATCCTATCGGAACACCAATTGCCGCGCGGAACGCGGTCGTCTGAACTCACAACGCTGACTGGAGGTCCGCATGAAGAGTCTATTGGAAGAGGATCCGAGCGAACTTATGGGACTCGAGGAAGAGAACGATCCAATGGAGATGATCGGGTCCGAGGACGAGGAAGAGGAACCCAGAGAGCTGATGGGTTGGGGGGAAGAGGAGGACGAAGAGGAAGAGCCGTTCGACTTGGCGGACCCTGACGAAGAAGAAGAGCCGGCGGAGATGCTGGGCCTCGAAGAGGAGGACGAAGAGGAGGACGAGGGAGAGGGAGAAGAAGGCCCACAATCCGTCCGCCAGCGAATTCCAGGCCTGCGTCTGGCACAAGGCCTCCGAGCCAAACGCCGCGCTCGCTTGATCGCCGTCGCGGCGCTTCGGGCGCGACGCCGTGCCCGCTTGCTCGCTCTCGTGTTGGTCCGGCGCCGACGGCGCGGCCGTCTCCTCGCTCTCGCGGCGCTCCGGGCACGACGGCGCACACGAATGATTGCGGTCGCCGCCCTCCGGGCCCGCAAGAAGGCCCGCGCGCTCGCAATCGCAGCCGTCCGTGCAAAGCGCCGAATCCGTTTACTCAAGCGGGCAGCGGTCGGAGTGAGGCTCCGCGCGTCCGCGTAAACAGATCGGCTTCGACGTAAAGGGTAGCGCTGGACTCTGAGCGGCGCGCTTCGGTGTTGGGCTCAGAGTTCTGGCGCTACGCGCCTGAACAAGCGATTGTTTCCGATGGCCATTCGGGAGAGACGCTTACATGACGCCACCTATGTCCCGGCTCAGCAAGAACAGACGCACTCGGCAAAAAGAACGGAATCGGAACGGAGGTCCAGGGATGATTTCTTCGGTCGAAACACCTTTGCTCGAGCTTCAGACACAGCTGTGGAGGGCGCGAGCCCAGGCGAAACAGAAATGGCTGGAACAAAGCCTCGCGCAGCCGACCAAGACGTCTGAAGACGCGGCGTGGCGGATGATTTGGATCAAGCGGGCGCTCAACATGGTGAAGCGCGCGCAGGCTGAGATCAAAACTCACGCAGCATTGATGGACGCCTACACGGAGCACCTGAGCGTGCTCGAAATGACGTTGATGGCTGCGGCGGAACAGAAACGCAGTACTGAAAAGCAGCACACCTGAGCGTCGAGACTGGCATGGCGACCGGTGCGCGACCTGGGGCGAACGATCGGCGTTCGCCATCGGCGGTGAGGCTCATGCCCAGGAGGCGACGTCGCCAGCGGCTGAATGCTGGTGCGGAAGAAAGGACTCGAACCTTCACGCCCTTGCGGGCACAAGCTCCTGAGGCTTGCGCGTCTGCCAATTCCGCCACTTCCGCACTGAAGCACATGTCGCCCGTTGGGGCGAGGCAGGAATCATCGATTATAGGCGACGGGGCGACACCCGTCTAGACATCGACGTGTTTCGTCGTTTGCGACGAACGCTTCAGTGCTCGCACTTCTACTCAGCGGTCGTCGTCGTCGTTGGCGTCCACGACGGCGGATCGCTCGCCGGGAACGACTGATCGATCGCCTCGTCCACCTGGGGTTCGGACGCCGGAAGCGCGCGCCGATGACGCATCGCCGAGAGCTTGCCTTCCCGCGGCGCGTAGACCAGACCGGCCATTGCACCTATCGCTGACCCTATCAGTAGCCCGGAGAGGAAGGTCCTGGTACCGACGCGGCTCATGATTGGACCCCCACCTTCAGTTGTGCAAGCGCTCTGCCATTACAAGGGTTCCAGGGTTCCAAGGTTCCAGGGTTCCAAGGTTCAGCGTTCCAAGGTTCCAGAGTTCCAGCGTTGCAGCGCTCTGAGTCTCAAGTGGAACTTTGGAACCTTGAACCTTTGAACTCTGGAACCCTGGAACCTTGGAACCCTGGCACTCTCGTGGCTCTCACGATGGCGCGTATCTTGCCTTCAGAGCGAGCCGTGGAGCATCGGCTACCGAACGGTCGGACCCGAGTCGGCATCGTGACTGCGACGATGGTCGCCGTGATCGGGTCGTGGACGCCGCATGCGGAGGAACCGACGTCGGACGACCAACTCATCCAGCGAATTGTCGCCGCGACCACCCGATCGGATGTCACGCTCAAAGCGTTCAGGGAACTCCGTGCCGGAACACTGAACGGCAAACATCAAGGCTGGATGGATGTCGAAACGACGATCGATCCGACCGGCGAATTCCAATGGAAAGTGCTCGGTGAGGGCGGATCGGAACGGACGCGCCTTAGGGTGCTCCGCGAAATGATGAAAGCCGAATCCGAGGCAGCCCATCACAGCCCGGCCGCCACCGCCCTGACGCCCGCGAATTACACGTTCCATCGTCGTCCAGGGTCCGGAGGGGGGCGAGTCGAGATTGGACTCGAGCCGCGGCGTCAGGATTCGCGACTGATTGTCGGCACGCTGACGGTCACCGAGCATGGCGCTCCCGTCCGCCTAGAGGGTCGACTCGCGAAATCGCCCTCCTTTTGGGTGAAATCGGTCGCCATCGTCAAGCAGTACGAACTCATCGAGGGAGTTTCGCTGCCGACGGCCATTGAGTCGATCGCGGATGTAAAGATCGTTGGCCAGTCGGGCTTCTCGATGCGGTATCGATACCACGAGGTGAACGGTCAGTCCGTCCCATCGCCGCGGCGATCAACGCATGAGCGTTCGTTTAACCCTTCCCGCGAGATTCTTGCGCTGTTTCGCGCAAACGCCTCCGAAAACTGAGACGGACCACAACTTCTCAATTTGACGTGCGCTCGCAACTCTGCCGCGCTTGTTCCTATTTTCACAAAGGCAGACTTTCATCCTCGTTGTCGCCGAACATATGCGCGACACTTCTGAAATGACAGAAAAGTAAGACCTTCCGGCGCCGACTCTTCCTCATCAGCAAGCGCGCAATCGTCTACCCAGCGGTCGGTAACGGCTTCCCCAACTTGGGATAGCCGAGCTAACCAATGCCTGCTCATCGACGGTCCAGACCTTGCAGCCCCCTACGCGAGAGTGAGAAGACTGACATGACTACGATTTCCATCAGAGTGCCAGGGCAACGGACGTCGACATCATCCGACATGGTCGTTCGTACACTTTCGTTATGGGGTCAGCTGACGAGCTGGCTTCGCAGTACGTGGTGTGTCATTAACGGCGGGCACTATAAGGTTCTCCATGCGGAACCCGATCGGATGGCGCTGAAATGCGTAGCCTGCGGCCATCGAACTCCCGGGTGGGAGGTCGGATCACCTCGGTTGACCCGGACGCTTCCTGCGAATCCGGAGAGACTGCGGATTCGACGCCCTGCCGCGTAAAGCAAGACTCCTAACCAGAGGATGTGAAGGGCGACTTTTCTGTCGCCCCTCACTTCATTCGGCTCCCCTCGGTTCGGCTCCCGTCAATTCGCGACTTTCCAACCTCTCGAATCGGGCGTTTCATTGCACCACGCGATATCGCCGCAGGACTTCCGTGAGTCGATCGATCGGGACCGCGTCCGCACTTCCGAATCGGCTGGTGACCGACGTCGCGCGTACGATCGAGTTGTAAACGGCCTCTTCTGTGGCCTCCAGCGCCGCCTCGAAGAGCGCGGAGACGCCATCGGTTGGCAACAGGATTCGGGTTTGCGGCGTGGCTTCATTGAAGCGCACGCGGACACCGGCCGCGGTGGAGAATGCGATCGCGAAATCGCCACTACCGTTGTTGTAGGAGGAGCCTGTCCTGGCGAGACCATAGATTGCGCGTGCGGCCAGGCGCTTGAGATCGCGCGCGTCGAGCGGCGCATCGGTCGCAACGATGATCATGCAGGATCCGTCGTGATCTGCCGGGCTGAAGCGCGGCCCCTCAATGAAATCCCTCAGGAGGGCCCCGGCTCTCGCCTGGGGTGGCTTCAGTTCTCTCCACACAGGCGCGCCACCCATCGTCAGGAAGCCGCCGTAGTTGCTCTGGACGAGAACACCCAGCGTGTAGCCGCCCTCGCGAGCGTCGAGCCGGCGCGACGAAGTGCCGATGCCCCCTTTCCACGCGAACGCCCGTGTGCCCATACCGGCGCCCACGCTGCCCTCCTCGACCGCTCCCTCGCGGGCGGCCTCAATCGCAGACTTCACGTGCTCGGGGCGAACATGCAGTCCGCGAATGTCGTTGAGGCCGCCATCGTTGGTTTCGCCGACCAGCGCATTCACCGATCGCACCTGCGCGTTGCCCGCTTGCGATAGCGTCCACTGGACGACGCCTTCGATGGCGGCTCCGACGGCGAGCGTGTTGGTCAGCACGATTGGCGTCTCGATCGTCCCGAGCTCGTCAACTTGCGTGGAGCCTGCGAGCTTGCCGAAGGCGTTGCCGACGAAGACCGCGCCGGGCACCTTTTCTTGAAACACGTTGCCGGCGTGTGGAACGACGACCGTCACCCCGGTTCGCACATCGTCTCCCCGATTGAGCGTGGAATGTCCAACGCGAACACCAGGCACGTCGGTGATCGCGTTGAGCGGGCCCGGGGCGAGTACTCCGGGCGCGAGACCGAGATCGCGGGCGCGTGGGCGCGCGGGTTGTGCCATCAGCACAGGACAGCTGAGAGCAAGCATGACCACAATCGCAAATCGTACGAACATGCCGAGCATGATACGATCACGCGCTCGATGCGACAGATCTCGCTGGCAGCGATCAAGGATGCGGCGACAGCCGTGTACGAGGCTCGCGATTCGGACGCCACTTATCCGGCTCGAGCTGCCTTCTCCCACCAGTCAATCGCCGGAGGTTTATCTCAAGCTGGAGGCGCTGCAACCGATCGGGTCGTTCAAGATTCGCGGTGCATGGAATGCCCTACGTTCGCTCCCGGCCCAAACCCTTAAGGAGGGCGTCTGGACGGTCAGCGCGGGCAACGCGGCTCAAGGGGTTGCGCTGGCGGCACAACGCGCGGGGGCGCCGTGCTCCGTCATGGTGATCGAGACGGCGCCGGAGACCAAGTTGCGGTCGATCGAACGCCTGGGCGCGCACATTGTCCCGGCCAGTTACGACGAATGCTGGAAGACGGTCGAGCAACATCGTTCCGATCGAATGCACGGACATTTCGTGCATCCGTTCGACGATGACCGCTTCATTGCGGGCAATGGGACGGCGGGTCTGGAGGTTCTCGAGGATTTGCCGGATGTCGACACGATCGTCGCCCCCATCGGCGGCGGGGGCTTGATTGCCGGTATTGCGGCCGCAGCGCGCGCGATGAAGCCCGAGATCAAGATCTTCGCAGCCGAACCCGAGACGGCGGCGCCACTAGCGCGGTCGCTGGCGCGCGGCGAACCAGGGCCGTTCGAAGGCTGGACGGCCTCGTTTGTGGACGGAGCGGGGGGAAAATCCGTCCTGCCCACCATGTGGCCGTTGTTGCAGCCCATGGTCGATGGTTCCATTGTCGTCTCGCTGGACGAGGTCAAGGCCGCGATGAAGCGGACCGCCGAGCGCGTGCACGTAGTTGCCGAAGGGGCGGCCGGCTGCGCCGTCGCGGCCGCATTGAGTGGTCGCGTGCCGGGGCGCAAGATTGTCGCCATCGTCTCAGGCGGCAACATCGACCTGACGAAGTTTGCTGCTCTGGTAACCTAGTTCACCAATGGAACGTTTCGCACAGGCCGCTCCGCTTCCTAGCCGTATTCATCGCCTTCACGAACTGTCCCTCGACGTGTGGTGGAGTTGGACTCCGGCCGCACGTCAGGTTTTTCGACGCCTCGACTATCCCTTGTGGCGGCAATCGGCGCATAACCCGGTTCGAATGCTCTTGAGCATCGACGAGTCGCGGCTGCAGGCGGCCGCGCAGGATGACGAATTCCTGGCGCTCTATGATGCCGCCGTTGCGAGCCTCGACCAGGTGCGGACGTCCAAGGGGACGTGGTGGGCCGAACACGGTCCGGCGCTCAATGGCAAGGTCATCGCGTACTTCTCGGCGGAGTTCGCACTGCACCAGTCGTTGCCCATTTATGCCGGCGGCCTGGGTGTGCTCGCGGGGGACCACTGCAAGGAGGCCAGCGACCTGGGCGTGCCATTGATCGGCGTTGGGTTCATGTACCCGCAGGGCTACTTCCACCAGCGCATTTCGAACGAAGGCTGGCAGCAGGAGAACTACGAACGACTCAAATGGACCGACGCGCCAATCGACACGGCGATTACGCGGGATGGGAAGCCAGCGCTCACCGCCGTGCCGCTTGGCGACCGCACGGTCCTGGCGGCGGTCTGGCGCGTTCGCGTGGGCCGTGTACGGCTGTTCCTGATCGACACCGATCTCGAGGAGAACGCGCCGTGGGATCGGGAACTGTCAGCCCGCCTGTACGGTGGCGATCGCGAGACGCGAGTCCAGCAAGAGATCATCCTCGGCATCGGCGGCGTTCGTGTGCTGCGCGCGCTCGGCATCGAACCAGCGGTGTGGCATCTGAACGAGGGACACGCCGCGTTTGTCGCACTGCAGCGCATCCGTGAACTGGTAGAGCGCGGATCGTCGTTCGACACGGCCCTCGATGATGTGCGACGTACCACGGTCTTCACGACCCACACTCCCGTACCGGCCGGGCACGACGTTTTTCCGTTTCAGCTCGTCGAAAAACACCTCGCGAGCTGCTGGGGAGAGATTGGCCAATATCGTCAGCGTTTTCTCGCGCTCGGCGAGTACGACAACGGCAATGGCCCACAGTTCAACATGACGGCACTAGCCATGCGCACGGCCGCTCATGTCAACGGGGTCAGTGCCCTCCACGGGGAAGTGACGCGCTCGATGTGGCGTCCCATCTGGCCCGAACTGCCGCCAGATCGCATACCGGTTCGATCCATCACCAACGGCGTGCACGTCCCGACCTGGATTGCAGGCTCGATGCTCGAGCTTTTCAATCGCCATCTCGGCCCCGGTTGGCTGAATCGGCACGACGATCCGACATTCTGGGACCAGCTGGACGCGATTCCTGACGAGGAAATCTGGGCCGCGAGGCAATCGCTCCGGAGTGAGCTCTTCACGTTCATTCGCGAACGCCTGCGGCAACGCTGGGCGGCAGAACGCGTCAATCCGGCTCAAATCGTGAGAGGCGGTGCGATGCTCGACCCGGATGCCCTGAGCATCGGATTCGCGCGCCGCTTCACGGCCTACAAGCGCCCGGACCTCATCTTCCACGACCCTGCGCGTCTGGTGCGAATTCTGACCGCGGCGAACCGTCCCGTGCAGATTGTGTTCGCGGGCAAAGCGCATCCCGCCGACGACCCCGCCAAGCATCACTTGCAGCAGGTGTTTCGGCGCACGCTCGATCCGATGTACGCCGGGCGCATCGCATTCATCGACGACTATGATCTGCACGTCGCGCACTGCCTGGTGGGCGGATGCGATGTGTGGCTCAACAATCCGCGCAAGCCGCTCGAAGCCAGCGGCACCAGCGGCATGAAAGCGTCACTGAACGGCGTGCCGCATCTGAGCGTCGGTGATGGCTGGTGGGCCGAAGGGTTCAATGGCAGCAATGGCTGGCTGATCGAAAACCAGAGCAACCCTGACGATCACGCGGCAACCGATGCCGCCGATGCGGATGCGCTCTATCGGCTGCTCGAAGAACACGTGGTTCCGTCTTTTTACGATCGGGATCAGAACCACGTCCCGCGTCGGTGGATTCAGATTGTCCGCAACGCGATCAAATCCAACCTGCCACGCTTTTCAGCCCGCCGGATGCTGAAGCAGTACATCGCTGAGATGTACGCGCCGGCGGCGTCGACCGAGCTCAGCGCACGATAGTCGCAACGCTCGCGCGCGCTTCCTGGTACCACTGCTTCCAGGCCGCCAGGATCTCTTCGGTGGCCCCGTTCCGCTGCTCCGTCTCGAACCGTGTGCGTTCGGCTTCATCCAGCAGCCGCAGCAACGCCGGTTCGTCCGCGCTGTCGGCGCTCGCCAGGAACGTTGCCGACGTCGCCACGATGGCGGCGACATGGCCCATGGTGACCGGACTCGTCTTGTCGATGGTGTCCTGGTTGGTGTGGTAGTAACGATCGGTGAAGTGCCAGTTCAACAGCGCCGGAACTCCGGCCGCCGTGAAGATCGTGTGATCGCTGCCCCCTTCATACGGATTGGTGCGCACCACCCACCCGGTTTCCCGGGCGCGCCGAAGCGCGACGGCGAGGTGAAAGTCGTTGAGCACGTGCCCACGCACGAGGCGTCGATCCACTGAACCCGCTCCCCACTCCGAATGCGGATCCGAAGGGCGCGGCCAGATCGCTGAGGGATCTGGCGACTTCTCGATGAGGAACGTGCCACCGGTCTTGGACGTATCCTGACCCGTCATGTCGAGCGACATCATCGCGACAACCCGACTTGCGCGTGCCGCGTCCTCCTTGATCCACCGCTCGCTGCCACGCATCTCGTCCAGCCACATGAACGTCAAGGTTCGCCGGGGCGGTGGCACGAGGCCCTTGGCGATGGCATCGTTGATGGCCAGAGCCGCGGCCAGCAACGTGCCGGCGCCGCTCGCATTGTCGTTGGCGCCAGGCTCCTGGACGTGGGCGACCAGCACAACTCGCTCACCACTTCGCTGCCGTCCCGGGATCTCGGCCACCAGCGTCCGGTTCGGTCCACGGTGGAACGTGGTCGCGATTTCCACATGCAGTCGCACGGGCCCGGCGGCCAGCGCGTCGCGTAGTCGCACCGCGGCACGCGGCGTCGCCTTGAAGCCGAATGAACGGCTGGTCTCGTCGTACGGGATCGCCCCCCATTGAAGAACGTCCGGCGTCACATCGGGCCGCGTATACCCGGCGAGGTCGGTCGAGATCACGCCCAGGGCGCCTCGTTCGCGAACCGCGCGGGTCCAGAGCCCGCCGACCGCCGCATTCCCCAGGACAACGGCGCCCTTGACGTCCTTACCGTCGAAGTCCGACGCCGCGCCGGCGCCAACGTCGACCAGAGGGACCACCACGCCGCCAGGCGCGGTCGAGAACGAGTTGATGCACAGCGCCACGCGATCCTGTTCGCGCGACAGCACGACCTGGCGCCTGTCACCCTCGATCGACAGCGTGGCTCGCGACTGCTCCCAGCCCTGGCCACTGTTTTCATACGAGTCGATTCGCAACGTCCCAACCGCACCCGTCGTACCTGTCGCACCCGTCGCACCCGTCGCACCTGTCCTTGCCCATCCTCCCTTTACCAACCGGTCGGCGAGGAAGTCGATGGAACGGTCGTAGTCCGGGTTGCCGGCGAGGCGCCACAAGGGGCCAATGAATGTGACGGCATCCACAGCCGCACGCGTGTCGATCCTCGGTGTCATCAGCTGGTAGATCACTTCTGCTCGTGGCGGCAGCACTCGATCAAGCGGCGGAAGGTGCAGTTGCGCGTCCTGGGCCAGCACGGCGACGCTCGCAGCCACGCTCAACGAAATTGCTGGTCTCGTCATGGGATGCCCGCGGCGGAGTTTAGTACAATCGCCCACGTATGTCTCGGAAGTCCATTGCGAAAAAACCCGGCTGCGCGTTGTGCGGCGCCAAGGAGGTCTCCGAACCGCGCGGCGAGGAACGCTACTGTCGCGATTGCTGGGACAAGAAGATTGCGGTCGAAGAGATCGTCGCCCGCGAATTCGCGCTCAAGCGCTACATCCGGGCTCACAGCGCAGAGAAGTACCTGATCTATCACTCCACGCAGAAGCGACCGTGCGGCCAACTGATTGTGGTAGACGATGGCTACGACCTGTTTCTGACCATGATGATCTACCCGAACTTCTCGTGGGACGAGCCAGCCTATCACCTCGAGGGCGACCCGGAAGGGCGGACCTTCGCCGAGCTCCTGGTTGACGTCGTCGCCACCGAAGTCATCGAGCCCTGGGGCGGCGGCAAGTGGCATCTCGAGGTTTTTCGCGCGACCGCGGCCGAACCCGAGGACTGGAACGGCGAGATGTAACGAGCTTGGCCCGACCGACCAGACCCACTCGCCCAACCCGACCGACTCTCAAAACCCGCCTGCTATAATCCCGCGATCGGAGGGTTCTTGCCCATGAAGCGCTTTGGTTCGGTGGTGTTCGCGATGACAGTCGGTGCAGGCCTGTTGGCCGGACCGCTTTTCGGTGAGCAGGAAGCTCCACGCAAGCTGGTCGCGCCAGTGCGAGGTGAAGCGCCAATCGAGCTGACCGCGCCGGACACGCGGGTTGTTGGCACCAACGTGGTGACCACGTTGCGTCTGAAGAACGTGGCCTCCGGACCGATCGCCGGGCTGCGAATCGAGGAAAACTGGTTCGACCGAAGCCGCAACCCTGTGCCCGGCGATGTGTACCGCCACCCCCGACCCTGGGCTGCCGGTGAAGTGATCGAAGTCAAGCTGACGACCCCGCGCAAGGCTGGGATGGGCGATAACCGCTACAACTTCAGTCATGCCAACGGCACGATCAAGACGACGGTCGTCAAGAAGCTGGATCTGCCCAAGCCGGTGAAGTAGACGTTTGGAGTAAGTGCCTGACGTGCCGAAGGTGCCGAAGGTGCCTGGGGTGCGAGTGCCAGGGTGCTTAGGTGCCTAAGGTGCCAAAGTGCTCAGCACCAGCAGTCCAAAGCACGGTGGCGCCCGCACCCTAGCCACTGGCACTCCTAAGCACCGTGGCACCTGCACCCTAGGCACCTCAGGCACCTTCGGCACGTCAGGCACCTTGCGTCCTGCGCTGGTGCCGCGCCTACGTCGCCGCCACGATGCGATCGGCCAGATCCGCCACGAGCGGCACCCGCCATGTCTCGCCCTTGAACGTGCGGAGCATCAGAACCAACCAGATCCCGACCGCGCCGATCCACACGAGGTACACCAGCAGGCGCGCCACTTGGAAGGCGCCGGCTGAGACGACGAGCATCGCGACGCTCATGGCTGACAGCAGGCCGATGACCACCGACAGCCCACCGAACAGGACGAGCGACTGCGCGGCGTGGAACCTGACGCCACGATGTTCCTGTTCGATGACGAGAAAGACGAGTGCCGACAGCCACCAGGCGATGTAGCAGAGGAGCGCTGACAATCGTGCCTCGACGCCGGTGGTCGTCGGACCGTCAAGGCCGCCAGCCTCTGGTTCGGACACTAGCGAAGCTCCGCTTCGAACCGCGGAGACCAGCCCCATCGTCCAAGGTCGACTGAGAGATTCGTCTGAATCGTGACTGGCATGGCTTCGGCGGATGTCTAGCGCTCCTGCTTCTCGAAGCGGACGGCGCCGTCCGTTTGTGGCACGGTCACGAGATGTGCCGGCGACGTCATGACCGTTGCCGCCGACATCCCCGGCGCCGGTCGTGTCTCCACCCATTGCACGACGAGGTCCTTGCCTGACGATTGAACGTTCGTGATCTGAACGTTGAACCCACCCGACGGGCGAGAGCCGAGGAACACCGCCAGAACCATCTGCTTGCCAAAGTCGACGGCCGGCAGCGGCTGGCTCGGAGCATGCCTTCTCCACAGCGTCTCGAACTCACCGGCTGTGCGAGCCACGCTCTGCTGGGGCGTGTCGATGCCACTCATGTGGTTGCTGTTGATGGTCGTCATTGCAACGGTCCCGATCACGGGCGCCGGCGGCGGCGGAGCGGCCGGTGCGGCGGGCGGTGGAGCGGCTGGTGTAGCGCCCGCCGGCGACGGCTGATTTGAGGCTCCAGCCGGAGCTGGAATCACGTTGACGATTGTTTCGCGGGACGCGGTCTGGCGATCGCCAACCCTTGATTCGGCTTCGAGGCGCACGACATAGAGACCTGGAGCAACGTCCTTGAGCGGTATTCTCCCGCTGAAGCCATAGCCGCCGCCCTTGCCACCCAGCTCCGAACTGTCGCGCTCCTCACGAGCCTGAAACACCGACTGTCCACCCTCCGCATTCATCGTCAGACGAATTTCTACCTTGTGGGCAGGGCCCGCTCCGGAGTCGTACACTTCGGCAAACATCGCAATCTCGTCGTTCTGGGCGAAGTCGCGGAAGGTCGTCATCGGCGCCGGCAACATCTTCAGCAACGGATCGACCTTTGGTCGCGCCGTCATGGTGAGGCTGCTGGCCATGGACGTCAGTGCGATGCCGCTGATCGCCAGCGTATCCTTGACGTAATCCGGGACCTCGAGGTCGTACGTGACGAGCCCCGCGCGTCGTGAGTTCGCCTCTCGAACGGCGACTCGAACCTGATAGCGCCCGACGGGCAGCTCCAGCGTGGAGATGATACGGAACCCGGCGGCGCGAATCCGCGCCACGGACTCTGGCTTGAGCGTGAGGTTCACCGTGTTGCGCTCGCCCGGGAACGACTTCCCTTTCGAATCGATCGCGAGTACAGGCCACCTCGAGGTCGTTTCGGAATGCGCCTTCCTTTTCGATCAAGGGCAAGTCTCGTCCGCCGATCATCGTGGAAATGACGACGGAACCCTTGTTGTCCGGTCCTTTGAACACGCTGGCGGTAGTCGCAAGCGGCAGGCCCGCGACTGGCACAGGACTGCTCAGGGCCTCGCGCAGTTCGGCAGAGGCATCTTTCGGACCGGCCAGGGTCGTTTCCGGCGCCCGGCCACGCGGCGCGTAATAGCCCTTCCGCGCGCTCACGGTCAGCCCCGGCTGGTTGACGCGAACTTCGAGCCTGCGGAAGCGACCATCCCGTCGCGTGTTGCCGGCGTAGTATCCCAGCACGTAGTACGAACTGTTTTCCTCGACCAGTCGGTTCATCGCGCCGGTGATGTCGTTGTTGTTGACCGTCGCGAAGCCGCCCGTGTCCTCGGACACGGCGCGGAGCATGTCCTGCCCAAGTCGGACCTCGTTTTGGAGAGCGGTGCTGTTCAAACCCAGCGTTGGATCGTCAGGAAACGACTGAATTTCGATCGCGTCATCGGCCCCGGCACCAAGGCCTCGGACATCGATGCCATAGATGGCGACGTTGGCCCGCGTTGCGGCGGCGATCAGGTCTCGCTGCGCGTCGAGCAGTGTCGTGGTGTCGCGCTGAAATGGATCGTAGACGTTGTAGTCGATGCCTTCGCTGAAATAGACCAGCGCCTTTTTTCTCCCCCGAACACCGGCCATGATGTCGGCGAAGTTCTTCATGGCTTCCAGCGTGTTGCGGGCTTTCAATCCGCGCTCGGCGGTGTCGGGATCGTCGATCGTGTCGCCGGATTGACGCAGTCCGCGCGTCCTGGCCTCTTCGTCGATCCGGTTCATGGTCGACGATCGCAGTTTCTCGCCCATGAACTTGTCGACTGCGCTCAGCAACAATCGCTTGTTCGTAGTGAACTCCTGCGCCGCCTGGGTCTTGCCGCTCGTGTGGACCAGCGCGGCCACGTCATTCGCGCCCATGTTGCGTTCGATGAACTGACGGGCGGCCATCCGCACGCGCTGCGAGCGCAGAGCCTGCGTGTGCACATCGTCGAGGACGATCAAATACACGCGGCCGTTGTACCCCGAGACGTTGTTCTGCACGTCGGGCTCGATGGGCTTGTCCGCGAAGAGCGGTCGTGGCGCGCGCTCGACCGGCAGGTTCACGAGCGAGAACACGGTGACCTGCTGCGGCTTGCCGTCCTCGAAGACCTGGAAGTCGGCCTGCGTCAGACCGCTGACGAACTTGCCTTGCGCGTCGACCACTCGGGCGTCGACCTCGACATAGTTCACTTCGGCGCGAAAGGTGACACCCGGCTGCTCGGGTGGTGGCGATGCCGGTTGGGGGGTCTGTCCCGCGACGGCGACCGCCCCGGTCAGGAGCAA
Source organism: uncultured Acidobacteriota bacterium (assembly GCA_963802675.1). GTDB lineage: Bacteria > Acidobacteriota > Vicinamibacteria > Vicinamibacterales > UBA2999 > JACCSI01. The sequence goes on from CAWDJL010000009.1 coordinate 412,108, forward strand.
CGCGACGACGAGTCGAAAGACATTGAGTTTCATAGGGTTACAGACGTGCAGGTGGCGCTGTTCCACCTCAGATTATAAGACGGCCCAGTCGCGCGGGCGGTTCGGGTCGTCGAGCCGGTGAAAACTTTGATCTCCCTCTCGGCGTCGAAACCACTAGATACACGCCGTCGGCGGTCGCCGGTCCTGCCATCTCGCTATACTGAATTATCTATGGCCGTAGACGTGGGCGCCGTCCAGGAGGCGCTTCGAGCGCAAGGGCTGGATGGCTGGCTCTGGTATGACTTTCAGGGCACGAATCCCATCGCGCAACGGTTGGCGGGTCTCGCCGGCGACGGGCATCTGGCCTCGCGCCGGTGGTTTTACTTCATCCCTGCGGCGGGAGAACCGCGCGGCCTCGTCCATGCCATCGAGCGACACAACCTCGATCGGTTGCCGGGGCCGAAGACGCCATATGCGGGGAGAGTGCAGCTCGAGTCGGGGTTGAAAACGTTGCTGTCGGGGACGCATCGGATTGCGATGGAGTACTCCCCGCAAGGCGCGATTCCCTACGTCTCGCGCGTGGATGCGGGTACCATCGAGTTGGTCCGCGCTCAAGGCGTCGAGGTCGTGTCGTCCGGCGACTTGATCCAGCAGTTCGAGGCGCATTGGACCGAGGCTGCGATCGCGTCGCATTACCGTGCCGCGGAAATACTGTATCGGGTCAAGGACCGCGCATTCGCGTGGGTGGCCCAACGCGTGCGCGACAGCGTGCCGACGAGTGAGTTCGACGTACAGCGCCTGATGAACGAGTGGTTTGCCGAGGCGGGGTTGATGACGGACTCAGGACCAAATGTTTCGGCCCAGGAGAACGCGGGCAATCCGCATTACCTGCCAAACGCGGAAGTAAACCGCGCCATCGGGCCGGACGAGCTCGTGCTGCTGGATCTGTGGGGCAAGCTCGATATACCGGGTGCGGTGTTTGCCGATATCACATGGGTGGGTTATACGGGCCGGCACGCGCCGGAGGAAATGACCAAGGCGTTTGCGGTGATTCGCGACGCCCGCGACGCGGCCGTCAGCGTCGTTGAACAGGCCGCCACCGCCGGTCGAGACGTTCGCGGCTTCGAGCTGGATCGCGCGGCGCGGGCAGTCATTGACGCGGCCGGCTATGGCCGCTACATCCTCCATCGCACTGGACACAGTTTGGGGGAAACCGTGCACGGCAACGGCGCTCATCTGGACGACTACGAAACGCACGATGAGCGCCAGCTCTTGCCCGGCAGCGGATTCACGATTGAGCCGGGTCTGTATTTCGATCACTTTGGCGTACGGACAGAGATCAACGTCGTCTGGGGACGTTCGGGACCGGAAGTGACCGGTCCACGCCAGCACGATATCGTGTCGTTGGTATGAGAGTCTGCGTGGCTGACGCAGGTCGAGTCGAGGACGTTGTAATAAAAGGGGAAAGATGATGTCTAGTCGTAAAACGACGGTGTTCTACGGATTACTGATTGGGGTTGCGTCGTTGGCCGTTGGTATGGTGCTCGCCTCTCGTCTCGACCTGTCACCGGTCTCGATGGCGCAACCGACCGTGACCGCGCCGGCGGCCAATAGCGCGCCGATCGGCGGACCGCTCGACGCCAGCACGTTCCGCAACATCGCGAAGGCCGTGAGCCCGTCGGTGGTGAACATCCGCACCGAATCGCGTCAGCGCGGTCAAGAGCTCACCGAGTTCTTCGGCGGCGGTGGCGACGAGCTCCTGGAGCGCTTCTTTGGCGGACAGGGACGCGGGCAAGGGACTCGACCACCACGCGAGCAGGTCGCGGTTGCCGCTGGGACCGGCTTTATCATCAGCAAAGACGGATTCATCCTCACGAACAATCACGTCGTCGAGGGTGCAACCAAGATCGAAGTCAACTTCCTCGGCGACGATGAGGACGTCAGCTATCAGGCGCGGGTGGTCGGACGCGACCCGCTGACCGACAGCGCGCTCATCGAGCTCACCGAGAAGCCCAGCCGCGCCCTCGCGGAAGTCAAGTTCGGCGACTCGGCCAGTATGGCTCCAGGGGACTGGGTGATGGCCATCGGCAACCCGTTCACCCTGGCACATACAGTGAGCGTCGGTGTAGTGAGCGCTGCCCGGCCCCAAGGGCTGCCGGTCGCCGACGGGCGATTCGCTGACGTCATTCAAACCGATGCGGCGATCAACCCCGGCAACTCAGGCGGACCGCTCCTCAACATCCGCGGTGAGGTCATCGGCATCAACACGGCAATCTATTCGGACTCGCGCGCGCAAGGCAACCTGGGTATTGGCTTCGCCATTCCCATCAATGTCGTGCGCGACCTGCTGCCGCAGCTGCGCGGGGGCAAGATTACTCGCGGCGTGATCGGCGTCGCCGTGGTGGATGTGCCGGCGAGTGCCCTGAACGAGTTCGGCCTCAAGGAGCGCCGCGGCGCCTTGGTCGGAAGCGTGACTCAGGGCGGGCCGGCGGACAAGGCAGGCCTCGAACCCGGCGACGTCATCCTGGAATTCAATGGGAAGCCCGTTCAGCGGCGCGATCAGCTGGTGTCGATGGTGGTCGGCACGAAGCCGGGCACTGCGGTTCCCATCAAGGTGCTGCGTGACAAGCAGGAGCGACCGCTGACGGTCACCGTGGACGAGCTGAATCTCGAGACCGAAGCGAGCCGCCTCGCGCGTCGAGACAGCAGCGATCCAGACGTCGCCGAGCTCAGTGGATTCGGCCTCACGCTTGGCGTGCTGAACGCGGACGTGGCCCGTCGGCTGCGCGTGCCGGCAGACACCGAGGGCGCGCTCGTCACCGATGTCGAAGTCGGCAGTGCTGCACAGCGTGCCGGCCTTGTCCCCCGCGACATCATCCTGCAGGTCAATCGACGGCCGGTCGCCACGCCTCAGGACGCCGGCCGCATGCTCGATCAAGTGCCGAACGGCGGGACGGCCTTCCTGCTCGTGCTCCGCAACGGTCAGCAGAACTTCGTCACCATCCGGAAGGACTGAAGGAGGTCGCTCCGAGGGGGCGGTCGTCGGAGGCTACGCCTCCGACGACTGGCCCTCCCCTCACAGCTCTCGCGCTATCATCCCCCCGGATGCCGATCGAGCGAGAGATCAAGCTCAAGTTCGATAACCCCGATGAGGCGCGTCGCCGGGTGCTCGCCATGGGGGCTTCTCCACTCCGCGGCCGGCGGCTGCAGGAGGACGCTCTCGTCGACGGTCCAGATGACCGTCTGTATCGTCGGCGGTGCGTGCTTCGCGTTCGCAGCGAGGGCGGCAAGAGCTTCCTGACCTTCAAGGGTCCGGTCCGGCCCGGCCTGATGAAGGTGCGAGAGGAGTACGAGACCGTCGTCGCCGACGGTGACATGCTCCTCACGATCCTGCAGGAGCTCGGTCTGCGCGTGTGGTTCCGCTACGAGAAGTACCGCGAGGAGTTTTCGGCCGAGGACGTCGTGATCGCCATCGATGAGACGCCGGTCGGCACGTTCGTCGAGATCGAAGGCGGCGAGGAGCACATTCACAAGGCCGCAGCCGCGCTCGGCAAAACACGCGCCGACTACATTACCGATTCGTATCGGACGCTGTTCGCCCGCTATTGCGATGAGCATCGGCTCGGCGACATCGACATGGTGTTTGCGGCCGTACGAGCGGGCGGAGACACGCCCACGTCGTCGAATGAGTGACGTGTCCGCGTGGCCCGCGCTGGTACTGACCGCGGGCCTGGCGACCAGGCTCCGGCCGCTGTCGGAGGTCCGCGCCAAGGCCGCGTTGCCCGTGGCCGGCACACCCATCATCGGCCGCATCCTGGCCTGGCTGCGCGATGCCGGCGTGCAGCGGGTGATTGTGAACCTGCATCATCGACCGGAAAGCATCACGCGCGTGGTGGGCGACGGCTCCGCGTGGGGGCTCGAAGTCCGCTACTCATGGGAGCGTCGGGTGCTCGGGTCGGCCGGTGGCCCCCGACATGCGCTGCCGCTCCTCGACGCTCCTCGCTTTCTCGTCATCAACGGCGACACGCTGACCGACTGCAACCTCGCGGACTTGGTCCGGACACATCAGGCCATGGCCGCGCGCGTCACCATGGCCGTGGTGACAGGCGACGTTGCACGCTACGGCGGGGTAGTCGTCGACGACGTTGGACTGGTTCGCGGCTTCGGCCCGGCCACCCCTCCAACGCGCGCCCTGCATTTCATCGGCGCGCAAGCGGTGGAATCGTCGGTGTTTGCTTCGCTGCCAGACGACGAGCCGCACGAGACGGTGCGAACGCTCTATCCCCAACTCCTGGCAAAAGACCGTCGCGGCATCGCCGCGTTCGAAAGTCGCGCGGAATTCCTCGATGTCGGTACCGCCCGCGACTACCACCGGACTGTGCTCGAGGTCGCCGCACGCGAGGCGCGGCCGATCGATCGCGGCGAGGACTGCACAGTCGCCGCCGACGCCCGACTCGAGAGCACGATTCTCTGGGATCGGGTCACGATTGAACCGCAAGCCGCGCTGGTCAATTGCATCGTGGCTGATGACGTGGTGGTACCGGCGGGGGCGCGGTTTGAGCACATGACCCTTGTCCGCACCGACCGCGGCCTCGAGTCGCAGCCCTTCTAAGCCTCTTTTGAGGCCTCGGCCGGTGTTCGTAGGCAGCTCGAGGGCAGCTTCGCTAGAATCCACACGTGTCCGACACGGTTCACGCCCGAATCAACCAGTATCTCGACGAACAGCGCTTGCGGGCGCTGGCCAGCAAGGTGCTCCCCCTCACGGGGGACGCGTCGGACCGTCGGTATTTTCGCGTATTGATGAATGACGGCGGTTCGATCGTGCTGGCGCTTCACGCCGGCCCGATCGACTTCGACGCCATGCCATTTGTCAAGGTCGCTCAACTGATCCGACACATCCCCTTACCGGTGCCGGCGCTGCTGCATCATTCCAACGAGCTTGGCATCATCGGGGTGCAAGACCTTGGCGACGTGACCCTGCAGGCGCACTTGGGAGCCGCAACCGCCGATGAGCATGACGCCCTCTACCGCCAGGCCGTGTCATTCATCGCCCGGCTGCAACATCGCGGCGCAGAGCTGGAATCCGCCGCGTATCCCCCCTACGGCATTGCGTTCGATACCGACAAGCTGTCGTGGGAGCTCGAATTTTTCTTCAAGCACTTTCTGCACGCCTATCGGGGCACGTCACCCTCGGTCACGGTTCAACGGGCGCTCTCGGAGGAGTGGTCGGCGATGGTCAACGAGCTGGCCAACGAACCGCGCGTGCTGTGTCACCGCGACTACCACAGTCGCAACCTGATGCTCCACGAACGTGGGTTGTTCATCATCGATTTTCAGGACGCCCGGATGGGACCCGACACCTACGACCTGGTGTCGCTGCTCCGCGACTCGTACGTCGACCTCGACTCGCGTCAGGTCGATGAGCTGATCGCGTACTTTCTCGCGCTCAAAAACGACACGGCGGGTGTGTCGCCGGCAGAGGCCGCCGAATTTCGGCGCCGCTTCGACTTGATGGCGCTGCAGCGCAACTTCAAGGCGCTGGGCACGTTTGGTTACATGACCGTCGCACGCGGCAACCCGGTCTATATTCAGTACATCCCGCGCACGCTCAATTACGTTCGCGCGAATCTCGCCAAATATCCTCGATTCAGCCGCCTGCGCGGCATCCTCGCCGAACTCATCGACGAAGTTCGATAAGATAGTCGTTTGGGCCCTGGGCCGCGGAGCTTTTCAGTGAGCAGTCTGCTCTTTGGCGTCTCGACGCACCTGTACCATGACCAGCGGCTCGACCGCGAACACCTGGTCGAAATCGCTGCGCACGGGTTCGAGTGCGTGGAACTGTTCGCCACGCGCAGCCATTTCGACTATCACGATAGCGTCGCCGTGCGATCGCTTGCCGAATGGCTCGACGACACGCGGCTCACGTTGAACTCGGTTCATGCGCCCATTTGCGCCAGTTTCGTAGATGGTGCATGGGGCGAGGCGTTCTCGAACGCGATAGTGGACGAGACGCAGCGACGCCGGACGCTGGCAGAGGCCGAAGCGGCGCTGGCGTTGTCACAGACGATCCCGTTTCGCCATCTGGTCGTCCATCTCGGCGTACCCGACGCGGTGGCGCAGGGAACTCCGGACAACAGCCGTGAAGCAGCGCGAAGAAGCATCGAGGAGCTGTTCGAAAGCGCCGAGCGGGCAGGGGTCCAGTTGGCATTGGAGGTCATCCCCAATCAGCTGTCGACGGCCGATGCGCTGGTGTCGTTCATCGAAAACGACCTGGAAGGGGCACGAGTCGGCATCTGCATGGATGTGGGACATGCGTTTCTCATGGGCGATCTCGGCGACGCCATTGAGAGCTGTTCCGGCCATCTGGTGACCACGCACCTCCATGACAACCGCCGCAAGAGCGACGATCACCTTCCACCCGGCGATGGCGGCATCGACTGGCCGGCAGCGCTGATGTCGTTGCAGAAGATCGGCTATGACGGCACGTGGTTGTTCGAGGTCGCCAATGTTTCGACTCCGAAGGCCGTGCTCGAGAAGACTGCCGGCGCGAGAAACAAGTTCGAAACGCTCCTGGATTTCAATTTCGGAGAATCGTCATGACGTTACGACACGGAGATGAAGCGCACCTGCGCTCGTGCGCACGCATCGCATCCGCCTCCGCTCGCGAGTCAAATGCGCGCGAGCTGTGGCGAGACCTCGCCGTAGCGGCCCATGGCCGCGAAGGCGGGCCCGTCCCATGAACCACGTCTACATCGACAAAATCGGCGAGCACGTCGGCGAGACCATCACGATCAAAGGCTGGCTCCACAATCGGCGGTCGAGCGGCAAGATTCACTTCCTCGTCGTCCGTGACGGCACCGGCTTTCTCCAGGTCGTGATGGGCAAGAACGACGTGCCTGAAGAAGTCTTCACGGCGGCGGATCACCTGTCACAGGAAACGTCGGTCATCGTGACGGGCAGTGTTCGAGAAGACAAGCGTGCTAAGAACGGATATGAGTTGACGGCGAGCGGTCTCGAAGTCGTGGGGGCGGCCCACGACTATCCCATCACCCCCAAGGAGCATGGGGTAGACTACCTGCTCGATCGGCGGCATCTCTGGATTCGCGCTGAGCGTCAGACCGCCATTCTGCGGGTCCGTCACGAGGTCATCGACGCCGTCCGTGACTACTTCAACCGCCAGGGTTTCATCCTCGCGGATACCCCCATTTTCACGCCCGCTGCGTGCGAGGGCACAACCACGCTGTTCCCCGTGCAGTACTTTGAGGACAATACCGCGTATCTGACGCAGAGCGGTCAGCTGTACAACGAAGCGAACGCGATGGCGCTCGGGAAAGTGTACTGCTTCGGTCCAACGTTCCGCGCGGAGAAGAGCAAGACCAGGCGGCATCTGACCGAGTTCTGGATGGTCGAGCCCGAAGTCGCGTATGCCGATCTCGACGACGTCATTGCACTTGCCGAGGGGCTCATCACGTCGATTGTCGCGCGCGTGCTCGACAAACGTCAGGCCGAGCTCAAAATCCTCGAACGAGACACGTCGAAGCTCGAAGCCGTCAAGACTCCTTTTCCCCGCCTGCGTTACGACGAAGCGGCTACAATTCTCCGAGACAAGGGGGTGCCGTTCGAGGCGGGGGGCGACCTCGGCGGAACTGACGAAACCGTGCTGTCAGAGCAGTTCGATCGGCCGGTGTGCGTGACGCACTACCCCGCGGCGGTCAAGGCCTTCTACATGAAGCCGGATCCTGCGCAACCGGATCGTGCGCTGTGCGTGGACGTGCTTGCCCCTGAAGGCTACGGCGAGATCATTGGCGGCGGTCAGCGTCTTGATGACTACGATCTGCTGATCCAGCGCATCAAGGAGCACAACCTACCGCCCGAAGCGTTCGAGTGGTATCTGGATCTGCGGCGATTTGGAACCGTTCCCCACGGCGGCTTCGGGATGGGGATCGAACGGGCCGTCAGCTGGATCTGCGGGCTCGACCACTTACGCGAAGCGATTCCGTATCCGCGAATGCTGTATCGGTTATATCCATGACAGTTTTCAGTTGCCAGTTCCCAGTTCAAAGGCTGCACTGGGGACTCGCACTAAACTTTGAACTTGTAACTGGAAACTTGTAACTGACGCGCGCAAGCTCTATGAAAATCGGCTTCGTCTCACTCGGGTGTCCGAAAAATCTCGTGGACGCAGAAGTCATGCTCGGTCTGGTCGAACAAGCCGGCCATGTCGTGACTCCGGTCGCCGACGAGGCCGACGTTCTCGTCGTCAACACCTGCGCCTTCATCGACCGCGCCAAGGAAGAGTCTGTCAATACGATTCTCGAGATGGCCGAGTTGAAGAAACAAGCGCCACGCCGGCGGCTCGTGGTGACCGGCTGTCTCGCCGAGCGCTATCGCGACGAATTGCGGCGGGAGATTCCGGAAATCGACGCCATTCTCGGCACCGGCGAAGTCCCGAGGATTCTCGAGGCGCTGACCGGGACCGCCAACGCGGACCCGTCCGCCAGCGCCAAGCCGATGGCCTTCTACAAGCGAGACCCAGGCCACGGGCCGACTCCCGGAGATGCCCCGCAATTTGGCATCGACCTTCCTGAATATCTCTACGACGCCAACACGCCCCGCCGACTCGCCACGCCGGGACATTACGCCTATCTGAAGATTGCGGAAGGCTGCGACTACAAGTGTGCGTTCTGCATCATTCCCAAGATGCGCGGCCACTATCGAAGCCGCACGGCCGAGTCCATCGTGCAGGAAGCACGATCATTGGCGGCTCGCGGGGTCAAGGAGCTGTTACTCATTTCACAGGACACGACGTTCTACGGCATCGATCACAAGGAGCGTGGCGCGCTCCCACGACTCCTTCAGGCGTTGAACGACGTGGACGGGTTGGAATGGATTCGGCTCCTGTACCTCTACCCCACCACGATTTCGGACGATGTCGTCGAGGCCATCGCCGACCTGGACAAGGTCTGCAAATACATCGATCTCCCGCTGCAGCACGCCTCGGATGTCGTGCTGCAACGCATGAAGCGCCCCGGCACCCGCAGCAGTTACGAGCGGCTCTTGCACCGGATTCGTGCGCGAGTTCCCGGTGTCGCGCTGCGAACCACCTTCATCGTCGGATTCCCCGGCGAGTCCGACGCCGACTTCGACGAGCTGATGGCTTTCGTCGAAACCATCGAGTTCGACCACGTCGGCGCCTTTACCTACTCTCACGAAGAGGGCACGACGGCGTTTGGTCTGACCGACAACGTTTCGGCCGCGGAGAAGGAGCGGCGACAGGCGGCGTTGATGGCCCGACAGCAAGGAATTGTCGAGGAGCGACAATCCCGACGCGTTGGCGAGCATGCCCGCTTGCTGATTGACGGTCCATCCCCCGACCATGAGCTCGTCGTTCGCGGCCGGCTCCAGGGGCAGGCACCAGACATCGACCCGCAGGTCTACCTGACCGACTGCGACCCGAGTACGCTCGTTCCCGGAGATTTCCTGAACGTAGAAATCGTTGGCGCTCAAGGGTATGACCTGATCGCCAGGCCACTCTAAGCCGCGCCTTCGGGTCGGAAAGCCGCTACAGCGAGCCCGCCCTGCGCGCCGAAGGCGCGGCCTGTCCCCGTGTTAAAATGATTAGTCCGGTCGAAGTCTGGGAAACCAGAGTGGGCCTTATGCCCACTTTTTGTGTTTAAGGGGGCTTTTTGACCCCATTGGAACGAGTCCGGGAAATCGCGGCCCGGGTGGCCGGGGCTCGGGGGTTGGCGGTTGACGATGTCGCGCTGCGCCGCGAAGGCGGCCAGCAGGTCCTTCGGGTCACGCTGGATCGGCCGGGTCCGAGTGCGAGCGCGGCGGAGAGCGTCAGTATCAGCGACTGTGAGGAAGTGAGCCAGGAACTCGGCACCATTCTCGACGTCGAAGACCTCTTTCCCGCCCGTTTCACGTTGGAAGTCTCGTCGCCTGGTCTCGATCGGCCGCTCCGACACGCTGACGACTATCGTCGGTTCGAGGGGCGGCTCGCGAAAATCGTCACGCGTGAGCCAATCAACCGGCAGACCGCGTTCGCTGGTCGACTTCGCGGCATGGACGGCGGCGACGTGTTGTTCGAATCAGAGGGCGGCAAGATAGTAAGACTGCCGCTGGCGCTCATCAGTCGAGCGCGGTTAGAGGTGGAGTTCTGAAAGCGATGACGAGCAGCAATCCTCTCCAGCAGACCATCGAGGCTCTGGCCAAAGAAAAAGGCATCGAGCCCGAGGTGGTGATCCAGGCGATGGAGGAGGCTGTCCTCACCGCATCGCGCAAGTACTACAAGTCGACCGAGGATTTGCGGGCGAAGTTCAATCCCGAGAACGGGCAGATCGAGCTCTTCGCGGTCAAGACCATCGTCGACGAAGTGACGAACTCCGCCACCGAGATTTCGCTGTCCGAAGCCAAGGAGATGTACGGCGACGATGCCGAGGTCGAAATCGGCTACCAGATCGAGTTTCCGAAGCGAACCGACGTCCTGGGGCGAATCGCGGCGCAAACCGCCAAGCAGGTGATCTTCCAGAAGGTCCGCGAGGCCGAACGCGAGATCATCTTCGCCGAATACAACCAGCGCGTCGGCGAGGTCATGAACGGCATCGTCAAGCGCTTCGAGCAGGGCGACATCATCGTCGAGGTCGGGCGCGTGGAAGCGATTCTCCCGCGCAAGGAGCAGTCGAGGGCCGAGAGCTACACCCAGGGCGATCGTTTGCGCGCCGTCATCAAGGGTGTGAGCAAGAGTGCCAAGGGACCGCAAATCGTCTTGTCGCGCACCGATCCAGCGCTGCTGATCAAGCTGTTCGAACAGGAGGTCCCCGAGATCTACGACGGGACGGTGATGATTCGTGGCGCCGTTCGGGAAGCGGGCGATCGCGCCAAGGTCGCGGTGTTCTCGCGGGAACGCGATGTCGACCCCGTCGGCGCTTGCGTCGGGATGAAGGGCACGCGCGTTCAAGCCATTATCCGCGAGCTGCGCGGCGAGAAGATCGATATCGTCGAGTGGTCGGACGACCCGGTGGCGTTCGTGATGAACGCGCTGTCGCCGGCCAAGGTCCAACGCGTCACCATCGTCAGCGATCAGGACAAGGTCATGGAAGTCGTGGTCGAGGACAAGCAGTTGTCGTTGGCCATTGGAAAGAAAGGACAGAACGTCAGATTGGCCGCCAAGCTCACCGGTTGGCGGATCGATATCAAGAGCGAAGAGGACAAGCGCAAGGAAGTAGAAGCGCAGCTGGGCGCACTCGAGCTCCCAGCGGAAGAGACCGAAAGCACCGTGGAAACAACCGACGCTGTGGAGACAACCGACGCTGTGCAGACCGCCGAAGAGGTCGTCGAGGCGCAGGCGGACGACGCGGAGCCGTCGAGCTCGCAGACCGACGAATCGCACTAAGAGGAACTCGTTTTGGCCACAGTCCGGATCTACAAAGTTGCCGAACTGCTGAACACCACCAGCCAGGAAGTGCTGCAGTTGCTCAAGCAGAATCACGGCATCGAGCTGAAGAGCGCATCGAGCACGCTCGAAGAGATCGTGGCGCGCCAGTTCGTCGAGCGGCTCGCGCGGCAGCGTGGCATCGATCTGCCCAAGGGCGACATCTTCTCGGAAACCGCAGTCAAGCCTGGGAAGAAGGCAGGTGCCGCGAGCGGGAAGAAGGGCGCAGCTCCGGCCGAGCCGGCAAAGCCTTCGGCCCCGGCGTTGCCTCCGCCACGGCTGATCAAGACCGTCAAGCCGCCGACGCCGCCTGTGACACCGGTGCCCGAGGTTCAGTCCGAGCCCGTCGCCGAACCTGAAGCGCCAGTGTTCGAAGCTCCGCCGCCCGCCCCATCGGTGCCGATTGCCGTCGAATCGCCAGGGCCTGCCCCGGCGGGCGAGGCGGCGACACCGGTCGCAGACGAACCGGCACCAGCCGGCCCGTCGCCAGCCACTGAAGCACCGATGGCGGAAGAGCCGGGCGTGGCAGCCAAAAGTGGCGCAGCAGGTCGCTTCGTGCCGCCGAGTATTCGTCTGCGCGTGGAAGAACCGGGCCAGGCGCCTCCCAAGGCACCGCCGCTGCAGCCACGCCGTGTCGTGGTTCCGCAGCAGCCACGCGTTGCGCCCCCGGCTCGCCCGGCGACGCCGCCGGGTCGACCATCAGCGCCCGGCGCGCCGAGGCCAGCCTATCCATCCGCGGCGCGACCGGCGGCCGGGACAACACCCGCGATGATTGGTGGACCACGACCGTTGCCGTCGCAGCCCGTGCGGCCGACCACCCAGCCGCCGCGGCCGGGCGCCTATCCGCAGCGACCGGGTTTGCCTCAGCGCCCGGGAGGGGCGCCCTATCACCGTCCCCAGGCGAGACCTGCCGGTCCGCGGCCGCAGGCGCGGCGCGAAGCGCCGGCCACCCGTCCGGCGCCGACGCCAACCGAGCTGCCGCCAGTGTCACGGACCATTACTCTGGCCGAAGGCATGACGGTGAAGGATCTCGCCGACAAACTCGATGTGCGCGTCAAGGACGTGCTCAAGTCGCTGCTCGACCGGCGCTTGATGATGACCATCAATTCGACCATCGACATGGAGATGGCCCGGGAAGTGTCACGACAGTTCGGGGCCGACGTTCAGACTCGCAGCTTCGAACAAGAACTGCTCGAGGTCGAATCGGAAGCGGTCGACGCCGCCGATCAGGTCGTACGCGCGCCGGTCGTGACGGTGATGGGTCACGTCGATCACGGCAAGACGACGCTGCTCGACTCGATCCGCACCACGCGGGTGGCCGAGCGCGAGGCGGGTGGAATCACTCAGCACATCGGCGCGTATCTGGTGCCGGTCGGCGAGAACACGGACAAGAACATCGTCTTTCTCGACACGCCTGGCCACGAAGCGTTCACGCTGATGCGCGCGCGCGGATCGCGCGTCACGGACGTGGTGGTGCTCGTTGTCGCCGCCGACGACGGTGTGATGCCGCAGACCAAGGAAGCGATCGATCACGCGCGCGCGGCAAACGTGCCCATCATCGTGGCGGTCAACAAGATCGACAAACCGGGGGCAAATCCGGAAACCGTCAAGCGCCAGTTGGCGGACCTCAATCTCGTGCCCGAAGACTGGGGCGGATCGACGGTCTTCGTTGAGGTCTCGGCCAAGAAGAAGACCGGGCTCGATCTGCTGCTGGAAATGATTCTGCTCGTCACCGAAATCGGCGAGCACAAAGCCAATCCGAAACGCGCGGCGCTCGGCACGGTGCTCGAAACCAAGCTCGATCGCGGGCGTGGTCCCGTGGCCACCGTCCTGGTACAGGACGGTTCGCTCCGGGTCGGCGACAACATCATCGCTGGTCCGGTCGTCGGTCGCGTGCGCGCGCTCATCGACGACCGCGGCCGAGCATTGAAGATCGCGGGCCCCTCGACGCCGGTCGAGGTTCTGGGCCTCGAGACATTGCCGTTACCCGGCGATTCCTTCCAGTCGGTGGCCGATCCGGCCAAGGCGCGCCAGATTGCGACGTTCCGTCAGGCGCAGGCGAAGGAACGTGCGCTCGGTGCGAAGGGGGCTCGGCTGACGCTGGAGTCGCTGCAGGCGCAACTAGCCGAGGGCGATGTCAAAGAGCTGCCCATCATCATCAAGGCCGATGTGCAGGGATCCGCTGAAGTCTTGTCGTCGACGCTCACGAAACTCTCCGACGACAAGACGAAGATCAAGATCATCCACTCGGCCGTGGGCGCCATCAACGAATCGGACGTGCTGCTGGCCGCGGCTTCAAACGCGATCATCATCGGATTCAACGTCCGTCCGGATCGTAACGCGGCCGACGTCGCCGAGCGCGAAAAGGTCGACATCCGTCATCACTCGGTCATCTACAACGTCACTGACGAGATCAAGAAGGCCATGACGGGTCTGCTGGATCCGACCTTCAAGGAACAGCGGCTGGGCAGCGCCGTCGTCCGCGAGACGTTCAAGGTCCCGAAGGTTGGCACGGTCGCGGGCTGCATGGTCCAGGACGGGCGCATCACCAGAGCCGGCGAGGCCCAGGCTCGTTTGCTCCGCGACAACGTCGTGGTGTGGGAAGGCAAGCTCGCCTCGCTCCGCCGATTCAAGGACGACGTGTCCGAAGTGAAGTCGGGGTTCGAATGCGGCATTGGCCTCCAGAACTTCAATGACGTGAAGTTGGGAGACGTGATCGAGGTCTTCACGATGGAGCGAGTCGCCGCCGCCGTTTAAGGTTCCAATGTTCCAATGTTCCAATGTTCCAGGGTTCCAGGGTTCCAGGGTTCCAAGGTTCTAGACCCGATCCGGCATTGAACTTTGGAACCGTGGAACTTTGGAACCTTGGAACCTTGAAATGGTTGTTGGCCTGCTCAGCGTGGAGCTGCACATCCCGTACGCGCAGTCCCTTAAGGACAAGCGGATGGTGCTGCGCGGCCTCAAGGATCGGCTGAAGAAGTTCAACGTGTCTGTCGCCGAGGTCGAGTATCAGGACGTCTGGCAGCGCGCAGGGTTGGGCGTGGTTACGATCAGCACGGCGCAGGACCACGCCGACCGTGAGCTGCAGGCCGTCGCCGCCGAAATCGAGCGACTGGAACCGGGCCTGGTCAGTCGGACCGAGATTGAGTTCTTGACTTGATCACGGCATAGGGCACAGGGCACAGGGCACAGGGCACAGGGGACGGCGCACAAGGGCACCCGGGTACCAAGGCACCAAAGCACCAAAGCACCAGCACCTCAGGCACCATAGGCACTCCAGGCACCGTAGGCACCATCGAAGTCATGCCTCTCTCACACCGCATCGAACGGATCGCCGAGCAGGTTCGCGAGGAAGTGAGCCAGATTTTGTCCACCGAGATCGCAGATCCCGGTGTCGGTCTGGTCACAGTCACGCGCGTGAAGGTGACCGCAGACCTCTCCCTCGCCCGCGTGTACTGGACCGCGATGGGCGATGCCGTCGAGCGGAAGAAGACGGCCAAAGCCCTGGCTCGCGCCGCTGCATACATCCGGCACCTGTTGAGCACACGAATGACGCTGCGACGCTCGCCAGAGGTGCAGTTTCTTTTCGATCAGTCAGTGGCCGCGCAGGATCGCGTGGAGCAAATTCTGCAGGAGCTGAAGCAGGAAGCCGAAGACCGCCAGGCGGCAGGTAACGATGAGGCGGGCGGCAGCGAGTCACCACCCAACGGCGCGCCGGCGTCGCCGAAGCCACCGAGTGTCTGACTTCGACCGCCTTCTAGTCCACCTTCGCGAGGGCCGACGCTTCGTCCTGGCCTCGCACCAGCGGCCCGATGGCGACGCGATCGGATCGGCCGTCGGCATGGCGCTGGCGCTTCGTGCGATCGGCAAGAGCGCTGATGTCGTCATGGACGCGCCGCCCCCGTACTTCCTCCAACCCTTTCCGGACGTCGAGAATATCCGCCTCACGTCTGAGGTGACGACGGCCTACGATGGCGCGCTCGTCATGGAGTGCAGTTCCCTCGATCGTACCGGCATTGTCGGGCTGGATCGGTCTCCGGTCCTCAACATCGATCATCACGTCGGCAACACGAACTACGGGACCATCAACTGGGTCGACGAGTCGGCCGCCGCCTGCGGTGAACTGGTGTTCACGTTGATTGAAGCGCTCGGCGCGCCACTCAGCCGCGACATTGCCACCCACGTGTATCTGGCGCTCCTGACCGATACCGGATCGTTCCACTACTCACACATTTCGCCGCGGAGCTTCGAGATCGCGCGTCGTTGTGTCGACGCTGGAGTCGACCCGCAATGGGTTGCCCGCACACACTACGACAGCAGCACGCTGGCACGTGTGAAGATCTTTGGTTCGGTGCTGAACGGCATGCGGCTCGATTCCTCGGGTCGCGTCGCGCTCCTCGCGATCACTCGCGACCAAGCTGCTTCCCTGGGAGGCACGTATGAAGACACCGACGGCGTCGTCAATTTCCCGATGAGTGTGAAGGACATCTCCGCCGTCGCGTTCTTCAAGGAAGTCGGACCAGGCGACTGGCGTGTGAGCATGCGCTCGAAGGGCTCCGTGGATGTGAGCGCAATCGCCCAATCGTACGGTGGCGGCGGCCATAAGAACGCCGCCGGTTGCTCGGTCAAGGGCGAGCTGGAAGCACTGCAAAAGACCTTCGAACAACTCCTGGTAGGAGCAACCGACAATCCACGGAAACACGGAAGCGCGGACGCACGGCAGCTTGAAGATCCCGTGAATCCTCCTTAGGTGCCTCACGACGTGTCTCGCTCTAATCAGATCGACGGCGTCCTCGTCATCGACAAGCCGGTGGGGCCGACCTCGCATGACGTCGTTGTCTGCGCTCGGCGATCGCTGGGGGTGAAGCGTATTGGACACACGGGCACGCTCGATCCACAGGCTTCGGGGGTCTTACCACTCGTCCTGGGTCAAGCGACACGGTTGGCGCAGCACCTGAGCGGTTCGGACAAGGAATACGTGGCGACCATTCGGTTCGGCGTCGTCACCGACACGTACGACGCTACGGGGACGACCCTGGAGGAGACGGGCGGAGTGCCGTCGGCTGCAGCCGTCGAGGGCGCGCTTGCCCAGTTTGTTGGCGAGATCGACCAGGTGCCGCCACTGTATTCGGCCAAGATGGTCGACGGTGAGCGCTCGTACGTTCGCGCGCGATCCGGCAAGCCAATCCAGCCGCCGCCGGTCCGAGTACGCGTCGATGAACTGGCTCTGCTCGAAATGGATGGCGCCCGCGCGCGGGTTCGGGTTCGATGCGCCGCCGGGTTCTACGTGCGATCCCTCGCGCACGACCTCGGTCGTCGCCTCGGCACTGGCGGCATTCTGGACGGTCTCGTGAGGACCGCGGCGGCGGGGTTTGGGCTGACGGATGCCCTGGCATTCGACGCGCTCGTCACTGGAACACGTGTCGACCTTCGAACACGCGTGCGACCAATGGAGACGCTGCTGACGGACGTGCCCGCGGTGAGGCTGACCACGGCTGGCGTCACGTGGGCACTTCATGGCCGTGAGCTTGGGCCCAGCGAGGTCATCGGCCCCCTGGGGAGGATCGCGGACGTGATACGCCTGGTCGGTCCAGATGGCAAGCTGGTCGGACTTGCCGAACCTTCGAAATCTCACGGGTTTTTGCACCCTGCCGTTATTTTCAGCTACAATTGAGGATTCTCGGCGAGATGGAAATCGCCGCATACGGCGGGCTGGAATCAAGTTCCAAGGTTCCAAAGTTCCATGGTTCCAAGGTTCAAACGTGCGATGTGCCACGTCGAACTCTGGAACCCTGGAACGCTGGAACCTTGGAACCTTGGAAGTCTGGGCCGTTCGTGGAGGACATCGTGGCACTGACGAAGGACAAGAAAGAAACGCTGATCGGGAACTATCGGACGCACGACAAGGACACCGGGTCGCCCGAAGTTCAGGTGGCGCTACTGAGCGAGCGGATCAACTACCTGACGGAGCATTTCAAGTCTCACGCGAAAGATCATCACTCGCGCCGTGGCCTGCTGAAGTTGGTTGGGCAGCGCCGTCGCCTCCTTGACTACCTCAAAAGCAAAGACACCGACCGATACGCTGAGCTCATCAAGAGGCTCGGGATTCGTAAGTAAGGGCATAGGGCGCAGGGGGAGGGCACAGGGAAGGCAAAGAATGCCGTGCCACTCTTCTTTGTCCCTGAGCCGTAGTCCCCATGCCCTGGGCCATGCGCCCAGCGCCCTTAACTGATTAGCACCAGGGGAACGTGACCCCATCGAGGCTTTATGCACAAACGTGAGATTCAGATCGGCCAGCAAGTACCTGTCCCTGGAAACGGGCAAGCTGGCCAAGCAGGCGGACGGATCCGTCATCGTCCGAATGGGCGACACCATGGTGCTCGTCACCGCCTGTCACGCCTCCAACGCGCGCGAGGGCATCGACTTTCTTCCGTTGACCGTCGACTACCGCGAGTACACCTACGCATCGGGACGGATTCCAGGGGGATTTTTCAAGCGCGAAGGTAAAGCGACCGAGAAGGAGATTCTCACCAGCCGCTGCATCGACCGTCCGATCCGACCGCTCTTCCCCGCCGGCTGGCATTACGAAACCCAGATTATCGCCTTCCTGCTTTCGGCCGATTCCGACCACGATGGTGATGTGCTGGCGATCACGGGCGCGTCGGCAGCGCTGGCCCTTTCCGAAATGCCTTTCGAGAAGACCATCGCGGGCGTCCGCGTCGGCCTTGTCGACGGCCAGTTCGTGATCAACCCGAGCTTTGCTCAGCGCAAGACCAGTCGTCTCGATCTGATCGTCGCAGGCAGCAAGGACGGGATCGTCATGGTCGAGGCAGGCGCCAACGAAGTGACCGAAGACGAGGCTATTCAGGCTCTCGAGGCCGGCCACGCCGCAATCCGACAGATCTGCGACGAGATCGATGCGCTCGCCAAGGACGCAGGCCGCAAGAAGCTGGCGCCTCCTGAGAAGACCGTCGATGCCGAGTTCCAGCGGCTGGTCGAGGGGAAGACTCGGGGGCTGCTCACCGACGCCATGCGGATTCGCGACAAGATGGCCAACTACAGCACCGTCGATGCGGTCCTCGAAGAGCTGCTCACGACGCTGCCCGAAGAAGCGCAGGAGCGGAAGGCCGAAGCGCGCGGGATCTTCAAGGGCCTGCAGGAAAAAGTGCTGCGCGACGAGGTGCTCGAGCGCAACGTCCGACTCGATGGCCGTCGCTTCGACGAAGTTCGACCGATCTCGATCGAAACGAGCGTCCTGCCACGCGTGCACGGGTCGACCGTCTTCACGCGCGGTGAAACCCAGGCGCTCGTGACCGCAACCCTGGGCACCGCCGACGATCAGCAGAAGATCGAGACCGTCGACGGCGAGTCGTGGAAGCGCTTCATGCTGCACTACAACTTCCCCCCGTTCTCGGTGGGCGAAGTGCAGTTCCTCCGGGGCCCTGGCCGGCGGGAAATTGGCCACGGCGCGCTCGCCGAACGCGCGTTGGCGGCCATGATGCCCAGCGAAGAAGCCTTCCCGTATACCGTCCGTGTCGTCTCGGACATCCTCGAGTCGAACGGCAGCTCATCGATGGCATCAGTTTGTGGCGGCTCGCTGGCAATGATGGATGCCGGCGTTCCGCTCAAGAAGCCTGTGGCCGGCGTGGCCATGGGCCTCATCCTCGACGAAAAAACCGGCAAGTACGCTGTGCTCACCGACATCGCGGGCGCTGAAGACCACTATGGCGACATGGACTTCAAGGTTGCCGGCACCGCCGAGGGCATCACTGCGCTACAGATGGACATCAAGGTCTCCGGCATCTCGTCCGAGATCATGCGGGCGGCGCTCACGCAGGCCCGACAGGGTCGGCTCTACATCCTCGACAAGATGATGGAGTCACTGCCGTCCTCACGCACCAACATCTCGGCCTATGCTCCACGCATCGTCACGATCAAGATTCCAGTCGACAAGATTCGCGACGTCATCGGCCCGGGCGGCAAGATGATCCGCAGCATCATCGAGAAGACCGGCGTCAAGATCGATGTCGAAGACGATGGCCGCGTCAACGTCGCGTCGGCGGACGAAGCCGCGGCGGCGAAGGCGCTCGGGATCATTCAGGAGCTGACGGCTACGCCCGAACTCAACAAGACGTATCTCGGCAAAGTCCAGCGCATCACCGACTTCGGTGCTTTCGTCGAGATCATGCAGGGGACCGACGGCCTGCTTCACGTCTCCGAGATTGCGAATTACCGCGTCAAGGACGTGCGCGACGAATTGAAGGAAGGGCAGCAGGTGCTGGTCAAGGTCATCAACATCGACCCGACCGGCAAGATTCGGCTATCGAGAAAGGCACTGCTCGCACCAGACGAGGGCACCAGTCCTCCACCGTCGAGTGGCGAACCGCGCGAGGCCGCCGGCGCTGCCGCAGGGGGCGCAGGAGACGGTGCTCCGGGCCGTCGCGAGGGTGGTCGCGACAGCGGTCATCGAGGCGGTCGCGGCCGAGGGCCACGACGAGATCGCGAGTAGTTCGACCCCAGATGTTCAAGTGGATGGTCCCGGTCGCGCTTGCCACCACGTTGGTGAGCGCGCAGGATCAGTCGCCGAACCGGCGCGAGGTGACGCTTACCGCGCGCGACCACGCGTTCGTTCCCAGCCGCATCGAGGTCGTTCAGGACGACCTCGTGCGGATTCGCCTGATCAGTGACGATCGAGCGTATAGCTTCGCCATCGACGCCTATCGCATTCTGAAGCGCGTCGGTGCCGGGCGCAGCATCACATTCGATTTCCGTGCCGACCAGGTTGGGACGTTCACCTTCTATTGCAATCTCACCAGCGACCCCGCTTGTCGCGCGATGAAGGGGACGTTGGTGGTTGCGGCTAAGTAACGACCTAGTTACAAATTACAAGTTACAAGTTCAACGTTGAGTTCAGAGTTTTGTAGTTCGTGCGGGGCGCTGCGGCGCCAGAGGCGCCGCAGTTTGTAACTTGTAACTTGCAACTTGTAACTTCATCTGCGTGGAAACAGATCCGGGTTATCAGTGAAGAGCGCATCGACACCCAACGTGTAGAGGAAGTGCTCCATCTCCGCCGTGACGCTGGGGTACTTGCCGGTCGACGAGGAACGGAACGTGTAGGGTGTGACGGTCATCCCCTCTGCGTGCGCCCATTTCACCAGGTCCGGATTCGCTTCGACGATGGCCTTGGCGGGCCCGAGGCCTTGCACGAACGGCTTCCACTCCCTGACTTTGGCGGCTGAATCCCAACCCTTTCCATTGGACAACAGCAGCACGATCGGTACGCCGATTTTCATCGCCGCCAATCGCTTTGCGCTCGATTCGCTGAACGTCTGCAGGATGATCGGCGTCTTCGAATCGGCCTTCGGCCCACGTAACGCGTGTTTGTCGAGCGCAGCGGCAACGAGACCCTCGAAGTCGACTTCGCGTCCGGTATAGGCCTCTGGAGTCTTGAGCTCCGGATACATCCCGGCTTTACCGCGAATCAGGGCGACTGCCTCGTCAAACGTGGGAATCCGTTCATCCTTGAACTTGGGATCGAACCAAGATCCAGCGTCCAGCCGCTTGATCTCTGCCAGAGTGAAATCGTTCGCGAACCAGCCCTGACCCGTCCTGCCTTCCCACGTCACCTGGGTCGAACGATCGGGAAACACCTCCTCGACGTTGGTGGTGCGCTCGAGCGTTGGATCGTGAATGCAAATCAGCGCGCCATCCTTCGTCACCGCCAGGTCCTGCTCGACGTAGTCGGCGCCCTGGGCCAGGGCCAGTCGATATGCTGCAAGGGTGTGCTCCGGCGCGTACGCCGACGCGCCGCGGTGGGCGACGTTCATCTTTCTCGGTTGCGCCTGCACAGTCACGACCACCAGGAATAGCACGAAGCAGACGGCCAGTCGGCTGAGGGGCTTCATGTAGCAGAAGTCTGACATAGAACTGTAACGGGGGTTCTACACGGAGGTTCTACACGTGGGTTCTCTACGGCGGTTCTTTACGGCGGTTCTGCGAAGGTCTTCACGAAGCTCTCGGTGGCGGTGAACCGTCGTTAAGAACGAGCGTCGAACCGACGTGAAGAACGAATGTGAAGAACCCCCGTGAAGAACCGTCGTGAAGAACCGTAGTTATACCCTCTCCTGTTCCCACCGACGCGCGGCTTCTATCCGCTCTCGAATCGGTGGATGTGAATAGAATAGCCACCGCACGAGCGGTGACGGGCGTTCTTCCGCGAGGTTCTGCTGCGACAGGCGCTTCATCGCCGAAATGAATGCCGCCGATCGATTGGTCATGTCGAGCGCAAACCGATCGGCGCGCCGTTCGTGCGCGCGTGACACGGCGTTGGCCAGCGGCATGAACATGAGTGAGCAAGCGCCGCCGACCAGCAACAGCAACGGCATCCCGGCCGGGTCGTCGAGTCCGCGCAGCGCCAGTGGAGTGCCGAGCGCGGTCAACAGCAGATGCGCAATATAGAAACTGACGAAGAGCAGCAGCGTCTGCAGCGCCACGCCTCGCCATAGGTCATGGTTGACGTGGTGCGAGAGCTCGTGCGCGAGAATCACCTCGATCTCGTCGTCCGAGTAGTCGGCAAGGAGTGTATCGGCGAGCAGGATCCGTCGCGTGCGACCAAGGCCAGCCAGGGCCGCGTTGGCTTTCTTGGTGTGTGCGCTCAGCACCCACTCGTAGACGCCGACGATGTGGGTGCGCGCGCGGTTGGCGAGTGCCAGCAAGCGGTCGACGAGCGCCGGCCGGTCGAGTGGCTTGAAGGTGTAGAACAACGGCAGCAGAACGACCGGCGCCAACTGGACGATACCGACCAGGATGACCGAGAGCGCTCCGGCCGAAATGGCCCACCACCATGAGGGGCTCTCGCGCAGCGCAGCGTACACGATCGACGCGCCAAGGGCGGAGAGCAGGGAGCCCAGCGCCAGCGCCTTGACCTGATCCTTCGTCCACTGGCCGAGAGTCTGATTCGAGAGGCCGTATTCGTGCTCGAGGCGGTACCCCTGATAGTGCGACAGGGGGAGTGTGAGCAGTTGAAGGGCGAGCGACAGAACGATCGCAAACACGGCGACCGTCGCGATTTCCTCGTAACCGGGGGTGAACCCGCCCAGAAACGACGACACCTCACGAACGTAGAGGCCGGTTCCAGAGATCAAAAGCCAGAGCAGGAAGGCGGCAGACAGCGCCGTGCCGAGCAAGTCAGCCCGTCGCTTGAGACGGTGGTAGCGAGCGGATCTATCTTCGTTCAAAACTGACGAGGCTCCCATCAGACCGCCGTGAAGAACGCGACGATGCAGCTCCGCCTCGCTAGCGTCAGTATCTCATTGCCCGACACTCCGTGCGGGCAAGGCGTCTAGGGTCGGCCAAGGTCAGGGGGTGGATCATCGATCGGTCGTGGCCGTGCGGGCGTCAGATCGGCCGATCTTGACGCCGCCGTTGACGGTCTCCATCGAAACGCGCGTTCCGCCGCCGTTCAACTTGCCGGCGAGCCGACGTTTCGTTTGCTCGCCACTCATCTCCAGCTCGAGGCCGGTGACCGAAATCCCGCCATTGACGCAGCGGGCATTGACGTCCACCTTGCTGTCAGGGGGCAGCGACAGGCTGACACCGCCGTTCACGCTTTCGAGCTCGATTGACCCACCATCGCTCGGAGCGTTCGCGAGCTGGATGTCGACGCCGCCGTTGGTGACGGAAGCATCGACGTTCGAGGACATCAGGTCGGCGCCCACGATGCCGCCGTTGGTGCTGCGGGCACGGACGTCGCCCCGAAGGCCAGTCAGTCGGACAGCGCCGTTGACGGTTCGCAGGTCCACGGAAACGCCCTGGGGCACCTTGATGGTCCACTTGATTTCGTGGTTGGACGCTCCTCGGAAACGGGGTGCTCGCACTTCCACCCGGACGCGCCCGTCGGCAACTTCTTCACGCATCTCAATCTGATCCAGGATTGTCCTGGCCTGATCGTCGCTCATCGACTTCACGGTGCGCTCGGCGAGAATCTCGACCGTCGCGCCATCCGCAGGTTCAGCGGTAATGCGCCCGTTCACGTTGATAATTTCGAGCCGTCCCCCGTCGGACACCTTGTAGCTCCGCGTCCATTGGTCCTGGGCCCTGCCGCTCGCCAGCTCGATTCCGAGACCGCCATGCCCATCAACCGCGATGTCGCAGGCAGCGATACCGGCTGAAAGGGCGGCAACGACAGCGACCGGGGCGATACGACAACGTTTGGTGTACATGGAACCCCCCACCTCTCTGCAGTATACGGTTCCACGGCCGGGGAGTTCCAACGGACTCGCTTCGCTCGTTGGACTCGCGCCTTCGGCGCTCGTAGGCTCGGCGGCTTCGCCGCCTCGTGCGGGCCGCGGCCGTTCGGCCGCGGCCTCGAATGTTCGAATGCACTCGGTAGCGCGGGCCGAACGGCCCGCGCACCTACGAGCGCCGAAGGCGCGAGGCCCACGAAGCGAGCCGAAGGCGAGCGAGTCCGACGAGCGCAGCGAGTCCCTAGTTCAACTGAATGGAAATGAGCTTCGACACCCCCGGCTCCTCCATGGTCACGCCATAGAGGCGGTCGGCGATCTCCATCGTCTTGCGGTTGTGGGTGATGATGATGAACTGCGTGCGATCGAGCATCCCGCGCAGCATTTCCACGAATCGCCCGATGTTGGCGTCGTCTAGCGGCGCGTCGATCTCGTCCAGCACGCAGAACGGGCTGGGCTTGTACTGGAAAATCGCAAACATCAGGGCAATCGCCGTGAGCGCCTTTTCTCCACCTGACAGCAGCATGACGTTTTGAAGACGCTTGCCCGGAGGCGACGCCACGATGTCGATGCCGCTCTCGAGGGGATCGTTATCGTCGAGCAGCGTGATGCCGGCTCGCCCGCCGCCGAAGAGCGTGGAGAACGTCTGCTGGAAGTTGGCGTTGATGGCGGAGAACGCATCGCGAAACCGTGCGTGCGTGGTTTCATCGATCCGCTTGATCGCCTCGTTCGTCTGCGCAATGGAGTCGACGAGATCTTTGCGCTGGGTGGTCAGAAAGCCGTGACGCTGATCGAGCTCGGTGAACTGCTCGATCGCCATCATGTTGACGGGGCCCAGCTTGTCGATCTTCGCTCGCAGCTCGGCAATGGCTTCCTCGGCAGTCATCCGAAGGACGGTCGGCGCCGCTTGTCGATCGACGGGAGTGGCTTCAACAGCGGCTTCCGACACGGCTGATGGTTCGGCGGGCTCCTCCTCTTCGTCCGGCTCCGGCTCCTCTGCCGCCCTGATGGTGGCGACGTCCGGCTCCATGATGCCCTCGGCTTCCATCCGCTCGACCTCGGCGCACACCTCGTCGAGCGGCAGGTTGACCGCATCGAGGCACTGCTGGGAGAGGTGCGACCAATCGGATTCAGCCGCTGCCCGAGTGACGTCGAGCTCCGCCGCGAGTGCACGAACGACATCCAGCGCGCGCCGCGCATCGCGAATCGTTTCCTCCTGCTGGTCGGTCGCGGTCTTGATCTCCTGGGCTTTGTCGTCTGTCTGCCGCACGGTTTCGCGCAGGCCGTCAAGACGCTCGACATCCGCATCGATCAGCTTGTAGCCTTCAGCGACGGCAACCTGGAGCCGGTCGCGCTGCTCGCGCATGAGAGTCAAATCGGTCGCACACGTTTCGACCCGGCGCTCGAGCTCACGAGCCGCGTCCTCCAGGCGCCGCACATCAGCGGCCACGCCGGCGCTGCGCTCGACCAGGGCTGCGTGTGTCGCGCGCGCTTCGGCCGCTCGCTGCGCCAGCGAGTCCGCCGCTTCGCGGGCGGTGGCAAGCTGACGCTGCATCTCAGCGAGTTCGGCATCCGCCGCCGCTCGTTGCTCGCCCAATCGCGCAATCGACTCGCGAGCCTCGCTTTGCCGCGCATCGAGCGCATCGATCTCCTCCGAGACTCTCTCGGTTTCGGTGCCAACGAGATCCCGGCGCTGCGCCAGCCGGTTCTCGTCATCGACGGCCCGCTGCAACTGGCCCTCGACCCCGACGATGTCCTTTTCCTGACGATGGAGTTCCGCGGCGAGAGCGGCTACTGCCGCCGTCGCATGAGCGATGCTCGCCTCGAACTCCGATGTTTCGGAGGCGAGCCGATCGAGCAACGCGCGTTCACTGCCCTCGCGCTCTCGCAATTCCTTGATCTCGCGCTTGGTGGCCAGGATGCCTCGTGATTCGGTCTTCCCGCCGCCAGCGACAAGTCGCGGGCCGCGCAGGACGTCGCCCTCGAGCGTCGCCACGGGCATCGTCGAGTGCGTGCGCCAGATCGCACGCTTCGTCGAACGATTCGACGATGATGGCTTCCCCGATGGCGTCGCGGACCGCCGCCTGGTGCGCTCCGCCAAGGCGCACGACGCTCGACAGCCACACCGCCCCGGCGGGCAGCGTCTCAGCGGTCGTCAACGTGTGACTCGTCGCTTCTGACGTTCTGGACGAGATGCCGGGGTCCACGATCACGAATCCGCAGCGGCCCGCGTCCTCCTGACGGACCAGCGCCAGACCCGCGGCCGCGTGCTCGTGACGCTGGACGAGCACATGCTGCAGCAGCTCGCCGAGACAGGCTTCCACCGCACGCTCGAACCGTGGCTCGACCTCGATGACGTCAGCCAATGCTCCCATCTGGCCCACGCGACCGTTGGCCTGCACGAGCACCATCCGCGCCGCATCGCTGAAGCCAGCTCGATGAGCGTCCAGTTCCTCCAGCGACCGCAGCCGCGCGGTGAGCGCAGCGAGCTCGTGCTCTCGCGACCGCACTTCGCGGGCGCGCCACTCGTGCTCCGTCCTCGCGATCGCGAGCTCCGATTCGCGACCGACCCGCGACAACCTGGTGCCCTCGAGGGACTCCTGCGACCGCGCCAGGCTGTCGTTGGCCGCCGCTCGTGCGGCGACGGCGCGGTCATACTCCGTGCGAAGGTCAGCCGCTTCAACCTCGAGACGACTCATGGCCTCGGCCGCGCGCTCGCGCTGTCCCGTCGCTGCTTCGAGAGCAGCGGTCAATGCCGTCACGGTATTCACCACGGCATAGACTTCGGCACGCGCGCGATCGACCTCCTGATCGGCCGCCTCAATCGCCTGCTGCGCCTGGCCGTACTCGAGCGCCGCAGACTCGGCCGTTGCGGCCGACTCGTCGCGCGCTCGCTCGGCGTCGAGCGCTGCCGCGCGACGCTCTTCAAGGGCCACCCTCTCTGGCTCACGCCGGCCGTCCAGCGTCGCCCGTTCGAGTTCGAGCTCGTCGCTTCGCGCACCGCAACATGTTGGCCTGCTGCGTGTCCAGCGCAATCTGCTGCTGTCGACGGTTCATCTCGAGCTCGCAGGCATGCGCGGCTTCCCGCGCACGCGTGGCAGCGGCCTCGGCTTCGGCCAACTCGATCCGCATCCGTCCGAACTCGTTCTCGACCTCCGCCAAGCGTGCGGCCGCGCGTCCCTCGTTCTCGCGGGTTTCGGTCAGCCGAGTGCGAGCCGACTCGATCACCTCTCCAAGCGATCGATAGCGCCGCGCGAACAGGACCTTCTCCCAACGCCGCATTTCGTCGCGAAGACGGGTATAGCGCCGCGCTTTGGCCGCTTGACGCTTGAGCGATCCGCGCTGTTTCTCGACCTCATACACGATGTCATCGATACGCGTCAGGTTCTGCTGCGCCGCCTCCAGCTTGAGCTCGGCGGCCCGGCGACGCGCCTTGTACTTGGTGATCCCGGCGGCTTCCTCGATCAGCTGTCGGCGGTCGGTCGGGCGCGAGCTGAGAATCATCCCGATCTTGCCCTGCTCGATGATGGCGTAGGCTTTGGCGCCCAGCCCGGTGTCCATCAGCAGCTCGTGAATGTCTCGTAGTCGGCATATCTGCCCGTCGATCAGGTACTCGCTCTCGCCCGAGCGATAGAGGCGTCGAGTGACCTCGACCTCGCGAACTGCCTCCAGGAGCCCGGTCACGTGATGCCCGTTGCCGTGACCGTTGCCGCTGAAGGTTTCGTGGCCGTTGCTCTCGGCTACCTGGGGCTGGGAAGCGACCTCGCCTGGAGCCGCCGCCGACCGCAGCGCTGACGGCGGGAGGGCGACTCCACTGAACCTCAGCCGGACCTCCGCCGCCCCGGTGGGCTTGCGGGCGTCGGAGCCGCTGAAGATCACGTCCTCCATCTTGTCGCCACGCAGACTTTTTGCGCTTTGTTCGCCCATGACCCAGGTCAAGGCGTCGGCCACGTTGCTCTTGCCGCAGCCGTTCGGGCCGACAATCGCCGTGACCCCGCGGTCGAACGACAGTTCGGAGCGATCGGAAAACGACTTGAAGCCGGCTATTTCGAGACGTTCGAGGCGCATAACGCGGGAGATCCTGCCTGTGGTTGAGCCTAGGGGGAAAAGCGGGGCAAGTCTAACAAGCCCAGCCCATTGTGGCAAGAATCTTCGGGGACCCCATATTTGGGGCCGGCGGAAGCGGGACTGGCCCGTCTGGAAGGGCTAAGCCACAATCTGGACGGGCCGGCCGGCTCGCACGCGACCTGCCACGAGATGTGACGACGGGCCAGCCCCTCTCCAGGAGCGTTACTGTCGGGCGGCCCCCCGTGCGGTTCGGGTCTTGCCGAGTTGCAGGAGCTTCTCGGCTTCAGGGAACTGCGTCAACGCAAACTGCGCCTGCGGGTCGTCGACGATCAACCGCTGCCGGGCCGTCGCCGCACTGAAGAGTGCGTTGTCGATCTCGTAGCGGATCATGGCGCGAATGAACGCGCGGTCTTTCGCGAAGGCTGTCTCGTCGATCCTCATCCGGCGGCCCGCGGCGAACTGCTTGAAGTCCTGCACCATCGCATCGTCGACCGTGAATCCGGGCCGCACCACCTTGCGATTCTTACCCTGGGCTCCGGCGCGCGTGTCTCCTTCGGCCGTGAACTGTTCGGCGTAGCTGGCGAAGAGCGCCCGTGCGAACAGTGAGCGACCGAACGGCGTGGGACTGAAACCCTCGTCCCGTCCATCGAATCGCTGATCGGGCTCGATGCCGCCACCGCTATAGACCTTTCGGCCTGCAGCCGTGAACTTCGTCTGCTCCGGTGTGTGCGCGCGCTCGGACTGCTCCTTCAACGAATAGGTCAGGTACTCGTCGAATGAGCCGTCCCATGGCCGTTGAATCAGCCGACCGCTGGGCGTGAAGTACCGGGCCGTGGTCAATGCCAAGCCCGCTCCTTGCACGCGGTAGACCGACTGCACCAAGGCTTTACCGAACGTGGTCTCGCCGACGACGAGCGCGCGGTCGTGGTCCTGAAGGGCTCCCGACACGATCTCAGACGCACTGGCGCTCTGGCGATTGACCAGAACAATCATCGGAGCGGTGAGGAACTCGCCGTTCTCGGTGGCGCGGTATTCCTGATCAGCGCTTTTCTCACGCCCGCGGGTGTAGACCACCATCAATCCGCGTGGAATGAACAAGTTCACCATGCGGATCGCCTGGTCCAACTGCCCGCCCGGATTGCCGCGCAGGTCGAGCACGATGCGCTTCATGCCCTTGCTCTGCATCGCGTGCAGCGCGGCCGTCAGTTCCTCTTCGGTGTGCTCGGCAAAGTCGTCGATGCGCACGTATCCGGTTTGCGGGTCCACCATGAAGTGCGCGGTGACGGCTGGAATGGTGATCTCGTCCCGCATCACTTCCATCGGAATCAGTTCTTCGAGGCCCTTGCGGCGAACCTTGATGGCGACGAACGTTCCCTTCGGGTCCCTTCAATCGCCGAACGGCCTGATCGCTCGGCCAGCCCTTGGCATCTTCACCCTCGATGAACGCGATGACGTCACCGCGGCGAATGCCCTTGCCGTACGCCGGTGAACCCTCGAACACGCGGACCACCGTGATGTCGCCGTCCACCGGAACGATCGTGAGGCCCAGACCGTAGTAGCGACCTTCCTGCCGCTCGCGCATCTGCGCATAGGTGCGGGGGTCCATGAAGCTCGAATGCGGATCGAGCGTTTGCAGCATGCCGTTGATGGCGCCGTAGACGAGCCGATCGGATTCCACCGTGCCGGCGTAGTTGTTCTCGATGGCGCTGACCGCGGCGGCGAACGCCTTGGTATGCGACAGCCGATCCTCGGTGGCGAGAGCACTCCGCCCGAACGCGCCGCCAGCCAGCGCTGACAGGATGATTGCGAAAACGGCGGCGGTGAGCGAACGATGGCTGCGCATCTCCGAATGGTAACAGACTAAAACCTGTTTCCGCAATGGTTTCCGGGGATTTCGAGGGGCCGAATGCCTTGACCGATGGCGCAAGCGGTTTCTATACTTAGGGTTAAGGAGCGCCCGCCATGTTTGGTCCTATCGGCATGCCCGAGCTGATCATCATTCTGGTGATCGCGCTCATCATTTTTGGCCCCCGAAAGCTGCCCGAACTCGGCAAGTCACTTGGCCGAAGCCTTAACGAGTTCAAACGCGCCTCGACCGAATTACAGAACACCCTAGAGCAGGAGATTCGCCTCGAGGAGCAAAAGGAGCGGCAGGTGAAGGAGACGGATACGTTTACGTCCGCTTCCGAGCCCGACTCCGGCACGCCCGATTCCGGCAGCCCCGGTTCCGGCAGCCCCGGTTCCGGCAGCACTGTGTCCCGCAACGCGGACGCCCGCCAGTAACTTCGACCGACCCGCTCGAACGATGGCATTGGTTCCGGTTCCTGGAGCGGCTGCCCCCGAGCCCGAACAAAGCGACGTTACGCCTTACAGCGTGAACAGCCCGCCGGTCGTAACGCCGCCTGCCCCACCCTCTAGCGATCCGGACGAGGACGAGTCGCCGGAAGGACGAATGACGTTTCTCGAGCATCTCGACGAGCTCCGGAAACGAATCACCCATGCCGTCGTCGCGCTGTTCGTGGGATTCCTCGCCTCGTTCGCCGTGATTGATCGGGTGTGGCTCTTCGTTTTCGCGCGGCTGACCGAACAGGTTCCTGACAAGCGGTTGATCTTCACTGAGCCCGGTGAGGGCTTCTTCCTGATGATCAAGATGGCC
The DNA here is from genome assembly GCA_963802675.1 of uncultured Acidobacteriota bacterium. Lineage (GTDB taxonomy): Bacteria > Acidobacteriota > Vicinamibacteria > Vicinamibacterales > UBA2999 > JACCSI01. The sequence goes on from CAWDJL010000009.1 coordinate 442,487, forward strand.
GCGGTGACGGGTCTGCTGATCGCGTCGCCCTATGTGGTGTACCAGGTGTGGCTCTTCATCGCGCCGGGCCTGTACGCCAATGAAAAGAAGCTGGCCGTTCCGTTCGTCTTCTTTGCCACGACCCTATTTATCAGCGGCGCGGCGTTCTCGCACTACGTCCTCTTTCCGCTGGCGTGGCAGTTCTTCGCCAGCTTTTCGAACGAGTTCCTGGCGTTCATGCCACGAGTCGAGTCGGTGTGGTCGCTGTATGTCAAGCTGCTGCTGGCCATGGGGCTGATCTTCCAGCTCCCCATGCTGATGTTCGTGCTCGCGCGTTTTGGGCTCGTCACCGCGCGCTTTCTAGTCACTCAGTTCAAGTACGCGGTGCTCATCATCTTCATCATCGCGGCCATCATTACTCCTGACGCAAGCATCGTACCGCAGGTCGTCATGGCGGGGTCGATGATCGGCCTGTACGTCCTCAGCATCGGGGTGGTGTGGCTCTTTGGCAGGAAATCGAACGACTAGCCCCCCCGGCTGAGGTAAACGCGAAATTGCGAAATACCGCGCATACCCGCCACGAAATACCGCGCAACTCGCTACGGCTTAGTTTGACTTCCGGCGGTAGCGGTCCTACCATGATGGACGTGCGAGAACTCTGCCCGTTTTCCTCTGGAGGTTGGACTTCTATGAAAGCCCTTCGCCTACTGGCAGCGGGCATGGCGCTCTGCGCCGTGTTCTCAGGCCCCGCGTGGGCACAAGCGCCAAGTGGCCAGAGTACCCAGCAGCAGCAGCCGCCGCCACCGACCGACGACTCGGCGCTCCGCCCGGCCACGACCACGGATCAAGGGGACACCGGTCTCTGGTACGTCCCGACCGGCGAGGTCCTGCCGAGAGGGCCGCTGGTCCTTCAGCCTCTATCGGACGAACTGGGATCGAACCGAGGCGTTCACCGACATCTCGAACTTCCGGGGGACGTTTGCGTTTGGCGTCACCGACAGCTTCGAGCTGTTTACAAACATCGACGCCCAGCGCCGAATCGATGCCGATCGTCGCCCGGTCCGTGTCGGTGGCACACCGATGGACGACCCGTTCGTCTTCCAGGGGTGGCAGACAGGGTTCGGCGACATTCGCATCGGCGGTAAGTACAACTTTCTGGCGCCCTATCGGCAACAGGCAGCCGCGGTGGCAGTTCGCGGCCTGATCAAGCTGCCGACGTCGGACACCGACGAGGGGATTGGGACCGGCGCGACCGATTACCTGTTCGACTTCGTCGTCAGTAAAGAAACGGCGCGGAACCTCGAGATCGCTGGGTATGCTGGCTTCATCTTCCGTGGTGATGCCGACCCGCCGGACGGGCTCGACACTGGAGGGCGTCCACTCTTCGAGCTGAGCGACGGATTCCGCTGGGGCTTTGGCGCCGGCTTCCCGAGCCGGGGACGGTTGCGCGTTACCACGGAGCTCGTCGGCGAGATGTACTTCGACGACGAGATTCGCTGGAACGGCCCCTTAACCGGAAACATTCCGGGGAGCTGGCAGGTCGACTCACCCGTGGATTTCACGATCGGGTTGACCTATCAGACTGCCGGCGGCTTCTTCATCGGCTACGGAGCCTCGATCGGGCTGAACACGACCAACCGCGAAAGTCTCGAGGGAGCGTCTTTCACGACAGAAAAGAGTCAGACGTTCGATCGCTGGGGCAATCAGGTGCGTCTCGGCTGGCATCCCGGCGTGCGTATCTACGTGCCGCCGCCGCCGCCCCCGCCGCCTCCAGCACCCGCGCCGGTGGCGGCGAACCGGGCGCCGACGGTCAAGGCGCGTTGCGAACCGTGTGTCGTCGAAGTTGGACGCACGTCAACGGTCACCGCCGACGCCAACGATCCGGACGGCGACACGCTCGCTTACAAGTGGAGCGCGCCGACGGGCACGTTCGCGAACCCGACTGAACGGCAGACGATCTTCACGTGCCCGCCAGCGGCCGGCTCAGTGCCCGTTACCGTTACTGTCACCGATGGCAAGGGCGGAACCGCCAGCGACACCATCACCATCCAGTGTGTGGCGCCGGCGCGCAAGGAATACACGTTCGAGGACGTGCACTTCGACTTCGACCGTTACTCGCTGCGTCCCGAAGCCACGCGGATTCTGGACGAAGCCATCAAGGCCATGCAGGCCGATAACACGCTCCGCCTCACGCTCGAGGGCCACACGTGCAACATCGGCACGACGGAATACAACCTCGCGCTGGGCGAGCGTCGGTCGAACGCCGTTCGTGACTACCTCGTCAGCCGGGGGATTGGCGCGGATCGACTCAACACGGTGAGCTACGGCGAGGAGCGACCGAAGCACGACAACTCACGCGAAGAGACGCGCCGGTTGAATCGCCGCGCCGCAATGACGGTTCGACTGCAGTAAGGGTCGAGACGGCGGGTCTAAAGACCCGCCGCTCCAGACAAAGGAACGTGAACGGCGGGCTACCGGGCCCGCCGTTCTTTTGTACGGCGCGTTAGTAGGCTTTTGCGAACCAGGCGTAGACGGTCGCCGGCCGGCCGCACTTGATGCAGGGCTCGGTCGGTGAGCCCTGGTCAAGCGGGATGTTGCGGATCGTGGCCTGCGTTTCGGCCTTGATCTCAGCCTCGCATTGCGGCGACTCGCACCAGGGCGCAATCACGAAACCCGGTCGCCCCTCCATCACCTGCTTGAACTCGTCATAGCTGCGGGTGCGGCTCGTGTGATCCTCACGAAACGTCAAAGCCTTGGCCAGCAGCGAAGCCTGAATCTCGGCGAGCAGATCTCTGATGCGATTGGGCAACCCGTCCATCGGCAGTGATTGCTTCTGACGAGTGTCACGGCGCGCGGCGAAGACAGCGTTCTTCTCGATGTCTTTGGGCCCAATCTCGAGCCGCAGCGGGACACCGCGCATTTCGTACTCGGCAAACTTCCAGCCGGGCGTTTGACTCTCGTCGGCATCGATCTTGACCCGAATGCCCGCAGCTAGCAGCTGGCTCCGAATCACCTCGCACGTGGGCAGCACCGTATCTCTCCAGTTGCCGCGAGGAATCGGGACGATCACGACCTGCCATGGTGCGATGTTGGGAGGCAGGATGAGACCGCTGTCGTCGCCGTGGGTCATGATCAGGGCGCCGACCAGACGCGTCGTCACGCCCCACGACGTGGTCCAAACGTGCTGCAACGTCTTGTCGCGTCCCTGGAACTGAATTTCGAACGCCTTGGCAAAATTCTGTCCGAGGTTGTGCGACGTACCCGCCTGAAGGGCGCGGCCATCGCCCATCAGGGCCTCGATTGAATAGGTCATCGATGCGCCGGCGAACTTTTCGCTTTCGCTCTTCTGTCCCTTCACCACGGGGATCGCCAAGACCGTTTCGCAAAACTCGGCGTACAGGTCGAGGATCTTGATCGTCTCCTCTTGCGCCTCCGTCGGCCGTCTCGTGAGCCGTGTGCCCTTCCTGCCAGAGGAACTCGGTCGTGCGCAGGAACGGACGAGTGACCTTTTCCCAGCGCACGACGTTGGCCCATTGATTGATGAGCACGGGCAGATCGCGCCAGGACTGGATCCACTTCTGATACATCACGCCGAAAATCGTCTCCGAGGTCGGACGAACGACCAGCTTCTCCTCGAGCTCCTCGGTGCCCCCCTTCGTGACCCATGCAACCTGGGGGGCGAACCCCTCCACGTGCTTGGCCTCACGGAGCAGCAGGCTCTCCGGGATGAAGAGCGGAAAGTACGCATTGACATGGCCGGTGGCCTTGAGCCGATCGTCGAGCTCCCGCTGCATGCGCTCCCAGATCGCATAGCCATACGGCCGGATGACCATGCAGCCCTTGACCGGCGAGTAGTCGGCCAGCTCCGCCTTGCGGACCACATCCAGATACCAGCGGGAAAAATCGGTGGACTGCGGCGTAATCTCGGTGACGAACGTTTCTGCCATAGGGGTCGGGTCGGTTGTGGAATTCTGCGTATCAGACACGTCGCGATCGCTCTGTCAGCGATCTTCTGCGACATGAACCTTCCAGTGTAGATCGTCTTTCGCCGGAAAGTCGGTACGGAAATGCGCGCCGCGCGACTCCTCGCGCCGCGCCGCGGCCTTGGCCATCAACCAGCCGACCGTCGCAAGGCTCGCCGCCCGCTGCAGGCCCTCGTCGCTGCGATCGTCCGCCGCTTTTCGTTCGAACTGGTGATGAAGCGCATGAAGCTCGCTGATCGCCTCCGCCAACGGCGCACCGTCCCGATTGACGCCGACCGCGCGCCACATCAGATCTGGCACACGCATGGCGTCTGCCGCGCCCTTGGCAGTGGATGGCGACGCCACCGATGACGTCCCAGCAACGACCCGCACCCCCGACATGCCGCCCTCGGCTGGCGGTTGACACATCGCTTGCGCGGCCCGCGCGCCAAACACGAGCCCCTCGAGCAGCGAATTGCTGGCGAGCCGGTTGGCCCCATGCACTCCCGTGCAAGCAACTTCCCCCGCGGCGTACAGTCCAGGCACAGTCGTCCTTCCCCAGACATCGGTTTCAACCCCACCCATGACGTAGTGCGCGGCCGGGCTCACCGGGATGGGCTCCGTGGCCAGGTCGAGGCCAACCGAGCGGCACGCCTCAGCGATCGTAGGAAAGCGCGAATGAACCCAGTCAGGGGTGAGGTGCCCCATCGACAGAAACACACGACCGCCCGTAGCAGCCATTTCCGTCGCCATCGCACGGGATACGACGTCCCGAGACGCCAGCTCTGCGGCGCGGTGATATCGCAGCATGAAGCGGTCGCCCGCCTCGTTGATCAGGTGCGCCCCTTCGCCGCGCAGCGCCTCCGATAGCAGAAACCGCGGCGCACCGGCCACGGCAAGCGCGGTGGGGTGAAACTGGATGAACTCCAGGTCGACGACCCGTGCGCCCGCGCGCCAAGCCAGCGCCACACCATCTCCGGTCGCAATCGACGGATTGGTCGTTTCACGAAATACCTGGCCAGCGCCGCCCGTCGCCAGCAGCACCGCTCCCGCTTCGACGGACGCAATCCTCGATGCATCGGTGAACTCTGCTCCGATGCATCGGCCGCCTCTCGATAGCAGGTTGATGGCCCGAGCATGATTGCGCACGCGCACCCGCGGATGCTCGCTGACGCGCGACCAGAGCAGTCGACCGATCTCGCGGCCGGTGGCATCACGCGCGTGCAGGACGCGGCGAATGCGATGCGCGCCCTCGCGTCCGAGCGCGGGGTGACCGGCGCGATCACGATCGAACGCGGCACCCCAGTCCAGCAACTGCTGGACATAGAGAACGCCGTCCTCGACCATGATCCGTACCGCGTGCTCATCGCAGAGACCATCACCGGCCGCCATGGTGTCTGCGAAGTGTTCTTCGGGCGAGTCTTCAGCACCCAGGGCCGCGGCGATGCCGCCCTGCGCATAACCCGTGTTGCTCTCGGTTGGATCGCCCTTGGTCAGGACGGTGACCAGGCCGTGCTCGGCGAGATCGATGGCGGCACGCAACCCGGCGACCCCGCTCCCGATGATGAGGAAGTCTGCGTGCCCATGCACCGACTGCTATGCTACCACCTGCTTCATGACCCCCACTCGCATCGAGGTTGCAGCACAGGCGGGTCCTTATCCCATTGTGATCGGTGCGGGAGTGCTTGCGACGTTGCCGCGACTGCTCGATCAATCCGCGCTCGGGCCGCGAAGGGTCATCGTGTCGAGCCCTCTCGTCTGGCAGCTCCACGGCAAGGCGATCAAGAAAACATCGACGGAACGCGAGCCGATTCTCGTCCCGGATGGTGAACGCTTCAAAACGATGGCCACGGTCGGGCGAGTGTACGAAGCCTTGCTTCAGCTCGGCGCGGATCGCTCGACCGTCATCATCGCCGTGGGCGGCGGCGTTATTGGCGACCTCGTCGGGTTTGCCGCGGCCACATACCTGCGGGGTCTGCGCCTCGTTCACGTTCCAACCACGCTAATGGCCCAGGTCGACAGCGCTGTCGGCGGCAAGACCGGCGTCAATCACACACTCGGCAAAAACCTCATCGGTGCATTTCATACGCCGCGCCTGGTGTTGGCCGATCCCGACCTGCTGTCCACGCTTCATCGGCGAGAGTTTCGCGCCGGCCTCTACGAGGTGATCAAGTACGGCATCATCGCCAGCCCCACGCTGTTCGAGCGGGTCGGCTCTTCGCTTCCGTCGTTGTTCGCGCGAGAGCCCGACGCCCTGTCGGCCATCGTGTCCGAATCGTGCCGAATCAAGGCGGAAGTGGTTTCAGCGGACGAGCGCGAGTCGGGTGTCCGACGCATTTTGAACTTCGGCCACACGGTTGGCCATGCCCTCGAAGCCGTCACTCGATACCGGCGCTTCCGGCACGGCGAAGCCGTCGCGTATGGGATGCTGGCGGCCGTCAATCTGGGCGCGGCTCGCGGTGTGACGCCGCCAGAGCTCCGCATTCGGGTGACTCGGCTCATCACCCAACTCGGGCCGTTACCGTCGGTCGCCGACCTTTCGATCAAAGAGATCGTTGGGGCCATCGCTCATGACAAAAAAATCGTCGAGGGCGCGCTCCACTTCATCGCCGCCACGGAGATGGGGAGCACGACGACGCTGAAGGATGTGACCCAGAAGGACCTGATGGGCGCGCTGAAGGCGATTGGCATCAAGATGGCCTAGCTCACCGCAACCAGCCCGGCGGAACGCCAGCCTTTCTCGCCTCCTCTTCAATCGCTGCGATAGCTTTGACGTGCTCGGCAATCTCGATCTTCGTTCGATCGAGCTCCAAGAGCGCACGCTGGCGCTCGCGCTGAAGCTGAGCCCGTTGGGCAGGGTCATCTCGATTGACGATGTCGGTGGTGAGTGCGTTCAGACGACTCTGCAGCGCATCGGCGAGCACGCGGCTGCGTTCCAGAGCCGTACGCGCCGTCGTTATCAGCGCCTTCCAATGAGCCTCGTCCTTCTCCTTCGAAGGAGCTTCGCTGACATCAGGTTCTGTGCCGGGCGCGACGGGGGCAGCCGGACGGTGTTCCCTGGGCTCCGGCTTGAGGTCTCGGTTGGTGTAAACCCTGGCTGGCGACTTGACGGCCTGTCGGCGCGCCTCTTCGACCTTCGCGAGCTCGACGAGGCTCTGGGCCCACACTGGGACGGAAAGCGCGACCAGAAGTACACCCAGCAGGTGTGTCATTCGATGACGAAGACCCGGTGGACCACTACAACTTGATGATCGTATGGGGCGTTGGCAACAGGGTCAAGGAACCGCCGAGGCAAGCCGCCAGGATTGCACGCGAATACCTGGCTTACATACTTCTCCTGCTTCTGTTGCGCGGCAGACGCGTGCGAGCTCTGCGTCGATCGACCGCCTCGCACTCCGGGGCCCAAACGCCTCAGCGCGCGCCCTGATCACGTGTCGGCCTTGCCCTCCCACACCGCCGCCGTCAATCCACGGATTCCCATCGGTCTCCCGGCCATCGTCTCCCACCCAGACGATAACGTAGGGGTCGAGGTGCCGCGGAAGCGTTGACATCGGGAGCGGCGCATGAAGAAAGAGTCGCCACCGCGGGTTGTTCGCCCCCCACGGTCGATCGACAGTCTGTGCGCTGCGATCAGCATCGGTGCACGCCGTTCGGAGCCCACACGTCAATTCGTTGGTAAGGCTGGTGAGATCGATGGTCTCGCCTCCGTGCATCGTCCGAAGCCCGGACGGGGAACCATCGACCCGCGACGCCCGCAGGGTCCCATCCAAAGCCTGGCTCCAATCCGTGATGTCGGCCAGGTCGCGTATGGCGAGGTTCAAGGCCGACTCGGCAGCGTTGAGCGTGATGGTGGCATCTTCGTGATTGTGGTCGGCCATCCGAGCTGCAGACGATGAGAGGGCGAGGCCGAGACCCAGGGCCGAAACCAGGCTGATGGTCAGCAGGGTGATTACGAGCGCGATGCCACGTTCACTGGCGCGCATTGCGAAGCCTCACCGTCAAGCGCAACTCGACATCCGGCACCCACCGCGCAGCGTTCCGCTCGGTGCCGGGACGGCGAAACAGCCGCGCCACCGGGCCGCGCCAAACTGCGGAGGCAGCCTCCACGCGCAGTCGGAGTTCGACAAGTCGGATTCGGAGCAGGTCGGCATCGAATCGCGTGGCGTCGAGGGCATCGGAACACCAAGGCCCGTCGTTGAGCGATAAGGTGTCCAATGTTTCCATGGAGCCAAGGGCCTTCGAGGGCAGCCTTGCGACGAGACGACCGTCCCCGTCGCGCATGAACATGCAGTTCTCACCGGGTCCCCAGCTATCACGCGGGTCGTCGATCCCCGTCAATGGTGGGATCGGTCCGTAAGTTGGGTGTGGATCATCGAGCTGACCGGGCGTGGGGGCTGTGGTCGCCATCGCGTGGACCTCGAACCCCACCACGTGCTGCAGGACAGGCTGCTCGGCGCCGCCGGTGGATGTGCGAACGAGTCGTTGACTGCCATCGCTTTCTGGCCTCAAGCCGTAGGTCGTTGTCACCGCAGAGGCGACAACAGCGCCAGAATCGAACGACGAGCGGAGCGGGCTCGCAAGATGCACGATGCCACCCGGCGCAACCGCTGCGACGACAAGAGGCTCGCCCCGAGCGGCGTCGAAGATGAGCGCCGTCATGGCGGGCTGAAGTGCACAAGCATCGCCGCCTACGCTGCAGTTGGAAGAGCCTTCAAGGACGAGTGTCGTTTCCCCTGCTGGTGCTGCCTGGCGCAAGACGCCCTGAGGAGCCCGGGGAGGAATTCGCGTGATTCGAATCGCTTGGCCTGGTGTCGCCGGCGGCGAGTCGAAGCCTGCGAGCGGGACAATCGACGCCATGACATCCGAGACGCTCACGAGATCGATTCCTACGGATCCACCGCTTCCCGCCTCGCGCACATCGCTGGCCAACCGTTCGAGGGCTGCCCGTGTTCCGCCGGTAAGATCCGCCGACGCAAGCGTGCGCTCGAACGCGTGACGTGCTGGGACCGCCATCCCTGCCACGGCGGCAGTCACGGCCATCAGCAGCAGGCAAGCGACGAGCAGCTCGATCAGCGAGAAGCCGCGCTGATTCATGGCGTTCTCGTTCGCACCGAGACCACACAGGCCTCGGCCATTGGGCTCGCCAGTCGTACGCCCCGAGCGGTGAAGACACAGGTGTGCAGCACGAGCGTGTCGAGATCGCCGGCGGCGAGCGGGGTGATAGACCATCGACGCACGTAGTCGGGCGCGGTCTCACCCGCAGCGGGCGGCACGCTTTGCCCGAAGCCATCCACGTAATCCACATATCCGCTTGTATCTTCGTCCAGCGAACCCGGTGGCGAGGGCGCCAGGACGCTCGCACTTTGGCGCGTGCCATCCGCGGCGTAGGTCCATGAAGCAGCCCGCAACTCCTCGAGCTTGCTTTGCGCAGCGGCAAGCGCCCCCGCGCTGTGCCGGCTTGCCAGGGCCCGTTGAGCCCCAACTGACACCAAGTGCGCCAACCCAACGAGCGTCGAAGCCACGAGGGTCGCGGCGATCAGCACCTCGATGACGGAGAAACCGTCGCGCCGACTGCACAACTCCATGCCTCGACCAGTGCAAGGCTGCGGCCGCGCGTCCGTGCGATGCGTCCTCGGCGATCCGCACGGAATATCATTGGGATCTTGTTGGCACGAGTTTGGTCGTTCCAAAAAACTGCGCGACCACGATTCGATGAACGGCGAGAATTCTGCGCTACTAACGCGCAGGGATCTTCCGCCTGACCAGCGTCCGCCAAGGCTACGGCGGTCCGCCGAAGCGCTTCGCGCGAAGGCGGAGCGTACGGCGGAAGGCGGAAGCCACAGGAGCCTCAATTTCACAGGCCGTCGTCACATCCGCCCTAAATACCAGTTCAGGATGGCGTCGCCACCGAGCATGGCGACGAGCGCCGCGAGCGCGAGGAAGGTGCCAAACGGCAGTGCATACCGTCCGTCGGCGCGCGTGAACACGATGAGCAGCAGTCCGATGATCGCCCCAGAGAACGACGAGAGCATCAACGTCAGCACAACGGCGGGCCAGCCGAGAAAGGCGCCGATCATCGCGAGCATTTTCACGTCGCCCATCCCCATGCCTTCTTCCTTGCGAATCGCGTAATAGCCGGCCGCGATTGCGTAGAGCACGCCGGCGCCGAGCGCGATACCCGTCAGGGAACTTGTCGGGCCAGGTCCGGTGACGAGGCTGAAGAGGAACCCCACAACGATGCCAGGAAGCGTGATGGCGTTGGGCAGAATGTGGTGCTCGAGATCGATGAAGAACAAGACGATGAGGATCGCGCCGAGGAGCAGGCGACTGACGAGCAACGGTCCCGGCGGGGTCAGCACGACGATCGTCACGGCCACTAGCGCGGTGGCAATCTCGACGATTGGATACCGAACGGATATAGGTGCGCCACACTGCCGACACTTTCCGCGCAGCAGGAGCCAGCTCAGGACCGGGATGTTGTCGAACCTCGCAATCGGGCGACGGCATCGAGGGCAGTGTGACCCGGGCGACACCACTGATTCGCCGCGCGGCAACCGGTAGATGCAAACGTTCAAGAAGCTGCCGACAATAAGCCCTAAGACCGTCGTCAGGCCGATGAGAACCGGCGATGTCATCACGGCTTCGAGGAGTCGAGGCCAGCCGGCAGGGGCCAGAGTGGCGAATTCTCTGACAGCCGAACCGCCTCGTTGACGAGGTCGAGGACATACGGAACGCCAGCAGGATCGGTTGGAACTCGGCGAAGCACGCCGACCGAGATGAGGTCCTCCCACGTGCTGGCCGGGCGGCCCGTGCGCGCTTTGAATCGCCAGACCACTTCGTTGAGCACTTCGATCGCGTCGAGCGCGTCGAACTGCGCGATGCGTGCTTCGGCCAAGCGGCGCAAGGAGTCGTCGTCAACGCTGTCGTGCAGCTCGCCCCACAACCGTCGCGCCGCGGCGCGATCTCCTGACTCCGCGCGCATGAGCGCGGCCGAGGACTTCAGCCAGATCGGCGCGCCGACAACCTCCGAGGCTTTTTCGAGCCAGGTGGCAGCGTCGGCGTAGTTTCGATAACTCCAGTAGTGAACAAATCCGATGGCGTGCAGGTACTCCCATTTGTCGGGGGACACCTGAACGCCGCGCTGCAAGAGGTCGATCGCAAGATCGGGCCGGCCGGGACCATTGGGGGGTGGCTCGGAGAGGAAGAAGGCGCCAAACCGATAGGCGACCGTGAAGCGCGGATCGAGTGTGGTAACCAGTTCAAGCAAGGGGTGCAGAAGGTCGTAGTTCTTATCGGCCGCAGTCGACAAGCGCTGCCGCCCGAAATACACCACGGCGCGAATCCAGTAGAAATCGGCGAGCAGGCTGTCGAACCCGAGCGTGAGACGCCTGACCGTGGGTCCCGCTTCCAGCCACTGCACAGGCGTTTCCGGCTCATAGGGTTGCCAACCGCGGTCGCGCCACACCTGCAACGCGACCGCCAGCGTCATCAGCAGCGCGATCGCCACCAGAAAGTGCGGGGTCCTCGTCATTTGAAATCGCGCCGACGGAACACTGCCATTGCGGCCAGCAGCACGATCGACACGTAGACCACGGCATAGGCAAACGTCAGCGCCACGTGCGACGACGGAAATCGGCACGCCGTGCACGACTTCGGCTTTCACGTCGAAGGGCGCCAGGTTGGGCAGCACGTAATACAGGGCTTGCGCGAGGTAGACGGCCACAGGCGCCTCCATTACTTCCTCGAAGTGCCGCAGGTCAGCGTTGAACCGCCCGACGATCCACAAGGCGAGCGTCAGCAGAACAGCCGTCATCGGGCCCGCGAACGTGGAAAAAAACAGGGCGATCGCGGTCACGATCATCAGCTCAGCAAACGTCAGGACGATCGCAATCAGCAGGCGGGGATCCATCGCAGGGGCCGGCCAGCTCCGTTGTTGCACCGCCGGCACCGTGAGTTGTTGATACAAGAGCACGAGGTAGAACGCCACAGACATTGCGGCGAGATTGACGGCAAGGGTCATCACCAGCCCGGCGAACTTGCCAACGACAAACTGCTCGCGCGTGAGCGGACGACTCAGCAGGCTGTAGATGCTGCGGCGCTCCACCTCCTTCGCCACCAGCCCGATCCCGATGAACACCGCGATCAGCAAACCGAGGAGGTTCAGAGCTGCCAGCCCGAGATCCTTGATGATCTTGAGGTCCTGACCGGCTGTCATCTGGCCAATCAGGTAGGACGCTGCCACGAGCAGAATGCCGAAGCCAACAATGGTCAGCGGCACGCGGTCGCGAACCGATTCGCGAAACACCGCGAGGGCGACGAGACGGATTGCTCTCATCCGTCGATGCCGCTGGTGTCCCGCGGCGTCGCACTTCCCACCGTCGCCACGAAATAGTCCTCGAGCGTCGTCCGGATCGGATTGAGGGAGACGATGTGCACACCGTGACCGGCAAAATCCTTCACGATCTCTTCCGGTGCCGCTTCGGCGGGCAATTCAATCGTGAACCGATGATCCGAAAGGGGCGTCATGGTGATCGCGCGGCTCTGCAAGCGACTCTGCAGTGCCTCCGGCAGGTTGGCCACCACGAGTTCCCAGCCGCGACGCTCGAAGGCGACGATGTCGCTCACGCGCCCTTCCGCGACGAGTCGCCCCTGGGCCAGAATCGCGACGCGGCTGCAGAGCGCTTCGGCATCGGCGAGGATATGCGAGCTGAAGAACACCGTGCAGCCTCGGTCCCGCAGACGCAGCATCAATCGACGAAGATCGCGGCGCCCGAGCGGATCGAGGCCCGACATCGGCTCGTCGAAGAAGACCACGTCCGGCTCGGCGACCAGCGCCTGCGCGACACCGACGCGCTGAATCATGCCCTTCGAATAGGACCGGAGGCGCATCCGCCGTTCGGCGCCGATTCCTACCTCGTCTAACACGTGTGAGACGCGTTTGGCCCGCGCAGGACCATCGATCGCCGACAGGCCGGCATAGTAGGCCAGCAGCTCCTCGGCGGTCAGATAGTCGTAGAAATACGGATTCTCGGGAAGGAAGCCGATCCGTCGTCGCATGCTCAGGTCACCGATCGGCTTACCGAGGATGCGGGCTGTGCCGCTCGTCGGGAAGATAAGGCCCATGAGCAGCTTGAGCGTGGTGCTCTTCCCGGCGCCATTGGGGCCCAGGAAGCCAAAGACTTCACCCGCGTCGACCGTAAAGGTCAGATGATCGAGAGCACGGTAGGGTCTCGGCCGCCAGAAACCAACCAAGTAGTCCTTGGAAAGGTCCTCAACCTGAATCGCGGCCACGGCGGTCAACAATTGCCCGCTGCCGGTTACCGGTCGCCGGAGGCCGGCGCCCGGCTGCCAGCGATCATTTGCCGCCCCCGGCGGCAACACGACGGAGCTCCCACTGAACGGCAGCCTCGAAGAACTCACCGCGCAGATTGGGCAGCCGAATCCCGTTCATGAAAAACGTCGGGGTGCCCTTCACGCCCAGCTGCAGCCCCTGACCGATGTCACCACGAACGAGCTCGAGGGTTTTCTGATAGCGCGCGTCGAAGTCGGTCACGCCCACGACCGTCGAGACACCCTTCTTGACGCTGTCCGTCGTGAGGTCTGCCTGGTTGGCAAAGAGCCAATCCTCCATCGCATCCGCACGTCCCTTTTCACGCGCGAGCCTCACGGCGACCGCCGCCTCACACGCGGCCTGATGCCCTCCCCCCAACGAATTGCACTCGGGGTCGAGCGGAAAATCGCGGGTCACGAACGCAATCTTCCCGGGGTGCTGCTGCTGGAGTTTGGCCAGGATCGGCTTGTATTCACGGAACGTCTGGCCGCACGGCGGGCACTGGTAGTCGTTGAACTTGATGATGGTGACAACGGCGCCACTACCGCCCACGACAATCGGCACGCGTGGCTGTGCCGCGAGATACTGCTCCAATTGTTGAATCTGATTCTGCGGCGGTGGCGGAGCGGGGGGCGGAGCGGCAGGCTGAGCGGTCGCCTGGGGGTTGGCGGGGGGCGCTGCGAGCCCACTGGACGCGGAAATCGAATCACCGGGGAACAGCACGACGGCGACCACGGCCGCTCCCACAAACGCCAGCGCCGTCGTCAGCGCTGCAGGAGTACGAAAGAGAGTACGCATATCGTTGGATGCACGAGCAGCAAGGGTTGTCATTGGGTACTTGGTCGCCGCTCCCGCAATCAGGAACAACGCGATGATTGCGGCATAGGTCCCTACACAGAGCAGGCAAACCGTCTTCAGCACAAAGAACGACGCGTACGCAAGATACAGGACACCGGCAAGCCCGAGCGTCGCCGTCGCAAACACATATCCAGCCAGACTCTGACGGGCCGACGCCGAATAGCTGCAGAGCGCAACCAGTATGAGCACGAACGCGAAATACAGCACACCAATGAGGGCCACCGGGACGCCACCGATCGAGCCAAATCGACTCGTGTAGGCGTCGGTGCAGCTAAAGGTCGCGTTGACGTCGCAAACGCTCGAGTACAGGGGATCGTTCAGGATCCGGTAGTGCACCCAGGTCGAGGCGACCGCAAACCCCAGGCCCACGAGAGCGGCGACGGTAAAGGCTGCAACGGGCACGTTGACCGCGGTTGGATTCGACTTCGTGGTCCGCGTCATATTGCTGAATTCTACGGGATTTTGAACGCCCCGACCGACTCCACCGGGGTCGCGAGTCCGGTGGCCGTCATGTCCCGCTCGAGCGGGGCAACCCCATCGAAGAACACGTAAATTTTGCCCGTCGCTGTCATCGCGAACGCTTGTTGGCCAGGTGACTCGACCGAGCGCGGTCTCGCCCAGGCATAGTAGTCCGACGCGGTCGGTCGCCCGTGGCAGTCCGGCGGCCCCGGAGTCGATCCCTCCGCTGGTCGCACGCCCACCTCATAACCGGCGGCTTCAACACTGATCACGTGTTCGGACGTCAGCACGCTCGAGATCGTCTGCGGGCAAACCGTCACGAGACTCGGGAGCGTCACCATAAAGCCTTTCTCCCGAACCTCGGACTGGACTACCAGCTGCCTCTCGTGCACACGTTTGAGAAAATCCGCGGCCACAGCCTGGGCTTGCGTCTGGTGGCAGTATCGGACAAACGGCAAAGCCCCGACCACCAGGATCCCAATCAGGGGCAGGCACCAACTCCAGCGGCGCATGAGAACAGTATAAGGACCAGGTGCGACGGGTGCGACAGGTGCGACGCGTGCTGAGGTGTGGTGCAGTACCGCGCCTGTCGCACCTGTCGCACCCGTCGCACCCGTCGCACCTGTCGCACCTGGTTATTGGCCGAGTGGGTTTGTGGTCGCGCTCGTCGTGAACGGCTGCGTCGGTGCCACACCGCTAGTGTCTTGCCAAATCGTCGACCCGATATCGGCCGCAAACGCACGGTTGCCGGTTGAGCCAACGCCTTGCGGAACGGCGGTAATGTAGTAGCGGACGTTCGTTGCGGTGCCGCACACGTCGTTCGGACCAGCAGCGCCACCGGCGCCCGGCGCGATCGTAAAGATGTAGCCACTCTTCTGCACCGGTGCGGGGGTGGCCAGGTCCGCGGAAATGAAGGGCACCTGAAGATTGGCGCAGGTCGCGCCGAGCGCCTGCAGGCTGTCGGCGAAGCCGCGATTCAAACCCCAATAGTCGACTTCGGCCGACACGACCGCGCGCGTGGATCCAATCGCCGACGCCTCGTTCCCCGAGATGCGCGCCCGCAGGAGCCCGGGCACCGCAATCGCCGCAATGATGCCGATGATCGCGACGACAATCAGAAGTTCGATGAGCGTAAAGCCCTTGGTGTTACGAATACCCATGATCCTCTTCCCCCGTTACTTCTCAACCACGTCTCAAAAACCTTGTCTCCGGTGCCGCAAGACTGCCCTGGAGCAACGCGACTCAACCCGCACCGCAGCGCTGGGGCAACCAACAGCAACAGGCATACCAAGCTCCTGCGCAGTACAGACGATAGGCGCAAGTTATTGGTCTGACTAACCTTAGCAGGATTCGACGGCAGGCGGACGGTTCGTTCCGATGGAGCGCCGCACCGGGTGCTGACAAATTGCGTCAGGTGACCTGCCACGCCCTGTCAGCGTCATCAAGCGCCGCAAGCTGCAACGCCGGAGGGTCAGGAGAGCCGCGAGGCTAGGCCTTGAGGTTGTACTTCTTAACAAGATAGCGGAATTGTCGAAAGCTGAGGCCAAGCAGTTCCGCGGCGCGGACCTGGACCCCACCGGCCTGGCGGAGCGCGCGCTCGACGTGCGTGCACTCAACTTCCTGCAGGTGCTGTTCGAGATTGAAGCCAGAGGTAGGAAAGAGATCACCGGCCCGCCCCGGCGCGACCGGCCGTGGCGTACTGCTCAGGTGCTCGCCCAGCGTCTCGTCCTGGATTCGGTCCGTCGCTTCCAAGGCAACCGCGCGCTCGATGGCGTTTTCCAACTCACGGACGTTACCCGGCCATTGGTAGGCTTTCAGACGTTCGACCGCGTCGGCACTGAAGCCACCGATCGGCTTACCCATCTCGCGCGTGAATTTGACCAAGAAGTGATCGGCAATCAGGGGCACGTCCTCTGGGCGCTCGCGCAGTGCCGGCAATCGGATCGGAATCACGTTGAGGCGATAGAAGAGGTCCTCGCGAAACTGTCCTTGGGCCACGCGAGCGGCCAGGTCGCGGTTGGTTGCGGCGATCACGCGAATGTTGGCGCCGATTTCCTCGGTGCCGCCCACACGCCGATACTTGCGTTCCTGCAACACCCTCAGCAATTTCACTTGCATCGTCGGGCTCATCTCCCCGATTTCGTCTAGAAAGATGGTGCCATGCTCGGCGACTTCGATCAGACCCTTCTTGTTGCTGTCGGCGCCCGTGAAGGCGCCTCGCGTATGGCCGAAGAGCTCGGATTCGAGCAAGGTCTCGGGGATCGCTCCGCAATTGACGGCAACGAAGGGACGGTCGCGGCGGAGCGAGAGCATGTGGAGCGCGCGCGCGACCAGTTCCTTGCCAGTGCCGGACTCGCCCGTCAACAGGACGGTGCTGTTCGTACGACAGACCGTCTCGACGAGGCGGAACACATCGAGCATCGGCCGGCTGCGGCCGATGATTCCGGCAAAGCCGTCCTTCGCGATGGCTTGCCGCAACACGTCGCGCTCGTGGCGAACGCGACGAGCATCGATGAGTTGACGGACCTGCAGGGTCACCAGGTTGATGTCACGAAACGGTTTCTCGAGCAGCGCGGCGGCGCCCGAATCGCGGGCCCGCTTCCACTCCGAATGAGTCCCGCGTAAAATGCGCTGTCATCATGATGACGACACTGTCGGGCGCGATGTCACGGATGGCCTCGAGGAGCTCGAGCCCATCCAGGCGCGGCATGCGGATGTCGGTCAGCACGACATCGATGTACTCGCGGCCGACGAGATCTCGCGCGACCACGCCGTCTTCGGCCACGAGCACGTCGAACCCCTCCCGTTGAAACAGGATGCGCATCCATTCGCGCATCGACTGCTCGTCGTCTACAATCAGGATGCGCGGGGCGTCGCGACCGATTCGGCTCGGTGGTTCGCGAAGGGGCGCAGGCTGGGACCCGGGGACGCTCATGAGATGAAGTGCGCCGACTCTTGATGGTTGGACGGGCGCGTGCCGCGAACGGGCGGGAAACTCACGCGAAAGGTCGCGCCATGTCCCACTTGCGACTGCACCTCGACTCGAGCGCCATAGTCGCTGGTGATGCGATGAACAATCGCGAGGCCGAGACCGCTGCCTTTGCTGAAGGAGCCGCGGAACGGCTGAAACAAACTCTCGGCTTCTTCGGCGCTCATGCCGACGCCCTCATCCGTCACGATGAGGACGCCGTTGGCCAACCCTTCGATCAGTTCGTGCGCCGCCCGCAAGCGAAGCCTGCCGCCATCCGGCATGGCGCGTAGGCCGTTGGTCGCGAGATTCCACACGATCTGCCGAATGTGATTCTCGTCCGCCTCGATCACGACTTCGTCGGCGGGTGTCTCGACGTGAACGATGTGCCGCTCGCCGATCTCGGTGCTGTTGCGCAACAACGTTGCAGTGTCCTGAACCACGGTTCGCAAATCGAGGCGCTGGAGTTCGAAACGCTGGGGCCGAGCATACGCCAGAAACGACCTGATGGTGGCATTGAGCCGCTCGGATTCGCGCAAGACGATGTCCATCAATTGCGCCTGATCGGTGGAGAGCGACAACTCCTGCCGCAGGATCTGCATCGAGCCCGACATGGCGGCGAGCGGATTCCGTATCTCGTGCGCGATGCCGGCCGCCATTTCGCCGACGGCCGCCAACCGCTTCTGCATCTGCGCACCGCGGTCGAGCCGTTTGCTCTCGGTGACGTCCTGGAACGTGTACAGATAGCCGCGCTGCCCGTCTGGCATCGGCATCGGCGCGACACTGAGACCGAGATCGATGAACCGACCGTCGGTTCGCTGATACTGCACGTCGGCTCGCTTGCTACGCGCCCGTTCCAGGTCCGCGGCAAGCGTGGACATGAACTCGGCGGGAAGCTGCAGCACCTCCGCGACCGGCTGGCCGGTGATGTTCGCGAATTCGTGGCCGGTGATCTGGACCGCTGATTGGTTGAAGGTGAGGACGCGATGAGCAGCATCCGCCGTGGCCAGGCCGCTCACGAGGTTGTGGATTACGTAGTCATTGAAGAACTGAAGGTCGGCGAGCTCACCGGACGTCTTCTCCAGCTTGACGTCGACTCGTCGCAGCCGCTCGGCCAGTGACCCCGAGAGAAACGCAACTGCCAAGAGGCCGGCGACGTTGAGCCCAACTGTGTACTGAGCGACGTTCGCACTGGGCAGGTTGTCATCGAACGAATACCCCAGCACCGGATCGATCAGTCCGGCCACTTCGGCGTACTGCGCAAGCACCACGCCGCCGTACAACACGGCGCTCAACGCGGCGACCTGAAGCGACCCTCGTCGAAATTGCAGAATGCTCGCGGCCACAATCGGCAGGACGTACAGCGACGTGAAAATGCTCGTGATGCCACCCGTCAGCGCGACCGCCGCGGACACCACCATCACGTCAATCGCAAAGTGAACGTCGATGAGCCACGGAAAGCGATCCACAAACCGCAGGGTGGCGATGAACACCAGGCTGACCGCGTAGATGCTGGCGATGAGGACATAGAACGGGTTGAGATTGAGAACGCCCGGTGCGCGCAGATGACTCAGCCAGGCGAAGCCCAGCAGCACGGTTGCAGCCGCCAGTCGCAACGCAATGTGCGAGAGCAATCGCCGGCTCAGTGTGCCCTCGTTCATCCGGCCAGCTCTGAGATGAGTCCGAAGATAGGCAAGTACATCGAGATCACGATGCCGCCGACGACGATTCCCAGGAACGCGATCATGATCGGCTCGAGCAGCGACAGCATGCCGGCGACGGCCGTGTCGACCTCCTCCTCGTAGAAGTCCGCAATCTTCGCCAGCATGGTGTCGAGCGCGCCCGTCGCTTCGCCCACCGCAATCATCTGCACCACCATACCGGGAAACACGCCCGTCTGACGGAGCGGGCCCGAGATCGTGGTGCCGCGCTCGATACTCTTCCGCGTCGACTGCACGGCATCCTCGACGGTCGCGTTGCCGGCGGTGCGAGCGGTGATATCCAGGCCCTCGAGAATTGGCACCCCCGACGCAATCAGTGTTGACAGCGTTCGACAGAAGCGCGCGACGGCGATCTTTCGCAGCACCGGACCGACGAACGGCACCTTCAGCGCAAGACCGTCGATCCGTCCGCGACCGCCGTCGCTGGCGTAATAACGTCGAAGACCGAACAAGCCGCCTCCCAGGACGACTAGAAGATACGGCATGAACTGCACCGTCAGATCGCTGGCCATGATCACGGCCCGCGTCGGCAGCGGCAGGGTGGCGCCAAGGCCCGTGAACAGGCTGGCGAACGTCGGAATCACCTTCCAAAGGATGATCGCGACCACCGCAGTCGCAATGATGATGATGACGGCCGGGTAGATCATCGCGGACTTGACCTGCGACTTCAGCTTGACCGCCTTCTCGACGTAGGTAGCGAGTCGTTTGAGGATCGTATCGAGAATGCCGCCGGCCTCGCCCGCCGCAATCATGTTGGAGTAGAGCGCGTCGAATGTCCTGGGATGCTTCTTCATCGCGTCAGCGAGCGACGCGCCGCCTTCAACGTCGGCTCGGGTCTGCAGAATCACGGCGGAAAAGTTCTTGTCCTCTTCCTGAGTCCCGAGAATCTCGAGGCACTGCACCAGCGGCAGGCCAGAATCGATCATGACCGAGAACTGTCGCGTGAACACCGCCAGGTTTCTGGCCGGCGCGGCCTTTTCGCGAATCTTCTTCGGCGGGGCGGCCTTTGTCTCTACCGCTGTGATCCGCGTGACGAGGATGTGCTCGCGCCGCAGACTGGCGACCACGGAGTCGGCCGTGTCGCCCGCGCGCTCGCCGGTAATCGTCTCGCCGCCACGCGTCCGACCGGAGAATGCGAAGGTCGGCATCCGCTACCTCTGGAGAGCCGGGCGCGTGCCACTCGGCGACGACGGTAACGCACTCCCCGGGCGCGACCCCAGGCCCACGCCTCGATTGATCATGTCATGCAGTTCCTCTGGGGTCGACGATTGCCCCAACGCCGTCTCGAGCGTGATCTGCCGCTTGGAGTAGAGCGTGGCCAGCGACTGATTCATCGTCTGCATCCCGCCCTTCTCCTGACCGGTCTGCATGGCCGAGTAGATCTGATGCACTTTGTCCTCTCGAATCAGATTGCGAATGCCCGGCGTGGGCACCAGGATCTCGAGTGCCACCGCGCGTCCGGTGCCGTTGGCCTTCGGAAGCAACGCTTGACAGACGATGCCCTCGAGTACGAGCGACAGTTGCGTTCGAATCTGCGGTTGCTGGGGTGCCGGAAACACGTCGATGATGCGGTTGATGGTCGACGCGGCCGAGTTCGTATGCAGCGATGCGAACGTCAAGTGGCCCGTCTCGGCCATCCTGAGCGCGGCCTCCACGGTTTCGCGATCGCGCATCTCTCCGATGAGCACGATGTCCGGATCTTCGCGCAGTGCGGCACGCAGTGCGGCGGTGAAGGTCTGAGTATCACTGTGGACCTCGCGCTGGTTGACCAGACAGTTCTTGTGCCCGTGCAGATACTCGATCGGATCCTCGATGGTGAGGATGTGGCCGTGACGTTCGGTGTTGATCTTGTCGATCATGGCGGCCAGCGTCGTGGACTTGCCGCTGCCGGTCGGGCCGGTCACGAGGACGAGGCCGCGCGGCCGCGCGGCAAGCCTGGCGATCACCGTCGGGAGACCGAGCTCGTCGAAGGTTTTGACCCGTTCCGGTATCTGCCGGTAGACCGCCGCCACCGCGCCCTTCTGGTTGAACAAGTTGCAGCGGAAGCGCGCGAGGTCGCGAATGTCGAAGGAGAAATCCAGCTCCGACGTCTCCTCGAAGCGCTTCTTCTGTGCCTCGGTCAGCACGCTGTAGGCGAGGCTCCTGGTGTCGGCCGGCGACAGCTCCGGCAGATCCAGACGGCGCAGCAAGCCGTGGACACGCACGTGTGGCGGCGTCCGGATCGACAGATGGAGGTCGGACCCGTCGAGGTCCACCGTCATCTTCAAGAGCTCCGGTAACGTCGCCATGGTGTCCTCACGATCCCAAGGTCAGTGCACGGTCTCCCGCATGACCTCTTCGACTGAGGTCACGCCGTCTTTGATCTTTTGAAGACCGCTGCCACGGAGCGTGATCATGCCGGTCTCGATGGCCTTGCGTCGCAACTCGAGCGCGGAGGCTCCAACCAGCACCAGCTCCCGGAGTTCGTCGGTGATTTCCATCACCTCATACAACCCGACGCGACCTTTGTAGCCGGTGCGGTTGCACTTCCTGCATCCCTTGCCCTTCACGGGCTTCACAACACGTGATTCCTCCGGGCTGAAGCCGGCGTGCTCGAGAGAGGGTGGAGCGACGGAATCGGGCGCGCGGCATGACGTGCACACCCGACGCACGAGTCGCTGTGCGCACACGAGGTTCAGCGAGCTGGCAACGAGAAAGGGCTCGATGCCCATGTTCATGAGCCGAGTAACAGTGCTCGGCGCGTCGTTGGTGTGAAGTGTCGAGAGCACCAAATGGCCGGTCAGAGCCGCCTTCACGGCGATTTCGGCGGTCTCGAAGTCGCGGATCTCGCCGACCAGGATGATGTTCGGGTCTTGGCGAAGAAAGCTGCGCAAGGCGGCGGCGAAGTTGAGACCGATGCTCTCGCGCATCTGCACCTGGTTGACGCCGATCAAGTTGAACTCGACCGGGTCCTCGGCGGTCATGATGTTCGTCTCGAGCGTATTGATGCGCGCGATCGCGGAATACAAGGTGCTGGTCTTGCCGCTGCCGGTCGGGCCGGTCACGAGCACCATCCCCCACGGCTTGCCGATCGCCGTCTGAAGCTTGAGGAGCGAATCCGGTTCGAAGCCCAGCTTGGTCATGTCGAGCATCAGCTTCGACCGATCCAGCAGCCGCATGACAATCTTCTCGCCGAACAGTGTCGGCAGACAGGAAACGCGAAAGTCGATGTCGCGCGGCGTGCCGTGGTCCGAGAATCGAATCTTGATGCGGCCATCCTGCGGCAGTCGCTTTTCGGCGATGTCGAGCTTCGCCATGATCTTGATGCGCGACGTAATGGCATGCCGCAGCTTCATGGGCGGAGACATCACATGGTAGAGAGTTCCGTCGACCCGATAGCGGATGCGGTAGTCCTTTTCGTACGGCTCGATGTGAATGTCGCTGGCGCCCCTGGAGATCGCCGACATCAGCACGACGTTCACGAGCTTGATGACAGGCGCTTCCTCGCCCTGCCGGGCGAGCGTTTCGGCGCTGATTTCCTCGAAATCGTCGATAACCTCGACCCCGCTGGCATCGGCGGGCACCGGCATCTCGTCGAGCACGCGGGTCGCGACATCGAGCGCGTGTGATCCGGCGGGTTGAAAAATCGGCGGGTTCGCCACGACCGGACCGTCGCCGTAGTACCGGTCGATAGCGTCGAGCACTGCCCCTTCCGATGCCACGACCGGCTCGATCCGGTCGCCGGTCATGAATCTCACGTCGTCCAATGCAAATACATTGGTGGGATCGGTCATCGCGATCGTCAACGTGGCGCCGGTCCGGTTGAGCGGCACGATTTGATACCTCCGGGCGGTTTCGCCGGGGACGAGCTTGATGACGCCGGGAGCAATCTCGAACTGGTTCAGCGCAATCGATGGGACGCCGGTACTGTTTGGACAGCAGCGCGGTGATCTCTTCGTCCTTGACATAGCCAAGCTTGACGAGATGTGCGCCAAGCCGGCCGCCGTGCTCGCGTTGAAGCATCACCGCCTCCTGGAGCTGGTCCGGCGTGATGCGTCGTTCTTTGAGGAGCAGTTCGATGATCCGAACCGGCATGACGTGCGAAACTCCGCCTGGAACCGACAAACTCGCCCGTTAGTAGCTCAACCGCGCTGCGACGCCCCATGCGGTCGCTTGACGCGCGCCCGCGGCGACATACGCATCGACAAAAGCCCCCGAACGGACCGCATAGGACGCGCCAGCGCTGACGACTGGACGGGCCTCTCCAACCGTGCTTGCCCTCACCCCGCCCCGCAAGCCGAGACGTTGCTGCCGCATCGTCCAGCGCTCGATGCCGGCCGCGATGTCTCGACGATCGCCGTCGGGGTGCGGCACGTGCGTCAAATCGGCGTCAAAGGCAACGATCATCCGAGACGCCCCCGGCCACCGATCACCCCACGCGGCGCCCGCACGAGCGTGTCGCCTCAGCTCGACTTCCCCGCCCAAGGCATCTTCGAAATCTGGTTCGGTCACGTTGCGCACGAGGAGACCCGCGCGCCACCGACCCGCGGCCGCCATCGCACCGAGGTCCAGATCTCCGGTCGTGGAGCTTGCCGTCATCAGCGTGTCGGCGTGATCGAACGCAGCCTCCCACGTGTCAGCACCCACGACCTCGGATCCGACACTGCCCCGAACCAGCTTCACCGTGGTCCCGACAGTTAAGAAATTGCCAAGGGAGTGCAAAAAGGTCGCACCCAAATGGCTCGTAACCATCGTGCGGACTATAACTTGCCCATCTTCTCGGCGCAGGTCGCCCGATGCTGCAGCCCCGTCAACGACCTGCTGTCCCAGACGGTAGGTACGAAAGGCCGACGGGCGGTGCGCCGATGGCGACGAGGGTCGCGGACGAACGTTCGGCGACCTCCGTCTCAGTTGGTGGATCGTCCGGGACGGCCGATAAGGCACCGAAACCAATCGAGATGTTGAACAGCGGGCCCAACACCATTCCGGCCGGGTTCCACGCGACCGCGGAGGCATCGTCTGCCACCGCGACAAACGCGCCGAGAGCGGGCGCTCGGCTCCCGAGATTCTCGAGCCCTTGCGCTGAGGCCGTCGAGGGGCACGCGAGGACGAAAGCGGCCAACACAAAAGGGCGAATTTTGAGTAACATAAAATAGGATTTCAATCGAGAGAACTCGGAGCTCGCTAGCACGGCGCAAGATGGATTGAATCTGTTAGGCGAATGCCCAAAAGTCTATCGTTTACAATGCTTTGACTTGGTAGAACGGAACTCGGCAGGACCCAGGTATCGTATTCTCTTGGAAGGGGGGACGGGGTGATACGGCGGATCGCGGGCGTGGTGTCTCGCCCGCGGGCCACTATGGTTGAGCTGGCCGCACGCCCTACCTGGGTGGCCACCTGGCTGGTAGTCCTGATCGGCTGGGGCATTTGTGGGGTGTCGCTCCTGAGCACCGGCATCGGGCGGCAGGCGCTGATCGACGAACAGGTCCGGGTCAGCGAGTCGTTCGGCGCAACCATCACCGATGCTGAGTATGCCGCGCTCCTGACCCAACCACCATGGTGGGTGTACTTCACCAGCGGTGGACGGTTCCTGATCACACCGATCGCCACGCTATTGACGGCGGTCGCCGTGTGGATGGTCGGCCGCTGGAATGGCGGAGGCGCCAGGTGGGCGCAAGCGTTGTCCATCGTGGTTCACGCGACTGTGGTGCTGCTGATCGGGCAAGTAATCGTGACTCCTCTGCACTACGTTCGGGAGTCGCTGACAAGCCCGCTGAATCTTGCCGCCGTGCTGCCCGCGATGGACGAGGGCACAGTCGTGGCCCGATTTTTCGGGTCGCTCGATATCTTCGTCCTGTGGTGGTGCGGGCTGCTGGCGATCGGCCTGGCGACCCTGACTCGACGAAACGTCGGCGGTTACGCCCTCGCCCTGGCAGGGCTTTACATGGGGCTTGCTGCAGTCATAGCCGCGACGATCGCGGTGATGGGAGGATCTTAATCGTGTTCCGCATCCTGTTCCGCAGGAAATGGTTGCTGGCGCTCATCGTTCTGCTCGTGATTGCGGGCGGCGCCGCGGCGTACTTCGCCCGCAGACAGCCGCAGGGGATTTCCGTGACCGCCGAAGGAATCCAACGGCGCGACCTCGAGGCGATTGTCTCCGCCTCGGGCAAGATCGAACCCAAGAAGACCGTCAACATCAGCGCGCAGACGCCGGGTCGCGTCGTTCGGCTGGCGGTGAACGAAGGTGATCGTGTCAAGGCCGGCCAGTTTCTTCTCCAGATCGATCCCGTCATGGCCGAGAGTGCCGTTCGCCGTGACGAAGCCGGTGTCGCCGCGGCCAACACGGGGCTCGATCAGTCACGGGCGCAAGTGCGCAGCGCCCAGGCGAATCTGGAGCTCGCCCGGCAAAACATGAAGCGGCAGCAAGACCTGTGGACAGGCGGCCTGACGACGCGCGAGACGTTGGAGAGGACACAGTCCGAGCTGGACGTCCGCGAGGCGGAACTGAGGGCGAGTGAACAAGAAGTCAAAACACGTGAGGAGCAACTTCGTCAGCAGCAGGCGGGTTTGACCAGCACCAGACACTCGCTGGCGCAGTCGCGGTTCGAGGCGCCCTTCGATGGCATCGTCACCCGACGCAACGTCGAAGTCGGCGAGAACGTCGTCATCGGCACGATGAACAATGCCGGCACGGTGTTGCTGACGGTGGCCGACATGTCGGTGATCGAGGCGGAGATCGAAGTCGACGAAACGGACATCCCGCTCGTCCAGTTCGGACAAGTCGCGAAAGTCACGATCGACGCCATGGAGGATCGCTCGTTTCGTGGACGGGTGACCGAGATCGGCAACAGCCCGATTCAGGCGACCGGCGCGCAGCCGGGCGCACAGCGGACCGCGACCAACTTCAAGGTGGTCGTGACGCTCGACGATCAAATCCCCGACGTCCGACCAGGGTTCACTTGCTCGGCCGAGATCACCACGGCCACGCGGCAGAAGGCAGTGGCGGTTCCGATTCAGGCGCTCACGGTTCGCGAGCTGATTTACGACGAGAAGTCGAACATCGTGCGCCAGCCGCCTCGTCCGCCTCGCCCTCGATTCAGTTTCGGCCCAAGCGTCGAGCCGTCGGTGTCGGCGAACGCGTCGGTCGAGTTGCTGCCGGGCCAGCGCCGCGAAGAGGTGGAAGGCGTCTTCTTAGTGCGCGATGGCCGCGCGCTCTTCATGCCGGTCAAGATAGGAATTGCCGGCGAACGCTACTTCGAGGTGGCGGACGGCCTGAATGAAGGCGACCGCGTCATCACCGGGCCATTCGATTCGGTCCGCAACATGTTCGACGGCGATCTCGTCCGGCTGACCGAGCCCGGCCAGCGGCGTTAGTGGCGGAGCTTCGCTAGCCGGCGCTCCGCGAGCAGTCATGTCACAGATCTTCGAGTCCATCCGGCTGGCCCTCAGTTCGATTTGGGCGAACAAGCTGCGATCGTTGCTCACGTTGTTGGGCAACATCGTCGCGGTGTCGTCGATCATCACCGTCGTCTCGCTGATTCAGGGGATGAATGCGACGGTGTCTGATGCGGTGGTGTCCGACCTCGGCGCCGACGCCTTCACGATCGACCGGATGGGCATGATCCGCAACGAAGACGAAGCGGACCGCGCGCGGAACAATCCGCGGATCACGATGGAGGAGGCGGAAGCGATCGAGCGCTTCAGTCCTTACATCCAGTCGGTGATGTCCCAGGCGAATGCCGGTGCGGCCATCGCCTACGGCACCACCGAGATCGAAAACGTTCGCATTCAGGGCGTGGCCGGCGACTATGCCGACTTTTCAACGTTCGATGCCGAACGCGGCCGCATGATCAGCCCGACCGAGATCGATCGCAGCCGCCCGGTCGTCATTCTGGGCTGGGAAGTCGCCGATCGCCTGTTTGGAGAAGCCGAGCCCATCGACAAAGTCATCCGGATTCGCGGCGTCCACTTCCGAGTGATCGGCGTCAGCGAAAAGAAAGGCGCGATTTTCGGCAACTCGCTGGATCAGTTCGCCGTGATTCCGCTCGGCGCGTTTCGCAAGCTCTTTGGCGCGCGCCAGTCACTCCAGGTCATGGTGAGGCCGCGCGATCCGGCGTTTGTTGCGGTCGCCAAGGACGATGCGCGAGTGGCGTTGCGGGTGGCTCGTCGGCTCGAGCCTGCCGAGCCCGACAACTTTGGCATCGTCAGTTCGGACTCGGTCCTGGATATCTACAATCAGGCCACGGCCGGGATCTTTGCGGTGCTGGTGGGGGTCGTCGCGCTCTCACTGGTCGTCGGCGGCATCGTCATCATGAACATCATGTTGATGGTGGTCAGCGAGCGTACGCGCGAGATCGGCTTGCGGAAAGCGTTGGGCGCCAAGCGCCGCGACATCATGTCGCAGGTGCTGACCGAGTCGATCACCTTGTCGCTCACCGGTGGCATCGTGGGCGTGGCGATTGGGGCGCTGGCGGCCGCGGCCATTTCGATGGCGACACCGCTCCCAGCGACGGTTCAACCGTGGTCGGTGGCGATTGGCGTCCTGATCACCGGAGTCGTCGGGCTGTTCTTCGGATGGTATCCAGCCCGCCGCGCGTCGATGCTCGACCCCATCGAGGCGCTCCGCCGAGAGTAGCCGTGTCAAAGCTCGTTGCCCGCTTCGCGTTGCTCAAAGAGACAGCCCAAATGGCTCTCGACACACTGAGAGTCAACAAACTGCGATCGGGGCTTACCGTCCTGGGGATTGTAATCGGGATTACGTCGATCGTCGGGATGACGTCGCTCATTCGTGGCTTCGACGAATCGCTGCAGAACACGATCCGCATGCTCGGACCAAAGACGATTTTCGTCGCCAAGTTCAGTGCCCTCAGCCTGTCGTCGGGCGCGTCGTTCATGGACATGATGCGACGCCCGAACATCACGGTTCAGGATGCCGAAGCGGTTCGCCGGCTGGCGCCCGCGGCCGCCATCGTCGACATCTGGCTGGGCAATGGTGGTCCGCCAACGTTGGAGCGGGTGTTCTATCAGGGCGAGCGTACGATGCCCGTGTCGATCATGGGCACGACCGATCGCTATGTCGAAGTCAACGCCGGCAAGGTTGTCGTCGGTCGATCGTTCACCGAAGGCGAGGTGCAGCGACGAAAAGCAGTAACGGTCCTTGGCTACGGCCCCTACGAGGCCCTCTTCGAGCGCCGCGGCCTCGACCCAGTCGGCAAGAAAGTCCGCATCGGCGCCGTCGAGTACACGGTGATCGGCGTCATCGACAAGCGGCCTACGATGGCAGGGGTCAGCGTGGATGACTACGCAATCATGCCGTATACGGCCTATCGAAAGCAGTTCGGGTCCGAGGCGCGGCGCGGCGGGCCTTTTGGTGGGGTTGGTAACGTTTCGGCCATGATTGCCGTCGTGCCGCACGAGTGGGCCACCAGGGACGAGGCCCTGCGTGAAGTCGAACAAGTCATGCGTATTCGTCACGGCCTCACCCTCGACAAGCCGAACGACTTCGACATCGTCACACAGGACGCCGTGCTGAAACTGTGGGAGCAGATTTCTCAGGCCGTGCTGCTGTCCCTGGTGGTGATCTCGTCGATCGCCCTGATGGTGGGCGGCATTGGGGTCATGGCCATCATGACCATTTCGGTAACCGAGCGGACGCGCGAGATCGGCGTACGCAAAGCGATCGGTGCGCGTAAGCGCGAGATTCTGACCCAGTTTCTGATTGAGGCGGTCGTCCTCACCTCTGTCGGAGGGGTGATCGGCATCGCGTTGGGCAGCGCCATCGGCATCGTGGTCAGTCTGGCAACCGGCTTCCCGATCTCTCTCCCGATGTCGTCGTTCGCTCTTGGCCTCGGATTTTCGGCCTCTGTCGGGATTTTCTTCGGCATTGTTCCCGCCTGGCGGGCCGCACGCCTGGATCCCATCGAGGCGCTGCGGTACGAATAGGACTGCTTACAGCGGACTGCTGCTGACGCAGCAGTCCCTGGCTGGCGCCACGGGTTACTGAAGCCGATACGTCCGCGGAGAGGCTCACGCGTGACGAAATCGGTCCAACCCGCCTTTTCCACCATCATCATCACACTCCTGCTCGCGCTTTCAACGGGTGGGTGCAGCAAGTCGAACAATGGCCCGACCGGGCCGTCAACGACTGCGCAGGTAGGAGGGGACTGGACATACACTCTCAGACTGAGCAGCGTTTCTGGCGGAGAGTGTGTCGGGAGCGCCTTGCAAGGCGCTATCGGGGCGACCGACAGCGGTCCACTCATCATCACGCAGACTGGTTCTTCACTCTCCGCAACGATTGGCGATCCGACGGTCGGTACCTGTTCGTACACGGGGAACGTCAACGGCGATTCCGTGACCCTCAACCTCAGTCGGTGCGACGGTGGGATGGTGTTGGGTGGCTTCCCATGCTCCAACGGCGTGCAACGAGACATCGAATACCTGAGCAACACGATTAACGCATCGGTGTCTGGAACGAGCGCCGTGGGAACCTCGGTTGAGACCTACAACGTCCACGCCGCCGGCACGACCAACCGGATCAGCGTCATGACGCTCAACGCGTCGTTCAACGCCACCCGGCGCTGACGCACTCAGGTAGGCGGCTGATCGCCCAATCCTTCAATCCCCAATCCCCCAATCCCCCAATCCCCTAATCTCCCAATACAATCACCCGATCCCCCAATCACCCAGTCACCCAATCAAGTTGGCGTGTAACGTCGGCGTGTATATGATTTGACCAGAATCGCCTGTTTCGCCTCGCCGGAGGGCTCCCGCTATGAAGGTCTATGACGCAGCCAGTATCCGTAATGTCGCACTCGTCGGGCACGGTGGATCCGGGAAGACTCAGCTGATTTCGGCCCTCTTATTTGCTTCAGGAATGGTCAACCGGCTCGGCAAGGTGGACGAAGGCAACACGGTCACTGACTACGACGAAGAAGAAATCGCCCGCAAACATACCTTGGCCGCCAGCCTCGCCTACGTCGAGTGGAACAAGACGAAGATCAACCTCATCGATACTCCCGGGTTCGGCAATTTTTTCAGCGACGCGCGCGCGGCTATGCGCGTCGCCGACGGTGCGCTTCTGGTGGTCGACGCCGTGGCGGGCGTCGAGGTTCAGACCGAAAAGGCATGGAACGCGGCTGAGGAGCTCGAGCTTCCTCGAATCGTCGCGCTCAATCGGCTCGATCGCGAGCGCGCGTCGCTCGAGCGATCGCTGGAGTCGCTTCGGCAATCCTGCGGTCGCGCCGTCATTCCGATCCAGCTTCCCATCGGCGAAGAGAAGAGCTTCAAGGGCGTCGTGGACCTGGTCGGTCTGAAGGCGTACACGTTTGCGACGGACGGGTCGGGCAAGATGACCGAGGGCGCGATCCCCGCCGATATGGCCGACGCCGTCACATCGGCTCGCGAAGCCCTGGTGGAGATGGTTGCCGAAGCGGACGAGCAGTTGATGGAAAAGTTCTTCGACGCCGGGACGCTTACGCAGGACGAGCTCGTCAGCGGCCTCAAACAGGCGGTCCACCGCGCCAAGATTTTCCCGCTCGTGTGCACATCGGGGATGGACAACATCGGCGTACAGCCGTTGCTCGACATGCTCGTCGCGTATGTTCCGTCTCCTGTCGATCGACCATTCAAGGCAACCGATAGCGCCGGTGCAGCCATCGAAGGCAAGGCGGATGAGAAGGGACCGTATGGCGCCTTCGTCTGGAAGACGGTCGCCGATCAGTTCGCCGGTCGGATCACCATGTTCCGGGTCTACCAAGGCAGCTTGAAATCTGACACGACGGTGCAGAACGCGACGCAAGGCATATCAGAGCGGCTGGGGCATCTGGTCCATATGCAGGGCAAAACGCAGGCCGCGGTGCCCGAGATCAAGGCCGGCGACATCGGCGCCGTCGCCAAGCTCAAGGACACCCGCACCAACGACACGATTGCGGAGAAGGCGGCGAACCTTCGCTTCGCCCCGCTCTCGTTCCCGGAAGCGGTGCTGTCGTACGCCATCGAACCGAAGAGTCGAGGCGACGAGGACAAGATCAGCACGTCAATGCACCGCCTCGAAGAGGAAGACCCGACCATCAAGTACGGACGCGATCCACAGACGCACGACCTGCTGCTCGCGGGCCAGGGGCAGCTGCACATCGAAGTCACGGTGGCGAAACTGAAGCGCCGCTTCGGCGTCGAAGTGCTGCTCAAGCCACCACGGATTCCGTATCGCGAAACCATTACTGCCAAGGCCGACGCGCATGGGCGACACAAGAAGCAGACCGGCGGCCACGGTCAGTTTGGTGATTGCAAAATCCGAATGGAGCCGCTGCCGCGTGGCAGCGAGTTCGAATTCGTGGACGAGATCTTCGGCGGATCGATTCCGCGCCAGTTCATCCCGGCGGTTGAGAAGGGCATCCAGGAGTCACGTCAGCGCGGCTACCTGGCCGGCTATCCCGTCGTCGACTTCCGGGTCGTGCTGGTCGACGGCCAATACCATGACGTGGACTCCAACGAATTGTCATTCAAGACGGCTGGTTGGCTCGCCTTCAAGGACGGCATGTCGAAAGCGCGCCCGACGCTGCTCGAACCCATCATGAACGTCGAGGTTTACGCACCCAGCGACTATGCCGGCGACCTGATGGGTGATCTCAACGGCCGCCGCGGCCGCATCGGCGGCATGGAACCGCGCGGACAGATGACGGCGATCAAGGCGCAGGTCCCGATGGCCGAGATGCTCACGTACGAGCAGCACCTCACGTCGGTCACCGGAGGACGCGGGTCGTATCACATGGAGTTCTCGCACTACGACGAAGTGCCGCAGCACCAGCAGCAGAAGATCATCGCAGCCTCGAAGGCGGAACGCGGGCAGCCGGCGGATATTGAAGCCTAGTGTCCTGACACCAGCTGCAGCTCACGGAATCGTGACACTCTGCGCTGGCGTCGTCGCCGATCCGCACGCATTCACCGCCGTCACGCTCAGGACATAGGTGCCCGGCCCGACCGTGCCGGTGAGGAAGCGCGCGGTCGTCGGGAAGTTTCCGGTGACGGAGCCGGTCACGTTCACCATGTACCCTGTGGGCGACGGCCCGTTGGCCGGTGGATCCCAAATCACAGACAGCGTCGTGCCAGTCTTGGATGCCAGGAAGTTGGCCGGCGCCAGCGGCGCCCCAGTGCATGGGCCCGGGACTGTCAGCGTCACCGGGCTCGACGGCGCGCTGCTTCCCGCGGCATTGATCGCGCGGACCGATAGCGTGTAAGTCCCGGCAGGCACGCCCGAGAAGTCGAACAGATCGGCGGTGGCCGGGAGCAGGATCGGGCCAAGGCCCGCGACATCCAGCGCGATCGAGGTGGGCGCGCCTCCTTCGAAGGTGTTGATCCAGGTCAGCCCCAACGAGGACTCGTTCACCACTCCAAGCAGATTGGTCGGCGCCGACGGCGCTTGTGACACGTTTACGAACAGCCGAACCTCGTTCGACGCCGGGCTCGTCTCGCCGGGCGTGAGCGCGTGCGCGCGGATGTAGAACGCCCCGTCCGGCGCATTGAACGTGAACACTGGATAGGGGCTGCCGGTATTCACACCGGCCAGCGCCTCGCCAGGATTGATTCCGCCTTCGATCCGGTGATCGGTCGGCGCCGGCCCGACGGTGGCCGCCTCCCAGCGCAGCGTTACGAGATTGCCCACAATCGACACCACCCGCAGCTCGCCCGGCGGCTGCACCGTCGTCGGCTCACCCACGGTGATGGCCACGGTCGCCACATTGCCTTGTCCGGAGTTGGTCACGGCGCGATAGGTGAAGGTGTCGGCGCCGGTAAACCCCGTTTTGGGGGTGTAGCTGAAGGCCCCATTCGCGGCGAGCGTGAGCACGCCGTTGCTGACGCTGCTGACCAGCGAGGCAATCATCGCACTGCCGCCGTTGCTGTTGTCGTTGGCCAGCACGCCCGGTGCAGCCTCGTTCAATGTCGTGCCGAACACGGTCGAGTACGCATCGTTCACCGTGGTGGGAAGAACCGCCGGACTGACGGTGATCGTGGCCGTCGCAGCATTCCCGACGCCGACGGTGGTGACCGCACGGTATGTGAACGAGTCAGTGCCGGCAAACCCTGGGTTGGGTGTGTAGGTAAAGCTACCGTCTGGGGCAGGCGCGAGCACGCCATTGCTCACGTTGCTGATCAGCGCGGCCGTCATCGGCCCGCCGCCGTTGGCGTTGTCGTTGGCCAGCACGCCCGGGGCCGGGACGCTCAGCGGGGTGTTGAACGATGTCGAGTACGAATCGGCTACGGTTGTCGGACCGCCCTCGTCATTGAGGATGGTGCCCACACCCTGTCCGTCGCCGATTACGGCGCCGAGTGGTTCGGACAAGCTGACGAAGAAAGTTTCGTTCGGCTCGGTGGAGACGTCGCCGTTGATAGTGATCGACGCCGGCAGCGACGTCACGCCGGGCGGGAAGATCAACTGCTCCGACTTGGTCACGTAATCGTTCGAGGCGGTGGTAATGTTCAATGTCCAGCCGCCAGCGATCTGCCCACCATCGGGTTCGGTGTCGTCGCGGACCCACAAGTTCCAAGTCCCAGTCGGATCCGTGCCGTTGAAAAGGGCCAGGCTCGATCCATACGGAGGCGGCGGCGCGAACGCGAACACTTCCCCAAAGAGATCGAAGCCCTCGAAGTTGGTTGGTCCGTAGACGCTTGACGTTGGTACCAGCCCTGCCAATAGAAGAGGAGAGCCCTGCCGGAATGTGAGGTTCAGACCATTAGCGCCCGGGCGAAATCCGCCAGCGTCGGACATCAGCATGACGCTCTGACCGCCCGGTCCAGTCAGCAGGATGTCGATGTCGATGGGCCACATATGGCTCAGCGAATGCAACTGCACGGTGATCGCTTGAACCGGACTGAGACCGCTCGGCACGACGATGCTCGAGGGATATGGAGTCGCGTTGGTCACATCTGGAATCGTGATGGTCGCGGGATTCGTAAAGCTCACGCTGGACGACGCGGCGCCGTCGGTCGTGCCGACGTGGACTCGGGTTTGTGTCGCTGGAGGATTGGCAAGCGTGACCGTGAAGGTGGCGGTGGTCGTGCCGCCGTTACCTTCGGCGGTGCTGACATCGTTGATTGAGAAAGTAGGGACTGTGTTCCCGGGGATGCTGTAGTTCTCGAAGACGCGAGTGCTGCCAGAGCCGGACAGTCCGCCCGGTTCGATGACCTTGGCCAGCACGCCCATGCCGCGGGCGGCGAAACCAGCCCAGATGTCCGCGATGTCGGCAGGTGTGCCACCCCCGGCGATGACAGCCGCCAACAGCGCGTCGCGACCTTGGAGCAAAGTAGGGTTGGCCGGATCCAGCTTCATGCCGTCGGTGACGAACTGCAGAATGCGTTGGTTGCCAATCGCAAAGCCGAGCCGCGTGATGAAGCGCGCGCGCACTTCGAAGAGCGCGCCGGACCAGACCTCACCCATGTTGTGTACCTGGTCGGCTGTGGCAGAAATGGGACGGGGACTCGGCGGAAAGGCGCCATCGGTGAGATTGATCTGTGTCTGGTCGATATCGGCAAAGGTCAGCGGGTCGTGTGGTTTGCCGTTGGGACCCACGGCGGTGCGAACGGCACGCGGAAAGCGGCGGATACCATAGTAATAGTTGTCCGTGTAGGTGGAGTCCGGCGCCCCGATTCGGTGCGTGACCCAGCCACCCATGGCGAACACGCCTTCGACATCTTCGTCCTCCGTCGAGAGCAGCGCTCGCGCGTAGAAGTCGGACCAGCCTTCACCGAGACCGCCAGACATATTACTTGTGAGGCCGGTCGCATTGTTGTGGAGTCGGCTCGACAGGCCGTGCGTCAGTTCGTGCAGCATTATGTCCTGGTCGAGACCAGACGAGCGATCGGGCGTGGGAGTGGGAAAGCGATACATCTGCATGCGCCCGCGGAAGCCGTCCGGGAGCGCCGTGAAGTTCGCGTTGTTGAACCCGGAAGAATCCTGCCCTTCGGCGCTCACACGATCGTTGCCGACGCCGCCGCGGCCGAAATTGTCATGCTGGAAGTTGCGCGCTGCCTCGGTGAAGCCGAGCAGATACAAGCGGTCGTGGAAGACGTTGGACCAAAAAAACAGGTTTGTGCCCTCACCGTGTTGGTACGCTGCCGTTGTTGGTTCCTGGACTTCGGGGTCGTACACAAAGTCGAACACGCGGTTCGTACCTGAAACGGGCGCATCCACACCGTCTGGCTGCGTGAGATCCATGCCCGCCTCGACGTTGTTGCCGTCCGTATGTCCGTTCACGCCATTGGTGCCATCCTTCATCCACCCGAGGGTGTTGAACGTATTCGGCGGTTCATTGCCGACGAGCGTGATGGTGCTGCGCGTGATGTATGGCGCCTGGACGTTCGCTCCCGGGACGGCCGTCGTGGGCGACAGCGGGGCGGGACTGTCCGCGTTGTAGACCACGTAGGTGGCCGGCTGCGTCTGAAAGGAGGTCAGGTTCTTGCGGAAGAGGACCGTGCCGTCCTCCGCATCGAGCACGACCAGGTACACGTGGGGGTCGCCCCAAATCTGCGCCTCCCAGGCAAGTCGAGCCACGCCAGGCGCGAGCGGAAAGTAGAGCAGCCTCGCCGTGGCATCATCGGCCATCGTGGCGCGATCGAACGTGACGCGTGTGCGACCAGCGTCGACCGACTTCTCCGTCAACGACGCTTCCGGGACCTGCCAGCCGACGTTCTCCGCTGCGCGCGACACCGCCGCGGCGGCGGAGATACCGGCGGTGGTCGGCAAGGCCGCCGCCTCCAGGCCGGCTGCAAGCGGGCCTGTCGTTCGCACCAGCTCGCTCGAGGCCGTGAACCCGCCGCGGATCAAGCCCTGGAACACCGGCAATCCATTCACCCGCTGCTCGAATTCCACCCACGACATGTTGCCGGCCGGGTTCGTGTAGTCGGCGACCAGTTCGAGCGCATCGATCTGTTCAGCCGAGAGACCGTACACCTCGGAATAGGTGGCCATGAACTCGCGCATGGCCGCGACGCGATTGGCTGCCGGAGCGGTCAGGAATCCGGTGCCGGGCCTCGCACTCACCACCTCAATCGAGCCGACCGGGCCATCCGCGATCACATCAATCGTCTTCCCATCGCTCTGCAGTCGCGCAACGCCGGCAATGCGGGCCGTGGCGAGCTCGCCCGCGCGGGGCGCCAGGCCAACGCGCTCCAGGTAGTCGCGGCTCCCGTCCCTGACGATTCGGATGTCGAAGTTCGGATAGCCGTCGGCAGGTCCCGTCGTGGGCGGTTGGATCTGGGCACCTGTCTGGGTCGTCAACCCGATCAGTGCGAGCACGAGGATCGTGAGAGCCGCGCCTCGGGTCAC
Source organism: uncultured Acidobacteriota bacterium (assembly GCA_963802675.1). Classification (GTDB taxonomy): domain Bacteria; phylum Acidobacteriota; class Vicinamibacteria; order Vicinamibacterales; family UBA2999; genus JACCSI01. Next base: position 479,067 of record CAWDJL010000009.1, read on the forward strand.
GGGCATGGAACGATGGCACCTTGGTGCGGACGATGACGGCCGCCTTCGATCGGTCATGGTGTTACTGCCTTGGTTGTTTGAATAGGGTCACCCGATAGTCCTCGGATCGATGTGCCGTACGACCCGACAGGTGTTTCGCGTTATCCGCGATGTTGCGAACGTCTACTGCGTCGTCGCCACCCGCGCCCGATCGTAGAACGCCGCCGGTCCCGCCTTCTCGACCAAGGCCACCAGCTCGTCGCGCCGCTTGAGTAAACCCCTGATCTCGGGGCCAGTGAGATACTCGCCCATCACCTGCTCCAGCGTCGTCTCGTCGAGCGTCTTGATCTTGTCGAACAGCAGCCGATCGCACTTGGTGACGTTCTCGGGTGACTTGATCTTGTCATAGAGTCGGAACGATCGTGAGTGATCGATCATCCAGACCGTCCAGGTCTTGTCGACCAGCAGGTTCCCGAGGTTGCGATCGACATTCGCGATCAGCTGGTCGAACACCCGCACGACCCACATCTGGTGGTTCCAGAGTGTGGAATCCGGCGCCGACGCCTTCGTCTTGATCCGCTCGCCTTCGTCCATGAGCACGTCATCGACCCACCAGGTGAACGAGCCAGGTTTGTTCCGATACGAGCGCTCGATGCTCGGGGGTGTCATGCCGATTTCCAGCAGGCGGTCGAGTCGATACGCAGCAACATTGTAGCGCCAGGTGTCGCGGAAGTTGAGCTCGACGCCGCGCTTGCTCTTGAACTCCGGCATGTACTCGTCGATGGTTTGGATGCTCGCGTCGTGCGTGATCGCGCCGTCGCTGAGCGTCGCGCGAATGGTGTTGGTGACTCCCTTGCCGGCGCCTCGCGTGCGAACGATCTTGGCCTTCTTCAGGAACTCCTCCTGCTGTTCGATCGACAGCAGCGTCGAAGGGCCCGCCGCGCTGGCCGGAGTAACCTCCGGCGCCTGCTGAGCTACGCAGCAAGGGAGCGAACAGGGCGAGAACAGCAAGAACGATCGACGTAGCCAGCCACCGGACTTCGCTGGTACCACGAACTGCCATAGGTGTCCCTTTCTTGGCTCCAACACCAAAGAACCTTGGAACCCTGGAACCTTGGAACCCTGGAACTTGCCTTACGAGACGACACTTGTACGGGGGAAGTTCGGCCGCGTCAATCGAAACATCAATGAAACACGGAAATCCCATTCGAAACCAAGAAGTCCAGGATCGCCTGGGCGATAACCGCATGGGCGCGCTTGTTGGGGTGAGCGTCGAAGATACTCGCGTGGGTATCGAAGGTATTCAATGGCTCGCTGAGGTCGAGCACCTCCATCCCGTAGTCAACGGCGAAATCGATGGTCGCGATTGAGAACGCACTGACGCCGGACGAGCGGATTTGGAAACGGATGCGGTGATCGCCGGCGCCGTGGATGGTCAGCCGAGCTGGCACACGCTGCCAACCAGCGCGATCCGAGACAACGCTCAGCGGAGCCTGCCCGAGGATCTGACCCGTCACGACATCGACGACCTCGAGCGCACCCAGCGCGGAGGCAGGGGCTGCTTGCGATTCGCACGACATCTGAACGGTCAGGTCGAGCGGTCCGTCGCCGGTGTAATACTCGCGGGTTTCCAACAACGTCCCAGAGACTCCAACCTGCGCCCTGGCGATCTCACCCCAGGGCGCGTCAGCTTGCTTCAGACGCTGTCCGGCTCGAATGACCCACGTCGCCGGCGACAACGCAAGCGTGTGGGGTCCCGCAATCCGTCTCATCCCGTCGTTCAGGGACTGCAGCGGATACGAACCCGAGAAGGGAACATGCGGGTACAACACCAACAGCCGACGCGGTACCGCCTCCTTCGCCAGCGTTGCAAAGCTGTGGAAGACGCGTTCGAACTCCGCCCAACCCAATGTACCAGGAGCGAAACCCTCGAGTAGGTAATCGTCATACGACCGACCCGGGGGCGGAAGGAACATCGACAGGCGATTGTCGAGAAAGAAGTACAGATATGACGATTGTCGAAACACTTCGTGGAATCGCCACTGTTGCCAGCTTCGCGCTGGGGACGGTCGGTCTTCCACCACTTCGATGTCGTTCGGATGCCATTGGTAGATCAGAACGTCTGGTTTTACGGTCCGCACCGACTCCAGAAGCACTTGCAGATGTTCGGGAATGTCTCGTCCGGGAAGCGCGTACACCGCCATCTCGGTCGGTTGGCCTCGGCGCTCCAACCCAATCGCCAGCTGCTCTGGCCACAGGTCCCACCAGTCGCGCACCCCCTGTCCCCACGTCACCGAATCGCCGACGATCATCAGCCGGCTGTAGCCCGGGCGCCGGGGGCCGTCGTCCAGTCGGCCGCGGCGATTGCCGAATACCTGCAAATGATCGAATCGGCGACCCCCTGGCGCTCCAGAGGTCGTGCGCCCGCCATCACGATAGATAAGTCGAAGCGCCAGCTCGCCTGTGGCGAGAAAGAGGCCTATGGAGACAATCGGCGCCAGCAGCGCCAGCAGAAGAGAACGCGGCGTGGGAATGGCTAAGTTTACCGTGTGAGGTCAAGCCAGCGGCGGTGGCGGGCAATGTCGACTCGACCCAACGGCTCATCTATGATCGTAGGGGCACGCTGTGCGACCGACTTGATGACCACCATTCTCGGACTCTCCGCCTACTACCACGACTCCGCTGCCGCCCTTGTGCAAGATGGTCGCATCGTCGCCGCCGCCCAGGAAGAACGATTCAGCCGCAAGAAGCACGACTCGAGCTTTCCTACCCACGCCGTCGAGTATTGCCTCCGCGAGGCGAATATCGCCCTCGAGCAGGTCGACTACGTCGCGTTTTACGACAAGCCCCTGCTGAAATTCGACCGACTGCTGGAAACGTACCTGGCGTTTGCACCGCAGGGCTTCGCGTCGTTTCGCAAGGCCATTCCGGTCTGGATCAAGGAGAAGCTGTTTCAGGATCGCGAGCTTCGCCACGGCTTGGGTGGCCGATTCAAGCGCCGATTCGTGTACGCCGTTCACCACGTCTCTCACGCGGCGAGCGCCTTCTTCCCGTCACCATTCGAAGAAGCCGCTCTCCTGACGCTCGACGGCGTCGGCGAGTGGGCTACCGCCGCCTACGGCGTCGGCCGCGGCAACCAGATTCACTTGACACACGAGCTTCGCTTTCCGCACTCGCTCGGCCTCCTTTATTCCGCATTCACCTACTGGTGCGGCTTCAAGGTCAACTCAGGCGAGTACAAGCTGATGGGGCTGGCGCCGTACGGCCAACCCCGCTACGTCGATCGCATCGTCGGCACCGTGGTCGACGTGAAGGACGATGGGTCCATCTGGATGGACATGTCGTATTTCAACTACTGCCAAGGGCTGACGATGACGTCGAAGAAGTTCGACGAGTTGTTGGGGGGCCCGCCGCGAAAACCGGAGAGTCCCATTACCGAGCGCGAGATGGACGTCGCCGCATCAATCCAGCAGGTGACGGAAGACGTCATGCTGAAGGCGGCGCGTCACGTGCACCGGCAGACCGGGTCGCGCAATTTGTGCCTGGCCGGTGGGGTGGCGCTCAACTGCGTCGCCAATGGCCGGATTCTTCGCGAAGGGCCCTTCGACCAGATTTGGATCCAGCCGGCCGCAGGTGATGCCGGCGGAGCGCTGGGAGCGGCACTCTGGGTCTGGTATCAGTTGCTCGGCAACGAACGCCGCCCGGACACGACCGATAGCATGGCCGGTTCCCTTCTCGGTCCCTCCGCATCGCCTTCAAGCTTGCGCGCAATGCTCGATGCCCGCGGCGCAAAGTACACCGAATACGCGAACGACGAAGAGCTGTGTGTGGCAGTCGCGGATCTGATTGCCCGCGAGAATGTCGTTGGGTGGTTTCAGGGACGCATGGAGTTCGGTCCCCGAGCACTTGGCGCCCGCAGCATCATCGGCGACGCCCGCAGCCCGTCGCTGCAGTCCACCATGAACCTCAAGACCAAGTTTCGTGAATCGTTCAGGCCATTTGCGCCGGTCGTGCTGAAGGAGCGTCTTGGCGATTACTTCGACATCGCACCGGACACCGACAGCCCGTACATGCTGCTCGTGGCTCCGGTTCGTGATGACCATCGTCGATCGGTCAATGGAAACCAGGCACGCGGGCTCGATCGGGTCAACCTGGTCAGATCCGACATCCCGGCCGTGACGCACGTCGACTATTCCGCTCGGGTGCAGACCGTCGATCGCCACCGCCACGCGCGCTTCCATCTGCTGCTGGAGCGCTTCGAGCGCCAAACCGGTTGTCCTGTGATGATCAACACGAGCTTCAACGTGCGTGGTGAACCGATCGTCTGCACACCCGAAGAGGCGTACCGCTGCTTCATGGCCACCAACATGGATGCGCTCGTGATCGAGCGGACCGTCCTCCTCAAGTCCGAGCAGCCGGCTGCCCGGGACTTCGATCCCGCCGGGTACGCGGCGGCGTTTCAGGCCGACTGATGCTGCCGATCAATCGCAACCCCTCGTCTCGCGAGCTGGACCGGTTTCGACGGCTTTGGCTGCCGCTGTTCGTCGCCGCGGCGGGCGGCGTCACATGGTGGCAACTCGACTCACTCGTCACGGCGCTTGGCGTGTGGGCAATCGGCGCTGCGCTCGTCGCACTCGGGCTGTCGAGCGCCGAACATGGACGGACCCTGTTCGTCGGTCTGCAAACCATCACCTACCCGATTGGGCTTGTCGTCTCGACGATCGCGTTGCTGACGCTGTTTTACGCTGTGTTCACGCCGATTGGCTGGGCCATGCGGCTCATGGGACGCGACCCGCTTCGATTACGCGCACGAGCGCAAGCGTCGAACTGGGTACCCCACCACGACGATCATTCCGCCGAGCGCGCGTTTCGACAATACTAGAGGCTGTTGATGTCACAAGACCTGCGCGAGTTGTCCGAAGCTCGGTCCGGCGGCGTTCTCGTCGAACTGTGGCGCTTCATGGGCCACACCAAGAAATGGTGGCTCACACCTATACTCCTGATGCTGCTCCTGCTCGGTGTGCTGATCATGATCGGCGGCAGCGGCGCGGCGCCGTTCATCTATACGTTGTTCTGAGGTAGACGCCTCGACGGAACGGGGAATAGGGCTCAGGGCACGGGGCGCAGGGAAGTGAATGGGCCCTCCCTGAGCCCCGCGCCCTGCCCTGGGCCCTATGTGGCAGGTCGCCGTGCGATGGTGATGAAGAACCCGCCTTCGCGGTGGCCGGCCAGGATCATCGAGAGGTTCACGAGCAGCCGTTCGACCGGGCTGCCAATGCGCTCCGGCCGAAACAAGCGTTCGTCGTCACCGAGTTCCTGAAATGGCACGGTCTTCGGAATCGCATGCACGAACGCAAAGCCGATGCGATCGAGCCAGCCAAGGACCTCGCCCACCGTGTGCTTCGATTCGTGCGGGTTCTTGTACTGGTCCATGAACCACGAACGTCGCTTGGCAGCGCTTACTCGCGAATCAACGGCGTGGCGGTCGAGGAACATGAAGCGATCGTTGGTGGCGTCGAACACCCATCGCCGGATGTCGGTCGCCAGCCGACCGTACTTATGGTAAAGCCCGACCAACAAGTAACCTCCCGGCTTCACCAAGCGTGAGATCGACTGCAGTCCAAGGAACGGATCGGCGGTGTGGTGGAGCACGCCGTTTGAGATCACCAGGTCGAAGCTCGCCGGCTTGAAGCACGGGCGAAACAGGTTCATCTGGAGGAAATGCGCGCGGTCGAGCGCATTCTTGTCCTTGAACGCCGTGGCCAGCTTCAGCGAGTTGAGGCAGAGGTCGGCGCCCACGACGGTACGGTTGGCCACCGACAGGAAGTTCGTGAGCTGACCCGTCCCGCAGCCGCACTCAATCACGCGCGCGCCGAACGGAATCTGCTCGTCGAGCAGCCGCGCGAACAGGCCGGTCCGCGCCTTGTCCAGGAGACTGGCGGCGCTGTCGAAATCGTCGTAATTGGGGAAGGGGTTGGCCTCATAGAAGGCCTTGATGTCGTCGGTGACGTCGCGCTTGCTGCCGTCCCAGTTGTTGGGCACGAAGAGCGACGGGATGCCGTCCTGCTCGCGATACGACTGAGAACAATCCGAGCAACGGAACCCGTCGTCGCTTCGGACGAGCGCCCCGCTGCACGCGGGACAAGAAAGCCACTCGGCGTGCGTGCGAAAAAACTCGGCCGTCGTCTCGTGCATGCTGATCAGTGGTCTGTGATCGGTGATCAGTGACCAGAAAGATCTAGCCACTGGTCACTGACCTTGACCACTGACCACTGATCACTGATCACTGATCACTGGCCACCGGCCACCGGCCACCGGCCACCGGCTAGGAGCCTCCAGCCTTTCGTGGCGTCGTGCTCTTCTTCGCCTGGCCCTTGGCCGGTTTGCTCGCCTTGCTGCGACCGCCTTCGGCCTTGCTGTCTTTCTTCGAACCGCGGAGGTTCTGAGCCGCCGCCCGGAGTCGCTCGCCGACGCTCTTCTGCTTCGGCGCGGCAGCTGCCCCTTCCTGCTCGTCCTTCTCGGCCTGGGCCTTCTTCGGGTCGTACTCGCTGCCGACGAGTTCGATTTGCGCGATCTCACCACCATCGCCACGACGATGGCCGAGGCGGAGGATGCGAGTATAGCCACCCGGCCGTTCCATGAAGCGCGGCACCAGCTCGTCGAACAGCTTGGTGACAACGTCGTCATTCGGGACGTCCCGCCACACCAGGCGACGGGCATGCAGCGTCTTGCCCTTCGGCTCGGCCGCTTTGACGCCGCGTTTGGCAACCGTGATCAACCGTTCGACGAAGGGTCGCAACTCCTTCGCCTTGGGCATGGTGGTTTCGATGCGCTCGTGGCGCAACAGCGCCTCGGCTTGATTTCGCAGCAACGCCATCCGGTGCTGCGTATCGCGCTGAAGCTTTCGATGTGCCAGTCGGTGTCTCATGATCTGTCTCTCTACCCGGTGCTCAGTCCTGCACCGTCGGCTGATCCAGCTTCATCCCGAGACTCAGCCCCATTGTCGTCAGGATCTCCTTGATCTCGTTGAGCGACTTGCGGCCGAAGTTTTTTGTCTTCAGCATTTCGGGCTCGGTCTTCTGCACCAGCTCGCGGATGGTGCGGATGTTGGCGTTCTTCAAGCAGTTGTACGAACGCACGGACAATTCCAACTCCTCGACGCTCTTGTCGAGATGCTCGTTGCCGGCCCCGAGGCGCGCAGGCTCGCTCAAACCCTCGACCGGCTGCTCGTCGACTTCATCCAGGTTGATGAAGATGTTCAAGTGATCGCGCACCAGCTTGGCCGCGAGCGAAACGGCGTCGCGCGGCGTGACCGAGCCGTTGGTCCAGACATCCAGCGTCAGCTTGTCGTAGTCGGTCGTCTGACCCAGTCGTGCCGCCTCGACCAGATAGTTCACCTTCTTGACCGGCGAGTGAACCGAGTCAATCGGAATCCAACCAATGCCGAGGTCCTCATCGAAGTTCTTATCGGCCGACACATACCCGCGACCCCGCTTGATCCGCAGCTCCATGTGAAGCTTGCCGCCCTCGGCAACGGTCGCAATGTGAGCCTCGGGCTCGAGAATTTCGATGTCGCCGTCTGCCTCGATGTCTCGCGCGCGGACTTCACCAGCCTTGTCGACGCGTAGATAGAGCGTCTTGGTGTAGTCCACATGACAAGTGAGCGGGATTTGCTTCAGGTTGAGGATGATGTCGGTGGCGTCCTCGACCACGCCCTGAATCGGCGAGAATTCGTGGAGCACCCCGTCGATCTTCACGGCCGTGATGGCAGCGCCTTCGATCGACGACAGCAGCACACGGCGCAGCGCATTGCCAATCGTCGTACCGAAGCCACGTTCAAACGGCTGGGCATGAAAACGGCCGAATCGATCCGTGAGAGTTTCGCGCTCGAATTCGAGCCGCTTGGGACGCTGAAAACCTTTCCAGAGCATTGCGTTGCTTCCTTTCGCGAACGGGCCGGCAGCCCCGGCCTCCAGACCTGCGGGTTGATGGTCGCCAGCCTCCCGCTGCAGGTCTGACAAGCTGCGGGCTGGCGACTGCGAATCGGTCTGGTAGGTCTAGTGGGGCGGGTTGGTCGGGTGGGTCTGGTTAGGCCGGTGGGACTGGCCAAAACCAGCCACTGTCCACCTGACTTACCCGCCTCACCTGCCCTACCAGCCCTAATAGACCTACCAGCCCGCGTTATTTCGAATACAGCTCCACGATGAGCTGTTCTTGCACGGGCAAGTTGATCTGCTCGCGCGTGGGCACCGAGACGACTTTGCCGGCCATCTCGCCTTCGAGCGCCAGCCATTCCGGCACGCCTCGCCCCTTGACTTCTTCGACGGCATGCAGAATTGACGTGTTCTGACGGCTGGTCTCGCGAACCGTGACCATGTCCCCGGCCTTGACTGAGTACGACGGGATATCGACCTTCTTGCCGTTGACCAGGAAGTGCCCATGCCGGACCAGCTGCCGGGCCTGGGGCCGCGAAGTCGCAAACCCGAGTCGATAGACCGCGTTGTCCAGGCGACGCTCGAGCAGCTGGAGCAGCGTCTCGCCGGTGATCCCGCGGGTCCGCTCGGCCTGTTCGAAGTAGCGCCGGAACTGGTCCTCGAGCACGCCGTAGATGCGCTTGACCCGCTGCTTCTCGCGCAGCTGCACGCCGTAGCCGACCATCTTCGCCTTCCGTGACCGGCCATGCTGACCGGGCGGAACGTTGCGCTTCTCAATGGCGCATTTTTCCGTATAGCAGCGCTCGCCCTTGAGGAACAGCTTCATGCCCTCACGACGACAAAGGCGGCAAACGGGACCGTTGTATCGAGCCATTCTCTTGTGATCCTTGTCAGTTACCAGTTTCCAGTTGCCAGTTCAAAGCCCCTCAGTCCCAGTGAGCCACTGACCCTTTGAACTGGTAACTGGGAACTGAAAACTAATCCTTCCGTGTCTCTTATACTCGTCGCCGCTTCGGCGGCCGGCAGCCGTTGTGCGGAATCGGTGTGACGTCGCGGATCGACTTCACTTCGAGCCCCGCCGTCTGCAGTGCACGAATGGCCGATTCACGACCGGAACCCGGTCCCTTCACCAGCACCTCGCATGAGCGCATGCCGAACGTCTTGGCGGCATTGGTGGCGTTCATGGCCGCCTGCGTGGCGGCGAACGGGGTTCCCTTGCGCGAACCCTTGAAGCCGATGGCGCCAGCGCTCGACCACGACACCACCGCGCCCTCGGCGTCCGTGATCGTGATCAACGTGTTATTGAACGACGCCTGAATGTGGACGAAGCCGTGGTGCACGACGCGCTTCTCGCCGCGCTTCTTGAACGTCTTCTTTTTCTTGGTCGGCTTTTCGCCGCTCTGCGCTTCTGCTTTGGCCATGATTGTGTTGTCGTCGTATCAGTTACAAGTTTCCAGTTGCCAGTTCAAAGTTGAGTTCATCGTTCCATTTGAACTGGTAACTGGGAACTGATAACTCCCGTCAAACCGTCTTCTTCTTCGCTACCGCGCCCTTGCGGGGGCCCTTCCTGGTCCGGGCATTCGTCCGGGTCCGCTGTCCGCGAACCGGCAGGTTGCGTCGATGACGGGCACCGCGATAGCTCCCGACCTCGATGAGCCGCTTGATGTTCATCGAGATCTCCTTGCGAAGATCGCCCTCGACTCCACCCTGCTCTTCGATGACGCGCGTGATCTTGCGCACGTCATCCTCGGACAGATCCTTCACCCGCACGTCGGGGCTCACCCCCGCTGCGGTCAGAATCAAGTTCGAGCGGTGTCGCCCGATGCCATAGATATAGGTCAGCCCGATCTCGACCCGCTTGGTTCGCGGAAGATCCACACCTGAAATACGCGCCATAACCCCTTATCCTTGCCGCTGCTTGTGCTTCTGATTCGTACAGATCACCCGCACGACGCCGCGACGGCGGACGATCTTGCACTTGTCACACATGCGTTTGACCGACGCTCGTACCTTCATAGCTCGCTCCGCTCGCTCCCAAGTTTCCAGTTCTCAGTGACCAGTTCAAAGATCGAACGGGAGTCCCTTTGAACTGACAACTGGTCACTGACAACTTACAGTTTCTCGACTATCCGTCCCCGCGTCTTGTCCGCGGGCATCAATGCCACCCTGACCCGATCACCGACCAGGACGCGGATGTAATTCCGGTGCACCGCGTCTCCCAAGTGCGCAACCACCTGATGTCGGCCATCGAGATCGACCTTCGCCAGTTGGCTCGGCAGCAGCGCGACGACCGTGCCTACCGCGATGGCATCCACAGCTCGATCTGGCCGGGCTACAGCCTGGCCCCTCGGGTCGCCGTCTTGCCCCTTCTGGAATCGAGGCCAGTGCCTGGCTCCAGCTCGGCCCTTCGCCGCTGTCTCCCGCCGGTGCTTCGCTCAGCCTCGGGATTCGCTGCCTCACTGGTGCCGGGCAACGCCGTCAAGATCCGATTGCCGCCATTCACCACCACCACCGTGTGCTCGAAATGCGCTGACAGGCTGCCATCTCGCGTCACCGCGGTCCAGCCATCGCCCAGCACTTTCACACCGGCCTGCCCGAAATTCACCATCGGCTCGATCGCGAGCACCATGCCCTCGGCCAGTCGTGGGCCGCGACCCGGCATCCCGTAGTTCGGAATCTGCGGATCTTCGTGGAGCTTGGTCCCGATGCCATGTCCGACGAATTCACGAACCACAGAGAATCCTGCAGCCTCGACATAAACCTGCACCGCCGCACCAATGTCGGACACGCGCGCACCGGCACGCACCTGATCGATTCCTCGATAGAGTGCCGCCTCGGTCACCTGCAGCAGCCGTGCGGCGTCCTCATCGACCTCGCCGACAGGCACCGTCACCGCGCAGTCACCATAGAACCCCTCGAGCTTCGCTCCCATGTCGATCGAGAGGATGTCGCCCGCCACCAGGGCCCGTGCTGACGGGATTCCATGGACGACCTGCTCATTGATCGAGGCGCAAATCGTCGCCGGGTACCCGTGATAGCCCTTGAACGCTGGCTCGGCGCCCGCTTCTCGCAGGCGAGCCTCCGCCACCTCGTCCAACTCGGCGGTCGTCACGCCCGGCACCACCATGCCTCGCAGCTCGCGAAGGACGCGTGCCACCAGTTGATTCACTCGCGTCAGTCGCTCGAGCTCGGCCGCCGAACGGCACACAATCACGCCTTCGACTCCCGTTTGGCGGCAATGGATTGTCTCAACTCGCTGGCCGGCTTACCCAGCGCCGACGCCACGGCGGCAACCAACGCGTCGCGCACGCGCTCGGGCGGTTGCGCTCCATCGACGGCCCGATAGGTCGGGCGCTCATGATAGAAGGTAATCATCGGCTGCGTCTCGCGCCAGTACACCTTCAACCGATCCCGCACCACTGCCTCACTATCGTCGGATCGCGCGATCAGTTCGCCGCCACAGTGCGTGCACGTCTGGATCACCGAACCGTCGCCGCCGAAAGCCGAAACCGTGCGCCCGCACTTCGAACAGATTCGACGACCGCGCACGCGACGAACCAACTCCTCGTCGGGCACCTGAATCTCGACCACGATCACGGGCCCGCGCTTCGTCAGCATCTCGTCGAGCGCTTTGGCCTGCACCACCGTCCGCGGAAACCCGTCGAGCACGAACCCACGCAACGCATCGGGGCGCACCAGCCGGTCCTTGGCGATCCCGATGATCAAGTCGTCACCGACAAGCTCCCCGCGATCCATCAGCGCCTTGACCTGGCGACCTAGAGCAGTGCCAGCGGTCACCGCCTCGCGCAGAATGTCGCCCGTCGAGACATTCGGAATGCCGTGCTCACGCGCAAAACGCTCCGCTTGCGTCCCTTTCCCCGCTCCAGGCGGGCCCATGATCACGACATTCAGTGACACGTCAGCCGCGCCGGCCTCGAATCCGGGTTTTCTTCATGAACCCGTCGTAGTGCCGCATGATCAGCTGCGACTCGACCTGGTTCACGGTGTCCATGGCCACACCCACGACAATCAGCAACGAGGTGCCGCCAAAGAAGAACGGTACGTTGAGGCCCTGCGATAACCACTGGGGCAACGCCGCGTCGAGCGTGTCGCCAATCCCGAAGGGAATCGGCGCGACATTCACGCCGCCAATCAGAAAGTTCGGCAACAGCGCCACCAGCCCGAGGTAAATGGCCCCGACCAGCGTGATCCGCGACAGGATGGTATCGATGTGCTCCGCCGTGCGCTTGCCCGGTCGAATCCCCGGAATGAAACCGCCGTACTTGCGCATGTTCTCCGCCACGTCATCCGGATTGAAGATGATCGCGGTGTAGAAGTAGGCGAAGAACAGGATCAACATCACATACAGCAGGTTGTGCAGCGGCATATTAAAGTCCAGCTGCCGCACCAGCGCTTCGCCCCAGCCGCCGGTCCCCAGCACCGGCAGCAATGTCGCCGGAAACGCCAGAATGGACGAGGCGAAGATCACGGGAATTACGCCGCCCGTGTTGACCTTCAACGGAATGTGCGTGCTGGTGCCGCCGTACTGACGCCGCCCCACGACGCGCTTGGCGTACTGCACCGAGATGCGCCGGTGTCCCCGCTCGACGTAAATGATGGCTGCGACGACGCCAATCATGACGACGGCGAGAATCAGCATCCGGAGGAGCGTAATCTGCCCCGTCTCCATCATGTCGAAGGTCTGCAAGACCGCGCGGGGGAAGTTGACGACAATCCCTGCGAAGATGATTAGCGACATTCCGTTGCCAATGCCACGTTCCGTGATCTGCTCGCCCAGCCACATGATGAACATGGTGCCGGTGGTGAGCGTCAGCACGCACATCAGACGGAAGCCCCAGCCCGGCTCGTAGACGAGCGGCAAGCCGCCGGCGATATCGGTGTTGCGTTCAAGGAAGATGGCAATGCCCAGCGATTGAACCACCGCCAGCACGAGCGTCAAATACCGCGTGTACTGCGTGATCTTCCGCCGACCGAGTTCTCCTTCCTTGGACAACCGCTCCAGATACGGCCAGACCACGGTCAGCAACTGCAGGATGATCGACGAGCTGATGTACGGCATAACGCCGAGCGCGAAGATCGTGATCTGCGAAAGCGCCCCACCCGTGAACATGTCGTACAGACCGAACATCGTGTTCTGCATCTGCCGCGCCAGTTCGGCGAGGGCCGCCCGATTCAACCCCGGCGTCGGGATGAAGCTGCCAACGCGATAGACCGCGAGCATCCCGAGCGTGAACAACACTCGGTTACGCAGGTCAGCGACAGCGAACAGGTTTCTCAGCGCGTCCACGTGAATGCCTCGCGTCTAGGCGATTGCCTCGGCCTTGCCACCCGCGGCAGCCAGCTTTTCCGCCGCCTTGCCACTGAACTTGTGCGCCTGCACCGTCAGCGCTTTGGTTACTTCACCACGCGCGAGCACCTTGATCGGCAGGCGCTTGCCGTGGATGAGCCCAGCAGCTCGGAGCGTGTCAGGTGTGATCGTCGTGCCCTGGTCGAAGCTGGCCTCGAGCTGGTCGAGGTTGATCACCGCGTATTCGGTCCGAAACAGATTGTTGAACCCGCGCTTCGGGAGTCGTCGATGCAGCGGCATCTGACCGCCCTCGAACCCGCGCTTGTACGAATAGCCCGAGCGCGACTGCGCGCCCTTGTGACCACGACCAGCGGTCTTGCCGTTGCCGGATCCCGGCCCCCGGCCCACGCGCTTCTTGGTTTGCTTCGCGCCTCTCGCCGGCTTCAAATCGCTCAAATTCATGGTTCGCTCGCTTCGCTCGCTCACTCGGTCTGCGGTCTACGGTCTACGGTAAGAGCCTCCGACTGTGGGCCGTAGGCCGTTTAATCGTGAGCCACCGTCACCAAGTGACGCACCTTATGGATCATCCCACGGGTTTCCGGGGTGTCGGCCAGTTCGACAGAATGACGAATCTTCCGGAGACCGAGCCCCTGCACGACCCGCGCTTGCTTCTCGTTGAACCCGATCGGGCTCTTCACGAGCGTGATTTTCAGTTTCTTCTCAGCCATTATCAGTCTCCGGTCCCCGGTCCGCGGTGGCCGGTTCCTCGACCCTCGTCACTCGTCAGATCTTGCTAGCCGTCTCCACCGGGGTCGGCTGCGACGTGCTGACGCGCGGCCGGCGCTCGCGGCCCGTCTGGAGGAGCTCTTCAGGGTCCTTGCCGCGGAGCCGAGCGACCCGAATCGGATCTCGCAGCTGGTGCAGCGCCGTGAATGCCGCTCGCACAACGTTGTGCGCGTTCGCGCTTCCCAGCGACTTGGTCAGCACGTTCATCACCCCAGCCGATTCGACGACGGCGCGCACCGCACCCCCGGCGATGATGCCCGTTCCGTCCGGGGCGGGCTTCAAGAGCACCTTTCCCGATCCGAAGTTCCCCACCACGGGATGCGGAATCGACGTGCCCTTCAGCGGTACGCGAATCAGGTTCTTCTTGGCCGCTTCGATCCCCTTCTTGATCGCCGATGGGACTTCCTTGGCCTTGCCAACGCCGTACCCCACCACACCGTGCCCGTCACCGACGACGACCAGGGCGCTGAAGCTGAGATTTTTGCCGCCCTTGACGACCTTCGTCACTCGGTTGATGGCGACCACCGTGTCCTTGATGTCGAGCTGTGAGGCGTCGATCTTTTCGCGTGTGCGGATCATGTGCTTAGAACTCCAGGCCGGCCTGCCGAGCGGCTTCGGCCACCGCGCGCACGCGCCCGTGATAGAGGAACCCGTTTCGGTCGAAAATCACGCGCGTGATTCCCTTCTCCTTGAGCCGCTCCGCGATGGTTTTGCCTACCAGCTCGGCGCCTTTGCGGTTGCCCGCGCGCGCGTCCTTCTCCATATTGCCCTTCACGGTCGGCTCGACGCTCGAGGCTGACGCCACCGTGGTACCGGCCATGTCGTCGATGACCTGGACGTAGATGTGCGACACGCTGCGGAACACCGAAAGTCGCGGCCGCCCGGGCGTCCCCCGCATACGCTTTCGAATGCGGAACTTGATGCGTTGACGGCGATCGTCCTTGGTTTTGATCTTCATACTGAACTCAATCGTGAGGTCTACGGACTCCAGCCCAAGGCCTACGGTAAGTTCCGACCGTGGACCGTCAACTGGGGACCGTGGACCGTTACGCTCCCGTCTTGCCCGCCTTCTTCTTCAGCTGTTCGCCGGTGTACCGCACACCCTTTTGCTGATACGGATCCGGTTCGCGCAGCCGGCGCAAATTGGCGGCCACCTGTCCGACCAGCTGTCGATCGGCACCGGTCACCGTGATGTGGGTCTGCTTGTCGATCGCGATGTCGATGCCGATCGGAACGTCGAACACGATCGGGTGCGAATAGCCGAGCGCGAGAACGACCTGCTTGCCTTTCATCTCCGCCCGATAGCCAACGCCCACGATGTCAAGCTCTTTCTTCCAGCCTTCGGTCACGCCCAGGACGGCGTTGTTGACCAGGCTTCTCGCCAGACCATGAAACTTGTCCAACGCGCGCTCGGCAGTCGCCTTGCGCGTCACCAGCTGGCCATCTTCAACGGCAGCGTTGACGCCCGGCGGCAGCGGCTGACGCAACTGCCCCTTGGGGCCCTTGACGTCCACCGTGTTGCCGTCGACCTTGACGGTCACCCCCTTGGGGATCGCGATGGGCTTCTTTCCGATTCGTGACATCTCAGTTTCCTTGTCGGTTTTCAGTTGCCAGTTGTCAGTTCAAGAAGTTCCCATTCCCCTTTGAACTGGTAACTGACAACTGGAAACTGACTCCTTACCAGACGTTACAGAGTATCTCCCCACCCACGCCCGACTTCTGCGCGGTGCGACCGCTCATCACGCCGCGGGACGTCGTTAGAATGCTCACGCCCAACCCGCCCAACACCGAGGGCACATCGTCGCGGCTCACGTAGACGCGGCGACCCGGCCGGCTGACGCGCTCAATCCCGCTGATCACGCGTTCGCCACCATGACCGTACTTGAGGAACAGGCGGAGAACCTGCCGGGCGACCTTTGCCGGGCGGTTGGCAGGCTCATCCACGAGTTTGAAGCCGAGGATGTAGCCCTCGTCCTGCAGGATGCGGGCAATTTCGAACTTCAGCTTCGACGCAGGCAAATCGACACGCGCTTGACGCGCCCCGACGGCGTTGCGAATCCGGGTGAGCATGTCGGCAATCGGGTCATTCATATTCGAAACTCTCGTCAGTTATCAGTTGCCAGTTCAAAGGTAATTGCTAATTCGTGAGACCGTCTTTGAACTGGTAACTGGGTAACTGGAAACTCTTCTGTCTACCAGCTGCTCTTCGTCACGCCCGCGACGTCGCCCTTGAGCGCCAACTCGCGGAAACACAAACGACACAAGGCGAACTTGCGCAGGTACCCACGCGGCCTCCCACATCGGCGGCAGCGGTTGCGATGTCGGACTTTGAACTTCAGCGCCTTCTTCTCACGAGCCACTTTGGCTGTTGTCGCCATCTTTATCCCTTCGTTTGTCAGTGGCCAGTTGCCAGTCGTCAGTTCAAAGGCTTCTTTGAACTGGAACCTGATGCACTGAAGACTGATCTCTATCCCTGGCGGAACGGCATCCCGAGCAACTGCAGCAGCTTGCGCGCTTCCTCGTCCGTCTTTGCCGTAGTTGCCACGGAGATGTTCATGCCGCGCGACTTATCCACCTTGAGATAGTCGATCTCGACGAAGATCAACTGGTCGCGCAGGCCCATCGTGAAATTGCCGCGACCATCGAACCCTTTGGGCGACACGCCACGGAAGTCGCGCACGCGCGGCAGACTGATGTTCATCAGCCGGTCGAGAAACTCGTACATTCGCTCGCCGCGCAGCGTGACCATCGCCCCAATCGGCATGCCCTGGCGCACTTTGAATTGCGCGATCGATTTCTTCGCGCGACGCACGGCCGCCTTCTGGCCGGTAATGCGGGCCAGCTCCTCGGCGCCGGTGTCGATGATCTTGGCGTTCTGGGTCGCTTCGCCCAGACCCATGTTCACGACCACCTTGGTGATTTTGGGCACCGCGTTGACGTTCTTGTAGCCGAATTCCTTCTGCAGCGCGGGGATCACGTCGCTCTGATATCGCTCCCGCAGGCGGCTGAGCTTCTTGTCCTTCATTTGTCCACCACCGTCCCGCTCTTGCGGCCGATGCGCACGCGACGACCATCCGGCAACACCTTCATGCCGAGTCGGGTCGGCTCGTTCGTGTCCGCGTCGAGCACCATCACGTTCGACGCGTGGATGGAGGCCTCGCGCTCGACGATGCCGCCCTTGATGTTCTTCTGCGGATTCGGTCGCGTGTGCCGCTTGATCAGGTTCACGCCCTCTACAATCACGCGGTTCTTGTCGGTCAGCACGCGGATGACTCGCCCGCGTTTGCCGCGATCCTTGCCCGTCCGCACCGCCACCATGTCGTTCTTGCGAATCGACGCCATTACAGAACCTCCGGCGCCAGCGAAATGATCTTCATGAACTTGCGCTCGCGGAGCTCGCTGGCCACCGGCCCGAAGACGCGGGTCCCGATCGGTTCGCCCTGGTCGTTGATGAGCACGACCGCGTTGCGATCGAACCGGATATAGCTGCCGTCCTTGCGTCGCTGCTCCTTGCGCACGCGCACGACCACGGCCTTCACGACGGTGCCCTTTTTCACGTTCGATTCGGGCGCTGCCTCCTTGACGTTGGCGGTGATGGTGTCGCCCAGCCGCGCATAGCGTCCGGCCGACCCCCCGAGCGGCTGAATCATCGAGACCCTGCGCGCCCCGGAATTGTCCGCGACGTCGAGGATCGTTCGCATCTGAATCATGGCGCTCCTCCCCTATACCTCGGGCGCGCGCTCGATCACGCGCGTGACCGCCCAGCGCTTGCGTCGGCTCAGCGGCCGCGTCTCCACAATCGCCACCTTGTCACCCACCTTGGCGTCGTCCTCCTCGTCGTGAGCGAGGAACTTCGACGTTCGCTTCTGGGTCTTGCCGTAGACCGAGTGCTGGACGCGTCGTTCAACGGCAACGACAACGCTCTTCTGCATTCGGTCACTGACAACCACGCCCTGCAGTTCCGCTTTCGCGCTCATGGTTACTTCGCCTTCTCCCTCAGGACGGTCTGCACACGCGCCAGGTCCCGGCGCACGGACCGAATCTTGCCGGGTGCCTCGAGCTGCCCCATCGACTTTTGAATCCGCATGCGGAACAGCTGGTCGTCGAGCTCCTTGACCTTGACTCGCAGCTCGTCGCTGTCCATTTCCCTCAGCTCAACCGCCTTCATGACACCGTCTCCTGGCCAAACCGCGTGGCGAACTTCGTCTTGATCGGAAGCTTGGCGGCGGCGAGCACCATGGCGCGCTTGGCTTCGACCTCTGCAACGCCTTCCATCTCGAACAGGATGCGGCCCGGCTTGATCACCGCCACCCAGCCTTCGGGCGCGCCTTTGCCTTTACCCATGCGCGTCTCCTGCGGCTTCTTCGTGACGGGTTTGTCGGGGAAGACCCGTACCCAAATCTTGCCGCCGCGCTTGATGAATCGAGTCATCGCCACACGCGCGGCTTCGATCTGCCGATCGGTCAGCCAGCACGGTTCCATGGCCTTGAGGCCGTAGTCGCCGAATGCGACCGTGCCCCCGCGCCACGCCTTGCCGGTCATCCGGCCGCGCTGCTGTTTCCGGTACTTGACTTTCTTCGGCATCAACATAGTGCGTCTCGCTTCGCTCGCTCTCGGTCTCCGGCCTACGGTCTACAGGCACGGAGGTTCTCCGTGGGCCGTAGGCCGTCCGGACCGTTTATCTCATCTCCCCACGTGGGCGATCGCGGCGCGGACCGCGATCCCGATCGCCACGATCGACTCGGCCGCCGTATTCCTCTTCGCGGCCGACACGCGGCGTCAGTCGCTCGCCCTTGTAGAGCCACACCTTGACGCCAATCTGGCCGTAGGTGGTGTTGGCTTCCGCAAATCCATAGTCGATGTCGGCGCGCAGCGTTTGCAGCGGGAGCTGGCCGTGCAGGTACCACTCCGAACGCGCAATCTCGGCGCCGTTCAGCCGGCCCGACACGCGGACCTTGATGCCGCGCGCTCCGAAGCGCAGCGCGGATTCCACCGCCTTCCGCATCGCGCGGCGGAACGCCACGCGCTTTTCGAGCTGCATCGCCACCGACTCGCCAATCAGCTGCGCGTCGAGCTCGGGCTTCTGGATCTCCTGGATGTTGATGAAGACCTCACGGCTGGTCCGCTTCTGGATCTCCTGCTTCAGCTTGTCGACTTCCTGCCCCTTGCGACCGATGATGATGCCGGGACGCGAGGTGTGGATGTCGATTTTCAGTTTGTTCGCGGCGCGCTCGATCTCGACTTTGGCGACGCCAGCATGCTGGAACCGCTTCTTCAGGTCGCGCTTGAGCGACAGGTCCTCGTGCAGCAGCGACGCATAGTCCTTGTCGGCAAACCAACGTGACTTCCAGGTTTTGTTGAACCCGATCCGGAATCCGTACGGGTGGACTTTCTGGCCCACAGCTCTCTCCTGTTCCTACCGAGTTGCGGCCTTCGCGCGCTTGGCGGCCGTCTTCTTGGCCCGCCCACCGCTCGCCGACCCTGTCGCACTCTTCTTCGCCGTCCGTGGCGCTTTCGGCGCTTTCGCCGCTTTCGCGCCCGTCGCCTCGGTTCCCACGGCGGCCACGACTTGCGGCCGCTCGGTCACCTCCACCGTGAGATGGGTCGTCCGCTTGACGATGCGGAAGGCGCGGCCCATGGGCGCCGGCCGCACGCGTTTCAGCGACGGGCCGTTGTCGGCATGGCACTTCGAAACGAACAGCCGCTCGACATCGCCACCAAAGCCTTCCTTCTGCTGTGCGTTGGCCACCGCGGAGCGGAGCACCTTGGCCACGTCGCGAGCCACCGACTTGCGACTGAACTGCAGCGCCGACAGCGCCAGGTTGATGTCCTTGCCGCGAATGAGATCCAGCACCAGGCCGGCCTTCTGAGCCGAGGTGCGCAGATACTTGGCGGTCGCCTGGGCGCGAATCATGACGCTACGCCTTTCCTTGTGGGGCCGCCGGCGGCGCGGCCGCTGGCGCCGCCGAGGCGGCTTTGTCCGATTTGGCCGCGTGTCCCTTGAACTGGCGCGTCGGTGAGAACTCGCCGAGTTTGTGCCCGACCATGTTCTCGGTGACGTACACCGGCACGAATTTCCGCCCGTTGTGCACGGCCAAGGTGTGGCCCACCATCTCCGGGATGACCGTCGAACGGCGCGACCAGGTCTTGATGACCTTCTTCTCATTGGTGCGATTCATCGACTCGACCTTCTCGAGCAGGTGCGTATCGACGAACGGCCCCTTCTTCAGTGAACGACTCATATCGGTTTCTTCGCTGTCAGTTACCGGTTGCCGGTTGCCAGTTCCCGGTTGGCGGTCTCCAGTTCTTGACCGGCCACCGGCCACTGGCAACTGGCTGCAGTCTGTTTACTTCGGTCTCCGTTGCACGATGAACTTGTCGCTCGGCTTGCGCGTGCGGGTCTTGTAGCCCTTGGTGGGCACACCCCACGGCGTCACGGGGTGACGGCCACCGGAGGTCTTGCCCTCACCACCGCCCAGCGGATGATCGACGGGGTTCATGGCCACGCCGCGCACGTGCGGCCGCTTGCCCTTCCATCGCGTGCGACCGGCCTTCCCAACCGAGACATTCTCGTGGTCGAGATTACCCACCTGGCCAATCGTGGCGTAGCAGTGGTGCTGCACTTTGCGAATCTCTCCGGAAGGCATCTTCACCGACACGTATTCGCCTTCCTTGGCGACCACCTGCACAGCCGCCCCGGCGCTCCGCGCCATCTGCCCCCCGCGTCCGGGCTTCAGCTCCACGTTGTGGACCATGGTGCCCAACGGGATGTTGCTCAGTGGCAGCGCATTGCCCGGCAGGATGTCCGCTGCCTCCCCCGAGATGATCGTGTCGCCCACCTTCATGCCGACCGGCTGCAGGATGTAACGTTTCTCGCCGTCTGCGTACGTGACGAGCGCAATCCGTGCCGAGCGATTCGGGTCGTACTCGATCGTCGACACCGTGCCCGGAATGTTCTTCTTGTCGCGCTTGAAGTCGATGATGCGATACAGCCGCTTGTGGCCGCCCCCGCGCCACCACATCGTGATTTCGCCGGTGTTGTTGCGACCGCCCGACTTCTTCAACGTCTCGGTCAGCGGACGATACGGCTCGGTGGCCGTGATTTCGTCGTAGGTCTGCACCGACATCTGCCGGCGACCAGGCGACGTGGGCTTGTATTTTCTGATCGGCATAAAACCGTGCCTCTTGCATCAGTTGTCAGTGCCCAGTTATCAGTTCAAAGGGCGAGCTGCTGGAATTGCGCAGCTGAAAGAGCCTTTGAACTGGTAACTGGCAACTGAACACTTTGTCTAGGTGCCTTCCAAAAAGTCCGGAAGCTTCGCGCCTTCCCGAAGCCTCACATACGCCTTCTTCCAATCCGCGCGGCGGCCGACGAATCGGCCTTGACGCTTCATCTTTCCGTGGGCGTTTGCGGTGCGCACGTCGGACACCTTGGCGCCGAGTAGTTGTTCGACCGCGCGTCGGATGTCAACCTTGGTCGCATCGCGCGCGACCTCGAACACGACCGTGCGTCCGTCCTCGCGAAGCGTCGTGGTCTTCTCGGTCACGAGCGGGCGGCGAATGACTTCGGTCAATTTCATGACAGCACGTCCTGAAGCTTCTCGAGCGCGGCCTGCGTCACCACGATCTTGCGCGTGTCGATCACATCGCGCGCCGTGATTCGGTTGCTCGCCAACACGCGCACGCCTGCGATGTTTCGCACCGACAGCGCCAACTTCTCGTCAGGATGCACATCGACAATCAGCGCTTTGCCGTCGACACCAAGGGTCTTCAGCAACGCCACCGCCGCCTTGGTCTTGATCGCACTCACCGAAAGGGCATCGACGACGACCACTTCGCCGCCCTGGAGCTTGGCCGAGAGTGCGGCGCGGAGCGCGCCCTTTTCGACCTTCTTGGGCAACTGAAACTCATAGCTGCGCGGCTGCGGACCAAACACCGTGCCGCCCTTGCGCCACAACGGGTTTCGAATCTCACCGACGCGCGCCCGACCAGTGCCCTTCTGACGCCACGGCTTCTTACCGCTGCCGCTCACCCGGCCCCGGGTCTTGGTTGCGTGCGTGCCGCGCCGTTCCGCCGCGTTGGCTCGAACGACCGACTCGTGAATCAAATCGACCTTCACGCGACCACCGAAGACCTCGTCGCTCACGTCGAGCGAACCGACCTTCTGGTTCTCGTTATTGACGACGTCAACAGTCATTGTTCTCCCCGCCGCACCTCAGGCGCCTCAGGCACCCCAGGCACCCTACTTCTTGCCCTTCTTCGGCTTCTCTTGCAGCTGCGGCTGCGGTTCGGGCTTGGCGGCCACGGCCTTGCGAATCAGGACGTAGCCACCGTTGGCGCCCGGCACCGCACCGCGAACGACGATCACGTGGTTCTCCGCGTCCACCTTCAACACCTTGAGGTTCCTCGTCGTCACGCGATCGACGCCCATATGCCCGTGCATTCGCATGCCGGGGAGGACGCGCGAGGGATAGGACGACGCGCCAATTGACCCGGGGGCGCGGTGGAACATCGAGCCGTGCGTGTCGTCGCCACCGCGGAAGTGGTGACGCTTGACGGTGCCCTGGAAGCCTTTGCCCTTGCTCGTGCCGACGACGTCGACACGCTCGCCGGCCGCGAAAATCGAGCACAGCACCTGCTCGCCGAGCTTCGGCGCTTCGGCGCCCTTGGCCAAACGCACTTCGCGGCGCACACGCGTCGGCGGCACGTTGGCCTTCTTGAACAGGCCGGCGATTGCCTTGTTGGCACGATAGGGCTTGTTCTCCACCAGCCCGATCTGAACGGCCTCGTAGCCGTCGCTTTCCGCATTCTTCCCCTGCACGACAACGCACGGGCCCGCCTGGAGCACTGTCGCAGGGGCCACCGTGCCGTCCTCGAGGAACAGCTGCGTCATGCCGACTTTCTTGCCAATGATTCCTGTAACCATTGCTCGATCCTTGAAGGGCACGGGGCCAAGGGCACAGGGCGCAGGGATTGAACCCAGCACACCTTCCCCTGAACCTATGTCCGCTATGCCCTAAGCCCTTTGCCCAACCCTGCGCCCTGCGCTCTGATCCCTGCGCCCTGCGCCCTGATCCCTGCGCCCTGCGCCCTGATCCCTGCGCCCTACTTGTGGTCCTTCCCAAACGCCTTGATCTCGACATCGACCCCAGCCGGCAAATCGAGCTTCATCAGCGCGTCCACGGTCTGCGGGGTCGGCTCGAAGATGTCGATCAGGCGCTTGTGGGTCCGAACTTCGAACTGTTCGCGCGACTTCTTGTCGACGTGCGGCGAGCGCAGGACAGTCCACTTGTTGATCTCGGTCGGCAACGGGATTGGACCGGCGAGTCGCGCGCCCGTGCGCTTGGCCGTCTCCACGATTTCTCCGGTGCTCTGATCGAGCACGCGCGCGTCGTAGGCCTTCAGACGAATGCGAATCTTGTCACCCAGCATTTACTTGGTCCCCTGCACGCGTGCGATCACTTCTTCGCTCACCTGCGCCGGCGCCTGCTCGTAGCGATCGAAGTGCATCGAGTAGGTCGCACGGCCCTGCGTTCGCGAGCGCAGTTCCGTGGCGTATCCGAACATGTCGCTCAGCGGCACGCGCGCCGAAATGATCTGCGTGCCGCCACGGTCTTCCTGCGACTGAATCCTGCCGCGACGAGACGCCAGGTCACCCATCACGTCGCCGAGATAATCCTTCGGCACGACGACTTCGACGCGCATCACCGGCTCGAGCAAGACCGGACGCGCCTTCTTGGCCGCGTCCTGGAACGCCAGCGAACCGGCGATCTTGAACGCCATTTCCGACGAGTCCACCTCGTGAAACGACCCGTCGTACAACTCGATCCGCACATCGTCGATCGGATAGCCTGCCAGGACGCCCCGCGTCAGGGCTTCCTGAATGCCCTGGTCGATGGGCTTGATGTATTCCCTCGGGATCGACCCGCCGACAATCTCGTTCTCGAATTGGTAACCGGTCCCCGGCGGCAGTGGCAGCAACCGGATCTTGGCTTCACCAAACTGACCGCGGCCACCCGTCTGCCGGACGAACCGGCCATGGCCTTCGGCTGGTGCCGTGAGGGTTTCCTTGTAGGCGACTTGTGGCTTACCGACACTGGCCTCGACGCTGAACTCACGCTTGAGGCGGTCGACGATGATCTCGAGGTGCAACTCGCCCATGCCGGCGATCACGACCTGACCGGTCTGTTCATCGGTGCGCACGCGGAAGGTCGGGTCCTCCGCCATGAGCTTCGCCATCCCCTGGCCGAGCTTTTCCTGGTCGGCTTTGGTCTTCGGCTCGATCGCGAGTGAGATGACCGGCTCTGGGAACGTCATCGACTCGAGGAGGATCGGCTTCTTCTCGTCGGACAAGGTATCGCCGGTCGTCACGAACTTCAGCCCAACCGCCGCGGCAATGTCACCGGCGAAGACCTCCTTGATTTCCTCACGCTTGTTCGCGTGCATTTTCAACAGGCGGCCAATTCGCTCGGTCTTGCCTTTGGTCGCGTTGAGCACCGAGGTGCCGGTGGCCAACGTCCCCGAATAGACGCGGAAAAACGTCAGCTGCCCCACGAACGGGTCCGTCATGATCTTGAACGCCAGCGCTGAGAACGGCTGCTTGTCGTCGACCTTCCGCTCGGTGAGGGCGCCCTCTTCCTTCGAGTTCAGGTCGAGGCCGGTCACCGCGGGAATATCCAGAGGCGACGGCAGGTAGTCGACGACCGCGTCGAGCAGCAGCTGGACGCCCTTGTTCTTGAACGCCGTGCCGCAGATGACAGGAACGAAGGGAGCGCTTTCCTTGCGAACCGATTCGATCGTTCGCTTGCGAAGGGCTGCCTGGATGTCGTCTTCGGAAATGGTGTCGCCCGCCAGGTATTTCTCGAGCAGCTTGTCGTCGGCCTCACTGACCTTCTCGATCAGTTTCTCGCGATAGGTCTGGGCCTCGGCCATCATGTCGGCCGGAATCTCGCCGACGACGTAGTCGGCGCCCATGGTCTCGTCCTTGTACGTAATCGACTTCATCCGCACGAGATCGACAACGCCGACGAACTTGTCCTCCGCGCCGATCGGCAATTGGATGGCGACCGGATTGCCCTGCAGTTTGGTCTCGATCTGTGCCAGCGTCTCCTTGAAGTCGGCGCCGACGCGGTCCATCTTGTTGACGAAGCAAATGCGCGGGACACGGTATTTGTCGGCCTGACGCCACACCGTCTCCGACTGCGGCTCGACCCCTGACACGGCGTCGAACACGGCGCAGGCGCCGTCGAGGACGCGCAGCGATCGTTCGACTTCGACCGTGAAGTCGACGTGGCCCGGGGTGTCGATGATGTTGATCCGGTGGTCGCGCCAGAAGCACGTGGTCGCGGCGGATGTAATGGTGATTCCGCGCTCCTGTTCCTGCTCCATCCAGTCCATGACGGCCGTGCCTTCGTGGACCTCGCCGATCTTGTACGTAATTCCGGTGTAGAAGAGGATCCGCTCGGTGGTGGTCGTCTTCCCGGCATCGATGTGAGCCATGATGCCGATGTTCCGGGTGCGTTCTAACGGAGCTTGCCGTGCCATTGCGTCTATAAAGCTGTCGTCTACGGTCTACGGTCCACGGTCTACGGTAAAGGCCCGCGGTGCTCTCAGCCTTGCCGTAGACCGGGGGCCGTGGACCGTGGACCTCGCTATCTCATCACCACCGGTAATGCGCAAAGGCCTTGTTGGCTTCGGCCATACGGTGCGTGTCCTCGCGCTTCTTCACGGCTCCGCCACGCAGGTTGGCGGCGTCGAGCAGCTCATTCGCGAGCTTTTCCTGCATCGTCTTGCCGTCGCCGCGCGAGCGCGCATAACTCACCAGCCAGCGGATGCTCAGCGACAGCCGCCGATTGGGATTGACTTCGATCGGCACCTGATAATTGGAGCCACCCACACGACGGGACTTGACCTCGAGCGCGGGCTTCACGTTGTCCACGGCCTTCTTGAAGACCTTCAGCGGATCGTCGCCACTGCGCTCCTTGATGATGTCGAAGCTCTGGTAGAGGATGCGCTCGGCCGTCGAGCGCTTGCCCTCCAACATGATCGTGTTGATGAACTTCGTCACCAGCGAGCTGTTGTACAGCGCGTCCGCCGGGATGTCGCGCTTTGGGATTTCTCTTCGTCGAGGCATCGTCGATTCCTACTGCTTGGGACGCTTGGCGCCGTACTTCAATCGACCCTGCTTGCGGCCCTGGACCCCGACCGCGTCGAGCGTGCCACGCACGACGTGATAGCGAACGCCGGGCAAATCCTTCACACGGCCGCCCCGGATCAGCACGAGCGAGTGTTCTTGAAGGTTGTGACCAACACCGGGGATGTAGGTCGTCACCTCGATGCCGTTGGTCAGCCGGACGCGCGCCACCTTGCGCAGGGCGGAGTTCGGCTTCTTCGGCGTCTGCGTGAAGACGCGCACACAGACGCCGCGCTTCTGCGGGCTTTCCTGCAGCGCCGGACTCTTGGTCTTCCAGCGAACCTGCTCACGTCCCTTGCGGACAAGCTGACTGATCGTCGGCACGAGCACTCCACGCCACAAAATCGACCGGTCGCACTCCGCGGACCAGGATTCAGCGGCAAAACATCCAGCTACGCGGATGCCAGCTCCGCATACCTGGTGCAACGGGCCTAGAAGCCTGTTCGTGTGAACAGCTTGGCACCCGAAGCGATAAACCCTACTCCTTGTGTGTCATCGGCATTGGCGGACGCTATTCCTTTCCTATTCCTGGAGGAATCTCCGGCGCAAGTGGCGGCCAGAGCCCCGAGAACCGGAGCGTCACAATGCTGGAAGGAGCCTAGATAGGGTGTCCCAGGCTCCACGAGAACCTACGAAATATAGCACGGCCTGTCTCACGGCTGCAAACCTTGGGGGCAGGGCACAGGGCTCTGGGTGCAGGGCCCCAACGGAGCCTTCGTGCGCTCCCTGGGCCCTGAGCCCTGTGACCTGTGCCCTCCCCGCCGTGCTACCCTACCGGCGCTTGCCGCCCGGTCGGCCGCTCCTGGAGATCAATGAAACTGACGGGTGCTTTGGCGATACTGATGTCGATGGCACTTAGCGAGACCCTGCGGGGCCAGCCGCCGGCCATCCCCAACAAGGTCGAGAGCCCCACCGTCAAGGTGCTGACGGGGCTGACCGTGCCTGAATTCGAACGGGAAATGCAGCACTTCGTTCAGGCCATTGGCGTGAGCTGCGGCGGCTGTCACATGCCTAAGGGCAACTTTGCCAGCGATGAGAATCCACGCAAAGTCAGAGCGCGCCAAATGATCGAGATGACCAAGGCGATCAACACACAATTCTTCGAGGCGCACAAACCGGCCGAGGGCGAATCGACCCTTGGCCGCGTGACTTGCTTTACCTGCCACCAGGGAGACGCAAAGCCGCGGGTGGCTCCTTGAAGGGCACAGGGCCCTGGGCACAGGGATCAGGGGGGAACAGGGATTCACTCCCTGGCCCGCGCCCTACCCTGTGCCCTGGGACCTGGGCCCTGGGCCCTTCACCACCTCAGCTGCACGCCCAACCGAATCATGCGCCCCTGCAGCACGCTGGCCGGCAGCGCGTAGGCGGAGGTGTCGAAGCGGGTCGAGCGGACCGCAGCAGTCGTGTTCGCGTTGAACACGTTGAAGATATCGACTTGGCCCTGGATGCGCGAGCTACTCCAGAGACCGAACCACTTGGCAAAGCTCAAGTCGAGCTGCCGCAGGCGAGGCAGGAACTCAGTCCCAGGCGCGACGATAGGAACCTCCACCGACGCCGAGGCCAGGCGGGCGTCAGCGTTCGGGAAGACGAGCTGTCCCGCCGGACACGGGGCAGGGCAGTTGGCCGGATAGCGAGTCGTATTGGTCAGGAACCAGTTCGTTCCCACCGGGCTGCCGGTGTCGCCGTAGCCCGGACCGCTGATCTTGTTTTGGGACGGCCCACCCGGACCGGGGCCGGTCGTCGTCGTCAGGCCGAGCGGCCGGCCGGCGAGGTCCTGCCACGTGCCACTGACGGTGATGCCCCAACCCAACGGGTAGGTGCCCGACAGCTTCAGCGCCTGTCGGTAGGGAATGTCGTTCTGCGAGTCATCGCAGAAGAGCATCATGTTCGGATCGTCGGGCTCGTCGCAGATGTTGCGCATGTTGCGCTCGGTGACATACCCGCCGAAGAGCATCGCGCCTCCTGGAAGACGCGTGTTGATGGTTAGATCGAAGGCGTTGTAGACGTGGCTGCGGCCGTCCGAGTTCGTGTCGAAGTTCTCGACCCGAGGCAGCGCGACCGGCAACACATCATAAATTGTGAACGGCTGACCCGTCATCGGATGGAACACGTTGTACGCCCGGTAGTCGTTCATCGTCCGGAGGAGGTTGTCGGTCAGGCGCAGTCGGTGGAACGACCGCCTGTACCAATTGGCACCCACCGACACGCGCGGTATCAACTCGTGCTGGATACCGGCTGTGGTCTCGAGGTTGTAGACGCGCTTGAAATCCGGATCAACGATGTTCAGCCTGGGGGTTCCGAACGTCGTCGGCAATTGCGCGAAGTTGATCTCGCAGCCTGGCGTCAGGTAGACGCAGCCCCGCTCGCCTTGGGCGATGTCGTCGGTGTTGAGGTCTGTCCAGGAAAGGTCCTGCGTCAGCACCTGGAGCGGGTTGTAGCGGGTCGCAAACTGCGTCGTCCGCGACTCGTTGTAACGGTTGAAACCGAACTTGAGCGCCGTCTTGGCATCGCCAAACAGGTCGTAGACGACGCCGAACCGCGGCGCGAAGTCCTTCCAGGTCGGCATTGGTATAGCGTCGAACCGCCGCTCACCGATGAAGCGACCAGCCGGAGAAAACTGCTCCGCGACCTCGTGGCTGAGATACTCCCAGCGAATCCCGTAGTTCAGCGTCAGCCGATTCAGCGACCAGGAATCCTGCGCGTAGATACCGAGATCGGCGTTCAGTCGCTCCAGGGAGCGAATCGGTGTGTTGGAGACACGGACCAAGGTGGGCACCCCGTTTGTGTACCGTTGCTGCAGGTCGGCATTGGTGTCACGGGTGTTTTCGTAGGGGC
Source organism: uncultured Acidobacteriota bacterium (assembly GCA_963802675.1). Taxonomy (GTDB): domain Bacteria; phylum Acidobacteriota; class Vicinamibacteria; order Vicinamibacterales; family UBA2999; genus JACCSI01. Next base: position 508,102 of record CAWDJL010000009.1, read on the forward strand.
CGAAGTTGTATTGGAAGCCTGCCTTGACGTTGTGTGAGCCCGTGACATAGGAGGCCGAGGCCGCGAAGTTGTAGCGATCGGGGTAGCGGCCGCCCTGTCCGCTGCCGATCCCGCCCCACAGCGTCGACCGGCTAATGTCGAACTTGCTCGTGCCGGCATACCACGCCGGCGTGCCGCGCTCCTGGTTGATGCCGTCCTGGTTCACGATGACGTACTGCTCGTAGTTCATCGAGAAGCCCGCTTCCAGGAGGAGCTGGTTCGTCAGCGGGCTGGTCCACTTGATCGACGCGTCGTTGTACAGCGGCGACGTCCAGATCTGCGAGGCCGTCAGCATATCGGTCACGTTCCCGGTGGTGATCCCGTGACCGCGGAACTTGTCGATCTCGTCGAAGTACACGCTGATCTTGTGGCGCGGGCTTGCCTGCCACGTCAGGCGCACGACCGCGCTCTTGATCTGCTGATCGTCGACGCCCTGGTCGCAGGCGATGGCGCCGCTCAAGCACTGGGCGACGTTGGCCCCACTTGGCACGTCATATGTCCCTGATTTGAAGTCGTGGACTCCCCAATGGCGCAGCGAGCCGTAGAACCAGAGCTTGTCACGCAGGATGGGACCTCCGATCCCGAAGTTGAAGTCCCAGACCTTGCTGATTTCGTCCACGTTGTTCAAACCGAGCGCGCGCAGCTCGTCGTCCAGGTTGTTTGATTGCCACGAGCCGTCGTTCCACGCGCCGAAGAACGACCCGTGGAACTCGTTGCCGCCGTCACGCGGGATGATGTTGACTCTGACGCCGCCCGGTGAGACGTCGGCGCCGGCTCCGGCCGTCTGATAGGTCATCTCCTGAACGAAGGCGTTGTTGATGTACTGCTGAACGGCGCCGTCACCGTCGAGGCCGTTGATCATCATCCCGTCCACCTGGACGATGTTGTTGGCCGAGGTCAGGCCGCGTGTGGACATATAGGTCTGTTGCATCGCGCGTGAGCCGCCGACGTCGGGCTGGTTGAGCAGGACGCCCGGCACGAGCTGCGCCATTGAATAGATGCTCCGGCCGGTGGGGAGCGCATCGAGCGCATCGCGATCGAGCACTTGGACGCGCGCCGTGCTCGAGACATCCACGACGGGCGACTCGCCAGTGACCGTCACCGTCTCCTCGAGAATCCCCACGCGCATCTCGACGTTGATGGTCGCGGTGAAGTCGGTGGGCAGCTCGAGCCCTTCGCGCACGAACGCATTGAACCCGGCGAGGGTGAGTCGCACGGTGTAAACCCCAGGACGAAGGTCCACGATCGTGAACTGTCCTTGCTCGTTGGTCGTCACGGTGCGGACCTTTTCGATGAGCACGGGACTCATCGCCTCGACCGTCACCCCCGGAAGGACGCCGCCCGAGGAATCCTTCACGGTTCCGGCAATCGCACTCTGAGCAAGTGCAATCGCAGGGAGCGCCATTACCCACAGAAAGAGCGTCGCCGCCACCAGGTTTCTGCGCATCGCTGACTCCTTGGGCTCGCGGCCCGAAAAGCAAATCAACAGAGAAACGAGGAGAAGAGCGCTACGACCGCTATGAGGAGAAAGTGGCTTGAGGGTAAAGGGGCTGCACGCACTTCGTCAAGACGGAAAGAGGAGAATTGACGACATCAGCCGGGGGCATTTGCGGGACCGCTGGCAGGCATACCTGAAATGCATTGTTCGAACGACTCGGCTCGGTAGAGCTGGACTCAGGCCGGTACTGAGCTCCAAGGTAGATCGTCTTGATCTGCCTACCTCGCGAGCGCACGCGCCCAGTTCAGCACCACGGTGGGCTTCGGTACGGTCGGTGGGCGTTCGTCCTGCAGGATCACGAATGAACCATCGGCGAAGACGTCGTATTGAGACAAATGGGGATCCGGGCCTGCGGCAAATCCCTTGATCCCGGTCGACCGGGCCGGCCCGGGAAGCCCAGTCTTCGACACCTGGACGCTGAAGATTTCGCCGTCTTTCCGAAAGAACAACTGGTCGCTCGCCTTCGCCCAGACCGGCTCAGTGCCGCCGCCCGAGGAGATCCTGGTGAGCGGGCCTGGCGTCGGGAGCGTCGTGAGATACACCTCGTTGACGCCGGTTTCGTCGGAAACGATCGCCAGCCATCGGCCGTCCGGCGACGGCCGGCCCCGTTGCACGCGCTCCCGGACGATCAGCGGACGCGCCGTTTCGGGGCGGCCGCGCGTGACGATCCAGATGTCGCCCGACGTTTGCGGATCGACCTTGGTGTAGAGGAAGTCGTTGCCCAGCCATCCACCGGCGCTGCCGTAGCCAAGGATCGTCCCGTGCGTGATCTGCGTCGCCGCCGCATCGTGCTCCGCGGACGTGGACATCAGGAACGCGTTGTCCTGCGAGCCGTCTTGCGAGCTGCGTCGGCGGTCGAACGTCACGCCAAGTCCGTCCGGCGTCCAGAGGGCGCGACGGCTGTTGCCGTTGAAGGTCACGCGGCGAAGCGTCCGGCGGCGCAGGTCGTACACCCACACGTCCTGCTCGATGCCGCCTGCCCTGACGCTGAGTAGGAGCTGCGACCCATTGGGAGACAGCTTCGGCGTGTCGTACTCGCGAACGGGCGCTTCCAGAATGGGCTGGACAACTCCGCGTCGGTCGACGATTGCCAGCCGGCGCGGAAACGTTTGCAGCGGCAGATACACCAGCGTGCTGTTCCGCGAGACGCTGAGCGCGACGTGGCCCGCGAGCGACGAGCCTGGCCGTTCACGATGCGCGGCTGGCGGCCCGGTGGTCCTCAGGCTGACTGGATCGAACGGCACGCTGAAGACTTCTCCTCTCGCGCTTGCATACACCAACCGATCGGCGCCGAACTGGGCATTCTGGCCATCGGGCACGAGCATCTGCCGGCGCGAAGACAACATCTGGGTGTTCGACGTGCGGGCAGAAAAGACGTTCCCTGTGTCAAGCCGCGCGCGCCTGCGCGCGTTCGTCGACTTCTTCAACGTCGCCAACAACCATCGATCGGAGTTGATCACCAGGACGACGGGCCCCGACTTTCTGCGCCCGACTCTCATTCTGGCGCCGTTTACGGGACGAATCGGGTTCCGCCTGTCATGGTAGGCGAGCAGACGAACAAAACGTGGCATCGGGCTGGCCGATCGCCTCCGGATCGAGCCGCAGCTCGACGTCTTCAACGTCCCCAACGCTGAGACCGTGCTGGCGTTCGGTGGCGATGCCATCGGCCGACGCTGAATCGGCCGGCTGAAATTCTCGCACGGCGTCGCGTCCGTGTGGGCGTGGTTGTAGCGTTCTGACTGGCGCCCGGCGCTAGACCAGCCACTTCTCTCGGTGAGATAAGGCCGCGGCTTGTGGCCGCCGCGCGAGCGCCGGACAGCCCCAACTGCCCGTGCATGCCCTCAGCGGTCTTCGACCTCGGCCTGTGTGATCTGATGCACACGCTGATGCGATAACCCGAGAAGGCGAGCAGCGTCGCGCGCGCTCATCTTCAGTTTCCCCGTTCGCAATATCCGAACGGCACGTCGAGCCGCGTCGGCTGCGCGTCGGTCTTCTTCGTCGGCTTTCTTGCGAAGAGTCGCGTACGCTCGAATCGCCCGGGTTGCGGCACTCGGCAGCTTCACGTCATCCACGATGAGAACCTTGCGCGCATCATCGACGAACAGGTCCAGCGCCTCTCGGATGCGGCGCCGAGTCTCGTCGACGGTACGACCCTGCGTGTGGCAGCCGCGTATACCGCGGACAGAGGCCACCCACCAGCCCGACTCGTCTCGCTCGTAGGTCACGCGGTAAGACTTCACGGCTTCTTCAACCATCCCTTTCCGAGACACGGCTCCAAGTCGCGCTCGATGCGGTGCAGCAGACCGGGCCCGATGTCTTCGCCCGCATGAACCGGCACGGTCGTCACACACTGGCCGCATTCGATGCGCAGATGCGACCTCGTTGCCGGGTCTCGACACAACCAAAGGACCTCAGGATGCGCCGAAGGTCCTTCGCGGTCACAAGATCAGGATAGCCGAGGTGCTAGAATCTGTCTATCGCAGTAGACAGATCAAACGACCTGGCGTTGTGGAACGTGGCTCAGCCGCCCGCTGCGGCACTCGTGGGCTCCACGGTCAGATCGTCTTGATCTGCGCACCGGGGGCGGCGCCTAGCGCAGCTTCCAGATCGCCGGCTGTCGTTTCAGGCGGATTCTCGACCCCCACCAGGATCTTTCCGTCGGACACCTCGGGGTCGTACAGCTTCGAGCTGGGGCCAAGACGCGCGCTGACCGCCAGCGTCGCAACCGTGGCCAGAATCGCGCCGAGCATCGTCAGCTCGAACATGATGATGAGGTTGGGCCACCAGGCAAACGTCGGCAGCCCACCGGTGTTGATGGGCCAGGAGGTTTCGGTCAGCCACGAGAGCCAGATTGCCGCCATCATGCCCAGCAGGCCGCCGCCGCTGGCGAGCCACCACATCCAGGTTGCCTTGTCCATCTGGCCGAACTCGTAGTCGTCCATTGGCTGGGAGGAGAGCACGGTGATCTCCCGATCGGCGAGCCCGACTGCCCTCAGGCGATTGACGGCTTGTTGCGCCGACTGCCCGTCCGGATAGAGCGCGTACACAGCTTTCATGGGTGCATCTCTCAGCGAGGCTCCGCCTCGGACCGGCGAGGATGTTGATCGCCCGCCTCCGGCGGGCGGGCCGGCCTTGAGCTCCCAGATCGAAATGATCGGCACCACCTTGGCGAACAGCACATACAACAGCGTCATGGCGGCGAAGGTCGCGCCGGCGATGATGAACTCGACCGGCTGCGGACGATAGCTGCCAAAACTGTAGGGCAGGTACTTGTGCCCGAGCGAGGGCACGATGATGAGAAACCGCTCGAGCCACATCCCGACGATGACGCCAAGCGAGGCGATGACGCACCCGGTGATCGTGCGGAACCGACGGATGCCCATCAGCACGAGCGGCAGGACGAAGTTGCACACGACCATCGTCCAGTAGAGCGGGGCGAAGTCCTCCCGCTGCGTTTGCCAGAAGACGGCCATCTCGCTCGGCTCGTTCCCGTAGTAGGTGACGAGGCGCTCGTTGAACACGAAGTAGCCCCAGAGGAGAGCCATGACGAGGAGGAGCTTCCCCAGGTTCTGAAAGTGCAAGGGTTGCAGGTAGTCTTGAAGATGCAGGAAGCGGCGCAAGACCGCCATCGCGATGACGAGCGCGGCGATGCCGCTGAAGATCGCGCCCGCCACGAAATACGGTCCGAAGATGGCTGTCTGCCACATCGGCACGGGCGCCATCGAGAAATCGAACGACACGATGGTGTGCACCGAGACCGCAACCGGCAGGATGACAACGGCCATGATGGCCATCGCCGTCTCGAGCCTGTGCCACTGTTTCGGCGTCCCCCGCCACCCGAGCGCGAGAATCTTGTAGATGCGATGCCTGAGCCCCGTGGACTTGTCGCGCACGATGGCGAAGTCCGGAATCATCGGCAGGAACAAGAAGAGCACGCTGCCGGTGAGATACGTATTGATGGCGAAGAAGTCCCAGACGAGCGGTGAGCGGAAGTTCGGCCAGATCAGGCGCTCGCTCGGATACGGGAACAGCCAGAACGCCAGCCACGGACGCCCGAGGTGGATGATCGGGAACATCGCGCCGATCATCAGCGCGAACACCGTGATCACTTCGGCGCACCGCGTGACGGGGCGGCGCCATCCGGCATTCACGAGACGAAGAATCGCGGAAATCAGCGTTCCGGCATGACTGATGCCGATCCAGAAGACGAAGCTCGTGACGTAGAAGCCCCAATAGACCGGCCACCTGATGCCGGTGACGCCGAAGCCGAAATACGCCTGCGACATCCAGGCCACCAGCGCGGTCAGGACGATGCCTCCGAAGAAGGCGACGAGGAGGTAAAACCTCCACGAGGTGTGCAGCAGCGGCCGCAGCAAGTCGCTGTTGACACGCTGAATGGTGGATAGACTCATGTCTGGCGGCTCAGGTACGTCACCTTTGGACGCGTGCCGAGGTCCTCGAGCAGCTTGCTGCCGCGCGACGATCTCGAGAGTCGCGACACCTCGCTCTCGGGATCTTCGAGATCACCGAACACGAGCGCTTTCGGCGGGCAGGCTTGCACGCAGGCTGGCTGAATGTCGCCGTCCCGGAGCTCGCGCTCCTCAGCTTTCGCCTGAATCGTCACCGCCTTGATGCGCTGCACACAGAACGTGCACTTCTCCATCACGCCGACCCTGCGCAGCGAGACGTCGGGGTTGAGCTGCAGATGCAGCGGCTTGTCCCATGACGGGTTGAAGAAATCGAAGAACCGTACGTTGTATGGACACGCATTGGCGCAGTAGCGGGTGCCGATGCAGCGGTTGTACACCTGCGCGTTGAGACCGTCCTCGGTGTGGTGGCTGGCGTAGGTCGGACACACCGGCTCGCACGGCGCGTTGTCGCACTGCTGGCACATCACGGGGCGAAATTTGAGCCGAACGTCAGGAAAGTCGCCCTCCCAGTAGCGCTCGACCCGAATCCAGTGCTTCGCGCGGCCACGCGCCGCCTGATCGGCGCCGACCGTCGAGATGTTGTTCTCGGCATGGCAGGCTGTCACGCACGCACCACAGCCCGTGCATCGATCGAGATCGGCCGCCATTCCCCATCTAGGCATTGGCTGTCTCCTTCATCGTCCGGCGTTCCTCATGCTCACGCAGTCCACCTGCAAACAGAACGAGCCGCCCGTCGGGCCCGCCGATGCGAGAGACTCGCACCCGCGTCGCGGCCCAAGCCAGGGCGCCCGTGGCTGTCTCGCTGATTGAAGCCAGCAACTCGATCGGGTTTTCACCTCTTCCGCTTGCGTACCTCGTGAAGGCTCGATGTCCCTGACCGACCGGCATCGCCACGAGATCGGGCGCGATTCCCGGCGAGACGACGGCCGCCGTGCGCACGGTGCCGTGAGCCGACGTGACCTCCACCACGTCTCCCTGCCCGATACCGAGGCGTTCGGCTGTGGTGGGATTGATCTCGACCCAGCTGCTCCACATCGCAGAGGTGAGCGGGTCGGGCATCTCCTGCAACCATGGGAGGTGCGAGAGCGATCCGTCGAGGAAAGCGCTCGACGCGTATGGCAGAAAGTGAAAGGGGAATTGCTGCGCGTCACCGTCGAACTGCGGCTCCACAAACGTCACCGTACGGGTGCCGGATGTGACCACGGGTGCCGGAGTGACCAGGCCGGCTGGAAGGGTTCCCCACCAGCCACCCTTTTCCTGAGCATCGGTCCAGGCGTCGGTGTCAGCGCTCGGCGCGGGCAGCGCCGCGAACGTGGCGGCGAGCATCTCGTCGAACGTTTGCCACGGCAGTTCGAGCGGACGTCGAAGGCCACGGCCGATCGCGAGCAGCACGTCTCCGGTCGCGCGGGTCTGGTGCAGCGGCTGCATGACGGGTGTCGCAGCGCCGACCACGGCGACCATCGCCCCCGATTCAGGCACGGATTCGGCCCACGACTCGAGGAATGAGTGGTCCGGCAGGATCGAGATCCGCAAGACTGCTGGTCTCGTCCAGGAAGCTGCCGAAGCTCGCGATGTAGGGAATCTTCTGGAATGCTTCGCGAACTCTCCACGCACGTGGTGTCGTGAAGACCGGATTTGCGCTGTCGACGAGCAGCACTTGTGGAGAGGAGTCCGTGCCCGAGAGTATGTCGGCGGCGATGCGTTCGAGTTGTCGGTCTTCCGGCTTCCGGAAGCTACTTTGAGAACCGGTGGCTTCCGGCTTCAGCCGAAACGTACCTTGAGACCCGGTGGCTTCCGGCTTTAGCCGGAAGGTACGAGCGATATCGATCTGTGGCGTAAAGAACATGCCGCCGGGCTGCTCGACACTTCCCATGAGCGCGTTGAGCGCATTGACGGCGAGCGCACTGAAAAGGCCGTTGGTATGCGCAAGCGGCGAGCCACCGATGATCGCAACCGAAGGACGCCTCTCGGCGAGCTCGCGCGCCAGTCGCTCGACGCGGCGTGCGGCCACCCCGGTCAACTTCTCCACCTGTTCAGGGGTGTAGGCGGCGAGACCCGTGCTCCAGCCCTCGATAAGCGACCCCGCCCGGCCTCCGGCTTCAGCGGGACGGAGCTTCCTGGCCATGATGACGTTCGCGAGCCCGAGCGCCAGCACACCCTCGGTGCCGGGCCGCACCGGCACCCACTCGTCCGCGTTTGCGCCCGTTTGCGACATGCGTGATTCCACCTGCACGAACGTGCCGCGGATGCCGGGACGCCCCTGCCGCATCACCCCATAGCCGCGCCCCTGCGACACCGGTGAATTCCACGTGCCGAGGAAGTCTGCACCGAAGCCAAGGACGTACCGGGCATTCGGCAAATCGAAGGTAGGGAGCTGCTCGCGACCGAAGCTGAATGCGTTGGCTCGCCGAAGCACGTCATTGTCGAACAGCTCGTAGGTGACCGGCTTGGGCGCGCCATATCGGGCGAGAAACTGCTCGATCAGGACGGTTCGATGACTGTAGGTCGGCCTCTTGAGAAACGCGAGCCGGTGGCGGCTGGCGGTACCCTCGAGCGCGTCGAGACGCGACACGACCTCCGCAATCGCGTCATCCCAGGAAATCGCTTCATATCGACCGTCGCCGCGCTCGCCGGCGCGCTTGAGCGGCTGGGTGATCCGATCGGGGTGGTACGTCACCTGGATCGCCGCTTGGCCGCGTGGGCACAGGCCGCCTTGATTGACCGGGTGTGCCGGGCTGCCCTCGAGTTTCTTGGCCGCGTTGATGCGCACCCTCCCTGCCTGACCGTTGCGAACGACCTCGGCATCGGCATCCATGACCCGCACGGTCAGGCCGCATCCAGATGCGCAGAGCGGGCACACGCTCGGCTTCCAAACGGCCACGCCCGGAACGATGTCTTCGTCGGGAACGAAGCGAATGAGCTCGTTCTCCGGGTTGCCGCAGCTGGCGAGCGCCGCACTCGATGCGGTCACGGCTGTGAGCTTGATGAAGGAACGTCGATCCATGTCTCGATGCCAATGCTCAATGACAATTCAGTTAAGTCGCGACTCTTCACCCGACCCACCCGCCCTACCAGACTGACCCGACCTCTCGCGGCGAGTAGCAGCCGAAGCGAGCCGCGGGGTTAATAATGACAAGCCAGACAGTCGACCGACGCCTTCCGTTCGTTGTGGCAATTCACGCAGAAGCCCATGGTCATTTCGACGTTGCGCTGAGCGACCGTCTGCTCCGCGATGTTGCCGTGGCACGTCGCGCACTCCACCTTGGCGCGGATGTGCGGCGCGTGATTGAACTTCACGTGCGACTCCGCAGGGTACCCAAACACGCGTTGCCACGCGAGGTCGATGCCCTTCTTCCGCATCTCGGTGATCTGCTGGATCCGCGGTTTATCGCGCGCGATGCTGTTGTGACAGAGCATGCACGTGCGGACGCCTGGAAGCCCCGCCACGGGACCCGTCGTCACGGTCGCGTGACAGTACGCCGTACACGAAATCTTCCTTCTTGACGTGCACGTCGTGCGGGAACTCGATCGGTTGTACAGGGGTTGGCCGTCTGCCGAGGAAATCGTTCACCGCCGCAGCCATCGACGGATGCGCCGTCGTAAACACATCCGCATTCTGGCCCGGCAGCAGAGGTGGAGCGGTGGTCGTGGGCACGTTGCTCTCGAACAGTCCACAGCCGATGCCGGCGGCCAGAGCGATGCCGGAGACAAGGAATGCGCGGGCGAGGAACCTGCGGCGCGTTGTCACCACACCTGTGTCAGCGCGGTGGAGGCTTCGGACCGATGCTGCGGAGGTAGTTGACGATGTGCCACATGTCGGTGGCCGTCATCTCGCTCCTGACCCCTTTCATCTCGGAGTCTGGGATCCCGTTGGCGATGATGAAATAGATTTCACCGTCACTCGACCCGTGATCCCACTTGTCATCGGTGAGATTTGGGGGGCTCGGGTTCGTTGGGGCGAGCGGACCATCGCCCTGGGCGTTCGATCCGTGGCAATGTTGGCAGGCCTGGTCGTAATTCTGCTGCCCCTTTTTGATGGACGCGGGATTCGCCGGCACCGGGTTCTTCACCGCCGCGGCCTTGGGATTACCGCCCGTGGCCTGAGCGCCGACGCCCACTGCGAGAGATGTAAGCGCGAATGCAAAAGCTATAAGTGCAGCCGAAACGCCACGCATTGGTCCTTCCTCATTTCCCCGCGTCTTTCCGCGCTGCCAGAAAGGGTAACCCTATCCGAGCAGGAATTCGAATGTGTTGGCGGGCAACAACACAAGCAAACAGGCTGGCCGTGCGCGGCCAGGTGTTCTGACGCCGCAAGAAGCTCGGTGAGAGGGTCGGGGCGCCGAACACGAAGGCAACGGCGGCGCCGATGGTCGCCTGAATGGCGACGATCGCGCGCACGAAGAACCTATGGCGCCCAGTCGAGCTATCGGTCGGCTCAATATCGGTCATTCACCATCCGCGAGAATGGCGCGGCCCGGCTGGCGCAGGCTGGGAGAACGCGCGGGGACTGCCGGAATTATACGAAATGATGCCGGCGCAATCCGTCACGGGTTGTAACAGGTGCGACGGGTGACGGGTGCGACGGGTGCGACAGGTGCGGGGTGCCGCGAGGCCGCGAGACTAAAATGAATCCCGATGAGCGCCTTGCCCAGCGTGGCTTTCCTGCGGCCGGGCTCGAGCGGGTTTGAAGGCTTGAGATCGAGCCTGCGTCATGAGTGGCTGACCAGCTCGTCGAACCGCGCCTCCCTCGCCGTCTGGCCGGCGGAGACCTGGCCGTTCACTTATCCGCTCGAACTGGATCTCCCGAGTGACCCTGGAATTATTGTAGTGCCCGATTTTCATGAGGCGTTCGTCAACCGGCAGACTGCGGGCACACGGTTGGTCACGACCCAAGCCAGCTATCTGACACAGGCGTGGCTCGAGGCGCTCGACGGCCACGATGTGCTCCTGCTGGGAATTGCTGACACCGAGAGCCTCGAGACGTACGCGCAGGACGTGTTCAAGCGAGACCTGTTCCAGGTCGAAGGACATGGGACGGACGATGAGGAAGACTCCGCCGCGGCGCGCGTCTCAAGCGGGGTTCCGGGTCAGGTTGGGTCGCAGGCGATGACACTTCTGATCCAGGCAATTCGGGTGGCTGACCCCGCGGAACGTCTCGCCCTGTGCGTGCAAGCGCTCGAATACGGCCGAGTCGCCCCGGCGCTCCTGGCGACCGCCAGCGCCTGTATGGAGGTCAACGACCTCGACGCGGCGGCCCGCGATCTGGACGAGGCGCTGGACCAGGCGCCGGATTGGGCGGCCGCGCACTTCGAGCAGGGCAAGCTGTGGCTCCGCCGCGACGACATGGAACGTGCGAGTCGGTCGTTCCGGGCGGCAGCCGAGCGCCTGCCGAACTTTGCACCGGCCTGGGCAAATCTTGGCGCCACGCTCGGTGAGCTGGATCGTCCCGAAGAAGCGCTCGAGGCGTTCAATCAGGCCCTTCGCTGCGACCCGGCCAGCCCTCAAGCCTTGAACAACGTGGGGGTGGTGAACCGGGAGTTGGGCAATCTCTCGGCGTCGGAAGCGGCGTTCCGACGGGTGACCGAGCTGGCCCCGGACCTGGCCTTTGGCTATTACAATCTCGGACACACGCTGTTCTTGCTGGGGCGATACCAGGTGGCGCTCTCGGCGTATGTCGAGGGGCAGAAGCGAGATCCTGAACGGAACCCTGTTCAGGCCACCCGCTTAGCGTTGTGTCGGCTGGCGGTTGGCGACGGCACCGGCGCCATCCGCGACTTGCAACGGGCCACGAGCGGCCTGCCGCACGACTATCGGCAGCAACTGCTGGCGGATACGAACTCGATCGCATGGGCCCTTCTGACCCATCGTCCGGAGCTGCCGGGATGGAGGCAGGTCAACGATTGGTTGTCGGGCGAACTGGCACGCCAAGCCTAAAGAAGACCAGCGAGTTGCGAGGCAGGGCAGGTCACGTACACGCCAGGCCTCCAGCTCGCGTATATGGCAGGGGAACCCGATGACGCCTCAACAGACCCTGGCAGAGTCCCGACGTTCGACGAGCACACGGCCGAGTGCCCTCAGCCACCTGCTGTACGACCGCGGGGTGCGGTTCGCGGCCGGCCTCGCAGTCGTCGTGGCCATCCCGGTGGCGGTGCTGTTCTACTTTCAGTTTCGGTCGCTCAACGATCTCGAAGCCGCTTCCGCGGTCGTGTTGCGTCAATTGAGCCACGACACGGCCGATTCGTTGTCGCGACAAATCGAAGAGGTGCTCAAGCGTCCTCACATCGATCTCCTGCTGCGCCCGGGGCAGCAGAATCGTTTGAATCCACCAGACTTCGCCTGGCTCGACACGGTATTCACCGAGGGGCTGGCGGGCAGTCCGTTCATCGAGGAACTCTGGCTGTGGAACGAGAACCCGGAAGGGCGACTCGACAAGTTCCTGGTGTATGACCGCGCGAGCCTTCAAGCGCCCGCCGGCGCCTTCGAACAGCGCTTCCGGGAATCGCCGTCCCGCCTCGCACAGTTGGTCCCCATGCTGCGGGTCATGGGCGAACAGCGTCGCGCCATCGTCGCATTCCCGGCCGTGATCGACGGACGGCACAAGTATGTGCAGGTCCAGTTGCGATTCCCCCCCGAGAATCGCGACTACATCACCGGCTTTCTCGGCTTCATGGTCGATGCCGAGCACCTCCGTTCGGTGTACTTCCCCGGCATCATTCAGAAACGCCTGGCCGAAGTGCAACAACTCGCCGGCTTCCCGCCGCTCGAAGTCTACATGCTCGACGGCAACGGCAGAACCATTGCCACGCCGAATGCGCCGCCCTCCTCGATGTCGTTCGTCGACGAGAAGAGCCTGCCGCTGGTTTTCTTCGACCGCGAACTGCTCGAGTACGCGGCGCCCTACGAACAGGCGCGCGAGACCTGGCGCGTCCGCAGCGGCTACGGGGTGCAGACGATTCCCGAGATTGTCAGCGCGAGCACGCGTCCCCAGATGGCATTGATGATTGTGCTCGCGCTCGTGATGGCGGGCGGCGTGTTCTTCGTTGCCGGCGCGGCGGCGCGCGAAGTCCGGGTCGCCGAGCTCAAGTCGAACTTCGTCGCGTCGGTTTCCCACGATCTCAAGACGCCGCTCGCGCTCATCCAGCTGTTTGCGGAAACGCTCGAGCTCGGACGGATTCGCACCCAGGAGCGGGCGCAGGAGTACTACCGCATCATCAACACCGAGGCGCGCAAGCTGACCCGCCTGATCGAGAACATCCTCGATTTCTCGAAAATGGAAGCCGGCCTGCGGCCATATCGGATGGCGCCGACCGATCTCGGCAAGCTGACCACTCAAGTGCTCTCGGAAATGAACAGTCAGTTCAATCAGGCGCCTTTTCAGGTCCAGACACACGTCGAGCCGAACCTTCCACCCGTGATGGCCGATGAGGATGCCGTGGAGCAGGCGGTTGAAAATCTGCTCGTCAACGCCATCAAGTACTCCGGTACTTCGCGCACCATCGACGTGCGCGTCGGCCGCGAGAAAGAGTATGTGAGCGTGAGCGTGATCGACCAGGGCATCGGCATCTCGCGCCGCGAACAAAAGAAGATCTTCCGGAAGTTCTATCGTATCGACAGCGGTCTCGACGGCGGCCCTCAGGGCTGCGGCCTGGGGCTGGCTATCGTCGATCACACGATGCGCGGCCACGGCGGCTTCGTGCGAGTCGACAGCGAGCTCAATCGCGGCAGCACGTTTTCGCTGCACTTCCCCATCGCTGCGGGCGCGACCGCAGACGGAGATCGTGATGACACGGATTCTGGTGATCGAGGACGAACCGCAGATGTTGCTCGGTCTGCGTGACAACCTCGAGCTCGAAGGCTACGAGGTTCAGACGGCCTCCGACGGCGACGAAGGCTTGGCGCGCGCCGCCAGTTTCGGACCCGATCTGGTGATCCTCGACGTCATGCTGCCGCGCAAGAACGGATTCGACGTGTGCCGGGAGCTTCGCGCGCGCTCCAACGCCACGCCCATCGTCATGCTGACGGCTCGGTCCGCGGAAACCGACAAGGTGCTCGGCCTCGAGCTCGGCGCCGACGACTACGTCACCAAACCCTTTTCGATTACCGAGCTGCTGGCGCGCGTTCGCGCGGTGCTGCGGCGCACCACGTCGCACAAGCCGACCCCGGTGGACCTGGTACGCATCGGGGACATCGAGATCGACTTCAAGGTTCACCAGGCGCGGCGGGGCAAGACGCGCATCGAGTTCACGGCGCGCGAGTTCGATCTTCTCCGCTACTTCGTCCAGCACATCGGGCAGGTGGTCACGCGTGAGCAGATCCTCAACGAGGTCTGGGGGTACGAGGAGTTCCCGACGACTCGCACCATCGACAATTTCGTGGCAAAACTGCGACAGAAGATCGAAAAGTCACCGCACGCGCCCGAGCACATCCTCACCATCCACGGCTCGGGTTATAAGTTTGTGGGGTAGGCGCAAGCCCTCTGCCCACCCTAAGCCCTGCGCCCTCTGCCCTGGGCCCTTTTGAGATAATCTCACCAGCATGAGCCCGACCGCTATCCTCCTCACCACGCTGATCGCCATGACGGCCTTCTACGCCGGCGCCTGGTGGACCATCGCTCGTCAGAGACTCGCTGGAGGAGGGCATGGGAGCAGTGAGCCGGTCAAGCCGACGGCCCTGCATATGCTCATCGGCTTCGTCACCAACTTTTTCGACACGCTCGGGATTGGATCATTCGCGACAACGACGAGCGCGTTCAGGCATTGGAAGCTCGTTCCAGACCAGCAGATCCCAGGAACCCTCAATGTCGGGCATGTCGGACCAACCATCGTCCAAGCGGTCTTGTTCATTGCCGGCGTCGGAGTCGAGTTTCAAACGCTCATTCTCATGATTGGCGGAGCGTGCGCAGGAGCCTGGCTAGGCGCGGGCGTGGTGGCCCGGTTCTCGCGGCGCAAAGTGCAAGTGGGGATGGGAACTGCCCTGCTGGGCGCGTCGCTGGTCGTGCTAGCGCAGATGCTCAACCTCGCCCCCGGGGGCGAAGCACTGGCTCTGACTGGGACCAAGCTGGCGATCGGCGTCACGGGAAACTTCATCCTCGGCGCGCTCATGACCCTCGGCGTCGGTCTGTATGCCCCTTGCATGGTGCTGGTCAGCGTCCTCGGAATGAATCCTATTGCGGCCTTCCCCATCATGATGGGCTCCTGCGCCTTCCTGATGCCCGTCGCCAGCATTCAGTTCGTGCGACGAGACGCCTACAACCTCCGCGCAGCACTAGGGCTCGCCATCGGAGGACCGCTCGCTGTGGTCCTGGCCTACTGGCTGATCGGATCTCTGCCCACGACACTGGTGCGCGTGCTTGTCTTCATCGTCATCGTCTATACGGCCGTGACGATGCTGCGAGCTGCGTCCTCTGAGCGCAAGGCGGCCGAAGCGCGGGCGGGAATGACGCAGCCGGCGTAGCGGCTTCGCTGTGGTTCTTCACGACGGTTCTTTACGACGGTTCTCGACGAACGGTTCTGCTGAAAACCCGCGGGTAGAACCCCGTGTAGAACCCTCGTGTAGAACCCTCGTGTAGAACCTTCGTCCGCTATTGCTGCCGAAACAACTCAGCCGGCGACGTCCGCACTGCCTTGACCAGCGGCGGCCCGGATGCGAGCCCCGCCGCGCCAACCACCGCAGCAATACCGGCGATGAGTGGCATCTCAATCCCGCCGCTCGGATGCAATCCCAGCGCTTCGGCTGCGGCAAGGGCCACCGGTGTCAGGAAGAGACCCAGGATCATTCCGAGCGCCAGCGCGCGTCCGAGCATCCGCAACGGTGCACGCGCGGCCTGAAACGGCCTGGCACCCACCGCCTGACGGACGGCAATCTCCTGCCACGCCGCTCGGAGCGCCGTGGCCACGGCGCCGAAAATGCCCAGCGTCAAGAGCAACAGGCCGGCCGCACCCAGCAGACTCATGAGCAGGGCGAGCAGCCGCGCCGGGCTGAGGACTGACTGCATGAGCGCGCTGGTAGTCTGGATGCGTTCGATCGCAATCTCGGGCTCGACACGCTGCAACGACCGTCGGACCTCGGCATCGGAAATTACCGCCGACGGCTCGGTCGCGATGACGAAGGTGCTCAACTCTCCGAGTGACTGTGCCGACGGAAGATACACTTCCATCGACGGTCGCTCGAGGCCACGATATTTGGCGTCTGCCGCGATCCCGACGATGGTCCGTGACTTCCACTTCTCACCGAGCGAGAACGTCTCGATGCGCTGACCGACCACCGGAGCAGTGCCGAAAAGCGCGCGCGCGAGTGTCCGGCTGATCACCGCAACCGGCTCAGTGTCCGAGCGGTCGAATCCGGTGAACCCGCGCCCCTCGGCGATCGACTGACCCAACGATGCGAAGTATTCGGGCGTGGCCACCACCCGGCTGCCTCCCGTCGCCTCGTCTGGCTGGACGAGCACGTCCCCCGCTCGGCGAACGGGGAATCCATCGACGATCTCACCGAAGCGAAACGGGCGAACGGAAACAGCCGCCACGTCCTTGACGCCGGAGACTTGACGCAAGCCGCGTTGAAGCTCCTCGACCAGCACACGACGAGCTGCGGTCGTCGAATATTTCCAGCCCGGCACCGCGACGTCGACGAGGGTGACGCCTTGGGTTCGAAACCCCACATCCGTGCGCGACAGGCGATCGAATGTTTGCAGCGCCGTACCCGCCACGGCCAGGACGACAATGGCGACGGTCGCCTGGCCAAACACGAGCGGCACGCCAATCGAACTCGTGCGCGGCGCCACGCGGGACGACCACCGTCGCGCGGCACGCAAATCGCGACGGCTCGTGACCCAGGCGGTGACCAGCCCGACAAGAATCCAGGCAACCAGGCCGGCCACAAGCGCGGCGACCACCGCCGTGCCGCGATGCTCCTCGAGCTCCAGGCCGCTCGCTGAGACGACATCCATACGTGACAGCAAAGCGACCAGTCCAAGCCACGAAACGGCCGCGATCAAGAGGCTGGCAACGACGAGTGGAAAGGCTGCGACTGCAAGGTCGATTGTCATTCGGGACCGTGATGCCCCAAGAAACAATCGGGTCGCCAGATCCGCCTCGCGTTCTCGTGCGTGAGCGAGTCGAACGGCGGCGACGTTGGCACAAGCAAACAAGAGAACCGTTGCCGCCATGGCCAATGCGATCCACAACCGGGTGCCGAGTCGACCCAGGAGCACATCTGCATACGGCGTCACTACGGCGAGCGCTTGCGGATCTGGTTGTTGATGCCTCTCGCGTAGTGTGCGAATTATGTTCGTCAGTTCGGCGCGGACCGTGTCATTAGACACTCGAGGTCCCCGACGCCCCAGCACTTCGAGGACGCCAATCAGTCGCTGCTGGTCGATCGGCGTCTTGGCAAACGCCGCGCCCAGCGCCCGCTCGACCGAAATCCACACGTCAGGATCGTCGGGATACCCAAATCCCCTGGGCATCACACCGACGATGCGATGGTCCTCGCCATCGATGAACAGCGACTGACCAACCGCCGTCGCCGCCCCGGCCAAGCGCCCGTGCCAGAAGCGATGGCTCAGGATGACAGGAGGGACGGTGCCTTCTGTGAGATCCGCCGCGACGAAATCCCGGCCCAGAACGGGACCTATGCCGAGCGTCGAGAAAAACGATTGAGACACACCCCGTGTGGCCAGCGGCACGGTCTCCGATCCGATCCTCGCCAGTGCCGGCCAATGCGATGACCCGAACGCAGCCATCGATTCGAGCGTCTTCGATGATCGCTGCCAATCGAGAAAGTTGAGATGCGAAACCTCGATCAGATCGTGACCTTTCGAGGGGTCCGCCTCCCAGACCACCACCAGCCGATGGCTGTCGGTGAGTCCGAAGGGCCGCAGGTTGGCGGCGTCAAGCAGCGTCCACGCAATACTCCACGCCGCGATGCCCACCGCAAGACACAGCGTGGACGTCAGGACCGTCAGCGGACGCCGACGCATCCAGCGGATCCCCTGCGTCAACGCGCGGGGTACGTCAACGAGCCATCGCATCACGAACCTCCTCGCCGCCCGGACTGCCACACCACGCAGCGCGCGCGAGGTGAACAGTTTCGGGTGATAATCACTGTCCTCCGTGCCTCAGTCAACCGTCGGCGCGCCACTGGTGGACGGCGCGGCGTCTCCGCCCCGCAGCAGCGTCCTCAAGCTGGCTGGGCCCGGACTCATCGTCGCGGCAACCGGCATTGGATCGGGCGACGTCGTCTCGGCCACCGTGGGCGGCGCGCGCTACGGCGTGGTCCTGTTGTGGGCGATCGCGCTCGGTGCGTTCTTCAAGTTCGTGCTCAGCGAAGGCATCGCGCGGTGGCAGTTGGCCACGGGGCTCACGGCGCTCGAAGGATGGGCGGTGCACTTGCCGCCGTGGGTGAAGCATTACTTCGGGATCTACCTCGTCTTGTGGACGGTGGCGGTGACTGCAGCACTGACCAACGCCACCGGGCTTGGCATTTCCAATCTCTCGGGAGGCGCCATCCCGCAGTCGTGGGGCGCCATCGGTCATAGCCTGATTGGATTCGTCCTGGTGCTGATCGGCGGCTACTCGTGGTTCGAGAAACTGATGAAGCTGCTCGTCGGTGTCATGGGCTTCAGCATCCTGATCTGCGCGCTGCTCATCGTGCGCGACTGGACCAACGTGGCTACCGCTCTCCTCGTGCCGACGATTCCAGCCGCGAGCGGCATGTATGTTTTGTCCATCATCGGAGGCATCGGCGGATCCATCACGATGCTGTCGTACAACTACTGGATGCGCGAAGAGCGAATGGCTGGCGCGGGGTGGCTTGGCTATGTTCGGGGTGACGTCGCGATCGCGTATCTCTTCACCGCCGTCTTCGGCATGTCGGTGATGCTCATCGCGAACCAGGCGTTCTATCTGGCTCGCGTCACCATTACCGACGCTCAAGCGGTGCCCAAGATGGCCGAGGTCCTGGGCACTCTGTTGGGCCCGTTTGGCGTCTACGCGTACTCGCTCGGGTTCTGGGCCGCGGTCTTCGCATCGCTGTTAGGCGTGTGGCAGAGCGTTCCCTATCTCTACGCCGATTTCTACGCCATCATCAAGCGTTTGCCGGCCGAGTCTCGGCACGAGGTCACGAAAGTCACCAGCACCCCGTATCGTCTGGCGCTGGCCTTCGTCACGCTCGCGCCGCTGCCATTTGCCTTCACCGGCCGGCCGCTCGTGATCATCGTGATCTATACCGTCGTGGGCAGCCTCTTCATTCCGTTCCTCGCCGCAACGCTCCTGTATCTGAACAATCGCGTCCGCTGGTCAGCTGACGTCCCGCACAACCACTGGACGACCAACGTTCTGCTGGCTGCAATCCTGGCACTGTTTCTGGTTCTCGGCACTCAGGAAATCCTGAACGCGCTGGACTAAGGTGCCGGGGTGCCTGTCGTGCCTGCGTGCTGTGCCTACTGTGCCTTAAGGTTCTTAAGGTGCCATGTACCCTTGGCACCCTGCGCACTGAGGCAGCACCCAGGCACGTCAGGCACCTCAGGCACGTTGCTCACTTCTCGATGAACTCGCGAATGTACTTGTTCACCAGTTCAGGCCGTTCGTGCACGACCCAGTGAGTGCCATCCGGAATTCTCCGGATGGTGAGCTGTGGCACAAACGCGTCGAGGCCGTCGAGATTGCCGGTAAGGAGCGCCGTGTCCTTCTCGCCCCAAATGACGAGAGTAGGGACCGTCACCTTCATCATCGGCAGCGCCGGCGTGGGGCTCGGCTGCGCTGGCGCGTCAGGGGCGCCGGCTGGCGGGCCGACCTGGGCGGCGCGGTAATAGTTGAGGCCACCGGTCAAGGCGCCGGGCTGCGACCACGCCTCGAGATACGCGTTCTTGTCGGCCTCCGTGAAGTGTCCCTCTTTCAATCCCGGGCCGAGGACGATATTCACCAACATCTCGTGATTGTTCGCCGAGAGCGTTTTCTCGGCCTCCGGCCCCCGAAACATCAGCATGTACGTGCTCGCCTTTTGCTGCGCCGGATTGTCGCGCAGCTCTCGCTGAAAGACGGCGGGATGCGGCGCGTTCACGATGACCAGCTTCGAAATCGTATCGGGATGCGCCATGGCAAACGACCACGCGACCACCCCACCCCAGTCGTGACCAACGAGAACGAACTTGCGCTGCGGTCCGTGGCCCAGCTTTTCGGCCAGGGCGCGCACATCCTCGACGAGGAGCGGTATGCGGTAGTTCTCACTTCCGGCCGGCTTCGAGGACAGGTTGTAGCCGCGCATGTCGGGCGCAACGGCCAGATGATCGCGACCGAATTCGTCGAGCTGGTTCTTCCAGCCATACCAGAATTCGGGGAAACCGTGGAGGAACAGGATGAGCGAGCCGCTACCCGAGCGCGCGTAGTGCAGTGTCACCCCGTTGACGTCGGCAGTCTCATGCACGATGGGAGCGGCAGTCGCTGAAAGCGTCACCGCGAGGGCAAGAACCGGGAGCGAGCTGCGCATTGGTGGATCCTACCGCAGCTGCGTGTTTGACATTCAACTCGGGCCGTCCAACGAGGCGAGCTGACGAAGCTTGAAGCGCTGGATCTTTCCGGTCGCGGTCTTGGGCAGTTCTGGAAGAAACGCCACCCACCGGGGTCGCTTGTAGTGCGCCAGTCGTGTTCGCACGAACTGTTCGAGCTCGACCCCCCGGGCCGCGGTGGCTTCGATGCCGGCTCTCAGCACCACGAACGCCATCGGCTTGACGAGCGTATCCTGGTCCTCGCGTCCCACGACGCCACATTCCTGCACGTCCGGGTGTTGCAGCAACGCATTCTCCACTTCAACCGGGCTGACCCATTGGCCGCCAACCTTCAACATGTCGTCAGAACGGCCGGCGTACCAGAAATAGCCGTCGGCATCCCGAGTGTACTTGTCGCCAGTCCGCAGCCAGCCTCCCTCGATGGTCTCCTTCGTCTGCTCGTGCTTGTTCCAGTAGGCCGCGCAGACTGAGTCGCCCTTCACCCAGAGGTTGCCGATGTCTCCGGTTAAGACCGGCTGCCCTGACCCGTCCAGGATTCTGGCCTCGTAGCCTGCAACGATTTGACCGCTCGACCCGGGGCGAATCGAGCCCGGCCGATTCGAGATGAACATATGGAGCGCCTCGGTCGAGCCGATGCCGTCAATGATCTCCAGGCCGAAGCGCTGCTTGAAACGATCAAACAAAGCCGGCGGCAAGGCTTCGCCGGCCGAGACGGCGATGCGAACGCTCGTCAGATCGAAATCCGGCCCTCGCTCCCGCGTGTGCGCGAGCAACATGCCGTAGCTCGTGGGTACCGAGTAGAACAGGGTGGGACGATGGCGCTCGATCACGGCGTAGACACTGGCTGGCGTCGGCGCACCCGACCAGAGAATCGTCGTGGCCCCGACGGCGAGCGGAAAGTACAGCGCGTTGCCGAGGCCGTAGGCGAAGAACAATTTCGCGACGCTGAAGGTCCGATCCGCCGCCGTGATGCCAAGAACACCGCGGCCAAACAACTCCGCGCAAATCCGCATGTCGTGGTGGAGGTGGACGCATCCTTTGGGCGTGCCGGTGCTCCCCGACGAGTACAACCAGAAGGCGGCATCGTCTCGGCACGTTGGCTCGGCGTCGAGTGCTGGTGACCCGCTCGCGAGAAGGTCGTCGAACGGCATGGCGTCGGACATGACCGCCGGTCCGACCACGAGCACATGACGCAGGCGCCCTCGCTGCCGAGCCAGCAAGCCCTGAACGCCCGGCAGGAGTGCGGCGCTGACTATCAGGACCCCCGCGCGCGTGTCCTGAAGCAGATACTGATAGTCGTGCTCTTTGAGCAGGGTATTGAAGGGAACGGCCACCGCACCAATCTTCAACACCCCAAAAAAGGCGTACGCGAACGCCGGCTCATCACTGAGGAGGAGCGCCACGCGCTCCTCTGGACGCACGCCCAACTCGCGCAGCGCGCTGCCGCAACGATTCACCCGCTCGGCGA
Organism: uncultured Acidobacteriota bacterium; assembly: GCA_963802675.1. Lineage (GTDB taxonomy): Bacteria > Acidobacteriota > Vicinamibacteria > Vicinamibacterales > UBA2999 > JACCSI01. Next base: position 530,040 of record CAWDJL010000009.1, read on the forward strand.
GCTGGCGATACGTGACGCGCTCGTCGCCGCATTCGATCGCGACTGATTCGGATCGGCCCTCTTCCGAGTGCCGATCCACGAACCACGAAGTGGCATTGAAGACCGGTGGGATACCGAGATCCGTCGCTGAGATGGCTGGCATCCGGCACATTGTAAGTGCCTCAGCAGGATGCTCGATCCGACCATTTCGACAGGGCCGGAGCCAGTACCTGAGAATGCCCAGCTGAGACGTTGTGTCGATTGACTCGGCGACGGCTCAGCGAAACGCTGACGCCAGGCTCACGACTGCAATCACCTGACCGATCCAGAACAGGAAGGACCACTTGATGAGGTCAGAACGCACGTTGGCGACCTCGACCTTGAAGGCGGCGCCCAACTCCAGGCGCAGGTCTTTCATCTCTGAGCGAAAGTCAGATCGAAGTGCGCCCATCTCCGCGCGAAGATCGGTTCGAAGGCGGCCACACTCTTCGGCAAGCCGTCGCTCGAACGTGTCGATGACCAGCGTCACGATGTCAGTCCTTTCAACAGCCAACACTTCGGCCAGTGCGGTGGCACCTGGGTTTCCCAGGCGCTCACGCAGCACATTCGGAAAGTCGGACGGTTCCACAAAACACGATCCTCTCTGACCTCAGGACGACGATGCCATCGTCAGCGGTGCCGCGTCAAGCGACCAAAAAAAAGGCACGGAGGAAGCTCTTTCCTCCGTGCCTTGATGTTCTTCGCGCCATATGCGCGAGCGAGAGGCGTGTGCTAGATGCCTTCGTCCACTCCGCGATCGAGCGCTTCTTCGGGCTCGGCCAGATACTCCATGTGATCGAGCTCCATGTCCTCGTCGCTGGGCTGAACGACCGGAGGCGGCGGTGGCGGCTCGTCGGCCGGAATCTGCACGTGCCGATACCACCAGAAGCCCGTGCCCGCTGGGATGAGCCGCCCCATCGTGACGTTCTCCTTCAGACCACGCAGGTAGTCGATCTTGCCGGAGATGGCCGCCTCGGTCAGCACCCTCGTCGTCTCCTGGAAGGAGGCCGCCGAGATGAACGATTCGGTCGAGAGCGACGCCTTCGTGATCCCGAGCAGCAGCGGCTGCGCCGACGCCGGCCGGCCGCCCGCCATGATCACGCGCTCGTTCTCTTCGAGGAAGCGGAACTTGTCCACTTGCTCGTCGACCAGGAACTCGGTGTCACCCACATCTTCGATGCGGACCCAGCGCATCATCTGACGAGTGATGACCTCGATGTGCTTGTCATTGATGTTGACGCCCTGGAGGCGGTAGACCTCCTGGATTTCGTTCACCAGGTATTTCTGCAGCTCCTTTTCGCCCAGCACATGTAGGATGTCGTGCGGGTTGCTTGGGCCGTCCATCAGCGGATCGCCGGCGCGCACGCGCTCGCCTTCCTGAACGTTGACGTGCACGCCACGCGGAATCGAATACTCCTTCGCTTCCATGTTGGCGTCGTCGGGCTCGATCAGGATCCGGCGCTGTCCCTTGACGATGCCGCCGTACTTGACCGTGCCGTCGATTTCGCTGATGACCGCCGGGTCCTTCGGCTTGCGCGCCTCGAAGAGCTCCACCACGCGCGGCAGACCGCCCGTGATGTCCTTCGTCTTCGTCGTCTCGCGAGGAATCTTCGCGATGACGTCGCCGGCGTGCACCTCTTCGCCGTCCTGCACCATCAGGTGCGCATTGACCGGCATGATGTACCGCCGCTGCACGCCGCCGGTCGATCCTTTGATCTCGACGGTCGGCTGCTTCTTCTCATCGGGTGAGTCGACGATGATGAGTCGCGACAATCCGGTGACCTCGTCGAGGTCCTCATGAACCGTCAGGCCTTCGATGATGTCCTTGAACCGGATCTGACCTGTTTCCTCAGTGAGAATCGAGAAGGTGTATGGATCCCATTCCACCAGGATCTGTCCGTTCTCGACTTGCGAGTTTTCGGCCACTTTGAGTCGCGCACCGTAGGGGATCTGGTAGCGCTCGCGGGCGAGGCCCTTTTCGTCCTGAATCACGAGGTGACCGTTTCGGTTCATCACGATCAAGTCGGTCCCGCCCTGCTGATTGGGCCGATCGACGACCTGCAGGTTGTCGAACTTGACGACGCCGTTGTGCTTCGAGTCGAGCGTGGACTGCTCGGATACTCGGGACGCCGTGCCGCCGATGTGGAACGTTCGCATCGTCAGCTGAGTGCCAGGCTCGCCAATGGACTGCGCGGCCACCACACCCACGGCCAGTCCCATCTCGACCAGCCTGCCGGTTGCGAGATCGCGGCCGTAGCACGCCGCACATACTCCCCGGCGTGACGCGCAGGTGAGCACCGACCGAATCTTGACCTTCTCGATGCCTGAATCTTGCACCGTGGCGGCCTTCTCCTCGTCGATTTCGTCGTTCACGTCGAGCAGGACGTCCCCGGTCAGGGGATCGACGATTTTTTCGAGCGACGTCCGGCCGATGATGCGGTCGCGCAGCGGCTCGATGATCTCGCCGCTTTCGACGATGGCCCTGGCCTCGATGCCATCGAGCGTGCCACAGTCGCGATCGGAAACGATGACGTCCTGAGCCACGTCGACCAGGCGACGAGTCAGATAACCCGAATCGGCGGTCTTGAGCGCCGTGTCGGCCAGCCCCTTGCGGGCGCCGTGGGTCGAAATGAAGTATTCGAGCACCGACAGCCCTTCGCGGAAGTTGGCCTTGATGGGCGTCTCGATGATCTCACCCGACGGCTTCGCCATCAGGCCGCGCATGCCGGCGAGCTGCCGGATCTGCTGCTTGCTGCCGCGAGCGCCAGAGTCCGCCATGATGTAGACGGGATTGAACTTGCCTTCCTGATCCCGCCGCTCCATCTCCTTGAACATCGCGTCGGCGATCTTCTCGGTGACGTCCGACCACACGGCGATGACCTTGTTGTAGCGCTCACCGTTGGTGATGGCGCCCTCGAGGTACTGCTGTTCGACCTTGATGACCTCGTCGCGCGCCTTCTCCGAGAGCGCGGCCTTGCTCTGCGGAATGATCAGGTCCTCGATGCCGATCGACATCCCCGACCGCGTCGCGTAGGTGAAGCCGAGGTGCTTCAGGCCATCGAGCATCTCGACGGTCGTCTGCAGGCCTGAGGTCAGATAGCACTTCTGAACCAGCTGCTGCAGCCCTTTCTTCTTCAGCATGCCGTTGACGAACGGCAGGTTCTTGGGCAGCGCGGAATTGAAGATCACGCGGCCGACGGTCGTGTTGATGATGCGGTTCTCGACCGTCTGCACTTCGGTGTGCAGGACGTCCTGGTCGTCTCGCGCGGTCGTCAGATCCTGCAGTGCGCCCGAGTAACGCAGCCGAATCGGGGTCAGGGTCTCGAGCTCGCCTGCTTCAAGAGCCAGAATCACATCATCGAGACCGGCAAAGGCACGTCCTTCGCCGCGCGCGCCCGGCTTCGCCTTGGTCAGGTAGTAGCACCCGAGCACGATGTCCTGTGACGGCACCGCGATCGGAGCGCCATTGGCCGGCGACAGGATGTTCTTCGACGACATCATCAGCTCGGAGGCTTCGATTTGCGCCTCCGGGGACAGCGGAATGTGCACCGCCATCTGGTCGCCATCGAAGTCGGCGTTGAACGCGGTGCAGACCAGCGGATGGATGCGAATCGCCTTGCCCTCGACGAGGACCGGCTCGAAGGCCTGGATTCCCAGCCGGTGCAGGGTCGGCGCGCGATTGAGCAGCACGGGATGCTCGCGAATGACCTCTTCGAGCACATCCCACACTTCACCGACCTGCTTCTCGACCATCTCCTTGGCTTGCTTGATGGTCGCGACCAAGCCCCGCTCTTCGAGCTTGTTGTAGATGAACGGCTTGAACAACTCGAGCGCCATCTTCTTCGGCAACCCGCATTGGTTGAGCCGCAGCTCGGGGCCAACGACGATCACCGAACGGCCCGAGTAGTCGACCCGCTTGCCGAGCAGGTTCTGCCGAAAGCGTCCCTGCTTCCCCTTGAGCGTGTCCGAGAGTGACTTCAGCGGCCGGTTGTTGGCGCCGCGCAGCACACGGCCGCGTCGGCCGTTGTCGAACAACGCGTCGACCGCCTCTTGCAGCATGCGCTTTTCGTTGCGAATGATGACGTCTGGCGCCTTCAGCTCCATCAGCTTCTTCAACCGGTTGTTACGGTTGATGACTCGGCGATAGAGGTCGTTGAGGTCGGAGGTCGCGAAACGCCCGCCGTCGAGCGGCACGAGTGGGCGCAGCTCGGGCGGAATCACCGGAATGACATCCAGGATCATCCACTCCGGCTTGTTGTTCGACTTACGAAACGAGTCGACCACCTTGAGCCGCTTGGCGAACTTCAGCTTCTTCTGCGCCGAGGTCTCCGTGCGCATCTTGCCGCGCAGTTCTTCGGCCAGCTTGTCCACGTTCTCGCGGCGGAGCAGCTCCTTGATCGCCTCGGCACCCATCTGCGCCTTGAACTTGGTGTAGCCGTGCTCCTCGCGCGCCTTGCGGTACTGCTCTTCAGACAGCAGCTGCTTGAACTTGAGGTCGGTGTCGCCAGGCTCGCTGACGACATAGGCTTCGAAATACAGCACGCGCTCGAGATCACGGAGCGAGATGTCCAGCAGGTGGCCAATACGGCTCGGAAGGCCCTTGAAGAACCACACATGGCTGACCGGCGTGGCCAGCTTGATGTGGCCGAGCCGTTCCCGGCGCACCTTGGCCTGGGTCACCTCAACGCCACACTTGTCGCAGATCACGCCGCGGTGCTTCATGCGCTTGTACTTGCCGCACAAGCACTCCCAGTCGGTGATCGGCCCGAAGATCTTGGCGCAGAACAAACCGTCCCGTTCCGGTTTGAAGGTGCGGTAGTTGATCGTCTCGGGCTTGGTCACCTCTCCGAACGACCACTGCTCGATCTTCTCCGGCGACGCCAGGCTGATGCGGATGGCGTCGAAGTCGGCCCTGAGGGCGGTTTTGTTGTCGGTAAAGCTCGGTCTCATGTGGATGCCCTTCAATATGAGGGTGTCAGTTCCCAGGTGCCAATTGCCAGTTCAAAGAACCCTCAACCATTCGGACGCCCGAGGCCCTTTGAACTGGACACTGACAACCGGAAACTGCATCGTCCTCAGCCCTCCAGAACCGGTTCGGCTGGTTGCGCCGTGGGTTCTTCAACCCCCACCGGCTGCATCTGCGGCGGCCGCTTCGTGGAAATCAGCTCCACGTCGAGGCACAGCGACTGCAGCTCGCGGATCAGCACATTGAACGATTCGGGCAACCCGGGCGTAAAGCTCGCGTCACCCTTGACGATCGATTCGTAAATCTTCGCGCGGCCGGTCACATCGTCGGACTTGGCCGTCAGCAGCTCCTGCAGGATGTGGGCGGCGCCATACGCTTCGAGCGCCCACACCTCCATCTCGCCGAAGCGCTGGCCGCCGAACTGCGCCTTGCCGCCCAGTGGCTGCTGGGTGATGAGCGAGTACGGTCCGATCGAGCGCGCGTGAATCTTGTCGTCGACCAGGTGCGACAGCTTGAGCATGTAGATGTAGCCGACGGTCACGTCCTGTTCGAACGCATCACCGCTCATGCCGTCGTACAGCTTGGTCTTGCCGCTGCTCGGGAGCGCCGCGCTCTCGAGCCAGCCCTTGATCTCGCCTTCGCGGGCGCCGTCAAACACGGGTGTCGCGAAGTAGAGCCCGAGGGCGTGCGCCGCCCATCCGAGGTGCGTCTCGAGAATCTGGCCGACGTTCATTCGCGACGGCACACCCAACGGGTTGAGCACGATCTCAACCGGCGTGCCGTCGGGCAGATACGGCATGTCCTCTTCGGGAAGGATGCGCGCGATGACGCCCTTGTTGCCGTGACGGCCGGCCATCTTGTCGCCGACCGACAGCTTGCGCTTCATCGCGACGTAGCACTTGACGAGCTTGATGACGCCCGGCGGCAGTTCGTCGCCGCGCCGAATCTTCTCCTTCTTCTCTTCGAACAGCTGCTTGATGACCTCGACCTGCCGTTCGGTGCGGTCCTCGAGCGCCCGCAAGTCGGGCTCGAGACCGGCATCGTCGGTCTGCACCTTGGCACGAACCAGAACGTTGTACGGCACGTCCTGCGTCACCTCCAGGGTGAGGTCAGTGCCCTTCTTGAGCAGCCGCTCGCGACCGAACTCGTCGAAGAGGTCGGAACGCAGCTGCGCGCCCTGCAGCATCTGCATCACGCGCTTCTTCGTTTCGTCGTGAAGAATGCGGACCTCGTCCTGCAGGTTCTTTTCCATCAGATCGAGCTCTTCCTGCTCGATCGCCTTGGCGCGGTCGTCCTTCTCGATGCCCTTGCGCGAGAAGATCTTGACGCCAACGATGATGCCCTCGATGCCCGGCGGGCAGATGAGCGACGCATCGCGCACGTCGCCGGCCTTCTCACCGAAGATTGCGCGCAGGAGCTTTTCTTCCGGCGTCAGCTGGGTTTCGCCCTTCGGCGTCACCTTGCCAACGAGGATGTCCCCGGGTTTGACGTAGGCGCCAATGCGAATGATGCCGCTGTCGTCGAGATCACGCAGGTAGCCTTCCGACACGTTTGGAATGTCGCGCGTGATTTCCTCGGGTCCGAGCTTGGTGTCGCGAGCCTCGATCTCGAACTCTTCGATGTGAATGGAGGTGTAGTAGTCCTCCTTCACCATCTTCTCGCTCACCAGAATCGCGTCTTCGAAGTTGTAGCCGCGCCATGGCATGAACGCGACCAGCACGTTGCGTCCGAGCGCCAGTTCGCCGAGCTCGGTGCACGGGCCATCGGCCAGCACCTGCCCCTTCTGCACCCTCTGCCCGGTTCGAACGATGGGCTTCTGGCTGATGCAGGTGTTCTGGTTCGACCGCTTGAACTTGGTCATGGGGTAGATGTCCGCCCCCATTTCCTTGCTCGCGGCTTCGGTTTCGCTTTCCACCCGCACCACGATGCGCTGCGAGTCGACGTAATCAACCGTCCCGGTGCGGCGCGCCACCGCGACCGCGCCCGAGTCGCGCGCCGTGATGTACTCCATGCCGGTGCCGACATACGGCGCCTGCGCGCGGAGCAACGGCACGGCCTGGCGCTGCATGTTCGATCCCATCAACGCGCGGTTGGCGTCGTCGTTCTCGAGGAACGGGACGAGCGAGGCGGCGACTGAAACCAGCTGCTTCGGCGACACGTCGATGAACTGCACCTGATCGCGCGGCGACAGAATGAAGTTGCCCGCCTGTCGCGCGTTCACGCGCTCGGCGACGAGCTTGCCGCGTTCGTCCAGCTCGACGTTCGCCTGCGCGATGATGTACTGGTCCTCTTCCCAGGCCGACAGGTAGAAGCAGTAGGGCTCGCACTCGACGCCCTTCTTCTTCGGACGACCCTCGGCGTTGACGAGCTCGTCGGCCTCGACGATGTCACCGACCTTGTACTTCGGGTTGCCCCCGGCATTGGTGACCTGCACGAAGTCGAGCACCATGCCGTTCTTCACCTGTCGATACGGCGACTCGATGAAGCCAAACTCGTTGATCCGCGCATAGCAGCTCAACGAGCTGATCAGCCCGATGTTCGGACCTTCCGGCGTCTCAATCGGGCAGATGCGGCCGTAGTGCGTCGGATGGACGTCTCGCACTTCGAAGCCGGCGCGCTCGCGCGACAGGCCGCCCGGCCCGAGCGCCGAGAGACGACGCTTGTGCGTGACCTCGGAGAGCGGGTTGGTCTGATCCATGAACTGCGACAACTGCGACGACCCGAAGAACTCGCGAATCGCGGCCATGACCGGCTTCGCGTTGATCAGGTCGTGCGGCATGGCGGTCGCCATTTCCTGATAGACCGACATCTTTTCCTTGATCGCGCGCTCCATGCGGACCAGCCCGATCCGGAACTGGTTCTCGAGGAGCTCGCCGACGGATCGGACGCGGCGATTGCCCAGATGATCGATGTCGTCCACGTTCGCCGGATTGCGCCGCAGCTTCAGCAGGTAGCCGATGACCTCGTAAAAGTCCTGCGGATGCAGGATTTTTTCATCCAGAGGAGTGTTGAGACCCAACTTCGTGTTGAGTTTGAGACGGCCGACCCGCGAGAAGTCGTACTTCTGCGGGTTGAAAAACATGTTCTCGAACAGCGACCGCGAGCTGTCGAGCGTCGGTGGATCGCCTGGCCGCAGACGCCGGTAGATCTCGATCAGCGACTCTTCGTGGGTGCGGACCGCATCCTTCTTCAGCGTCTGCGAGAGGATGGGACCCACCTCGTCACGCTCGGGGAAGAAGACCTCGATACGCTCGACGTTCTTCTCCTGCGCCATCGAGACGACGCGTGCCGTGAGCTCCTCGTTGGCCTCGAGCAACACTTCGCCCGTCGACGGATCGACGATATCGGACGCGGTGTAGGCACCCTCGAGCGCTTCGTCAGCGACCTCAACGGTTTCGACGCCGGCCTTCCGCAGACCATCGATGTGCGCCTTCGTGATCTTGCGACCCTCGGGCACCGAGACGTCGCCCTTCTTGATGTCACGCTTGGCCCGCAGACCGACCAGGCTGTCGCTGACCGCCCAGCTCAACGTGTTGTTCTTGACATGGATGCGATCCACGGGGTGGAACGCCCGGATGATTTCGTCGGCGCCGCGCAGACCCAACGCACGCAGGAACACCGTCGCCAGGAACTTGCGCTTGCGATCGATCCGCACGTACAGCAGGTTCTTGGTGTCGTACTCGAACTCGACCCACGACCCGCGATACGGGATGATCTGCGCGATGTAAAGGGTCTTGTCCTCTGAGTGGAAGAACGCACCTGGCGAGCGGTGGAGCTGCGACACGATCACGCGCTCCGTGCCGTTGATGATGAACGTCCCGTTGTCCGTCATCAGCGGGATGTCGCCAAAGTAGACCTCCTGCTCCTTGATGTCGCGGATGGTCTTGACCCCGGTTTCGGGATCCTTGTTCCACACCACCAGTCGAATCGTGACCTTGAGCGGCACCGCGTAGGTCATGCCGCGCTCCTGGCACTCGTCGACGTCGTACTTGAGCTTCAGCGCGACGGTGTGACCGCAGATGTCACAGACGTCGCCCCGGGCCTGATTGGGCGTGCCGCATTTCGGGCACAGCACGTCCTTGTCGCCGTACGGATCGGCAACCAGCGTGTGGCCACAGGTCTTGCACGGCTTCCGCAAATGGTGCAGTCCCTGGAGCTTGCTGCACTTGCACTCCCAATTGCCGATCGAGTACTCGATGAACTCGAGCGACGAGTTCTCGCGGAAGTCGCTGATCGGGAACACCGACTTGAACACCGACTGCAGGCCCTGGTCCTCCCGTTCGGACGGGAGCCGGTTCATCTGCAAGAAGCGCTCATAGCTCTTCCGCTGAATCTCGATCAGGTTCGGGATCTCGACCGTGGTCCTGATTTTCGAAAAATCCTTGCGCTCGCGGTAGACGTTCTTAGGAAGGCTGTACATCGTTTGGTGACCTCGAAGAAAACAGAGCGCTCGCCCCGGCTTCGCGCCGCAGTGACGTGGTCGTGCAGGTCCGGTAGGTCAGGTTGGTCGGGTCAGTCAGGTCAGCCATGCGCCGACCAAACCCACCAGCCCTACCAGCCCCACCAGACCGTTGTTACTTGACTTCGACCTTCGCGCCCGCGTCTTCGAACTTCTTCTTGATCGCCGCCGCCTCGTCCTTCGTCACGCCTTCCTTGATTGGCTTGGGCGCGCTCTCGACGAGGTCCTTGGCTTCCTTCAGACCCAGGCTGGTCACTTCGCGGACCACCTTGATCACGTTGATCTTGTTGCTGCCAATCTCGGTCAACGTCACGGTGAACTCGGTCTGCTCCTCCGCGGGAGCCGCCGCGCCGGGAGCGGCACCGCCAGCCATGGGCATCGCCATCGGCATCGCCGCGGCCGCCGACACGCCGAGCTCGGTCTCGAGCGCCTTCACGAGGTTGCTGAGTTCGAGAACGCTGATCCCCTTGATGTAGTCGACCACCTGCTGCTGATTGATTTCGGCCATTTCTGTCTCCCAGAATCATTCCAACCCGGCACCGCCGGGCCCTCACTATCCAACCCCATCACTCGAACTACGACTGCGCCTCGCCCTTTTTCTTCTCCGCTTGCACCAGCACGCTCATCAGGTCGCGTGGCACCGCGTTGAGCACTCGCACCAGATTGACCATGGGCGCCTGCAGCAAGAACAGCAACTTGGCATACAGCTCGGGCTTGCCCGGCAGGTTCGCAAGGTCAGTCACCTGATTGGGCTTGATTGCCTGGCCTTGCACGACCGCCGCCTTGATCTGCAGCGTCGGCGCGTTCTTCATGAACGCCGTCAGCGTCTTGGCCAACACCACGGGGTCGCCCTGGGTGTACGCCACCGCGGTCGTGCCCTCGAAGAAGGCGTCGAACGGCTCGTAATCCGTGCCTTTCAAGGCGCGCTTGGCGAGCGAGTTCTTGACCACCTTGTAACCGGCCTTCGCCTTGCGCAGCTGCGCGCGCAGCTCGGTCACCTGAGGCACGTTAATCCCCCGGTAGTCGATCAGAATCGCCGCATCGGCGCCCTGAAAGACGCCTTCGAGCATCTGCAGCTCGGTTTCTTTGTCCGCTCGTGTGACTGCCATTCTTCTCTCGCTGATGCCCACGGTCCTCGGCCCACGGTCTTCGGCAGAGAACGCCGGTTTTCCGTAGAGCGTGGACTGTGGGCCGTAGACCTCGTTATCTCGCCACTATTTTCTTCGCCGCATCCGCGACGCGGACTTCATCAATCTTGACCCCGGGCCCCATCGTCGACGAGACGGTGATGCTGCGGAGGTATTTGCCTTTGGCTGCCGCCGGCTTCGCCCTGACGATGCTGTCGAGAAGGGCCGAGGCGTTGTCGATCAGGTTCTCCGGCGGAAACGACGTCTTGCCGACCGGCGCGTGGACGATGCCGGTCTTGTCGACGCGGAACTCCACTTTTCCCGCTTTGATTTCCTTGACCGCCTGCGCCACATTCGGGGTCACGGTTCCGGTCTTGGGATTGGGCATCAGGCCTCGCGGGCCGAGCACTTTGCCGAGCTTGCCGACCACACGCATCATGTCGGGTGTGGCAACCACGGCTTCGAAGTCGATCCAGCCGCCCGCGATTCGCTCGACCAGCTCTTCGCCGCCGAAGAGATCGGCGCCCGCTTCCTCGGCTTCCTTCTGCTTGTCTGCTGACGCGATGACCAGGACCCGTTTGGATTTACCGAGCCCGTGGGGCAGCACGACCGTGCCGCGCACCATCTGGTCGGCGTGCTTCGGGTCGACTCCCAGTCGAATCGACAACGCAACGGTCTCGTCGAACTTCGCAAACTTGATCTTCTGGACGAGCGGCAACGCCTCGTCGAGCGCGTACGCGCGATCCTCGACCTGCTGCCGCGCCGCTGTGTATTTCTTGCCGTGAGTCCTCATAGAGTTCCTTCAGTGGTCGTCGGCGCCTTGCGGCGCCTCCCACTTCCTGCTTCGTGTCAGTTTCCAGTTGCCAGTTGTCAGTTCAAAGGGCCAAACGCTGAGTTCCAGCAAGGCGTCCTTTGAACTGGAAACTGATAACTGGAAACTGACGATCAATCCGTTTCTTCTACCCGACGACGTCGAGACCCATCGACCTCGCCGTGCCCGCCACCGTCTTGACTGCGGCCTCGAGCGAGCCGGCGTTGAGATCGGGCATCTTCAACTTCGCGATCTCTTCAACCTGCTTCTGCGTCACCGTGCCAACCTTGTTCTTGTTCGGCTCCGCCGATCCCTTGGCCAGGTTCGCCGCGCGCTTCAGCAGCACCGACGCGGGTGGCGTCTTGGTGATGAAGGTGTACGACCGATCCGAAAAGATCGTCACCACGGCCGGGATAATCAGGCCCTCGTCCTTCGCGGTTCGGGCGTTGAACGCCTTGCAGAAGTCCATGATGTTGACGCCGTGCGGACCGAGCGCCGTCCCCACGGGGGGCGCCGGAGTCGCCTTGCCGGCGGCAATCTGGAGCTTCACCATTGCTTGAACTTTCTTCGCCATCTTCGCTGTGCTCGCTGTCGGTCTCCGGTCTCCGGTCTCCAGTCTCCGGTCACGAAAGTTCTTCCGTGGACCGTGGACCGTGGGCCGTGGGCCTCACCGCTCGCTAAAGTTTCTCCACCTGCAAGAAATCCAACTCCACCGGCGTCGACCGACCGAAGATCGTGACCATCACCTTCAAGGTGTTCTTATCGCTGTTCACTTCGTCTACCACGCCATTGAAGCCAGCAAACGGGCCCTCGTTGATCCGGACCTGGTCGCTCTTGTCGAAGCTGTACTTCGGCTTCGGCTTCTCCGCCGCGGTCCGCACCTGCTGGAGAATCTGCTCCACTTCGTCTTTGGTCAGCGGCGTGGGCTTGGCGCCCGCCCCGACGAACCCAGTGACCTTCGGCGTGTTCTTGACGACGTGCCACGCGTTGTCGGTCATGTTCATCTCGACCAGGATGTAGCCGGGGAAGAAACGCTTCGAGGACACCACTTTCTTGCCCCCGCGCATTTCCACGACATCTTCGGTCGGGATGAGGACCTCGCCAATCTCGTCCTGCAGTCCGTAGGCCTGCACGCGCTGCTGGAGCGACTCGGCCACCTTCTTTTCGAATCCCGAATAAGTGTGGACGATGAACCAGTTCTTACCGGTCACCTCGGTCATGCGGCACCGAAGCGCTGGAAAATGCGCTGGACCGCGGCATTGAGCACCAGGTCCACGCCAAACAAGTAGAGGCCGAAGAAGGCCGATGTGAGAATGACGACGATCGTGGTGGCGTAGACCTCCTTCTGCGTCGGCCAGGTCACGCGCTTCATCTCACTGCGAACATCCGCGAAGAAGCCGGTCATGCGCTGCCACCATCCGAGCGGCGCGCGAAGCCCCGTATGCTCTTCGACGTTGTCGTACTTATCGGTCGCCATTTCCTGCTCGCTTCACTCTTCGTCTACGGCCGTCGGTCAACGGTCCGGAACGAACGCGCTGACCGCGGGCCGGCACCCATGGGTTGTGGACCGCCGGTCCGAAGGCCCGAACATTTGGCAGGCCAGGAGGGACTCGAACCCCCAACTCCCGGTTTTGGAGACCGGTGCTCTACCAATTGAACTACTGGCCTGTTCACGACGACGGTTCTCGACGATGGTTCTCGACGACAGTTCTCAACGACGGTTCGAACGGTGGTCTCGACGGCGGTTCGCGCTCAAATCGAACCTTGGGTCAGAACCATTGTGAGAACCATTGTGCGAACCATCGTCGAGAACCCCCTTCCAGAACCCTCGTGCAGAACCCCCGTTCCTACTTCTGCTCCTTGTGCGGCGTGTGCTTGCGACAGAACGGACAGAACTTGCTCAGCTCAATCCGCTCGGTCGTCTTCTTCTTGTTCTTGGTCGTGCTGTAGTTGCGACGCTTGCACTCGCCGCACGCCAATTGGATGATGTCTCTCATAGCTAAGAACCTGTCAGTTTCCAGTTACCAGTGGCCAGTTCAAAGTTGGTTCGATGAACTGCCTTGCTTTGAACTGGTACTGGCAACTGGAAACTGATGCGTTACTCGACGATCTCCGTCACCGTCCCGGCGCCCACGGTACGGCCGCCTTCGCGAATGGCGAAGCGCGCGCCCTGCTCGAGTGCAACCGGCGCGATGAGCTCAGCGTTGATCTCGGTGTTGTCCCCCGGCATGATCATCTCGATGCCTTCGCCGAGATGCAGCGAGCCGGTGACGTCGGTCGTCCGAATGTAAAACTGCGGACGATACCCGTTGAAGAACGGTGTGTGGCGGCCGCCCTCTTCCTTCGACAGGACGTACACCTTGGCTTTGAACTTCGTGTGCGGGTTGATCGACCCCGGCTTGGCCAGCACCTGACCGCGCTCCACGTCGTTCTTTTCCACCCCGCGCAGCAGCACGCCGATGTTGTCGCCCGCTTCGCCCGAATCGAGCAGCTTGCGGAACATCTCGACGCCCGTGACGACCTTCTTGCTCGTCGGCTTGAAGCCAACAATCTCGATTTCCTCGCCGACCTTCACCTTGCCACGCTCGACTCGGCCCGTCACCACGGTGCCGCGGCCGGAGATCGAGAAGACGTCTTCGATCGGCATCATGAAGGGCTTGTCCACTTCACGCTGAGGAATCGGGATATAGGCATCGAGCGCTTCCATCAGCTTGGTGATGCCCTCGATGCCGTCCGGCTCGCCGTTGATCGCCTTGAGCGCCGACACGCGCACCACCGGGACATCGTCGCCGGGGAACCCATAGCTCTTGAGAAGCTCGCGCACCTCGAGCTCGACGAGGTCAACCAGCTCGGCGTCGTCCATCATGTCGACCTTGTTCAAGGCCACGACCAAATACGGCACGTTGACCTGCCGAGCGAGCAGCACGTGCTCCCGGGTCTGCGGCATCGGTCCGTCGACACAGCTCACGACCAGGATGGCGCCATCCATCTGCGCCGCGCCGGTGATCATGTTCTTGATGTAGTCGGCGTGGCCCGGGCAATCCACGTGCGCGTAGTGACGATTGGCCGTCGCATACTCGACGTGGCTGCTCGCGATGGTCAGAATCTTGGTCTCGTCACGGCGGCCCTGTGACTCAGAGGCCTTTGCCACTTGGTCATAGGGCACATACTTCGCCCACCCCTTGTCGGCCGCGACCTTGGTCAGGGCCGCGGTGAGGGTGGTCTTGCCGTGGTCGATGTGGCCAATGGTTCCAACGTTGACGTGCGGTTTGGACCGATCGAATTTCTCTTTCGCCATGTCTCTCTTCTCGCGGACTGACGATCCGGCCCCGTGCCGGCGTCGTGACCTTGCGTTTCTCGCTCACCGAACTCGCCTCGCCATCCCCGCGCGCATCACGCGAGGTTGGCTCGCCAACCGAAGCTCTTCGCCATTGCCCGAGCAGCCCGCCTTCGCCAAGGCTACGGCGGGCAACCTCCGCCTCCATTCCAGAGCGGAGGTTGGAGCCGATGACCAGGATTGAACTGGTGACCTCGTCCTTACCAAGGACGCGCTCTGCCAACTGAGCTACATCGGCCTTCGCCGCTCGCTCACCCACCTTCGCGGCTACGGCCGACAAAGTCGGCCTGCCCCCATCGGGGCTGACTACAACCTTTCAACTCGCCTGGCCAAACGAAGCCCTTCGACTCGCTTCGCTCGCTCAGGGCATTCTCCCTGTCCTGGCCTGCCATGAGCGAACCTGGCGGTTCGCCTGTCGAAGCGCCAGGTGAGTCGAATGGAGCGGGAGACGGGGATCGAACCCGCGACCAACAGCTTGGAAGGCTGTGACTCTACCACTGAGTTACTCCCGCCTTCGCGCCCTCGCCTCTGGCGCACTCTCGGGCGCTTCGGCGAGGTAAACCCGCCTGACGCACCGCAACCATTCGCTCGCTCAACTTCCTCGGTCCTGCGTGGCCCTTCGACTCGCTTCGCTCGCTCAGGGCATTCTCCCTGCCCTGGCTTGCCATGAGCGAACCTGGCGGTTCGCTCGAGCCGCCAGGTGAGTCGAATGGTGGGCAGGGGAGGATTCGAACCTCCGTAGCCGCTGGGGCGGCAGATTTACAGTCTGCTGCGATTGACCGCTCCGCCACCTGCCCACAATCTGGCGCGTCGGTGGCCACAAACGGCAGACCGCCGCTCGCCCCTCGTCGCGTACACCTCAATTCGAATTCGGAAACTTGTAAGGATTGCCTGTGCTTTGTCGGCCGTCGTTGTCCACGTCTGGCTCGCAGGTTGTGTCGGTGGAGCTGGCGGAGGGATTTGAACCCCCGACCGGCTGATTACAAATCAGCTGCTCTACCGAGCTGAGCTACGCCAGCCAGACGAAACGGTAATCGTAGCACGTCCCGTGCCAGACGTGCAAACTACCGGCGGCCAGCCAAGATAGGACCCTTCGGCTCCTCCTCCGGGGTCGCTATCGGCTTGGTGCGACGTGTTGCCGCGACGGTGGCTTTCCGTGGCCGTCGCCCCGGCAATCTCACCCCAGCCTCCCCCGGCTTCGGCGCTGTCGCACGGCATCGAACAAGACGATCGCCGCGGCCGCCGAAACATTCAAACTCCTGACGTGACCCGCCATTGGGATAGCAGCCACGAAGTCACACCGTTCGCGCACGAGCCGCCGAAGACCAGAACCTTCCGCGCCCAAGACGATCGCTGTCGGTGTCGCTAGATCCAACTCATAGTACGGTGTTTTTCCCTCGGCGTCCAGCCCCACCGTCCACACGCCGGCCGTCTTTAATTCTTCGATCGCACGGGCGATATTGACCACGTCGGCGATCGACACGTGGTGAACCGCGCCCGCCGACGCCTTGGCCGCCGCCCCGTCCAGCGCTGCGGCGCGCCTCGTCTGACGAATTACGCCGGTTGCTCCTGCGGCATCGACGGTCCGAAGAATCGCGCCGACGTTTTGCGGATCTTCAATGCCGTCGAGGACAACGATGAGCGGAGGCTCGGCATCAGCGCGCACCAGATCGGCCAGCGTGACGGTCTGACGATCCTCAACGGCCGCGACCACACCCTGGTGAACGCCGTGTCGCGCCTCGCGATCGAGCACATCGATCGACACCCGCTCGACGTGAATCCCACGACTTCGCGCATCGTCGACCAGTCGTCGCAGTCGTTCGTCGTCGCGACGCGCGACTCGAATCTGCCGAACGCGGCCGGCGCGGAGCGCTTCTGCGACGTTATTGAGGCCGTAGATCAGCATGGGGGTCAGGTCACTCCATTCCCGTGACCTGATCCCGATCCGAGGCCGAGGGCCGCCCGAAACGCGAGTGCGCGCTCGCGGCACCCGATCGTCACCGGCAGGCCCGAACCGGACGGCAGCTCGGTTGCTCGATCAATGGCTGGCACCAGGAGGTCCAATTCGGGACCCTCGGCAGCCCCGGTTAACGCGACGCGGATCGGGTGAAAGAGGGCCCGGCCTTTTTTCCCCGTCTTGTCCCTGACCCGTCCAGCCGCCGCGCGGAACAATTCGCGATCGATGAGCCTGGGAGCTGTCGCCAGTTCCTCGGCAAGCGCCGCCACGACCTGGCATGCGCCATCGTCTTCGAACTCGCGCCGTAGGTCCGCACTCGACAGCGTTGTGCGCGCGTCGTAGGAGAAGACCGTCTGCAAGCGCTCGGGAAGCTGCGAGAGGCGATCGAGCGACGATGCCAGCGCCGGTACGATGCCGAGCAGCCATTCACGTGCCGCGGCAGTCGGATCGCCGGCCACCAGCGAGGCCCCGCGCAGGAACGGTAGTGAGAGTTCCACGAGCCGTGCGGGGTCAGCCGCCTTGAGGTAGTGACGGTTCACCCACGCCAGCTTGTCCTCGTCGAACACCCCGGCGCTGTGCGCGACCGTCGACAGCTCGAACCGTTTTGCCAGCTCGACGAGCGGCAAGACTTCCTCGCCATCGCCTGGCGACCACCCAATCAATGCGAGGTAGTTGACGAGGGCCTCCGGAAGGTAGCCCTTGGCGCGGAACTCGGCGACCGATGTGGCGCCATGCCGCTTTGAAAGGGGCGTGTGATCGGGCCCCATCACGAGCGAGAGGTGCGCAAACGACGGCGGTTGCCATCCGAACGCCTCGTACAAGAGCACCTGACGAGGCGTATTCGAAATGTGGTCTTCACCGCGAACCACATGCGTCACCCGCATCAGGGCATCGTCCACGACGACTGCAAAGTTGTACGCCGGGGTGCCGTCGGACCGGACGAGCACGGGATCGCCGATGACATCCGTGTGGAAGGTCACGGGGCCGCGGACGATATCGTGGAATGTCACCTCGCGACCGGAGGGTACTCGCAAGCGAATGACGGCCTTCTCCCCCCCGGCAACGCGGGCGCGCGACTGTTCGATTGGCAAGGCTCGACACGTGCCGGCGTACTTGGGCGGAAGCCCCTGCTTCAGCATGGCCTGGCGCTCGGCCTCGAGCTTCTCGGGTGAGCAGAAGCAGTAGTAGGCACGCCCCGCGTCAATCAATCGTGAAGCGTGGTCCGCGTATAACGGTAGCCGTTCCGATTGCCGATAGGGGCCGACGTCCCCACCTGTGTCCGTGCCTTCATCCCATGTCAGCCCCATCCACCGGAGATCCTCCATGATCGCGAGCTCCGAGTCGCGAGTGGATCGCTCGCTGTCGGTGTCTTCGATGCGCAGGATGAACACACCGCGTGCGTGCCGTGCGAGCAACCAGTTGAACAGCGCGGTCCGCGCGTTGCCGACGTGAAGGTGACCAGTGGGCGACGGAGCGAAGCGGACCCTCATGATGGTGAGTTGCGTGAGTTACCAGTTACCAGTTTCCAGTTCATCCCTCGACTGGGCTCGGGATGAACCCTGAGCGTTGTCGAAGGGTTCAAAGGGGTCATGCAGCTTTCCGTTCTTTGAACTGACAACTGGCAACTGGTAAGTGATGTGCACTCATGTTCTTGCCAACAACGCCACCGCATGGCACGCCATCGCTTCGCCGCGGCCGATTTCGCCAACGCCTTCGTTGGTCTTGCCCTTGATGCTTACGGCAGCCACCTCGCTCGCCAGCGCGCGCGCGAGATTCGCACGCATCTCGTCGAGGTGCGGCAGCAACCTGGGCTTCTCAGCGATCACGGTGACATCGACGTTTTCGACCCGATAGCCGCCGGCGTGAACGACTTCCATCGCTCGTTTCAGCAGCTCGAGGCTGTCTGCATCCTTCCACTCCGCCGCGGTATCCGGAAACAGCCGGCCGATGTCACCACGTCCTGCGGCCCCAAGGACGGCATCGGTGACTGCGTGGCACACGATGTCGGCGTCGGAATGACCGATCAAACCGCGCTCAAAAGGGATGCGGACACCGGCCAGAATCAGCGGCCGGTCAGGCACGAGCCGGTGCAGATCGTACCCCGTCCCGATCCGCGCGGCGCCAGAACGGATCGAGTGAAGGTGGGCAACCACGCTGCGTGCACGTTCCAGATCGGCAGGCGTCGTGACTTTGATGTTCTGGGCCTCGCCCTCGACCAGGTGGACCGGGTGGCCAGAGCGCTCGATCAACATGGCCTCATCCGTCACGCTTGCGCCGTCCGCAGCCCTCACCGCCGTCGTCAGCAGGTCGCGTCTGAACGCCTGAGGAGTCTGCGCGAGAAAGATCGTCTGGCGCGGCAGCGTGGCTTTGATGACGCGTGCGTCCGGTCCCTCCCCATGGGACTGCTTCACGGTGTCGGTGACCGGCAGCGCGGCAATCGCCGCACCGTGCTCGTAGGCGGCCCAGACGACCCGCTCGACGAGATCGGGCGTCACAAATGGGCGGGCCGCATCGTGGATCACGATGAGGTCAGCCGCAGACGACACCTGGTCGAGCGCGTTGCACACCGAATCCTGCCGTCTGGAGCCTCCAGCCACGAAGGAGATCGGCTGTGCGATCGAGAGGTGATCGCTGGTCAAGCTGCCCAGCGCGCTCGCGGGGAGTGCCACCACGATCTCGTCAACGACTCGGCAACGTGCAATGGCATCGACGCTCCGCCACAGCATCATGATGCCGTCGCCCAGATCGGCAAACTGCTTGGGCATCGATCCAGCCATGCGGGTGCCGGTTCCACCCGCCGCAATGATGGCGGCTACACGCATACCAGCCGAGCGACCTCGCGCCCTCCAGTGATGTCGGCTATCCGCTGCGCCGTAGTGTCGAGAACCCGCGTCAGCCGCAGTTCGTCGACCTCGGCGGGCGCGAACACCATGACCAGGGCATCCTCTGTTTCGGTGGTCACCATCGTCCGGGCGGAGTCCGACGTGGGATTGCCGAACGGGCCGTCAAGATCGACCAACACGATTCGTCCGGCGACGTGAACGGTGTCCTTCCGAATACCCGCGTACAACTCGTCGTGATGTCCGAGCCTGAGGGTGACCTCACCGCGAATGCGGCGACGATCGTACAGGCCGTAGGGCAATTGAAACTCGAGCGAGCACCAGTTGATGATGTCGACCATTGAATTCACACGAGGTAACGGCAACTCCTTCCGGACTCGCCTGAGCAAGGCTTCGTTCGACGGACGGGTCTTGGTTGGATCGAGGCCCACTCGTTTGTACATCGTCCGAACGGCGACCGAATCCGCGGGCGGGTGTGCCCGAACGCGCCGTTCCGCTTCCTCCAGACACGGGTCGAGACGCTCGTCGCGCTCGACCACGTGAGCGCCATCCCACCACAGGAGGCCAGGGCGAACGATCGCGGCCAGATCGGCTGCGCGCGTGAAGGATGCGACGTTCACAGCTCACGATTGTAGCCCGCTGCCACTTTCGAACGAGGCAACTTCGTTTATGCTTCTTGGTGAATGCTGGATTTCCTGCTGCATGTTGACGTCTACATCGCTGACTTCGTCAAAGAGTACGGCACGCTCACCTACGCAATCCTCTTCGGGATCATCTTTGCCGAGACCGGCTTGATCGTCACGCCCTTCCTCCCGGGCGATTCGCTCCTGTTTGCGGCCGGCGCGCTCGCGGCCACACAAGCCCTGTCGATCGAGCTTCTGATACCGGTCCTGATCGTGGCCGCCGTGCTCGGGGATGCGATCAACTACAGTGTCGGCCGTCGTCTGGCGCGCAGCTTCCTCGATGACGTGCCTGATACCGGTTGGATCTACCGAGTGGTGAAACGGGAACACGTGCGCCGGGCGCACGAGTTCTTCGAAAAGCATGGCGGCAAGGCCGTGGTGCTGGCGCGGTTCGTCCCGATCGTTCGGACCTTCGTGCCGTTCGTGGCGGGCGGCGCTGACATGTCCTATCGCGTGTTTGCGCTCTACAACGTGACCGGCGCCGTCGCCTGGGTTGGCATCTGCGTTGGTGCAGGCTACCTTTTTGGCAATATCCCGGTCGTCAAAGAAAACTTCGAACTGGTGGTCGTGGGAATCGTCGCCGTCTCGGTCCTGCCGATGGTGGTGGAAGTCATTCGGAGCTGGCGCCGGCCCCCGGATTCGCAAAAGGAACCTTCGGTCTGAAGTACAGTTACAAGTTACCAGTTACAAGTTGCGCGCCTCGGCTTCCACGACCGGCGCGATGATTTCGCGAACGCGATTGGCCAGCGCGCGCACCGCGCGCACATCGGGCTCCGGCGCCGCTGCGGTCGGGATCGGCTCGTGGACGACTAGCTCCACTTCGCCGGGACACGTCATCAAGCGACCCTTGCGCATGACGTGCCGACTTCCCGCGACCGAGATGGGAACGATCGGCAGCCCCGCCTGCACCGCGGGGTAGAGACTTCCGCCCTTGAAGGGCCCGAGCTGTCCAGACTCGCTGCGCGTACCCTCGGGAAACACGAGCAGTGATAGGCCCCGCGCCGGGAGACTATTGGCCCAGTCGAACACGCGCCGGGGATCGATCTTCCGGCGATCCACCAGCAGATGGCCGGTGCGGCTCAGGTGCCATCCCAGAACTGGAAAGCGGCCGAGCGACTGCTTCGCGATGATGCGCAACTGATAGGGGAGCGACGCGAACAGTACCGGGATGTCGTAGATGCTCTGGTGGTTCGCAACGAAGACATACGTCGTTCCAGGCGTGAGACGCTCCAGGCCCCGCACCTGCACGCGCACGCCCGTCGTGGCAAGAATCAGCCACGACCAGGTCCGCGCACACCAGTGAGCAAAGTATCCGCTCGGCTCGAAGAGGCTCGATCCGATCGAGAGGGTCCCGAGAACGATCGTGTAAAGGGTAATCGTCGGGATCAACCAGAAGACCGTGCGCCACCAGTGGAATTGCGTGACTGGGTGATTGCGCGATTGGGTGATTGAATCGGGCAATTGCGCGATGGAGTGATTAAATTGCGTGATTGGGCGATCGAGTCATTGGCGGCTGACTGGCGATCGGCAACTGGCAACCGGCAACCTTTTCCGTTTACTTTCCCGTGACCGGTGGAGCGGCCGCTAGTGGTGTCACTGTCCCTGTCGGGCGATCGCCGGTCACCTCGTTCGGTGTCGAAGGCAGGCCCACACGCGCGGCGGATGATGGGCTCTGGGCGGGTTGAATCTGTCGCGAGGATCGCGGCCGACCCTCGTCACGGTCTGCGCCCGCCGATCCCGACTGCGTCGTCACGGTCGGATCGAGATAGCGACCGAAGATCATCTTCCCGGCCGTCGTCTGCAGCACACTCGTGACGACGACGTCGATGGTCTTGCTGATCATCTTTCGCGCGTTGTCCACGACGACCATGGTGCCGTCGTCCAGGTATGCCACACCCTGGTTGTATTCCTTCCCTTCCTTCAGAATGAACACCTTCATGATCTCGCCCGGGAGCACGACCGGCTTGAGGGCATTGGCGAGCTCGTTGATATTCAGCACTTCAACGCCGCGCAGCTGCGCCACCTTGTTGAGGTTGAAATCGTTCGTGACGATTTTGCCCTGAAGCGAACGGGCCAGCTCGATCAGCTTGAGATCGACTTCGCGGACCTCGTGAAAGTCGACGTCCGAGATCATCACTTCCACGCCCGACATCTTTTGAATCTTCTGCAGAATATCCAGCCCCCGGCGGCCGCGATTGCGCTTCATCGAATCGGCCGAGTCGGCGACCAGCTGCAGTTCCTTGAGGACGAACTGCGGAATCACGAGCGTCCCGTCAACGAAGCCCGTATCGCACAGGTCGGCGATGCGGCCATCGATGATCACCGACGTGTCCAGAATCTTGTAGCGACGCAGCGGTCCAGAAGCGCGAAACAGCGTCATCAGACGGCTGGGCTCGAGCCACTCCCCTCGACGGGCACCCATGACCACTCCGATGTAAGGCAGCACCAGGAGGAGGAAGCCGTGCAAGAACGCGACGCGTGAATTGTTGGTGTCGGCCCAGAAGTGCGCGGCGCCAATCCCTTTCGCGATGGCCAGACCGACGGCACCGCCGAGAAGCGCGCCCAGCAAGCGGGTTGGGGCGAGGTCGCGCAGGAGCCACTCGAAGAGGACGGCCACGCCTGCCAGGCCGAGCCCGAACAGGACGTTGACGAGCGCACCGGCCTCGAGTGGACGGAGGAGAAACGCCGTGTAGGCAACCGCGCCAGTGAACAGTGCGCGGGCCAAGATGTACCAGGCCATGATCTTCGCTCCGATATGACGCCGATATGACAGTCGAACAGTAGAACCCGGGGGCGAAAAGGTCAAGCGCTGGGTCGGCCTGGCAGGTCGGGTGGTCTGGTGGGCCGGTTCAAGCAATCAACACGTCCAGCGCCTCGCCGACATGCCGCACGCCGATCAACTCGGCCTGGGTGCGGTCGCCATCGACATTCGCTGCTGGCAGGACGATTCGCGTGAACCCCATCTGCTCGGCTTCGCGAATGCGGAGCGATGCTTGAGGCACGCCTCGAATCTCGCCTCCCAGGCCCACTTCACCAAAGACGGCGGTCGCCTCTACGAGCGGACGGTTCCTGACGCTCGACGCCACGGCCGACACGATCGCGAGGTCCGCCGCTGGCTCCTCGATGGACATGCCGCCCGCAATGTTCACGAACACGTCATCGGTGACCAGGTGAAGCCCGGCGCGTTTCTCGAGCACCGCGAGGAGCAACGACAGGCGGTTCTGATCGATGCCGACGGCCATCCGCTTCGCCATGCCGTATGAGGTGGTGCTGGCCAGCGCCTGCACTTCCACGAGGATCGGTCGCGATCCTTCGACCGAGCACAAGACCGCCGAGCCAGGCGTGGCCTGCGGGCGTTCGGCCAGGAAAAGAGCGGACGGATTGGCGACCGGCTTCAAGCCGCCCCCAGTCATCTCGAACACGCCCAGCTCGCTGATGGCACCAAAGCGATTCTTCACGGCCCGCACGACACGATGTGAGTGATGGCGCTCCCCTTCGAAGTAGAGCACCGTATCGACGACGTGCTCGAGCGCTTTGGGCCCTGCGATATTGCCTTCCTTGGTCACGTGTCCGACGAGAAAGGTCGGAATGTTGTGGCCCTTCGCCGTGAAGAGAAACTGCGTCGCCGCCTCGCGCACCTGACCAATGCTCCCGGGGGCCGATTGAAACTTCAGCGAGAACACCGTCTGTACGGAATCCACGACCAGCAGGCGTGGTCGCACGCGGCCGACCTCTTCGAGGATGCTCTCGATACAGGTCTCGGCGAGCAGATAGAGCGGCGCATCACCGACGCCGAGACGATCGCCACGCGATTTGATTTGATGCTCTGATTCCTCGCCCGACGCATAGAGCACCGTGCCGTGGGCCGCCGCAAAAAGCGCGGCTGCCTGCAACAGCAGCGTGGACTTGCCTATTCCCGGCTCGCCTCCGAGGAGGACCAGCGAGCCGGGAACGATGCCGCCGCCAAGCACGCGGTCGAATTCACCGATGCCGCTGGGAATCCGGTCCGCCGAAGACGCTTCGATTTCCGAGTAGCGTTTGGCGCCCTGGGCCGTGGAGCCCGGTAGCGCATATCGATGCCCCTGCGGCGAGGCCTCGTTCGCCGGCCCGGCACGTTCCTCAACCAGCGAGTTCCAGGCGCCGCACTCGCTGCACCGCCCCTGCCACTTCGGCGATTGCGAGCCGCACTCCTGGCACACGAAGACGGTTGTGGGTTTCTTCATCGCGCGACGACCAGGCCACAGAGACTCCGAGCCACAGAGAACAATCTTACCGGGAGAGTGAAGCGACCGCGCGAGTATGTGTACTTTAGGTTTCTGAGCCTCTGTGTCTCTGAGGCCCTTTGGTCGAGTAGATGCGCGTGACCCGTGAGCCGAGCCGACACAACACCTCGTACGGAATCGACGAGATCGCGGCGGCCATCTCGCGTGCGTCGAGCACCTGTAGTGGGCCGCTGCCCTGCGATCCGAGGAACACCACCTCGTCGCCAGGGTTGACATCGTCAATCGCGGTGATGTCAGCCGTCAGCATGTCCATACTGACGGCGCCAACGATTGGCGCGCGGCGCCCTCGAATCAGCACATCGCCGCGCCCCTCGAGCCGGCGATCCAGTCCGTCGGCATACCCCGCGGGAATCACAGCCAACGTCAGGGGCTGATCGGGTCGAAAACGAGCGCCATACCCGACCGACTCGCCGGCGCGAAGGTTCTTCACCGCCACCACACGGCTGGTCAACGACATCACCGGCCGCAGCCTCATCGTCGTCGCGAGCGGCGGAGGGACGACGCCGTGCAAAAGCAGGCCGGGCCGCACGAGGTCATACCAGACCCGCGAATCACGGAGAAGCGCGGCGCTGTTGGCGGCGTGACGGAACTGAAAGCGCGCGCCAAGCTCGCGGAGCGTAACGCACGCCCGATCGAACGCCAGTCGCTGCTCGTCGAAGAGCGGGTGCTCCGGCTCGTCGGCGGTCGCGAAATGCGTGTAGACACCCTCGAGCTCGAGATTCGCACTGGCGAGGATCTCTGGCAGCGTCCACGGCAGATTCTCGTGCCGGAACCCGAGCCGATGCATGCCGGTGTCAATCTTCAGGTGGTATCGGACGCGCGCATTGCGAGCCTGTGCCGCAGTCTGCAGGGCCCGACCTGCCGCTGGGCTCGCAATGGTTGGCGTCAGGTCGTAATCGAACACCCCGGCAAGGTCGCTGACACTGAGCGCACCAAACACCAGAATGCGTGCTTTCGCCCCCGACTGACGGAGCTCGATGCCCTCCTCGATATCCGCGACCGCGAGCCAGCTCGCCCCGGCTTCCTCCAATGCCTGTGCGATCCGGGTCGCTCCATGTCCGTACGCGTTGGCCTTGACGACCGCGATGAGGCCGGGTGCCGAGACCGGCTCACGCGACACGCGACGGTTGAGAGAAGCTTCCGTCTCGAGGTAGTCGGCGATCACTCCGTAGTTGGTTCGCGTCGCATCGAGATCGACATGGGCGGTCGTGCAACGAATCACGCCGCTATGTTAGCTGGGCGATAGTTGCTGACCCACCACAAAAAGCCTTCCGGATCGCGAACCGCGTAGAACCGGGCACCGTACGGTGCCGTCTGCGGCTGACGAACGACGACGGGAGCGCGCGTACTGACGCGTGCGAAATGTGCATCCGGGTCGTCGACGCACAAGTGAACGACCTGGCGTGCGTCGGGCCACTCCGAGCCCGACATCTCGGGTCCCAGCATGAGAACACTCGAACCGAGGCGGAGTTCGGCGTGAACCAACGCTCCGGACGAGTCGGGAATCTCGGCGGCCCGCTCAAATCCGATCGCTCGCTCCAACCAGTTCACGGCCTGTGCGGCATCGGCATATCGAAGCTCTGGCCAGGCCGCAGGTTCGTCCTTCGTAGCGCCCATGTCGTAGGTGCCAAACGCCCACAGGTGACTGCCCGGGTCCCGCAACGTAAAGTCGCGCGACCCGTAGTCCTGGGTGGTGAGGGGGCACACGATCTCGGCGCCCGCCTTCCGCGCGCGATCGTGGAAGCCGTCGGGATCATCAACGCAGACGTAAAGCCCTTGTCGTACGGTCGCCCAAGGACTCTTGGCATCCGACGCCGCCGTCGAGCTGACGCCGATGACACTGGACCCGAAGCGCAGGTCAGCGTGCGCCACGAGTCCATCGGGAGTGCGATGGTCCGAGTGCTTTTCGAATCCAAGTGCGGTCACCAGCCACTCGATGGCGGCTGGGCCGTCCTGATAGCGAAAGACGCCTGAAAGGTTTGCTCTGGTGTTTGTTGTCATGTATGGGAGCGTAGCGCGCAGCCAGTCCAGCGATCTTGCAAGTTTTTTACCCGCCCGATCGCACCTCGGCTTTGGAGAAGATTGCGATCATCTCGTCGGCTGTCGGTGGGTTCAGCACGTTGCGCGCCGCGAAGTCCTCGGCCATTGGATAGTGCGTTTGCCGCACACGTACGGCGGCTGACTCGAGGTCGTACGACGTGTGGCGAAGCTCGACGTCGGGTCCCAGCAACAGCCAGTCGGCGCCCGGATCGCCGAATGGCATGCCGACGCTGCCAGCGTTCACCACTCGGGTCTTCCCGACCACGCGATCGAATGGCATGTGCGTGTGCCCGCAGACGACCATCGCGCCCGGAAGCGATGCGAACAACGGCGCGAGCACGTCATCGGGGGTCGCCCGCGTGAAGGTGTCGGTGTCGTTGCGGGGCGTCGCGTGGCAGAACAACACCCGACCCAGCCCAGACATGTCCATGGTGTGCGTCAGGGGCCAACTCGAGAGCCACGCCTCGTGGTCGTCATCGAGCTGGTCGGCGACCCATTGGATCATCCCGCGAAACGCTGGGGCGACGCCGTCGCTCTCGACACCTTGCCGACGCAGAACCACTTCACGATCGCCGTTACCTCGAATGTAGTGGCATGGGATGTCGAGTCCGCGGAGCAACGCGAGCGTCTCGCGCGGCATGGGACCCGGCAGGACATCGCCGCCGATGACGACCTGATCGACGCGTAGCGTCCTCAGCTCCGCAACCACCGCTTCCAGCGCGGGGAGGTTGCCATGAATGTCGTAGAGCGCGGCGAGACGCACGTGAGACTCGCTCGGGCCTCAGGCGGTGAAGCCGCCGCGATTGGGCAGCCGGCTGGCGAGCAACTCGGTCGGGCTGACACCTGCGAAGGCACGAAAGTCTCGCGTGAAATGCGCCTGGTCATAGTACCCGCACGCGATCGCGATGTCGGCCAGCTGCCCACGCTCACTTGTCGCCAACAGGTCGGCTGCCCGGCCGAAGCGCAGCACGCGCGCCATGATCTTTGGCGTCAGCCCGATCTGCTCGCTGAACTGGGAGACCAGATGCTTGTGACTCCAACCGACCTCGCGTGCCAGATCACCAATCGCCACCTGCCCTGCCGTTCGGACCAATCGCCGCCAGGCGCATTGCACTCCAACGGCTGGGGCCGGCGCATCCGCCAGCCGCTTGAGAATCTCGCGGTCGACGATGTCGAATCTCGATGCCCACGTCGGTGCATCATAAAGTTCGCTGATCAATCGCTCCGCCGTCGCACCAAAGACATCATCCAGCGACACCACACGATTGGTCAGGTCGTAGAGCGGTCGCCGAAGGAACAACCGCATGCCCAGCAACGTGAAGTTGACCTGGATGCAGGCGTACGCGCCAGTGGTCCCAACCACGACAAACGAATCGAACGCCCCGGTCACGAAACTGGAAATCTGCCGATATCGCGACGGATCAGCGGGGTCGAAGATTCGGAACGGCTGGCCGAAGTTGATGATGAGCGGCGCGATCTCCGTGGGCAGCTCGCGGCGCACCAGCGGCTGGATGGTTTCCTCGGTGCCGCCAAAGTACTCGCGAACATACGGCCGGAGCGCTGGATGCGGTGGGCTGACCGCGCTCTCCCAGCGGCCCAGTGGCGAGGCGTGCCGAACGATCTCGATCGATCGCGCCGGCGTCATCTCTGAATCCTACTCCCTAGTGCCGGTATCAGCTGGATTGCTATCGCCGCTCAGTCTTCAGGCAAAAGCCGGAAGCCACGAATCCCAAGACAATATGGGCGTGGCTTCCGCCTTCCGCCTTCGCGCGAAGCGCTTCGGCGGACCGCCGTAGCCTTGGCGGAGGCTGGTCAGGCGGAAGTTCGTCACCAGGTGTTGAGATCCCGCATGGTGCCCGACGAGACCAGATAGATGTAGAAATCGGTAAACGCTACCCAGACCAGGCTCAACCAGGCGAATGCCATGTGTCGCTCATTCAGCCACGACGAGCTCTTCCACAGCCCATAGCGCGGCGACGCAGCACTTTCGCACGTGAAGCAGTCGAGCCGCCCGCCGATCAGGTGACGCCAGGAGTGGCAGCCGAACGTGTAACCCGTTAGCAGCGCCGCGTTGATGAGCATCACCACCGTGCCAACGCCGATGCCGAAACGGCCGTCGCGGAAGAATGCGGCCAGACCCTCCCACCAGAGGCACGCGAGCAGAAAGATGGCGCCATACAGCGTGTAGCGGTGCACGTTTTGAAAGAGCAGCAACGCTGCCTCTCCGCGATAACGCTGGCTCACGCCGCGCACGCCGCACGCCGGGGGCGTCATCGCGAAAGCCTTGTAGTAGGCGCCGCGGTAGTAGTAGCAGGTGAATCGAAACGCGATCGCCATCCAGGGGATGAAGAACGCCGGCGACTGCGGGAGGAAGGCCGGCCACCACGCCGGAAACGCGCCCAGCCACGCATGCTCCACCGGCACGGCCCCGGGATAACCAGACGCGGGCGTGAAAACCGGCGGCGCTACCGTCGGGCTGATATACGGGTCGTACCACACATAGGTGGCGTCAAAGGCGCGCAGCGTCAGGTAGCCGAAAAAGATGACGAGACCGAGCGCCGTTGCTGCGGGTCCGATCCACCACCGGTCGACGCGCTGCGTGTTGGCAAAGCCCTCGTGTCGCCCGACCGGTATGGTTTGGGTTGGTCCCATCTGAGCACGCCTTGCGCGACGACCTACGCCCCCTCGGCAAGATTCGCAAACCGCGTCTGCTGACGCAAGAAGGCCAGCTTGACGATGCCGGTAGGACCGTTGCGTTGCTTGGCAACAATGAGCTCGGCAATGCCATCAGTCTCTGCCGGCTCCGTTGACTGCTTGTACATCTCCTCACGGAAGATGAGGATGACCACGTCGGCATCCTGTTCGAGCGCGCCCGACTCGCGCAGGTCGGCGAGTTGCGGACGTTTGTCCGATCGCGCTTCCGGAGCACGCGACAACTGAGAGAGCACCACGATCGGGACGTTGAGCTCCTTGGCCAGCCCCTTCAACGAACGCGAGATCGAGGCGAGCTCGAGCGTGCGATTCTCGAAGCGACCGCGTCCCGTCATCAACTGGATGTAGTCGACGGCCAGCAAATCGAGGCCCTTCTCGGCTTGCAGGCGTCTCGCCTTGGCGCGCATCTCCAGCACACCCGCGCCCGCCGTGTCGTCGATGTAGAGATTCGCATCGCTCAACGTCTCTAGTGCGTGCGTGATGTTGCCGTATTCCTTTTGGCCGATCTGTCCGCTCATCAGCCGGTAATTGTCGATCTTGGCCTCGGAGGCGAGCATGCGCATGAACAACTGCTCTTTCGACATTTCGAGGCTGAAGAAGCCGGCCACCTGGTTGTTGGTCGCCACGTGTTGCGCGATGTTCAGGACCAGGCTCGTCTTGCCCATCGATGGCCGGGCGGCGACGATGATGAGGTCGCCGCGCTGGAAGCCGCGGGTCATCTTGTCGATGTTGGCAAAGCCGGTCGAGATGCCCGTGATGAAGCTCTTGTGTTCGAACAGCTGCTCGATCTTCGGGAAGCTGTCTTTGACCAGATCCCGCATCGGGATGAAACCCGACTTGATGCGGTCGTCGGCCACCGAAAAAATGGCGCTCTCGGCTTCGTCCAGAATCAGGTCCGCGTCCTGATCGGCCTCATAGGCATTCGCGAGAATCTTGTTCGCCGAGTAGATCAGGTGCCGAAGCGTGGATTTCTCTTTGACGATGCGGGCGTAGTACTCGACGTTGGTCGTCCGCGGCACACCATCGAGCAGTGCGGCGATGTAGGCAGGGCCGCCAACCTCGTCGAGCTCGCCTGCTCGTTCGAGCTCCTCCTTGAGCGTGACGAGATCGATCGGCTGGCTGCGCTCGGATAGCGCCACCATGCGATCGAAGATGCGCCGGTGGGCGTCGCGGAAAAACGCGCGCGCATCGATGACCGACGCGGCCACGTTGAAGGCTTCGTTGTCGATCAGGATCGCGCCGAGAACCGAACGCTCAGCGTCGAGATTGTGGGGAAGGGTTCGCTCAGGAGCGGTAGCTGTGGCGACTTCAGCCATGGACTCGGAACGGATCCCCTGAAAAGAAAACGAGCCGGCGGAGCAAACGACCCGCCGGCTCTAAGATTACTCGACTACTCTTCCTTGCCGACCGAAACTTTCAACTGCGCCGTGACCTCACGATGCAATTTGACCGGCACGGTGTTGCTGCCGAGTGTCTTGATTGGGTCAGGTAACAGAATCTTACGGCGATCGATCTCAAAGCCTTTGCTCGTCAACAGTTCGGCAATGTCCGCATTGGTCACCGACCCGTACAGCTGATCGTTCTCGCCGACCCGACGATTGATCTGTAGTTCGAGGGCATTGAGGCGGGACGCGATCGCCTCCGCCGCGCCGCGCTCCTCGACATCGCGCGCCTCCGCCAGTTTCCGCTCCCGTTCGACCCACTTCCTGTTCGCATCGGTCGCCGGCAGGGCGAGCTTGCGAGGCAGCAGGTAATTTCGGGCGTAGCCGTCGGCGACTTTCACAATCTCGCCGCGGCGGCCCAGATGTTCGACGTGATCTCTCAGAATGACTTCCATTTCCTGCAGACCTCAATCAGCCGCGTACGGCAACAGCGCGAGCTGACGCGCTCGAACGATGGCAATGCGCAGGCCGCGTTGATGCTTCGCGCACGTCCCGGAGATGCGTCGCGGCAGGACCTTGCCACGCTCCGGCACGAACCCGGTCAGAAGCTTGACGTCCTTGTAGTTGATGTCGTCGATTTTGTCCGCGCAAAACTTGCAGACCTTGCGACGGCGAAACAGCCCGCGGCGCTGCCCCTGCTTCCCGTCGCCCTTCTTGTCATCGGCACCGCGGCCCCGACCCCCGCCGGGACCGCCCGACCGTCCTCGTCCCATCGCCATGACTACACCTCCGTCTCGATGCCGTCGTACTCGCCGGCATCATCCGAATCCTCGTTCTGCGGCCCCTCACCCGGCTGCCGATCCGGCGGAAGTCCACGTGCGATGCGCCGACGTCGCGATTCTTCCGTTCGCTTGGTTCGTGCGCGCTCGGCTTTGATCTGGGCCTCGTCCACCCGGACGATCAGGTGACGAAGCAGATCATCGGTGACCTTCAGGCGCCGATCGAGCTCGTGGACGAGCGCGCCGTCGCCCTTGATCACCTCGAGCACGTAAATGCCCTCTTTGTGATGTCCGATTTCATAGGCGAGCTTGCGCCGGCCGCCGAAAGCTGCCTGCGCGTCGCTCTTCTCGAGCGCGCCGCCCATGCGCCCGACGATCTGTTCGACCTGCGTGTGCAGATCGGCGACCTGCTGCTCAGTCGCGTCGGGTCTGACGATGTAGACCAATTCGTACGTACGTTGCACTGTGTTCTCCTCGTGGATAGTGATCGGTCGGGTAGGGCGTGTAGGGCTGGTAGGTCGGGTGGCAGGCCCAACCGGCCCACCAACCAGCCCCACCAGACCTACCAGACCCACCCGACCTAACACCAGCCACCGAAGTGGCAAGGAGTCTTACCCCGCCTCGTTGTCCATCGCTGCGTTGAACGTGTTCATCACACGCTCAATGCCGTCGGCCAGAAACATCTCCGCGGCATCGGCGGCCCGCAGCGTAGCCGCCAGAATCGTTTCCCGTTCATCGGGGTCGAAGGTCGACAGTGACATGATCGGCCAGGTCCCGCCGCTCGTCCCCGCGACCCACACCGATGCGCAATCGCGGAACCTCACTGGTTCCCAACTGCTCAATCACCGAGCGCAGTCCGTTGTGCCCGCCTTCGCTTCCACCTCGCCGCGCTCGCAACCGCCCGAGCGGAGCGCGACTTCGTCGACGATCACGAGGAGGTCCGTGGCCTCGACCTGATAAAACTGCCGGACGCGCGAGACTGCGTACCCACTCCGATTCATGAACGTCAGCGGCTTGAGCAAGCCGTCGCCGCCTGCCCGCTTCACGAACAGGGCGTCGTCTCGCTCGCGCCACGCATCGCTCAACTGCCATCGTCGCGCGATCTCGTCGATCACCCAGAAGCCGACGTTGTGGCGGGTGTCGCGATACTGCGGCCCCGGGTTGCCGAGGCCGACGAGCAGCTTCACGTCTACTTCTTGTCCTTCTTTTCCTTCTTCGTCGTCGGCCTCTGTCTCGGTCTTGCCCTTCTTGATGACCTCGGGCTCCGCGGCGGCCACCGGCGCCGTGGCCGTCGCGACTGCGGCGGCCGCGGCATCCGCCGCCACCGGCTCCTCGACCGCGCGCGGCATGATCACGTGCACCAGCATCATGTCGATGTCGCTGACCGGGGTCCAGCTCACCCCGGCGATGACGTCGCGCAGGTGAATCGCGTCGTTCAGACCGAGGTTGCTGACGTCGACCTCGATGGAGCTCGGAATTTCGCCCGGCAACGACTCCAGCTCGATCTCACGGTGGACGAAGTCGATGATGCCGCCCTCGACCTTGACGCCACGTGCTTCACCCTTGATGACGACTGGCACCGACACCTTGATGCGGCGGTCCATGTTCACCCGGTAGAAATCGGCGTGAAGCAGATGGCTCGTCACCGGATCGACCAGGTATTCCTTGACCAGGACCCGGGAATCGCCTTCACCGTCGACCTTCAAGGTGATGAGGGTATTCACGCCAGACCCCGAATGCAGAATCCGCATCAACGGTTTCGGATCCACCGAGACCTCGACGGTCTTCGGTGCGTCGCCTACCTTCTGCACTCCATATACGACCGCCGGAATCCGACCGGCTGCGCGCAGCCGGCGCGCCTCGTTCTTCCCGCGGGTTGATCTCTTGACTGCTTCGAGCGTCGCTTCCATGTATTCAATCCTGCGCGGTCGGGTGAGTCTGGTGGGTCTGGTCGGTCTGGTGTATTTCACCCGCCCTACCTGCCCGACCCGACCTACCAGACTATACAAACAACGAACTGACCGACGTTTCCTCGTGGATGCTGCGAATCGCCTGGCCCAGGAGGCGCGCCACCGGCAACTCCACGATCTTTCCGCACTTCAGCCGCTTGTCGGCGACCGGGATCGTGTTGGTCACGATCAGCCGTTCGAGCGGCGAGTTCTCAATCCTCTGCAGCGCCGGCGCCGACAACACCCCATGGACGCAGCAGGCCAGGACCCGCTCAGCACCGGCGTCAACGAGCGCCTGCGCCCCCTTTTGTATCGTCCCCGCCGTATCGATGATGTCGTCGGCAATCACACACGTCCGACCGCCGACCTCCCCAATCACGTTCATCACCTCGGCGTTGCCGTCGTCCGAGCGACGCTTGTCGATAATCGCCAGTTCGGCGTCCAGCCGCTTCGCATACGCGCGCGCCCGCTCGGCGCCGCCCGCGTCAGGAGCCACCATCGTCAGCCGCTGAAAATCCTGGCGCGGCGAGATAGTCGATGATCGACCGGCGCCGCAAACAGATGATCCACTGGGATGTCAAAGAACCCCTGAATCTGCGCCTTGTGCAGATCCATCGTCAACACACGATTCGTGCCGGCTGCGCTCACCAAGTTTGCAACCAGCTTCGCCGAAATCGGCACGCGCGGCTTGTCCTTGCGATCCTGACGCGCGTAGCCGTAATACGGCAGCACCGCCGTAATCCGTGAGGCCGACGAGCGTCGAAACGCATCGACCATCACCAGCAACTCGACGAGGTGCTGATCGACCGGCGCACATGTCGGCTGCACGATGAAGACATCGGTGCCGCGGATGTTCTCGTCGATCTGGAACGAGACCTCCGTATCCGGAAACCGGCGCAGCCGAGCCTGTCCCAGCGAAACTCCCAGGAACTCGCAGATCTGCTTTGCGAGCTCGGGGTGAGCGCTGCCAGAAAACACCTTCAGATCACCGTAGCCGGTCGGTCGCATAGCCCTTTGAAGGATCTGGTTGGGGCGGAAGGATTCGAACCTTCGAATACGGGATCCAAAGACCCGCGCCTTACCACTTGGCCACGCCCCAGTCTATATCGCGCGATTCTCAGCCCTGAGAACCTCCTAGCTTATACGACTCTTCCTGACGCCTGCAAGCACCGGTCGCAGTCGCCGGCCGTACTCGGTTCGCGACAGCGTCCGAGTATGGACCACGTGCCAGCCGGGGCGCGCAAGGTCGGTCGCCGTACGGCGCGCGGCATCGGGACGGTCGAACAGGCCGAAGACGGCCGATCCCGACCCGGACATGGCCGCGAAGACTGCGCCGGCGTCGACGAGCGCGTGTTTGATGTGCGCGATCGTCGGGTGATGACGAGTGACGGCGGGCTCGAGGTCGTTGCGTAGGTTGTTTGCCCATTCCGGCCATTTCTGTGGCAAGCCACGGCGCCCGGTTTCACGCACTGCGCGCCGCGGCTCGTTGTCGTACCAGCCGTACGCCTCGACGGTCGCAACCCCGAACGGTGGTCGAACAATCACGACCTCGGTGCGCGGCAGGTCGACCAGAGGATAGATGTCGTCACCGCGGCCAAGACCCAGAGCGGTTCCGCCCACCAGAAAAAACGGGACGTCGGAACCAATCCGCGCCGCCAGACGATTGAACGTCGGCGGATCCACGTCCAGTCTCCACACGTACGCACACCCCAGCAGTGCAATCGCGGCATCGGAGCTGCCGCTGCCAAGTCCGGCCTTCGCCGGTACGCGTTTGCGCAGTGTCACGACCGCGTCGCGCGGGATGTCGCCGCGTCGGCGGCCGATCGTTCGCCACAAGAGCGACGCCGCCTTCCAAATCAGATTTCGTCGATCCGTGGGCAAGGTGGGATCGTCACACTCAATCCTGAAGCGACCCGGGCGCGGCGTAAACGTCAGCGTGTCGTGCAACGCCAGCGACTGAAACACGGTGCGCAGGTCGTGATATCCGTCGGGCCGCAGGCCGATCACGCGCAGGTCAAGGTTGATCTTGGCGCACGCCGAGAGCGTCAACGAATGCGGAGCCATCAGCTAGCGAAGCTCCGCCTTAAACGGCGCGGAAAAGAAACGTCCGCTGCGCTTCGCTAGGGCAGTATCCTCTTGCCCCGCTCCGCGGGGCGACCCGCGGAGCGGCGCCACGGCACGCAGATCATCGAGTGTGATCGGTATCGCCCCTGCCGGCGGATCGACGACAAACGCCTTCTCGTCGATGCCCGTATTGATCTCGAGCTGGTCGAGCGCTGCCGTGAGGTCGATCATCGGCGTCGATTGCGCGCCACTGTTGCCGGCTTCGGCGCTTCGAATGCGGACTTGGCGTGGCCACCCGTTGAGATGGTTGGCGTAATCGATCCGCCATCGTCCGTGGTCTGCGGCGGTGACAACGGGCTGTCCGCTCACGTCGCGAAGATACGCGGTGATCTCCTGTCCGACCGTGACACTGCGCCAGCCGTTGGGCCAGCGGCGACCCTCCGTCGGCGGCTGCTGCTCCACCAGGCACCCCGTCAAAATCACACGCAGATCATTGGCCGCCAACGACAGCCCGGTGAGACGTTCGAGCACATCCGGCACCGCGGCATCCACCAACACGCGGTTGTCGCGTGGCAGTAAGAGCGTGGCGCGGTTATCGCGACCCGCGAGGATGAAAATCGGCGGCCCAAAAGGGGCGACCGCTTCGAATCTCATCGACGCCGGCACGGCCAGCCCGGTGAGGAGTGTGCCTCGCATCCGCTCGCGACCCACGCGGCCGGACAAGCGGATCTCGGTGGTGACGGTCTGGAGTCCCGCGCACGGCCGCGTCGCCTGCACGAACGCGTCGAGCGCGGTCGGGTCGGGAATGGCCGTACCGGACGGGCGAAGCGGCGCGCGCGCCGCACACGCCGTCAGGACGACGGCACCAGCGGCCAGCGCGACACGCGCGATCACTTCTGACGGCCCTTCGCGTCCTTGATCTTCTTTTGAATCGCGGCGACATCGACATCGAGGCCGTCACCCGCCAGCGCCCGCTCCCAGGCGCCTATGGCCTCGCTCGGCTTGCCTCGTCGCAGGAGCACGTCACCGTAATGATCCAGGATCACCGATTGCGACGGCAGTGCGTCTGCGGCCTTGCGCAAGTACGGCTCGGCCTCCTCGGTTCGGCCTTGCTTGAAGAGGGCCCAGCCCAAACTATCGAGATACGCGGGATTGCCGGGCTCGACCTTGAGCGCGCGCTCGATGAAGCTGACCGCTTCAGGAAGTCGCTCACCTCGCTCTGCGAGTGTGTATCCCAACGAGTTCAGTGCCGGCGCGCTCAGCGGATCGCTCGCGATCGCAGCCGTCAGCGAGGCAATTGCCTGTTCGTGCTGACCGAGTTCGGTGTAGGCATGCGCCAGTTGGGCCAGCAGCAGGGCGGCATCGCTTTCACGGCCCTTGGAGCGCGTCGCAACATCCTTCGAAAACGGAGTCAACAGGTCCACGACTGCCCGGTAATCGCCGCGCCCAGCGAGCGAGGCCGAAAGCGCACGCAGCGCAGGGATGCTCGTCGGCTCGAGCGCCAAGAGCTTGCGCGCCACTTCTTCGGCCGCGGCGAAATCGTTGGTCTGCAGATTGGCGCTCGCCAACAGGAACAACGCACGGGCATCCTGCGGGCTCGTCATCAGAAAGTCTTTGAGGACGTCCCGCGCCTTGCTCGCGCCAGACCCATCGGTCAGGTTGAGCAGTGCCGCCGCCCAGCGAAGACGCAGGTCGCGACCCGGGTTACGAATACCGTTGACGGCTTGCTCGTACGCACCCGCGGCCGCCGTCCAGCGTTGCTGTTTCTCGTACAGCTCGGCGAGGTTGACGTAGTAGCGAGGGTTCAGCTCCGCCGCTCTCTCCAACGCTTCGATCGCCGCGTCGACGCGACCGAGCGCCAGCCGGGCGTCCGCCAACAGGGTGTAGGGCTCGCTGGCAAACGGCGCCTGGGACACGATGTTCTCGAGAATGGGCACGGCGCGATCGGCTCGCCCAGCGCGTAACTGCAAGCGCCCCAGAGTGAGCTGCAGGGTCAAATCGGTCGCGACCGAGGGCGCCTCGAGGATGCGCGTGAGGTGATCGATGGCCGCGGTCCGAAGCTGCGCTGGTGTGCGTCCGGGAGGGGGCGTGACGCCACCATCACTCCAGGCCGCATACAGGAGGCCCAGCAACCGATTCGCTTCGACGTTCTTGGGATCGATCGTCAGCGCGCGTTCTGCGGCGCCGATCGCATCCGTCGCCTTGTTTTGTCGCGCGTACATACTGGCCATCTCGGCCATGATTTCTGCCGAATCGGGCGCGAGGCTTTCGGCCCGCTTCAATGCCTCGAGCGCGCCGGCCGCATCGCCCTGTGCCTCGAGCTGCCGCGCAAGCATGAACTGCAGGTAGGCATCCGCCGACGCCGTACCGGCGCGGCCGGGCGGCTGCGCCAACGCAGGCATGCTGCACGAGAGAACCAGGGCGGCCAGGAGCAGACGGGGCATACGCGATATTAAAACGGTTCCGGGTCCCGGGGCGCCGCTCGGGCTATAGTTCTGCCATGGCCGTCGATCCTGAACTTCTGGAAATCCTCGCGTGCCCGGCCTGCAAAACTCCGGTGAAGCTCGTCAACAATGGCACCGGCCTGAAGTGCGATCGCTGCCGCCGTGTGTATCCCATCAAAGACGATATTCCGGTGATGTTGATCGACGAGGCCACGGTCGAGCCCTGACCCTTCGACATGCTCAGGTCACGCCCCCAGGAGTCGAGGGGTGAAGATTCTGCTGATCCGACTGCGCCTGATTGGCGATGTGGTCTTTACGACACCCGCTATTACCGCCCTCAGGCGTCACTTCCCCGCGGCCTCGATCACCTATCTGGTCGAACGCGCCGCGGAGCCGGTCGTCCGCCACAACCAGCACCTCACCGAGGTCGTCGTCGCCGAACGCCCGCGGGGACTGCGACGATTGATTTACGACCTCGGCTTGGCCTGGCGCCTGCGACGCGAGCGGTTCGATCTGGTCATCGATTTCCACGGCGGGCCGCGCAGCGCGTGGCTCACACGTGCCACTGGCGCCGCCGAGCGGATCGGCTACAACTTGCCGGGGCGTGCGTGGGCCTACACGATTCGCCGGCCATGGACGCGCGCGCTCGTACCGCCACGGCATTCCGTCGAAAGCCAATGGGATCTGTTGGTGCCTCTCCTCGGCGTCGCCCCCCCAGACCCTGACCGGACGCCGGTTGACATGCCAGAGGATGCGCTCGCTGCAGGTGCCGTTCGTCAACGATTGTCGGACGCTGGCGTCGACGAACAGGCGCGGATCATCGTGATACACGTCAGCGCCGGCAATCCGTTTCGACGGTGGCCCGCCGAGCACTTTGCCTTCGTCGCGGCCGCGCTTGCGCGAGAGGACGTGTCGAGGCGGATTATCATCACCTCGGGTCCTTCGGAGAGCGGCGCCGCGGATGGCATCGCGGCACGGGCCCAGGAGCTGGCAGGCGAAGCGGGTCCGCGCATCGTCCGCTGCGGAGAATTCGATTTGTCCGAGTTGCGTGCTCTCGTTGGCTGCGCGGTGCTCTTCATCGGAGGAGACAGCGGACCGATGCACATCGCCGCAACGACCACTGTCCCGGTGGTGGCCCTGTTTGGCCCGACGTTGCCCGAGCGGTCGATGCCCTGGCGCACGGCTCGAACGCGCGCGATCGCCGTTGACGCGGGTCCGCTGCCCTGCCGGCCCTGCCATCAACGACACTGCGTGCCGGGCGATTTCAGATGCCTGACCCGCGTGAAACCGGAGCGAGTCGTGATGGCCGCCGAACACCTTCTCACGACCGACCCCTCACGGCCCGGAGCACCATCGAGGGATCTGTCCCGTGCCCCGTCGAGGGACGCATGACCACGCTGACACTGACCGCCGGTGTCAGCCCCCGCGATCGCCTCGAACAAGCTGGGCGGGTAACGCTCGTCGGGCTGGTCGCCGCCGCGCAGCTTTCCATCGCCGCCGCTCAGATCCTGCTCGCGGTGTCGGCGGTCTGCTGGTTCGCGTTGCATGTCATCCGGCGTGAACGGCTGGAGGCGCCGTCGTTCTTTTGGCCGCTCGTGGGATATGCCGCGCTGACGCTGCTCAGTGCGGGCTTTTCGCTCGACCCGGTCGTGAGCGTGACCGATTGCAAGCAGCTCTCCCTGTTCCTCCTGATTCCAATCGTGTACGACTTCGCCCGCGGGACTCGCACGCGGCTGCTGATTACCGTCATTCTCACCATTGGCGCCATCAGCGCCATCGTCGGCATCGTGCAGTACGCGATTCTCAACTACGACCTCGGACGGCGGCCGCAGGGAACCCTCTCCCACTGGATGACCTACTCGGGCACGCTGATGCTCGTCATCTGCACGGCAATGGCGCGGCTGCTTCACGATACCCGCGATCGCGCCTGGGCGGCCGTGGTGATGCCGGCGCTCGTCGCCGCTCTCATGCTCTCGTTTACTCGCAGCGCGATGGTTGGTGTGACCGCTGGCGTGGGCGTGCTCCTCCTGTTGCGCGACCTCCGCCTGGTCGGGCTCCTGCCCATCCTGGCGGCGGGCGTCCTCGCCATTTCGCCCGCGGCCCTGACCGATCGCGTTTACTCGACGTTCGATTTGAACGACCCGACGAGTCGCGATCGCATTGCCATGCTGCAAGCCGGCGTGGCGATAGTTCGCGACTACCCGTTCACGGGGGTCGGGCCTGACATGGTCCGGCGGGTCTACCCCGAGTACCGCGTCGCGGGTGCAGTGCAGGAGAACAACCTGCATCTCCACAACGTCCCCATGCAGATCGCGGCCGAGCGTGGAATCCCGGCGCTGCTTCTCTGGTGCTGGTTCGTGGTCGCGGCTTTATTGGGCCTGCGTCCCCTGCTCGAGCGCGGTCGCAACCGCGTGCTCGCCACCACGGCCATCGCCGCCATCGTCGCCATGCTGACCGCCGGGATGTTCGAATACAACTTCGGGGACTCGGAGTTCCTGATGTTGTTCCTGGTGCTCGTCACCCTGCCCTTTGCGGCAACACGAGACGGTGGTCTGCCCTAGCCTGCTGCCTGCGCTCGCTCCCGATCGAGCAGCGGCGATCGTCGAGCGCATGAGCGGTTGCCGCCTGCTGGTGGTGGGCGACGTCATGGTCGATCAGTTCAGCGTCGGTCGAGTGAATCGCATCTCACCCGAAGCGCCAGTGCCAGTGGTTACGTTCGAGCGTGACGAGTACCGCGCCGGCGGGGCCGCCAACGTCGCACTGAATGTCAGGGCCTTGGGCGCCACGGTCGACCTGATTGGGGTGATCGGTGCGGATGCAGCCGCGGCGCGACTCACGGAACAGCTTCACGCGGCCGACGTTCGGACGTCGTCGCTCATCACGGACGAGGGGCGCCGAACGACGATGAAAATGCGGATCGTGACGACGAGGAATCAACAGGTCGCGCGGGTGGACTACGAGAGCGACGACCCGATGTCGAACGCGATTGAGAGCGCAATCATCGAGCAGCTCGAAGCCCATGCGCCTACTGCCGGAGCGATTGTCGTTTCGGACTACCTAAAGGGCGTCGTGACGCCACGGGTCATGGCCGCGTCGGTCGCGGCCGGTCAGCAACATGCCGTGCCCGTGCTGGTCGATCCCAAGAGTCCTCACATCGACTATTACGCGGGAGCGACGGTCGTCACACCGAATCAGGGCGAAGTCGAGGCCGTAACCGACATTCGGCTCCGGACTGAAGGTGATGTGCGCCGCGCTGCGGCCGTCTTTCGGGAGCGGTCGCGCTGCGACGCTGTTCTAATCACTCGAGGTGAACAGGGCATGTGGCTCGCAGCCGAAAGCGTCGAGGGTCACTTGCCGG
Organism: uncultured Acidobacteriota bacterium; assembly: GCA_963802675.1. Classification (GTDB taxonomy): domain Bacteria; phylum Acidobacteriota; class Vicinamibacteria; order Vicinamibacterales; family UBA2999; genus JACCSI01. The sequence continues at coordinate 571,249 of CAWDJL010000009.1, forward strand.
CCGCGGCGCGAGAAGTGTCGGATGTCACGGGCGCAGGCGATACCGTCATCGCCACGCTGGCACTCGCCGTGGCAGCCGGGGCCACGATGGCCGAGGCCGCGCGCCTCGCGAACGAAGCGGCCGGGATCGCGGTCGGCAAGTTCGGGCCGGCGACTGTGACGGCGGCGGAACTTTTGACGCGGGTTCTCAGCGGGGGTTCTTGACGGGGGTTCTTGACGGGGTCGAGCAGGTTCGCTCAGAAGGGGCCCCCCTCTCGAAGAGCCTTCCGGCGCCAACGTTCGTTGAGCATACGGGAGGCTTGGGCTCGGTTAATCTTCGACTGGTTTGAAGGTCGTCTGCGAAGTCTGCCCAATTGCGAACGATTTGTTTCGATGGTTGGGCTGACTCGCGCGACGCTCGAACACCGTCTCGCGGCGAGTAATCAGGGCATCGACTCCAGCACCCGCTGCAGCTCCGATACCAACGATGCCCAGCGCCCCGGACCTGAACTGGCAGCCGCCCCGGCACAACGCGTTTTCCGAGTAGTACTTCAAGAAGAACGCCCCCCCGATACCAGCGCCGATCAGGATCCCATTGACAAGCGAGTCGCGAGTGCGGCGCTCCACGCGCAACACGTCTCGCAACGCAACGTCGTGACTTTGCTTGTCAACAAGCAGTCTGAGTGAAGACGGCGAAAGCTCTTCAAGCCTGCCCTTGATGGTTTGTTGTTGAGCGCCGGTCACGACCACGCGATCGCCGGCGCTGAGACGGGAGCGCAGTTCGTCAAACGTTGTGGCGGGCGTTTGAGCCAATGCTGGATGCGCGCTGAACACGTGACACCCGGCGAACATCATCAAAAACGTGATCGCATTGAGTAGCCGCCTGGCCTTCATGGCCCTCAATGTGTCAGCGGGCTCAGGAACGGCTCATGATTGCGGACGGCGGCGCGGAGTATGATGGCTTCAACGAATCCCACCATGCAGATGACCGAAGAACGCCAGTCGGATGTGTGCATCCTCGGTCTGTCGAGCAGGCTCGATGCCACGAGCGCGAAGCTCGTCGAAGACAGGATTCTCGGCCTCATCGACGCCGGGAACCATCGCCTCGTGCTCGACCTCGCGCGGCTCGAGTATGTGAGCAGCGCCGGCCTGCGCGTGTTCGTGCTGGCTGGGAAGCGCCTGAAGGCGGCCGGCGGCCAGCTCGCGTTGTCGGGGCTTACCGACAACGTGCGCCAGGTGTTCGACATCGCTGGCCTCTCGTCCATCTTCAGCATCTATCCGTCGCGCGACGAAGCCATCACGCATCTCGGCGTCTCGTAGTCGTCAGTTGCATCTGATTGATACCTCACTCCCTTACGTGTCGCCGACGTTCACGGCGCTGCTGCTCGGCCGCCGCGCGCGGGCGAAGACCTTCGGCGATCAGCAGCCGGGTCTGAGCGCGCTGACGGCCGCCGAGCGCCGAATTCTCACCCTCATCGCTGGTGGCCTGGCGAGCAAAGAGATTGCCGACCGCTTGTTCGTGCACTACCGGACCGTCGAGAACCACCGCGTGAGCATCGCGCAGAAGCTTGGCGTCCAGGGTCACAACGCCGTCCTGAAGTTCGCTCTCAAGCATCGGAACGAGCTCTGACGGCGGCGGGGCATGTGTTCGATCGTGGTTCTGGAGGTTCGCTCGTCGGGTTCGGGCTCACCTGGTGGCAATTCCCCCGTTCCATGGGGAAACGCACGCGCGATCGTGCGCTCGACCACAGACCGATCGTGCGGTGCCCTCTCTTCGCGCCGAATGCAAGCCCCTCATAACCTGTTCGTCATGCGGTCTGTCCCTGGAGGCGCGATGACGCTCCTTCCCGTTGACCATGGCGCGCGGGTTCGCCAGCTTGGCGCGAGGTTGGTGACGCTGCTGGCCGCCGCTGCGGTCCGGGTCTCGGTCGGCGCCAAGGCCGGGATCTGGGAGTCCACCAGCAGCACTCCCCGAGCGCCGCGATGACCCTGCTCATCGTGGACGATAACGCGCGGGTGCGACGAATGATTATCGAGATAGCGGCGCCTGTGGGCATTAGCGTGATCGAATGCGCGGACGGCGCGCAGGCGGTCCGCGCCTACCAGGCGCACCATCCCGACGTCGTCCTCATGGACGTGGCCATGCACGGCCTGGACGGCATCGCCGCGACCGCGACCATCGTCCGCGTCGATCCGGACGCCCGTGTCGTCATCGTCACGGACTATGACGAGGCGGACCTGCGCGAAGCCGCACACGCGGCCGGCGCACGCGGCTACGTGCTGAAGGAGAACCTGCTCGAGTTGCGCGGGGTGCTCGCACAGTTCGCCGGAGACGGCCCGTCGCGGACGTGATCACCGAACGGCATCTTGAGGGTGGCGCGGCGCAGCGAGGCCCTTCGCCCAGAGTGCCCCTCCGGGGCGAGGGCCGGCTTCGCCGGAGAGCCGGCCTACGGCCGGAAGGCCGCTCGCTTTCGCGCGCGGAACCGACACGGCGATCCGCCAGCAGAAATGTAAGCGGCGCGCAGCGCGGCCTTTCTCGGAGAGCCGTCCGGCGGCAGCCGGCCCTCCGGCTGCGAAGCAGTCGGCCTTCCGCGAGCCGAAGGCGAGCGGCCTTCCGGGCGCAGCCGGCCCCGCGAGCCGCAGGCGAGCGCCCAGCAGCCCGTGGTGAAAGTAGCGGCGAGCACCGAGGGCGCCGAGGCGCCCCGCGGGCAAGGCGCGACGACCGAGAATATCCAGCCATATTTGAGGGAGGAGCAACGCAGCCCGCGGGGATGCATCGGCGGCCGAATGCCGTCGCTGCTTTCACCACAGGCTGCTAATGCCTGAAGTGCCGTCGACCTGTAAACACCATGGCGAGGCCGTGTTCGTCTGCTGCCGCGATCACTTCCGCGTCCCTCACTGATCCACCGGGCTGAACGACTGCGGTGGCTCCGGCGGCTGCAACCGCATCGAGGCCGTCCCGAAACGGGAAGAACGCATCGGACGCCGCGACGGAGCTCGCCAGCGGGCGCGGAACCGTGGAATTCCACCCCGCGGCCTTCAGAGTCGCCACTCGCACCGCGTCGACGCGGCTCATCTGACCGGCGCCGATTGCACGCGTCTGAAACTCGTTGGTAAAAATCACCGTGTTGGATTTGACGTGCGCCATCACGCGCCACGCAAAGCGCAACGCCGTCCATTCCGATGCGGTCGGTGGCCGCCTGGTCACGACCTTCAGCGCTTTCGAAGGCCAAGCTGTCCGGGCTTCGCCGACCTCGTCACGCTGCTGGATCAGCAACGCCCCGAGAATCGAACGCAGCTCGCGCGTGTGGACGGTGGACGCGGCAAGTGCCAACAAGTCAATCGTGACGACCCGCATGTTGCTCTTCGCCTGCAGCACGGGTGCGGCCTCGGGCAGCACGGCAGGCGCGACGATGGCCTCAATGAACGTCGACGCGACTTCTCGCGCGGTCGGCTCGTCGATCGCGCGATTCACCCCCACGATGCCACCAAAAGCCGCCAATGGGTCGGCATCACGCGCGCGTGTGTACGCCGTCACGAGGTCGTCACCCGTCGCCGCGCCGCAGGGATTGGTGTGTTTGATCACGCAGGCGGCAGGCTCGTCGAACTCGAGCACTAGCCGCGCCGCCGCGTCGAGATCGAGCAGGTTCGTAAACGACAGCTCCTTTCCCTGCAAGATCGTCGGCGCTCCGAGCGCAGCCGGTGGGTCGAGGGCGTACCAGCCAGCCACCTGATGCGGATTTTCACCGTAGCGAAGGTCTCTCAGCTTCGTCGCCTCGACGACCAGATGCGGAGGCGCGAACGGCGTGACGCGTTCCGGTCGTCGAAAGCTGCCATTCTCGACCGTCACCTCAGTCAGGGTGGCCGCAATCGCACGGTCATACGACCCGGTATGGGCGAACGCGCGCCGCGCGAGGTCAAACCGAAAGCTGACGTCGGGTCCACCGGCGCGGTCGAGCGCGTCGAGGACCGCCGTATAGTCTGCCGGGTTGACCACGACCAGGACGTCGGCGAAGTTCTTGGCCGCGGCGCGCACGAGGCTGGGGCCCCCGATGTCGATGTGCTCGATCAGGTCGTCGAAAGCGATGCCCGGCTTCGCCGCCGTCTCAACGAATGGATAGAGGTTGACGCAGACGATGTCGATCAGCTCGATGCCATGCGATCGAGCATCCTGCAGATCGGCCGCATGGGCGCGGCGCGCGAGGATGCCACCGTGAATCCTCGGATGAAGCGTCTTGACGCGGCCATCCATCATTTCAGGGAAGCCGGTCACGTCGGACACGTTCGTCACGGGTAGCCCCGCGGCCGCCAACGCGCGCGCGGTTCCGCCCGTCGACACCAGCTCGAAGCCGCGGCCAATCAGCCCCTGCGCGAACGCAATCAAACCTGTCTTGTCAGAAACACTGAGAACGGCACGACGACTGTTACGCATGAACCTGTACTGAGTGCGGCTGCAGAGCCGTGTGGGTCACGACTCGAGGAGGGAAACCTGTCGGTGCGAGCGACGTCGACTCGTCAGCGAGAGAGCACCACGGCGATGACAAGCAACGCCGCAATGGCGACAAGAAGCAGCTGTTCGACGCCCGAGCCTTCGTGACCATTTCGCATGATGTTGCACTGTGCCTGTCAAAGATGCGCAAGTCCGGGGGGCCAGAGTCCGGCGAACCTAACGCGAAACCGTGAAGTATAGTGACTTGCCTACTATGACGCAATTGACACTTGAACTGCTGGGCCGGTATCATCCCCGAGCGGTCCAGCTTTTCGGGACCCGAGAAAGGCCGCAAGTGCGGCCTTTTTTTTATGTTCGGAGGTCCGGTTCATCTGTCGATGGGCCGAGGAAGAAAGTCTGGCGGCGCCGCTGCCAGCAAGCCAGGAAAGAAGAAACGATGCGCATCACAGGCAAGGTCAAGTGGTTCAACAACGCCAAGGGGTACGGGTTCATCGAGCGCGAAGGCGGAAGCGACGTCTTCGTGCACTACTCGGCTATCCAGGGCTCGGGGTTCCGGTCTCTCGAAGAGGGACAGAATGTCGAGTTCGAAATCGTCGACGGCCCCAAGGGTCCACAGGCCGGAAACGTCGTCCGGATCTGACCGCTTGACTTGCCCGGCGCCGGCTGACCCCGGCGCCGGTCGCTTTCGGACTGCCCACCTCGCGCCGTCAAATCCCTCGCGTCCTTATCTGAGCAGCAGGAACCAAATCAACGGAAGCCAGAGCTCGCGTGCGTACGGCACGGGGCGATCATCGATCAGGACTTCGGTCTCGGGCTGATCACTGGTCAGCGTGAACAGGTCGCGGAGGTGCATCGCATCAGCGGGAAAAAACCGCGCGCGATGTCGGAACGCGGTGCCCGTCCCTATTTCGCGATGCTCGGCGGCTTGGCTGGCGATCTCGACCGCGCGAGCGTAGTTGGGGCCCTCGAAGCGCGGGAACACGAGCGTGATGGAAAACGGAAGATCACGCGGCCCGAACAGCGCCGCATGCAGATCGGGATCAAGGGCCGCCAGTTCCTCGGGCGTGGGCTCCTCCGAGCGCTCGGCGTAGGGCCAGAAACGCTCGAGCGGGCGCGAATGGCGTTCGGTGGCCATCGATGATTCATGGTAACACTGCGCAGCGCTGTCGCACCTGTCCCACTGTCGCCACTCCTGCACCTGAGTACTGCACTGCACCTGTCGCACCTGTCGCACGCATCGAACCTGCCGCACTCTAAAATTCTATGTGCCCGATTTTCGCATCATCCCATCCGTCGACCTCCTGCGTCAGCGTCCGCGGATCGTGACCCTGGAACAGGAATACGGGTCGACCGCCACGCTGGCAGCGTTGCGCCTGGCCACCTCGGAAACGCGTGCCAGCATCGCCGCGGCGGACTCGGCTCGTGACCTGCCGGCCGATCGTGAAGAGCTGATTGCACGGATCGAAGCCAGCGTTGACCGCTATCTCACCGGACGGTTCCGAGGGTCGTTGCGACCTGTCATCAACGCCACGGGCGTCATCGTGCACACCAATCTCGGTCGTGCGCCACTGGCGCTGCCCGCGCTTCAGCGGCTGCGCCAGATTGCCGAGGGGTACTCGAATCTGGAGTATGACCTGCAGGTCGGCAGCCGAGGCTCGCGCACGATGCACGCCGAGTCATTACTGACTGCGCTCACCGGTGCTGAAGCCGCGCTGGTCGTCAACAACAATGCCGCCGCCACGCTGCTCATCCTCGCGGCGCTCGCCAACGGACGCGAGGTGGTCGTCTCTCGCGGCGAGTTGGTCGAAATCGGCGGCGGTTTTCGGGTGCCGGAGATCATGATGCAATCCGGCACGACGCTTCGCGAGGTGGGGACGACCAATCGCACGAGAGCCGCAGACTACCGGGCCGCTATCGGTCCCCGAACGGCCTTGTTGATGCGGATCCATCCCTCGAACTTCCGGATGGTGGGATTCACCGAGCGACCGACGCTTTCCGAGCTCATCGCGCTTGGCCAGGAGGCCGACATTCCCGTGGTCGAGGACCTTGGCAGCGGCCTGATGCTGGAGTCGATTGCCTCGGAGCCGATGGTCCAGGCGTCGGTAGCTGCGGGTGCCGCGCTGGTCTGCTTCAGTGGCGACAAGCTGCTTGGCGCCTCACAAACCGGCATCATTGTGGGCCGACGGTCCCTGGTCACTCAGTTGCAGCAGCACCCGCTGATGCGGGCGTTGCGCGTCGACAAGCTCGCCCTCGCCGCCCTCGAGGGCACGCTCATCGAGTACCTGGCTGGACGGGCGCCGAGCACCGTGCCAGTCGCCCGGATGGTCCAGATGCCCGTCGAAGCTATCGAAGTGCGGGCCACGGAAATCGCCGAGCGTCTGCTCGGTGCTGGCTGGAACGTGACGTTGACGACCGGATCATCCGCAATCGGCGGCGGCAGCGCGCCCGGCGTCGAGCTGCCGACGGTACTGCTCGCCATCACCCATACGGTGCTGACGGCAAGTGCACTCGAGGAGCGACTACGGGCGCTCGAACCTCCCGTGATCGCGCGCGTCGAGAGCGGGCGCGTGGTCTTGGACCTGCGGACGGTGTTGGAGCATCAGGATGAAACCCTGACCGAAGCCCTCCTTGCCATTGAGGCCTGACGCGGAGCCCGAGCTCCTCAGGCCACGACCGTCGCCCCTGCCTCGACGAGCAGCTCACGCAAGAGCGCGCGGTGACAGCGCGCTGAATCCTCGCAGTAACACCCAACCGCGAAATTGGTCTGGCGCGAAAGCGCCGCGAGCGCGTCGATCAAATGACGCGCCTGTGGGACAGCCATCTCCTTGCGGTAGCGGCGGCCAAACTCACGCCATCGAGCGTCGGTCCACGGCGACTGCTGCGCCCAGGCCACGAGCGTTGGGCTCGGCGCGAGCTCGGGAAGCCACTCATCGAAAAAGTCGCGCGTCGCAAAGTCCCGTTTGGGAATACCTCGTGGTGGCCGGCGCACCGTGCCAAGACGGATGCCCTCATTCCTGCGTCGTGGCTCGCCCAGCCGAACGATACGGATGGCCATCTCACCTACAGGCCTCAGAGGCCGAGAGACACAGAGAATCATGGCAAGGCAACATTTGACCAATTGGCTCTGTGATTCTGAGTCTCGGAGGCTTGGACGTCACTCTACTGCCTCGAGATTTCAGTGACGGTGTTCCGTCGGCATGCCGCAACGCCCGATCGTGTCGCCCTCGAAGTCGAATTCGATGAGGACGACAGGGTCAGGGCCAACGACCCAGCCATCGTGCCCGGGGTCGATCGAGACGAAGCGGGGAGCCTTCAGCTCCAACACGCAGCCATCGCCGTACTCGATGTGAATCTCGCCTTTGGCGAGAAAGCCCACATGGGCATGCTGGCACTGGTCGGTGCCCACGATCGGCTTCATGTCGCGTGACCAGCGGAAGCCAGGTCGATAGATCAGTCGCTTGACGCGAGACTCGCCGGCTCGTCCGACATCGATCTGCACGCCGCCAACCTCTCGAGGTACAGAATCGGTGATGGGTGCGAGCAGCGGATCGGTGACGCTCATGGTGGCTCCTCAGAATAGTTACAAGTTACAAGTTACAAGTTACAAGCCGGCCACAGATCAGTGATCAGTGATCAGTGATCAGTGATCAGTGATCAGTGATCACAGATCACTGATTGCAAGTAGCACCCAGGCCGCCACGGCCGCGGTCTTCTGCTCGACCCGCCACGGGCCATCCGTCACGCGGTCGATCGCCGTGATCTTCGAGCGCAGGTCAGCCTCACCCGTCCCAAGGGTAGTGGCGGCGAACTGCCAGAGGTCACGTTCGCGGCGAATCTCGCACCTCACACCGCGGTCGGCCAACGCTTCCTCGATCACCCGTCGAAACAACTGACCTTCGCGGGCGTGAATCCTGATGTGTTCGTTGGCGATCGTCTCGGGATCGGTCAGGCTCCCGGCGACCAGCGCGGCACCGGCCAGCCGGGTCCCGTCCGACTCGAGATCAGCGAGTGCGCTCATGACTGATCGGCGGCCGAACGATTGCACAGAGTCGAGGAGACGCGAGAGCGCCGCGCCCTCCTTTCGCGCTGTACCAAAGCCATCGTGATACGGTTGCCGCGAGTCGGGGACCTTCGGATCGCTCAACTCAATCCGCCGGCTCGCGACCACTCGCGGCGTGCGACCGACGATGGTGAGCAGCACCGCAGCCGTCCATCCCGATTTGACAGTAAACCCGACTGCGCTCAACGCCTGGGATGAGGTCTTCACTTGGCACCTCGGCGAATCTGAACTATGTCAGTTTGACATCGGCCCGACGAACTGGACCCCGCAATCACCGCCCGCGTGCGCCCACATCGCAGCTGCGATGCCACGCGTGACAAACACATACCCCAACACGAGCCCAGCCACGAGGTTCAGGACGAAAACCGAGACCGCCAACCACGGGTCCCCGGCAGCGGCGCCCCATGACGGTAGATGGATGCCAGCAAACGCGACTGCTGACGCGGCATTCGCGGACCACACGATCCCCTGAGTGGGCACGAGCGTCGTCCGTCGCAGGGCCCGAATCGCTGTGCCGACAATTCCGGAAAGCATGACAAGGCGAAAGATCAGTTCTTCGGTAACCGCCGCGACGTAGATGATCACCAGGCGCCGCCACACCGACAGTTCGCCGGCCGCCTCGATGCGCTGGCCAATCGCCGGAATCGAGGGTTCGATGACGACGCGAATGACGACCAGAATCGAGAGTCCCACCACGAGTCCGACCACGAACCACAGAAGAGCGTCGGCGACTGACGCCCGGTCCTCGGGCTGCCCATGTGTGAGCGTAAAACTCGGTAGACGCGACCACTCATACAGCCGAAGACCGAGCAGACCCAGCAGGCCAGCGCCGGCCGCGGCGAGCGGCGTGCCCAGTGTGTCAAAGCGCACGCTCAGTGCGCCCGCGATGACGCACACCACGATCAGAACCCAGTCATCGCGCTCGGCGGCCGCCGTTTGAGGCGGGCCAGTTATGGTGCGTAACTCCTCCACCGCTATTGTTCGGGACTCGTGGCTTCCGGCTTTAGCCGGAAGATCGGAGCCGCGATCCGAATCAGCTGATGCACGCCCACTAGTCGAACTCGCGGCGAGGCGCGGTCTGGCTCGGACCCACGCGACCGGCGGCGATATCAGCCTTGAAGTAGTTCTCGCCCTTGACCCGAGCGCCCGCAAGACGTCGAAGCATCGCCAGTTGGCCAACATGGGTCAATGCATCGGCGATCGGCCCCTGAAACAACTTCTCCGGCGGCGCGCCCAGGGGGGCGTCTGACGCGAGGTATGCGTCCAAGCGACCCAGTCCGTCGAAGAAACGCTGCACGCCCCGCGGCCACTCATCTGGCGGTGAATCGTGCCACGTCTGTGCGCCTTTGGCGATCGACAAGGCCCAGTCCAGTAAGTCCCCGATGTGCGCAAGGATTTGTCCCGGTGTCCGACTCGTCGGTCCAATCGCAAAGGTCGCGAAGTCGTCCGGGACGTCTCGCATGGCCTTTCCGCCACGGTAGGCCAGCGTAGCGATGGCATGCCGTAACAGATCGCGGCCGGCGGTGGAGTTGTCGTGTGTCATCTGTCGTCTCTTCGGCTGATTTTCTTGGCCACGAACACCTCGTAACTCCCTGGCTCGAGCTCGGAATGATCGAAGGGGATCGCCCGCGGTTCGAATCCAGCTTCAGAGAGCCACGTCAACCAGTCGTGACGTAAGAAGAGGCCTTCGTAGTGCCGATCGTGCTCGACGCTGACCAATCCCCGGTCGTCGCGAAGCATATATGAGTAGTCGACCGTATACGTGGTGTCCGTCGGGTCGGGATCCCAGGTCCATTCGAGATAGCGGAGCGCCCTCACGGGTCCATCGTGGCCGCCGTGATCGGTCGACGGGCGGAATGTTTCGCGCACGTGATCCGGCGCAAACAGGACGGCGCCGCCGGGCCGGCAGTGGGCCCGCGCCGTCTCGATCGCTCGGCGCACGTCGGCATCACTGGTCATGTACACCACGGCATCGTGGATGAACACGGCGTCGAATTGGCGGCCCAGGCGGACCGTGCGCATGTCGCCCTCAACGTGCTCGAGATCAGGATTGAGCACACGGCTGACGGCGAGCATGCCCGGCGACGGGTCGACCAGCGTCATGCGGAAATGCCTCTTCATGTGCGAGGCGTTGTTGCCACCGCCACTGCCAAGTTCGAGGACGGTCTCAGGAGGTCGATCGCCTGCCGCGGTCAGTGCCGCGGAGTAGAAGGCGGCTTCTTCCTCGTAGTCGGCGGGCGGCGACAAGAGCGGCCACCAGTCAGCGAGCTCGGCATAGAGTTTCGGAAGAGCACTCATGCACGTTTGCTCGACCGACGCCGCACCGGCCGTGCCGCTGGTTTCGTCTTCGACGTGCGACGCGCGGCCACTTTGTTTTGCCAGGCCAAAGTCATCGCCTCCCCGACGGTGTCATCGTCGGCGTGTTCGAGGTGTACGCGCGTGCATCCCTGTCGCCCCCAGGCACCGCTCTCGGGGGTGAAGATCGCCGGCGCCTCGCGCAACAGGCGCTGTTGCTGCTCGGGCGTGAGGACGACCATTCCGCAGTTGCGCGCCGGTTGGAGCGTTGCAAAGATGCGCCCGTGGACGCGGAAATCCGGGTGGCCCATATGTGCGCCTTCGACGGCGTCGGTCATGCCGAGCGCGATGCGGCGAAAATGCTGTTGGGTCATCGCTGCTACCCCTTCCCTCGATCGTCCCTCAATGCCTGGAGCTCGCCAAGCCTGACGATCGGCGTCCGGTCCCGCTCACAGTACCACCAGCCGAACCTCGGCCCGAGCGTCGCGACGACATCGTGCGCAGGAGCCGGTCGAGCCCGCTTCAGACTTCCGCCTGAAGGCGGAAGCCACGGATATTTTTTCGCACTTGTGGCTTCCGGCTTCAGCCGGAAGATCGGAGCCGCGATGCCGAATCAGTTGATACGCCACTAGATCACACCATGCGCGTCTTGCGAGATCGCCCTTTTGGTCCCGGTTCCGCCAGCGCCTTGTACCGAAAGCAGTCGAGCGTGTGATCGTTCACCAACCCCGTCGCCTGCATGAAAGCGTAGCAGATGGTCGACCCGACGAACTTGAACCCGCGCGCTAACAGGTCTCGACTGAGCGCGTCGGATTCCGGGGTCCGAGTGGGAACGTCCCCCATGGTGCGCCGCTGGTTGACCAGCGGCGAGCCCCCGACGAATTGCCACACGTAAGCATCGAAGCTTCCGAACTCGCGTTGAACGGCGAGAAACGCCTTTGCGTTGCCAACGGCGCTTTGCACCTTGAGTCGATTGCGGACGATGCCTGGGTTTTGCAGGAGGCGCTCGATGCGTGCAGGCGTGTAGCGAGCAACCCGCTCGGGCGCGAAATCGTCGAAGGCCTTGCGGTAGGCGTCCCGCTTGTTGAGGATGGTCTCCCAACTCAGCCCCGCCTGCGCCCCTTCGAGCAAGAGAAACTCGAAACACACGCGGTCGTCGTGGACCGGAACACCCCACTCGCGGTCGTGATAGGCGATGCCGAGTGGGGTCTGTGCCCAAGCGCAACGCATGGTGACCTACCGGGGTTGGAACTCGATCGTGGCCTCACGGCGCCGTGGCGTCCGAAAGCCGCGAACGTACTTCGCGGAAGCTTTTGTCGAGTACTTTTCTGCGTACGCGCGCTCGACGGCATCGCGTATGCGTTCGCCGCGCGCGCGCACCGCACGAACCCGCAGGTGGCGATCGCCGACCTGGATGGTTCCGAGCGGATCCTCCAGGAAAGTTCGAAACCAACCGCCTGATTTCAACGTCCACGAGCGGGCGAATATTCGGCCGTTCACGACCACGGGCCAGACGCCCGTAAAGCGGTGCTCGGATTTGCCGCCGGCACGAATGCCGAGGATCTTGCTGTCGTTGACAGCGACAACAATCGACCGCGGGAAGCGCTTCACTGCTCCGGCCGGATGAAAGCCCCAGCGACTCGCCAGCCTCGCTCGCCGTCCGCCATCATGATGACCGTCTCGATCGCGTGTTTGCCGCCCGCGACCGCGGTCCGATACTGGAAAAAGACGTAGCGGCCCGGTGGGGCATTTGGCAGCTCAGTCCGAAGCTCGGCAAGCGTCCGCTCCCGAGCGCCCATCGGCTCGTACGGCGCCCTCGCTTGACGCAGGGCTTTCTCCCACGCGTCCTTGGTCACCGCTAGCTTGAAGTGGGTTGACGCCTCATCCCAACTCGCGCCGAGCTGACCCTTGTCAACGAGCGTGAGCCACGCCCTGGCGCCAGTCTCTGCAGCCTTCACGCCTTCGGCAGCGTCGCCGGGCGCGACTTGCGGAGGCGAGGCCTGCACCAAAGGCACCGTGACCATCAGCGCCAATAGAGCCACGCAATTACGAGCCTTCAGATTCACGCATCTGCTCCGCCGCCACACTCTACCATTCCGATGCAACCGGTCGTTACGTCCCAGCCGCAAGTTCGAAAGTGATCGTCGCGGCCGGCACGGGCCTGCAGCCGCTGACGTTCTGACCCGACCACAGAGGCGAAAAGTCACGGCTGTTCGTGCTTTCACTCTTCGTCCTCAAAGGCGCAATGGCGTGCGCGGCCAGAGGGAACGGTGGCGCCAGCGAGTTCATCGGCCCCAACTCGCGGATCAGACGATTGACGATCGCCCGCGCCGGACGGCCCGTGAATAGATTGGTGAGCGCTGTCTCGTGGGCCGCCGGACTGCCGAGCGCCGCACGGTGAATCTCGCTGGTGTCAGCCTCGGGGCAAAGCAGATACGCGGTTCCGACTTGAACGCCGTCTGCACCCAGCGCGAGTGCCGCGGCGACACCTTTGGCATCGACGATGGCGCCAGCGGCAATCACCGGGACCTTCACGGCACGAACGATCTGCGGCAGCAAGGCGAACAATCCCAGTTGAGTGGAAACGTCGCTCGACAAGAACATGCCCCGGTGACCCCCGGCTTCGAGCCCCTGCGCGATGATCGCATCGGCGCCGGACGCTTCGAGCCATCGCGCTTCGTCAACGGTGGTCGCCGAGGAAAGAACCTTCGATCCCACCGCCTTGACACGCGCGAGCAGCGGTTTCGGAGGCAGGCCGAAGTGAAAGCTCACGACAGCCGGCTTGAACTCCTCCACCAGGTCGGCCGCCGCATCGCCAAACGCCATGCGGTCGGAACCGGTCTGAATGCCGTCGCTCTCGAGCCCGAACTCGCGATAGTAGGGCGCCAGCGCCGCTCGCCATCGCGATTCACGCTCCGCGTCCGGCGCGGGGGCCGTGTGGCAGAAGAAGTTCACGTTGACGGGCTTGTTGGTTTGCGCGGCGATAGCGGACAGCTCACGGCGGATGGCGTCGAGTGTCAGAAGCGCGCACGGGAGAGAGCCGAGCGCGCCGGTCTGGGACACCGCCGCCGCCAGCCGGCCTGCCTGCACGCCAGCCATCGGCGCTTGGATGATGGGCAGCTCGATTCCGAGTAATTGTTGCAATCTCATCGCCTTGGGGGACAGGCCCTGTACATGAATGTCACGGAGCAAACGATTCGAGGTAACCGCACCCCGGGCAGCGATAGGTCTTGACCGCCAACTGCTTCTTGTCGTGCGTCTTTATGCCAGTCCAGAAGCTCTTTTCAGGCGGGCCTTCCACCCACTGACTCGTCTTCACCGTACCGTACAGTTCGACCTTGACAAAGCCTTCCGCCATCCTGCCCTGGCACTTCGGACATGAACGAGATGTCATGGTCGCCTCCTGAGGTCTTTCTTGAAGCACCGGATCTGCACAGTTTCCTCGAAGCCGAGCGCGCAGTGAGCGAGGGCACTGACCTCGTTGTCGAGGAGCGCGTCGGAGCCGAACTCGGTGCAATGATGCGCCAGTGCCCACTGCTCGGCCGCCTCGATCAATGCACGACCAACCCCCTGGCGGCGCGCACCAGGAACGACGTACCACCCTTCCAGGTAGGCGACACGATCGGTCTCGCAGTCCTCGGCATAGGCTCGAATCGACAACTCGGCGAAGCCGACGGCGACGCCGGTATCATCGACGGCGAGCAGCACCTCGAGCGGCATCTTCAGCAAGCCCGCAAAGTAATTGTGAACCTCACGAGCGTGTGCTCCAGTCTCATCGGGCCACAACGCTTCGCGCATCGCCAGCCAGGCTGGCCGATCGTCAACCACCGCCGGACGGACATGAATCATCGACGGTCAACCTCTCGAGCGCTGCAGCAGTCGGTCCTTGATTCAGTCACTCACGCGTTCGACCGGATCGCCTGCAAAAAGGCGACTCCGCGCGGCGACAGGCGGTACCCAACCTCCAGGCTCTCGGTGAGCCCGAGGGCCTTGAGCTTCCTCACATTGATCTTGAACGGCAGTCGCTCTTGTCCGACTCTCTTGCAGAGATCGGCCGCTCGAAGCGCTGGGTGCGCCTCGATGAGCTCGAGCACTCGAACGGTCCACGGCTCGGCCGCGCGCGTGTCGAGCCGGCGAAGTCGAACCCTCAATGCCTCGAGGTCGTCGCCCACCGGTCGCGACTTGCGTAACGACAGGCGTGGATCCGGTGAAAGCGGGCCCAACTGGATTCGGTAGACCTCGCCTTCCGTTCGAGCGTTGAGGTCTGCCAACAAGTCGTCGCGCGACGAGTAACCGGCACGGCGAGCCTCTGCGGTGCTGATGTCTGACAGCTCGATGCGTTTGACGTCACCGATGTGCAGTTGGCCAACCGCGGTCAGCAAGGTGCCGCCCGAGCGGACCGACGGTCGACGCCATCGACGAAACACCAAGGTGATCGTACCGTCGCGGATGCCGTGGAGAACACTCTCGCGAAGAATCATTTCTGGACGTCGAGCACGCCGATCAGCAGCCCCGCGAATAGAACCAGATCGTCGGCTGGCCGTTGGCGTCGTGTGCAGGCAGCCAGCCCCTTCGCGTGACGGTGGGTGGATCACTCGACGTGCAGATCGAGTCGCTCAAGATCTCGACGTTGATCCATAACTGACCGTCCACGCGGCGAAAGTCGATCGTCCGAACCGGGGGCTCGGCAAGCCGAGCATAGACAACCGCTCGATCGCCTGGAGCGGGAGTGGAGGTCCCGGGCGCACGACTCAGATGGCCGGTGAACCCCGCGCTCAAGTAGGTCAGCCCATCTCTGAGCAATGCTTCCAGAGAATGAAACTCGTCGCGTTCTGAAGCGTGAATCCAGCCCACTCCGTCGCTGAGGCGCACCTTGAACCACCGGTCCCGCCGTTCGAGAACGATAGCGGCTGGAGCTTCGTAGGTGTACTCCAGCGTTGGGAAATTGCCCACGCCGCCGCTGGTTCGGTGCACCCGGACCTCAAGACCTGCACATCCTCCGACGGCATGAAACTCCCAGTACTTGTCCACGCGAATCGAGCCGATGCGCTCCTTGGTGAGGGGTCCGGCGTAGAGCGCAACCTCTTGCGGTTCGAACCTGTCACACGCTTCGCGGCCAAAGACCTCGGGCAGCGTCAACAGTCCAATGAGTTGATCTGCGCGAGCGTCCGTCGCGATGTTCATCACGAAGCCTACGAGAATCGCGCACCTCAGCATCAGCCGTTGCTAGTTCGATCGTGCGTACTTCAGCACGTGGTTGACCATCTGAACGACGAGCGCGGGATCGTTCCGGTGCACCTGATGTCCCGAGTGCCCCGCCAGCACGAACAACCCATTGGTGGAGCCGAGCGCCCACTCGGCTTGCTTCTTGATGTGCAGTCGCACGATCGGTCCGCCGTTCCCTTCCATCCGGTCGGCCCGCGTCGTGACCACGACCGCCGCCGGGATTCCAAGGGGCTGTCTAAACGAACGGGCCGTCGGGTACTCGTCACGCGTTTCCTTCATCAGCTGCTCGAACGCGGCACGCAAGCCAGGAGGCGTGTCGGGTGGAATGGGTGGAAACGTCGGCGGCTCGAGCGCGCGTTTACGATCCTCGACTGGAAGCACCGCGGCTTTCTCTTCCCGCGTCGATTCAAAGTCTGGAACATCGAGGTACACGAGGCCGACCACTTCGGTTGGATGGCTGTGTGCGTAGCCCCGTACGATGATTCCGCCCCAGGAGTGACCGACGAGAACGTAGGGAGGCGCGATCGAGAGGCTCTGCAGCAGCGCGCGCAGGTTCGCGATGTCCCGAGTGATCGTCTGAGGCTGGGTGTCTGCCTCTGACTGTCCGTGGCCGCGCCGGTCATAGGCAATCACCGGAGCAACACGGGCGAGGTCGGCAAATACCGGGTCCCAAGTGTCGAGCGTTGCGCCCGCGCCACACTCCGTGACCAGAACCGGCTGCCCGGCCTTCCGCCGCTCGAGGCCGGCCGCTCGAACCCGCATCATCCGACCCTCGACGCTGACCATCCGCGTGGCCGGCAGTTCCGTCTGGGCGCTCGGCGACGAAAGGCCCAACGCCACGGTGCTTGCCATGAGCAGCAGGCCGGACATCCTCCGAATGCTCGACATAGTCAGCCCTCTCTCTCGTGACTATCTGCACTCACGACCCGCCCGCGAGGATTCCGAGTTTGACCACCGTATTCCAGTTGCGAGCCGTACCGCGCGTACCGAGCTTCTTCTCGATCAGGGCGGTCGTCAACCGCGAGCGACCGACGCCGTCCGGATAGACGATGTACGCTTCGCGGCCTTTCGCGCGAACCACTTCGCGACCGACGATCGCCTGCTGCAGAGCGGCCACGGCTTCGCGCGTGGGTGGATCCTTCAGACAGACGACCAGGAGATGACCTGGGTCGCGCCGCGCTTCGTCGGGAAATGGATTGCCGGCAATGATGGCCTTCCACTCCTTGTCGGTGCGCACGAAAAAGTCGGTCTGAAGATCGAGACGTTTGGCGGCCGCCTTTTCCACCAGGCCTTCCAGTCGTGCGGTTGGCTGCGCCGCACTCCGAAACACCAGATTGCCACTCTGCAGGAGTGATTGCGGGTCCTGCATCCCCAGAGAGGTCAGGAGATCGCGGAGATCGCTCATCGCGACCTTGTTGTAGGCGCCGAGATTGACGGCTCGGAGAAGGGCGATGTAGGTCATGGATTCTTGGAGAGTTCTGGGGGTTTGCTGAATTCGACCAACCGCGCGTCGCGCCGAATCAGATCGAGTTCAGCATAGATCGTAGCGAAGCGCGGGAAGCACTCCGTGACCAGAGTTCGGACCGCTTGTCCAAATTTCCCGCCGCGGACGTTAAGGGAATGAAAGGGAGGCGATGTCATGCGCCCACGTCAGACGAGACTGCCACCGGCGGCCCGGGCTGCGGTCATTTCCCTGTGTTGCGTTCTCGTCTCGGCCTCGTTGGCAGCGGCCCAAGCAGGATGGTCGGCGGTGACAGACCACGGCCGCGGTACAGGCCTCAGCGCGGACCTGGCCGTCGATGCCAACGGCAATGTCCTGGCGGTCTGGGTCGACAAACTCGGTGGCGTCGTGCAGGTAGCGCGGTTCACCAACTCCAGCGGCACGTGGACGCCCGCGGTCCCGCTGTCAAGTTCGTCAGAAAGCGTCTATGAACCTCGAATCGCTGCCAATGCCGCGGGAGATGCGGTAGCGATCTGGGGCGGACACGACGCGGTTCTTGGACCGCTACACGGCGGACGAGTGGCTGTCGCGCATTATGCCGCCGCGAGCGCCACCTGGAGCAATCCGGTCGAGATCGGGCCCTATGGCAGCAGCGCGGACATTGTTCTCGATGACTTGGGCAACGCCATCGCGGTCTGGAGCGAGGAGACAGGGGTGGTCAAGGCTGCCCGTTACGATGCCTCGGGAGCGCGATGGATGCCGGCGATCGAGCTGGCCACTTCTGCCCTCTTTCCACAGATTGTGGTCGATCGTGCGGGAAACGCCACGGTCGTCTGGCAAGCCAATTCGAGTGTTGAATCGGCGCGCTACGTTGCGAGTACGAGTTCATGGACAGCCACAACGAGCGTCGCGACTGCGGCCTACGCTCCCAGAATCGCCGTCGACGGGTCGGGAAACGTCATCGCCATCGTGCAAACTCCCGGCCGACTGCTGGCAACATGGAATCGAGTTGGCAGCGCAACGTGGAGCTCTCCAGTCGACGTGGCAATCCTCACGGACTTCGCCGTCGTGGAAGTTGCCACCGATGCGGCCGGCAATGCCGTAGTGGCTTGTGTTGAACACACTGATTTTGACAGCCCTGGTCCTCTTCGGACGGCATTCTATGACGTCGCCAGCGATTCCTGGAGCGCGGCCACCATAGTTGCTCCCTTTGTGTACTGGTTCCCAAAGATCGCGGTCGATCCGGCCGGCAGCGCAACCATGGTGTGGTCGAAACCCGCAGCCGCACAGCGACTGCAAATCGCTCGCCGTCCTGCAGGCGGGCAATGGACCATTCTGAGTGGGCCCCCCTGGGATTTGGACCAGCCGCAGGTCGCGGTCGATCAGCGCGGGAACGTCACCGTACTCTGGGGTCGATTCGAGGGTTTCGGTAGCGCGCAGATACAAAGCACGCGCTGGGTTGCCGCTCCCGCCGCTCCCTCGGTGGAGACCATCACCTCGAGCAGCGGTAGCCTGACCATCAGCTTCTCGCCGCCATCCGTCTCGGAGCCCGCATTCGGCACTCTCAATTACGAGGTACTCGGTTGATGATGGTTTGACGTGGGCCGCACGCACACCCGCCTCGACACAATCGCCACTTTCGGTGAACGGGCTGGTCAATGGCAAGACCTACACCTTCCGCTTGCGTGCCGTCAACGTCTCGGGTGCGGGAGTTCCGTCCGAACCCGCCCCGACTACGCCTGGACTCGCGCCACCTGTCAATCTCTCCGCTGCGTCTGTCGGCAATACCGTCACCCTACGATGGGACGCGCCCACCAGCGGTGTCTCACTTACGGGCTACCTGCTCGAAGGAGGTTCCACCCCAGGGAGTGCGATTGCCAGTCTGCCGAGCAGTGGTACGGCGACGAGTCTCACCATCACGGTGCCGAGCGGCGTCTTTTACGTGCGTGTGCGCGCGGTCGTGGGCAAGACCAGATCAGAGGCGTCCAATGAGATTCAGCTCGAGGTGAACGTCCCGTCGCCGCCATCTGCGCCGGCAGGGCTGCTTGGACTCGCGGACGGATCCGAACTCACGCTCGCGTGGCAGAACACCCTCGGCGGGGGCACACCGACGGGCTTTGTGCTCGATGTGGCTGGCGATCGAACAGATTCCATCGAGCTGCCATTGACCGATCGCTTCTCGTTCTCTGGCGTGCCGACTGGCACTTACACGTTCTCGGTGCGCGCGGTCAACGCGGTCGGGAGGAGCAGCGCTTCCAACGCCGTTACATTGACGTTCCCTGGAACATGTTCGCCGCCGGGTACGCCGACCGCGTTTTTGGCCTCGAAAAACGGTAGCACAATCGTCGTCTCTTGGTTGCCGCCCGCGGCTGGTGCAGCGCCAACCGGCTACATCGTCT
The DNA here is from genome assembly GCA_963802675.1 of uncultured Acidobacteriota bacterium. Classification (GTDB taxonomy): domain Bacteria; phylum Acidobacteriota; class Vicinamibacteria; order Vicinamibacterales; family UBA2999; genus JACCSI01. Next base: position 591,098 of record CAWDJL010000009.1, read on the forward strand.
TTGTTACAGGAACATTCGAGGACTCCTTTTCCACCCCAGGTCTCGCGCTCTCCGGTGCAGCGGGACCTGGCACGTATTCATTGAGCGTCGCCGCCACGAACACCTGTGGCACAGGTGCCGCGACGGCGACGAGGACGATTACGATTCCTTAGGAGTCTAGGGAATCGTGACCGTTTGCTCGCTCGTGGTCGCCGAGCCACACGCGTTCACGGCGGTCACGCTCAAGTTGTACGTCCCCGGTGGCGCCTGGCCAGAGATCGAGCGAGCTGTCAGCGGGAAGTTGCCGACGAACGATCCGGTGACGTTCACGATGTAGCTGGTGGGTGCTGGTCCACTCGCCGCGGGATCCCACACCAGGTAAACCGTGTTCCCCACTTTGTAGGCGAGGAAGTTGATCGGTGCGAGCGGCGCACCGGAACAGGGGCCCGGGAACGTCAACGTGACGGCGTTCGACGGCGCGCTCGTGCCGGTGGCGTTGGTCTCACGGACCGTGAGGGTATAGGTTCCGCCAGGAACACCAGGGAAGCTGACGTTATCGGTCAGCCCCAGAGGCAGCGACCCCGACTGCGAACCTGTGACGTCAAGCATCACCGACGACGGCGCACCGCCGGCAAATGTGTTCCGCCAGGCGAGTCCTATGGTGTCACCGTTGACCATCCCGACCAGACCGGCTGGCGAGGACGGCGGCTCCGGCACGTTCACGTAGATCCGAATCTCGTTCGACGGACCGCTGGTTTCCGACGCATTAACGGCGTGCATCCGGACGTAGAACGACCCGTCTGGCGCTCCGACAGTGAAGATCGGATACGCACCGCCAATCGGCAGGCTCGCCAGCACTTCTCCTGGATTGATTCCGCCTGCGATCACATAGCTTGTCGGCTGCGGCCCGAAGGGGAACGCCTTCCATCGGAAGGTGAGGATGTTGCCCTCCATCGACGACACATACAGATCCGTCGGGGGCTGGAGCGTCGTCGGCTCGGCCACGGTCAGCGACACAGTGGCGATGCTGCCCGGCCCGACGGGGTTCGCCGCCCGGTAGGTAAAGCTGTCGGTGCCAACAAAGCTGGCGTTCGGCGTGTACGTGAAGCCGCCGTTGGCGTTGAGGGCCAGGACGCCGTTGGTCGCGTTGGTAATGAGCGTCGCGGTCATCGCGCCGCCACCGTTGCTGTTGTCATTGCTCAACACGCCTGGCGCCGAGACAGACAGCGGTGTGTTGAACGCCGTGCTGTATGTGTCATCGAGTGCGGTCGGCGGCGCAGCCGGATTCACGGTGATGGTAACAGTGGCAACGTTGCCGGCTCCGTTGGCGCTGACAGCGCGGTACGTGAAGGTGTCGTTGCCAATGAAACCGGAATTGGGTGTATAGGTGAACTGGCCACTGGCGCCAAGCGCCAGGGTGCCGTTGCTGACACCACTGTTCAGTAGCGCCGTCAACGCTCCACCACCGTTGCTGTTGTCGTTCGCCAGCACGCCGGGTGCCGGTACGGTCAGCGCCGTATTGAACGCCGCCGAGTAGGCGTTGTTCACGGTCACTGGCAGGCTTCCACCGTCGTCGTTGAGGATGGTTCCCTGGCCTTGATTGTCCGCGATGATGGCGTTGCCCGGCGCGCTCAGGTTCACGGAGAACGTTTCGTTCGGCTCGACGACGCCGTCACCATTGATCGTGATACTAACTGGCTGAGTGGTGGTCCCTGGGGGAAATACCAGTTGACCTGCCCCAGGGACGAAGTCGTTGGTCGAAGTTGTCAGCTGCAGACTCCATCCTCCGGCGAACGACCCAACATCCTCAACACCGTCGTCAACGACGTAGAGGCTCCACGTACCGACGGGATTCGTGCCGTTGAACGCGCCCAGTGACGTCCCGTACGGCTCAGCCGGCGCTGGCGCTGGGAACAAATCCCCGCTGCCGATATTCGACGGGGCGTAGGTTCCGGACACGACAGCGCCCGGCATGGATGCGGCTCCATCCCTGAACGTCAGGTTGGCATTGATTGCGTCCGTTCCGCCGCCAACGTCGGACATCAACAACACGGTTTGTCCGGTTGGGCCGACCAGCAGGACATCGACATCAGACGGCCACGAATGATTGAACGAGTTCAGGTTCACTGAGAGGGCCTGGACGGTTCCGACCCCCCCGGGCACATTGATGGAAGATGGATAGGGATTCGACGGCGCGCCGGTGGCTGCTCCAGTACCAGAGGCAGGTATCGTAATCGCACCTGGCTGCGCGAACCCGCTACTGCTGGTTGCCGTACCGTCGGCGGTTGCAAAGCTGACTCGCGATTCCCCTGACGAGGGATTGGCCAAGGTCACGGTGAAGGTCGCCGTCGCAGTCCCGGCGTTGCCTTCAACGATTGCGACGTCGTTGATCGAGAGCGTCGGAACCGGGTCGCCCGGCAAGAGGATACTTTCCAACACCCGCGTATCGTTCGATCCGCTGCCTTCGCTCGTGATGGTGGCCAGAACGCCAAGACCACGCACCGCAAAGCCGGCCCAGATGTCGTCGATATCGTCTTGCGTGGCGCCGCCTGCGGCGGCCGCGGCGAGGATCGCATCGCGCGCCTGGAGGAAATTGGGGCTGAGCGGCGAGAGCTTCATTCCGTCGGTGACGTACTGCTGCCATTCATAATGCCCCTCAAAGCCCTCTCGCGCGACGAACCGGCTGCGAACCTCCCACAGCATCCCCGCCCAAATCTCACCGAGGTTGTGAACCTGGTCGACGGTGCTCGACCCGAGTGGTCCGGGCGGAAATGCCCCATCGCTGACGTCGAACTGCGTGCTGTCGGCGTCGGCGAAGGTCAAAGGACTGTGGGGGCGGTTCTGCGGCCCTCCGGTGACCGCTCGCGGGGCGTACGGGAACCGGCGGATGCCGTAGTAATAGTTATCCGTATAGGTTGGAGCGGCCAGGTGAGTGACCCACCCACCGATCGTGTAGATGCCGTTGGCGTCCTCATCCGGAGTGGATTGAAGCGAGCGCGCGTAAAAGTCCGACCATCCCTCCCCCAGGCCGCGCGCCATGTTGTCGCTGAGTCCCGTCGCGTTGCCGTGCAGACGATTCGACAGGCCGTGCGTCAGCTCGTGGAGTATCACGTCCTGGTCGAGCCCGCCGGAGCGATCGGGCGTCGGCCCCGTCCAGACGTACATCTGCATGCGCCCACGCCCACCGTCGGCGGGCGTCGAAAAGTTCGCGTTGTCGGTCCCGGAGGAGTCCTGGCCTTCCGCGCTGATTCGGTCGTTGCCGGCTCCACCGCGGCCGAAGTTGTCGTGCTGGAAGTTGAAGCTCTGCTCGGTGAATCCCAACAAATAGGTCCTGTCATGGAAGCGGTTCACCCAATAGAACATGTTGGTGACCTCCCCGTTGCGATAGTTCGCGGTCGTGGGGGCCTCGGTCTCGGGGTCGTAGGAAAAGTTGAATACTCGAATGTCAGAGCCTGTAACGGGCGCATCGACACCGTTGGTCCCGTCGATATCGAGACCCGCCTCCACGTTGTTGCCGTCCGTGTGGTTCGTGTCGTCCGTCATCCAGCCGAGGTTGTTGAAGGTGGCTGACCCCTCGTTGCCGATCAAGATAGCCTGCGCGCGGTCCACGTATGGCGCCTGTTCGTGGTTGAAGGGGGTTGCCGTTGTCGGCGATGAGGGGGCTGGGCTGTCCGATTTATAGGTGACGTAGCGGGCAAACTGCGTCTGATAGCTGGTCAGGTTCTTGCGCCACAGCACGGTGCCGTCTTCGGCATCCTGCACGGTGAGAAAGACGTCCGGATCGCCCCAGATCTCGGTCACCCACGCGAGACGCGCCACGCCCGCGTAGAGCGGGAAGTACGCCAGCCAGGCCCTGGCATCCGACGCCATCGGTCCGCGATCGAACGTCAGCTTGCCTCCAACCTCCGCCTTCTGGACGAGCGCCGCTTCCGGCACGTCCCAGCCGACATCGGCCGCTGCGCGCAAGATCGCCTGCGCAGCCGACCGCGATGGTGAGGTCGCCACCCCTCCGGCGTCGAGAGCCGGCGCAAGATGGCCCGCCGTCCGCGCGAGTTCGCCCTTTGCCGTGAAACCGCCACGAATCGATCCCTGGAAGACAGGCAGGCCGTTGAGGCGCTGCTCGAACTCCACCCATGCCATGTTGCCGGCGGGATTCACATAGTCGGCAACGAGCTCGAGCTCCGCGAGTTGTTGCGTGGACAGGCCGTAGGCGCCGGCATAGCCGGCGAGAAACGCTCGCATCGTGCCGACTCGATCAGCAGTCGCTTCCGCGAGGACACCCCGGCCCTCGATACCGAGCACTTCGACGGAACCAAGCGTCTCACTGTTGACGACGGCAAGGCGTTTACCGCTGGCCCCGAGTTGCGCGAATGCCTGAGCGCGGGCATCGACCATCGACGCCACGAGATCGGCGTTTCGAACCGCGGCATGTTTTTCCATGTACTCCGACATTTCCTTGGGCGTCTCGCGCCGGATGTCGAAGTTTGGAGATCGCTCTTGAGAAGCAGCATCTTGTCTCGGACTTTGGGCCCCGGTCTGAGCACCGAGGATGGCCATCGTGCTAACGGCCATCGCGACCACGCTCAACCGCCGACCAACCCGCAGTCGTCGCGAACACACCGACGTTGCAGTGCGAAACAGGCGTCTATTTGGCATTGTTTTCACGCTTCTTCGAATCAGGGAGTGGGACCACCCGGGAGGATGGGCGCCGAAATTGTAATCGCAGCCAGCTCATCAGTCAAGACGTCGATCGAATTTTGTTCCAGCGCGTACTCCCTTTCTATTCGGATGCTCAGAGTCAGGCGATAGTCCTCGGCTCGCGGCCGTCCATCAGCAGTCGGCTCGGGCGTGAGCGATGACAAGCGAATCCGCACGTTGCCATGCACGACTTCTCGCTCGAAGCCGTCGTTGGTATGGAGCATGTAACTGGTCGGCTTCGAGTTCGCGCTATCGACTCGCACCCGAACGGCGGCATCGCCCGCCCACACGCAGTTGGTTCCGGTGGGACATCGCGAATCTTCGACCACCGCTTCGAAGACGACCGTGAGATCGGTTTCTGGAATGCGTTGGGGTGTGCCAGGGCTGAGGATCATCTGACCATCCTGCTGGGGCACGGCGACCACGGGCGTGGAGGCGCACGAACCCACTGAAATCAGCAGCAAGACCCACAACGCGCGTGCTCTCATCGATCGAAGTCCTCGACTGGGGCGGGACCTCGAAGCGTACGGTAAGTGCTGACGAGTGGTCAATCAGCACGCGACGGGCGATTCAAGCTGATTGATGGGCCTCGTCATGAGTTGTACAATCTCGAACACGATCCGCTCGAAGAGCGAAACGTGTACAGCGAGCGTCCGGCAACGGGCGCTGCACTCAATCAGCGACTTTCCTCATTCGAAGGTGGTCAACCCTGGTCCAAAGGGCCGAGCGCGGAGCGTGAAGTCGCGTCGCTCGAGGTCCGAGAGCGACTCGCCGCGCTCGGCTACGCCGGTCGCGCTCCAGCCTCGGGGCCGCCGGCAAGCGGGAAACTCGGCGACGGCTAGGATTTCATGGGGAAAGCTTGGCCGTCCGGAGGGCCGGACAACGAATGCCAATCCTTGGTTCGCGAATAAACGACTGCTGTGAGAGTTCACGTGCAAACCACAGAGTCACAAAGACGCTCGGGGCTCTTCGCCTGCGTCTCTGTGTCTCTGTGGCCGTCCGCTAATCGACCGCTAGGGGATCGTGACCGTTTGCTCGCTCGTGGTCGCCGAGCCGCAATCGTTCACGCCGGTCACGGTAAAGGTGTACGTCCCCGGGGGTGCCACTCCAGAGAGCGAGCGGCCAGCCGTCGGGAAACCTCCGACGAACGATCCCGTGACGTTAACGATATAACTCGTCGTCGCTGGCCCGCTCACCGGCGGATCCCAGACCAAGTAGACCGTGGTGCCGATCTTGTAAGCCAGGAAGTTGCTCGGCGCGAGTGGCGCTCCGGAGCACGCGCTTGGGAACGTCATCGTGACGGCGTTCGACTGAGCGCTGGTGCCCGTGTCGTTCGTCTCGCGAACCGTAAAGGTATAGGTTCCGCCGGGGATACCAGCGAAACTGAAGTTATCGGTCATCCCCAGTGGCAGTGACCCCGTCTGTGAGCCTGTGACGTCCAGCACGAGGGAGGATGGCGCACCGCCGGCAAACGTGTTCCGCCACGCCAGGCCCACCGTGTCGCCGTTGGCAACCCCCACCAGGTTGGCTGGCGACGATGGTTGTTGCGGGACGTTCACGAAGATCTGGATCTCGTTCGACGCGCCGCTGCGATCCGATCCATCGAGCGCGTGCATTCGAATGAAGAACGATCCCGTCGGCACCGAAACGGTGAAGATCGGATACGGACTGCCAGTCGGGAGACTCCCGAGCACCTCTCCAGGATTGACACCGCCTTCGATCACATGGCCCGTGGGCTGCGGCCCGAACGGGAACGACCTCCACCGGAAGGTGACGAGATTGCCCTCCATCGACGACACATACAGGCCAATCGGCGGCTGGATGGTTGTCGGAGCGGCAACCGTCAGCAACACGGTAGCGACGTTGCCGGCGCCCACCGAGTTGGTCGCCAGGTACGTAAAGCTATCGGCGCCGACAAACCCTGGGGTTGGTGTGTACGTGAATCCACCGTTGGCATTGAGCGCCAGGACGCCGTTGACCGCGTTGGTCACGAGCGTCGCCGTCATCGCGCCGCCGCCATTGCTGCCGTCATTGCCCAACACACCGGGTGCTGGCACTGTCAGGGCCGTATCGAACGGCGTGTTATAGGCATCGTCGAGCGATGTCGGGGGTGCAGGCGGCTGGACGGTGATGGTGGCGGTCGCAAGAGTGCCCGCACCGTTTCCATTGAGGGCGCGGTACGTGAAGCTATCGATGCCCGAGAAGCCGGCGTTGGGCGTGTAGGTAAAGCTGCCGCCGGCTGCAAGCGTCAGGGCTCCACTGCTCACGTTGCTGATCAACAACGCCGTGAGCGCCCCACCGCCATTGCTGTTGTCGTTGGCCAAAATGCCCGGCGCAGCGACCGTCAACGGAGTGTTGAAAGCCGTCGAGTAGGCGTCGTTCGCCGAGGTCGGCAAGCTTCCACCGTCGTCGTTGAGGATCGTGCCCTGACCCTGGGCATCGCCGATGACGGCATCGAACGGAGCGAAGAGGTTGACAAAGAACGTCTCGCTCGGCTCGACCGTGCCGTCGCCGTTGATGGTTACCGCAACGGGCTGGCTCGTCGTGCCGGCAGGGAACGTCAACAACCCCGAGGCTGGCATATAGTCGTTGGCGGTACCGCCGGTCGCCGTGCCGTCAGCAGTCGAAAAGCTGACCCGCGATTCTGCAGGCGAGGGGTTGGTCAGCGTGACCGTGAATGTCGCCGTTGTGGTGCCGGCGTTGCCCTCGACGAGGGTCACGTCGTTGATGGAGAACGTCGGAGCAACGCTCAGGAAGTTCTCGACGACTCGCGTGTTGTTGCCACCACTCTCGCTGAGAATTTCCGCGAAGACCCCGAGACCACGCGCGGCAAAGCCGGCCCAAATGTCGGCGATGTGGGCTGGCGTCGCGCCGCCGGCAGTGGCAGCCGCCAGGATGGCATCGCGCGCCTGGAGGAAGTTGGGGCTGAGTGGGGAGAGCTTCATCCCATCGGTCACGTACTGCAGGAATTCCTGGTTTCCTGAGAAGCCCTGCCGCGCGATGAATCGCGCGCGAACCTCCCACAACATAGAGGCCCAGATCTCACCGAGATTGTGAGGCGCGTCCACGAAGGGGGCTCCGAACGGACCAGGCGGAAACGCCCCGTCGGTAATGTCGAATTGTGTGAAGTCAGCGTCGCGGAACGTCAGAGGATTGTGCGGCCGGTTCAGCGGACCACCCGTGACGGCTCGTGGCGCATACGGGAATCGGCGGATGCCGTAATAGTAGTTGTCTGTATAGCTTCCGGCAGTCAGGTGGGTCGCCCACCCGGCAATGGTGTAGATCCCGTTGACGTCCTCATCTTCGGTGGCGAGGAGCGCTCGCGCATAGAAGTCTGACCATCCCTCGCCCAAGCCAGCCGACATATTGTCGTTGAGCCCCGTCGCGTTGCCGTGCAGACGGTTCGAGAGGCCGTGCGTTGCCTCATGGAAAATCACATCCTGGTCGAGGTCGCCCGAGCGATCGGGATTTGGCCCGGTCCAGACGTACATTTGCATTCGCCCACGGCCCCCGTCAGGTGGCGTGGCAAAGTTCGCGTTGTCCGTCCCTGAAAAATCCTGGCCTTCTGCACTGACGCGGTCTGCGCTCACGCCGCCACGACCGAAGTTGTTGTCTTGGAAGTTGCGGGCCTGCTCGTTGAACCCCAACAGGTACGTCAAGTCGTGGTACCTGTTCATCCAATAGAACATGTTGGTGACATCACCGTTGCGATAGGCCGCCGTCGTCGGTGCATCCGTCTCGGGGTTGTAAGCAAAGTTGAAGACTCGATTGGTCCCGGCAACCGGTGCATCGACACCGTTGGGTGCCATCGATATCGACGCCCGCCTCGACGTTATTGCCGTCCGTGTGGCCATTCAACCCATTGGTGCCGTCGGTGATCCAGCCAAGGTTATTGAAGGTATTGGGCGGCTCGTTGCCAATCAGCGTCACGTCCGTGCGTGACACAAAAGGGCGCCTGGAAGTTGGCACCAGGCAGCGCAGGGGTCGGCGACGACGGCGCCGGGCTGTCGGAGGTGTAGACGTTGTAGGTGGCCGGCTGCGTCTGGAAGTTGGTCAGGTTCTTTCGGAAGAGGACGGTGCCATCTTCGGCATCCTGGACGGTGAGGAAAACGTCCGGATCTCCCCAAATCTCTGTCGCCCATGCCAGACGCGCCACGCCCTGATGGAGTGGAAAGTAGACCAGCCAGGCCCTGGCGTCGGCATCCATCGGACCGCGATCGAACGTCAGCTTGCCTTCAATGTCAGCCTTCTGGACGAGCGCCGCTTCCGGCACGTCCCACCCGACATTGGCCGCTGCGCGCGAGATCGCCTGCGCAGCTGACAGCGAGGGCGACGTCGCCACGGCCCCGCCATCGAGGGCCGGCGCAAGGTGGCCAGCCGTGCGCGCCAGCTCGCCCCTCGCCGTGAAACCGCCGCGGATCGATCCCTGAAACACGGGCAAGCCGTTGAGCCGCTGCTCGAATTCCACCCAGGCCATGTTGCCGGCCGGGTTCACGTAGTCCGCAACCAGCTCGAGGTCAGCCTGCTGCTGCCCGGAAAGACCATAGACACCGGCGTAGTCCGCCAGGAACGCGCGCAACGCACCCACACGATCCGCGGTCGGCTCGGTGAGGAAGGTCCCGCCTGATTCGACGCCCAGTACTTCGACCGAACCGAGCGTTTCACTGTTGACGATCTCAATCCGCTTGCCGTCCGCGCCGAGTCGAGCGAGCGCCTCAACGCGAGCCTCCACCATCGACGCGACGAGCTCGGCGGGGCGAGCCACCGCATGCTTCTCCATGTACTCCGATATTTCCGCGAGCTTTTCGCGGCGGATGTCGAAGTTTGGATATCGTTCTTGTGAGAGAGCATCGGGTCTCGGCCCCTGTGCCCCAGTGTGGGCACCGAGCACGGCCATCGTGATGGCCATCGTGACCACGCTCAGCCGACCAATCCTTATCGTTCGCGGAGAAGTAGACCGTGCGGTGTGGAACAGGCGCCTGTTTGACATTGCGTTACGAGGCTCGACCGAGCGGAGGGCTCTTCAAGGGGGATGGGGCCACCCCTTTACTCTTACCCTCTCGGATGACGAGCGTCACGCGATAGTCCTCGGCCCGGGGCCGTCGATCAGCCGTCGGCTCGGGCGTCAGCGATGACAAACGAATCCGCACGGTGCCGTGCACGACTTCTCGCTCGAAGCCGTCGTTCGTATGGAGCATGTACCTCGTCGGCTTCGCATTCGCGCTATCGATTCGCATCCGGACAATTGCATCGCCTGCCCACACGCAGTTGGTTCCGACGGGGCATCGCGAATCCTCGACCACCGCTTCGAAGACAACCGTGAGATCAGTGTCTGGAATGCGCTGCGAGTCGCCAGGGCTCAGAACGATCTGACGGTCCTGCTGCGTCACGGTCCTCGCGATCTCCGAGGTCCACGAACCTGCTGAAATCAGCAACCAAAGCCAGAGTGCGTGCGTTCCCATAGATCGAAACCCTCGGACCGTAAGGCGAGAGGATGTCGAAGCGTACGGCAAGTGCTGACGAAGGGTCAAAGAGGCCTCCCAACGCTCAAAAGCGCTCCGACTGTGGTTTCGCGTGGGAGTGGAGGGAATCGTCTAGAATGCGGCCGTCTAACGATCGCGGGCTTGTGCCCCTCAGGCCACTATGGTCCGTCTTGGCTCACCGCTCATCGTCGTCGCGGCGCTGTTGGCAGGGGCCGACGCCTACGGCCAGACGGCCAGCGCCATTGGCGGCGCCATCAACGGCCGGGTCACCGATGCGACGGGCGCCGTCCTGCCGCACGTCACAGTCACCATTTCCGGTGACGCCCTCATGGGAACGCAATCGGCCGTCACCACGGAGGAGGGACTGTTTCGCTTTCCGGTCGTGCCTCCGGGCGAATACACGCTTGCCTTCGCGCGGGATGGCTTCGAGACCATCACCCAACGTGCCTTCGTCACGATCGGGTTTACCGCCACGGTCAACGCCGAACTCGGTATCGCCTCGGTGAAGGACAGCGTCGTGGTCGAGCGTCGGGCACCGGTCGTGGATCGACAGTCGACTGCGATTGCGACCAGCTTCACGGCGTATCAGCTCGGTAACCTGCCCGGTGCGCGAAGTATGGGGGCAATTCTCGCTGCGACGCCGGCCGTGCAGATGACTCGCTTCGACGTCGGCGGCAATACCGAACTGACGGGGATCTACGGCGCCTATGGCACCTTCGGCCAGAACCGACCGACCGTCGAAGGCATCACCCTCAGCGGCCTCCTGCCGTACGGCGTCGCACTCGACTTTGGATCCTTCGAGGAAGTCTCGGTCGGTACCGGAGCCCACAACCCGGAATGGGGGCTGCCCGGCGTGCAGATGCAGTTCATCACGAAGTCAGGTGGCAACCGATACCGGGCCACGCTGTATGCCGACTACGAGAACCGACATTGGCAGTCGTTCAACATCGATGCCGACCAGATCGCTCGCGGCGCGCGAGGCGGGAATGGACTGGCGGCGCGCGACAGCAACCGGATGTGGAGCTACCGTGACGTCAACGCGGATGTCGGCGGCTACGTCAAGAAGGACGTCATCTGGTGGTATTCGTCCGTGCGCGATCAAGACGTTTCGACGCGCCTGGTCAACTTCCCGGTCAAACCATATCGAACGCATATCTCGAACATCACCGCCAAGACGACGTACCGGGTGACGGATCGCGACAAAGTGATCGCGTTTGCGCAGGCTGGACGCAACCATCAGCCAAACCGCCTCGGTCCTTTTGGACCAGCGGGTAGCGCTCTCGGCCCGACGACTGCGGTTCATGAGGCCGAGGATTCCACGTCCGAGCAGCTCGGCCAGAGTTTGATCTGGAAGGGCGAGTGGAACCGCGCCATGACCGACAACGTGTTTCTCGAGGTGCGCGCGGGGCAGTTCGACGCCGATCGGCCGGAGACGCCCAAAGGTACGGGCGCGCGCTACGAGGACATCGACACGCTAATGGTCCGGGGCGGCAGTCGTGACTGGCAGGAGAACGTGCGACGAGGCCAGGTAACTGGGGCTCTCAACTATTTCAAGGATGATTGGTTCGGCAGCCATCTTTTCAAGATCGGTGCAGAGGGCATTCGAATCCGTCTCGACCGAGATCTGGAACACGGGCTATCCAGATGACGTCCTGCACGTGCTGCGCAACGGGGACGAAGTCGAGGTCTACTTGTTCGAGGCGCCCTCTCGAGCCGACAGCGGGCTGGGGATTTCCTCGGCCTACGCGAACGATTCGTGGCAGCCGAGTGCTCGACTGTCGCTCAACGTCGGGCTGAGGTTCGATCGATACCACGTCTTTCTGCCGGAGCAGACCCATCCGGTCGGTCGATTCAATCCGGTCGCCCAGACTTTTCCCGCCATCGAAACCGTCAAGGCGTGGAACCTCCTCGCACCCAGAATCGGCACGACCGTCGATCTAACTGGCGACGGTCAGCACCGTTGCAAAGTTCAGCTACGGGCGGTACTGGGTGGCGCCTGGTACGCAACTCGGCTTCAATGCCAACCCGAACTCCAACCAGTGGTGGAAGCAATACCGGTGGTCTGACGCGAACGGCAACGCCGTTTGGGACGAGGGCGAACAACAAGGGCAGCCGGTGAGGAGTCGGGGCGGCGTGTCACTGGAGTCGCTCGATCCGAACCTCGAGCTTTCGTTTGTGGACGAGGTCGCCGGATGGCTCGAACGAGAGCTCGCGTCCAACACCGGACTCCGCACCGGCGTCGTCTGGCGAAGGCAGCGACAGAACTATCTGCGCCAGAACGTGAGTCAACCGTTCGATGGATTCTCGGTCGCAATCCCAGTCAGAGACCCCGGCGCCGATGGCGTGGCCGGAACGGGAGACGATGGCGCCAGCGTCACCGCGTTCGAGCTGGGTCCGACGTTTGAGGACTTGCCGCCTGACAACACCGTTCGTAACGTGGCGGACGCGGACAGTCGCTATTGGACATGGGAAATTACCGGGACCAGGCGGTTCACTGGACGATGGTCTTTCGTCGCGGGATTCGCGCACACCTGGTATGGTGACCAGGCCTCCGCGTATCTCGGACAGTCCGTCCGCAGCAACCTTTACCCGCTCACACCGAATGACTTGATCAATACAGGTCCGAACGGGCAACACCGATTCCGCATGTGGTCGGCCAAGATTCACGGTACCTATGCCGCGCCGTGGGGCCTGCGAATTACACCCTATTTACGGCATCAGTCTGGTCAGGCCTTCGGTCGAACATTTGCTCGTTCGCTGAATGTGGGCACCGTTCGCATTCTCGCGGAGCCGATCGGCACGCGACGGATGGATAACATCACCATCGTCGACGTGCGTCTCGAGCAAGGCGTTCGCTTGTCGAGCGATCGACGGGTGGCGGTGTTCCTCGATCTCTTCAACCTGTTCAACAGCAACGCCGAACAGAACCTCAATTGGTCGTCCGGTTCAATCGTTCCTGCGTCCGCTGAGCATTGTGTCGCCACGGATCGCCCGGATCGGAGCAAGGCTGGAGTGGTGAGTCAGCTGATCACTGCGCCACTGGAAGGCCGAACCTCGCTCGCAGGGCCGTAAGGCGAGGGTCGCCGCGAAGCACCGCCATCTCAGGGTTCTTCAGCAGCGGTCCTACATGATGCGGCCGAACTGCAGCCACTTGCTCCAATGCCTCAAACGTGCGGTCCTTGTCGCCGAGTGCGGCGTAGATGACCGCCAGGCCGGAGGGCGAGTTCTTATGGTCGGCCAGCAGCGCTACGGCGTCCGCGCGTCTGCCGGTCGCGACATATAAGTACGCGAGGTGCGGCGCGCGTCCAGACTGCCCTGGCCTGAAGCGACCGAGATGGCGGCCGTCGCTTTTTTCCAGTAGCGGCACCGCCTCTTCGAGCCTGCCGGCATACATCAGCGCGCGCCCCAGCCATCCTGCCGCGAACGGAAGGCCTGGATCGGCCGCGACTACGGGCCGCAGAGTCTCGATCGCCTCGTCGAAATGCCCGGCGTACAACTGGACGCTCCCGATCATGCGCTGAACATCGAGTGACAACGGATCGTTTTGCAGCGCGGATCGGAGAACTGCCAACGCTTCCTCGTCCTTGCCGCGCGGTGCAAGCGTCGACGACGAATAGCCGGTGTAACTTAGAGTCAGGCTCGGATTGAGTTCGATGGCGTGCTGGAAGGCGTGCTCCGCTTCGGTCCAGTTGCGCTCGCGCGCGTGCACCCACCCCATGGCTGCATGCGCATCCGCCAACAAGGGATCGAGCTCGAGGGCCTTGACCGCGGCTGGCCGAAGAACTGCATGCGCCGTGGCAAACGGGAGAGTGCTCCCGGTCGGCGCCGACATCAGTCGCGTAGGCCAGCGCCAGGCCGGCATGCGCGGGCGCGAACGCGGGATCTCTCGCGACGGCCGCTTCGAACAAGCCCGCGGCCTCCTCGGCCGAGGGAACGCCCTTGCGGTCGACCAGCGCGCGGCCCTTGAGATACAGCGCGTACGCTTCCGGATCCAGTTCGTAGCGCCTTTGGCCCCTGCCCAGCGTCAAGCGAAGCTTGTTGACAATCGCCAGCGAGATTTCATCCTGAATGGCGAAGATGTCCTTCAGCTCACGGTTGAATCGACCCGACCACAACGGAACGTCTTGCGCTATCGGCACGAGCTGGGCGTTGATGCGCAACCGGTTCCCCGACCGCAACACCGATCCCTCGACGACGAGGTTCGCTCCCAGCTGTTTACCCACTTCGCGCAGGTTCCGTGGCTTGTCTTTGAAGAAGAACGATGAGGTCTGCGATCGCACCGCCAGACCCTCGATGACGGCGAGATTGCGGATCAGTTCATCCGTCAACCCGTCCACGAAGTAATCACTGCCCGCCTCGGAACTGAGGTTCTTGAACGGCAGGACCGCAATAATCGGTCGTTCGGAGGGATTGAACGCCGCGGGATCTCTCGGGAGGTTGAGCGTCTTGCGAAGCGCGGCGAGACGCGGGTCCCCCTGAAGGAAGGCGAATTCAGGAAAACTCAGGTTGACTGCCACCCGGTGCGGTTCGTCGGCGATCATCCGTTCCAACATCGCCAACGTCCGGTCCTTGTCTTCCAAGGCGGCATAGATTACAGCCAGACGCTGGGGATAGCCGGCATGCGTGACAGCCACCTTCTCAACATCCACGCGCCGGCCGGCCCTGACATACGCATGGGCGGCATAGTGGTTGTTTCTCGGATCTCCTAACAGCGGGATGGCTTCGGTCACCCGTCCCGCGAACGACAGTGATCGGCCCAGGAACACCTTCACAAAAGGGAGATCGGGATCGGCTGCGTACACGTGCTGAAGCGTGGTGATGGCGTCCACGTGCCGCCCGGCCAGAAACTGAAGTTGTCCTATCTCCCGGAGCACGTCCAGCGACAACGGATCGATTTCCCGTGCTGCCTGCATCAGCTGCTCAGCCTCGTCAAATCTCCCGAGCGGCCGGAGCGTCGAGAACGAAAAGCCGGAATAGACCTGAGTGAGGCTGGGGTTGAGATCGATGGCGCGCCGAAAGGATTGCTCGGCCTTCTCCCAATCGAATTCGCGCGACCTGACCCATCCCATGGCGGCGTGTGCTTCGGCCAGCATCGGATCGAGATCGACGGCCTTGAGGGCTGCTGGCCGCATGATCGATTGGGCGGTCTGGAACGAGGCCCCTTGATACGGCAGCATCGACATCCACGCGTACGCGTTCACGAGTCCCGCGTAGGCCGGGGCAAACGCCGGATCCCTCGTGATGACCTGCTCGAACATCTCCACGGCTTTTTGCGGGCCGGCACGGTCCCGGCGTTCGGCCAGCACGCGCGCCTTGAGGTAGATCTCATAGGTTTCCGGATCGAGGTCGTAGCGTCGCTGCCCCTGGCCCAACGTCAGGCGAAGCTTGTTGACGATGGCGCGCGAGATTTCGTCCTGGATGAGAAAAACGTCTTTGAGCTCGCGGGTGAATCGATCGGACCACAGAGGAACGTCCCCTGCCACCTGCACGAGCTGCGCGTTGATACGCAACTGGTTGCCCGACCGCAGCACCGAGCCCTCGACGACCAGGTTTGCGCCGAGCAGTTGACCAACCTCGCGGAGGTTGCGGGGCTTGTTCTTGAATGCGAACGAGGAGGTCCGTGACCGCACCTGCAGACCTCGCACCGAGGCCAGGTTGCGGATGATTTCATCCGTCAGACCGTCCACCAGGTAATCGCTGTCGGGCTCGGAACTGAGGTTCGTCAGCGGCAGGACCGCAATAATCGGTTGCTCGGCGTGACTCGGCGCCGCGACGCCGGCGACGGCCGCCGGAGTTCCGGGCTGGCCCTGCCGGCTGCGAAAATCTGCCGCAATCCAAACCACCAGCGCGAGAGTTGCGGCAACAGTCGCCGCGTACGCCAACGGGATCAGCTTCGAGCGCGGCCGGAGTGACTCGAGGTCTGCTAGCGAGTGTCGCCGCACTGTGTGGACGACGCGCAGGCTGCGGATCGATCGCGCGCTGGATGATGCGCGCCAGCTTCGACGGTGAGATCCGGGCGCATGGCGGCAAGATCGACGCGATCGCCTCGCTCGTGCGCACTCCGAAGATCGGCGATGTTGCTTGCCTGCACAGGATAGACGCCCGTCAGGAGGTGGTAGAGCAGCACGCCGATACCGTAGATGTCGCTTGCGACGGTGGTCTCGCTTCCAGCCAGCACTTCTGGCGCGAGATACAGGGGGGTTCCGGCAATCGACGCGGCCGGCCCGTCACCCAGCGCGCGCCCCGTGCCGAAGTCCATCAGCACGACCCGGTTCTCGTTCGTCAACATCACGTTGTGCGCTTTGATGTCTCGATGAAGGAGGCCCGCCTGGTGCACGGCTGCGACGGCCTGACAGAGCTGAATACCGATGGCGACCGCTTCTTTCTGATCGAAAACGCGTCCCTGCTCGAGCAGCTGTTCCAGCGTGTGTCCGTCCACGAACTCCATCCAGAGTCCGATATGTTCGCCGATGCGCTCGGCGCCGTAGATGCTGACCACGTTGGGATGGCGAACTCGAGCCAGCAAACGACCCTCTTCGATGATCGAGGTGGCGCGCGCGTCGCTCGCGGCTGGACCGGCCGGCAGAAGCTTGAGCGCCACCTCGCGATCGAGCCGCGTGTCCCAGGCGCGGTAGACCCGCCCGAACGTGCCGCGGCCGACGCGTTCGAGCACGCGGAGGTGTCCCCAGTGCTCTTGTCGAACAATTGGGTCGGGGCCGTCTGATTGTCCAGGAGCAGGCGAATTGCCCGGTCGGGACGGAAGTCGGCGATGCAGGTCGGCAACCGCTGCGACTACTCGCAGTGGCTCGAGCAGCGCGCGGTCGATCTCCTCGGCACTCGACTCGGCAGACGCCCAGTCGATTGGGGTCCCGTCGAGGATCGCGCCGGCGACGTCCGCAAGCACACCACTATTGCCTGGCATTTAGTGCTGCTCACTTCCTAAACGTTCGATTCCCGAAATCCGGACACTCTCGGGGACCACTTCGACCAAGGGTCGAGAGATTATCCCGGTTCTCGGGGCGCCCTGTCCGAATTTCACACCGCGGACGTTCTATGGAGGAAGAGGCGATGCCCATGCACCCACGAATGACCGCGGCCGTGATCCTGGCTGTCATCGCGATTTGCGGGGGCCTGTGGCAGGCCGTGCCGGCGAGTCAGAACGGCGGTTGGCAGGTGACCGACCTCGAGGCCGGGCTCATTGATTGGCCGCCGGATATAGCCATCGACGCCGCGGGCAATGCGGTAGCGGTTTGGACCACGCGCTCTGAACCGACGACGGCTGATGGGCGGGTGCGGACGGCCACCTTCACAGCCGCGACCGGCTCATGGAGTCGGGCCGTGACCCTTTCGAACCCGCTCGATCACAGCTCCAACCTTCGGGTTGGATCGAACGCCGCCGGTGACGCGGTTGCCGTCTGGAGAGCAGACCGATCCTCCGCCCCCCTGGAGGATTACATCGTGGTGTCACGCTATTTGCCCTCAACGAGAACCTGGCACCTCGCACGCGAGATCCCAGCCAACGGACATGGGGCTCAAGCGGTGATCGACCGGCAGGGAAACATAACAGTCGTGTGGGTTGAACTCATACGCGCGGGGACCGGCGGGCTGGTACTACTACTACTACGGCGAGCCTGATGTGTACGCGATTCTATCCGTCCGCTACGAGGCCGCAACGTCGAGTTGGAGTTCGCCAGTCACTCTCTCAGGCGAAGGTGGAATTCAATCGGAGGTCGGGATCGATGGCACGGGTAACGTGACCGTCCTGTGGAGAAGGAACGGGGTCATCGAGTCCGTGCGCTGGTCGGCAGGTAGAAATGGCTTGGTCCGCTGTCAAGCAGGAATTGCGTCGGGCGTGGCCTCCCCCCCGCGGATGGTTGTCGATACTGAAGGCAACGTCATCGGGGTCTGGAGCTTGTTCATTGAAGGGCTCCAGGCAGCGCGCCTGTCTGCGGCAACCCAAACGTGGAGTGCCCCGGTCGTTGTGGCCGCCGATAGCATTATCCACCGACCTAGTCGGCGCGCTGGGCGTTGATGCGGCGGGCAACGCAACCGTGGTCTACACCGCTCGCCCCACCGCGGGGAGTCCTGCCATGCTCCGATCGATGCAGTATTTGCGATCGACCGACGCCTGGAGCGGAGTGGCTGACATCGCTGCGAGCCCCCTCAGCGGCAGCGGTCGGGTCGCAGTCGATTCCGCCGGGAATGCCACAGCCACTTGGCATGGACAAGATCACACGTTGCGGACTGCACGACGACCGGTCGGTGGCCAATGGAGCGCGGACGCCACCGTCGGTGGATTACCAGGCAGCCCACGAATTGCCTCCGACGCCGTCGGCAACGTCTTTCTGCTGTGGGGCAGGTTCGAACGACCATGGGCTCTGCGAGCCGCGCGCTGGAGCGCGACGCTTGGCGCGCCGACCATCGGGCGCGTCATCTCGAGCAGCGCGTGCGCTGAGCATCGACTTCGCGCCCCTGCAAGTGCTCGATCCGTCGGTACGCGGTGCTGAATTATGAATACTCGCTCGACAACGGCGCCACGTGGACGGCACGCGCACCCGCGTCGGCTTCGAGTCCGATGGTCGTGGACGGCCTGATCGATGGCAACGCCTACCCGATGCGGCTCCGGGCCGTCAACGTCGCGGGGCCCGGCCTCCCGTCGGACACCATCATCCTGACGCCTGGGCTTGCCCCACCGGCGGATTTGAGAGCTGCGGTGGATGGCAGCTCCGTCACGTTTGCTTGGACGCCGCCGTCAACCAGTGTCGTGCCGACCGGCTACATGCTGGAGGGCGGGCTGACTCCGGGCGAGGTGCTGGCCAGGCTGCCAAGCCCCGGGACAGGCACGATCATCACTCTCACCGCGCCCGCCGGAGTCTTTCATGTGCGGGTGCGGGCAACTCTCGGCCTGGCTGAGAGTGAACCGTCGCCTGAAATCCAAGTCAACGTTGGTGTGGACGGGCCTCCCTCGCCACCGATAGGACTGCTCGGGCTCGCCGACGGCGATTTCCTGGCACTTGCCTGGCAAAACACCTTCGCCGGGGGTGCACCCTCGGGCATCGTTTCTCGATGTGAGTGGAGATCGATCGGAACACCTCCCGTTGCCGCTCACAGACCAGTTCTCGTTCTCGGGAGTGCCGCCGGGCACCTACACCTTCGCGCTTCGAGCGTTCAACACCTCTGGGGAGAGCAGTCCGTCAAATGCTGTCACGTTGACCTTCCCCGGCACGTGCTCACCGCCGACGACGCCAGCCACACTTCTCGGCGTCGAACAGCGGCAACACCATCGTCTTGCGCTGGTCACCTCCCGCAAGCGGCGCCGCACCGACGCGCTACGTGTTGTCTGTAAGTGGGCCGATCGCAGGAGAGTTCCCGGTCACGGGCCTCGCAGTGTCGGGCGCTGTCGGTCAGGGCACGTACACGATCAGCGTCGCCTCGGCGAATAGCTGCGGGACCAGCGCCCCAACGCCACCGAAGACGATCACGATTCCGTAGCACGTCGATGCTTGCCTTCCTCGTGAGGCGTCAGAGGGTCACCGCGTTCGTCCTGCTCACGGGCGCGGCCGCGGCGATATTTTGTCTGGTCACAGCGCGTCGACTTCGCCGATCAATGTGGTCGTCATCACGCTCGACACCACGCGCGCAGATCGGTTGACCGCCTACGGGTTTCAGGGCGCCGAGATGCCGCATCTCGATCGGTTGGCGCGCGACGGCGTGGTTTTCGATCAGGCGACCTCGGTTGCGCCGTTGACGCTGCCAGCGCACGCCAGTCTGTTCACGGGCCTGCTGCCACCCTCGCACGGGCTGCGCGAGAACGCGACACCGTCGCTGTCGTTCGACCGCACGACACTCGCGGAGATTCTCCGTGCGCACGAGTTTCGTACCGCGGCGTTCGTGGGATCAGCCGTGCTGGATCCGGATCGCGGACTGAGTCGGGGATTCGATCGCTATGGCGCTGCGTCGGAAGGTCATGGCCGCGAGGCCAGAACGGCGCAGCGGAACGCTCAGGTCGTCGTCGACGAAGCCCTCGATTGGCTCCTCGGCGTCGGCGATTCCCGGTTTTTCCTGTGGGTCCACCTGTACGACCCCCATCGTCCCTACCAACCGCCCGAACCGTTTGCGTCGCGCTACGCCCACGATCCGTACGTCGGGGAAATCGCCTACGCGGACTTCCACGTCGGCCGGCTTCTCGATGCTCTCGAACGTCAGGGGGTGCTGGACAAGACCATCGTGATTGTTGCCGGCGATCATGGTGAGTCGCTAGGCGAACATGGGGAACGCGATCACGGCATCTTTGTTTACGAGAGCGTGCTGCGCGTCCCGCTCATCATCCGCGCGCGCGCGATCGAACCGCGGCGGGTTGCCTCCGTCGTGCGGCTCATCGACGTGATGCCAACGGTACTCGAGTTGCTTGACCTGCCTGCGCCCACGACCGATGGCGTCAGCTTGACGGGACTGATGAACGGGGAACGGCAGGAGCTGGAGGGCTACGCAGAGTCGATCTATCCACGGCGATTCGGATGGAGCCCGGTCCGCTCCTTGCGCGATGGGCGATTCAAGCTGATCGATGCACCTCGTCCTGAACTGTACGATCTCGAACTCGATCCGCTCGAACTGCGCAACGTGTACAGCGAACGTCCGGCAACTGCCGCGGCACTCGGGCGGCGCCTGTCGTCTCTCGCCGGCGGTCCGTCATGGCCAGAGACGCGGAACGTTCAAGTGGCGGTGGCGCCGCTCGAGATCCGTCAACGCCTCGCCGCGCTCGGCTACGTGAGTCGAGGACCCCTCGAAGCGCAACCCGGACGGGCATCGCTCCCTGACGCCAAGGACTTCATCGGGCAGAATTGGTCGCCTCAAGGTCAGGACCATTTGAGGTCACGAGCCCAAGACACGTTCGCTGTCCGAATTCCTGAAGCACGACGTTAAAGAGATCAGAAGGGCGGGTCAAAGACGATGGAATGACGCGACCCTCCCCAGGCTGTTCCGCATCGCTACCCCAGCGAAGGAGACGCCACATGCGTAAGCTGCTGCTGTCTATCATGTTCGTTCTCGTCACTGCCCTCTCCGCGCCAGGGCAGACTCTTGATCTGGCCCAGTTCGAACTGGGAGCCATCGCGCCAGTGGTCACCGAATTGGATGGCGACCCCAATACCATCGAGTGGATAGCCTGGACGCAGTTTGGCTTGTGGGTGATCAACCCCGCAACGCTATGCAAGTCGATGGTCGTCCTCGACCTCGGGAATTGGGTTCCTGGAACGTTCTACCTCTTTTACGTGCAGCGCATTGCCGGGAAAGACCGGCTGGTGCTCATCGACATAGACACGTCGGACGGGAGCCTCCCGGCCAGCATTCACAACATCATCTCCCCGTGTTATCCAGCAAAATAACCGTGGGTGGCGGCGATAGCTCCACGAAGGTCCGAGAACCTGCTCAACGCCGACCAACGTCTCGGTGTCGAAGAGCGGCCACACGAGTATCCGCTCCAGCAGGGTCCGCAAGCACAGCCCTACTTCGCGCGATCGATGGCGCACCATCAACGCTCGAATCGCGAATCGCGACACGCCCGTATCAATTACCCGATCTGTAGAGCTGACACTTTCGCCGCCGCCGCTCGAATTCCTGGCCAGCGATGCTAACGAAATTGCAAGTGGCGAGGCTTATGCATCGCTAACCGCCGTGCTAAGGAGACACCTCGTGCCAAAGCTAATACTGTCTGTCATATTCGTTCTGAGCACTGTCGTTCCTTCGCAAGGGCAGAATCTGGACCTGGCCCAGTTCGGACTGGGATCTTTTACACCTGTCGTCGCAGAATTGGATGGCGACCCCAATACGATCGAGTGGATGGCATGGACGCAGTTCGGCTTGTGGGTGATCAACCCCACCACGCTCTGCAAGTCCATTGTGACCGTCGACACGAGGGATATGGGTCCTGGAACGTTCCTCATGACCTACGTACAGCGCATTGCCGGGAAAGACCGGTTGATTCTGATCGACATTGACACGTCGGACGGGAGCCTCCCGGCCAGTGTTTACGACATCACCTCCCCTTGTTATCCGCCGAAGTGATGGTAGCTGGTGGCGATGACGACACGAAGGCGCGCAGATTGTGACCAGTGCGAGCGCGCGCTGGTAACAATCTGCCGCTTCGCGTCCAATCGCTTCCCAAGCCCGCGGAAACGGCATCGATTCAGCGGTCCGTACCTTATCTGGCCTTCCCGGCGGCCCCGTCCGAATTTCTTCTGATCGGCTGAATCAGGTCGCCACCGAGCGCGCCAGTTCGAATTCCTGGTGAGCGACGTTAATGAGATCAGAAGGAGCCCCCCCATGCCTAAGCTACTGCTGTCTATCATGTTCGTTCTCAGCTTTGTCCTTCCGTCGCAAGGGCAAAATCTGGACCCGGCCCAGTTCGGACTGGGACCTATCGCACCAGTTGTCGCAGAACTGGATGGCGACCCCAATACGATCGAGTGGATAACTTCGACGCAGTTTGGTTTGTGGGTGATCAACCCTGCCACGCTCTGCAAGTCCATCGTTCTCGTCGACATCGAGGATGGGGTTCCTGGAACGTTCTACCTCTCCTACCTGCAGCGCATTGCCGGGAAAGACCGTCTGGTTACGATCGACATTGACAATTCGGACGGGAGACTGCCGGCCAACGTTCACACCATCATTTCCCCGTGTTATCCGGCGAAATAAGGAAACCTTCAGAAGGCCGTAGAGTTTGCCGCGATGGCGTTGGAGGTCTTTTAGAGACGCTTCATTTCTTCCGCGAGTCGGACGAGGGCCCGCTCCGCGGATTTCCGAGCCGCGTCGGCGGTGGGTTTGTTGAGCGCCTCAGCGAGGTCGTCGTAGCTGTAACCGAGCTCGACCCGGGCGACGATCGCTTCCCGGTCCTCCGGCCTGAGCCGCTCGAGGGCGCGCTCATACCGCTCGACGGCCTCCCGTCCGATCGCTTCCTCGAGCGGTGAACCGCCGCCCTCGAGATCGATGTCGTCGAGGCCAACGGACCAGCCCTGACGCCCCTTCCGTCGCAGTTCGTCTCTCAGTCGATTGAGAATCGCCTGACGCAAGTAAGCCTGCAACGCCCCGACTCGCCGTGGCTCGAAGGCGTCGATTCGCTTGAAGGTCTGGAGCAACGTGTCCTGAACGAGATCGTCGGTATCGGTGAGATCGCGCGCCCATTTGGGCAACCGACCGGACGCCCAGCGCTGCAGCGGCTTGAGATGCCGGGCGAACAAGCGGTCGAGGGCGTCAACGTCTCCGTCGCGCGCTTTCTCGATAAGGTCGAAGGTTGATTCGAGATCACTCATTGCGGGCGCCGGGCACGCGCTCGAAGGCGCGTGATCGGCTCACAGCCCGTGCGCTCCCTCGACGGCACCAAGGCTACGGTCAAAAGTCCCAAGTGGCAAGTGGCCAGCCTTGCGGGCGACTTCCGCCAGCAGACAATCGGAGAGCCCGACCGCAGGATGTCGCCGAAACTGCTCGACCGCCGCTGCCACAACGTCCGCGTCTTGGACCGTCAGGTGTTCGTGACTCAGAAGCATCTCAACGCCAGTCGCGATCGCGTCCGCGTCGCGATCGTAGACGGACGCGAGCACCCACGCAGCCTCGGCGACTGCGAGATGCGGCACCCAGGCGCCGCGGGCGACGAAGGCCTCAGCGGCTTTCAGCTGCTTCGGATCATCGCGAGTCAGCAGGCGCACGAGGACATTGGTGTCAACGGCCCGCATGGCGCGCCTTGATATACCGCCGGATTCCCTTCTTCATGTCTGCCGATGTCCTTCGTCGGGGAGACCTTGCGAACAGTGCCCGATGAATATCCTCGGACGTGTGCCGGCCAGCCTTCCGAACGACGACTTGATCGCCGTCTTCGTCCCATTCGAGCACGGAGCCCGGACCAATGCCGAGCCGTTGTCGCACTCGGGCCGGCACCGAAATCTGACTTTGGGCCGTGAGTTTGGAATGCGCCAGGGCCATCGGCCGCATATTACCACGGTAATGTGAGTTTTCCTCGGCGCACGACGCGCGCAACGGAGCAGAAATTGCGTACGTCAAGAGGCAGGGACGCTCCGGTACGCGGATTTGTCAAATAGACGACCCCGTCTCAGAAAATCGTCGCGACCGACCCCTGCGCCAGGTCGATGATCTGTGTCGGCAGGATGCCGAGATACAGAATGCCGATCACCGACAGCGCGAGGCCGGCAAACGCGACCGTGCTCAGTGGCGCGGGCATCGGACGGGCATCACGCTCGGACATGTACATCATCACGACGATGCGCAAGTAGAAGAACACCGACACCACGCTCGACAGGACGCCGATGATGGCGAGCCCGTAGTACTCCGAGCCAATCGCAGCGCTGAAGATGTACCACTTGGCGATGAAGCCTGCCGTCGGTGGAAAGCCGCCGAGCGAGAGCAGGAAGATCGTCATCAGTGTGGCCAGCCCGGGATGCGAGTACCACAAACCGGCGTAGTCCCGCAGATCGTCGTTGGCGCGCTCGCGCGAGCCGAGGAGAGCGATCACGCCAAACGCCCCGAGGTTGGTCAACGCGTATGCCGCGAGGTAATAGAGAATCGCGGCCTTGCCAACGTCGTTTCCAGCCACCAGGCCGACCAGCAGGTACCCGCCGTGCGCAATGCTGGAATACGCCAACATCCGCTTCAAGCTGGTCTGCGCCACCCCCAAGACGGTCCCGACGATCATCGTCGCCGCGGCGATCGCCCACAGGATGGGGGACCATTCCGCGATCATCGGCTCGAGCGCGGAGAGGAACACCCGCGCAAAGGCCGCGACCGCGGCGGCCTTGACCCCCGTGGACATGAAGCCCGTGACGATGGCCGGTGCGCCCTCGTACGCGTCGGGCGACCACATGTGGAAGGGCACTGCCGCCACCTTGAAGCCGAAGCCGACGATCAACAGCCCGACGGCGAGCAGGATCATGGGATTGTCGCTCATCGACTGGGCCGCGATCACCGAGCCGATGCGATCGAGCCTGGTGCTGCCAGCAATGCCGTAGAGAAACGCAATGCCGTAGAGAAAGAACGAGCTTGCAAAGGCGCCGAGCAGGAAGTACTTGAAGGCGCCCTCGGTACTGGTGAGCTGATCGCGGCGCAGGCCGGTCAGCACATACACCGCGATCGACATCGTCTCGAGTGCGAGAAAGAGGAGCAGGAGGTCGGTGGCCTGCACCATCAGCATCATGCCGACGATCGCAAACAGAACCAGCGTGTAGAACTCGCCTGGCGGCAGCTTGTCGCGATCGATGGTCTGACTGGCAAAGAAAACAGTGAGCACACCGACGGCCACGAGCACCAGGTTGACGAACAGCGCGAAATTGTCCGCCGTGACCACGCCAAAGCTCGAGGCATTGCGATCCCATAGAAAGATCGAGGCCACCGCCGCCCCCCCCAGCCCAATCAGCGGCAGGCCGGCTATCGGCATGCGCTCGTTGCGCTGCCTGAACGATTCCGCCAGCAGAACGACGAGACCAGCCAAGGTGACGCACAGGACCGGGATGACAGCGTCGAAGGAGGAGGAAAGCATGGGTTAAGGTGCCTGAGGTGCCGGAGGTGCCGCAGGTGCACCTGCCTGGAGTGCATATGGTGCCTGGGGTGCCAAGGGTGCAACGGCTTGCATGGCCTGGAAGTCGTTCACTCGTTCGACGATGCGATTCACCGCCGGCTCCATGGGCTTCAGGAACGGGTTCGGGAAAACGCCCATGTAAATTGCCATCGCTGCCAACGGTCCGATGATTGCCCACTCGCGTGGCGAGAGGTCGGGCATGCGGCGGTTGTGATCGTTTGTGACCTCCCCGTAGAACACCCGCTGGAACATCCAGAGCATGTAGACGGCCGACAGGATGACGCCGAGGCCCGCGACGACCACGAATCGCGGCTCCCATTGGAAGCCGCCCAACATGATGAGAAATTCGCCGATGAATCCGTTCATCCCCGGCAAGCCGATTGACGCCAGCGTGAGGATCAGCGCACCCGCCGTGAGACGGGGAACGATTTCCTTGATGCCGCCGTACTCGCTGATGAGACGCGTGTGACGCCGGTCTGACAGCATCCCGACCAGGCAAAACAGCCCGCCGGTCGTGACGCCATGGGCGAGCATCTGATACGTCGCGCCCTGCACGCCCTGAAGATTCATCGCGGCGATTCCCAGGACGACAAAGCCCATGTGGCTGACCGACGAATAGGCCACCAGCTTTTTCATGTCCGGCTGCACCATCGCGACCAGCGCACCGTAGACAATCGCAATCACGGCCAGGACCGCCAGGGCCGGCGCAAAGTAGAGCGCGGCCTCCGGGAACAGCGGGAATGCGAAGCGGATGAGACCGTACCCACCCATCTTCAGCATCACACCGGCCAGGATGACGGAGCCTGGCGTTGGCGCCTCCACGTGCGCGTCGGGCAGCCAGGTGTGGAACGGAAAGAGAGGGATCTTGATCACGAATGCCAGGGCAAAGGCGAGGAAAAACCAGTACTGCGTTTGCTCGGCGATGTCGAGCTGATACAACCGGATGACATCGAAGCTGTAGTTGCCGGTGGCAGTGTGATGCAGCCACGACAGTCCAATAATGGCCACGAGCATCAGGACGCTGCCAGCCATCGTGAAGAGGATGAACTTGATGGCAGCGTAGATGCGCCGTTCGTAGCCCCACACGCCGATGAGGAAGTACATCGGGATCAGGACGAAATCCCAGAACACGTAGAAGAGGAAGAGGTCGAGCGCGGCGAAGACGCCCAGCATCGAGGTCTCGAGCAGCAGCATGAAGATCGAGAATTCCTTGACCTTTTTCTCGATGCTCTCCCACGACGACAACAGCGCGATCGGCGTCAGAAAGCCGGTGAGGACAATCAGCATCAAGCTGATCCCGTCGATTCCGAGGTAGTACTCGATGCCGAACGCCGAAATCCACGGCATCCGCTCCACGAACTGGAAATCCTCGCCGGTCGCGGACGGATCGAATCGCCACCACAAGAGCAACGTCGCGCCGAACGTGAGCACCGACACCGCGAACGTCATCTGCCGAACGAGAGCGTTCCTCTGCCCGTCTCGATTGGAAATCAGGAGCAGGAGCAACGCGCCCACGACGGGGAGCCAGATGACGATCGACAGCAGGGGGAGTTCGCTCACGCACTATCTCCAGAAGTAGTAGGCGAGGATTGCAACCACACCCATCAGCGTCGCGACGGCATATGTCTTGACCGACCCGCTCTGCGTCAACCGCAGCAGCGCGCTCATGCCACCCACTACCTGCCCGGCGCCATTGACCGCGCCGTCGACGACCCGCACATCCATGCCGCGCCAGAGCCCGTCCTCGGACACGATGCGCACGGGCTGCACGACCGTGACGTCGTAGAACTCGTCGACGTAATACTTGTTGAGCAGCACGCGGTGAAGGGCCGGGAAGCGATTCGCAATCCGATCCGCCACCGCCGGGTTATTCAGCCAGAGCCAGGTGGCCAGGGTAATGCCCAGCAGGGCGACCAGGCTCGAGAGCACCATCAAATAGCGTTCGAGCGCGATCTTCTGCTGCTCGTTCGCAGCCGACTCGGCGTGGGCCGGCGCCCCGGCTGCGGCCGGTGGTTGATGCTCGGCGGCTGGCTGCGTGGCATCGGCGATCAAGAAACCCGAGGCGAGCGCGACGTCGCTCCCGCCGGTCGTCGTACCCGGCGCGCAGTCGGCGATGGCCATCCCCGCCAGCGCACCGCCAGCCGTCGTCGTATCGGCCGCGCCCGGCACACAGCCGCCCACGGTCATGGCGGAGAGACCCGCGGCGGGCGCGCTGTGCGCTTCGAACGCTGGCTCCAGCCAGGCCCCGAGCAAATTGTGGCCGCCGAGCGCATGAGGGAATCCGATGTAACCGGCAAACACCGAACCGATGGCCAGCACGACCAGCGCCACCGCCATCGCGGGAGGGGCGTCGTGGAGATGGATCTGCCCGGTCGGGTGGGGCTGGTGGGTCGGGTGGGGCTGGTGGGTCGGGTGGGGCTGGTGGGTCGAAGCATGTAAGCCATGACCACCATCTGGTGCTGCCGCGAGGGCGAAACGTTCACGGCCGAAGAACGTCAGGTACACCAGCCGGAACATGTAGGTGGCGGTGAGGAGCGAGGTCAGGACCCCAATCACCCACAGCCACTGATGACCGCGATAGAAGGTCTCGAACAGGATCTCGTCCTTCGAGAAGAAGCCGGACAGGAACGGCACGCCGGCAATTGCGAGCGAGCCAATCATGAATGTCCAGAACGTCACGGGCAGGTACTTCCTCAGCCCACCCATGTTTCGGATGTCCTGCTCGCCGTGCAGCGCATGGATCACCGCGCCCGACCCGAGGAAGAGCAGCGCCTTGAAAAAGGCGTGCGTGTAGAGGTGGAAAATGCCCGCGCCGAAAGCCCCGACGCCCATCGCGAGAAACATGTAGCCGAGCTGTGAAACGGTCGAGTACGCGAGGACACGCTTGATGTCGTTCTGCACCAGACCGATGGTGCCCGCCATCAGAGCCGTCGCGGCGCCAATCACGGCCACGACGCTCAGCGTCAACGGGGCGTGTTCGAAGATCACGGCGTTGCGACCGATCATGTAGACACCGGCGGTCACCATCGTGGCGGCATGGATGAGTGCGGAAACCGGCGTCGGGCCTTCCATGGCGTCCGGCAGCCAGATGTACAACGGGATTTGCGCCGACTTGCCGGTGGCGCCGATGAACATCAGCAGCGTAATCAGCGACAGCGTGCCGAACGTCGCCTCGGGCGGCAACGCCGCCACTCGCGACGCGACCTCCTGAAAGTCGAGCGAGCCCACGGTCACGACCAGGAGCAGCGTGCCGAGGATGAACGCGTAATCGCCCACGCGATTGACGATGAACGCCTTGTTGGCGGCGTCGGAGGCCGATTTGCGCTTGTAGTAGTACCCAATCAACAAATACGAGCACAGGCCCACGCCCTCCCAGCCGACGAACATCACGAGGACGTTCGCTCCCAAGACCAGGACGAGCATGAAGAAGACGAACAGGTTCAAATACGAGAAGTAACGGGCATACTCGCTGTCCGTCTCCTCGTGCATGTAAGCGGTCGAATAAATGTGGATCAAGGATCCGATGCCAGTGATGACGAGGATCATCACGGCCGCCAGCGGATCCAGGCGGAACGAGAGGTCGATGACGAAATCGCCGGATGCGATCCAGGTGTAGACCGTTTCGGTGATCGCACGCGCAGCGGGCGACAGGCCCGCCAGCCGCCAGACTTCGATCACCGATACGGCAAAAGCCGACACCATGACCAGACACGCCAGCCCTCCGGACACACTCTTGGTGAGCCGACGCCCCAGCAAGGCATTGACCACGAAGCCGACGAACGGGAACAGCGGAATCAGCGACAGCACGCGATCACCACTTCAACGCGGTAAAGGCTTCGGGGTTGAGCGACTCGCGATGGCGGAACAAGCCAATCACCAGCGCCAGCCCAACGGCCGCTTCGGCGGCGGCAACGGTCATGACGAAGAACACGATGATTTGTCCGTCGACGCTGCCAAACTGCCGGCCGAATGCGACGAACGTCAGGTTGACGGCATTCAGCATGATCTCCACTGACAGGAGCAGTGTGATCAGGTTGCGGCGCAAAAACACGCCGGCGGCGCCAATCGTGAAGAGCATCCCCGACAACAGCAGGTAGTACTCGAGCGGCACGAGTGCGGTCGTCATTCGGCCTGCCTTCGCGCCAGCACCACGGCGCCGACCATGGCCACGATGATCAAGATCGATGTCACCTCGAACGCAAACATATAGTCGGTAAAGAGAACCTTGCCGAGCTCGCCGACGTCCGAGATGCCCGGCCCGTTCTCTCCAACGGCGCCAGCGACACCGGGGGTGCGCGTCAGTGCCCATCCGAGCTGCGCGACCAGCACCAGCGACAGCAGCGCTCCGATGCGCCTCGGCCACGGCCGATTGAGCGCGTGCGCGCGATCCCATTCCGCGGCATCCTCACGAGGCACGTTGAGCAGCATCACCGTGAACAGGAACAGCACCATGATGGCGCCGGCGTAGATGATGATCTGCACGATGGCGACGAACGGCGCCTCGAGCAGCACGTAGAGTCCGGATAATCCGAAGAACGCCCCGATCAGCGACAACACGCTGTAGATTGGATTGCGCTGCACGATCACGAACAACGATCCCAACAGCGTGACCGCCGCGAACACAACGAAGAGAAGCTGCTCAGATGCCAAAGTACAGCACCCCCGCAGCTGTCGCGATCAAATTGAGCGTGGCGACCGGCAGCAGCACCTTCCACCCGAACGCCATCAACTGGTCGTAACGAAACCGCGGGAGCGTCCAGCGCAGCCACAAATACACGAACAGGATCGCGCTCAGCTTGATGAGGAACCAGATCCAGCCGTACTCCGGGGGCAGGAACGGACCATGCCACCCGCCGAGAAACAGATTCGTGGCCACGGCCGACACCGTGATCATGTTGATGTATTCGGCCAGGAAGAACATGGCAAAGGCCATGCTGCTGTACTCGGTGTGGTAGCCGGCGACCAGTTCCTGCTCCGCCTCAGGAAAGTCGAACGGCGCCCGATTGGTCTCGGCCACGCCGGCAACCGCGTACACGACAAAGCCGATTGGCTGCAGGAAGACGAACCACTTCGGAATGAACCCGAACCAGTAGCCCGCCTGGTCGTCGACGATGTCCCGCAGCGACATCGAATTGGCGAGCAAGATGACGGTCGCGAGCGAGATGCCGTAGGCCAGCTCGTAGCTGATCATCTGCGCCGAGCTGCGCAGCCCTCCGAGCAGCGAGTACTTGCTGTTGCTCGCCCAGCCGGCCAGCACGATGCCGTAGACCCCCATCGAGGCCACGGCAAAGATGACGAGCACCGCGACGTTGACATCCGAGACGAGCAGCGGCATGGGCTCATCGAGCAAGCCGAAGAAGGTCGTGGCCGCGCCGAACGGCACCGGTGCAAACGCGACATACGCCGCCGCTACCGAGATCACGGGGGCCGCCATGAATAACACGGCATCCGCGGCCTTCGGGCGCAGATCCTCTTTGAAGATCAGTTTGACGATGTCGGCCAGCGGCTGGAGCAGACCGCGCGGCCCGACGAGGAATGGTCCAACCCGCTGCTGCATGAACGCCGAGACTTTGCGCTCGGCATACACCATGACGGCGGCACCAATCTGGAGGCCAAAGAACACGACCGTGATGATGCCGATGTAGGCGAGCAGTTGCGGCGTCACGAGCTCGGCCACGCTAGTGTGCTCCTACCGCTGCGCGCGCGCGATAGTCGGCCGGTGCCGGGGCGTTCCCCTTCACGTAGGCATCGTATTCGGGCCTGAACCACTTGAGCGTGGTCAGCACCGGCGTCGCCGCCGCATCGCCAAACGCGCACAGCGTCTTGCCGTTGATGTTGTCGGCAACACTCTGCAGCAACGACACATCCTTCGCCGATCCCTCGCCCTTCAACAGTCGATTGAGCAACTGGAACAGCCAGTCCGTACCCTCGCGGCACGGCGTGCATTTGCCGCAGGATTCGTGGCGGTAGAAGTGCAGGAGGTTCTCGGCCAACCACACCATGTCGGTGGTTTCGTCGAACACCATGATCGCCGCCGAGCCCAGAAGCGAGCCAGCCTTCGCGATGTCGTCGAAGCTGGCGGGGATGTCGATCTGATCCGGCATGAGAATCGGCACCGACGAGCCGCCCGGGATGACGGCTTTGAGGGTATGGCCATCGCGGATACCGCCGGCATAGTCGTCGATCAGCTCGCGCAGCGACACCTTCATCGGCGCCTCGAATACGCCGGGATTCTTGACATGGCCGCTCACGCAAAACAACTTCGGCCCGCCGTTCTTTTCGGGACCCAAGGAGGCGAACCATTCGATGCCCCGTGTCAACACCAGCGGCACGTTACACAAGGTTTCGACGTTGTTGACCGCGGTCGGACAGGCCCAGAGGCCAGCCACCGCCGGAAACGGCGGTTTGTACCGCGGCTGGGCCCGCTTGCCCTCGAGCGACTCGAGGAGCGCGGTCTCCTCGCCCGCTTCGTACGCACCGGCACCGCGGTGAATGTAGACCTCGCAGTCGAAGCCAGTGCCGAGGATGTTGGTGCCCACGTAGCCAGCGCGCCGCGCGTCTTCGATCGCCTGCTCCAGCACCGGCTGCATGTGAAAGAACTCGCCGCGGATGTAAATGTAGGCGGCTTTCGACCCGATCGCATAGCAACCGATCACGCAACCCTCGATCAAGAGGTGTGGGTTGCGCTCCATCAGCAGGTGATCTTTGAACGTCCCGGGCTCGCTCTCATCAGCGTTGCAGACGATGTACTTCGGGTTCGGCGACTTCTTGTCGACGAACTGCCACTTGAGGCCGGTCGGGAATCCGGCGCCGCCGCGGCCACGTAATCCCGAGGCCTTCACGGCCTCGACGACTTGATCCGGCGTCATGGCCAGTGCTTTCTTCAAGCCCTGGTAGCCTTGCTGGTTCTGCAGATAGTGATCGAGCGTGTTGCCGCCTGGCGTGAACGCGTACTTGGTCAGCACCGGCTCGTAATCCGGCACCGCCCTCGGCCGGACCGGCGTCGTCGTCTTACCCTTCCACTCGCTTTCGGGTCGCCCTTCGATCGCGAGATGACAACCGTTGAGTGCGGCCACGCCGTTCGCGCGGAGGGCGTCGACGAACGCTGGCGTCTCCTCGGGAGTGAGCCGCTCGTGCCAATGGTCGTTGTTGACCATCACGACCGGCGCACGGTCGCAGGCCCCGAGACACTCCATCGGCTGAATCGTGAAGAGGCCAGTCGGATCGATCTCGCCCGCGCTGACCCCGAGCGTGCGTTCCAGCTCCTCGATCACGCGCTCCGATCCGGCGACGGCGCAGGACAGGGTGTTGCACACTTGCAGCACGAACTTGCCCACCGGATTTCGGAAGAACATGACGTAGTACGAGACGACGTCCTCCACATCGGCGGTTGTGATCCCGATCACCTCGGCAACGTGACGAGCGGCGTTGGCGGTGATGTAGCCCTGTTGCTCCTGCGCAAGATAGAGGGCGTGCAACACGGCCGCCTTGCGATGCTCGGGTGGGTAGTGCGCCGCAAACTCCTCGAAGCGCTCCCGATTCGTGATGGTGTAGGTGAACTCCGGGCCCTCGGGCAGGGTGACGCGGCGCGAGCGATGCCACGCCTCGGTCCCGTAAGGCATTACCGGATGAAAGCTCATCGATCCACGTCTCCCATGACGACATCCAACGAGCCAATCACCGCAATCACGTCCGCGATCATGCCGCCGACGATGAACTTGTGCAGCGCTTGGCAGGCCATCAGCCCGGGCGATCGCATGTGGACGCGCCACGGCCGATTGCTGCCATCAGAAACGATGTAGCACCCGTGCTCGCCGCGAGGCCCTTCAACCGGGAAATACGACTCGCCGACCGGCACCGTGAACCCCTGCGAGTAAATCAGGAAGTGCTGAATCAGCGCCTCCATCTCGGTGTACACCTCGTCCTTCGGCGGAGGGACGATGCGACGGTCATTGACGGCCCACTCCCCCACCGGCGTAATGCGCTCCAGTGCCTGGCGACAGATCTTGACGCTCTCGCGCATCTCGGCCATACGCACGAGGTAGCGATCGTACACGTCACCGTTCGACGCGCCGATGACATCAAAGTCGTACGTCTCGTAGCCGCAGTATGGAAATGCGCGACGAACATCGTAGTCGCCACCCGCGGCGCGGGCGACCGGACCGTAGAGTCCCCACGAATAGCAATCCTCCAGACGGATGACCCCAACGCCGCGGGTGCGCCCCAGCCAGATGGGATTCTTCGTGATGAGCGTCTCGTACTCGTCGAGCTTGCCGGGGAAGCGATCGAGGAATGCGGACACCGCTTCCTTGAAGCCGCGCGGAATGTCCTCGCGCAAACCGCCGACACGGATGTAGCTCGGAAAAAACCTGAAGCCCGCGAGCAGCTCGTTGAGATTCATCAGAATCTCGCGCTCGCGAAACGCGTAGAGCATGGCCGTGATGGCGCCAATCTCCATGCCGTGCGTGCCAAACCACACCAGGTGACTGCTGATGCGCTGGAGTTCCGCGATGAGCACCCGAATGGCCTGCACGCGCCCCGGCATCTCGAGGCCGAGCATTTTCTCGACCCCAAGAACGAACGCCAGGCTGTTGGACTGGGCGCCCAGGTAATCCATGCGCTCGACGAGTGGAATGACCTGCTGCCACTTCTTCTGCTCGCACGTCTTCTCGATGCCGGTGTGCAGGAACCCGATGGTCGGCGACACTGAGACGACGGTCTCGCCATCGAGCTCGAGCACCAGCCTCAACACGCCATGCGTGCTGGGGTGCTGCGGCCCCATGTTGACGGTCATCGTCTCGGTTCGGACGTCAGCCATCAGCGATTCCGGTTAGCAGACGAGACACAGAAGCACGGATCTTCCGGCTAAAGCCGGAAGCCACGGGAAATTTGACGCCGGAAGCCACGGGAGATTTGAAGCCGGAAGCCACGAGAAATTTATGCTCCTGTGGCTTCCGCCTTCAGGCGGAAGATCCTGCCTTTCCGTGCTTCCGTGTTTCCGTGCATCGTCTATCACTGCGATTCCAACGATTCGTTCACGACTTGGGCCGGATCAACCGATCCCGCTCCACGCTGGCTTTGAATTCTTCTTCGGTCACCTGAAGCGGCATGAACGTCTGAGCGTCCTTGCGTACCTGCACCGGGTAGTCCTTGCGCAGCGGGTGACCTTCCCAGTCGTCGGGCATCATCAAGCGGCGCAGATCGTCGTGCCCTTCGAACACAATGCCGAACAGGTCAAAGACCTCACGCTCGGGCCATCCAGCGCCGTGCCAGATTGTCTGCACGGTCGGAACCGATTGGCCGCCATCGACCTGGACCTTCACCCGCACCCGCGTGCGACGATGTGGTGACACCAGGTGGTAGACGACATCGAACCGTGGACGGCGGCCGGGATGGAAGTCGGCGGCGGTGACGTCGCTAAACGCCACGAACTCGAGGCCAGGCGTGTCGCGCAACGCCAGACAAGTCCGAACCAAGTGCTCGACCGGAACGAGAATGCTCGGGTTGATCGACTCGTCGAGCGGCGAGAGCGCCTGAAGGGCGCCGGGAATCTCCGGTTCGAGCGTCGCGATGATTTCGGCAGCGGTCATCGATTGGAGCGCGGACAGGTGGCGCGCGGCCCTTACATCCGGGACGCGTCGATCTTTTTCTGCAGTTGCACGATGCCGTAAATGACCGATTCGGGACGCGGCGGGCAACCGGGAATGTACACGTCAATCGGCACGACTTGATCCGATCCCTGGACGATTGCGTAGTTGTCGAACACACCGCCGCACGACGCACACGCGCCCATCGAGATCACCCATTTGGGTTCTGGCATCTGGTCGTAGATCCGCCGCAGTGCGGGCGCCATCTTACGCGACAAGCGGCCGGCGATGATCATGAGGTCCGACTGGCGCGGCGAGCCGCGAAAGACCTCGGCGCCGAAGCGAGCGATGTCGTAACGGCCGCAACTCATCGCCATCATTTCGATGGCGCAACAGGCCAACCCGAAGGTCACCGGCCAAATCGCCGAGCGCCGGGCCCACTGGACCAGCTTCTCGACGTTGGTCGTCAACACCGGGATTTCGTATTCAGTTTCGAGTCCCATAACGGTATCTCTTGACGACCGCCGCTCCAGGGGGCGGCGCGTGGACGTAGTCGGGGTCGTGTTCGGGACCCCAGTCGAGCACGCCCTTTCGCCACACGTAGATATAGCCGACGACCAGAATGAGGAAAAAGACGACAATCTGCACGAATCCGGGCCACGACAGCTCGCGAATCGCCATCGCCCACGGCCCAAGAAACGCAATCTCGATGTCGAAGAGCAGGAAGATCATCGCAATCAGGTAGAACTTGACCGATTGCCGTTCGCGGGCGTCGCCCACCGGCGGCATGCCGCACTCATACGGCGCCAATTTTTCGGGGGTGGGATGGCGCGGGCCGAGGAACCTCGACAGAAGGAGCGAGAAGGCGCCAAAGCCGACGCCCACCACGATCATGATGATCAGTCCGTCCCAGCCGCCCATCCTAAGGTTCCAGGGTTCCAAGGTTCCAGGGTTCCACGGTTCTTGGGAGCCGGAACCGCTTGTGAAGAATTTCCCAAGTCCAACTTGACACTGTATCAGAATGAGCCGTGAGAATCGCCTGGTTCTCTCCCCTTCCACCGACACCTTCGGGCATTGCCGCCTACTCGGCTGAGCTATTGCCGCTGCTGGCGATGCGGGGCCACCAGATCGAGAGCTTCACGGCTGAAACCGCCCGCGAGTTCGTGTGGAAGCAACGACGGGCCCCCTACGACCTCGCGGTGTATCAGCTGGGCAACGCCGCGTGGCACGACTACATGTGGGCGCATGTCTTTCGGTATCCCGGGCTGGTGGTGCTTCACGACGCCCAGCTCCATCAGGCGCGCGCGCTTGCGCTGACTCGCCGCTGGCTCCCTCGCCGCGACGACTACCTCGAGGAGTTCCGGGCCAATCACCCCGATGCGCCCACGGAGATCGTGAATCTCGTCATCGCCGGCCTGGGCGGCTCGCTCTACCAGCTCTGGCCCATGATTCGCCTGGTGGTCGAATGCGCGCGGCTGACCGTGGTTCATAACCCGCTGCTCAAAGAGGAGCTACACCTGCGACATCCGGCTGCGCGACTCGACCACGTGCCGATGGGTGTGCGCGATCCGCTCGAGGAACCGATTGCGGATTCGGCGCTCCGCAGTATCCGCGAGTGTTACGGCATCCCGCCCGACGCGACGATCGTCGCAGCCTATGGTGGCGTCACACCGGAGAAGCGCATCGACGTCCTGCTTCGTGCGGTCGGAAGCCTTGCCGATCGTCACCCGCAGTTGCACGTGATGCTCGTGGGCCCGACCAGCGATTACTACGACGTGACGAGAGAGGCTCAGCGTTGGGGGATTGCCGATCGCGTCCATGTCACCGGTTACGTGCGCGACGAGGAGCTGCCGGCATATCTGTCGGCAGCGGATTTCTGCGCCTGCCTGCGGTGGCCTACGAACGGTGAGACGTCGGCTTCCTGGCTACAGTGCCTTGCCGCTGGGCGGGCAACCATCATCACGGACCTCGAATACCTCGGCGACGTGCCCACGCTTGATCCGCGCGGGTGGCGTCTGCTCGACATCGCCGCCCTCGATGCGTCCCGCGTGCCGGTCGCCGTCAGCATCGAGCTCATCGACGAACTCCATTCGCTGGAGCTTGCGCTGGACCGGCTCGCAAGCGACGCCTCGCTGCGCGCCTCTCTAGGCACCGCCGCGCGAGGTTGGTGGCAACGCCACCATCAGTTGACTGCCATGGCCGCAGCCTATGATCGCGTCCTGCAGGCTGCTGCCGCAGCGGCGCCACCACCTTGCACGTTGCCACGGCACTTGATCGACGAAGGGTGGGGGCGAGGCCGGTCGATTGTGGAGGAAATGAGCCTCGGCCATCGACTCGACGAGTTTGCTGGTCACTGACGCAGTGGCCAATCCTGCTTCGCCCACTCGCGCGCGCACGATCGTCAGCACGATCCTCGCGCTTGCCATCGCCATTGCGGGACTGCACCTTGCGG
This sequence comes from uncultured Acidobacteriota bacterium, assembly GCA_963802675.1. Classification (GTDB taxonomy): domain Bacteria; phylum Acidobacteriota; class Vicinamibacteria; order Vicinamibacterales; family UBA2999; genus JACCSI01. The sequence goes on from CAWDJL010000009.1 coordinate 628,877, forward strand.
TCGTCCGACCGTATCTCTGGCCTGCCGGCGCCGGAATCGTCCTGTCGGGCAAAAGCCTCTTTGCCAGCCTCGGCGAGTTGGGCCCGGCGCCGCGACTCCAGCCTCCCCCTTTGGTCGACGTCGCCAACACGAGCGTGACCGTTGCTCACGTCAACCGGTCGAAGTTCCCGGCGACGAGCGTGCTGACCGAAGGGGTCACCATTACCGGGATCTACAACGCGCACGGCGGCCGGATTGAGCTGTCACAGGGCATCCCGGCCGACCCGCAACAAGTCCTGCCTCTCTGGCGCGAGGCGTACCACCTCGGTGCCCAAGGAACGCTCGATTTGCGTGTCCAAGGCCCATCGGGCGACGCGGCCATGGTGCGCGTTGCACGTGAGCCGGTCTGGCGGGCGGATACCGAGACGCAGGCCGCCTGGCTGCGACTACACGGAGGTCTGCTGCTCCAGGTCATTGCTTTTCTCGCCGGCGCTCTCGCGCTCCTGGCATTGGGCACGCGCGGGACGACCGCGCGCCTCATGACGCTGGCCTTGATCTGTGCCGCCATCGCCTCGGCTGGCCCGCTCTATGGCGAAGAGCGGACCATCCCGATCCTCGGCGGCCTCTTGCTCATGCTGTCGTGGATTGCGACGCCAGTCGCGTTTCCGATCATCGGCCTTGCGGTGCTGCACTTTCCAACACGAGCATCGATTCTCGATCGGCATCGATGGATTTATCTCGCGCTCGGATTGGCAGCGGCGCCGATGTTGGCGATCGGGCTGTTGACCGCGGCTTTCCTGCTGGGTGTGGATGCCGTGCTGCCAGTCGTCACGTGGGTTGCCACGAATCCCTGGGTGTTCAACCTGTCGTTTGCCGTCGCGCTCGCCGCCAACGTGGCCATCGTGCTCGAAGGGGTCGCACGCTATCGAGCCAACCACGACGCCAACGAACGACGCCGTATCCAAATGGTCGTGTATACGGGCGTACCGGCCGTGTTGGCGTACGCGCTGAGCACCTCAATCCCCGCGGCTTCGACGCTCTCGGGTGTTTCCATTCAACTGCCGTGGCTCGTGGAGGGCTTGCTTCGCGCAATCATCTTGCTGCCGGCGCTGGCGTTGCCCTACGCCGTCGCGGTCAGACACGTTTTCAGCCCCCGCACCGTGCTGCGTCGCAGCTTGCAGTACGCGCTGGCGCGCCGAACGTTGTCGATCCTGTTAGCACTTCCTGTGGCCGCGCTGGTCCTTGCGCTGGTCACTAGTCGCCAGCGGCCGCTCAGCGACGTCGTTCTGGGGCAGCCAATGTTCTACGCGGTCGCCATTGGTCTGGCCGCCCTGGCGTTTCGCTATCGCGATAAGGCGCAACAATGGCTGGATCAGCGGTTCTTTCGCGCGGAATACGACGCTCGAGAGATCCTCGTGTCGCTCGCCAATCGGCTGCCCCGTGAAACCGAGCCTCGACAGCTCGTGTCGCTGGTCGTCTCGCAGATCGACAACGCACTCCACCCCGAGTCCATCGCCGTCCTCGCAGGAGACGATGATCGGCTCGAGGTTGTGTCGACCCTCAGGGCAGACGTCGGCGTTCTGTCACGCAACGGCGCACTCGCGACGCTCCTGCGCTGGTCCGAGGATCCACTCGAGGTGTTCCTCGACGACGAGCGGTCGCCGGCGGCACGGCTCCCGGCCGTGGACCGCGCCTGGCTCGACGCCAATCGGTTGTCGCTGCTGGTCCCGATTTTCGCGGGCAACGGCGATCGACGCGAACTCACAGGCTTGATTGGACTGGGCGCGAAACGATCGGAGGAGCCCTACACGCTGGAAGATCGGCAACTCCTCAGCGGCATCGCGGGGCAAATGAGCGTGGCGATGGACCTGTCGAGGCTGCGACGCCGCCTGTCCTCCGGTTCACGGCTGGCCGCCGCCGCCGTGCTCGGCACAGGCGCAGTGCTGACCCCCGCTCCCACGATGGCAGAAAGCATCCCGCCCGTCGTGGATGGCAAGTACCGCATCGACACGCTCGTCGGCCGTGGTGGGATGGGCGCGGTGTACCGCGCGCACGATCTACGACTGGCACGCGACGTCGCGATCAAGGTCGTCCGCGCGGATCTTCTCGCCGACCCGGCCGCCCGCAGCCGGTTTGCACGCGAAGCGCAGATCGTCGCCCGGCTTCAGCATCCGGCCATCGTCACGGTCTTCGACTACGGCACGTTGCCGGACGGCGCCGCCTTTCTCGTGATGGAGTACGTACGTGGCGAGGACCTTCGAAGCCTCTTGAAGCGAGAGCAGCACCTGGCGCCACCGGACGCGATCGCGCTCGTCACCGGTGTGGCGGCAGGCATCGAGTTCGCCCATCGAGCCGGAGTCCTCCACCGCGACCTGAAACCGGAGAACGTCTTGCTGCCAGCCAGCGGCATCGGTCCAAAAGTCCTCGATTTCGGCGTCGCGACGATCGCAGACAGCGAGACGAGCAACTTTCAAACGCTGACTCACGGCGGCACCATCGTCGGCACACCCGCCTATATGGCGCCCGAACAACTGCGAGGCGAGCGGGTGGACGAGCGGGCGGACGTCTACAGCCTGGCCGTGCTCACGTACGAAGTGCTGACCGGACGGCTGCCGTTCGGCGCGGGGTCCATCGTCGAGATTGGCATCAAGCAGACCGACCTGACCGGCCAGGTGGACGTCACCGGGGTACCGGACGCGATCCTTCCAGTTTTGATGAAGGCTCTCTCGGTTGCGCGCGACAATCGGCCGGCAACCGCGGCGGCCTTCGCTAGAGTCTTGAATGGCCGAACTCTTGACGAATGAGTCAGGTTTTCGACGGCCATTCAAGACTCTTGCCCCGCGGAGCGGGGCAAACCGAGATAGTTCGCTAACGAGGCCCCCCGCCCACAACGTAGTCAACAGTCTGCGGCAGGGCCTCGTTAGCGCTTTAGCCGGGCCTTCGGCGCACTCTTGACGGCATCAACGTCGACCAACCGTTTGTCGATCTCAATGATGGCCTGCTCGATCTGACTGCGGCGAGCGGGGTGCTCCGTGCGTGTCAGTTGTTGCTGCATTTCGGCGCGCGCCAGCTTCAGCGACTCGCGCTGGCGTACTTTCTCCGGGTCTTCCAGCGGCTTCCGGTTTCGTGCTGCCTTCCGTTCTTCCTCCAGTTCATCCATTCGCTCCTGGAGCCTCGTATCCGCATCGATAAGTCCTTCGCCCGCATCGCCCATGGTCTCAGTCCTATAAAGCAGCGTTCCGCTGGGTCAGAGTCCTTGTCAGTTTTCAGTTATCAGTTTCCAGTTCAAAGGTACCCCTCAACTTGAAGCGGCTTCTGTCTTTGAACTGACAACTGGTAACTGGCAACTGACAAGCGACCCAGCCAGAGTTTTTGACGTCCTGGGGAGCCACCTGTTGGCCAGCCAAGGATTATACGGTCTTCGCCGTTCGCCATAGAATCGAAACTTGGATGCGTGGCGATCCGCTCGACCTCTTTCATTCGCCCGTCCGCGAGTGGTTCACGCAGTCGTTTGCGGCGCCGACGCGGCCTCAGCGGCTTGGCTGGCCGGTGATTGTGCGGCGCGAGTCCACGTTGATCCTGGCCCCGACTGGGACCGGCAAAACCCTGGCGGCCTTCCTCGCCTCGCTCGACCGTCTGATGTTCGACGAGGTACCGGAGCGGGCGTCCCGGTGCCGCGTCGTGTACATCTCGCCGCTCAAGGCCCTGGCGGTTGACGTCGAGCGAAACCTTCGGGCGCCGCTCGTCGGCATCAGCAGCCTTGCCAGCGCCGCGGCGGTCGATTTTCACTCGCCCGCAATCACGCTGCGCACCGGCGATACGCCCTCGTCCGATCGGGCGCGCTTTCTGCGCGACCCTGGCGACATCCTGATCACGACGCCCGAGTCGTTGTATCTGATGCTCACGTCCAACGCCCGCGAACGCCTGCGCTCGGCGCGGACGGTGATCATCGACGAGATTCACGCCTTGGTCTCGACCAAGCGTGGCGCACATCTCGCGCTCTCGCTGGAGCGACTCGAGGGGCTCGTGTCGGCGCCGCTGCAGCGGGTCGGGCTGTCGGCCACGCAACGCCCCCTGGACGAGGTCGCGCGATTTCTGGGCGGCGCCCGCGCGAAGAAGACGCGGGACGCGAAAGCCACCAAGAACGTTCAGGATGTCGTAGACGACGAGTTCGCGGCGCCGTCGGGGGCGGTGTCCTATCGCGAGGTCTCAATCGTCGATGCGAGCGAGCCCAAACGTCTCGATATCCGGGTCCAAGTGCCTATCGAGGACATGGCTAAAGTCGGTGCAGTTGCCGCCGCCGCCGCGCCGACCTTCGAGATTCGTCGTAGCCCTGCGGCCCAGGGTCCCAGCCCAGGCTCGATTTGGACGGCGATTCACCCGCGATTGCTGGAGCTCATTCAACAGCATCGATCGACGTTGATCTTCGTCAACAGCCGCAGGCTGGCGGAGCGCCTCGCGGGCGCCCTCAACGAGCTTGCGGGTCAGCCGCTGGTGCGCGCGCATCACGGCTCGCTCGCGCGCGCACAACGCGTCGAAATCGAGGATCTGTTGAAAGCCGGACATCTGCGCGCGCTGGTCGCGACCAGCTCGCTCGAGCTCGGCATCGACATGGGCGCCATCGACCTCGTCGTGCAAATCGAAGCCCCGCCCTCGGTCGCCAGCGGGCTGCAGCGGATCGGGCGCGCAGGTCATAGCCTCGGTGCAGTCAGCAGCGGGATCATCTTTCCGAAGTTTCGCGGCGATCTGGTGTCGTGCGCCGCGGTCACGCGCGCCATGCAACGCGGAGCCGTCGAGCCGTCGCGCTATCCACGCAACCCGCTCGATGTGCTCGCCCAACAGATCGTCGCCATGGTGTCGACGGAGCCGTGGTCCGTCGACGATCTCTTCAAGGCCATCCGCGGTGCCGCACCCTATGCGGAGTTGAGTCGTCGAGTCTTCGAGGGCGTCCTGGACATGTTGTCTGGCCGTTATCCCTCGGACGAGTTCGCCGAGCTGCGCCCGCGGGTGACGTGGGATCGCGTGACGGGAACGGTCACGGCGCGTCAGGGCGCCAAGCAGGTGGCGATCACCAACGGCGGCACCATCCCCGACCGCGGCTTGTTCGGTGTGTTCCTGCTCGGCGCTGAACGTGACCGCGCGCGCGTCGGCGAGCTGGACGAGGAGATGGTGTTCGAGGCGCGTGCGGGCGAGACCTTCCTGCTCGGCGCCTCGACGTGGCGCATCGAACAGATCACGCACGACCGGGTCATCGTGTCACCAGCACCTGGGCAGCCCGGAAAAATGCCGTTCTGGCGAGGCGAAGCTGGCGGCCGACCGATCGAGTTGGGCTTCGCCATCGGCAAGCTGGTTCGCGAACTGCGCGATGTCTCGGCAGAAGATGCCCGGGACCGCCTCGAGCGCGAGCACGGACTCGACCGGTTGGCGGCCACCAACTTGCTGCAGTACCTCGACGATCAGAAGCGTGCGGTGGACGTCATCCCCGACGATCGCACGCTCGTGATCGAACGAACCCGCGACGAGCTGGGCGACTGGCGCGTGCTCATCCTGTCGTCACTGGGCAGCCGCGTGCACGCGCCGTGGGCGATGGCGGTCAGCGCGCGACTTCGCGACGAGCACGGACTCGATGCCGAGATCATGTGGGGAGACGATGGGTTCGTCGTCAGATGCCCGGAAGGCGATGGACCCCCGGACTCGGCCTTGATGCTGCCAGACCCCGATGAGGTCGAAGGGCTGATTCTGAGGCAATTGGGCTCGACCGCCCTCTTTGCCGCGCGCTTCCGCGAAGCGGCAAGCCGCGCGCTCCTGTTGCCACGCCGTCGCCCGGGCGCGCGCGCGCCCTTGTGGCAGCAGCGCAAGCGCGCCGCGGACTTGCTCGCCGTCGCCGCGCGCTATGGATCCTTTCCAATCATTCTCGAGACCTATCGTGAAACCCTGCGCGACGTCTTCGACGTGCCGGCGCTGGTCGACGTGCTGCGCCGGATCCGCAGTCGATCCTTGCGCGTGGCCACGATCGAATCGCGTACCCCGTCACCGTTTGCCGCCTCGCTCCTCTTCAACTACGTGGCGAACTACATCTATGACGGCGACGCGCCCCTTGCCGAACGGCGTGCGCAGGCGCTGTCGGTTGATCAATCTCAACTCCGCGAGCTCATCGGCGATGCGGAGCTGAGAGATCTGCTCGACGTCACCGCCATCGAAACCGTTGCAGCCGACCTCCAGCACCTCTCGCACCGCCTTCATGCCAAGTCCACTGATGGCGTGCACGATCTCCTCTTGCGCCTTGGCGAGTTGACGCGCGAGGAGATCGCCGCGCGATCGCTCGCGGCAGTCGCCGGTCCCGCAGTCGACGAATTGCTGCGCACGCGGCGGGCGATTGAGCTCGTGGTCGGAGGCGAGGCTCGACTTGTGGCCGTCGAGTACGCCTCGCGGTATCGCGATGCGCTCGGGATTCCGTTGCCGCCCGGGCTGCCGGCGGCATTGTTGGAGCCCGCCGTCGATGCGCCCGATGATCTCGTCAAGCGATATGCACGCACCCACGGTCCGTTCACTGCCAGCGACATCGTGGCTCGACTGGGGCTCTCGATCGGTCACGTGGAGGCCGCACTGGCGCGGCTCGCAGCGACTGGCCGCGTGATCGAGGGCGCTTTTCGCCCGGGCGGGCGCGGTCGCGAGTGGTGCGAGAGCGACGTCCTGAGCAGCATTCGTCGGCGATCCCTCGCGCGGCTGCGCGAGGCGGTGGAACCGGTTCAAGCGCCCGTGCTCGGCAAGTTTCTCACCGCATGGCATGGCATTGGTCGGCGGCGAGGTGGCCTGGATGTGCTCCTCGACACGATCGAGCAATTGCAAGGCGTGCCCATCATCGCATCGCTCCTGGAACATGAGATCCTGCCCGCGCGCGTCTCCGACTATTCCCCGGCACAACTCGACACGTTGCTCGGCGCGGGCGAGGTTTCGTGGATTGGCGTCGAACCGCTCGGCGATCGCGATGGTCGGATCGCGCTGTATCTGACGGACCACATGTCCAAGCTGTTGCCGCCTCTGGAAAGTTCCAAGGTTCCAGTCAAGAGTTCCAAGGTTCCAAGGTTCCAGAGTTCCAAGGTTCGACGGGCCTCCGCCGGAACTTTGGAACCCTGGAACTCTGGAACTTTGGAACCTTTGACTGGAACCCTAAGAGGCCGAGAGCCCGAGGTCTTGAAAAAGCTCGAGGAAGCGGGGGCGTCGTTCTTCGCGCCGCTCCACGAGGCCATCGGCGGTGGGTTCCCCGCTGAAACCGTGGATGCGCTGTGGTCGCTCGTCTGGAGAGGACTCGTCACCAACGATACGCTCCACTCGCTGCGTGCGTACCTGCGCGCGCCGGAGCGGTCGCGACGGCCGGGCCGCGCGGCGCCGTTTCGATCACGACGGATCGTCCCTCCTGCCGCTGAAGGCCGATGGACGACGATTGCGAGGCCGATCAATCGGTCGCTCACGGAATGGGCGACCGCGTTCACCGAGCAGCTGCTCACACGCCACGGAGTCGTGACGCGTGAGATTACGGCGATTGAGCAGATTCCCGGCGGTTTCAGTGCGATTTATCCCGTGCTGCGGCGGCTCGAAGAGACAGGCCGCGTGCGGCGCGGCTATTTCGTGATGGGACTCGGAGCGGCGCAGTTCGCCCAGCCGGGCGCCGTGGATCTGCTCCGCGCTGGCCGCGATGAAACCGACGAGCCGCAAGTCGTCACGCTGGCCGCGACCGACCCGGCGAATCCGTATGGCGCCGTGGTGCCGTGGCCTGACTGGGTCGCGCCCGATACGATCGATCCGGGAGCCGCCGGTCTGCCCGGCGGGCTACGCGCAGCCCGCTTCGCCGGCGCTCGCGTGGTCCTCGTCGACGGACGACTGACGGCATGGATTGCGCGCGGCGATCGTTCGCTGCTGGTGTCGCTACCTGCCGACGATCCGGACCGATCACGCGTGGCGCATTGCTTGGCGCACGAGCTCGTGGCGCTGGCCCATCGCGCGCCAGAGGGCGCACGCGGCTGGCTCATCGAAGAGATCAACGGCACCGCGGCCGCATCGGATCCCGTCGCGCCCTTCCTGCTCGACGCGGGGTTTGCCGCCACCGGCATGGGCCTGCAGCTCCGCGTCCTCCGGCGGCTGTCATCCTCGTCTCCTTCCCCGCAGACAGGGCCTGTCCCCCGATGACAGGGACAGGCCCTGTCACCGAACTGTGGCAGTTTCTGCGTAGTTGCGGCAGATAGTCACTTTGCTAACCGATCCGGTGCCCGTGCGCGTAGACGTTGAAGGTGTCACCACGGAGGAATCCACATAACGTGACGCCCGCCTGCTCCGCCAATTCGATTGCGAGGCTCGAAGGGGCGGAGACGGCGGCGATGAGTGGAACACCCGCCAGCAGCGACTTTTGAACCAGCTCGAACGAGGTTCGACCAGAAACCATGAGCAGCGACTGATCGAGCGGCAGGCCGTCCTCGAGCAGACGCCTGCCAACGACTTTGTCCACGGCATTGTGTCGGCCCACGTCCTCGGCGAGCATCGTCAGCCGGCCGTCGAGCGCAAAGAGGCCCGCTGCGTGAAGCCCGCCAGTTGTCTCGAAAACGTCCTGCGCGCGACGAAGCGTCGTCGGCAGGCTTCGAATGACGTCGGCACTGACGGTCCAGTGCCCCGCCACTGCCGGTGCACGCGACCGCAGCGACTCTATCGTGCGGCGGCCACACAAGCCGCAGGAGGACGTCATCATGACCTGCCGTCGTTCACCGAGACGGATGTTGAGCCGCTCGACGGCTTCCCCAATCACTGTGACATTGAGCGTGTTCTCGCGCGCATCCGCCTCGGCGTCCTCGCAGTACTCGATCGTCGCCAGCTCGTGGCCGCCGCGAATCACGTCTTCCGCCAGGAGAAAGCCGGCCGCCAGGTCGCGGTCGGCGCCTGGCGTTCGCATGATCACGGCGAACGACGCGCCGTTGACACGCACCTCCATGGGTTCTTCGACCGCTACCACGTCGCGATCGATTGTCTGGATGGCTCCGCTGACTCGATGAAGGTGAACGTTCCGGCTACCGGGCGAACTCATCCACCGACATTACACCCGTCGGGGGCTCCTCGACCGTCTCAGAAAGCGGCTGAACTTCCGCCTAAAGGCGAAGCCACGCGACCTTGTGTTGGGATTCGTGGCTTCCGGCTTCAGCCGGAAGATTGAACCTAGATAGTGGCGCCCGTCATCGCCCGCCGCACCTCGGACACGACTGCGTCGGGCAATGCAGGCTTGAGGACAAAGGACGACCATCCGGCGGCTCGGGCATCGCGCAATTCCAGTTCGGACGTATGACCCGTGATCGCGACGATCGGGATGTGTGCGGTCTTGTCGTCAGCTTTGAGTTGCCGCGTCGCTTCCCAGCCGTCGATGCCGGGGAGTGAGAGATCCATCAAAATACAGTTGGGCTGGAGCGCGTGCGCTTTCGCCACGGCCTCGACACCGGTTCCCGCTTCGACCACGCGGAATCCGGAGGCCTTCAGGTACCCGGAGTACATCTCGCGAGCATCCTTGTAGTCGTCGACGACGAGGACGAGCGGGTCGGCTGAGGTCGTCATCGCAAGAGGTAACTGTAGCCGTCGCGGATAGTCCGGACAAGCACAACTATCATGCCATCGCTCGACCTGCCTTACGATATTGCGCATGGCGACGATGAACTCGTTCGACGTGACCTCCGAAGTCGACCTGCAAGAGGTTGACAACGCCATCAATCAGGCGCGCAAAGAGGTGTCCCAGCGCTACGATTTCAAGGGGTCGCCCGCCGCGATCGAGCTCGACCAGAAGAATCACACCCTGACGCTCACCGCCGAGGACAAGTTCAAAATCGGGGCGCTGCTCGAGATTCTGCAGACGCGGATGGTGCGACGAAACGTCCCCGTGAAGAACCTGAAGCCGGCCGAGATCGAGCCGGCGTCCGCCGGCACGGTCAAGCAGGTGTTCACGCTGCAGATCGGCATTCCGACGGACACGGCGCGAGAAATCGTGAAAGTCATCAAGGATGCCAAACTGAAGAAAGTTCAAGCATCGATTCAAGGCGACCAGGTTCGCGTCCAGTCGCCCTCACGCGACGATCTTCAGTCGGCGATCCAATTGCTTCGGGACCACGACTTCGGCATTCACCTCAGTTTCGGCAACTATCGGTCGTGACCGGTTCACGAAGTTGTGTCACGAAGGTTCTTCACGAAGGTTCTTCACAAGGGTTCTTCACGTACGTTCGACAAAGGTTCTGCACGAAGGGTCGCGTCGCCGTCCAGCGAACGGTCGTGAAGAACCCTCGTCGAACCGTCGTGAAGAACCGTCGTGAAGACCCTCACGCAATGGCTCCGCCGCGTGCAGTTGGATGAACTTCTGATCACATCGATTGGTTCGCCTGACCACCATTGATCTACGTCGCGCACTTCCAACCGCCCCCGATTCAGTGTTGCGGAGGCCATGAGCGTTCGATAGAGTGGTGGTCCATGTTTGATCTTCACGTCCTTCGCTCGAAAACGTTCTTTGCGATCATCGTGCTGACGTTTGCCGTCGGCAGCTTGACGCTGCGCGCGGCCACCCCCACCGCTCCATCGAACCTCACCGCCACCGTCACCGGGTTGAACGTGACGCTGTCGTGGACCGCGTCGGCGAACAGTCCGACGTCTTACCAATTGCAAGCAGGCTTGGCACCAGGAGAGACCGTGGTCCAGGCGTCAGTCAGTGGTTCGGTCACATCACTCTCGGCATCTGGCGGGCCCGGCACCTACTTTGTGCGCGCGGTCGCGTTCAACAACGAGGGCGCGAGTGCGCCGTCCAACGAAGTGGTCGTCACGCTGACGGGTGGTTGCGCCCCGCCGAGCGTCGCCGCTCAATTTTCGGGCGATGATGCGCGGGCCTGAGGCCTTCTTGTTCTGGCGACGACCGAACGCGGGTCCCACCAGCCAATACATCGTGCAGGCGGGTGACGCCCCCGGTCAGACCACCATCCAGGCCGGCACAACGGCAACCGGCATCAATGCCGTCGTGAGCTCGGGGACGTATTTTGCTCGCGTCGCCGCCATTAACCCATGCGGCACCAGCGAGGTGTCGAACGAGGTCCAGGTCCCCTTCCCCAGCAGCAGCGGACGCGTCGCTGATCCGGATCCCGGCACGCTCCTGGGCCTGCCAGATATTCAGCAGCTGCTGGTCCGCATTCACAACGAGAATCCCGGGTTGCTGGCGCAGTCGTGTCCCGATCCCCCCAGTCGGAAGTACATCAACAATCCGTGGCTCGATCGCATGGTCGACCGTCTGCGCGAGTACGACACGCGGTTCGGCTACAACAAAAAGCCCACCAGAGGGCCAGCCGACAACGGCGGCTTCCCTGTCATCGCGGCGGGCGATGAAATCACTTACTTCGCGGGGTCTGGGACTGCGGAGGGATCGCGAGATGTGTTTGCCATCGACATTCTGCTCGGGCACTGCTGGTCCCAATCCCAGGGTTGACCTACCGCGACTTCACCGGCCAGGAGGAAGCCATCTGGACCGGCCTCGGGCGTTTCACCGGCGACGAAAAACCGGAACCGTAGTCCTCACACGAAGAAATCACGCATCAACTCGCCGTCGGAAATTCCGGGCGGGTTGTACGGCGAGAGGTCGGTGATCCCGGCCTCTCGCAGCACGTCCTCGTCGATCAGAAAATTTCCCGTACAGTCGCGACTCGGCTTCCGGAGAATCTCGTACGCCGCGTCGGCCATGATCGCGGGACTTCGCGTCTTCTTGCGTGCGCCCTCGCCGGCAATCAATCGAATGGCTTCGGTGTCGATGGCCGTGCGCGGCCAGAGCGCATTGAACGCGATTCCTTCGTCTCGAAATTCGTTCGCCATTCCCAGGACACACAGCGACATCCCGTACTTCGCCATCGTGTAGCCCACGTGGGGAGCGAACCATCGCGCCTGCAGTGTCGACTCGAGTGGCGGGGCGATATTGAGGACATGCGGATTGGCTGCACGCATGAGGTGTGGCACGACTTTCTGTGTGCAGAGGTAGGTACCGCGCACATTGACCTGGTGCATCAAATCAAAACGCTTCATGGGCGTCGCCACCGTTCCAGTGAGCGAAATGGCGGAGGCATTGTTGACCAGGATGTCGATGCCACCGAAAGTAGCAACCGCCTGCTCGACCGCGGCTTCGACTTGCGCTTCGTCACGAATGTCCACGGCGATCGGCAGGGCCCGTCCACCCTGACGCTCGACCTCTTCCGCAGCGGTGAAAATGGTGCCGGGCAATTTCGGGTGGGGCTCCGTCGTTTTCGCAGCAATAACGACGTTGGCGCCATCGGCCGCGGCTTTGAGCGCGATCGCCTTACCAATGCCTCGGCTTGATCCCGTAATGAAGAGCGTGCGTTTCGCGAGCGTCGACATGACGACAGTGTAAGGGCAACGTTCTTGCAATTTATCCCTCAAACGCTGAGGAGGCATCCTGATGAGATCCTGGAAGTCAATCATTGCTACCGGTGCACTAGCGCTTTCCATCGTCGCCTTCGGCTGTAATCGCTCTGAGCGCACCACCACCGAAACCCAGCCGGCGCCGCAAGCTGGTCGTCCGAGCGATGCCGTCCCCGCTGCCAACACCGACATGAAGGTCGAAGATGTGGTCAAGAACATGGATAAGTATGTCGGGCAAGAAGTCACCGTCGTTGGCGAGGTGGACGAGGTGCTGAGCCCGCAGGCGTTTGCGCTCGATGAAGACGCGATCCTCGAGGCAGGCATGGACAACGACCTCCTGGTCTTTTACCCGAAGTCGTCAGAGCTCGCGCCGCTCGACGATGCATGGTTGAACGACAGCGTGCGGGTGACGGGGACGATCGGCAAGATGACCGTGATGGAGATCGAGCGTGAAATCGGGTGGGCCCTCGAGCCGAAGATCGAAGTCGAGGTTGAAAAGAAAGGCCTGGTGTTGATCGCCAGGAAGGTTGAACGCGTTCAGTAGGAGATCTCAGAAACAAGAGACACACTAACTACTCACGCACAGGCCACAGAGACTCAGAGACACAGAGTTTTCTCTTTAGGAGTTCTCTCTTTAAGAGTCTCCTCTTCGAGAGTTCCCTCTGAGCCTCTGAGTCTCTGAGGCTTGTACGTAGGATGCGTTGTCTGAGCCTCTTCCCTACCAGATGGTCAAGTTGCTGAACGGTGGCACGTAGGCTTGCAGAAACACCAGCAACCCTACCAGGCATGCAAGGACGACGCTGTGCCAGAAGACAAAGCGCAGGATCTCGCCTTCATGGCCGTACCAGCGGGTCGCGGTGCTGGCGACAACGATGCTCTGCGCGTCGATCATCTTGCCCATGACACCGCCGGAACTATTGGCCGCAGCCATCAGCGTCGGTGACAGGTCCAACTGCTCCGCGGTAATGCGCTGGAGGCTGCCAAATAGCACGTTGGACGAGGTATCCGATCCTGTCAGCGCGACACCCAGCCAGCCGAGCATCGTTCCGAAGAAGGGATAGAGCATGCCGGTGCCCGCGAACGCCAGGCCGAGCGTGGCATCGAGGCCGGAGTACCGAGTCGTGAACCCGAGTGCCATCATCGCACTGATGGTGAGCAACGAGGTGCTGACCAGCCGCAAGGTTCGTCCGTAACAGCTCGCAAGCTCGCCAATCGATCGACCCATCGCCAGGCCAGCGACAATGGCGGCGACGAAAATCCCCGTGCCAGTGGCCGACAACCAGTTGAGATTGAAGATGGCGGCCTCGGGAGTCGGCGCGGCCACCACTGGTGGCGTGCGCAGCACGTGCATGTGAAGGGCCGGCACCGGAATGCGGATCACTGAGACGCTGTCCAGCCATGCCCGGACTTGAGGCACGCCCCAGAGAAATACCAGCACGCTCAGGATCAGCCATGGGATCCAGGCGCGAATCACCTCGCGAGCCGGCGGCGCGTCGACCTGGTTGGGCATCGTGCTCTGGGCGGGTGCCAAGCGACTGTCCGCCGTTCGCCACTGATCGGAAGGCTGCCACACCCTCAGAAACAGCACGACGGCAGCAATCGAGCCGACCGACGCGAGGATGTCGACAAGCCACGGACCGTGATAGTTCGACACCAGGAATTGAAGGGTCGCGAACGAGAGCCCGGCAACCAAAATGGCGGGCCACACGCCGACCATGCCACGACGACCGGCGTATACCCAAATCAGCCAGAACGGCACGATGAGCGAGAACACCGGCAACTGGCGTCCGACCATGGCGCTCAGCTCGAAGAGGTCGAGATTGGTCACCCCCTGCAACGCGATGATCGGCGTGCCGAGCGCACCAAATGCCACCGGCGCTGTATTCGCAATCAGCGATAGACCGGACGCGGCCAGCGGCGTGAATCCCAATCCGATCAGCAAGGCTCCGGTGATGGCGACAGGCGTGCCAAATCCTGACGCGCCCTCGAAGAACGCGCCGAAGCAGAAGGCCACGAGAAGCAACTGGAGGCGCGTGTCGCGCGTCACCGCCGTGATGCTGTGCCGCAGCGTGCCGAACAGCCCGGCGTCCGACGTGAGCTGATAGAGAAAAATGACGTTCAAGACAATCCACCCAATCGGCAGAAGGCCGTAGGCGGCGCCATAGGCAGCGGTCGCGAGTGCCAATGCCGTCGGCATACCGAAGACGCCGATCGCAACCAGGAGCGCGGAGCCGAGTCCCAACAGTGCGGCGACGTGGGCGCGGAGATGACCAAAGGCCAGGCTGCCCAGCAGCACGACCACCGGCACTGCGGCAAGGACGGTTGAGAGAAAGACGTTGCCAAGCGGGTCGTACGTCTGGGTCCAGTCCATCGAGGCGGCCTCCGGCGTCAGTTCGTCAGTTACGGCAGCAGCTTCCTGAACTTCGACTGGCAGGGTTCATGGCAGTCAGGGATGAACTGACAACTGGTAACTGGAAACTATTCAGCGAAGGCGTAGCTTATAGTGGTTCTTGACGAATGCAGCCACAGGGCCTGGTCGCAGCACTGGAAGACCAGTTCGGCGCGCGTGTCCTGACACGGCCGGGTGCTCTTGCGGCCTATGAATCGGATGGCCTGACGACGTTCCGCGCTCGTCCGCGCGCCGTGGTGCTCGCCGAGACGCAGCAGGAGGTTGTCGAGATCGTCCGGTTGTGCCATGGAGCGGGCGTCCCGTTCATGGCCCGCGGCAGTGGGACCAGTCTGTCCGGAGGCGCAGTCCCCACCGAGGACGGCATCGTCATCGCGCTCAATCGACTCAATCGAATCGTTCGCCTCGACCCCGTCGCACGAGTCGCGATTGTCGAGCCCGGTGTCGTGAACCTGGATGTCACGACGGCGGCGGCGCCGCACGGCTTGTATTACGCCCCGGACCCCTCGAGCCAGTCAGTCTGCACAATTGGCGGCAACGTCGCGTTCAATTCCGGCGGCGCGCACTGCTTCCGCCACGGCATGACCGCCAACCATGTGTTGGCCATCAAAGCCGTGCTTCCCGACGCGGAAGTCGTGCATCTAGGGGGCGACAGTATCGAACAAGTCGGCCCCGACTTGACCGGGCTGTTCGTCGGCAGCGAAGGTCTATTCGGCATCGCGCTCGAGATCACGCTCCGTTTGATGCCTCGCCCAGAGGCATATCGCACAGTGCTTGCGGCGTATGTCTCGCTGCAAGCGGCGGGTGATGCCGTGTCACAGATCGTGTCCTCAGGCCTGCTGCCGGGCGCGATGGAGATCATGGATCGCCTCGCGATTGACGCAGCCGAAGCGGCAGTGGACGCCGGGTATCCTCCCGGCGCCGCTGCCATCCTCATCGTCGAGCTCGAGGGCGACGGCTCGGAAGTGGAAGCCGAGCACGCCCGCTTGATACAACTGATCGCGCAGTCCGGCGCCACGGCGACCCGAATTGCCAGCGATGCCGAGGATCGCGCGCGCATCTGGAAAGGCCGCAAGTGCGCATTTTCGGCAGTCGGACGCATCAGCCCTGATTTCATCGTGCAGGACGGCGTCGTGCCACGTTCGCGGCTGGGCGAAGCGCTCGCGACCATTCAGCAGTTCAGCACTCGACATGGCCTGCGGGTCGCCAACGTGTTTCATGCCGGCGACGGAAACCTTCACCCGCTCATTCTGTTCGATGGCCGGGAGGCCGGCGCACTCGATCGCGCGGAGGCGCTCGCGGCGGACATCCTGCGGATGTGCATCGCGCTTGGCGGCTCGGTCACCGGTGAGCACGGCATCGGGCTGGAGAAGCGCGCGTTTCTCGGAGAGATGTACGGCGACGAAGACGTCGCCTTCATGCGACGACTGCGCAACAGCATCGACCCTCGAGAGCTGGCCAATCGCGGGAAGATGCTGGGTGCCGGCGACGCACGAGCCGCCCATGGTCTGCATCCCCTGGAACGGGCAGGAGTCATCTCTCGCGTATGAGCCTGCAGCCGCAATCGGTTGAAGCGCTGCAAGCGGCCGTTCTCGGCCACAACCGCCTCACGATTCGGGGCTGCGGCACCAAGTCGGCGCCTCTGGTCGACGTTGGAGCCGCCACACTCGATAGCACGAATCTCCGGGGGATCACCGACTATTCTCCTGACGAATGCGTGTTCACGGCACTGGCCGGAACACCGCTGACCGAGATCGAGTCGACGCTCGCCGCGCAGTGCCAGTACCTCCCGTTCGACCCGGTGCTGGTCCGCACTGGTGCCACACTGGGTGGGACGGTCGCAAGCGGGCTCAGCGGATCTGGACGCTATCGCTACGGCGGTGTGCGCGACTTCGTCATCGGCATGCGCGTCGTCGATGGCGATGGACGGCTGATCCGCAGCGGCGGCAAGGTCGTCAAGAACGCCGCCGGGTTCCTCTTGCATCACGCCATGGTTGGTAGTCTCGGCCGCTTCGGCGTCATCGTTGACGTTACGTGCAAAGTGTTTCCACGGCCAGAGGCGCATGCGACTCTTCGCGTGCAGTGCGGCTCGCTCGAACGTGCGTGGAACGCGGTTGAGCGCCTTCAGATGGCTCGTCGAGACGTCGAGGCCATCGATTTCGACTCCGGTGGAAGGTTGTGGGTGAGAATCGCGGGTCGATCCGAGTCAGTGGACGCGCGGATGGCAGTGCTGCAGGACCTGCTCGGAGGTGAGAGGATGTCCTCCTCGGCCGAGCCCGGCTCGTGGAGCGATGCGCGAGAGTTTGCCTGGGTCGCTCCGACTGAATCGATCATCAAGGTCGCCGCCGCTAACCTCCATCAGGTTGGCTCGATGTTTTCGTCAGCGCGCTACTTCTGTGCCGGAACGTGCGTGTGGATCGCCAGTCCAGATCCGCTGGCGATTGAACGCGTTCTTACGAGCGCGGGGCTTCGCGGGCAGATCATTCGCGGCGAGAACGCCGGCGCCCTGATCGGGCGGGTCGAGCCCTGCCCGTTCGAAATGCGTGTTCGGCGCGTGCTCGATCCTCACAATCGCTTCCATGCAGCATCAGATTCCAGTCGATAGGCTTGGGCCTCAGGGCGAAGGCATGGCGCGGGCCGTGTCGACATGCGTCCACTGTGGTTTCTGCCTCGCCGCCTGCCCGACCTATCGCGTCCTTGGAGAGGAGATGGACTCCCCCCGCGGACGCATTGTTCTGATGAAGCAAGTGCTGGAAGGAACACTCACAACGCTGGAGGCTCGGCCTTACATCGATCGCTGTCTAGGTTGCTTGTCGTGCGAGACAGCCTGCCCTTCCGGAGTTCAATACCGTGAGCTTCTCGTACCGTTCAGGGCCCGCATCGAACGCGCGGCGCAGTCGGCCAGCCAGCGCGCCTGGCATCGCGCGCTGGTCGCTACGGTGGAATCGCCAGCCCGTTTTCGCGCGGCTGTCCTTGCGGGACGCATCGCACGGGCGTTGTCTCCGCTGCTGCCGGTCCCGATTCGGTCGATGACTCGTCTGATCCCCCACCAACTCCCTCCCACGGAGACGCTACCGGCCCATGTGCCCGCCCTCGGTCAACGACGGGCTCGCGTTGCCCTGCTTGCCGGCTGCGTGCAACAAGTGTTGCGGCCGTCGATCAATCGATCCACATGTCGGGTGCTCGCTGCCAACGGGGTCGAGGTCGTGATCCCACCCGCGCAGCGATGCTGCGGCGCATTGTCGCTGCACAGCGGCCTGCCAGATCGAGCGGCGGCGTCGGCCGCTCACAATGCCGCCGTGTTCCCCGATGACGTCGACGCGATCGTGACGAACACCGCCGGCTGTGGATCCGCAATGAAGGAGCAGGCGTTTCGCGCGCCAGTGCGCGACGTCGCCGAGTTTCTCGACGCCGTCGGGGTCCGGACCCCACTGGCACTCCCAGAACCAGCGGTCGTCGCCTATCACGATGCGTGTCACCTGGCGCACGGCCAGAACGTTCGTGCCGCACCTCGTCGACTACTCGAGCAGATTGGTGGCGTCACTCTCGTCGAGATTGCTGACCCGGACATCTGTTGCGGCTCCGCCGGGCTTTACAACATCGAGCAGCCGGACACTGCGGACGATCTCGGACGTCGCAAAGCTGCAACCATTCGCGCCAGTACCGCCGCCCTCGTGGCGACCGGCAATATCGGCTGCCTGACCCAACTCGAGGCCCACCTCGCCGGGATCCCGGTACAGCACACCATCGAAGTGCTCGATTCAGCGATATAGTTCGCCCAACAAATGTTGCCGGCCGGATTGGGAGCAAAGTGATGAAGCCAACCAGACGTCGTGGCACGACCCTCGGGATGATTTTGATTGTGGCAGTCCTGGCGGGGGCTGAAGCCCCAGCACTCGGCGGGAGGCGTGCCGCCTCAACCCTTGGAGAAGTGCAGCTGCCGCTGCTCAACGACAACAACCTCGTGTACGCCCACCATCATCTCAACGTCGCGAGCATTCCCGAAGCCAAGAAATTCTGGGTCGATACGCTGGGCGGCACACCGGTCACGGCCGGCGTTCTCGAAATGGTGAAGTTCCCGAACGTCATCATCGTATTTACGCAGCGTGCCCCGACTGGCGGTTCCAAGGGCACGACGGTCAATCACGTTGGGTTCTATGTGCCCAGCGTCCGCAAGACAATCGACAAGGTGAAGGCAGCCGGGTATCCAATCGTCACGCGCGACGAGATGCCGGCTTCTCAGGCGGTGACCGACGGCATCGCGTTCGTCGAGTCGACGAAGACCAACGTCGCCTACACCATGACGCCGGACCAGGCGAAGGTAGAGTTCGTCGAGAACCCTTCACAGGCGGTGCCGTTGGCGAACCACCACGTGCACTTCGCTACCGACAAGATCGACGCGATGAAGGAGTGGTATGTGAAGACCTTTGGGGCCAAGCCTGGCATGCGCGGTTCGTTTCAGGCGGCTGACGTTCCGGGCGTCAACCTCACCTTTAGCGGCACGGCCGAGCCTGTCGTCGGCACGCGCGGCCGCGCGCTGGATCACATCGGCTTCGAAGTGAAGGGGCTCGAGGCCTACTGCAAGCAACTCGAAGCCGCGGGCATCAAGTTCGATCGGCCCTACACCTACATTCCACAGATCGGGTTTGCGATCGCCTTCCTCACCGATCCGTTTGGGACGTACATCGAGCTGACCGAGGGCATGGACAACCCCAAGCCGCCGAGCAAGTGAGTGTTTTCCTTCGTGACTTCGTGGCAACGTTCTTTCTCTCGACACGATCCAAAAGTCACGCCGCCGACAGCGGCGCAATGATCAACTGCTCCACGATGTCGAAGACCGTGCGGCGGTGGCCGCGCCGCTCGTCTCCTGTCGTGCTCGATGAAGTAGTCACGACCACGAGTTGAAGGCGAGGAACGACGAAGATGTACTGGCCGCCAAAGCCCCACGCATAGAACGCCTGCTCCCCGGCCAAATCCCGGATCCACCAGCCATAGCCGTAGGACTCGCCGCTGTAGTCGGAGCGGCCTCTTCGCACGAAGGAGTCCTCGATCCACTGCTCGGGCACGATCTGTTTGTCGCCATGCCGGCCACGATTGAGGTAAAGCTCCCCGAAGGTGACCATTTGACGCGGTGTCATCAACATCTCGTTGCCGCCGAAGTAAATCCCCTGCGGATCCTGCAGCCACTGCGAGAGCGAGAAGCCGAGCGGCTTGGCGAGCATTTCCTGGGCGTACTGCCAAGTGCTCTTGCGGGTCGCCTTGGTCAGAATCGCTGACAGCAGGTGCGTGTTCCCGGTGCTGTACGCCATGCTGTCGCCGGGAAGGTCCTCGAGGTCGCGACTCAGGACGAATCGCACCCAGTTGCGGCTCGTCACCCAGGCGCCGTAGTTCCGGCTGCTCGTCGATTCGAGCCCCGATCGCATGGTCAACAGATCCTCGATCGTGATGCGACGCTTGGGCGCGTCCGCTTCGGCACGCAGGTGCTCGACGAAATAGGGACCGATTGGATCGCGCACGCTGCCAATATGACGCTGGGCGATTGCGATGCCAACCAGCGCCGAGATGATGCTCTTCGAAACCGACTTGACGTTGGCGGGACGGTCCGCGCGGGCGCCATTGAAGTAGCGCTCGAGCACGAGCGTCCCGCGCTGGCTGATGAGCAGGCTGTGGAGGCGCGGGAGCTCGGCGGTCGCCTTGACGGCCGCATCAAAGGAAGGTTGGGCCGCCTTGCCCGGCACGACCAGGCATACCAGCGCAAGGGCGACTGCGAACGTGGAACGACTCACGCTACTTCTTCATCACATACTTCTGCACTTTGCGGGGCCCGACTTCCGCTCCGTAGACATTGCCGGCGGCATCGGCCGCCACGCCCTCGGCCGCCAACGTGCCCGTCGTCTTGTCCTTCTCCGGGTCGGGGATGAAATACAGCACCTTGCCGTCCTTGATACTGCCGATGCGGATCCCACGAATCCAGGCCTTCTGCGACGGAGCCACCGAGCCGGACTCAGAATCGGCCACGTAGATCAGGTCGCCGTGCACCGCCACGCCGCTCGGGCGCGCGAACTGGGGCCATTCGGCGATGAACTTGCCCTCGGTCGTCATCACCTGCACGCGATTGTTGCTGCGGTCGCCGACATACAAACGTCCCGCATCATCCAGCGCCAGTGCATGAGGCTGGATGAACTCGCCCGGGCCTGATCCCCGTTTGCCGAACGACGTCAGGTACTTCCCGTCGCGACTGAATCGCGAGATGCGGTTGACGGTGGCCTCGGCGTTGGTATGCCCTTCGGCGACGAGGATGTCGCCGTTCGGCAAGGTGACGACGTCGTTGGGCTGATAGAACGACGCCGGCTCCGCAGGCTGCCCCGGCTGATTGCCACCCGGCTTGCCAAGCGTCAACAGGAGTTTGCCCTCGGGGCTGAACTTGTAGACCTGATGGCCCACGACCTTTTCCGGCGGCGCCGGCAAGGGCGCGTCTGGGGCGGAGCCGGGGCGGCGGCGCGGCAGATTGTCCTGGCCGTCGGTGACCCAGACGTTGCCTTCACGATCGACGTGGATCCCGTGCGGGAACACGAACATGCCCTGACCGAAGCTCGCCTGCAGTGCGCCAGACTCGTCGAACTTCAACACGACTTCGAAAGGCGAGAATTTGCCGACCCCCGCATCCCAACAGGTGTTGGCGCCGCAGCGCTCGGCCACCCAGATGGTCTTGCCGTCAGGCGCCACGTCCACGGCGCTAGTCGCACCCCAGCTGCGGTTCGGCGGCAGCTTGAAATAGCCTTCGATGGTTTGATACGGGTTCGGCGCATCATTGGTCGGCGCCACCGTGGCGGCTGGCGCCGGCGCGGCGGGTGGACCGGCGCGGCGGGTGGCTTTGCCGGCTGCTGGGCGTGCATCACCGCGGCCGCGACGAAAACCCCTGCGGCTAGCGCCGCGCTGGACATTCTGGCGAACACAACACGTGACATCGCAATCTCCCTGGGAGGATCGAAAACGGACGGAATCTTACACCGGTCTGCCGGTTGCCGGTTGCCGGTTGCCGGTTGCCGGTTGCCGGTTGCCGGTTGCCGGTTGCCTCTAAGATGATGCCCGCAGCGGCAAATGAGCGCAGAGCTTCGGGAAGCCGGTCAACGGCTCGCTGAGATAGGTCGACGATTCGACAGCCGCGACTGGGTGCTGGGCACCAGCGGCAATTTCAGTGTCGTCGTCAAGCGCGAGCCCATGCGGCTCGCCATTACCCCCAGCGGGGTATCGAAGGGAGCGCTGACACCGGACCAGATTCTCGAAATCGACGAGGAAGGAGCCGTCATTCAGGGAGCGGGCAAACCCTCGGCGGAGGCGCGACTCCATGTCGAGATCGTCCGCGCGCGCGGCGCCGACGCTGTGCTGCATACGCACTCGCTGTGGAGCACGCTGCTCTCTGACGAGCATGCCGCACAGGGAGGGCTCGAGATCGAAGGATACGAAATGCTGAAGGGGTTGGCGGGGGTATCGTCGCACGAGCACCGAGAGTGGATTCCCATTCTCGAGAACGATCAGGACATGACCAGGCTCGGCGCTGCGATTCGCGAGGTGCTCAGCCGGCATCCGGCCTCGCACGCGTTCCTCCTTCGGCGCCACGGGATGTACACTTGGGGCAGCACGCTGGCCGAAGCCCTGCGCCACGTCGAGATTGTCGAGTTCCTGCTCGAAGCCGTGGGCCGGGCCAAAGAGCGAGGAGGTGTTCCATGGCGGTCGTGAAGATTCCGGCGGAGAACCGAGTGCTCGACGCCCCGGGAGTGGTCGCGTCCTTTCTTGCCACTCACGGCATCGACTACGAGCGGTGGACGCTCGATCGCCCCGTCGCCGCGGACGCCACGTCCGAGCAAGTGCTTCAAGCGTATGGTCCTGAAATCGACACGCTGAAGGCGCGGGGCGGATACCGCACCGCCGATGTGATCGACGTTCACCCCGACACACCGAACCTCGACGCCATGCTTGCCAAGTTCAGTCGCGAGCACTGGCACGACGAAGACGAGGTGCGCTTCATAGTCGAAGGGCGCGGACTCTTTCATATTCACCCGGTTGGGGGTCCCGTCTTCGCGCTTGAAGTCGAGGCCGGCGACCTCATCCGCGTCCCACGTGGTACGCACCACTGGTTCGACCTTTGTCGGGAGCGCCGCATACGAGCCATCCGCCTGTTCCAGGACACGTCGGGATGGACGCCCCACTACACGGACACGGGCGTTGACCAGGGGTTCCAGCCCGTGTGCTTCGGACCCGCCTACGTCTCGTCGCCCGCACGCATGTGAGCGGCGCCCGGGCGCCAGCGGAAATCAAGGCGATCCTGCTCGACATCGAAGGCACGACCACTCCGATCAGGTTCGTGTACGACGTGCTGTTCCCGTACGCCCGCACGCATCTGGGCCAGCATATCGAACAGCATGCGGGCTCGCCCGAGTACGAGCGTCTTTTCGATGCGTTGCGGGAGGAGCATGCGTCTGATGTCGAGGCGGCGACAGCGGGGACAGGTTTCAAACCTGTCCCCGCTGATGCGCCTCGAGCTTCGCGGCTCGCTTCTGTCGCCATGTATTGCAGCTGGCTGATGGATCGTGATCGAAAGTCTACGCCGTTGAAGGCGCTGCAAGGGAAGATCTGGGAGGAAGGCTACACGAGCGGTGAGCTTGTCGGCGAAGTCTTCCCTGATGTGCCGGCGGCATTCGCGCGCTGGCACGTTCGACGCCTGCCTGTCGGCATCTTCTCTTCGGGAAGCGTGCTTGCCCAGCAGCTTCTCTTTCGCTATTCGTCAGCCGGTGATCTCAGCGGATTCGTCGACTGGTACTTCGACACGACGATCGGAGCGAAAACCGAGAGCGAGAGCTATCGGCGGATTGCAGAGTCGATTGGCCTGGGGACGGACCGCGTGCTGTTCGTGTCCGATGCAACTCGTGAGCTCGATGCAGCGGGCACGGCTGGAATGCACACGAGGCACGCGGTCAGGCCAGGAAATCTGCCCGCGCACGAGGGCGGCTTTCCTGTGATTCACACCTTCGACGAGATTGACTGAATTCAGGGAATGAACGTGAACTTCGTTTGCGCCGACCGCACGCTCCCCCACGGCCAGAGGAAAGCGGCGTTTCGCGGCCTCACTTCCGCTCGGACGCGCACGTAGTACTCACGGTTCGGTTCGAGACTGACGGTCTTGAAGAGGGGGAGCCGCTCGAGCGTAGTGACGAGCTGCCTGACCTCCGTGTCGCTCTCGGTCACCCGCGCGGCCTCGACGCGACCATCCAGCGTGCGCACCACCGTATGGCGTCGCGTGAGGTTGTCGTAGTTGACAGCCGTGCTGACGACGGCCGAGGCGACCGTTCGATCCACCCACGCTGGGACCTCGGCGCGCAGATCAATGTAGTACGTGAAAGTCGTCTTCAGCCCACTCTTGATGGCCGCCCGCACATCGTCTGTATAGCCGTCGGCCATCTCGAAGGAGATCAAGACCGCACCATCGCGGACGAGCGGAATGATCCGCATGCCCTGCGCAAGCGTGAGTTCGACCGCCGACACGATCATCGCGAGGACGGCACCCCACCGTAACGCCTGGGATAGGCGGGAGTTTCTGGGTCGTTTGCCCACGATGACGCAGGAACTTTACCACAGTGGCTGTGCCAAGGTGTGTCGAGACTAGCGATCGGCTGGGCGATGCTATGATTCTGCTTCGGCTTGAAGCCCATGCTGCGTCTTCGACACGCCGCCGTCGTGGCGCTGATTGCCTCGGTTTCGATACAAACCGGGGCGAGCGCGCAGCAAGCTCTCGCATTTTCTCTCTTCGAGCAATATCTCGAGCCGCTTCGCCAGCAGGCCGGCATTCCCGGAATTTCCGCGGCCATCCTTCAAGACGGGCAAGTCGTTTGGGAACGTGGCTTTGGCCATCGTGACGTCGAGGCGGCCTTACCGGCAACTGCCGACACGCCCTACCTCGTTGCTGATTTGACGCAGACGTTCACGGCCATGTTGACGCTGATGTGCGTCGACTTCGGTCTGCTCGACCTTGACGAACCGATCGGCAAATGGGCGCCGCAAACTCAAGAGGCGGGCTCGACGCTTCGACAATTGCTGGCCCATGCAGCGCCGGGGGCCAATCCGGCGTTCAAATACGACCCCTCGCGGTTTGCGGCGTTGGCCATCCCGGTCGAAGCGTGCGGGGACGGGCCCTATCGCAAACTGATCGCGGATCACATCCTCGACCGCCTGGCCATGATCGATGCGGTGCCGGGCCGGGACGTCACGACCGCGCCGGTCGAAGTCCGAACGCTCTTCGATGACTCGACGCTCGAACGCTACGCGTCGGCCCTTCGCCGGCTCGCGGCGCCGTATCGAGTCGATCGCCGCGGCCGCGCGTCGCGCAACGAGCTGCCCGCCGGCGGCATCGACGCCGCGCAGGGACTCGTCGCCAGCGTGCGGGACCTGGCACGATACGATGCCGGCCTCGAAGTGCTGGTGACGCCGGCGACCCTGAGGTCCAGCTGGAGCAATAGCGCCGCGTCGCTACCGACTGGACTTGGGTGGTTCGTGCAGTCCTACGAGGGTCAGCGCATCGTGTGGCACTTCGGTCTCGTTTCGGAGGCGTATTCATCGCTTATCCTGAAGGCGCCAGAGCGTCGCCTGACGCTGATTCTGCTGGCCAACAGCGATGGTTTGAGTAGCCCGTTCTCGCTCGAGAGGGGCGATGTGACAAGCTCAGTCTTTGCGAAGACTTTCCTCCGTTTGTTCTTGTAGGAATCGGCCGGATTCCTCCCGTCCAGAGTCGTCATGAAAGCGCCAGGCATCCTCGCGCTTGCCCTGGTTCTGATGTACCCACCGGCA
This sequence comes from uncultured Acidobacteriota bacterium, assembly GCA_963802675.1. GTDB lineage: Bacteria > Acidobacteriota > Vicinamibacteria > Vicinamibacterales > UBA2999 > JACCSI01. Next base: position 654,537 of record CAWDJL010000009.1, read on the forward strand.
GCGTCCGCTGACTGGTTCATCACGCCCTTCATCGGGCTCAAGTTTGCCGGCGACACGAATCTGGTTGATCTCGAGAGCGGCGCCAGCAATACCAAACTGACGCTGGGCGCGATCGCGAGTTGGATGAATGCCGGCGTGCTGGGCTTCGAGGCCGAAGTCGGATATTCACCCCGATTCTTCGAGCGCTCGAGCGGCGCCCTGGTCGCCCGCAGCCATGTGATCACGATCATGGGAAACGTCGTGCTGTCAGTTCCGCAGGAAATCACGGGCGACTCGCTCCGCCCATTCGTCAGCGGCGGCGCAGGGCTGATGCGCATCGGCATCGACGACGTGGCGGGCCTGCTGCCGGTGAAGAGCAACCTGTTCGGAATCAATGTGGGGGGCGGCGCGACTGGCCGGCTGACCGACGTCTCGAGCCTCCGCTTCGAGTTGCGTTATTTCAAGAGCATCACGAACGATGAAGAAGCCGTGCGCGAAGGCACGAGCCTGAGCTTCTGGCGGGCCGGCGTTGGGCTGACGTTGAGGTATTGAAGGGCGGGTGGGGCGCGGTAGGGCGGGTAGGTCAAGTGGGGCAGGTGAGGGCGATGAAGACCAACGATGTGGAAACGGGAACACGCAGTCGGACCATCACCTGGGAGGATCCGCGAACCATCGTTGCGGCGGCTCGGGGGAAGACGGGCCTCGAGACGTTGCGCGAGGTCATCGCGGGACGATTGCCGGCACCACCGATGGGCCGGCTGATGAACATCCGCTTGACGGTTGCCAATCGCGGCGAAATCGTGTTCGACGGCGTGCCTGAGGAGTACCACTACAACCCGATGGGCATCGTCCACGGCGGTATGGCCGCAACCCTCCTGGATTCGGCGCTGGGGTGCTGCGTTTACTCGTGCCTCGAGTTGGGCGATGTCTGGACGACGCTCGACATCAAGGTCAGCTATCTCAAAGCGATGACGGTTGAAACGGGACGTGTCCGCGGCATCGCCACGATCGTCCATATCGGTCGCACCGTTGCTCTCGCGGAGGCACGACTCGTCGATGCCAACGACGTCATCTACGCGCACGCCACGTCCACCTGCCTGATTAAACGCGCTGGGCGCTGAGCCAGTCCGCGGCGGCTTCGGCGTCCTCAGGTGTCAGCGTGTGACCGCCGTTGGTCCAGCGCAGCGACACGCCGGCGCCGGACTGTTCGAGCAGATCGGCCAGGCGTTGGGTATTCTCCGCGGGGACGAGCGGATCGCGTCGGCCGGCGCTGATGAAGACGTCGATTCCCTGTAGCGACGGCGGCTCGTCGGGAACAAGTGGAACCATCGGACTGAAGAGGGCGGCCGCCCGGAGCACGCCCGGCCTGAGCAGCAACACGCTGGCAGCGATGTTTGCCCCATTCGAGAAGCCGGCGGCAATCACATGGGAACGATCGAAGCCATAGTGCGCGGCGGCGCTGGTCACGAAGTCCGCAAGCTCGTTGGTCCGCTGTTTGAGATCGTCCAGGTCGAAGACGCCCTCCGCAAGCCGCCGGAAGAAGCGCGGCATCCCGCGCTCCAGGACCTTTCCACGAGGGCTCAAGATGCCCGCGCCCGGCCACAACGCGTGCCCGAGCGGAACCAGATCGTGCTCATTGCCTCCGGTTCCATGCAGCACCAGCACCGTCGGCTGGGAGTGATCGCCTGGCGGCTCGAAAACGTGGACGAAATCGAGCGGCGTGCTGTCCATTACGACCCCTGCGTCGCCGGCATCGGAAGCTTGAGAGGAGGCAGGACAGCTTCGATTTCGCGCCGGTGATGTTCGAGAAACGGCGGGAGCACGAGCGCTTCACCAAGATGCCCGAGCTCCTCGTCCACCGTGAAGCCCGGGCCATCGGTCGCGATCTCGAACAAGACACCGCCAGGCTCCTTGAAGTACACCGACTTGAACCAGAACCGATCGATGACTGGCGTCGGTTGCGCACCGCCGCTCTCCACGTCGCGGCGCACACGTTGCTGATGCGCCTCATCGTCCACTCGCCACGCCAGGTGGTGGACGCTGCCCACGCCCCAGCCCCCCCGCCGAGCGTTTGGCATCTCCTGAATATCGACGAAGCCAATCGCCTGGGGGAAGCCGTAGCGGGTCCAGCTGCCTTCCTGGCCCAGTCGCGTAAAGCCAAGGACGTCGATCAAGAACTGTGCGGTGGGAGCCGTGTCCCGCTCCAACAGTCGCGCGCCGTGCAGACCGCGGACCTGACGTTCAGCGGGCACCTGACTCTCGTCCCACGGCGTGAACTCGTGACGCGCGCCGCGCGACGGTTCGACCAGGGCCAGTTCGAGCCCATGTGGATCGGTCAATGACAGAGCCTTCTCTCCCATCCGCGTTTCGACACCACCCAAGCGCGCGCCGTATTTTTCGAGCCGTGCGCTCCAGTAGTCGAGGCTGCCTGGCGGCACTTCGAGGCTGACCTCCATCGCCCGTCCGTGTCCTTCGCGCGGGGGGGCCATGTGCGCCCACGGGAAGAACGTCAGGTCGGTACCCGGTCGGCCTTCGGCGTCCGCGTAAAACAGGTGGTAGGTTCCAGGGTCGTCCTGGTTGACGCTCTTCTTGACCAGCCGCATCCCGAGAACGCCAACGTAGAAGTCGACGTTTTCCTGCGCCGGCCCCGAGATCGCCGTGATGTGGTGAAGCCCGTTGACTGCCATGTGTTGTTCGCTTTCCGATGGATCCGCCGACTGCGATCATAGTCTCCGGGGCGCGTGGTGCGGCAAGTTCGTGGCAGACCACGACTGCCAACTCAGCCAGTCGTGGAGGGCGTCAGCCGACGAGGATCTCGCGTGTCCAGATCGAAAAATCCTCGCGTCCGCTCGCGATGGTTTTTCTCCGTTCGTCAGATGTCGGCTGCCCCACACCATTGGCGTTGGTCGCGCGCGAGGCGAGCTTGTGTGGCCCAGGCGACAAGTCGCGCACTGTCAGCGACCAGAGTCTCCACGCGTAGGGGCCGCGCGACGCTTCGAGCGTCGCACGCTGCCACGGCCCCTCGTCGATCTGAACATCCACGTGCTGAATCGGCACTTGGCCGCCCCATGCGGGTCCCGTGATTCGATATTCCCACCCGCTGCCGGCCTTGCGGCGAGCCACGCGAGCGACCACCGACTTCATATTGGTCTTCGAGATCGACGTATCGAGCCACAGCGGCCCATCGGGCGTGTCGAATGACCGCATCGCCAGGTAGTTGCGGGCCATGTGCTGCCCTTCATAGCGGCGATCGAGCACTTCGATGCGACCAAGCCACTTGATTTGGGTCATGCCGTACCAACCGGGAAGAATCAGTCTGACGGGAAACCCTTGCTCGACTGGAAGGGGTTGACCGTTGAGTGCGAATGCCAGGATCGCTTCGGGGTTGAGCGCGTCCTGCACGTACATGCTGCGGCCGTGCGGCGTCACGAACTCGCGACCGCCGGCCTGGGCCTTCTTTTCGGTCTCCATGTCGAGACCCAGGAAGACGACTTCACGAGCCTCAGGCTTGACGCCGACCTCTTTGAGCAGGGACGCCAGGCCGACGCCGGTCCACACACCGTTGCTGAGGAGTCCACTCATGCGCTGCGGACGGGTGGAGTTCCCGGAGCACTCGAGGGTCACGGGCACGTCTCGACGGTCGGGCCGCGCCTTCAGCTGATCGAGCGTGAGCTCGCGCGGGCGTTCGACGAAGCCCCCAATGCGCAGGCGAAACGTCGCGGGATCGACGCGCTGAGTGGTCGTTTGATGAAACGTGTAGTGCTGGTCGTTGGGCGTGGCCCACGTCGTCAGCGTCCGCAGATCGAAGCAGCGAACAGTGGGGTTTGAAGCTTGCGCGTCGATCTTGAAATCCGCCGTGTAGTCGGTAAAGGTAACCAGCTCCTCTCCGTCCTGAAGGGCCCATAGACTGTCTGGGATGCCCAGCGCGGCAAGCCACACGGCGGTTGTCGCGCCCGACTTCAGCACATCTCGACGACTGAATTCACCCACGCTGACGCCTCCATGATTCACCTTGATCCTACTCCGGCCAACCAGCCCTCGCCCGCCTCGCCGAAGCGGCCACCGGCCGCGAAGGCAGGCCGAGCCCTCCGCCGCCAGCCGGCCCACGAGGTCATTCTCGTGCAATCTCGCCGCGCCATCGGGGCCCGCCTCTGTTACCTTAGACGCCGTGAGCCACGTGCCTTCGGTTCGTGAGTTCGGCATGTCGCCTGCTGGCTACCGACTCCCGGACGAAACGCGCGTCGGGCGAGTTCGCCTGCAGGTCAGTGACTTGGATCGCGCGACCAGTTACTACCGTGATGTATTGGGCTTCCGGGCCGTCAGCTCCGATGGGCACTGCGCGCTCACTCCCCAGGGTGATGACGGCACGGTGATCGTCGAGCTGTGCGAGCACCGGGGCGCTCGTCACGTGCCTCCCAGTGGACTCCTGGGCCTCTATCACTTCGCGATCCTCCTCCCCGACCGAGCAGCGTTGGGCCGTTTGGTCCGTCATCTTCTCAGTCTGGGCTTGCAGTTTGGATCGGCCGATCATGCGGTGAGCGAATCCATCTATGTATGGGACCCCGACGGCCTTGGCATCGAGATCTATGCCGACCGACCGCGAGAGACCTGGCTGGTGAAACGTCATGAGCTGGCCATGAGCACCGAGCTTCTCGACTTGCGGTCAGTCGCCGACGCGGCGGACGGGATGTGGTCAGGTTTCCCCGCCCACACCACAATCGGCCACGTTCACTTGAGCGTCGGAGATCTCGGGTGGGCCCGCGAGTTTTACCATGCCGGGCTCGGATTGGATGCGGTGGTGTGGAGCTATCCGGGCGCCCTCTTCATGTCGGCGGGCGGCTACCATCACCATCTCGGTACCAACACGTGGGCTGCGGGCTCACCACCTGCCGGTGTCGATGACGCGAAACTGCTGGAATGGGAGCTCGTGCTCCCGAATCAATCCGACGTCGCCGCGGCGACCGAAAGCCTCCGCGTCTCCGGCTACGGCGCTGCCGAGGACGGCGCCGACCGCGTCATCGCCGATCCCTGGGGGACTCTCCTGAGATTGCGAAGGGCATAGGGCTAGGGCTTGGGGCATAGGGCACAGGGCACAGAAGTGTCTGGGTGGGCAATCCTGTTCCCTCCCTGTGCCCTCCGCCCTCCGCCCTGCGCCCTGTGCCCTCCGCCCTGTGCCCTACTTCTGAGGCAACGCAAACGCGATGTACTCCGCCTGCGATCCGGCGCCGCCGCTGGCGACCACGACGAACTGGCGGCCGTGGGCAAGATAGGTCATCGGCGATCCGGTCTGAGGTGCTGGCATCCAGACCTCGCCTACTTGTTCTCCGGTCTGCTTGTCGTAAGCTCGGAGCATCGCGCCTTTGGGCCGTCCTGGCGGAGAGGTGACGAGCCGATCGCCGATCACCACCAGCGTCTTGGTCACGACGAGCCCCTGACTCCCGTTCTGCCCGGTGCGCGGAATCGTCAGGCCTTTCAAGGCCGGATGATCGCGAACGACGTCTGGCGTCTCGCCATGGGGAACCTGCCATTTCAGCTCGCCCTTGTCGAGGTCGATGGCCGCGAGCACGCCGTACGGCGGCTTCACGATCGAGAGGTTCTGAACGTTGAGGCCACCACCGCCGCCCTGTCGGCCCGCCACCCCAGAGACGTACAGGCCATCGCCAAGATCCGGTCGGTTCTGGACCGAGTAGGCGCTGACACCGGCATTGCTGGCCATTACGAATACGACGTGGGACTCGGGGTCGAGACCCCCGCCGGGCCAGTTGGTGCCTCCGAGCGTGTTGCCCAATTGCACGGCGCCCAGGAGCCCCTTGAGATCCCCGACGATCGGCGGCGAGAACAACGTCTCTTCCCATTTGTACCGTTCGAGGATCTTCAACGCCTCGGTGCGTAACTCGGGCGTGAAATCGATGATGTCGCTCTTGGCGAGGAAGTTGCGCGCATACGCTGGAGGCTTGGTCGGAAACGGCTGCGTCGGCGACGTCTTCTCGCCGGGAACCTGGCTTTGCGGAACCGCGCGTTCTTCGAACGGCCAGACCGGCTTACCGCTGATGCGGTCGAACACGTACAACATGCTCTGCTTCGTCGGTACGGCAACGGCCTTGACTGGCTTCCCGTCCACCACGATATCCGCGAGGATCGGCGCTGACGAAATGTCGAGATCCCAGATCGGATGGTGCACGAACTGAAAGTGCCACTTGCGGCTACCGGTCTTGAGATCAACCGCCACGAGGCTTTCCGCGAACAGGTTGGCGCCCGGACGGTTGCCGCCATAAATGTCCTGCGTCGGCGATTCGACGGGCAGATAGACGAGGCCCGCCTCTTCATCGGCCGTGATCTGTGCCCACACGCCCATGTTACCGACGTGTTCGAGAGAGCCGTTCTCCCAGGTGTCGTATCCGAGTTCCCCGCGCTTGGGGAACGGATCGAACTTCCAGATCTGCTTGCCTGTCCGCACATCGAAGGCACGGACCAGGCCTCGGCTATTCGACTTCCGCGGATAGTTGAGTCCTTCTGAAAACGCCGACCCAATCACCGCGAGGTCACCCACGATGGTTGGTGTCGAGTGCAGGCCGATCTCTCCCTGTTCCAGATCAATCTGCTCGGCCTTGCCGGTGGCGTGGCTCATGACGCCAACCTTGAGATCGACGATGCCCTCCTTGCCAAAGGACGAAATCGGCATCCCGGTCTTGGCGTTGAGTGCGACGAGCCGATAGCCGATTGTCACATAAAGAATCCGCTCGTCGCCTTTACCATCGGTCCAATACGAGAGGCCTCGACCCGACTGCCGGCGCGGCGCGGCGTCGGCTCGAGCGCCTTCATCCAGGCCGTGCTTCCACAGCAGCTCGCCAGTCGCGGCGTCGAGCGCGACGATTGCCCGCCGATTGCCGCCGCCTCCAGTCGCGTAAAGTGTCCCGTTGATGACGAGCGGCGTCCCCTGCAAGTTGAATTCGGGGCGAGGTCCAAGATTCGCAGTGCTGAACCGCCAAGCCACTTCGAGCTTGCTGAAGTTGCTCGCGCTGATCTGATCGAGGGGCATGTATCGAGTGCCCTTGATGTCTGAAGCGTAGTGCACCCAATCGCCGTTGGCAGCGCTCGGTCGCGTGCGACCGCCATTTTGTCCGGCGACGACAACCAACGACAGACTCACGCCGGCGAGCACGAATGCCGGCAACGACCCTCGCTGAGACCCCACTGGCTTCTGCATCTTCACCCCGCGTTCAGGCTGATGACCACTGCAGTGCAGCGCCAACTCTACCGCAATCAGGGACGGGAAATCGCCGGGCGACCTTATGTGCTCATCTCTTGTCCGACCGGCCCTTATCCAGCCCAGACCCCAGGGCCGCAAAGTCCGGGTGCACGTTGACGACCCCGTACTGCCGGTCGTCGCCCTCTCGATTGGCGGCCATCATCCAAAGAAAGTTGATGACGCCGCCGGGAGCGGCGACGTTGGGGTGGTACCCCTGCGGCATGAGCACGACGTCGCCTTCTCGGACGATCGTCGCGAGTTCAGGCTCTCGCGCATCGGTGTAGACCAGTTGAACGCCGAACGATGGCGCCGGCATGTCGATGTAGAGGTAGGCCTCCTCCAGCATCGCCGCATGTTCGTGGGGCGGCCACGACGTCCAGTTGCCGGGTTCGCTGAAGGTGACGCCGGCCATGATTCGACTGGCCTCGACGTTCTTTCCGATCAGCACGTTGAGGTCACGCCTCGCTGCGGGTCCGCCAGTCTGAAAGTGGAGCCCGGGATCCCGCTGCACGTCGGCAAAGCGCACGACCTGTAGCGCGTGTCGCTTCGTCACCGGAGCGGCCACTTCGGCCAGGTCGCACGCCTGTGAGCCAGCATTGACTTCGATCGACGAGTCGCGCGGCACATAGAGCGCGTCGTAACGATCGAGCACGGTGACCGTGTCGCCCACGCGGACCGAGGACGAGCCGGCGAGCACAATCAGGCCAACCTCGAATTCGTTCGTGTCGAATCGCAACGGCGCGTCGTGTGCGTCGAGGATGATTCGGCCGTAGCGCAACTGTCGCGATGCCGCCGTGCCAGGGACGACGAAATGCGTACGACCCTTCTGTGCGCTCGTGTTTCGCACAATGCAGGTCTGCGAGTTGATTGGTTCAAGCTTCATTGGCTAGGTTCCACAGTTCCACAGTTCCACAGTTCCAGGGTTCCAGGGTTCCGGGTTCAAGGTTCCAAGGTTCCAGAGGGTTAGCGCTTGAATAGTCCCAGGAAGACGCCCTTGCCGCGCACCTTGCCCGCCATGGCAGCGACTACGGCCGCGCGCGTCTGCGCCGGACTCTGACCGACTGCCGGGACGTCAATTGTCGCGTCCAAGGCATACAGCTCGAAAACGTAGTGGTGGGAGGGTCCGGCCACTGGAGCGCCGGGGCCGCGATAGTACGGACCGCTGACGCTGATCTGCCGCCTGCCATCGGGGAGTTGGTTGCCGTGCGGCATGGCCTCCGGCAAGCTGCGCGATTCACCGGGAATGTTCCACAACATCCAATGCAGCACCTCGTCCGTGCCGTTGCCGACCGCCGCGTCGAGATCGCGCGTGATGAGCACGAAGCTCACGGTGTTGTCGGGAACGTCGCTCCACGATAGCGGCGGCGACACTTGCTCTCCGGCTTGGGTGAACTTGGCTGGAATCGTCCCACCATCTGGCCACGCGCTGCTGGTGAGGGTCATCACCTGGATCGCGCCACGCCGCTGGCCGCCCGGTGGTTGGGGCGCGGTCGGTACTGGACGTTGTCCAGGAGGCACAGCGCCTGGTGGTGGCTGACCGGTCGGTGGCTGGCCGCTGGCCTCGAGTGCCGATGACGCCAACACGATTACAGCGAGAACGAATCGAATGCGTCGCATGGCTGCCACCTATTTGAACGAGGCTGGCTGCTTCTTGCGCCACTCGTCGTAACGGGCCCGAAGCGTTTTGACCGGGTTGAGATTCTCTCCCTCGCGCACCTGATTCGGTCCTTTGTCCGGGCCGGGCTGCGACACGGTGATGTACATCGTGTACTTCCCGTTGTTGTGGGAGTCGCCGTTCGTGTCGGACTTTTCGGACATCAGAATGTACGCCACGTGTGACGTGCGCCCGTCACAGGGAATCCTGGGCCTGGCGCCGTCTGTCGGCCACGGCGGACAGGTGCACCGGCTGTCACCGCCCGATCCATCGGCCGCCTCCATGGCCGCCATCACGCGATCGGTCATGCTGCCGTTGGTCTTGAGAAAGGCCTGAACTGCATTGGGCGTGACGAAACCGGGGCGCAAAATGTTGCCTTGAATGGAATAGAAAATGTCGGTGCCGGGCACCTGTCCCTGAATGTCCTGCGAAACGTAGCCATTCGAAAGCCCCGAATGACCGGCCATCCGCCCCTGCAGGTCGAGGATGCCGAACTGACGGCTCTGAAACGCGGGGTCCTGCGCCAGCATCTCGATGATCTGCTTCGGGTCGGTGCCCTTCTGCAGCTCTTGAAACACCAACATCTGATTCTTGTGCGTGGTGTCCACACCAGCCTGACATGCCGCCACACCTTTGCCCGGGACCACCACGGCCTGCACACCCATGAGGAACTGATCGTCTCGATCGACGCACGTCGCGGAGGCGATGACGACACGGCCGGTGCTGCGATCAACGGCAATGACCGACCAGGTGGCGAACGCGTTCGATGGAATCAGGACGCTGCAGAGGCACACGAGAATTGCTCGACGCATAACGGAGGGATGATACGACAGCGTAAGGTGCCTGAGGTGCCGGTTGTGCCTACGGGTGCCTGCGTGCTGGTGCCCGATGTGCCGTGGTGCCGACGGTGCCTGGGTGCTGGTGCCTAAAGTGCTAGCGTGCGTGCGTCCGTCGTGTGATGGTTCCGTGTTTCCGTGCCTCCGTGTTTCCGTGCCTCCATGTTTCGTGCGTCGGTGTTTCCGTGCAGTGTTCTAGATGACGCCCAGCGCCAGCGCCTGGAGGGCATACCAGACACCGAAAACGAAACTGGCCGCTCCTAGTGGTGGCACGATGCGTTCGAGGCGCGGCGCGATGGGACCACGCACGAGGCCATAGCCGACCGCCGCCGACACGAGCGCCATCGATAGTGCCGTCGCTGCGGCAAACGACAGCAGGCCCGCGACGGCGTTGGCCCGGTCCGCCACCGCCGCCATCAGCAGGATCCCGACCGTGGCCGAGCCCCCGAGCCCGTGCATCAAGCCAATCCCAAAAGCCGCGGCCGGCGTCCGCCCCAGCGATGCCGCGTGACCATGGGGGTGTGACGTGGGATGCGCAGCGCTTCGCGCGTGCTCGTGCACGTGCGGGTGCGTGTGGCGGATGTCACCATGATGGTGCACGTGTGCGTGGAAGTACCCACGACGCCATCGCAGCAGCAGCCGAATTGCCAGGATCGCCGTCACTACGCCAATGAGGAACTCGGCGGAACGCGTCAGCGTCTCGGGCACCTGCGTGCCGAAGAGGACCAACGGCAGGCCAAACGCGAACAGCGTGCTCGCATGGCCCAATCCCCAGAAAAGACCGAGGAGACCAGCGCGCCGGCCGCCCTGCCGATCGTCCGACAGGATGAGAGTCGACACCGCGGTCAGGTGGTCCGCATCGGTCGCGTGGCGTGCGCCGAGCAGGAGCGCAACGATCAGGCCGAGTGTGAGACCGCCGCCACCAAGCCCGGCGATCCAGTTATCGAGTGCGCTCATTCTTCTCGCGATCGGATCGTATTGGGCTTGGCGTACTTTGCCAGGGCCTGTCGCCAGGCCTCCACCTCGTCCGGGTGACTCTGTGGCGTTGCCATTCCATCGAGCACGATGGAGCGCGTGCGGAACGGGACGCCGTAGAAGTCTTCGTTCGCGTCTCGATCCTGGCGAATCGCCGCGCCGTTGAGGCTCACGCCAGCAAAGAGGCCACGCGCACGTGAGTAGCTCAGGATCTCGGCACGCATTTGAATGTCGGTCGAAGCTTCTGCCGAGCGGCCGACCGGACCCGCGGTCACCGACCCATCGGCGCCGATCTTGAACTGGTTCTGGAGCAGATTCTCGAGCCCGCGTCGGTTCATCACAAGCAGGAGAAGGTCGACGGATTGCGCACCGATCTGGGCGCCGAAGCTGCCGCCGGTTACGGTGAGAAACGCGGGCAGCGACCAGCGCCCGGTCGCGCGGTCGCGCACACTCAGGATGCCCTTGCCGCGGTGTGCGGCGAGCACGAAGCCGCCCTTGAGGGTCGAGGGGAACACCGCGACGGCTTCGGCGCGGCTGAGCACGCCGGAGGGGATGGCCTGATCGCCGGCGCTCATGATCTCGTCGAGGACGATGGCGGCGTTGCGGATGCGCTCGGCGTGTTCGGCCTGGGCATGGAGGGTGACCGACAACGAAGCGACGACCATCGCGAGAAGTGCCAGACCGCCTGGAATTTTCTGCACACGTGTCATCAAAACTCCCATGACTGGGGCCTGTCCCCTTTTATGCAGTGACAATCCTTGTCAGCTGCATAAAAGGGGACAGGCCCCTTTTCACGCATTATCCTTCAGCTTTCGCATGGCGATCGTGAACGATTCGCGACCCGCGGCGACGTCGTAGACGATGACGGGACGCAGTCGCCCGCGGATGTGGTGCGGGTTGTCGCGCGCGTAGCGCATCAGTGTTTCGGCGAGAGCGAGCTTCTGCGCCGAACTCGCGTCATCGGTCGAGTGCGACGTCAGCAGATCATTCAGCGCGAGCGCCCAGACCTTCCCCGTCAACAATGTATCCACGACGGCACCCTTCACGACGTTGTGCGAGAAGTTGAAGAAGAAGCACAGCGGCGAATACATCCCGTCCTGTGGCCGATACGCCGCGAACTCGCTGAGCAGATCGTCCCGAAGCGCAACCAAACGATCGCGAACCCCGACGCGCTCGACCTCACAGCCGGCCAGCGACGAGGGGGGCGCACCGATAAACGCTCGAACATCGGCAGACAGCCCGTTGAACAGCGCCTCGACCAGGCGCAGGCGATTGATCGTCGGCTCGTGGCCCGCTGCTTGGCGTAGCTGGACGTACTCGTCCATCAAGGTCGCGAGCGCGTAACACAGCCACGGGTAGTCCGCGACGTTGTCATTGCGCATGTTCACGGTATCGCGGCCGTAGGTGGCGTGAAACCCAAACCGCAAATGCGACCCCATGCTGGCCGCGTGACCAAGCGCGATCCGGAGGCGATGCACGCGATTGAGCGTCCGCACGCGATCCAGCAACCCGCCGTATCCGCGTTCGTGCAACTCGTAGTGTGAGGTACCGATTAGCAGCAGCGTTTCTGCATCAGCCGCGAACCGCTGTCCACTACCGTTCGGGCCCTGAAGCCGTTCGAGCAGCGCACCGACGCGATCGAGATTCGCGTCCGCATCGCCGCCGTCCCAAATCCGCAGCGACAGCAGTGCCAGGAGGTGCATGAAGTAGTAGTCGAGCAGCACCGCGAGCGCCGCCCTGCTCGCTGACTCGGCACCGCGCTTGTCAATCAGATAGTGCAGAACATCAACCGGAATCGTGTCGTCGTTGACGCGATCCGCGACGCCATCCCAGTCGTGCAGGACGTGAAAGCCGTTCTGCCTCGTCTTGCGATCGAATTTTTGCACCAGGCGCGCAATATCGAACGGCCGGCTGCCAAGCTTCCAGCTGTTGCTACGCATGCCTTCGCGCATCGCGAGAAGGGCAGGTTCGAGATTGCCGGCATCCGAAGCCTCGGCAACGATGCTGCGACGAACGTCCCCGTCGAGCACCGCCTCGAGATGCGCACAGACCTCGTCGAAAGGCGTCACCAGCGGGAAATTGTAACGCGCGCGTCGGCCTTACTCGGCGACGTATCGCCACGGATCCGACGTACTGGCGCGACGCCAAATGGTGATGAATGGCACGGCGCCGGATTGACCGGGGGGCACCTGGCCATTCGTTCGGATCATGCCGAACGTCACGCCCAGATCGCCGCTCGACGCCACGATCACATCGTCTGGCGCCCAGCGCACGGGGCTGCCTGGCCCCGATGCGCCAATCGCGAGGCTTTTGCCAATCGCTTCAGATGACACGGTGAAACCAGGCGACGTCGGCGCTCCCACGTTGACGGCATCGGCACTCCCATTCTTGGCAAACGCTGGACCGATGCCGATGTTCTGCGCCTCGTCGGAGAAGGCGCGTTCCGCTGCGTCGAGCTGCTGCTTGAACTTCGCGATCGCCGCCGCGTCGGTCACAGGAGCCACCATCTGCGCGGGCAACGCGGCGGGCATCAACTCACGGGAGACCTTGCCTTCCGCCGCCCGAACCCGCTTGTACACGGCGACACGCCAGCCTTGCGACTGCTTGATCCAGTACGCGACGTACTTGAGGGGGACCCGCGTCGCATCGGGTCGAGTCAACGTCATGTAGCCAAACGTGAAGCCATGCTGCCCGTCGGCGGAAACGCCCCCGCGGATTGGTGCCCACTCTGCCCGCGAGGTCTCGTTGTCCGGATTGGCCTTCAGCGCTGCAATCGCGGCCGTCTTTCCACGTGCAAACGCCGTGGGCGGCGTCGGCATCACGACGTCCTCGGCAAACATCGCCGGCAGACTGTCGATCGCCATCGCCTTCGCGCCGACCGCTGAAAACGCCCGATCCGCGGCCAGCAACTCGTTGACGGCCGTCTGCGCGGGCGATGTCTCCTGATGCGTTGGAATCGCTGCGATCGAATCGTCCAGCGGTCCCGCGAATTCGTCGTACAGACGATGTAAATACCAGTCGACCAACTGGTTGCGGAACGCGCTGTTGCGTGCCGGCACATCGCCGGTGATGGTAATCATCGACGTCCGCAGAGCCGGCATGATGGCGTCCACGGCGTGGTCGACGTCGAGACCGCGGTCGCGTGCGGCCTTCCCTTCCCTCGACAGCGTGCGAAACACGTCGATGGTCGCGTGCAAGAGCGACTTGTCGCGCAGCGGCTCGCCATGCCCGGGAACAATCACCGCGGTGTCGAGCGCGTCAATCGACTCCAACGTCTTCAACCATTCGGTGGGATAGCAGCTCAGCGCGAAGGAGATCGGATTGACCAGCAAATCGCCCGTGACCACGACGCGTTCCTTCGGCAGATAAACGAAGGCGTCGCCGGGCGTCACCCCGCGCCCCGCGTGCAGAATCTGAATCGCCCGCCCGCCGAGCGTGAGGTCGAGGCGGTCTTTGAAGGTCTGGTCGGCGAGAATGTGCTTGACGCTCCGTTTCTGATCCAGGAAAAAGCGAGCCTCTGCGAGTGATTGTTCGAGCGCTACCAGGTCCACTGCCGGAGGTTTGGTCGCGCGTCCGGCTTTGATTTTCTTCTCGAGCATGCCGATGTAACCGGGCAATTGCGTCTCGAGGCCCGGTTTGTTGAAGGCGATCGCTGGCCCTGCCATCATCTCGCGCGACTTCTCATGCGAGATGATTTTTACATCCGGAAACGCCTGCTTATAGACTTGCGCTCCGTACCAGTGATCCCAGTGCCAGTGCGAATGCACGACATACTTCACCGGCTGCATGGTGAGCGCGCGAATTTCGTTGAGCACGGCGGCGGCGGCCGACGGCGTGCCGTTCGAATCGAACACCAACACGCCGTCGTTCGACGTAACGACGATGGCGTTGCCATCCAGACCGACGGCGCCGTACGGCTGCGTCATGAAGAGATAAACGCCGTCGCTGACGTCGACCTTGCGTGGGGCCGGCCGTGCGACGCCACGCGCGACCGGCCCGCCCTGGGTGGCGCTCAGCGACATCGGCGACGTCGGTACCAACAAGGCGATCCCCATCAGCGTCAGCGCCAGCCACTGCTTCATCGTTCCTCCAGCAAGGGACCGAGTGTAGCGTTGAACGGGATGAGCCGCACGGGTCGGGTCACGAGAAACGAGCTTTGGATCGATTGACCGGGACGGATGATCGGGCTCAGTTGATGAGTGACGTCGACTACTTGATCGACCCAAACGCAAACCCGATCGAGCGTTCGATGGGGTTGAAGAACTGCCCAAAGAAAGGGGATGACAGATGATTCTGCACGTCGCGAGCGGCCGAGGCGCCAAACACGTTGTAGATCTTGATCCCGGCCCGGAACCGGTACTTCCTGAACCGGAGCGGACGGGAGAGCTGAAAGTCGAGGTTTCCCACCGTCGGCAAGCGCCCGGTCGTGTTTCTCGGCCCGACGAAGTCGAGATAGTCGTCGACCGCTGACCACGGAAACCCCGATCGCACTTCGAGCACGGGCGCAAAGTCCAATTGCCAGGGCAACCCGATGTTGCCGCGCACCAGCACGCGATGCCTCACATCATGGGGCGTCAGGTTGTGTTCGTTCGCGCGAATGATCGGATTCCGGGCGTTGCCGTAGAACTGGTCGTAGTTGTTCAGATCGGCCGTTGCCTTGGCCCAGACGTACGAAAACGTCAGGTCGCGCCGCCCGCCGCCAAGGTAGCGAGTCGTCCACTCGAGTTCTTTGTAGCGAGACTCCCCCGTGCTGCCGACGCGCAGCTGAGCGAGGGTGGGCGATGGCGTCAGCACGTACTCATGGGAGCCCATGCGCTGAAGGTAGGCCACTTTGCTCAGCAGTCGCCGACCAAACCGCTGATCCCATTCGACATTGCCGACGTACGCTTCCGGCGTGCGCAGATCGTCGTCGAGCACATTGGCAAACGCAATGGCAGGACCAAGACTGATGCTGTCGAGCCCGAAGCGGGTGACGACGCGCGGCTCGTAGCTGGGAAATGCTTCGACGTTGAGCGGCGTGCGCTGCACGAACTTTCCGTAACCACCACGGAGGATTCCCCGGCCCTCGGGCAGAATCGAAAACGCCATGCCCCCACGCGGTGACCAGTTGACCCGCTTGACGATGGCATCGCGATCGAAGCGCAGGCCCAATTCGAGCGTCACTCTCGACCCGATGCGCCAGCGATCCTGCACGAACGCGGCAAACTCGAAGCCGGAGACGCTCTGCGGGCTCTCGGGACCAAAATGCGTGAGCTCGGCCAGCGAGCCATCGAGCCGGCGCACCTCCACAGGACGACTGAAACTCGCCCCGTCGAACGAAGACCATTGGAGATCGGTCCCGATCTTGAAGACGTGCTGCCCTTTGAGATCGCGCGTTCAGGCTGAGCGCCTCGACCCACTGGAAGCTCGAGACGTCGCGCTCCTGATCGTTGAAAAAAGCGCCGCTCTGCGTCTCAGGCGAATAGATCATCGGCGCCTGCCCGTCCGAGTTGACGTCGACCTCGAAATCGCCTGACCGACACGGTGCTCTCGAGCACGACGTTGGGCCAAAGCGCATAGCGATCGGCGACGCCCGTCGAGAAGCCAGCCTGATTGAAGTCGGGCGTCACAGGCTCGGGTCGGAACGTATTCATGGTGACGTTGGCGACCTCACGTGGAAACGCCACCACCCCCGCTCCCAGCGAATGATTGGCCGAAAGGACGAAGTCGAACCGAGCAAACGAATCAAAGCTCGTGAGCTTGATCTCCGGTTCGTCGGGCAGGCTCTTGACGGGCGTCCGGACGTAGCGGAACTGAGTGTCCACAGACATGAACGCCCGGTCCCGCCTCAACGGGCCACGCACCGACAGGCGCGGCTCGAACCCTCGAATGCCTTGAAAGAACCCGCGGAACCTCGGTATCCAGTTACCGGTGGTGACATCCCAGTCGTTGGTTCCACGCCGCGTTCGAATCTGTGTGATGCTCGACGAAAACCGGCCGTACTCGGCGGCGAATGGATTCGTCAGGACCTCGACCGAGTCGACGCTCTGGCCGGGCAGCTGAAGATCGAAGTCGCCAGTCGAAGGGTCGATGAGGCTGGCGGCGCTGATCTGCAGGGCCCCCTGGGTCGCCTCGCCGCCGCGGATGCGCAAGCGTCCATCGGTGCCGCGGACGACGCCCGGCAAGAGTGGCAGCAGACTCTGAAAGTCGTCGCCTTCGAGCGGCGCCGACTCGAGCACGGATCCTGAGAGCATGTCGCTGACCGACACCGGCTGGACGCTATCGGTCGGTGACGGCAAGTCGCCCCGAACCGTAACCTCCGGGAATTCAAACTCGAGTTGGATGTCGAACAGGACCTCCGTCGCCTGCCCGGTGCGCACGTCGAACACGGCTGTTTCCTTCGCCAGGAAGCCTTGGTGGTTCGACGCCAGGACGTACCGGCCTGGCGGCACATCAGGAAATTCCACGCGACCGGCACCGTCGCTCTCGGTCCTGGCGATGACGAGGCCGTCAGCCTCTGCCCGCAATTCGACCATCACCCCGGTCATGCGCACGGTGCCTTCGAGCGTCGTGACGGTGGCGATGATGCGACCGGGCGCCTCTTGCGCATCGGCGGGCACTCCCCACAACGCGACGGCGAGGAACAGTGAGCAGCGTCGTGAGGGATTCCCGCCGATCATCGAACCGCAATTGTAACCGCGGACGCTGCAGGGTTCGCCGCCCTTTCGGTCCCTGTGGTGCCGCTCCGAGCGAGCAGTTCGCGCAGAAAACCAGGGCCTGGACCCCGTCGGCCATCGGCGGCGGCGAAGCCCCTGGAACCAACACCAGCCTTGCGTCGTCATATATCTTGCGTGACAAAATATATTGCGCTACCATGACGACCATGCCCGAGGACGTCACCCGCCCGGACGGCGGACGAAGCATCGAGCGCGAGCTCAGGCGTGGGTCGCTCGAACTCATCGTCCTGCACCTGCTCGCGCCGCGCGAGGCCTACGGCTACGAGATTGTCTCGAAGCTGACGGCCGACACCAACGGTGCGCTCGAGGTCACCGACGGCACGCTCTACCCGGTCCTCTACCGGCTCGAGCGCGGGGGTTTTGTCGACGTGCGATGGGAAACGCCTGAGCGAGGCGTACCGCGCAAGTACTACCGGCTCACGGATGCCGGGCGACTCGAGCTGGCGCGGCTGACTCACGAATGGACGTCGTTTGCAAAGGCCATGGCAAAACTGCTGAGGAGCTGACAATGACGATGACGGCTGAGAGCTACGTGGACCGCGTGCTGGATGCGCTGCCGCGCGCAACCCCTCGTCGCGAGCAGATTGCAATCGAACTGCGAGGGCACATCGCCGAGCGGCGAGCTGCCGGACAGACCGAGGAAGAGGTGCTACATCAGCTCGGGGATCCGCGGGTGTTGGCTGAATCGTACCTGAGCGCCGTCCCACTGGTGAGCGCGTCGTTCGGCAGTCGAGTCTGCGCAAAGATCATTGACGTGATCGTCGTTTTCGTCGGCCTCGCACCCGTGGTCTGGTTGGCGTGGGCGTTGTTGCCGCCCGAGATCGCGCCATTCGCGCTGCTTGCCGGCATCGTCGGCGTCAGTTGGTCGTTTGCCGTCTGCACCATCCTCGGCGAGCTCATGATTGGACAAACCCTTGGCAAGTATTTGTGCGGTCTTCGCGTCGTGCGCGAGTCCGGGGCGCGGATCGGTCTGGGCCAGGCAATCGTACGGCAGCTGCCGATGTTTCTGGAGATCTTCCTTGTCGATGTGCTGTTCGCGCTCTTTACCGAGAAGCATCAGCGCGCATTCGAACTGCTGTCGAAGACGCGCGTCGTAGTGGCTGGGAAGTAGCGTGTGCTCGACCACGCCTCACGTTCGAACATGTTGTCGAAATACGGATGGCCGCCGCTCGCGAGGGCCCACAAACTGGACGCGAAATAGGCGGGCAGAAAAAGCGGTCCCCACCGCTCATACTGCCTGACATGAACACGCTCGTGCGCGCGCGTCGTCCGCAGCGTGCGCGCATCGCGTCCGAGCACCACATGTCCCAGGGTGATGGCTTCCGCGCCGCCCGGCACAGGAACCAACCAGCGGAGGCCCCAGCCGAGCAGCGGTCCGTACGCTTCCACCACGCCGCCGACCACCCGGACCCTCCCGCCATAGCAGGCAGCCGTGGCCAACGACAGGCCGACGGCGGTGGCTGGGAGCGCCCACAGGCGACACAGCAGACGACTAAAGCATTCTTTCGTCGGCATCTGACCTGATCATAGGCTCCCGATCGGTCATCACGCTGTTAGAATTCTTGCGCGGCGCTGAGGGACACGTTTCGGCCCGCTCGGAGGTCGATTACGTTCCGCTTCGATCGGTTCACACTGGACTGGCGTACGCGACGCCTGCTTTGCGGCGACGAGGAACTCCACTTGTCACCAAAGGCGTACGACCTGCTGTTGGTTTTGATCCAGAACCGCACCCGTGCCATGTCTCGGGGGGAGCTGCAGCAGCATCTGTGGCCGTCGACATACGTGCTCGATACGAACCTCGCTAGTCTGATCGCGGAGGTGCGCCGAGCCCTCATCGATGCATCGGAGGATCCACGATACATCCGCACGGTTCATCGATTCGGATACTGGTTCATCGCGCTGGTTCAGGAATCAGCTGACACACCGCCGCCGGTCCTCGCCCCGATCCGCCACTGGCTGATCTGGGATCTCAAGCAGGTGCCGCTGTTGGAAGGAGAAAACATCATCGGCCGTGCGCCGGACGCCGGGGTCTGGATTGATGCGCCTGGGGTGTCCAGGCATCACGCGCGACTTACGATAACAGCGTCGAGCGCCATTCTTGAAGATCTCGAAAGCAAGAACGGCACCTTCGTGCGTGGTGAGCGCATTGCAGGCCCCCGGATTGTGAACGATGGCGACCAGATCCGTCTCGGGCCGGTGTTGCTCACGCTTCGGATTCCCTCGCCCGGCGGCTCCACCGAAACCGTGCGGATTGGCTGAACTGCGGCCCGCCCACCGCGACCTTAAAATCGGCCATTGGATGAGCATCGAATCAGGACCAGTGTCGACGACGGTCGGAGTACTCTAGATCCGGCGCACTTGACGCTGATGATGACGGCGTCCGCCGACGAAGACGAGGTCCAGCAACATGCACGGGCGAATTCCTCAGATCCTCAGTTGGATTGCGATGACGATCGTGCTGGTCGTGCCGATCGGCAACGCGGTCCCTCTCGCGGCGCCGCAGGCGCAGAGCGTCGCCGACAAACAGCGCATCGAGTCGGTGCGACGGGCGCTCCTGCGCCTGCCGTACTATGGGGTTTTCGATTTTCTGGCCTTTAACGTCGAGCGCGGTACGGCCACGTTGCTAGGTTTCGCCTACCGAGGCAGCTTGAAGAGCGAGGCAGAAGCGGCCGTGAAACGCGTCTCGGGCATCGACGAAGTCGCCAATAAGATCGAAATTCTTCCGGCCGCGCAGAACGACGACCGCATTCGCTGGGCAACCTTCTACAACATCTACACCGACGAGTTCCTGTCTCGCTACGCACCCGGTGGAGCGATGTCGATCAGATACGAAGCGCAGCAGTTCGGGCGCTTCCCGGGCATGCAGCCATTCGGGACCTATCCCATTCACATCATCGTGAAAGGCGGCCGCACCACGCTCCTCGGAGTCGTCGCCAACGACTCGGACAAACAAGTGGCAGGTGTGAGAGCCCGCGAGGTCACGGGCGTGTTCGGCGTGGAGAACGAACTCGAGGTGGAGAAGAAATAGACGGTTCTTCACGACGGTTCTTTACGGCGTTCTCCACGACAGTTCGACGACGGTTCTTGACGACGGTTCGTCGAGAACCATCGTCGAGAACTGTCGTCGAGAACCTCCGTTGAACCTCCGTTGAGAACCTACGGACAAGTAGTCGATACCATCTTCACGTTGCTCACGTTCAAAGTGCCGCGGATGGTCTCGGCACCGGCGGGCGGCTTGGCGGCGGCATCCGGCTTCGCGACCGTGCCGGTGACCTCGACCCGATGGCCGACATGCGCCTTGAGGCTCGTCCCGCCGACGAGGTTGTATGTGGCACCCAAGCCCATCTTGGGCTTGTCGCTCGGCATCTTCTCCTTATCGACAGCCGCAGTGGCCATCGACGCATTGGTCAGCTGGAACTGATCGGCGCCCGCCCCTGGTGCGACACAACCCGACACGGTTATCGCGCCGGACTCAGGTTGCTTCTTTTCCTGAGCGACAACCGTGCCCGCGAGCGTCACGGCACAGATTGCTATTAGAACTTTTTTCATGGTGGCTCCCTTGAAGCGTCGCCTTTCAATCGAAAAACGCCGCGATACAAGTCACTGTCCGTGTGATTGCAAGAGAACGGCCCAGTCGAGAGGCCGACAGAGGGTTGGCGCTCGCTTGCAACTGGTAACTTGTAACTTGACTGCTCAGGTGCTGGTTGCGGCAGCCGCGTCGCGCTTCCGCTGCTCATACCGCGCGATGCCCAGCACGGCATCGAGGTGCTGCGGCTTTACGCGACCATTGAACAGCGCGTCGTCGTCAAGAACGAAGCGTTTAGAGACGACCTGCCCCGTGACCTCGGCCTCGCGCCGGATCGTGACGCGCTCGGTCGCGACGAGCTGACCGGCGATGCGGCCAAATACGGTGATGTCGCGCGCAATGATGCTGCCCGTGACGATCGCGGTTGGTGTGAGGACCACCGCGGCGTTTTCGCAGGTGATGGGGCCGTCAACCCGCCCTTCGAGGGTGAGGTCCTCGGACGATCGGAGTTCACCTTTCAACACGATCGTCTTCCCCAGCCTGCTCATCTTCCGATTGTCGCAGAGACGGCGCGCGAACGACAGGAAACTTGGACCTCGCCTGGCAGCCCGTGGTGAAACGCCCGGCGAGCACCGAGACCGACGAGGCGCCCCGACCGGGGCCCCCGCCGCGCGTAGTCTGCGCGGTGGGGTGGGGATGGCAAGGCGCGACGACTGAGAATATCCAGCCATATTTGAAGGAGGAGCAACGCAGCCAGCGGGGATGCATCGTCGGTTGAATGCCGGCGGGCGTTTCACCACGGGCTGCTAAGTCACTTCACGAAGTCTGCGTTCGAAGAAGCGACGCTCGGGATCCTGGCGTGCGAGCCCTAACGCCCGTTCGTAGGATGCCTTAGCGTCGGGCATACGCCCAAGACGACGACACAGGTCGCCGCGCGCGGCGTGCGCGAGATGGTAACTTGCCAAGTCTCCTCGCGCGAGGATGCCGTCAATGAGGTCGAGGCCTGCTGTCGGGCCATCGCGCATTGCAATGGCCGCCGCGCGGTTGAGTTCGACGAGGGGTGACGGTTCCACTCGCATGAGGACGTCGTACAGCGCTGCTATCTGCTGCCAGTCGGTTGCTGAGGGGTCCACCGCCTCGGCGTGCACCGCCGCAATCGCCGCTTGAATCGAGTACGGACCAATGCGACGCGAGGCGAGCGCCTGCTCAACCAGGGCAGCGCCTTCGGCGATCTGCGCGTTGTTCCATCGCGAACGGTCTTGCTGCTCGAGCAGAATCAGCTCGCCCGTTGGGGACGTGCGCGCGGCGCGGCGCGAGTCGTGCAGCAACATCAACGCGAGCAAGCCAATGGCTTCGGGCTCGGGCAGCAGATCAACGAGCAGTCGTCCGAGCCGAATCGCCTCGCTCGACAAGTCGGTTCTCGTCAGGGAATCACCGGAGGTCGCGGAGTAGCCTTCGTTGAAGACCAAGTAGATCACCTGCAGCACTGCATCAAGCCGCCCTGGCAGGTCAACGCGAGGCGGCACCCGATAGGGAATGTGCGCCTCGCGAATCTTGGCCTTGGCGCGAACGATCCGCTGCGCGATCGTGGGCGGCCGGGTGAGAAACGCGTGAGCGATCTCTTCGGTCGACAACCCACATACCTCGCGGAGGGTGAGTGCGACATGAGCGTCCGGCGGGAGCGCCGGATGGCAGCAGGTGAAGATCAGCCGCAGTCGATCGTCCTCGAGGTCGTCGCAGCCTTCGGAGACGTCGGCGTCCGGCGTCGCGGCCTCGACTCGATTCGCGAACGAGATGAGAGCGGCGTCGAATCGCGCGCGGCGACGCAAAGCGTCGATCGCCTTGAATCGGCCGGTGGAGACGAGCCAGGCGTACGGCGTGGCGGGAACGCCAGCACGCGGCCACTGCTCCATCGCCGCGACGAATGCTTCGTGCAGTGCTTCCTCAGCGAGGTCGAAATCGCCGAGCAAACGGATGAGGGTTGCAAGCACGCGCCGCGATTCGGCGTGATAGATCGACTCGAAAGGAATCGTCGCCTTGCTCATGGCGTCGAGTTCATGGCTCGCCGACAGGCCCCTTTTGTTCAGCTATTCTGCGGGGACAGGCGCGATGGGGCGGACCTCGATCGTGCCGACCCGCGCGCCGGGAATCCGTGACGCAATCTGGATCGCTTCGTTGAGGTCACGGGCCTCGACGAGGTAATAGCCGCCTAATTGTTCCTTCGTCTCGGCAAAAGGCCCATCCGTCGTCGACAGTTTGCCATTGCGAAGGCGAATCGAGGTGGCCGAGCGGGTCGGCTGGAGTCGATTGTTGGCCAGATGGTGCCCGCTCTCCTTGATCGACGCCGTGAAGGCCAGGTATTCGGACATCATCTCGTCCGTCTCCGGCTTCGACAAGCGCGGCCAGATCGTTTCATCCGAATAGATTAGACATAGATATTTCATACGTTCCTCCTTCTTCCCTCTACTAGCGAAGCTTCACCTGAAAACTCGTCTCGAGTAGTCGCTCCTGAGGGAGAACAATTCGACATGAGTATCGTCGAGGCTGAGCCGGGAAGCCATGGAGGACACTGGCCAACCCCCAGCCGATCGAACCGGCAAGAATCAGCCCTAGCACCGTCCCGGCTGCCACGAGCGTCATCCCGAGTTTCAGGATGATTCCGATCACCGTCGGCCGCGTGGCGCCCAGTGCGACGCGAACCCCGAACTCGCGCAAGCGCCGTGTCGCCATCTGGGCCGTGACACCGTAAACCCCCAATGCCGCGAGAAACATCGCAACCACACCGAGGCCCGCCGACACCCCTGCTGCCAGCCGGCGCGGCAGCAGGGCAACCGCTGCGGCTTCCTCCAGCGTTTGCAGCGTGAGAATGGGTAAGTTCACATCGGTCGCTACTACAGCGTCTCGGATGGCAGCCGTGATCGGCACGCCCGCTGCGCTTCTCGCGACGAGCGTGACACGCGTCACGTGACGTTGAGCGAGTGGGACGTAGACCATCGGCCGCGAGCCGAGACTCGCGTAGAACCGCACGTCACCAACGAGCCCGACGACTTCTACGGCTTCGGCCTCTCGGCCCCTCTCCATTGAATGCAACCACAGTCGCTGGCCGATCGCTGATTGTCCCGGCCAGTACTGCCGTGCCGCTGTCTCACTGACGATGATCACAGGCCGATGGCCTTGGCGGTCGTCTTCATCGAAGTCGCGTCCGGCCACCAGCGGAATTCTCAATGTCGAGAAATACCCGGGCTCGACCGCATTCCACGACGCGTCGAGGAATGAACGCGCATCGCTCCCACCCACGTGGGCGAGACGCCCAAGACGCACGGCCCCTCCGGTCGGTAGAAGCGCCGCTGCACTGGCCTGCTCAACGCCTGGAATCGCACGAACCCGGGCGAGGACTTGGCTAGTAAACGGATCTCCCGAGGCCCTGCTGTAGCCGCCAAGCGCGAGATCCAGCTCGGCGAGCGTCACGTCGCGCTCGTCGAACCCAGAATCGAACGTCGACGCTGAGTGCACGGCCTTTACAAAGACCGCAGCTCCGGCCACGAGCACAACGCTCAGTGTGATCTGACAGACGACAAATGCATGATGCAGCCGAGATCGGCCGGTGACACCTGGCCCATCCCTCTTGAGCGTTGCCACGACGTCCACCCGCGACGCCCGCAGCGCAGGAACGAGCCCGCATCCGAGAGCGGTCACGAGTGTCAGGCCGAAAGCAAACATCACGACCGGCACATCAATTTCGAGCGGCAGCGTAATGGGCACTGGGAACAACGGGAGCCAGGCGCGAATGGCCGCATGCAGTCCCTCACGCGACGAGGCCGCCGCCAAGCGCGCGCGCAATCAGGAGACCCGCAAGGTTCACGCATGCCGCCACCAACACCAGCGACACGAACGCCATCAGAAGCGCCAGCACCGCGGAGAGCGGTTGCGACAGGTTGCCAGGAATAGTTGAGGCTGCCGTGACCCGCAAGCGTCGATCGCCGGGAGACCGACCGGCTCCATCCGACAGTCGTGTGAGCGTCGCCAGCTCAGCGCCGGCGTCCTCAATCGTTAAGCCCGGCCTGAGGCGCGCTCGGACGAGTGCCCATCCGATTCCCGATGCCGCAAGCACCTCGTCGCCAGCCGTCGGCTTCAGGATCCACCAGAAGTCGGCAGGCATGAGGCTCGTTCCTGAAAAGCCTTCCGCCGCGATGCCGATGATCTGCGTCGGACGCTTGTTCAGGAGGATCATCGAATTGATGACCGAGGGGTCTCGGCCGAACCTCCGCGCCCAGAAGCGATCGCTCAGCACGACAACGCCGCGTGCCTCCGCTGCGCCGCCGTCAGCTGGATCGAATAGTCGACCAGCGGCAGCCCCTACCCCGTGAACGTCAAAGTAGCTGGTGGTGACCTGATGTCCGAAGGCTCGCTCCGCACCCTGATCGAAGACCACACCCATCGGTTCCGGAAAGGGCTTGTAGGCGGTGACATCGATCAGCGTCGTGGCATTCGCCAGGTCCCGATAGGTCCCGAACGCTACCTCGTTGATGCCAAAGTCGTCGCCCTGGCTGATGTCTATCAGGCGATCGGGATCCCGCACGCCTGCTGGCGCCTGGACGAGCAGGTCCTTCGCCACGGTGAACATGGCGATGTCCAGCCCAATCCCGAGGGCAATCGAGGTGATGGCGGTAAGAGCGAACATCGGGGCGCGAGCCAATGCCCGCAGGCCGAGGCGTAAGTCGCGGCGCCCATCATCCCACCACTGGAATCGCCGCGCCTCGAAGTAGCGTTCGCGCGTACGGGTCACGTTGCCGAACCGGCGCAGCGCCCGATCGCGTGCCTCGAACGGGCTGAGCCCTTCCGCGATCAGGCGGTTCGGTTTCGAGCGCCAGATGTGATTCGATTTCGCGGCGAAAATCCTCGTCGGTCTGGCGCATGTGATCCGCCGTCTGCGGCTCAGGTCGAATATCGACCCAAGTATCGACAGGCTTGGGTCAAATGTCAACCCGACTACTGAATTTTGAGCTCGATCGCTGTTGCCTGGTTGAAGTGAAGGACGAGCTGCCCCTGTGACGACTGCCGTAGTTGCTTGACGTGATCCTCAAGCCCCTTGAACGCCACGCGGCGCGCGCTGTCAGGATCCTGCGCCGCCGACGTCGTGCTGAACCAGAAGTGGAACCGACGCCCGTTGGCAATTGGGGCGAGCGCCCGCTCGCTGGGCGCGCCCCGTCGCGAGTTGAAGACGAAGTCGATGACTTCCGGGTTCGGATTGCCGTTCAGCCCGTTGCCGCAGAACACGTAGTGATCCGCCGACACCTGCCGGGCGAAGTGCGGGTCCATGTTGTGCTCGGAGCCATGGTGCTGGACCTTCAGCACGTCCACGTGGAGGCCCTGATTGCCGAGGAAGCCAGTCTGCTGGAGCCCGGTCAGGATTTTCTCCTGCTGCGAATCCCCGGTCAGCAACAGGCGCTTGCCGTCTTCCTCGACCATGAACATGAGCGAGGCGACGTTGGGCGCTGTCACGTGCTGGAAATCGGGGATGCCATTCCAACCGCCCAGGTCGAATGGTGAACCGGGCGTGCCGTTGCTGAATTCATCGATCCGTCGTTTGAGCTCCCGCCGCAGGTCGCGCACGCGAGTCTTGTTGTCCCGCAGCCAGTTGACCCATCCGGTCTTGAGGTCGGTGAGCTCCTGCTCTCCCGGCCCGACGATGGTAAAGCGCATGCCGCCGACCCTGAACGACTGAACCGTGTCGCGAAAGAAGAGCAGCCTCCCGGTCGTGCTCAGCCCTGGCACGCGGTTGACTGGAATATCCAGTGCATCGGGTGCGGACAACCGCGAGACTGTGATGGCTTCAGGGATTGAGACGGCAATGTCCTGCAGCGCCAGCGCCGCATTCACCAAATCGAGATTGGCGCTCGCCAGCAACGACGGTACAGCGACGGCCAGCAGATCCGCGACTTCCCGGCTGGTGTTGATGCCTATCTGATCACTGAACGAGTTGTGCAACAGCCCGTTGACGACCGGCGGACGCGGCACGTTGGGTTTCGTCGCGGCCCCGTCGTCGAGGCTCGACCGAAAATCGAACACCCGCCACTCCACTTCGTCCTGGAGCAGCTGCATGACGCCTGAAATGTGATCGCTATCGATGTGCGACACGTACACGAACTCGAGCTCTCTTCCCTTGGTGCGAAGCCTGGCCAGCTCGTCTCGAACATGCGACTTGAAGCTCGATTGCATTCCGCCGTCACACAGAACGAGCTTCTTGTCCTTGCCCTCGAGCAGTAGACAGTCGCCCTGTGCCGACTCGAAAATGCGAAGCTTCATCGCCGACCTCGCGGTCGAACCTCCCGTCGATCGTTGGCCCCCAGCGCCTCTTCGACGGCGGCAACGGCATCGATTCGTCCAAAGCCCACATCGTTGCCCCAGTCGTACGACGCGCCCGGCAGCGGCCTCGCCGTTCGCAGCAGGATGCCGGCGCACTGCGCCGCGGACAGGCCGGGATTGGCGCCCAACATCAGCCCGACGATGCCCGCCACGTACGGGCTCGCCATGCTCGTTCCGGTCATCGCAATCCAGGGTTCATCGGGATGCGCGAAGCCGTTGGCGGCCACAATCTCCGTTCCTGGTGCCGCGATCTCGGGCTTCTGCCGCCCATCGCGCGTCGGCCCCTGACTGCTGCTCGCGTTGATACGCTGCCGCGCATCGTCCAGGTTGGATACTGCGATGATGCGAAACCCGCAGGCCAGCGAGCTGATCGAATGCGAGTCGGTGTGGCTGCGCTCGGTGAAGAACGACGGAAAGCGAAACACGCGCCGGCCGCTCACCGGCTCCAACTCCGCCACATCGTCGCGCTCGATCCAGGCGTTGAAGCGCCCATCCCGGACTTCTTCGCCAATCAAGCGCAGTTTCCACACGCCGGACTCGATGCCGCGGTAGCTGCCGGGATCGAGATTGGGGGAAAGATAGGCGGCGATGTAGTTGGCGCCGTTGGTCGGATGGTACAGCTCGTTGTAGATCGACACGGTTGTGCCGCTGGGCAATCGATGGTTTTCGACGAACTCCCGCGGGTTGACCCGGATCCACTCGCCATTCGGCGGTTTGAGCGCCACGGCGAAGCGGTCCTGTGCGCCGTACCAAATCTCGAGCTCGTTCTCCGACCGATCTTCGATCCCGTCGCCGACCACCGTCCACTCCAGATCGACTTCCAGCCCGCGGGACGGCACGCGCCCCTGCGCGTGGATGCGGCCCATGATCCAACCTAGATCGCCTTCGAACTCGGCCTTCTCTTGACCGGCATTGCCCGCGGCAATACAGATGGCGCGGCCGGGCGTGGCAAGGTAGGCGTCGAGCCAACGCGCCACGCCACTCGAGCCGTCGTGCGCGCCCCCGTTGGTCCCCAGGCTGATGTTGATCACGAGCGCCCGCTTCTCTTCGTCGGCCAGGTGCAACAGGTACTCGACGGCGTGCACGATGCGGCTCGTGTCGCTGAAGGTCGTGCGCCGGCGCGCGATCGGATCGTCGATGCGGGCGACATCGATCAACACGCCCGCAATCGCGGCCTCAGGGCAAACGCCGCGGTTACCAGCCGCGATGCTGGCCACGTGCGTCGCATGAGAACTGGACGACATCTGCGATTGCGGCTCGAGCAGCGTTGCCGGCGGCACGCCCCGCTTCCTAGCAGCGACGATCGCAGCGTTCATCTGTTGTTTGGTGAGCTCGGATCCGTAGTTGAAGCCGCGTTTGGCAGGCGGGTCGCGGCGCGTCCCTCCTTGATCCCAGATGGCGAGAAATCGCGTCCTGTCCTTGTCGTCGAGGAAGTCGGGATGCGCGAAGTCGAATCCGCCGACGTCGATGAGTCCGAGCAGGACGCCCTTGCCTCGACCGTGCGTGGTGGCACGCCCGACTGACCGCGGGAGTGGCGCCTCCGCTGGTTTCGTCGCCGGCGCATCGAGCTTCAAGGCATCCACGGGATGCACGAACGCAATCGCGGGGTCGCGTTCGAGCGTGTCGAGCATCGAGATGGGGACGGTGGCCGACACGAAGTTCCGCCGCTCCAGCAGGCCAGCGCTGATCCCATCGTCGGTGGCCCTCGCCATCGCGGATCGCAGCTTCTTTCCCAGGCGTTCACGGGCTGCTGCGTACGTGTCGGCAGAGAAGCCCAATCGCTCGGGGTAGAGCTCGATCAACACGTTCACATAGGCGTGGTCAGCCTTGGGTTGCTCTTCGATCTTCCGGCGGCGGGGCAATCGGGTCTTGGGAGCCGCGACCTTGCCGCGCAGCGCCGCCAAATCGTCTGGCGATGACGCCGCGAGCGCGGGCGCCGTGAGGACGCCGCCAGCCTTCACCGTCGCCGGCAACGCGCACACGACGGTCGTGGAACTATCGGACCGCAGCGCATTGACCGATCGGTCGCCGTTGCGGACGACTCGCAGGCGTGGATGGAGCCGGCGGCCACCGTCGCTTTCTGGCATTTGAGCTCCCCGACATCTTAGACGGACGAGGTTCGCGCTTTACCTGGCACGTTCACAGGAAGACGCGAAAACATGCCTCCGCACGCCGACGTTCGTGTCATGCCCGCTGGGGACGGCGGGTTCTCGACGATGGTTCTCGACGATGGTTCTCGACGATTGTCCTCGACGGAGGTTCTCGACGATGGTTCAACGGCAGTTCGTTACTGTCGTCCCTGGGGGAGAAACCTCGGGTACTCTCGCGGAACCTCCGGGAAGAACCTCCGTGGAGAACCATCGTGGAGAACCCTCGAAATGGTAGATTAATGCCATGCGAACTACCATCGACAAGGCAGGGCGGGTGGTTATTCCGGCATCCGTTCGCGAACGGGCCGGGCTGACGCCCGGCACCACGCTCGAACTGTCGGTCGACGAGTTCGGGATTCGACTCGAGCGCGTCGCCGACGGCCCCCAGATCGTGCGCGTGAGTGGCCGTCTGGTGGCTCGACCAGTCGTCGCGCCCGATTCCCGGCCGGTCATCGATGTCGCCGCGCTCGTCGAGGAGGAGCGTAATCGTTGGCCGTAACCGTGTTCCTCGATACGAGCGTGCTGCTCGCCGGACTCGTGGACTTCGGTCCGCAAAGCGCGCCGGCGCAGCGGATCATGCACGGCGTCGCGGAGAAAACGACGACCGGCGCGGGCACCGCCTGGCACTGCTGCCTCGAATTCTTTTCAGTCGCGACGCGTTTACCACCGGAGTTTCGGCTGCCGCCGTCAGACGCCGTGCGACTGCTCCAGGAAGAAGTGTTCGCGCGAATCGCGGTGCACGACCTTCCCGCGGCTGATCGCGTCCCGCTGTTGAAGGCCGCAGCGCACGAGCCGATCGCGGGCGGGCGCATCTACGACACGCATATCGCCGAGGTCGCGCGCGCCGCGGGCGCCGGCGTGATCGTGACCGACAATCGGCGGCACTTTCTTGCCGCTCTCCGACACGGTATCCGCGTGGAGACACCCGCCGAGTTCATCGCTGGCGCGAAGCGACGGTAGTAGCGCCTAGCGTGTCGCCTCCGGCGGCAACACGTGAATCGGATACGCCTTCTCACCAGCGAGAATCTTCACCGGCAGGATGTTCTCCTTTAGTGGAATCGGGCACGTCGTGAACGGGTTGAACGAGCACGGCGGGTTGTACGCCTCGTTGAAGTCGAGCACCGCCGTGCCATCGTCCTGCAAGTCCGCGTAGAGGAACCGCGCCGTTTCGTACGTTTCCTGGCCGGCGGAGGCATCGCGGAACACGATGTAGAAGCGCTTGGGTCGGGTCGTGAACGGGCGCAAGTGCAGCGTCTGCCCCTCGAGCGTGAACTCGATCACGCCTTCGGTCGTGTACGTGTCGACGTCGTTGAAGGTGTTCAGCACCTGCTTCTTGGTTGGTGCCGCATCCGGGATGAACTTGCCGGTCACGCGGTGTCGCGATTCAATCGGGAACCACGAGAACCCACGAAAGTCCTTTGCCAGCGGTCCATTCGGGTCGCGGACGCGAAGCGACAGCCGCTCGCCACTGAGGTGGGCCACCAGGCGAACATCGCCAATGATCACCTCGGGAGCCGGAGGCTTGCCTTCTTCTTTCAACCAGACCGCGCCCTTGACCGGCTCGCCTTTGACGGTCGCGTTCGCGCCGGTGGCAGGAAGGTAATGAATGCTCGTGCCCTTGACCACGAGTCTGCCAATCGTGTCGGGCACCGACGCCGCCAGCACAATGTCGTTCTTCACGCCGCTCCCGACCGTGTGCGTGCCAGCCTCGAGAAAGTGGAGACCGGCAATGCTGACCCAGTCGCGCTTGTAGTCGACCTCATGCTTGTCGCGAAACGCCTGGACCTTGTCAGCGAACGGGTCGGCGGCAGGCGCAGCGGCGGCGGCGGGAGGCGCCTCTGGCCGATCACAGCCGACGACAGCCGTCAGGAAGGCGGTCACCACGACCGGGAGCAGGGTGAGTCGAGTCATAGTGAGCGAATCGTATCAACGATCGCCTCCCGGTCGCCATCTTGGGTTGACATCTCACCCAAGCACCGGTCCTCGCTCAAAAGTGTCTTGGTTCTTCTTGCGAATAGGCCTCGAACTGCTCGGGTCTGAAGCGCTCCACGCCATGGGCCTGCTCCTCATCGAGCAGCTCGATGGCCCGTGCTTCGAAGTCAATGCGTGCCACGGTGATGGGGACCAGTCTGGTATGCCCCCACAGACCCCAGGTTTCGACGACGAGATAGCAGATCCGTTGAGTGGCGCGATCGATGAGAAAGCCCCTGAGCCGGCCGACGGCGCGCGAGGCCGTACGGACAACCATCCCGTCGCACGCCGTTCCGGCCACGGCCGTATGGCCTGGATGCAGAAATCGAAGGTCGGGGCAAAGCCCGGCGCGCGCCATGCGACTCCGAACCGACGGGCTGCAACAAGCCCGCCAAGGCCTGCTAATCGTCTGACCGAGTGTGTTTTGCTGAGCTAGCCGTCGGACGACGCTGATTGGGCCCTCAAGTGTGACGCGCCGGCACCAGATTCGGTTTTCGCACACCACTAACAGTCCTGTAATTCACAGGATGACCATCAGGCTCAGCTGGTAGTCGTAACTCGTTGAAAAATAGGGTCTTAGGGTTTGGCAAGGCACCTCGGCCAACGGCACACTTCCCGCAAGGTCTCAGCCCGGACCGAAAGGAACCGATCTCATGAACCAGACTCCCGCCCCCTCTTCGCCTCTCCGAGCCACGGCCTTTCGTGACGGCCTCGGCGAGCGGCGCCGCATGGCTGATGCCTCGGGTGTCGATAAGCTCGAAATTCTTTGTCTCCATCGCGATCTCGCCAGTGCGGATGGCTTCGAACAAGCCCTTCGCGAACGCGCGGCGCGGCTTGCCGACTTTCGTGATGCGGCCGTTGCACGGGTGCGAACGGTCGAACGCTTGAGCGACCCGGCCGCGACTCTGGTTGTGGCTTCCGATCCAACGCCAGGCGTTCGCCTGTCAGAGCTGCTGCTCACGTCCGAGCGCCGCGGCCTGGCCCTCGACGGCAGTGCCGAATGGAGCCTGATTAGGCAAATCGCGGCAGCGGTGTGCAAGTTCCACGAATACGGGCCGGTGGCCCACGGTGCCATTGCCGCCGAACGCATCGTCATCACCCCGGACGCCCGGGCGATCGTCGTCGAATACGTGCTGGGGGGCGCCATCGAACGTCTCAAGCTGAGTCCAGATCGCTTGTGGAAGACGTTCCGCATCGCGTGCCCACCGTTGAGTCCGCCGGTGGCGCTCAACCAACGAGCCGACGTCACGCAGATGGGGGTCGTCGCGCTGTCGATCATCCTTGGGCGACCGCTCAGCGACGAGGAATACCCAGCGCGTTTGAAAGACCTCATGGAGTCAGCGTGGGCGATGTCGGCGGTGACCGATTCCACGCCGCTCCCGGACGGCTTGAGGGCATGGCTGTCGCGCTCACTGCAGCTCGACCCGCGGTCCTCGTTTGCAACGGCGGTCGAGGCGTACGCAGAGCTCGAGAAGGCACTAGGGGAAAGCAAATACCAGTTGTCGCCATCGGATCTCCAGGCGTTTCTCGCTCTCTGTCAGGAGCCTGTCGACCTCGCGTCTCAGCCCGTGAGTCGGCAACCGATCGCGGCGGCGGCGAAGCCCGAAGCCGTAGTGGCCGCTCCCGCGCCTCCGCCGCAAAGGCCTGCTGCGCCACCGAGCGCAGTCGCCGCAGCCGTCGTGGCCGCCGCACCCGTCGCACCCGTCGCACGCACCGCACCCGTTGCACCTATCGCACCTGTCGCACCGATCGCACCTGTTTCACCCGTCGCCCACGAACCGTTCGAGCCTCGCGTGGACGACGCAACACCTGCCCCGTCGCCGGGGTTCCTGAGCGGATCCATATCCATGACGCCGACACGCGACTGGAAGCGCATGGGCATTGCCGCCGGGCTGTTGGTTGCGGTCGTAGGCGCAGGATGGGCGGCCACCAATCGATTCTCGGAAGTCAATGCCGAACCAGCGTCCGCGGCGCCAGCGCCTGAACCACCGCCGGTGAACCTTGCCCCTCCGATGCCGGAACCGGTCGCCGAAAGCACGCCGATCGCGCCGCTCGGGCCACCCACTGGTCAGATCGAGATTCGGAGCACCCCGCCAGGCGCAACCGTCACGATTGCGGGCACGCGTCGCGGCATCACGCCCTTGACCGTGAGTGAACTCGCCGTGGGTCGTCACACGGTGCAGCTTTCGGATGGGCAGGGAGGATCCGTTTCCCGGAGCGTCAGCGTCGCGGCCGGGCTCACCGCCAACATCAACGTCGAGTTCGAGGCCACGCCTCCCCCACCGACGACCGGTGCGATTGCCATCAGCGCGCCCGCAGCCGTTGACATTTTCGAGAATGGCCGACTGCTCGGCAGCAGCCAGGGCGGACGACTGACGCTACCAGTGGGTGCGCACCAACTCGAGATCGTCAATCAGTCGCTCGGCTATCGGATTACCCGAACGGTCCAGGTAGGGGCGGGCAACAACGCCGCAATCGTTCTGGAATTCCCCAAGGGCACACTCGCGCTCAACGCAATCCCGTGGGCGGAAGTGTTCGTGGACGGAGAAAAGGTCGGCGACACGCCGATCGGCAACCTACCCGTTTCGCTCGGGACTCATGAAGTCGTGTTCCGCAATCCCGAGCTGGGCGAACAGCGGATGACAGCGACGGTTACCCTTACGGCCCCGACGCGGCTCAGCGTCGACTTGAGGAAGCGATGACACGCCGAATGATCCTTGCAGCCGCCCTTTGGCTCCTGGCCGTTGCGGTCACGCCGACGACCGCACAAACGCAAGACACCCTGAGCGGCGCTCGTGAACTTTACGCCTCTGCCGAGTACGAGCGCGCGCTGGCAGCCCTGAATCGAATTCGCGCGACCGGCGTGGCCAGCGCCGACGTTCCAACGGTGGAGCAGTACCGCGCCTTGTGCCTGCTGGCGCTTGGACGTTCGACCGAGGCGGAGGATGCAATTGCGGCCGTCGTATCAGCTGCGCCGTCGTACACGCCGGCCGGATCGGACGTCTCGCCTCGCGTGCGCACGGCGTTCAGCGAGGTCCGTAAGCGCGTGCTGCCGACGATCATTCAGCAGAAATACAACGAGGCCAAAGCCGCCTACGATCGCAAGGCGTATGATGTCGCCAGTGAGGGGTTCTCGCAGGTTCTGCAGACACTGGGCGATCCGGACGTCGCGCCGCTCGCCACGCAGCCACCGCTTTCCGATCTGCGGACGCTGGCTCAGGGCTTTCTCGATCTCAGCGAGACAGCGGTGGCCGCGATCGCAACGCCAGCATCAGCGCCCGCCTCAGCGCCGACTACGGCCGCCGCATCGGCCGGACCGCCGCCAGCGCGCATCTTCACGGTGACCGACGCCAACATCGTTCCGCCCTCAATCATTCGACAGGTGCTGCCGGCATTTCCACGCAAGCCGCTGGCGCAGATTCAAGGGGTCGTCGAAGTGGTGATCGATGAAAAAGGCGAGGTGGAGGCGGCGACGATTCGCACCCCGATGGATCCCAAGTACGACAACATGGCGCTCTCGGCGAGCCGGAATTGGCGATATCAACCCGCCACCCGTGACGGCGTCCCGGTCAAGTTTCGAAAGCTGGTCCAGGTCAGAATACAGCCCTGACAGTTCCAGTCGCCGGTTGCCGGTTGCCGGTTAGAAACCACAGATCAGTGATCAGTGATCAGTTGTCAGTTCGAAGCGAAGCACTTCTTTGAACTGACAACTGGAAACTGATGACTACCGCCCGAGATCCTTCTTGAGCGACTCCATCAAATCTCCCCACTCCGACTCGCCCGACGTGGGCGCTGCCGATGAGGGTGCGGGTTGAGGAGCGGGTGTGGGTGCGGCTGCGGCTGCGGGTGCAGGCGCGGGCGGGGCGGGATCGACCTTGTCTTCATCGCGAGGCAGAACATTCTTCGGCATCGCGTACTCGAGCGATTCGAGCTCCTTGAGTTCCTTCCAAGCCGTTTGCTCCACCGACACCGGTGCTGAATGCGCAGGCGCCTTCGTCGCCTGTGAGGCCGCTGCCGGCGGCGGAGCGACCGGCTTCGCAGGTTCTGACACGCTCTTCGCCGGCGTGGCGGCCGGGGTGACGCTCGGCGCCGGCGTCGCCTTTGGCCCATCCTCTCGTTCCTCGGCGCTCAGTCGCTCCATCAAGGACGTCAAACCCATGACGAGGGCATCGGCCTCGTCCACGGGCGCGCTGGGCTTGCCCGCCGCCTTCGCCGACGACGCGTCCAACGACACCTGCGCTAATGCGGCCTCGAGTGCGGCAACGTCGGTGACCGGCGATTCGACCGGCTTCGCTGCATTCGAAGAGGCTGGCAGCGCAATCGCCTTCCTGACGCCGGACTTGATTCGTGGCGCGGTGGCGGTGGCGATTCGTGGCGCGGTGGCGGTGGCGATTCGTGGCGCGGTGGCGGTGGCGCCGCCACTTTGGGCTTCCGCACTCCCGAGTTCGGGCTTGGGTGGCCATGGCCATTGCCGGAGGCAGGGCGTTCTTTGGCAACCCGCTCGAGATATTCCGTGATCTGCTCGGCAAAAATCTTGGGGTCGCAGCTATCCGGCGACGCGGGTCGCGGCTGGTCACCAAGCAAACGAGAAAGCACGCTTTGCGGCACGCTCTTGGGAGTTTCCGGCGTCCCGAGCAATGGAATGGTCAATGTCTGCACGTGCGCCGCAGCCTGCGTGGCCCTGAGCGCCGACGTCAAGGCCTCGTCGTCTTCAGGCGACAAGAACATAGGAATCAAGACTAAGTCCGGTATCCGCTGACCGATTGCCGAAATGGCATGTTGGGTCGTGTCAGCCAGGATCAACTCGGCCGCCGTATGGCGGCGAACGAGATCCTTGAGCTGGGCGGCCTGTTCCCGGTCCGGCTCGATCGCGATAATCAGAGACATTCGTCGAGTTTGCTTATGTGCCACGGCGCTACCAGCCGTCGGAGCTGACCAACCCATCTAGTCTGGCAAGCCCCGTTCCAAGCTCGAAGGGCAGCGCTCATGGCGTCAAATGTTACCGTCCCCTCGGTTTTGTTACTACGCCGGCTGACCGCCGCGCACAAATTCCGCGTTCCTGCTTACAGTTCTGTCCGCCGTCTTTCGGCATGGTGACGGGCCCGGCGTGGCCAGCC
The DNA here is from genome assembly GCA_963802675.1 of uncultured Acidobacteriota bacterium. Lineage (GTDB taxonomy): Bacteria > Acidobacteriota > Vicinamibacteria > Vicinamibacterales > UBA2999 > JACCSI01. The sequence goes on from CAWDJL010000009.1 coordinate 691,076, forward strand.
CCCAAATGCTGCGCCGTTACACGATTGCATCGGCCATTTGGTGTAATTCCTGTAGACGCATGGTCTGGCACAACGGTTGCTCTGCGTTGCGCGTCCCGCGCAGGGGAACGGGACCCGGCTACCGTCGGATCTTCGCCTGTGCGCTTCCCCGGGTTTACGATCATGAGTCAACTGTCGGGTCGAATTGTAAGCGAGGACAACGAGTTCCAGTCGCAGATCGGGCATCTGCTGCGAGCGAGTGCAATTCCGATCACGCCAGTCCTGGGACCCATTCGACGCGAAAGCGCGCCGCCGGACCTCGTGGTCGCGGACATTCGTGGCGATTCGGCAGCAGCGATGCTGAGCATCGAGCAATTGCGCAGTTGGGCGCCACAAGCGTGCATCATTGCGGTCGCCGAGAGCGCGGACCCGAATCTCATTCTCCGAGCGATGCGAGCCGGGGTCAACGAGTTCCTGACCTGGCTGCCGTCCGACGAGTCGTTCAGCGACGCCATTCGCCGCGCGGCGTCGCGCCGCGACTCGACGCAGGACACGCCGCTCGCCAAGACGATGGTCTTCCTGGGAGGAAAGGGCGGGGCGGGCACGACCACCATCGCCGTCAATTGCGGGGTTGATATCGCTCGCCTCGGGAAGCGACCGACCGTCATCGTGGACCTGAAGGCTGGGCTCGGTGAGGTGGCGTTGTTCCTGGGAGTGCGGCCGAAATACAGCTTGCTGGACGCCATCGACAACTTGCCGCGGCTCGACCGCCACATGCTGCAGTCGCTCGTCGTCAAGCACAAGTCCGGGCTCGAGATTCTCGCCGGGTCGGATCAATTTGATCGCCCGGCCGCTCCCGACGCCAGCGCGATTGGCGAGATGTTCCACATTCTGTCGCGAAATTACGAGTACGTTCTGATCGACGCCGGCAACCTGGTCAACCCGCAGTCACAGGCCGCGCTGAGCACCGCGCAACTCGTTTTTCTGGTCGTCACGCCGGATGTCCCGTCGATTCGCAACGCGCAACGGCTCCTCAATCGGCTGCGGCAGATCGGAACGCAGAAGGATCGCGTGCGCATCATCCTCAATCGTGCGGCGGAGCCCTATCCCATTCCACCAAAGCAGATTGAGGGAGCGCTCGGGTACTCGGTGGACTACACGTTCGCGAGCGACTACAAGATCGTATCGACTGCGCTCAACTCGGGAGTCCCCCTCGCACTTACCGGCAAGACCGATCTGGCGGCGCAGTTCGACCGTCTCTCGCGCGATCTCCTGGGCCCGGACCAGGAAGCACCCATGACCCCAGCGAACAAGAAGGTCGCCTCACTCGGCCGCATCGGATGGATGTGGTAACGGGTGCGACAGGTGCGACAGGTGCGAGGGGTGCGGCAGGTGCGGTGCGGTGCACAGGTGCACAGGGGCACAGGGTGCGATTAGTCAACTCGTTGACGTCAAGAGTTTGACTTAGTGACAAGAAACCGACACTAACGCCGGCGCCCTCCGGTGCATCGGTACATCCGCACCCGCATGCACCAGCCACCCGAACCCGTGAACCTGGGCACCCGTGCACCCGTCGCACCGCACCGCACCCGCCGCACCCGCCGCACCCGCCGCACCTGTCGCACCCGTCGCACCCGTGGCGCACCCAAACAAAAAGGGCGCGTGGGTCCCACCAGACCCACGCGCCCTTTGGGGCGTAATCCTCGAGGCGACTACTGTTTGGTGAAGGCGAGGACGGCCGACGACTGCGCGACTGAGTTTTCCCCGTCCAGCCGCTCCAGAATCCTCTGCAGGAACTCCAGCGATTCCGTACGCTCCTTGGCGATTACGTAGACCTCGTACAGCATCAGCTTCAGCGTCACCATCAGGAGGTTCAAGCGCTCCTTGTCGAGCGGCGATTGCTCCGTTGACGAGGCGTCGCGGAAGCGCGCGCAGACCGCGAACAACACCTTTGGCACGCTCGGGTATTTGTCGCTCAACGCGCGAAGACGGGCATCGTCATTGGCCCCGTTGACGCTTTCGAGTGAGAGCAGGCTCTGGATGGCCCGCTGGGCACAGACCGTCCCGCCCAGGAGAAAGCCCATCTTGAGACAACCGTCTGCTTCGGCCAGCAGATCGCGCAGTGCGCTGGGCACACGGCTGTCGATATTCAGGAAGTTTGGAACTGCGGCAGCCGGTACCGCTTCGGGTTTGGTTGTCATGCCGCCCTCTAGGGGCAACTCTGGTGCCGACTTGCACAGAATCCTGCCGACACCACCTAAGCGGCTGTGCGGTAAGAGCTTAGACGTCATACAGCGACTCCCATTCATTTCCGCGCCGTCAAAGCTCGAGTGCAGAGATGTACGTGAAAATACAAATCCCGTCGAGCCCGCGACCGAATTGCATCTGACGGCGAATCACCCCGTCAAACCGACGACGTCCCGCGTGCAGGCGTGCAGTTGCGTGCACCCTGGACGAGCGGAGGAAGCGACGGGATGGTAATCGTTGCTCGGCCGTCGGCTGCGGCCGACACACCTTAATGGCGCGTGACGCGCAGATTGTAATTACCAAAAACCACAGGAACACCACCGCAGCCCCAAGACAGACCCAACCCCGCTCGACCACACTGGCGACGAGTCACGAACCGACTCGTGCCGTGCTGCACTAGACCACTGCCATTTCCCGCTATTGCAACTGGAGGACACTATGGGAACGGCGCGATACCTCATCGCTGCGACCGCCCTCCTTGCGGCAGCCGTCCTCGCGTGCGACCGCTCGCCCACGGGTCCCAGCCTGCCAGGAACCGGGGGAACCACCCCACCACCCGTCGGCACCAGCCGGGTGGAGATCGTTGGCCCCTCCTCCATCGCTCCTGGCGAACAGACCCAGTTCACCGCGATCGCCCATCGCACCGATGGGTCGAGCGAAGACGTGACGCAACAAGTCTTGTGGATGAGTAACAGGACGACCGTGCTCACCGTGACAGGGGGGCGCGCGACGGGGGTTTCGGCCGGAGACGCGATTCTGCAGGCCCGGTTCAACTCGCTCTTCTCATCGCGCGAGATCATCGTCCTTCCCACCGGGACGTTCCGAGTGGCGGGCGTCATTACCGAAGCTGATAGCCAATCGATCCCGGTCGCCCAGGCGCGGGTCGACGTCGTTGGCAATCCTTCGGTGCCACCCGCAACCAGCTCTTTTGATGGCCGGTATCGCCTGTATGGCGTTTCCGGTCCTGTACAGATCCGAGCCGAGAAGGCCGGTTACCAGCCGGTAATCCAGAGCCAGGTCGTCAACGACCACGGGACCGTTAATCTGGTATTGCCGCTCGCCGCGCCTCGGTTGCACGTCTCAGGCGGCTACACGCTGACCATCACCGCCGCGGATGAATGTCGCGAACAACTCCCAGAAGCGACGTGGACTCGGCGATACGCGGCTACCGTGGACCAGAACGGTCCCCTGCTGCGTGCGACCCTCTCTGGAGCCTCTTTTGTGTTGGTTGGACAACGCGGGAATAGCTTCGGTGGTCGCGTCGAGCCGTCGCGCGTGCTGTTCACGCTGGCAGGCCTCGATTATTACTACTATTACGTTTACGGTGATCTCGTCGAGCAGCTGGATGAATCGACGTACGTGGCCATTGGAGGCGGGGCAACCTTGAGCGGCACGTCAGACGTTCTCGACGGGCAATTGAATGGCACCTTCTACGTCCTGGACCGGGACCCGCGGCGCTTCCCTAGACCCAAGCAGCAGTGCCGATCGGGTCAGCACCGCTTCAGGTTGAGTCGCTGATGCGGGCATTGGCACGTTCGGTAGTGGTTGGAATCGCGCTCCTCGTGGCAGCGAACTGCGCCTCTGATCAAGAGCAGCCACCACGCGCGATTCTCCTGGTCACGCTCGATACCACCCGAGCGGACCGGCTGACGCCGTATGGGTACATGAGCGCCTCGATGCCCACTTTCGATCGACTCGCCGGCGAAGGCGTGGTCTTCGATCAGGCGATCTCCGTAGCGCCGTTGACCTTGCCGGCGCATGCGAGCCTCCTCACGGGGCTCCTCCCGCCATCTCACGGGTTGCGCGACAACAACGCGCCTCCGCTGGCTCCCGAGCACACCACCATGGCGGAGTCACTGAAGGCACGGGGATTTCGCACGGCTGCATTCGTCGGCGCCTCGGTGCTCGCGAGCGATCGCGGCCTGAATCAAGGCTTCGATTATTACGGTGAAGACATCGGCGGCAGCCTTGGTGAGTTGCAAGCGCACCAGCGGCGTGCCAGCGCCGTCGTCGACGAGGCGCTCGAGTGGCTGGGACAACAGGACAACGGACCGATTTTCATGTGGGTCCACCTCTACGACCCCCATCGTCCGTACTCGCCACCGGAACCGTTCGCATCACGCTATGCGCACGATCCGTATCTGGGTGAAATCGCGTACATGGATGCCGAAATCGGCCGGTTGATCGACGTTCTCGATCAAAGGCACCCGAACCGCTCGCTGGTTGTCGTCGCCGGCGATCACGGCGAATCGCTTGGCGAGCACGGAGAACGCGACCACGGGATCTTCGTGTACGACAACGTACTGCGGGTACCCCTCATCATCCGAAGCGCGTCGCGTCAACCCCGGCGAGTGGGGTCGGTTGTGCGCTTGACGGATGTCATGCCGACCGTGCTGGCGGTGGCGGGAATTGCCGCACCCAAAACGGACGGAGTCAATCTCGTCGATGTGATGAGGGGACAGACGCTGGATCTCGACTCGGTACTCCGAGTCCTACTACCCCAAGCAGTTCGGCTGGAGTCCCTTGCGCGTGCTTCGGGACGACCGGTTCAAGTTGATCGACGCGCCTCGGCCCGAGCTCTACGACCTGCAGCAGGATCCATTTGAAACGACCAACCTGTACGGCGAGCGACCGGCGCTCGTTCGCGCGATGCAACAACGACTGAATGTCGTCTCCGGTCTTGCGAGCATGGCCATGCACGCCTCAGAAGTCACCGTCGATCACCGCGTTCGCGAACGCCTGGCCGCACTCGGTTACACCATGCGCGGCGCGGGCCAGCCCGATGGCTCACCCGGTAGTTCCCCGGATCCGAAGGACTGCATCGACACTATCGACGAGCAGAGTCCAACTCGTCCCATCGCTCATAAGCGACCAACAGCAGGGTGCTGACCTCGTCCAGGCGGGTCAGCACGCGGTGAATGGAGTCGGGACCTTCCTTGTAGAACGTCGGGTCCGCGACACGCGCCTCGAGCGCCCGGTGCTCATTCTCCAGCGACTCGATCGTCGATGGGAGCGCGTCGAGCTCCCGTTGTTCATTGAACGTGAGCTTTCGTTTGACCGGTGTGCCACCGTCTCGTGGCACAGTGCGACGAGCGGCCGCAGTCGTGACCGCAGGGCCCGGCTCGATAGCGGTCCTCGCCGTCTGCGTGACGGCGTCCGGCCGTTGACGAAGCCAGTCCTCATAGCCCCCAACATATTCCGCGACCCGTCCGTCTCCCTCGAACGCAATCGTGCTGGTCACGACGTGGTCGAGAAACCGGCGATCGTGGCTGACCAGAAGGAGCGTCCCGGGCCAGTCGAGCAGCTGCTCCTCGAGCAGTTCGAGGGTCTCGAGGTCGAGATCGTTCGTCGGTTCATCGAGGACGAGCACGTTGGCCGGCCGTGTGAACAGCCGGGCGAGCAGTAGCCGGTTGCGCTCGCCTCCCGACAACGCCTTGACAGGCGAGCGCGCGCGCTCGGGTCCGAAAAGGAAGTCCTGCAGATAACCCATCACGTGGCGTGGCTGGCCACTCACCGTGATCACGTCGTTGCCGCTTCCAATGGTCTCAGCCACGGTACGTTCGGGGTCGAGTTGTTCGCGTTGCTGGTCGTAGTACGCAATCTCCACGTTCGCGCCGGCTCGGACCCCGCCTGAATCCGGCGGTAGCTCGCCAATCAACATTCGGAGCAGCGTGGTCTTCCCGGCGCCGTTCGGCCCGATCAGGCCGATGCGATCGCCGCGTAGAACACGAGTGCTGAACGCACGCACGACGACGGTGTCGCCAAAAGCCTTGGTGATGCCGTCGGCTTCGAAGACCAGGCGCCCTGACGGATCGCTGCGATCCATCTGAAGTCGAGCCCTCCCGACACTCGTTCTGCGCGCCGCGCGTTCGGCTCGCATCGCCATCAGCGCACGGACGCGGCCCTCGTCCCTGGTCCGGCGCGCCTTGATGCCCTGGCGGATCCAGGCTTCTTCCGCGGCCAGCTTCTTCTCGAACTTCTCCAGATTGAGCGCCTCACTGGCAAGCCACTCTTCCTTGCGTCGCAGGAAGGTCGCATAGTCTCCCGGCCACGATGTGAGACGGCCGCGATCGATCTCGAGGATGCGTGACGCCAGACGTTCGAGGAACGCCCGGTCGTGAGTGACGAACACCACGACGCCTGGATAGTCAGCGAGATAGTCTTCGAGCCAACGGATGGCATCGATGTCGAGGTGATTCGTGGGCTCGTCCAGCAACAGCACATCGGGCTGACCGACGAGCGCGCGTGCCAGCAGCACTCGTCGCCGCCAACCGCCCGAGAGGCTGTCGACCACGGCATCGGCCGACAGGTTGAGGCGCGACAGGATGAGTTCGACGCGCTGTTCGAGCCGCCAGCCGTCAACATGCTCGAGCTGTTGCTGGAAAACACCCAGTTGCTCCAGCGCCGTCTCCGATGGCAGAGCCGACACCTCGAGCGCGGCACGGTGATAGTCGGTCACGAGCGCCGACAAATCGCCCAGTCCTTCGGCCACCACCTCGAACACTGAGCGTTCGGTGGACAGCGGTACGTCCTGCACGAGACGCGCCGCTCGAGCGCCGGGCTGCCGCCACACGCTGCCGGCATCAGGCGCCAGCCGGCCTTCGAGCAGCTGGAGGAGGGTTGACTTGCCCGAGCCGTTTCGGCCGATGACCGCAATCCGTTCGCCCGTGTCGATCTGAACCGTCGCCTGTTCCAACAACGGTTCGTGCCCGTATGCGATGGACACCTGGTCAAGAGTAACGACGGGCATTCAGATGATCATAATGAGGAGTGATCGCCTTTTCGAACATCAGCAAGCAGTACGGCAGACAAGTGCTCTTCGTCGACGCCTCACTGCAGATCAATCCCGGGGAAAAAGTCGGGCTCGTCGGTCCCAATGGGGCCGGCAAGACCACGCTGTTTCGCATGGTCGTCGGTGAAGAAGCACCCGACGAAGGCGCCGTCAGTGTTCCGCGCAAGCTCACCGTCGGTTATTTCCGGCAGGATGTGGAGGAGATGAGCGGCCGCTCGGTGCTCGACGAAGCCATTGCCGGTAGCGGACGCCTCGGAGATCTTCACCACGAGCTGGAGACGCTCCAGCATGCCATGGCCGATCCGGATCGAGCCGAGGCCATGGAAGAGATCCTGTCACGCTTTGGCGTGGTGCAGGAAGAGTACGAGCACCTTGGCGGATATGCGCTCGAAGGACAGGCGCGCGAGGTCCTGCACGGCCTCGGCTTCGACGACGAACGCATTGATGGCGACGTCGGATCGCTCTCAGGTGGATGGAAAATGCGCGTCGCGATGGCGCGGGTACTGCTCGGCCGGCCCGACATCCTGCTCATGGATGAGCCGACCAACCACCTCGATATCGAGTCGATCATCTGGCTCGAGCGCTTCTTGAAGGCGCAGACGGGCGCGCTCTTCATGACCTCGCATGATCGCGACTTCATGAATCGGATCGTGACACGGATCGCCGAAATCGACAGTGGCGAGATCACGAGCTATTCCGGCAATTACGACTTCTACGAGCATGAGCGCACCGTTCGCGAAGCCAATCGCGAGGCGGCGTACGCGCGCCAGCAGGCCATGCTCGCCAAGGAGCAGCGATTCATCGAGCGCTTTCAAACGCACGCGGCCAAGGCGGCCCAGGTGCAAAGCCGCATCAAAGCCCTCGACAAGATCGAGAGGATCGAGCTGCCGAAGAAACGCAAAGTCGTGCAGTTCGACTTCCGCAGTCCGCCGCGGTCCGGTGATCAGGTAGCCGTGATCGATCAGATCAGCAAAGCCTACGGCTCACAGCTGATTTATGACGACTTCAGCCTGACGGTTCGGCGCGGCGAGCGGTGGGCAGTCATGGGTCGAAATGGTGCCGGCAAGACCACGCTTCTCAAGATGGTCGCAGGCACGCTGGCGCCCGACCACGGCCTCGTCCGCCTCGGTGCCAGCGTCAAGCTTGGCTACTTCGCGCAACAATCGCTCGACATCCTGGATCCGACTCTCACGGTGATCGAACACCTGCAGAAGGACTTCCCGCATGACGGCGTGGGCCTCCTGCGTAATCTGGCCGGTGCGTTTCAGTTCTCAGGCGACGAGGTCGACAAAAAGATACGAGCGCTCTCGGGCGGCGAGAAGACGCGGCTCGTCCTCGCTCGCATGCTGTTCGATCCGCCAAATTTTCTCGTCCTGGACGAGCCGACCAATCACCTGGACCTCGCCACCAAGGAAATGCTCGTGCAGTCACTCGAGAGCTTCGACGGCACGATGCTGTTTGTGTCGCACGATCGAAGCTTTCTCCGTGGCCTGGGGAATCGCGTGCTGGAATTGAGTGGAGAGGGTGGCGAAGACCGAGGCCCTCACCTCTACCCGGGCTCCTATGTGGAGTACGTCGAGAGAAGCGGCCACGAGGCGCCGGGAGTGCACAATTGAAGGCCATCCTGGCCTTCAGCAATGATGTTCAGTTGCCACAAGCCACACGGAGCTTCCGATAGGCCGCGAGCATCTGCGCATATGAGTAGTTCGCGTTGCGTCCGCTGGGGTTGGGCAACACGAAATATCGCGTGTCCGCGATGGCGAGGTCGGCCTGGAATCCGAAGTCCACACGACGGGTCCGCGCGTCGCGCTCGCCGGATGCTTCGAGCAGCGCACGCCACACGGTGACGCCGATAACGGCGACGATCGCAGGCCGGTGGCGTCGAATCTTGCGCCTCAGGATCTTTGCGCCGGCGCGGAATTCGTCCGCTCGCAAGTCGCTCATACTGGCGGTCGGCCGCGGCACGATGTTCGTGATGCCATAACCCCACTCTGGTAGCCGGTCATCGGCCTCATACGTGAGGGGCTCGGGTACGAGTCCGGCGTCGAACAGGAGCCGCCAGAACCGGTTGGAATAGCCAGCGAAGTGATGCCCCGTCAACGCAGAGCGCACGCCGGGATTGATGCCGACGAAGAGGACCTCGACGCCCGGCGCGATGCGATCGCGAAGTCGCAAGCGGTCGAGCGGCCCCATCTGGCCCACCGGCCTCACGCGCCCTACCCGCCCCACGTGCCCCACCCGACCGTGTAATCTGTCCCCATGCGTTGGCTCGTCAAAGAAGAACCCTCGAACTACAACTTCGATCAATTCCTCGCCGACGGTTCGACCGTCTGGTCGGGTGTCAAGAACCCGCTGGCGCAACGGAATCTGCGCGGCATGAAGAAAGGCGACCGCGTCTTCTATTACCACACGGGAAACGAGAAGGCGATCGTCGGGACCGCGAAGGTGACGTCGGTGGCCTATCCGGATCCAAAGGACAAGAGCGGCAAGCTCGTGGTCGTGGAGCTGGCGGCGGACAAGAAACTCAAGCGGCCGGTGACACTCGCCGAAATCAAGGCCTCGGGTCGCTTCGCCGATTTCCCGCTGGTGCGACTCCCGCGCTTGTCGGTCATGCCGGTGACGGATGATCAGTGGGAGGCGATAGAGGCGATGGCGCGGGGGTGACGAGCACCTTGTCCACGCGTCGCTCGTCCATGTCCACGACCTCGAAGCGCTGACCGTTCCACTCGAAGCTGTCGCAGGTACGAGGCACATGACCGAGGCGTGCCATCACGAAGCCCGCCATCGTGTGATACGCGCCGACTTCGCTCTCCGGGACCTCGATGTTGAACTTCGCGGTGACTTCTTCCACCGCCGCGGAGCCATCGACGAGCCACGAACCATCGGACCGCATGACGAAGAGGCTATCGGCTTCGCTGGCATCTGCCGGAATGGCGCCCACCAGCGCTTCCAGCAGATCGCCGACCGTGACCAGGCCTTCGACGGCGCCGAACTCGTCCATCACGATCGCCAGGTGGCGGTGTCGGCTGCGGAACGCTTCGAGCAGCTTGAATGCGGGCATCGAATCGGGCACGAACAGGGCATCGCGAACGAGACTTCGGAGGTCGAGCCGACCGCCCTTGAGGATCGCCGGGAGCAGTTCCGCCGCTCGGACGGTGCCGATGACGTTGTCGAGCGTGTCATTGCAGACGACAAATTCCGTGTGGCTATGTGAGGCGAGAAATTCACGCAACTCTTCGTGGGTGATATCCACGTCGACCCATTCGATGTCGACGCGCGGCGTCATGATTGCCGCCACGCGCTGATCGCCGAGCTGAAAGACGCGCTGCACAATCGACTCTTCGGCCGGCTCGAGGACGCCACTCTCCGCGCCCTCGCTGATCACGGCCCGAATCTCGTCTTCCGTCAGCCCGGCTTCCGCCATCGCCTTGAAGCCAAAGGCTCGCATCGTGAGCGAGGTGGCGCCGGTGATCGCGTTGACGATGGGACCGCCAATCCGCGCCAAGAGTTGCATCGGCCTCGCCACCCACGACGCGATGGTTTCGGGATACTGGAGCCCGATGTTTTTTGGAACCAGCTCGCCCAGAATCAACGAGAGCAGCGTGATGCCGGCGACGACAATGGCCAGCGCGATGCCTTCCGCGTACCGCGCGACCTGGGGGAACTGCGCAATGAAGGCGGCCAGCGTGTGCGCGAGCGTCGCGCCGCCGTACGCGCCCGCGAGAATGCCCACGAGCGTGATCCCGACCTGCACCGTCGACAGAAACTGCGCCGGCGCATTCGCCAGCTCCAGCGCGGCACGCGCCCGCGCGTCGCCTTCTTCCGCGCGCTGCTGCAGCCGGATCTTTCGGGCCGCCACCACGGAGATCTCGGACATCGCGAACACACTGTTGGCAAGCACCAGTAACACGATGACGAAGATCTCGAACCAGACCCCGCTCATGCCGTCACATTGTACTGATTGGGCTAGGGTCCGCCTTCGGCGGTGTCCCTGATTAGTTACAAGTTACAAGTTACAAGTTCAAAGCTCTTGGATGGCATCAGGCCAGTGAGGCCGCCCGGGCGCCGTGACCAGCACCGTGATGGTCACGACGGTTTGTAACTTGTAACTTGTAACTTGTAACTTCCCGCCACTGGATCCCCAATTCCAACCATCCGAGTGTCTCCCGGAAACTCACGTTGAACCTCTCCGTCTAAGCCAGAGAATCCGATGCTAACGCTCGAGCGTGTTCGAAAGGCGTACGGAAGCACCGTGGCGGTCGACGACCTTTCGCTCTCGGTCAGGCGCGGAGAGATCCTCGGCCTCCTGGGTCCCAACGGGGCCGGCAAGAGCACGACGGTGAACCTGGCCGTGGGACTCCTGGCCCCGGACACCGGCCGGGTCGTCATTGACGGCGGCGGCAATCCGCGATCGCCTGGCGTGCGTGCGCGGCTGGGTGTCGCCCCGCAGGCCCTGGCGTTGTACGCATTGCTGTCCGGCGTCGAGAACCTTCGGTTCTTCGGTGAAATGTACGGGTTGTCTGGCGCCGCGCTTCGCCATCGGGTGGCCTGGAGTCTGGAGTTCGTCGGGCTGTCCGAGCGCAGTCGCGATCGCGTCTCCGACTACTCGGGCGGGATGAAGCGACGCTTGAACCTGGCCTCCGCGCTCGTTCACGATCCCGAGCTCGTGTTGCTCGACGAGCCCACCGTCGGCGTCGATCCTCAGTCGCGCCATCAAATCTTCGAGAACATCCTGGATCTGAAACGGCAGGGCTGCACATTGATCTACACGACCCACTATATGGAGGAGGCCGCACGACTCTGCGATCGCGTCGCGATCGTGGACAAGGGCAGGCTGCTGGCTCTCGGAACCGTCGATGAGCTGCTGTCCAGGTTCGGCGCACGCCCGACGCTCGTCGCCCAAACCAATCAGGGTGAGCACCGCGTCGAAACCGACGATCCGCTCGCCGAGCTCAATCGACTGGCAGCGGTCGGCACCGTCGCCGCGTTTCAACTGGAGCGGCCGACGCTCGAGCAGGTCTTCCTGCAGCTCACTGGACGGAGTTTGCGAGATTAGTAAGGAAGACATACAGGCCACAGAGGCGCAGAGACTCAGAGAATATCTTTGAAGACTCTGTGCCTCTGAGACTCGGTGGCTTGTCCGTGGACCGTTCAACTTTGGGCGACAGTCGAGGCAACAACATGCATCGAATCTTGGCGCTTGCCATCAAGGACCTGCGAATCCTGTTGCGCGTAAAGTCTGGTTTCTTCTTCACGTTCATCTGGCCGGTGATTGTCGCCGTGCTGTTCGGCTTTGTCTTCTCCGAGCAAAGCCAAGGGCCGCGCGCCCTGCGCGTGGCGATCGTGGATGAGGATCAAACAGACGCTTCTCGGGCCTTCGTGAAGACGCTCGAATCCTCGGGCGACTTCATCGTCGACCGGGCGTCGCGAGCGGAGGCCGAGGCGATGGTCCGACGCGCGGCGCGTTCGGCGTTCGTCGTTCTCAAGGCGGGGTTTGGCGAAAGCACGTCGCGGATGTTCTCCGGTGAGCCGCGCCAGATTGAGATTGGAAACGACCCGGCTCGCCAGGCCGAAGCGTCGATGATCGAAGGGCTGTTGATGAAGCACGCGATGGCCGATTTCCAGAAGCTCTTCACCGATCCCGCCACGTCTCGGCGGATGATCGACCACGCGCGTCGCGACCTTGGTCCCGTGACCAGCACGAGCCCCGTGGCACCGCTCAATCGTTTTCTCGGCGAGCTAGACACATTCTTGGCGGCGCCCGCGTCGCCATCTCCCGCTGGGCCGGACGGTTGGCAGCCGGTCAGGATTACGAAGCTGGCGACCACGCGGGAACGCAGAGCGCCAACCAACGGATTCGACGTGACGTTTCCGCAAGGTGTCATGTGGGGAATCATTGGCTGCGTGATGACGTTTGCGATTGGACTAGTCAGCGAACGGGTTCATGGCACGTTCGTCCGGCTGCAGATGGCGCCGCTGACACGGGTGCAGATCCTCGCCGGCAAGGCGCTGGCGTGCATCGCGTCGATCAGCGCCCTGCAAGTCGCCATGTTCGCGATTGGCACGGGGTTCTTCGGGATCCGGGTGTCGTCGTATCCGCTGCTCGTTCTCGCCTGCGCCTGCGCCAGCATCGGCTTCGTGGGTTTCATGATGATGATTGCCGGTCTCGCCCGAACGGAACAGGCCGTCGCCGGCGCGGGCTGGGCGATGCTGATGCCCATGACGCTGTTCGGCGGCGGAATGATGCCGCAGTTCATCATGCCAGGCTGGATGCAGACGGTGGGTAATGTCAGCCCGGTCAAGTGGGCGATTCTCGCGTTCGAGGGCGCCGTGTGGCGAAGCTTCACGCTCAGCGAGATGCTGCTGCCGTGCGCGATTCTCCTCGGCTTCGGCGCGCTGTGTTTTGCGGTCGGGGTTCGCGGGCTGCGCTAACGGGCCGGCCTTCGGCCGGACGGCCGACTTCGTCGGAAGGGCCGCTTCGCGGATGGCCGGCCTTCGGCCGGACGGCCGCTCGGCTTCGCCTCGCGGAAAAGCATACGGTCAGGTTCCACGGACACGTGCAAGCACCGCGCGCACGGCCGGAGCATCCTTGAATGGGGCAAACGCCGGTGCGCGATCGAACCACGCCGGGCAGGCCGAATCTCGTTCGAGCCCTTGTTGCAAAGATGTTGCGCCCTCGCTCATTCGGCCAGCCTGAAACTGGGTCACGGCCAGAATCAATGAGAATGGCAGCGCCTCCGTGATTTGAGACCCGGCCCTTCTCAAGTAGTCGTCGGCGGTCTCGAACTCGCGCCGTTTCAGGTCGATGATGCCAGCGATGAACGCGTCCAAGGGCCTGAGCTGCTGGGGGTTCTCCAGACCGCTGCGCCACAGCCCGAAGGCCTCTTCCGCTCGTCCCGCAAACGCCATATTGAAGGGAGACCACAGCTTCAACTGCACGTTGCCAGGTTGGATCGACAGTCCTTCCACCATGTTCTGATGCGCCTCCGTCTGTCGATTCATCCACCAGAGGTGTGTCGTCAGGCTGATGCGTCCGCTTGTCAGTGGGTCGATTGCGAGCGCCTCTCGAAATCGCTGTTCCGCCCGTTCCGGCTGCGGATCGCCCGGGCAACGCAGACTCGGCGAGATGGCGTAGGAATCCCCGATGATCATGAGCGCTTCGCCGTTTCGCCGATCGAGTGCCAGCGCGTGCTCCGCCGCGGCACGCTGGGCCGGCAGCATCCCCAACCCACGGTACGCCAACGCCAGGGCTATCTGGGCATCGATCAGTGCTGGTTCCAAACTGACAGCCGTCGTCGCCCCATCGAGTGCCTGCTGCAACATCTCGCGCGAAATTCTTCCCTCATACGACGAGGGTGCAGCGAGACGCGAGTCGGTCTTGCTCAGCCACGCCCAAGCCGCTGCATAACGTGGCGCCCGATCCACAGCTTGTTGCAGAAGCGTGCGCGCCTCACGCAGGCGACCGAGCGCATAATGCGCCCGCGCGTCGCTCACCGCCTGGTAGGCCTCGAGTGACGGTGTCTCGCTCTGCCGGGTCGCGATACTCCCCCGCGCGCCAAAGCTCGCCGCAAACCGGGTCGCCAGTTCGTCTTCGAGAGCAAACACGTTTGCGACACGATCGGTCAGGGTCTCCTGGGCTTCGATCGCATCCTTCTCAGCATCGACGAGTCGAGCCATCACTCGGAGATCGTCTCCGACGCGCTGGTAGCTGCCGTGCACGTAGTAGCGCACGCGAAGGTCCCGCGAAATCTGTCGTGCGAGATCCGAACTCAGGGATTGCGACTCCAGGCGCGACTGCGCCGCATACAGCTCCACCACGCGCTCACGCGGAACCAGCACGAGGTTGTCGAGAGGTTGTAGCCCCGCACTGAGCGCATCGGAAAACGCGCCCGCCAGCCAGTCATCCGACGACTGCCGGGTCAGGTTCTCGAACGGCAACACGACCAGGCGCGCTGGCCCGCTCTCGGTGCGCGCGGTTGTTGGCGCGGCAGGTACTCGGCTCAACATCCATGTCACGGCAAGTGCCGCGAGGACGACGGCGACTGCCGCCGTGAGAACGACGACCGGCCGACGCATCGGATCCGATCTCGCTGGACGATGACCAACCTCCCCCTGGGATGGGCGGGGAGGATCGGTGTCGCGTTGAACCCGGCGCAGGTCCGCCATGAGATCCCGCGCGCTCTGGTAACGAAGCGACGGATCCTTCTCAACCGCCTTGAGGATGACGTGCTCCAGAGCCGCGGGCACCTCGGGGTTCAGTTCCGACGGCCGCCGGGGTGCCCGGTTCAACAGGGCGTCCACGATGACGCCTGTGGTCGAACCGGGGAAAGCGCGGTGGCCGGTCGCCATCTCGAACATCACGAGACCAAGCGCGAAGAGGTCCGTCCGCGAATCCACCGGTTCGCCTCGTACTTGCTCGGGCGCCATGTAACCCGGCGTGCCGACCAACCCACCCGGCATTGTCAAGGACATCTCCGTCCCGGCCGCTGCGTCAAGCGGGGCCGTGGCGCCAACCAGCTTGGCAATGCCGAAGTCGAGGACCTTCGCGTCGCCACGCGTGGTCACCCAAATATTGGCGGGCTTGATGTCGCGATGGACAATCCCCCTGGTGTGGGCGGCGTCGAGGGCATCGGCGGCCTCAAGGGCGAGCGCGATGACGCGACTAGGCGACAGCCGGCCCGCTGCCAGCGCTTTGTCCAGCGCCTGGCCCTCTAGCAACTCCAGCACCAGAAATGGTTGGCCGTCGTGCTCGCCGAAGTCATACAGCGTGCAGATGTGCGGGTGGTTCAGCGCCGACACGGTTTCCGCCTCGCGCCGAAACCGCTCGCTCGCGGTGGGATCGCGCGCAAGCGCCTCCGGTAGGAACTTCAGGGCCACCTGTCGCTTCAACCTCAGATCTTGTGCGCGATACACGCGGCCCATGCCACCGGCGCCGAGCTCCGCCAGCACACGGTAATGGGAGAAGACCTGGCCGGTCATGTGAGGCGACACGATTATAAGGTTCGGCAAAAGGCCGGGCCTTCGGCCCGGAAGGCCGAACTTCGTCGGGATGGCCGCTTTCGCGGGACGGCCGGCCTTCGGCCGGATGGCCGCTCGGCTTCGCCTCGCGGACGGATCCAATCTCCTTCATGTCATGAATTTGGGGTTATGCTTCGCCCCTGGCCGCGGGGCGAAGCCGAACGCCCTCGGCGAGGCGAAGCCGAGCCGCCGTCCGCGAGCGAAGCGAGCGGCCCTTCGGCGAACGAAGTGAGCCGCACTCCGCGAGCGTTAGCGAGCGGCCTTCGGCGAGGCGACGCCGAGCGGCCTGGAGGATCCATGAACGTCACCATCACCGTGAACGGTCGTCCTTATCAATCCGATGTCGAGCCGCGCCTTCTCCTCGTGCACTTCCTGCGCGACGTGATTGGACTCACCGGAACCAAGATTGGCTGCGACACCAGCCAGTGCGGCTCCTGTGCGGTGCTCCTCGATGGCGCTGCCATGAAGTCGTGCACTTGCCTTGCCGTCCAGGCCGACGGCGCGAAGGTGACAACGGTCGAAGGTCTCGCGACCGATGGCAAGCTGAGCGCGATTCAGGACGCCTTCTGGGCCAAGCACGGCCTGCAATGCGGGTTTTGCACCCCGGGCATGTTGTTCGCCGCGCACGAAATCCTCCGCCACAATCCCACGCCGTCGGCGGATCAGATTCGGCACGGGCTCGAGGGCAACCTGTGCCGGTGCACCGGCTATCAGAACATCGTGCGAGCCGTACAAGAAGCGGCGGCAATGGGAGCACGGTCATGAGTACCGCACCGGCACGCGTGTTTGGCTCCGGCATCCGCCGACGCGAGGACCCACGGCTCCTCACGGGAACGGCGCGCTACACCGCCGACATCACCCTCCCGGGCATGACCTACGCGGCGGCGCTGCGCAGTCCGCATGGGCACGCCCGCATCCGAAAGATCGATACGTCGAAAGCGAAACGCGCACCCGGAGTGGTCGGCGTTTACACCGGGGTTGATTCGGCGGCATCGCTCCAGCCGATTCCCTGCGCGTGGCTGATTCCCAACAGCGACCTCAAGATTGCGCCCTATTCCGCGATGGCGCGCGACGTCGTCCGTTACGTCGGCGATGCCGTTGCGGTGGTCGTTGCCGATACTGCACAGCAGGCTTACGACGCCATTGATCTGATTGACGTCGACTACGAGCCCCTGCCCGCCGTTGTCGATCCGGAAATGGCGAGCAAGGACGGAGCACCGCAGCTCCACGCGGAAGCGCCCAACAATGTCGCGTTCCATTGGACCGTCGCCGGCGGAGATATCGACGCAGCCTTCAAGTCCGCCGAGGTGGTGGTGCGCGATCGGATCATTCAGCAGCGCCTGATTCCGACTCCGATGGAGCCGCGCGGCGCCGTTGTGCACTACGTGCCAGCGACCGGCGAAATGACGATGTGGAACACCACCCAGAACCCGCACATCGTGCGTTTCATCATGTCGCTCGTAACCGGCGTGACGGAGGATCGCCTTCGCGTGATCGCTCCCGAAGTCGGCGGTGGCTTCGGCGCCAAGATCGCGCAGATTCAAGGCGACTTCATCACCGCCTTCTGCTCGATGAAGCTGGGGCGGCCGGTGAAGTGGATCGAGACGCGATCGGAGAACTACCAGTCCACGACGCACGGACGCGATCACGTGCAGGATGTGGAGTTGGCGGCCACGCGCGACGGACACATCCTCGGCCTGCGCTGCACGGTGTGGGCCGGCATGGGCGCGTATCTGTCGACCGCGGCCCCTGGCATTCCGACGATCCTGCACGGCCTGATGCTGTCGGGACCATACCAGGTTCCCGCCGTCAAGGAAGACGTCTACGGTGTGTATACGAACACCACGCCCGTGGAGGCGTATCGCGGGGCGGGGCGACCCGAAGCGACTTTCATGCTCGAGCGGCTCCTCGATCGGCTGGCCCGTGAGATCAAAGTCGATCCCGTCGAGGTCCGCCGAAGGAATCTGATTCCCCCGTTCGCGAACGGCCACAACGTCGTCACCGGTCTGACGTATGACAGTGGCAACTATCAGGGTGCGCTCGACAAGGCGCTGACCCATATCAGTTACGACAAGCTTCGGAAGGAGCAGGCGGCGGCGCGTGAGAAGGGCCGGTATATCGGCATTGGATCGACCGTTTACGTGGAGATCTGCGGGCTCGGCCCATCTCAAGTCGCCGGCGCGGTCGGCTTTCAGGGCGGGTTGTGGGAGAGCGCAATCGTCCGCTTCCATCCCAGCGGCAAGGTGCACGTGTTCATCGGCGCCTCGCCGCACGGTCAGGGTGAGGAGACCACATTCGCCCAGATCGTGGCCGACGAACTCGGTGTCGCCGTAGACGATGTGAAGATCGTGCATGGCGATACCGACAGCACGCCGATGGGATGGGGAACGTACGGCAGCCGGACGACCGCCGTTGGCGGTGCCGCGCTGGCGGTCGCAACGAGGAAGATCAAGGACAAAGCCAAGCTGCTGACCAGCCATCTCCTGGAAGCTGCGGTCGAAGACATCGACTACGCAAACGGCAAGTTCTTCGTCAAGGGATCGCCTGACAAGCACAAGACGATTCAGGACATCGCGCTGCTCGCCAACGTGGCGTGGAACCTGCCGCAGGGCATGGAAGCAGGACTCGAAGCCGCGAGCTTCTACGATCCGCCGAACTTCGTGTACCCGTTCGGCGCACACGTTGCGGTCGTCGAAGTCGATGCGGAGACGGGCCATGTGACGTTGAAGCGTTATGTCGCGGTTGACGATTGCGGACCGCAAATCAATCCGGTCATCGTCGAAGGCCAGGTGCACGGCGGCGTGGTGCAGGGCATCGGACAAGCGCTGTGGGAAGAAGCCGTCTATGACGCGAATGGGCAGCTCCTGACCGGCTCGCTAATCGACTACGCTATTCCACGTGCCGACATGCTGTGCGACATCGACGTGCTCTCGACCGTCACCCCATCTCCACACCACCCCCTGGGCGTCAAGGGCATCGGCGAGGCCGGCACCATTGCTTCGACGTGCACGATCTACAACGCCGTCATGGACGCTCTGCAACCTTTCAACGTCAAGTCGCTCAGGATGCCGATGACACCCGAACGGGTGTGGCGCGCGATAAACGGCGCACAGGGAGCATGACGATGTACTCACCAGAGTTCACCTATCACCGAGCCACGTCATTGGCGGCTGCCCATGCGCTGCTCGCCGAGAACCCGGGCGCAAAGCTGCTGGCCGGTGGACACAGTCTGATCCCATTGCTCAAGCTTCGTCTCGCAGCGCCGGCGGCGCTCGTCGACATCGGCCGGATCGCGGAGCTCCGAGGCATCGCGTTGTCAGGGGACACCATTCGGATCGGCGCGCTGACCACGCACGCCGAACTGGCATCATCCACAGTGTTGAAGAAGTCAGCGTCAGCACTGGCAGACGCCGCTGGCCAGGTCGGCGATCCGGCCGTACGCAATCGCGGAACGATTGGCGGAAACATCGCTCACGCCGATCCCGCGTCGGATCTTCCGACCGTGCTCGTCGCCCTGGGAGCGCAGATCGTCGCGACGCGTGCGCAAGGCGAACGATCGATCCCGGCCGAGCAATTCTTTACGGGCATCATGACCACGACCCTCGCAGACGACGAGATCGTGACCGCCGTCGTGGTGCCGGCGAGCGGGCCAGGACAAAAATCGGCATATGCGAAGTTTTCGCACCCGGCGTCGCGATATGCGGTTGTGGGTGTGGCCGCATTGCTGACGCGGCGTGACGGAAAATGCACAGCCGCTCGTGTGGCACTGGGAGGTCTCCTCCCGTTTGCGAAGCGAGCGCCCACCGTCGAGCGGGCGGTGATCGGCACCTCGGCCGACGAGGCGACCATCAAGACAGCGGCCGCGGGCGTAACCGCAGACCTGGGCACTGACGTGACCGGCGACATCTTCGCGTCAGCCGAGTACCGTGCCGCCGTGGCGCCCGCGTATGTGAGGCGCGCGCTTCGCGCCGCGGGCGGGTAGGTCGGGTGGGGCTGGTAGGGCTGGTAGGGCTAGTAGGTCTGGTGGCGTGAGCGTCGCGGACCGAGACGCACTCGTCATTCCGGAGTCGATCGATGCACTCCAGGAGGCGCTGGCGCGCGAGCAGTACGTCGCCGAACGGGCGCTGGCGGTCTCTATATATCTGGCGCTTCGGCTGAAGCGGCCGCTGTTCCTCGAAGGCGAGGCTGGCGTTGGGAAGACCGAGGTCGCCAAAGTGCTGGCGGCGGTCCTCGAGACCTCACTCATTCGCCTGCAGTGCTATGAGGGCCTCGACGTCAGCCACGCGGTCTACGAGTGGAACTACCCACGGCAGATCCTCGAGATCCGTCTCCTCGAATCGGCCCTTCGCAACGATCCGTCCGTGGGGAACGAGCCAGGCGCACGAAACCTGTTCAACGAGGCATTTCTCATCAAGCGACCGTTGCTTCAGGCCATCGAGCAGACCCGCAGCCGTCCTCCGGTGCTGCTGATCGACGAGATCGATCGTGCCGACGAAGAGTTCGAAGGCTACCTGCTCGAGCTGTTGTCCGACTTTCAGGTGACGATCCCCGAGCTCGGCACCATCCGCGCCGTGATACCGCCGGTCGTGGTCATCACGTCGAATCGGACACGCGAAGTGCATGACGCCCTCAAGCGACGGTGTGTCTACGCCTGGATCGACTACCCCGACTTCGACAAAGAACAGCGAATCGTCTGGAGCAAAGTTCCTGGAGTGAGCGAGCGACTGGCTGAGCAGGTTACCGCCTTCGTCCAGGAATTGCGCACCGCCGACCTGTACAAGGTCGCCGGCATTTCAGAGACACTGGACTGGGCGGCCGCATTGGTGATGCTGAACCAACAAACGCTCGCACCGGAGGTCATCGACGAAACGCTGGGTCTGCTGCTGAAGAACCAGGAAGATATTCAGGCGATTCGCGGCGAGCGAACGCGGACGATGCTGTCACGCGCCATCGAACGCGGGACCAGGCAGGCATAAGGCGGATCCTGCGACTTCGACATGGCAACTGAGGCGTTCGTCAGAAACCTCCTCCTCTTCGGCCGACTTCTCCGTCGCGCGGGCCTCGACATCCACCACAGCCGATTGATTGATGCCATCCGTGCCCTCGAATGGACGGGAATAGGCGATCGGCGCGACGTGCGTGCCACGCTCGCGGCACTCCTCGTTCATAGGCACGAGGACATGGAGCGGTTCAATGCGGCCTTCGCGCTCTTCTTTCAGGCCCGGCATGAGTCCACCTCGAGTCTCCCGTTGTTCTCGCTCGGCGAACGGCCTCGGGTGGTTGCGCGACCGGTGCCTGGCGTGCCCGTCCACGTCGAACTCGAAGACCTCACTGCCGAAGAACAGCACGAGTCCACTCGCGCGACGAGCGCGTACAGCGCGGTCAGCGTGTCTCGCACGAAGGATTTTGCAGACTTCACCCCAGCCGAGATGGAAGAGGCGCGGCGGCTGCTGTCGCAGCTGCCCTGGCGTCTCGGCCTGCGGCGCACGAGACGCTGGGAGCGTGCCGCCGGCAGCACCGTCGATCTCCGGCCGATGCTGCGGCAGAGCCTGATGCGCGGCGAGCTCGTCGATCTCACCTATCGTCGGCGGCGCCAATCTCCACGACCCATCGTCGTCATCGGTGACGTCAGCGGATCGATGGAACGATACAGCCGTATCTTGCTCCACTTCGTCTCCGGTCTGGCGTCGCACGCCCGGCATGTCGAGGCGTTCGTGTTCTCGACCCAATTGACGCGGATCACGCGGCAGCTCGCTCGGTCTCACTTGTCACTGACGGAGGTCTTGCGCGATGTCTCGGATTGGGGCGGCGGCACGCGCATCGGCGAGGCCCTGCACACGTTCAACACCCGGTGGGCTCGACGTGTGATGCGCAATGGGCCGGTCGTGTTGATGGTGTCCGACGGCTGGGACCGTGGCGATCCGGTACTGCTCGCGCGCGAGATGGCGCGCCTTCGTCGCAGCTGCCGGCGAGTCATCTGGCTCAACCCACTCTTGGGAAGCGCGAACTACGAGCCCCTCACCCGTGGAATGCAGGCGGCACTCCCCCACGTCGATGACTTCCTGCCGGTCCACAACATCGCGAGCCTCGCGCAACTGGCGAGTGTGTTAGCGTCGCCTGATGGACCTGACCGCGACCTATCGCTTCGAGGCCACGCCGCAAGAGGTCTGGGATCTGCTGATGGACACCGAGTCCATCGCCAGCTGCCTCCCGGGCTGTCGCGGGCTGCGCTCGAGCGGTCTTGACAAGTACGACCTCGAACTGGTGGCTGGGGTCGCAGCCGTTTCCGGGACCTTCAACGCGACGATTGCGATCGAGGAGAAACAGCCGCCGCTGTCCTACAAGCTGCGCGTCGACGCGAACGGTCGTCCCGGCTTCGTCCGCGGTCACGCCCTCGTCACCCTCGTTGGTGAGAACGACGGCACCAACGTCAGCGTGGCCGCCAGCGCCGACGTTGGCGGCACCGTAGCCAGGGTCGGACAGCGTCTCATCGAAGGCGTCGCGCGGATGACGATGGAGCGGTTTTACGGGTGTTTGGCGCAGCGGCTGAAGACGAGTTGAGTCGTCGGAGAGATCAAGAGGCAAAGTCGTTCGTCGCCGGAACAACCGACTCGTCTCGCGCCGCCCGCCTCGCGGTGTGGAAAAGCCGTCTCTCCGCGGATGACTTACGGTGACAGCGCGGCCATGGCACTCCGCACGTTGTCCAAATCGTTTGGGCAATCGAGTATTTCGCGCGGTAGTGGCGAATCAAGGGCCGCGCTGCACGGCCGCTGCGAGGCGGCTTTACCTGCACCTGTCACACCGCTCGGAGGTCGACGCGATCCGAGTCGGTCGTTCCATCGACTCACGCGTTCAAACTAACGAGCGCCACAAGAGCGCCGCGCGGTGGCCGATTCGGCTCGCGCGGCCCTCCGAGCGTCGTGACAGGTGCAGACAAAAAAGCGTCGCAGCGACCGCAGGTGCGGCGTGTCGCAACGGTCGATTCGGCTCGAGCCGACCTCTGAGCGCCGCGATTCAAAAGCCGCAAAACAGCCTCGAAGCGCCAGGTGCGCTGGCGCTGCTGATTCGCCACCAACGTGCGGATCACATCAGCATCCAAACGATTGATGCCGGCGTTCGAATTGCCCGAAGCGCCGGCGACATCGGCAGGCGATCGCTGAGAGGATGTTTTGCCACGGCGCGAAGGGGAGGCGCGAGACGAGTCGACCGTTGCCACTCAGCCATACCAACAGCTAGCAAGCTCGTGTGATATAGGTCCGATTTACCACCGATGTCACGCTTCGTGTCCGACCACCTCCCCGCCTCGCTGCAAGCGGCTCTGAGCGCCGACCCCGGGCGAGCAAACGCGAATCGCGCCATCGTGATCTGCACGATTGACGAGCACGGCTGGCCGCATCCGGCCATGCTGAGCACGTTCGAAGTCGTCGCCCTCGATGCGCGCAACGTTCGGCTCGCCACGCACGTCTCGAGTCGAACGACGCGCAACCTCAAAGCCAACGGACGGCTCACACTGATCCTCATCGACGTCGGCCTGGCCTACTACGTCAAAGGGGACGTGCTCCTGTTGTCGGCGTCGATGAAGAGCGCTCCCGCGCTCGCGATGTTCAACCTTCGCGTCGATAGCGTCCTCGTCGACGATCCGCAGGCGTACGAGGAGGCACGAATCACCAGCGGCATCACAATCGAGCGAGACCGCGTGGACGAAACCGCCGTGGCTGCGGTTTTGGAGGAGTTGGTCCGATAAGCTTGAGTGCGTTCGCCTCCTGGCGCGCGGTGCAAGCATGATGATCCAAGTGATGGATTGGGCCGATTCGCACAGCCGCTTGTTCCTGGCGCTGGGATTCTGGGCCACGCTCGTCGCGGGATGCGGAACCAACATCGCCTCCAACAGCGCCTGCAGAAACCTCGAGTACCAGGAAGCTGGCCCGACCCGCGTGCAGTACCTCCCCTGCGCCGGCGAAATGGTCGCGGTGATGGACGAACTGGACCCGCAAATCCGCGCGGCGTTGGGGGGCGACCAGCGGGCCCGTCGTCTGGGACAGGCGAGTGTCCAACGACTCCGGTCGCTCATGAATGCGGCAGGCGGCCGAAAACTCCTCGAGCGATGGAGCGACGCAGCGCTGACGGATTTCAATGTCGACGTCAACAACGCGATCACGCACTACGAGGAGTTCTACATGATCCGCATCCTCGACAACTCCAGTCCATTTGCCGCCCAATCCCGTGAGGCGGCGGAGAACGCTGCCCGCAGGGCCTCTACGCGATACGAGGACGCGCGCCGTACATATCGACGACTGAAGTAGAGCGCGGGCAGCACGTTCGGCGAAGCGGATGTCTCGCCTCGGGATAGAATTGCCAAGCCAGCCATGGGCCTGCGATTTGGCGACGTCATCTTCGATGCCGACAGCCGTCAGGTGTGGTGTGCCGGAAAAGAAGTGAGGCTGTCGCCGAAGGCCTTCGACCTGCTGGCCCTGCTCATCGATCAGCGTCCTCGAGTCGTTCCGAAGGCGGAGATCCGCGAACGGCTCTGGCCCGGGACGTTCGTGTCGGACAGCAGCCTGCCCTCGCTCGTCTCCGAGGTCCGCGAGGCAATCGCCGACCGACGACGAAAACCGCCATTGCTCCGAACGCTCCATGGCGTCGGCTATGCCATTCAGGGTCAGGATGAGGCGGTCGACGAAGGAGCCCTCGTCCCGGAGGTCCCGAACGGCTGGCTCGTGGGCGACGTGGCCGAGATCGCGCTGGCCGCCGGCGACAACGTGCTGGGCCGCGAGGGTCCTGGCATCATCCTCCTGAAGTCGAGCACGGTGTCGCGCCGTCACGCCCGCATCAAGATCGAAGGGGACCGTGCGGTGGTCGAAGATCTGGGCAGCAAGAACGGTACATATGTCAACGACCGGCGGGTCACGTCACCCACGCCGGTCGTCGACGGCAATCAAGTGCGAATCGGATCGCTGCTGTTTACGTTCCGCCTGCCGCAGCCGGCGGGATCAACCGAGACGCTCTCGGCGCGCAGCGGTCTTCGGTCACGACGCTGATTTCTGACAGATACAGCGGACGAGCGATCCCTGCCGCCTGGCAGTGACCGTCTCGAGTGTGCCGCTCGGCGGGCCCGCAGGTGCGCTGGCGGTAATGACATCGGAGGCGTTCTTCCTGCGGCTGAAGCTCCAGCTCCCACCGACGGTGATCCCCCGATTCAAGGCATGCCCGTTTCGACCGGCAACCAGCTTTGAGAACGATCCAAACACGTCGAGCGAGTCACTGATCGAGTACGACGCGCCGGCGCCCATGTCGAGGTGGTGAACCTTCTGGATCTGATCGTGAACAAAGAAGTACTCGAGGCGGCAGCCCGCCAGGCCCGTTCGGTGGAAAGTCGACGCCGCCGTGCGTGTACCCCGCGTTGGTCATCGTGAAGGCGCGGAATTTCGCAGTGAAGAAGTACCCCACCTCGAGGTCGGCCATGCTGCGGTTGTGGGAGATGTCTTGCACCTTCTCGACGAACCCATAGCCGTAGCGGCCGGAGATGAACAGTCCGGGCAGGCCGCGATCGAAGAGTTTCGCGGCATACGCGCCGACTTGAAGCTCGCGCAACCGCTGCCCCGGCGCTGCGTGCCCATAGAACGCATAGCTATGGCTCGGCATCACCGTTCCGATGTACGGCGTGATCACCGCGCTGTCGCGAGTGAGGTTGTACCGCAGTGCGAAGCGTACGTCGGTGAAGGTGCTGCGATAAGTCCCGTCATCGACGTTCGTTCCGGCATGGGGCCGGTTACCGGTGTACTTGGACGTGACAAGCGGTAACGCCAAATCGACGGCAATCTTGTCCGTCAGGCCATAGGTGACGTCTGCCAGCAACACGTTCGTGTTGATTGCACCAGCATCGACTGGTGTGCTCTTGGCAAGGTGCTCCTTGACATTCATGTTCTGGTACGCGATGGCCACGGCGCCTTCGCCTTTCGCCGGGACCCATGCCTGGGCGAACACATCAGCGGCCAGGATGGGTGCGCACAACAAAGCCGCGAGCAACGCAATCGTGAGGCGGCAACGGGGAATGCGCATCATGATTGAGACTCCTTCAGCCTCGAGCCTTTTGCGCTCGTGAACGCGACTTCATCGTGTTTTCGACTTCGTCGAGATAGCGCAGCGGGCGATCCGACGATTTGAGCTTGCAGATCACGTTCCCTGGAGGTACCGCAGCCGGAAATGCCACGTACAGCGCTTCCGGACGCGTCGGCGACGAAGTCATCGCGGCCTGAAGCCTGGTCGCTTCCGCCGCATCCACGAGCACGACATCCACCGGCACGCTCTTGAGTGCCTGTTCGAGCAGCGCCCAGTCTTCGATGACTGAAACGGCGTGACCCGCTTGACGCAGCGCCCGGTGCAGCTGCGGGTCGCGGATGGCGGCCTTGGGATCGGTCGATGGACGCGCGTAGATCAACACCTTCCCGGGGTAGACCGAGGCGTAGGCGCGCTGAAACTTCGCCCCCCGCCCGACCATCAGGAACTTGTCGCCACAGGCCTGTGCCACCGGATACAACGCCGGGACACCAACGGCCAGGGCGACGACGAGCATTGCGGTTCGCGACATGGTTCCTCCATGTGGGTTGCCGAGGTTTGGAGAGTATAGACGGCCTTCGGTGCGAAGAATCTGGGGAAACCTTCAGTTTTTTCTCAGAGCGCCCCTGGATTCCTTCCCGTTGCCTTCCCGGTTCGTCGGTTGGAGCGCGTGACCGGTCACGAAGTGCCCGACCTGCGTGCCCTGGTGCACACCAGCCTCACAACCTTCACGAAAGTGGATGCCGGCAAACACGCGCGCATCCCTCGCCTCGGCGGCGGCCTCCGACAGCGAACTGAAGGTGCGGGTGATTGGCTTGACGGGAAGCGCCACCAACGGCGCCGGCAGTGGGACCATGGGTGCATTGAAGGTCCGGCTGAAGGCCACGTCGTCGGTGCCAAAAAACTGGCGCAGCACTTCGGTCGCAGCGCCGGTGCCGGAGGGCAATGCGCAGGGGTAATCGGGGTAAGGCGGGGTCACAAGGAACGGGCGCCAGTTCGGATCGCTCAAAGTTTCCGGGTTGCCATCGTCGGCCCAACGGATGGCGGTCACTGGCCGCCAGAAGTTGTAGGTGTATTTCCAGGTCTGATTGGCGATCAGGGCATCGGCCTGGGCCATGTTCAACAGTGCGAACAGCTGGGCGTGCTGCCACCGGTCCAGGCCCCGGTCGTTCACGATCACGCGCGCGGTGAGGTTCCAATTCGACCCGCCACCGGGCCAGAAGCGCGCAATATCGCTCTCCTCGGAGTCGGGCAGCACGCCGCGCACTCGGGAGTCGCCAATCAGCTTGACCTCGTTGTACTCGCGGGCATAGTCCGCGCCGGCCAAATTGAAGATGGCGCCGGGTTCGACTTCGAACTGGGCGCCGTGTCGGAGAACAAACGGCGTGACGTCGGCCCAACCGGCGAATGAGGGCGTGATTACGTCTGGGAATTCCGGGTTTGGCGTGGGTTGGTACACACCAGGGCCCGGACCCAGCGTGTAGGGTCGATGCGGCGTGGCCGAGCCGTCGGCCGCCCGCAGGGCCAGGATCGCGGCCGCCGCGGCCTCGCCGACGTCGATCCCGGCCTGCGTGGCAGCATCGTACGGTGCGGGGCCGACGGTGGCGTTGTAGGCGGTCTCGATGGCGGTGATCGCAGCCTGTTTCGGATCCGAGTTCGGCAGCGGAGCGAGCAGCGTCAGCAGCGTCCGCCTCGCGGCCGCAGCGACCGCCGCGTCGGGCGACGCACCGGAGCTGACCACACCGAGCCCGGTGTAGGAGGCGTAGCGCGGGTCGATGGCGTTCAGCGCGTCGTGCACGGCGATCTGGACCATTGCTTGAACGCGCGACTGCGGCTGCGGGCCACCGAAGCGAGGGGCGACCGCTTCGGCGATGGCATTCCAGTCGGTGACGATGTCGGCAGTCGCTGGTCCAGGCAAGATCAAGATTGAGAGGAGTACGACGCTCGCACGACATGCTCTCGCTGCGCGGCGGCGAGCGGAACGACTGTGAATCACGATTCGCGACATGGTGCCTCCTATGTTGCAAGCAGCATAGGGTCGGCGGTCGCGCGATGAGCTTCAGGATTGCTTCAGCTTTTTCTCAGCGCTGCGGCGCTCGTCCAAAAGGCCAGAAGCGCTGCCAGCGTGACGCGGGGAGGTGAAATCCTTCAATCAAGTAGATGTCGGATCTCACGCGGGCGATGGAAGTCAGGAAGCCGCGGCCGCGCAGACGGCTGAACCCGCGGATCGGCTGAAGCGCCGGTGGGATGGTGCCGAGGTTTGCATTGATCACTTTTTCGACGCGCGTCTGACTGTCGAGCGTCACGAGCATGAAGTGATGCTGGTCGTCCGTCGGCCGCAGGCCGTAGATGCGCCGGCTGTCCTGCTCCCAGGCAAAGGCGAGCCATCCCGGGTCGCTGATGATGCGGGGTGGACCTGTCCCGTCCGCCGCGACGATAGCCAGACCGTCCACGGTCTCGCAGAGGATCCACTTCCCATCGGGCGACCATTGGGGGCGCGTGACAAATGCCGGGACGCCGGACTCGATCAAGGCCACGGGTGTCGCGCGTCCGCCGACCCGCCACTTCATGAGGGCGATGCTGCCCGGGCCTGATCCGGCGAGAAAGGCAATCCATTCGCCGTCCGCCGACCAGGTCGGAGCATCGTTGTATGAACTCTCGGACGGCACGGCGACGGGTGTGCTGCCAGCGATTGAAGTAATCCAGAGCCGCCGCCCGCCAACCTCGCCGCCGGCGGCACGCTGAAACGCCAGACGCTTGCCGTCGGGCGAAAACGCTAACGCCCCGACCGCCACCGAAGGCGCGCCGTCGAAGGCTGTCTCGGTCACCAGGGCCTCTTGAAGGTAGCCCTCCTCGTTCTGAAGCCAGATCTGCAGATTCCCGGCCCGGTCGGTGACGAACGCATACTGGGTGGTAACCGGTGAGGCGGCCGGATCGAACTCGTTGCGCGTGCTGCTCAGGAACGACCGCATCGGCGAGCCGTCAAGCGGCACTTCGACGAGATCGAAGTCCGTCGACTCGGCGGTGAACGCAATGGCGCGTCCGTCAGGCGATACACTGGGCGCGCCCTCGTTGCCGGGGGTTGCGGTCATCGGGATGAAATGGTCGTTGCTGGTGTCCGCGAGCCACAGATGGGTCCCGGGGGTGACGCCGTCGGAGCGGGTAACGACCAGATGCCGGTTGTCGGGCAACCAGCTGAAACGCGGAAGACCAGCAGGCCCTTGCATGAGCGCGGTCAGCCGTTCGCGTGGATCGCCGCCCCGAGGGGCAATCTCCCAGAAGCCTTGTCGCCCAACACCTTGCTCTGGCCCACCCCACACCATCAATTTCGACCCATCCGGCGAAAATCGCACCTGCCCACTCGGGCTGGTCGTGTCCTTGAAAGCCCCCCATGCATATCGCTGCGGCTCGCCGTCGGGAGGGGACGCAATCCACAGACCCACGCTGAAACTGTCTGTCAACCCCTCGTTTCGAAAAAAGGCCACCGTCTTGCCGTCGGGCGAGATGTGTGACGCGCTCGCGTTTTCGATCACCACCTCGGGAGCGCCACCGGCAGGGCTGACGCGCCACAGCGCGTCCCTATCGCGGGCGAGGGCGTGGTAGTAGATGAAGCCGTCAGACGACCACACCGGGCTGTAACAATCGAAGGGGGAATTCGTGATCTTCGTGCGCATAGCGGATCCCAAGGTGCGCGTGAAGATCTGCACGACGCCGTCGACCTCTGCGCTATAGGCAATGGACTTGCCGTCGGGTGACCAGGCAGGTTCGCCCTGATAGCCTGCGTCGGTCGCGAGCGGCATGTACTTCTCGAAGCGGACGGCCGAATCCTCGAGCCCAAGCAGCCGCAACAGCAGAAAGGCGTTTGCGACGATCAGCGCCATGACAGCCGCTCGCATCTGCCACTTCGATCGCGGAGCGCTGAGCGGCATCGATACGATCGACGTGGCTTCGCCGAGGAACTCGCGAATGACGCGGAGATCCGCGGCGAGATCGGCGGTGTGTGCGAATCGCTCGCGCGGGTTCTTGGCGAGCAGCCGTCGAATCAACCAGCGCACCGCGAGCGGTAACGCCGGATGGGCCTCGGCCGGGTCGGGCGGATCCTCGGCGATGATCGCCGACAGCGTCTGCACCGCGGTCTCGCGCGTGAACGGATGCGTCGCCGTCGTCATCTCGTAGAGCATCACGCCGAGCGCGAACTGATCCGAACGGAAGTCGGCTTTGCCGCCGCGCGCCTGCTCGGGGCTCATGTAGGGCACCGTGCCCACGATGAGCCCGGCGGCGGTCTGCGTGGCTGTCGGCGCGCCCACCAACTCCTCGGCGACGTCGGTTTTCGCCAGACCGAAATCGACGATCTTCACGCGTCCGTCGCCCGTCACCATCACGTTCTCGGGTTTGAGATCGCGGTGCACGATGCCCGCGTCATGCGCCGCGGCCAGCCCCTCGGCGACCTGGTGGACGATCTCGATCGTGCGCTTGAGCGGCAGCCGGCCGCGATTCATCTCGGCGCGCAGCGACGTGCCCTCGATCAGTTCGGAGACCAGGTACGGCGTCTCGCCCTCGACGCCCACGTCGTAGACGGTCAGGATGTTGGGATGATTCAGGGCGCTGGCCGCCACCGCTTCTTGGGCGAAGCGGCGGCGCCGCTCGGGATCGAGCGCGCCGGCGTCGTGCAGGATCTTGATGGCAACACTGCGCTGCAGTCGGGTGTCGCGCGCGCGGTACACCTGTCCCATGCCGCCGGTGCCGAGCTGACCGACGATCTCGTACGGCCCGAAACGGGAAGGAAGCGTCGGCATCCGTCAGTGGCAACGCAGCCGGTCACACGATAGCGTTGGGGAGAAAATGAAACAAGGTGCCTAGGTGCCTGGGTGCCCGTGGCCGCCAGCGAAATCCTTCCGTCGGCTATGGGACGTCGGGAGGTTGCGGCGGGGACCAATTCTGCCCGATGAAATCCTTGGCATCCCGAAGCCCGCGCCGTTCGGGTGGCCCTCCGATGGGACCCTGGCTCACGTAGCCGAGCGCCGCGAGTCGTTCGCGCACGTCGGGCGGCGCGAGTTCGATCCGGGAGTCCGGCAGTTGTGACCAGATCTTCCCGCCCGCGAACGACGACAGACGCCGGCCCATTGCGGACGCCGTTCCCGGACGCTCGCTGTAAATGTTGTGTTGTTCGAAGGGGTCCCGATCGAGGTCGTAGAGCTCGGGGCGGGGCGTGTCAATCAGCTTGAATCGCCCAGCGCGCAGCGAACGGACCGGGCTCCACCCGAATCGCCGTGGATAGATCGACTCGGCATACGCGTCAAGGTCTTGGCGCTTCCCATTCATCACGCCTGCCAAACTGACGCCATCAGTCGTCGGCACCGGCAGACCGAGCAAATCGAGGGCCGTCGGCAGGACGTCGACGAGTCGCACCACTGACTCGACCCGCCTCGGTTCGATCGCGGGCGCCCGGATGATCAAGGGTACGCGCAGCACGCTCTGGTACACGAAGATGCCGTGATCGCGTTCGCCGTGCTCACCGAGCGACTCGCCATGATCGCCGGCAACGATCACGAGGGTCCGGTCCAGCCGTTCCTGCCGCTCGAGTGTGTCGAGGAGCCTGCCGATGTGAAAGTCGGCGTACGCGATCTCGCCGACGTAAGGATCGTGGGCATAGCGTGACGCAAATGGCTCGGGCGGTTCGTAGGGCCGATGCGGGTCGTATAAGTGCGCCCACAAGAAGAACCGCTGATCGTCGACGTCCTTCAGCCACGAAATCGCCTCGTCGACCACGGTCTCAGCGTTCCGTTGGGCCGCTGCGCGCGCGCGGCCCTGACCTCCAGTAACGCCGCCATACCGCTCAAAGCCCTGGCTCAGCCCCCGATCGGAATTGAGCACAGCGGATCCCACGAACGCCGCGGAGCGATACCCATGGGCCTGCAGGATCTCGGCAAGAGTCGTGTGCTCGAACGGAAGCGCGGGTGCACTGTTTTCGCGGACTCCGTGCGCTGCAGGCAACAGGCCGGTAAAAAGGCTGGCATGGGCCGGCAGCGTCAGCGGCCCAACCGACGTTGCTTGTTCAAAAACGACTCCTTCACGCGCCAACCGATCGAGATGCGGCATCTCGGCGCCCTGGAAGCCATAAGCCCTCAATCGATCGGCTCGCGTGGTATCGAGCGTGATGACGACGACACCAGTTGGAAGGGTCGAGCCCCTGCCGAGACAGGAGAGCGTCGCGACCGCGCACGCGAACAGAACGAGAGCTCTGACCATCTGGTGGCACCCGGTGTCTACGGAATCGTGATCGTTTTCGCGGGCGTTGGAGCGCTGGACCCGCACGCGTTCGCCGCCGAGACACTGATCATGTACGTCCCTTGAGGGACGGTGCCAGTTACCGTGCGTTCCGTGAGGTCGAACGACTGGTTGATAGGCCCACTCACGTTGAGGATGTAGCCAGTCGGTGCGCCACCGCTTGCCGGCAGAGACCAGAACGCCGAGATGGTGTCGGACTGCTTCGATAGCGAGAGGCTGGTCGGGGTCTGCGGCGCCGAGCAGGTGCCTGGGAAGGTCAAGGTGACAGCATTCGACGCGCTGCTCGTGCCAATGGCATTGACCGCTCGAACCGCGAAGCTATACGTACCGGAGGGCACTGCTGAAAACGAGAACCGTTCGTTGACTCCTCCCAAGGGGAACGACTCCGATCGATCTCCGCTCACGTCGAGGAAGATGTCCGAAGGCGCGCCGCCGGTGAACGTGTTCTGCCAGGCAAGTGCGAGATGGCCACCGTCGGTAAGTCCGAGCAGATTGGTGGGCGCAGAGGGCAGGCCAGGGACGCCCACATTGAGCACGACTTCATTCGACGGCTGGCTCTCGGACCGGCCACGTGTCGCTCGCACCCGCACGTAGAAGATTCCATTCGGCGCGGCGACCGTGAAGATCGTGCCGGTGCCGGGCCTGGGCAACCGGGCTGGCGCTGTGCCGGGAGCGGCCCCTCCTTCGAGCATGTAGCCAGTGAGCGGAACCCCGCCAGGCGGTGGGTTCCAGACGAACGTCACGGTGTTGCCAGTCACGCTGGCAATGGTCAGATTCGCGGGCGCAACGAGCCCCGGCGTCAGGATCGATGCCTCCGATGGCGTACCTGGACCCAGCGTATTAACACCACGGAGACGGACCGGATACTCCTCCCCATCGATCAATCCATCCACCACGATCGGAGACGCCGCCGAGGCCGGCGTACGCGCCGTCCACGTGCTGCCATCGTCAAGCGAGTACTCGTAATTCAGAATGGCATACGCCGGATCGAGCACTCGCGGTGGAGTGACATCGATGGACAGCGCGCCGCCGCTCGAGGTGACATGCGCGATCGTGGGCCGCGCCAACGGCGCCGTCCAGCGCGCAGCTTGTAGGGTGTATGAGGGCGTCTGGCGGCTCACGAGCAGAAGCGTCAAGTTGCCCGCGACGTCGTTCGCAATTTGATGCGACGGGGTCGATGCAGGAAAGGTCGTGAGCGTGCTCCACTCGCCGCCTGGAGGCCGGCGTGCGACAAAGAGCGAACCGCTCCCGGACCCTCCCAGCCAGACAACCGTCGCGTCACCGAAGGGGTCTACCACCAAATTGGCGACTCCACCCAACAAACTGACGTTGGAAACGTTTGTGACGACGGTCCAGGAGTTGGTGGTCCGCAGAAAAGACTTCGATCGGAGCGTGCCGTTTATCTCGACCCAAACGATGGTCACGTTGCCCGCCGCGTCTACGCCGACTGACGGGCTCCGTAACTGGAACCCGGGCGCGAAGACTACCGGGGGGCTCCACGTAGCAGTACCAGCCGAAAACATGGCGCCCGCGAGTCCGTCGGTTTGGGACCACACGGCGACCACGTCGCCTCGAGGATCGACCGCCATCTGCACCTGGCTGAAGAACAAAAAAGGACCGCCGGCCGGCCGCGCGACCTCGGACCACCGAATCGTTCCGATCGACCAGCGGACGGACTCGAGTCGCTCACCGCCCCACATGGCAGTGACGTTGCCGGCGCCGTCAATCACGAGATGCGGATCGGTTACTCCTTCACCAGAAAGCGTGACAACCGGGCTCCAGCTCGCAGTCGAAGCTTCGTAACGGGCGGATCGGATTTCATACACAGGGTAGGGATAGTAGTAGCCCATCTCCTCGCGTAACCATTCCGCCCACACGACGGTCGTGTCGCCGTTGGCATCGATGACCGCACGAGGCCAGTAACCGTTCGCCGGGAGCTCGAAAACTTGACTCCATGTTCTGGTCGCTGCCGAAAAGCGAGACAACCCAACGTATGGCGTGCCGTTCGAAGTCCTCACGCCGCGCCAGACGGCAATGGCGTCGCCAGCAGCGTTCGCTTCGACTCGAGGCCGAGTGCTGAAGTCCTGCGAGTTCGACAGCATCGTCGCCGGAGCCCAGGTTCCACTCACGATTGAGAAGGCGGCCCCCACGACACGCTGATTTTTGTCCCAGACGGCCACCGCACTTCCATTCGCATCGACCGCAATATCGAGATCGGAAAGGTCTCCGATATCGAGATCGGTGACCTGCCAGCCCGGCTGCTGACTCGCCGGGACGGCCTGCCACAGGACGCCGCAAATGCCGATGACCGTCGCCGCAACAGCCGCACTCGCCCGTCGTCGCATGCCAGTGCCCTCTGTTCTTTAAACGTTGAGGAGGCGAAAAACGGACAGGGCCTGGCACCCCAGGCACCCCAGGCACCCAGGCACCTTACGTTCAGCGCGCCAACGGCCACAGGCGCTGCCACCACGGCGGCGGCATGCGAAATCCCTCGATGAGATAAATGTCCGACCGGACGCGGGCGATTGATGTCAGGAAGCCTCGATCACGGAGACGAGAGAAACCGCGGATGGGCTGATGCGCCTGCGGAATCGTGCCCAGGTTCTTGTTGACCACTCGCTCCGCGCCCGTCGCCACGTCGAGTGACACGAGCTGAAAGTGATGTTGGTCATCGGTGGGCCGCATACCGAAAATGCGGCGGCCGTCAGCCCCCCACGCGTACGCGAACCATCCCGCGTCGCTGAGAACGCGGACGTTGGCCCCGTCTGCGCTAATGATGGTCAGGCCGTCATCGGTCCGGCAGAGAATCCACTGACCATCGGGAGACCACTGGGGCTGGGCGCCAATCGGCTGAAGGCCTGATTTGAGCGTGATCGGCGTCTCACTGCCGCCAACCCGCGCCTTTTTCAACGCAAATTCGCCCGCCGCCACGTAGGCAATCCACTCGCCATCTGGCGACCAGGTCGGCGCATCCTGGTACGTCTCCTCGAGGCTTGCGCGGACAGGCGTGCCGCCAGAAATCGATGAAATCCAGAGACGCCCAGCCCGCTGAAACGCCAGCCGCGTGCCGTCGGGAGAAAACACCAGCGAGCCCATCGACATCGAAGACGCCCCGCCAAAATCGCCGTCGGTCACGAGCGGCCGCTGGAGATAGCCTTCTTCGTTCTGCAACCAGATTTGCAAGTCGCCGCCGCGGTCCGTGACGAACGCGAACTGGGTGTTCACGGGCGAGGCAGCGGGATCGAACTCGTTCCGGGTGCTGCTCAGAAACGGCCGCAAAGGGGATCCGTCCAGCGGCACTTCGACGAGGTCGAAATCCGTCGCTTGCGAGTCGAACGCGATCGTCTGTCCATCCGGCGACACGCTCGGCGC
Organism: uncultured Acidobacteriota bacterium; assembly: GCA_963802675.1. Lineage (GTDB taxonomy): Bacteria > Acidobacteriota > Vicinamibacteria > Vicinamibacterales > UBA2999 > JACCSI01. The sequence continues at coordinate 726,828 of CAWDJL010000009.1, forward strand.
AGCTTCGTTACTCGCGGTTTCGGTGAGCGGCGTGGCCAGGTTGGTGCGCGTGTCCGCGACCCACAAATGCGTCCCAGGCGTCGGCCCATCGGATCGCGTCACGATGAGATGTCGACTATCCGGTAGCCAACTGAAGAGTGGCGGCGCGCGACCCTGCCCCGCCAGCCCGGCGAACACCTCGCGGGGTTCACCGTCCGGGATCGGGATTTCCCAGAACCCAGGTTGGACGGGGCCTTCGGGCCCGAGCCAGGCCAGAACCTTGGTTCCATCGGGCGAAAACCGCAAGCGTCCGCCAGAGAACTTCTGCCTGAAGCCGGTACGTGAATAACGCCGCGGCTCGCCGTCGGGAAGAGAAACCATCCAGAGAGTCGCGTCCTCCGAAGGCGGAGCCTCTTGCTTCAAAAAGGCCAGGGTCTTGCCATCGGGTGAAATGTGGGCGCGCGATGCGTCCTCGATCACGATCTCGGCCGCCCCACCGGCGGGGCTGATTTGCCACAGGCCGTCCCTGTCGCGAGCGAGCGAATGGTAGTAAATGTGACGGCCGTCGGGCGACCAGAACGGGCTGAAGCAATCGAAGGGTGAGTTCGTCACCTGAGTGCGAGTGGGTGAGCCAAGCGTCCGCGTAAAGATTTGCACGACGCCGTCGATCTCCGCCTCGTAGGCGAGTGTCTTCCCGTCGGGTGACCACGCCGACTCGCCCTGATAGCCAGCATCCGTGGCGAACGGTGTGAACCTTTGGAAGTCGGCAGTCGACTCTTCCGATCCGATGGCACGGCTGAGTAAGAGCACGGTCGCAGCGGCTATCGGAATCAGCCCCATGCGGAACCACGTCGAGCGCCTCGAGACGGGGGGAATCGTGACCGTTGAGGTCATCTCAGACTGATAGTCGCGAATGGTGCGCAGGTCGATCGCCAGATCTGCGGTGTGGGCAAATCGGTCGCGGGGGTTCTTTGCCAGAAGTCGGCGAATGAGCCAGCGGACCTGAAGCGGCAGCATCGGACTCACCTGGGCGAGATCGGGCGGCTCCTCAACGATGATGGCGGTCAGCGTCTGCGCCGCCGTCTCACGCTGGAATGGGTGCGTCGCGGTCACCATCTCGTGCAGCATGATCCCGAGTGCAAACTGATCGGCGCGAAAGTCCACTTTCGCGCCGCGCGCCTGCTCGGGACTCATGTACGGCACCGTGCCGAGGATCAGCCCGGCCGCCGTCTGCGTCGCCACCTGCGTGACCGGGCCGCTCACGGCCTCCGGATCGCAGTCGGTTTTCGCCAGCCCGAAGTCCACGATCTTCACGTGGCCCGTGGCGGTGACCATCACGTTCTCGGGCTTCAAGTCGCGATGGACAATGCCGGCCTCGTGCGCCGCCGTCAGGCCCTCGGCAATCTGGTGGGCGATCTCGAGCACCCGTTTGATCGGCAGCCGGCTGCGCTGCATCTCCTTCCGTAGCGGCTCGCCGTCAATCAGCTCGCAGACGAGATACGGAGTGGCGCCTTCGACACCGACGTCGTAGACCGTGAGGATATTGGGGTGATTGAGCGCGCTGGCCGCAAGGGCTTCCTGCGCGAATCGACGCTCGCGACCAGGAACGCCGGCGCTCGCCTCGCTCAGGATCTTGATCGCAACTATTCGCTGCAGCCGAGTATCGCGAGCGCGGTAGACCTGGCCCATGCCTCCGGCGCCCAGCGAACCGACGATCTCGTACGGACCGAAACGGGAGGGAGGCGTCGGCATCCGTCAATGGCAACGCGGCCAGTCACACGATAGCGCTGGGAAGACAAGGAAACAAGGTGCCTGGGTGCCTCACGTGCCTTCGGTGCTGGTGCCAAGGGTGCGTAGGGTGCGTACGTGCGCAGGAGAATCGCGTTCGGCGGAGCATCAGCGCTCACCATGAACCGCGACGCGAGCTCCGCGATCACGCGAGCACCACATGCACCAAGCACTCCAGGCACCAATGCACTCCGAGCACCCTACGCACCAGCACCCAGGCACCTCAGGCACCTTCGGCACCCAGGCACCTTCGGTTCATCGTACAAACGGCCACAGTCGTTGCCACAGCGTGCGAGGCAAGCGAAATCCCTCCATCAGGTAGATGTCCGACCGCACCCGTGCGATCGACGTCAAGAAACCGCGCTTGTGCAGACGAGAGAAGCCTCGGATCGGTTGGTTGGCCTGCGGAATCGTGCCCAGGTTCGAGTTGATCACGCGTTCAGCCCCCGACTGCACATCCACCGACACGAACATGAAGTGGTGCTGATCTTCGGTCGGGCGGAGACCGTATACGCGGCCATCTTGACCCCAGCCATAGGCCAACCATCCGGGTTCGCTGATCACGCGTGAGCTCGCACCGTCGCTCGCGAACAGGGCCAGGCCGTCGAGCCTCTCACACAGAATCCATCGTCCGTCAGCGGACCACTGCGGTCGCGCGATGAACTGCGGGATGCCGTCACTGAGCCGGACCGCCCCCGCCGTGCCGCCGACGCGAACTTTCTGTAGAGATTGTCCGCTGACGTAGGCTACCCACTCGCCGTCGGGTGACCAGGCGGGTGCGTCCTGGAAGGACTCGGAATCACTGCCAAGCGGCACGGGCGTTCCACCCGTCACCGACGTCACCCAGAGCCGCGATCCGCCAGCAATGTTGTTGCGGCCTTCCATTGCCCATTGAAACGCGAGACGCCGGCCATCGGGAGAAAACGCCAGAGACCCGACGGCCATCGAGCTCGCCCCGCCGAAATCCGTCTCGGTCACGAGCGGTTGCTGAAGATAGCCTTCCTCGTTCTGCAGCCAGATCTGCAACGCGCCAGTGCGGTCGGTCACGAAGGCAAATTGAGTCGTCGTCGGCGAGGCCGCTGGATCGAACTCGTTGCGCGTGCTGCTGAGGAACGGACGCAGCGGTGAACCGTCGAGCGGGACTTCCACGAGATCGAAATCCGTCGCGGTCGAGTCGAACGCGATCGAGCGTCCGTCGGGCGAGACAGCCGGGTTCATCTCGTTGCCAGCCGTCGCGGTCAGCGGATGTAGAAGGTCGAGGCGGAGGTCGCCCAGCCACAGATGCGCGCCGGGGGTCGGGCCATCAGATCGCATGACGACGACGTGTCGATTGTCCGGCAGCCAGCTGAAGACCGGGGGCGCGCGCCCGGGCCCGCTCAGCGCATGCAGGACCTCACGAGGCTCGCCCCCCGACAAGGGGATCTCCCAGAACCCGGGCCTTGTGCCCGGAGTGGGCCACACCCATGCCAGCAGGGTCGAGCCATTCGGTGAGAATCGCAGGATCGCGTTCCCGAAAGTCGTGTCCTGCCAGCCGCCGCGGGTGAATCGTTGTGGCTCGCCGTCGGGGAACGATGACACCCAGAAGCTCATCGTGTTCTCGATGGCTGACTCCACGCGCATCATGGCAAGCGTTTTTCCGTCAGGAGAGAGCGCCGAAGACCCGACGCCCTCGACCACTACTTGCGGCGCGCCGCCAGCCGGACTCACTTGCCAGAGCGCGACTCTGTCGCGCGCCGGAGAGTGGTAATAGATGTAGCGGCCGTCGTTCGACCAATACGGCGCGTAGCAGTCGAAGAGCGATCGGGTCACCTGCGTGCGCCCGGCCGATCCCAACGTACGCGTGAAGATTTGTACGACGCCGTCGACCTCGACTTCGTAGGCAATTGTTTTTCCGTCGGGCGACCATGACGGAACTCCCTGGTAGCCGGCGTCGGTGGCGAACGGCGTGAACCGATCGAAGGCGGCCGATTCGTTCGATCCGAGCGCCCGGCCCAACAGAAACGCCGCCGCCGTCGCGCCCGCGACCACTGCGAGACGGCGCAACCAGTTCGCTCGCGCAACCGGAGCAGGCGTCGCGCCGGTCGTGGTCGCCGACGTCGCCTCCGCAAGAAACTCGCGGATGATGCGCAAGTCCGCGGCGAGATCCGCGGTGTGCGCAAACCGCTCGCGCGGGTTCTTCGCGAGCAGCCGCCGAATCAACCAGCGCACAGCCACCGGCAGTGCCGGATTCACGTCTGCGGGATCGGGCGGCTCCTCCGCAATGATTGCCGACAGCGTCTGCACCGCGGTCTCGCGCGTGAACGGATGCGTCGCCGTCGTCAGCTCGTAGAGCATCACGCCGAGCGCGAACTGATCCGAACGGAAGTCGGCCTTGCCGCCGCGCGCCTGCTCGGGACTCATGTACGGCACGGTGCCGACGATGAGCCCAGCGGCGGTCTGCGTCGCCGTCGGCGTACCCGCGAGTTCCTCGGCGACCTCCGTTTTCGCCAGTCCGAAGTCGACGATCTTCACCCGTCCATCGGCCGTCACCATCACGTTCTCGGGCTTGAGATCGCGATGCACGATGCCTGCTTCATGTGCAGCGGCCAGCCCCTCGGCGACCTGGTGGGTAATCTCGATGATGCGTTTGAGTGGCAAGCGGCCGCGATTCATCTCGGCGCGGAGCGACGTGCCCTCGATTAATTCCGATACCAGATACGGCGTGTCGCCCTCGACGCCCACGTCGTAGACGGTCAGGATGTTCGGATGATTCAGGGCGCTGGCCGCCACCGCTTCTTGCGCGAAGCGGCGCTGCCGCTCGGGATCGAGGGCGCCAGTCTCGAGCAAGACCTTGACCGCCACCGTGCGCTGCAGGCGCGTGTCGCGCGCGCGGTAGACCTGTCCCATGCCACCGGCGCCGAGCTGGCTGACGATCTCGTACGGACCGAAGCGTGTGGGCAGCCCTGGCATCCGATTGTGGCAGCGCGACCGGTCACAACGATAGCGCTGGGGGGAAAATGAAACAAGGCACCATATGATTACCTCGTGTTCCTGAAGCGTAAGACCGAAGGCTCCGTCGTCTGCGCGTCCTGTGGCGTGCTGGTCGGTGTCAACGACGATCGCTGCTACAACTGCGGACGCCGCAATCCGGGACTGTGGGGCTACGGACCCGCGTTGCGGAGCCTCGGCCAGGACCTTGGCTTTGCGCCGCTGGTCATGGGCGCGACGATCACGCTGTACGTGCTCGCGTTGCTGCTGTCAGGCCAGAACATCCGCGGCGTTCTCGAACCCAATACGGAGATCCTGTTTCTCCTCGGCGCCAGCGGCGCCGTCCCGGTGGTTGAATTCGGACGTTGGTGGACGTTCCTGACCGCTGGCTGGCTGCATGCCGGTCCGCTCCACGTGCTCTTCAACGTGTTGTGGATTCGACAGCTCGCGCCCGCGGTGGCGGACCTCTATGGGGCCGCTCGGATGATCATCCTCTACACAGCGTCCGGCGTGACGGGTTTCGCGCTGAGCACGCTGGCCGGCATCTATCTTGGGAACGCTCCGTTCTTTTTTCGCGGGGCCGCGTTCACGGTCGGCGCCTCCGCACCGATCTTCGGACTGCTCGGCGCGCTCGTTTATCATGGCCGTCGAACCGGCAGCAGCCATGCCTCGCAAGCCGGTTTGCAGTACGCCCTCTTCCTCGGCGTGTTCGGCTTGATCTTTCCTGGCGTCGACAACTACGCGCACCTGGGCGGCTTCATCGGGGGGTATCTGACGGGGCTGCTGCTCGATCCGCTCAAGCCCGAGCGCGTTGATCACATGGCGATGGCGCTCGCGTGCCTGATCGCGACCGCGGTCGCACTCGGCGCGTCGATCATCACGGCGTTGCCGATGCTGCTGCAGGGGTGACGGACAGAGCTAGTTACAAGTTACAAGTTCACAAGTTGATATCTTCCGCCTGAAGGCGGAAGCCACAGGGACGGCCGGCAAGCAAGCGGCCCCGTTTGTAACTTGGAACTTGTAACTTGTAACTGATCCGGATCATCCGAAATCCCGGATCCGGCGGTCCAGCCCATTGAACTGATCTCATCCCTGCCGCGAAGAATCCGCGCGGTTTCTGTCGTTCGTCACTCCTCGCCGACGTCTCGTCCCACTTTTGGGGTTCAGTCAGGGGCAAACGATCGGGCATTCAGCTTGCTGAATCACTGCCCTACGGCTGTTCCATTTGTTCGGACTACCCCCTCAACTGTCACAGGAGGTTTTGATGAAGCGTTGGAGCAATATCACTTGGGCTCTTATCGCCGTGTTCGCGCTGACGGCGGCGCCCGCGTTCGCCCAGGGCGGCGGCGCGAGCTCGACCGGCAGCATCAGCGGCGACGTGAAGGACGCGCAGGGCGGGGTGCTCCCGGGCGTGACCGTGACGGCGACGAGTCCCGCGCAAATCGGCGAGCTCTCCGCGGTCACCAACGAAGCGGGGATCTACCGGTTCCCCTCGGTGCCTCCCGGCGAGTACAAGCTCACGTTCGAGCTGTCGGGTTTCCAGAACGTTGAACGCACCGGCATTCGCGTCACGCTGGGCTTCAACGCTCAGATCAACGTGCAGCTGGGCGTGGCCTCGCTTCAGGAGACCATCACGGTCAGTGGCGAATCGCCCGTCGTCGACACCTCGTCGACCCGCATCCAGACCAACTTCGATCAGCAGCAGCTCGCGTCGATTCCCAATGCGCGCGACATGTGGTCGCTGCTGGCGGCGACGCCCTCAGTGACGCTGAATCGTGTGGACGTGGGCGGCTCGACGATGGGTACGCAGACGACTTACTTTGCGTATGGCTATTCCGGTCAGAACCGTCCGCTGATCGAAGGCATCAACACGACCGAGGGCACCGCCGCGGCCGGGTTCTATCTCGACTACGGCTCCTTCGAGGAAGTGTTCATCGGCGCCGCGGGCAACTCCGCTGAAATGCCCAACCCGGGCGTGCTGACGCAGTTCGTTGGCAAGAGCGGCAGCAATCGACTCTCGGTGAACCTCTACTACGATTTCGAGACCGAGGACATCCAGAGCCGCAACCTCGACGCCGAGCAGGTCATCCCCAATACGGCGATTCGCGAAGACGGCAACCGTCTCAGTTCCTACGACAACCTGAACATCTCCGTCGGCGGTCCGCTCATGCGCGATCGGTTGTGGGGCTACTACGCGTACTTGAACCAGCAGAACTCGGTGGCGGCGCCGCCGACTGGTTCGTTCCTCGACGGGACGCCGTTCGATACCAAGCTCTTCAACCACACCGGCAAGGGCACGTATCAGCTGAATCAGAACAACCGCTTCATCGGCTACCTGCAGCACGGCACCAAGCAGCAGCCGACCCGCACCGACATCAACACCGGCGGCGCGCCCGTCCACGTCACCGCGGACTCGACGGTTCTCCAGGACTCACCGTCGTGGGTGTACAAGGGCGAGTGGAACGGCACGATCGGGCAGAACATGTTTGCTGAATTCCGAGCCGGACAGTTTGGCTACAACTTCGGCCTGATCAGCAACACGACCGACACACGCTACGAGTCGATCACGACCAACGAGGCCATCGGCGGCGGTCGCGACTGGCTGAACAAACGGCGCCGCGATCAGTACACGGGCGCGTTCAGCTTCTTCAAAGACAACTTCGTGGGTGGCTCGCACAACTTCAAGGTTGGCGGCGAGTACCTCGACGAGTCGGGCAACATCACGTGGGCGCAAGGTTACGCGGACAACGTGATCCATTTCGTCCGCGGCAGCCTGCAAGGGCCAGTGTCGGCCACCACGGCTGACTCGGTGCGCCTGTACAACAACTCGAGCAGCTACAACGCGCTGGCGACGACCAGCCTGTTCGTGACCGACTCGTGGACGATCAATCGGCTGACGCTGAACGTCGGCGCGCGCTTCGATCACTATCGCGCGTGGCTGCCCGAGCAGACGCTGCCAGCCGGCCGCTTCACGGCGGGCGATACCTTCCCCGAAGTGTCGGAGGTCATTGGCTTCACCCACCTCGTGCCGCGGTTTGGCGCCACTTACGACCTGATGGGCGACGGCAGGACCGTCCTCAAGGCGAACTGGGGCCGCTTCGCGTTCAACCCGGGGGTCAACCTCGCGGATGCAGTGAACCCGAACACGTCGACGCAGTACCGAAGTGTGGACGTGGAACGACCTCAACAACGATCGCATCTTCCAGGACAACGAACGAGTCGGCTCGCAGCCGACGCAGAAGTTCGGCGGCGCGGCCAACACCTTCATCGACGACGACCTCGAGAACTCCTACACTGACGAGGCCGCATTCTTCGTCGAGCGCGCCGTGATGAACGACCTGGGCGTGCGCGTCGGATACGTGTGGAAGAAAGATTCAAACGGCTGGCAGCAGATGAACGACGACCGGCCGTTCAGTGCCTACAACGTGCCCGTGTCGATCGTCGATCCGGGTCCGGACGGCAGCTTGGCGACAACGGCCGACAACGGGACGCTCAATCTCCTCAACCTCGACGACACGACACGCGGCACGCGCAACGTGGTTCGCAACGTCGAAGGCTACGAGGGCACATACAAGACGTTCGAGATTTCGGCCAACAAGCGCTACAGCCAGCGGTGGTCGCTGAACGCGTCGTTCTCGCACACCTGGACGACCGAGTTCCACAACACCTACTTTGGCAACCGCTTCGCTTCGCTCGTGCAGCAAAATTCGCTCTTCGGGCCGTTCGCCTCGAACCCCAACGAGCCCGCGTTGCACGACTTCACGCAACTGGAGCGCCAAGTTCAGCGGCAGCGTCGACGCCGGCTGGGGCTTGCGCGTGACGCCGGTCTTCAAGATGCAGAGTGGCGGGCCCTATGGCCGCTACATCAGCGTCCCGGGATGCTCGGCGACCGTCACCAGCAACTGCCTGAACTACGGGACGCAGCTCGTGCTCGCCGAGCCTATCGGCACCCGCCGTCAGGACAACGTGACCCTGCTCGACTTCCGCGTTGAGAAGCAGATCCCGATTCAGCGGGCGCGGATCGGGCTGTTCTTCGACATGTTCAACGCCTTCAACTCGAACACCGCGGTGAACTTGGTGTGGCAGTCGGCTGCCACGAACAACCGCTTCGAGCGAGCGTCGACCGTTCTCGGGCCGCGCATCGCGAAGTTCGGCGTGAAGTTCGACTGGTAAAGGGCCGCCCTTTCGGGCGGAAGGCCGCTTCGACCTTCGACGTTGCTCAGGTCAGCCCCGAGCGAAGTCGAGGGGCGCGGAGGCCCTTCGGGTGGCCGCTTCGCGGAGGGAAACAGGGACGGGACCTCAGAAGATCGAGGTCCCGTTTTTTTCGTTAGGGCCTAGGGCGCGGGGCACGCGGCGGGGCCAGACGCCTGGGCTGCACCGCACCCCGCTCCTCGGCACCCAATTACCTTCCCGATTCGTCCCTCCTGAACCCGTCCCCGCGTCTGGCCCTTTCTGCAACTCATCACGGTTTTTTGGGTTCCGACCATCCGATTAATTGGATCTCTTGACGGGTTCACCCAAATCCTCTCAATTTTGCGCCAGTTTTTATGAGCCAGTGTGACAACTCCATTGGTACCACTGATGCTACTGTTACAAAGCTGGTCGCAGAGAACGCGGCCGTTTTGTGTGTTTTGGAGCATCAGCGCGGGCCCCACCGCTGCTTCGGATGCTCCCGACGATCCCAGGAGGAAATTTGATGAAAGCTCGATTGTGGGTAATGGCGCTCGTCCTAGGCATGGCGACCGCGACGTTCGCCAACGCGCAGGTGCAGAGCGGCAGCATCTCCGGCGGAGTCCGGGACTCGCAGGGTGGCGTGCTTCCGGGTGCCACAGTCACGCTGGCAGGGAACGGCCCGAGCCAGTCGTTTGTGACCACTGAAGATGGACAGTATCGATTCCTCAACGTCCCACCCGGCACGTATAACTTGACAACGACTCTCCAGGGCTTCCAGACGGTCGTCCGTGAAGGGGTCGTCGTAGCCGTCGGCCAGAGCGTTCTGTTGCCGATCACACTCACTCTCGCGACGGTCCAGGAGACAGTCACGGTCACCGGCGAGTCTCCGATCATCGACGCTAAGGCGATGGGCACGGCGACTAACTTCACACAAGACGAGTTGAGCCGCGTTCCCAACTCCCGCGACCCGTGGGCGCTCCTGCGCACGGTGCCCGGCGTCTCGCTCGACCGTGTCAACATCGCGGGCAACGAAACCGGCCAGCAGTCGTCATTCGTCGCCAAGGGCTCACGGCAGGGCGACGCAGTCTGGACGATGGATGGCGTGCCGATTACCGACATGGCGACCAACGGCGCGTCGCCGACGTACTTTGATTACGACGCCTTCGACGAAATTCAGATCTCGACGGGCGGCAACGACATCCGGCAGCCCACCGGCGGCGTCGGGCTCAACTTCGTGGTCAAGCGCGGGAGCAACCAGTTCCGCGGGACTGGTCGCGCCTACTACACGGGCGAAGAGATCGAGGCGACGAACGTGCCCGACGAGCTGCTCGCGCGCGGCGTCACTGCCGAGACCGCGGATCACAATCAGCAGATCTCCGACGTCGGCGTCGATTTCGGTGGACCGGCGCTGAAAGATAAGTTGTTCTTCTGGGGGTCGATCGGACAACAGGACATCCGTCTCTACCGGCAGTCAGCGCGTGGCACGGATCGGACGATCCTAAAGACCTACAACGCGAAGCTCAACTGGCAGGCGACGTCGAAGGACATGGTCAACTTCCTGTTCTTCAACGGCGACAAGATCAAGAACGGCCGTGCTCCTGGCAACGCGCTGTTCGAGCCGTCGTCGGCGCGCTATAACCAGGGCAACTTCTACACGGACAACCCCCTCCACGGACTGTGGAAGTGGGAGGACAACCGTGTGATGACCAGCAACTGGTTCCTGAGCGGCAAGTACGCGTATTACAACACCGGCTTCACGCTGGAGTCGATTGGTCCGCTGACCGAGCAGATGGGCATCAGCCCGCTCCAGGGTCAGACGTTCGGCTCGACCAACGCGAGCTACTTCACGCGTCCACAGCACACGGTCAACGTGGACAGCAACTTGTTCAAGTCCTGGGGCAATCTCAACCACGACTTCAAGTTCGGCGGCGGCTGGCGGCGCACGGACATCTTTGCGCGGACGATCTATCCCGGCAACAACATCGTGGCCTATGAGAACTCGGCAACCAACTTCCGCGCTCGGTTGTATCGTGAGGCCGCCGGAACGAACCGGGCCGAATACCTCAATTTCTACCTGGGCGACACGATCACGCTCAATCGACTGACGCTCGACCTTGGCGTTCGCTACGACCGGCAATGGGGCAAGGCAATGCCCAGCACCATCGCCGCCAACGGGGGCTTCCCGACCGTGGTCCCCGGTGGTCAGTTCGATGGTTACGACAGTCCGTTTACCTGGAATGACATCACTCCACGTGTCGGCATGACGTACGCGCTGGACGAGGCCAACAAGACGATCCTTCGTGCGAGCTTCAGCCGCAACGCTGGCCAATTGACGGCGGTCGGAACCTACGTTGGTTACGCCAATCCGAGCTCGGCAGCGGGATGGGTCGAGTACCCCTGGAACGACCTCAACGGCGACCACTTGGCACAGACCAACGAAGTGAGAACCGACCTCCCGCTCCTGGCCTCGAGTAACTTCAATACGGCCAACCCGACCGCAGTAGCATCGCCCAACCGGATCGATCCCGACTTCAAGGCCCCGTCGAGCATGGGCTTCATCGTCGGTGTCGATCGGGAGCTGATTCCAAATCTGGCGCTCCAGGTGAACTACAGCTACGGCCGAGTGACCAACCATCCGATGTTCCCGTTCATCGGCGTGACAACGGCCGATTGGCAGCAGTTTGGCACGCTTGCAGGCACGACTTCGGATGGAGTCGCTTATAACACCGCCCTGTTCCAGCCGAACGGGGACATCGTGGCGGCCAACGGCGGCGGGCGCTTCCTCACCAACTTCGATGGCTACTTCACAAACTTCAATGGCATCGAGATGGCCGTGAACAAGCGCATGTCCAACCGTTGGCAGATGCGACTGGCGGCCGCCTATAACAATCCGCAGGAGCACTACGAGGACGGCGTGGTCCCCGTCAGCGAGAACGGCAACCCGACACGGAGCGACATCTTCCCGTTGATCGACGGCGGCCAGTGGGCGCAGCGCAGCGCGGGCAGCGGCTCGGGCGACGTGTTCGTCAACCAGCGCTGGAGCTTCAACGTCAACGGCGTATATCAGTTGCCGTGGGCTATCGAGGTGGCGGGTAACCTGTTCGGCAAGCAGGGCACGCCCTTTCCGTATTACTCCAACCAGTCGCTCGGCCGTGAAGGCACGACGCGCGTCCTGCTCAATGAGGAGGTCGACTCGATCCGCTTCGACACCCTGTGGAACCTCGACCTGCGGGCGGCGAAGAACTTCAGGTTCGGTCGCAGTTCGTTCCAGGTGATTGCGGACGTGTTCAACGTGTTCAACGGCAACACTGAAATCACTCGCGAGCGCAATGCCGGGTCGACCAACTTCTTAGTGCTCGGCTCGAACCTGAGCCCGCGCATCCTGCGGTTCGGCGTCCGACTCGGGATCTGACATCGGGTGCGCGGCAGTAGCCCCTCAGGGCCGCTGCCCGCGCAGCTACCGGGAGGGCGGGACGCCAAAACGTCCCGCCCTTCGTGTGTACGGGCGGTCCACCGGTCTCCGGTCTCCAGTCCAGGTCTCTCCGGCCTCCAGTCCACGGTATCATCGCCGTCGTGTGAGCATCACTCTCGGCCGCGCAGCCCTTCTCGGGTCGGCAATCCTGCTGGCAGCCGGTGCGGCCGGACTCACTCGATGGCGCAGCGAAGCGGTAGATGCACGGCGACTCGCCTGGGTCGCAACGGCGCAGCAGTTCGGGCCGGTCGGCTACCGTGATCCAGTGGGCGCGATATCGCCCGACGGCCAGTTGATCGCGTACAGCGAAGGCCGCTTTCTGCGCGTCCGGCCTGTCGCCGGTGGAGCGAGCCTCCCGCTGGCTCCGGTCACGGCGCAAATTCGTCACCTTGCGTGGCGGCCCGACAGCATGGCCGTCCTCACCGACGGGGATACGACACGGAATGGCTGGGTGCTGCACGAGCTCGATTCGGCCGTGCAACAGCCGCTGTTGGCGGGTCGTCGGGAGCTGAGCGCGCCACTGCCCTCGGGTGAAGCGCGCACGACATCCGTGCGTGGACTCCGCCAACCGGCATGGTCGCCCGATGGGCGTTCCATCGCGGCGCTGGTCGACGGCAGCGAAGATAACGAACTGTGGATCGTGTCCTTCGCCGACGGAAGTTCACGCGCAACGCGTCTCACACGCCGCGCAAGCTTCCCAGCGTGGACCTCTCACGGTGAGGTTGCTTGTGTCTCGACAGTTGATGGGCGTCGGCGAGTAACGCTCCCGTGTGATGGCCCTGCGCTCGTGCCGAATCCCGATCGAGACGCATATGGTCCTCTCGCATTCGCGCCGGATGCGACGACGGTCTACGTCGGACTGGCCAATGAGGAAGGTATGTTGGACCTGTGGTCGGTTCCCGTCGCCGGTGGACGTGCGACGCAGCTCAGCTCGTTCACTCGCGACAGTTACGCCCCATCGGCCGCGAGCGATGGCTCGGCAATCTTCAAGGTTCAGAGCTACCGCACCACGGTGGCGGTAGCAGCCGCCGGCGGTGGATCGACCCGCTCGCTCACGGCCTTTCAAAGCGAAACACCATCGTGGGACCCAGCCGGACGCCAGATCGGGATCACGTATGGCACCTGGCGTCGTGTGATTGACGATGCCAACTACCCCGACATCGCGCAGGATGCTGGCATTGTCGACGTCAGCGCGCCCTCGCAACCTTCGGCGGACCGCGTCGTCGATGCTTCAGACTCCGAGGATCAGTCGCTCTGCTGGTCGCCGAACGGCAAATGGATCGCCTATCACTCCCACAAGGATCAATCGGATGACATCTGGTTGCGCCCTGCGGACGGCAGTTCGGCTGGTCGGCGCATCAGCTTTCTCGGCCGAGGCGCCGAAACCGGTTGGCCGCGCTGGTCGAATGACGGACGGTGGATACTCTTCGACGGCGCAGACCCACAGAGTCGAGCCTCCACGCTGTTTGTCATTGGTGTGGACCAGGATTCCGGAGAGATCACGCGGCCCGCGCAGCCGATCCCCGTGACCGGCCTTGATGCGGAGATCAGTCATGGTGAATGGCTGCCCCGCAGCGAGCACCTGATCGCACTCGCGAAGGAAGGGCCCGGACGACACCTCATCTTCATGGTCCCGCGCAGTGGCGGGCCCGCACGCATCGTCCATCGCTTCGCGACCGAGCATGACACGCCTGGGTTGTCCGTCTCTCCCGATGGGCTGCAGGTCGCTTACGTCGCGCCCGCGCCCGATGGGTTCTTTCAGATCTTTGCCATCCCGATCGCCGGCGGCTCGCCGAGACAAGTCACCACCGACCTCTCGCACAAGACCCAGCCGGCATGGTCGCCCGACGGCCAGACCATCGCCTTTACGCTGTGGAGCTACGAGGTGCAGTTCTGGCGAGTTC
>CAWDJL010000010.1:0-146674 GCA_963802675.1 uncultured Acidobacteriota bacterium
GTTGCGCGGCGCGATGAGCTCGAGCGGGTTGGTGCCGTCCAGTTGGCGCACCCACAGGCTCTGCCGGCCGCCCGGATTGTCCGTGTAGGCCAGATACTTCCCATCCGGCGACAGCGCCACATGCGTGAGGAATCCGCTCGCCGTGATCTGGAAAATCTGTTTCCACGCTGGCGCTACGCGTCCGGCACTTTCACCCATGGCGAAGCCATGACCACGTGGCCACAGCGACGGCGACAACCAGGGCCGCGGCGCCAAGCCACAACACCGATCGACCGCCGCGGGATGACTGCCGCGTCGTCTCACCGCCGAGGACCGATCCGGACTCTAGCTGGCGGAGCACCCCGCGCAGATCGATTGCGGCCTCTTTCATCGACTGATAGCGATCGTCCGGATCTTTGGCCAGGCACTTGCCGACGATGCGGCGGATCTCTGGCGGCGCTGACGCGAGGGCGCTGACGATCGATGTGGGATCGACGTTCGCAATCCGATGCAGCGTTTCGATCGTCGATAGTCCTGGCGAATGCTCGCGAGCCAGACACGGCTTCGCACGCACGCACCCGAACGAAAACACATCCGAGCGATGATCGGTCGGCCGGCCTTCGACCGCCCGGCGACATGTAACCTACCGTCCCAAGGAGCACCCCGGCGCGCCGGCCGCCGGATGCGACGGCTTGCGTCGCTCCCTCGTGCGCCAGCATGTCCGGCCGCAGCTTCGCCAACCCGAAATCCAGCACCTTCGCATAGCCGCTGTTTGCGACCATGATGTTTTCGGGTTTGAGGTCGCGATGCACGACGCCGGCGGCGTGTGCGGCCGATAGCGCTTCCGCGACCTGCACCAGCAGATCGATCGCTCGCTTCGGGTCCAGCCGCCGCGCGTCGATGAGCGTGCGCAGCGTGTCGCCGGTGACCAGCTCCATCGCCAGGTAGTGCAGCGCCGGCAAGCCTGGGATGGGGGCGCCGTCGCGCATCGGCGCCGCTTCGCGGATCTCGTGGATGGCAATAACATGCGGATGGTTCAGCGCCGAGGCTGCGCGTGCTTCCTGGATGAACCTCGACAATCGGCCCGCGTCGCTGACAACTTCGGGCGGAAGGATCTTCAGCGCGACCAATCGCGCAAGCGCCGTGTCGCGGGCACGGTAGACCTACCCCATCCCGCCATGCCCGATCAGCGCCTCGATCTGATATTGCCCGAGCGTCGCGCCAATGAGATCGGGGACTTTGTCCACAGCAGTCGCTATCTTACGCGACCAGCGTTGACGATCTTCCTTTCTGCCGCTTGCTTAATGCCGCCGATGACGCTTGCCGCCATCGCGCACGCGATACCACGGTTGGCCATCACCGGCACCACCACTCCCCAGTTGTGATCGGCTCGGGCAACGTTATTGCGTACGAGTCGAACAGACGGCAAGCCACGGAGGTCGCATGGTCCATCGCAGGGATTTCCTGAGGACAGCGGCCGCCGGAGCGGCGGGCGTGTATGTGACGAGCCGAGGTGGCCGCGACGGCTGGGCGGCCGCGTCGGGACGCCGCCAGGTGAGCTCGGCGGCCGCCGATCGGTGATCGACATGCACGCGCACTGCGTGATTCCCGTGGTGGACATCGTCAAGGGCACACCGCTCGCCAAGGCGGGAGGCGGCAGCGGAACAACATCCTCGGCCCGGAGCGACTGCAGTCATGGATCAGCAGGGCGTCGATGTGCAGGCGCTGAGCATCAACGGCTACTGGTGGTACGCGGCCGACCGCGACCTCGCGCGGCAGATCGTGCGGGCGCAGAACGAAGGGCTCGCGAAGTGGGTCGCGGCACACCCGGATCGCTTCGTCGCGCTGGCGTCGGTGGCGCTGCAGCATCCGGACCTGGCGGCCGAGCAGCTCCAGGACGGCGTCAAGCGGCTGGGCCTGCGCGGCGCCTCGATCGGCGGGCACGTGAACGGCGAGGATCTCTCGCTGCCGAAGTACGATCCGTTCTGGGCCAAGGCGGCCGAGCTCGGGGCGCTGGTGTTCATGCATCCAGGCGGCGCCGACCAACATCATCAAAGAGGGCGCGCTCGGCGGGCGCGGCGATCTCGGCAACATCATCGGCAACCCGCTGGAAACGACCTACTTCCTGTCGCGGCTGATTTTCGACGGCACGCTGGACAAGTTCCCCGGGCTGCGGGTGTGCGGCGCGCACGCCGGCGGCTACTTGCCGTCCTATCTCGGACGGACCGAAGCGGCCTGCGCGGTCCGGACAACGCGAACTGCGCGAACAAGAAAAAGCCGAGCGAGTATCTGAAATCGCAGATCCTCGTCGACACGATGGTCTTCTCGGAGGAGGGACTGCGGCATCTGGTCGCCGAGATGGGCGTCGGGCAGATCGTCTACGGCACGGACGTGCCGTTCAACTGGCCGGTGACCGTCGATCTGGTCCTCAATGCGTCGTTCCTCAGCGACGCCGACAAGGAAGCGATCCTGAGCCGGAACCTGATGAAGCTGCTGCGGATTGCCGCGTGAGGCGTCGCTCAAGACCAGCTATCGCTTGTGCACCTCATCACGCGTGTGGCGCAGGCGGGTCGACTGGCACCTCCCGGTTCGCGGCGTGGAAAAATCATCGCTCCGCGCCGTTTCTCGGATCGGCGCTGTCGGGCGCTGCGTTCGTCACGCTGGGCCTCGGTCTTGCGAGGGCGACGCCACTGCTATTCGCAGTGGCCGCGGCGATCGTCGGATTGATTGCGGCGCTGGGTCCTGCGCGGCGCGGCTTGCGGATTCAGGCGATTGAGGCGCTGAGAGTGGATGCCTAGGAGTTGTCTCAGGCGGTTCCTGGGACCAGTGCTTCAACCCCCGCTCGCCCTGCGGCGACAAGGCGTAGTGGCCGACCTTCACTCGATCCAACCATCCGTAGTGATTATCGCGAACGATTGGTCGGCGCGGGAGACCCCGGTCCTGTCGCTGAGAGCGCTAACCTTGAGGACACCGGCAGCCGCCAACTCGCGGGCGCACCGGAGCGCGTCCTGACGATAGGCGGTGAGACGTGGCGCAGAGGCGGCGCCTCCGACTTCGGGATCGCCAACACGTTTGGCGAACTCTTTCAGAAGCGGCGCGCGGCTTCGACGGTTTGATTGAGGGCGATACGGTGCCGGGTCGAGGACCGGAACCACTCGGCCGCTTGACGAGACTGTGAGCAGGCCGAGCCCAAGTCGCCGCAGCAGGCTCACGACCTGCTTCCCCCGTGAGCGCCAGCTGGCGCTGTGGCCTTTGCCAATGCGAAACGCGACGTAGACGGAATCGGTCGCTCTCAGCCGGCTCACCGCTTGCAGCACCAACGACAAACTCAGTCGTTCCTTCAACTCGACGATTACAGGACTCTCGTTGCCGCGCACCGCGACGACATCACACGGCCCGATCCCTCCCTTGACTACGTAGCCCTGGGCTTCCAGGAACTGCTTGACGGGGCGGTAGAGGTCGGTCTCAGGCATGTCCGTGCAGTAACAGTATTCCTGCGTGCGTGATTATGTCGCGCTGAGAGGTGCGTCTCGCATCCGACCGCTTGAGCGCTCGGCTTGGTGCTGTTCGCAACCGATCGAGCGGTCGCGCATCACGGCTGGGCCGGCTATCTCAGCGGCGCGAAAGTAACTGTGCAGGGCCATCGCCACCGAGATCCCAAACGCCGGAGATCAAGACCGAGCGCGTGATCTGGGGCGAGCGCCTGTTCAACGTCTATCCCGACCGTCGGTGATCGACATCGCCAACGCTGCGAGGGAGCCGGGCTGGGTGATCTGGTCGCGGTCGAATAGAAAATACCGTTGAACAGGAACTTGAACGTCGCATGTGGCTGTGCGCGCTTGATGATCTCCGGCCCGAAGAGGAGCACCCGCCCTTTCCCCAGCGGCACGTCGATAGCGGCGACGCCGTTCTGCAGATACTGCTGGCCCCATGACCAGCCGCTCTTGAGCGGCGATGCGGTATCGAACCACGCCAGCCTCTTGACGCCCTGACTGGCGGCCATCGCGGAGAGTCGGAACACGGGACTGGTGTCGAAGAAGATGTCCGTTCGCTCCTTCAGACCGTGCGCCAAGGGGTGTGTCACGTCGACACGCGCGGTCAGAATCGAACCCGGTGTGTAGAACTTCGAGGCCGGCAGCGGCTTGCCGTCCTCCACCAGGTGATCTTCGACGGGCAGCCCGAGATGAGCGGCGAGATTCGTAGACGAAGCGCCAATCGTGATGACGGTGCCGCCGTTCTCCACGAACTGGCGGATGGCTGGAATGGATCGCTCCGCCGTCATTCGCCCAAGCATCGGGCGATACTGTGCCGGAATGTCGTCGGGCGCAGGCTGCGCGGCGCCTGCCGCCGCGCCCGGGGCTGGAATGCCACCCTCGACGAACACGAGCACGTCGTACTTCGCATTGAGATTGCCGCCGTCGATCGTTGGCGGGAAGACCTTCTCGAACGAGAATCGAAACTGCTCGAGAATCCATCTCGCCCATCCGGAATCCATCGAGCCGCCGTACTGATCCCACAAGCCGACGCGCGGAAGGCGCAGCTTCTGCGCCGTGGCTGGAACGCGCTCGGTCGTCGCGTCCGCGCCCACGCCTGAATCTGCGGCGATCTTCTCCAGTGCAGCGCGAGTCGTATTCCGTGCTGGCACATACCAGGTGCCGGCGGGGTAGGTCTTACTGTTCGCGCTGAGCGGGCTCTGCAGCCAGTACGCGTCCTCACCAGCCGCGAGCAGTCGATTCAGCGCGGCGAACGAGTCGACGAGTTGATGACTGATGAGATAGCCAGCCGTCCTGGCGACCGAAGACACAGTCGCCGGCGGCGGCCTCACGTTCCAGTCGGTCACTGGTTCGAATGGTCCCGTGAAGGCGTCGAGCACGCGATCGAACTCGATCCCCATCTGAAAGGCCAGGGTCCAGCCGGCATGGTCGTAGGGCGGTGTCGGCGGCGCCCCCGGAAATGGAATGTTGTCGGGATGGTCCTGCGGCTCGAACATGTCGATCACGTGCGGACGAAAGGCTTGTGCCGTCGGCACCACGAACGAGCCGGCAGGATACGTCTTTCCCTGCACCTCGAAGTCGCGCGTCGCGCGATGGACGGCAATACCGACCTCACGCAGGGCGTTGATGAACTTCACCGCGGTCGGAAAGTCGGACTGGTTCGCCGGAACGATGTAGCCGCGCGGGTCGCGGTATTCAGGGCTCCGGAGCGCGGCCATCAGCGCCTGATCACGCTCCGCGGTTTTTGCCACCGCCGCGCCGCCGCCGCCAGTCAGCGGCACGCCCAACTTCTCTGCAATCGCCGCGTAGCGATGCGGCGCTGGAGTCCATGTGTCTTTGCTCCCACGCTCGATTGAATTCTTCCCCATCCGATAGACGTTGAGCAGCAGCGTCTCGCGCCAGCGGGAGGCATGGTCGAGGATCGCGCGATTGGCGGTGATCGAGTACTCGATCGACTCGCGGAAGTGCCACACACGCGGCGTGATCGGGAACGTGAGATCGCTCGTCGGGAGCTGCCGCTGGAAGACGAACGGTATCCGCATCGGCGTGGGCGTGCCGATCATCTCCGTCAGAATTGCCAGCACGTTGTGAAACGCCGCCGTGTTTCTGATCCCGCCGTTCCACCAGCCGTCATAAGCGCCGGCGGCACGCGCCGATGCGCCGGGCTTGCCCTCCGCCGCCATGCGCGAGTGAATCGCCAGACCGAGTTGCTGCAGGCCGAGCACGAGCAGCGGATCCTGGTTGTAGTTGAAGGGATCGCGGAACGGTGGCGACCAGAACACCGTGCCCGCTGGGCCGCTCTGATGGTGGTTGTAGAGGATTTGCGGCGACCACTCGTGGTAGAGCACGCGGTTGATGTTCTCGGTCTCCTTCTGCGTCGAGGCGAAGAAGTCGCGGTTGTTGTCGTGCCCGATGTAGTGGTGATACAGCAGCGGCAATCCTGCGGGGCTGCGCTTTTCGGGCCCGGGGTTGCGCATGTACCAGCCGGCGACGAGGTCGTGTCCGTCGGGATTCGCGTGCACCAGCAGGATGACGGTGTCGTTGAGAAACCGCATCGTCTCTTCATCGGTGCGGCTCACCATTTGGTAGACCATCTCACCAAGCTGCTGTGCGCCGAGCACCTCGCTGGCGTGGAGCCCGCCGTCGATCCAGACGATGGCCTTGCCTTCGCGGGCGAGCGCCTGCGCCTGCTCGTCGGTGAGACCCTCGGCGAGGGCAAGCCGGCGGGAGATCTCGCGATAGCGCGTCAGGTTCTTGTGATTCTCGGGCGACGTGACGATCGCCATCAGGTGCGGACGGCCTTCCGACGTCTTGCCAATCTCCTGCAGCATCATGCGATCCGACTCGCGATCGAGTTTCTGCCAGTAGGCCGTGAGCTGCTGGTAGGTGGCGAGCTGGTAGTCGTCGCCGAAGTTGAACCCGAACTCCTCCTTGGGAGAGGTAATCGGTGGCGCCTGTGCCGCCGGCGTCGCGGCGAAGACGCTGAGCGCGATAACGAAGGCGAGTGTAAGAAACGAAGGGCGTGGCGCTAGACGCATGCCGCGCATTCTAAACCCGCAGGACGTCGTGATGCTTTGAGATGCCAGGAGTGAGTCGTAGAATCGGCACTCGGAGCGAGGTGCAACCGTGGCCGAACTGAAAACCAAACCAACCGCCGCCAGCGTCACTAAATTCATCAACGCGATCGGGGACGATCGGCGTCGCAAAGACTGTCGAGCCCTTGCCGCCATCATGCAGAAAGCGACGAAGGCCAGGCCGAAGATGTGGGGGCCCGCGATCGTGGGCTTCGGTGACTTCGAATACACCAACAGCACGAACAAGCCGCAGCAGTGGTTCCAATGCGGGTTCTCGCCCCGGAAACAGGCGTTGACGCTGTACCTGATGGGCGGCTATGCGAAAGATCCTGAGACCGCAAAGAGACTCGGCAAGTTCAAGACCGGCGGGTCGTGCTTGTACATCAAATCGCTGGACGATGTGCACCTGCCGACGCTGCGGGCGCTGATTGCAGCATCGCTGAGGCGGGTCAAGGGCGGGCGCATCAACTATTCGGCGTGACTGAACGCCGGCCAGGAGACCAGTCGTGGCTGGACCTTCGAATTCTCACCGGCGCGGATGTGACGGTGCGTCGCGCCCTCCTGACCGCCCTGATTCTGTCCGGCATCTCCAGCGTTGCCGCCGTCGAATCTCAACGACTCAAACCAGAGGATTTCCTCCCTGAAATGAACCAGCCAGTCGCGCCGGTTCAGTTCATCGGAAACAACCTGGACGATGGAAACGACAGTTGCCAATGATCGCTACCGGGTGGTTTTCGCCGGCGGCTACGGGATCAATCCTGGAGTAAAGCTGGTCGGGAACAGCGCTGACCCTCAGATTGCCGCCGACTGACGCTTGACATTCCTCGGCCCTGAAGCGTATCGTCCACTCCACTGCGATGACCAGTGAAGATGGCGTCTGAACGTCTCGAGCTCTTTCAGGGCACGCTCGACCTCATCGTGCTGCGGGCTTTGTCTTCCATGGGTCCGTTGCACGCCTATGCCCTGGCCTCGCGTCTCGAGGCAATCTCCAAGCATCCGTTCACACTCAACCAGGGCACGCTCTACGCGTCGTTGGTGCGACTCGATCAGAAGGGTTGGATCAAGGGCGTTTGGGGCACGACCGAGAACAACCGCGAAGCGAAGTACTACGAGCTCACGAAGGCTGGGGCACGCGCGTTGGAGAAGCAAAGCGAGCGCTGGCACCGGCTCGCCGATCTGGTCGATGCCCTGGCGCCGGAGAAGCCATGAGGGCCACGCTGCAACGATTCCTCGCTCGGCTCGTGGCGTTTCTCAGGCCCGGCCTCGCCGAGCGCGAGTTGACGCGCGAGATCGCGGCGCATCTGGCGTTGATCGAGGAAGACTACAGGCGCGGCGGGATGTCAGAAGCTGACGCCCGGCGCGCGGCGTGGCAGGCGCTCGGCGGCATCGACAAGGCCAGAGAGATCCATCGCGACCACCGCTCGTTCCCATGGCTCGAGGACTTGCGACGCGATGTGCCGTACGCCCTTCGCGCCTGGCGGCGTCATCCCGGCTTCACTCTGGCCGCCGTGTTGACAGTCGCACTCGGTGTGGGGGCGAGTACCGCCATCTTCAGCATCATCAACACCATCCTCCTGAAGCCGCTGCCGTATCGAAACGCCGAACGTTTGGTCCAGATCGCCGAGAACGTGACGCGCAATAGTGATGCGGGGCCCGTCTACAGCCGGCGGTTCGGGCTCACGCAGGTGGAGTTCCTCGAGTGGCGAGCCCGCACCACGTCGTATGAACACATGGCCGGCGTCATCAACTTGATGAGCGGTCAATTGCATACGGCCGACGGTCCGGTTGCGGCGCCGCGCGCGATCGTCTCGCCCGCGCTGTTCGAGATGCTCGGGGTCGCCGCTCAGCTGGGCCGCACGCTGATACCAGAGGACGAGCGTCTCAACGCCGATGCCGCGGTGATCAGCGCGGCGGCGTGGCAACACTTCTTCGGCTCCGATCCTTCGGTGCTCGGCCGTCGGGTCACGCTCAACAACACGAGCTTCACGATCGTGGGGGTGATGCCTCCCGGATTCGACTATCCCGAGCGCGCGACGATGTTCTGGACGCCGTTGGCGCCGCGTCCGGGACCCGGCACCAATCCGTTTGGCAACGTGGTTGCGACAGTGAAAGTCGACGTGTCCATTGCCGCAGCCACAGACGAAGCGAATGCGATCGGCTCGGGGCTCCGTGCGACACCACCCATCACGGGCTACGGAGCCGCGGGAGGGCCGCCGCCGGCTCCTGCGACGGCGACGTTGGGCGGCCAACTGCGCGACACGCTGGATCTCTCCAGTCGTCCGCGCTTCGAGGTCCTCCACCTCAAAGACCTCATCGTCGATTCGATCCGGCCGCAGATGAGAGTGCTTGGCGCCGCGGTCTCGGTGGTTCTGTTGATCGCATGTGCCAATATCGCGAACCTGCTGTTGGTCCGCGGCAGCGCGAGACAACGCGAGATCGGCGTACGCCTCGCAATTGGCGCTGGACGTGGACGAATCGTCCGGCAGATCGTGACCGAGAGTGCACTGCTGGCGATGGCGGGTGGTGTCGGTGGCGTCGGGCTCGCGATCGGAGCCGTTCGCCTGGTCGAGATCTTGGCGACCGTCGAGATACCGCGTTTGTTTCAGCTCTCCATTAATCTCGGTAGCGGTAGTCTCCTGCCTCGTATCGCCGAACTGCGGGTCGATGGCTCCCTGCTTCTCATTGGGCTCGTGATTTCGCTGATCGCTGGCCTGGTGTTCGGCGTGGCACCGGCCCTCAACCTTTCACGGACGAACGCGGCTCGCGCGATCGCGGCCGGGAGATCACGAGAGGACGGCTCGCCGCCGGGCGGTGCCCGTCTCCGCAGCTTGCTCGTCGTGACGCAAGTCAGCCTGGCCACGACGCTGCTGGTCGGGGCCGGTCTACTCGTGCACAGTTTCGCGAAGCTGCAAGCGGTCGATCTCGGGTTCGATCCACGGAACGTGCTGACTTTTCTGCTCGTGTTTCCGCCGCCACCACCACCTGGCGAACGGCAACAGGTCGTCATCGAACGCGTGGTCGAGCGCCTGCAGTCCGATCCCCGGGTGGCGGCCGTCGGGTACACCAACATTGCGCCGTTCCTGGCGCTCAGTGAGACCACTGGACTGTTCGTCCCGCCGGGTTTCACGCGCGAGCAGATGCTGGCCGATCCGCGGCGTCCGCAGACCAGGATTGTCAGTCACTCGTATTTGCCAGCGATTGGCGGTCGTTTGCTCGAAGGACGCTGGCTCACCGAAAGTGATGGCGCATCGCAGCCATTGGTGATGGTCGTGAACCGCGCGCTCGCGCGGCGGTATTTTCAGGGCCAAAGTCCCATCAATACGCTGGTTCGCATGTTCCGCTCCCCGGACTACATCGAGGACTGGCGGATCATCGGCGTCGTCGACGATCTGACGCAGGCACGTGTCGATGAAGAGCCGTTTCCCATCATGTTTGCCGACATGCGGCAAGTGCTGGCGGCGCGGCAGCGTCTGCCGAAGGACCTGCAAATGGGCCAGGGCCTGCCCGGCTTTCCGACCATCGCCATGCGAGTGCGCACGTCATGGGTGCCGAGTGCGGCCGACCTGCGCACGATCGTGCGGGGGATCGATCCAGCCGTTGGGGTGGATTCAATTGCCGATCTCGAGAGCCTGCATCATGGCTCGCTGGTGCGGCCCCGGTTCTACGCCGTTCTCGTCGGGATGTTCGCGGCGATCGCAGGCCTCATCGCGGCGGTCGGGATTTACGCCGCGCTCGCCTTTGCCGTGGTCCAGCGGACCCACGAAATCGGCGTGCGGATGGCTCTCGGAGCTCGTCGACATGCGGTCCTCATCGAAGTTCTTCGCCGCGGCGTGCTCGTGACGGTATTGGGCGTCGGTATTGGTCTCGCCGTCGCCGCCGCCCTCACCGGCTATCTCTCAACGATGCTCTTCGGCTTGTCCCCCCTCGATATGGGTACCTACGCCGCCGTCGCGTTTGGGTTGGTCGCCCTGGCGATTCTGGCCAGCTACATACCGGCGCGCCGCGCCACGATGGTCGATCCGGTCATCGCCCTTCGTTGTGAGTGAAGGGTTTTAATTGGCGCGCGGCTGAGCCAGGTCGCCGTCGATCCAGACGATGGCCTTGCCTTCGCGCGCGAGCGCGTGCGCGTGCTCGTGGCTGAGACCCTCGGCGAGGGCAAGCCGGCGTGAAATCTCGCGGTAGCGTGTCATGTTCTTGTGATTCTCGGGCGACGTGACGATCGCCATCAGGTGCGGAGGGCCTTCCGACGTCTTGCCAATCTCCTGCAGGACCATGCGATCCGATTCGCGATCGAGTTTCTGCCAGTAGACACCGAGCTGCCCGTGGAACCAGGGCGGCGGACCCGACCGGAGCCACTTCGTGTGCGGGTACTTTGGCTGTGATCGCCGGCCGTTCAATCCCCTACTCGGCGCGCTCCCGCGGATGTTTCACGCGTCGGTCTCCTCCGCAAGTCAGGAGTGGCTACTGAGTCTGGTGCGAGCCGGAGCGGCGGAGAGTGCGCGCGCGGCGGCCGGCGGCGAGACCATGCTCGCGAAGGTCGCGGAGTTGATGTTCGTGGAGGTTATTCGCGAATACATCAAAGCCCTCCCGGAGGACGCGAGTGGGTGGTGCTCGGGCCTTCGTGACCCGCAGGTCGGCGCCGCCCTTCGCTTGATGCACGAACGGCCCGCCGATGCCTGGACCGTCGAGGCGCTCGCGCGCGAAGTTGGCATGTCGCGGTCTGGGTTCGCCGAGCGCTTCGCCAGTTTCGTCGCCACGCCACCGATGGAGTATCTGGCGCGGTGGTGACTGCAACGCGCTGCCACGCTGCTCTCGACGAGAGGGATGAGCATCCCGGACACGGCCGCCGAAGTCGGCTACGAATCCGAGGCGGCGTTCAACCGCGCGTTCAAGCGATACGTCGGCCAGCCGCCCGGAGTGTGGCGCAAGAACCGCCTCGCCTCACGCGTCAACGCAGATGGTGACGCCGCCGAAGGCAACGATGGCCGCGAGAAAACGATGCGGCGACTCCCCCGAGTCCGGCAGAGGTGAGCGTTCAGCGGCGTGGCCATCGGCCAACGCCGGGAGGGAACCGACCGGAGTCAGACTTCTCTGAGACGCCCGGACGCGTACTTGTGCAGCAGGCTCGAAATCAGCGTCTGGTATGGGAGCCCCTCCGCGAGTGCCCGCTTCTGGATCGCCTCCAGGTCCTTGCTCGAGAGCCGGATGTTCAGCCGGCGGTCTTTCCGGAACGTGGCCTTCGCGTAACGAGAGTATCGAGCACGCTCGCGCTTGCCACCTTTGGCTGACTTCCATTCGCCGCGCTCGACGGACTCGAGCAGCTCCTTCTCGTCGGCGTCAATCTTCATGGTCCGACTCCTCACCGAGGTACTCCTTCGTCGCCTTCCGGCTCGGGGTGATCGTCTTCAAGAACACCGTATGCTCGTCCTCGACGAACGGCACCAGGTACACGTAGTCCTCGCGCCGGACGACGAAGATGCGCTGGCCAGCGTAACGGTCGGGGTTCGGGTGTTCCAGGATGTCGAGCAGGTCGCCGCGCTCGATGTGGAAGACGACGTCCTCGAACCCGATGCCGCGCTCCGTCCTGAGCTTCGCGTTCTTCGCGTCGTCCCAGTCGAAGTACCACCAACATTTAGGGTATCACGATGTGTGCTTGATAGGCACACGTTGGCATCCGGCTGAATGTGCCCAAAAGTGTGCCCGAACGCGGCCCCAGAACCATCATCCAGCAGCCAACGCCAACCACGTTCCTAAATAAAAAACGGGCCTGAAATCATCGATTTCAGGCCCGTTCTGTGAATCGCTGGCGGCCTTAGCAAACCGCCGCCTTCAGCCTCTCGGCCACCTCACCCTTCGACCTTTCGACCCTGCTCAAGGTCGCGCCGAGCAACGTCGAGGAGCGACTTCACCGCCATGGTCGATTGCTTCAAAACCACGCGCTCGTCAGTGGTCGGGACGATTCGCATTCATTGATCTGCCGAGCGCGAGCCCAGCCCGAACAGCGAGCTCAGGGGCCGTAACTTCTCGGCCGATTGGACGTCGACAAACCGCAGCCGCCCGATCGCCGCTTCGCCCCAGAGCTGCCCAATCGCGAGCAGCAACTGCAAATCGGCACCGGCTGCGCCCTGCACGAGCGTCGTCGCCGAGATGTCGCGCACCTGCGAGTGGGTAAGGCGCGCCAAACGGACATCGCGCCGTCCGTATCGGAGCAGGTGATTGGGGATTTCGCTGCCGCTGAGAACGTCCAGCATGCGCTCGCGCCAGGCATCCGACAGCAACGGGAACACCGCGCGGAACCAGGACGTGCTCAGTAGCTTTCGGAGTGTGACCTCGTCGACGGGCAAGTCAGCACGCGGCCCCCCGGTCGCTATCTTGAGCGCCGCATCGTCCGATCTGGTGAGGGCCTTGACGAAGTCCCAGAAGCTCTCGATTGGCGCGGCGACTCGCCGCTCAGCACCAATCTGCGCCTTCGACGATGGCTCTGCGGGCGTCGATTGCTCCAGGGCACCGGATGGCCGCCATGGCGGCGATCCGTCCGCGTCTCTTGCGAGCGCAGGCGCTTGACCGACGACCGAAAGCGCTTCGCGAGCGCCGGCGGGCTTCGCGTCGTCAATCGTCCAGTCGAGCGCAATCGGCTCGTTGACGCCGGTGTCCTCGGTGAACACAGCGGTGACACCCCACGGCTTCGGCGCGTGGAATGCTCGGGCGTACAGCGGGTTGTACGAGCGCCCGCGCGTGTCGGCGAGCGCGAGCGCTGCAAGACCACCTTTGATCTTCGCGTCCGCCAGAATCGACCAGTCGCCCTGGATGCAGATGAGCGAAGTACCAACCGGCCGGCTGAATACGCAGTAGGTGTTCCGCCAGCAGCCGTGAACGGCTTCTGCGATTTCCGTGTCGTTCGGATCGCCCGCACTTGCCGGATCGACCTCGGCAAAGCCAATGCGCATGCGTCCGGGTCCGGCCAGCAGGATCGACAGATCGGACGGATCCACCTGTGACAGATCCCACAGCACGTACACGAGGCCGCGCAGCCCGCGTGCGATCGGCAGGTTCATCCGCTCCCAAACCAGTTCCTGCGGCTGTGGATCGTCAGCCGAATACGCACGATCGTTGAGGATCTCGATCAGCCGGATGCGCGCGGCGTCGAACGCCGCGCCGACCTGCAGCGCATGGTCGTAGCGGCGCTTGTCGACCTCATGCCGTTCGAACGACGGCCGGACGAACACCGGCAGCACGAGCTTGCGCAGACCTCGTGCCATCTGCGCCAACGGAAGCATCGTGCCGGCGCCAGTGCCCTTCCCGCCGGTGCCGATCAGCACGACGACGGCGTACTGGGCCATCAGCCGCTCGATGTCGCCGCGGTTTTCATCGAGGGCGCGGAACGCCACCTCAGGACTGTGACGCGATCCCATGCCTCCGGTGACGGTGGCGCCGATGAGCACGCGCTCTTCCTGCGGCACCTGCGCGAGCGAAAACTCATTCGTGTCGAGAAAGCGCATGGTGATCGCGCGCCGCAGCCGCTTCGCGTACGCGGGATCGCTTTGCTGTACCGACGCGACATCGCGCTCGAACAACGTCTTGAGCGACCGCAGAATGTTGGCGCCGCCACCCCCGGTACTGAGAAGGAGAATGTTCACGAGACACCTGCCTGTTTCCGTACGACCAGCCGAATCGGCACGATCACCCAATTACCCTCGGCCCGCAGCGGATTGCTGAGGGCCACGCCCGGTCCGAGCAGGCGGAGCACACGCTGGACGTCGTATTCGACATTCCGCTTGTGATCCAGCAGGTTCGGGTAGCTCCGGCCATGGTTGGGCGCGAAATGAACCTCCAATTGCTCCGATCGCCTGATGAACCGCAGTCGCACCAGAACGGGCGGCACGCTGGAGCCGGGATCGATCAACGGCCGCACAAATGCGCCCACAAAGGCCTCGCCAGCACGCTGCAGATCGGGCGGAGGCCCGGGCGACGGGACCCATCGGACTGCCAGAGACACGACAAACAGCACCAGGGATACGGCGACGCCGACACGCACCGCGCCCTCCAGGTCATACCGCGGGGCAGGTCGTGGTCTCGGCCTGGCGTTCGAGATGGGCAGCGCAAGGTCCGACGCGACGATCGGCTGGGCCGGCGGTGACGCGGGGATTCTGGACGGGACAACGCGGGGCGAGACGACGCGTGGCGCCGCACCGCTCATGAGGATCTCGGGCGCAACGCACACCTGCCAATGCGGGCTCAGCCGCTCGTACCGCGATTTCGGCACGAAGACGCTGCGCGCGGGATCGCGAATCTGAAAGAGGTGGCTGTAGGCCTTCGCGGCATCGCCAGTGAGCCGGCGCGCCAGGCTCGCCGCGCTGTCACCGCGGACGATCGGCTTGCAGACAAGCGACTGCGCGAGGACACCGGCTGGCGCAGCCATCACGATCGCGGCAGCGAGCGTCGCGATTCGACAGACAGGAGACAGCAATGCCATGAGATCCACCCGGACCTCGGCGGCAAGCTCGAGAGCCGACACGTTCACGGCAAGCACGCCGCTGGACCAGGAGTAGAACGTCATCCAATGCCTGTGCCAGCGGTGATTGCGTAAACGTGCGTCAATTCACATCGGCACGCGCGGCGAGTGTGGGCGCGTGACCGCACTCACTGTCCTCGTATTTACACGGCAGGGGCGACAGCGCCGCGGAACCGGGCGCTACACTAAGGTCCTTTGGTGCGCCAGCCTGACTGCGAGGCTCCCGTTGCTCGAGGTGCGAATCCTCACCGCTGCAGATATCCCTGTTCTCGACCACGTCGCGCCTGAGGTGTTCGACGACGACCTCCAGCCCGCCCTCGTGGCGGAGTTCCTGCGTGATGACCGGCACCATTTGGCGGTTGCCATCGATCAAGGCGAAGTCGTCGGCTTTGCTTCGGGCGTGCACTACGTGCATCCCGACAAACCGTCGGAGTTGTGGATCAATGAGGTCGGTGTTGCACCAGGCCACCAAGGTCGCGGGATTGGCAAGGCCGTCGTGCAGACGTTGTTGCAGCATGCCAAACGCCTGGGGTGTCGCGAAGCGTGGGTCTTGACCGACCGCGCGAACGATGCGGCGCGACGCTTATACGCGTCGACCGGAGGCGAAGCGGCAACAGGCGATCACGTGATGTTTACGTTCGACCTGGATCGCGACCGGGGCAACGCGTGATCGCAGACGTGAAGCAGAGAGCAGCCTTCGCGCTGATTGCCGTCTCGGGGCCGGCGAGCTATATTGCGGCCCGTCGTGCGACGAAGGGTCGATCCGGTGATTGCCCTTCGTTGTAAGTAAGACCCACTGCACGCCGCGGGAGGCATCATGAATTCTATCCGTCTGCTCCCGTCTCGATTCTCACTGCCATGCTCATGGCCCCACTGGCCAGTGCGCCAAAAGGCCGGTTCGACTACTAACCTGACCGGGAGCCAAGCGGATGCGAGCGGTACCACCGAGCAGGGAATCGGGCTGATGGGGGGCGGCACCGACGTCGACGCGCTCTTCGAATGGATGAGCGCGCGTGCGGGCGGGGGCGACTTCGTCGTGATTCGCGCCTCGGGCGCCGACGGCTATAACCAATACGTCTTCGATCTCGGTGACTTCGATTCCGTCGAGACGCTGGTCCTTTCCAATCGTGCGGCGTCGAGCGATCCCTTTGTACTGCAGACCATCCGCAATGCCGAAGCGCTCTTCATCGCGGGCGGCGACCAATCAGATTACGTCAACTTCTGGAAGGGCACACCGGTTGAAGACGCAATCCACGATCTCGTGGCCAAGGGGATCCCGATTGCCGGCACCAGTGCGGGCACGGCGATTCTGAGCGAGTTCGTGTACGCGGCGCAGCGCCAGTCGGTCACGTCAGCAGACGCGTTGGCCAATCCATCCCATCGCAACATCACGCTCGACCGCGATTTCCTGACCTTGCCAAATATGACCGGTCTCATCACCGACCAGCACTTGATCGAGCGAGATCGACTGGGGCGTACTCTGACCTTCATGGCTCGCCTCGTCGAAGACGGGTGGGTGACCGAGAGCAAGAGCATTGCGATCGATCGAGAGACGGCCGTGTTGGTGGACGCGTCGGGCGGAGCCACGGTCGTCGCAAACGCCGGCCACCCGACACCCTTTGCCTATTTCATTCGTGGCGGTCGCCCGGAGGTCTGTCAACCCAAGATGGCGCTTACTTACCGCAACCTCAGCGTGTATCGCGTCAAGCCCGGGAGCACTTTCGACATCGATCGTGGGAGGGCAGCGGCGGCACCGCGTATACCTTGCATGTCGACGCCGGCGCGATTTCCTCGACACAAGTTGGAGGATCAATCTACTGACGCTGCCAGCTCGTCCGCCTCGCCTCATCAATGTGTTCTGACGCCGGTCACCGTCCCGTCACTGGTCCCAGCGATTCGTCACAGCGAAAAGCCTGTCGTTCGTCCCGACAAGCCGGTATTCGTGCAAGTCGCTGTGACATTTCTTTACATTGGGCAGGGCCGACGCTACGATGCGGCCAACTTGTAAGTTGATCGAGGTCAGCCGAGCTAGCCTCCGGCGTGGTGGAGAACGGTTCGGCGCTTCGGTGCCCACCAACGACAGGAGTACACGCATGGCCCGCTTACGATCGGCGCTCGTGCTTAGCTTCGTCTTGCTCGCCGCGCCAGCCTTCGCACAAATCGGACAGGGGACTCTCACGGGTGTCATCACCGATCCGCAGGGACAAGTGCTCCCAGGCGTGACGGTCACGGCCACCTCGACTGCGTTAATCGGCACGCGAACAACCGTTACCGAGGTCGACGGCCGGTATCGCTTTCCCGCACTGCCGTCCGGGTTCTACAAGCTGAAATTCGACCTGTGCGGGTTTCTCCACGATCGAGCGCGACAACATCCAGGTCGTGCTCGGACAGACCATCAGCGTTGACACCCAGATGAAAATCGCGTCGCTGGCCGAAACCGTCACCGTCCAAGGCGCGTCACCGGTCGTTGATGTGACGACGACCAGGGTGGGCACGAGTCTCAAGGGCGAAGAGCTGACGGCGATCCCGAACTCCACGGACGTGTGGGGCGCACTCTCCGAATCACCGGGCGTCCGCATGCAGGGGTTTGATGTTGGCGGCAGTCACAAGAGCCAGCAGTCGGCCTATGAAGTGTTTGGTGTGCAGAACCAGGCACGCGTCGTGACCGAAGGAATCGATCATACCGAAGGCGTCGGGGGGACCGGATTCTACGAGGACTACTTCGCGAACGAGGAATATTCGATCAGCGCGCTCGGCAGCGACGTCGAGATGAACTCGGGCGGGGCAGCGATTGTCGCGACCTCGAAGAGCGGTGGGAACGACTTGAGCGGGCTCTTCCATCTCAGCTACCAGCCGGGCGAGTGGGTCGGCGACAACAACAACGCCGAGCTGCGCGCGCGGGGATTCACCGGCAACCCGAACCTCCTCTTCTGGGAGGGCCACGCCGACCTGGGTGGCCGGATCGTTCGAGACAAGCTGTGGTTCTTCGGCGCCTTCAACCACTTCAAGATCGACAAGGTGGTGTCCGGCGTACCGCAGGAACTCGCAACCGACCTCGGCGTCTTCGACAACTACACCGGCAAGGGCACGTGGAAAGCCGGCACCAACAACACCATCATCGGTTACTACCAACAGGGACGGAAGCAGAAGCCGCAGCGTGGACTGTCCGCGCTCCGTCCACCCGAATCCATTCAGGCGCAGGACAGCTGGTCGCGGATGTACAAGGGTGAGTTCCAGCGCGTGATGTCCAATCGCTCGTTCCTGAACGTGACGGTTGCCAACTTCACGCTCAACTGGCCGATGGTGCCGGCCGTCGATCCGGTCGCGCGACCGCCGCAGGTATTCCGTGATACCGGCGCGGTGGCGGGTGCGGGATGGAACTCCTTCACGACCGGGCGAAGGAAGCCGCAGGTGAAGGCGCAGTACACCTACTTCCTTCCGAAGGGCGGCAGCCACGACTTCAAAGTCGGGTTCGAGACCATCTACGACTGGTACCGCTTCGGCATCAACGGGTCGAATGGGCCGATACGGTATTCCTATCCCAGCGCGGGCGCGGCGCCGGACCGGATTCGTTTTGCCGACACCGGCACGAACGGCGATTTCGAATCCACCTGGCGGTCGTCGCCGAACACCGATCTCCACTACGCGTTTTATGGACAGGATCGCTGGACGGTGAACCGTCTTTCGATCACGGCCGGCGTTCGAATCGACTACCAGAAGGTGGGGTACCAGGACAGCACGCGCGTGCCCGAGATCGCCGACGTGCTTCCGGACGGAACCCGCATCTTCCCGGCAGAACTCGACGGTCGAAGGTGCGACGCTCGTCACCAACACCAATATCGCGCCTCGCCTCGGCGTGTCGTATGACGTCACCGGTCAAGGCCGCACCGTGTTGAAAGCGTTCTACGGGCGGTACTACAACAATCTCGCTGACGGCTTCTCGTCAGCAAACCCGGGCGGCACAAACTACGCCGAGTACAACTTCAACGACCCCAACAGGAACGGCCGCTACGACGGGCCGCAGGAGCTGGGCTCCGAACGACTTCGGATCGGCGGCGCCACGACCACGGTCAACACCGGATTTGAAAACGCCGTACACGGACGAGATCAGCGCCACGCTGGAGCACCAGTTCTGGGGCGAATCGTCCGCCCGCGTGACCTACGTTCGCAAGATGCAGCGGGAGTTCGTGCCGTTCTATTACACGCCCTTCGTGCCGGCCTGGCACGGGCAACTGACCGTGCCGACGCGCGTGGTATCCGACGCCACGGGTGAGGTCTTCAACGTGTTCGATATCCCGGCTTCGATTGCCGATCAAAGCGACGCCCGGTTCGACAACATCCCGGACAGCGACTTCGACTACGACACGATCGAGTTCGCCTTCACCAAGCGATTCGGCAGCCGGTTCTTTACGCAGAGCAGTTTCGACTATCAGTGGCGCGACGAGCTGCGGTCGCCCGACATCGACAACTGTGGGATCGACAAGCCCGCTCATCGCCGATCCGATCGGGGTCAACTACTTCCTCAATCCCAACCCGGCGGTGTCGAATCGCCAGGAGACCACGGTCTACCATCTTGCGATGATGGGTCGGTACGTATTCCCGTGGGAGATCGGATTTGCCGCCAATTACCGCTTCCAGAGCGGCTTCCCGTTCGCCCGGATCATTTCCGACGGGACCACGACGCCGATACTCAACGCCACGCCCTCGCCGTTCTTCGTCGAGGACCTGAAGAACAATCGATCGGACAACGTGCATCTGCTCAATTTCCGCGTCGACAAGGCGTTCACAGTTGGCAAAATGAAGATCACGGGCATGTTCGACCTCTACAACGTGCTCAACACGAACCCGGTGACCAACTTCAACCTGTACAGCGGTGGTTTTGGCGACATCATCGCCGTGCTCGATCCGCGGGTGGCGCAGGTCGGGATCAGGGTGGCGTTCTAGGGGGGACACTCGACACTTACAAGTTACAAGTAACAAGTTACAAACTGCGGCGCCTTAGGGCGCCGCAGCTGTGTACGCGAAACTTCGAACTTCACTTGTAACTCGTAACTTGTAACTTCCTCACCGGGGCAGCCGGCCGAGCATCTTTCGCATTTCTTCGACATCTCTCGCGTAGCGGGGCGGCGCCGTCGCGATGAACCTCTCGAGCACGGGCCGCGCTTCTGCGGGTCGGTTCAGCGTGAGAAGGGCCCTTCCGAAGTTGTAGAGCAAATCGGGATTATCAGGCTGCCGCTCGAGGAGCCGTCGCCACTGCTCAACAGCGCCTGCTAAATCGCCGGACCGCGCCAGCGCCACTGCCAGGGCATTGCTCGCCCCGGTGAGTGTGGGGTCGGCGGCTAGGGCTTGCCGAAGAGTTTCCTTCGCCTCTTCGACGCGACCGGCCCCCAGGTACAGAACGCCGAGATTGGTGAGCGCCTCGGGCGATCGCGGATCGACGTCGAGTACGCCACGGAACGCACGCTCGGCGTCGGTCATGCGGCCCATCTGCGCATACGTTGTGCCGAGCCGGTTGCGTGCCTCGAGATCCTGCGTGTTCATTCCGACAGCGGCCTCGAGCACCTGCACCGCTCGATCCAGGCGGCCGGCCTCCTGCAGCATCGTGCCGAGCGACACGAGCGCCGGCGGATCGGCAAAGCCCTTGGACGCCGACTGCTCGAGCACCGCGATGGCTTCGTCCAGACGTCCGGCCGCGCGATGCACGAATGCGAGCCGATCGTAGGCGAGCGGCAGGTCGGGCCGCTGCCGAATGACGTCCTGGAGCATGGCGGCAGCAGCCGCGTGATTGCCGCCGCCGGAAGTCCGCATCGCTTCATCGAGCGCGACATCGAGGGAGACGAGGCTCTTGGGATCGTCAGCCGCGGTGAACCGGCGTGGGCGGGCTGGCGGCTGTGACACGACGTATCCAAGTGATCGCAATCGGGCACTGGTCTCGCTGTCGATGGCCGCTGACGGGGCCGATGGCGCTCGGGCGATGCCATCGAGTATCTGTTCCAGTCTCCGCGCATCATCCGGGCGTCGTGCATACAGATTCTGCATCTCGCCAGGGTCGGCTTCGAGGTCGTACAGCTCCGGCACCGGAAGGTCGATGATCTTCAACGAGCCGACGACGATACCCGTCAGCGGCGCCCAGTTCCTCGTGAGATTGGCATTCAGGGCTTCGAAGTACTGCGCTGATGGCCGGCTCTCGGCCCGTTCGTCGCCGTTCACGAGCGCGCGCAGCGACTTGCCGTCGCCGGCGGTCCAGGAGACTCCGAGCAGGTCGAGCACGGTCGGCGCGAGATCAATGAGTCCAGCCGGCTCGGCCGACACGGCAGGCCGAATGCGATCCCTGCACCACGCGACCACCGGAACGCGCATGGTCGAGTCATACGCAAAGAGGCCGTGCGTTCGCTCGCCGTGGTCGCCAAGACCTTCTCCGTGATCCGACGCCACGACAACCAGGGTGCGATCGAGTTGACCCGCGGCTTGCAGGCTGTCGAGCATGCGGCCGAGCGCCGAGTCAACGTACGCGACCTCCCCATCGTACGGCGCCGTCGCGTAGGTGGAGGCGTAGGGTTGGGGGGGCGCGTAGGGCTCGTGCGGATCGTAGACGTGGACCCACGCGAACCACGGGCGGCCGCTGACCGGTACGAATCCAGTCGGTCGCGCGCGTCATCACGTCGTTCGCAGGCCGTTCCACGACGTCGACGCGTCCAGGAGCAGGACGGCCGACATACTGGTCATCGTAAACGTCGAAACCACGAGCAAGGCCGAATCGCGAGTCGAGGACAAATGCGCCGACAAAAGCGGCCGTGTGATACGCGCCGACCTTGAGCGCAGCCGCCAGCGTGGGGTGCGTGTCGTCGAGCCGGTACGTGCCGTTGTCACGCACGCCGTGGTGCGGTGGAATGCGACTGGTCATCAGAGACGCGTGAGACGGGAGCGTGAGCGGCGCATGGGCGCGGACAGCGTCGAATCGCAGCCCCTCATTCGCAAGTCGATCGATCGTCGGCGTCAACCCCGCGGTGTTGCCGTATACGCCCACGCGATCCACGCGTAGCGTGTCGATGGTGACCAGCAACAGGTTGTAGCCGCGAAGCGCGCCCGGTGGCAGATCTTGCGCGGGCACCCATGAGCTGCGTGTACCACCAGGCGCCAAGGGCGGCGATCACGATCAACATCGCCGCGGCGATGCGCATCTTCACGACGGGTTATCCAGACGCGCCAGCATCGCGCGGACGCGTGGAAGGTCAGGGGCGTAGCGATCACGCGGTGCCTCGGCCAGGAACCGACGCAGGTACGTGGCGGCCTCTTTCCGACGACCCGCGTCCGCGAGTGTCATCCCGAGGTTGTACAGCGTGTCGAAGTCCTGAGGGTCGAGCTCCATCACCCGCTGCCACGCCGCTAACGCGCGGGCCGTGTCGTGCGCGACAACCGCGGCGCCGAGTCCCCGCCAGCCATCAGCGTGCCTCGGATCGAGCTCGACCACCCGGCCAAACGCAGCGGCGGCAGCGGTCAAGCGCTGTGCGTCCATTTCGAGCAGCCCCAGGTTGTACCAGGTCCCGGTTGCGGTGGCGTCCAGGGCCAGGAGCTGCTCGAACGTGCGGCGCGCTTCGTCGCGCTGACCAAGCCGCAACAGCACAACGCCGAGATCGTTGAGCGGTTCCGAATCGCCGCCAGCGACCTTGACGGCCGATTCCAGCATCGTACGCGCGCCCCCCAGGTCGCCAGCGGCTGCAAGCGCCTGTCCCATTTTCGTTTGCCACTGAGCCGCTTCCTGATCATTAGACGAGGCACCGCGCAGCAGGCGCGCCGCGTCGGCGGCCCGGCTCGAACTGACGAGCGCGGTGGCGGCGCTGAGGCGGGCCGCGAGAAAGTCCGGACGTCCGGCCAGGACCTTCGAGAACTTGGCGATGGCGTCTTCCGTGCGCCCTCGCCCGAAGTCGTCGAGCGCATCGTTGAACAACTCGCTCAGTGCGACCAGCCGCTTCGGGTCGTCAGCCACTGTGTAGACGTCGCGCGGGCCGCTCGCGGTGGACAGGTAGCCGAGCGACCGCAATCTCGCGGCCGTTGCTGAATCGACGTATCGACCTTCGATCGAGAGTCCGGCCGCCCATTTGCTCAGACGACTCTGGAGCTCGCGGACACGCGCCGGCTCTCGAGCGATGCGATTCGTGCGTTCCCCGGGATCGGTATCGAGGTGATAGAGCTCCGGCTCTGGCAGGTCGATATATTTCCACCCGTCGGATACGACGCCTCTCAACGGCGCCCAGCCGCGAGTCAAATTCGCATCGAGCGCCTCGAAATAAATCGGCGTGGCATGGGCTGAACCGCCGCCGTCGATGGCCGCGCGTAGGGAACGACCATCGCTCGTGCTTGGTGTGGCCACGAAGTCAAGAATGGTCGCGAGGATGTCCATGTGCCCGATGGGCGCGGACACCACTTGCGGTCGCAGGCCGGGCGCCGAAAGAATCAGCGGGACTCGAAGGGTTGCGTCATAGGCAAATAGTCCGTGGGTGGTCTCTCCGTGATCGCCAAGAGACTCCCCGTGGTCAGCGGTTACGACGACGAGCGTGCGATCCAGTTGGCCGGCACGGCGCAGGCCGTCGAGAGCCGTGCCGAGGGCCGCATCGGTCCATGCGACCTCGGCGTCGTAGGGTTCGCGATTGGCGGCGAAGGCTGTGGGCGCCCGGTAGGGCGCATGAGGATCAAACAGGTGAACCCACGCGAACCACGGTCGTCCATCGCCGGGCGTGGGCTGTGTGATCCACTGCGTGGCGGCCCCCAGCACTTCGTCCGCGGGCCGTTCGGCGAAATGAAAGCTCGTGCCCGTGCCGCTCGTCCGGTATCGGTCGTCGTATTCGTCGAAGCCGCGGTTCAGTCCGAATCGAGCGTCCAGGACGAAGGCGCCGACGAATGCGGCGGTGCGGTAGCCGGCGCGTTGCAGGATCTCCCCAAGGGTCGTCGGTTCGGGGCCGAGACGGAACGAGCCATTGTTGCGCACTCCATGGCTGGTCGGCAGCTGGCCAGTCAGAATGCTCGCGTGTGCCGGAAGCGTCACGGGAGCGTGGGACCAGGCGTGTGTGAACCTGACGCCATCATTTGCCAGCGCGTCAAGGGTTGGCGTCAACCCCGAGCGGTTGCCATAAGCGCCAATTCGATCGACGCGCAGCGTGTCGATGGTGACCAGCAGCACGTTGGCGCTCTTGAGGTCTGGTCCAGCATCGGCTTGACGTGAGGCTTGCCAGAACCACAACGCTGCACACGCAACCAGGACAATAGCGCCGAGGCAGATAACGGCGGCGCGAGTTGTCCACAGTGCTCGCATCGTTCAGAGCATATCGCGCTATTCTCAGCGCAAACCCGTTGCCAGCCTCAGTGGCTCCGCTCTTGCACATACCTGGCTCAGGGACACTAGCTCAACCGAGCTGTCTCGACGGAAATTCGCGAAGGAGAGCGACTATGCCCATTCGTGCGTTCGTCGTGGTTCTTCCGATGCTCATCGTTACCCTCGCGGCCTGCGGCGCTCCGCCAACCGCCGAGATGGAGGCGGCTCGTAAGTCGATGGCGAGCGCATCGAGCGCAGGCGCGGAAAAATACGCATCCGAATCGTTCCAGCAGGCGCAGGCGGCGCAGACCGCGCTCGATGCCGAGCTGAAAGCGCAAGACGAGAAGTGGGTCAAGTCCTACGAGCGGACTCGCGAGCTGTCGGTTGCCGCCAAGACCGCCGCTGACAAAGCGGCCGCCGATGCCGCAAGTGGCCGCGAGCGGGCGGAACTGGCGGCCAAGAAGGAAAAAGCCGCGGCCGCCCGACGTGTGAAGCTCGCGGCCGCGATGCGCGTCGGCGGCAACGTTCGACCGCCGATCAGGATCAAGGATGTCGCACCTGTTTACCCGGCCGTGGCAAAGTCCGCCCGCGTCACGGGCGACGTCGTCATCGAAGCGACGATCGACGAAGAAGGTAAGGTTGCCGAGACACGCGTCGTGAAGTCCGTGCCGCTGCTGGACCAGGCAGCGCTCGACGCGGTCAGGCAGTGGGAGTATCGGCCCTCGTTGTTGAACGGCGTGCCGACTCCCGTCGTGACGACGG
Source organism: uncultured Acidobacteriota bacterium (assembly GCA_963802675.1). Lineage (GTDB taxonomy): Bacteria > Acidobacteriota > Vicinamibacteria > Vicinamibacterales > UBA2999 > JACCSI01. The sequence goes on from CAWDJL010000010.1 coordinate 25,132, forward strand.
TCACCGTCAAGTTCACACGACCGTAGCCAGACAACCGGGCGCCCGCCATCGTGGCGTGGCGCCCGTGTTGTGACGATTGGGTAAAGGATCCAACGACACTTGATACGATCCTTCCCACCGACCGATGCAGCCGTTCGATGCCGTCCTTCTGATCTCGTTCGGCGGACCCGAGGGGATGGATGACATCCGCCCCTTCCTCGCCAACGTTCTGCGTGGTCGCCAGGTGCCGGCCGCGCGGGTCGAGGAGGTGGCACATCACTACGAGCTGTTTGGGGGCCTGTCCCCGATCACCAAGCTCACCCGCAAACAGGCAGAGGGACTGCAACAACGGCTTGCTGCTGCCGGCGCGCCGCTCCCCGTGTACGTCGGCATGCGCAACTGGCATCCGTTCATCGGCGATACCATGCATGACATGTCGCGTGCCGGAGTGCGACGTGCGATCGGGTTCATCATGGCGGCACAAGCGAGCTACTCGAGCTGCCAGCAGTATCGTGAGAACGTGCGCGACGCGCGGCTTGGTCTTCGCAACGAAGGTGAAGCAGTCGTTGATGTGACTTATGTGCCAGGGTGGTTCGATGCTCCCGGCTTCGTCGAGGCCAACGCCGACCACGTTCGACAAGCGCTTGCCGGATTGTCAGCGCCGCTGCGAGCAGGGTGCCGGTTGATCTTCACGGCTCACAGCATTCCACTCGCGATGGCCGAGCGGTCGCAATATCGAGAGCAACTCACGCAGTCTTCACGACTGGTCGCTGAGCGTGTCAGGATCGATGATTGGGCGCTGGTGTATCAGAGCCGCAGCGGCCGGCCACAGGATCCATGGCTCGAGCCCGATGTGTGCGACTACTTGCGACAGGTGAAGCGCGAACGAGCGTCCGCTGCCGTTCTGTGCCCGATTGGCTTTGTCTGCGACCACATCGAAGTGCTGTACGACCTTGATCGTGAGGCGGCCGGCGTGGCAAGCGAGATCGAGCTTCCCCTTGTCCGCGCGATGGCCGTCAACGACGATCCGAAGTTTCTCGACATGATGGCTGAGGTCGTGCTGGCCACGGTCCGACGCTACGCGTCGGGGAGGCCGCTGGGGTTGGAAAGGGCGTAGGGCGTAGGGCGCAGGGTGCAGGGTGCAGGGTGCACGGGCACAGGGCACAGGTAAAGCCATCAAGCTACGCATCGTCCTCGCGAGATGCCGCGACCGAGGCAGTGAGGCCGGGCAGCATACGACTCAACTCAGCGGCAGAATCGAGCAAGGGGAGCACTCGATCTTTGGGGACCCGCTTGAGCCGGAAGGCGAGTTCCAACTGCGTCCGCATCTCCGCCATGGAGCCAGAGGCAGTACGCAGATGATTGATGTACACACCGGTGGGTCGCGCATGGCCTTCGGCAATAGTGGATGCCACCGAGACCGCCGCTCGTCGGAGCTGAAGAGTCATTGAATAGCGTTCGGTATCCGGGAAGGCGCGTGTGATCTCATAGATACGTTCGGCCAGCTCCATCGCCCGCTGCCAGACGACGAGATCGTGAAAAGTCCGGATCGACATGGCGAGCCAGAGAGCATTCTTCTTGCCATCCCACTTCAGCCCGAAATCGATCAGCGGCCATCCCACCGTTGCACTTCTTACACAATGGAGAACCTGCTCATCGCAGTTTCTGCGCGCTGCGCGCTGCGCCCTGCGCCCTGTGCCCTGTGCCCTGATCCTGCTACGCTATCCCCGTGATCGGCCAGACCATCTCGCACTACCGCATCGTCTCCGAGCTGGGCCGTGGCGGCATGGGGGTGGTGTATGAAGGCGAGGACACGCGCCTCGGTCGCCATGTCGCGGTCAAAGTCTTGCCCCTCGAAGCCGGCTCCTATTCGCAAGCCATGGATCGCTTCCTGCGGGAAGCGCGCATCATCTCGTCGCTGAGCCATCCTCACATCTGCACCCTCCACGATATCGGGGAGCACGAGGGTCAGCAGTTCATGGTGATGGAACTGCTCGAAGGCGAAGGGCTGAAATCGCGGATTGCCCGCGGTCCCTTGCCGTTGGACGACTTGCTTGACTTCGGGTCGCAGATCGCTGACGCCCTCGATGCAGCCCACAGCGCCGGCGTGATCCATCGCGATATCAAGCCTGCCAATCTCTTCATCACTCGTCGCCACCAAGCCAAGGTGCTCGATTTCGGTGTCGCCAAACTGTCGCCGGGCGAACAGAAGAACCAATCCGACGGCGAGCGAACCGTCGCCCGCAGTGAACTCACCACCGCGGGATCCGCGATCGGCACGATTTCTTACATGTCGCCCGAACAGGCCCGCGGCCAGGAACTGGACGCACGCAGCGACCTGTTCTCGTTTGGGCTGGTGCTGCACGAGATGGCGACGGGACGCCAGGCGTTCCCAGGCCAGACCTCGGCAGTGATCTTCGAAGGGATCCTGACGAAGACACCGGAGGCGCCGTCGCGGCTGAACGCCAATGTGCCACCCGAGCTCGATCGCATCGTCGGCAAGGCGCTCGAGAAAGATCGAGAGACGCGTTATCAGACGGCGGCCGAAATCCGGGCCGATCTCAAACGACTGAAACGTGAAACCGATTCGGGTCGTAGTCACGCGACGGCAGTGACGACGGCTGGCGCGACCGCCCCCGTAGCTGCGATGTCGACATCCGGCGAGGTGGCGGCGGCGCCGGCGCGGTCCCCCGCGCGTCGTGCCCTTCTGCTGGGTGCGCCTCTGGTCACGATCGCCGTCATCGGCGGCGCAATCCTGTGGCAGTCGCAGCAGACACCCGCGCTCGGCGCGCGCGACAGCGTCGTCCTCGCCGATTTTCGCAACCGGACCGGCGACACGATGTTCGACGACACGTTGAGCGAAGCGCTCGCCGTGCAGCTTCGTCAGTCTCCGTTTCTGCGCCCCATTTCAGAACAGCAAGTCCAGGCGACGCTCCAGTTGATGGGGCGGCAACCGAACGATGCCTTGACACTCGAGGTCGCGCAGCAGGTGTGCCAGCGAACGGGCGCCAAGGCGACCTTGGCGGGGACGATTGCGAGCCTCGGCAGCAGTTATGTTCTGACGCTCAGCGCGCAAGATTGCGTGACCAGCGAGATTCTCGCTGAAGAACAAGTTGAAGCGAGCGCCAAAGAGGGTGTCATCACCGCCCTGGGTCAGGCCGCGTCGCGCTTCCGCGAAACGTTGGGCGAGTCGCTCGCCATGGTCCAGCGCTACGACCAGAACATCGAGATGGCGACAACCCCCTCGCTCGAAGCCCTCAAAGCCTACAGTCAGGGCATGACCACCAGGCGCACACAAGGCGACTTCGAGTCGGTGCCGTTCTTTCGTCGCGCCATCGAGCTCGATTCGAGTTTTGCGCTCGCGCACGCGCGACTTGGCACCGTGCTCTCGAATCTGAACGAACGGGATGAAGCCACCAAGGCTGCCACGCGCGCCTTCGAGTTACGCGACAAAGTGAGCGAACGGGAACGCCTTTACATCGAGGCGCGCTATCACACGACGGTGACACGGGAGGTGTCCAAGGCGATGGAGTCGTACCGCGTGCTTCTGGCCACGTATCCGGACGATTTCGCCGCACATTCAAACCTCGGCTCGCTGTATCGCGACCAGGGGAAGATGAACGAGGCGATCGAGCATCTCAAGGAAGCCGTGCGGCTGGCGCCCGGTCAACCGTTTGGTCGTCTCAACCTTGGCTCGGCGTACGTGGCGGAAAGTCGCTTTGCCGAGGCCCGCCAGGAGTTCGAAGAGGTGCTGAAACTGCAGGAGTCCTCCTCGGCGCGCAACGGCTTGTTCACCATTGCCACGCTGACCGGCGATCAGGCGCTCGCGGACGCCCAGGTGGCGGCAGTGGCCGGCCGTCGCGGGGAAATGGAGCTCCTCGGCGCGCGCGCAAAAGCGGCTTCATTCAGAGGGCAGATGCGCGAGGCCGATCGGCTGGCCGACGATCTCTTCCAGCGCCTCCAGGCGGCCAACCGACTGTCGTTTGAGGGCGAAGGCTTTGTTGGCTGGGCGATTTGGCAGGCGGCGGTCGGACGGATCGGGGCTGCGCGTGCGGGCCTGGAGCGGGTTCAGCGGCACAACCTGATTACCGACGGAGCCACCGATGAAGTCGTGGCGCTGGGCGCCGTCCTGGGAGACCCGAAGCTCTCAAAAGCGCACCTGGATCGAGCGGTTCAACATGTCCGCAAGGTCTCGGCGCCTGAAAAGGCGGACAGCAGCGAACGCGCCGTTCGTGCGCTCGACGCGATGGCATCGCGTCGCTATGAGGAGGCGTACAAACTCGCGGTCCTCGCGGGTAACGACCCGACCGACCAGAACAGCGTGTTCGTTGCCGGTCTGGCCGCACTGCGTCTCAAGCGCTGGGAGGCCGCGACATCGGCCTTCGAGACGATGATCGGTTTCCACACCAGGCTGGGTCTTTCACCAATGATCGGGATCGTCCACATCATGCTGGGGCGTGCGCACGCCGGTGCGGGACACGTCAACGAGGCGCGCAAGGCCTATCAGGAAGCGTTCACCATCTGGAAGGACGCCGACGCTGACTTGCCGCTGCTGATCGAGGCGCGCCAGGAATTCGCCCGGCTCGGGCACATAACGAACGACAGGCCTCCGAGGCTCAGAAGCTCAGACAAGGTAACGATCAGTCCGGTTCTCGGTGTCTCTGTGTCTGGAGACTTGTACGTGAAATCGGGCCCACGCTGCCGTATGATCGATTTCATGCGTGGATTCGTGTTCGCCATCGCCATTGTCCTCATCAACGTTGCAGACGTCGTTCGCGCAGGCGCCGGTCGATTATCGGTTGTCATTTCCGGCGCCCGAGCATCGATGGATGCAGGTGGAGGTGACGTTTACAGAGATTCCTCCAGGACCATTGCACGTGCGTATGAGTCGGACGTCACCGGGACGATACGCGCTTCACGAGTTCTCGAAGAACGTGTTCGACGTCAAGATGCGGGACGGCAAGGGCACGCCGCTCACGCCAACACGCCCCGACCTTCACCAGTGGAGCGTGGCAGGTCACGACGGCACCATCGTCATCACCTATCGAGTGTTTGGCGATCGCATCGACGGCACGTATCTCAGCGTGGACGCGACCCACGCCCACATGAACATTCCGGCGACGCTGATGTGGGCACGAGGGTTCGAGGATCGACCGGCACGGGTTCGCCTCGAGCAGCCGGCTGGCCGCCGGTGGCGGGCGTCGACCCAGTTGTATGCCACGTCAGATGAGCTGACGTTCACAGCCCCGAATTTCCATTACTTGATGGACAGCCCCATCGAGTTCAGCGATCACATCGTCCAGACCTTCAGCGTTCCGGATCCGGGATCGGCCACCATGTCGCCAGCGTTCCGCGTCGCCCTTCATCATGATGGGACACCGGCAGAGGCCAAAGTCTTTGCGAAAGACATTGAACGGATTGTTCGCGAGGCGGTGGCCGTTTTCGGCGAGTTTCCGCGATTCGAGAACGATACCTACACGTTCTTGTCGGACTACTTGCCCTGGGCCAGCGGTGATGGCATGGAGCATCGCAACAGCACGGTGCTCTCGGCCCCGGGCGCGCTTCGAAATCCGGGTCAACGCACGGGGATGCTGGGGACCGTCGCACACGAATTCTTTCATGCCTGGAACATGGAACGCATTCGTTCCCGAGATCTCGAGCCTTTCAACTTCGAAGAAGCCGACGTGTCGGGCGAGCTGTGGCTTGGCGAAGGGTTTACGAGTTACTACGACGACCTGATCATTCGACGCACCGGGCTCGCGCCGCTCGAGCAGACGCTCAACAGCTTTGCCGGCATGATCGACGCCGTGACGTCTAGCCCGGCGCGGAAGTTCAGAAGCGCCGAGGAAATGAGCCGGTTGGCGCCATTCGTCGATGCGGCGGCAGCCATCGATCGCACGTCGTGGGAAAACACGTTCATCTCCTACTACACGTTTGGTGCGGCTCTGGGCCTTGCGCTGGACTTGTCGCTGCGCGACCGGTCCGACGGCCGCACGACGCTGGACACCTACATGCGCGCGTTGTGGGCGAGGCATGGACGTCCAGGGCAGAAGACACCCGGGATGGTGGCGACGCCGTACACGACCGACGATCTCAAGGCGGTGCTGGCCGAGGTGAGCGGCGATCCGCAATTCGCGCAAACGTTTTTCGCCCGATACATCCAGGGCCATGACGTCGTGGACTACGGTCCCTTGCTCGCCCGCGCCGGGCTGACGCTCAAGAAGCGCAATCCTGGCGCAGCGTTCTTTACCGGCAGCCAGCAATTGAACTTCGAAGGTGGCGGCGGCGCCCGTGTCGCGGCCCAAGTGCCCTTCGACTCGTGGATGTACAAGGCGGGCATCGAGCGCGACGACCTGATCATCTCGATAGACGACGTGAAGCTGACGACCGCAGCGGCGCTCGAAGAGCTTCTCGGCCGGCACAAACCTGGCGATCAAGTGCGCATTCGCTTCGTGCGCCGCGGCGGCGAAACGCTGAACGGGATTTTGGTGCTGGAAGCGGATCCGCGATTCGAACTGGTTCCGGTCGAGCAGGCTGGTGGCACGCTTACTGCCGCGCAAAAGCAATTTCGTGAGCAGTGGCTTGGATCTCGCCAGTGATCGGTGGTCAGTGATCAGTGATCAGTGATCAGTGGTCAGGGGGCGGTCCGTCTCGAACGAGCCCACGTGCTCCGGGCAGCCAGGAATAACCGATACTGATGTAGTACGGAGGGCTTTTCTCATGAGCCGTCACTTGATGCTGATTGCGCTGTTGGCGTTCGGGGCTGTCGGACTGGTGCGCGGGGATGAGCAGGCAATGCGAAACGTGCCGCGCATCTCAATCGACGAGGTCAAGGGCGCTGATGGCCAAGAACCAGGTGATTCTCGTCGACGTTCGCGATCCGCAGTCGTTCGCCGAAGGGCACATGCCAGGCGCACTCAACGTCCCGTTCGATGACATTCCGAAATACGTTGACGCGTGGAAGAAGGACGCGCGCGTGCTGATCACCTATTGCGCCTGCACCAACGAAACCACCGCCGCCCGTGCGGTCGTCGATATGAACGCGTTCGGCATCACGAATGCCAAAGCGTTGCTGGGTGGGTGGAACGAATGGATTGCGCGCGGCGAGAAAGTGGAGAAATAGCGTTCGGGGGTTCCGACGGACGGGCCTCAGAGACTCAGAGCCACAGAGTCACCTTTTGAAATCTCTGAGCCTCTGTGTCTCTGAGGCCTGTACGTATTGAGTCTGACTAATCGGGCTGTTCCGCCAGAGGAATACCGAAGCGCTCGGCCATGCGATACAACGTGCGGCGATCGATCCCCATGACCTCAGCCGCGCGCGTTCGATTATGGCTCACCTGTTCGAGCACATGCAGCAGGTAGCGCCGCTCGATTTCCTCGAGGGTTGGCAGATCATCAAACAGACGCTTCTCGAGCACCGGTGGCCGGGGTGTCACGGTCTGTGGCAGATCGCCGACATCGATTCGACTGCCTCGTGAGAACACGACGAGACGTTCGATCAGATTCTCGAGCTCGCGCACGTTGCCCGGCCATTGATGTGCGGCCAGTGCGTCGAGGGCCTCGCGGGTCAATTCCACCTGCTTGCCCGCCTTCGCGCACGCGCCTTTGAGGAAGCGCTCGATGAGGAGCGGGATGTCATCGCGGCGCTCGCGGAGCGGCGGCAGGGTGATGATCACCACACCGAGTCGGTAGAACAGATCCTGCCGGAACTTGCCATCGAGCACGGCGCGCTCGACGTCGACGTTGGTCGCGGCCACGATTCGCACGTCGACTTTGACCTGCCGGCTCGATCCGACGGAGCGCACCTCGCCCTCCTGGAGCACGCGCAGAAGCTTCACCTGCAAGGCGGGCGACATCTCGCCGACCTCGTCCAGAAATACGGTGCCGGTATGGGCGGTCTGGAACACACCTTTGGCGTCGTTGATCGCGCCTGTGAACGAGCCTTTGACGTGGCCGAAGAGCTCCGATTCCAGCAGCGTTTCCGTGAGCGCGCCACAGTTGATCGGCAGGAACGGCCGACCCGAACGATTGCCGTGCTGGTGGACGGCGCGTGCGACCAACTCCTTCCCGGTGCCGCTCTCGCCGATGATGAGCACCGGCGCGTCTGCCGACGCCGCATGCGCGATCTGCTTGTAGACCGTCGTCATGGCCGGCGATCGGCCAAGCAGCGCCGGCGGCATCGTGTCGCGGACCGCGGCCGGCGGCGCGGCAGTCGGAGACTTGTGAAGGGCGCGCTCGACCAGCCCTTTCAGCTCGGTGATATTGAATGGCTTGCTGACGAAATCGAAGGCGCCCTCGCGTACGGCTTCGACGGCCTTTTCAAGCTCCCCGAACCCGGTCACGATGATCACCGGCGTCGTGGGAGCGCTCTCGCGCACGCCGCGGAGCACGTCGATCCCGTCGAGTCGCGCATTCAGCTTGAGGTCTGTAATGACGAGATCGTAGGGCTTGGCTCGGCACCGCGACAGCGCTTGTTCGGGGTCGGTGGTGGTCTCGACGTCACGTTCGGGTTTGGTGAGGAGCTCGGACATGAACCGGCAGGTGACCGGGTCGTCATCGAGGACGAGAATGCGGGCCGGGGCCACCACCGTCATGATGCCGCCCGTCCTGCGTCGCGCGCCGAGTCCGACGGCAGGTCAATCGTAAACGTCGTGCCCCGCCCGACCGTCGAGGCCACAGTGATTGTGCCACCATGTGCAGCGATGACATCACGCGCGATGGCCAATCCCAACCCGGTCCCGCGGCCCGGCTTCTTGGTGCTGACCCATGGATCAAAGATTCTGGTCATCAGTTCATCTGAAATGCCGTGACCGGTATCGGAAACCTCGACTCGGACCTTGTTCTGAGGCGTTTCTCGTACGACGACCCTGAGCGTCCCGCCCTTGGGCATGGCGTCCACCGCATTGGTCATCAGGTTCAGCAGCGACAGCTCCAGGTTGGTTGCATCCACCAGGATCGGGGTATCGGCCCCTGGCGCCTCGACCTCCAGCCTGATGTTAGCGGCTTCGAGATTGGGGCGCATGACTTCGGCGACTCGGCCGACGAGCCCGCCGGCAGCGACCCGGCTGCGACGGCCCATCTGACGCGACCGGTCGAGGAGGGACCGCACGGTCGTGGTGACCTTTCCGATTTGCTCCTCGATGATGGCCAGGCGCGCGGCGTGTGGCGAGTCGGCGCCAAGGTCTTCCTTGAGCATCTGCACGTAGCCAGAAATCAAGTTGAGAGGCGTCCCCACCTGATGCGCGACATTGGCGGCCGTCTGGCCAACGGACGCGAGTTGTTCGGCGCTGGCGAGTTGTTCGCGCAGGCCGAAGAGACGATGGTAAGACTCGACGAGCTGTTCGTTCCGCTGTTGCAGTTCGACGGTCGCTTCATCCACGCGGGCCTGGAGCTCGTCGTTGAAGTGCTCGAGCCGCGCCAGCATTTCGTTGAGGCCGACCGCCATGTCGCCAAGCTCGTCATGACGCCACACCGGGGCCCGAGCCGAGAAGTCGCCTGCGGTCACGCGCGCGATGGTTTCGCGCAGTTGCTGAATCGGCTTGTAGACGAGGGGAAACGCCAGGAGATCGACGAGCACCACCAACGCAATGATCGAGAGCAGCGCGAAACCAATGATGGCTTCCAGGGCCCGTTGTTGCAGTCGAATGACCGCGCCAAGGTCGGCACGGACGAGCACGGCGCCGACGGTCTGGCCATTGCGCAGGACGGGAGACGCGACTCGAATGGTGTCGATGGTTTCTGAGAAGACGGTGCGGTTTTCCTTGATCGACAACACGGCCAACCCTAGACCGACTTCGCCCTGTGACATGCCGGTGGTCCCGCTCACCACGGGCCCAGCCGCGGAGTCCTGGATGTACGACAAGTGGCCAATTTCCGAAATCTCCGAATTCAGCTGGCGCAGCGTCCTCTCGATGGCGTCCACCGAGAGTGGCGTCGACAATCGAGACACCTGATCGGCCGCACGTCCGGCGGCCTGGCCTGCGATCCCTCGTACATCGTTGGTCAAAGCGCGTCGCGCCATTCGCAGTGCGAGCCCGCTGGCGCCAATCCCCGCCAAGGCGACCGAGATCGCGATTGCCAGGGCGAGGCGGAGCCGTAGCGAGGAGATCCATCGCGCGTTTCCACCTGAGCGCGACGCCATGGCAGCGGTCATCTGGGCCATGCTTGTTGGTAGGGTACCCGAAGTAGGGCGCAGGGCACAGGGCGCAGGGCGCCAGACAGAAGGGCACAGGGCGCAGGGCCCAGGGCAAGGGAGGGACCTGAGATCCCTGTGCCCTTCTGCCAAAATACCCCTATGTTCCGACCACCAGTGGCCGCGCTCGTCTGCGCCGTATTGGTTCTTATGACCTCAATCGGTTCAAGCACAGAACAGTCTGCCGAATCCATTCGTTACACGCTCCGCTTTCCGGCGCCGCACACGCATTACATGGAGGTCGAGGCGGTCTATCCGACCGAGGGGCGTCCGCAGGTCGAGCTCTTCATGGCGGTGTGGACGCCAGGCTCCTATCTCGTGCGCGAGTACGAACGGCATGTCGAAAACGTTGTGGCGCGCGGTCCTTCGGGCCAGGCGTTGACCGTGATCAAAAGCCGCAAGAATCGATGGCAAGTGACGACTGGCGGCGCGAGGGCCGTGACGGTGACCTATCGGGTCTACGGACATGAGATGACGGTCCGCAACAACTGGATCGAGTCGGGCTTCGCGATGCTCAACGGGGCGCCGACCTTCATCTCGATGGTCGGCGGCACCTCACGCCCCCACGAAGTGCAGATCGAGCTGGCGGCGGGCTGGAAAGCCTCGGCGACGGCGTTGACTCGCGGGACTGCTGCCAACTCGTACCGTGCCGAGGATTTCGACACGTTGGTGGACAGTCCAATTTTCGTTGGCAACCCCGTGAGTCGTGAGTTTCAGGTCGCGGGCAAGGCGAATCATCTCGTGCTCGAAGGCGACGCGGCATTTTTCGACATCGATCGCGCGGCCGCCGACACGCAGAAGATTGTCGAAGAGGCTGGCAAGGTGATGGGCGGTCGCTTCGATTATCCGTACTACTACATGCTGAACCTGGTCAGCGACGCGGGCGGTGGTCTCGAACACAAGAACAGCTTCTTGATCATGTCCAGCCGCTTTGCCACGCGCACGCGCCGCTCGTATCTTTCGTGGCTCGGCGTGGTTGCGCATGAGTACTTCCACAACTGGAACATCAAGCGTCTGCGGCCGGTGGAGTTGGGGCCTTTCGACTACGAGAACGAGGTGCACTCCAAGTCGCTCTGGATTGGCGAGGGCTTTACGGACTACTACGCGGGCCTCCTCGTGAAACGCGCGGGCCTTTCGAATCGCGACGAATACCTCGACGAGTTGGCCGACCAGATCGAGGCTGTCCAGACGACGCCAGGCCGCCTCGTGACGTCGGTCGAGATGGCGTCGTACGACACGTGGATCAAACAGTATCGACCTGACGAGAACACACCGAACACGACGATCAATTACTACCCGAAAGGCGCAGTGATCGCGTTCCTGGTCGACGCGCTGATTCGGCGAGCCACCTCGGATGCCAAGTCGCTCGACGATGCGATGCAGCTGGCCTACCAGCGCCATTCCGGCGCCAAGGGCTTTTCACTTGGAGAGTTCTATCAGGTCATGAATGACACAGCGGGGAAGAGTCTGCGGAAGTTTTTTGCGACTGCGGTTGAAACGACCGACGAGTTGAGCTACGAGGAGGCGCTCGACTGGTTCGGCCTGCGGTTCAGCGACGTCGACACGCGTAACCCGCGCGCATGGATCGGCGCAGGTACAAGAATTGATGGCGGGCGTCTGGTGGTGACGTCAGTGCGCCGCGCGACACCAGCGTACGCCGCCGGCCTCAACGTGGACGATGAGATCGTGGCGTTTGATGATGTCCGGGTTCGCGCCGATGGGTTGAATGGACGCCTCGAGCAGTATCGACCGGGACAAAAGGTTGCGGTCCTAGTGGCCCGTCGCGACCGGCTGACCCCTCTCGAGGTCGTGCTGGGCACTGATCCGGGTCGCCCGTGGCGGCTGGAACTGGATCCAGGGGCGACAGAGGCTCAGAAACAGCGGCTGGCGGCCTGGATCGGTCAGTAGGTCCCGCCCGGCACGCGATTTTGCGCTGCTGGCACATCTCTCGACGACAACAGGCAACCAAAATCGAACGGGAGCCGTCTACAGTTCGTGGCCCCGAGAGCGAATGGCTGACTGCACAAATCGAGTGAAACGACGCATGACCGCGGCTCTGGTCATGGCCACGGTGTTCCTTGTGTTCAGCTCATCGGCTGCGGCGACTTCTGATGCGCGTCGTCCTCCGGCGTTGGTCGTTGAGGCCATCGCCATCCCCGCCGGCACGACTATCGTCATCGACGGCAAGCTCAGCGAAGAAATCTGGGACCAGGCGCCGCCCATCAACGAGTTCGTGCAGCGCGAGCCTGCCGAAGGCGAAGCGCCCTCGCAGCACACCGATGCGCGCGTCGCGTATGACGAGAACGCGCTGTACGTCGGCGTGCGCGCGCGAGATTCGGAACCTCATCGCATCGTTGGCTTGCTGACGCGTCGAGACCAACGATCACCGTCGGATTGGATTCGCGTGATCGTGGACAGCTACTTCGACCGCCGCTCGGCGTACGAATTTGGAGTGAATGCCTCGGGCGTGAAGACCGACCGTTACTACTTCAACGATGGCGCCAGCGACGACAGTTGGGACGCGGTGTGGGATGTGCAGGTGGCGCGCGACGTTGACGGATGGAGCGCGGAGTTCCGCATCCCGTTTTCTCAGCTGCGCTTCAACAACCGTGATGGTGGTCCCGTGGGTTTCGCCGTGATGCGCGAGGTCGGGCGTCTGGCGGAGACGTCGAGTTGGCCGCTGCTCTCACGCAACGCCAATGGGTTTGTCTCTCAATTCGCCGAGGTCACGGGCCTGCGGATCGGCGGGACGCCGAAGAAGCTGGAGCTGTTGCCATACACGCTCGGCAGCGTGGCGCTGACTGCCGACAACGACAATCCATTCGACGATCAAACCGATCCCGACGGCTCGCTTGGTCTCGATTTGAAGTACGCCTTGCGGCCAGGGCTCACGCTGACGGCAACCGCCAACCCCGACTTCGGCCAGGTCGAGGCCGATCCGGCGGTGGTCAACCTCGACGCGTTCGAGACGTTCTTTCAAGAGCGGCGGCCATTCTTTGTCGAGGGCTCGGGCACATTCCAGTTCAACATCGATTGCAACGACGGCGCGTGCACAGGTCTCTTCTATTCGCGCCGAATCGGGCGGGAACCGCAAGGGTCACCCGATCTCGACGAAGACGAGTACTCGCGCTCTCCGCGGGCGGCCACCATTCTCGGGGCTGGGAAGGTCACTGGTCGAATCGGCAAGTTCTCCGTCGGTGCCCTCAGTGCGCTGACGGCGGAGGAAGAAGCAACGATTTCGAGCACGTCCTCGATCTCCAACGAAGTCATCGAGCCGCTCTCCGGCTATAGCGTCGTCCGCGCGCGACGCGAATTCGCGAACCAATCGAACCTCGGCTTCATGCTGACGTCGACCAATCGGCGGCTCGTCGACTCGGTGAGCTTCTTGCCGGACGATGCCTACACCGGCGGCGTCGACTACGACATCCGATTCAGCCCGCGCTACAACCTCTCCGGGTTCTGGTCGGGCTCGCACGTCTCGGGGTCGACCGAGGCGATTACACGCCTGCAAGAGAACAATGTCCACGCGTACCAGCGTCCAGACGCGGAGCATGTCGAGCTGGACGAAACGGCCACTGTGCTGGCTGGCCACGCGGGATCGATCAACTTCGGCAAAATCGCTGGAGACAAGACGCGTTTCTCCGGCAACTATGGCTACAAGAGTCCTGGGTTCGACGTCAACGACCTGGGGTTCCAGCGGCGCGCCGACGAGCGCTACATCAGTCACTGGTTCCAGAAGCGCGACAACGTGCCGGGACGGTTCACGCGGTCGTTCTTCTGGAACCTCAATCAGTATGCCGGCTGGAACTTCGACGGCGATCGGCTGTGGAACGGCGCCAACGTCAACATGCACTGGACGTGGAAGAATTACGCGACCAGCGGCTTCGGCGTGAACTACAACGGGGCGCCGTTCCGCGATCGCGTCACCCGCGGTGGTCCGGGTGTGCTCGGCAACACCAGCTTCAGCACGTGGTTCTATTCGGGCACCGACGGACGGAAGAATCTTTCGGCCAACTACAACGGCTATTTCGAAGCAGACGGAAAGGGGACGATCCGTCAGAACATCGGGCCCAATGTCACGTGGCGCCCGACGACGGCAACGTCGCTCTCGACCGGCTTTCGCTACAACATCAACGACGACGATGCGCAGTGGGTGGAGAACGAGGAAGAGGACGGCCAACCGACGCGCTACGTGTTTGGCCGTCTGAAGCAGCGCACGGTTGCCTTCACGTTCCGTGTCAATTACACGCTGACCGCCAATCTGTCGATCCAGAGCTATGCCGAGCCATTCGTGTCGGCCGGCGAATACAGCAACTACAAGCAGCTCGTGAACGGACGCGCGCCCAATTATTACGACCGCTACACACCGTACGCCTATGCGGGCAATGCGGACTTCAACTACCGCTCGTTCCGCACGACCAACGTATTGCGCTGGGAATACAAACCCGGCTCTTCGCTGTTCGTCGTCTGGCAGCAGGGGCGCGAGGGCGAGGAAACCTACGGCGACTTCCAGTTTGGCCGGGATTTCAGCGGGGTCTTCAGCGCGCCCTCGAGCAACGTCTTCCTCGTGAAAGTGTCGGTACTGGCTGAATATGTAGGGCAGGTAGGTCTGGTAGGGCAGGTAGGTCTGGTGGGGCGGGTAGGTCTGGTGGGGCGGGCCGCTGGCCTGCCGCGCCGAAGCTCGGCGTGCTAGGCAAGCGAGCGACGGCGGGCTACCATCGCTTTGATGACCTGGCGGGACAACGTCCACGACTTCCTCCATGGCATGGCCTACGGCCGGTATGAGCGCGAGCTGCGCATGCAGGCCAATCAGCTGAACGATCTCTTCCTCCTCCTGTGCTACATGGAAGTCGTGGGGCTGCCGAATCCAGCCACGCTCTACCTGCTCGACGTGTATCCCTACCTGTTGGAACAATTCCATCTGTGGCATCGGCGGATGGGCATGGAACAATCGCCGCTCGGCAATCTTCCATGCTGCTAGCGGCGTGAGGCCTGAGGTGATCCGCGAACTCTTCGATCGCGAGGTCATCTTCTTCGGCGGCAAGGGGGGCGTCGGCAAGACGACCTGCGCCTCGGCTGCCGCGTTGGCGGCCAGCCGAATGGGCAAGCGGGTGCTGCTCGTCTCCACGGACCCCGCGCATTCGACCTCCGACATCTTCGAGAGTCGAATTGGCTCCGAACCGACGCAGCTCTTGCCGGGTCTCCACGCGATGGAGATCGATGCCGCAACCGAGACCCAACAGTACGTGACGAACGTGAAAGCTCAGATCGCCACCCTGTTTGGTCACGCAATCCTGAAAGAGGCGCACCATCAGATCGACCTCGCCGCGACCATGCCGGGTGCCGAGGAAGTTGCGCTCTTCGATCGCATGGGTGCGTTGATTCGTGGCGAGGATGCGCGGTTCGACCTGATCGTGTTCGACACCGCACCCACCGGTCACACGCTGCGCCTGATTCGAATGCCCGAGTTGATGGAGGCGTGGATCAAGGCGTTGTCGCGCTCTCGCCGCGCGATGCTGGGCGTGGAGCAAGACGATCGGAAGGACCCGATCATGTTGTCGCTGGGCGATCGCCTCGAACGCCTGCGTGAGCTGCGGGCCCGGCTCATGAGTGGTCGAACGACGGCGTTCGTCCTGATCCTCATCGCCGAACGGCTGCCGATTGAAGAGACCGCCCGCGCGATCGCGCAGCTGGACGAAGCCGGCGTCCAGGTCGTGAACCTGGTGGTCAATCGAGTGCTGCCAGCGGCGACCGCCAACGCCTTCCTGGATGCCAGACGACGACAGGAGGCGGTCTATTTGACTGAGATCGAGCGCCGCTTCGGGTCGCATCCGGTCGTGCGCGTGCCGCA
The DNA here is from genome assembly GCA_963802675.1 of uncultured Acidobacteriota bacterium. Classification (GTDB taxonomy): domain Bacteria; phylum Acidobacteriota; class Vicinamibacteria; order Vicinamibacterales; family UBA2999; genus JACCSI01. The sequence continues at coordinate 41,154 of CAWDJL010000010.1, forward strand.
GCTCGAATCGGACGTTTACGGCATTCCGGCGCTCGAGCGCATCAGCGCCGAGCTATTTCCGTGACAGCGAGGAATGCACCACGAAGAACACGAAGGTCACGAAGGAAGGAGATCGCAGCATGCCTCGAGTGATTGGACCTCCCGGCACCGACGAATACGCCGACTTTCACCAGGGCTACATCGCGGCGGTTGCCAACGAGCCAGACGGCATCGCCGTCCTCGAACGTCAGCAGTCGTCGATCGCTCAATTCGCGAGGCTCAGCCCGCAGCAGGCATCGCATCGCTATGCGGACGGCAAGTGGAGCGTGAAGGAAGTGATCGGGCACCTCTGCGATGCTGAACGTGTCGTGTCATACCGCCTCCTGCGCATTGCACGAGGCGACAAGACGCCGTTGCCCGGCTTCGACGAGGCCGCCATTGCCGCGGCCTCGAACGCCGATCGACGCGAGCTTGCGGATCTCGTCGCCGAGCTGTCCGTGGTCCGACAATCCAGCCTTGCGCTCGTCAAGTCGCTCGACGAGACGGGCCTGTCGCAGCGTGGCACGGTCAACGACTGGTCGCTCACCGCGCATGGCATCGTGTTCATCATCGCGGGCCATTTCGCGCATCACATGAACGTATTGCGTGAGCGCTATGGCATCACGTTGTGATCACGTAACGGGCCTCATAGACACAAAGACAATCAGTTCTAAAATGCAACACGAAGGACACGAAGCACACGAAGAAGGCTAGGTCTTCGTGTTGGATTTTCACCGGCCACCGGCCACTGGCCACCGGCCACCGGCCACTGATCACCGATCACCGATCACTGATTGGTCGTCCTTGCGGGCTCGATCTTCGTGATGCTTTCCTTGACCGATTCCACCTTGCCACGTGAGTAAGCGAGCGTGAAGTACTGGCCGCGCGCCCAGAGCTCAAAGAGATCGCGGTAGTGCCGATCGCCGGGATTGCCCACCTGACCGGGCGTGTTGATGCCGACCGAATTGTCCCAGTCCTCGGTGTCCGCGATGATTTTGAACGATCCTCCGCCGGTCTGGTTGTCGCTGTTTCCTGTCGCGCTGATGGTGGTGGCGTCGCCGCCGCGTGGGAGAGGACCGACGGACAGCTTCGATCGCGTCTCAGCGTTGACGACCTCGCTCAGCGGATGACGGATCAGCGCGTGATGAAAGCGGTCCTGACCATACTTCCACGCCTGCGGGTCTTCGCCGAAGCGTTTGGTCAGCTCGGCGACGGCCTCGTCCAGGCTTTGTGCCAGCAAGGCGTCACGCGCCTGCGTCGGGTTCTCGCCAAAGCGGCCGTCCGGCGCGTGGAGCCAGTCGATCAGCCGTTTGGTCGTGACAAGGCTGCCGGCGAAACTGCGAATCGAGGCCGGCACGACGCGGTCCCGGGTGTTGACGATGAGCCGCCGCTGCCACATGGCGTAAATGCCGGCCGGCACGGAGTCCTTGTCGAGGACGTAGTCCCAGTCGAAGAGCAGCGTGCGTGCCCGGGCGGCTGGTCCGCTGGGCAGGGACACATCCCGCAGCAATTGCACGAGCGCGCGCGCCGGCAGCGACAAGTCATCGTTTTGTACGCGCACGGTCTCGGCGACGGTGAACAGACGACCCGACCCGAGCAACTCGGTGATTCGCGCCGCACGATAGGGATCGGCCCAGGTAAAGTGCAGGGCTTCCTTCCAGGTGTAGTCATTCGGGAACAAGTAATGGTTGGCGGTTGCGATGAACCCACGACTGGGATTCACTTCGTGTGGCAGCGCCGTGATGGGCAAGTAACCGTCCCACTCGTAGCCCCCGTCCCCTGGAACCGGCAGCAGCCCACTCCAGTTTCGACGTAAAGGCTGGATGCCGGCCGCTTGCCAACCGATGGTTCCGCTGCGGTCGGCCCAGACCATGTTCTCCGCGGGCATACGGTTGTACCGGCACGCTTCGCGAAACTCCTCCCAATTGGTCGCCTGGTTCATTCGCAGGCTGGCGAGGTACGGTGCTCCCCCCGGCTCCATCCATGCCGCGCGCACTGCGTAGGCCCGTCGGTTCGCGCGGTCCTCGAAGATGACCGGACCATGTCGTGTGTATTTCAGCTCGACCGATTGGGGCTTCTCGCCCTCAACCGGAATCGTCTCGGAGACGAGGCGCATCGCCTCCCAGCGTCCTTGGTATCGATACTCGTTGGCGTTGGCCGGATTCGTTTCGTAGACGTACAGGTCCTCGTTATCGTTGCCAAAGATGGTCAGGCCCCACGCGCCGTGCTCGTTGTGACCGATCGAAACGCCCGGCAGCACTGGCTCTCCGCCACCAATCACGTTCCATCCCGGTGCAACCAGGTGAACCCAATAGCGCAGCGAGGGAGCCGCAATGGTGCGATGGGGGTCGTTGGCGAGAATCGGGTAGGTGCTCTGCGTCAGAGAACCGGCAACCACCCAGTTGTTGGAACCGACATCGCGCGCATCGGGCGCATCGCGGTTCGAATCACCGACCGCCGGCGCCGCCCCACGCGCCTCACCCCGAAACTCAGGAATCACATCGTCTCGTGTGAAATCGATCGCACCCCGGAACGCCGAGTACAGCTCGAGGACGTTGTCCGGGAACGTCTTCAGATCGAGCGCGGGATCCGGCGTGAAGACCGGGTCGCCGCCCTGGAAGTACATCAACTCGCGCACCGCGGCAGGGCCCACAGCCTTCATGGCCCGGATGGCGCGCACCTCGTCCGTCAGATTCGACGTCAGCGCCTGATGCCGTGAGATGACGACCGCCGGTGTCCATCGGCCAGGAGTGATTCCCAGCATCTTGAACTCGACCGGCAGGAGGCTCGGCATGCGCTCGGTTTCCGCGATGTAGGCGTTGACCCCTCGCACGTACGCTTCGACGATGGTTTGACCGCGGGGGTGGTAGTGAGCGAGTTCGGCATCCAGGTCGCCGCGGAACATGTGCAGTCGTGCACCGACATCTCGTTTGAGCTCCCGCCGTCCCAGAACCTCTGCGACCGTTCCGGTCGCTTGTCGTCGCCAGAGCTCGAACTGGAACAAGCGATCTTTGGCGGCCGCATACCCCTGCGCGAAGAAGAGATCCGATTCGTTCTGGGCGTAGATGTGATTGACGCCCCAGCGATCGCGGATGATTTCGACCGGCTGCGAAACACCCGGCAACTGGAGGGTCGTGGAGGTGGCGGCCTGCTCCCACGCGCGGGAGCCGACGCCCGCCGTGAGCATGACGAGCAGCGTAGCGGCAACGAGCTTCATGATTGTGCGACGGCAGGTCTGGGACCCGCCGCTCCTCCCTGGGAATATACTGATCTTGATGCGATTTGCGCCGGAATACGTCAGCAGCGTCCTCAACGAGAATTTCGAAGATGCCAAAGAGCTGTTGCTGACGCCGCTGATGGGCATTCACCACGCCCATTTGGTCATGCTGGCGGAACAGAACATCATCACCAGGTCCGACGCACGTTCCCTGCGAGCCGCCCTCGACGGCATCAAGCTCGACTCGGTGCGGTGCGCGCCCTACGACGGCTCCTGCGAGGACCTGTTCTTCTACATCGAGCGCCTGCTGCGTGACGCCTGTGGTGAGGACGTCGCCGGGCGGCTTCATACCGCTCGCAGCCGCAACGACATCGACATGACGATGTATCGGATGCGGCAGCGCGAGTTCATCGCGCTGTTGGCCGTGCGGGTGCTGGAACTTCGCGCGGCGCTGATTGCGCTCGCCGATAGCCATCGCGACTCGATCTTTGCCGCCCACACACATACCCAACCTGCCCAGCCGAGCACGATTGCGCATTACCTGCTGGCCGTCATCGAGCAGCTCGAGCGCGACACGACGCGCCTGATCTCGGCCTACGACAGCACCAACCAGAATCCTCTGGGTGCCTGCGCGATCACGGGCACCGGTTTCGCCATCGACCGGCATCTCACCAGTATCCTGCTCGGCTTCAATGAGCCGACCGGCAATACCTACGGCAGCATCGCGACGGTCGACTACCTCCTCGAAAGCGTTTCGGCGACGGCGATCCTGCTGGTCGGGCTTGGCCGCGTGCTCCAGGATTTTCTTCTGTGGTGCACGATGGAGTTTGGGTACTTACGATTGAGCGAAGGCTTCGTGCAGTCGAGCAGCATCATGCCGCAGAAGCGAAATCCAGTGGCGCTCGAGCACGCCCGCGCGATCGCCAGCAAGGCTGTTGGCCAGGCGCAAGCCATTCTCATGACCGTGCACAACACCCCGTTCGGCGACGTCGTCGATACCGAGGATGATCTGCAGCCTCTGGTCGCATCGATGTTTCGTGATGCGACCCGAACCGTGACCCTTGTGGCGGCGACGCTGCGCCATGCTGACTTCGATGTGGCACGTCTGGCGGAACGAGCCGGTGAGGGTGGAACCACGCTCACGGAACTGGCCGATACGCTGGTGCGCGACGAAGGACTGCCCTTCAAGAAGGCGCATAGCATCGCCGCTCAGCTTCTGAAGACTCGCAGCGCCGATCCCAGGGCATCGCTGTCGGCCGCGCTTGCGGCGGCCTCGCAGTCGCTGCTCGGTCGCACCATCACGTGCTCGGACGAGCACCTGCAGAGGATCATGAGCCCGCGGTACTTCGTCGAGGTTCGCCGCACGCTCGGCGGTCCAGCTCCAACAGAAACGGCCCGCGCAGTGGCCGCTTCGCGCACACGCCTGGAGGGCGACAGTGCCGAGTGGCAGCGGCGCCGCGATCAACTGGGCGAAGCCGATCGACAGTTGCGCGTCAGGGTCGCCGCGCTGTGAGCGATATTCGCCGCGACTATGTTCGCGTGATCGTCGTGTGGCTCATCACCCTCGCATCGCTGTACGCCTTCCAGCAGTTGTTCAGCTGAACGGCACGGATCGCATGTCCCGGCCACTCCTCGTTGCGTTGTTCCTGGTCGTTGCCGTCTTGGTGGCCTCCTGGGTCTTCGGCGAGCTACTCCGGCAGCGCAGGAAGTGATCCCACGGACAGGCCTCAGAGACACAGAGACACAGAGGAAATCATCACAAGAACGTAGCCACGAAGAACACAAAGACACGAAGAAACGAATTAGCAGATCCTTTTTACACTTCGTGCCCTTCGGCCCTTCGTGGCTACGTGTCGTCTCGCCCTTCGCGGCTTCTTGCCTTGTACCTCTGTGCCTCTGAGTCTCTGAGGCTTGTGCGTCAGAGCGCTCACAACGTATCGAGGTTCTCTTTCCCGATCACCACATGCCAGCGAATCAGCTCGTACTGCGCCACGCCCGCCTGGTAGTACGGGTCGTTGTCGCGCACGGCATCGAGCGCCGCCTGAGCGGTGTCGTCTGGCACGCGGAGAAGGAACATGCCGCCGAAGCGGGGTTCCTGCGGCCCGGCGGCGAGCAGCACGCCATCCGCTTTCAGCTGGCGCAGGTACGCGCGATGCATTTCCTGCACCTTGAGGACTTCTTCAACTGATTGTCGATAGCGCAGAATAGCGATGGCATACATGACGATTCGCATTCTCGTGTGTGGCGGGACTTTCGACAAGCAGTACGACGAGATCACGGGGCGCTTGTTCTTCAAGGACACGCACGTACCAGAAATGCTGCGACTGGGCCGATCACGCGTCGACGTCATCATACAGACGTTGATGATGGTCGACAGCCTGGAGATGACCGATGCTGACAGGGCGGTCATCGTTCGGCACTGTCGGTCGAGCGTCGAAGACCGCCTCGTCATCACCCACGGCACCGATACGATGGTCGAGACCGCGGCGGCACTGGCCGAGGCCGTCACCTCCAAAACCCTCGTGCTCACCGGCGCGATGATTCCGTATGCGTTCGGGAGTTCGGACGGCCTGTTCAACCTCGGAAGCGCGCTCTCGTTCGCGCAGGTCTTGCCTCCGGGCGTCTACCTGGCCATGAACGGAACCGCGTTCCCGTGGAATCGGGTCCGCAAGAACCGCGAGACGGGGATCTTCGAGGAGGCTTAGTCCCACGTCGGCGCGTTCTACGAACGGGGACGCCTGCGTCCCACGACCGGACACCCCCTTCCAACCATTTTGCCGGGTCCCTACGTCTAAGAGATGTGATCTGAAGGACTTACCACCGTTACAGGTAGTTGGTACAGTCCTCGCTATCAGGTCGCACGAGAAGCAGCCATGGCCACCCCTTACCCCTTCCCTGGCGGATTCGATCGCAGGCCGCGAACGAGCGAACGCATGATTCGCACGACGTTCAACGTCGTCGCGCTGGGTGTGTTCCTCGCCGCGCCGGTGGCGGCCGTCGCGCTGTGGCTGCTCCTCACAAACCCCGTGCTTGCCAACGAGGTCGCTGACAGCAATTCGCTCATGCCGCTCATGCGGACGCTCGTGGTATCGGTGGGGAAGGCACTGGCGGCGGTGCTGGCTTATCTGTAGTGCATGCTCCTGTGGCTTCCGCCTTCAGGCGGAAGATCCCAGCCGGTTCTTCCGGCTGCAGCCGGAAGCCACCCAGCGCTGATTCACAGACCGTCAGTTCTTTCCGGTCGGGTGCAGCGTCTCCACCGTAAAGTCGAACATCATCTTTTGCATGTGCTTGACGAGGTCGGGATCGGTCACGCCATGCCTCGACTTTTCGTACAACATCAGGCGGAAGGGCTTGCCGGCCTTCTGCAACGCATAACTGAACTTGAGTGTATTTTGTGCATGGACGTTCTCGTCGATCACGCCATGGATCAAGAGAATCTGCCCATGCAGATTCGTGGCGGCCGAGAGCGATGAGCTCCTGGCGTAGCCGTCAGGATTGTTCTGAGGCATGAGCATGAAGCGCTCCGTGTAGATGCTGTCGTAGAGGCTCCAGTCGGTCACATTGCCGCCGCCGATTCCCATCGCGAAGCCGGTGCTGTGCGTCAGTGCGTAGGTGACCATGAATCCTCCGAAGCTCCAGCCGGAAATTCCAATCCGGGCCGAATCCACCCACGGCTGCTTCCTGAGGTACGCGAGTCCATCCTCGACATCCCGCAGTTCGAGCTCTCCGAAGTTCTTGTAACTCGGCCATTGCGATTGTGCCCCCTTACCGCTCGCGAGCCGGTTGTCGCAGACCCACACAACGAACCCATGTTGCGCAAGCAACTGGTACGACATCAACGTCTCACCATCCCAGGCATTGGCGACAGAGGCTGCGCCCGGTCCACCATAGGTGAACTGCATGACCGGGTATTTTCGCGACGGATCGAAATCGACGGGCTTGATGAGCATCGCTTCCATCGCGAATCCGTCACGCGTCCTCACCTGGAGCAACTCGGGCTTTGACGTTTTGAACTCGGTGAGCTGCGGGATCTTGCTCTCGTGAATGAGGCGGACTTCGTCGCCGTCGGCCTGGTGCACGCGGACTTGCGGGGGAGTTTGAAGATCGCTCCACGTGTCGAGGTAATGGGTAAAGTCAGGGCTGAAGCGCGCTCGATGCGTACCCGCGCGCTCGGACAACCGCTTCATCCCACTCCCATCGAGCTTCACTCGATAGACATCGACGCCAATGTGACTCCGTTCGGCGCCCGAGAAGTACACCCAGCCCGTCTTTTTGTCGACGCCGTGGACGGTACGGATGTCCCAGTCCCCGGTTGTGACGGGACCAACGAAGCTGCCATCCGGCTTGTATCGATATAGATGCTTCCAGCCCGAACGATCGCTGACCCAGAGGAAGGATCCGTCGTCGAGCCATCGGACCGGCCCGTTGACATCGACCCAGGCCTTGGTCGTTTCTCGAAAGAGGGTGGTCGGGTTCTGGCCCGAAGCGGAGACGCTGTTGACGTCCAACCATGATTGCTCACGGTTCTGCACCTGGTAGACGACCTGTCGGCTGTTCGGCATCCAAGCAACGTTGACGATGAGGAGGTCGGTCGCCGGGTACTTGGCGAGATCCACCCACTGCACAGGCCCGCCGACGGCGGGCAACACGCCGAGCTTGACAATCGGGTTCGGGTCGCCTGCCTTCGGGTAGTCCCATTGTTCAACCGCGAGCCGCGCGGGAATGTGATCGACGACCGTGAACTCCGGGACGGGGCGGTCGTCCACCTGCAGGAACGCGATGTGCGACGAGTCCGGGCTCCACCAGTAAGCGCGGAAGTCTCCGCGGCCGTAGATCTCTTCCTGATAGACCCAATCAAGCTTTCCGTTGAGGATTTGATCCGTGCCGCTCGTGGTGAGTTGCTTTTCCTGGCGCTGCTGATCGAGATTCACGACGAAGAGGTCGTTGCGCCGGACGAAAGCCACTTGCCGGCCGTCGGGGCTGAACGAGAATTCTTCCTCGGCGTAAGGATCGAATGTCAGCCGAAGCGCGCGATCGGCGCCGAACGCGTAGTGGTACAGATCGTTCCCGATTGAGATCAGCACGGCGCTGTGGGCCGCGTTCATTTCAAGGGTGGGCGCATTTGGTAGCGTCTTGACATCTTCCTCACGCAATCCAGGCAATGCGTCGAACGCCGCTCGCATCTTTTGCGCGTCGAACAGCGGCTCGGTCGCCCCGGTGGCGGCGGTCACCTTGACCCAATCGACCTGCTCCTTGGCTCCCGGCTTCGGCCAGATGTAGTGCGTTTCTGAAATCCATCTCAGACCTGATGGCGCCTCCCCCGAGAAGTCGATCTTCAGCGTTGGATCGTAGAGGTCGCCAATCGTCAACCGACGCGTCTGCGCGTTTCCTGCACTGATGCTGAAGAGAATTGTCAGAAGAAGTGTGAGTCGAATGCCGGAGACCTTCATTACGAGGTCGATCTGTACAGAAGCCGTGAGCGGTCGCGTCTGCGGAAGCGTCCCAGGTTTGCACTCTAGTAGAGTGTGTCGGTGGCAACGTTGACGTTTCTCGGGGCTGCGCGCACCGTCACGGGCTCGAAGTATCTGCTCGAGGCGGATGGCCATAGACTCCTGATCGATTGCGGACAGTTCCAGGGACTCAAGGAGTTGCGGCGGCGAAACTGGGCTGCCTTTCCAGTTCATCCCGCGTCGCTGCACGCCGTCGTGCTCACCCATGCGCACATCGATCATTCGGGTCTCCTCCCGCGACTGGTGGCCAGCGGATTCCATGGGCCGATTTACTGCACGCGTGGGACGGCAGACTTGTGCTCGCTGGTGCTGCCCGATGCTGGCCGGCTGCAGGAGGAGGACGCGCGACTCGCGAATCGCCATCGTTTCTCTCGACACACTCCCGCCATGCCGCTCTTCACCGAGGCAGATGCGTACCAAGCGCTGTCGCACATAGAGGCGGTCGATTTTGATCGTCGGGTGGAGGTTGCGCCGGATTTGCACGCCGAGTTCACCAATGCAGGCCATCTGCTCGGCTCGGCCTACGTTCGCGTCTCGCGGCCAGCCGGCGGCTCCAAGATTCTTTTCGGTGGGGACCTCGGTCGCTATGGCCGTCCGGTCCTGCCGGATCCATCCGCGGCGCCGGCGGCCGAAACGTTGCTGCTCGAATCGACTTATGGTGACCGGGTTCACGCGGACGCCGATGAGGCCGCGCAGCTCGAGAAAATCGTCGAGGAGACGGTTGCCCGTGGGGGCCGCGTCATCATTCCCGCCTTCGCGGTCGGGCGTGCCGAGGAAGTTCTCTACTGGCTGAAGAAGCTCGAGGACACCGGCCGGCTTCGGCCGTTGCCCGTCTACCTCGATAGCCCGATGGCGGTGGCAGCGCTCAACTTCTATGCTCGACACGAGCGAGAGCTCGATCCCAACGTGCGTTCCGGGACCGGCGAGATCAGCGCGTACGCGACCAAACGTTTTCAGCCGGTCGTGTCGGCACGGGAGTCCCGCGACGTGGTCGAATCGCGAGGGCCGGCAATCGTCATCTCCGCCAGTGGCATGGCCACTGGCGGCCGCGTTCTCCATCACCTGGCTGCTGCCCTGCCGGATCCACGCAACACCGTGCTGTTCGTCGGGTACCAGGCCGAGGGCACGAGGGGCCGGTCGCTCCTGGAGGGGGCGACGTCGGTCAAGATTCACGGCATGATGGTGTCAGTGGCCGCCAATATCGCGAAGATCGACAGTATGTCCGCCCACGCGGATTCGCGTGAGATCGCGCGGTGGCTCGACACCTTCAAAACACCGCCGAAACAAATCTATCTCGTCCACGGTGAACCGGCGGTCCAGGACGTCTTGAAGAAGGCCATCGACCAGCGAGGGTGGGCCGTGCACATCCCCCGGCACGAGGAGAGAGTCGAGGTGCCGCTTTGACATCGGACACCGGCCCGGCCAGTGCCGACGTTGCCAGCCGCCGCTATCAGCTCGAGCAAGTAGACGACGTAGCGGTGGTCCAACTGTATGCGGACGGCTTCGACAACTTGAGTCTCGAGGACAAGATTCTCGTCTGGCACTTGCACCAAGCCGCGCTTGCCGGTCGCGACATCTACTACGACCAACGGTACCGTCACAATCTGGCGATGCGCGACATCCTCGAAGAGATCATCGCGCACGCCGATGGCATCGACGCCGCCACCCTGTCTGAGCTCACGCGCTACACAAAGCTGTTCTGGATTAACAGCGGGCCATACAACAATCTCACGGCGAGAAAGTTCGTTCTCAACCTGACGCCCGACCAGCTGCTGATGGCTGCCGAACGCGCAGAGTCGAATGGCGCCCGATTCAGGCGAGACGCCGGGACGTCGCTTCGTGACGTGATCAGCACCTACAGCCCGATGTTCTTCGACGCTGCCGTCGATCCAATGGTGACGTGCAAAACGCCCGGGCCGGACCGTGACATTCTCGAAGCCAGCGCCAACAACTTGTACGACGGTGTGACCATGGCCGATCTCGAGTCGTTTCACGAGCGCTACCCGATGAATTCTCGGGTCGTGATGCGGGATGGCGTGGTCGTCGAAGAACCTTATCGTGTGGGTGGACTCTACGATGCGGAGATTCGACGCATCGTGTCGCACCTGGAAGAGGCGTTGCCGTACGCCCCTCGAGCCTTTGGCGACGCGCTCAAGGCGCTCGTTCGCTGGTATCAGACCGGCGAGGATTCCGATCGCGAAGCGTTCGATATCGCCTGGGTCAACAACCGCAGCTCGATCGTCGACACGATGAACGGCTTCATCGAGGTTTATTTGGACGCTCGCGGCGTCAAAGGCGCGTGGGAAGGCGTGGTGTACTACGTCAATCACGAAAAGACCGAGAAAATCCATCGTCTGGCCGAGAATGCTCAGTGGTTCGAAGACCGTCTGCCCGTCGAGCCGGCGTTCCGCAAACCAACTGTGCAAGGCATTTCGGCCCGAGCCATCGAAGTCGTTTTCGAAACTGGTGATTCCGGACCGGTGACGCCGATCGGCGTGAATCTGCCGAACGATCAGAGAATTCGCGAGGAATTCGGCAGCAAATCGGTCACGCTGTCGAACGTCATCGAAGCCTACGAGGCCTCGACGCTCGACACATTCCGACAGGAGTTTGCCTGGGACGAGGGCGAGATCGAGCGCGCCAAGCGCTGGAGTGCCTTTGCCGGCGAACTGACGACCGAGATCCACGAGGTGCTCGGGCACGGCTCCGGTCGCATGGCGGCAGGGATCGACGTGCAGCCGCAGGAGCTGCTCAAGGAGCAGTATTCATCGCTCGAGGAGTCGCGAGCGGACCTGGTGGCACTGTATTTCGTCGCGGATCCGTATCTGGCCGAACTGGGTCTCTTGTCGGAAGCGGACCAGCCGGAGATCGTGCGCGCCGAGTACGAGTCGTATGCGCGAAATGCGCTCGTCCAACTGCGACGAGTTCGTGAGGGTACACAGCTCGAAGAAGACCATATGCGCAATCGGCAAGCGATCGTGCACTGGCTGATCGCGCATACGAACGCCATTGACATTCGAAAGCGTGATGGAAAGACCTACTACGTCCTCGTTGACCCAGGCTCGTTCCGCGAAGGCGTCGCGCGGATGCTCGCCGAAGTGCAGCGCATCAAGTCCGAGGGCGATTACACGGCCGCCCGGATACTGTTTGAAACCTACGGCGTTCATTTCGATGCTGGTCTTCGCGACGAGATCGTGGCGCGCGTCGACCGACTGAGGCTTCCTTCGTACACAGGGTTCGTCATGCCTACACTCGACCCGATCTACGACTCGTCTGGCAGGATCGCGGATGTCGCGATTTCCTATCCCTGCGACCTCACCACCCAGATGTTGAAATTTTCAGCAGCGCGTCGCGCGGACCTTGCCCGATGACAGCCATCGCCTCCGCTCTGATCGCACTGCTGGCCAGTCCGGCCGTTGTCCAAAACCTGCCGCTCACCGAGCGAATGTTGCTGGCTGAGGATTCACGAGCCCAAACCGACGCCGAACTGGCGCCGCTCCGCGATGGCTTGCGCGACCGCGATCCCAAGGTGCGTCGGCAGGCCGCCAGGGCCATCGGCCGGCTGGAGAAGGCGGAGCTCATCCCGCTGCTGACTCCGACGTTGAACGATGCCGACGCCGATGTCCGAATCGAAGCGGCGAACGCGGTGGGGCAGTTGGCTCGGGGGCCGAAGGGCGTGACGGATGCCAAGAATCGACTCCTGGCCCGGACTCGCATCGAAAGGGAACCGCGCGTCTGGGGTGCTGTTGCGGCGACGCTTGGACGAATTCCCTACACGACGGCGGCCGACGTTCAACAGGTCGAGACGGCGATTGCCCGGGTACTGCCGACGCCGACCTCTAGCGCCGTTCGGCTCGACGAAGTGTTGGGAGCGGTCGAAGGGCTTGAATCGCTGGCACGGCAGAGCGGCAAGATCTCGCGGTTGAGTGGACCAACGCTCACGGGCCTGCGCGCCGCAACTGAGCTCGAGGGCCGCGCTCAGGATGCGGAGAAGCTGAAGCGCATCCGACGACTCGCCTCACTCGCCCTCATGGTGTCCGGTGCCGCCGGCAAGCCGGAGCTCGATGCCGGCATCGCGGATCAAGATGACGAGGTCCGGCGGTTGGCGATGGTCGCGGCCAGAAACGACGTCGCAGGACGCGAAGCGGCGGTGACGAAGGGACTGGCGGACGTCAATCCGCGCGTCAGGTTCGAAGCGCTGCAAACCTACGGCCGTGCGTTTCAGAAGGCATCGTGCGATCCCGTGCTGGCCGCCGTCCGCGATCCCAATCCTCATGTGTCGTTGCTGGCGATCGATCTTCTCGGCAACGGCTGTCCGGCAGCACAATCATCCACCGGAACGCTGCAAGCGCTGTCGGAGGTGCTCACGGAGCTCCCTTATGCCTGGCATGCGCCGGCGCACGCGCTGGTCGCACTCGCGAAAACTTCGCCGCTGGAAGCGAGAATGGCGCTGCCGCGCTATCTCACGCATTCGATCTGGCAGGTGCGAATGTACGCCGCCCGCGCGGCCGGCGCGCTTGCTGCCCTTGACGAACTGGTTCAGCTCGCGCGAGATCCACACGATAACGTTTGCGAGGCCGCCCTCGGCGAGCTGATCACGCTCAAGCGCCCTGAAGCTCTGACGATCGCGCTCGCTGCGCTGAGCCGTTCGGACTATCAACTCGGGCTCACGGCGACCCGCGCGATTGGCCCTGCGCCGGTAGCGCCAGAAGGGACGGAGCAGGCAACCGTGGGCGCCGCGCTGCTGACAGCCTTGGCTCGCATCACTGCCGAGAAACGCGAAACTTCTCGCGACGTCCGAATGGCCATCCTGGGCCGGATCGAGGGGCTGCCGCCACAGCCGGAAGCTCTCCGTCCGTATCTTGCAGACTTCGACCCTGTGGTGGCGTCGAAAACCGCCGCGATTCTCAACAGCTGGGGGCAGACAGGTGTCGTCGCCTCTCCGCGTCGGTTGCCGTCGATGCCGGTCACCCTGTCGGCGGTGGATGCCATCCGTGAGGCTCGTCTCCGTTTCACGATGATCGGTCGCGGCGCGTTCGAGATGCGTCTGCTCATGGAGGAAGCCCCGGTCTCGGCGCTCCGCGTCGTGTCGCGCGCCCGAGAGGGCTACTACAACGGTCTGACCTTCCATCGCGTCGTGCCCAACTTCGTTGTGCAAGGCGGTAGTCCCGGCGCGAACGAGTACATGGGTGACGGACCTTACATGCGCGACGAGGTCGGACTCGTCTCCCATCGCCGCGGAACCGTCGGTATCTCGACGCGCGGTCGAGACACCGGCGACGCGCAGATCTTCATCAATCTCGTAGACAGCCCTCGTCTCGATCACACTTATACCGTGTTTGCCGAAATCACATCGGGGATGGAGGTCGTGGATGCGCTGCTGGAGGGCGATGTGATTGAACAGGTCGAGGTTCTGTCTGGCCAAACTGATGCTGGTGATCCTCGATGACGCCCGCACGCCGGTGACATGTCGTCGCGACTGCCCTCCAACCTGACGCTGAACGCGACGACACGAACACTCGCAACGCTCCGAGAGCGCGGGGTGGCGATCATCGATCTCACCGAGTCGAACCCGACACGGGTTGGTTTGCGCTATCCATCCGATCTCCTGGAACCGTTGTCCGCCCCGGCGTCGTTGCTTTACGATCCACAGCCCCTCGGTCTCCCCACAGCGCGAGCGGCTGTGTCCCGGGACTTCGGCCGCCGTGGGTTGACCGTGCCAGCGGAGCGAATTGCGTTGACAGCGAGCACCAGCGAGGCGTACTCGCTGCTGTTCAAGCTCCTGTGCGATGCTGGCGATTCGGTGCTCGTGCCGCGCCCAAGCTATCCGTTGTTCGAGCACCTCACGGTTCTCGAAGCTGTCGTCGCGAAACCTTATCGGTTGGAACATCACGGCACGTGGCGCATCGATCTCGACGATCTCGAATCGTCGGTAGACGAGGAGACCCGCGCGGTTTTGGTGGTGTCGCCGAACAACCCGACGGGTTCTTTCTTGCATGAACGTGATCTCGTGGCGCTCGCGGCGTTGTGTGCATCCAGGGATCTCATGCTGATTGGCGATGAGGTGTTTGCTGACTATCGACTCGAGAAGACCGCGGCGGCGCCGTCGGTGCTGATGGCGACCGACGTGCTGACCTGCAGTCTGGGCGGGCTCTCGAAGTCCGTGGGACTTCCGCAGCTCAAGCTGGGTTGGATCGCGTTCGGTGGCCCGACGAGTCGTGTCGCCCCGCTGATGGCCCAGTATGAGATCGTCGCTGACTCCTATCTATCGGTGTCCACGCCCGTTCAGGTCGCGCTGCCCTCGCTTCTCGACCGTGGGGCATCGATTCGCGCGCAGATTCAGACCCGCCTCGAACGAAACCTGGCGTCACTGCGTCAAGCGGTCAGGGAAGTGCCGAGTATTTCAGTCCTCGAGGTCGAAGGTGGGTGGTCGGCCGTCTTGAAGGTGCCCGCGTTTCGGACCGAGGAGCAACTCGTCTTGAGTGCGCTCGCAGATGATCACGTCCTCGTCCATCCCGGCTACTTCTTCGATTTCGAGCACGAAGCCTACCTCGTCGTCAGCCTGATCGTGGAACCCGATGTCTTCGACCGGGGCGTTGCTCGAATTCTGGCGCGAGCCGTTCAGCCGGATCAGAAGGTTTGATGGCGTCGCGTCGCAGCGGGGTCATGGCGCCGCTCTTTTCCCTTGCGTCCAGTCGAAGTTGGGGAGTCGGCGAGTTTGCCGACTTGCCCGTGGTTGCCCCGTGGCTGCGGCGGGCCGGGCAATCGTTCATCCAGATCCTGCCGATCACCGAGACCCCGGTCGCGGAAACCTCGCCGTACTCGTCGCTCACCGCGATGGCCCTCGATCCCATTTACATCTCGGTGCCAGCGGTCGAAGCCTTCCAGGCGCTCGGCGGCGAAGGACAGATGTCGAACGATGATCGAGCGGCACTCGATCACGTTCGCGGGTCCGCCCGCGTCGATCATCGCCGGATTCGACAGCTCAAGTCCACGTACCTCCGCGCGGCCCACGACCACTTCATGGCGACTCATGGGTCCTCGCGCGATTCGGAGTCGTTTGCCGATTTCGTTCGAGACGAGGCTTGGTGGCTCGAGGACTATTCGCTGTTCCAGGCACTCCGCCAGGAGCATCGCCTGCTCGTCTGGTGGGATTGGCCTCCGGCGCTCGCCCAGCGTGATGCGAAGGCGTTGAGCGCGGCGCGAGAGCGGCTGCAACGCGAGATCTTGTACCGCCAGTACGTGCAGTGGATTGCAGCCACGCAGTGGGCTGCCGCCCGCGCCCGCTCGCGGCCAGTCACGGTGTTTGGCGACGTTCCATTCATGATCTCTGCGGACAGCCCCGATGTGTGGACCAGACAACGCGAATTTCGGTTCGACGCCACCGTCGGAGTGCCACCCGATGCGTTCAGCGAGACCGGGCAGGATTGGGGGTTGCCACCGTGGCGCTGGGACGTCATGGCGACGAACGACTTCGAGTGGATGAAGCAGCGAGCCAAGCGCACGGCCTCGTTGTTCGACGGATTCCGGCTGGACCATCTCGTCGGTCTCTTTCGCACGTATGTCCGTCCGCTGGATCGATCGACTCAGGCTTTCTTCGCCCCGGCCGACGAAACGACTCAGCGTCAGCTTGGTGAGCGACTGGTCACGCTCTATCAGGAGACCGGTGCTGAAATCGTCGCGGAGGATTTAGGGTCGGTTCCGGACTTTGTTCGGGAGTCTCTGCTGAAGCTCGGGGTCCCTGGGTTCAAGGTCATGCGGTGGGAACGCCACTGGGACAAACCAGACCATCCGTTCATCGACCCGCCGGAATACCCGGCGACATCCGTTGCCACGAGCGGCACTCATGACATCGAGACCCTGGCGGCCTGGTGGAGCGAGGTCGATGACGTCGAGCGTCGTCGCATGCTGGCGATTCCGTCGGTGGCGCGCCACCTGGCGTCCGGGGCGCCCGCGTTCGACGCTTTACTGCGGGCCCTGCTCGACGCCGGCTCCGACCTCGTCATCGTGCCGCTCCAGGATGTGTTCGGATGGACGGACCGAATCAACACGCCGGCAACCGTGGACGATGCGAACTGGACGTGGCGAGTGCCATGGGATGTCGATCGTCTCGATGAGATCCCCGAGGCGCAGGAGCGGGCGAAGGCGCTTGCCGAGTGGACGGGTGCGGCCGGACGAGCGTCCGCGGAATAGCACTTCTGCAACGCTGTTGTAATCAGATCCGCGGAAACGAGGACACATGATCAGGGAACACGGAGGTACGATGCCACGAAGGGCTAGAAGACACGAAGCAAGATCGCTCAGAAGATCACTTTCCAGCGAATCGCGAAGAACGCTCGTGTCTCGGACCGGACGAGGAACGGATCGATCAGCTGGAAATCAGCGGTGACGCGACTCCAACCGACGGGTGCCCAGCTGTAAAAGAGCTCGAGCCCCTGCTCGTCACGTGTGGGGACGAGGGGATCGAGCGTGTCCTCCAGGTCGTCACTCACGTCGTTGACGAAATACCCGACGCCCCAGCTGTCCCGGCTATGTCGTTCGAAGGGCGCCGCTCCGCCCAGTCCGGCAAACGCCTGGAGCTCGAGAAAACTCGGATTGCCGTCCGCCACGGCGAACATCCCGAAGAGTCCCCACCCCTTGGTGGGATCTGCTGGGTGCATTTGCAGAAACTGATCGACGGTCACATTGAACGTCCACGTGCCTTCCTCGCGAGCGAGCGGGATCGGCGCCTCGGGCAGAAACGCCCACGGACTCTGGTCGAGGGACGTGCCCTCGAAGCTGCTGAATTCGCCGCCAATCGAGATGCCGCCAGGCTTCTCAGAAAGCTTCAACGGAGGGCTGACGCTCCATAACAACGTCGCACCGTTGTCGAAGAAACCTTCCTCGGTGGATTCGATGACGCCAACCGTAAGTGCGGGGGTTGCGCCCCGGAGCACCGAGAAGAGCGCGCCTTCGGTAACCGGTGGCACGGTGCGGCCCGAGACCGGTGGCGCGACGAGCGAGAGGTTCATGAAGCGATCCACGCCCTCACCACCGGTAAAAGGATGCGCGCTGTACAAGTCGAGAGTGTCGAACCGCCCGGCTTGAAACACATACTTCCCGCCGAACAGCTGTGTGAAGTACAGGCTCGAGACCTTCGCGTGCGTGCCCTCGCTCTCTGGAAACAGCAGCGCGGCGCTTGTGGGGATCAACGTGCCGCCCGCGAGAAGCGGCGTGTCGCCATACCGTAGCTCGACATGCACGTCCACGCTGGAGTTCTCCCACAGCCATCTGCCGAGAGACGTCTTGGTCTTCACATCCAGTTTGCCGCCGTAGTCGAAGCCGCGGTCATCATCGCCTTCGGGCACCCAGTGGAAGAACTGTGTCAGACTGATCTCGAGCGTCGTGCCCGCCTTCGACTCGAGTGTCGCACGCGCGCCGCCCCAGTCGCCGGTGAGCTCGCCGCGTCCGAGCCAGTTCACTTCAGCAGTTTCGGGAGGCGGCTGCGCGGGTTGTCCTTGTGCCTGCGCCATCGAGGCGAGTTGGATCACGAACACAGCCGTCACTAACCTGCGAGCCGAGATTCCTGTCAGCAACTCGGACATCAGTTCACCACCGCGCGGCAGAGCGCAATGCATCCTCATTGAGCAGAGTAAGGAGGTCTCGCGAATGGCGCTATCGGACGAAGGATCTAGCGGAGACGCGCGTCAGAAGGACCAGCCGACGGCCGCCGACACGCCGGAGTCGTTGCTCTTTTGAGCGCTCGGAGGATCGCTGTTGTAGCTGTCGAACAGGTTGATGCTCCAGTACAGATCACCGACGATGTCGCTCTTGAAGCTCGTATTCAGCTCGAGGCGAACACGCGCATCCCGGTTCAGGGCGTAGAACGAAAGGACCTTGACGTCGAGATTGGTCGATCGGCCGTCAAAAGTGAACCATTCCCAGTTCATGCCAGCGACGGCCTCGGCCACCTTTTCATCGTCGGAGCCCGCGTACTCCTCTCGTGTGAAGGCCGCGCCCCCCCGGACGGAAAGCAGCGTCTTGTTCGACTGCGAGAGAATCCTCTGAATTCCCGCGCCGAGCACCGCTCGCAGGTTGAGGGACAGTTCCTCGTTCTGCTGAAACTGTGCAAAGCCGAGCCCCGACCAGCGAGGTCCCAGGAATCGTTGCGTTTCGAGCGACAGCGTGTTGCGGGTCTGGCGATCGGCGTCCTCACTGCTCGTGAGCGCCGAGTCTCCTTCGAGCTCGGAAAACAACCGCCGACTGCGGTAGCTCACGCCGCTGTGAAAGGTCCACTGCGTCTGCAGGTTCGCTTGCGTGAAGCTGAATCCGGCATCGATCGCTCCATCGAGCCGGCGCCAGAAGGTGTCACCGACTGGTGAAATCCGGACGATGTTCGCAAGTGGAAGCCGCTCCAGTTCCGAAGGTGTCACGACGTCAACCGTACCGGGATCTCCCCGCGCCAACGCCCCGAACACTCGCTGCCCGGAGGCCAGCTCGATGTCGAAGCTTCGCGCGCTCGTCACACGAACCACATCGTTCCATTCGATGGCAATCGTGCCGATCCCATCCGTCTTGACCGTGAGCTTTCCTCGTTCGAGCTTGCGAATCTCACAGGTGACGCGGTCACCATTGAGGAGCTCGACGACGTCGGTTCTCGGGGCGGCGTAGCTGGGAGCAACAGAGACGAGAACGACGAGCAGACTCGTCGTCGCTCGCGCGCGGCTGTCCATCATGAAGAGCTCATGCGGTGTCAGTGCACGCCAAACTTGGTGAAGAAGTAGCCCACCTCGAAGCCTGGCACGTAGGCGCCCAAAAGCTCGAAGCGGCCGATGCCGATGCTTCCAAGCGGCAGTGCTATGGGCATCGGCGCATAGGAAAGCTTGTCGTAGCGACCGATCACGAGTAGCGTGTAGCCCGCTCCGAGGCTCAAGGCACGCCCGCCTGGCTTCCACTTGGCTCGCCACGCGTACCCGGCCTGGTACTGGAGGTGATCGTATGAATCGGCCGAGACGATTGCGAACAGCGTCCGCGGCCGGCCAGCGGAATCGAGCGTTGTGCGACCGTAGCCCAAGCCCCACGCCAGAGTGTTGTAGCGTGTCCGCTGCTCCTCCGAGGACTGCCACGGCATATGCCAGATGTACCCGGGCACGAAGAGGTCGGAGCGGCCGCTGGACCACGTCTTTCTGAGGCCGTCGACGGTCTGCGCCCAAAAGCCCTCGGTGTCTTTTGTGGAGAGGCCGGCGGGCAAGGTGCCGCCGACTCGTGACCAGAAGCCCTGAGGCTCGTCGTCCTGCTGCGCCAGCGCCGGGGTCATCGACCCCGCGGCCAGCCAGGCGACGGCGGCCGCGGGCAGCCACCAGCGTCGCGCGGTCGCGCGTTTCGTCTGTCGTGTCGCGAGACAATTGGCGACCATGAGCCGACTATAGCGATGCGCGAGACTGCGGAAGCATTATCTCTTGGTGGTAGGGCTGCGGCGAAGAACCTAGTGGAGACTCGCCGCAAGCTCCGACCGAATCGTGTTCTGTAGATCAAGCAGCGGCTGCTGGTTGGTTGTGATCAACCCGTGACGCTCGTTGGTGAGGTCGAAAATCAGCACGACTATCATGGTGATGAGCAGCGGGAGAACCACGCCGGTGAACGACGACCGCACCCCGTCGGAACCGCTGCCGTAGCCGCTCGAATAGCAACCAACACCAGCCACCACCAGCAGGATGATCCAGACTCCGGCAGGAATGCGGTGTCGCCCTTCCGCGACGCGCTCTTTGTCGGTGTCAATCACCTCGTTGACCGCTTCGACAAATGTCGCGGTGATGTCATTGGGTGCCTCTCTGGCAGAGGCTTCCGCATGTTGCCAGAGCGCTGACTGGATCTGCGCGCTTCGGCGCAATCCCTCGGTCAGTACCGCCTGGTCGCGCAACGCTTCCTGGGCGAGGACCCGGACATCGATGTAGTCCCGAAGCAGGTCTCTTACGCCGCGAGGGTGCGGATCAGGCAGCAGGCTGCCTCGAAGCCAGATCGTCCAGATGTTGTTCGCCTCCTGCAGCACGAGTTCCCGACGGTGATTGTAGCGTTCGATGGCCATTGAAAACGTGAAGCCGAGAAGCAGGCCCAGCATTCCGAGGGCGGCCCCCTGAATGACGCCAATCTGGCTTCGCCGGGGGTCGTCGTCCCGGCCCGCCAGCAACCGGCGTCCAAGCCGGTAGCCAAGCTCCGCGAGCAGCAGAAGGAGCGCGGTGACAACGAAGGCGTGCCCCCCTTGGTGGCCGAATATACGAGCCAACAGATTATCCATGGTGGGGTAATGATCGAATAAGACGGCAGAAAATGCGAAGGGCTGCCCCACGTGGAGCAGCCCTCCGGCAGCCGGCACGAGAAGATCTACTCGACGGCGAACGCTGCCACCGCCGCCATCTCGAGATCGACGTACTGCTCCTTGCCGACGTTGACTTCGACAGCCTGGATCGTACCGCCGGTAAACGTCCCGGGCGATTTGTATTCCTGGCTGACGTTGTCGCCGCTGTCGCGACCAATGCAGAGGCCGTCGCCTGACAAGGTGACGATGCCGCGGAAGCCGACGTCACCCGTCGAGGTGTCAATCGCCTGCGGCGGGACAGTTGCGACGTTCATCTGACGCCTCGCAGTGAATCGACGTTCTAGAACTAATTACCAGCGCGGTTCGGGCGTTCCATCATGTCCTGGGCGTTCTCGAGCGCCTTCTTCAGGCTCAGTGTGTCCGCCCCCTGGGACGGCGGATAGTCCATGAGCGTCTTGAGGTGCGCCGCGATGAAAGGCCCTGCGGCCGTTGGCGCCCACAGCTTCGCTGCCAGGAATTTGCGCCCGATGTAACCCCACTCGTGCGACTCGGGGTCCATCTTCTCCATCGGGTCCATCCGCAGATTGAACAGGTACGGAACGTTCGGGTAGTACTTCTCGTTCCACCAGCTCCCTTCGGGCTTGACGCCGATGTGCATCTTCCAGTTGTCGACGCGAATCGCCATCAAGTCGGTCTCGTCGTAGTAGTAGTACTCGCGCCGAGCCGACTTCTCGGACTTGCCCGTCCAATGATCGAGGTTGTTGTAGCCGTCGAGATGCACCTTGTATTTCGTGCCGTTCATCGTGTGGCCCTTGAGTAGTTTCTCCTTCAGATCCGGGAGGCCAGCCGCGGCTGCTAATGTCGCGAAGAGATCTTCGTGATTCTAAATGCCGTTCGAGACGCTCCCAGGCGCGATCTTCTCCGGCCAGCGAATCAGCATCGGGACGCGCACGCCACCCTCCCATGTCGTGCCTTTTTCTCCGCGGAACGGCGCGTAGCCGCCATCGGGCCACATCATCAGCTCGTTCCCGTTGTCGGTCGTGTAGAGGACGATGGTGTTGTCGGCGACGCCGAGGTCTTCGAGCTTCTTCAGCAGGATGCCGACGTGCTCGTCGTGCTCGAGCATCTTGGCGCGGTACACGTCTTCTTCGGCGCGCCCCTCGTCGACGGCTTTTTGCAGGTACTTCTTTCGCGGGTGCGACCAGATGTGACAGGCGGTGGTATTGAACCAGCAGAAGAAGGGCTTGTCGCCTTTGCCATTCTTGTCGAGCCACTTCAGCGTGTGCCCGAGGACCTCGGAGTCGAAGGTCTCCATACGCTTGCGCGTCAACATCCCGGTGTTCTCGATCTTCTGCTTGGCCACTCGGCCGAACTTCGGATCCTCGGTCCGATCGTCCTTGTCGGTCGCCCAGGCGTGCAGAACGCCGCGGGGACCAAACTTCTTCAGGTAGTCGGGGTTCTTCTGACCGGGGTAATCGAGCTCTTCTGGCTCTTCTTCGGCATTGAGGTGGTACAGGTTGCCGAACCATTCGTCGAACCCGTGGACCGTCGGGAGAAACTCGTTGCGGTCCCCGAGGTGGTTCTTGCCGAACTGCGCGGTCGCGTACCCCTGCGACTTGAGCACTTCGGCCAGTGTGGGATCGGTCTTCTGAATGCCTCTTTTTGATCCGGGAATTCCGATCGTGGTCATGCCGGTGCGAATCGGAAATTGGCCCATGATGAAAGCCGCTCGGCCGGCCGTGCAACTGGGCTGGCCGTAGTGATCGGTAAAGAGCATTCCTTCTTTCGCAATCCGGTCGATGTTGGGGGTGTGGCCCATCAAGCCGTGCGTGTACGCGCCGACGTTCCACATCCCGATGTCATCACCCCAGATGGCGAGAATGTTGGGCTTGCTTGCGTTCGCCATTGAAGGTGCCGCGGTTCGGCTGGGTCTCTTGCTTTTGCTCTTGCTCATAACGGGGAATTATAGGGAAGCGGCGATTCGTTCGACTATCGACCTTTGGATCTAGAGGGCCGAGAATTGGCGATGAGGGCGGCTACTGCGGTTGGATCCGCCTTCGTGCAATACGGTCGATCACTCCACGCAAGAGCATGTACGGGAGGATGGCGAGGATCACGGCCGTGACCATCGCCTCGATCGGGTAGACCCACCTGAACACGAGCTGCTGGTACACACAGTCCAGGACCACGGCCATGATGAACACCTTCAACACGGCCTGCCACGTCTCCTTCAGGCGCCGCCTCCGTGCCTCGGGTGGTCCGGTGACCAGGCGCCAGAAATGAGGCGGCCGGCCCTCTCGCGCGTCCTTCACGCCGTCGCGCACCGCCAGGAGCGTGGCGACGGCGGGCTGGAGAAACAGGCGGAGCGTCAGTGGGCCCGACAGCCGGCCGATCAAATCGGCGACGAAGCGAGTCACGATGTCTTCCATGCGCTGGTCCTTCAGCTATCGCTCAATCTTCAGTGTGCGGGTGCAGCGTGTGCTGTCACCCGCGGCGCTCTGCAACGACGGTGTCAGGGGGGTGTTCACCGGACTTCTCCGCGTTCTCGAGGTCGCGTTCGAGGAAGTAGTTCAGAAACGTGCGGATGACCGCAATCGCGCCCAGCTCGGCGATGTCTTGCCAGGTCGGCGACAGGACGCTGCCGATGATGTCGGCCGCGAGCGCGAACTCGAGCCCCAGCAACAGCCAGACGCCGAACCGACGCCAGACCGCCTTGCGCTCGCCATGCGTGGCCGTTGGCGTCACCGCAATCCACAGCAGCCTGAAAAACGCGTCGAGGACGCCGAACGTCACGACAACGACGGCGGCCAGTTCAGCGAGCTTCTCGGCGATCTCCGCGAACCGGATGAAGAGCTCTTCCATGTCGGGCTCCTAACGGCCAACGGTTGTCGGCCCGCCACACTAGCGAAGCGAGATGTCTGGCACTTCGATCAGAAGCGAATCCGGCCGCCGATCAAAATGGGAAGCGACCAGCGCGAGCTCTCGCTGTTGATGTCGCGCTGCGGGGGCTCGTTCGGTAACCGGCGCCTCTCTTGAAAAGTCCCATCCGGACATACGTCGTCGAAGGACGTCTCGGCAAGGTTGATCGGCACGCCGCTGACCGTCCGCCCGGTCGCCTCCTGGATCATCTTTCCGGAGAACTGGTTGTCCACGCCCCAGAGCGCCGAGATCGTGAAGCGATGCCGGAAATCGTCCGGGTCCGCCACCTCGCTGAGAACGGCTCTTCGCTGAATTAAACCACCACACTGGACAGCGGTGTCTTCGAGCGCGTGGCTTCCGGCTTCAGCCGGAAGGACAGCCCGCCCGCGGGGATCTTCCGCCTGAAGGCGGAAGCCACAGAGCGCGGATCACGATCGCCGTCCGGCAAGACTAGCCACGACCATCGCCAGCTCCGCCGGTTGAACGGGCTTGGCGACGTGCACGTTGAATCCCGCGCCGAGAACCTTCAAGCGATCGGACGCGCCAGCGTATGCGGTCAGCGCCGCCACCGGAACCGCACCGCCCTCGTCGGGAGTCAAGGCACGAATCCGTCGGATGAGAGCGTAGCCGTCCTCTTCCGGCATTTCGATGTCGCTGACGATCACATCCGGTCGGTTGGTGGTCGCCGCACCGAATCCGGCTTCCGCCGACGCGGTCAGCGTCACCGTCGCGCCACAGCGCTGGAGAATCGCCCCAATCAACTCGCGCGCATCGCCATCGTCTTCGACCACCAGCACGTGGATGCCTTCGAGCGCGGGCGCGTCGCTCAGCCACATGGGTTCGCGCAGCGTGGGGACTGGTACTGTCTCCTCGTCGCTTTCACCAACGCGTGCGCTGTGAATTGGGAATCGAATGGTAAAGATGGCGCCGGTGCCCTCGGATTCATGCAAGTTGGCCGCGACGATGGTGCCGCCGTGCATCTCGACGAGACTGCGGACGATTGCGAGCCCCAGCCCGAGTCCCTTGTGAGTTCGCGTGGTGGAAGAGTCGGCCTGCCGGAAACGTTCGAACATGTAAGGCAGGAACTCCTCGGTAATGCCGGGCCCGTTGTCTTGCACCACGAGTTCGCATTCGCCCTCGTCCTTCAGCAAACGAGCCAGCACACGGCCCCCGGGTGGCGCAAACTTGATGGCGTTGCTCAGCAGGTTCCACACGACTTGTTGGAGTCGATCAGGATCGCCCCACACCGACGGTGTGTCGAGATCGACGAGCAATTGCAGACGCACGCTTTTCGCGGCCGCCGACGGCTGAACGGTCTCGGCCGCGGATCGGATGACGGCCCCGAGATCGACCGTTCGCTGGTTCAAGCGGATCTTGCCAGCCATGATCCGCTGGACGTCGAGGATGTCCGAGATCAATTGCTCCTGGCTCTGTGCGTTGCGGACGATTGTCTCGATGGCCGCCAAGCGCCGTTCCGCGGTCACTGCCGGATCGCGCAGCATGTGAGCCCATCCGAGAATGGCATTGAGTGGGGTTCGCAGCTCGTGAGAGAGCGTGGCCAGGAACTCGTCTTTCACCCGCCCGGCTTCCTCCGCCTCGGCCCGCGCGATTCGCGCTTCGTCGGCCTCGCGTTGAGCGGTCGTGAACAACGCGGCGTTGTCGAGCGCCGACGTCGCCCGGGACGCGATCGCTTCGACCAGCCGGACGTCGGCCTCGCTGAACGGGCCGCCGCTGGCGCGCCCAAGCGCGATTGTGCCAAGGAGCTTGCCGTGACTGAGGAAGGGGCAGATCATTCCACGCCGAGGACGGTAGCGGTCGAAGATAGGCTCGAGCGCTTCGCACCTGAGATGATCGAACACGGCTTCGGAAACGTTGTTGTCCACGACGGTTCGGGGGTGACGCACCATCTCGGCATAAAGCGCGCTCTTGGAGCTGACATCGAAATGCTCCGCAATCTCCCGGACCAGCGGCTCGGCTTCGGGCGAGACGTGCGCATACGCAATGCCCTCCATCTGCCCGTCATGCGCCATCCGGATGATGCAGTAGTCGCCGACGACGATGGCGATTCGACGGGCGATGTCGCGAGCAAGATCCTGAAAGGACGGGACGAGATCCGTCATCGAGACGTCGGCGAGCAGTGCCAGCCGCTGCGCGGCTTCTTTGCGGTCGGTGATGTCGAAGGTCACCCCTCGCATGCCAACCGGGCGGCTTTTGTCGTCGCGAATGACCGACGAACGTGCCAGCACCCAGTGGATCCGGCCATCCTTCGCGACCCACCGAAACTCGTTTTCGCCGCCTTCGCGGTTCGCGAATATCTCCGCCGCAACTTTGCTGGCGTGGTCGCGATCGTCGGGGTGAACCAGCTTCAACCAGAAGTTTGGCTGTGACTTCCATTCAGCCGGCGTGTAGCCGAGGAGCTGTTCGACGTAGCTGCTGATGTAGTCCACGCGCTGCTCCGCGGAATCCGGTTTGCCCCAGGCTTCCCAGACGACGCCAGGAATGTTGTCGATGATGTCTTGAAGGCGGGCGCGCTCGACGCGGACCTGCTCGTCTCGGGCGGCCTGCTCCTCGGCAGCGACGCGTAGGCGTTCGCGCGTGCGGCTGATGTAGTCGCCGATCAGCGAACCGATCGTCCCGAACACCACAAACAGGATCAACATGAAGCGGTCGTTGTCGTTTTCGAGGCTGATGGAGTAGCGGGGAGCGACGAACAAGTAATTGGCGACGAGCACAGACAACGCCAGCGCCATCAACCCGGACCAGAACCGGCCGACGACAGCGGCGCCGAGGACAGCGATCCAGTGAATGGCATAGGGAAATCGCTGACCGAGCAGGGGATCGACGGCCAGCCGCGCTCCCGTCGCAAGTGCCACCGCCAGTAGGGCGATGACGTACCGGCCGAAGGCCCCGGAGACCACACGTTGGATCCAGGTGGAGCCCACCGCCACGAGTGGCGACGGCGCACCCGGTGCGAATGCCGCAATCGTCCGGTCGTCGTTCATCGCATCCGTTGCAGATCCGCCTCGGCCGCGATGTACCCGAAGGCCGACCAGTTCGGACTGGCGACGACCTTCTCGAACACGTCGCGTGCGCGCGCGCTATTGCCGGTGACGAAATACCAGTTCCCCACGCCGTACCCCTGTGTGGCGATGGTCAGGGCATCCGCGTTGGCCGGATCCAGCAAGGCGTCGGGCTTCTCGAGCCCCTTGTACATCAGCAGCCGCCGATGGTACGAGCCGTTTTCGAGAATCTCCATCTTCGGGGTGATGCGCTCGAGCACCTTGGCCGCCTCGGCCTGACGCTTGAGCCGCATCAGCGTCATCCACAACCAGTCGCTGGTCGCGGTGATCGAGTCGTCGTTGGTCGAGACCTTCATGCACTCGTTGTAGGCGTCAAGGGCCTTCTGGTAATTGCCGGTCAGATACTGCGCCAGGCCGAGGTGATACCAGATGTTGAAGTGTAACGAGCTTCGCGGTTTGCCAGAAGGATTGGGCGCCCCGTCCGGTTCTATCTCATCCTTGGTTCCTTTGATCAGCGACACAGCCTTTTCAAAGTCAGCGACGGCACGATCGAACTGACGTGTCGTGATGTAGCGGTGCCCGCGGTGACGGTACATCCGAGGGTCGTTGGGATGCTGCGCGACGCCCTTGGAAAACATTGCGATCGCGTCCTGATAGCGCCACAAATACGCGAGCCGCCGGCCGGTCCAGATGATCGCGTCCGCGTCGGCCGGCTTGGCCGCCAGGTCCTTTTCAGCCTGCGCCAGATCGCCTTCGAGCTTGGCGCGATTCGGCAGCTCGATGGGGTAGAGCGGCTTGCCCGCGAGCGACGTCGCTTCCGGCTTCTGTTGCGCCGCCACCGACGCTATGCCGAGGCCCGCCATCACGATTCCGATCATCAGTGTGCGCATCGCTATCCTTCTCTCTCCACGGTTTCCGCTTCGATCACGTCATCGGGCAAGCCGAGGAGGTTGGCGCTGTGCAGGACTCGGGGTGCGGTGTCGATGGTCTGCAGCGTCTCGATTTCCGCTTCTGATGTCGCCCCCAGCTCCTTGAACTTTCGCGCCGTCACGAGGACGCGCGTTTCATACGAGCCAACCGTGTCGTTGAACGCCTTGACCGTGCTGTCGAGTCGCATGCGAAGAATATCCAGGTACTCCGTCATCTTCGACACCCGCGCGTACAGCTCCCTGCCGAGCGACTGGATCTCTTCGGCGTTCTGCGCCAGCCGCTCGTGCCGCCAGCCGTGAGCAACCACCTGCAACAGCGCGATCAGCGTAATGGGGCTGGCCGGAAAAACGCGCGAGCCCACCCCGTAGTCGACGAGCTCGACGTCGTGCTGCAATGCGGACTGAAAGAACGACTCGCCAGGCAGGAACATGACCACGAACTCGGGCGACGGCTGCACTTGTTCCCAATAGTTCTTCGCCCCCAGTTTGGCCATGTGCTCGCGGACTTGCCGGGCATGATCCGTCAAGCGGGCCGCGCGCGTCTCGTCGTCCGCGGCTTCCTGCGCATTCAGATACGCTTCGAGGGGAACCTTCGCGTCTACGACGATCGTGCGGCCGCCCGGCAGCTTCACAATCAGGTCGGGGCGCTGCCGGCCGTATTCGGCGAGCAGCGAGGGTTGTTCCTCGAAGTCGCAGTAGGGCAGCATGCCGGCGAGTTCGACGACGCGACGAAGCTGCATTTCGCCCCAGCGCCCGCGAATGCTCGGCGTCCGCAGCGCTCGCACCAGATTGTGTGTCTCGCCGCGGAGACGTTCCTGTTGTTGATTGAGCTCCTTCAGCAGCGTCGTGGTTTCCACGCGCCCGCGATCGCTCTCACCAAGCTTCTGATCGACTTGCGTGAGCGCATCCCGAATGGGTTTCATCAGCTCATCCAGGGCCTGCTGACGCTTGCCGATTTCGCCAATCGCGTCTTTGTGAACGTTCCCGAGCTTTTGATCGGCCAGCTTCAGGAACTCGTCGGTGCTGGCGCGCAGCGCGGCACCCGCAATCGCGTCGAACGATGTCTTGAGCTGCGCCTGTGCCTCGTCTAGCAGCGCGAGCTTCTCCGGCACAATGCGCTGCTGATGCGCCAGCTCGGTCCGAAGGCGGGCGTTGTCGACCCGAACTAGTTGTGACAGCGACCAGCCGATCGCGAGGCCGACCAGGAACGTCAGGAGACCCAGAAGAACAAGGACGGGATCGATCATCAATGCCAAGCGAAAAGTCTCGAGACTTCAGCCACTTTCTCCGCCCTTTCGGGCCCGGTTTGAGTGTAGTCCCTTCGCCGGCCGATTCGCTACCTGAGGCACCTTAGCTTTCATATAGCATTACGGTTTTTGGAGGGACAACCATGAAGCGGATTCTCGTGTTGTCAGGTGCGATTGTGCTGGCGGCAGCAGCTCCCGCCTTCGCGCAGAAGGTGCTGGCGGATGCAATGGCGCGCAGTGCGGCGGGCACGTTCAGGAATCTCGTCGAAACAGCCGAAAAGATGCCTGAGGCCGATTACGGCTTCCAGGCGACCAAGGACACGCGCACCTTCGCCGGGTTCGTGGGCCACACGATCAATGCGGCCTACAACAACTGTTCTCGTGCGAAAGGCGAAGCGAATCCGAACAAGGAAGACCTCGAAAAGGTGACGGAAAAAGCGAAGCTGGTCGAAGCCGCCAAGGCCGTACAAGCGTACTGCGATGCCGTCTATGCGGCGCAAACGGATGCGTCGCTGGCCGAGATGGTGCAGGCGGGACAGACCCAGCTGCCGCGTGCGCAGCTGCTGTTGGGAGTCATCAGCCACAACAGTAACGAATACGGTCAGAAAGTGATCTTGCTGCGGCTCAAGGGCATCGTGCCCCCGACCACCGAGCGCGCCACTAAGAAGCCCGGGATCTGATCATCGATGACAGCCCGGCGCATCATCGTTGCGGCACCCGCACTGCTCGCTCTCGCCGCGTGTCAAGCGCCGGCCGGCGATCCCCCGCCGGCTCGCCAACTTCGTCGCCTGGGCGACGTGCTCCTCGCCCCAGACTCCGAGATTCGTGAAGCGCTCGTTCCTCGACACACGACCATGGCGGCACTGCTCGAAGCACACCAGCTGCTCGATGGGGAGGTTGTGGCCATGGTGACGAGCATGGGCGAAAAGTTCGACCTTCGCCGCGTTCGTGCGGGTCAGCCGTACCGTCTCGACCGCTACTTCGACGGGCGCATTCGAGAGTTCGAGTACCGAGCTCGATCGGGATCGCCGGGTCATCGTCCGACGGCAAGAGACGCCGGACGACGTATTGTTTGCCACCGAGGTCGCGCCGATTGAGAAGACGGTCGAAGAGGTGATCGTCACCGGCGTGATTGGTCCCGAGTCACCGTCGCTCGTGCAGGCACTGGATGCGGCCGGGGAGCGGATCGAGTTGTCGCTGGCGCTCGCTGACATCTTCTCGGGTGAGATTGATTTCAACAGCGACCTGCAGCCGGGCGACAGTTTTCGACTAGTGGTCGAGCGGGGCACCCGCAGCGATGGTCGCGTGGCCGGGTACGGTCCGGTGTCCGCCGCCGAGCTCGTGAACGGCGGCCGTCGATTGCAGGCGGTTCGCTTCACACCTCCCGAGGGAAAGCCCGCCTACTACGATGGTGAGGGTCGATCGCTCAAGCGCTTCTTCCTGAAGTCGCCACTGAAGTTCGAACCGCGTGTCACCTCATCGTTCTCGCGTGCCAGGCGTCATCCGGTTCTCAACTACACCCGCGCACACAATGGGGTGGACTACGCGGCGCCTCCGGGCGCGCCCGTCATTGCGGTCGCCAGTGGTGTCGTCACGCTGGCGGGCTGGACAAGCGGTGGGGGTCGAACCGTGCGAGTGCGTCACGCCAGCGGTTACGAAAGCGAGTATTTACACCTCTCGTCGATTGCCGCCGGCGTTCGCTCGGGAATGCGGGTCTCGCAGGGTGAGCTAATCGGCCGGGTGGGGTCAAGTGGCCTGGCGACCGGGCCCCATCTTCACTACGGCCTGCGCCGCAACCGCGTCTATGTCAATCCCGTGCGCGAACACCGGAACATGCCGCCTGGTGAACCTGTCGCGGCCGTGCACCTGGCGATCTTCGCGGTCGAGCGTGATCGTCTGATGCAGCGCTTGGGTGATAGCGGTGCTCGCGCGGTCAATTAGCTGAAAGGGCGCAGGGCCCCGTGCCCTGTGCCTCATCGAAACGTCCAACCCACGCCGAACTTGACATCAGGTGAATCGATTGCGCCGACTTTGATTTCGAAGAACAACCCGCGCCGAGTCTCGGCGCCGAACAGCACGTTGAACCCCGGTTCGGTGTCACTCTCGTCACTGGAATCGAACGAGTAGATGTTAACGGCAGGACCAGCACCAGCGTAAAGGTTCCAGTTGTTGTTGGCGGGGAACTTGTAGACGAACTCGAAGTTGAGGCCGATGTGGGTGAGGTCATCACCGAATCCCGCTTCCAGGTTGGGCTTGAAGTGCAGCCGGTCGACCAACGCGCCCGTTTCGTAGTGACCTCCGAGGTAGAACTGGTCGGGATCGACAGAAATGCCACCGCGCACGCCCGGCCCCTGCGCCAAGGCTGGCGATGGCACTACCACCACTGCCACGGCCGCCACGAAAACTAACGCAAACACATGACGGCAGTTCGCTGATCGCACCATCAATGCCTCCGGCCAGAACGACAGCATGGCGCGTGCCAAGCGATGGGCCAAAGCGAGCAAGCTCGACGCCAGGTGTTCACGTTTCGGCATGTCGAGCCGCAGAAAATCTATAATCGTACGTTTCATGGCATCCATTTTTCCCTTTGCAGCGCTGCGTCCCGCGCCGCAGGCTGCTGCAGCGGTGGCCGCGGTTCCCTACGACGTCGTGTCGACCGATGAGGCGCGCACATTAGCGAGCGGCTCTCCACTCAGCTTTCTTCACGTTTCGCGAGCCGAGATCGACCTGCCGCCCGGCACCGATCCTCACTCCGACCCGGTCTACGAACGGGCTGCCGAGAACTTCGCCGACCTTCGCGCCCGAGCGCCGCTCGTCGAAGAAGAAACCCCGATGCTGTACGTCTACCGACTGCAGATGGGATCGCACACACAAACTGGAATGGCCGCCTGCTTTTCGCTTGACGAGTACGACCAGGGCCTCATCAAGAAGCACGAGAAGACACGGCCCGACAAGGAAGACGACCGCACGCGTCACATGCTGGCGATCAGCGCGCAAACTGGTCCGGTGTTGCTCACCTATCGCGCATCGAGCGCCATCGACGGTCTCGTCGAACGCACGGCAGGAGAAAGCCCGTTGTTCGACTTCACGGCGCCGGACGGGGTGCGCCATACCTTGTGGACCGTCGCCGTGGCAGATGCCGACGCCATCGTCGAGGCGTTCAAACAGATTCCCGCTCTCTACATTGCCGATGGCCACCATCGTGCCGCCAGCGCTGCGCGAACTCGACGTGCCCTCGCCGGTCGTGGCCGCGGTGAGCACGACCGGATCATGGCCGTCGCCTTCCCCGACAAACAGATGCAGATCCTTGCGTATCACCGGGTCGTCAAGGATCTCAACGGCCTGACAAACGACCAGTTCCTCGACGCCTTGCGGCGGCAACTGACGGTGACCGAGAACACCCCTGACACATCCAACCGCAAGGGCTTTGCGACGATGTATCTGGCTGGCCGGTGGTACGGAGCTGGAACTCGGATCGACGACGGTGAGTGATGCTGCGGCGAGTCTCGACGTCAGCCGGTTGCAGGACATGGTGCTTGGGCCCATCCTCGGGATCCACGACGTGCGCACGGACAAGCGCATCGACTTTGTCGGCGGCATTCGCGGGCCCGCCGAGCTGAAACGACTGGTGGATGGCGGCCATGCCGCGGTGGCCTTTGCGCTCTACCCCGTGACGGTGGGGGACCTGATGACGATTGCCGACACCGGCGCCATCATGCCGCCCAAGTCGACATGGTTCGAACCGAAGCTCAGGGACGGGCTGCTGTCGCACTTGATTTGAAGGGCACAGGGCGCAGGGCGCAGGGCACAGGGAGATGAAGGTACTCGTTGCCGACCTATTTGAACGATCGGGAATCGACGGGCTCGAGTCGCTGGGCCATGAAGTGGTCTACGAACCAGGCCTCAAAGGAGACGCACTGGTCGATGTCCTGCGCACCGGAGGCGCCAACGTGCTCGTCGTCCGATCGACGCAGGTCACCGAAGCCATGCTCGACGCGGGTCAGTTGTCGCTGGTCGTACGAGCGGGAGCCGGTGTCAACACCATCGACGTGGCGGCAGCCTCGCGTCGCGGGATCTATGTCTCGAACTGCCCGGGCAAGAACGCGATGGCGGTCGCCGAGCTGACCTTCGCGCTGATTCTGGCGCTCGACCGCCGCGTACCAGACAACGTCGTCCAGCTAAGAGCCGGGCGCTGGAACAAGAAAGAGTTTTCGAAGGCACAGGGACTCTTCGGGCGGACGCTCGGCTTGATTGGGTTTGGCAACATCGGCCACGAGGTCGCACAGCGGGCACGCGCCTTCGGGATGCCGGTTGTGGTCTGGAGTCGCCGATTTACGACCAACGCGGAGGCACGGAAGCACGCGATCGATGAGCTGGGTATCGAGGTCGTGGCGAGTCCAGAGAAGGTGTTTTCGCGCGCCGACATTGTGAGCATTCATCTCGCGTTGACGAAAGAAACGCGCGAGTTCGTCGATGCCGAACTCTTGCGACATGCGCGGCAGGGCGCCATGCTGATCAACACGGCGAGGGGCGAGATCCTCGACTACGTCGCGCTTGCCGAGGCGATCAAGGAGAAGGAATTGCGCGTGGGGTTGGATGTGTACGCCAGCGAGCCGGCAACGCCTGAGGGCTTGATGTCGGACACCATCCTTGCGCTTCCCAAT
Source organism: uncultured Acidobacteriota bacterium (assembly GCA_963802675.1). GTDB lineage: Bacteria > Acidobacteriota > Vicinamibacteria > Vicinamibacterales > UBA2999 > JACCSI01. The sequence continues at coordinate 74,973 of CAWDJL010000010.1, forward strand.
GTCATTGGCACGCATCACATCGGTGCGTCCACCGAGCAGGCACAAGAGGCCATCGCCGCCGAGACCGTCCGCATTGTCCGGACATTTGCGGAAACCGGGAAGGTTCCGAACGTCGTCAATCTCGCCAGGAAGACCCCGGCCACGCGAATGCTGATTGTCCGGCATCGAGACAAGCCCGGCGTGCTCGCGCATGTCTTCGAGCGGCTCCGCGATGCGCATCTCAACGTTCAAGAGACGGAGAATATTATCTTTGAGGGTGCCCACGCCGCCGTGGCACGCATCAACTTGGATGGCGAGCCTGGGCCGGCGATCCTCGAGGCAATCCAGTCCGGGAACGACGACATTCTTAATCTGCAGCTCGTAAAACTGGCCTGACAGGAACTCCAATGACTACGTCCGTTCATCGCATCCACAACTTCTCGGCCGGCCCCGCAGTGTTGCCGCAGGCCGTACTCGAGGAAGCGCAGCGCGACCTCGTTGCCCTTCCAGGTGTCGGGATGTCCGTCCTGGAAATCAGCCATCGCTCCAAAGCCTTCGAGGACATCCTGGCGCGCACCGAGGCGGACCTTCGACGGCTGGGCAACATCCCTGCGTCACATAAGGTGTTGTTCCTGCAGGGGGGCGCCTCCACGCAGTTTTCGATGGTTCCGATGAACCTGCTCACTCCGGGTCGCTCTGCCGACTACATCGTGACCGGCGGCTGGGCGCAGAAAGCCGTCAAGGAAGCGCAACGAGTTGGGAGTGTCAACATCGCCGCCACGACCGAGGCTGAGAATTTTTCACGAATACCCCGGCAAGACGAGCTGAAGCTGACGACTGACGCTGCCTACGTCCACTTCACCTCCAACAACACCTTGTTTGGAACGCAGTGGGTTGCCGAGCCAGTCGTCGGAGACGCTCCACTGGTTGCGGACACGTCCTCGGACATGTTCAGCCGACCGATTGACGTTGCGAAATACGGTCTCATCTACGCCGGCGCCCAAAAGAACCTCGGTCCTTCAGGCGTGACGCTCGTCATCGTGCGTGAAGACTTGCTGTCTCGATCGTCCAAGTCGCTTCCGACGATGATGAATTACGCCGTTCATGTGGAGAACGGGTCGATGTACAACACGCCTCCGTGCTTTGGCATCTACCTTATGGGTCTGGTGGCCAAGTGGGCGCTGAATGAGGGAGGTCTGCCGGCAATTTCGCAGCGCAACGAGCGAAAGGCGGCGGCGCTGTATGCGGAGATCGATCGGACCGGCTTCTACCGGGGGACCGCCGACAAGAGCTCGCGCTCGCTCATGAACCTGACCTTCCGATTGCCCAGCGAGGATCTTGAAAAAGCGTTCGTCAAGGAATCGACGTCGGCCGGGTTGGACGGGCTCAAGGGACACCGTTCGGTCGGCGGCATGCGCGCCTCGATTTACAACGCATTCCCTGAAGAAGGCGTCGAAGCGCTGGTGTTGTTCATGAAGGAGTTTGAGAGGAAGAACGGATAGAACGGTTTCGGTTGCCGGTTACCGTTCTCGACGATTGAACCCACCTCGACCACGCCGACTCCTTCCTCGTCGCCGACCACGCCCGACTGGTCGGGCATCGCCTTCGGTGGTGGATTCGAGGCTATGCCCCGGAACGCCGCCCAGCGCCTCGATGAAGCCTCGCCAGTGCTCCAGGGCTTCTGGTGCGCGTCCGTGAATCTCGAGCCAGACCAGTGCTTCCTGAAACGGTCCACGATGCATCAGGGATCGTTTCGCGCGCGGCGACGATTCGAGGTCCATCAGTCGCCGCTGCACGGCCAGCAACTGACGCAAGCGATCGGTATCCCGACGCGCGACGGGCAACATGCCGATGCGCATCGGCGGGTCTTTCGGTGGGCGTCGGCCTCGTCGCGATCTTGTGTGACGTCCGGCCGGCGCCCCGGTCGCGTCGTGGTCAGTTTCGTCGAGCGTTGTTCCGGCCTGTGACTCACGAGCGTCGGTGGCGGCGACGTCCGGCTCTGACCAGTCACGACGAGGCATCAGCCCGAGAGGCACCAACAGTGTCCCGAGGAGCACGGCGTTGGTGAGTCCCTCCGGCAGCGCGTCGAATCGCTGGCGGTAGCGATCCAACTCGCCGAGCGCCAGCCAGAGCGCCCCTTCGGACGCTCCGCGGTGCAGCTCGGGCGTGATGGTTTCGAGCAGGCCGTGGTGGGCGAGCAGGCGGAACGTCCGCTCGGCAGCGCCCGATCGAAGGACTTTGTAGTATTCCTCGATCAGTCGCGCGGGCGAGGCGTTGGCGATCAAGTGCCGATTGGCACGGATGCCGTCGATGACCGGCGGATCGAGCGCGAAGCCAAGGCGTGCTGCAAACGCGACGGCCCGAAACATTCGAACCGGATCTTCCTGAAAGCGTTGTGACGGATCCCCAATCGATCGCACGACGCCGTCCCGCAAATCCTGGAGGCCCCCCACGTAGTCGATGATCGAGAACGTTGCGATGTCGTAGAAGAGCGCGTTGATGGTGAAATCCCGTCGGAATGCGTCTTCCTCGGGTGTCCCAAACGTGTTGTCGTGCTTGATCTGCAGGTCGGTCGTCGCTTCGTCGGCGGCTGCGTCTGCGGTCGCCGGCTCGTTCTCCGTTCCGGGCAGCACATGGCGTCGGAACGTCGCCACCTCGATGGCCTTGGTGCCGAAGCGCACGTGGGCAAGTCGAAAGCGGCGGCCGATGATCCAGCAATTACGAAACAGCTTCTTGATCTGGTACGGGTGGGCGTCGGTGCCAACGTCGAAGTCCTTGGGCCGCCGACGCAGCAGCAGGTCCCGAACGCTGCCGCCCACGAGATATGCGGCGTGGTTGAATTGCTGCAGCCGGTAGAGAACCTTCAACGCATCGGGGTCGATATCGCGGCGTGAAATCGGGTGATCGGCACGCGGGATGATGACCGGCTCAGGCATCCAGCCCGCAATTGTACTGCGTGCTACCATCGCCACATGCTGCGGCGCCACTCCCAAGTAGCACGCATCGCGCTGATCCTGGGGTGGGTTGCTTGTAGCGCCATCTCCGGTGCCGCGCAGCCATCGATTGCCGACCTCGCCCGGGCGCGCTCACTCTACAACCAGCGCCAGTTCGACGAGGCGATCGACGCGGCTCTCGCGGCGCGGCAGGTCGCGGAGATCGCGGATGCAGCCGGCATCGTGTTGGCACGTGCTCATCTCGAGCGATACCGCGAACGTTCGGACCCGGCCGATCTGAGTGCTGCACGCGAAGTCTTGGGCAGCATCCGCCCGGCAAGCCTGGAGGCTCGCGATCAAGTCGAGCTGCTCCTCGCGCTCGGCCAGTCACTGTTTCTGGAAGACGATTTCGGTGCCGCCGCCGAGATGTTCGAAAGCGGGCTGGAGCGCGCGGCTGGTACCGAGCGCGGGCTGGCAGAGGCGATGCTCGAGTGGTGGGGAAGCGCCACCGAGCGGCGGGCCGGGTCGCTCACTCGTGGCTATCGGCTGGCGGTCTTCTCCCGGCTGGCAGATCGAATGCGACAAGAACTCGGTCACAACCCCACATCCGCCGCGGCGGCGTACTGGACGGTTGCGGGTTTGCGCGGTGCTGGTGAGCCCGATCGCGCCTGGGATGCCGCCGTCGCCGGCTGGGTACGGGCTCGACTTCTCGGCGAGCGCGCGTCATCCTTGCGCGCCGATCTGGATCGCCTCGTCGTCCAAGGCATCATTCCCGATCGCGTGCGGCACCTCCAGAAAGATGCCCAAGCCGGTGCCGAATCGCAGCTCAAGGCGGATTGGGAGCTGGTCAAGGAGAGGTGGAAATAGAGACGGATCAGTTGACAAATGACCATCCTCACGACTTCGCCTCCTTCCAGCTCCCTCCCACGCCCACATCGACCTCGAGCGGAACCTTTAATGGAACGGCGCCGGCCATCCGATCCCGAACGACCTTGACGACGTCGTCCACTTGATCGGCCGGTGCTTCGAACAGCAGCTCGTCGTGGACCGTGAGAATCATGCGCGCCTTGGGCAGGGTCTTCTGAAGGGCGCCATGTACGTCGATCATGGCGCGCTTCAGGATGTCGGCCGCGGTCCCCTGGATGGGCAGGTTGACGGCGACACGCTCGGCAGCCGAACGGATCTGTCCGTTCTTGCTCAGAAGCTCGGGCACGGGCCGTCGCCGGCCGAACATCGTCTTGACGACGCCTGTGCGCCGTGCCTCTTCGAGGGTCCGATCGATGAAGCCGCGAACGCGAGGGAAGCCTGCGAAATAGGCTTCGATGAATTCTTGCGCGGCCTGCTGGGTGACGCCGATGTCCTTTGCGAGCGTGAAGGCCGTCTTCCCGTAGAGCAGGGCGTAGTTGACGATCTTCGCGCGGCGGCGAAGTTCGTGCGGAGAGAGGCCGCTAGTCTCTCCAAACACCTTGAGTGCCGTACGGTCGTGAATGTCCTCGCCACGCGCGAAGGCGGCAATCAGCGTCTCATCCTCTGAAAGATGCGCGAGAACCCGCAACTCGATCTGGGAGTAGTCGGCGGATACGAGTCGATAGCCAGGCTCGGCAATGAACGCACGACGGATCTCGCGGCCGATTTCGGTCCGAATGGGAATGTTCTGGAGATTCGGATCGCTGCTCGAGAGCCGGCCGGTCGCTGCAACCGCCTGGTTGAAGGACGTGTGGACGCGGCCGGTGATCGGGTTGATCAGAATCGGCAGCGCGTCGATGTAGGTGCCTTTCAGCTTGGCGAGCGCGCGCCATTCGAGAATCAGACGAGGAAGGTCGTGTGCCAGCGCCAGTTCCTCGAGCACTTCGACCGCCGTTGACGGGGTGCGCGTCGTGCCGGTCCGCTTGAGGACGGGGAGCTTCAACTGGTCGAACAGGATCTCGGCGAGCTGCTTCGGCGAGTTGATGTTGAATTCTTCGCCGGCCATCCCAAAGATGGCCGCGCTGCGGTTGTTGAGCTCCTTGTCCACGAGCGACGCCTGGGCGGCGAGGGCGCGCCCGTCGACGCGTATGCCCGCTCGTTCGAGGTCGGCAAGGATTGGCACCAGCGGCAGCTCCAACTCGCGGTAGACGTCCTCGAGCTGCTGTTCGACCAGCAACGGCCGCAGATGGTCGGCCAGTTGGAGCGCGAGGTCGGCGCGTTCACCGGCGAAATCGAGGAGCCCCTCGACCGGCACCTGAGCAAACGTGAATGCCTTGGCGCCCTTTCCGCAAACGTTCTCCGCGGTGAGCGCCTTATAACCAAGCTGCTCGAGAACGGTCGGCTCCAGATCCTCATTCGACTTGGTGGCGTCGAGCAAGTAACTGGCCAGCATGGTGTCGAAGGCGAGCCCCGTAAGGGTCACGCCGTAACCGGCGAGGACCACGAGGTCCGCTTTCAGGTCATGGCCGACTTTCTCGATCGAGGCGCTTTCGAGGACCGGGCGGAGAATGTCGAGTGCGGCCTGGCGATCAAGCGACAATCCGCCGGCGAATCCTTCGTGCCCGAGCGGCACGTACCGCGCGTGCCGAGGAGCGGTCGAGAACACCAGGCCCACGAGCTGAGCACGCACGCACGAGGGACCGTCGGCCACGACCCTGAGCGCGAACCGTCCCGCCTCCTCGAGCGAGCGAGCGACGTCCCGAAGCTCATCGAGACTCGCGACGACCGCGTAGTTCTTCTCAATCGATGAAGCGGTTGGGGCGAACTCGGTGACGAGCGAGCGAAATCCCAGCTTCGCGAACAGGGCATAGCACCGCTCGTTCGAGGGGCCCTGGTAGCGAAACGCCTCCAAGTCGAACGGGATATCCACGTCGGTCCGAATCCTGACGAGCTCGCGACTCTGCCGGGCTTGTTCGGCATGGCTCAGGAGGCTCTCGCGGTATTTCTTCTGTGCGACTTCGCCTGCGCGCTCGAGCAACGCGTCGAGCGACCCAAAGGACGCGATCAGGTCACGAGCGCCTTTCTCGCCTATCCCCGGCACTCCGGCGACGTTGTCGATGGAATCGCCCATCAGGGCCAGAGCGTCCACGACTTGCGCGGGGATGACGCCGAACTTCTCCCTGACTCCCGCTTCGTCGAACCAGGCGCCCTCATCACGCGGGTTGTAGACGCGGATGCCGTTGCCGACGAGTTGAAAGAAGTCCTTGTCGCCGGTGACGATCGCGACGTTCACCCCCTGCGAGGTGGCCCGCCGAGCCAGCGTCCCAATCACGTCATCGGCCTCGAACCCGGGCGCCGTGTAGACCGGCACGCCCATCGCGGCGCAGGCCTCGTGGACCCACGGAATCTGTTCGGCGAGATCTCCTGGCATCGCGCTACGAGTCGCCTTGTAGTCCGCGGCGAGTTGTGAGCGAAACGTGACACCTGGTAAGTCGAACGAGGCCCCGATGTAGACGGGATGATGATCCGCAATCAACTTGCGGAGCATCGTCACGAAGCCATACACGGCGTTCGTCGATTTCCCATCCGGCCCGGTCAACCCACGGATCGCGTGATAGGCGCGATACATCTGGTTGCTGCCGTCGATGAGGAACAGGGAAGGAGACGGAGGCACGAACAGTTATATTATCGACCCTTTGGCATGTCTGCGCCCGTTCGATTCAGGGTGTCGCGTGCGGTCACCCTCGTCGCGCTGACCGTTCTGCTCGCCATCATCGCTGCTTCCTGCCGCTCGGTTTTCTCACGCAAGTACGAGTACGACGAGGACGTGCACCTCTCACTCGATGGCTCAGCAACGGTGTATGTCAACGCGGCGATTCCGGCTCTGGTGGCATTGCGCGGTCTCGAGCTCGACGTGGATCCGCGGGCGCGTCTCGACCTGGACGCCGTGCGCGCGGCCTACGAGACGCCGGTTTCGCGCGTCGCCAACGCGAGCGGGTCGAGGCGAGACAACCGGCGTTACGTCCACTTGCGGATCGACGTGTCCGACATCAGGCGGCTGGCCGAGGCGCCGCCTTTCAGCTGGTCGCGTTACGCCCTCGATCGAACTGAGGATCTGGTCATCTTTCGTCAGACCGTTCACGGCGCTGCGGGTCGCGAGGTTGGAAACGTGGGCTGGAGCGGCGATGAGATCGTCGCCTTCCGGTTGCACCTCCCCAGTCGCGTGCCTTTTCACAACTCGCCGTCGCGTGAGATCGAGCGCGGCAACATCGTCGTCTGGGAACAGAAGTTAACCGATCGGCGCGCGGGCGTTCCGATCGACATGGAAGTGCGAATGGAACGCAAGTCGATCCTGATTCGCACGCTCACGCTGTTTGGCATCACGGTTCTGTTGGCGGGCGCGACGTTCGCGTTGGCGATTTGGTGGACGGTCAGGCGGGGGCGCGCCCCGAAGGGTTCTTGACGGAGGTTCTCAACGAAGAACCCCCGTGAAGAACCACCTCTACCAAACCTCGCCGATCCGCTCGAGCTCGGTGCGGATCTCTTCATCGGTCTTCAGATCGTTCTTCACCTCGAACGAGCCAAAGCCAGTGGCGAGCGACCGCGCGAGCATGCGTTCGACATTGCTTTGGACGACGCCGGTCAACCGGACACGACCACGATTCACGACAATGTGAATCGGCGGGTTGACCATGGAAGCGTAGTGCCAGAACGCCGAGTTGCCATAGATGGCCCGCGCTATTCGGAACCGCAGCTCATCGTCGAACTGCGATACCGGCAGGACCTCGATAAGATTGTCCAGTGCCTGGACGCCGTCGACCGATCGCACGCGGCGCTCGATGTCGTTCTTCTTGTACGGCATCGTGACCGACCCATTCAGCACCACTCGGCCTTCGACAATCGACGCTTCGACGTTGTCGAAAATCGTGAACTGCGTGTACCGATTCACCTGATCCGAGATATCGCGGAAGATCTGCAGGTCCTTGCGTTCCTGCGCGGATGCTGCGGTGGCCGCGCACAAGACCAGCGCAATCAGCATGGGGGCTGCTGCTTTCTTCGACATGGGAAGCTACTCCTTCGAAACGAGTCCGCGGGAAGCAGACACAAACCGTGGTATTGCGACCCGCGTGCCAAGCGGAAACGCGAGTTTTCACGCCAGTTTTCGATGGGTCTTTGAGAGTGGCCTCAACTGCGGACGATTCGACTGGAGCCTTGCAGGCCCCACGGTTTTCAACGCTCAAAGGTTCCAAGTTCCAGGTGCGCAGCCCTGGAACCCTACGCCCTGGGACCTGGGAACCTAGGCCCTAAGGAGTAGCGACATATCCGCGACGCGCCCTGACCTTGAACGAACGATCGCGGACTTCGAGACGGATCGTGTGCCACCGGCCATCGCGGTGGCCGGGGCTGGGGTAGCCGATGTAGTACTGCTTGCTCAGTTCGTCGGCGATGCCGGCAGTGGCGGGGTCGAGGTCGCGCGCATCGCGCACGATCTCGGTTCGCCCGCCGCTATCGTCGGTGATTTCCCGGAGCGCCACCGCATTGACGCGATCGTCCATGGAGCCCGAGCCGCGTGAGCTCCCACCCCGCGATTGCGGTGGAATCGGAAACGGCAGTCCACGCGGCCTGCCACCCCTCCCTGGCACCGGGAACGGAATCGGCGCCGACGGGGGTCTCATGACTGGCGGCGTCGGCCGACCCGGGAACGTCGGGTCAGCGTTGCCATCAATGCCAATGGCGTATACCAGCACCTCGGTTTCGCGCACGAGCTGACGAACCTCGCGCACATCCATCCGACTGCTCGTGTCGTTGCCGTCCGAGATCAGCACGATCGCCTTCTTGCGATTCTGCCCACCCTGGGCCATGGGGACCGCTTCGCCGACAGCGTCGTACATCGCCGTGCCGCCGCTCGGATGCACACGCGCGAGGCTCCGTTTGATGATCTCGCGATCCCCGCTCCAGTCGTGCACCAGATCCGGTGAACCACTGAACCGATACATGAAGAACTCGTCCTGAGGCTCAGCGAGAGCATCGAGGAAGCGCTCGATGGCGTCGCGGGCCGAGAACCACTTGTCGCCGGACATGCTGCCGCTGGTGTCGATGACGATGCCAAGGCTGACCGGAGTTCGCTCCGCGCTGAAGTGCGTGACTTCCATCGGCTTGTCGTCTTCGTAGAGGACGAAGTCCTCCTTGCGCAGCCCCTCCGCGAAGCGTCCCGAGCGGTCGGTCACGGTTGCCGTGACGTTGATCAGCTCGACTCCGCTCTTGAAGCGAAAGCCTTCCTGCCCGGCGACTGTGCCGGTCCAAGGCGACGACTGCGACGAGACCAACGACCGCCGCTGCAATCATCCAACGTGACATCATTCGTTCCATGACCCGCTCCACTTACCGAACGGTCGTCAACGCCAGCGGCTGCTGTCCGCGGCGATCGACGTGAGGCACGATCCCCGCGTCGTTGCGGAAGCTGACGCGGTATCGCACGACGCTTGATGGCGCTTCGACGTCGATGACGAAAGGTGATTCATCGCCGGGTGTCAGTTTCAAGAAATCGACGTTCGCGCGCGCGCTGCTGATAAACGCGCCCTGCTGATCGAAGAGGAAGACGACCGCGGCCAACCGGTCGACCGGCGCGCCCGCTACAGGATTGCGCACCAGACCGGTCACCGCCAAGCGCGTTCCACGACGCTCGTGACGCATCGACACCAGCTCGAGCGGACTGGTTGTGCTCGGTGTCGTGACCGTCGCCGTGTCGGAGCGGTTGACAAACACGGCCCAATAGCCGCCGGCCAGAACCAATCCAAACAGCACGATCGCCGCGAGCGCCAAGCTTCGCTGGCGACCGCCGTCTGTCGGCGGTGATACGGCGCTGCCGAGGAACCCTTCGCTCAAGGCCTGGCCAGCGGTCGTCGATTCGATCGCCGCCGGCCTGGTCGTGATCTCATGCGGATCAGCGCGCGCCGCGGTCATCGCGGCTCGGGCGCCGGAATTGAACGGAGAGACTCGGGCCGGGACCCAGGGTGCCTGAGGGCCTAACGTGCCTTGAGTGCCGTTGCGCGAGGCGCTCACGGCGACCGGCTCTGTCGCGAACTGCTCGAGCGGCGTCGAGTGCGACGGCGTCTCGGCCTCGCGATCCGCATCCACGGCGGCGGCTGCGGAGAGCGCGGCGATACGAGCCGCACTTGCAGCCCGCTGGCTGCGTGAGACGCGCCACGCCACCACGGTCATCACGAGTGCGACAACCGTTGACACGACACTGACACCAATCAAAAAGATGTCCATGACTATCTCAGCTTGAACTCCACCGCGACCTCGACAACGACATCGACCGGCGTCCCCTTCATTCGCGCCGGCGAAAACTTCCACTGCCGGACGGCCGCGATCGCCCGTTCCACCAACCCCGCGCCCAGCCGCTGCAGCACGCGAACATCCCCGACCGTGCCGTCGCGCTTGACGACGATCTCCAGAACAACTTCGCCGACGATGTTGGCGCGGCGAGCTTCGTCGGTGTAGTCAGCGCGAACCTCGCGTACCAGTTGGGGCGGCGACACACCGCTCCCTGGCCGATACGGGCCACCGCCGACCCCTCCGCCTTCGCCGGGCCCAATACCGGCGCCGTCGCCTTCGCCAATCCCCGTGCCTTTCCCGGTGCCGGCGCCCCCGCCACTACCCGGGCCCTGACTCGGTGGGCTTTCCTTTGGGACTTCCTTGAGCTGCCCCTCCTGATTCCGCTGATCGGCAGCGACCGGTACCACCGGCGCCATCACTGGCGGCAGCGTTTTCGCTTCAAGCGGAGGTGGAGGCGGTTCCGGTCGAGGCGGCTCCGGCCGAACCGGCGGCGGGATTCGTCGCGCCGGGATCGGGCTGCTCACCTTACGGGGTCCTTGACGTTGAGCCTTGGGTGGAGGCGTCGGCATTTTCAGTCCGCCGCCGCCGCCACCACCGCCCGGCCCAAAGCGTGGCACATAAACCAGTCGAACTGGTTCGGAGGCAGGTTCGATCACCTCGGTCCGTTCGTCCGCGGCCGTGAATCCCAGGCTGCCGATCACGAGGAGCGCAATCAGCACCACTGCATGAAGCGACGAGGACACGAGCATCGGAACGGTCGTCGCACGTGGTTGCGAAAACGTGGGGCTGAGGAGCCGGCCGAGAGCGTCCGAGCCGGGGGCGACGACGAGGTCGCCGCTTCGCAGGGCTCGAACGGCGCGGACTGCTTCGGGATGCGGGACGAACGTCTCGAACCCGACGCCGGCCGCGCCTGCCAGCGTGGCCACACTTCGGATCTCTCCGCGAGCGAGCAGAGCGATGACGTGCGGTTCGGGGACGCCTGCTGCCGCCGCGATATCGCGCGGCGAATACACCTCGGGGAGCGCGTGAGCGTACATGACCTGGTTTGGCGAGCGATCCAAGGCAAGAAACCTGCCGATTGGCTGGATAGCCCCCACGTCAGATACTGGCCTGTTTTCGGGCGAATTTCTACGGGCTTCTCAGCTCGCCGTCACTTGCACAGGACGCTCTCTGGTGGATTGTCCGGTACGGAGTGCGAAGTTCGGGGTTCGGAGTAGTCGAACCCCGGAACGCCGCTCTGGTTAGCGCGCACAAGTCAAATGTCGTCCACCGTCAATAGCAATGGTCTCGCCTGTCACCCAGCTCGCCTGGTCCGACGCCAGGAACAGGATGAGCGCGGCGATCTCGGAAGCCTGCCCCGGCCGTCCAAGGGGATGCGTTTCCTTGGCGCGCACCAGAAAGGCCGAATAGGCGTCCTCGCTCAACCCGCTGCGCCGGTGGAGGTTGGTGACGGTGACCCCCGGGTTGACGGCGTTGACTCGTACGCCGTCCGGCGCCCACTCAATGGCGGCGCACCGTGTCAACTGGTCGAGCGCGGCCTTGCTCGTGTTGTACGCCGCCAGGTTGGGAAACACACGGCGGCCATTGACGCTCGAGACGTTGACGACAGCGCCTTTACGCTCCTTGAGGTAGGGAAACGCGGCACGCATCAGCCGGAATGGCGCGCGCACGTTGAGCGCCATCAAGCCATCCCACACCTCGTCTGGCGTTCCATCCGTGGTCCCCATCGCGATTGCTCCCGCCGCATTGACAACGAGATCGACCGCTCCGAAGCGCGCGACCGTCGCTGACACGATGTCGGACGCGGCTCGCTCCGCCACCAAATCGGCGACCACCGCGATCGCTTCTCGGCCGTCATGCGCGATTGCCGCCACGACTTCCTCGAGCGCCCGCGCATCACGACCGACGAGGGCGATTTGAGCGCCGCTCGCGGCCAGCGCCATTGCCGTGGCGCGACCTATACCGCTCGAAGCGCCAGTGACGATCGCAACCTTGTTGGCAAAGGTCATCATCCTTTGAGTCCCTCGACAAATCTGAAGCCGTCTCGCTCGGCGAGCGTCCGGACTGGATTGAAGCTGGCCTGTCGCAGCACGCCTTCGGCGCCACCATCCGCGGAGTAGCTGGCAGGCGCTGGCGCGCTCCCGCCGAGCAGCCCACCACCTGTCCGCTCGATGATCTCGACGCGTCCGCCATCGCGCAACGCCTGCTTGATCGCGTCCAGCAGCGCGCGCCGATCCAGCGCCGAGAGCGCGGAAAAACTCCCGCCGGTTTCGTCGATGACCACCATGTCGAACGAGGTCCAATCGCTGGGGAGTAACGGGGGCTGCACCACCCGGACGTCAATCAGCGCACCGGCCTTGCTGGCGGCCGAACGCGCGCGGGCCGCCTGCGCCAGGTCGGCGGCTGCCAGCGCCGCGACACCGCTCAACCCGGTCTTACTCGCGAGTCCGCGTGTCAGCGTGACATCGCTGCAAAACACTTGAAGATAGCGTTCGCCCATCCGCACACCGGTCATCGCCACCTGCAATGGATCCATGGAGCGCATGCGGCGAAACTTGAACATCGCTGGATCATAGCGGAAGGCTCTGGCACCCCGTGGTGGCTTTCATCAAGCAGTGCAAGCTGCCGGGATCTGCTGGGATATAGTCACTGGCTGTGAAAAAACCCGTCGACATTGCACCGGGCGCCGGGAAGCTGGGAATCCTCCTGGTCGGCCTTGGTGCAGTGAGCACTACTGTCATTGCGGGCGTTCATGCAATTCGCAAGAAGCTGGCGCCACCAATTGGTTCGTTGACCGAACTGGGTACCGTCCGGCTGGGCAAGCGGACCGAAGGGCGTTCGCCCCGTATCCGCGAAATTTTCGACCTGCCTCCGCTGGACGACATCGTGTTTGGTGGCTGGGACATCTTCGAAGAGGACTGTTACGCGGCGGCCCGAACGGCTGGCGTGCTCGAGCCATCGCTGCTCGACCAGCTGCGTCCCGATCTCGAAGCCGTGCGACCGATGCCGGCCGTCTTCGACCGCGAGTACGTCAAGCGCCTGGACGGCCCCAACGTCAAGAAGGCCAAGACGAAGAAAGCGCTCGCCGATCTATTGATCGATGACATTCGCCGCTTCAAGGAGCGTCATGGCTGTGCCCGGCTCGTGCTGATTTGGTGCGGGAGCACCGAGGTCTACCTGAAGGAGTCGGCGGTCCACCAGTCGATCGAGTCGCTGGAGCGCGGGCTCGAACAGAATGACCCGTTGATCCCGTCGAGCATGATCTACGCGTATGCGGCGATCAAGGAAGGCCTCCCCTACGCCAACGCGGCGCCCAACCTCAGTGCGGACATTCCCGCGTTGCTCGAGCTTGCCGCCCGGACCCAGTCACCACTTGCGGGCAAGGACCTCAAGACTGGTCAAACACTCATCAAAACCATCGTGGCGCCCGGCCTCAAGGCCCGGCTGCTGGGGGTGGCGGGCTGGTATTCGACCAACATCCTTGGTAACCGCGACGGTGAAGTCCTCGACGATCCCGAGTCGTTCAAGACCAAGGAAGAGAGCAAGAAGTCGGTTCTCGATTACATCTTTCAGCCGCATTTGTATCCGGGCCTCTACGACAAGCTTCACCACGTCGTCCGCATCAATTACTATCCCCCGCGGGGTGACAACAAAGAGGGCTGGGACAACATCGATCTCGTGGGATGGCTCGGCTATCCGATGCAGCTCAAAATCAATTTCTTGTGTCGCGACAGCATCCTGGCGGCGCCCATCGTGCTCGACACGGCGCTCTTTCTCGACCTGGCCAAACGCGCCAGGATGTCGGGCATCCAGGAGTGGCTGTCGTTCTACTTCAAAAGCCCGATGCACGCCGCCGGCCTGTATCCCGAGCACGACCTGTTCATTCAGTTGATGAAGTTGAAGAACACGCTGCGTTACTTGAAAGGCGAAGAACTGATCACGCACTTGGGAAGGGAATACTACGACTGAGAAACTATCGACAGTTACAAGTTACAAGTTGTCAGTTACAAGTTGCAAAGGTGCCAAGTTCTCAAGGACGTCGTGCACTTGCTTTGAACTGGCAACTGGAAACTGCAACTGACATCGTCAAGGGACCCCAATGAATCCTGCCAAGCTGCAGCCCGCGCTTCTCGGTGGTGTCGCGATCGGCGTTCTGTCCGCACTCCCTATCGTCAACATCGGCAACGTGTGCTGTTGCGCCTGGGTCGTGTTCGGAGGAGCGCTGGCTGCGTATCTGATGCAGCAGAATCACCCGGCGCCGATCAACGCGGGCGATGGCGCGGTCGTGGGGCTCATGGCGGGGGCCATCGGGGCGCTCGTCGGATCGGTGCTGGCGATTCCCGTGAGCATGGCGATGGGGCCGTTCCAATCGCAGATTCTCGAGAACGTGCTCGAAAGCTCGCGCGATTTGCCCGAAGAGGTGCGCCAGATTTTCGAACAGATGCAGGGCGGCTTGACCGGTGGTGCGGTCATGGGCGCGGCCTTCATCTTCAGTTTGTTTTTTTCTCTGTTTTTCTACTCAATCTTTGGCCTGCTCGGCGGTCTGCTCGGCGCGACGATGTTCCGCAAGAACATGCCGCCACCAGTGGCCCCACCGAGCACGGGATTTACGCCGCCGACGTTCACACCATCGTCGAGCAATTTCCCGCCGCCGCCCCCGCCGCCGCCGCCGGCTGGGCCCTAGACGACGGCTAGCTCAACCTATAGTTCGTCCGCGCAGCCGCCGATAGTGCGAGGGCGATGAGCCGTGGGTACGAAGCGTTCTTCGGGCTCGCTGAACGACCGTTCAGCCTGACACCGGACCCAACCTATGTCTTCGAGAGTCTTGGCCATCAACGTGCTCTCTCGACGTTGAAATGCGCGTTAGGTCGGCGTGAGCGCTTCATCTTGCTCACCGGCGAGCTCGGTGTCGGCAAGACCACGCTGTGCCGCACGTTCGTTCCCGAACTTCGGGCCCTCGGCCCGGTTGGTGTCATCGCCAATCCACTGCTCACACCCAGCGGCCTGTTCCGGTTGTTACTCGAAGACTTCGGGGCAGCGACTGGTACGGCTGTTCGCGCCGACATCAACGCGTCGCCCAACAGATTTCGCGATCGCCTGGTGTCGTTTCTCAACCAGCCTCGATCAACGGGCGCGGTCGTCATCGTCGACGAAGCCCACACGATGCCGGTCAGCGTCGTCGAGCAGCTGTTGCTCCTGGGGGCGCTCGAGCAGCAGCGCGAGCAGCCCTTGCAACTGCTCCTGATTGGGCAACCAGTGATTGGCGAGCGAGGCTCGGTCGGCTTGCGTGCGCTGGCCGAACACGCCTCGACCAAGACTCGTCTGTTGCCCATCAGTCGCGACGAATGCGAGCCGTACCTCGCGCACCGGCTCGGTGTCGCGGGCGGCGATGGACGCGTCGTCTTCACGAAGACGGCCATCGACATGATTTTCGCGTTATCGAAGGGAGTCCCTCGACTCATCAATCTCGTGGCCGAGCGGGCACTGCAGGAAGCCGCGTCACAAAAGTCCCGGAAGATCGGACCGGCCTCGATTGACGCGGCCGTGGCGTCGCTCGAGCTGCTGCGGGGGGCGCAGCGGCGGTTCCGCTGGTTCAGCCGTCGAGTTTCGTAATAACCTGCTCGCTATGAGCGAGCCACCCCGCGCCATCTCACCCGAGATCGACGCCCTCCTCAGAGAGGACCGTGCGTTCGTGCCGTCGGACGCGTTCCGCGCCCAGGCCAACGTACGAGATCCGCAGATTTACGAAACCGCCGCCCGCGATCCAGACGCATTCTGGGCGGGCTTCGCTCGCGAGCTCGAGTGGTCGAGGCCCTTTCGTCAGGTGCTCGACTGGAATCCGCCTCACGCCAGGTGGTTCGTGGGAGGCACCATCAACGCGAGCGTCAATTGCCTCGATCGCCATCTGAAATCCGCGCGTCGGAACAAGGCGGCGATCATCTGGGAAGGCGAGCCTGGCGACCGACGAACGCTCACCTACTTCGATTTGCACCGCGAGGTGTGTCAGTTTGCCAACGTGCTGAAGTCCTTGGGCACGAAACGCGGCGACCGTGTCGCCATTTACCTGCCATTGATTCCTGAGCTGGCCATCGCGATGCTGGCGTGCGCTCGCATTGGCGCGGTGCACTCGGTCGTCTTTGGGGGCTTTTCGGCGGAGTCGTTGAGGGATCGCATCAACGATGCCCGAGCACGCTTGCTCATCACCGCCGATGGCGGATTCCGCCGAGGCAGCATCGTTCAACTCAAGCAAGTGGCCGACGCGGCGCTCGAAGAAACACCGTCCATCCAGAGCGCCGTTGTCGTTCGCCGCGGTCGTCGAGACATTCCGGTTGCGATGCGAGAAGGCCGCGACCACTGGTATCACGACCTGATGGTCGGTGCCTCGCCGAACTGCGCAGCGGAAGCCATGGACTCCGAGGACATGCTCTACATCCTCTACACCTCGGGCACGACCGGAAAGCCCAAGGGCATCGTTCACACCACCGGCGGTTATCTGGTCGGTACTTACGCCACCACGAAGTGGGTCTTCGATTTGAAGGAAGAGGACGTCTACTGGTGTACGGCGGACATCGGCTGGGTGACGGGCCACAGTTACGTGGTCTACGGCCCGCTCGCCAACGGCGCCACCGTCCTGATGTACGAAGGCGCACCAGATTGGCCAATGAAGGATCGGTTCTGGGCGTTGATCGCTCGCTACGGCGTCACCATTTTCTACACGGCACCGACTGCGATTCGCGCCTTCATGCGATGGGGCACCGACTGGCCGAAGAAGCATGACCTGTCGACGCTGAGGCTGCTCGGCTCCGTCGGGGAGCCGATCAATCCCGAAGCGTGGGTCTGGTATCACTTGCACATTGGCGGCGAACGGTGCCCCATCGTCGATACCTGGTGGCAGACCGAAACCGGTGCAATCATGATCACGCCGCTCCCCGGATTGACATCGACGAAGCCCGGCTCCGCGACCCATCCCTTCCCGGGCGTCAGCGCCGAGGTGCTGACCCAAAACGGTGACGTCGTGACCGTTGGGGGCGGTCTCCTGGCGCTCACCCGTCCATGGCCATCGATGCTTCGCGGAATCTATGGCGATCCTGATCGTTACGCGCAGCAGGTACTGGAGCCGGTGGTCGAACGGGATCTATTTCACCGGCGACGGCGCCAAGCGTGACGAGGACGGATATTTCTGGCTCCTCGGACGCGTCGACGACGTGCTCAACGTCGCCGGTCATCGAATTGGGACGATGGAGGTCGAGAGCGCGCTGGTGGATCACCCCGACGTGGCCGAAGCGGCGGTCGTGGGCAAGGGGCACGATCTCAAAGGTCAGGCGATCGCAGCCTTCGTCACTGTCAAGGAAGGCGTAACCACCTCGGACGCGCTGAACGACGAGCTCAAGCAGCACGTCACCCGCAAGATTGGTGCGATCGCCCGTCCCGACGAGATCATCTTCGCGGCCGACCTGCCGAAGACGCGATCCGGCAAGATTATGCGACGCCTTCTGCGCGATATCGCCGAAGGCAAGACCCTGGGCGACACGACGACCCTCGCCGACCCGGCGGTGGTGCGGAAACTGAACGAACAGTACGAGGAAAAGGAGCAGGGGTAGTCCAACGTTTGTCAGTTTCCAGTTCTCAGTTGCCAGTTCAAAGAGTTGCCAGTTTCCAGTTATCAGTTCGACGTTGGGCTCCCCTTTGAACTGACAACTGGCAACTGGGCACTAGGCGTTTGTCCATGCGGGGAACCGCAAGTGCAGCCGGCACGTCCTAAACAGGGAGTATCGCGGCATGTCGTTGATTGAGACGCGAGATCTGTGGAAGACCTATCAGATGGGCGACGAGCAGATCCATGCCCTGCGTGGTGTGTCGATCACCATCGAGCGTGGGGAGTACGTGGCGATCATGGGCCCGTCAGGGTCGGGAAAATCCACGCTGATGAATCTGATCGGGTGTCTCGATACGCCATCGAAGGGCACCTATCTGCTCAATGGCAAAGAAGCCAGTCAAATGAACGACAACGAGCTGGCACGGATTCGCAACGAGGAGATCGGGTTCGTCTTCCAGACCTTCAACCTCTTGCCGCGGGCGACCGCCCTGCACAATGTGGAGCTTCCACTGGTCTACGCCGGGGTGTCGAAGAAGGACCGCCTCGAGCGCGCGAAAGCCGCTCTGGAGAAAGTGGAACTGACCTCACGCATGCATCATCGTCCCAATGAGCTGTCCGGTGGTCAGCGTCAGCGGGTGGCGATCGCGCGCGCCCTGGTGAACAACCCGTCGATCCTTCTCGCCGACGAGCCGACCGGGAATCTCGACTCCAAGACCGGCGTCGAAATCATGGCGCTCTTCGAACGACTGCACCGGGCCGAAAACACGATCATCCTCGTCACGCACGAGGCCGACATTGCGGCCCAGGCGCATCGCGTGATTGCGATTCGTGACGGGAGCGTTGAGCGGGACGTGAAACAGGAGCGGCCGGCGGGGGCGCACGCCTAAGACGCTGGCAGGTCGAAGGTTCTTGACGGAGGTTCTTGACAAGGGTGCTCGACGAAGGTTCAACGATGGTTCCTCGCACAGGTTCTCGAACGAACCGTTGTCGAGAACCCCCGGAGAACCCTCGTGGAGCACCCTCGTGGAGAACCCTCGTGGAGAACCTACGGAATGATCAGTCGGTAGTTTGAATAGCGGGCGTGTCCCTCACCGCGTCCGCCCGGCACCCAGAAGACCTCCCACATTTCCTTGGGCACCATCATCTTCAGTGCGGGCATCTCCGTGTAGTCCACGCGAAGGCGGTTCTGGACGGCGCGCGCCACGCGGACGTCTTCGGTCTTTGGCTTGAGCGTGAGCTCGACGCGCCACAGTCTGCCGCTGTCAGACTCAATCCAGGCGCTGCCATTGAGAAAGACCGGTGTGCCCTCGCTGCCGGCCACCAGCGTGGGCTCGTCGAACTCTTCGAAGTCCAAACGAGTGGTCCGCCGTCGTTCGATGGTGGTCGTGCCCTTGACCTTGAACACGAACCGGACATGATTGTCCGGGTGCAAGACCGCCAGCGGCGTTGTTGGCATGTTGACGGTCCGCGTGCCACCCAGATTGTACTGAGCGCTCTTGGCGACGATCCTGGCGGCGTCCTGCATCGATCCCGCATCGAGGCGCTTGAGCAACTCCTCGAGTTGAGGTGTCTTGACACCCTCGTCCACCTGCACGCCGTCCACGCGCTTCACGTCTCGCACGCCGTACCAGATGGCGTCGCCTGGCAAGCGCAGGAAGGCGATCTCCGATTCCAGCGTGCGGCTCTGGCTGGTCATCGACCGCGAACGGCCCATGGGTTGCACTTGCGATTGGTCGTACCGTTCGTCGCCGACTACGGTGGTGAGCTGCGACTCGTAGGCAATCAGGTACTGGCCCAGTCGCTCCAGCAGCAGATCGAGCTCGCCGATGGTCTGCTGACCCTGCACTGTGACGGCCGAGAGGATGGATACCAGCGCGGCCACGGTCAGGACGCGTCCGGTCATGGCTGAGGAACGATTCTCGCAGATGTGCCGAATGTGCGAAAGTTCGAGTAACTCGCTTCGCCACGCCCGCGATCGCTGTCGATCGCGAAGATCTCGTTCATCCGCGAAGGAACGAGAAAGCCCAACGTCGTATGCTCCACGAACCAAACGCGGATGACGGCTTCACGCGTCCCCTTGCCGACGGCCGGGTCGAACGTGCGCACTTCCGCCTCCAGGATGCGACCGGTGCCCTCTTCGATCCAAGCCGAGCCGTAACTCCGGAGGTCCTCGTTTCCGGGACCGCGAACCAGCGTCGGGTGCTGCGTTTCCTCGAACGCGATGCGTCGCAACCGGCGGCCCCCGATCTGCTCGATCGTGAGAAGCGTGAACGTCAGCCGCGCGCGATTCCGCGGATGGAGGAACTCGAGCGGCAGGGTCGGCACGTTGATGGTTCGGGGCTCGCCAAGGTTGTATCGAGCGCTTTCGCGCGCAATGGTCGCAGCACGACGTTGTTCATCTGGTCCGCGTGCCAGCAGCTCTAACAGTCGCTCGCTGGATTGCATGATCGATCGGCCGTTCACGGACTTGACGCTGCGGTACCCGAGCCACGCCCCATCTCCGGGCAACCTGACAAAGGCTACTTCCGACTTGAGTCGGTGTCTGAACAGCGTTGCCGCTCGTGATCCCGGCGGCCGCGTCTGCGTCATGTCCTCGTCCGCGATCAGCTGACCAAGTCGCGGTTCGTATTCGGCGAGGTACGCATCAAGGCGCGACAGGACCGCATCGAGAGCCGCACTGCTCTGAAAGCTGATCGCGGCGAGCAACAAGACCGCCGGGCGCATCGTTCTTACACAGCGGCGAAATGTCCCGCCGCAACCTCGCGAAGCGGAGCGTTCCGATCGACAAGCGCTGGATCCAAATCGATCCGTTGCCGCGGCGCGTCCGGGTTGGTGGCCGGAATCGCCGAGAGCAGCGCACGCGTATACGCGTGCGTGGGATTGGCGAAGATGCTCGCCGTGTGACCCGACTCGACGATCTTCCCCAGGTACATGACCGAGACCCGCGTGCAGATGTGGCGAACGAGCCGAAGATCGTGTGCGATGAACAAGTACGTGAGCTTGAGCCGCTCTTGCAGGTCCAACAAGAGATTGATGACTTGCGCCTGAATCGAGACATCCAGGGCCGAGACCGGTTCGTCAGCGATGATGAACGAGGGGTTCAGCGCCAGCGCACGCGCGAGCCCGATCCGTTGTCGTTGACCGCCGCTGAATTCGTGGGGATAGCGATCGAGGTGCGCCGGGTCGAGGCCGACCACCCCGAACAATTCGCCCACCCGGGCGCGTCGTTCGCTTTGCGTGCCGAGGCGATGAATGATCAGCGGCTCCTCGACAATGTCTCGCGCCCGCATGCGCGGATTCAGGGACGAGTACGGATCCTGAAACACCATTTGCATGTCTCGGCGCGCCGCCCGCATGCGGGCCCGATCGAATGCCAGCACATCCTCGCCGCGAAACCGCACCTCGCCGGACGTTGGCTCAATCAGCCGCAGCATGCAGCGGCCGGTCGTGCTCTTGCCGCTGCCCGACTCGCCCACCAGGCCGTACGTCTCGCCCTCTTCGATGTCGAAGCTCACATCGTCCACTGCCCGGACGATCGTTCGGGCGCGCAGAAGGCCGCCCCCTCGATCGAAGTGCTTGACCAGATTCCTGACTTCAACCAGCGGCATTGACGTGAGTCGGCTCGGCGGCCGCAGAGTGGAGGAAACAGCGGACACTGTGCGCGCTTTCAGTCTCGGTCAGCGCCGGCACCGCGGTGGCGCAAACGTCCATACGATGAGGGCAGCGAGACGCGAACGTGCACCCCGGTGGCAAATCGGCCAGATTGGGCACCACGCCTTCGATGGCTCGCAAGCGTCTTCCCACCTCTTCTCCGGGAATCGAGGCCAGCAGCCCCTGCGTGTACGGGTGCAGCGGTCGGTTGAAGATCTGTCGAACGGGGCCCTGCTCCACGATGCGTCCGGCATACATCACGGCGACGCGGTCCGCGGTCTCGGCGATGACACCGAGATCGTGCGTGATCAGCAACAACGCCAGGTCGAACTGACGCTTCATGTCGCGGAGCAGCTCGAGAATCTGCGCTTGCACCGTCACATCGAGCGCCGTGGTTGGTTCATCGGCGATGACGAGTGGTGGGCCGCAGGCGAGCGCGACGGCAATCATCACGCGTTGTCGCATGCCGCCTGAGAGTTGATGCGGGTAATCGTCCACGCGTCGTTCGGGGTCCGTGATTCGAACCGCGCGCAGGAGCTCGATCGCTCGCTGACGCGCCTCCTCCTTGCCGGCCAGCCCGTGGACGCGCAGCCCCTCGGCAATCTGGGCCCCCACACGCATGACGGGGTTCAGGGCCGCCATTGGCTCCTGAAAGATCAGGCCGATACCGGCGCCGCGAACTTCTCGGATGTCCGACTCTGGAAGGGTCACGAGATCGCGACCCCGAAACAGGATGCGTCCATCAGCAATCCGGCCCGGCGGCTGCAGCAACCGAACGAGTGAGAATGCCGTGACCGATTTTCCGCTGCCCGATTCCCCCACCAAGCCGAGCGTCTCGCCCTTGTCGATGTCGAACGACACATCGTTGACCGCGACGACCGGCCGACCCGGGACGTCGAAGACGGTCGTGAGTCCCTGAACGGACAACAAGGCGTCGCTCACGACCGCCAGACTCCGACGAACCCAGCGAGCACCATAGGCACCCTACGCACCCTACGCACCCAGGCACCTGCACCCAAGGCACCCAGGCACCTTCGGCACCTCAGGCATCCGCCTCCGCTCGCTTCCGTGCGGGCGAGCTATGGCGAGACCTCGCCGAAGCGGCCTTCGGCCGCGAAGGCGGGCTTTAGTCAAGGGCAACCTCTTGGTATTCGCCAAACACCTGCCGCAGCGTATCAGCGATCTCTCCCACTGTCGCGCCGGCTTCGACTGCTGCAACCAGCAGTGGAACGAGATTGTCGCTTCCGCGCGCGGCATGGGTCACGGCATCGAGTGCGGCGCTCCACTGCGCCGCGTCGCGTCGCACACGTAACGCCCGGACGCGATCGATTTGGGCCCGCTCGAGCGCAGGATCGAGTTGGAAGACGTCGATCCGATCAGGCTCGTCGGTCAGGTACTGATTGACTCCCACGACCACGGCCTCGCCGGAATCGATGGCGAGTTGGGCACGGTACGCCGATTCCTGAATCTGACGTTGGATGTACCCGCTCTCGATCGCGGCCAGGGTGCCGCCGAGCGCATCGATTCGATTAAGGAGCGCGCCGGCACCGTCCTCAATGGCACTCGTGAGCTGCTCGACATAGTACGAGCCGCCAAGCGGGTCGACGGTGTTCGTGACCCCAGACTCCGACGCGATGATCTGCTGCGTGCGAAGGGCGATCCGCGCCGATTCTTCGGTCGGCAGCGCCAGCGCCTCGTCTCGTCCGTTGGTGTGCAGCGACTGCGTGCCGCCGAGCACCGCCGACAGCGCCTGAATCGCCACCCGCACGATGTTGTTATCGGGCTGTTGCGCCGTCAGGGTGCTGCCGGCGGTTTGGGTGTGAAACCGCAACTGTTGGGCGCGCGGGTGGGTCGCGCCGAACCGGTCGCGCATCAGGCGCGCCCACAAACGTCTCGCGGCGCGGAACTTCGCGACTTCTTCCAGAAAGTTGTTATGCGCGTTGAAGAAAAAGGAGAGACGCTGGCCGACCGCATTGGCTTCGAGACCGGCGTCGATGGCAGCCTGGACGTACGCAATCGCGTTCGCAAACGTGAACGCCACCTCCTGGATCGCCGTCGATCCCGCTTCGCGAATGTGGTAACCGCTAATCGAAATAGTGTTCCACTGCGGAATCTCGCGCTCGCAGAACGCGAAGATATTGGTGACGAGCCGGAGCGACGCCTTCGGCGGATAGATATACGTCCCGCGCGCGATGTACTCCTTGAGCACGTCGTTCTGGACCGTCCCGGCCAGTGCAGCCACTGAGACGCCCTGTCGTCGCGCGACCGCCACATACAGCGCGAGCAGGATAATCGCGGTCGCGTTGATCGTCATTGACGTGGACACGCGATCCAGTGGAATGCCGTCGAAGAGCGCCGCCATGTCCTCGATCGAGTCAATCGCCACGCCGGCGCGCCCGACCTCGCCGGCGGCTAGCGGGTGGTCTGAGTCGTAGCCGATTTGGGTCGGCAGGTCGAACGCCACGCTCAGGCCGGTGACCCCCTGCGACAGCAAATATCGATACCGCGCGTTGGATTCAGCGGCTGTTCCAAACCCGGCGTACTGACGCATTGTCCACAGCCGGCCCCGATACATGGTCGGCTGGATGCCGCGCGTATACGGAAATTCGCCGGGAAAGCCGAGATCACGGGCCAGGTCGTCAGGCGGGACGTCTGAAGGATCAGCGAAGAACTTCGACAATGGTGGTCCGATTGTAGCGGCGGAGCCCTGCAGCCAGGGACCCGGACAGGAGTCCAGCAGGGGCGAACTCAATTGTGCAGCTTCAGGAGAGCGGCACAACATCCTGGGGTAGGGCGTGAGGACCACAAAATATAGTGAAGGGCGGGTGCCTGGCCCCCCATTTATAGCGCTTTTCGGCGTTCTTCCTTGACACTCCAGCACGTGCTTCTTAGAATGTGCCCGTCCCCATCGCCTAAGTCCTACCAAATGCGTAGTTTGCGTCGACGACCCCAGCCGCCCGGACTGGGAGAGTTGTCGGCCTACGGCCTCCGGCTACCCGGCCCGGCGGCAAGCAGGAGGGAGTTATGGATGACGTCGTGAACCGGTTCGCACGCGAGCTGGCCGACGCCATTGCCGCCGCAGTGGCCGAAAGCCCCGAGGTTGAAGCGTGTCGCGAACGCGCACGCGCCGAGGGATACGAAATGAAAGTCACGCTGGAAGCCGTCGTCGGGTTCCTTCAGCGGGGACAGGAGAAGGATGGCGAGAAGGCGGCCGACCAGGTATCGCCCAGCAAGGCGCTCGTGCCGCGCAAGACGTCCGAGATGACCGCCAATGATCGGAGGTTCCTCCGATCGCTCCGCATCGCGGCCGACGATGCGAAGGTGGAGGAGACCGACCGGCCGGCTTAAGGTTGGTGACCGGCGGCCTGGCGCGCGACGGCGTCCGCCGCCGCCTTGGCCGCCTCCGGATCACCCAGATACCGGCTACCCATCGGGCGCAGGTTCGCGTCGAGCTCGTAGACCAACGGAATTCCCGTCGGGATGTTCAGTTCGACGATCGCGCTGTCTGATATGCGGTCCAGGTGCTTGACCAGCGCCCGCAACGAATTGCCGTGGGCGGCGATCAGCACGCGTCGACCCGAACGAATGTCCGGCGCAATCGCGTCCTCCCAGTAGGGCACGAAGCGCGCCACCGTATCTTTGAGCGATTCGGTCGCGGGCAAGTCGGCCGGCGGCAGCGACGCGTAGCGGGGGTCCCGAGCCGGATGTCGGGGGTCGTCCGCCTCGAGCGGCGGTGGCGGCACGTCGTAGCTGCGCCGCCAGATCTTCGTCTGCGCCTCGCCGTGTTTTGCGGCCGTCTCCGCCTTGTTGAGCCCCTGCAGCGCGCCGTAGTGCCGCTCGTTGAGCCGCCAGCTTCGAATCACGGGAATCCAGAGCAAGTCGAGCTCGTCGAGCGTGATCCAGCAAGTGCGAATCGCGCGCTTGAGGACCGACGTGTACGCGACGTCGAACCCCAGCGACTCCGCGCGTAGGAGTCGCCCCGCTTCGGCAGCCTCCCGCCGACCCTTATCGGTCAAATCGACATCAGTCCAGCCAGTGAAGCGATTCTCCTGGTTCCAGGTTGATTCGCCGTGTCGTAGGAGAACGAGCGTGTGCATGGGTCATCGAAGTTGTTTGATCGCCTTCCTCCCGGCGTAACTGGCCCGAGGGCCCAATTCTTCTTCGATTCTCAGTAACTGGTTGTATTTGGCCGTCCTATCGCTGCGCGAGGCCGAACCGGTTTTGATTTGTCCGGCAGACGTCCCGACTGCAAGGTCGGCGATCAGCGAGTCTTCGGTTTCGCCGGAGCGATGCGAGATGACGCTTGCGTAACCGGCCTTCGACGCAATCGCGATAGCGTTCAACGTCTCGGTCACCGTGCCGATTTGATTGAGCTTGACCAACAGAGCGTTCCCGATTCCTTCTTTGATCCCGCGCTCGAGGATTTCCGGATTGGTCACGAATACGTCATCCCCGACGAGCTGCACGCGTGCCCCGAGCTCCTTGGTCAACAGTGCCCATCCACGCCAGTCGCCTTCGGCGCAGCCGTCTTCGATTGAGATGATTGGGTACTCGCGGCACCACTCCACATAGAGCGAGACCATCCCCTCGGAATCACGGGCGGGCTCTCCTGACTTCTTGAATTCATACCGTGAGTTTCCCGCCCAGAACTCACTGGATGCCACATCCAGGGCGAGGTAGACGTCGGCGCCCGCTCGAAACCCTGCTTTCTCGACCGCTTCGAGGACAACCTCCACCGCTTCTCGATTGGATCGCAGGTTGGGAGCGAACCCGCCTTCATCGCCGACGCCGGTGGACAAGCCCCGTTTTTTCAGCAGACCTCGAAGGCTGTGGAAGATCTCGGCGCCGATCCGAAGTCCTTCCCTGAATGACGGCGCGCCGAGCGGCATCACCATGAACTCCTGAAAGTCCACATTGGAATCCGCGTGTGCGCCGCCGTTCAGGATGTTCATCATCGGGACCGGGAGGACGTACTCCGTCGTCTGCCCCGCGGCCAGTGCGATGTGCGCGTAGACACTCCGGCCGGAGCGAATCGCATCGGCCTTGAGCGCGGCCATCGAGACACCGAGCAACGCGTTCGCGCCCAGCCGCCCTTTGTTCGCGGTCCCATCGAGACGAATCAACGCCAGGTCGAGGTCGCGCTGCGACAGGTCTTGCTGCCTCAGAGCGCCGGCAATTTCGCCGTTGACGTGTGCGACGGCCCGGGTCACCCCCTTGCCGAAGTAGCGCCTGGCGTCATCATCACGCAACTCGAGCGCTTCACGCTCGCCGGTTGAGGCGCCCGATGGAACCGCGGCGCGACCGTGGGCGCCGCCCTCGAGCGTGACATCGACTTCGACCGTTGGATTGCCCCGCGAATCCAGAATCTCGCGGCCTTTGATTTCCAGAATCCTCACTGCTGGGCTCCGCTAGTTTATCCGCGTCGATCGGCCTCAGCTTCCAGGCTGAGCGCTTCAGCGGGGATCGGACCGATGAAAGGCTCATCGTCGACGGTCACGACGACCACGCCGTCATGGGCTCACCGTATGTCGGCGACGGTCTTCCTCGTCGTCGTAGCCGATCAACGCGCCGCGAGGAATCAGCACATCGCGATCGACGATGGTGCGCCGGATCCTGGCGTGACGGCCGACGCGCACACCGGGCATCAGAATCGAGCGTTCGATGTTGCAGAAGCTGTGCACGCGAACGTTCGGGCACAGAATGCTGCCGAGAATTCGGCTGCCCGAGACGATGCAACCGGGCGAGATCAGCGAATCGAGCGCTTCGCCTTTTCGTCCGTCCTCGGCAAACACGAACTTGGCCGGAGGCCACTGCGGCTGATACGTTCGTAGCGACCATTCCGGATCATAGAGATTGAACTCCGGGTTGACTTGACACAGGTCCATGTTGGCTTCGAAGTAGGCGTCGAGCGTTCCGATGTCACGCCAATACTTGGCCGACTTCTTGTTCTCGTCGTAGAACTCGTACGAGAACACGCGACCTCCGCCGAGCTGCGTCGGGATGATGTTCTTGCCGAAGTCGTGATGGCTGTTCGGTTCGGCGGCATCGTCTTCGAGCGCTCGTACCAGCAGATCCATGTTGAAGACATAAATGCCCATCGACGCCAGCGCCATGTGTGAGACGCCGGGGATCGAAGCCGGCAGCGCGGGTTTCTCCTGGAACCCGATCACGCGCTGCTCATCATCGACGGCGACGATGCCGAAACGGCGACCCTGTTCGATGGGAACCTCGATCGACGCGAGCGTGACATCCGCGCCCTTGTCGATGTGAAACTGCAGCATCTTCCGGTAGTCCATCTTGTAGATGTGATCGCCTGCCAGCACGACCACGTAGCGCGGGTTTTCGCGCTCGATGGAATACAGGTTCTGGTAGACGGCATCGGCGGTCCCCTGGTACCAGTGTTCGCCGACGCGCTTTTGCGGCGGGATGATCTCGATGAACTCGCCCAACTCCTCCGAGACGATGCTCCACCCCTGCCGAATGTGACGGTTGAGCGACAGCGATTTGTACTGCGTGGCGATGAAAATGCGCCGGAACCCCGAGTTGAGGCAGTTGCTCAGAACGAAGTCGATGATGCGATAAGGGCCGCCGAAGTACACGGCCGGCTTGGCCCGCTCTTTCGTGAGCGGGAACAGTCGTTCGCCGACACCGCCGGCGAGCACAATGACCAGGACGTCGTCTTCCCGCATCGGGTCGAAAGTCGTGGGCAAGATATCACGCAGGCTCCGGGAAACCTCTGCCGCGGCGACCCGTTGCCTGGTTTGACATCATCTCGACCGGGCCCCTATGATCGACTGATCCAATGCGTGTAACTGCGACTCTACAGGGAGATTGATGATGGTCAGACGTCGTGTCATTGCGCTCACGGTGGCGATCGCGGTTGCGCTCGCCGGCTCGGTTGCGTTGTCTGCTCAGCAGCCAGCCGCCAAGAAGGACGAGCCGAAGCGCAGCAAGCAGGAGCAGCAGGAGATCGAGCAACTCGTGAAGTTGGTGGACGGCGTCATGGCTGGCCAGCCCGCGCCGACGGATATCCAGATGACGTTGACGCCGTTCTTCCTGAAGTCTCAGGAACAGCGGACGTTCGTGCCTTTCACGATGTCCGTGACAGGCGCGCCGGCCGCGGATGCCTCGCTCTACGTCCGCGTCGTCAACCCCGCGGCGCAGCCTGACCCCAAGGCGAAAGAGAAGAAGGTCGAGTATCCCTGGGACGACATTCACTTCCTGACCGCCGCGCAGGTTACGGGCAGTAACGGGCGTCTCAATCGCGTGTTCATGGCGACCCCTGGAACTTACGACGTCTACGTTGCGATGAAGGAGCGGCAGAGCGAAAAGGCACCGAAGGGCGCCGTCGCGAAGGCAGGCGTCCTCAAGACTCAGGTCACCGTGCCGGATTTCTGGAGCGGCGACCTTTCGACGAGCAGCGTCATCGTCACCGACAAGGTCAACATTCTGACGGCCGCCCCCAATCCGGAAGAAGCCCGCGAACGGCCATTCGTGTTCGGGGCCCAGGAACTCATCCCGGCCGACGACATGATCTTCCTCAAGGACGAGCAGCTGGCGACCTTCTTCCAGGTCTACAACGCGTCCCTCGATTCGGGAGGCAAGCCGAACCTCGTGATGGAGTACAACTTCCACCGCAAGGAGGGGGGAGCCGAGAAATTCTTCAATAAAACAAACCCCCAGAACATCAATGCGTCGAATCTCCCGCCGACCTTCGACCCAGCGAAGTTCCCGGTTCCCGGGGGGATTGAGGTGCCGCTGAAGACGTTCCCCGAGGGGGAATACCGGCTGGAGATCAAGATTACCGATAAGAACTCCAATAAAACCGTCACCAGGGATGTGAACTTTACGGTCAAAGCGGCGTAGACTTGGTAGGGGTGGTGGAAGGGCCGCCCCTAGTCGCCCCGGCCTCCCGGGGCCCGGTCGGACACCTGAGCCATGGGCACCCCTCTTGGGGCCCCCGAGACGGCTTCCGTCATCGGGGCCCGTTTGGTTCTTGCAGCGTTTTTCGTATGCTCGAGCGGAGTAGCTGTTGGTGTGGCTGCCGCTCAGCCGAACTCCGCTGACGACGCTCAGCAGACGTCGTCGCTGGTCACGCAGATCGCCTCCGCAACCACCGGGACAATTTCGGGTGTCGTGCTCGACGAACGCGGTCAACCGCTGAACGGGGTTGTCGTCTCTGCGATGGGTGGAAGCACCTCATTCGCCGTCAGCGACCGGGTGGGCCAGTACACGCTGCGAGCCTTGACGCCGGGCGCTTATCTCGTTCGCGCTCATCTGGAAGGGTACCTCCCCGCACGAAACACCATCGTGACCGTCCGCCCTTCGGGTCGGGCCGTGTCGAGCTTCACGCTCCGTCGCGAGGGTCGGGCTGGCGCCGCAAGTGTCACGACGGCTGGTGCTGGTGTCACTGAAATCTCTGCGGCCAGTGGCGGTGAGGAGCGCGACGAAAGCGAAACCGCCTGGCGGCTCCGTCACCTCAAGCGATCGATCTTGAAGGACACGTCTGGCTTGGCCGCCATCGCGGCCGAAGACGACTTCTTCCTGACCGACTCGCTGCAAATGATTGGCCGCGCGGTCGAGAGCGCTGGCGCCTTGTTCATGCACTCGCCGCTGCAGGGTCAAGTGAACCTGCTGACGACGGGCATGTTCGACAGCCCCAGTCAACTGTTCGAGCTGCAGCGCACGCGCGGTGTGGCGTTCTTTTCGCTCGGGGCACCCGTGAGAGATCACGGTGACTGGGTCGTGAAGGCCGCTCTCAACCAGGGTGATCTCAGCTCGTGGATCCTGGCGGGCAACTACGCCACACGGGATCTTGCGCAGCATCGGTACCAGTTCGGCATGTCCTTTGGCGCACACCGATACGAGGTGAGCAGCGCCGCGACGCTTGCCACCATGCCGGAACCAGCGCGAAACGTCGGCTCCGTCTACGCCTACGACGAGTGGCGAATCGTGGAACGACTGACCATCGGTTACGGGGCCAACTACGCGCACTACGACTACCTGGCCGAGCCCGCGCACTTCAGTCCGCGCATCAGCGTCGCGTATCAGCATCCTGAGGATCGGACGCGGATTCGTGGGGTGGCTGCGCGACACGTTGCCGCTCCCGGGGCCGAGGAGTTCTTGCCGCCGTCGCGCGCCGACGTCCTGCCACCGCAACGGACGTTCGCGCCCCTGACGCGCACCGGCTTTGTCCCCGAGGACATGCGTCACTACGAGGTGGCAGTCGAGCAGTTGATGGACGTCGGGTCGCTTGGGGTCCGCGCGTTCTATCAGGCCATCGACGATCAACTCATCACCGTATTCGGGTTGAGCAGTACGGAGTCGGGGTCAGTGCCGTTCGGTCACTATTCGGTGGGCAGCGGCGGCGATGTGGACGTCATCGGCCTGGGGATTAGCTACACCCACGAGCTCCTGGACCGGGTGCGCGGATCCATTGATTACTCCCTTGGCATCGCAGACTGGGCGAACGACCCGTCTCGCGACCGCCTTCGGCTCGCGCGCAACGTGCCCGGCGCGCTGCGCGACGATGGCGAGAGCATCCACGACGTGACGACAACCCTCGAAACCGAGTTCCCGGAGAGTGCAACTCGCGTCTTCTTCCTGTACAAGGTCAATTCGGCGTATACGAAAGCCGATCTGGAGCGGCCGGGTCTCGACGCCCGTTGGGATGTTCAGGTCAGCCAAGGTCTCCCTTTCATGAGATTCACGAACGCTGAGTGGGAAATGCTCGTCGGCGTCCGCAATCTCTTCCGCGAAGCCTTCACGGAAACATCCGTCTACGACGAGTTGCTGGTGTCACGACCACCGAAGCGCGTCGTTGGCGGCATCACCGTCAAGTTCTGACCTTCGGACGACTTCGCCTCTCCGAGCAGTATTGGCTGCAGGGCACTCCTGGGATACTGAATATTGGATCGAGTCCACGAGCGTTTGGATATGGCTGTACGCGTCTCGAAAAAAGGCCGATAACCTGAGTCAAATCAATTAGTTACGCTGCGACTCCAGGATGTCGTCGTGGTATGGCGTTTGCTGAGTTTTGCAGATTCTGCACGGTTCGTTTTGATGGTCGAATCTACGGTTTCTCATCGTGCGCACACACCGCCGAGTTGGCGGGATTGGCCGCGTTCCATCGTCCCGATCGCGACTGCCCTGCTGCTGCTCGCGATGGCGATTGCGAACATCGTCCAACGCGCGACGAGCGACGAAGTCGAAGATGGCGTGTTGTGGGTCGAGCGGAGCGCCGGAGTAGTCGCAGCCGAAGTGGCTGCCGGCTCGGCGGCCCATCGTGCGGGCGTTCGTGCCGGCGACGTTTTGCTGGCCATCGATGGCGCTCCCGTCATGGAGCGCGGCCAGGTGTTTGCGCTGCAACTGAACGCGCGCGCAGGCGACCGCCATAACTACACGCTACTGCGTCTGGGGACGCGCGAGGTCGCACAAGTTTCGCTCGAGCCGATTCCGAGCGGTGCCGGCGCTCTGTATTTTGTTCTTGCGGCGGTCGGCATTTTTGCTTTGCTCGTCGGCGTTGCGGTCCGCACCCGTCGTCCGTTCGACCAGGCGACCTTACACTTCTTCTGGCTGGCGGTTGCGTTCTTCGGCACCTTCACGTTTTCGTTCACGGGCCGGTTCGATCGTGTCGACTGGTTCTTCTACTGGGCGGACGTGGTGGCATTGCTCCTGGTGCCGCCGCTCTTCCTTCACTTCACACTCGTGTTTCCGGAGCGCCCGCACTCGCGGGGCTATACCGCGCTGCTGGCGCGATGGCTGCCCGCGATCTACCTGCCGGCTGCAGTGCTCGGATCGACGCGCATCCTCGCGCTCGTGCGAGCCGAGGTCGACCCCGACTACTTCGTCCGGCTGATCTTCCTCATCGACACGCTCGAACTCGTGCACCTTACGGCCTTTCTCGGCGCCGGCCTGTTGGTCCTGGTGCGGGCGTTGAGGAAAGTGCGGTCGGTCACGTCCGCCCGCCAGCTGCGGTGGATTGTCTGGGGCACGACGCTGGGTGTGCTGCCATTCACGCTCGGGTACACGGTGCCGTTTGTGTTTTTTGGCGTGGAGCCGTCGCTCCCGATGCAGCTGCTGGCGATTCCGTTCGCGCTGATTCCGCTGGCGTTTGCCTCCGCCATCGTTCGCTACCGATTGATGGACGTCGAGGTCATTCTGAAGCGCCTCCTCGTTTACACGGCCGTCCTCGCGGCGATCGCGGCCATCTACGTGCTCATCCTGCGGACGTCGGGCGGCTTCCTCATCCAGACTGAGGACGAGCATCGCTGGCTCATTGCGTTTCTGGCGACGGTCATCGTCTTTCTGCTGGCCAAGCCGGTCAAGGAGGCGGTGCAGTCGGCGATCGATCGCGCGTTCTATCGCGATCGCTACGACTACCGGCGCGCACTGGTGGCGTTTGCCCGCGACCTCAACGGTGATCTCGACCTCAATCGGTTGTCCGACCGGCTCGTCTCGCGGATCAAGGAAACGTTCGTCGTCGATCGCATGGCGCTGATGTCGGCAGGGGAGGCGGGGGAGTTCGAGCCCCTACGCGTTGTCGGCTTCGACAGCGTGCTCCCACGGTTGTTGACGGCGTCCGGTATTGGAGGCCGGCTGGCCAATGGTCATGCCGTGCGGCTCGACGATCCGCTGGCGGTCGGGCGTTTCACGGCCGAGGAAGTGGAAGTCTGGCGAGATGCCGGCATCTACTACCTCGTGCCCTGCGTTTCGAATGATCGCGTCAACGCGGTGTTCGCGCTCGGACGTCGGGAGACCGGCGAGCCGCTGACCAGCGAGGACCTGCACCTTCTGACGGCCGTGGCCGGACAGGCGGCCACCGCCATCGAAAACGGCCGCCTCTATCGCCAGCTGCATCTCAAGGCCTCCGAGCTGGATCGTCTTCGAACCTTCAACGAGAACATCCTCGAATCCCTGGACGATGGCCTGCTCGTGGTCGGCCTGGACGATCGTGTGATTCGATGGAACCAGGCGCTCGAGGGGATGTACGGCGTCAGCCGCGCCAGTGCCTTGGGCCAGCCGCTCGACCGGCTCTTCGATGCGCCGTTCGTCGAGGCCATCCGCGCGGCGCGGACTCAGTCGCCGCAGGGAACGAGCTTGTTCCGCGTGCCCATCAAGGCGCGAACCGCGGCTGCCGCCGGCGTGCTCGTCAACGTCACCATGGTGCCGCTGCAGGCCGTCGTCGGTGCGGACGCTCAAGCCGGCACGATCATCATTCTCGAGAACATCACCGAGCGCGCGGAGCTCGAGGAGCAGCTGCGCATTTCGGAGAAGATGGCGTCGCTCGGGCTGTTGGCTGCCGGCGTGGCGCACGAGGTCAACACGCCGCTCACCGGGATTTCGAGCTTTACACAGATGTTGCTCGAGCAGGCCGACCCCCACGATCCCCGGACGAAGGTGCTTGAAAAGATCGAGAAACAGACGTTCCGGGCCGCACGGATCGTCAACGGGCTCCTCACGTTGTCACGACCCAGTGCGACCGAGGCCGCCGAGCGTGCGCCCGTCGACCTCAACAAGGTCATCGGCGACGTGTTGTCGCTCCTGGAACATCAGCTGGAGAAGGGCAGCATCAAGATTCGCCGCGAGCTCGCGGTCGGGTCGGTTTCAATCGAGGGTTACGAGTTCAAGCTGCAACAGGTATTCTTGAACTTGTTGTTGAATGCACGGGACGCCATGCCGAGCGGTGGGTGGCTGACGATCGCGACGCGAATCGACCAGGGCGAAGCGGTAGCCGAGGTGGCGGATACCGGGAGTGGGATTCCGGCCGAGCACCTTGCCCGCATCTACGATCCGTTCTTCTCGACCAAGGCGACCGGTCAGGGGACGGGCCTGGGCCTGTCGATCACTTACGGCATCGTGCGGGAACACGACGGAACGATTCACTGCGACAGTGTGCCCGGCCAAGGCACACGGTTCGCCCTGCGATTCAAGACGGCGGCGGCTCACCCGACCGCAATCGCCAGGTAGGACTGCCGAGACACTATGCGGCGCAATGCCTCGATCCTCGTCATCGACGACGAGGAGATCATGCGGGAAATCCTGGAAACGCTCCTCGTACGCGAGGGCTACGCCGTCCGCGTGGCATCAAACGGCGCCGAAGGTCTCGATCTGGCGCGGGCGCTGCCGTTCGATGCCGTCATTGCCGACATGATGATGCCGGGCATGGACGGCATGCGCGTGCTCGAGGAGCTGCACAAGCACGACGAGGAGCTGCCGGTCGTGATGATTACCGCGTTCGCCTCGATGGAGAGCGCGATCACCGCGATGAAAAAGGGCGCCTTCGACTACATCACCAAGCCGTTCAAGAACGATGAAGTGCTGGTCGTGCTCCGCAACGCCATCGAGCGACGTCGCCTGGTCGCCGAGAACGTCGCGCTGCGGCAGAACCTGCAGGCCAGGTATCACAAGTTTGCCGGCATCATCGGCAAGAGCCCGCGGATGAAGCAGGTGTTCGACCTGGTGATTCAGGCGGCCCCGAGCCGATCGACGATTCTCATCACGGGCGAAAGCGGAACCGGCAAAGAGCTGGTCGCCCGAGCCATCCATAGCAACTCGTCGCGCGCCGAGAAGTCGTTCGTCACCGTGAACTCGGGAAACCTGCCGCCCGACCTGCTCGAATCCACGCTGTTCGGCCACGTCAAGGGGGCGTTCACGGGCGCCGTGTATCCCAAGAAGGGTCTGTTCGATCTCGCCGACAAGGGCAGCATTTTCTTCGACGAGATTGGGAACATCCCCCTCGAGACGCAAGCCAAGCTCCTGCGGGTGATGCAGGAGCGCGAATTCATGCGCCTCGGCGGGATGGAGACGATCAAAGTTGACGTGCGCATCATTGCCGCGACCAACGTCGACTTGAAGCGCGAGGTTGAAGAGGGTCGCTTCCGCGAGGATCTGTTCTACCGGCTGCACGTCATCGCCATTCACCTGCCGTCACTTCGCGATCGCAAGGACGACATCCCGCTGCTCGTGCAGCACTTTCTCGAGAAGTACGGAATCGAGAATGCGCGGCCCAATCTCGAAGTGGCACCTGAGGCGCTCGATCTGTTGATGGACTACGACTGGCCGGGGAACGTGCGCGAACTCGAGAATGTCATCGAGCGGGGGACCGTGCTGACCCAGGGCCAGCGGATCGGGCCAGACCTGATTCCCGATCACGTCCGCCGCGCGCCCAACCTGCAGATGCCGCACATCGTGATGCCCTCCGAGGGCGTCTCACTGAAGGAGGTCACCGCCGCATACGAGCGCCAATGGATCGAATCTGCGCTCGAAGCAGCCGGTGGCGTCCAGAAGCGAGCCGCGGAGCTGTTGCGGATCAAGCCCACCACGCTCAACGAGATGATCAAGCGCTACGACATTCGTCCGCGGCGCAAGAAGGCCGCGTCTGGCAACGCGCTGGATGCGTCCAGTCCGATCGAGAATGGTGACGAGCTCGAACCGGTTGGGAGCGACGTCGAGTAGCTCGTTCGGAAGCTCGGAAGCACGGAAAGACGGGGCCACGAAGACACGAAGGATCTTTTCCGATCCCGCTTCGTGCCTTCGTGCCCTTCGTGGTTGCGTTAATCTGAGTCTCTGCGTATCTCAGGCTGGTTTGTGCCCGTTAGAGTTGTTTTGAGTAACGCCGGATCTCGCTCCTGTAGCCCATGCGCTCGTAGAGGCTCTGCGCGCGCCGGTTGTTTTCGAACACGCTCAACGTGATGGTGTGGTGGCCGCGCTCGCGCGCCCAAGCCTCCGCATGGTCCATCAGCGCCCGGCCGACGCCCCGTCCTTCCGCTTCACGTGTGACCGCGATGACCGAGATGTGCGAGTGCCAGCCGCCCGAGAAGTAATCCTGCAGCGTCCACATCAGCAGACACCCCGCACGCTGCCCGTTGACCTCGGCCACGAACAATTCGGTACCCGAGATCGGATGATCCAGCGCCTTGTTGAGAGCACTCCGGTCGGCCTCCGCGATCTCGTCGGCGGTGCGCGACGACGGGAGATCGAAGTCCGCAAGACGTTCCGCGAGCTGCTGCAGGAACGCTCGGTCGGTGGCCGTCGCCAGACGAATCGAGACCGCGGGCTTGGACTCGGCGATCACTTGGCAGGGTTCCCGAGGAATGGATCGATCGCTGCCAGCACCTCATCGATCTTGGTGAAACAGTCGGAGTAGCTCGCGCTGTTCAGAACCTTGAGCGTGACGTTGGTCCCGGTCAACTTTCCCTCGTAGGCCTTGACGTTCTCCATCGCGGCCGTATCGGTCGCGCCAACGATCCACAGCGTGGTCGCTTTGATGTCAGCGGGCTCAAGCGGCGGGTAATCCAGCATCGCTCCCAACGCGAGCGCGGCGATGGGTGTTCCTCCCTCCAGCGCAGACCGGTCGCCGGGCGACAACTTGCTGACATCCAGAGTACCGGCACGGCGCGCTTCCATCAGCGGCTGCCACTTGGCGCGCATGGCCACAATCGCGTCCTTGACGATGCCGGTCACGGCGGGTCCCATCGTGGTGCCCACCAGCACGGCCGAGATCACTCGATCGGATCGCGCCGCGAGGTATCGGGCGACGCTGGCACCATGACCGTACCCCCACAGGTGGAACCGTTGAGCGCCGGCCGCATCCGCAACCGCGAGGACATCCCCTACCACACGGTCCAACGCATAGGCCTCGGGCGTCGTCGGCTTGTCGCTGTCGCCGCTGCCGCGCTGGTCCATGGTGATCACGGTGAAGCGCTTGCTGAGGCGATCGACGTAGCCGCCTTCATTCCAGGTGGTGCGCGTCTGCCCGCCGCCATGGAGTAAGAGCAACGCGGGGCCGCTCCCACTCCGTTCGTAAGCGATCTTCGCTCCGTCGGGAGCGGTGGCGATGAGCGCTTTCGGTGCCGGTTTCGTGGCCGGGGCCGCTGCGTCGGGTGCGGCGGGCGGCTTGGCTTGCTCGACTGTCGGAGCTGCGGCGCCCTTCGCACATGCGTTGAAGGTGAGCGCCAGGCAAACCGCCGTTCCCAGTGCACAGCAGGCGTTTGCAATTTCGACGTTTGTGAGCATGAGGCCCTCTGTGTCTCGGCGTGTCTGAGGCGTGTACCTGCTCATCGACCTCTCAAGCCACTGAACAACCGCTCGTACTTCGCCAAGATGACGTCCCAGCGATAGTTGCGCTTGATGTACTCCTTGCCGTTGCGTCCCATCGATCGTCGCATGCGTTCGTCGCCCAACAACAGGTTCGTGCAGTCGATGAATTCATCGCGATCGGCGTAGAAGAGCCCGGCATTGCTCTTCAGACAATGCTCGACCAGCACCTCGCTGCGGGCGTTGCACAGCACCGGCGTGCCAACCGCCATCGACTCGAGCGCCAGCAGTGAGAGACTTTCGAATGGCGACGGGACGACGACTACCGTCGCGGCTTCCAGCGCCTGAAGCCGTTCGCGCTCCGAGAGCAGGCCAGCGAACTGCACCCAGGGCACCTCGGGAATCTGCATTAGCTTGACGCCCATCAGGACGAGCGACGCGTCTCCCCCCTGCTCCTTGTAGCTGGTGAAGTACTCGAGCAGCTCTTCGCACCCCTTCCCCGCGTCGATACGGCCGCCGTACAGCAGGAACTGGCCCTGGAGTCGATGGCGACGCCGGAACGCGATGCCGCGCGCCTTGAGCTGAGCGAAGACGTCCACCTCCTCATCGTCTGCCGGTGCGGTCGGACCTGTGCTGGGTGGTCCATCGCCCTCGCCCTGCAACAGGTCGACGCCACAGCCGACCGTCTCTTCCAGGCTGGCTCGGAATTCGAAGGTGGTCTTGAGAAAGTTCTTCTCTGATTCGGTGTTGAACGCGATCGCGGCCGGCAGCCGAAACATGTCCCGATAGATGCTCAGATGAATCGCGGGTTCGTCGTGAGCGGTGGGGACCAGGATCGACCGGCCAGGGTCGATTTCGAGCCCCAGCACGGTAGGGGCGTACAGATAGGTGAAGAAGACCAACGCGTCGTACGATCGGTGGTGCCGCCTGAGATACTCCAACAACGCCGGAGACCATGGCCCCTGCATCTCGAGCCAGCGCAGCTCGTCGTCTCGCGTGTGGTCGTTCGCGAAAATCCAATCGGAGTAGCGATTGAAGGCGCCGATGTCGCGAGAATGTGCGTTGGCGAATCGGCGCACCGTGACGCCCCGAATGCGGTCGCTGCCTTCCGGGTAGTCGTTCTTCCACGTGACGTAGTCGCGGGCGCACGTCGTAATGACTTCGACATCATGTCGAAGCGCCACGCGTTCGGCGATCAACCGGCAGTGGTACTCTGAGCCGCCGAGAATCTCGGCTCCGTATCGCTGGACGACAAAGCCGATCCGCATCAATGCACCATCGCAAGAAGGTGATCCAGATCGCGGAGGATCCGATCATCGCCAAAGTCTTCGAGGCGTCGTCGCTGGCCGTCGATGACGCGGGCTCGAAAGTGGTCGTTGAAGGTGAGCTCGCCGAGCAGCTCCGCGGCGTGTTCCAGATCCTTGGGCGCAAACTGCACGCCGGCGCCACCGAGCGTGTCAGGCACCGCGGTCGAGGCATACGCCAGCACCGGCACGTCTGCCGCCATCGCCTCGAGCAGCGGCACGCAGAATCCTTCGTGTTCAGACAGCGAGATATAGACACTCGCCGTTCGGTAATAGGTTGCCAGGTCCTCGTCGGGTACGCTGCCGGTAAAGACAAAGCGGTCGGAGGGCATCTGGTATTCCTCGATCAAGCCTCGCACCGTGTTGTAGTAGCGCGGTACGCCATCGGTTTTGCCGACGAAGATGAATCGATAATCGGTGTCGACGTATCGCTTGTAGTGCTCCGCCAGGCGAATGTGGTCCTCGATCTTCTTGTTCGGCACGACGCGTCCGACGAACAGGAAGTTCGTCAAGCCGTCGGAGAGCACCTGCTCGAGCGCGGGTCGGGGCGGCGCCTGGCGGATGCGGTCGGGGTCGACGGCAATCGGGAACACGGCGGTGTTGGTAAACCCCAGCGCGGTCAGCTCGCAGCGGTTGAACTCGGAATCGCCCAGCGCGGCGTCAGTGCGTCCAACCAGCGTCGCGAGTTCCTCGCGCCCGAGGGTGGCCAACCGAAAGACGCCCGCATCATACGGCGCAAAGAAATGGGCTGGTGTGACGTTGTGGTACTGCAGCACCCGACCGTGTCGCAGGCGAGCAAAGGCCTCGGTCATGGGCGACGGCACGGCGTAATGCAGGATCGTGACGTCGCCAGCGCCGGCCTCGCGGCTCGCAAAGGGTCGAATCTCGCCGCGCAGGTCCTCGTCGATGGTCAGCGCGTAGATTTCTGCCTGGTGACCCTGGCGGCGCAAGAGGGTCCTGACCCGACGCGCGCTGTCGCCAATCGCATCGCCGGTGTGTGCGGCCGGAACCCATTGGTTCACAATCACTGATCGCCCCTTCGCCTCGGCAGCGCCTGAAATGCCGCTGGTCGATGGCACCGCACGTCCTCCAGTTCCTCGGCGACCTCGACCTGCTCCCAGAAGTCCAGGCTGGTCAACGGGTGCGGAAGGCGTGGCTGCCGCCGTACGCGGTCCACGAAACGCAACACCATCCCGTCGAAATCCCGGGCCTCGAGTCGTTCCAGCGCTTCATCCTGGCTGCGAACGACGCCATCGTGAAACGCTTCGTTGGTGACGAGTGCGTCGATCAACGCCGCCACTTCCGCTGGATTCTTGTCGGTGAGCAAAATGCCGCCACCGTCCATCGTGGCAGGCACTGCCGCTGCGGCGTAGGCGATCACCGGCACGCCCATATGAAACGCCTCGATGAGCGGCACGCAGAATCCTTCGTGTTCGCTGGCACACAGGAACACATCAGATAGCTCGTAGTACGCCACCAACTCTTCGTTGGTGACGTGGCCTTGCAAGTAAATATCGGTTGCGCCGATTCGGGCGATGAACTGATGGAGCATCGCGATGTAACGCTCGAACCCGGCATGTGACCCGACCAGCAGCAGCCGAGAGCGCGGATTGTGCCAACGCTTGTACGAGTAAAACCAGCGGACGACGTCCTCGATGCGCTTGTTGGGAATCAAGCGTCCGACAAAGAGCACGTTGACCCAGTCGTCATCGAAGGCTCGAGCCTGCAGGTAGTTGGGTGGGCCTGCGAGATGGGAGAAGCCTGGAACGACCGGCAACACATCGGTTCGAGGAAACCCCGCGGCCTCGAGCTCGAGCCGGTTGTACTCGGAATCACCGAGCGCAAGGTCGCATCGCGTCGCGTAAAAACCCAGCTCCCGTCGTCCCAGAAAACACTGCTGCGTGAGCAGCGGGTGAACGTCGATGAAGTACGCGGGTGGGGTGATGTTGTGGTAGATGAGCACCATGCGATCGGGAAGCGCGTAGGCAATCCGGGAAGCGCGCGACCCGATCGAAAAGTGATGGATCAGGACGTTATCGGGACTGCTTGCACCAGTCAGCTCGCGATAGTCCACGGTCAGGTGTTCGAGTCGCCGATCGGCGGTCTCGACGAAGATCTCCGACTCGTATCCTGCACCTCGAAGCACCCGCTGAATGCCAAGCACTTCGTTGCCGATTGCGTCGCCGTACCCAAGCGTGGCCAATACCTGGTGAACTGCGGGCGGCATGCTCACCTGTTGCCCGAACGTCGGCGCGGGCGGTTATTCGGCCGACGCCGTTGTAGCGTGGGGTCCTCGTGAGCCGGGTCGTGTGGAACGCCGATCCTGGCGCGATGCCTGGGACTGCGGGCGATAGGTGGGGCGTAGCTCGGTGCCGCGGTCCCCGCTGGGTGAAGGTCGCAAGGACAGCTGGTTGGCAACGGGGATGCCAGCCTCCGACCGATCACGAGTGGGAGATTCGATCGTGGTTGACGTTGATTCGTCATCCGACGATGGACCTGTCGGGAGCGCCGCGACGACCTCGTCTGCCGGTGGGTGATTGCGAAACAGCCGGCCGAACCATCCCGGCCCCGTGTCAATCGGGCGCTGCTGTGGCTCGCGCGACAACCGTTCGAGCATGTCGAGATACTTGCGCTCGATCACCGGCCACGAGTAGTGACGCGCAAAGTACTCCTGCCCGTTGCGCCCGAGACTGTTAGCGAACGATGGGCTGAAGTCGATCATCCGGAGTGTCTCGAGAAACTCCTGGAAATTCTCGTAATACAGGCCTCCGTTGCTCCGGATGCACTGTCCCTTCAACACATCACAGCGGCCATTGGCCAGCACGGGCTTACCGAGCGCCCACGCTTCGAGCACAACCATCGAGAGGCTTTCGAAGTACGACGGCATGATCAGCAGCTCGGCAGCGGCCAGGGCATCGAATTTGTCCTGATCGCCGACGAAGCCCAGGTGATGAATTCTCGGGTGCTGAGGAATCGGGATGATGGGTTTGCCGATGAGAACCAGGTGCACGCCACGGGAGACGATATTCAAGTAGCGGAGGAAATAATTGAAGAGCTCGCGACAGCCTTTGTTCTCGTCGATGCGGCCGATGAAGATCGCGAACCGATCGTGAATGTTGAACTTCTG
The DNA here is from genome assembly GCA_963802675.1 of uncultured Acidobacteriota bacterium. Lineage (GTDB taxonomy): Bacteria > Acidobacteriota > Vicinamibacteria > Vicinamibacterales > UBA2999 > JACCSI01. Next base: position 116,850 of record CAWDJL010000010.1, read on the forward strand.
CCGGAAGCGTGCAGCGTCGCGGTGATCGGGAATGTCGGATCCGATGCCGACCACGACCCCAGGCACGCCGTGGTTGCCCGAAATGGTCTGGATCAGCGCACGTTCCTCGAGCGAGTTGTACATGAGTGCGCGCACGCTGCGAAAGACGGGAGCAAAGATACCGAGCCCCAGCGCGCCATCACGTTCGGCGGTCGGAACCAGAAGAGCCTTGGGTGCGACCGCACGCACTCCGTGGTACGCGTGGTAGTAACGGAAACTGAAGAAGATGAAGAAGTCGAAGGAGTGCTCGTGGTCTCGAATGAACGAGATCAGAGCCGGGCTTGCCGGTCCCTCGGCCTCGAGCCAGGCCAACTCCTGGCGCAGCGAATGGCGTTTCGTGAACACCCGTTGCGACAGTTTGCCGAAGGTGTCCGGTTCGCGTTCCTGTGCGACCGGAAAGCGACGGACCTTCACGCCATGGACCATCTCCTCTCCCGGCGGTAACGCGTTCCGCCAGGTGATGTAGTCGGTGGCGCAGGTCGTGAGCACTTCGACCGCGGCGTGGCGTGCGAGATGCTCGGCGATGTAGCGTGCGTGCAGCTCTGCGCCACCATTGATGTCTGCGCCGTAGCGCTGGACGACAACGGCGATCTTCACTGGCGGTCTGGATCGTTCGGCGTCAACGGATCCGGTTGATCGGCGTCGCCCTCGTCTGGCGTCGCTGATGGCTCAGACGCCTGGATGGGCGCCTCGTCCTCATCGCCGTTGTCAAAAACGTTATCGCCGGCGACCGCATCGACATCACCGTGGATAACGTCCGCAGGCTGCTCCCCGACTGTCTGCGCCGAACTTTCCGGGCCAGCAGGTCCGACGGCGGCGAGACCTGGACCACGACGCCCGCGCCGACGTCTTCGGCGCCGACGCGCGCCGGGGTCGGCTGACACACTTGACGCGGCCAGGTCGCCTGACGCCGGTGCGCCATCCGCCTGCGGCGCTCCCGTCGTGGTGGAATCGGACTGCCCCTCGCTGGTCCCCCGTGGGGCCTGCCGCTCGTGGTGTCGCTCGCGATCGCGGTCGCTCACGCGAACGATTTCCGGACGGTACTGGACGACGCCTTCGAGCGCCCGAACGCGCCGCTCGCTGAACTCCAGACGACTGGAGAGCGCCTCGAGCCGCATCTTCATGTTCCTGACCTCGATGCCGCTGCGCGTGGTCTCGAGGACCAGGTTGTGAAGGACCTCGTAGTAGAGCGTCTGCCAATCCCTGTCGCGCTGGAGCATGTCACTGTTGAACTGGGCCTGTGCATGCAGGACCTGATTCAAGGTATTGGGGTTGAAAAACAACTTCAAGACCGGGTTCAGGAGTCGGCGGATGAAACGCAGCGGCCCACGGTGGGACGTGAAGAGCGTCTGATCCGAGAACTCGTAGGGCGGTTGAATCGGCCCGAGCTCACCGGGCGGGAACTGTCGACTTCGGCGGAACTGCTCGATCAAGTCGGAGCGGAGGTTCTTCGGGTCGAGAAACTTCTCGAGTCGCACCGACGCGAGCTCTCGAATTTGTTCTTCCGTGTAGTCCACGCCGCGCTTCTCCTGGATGCGCGAGCGTATCTGGCGCATGATCTGCTCGACGTCGATCGACTCGGAGCGGATGTTGAAATCAGCCATTTCGTGTCCTCACGCCGCTTCATGCGGCGTCTGCCGTGCTCGGCGGCGACGGCGGCTGGCGAACTCTGGGGCTTCTTTGATGCAGGTCCCGAGAACGCCGATGGAGTGAGCCAGAGCGCGCGCTCCTGCTCGCGGTGCGATAGCCGGTTGCTCGCCGACATCAGGGAAGCCGTTGTCATCGGACCGCACCTGCCCCCAGTTCTGAAACAGGCGGCCCCATGGACTCGCAAGCACCTGCTTCGTGATGCGCTCTGCGTGCCAGGGGTACCAGTAGCTATCGTGATAGATGACGCTGGCGATGTACGCCCATGGCGCCAGAACCGTCTTCAGGGACCACTCGATGGGCTTGCGAAGCGGCCCCCAATAGATGAGATGTTGCATTCGCGCGGCAAACGTCATTCTGTGGAACGGGCCGACGAAGTGCCAGTTTTCGGCCGCTGCCTGCTCGTTGCCCACGATCTCGATCTCCCGGGGATCGCCGCATCCGAGCCCCGCGTCGTGCGCCAATCGGATGTACTTGATGCTCAGGGGATCGAAGCCCATGAGTCGGGCCGCGACCGCGTCGATAGCTACTTGATCGGCGCTGGCGAGGATGACGTTCTTCGCGTAGGGAATCATGCAGCGCGGGCCGGGTCCGTCACCGGCAAACGTTCCGTCCATCACGGCGAACACACCGCGATGAATCCGTTGTTGGATCATCAACAGGTCGACCAGGGTCTCGTGAATCACGGGATGGGTCCAGTGGCGCCGTTCGTTCAAGAGCCCCCCGAAGGCGTTCTTCATCGCCCCCGTTGTGGTGGTGAACACATGCGTCTTGATCGTCGGCAGGTGAAGGATGTTTTCGCCGATGAACCGCCGCGGAATCATGAAACCGTCGCGATACACCTCATTGAGAACCAGGAACCTGTCGGCGAGGTCCCCGACCGCGTCGCGAATGTGGATCCACTCCTCGTCGGCTTCGTAGAGGTGGATGTTGCGCAGCCCGTGGGCTTGGACCACCGGGAGCTGCTTGTTCTCGCGTTCGCCGAGTTGGGCGTCGATGACGACCGTCCGGTTGTGACACGCGTGAATCAGATCGGACCGATAACCGTCCCGCTTCATCGCTCGAATCACGCCATCCAGTTGCCACGGGGTCGTCGACGAGCCGGGGAAGAAGAAATGCCACGAGATGTTGACCTTCAGCGCCGTATCGACGTCCTTCGACAGAACATCCTGATACCCCGCGAGGTTCATCAGCTCGTGGTAGTCCCGTAGGACCGATCCGGGCGATGTCTTGAGAATCGCGACCTTCGAACGCAACTTATAGTCCCTTCGCTGTCAGTTGCCAGTTGCCGGTTACTAGTTCAAAGGTGGACCCTCCTTTGAACTGAAAACTGGCAACTGAAAACTGACGCCTTGTCTCTTGGACTACAGCCCGAACGGTCGATAGATGATGCCAATCACTGCGAGACCCCAGAGGGCAATGCAGGCGACGAGTGGTCGATCCGTCAACAGCAGCTCGGACGGGCTACCAGCCCCGCGCTGATGCACGAGATAGAGGTAGCGAAAGATGCCGTAAATCGGAAACGGGGTGGTCAGCACCAGTTGATTCGTGCCGAACTTCTCAGTCGTCTCTGGGCTCGCACAGTAGATGATGTAGGCCATCAGCGTCGACGCCGTGACCACACTGATCATCTGATCGAGCAGATACGGGTTGTATTCCTCCAGAATTCGTCGGTGTCCCGCGGCGTCTGAGGTGAGCAGCGTCAGTTCGTGACGTCGCTTGCTCAATCCCAGGAACAGCGCCAACAGAATCGTGCAGACGAGCAGCCACGAGCTCATCGGAACGGCAATGGCTGCGGCGCCACCGGCCGCCCGCAGCACGAAGCCCATCGCAATCGTCAGCACATCAAGAATCACTACATGCTTGAGCGCGCGGGATGTACCAGACCAGCAGGCCCAGATACGCCAGCACGATCCAACCCAGTGCGGGCCGCACCCAGAACGCCATCGCGATGGCAGCCGCAGCGATTACGGCTGCCGCGCCCAGCGCCGTCGTCGTCCCAAGCTCGCCGGCGGCAATTGGCCGGTGTTGCTTGACCGGGTGCAGCTGGTCGACCTCGCGGTCGCTGACGTCGTTGACTAGATAAACGACGCTCGAGACGGCGCAAAAAATCAAAAAGGCCGCCAGTGAGTGTCCCACGGCGGCCGGATCCAACAAGCGGTGCCCAAAGATGAGCGCCGCAAATACAAGCAAGTTCTTCGTCCACTGCTCCGGCCGCATCGACGCGAACAGGCCAGTGAGCACAAGCCCCCCCCGGCGCTCCTGAGCCTGGGAAGCCAGGGACCGTATCTCCACTCGCGGTTAGCCGCTGAAGCTCTTCACGGCCTCGTTCTCCGTGTCGTAGGTTTCGAACACGGTCAGAAGCTTCGTGATGGCCAGGAGGTCCTCGATCCGCTTGGTCAGGTTGAGCAGCTTGAGGCTGCCGCCTTGACGGCTAACGGTCGTGTACGTGCGCACGATTTCGCCGAGGCCCGCCGAATCGATATACGGCACGCCTTCGAGGTTCAGGACCAGCTTCCTCTTGCCGCTGGCCAACAGGCTGTTGATTTTGTCCTTCAAGAGCTCGTCGCCTTCGCCGAGCGTCATCTTGCCCTTCAAATCGAGCACGGTGACATCACTCACCGTGCGTTCCGCGATGTCCATGCGAGGTGTCCTCGAAAGTTGGGGTGAATTCTAACCGCTACTCGGCTTCTCGGCGCATCTTCTTGCGGTTTCGTTTGCGGGCCAGCGCCTGCTTGGCGCGACGCTTGTCACCAGGTTTCAGATAGAAGGAGTGTTTCTTGATGTCCTTGATGATGTCCTCTTGCTGAACCTTGCGCTTGAAGCGGCGAAGCGCACTTTCAATCGATTCGCCCTCTTGGATCTTCACCTCGGCCATGTCAATCACCCCCTCCCCCATGGAATTTTCCAGGGTTCCAGCGTTCCAAAGTTCCAAGGTTCGGTTGCGCTCAAGGAGAATACTGAACCTCGAGAACCCTGGAACCTTGGAACCCTGGAACCTTGGAATCGTTGGAACTTTCAGGCCGGGAAAAATTCAACCGGCCGAATATGTTAGGCTATCACACGTTTTCGCAGTTCGGTCAGAGACTCTAACTCCATTCAATTCAGTAAGTTAGATGCGAATCCTTGTCGTGGGCTCGGGCGCCCGCGAACACGCGCTGTGCCGCAGACTGGCCCAGGACCTGGGAGTCGATGACGTCATCTGCGCTCCGGGCAACGCCGGAATCGCCCGAGAGTTTCGAACCGTCGTGGTCGATCCCGCCGACCCCGAGGCCGTGCTGGCCGTGGCCGAGGCTGAACCGGTAGACCTGACGGTGGTCGGCCCCGAAGCGCCGCTGGCTCGCGGCGTGGCCGACCTCTTCAGCGCTCGTGGCCGCCCTATCTTCGGCCCTCGTCGATTGCCAGCGCAGCTGGAGACCAGCAAGGCCTTCGCGAAGGATTTCATGCGACGCCATCGGATCCCCACGGCGCGCTACGAAGTCTGCAGCGACGTCCGCGAAGCCATCGCGGTTGTCCGACGCGGCGACTTTGGTCCGGCCCCGGTGGTGAAAGCGGATGGGCTCGCCGCCGGAAAGGGTGTGATCGTGGCAGACACCGTGGCCGAGGCTGAAGCGGCGATTCTCGCGTCGATGCAGGAGCGCAGCTTTGGCGATGCGGGAGCTCGCGTTGTTCTGGAAGAGCGTCTCACGGGCCCGGAGGTGTCGTTTTTCGTCCTTGTCGATGGCGAACACGCCGTGCCGCTGGTCGTAGCACAGGATCACAAGCGAATCTTCGAAGACGATGCGGGTCCGAATACCGGCGGCATGGGTGCCTTCGCGCCAAGCCCGCTCGTTGATGCCGCGACGGAGAACCGGATTCTCACGTCAATCGTGGGCCGGGTCCTGCAGGGCCTCATCGCCGAAGGCATGCCCTACCGGGGTGTCTTGTATTGCGGATTGATGCTGACCGCAGACGGGCCCAAAGTCATCGAGTTCAATGTCCGATTTGGCGATCCCGAAGCGCAAGTGGTCCTGCCGATGATTGCCGAACCGTTGACGCCGATTCTGTGGGCTGCCGCAACCGGTGTGATGCGTTCGTCCCGCGTCAGGCTGAGATCAGAAGCTCACGTCGGCGTCGTCCTGGCTGCCGCTGGGTACCCGGGCGCCGTTCGAACCGGCGATCGCGTCGAGGGGCTCGAACGAGTGGCCGCCGAATGTCCCGACGTCCAGGTCTTTCACGCTGGTGTCAAGAGCGATGGTCGAGAGTTGGTGACCGCAGGCGGTCGGGTCTTAACCGTGGTTGCTCGCGGAGCAACGTTTGCCGCAGCAATCGAGCGCGCCTACCAAGCGGTCGAGCTGATTCATTTCGACGGCATGCAGTATCGTCGGGACATTGGCCGCAAGGCGCTCGCGTCGAGGTAGGACCGCTCGCCAACGTCCGCCGGCAGCCAGCGAGACTAAACCGTAGACCGTGGACCGTGGACCGTGGACCGACATGAAGTATTCCGTCATTACCTTCGGCTGTCGCGTCAACCAGGCCGATTCGTTGGCAATTGAAGCGGAGCTTCAGGCGCGCGGTGCCATCTCCGTGTCCAGTGGGTACGCCGATGTCGTCATCGTCAACACCTGTTCGGTGACGGCGAGCGCGGACCAGGGCGCCCGCCAAACCATTCGGCGCGTCGCTCGCGAAAATCCCGGTGCGCGCATTGTTGCCACTGGCTGCTATGCCACCCGGTGTCCGGAAGAGGTCGCGAACCTTCCGGGCGTTACGAGCGTGGTGCCTAATCGCGAGAAAGACTCGATCACGTTCCTTGCGAGGCTGATAGATGGAGCCCAGTCCTCGCTGACAGAGACCGATAGTCCGTGTGGGCGGCCGCTGGCGCCTGGACTGATGGGGCGCACGGCCTGGACGCTGCGCGTGCAGACAGGCTGCGAGGAATCGTGCAGCTACTGCATTATTCCAACCACTCGTGGCGCAAGTCGGAGCCGGACGCTGCCGGACATTCGCGCGGAAGTCACCCGCGTCATCGAGGCCGGGTATCGCGAGATTGCCGTGACGGGTGTGCATCTCGGGTCGTACGGACGCGACCTCCAGCCGGCCAGCAGCTTGATCGAATTGCTCCGCGTGCTGGCCCAAACACCCGCACTCATCCGCGTCAGCTCGCTCGAACCCATGGACTTTCCGCTCGCGGCACTGGAGCTTCGATGCGCGCCGCATTTCCACCTGCCGCTCCAGCACGCCTCGAATCGAGTGCTGCAAGCCATGAACCGGCCTTACACCATCGAGTTCTTCCGGGACCTCGTCGATCGGGTCCGCTACCGGTTGCCGCATGCTGCGATCGGCTCGGATGTCATCGCTGGCTTCCCGGGCGAGACCGCTGAGGACTTCGACGAGCTCGCGAACTACCTCGCGCAGTCCCCGCTCACGCACCTGCATGTCTTCCCATACTCTGAGCGCCCGGGCACGGCGGCCTCACGTCTACCGGGTCAGGTTCACGGGAGTGTGATCAAGATGCGAGCGCACCGGTTACGTGAGATTTCGCGCGACCTCGCTGAACGGTTTCGCGAATCGCAGCGGGGCACTCGACGTCCAGCGTTGACGATCGAAGATGGTTCGATGGCGGTCACCGACAACTACTTCCGCGTACCTGCTCCTCCAGGGCATGCGAGGAACGAATTGGTGGAAGTGGTAATTCCCTGAAGGATTGCTGACGCAGCAGACTGGACTCCGGCCGCTCTACGCGGCTCGCGCCTAGCTAGTGAGGCTCAGGAGCGAGCCGATAGGCGAGCGACTCCAACGAAGCGAGCGTCAGCGAGCGAGTCCTGGTGCCGGCGAAGCCAGTCCTTCGTTTCATTCTTCCCGCAGTGCGACCAGCGGGTCGACCATCGCGGCTCGTCGAGCAGGTATCAAGCTCGAAGCGATTGCAACCAGCGCGAGCAACACGGCGATGCTGATGAGCACCACGGGATCACCGGGCTCGACCTCGTATAGCAGCGCCGTGAGCCAGCGTCCGGAGATGAGCGATCCGCCGACACCGATGATCACGCCGATGAGCACCGGCATCGCGGACTGCTGGAGGACGAGAGCGACGAGCCGAGGCTTGGAAGCACCCAACGCCAGGCGAACGCCGAACTCACGTTTTCGCTGTGAGACGTAGTACGCCAGCACGCCATAGACACCGATTGCCACCAGCAGCAGACCTACGAGCGCGAACCCGGTCAGTAGTCGCATCGGGGTCGAACGCCACGCGATCGATCCGCTGACGACGGCCTCCAGCGAGCGGGGGTTGGCGGCTGGCAGCTGCAACTCGACGCGCCCGATGGCATCTCTGATGGGACGTTGCCACTGGAGTGGCTCCCCGGCCGTCTTGGCGACGATTGTCATGACCGGCCATGCCGCCTGACTGTATGGGCGGTAGATCTCACGAGCCGGCAGGGACTCCAGGGCGAAGTGCCTGACGTTGTCGACGATCCCGATTACCGTCAACCACGGATTGGTGCTGTTGATGCCGCCCAGCTTGAGGCGTTGCCCAAGCGCGTCACCGCTGGGCCAGTAGCGTTCCGCGGTCGCGCGATTGAGGACCACAACCTGTGCTCCATCGCGAACGTCCTGATCACTGAAATCGCGCCCGGCGAGGAGGGGGATCTCGAGCGTCGCGAAGTACCCCGGGCAGGTCAGCCGATAGTTGGCGGACGTGCCCGGCTCATTGGGGCCTGGTGGGTTCCGACCTTCGATGAAGAGTCCGCGACTGGAGTTGGATCCATTCAATGGCAGGTGGCTGATGGCGCTCGACCTGACGATTCCTGGCACCTCTGACACTTCTCGGGCGAGGTTCCTGCAGAAGTCCACCCGATCCGGAGGCCCATAGGTGTCAACTTGTGGCAACGAGACCTGCATCACCAGCGTCCTCGAGGGATTGAATCCAGGATTCACCTGCAGCAGTCTCGACAGGCTGCGAATCATCAAGCCCGCCGCACACAACACGATGATGGCCATGGCGACTTCGATGCCGACCAACGCTCGTCGCGTGCCGGTGGCGAGCCGAGTCGCGCCGCGGTCGCCCTCTCGCAGCATCGCTTGAAGCGACTGACGTCTCAATCCAACCAGTGGCGCAAACGCAAACAGCAATGCTGAAAGAGCCGCGACGACGACTGCGAACAGCAAGACGCGGCCGTCGAGCGCGATGGGAACGTCACCGCGAAACGGCAAGGTGCGAAAGCCGGGACTGAGAAGCAGGTCGACCGATCGGGTGACGAGCAGCGCAAGGCCGAGACCGCCAAGGCAGCCCAAACCCGCGAGTAACAGGCTCTCGACCAGGATCTGGCGCACCAGGTGTGCGTAGCGCGCACCGACTGAGAGTCTCGTCACGAACTCACGACGTCGCGCCAGGCCAAGCGCCACTTGCAGCCCGGCGATGTTGATGCACGCGATGAGGAGGACGAGCGCAACCGCTCCCGAGAGCGCGACCAGGGTGCGTCGCGTGTTCAAGAGCCCGAATTCCTGCATTCGCTGGACGGTTGCGCTCTCTCCGTCGTTGTCTTCGTATCGGCTTCGAAGAGAATCCCCGAGTCGCTCGACCTCGTCGCGCGCTTGATCAAACGTGACCCCCTCGGCCAGCCGTCCCGCGACGTAGAAGGAGTGCGAGCCCCGATTCTTATCCTGCTCGGTGAACTGAATCGGGACCCAGACGCCCGTGCCCTTGCGAGGAAACTCGAACCCGGCCGGCATCACGCCGACGACTTCATGGACGTTGCCGTTCAGCCGTATCTCCCGTCCGATGACTCCTGGGTCGGCCGCAAAGTGAACCTTCCAAATGGCGTCGGAGATCACGGCGACGCGATGACCGGGTTCGTCTTCGGTCGCCGTGAACACGCGGCCCAACGCCGGCTGCACGCCGAGCACCCTGAACAGCGAGGAGGATGCGCGCAGGCCGGGAACCTGCTCCGGGTCGACGGTCGCCGACACGTTGAAGGTGTTGTATTCCCACAGACCGAGGGTGGCGAAGCTGCGCGTTTCCAGGACCCAGTCCCGATAATTCGGCTGTGAGACGATAAATTGCGCCGTCCGATCGTCCGCTTCCGTTTCCCAGAGCAAAACGAGGCGCTCGGGATCGGCGTACGGCAGGCGTCCCAGGATCAACGAATTGACGAGGCTGAAGACCGCCGTGCATGCGCCGATGGCCACGGCCAGCGTGACCACGACCAACGTCGAATGCGCCCGCCTCGCGCCGAGGACTCGCCACGCGTGAGCGACATCGCGAGACAACCCAGCCCACAACGACGAGGGGTCCTCGGACACTGTCGGCCGCGCCTGGCGGCGCCGCCGGATGGCTTCGGCCATCGGGGCGATGTTGGTCAACTCGCGTTCGACGATGCGATCGGCCTCATCGACGGACTCGCCGCGAAACAGAGCGGCTCGATGGAGGTCGGCGAGGTGGTGACCGATCTCGTCGACGACATCTCCGGGCAGTGGGTCGTCGTTGCTCCGCGCAAGCTGTGCCCGGATGTCAGCCGCCCAGTCACGCATGACGCAATCCCGCCGCCTTGGTCAGCGCGTTGACGAACGACGACCATCGGCTCCGTTGCGAAGCCAGCACGCGTTTGCCCTCTGCGGTCAGCCGATAGCATCGCCGTCGCCGTTGCCCTGGCTTTTCAACCCAGCGGCCGCTGATCCAACGCCGGTCTTCCAGTCGATAGAGCAGCGGATAGAGCGATGCCACGTGAAAGGTCAGGAGTCCGTCCGACCGCCGCGCGATTTCGCGCGCGATCTCGTAGCCGTGCAGTTGTCCGTCTTCGAGGGCGGCGAGGATCAACAGCTCGGCGCTGCCCTTGCGAGCAGCTGCTTCAGCAATCGGGTCTGCCATATGTGGGAATGATACATATAGAGTTACAAGTTTCAAGTTACAAGTTTCAAAGCGGGGACAACTGGCAACTGGCAACTGGCAACCGGCAACTGGCAACTGGCAACTGGCAAACCGGCAACCGCCTACTGTAGTGCTGCCGCGAGCTGCTGGCCGGCCGAGCGGTGCTGGCCCTCTACGATGAGCTGACCGCAGGCCGCGCGGATGTCGCGGCCGCGGCTCTTGCGAACCGAGACCGTTATCCCTCGGTCTGCCAGGATGCGTGCAAACGCATCGACGCGTGCGTCCGACGGTCGTTCGAACGGTATGCCCGGGGCGGCATTCAGCGGAATGAGATTGACTTTGGCCTTGATGTTCGCGAGCAGCTTCGCAAGCCGCCTGGCGTCATCGGGCGAGTCGTTCGCCCGTTCGAGCAGGACATACTCGAAGGTGATGCGACTTCGTTTTGACAACGGAAACCGCCGACACGCCTCCAGAACATCGTGCAGGGAGTACTTCTTGGTGGGTGGGACGATGGCGGCTCGCTGTTCCTCTGTCGTGGCGTGCAGGGAGACCGCCAGATTTGGCATGAGATCCTCCTGAGCAAGCCGATCGAGCATCGGCACGATACCAACCGTCGACAGCGTGACCCGCTTCGGGTTGACGGCGAGGCCTCGAGGGTCGTTGAGGATTCTCAGCGCTTTCATGGTGGCGTCGTAGTTGTGCAGCGGTTCGCCCATTCCCATCAGCACGATGTTGAACGTTCGATCGTCCAAGTCGAGAGCATGAGCCAGGACGCGCACCTGCCCGGCGATCTCTCCGGCGCTCAAGTGTCGAATCAGGCCCATCTTGCCGGTCAGACAAAACGCACATCCCATCGCGCAGCCGACTTGGGTCGAGATGCAGAAGGTTTGCGCCGGTGTGTCGGGGATGAAAACGGATTCGATCTGCTTGCCGTCTTCGAGCGCGAGCACGAACTTTTGTGTGCCGTCTTCCGAGGTGTCGCGGCGAAGGATGCGCGGGGTTCGAATCGCGAACGAGCTCGCAATCTGCCCGCGCAGAGCGTGACCCAAGTCCGTCATCCGCGTCACGTCGGTGACGCCGCGCTTCCAGATCCACCGGAAAATCTGGCGCGCGTGGAAGCGCGGGGAGCCGCGCTCGGCGACGAGCGCCTCGAGTTCGGGGAGCTCCAGTTCAGCGAGATCCACCGCTCTTGCGCTCGTCACCTCCACATGATATCATTCGGTTTTAATCCCTTTAATTACAACGAGTTAGAGGCTTTTCATCACAAGCGTGACTGAGCCCCACATCCAACGCGAGACGCTCGCGAACGGTCTTCGTCTCGTGACCGAAGCGATGCCGCACGTGCGTTCGGTCTCGATCGGCGTCTGGCTCACCCGCGGCTCGCGCCACGAACCGTCCGCGCATGCAGGGATCGCGCACTTCGTCGAACACATGCTCTTCAAGGGCACCGAGAGCCGCTCGGCGGAGGACATCGCGCAGCAGGTGGACTCGATCGGCGGACAACTCGACGCGTTTACGTCGAAGGAGTACGCGGGCTACTACGTGAAGGTGCTCGACCAGCATCTCCCGCTCGCGGCCGATATCCTCACCGACCTCGTGTCGCGGCCGGTCTTTGCGCCAGAGGACATCGAACGCGAGAAAAAGGTCGTGCTCGAAGAGATCAAGATGGTCGAGGACACACCGGATGATCTCGTGCACGAGATCTTCGCGGAGGCGTTCTGGAGCGGCCATCCTCTCGGTCGCCCGATTCTCGGTCTGCCGGCAACCGTGTCTGCGTTCGATCAGACCACGCTCCGGCACTACTTCAGGGACGCCTACGTCGCCCAGAACTTCGTGGTGGTCGCGGTCGGCAATCTCGAGCACGATGCCGTGAAAGCGCTGGTTGAGCAGGCCTTTGCGAACGTGACCGCGACGGGGAGTCCAACGAGCGACGTCCCCCCGTCGGTGGTTCCCGCTGTGCAGGTGAGGCACAAGGACCTCGAGCAGAGTCATGTCTGTCTGGGAACGCCAGGGCTGCCGCAGAATCACGCCGATCGCTACGTGGGCCATGCGCTCAACACCGTGCTCGGCGGCTCGATGAGCTCACGGCTGTTCCAGAACGTGCGCGAACGTCGTGGCCTGGCCTACTCGGTATTCTCATCGATGAGCGCGTACCAGGACGCCGGTGCCTTGAGCATCTACGCGGGGTGTGGCAACGACGTGGTGAGTGAGCTGGTGGAAGTCGTCGTCGGCGAGATACGCCGGATGCGAAACGAGCCGATTCCGGCCGACGAGTTGCGTCGCGCCAAGGATCATCTCAAGGGCTCGCTGATGTTGAACCTCGAAAGCACGTCGAGCCGCATGTCTCATCACGCCCGCCTGGAGATTTACCGCGATCGCGAGGACTCGCTCGACGAGATGCTCGAATCAATCGAACGCGTGACCGCGGACGACGTACACCGGCTGACCGGCGAGCTGTTTGCGCGGGACGGGTTGAGCGTGACGGTACTTGGAAGCGTCAATGGTTTGCAGCTAACCCGGGAGCAGTTGCGGCTTGATTGACGCCTGGAGAATTGGTCCCCGGTCCCTGGCCCCCGGTTGCCGGTTGCCGTGTGTTCGCCCGATCGGCTCAAGCCGGAGACCGGAGACCGGAGACCGGAGACCGACGTGATTCCACGCTATACCCATCCCGAGATGGGCCGAATCTGGAGCGAGCAGCGTCGGTATGAAACGTGGCTCCAGGTCGAGATTGCCGCTGCGCACGCGACGGCCGATGCCGGCATCGTTCCGGCGGGAGCTGTGAAGGATCTCGAGGCCAAAGCAGGCGTCGATATCGCACGCATCGAGGAGATTGAGAAGACGACGCAGCACGACGTGATCGCGTTTACGACTGCCGTTGCCGAACGAGTCGGCCCCTCGGCGAGATGGCTGCACTTCGGTCTGACGTCCTCGGACGTCGTGGATACCGCGCAGGCCATCCAGATGCGCGAGGCGTGCGACCTCATCCTGGCGGATCTCGACGCGCTGTCCCACGCCATCGCGACTCGCGCCGAGGAACACCGGCTCACGCCGATGATTGGTCGCACGCACGGCGTACATGCCGAACCGATGACGTTTGGTCTGAAGCTGGCGCTCTGGTATGCCGAAGTGACGCGCAGCATCACGCGCGTTCAGCGCGCCCGCACGACGGTGGCGGTGGGCAAGATCTCTGGCGCCGTGGGCACCTTCGCGCATCTCGATCCCTCGATTGAAGCCGAAGTGTGCCGGCGCCTGGGACTGGAGCCAGCGCCGATTTCGTCGCAGGTGATTCAACGCGATCGTCATGCCGAGCTGCTCACGGCACTCGCCATCACCGCCGCCTCGCTCGAGAAGTTTGCGCTCGAGATTCGCGGGCTGCAAAAGACCGAGATCGGCGAGGTCGAAGAGCCGTTTGCCAAGGGGCAAAAAGGTTCGTCGGCGATGCCGCACAAGCGCAATCCGATCGGCTGCGAGCAGATCGTAGGCCTCGCACGACTGGTGCGTGGCAATGCCATGGCCGCGCTCGAGAACATCGCGCTGTGGCACGAACGGGACATCTCGCACTCCTCGGTGGAGCGCGTCATCTTGCCCGATAGCTTCATCGCGCTGGACCACATGCTCCGGCGGTTTACGCGGATCGTCACCGGATTGGTCGTGTATCCCGAGCGGATGCGCCAGAACCTCGAACGATCGCGCGGCGTGATCTTTTCGGGGCAGGTGCTGCTGGAGCTTGCCCGGCGCGGCGTGCCGCGCGAGCAGGCGTACGAATGGGTGCAACGTAATGCGATGCGCTCCTTCCATGAGCAGAAGGAGTTCAAGTCGCTGCTCCTGAGCGATCCGGACGTCGTGAAAGTCATGAAAGAGCCTGAAATCGAAAAGGCGTTCGACCTGAGCGAACAGTTGCGAAACGTCGACCGCATCTTCGCTCGGGTGTTTGCGAAGAGTCATTGAAGGGCGGGAGCACGAATGCGAGCGCGGGTATATGTCACGCTGAAGCCATCGGTATTCGATCCGCAGGGACGGGTGGTTGCCGAGGCCCTCACCTCTCTCGGGTACAGCGACGTGAGGGACGTGAGGCAGGGGAAGTTTTTCGAAGTTGAGCTCGACGGCACTGACGCCGGCGTCGCGAAGGCGCGGGTCACCGAGATGGCTGACAAGCTGCTCGCGAATCCCGTAATCGAGAGCTATCGTGTCGAGATTTTGTGACGGAGGAGCGGCGGGTCGTCAGACCCACCGCCGCAACTCATGACATTCGCCGTTGTCGTGTTTCCTGGCTCGAATTCCGACCGCGACGCCTGGTACGCCGCAGGTCACGTGCTGGGGCAGCCGGCCGAGCTGATCTGGCACAAGGACACGGACCTTGGCGGCGCCGATGCCGTCATCCTGCCTGGCGGCTTTGCGCATGGGGACTATCTGAGGACAGGGGCGATTGCGCGCTTCTCGCCAATCATGACCGCGGTGTCGCGCTTCGCGGAGCGCGGTGGTCCAGTGCTGGGCATCTGCAACGGCTTTCAGGTCCTGCTCGAAGCCGGCCTGTTGCCCGGGGCGATGGTGCGCAACCGCGACATCAAGTTCGTCTCAGCGCATGTTCATGTGCGGGTCGAGCAGACCGACACGCCGTTCACGGCGGCATGCGCCACTGGTCAAGTGCTCGAGCTGCCGATCGCACACGGCGAAGGGAACTACTTCGCTGATGCCGACACCATCCGTCAGCTGGAATCGCAGCGACAGATCATCTTTCGCTATGCCGACCGGGCCGGTCAGGTGGTCGATGCCGCCAACCCGAACGGCTCGATCAACAACATTGCCGGAATCTGCAATCGCGCGCGGAACGTCGTCGGCTTGATGCCGCATCCTGAGCGAGCGTGCGAGGTGTCGTTGGGCAGCGCAGATGGCCGAGGCATCTTTCAATCGATCGTCAATCACTTTGCTCAGCGTGTGGCGCGGCATGCTTAATCCCGTCATCGATCGGAGCGTGCTCGACCAACATGGGCTGAAGCCGGAGGAGTACGATCACATCGGCGAGTTGATGGGCCGGACGCCCAATCTACTCGAGCTCGGCTTGTTCTCGGTGATGTGGTCGGAGCACTGCAGTTACAAGAGCTCGCGCGTTCACTTGAAGACCTTGCCAACAACCGGCCCGCGCGTCGTTCAGGGGCCGGGTGAAAACGCGGGTGCCGTGGACATCGGTGAGGGGTTGTGCGCCGTGTTCAAGATCGAATCGCACAATCATCCGTCGTTCATCGAACCCTATCAGGGCGCCGCCACTGGCGTCGGCGGCATCATCCGCGACATCTTCACCATGGGGGCCAGGCCGATCGGGTTGCTCAACGCCCTGCGCTTCGGTTCTCTCGATCGGCCGTTGGCGCGGCGCATCTTCGCGGGTGTCGTGGCGGGCGTCGGCGGCTACGGCAACAGCATTGGCATTCCAACCATCGGTGGCGAAATCTACTTCGACGACAAGTACGCCGGCAATCCGCTCGTCAACGTCCTGTGTCTCGGCATTGCCCATCGCGACGACATCATCAAGGGCGCGGCTCGAGGCGAGGGCAACCCGGTCTTTTACGTTGGCGCCAAGACTGGTCGCGACGGCATCCATGGCGCGACGATGGCTTCGGCGGAGTTTGACGAGTCATCGGCTGAAAAGCGGCCGGCGGTACAGGTGGGTGATCCATTCATGGAGAAGCTCCTGATGGAAGCCTGCCTCGAAGTGCTGAAGACCGGGGCAGTAGTTGGGATTCAAGACATGGGCGCGGCCGGGCTCACCTGCGCGACCAGCGAGATGAGCTCACGCGGCGGCAGCGGGATGAACGTCGAGGTCACGTCTGTCCCGCAGCGTGAGACCGGCATGACCCCCTATGAAATCATGCTCTCGGAATCTCAGGAGCGCATGCTGCTCGTGGTCGAGAAGGGCCGCGAGCATGAAGTGGTCGAGGTCTTCGAAAAGTGGGACCTGCACGCCGTCGAGATCGGCCGGGTGACGAGCACCGGTCGTGTACGAATATTTGAACGCGGTACGCTGGTTGCGGACGTTCCCACGCGCGCGCTGACCGACGAAGCGCCACTCTATCGTCGGCCCATGAGCGAGCCGGAGTGGCAACGACGCGTGCAGGTGCTGCCGTTCGACCAGATTGGCGCGCCTGTCGAGCCGACGCAGGCATTCAAGGCGCTGCTGGCGTCACCTGGTATAGCGAGCAAGCGCTGGGCTTATCGGCAGTACGACCACACGGTTGGAACCAACACCATCGCACGGCCGGGAACGACAGCGGGCGTCGTGCGGGTCAAGGGGACCACTCGCGGTCTGGCCGTTTCCGTCGACTGCAACGGGCGTTTCTGCTACCTCGACCCATATCGCGGGGCAATGTTGGCAGTCGCCGAGTCGGCGCGCAACGTTGCATGCGCCGGGGCCGAGCCAATCGGCGCGACGAACAACCTCAACTTCGGCAACCCGGAACGCGCCGAAATCATGTGGCAGCTCGCCGAAGCGATTCGAGGCATTGGTGACGCCTGTCGCGCGCTCGACATCCCGATCACCGGCGGCAATGTGAGCCTGTACAACGAGACCGAAGGGGACGCGATCGACCCGACACCGGTCCTGGGTGTCGTCGGATTGCTGGACGATGCCACGAGGACCGTGACACGATTATTCCGATCGGCTGGCGCTCGCGTCGTCGTGCTGGGCGATAATCGAGGAGAGTTGGGCGGCAGCGAGTACCTCGCGCTCCTCCACGATCGCGTTGCAGGCGCCCCTCCGGCCCTGGATCTCACACGCGAGCGCGCGCTTCAGCGTGTGGTGATCGACGGCATTCGAACCGGGCTCATCGAGTCGGCGCACGACTGTGCCGAAGGCGGCCTGGCCGTTGCGCTCGCCGAGTGTTGCTTCGACACCGGGTTCGGTGTCACTGCCGACGTGGCGAGTGTGGGCAATGTTCCCGAAACGTTTCGTGTGACCGCAACCCTGTTCGGCGAGTCGGCGTCGCGCGTCGTGGTGTCGACGGCTCCCGCGGCGCTTCCGGCCCTGCTCGACGCGGCGCGCACGGCGAGGGTCGCGGCCGCCGAGATTGGTCAGGTGGGCGGTGATCGCATTCGGTTGGCGATTGACGGTCAGGCAATGATTGACATCGCGCGCGGGGAAGCCGAGACGTTGTGGTCCACGGCCATCGAGCGGCGCATGACTGAGCGAGTGAGACAGGAGACGACCGATGTTCGATAAGTTCCGCGAGGAATGCGGCGTCTTCGGCATCTACGGCCACACCGAGGCCTCGAAGCTGGCATATCTCGGACTGTACGCCCTGCAACACCGAGGGCAGGAGAGCGCCGGCATCGCGACGGCTGATGGCTCGCGGATTCGCACCGTGCGTAAGATGGGCTACGTGAGCGAGATCTTCGACGAGGAGACGCTCGCCACCTTGCCTGGCCCGTTGGCTATTGGTCACACGCGATACTCCACCGCCGGCGAGAGCAAGCTGTCCAACGCGCAGCCGATTGTCATCGACTGTGTGCATGGGCAGATTGCCGTCTGTCACAACGGCAACATTGTCAACGCCAACGAGATTCGTGAGCGTCTGATCAAGCAAGGATCGATCTTTCAAACCAACAGCGACACCGAAGTGCTGGTGCACCTCTTCGCTCGATCACAGGCGAGTGGTGTCGAAGATGCGCTCGTCGAGTCGCTGACGCAATTGTCCGGCGCCTTCTCGTTTGCGATTCTCACCAAGGACCACTTGATTGCGACGCGCGATCAGCACGGCTTCCGACCGTTGGCGCTCGGCAAACTCGGCGATGCGTGGGTCGTGTGCTCGGAAACCTGCGCGCTGGATCTGATCAACGCGTCCTACGTGCGCGAGGTCGAGCCCGGCGAAGTGGTCGTGATCGGGCCCAACGGCGTAAAGTCGATTACGGCGTTCCCTCGAGGACAGCTGTCGCACTGCGTGTTCGAGCACGTCTATTTCGCGCGTCCCGACAGCGAGGTGTTCGGCCAGAGTGTCAATGAAGTGCGGACGAATCTCGGCCGGCTGCTGGCGCGCGAAACCGGCGTTGCCGTCGACGTGGTCGTGCCGATTCCCGATTCGGGCGTGTGCGCCGCGACCGGCTATGCCGAGGAGGCTCGAATACCGCTGCGCTTTGGACTCATCCGCAATCACTACGTCGGTCGTACCTTCATCGAGCCCGCGCAAGCGATCCGGCACTTCGGGGTCAAGGTCAAGCTCAACCCAGTGAAGAGCATTCTCGCCGGCCAACGGGTGGTGCTCATCGATGATTCGATCGTCCGAGGGACGACGAGCCGGAAGATCGTGAAGATGGTGCGAGCGGCGGGGGCGAGCGAGGTGCACCTGCGAATCAGCTGCCCGCCAACGATATCGCCTTGCTTTTATGGGGTCGACACACCTCGTCGCAGTGAATTGATCGCAGCCACGCATTCACTTGACGAGATTCGACGCTATGTCGGTGCGGATTCGCTCCGGTACCTCAGCCTCGAGGGTTTGCTCGAGGCCGTGGGTGCGCGGCGGCAGCACTACTGCACCTCGTGTTATACAGGCCAATACCCGGTTGCATTTCCGCGCGACGAGAACGCATACCTGCAGCTGACGCTCAAGCTTGATGGCACCAAGATCCCACTCCCGGAAGAGGAACCTGAAGGCGTCGTCTGACGCCTGCCGCCTGGCGGTGCTGATTGTGGCCCTCGCCGGCGTCGTCGTCGCGCAGGAGCGTGGCCCATCGCCCACTTCTGATGCCGACTTGCGGTCCGCCATCGACCACCTGGGAGATATCGAATACCCCGCCCGGATCAAAGCGGGTCGGGTCGTGAGGCGTGCTCCCGCGGCGCAAGCGGTGCCAGCATTGCTGCGAGCCGTTCAGGAGCACAAGGACGGATACGTTCGATTCAAGAGCCTGGTGCTTTTGACGGGATTCAACGACCCGCGCGCAGCGGACCAGATGCGCGAGGCGCTCGACTCCCCGAACGACCGTTTGCGCGAGGTTGCGTACGGCTACTTCGAGCGTCACCCCGATCCGGCACTCATCCCCCGATTTTTGGCCGCGCTTCAGAAAGAGCAGGGTGACTTCGTCCGTCCATCGCTGGTACGCGCTCTGGCTGCCGTCGGCGACGATCCCAAAGTGCGGGACGCGTTGTTACTCGACGTGACGCGCGGCGTCGATCACTTTCGCAGCACGGTCATCGAGGCGCTCGGCGACTTCAAGCACGCGTATGCCATCCCTCGCCTGACCGACGTGGCCAAGCTCGAGGGCCCACTTCAGGACGATGCCGTCATCGCGCTCGGAATGATTGGGGACAAGCAATCGCTGGCCACTCTCGCAACGTTGCAGCGGTCCGGAGGTCGGACGCTTCAGCCGACGGTTGCCGCGGGCATTTGTCTGCTGGGCGTCAACTGTTCGTCGCACATTGGCTACCTGCAGAAGGTGTTGACCTTCGCCGACGACAATCCCGGGTACCAGGAGCTCGTACGGGGGGCGGCAGCTGGCCTGGGTGCGATTGCGATCAAGGGAACTGCCGAAGCGCTCGAGATTCTGCTCAACGATGGGATTCCATCGCGCGACCCGATTCGAGCGCCGCTGGCGTTGGCCGTCGCCAAGACCGCGCTGCGGAACTCGCCGCTGTTCCTCAAGGTGCTTCAAGGCCATCCGGATCGGCCGGGCGCCATGGATCTCGTCGCTGAAGGGTTTGACATGCTCGAAGAGGATCTCGAGGAAGAGCAATTCTTTGTCGCGGTCAGGCGGGGCTACTGGGCAGCCGCAGACGGCTCGCCGACCCGTCGGCTTGCCGAGCAACTGATCACCAAGCTCGACTTCTGATGCGATGGACTACAAAGCCTCGGGTGTTGACATCGACGCCGGCAACGAAACCGTGCGCCGAATCAAGACGCTGGCTCGCTCCACGTTCACGTCGGGGGTGCTTTCCGAGATCGGCTCGTTTGGCGGGCTGTTCCAACTCGATCCCACCGCCTGGGAGCGGCCGATTCTGGTCTCGAGCGCCGATGGTGTCGGCACGAAGCTCAAGGTCGCGTTCATGGCCAACCAGCATCGAACCATCGGGCTGGATCTCGTCAATCACTGCGTGAACGACATCCTCGTGCAGGGTGCGCGACCATTGTTCTTTCTCGACTATCTCGCCACGGGCCGACTGCTGCCTGACGTCGCTGAACAGGTCGTCGAAGGTCTCGCTCGGGGCTGCCGCGAGAATGGGTGCGCGCTTCTCGGGGGAGAAACCGCCGAGATGCCAGGTTTCTATGGCGATGGCGAGTACGATCTCGCAGGGTTTGTCGTTGGCGCCGTCGAGACTCAAATGTTGATCGACGGCCGCAGCATAGCCGTCGGCGATACCCTGATCGGATTGCCCTCGACTGGGCTTCACACCAACGGCTATTCGCTGGCTCGTCGCATCGTGTTCGAGCACCTCGGTTTGAAGGTGGACAGCAAGGTCGAGGAACTGGGCGCGAGCTCGATTGGCGAGGTGCTCCTGACGCCGCATCGCTCGTACCTGCAGGCCATCTATCCGCTGATTGCGAAAGGCGCCATCAAAGGGATTGCGCACATTACCGGCGGTGGCATCACAGACAATCTCCCGCGGGTGTTGCCCGAAGGCACGGCAGCGCGCATTGAGCGATCGGCGTGGGAGGTCCCAGCGATTTTCCGGTGGCTCCAGCAGGCTGGCGGCGTCCCCGAGGAAGACATGCTCCGAACGTTCAACATGGGGATTGGCATGATCCTCGTGTGCCCCCCCGCGCTGGTCGATGCCGTGGTGGAAGACCTGCACACGCGGAAGGAGACGCCCACCTTGCTCGGGACTATTACCGCCGGCAATCGTTCGGTGACCTACGTCTGAAAACGTGACGCCTCGCCTGGGTATCCTCATTTCGGGTCGCGGATCGAATCTTCAAGCCATCATCGACGCCATCACCGCCGGCCGCCTTCGCGCGACGATTGCCATCGTCATTTGCAACATTGCTGGGGCGCAGGGTCTCGATCGCGCCCGAGCCGCCGGACTCGAAACGGTGGTGATTCCGCACGCCGGATTGCGAACGCGAGCGGAGTACGACCGTCGTCTCATCGAGGTGCTCCGGCAGCATGAGGTCGATCTCGTGTGCCTCGCGGGCTTCATGCGACTCCTGAGCGCGACATTCGTCGACGCGTTCCCGAACCGTATCCTGAACATTCACCCTTCACTGCTGCCGGCCTTCCCAGGACTGGATGCCCAGCGCCAGGCGTTCGACCACGGAGTGAAGGTAACCGGCGTCACGGTGCATTTCGTCAATGCTGAGCTCGACGCAGGCCCGATCGTGCAACAAGCACCGGTGCCGGTTCTGGCGGATGATACGGCCGAGACGCTGGCAGCAAGGATCCTCGAGGTGGAGCATCGTCTTTACCCCGAAGCAATTCAGCGTGTGTTGGATGGTGGTTGGAAGATCCGCGATCGTCGACTCGTAGAGGTTCGGGACAACGGAAGGACTCAAGGATGACTCGTGTCCTTGCGAACGTTACGCGCGGGAGGGCTATGTTGTTTCGCCCCGCTCCGCGGGGCGAGACATCTTCTAAGGCTGGGAGAAAACTTGCTTCAATTGTCAAGATGATGGCCTTAGAAGATGTCTAGCGGGCGAACGTCGTGCGCAGCGTCAGCACGGCGATATCGGGAGGGCAGTTGATCCGAACCGGCATGTAGACGGTGCCCACGCCTCGGCTCACGAATAGCGACGTGTTCAGCTGGCGTGCGAAGCCAGCCAGCACCGGGAACTCGCGCGCCGCGATGGCGCCCACGCCTGGCAGCAGCATCTGTCCGCCATGCGTGTGACCAGACAGGACGAGTGGCACGTCCAGTTGGGCGGCTTGCGTGAGTCGGCGCGGATCGTGCGCGAGGAGCATGGTTGTCGGCCCGGCGCCCTTGAGGGCCTGAGTGACGTGCTCCATACGCCTCGTCCAGAACCGGATGCCGACGACGTCGAGCGTTTCGTGCCGGACGGAGATTGTCGTCCGCTGATCCTTCAGGACCGTGAATCCACGCCGTGACAGCGCCGCCGGCATATCACGATCGTCGTCGTGGTTGCCGAGAACTGCGAACGACCCGTTCGGGGCGTCTGCGAGCGGCGACAGCAACTCAGCGACGGCATCGACGTAGGCCCGGTTGCCAAAGGTCACGTAGTCGCCACCGAGCACGACCAGATCGGGCTTGGACGCGTGCAGCAAGGTCACGGCGCGCGTGACATCTTCGGCGGCGACAGTGTTGCTGTGGTGGATGTCCGTGATGAGCCCCACGCGCAGACCGTCGAGCGCGGGAGGCAATCCAGAAACGGGGATGTCCTGTTC
Source organism: uncultured Acidobacteriota bacterium (assembly GCA_963802675.1). Lineage (GTDB taxonomy): Bacteria > Acidobacteriota > Vicinamibacteria > Vicinamibacterales > UBA2999 > JACCSI01. The sequence goes on from CAWDJL010000010.1 coordinate 139,693, forward strand.
GACGCGGATCAGTCGATGGCGCTCGTACACAGCGCCGTACGCCATCCGGCCCGTGGTCAGCCCCACGCTCGTAGCGACCAATGCTCGTAGCGCGTCACGACGGGTGATGCGCATCTACGGTGATTGTAGGGCATAGGGCGCAGGGCACAGGGCGCCGGAGGGATCGAGGGGCCGATTGCCCTCCGCCCTCCCTGTGCCCTGCGCCCTGTGCCCTGCGCCCTACTCCATAATGACCCCATGGACTTTCTGCAGGATTTGCGATGGCGAGGCATGTTGTCTGACACGACTGAGGGGCTCGAGGAGGCCTTGGCCCGTGAGTCGGTCACGGCCTACATCGGATTCGATCCAACCGCCGCGAGCCTGCACGTGGGGAATCTCTTGACGGTCATGGGACTCGCGCGGTTACAGCGGCTTGGCCACCGCCCGATCGCGCTCGTCGGCGGGGGCACGGGTCTCATCGGCGATCCGAGCGGAAAGAGCCTGGAGCGATCGCTTCTCACCTTCGAACAGGTCGAAGCCAACGCGCACGGTATTCGACAGCAGCTCGAACGCTTTCTCGACTTCACGCCTGGCCGTCAGAATTCGGCCCTCATGCCAAACAACGTCGAGTGGCTGCGTCCGATTGGATTCCTCGACTTTCTCCGTGACGTCGGCAAGCACTTCACCGTGAACTACATGATGGCCAAGGAGTCCGTGAACCGACGCCTGGAGAGTGAGGAGGGCATCAGCTTTACGGAGTTCAGCTACCAGTTGCTGCAGGCGTACGATTACCTGGTGCTTCACGATCGTGTCCGACTGCACCCTGCAGATGGGGGGGAGCGATCAATGGGGCAACATCACGGCTGGCTGTGAGCTGATTCGTAGGGTCCGTTCAAGGCGTGTGCACGGCCTGGTGTGGCCGTTGATGACGACCTCGAGCGGGTCGAAGTTCGGGAAGACCGAAGCTGGCACCGTGTGGCTCGATGCCGAACTGACGTCGCCGTTTCGGTTCTACCAGTTCTGGCTGAATACCGATGACCGAGATGTGGAGCGATATCTCAAGCTCTTTACGTGGCTCGATTCCGCGACGATCGGCGCGTTGTCGGAAACAGTCGTGCGAGCACCCGAACAACGCGAGGCGCAGCGCACGCTGGCGCGCGAGGTCGCGACCATGGTTCACGGTGTGGCGCGAATGGAAGCTGCGGAGCGTGCCTCAGCGTTGTTGTTTGGAAGCTCATTGGCCGGCGCAACGGCCGACGAGATTCTGACGGTGTTCGAGGATGTCCCGTCGGTGTCGGTCACCCGCGAGCTGATCGCGAAGGGACTGTTGATTGGCGAGCTGGCGGTTAAGGCGGAGCTGGCGGCCTCAAAGGGAGAGGCGACGCGCTTGATCAAACAGGGCGGGTTATATCTCAATGATCAGCGCGTGACCGACGAACGTGGCCTCGTGACGATTGATCACGCCATTGACGGCCGAGTGATCGTGCTTCGCAAAGGACAGCGGGAGCGTCGGCTTGTACAGGTTGCGGACGCGTCCATCGCGGCGCCCTCACGCGCTGGGTTAGTGTGTCGGCGATGAGTGTTGACACCCTCGTCACACTTCCGTAGTATCGGAAATGCGCTTTGGCGCGGTGTCTTCGGTCTAGGGCGCCGCTTCCTGGTTCACCTCTCCCAACGGTTCTCCAAACCTGTTCGGCGGGACGATCGCAGGAGTTGACAAAGCAGGCAATTTTGTCGTAAATTCGTAAGGTTCCCCTAAAGGGCGCCGCCGAAACGAAAGCGAAAGCCGAAAGGCTGCTTCGAGACCGGCGGCCGGGAATCCCGGATGGTGGTGAAGCGCAGCCGTGCGCAACGCGCGCCAACGGAGCCTTGGTTCTTTGAAAACTAGATAGAGCGTGCACACGCTTTGCTTTACCGGGCCTCCCGCCCGGTGGTTTCGGCCACCGAGTTGAAGGCGACGGGGAGCAAAGTTCAAAAAACCAGCCCGTCGAGTATCAGCCGACGGCGTTGGGGTGGACGAGGATTTCGGTCTCGGCTGACTCTGGCGTTCGTCGAATACCGACAGATAACACAACAAAAGAGCCACAAGCCTTTTGTTGAAGATGCCCGCGAGCTGACTTGAAAGGGGCGACGTGAGTCGCTAGCCAGGCGAGTCGGTGAGCGGACAAGCCCTTTAACATGAGAGTTTGATCCTGGCTCAGAATCAACGCTGGCGGCGTGCCTAACACATGCAAGTCGAACGCGAAAGGGGCTTCGGCCCTGAGTAGAGTGGCGAACGGGTGAGTAACACGTGGGTGATCTACCTTCGAGTGGGGGATAACGTTCCGAAAGGAGCGCTAAAACCGCATGACGTTCCGGGTTTGAAGACCGGGAAACCAAAGTCGGGGCCCTTAGGGAAACTTAAGGCCTGACGCTCGGAGAGGAGCCCGCGCCTGATTAGCTAGTTGGTGAGGTAACGGCTCACCAAGGCGACGATCAGTAGCCGGCCTGAGAGGGCGGACGGCCACACTGGGACTGAGACACGGCCCAGACTCCTACGGGAGGCAGCAGTGGGGAATTGTTCGCAATGGGCGCAAGCCTGACGACGCAACGCCGCGTGGAGGATGAAGGTCTTCGGATTGTAAACTCCTGTTGACCGGGAAGAACGGGTCTCGAGCGAATAGCTCGGGGCAGTGACGGTACCGGTTGAGGAAGCCACGGCTAACTCTGTGCCAGCAGCCGCGGTAATACAGAGGTGGCAAGCGTTGTTCGGAATTACTGGGCGTAAAGGGCGCGTAGGCGGCCTTCTTAGTCAGACGTGAAATCCCCAGGCTTAACTTGGGAACTGCGTCTGATACTGGAGGGCTCGAGTGCGGGAGAGGGATGTGGAATTCCAGGTGTAGCGGTGAAATGCGTAGATATCTGGAGGAACACCGGTGGCGAAGGCGGCATCCTGGACCGACACTGACGCTGATGCGCGAAAGCTAGGGGAGCAAACGGGATTAGATACCCCGGTAGTCCTAGCCCTAAACGATGAGTGCTTGGTGTGGCGGGTATCGATCCCTGCCGTGCCGAAGCTAACGCATTAAGCACTCCGCCTGGGGAGTACGGTCGCAAGGCTGAAACTCAAAGGAATTGACGGGGGCCCGCACAAGCGGTGGAGCATGTGGTTCAATTCGACGCAACGCGAAGAACCTTACCTGGGCTTGAACTGTAGATGACATCCGGCGAAAGTCGGCTCCCGCAAGGGCATCTGCAGAGGTGCTGCATGGCTGTCGTCAGCTCGTGTCGTGAGATGTTGGGTTAAGTCCCGCAACGAGCGCAACCCTCGTCCTCTGTTGCCATCAGGTCAAGCTGGGCACTCTGAGGAGACTGCCGGTGATAAACCGGAGGAAGGTGGGGATGACGTCAAGTCAGCATGGCCTTTATGTCCAGGGCCACACACGTGCTACAATGGCGGATACAAAGCGCTGCAAACTCGCAAGAGTGAGCCAATCGCATAAAGTCCGTCTCAGTTCGGATTGTCGGCTGCAACTCGCCGGCATGAAGTTGGAATCGCTAGTAATCGCGGATCAGCATGCCGCGGTGAATACGTTCCCGGGCCTTGTACACACCGCCCGTCACATCACGAAAGCTGGCTGTACTAGAAGTAGCCCCGCCAACCCGCAAGGGAGGCAGGTTCCTAAGGTATGGTCAGTGATTGGGGTGAAGTCGTAACAAGGTAGCTGTAGGAGAACCTGTGGCTGGATCACCTCCTTTCTAGAGTGATCGCAGTCCACGGTCGACGGCCCACGGTCCACGGTCAAAGAACTCACGTTCTTGCCGGAGGCCGTAGACTGAAGACCGTAGACCTCGAGATCAATCAATGATCGATCTGATACGACACGGTTGGTTGGTGAGCGCTCTGTCTAGTTTTGAAGGAACCTGGGGCATGCCCGTGGTTCTTTGACAAGTCGTGTCGGTGGGAGAAGGCGGGCCGAGTCGAGCAGAGATACGGGCCTGTAGCTCAGCTGGTTAGAGCACACGCTTGATAAGCGTGGGGTCAGTAGTTCAAATCTACTCAGGCCCACCAGTTCTCTCGCGATTGACGCAAGGTGCCACCGTAGCCGGCGAGGCGGCTCGATGGATGCGGCTGGACGGCCGCCGAGCTGCGGTGGCAACCGAAAGGAACTTGTTGCGAAAGTGCTAGTGCGCGGTGAATCGGTCAAGACAGTTTGAACCTGCCTCGATGACTCACCTGCGCCAGAACCACTCGTAACAATTGAATTCGGGGAATTAGCTCAGCTGGGAGAGCGCCTGGTTTGCAACCAGGAGGTCACCGGTTCGAGCCCGGTATTCTCCACCAGTCCTTCGCTCGGCGGCATGGGACGCAAGGACGTGCCCGCCGCCAGCGCGCCTCGACGGCGCGGCGTCCGACGTGAATGCAACTTTGTGGACCGTCGGGCCGTAGGCCGTGGACCACAAGGCGTTCTTTGACAACTGAATACCCCGCAATCGGTAGTTCTTTGATCACACACACGCAGTGTGTAAGTGAAACACTTGGTCAAGCTACTAAGGGCGTACGGTGAATGCCTTGGCACCAACAGTCGATGAAGGACGTGGCAAGCTGCGATAAGCCCCGGTGAGCCGCAAGCAGGCTTTGACCCGGGGATTTCCGAATGGGGAAACCCACTCTGGTTTATCCCGGAGTATCCCGTGCTGAATTCATAGGCGCGTGGAAGGCAACGCAGGGAAGTGAACCATCTCAGTACCTGCAGGAATAGAAAACAAGTCAGTGATTCCGCTAGTAGCGGCGAGCGAACGCGGAACAGCCCAAACCAGAGGGCTTGCTCTCTGGGGTTGTAGGGCCTGTTAGGCCGCAAGGCCGCCGAGTCACAAACCAGATTGTTAGTCGAACCCCCTGGAACGAGGGACCAGAGAAGGTGACAGTCCTGTAGACGAAAACAATCTGGCTCGGTGGACAGGTTCCTGAGTACCGCGGGACACGTGGAATCCCGTGGGAAGCTGCGAGGACCATCTCGTAAGGCTAAATACTCGTTGGTGACCGATAGTGAACCAGTACCGTGAGGGAAAGGTGAAAAGCACCCCTGTGAGGGGAGTGAAAGAGTACCTGAAACCGTATGCCTACAAGCAGTGGGAGGGCTATAGCCAGCGTAAGCTGGTCATGCCTGACCGCGTGCCTTTTGCATAATGAGCCGGCTAGTTATTCTCAGTGGCGAGGTTAAGCGTAAGCGAGCCGCAGCGAAAGCGAGTCCGAATAGGGCGACAGAGTCGCTGGGAATAGACGCGAAGCGGGATGATCTACCCTTGGCCAGGATGAAGTACGGGTAACACCGTATGGAGGTCCGAACCAGTGTTGGTTGAAAACAGCTTGGATGAGCTGAGGGTAGGGGTGAAAGGCTAATCAAATTCCGTGATTGCCCGTTCTCCTCGAAATGCCTTTAGGGGCAGCCTCGGATGGTCGGCGATGGTGGTAGAGCACTGGATGGACTAGGGGCCTTACCAGGTTACTGAATCCAACCAAACTTCGAATGCCATCGACACGTAATCCGGGAGTGAGACTGTGGGGGCTAAGCTTCATAGTCAAAAGGGAAACAGCCCAGACATCCAGCTAAGGTCCCAAACTTTGTGCTAAGTGGGAAAGGATCTGGAGACGCTCAGACAACCAGGAGGTTGGCTTAGAAGCAGCCATCCTTTAAAGAAAGCGTAATAGCTCACTGGTCAAGCGGCTCCGGGCCGACAATGTAACGGGGCTTAAGCACAAGACCGAAGCTGATGACTGATGGATCTTGCGAGGTCCATCATTGGTAGAGGAGCGTTCCTACAGCCGTGAAGCCAGACCGACAAGGACTGGTGGAGTGGTCGGAAGTGACCCTGCCGGCATAAGTAGCGAGAAGGGAAGTGAGAATCTTCCCCGCCGCAAGCCTAAGGATTCCTGAGGTAGGTTCGTCCGCTCAGGGTTAGTCGGGAGCTAACGCGAGGCCGAAAGGCGTAGCGGATGCACATCCGGTTAATAATCCGGAACTACCTGGAGATCGTTATCACGATGGGGGGACGCAGGAAGCTATGCGAGCCTGGAGAGGGCCGAAAGGCGCCAGGTTGAGGCATGTAGGGGGATCCAGCAGGCAAATCCGTTGGATCGCATTCCCTGAGGTGCCGGAGCGAGAGCCGCAAGGCTCACAAAGTCGCAGACGCTACGCTGCCGAGAAAAGCCTCTAAGGAGAGATCCAGGTACCCGTACCGCAAACCGACACAGGTAGGCGAGGAGAATATCCTCAGGCGCAAGTGTGACTCTACGTTTAGGAACTAGGCAAAATTACCCCGTAACTTCGGGAGAAGGGGTGCTCCTTGTTGTCAGTGGCTTCGCGCCACGAAGCGATCGGGAGTTGCAGTTAAGAGGCTCAAGCGACTGTTTACTAAAAACACAGGGCTCTGCGAAGTCGAAAACGACGTATAGGGTCTGACGCCTGCCCGGTGCCGGAAGGTTAAAAGGAGAGGTTAGCCGCAAGGCGACGCCTTGAATTGAAGCCCCGGTAAACGGCGGCCGTAACTATAACGGTCCTAAGGTAGCGAAATTCCTTGTCGGGTAAGTTCCGACCTGCACGAATGGCGTAACGATTTGAGCGCTGTCTCAACGTGGAACACTGCGAATTTGTGGTACCGGTGAAGACGCCGGTTGCCCGCCGTAAGACGAAAAGACCCCGTGCACCTTTACTGCACCTTAGTAGTGAGTGCTGGCGTCGTATGCGCAGGATAGGTGGGAGGCTTTGAACCCAGGATTTCGGTCTTGGGGGAGCCAACGGTGAGATACCACCCTTACGACTCCGGCGTTCTAACCGCAACCCGTCATCCGGGTTCGGGACACTGCTAGGCGGGTAGTTTGACTGGGGCGGTCGCCTCCTAAACGGTAACGGAGGCGCACGAAGGTTCGCTCAGGCTGTTTGGAAATCAGCCTTAGAGTGCAAAGGCATAAGCGAGCTTAACTGCGAGACACACACGTCGAGCAGATGCGAAAGCAGGTCTT
>CAWDJL010000011.1:0-113833 GCA_963802675.1 uncultured Acidobacteriota bacterium
ACTCGACCCCGGGGCGACGAATCGCTCCGTTCCCAGGCCATCACCAGACGATCGGGGTTGTGAAAGGGAAGCGGACGAAGCAGCGTCCTGTCGACCAGCGCGAAGATGGCGCTGTTGGCGCCGATCCCGAACGCCAACGTGATGGCGGCGATAGTCGACACGACCGCCGAGCTTCGCAGCTGTCGAACCGCAAACCTCACGTCGTCCCGGAACTCGTCGATCCACTGGGTGAGGCGCATATCCCGATCTCCCTTCTCCTCAGGTTCACACACGTACACCTTGAGGTCGGTGACTCCTTTGACGGAAACTCCGCGGCAGAAGTTTGGTGAACCCCCGCTCTTCCCTTCGCGTCAAAGGTCCGCGGTTCGCGTTTGTAACTTGGAACTTGTAACTTGTAACTTCATCGAGAGGAAGCGAATGAAGACCGCTCAACCAGCCCCCAAGAACATCGACGAATACATCGCAGACTTCCCACGGACCGTGCAGAGCGTGCTCAAGCGCGTGCGAACCACTATCCGCAAAGCCCTGCCGGGCGCCGAGGAAGTCATCTCATACCGAATTCCAGCCTTTCGGCTCCACGGCAGCACCGTGCTGTATTTCGCCGGGTGGAAGAAGCACTACTCGCTGTATCCCTCTACCGATCGCCTGGTGAAAGCCTTCAAGGACGAACTCGCACCATATGAAGTGAACAACAAAGGCACGATCCGCTTCCCGCTGTCCGAGCCGGTCCCGGTGAAGTTGATTGCGGGCATCGCGAAGTTCCGCGCGAAGGAAGCTGCGGCCCGCGGGAAAGCGAAGGGGGCAGGTTAGATTTCGGCCATCCATGCATCAGACTTCGCGTATGCTCCGCAACACGAGGAGACGCACCCATGAGGATTCTGAAGGTTTTAGTGGCGCCGGTCGGTTTCGTTGCTCTGTTAGTGGCCAGTCTGGTCGTCACGAGCCCTCAGGGCGCTGTGGCGCAAGGAGACCCGCACGTGGGAACGTGGGTCCTCAATGTCGCGAAGTCGAAATACTCGCCCGGCCCCCCACCTAAGGAACAGACATCGGTGTATTCCGCCGCTGGACAGGGCATCAAGGTCGCCACCAAGGGGACGTCCGCAGACGGCAAACCGGCAGCAACTGACTACACGGCCAACTTCGATGGGAAGGATTACCCGGTGACCGGCAATCCTGATTGGGATGCACTGTCAGTCAAACGCGTGGATAGCCACACCATCGAGTTCACCCGAAAGAAGGCAGGCAAAACAGTTCAGACGGCGACCAGCGTGGTGTCGAAGGATGGTAAGACGCGAACGGTCACGACTGCCGGTGTGAACGCACAGGGCCAGAAGGTCAATACCGTCGGCGTGTACAGAAGAAGTAGCATTCGTAACCGCCGAACGCCGCCCGCCACGTCCGCGGCGGGCGCGCGACGGCGTTCCACGCCGGCTCAGCCGGGACGAACGGCGGCTACCGCCGAAAATTGACGACGCCATCGATCGGCTGATCGCCGAAGTGCCCGACCGCCGATCCGCCGAACGTACTTTCAATTGAAAAGTTCAGCGCACTACCCCCGGTAATTTCGATATCGAGGGGCGATCCGGTGAAGCCAGCCAGCGCGCCATTGGACGTGATCGCGGCAGTGCCGCTGATGCGATACCCTCCGGCGATGGGCGTGACCTGACCATCGGTCATCGCGACGTGATGGGTATGTGACTGTCGACTGGGGTTCTCCGAGCGCACCATGTTGAGGGCCGCTTGGAATCCACCTTGCCAGTCGCGGTGTTGACGGCCAGCGTCCAGTCACCCACAATCTGCCACGGGCCTGACGCATCGAGCGGCGCCGTGAAGTCGTTGAATCACGCCCTCGACCCTGGTCTGTGGCGTTTGAGCGAGTGCCTGGCTGCTCAAGGCCGCCGCGATCACTGCCGAGGACGCAACCTGCCTTAAGATCCTGATTCTCATCGGAAACCCTCCTGTACTTCAGCGGGCGTCAGGATGCCGCCTCCGAGGGCTGGAAATCGTTAGCGAGACCTGAAAAAATCGTGAAACCGTTCTGAAAGCCGTCCCGACTCCATGACTGCACGCCCGGTTTCCTACGATTTCGCAGCGTTCCGCCTGGATGCGGCCGAAAAGGTTCTCTTCCACGAGGGGCGTCCCGTTTCTCTCACGCCAAAGGCCACCGAAACACTCCTCGCGCTGGTGGAACGGCACGGGCGTTTGGTCACGAAGGAGGAGCTGTTCCACATCGTGTGGCCGGATGCGTTCGTGGAGGAAAACAATCTCGCGCAGAACGTCTCCATGCTGCGTCGCGCGCTCGGTGAAAGCGCCGGCGGCGAGCATTTCATCGAAACGGTGCCCAAACGGGGGTACAGGTTTGTCGGCGACGTGGCGGAGCGATTCCAGACCGAGAACGATTCGGCAGATGAGCGACCTGATAGGCCGCTGATCGCGCCAACGCCTAGCGGCGCGCGGCACCCCGCCGGTCTTGGGCGCGGACAGAACGATTCGGTGGGCGACGATGTGGGGCCTGATTGCCGTGGCGCTCGTCGCGGTCGCGTTGGTGGCCGTCTCGCGAGAGCGCCAGCGGGACGACTCCCGCGCGCCGGTCAACACGGCAGACGCCGAACGGTCCGATCACAAGGGCGTCACTCGAATCGCCGTGTTGCCGTTCCTCAACGTGGGTTCGCCGGCCGACGAGCATTTCGTCACCGGTATGACGGAGGAGATCACCAGCCGCCTGGCCGGCCTCAACCGACTGGCGGTGCCGTCGAGCACGACCATCGCCGGGTACGACCGTCGCGGCAAAAGCCTGCAGGCGATCGGTGCTGACTTGGGAGTCGCGTACGTAGTGGAGGGATCGGTGCGCTGGGCGCAGGCCTCGGACGCGATGCGCGTGCGGATTACACCGAAGCTCATTCGGGTGGCCGACGATACGACTGTATGGACGCAGCGGTACGAGACTTCGATATCCGACCTCTTCAAGGTGCAAGCCGATATCGCCTATCAAGTCACCGGTGCGTTGCAGGTGGCACTGGATGCGCGCGAGCGCCGCAGCGTCGAGGCCCGACCGACCGCAGACACCGAAGCCTACCTGGCGTTTCTCCGCGGCATCGCTGCGCATCGCCTGGGCACGTCGGACACCGCCAGCCAGGCCCATGCGCGGACGGAACTCGAGCAGGCCGTTGAACGCGATCCGCGGTTTGCCATTGCTTGGAGCTGGCTGGCGCGGGTGTACGCGTCGCAATACCGTACCGGCGCGCACCGCACACCCGAGATTCGGCAGGCGGCGTTCCGTGCGGCACAGACGGCCATTGATCTGAACGCCGGGCTGCCGGACGGTCACCTCGCACTCGCCCTGGCGCTGTTTACCGATCGACAGTACGAGAGCGCACGCCGTGAGCTGGACATTGCGAAGATTGGTCTTCCAAACTCGGCCGAGCTGTGGCAGCTGCTCGGGCTGATCGCGCAGCGGGAAGGCCATTGGGCCGAGTCGCTCGCCGCCTTCAAGCGCGCGTTCGATCTCGAGCCGGGGTCATCAGCCGAGTGGATCACCATCCACTACCTGCATCTGCGTCAGTACTCCGAAGCCCGCCGCTTCATCGGCATCGCGAGAGCGGCCAACCTCACGGGGGCGGTGGTGCCCGACGCCTGGTTGCGCTTCAGTGAGAGCGGCGATGTGGGAGCCGCCCGGCCGGTGCTCGAAGCCGCACTGGCCTCCCGATGGCCGGCCGACGACCGGGTGCGAGGCCTTCTGGCACGGCTCGAATGGTTCGATGGCCGATATCAGCGCGCACTGGACCTGATCGAGGCCATGAATCCGCCCGGTGCATGGCTGCCGACGAACTTCCGCTTCCCCGCGTCACTGGCCGCCGCTCAGGTCTACGAAAGCATGGGCCGGCGCGAGGAGGCGGTGAAGAACTATGCGGCCGCGATCGCGGGCCTTCGACGGAAGCTCGCGAGCAGTCCCGACGATTATCAGGTAGAGGCCGCCATGGCGATGGCAACCGTAGGACTAGGCCAAGCCGCGCAAGCCATCCGGCATGCCGAACGCGCGGTCGAGCTGTTGCCTGTGAGCAAGGACGCGGCCGAAGCTCCTTTCTATCTCTACCTGCTGGCCCAGATCCATGCGCGACTCGGGGATCACGCCGCAGCCTTTGCCACGCTCGACAAAATGTTCAGCGGCCCCGGCTTTTACAACGAACACTGGGTGCAGCGCGATCCTGGTTTTGCTGCACTCCGCGCTCACCCTTCGTTTCGTTCGTATGTCGATCGATGGTCGTTACAGAGAGGTGATGCACTCTTGAAGACGACGGTCGAGCCGACGGAAAGAGGGGGCGGGCGGTGACGAGGAGTTAGCGCTGTGGCTTCGGAGCACCTTGGTGGCACATGAAGCATTGGAATAGCGGCATGCGCTCCTTGGTGAAGTAGGTTGGGAGCTCGTCGAACAGGCCAGCCATTGTCCGGACGGTGCCGTGGGGAGCTTTGGAGGCGCTCGCCCAGTCTCCACGCTCGTGACAATGCGAACAATCGACACCCAGCGATGCCGAGTACACGCTCATGGCAAGGGACTGCTGCTCATGAGCACCGGTAAAGACCGCTTGTTCGCGTGTCGCAATCGCCTCCCACGACTCGCGTAGCAGGCGGGCGGGGCGAGTGGCGCCTCGGTGACAGGTCCAGCACGTAATTCCACCGAATGACTTCAGTCGTCCAGCGCTGAGGCCGTCCACCATCTTCGCCATACGCTGCGCGAATTCGAACGTGGGTTTCTCGACGGACGTAAAATCGCCTTCAACGTGGCAGTGCGAGCATGACACGCCTAGCGCGCGCGACCACGCTTCCATCCGCACCGTTTGATCGCCAGCGGTCTGATCTAGTGCGATGGTGAACCACAACGCGAGCAGGGCGTGCGACACGCTGGACATTCCTATTCGCGCTGGCTTGCAGAGGACGGCAGGCGAAACAATTGGCTGGCGTTGCCCGAGAAGATCTGGCGACGGCTGCGCTCGTCAACCGGCATTGCCTGCACGGCTGGAATTGTCTCACGATAGAGGCGGGCACCGAGCTCATCGTCGTAGGGCGTGTCGGTCGCAAACACCATGTGATCGGCGCCAAAGAACTCGTAGGCGCACATCAAGGCCGCGGTGTTCCCTTGGATGGCGGTGTCGCAGTAGAACATCCGGTAGTAGTCGAGGGGCCGCTTCGTGAGCGTCTGTCCGTCGTGGCGGTATCCCATCCTCTGGACGTTGAAGTCCCACGCCAGCTCGATGCGCTTGTGGAAATACGGAATCATCCCGCCCGCATGGTGGGTGATGATCTTCAGATTCGGGCAGCGCTCCAACACTCCGCCAAACGCCAGCCGCGCCATGGCCAGCGAGGTCTCGAACGGCCAGCCGAAGTTCGTGTAGACCAAAAACTTCGATCGATCCTCACCCGAATAGTCTGAGGTCGTGTTGGTTCGGCGCGGATGCAGAAGAATCGGCAGGTCGAACGCTTGCATCCGTTCGAACAGCGGCAGGAACTCGGGAGCGTCGAGCGGCTTACCGTTGATATCGGTGAACATCTCGACGCCGCGGAACCCAAGCACTGTGATTGCGCGCTCCATTTCAGCCAGTGCCGCGTCGACATCGCTCATTGGGAGGCAGGCGCAGGCGGTCACAAAGCGTGCCGGATGCTTCGCGATGAGCTCCGCCATCTCGTCGTTTGCGATCCGGGCACACTCCGCGGCGTCGGGCGGCGAAGTGATGCTCTCGACGTTGGGGCCAGCCTCCGTCAGAATCTGGACCACGTCTGGGTACTGATCCATGACGCGGAAACGGACATCGAGATCGGTAAGCCCGGGGTTCGCCTGCCAGTACTTTGCGTACTGGGTCCCGAATCTCGGGCCCGCGCGGGCGTTGCGCTCGCGAAGATATCGGGGCGTGAGGATGTGAGCGAAGACGTCGACGATGGCTGGCATCAGTCCCGGGCAACCGGCAGTGAGGTCGATCGTGACTCGGAGAATTGGCGCGGCCGGCCCCAGAGGTAGTACACGGGAATGCCCGCAGCCACCAGCGCCAGCCCCGCACCGCTATCGACCGGAAACGCGACCAGCCGGTTGATGACGATGGCCGTGGAGGCCAGGACGAAGACGATCGGCGCCCACGGATAACCCCAGACACGATAAGCAGGTTGGTATCCAGGACGCTGCCGCAGCAGAAAAATCCCGCCCGCCATGAGCGCGAAGAAGATCCACTCGGTGAAAATCACGCGCGAAAACAACTGACGATAGGTGCCCGTGAGTACGAGGACCGACGCCCAGATGGCTTGCAGCGCAATGGCCCGATGCGGAGTACCGAACCGCGGGTGAAGGTGATTCACCCAGTGAAAGAGCAGCCCATCACGTGCCATCGCGAAGTACACGCGCGGCGCCGCGAGAATGCTCCCCATCATGGCGCCGAAAACGGAGAACATGACCAGGGCCGAAATGGCCAAGGCCCCGGGATTCCCGAGCACGACCGCCGCCGCATCGGCCGCCACCCGCGTCGACGCCAAGACCTTGTCAACTGGCAGGATGTAGAAATAGACCGCATTGAGTGCGACATAGGCCAAGGTGACGATCGCGATCCCGATTCCGAGCGCCCGGGGAATCGTCCGCTCGGGTGCGACCGTTTCCTCGGCGGTATAGGTCACCACGTGCCAGCCGCCGAAAGCGAAGAGGCCGGCGACGACCGCGAGCAGGAACTCGGAGATGGGCACGTCAGAGAGCCCGAAGCCCGCCGTACCAGCGTCCGAGTACTGATAATGCGAGGGCAACTGAGAACCGAGTACAAAGCCCACGACGACAATCAGCGCCACGGCGACAACCTTGGTCGCCGTGATACTCGTCTGCAATGTGCTACTGCGCTTGACACCGGCGTAGTTGATCGCCGAGTTGACGAGAATAGCTGCGACCGCCACGACACGCATCCCGCGGTCGTCCAGCGGCACGAAGACACCCGCATAGCGCGCGAATACCATCGACATCGCGGCGATGATGCCGGAGTGCATCACCCAGAACATCGCCCAGCCCCACAGGAAGCCGGCCAGGGGCGAGTAGATCTCCCGGAGAAAGACGTAGACGCCGCCCGTGCGTGGAAAGGCCGTCGCCAGTTCGGCACAGGCCAGCGCGCCAAAAAGAGTCAGGATGCCCGACACGATCCAGACGAGCAGGACGCCGACGATATTCGGAACGTGATGCGTTACTTCTGCCGCCTGGACGAAAACCGCCGACCCGATGATCGTGCCAACCACGAGCGCGGTGGCGTGCGGCAAGCGCAGGGTGCGGTGGAGCTGGCCGGACACGGGCGGGAGCGTAGCAGAAATTGGTCGTGTGGACCGGTTCTCTGATGCGCTCAGACGGCTGCCGGTACTGCCAAACGTTGTGACTCGACCAGCTCGCGAACAACCGAGACGACTAGTTCCGGCTCATCGAACTGCACCCAATGGGTGCTCCGCGTGGCAACGACGTGGCGGCCATCAATTGATGCTTCGGCCAGGATGCGGTGCGCCGCAAGATGCTCCGTCGGCTGGTCGCCGCTGGATATGACGACGGTCCGAATGTCGCGAGGCGGACTCACAGTAGCGATCGAAGGCGCGTGTTGTTCGAGAACCCGAAGATAATCGGCCATGGCGTGAAAGCATTTCGGCTGACACCAGTGCGCCTGAACGATGGGATGGACGCTGGGCGGAAGCTTGCGCACCTCCCCCACCAGCCGCTCGAGGGTTCGCGCGGCGGTTGGACCGAATATCTTCACGAAGTGCCGCGGCACGCCTGGCGCCCCGCCGGTCAGGAGCGTGAGGCACGCGCGGACAACGCCAACGCGGGCGAGGAGCGCACCCAGTCGTGACAACTGTCGGCCGCCCCTGAGGAGACGGGCACGCTGTGGAGTCGCGACGAGCCACTCGATGGCCGGGTCGATCAGCACGATGCCTGCGACCCGATCGGGATGGCGCGTAGCGTACGCGCGCACCACAAAGCTTCCGAACGAGTGACCAACGAGCACAAATCGGTCGCGCGGAGCGATTTCTGCGAGCATGGCGGACAGCTCGTCGACGATTCGGTCAAAGGTTCTGGGACACGTAGGCGCGTCGCTCCACGCCAGACCGGCGCGATCGTACGCACAAACACGCGTGAATGTCGCAATCTCCGGCTGGACGACGGCCCAACTGAGCGACGAGGCGGCAATCCCGGACTCGAACAGCACAACCGGACTGCCCTCACCCGCGCACGTGGCATGCAGCCGATGGCCACCGACGTCAATCAACACGCCTGGCGGCGCGAACCGTCGTCTCTGGCGCCGGGCACCGAGGCCTTGATAGAGCGCGCCAAGCAGAAGCAGCACAAAGAGTCCCGCCAGAACGCTGAGAGTCCCCACAACCGTATGGTCGATCCCAGCGGGACCGGACGCAACCTCGAGCGTGCTCGGCGGTCTGAGGCTCAGCCTCGGGAGCCGTAAGCACGGGCGCGACAGTCGGCGTAAGCACCCACATGGAACGTTACCTTGCGCCGTTTCAATCGGCGTTGCACGCGGTGTTGCGAATCGTCGCCGGATTCCTTTTCTTTCAGCACGGCCTGCCGAAACTTTTCGGAGGATTCGGCAGGAAGGAGCCGGCCGAGCTCTTCTCTCAGATGGGGTTGGCGGGCGTCATCGAAGTCTTTGGCGGCGCCGCCATCGCGTTGGGTCTGTTTGCCAGTCCCATCGCCTTCATTGCGTCCGGCGAGACGGCCGTCGCCTACTTCCAGGCACATGCCCCCCGAGGCTTCTGGCCCATCGCCAATGGTGGCGAATTGGCGGCACTGGTACTGTTTCGTGTGGCTGTACTTCGCCGCGACCGGTGCGGGCAAGTGGAGTCTCGACGCGTTGCGCAAACGGGGTCGCCGAAAAGCCTAGTGGCGTGTGTCAGCTGATTTATTCTCGAGCCTCCGATCTTCCGGCTAAAGCCGGAAGCCACGAGTGCCAAACAATCTCGCGTGGCCAAACAATCTCACGTGGCTTCCGCCTTCAGGCGGAAGTCCAAAGCGCGGTAGGCCAGTAGGTTTCAGCTGTTACAGTCCACTGAGATCCAGTAGTGAGCTCTATGAAAGCAAAGCCGACCAAAGCGGCAGACACGTTCGAACGGGTCAAGTGGGTGGGGCTCACGTTACCGGACGTCGAAGCCACCACGAAGTACGACGGATCGCCGGTCCTGAAGGTGCGCGGGTGCTTCATGGCCGGTCTGGCCACTCATCCGTCGGCGGAGCCACAGACGCTCGTGGTCAGGGTCGACCTCGAGGAACGGGAATGGCTCTTACAGGATGCGCCCGAGACCTACTACGTGACCGACTATTACGAAAAGTATCCGCTCGTGCTGGTGCGTCTGTCGCGAATCGACCGCGACGCCCTCCGCGACTTGCTGTCTGTTTCGTGGCGCCTGACGGTGGCGAAGGCGGGACACTATCCGCGGAAACCTCGCGCTGTGGCTTCCGCCTTGAGGCGGAAGATTCCAGCGGATGGCTGGTCTTCCGGCTAAAGCCGGAAGCCACGCGAGTGGAATCGAGCTCGACCATCCGCGATATGCTCGGCCTCCATGAACACTCTCCGCATCTTCACTGCGGGTGCCATTCTCGTTGCGCTCTTCCCGCTCTCGTCCGCGGCGCAAACACGCGTCGTGCGGTTCGGCAAGCTCTGGGACGGCACAAAGGTGATCACCAACGCGGTCGTGACCATCAAGAACGATCGCGTTCTGACCGTTGGCAGCGGCGATGAAGCGGTTCCGGCGGGCAGCGAGATCATCGATCTGCGCAAATACTCGGGACTGCCGGGCCTGATCGATCTTCACACCCACATCACTTATTTCTGGGACCAGCAACCCGACACGCGGCCGCGAGGACAGCGTCGCCTTCCCGCAGTCACCGTCTACCTGTCGCAAGAGAACGCGCGCAAAACACTCGAGACAGGAGTCACCACGGTCCGCGATCTGAATGCAGGGAACGATATGGATCTCGCCATGCGCGACCTCATCGCGAGGGGAGCCATGGTTGGTCCTCGCATTGTCGCGTCGGGCCCGGGAATCTCGGCCCGGCAAGGCACGCCGCCGGATGCTGAGGCGATGAAGAAGGCGGTCGAAGACCGCGTGAAATCCGGAGTGGATTGGATCAAAGTGTTCGGCTCTCGCGGCGGTTACGAGGTAGTAGACGGTACGCAAACCGTCAGCTTCGACGACATGAAGGCGATCGTTGACGCCGCCCATACGTTGAACAAGAAAGTCGCGATTCACTCGTACGGCGCCTCCGGCGTACGCGATGCCGTGCGCGCCGGAGCGGACTCGGTCGAGCACGGCGCCGATCTGGACGATGCGACGATTGCGGAGATGGCGAAGCGTGGCACCGTATGGGTACCGACGATCGATCACAACCGCTACTACATCGATGCCGCTGGAGAATTTGGCTTCGCTGCTGGATCAGATGTGGCCCTCAAGGACTACCTCCAGCGCAATCTCGAATCGGTTCGGCGGGCGATCACGGCGGGTGTGCGAGTGGCCATGGGATCGGACGCCGTCTACACGATGTTTGGTCAGAACACGCGTGAACTCGGCTGGTTCGTCAAGGCGGGCATGACCAACGCGCAGGCACTCAGCTCCGCCACCACGGTACCGGCCACACTGCTTGGCATGGGCGACAGGCTGGGCCAGGTCGCACCAGGCTACCTGGCGGACCTGGTCGCGGTCGAAGGGGATCCGCTCAACGACATCACTGTCCTCTTCGGCGGTGTGAAGTGGGTGATGAAAGACGGCAAGGTCGTCGTCGATCGGCTACCGCGCGACTGACGGGTCGATCCGCTGCACGCGGCCGCTGCTACTCTGTCGGCTTGTCTCGCCTGTCTCGCCGAGTCAGCGTCGAAGGCAGCGCGTCGTGGACGCGGTACGTTACCTTCACCGACCCGAGTTGAATTTCGTCATGTTCCTCGAGGGCAACTAGATCTTTGACGCGGTGGCCATTCACCAACGTGCCGTTCTTGCTCCCGAGGTCCTCAAGAGTGGCCCGGGTGCCGGTCACAACGATCCGGGCGTGTCGACGAGAGAGTGTCGCGGAATCGATGCACACCGCGCAGTCGCGATCACGCCCGACGAGATTCAGGCCTTCGCAGAGACTCCACTCGCGACCCCGCGAGACGAGCCGCTGGCCTGAAACCGCAAGGCCAGTGGTCGGGCGCGCGGCCGCCGGCCGCGCATCCGCCTGAAACGCGTAGCCGAATCGGGGGACCGTGCGGATGTAACGACGCGCCTGGGGCGAGTCGCCGAGCGCGGCTCGGACTTCTGTGACCAGGTTGTGGAGGCTGGCGTCCGTGACAAAGGTTCCTGGCCAGAGGCGCTCGAGAATCTCCGTTTTCGCCACCGCTTCAGGCCGCCGATCGACAAGGAGCTCCAAGAGCTGCAAAGCCTTGGGCGAAAGCGGAATGACGCGGCCATGGCGGCAAACCACCCGCTGCCCGGAGTCGAACTCGCATTCACCAAAAACAACACGCATAGGGCCCGCAGAAATTAGCGATCCATGAGACCTTCATGAGGACTGCGCGCTCGCAAGCCGGTATCTTGTCAGAGGAGACTCTCATGTCCAGTATGCGACGACTCGCCCTATCCCTGGTCTGGGTGCCGACTATCTTGGGCCAAGCACAGATTCCCTCCGACCAGCTTGGCGCCAAGACCTGGGTCGGTCGCAATCAGGAGATCGAAGAGTATCTGAAGACTGCCGAGTGCGTAACGATACGGTTGGTCGCCCCCAATTTGGCACAGTGCACGCTTCGGCCGGGTGGACCCGTCGCCCGAATGGCGTGGAAAACGCGGCCCCCAGGCATCTATCGCGGTTTCAGGGAAAGCTATAAGACCGAGATCGCCGCGTACGAGCTCGACAAACTCTTGAAGATGGACATCGTGCCGCCGACTGTTGAACGTCAGCTCGAGGGCAGCAAGGGCGCCGCCCAACACTGGGTGGAGAACGTCGTCGATGCAGCGGACCCGGCGATACCGTCCGGAGAAAGCCGAGTTCGCTGGGAAGGCCAGTTGGTACGAATGACGATGTTCGACAACCTCATTGGCAACCGTGACAGAAACAAGCGAAATATGCTGCGCGACAACGCGGGGGGGCTGATTCTGATCGATCATTCGCGGGCGTTTGGGGTCGAACCGTTGCTCTATCAGAAGATGAGCGCCATCGACGAGGCGTACTGGGCGCAGATTGAGCTACTGACTCGGGCGCAACTCGATGGAGCACTCCAGCCCTGGCTTGACCCACAAGAGATCAACGCGATCCTGGAACGTCGGGAGAAAATGAGGGCGGAGATCAAATCGCGACCAAAATAGGCGGATCGCAAGTCGAACCGTGAATACAACAGTCTGGCCGATGAGCATCAAAGCGATCGCTCATTACGACATCTTGGAGCCCCTCGGTGAGGGCGGCATGGGCCGCGTCTACCGCGCCGTTGATAGCCGTTTGGGCCGGCCGGTCGCGGTCAAGCTGCTGCGCGCAGATTCCACGGTCAGCGAGGAGCGTCGAAAGCGGTTCATCCATGAGGCGAAGGCCGCCTCCGCCCTCAATCACCCTCATATCATCACGATTTACGACATCGGCCGCGATGGCGACGTCGACTTCATGGCCATGGAGTACGTGGCTGGCCCGTCGCTCGCCGGCATCCTCGCACGAGGTCGGCTCAGCGCCGAGGAAGCCATCGCGTACGCTGTGCAAATCGCGGACGCGCTGGCGGCCGCGCACGCCGCCGGAATTCTCCATCGTGACCTCAAGCCCGCCAACATCATGGTCACCGATCGAGGAGCGATCAAAGTTCTCGATTTCGGGCTGGCGAAATTGATCGAGCGCGTCGAAGGCGACCTGATGGATCACTCCGCCACGACCGATACCGGCGGCGCCCAGCCCCTTCAGACAGCGGAAGGAACCATCTTGGGCACGGCCGCCTACATGTCGCCAGAACAGGCGGAAGGGAAACCAGTCGACGCGCGTTCGGACATCTTCTCTTTTGGCGCCGTGCTCTACGAGATGGTTGCCGGCCGACGCGCATTCCGAGGCGACACAGGGATATCCACCCTGGCGGCGGTGCTGACCGCCGACCCCGAGCCACCAAGCCGTTTGGTACCCGGGCTGTCGCCTGATCTCGAGAAACTGATCGCCCGGTGTCTCCGTAAAAATCCCGAACGGCGCTGGCAATCAATGGCGGACCTGAAAGTTGCGCTCGACGACCTTCGGGAAGAGGCCGATTCGTCCGGCCTCGCCGAGCCCTCCGCTTCTCCCCCAGCACGCCGCGTGTTACGCGCCGTGGTGGGCGGACTCGCGATCGCTGCGTTTGGAACGGTGATCGCTGGCGTGTGGCAAATGACTCGGACTCTGCCGGCTGCCGCGCCGAGTCCATTCCTGACGCGGCTCACATCCGACGTCGGTTGGACGGACTATCCTTCGATCTCGCTGGATGGGAAGTTCCTCGCGTACGCGTCCGACCGCAGCGGTGAAGGCACCCTCGACATCTGGGTCCAGCAATTGCCGGACGGCGCGCCGGTCAGAGCCACCGACCACGCCGCAGATGACGTCGACCCGTCGTTCTCAGCCGATGGCAGCCGAATCGCGTTTCAATCCAGTCGGCTCGGTGGAGGTATTTATGTCGTTCCGACACTGGGTGGCGACGAGCGATTGGTCGCAGCGGGCGGGTTTTCCCCTCGCTTCTCGCCTGACGGGAATTGGATCGCCTATGGCATGGCCGAACGCGGCAGCGGCCAGATCTATATCGCTCCGGCCGACGGCGGTCCCGCGACGGCTGTGGCTGCGGATTTCTATCGGGCACAGTCTCCTGTGTGGTCCCCAGACGGGCGATACCTGCTGTTCTGGGGGCAGCGCCAGCGCGGCACTTCACCGGAAGGCAACGTCGATTGGTACGTGGCCGCGGTTGCCGGTGGAGCACCAGCGCCCGCAGGTGCGCGTGAAGTCCTGGTGAAAGAAGGATACCAGGCGTTTCAGGGACTGCCATTTCCCAATGCCTGGGAGCGCGCGGGAAACCGGATCCTCTTTCACGGCAAGGTGGGCGACTCCTCGAACATCTGGCAAGTTGGGATCTCCCCCGAGAAGCGGCGGATCATCGGAACAGTGAAGCGCGCGACGTTCGGCACGACGGACGAAGCCGGCGCCGCGGTGACTGCGGACGGACGGATGGTGTTCGTCAGCCGAACGATGGGAGCAGACATCTGGAGCCTGCCGATCGATGCGAACCGCGGGACAGTCCAGGGCGAACTGACCCGAGTCACCCAGGATGCCGCTGATGATTACGATCCCACGCTGTCGGGTGATGGTGCGACCCTCGTCTACCGTTCGCCGCGAGGAGGACGGTTTGGCGTGCTCATGAAGAGGCTTGGGACCAACGCGGAGATCCTGCTGACGCGAATGCCCGTGGATCACTACCCTGCCCTGAGTCACGATGGAACGAAGGTCGCGTATTCGTATCGCCAGGATGGCAAGTTCCCCATGTTTGTCGTTGCCGCGACCGGGGGAACGCCCGAGAAAGTGTGCGACGACTGTGGCACCGTGGAAGAGTGGTCAGCGGATGGCGGCCGGATTACGTACATGACGGCCCAGGATCCGTCAGGCGTGGGCGTCCTTCAGCTGGGTTCGTCGAACGACGCTGGATGGTTGAGTCATCCCGGCTACGGGATCTACAACCCACGCCTGTCCGCAGATGGGCAGTGGATCGCATTCAACGCCAGGACGAACAGGTTTGCGCCAGCGCAAGTGTTCGTTGCGCACGTACAACCGTCCGCGGTCGCACCCGAGAGCAAGTGGATCGTGATCAGCCGCGATGCCGACGCGCCCGGGTGGTCGCCAGACGCCAGCCTTCTGTACTTTTGGTCGGACCGTGATGGCTCGCCGTGCCTCTGGGCGCAACGACTCGATCCGGCGACGAAGCACCCGACAGGAGAGCCGTTGAGCATCAAGCACTTTCACCGACGAGGACTGTCGTGGAAGAACCTCTACCTCGGCGCGCCGGACGTGGCGGTGACGCCTGACACGATCGTTTTCAACCTGGGTGAGCACACTGGCAACATTTGGATGACTCAGCCCGCAGCGCGCGACTGATCTGAGGTTTACGAGCCGCTTAGGGGAAGTCCCCTGCGGACGCCTGTGGAAACGTCTCATTTGTCGACTTCCTCCGCCACGCCCCCGCCGGGGCTGCGACGACCCACGGAGAGCTCAGTTCGAAGTCGAAGTACACTGCCCCGGTCAGTCGAACCCCGCGCAGCAGATCCGAAAGGACGTCCGCCTTCACGCCGGAACTTTCATGCGCTGGACGGGTCAGCATGTGGTGTGGACGCGGGAGCAAGCGGGCCTCACTCGCCGACGGGCCGCAAGGTAAATCGGAGTCGTGGGCATGGCGGTGATGCTGAACCCAACTTATCGTGAACCTGCCGGCCCACGATGGTGTCGGCGGATGTCGAAAGGACAAGTGTATGACGACTGCGTCTGATCGGAAGGCCCCGGCCACGGAGCGTTCGAGCCAGCGCGCGAATGGCCTGGCCGATCGCCTCGAGCAAGGTGCGCACGCGCTTGCCAGCTTCGCGAATGCCCTGACGGATGCGGAGTGGCAAACTCGTCTCCCCAAGGACGGGCGCACGATCGGCGTCATCGTGCATCACGTCGCGAGCGTCTATCCGCTGGAGGTTCAGTTGGCACAGACCATTGCGGCAGGAAACCCGGTGACTGGCGTCACCATGGACGACGTCCATGAGATGAACGCGGGGCACAGCAAGGAATTCGACGCGGTCACGAAAGAGGTGGCGCTCGATCTGCTTCGTCGCAACAGCGCCGCAGCCGCGGACGCGATCCGGGCCTTGAGCGACGAGGAGCTCGATCGCGCGGCTGCAGTGTCACTGTATGCCGATGCCCCGCTCACGAGCCAGTTCGTGCTCGAAGATCACGCGGTTCGGCATAGCTATCACCATCTTGCGCGGATGCGAGCCGCGTTGAAGAAATAATCTGCGGACGGTATCAGGACCCTCCTTTCGGAGGACTTGCAAGGGGGAGAGCGGCGCTCGGCCAGTGGAACGCTCCCGCGTACCCGGCAGTCTGCGCGGTCGCCAGGATTTCGTCGACCGAACGGGCGGTCGCCCACGTCGGAAACTCGCCGAGCAACACCGGACGCTCAAAGCCGAGTTGTGCCAGGGGCGTCTCCAACGGCGGCGCGTGTTGGAGCGTGTCGTACCAATGGACCTGGTCGAAATCGAGCGGCAGTCCCTGGTAGAACGATCGCCAGCGCGATCCCGCCGAACCAACGGTGACGGGATGCGAGGTGACATCATGAATCAGGCGCGCGGCCTCCTCGATGAACTCGCGCATGACGCGGCGCGAAATGCCGGTCAGCGGATTGCGTGCCCCAAGTCCGCGAGTGACCCATTCGGGCTCGTTGATGACATCCCACGCGAAGACGCGCTCGTCGGCGCCATAACGCTCGAGGATCGGGCGAACGACGGCGTGAAGCAGCCGGTGCCGTCGCTCGGGGTGAGTGAGCACGTGCCGCCGTCCGCCAAGCTGAACACCATTGGTCCACTGCCGGGGCTTACACCAGTGGAAGTCGAAAATGGCAAACATGACTCGCATGCGGTGCCCATGTAACGCATCGAGAGCGGCGTCGAGGTCCGGGACCACGTAATCGTCCAGGCCTTCCGGCGACCCGTCGGCCGAAAAACGGATCCCCGCGCGACCATCGCACAGCAGAAACCATCGCACCATGGACGCGCCCGTGGCCGCCAGCCCTGCGAGTTTCTCGTCCAGCACGACTCGCATGTCGTCTTGCGCAATACCGCCAGCGGGTCGCCAGCGGTTCGCTCCGAAATCGATGCCGTAGTTGATCCACGGCAGGTTGGCGCCCACGACGAATTCGCCGGGTTGGAAACACTCCATCGTTGTCCGGGATCGAGCCGCGCTAGACATCTTCTAAGGCCATTATCGTGAGTATTAGCAAGTTTTCGCTGGGCCTTAGAAGATGTCTCGCCCCGCGGAGATCACCCCACCGCGCACAGTCCGCGCGGCGGGGACCCCGAGCGGGGCAAAACAAACATAGCCCTAGCGAAGCGGAGCCTTCGCGTCTCTGCTCGGCGGGTTGAGGCGGAGCTTCGCTAGACGCCTATTTGTACAAAGTGCCAGCGAGATACTTGAGTCCGGTGTCGACCGCCACGGTGGCCACCACCTTCCCGGGTCCGAGCTCGCGCGCGACCGCAAGGGCGCCAACAAGGTTGAGGCCGGTCGATGTCCCGGCGAAGACGCCTTCTTCCGTGGCGGCGCGGCGTGCCATCGCGCGGGCGGCATCTTCATCGATCGCACGCGCCTCGTCATAGCTGCCCGCGATCAGGTGTGGCGGCCAGAGCCCCGCGGCGGTCCCTTCGACGCGGTGCGGACCGCCCGTTCCAGTCGTCAGGAAGGGCGATGTCGAGGGCTCGAGGGCGATGATGCGGGCCTGACTGCCGGCCTGTTTGAGCGTACGCGACACACCGACCAGCATGCCAGCGGTACCGACGGCACCTACGAACGCGTCCACCGCGCCGGCCTGCTCGACCAGCTCGCGCCCGATATTGGCATAGCCGTCGAGGGCATCGGCGTTGTGGAACTGGTCAGTCCAATACGTATTCGGGTCTTTCGTGAGTTCAGCGATGCGCGCGCGGAAGCGGTCGAACAACGCCGGCGTCACCTTGCCGCCATCGCTCGGCACCAACTCGAGATCCGCGCCAAACGCCCGCATCGTATCGAGCTTCTCGGTCGCAAACGCGTCGGACGAGAGCGCATGAAACGGGTAGCCCTTCATCGCGCACACCATCGCCAGCGACGAGCCGGTGCTGCCACCCGTGAACTCGACGACGCGCATGCCGGGTCGCAAGACGCCGCGCGCCTCGGCGCCTTCGATCATGGCGAGCGCCATTCGATCCTTGTACGACCCCGTTGGATTGAAGTACTCCAGCTTGATGACGATGGCGGCGGAACCGGGAGGGACGAGTCGATGAAGACGAACGAGCGGCGTGCGGCCGATCGTCTGGAGGACGGAATCAACGGGGACTGGTGATGACATGCGACGAATGCTTCTGAAAGACCGCCGCGCTACCGTGGCTTCCGGCTTCAGCCGGAAGATCAGCCATCCGTTGAAATCTTCCGCCTAAAGGCGGAAGCCACGGCGCCGAGGCGCGATCCGAGCCGCCCGTTCCGGCGCCTCGAAGAGTATTCCGCACTTTCCTCTCTTCGTGGATAGATATCTCTATTGTGACTCGGAGCCGCTTACCTTCGGAGTTCAGGCTCAGGACCGTGCGGTATAGTCTGCCGCAGAGGTGTTGCCGTGAAGCGACGAGACTTCATCGCTGCCCTGGCCGCGTCGCCGGCCATTGCGGGAGCCACGACCGATCAGGACCGTCCCACGAGCACGCCCGCGACATCCACCAAACCCCTGACGATCACCTTGCTCGGGACGGGGACGCCCGCGCCATCGCTGACCCGCCAAAGCTCTGGCTACGTCATCGACGTGGGCGGCGACCTCATCGTCTGGGACCATGGGCCGGGCGCGCATCAGCGCCTGATCGAAAGTGGATATCGCTCGATCGACACCACGCACGCCTTCTTCACCCACGTCCACTACGACCACTGCATGGACTACGGTCGCCTGGTGCTTCAGCGCTGGGATCAGGGGGCCGACCGCATTCCCGATTTGACCGTCTACGGACCTCCGCCTCTGAGGCGGATGACCGAGCAGCTGTTTGGCGAGGACGGCATCTACGGTCCCGACATTCGTGCGCGTGTCGAGCATCGCAGCAGCCTCGATGTGTTCGAGGCGCGCGGAGGAAAGCTGCCGCGCCGCCGGCCCGCGCCGCGCGTGACCGAAATTCATGCCGGCTCCGTCATCGAGGGCAACGGATGGAAAGTCACGGTCGGCCATGCGCAGCACGTGCAGCCCTATCTCGAGTGCCTCGCCCTGCGGCTCGACACCAAGGAAGGATCGGTGTGTTACACGGGTGATAGCGGCCCCAGCGATACGATCGTGGAGTTGGCCAAGGGGTGCGATGTGCTGATTCACATGAATCATTACTTCAGCGGGACCGAGCCAACGCCCGCGTACCGGGCTGCCTGCGGCAATCACCGCGACAATGCCATCATCGCGAAGCGGGCCGGCGTGAAGACGCTGGTGCTGACGCATCTGCTCGCCCAGATCGACTTACCGGGCATCCGCGAGCAAATCGTTCACGAGATCCAGGAAGTGTTCGAAGGCAAGGTGGTGTGGGGTGAAGACCTGATGCGCCTGGGACTGTCCGGATCTCGCGTGGCGAACATCGAAACCCGGCAAGGTTGAGGCTCAGGGCGCTGAAAAAAGCAACGGCGGAGGAACCGGTCCGTCGACCAATGCTCCTCCGCCGCTGTCGATCAAGTTCGGACGGTCGCAACGAGTCCGAACGGTGAGACTACTGAATTACGCCGACCCGGATTGCCGAGAGCGCGCGGTTGGTGGCCCTGGCGTCCGAATCGTTTCCCTGCGCACGCAACTTCGATTGTGGCAGGGCCGCTGAGCGTCGCGGCGAAGTGAAGAATCGCCTGGTCTGGACGGGTATTGTTCACCCCCACCGCCACCGTATCCCACACCACCGCCGTCGTGGCGTTCCCGAGGGTGCACGTCACTAAAGTGATGCCGCCCCCAGTTTTCGACACGTTCGTCTTGCCGGTGAATACATATGAACCCGCGCTGAGACTGATGGAGCTGAGGACTGTGGGCGCCCCATTGCCGACGGCCACGAGAGCAGCCGCATAGCCGAACGTCGTGTCGCTATCCCCCGTTGGCCCAACGGGACCCTGCGGCCCAATGGGACCCTGCGGCCCGATCGGGCCCATAGGGCCCATGGGGCCAATCGCACCAGTCGCACCAGTCGCACCAGTCGCGCCTGTCGCGCCTGTCGCGCCTGGATCACCCTGAGGGCCTTGCGCTCCGGCAGGGCCTGTGGCTCCAGGACCACCCTGAGGGCCTTGCGCTCCGGCAGCGCCTGCGGGTCCAGGATCACCCTGAGGGCCTTGCGCTCCAGCAGCTCCCGCCGCGCCTGCGGGTCCAGCCGGACCCTGAGCGCCCGCCGGTCCCGCTGGCCCCTCGGCTCCAGCCGCGCCGGCCGGGCCTTGCGGTCCTTCTGGCCCTGGAGTTCCATCCGGTCCTGCGCCCGCGATGTCCGCGTTGAGAAGCACGCGCCCAGGCGATGCCGTGAACGGCAGAAAATTCACACCGTCCGTTGACGTCGCCGCCTGCAAGTAGTAGCGGTCGAGCGATGTCGTCATGAAGGGCGGGACCACGTTCACAACAATCGATCCGGTGTTGTCCAGGACACCGATCGCGAGGATTTGATAGTCAGGACCAAATTCCAGCGGAATGCCGTTGTACGACATTCCTGATTTCGTCGGGCTCCCAACGAGCACATAGAACTGACCGGGTTGTCCCGTGATCGTCACTGGAACACCCGCACCAGGCGTGGCAGGGTCGGCCGGTACGGCTAGAGTCGTCTGTGCAGACGCCGACACCGCAGACACGAGCCACAGCCAACAGATCAGCGCGGTCACCTTGCGCGCTCTTGCACCGAGACGGACACTAGATTTACGGATCTTCATTGAAACGCCAAACCTCCGTCTGGGATATCGATCTGCCTCATTCTTCGCAACAGCGCCCAAGACAGAATTTGACAACCTGCGACAAAAACGTTGGACAAGAGAGGAAAAAACGTTACCTAAGGGACTGTTTGGATCGCTAACGCGATTCGTTCGCGAGCTCGGGTGTCGCTCGAACGTCAATGCGACGCGGGACTTCCCACTACGTCAATGCGACCCGGGACTTCCCACTACGTCACTGCGCGGGCGGCAGGCCATTCCCGGAGTCTTGGCGGCAGCCACTGTCGCACGCGCCGCACGCGTCTCGTGAACGATTCGAGGGCGTGCTCATCCTGCACGTCCCAGGAAAACCCATACCCCTGGCGGATTGAAGGAGGGAGCAGCCCGATGGTTGTCAGACGCACGAGCGAGAACAGACCTGACGCGGGACCCAGTTGTGGAAACAGCAGGCTATGAGCGAGCCTCCGCGCGTTCTCTGTGACTTCAATCTGACCGCTTCCCAACTTGTCGCCCATGTAGCGTTCGTGCTCTGCGAGACTCTGCGGTAAAAGCCCGCCAGGAATCCCCAGCAAGGGACCTATCATCGCGGCCTCAGCACAGTAACGCGTCTTTTCCTCGGGGGTCAGAGGTCCAACGAAGCGCTCGTACGCGAGCGGCACTGAATCAACCAACGTGGCGTGAACCCAACGCAGCAGATCCGGATCGCGCGCGGAGTAGCGCGTCCCAGCCGGGAAGACGCCGGAGGCATCGCGCAGGGTGCCGCTGACTCGACCGTGAATCGCATTGATCTGCGCGGCGATGGCACGCGCCTCTTCTTCGTCGCCGAAGGTCAACGCCAGCATGGCACCAATGGTTCGCCTTGCGCGCGCCGCGTATCCACGTCCATCTGACCTGAACGTGCTGTAATCGCTTACGCCGGCGGCCACGAGTGGATGGGCAAGCTGTAAGAGAACCGCCCGGCCCCATCCGAGCAGGACGACGACTTCGCGGTTGATCTTGCGAGCGACCGTCGGGGAAAGGACGCCGGCCGATTGCGATGCGCGTTGACGCGACCCTTCAACGCTGAAGGCGGATTGAGACGGACTCAAGATGAGGTCGGTTTCGAGTAAGCCCATTTGCTGCGTCCGCGTGCAGGCGACACGTCCCTCTGTGCATTATAGGCAGGTCGCTGCACCGAGCTTCCTATTGATGCCGGAGCGCGCTCAGCGGATTCGTCCGAGCCGCACGCCATGCGGGAACGATGGTCGCGACGACCACCGTCCCGAGGACGATGGCCAGCGCACGCGCGAAGGAGATAGTGTCGGTCGCGCTGACTCCGAACAGCACGTTTCCGAGAAGGTTGCTCGCGCTCAGTGCCGCAACAGTACCAAGAGCGGCGCCGATCGCGCCGAGGCGCAGGCCTCGTGCGAGAAATCGGCGAACGATCGACAGGCCCGACGCGCCGAGCGCCATGCGGATGCCGATTTCGTGGGTGCTCTGTCTGACAAGATACGATACCAGTCCGTAAGTACCCATCGCGGCCAGCGCCATTCCGGCGACGCCAAAGACAAACAACATCGTCGCTGTCAAGTTGAAGAAGATCAGCGCGCCGCTGATCCCTTCAGTCAGCGGCCTGGCGGACAAAATCGGCAGATCGGCGTCCAGCGCCCCGACATGCCCGCGCGCCTGGTCCACCAGCACATCGACAGGCGCTGGCCCTTGGGTGTGCAGAATCATGCTCGAACGGTACGCCTGGAGGAATGGCAGATAGAGGTACGGGCGTGGTGATTCATCGATGCGCAAGTACTTCACGTCAGCCGCCACACCAATCACCGTGCGCCAACCGCTTGTCGGCCCTGAGTTGGTCGAAGGGTCGTCACCGGCCACCCGGACGCGCTTGCCCAGAGCGTTGGCCGCGCCGCCCCAGAATCGTTCGGCGAGTGTGTTGTTGACGATCACCACCGGCGGTGCGGTTTCGTCATCCTGGTCTTCGAACGCTCGCCCGGCCATGAGGGTGATCCGCAGCGTGCGAAAGTAGTCGGGCCCCACGGTATTCGACAGAAAGGCGAGATCTTCGTCGCGACGCGGTTCATAGCCCTCAATCGCCACACGCCGCGCGGGGGTGTCGAGAAACGCCAGCGGAGCGTAGGCCGCGAGGGTGGCTGATTCGGTCCCGGGATCGGCACGCGCGGCGTCCAGCACTTTGCGATAGAAGACGCGGCCGCGCGGCTCGTCATACCCGTTCTGCTTGAGGTCCACCGCGATCGCCGTCACGCGGTTCGCGTCGAAGCCAGGATTCGCCCGGCGCGCCGCCTCGAGGCTGCGCATGACCAGTCCAGCGCCGACCAGCAGCAGGAGCGAGACCGCCACCTGCGCGACCACGAGACCCGCCCGCAGTCGTCCCCGCGACGCGCCACGCGGCGACGCGTCTTCGTTGATCACCGACACGAGATCCACCCGCGAGCTCTGCAGTGCCGGGACGAATCCAAATACGAGCGCGCACCCGCAGGCGACCAGGGCTGCGAAACCGATGACCACGCCGTCGACGCCGATATTGAAGAAGACGCGCTCAGGGGCCGCGAGCCACTCGGCGTACCCGACCAGAACCGGAATCGCGCGTTGAGCGAGCAGTACTCCAAGAAGGGCGCCAGGCACGGCAAGGACGAGGTTTTCGACAATCAGCAAGCGGACGATCCGTGTCCGCGTCGCGCCGAGTGCCAGGCGCACGGCGACTTCGCCGCGTCGCGACACCCCGCGCACCAGGACCAGCCCTGCGATGTTCGCGCACGCGATCATGAGGACCAGCAGACCCATTGCGGTGACAACAATCAGCGTCGGCAACATTTGCATCGGGGCGCCGCCCGGTGTTTGCCAGAACGGCA
The DNA here is from genome assembly GCA_963802675.1 of uncultured Acidobacteriota bacterium. Taxonomy (GTDB): domain Bacteria; phylum Acidobacteriota; class Vicinamibacteria; order Vicinamibacterales; family UBA2999; genus JACCSI01. Next base: position 23,509 of record CAWDJL010000011.1, read on the forward strand.
CGACCCTCAGGCGCTGCGCGACATCCGAGAGCGGCCGATCGCGCGAGCGCGCGGCCCAAAGCGCGTCGGTCTGCGCCACGGCGTCCGCGTGGCTGATGCCCGGCCGCAGGTAGCCCTGTGGATAGAAGAGAGCGGCGCGGCGGTCGGAGAGGATGCCTGACGGCGTCACCTCCTGGCTCCCAAGGTTGAAGCCGAGCTGCGGCGCCATCATCAGCGGAATGAACACTTCCACGTCGTACACCACGGTCGTACCGTGGAACGTCGGATCGGCCACACCGACGACCGTCAGCGGGTAGTTGTTGATCTCGACCGTCGTGCCGACGATGTCCGGATCGGCGCCGAAGTCGCGCCGCCACAGACCATCGCTGAGGACGATGACCGGATGGCGGCCCGGAGCAATCTCGTCCGACGGCAGGAGGGTGCGGCCACGCTCGGCACGAACGCCGAGGACCTGAAAGTAGTTCCCGGTGACGAACTCGGCCCAGAGCGAGCGGGCGCTTCGACCTCTGCCGAGACCGACGGTGGCAAGCGTCGAGCCGAAGAGTCCCGAGAACGCTTGATCGTGATCGCGGAGGTACTGGTAGTCGGGATACGACACGCCGAGCGCACGTCCCGCACTCGTTTCAGCGAAGATTGTTCGGAGTCTCGCCGACCCGTCAACGCCAGCGAGCGGGCTGAGCCCAAGGCCCTTGGCCATGGTGAACACGGCGGCGTTCAGGCCGATGCCGAGCATGAGGACGCCGACAACGGTGAGCGAAAAGGCCGGGTTCTTCGCGAGAGCACGGATCGCGTAACGAACATCGCTCACGAGATCGTGCAACGCGTCGAGCCACCACGGGGTCCAAACTCGGCGGGCGGCTTCCGTCGTGAGCAGGACGTTGCCGAATTCCTTCAACGCCGCATCGTGTGCCGTCCGTCGATCGGCCCCGTCGGCGAGGCGCTCGTCCTCGGCGATGGCCAGGTGCGCGCGAATTTCTTCCCGGAAGTCTTCGTCGTCCAGCTGCCGCCGCTTCAGACTTTTGAGCCAGGCAACGATCGACATCACGCTACTCCTCGGATCCGGACCCCGGTGCCGGCTTCATCACGCGGCCAATCGCGTTCACGAGTTCGGCCCATCGCGACTCCTCGCGAAGGAGCTGCTTTTTGCCGTCGGGTGTGAGCCGATAGAACTTGGCGCGCTGGTTGGCGTCGGTCTGGCCCCATTTCGAAGTGACCCAGCCTTTCTTGGCGAGCCGCTGCAAGGCGGGATACAGCGAGCCGGCTTCCACCTGGAGCACGTCGGACGACTGGGCACGGATGGTTTGGCCGATGGCGTAGCCGTGCTGTGGCCCCCACTGGAGGGTCCGGAGGATCAGCATGTCGAGCGTGCCATGCAGCAGATCCGTGCGCGCATCGGGTCGTGAGGAATGGAGGGCCATTGGCTATAGAAAGTCTATACCCTTAGACGTAGAGAGTCTATAGCCTGTTCCATTGGAAGCTGAGGGATCGTGAGCTGGTGGTGGGCTTACGCGATCTGACCGGCAAACCGTTGAGCGAGCGTCAAGAGGTCATCGAGCTCGACCGGCTTGACCAGACGGGCGATCACCGGGGGCGTCTGCACGCCCGTACCATCGGTAATCTGCCCGGAAATGATCGCCACCGGAATCCCTGCCAGCAACGGATCCTGTCTCAGCGCGTCGATCAGGTCCTCGCCATTCATGTAAGGCATCATGAGATCGACGAACATCAGCCCGGGCGGCCCGTCATTGCGGATACGCTCGAGGGCTTTCAATCCGTTTTCGGCTCCCACGACACGATAGCCTTCGGCGGACAGCACGACGCACAACATCGTCCGCACGTCGTCGTCATCATCCACCACCAGGATTGAGGCTCGTTGCATCGGCAGCGCTCCGTGACACCGGCAGTTCCACCGTAAAAGTGGCGCCTGCACCCAGACGGCTCTCAACAGTGATGGTTCCGCCCAGTCCATCGACAATGGTCTTGGCAATATGCAGTCCGAGCCCCAGGCCGCCGTAGTGACGGGCGTCGGCGACTCGCTGGAACGGATCAAAAATCGTTTTGAGCAGCGCCGGGTCGATCCCGGTGCCGCGGTCGACGACTTTGACAATCGCGTGGTCGCCCGACCGGGTCGCCGTGATAGCGATCGGCTTCCCTTCGCCGTACTGCATCGCATTCGAGAGCAGGTTCGTGACGACTTGTTCGAGGCGAAAACGATCCCATTGGCCCATCAGGTCCCCGTCGGTCGTGACCGTGACGGCCGAATTCGCGGGTGCCTGCTCCTCGGACAATCGCGAGACCACATCGCGCACCACCGTTCCGAGGTCGACTTCCTCGAGCTCGAAGTGCAGCTGTCCTGTCCGAATTCGCCCCAGATCGAGCAACTCCTCGACGAATCGGCCGAGTCGCCGGTCTTCCCGCTGAATCACCTCGAGCGCCGTTCGCGCGGCCGCGGGCGACAGCGATCCGCGTATGAGGCCTTGCGCAGCAAGGTGAATCGATGCGAGCGGTCCCCTGATCTCGTGAGCGGCGATCGACAGAAACTCGTCGCGGCCGGTGATCGCTTGTCGTGCCCCTTCATACAGTCGCGCATTGTCGATCGAAAGCGCGATACGACGCCCGAGCTCCTCGGGTAACTCGAGATCGTCTTTCGTGTACTGCCGCGCCCGGGGCGCGACGAAGGTGAGCGCGCCAACGACTTCGTCCCGGCACAGTAACGGGATTGCCATATGCGATCGCGATCCTTCCGTGTAGATGATCGGATAGCCGCCAAGCGCGCCCGCATGAAGCGCCGGAGCACGGTCAAAATCACCCTCACCCCCGGCGACCAACAGTCGTTCGGGCTGGCGCTCGTGGATCAGATCCACCGCGCAGACGGCGCCGAGATATGGAACCGTGAGTTGAGCGACTGAGGAGAGAGCACTTTTGACGTCGAGCGACGAGAGCAGCCGCGTCGCATCAGCCAGGAACGTCGCGCGGCGCAGGAGTCGTTCTCCTTCGGTGACATCCCGGAAGCTCCAGACGCGGCCAGCCACGCTGCCCGCGACGAGTTGCGGCATCGAATACCGTTCGAAGACTCGACCATCCTTGAACCGAAGCACGTCGGAGGCTTCTCGATCGGGCACTGCATACAGATCACGAACGGTATCCAGAAAGGCCGTCGGATCCTCGAGCTGATCTGAAACGAAGGACAGCAGCGCCGAGTCGTCGCCGGTCTCGATCAGCGACGGGGGCACACGCCAGAGCGTGAGAAAACGGCGGTTGTACGCTGCGACGTGTCCTTGACGGTCGACCACGAGGATCCCGTCGGCAGTCGCGTCAAGCGTGGCCTTGAGGAGCGAAACGGATCGCTGGAGTTCCTGCGACGTCTCTTGTTGCGTGGTGATGTCCAGCGCGGCACCCACGCATCCGCCGGTCGTGCCCGTATCGTCGACGAGCGGATCGATCAGTACCGCGAACCACCGGCCGCGCCGCAGATATTGGAACGACTGCCGGTCGCCCATCAGGGCGGCCAGGTGGTGCGCGATCAAGGGCTCGGTTGGATCGCGACTCCCGACGAAGTCGTAAACGGTCGTCCCCAAGAGCCGCTGCGACTCGGCTTCGTCGAGCAGCGCCGTTCGTCCCAGCGCGTGGGTGAACCGCAGCCCGCGGTCGGTCGCCCAGACCGCGCCGGGCGCCTGTTGGAATATGAGGCGAAGGAATTCTCGGGATCCCTGTCGTGATCGTTGGTTCGGCATGACGGCGAGTCAGCCTGCATGCCGGTAGCGACGTGAGCCCTACGCGTCTTGCAGTGCGACCAATTGTACCTTGGGTTCCGTGAGCTCAAACGGACTCGCCCGTAAACGGTCGGCCGGGATATGCTAGTCGGCCCACTGCCCGGTGGCACCATGGCAACGGTGGTGTGGATGAGGAGTGGATGAGGAGATCGCGGATGACCGTTCCTGACGACGGCATCGTCTCGGACATCGTGGGCGAGCTCGAGCAGGCGTGGAACGCGGCCGATGGTGCGGGGTTCGCGCGGCCGTTTGCCGAAGACGCTGACTTCGTGAACATCCGCGGTGATCACTTTCGTACCCGCGAGGTCATTGGAAAAGGACACCAGGCCATCTTCGACACGATCTACAAGGGCAGCGTCGTCCGCTACCAAGCGACCGACGTGCGAGCGATCGCGCCGGGGGTTCTCGTTGCCCACGCGAAGGCCACGCTCACCGCACCGACGGGTCCGCTGGCAGGTGAACACGGCTCATTGTTTACGCTCGTGCTTGTGCAGCACGACAACGATTGGCGAATCGCCGCCTTCCACAACACGTTGGTCGCGTAGACTCGCGTCCCACAAGGTGAGGACCGACATTCGCTACCAGGCGTCGCCCGGCCGCCAGTCGCAGACGATTTCTCCGTCGAGATCAAGCTGCGGTGACCGGGCGGTGCGAAGAATCATGATGCTGCCATCGTCGTCTAGTGTGCGCTCACGGCCGCGGGGACCGTCCACGAACGTCGGTCCCCGCCAGCGCTCCCACCCCAGCGTCTCGTAAAACGCGTGAGTCCCGGTCGAGAGCGCACCCAGTACGTAGCGCTCGCGAATCAGGTCGCCGATCCGCTTCATGACCGTTGCTCCGTGGCCGTTGCGCCTGTGAACAGCCGCGGTGGCAACCGCTTCCACATATCCGACACGCAACCGCTGGCCCGAACACACGAGCGTCCGCTCGACGAGCGAACCGTGGCTGATCAAACCACCTGAGCCGATCAACCACACGTGGACTCCGCCGATTGCATGGTCCCAGTCGTCGTTGGTGAAATCCGAAAAAGCGGTGTCGAGGAGGACCCGAAGCTCGTGCAGGAAGGATGAGTCCAGCGTGTCTGAGGACGCACTGTGGAGCGTCACCATAAAGACAGTCTAGAACGCTCCAGGCAGAGCCTCGGAAACTTCCGAACTCCCCCTTTGCTTACCGAGTGGAAGATGATTTTGACGCTGGTCGCGGCCGCCGGCCTGCTCGCACGGACCGCGAACCCCCGAAATTGGCGTGGAACTGTATCGGCTGATTCAGGATCGAGCTTCCGATCTTCCGGCTAAAGCCGGAAGCCACGAATCCTAAACACTAGATCGCGTGGCTTCCGCCTTCAGGCGGAAGTCCACGTCGCCACTCAGGCTGGCGCCGATGCCAGATATCCCAGCCCCATTCGTTCGAGGAGCGACTTGAATCTGGGATCGCCGCGCACCGGATCGAACTCGACGGCCGCCGTGATCAGAATCAGTGAGCCATCGCGTTCGTCGACCGCGCGATTCAACCCGTCGAACAGGCGGTCGCGATCTGATAAGCCGAGATGGATGAGGGCCGTCCACATCGCGGACACGTAACTCTGTTCTGCGCGCGCCTCGAGCTCATGGAGATGCTCGAGGGCCCGGTCACGGTTTCCAGAACGGCCATAGGCATAGCCGAGGACGCCGATGTGGTTGACTGATCGGCCGCCCAGCTCGATCGCCTGGTTGAACTCCGCGAATGCCCGGTCGTACTGCCCCCTCTGCGTACAGACGTCACCCAGCGCGTAGTGCGCGAACGCGAAGTTCGGCTCCAGCCCCAGCACCCGTTCGAACTGCTCGACCGCGCGATCCAGATCGTGGTGGAAATAGTGGACGTAACCGATCTGCGTCTTTACCTGAAGATCGAGCGGATCCAGCCGTTCGGCCTCCGCCAGTTCGATTAGCGCCTGATCATGCCGCCTCTCGAGCAGCGCGAGTCGCCACGCATTCCACAAATGCGCCGCCGCCGAACCCGGACCGTACTGAAGGGCGCGGGTGAGTGCCTCCTCCGATCCTCGTCGATCCCAGTCGTGGTTCATGGCAATCAGGGCCCCAACCTTGTGCGCATCGGCCAGGGTCGGGTCAAGTGCCAGCGCTTTCTCAATCGCCGATCGAGCGTGGGGCACCGTCTCGATCGCGGGAAGGACGCCCAGGCCCGAGTAGAGCCACATGTACCCCTCGGCCAGCGCGGCGTAGGCAGGAGCAAACCCGGAATCCTGTGCGATGGCTTCACGAAAGTCGGCGATGGCGCCCCGCATCGAGTCCTCACGCCATTTGTTCAGGGCGTACATCCCTCTGAAGTACGCGTCATGCGCCACGACGTCGAACGAGCCGCGCTTCCCTGCCGGCGGGCCGGCGAGCCCGCTTCGAAGCTCGCCCACGATGATCGAGGCAATCTCGTCTTGAATCGCGAAGACGTCTGACAGATCGCGATCGAAACGCTTCGACCAGAGCTGATAGCCATCCTCGGCGTTCACCAGTTGCGCCGTCACGCGCACGCGGTTTCCTGCCTTACGAACGCTTCCCTCGAGCGCTGCTCCAACTCGCAGTCTTCGACCAATCTCAGTGACGTCCAGGCCTTTGCCCTGAAAGGCGAATGCTGATGTGCGCGAAATCACCCGCAATCCTGGAACCCGCGTCAGGGTATTGATGATCTCCTCGGTGATTCCGTTGCAAAAGTACTCCTGATCCTTCTCCGGGCTCATATCGAGGAACGGAAGGACGACGAGCGACGACGACGGCTTTGTGTCGGTCACGACGGACGCGGGGGATGCAACGCGGGCAATCGACGCCTCGACGCGCCTCAAATCTTGCAGAAAGTCGCGAGCGGACCGATAGCGGCGCTCCGGGTCCTTCTCGAGGGCGTTGTCGATGACCTCCACCAACGTCCTCGGCAATGCCGGGTTCAACGTCAGCGGCGAGGGCGGCAGCCGATTCAACAGGTGATCGAAAACGGCTGCCGGCGTGTCGCCTTGAAACGGAGTCCTCCCCGTCGCCATCTCGAAGAGCATGACGCCCAAGGCGAACACGTCCGTCCGAGCGTCGAGTGTCCGCCCGAGCGCTTGTTCGGGAGACATGTAGCCGGCCGTTCCAACCACCATTCCGGTCGTGACCTCGTCACCCAGTCGGGTCTCTGCCTCGGCGTCTGCTGCTGAAAGCGGCCGAAAGAGCTTCGCCACACCGAAGTCGAGAATCTTCACCCGATCGTCGCTGGTGACCATGACGTTCCCGGGCTTGAGATCGCGATGCAGAACACCGGCGGCATGAGCACACGCGAGGCCTTCGGCCATCTGGGAGGTGAGGGCCAGGATCTTGGGGAGTGCGAGCGGAGCGCCATCACGCAGAAGGTCGCGCAGGCTGCGGCCCGGCACGAGCTCCATCGTGATGAAGATCTGACCGTCGGATTCCTCGACCGAGTAGAGGTGAACGATGTTGGGATGGTTGAGCGCCGCCGCGGCTTTGGCTTCCTGCTCAAACAATCTGAGACGATCGGGCGCGTCGATTTTTTCCCGGCGAGGAAGCTTGAGCGCGACTTGACGATCGAGCTTCGTATCCTGTGCGGCGTACACGACGCCCATGCCGCCCCGACCAAGCTCGTGCAGAATCAGATAATGACCGAGTTGTTGACCGATCAAGGTCAGACAGACACCGGAGGAAAGGAGGCTTGGCCGCATTTGCAGCGTCCAGACTCGGGGCTGCCACGATGCCAGATCCGCGTCCTGCACGCGGAACAGGACCATGTCTGATCCAGCGTGACGATGCGTTTCAGCGCGGCGTCCACTTCGTTCGCTCCAGTGCGGCCCCGGCTGCCGTGAACCGCGACGTTGAGCGATGCGCCGACGTCGGCTTCCAGGTTTTTGAGCAGCGGCTCGATCGAGTCGAGCAGAGGTTTCGCTCGCTCCTTCAATGATCGCCGCAGTCCTTTGAACAGCTCGCCGATCTCCCGCCGATCATTCGCCTGGCCCCGGCGAAACGGGAGCGGGGCCCACAGGGCCTCGCACACTTCCTGAAGCAGTTCCTCGAGCGCGCGGCGGGCTTTGCTCGCCGCCCCATGCACGTCGCCGTTTGCGAGTCGTTCGTGAGCGGCGGCGAGAATGCCCGACGTTTCGTACTGGGTGGTGCGTGGCCCTGACGCGTAGCTCCACGACGTGAACTCGAGCTTTCGCCACGAGGGCGCCCGGCGGCTCAGATGCTCGAAAAACTGCTGGTCGTGGGTGAGGACAATCAGTTGCCAGTCGGCAAACCCATCGGCGAGCAGCTCGGCGAGCCGCCCGCGATGCTCGACGTCGAAACTGTTGATGACGTCATCGAGCAGCAGGAAGCCGAGCTGCTCGTTGAAAGTCTCCGCCATGGCGAGGAAGAGGGCGATGGCCAGCGAGTTCAGGTGCGACTCGCTGAGCACCCCATGGGGAGGGCGCTGGCGAGACCCGTAGAATTCGATGGCGAGCTCGACGCCTTTGGCCGTCCAGGGCTCGACGCTCACCGCGTCGAGATCCTCGCCGGGGTGAAGCGCGGAGTAGATCTCGGCAACGCGGTGGCTGATGGTCGTCAACAGATCGGCCAGGTTGTCTTTCTGCTTGGCTTGATAGGCCTCGAAGACGCGCTCCGCGAGGTCGACGGCGCGCCGCGCTCGGGCGGCCCTGGTCTCGGCGATCTGCCACGCACTGACCTGCTGGCACAAGGCGCCCAGCATGGCGAGCTGTGTGTCGCGCGCGTCGGGCTCCGGCGGGGCGGCCTTGCGGGCCACTTTGCTTGCGGCCCGGTCCCAGTCACGGACCTCCGACAGATAGGTCATGATCGGCTCGATGTCGACTGCCGCGAGCGCATCCACGCGATCTTGGAGGTTCTCTTTCGAGAGGCGTGGCGGCGCCGGCAGTTCGAGCGCGACGGCCCGCGCGCGGGTGTGAATCGAGAGCCGCTTGTCCTCGGCGGCTTCGAGCGCATCGGCCAACTCGCTGACAGGATCGCGAAAGCGTTCGAGGTCTCGAGACGCTTCCATCACGTCCTCGAGCGCGCTCTCGATTTTTCGCGCCAACACCTTGTGATCCACCTTCTGGCCACACAGCGGACAGCGCCCGGCGTCGATCGAATGCGTGTCGACCAGGCGTTTCGCCTCTCGGACCAGCGAGGCGCGTGGCAGCAGGCGTGCCCGCTCCGAAGACACCAGGGCGTTCCAGGCTTCGAGCGATTTCTTGTCGGCGGCCGGGGCGCTCAGCGAGCCGATCTCGCTCAGGACACTCTCGCGATCGGAGGAGGCGGAAATGCTTGCGGCCGCACCCACGGTGGCTGAGAGCCACGAAGGATCGACGGCCTGATCCAGCGATTGCGGCGGCTCGACACCCAGCATCCCGCAGATCTGTTGAAGACTGTCGAGCACGGTTTCCGGCGTGACGGTGTCGGCTCCCCCCGACAACGCCCGGCGGTACGCTCGGGCCTCGTCTTCCGCCGCTTTGGAACTCTTTCGCAGCTCGTTGCGGGCCCGCTGCAGGTCCTCTCGAAGACTTTCGATGGCGTCGAGGCCGAGAATCTCGACCAGCGCTTTCCACTTCTCGGTCTTGGTCTTGTTGATGAAATCCGCCAGCGTGCGCCCGCGCAGGAGGAACGTCTCGCGCCTCAGCGCATGAAAGGCCTCGGCCTGGCGCTCGTCAGGAAAGACCACCTTCCCCCCGAGCGAACCGTTGGTGACCACCTCGACGGCCGTGCCGGCACCGTCATCGCCTCCCATGTGGCGCACGGCATGCTGGCGTCCTTCGTGCGACAGCAGCTCGATCGCCCCGGTGAAGTACCACTCCAGCGCGTCGGCAATCGTGCTCTTGCCGGTGCCATTGTCCCCGTAGACGACGATGCTGTCGCCCTTGCCGAAGTCCACGGTCATCTCGCCCGGGACTCCACGGAACGCGTGCATCACCAGACGCTGGACCTTCTCAGTCACCAGCGACATCCTCGAACAGTTGGCGGATCGCCTGCGATCGGTCCCCCTCCTCGTTCTTCACGACTTCCGCCAGTCGTCTGGCGAAATCCGGCGGGAGGTCGTCCAGCGTTTCGAGGAGCGTCAGCAGGAATTCCTCCGCGGTTTGTCGGTGCATCGTGTGCTCGTTTGGAATGACGTGCGAACGGACCTTAGAGAGTACGTAGAACGCCGACTGGGCGTCAACTCTAGCGGGCAGTCGTAGAATGCTTTGGACGAATGGTGGTCACGCTACCATCTGGCCGCGGTGCCTGGTGGCGTGTAGCAGCTGTTCAGTATCGAGCCTCAGATCTTCCGGCTAAAGCCGGAAGCCACGCATGACAAACAAAATCGCGGGGCCAAACAATATCGCGTGGCTTCCGCCTTCCGCCTTCGCGCGAAGCGCTTCGGCGGACCGCCGTAGCCTTGGCGGAGGCTGGTCAGGCGGAAGTCTGAAAACGCGGAACGTCAGCAATGATTCAGCTGTTACGACCAACCAGTCCAATATGAGGAGTGTTCCCGTGTGCCGACGTGATTGCACGACCCCCGCCTCCATCGCCGCCCTGACGCTTTCACTTGCGTTGACCGCTTCGGTAGCCATCGCACAAGAGCCGAAACCTGCCGATGAGCCGCCGCCGCGGTTGGAGGGCAGCGCTCAAGCGGCGTTGCTCGCGACGACGGGCAACGCATCCGCGCAGTCGCTCGGTTTCGGCGGCGAGGTCGTCTGGCGCCCGCTACCGTGGATGCTCAGGGCGAAGGCAGTGTTCGCGCAAAACGAAACCGACGACGAGCTGAGCGCTCGATCGACCGTGGGCTTGTTTCGCGCCGATCGATTCCTATCGTCCCGCACGTCCCTCTTCGGGCAGTATGACTTCCTGCGCGATCTGTTCGCGGGCGTCGAACAACGCAGCACGATCGCGGGTGGCGTTGCGTACAAACTGATCCCGGGCCCTCCGCATCGGCTGACCATCGACGGAGGGCTCGGTTTCGAACACGAATCCCGCCTGGACGAAGACTCAGAGAACAATGCGATTGCTACGGCCGGCGTAGCCTATGCGTGGGAGTTCTCCGAGACCAGCCGGCTCGCCGAAGACTTTCGCTACGTTCAGCGCCTCGATTCGCTCGACAGCTGGAAGCTCGATCAATCGATCGCGTTGACCGCCGCCATCGCCTCGGCCTTCTCTTTGAAAGTGTCGAATATCGTCCGTTACGCGAATGAACCGGTCCCCGGCTTTGAATCGACCGACACCATCACCTCGGTAGCGCTGGTGTGGACGATCAAGCGACCGGGACCCTGAGTCTCGCCTCTCGCTCAGGAAGGCCCGATGAGACCCTGCTTTTGCATCTCCTCCGCCGTCGCATTGGCCAGCTCGCGGACGAAGTTGTCCACCTGGCTTGGATTCGTCGTTTCGCTCTGTCCGCCCCAAACCAGCTTGTTTTGCTTGAGCGAGTACACCAGCGTCTCGACGCTCACGATCGTGTCGGTTCGAATCTCGCTGCCTCCATACGGTGCGCCCCAGCCATAGCCGTAGTACCCGCCATAGAAGCCACCGTAAGACGGTCCGGCATACGTGGTGGAGCTGATCTCCTGCTTGCTGCCGACGGGCCGCATGACGACAACAGCGACGAACCCTTCTTTTTCGAGCGCGGCCTTGGTTTTTGCTTCGTCCGCCCCCGTGCCGGCGATCGAGTACATCGGGACGCCCTGCGCGCCGCGGGCCGTGATCGCTTTTGCCAGCGCGTCCTCAGCCGCGCGCCGCGTGGCCTCGTTCTTGGCCATGACCAACGCGGCGACCTTCGACCCTGCCGCCTGAAGGGGCTGGGCCTCGGGGTTCCGCCAGGTCGAGGTGAATCTGCTGGTCGCGCAGGCCGCGAGCAGCATTGTCGCCAGGACGATGGCGACGAAAGACGAGTGGAGACGCATACCCTTACCTCCTTGTTCCGATACCTGAACCAGCTTCTGAAGCCAGCGGGCAAGAAGCACAAGCCCTCCTGGCAACGACAGACGGCGCAGTAAGCATAGCGCGTCCGACAGGTGACGCGATCTCGCCACCCTGATCCGCGTGGCAGGAGTTCGGGCTTGAGCCCATCGTGCCTACTGCTGAGTCAAGCGATCCACACAGGGCCGCAACACCAGTACGGTCGTCCGGAGGCCACGATAATTCGACCATCCGTCACGACATGCCGTGGGGCCACTGGGCGCGGTGATGACGTGCGCAAAACCTCGACTCATCTTGCTCGGTGCATCAGAGCCCCCCGCCCCGGCGGGGTATTTGCTTGGCGCGATTCTCTTCTGCGACTGATGCGGCCAATACGCGCCCAGCACGAGCAGACGAGAGGGACTTCTTCCATCCTATGGCCGCGAACTTGATCGCTCAGTTGCACAACGAGTTTTCCGACGATGTGATTGGGAGGCTCGCGTCCTATCTGGGCGAGACACCCGCCAAGACGCAAAGGGCGGTCGGCTACGCCATCCCGGCGGTCGTCGGCGGCTTGTTTCAGAAAGCCCAGGCCTCTGGCGGGGCCCAGGATCTCCTGGGCACACTTCAACGTGGCGGCTTCGATGGAAAGTCGATTGGCGATATGGCCTCGCTCGCACGGTCGGCCACGCGGTTGTCAGATCTCGTCACATCGGGCGGAACCGTGGTGTCTTCGGTGTTTGGTGGGCGCCAGGACACTCTTGCGGACTCGATTGCTACCGCCGGCGGACTCGGAAAGCCGTCATCGTCGTCACTACTCGCCTTGACTGCGTCGTACGCCGCCAGCCTCGTGAGCAACGAGGCGACGGCTGCTGGCGGCTTCAACGCAACGTCCATCGCCGACCTGCTCGGGGCACAGGGACCGCACCTGGCAGAAGTCGCGCCCAGCAGTCTTTCCCAATTGCGCCCCCCCGCGCGTGCGTACGAGGGAGAAGAGCAACGTGGAGCTTTGAGCTGGCTCAAGTGGGGCCTTCCATAGCTCATGACGCAGCGCGCCTGACGTCGCTGAACTGCTTGTCCACGCGCGCACGGAAGCTGCGCAGGGCTTCGATGAACTCGGTGATGAGACGCTCCTGATAGCGGTACGGCATCTCCTGGCCCATGTCCGAGACGATCGACAAGGATTGCTGTCGGCAGAGCGTCTTCAGCGCTTTAAGATCGTGATCGCCTCTGCCACCTCGGTGCGGTGGCCTGGTTGTGCGTGAGTCAGGCTCGGCTTCAAACGCGCGATTTCGGCTGCAGTCACCTTCGGACCAAACAGCGACGCCACCCGGTCCTCCACCTTCACACGTCGTGCGTCGATTCGCCACAACCGGAACTTGCTCCAGAGTCCCATGCCATTGAAAAGCAGGCTCGCCACGGTGATGACGTAGATCCAGTTGCTGAGCGGCATGATGTCCACCGCCCACGGCACATGCCTGGTCGCAAAGTCCGGCCCGCCGCTCTCGAAGAAATTACGCGACGCGCTCGCGACCTTGACATTGGTCGCGTTGGGGGTGTCCTGGTTGCGCGCCATCACACCGGGCACGGCGCGTGTCAACAGCGTGAGCAGCCCGGTCGTCGCCGTGCGTCGGGCGCAGCCATTGCCGACGACCAGCGAGTCAACCCGCAGCACGGTCTTGTCCGTTGGCGGGAGCACGCGCACCGGCGTCGTACTGACCAGCCCCAATGCGTCCCGTTCTCACGCGCGGAATCCGGCGCGCGATTACGTCGGCAAGCGGGAGGTGCATGATCGCGAGCCCGCGGTCGCGCACCGCGCCATCGACCAGGGCGGCGTCCTCGTCCATCACGACGACTCCGAGGTCGAGCTCTCCACTCTCGAGCAGTGAGAGCTCGGTCTCGATGGGCACGTTCACGAGCGTGAGGCCGAGGCTTTCGAGGTCGCGGCTACCGAGAATCGTTCGCGCCAGGACCGCCGTTCCGCTGCCCTCCGGACCGATGCCGACCCGCAGGCCACGCAGATCCGTCAGCACGCGAATCCGATCCGCGTGACGGCCCAGAAAGAACACCGACTCCGAGCGCGGCAGGCGGGCAACGAGCTCGAGCCCAGGCGGCCAGTCGAGCCCGTCCTGCACCAGCGCGAACTGCGCACGGCACGTCTCTCGGGCCGCGACGAGCTGCGCCAGATTGTCGACCGATCCTTGAGTCGCGACGTTTTCGACCTGACCAGACTCGCGACGGGCTTCGGCCGGCCTCATGGCTGACGTTGTGTCGACCGTGTCGTCCCAGTGCAACTTGCCTACCAGGCGAACCACGTCGCAGTGCGCTTTCGGCTGAAGTCTTCGGCGAGGGCTCGACCTAGCCTCTGGCGGCGGAGTCGCGGGATCGCGCGACACGCCACGGCATGCTGTGGCGCTGCAGGCCTGAAATCGGAGGCGCTCCCGGACAGACCCGTTCTCACAATCTTTTTCCCCCGTCGGGGTTGGTCCCAGAATTGATTGATCCGCCTTCGAGCCAAACTTTCCATGCTGATTGCATCGCTCGCGTGCGAGATCCATCCTGAAAAGCGTCAGGAGTTCGTCAGCGCCGCAACCGCAATCCTCGAGCGGTTGCGGCATCGGAGAGGTTGCCTCGGTTGCCGGCTGATGCTCGACTGCGAGAATCCAAACTCCGTCACGTTGTTCTCGGAATGGGATCAGCAGGATTTCCTGGAGGATTATCTGGAATCGGGGGAGTTCCAGCTTCTGGAGGGCGCGCGCTTCCTGTTGCGCGACGGTCCTCGCCTGGCCGTGGATGAGGTGGTTTCGCGCGGCCGATTTCCCGATCCCCGCCGACGCTGACATCGCACGAGCGGCGATCGCGAGGGTATTGGACCAAAGTCCCATTGCGGACCCGTGGGGACGAAGCTACGCTCCGGGCCTTGGAGCGGCTTACGTAATCACGGGGTTCGAAATGACTGCCGATCTTGCCCGCCGACTGACAGGACCCGTGCCGATAGACATCGGAACGGCACGCCCGCTGACGACCCTCATTGGAACCAGCGACGCATTGACCTACACCCGATTTCGCCTCGAGCAGGTCGCTCCAACCGACGCCACGATTCTGCTGCTGGGCGAGACGGGCACAGGGAAAGGCCTCGCGGCTCAATCCATCCATCAGCTGAGCTCGCGCCGACGCACACGGTTCGTGAGCGTCGACTGCGCGGCGCTGCCGACAACGCTCATCGAGAGTGAATTGTTCGGTCGAGAGAAAGGTGCCTTTACCGATGCGCGACTGACCCAGATCGGCCGCTTCGAGCTGGCCGACGGTGGCACGATCTTCCTCGACGAGATTGGTGAATTACCGCCCGAGGCGCAGGCCAAGCTGCTGCGGGTGCTACAGACGGGCGAGTTCGAGCGCCTCGGGTGTCCCCGGACGATCATGGTCAACGTCCGCGTGATTGCCGCGAGCAATCGCGTGCTGGCGGATGAAGTTCGGGCTGGCCGTTTTCGGCGCGATCTCTACTATCGGCTGAACGTGTTTCCAATCACCATGCCGCCGCTTCGCGACCGCCGCGGGGACGTGGCGGTCCTGACCAAGCATCTGGTGGCGCGCCTGGCCGAAAAGCATCACAAACGGGTGGACGTGATCCCGCTCGGCGTTCTCGAACGCCTGACAGCGTATGACTGGCCCGGCAATGTCCGAGAGCTGGAGAATGTGATCGAACGCGCGGTCGTCGCGTCGTCCGACACCACGCTACGCCTGCTCGAACCGCTCGTCCCGGACACGCTGGACGCCGTCGCCACGGCGCCGACGTCGATGCTCGTGGATGTCGAGCGCGCACACATCCTGCGGGTGCTGAACTACAAAGGATGGCGCATCGAAGGCACTCAAGGCGCGGCCGCCACCCTCGGGCTGAAGCCCAGTACTTTGCGCACTCGGATGCGAAGCTTGGCATTCGCCGCCAGACGCCCATTGCCGCCGTGGAGGCGCAAGCCTGGTGAGCAGCGGTCACGGCTGCCGGGTGGCGGCTTGTTGATCGCGGAGGGAACGCGGCGGAGCATCGGCTCGTTCCCACCCCCGTGCGTTTGCGATCGTTTGGCGATCGCGGTCGAGGGCACTTTCCAACGCGCTCAGTAACAACGACTCGTCCACGGGCTTCAAGAGGACCGCAATCGCGCCGCAGGCTACGGCTCGTTCCGCCGTCGTCGCGTCGGCATGTCCACTGAGCATGACGATGGGAGGATTCGCGCTGTCGCGGAGCGCGTGCTGCAGGTCGAGTCCGGTCGAACCCGGCATGCGGATGTCTACGAGGAGACATGAGGGTCTGGCGAGCGACGGCAGTGCCAGGAGTGCTTCCGCGCTCTCGCAAGTGACCACCCCGTAGCCGGACGCCGCCAGCAACCGACTCAGCGCCCGACGCACGCACGCATCGTCGTCGATGATGTAGATCGTGCAGTCGTCGCTCACGCGGTGAGCTCCACGACGGAGGGCAAGCTGAGCATCACCAGCACCCCACCAGCCGGCGCGTTCGAGGCCGTGATGGACCCGCCGTGCTGTTCGACGATCGAACGTGCAATCGCCAGCCCCATGCCCATTCCGGCGGTCTTGGTGGAAAAAAACGGCTCGAACACGCGCTTCTCGGCTCCGTCCGGCAAGCCCGTGCCCTGGTCTCGGACACTTATCTGCACCTGGCCGCGGCCGTCAGACGTCGTGCGGATCAACACGACGCGGTTCGGCCGCGGGAGATCCGCCACGGCGTCGATGGCGTTCATGACCACGTTGAGGATCGCCTGCTGAAGCAAGATCCGGACCCCTTCGACCTGTGCCGAGGCGACGTCGGATTCGAAGGCAACGGACACGCGGCGAATGAGCGCGTCACTGGCGACCAGGAGGGCAACGTCGCGTACGAGCGTGGTCATGTCAACGAGGACAGGCTGCGCCTCGGTGGGCGTCAACATCTCCCGCATCCGAAGAATCACGTCGCGCGCGCTACGGCAGTCATCGATGATATCGACGAGGCTGTCATGGACGTCGGGCAACGAGGTCGCGCCAGATTCGAGCATGCGCTTTGCCGCCTGTGCGTTGCTGAGGATGCCGGTCAGCGGCTGGTTCAGTTGATGCGCCATCGACGCGGCCAGCTCCCCCATGCTCGATCGGCGCGCCACGTACGCGAGCTCCTGACGGCTGCGCACCGCCTCCATCTCGGCCTGTCTTTGCGCACGGGCGTTCGCGAGCACGTCGACCACCAGCCGAAGCTGGTCGACGTCCGCGTCCGAGAGCGATCGATCGCCCAGAGTGGCCATCGCAAGCGCGCCTCGCACGGAGCCGCCAGACACGAGCGGTACGGCGACCATCGAACGGAGGCCGAGCTCTGCGAACGCATGCCGATCATCGGCCGCCTCACGCGGGATGTCATCGAGACTCGTCCACAGAATCGTATCGCCCTCGAGGACGCGCGAGGTGGTGACCGGAAACCGTCGCTCGCAGTAGGCGGCCGCCAGCGACGACACACCTGGCGTGTTCCATTGCCGCTCGATCTCCGGAGTGTTGGAAGGCTCGTCCAAGTGGAAGAGAACCGCCGTGTCGATGCGAAAGAATTCACAGACGCGAGCGACACACTCATCGACCGCCCCTCCGAAGTTGGGAAGGCGAACGAACGAACTTGCCACCGTAGACAGGAGCTCCTCGAGTCGAAGGCGGGCGGCAAGAGTGGCGGTGTCTCTTCGCCGCTCGGCCAGCAGGCCCGCGATACACATCAACGGCATGGCGATGACCGCGAGAATCATCTGGACGGCTATCAGACTGGAGGCTGGTGAGAACGCGGCAAACGGCCGAAACCCCACCGCGGTCTCGTGGCTCGCCACCATCGCGGACCCGAAAAGCGCCGCACTCACGCCGCCGACGCCGAACCGGATGGCCGCCCATCCGAACACCGGCAGCAACAGGATGATTGGTGTCGGCGGCACGCCCGGCATGGCGTCCCCGAGATACGGACGCTTGAAGATCACGGTTGCCGCCGCGCCCAGCACGAGGCCGAGCGCAACTGCTTCGGCCGCTCGCGCCCGCCCGGGCAAGCGGAGGCCGGCACGGATTGCTCTCCACCCGAGGACGACAGGAGGCACCACACTCAGCTCAGTGAGTACATTCGCGAAGACACGAGCGCGCCACACTTCCCAGTACGGCTCGCCGCGCAACAGGTTGACGACGGCTGCATCTGCGAATGAAGAGAGGATCGGGGCCATGAGGCCGGCCGCGCCGATGAAGGCGGCCACCCTCCGGAATGAGTCGAACCGTGTCGGCGCGTCGCTCAGCAAGCGCACACCGATGGCGGCCATGACGGCCTCGCTGCAATTGGTCAGGAACAACAGCCCCACCAACGCCGGTGAAAACCCCGCGCCGATTTCGAGCAGGATGTGAACTGGCAAGGCGGCGGCGAGACACACCCACCACGCGCTGGGCGGGACGATGATCAGAGCGGCTGTGAGAATCGCGTTCGGGGGCCAAAGAACGGAGGTCGTGGCGGGAGGGAACGTCAGCGCCAGCCCCACCTGGACGCCGATGTAGTAAGCGGCTGCAACCAGCACCGCAGTCGCGAAGAGATTCCGCGGGGTACGGATTAACGTGTCCATGATGTCCGCGTCCGTCCCGTGGGAACTTGTCGGCACCAGCGTCACAAAGTCGATCGAATTCGCCCACGCGGCGATGCGGCCGCTCAGATCCCGCCGCGCGGTCGAGCAACCGCACTAACTCGGCAACCGACCCAACTTCGAGCTTCGTCATGGCACGCGCGCGATGGACTTTGATCGTTTTTTCGGACGTCCCAAGCTCGAAAGCGATCTGTTTGTTCAGCAGTCCGCGCGCGACGCACGACGAGACCTGCCGTTCGCGCGGAGTCAGTCGCGCGAGCCGTTCCTGGACGTCGCGCGATTCGACCCGGTGCTGCCACAGCTCGACGCTCCTCGCCGTCGCCTGCTGGACGGCATCGAGCAGGCGCTCCTCACTGATTGGCTTGGTCAGAAAATCCAGCGCGCCGAGTCGCATCGCGCGAACCGTCGACGGCACATCGCCGTACACGCTCATCAGCAGCACGCCGAGCGCCACATTCGACCGCTCGAGCCGCGCCAACAGCTCGAGTCCCGAGCCGTCAGGCATGCGCAGGTCCAAGAGGAGGCAGCCCGGCCCGTCCAGCGCACCGCTCTGCTCGAATTCAGACGCGGTTGCATAGGTCTGCACCTTCCAACCGTGCGCGTTGAGTAACCGCTTGAGACCTCGTCGCACAGACGAGTCGTCGTCCAGAACATGGACTGGGTGCGAACCTGACACGAGCACCTCTATGTCCTCCGAACTTTGTCCTCCGAACGGGACGGCCCAGGAACTTTCGCGGAGACCGCGCCTAATTCTATAGCCCTTGTGGCCCCATGCAGGATTGGCCTGCTGCATCGGTCCTCAAGAGCCGAAATTATTTTTACTTCGATCAACGAGATCATCTTTACTTCGATCCCAAAGTTGTGCAGGATGTGCGTAGCTCATCCGTAAACCAGCGGAGTGGAATCCGTCGCCGGACACGGACCCACTCTCAGTAGCGCGGACCCTTGTTTCTGGAGGGGTCATGAAGATTGCGGCTTCAGTGGTGTTGTCGGTTCTGGTGGTCAGCGCAGCTCCTGCTATTGCCCAAGAGCAAGAGCCAGAACCGGGTCTCGGGCCGGAGTTTGAGCAGAGGTTTGACGAGCTGTCGAAGTGGCTCCAAGAGTACTACGCGTGGGAGCGGTGGTTTGAACAGTGGGGCAACAGGATTGCGCGGAACTTTAACGATAATCTGATTTGGGAACGCAAAAAGCGTCCCGACCCGCCCGTCTGGCTCGAGGCGGAATGTCAAGGTTTTATCGGCTCCGATGGAGTGCTCGCGAGCGCCTGCGACATTCTCCGCAACTGGGATGATCAGCCGTTACGCATTCTTCAGCGCCGGAGTCCGTCGCTCGTGACCTCGGCCGGCAGCGTCAATGACAAGGTCGTGAAAAGTTCATTTTTTCAACGACTCCACCTGACCGGGTTGTGGTTACGGGCCCAATACCCAGCGACGCCGGTCTACGGGATTGTAGGGATGCAGATTGGAGTCGTCGAAGTCCGACGATTCACGCTGCCTGCTGTGGGCGTCATGGTGATGATGGTTCCTGACGGCGAGGGAGGCCATGACTGGAAGCCGGCGACCACTCTGGGTTTCGGCTATCGGATCGTAGACGTCGTGCTTCCTGTTATCAACAAGCCGGCCAGTCTTCATTTCAACATCGCCAGGACGAGCATTCATGGTGTTCGGGACGAGAGGATCTTTCAGGGCTCGCTGAATCTCAATTTTTTTGGGTTGTCGGTGAGCGGAAAGAAACGCCGCTGACCGGCAAAACGTGTCCGACCGACATACGAAGCGCGGCACCGGGGGAGAACCGGAGCCGCGCCTTGCGCCAGGACGTCATCAGAAGCGAATCCTGGCGCCGACCTGAATCGGGAGCGACCAGCGCGAGCTCTCGCTGTTGATGTCGCGCAAGCCCTCCTCGACGAGCCAATCGACATCCGACAGGCCGCCCATGAAGCGCAGCTGGGTCTCCGCCATCACCTCGAAGGGCCCAAGGCCGATGAGCACGCCGCCCGTGGGACCAAAGCTCAACGCCCAGGACTTCTCGAAGAACTTGCCCTCCTGGGCCGCGTATCCCGGGAGTGACACGTTGGCTGGGAGATCGACGAACTGGCCCCGGATGTCGTCGAACCGGTTGATGCCGACCAGGTAGCCCGCATAGGGCGTGAAGCGAACGCGCGCAAAGAAGAACCGCTGCCCGCCCTCGAAGCCCCAGTAGTTGTAGTCATCGAATTGGACGTTGACCGGCACCGGGGCTGCGCCCACCGAGCCGATGTTCACCGGGGGCGCCGAGCTCCGGGAGATGACGAAGTTGAACACGCCTTCACTGCGCGGGCTCGTGCGGTAGCCGACGCCGACCTTGAACAGCCCCATGCGGCCATAGACTTCGTCGAAGGACGTCTCCCTCAGGTTGATGGGCACGCCCGTGGTCGTCTGCCCGCTCGCCTCCTGAATCATGTTGCCGCTGAACTGGTTGTCCCAGCCCCAGAGGGCCGAGATCGTGAACCGATGCCGAAAATCCTCGGTGGCATCCACTTGCACCGCCGTCCGCGATTCGACCGCGAGGCGAGCCGCTTCGGTCCGCGTCACGTCCACGCGATCGCCCACCTTGAGCGCCGCCAGGACCTTGGCGTCCGTCGTATCCAGCAGCCGGCGCTGGTAACTCGCGCCGCTCGGTCCGGTGAACGTCACCACGCGCGTGGCGGGGTCCCACCCCGTGAGGGTGACCGTCGTCACGCGCTGGGTCGCGACCGTGGCGCCGGGCAGCGCGCCGGGCGTCGCCGTCGTGACCGGAGGCTCGGTCCGGTCGACGGCGGCTTCGCCGGGCGGCTTCGGGCGGATGCTCACGCGGTCGTAGTACGACACGCTCACGACGTCACCGACCTGGACCTGGTCGAGGCGCGTGACCGACTGCGGGACGTCGAGGGTGACGACGTTTCCCTGATCCCCGCGGATGGTAACCGTCCGGGCGGTGGTGTCGACGGCCTCCACTTTCCCGCGAAGCGTGATCTGGTTGCTGGCCGCCTCTGTGGGCTGTGCAACCGCGACGGTTGCTGAGAGGGCCAGGTAGGCAAGACAAAAGATGAGTTGCTGATGCTGTTTCAACACAATCGTCACTCCCTTAGGCGTCATCCGCAAAATTCGGTTGGATGGCGACCCGAATCAGCCGTGGCTGGGCTGAAGGCTGTTGAACCGCTTGTCAAGTCAGTTCACCGAACGCGGTTCCCGCGTTCGGCGTGCACAACTATTGCCAGCGTGGGGTGGAGGCGAAGGACCTTCCATCATGCGCAAGACACCGCCTTTGCGCTGTTTGCCATGAGTCGGACCGTCGTTTGGCTACGGGAAATCGGACAAGCCACGACAATGCGTGGGGCGCCACGTTGTGCCGTGGCCGAACATTCCATCGTTTGACAGTCACGCGTCCGGCTGGGTGCAGGACGCTCGAGCGCAGCGCGATCCCATTCCGCGAGGTCGGCGGCTCGGCTATAGGTGCTGTCCACAAACATCCGAATCGACGCCTCGGGATCAACCGCCGTTCGGACAGCTTCGTACGGGAGGATGAACTCGCCGAGCTCGTTGTGGTAGTAGGCTCCAGCCGGTTCTACCCGCGCCTCCTTGAAGCCTGGCGGCTCTGGCACTGCGTACGCATAGAACGCCGGCTCGCCGAGTCCGCTGCCAGGCCAGAAGCCATGACTGATGACCTCGTGCGAGTACGCCTCGCGCGCGAATGCGGGACCCTCGCGCGGCGGCGCCGGCCGGCCCGAAAACCGCGTCACCGCGAGATCGAAGCTGCCCCAAAAAAAGTGGACTGGACTGCACTTGCCCACGAAGTGGCAGCGTGAGCCATTGAGCACGTGCTCACTGTTGACAAGGATGCGCCAGAATCGGTTGGCGTATTGGGGGTCGTACGAACGCGTGGAGGCGATCCTCATCGAACCGAATGGGCGATGGAATCTCGACGGGCATCGGCCAAATCGCGACTGGAAGCGCCATGTCGCGCAGCATGCCCATAACGTTGCCGTAAAACTCAGCCACCGATTGCGGCGCGAGCGCCAGGGTTCGCGTGCCACCATCAGACGCACGAATGATGAGCTGGTGATCAACGAAGTCGAACTCGATCGTAAACGACCGGCGTCCATGGGGCAGAGCCCGTGTAGACAGACCACGCGCCGTCACCAGCAGCGCGATCCCCCAGGAATGATTGACCGGTGGCGCCAGCGCCAGCGCGACCTTGCCGACGACCTGCGTCCACATGTGAAGCGTTGCGTAGGTGTCCTTCCAGGCGTCGTACGGTAGTGCGGGCCAAGCGTCGTCACTCACATTGGCCATCATATGTTCGGTTGAACGGAACAACACGTCGATGCGACTGAGGAATCTTCCGCCTGAAGGCGGAAGCCACGGGAGTATGCAGGGCGCTGGCGCGGTCCGAGTGATTGCCGCTTACGGAGCAATCGCGAGCGCCCTGCCATATCTCGCTCTCAAAGTTGTCTGGTTGAGCGGCGGTACGCTGGGCGTAGCCGATCGCAGCATGATGCAGGACACCAGCATGGTGGTGCTCAACGCGATTACTGCGGCGATGGACGTGGTCGGTATCAGCCTTGCGCTCGCCTTTACTCATCACTGGGGACAGCGCATACCGGCGTGGCTTCTGCTTCCCCCAATGTGGGTCGCAACCGGGTTGCTCGCCAGATTCGTGGTGGGCGTACCGATCGCCGCGATTCTGTCCGCCCTGGCACCTCACTCCCTTCCCCGCATCACCGGTGGACTCGTCGAAGGCTGGGTGTACCTGCTTGTCTACCTCGAATTCGCCGGCTTGGGCATCGGCCTCATGGTCGCGTTCTTCCTCTATGCAAGGACGCGTTGGACTGAGGTGTTCGAGCCACCGGCGTACGTCTTGCCTTCCAGGGCCTCACACGATGTTCAAGTCGTCCTGGCGAATGCGACGGCGTCAGTTGCGATACTCCTCGGGGTGCTGTCTCTGGCCTGGGCGTTCGGCGCTACCGTGGGGCTGCCGCCTGAAGCCGCCGCGCGTCGAACCATCGTGGGGTCACTCATCAACGGCATTGACGGCGTGCTGATGATAGCGGCCGGCGCGGGTGTGCTCATGATGATCCACCGCATCGGTGAGTCCCTGCCGAGGTGGTTGCCGTTGGCGATGACCTGGGCCGGCACCGGGTCGCTGTTTGGTTGGGGTCTGTGGCAAACGATCAATGTCCTCGGCGAGACAGCGTTGATGCAAGGTGCAGACGCAGGGGCCTTCGTGAAACTCGTCGGCCTGCTTCGCTTGCTCGTCGGGCTCATGATGGGCCTGCTGACCCTGTTCGTGATCGCAGAGCGACTCGGGGCTGCGAGCCGTTCCCCGAATCATTGACGCCGAGGTGCTCGAGTCGTCTCGCCTCGAGTCGATCCTGGACTGCGCCATGCCCGCGAATCGTGGCATGAGCCTTGGCTACTTCCGCTTGTGACGCCTGTCGCCGAGCTCGCGGAGGGCGTGGTCGATCGCCCGGCGCACTTCGCTGTTCGCGTCGTCCGCGGCGGCGCGCAGCGCGTCGATCGCCGCCGGGTCTTCAATTTCACCAAGTGCCCATGCCGCCGTCCGCCGGACTTGCCAGTCACTGTCTTTCAACGCAAGGACGAGGCTGTCGACCGCGGTGGCGTGCTCGATCTCGCCGAGGGCCCACGCGGATTGTCGTCGCACGTCGACGTCACTGTCGGTGAGCGTTTGCACGAGACCTGGAACAGCGGCCGCGCTTTCGATTTCGCCGAGCGCCCACACCACTTGGCGCCGAACTTTCACGTTCGCGTCAGTCAACAATGGCAGAAGACCGTTAACGGCCAGGTCGGATTCGATCTCGCCAAGCGCCCAGGCCGCGCGCGCACGAACACGGGCGTCGCCGTCGTGCAAGGCCTTCAACAGCGGCTCCACCGCGGTCGCGTCTTCAATCTCGCCCAGCGCCCACGCGCTTCGATCTCGCACATCGGGATGCCCATCACTGAGTCGGGTCCCAAGCGCCTCGATGACCTGGCCACGCTCGAGGATTTGGTCCACTTCGCCGAGACCGAGCGCGGCGAAGGCGCGAACTTTCCAATCGACATGCGCCAGCGATTGCAAGAGACCAGGCACCGCCGCGTTGCCAATGTCGCCGAGCGCCTCCGCCGCCTCCTTGGCCGGCGATGTTTCCATCCATTTGCGGGCGTCGGGGCTGCTTGGCAACGTACGCCGCAGCCACGGGCTCATCTCGCACTCCAGCGCCGGCACGGGCACGTCGTCGCTCAACATTGACAGCAGGATCGGGATGGCGCTCACGGCCTCTGCGTGCCGCCGTCCGATCTGGCATGCCGCTTCGGCGCGCTCTTTAGGATCCGGGGAGTAGAGGCGATCGACGAAGGACCGGATGGCACTGGGGACGACCGGGGCACGATCCCGCGGCACCGTCGGTTGCGCGGTCGCGCCGGCCTCCAGCGTGACGAGGATGGCGAGGACGAGTACCGACGGCGGTTGAGGTGAAGGCATGGTTCTCTCTGTCCAGCAATAGACGGACGCAGAGCGCCGCAGGGTTGGACGCCCCGGATGAAGAACTGGTCAAGAACTGTCTTCAATCGTGGCCTCCCGCCCGCCACCCGACATTTCGATCCAGTCCAACGCCTCCTCCATCTGGTGAAACGCGTCATCGCCAATCTCTTCATTCGCACGCATGGCGAGAACTGCCTGGCGTGCCGCCTGAAGGGCTCGGCGGCGCAGGTCGTGGTGAGCGTGTCGTCTGGCTTCCCCATCTTCAGGATTGCCATCAATGGATCCCAGATGGGCGATGAATTCCTGCTTCACCGCTTCCGCCACGGTCGATCGGTCATGCTCGAGTTCGGCGAGCCCGGCACGCAGGGCGCGTTCACGCGCAGCGGCGACTTCGTGTCCGACCGGGTCATCGTCTCGCAGGTCGAGCGCCCGCAAGAGAGGCCCAAGGGTGAGCCCCTGGAGCGTGAGCGTCCCGAGCACGACTGCGAACGCGGTCAGCACGATCAGGTCGCGAAATGGAAAGGCCGCGGGCAGCGCCAGTGCCGCCGCTAGCGAGACGATGCCGCGCATGCCGGCCCATGAGATGACCAGACCGCTCCCAACCGTCGGACGCAGCATCGGCCGTGGTGGATTGAAAGCCAAATCGGCGTTCGCGCCATCTGATCACGGCATTGAAGGACATGTGCCAAACGATTCGGACGACGATCACCGTCACCAGGACTGCGCCGGCAACGGCAAAGTATTGCCCGCGTGTTGCCGGCTCGAGACTCGCCAGAATCGGTCTGAGCTGCAAGCCGATGAACACGAAGGCCAGCACGTTCAGCATGAAGACCACCGTCTCCCACACGGCGTATGACGGGATGCGGATCCGTGCGGGCATCCGCTCGGGCGCCGTCCGAGCCACGGTCACGGCGTAGCACACCATGGTCAGCACGCCGGACAGACCAATACCGTCTGCCAATATCCAGACCCCAAACGTGGTGACGAACTGAAGAATGATCACGGTCGGCACATGCCGCACACGGTCGAACACACGCAGCGTGAGCCATCCGAGCGCCGGACCGACGATCACACTGCCAACCACCGCGAACAAAAAGGCCGGTGCAACGGCGCCGATGGAAAAACTGTTGGCCGCGACCGCACCCACCGCGAGGCGATAGATCAGCAGGGCGCTGGCGTCGTTCAGCAGGCTCTCGCCTTCAAGGATGGTCAGGAGCCGATGCGGTGGTCGCAATTGACGGAGCACGGCGGTTGCGGCCGCGGCATCGGGCGGTGCCACGACGGCGCCGAGGGCAATCGCCGGAGCCCATGGCATGGCGGGCATCAACGTGCGCGCCACCACGGCGACGGCGACGGTGGTGAGGCCGACGGCAACCACGACCAGCCCGGTGACCGGCGCCCAGTTGTCCCTGAGGTCTCGCGGCGATGCGTCGTACGCCGCGTCGAGCAGAATGGGCGCCACGAAAAGCGCCAACGCGAGCTCAGGGGGCACGGTGAACGTAGGCGCGCCGGGGACGAACGCGAGGGTCGCGCCGCCGAGCGCGAGAAACACCGGATACGGTGCGCCCAGGCGGCGTGCCAGGGCGGCCAGCAGCGTGGCCGCGAGGATCAGGCCGATGAGGACTTCGAGTTCCCTCATGTCACCGAGCCGCGTCAGGAACCTCGATTGGCAGGCGCGCCGACCCGCACCGGCCGTCGAGGGCCGGGCCGTCGCTTCGCGACCTGTGCGCTGTAGGCAGAGGAAGATTGTCCCGCGCCGGCCTCCGGCGCCAGCTTTCCTAGAATCTCTCCGAGGGCGCGAAGATCTCGGCGGTCGAGAGTGAGCAATTCGGGCGGCGGTTCGTGAAACGCCCGCAGGATTTCGTCTCGTGCCTTGACGCCGCGCGCCGTGAGGACCACGAGCTTGACCCGACGATCGGTCGCGATCGTGCGACGCTCGGCCAGGCCCAGGCGCTCGAGACGATCGACCACCCAGGTCGCGTTCGAGGCATCGGTCCCCCACGCGTCCGCCAACGCCCGCATCGGCTTGCCTGCGACGGCGTCCAGCGTGTGCAAGGCCTTGGCGTCGTTCGGCGTCAGCGCAAAACGCTCGAGCGTCTCGTCACGGTGGCCGCGGGTGCTGATGAAGAAATCGAAGAGCCGGCTCCAGGCGTGAGACGCGAGGGCGTGCTTGCCAGATCGTCGACCAGTCGTCATCGCCTGAGCTTACAGATCGTCGCGATACAGTTCAAGTGGCCATATTATTGAACTTACTAGATACTTGAACTAATTCAATCATCTGTTCGTCTCCTGACTACAGGAGGAGGCCAGGGACATGCCGCCGTTGCGTTGGATGGCTGACTCGCTCCGGTCGTTTTGGTACCGGAGCCGGCGGGTGGAGCGTGTCGCCCATCTGGTCGGGGTGCTGCTGCTGCTCAGCGGTCTCATCCACCTCGCAGTCCTGGCGCTCGGCGGCGGGACCTGGATGGGACCGCTGTCGCTGCGCAAGCCGACCACGTTCGGGTTGTCCTTCGGCTTCACGCTCATGACGATCGCCTGGACGTCATCCTTCCTACGGTTCGGCGACCGGACGCGCGCGATGCTGCTGGGCATCTTCACGGCCGCGTGTGTAATTGAGACGGCCTTGGTCTCGCTCCAGGCCTGGCGGGGCGTGCCATCCCATTTCAACATGGAGACGACCTTCGACGGGCTGGTGACGCGGATGCTCGCGGCCGGCGGGATCACCCTGGTCGTCATCATCGGCGCCATGACCCTCGCCTCGTTTCGCGCCAACCCGGCGCTGCCGACCGGTCTCCGGATCGCGATCCGGATCGGTTTCGGCACCTTGTTCTCCTCAATGGTCGTCGGAGCGCTGATGATCGCCAGCGGCATAGTGCGCGTGGTCGCTGGAGACCCGCAGGCGGCGTATGCCACGGGCGGGACGCTCAAGCCGACCCACGCTGTCACCATGCACGCCATCCTGGTGCTCCCGTTCCTCGCCTGGCTGCTGTCACTGACTGATTGGAACGAGCGGCGCCAACTTCGGATATTTTTCCTTGCCACCGCCGGCTACGCCGTCTTCGCTGGGGTCGTCGCGATCGGGAATTTCGCCGGCTGGGAGCCGGGCCGGATTCCAATCGCCTCAATCGCGATCGCCGCAGCCGCGCTCATGCTCCTGATCGCGGCCGGGATCCTTGCCCTCGTCGGGGTCGCGCGATCGTCGGCACGACGGCGTGAGGCCCTGCTTGACGGTTGAGGTATCGCAGGCGTCAGAAGCCCGAGGGCCCCGAAGCAAGGGTCCACCACGCCTTCGTTCCCTGGTGGCCACGGACATTTCGCGCAGTCAGGCTGCGCGCGCACGCTCCGCCGCCTGACGCACCCGCCAGGCCTGCCACAGATGACGTCGCTCGTGCGCCGCAATGACGTGCAGGCCGGTGGCCAGGCTGAACCGCACGCCGCGGATGAAAGGATTGCGGAAGCGCACCCCGGCAAGATCGATGTCCGCATACTGCCGCAGAAAACTGCGCACCTCGTTCTGCGATGCGAGGAATTGGCCGATGGCCTCAGGGAGCGCCGGCGAGAGTCGCGGCCGAATGCTCTGCGGCGCCTTCGATTTGAAGTGAGGCTTCACGGGCGGTTCGAGCGTGCGGATGAACCAAGTCCCGATCAGTCCCGGCCGTGCGGGTCCCTTGCGTCGACGTCCTTCCTTGACCGCCCGATCACCGGCAGGCTGCATCGCGCGCAGGTACACCCGATTGGCAACCGCCAGATGATCGAGGCATTCCGCAACGCTCCACGAGCCGGCGCCGGCGCGCCATACGCCCCGTTCCTCACTCAAGCCGGCCACCAGCGCGCAGGCATCGCGCTCTGCCGCGTTGAGGGCGTCTTCCAGGGCCACGAGATCCGCCGGGCCGCTCGCCTGCATGCTCCGTACCCTAAAGTACTGAAGGACCGGTTGTCAATACCCTAGGGTACGGAGACAATTCGAGCATGGCGCGCACAGGGACGGGCACGGCCCGGCTGGGAGAACCAACGTTGACCGCGTCGGACTGGGCCGAGGCGGCCCTGCAGCTCATCGCGGAAAAGGGGCTACGCGCGCTGACGGTCAACGCCTTGGCGGCCCGGCTTGGGGTCACAAAGGGCAGCTTCTACTGGCACTTTCACGGTCGGTCAGAACTGCTGGGTGCCGCGCTGACGCGATGGGAACGTGCGACGACCGAAACGATCAAGGGACTTGACGCCGTGACCGACTCACGACGCCGGCTCGAACTGATGCTGGACGCGGCATCGCAGCCACCGCGATCGCGCTCGCTCTACGCGGCGTTGGCGCAAGCCGCCGAGGATCCGGTCGTCCGGCAGGTGCTCAATCGTGTGGCGTCAGCACGGATTGCTTACCTGGAGACCTGTTACTCCAATCTCGGCCTCGCCCCGGCGATGGCGAGGTCACTCGCCGTCTTCGCGTATGCCGCGTATCGTGGCCTGCTGCAACTGGCCCATGAAGCGCCGGCTGCCCTCCCCACGGACTGGTCGCTCTACCCTGGTGTCATCCGCACCGCCCTCGTCCCGAAGCCCCGCTCCAAACCGGCCCCTTCGCGGCAAGCGGCCCCTTCGCGGCGAAAGAAACGCCTCGCAATCAAAAGATAGTCACGGCTTGGAGGTGGGCGCGCCTGCTCTTTGCAACGCGAGTCCACTTTTTCCTGAATCCGCGGTGCGGCGGGAATGAGAACGCCTGGCTTGTTCCAGGAAGCCGCCTTCGGCTTGTCCAACCACGAGGCGACCTTGCCCTGAGCGTCGCCGATCTCAGGGTGGCAGGCGGCAATCGCGATCGTCAACGATGCGACCCGCACAAGCCTCGACGTCATCCGGCCCTCCGGGGTAGTGGAATCGTTTGCCAAACCCCCGCTCCTATGTTCGAAGACGCGTGCGGCTCCAGCACTGCCTTACTGAACGGAGGGTCCATGCGTCTGCGTCTCCCAGTGGCCGTGCGGATCGTCCGCCCGAACTGCCGACGATTCAGCCGCTGCACCGTCGTTGCCGCATCGCCCTTCGAGTGGATGGTCATCGTGGTCAGCTCCTGCGGGCGTGAGCTTAGCGCACCTCGTGGCTTCCGCCTTCAGGCGGAAGGCCACCGGAACGAAGGCACGCGCCAAGCAGATTATTTTCGCGACCGGACGTTCGAGGGATTCTGGCGCGGCGATTCCGGTCGCCAGCCGTTCGATCGCGTATCGCATCAGCTCCTCGACGCCGCCCGGCTCGCGGAGCTGGCCATCGATGCCGAGCATGGCCACGCCGTGCACGACCCCCCACACGAACCTTGCCATCAGGACGGTGTCGTCGCCGCGCACGACCCCCTCGCGCTGCAAGGCGGCAAGGGCGTTCACGAGCGCCTGGAAGGCCCCCGTGGCTTCGGCGGCCAGCTCGGGCTCCTTCGCCTGCGGGTCGACAAAGCCGCCGAACATCACACGATAATGCGCACGGGTTGGCGACCGCGAAGCGAACGTAGACAACGCCCATCGACTGGAACGCCTCGTGTCCGCGGCCGCCTTCCTCCCACGCCGTGACGAGCTGTTCGCGCAGCGTGCGGAACCCTTCCGTGGCGACGGCCGTCAGCAACGCGCGCTTGTCGGCGAAGTGTCGGTAAAGGGCCGTACGCGAGACGCCGAGCCGGGCCCCGATTTCGCGCAGGGTCAGCCCGTCGACACCTTCAGCGCGGATGGTGGCGAGCGCTTCGTCGAGAAGCGCACGGCGCAGGTTGCCGTGATGGTAGGGGCGGCGCGGCTTGCGGGCCGCCCGCGTCGATCGGGCCATGCAACCTCATCCTATCTGCAGGTGTTGACACTGTCAACATCGAGTCGTATCCTTATGTTGACGATGACAACATTGAGGAGTCGCTCATGGATTCAACCGAACGCGCTATGCAGTCTGCCGCAAGGACTCGAGCTGCCGCGCTGCTCGATCGCCTGTGGCGCGCGAGCCCGCCGCTGACGGCGGTGGGAACCCTGATGCTCGTCGTGGCCGGCGCGTCGCTGGTGGGGATGCTCGTCGACCCGCGCATCATTACCGGCGCACCCGCCTGGCTCAAGCCGTTCAAGTTCGCGATCTCCACCGCCATCTACAGCCTCACGCTCGCGTGGATCTTTGGCTGGCTGTCGGACTGGCCGCGCGTCCGCCGCGTCGTCGGCTGGACGACGGCGATCGTGTTCGTCTTGGAAGTGGCGATCATCGATGCGCAGGCGTGGCGCGGAAAGACCAGTCATTTCAACGTGTCGACGATGCTCGATGCAACGCTGTTCGCCATCATGGGCGGTGCGATCCTGCTGCAGACGCTGGTGAGTGTGGCAGTCGCCGTCGCGCTGTATCGGCAGCGGTTTACCGACCAGGCACTCGGATGGGCTCTCCGTCTCGGCATGACGCTGACCATCGTCGGCGCGCTGACCGGCCCGCTGATGACGCGTCCCACGGCGGCGCAGCTTGCGGACGCGCGCGCGGGTGCGGGCATGCCGACGGTGGGCGCGCATTCGGTCGACGGCGTAGATGGCGGTGCTGGTGTGCCGGTGACCGGGTGGAGCCGGGAGCACGGTGACCTACGCGTTCCGCACTTCATCGGCCTGCACGCGGTCCAGGCGCTGGCGCTCATCGCGGTCGGCCTGCGGTGGTGGCGCCGGCCCGAGACCGTTCGCGTCAGGGCGATGCTGGCGGCCGCAGCCAGCTATGCGTCCCTGTTTCTATTGCTGCTGTGGGAGGCGCTGCGCGGACAAAGCGTCGTGGCGCCCGATGCGACGGCCCTCGCGTCGATTGCGATCTGGGCTATGGTCACCGCGATCGTGTTTGGCTGGATCAGCCTCAGCTCGCACGGTGCCTCGCGCGAGGGCTTGGATCGGATGGCCGTATGACAGCCGAGCAACTCTTTTCGATTCTGAACATCGCTACCGTGGCAGCGTGGCTAGCACTGGTGTTCCTGCCGCGGGTGCGTTGGACAGCGACTGTCATACCAGTGGTGATGCCGTGCCTGCTCGCAGTCGTCTACGTGGCTCTGGTGGCTTCGGCGCTGACTCAGAGCGAGGGCGGGTTCTCGTCATTGGCAGGCGTGCGGGCGCTGTTCGACAATCCCTGGTTGCTGCTGGCCGGGTGGACCCACTACCTGGCATTCGACCTGTTCATCGGCGGGTGGGAAGTGCGCGACGCGCAGCGGCGCGGCGTCCCCCACCTGCTCATCGTGCCTGCACTGGTGCTGACGTTCCTCTTCGGGCCGGCGGGGCTGTTGCTCTATCTGGCAATCCGATGGTTCGCGCCTGACAAAAGGGTGCCGACTTTGCCGGCTGCCGCGTAGTCGCAGGCGGCGGTTTGATCACGCCCGCTCGTGCGGTCGCGTCGCGTGGCGCAACAAGTGGCGATGACCTTTGTCTCGATGTGTGGTCAACTGCAGCGGCTTCAGCGCCAGCCGTCCCGTCGGTCCGATCGAACGCCCGTTCTATTCGTCGACCAAGTATCCAGAGATGCAAATTAAGGCGCGGCCAGGCGTTTCCGCGTTGTCCCGGTTGACGTTGAACCTGATCCAGCCATCGGAATAGACGCGAACAGAGTGCGTCGCAACCAGCACGGTCGTCGTCCCATCGAAGATTCCTTGAGGAGTGAGAACGAAATCGAGATTGGCTGACTGGAGTCCCAGACTGGTAAAGAGCCGAAGGCGCGCGAATTCGCCAGACGGAACGTAGATCGTAGCGGTCACGAGCTCGATGACGGCGCGTTTCCCAGGCGGTGGGATTCCCCCGGAGGGAAAGTGAATTTGCTGGTTGAACGCAGGTGGCAGGTCCACATTTACAAAATCTTGAAACGCGGTCAGCGCGCGGCAATCGTCACAGTGCGGCGCACCTTTGGAGCGGTGTATTCATGAAATTGGATAGGGTTCTCAAGGCACTCGTTGCTTTCCGCGATGCGCCCCGTATGTCCCTTGCGCAATGCTGGCTGATCTCGTCGCGGTCGGTGGTGGCGGTGTTCGCTGGGAGTGATGGCGCGCATCGTCATGCGCTGCTTCGCCATCGAAGCGGACCTTCCCCAGCTTGTGGATTGCGGTCCCGAGTTGTCGCGCCCGCCTTCACGAAGACCTTCCTACGGCGGCGCGCGAGCATTTTACCGGACGATGCGGTCCGCCGACGAAGCGTGAGCGGCGCGAGGTTCGGTTCGCGATGATCGTGAAGCCGATCACGATGGCTCTGCGGGCTCGTCCGGCATCGCGTCCCCATTCCGCGTCCCTGGTTTGGCGCCATCTCCGTCGAAACGATCGTGTTCGGCGCGCTCGCAGCCATACCGCCGGCGGCGGCCGCTTCGGCGCTTCGGGACACACCAGATGCGCCTTTCATCCCGGCGGCGAGCTTTGGAGTGATGTTCGTGATCCGGGGGATGTCGATGGATGTGCTCACGAAGCCACGGGTGTAATCTGTCAATCGACTGATCGCTGTTTTCGCCTCCGCCGAACCATGTGACGCTCGCGGCATAATACCGGGTCCGCTCCGATGCGGAGATCGACATGAGCAGAGCCGCATCCGTCCTCCTCATCAGCTGTGTTGTGAGCACTCTGGCCGCCGACCGGCAGTCGCAGGTCTCTGCGATCACACTCTTCGAAAATGCCAGACTGATCGCCGGTGATGGACGAGCGCCGGTCGAAAACGGCTCGTTTGTCGTCGAGAACGACCGATTCACGCGTGTCGGCAAAACGGGCGAAGTACAGGCGCCTCGGGGAGCGCTTCGCGTGGATTTGACCGGCAAGACGGTCATTCCCGCGCTGGTCGATGCGCACTCGCACATCGGCTACATGAAGGACCTCACCAGCGGGCCCGAAAACTATACGCGCGAGAACATCCTCGATCACCTGCATCGCTTCGCCTACTTCGGCATTGCCGCGAGCCAGGCGATGGGCTCCGATTTTGGCGAGCTGCCGTTTGCGATCCGAGACGAAGTGCACGCCGATGCCGCACGGTTTCTGACGGCCGGTCGCGGCCTCGCACCGCTCGCCGAGATACGTCCCGATAACATGCGCCACGCCGCGTACGCCGTGACGACCGAGCAGGGAGCACGCGCCGCCGTTGAAGAGCTCGCGCGGCGGAATGTGAAGATCATCAAGACCTGGGTGGACGATCGCGGAGGCACGATCCAGAAACTCACGCCAGCCCTCTATCGCGCGATCATCGATGAGGCGCATCGACGGAACGTTCGTGTGGCCGTTCACGCGACCGATCTCGAAGACGCCAAGGACTTGCTGCGACACGGCGTAGACGTCCTCGCGCATATGGTCAGCGACGTGGATGACGAGTTGATGACGCTGTTCAAGCAGCATCCGAACACCGCGGTGTTGACCGCGCTCGGTGGACCACGCCGCGTGATTTATGCGCCTTGGCTCAATCCACCGCATCCGCTCGTGACCGAGACCGTGTCATCGGCGCAGGTCAAGCGACTGCAGGATCGGCTGGCGAGGTCAACGGCTGAGGAAGTCGATCGCGGACGTCAGGCGTGGGCGCGCGTGGCGCACGGCATCACGAGACTCAACGCAGCGGGCGTGAAGATTGGCGCCGGCACCGATGGTGGCGGCCAGACCGGCGATCAGTTCGTCGGCTGGACGATGCACACCGAATTGGAGAATATGGTCGCAGCCGGTATGACACCGGCGGCGGTCCTGGTGGCAGCCACGCGCACATCCGCGGAGATACTCGGACTCGAGGATCTCGGCCTGGTCGCGCCGCACAAGAGCGCCGACTTCGTGGTGCTCGACGCCAATCCGTTGGATGACATCACCAACACGAGAAGAATCGTCGATGTTTTCTTACGCGGCCGCAAGGTCGATCGGGTGAAGCTGCGCGCAGACTTCGCACGAGCGGGAAAGGGCAGCCGATGAAGCGGCGCATGTGGGTTCGCCGTTCGGCGAGACTTCACGGCCGCAGTTGATCGGTGCTCTCTAGCGACAGGAAAGGTGCTGCTGATGTCGAGAGTGTTGATACTGGTCGCGGTCCTGGCCTGGACGTCCATCGCAGCCCAGAGCCCTTCGGGCACCACCGGTGGTCCTGTCCACCGTAGCCTTGGCGAAGGTGGAGAGTGGCCGACCTACGGCGGCGATCTCGCCAATACGCGCTACTCACCCCTCGACCAAATCACCGCCGACAACTTCGGCAAGCTGGAAGTCGCGTGGCGTTTCAAGACCGATAGCCTCGGTCCACGTCCCGAATACAAGCTGGAGTCGACGCCGCTGATGGTCAACGGGCGCCTCTTTTCGACCGGTGGTACCCGCCGCGCGGTGGTGGCATTGGACGCCGCAACCGGTGAACTGCTGTGGATGCACAGCCAGCACGAGGGCGCACGCGGTCAGGCGGCGCCGCGTCAACTATCGGGTCGCGGCCTTTCGTATTGGAGTGACGGCAAAGAGGAGCGCATTCTGTACGTGACGCCGGGTTACCGGCTTGTGGCACTCGACGCGCGAACGGGTCAGCTCGTGGCCGGCTTCGGCCAGAACGGCGTCGTCGACTTGAAACAGGATTTCGACCAGGAGCTCGATCTCACGAGCGCGCCGGTGGGTTTGCATGCGACACCGCTGGTCGCGAGCGACGTCGTCATCGTCGGCGCAGCATTCGAAACCGGCGCAAATCCGAGAAGCAAGGCCAACGTCAAGGGCTACATCCGAGGCTTCGATGTGCGTACCGGCAAACGGTTGTGGATCTTTCACACGATTCCGCGGCCTGGCGAGGTCGGCAACGAGACCTGGTTGGAGAACTCGTGGGCCTACACCGGCAACACTGGGGTGTGGGCGCAGATGTCGGCGGACGAAGATCTCGGCCTGGCGTACCTGCCGACTGAGCTGCCAACGCACGACTACTACGGCGGCCTGCGTCCCGGTAACAACTTGTTCAGCGAGAGCATCGTCGCCGTCGATTTGCGGACCGGCCAACGGAAGTGGCACTACCAGCTGGTGCATCACGGCATCTGGGACATGGACATTCCGGCGGCGCCGATTCTGGCGGACATTACCGTGAATGGCCGCGCGCTCAAGGCGCTAGCGCAACCGACCAAGCAAGCCTTTCTGTATGTACTCAATCGAGAAACAGGCGAACCGGTCTGGCCGATCGAGGAACGTCCGGTTCCAAAGGGCGACACACCCCGCGAGTGGTACTCGCCGACGCAGCCCTTTCCGACCAAGCCGCCGCCGTACGACGGCCAGGGTCTTTCGATTGATGACTTGATCGACTTCACCCCCGAGCTTCGCGCCGAAGCGGTGAAGCTGGTCTCGCGCTACCGGCTCGGCCCGATTTTCACGCCGCCGTCGGTGAGCCACGTCAACGGTCCAATTGCGACCCTGACGATGGGCGCGCAGGCAGCCGCATCCAATTGGCCGGGCGCATCGTTCGATCCGGAAACGCATACCATCTTCGTCGCCTCGCAGACAGCCGTGGCGACGCTCGGTTTGGTTGCGCCACCGCCCGGACGATCGGACATGCCGTACTTTCAAGGGACGGTGCTGACGGGCGCGCGGCTCACCGGCGGGACTGGTTCCGATGCGGGTCTTGCGGTCCCGGCGGCGTCAGCGACGCCGACAAGCCCGGTCGGCGAAGGCGGTGGCGGTAGTGCCCTGACGGTTCAGGGCCTTCCGTTAATCAAGCCGCCTTACAGTCGAATCACCGCGATCGATCTCGACAAGGGCGAATTCCGCTGGCAGGTGCCGTTTGGCGCCACGCCGGACGCGATCCGCAATCACCCCGCGCTCAAGGGTTTGAATCTTCCACCGCTTGGCCGTCAGGGCAACAACTCCGGGACCCTGGTGACCAAGACCCTGCTCATCGCGGGTGAAAGCAACTACGGGCCGACGCCCCAGGGTCAGAGAGGCGCGATGCTGCGCGCATTCGACAAGGCCACTGGCAAGGAAGTCGGCGCGGTGTTCATGCCCGCGCCACAAAGTGGCTCGCCCATGACCTATCTGATCAACGGCAAGCAATTCGTGGTCGTGGCCATCAGCGGCGGTTCATACTCGGGCGAGCTGCTGGCGTTCAAGCTGCCGTGAAGACCACCACCGAGTTCTGACGACTCGTTTACATGACGTTGATGACGATCTTGCCCTTGTGATCGGCAGCGCCAAAGCGCCGGAAGGCGTCCGCAATATCGGCGAGCTTGTATTGCTTATCGATGACCGGCGCCAGCTTGCCAGCTTCGAACAGCTGATTGATGTACGGAAGGTCCTTGTTGGGCTTCAAGCCGACGACGCGCACGTGCTTGCTGGAGAGTCGCGAAATCAACGGACCCAGGGTCGCGGTCTGTAGCAGGCGCGGGATGTCACCGCCGACCGTGGCATACGTGCCGTGCGGACTGAGCGCTCGCGCGTAGGCAAACGGCGAACGGCTGGTTTTCACATCGAGGATCAGATCGTAAGACTTCCCGTTTCTCGTGAAGTCTTCCCTGCGGTAGTCGATGACGCAATCGGCGCCCAGGGCACGCAGCATGTCCAGCTTTTCCGCTTTATCGACTGCGGTCACCTCCGCGTTGTGAAGCTTGGCGATTTGAAGGCCGAACGTACCGACGCCACCGCCTGCTCCGTTCAGCAGCACCTTCTGGCCCTGCCGAATGCGACCGACATCGATGAGACCTTGCACCGCCAACATGCCCGCTTGCGGGATGGCCGCGGCCTGCTCGAACGTCATGCTGGCCGGCTTGTACGCAAGGCATGCCTCCGGCGCACACGCGTACTCTGCAAACGCACCGAAGCCCCGCATGGACAAGTCGCCGTACACCTCATCGCCGACTCGCAACGTCTTGACCTGCTCGCCGACGGCCGCGACACGCCCGGCGATATCACAGCCGATGATGTGCACCTTCGGCCTGAAGAGACCATGAAGCAGGCGAGTCACCAACAATTGGCCGCGAAGCATCTCCCAGTCCCAATCGTTGAGAGAGGCCGCGTGCACGAGGACGAGGACTTGATCGGCCGTGGGCGTTGGCGTGGGCACGTCTCGGAGTTCGAGAACATCCGGTCCGCCGTAGCGTGTCAGAACAATTGCCTTCATTTTCAGCCGGAGGCCTTTCTGGCTCATGCAGCGTCCGCACCACACCGATACAGTTTGGGAATAGGCCAGGAATGCGGAAAGCGGGAAATAATAGCTCACTGATGAATAGCCGTTCTTCCTGTGCCGGCATCTGCCTGGCTGCGATTTGCGCCATGATTTTTCTCGACGTCAGCTTCCGTCCCGTGGTCGCCCAATCGACGCAAGGCGGTGCCCTGCCACTCGAACCAGCGCTCAAGAGTGGCGCGAGCGTGACACCGGCGTTCGAAGGGTGGTACGAGAATCCCGATGGCAGCTACTCGCTGCTCGTCGGCTACTACAATCGCAACACCGCGGAAACGCTGGACATCCCGGTCGGGCCGCTCAACAAGATCGAGCCCGGCGAACCGGATCAGGGTCAGCCAACGCACTTCGAAACCGGCCGCCAGTGGGGCGTGTTCGTCATCAGGGTCCCGAAAGACTTCGGCAACAAAGCCGTGAGGTGGACGATCGAGGCGAACGGCGAGCGACAGTCGGTGCCGTTGACACTTAACAAGAGTTACTCAGTGACCCCGTTCAAGGAAGCTGGGATGAGCAATTCGCCACCAAAGTTGACCTTCGTGGAGAATGGGCCCAAGCTGATGGGGCCGCCGGTGGGCATCGCGGCGGAGCTGACCGGCACGGTCGGCGAGGCCGTGCCCATCGCCGTTTCTGTCGAGGACGACCAAGGTCTCGGACGCACGAAGTCCACGACCGTCGGCACGGTGTCGTTTCACAAGTATCGTGGGCCCGGCGCCATCAAGTTCGACAACACACGCGTTTTGGCCAAACAGCAAGGCGAGCGCGTCAGCGTCAAGGCCATCTTTGACAAGGCTGGCGAGTACATCGTCCGCGTGCAGGCGAACGACGAGTCCGGCGAAGGCGGCGGTGGGTTTCAGTGTTGCTGGACCAACGCCCTCGTGAAGGTTTCGGTGAAATAGGAGCGGCACGCCCGTGGCTTCCGCGAAATGGGGCCAACTTCCGCCTGAAGGCGGAAGCCACAAGAGGATAAAACTCACAGGCTCTTTACGCGGAAGAAGAAGAATGCGAAGAATGGAGTCAACGGACATGGGCCGGTTATTGAATCAGGTGGTGGTGGGGGCAGCCATCGCGTTCGTTGCGCTGGGATCGCCCGCGACGGCAGCGACGTCCGAGGTGCCCGCCGCACCAACGTTCACGAAGGACATCGCGCCGATTTTCCAGGCCAAGTGCGAAGCCTGCCACCGGGCCGACTCGATGGCCCCGATGTCGCTGAAAACCTTTGCCGAAGTCCGGCCCTGGGTGCGGTCCATTCGCGTGCGCGTCGCCGACCGTCAGATGCCGCCCTGGCAGATCGAGCGCAGCGTGGGGATCCAGAAGTTCAAGAACGATCGGTCGCTCACCGACGAGGAGCGGCTGACGGTGTTGAAGTGGATCGACGACGGCGCCCCGCAGGGCGACCCGAAGGACATGCCGCCGCCCGTGAGCTGGCCCGAGGATCAGGGGTGGAACTTCGCCGCGCAGTTCGGTCAGAAAGAGCCTGATTTGATCGTCAAGTCAGAGCCCTTCACGATGCCCGCGCTGGCCCAGGACGCCTGGGATCATCGCGTGACGCAGTCCGGCCTGACCGAACCGCGCTGGGTGCGTGCGATTGAGATTCGACCGTCCACGGTCAAAGGTCGCCGCATCACCCATCATGCGATTGCCTATCTCCAGCAGCAGGAAGGCGCCGCGACGGGCACTCCGGCACCGGGCGGTTTCGGTGGATTTTTCATGGAGTGGGCCGTCGGCAAGCAGGGCGAATTGATGCGTCCGGATACTGGCAAGCTGTTGCTGCCGGGATCGTCGTTCCGCTGGGACATCCATTACTCGCAGGCCGGCGAAGAGATCACCAGCCAGGTGGAGATGGGCCTCTACTTCTACCCGAAGGGAGAAGAGCCGAAGTACCGAACCTCATTGTCCCTCGTGCCGGCAGCGCTCGGCACGATGGACATTCGCCCGAACACCGTGTCACTCGTCGAAGGGTTCACGGCACTGCGCGACAACGCGCGGATCGAGAGTTTCCAGCCACACATGCACTTGCGCGGCAAGGCGATGATGGTCGAAGCAATCCTGCCCGGCGGCCAGAAGCAGGTCCTCAGCTACGTCAAGGACTTCAATTTCAACTGGATGACGACCTACGTGTACGCCGACGATGTCGCGCCACTGCTGCCGAAAGGCACGCTCTTGAAGGTCACGGCGTGGCACGACAACACGGCGGCGAAGAAGAGCAATCCGGATCCGAACCAGTGGGTGGGATGGGGCGATCGCACCGTCGACGAAATGGCGCACGCCTGGATCAACATCGTCTACATGACCGACGACGACTTCAAGGTCGAGCAAGAGAAGCGTCGCGCGTCGACGACAACGCAGCAGCAATAGACTCCGGCATTTCGGAGGCAACCTCGCCGTGACGGGAACGACGCGCCATCCCGATCGAGCGTTCACTGCGCGCGAGCGCCATGTTTTTCGCCCCAACATCCGAATCGAGGGTGTAGCGCTCACACAACCACACACGGCTTGCCAGGGTACGGAAAATGCTAGAATGCCCGCGCGAATCACCGGAGGCTGACGCTCCCAGACCTCAGCAAGAACGTAGAGCGGGAGCGAGGCGTCCATCATGGCCACCTGGAAGTGGACGTGAAACAACGTTTCAATCTGGCTGCCGCTCTTCTTGCTGCCGTACTACTAGCCGCGATCACCGCCAGCGCGACTGACACACGCGCGACCGGCTCTGCCGGTGCTTCGGAAAAACCGACACCTTCGCAAGCCCCGCAGCCGCCTGCCCAGACGACTCCCCCGCCGACGCCCGCGACCACACAACCCGGCTATGCCGGAAGCGACACGTGCGTTCTCTGTCACACCACTCAGGGTGACAAGCTCAAAGGCACGGCTCATGGCCAGGTGCACAATCCCCGCTCTCCAGCGGCGGCGCAAGGGTGCGAGAGCTGCCACGGGCCAGGACAGGCGCATGTCGACGACGAGGCGAAGGGCAATATCGTCAGGTTTCAGGCGTTGTCGCCCGCACGCGCGAGTGAGACCTGTCTTACGTGTCACAACCGAGGCACCCACGCCGGCTGGGAGAGCAGCGTGCACGAGTCGCGGAACCTTTCGTGCACCACGTGTCACAGTGTCCACCAGCCGCAATCTGCCGCAAGCCAGCTGGTGAAGCGCACCGAGACCGCGTTGTGCGCCACGTGTCACCGGGTGCAGGTGGCCAAGACCGAGCGCGCGGTGGCGCACATGCCGGTGCGCGAGGGCAAGATGTCGTGCTCGACGTGCCACAACCCGCACGGCTCGATCAGCAACGTGAAGGCGCTGCGCGTCGGGAGCTCGGTTCACGAAGCCTGTACGACCTGCCACACCGAGATGCGCGGACCGGTGCTGTGGGAGCATGCCCCGGTACGCGAGAACTGCGCGACGTGCCACGATCCGCACGGCTCGTCGAACGACCGGATGTTGAACGTCCGCATGCCGATGCTCTGCCAGCGCTGTCACGTCGCCACCCGGCATCCGGCGTCCATCTACGACAACAACGCGATTACGGTGAGCAAGAGCAATCGGATGTTCGGGCGCTCGTGCGTGAACTGCCATTCGAACATCCACGGGTCGAATCACCCATCTGGCCAGTTCTATATGAGGTAGGTCGCCGACCGATATGCGCGCCCTTTCGTTGTTGAGTCTGGTGACGTCGCTCGCCTGCCTGCCCGCGGTGGCGGCAGCACAGACGCCGGCGCAGACGTCGGCACAGACGCCCCCACAGACGCCGCCGCAGACGCCGCCGCAGACGCCGCCGCCGCCACAGACACCGGCGCCACCCGCCGAAGCACAGGCCCCCGCGGTCGAGGAAATGCGCAGCCTGTTCGATCCCGCACCACGGCAGTTCCAGATCGGCGGCAGGCTGAGCAGTGTCTCAGGCGATCCCGGCGCGATGGCAGCGCTACGAGGACCTGCGAGACGGCCTGCTGTTCACCGATGCCCGCTACGAGCATATGTGGGAGGACACTGGACAGTTCTTCCGTGCAAGCGCCGACAAAGTCGGGTGGCGCGACCAACGGTTCACTGGCCTGTTCGAACGTCCCGGCTTGTTCCGCGTCAGCGGGTTCTGGGACGAAATCCCGCAGTTCTACAGCATCGATACACGCACGGCATACACGACGGCCGATCCAGGCGTGCTGACGCTGCCCGACGCGACCCAGCTGTCAATCCAGAACGGTCAGGCGAACCTGAATGCGTATGTGCCGATTTCGATTTCGCCCCAATTCGACCTACGGGAGCGGCGCGACGTAGGCGTGGCGAGCCTCTTGGTCACCCCCACACCCAACCTGGATCTTTCCACGACGTACCGCATGCAGCGTCACGTCGGCGAGCTGCCGTGGGGGGCAAGCTTCGGCTTCAGCAACGACGTCGAGGTGCCGCTGCCGTACAACTCTCGCGCCAACGATCTGACCATCGGCGCCGAATGGACCAACCAGCGCCACATGCTGCGCGTGGCCTACGACGGGTCGTGGTTCGACAACCACGACGACACGCTCGTCTGGGACAGCCCGCTTCGCCGCGACGATGGGGTGGAGTTGCCGGGACGGGGTCGCATGTCGCTCTGGCCGTCGAACCAGGCGCAGACCGTGAGCTTCGGCGGCTTCACCAAGCTCGCGCGCCGAACCCAGCTCACCGGATTCCTCTCCTACGGAGTGTGGACCAACGACTCGACGCTGCAGCCGTTCACGATCAA
Organism: uncultured Acidobacteriota bacterium; assembly: GCA_963802675.1. GTDB lineage: Bacteria > Acidobacteriota > Vicinamibacteria > Vicinamibacterales > UBA2999 > JACCSI01. The sequence continues at coordinate 66,076 of CAWDJL010000011.1, forward strand.
CACGGCGCTGCCGACGCTGCCGCTTCCTCGTCAGACGACGGAGGGCGAGGCGCAGGTCTTCTCGACCAATCTCAGCCTGGTGTCGCGGCCGCTGGAAAACTTGCGGCTGAGCGCGCGGCTACGCGTGTACGATTTCGCCAACGAGACCCCACACGCCGCCATCCCGCAGTTCGTCAGCTACGACTCGGAAGTGAGCGACTCGCTGCTCACCGGTCCGGAGGTGTACGCGCACAACCGGCAGACGTTTGCAGGGGATGCCACGTGGACGGGGTTCTCGCACTTTGCGCTGGGGGTCGGATATACGCACAACGGCAGCGGCTACGACTTTCGCATCTTCGAGGACACCAGCGAAAACGTCCTGACGCTGACCGCCGATGCCGTCGGACTGCCGCGCGGCACCGTGCGGGCACAGCTCGAGTTCGCCGATCGCACCGGCTCGGGTCTCGACGAGGATCTCCTGGTCCAGATCGGGGAGCAGCCGGCGATGCGGCACTACGACCTCGCCGACCGGTCGCGCACGAAGTTCACTGGCCAGTTCGACTTCGTCCTCAACGACCAATGGACACTCAGCGCGTCGGCCGGCCTGGGCCAGGACGACTACGACGAGAGCTACTTCGGCCTCCAGGAATCGTCGTTCGAAATTTTCGGTGTCGGCGTTGATTATCTGAACCCCACCGGCCTTGGCGTGGGCGCCAGCTACAACTACGAGCACTACAATGGATTCCACACGTCCCGCTCGGCGAGTCCTGGCGAGCAGGCCGTGGATCCCACGCGAGACTGGACGACGGACTCGAGCGAGCGGGTCCACTACTTTTCCATCTATGTCACGCCGCCACGCATTGGGCGCAACACCGAAGCACGGCTCTCATACGACCTGGCCGACGCTCGCGCCACGTATGTGTATGGCCTCGCGCCCGGAAGCCCCTTGACGCCGCCGGTGCCATTGCCGGAGGCATACAATAAGCTGCAGGACTTTCGCCTCGACGTGCGGCATCGTCTCAACGCCCGCCTTGCCCTCACGGGGTCGTACCGCTACGAACCGTCGCGCGTCTACGATTTCGCGCTCGACCCGAGCGTGGTCGACGGCATCGTGCAGCCGAGCTCGCTCGTCCTCGGATACGTGTATCGTCCTTACACAACACATTCGGGCGTCGTCGGCTTACTGTATGCCTGGTAGCGACGGCGAATTGATGCTCACCAGCCCACGGAGGTTCACGATGGCACTCGGACTGCGCACCACGATGATCGGCACGACGGTCGGCATGCTGCTCCTGGCAGCGCAAGCGACAGCGGCGGCGGAACAGGATGCCGCCAAGGGCCAGGCGGTCTACGCGGCGCAGAAATGCTCCGTCTGTCACTCGATCGAGGGCAAGGGCAACAAGGCGAATCCGCTCGACGGCGTGGGCTCGAAGTTGTCGGCCGAAGATATCCGGAAGTGGATCACCAGTCCCACCGAGATGACGAAGCAGACCAAGTCCACGAAGAAGCCGCCGATGGTGGCCAAGTACGACAAGCTGCCCGCCGCAGACCTCGACGCGCTGGTGGCTTACATGCAGAGCCTGAAGTAGCCAGGTCTCCGTGCCGCTGAGCTCGCTCCTTCGCCACCCCGTTTCAATCGTCGGAGCTTTGATCACGACGGCGGCGGCCGTCGTGTTCCTGACGATGGCGGTGGCGGCCGCGGCCGGTCTCTTCAACAATCCGTACGCCGGCCTGGTCGTCTTCGTCGCGCTACCGGCGATCTTTCTCCTCGGGTTGTTGCTGATGCCGCTGGGTCACTGGCTCATGCAGCGCAAGCTGCGGCGCGATCCCGCGGCCGTGGCGGAGTGGCCGGTCCTGGACTTCCGCGTCGCGTCGGTTCGCCGTACCGCGCTCGTCATCACAGCGCTCACGGCCGTCAATGTCACGATTCTGCTGTTGGCCGGTTACGGCAGCCTGCGCTGGATGGAATCGCCCTCGTTCTGCGGGCAGACTTGCCACACACCGATGCGCCCGCAGTTCTCAGCCTGGCAGCAGACGACGCACTCACGCGTCGACTGCGTGCAGTGCCACATCGGAGAAGGTGCACGGGCCTTCGTCCGCTACAAGCTGGCGGGTGTGCGTCAGCTCGTGCACGTCGTCGGCAACAACTACCCACGTCCGATTCCCGCGTCGATGGCCGACCTGCGACCGGCGCTCGAGGTGTGCGGCCACTGCCACGACCCTCGCCTGAACTTTGGCGAGAGGCTCCGCGTGTCGCGCGAGTATGCGGACGATGAAGCCAACACCGAAACGGTGACGGTGCTGCGGATGCACGTTGGCGGGCCTGGACAACCGACATCTTCTGGCCGGGCCATCCATTGGCACGCCGATCCCTCTGTGAAGATCGAGTACGTCGCGACCGACCCCGATCGGCAGACGATCCCGTACGTGAAGGTGACGCGCGGGGACGGACGCGTCACCGAGTACACCGCCGATGCGACGAAGCCGGCCGAACGGCCAGCAGGCATGGTGCGCGACATGGACTGCATCGACTGTCACAATGCGGCCGCGCATCGCATCTCGCCCACCGCGGAACAGGCCGTCGACCGCGCGATTGCCGGTGGACTGATCGATCGACAGCTGCCATTCGTGCGGAGGGAGGCGGTTCGTCTGGTCAGCAGCCACCCGGCCGACGAGAACGCGGCGCTGCAAGCCATCGAGCAGGAACTACGACAGTTCTACACGTCACGCGGCTCGGGAGCGGATCCGCGTGTTCTCGCCACCACCATCGAGGGAGTCAGAGACGTCTATCGACACAATGTCTTTCCCGACATGAAGGTCGGATTCGGGGTATACCTCGACAACCTCGGGCACATCACGTCGAGCGGTTGCTTCCGGTGTCACGACGATTCACATACGGCCCCGGACGGGTCGACGATCAGCGCAAGCTGCGAGTACTGCCATACCCAGGTCGAAAACCCCGTTCTGAGCGCGACAGCGAGTGCTGTTCCCGTTAAATGACGGGCGAGCTCGTCAGGTTCCAAATCGTACAGCGACGGATGATGATCCCTCCAACTTGGGTTTCAGCGCTATCCCTGATCACTGCTTGCGGGCGAGTTCAAGGAAGGCTGGACCGGCAGCGCCGACGTTGTGAACTCCATAAACAGCCGCAGGCTCGAGTCCTCGCCCTTGCAACCACTCTGCGAAGAATCGATTCATCGTTCCGCGTCCAGGGGGAGGGAACGCATCGTTAGTCGAGAAGTAAAAGAGATCACCCTGGAACAGGACTCTCTCGCGCGGCAGCCAGACGACCAGGTTCGAGTTGGTGTGCGGATTCCGGCCGACGTTAATAACCTCGATCGATCGCTCGCCGTCGGTAATTGTGCGACTGTCCGAAACGACCTCGATCACGGCCTGACCTTGATAGTCCGCTCTGATCGCTTTGGATACCGCCAAGCGGTCACTCGATGGAACCACTAGGGTGGCGCCAGTCTGGGCTGCGAGTCCCGCGCCGCCTAGATGATCGTCGTGGTGGTGGCTCACGACGAGGTACCGAATCGGCTTCGACGGAACCGTCTTGGCGATAGCGGCAAGAAAGTCCGAGGTGGGTTGAGTCGATCCGGGGCGGGCCGGGATCTCCTCGAAGCCGGGATGTTGACTCGGAGCCTCGACAGCGACGACGAACTCTCGAAATTCGACGAACATGACACTGAAGCCGCCGACATTCAGAAGATGAACCCCCGGCTTTATCTCACCAGTGGCGGGCAAAGGCGGACCGGGGTGAGATTGCGGCATGAGGTCGGCGCGCGCGTTTGCCGGTAACGCGAGGGCCGAGGGCCGTTCCTTGGGTGTCCCAAAGACGCTGTACTTCACTTCCTGGAACGCTACGTCGCTGATCGCGACCGTGTGTTCCGTAGGAACGAAACCAAGCTCCGAATGTCGGCGCCAACCGCGCCACCGCCAGATAACTTGAACTTCGCCCGCACCCGGGAGGTAGGTTTTGAATTCCAAAGCACGCAGAACCCTGGGTGTGGCCTGAGCAATGACCACCGCGAGCTGCGAACCGTCCTGTAGAACGACGTCGATCACATCCGAAGGATGGCCCTCATCGCGGCGCTGCTCTCTCCACGCGGCCGACCTCGCGCCGGCCGCTTCTAGCATCAACAAATGCGGGATTCGCCGCGCCAAGCCGCGACGTCTTGGCGCCGGCACTGGTGTCGGTACCATCCACGCCTGGCTGGCCGTCGTGTCAATGACGCCAAAGCGCTCTCGGGCGAGGACGAAGCGACGCCAGCGAAGACTGTTGTCGTTCCGGGGCGTTTTGCGGTCCCACGCGACGGTCAGGTCGGTCGTGTCAACCGCAATGGTTTCTGAATGCGGCCGCCACGTTTCCTGGAGCGGAGCGAAACCTTGCAACTCAGCTGCCGAGTTCTCTCTTCCCTCGCCAGTGAGCAGCCAGTATTTCACCGCTTCGACGCGAGCGGCGCCGCCCAAATCAGCAAGCGCCCGCCCGAGGATGGCGCGACCGCGCTGTTCCTCATCGGGTGCAAAACCCGGGACACCGAGCGTACTGCCGGACAACACGGCCGTGAGGATCAACGCGCGAGACATCCCTGATATACGTTGTACTTCCTTCTCCTGAATATTGCCTGAACAGTCGCTCGGGATTCCCCTTCGAGGCGCGCCCTACCTCAATGTCTTGTTGCCGATGACCAGCAGATATTCGTACGCGATCTCCACTGGTCCCGTCGCTCGACCCTGATTCCAGCGAATGACCGCTTCGAGGAACCGCCGATCGAGTTCGGCTCGCCGCTCCGCTGCGTCCTCCAGGCTTGCACGAATCGCGACCAGAGGACCAAACGCTTCCATGAACAGTCGGCAATAGTCCTCAGGGCTCGGCGCGCGCTCGATATACGTCTGTCGACTGAGGGTGAGCGGGCTGACCCGGCTGCCGAAACGCGCGCGCACATACTCTTCGCTCCCCCATTGCACCGGAGGATCCGCTCCTGGTGGCGGCGCCGGCGCGTAGGGAGCCAGCAGGGCGAAGAACTCGCCGCCCGTGCCTTCTGGCGTGAAGCTGATGAGTCCGATCGTCCCGCCCGGTCGGCAGACGCGCACGAGTTCATCAGCTACGGCCCGATGATCTGGCGCAAACATGGCGCCGAAGCACGAGGTCACCGCGTCGAACGTGTTGTCGTCGAAGGGGAGCTGTTCCGCGTCGCCTTCGATCCACTCCAGGTCCACGCCTGCCGCAGCGGCTCCGCGTCGACCGGGCGCGAAGTTTTCTGGCGTCAGGTCGCATGCGACGACCGAGGCACCTTTCATCGCAGCGCGGATGGCGACGTTCCCTGTGCCGGCGGCCACGTCGAGCACACGATGGCCCGGCCTGATGCCGCAGGCGTCCACCAGCACCGGCCCCAGTTCCCAGACGGTTGCGCGCGCGAACCGGTCGTAGTCGCCCATCGCCCACATCGCGCGATGGGCTGCCTTCACGGCGCTATCGTCCTGCGACAATCTGGATGACATTCATCGTTCCAAAGTAGGAGTGAGCACCGATCGACGCCAGCCTCGTGCGTCCGGGTTGTTTGCCCTATCGTCCGGGGTATGTCTCCTAGAGGTGTAGGATGACCACGATGGACGTCGATCCAACCGGCGCGACTGGTGTCGCAAAGACGTCTCTGGAGCCGGAGCGCTCGCATTACCCATCAGACACGTTGTCGGATGTGCTCGAAGTCGTACGGCTGACCGGTGCCCTCTTCTTTCTCGTCGATGCCCGCACGCCGTGGGCCGCAGAAGCACCGGCGTCAACGCATCTCATACCGGTGATCCTTCCGCGCGCACAGCACGTCGTGTCGTATCACGTCGTTGCGGAGGGAGCCTGCTGGTGTGAGTCACCGGGGCTTGCCCCCTTGCGACTCGAAACGGGCGATGTGCTGATCGTCCCGCATGGACACGCATACCAACTCGCGAGTGCGTGCGGCATGCGTACTGGCTGGACGCTGGATGATGCGCTCGGCTGGTTTCGGGCGATGGCCAACGGACAGCTCCCGTTCGTCGTCACCGAGGGCGGGGATGGGTCGGAGCGCATCCGGCTCGTGTGCGGCTTTCTGGGCTGCGATGCATCGCCGTTCAATCCGGTTCTGACAACGCTGCCTGCGCTATTACGCGTGCGCGTCCACGATGACTTTGGACCGCGATTGAAAGCCCTGCTCGAATTTGCAGTCGCGGAGTCGACCCACGCCCGCCCCGGCAGTCGGTCGGTGCTGCTACGGATCGCGGAGCTCGTGTTCGTCGAGGTGCTGCGCAGTCACTTGACGACGGCGCCGGAGGGCGGTACGAGTTGGTTGGGCGGCTTGCGAGACCCCGTGGTGGGGCGTGCGCTCGCGCGACTGCACGCCGAGCCCGCACGTAACTGGACGTTGCCGGAGCTCGCACGCGAGGTCGGAGCATCACGTTCGGTGTTGGCCGAACGTTTCATGTCCTTCGTAGGCCATCCGCCGATGCTGTACCTGACGCGCTGGCGGATACAGTTGGCGGCGAGCCGGCTCGCCGCGGGAGCCGCACCGGTGAGCGCGGTCGCCAGCGAGGTTGGCTACGAGTCCGAAGCGGCGTTTTGTCGCGCGTTCAAGAAGGTGACCGGTGTGACGCCGGCCTCGTGGCGCTCCTCTCCTGCCCTAAGAAACCACTGACTTCATCGATGAAGCGCGGCCACGCTGGCTCGTGCGACAGGATGAGGTGATTCTTGCTCTCCAGTGCCACGAAGCGCGCCTTGGGAATGGCGCGCGCTAATGCCACGCCGTGCTCGAATGGCACGCGGGCGTCTGCTCGACTGTGCAACACGAGCGTCATTACGATCGAGCGTTCAGCGCCCAATCGAGAACCGGATCGCGCCCCTGCGCGAAATCACCGGTTGCGGTCGGTACGAACACGTGCGGTGAGATTCCAACGTCCTCAATCACCTGCCCATCAGCGGTGTATTCGATCCACCTGGAGACGGTGTAGGTCCATCCGGATGCCAAGGGGAAGGTGCCCGGACTTGCCGAAGAGCCGGCAGTTTGATCGCCGACGAGCGTCACGTTCGGCAGCTGTCGCATGGCGGCAATGAAACTCTCATTGCTGCTGGCGCATCGCCGGCCGATCAGCAGCAGGACGCGACCGGTGTATTGCCAGGCGCCGCGGGGATTGAGCACGCGGTTGATCGGCGGTCCGAAGTCGGCATGCGACGGACCGCTCCGGTATCTCACGGAACCGGTGACAACCGATGTTGGCGCGAAGCGTCCGGCAACGTCGAACGCCGGCTGATCGCCGCCGCCGCCGTTCATCCGCACATCGAGAATCAGCATCGGCGCGCTGCGAAAGCGCTCGAACGCCGCGTCGAAATCAGCCGCGCGAATGCTCGTCGCGCCCCATCCTTGGATGGCGATGTACGGTACACCGTCCAGCACACCGTACCCCCAGTCACCCTGTCCCTGCGTCCAGTTCGCCCGGCCGATGTACCTGTTGCCACACGGATCGATCCCAGTTGACGAAGTACTGGGGATCGTAGGTCGCGAGGGACCCGCCGCCGGGATTGCGCAAGACCACGTGCAAATCGTGAAGGCGCCCGAGCATCTCTTGGATCACGCCGATGAACCCGAGTTGATCGGTCGCCCCTACTGCCCTGGGGCGAAACGCCTCTCGGATGGCATTCCAGTCGATGTGCTTGTAGTCAAAGTAGGAGTACTCGCGGTCGAACGTGCTCCACAGCGAGTCGAACTGCGCGGCGAAGTCGGCGGGCGGGGCTGAAGGTGCTGTTGGCGAGCCGCTGGAGCTGCAGGCGGTGCCTGGGGATGCCCCGAGCCACAACAGAACAAGGACCACCGTCAGTCGGCGCATCATCGCCGCGAGTTTTGTCACGCTGCCGGACGTCGAGTACGACCGAACGATCGAGACCATCGCGACTCATATCATGATACGCAACGTTGGGTTGCCCCGAGGGTAGCTCGTCCCAGGGTTGGGCTCGTGGTTTCATGGCCGATCCTTTGCTGTGCCCTGACCGCGCTCACAACTTCGTGCGCTGGGTCTGATGCAGGGTGTCAGCGAGGCGATCGATGTCTCCGAAATCCGTGTACAGGTAACACGACGCCCGCGCGGCCGCGGTCACTCCTAGACGCTTGAGGAGTGGCAACGAGGCCAAGTCCCCCGCGCGAACCGCAACTCCGGCCGTGTCAAGGTCTTTCACGATCTCGGCCGGCGTCCGGCCTTCGAGCGTAAACGCGAACACGGGGATGCGATCGGTGGCAGTCCTCGGACCCAGGATCCGAAGGCCACGCACATCGCCGAGCCGCCTCGAGGCGTACTCGGTTAACGATTGCTCGTGGTTCCGAACCGCATCGCGCCCGATACGATTCAGATAGTCGATGGCTGCCGCCAGCCCTACCGGCCCGGAAACATTGGGCGTGCCCGCTCCGAACTTCAACGCCGCGTGCTCGTACGGAATCGGCAACTCGAGCTCGACATCGTGGGCCATATTGGATCCGGACTGATACGGCGCCATCCCCTCGAGGAGTTCACGCCGGGCCCAGAGTGCCCCGATTCCCATCGGGCCGAGCATTTTGTGACCGGAGAATGCCAAAAAATCGCAACCGAGCGCCTGCACGTCGACCGCGAAATGCGGCACGGACTGGGCCGCGTCGATGAGCACCCGTGCCCCCGCCGCGCGCGCACGCGCGCAGATCTGGGCGGCCGGGTTGATATACCCAATCACATTCGAGACATGGCTGAACGCCACGAGCCTTGTTCGGCTGCTTAACTTCCGTTCCAGATCGTCCAGCTGAATCCGCCCCTCATCGTCCACCTCCGCATAGCGCACGATGGCGCCGGCTCGTTCTGCCGCCAAACGCCACGGCAGGAGGTTCGAATAATGCTCCCCGCGCGTCAGCACCAGTTCGTCGCCACTTCGAAGATTCACGCTGCCCCACGCCGCGGCCGCCAGGTTGATCCCCTCGGTCGTCCCGCGCACGAACACAACTTCGCTTGGGTCGGTGGCGTTGATAAAGCGTGCGACCGTGGCTCGTGCCCCTTCGTATTTTTCTGCGGCGCGGCGCGCCAACGAATGGAGCGCACGCGAGGGGTTCGCGTTGTCTCGTTCGTAGAACTCGGTAATCGCGGTAATCACAGCTCTTGGGCGTTGCGTGGTCGCAGCGCTATCAAGGTAGGTCAGGGGCTTGCCGTTGATGGACTGCGCCAACGCTGGAAAATCGGAACGCCAGGCGCTCGCGCCCGGTTCAGCAGCCTCCCCCTGCGCGGGTCCCTTCTTGCCGAACGAGCCCGCAAGGAATGCCGCGGCTGGAGTGTGTGCAAGAAATTCTCGTCGCGTCGTGGGCATACTGAGGCTCCTTACCCGTTCGAAGCCGGTCAGGACAGCGTTTATTATGTCTGTAACGTTTGTCACATACTATTGTAACGTACGGTCGAATGTCAAGGCGAGTGACTCAGCCAAGGTCTTCAACTAGGGCTTCTCGCCGACGCCTTTGAAGAAGGTGTAGCAGAAGACGCCGTCGGCCCGGGTGGTGCGGTAGAGCCCTCGAATGCCGGCATCGAATCGGCGCGGGGTTGTCAGTCCGGCGGCGATCGCGGGTGCCCGGACGCCCTCAATCATCGCCGTGAAGGTCCTCTTGGTGAAACCTTCCACGAGCTCCGGACGGCTCGCATCCACGTACACCATCCTCGGCCGGACTCGAACATGGCCGAGCCCTGCACCGACCATGAGCGGATAGAGCTGCCGGCCGATCAGCGCGTTGCCCCCAGCCTGCGCTTGTAACGTGACCTGGCACTGAATGGCCGCGCGTGCCGCCGCGCTCTCTGGATGGAAGTACGTCGAGCCGTGGTCGCCCTCGATAATGGTGACCGTACCTCCGGGCTTCAGGAATCGCTGGAGCAGGGTGAGCGCACGGGCTGGGTCAGCCAGATGCTCGAGCACGAAGCACACGAAGACGTGATCGAAGGACTGTTTGGCGAACGGCAAGGCGTAGATGTTTGCTTGTCGGAACTCCACGTTCGCCAGGTGAGCGGCCTTCGCCGACCGTCGAGCGAGAGCGAGCGAAGGCTCCCAGTGGTCGATCGCGACGAACCTCGCGTGAGGACTCCGTTGCGCCAGGACCATGGTCTGCACGCCGACGCCACATCCCACTTCGAGCACGAGACTATCCGCCGCGTACGCAGTATCGCCATGAATGAGCTCGACGAGGGTATTGCCTTGATCCCGGAGCCGCTCGTGCTCGTGCGGATGATGTCCGTGGACGTAGATCTGCTTCACGCGACAGGTCTCCAGCGGGGCCTGGCCCGGCGGCCCACGGGGTCGCCGATATCCCGTGGCCAGACCGCGGTCTACTGTGATGCTGTCGTGGGGCCGGTGTCTTGAACGAGGTTGCAGCCGATTCAGGCTACGGACGAGCGGCTTTACACGCCGCCGCGCGCCCCCACGCACCAGGAGTGAATCCGAAGTGAGCAACGAACGCGCGAGTCATGTGACCCTGGTCGGCGAACCCGCAGTCGGCAGCGACCTGCGCCAGGCTTGTGCCGCCTCGGATCGACGCGCGAGCACGTTCGACGCGGACCTGTCGCAGCCATTCATGTGGTGTCATCCCGTACGCCCGTTCGAAGCGACGCAACAGTTGATATTTGCTCAGCCCGACGAGGGTCGCGAGCTCGGAGAGCGACGGCGGGTTTCCCAGATCATCGGCCACCCGTTCGCGCGCTCGTCGGACATCGCCGCGCGCCTCCCGACCGGGGTCTGCGGTCGAATGGTCGCGCAACACGAGTCCGCACGCCAACACCAGCGATTCCTCACAGGCCAATGTCCCATCGCCGGATGGGGGCGAGGCGGCACGCCAACGCTCGAGCCGCTGCAGCAAGCGTCGAAGGGCCGAAGCCAGCGTCTTGTCTCGGATCACAGGGCGCGTCAGCTGCACGTCGAGCGCAGGCATCCCGGCCCCGCTCGCCATGGATGCCATCACCATCGGCTCCACATAGGCCATGCGCCAGCGACGCGACGGCCCGCCGAGCGGTCGCCCGTCGTGCACTTCGCCCGGATTGCAGGTAATCACCTCTCCCGCGTGCGCGTCGACTGTCCCACGACTGCTCATCGAGCGATGGGCGCCACGCTCGATGAAGCCAATGCCGAACGTCGAATGCCAGTGCCTGTCGTACTGGCGGGCGCTGTCGACGTCGGTACCGAAGACACCTGGCCACGGTGACGCTATGACTCGGCAGGAATGGTGCATCCGCGTATCAGTTGCAGCTCAGTGGTGCTTCCGGTCTAAGACGGCACGGTCACGGAGTCTGCGGCTTCAAGGCGAGGATCATCCAGGACGTCCCGAACTTGTCTCTGAGCATTCCAAACCGGACCGCAAAGAAGGTTTCCTCCATCGCCATGAATATTTCGCCCTCGTCCGAGAGCAAGGTGTAGATCCGTTCCGCCTCGTCTGCGCTCTTGACGGTGAGCGACAGATACGCGCTGCGCATCGGCTGAAAGCGGTCGGGCGGAACATCAGCGCCCATGAGCTCCGTCTCTCCGATCGTCATGATGGCGTACTGGATGGACTGTTCCCAGCCCGGCCAGGTGACCGGCTGGTTGGGCTGCTCGGCGCGCCGCATCAGCATCGTGATCGCTCCACCGAGATGCTGTTCATAGAAGCGAAAAGCTTGTTCGCAGTTGCCCCCGAAGTTCAAAAACGTGTTGAGTCTCATCCGAGCGCTTGCTCCTTCAACTTAGTCCGAACGGACCGCCTGCAGCACGTCCACGCGCGAGGCGCGTGTGGCCGGCATGAGCGATGCCGCGATCGCGGCGCCAATGAGCAGCACCGCTGCGCCAATCACGGGCACAGCGCCCGGCAGTCGCACGTTCTCGAAAAATCCCTCCGCCACGCGCGCAAGCGCGTAGCCGCCGGCCGCGCCGGCCGCGACCCCAATCGCCGCAATCCGAGCGCCGTCCCAAAGTACACCGGCCAGCAGTTCCCGCGGCGTGGAGCCGATGGCCAGGCGTACGCCGAACTCTCGCGTGCGCGCGCTCACCGAGAACGCCAATATCCCCGCGACGCCGACGATCGCGATGAGCAGCGCGATGCCGCCAAGGGCCGAGAATACGAACGCGTTCAATCGCTCCGGCGCCAGGACTTCGGTGCGAATATCCTCGAGCGTGGCCGGTCGCTCGACCGCCTGATCGGCGGAGATCTGGCGGATGGTGCGCGTCACGGATGGGATGAGCGCGCGCGGGTCTCCTGTGGCCCGCACAAATAAACGGCCGCCGCCGCTGCGAAGCGGGTAATACACCATCATCGACGGCTCTTGCACGACGTTGTCTTCATCCACGTCGGCGACGACGCCGACAATGCGGCCGGTGCCAAAAGTTCCAAGATTGGTCCCCAGATTGGTGGGCGTGAGGTGCCGGTTGAGCGCGTCACCGTTGGGGAATAGCCGCTGCGCCACGCTCTGGTTGACGATGGCCACGAGTTCCTTGCTGGTTCGGTCGCTGTCAGTGAAATCCCGGCCCGCGATGATCGGGACGCCGAGCACTGCGAAGTACTCAGGGGAAACGATGCGCAACCGACCCGTCGGGGCTTCTTCGCCGTTGGCGGACTGGTAACCCTCGGCGACAAATTGCAGTTGTGTGTTCCCGCGGTCGCGCCAGGGCACGCTCCCGAAGGGCACGCTCCCTCCCGTCGCGACACGTTCCACGCCCGGCAGCTCGCCGATCCGTCGAGTGACTTCCTGGATGGCACTCGCCCTCGACTTGTCCGTTAAACCTGGCGCCAGTATTCCCGGAAGGTCGATCGCCAATACCTGTCGCAGGTCATAGCCGGTGTTCGCGGTTTGCAATGCCGTCAACGTCGCGACCAGCATGCCGGCGCCCGCAAGCAGCACGAAGGTGCACGCGATCTGCGTCGTGGCGAAGATCCGCAGACGGCGGTTCGTGCCGGGCGTGATCCGCACGCTGCCGCCAGCCAGCCCTAAACCTCCGGACCGATCGGCTGATGGGAGCCGAGGAATGTAGGCGAGCAGCACGGCGGCGATCAACGCGAGCCCTGCACCAAGCCAGAGCACGCTGGCGTCTACCGTAGCTTCGAGCGCGCGAATGGAAAAGCGCGCGGCATAGCGGCCCGCAATACTGACGAGCGGCTGCGCCAGTAGCAGGCCGAGGCCCGCACCGGCTGCACAGAGGACCAGACTTTCGGCGAGCAGCGTGCGCCGGAGGGCGCCGCGGCCCGCGCCAAGCGCGGCACGCACGGCAAGTTCGGCTTCGCGGCGGACCGACCGGGCCAGAATCAGGTTCGCCACATTCGAACACGCAATCACGAACACCACCGCCGCCGCCGCCATGAGCACGAGGAGGATGGTCCGTGCGGGTGACGCGATTTGCTCCTGGAGCGTCCTGACGTGCAGCCGGATCCGAGCCTGTTCGGAGTAGGCGTCGGGATGCGCGCTCAGCATCGACGCGTGCACGCTGGTGAGCTCGGCGCGTGCCGCTTCCACAGTGGCGCCGGGCGCCAGACGGCCGAACAGATCCGTCATGCGGTGCCTGCGATCGGTTTGCATCGTCGCACCAAGATGGTGCGGACTCGTCACCATGTTCGCGATGATCTGGGTTTCGGTCGGATACGGCACTGATGGTTCGAGGACGCCGACCACGGTCGCAGCGTTTGTACCTCCGAGACGAATCGTCTGCCCAATGACTGACGAATCGCTGTTGAGTACGTCCGTCCAGAAACGGTGCGTCAACACAACCACGCCCGCTGCCCCAGCGCCATCGTCGGCGGGGGTCAACAGCCGGCCGAGCACCGGGCGAAGTCCCATCACCTCGAAAAACGATCCGTTGACAACACCGGCCCTGACCAGACGCGGCTCGCGGCCGAACCCGATTAACGTGAAGTCGACGGTGGAGAAATCGCCGAAAGCGGAGATGGTCGTCGCGCGCGACTTGAAGTCATCGAGTTCGGGGACCGAGAAGGTCAGGTTTTGGAGGCCAAGCCCGTCCGCGGCCTGTCGGATATAGATCAGCCGATCCGCCTCCCGATTGACGAGCGGACGCAGGAGCACGCTCCGCACCACACTGAAAATCGCCGCGTTGGCGCCAATGCCCAAGGCGAGCGTCACAACCACGGTGCCCGTCAGGCCTTTGGCACGGAGGAGAGAGCGCAACGCGAACCGGATATGGCTCATGATTTATTCCTCGGGCGTCTTGGTCGCAGTCGTAGACAGTCTACGTCTCAAGACGTAGGCCATCTACGGCTTGTTCCATGGCACGCGAGGGAATGTGGTCCGAACGTGATGGAGATCTGTTGAGGCGGCGTCACTTCAAGGAGCGACGGTCCGTAGCTCAGCTATAGTCCCGAGCGCCTTTCATGCCACTCCCTCCAGGCGCTTCAATCTCGAAACGGACGAAGCCAACTTGGAAACTTGGACGTTCCGCGGCACGCCCCTGAAGTTGCGTCAAGCCCAGTAGGATCAACCCGCCTCGGTTGAGTTCTTGGGGAGTGTGGACTGCCTGCTGACGATTGCGGCAGCGGCCAGATCTCCGGTGACATTGAGCACGGTTGCGAAGACGTCTGGAAGCGCGTCCACAGCGATGAGGATGCCAACCCCTTCGGCGGGGAGCCCGACCGCAAGCAGGAGCGGCGTCAGCATGATGAACGCGCCGCGCGGAACACCGGGTGCCGCGAATGCCAGGAACACTGCGGCAAACGCCACGGTCGCCAGCTCGCGAACTCCCAGGTTGATCCCGTAAAACCAGCCGATGAACAGTGCACCGACGGTCCATGAGACTGGTCCCGCGACCTTCAACGTGGACACGGCCAGCGGCAGCACGAACCCGGTTGTACGCTTCGGCAAGCCAAGTTCGGTCTCCGCGCTCGCGACGAGAGCCGGCAGTGAGGCAATCGACGAGCTCGAGCTGAACGCAATCAGCTGGGGCGAGAGTGCCGCGCGTGCGAACTGTTTGATCGATACACCGCCAAAGACCGCGGTCGCGGGGTAGAGCAGCAGCGTCGCAACGATGGAGAGAATCGAGTAGGCGGCGATGTAGAACCCGATCCCGCCAACGAGCGCCGAGCCGGCGTGGGCCGCAAGTGGCAGGATCAAGGCGAAGATCCCGATCGGCGCCGCCAGGATCACCCAACCCACCAGTGTCAGCATCGTTTCCGCAACGGCTTGAACGAGGTTCAGGAGCGCATTTCGTGCCGGCGCGGCCGTGCGGGTGAGGGCCAGTGCGAAGAGCAGCGTGAAGATGATCAGCGGCACCATCGCACCGTCAGCCGCCGCTGCAACCGGATTCGCCGGAATCAGTGAGATCAACCACGCCGCAAGCGTCGGCGTCTCGCTCGCAACGACCTGGCTCGCCGCCTCGCTCGCGCCCGGAGGCAACGGCGGCCGCGAGGCTGCCGGCGGCAGCCATGCGAACACCGCCGCGATGACCGGCATCATGACGACCGCCATCCCCGCGGGCAGCAGGAGGAACACAATCACGGTGCGCGCGCCGAGCCGGCCGATTGCGGCGACGTCCGTCGTCGACGCAACACCGGTCACGAGCAGCGAGACGACCAGCGGAATCACCGTCATCCGGATCGCGTTGACCCACAGCGTGCCGATGGGCACGAGTCGGTCAGCCAGCGCGACGAGACGCGCATCGTTTGACGCGGCGACCACCAGGCCGAGGGTCATCGCGACGACGAGAGCAATCAGGACGCGAACGCTGTCTGTTTTCACGATGCAGGCTACATCATCAGGTCGCCGCCATTGATGTCGAGCGACGCGCCTGTGATGTAGCCGGCGGCATCCGACGCGATGAAGCAAATGAGATCCGCGACCTCTTGCGCCGTCCCGAGCCGCCGGATTGGAAAGCCACCGGCCAGCTTCTCCAGAAGGTCATTCGAGGCGTGCTCGCGCGTGAGCTCTGTATCGATCATCCCCGGGCAGATCGCGTTCACCGTGATGCCGAACGGCCCGAGCTCCTTGGCGGCGGCCCGCGTCAAGCCCAACAGGCCGGCCTTGGAGGCCGTGTAGTGTGCGCCACCAAGCGTACTCACCATGCGGCCTGCCGACGACGAGATGTTGATGATGCGGCCGTATTGCTGCTCGCGCATCGGCGGTAAGACGGCCTGGGTCAGGAGAAACGGCGCCGTCATGTTCACTTCGAGCGCCTCGCGGAATTCGTCGGCGGTGAGGTTGGGGAATCGAGTGGATCGCGCAAGCGCCGCGTTGTTGATCAGGATATCGATCCGGCCGAAGCGCTCGAGGGCGCCACGCGCAAGCGCCTCGGGCACTCCCGGCACGGTGACGTCACCGGCGATGCCGAGTGCGCGGTCGCCAAGGTGATTGGCGGCGACTGTGGCCCGCGCCTGATCGCGAACGTTGACGACCACCGAGGCGCCGCGCTCGTACAAGCGTGCTGCGACCGCCCGTCCCAGACCGCGGGCCGCGCCGGTCACGATCGCCACTCGCCCCTCGAAATCGCGTTCGGCGGAGGTCATCGAGGGTGAGCTTATGCCAGGACCCGGATCGTCAGCGCGAGCCGCCAATCCTTCTCACCAGCTCGACGAAGCGTGCATCCGAACGCAGCGGTTCGAATCGTGGATCTACGTTCAGATCAACCAGCCAGCTACTATCGCGATCATCGGTACGCTTTTTGCAGCCACGCGAAGGCCTCGTCCTTGTCGCCCAGCCCGGCATGAATAACAGCGATCTCATACGAGGGGACGTATCTGCGCTTCGACGCCGCCTTCAAGTCCGCAAGGTACTTTCAGCGCCTCGCCGCGCTTGGCGACCTCTCGGACCAGCCTCGTGTCGCGTGCCCGATAGACCTCGCCCATCCCGCCCGCGGCAAGCGCGGAAAGGATCTCGTAGGGGCCGAGTCGAGCGCCGGCAGCAAGAACCATTGGTAGGTCGGAGGAGTTCGCGTTAGCTCGCGGGGGCATTGTAGTGTGCCGGCCGTCACGGAAACCGCGAAAGGTGGAAGGCGAAGACCTTCCCGCGGTCAACGCCCCCGGATGCGGTCTGGCACCCACCGGTCAAATCCGTAGAAGCTCGGGCGCGCTAATCTTCCTTCCAGGGATTGTTCGCGAACACCGCAAGCTCCGGCCAGAGTGCCCGTCGCGGCATGGTGAGCGCCGCCATGATGGTCGCGGCGATATCGACCGCGTAGAGCTTGTTCGGATTGTTGCGTCCACCACGACCACCGAAGTTGGTCTGCACCTCTGAGGGACACACGCAGACGACGCGGACACCATGCGGCCGCAGCTCGGCTTGCCAGCACTGACTGATTCCGCGCAGCGCCCACTTGCTGGCCGCGTACGGCGTCGCGCCAGCGGCGCCTTTCATCCCCGATGTCGAGGCAATGTTGACGATGTCACCGTAGCCGCGTGACTTCATCTGCGGGACGAGACGATTGGTGAGGTCGACCAGTCCGAAGATGTTGGTGTCGAACATCTTCTTCATGTCACCGACGTCGAGCATGCCGATCTCGGCTCGATAGGCGTAGGCCGCATTGTTGACGAGGACATCGACACCGCCCATGCGTTCGTCGCACGCACGGACGGTCTTCGCGTTGTCAGCGCCGACGCTCACGTCCGCGTGGATGCCGTGAGCACCTGTTCGCTGCGAGGTGGCTGCGAGAAGTTCCGGGTTGCGACCCGTGAACACCACCTGATGTCCAGCGTCGGCCGCACGTTCGACGACCGCGGCGCCAATGCCTTGACTGCCACCGGTCACGAGAAAGCGCAATGAATTCATCGGTTCTGCCTCATGGATGCTCGAGGATTAGACGTTTTGAAGGCTGGTTGTCGAGCCTCCTATCTATAACTACAATTCCGGCTGGCGAAAAGGACCTTCTCATGATCGAGCGACTCACGTCCGCGCATTCGACCCTTGCGATCATCGGTGCTTTGGCATTCGTGTGCTTCGGCGGAACAATCGCTGGACAGGGCGCTGGTCAGGGGGCTGGTCAGGGCAACCCATCGTTCACGCCTCATCCCTCCACTCAAGAGCCGTCGCGCCTGGTGACGATGGCCAAACTCAAACAGTGGGAGAAGGAGCTCTCGAACTGGGGACGCTGGGGCAAACAGGACGAGCGTGGTCTGCTCAACTTGATCACGCCTGAGAAGACCAGGCAGGCCATCGCGCTGGTCAAGGACGGCAAGACGGTCACGCTGCAGATCAATCCCCTCAAGAAAACCGGGAGCGACACGGGAGGGTTTGGCGAGAACGTGCATCGCATGGCGCGCATCGATCCGAAGACGGGCGCGATTCTCGGTGCGCTCGACATCATTCAGTTGTCGATTCACGACGGGCTCAACTCGCATCTCGACGCGCTTTGTCATTACCAAGGCCCCCTCGAGCGAAAGCCAGGCGAGCCGGCGGTGAGTTACAACGGGTTCCCGTTTACGCTGACGGCGGCGGGCTGTCGCGAATCGGCCGCAGATCGTATGGGGCCGGGCTACATCACTCGCGCGGTGCTCGTCGACATGCCGCTGTTGAAGAACGTTCGCTGGCTCGAGCCAAGCACGCCGATTTACGCGGACGACCTCGAAGCCTGGGAAAAGTTCGCGGGCATCACCATCGGCGCGGGTGATGCGCTCTTGATCCGCACGGGCCGTTGGGCGAAGCGCGCGGCCGAAGGGGCGTGGCCGTACGGACAAGCCGGCGCCGGTTTGCACGCGTCGGTGTTGCCGTGGCTCCGCGCACGCGATGTGTCGTTGCTGGCAGGCGATGCGGTGAACGATGTTCAGCCGTCAGGCGTGGCGGGCATCAATCGTCCGATTCACCAGCTCACGCAGGTCAATCTTGGTCTGCCGATCGTCGACAATGCCTATCTGGAAGACGCCGCGGGCGAGGCCGCGCGCTTGAAGCGCTGGGAGTTCATGTTCACGCTGCACATTTTTCAGATTCAAGGCGGTACCGCGTCGCCGTTCAACGCGTTGGCGACGTTTTAGCGACCCGATGTCGCGAGCGCGGTGCCCACATGCCGTCGCGATTTTGGGCACAGACGGTGACCTCGTATAATCCGCTGCCAGTCAGATGATCATCCGCGATATGACGAGCGCTCAATGCGAGGCGCTCCTGGCACGCACGAACCTCGGACGTCTGGGTTGCGCTCGCCACGACCAGCCGTACATCGTGCCGATCTCGTTTTCGTTCGATCCTTATACGAATGCCCTCTATAGCTTCTCCACGCTGGGGCAAAAGATTCGGTGGATGCGCATCAACCCACGGGTCTGCGTCGCAGTCGACGACATTCTCGATCGGCATCGCTGGACGACGGTGCTCGTGATGGGGCGCTATGAAGAGCTCGGCGATTCAGCGGCCAACCACGCGGCTCGACAGCGCGCACAAGACCTGTTCGAGCAGCGCGAGACCTGGTGGCTGCCTGGGGCCGGAAAGCTGGCCGGGGATGTCGAGCATGACCATCCGGTCATTTTCAGGATTCACATCGACAAGATCAGTGGCCGGCAGACGGCGCGAGAGGCCTAGCAGCCGCGGAGGCGACCTCACGCAAGATCGAGTGTCTGACGGGCCGGTGGCCGCGACGCCGGAACACTGGTCGGAAGCCGCAACACAGCGTCCGTGCCCCCTCGACCGTTCGCCTCCAAGCTCAAATCCCCGCCCTGCGCTTGCGTCAGGCGGCGGGCAATCGGAAGGCCCAAACCAGTGCCACCAGGCTTGGTGGTGACGAACGGTTCGAACAATTGCTCTCGAACTTCTGCCGGCAGGCCCGGGCCGGCGTCCGAAATCACGATCTCGACGTTCGTCTCACCGAGACGTTGCCGCACCACGACCGGGCCACCACCACCCGCCTCACATGCATTGAGCAAGAGGTTCAGGAGCGCGGCACGAACCATTTCCGGGTCGGCGTAAACGATCGAGGTGCCCGGCTCCACGACGATCTCTGCCGCTTTCGCCGAGGCACCTGCCGCGGCGGCGGCATCGACGATCAGGCGGTGGACGTCGAAGTGCTGTGGTTTGGGCGCGATCGGGCGGGAGTAGGCGAGGATGTCGCGTACCGTTCGCTCGAGCGCATCGATCCGCGCGATCATTGGTGGGACGATTTCACGACCGGGCAGGTCGCTCGGGAGGCGGCCGGCGAGCACCTGCAGCGAGCCCTTGAGCCCGGCGAGCGGATTGCGGACCTCGTGCGCGACGACAGCGGACAGGCGCCCAAGCTGCGCGAAGGCCGCCTCGTCCCTCAGTTTTGCCTCGGCTAGCTTGCGCTGCGTGATGTCGTTTCGGATGGAAAGGTACTGCCGCGGCTTTCCCTGTTCGTTGAGGAACGGCACAATCGTCGTGTCGACCCAGTAGAATGAGCCATCCTTAGCCCGATTGCGGAGCTCACCACGCCACACCTGCCCGTTGGCAATCGTCCGCCACAGGGACCGGATGAAATCCTTGGAGTGGTACTGCGAGTTGATGATTCGATGATCCTGGCCGAGCAGTTCCTCCTGAGAGTACTTGGAGATCTCGCAGAACTTGTCGTTCACGTAGGTGATCTCGCCACGCTGATCGGTCGCCGCTACGATCGCTGACTTATCGAGCGCGTCACGCAGTTCCTCGAGACGTTGAAACGAGGCTTTCAACGCCTCGTTGGTGGTGGAGACCTGCCCGCTCCAGCGCTCGACGACTCGCAAGTACGACACGACGCCGGCGGCGGTTGCCCAAATGATCCCGATCGCAACCAGCCGGCTGAGAACATGGGCGGTCGTCACCGCCGAACCCGACAGGTAGAGGCCGACGACTGTCAACACCGTGGCGATTGCCGCGGCCACGAATGGTTCCTTGAAACGCCGCGCCCAGGCGAAGAGAAGCGTGGGCAGGACGTAGAGCGCCGGCACGTGAACGTTGGCAGGTGCGACCCAATCGAGCAAGAAAATGGTCGCCCACAGGACCACCGCAAAGTTCCAGCGATCAGGATTCGGAAGCGGAGAACTCACCATAAGTCATAATTCGCGATCTGGGGAAAATCTCGCCCTTGGCCTTCGCAGGGCACGTTCGTTGCAACGGCAACCGCCAGCCGGTTCAATTCTCCTCTGAGTACCTATGGAACGTCACAGGCTGTTTCCGTTTTCGAGAAAGCTTCTTGCGATAGTTGCACTATCGGGTTGGATCAGCCCCACTGTGGTCCACCCGCAGTCCCACGCCTCGCTCGCGCCAGCGCAATGGGACGCCAGCATCAAGCTCCGCGAGGCGCCCGACCGTAATCCGAACCCTCATATCGTCGAGATCGATCTCGACGCCCGAGAGAGCCTGGTCGAAGTCGATGGCACGCAGGTCCAAGCGTGGACGTACAACGGCAGCATTCCTGGACCACTCATTCGAGCGCGGGTGGGTGATCGCCTTCGCGTGCACTTCAAGAACGAGTTGCCTCAACCGACCACAGTCCACTGGCACGGTGTCCGAGTACCGATCGAGATGGACGGAGTGCCCGGTATTTCGCAGCCCGAGGTTCGACGAGGCGAGGAGTTCCTTTATGAATTCGAGCTCCGAGACGCGGGGTTGTACTGGTATCACCCGCATGTGATGTCCGCGGCACAAGTGGGCTTCGGTTTGTACGGTGCGCTGCTCGTGGAGGATCCGGCGGAGGCGGTTGGAGTGGTCGATGAACTCACGCTGGTGTTGAGTGACATTGGTTTCGATCGAAATGGCGTACTCGAACGCGCCGATTCAGGCGGAGCGGCGGGAATGGTGTTCGGCCGGGAAGGGGCCGCCGTGCTCGTCAACGGAAAGCGGTTGCCGCGGCTCCGGGCGCGCTCGGGTGCGCCGCAGCGCTGGCGGATCGTCAACGCCGCGAAGAGCCGGTTCTTCTTGCTTGATTTGGACGGCCAGCCCATAACCGTGATCGGCGGAGACGGCGGCTTGTTCGAACGCCCGATCAGCACCGATAGCCTGCTGATTAGCGCGGGCGAGCGGGTTGACGTGCTGGTCGCTCCGCGCGGCGAACCGGGCTCGAGCCTGACCTTGCGCTCGATGCTCTACAACCGCGGCTACGGCAGCGTCGAGTATCGCAACGTCGAGGACTTGCTGACGATCGAGTTCACTCGGGAGTCGTCGCTCCCCGTTGCCACGGCGCCTTCGATTTCTCGGTCCATCAAGCCCCTCTTGGCTCGCGACGCGACGCCCGTCCAGTTGACGGTGACGCTACCCCCGATGAACGCCAAGGGAGAGTCCGAATTTCAAGTCAACGGCAAGCCCTTCCGAAAGGCCGTGCCATATCTCGCGCGGTTGGGCGAGACCCAGCTCTGGACCGTGAAGAACGAGACGAAGTGGGACCACCCGTTTCACCTTCACGGGTTCTTTTTCATGGTCGTGGACGATCAAGGCAATCCGAAGCGCCCGCTGGCCTGGAAAGACACCGTCAACGTCCCCATGGAGACCACCGTACGTTTTCTGGTCACGTTCGACGAACGCCCCGGAAACTGGATGTTCCACTGCCACATTCTCGATCACGCAGATGGCGGGCTCATGGGAACGGTGCAGGTGGGCCCTGGGGCCACCCCACCCCCCCATGTCCATGTCAAGACGCCTTGAGGTGGCCGACATCGCGCCACTCCTCTTGCCTGGCAGTCGCGTCCGAGATGAAGTCGTACCGCGCGGTGCAGATTCGTCCCTTCCAGTAGGTGAACAATTCGTCTCCCGACATCCAACTGACGTCACACTGCGCGGGTATGCGGAAACCATCGACGTCCACGTAGTCCGAGCACCGGACCAGCCACGGCGTCGGCACATACTCCTTGCCCACGGACCGGTAGCGCGCGGGTGCGAAGATCCTGGTGACCTCGCCGGCATCGTTGAACGAAAACTGCAGGGCGACTTTAACCGGCCCATCCCGAAGGGTCGCGATCGCCGAATGTCGGTCGACTCCTCGCCAGGCGATTCCCGGGGCCGCCACGAGCGCTGAGGGTAGCCACACGGCTTCCGCCAGATAGCGCTGCAGTGCCCCGGCATTCAGCTCGGCAGCCGGACGCGTATCGATGAAGGTTCGGCCGAGCAGCGAAGCCGTGGTGGATCCGACCCCACCCCGATAGGAATCGACGACGCGGACGGTCAGCAGTGGCGCGACCTTGATCTGCGCATCCCATTCGAAGGCGGGGCGATCGAGACTGAGGCGCTCGTCGGCCTCGAAGGGCCTCCAGTGCTGCCCGCTCGACCCGAACCGGAACTCACCTTCTTGACGAACGGTCACCCCGCGGACTTGCCGGTTTCCCGGAATGGCGTAGCGCAGGTAGCGTGCAACCACGTCGGGGATGGAGAGCAACTTTTCGTCGGTGCGAACGCTGGTTGTCGGCATGGTGGGCCTCGCACCGCCTCTGGTGCAAAGCCGAAGCCTGCCCGTTTCCACGCGGTTTCTTGGGTATTTCGCGGCAGCGACGCCTGCCATCGCCCGTCAGGGTGGGGAATTTTTCGCGGCTGTCGAGAAAAGTTCACGCGACGTCGGAGAGGCCTAGTCCGTCACCCCGATCTCTTGCTGGCCCGTTCCAACCGGCCGAGGTGCCAGAGCAATCCGGCGTTGAGAGCCAGGCAGCCGATGCTCACCGCTGCCGCCGGCCAGACCACGGAATCATCGCCCCCCAACCAGGCGTTCATCGTCGCCGTGAGTAACCACAACTGCAAGATGACGACGATCAGCACGAAAGCCAGCATCCCATACACGATGGTCGTGCGCTGTTCGCGACTGAACGGGTGATGGGCGCCAGTCTTCATATGGTCAGCTTCTCGATCCCGGTTGCATAGATAACGCGTCCACGCGTTTCGAGGGCGACCCTTGGCAGGGGACGCCGCGGCGGTCCGGCGGTGGGCGCGCCGGTTCTGACGTCGAACCGCCCCTCATGACAGGGGCAGTACAGGAGCCCTTCGGTCGCCCGGGGTACCACCGCACACGACAGGTGCGTGCATTTCTGACTGAAAGCGACGAACTCCGATGACGTCAACCGCACGAGCACACAGGGTTCCTGTTCATTCGGATATCTGAAGCCGATCGCTCCGCCGACTGCCACGTCGTCGATCGAAGCAATTCGGCTGATCTCATGCAGCCCATTGAGCCGACGCCACCAGTTCTGCGCGGCGATCCAGAGCTGACCAGCCGCGAACGCCGCGCTCGTCAGCACCAGGAACTTCATGAAGTCCCGGCGCTCGACGTACTGATCCTGAGGCCAGTCGATCGGAAAGTCCTGGCGCCAGGCGGGTTGCGTTTCGTGGGGCGCGAAGTCGGGCGCAATCGTTACCAGCTCGCGGTCCACGGTCGGCGCATACAGGTTCGCCGGCGCAGTACCTGTCAGGCCTTCGCGCCCTGGCGAGGTCACCGTCACGTCGACCGGCGCGCGCGGATCCGGCAAGGTGTTCGACATGCCTACACCTCGACCTCGGCAAACGGATCGGCGTCGAGTGCATGGTCCTCAGCCGGTGCTCCACCGGTGGGGCCAATGACCTTGAGCGACACCGAACGGCTCCGAGGCCGCTCCTGCATGGCGTCTGCGACATCGACAAAAGGTGCAGTCGTCGCCAGCCTCCGGGGAACCATCACGTAGACCTGGGTGGTGATGGTCTGATTGCCAAACTGAAAGGTATTTACGGGTGTTGACAACGGTCTGAGCTGTTCGATCTGCTCGCGAGTTCCAAAAAACAGCGCCTGACTCGGGCACACCGTCGCGCACATGGGCTTCTTGCCGACGCTCGATCGGTCGTAGCACATGTCGCACTTCATCATGATCTTGCGATCTTCGTACAGCTCCGGAACGCCGAAGGGACAGGCAACCACGCAGTTGCCGCAGGCGATGCACCGCGGCTTTCGCGCCGACTGCACGACGCCGTCGCCGGTCCGTTTGATGGCATCCGCGGGACACACCTCGGCACACGTCGGCTGATTGCAATGCATGCAGACGACCGGGACCGTCTGCACGCTCTCGGACCGATCGACATACTCGAGGTGAATCATCGACTCGCCACGATGCGTGTCGCACTCGGAACATGCCTGCACGCACGCCTGGCACCCAATGCAGCGGTTGGGATCGATGAAGAAGTGCAGGTAATCCGGTTTGGCCATTGGTTTCGTTCAGCCTATTGCTGGGGCTCGAGCACCGCGTCGTAGTCTGGCGCAGATTCGGCCTTTCGGACGCGGCACCCACAGACCTTGTATTGCGGGATCTTGCTGATGGGGTCCTGCGCGGCCACGGTCAACTGGTTCGCGCTCTTTCGGCCCGCCCAGTGATAGGGAATGAAGATGGTGTCCGGCCGGATCGTGGTCACGACCTGGGCTTTCAGCGTGATGGTCCCGCGTCGCGTTTCGGCCGTGGCCCAATCGCCGTCGGCAATCCCCAGCTTGGACGCCAGTCGGGGGTGCATCTCGATGCGGGGTTCCGGGTACTGTCGCACCAGTGGACCGATGCGCCGCGTTTGCGTTCCTGAGAGGAACTGACTGACGACCCGACCGGTCGTCAGGTAGATCGGATACTCGTCGCTCGCATCGTCAACCGGCGGCCGATACTCGGCCAGGTTGAATCGTGCGCGTCCATCAGGAAAGTAGAAGGGGCCATTGCCCTTCGCGACCGGGTTGTAGCTGCCGGGTTCGAACAGGCGAGGCGTACCGGGATGATCCTCGATAGCAACGCCGGTGCGGGGATCCTCGCTGTAACACGGCCAGAAGACGCCGAGCCGCTGCGTGACCTTCTCGTACGTCACACCCGAGTAGTCGGCGACGCCGCCCTTGCTGGCGATCCGAAGTTCCTCGAAGATCGCGCGCGGCTCGGTGAACGTGAAGCCAGCCGGGCGGCCCAGCGCGTGAGCGATGTCCTGAATAATTTTCCAGTCCTCGCGGGCCTCGCCAGGGCACGCCACCGCCTTGTTGATCTTGATGATCCGACCCTCGACCTGTGTGACTGTCCCCTCGTCCTCTTCGTGCAGGCTGCCGGGGAGCACGATGTCAGCATGCCAGGCCGTGTCGTTGAGGAAGAAGTCGATGGCCGCGTAGAACTCGAGTTTTTCCAGACAGCGGGTCACGAACGCGTTGTCCGGTAGCGAGACCTTGGGATTGAAGCAGATCGACAAGAGTCCCTTGATCTCACCTTTGTCAATCTTCCGAAACATCTCGTACGCGTCGACACCGGGTCCCGGAAGCTCCTGCTCCTCAATGCCCCAGACACTGGCGATGTAGCGTCGGTGCTCCGGATTGCTGATGTCGCGCCACCCCGGAAGCTGGTCGCACTTCTGACCGTGTTCCCGACCGCCCTGGCCGTTCGCCTGACCCACGATGGTGCCGTAGCCGCACTTGGGCTTGCCGATTCGGCCTGAGGCGAGGACGAGATTGATCGTGCCGAGCGAATTCTGGACACCGCTCGAGTGATGCTCGATGCCACGCGCATGGAAGAGAAAGCTGGTTTTGGCGCGTCCCCACCATTCCGCCGCCTGCATCAGCGCTCGCTGCGGCACGCCCGTCACATCCGCTGCGCGGGCCAGCGTCCACTGCTGACAGTACTCCGCGACCTGCTCGAAGCCGATCGTATGCTCGGCGATGAACGCATGATCGAGCCAGTCGCGCTCGATCATGATTTGCAGTACGCCTGCGAACAGCGCCGCATCCCGCCCAGGCTTGACGGGCAGGTACAGATCACAAGTGCGGGCCGCGGGCGTGATCCGCGGATCCTGAATGATGATCTTCGCGCCCTGTTCGCGCGCCTGCCAGATGTAGTTCGTGGTAATCGGCGAGCATTCGGCGACGTTAGAGCCCGCCACCCAGATGACGTCCGTGCCCACCATGTCGGACCAGGGGTTCGTCGTGCGGTCGATGCCGAAGGCTTTCTTGTTCGCGGCGCCGGCACTCACCATGCACAACCGGCCGTTGTAGTCGATGAACGGCGTTTTCAGGCAAACCCGGGCGAATTTGCCCAGCAGGTACGTCTTTTCGGTCGTCAGGCTGGCGCCGCCCAGAACACCGATCGCTCCGACACCATAGGTGTGCTGAAGGCGACTGATCTCGGCGGCGACGCGGGCGATGGCTTGCTCGTACGGCAGCGGGCTGAAGCCGGCCGCTGACGATGGGTCGCGCTGGAGCGCTGTTGTGAGGCGATCGGGGTGTGAGCCCTGCAAATAGCGCTTGACACCTTTGGGACACAGCATGCCGCGGTTGAAGGGAAACTCTTCCCACGGCTCGAATCCGATCACTTCGTTGTCGCGAACCTTGAGTTGGATGCCGCACTGCTGGCCGCAAAAGCAACAGTGGGTTTTGACCAAGCGATCGGGTTCGACACTGGTCGACAGCCGAACACCTGTCATCGACGCAACGTGTGGTCCGAAGCGCTCGATGATGCGGATGGGATCGACTGGAACTTCCGCCACGACTGGCTACCCTACCTCTCGTTCGCCGGCGCATTCAGGTACTGCCGCCACAACGCGCCTTGCGCCAATCCGAACAGCGCTCGTCGACACTTGGGACACACCTGCTGGTAATGCCCACCCGCTGGTAGTTCGTATCGGAACCCGAGTTCCTGCTCCACAACGGTGAGGTCGCGGACCATCGACATTGATGCGTACGGCTGTCCACAGCGGCGGCACCGCGCCTGCTCATCGTTCGCACCGGCATCCTTGTAGAAGCCGACGCCCAATTGTGCCGGACGCTGGAACACGTGAAAGAGCTTGCCGAACGGCAGCCAGAGGAGCGTCACGATGACTGTGCTGGCGTGCAGAATCGCGAGGAAGTCGTAGGCATATCCTCGCATCCAGGTGTAGCTCGCCGTCAACATCAGTCCCGTGACACTGATGGCGAAGAGGAGAAGCAGCGGAAGGATATCCTGGCCAAACTGCTGGACGGCGACCGCACCGTGGTCGATCATCCGGCGTCTGAACGCGAGCATCACGCCAGCGATCACCAGGAAGGACGACCAGACGAGCCCATGGAAAATCACAAAGGCAAGGGCAGAGTCCAGCGGAAAGTCCTGCACCGGAATGCCAAACAAAAACGTACCGGTACGTCTCCAGATCCCCAGGGACCGTCTCGAAATGGATCCAGCCCCACACGAGCGGGAACGTAATCGCCGCGGCAATGACGCAACCCCACATGATCAGCCAGTGGGCGAGCCCTCGCAGCCGGCCGCGCCGGAAGATGTAGGCATTGGCCGCGAACTCCACGAGGGCCCGCCGACCGAGGCTGAACGCGCTGCGGCCGAACGACCGGCGCGAGAAGAAGGCCTGCCACCCGCGCCGCCAGTACATACGAGTGGGTGGACGAGTCAACCACATCGCATATCGGTAGCTGATGCCGAAGGCGGCAAACAATGTCGCAAACGTGTAGCCGACGAGCGCCGCGTCGAAGTGCTGCAGTCTTCGCGAACCCACGACGATGGCCGCGGCCAATGCCGCCGTCACGAGTGTCGCCCACGCGCCGGCCCGCACGCGTTCGAGAGCTTGGCGCGCGGCGACGGGCAGAGACCGCGTCCACTCGACATCCGCCGGGCGGAAGACACGCTGATTCGCGAAATACAGCACGAGTGCCGTGACGGAAAGCAGCACGAACCCGGGCCACATCACGCCGATTCGATCGCGGAACACGCCAAGCAGCAGCGGCGGAAAGAACCCTCCGAGTCCGCCGAGAGCACCAACCAGACCCGTGACGGTCCCGGTGTTTTTCGGAAAGTGCTCTGGCACCAGCTTGAACACGGCGCCATTGCCCAAGCCCATGAGCGTGGCACAGGTCAGGGCGCCCACCGTGAACGGCACCATCGATGGCCAGGTGAGGAGCAAGGCAAACAACGCCACCCCACTGAACACCCACGACAAGACTTGTGCACCACCGATCTGGTCCGCGAGCCATCCGCCAACCGGCCGCATGAGAGTGGCCACGATGACGAACCCGGCAGCTCGGAAGCCGGCGTCGGCCGGGGCGAGCCCGAATTGCGCGCTCATCAGCGTGGGCAGGTAGATCGAGAAGGCGACGAACCCGCCGAAGGTCAGGAAGTAGAAAGCACCCAGCAACCAGGCCGTCGGCGAGCCTCGAAGGACCGCAGCCATCGCGGCAACGCTGGCTGGACGCCCGATTTGTACGGGGTTACGCGCGAGTACCGAAGTAGACAGCGCCCCAGAGCAGAAGCAGCATCGCGGTGCCACGAAAAACCGCCTCCCACCCGAACCGCGCCGCCACGACCGGCCCGACGAATACCGCAATCGACTGACCCATCGTGCCCAGACCGAAGATTCCAAGTGCAGCACCCTGGCGGACCCTCGGCGTCCACTGTGACACGAACGCCGCGCCGACCGCGAATGACGAGCCGGCCATACCGATCAACAAGGCGGCAACGAGGAGCGAGGCGTAGCTGGTGGTGAGCGGAACGAGCCAGGCAGCAATCGACGAAAACCCGAGCAGCGTACTGAACACCACCCGCCCGCCGAAGCGGTCCGTGAGCATACCCATGGGCAGGCGGGCAAGCGAGCCGAGCAGCACAGGCAGCGCCACCAGCAGCGCGGTCTGCGATGCGCTCAGTTGATACAGAGTGGTGAAGACGGGGGCGAGTCCACCGATGAGGCCCCACGCGGCAAACGACAGCGCGAACGACACGGTCGCGAGCGTCAGCGCGCGACGAGCGGACGCCCGAGAGGCTGTCACGAGACCGGCCGCGTCAGGCCGAACTTCTCGATTCGATAGCGAATCTGGTCGCGATTCATCCCGAGCAGCGCCGCCGCTTTCGTCTGATTGCCATGACAGCGCTCGAGCGCCTGCACGACCAGACTCTGCTCGAGCGATTCCAGGTCCACGCCAGCGGCCGGCAACTCAAAACCAACTGGCGACGTTCCGCGAGCCGACAGGGAGAAATCCTCCGGCTCGAGCCACGACCCCGAAGCCAGCAGCATGGCCCTTTCAACGGCGTTGCGCAGTTCGCGAATATTGCCTGGCCAGCCATAGCCCTGCAGGAGCTTGAGCGCGGCTGGCGAGACGCCTTTGACCTTCTTGCGAAATTCGCGATTGAACCCGTCGACGTAGAACGCGAGCAGCGCAGGAACATCCTCGAGGTGTTGCCGCAGCGGCGGCAGGGTGATCGGCAGGACATTCAACCGGTAGAAGAGATCCTGCCGAAACCGCCCTGCCCTAACCTCTTCTTCCAGATTGCGATTCGTGGCGGCAACGACCCGAACGTCGACTTTGATGTCCTGCGAACCGCCCACGCGCTTGAAGGACTTCTCCTCCAACACACGCAGAACCTTGGCCTGAAGCCCCGGCACCATCTCGCCAATTTCATCGAGAAAGACCGTCCCACCTTCGGCAGATTCGAACAAGCCCCGCTTCTGCTGTCGCGCATCGGTAAACGCACCACGCTCATGTCCGAACAGCTCGCTTTCGAGCAGGGTTTCGGTGAGTGCCGAACACGTGATGTTCATGAACGGCCGATGCGACCGGTCGGAATTGAAGTGCAGCACCTTCGCCGCCAGGTCCTTTCCGGTACCGCTCTCGCCAGTCAAGAGAACAGTTGAGGCAGGGCTCGTGGCGACCTTTGCCAGCAGATTGCGAAGCAGGCTCATCGCCGTCGACTCGCCGACGATGCGATCGACGCTGTACGGTTGGGCCTGGCTGGCCCGAAGTCGCCGCACCTCGCGGCGCAGACTGGTGGTCTCGAGGGCCCTCGCCACCTGAAACGCCACGTCATCGATGTCGAACGGCTTGTTCGCGAAGTGGAACGCGCCTTCCTTCATCGCCTCGACGGCAGTATCGACGCTGGCGTAGGCAGTGAGCAGAATGACGAGCGCGTCAGGATCGAGCTCCTTGATCCGGCGAAGGACCGTGACGCCGTCGATATCGGGCAGCTTGTAGTCCAGCAGCACGAGATCGACGCCGTCCCGCGCACGTTCGAGCGCTTCGGCACCGGTACCCGCCTCGAGAACCTCGTGCCCTTCAGCGCGCAGCCGCTCCGCCAACGACCATCGAATCAGCTGCTCATCATCTACGACCAGAACGGTTGCGTGCGCCATGTTCGCCCTCTGCTTCGCCGGGACGTGACATATTCCCCATTATTGCGGAATATTCCTCATTATCAGGCAGTTCACGAGCGGTTCTGACTCGTCATATTTCCGCGGGAAATCGGCGGTTTGCGGGAAGCCCAACGCTCGCATCCAGGCTTCCCGCAGCAATTGAGGATTCAAGCATCGGGCCGACTCGGCCGGTTCTTCAGAAGCCTGGCGCCTCTTCGCTAGAGGTTGAAATCGGCGCGCCCCGCGACAACGAACGCACGTCCGTCGGTCGCCAGGTAACCGGCGCGAACGAGGCTTGTCAAGATGCGCTCGCGTGCCTCCAACTCGTGTTCCTGATCTATCACCAGCGCGCGACTCGCCGGAACAACGCATCCGAGTAATTGCGACATGGCTGCACTCCTCACTTGCTCAGCGACTGGAGACTGGGGCGCCGTGTGCACCGACTTCGCCGGCGAACTGAAACTCCGTCAACCTCTTGATGCCGTTCGGTTCGCCGAGCGACACCAGGGTCACCGATGGCTTCGCACCGGCCGCGCGGGTGAGATGCGTGCAGTGGAACGCCGCGACAGGAAGCCGCGGATCAGACGCCGCGTAAATGTGCGTGCACGGACGACCGCGCACCATTCGATCGTTGTCATGTTCGATTACATACTTGCCAAGGAGAATACGATCGCCGATTTTCACGGGGTTCTTGAACCACACCGTCATGGTTTCTCGCGCAGGCCGCGGCTCGGCAGTCGGCAGCGGTATAAGCACCGCGATCGCCTCAGGCGTCTGCCCGTCATGGTCGCAGCACGACATCGCTGACTTCTCGCAACAGGCCTGGTTCTGGTGGTCGCAACACGCGGCCGCCGCTGGCGTCGTGCCGACTGCCACCATGACGGCACTGGTCGCCACCATCCCAACGAATGTTCTGAGTGTCATAACGCCCTCCTCATCGTGCTGATGCTCGACTCCAAATGACGTGGTCAGAGCCAAAGACATGCCGGCTCGAACATGGTTGGTATTCGGGGTTTTTGCGCTCGGCTTTCGTCAGGTCGTGCGAAGCTCTCCGCGGTTGCCGTGGATTTTTCCGCGGCGAGCGGAATCAATGATGCGTGCCATCCGCGTCGGCGCCGCCCGTTGCCGGGAAGGGGCCTGGCCAGTTTCGGATGACGAGGTTGGCCTGGCGGCGGCTACGCCAGGACATCGCACCATTGACACTGGTTACTTTTTGATACAAAGTCCTTTGCGATGGTCCGCCGGGTCTTCAAGTGGATTGCCGTCGGCGCCCTCAGTGCCGTTGTTGCCGCTGCGCTCGGACTCTGGCTCGAGCATCGACTCCCCATCGAATTGCCGCCGCCGACGGGGTCATTCGCCGTTGGGCGCACCAGCGACAGGTGGGACGACGACCTCAGCGTGTGGATTTGGTATCCAGCGGCCGTGGCCGCACGCGCCGATGACTACTTGCCGGACGCCGTGCGCGCCCGCTGGGAACATGATCGGCCTGCCCTGATCAATTTCTTGACGCGCGATCTGTCAAAGGTACGCTCGCACAGCGCACGCGATGTCTCAGTTTCACACGAGCAACCAGGCTACCCCGTCGTTATTCTGCGCGGCGGTGCACTGAACTTTTCAACTCTGGCCGAAGATCTCGCCAGCCACGGCTACGTGGTCGTCGGTCTCGACATGACGTCCACGGGCAATCCCGAATCATGCGCCGGCCGAAATGACGACGAAGACTGCGCGACACGGTTGATGACGCCGTTGATCGAAGGCATCGGACGCGCGCTCGATCACCTGCAGAGGATGGCGACCGAAGACCCACGCTTCAGCGGAAGGCTCGATCTCACGAGGGTTGGTGTCTTCGGCCATTCTTTCGGCGGCGCTCAGGCGGCGGAGTTCTGCTCGCAGGACGTGCGCTGTAAGGCCGGCATCAATATCGATGGCCGGCCGTTGGGCAGTGTCATTCAAACCGGCATTCGTGTGCCCTTCATGTTCCTGCTCTCTGATCATGGCACGCCGGACGACACAGTCAGCCGGCGTATCTTGAGCCAGATTGATGCGATTTACGATCGACAGCCGCGCGACACCCGAATGCGCATTGCCATTCGAGGTGCGCACCACTTCACGTTCAGCGACGATGGTGCGCTCCTCAAGAGCCGCCTATTCCGCGGGGTGCTGCGCTTGTTCGGTGTCCTCAGGATCGACGGCCGCCGTCAGGTGCAAGTCACGGCGTATGCCGTGCGCACGTTCTTCGATGGGCATTTCAAACACGCGACAATCGGCCCGGTCGTCCTCACGTCGCCGCGATTTCCCGAAATCGTCGTGTTGCCGTGAAGTAGAGACAGACCACGATAGAATCTCAGGCTGCGACAGGCGTGACGACCTGAGACGGTCTCAAATCGTCGGAAACGCGTGTTCAACAGGGAGGCTACCCGCAATGCTCTCACGACGTGATCTGATCGCCGGTTTGGCCGTTGTCGTTGCACAAGCCGGGCTTCTCGCAACGCAGGATAAGCAACAGCCACCACGCGAAGAGGCCCTCAAGACGGTCACGCTGATTATCGATGGCATGACGTGAGAGGGCTGCGTGGCCCCGGTCCGGGCTGCCTTATTGTCAGTGAAGGGCGTCACACGCGCGCGCGTGACATTGGAGAACCATGAAGCGGTTGTGACCTACGATCCGAACCAAGCCAGTGTCACTGAGTTGATCAAAGCGGTCAACGACGCTGAGGGCCCAATACTCCCCCAGAAGTACACAGCTAAGGTGAAGGAACCGCAAAAGGGTTCCAGTTGACGATCATGCGGATATCGCTCGTCGCCGTGTCCAGTGACCCGTTCATGATCATCACGAATCGTCCGGCGCCAGGCATGACGTCATAATTTGCCGTATCGAAGGTGCCAGGTTCTGCTGCACCCTCGTAGACCTGCTGCGCCGCGCCAACGCGAAGCGAGGCCGGGTCGAGAATGGGCACGGCCATCAATCGCCGTGCGGTGCGAAAGAACAGCGCTCGGCCATCACGCGCCCACACCGGTTCCATTCCACCCTCGGTCGACAGCTGGCGTGCCGGGGCTGATGTCGTGGCTGCCCGAACGAAAACCTCGGCGCGGCCGAATTCATTCGAGACGTAGGCGATCCACCGGCCGTCGGGGGAAAACCGCGGTGCACTTTCATCGAATGACGCGGCGGCCCAGGGCGTCGGGCCGCTTCCCTGCCGAAGCAGCCAAATATCGCGACCCGATGCAGGATTCTGCTCCACGAAAGCGAGCGCCGTGCGATCCGGCGACCATGAGCCCGCCCTCTGTACGTGATCGCTGGTGGTCAGGCGTTCGGGCACGCCGGTGCCATCAACGGGCGCGACGAACAGGTTGAGCGCACCGTTGCGATTCGAGCTGAACGTGACACGCGCGCTATCGGGAGTCCAGATCGGACCGCGGTTCGACGCCTCAAACGTCAGTTGCTTCAATTCGCCGGCCGTAACGTCGTAGACCCAGATGTGGTCTGACCGATCGGCCACTTCGACGACGAGTCGTCGGCCATTTGGCGAAACGCGAGGCGCCACATAAGGACGCGGCGGCGCTGCCAGCGGCGTCTGGTCGGTCCCATCAACGACCATTAGTCGACGGCCGGCGCTGTCCCCGGCCGCCCCGACATACACCGCGGTGCCCGAGCGAGAGACTGCGAACTGGGCGGCGCCATCGACTGACGTCGCTACGCCCTCGAGCACCCGAGACGCGGGTCCCGTCGTCCTCAACTGTCTGGTATCGAACGGCGCAATCCACACGGCGCCGGCGTGTGTGTACAGGAGATGTCCGGTCGTCAGGTAGTGTGGGTGGGTGCCGCCTTTGAGCACGACTTGTCGCTGCCCGCTCTCCAGGGATTGCGCGACAATTTCCGCTTCATCCCATTCACCCACGGTGCCGACGGTAAACAGCACCGTCTTGGTATCGGGCAACACTTCGGGCCAGCGATGACTAAACTCTCCGCGTTCGGCCTCGAGTGTAGTCGCGCGTGACAGAACGCCGCCGGTTGAGGGGACACGCGAGAGTGGCGATCCCGGTGCCGAGGCAAAGACAATCGTGTTATCCGACGCCCAGCTGCCGCCAAAACCATCGTCCGCCGCGCAGATCGTCACGGCTGGGCCACCAGCGACCGGCACTTTTTTTAGCGACCCATCAGCAAAGAACGCAATCCACTGACTATCAGGAGAAAAGAAGGGACTGAGGGCGTTGACAGTTCCGGGCAACGGTACGGAATCGGCCCCATCGAGCCGGCGCAACATCAATTGTGTGGTCCCGCCACGCCCCGCCACGTAGGTTACGAGTCGGCCATCGGGCGAAATCGCGAGTGCCGGGAAGTCGGTCGATCCGAGCCGCTCACCAGCGGGGAGTGTCACGGCAAAACGGATTTCGGACGTCGGCTCCGACACCCTCCGTTGCAAAAGCATTGTCAACGCGGCACCGCCGATGGCGCCGAGCGCAACGAGCGCGGCGATCTTGAGCCGGGGCGAACGGTAGGTCGCCTGTGGAACAGCTTCGCTGACTGATGCCGAAGGCGTCGCCGCGTCTTCGAGCTCCAAGCGCACATCGCCCATGTCACGCAAACGCCGACGAGTGTCCTTCTCGAGACAACGCCGCAGCAGACGTCTCACAGCCGCCGGCGTGCTCGCCGGCAATCGTGACCAATCGGGCTCTCGCTCGAGAATCATCACCAGCGTGTCGGTTGCATAAGGCCCTTCGAACGCACGATGTCCCGTGAGCATCTCGAACAGTACGCAGCCAAACGCCCAAATGTCCGTCCGGCGATCGACCGCTGCTCCACGGGCCTGCTCCGGGCTCATATAGCTCACGGTGCCGAGCACAACGCCGGTTCCAGTCACCAACCCTGTGAAAGGGGCCGCTGCGTTGGAATCGGATTCGGCGCCCTTTGATTTCGCCAGTCCAAAGTCGAGCACCTTGACGGATCCCTCGGGAGTGATCATGATGTTCGAGGGCTTCAAGTCGCGATGGACGAGATCGCGATCGTGGGCCGCCTCGAGCGCGGCCGCAACCTGCACCCCGACGCGGATCGCCTCGGCCACGGGCAGCGGCCGACGCGCGATCGTCTCGGTGAGCGTCTCGCCCGCAACCAGCTCCATGACGAGGCCGCAGAAGCCATCGAACTCGGCCAGCTCGTGAACCGTCGCGACGTGTGGATGATTGAGGGATGCCAGCGCACGTGCTTCACGACGCAGTCGCGAGAGGCTGTCAGGATCGCCACAGAACGACGGATTGACGAGCTTTATGGCGACCTCGCGGCCGAGCGTCGTGTCCCGCGCGCGGTACACCTCACCCATGCCGCCGGCGCCGAGTTCGGCAACGACTTCATAACTACCCAATGGCGTGCCCGGAGTAAACCGCATTGGCGGGCCTGATTATAAGTCGCCCGATCGTGTATTCTTGGCGGCGATCCCGTGCAATCACGAGACGAACGGATGCTTCGGTTGTTTTGCGCAACGCTGCTCGTATCTCTTGGAGCGATCGCGGGGGGCAGCGGTTCGACCGCCATTGACCTGAAGATCGGCGATCCGGCCCCGCCATTTGCGCTGGTCGGCTCCGACGGCCGCACGTATCGTCTTTCGGATTACAAAGGCAAACAAGCGGTGGTGCTGGCCTGGTTCGCCAAAGCCTTCACCAGCGGGTGAACGGCCGAGTGCAGGTCACTCCGTGAGAGTGGCGACGCCATTCGTGAGTTCAACGTCGCGCATTTCGCCATCAGTGTCGACTCGCCGGAGACGAACAAGGCGTTCGCGCAATCGTTGGGAGTCGATTACCCGCTTCTCAGCGATCCCACACGTCAGGTGGCAACCGCGTACGGGGTCGTCGACGAGGACCAGCCTTTCGCGTCGCGCTGGACGTTTTACATCGGCATGGATGGCCGGATTCTCTACATCGACAAGAAGGTGAGCCCCGCCGCGCACGGGAAGAATGTCGCCGCCAAGCTCGCCGAATTGGGTGTGCCCAAGCGCCGGTCCCAGTAGCTCCGTTAATTCAATCAATTCCTCAGGTAGACATCCGCGGACCAGACCCAGGTCTCGCGGCGACTCACCAACGTGAACCCAGCAGCGCGAACAATACGTTCCATCGCCTTCGGTGGATGAACAAAGGTGCGGAAGGGATTGGACTTGAAGTGACGCTGACCGTTTTCAAGAGCCATCCCCGCCCTGACGTAGAACTTGTCTCTGGGATAGGAAAGCGCGAAGCAGCGGCTCGCGTGTCGAAGGGCTTCCGCTAACAGCGGCTCATAGAGCGGATAGCAACAGACCACCCGGTCGAGTGCAACCACGTCGGCTGGCTCGAGATCGCAGGCCACGCGAAGGAAGTCACCCTCAACAAACGTCACCCGGCTCTGAAGGCCGCGGCGAGTTGCTTCCTCTCGAGCAATTGCCAAGAACGCGGGCGAGGCATCGATGCCAACGGCATGACTCGTAGTGCTTTGCAAGAGCTCAAAAGTCAGCGTACCGATACCCGCGCCGATATCCAGTACCCGACGTGGAACACCGTGGGCCTGCTTGATTCCGTCCCTCAGCAATCGTGTGGTCGCACCGGGCCCACGCTTGCGGTACAGCGAGAGTTCCTTGGCCGCCTTGCGGGAGTCGAACTGTCGTCGTGCCTCACCCTCGAAACTGCAGCACCCCCCGATCATCGCGGTTGTCCACGTCAGCTAGGCCGACTTCGCTCACCTCTTCCAAGCCAGTAAGTTGACCCCGATGACTCCGTACTTGCGAGCGGTTCGTTCTTTCTTTGTGCCCCCGAACGGATCGAAACGGTGGGTGATCCGGGCCTCCGAAAATCCAGCGGACTCGAACACGGCGACAATCTCTGCCTCCAGCAGAGCACCGGCGATTCAACCCGTCCAGAGATCGATGTCTTGCCGTGCCTCCTCTGAGAGGGCCACGCCGAGAGCGATGTCCGCGATCTGCAACCGGCCACCCGGCCTGACGACCCGATACAACTCTGCAAGAGCGCGCGTCTTGTCGGGAACCAGGTTGATGACGCCGTTGGAGATCACCACATCGATGCTCCCGTCTCCAACCGGCAGGGCCGTGGCGTCGCCATCGTGAACAGTGACGTTCGTCAGCCCGGCCGCTGTCGCCCCCTCTCGCGCGCGAGCCCGCATCGCTTCGGTCATGTCCACGCCGATCGCTCGGCCGGTTGGCCCGGCTCGTCGAGCCGCAAGCAGCAGATCGGTTCCCGCTCCGCAGCCGACATCGAGAACTGTCGAACCGTCCGCGATGGGTTGAACGAGGTGGGGATTGCCGACACCAGCGAACGAGGCCGTGACGGCCGCGGGCAGTTCCGCTAGCTCAGCCGGGTCATATGAGAGCCGCTCGGCCGCGTACAGCAGACCGCGGTGGAAGTGGAAATCACTGGCGGGTTCAGCCGCGACCCGGCCATAAATGTCTTGGACTTCCGTGCGAAGGCGCGTGGTATCGAGGTCGATGGGCCGCGCAATGGGCATGACCACAAGCTACGTCTCAGCGTCCAATTCGTCCAATGAAATGATCCGATTCTCCTGATAACCTTTCAGAATTACAAATGGAGCTGCGCCTCCTCCACACGTTCGTCGCCGTCGCTGATCTGCGGCATTTTGCTCGCGCGGCCGAACGCTGCAACCTGTCGCAACCTGCCGTGTCGCATCAGATTCGGCAGCTCGAAGAGCAGGTCGGCGCTCGGCTGCTCAATCGTGATCGTCGCCGCGTATCCCTGACGGTCGCAGGCGACTTACTGCTGGACGACGCGCGTCGGATTCTTGCCGCTGTCGACCGCGCGCAGGAGCGAATGCGCAGCGTGACGAGCGGCGCGGTTGGACGCGTCCGTCTCGGAGCGACCGAAACGCCGGCCTTTTACCTGCTGCCGGACTTGCTCCGGCAATATCGCGAGGCGCATCCTCGCTACGATATGCATTTCGAGGTCGGCACGGTTGCCGGAATCCTCGACCGCGTCGCCGCGAACGAGCTCGACATGGGGATCATCGCCGGCCGTCCGACGCTGGGAGAGCTCCAGGCGCACCGCATCGCTCCGGATCCCTTTGTGGTCATCGCGCCGCCAAACGCAGCCTTCGCCAGGAAACGTCGGCTGCGCCCAACCGATCTTCGCGACGAATGCTGGATCCTTCGCGAGGAGGGATCCGATACGCGACGTCAAGCCGAAAGCTGGCTGCGGCGGCATCATCTCGCGCCTGCGAAAATGATCACCTTCCAGGGCTCGGAAGCCGTCAAACGCGCCGTGCGCGCGGGTTTCGGCATCGCACTCGTTTCCCGGCTTTCTGTGGAAGAGGAGCTGAAAGCCGGGCGTTTGGTGAGCGTGCCACTGTCCGACCAGCTTCCGTCCAGAGAATTTACACTGGTGGACCATCCCCACAAGCATCACGGGGCGGCCTGTCAGGCCATGATCCGGCTGCTCGAGAACGCGCAATGACTGCGGCGATTCGGCGCTACCGTCTTACGCACATCGCTCTGCTTTTCTCATCCGCTTGCATTGCCGGTGCGGCGACTGGATTTCAGCAAAGCGACGCCGAGCGGGAGCAGCTCGAACGCGTCGAGGATATTCTCAAGGCGCTCGGCGTGAAGGATGGTCTGCAAGTCGCCGACGTTGGATCGGCCGACGGGTTCTACACCATACGTATTGCGCGCGGCGTCGCACCGGCTGGACGCGCATACGGCGTCGACATTCGTGCAGAGGTGTTGGAGAAGTTAGAGCAGCGCATGCTTCGGGACAAAGTGGTCAATTTCGACGTGATTCAGGGCGAGCCGAATGACCCGAAGCTTCCGGCTGGGGAACTCGACGCGGTGTTAATCCGCAATTCCTACCATGAAATGTCCGAGTTCAGATCCATGCTTTCTGGAATTGCGCGCGGCTTGAAGCCTGGCGGCCTCCTGGTGATCGTCGAACCAATTCATGCTGACAGACGTCACTCGCCGCGCGAAGAACAGGTCAAGGAACATGAGATTGCCCCGGAGTTGGTCGAGGCGGATCTTCGAGAAGCCGGATTCGAGATCTTGGAACGCATCGATCCGTTCGTCGAGTTTCCACGATTCAGACCGGGTAGTTTTTGGCTGATACGCGCGCGGCGACCATG
The DNA here is from genome assembly GCA_963802675.1 of uncultured Acidobacteriota bacterium. Lineage (GTDB taxonomy): Bacteria > Acidobacteriota > Vicinamibacteria > Vicinamibacterales > UBA2999 > JACCSI01. The sequence continues at coordinate 106,103 of CAWDJL010000011.1, forward strand.
ACCCCTGCAGGACCACGCAAGGAGGGAATATGGGGCGTCAAACGCCCGGACGCTCGACTTGTCGTTTCAGATACTCCAAGTAGCCACGAACGGCATTGCGCGAACGACGGCTGATGATGGGCCGCAGGAGCGACCCCTTCAGCCCGGTCGTTCCGTCGCTGCGCGATCTGATGAGGGAGACAAGGTAGAAACCGCGGCGGTCGGGCCGGCTGTCATCGTCGGCGAGAAACCGCAGCTCGAGGGCGGTGTGGAAATAGTGGCTGGCATAGAGCTGTTTGATGGCGATGACATGCGAGACGCCGGACGGTCTGGCGGCCAGCGGATAGCTGATCACATGGTTGACCCGGAGGGTCGGCTTGAGGCCAAAGTCGACCACCGACCAGTAGAAGAAATCCTCCGCGCCGGCGGGGCGGCTGCGCGGGTACTCGTCCAGGTACGCGATCAGCTCCGGCACCGGAATGGGCAGCTCCTTGCTGTTGGCGAGGAGGGCGCGGAACTGCTCGGCGACTGCTACGGGCTCGTCGCCATCATCGTAGCGGCCGAGTGCAGCGTTGCCGTTCGCCTGATACGCGAGCAGTAGCTCGAGGATCATCTCGCGGGCCATCAGGTTGGCTAGAAGCGACGAGCTCGGAGATGACCAGTCGACTCGATTCCGGAAGCGGGTCATCAGCGCGGTCGAGAGCTTCATGTCGCACTCGCCGGGACGACAGCTGGCGACCGCCGCAACATCCTTCGCTGGCAGCGTCAGCGACGCCAAATCCTCGAGCCGCGGCGGATTGCCGAAGCGGCCGATTTGGGGGATGCCGGGGCCTCGCTCGAACCGCTCGATGTCACGGAACCGATCGACGAAGCGAGCGGCCGGGGTCTCGACGTACACCACGCCGAAAACCGCCAGCTCCTGGCGCACCGGCGTGTCGAGACTCTTGACGACCGCTTCACCCGCGTGAAGAGCCCGGAGATCGGCTTCGAACAATCGCTCCCGCTGCAACAGAGTGTCCACGAGTGGACCTGACTGTACCGCTGACGAAGCGGCGTTCAGGAGGGCTGCCCCCAACCCGAGGCCGAGGAGGGCTGGCAGGACAAAGCTTTCGCGGCTGCTCACGGGTCCATTGTGCCGTGCCCGGGTGCGCGACGTGCCAAAGAACTTGCTCGGGGATGTGTCGGGGTTATCGTGCGTGTGGGGGCCGACCGAATCGTGCGGCCATCCCCACCACCTGACGTGGCGGGGATGCTGCACTGAGAACGTGGTTAGAACCGGTACGTGATATCGACCTGATACGCTCGAGACGTCTGCTGGTTGTCCTGCACCAGATAGAAGGTGGGGTTATACGACAGGTTCGCACCCGAACGGTGCCACTCGGTATAGCGCCCCGCGTTCATCACGTTGAAGATGTTCCCGCCCAATTGAACATAGCGGCTGCCGCCCAACTGGAGTCGGTAGCCAACCTTCATGTTTATCGTGTGCACATACGGCAGCCCGGCCTGGCCCTCGCTGCGCGTCGGATACAGGAACCGGATCCGGGTTGCCAGCGGGTTGGCAAATCTCGCGCCCGTCTGCGCGTTGGTCATGGTCGCGGGGCCGAATTGAGTGACCTCGGGGGAATTCGCCGGCAGCTGCTGCAGGATGGGTCCCGTCCACGGGCCGCCCACGGCGGTGTAGCTCCCCGACACCACGATGCGTTTCGGAGCGTTCCAGGTGCCAGCCAGGCGGAACGAGCCTGGCGTCCAGGTGGGCGTGTTCCGCAACGAGTTACCAGTCGCGAGGCTGTTCTGATCGACCGGGTCCTGTTGCCGCCAGATGGTCTTGTCATTGGGGAACGCGTCCGGCTGAACGAACCGCGCCGGATCGGTCGGATTCCACGTGCCGTCCTGGTGCTGCCACTGATGCTGATAGCTGGCCATCGCCTGGAAGCCACGCGACATGTTCTTGGCAACGGTGACCATCACGCCCCGATACTTCGCCGCCGACCAGGACATGTTCGTGAGTCGGAAGATCTGACCCGAGTTCGGATCGACGCGTCCGAACCCCAGGAACGGTTGGAACGCCGCATCCGGCCAGAACCCGTTGATCTCCGTCTGTCCATACTGGTCGCGATAGGCCTTGGTGGTCATCGACACGTCCAGGCTCATCTCCATCGGCAACTGCCGCTGATAGCCCACGACGTACTCGTCGATGAACGGCTGGTGGAAATCCGGGTCGAACCGCAGGGTCTCGACGCTGAGCGGAACCGCCGGTACCGGGTCGTCCCGGTCGAAGATCCCATCGCCATTGAGATCGTACGTCGTCAGCGACGACGAGCCGGGAGGCGTGCCGAAGCTTGCTACCGCGTCACGGCCGCCCATCAATTGCCGGTGTACTCGCGAGAAGCTGGCACGCACGACGTTCTTCGCATCGCTCGTGATCAGGTATGTTGCGCCCACGCGCGGGGCGATCTCGACGCTGTTCTGCACCACGAACTCGCGCAGACGGTCGAAGCGTTCCACGAAGTCGGCACGGAGACCGATCGTCGCGGTCAGCCGCGGAACCGGGCGCCACGTGTCCTGGAGGTACATGCCGTAGTCATGGTCACGACCCGACTGGTTGACGTGCGTTAGCGCACTCGTTCGGTACGTTCGGGCGAACGGGATGACTGGCGAATCGATGTTGTTCGGATCGGTCAGGCGGCGCTCCTCGGAGATGAACCCGTCGTTCAGCGCGGTGCTGACGCCCTGGTACTGATTCTTGGGCATGAACAGGAAGCCGGTCTGGAACTCGTGTGATCCAACCCAATCCTGCTTGAACCAGGTGAGATCGCCGCGCATCATGTAGTAGCTGGATTTTTCCAGGACGACCGTGCCGTATCCGCCGCCATTGAGCAGCGCCCCCGAGCCGGTGAGGAAACCGGCCGTATTCTGATCGGCTCGTTGGTGGATGGCGTAGGTCGGCCCGAGATCGATCAGTTCCTGTTCGTAACTGTCCTTATCGTTGCCGCGCTTGTCGTTGTAGTTGAAGGCGAACTTGGTCGTGACACTCGAGTTCCAGACCGACTGCAGCGAGGCACCATACATCCCCCCACCCACGTCGGTCCGCGTGATGCGCTCGCTGTCGTTCGACCGCACGGACTTCTGTCGCATCCGATCGTACTGAACCACGGCGGCCAGCTCGTGATTCGCCGCAATCTTTGTCGTCACCTTGCCAAACGGCTGATGCGAATACAACTCGTTGAGCAGGTCATCGGGATTGACGTCTGGACGGAAGGCCTGGAAGGACCGGATGTCAAGCGGTGAACGGTCCACGGTCGAGTCGATCAACGCGGTCCGGTAGGCGCCGAAGAACCAAGTCCGATCTTTCATGATCGGCCCGCCGAAGGAGAAGTCGGCCTGTCTGATTCTGCGCGTGCCGGCAGTCCCCGAGATGCCTTCCCGTTCGATTGAGTTGTCGTCGTTCCACTCGAACGGCTGCCCCGTATACGCAGCGGAACCTGAAAACGTGTTGCCGCCACTCTTGGCTGCCATGTTGATGACCAGCCCATAGCCCATCGGCGCCGACGCGTCCACGCCTCCGAGCTTGACGTTCGTGTCCGCAATCGCCTCGCCGCTGAGACCTGTCCGGTTCACGTTCATGTCCCAGTAGTTGGCGGCCATCATGCCGTCCATCAGCGTGACGTGTTCCCGGTGCTCCACGCCCTGGGCGTAGTAGTTCTGGCGGCCGCTCCCATCGTTGTGAGGCCGTGACAGCACCCCCGGCGTCATCTGCAGGAAGTCGGTCCAAAAGGCCCCTTCCGTCAGCGGCAAGGCCTTCTGGAACTGGGCGTCGATGTTCATCGACGTCGTCGACGTCGAGACTTCGACCATGGGTGAAGCGCCCGACACGGTCACCGATTCCTGCAGCGTACCGAGCTGCAGGGCCATGTCTTGCACCTGGAAGTTGGCGCCTGCCCGCAGCAGAATGCCTTCGAGGTTGAAGGGGGCAAACCCGGCCAGTTCTGCAGTCAGTGTGTAAGTGCCGGGAGGAAGATTGGGGATCCGAAATTCACCCGTGTCGTCGGTAACCGCCACTCCGGGCGACAGCGCCTGTGGGCTTCGGGCGGTGACCGTGACCCCGGGGAGCACGCCGCCTTGCTCATCTCTGACCGTGCCCCGCAGGCTGCCGTTGGCAGTCTGCGCCGCCGCCTGCGCGACCACGGCGAAGCTGCACAGCACGACCAGAATCGCCACTGCCTTTTTCATATATGGCCCCCATCACAACCGAGTTTTCTTGCCCGAAACTCACCCTCCAAGACATCAAAAAAGAGTGCCACGCGCAGTGAATCTCCCATCTATTACGGGATGGAGTCCGTAGGCTAGTCCCGTTGACAAGACCTGTCAACAAGCACGTGTTGGGTGGTTTTTGGTCCCGCCCGGGCAGGGGGAGCTTCGTCGAGGCGCTTGACTCGGACCCACTCCGCCAGATAATGGGCCCCACGTTGATGTGGCTACGGCCTGCGGCTCACCGTGAGCGCCGGCGACCGCGGTCGCACGCAAGGTTTCACTGGTTAACGCGACCATTTGCACAGACAGAAAACAAGGAGAAGCGATGCGGACACATAGACCTTGGGGCCTTCACTTCTTTGGGTCGTGCCTGCTCGCTGCGGCGGTGGCCGCGACGGTCATGGCACAGACAACGTACCCGCCGAATGGACCGAGCATTCCGCCGGTGGCGTTGACAGGAGGGGGATCGCCCCCACCCACTGCTGCGCCCGCCCCCGGGGCCAGAGAGCGCGCATCTCAGTGGAACATGGAACTCGTCGGCCACAACGACCTGCAGGGACGATCAGCCTACCAGCCGATCATCATCAACCAGGACGGGCGACAGATCGCCTACGTCGGCCACCACAACAACCAGAAGCCGCTCATGAATCCGCTGACCGGCAAATTGGAAGTCAATGGGACATCGATCGTCGACGTGACCGACCCGGCGAAGACCAGATACCTCGCGCACATTGCGACCGGCGATGACCGGCGTACAGGTGGTGCCCAGATGGCGCGCGTGTGCAGCGGCAACACGCTCCCGAAAGGCGTGAAGGGCAAGTGGTACTTGCTGCGTCCCCTGGGCGGGAGCGCACATGAAATCTGGGACGTAACCGATCCGGCGAAGCCGGCCAAGTTGACCACCGTCGTCGACAACCTCACCGGAACGCATAAGAGCTGGTGGGAATGCGACACGGGCATCGCTTATCTCGTCGCCAACAACTCGAAGGAAGGATGGAGGGGCGGTAACCACCTCAAGATCTATGACCTGAGCGACCCGGCAAAGCCGGTGTACATCCGCGACTTCGGGATGGTCGGCACGCAGCCGAACGCGGGCGGGTCGGAGGCCGGTGAAGGCATCCATGGCGCAATCTCCGCCGGGCCCGAGAAGAACCGGGTCTACATCGCTTATGGAACCGGCAACGATGGCGTGATCTCGATCGTTGACCGGAAGAAGCTGCTGACCGAGTTCAAGAACCCTCTGACGCCGACGAAAGAAGAGCTGCTCGCGCCGCAGGTCGGCTACCTTCACATGTCTCCAGACCAGGGAGCACACACGACTTTCCCGATCTTCGGCGTGCCGATCCCCGGATTCCAGGGGCATCAGGCGCTCCGGAAGCGCGATCTGCTCCTCGTCGTGTCGGAAGCGGCGCGCGCGGACAATTGCGGCCAGAACTTCCCGTCCGATCAGCTGACGCAGGGGCGGGCGGCTCCCCATCTCGCGTTCCTGCTCGATATCACGCACGAGCCGACGCCCTGGCCGCTGTCGACGTTCCGTGTGCAGGAAACCCAAGGCGACTACTGTGGACGAGGTGGGCGGTTCGGCGCCCACTCCTCCGCTGAATCGTTCTATCCCCCCTACTACGGCAAGATTGCTGTCTTCGCGTGGTTCAACGCGGGCGTGCGCATCTGGGATATTCGCGACCCGTTTGCCGTTCACGAGGTCGGCTATTTCGTTCCGCCGCCAAATCAGTACACCGTTCCGACCTGCTCGAACGCCGAAACGAAAGAAGGCGGCGAGTTTGGCACGAAGACGGCCACCGGCTGGTGCAAGAGCGTGGGTGTCACCAACAACGTGGAGATTGACGACCGCGGTCTGATCTATGGGGCGGACCGCCCCGGTGGCGGGCTTCACATCCTGAGGCTGACCGGGTACGCGAAAGAGATCGTCACCTCGTCTCAGGAATCGCGCTAAGCGGAGCGTCCAGAGCGGCCGGAGCGATCAGCCTTTCCGCGATCGCTTCGGCCCTCGATCTTGAAACAGCATTTCGGACGCGCCTCGCGATCGCAGCACTCGTTCACCTCGACGCCGAGTACCTCGCCCAGCAGGCTTTCCATCGCGAGACAGACCGCGCGGTGTTTTCCTGTCAACACGGCCAACGGGCAGCCCGCGCCACGGATCACATAGCCGCCGTTCACTTCGACACGAGTCACAGCGCCGAGTTCCTTGTTCAGCAACTCGCTCGCGGCCGCAACCCGAGAGCGCAAGCTACCGGTCGTGCGCTTCGCGAATGGCAGTTCGTTCGCCAACCCTGTTCCCGCTTCACGCATGAGGGCGTTGACTTGCTTGGCTGGCAGCGCCTTCGCGAAGACTTGAACCAGCTGCGTCAAGAGCGGGATGTACGCCTGCGACAAGAGTTGCTCGACTTCGGCGGTGAGGTGGAACAGCTGGAATGGTCTAGTCGTTCCCGGTTTGTGGCCGACGCGCTGCACCACGCCGTCGCGCTCCATCACCGTCAGCTGCGCACGTACGGCGCTTGCGGTCAGGCCAAGTTCAGTGGCGATGTCGTCTACGGTCAAACCGCCGCGTTGAAGAAGCGTCACGATCCGTCCGCGGCTGGTATCGAGCAGCTGCTGCCTGAGCATTTGAGGGTCCCCATGGCGCGTGTAGGTGGCAGGGCTCTTGCAAATACGCAAGATAAGCTTTGGCTATCTGTGCTAACTCAGCACGTAGCCTCACGCAGAATACGTCGTTCGCAGTCTGCTCGCTTACGTCGCCGCGCCCGGCGCAACGAGCTCAGGAGGTCTTCATGCACTCTGGGTTCCCAATGTTGTCAATCGGCGCGGTCATCGTCGCCGCAACCGTCGCAACGCCATCGTTTCACTCCACCTCGGCGCCTGCGGTCGCGCAACCCAGCTCTGGCGGGAAGTCGGATGGCCAATCGATCTTCCGCTTCGATACGTTCGGCGATGAACAACTGTGGACCGACACGCTGCGCATGCACGAGGCGATTACGAAGGTCTCTCCAAAGACTGCGTTAAGCGTGGGACTGAAGGTTGACGTTGACGCGTTGCCGCCGCCGCTGATTGCCGCGCTTCAAGCGCAACAGGTCAACTTGGACGATCCGGCGGTGACGATCGAACTGCTGCGGCTCAATGCCGTCGTTGGTGTGGTCGGAAAAGTTGACGGTGCAGGCGTGCTGACACGCGTTGGAATTACCTGCGCGTTCTGCCACTCGACCGTCGATAACTCGTTCACGACCGGCATCGGCAAACGGCTCGACGGTTGGCCCAATCGCGATTTGAACGTCGGCGCGATCCTCGGATTGTCACCATTCCTGCCGGACACGCTCAAAGCGGAGTTCAGCACGTGGGGTCCTGGAAAGTACGATCCACGGCATCACGCGTTCGACGGCACCAACATCATTTCGCTGAACGAGCCATCCCTCCCCGTCCTGATTCCTCCAGCGTATGGACTGAAAGAGGTCGGTTTGGAAACCTACACCGGCGACGGGTCGATCT
>CAWDJL010000012.1:0-15258 GCA_963802675.1 uncultured Acidobacteriota bacterium
GACGCGGCGATTTCTCTCAGACCGTCAACGCCCAGGGACAGCTCGTCGTCATCTACGACCCGACGACGGGGGACGCCAACGGCAACAACCGGCAGCCCTTTCCCGAACAACATCATTCCTGAGGCCGATCAACAACGTGGCCCGCGCGCCATTACGGGCTACCTGCCGATGCCAGATCGCGACGTGAGCAACGGCAACAACAACTTCTCACGGACGGCGGAGATCCACGACCGCGCGGTGATGTACACCGGCAAGGTCGACCACCGCTTCAGCGACAGCATCTCGCTCTCGGGCTTTTACCTGTATAACATGACCAACGAGCCCTGCGCCAACTACTGGGAGCCCGGTCTGACCGGCGCGAACCGTTTGCCGATCCCGGCGATTACATCCTGAAGCGGCGGGTCAACATGCTGGCCCTCAATAACACGTGGCTACCCACGAACAATACCGTCGTGACTTCCGTTACGGCTACACGAAGTTCATCGATACAATACCCTGTCGATTGACTTCGATCCCGCGACGCTAAGCTTCTCGTCAGAATTTCCTGAACCACACAGGTGGACAAGTTCCCGCAGATTCGCGCCACTGACTACAACAGTGCCGGATTTCGGCCGCATCGCCGGCGCCATCGACCCGACCGAGATCAACTGGCATTCCTGGGGTTTCAACGGCGCCATGACCAGGCTCTACGGGCGTCACACACTCAAGTTCGGCGCCGACTTCCGATGGTCGGGCTTCGACTTCCAGTCGTTTCAGGACACGTCCGGCGATTTCCGATTCGATCGCTATTTCACCTCGTCGAATCCGCTGACAAATGGCACCGCCACGTCGGGCAACGCCTTCGCGTCCTTCCTGCTCGGTTATCCCTCGGGTCAGCCGGGGCAGGAAAGCACGATGGGTCTCTCGAACCCGCTGAAGATGTTCGCGAAGTACTACGGCTTCTACGCCCAGGACGATTTCCGTTGGGGCCCAAACTGACGCTGAATTACGGCGCTGCGGCTCGAGCACGAGGATGGTATGCGCGAGCAGAACGACGGCATCACGGTCGCGTTCGACCGCACGCTACGCTCATACCGGGGCGCTCGGCAACATGCGCATCAACGGTCAGCCAGTCCGGGCGGCTTGGTGTACGCCGGCCAGAACGGCGCCAACACCTACCAGGGGGATCCGCCGGCGCTCAAAGTTTCACCCCGTGTGGGCGCCGTCTACTCGATCAATACAAGGACAGTGATCCGCGGCGGGTACGGGATCTACTGGGCGCCGCTGAATGCGCCGGCGCCAGACACGACCAACTATGGCCAAGTGGGGTTCAACCAGGAGTCGTTCATCCAGCAAGGGCAGTTTCGCCCACGGTCACGCTGACCAACCCGTATCCCAACGGGTTGCTGCAACCCTCGGCAACGCGTGCGGCGCGCTGACCAACGTCGGCGCACCAGGTCAACTTCATCGACCAGATCGAGGACGGCGCCGCAAGTGCACCAATACTCGGTGGACATCTCGCGCGAGCTCGGCGGGAATATCGCCGTCGGGTTCGAGTATGCGGGTGCGACGGGCCGTGACCTGACGCTTGGCGGGAGCGCAAATCGCAGTTCTGAACATCAACCAGCTCGATCCACGGCACCTGGCGCTCGGAACCGCATTGAACGATCCGGTCCCGAATCCGTTCTTCGGTCTGCCGGCCGGGACAGGGTTTCAACGTCACGAGCCCCACCATCTCGCGTGCGCAGTCGCTCGTCCGTTCCCGCAGTTCAATCACATCTTCATGGCGGGCTCGACGCTTGGCAGGAATCAATACCACGCGGGGATCTTCAAGTTCGAGAAGCGCGTGTCAGCGGCTGGGGGGGCGCATCAACTACACCTACAGCCGGCTCGAGGACAACCAGTTCGGCGAGGGCGAACTTCTTCTCGCGCAACAGTCCGGGAACGCCGCAGAACGCCTACGACCTCGAGTGCGGAATACGCGGTCGAGCATTCTCGACGTGCCGCACAAGATCGTCGATGTCGCCGATCTTCGAGCTGCCCTTCGGCGAAGGCAAACGATGGGCACAGAGCGGCATCGGGGCGGCGATGCTCGGCGACTGGACGGTTTCGTCGATCATTGTCGTTCGAGAGCGGTTTCCCGACGTCGATACTTCGAGCAATTCGCAACGGGCTTGTCGAGCGCGTTCTTCGAATGCAGCGCGGCAACCCGGGGACCGGCGATCCCGAAACGGAGGGTATCGTGACGAGCGCATTCAGGACATCTGGATCACCAGCGCTGCCTACGCCAACCCCGGAGTGTTTACTCTTGGCACATTGCCGAGAACGGATCCCGACGTGCGCACGCCGCACCGCAACAACTGGGACTTCGTCGCGGCGAAGGACATTCGACTGGGCGGTAGCGCGCGCGGTCAGATCAAACTCGAGGTGCTGAACGTCACCAACACTGTGAAGGTCCGCGGCCCGATCTCCACGCTTGGGAGCACGACGTTCGGTCAGATTCGCGTGCAGTCAGGATTCATGCGGCTGACGCAGTTGATGTTCCGGTTTACCTTCTAGACACGGAAGCACGGCCCTCGACTGGGCTCGGGCCAGCCCTGAGCACCGTCGAAGGGCGGAAGACACGGAAACACGGAAGGACAATCCGCGGAAAGCGCGGAACAGACGAAACGCTGAATCAGCCGGGCGGCCCCACAAGCCGCCCGGTTATTTTTTGTACACTCAGCGCATGCCCTTCGGGCGCGCGTGCGGGATCTTGTTGATTCTCTTGGGCATCGTGCCCGTTGCTGCACAAGGGCCGCGGAAGGATCCGGCATCGCCGCCGAGTCGCCTTGGGAACGATTGCGTTCCCTGCAACAGGAAATCCAAAGGCGCACGCAGCCTTCATTCGCGGGGTGTTATGGCTGCACAGCTTCGGTTACGAAGACGCGATAGACGCCTTCCGCGCCGCGCAGGCGATCGATCCGCAGTTCGTCATGGCCTACTGGGGCGAGGCGATGTGCTTCAATCAGCCGCTCTGGTTCGGTGAAGAACCCGACAAGGCGCGCGCGGCCTTGGCCAAGCTGGGGCCAACGCCCGCGGCGCGCGCGGCCAAGGCGAAGACGCCACGCGAACAGATGTACCTGGCCGCAGTCGAAGCGTTGTACGGCACGGGAGCCAAGCCCGCGCGCGATCAAGCGTTTGCCAGTGCGATGGCGACTCTGGCGGCGAAGTTTCCGCAAGACGACGAGGCGCAGGTTTTCCATGCGCTGTCCCTGCTGGCAACGTTGCCGCGGGGTGACGAGGCCCTGCCGCGGCGCGAGCGTGCAGGTGCGATCGCCGAAGGCATCGCCAAACGCAATCCGCAACACCCGGGAGCGCTGCACTACATCCTGCACGCATACGATCATCCGCAGCTCGCGGCGCGAGCGCTGCCGGCCGCCCGGGCGTACGCGAAGATCGCGGCCGCCGCTAGTCATGCGCTCCACATGCCCGCCCACGCATTCGTTCAATTGGGCCTGTGGGATGAGGCCGCCGCGACTGACGAAGCGTCCTGGGAGGCGTCGATTGCCTGGACGAAGCGCCGAGGGCTGTCAGTCGCGATGCGAGACTTTCACAGCCTGTCGTGGCTTCAATACGAATGGACGCAACAAGGGCAGTTCGACAAATCGATCGGCGCGCTGAGGCAGGTCATGGAGGCGATGAAGGTCGTGGGTGGCGGCGGAGAAGTGGGCGGCCACCACTACGGCGATAGCGAAATCGGGCGTGGAAGCGGTGAAATGGCTCTGCGCAACGACAACGGGTCGATGCGCGCTCGCCATGTGATCGAAAGCGAGCGCTGGATCGATATGAAGAACTCCAAATCGTTCGACAACATCGACGAGCTATTCGCGCTTGGCATGAGCGCCGCCAAGCTCGGTGACCTCGCCCGAGCCAACACGTCGCTCGACCTGCTGCAGAAGGCGGATGCGGCAGGGCAGGACCCCGGGTTGCGGGAGCAAGCAGCCGTTATGGTCGAAGAAATGCGCGCGCTCATCGCGATGGCGGGCGGGCGGCTGGCTGACGCGGTGACGGCGATGGAACGCGCGACTGTGCTCCAGGCAAAAATGCCGAAGCCGATTGGACGGCCTTATCCGGTCAAGGGCGCCGACGAGCTGTTCGGGGAGATCCTGCTGCAGGCTGGACGTCCCAAGGATGCGATGATCTGGTTCGAGCGTGCGTTGGCCCGCACTCCCAATCGGAGCCGGGCCGTGCTCGGGCTCGCTCGTGCGGCGGCAAAGGCGGGGGAGACCGTGAAGAGCCGGCGCGCGTTTCAGCAGTTCCTGAACAATTGGCGGCTCGCCGACCCCGGGCTCCCGGAGCTGCAGGAGGCTCGCGCCGCGCTCAAATAGTAGCGGTCGTGGCCTCGGCTAACTACCGGCGAAGGTGTAGCACCACACTTGGTGTCGCGGACGGAGCAGGCCGGTCGTCAAGCCTCCCGGGACGACCAGACCACGAGGCGCCCCCAGGCGTTATCATCGGCGCACGTGATTTCCGTGCGCCGCCCCCGCGGGCATGTCCTGACCTGGCTGTTCCATGGCCTCGAGGAGCCTGCGGCACCACTTGGCAAGCGCCACCACACGGCCCCGTGGTGGCAGGTCATGTGCCTCACTGGGGTCGATTACTTTTCCACCCTGGGTTACCAGCCCGGCATCGCGTTCCTGGCCGCTGGCTTTCTGTCTCCAATTGCCACGCTGATCCTGGTCATCGTGACGCTGTTCGGCGCACTACCGGCCTACGCGCGCATCGCGGAACTCAGCCCGCACGGGCAAGGGAGCATTGCCGTTCTCGAAGAGAGGCTGCCGCGCTGGCGCGGCAAAGCGCTGGTGTTGTGCCTGTTGGGATTTGCCGCCACAGGGTTCGTGATCACCATCACGCTGTCCGCGGCGGACGCTACGGCTCACATCGTGGAAAACCCCTTGGCCCGGGCGTGGTCGCCGCACCGAGTGGCCGTCACCTTCGCCCTGATAGCCGCATTGGGTGCAGTCTTCGTCAGAGGCATGCGGGAAGCAGTGTGGGTCGCCCTGCTGATCGTCGCCGTGTATCTGATTCTGAACGCGGCAGTCGTCGGCCGCGGGCTTTGGCACATTTCGACCCATCCCGAAACGTTGACCTACTGGCGCAACGGGCTCTTTACGCAGGAGCCGAACTACTTCTGGATCATCGTGGCGGCGGTGCTGGCGTTCCCGCGGCTTGCGCTCGGGCTTTCCGGGTTCGAGACCGGTGTGGCCGTGATGCCGCTCGTCAAGGGGGAGGGCGAGACAGAGGAAGAACGCTTGGCCAGCCGAATTCGCAACACGAAAAAGCTGCTCCTGACCGCAGCCCTAATCATGAGTGTGTTCCTCATCGGGAGCAGCATCGTCACCACGGTGCTCATTCCGCCGCCTGAGTTCCAGGCCGGCGGTGCCGCCAACGGTCGCGCGCTGGCCTACATCGCCCATCGTGACTTTGGCGAAGCGTTCGGTTCGGTCTACGACCTGTCTACCATCACGATCCTGTGGTTTGCCGGCGCATCGGCGATGGCCGGGCTCCTGAACCTGATTCCTCGCTACCTACCTCGCTACGGCATGGCGCCCGAATGGGCCAGGGCGCACCGCCCGATTGTGCTGATCATTACCGGGATCGCGGTCTTGGTGACCTGGATTTTCGACGCGGACGTCGACAAGCAAGCCGGTGCCTACGCCACCGGCGTCCTGGTCCTGATGACCTCGGTCGCATTCGCCTCGGCGATCTCCACGCCTTCGCGGCGCGTTGGGTTTAGCGTAGTGACCGCCGTTTTCGTCTACGCGACGGTCGATAACATCATCGAACGACCGGAAGGTCTGCGCATCGCAACCTGGTTCATCGTCACAATGGTCACGACCTCTCTCGTATCGCGGGTGATGCGGTCGACGGAGCTCCGTGCCCAGGGCGTGACCTACGACGAGCCGGCAACGCAGGTGGTGGCCCGGGCTGTGGGCACGCCGCTGCGGATCATTGCGAACCGGCCTGACACGGGCCTCGAGGCGGAGTACGCCGCAAAGATCAAGGAAGCGAGCGAAGCGCACCACCTCCCGCCGGAGGCTCGTGTCGTGTTTCTCGAAATCTACCCGACCGACGCGTCGGAGTTCTCCGGTGCGCTGCACCTGAGCGCGAGACATGTCGGGCCCTACGAGATTCTGTCGACGAGGAGTCCGGCGATACCCAACGCGATCGCCGCCATCCTGCTCGACCTGCGGGATCGCACCGGGGCGACGCCTCACGCCTATTTCGGGTGGACGGAGGGGAACCCGATTACTTATCTCCTGAGATTCCTCGCCTTCGGCGAGGGCGACACCGCTCCCGTCGCCCGTGAAGTCTTACGACAGGCGGAGCCACACTCCGAGCTGCGCCCGCGGATTCACGTTGGATAGAGTTCCAAAGTTCCACGGTTCCAAGGTTCCAGAGTTCAAAGGTGCCGGGTTCGATTGGAGCGCCGAACCCGAGAGTCCTTGGTGGAACCCTGGAACCTTGGAACTTTGGAACCGTGGAACCTAGTATGAAGGCGATGCCGCGCGCCAACGTCCCTGCCAACTGGCCGGAACTGCCTGACGAGCAACTGCTCGACCTCCGACTCGCCGATCTTCCATTGAAGCTCGAAGGCACGGTCATCGAGGGCCGGCTGGCACAGCTGCGGTCGGAGCTCGAGGCGCGAGAACTAAAATTTCCGCTCCATTTCTATATCTCCGACGAATGGTTCACGCCCGACGGCACGGCGACCATGGCGGTGCCGTTCTACATGACGCACCCACGGCTCGAGCGGCTCGAGAAATCGCAGATGCTGGAAGTCGAGGGCGGCGAGCACGAATGGTGCATGCGCATCCTTCGACACGAGGCGGGACACGTCATCGACAACGCTTACAAGCTGCGGCTGCGGCAACAGCGGCGGGCGCTCTTCGGCCGCTCGAACGAGCCCTATCCGGAGTTCTACGATCCCAAGCCGTACAGCAAGGCGTTCGTTCAGCACATCGACCCGTGGTACGCGCAGAGTCATCCCGACGAGGACTTCGCCGAAACCTTCGCGGTCTGGCTGACGCCGGATGCCAACTGGCGGCAGCGCTACTCGGGGTGGCCTGCGGTCAACAAGCTGGAGTACATGGAGACGTTGATGCGATCGCTGCGCGGCCGCAAGCCGCTCGTCGAGAGCACCGACGAAGTCGATCCGCTGCGGCGGCTGCGGCGGACGCTGCGGCAGCACTATCGACGGAAGCGGCGCCATCATGGCATCGACCATCCCAAGTTCTACGACCGGGAGCTGCGACGATTGTTCTCCGACGCGCCGGAGTTTTCGGGCAACATGACCGCGGCACAATTTCTCGGAAAGATGCGCCAGCCGGTTCGTCGTGTGGTGGCGAGCTGGACCGGGATCTATCAGTACACGATCGACAAAGTGCTCGAAGACATGATTACGCGGTGCCGGGAGCTGAAGCTTCGGCTCGCCGTGCCGGAGGAGCAAGCACGGTCTGAGTTCGCGGTCTTGCTGACCGTGCAGACGATGAACTATCTGCACAGCGGGCGGCACCGGGTGGCCCTGTGATGGGCCCTGTGAAGACGTCTCGATGAAAAAGGCCCTATGAAGAAACGGCTGTGAAGAAGTATCGGGTCCTCGTTCTCGTCCACAAAGCTCTCGTCCCCAAGGAAGACGTCGGCAAGACCGACGTCAGTCCCGAGTGGCGGATGGAATGGGATGTCGTCACCACGCTGCGCCAGCGTGGCCATGAGCTTCTCGTGATCGGGGTTCACGACGACCTGACGCCGATTCGGCAGGCGGTGGACGAGTTCAAGCCGACGATCGCCTTCAACCTCATGGAGGCGTTCGCCGACATCGGGGTCTTCGACCAGAACGTCGTCAGCTACCTCGAGTTGATACGGCTGCCGTACACCGGGTGCAACCCCCGCGGTTTGATGCTGTCGCGAGACAAAGCACTGGCCCGGAAGCTGCTGGCCTATCACCGCATCCCGTCGCCCGACTTCACAGTCGTGCCGCTCAACCGCAAGCCGGTGCTGCCGAAGAAGCTCACGTATCCGATGATCGTCAAATCGCTCACCTACGAGTCATCGATCGGGATTTCGCAGGCCTCCGTGGTCGCCAACGAAGAGCAACTGAACAAGCGCGTGAAGTACATCCACGACACGATTCTCACGCCGGCGATCATCGAGCAGTTCATCGACGGCCGCGAGTTGTACGTCGGCGTGACGGGCAATCATCGCCTCCGGGTGTTCCCAGTGTGGGAGATGTCGTTTGCCAAGATGCCCGACAGCAATTGGCGGATCGCGACGGAACGTGTGAAGTGGAGCGTCAAGTACCAGAAGCGGCATGGCATCGACACGGCGGAGGCGCAACTGCCGAATGGGATCGCGCCCAAGATTCAGCATCTGGCCAAGCGCACCTACCGGGCGCTCGACCTCTCCGGCTACGCCCGTATCGACTTCCGGATGGACGCCAGCGGGAAGGCGTATGTGATCGAAGCCAATGCCAATCCCCAGCTGGCCGAGGAAGAGGACTTCGCGCAGTCGGTCAAGCTCGCCCGGATGTCGTATCCCCACCTCCTCGACCGCCTGATGGCGTTGGGGCTGCAGTGGCAGCCGCATCGGATGGGGCTGTGAACAGGTGCGTCGGGTGCGACAGGTGCTGGGGTGCGACAGGTGCGGTGCGGTGCGCAGGTGCGACGGGTGCGCAGGTGCGGTGCGCACCCGCTCTCAGATTTCGTCGATCACCACGCGTCTGACGTAGTACGACACATCGAGGCGACGGGTGCGGATTGACGGGTCGGTGGCACGCAGCGCGATGCTGTAGACGCCTGGAGTCGTCGGGCGCCACCGGTAGTCCCACAGCGACCACGTACGATGCGTCGTCGGCGTCGGGCAGATCGAAAACACGCGCGGGGCTTCGCCGACGTTGAATCGAATGGCGAGTTGCTCGACCGGCCGCTCACCGCCCCAGACGATCCCCACCACTCGATACTCGAGCCGCCCCTCCACGCGACGCTTTTCAACCCGAATCGGTGCGGCGGCCACGTCGATGACCGGCGGCTCGTAGTCGCGGGCGAGGGCTTCGCGATCCGGTTGATGTGTCCGCAGGGAGAACTCGATCATCTGCGACGTCGGCTTTTCGTCGGCGCCAACCAGCCGCAGTTCGTTGACCCACTTGATCCAGGAACAGCCGTACCACCCCGGAACGACGAGACGAACCGGGGCGCCGTGGTCGGCGGTCAAGGGCTCGCCGTTCATCGTCACGGCCAGAAAGACGCCAAGACGTTCGAGGCGGTCGAGGGGCAATATCCAACTGGCGCCCGGGTTCGAGCTGCGCGAGGTCTGGTGCAGCTCGTCGATGCCGCTGATCAGCAGCCCGCTGGCGCCCGCTTTGACGCCGAGTTCAGTAACGAGCCGAGCGATCGGCACGCCCGTCCAGTCCGTGACGCTCATCAATCCGAAGTTGTTCGGGTCAGCATTTCCGGAACACTCGATGAGATGCGGGCCCATCGGCCGGGCATCGCGCCGAAGTTGTTCAATGTCGAGGGTTGACCGCGCAAACCCGCTGACGCTGATCGGCCAGGTCTTGGGGATCACTCGAAGCGCCGCCGGGACCGCCGTGCGCACGAACATCTCGGCGGTGGGTGTGAGAAGCTTGCCCGGCTGAAGTGTCGACAAGTCAGTGAAGAGACGCGCATCGAGTCCAGGACCGCCGACCATCTGACCGAGGGGTGTCTGCTGCATGCGATCGCCATGAAGCGGGACCAGAGAGACCAACTCACCGAGCGGCGCCGGGTCGCACAGTGACTGGGCACACAAGCGCTCGACGAGCGCCTCGGTTCCGCCAACGAAGACCACCGCGCCCCACGACAGGCCGCCGCGGAGAATCGCGCGCCGATGAGGCGGCAATATCACTCCGTCATCTTACCCGCGGCCTATAATTTCTGGATGCTCTGCCTCCGGTCGATCTTCGCGCTGGTGCTCGTGACAGGCTTACTCCTGGCGTCCCAGGACTCGCGTTCGTTGGCACAAAACCCGCCACCCGCGCCGCCACAAACTCCGACATTTCGCGCGACGGTGACCCACGTCACGACCGACGTGATTCCGCGAGATGACAAGGGCCGCTTTGTCCCGGATCTGACGAAGAACGACTTCACGGTGCTCGAAGATGGCGTGGCGCAAACCATCGACTCGTTTGCCCTGATCCACGGTGGCCGTACCTTCAATACCATTCAAGCGCCGCCGCCCCCTTCGCCGGAGGGCATCGTGTTGCCGTCGGCGCCACGACGTCAGGTCGGGGATTCTAGTGGCCGTGTCCTGCTGATCTTCGTGGACGACCTGCACTTCGAGGCGGAGTACTCGCCGCACGTCCGCCGTCTCGTCACGACGATCGCCAAAACCGTGCTTCATGACGGTGATCTGGTCGCGATGTTTTCCAGCGGGCCGTCGAGCATCGAGATTGGATTGACCTACGATCACAAGCTTATCGAGGCGAGCGTCTCGAAGATTCGCGGGTCGGCGATGACCGCCGCCGAAATGTTTCAGTTGCTGGAGACGTCGCAGGGACCGGGTGATGTCCGGCAGCGCGCCCAAATGGCGTTTCACGCGATGTACGGTGTCCTTGGCGAACTCGAGCAGGTACACAACAAGCGTAAAGCGATTCTCTACATCAGCACCGGATACGATTTCGATCCATTCGCTGATTCGCGTAAGGGTCGCGATCGAATCCAGGGCGGCCGATCCGCGGAGCCAACCCGCTTCATTCTCGACGACGAAAACCCGTACTTCCGCTTACCGGGAGTTACGGCCGATATCGACCTGCACGCCTACATGCGCGAGCTGACGCTGTCCGCGAATCGCGCCAACGCCTCGATCTTCACCATCGATCCGCGCGGGGTGGCTGGCATCGTCGATGCCGGCCAACAGCTCGATCAGAGTCAGTGGCGGACCTACATTCAGAAGACCCAGAGCTCGTTGCGGTTCCTGGCTGAGGAAACGGGCGGGGTCGCGGTGGTCAACGAAAACGACTTCGAGAGCGCCCTGAAGCGCATCGATGCAGAAACCAGCGACTACTATGTGCTCGGCTACTATTCGACCAATGCCGACCCGACCAAGCGCGTTCGCGCGATCGAGGTGAAGGTGAATCGGCCGTCGATCACGGTGGCATCACGCCGCGCCTACTCGCTGAAGACGCCCGGAACGCCTGTGCCCCCCCGCAAGCGATAGTACTGTGGTGCGCTTGGGACTTCCGCCTGAAGGCGGAAGCCACGGATACCTTTAGCCACGGATACCTTTAGCCACGGATACCTTTGGCCACGGATACCTTTGGCCACGGATATTTGTTCAACACCCGTGGCTTCCGGCTTTAGCCGGAAGATCGGAGCCGCGAAACCGAATCAGCTAATCACGCAAAATAGTCCGACCAGCCCGACCGGCCCAACCTATGGCACGACGCTCGCCCATTCCGTCGCCAGCGTGGCATATCGCCCCTTCGCTTCGACATAGCGAGCTGCGTGCAGCTTGAAGGTCTCGCGCGTGCTGGCCTCGGCCTTGGACATTCCCGTGGCCACGAGATCCATGAATTGGGCGTGCAGACGTAGCCACTGCGCATCGAGGTCTCCCGGCTCCCGTTGAAGTTGCGCGTCCAGGAGCGTGATTGCCGGTGCAGGACGATGCGCCGCAAGATGGGACGCGGCGACACGCCGGGTCAGTGTCCCGTCCGACGGACGCGACGCGAGCGCCGCGGTGGCAAGCTGGCTGGCGCGTTCGACATCCCCCTGCCGCAATGCCGCATCGATCATCAATGGGCTCAAGAGTCCAGAGTCGAGTCCGGCGGCGACCGCGGCGTCCCAAGCGATCAACGCGTCCCGATCACGGCCCTCGAGCGCGTGCGTCGCACCCAGCAGTACATGGACCCCAGCCGATGTACCCGCGGACTGCGCGGCCTGCCGCAGCGGCAGCGCGATAGCCGTCGACGTGTCCCCAAGGGCATAAAGGGCGAGTCCGCGTAGCGTGGATCGAGTCGCTTCTTCCTCAGGGCGTACCGGCTCGCTGCGTAGCAGGTCCACGAAGCGGCGCTCGCTCGCCGCATTGAGAGCCACAGCGAGAGCTGGCGAGGGCTGTGGCGGGCGGAGCGAACTGACGATTGCTTCGAGCAGTGCTGGTTCGAGGATGGCGTCGCGCCGGAAGGGGAGAGCCACGGATGGTGCGTCGCGCAGGAGCACTGCGGGTGTGCCGACGACCGAGAACGTGGCCTCGGTGGTCGCGCTGACGCCGCCCAGCCAATCGTCAGCCATGATCCGCACCCGGTAGTTCCCGCGCTTGAAAGTGCTCATGGGGATTTCGACGGCAGCAAAGATCGGATGGCCTTTCAGCACGTCGAAGTCCACCGGGAGCGTCGTCTCGTTGTAGATCTGCGGCGCGAGGACGCCAACGTATTCCTGCCCGGTCGCTGTCGCTCGCGAGATCCGAAAACCCACAGCGACATCGGGCTTGCCGTTAGGCGCGGCCCGTGGATTGATGACTTGAACGACGAGCGCCAGCGGCTCCTCGTTGGTCAACGTCGTGTCGCGGGCTGGCACGATCTCGGTCGTGCCGATCGAATACGGATGGCGCGATTGCTGCTCGGAGGTGAGCGCCAGGGTCCGGACGCTCACCGAGTCGGCCACGATGACGTTGCTCAAACCGAATTCCGAAGTCGACGCAATCGGCAGAACGAGCGTCTTGTGAAACACGCGGATGGCTTTGTCCTTGTTGCTGCTGTCGTGCCACGCCACGGTCAGGACGTAGTCGCCGGGCCCAGCCGTCAGACTGCGGCGGACGACGGCGGCGCCGCTGGAGTCGGTGTCGACGACCGCCTCGAGGTCGAAATCCTCGAAGGGTAGGAGGGGGCGCGCCCCGCGGACGCCTTCACCTTCCAGGGTCGCTTTACGTTCGCGCTCACGTTCCTCCCGCCGTTCGCGCGCGCGCTCGCGCTCCATTTCCAACAGGGCAACGTTTTGCCCCGGCGTCGTCACCCCTCGCGAGGCCACGCTGCCGGCGCCATAGGTCGGCATCTCTCCGAAGGCGATGCCCCGCTCGGGTCGCGGCAGGACGCTGCGTTGACCAGCCAGCCACTCGGCAACGGCCGATCGCTCGACGAGCGTGGAAACAGCGCGCTCGTCGCGACGGGTCGCGAGTCGGACATAGAGCACCAGGGGGCTCCCGGACTTGAGCCCCGGGACTCCCGCCAGCGAGAACGCGACGTAGTGCGATCCATCGGACGCACGCAGGACGTGCACCGGCCAATCGACACCAGCGGCGTCGGTCGCGGCGTTCATTTGGTCGACGGCCGCAACAACTGCCTGAAGCGATGCACGCTGCGACGAGCTGAGATTGGGTGCAGTTGCCTGCTGGGCCGCGAGCGGAAGCGAAGCGACGAGAAGCGCACTGGTCAGAAGGCCGGATCGTTGCGTGCCTGTCATATTGCCTCGCTATTGGTCACGACATGGATGACTCGTCGTTGGCGCGGTTCGTCAAGCCCGGCAGCTGATGACGATATTCGAGCCGCAGCTTGACCACGTCGGCATGCGCAACGCGTAGTTCGCGAGCAATGCGCTGCACTTCTCGCTCCTCCGCAATCGAGATGTTGCCTTCGACGGCCGAGACCGCAAACAGACAACGCAGCAAGGACAGCTTCTGTTCGTGCGTTGCCGCGTCGGCGAACTCGCGCGCGACGAGAAAGTTGTCGGTCCCGCCGAACAGCAGGTTGCTGGTCTTGGCCAGTCCAACGACCAGCATGGCTTGCTCACGCGGGAGGCCGCCTTCATGCTCGAGCAATTGCTCCATGACCCGCGTCTCTTCCGGGCTGATGTGCTGGTCGGCGTGAGCGATGCGCCCCAGGAGGTAGGCAAAGCGCGCCAGATACTTCGCGCGTTCCGGCTCCTGCCGATCGAGCGCATCGAGCAGGTCGCGAAGGGCGCGCTGGTTCTCGCCGCCCTCATCGTCCGGCGCCTGCAGCCAGGATCGAATGAGCGATCTCACGGGGACACGATTTCACACTTTCTCTGCTGTCGACGCACGACTTTTTTGCCGCGCCTACTTGATTACCACACGTCCCTGCGCCTCCCATCGGCCGCCCGGCGTGCGGACGTCCGATCCAGAGCCCGCGCCGGCCGGCAGGGACATAGTCCTCGAAGTCGTAAGTCTCGCCGACGGCAATCGTGAATGTTGCCGGCCGTGTCGCTCGCAGTTCAGTCGGAACCGGCGCGCCGTCCTTGGTGAGCGGCTGCCAACTGACCGGAGCCTCTGCCGTTGATAGCGAGGTGACGAAAATGTCGCCGGGCGTGATATTGACGAAGCGAATTCGGTGACGCATGCCCGCCTTCCAGGCCATTTGCGGCATCTGCTCGCCATTCAGAAGAACGGGATCGGTCACGCCGTCGCCGCCACGGCTAATCACGACCACGTGATCGGTGGACGGATCGAAGATCTCGTCTGGCTCGACCACGAGCAGTGCACCGTAGAGTCCCGCCGTCAGTTGGCGATCATCGTGAAGGTGGGTGTGATAGATGAACGTGCCGGTGCGTGGTGGTGTCATGCGGGCCGAACGACAGCCCCGGCTGGATGAGGGGGGTGACCCGTGGGCCGATGCCGCTCCATCCGTGCACGCCATCGTAATAGCTGTCGAGCTCGATGCCGTGCCAATGCACGGCGGTTGCTTCTGGCAACTGATTGAGAAGTGCGATCTCGACCGGCTCGCCTCGCCGCAGCACCAAGGTCGGGCCGGGGACTGACACTGGCTCGTGAGTGCGTTCGTGATCGTCGTTCTGCATTGCAAAGCCGAATGTCAACTCACCTGAGGGTCCTGGTGTGGCGCGCATGGCCAGTGTGATGGCGCGTGCCGGAGGGTCGATGCGCTCACGGCTCTCGGTACTGCTCGAATCAATGACCGTGACGCCAAGCACCATCGCCGCCATGCCGGCGGACTCGTGGTGTCCGGCGTGCGCCCGATGGGGCGACGAGCGATCACTTTCAGTCGAACCTTCCGCCAGTCGCCTCTTCGGCGACACGTGATCGACGATGTGGCAATGAAACAACCAGTTGCCGACGCGCTCGGCCTGCCAGGTCATCGCCATTGTCCCGCCCGGGGGCATCAACTGCGTCACCACGCGCTGCCGCAGTTCGGCGGCGATGGCCGTGTCGCGGACGCCATCGCCGAGCGACTCGACTTGGAAGTAGAAACCGTGGAGGTGCATCGGGTGAAACTGTGAGCTGAGGTTCACGACTCGC
>CAWDJL010000013.1:0-1271337 GCA_963802675.1 uncultured Acidobacteriota bacterium
ATCCGTGGCAGGAGTCATACGTTGCCTCGTCACGTGGCTAGCGGGGCACGGTCAGAGCGCGTCCAGGCGCCGTGTTCGCGCGACTGTCAGCTGCTGGCCGCACACGCAGGTATGAGCATGGAGCACTCTCCCGAGGGCACCGGCCCGCCGCCCCGCCGCGGCCCCACCGTCGACCTCGACCCGAACGGGATCGTCACGGGCAAGAGCCCGGACAGGCAACGCCGCCAGTTCCTGAACTATTCCTTCTACCGGCTCGACCCGGTGTTCCGGCGGCTCCCCGCCGACGAGCAGCGAGTGGCGGCGGCCGGGTTCATCGAACTGGTGCGGAAGTGGGAGTCTTCGGACGACCTGATCCTCCGCACGTACTCGCTCGTGGGCCTGCGCGCGGACGTCGACTTCATGCTCTGGCGGATCGCGTTCGACCCGCTGTGCTTCCAGTCGATGGAAGCGGCGATCAGACGGTCGCGGCTGGGCGCCTACCTGTCGCAGGTGCACAGCTTCCTTTCGCTGCAGCGCCGGTCGCCGTACGTCAACAAGATGAAGGGCGCCGGGGAGGGCGTCGAGCTGCTGCCGGGCGAGGGGAAGTACCTGTTCGTGTACCCCTTCACGAAGACGCGGTCGTGGTACCGCCTTTCGCCCCACGCGCGGCAGGGGATGATGGACGAGCACATCGCCGCCTCCGCGCCGTTCAAGGGCGTCCGCCTGAACACGAGCTACAGCTACGGCATCGACGATCAGGACTTCGTGGTCGCGTTCGACTCGGACTACCCGCAGGAGTTCGTCGATCTGGTGGGGCGGCTGCGTTACACGGAGGCGAGCCTCTATACGCAGCGGGACACGCCGATGTTCGCGTGCGCGAAGGCGCCCATTGATGCGATCCTCGCGCAGCTGGCGAACATGGATTAGCGGCGCCGTCCCGAGCGCTTCACGTCGCGCGCGCGCTTGACTCCCGCAAGGCGCGATGGTACAAACGCGCCACTCTTCAAACTCGAAGGCGGGGAACACGTTTGGCCCAGACGGAAGCAGACCTGCTAGACAACCCTGTCGCGGGCTATCCCACGCTCATCCTGCGCTCGCCGGATTTCCACTCAATCACCGAGGCCGTCGCGGAGCCGGTCGAGCGGCGGACACCGATCGGCTGGTGGCTCTTCTTCATCCCTTCCGTCGCGCTCCTCAGCCTTCTCGGCGTGGCGGTCTCGTGGCTCTTCTGGGAGGGGATCGGCATCTGGGGACTCAACGTCCCCGTCGGCTGGGCGTGGGACATCACGAACTTCGTGTTCTGGGTCGGGATCGCGCACGCCGGGACGCTCATCTCGGCGATCCTCTTCCTCTTCCGGCAGACACTGGCGCACCTCGATCAACCGCGCGGCGGAGGCGATGACCATCTTCGCGGTCATGTGCGCCCTGACGTTCCCGGGGATCCACGTGGGACGCGTCTGGGTCGCCTACTGGATGTTCCCGCTCCCGAACCAGATGGGCATGTGGCCCAACTTCAGGAGCCCTCTTCTCTGGGACGTCTTCGCGGTCAGCGTGTACGGAACCGTCTCGGTCATGTTCTGGTACATCGGCTTGATCCCGGACCTGGCGACGATGCGCGATCGGGCAAAGACCCGCACCCGGCAGCTCGCCTACGGCATCTTCGCCCTCGGATGGCGGGGCTCCGTGCGGCAATGGCACCACTACGAAGTCGCCTATCTCGTCCTCGCCGCCCTCGCGACGCCGCTGGTCCTCTCGGTTCATTCGGTCGTCTCGATGGATTTCGCGGTCTCCATCCTCCCCGGATGGCACACGACGATCTTCCCGCCCTACTTCGTCGCGGGCGCGATCTTCTCCGGGTTCGCCATGGTGGTGACGCTCATGGTGATCTGCCGCAAGGCGTTCCGCCTCGAGCACATCATCACCCTCCGGCACTTCGACTACATGGCGAAGATCATGCTCGTGACCGGGTCGATCGTCGGCTACGCGTATGCCACGGAGTTCTTCACCTCCTGGTACAGCGGCAACCCCTACGAGATCCACACGTTCCTGAACCGCGCGCAAGGACCGTACGCCTGGGCCTACTGGACCATGGTCTCCTGCAACGTCATCAGCCCCCAGATCTTCTGGTCCAAGAAGGCGCGCACGAGCATACCGGTCCTGTTCGTGGCGTCGATCGTCATCAACATCGGCATGTGGTTCGAGCGGTTCGTGATTATCGTGACGTCCCTGCACAATGACTTCCTTCCCTCATCCTGGGACTACTTCAGTCCCACGATCTGGGACGTGTCGTGCCTGCTCGGAAGCTTCGGGCTCTTCTTCACGATGTTCTGCCTGTTCGTGCGCTTTGTTCCGATGGTCGCCACCGCCGAGGTCAAGACGGTCCTGCCGCAGGCCAATCCACATTGGCAGCCCGGCCCCGAACGCCTGCGCGCCGAAGCGCCGAGCTCGTGTCAACGGCGCGAAGGCGGGCGAGATCCGATCAAGGAGCACCAGCCACGCCGCGGCCCCGAGGGTCGCCGAAGCCCGCTCCCGAGCGAGCTTCGTGATGCCGTTCCTCCCGCGGCTCCCGAAGGGGCCCTACTACGGAATCCTCGGCGAATTCGCGACGCCGGCGGACCTCCATCACGCATGTGAGCGGGTGCGAGACGCGGGCTTCACCCGGTGGGACGCCCACAGTCCGTTCCCGGTCCACGGCCTCGAGACAGCGATGGGGGTTCGACGCTCCAAGCTTCCCTGGATCGTCCTCGGGATGGGACTGACGGGGGCCGCGCTCGGGTTCATTCTGCAGTGGTGGGTCCACGCCGTTGCCTACCCCCTGGTGATTAGCGGCAAACCGTACTTCTCCTGGCCCGCCTTCATTCCGATCACCTTCGAGCTCGGAGTCCTCTTCGCCGCGCTCGGCGCCGTCTTCGGCATGTTCGGGCTGAACCGGCTCCCCATGCACCACCATCCGCTCTTCCGATCCAAGGTCTTCGAGCGGGTGACCGACGACGCCTTCTTCATCTCGATCGAATCGTGGGATCCCCGGTTCGATCCGTCGGCCACCGCGAAGCTGCTGGAGTCCCTGGGCGCACGAAGCGTCGAGCTCCTGGAGTCCTGAATGATTCCCGAACGCGATCGCGTCGCGCTCAGGCCCGAGCAGGCCACGATCCCGCCGGGGCACCCGTGGAACCGCATTCCGGTCATCGGCGCCGTCAGCGCCCTGCTGGGCGCGGTGGCCTGCGCGATTCTGGGGGCGGCGAATCCGAAGCAGTTTTTCTTCTCGTGGCTCGTGTCGTTCCTGTTCTTTCTGAGCCTGTCCCTCGGCGCGCTCTTTTTCGTGCTGATCCAGTACGCGGCCCAGGGAGGATGGGGGATCGTGGTGCGACGGATCGGGGAGACGATCTTCGCCATGCTCCCCGTGATGGCGGCCCTCTTCCTCCCGTTGCTCTTCGGGCTGCACGATCTCTACGAATGGTCCCACGCCGACGCCGCCGAGCACGATGCGCTGCTTCGCTGGAAGGCGCCATACCTCAACGTGCCGTTCTTCCTGATCCGGGCGGCGCTCTTCTTCGGAATCTGGTCCTTCATCGCCCTCCTCTACTACCGCGGCTCGCGCGGTCAGGACGCGACGGGGGATCCCGGGGTGTCGGCCCGCCTTCGCCGCCTCGCCGGGCCCTGCATCATCGTCCTCGCGCTGACCCAGACCTTCGCCTCGATCGATTGGATCATGTCGCTCACGCCGCACTGGTACTCGACCATGTTCGGCGTCTATTTCTTCGCGGGTTCCTTCGTGGGGTTCATCGCGCTTCTCTCGGTCGTCGCGGTGGCGATGCGCCGGGCGGGGCTGCTCGACACGGTCATCAGCGCCGAGCACCTGCACGATATCGGAAAGTTCCTCTTCGCGTTCTCGGCGTTCTGGGCCTATATCGGCTTCTCCCAGTTCTTCCTCATGTGGTACGCGAACCTCCCGGAGGAGACGATCTGGTACAAGGTGCGGATCGAGGGATCCTGGCTGTGGGTCTCGCTCCTTCTCATGGCCGGACACTTCGGGGTTCCGTTCTTCTACCTGATGGGGCGCGCCGTCAAGCGGAGGGGATCGACCCTGGCCATCGGAGGAGCGTGGCTCCTCGCCATGCACTTCCTGGATATTTACTGGCAGGTCATGCCGACGCTCCATCCCGAGGGGCTCCGTCCGTCGCTTCTTGACGTCGCCGCGCTCGTCACCGTCGGCGGATGCTTCGTAGCGGCGGCGAGTTGGCTGATGCGACGGCAGGCGCTCGTACCGCTACGCGACCCGAGGCTCGCCGAATCGCTGGCCCTCGAGATTGTCTGAAGTCGGATAGGAGTCCCGCGTCGAGCGCGCGGGCGGCTCGACCTCCGCGCGAGGCTTGCCCGGATCGCGGAGTCCGGTATAGAGTCGGCTCATTGCAGGATGTACGCAAGAGAGCAGCGTCGACGGGAGACGAGGTTTGCGATGACCAAGGAGATGATGAGCATGCGCGGGACAGGGAACAGGTTGTGGCTGGCGGCTGGGCTGGTCGCGGTGTTGGTCTGGCCGGGCGTCGCTGTCGCGCAGTCGACCATCACGGGAACCGCCACCTTCGCCGGGAAAGCCCCCGCTCTCAAGCCGCTCGCCATGGACGCCGACCCGGTGTGCGCCAAGAATCACGCGGGGAAACCCGTGCCGGCCGAGATGCTGGTCCTCGGCAGCGGCAACACCATGGGGAACGTCATCGTCTGGGTCTCGAAGGGGCTCCCGGCCGGGAAGACCTGGCCCGCTCCCAAGACTCCGGTGACTCTCGATCAGAAGGGCTGCCTGTACGTGCCGCACGCGATGGGGATCATGGTCGGTCAGGCCTACAGGATCCTCAACTCCGACGGCATCCTCCACAACATCCACACGCTTCCCAAGGTCAACGCGTCATTCAACCGGGCGATGCCGGCGACGAGCAAGGAGACGAGCACGACCTTCCCCAAGCCGGAGGCGATCTTCCAGATCAAATGCGACGTCCACCCATGGATGAGCGCCTACATCGGCGTCTTCACCCATCCCTTCTTCTCGACGACGAGCACGGACGGGAAGTTCACGATCTCGGGCCTCGACCCGGGGACCTACGAGATCAGCGCCTGGCACGAGAGGCTGGGAACGCAAACGGCCTCGGTCACGGTTGGCGCCAGCGACAAGAAGACCCAGGACTTCAAGTTCGCTGTTCCTGGGAAGTAGCGATCCGGAGTAAAGCCACATGAGTCATCCGGGAACTGTCGCCGCACCCACGCCGCACGTCGCGCACGAAGCCCATCACGAGGAGCTCGGCTTCTGGCGTAAGTACATCTTCGCCACCGACCACAAGGTCATCGGCATCCAGTACGCCGTCACTGGCCTCCTGTTCCTCCTCTTCGGCTTTTCGCTGATGATGCTCATGCGCTGGCAGCTCGCCTACCCGGGCGTCCGCGTTGCCGCTGATCGGCGGGCTCTTCGGCGAGGCGCGCATGCCGGGCGGAACGATGCTCCCCGAGTTCTACAACGAGCTCGGGGCGATGCACGGCACCATCATGG
Organism: uncultured Acidobacteriota bacterium; assembly: GCA_963802675.1. Classification (GTDB taxonomy): domain Bacteria; phylum Acidobacteriota; class Vicinamibacteria; order Vicinamibacterales; family UBA2999; genus JACCSI01. Next base: position 5,519 of record CAWDJL010000013.1, read on the forward strand.
TCTTCCTCGGGGTCGTGCCCCTCGCCGTCGGAGGGTTCGGGAATTTCGTGCTCCCGCTCCAGATTGGAGCGCCGGACATGGCGTTCCCGAAGATCAACATGGCGAGCTACTGGTGCCTCTTCCTCGGCGGCGTCACGATGCTGGCCAGCTTTTTCGTCCCCGGGGGAGCCGCGCAGGCCGGGTGGACCTCCTACACGCCCCTCTCCGTCCTGGCGGGCACGGGCCAGACGATGTGGCTGATCGGGATGATCTTCTTGATCACCTCGTCGCTGCTCGGAGCGGTCAACTTCATCACGACCACGATCCAGCTCCGCGCCAAGGGGCTCACTTTCATGCGGTTCCCCTTCTTCGTGTGGGCCCAGTTCGTCACGGCCTTCCTCCTCCTTCTGGCCTTCCCGCCGCTCGAGGCCGCAGGGTTCATGCAGCTGATGGATCGTGTGGCCGGCACGAGCTTTTTCATGCCGAGCGGCCTCGTGGTCAGCGGCCAGGTCGTCGATGTGGCCGGCGGGGGCAACACGGTCCTCTGGCAGCACCTGTTCTGGTTCCTGGCGCACCCGGAGGTCTACGTCCTGATTCTTCCCGCCATGGGAATCGTGGCCGAGATCATCGCGAACAACACGCGGAAGCCGTTGTGGGGCTATCGTTCGATGGTCTACTCGCTCGTCTTCCTCGGCTTCATGTCGTTCATCGTCTGGGCGCACCACATGTTCATGACCGGTATGGGGACGGCGATGGCGGCGTTCTTCCAGACGACCACGATGATCATCTCGATCCCATCGGTCGTGATCCTCACCGCCCTGATCATCTCGCTCTGGGGCGGATCGATACGCTTCAACACGCCCATGCTCTTCGCGGCCGGCTTTCTCCCGATGTTCGGCATCGGCGGGCTCACGGGGCTTCCGCTCGCCTTCAACATCGCGGACATCCCGCTGCACGACACGTACTACGTCATCGCCCACTTCCACTACGTCGTCGCTCCCGGGACGATCTTCGCCCTCTTCGCGGGGATCTACTACTGGTATCCGAAGGCAACCGGGCGGAAGATGAACGAGACGCTCGGCAAGATCCACTTTTGGGGCTCGTTCGTCTGCATGAACGTTGTCTTCATGCCGATGTTCCTCGTGGGGTTGGCCGGCGTCTCGCGTCGCCTGTTCGACGGTGGGGCGGCCTACGACTTTGCGCAGCCGACCTTGCACTGGAACGTCTGGTCGTCGTGGGGCGCGTGGACGCTCGCGATCTTCCAGATTCCCTTCATCTTCAATTTCTTCTGGAGCATCTGGAAGGGGGAGAAGACCGAGGACGAACCCGTGGCAGGCCACGACGATCGAGTGGGCGGCTCCCTCGCCTCCGCCGCATGGCAATTTCGTCGAGGCCCCGCAGGCGTACCGGGGGCCTTACGAGTACAGCGTTCCCGGTGCGGCCAAGGACTTTACGCCGCAGTTCGAGGCCTGATTCGCGATGGACATTCCCTACACCGTAGAACTGCGCCGCGACACCGGTCTCAACAACGGCAAGATCGGTATCTGGCTCTTTCTGGCCTCAGAGGTCATGCTGTTCGGCGCCCTGTTTGCGAGCTACATCCTGATCCGGACCGGGGCGCCGAGTTGGCCGCGGGGAGACACGATTCTGGACGTCCCGCTCGCCACGTTCAACACGATCGTTCTGATTGCTTCCTCCGTCACGATGGTCATGGCTTGGGCGTCGCTGATGCGGCGCCGCTTCGGGACCTATCGAATTTACATGGGGGCGACGATCCTGCTCGGGTTGACCTTCCTCGTCGTCAAGTACTTCGAATACAGCCACCATCTCCACCTGGGGGAATTCCCCCGCACCAATAACTTCCTCGCCATCTACTACACCCTGACCGGCCTGCACATGCTCCACGTGTTCGGCGGGATGGTGGTGAACGCCTATTTCTGGGGTCCCGGCGCGAAGCTCTGGAAGACGAATCCGGTCTGGTTCACCAACCGGGTCGAGCACTCGGGCCTCTTCTGGCATTTCGTGGATCTGGTCTGGATCTTCCTCTTCCCGACGCTGTATCTTCTGTAGACGAAATCCATGACGAGCGACCACTCCACCATGACGGGCGACCACGCAGTTGACATCGACAAACACGTCAGGGTCTACATCACGGTCTTCGTCGCGCTGATGATCCTGACAATCATCACAGTGGCGATCTCGTACCTTGACCTTGCCACTCCGATTGCCGTTACCGTGGCGCTGCTCGTCGCGATCGTCAAGGGATCGCTGGTGGCGTGCTACTTCATGCACCTCATCTCCGAGAAGAAGCTGATCTACGCGGTCCTGGTGTTGACCGCTGCCTTCTTCGTCGCGCTGCTGGCCCTTCCCGTCTTGACGCACAGCAACGGCTACTGGATTCCGCAATGAACCTCAGGTTGGTCCACGCGCTGCTGATCCTCCTCTCCGCGGCCCTCGCGGTGCTGTTCGGGGTCTGGTGCCTGGGCCAGTACGGGCGACAGGACGGGGTCGCGAGCCTGGTGGGGGCCGTCGCGGCTTTCGCCGTGGCGGTCGGCCTGGTCGTCTACGACTCGTGGTTCCTGCGCAAGACGAGGACGCTGTGATGAGCCGCCTTCGCAGCTTTGCTGCTTCGGCGCGCCAAGCCCGCCTAAGTTTGACTACGGCGGTGTTCGTGGCCATCGCCGGCAGCACGCGTCTCTTCGCCTGCCCGATGTGCTTCGGGGCGGAAGAGACCTCGATGATCGACGGGACGAGGCTCGGCGTCCTTGTGCTGTTGGCCATCACGTTTGCGGTGCAGGGCGGGTTCGTGGGCTTCTTCATCTATCTCCGCAAGCGCGCGAAGCGCATCGCGGACATCGAGCTCGACGCCGAATGGTCGGAGCTTCAAGGTTCGCCTAGGACATCATGACTGAATGGCTTGGACTCCCGGCGCTCGCCTCGGCTCATGGCGGGCAGATCGACAGCATGATCGGCTGGACGCACGTCTTCATGCTCGTCCTGTTCGTAGGGTGGGGAGGGTTCTTCGCCTACTGCCTGGTCCGTTTCCGGCGATCGCGGCATCCGGTGGCGGACTATACGGGGGTCAAGTCGCACGCGTCGGCCTATTCCGAGGTCGGCGTGGCCATCGTCGAAGCGGTTCTCCTGATTGGTTTCGCCATCCCGCTGTGGGCCGCGAGGGTCGATGACATGCCCCCGGAGAGCGAATCGCTGGTCGTTCAGGTCACCGGCGAGCAGTTCGCCTGGAACGTCCACTATGCCGGCCCCGACGGGGTATTCGGCCGCACGGACCTCAAGCTGCTCGATCTCCAATCGAACCCGCTGGGACTCGATCGCTCCGATCCTGCAGCGAAAGACGACGTCACGACGCTCAATCAGCTCTATCTGCCCGTGAACAAGCCGATCATCGTCAGGCTCAGGAGCAAGGACGTCATCCACAGCTTCGGTGTGCCCGAGCTTCGCGTGAAACAGGACGCTATCCCCGGCCTCACAATTCCCATCTGGTTCGTCCCCACCGTCACGACCGCGGAGATGCGGACCCGGAAGGGGAATCCCGAGTTCCAATACGAGATCGCCTGCGCGCAGCTCTGCGGTTTGGGCCATGCCACGATGCGGGGATTTGTCACCATCCAGAGCGCCGAGGAGTTCCAGAGGTGGATGGATGAAAGGGTCAAGGAGGCGGCCGAAGCCGCGACGGACCCCTTCCGGTAACTCAGCGCCGCGCGCCCCGCGCCTCGTCTTTACCCGGCTTCGTGTAGCGAACGCCCACATCAGGTCCGATATCGCTGTGGCCCCGCGGCTTGAACCACGTGAACCACGTGTGACCGTGCGCCTTGCCCTTGCGTATCTCCCACACCAGGTACGGCACGAGGATCAACAGAAACAGCGTCGTCCCTACCCAGATTCCAGTGGTGAGGTCCATCGTCAGTCCTCCTCCGCCGGATCACAGCAAGGCTAAAGCCACTTCGTGCGCGCTGTTGAGCTGACCCGAAGAGCTTCGGCGTCCGCCCGGTCCATGGTGATGCTGAGATGACGGAACGGCAGGCTCCCGATCCCCCTGCGCACGCTGCTAGTTCGTTTGCCTACTCAGTTCGAAGCGCCGTCACCGGCGCGACGCGCGCTGCACGAATCGCCGGAACAACCGTCGCCGCGACCGACGCGAGACCGAGCGCGATCGCTGCCCCGAAGAAGGTGACCGGGTCGGTCGCGCTCACGCCAAAGAGCAGTTGCTCCAGCAAGCGCGTGCCCGCGGCCGCGCCGGCGAGCCCGGCAACGATGCCGATCCCGGCGAGCATGATGCCGTGCCGCACCACCATCCACACCACGTCCTGCCGACTGGCGCCGAGAGCGATCCGCACGCCGATCTCCCGCGTCCGCTGACTGACGGTGAACGACATCACGCCGTAGACACCGACCAGCGCCAGGGCCATCGCCAGAGACGCGAAGCCCGCGAACAGGAGCGCCCGAAATCTCGGTTGCGCCACCGACGCCGACTGAAACTGCTCCATCGTCCGCACGCGTGAGACGGGCAACTCCGGATCGATCGCGTGCACTGCCCTCGTGATCGTGGCGCCGAGGACCGACGGCTCGAGTCGGCTACGCGCGACGAGTGTCATCCCACCGAACTGGAACTGGCGATTAGGAAGCACCATTTCGGGCCGCGGCTCGCGGCTAAAGCCGTGATGCTTTACGGCGCCGATCACACCGACGATTTCACGCGCTCTCCCGTAGAGCACGAGCCGCTGGCCGATCGGGTCGTCGCCCGGAAAGATTTGCGCGGCCAACGTCTCGTTGATGATGGCTACCGGTGTCGCATCCGGGCCATCGAACTCCGTAAACAGCCGCCCCGCCTTCAACGGAATCCGCATCGTCTTGAAGTAGTCCGGCGTCGCGATGCGGAAATCGGCTTGCGGCTCTTCGCCGGGTCGTGGCCGCGGCCGGCCCTGAACGATCACCGGCAGGTCGTAGTCGATGCCGACGGGGTTCAGCGGCAACGACGACACGGCGCCGATAGACTCGATCCCGGGCGTGGCCGCGAGTTTGTCCATCAGTTGCGCGTAGAACGCTGACGGTTTTGACAGCTGCGGCGTCACGCCTGGCTGCAGCGGCCGAAACTGCGCCGGGTCGACCGGGTAGCGTGAGCCCGGCAGGAAAATCTGCGCGGTCAGCACATCCTGCGACTGAAACCCGAGATCGAGATGCTGCAGCGTGACGAACGTGCGGATCATCAGCCCGGCGCCGGCCATCAGCGCGAGCGACAGCGCAATTTCGGCGGCGACCAAGACAGACCGCCCGCGCTGCCGTTTCAGGCGGCTCTCCTGCGTCGCATCGACGAGGTTGGCGCCCGACACTTGCAGGGCCGGCGCAAGGCCGAAGCCGAGGCCGGTCAAAGCGGCGACGGCGGTCACGAACAGCAGCACCGTCGTATCGATGCCCACCTGATCGACCCGCGGAAGATCGGGTGGGCTCACCCGGACCAACAGTCCGAGGACGGACCACGCGACCAGCATGCCGAGCGCGCTGCCCACGACCGCCAACAGGACGCTTTCGGCGAGCAGTTGGCGGACCAGCCGTCGGCGGCCGGCACCGAGTGCCGCACGCATCGCCATTTCGCCGCGCCGTGACGTGGCCCGAACCAGGAGCAGGTTGGCGACGTTGGCGCACGCAATCAGGAGGACGAAGCCGACCGTCCCGAGCAGCACGAGCAGGCCCAGCCTGACGTCCTCGACGAGCAGATCGTGGGCGCTGACGACCGCGACGTCAGGATTGCTGGTCTGGTCGGCGGCGGCGATTCCTCGAGAGATGGCCGTCATGTTGGCCGTCGCCGAGTCGATTGTGACGCCGTCTTTGAGCCGGCCGATGACCGTCAGCGAGTGTGTTCGCCGGCCAGTGAGCTCGTTGGGGCCGAAGATCAGGGGCGAGTACACATCCACGGGATTCCCATCGGGGAACCGGAAGCTCGCCGGCATCACGCCAATGACCGTGAACGGGACCGATCAGCGTGATCGACTTCCCGATCAGCGACGGATCGCCGCCAAAGCGACGCTGCCAGAATTCGTGTCCCAGCACGACGACGCGAGTCCTTGCGCGTCTCTTCGTCTTCTGTAAACGTGCGTCCAACCGCAGCGTCTACCCCGAGGGCACCGAAGAGGCTGCTCGAAACGGTCAACGCGGTGACGCTCTCAGGCTCGCCGGCGCCTGTCAGGGCAAAGCCGTCGAACCGATACGCCCCCAGCGCTTCGAAGACCGAGTTCTGCGCTTTCCAGTCCAGGTAATTGGGCGGCGCCACGAGATCGCGCTCCTTGCCGATCGTGGTGTTGCGCTCCCAGACGAAGGCCAGCCGATCCGGATCGCGATACGGCAACGGTTTGAGCAGCACCGTGTTGACCACGCTGAAGATCGCCGTATTGGCGCCGATACCGAGCGCGAGCGTCAAGGTCGCCACGGCAGTGAAGCCACGAGCGCGCCCCAGCGATCGAGCGCCGTAGCGGATGTCGCGGAAGAAATCCTCGAGGAGCGCCGCCCGGTATTCGTCGCGCGTGTTCTCCTTGGTGCGCTCGATGCCCCCAAACTTGATCAAGGCCTGCCGGCGCGCCTCCCCCGGTTCCATTCCTGAACGGACGTTCTTCGCGGTCTGCTGATCGATATGAAAGCGGATCTCTTCGCTGAGGCCGCTTTCGATCGTGCTCCGGCCAACCAGCGCGCGCAGGCGATGCCAGGCTTCGTGTATCCGGCCCATGTCAGTGCCTCGTGACGTCGACTATTCTCTTCCTTTCGATAGACGAAAGGAAGGCTGGCAGGGTTGACGTTGTCGGCCGCTACAAATCCTTGTCCTTGAGGGTTCGTTTCATCAACTCATTCGAAGGCAATCGGGGGTCGAGCACCTTCCGCGCGGCCGCCACTCCGGCGACCGGAAGTTTGACCGGGTCCAACAGGCCTAACTGGACCAGGACCGAGGCCTGGTCCCAGTGAATGCGCTCCGAGGCGATCTTGCCGTTCTGGAACTGCACCACGACCACCTTCACGACCTCAACCGGCTTATTCGTCGGCGGAACTCCGGGCAGCAACCCGTCCATTTGCAGGGTATGGGCGAACTTGAACACGAACGCATCGACAAGGCGGTCGTGGCCGATCGTCCGTGAGATGGGGATGATCTGCGTGCCCGGAGGCATTTGCGGGGTGAATTACTTGCCGTAAAAATGCGCCAGCTGCTTGCGCCCGACGCCGCCGGTCATCACGGGCACGTGGTTGACCCAGGGCCGTTCGACCATCGTGTTGATGGCGGCCTCGGCGCTCTTGGCCTTGAACTCGCTGGCCAAATGTTCTTCCCAGAGCTTCTCCAGGGCCTCTGTTGTTCAGGGGACAACTTTGACTCGGCCACCAGCGCGCGCTCCTGCGGGACGGCTGGTTCGGCCTTTACCGGGTCGGCGGCGCGTTCCCTTGCTCTCCTTTCATAGCGAGGTTGGCCCCCACGGCCGAAGCGGTGATTGCCCCGGCCGTCTTCAGCGCCTCCCGTCGGCTCAATTTCTTCTTTCGCATGGCCTAGCCTCTCCTCCCGCCACGAAGACCTCGGAGTCGCAGGGGGACATCGGAGTAAAGTTCAACGGATTCGTAGGTTGCTTCCTCCGAGCCCGTCCGCGACGGAGTCACATGGCCGATTTGACAGACCGTAGACTCGCCCCGGCGGTCAAGTGTCGGGTCGCGAATCGGTTCCCGGCTACCTGATCGAGAAACGAGAGTGGCATGGATGGTCGCGGCTCGGTGGGAATCTCCAGGTCGTTCAAACTCGAAGCAGAGTTCCCAAGTGTGCCCGTCTGACGGCAACGGCTGATCGAACCTGACTATGGTGGGGCGCTCGGAGAGATCGATCGGACCGCCTGAAAGGAGTGGCGGTCGACCACAGGCAGCGACACCTCCAATCAGCGCCGTGAGAAAAACGCGGGCCAGCGTCCCCATGCCGCCTTTTCCTGGTGTTGGGGGGGCGGCACCTACCCGAAGATCTTCGGCGTCGGCATTCGCGCGCGGATCCGCTCGAGCTCTTCGACGGTCACGCGGTCGAGGCCGCTCTTGCGGCAGGACTCCTCAACAGCGCTGACAACCATTCCCCGGACGAACGCGGGGATCTTCTTCATGCGCGCGGCGGCCGCATCGTCCCACGGGATGGTCGTTGGCGATTCAAGGCCGTACTCGATCGCGGGAGTTCCCTGCGCCCTCTCGACGGCAGCGCCTGCCTCGCCGAAGCGCCGGAGGTGCGAAGGCGGGCGGATGGCCCCGCCTTCGCCAAGGCTACGACGGGCAAGGAGAAGCGGGGACCCGGCAAACTTTCCGGGGGTGTGGGTGCAGAGGGGGTCTTCGGCCATCAGATCGCCGGTCATCCCGTAGGCCCGGGCGCGGCAGCCCCCGCAGTGGCCGTTCATCTCGCACGCCCCGCACCGCCCGCCGAGCGAGGAGCGGCGGCGAATGCCGGTGAACAGCTCCGACGAGGTCCAGAGTTCCGCGAGACTCGCGCTGCGAAGAGTCCCCGCGAAAACCGGAAGGTAGGGGCAAGGGGTGACATCCCCGTTCGGCCGTATCCCCATGTAGTGCGTCCCCGCCGGGCAGCCGCCCGCTCCGCCCGAGTAGGTCCTGATCGGAGATGAACCGAGCGATGAGAACATGTCCTGCGCCGCATGGGCATCCGTCGGGACCGGATCGGTTTGCGCGGCATTCTCCAGAACAGTCTTGATGTAGTGCGGCGCGCACTTCGCGTTCACGAGCATCCGGCGGTCGTACTTCCGCTGTATCCGGTAGAGCGAGGCGAGAACCTCGTCGTACTGGCCGGGCGTGATGTCCGACACGAACTGCCCGCGCCCCGTCGGCACCAAAAAGTAGAGGTTCCAGACCTTGGCGGCCAGTCGATCGTGCGCGAAGTCAGCGATCGCTTCGAGCTCGCCGAGATTGTGCGAGCCCGCGGTTGTCTGCACGATGAAGGGGAGCCCGGTCCTGTTCAGGATCTCAGCGCCCTCCACCGTGTTCCGCCAGGCGCCACGCACCTTCCTGAAGTGGTCGTGGCGATCGGGATCGAGAGCATCGAGAGAAAGGGACAGTCCTCGTGCTCCGGCCTCCGCGAGCCGCCTCGCCACGTTCTCCGTAATGCTCACGCCGTTGGTGCCGACGACGACCCAGAGTTCACGATCCGACGCGCGCCGGACGATCTCGAGGATGTCGCGCCGTAAGAGCGGCTCGCCGCCCGTCAGGATCGTCAGGCATTCAGGCGCGAAAGCGGCGATTTCGTCGATAACCCTGAAGCATTCCTCGGTGCCGAGCTCGCTCCGATCGGCAAAGTTCTCTGTGCCGACCAGAGGCGCGCCACCCGCGTCGAGATAACAGTGCTCGCAGGCGAGGTTGCAGCGGTAGGTGAGGTTCCAGGAGATGACGTACGGCCGCGCGAAAGACATCAGCATCTACATGCCAAAAAAGTCCCGGGCCGCGTCGAGGATCTTCTCGTCCACTTCGAGGGCCCCTCTCTCTCTGGCAAATCTCTCGATGCCTGTCCGCGCCATGGGGCGGACGAACTCGGGAATGTTCGCGAGCCGAGCTTCGGCAGCGGAAGTCCAGGGGACCGGGTTTGGTTCTCCCGCGTGTCCCGCACCCTCGAGTGTTCCTTCGTTGGCAGGCATCATCCCGGGGAACGGGCACTTGGAACTCGCGCCGCTCGACGCGCCCATGTCGGGACCGATCCGCACGCCGAGCGACTGCACGACCTGTGTTTCGTACGCATTGGTGAGCATCGCCATCTCGTAGCCGCACTCCGGACACGAGTAGACGACCGCGAGCGAGCCACGCTCGGGGGGACCGACGGACTGGAGCTTCATCGGGCTATCGCAAGGGACGCAGAGGAACTTCATCGGGGATCCTCGAGGCTGTCGAGAAGTTGCTGCGCAACATGCTCCAGGGCGCGGCCAACCGGGGTTTCGTGCAGTGCCGCAAAAGAGATTCCCCGATCGCAGTGCCGTGCAAGCTCGGGATCGAATGGGACGCTCCCGAGGCAGGGGATCTCCAGAGCTGATTGCTCGGATGACATGAAGAGCGGCTTGATGGCGTTGCAGTCGCGGCAGTAGTAGCCGCTCATGTTCTCGACGTAACCGATGATTCGATTGGGTCCCTTCGACAGAGCTGCCACCGAGCGTGCGACCACGCCCCGTGCCACCTCGGAAGGGATCGTCACGAGCAGGAACGAGGTCCGCGGCCCGAGAAAATCGGCGTACTGAACAGTCCGCTCGGCTCCCGGCGGCAGATCGAACATCAGCAGATCGAGCGCTCCCCACTCGAAGGACCCGAGGATCTCGCCGAGGAGAGCAAACTCTTTCGTGGCGCGCCATGTGTGGGACTCTCCGTGCGCCGTGCTCTCGAACTCGAGCGCATCCGACTCCGGGATCAGCGAGCCCATCGAGAAGACCGCGATCCCGTTCCTGGTGCGCGGGAGCGCGACCTTGTGGCTGCCGGGAACGAACAGCGCCCCCTGGACACCCGCCATGCGCGCCTGTGAGGGGCCGTTGAAGTCGGCGTCCAGAATCCCAATCCGAAGCCCCCGGGCACGCAGAGCGCCCGCGAGATGCAGCGTCAACGTGCTTTTGCCGACCCCCCCCTTGCCGGAGCCGACGGCCACGAGATGGCGCACGCCGGCGAGCCCGTCGGTGATGCGGGTGCGCTGCTCGGCCACTTGCTCTAGGACTCTGGATCCTCCGTCGCCGACGATGTCGTGGTAGCGCTTCACCTTGCTGACGTTCCGAGGTTCGATTCAACCCGAACCTCTAGCCTACACTGTCCGGTATCGGGCGCGAAGGGTGATGTCGGCCCTCCCCGCGGGTCCGGGGATGACGGGCTAATCCGATCGGATTACGATGACGAACCATTCGCTGACTTCGTCTGTAGTGTACGTCCACGGTACCTTGTGGACTGTGGACCGCGGGCAGTTGTCAGAGCGATCGTAACGAGTCGAAGGGTGCACTATGAGCTTCCGAACTTCGATGCGCGCCCTGCTGCGTGAGCGTGCCTTTACCGCGGCTGTCGGCCTGACCCTCGCTATCGGCCTCGGCGGCTGCCTCGCAATCCTTACGATTGTGAAGGGCGTGTTGTATGCACCGCTTCCGTATCTGCAAGCCGAGCGCCTCACGCTGGTCTGGATGACCAATCCGCAGCAGGGATTCGACCGCGATATCGTCTCCTATCCCATGTTTTGCGACTGGCGCGATCAAAGTCGCGAGGTGTTCGAGTCGATGGCGGTCTACAGCTCGCAGTCGGCGAACATCCTCGCGGGCGCATCGCCGGAAGAGGTGCGCATGGGCGTCGTCTCGGAGGAGTTTTTCCACACTGTCGGTGTCGGTAGCCGACTTGGTCGAACCTTCGATCCAGGCGATTACGTGGAGGGACGCCATCGGGTGACGGTGCTCAGTCACGGGTTGTGGCAGCGCGCGTTTGGCGGACGTCTCGACATCATCGGACGCGATGCAATGGTCAACGGTCGGCCGTATTCGGTCGTCGGCGTGCTCGCGCCCGGCAGCGAGTACCCCACCGATGCCGAGTTGTGGATTCCGCTCGCGAAGACCGCAGATTCGCGGCAGCAGATGGAAGCTCGCGGCGCCTTGTGGCTCCCGGTGATCGCACGCCTGCGCGAGGGCGTGCCGATCGAGGCTGCGCATCAGCGCATGATCGTCGTGCAGAACGCCCAGAACGCCGCCTATCCCGACAACGTTCCAGGCACGAGCACGCTCGTCACCCTGCTCCTCGACGATATGGTGGCGTCGGCGCGTCGGCCGCTGTGGCTATTGCAAGGCGCGGTGTTGCTGGTGCTGCTCATCGCCTGCGCCAATGTCTCGAATCTGTTCCTTGCGCGGGCGACTGCCCGTGAGCGAGAGACCGCGACCCGTGCCGCGTTGGGCGCCGGCTGGCGGCGCCTGTCGCGCGAATGGCTCAACGAGACGCTGGCGCTGACCACCTGCGGCGCGCTGGCCGGACTCGCATTGGCGGTATGGGCGATCAGTGCGGTCGTCGCGGCCGCGCCACCGCAGATCCCACGCCTTGCATCGGTGTCGATTGATTGGACGATCGTGGCTGCCGGCGCCGCCCTGGCGCTTCTCACGTCGCTGGCCATTGGCGTCGCGCCTTTGTGGCGCGTCGCACGCGCCGATGTCAGCAGCACGTTGAAAGGGGGCGGCCGTACCGATTGAAGAACACGGTGGAAGCTCTCGTCTGCGACTCGGCCTCGTCACTGCGCAACTCGCGCTTGCGTTGATGCTGCTCGTGGGCGCGGGATTGTTGTTACGCAGCTTCGCGGCGGTCCTCGACACGCCGAGCGGCTTTCAGGCGGATGGTGTGTTCACGGCGCGGATTTCGCTGCCGGCTGCGAAGTACCAGCAGCCGGCACAGCGGCTGCAGTTCTGGGAGCGGTTGCGGACCGAGATCGCGGCACTGCCATCGGTGCAGCGGGTGGCTGGGGTCACGACGATTCTTCTGGACAGACTGCCGAATTCGGCGCCGATCATCGTCGAGGGTCGACCTGATCTCCCCGAAGGATTGCGGAGTTTGCCCGTGGCCATCGACTCGGTGACACCGGGCTACTTCGACACGGTCGGCATGCGCGTTGTACACGGTCGCGACGTCGCCGAGAGCGACCTCGCCGCCGTCCAGCGCGTCGTGGTCGTGAACGAGGCGCTCGCCTTGACGTACTTCGAGACGCTTGATGCCGTTGGCAGACGGATCTCGTTCGGATCACCAGGCGCAAACACGCAGTGGCTGACGATCGTCGGCGTGGTCAGCAACGCGCGGAGGTCCGGACCGGAGCTCGACGCGCGCGCCGAGACGTATTTCCCGCATCCGCAGCGCCCGTCGGGAAGCATGACGCTGGTTGTGAAGACGGCAGGCGATCCGTTGTCGCTCACGCCGGCGATTCGACAGGTCGTGCAGCGACTCGATCCGGAGCAACCGATCGCCCGTGTCAACGCTCTTGCCAGCATTCTCGATGCGCGTCTCGCGGAACGCCGGCTCGTGCTGGCGCTGCTTGGCAGCTTTGCCGGTGTCGCGCTGCTCCTTTCGGCGATCGGCATCTACGGCGTGATGGCGTACACCGTTCGCCGTAGGCGTCATGAGCTCGGCGTTCGTGCCGCACTTGGCGCCAGCCGTGTCGATCTATCGCGACTCGTCCTTCGCCAGGGCGCGGTGGTGATCGTCATCGGTGTGATGCTTGGCGTCGGCGGTGCCCTTGCGGTCACGCGACTGATGGAGCGTTTGCTGTTTGGTGTCAGCGCTACCGACCCGCTCGTATTTGCTGGGGTGACGCTGCTCCTTTCGGCGACCGCGTTGTTGGCGTGCTGGCTGCCGGCAAGAAGAGCGGCGAATGCCGACCCGATGCGGGTGTTGCGCCAGGAGTAACCGGGGCCTCGTGAATAATTCGGACTAGCGGGCCACCGGGCCCTGATAGCGATCGAGCCACTCGAGCGTTTCGCGGGCGCGGAGGGTGATGTCTCAGCGAAGGACGGGCCCTATTCGGACCGCGCCCTCGCGGCGTAAAGTACGTGCCTGCCGGCGGGGCGGAAACCGAGCGTCTCCAGCAACTCCTCCGAGATCTCCGCCGGGTGGACTTTCGGGTACTGCGTCCCCATGCCTCCAGCGAGGAGTCGAGAGAGCAGTTGCCTCAGACGGGTGCCGCCGTCCTCGATGAACGTGCGCAGCGACGCAATCTCCACACCGCACTTCATGTAGTAAAGGAGGTAGGCCTCGATTCGCTCGTCGGAGGCGATCGCGAGTCCGGCGATGTCGTCCTTCCTTGCAGTGAGGGTCTCGACCGACCGCTCCCAGCACGTCTGCGGATGTGTGTCTTCGAGGAGACCATTGGCGGCGAGATCGTTTACCGTGACCGGGATGACGAAGCCTTCGACTCGCGCGGCGCTGCCGCTCTCCTCACGCGACAGAACGTAGTCCGTCAGAACAGCCTCCTGGTCATACCCGCTTGCGCTGAACAGCTCGCAGGCCGGGGCGAACGTCTCTGGGACTTCGGCGACGATTCGGGGAGGACCGAGAATCGCGAGCTTCGAGCCGAGCGAGGCGAGCAGGTGACGGCCATGACCCTGTCGCCGATGATCGGGATGGACGGCGATCGTGTGGACGAGGGTACCAGAAGGCCGCTTGGCGCCGATCAGGACGCCGACCGGGTCGGAGCCCGAGAATGCGACCATGCAGCTGCTGCACCAGACCTGCAGGTCGCGGATTGATCGCTTGAAGGCCTCCGGCGTCATCGGAGGCTCGTCGGGGAAGTACGGTAACCAGCAGCGATTCAGCGCGTCGACGAGCAACCCGATGTCGTCCGTACGGCAGAACCGGTATGCCGACACTAGCGAAGCTCCGCCTCAACCCAGAAAAGACGCGTCGGCTCCGCTTCGCTAGGGCAGCATCTTCTTGCCCCGCTCCGCGGGCCGCTTCGAGCCGCCGACCGATCACGCTTCGCGATGGTCGTCGGACTGTACTTCGTACGGTCAGCGGGCTCACCTCGTTGAGGTAGCCGCTCCCGTTGCCGGCCGGGACCACGTTTCGAGCCGCGCTTGGGGCTTCCGCTACCGTGCCCGAGGCCGCGGCGGAAGGGGCCGCTGGAATCGTCGCCGCTGCCGTGTCCTTGCCCGGTGTCGGGTAGTTCGCGATCATCTCGGCCATCATCTGCTTGCCGATCTCGATCCCGTCTTCGACGAGCGCCAGATCGATCGCCGCGGCGGCGCGCTCCCGCGCCAGCTCCTCCACTCTCTCCTGGGTCTTGTTCCGCATGAACCCGGCCGGGACCCGGAGGATCCGCTGCGCGGCCTCGTCGGTCCAATCGAAGGTCGAGATCAGGGGGTTCTTCCTTTCGTCGCGGGCGATCAGTCGTGCCTCGCTCCCTGCTCCGCTGCTCGTGATGTTTTCGGGCCCGGCTTCGCCGGGTCTCGCCGACGCGCTTTGCGCGAAGGCGGAGACCTGGATCTCGAGCGGCGCTCCAGTCTCTTCCTCGATCACCAGGCGGGCGAATTCGAGCGTGATCGCGTCGAGCTTCTTCATGCGCGCTCGCTTTTCGACACGTGCCTTGACGCGACGACGCTGATACGCGTTCTTCATGGTCCAGAGGCCCTTCCTGGCTTCCTCCGACCATCGGAGCTTGCGCCCGTCGTATGTGGTCTCCTCCTGGAGACCTCCCTCCACCGCAGCGATTCTCTCGATCATCTCCCGGGAGATCACCTCGAAATCCGCCGCGCCGCAGACGGTGCACCGCACGGCGTCGGTCTGCGTGGCCGTGACGCCGCACGCTCGGCACATCGACACGTTGCCGGACTTCGCGCGTTCGAGCGCGACGGCCTCGGCCAGCGCCTTGGTCGCAGCAGACGCGCTCTTCGGCATGAACCGATCCATCGCTTCGTCGATCACTGCGTTCGTGATCACCGAATGCCCCTTCTCGAGCGCCAGGCGAAGGACCCCGGTCCGTGCGATCCCTTTGACCTGGTCGGGCACGTGCGTCATGCGCTGCTCGGCCTCGGGCGTCCATCGGACCGTCTCCTCGGCGCGTACGTCGAGGCGTGGCACCTCGAGGCGCGTCGAAAGGAGGACATCGCACGACGCGGCGCGGAGAACGTTCTCAGCGTTACTCCCCAGTCCGGTCTCGTCCTTCGGGCTGTGAACGCCGATCCGCCCCATCACGATGAGCCAGGGATTCGTCTTGCGCGCGTGGTCGAGGATCTTCTGGAAGGGCTTGCCGTCGAGGAGCGTCTTCTTGATCGCGGTGCCCGCCTCGCTCCCCATCCGCTCGCCCACTTCGAGATGAGACTGATAGATCTGCGCGAGCCCGGTGTCGATGATCTCCTCGTGAAGCTGATTCTGCTCCTCGAAGCGGAACACCTTCGCCGCCTGCTCGGTGAGGACGTTGACGATGCCGTTGAAGACGGAGTAGTGCAGGTAGGGGTCGTACACGGCGATCGCTTCGACCTTCTTGCCGAACGTGCGTGCCAGGTCGACGGCGGTCATGAGCGCGCCGAACGACTGGGGGCTGCCGTCCATGCCTACTAGGATCGTGTCCCGCTCCGCCTCGCCCGGCTCCGGGACGTGCTTGACGACCCAGACATCTCGGTCGCATTGGCGGGCGACGCGTTCGCAGACCGAGCCGATCACGCTGTCCCGGGCGCGCCCGATCCCCAGGGCGCCGATCACGACCAGGTCGTACTGGGAGCCGGCGAGATCCTTGAGGATCTCGATGTGATGCTTCCCATCCATCATCCGCGGTTCGAACTCTAGGCTCGATTCCTTGCAGAGGCGCGACATGCCATCGAGATAGCTGTCGGAGATGAGCTTGAGGCCCATCGTGATCAGGCTGTCGTGGATCTTCCGCTGGCGCTCCAGCTCCACCTCGTCGATGTACTCCTCGGGCAGCGTGTACTCCATCTGCCTGAAGCGATAGTCGTGCAGCTTTGCCGCGTACACATGGCAGCCGACCAGCTTCGCAGAGAACGCCTTGCCCAGCGCGACGCTGCAGGCGACGGCGCGGTTGGAGTGGTCTGAGTTATCGACGGGAACGTAGATGCTCTTGTACATCGAATCCTCCGGATGGCCCACCTTCGCTCGCACGCCCATTGGTCGCGAGCTTCGGCGGGCAAGCCCGAGCTCAAACGCTCGTGGCCGGCTGCCCTGTCCCCTTGGCACCAATCTCGTCGCGGGCCCGAGAACGGTAACGCGATCGCACCCAACCGATGATTGCCAGCTCGATCCCGAGAATGAGCAGCGCCGTCCTTACCATGGGGCCGACGGCCGATGGGACATTCTCTGGCTCCAGGTAGACGGAGTACCAGGTCGTGAGGCCTCGCCTGTTGCCACGCTCGCGCGAGAACCCGTCCCAGAGCGAGAAGGCGATCGGCATGAACTGGCCAGGCGCGAACGGGGCGCCCGAGGTGGCGCGAAGGGGCCGCTTGAAGATGACCGACCATTCCCCCTGGTCATAGCTCGCGACGCCAGTAACATCGCCCGTATCGTTGGCGGTGATGTCCCCGGTGCCCCTGCCGATGAACTGAAGGGGCTCGGTGCGGGCCAGATCGAAGAACCAGAGATCCACCGAGTTCTGCGCGTCGCCGAAGATGAAATACGGCTTGCGGGCGCCGGTCGGCAGCTGCGTCGGAAGCTGGATCGACACCGCGTCGGAGAACTCGGATGGCCCGACGGTCGGCGCCGCCGTATCCGCAAAGGGATCGTCAGCAGCCTGGGCGGCGGGTGCCGCAGGCGGTTTCTCCTCCTCTTCCTCCGGCGGCACTTCGAGCGACAGCCCGTTCTGCGCCGTCTTGTCGGCAATCATGTCGTGCCAGCGAACCAGGAAGGCGATGGAGTCCGCGTCGTAAATAGCCTGGACGGTCACGCTGCTCGAGGCCGGGTGGAACGCGCGTCCGGGCTCCATGATCTGTCCGATGATCGGAAAGCGGGCGACAGGAGCGGACCCGAAGTTCGCGGCTCCCTTCGCCAGATCGATCGGATCCAGGGCGTTCTTGGCGACAACGAGGTTGGTATAGCCAGGCCCGTCGCTCGCGGAGAGAGAGACGATGAAGTCCGTGATCGCCCATCGTTGCTCGGGCGGCAGGGCATCGGCGAACGACGGCATCGGCGTACCGTTGAACCCCGTGGTCATCGTCTTGAAGATATCCTCTCGGGACGACCCTCCCCGGAAAGTCCAACTGTGCGCGAGGTTCGCCGCGCGTATCCGATAGCCCAGGTCGTCCACCAGGGTTGGAGCCGAAGGTCCGTCGCCCCGACCGAGCGGGCCGTGACATTTGATGCAGCCGTTCTCCTCGTAGAGCTTCTTCCCGAGCTCGATGGACTCGTTCGTGGCAGAAGGCGCGCTCGGGATTTCTACAGGCGCGACATTCTGCGCGTTCGAAAACTCGGCGGAGAAGGTCTTGATGAAGTGTGCGAGATTCCGACACTTCCTGGTCGGACAGGTCGGGCCAAGGGGGCATCGACGTGTAGGGCATGCCGCGCCTGATGATGTTGACGAGGTCCTGATGGGTCGGGAGCGCTCCGCTGGGTGTCGAGCGGACCTTGAACTTGCCCGTCGTGAAGTCCCGGGGCCTGGGGGACAGGTGCAGGGTGGCGTACCCGGCGCCGTCACCCTTGTCGCCGTGGCACTGCGCACAATTTCTGAGATAGAGGTTCTTGCCCGACTCCCGCTGCGCCTCGGTTCCAAGATCAGGACCTTGCGCGCGCACCGATCCCATCGTCCCGGCACACAGCGAGGCGAACAGGACAGTGACACAGCCGCGCACATATCAAGCGAGCGGTCACTAGTGCGTCTCCTCCCTGGCGCGAGGCCTCTCGCCCGTGAAATCGTAGAGAAAGAGGACGACATCCCAGAGCTCTTCTTCCTTCAGGAACTTCTCCCAGGCCGGCATGGCCGTGTTCCAGGGGGCCGCTTCTTCGGGGAGCCCGGGGCCTCCCTTGGCGGCTCGCCAGAACAGGAACGTCTCTCGAAGATTCGCGATCGTATCCCCGTCGGCGAAGTTGGTCGGGATCGGGTCCAAGCCGTGCACGAACATGCCGTTGCCGGCTAAGTTGTCGCCGTGGCAGAAGTGGCAGTTCTGGTAGTAGACCCGGCGCCCGTTCTCGACATGTTTGCGAAACTCTTCAGGATTCGACGTCTCGAGATGTCGGAACGGGTTGTCCCCGGCGTCGAGATCGATCTTCTTGTCATGAACCGTGATCCCGGTCGGGGACGCGGGATGGACTGTCCGCGGGAAGTACGGAGGCTCGAGGGGGACGTTCATCTGCACGTAAACGTTCGCAGCTGCCAGCGCCGGAATAGCGAGGGCCGTCAGGACGAGGAGCGGTGCATACCGCTTCTCCGTGATCAACCGGACGAGCGGGCGGGAGACTTCGTCCCGACGTTGCTCGCTCGAGGAGATAAACGCCAGGATCGCGATCGAGACGATTCCCATGTAGATCGAAATAACGGACGTGGGAATCGGCGCGGTGAATCCAAAACGGAACAAGACGTAGCACCCGACCCACCAAGCCACCGCCCACATGAACAGGTTGGCCCGACGGAAGCGAAGGAGCCCGAACACGACAGCCACGGCGAGGACGACCAGGATGTTCATCGTGCTACAAACCCCGAGAATATAGTTGTTTGCGCAGAAGCCACATGGGGACTCGGGGTTTGTAGCACCAGTGTCACAGCGTCACCTGTGACACGGCGCGGCCTCTCGGTTGGGCGGCCCTGGCCGCGCCGTGTCACCTTGGGCGACGGTGGAACGGCAGGCGTCAGGTTCGCCGGCGGCGCCCGCACTTGGCGCGGCGCCTGGGGCCGGCGGAGCCGCGGGAGCCGCCCCGCCCGGTGCGGGCGCACCGCCGTAGTAGCGGTGAGAGGTCTGGAGCGTGACCGTCGGCGTGCCGCCAAGAGACTGGAGGTACGCCATGACGCAGAGGATCTCCTGATCGGTGAGGCCGATCGGAGGCCTGTTGATGGCGGGCATCCCCGGATTGAATCCCGGCACGATGAAGCGATCAGGTTCGTACATCGATTGGGCGAAGTACTCGACCTCGCTCAGGCCCGGAACGCGGGTCGCCGCGCGGCCGGCGACGCCATCGAGGTCGGGGAACCGGAGCGCCCCGGTCTGGCCGATCGTGTGGCAGGTCCGGCACAGGCCCTTTCCCTCCGCGATCCCGCGACCAACCTCGACCATCTCGGGCGTGCTGAGGTCGGCTCTGATGACGACCTCCGCGGGAGGCTGAACTTGGTTCTGAGGCACCATCTGGCCGACATAGGCATAGAACGCCGTCGAAGCGAGGACGAGTCCGCCGATCCGGACGGTGATCGGGATCATCATGACGCGCCTCCGGCGTCATGCGCCGCGGCGCCCGTGACAACGACATCTACGCCGGTGTGCGGCACTCTCTTCGGCGAGGGCACAGGAGCCCATTCGGGCCGGTCGTGCAGACTCGTGATCCAGAACACGAAGCCAATCAGCAGGAAGAACGCGAGCACGGTCACCGAGACGACCTGCGTCGCAAAGCCCAGGGTTGGCGTGAACGCGTCGGCCGAGGTGTCGCGAATGACCCCGTAGACATGCCAGTGCTGGCGGAGCCCGGAGCGAACATAGCCCATGAGCCCCATGAGCCAGGTGAAGGTGACCGCGATGAAGATCAGCACGTATTGGGAGATCGCCGGGATTTTTCCCCAGCGCACCTCGCCGGTCCTTCTCGCCCCATGAAAGAGGAAGATGTCGATCACGGTGATCGACACCATGGCGAACAGGACTGAGCTGACCTGGGGCACCGAGAGGCCGATCCTGACGCTCGCCTCGACGAAGTACCCATAGACGCCAAGGAAGATGACGAAGATCGCCGTGCCCGCGAAGATGAAGAGCTGCGCCGCATGGCCCGCCTTCGCCCACGCCACGGTCGCGATCTTCCCCGTCCGGCGGTAGAGGAGGAAGCTGATGAAGGTCGTGAGGATCAGGATGTTCACGGCCGTGTTCTTGGCGGACATGACGCCCAGAAAACCGAGGACCGGGTGCGCCGACCCTCCCATCGCCCGGACCTCGGAGACCGTCGCGATGATCGACCGGGGCGTCGCCCAGACCATGAAGCAGAGCGCGATCGCAATGAGCAGGTACTTGATGAACTTCTGAAGCGGCTGCACCCCCTCGACCCGCCCCATGCCGAGCCAGAGGTAATAGTTGGCGGCGAGGAAGAGGTTCCCGATGAGGACGGCTTGAATGATGAAGAGCCACGAGAAGGCGCCGCCCATCATCTGGAGCCCCAGCGTCTGCGAGTACGCGTAGATCTCGCTCGCGAGCCAGTAGCCGGCGAAGGGCAGCGGCAGGAAGGCAATGATTGCCACGAAGTTTCCGATGTATCCCATCCAGTCGTAATGCGCGCGCTCCTCGTCGGATTCCGCCTGGAGGAACTTGAAGGCCGCGTAGGCGGCAGCAACCGATCCGCCGAAGGCGACGTTCGCGATGACGCGGTGGACGTTAATCGGCATCCACGTGTAGTTGTAGACCGCGTCCCAGACAGAGATGACCGCCCCCGTCTCCGAGACTCCCCTCGGCGACATCATGAATGTGAGCCAGGCATTGGCGATGAACATGATCGCCGTGCCCACGAGGTTGAGGCCGAGTCCCAGGCCAAGATGCACCAGAGGATGGAATTTCCCCCAGCCGTAATAGTAGGTGTAGAGGAAAGCAGCCTCTGCGAAGAAGAGCAGCACGTACGGGAGAAACGTGGGGGAGAACACGCTCATCAGGTAGTTCGTGAACTTCGGATACAGAATGATGAGCATGAAGGTCAGGAACGCTCCGAAGGTCGCGGTCAGCGAGAAGGAGACGGAGAGGAGCTTCGTGAACTCGTGCGCGAGCCGGTCGTACCGCAGATCCCCGGTCTTGTAGCCAATCACCTCGATAATGAATGCGAAAAGCGGAACGGCGAGGACGAACGCTGCGAACAAGAGGTGGAGCTGCGCGACCGACCAGATCGCGACGCGGCTTCCGACGACGGGGAAGGTCCGGTACTCGGCCTCGACATACGGCTTTGCCCGAGCCGCCGCTTCCGCTGCTGATCGCTCGGCGGCGACTCCCTCCGCGCGCGGCGTCGGGTCAACGATCGAAGCAGGAGCCCGGTAGGGCTCCTTGTACTCGCGGTTGGTCAGGAACGTCGCGATCAGCACGACGCCGACGAACATCACCACACCGGTGACGGGACCGAGCACGAACAGCAGTTTGCGGTTCATCAGGCCGTTCATCACGTCGCCTCTCTCAGGGGGTGCCTGTGGCGCGTGCCTGCCGCTCGCGCTGGAGATCTCGCACGTAGGCGACGATCGCCCACCTGTCCGCGGGAGGGATTGGCCAGCGGTACCCGGCCATCAGCCCCGTCCCGTTCGTGATGACGTCGAAGATCTGGCCGTCCGTGTACTTCAGGAGCTTCTCCTGGTGGAAGGTGGCGGTGGGCACGTTGCCTCGCTGGAACAGGATGCCCTTGCCGTCCCCCCGAGCGTCGTGGCAAGGCTGGCAATAGATCCCGTACCGCTGGCGGCCGCGCTCGACAAGTGCCTCGTCCACGGCATGAGGGATCGTCGCAACGAACTGTCCGTCGGCTCCCTTGCCCGTGAAGAAGGCCGTGTCCTCTTTCAGCCCGCCGATCGGGACCGTTCCTGGAACGGGCTGGCGCATGGACGCGCCGTCGAAGAAGAACGTGCTGGCCGTCTGGGGGCGCACCTTCGGCTGGTCGTCCATGCTCGGATTGAGATGGATGGGAGGGCGGCTCGACGTGCAGCCGCGCACGCAACCGGCCGAGGCGACAACAGAGGTGAGCACGAGCGTGCCCAGCACGCGCCGTCTGCGGGCGATCATGCAACGCCCTCGAGATCTGGATTCGGGTTGCGCACCTTGGCTAGATAGGTCGTCCGGGGCTTGGTGTTCAGCTCGGCGAGGAGCGCGTAGTTGCGCGGAATCGGCCTTCGCCTTCGAGACCCGGCTCGATGGGTCGCGAATATCTCCGAACTCGATTGCCGAGGCCGGGCAGGCCTGCTGGCAGGCCGTCTTGACGTCGCCGTCGCGAAGCTCGCGCCCCGCGAGCCGCGCATCGATCTTCACCCGATTGATTCGCTGCGTGCAGTAGGTGCACTTCTCCATGACGCCCCGCGCGCGAACCGTGACGTCCGGGTTCATCGCGAGCTTGAGGATGTCGGGCGTGTCCTTGGTGTAGTTGAAGAAATTGAAGCGGCGCACCTTGTAGGGACAGTTGTTCGAGCAGTAGCGGGTCCCGATGCACCGGTTGTAGACCATCACGTTGAGGCCCTGCGCGTCGTGGACGGTGGCTGCCACGGGGCAGACCTGCTCGCAGGGAGCGTCCTCGCAGTGCATGCAGGGCACGGGCTGGAAGACTATCTCCGGGCTGCCAGTGGGCTCGCCGGAGAAGTACCGGTCGACCCGGAGCCACTGCATCTCGCGCCCCTTCGCGACCTGGATCTTGCCGACGACCGGCACGTTATTCTCGCTCTGGCAGGCGACCATGCACGCGTTGCACCCGATGCACGCGTTGAGGTCGATCGTCATCCCCCACTGGTGCCCCTGATCGTAGACATGCTCCTTCCAGAGGGAGAAGTGCTGCGGGTCTTCTTCGAAGACGCCGAGCGCACGGGGGACTTCTTTTCCTTCGGGCCGCACGGCCTCCGGAGAACCGGCCCCATGCGGGACCTCGGCTCGCTCCGGGGCCCCCGCCGCGCGGCTCTGTGCGCGGTGGGGTGGGCTCCGCGCCGGCAGGCGGATTTCGATCGAAGTGCGGTCAGGGTCGACTCGCGCACGACGGGGCGTCCCTCCATGCTGCCGTGCTCTTGGGTCGCCGCGAGCGGATAAGTGCGCGCGAGCTTGGTGAGGCTGACGCCGCTGTCGAAGCCTGGTGCCTTGGAGCTTCGGACCCTGAAACGCGTCGAACCCGACCCCCGAGCCAATCCGACCGGCGTGCGAACGGCCGTAGCCCAGCGTCAAGGCGACCGCGCCGTCCGTCATTCCGGGAAGGAGCCAGACGGGGAGCTCGAGCGAGCGGCCGGCGTAGTCGAGGCGGACCCAATCCTCGTTTGCAAGGCCGAGCGATTCGGCCGTCTTCGGGCTGACGAGCGCAGGGTTGTCCCATGTCAGCTTGGTGAGGGGATCGGGAAGCTCCTGCAGCCATCCGTCGTTCGCGAAGCGGCCATCGTGAAGCGAGGGGGATGGAAGGAAAACGACCTCCAGTCCACCCGGAGAGCCTGGCGCGGCCTGGCTCGCCGACCCAGCGCCTGCGGCGCGAAGGCGGCCGAGCTCCGCCAGGGGCTGCGCGATGAGAGTGGGCACAACTTCTGGAAGCTCGCTGCCTGAAAGGAATCCATCATGCAGGACGCGGTTCCACTTCGTGTCGAACGTGGCCTCGCCCAGGATCGGTTTCCAGGTCTCCCGCACGAGGTCGTAGCCGGGACGATCCTGGCCCCCGGCCATCAACCCCAGCACTTCGACGGGGGTTCGTCCGCCGAAGAGGGGGAGGATCAGCGGCTGGACGACGCTGAGCGTGCCTCCAACCGCGCGCGTGTCTCCCCACGATTCGAGGTAGTGCGCGCGGGGAACGTGCCAGGTCGCCTTGACCGATGTTTCGTCGACCGTGTGCCCGAGTGCGATCGACTGAGGGACCTTCGCCATGGCCGCAGCGAAGTCGAGATCGGCGGGGGCATCGAAGACAGGATTGCCGCCCAGCACGACGAGCGTCTTGATCGTGCCCGCGTTCATCGCGGAGACGAGTGCGGTGAGCGAGCTGACGCTCGGCAGGGCCGCATCCTTCGTCTCGTAGTAGCTGACCGTCGTGCCCGCGTTGCCGAGGTACGTGTTCAGCGCGCAGACGGCGGCGTGGACGGCCGCCGGCTGGCGTTCCCCGGCCACGATCAACCCCTTGCCGCGGTGCGCCAGAAGATCCTTGGCAAGGGCGTCGATCCAGCGCGAGTCGACATTCGGGACGTCGGCTCCCGTCAGCCCTGCGGCTCCGGCCTGCGGTGGAGCCAAGCGGGCAGCGAGCGCCGCAAGGAAGGGAGCGATCTGCCGGCTCTCGAGACGGAGCCGGTGATCCGCCATCGCTCCCGTCAGCGAGTAGACCCCTTCAACGGCGTAGAGGCGGTTCATTGCACCACCGGACGCCCCCGCACGCCTTCCGTCCGCGAAGCCTCGCGCGTGGCGGATCATCTCCGGGTCGGTCAGGAGCGGGTCGGCGTCGAGCGCGAGAATCACCGAGGCTCGATCGAACCGGAGCATGAGATCGAGGTCGCGCCCCGTGGCGAGCCGCAGTCCCGCGACTCGGTTCTCGTCGCTGACGGCGTCGTAGGTCGCCCACTGCAACCTTCGGGTAGCGGACGCGGAGCTGGGAGGCCAGGCGCGCTAGGGTTGGGGAAGAGAAGGACTCGGAGAGGACCGCAAGGCCGGCGCCGCCATCCGCCGCATGAGCCGCGGACAACTGCTCCCAGGCCGTCACGAAATCCTTCCAGGACTTCGGTGCACCGCCCGACCTGATCGATTGCGAACGGTCAGGATCGTACAGGCCGAGCACGGACGCCTGGACGCGCGAGCTCGAGGCCCCGAGCGTCGAGGGGTGCGAAGGGTTTCCCTCGATCTTGGTCGGTCGCCCTTCGTGGCTCTCGACGATCAGGCCGTAGGCGCTCCGCCGGAACGGCATGGTTGTCGCGTAGTAACGAGGGATCCCGGGGACGACCTCCTCGGGAGCCGTGGCATAGGGAACAATCTCTTCGGCGGGGCGCCGGCACCCCGCGAGCCCCGCGAGGGACAGCGAGGCGCCCAGGAGCATCATCATTTCGCGCCGGGTGACCCCCTCGGGAAGCTCCGAGGCGCCCTCCGGGAACTCACGCTCGAGAAAGGCGCGGGATTCGGGGTGCTGATCGAGCTGCCCCAGACTTCGCCAGTATGTCCGTGTCACCGGTGGCACCCCGAACAGTCAGTCGGCGGATTGACCGGTCGGTCGCGCTCGAGTTGCGCTGCGAGCGTCCCGACGTCCCGGGGAGGGGTCCACTTCATGTTGGTGACCTCCGAGATGGGGCGCCTGTTGGGACCGGGGTTGCGGTGGCAGTCGAGACACCAGCTCATGCTGAGTGGCGTCATCTGGGTGACCGTCTCCATCTCGTCGATGCGGCCGTGGCAGGTGACGCAGCCGATTCCTGCGGCGACGTGCGCGTTATGGGCGAAGTAGGCGTAGTCGGGAAGGTTGTGAACGCGAATCCAGCGCATCGGCCGGCCGCTCTGGGCGCTTTCACGAATCGGTGCGAGCCTCTCGCTGTCCCTCTTCACGGTCTGATGGCAGTTCATGCAGGTCTGCGTCGGCGGAACGTTCGCGACGGTAGAGACCTCGACCGAGGCGTGACAGTATCGGCAGTCGAGACCAAGCTCGCCGACGTGGAGCTTGTGGCTGTACTCTACCGGCTGAACAGGACGGTAGCCCACGTCGGTGTACCACGGGGAAAAGTAGTACCAGACGCCTGCGATCGCGAGCACGGGGCCGAGACTGCCCGCGATGGCCGCCACGATCGGAAGTTTGTTCCACCAAGGGGGGAAAATTTGGGCCAACGGCTAGGGCTCCGGGGTCCTGGAGGACAGCTCCACCCCACCGCGCAATCGACGCGCGGCGGGGACCCCGGGCTGCTCAGGCCGCGAGTCTGCCATGGAACAATGATGCCGCATCCGCGCGTCCCCAAAAAAATTCGTCGGAGGAACCGACAACCTCTCGATCGCGGCGCGATTCTATCCACGAACTGGGACAGGGTCAAGCGCGCCGCGAGTGTGATCGTTCGTCAGTGCACGTGATGTGCAAGCGCCTTCGCCAATCCCGGGTCATTGACAGGCAGCAGCGACCGGGCCTTCAGGTTACCCGCATACAACGCCAGAAAGATGCCTCCGATCGCAATCGGCACCGCGAAATCCAAGAGCCCGACGCTCAAGCCATCGGTGTGAAACTCCGGCGCTACGTGCCAGTAGTACTCGACGATTCGGGCGACGAGCACCCAGGTCGCAACCATCCGCAGCCGCTTCCAATCGCGCTTGATGTCGCGCGAGAGCAACAAGACGTACGGCAGCGCGAAGTGGGCCACGATCATGAACACACTGACCCACTGGTAGCCGTTGTCCCAGCGAATCAGGTAGTGCGGAATCTCTTCGGCGAGGTTTGCCGACCAGATGATGAGGAACTGCGAAAACGTCAAGTATGCCCACAGCATCAGGAATGCGAACAGGAGCTTTCCGAGATCGTGCAGATGCGCGCTGGTGATGACGCGGTCGAGCGGCGCGACCTGCGACAGCATGATCAGCACCACAATCGCAAAGCTCATCGCCGACAACCCTTGACCCACCATGTACAGCGGCCCCCACATCGTCGAGTACCAATGCGGGTTGACCGACATGGTCCAGTCGACCATCGCGAAGGTCACCGTCAGGCTGTAAATCACCAGCCCGGCACCGGACAGAATCGAAAACTTTCGAACGAGTCCAGGATCCCCCGTCCGATCCTGTTCCGCCGACCATCTCGTCAATGCCCAGGAGATCGCCGTCCAGATCGAGAAATAGAGCAGCTGCCGGATCAGAAAGAAGGTCTCGTTCAGGTACGGCTGCTTCTGCTGAAGAACCATGTCGCTCGCAACCGCGTCGGCATGCGTCCAGTGATACAGGTCGTGCATCCCGAACCAGATCGGTACATAGAGGAGCGCCATGATCGGCATCGTTCGCACCGCCGCTTCGAGCGGCCGGCGAATCACCACGCCCCACGCGCCACCGGACAAGTGCTGGACCATCAGCAGCGCCATGCACCCGAGCACGAGTCCCATCCAGAACGTGTACGCCACCAGGTAGGCCTGATAGAACCGCGCCAGGTCGGTCATCATGAACCCGACGATGGTCAGCACGACGCCGACGAGACCGGCGCCCATGCCGAGGCGTTGGAGCCCGCTGATCGTGTCCGGTGATTGATAGCTTTCAGAAGTGGCCATTTTCAATGTTTCGTCGGCGCCGGCGCCCGTGCGCCTGCCGCGGGCGGACTGTCCAGTTCGCGCCGTCGATCGGCCGGTACGTCGTTGACCGGCGCGTACTGGCTGTACTGCAGCACGCGAACGTACGACGCAATCAGCCAACGGTCGCGCACCGGCACTTGCTCGGCGTAGCCCTGCATCGCGCCGAAGCCATTGGTGATGACGTCGTAGAAGTAGCCGATACGCTCTTGTCGCAGGCGGTCCTGGTGATAACTCGCTGCCTGCCGTAGACCGCGTTGCACGACCATGCCCTGACCATCGCCGAGGCGCCCGTGGCACGGCGTGCAGAAGATGTTGAAGCGCTCCTGTCCGCGCTTGAGATCGTCGTAGGTGACGGCAAAGGGCACGGCCTCCACGAGCTGCCCGTTTACCTTGCCGGTATAGAGAGCTTCATCCTCGCGTAGCCATCCACGCGCGACCGTGCCGGCCGGCGCCGTCCGAGACGCGCGGCCATCCGCGAACGACGTGCTGGCCTCGAACGCCTCGTAGCGCGGTGCGTCGTGCATGTCCTGGCGACAGGCCGCGCCCAAGAGCGTGAGCGCCGCGATCACGCTCAATCCGCTACGCCGGAACGTCATAGACCCCCTTCGCCCCAATCCGCTCGAGGAATGCCGCCGTCTCCGTCGGCGCAAACTTCGGATCCTCGGCCTCGATCACGAGGAAAAACTTGTCGGAGCTTGCCAGCGAAAACCGCGGCGCGTTGAATACCGGGTGATAGGGCTGCGGCAGCCCGTTGAGCGCAATCATTCCGCCGGCGGCCGTGAGCGCAGAAAACAGAATAGTGAGCTCGTAGGACGGAACCACGAACGACGGCCAGCTCGCGAACGGGCGACCGCCCACATTCATCGGGTACTCGATCACCGACGCCCAGTACCTGAAGAACGAAGCCGGTCAGCATACCGGTGAGGCCTCCCGCCAACACGAGCGACGGCAGGATGGTCCGCTTCTTGTGGATGATGTCGTTCAGCTCTTCGACCGGAACGGGCGTATAGCCCTCGACCTTGGTGAAGCCTTCCGCCATCACTAGGCGCGCGGCGTCGACGAGCGCTTGCGCCGAATCGAACTCGGCCATCACGCCGTAGCTCACGTTGGTTGGTTCAGACGCGTGCATGATGTCCTCAGTGGCCACCAGACGCGGGCGAGCCGGCACCGAGCGGACCCGACGGCGGGGCCCCGGGGGCGGCGCCATGCGCGTGGTGATCGACTTTCGCCTGTGGCAGCAAGGTTCGCACTTCGAAGATCGAGATCATCGGCACGAACCGGATGAAGAGGAAGAACAGCGTGAGGAAGAGGCCGATCGTCCCGAAGTAGGTCATCACGTCCCATTGCGTTGGGTAGTACATGCCCCAGGACGATGGCACGAACTCGCGGTTGAGCGTCGTCACGATAATCACGAAACGCTCGAGCCACATACCGAAGTTGACAAACAGGGACAGGACGAAGAGAAGCTTCAGGTTCTGCCGCACGCGCTTGAACCAGAGCAACTGAACCAGTCCGATATTGACCGTAATGAGCGACCAGTACGCCCATCCGTACGGTCCGAACATGCGGTTCCACATCATCGCTTTCTCGTAGAAGCTCGCGCTGTACCACGAGAAGAACGCTTCCATCGTGTAGCCATACCCGACCATCAGACCGGTGGCCAACATGACCTTGGCCATGTTGTCGATGTGCCGCATGGTGATGAAGTCTTCGAGCTTGTAGGCGGCGCGGATCGGAATCGCCAGCGAGAGCACCATCGCGAAGCCAGAGTAGATGGCGCCAGCGACGAAGTAGGGCGGGAAAATCGTCGCGTGCCACCCGGGCATCACCGAAACCGCAAAGTCGAAGCTGACCACGGTGTGCACCGAGAGGACCAGCGGCGTGGAGAGGCCGGCAAGAATGAGCGACGCGACCTCATACCGATGCCAGTGACGCGCTGACCCGCGCCAGCCCAGCGAAAATATCCCGAAGACGACCCGCTTGACCTTCGACACCGCCCGATCGCGCATCGTCGCAAGGTCGGGAATCAAGCCGACGTACCAGAACACGACCGACACCGTGGCATATGTCGTGACCGCGAACACGTCCCAGATGAGAGGGCTTCGGAACTGTGGCCACAACCCCATCGTGTTCGGGTAGGGGAACAACCAGTACGCCGCCACCCACGGCCGACCGGTATGGAAGATCGGGAAGATCGCCGCACACAAGACCGCGAAGATCGTCATCGCTTCGGCGAAGCGGCTGATCGACATGCGCCACTGCTGTTTGAAGAGCAGCAGAATCGCGGAAATCAACGTTCCGGCATGGCCGATGCCGATCCACCAGACGAAGTTGATGATGTCGAAGGCCCACGCCACCGGCACGTTGTTGCCCCAGATGCCGACGCCGCGAAGCACCAGCCAGGAAAGCGCCGTCATCAACCCCATGAGGAGCGTGAAGCCGATGAGGAAGCCGAAGACCCATCCAAGGGGGGTGCGCTTGGACAGCGGAATCTGCGCGACCGTTTCGGTGACCGACTCCAGGTCGTGTCCCGGCGCGATGACCGGAACGTCGAGGACGCCCGCCGAACCACTCTGCGCGTGAACGTTGTTCGCCATCAGTGCTGCTCGACCTCTAATGCCCCGGGGTCGACCCGGAGCCTCTCGAAGGGGCGCCCGACGTGCTGTGCGTGTCCCAAGCATGGCCTCCAACGCTCACGTTCGTTGGCAAGGACGGGTGTGGATTCCTCACCGCAGCGAGGTAGGTCGTCCGCGGACGGGTGTTCAGTTCCTCGAGCGTCGAGTAGTTGCGCGGGCTCGCTTTCAGCTGAGCCACCCGGCTGTTGGGATCGTTGATATTGCCAAACACAATCGAATCCGTCGGACACGCCGACTGACAGGCGGTCAGGATTTCGCCGTCACGAATCTCGCGCTCTTCGCGCTTGGCCTGAATGCGCGCGCTGCTGATGCGCTGCACGCAGTAGGTGCACTTCTCCATCACACCGCGGCTTCGCACGGTGACGTCGGGATTTCGCTGCAGCTTGAGCGTTTCAGTGTTCCAGTCCTGGTACAGCAGGAAATTGAATCGCCGCACTTTCCAAGGACAGTTGTTCGAGCAGTAGCGCGTGCCGACGCAGCGGTTGTAGACCATGTCGTTCAGGCCTTCGGGGCTGTGAACGGTGGCGGCGACTGGACACACCACCTCGCAGGGTGCGTTCTCGCACTGCTGACACGGCATCGGCTGCATGAACGTGTCGGGGTTGTCGAGCGGGCCCGTGTAGTACCGGTCCACTCGCAGCCAGTGCATCTCACGATTCCGGTTGACTTGGTCTTTGCCGACGACCGGAATATTGTTTTCCGCCTGACAGGCGACGACGCACGTTCCACACCCGGTACAGGTGTTGAGGTCGATCGCCATGCCCCATTGATTGCCGGTGAACTCGTGAGCGGGGTACAGCGAGATGCGCTCGTCGAGCTTCAGGTGCTCCATCTCCTTGGCAAACGTCGGCGTCTTCTTGAACTCGTCGAGCGGCGCGGAACGGACGATATTCCGGCCTTCGATGGCCCAGTGGTCTTGTGTCGAGACCAGGTCGTAGTGGTCGCCCGTGGGGGAGATCTCCGCAGCGCCGAACCAGGGCGTCGTGCTGCCGCGCAACACGTAGGCGTTGAAGCCCGTGCCATTGCCCACACGCCCCGCGCGTGTGCGGCCATAGCCGACGTGAATCGTGATGGCGTCGGTCGCGTGACCCGGGTTGATCCAGATTGGTATTCGGAGCTCGCGACCCTCGTGGGTCACCCTGATGAGATCGCCGTTGTGAAGGTTCAGTCGCGCGGCGGTTGCCGGGGCGATCAACGCCGCGTTGTCCCACGTCAGCTTGGTGATCGGTTTCGGCAGCTCCTGCAGCCACCCGTTGTTCGCAAACCGGCCGTCGTAGATGGTGGGATCGCGGCGGAAGTTGACTTCGAAGCGTGCCTCGGGTGCCGGGGGTGCCTGAGGTGCCGAGGGTGCTTGTGCCGAAGGTACGACTGGTGCCGATGGTGCCGACGGTGCTGCGAACGCGGTGCCGGCAATGAAGCCGTCATGCAGCCAGCGCCGCCAGTTCTTTTCGAACGTCGCCGCTGCGATCTGTTCGGACGTGGGCGGTGGCGGTGGGGGCACTGCTGGCTGCGCGGCCGCCGGTTGGCCCGAAGCCGCTGCGCCAACAGCAGTCGCGGCCGGCCGAGCCGGTGCTCCAGTACCTGAGGCACCAGCACTCCCGGCACCTGCGGCACCCGAGGCACTGGCGGCACGTGCCTGAGCCTGCCGCTGCGCCATCCAATACTCGCGAACGACGTCGTAACCGGCGCGCTCTGGACGATCCGAGAGGGTAGCGACGATCTCGTGCGCTGACTTGCCGCCATACATCGGCTGGATCAGCGGCTGGACAATCGACGTGGTTCCATCGACGGTACGGGCATCGCTCCAGGCTTCCAGATAGTGCGCGGCCGGCACGTGCCAGTGACACAGCCTGGCCGTCTCGTCGAGGAAGAGTCCCGAGTGAAAGCGCGTCTGTACCTTGCTGAGCGCATCCGCAAACCTGAGGTCGGCTGGCGCCGTCTGCACGGGGTTCGATTCGCCGACGATCAGCAGCATCTGCACGCGGCCGGCGTTCATGTCCGACACCAGGTCACGCATCGCGGCATGTTGATCCGTCGGCACAATCTCCGGCGTCGGCTGATACGTGACGGTTGCATCGACGTTGCCCAACGCCTGATTCATCGCGTGCGCCAGTGCATGCACGGCTGGTGGCTGCGCTTCGCCGGCGACGACCAGCGAGGTGCCGCGATGCGCCGACAAATCCTGCGCGATGGCTTCGACATAGGGCTCGGTGCCGGCCGGGGCCGCACCGGTGACACCCGCGACGCCAATTCGAGCTGCAATCGCGCGCGCCAGGCTGTCGATGGCGCTCGCTTTGAGTGGAATCCGGTGATCGGCATTGCTGCCCGTCACCGACGGCGTCGGTTCCGCCACATAGAGGCGATTCAGGCGATCCGGTTGCGCGTCGAGTCGTCGGCGCGACGAGAACTGCCGCGCATAGCGCAGATTGGCTGCGCCCTCGGACGACAGGAAGTCGGCATCGAGCGACAGCACGATGTCGGCGCGCGTGAAGTCGTACACGGGCTGCACATATTGACCGAATGCCGCGCGCGCACCAGCTCGCGCATTGTCTGCGGCAGGCACGGGTTCCCACTGAACCCATTGGGCCGACGGGTACGCCTTGAGAATCTCCTGCAGTTGCCGACCAAGGGTCGGCGACACCACGGTTTCGGTGAGAACTCGGAGCCCCGATCCCTGGGTCGCGGCTTGCGCCGACAAACTGGCGCGAACCGCCGCAATGAACGCGCTCCACGGTCGAATCTCACCGAGCTGGACAATCGACTGCGAGCGATCGGGGTCGTAAAGCGTCAGGAGCGAAGCCTGCGCGTAGAGATCGGTCGCGCCAAGGCTTCCCGGATGATCGGCGTTGCCCTCGGCCTTCGTGGGGCGTCCCTCATGGCTTTCAACTAAGAGGCCCGTCGCGATGCCGCCGAGAGTCATGGCGGTCGCGAAAAACAGCGGACGGCCGGGGATTACCTCCTCGGGTTGGCGAACGAACGGAACGATCAGCTCCTCGGGTTGAACCGTGCAGGCCGCACTCACGCCCGCAAGCGCGAGCGAGGCACTCATCAACTTGAGGAAGGAACGACGGCCAACCGGATCGATCCACTCGGTGGCGTTCTCGGGGAACTCGCGGTGGAGGTACTGCTGGAACTCCGGCGTATCGGCGAGCGCCTCGAGGCTGCGCCAGTACTGCTTGCCCCCGGTGCCTCGCACGCGCGCGCGAATGTCGGCCAGATCCGGTGTCCCCGCCTTCTCCATGTGTCCCCTAAAACCTTTGCCTTCCGCTTTCGCCCATCAACGGGCAAAGCGAGCCGGCTTGGCTAGCTACCGGTGGCAGACCGAGCAGCTCGTCAGCTCTTTCACGCCGGCAATTTTGTAGTCGCGAACCAACTGTTCGCCAATCTCACGCTGGTTGCCCGCAGGCCGATAGCCCATCGTGACGATCTCTTCGCGCGGCCGTACGAACTGCGCCGGATCGCGATGGCAGTCCAGGCACCACTCCATCTGCAGCGACGATTCCTGCAGCATCAGCGGCATCCGGTCGACGCGACCATGACAGGTTTCGCAACCCACCCCTTTCTTCACATGGATGCTGTGGTTGAAATAGACGAAGTCCGGGAGATCGTGCACCCGAATCCAGCGGAGTGGTCGGTCCTCACGAAAGCTTGCGCGCACGGGCTCGAGATAGGGGCTGGTCGACCAGATCTGCGAATGACAGTTGATGCACGTCTTGGTCGGGGGAATGCCCGCCGAGGACGCCACTTCAACGGACGTATGGCAGTAGCGACAATCGATGCCGATCCCGCCGACGTGGTGCTGATGCGAAAACTGAACGGGCTGTTCCCGGAACGTGTTGGCCGAGGTCACAAAGTCTGACCGCTGCAGCATCACGATGAGCCACCCGAGTCCCAGGATCAGGAACAACACGCCGACCAGACCTGCGCGGGACCACTGATTGGCGCTCTTCGGGAAAACCTGCGGCATGGCTCCGAACACTCCAAGTGGATAAACCGAGGACTTTACCCCGGTTTTGGCCACGCAGGGGACGTTGTGAAAAGTTTCTCAAGCTCGGTTATATCAGATCGACCCCCCGGCTTCAACGAACAGGGCGCAGGGCCAGGGCATAGGGCGTAGGGAGAGCCAAGGGCCAGACGGGCCACCTCATCTTGATGAAGGCAACCACTTGTCACGGGGGAAGGGGTGAGGTTCCGGACGGCAGCGGTGGAGGTCGCTCTTAGAAGGGAACGGCCGGGCCACCCAGGCCCCGACCGTTCCCTTCTTTATCCGAGCACGCTAACGAAATCTAGAATCGGCCAACAACCGTCAACTGAAACGCCCGGGCCGGCTGCTGATTGACCATCAGCAGGAAGTTCGAACTCCAGCTCTGGTATGCGCTGTTGTAGCTGTATTGGGTGTAGTTACCAGCGTTGAGCAGGTTGAAGAAGTTCCCCGCCACCTCCACCGAGTAGCGCTGATACCGCAGGACCTTGCCGATCTTCAGGCCGACCGTCGGGATCATCGGCGCCCGAACCTGACCTTCTCCGCGGTTGTTGAAGACATAGCGATTGCGGGTCGCCAGCGGATTCGGTTGCGAGGACCCGTTAGCTAGCCGGATCGAGGCTGGCCCGTACCTGAGCACGTCTGGATCGTTGGCGGCCAGCTGATACAACGGCGATCCCGACCAGGGCCCGGCCTGGAACGTGGCGCTGCCGGCCACGTTGATGTCCCAGGGAGCCTGCCAGACCCCTCCGAGATTGCCGCGATACTTCATCCATGTCGGACCGTAGCTCAGGGCATTGCCCGTGTCAGGGAGTGAGTTCTCGTCGTTGTTGCCGCGCGGCATGTAGAGATTGGCGTTGTTGGCGAAGTGGTTCGGCTGCACGAAGCGGGCCGGGTCGGTCGGGTTCCACGTGCCATCGATCTTGTGCCACTGCCGGGTGAAGCCGGCAATCAACTGGAAGCCCCGCGACATGTTCTTGGTCATGGTCAGCTCCAGCGCCTGGTACTTGAGCTGACTCCACGTGTTGTTCGTCTGCTGGAAGACGATCCCCTGGTTCGGGTCGACCCGTCCAAAACCCCCGAACGGCTGGCCCGGTCCGTCGGGGTAGAAGCCGTTGATGTCCACCCGCGCCCAAGTGTCTTTGTAGGCGCGATTGATGTACGCCACATCCAAGCCGATCTGCCAGCCGAACTGCCGCCGGTATCCCACGATGAACTCGTCGACGTACGGCTGATGCAGGTCGGGAGCGATCTGCTGCGCGGCCACGGCAGTCGATGTCGCCGGCAGGAGTTGGATCTCACCTGCCTCCCCAAACACTCCGTCGAGGTCGTTGTCGTACTCTCGTCGGAACGAAACCGTGTCGTCCGCGCCGAAAATGGTGACGCCGTCTCGTCCCATGACCTGTTCGCCCATTCGCGCGTAGCTGGCGCGGAGAACGTTCGTGGCATCCTGCGTCAGGAGATAGGTCGCTCCCACTCGCGGCTGCACCGCCCAGGATTTCTGGCGCGTGATGCCCTTGACCTCGTCAACCCGCTTCACGTAGTCGAAGCGCATGCCGAAATTGGCGGTCAGGCGGGCGTCCGGCTTCCAGCTGTCCTGCAAGTAGAACGCGTAGTTGCTGTCGCGCGCCTGCCGAGTCTGCAGGCTAACGGGATTGGCGTAGTCACGCCGGTACGGCACGGTGCCGCGCGAGGGATTGTTGACATCAACGACCGTCTGGTATTCGCGGAAGAACCCGTCATTGACGTACTCCGTCCGCTGGTCGTAGATGTTCTGCGGTTCGAGGAAGAACCCTGTGGCGAACTCGTGCGATCCGATCCAGCCTGCCTTGTAGTACGTCGCATCGCCGCGAATCAGAGACAGCGATGCCGGCACGAAGGTTCGGTTTTGCAGGTTCCCGCCCTCGAGGATGAGCGAGTTGCCCGTGATGAAACCGCTCGAGATGTTCGTGCCGTCGTAGATAACGATGTTCGGTCCCTGGGCGTCGAACCCGAACGCGTCGTAGGTGTCGTTGTCGTTGCCGCTCTTGTTGTTGTAGCCGGCCGAGAACGTCGTCGTCATTCGGTCGCCCCACGTCGACGTGATCTTGGCGCTGTAGACGTTGCCGCCATTCGAGTACACGTTGATGGGATCGAAGTAGTACTGCCAGTTGCTCTGACCGTGCGTGCGGTCGCGCTGGAAGAACCCCGACAACTCGTGGGTGGTTCCGAGACGCGAGGTGACCTTCACATATGGCTGGTATCCCTTGATCTGCTGAGGGAACAAATCTGTGCCGGGATAGTAACTCTGGATGTCGTTGACGTTTTTCGAGTTCCGGCTGATCTGGGTCTCGACGGCTGACTTGCGGAACGAGGCGAAGAACCAGACCTTATCCTTCATGATCGGCCCGCCAAACGAGCCGTCGAACTGACCGATGTCGGCCTGCACAGGCGTGCCGCCGGTTGTCGTGCATTCCAGGTTCGGGCAGGTTGAATGCTGGGCGAGCGGCGTCCCCGAGAGGTCGAACACCGTCTTGTGGTGGGTGTTGTCGTGGTCCCAGCGGAGCGGCTGGTATGCGTAACCGGCGGTCCCTCTGAACACGTTGCCGCCGCTCTTGGTGATCACGTTGATCCCCAGACCGGTGCCCATCGGCGTGGACGCGTCGGACCCGCCCGTCTTGACGTGAATGTCCTGAATCATGTCCGACCCCATCTGCACGTAGGTGAGCTGGAAGTCGTTGTAGTTGCCCGCCTGCATGCCTTCGAGCTGCACGACGTGGGCGAAGTGTTCCGTGGCGTGCCCGAAGTACACCGATCGCCCGCTGCCGTCGTCGAAGGGTCTCGAGTGAACGCCAGGCGTCTGCTCGAGGAAGTCAGTCCAGTTCTTCCGCGCGGCAAGCGGCATCTGCTTCTGGAACTCCCCGTCGATGTTCAGTACGTTGCCGGGCTTGCTGACCTCCAGCATGGGCGAATCGCCAGACACCGTGATGGTCTCGGCCAGTGTGCCGACAGCCATGACGATGTCGACCTGAAAGTTCACGGCCGCGCGCAGCAGAATCCCCTTGCGTTCATATGTCGAGAACCCCGGGAGTTCTGCTTTGACGGTGTACTCACCCGGGGGCAAGTTGATCAGACGGTAGTAGCCCGTCTCATCGGTGACGCCAGTTGACGGCGTGATCATGTCGGGGCTTGTCGCGGTGACCGTGACGCCCGGCAGCACTCCACCCTGTTCATCTTTGACGGAGCCTCGCAGGCTGCTGCCTGTGCTCTGCGCCTCTGCAAAGAACACGCTCGCGTTCAATACAACGAGCAGGCAAATCCCGAATCGCGTAACACCTCTCATGGCGATTCCTCCTGCCGACAAAACAAGCAATCGGCCCGCGTGGGCCGCGGTTGACGACCTGACAACCTTCAGCCTCGAGACGACGAAGCGAGACCGAAGCGAGACCCCCAGTTGTCGCGGATAACGCGGATGATATGCGATTACTCGAACCGATTAAAGCTACTTTGGGAGGGCTTTGAGGAGACCCGCGGCGCGCGTCTCGGCGGGATCGAGCCGAAGCGCTTCGAGCGCCTGACTCCTGGCCTCAGGAAACAGGCCGAGTTCGGCGTACACCGCCGCGAGGTTGAGGTGGGCGCTGGCGCTCCCCGGGTCGAGGCGGCAGGCATGCTCGAGATAGGGACGAGCGGTGGGAGGATCGCCGTTCAGGAAGATCGCCAGACCCAGCTTCTCGTGCGCTTCGGCCCGGTCAGGTGCCCGCTTCACCGCGATCTGCAGCCATCGGATCGCTTCGAGCATGGCGTTTTGCTCGAGTGCCAGCGTCCCGAAGTCGAGCGCAGATTCCTCAGAAGTTTCTGCCACCGAGTCCGCCATTCCCGACAGTCGCCTGACGGCTTCGTCGGGGCGGCCGGCAAGGACGAGCGCGCGCACGAGCAGCGGGCCGGTGACATTGATGTCGTACCGACTGTCGTACGCGGCTTCAAGATGTCCCACGGCCTCAGTGGCGCGCCCGGTCCTGATCAGCGCTTCTCCGAGCGCGAGCCGGATGGCAGGTCGCGGGCCGTCAATCGCGTTCGCCTCGACCAGGAGGGCGGCCGCTTCATCCGGGCGCCCCGCATCGAGTAGCGCCTGCGCGACGCTGAACCGCAGAACCCCAGGGTGAAGATGATCGTGAGACACCTGTTCGACGTACCGGAGCGCTTCGTCGAACGACCCTTGCTCGACGAGCCACACGGCCTTGCGCGTCTGTTCGCCTCCTATCCCGTTGTCGAGTCCGAGATTTGAGAACACCACCAGCGAGGCCATCGCGAGGGCACCGGCTGGACGCAAGAGCACGTTGAACTGGCGTGCGCGCACCAGGTCGAAACACCGAACGAGCGCGGCGCCAGCCGCGGCGCACAGCGGCACGAACAGAGGCATCCGGTAGCGATCCGTCACGAAGAAGAGGACCACCGCTGCGCCGTACACCGGGACGAACATCGCCCAGACCCAATACCCGTGGCGGTTCTTGCGCAGCGCCGGCCAGAACAGGCCGAGCAGGCCAAGCGGCAGAAGCAGCCAGGGACCGATAGCCAGGACGCGAAGGAAAGAGAATGGCTCGCGCGCGTAGAACGCGTAACTGTAGTTGAGTGGAACGTCGACGCGGTTGAGCAGAATCCTGATCTTGCGTATCCACAACCTCAGTGCATCGGCGGGATGTCCGGTCACCCAGTCGAATGCCCGCCACGCAAAGTAGCTGGAGACCTCTCCGGGAGAAAGGCTGCGACCTGTACTCGACTCCGCAACGCGAGTCGAATCGTTGGCCTGTCCTGCGATCGATGGAGTGATGCCCGGCACGGGCGTGTACGTCCCGTCGGCGCGATCGTGGTTGCCGATGTAGAGATTGAGCCCGCCGTGCGAGGCAATCACGACGGCGTCCCCCGACACGGCGTAGTTGCGTGCCGCGTTGGCTGCGAGGACGGCGAGCAGGGATGCCACCAGCACCGCACCGCGGTTGACCCGAGCCTGGACAAATACAACGGCGGCTGCCGCCACAGCAAACACCAGCGCATTGGGTCGATTGAGCGCGAGCAACCCCAGTGACGCGCCAGCTGCGGCAAAAGCGCCGGTCCCGCCACCCGCCATCGACCGCGTGAGAGCGTAGAGAGCACACGACACGAGGAACGGATCCAATGCAGACTGAAGGATCAGGACTTCGTTGAACGTGAAGATGCCCGTCAGAATCGCGAGTCCGGCAGCGACAAGAGCCGCCCGTTCGCCAAACCAATGCCGAGCGGTGGCAAAGAGTAACCCCACCGCCGCGGCCCCGAGCGCGATCTGGACCAGTTGCGCCGCAAGCAACGATCCTCCGGCCGCAAACACAGCCGCGAGGAAGTAGACATACAGCGGCGACACGAAGAACGCGCCAATGGGCGCAAACACGCCCTCCGCGGCGACTCGCTGACTGAGGGTGACGTAGTACGCGGTGTCAAGTTCGCCGTGCGGCTGCAGTAATGGGTGGTTCCAAAGCTGCATGAGCACGACCAGCTTGACGACGAAGGCCGCTGCCACGATCAACGCGACCCTTCGCCAATCAAGGTTCCAAGGTTCCAGAGTTCCAGAGTTCCAAGGTTCCACTCGAGGTTCCAGGGTTCCAAAGTTCCACAGTTCCAGGGTTCAATCAAGGTTCAATAGATGCCTCACGGCATCGAGAGAACTTTGGAACCTGGAACCTTGGAACCTTGGAACTTTCGAAGTACAGTCCGGCCAGGGGACCGTCATGAAGCTCCGTACCTGGCTCTGGTCGCTGCTGGTCGCCTGCCTGCTGGCGCCGGTTGCGGCCCAGCCGTCCGCAGAGATCTCATTCGCGCTGACCGGCGACTCCATCATCACCCGGCGCCTCGCGGTGTACGCCGAACCGGCCTTCACTCGCATCATCGACGTCATCCGGAATGCCGATGTCGCCTTCACCAACCTTGAAATGCTGTTCCACGACTACGAGCCGTATGCGATGAGCGCGAGCGGCGGCACGTACATGCGCGCCGAGCCCGCGCTCGTGAAGGAGCTCGTGTGGGCGGGGTTCGATCTGGTGTCGCGAGCGAACAATCACTCCGGCGACTACGGCGTTCTCGGGATGAACTTGACGACGAAGTACGTGGCCGAAGCCGGCCTCGTCCAGGCGGGCGTCGGTCAGAGTCTGGCAGAAGCTCGTGAGGCCAAATTTCTGGAGACACCCAAGGGGCGCGTCGCGCTCATCTCGGTCGCGTCAACCTTTCCCGAGCATTCGCGAGCGGGCCGTACGCGCGGCGACATGCCCGCGCGGCCGGGTTTGAACCCACTCCGTTTCGAAACCATCACGACGGTGACTGCGGAGCGGCTCGAAACGCTGAAGCAGATCGCCGGCGAGATCAACGGCCGTCCGGTCACTGCGACCGGCGACTCCTACACATTCTTCGGCCGGCGCTTTACGATCGGCGCGCACCCAGGAATTCGCACCGAGCCCAACCAGCAGGACCTCACCGAGATCGCCGCGGTCGTCAGGAGCGCAACCGGCCTCGCGGATTACACGATCGTGACGATTCACGCCCACGAGGGCGGGCGCGATCGTTTGCTCCCGGCCGACTTTCTCGTCACGTTTGCGCGTGCGATGGTCGACGCGGGCGCTGACATGTTCGTTGGCCACGGTCCACACGTCCTGCGCGGAGTCGAGGTCTACAAGGGCAAGCCGATCCTCTATAGCCTCGGCGACTTCGTCTTCCAGAACGAGACGCTCCTGCGGCTGCCCAGTGAGAATTACGAGCCGTACGATCTCGGCGCGGCCTCACACGTCAACGACTTCAACGACGCACGCTACGACTTCGACAAGACCGGCTTCCCTGCGGATCGACTGATCTGGGAAGCCGTGGTTGCGGTCCCGAAGTTTCGCGGTGAGCAGCTGATGGAGCTCGCCTTTCATCCCATCACACTGGGGTTCGGTCAATCCCGCAGCGTGCGCGGTCGGCCGATGTTCGCCGAGGGCGAGCTCGGTCAGAAGATTCTCGGTGACCTGGTGAAGTTGTCTGCCGCGATGGGTACGAAGATCACCATTCGCAACGGCATCGGCTACGTCGAACTCCGCGCCACCGATCAGAGTTTCAGAGTTCCATAGTTCCAAAGTTCCAAGGTTCCGAACTAAGGTTCCTAGGTTCCAACGTTCCAACGTTCAAAGGTTCTTCGTGCGACGTCGCAACTTTGAACTCTGGAACTCTGGAACCCTGGAACTTTCAAACTCACCACTCAAATTTCGCGCCGAACCGTGCGATGCGCGGCGGCACGATGTTCGACGGGCGCAGGAACGACGACCCCGAGCTCCACGTGATGTTCTGCTCGGCGTTGTTGTTGAACATGTTGAAGACGTCGACGAAACCCGACAGCGACGTCCCTCCAAGCCGAATCACCTTTTCGACCCGCAGATCGAACAGCGTGATGTTGTCCTGGCGGCGGGTACCCAGCGGCTCGGCCAGCACGGTCTGCGTTCCGTAGTTGAAGACGAACTGGAAGGTCCGCCCGTACGGCTGGCCGGACTGGTGACGCAGGATCGGCGTCGTCTTGATGCCCCACCACGGCGTATCCCAGGTGCCGTGCAGCTTGGCCTGCCAGGTGGTGAACTCCTGCCGGCCGTCAGCGGTGTTGATCAGATCATTGGGCGTCACGCGCAGGTTGTTCTGGCGGACAGAGTTGCCGAAGTAGCCGTTGCTGTACTCGTTCACCCACGTATGGGCGAAGCTGGCCAGCAGCGACCAGCGGTTACTGAACCGTTTGGTCCCGGTCACTTCCCAGGTGTAGAAATCGCTGTCAGAGTCCGGAACATTCATCTGCACGTTACTCGTCCGTCCCACGAACTCCTGCGCCAGATTGAACCCTGCGATTGGGGTTCCGTCGTCGGCATTGCCCCGTACGTTATCGGGGCCGGGGTCGGGAATCGAGATCGGTACCGTGAAGTTCTCGAATGCCTGGAACGTGTTGACTCTCTGGAACCGCTGCCGCTGACCGCGCCACACAACACCTGTCCGCACGCCGAAGTTGGCGAACAGCTCGCGTTCGAACCAGGCCGCCAGCTCTCGCGTGTACGTGTCGTCCAGATTTGGATCGAGCGACTCGGTTGCGGCGCCACCACTGGTCGACACGGGGAGGCCCGTGCACCCGTTCGCGGTACAGCCCTGCTCGCCTGGATCCCAGATGCCATTGCCGTTCGTCGGCAGGGTCGTGCCCGGGATACGGTCAATCCACGAGTAACGCTTGTTCCAGCCGCCGTTGACATTGGGGCTCACGTTGAACAGGAAATCGGCACCCGGATTCCACCAGTACTGGCCGTAATTCAGCTTCAGCACCGTGCGGCCATTGCCTGTCACGTCGTAGGTGATGCCTGCTCTCGGCGACACGAGGTTCCAATTGAATACGTCGTCTTGCGCAGGGAAACTGACCCCCACCGGATTGAACCGGCCCGCGGGATGCTCCT
Organism: uncultured Acidobacteriota bacterium; assembly: GCA_963802675.1. Classification (GTDB taxonomy): domain Bacteria; phylum Acidobacteriota; class Vicinamibacteria; order Vicinamibacterales; family UBA2999; genus JACCSI01. The sequence continues at coordinate 48,119 of CAWDJL010000013.1, forward strand.
GCTCGGGCAGGTAGCCCGAGTACTTGTCGAATCGAAGCCCGAGATTCAATGAAACCCGGTTAGTGACACGCCATGTGTCATTGATGAACGCGGCATACGTCCACAGCCCGACGATGCCTTCACCAGGTTCGAAGAGATAGACGTCCGTGGGAACGCCGTTATTCAAACGATGCAGAACGTCGTTTGGATAACCATCCAGCCACGTGTCCACCGTGGTCTCGCGGAACATCTCACCGCCGACTTTGAAGTTGTGATCCCCGCCCCACCCGTCCTTGAAATAACTGAGAGAGCCGAGCACCTGGTCGCGACGGCGATCGCGGTTCCAATCCCGATTGCCGCCGGTGATGATGTTGTTTCCGAAGTCCTCGAAGCGGGGGCCGTCACCATTCGGGTGGTTCGGCCAGTTGTAGCCAAACTGACCCGCGCGAACTTCGAAAAACGTCTGGTCGTTGATGACCGAGTTCCATTCACCCTTCCAGACCCAACCCCAATAGAGTTGCTCCCACGTCGAATCCTCGGCGACGTTGATGCCGACGGTGTTGCCAAGCAGGAAGGAGTCCTGACGCAGCGGCTGGTGTTTGCGCCCGGCCTGACCGTAGGCAATGAGCTTGTTGTTGGTGTTCAGGTTGTAGGTGCCTTTTCCTCCGTAGTTGGTCAGTCTCGTGGGATGCGGTTTGACCGGAAAGTTGGGAATCCTCGCTGACACGTATTGATCCCGGATCGAGCCGTACCACCACAACCTGTCCCTCGTGATGCGGCCACCGGCGCCTGCGTTGACGTCGTAGTACTTGAACAGTCGGTTCAAGTCGCTTGGCTGCAGGCCACCGGCGGCGGTGAGGCCGCGTGCGATTTGATCGGCGTCGGTGTTGCGGGACTGAATGCTCTCGTTCTCGTAGTCACCATAGAAGGTGCCGTGGAACTCGTTGCCACCAGACTTGCTGATGAAGTTCGACTGAACACCGGGCCATGGCATCTCGGCGCTGTGGGCCGCCGCGTTGACCGCAACCTCGTCGAACGATCCGTAGTCATAGTAGAAGCCCGCGGCATCTGTGCCCTCGGTTGCGACGATCCCTTCTACCGTTGGACGGTTCTGACCAGTCGTGCCATACGTGACGTATCCCGTCTGCGTGCCGGCCGCGCTGCCGCCGACGTCGATACGATTCATCTGGACGCCGGGCGATTCAGCCAGAATGGCCCACAGATCGCGCGCGCTGGGCAGGTTGGCCAACTGCTTGGCGTCGAAGTTGGTGCTGATGCTGGTCGATTGGGTATCGACGACCGGTGACTCCCCCGTCACCGTGACGCTTTCTTGCAACGTCGCGACCCCCAGCTCGACGTTCACCGTGGCCGTGAAGCCGAGTGTGACGCGGATTTCGTCGCGTCGGACCGTGCCGAATCCAGAGAGCTCGTAGGTCAGTTGATAGACCCCGGGGGGAATCGCGGGAAAGCGATACTGCCCTTCAGCGGTCGTGATGGCGGTGCGAGTGCCCATCATCGACGGACTCGCAAGCGTGACGGTCACGCCGGGCAGGATCGCACCCGTGTTATCTGACACACGACCATTGATTGCGCCGGTCGTTGCGCTCACGGCTTGCGCCGCCGCAACAGACGTGGACAGAAGAAGCAGCGAAAGTGGTAGCGCGAGGAACCGAACCGAGGGCATACCGCCTCCTTTCATCCGTAAGGACCCTCGCTGTTCGAGGGTCGAAGACAGAACCGGATGTGAACCGCAACACGAACGCCGAACGCCGGAAGAACAGGGCTCGCCGCGCGGTACGAAGACGGAAAGGAAGGCGTGATTATAATCCCGAACCTCGGAGGTCATCATGAGAAGAATTACCCGTGGCGAGTTTCTTGGCTTCGGTGCGGCGCTGGCCGGAGGCATTGGCGCAGCAGCCACCCGAACTGAGACGTTGGGTGCCAACGTCGCAGCTCAGTCTCCACCTGGCGGCCCGGCCGCTGAACCGGACCTGGTCGTCATCAATGCCAGGGTCTACACGGTCGACCAAGCTCTGCCTCGCGGCGAGGCGTTTGCTGTACGGAACGGCCGGTTCGTCGCCGTTGGCCGAACGGCTGACGTCCGAAATCTGGCAAGTGCGCGCACGCGCGTCATCGATGCTCAACAGGCCACCGTCACTCCAGGATTCATCGATACGCACTGTCATGTGAGCGGTGTCAACGAGCTTTACAGTGTCAACGCCAACGTCCGGCGAGTGCGCGAGCTGCTGGGTAACCTTCGGCAGAAAGCGGACAAGACACCGTCCGGCCAGTGGGTGAGCGCGGTCATGTTCGACGACACCAAGCTCGATGTTCCCCTCACACGCCAGCATCTCGACGAGGTTTCACGGGAGCATCCGATCGTCGTTGGTCATCGGGGCGGACACACCAGCTGGTACAACTCGAAGGCGTTCGAACTGGCCGGCATCACGAAGAGCACGCCCGATCCCGATCACGGCCGCTTCTTTCGCGATTCACAAGGCGAGCTGACCGGACGCGTCGCCGAGCTTGCACGCAACGTCTTCAGCAAGGTCGGAACCCGCGAATCGTTCACGCCCGAGCAACAACGGGAGCGCGCACGAAACGGGATGCGTCACATCTCGGAGCTCCTCACCGCCGCCGGTCTGACCTCGGTCCACGATGCCGGCGCCGATCGGGATCGGATCGTGGCGTACGAGGACGCGCGGACGAACGGCGAGCTGCGTCATCGCGTCTGTTTTCTCGTTCGCGGAAACTCGACATTTTCGGGATTCAAGGCCGCTGGTATTCACTACGGGTTTGGTGACGAGTGGATCCGCGTCGGCGGCGTCAAGTACGGCGCCGACGGCTCAGCGTCGGAGCGCACGATGCGAATGAGCACTCCCTACGTCGGCACCAATGACTACGGCATCCTCACGATGACGCAGGCGGAGATTGACGAGGCCGTCGAGGACGCGCATCGGCACAACTTCCGGGTCGCCATTCACGCCAACGGCGACGTCACGATCGACATGGTCCTTCAGGCCTACGAGCGGGTTTTGGCAAAGTTCCCGCGACCAGACACGCGCCACCGCATTGAACACTGCTCGCTCGTCAATCCCGACTTGCTTCGCCGCATCAAGGCGCTTGGCGCCATTCCAACGCCCTTTTGGACCTACGCGCACTATCACGGGGAGAAGTGGAAGGAATACGGGCCCGAGAAGATGCAGTGGATGTTCGCCCACAAGTCGTTTCTCGAGACGGGCATCCCCGTCCCCGGGGCCTCCGACTACGGCCCGGGTCCCTTCGAACCGTTGATGGCCATCCAGAGCATGGTCACGCGCAAGGACTACAACGGCAACGTCTGGGGGGCCCGACAGCGCGTGACCGTCGACGAAGCGTTGACCATCGCCACCAGACACGGCGCGTTTGCCTCACATGAGGAGCACGTGAAAGGATCGATCACGGCCGGAAAACTCGCCGATTTCGTGATGCTTGAACGCGACCCCCACGACGTCGACCCTGACACGATCAAGGACATCAAAGTCATCCGAACCGTGGTGGGAGGCCGGACGGTTTTCCCCAAAAGTGAGTCCTGAACCTTGGAGCGTTGGAACTTTGGAACTTGTTTTTCCGCAGCGTCCAGCCTAGGCTTGTGCCGCTACCGGCCGTGACCTGCGACCAGAGTGACGGCCCGCCCACATGAGCGATCGCAAGTACAAGCAGCGCGGTTATCAGGACGATGACCGCGATCGTCGGCCACCGCGGCAAGACGGTCAAGCGGGTGGACAGACGCAGGCTCGCCCCGAGCGTTCGCCTGGTGCACCCGCCGGCGCGCGGCGGATTTCGTCCGAAGGGGCCAAGAACCCCAACATGCCAGGCTTTCGCGAGGTGGCTCGCTGCTCGCGCTGCGGTGCGTTGGTCGACGCGCAGATCTTCTCGCGGAGCAAGTGCGGTAAGTGCGCTCAGGACTTGCGTTCTTGCGCGCAGTGCGTGCATTTCGATCCGGGGGCGCGACTGGAATGCACGCAGCCTATCGTGGCGCGAGTTTCGCCCAAGGATGCGGCCAACGAATGCACGTTCTTCTCGCCACGCACCTCGTGGGAGCGCGAGACCTCATCCGCCGTCAGCAGCAAGCCGTCTGAGCCATCCGGCGCGAAGAAGGCGTTCGACGACCTCTTCAAATTCTAGCCCCGCGGAGCGGGGCAAAGAACATAGCCCTAGCGAAGCGGAGCCGACGCATTCCTTCTCGGCGGTTTGAGGCGGAGCTTCGCTAGCGTCCGGCCGGTCATACAATCAATGTATGGCTCTGTTGTCGGCCCACGACGAGCAAACCCTCAGACAGCACCTGGCGACCATCGACACCCCGGTCACGCTGCTCCTGTTCACGCAAGCGATCGGCGGATCGGAGACCGGACCGGTCGCCAAGCAGATTCTGACCGAGGTCGCGCGCCTCAACGACAAGATCACGGTTGAGGAAAAGAGCTTCGTGCTCGACCTCGAGGAACGCTCCAAATACGGCGTGGACAAGGCGCCTGCAATCGTCATCCTCCGCGACGGTCAAGACACGCGCATGCGAATGTACGGGGCCCCCACGGGATACGAGTTCGTGGGTCTGGTCGAAGCCGTCCACATGGCCGGTAGCGGCAAGGTCGATCTCGCGCCGACCACACTCGCACTTGTTGCCAAGGTCGACACGCCGACCAATATTCAGGTCTTCAGCACCCCCACCTGACCTCATTGCCCCAGGGCGGTCGTCCTGGCGCATCAGATGGCATTCTCGAACCCGGTGATCACATCGGCCGCGATCGAAGCGACCGAGTTCATGGACCTCACACGCAGGTATCGAGTGTCGGGTGTCCCCAAGACGATCGTCAACGACACCGTGGAGATCATGGGTGCGCTACCTGAAGAAATGTTCGTGCGCGCAGTGCTGCAATTGCCTGATGAAGACGAAACCGCCCCAGCCTGAGGAGGCGCGCGTGAGATCGACCATCGTGGCCCGTTCGATCGTCTGCCTGTTCTGCATCGGCGTCACCGGCGTGGCCATGCCGGCGGCGCGCCAGGGCAAGAAGGTCTACATCTCGGTGGACATGGAAGGGATCAGCGGCGTCAACGGTGACGATCAAACCGCGGCGGGCCAGCCGGAATACGGCCGGGCGCGCAAGCTGATGGCCGAGGACGCCAATGCCGCGATTCGCGGTGCCTTCGACGGCGGTGCAACTGATGTCCTGGTGAACGATTCCCATGGCAGCCAACGGAACCTCCTGCCGGAAGATCTCGACCCTCGGGCGCGCCTCATCAGTCACAGCTTCAAGCGCCACGGCATGATGGAAGGGCTCGACGAGACGTTCGATGCCGTGATCTTTGTCGGCTATCACGCGAAAGCGGATGCCCCGCGCGGGCTCTTCGCCCACACCGGTTCGGGCGTCGTCCGTGACCTTCAGATCAATGGGCGCTCGGTTGGCGAGGGCGGGATGAACGCGGCGTTCGCCGCGTGGTACGGCGTGCCGGTCGTCGTCGTCAGCGGCGACGACGTCGCTGTGGCGGAGGTCAAGGAATCGGTGCCGAACGTGCGCGGTGTGACGGTCAAGCGCGCGATCAACATCCGGGCCGTCGAGCTGAAGCCGCTACCGGCGGCGCGGCGCGAGATCCAGGACGCCGCACGTGACGGCGTTGCAGGCGCGAAGAAAACGCCCCCCGAGCGACAGGGGCCGTTCAAGGTCGTTCTGCGGTATCGAAACTTCACGTTTCCGGAAGTCGCGACGGCGTTTCGCGAGATCGAGCGCGTGGGACCCGATACCATCGCCTTCACCCGCGAGACGATGCCCGAGGCTTATCGACTGATTCGGGTGCTGTATCGCTTCATCAATCCTGACTAGGCAGTCCTTCTTGGAGCGCTGCCAGGACACTAGTGGACTGTAACAGCTGAATCAGTAGCGGCCAGCGCGCCGAACTTCCGCCTGAAGGCGGAAGCCACGCGCTATTGTTTTGGAATTCGTGGCTTCCGGCTTTAGCCGGAAGATTGAACAGCAATATCGATCACGCTGATACACGGCACTAGGGCCGGCGGACGACCACACGGCCGAAGTCGCGCCAGGATCCGTCCTTGCCCTGGACGCGGTCGATGATCTCCATCGAACCATCGGGCATCAGTCGATACGTCGTCTCGCCAAGCTCGGTTTCGGGGGTTCCCCACTTCGCGACAACGCTCTCATCCACCCGACGCGCATCGATGGGCCGGATCATCCCGCTGTTGTCGAACCATGTACCTCGATAGCGGCCGTCGCCGAGCGCGCGATAGTAGGCGTGGCCCTCGAAACGGCGGGATGGCCCCATCTGATTGACGAATGTGAGGCGCAAAAACTGCCCGCCGAGCGTCCACTCCCACGTCAGCTTCACGCTGGCTGGCATCTCGAGGACCGTACCTTCACCCGACCATTGCCCCGCGAACCTGGCAAGTAGTGGATCCGGTGCCGGTTGCAAAACGGCGGCGACGAAGAGCGCGAGAAGCTTGTCCATAGTGAATCCATGACGATCGGAGGGTTCAGAAATCGACCGGCAGCCGGGGCGTTCACATGCCTTCTACGGTCGGAGGCGCGCGTGCCGGAGCCGGGCGACTGTCTCGGGGTCAATCACAGCCTCGATCTGGGACACCGTCGTACCCTTGAAACGAACCGTGAAGTCGACCAGGACTTCAGCACGCTCGCCAAGCCCGCGCAGATGGCCGGACATCCAGCACTTTCCTGTCACGATTTGGTGCTGGTTGGTCGCGGCTTCCTCGAGTTCCCCGCGCTGCAAGTCAGCGTCGGGCATGGCGTGTTGAATCGCTTTGGCGGTGAATCGCACGCCGGCGACTCCGCGGGTGAGCATCAGCACCAGCGGGTCGTCCGGCGCTCGTCCATGCATGTGTTCGAACGGCACGCCGTTCAGCGACAACTGGGTGTGCCGCGTGAACACGCCGTCGGGCAAGTCGAGGCTCCTTCGATTGAACCGCTCGATCACCTCGTCGATGAGCGCAGTCACGCGCGGACTGGCAGCCATCGTCCTTCCCTGAGAAGAAATCGCGTGTCTTCGGGAACTTCCCAGCCGTCCAATGGCGGATGACTTGGATCGCCCGGCAACGTCAACATGGTGCGCTGCTCATCGCGAAGAAAGGCCGGCTGGACGCGCACGATGCGGAGGGTGTTGGCCCATGCCAGTGCCGTCGTCAGCGAGCTGAAGCGAGCGAATTGCTTCAGGGTCGTCCACGTTGGTGGCGGCAGCATGATCTCGTGCGCCAGGCACTTGACAATCGCGTCGTGCGGGGACACCCACAGCAGATCGGTCGTTTCATCCTGGTCGTGCCGCGCCTCCTGGCCGACCGGCATCTCGACCAGAAAGAATCGCGTGTCGTAGCGGCGCGTCTCGACCTCCGGCGTCACCCAGTGTGCAAACGGCACGAGGGCGTCCGGGTTCACGACGACGCTGGCTTCCTCACGCAGTTCGCGAACGGCTGCCTGCCGAAACACCTGCTCACGCAGCGGTGTCAGGTCGACGAAACGGGTTGAAACTGGTGACGGAGTCGCGGCGGCGGATGCCTCGTCGGTCTCGTCCACGCGGCCACCAGGAAACACGTACGCGCCACCCATGAAGGCAGCGTTGTCGTTCCTTCGAACCATCAGGATGTCGAACGTCTCGCGAGACGACGGTCGCGCCACCACGACTGTGGCCGCCGGCCGCGGGATGGAAACGGGCACCGGATAAGGATATCGTCTAGGCGTGATAGTCCGCGAGGATTCTGACTCGATTGCCGTGCTGCGGATGGCGCATGGCAAAGTCAGCGCGCTTGACGTGGAATTTTGCGATGCGCTGGTCGAATCGATCGACGACATCGCACGCGGCCCCAGGCGCGCGTTGGTGATGACGGGAACGGGGTCGACGTTTTCTGCCGGCGTCGATCTCTTTCGTGTGCTCAATGAGGGGGCGGATTACCTCAGACGTTTTCTCCCTGCACTCGAACAGTACATTCGAACGCTCCTGACATTTCCTAAGCCTGCGATTGCCGCCGTCAATGGTCACGCGATTGCGGGCGGATGCATCGCCGCCGCCGCCTGCGATCATCGGCTGATGGCGGCTGGACAGGCCCGGATTGGCGTTGCGGAGCTTGCGGTCGGCGTTCCGTTTCCCATGCTGCCTTTCGAGATCGTCAGGGCTCGCGTGGACCACACCAGGTTTCGGGACCTGGTGTACACCGGCCGTGTCGTGGAACCGGCGGAAGCTGCCCGCGTGGGGTTCGTCGACGAGGTCGTCGAGGCCGCCGCCCTCCTGCCGCGGGCCATCTCGGTCGCCGAGCGCTTGGCGTCCGTACCGCCCAAGACCTTTGAATTGACCAAGCGAACGTTTACGGCACCGATTCTCGCCAGGGTGCAGGCGTCGATTGATCTCAACGCCGAGGTCCTCACCGCGTGGGAGAGTCCAATTGTCCAGCATCGCATCCGCGAATATCTCGAGCAGACGCTTGGGAAGTCGCGGTGACGTTACATCACTCGGACCGAGCGACTTCCTCCCAAGACGACTGAACCCAATACTTGCCCCACTTTGGATCGAGCTTGAGATCTCCGAATGGTCCGGGCGTCGGGATGACTTCGATAGCACTGCACAACCGCACGATGTCCACTGGCCGGCCGGCTGCGTCGGTGATCCACGGCGTGAGGAAGTATCGCCCAGGGTAGAGGCCAAGGTTCGCGACCGTGCCCTTGATTCGGAAACGTCCGTCAACTCTGCCCAATCGCAGGCCGTTGTGTATCGACTCGGGATCGAGCAGTGGTTCACCGCTCGAGCCATGGATCACGACCCCAAAATTCGGGTCGACCATCGGCTTCGTAAACTCGGTGTCGAGCTCGAAACAGATGGTGTCGCCGAGGCGGAAACCGGTCGTAAGGGTGCCGTCTCTATCCGTCACCGTGAGATGGACGACGCGCGCCTCACCCGACCCCGTGCGGTCAGTCCAATCCCTGAGGTCATGAGGTACTCACGGGGCGCGAGTCCGAAAGATAATCACCCACGATCGCGGCGGGCTGACCTTCGCGTTGGATGCGCCCGTCCTTCAGAAGCATGGCCCTGGTGCAGAGTTGTTGTACCGACGCCATGTTGTGGCTCACAAACAAGATGGTTCGCCCCTCACCGGCCACGCCTTGCATCTTGCCCAGGCACTTTTCTTGAAACTGAGCGTCGCCCACCGCGAGCACCTCATCAACGATGAGGATCTCCGGCTCCAGATGGGCCGCGACGGCAAAGGCGAGACGCACGTACATGCCGCTGGAATAGCGCTTCACCGGGGTGTCGACGAAAGCCTCGATCTCGGAAAAGGCAATGATCTCTTCCAGCTTGCGCCAGATTTCGGCTTTGGTCATTCCGAGAATGGCACCGTTCAGAAAAATGTTCTCGCGACCAGTCAAATCGGCGTGAAACCCGGTGCCAACTTCCAGCAGGCTGGCGATTCGTCCCCGGACTTTGATCGTCCCGCTGGTCGGCCCCGTGACCTGCGAGAGGATCTTCAGAAGCGTGCTTTTGCCGGCCCCGTTCCGTCCGACGATTCCGAGCACCTCGCCCTGCTGAAGCTTGAAGCTCACGTCATTCAAGGCCCAGAATGTCTCGCCGCTGCGTTGCGTTCGATGCTCCTGATCGACCTTCGAGAGCGGGTCCGGTCGGCCCCGCAACTTCGCCCACAGGCGCTGAAGGTCGTATTCCAGCGTCGTCCTTCCGATCATGCCCAGGCGATAACTCTTCGTGAGGTTCTCGACGGAAACGACAGTCATCGCCTCAAACCGTATCCATGAAGTCACGCTCGATGTGCGTGAACAACATGATCCCCACGGCGACCAACGCGACCATGGCGAGCGCGCTGACAGCGAGAAGACTCAGATCGACAATGCCGGTACCAAACACGCCTAGTCTGAAACCTTCAATCAGGGGTGTTAAGGGATTGAGCATCGCGGCCCACCGGTACTGCGGTGGCACGAGAGAGAGTGGATAAAGCACGGGCGTCGCAAACATGAGCAACTGAACACCGAACGTGACCAGTTTCGATAGATCGCGATATCGCGTGGTGAGCGCCGAAACGATGATGCCACCCGCCATCGCGTAGCCGGCGAGTATCAGAAGCAGCACCGGTGCAACACCCAACCAGGCAGAGAATTCGAGTTGAGTACCTGTGAGCCGATAGTAGGCAAGGACGGCCGCAAAGATTCCCAGTTGGATGACGAGCGAGATCAGGTTCGAAATCGCGATCGAGAGTGGGATCGTGAGGCGGTGAAAATAGACCTTCCCGAGCAGGCTGGCATTTCCGACGAACGTATTCGACGTCGCTGTCAGCGTGTTGGCAAAATAGTTCCAGAACACGATGCCCGACAGATAGAACAGGAACGGTGGAACACCGTTGGTCGGGAGCCGCGCCACCATCCCGAAGATCAGGGTGTATGTCAGAGTCGTCAGCAACGGTTGCACGACGTGCCACGCCGGGCCGAGGATGGTCTGTTTGTAGGCGGACGTAAAGTCCCGCCACACAAACAGCATGGTCAGATCGCGATACCGCCACAGCTGTCGCAGTCGCCAATCGAGCCAACCCCGATGGGCCGTAATGATCGTAGTCCAGCCGTCATCATCCGGCTGCGATTTGCCGTCGACCACCGATGCACTCGGCCCCGCGTCCTCAGTTGCTGAAGTCAAATGATCCTGGAGTTTGAGCACAGACGTAGGAGTCAATCCTACGCTGGGGGTTCGTGGATCTGCCAGCGCACTGCAGCACGCACCGCCCAGACAGCCATTATCCGTGCATTACGGGTTGAGCGAAAGGTTGACCCCTGCCGCCAGGTGCACGCGGTTGCATCGTTCATCGAACAAGGCGCGTTTGTAAAACGCCAAGGTCTCGGCAAGCTCGACGGCACGTTCGCGAGGCCGTGCCTTGGACAAACCTCCGAAGGATGCCGTCCGAGTCGCTGACCGGAGCCCAACGTCTACTGTCGATCGAACACGACGAAGGTTTCGAGGTGGGTCGTGTGCGGGAACATGTCGACTGGCTGCACGCGCGAAATGCGATAGCCGTGTCTCAAAATCGTGGGCATCTCGGCGACCAGTGCCTCCGGATTGCAGGAGACGTATAAGACGCGCGACGGACGCATTCGCGCGAATAGAGTGTCAATGACAACCGGCGGGCAACCAGAGCGCGGCGGATCGAGAATCACGTGATCGATCACCTCGTGCCGATAACGTGGCAGCGCCGCCTCGACTGTCGCCGGATGCAGCCTCACGTTTGAAGTCGACAAACGATTCAGCCGGATGTTCGCTTCGGCATCCCGAACGGCAGTGGCATTCTCTTCAACCGACACCACTTCGTGTCCGCGTTTGGCGAGAGGCAGGGTGAAGAGCCCACTTCCAGAATAGAGATCCAGCACTCGGTACTGCGTCCTCTGGTGTCTCCTCCAGAACGAGACCGACCAGTCGTTCTGCCGCTTCGACATTGGTTTGGAAGAATGTCGTCGGTGAAACGAGGAACGAGACGCCGGCAATCGATTCGCGCACGTGACTGCGTCCGCCAAGTCTGATCGTCTCGCGGCCGACCATGTACGGACCCGGCCGATCGTGGATGTTCAGATAGAAGCCGTCCGCAGCGTCTTCGGTTCCAAGAAAGGCACGAATGGGCGTTCGCAGCGACTTGTCGTTGCGAGTGACGACGAGCATGGCGACGGCCTCACGATGGTCGCGGGTGGTTCGGACGATGAGGTGACGAAGAACGCCGCGCAGCGTCGGCCCGGCCGCTGGGACGTGGGCCCGGGCGAGGTGGTCGTGCAGCGCAAACGCCAGCCGGTTGGCCCGGTCGGCATGCACTGGACACTCGACGATTGGAACGACGCGGCGCGAGTGTGAGGCGTAGTGACCAATGATCGAACCGCGACGATCTGAAGCCTCGCCAAAGACGAACGCCGCCTTGTGTCGAAAGCCCCACGGCGCGCCGCTGGCGTCGACCCGCATGCCAATAACGGCCTCGGGTGCAGGCGAACGCGAGCCGAGCGCGGATTGGAGGAGGCCAGCCAGCCGCGCGTGCTTACGCGTGAGCTGCTCCTGATACGAAAGATTCTGCCAATCACACCCGCCGCAAATCCCAAAGTGCTGGCACCGTTTCACAGAGTGGGTCGCGGCTATTCAACGGTTTCAGCCGACCGCAAGTCTTGCCGCTTATCGAACGTCCAACAACTCGACCTCGAACAGCAGCGTGGCGTTCGGCGGAATAACGCCGCCCGCGCCCTGCGATCCGTAACCCATGCCGGGAGGAATCGTCAGCATGCGAGTGCCGCCGACCTTCATCCCGACGACGCCCTCGTCCCAACCCTGAATGACCTCACCGGCGCCCAGTCTGAACTCGAATGGGTCGTTTCGATCCTTCGAGCTGTCGAACTTTTGCCCTTTGTGATCCGCAGCACCCGTGTTGTAAAGCCACCCCGTGTAGTGGACACGGACCGTCTGTCCGGCACTTGCTTCGGCACCGGTTCCTGGCGTGACGTCATTCTTCTGCAACGCGGTGATTCCTGAATCGGACATTGGCTCCTCGCCAGCACCCCCGCACGCCGGTAGAACACCCAGCGAGGCAGTCAGCACGATAATCGCAAGGCTCTGAATCTTCACGGCCTAAAAGCTAGCATGAACCGGGCGGATGAATGAGCACACGCCGCAGACCGTCCTGCGGAACGAAGCCGTCGTAACAGACTACGAGATTTCGTAATCAAGTAGATGGTTGGCTTGCACTTGATTACGAAATTTCGTTGGCAACTCCAACTCCGTCCGGATTCAGCGGCCCTGGTGAATACTCACGAAATTTCGTAGCATGGCGACGTGCATCAGACGCAGTCCGCTATCCTTCGTGCCGCCGCCGCACAGACGGAGTCTCAGGTAGCCCAGGCGATCGTCTCTGGCTTGCTGACACCGAGCCTCGTCCTGGCGCGCCTGTGGCTAACGGACCCACTACTGGGCGACCTTTATCTGGTTGGGAGTGCCGGCACACCGGCCGGCGGTGGCGCTTACAAGGACCTCGACGGACCATTTGCTCGCATTGCTCGGGGTGCCGGAAAGATTGGCCGCGTCGCATCAAGCCGCGAGGCCGTCATCGTCACGTCTGTCCGCGGCGACGAGGACTGGATCAGCAATCCGGGTTGGATCGCACGTCAGGGTGTACGTGCCTTCTTCGGCTTTCCGCTGGTCGATGCCGGCAAAGCCCTGGGCGTGCTGGCCATCTTCGAACGCTCTTCGCCCACTCCCGATCACATCGAGGCGTTGCGGTTTCTCGCCGACTATACAGCGGCGCGGCTGGGGGCCGTGCGTGAACGCCTTCCAGTCCCAGCGACTGTCGCCCAGATCAACGACACGGTCACTCGCACGACCGAAACGGCAGCGGCCTCTCGAGCGCTGATCGTGACACGTGAGCAGCTCCGCGCCCTCGAGCGCGAGACAATCGCCAACGCGCTGAGTCAAACGGGCGGGCGGGTCTTCGGTCCGAACGGCGCCGCGCGCCTGCTTGGGATGAAACCGACGACGCTTGCGTCGAGGATCAAGGTGCTCCAGCTGCGGGTGCGATAATGGAGGTTGGCGTCACAGACGCCCGGGCCGGAGGGATGGCCGAGTGGTTGATGGCGGCGGTCTTGAAAACCGTTGTACCCGAAAGGGTATCGGGGGTTCGAATCCCTCTCCCTCCGCCAACCTTCGCTTGTGCTTGCCAACGAAAGCACGAGCTACGGTCGGCAAGCCCCTGACGGTTGTCCACCGAGAGCATGTCTCCCGCCGTTCAGATCTACACGCGAGTGCAATTTTGACCTATACCAGATCGCGTGCCTGTGATCGTTTGCGTGCAAAAACGCGCGTAGAGCCACTCTGATGCGTTCGTCGATGACGGCACGCGCGTTGCTGGTCAGCCTGCCGGTTCGGCGTGCGTGTCGGTGGTTGATCACGCTGTAGTCCGCCTGCCTTCCAACAACCAATTCTGAGCGTGAAGTGATCGATCGTTCCGGCACTTGGCAGTGCATGTACGTCCAACGACTGGCCGCACCCTCCGCGTCACGTTGCGTTCCGCATTGCCTCGGCATTTTCGCTCCATGACTCAGCGCACTGCGTCGCCGTATTCACCAAGGACGCGGGGAGTCCTTGATGATTCGTCGGTTTCTGTTCTGGTCCCTCTGCTTCGCGTGTGTCGTCAGCATCCCGTCGGCGGCGGCGGGGCAATCCGGCGTCCCAGTCACCATCGCGTGGGACGCAAACACTGACAATTCCGAAGGGTACGCGGTCTTTATCGGCACCCAACCGGGCGTATACACCGAAGCGGTTGACGTCGGCCCAAGCACCTCCTTCACCTATTTCAATGGCGCGGTGGGACGGCGCTATTACTTCACCGTTGCCGCATACAAACCCAAGCCGCATCTCGGAGCGAAGGCGCCCCCGGTTTCGGCGGTGATCGAAGCTGCCTCTGGAGTCATTCTCGAACCGGCAGTCGTCAGCGGTTCGACAGTCACGTTGCGATGGCACGCCAGGAGCAGCACGGAGATCGTCGACTATGTCGTTGAAGCGGGCCGCGCCAGCGGACTGAGCAACGTCTTCCGCGGATCAGTGGGCGTGGTCAACGAGCTCACAGCAACGGTTGGACCAGGCAGGTTCTTCGTCCGAGTCATCCCCCGCACGACCACACACGTTGGCGTCCCGTCGAACGAGGTCAGCTTTTCCACGGATGGCGATAGTGGTGGCGCCGGGTGCAGTGCGCCGCCCCCAGCCCCCACTGGTGTCTCAGGTTCCGTGCGTGACGGCCTGGCGTCGATCTCGTGGACGCCGACGCCTGGCGCAATCGCGTACGGCGTGCAGGCAGGTACCAGCCCCGGCGGGAACGATGTCTTCGAAGGCGTCATCGGCCACGCGCTGACGCTGAACGCGCCGGTGGCGCCTGGCTTTGGCGCCTACGTGCGCGTGTACGCCATCAATTGGTGCGGGGCCAGTCTACCGTCCCAGGAAGTGGTCGTTCGCTGACGATCGGGCCCGGACGCGCGCCATTTTCGTACCGGTTGGTCGCGGAGTTTCACTCGACTCGCTCGATTTTCTGGCGGCCACCCATGTACGGCCGCAGCGCTTCGGGAATCACAATCGACCCATCAGCCTGCTGATAGTTCTCGACGATCGCGATCCACGTACGGCCAACGGCCAGCCCCGATCCGTTGAGTGTGTGAACGAACTCGGCCTTGCCCGATCCCTCCGGGCGATACCGAATCGCCGCGCGCCGGGCCTGAAACGCCTCGCAGTTCGAGCAGGACGAGATCTCTCGGTACGCCTTCTGGCTCGGGAGCCAGACTTCGATGTCATAGGTCTTGGCCGCCGAGAACCCCATGTCGCCGGTGCAGAGAAGAACTGTCCGATACGGCAGGCCGAGCAACTGCAACACCCGTTCAGCATCGGCGGTCAACCGCTCGAGCTCGTCATAGGACGTCTCGGGCGCGGCTGAACTTCACGAGTTCGACTTTGTCGAACTGGTGCTGGCGGATCAGCCCGCGAACGTCGGCGCCGTAGGATCCGGCCTCGCTCCTGAAACAGGGCGTATAAGACGTGTACTTGAGCGGCAACTTGCGGCCATCGAGAATCTCGCCGCGATACAGGTTCGTCACTGGAACTTCGGCAGTGGGGATCAAATACAGATCCCAGTCACCTGCAATCTTGAAAAGATCCCGTTCGAACTTCGGCAGCTGCCCCGTCCCGTATAGCGTCGCGCTCGAGACCAAGAACGGCGGCTCGATTTCGGTGTAGCCATGCGACCCTGAATGCAGGCTCAGCATGAAGTTGATCAACGCGCGCTCGAGCTGAGCGCCCGCACCGGTCAGAATGGCGAACCTCGCGCCCGAGATCTTTGTCGCCCGCTCGAAGTCGAGTATCCCGAGCGCCGGGCCGAGGTCGTAATGTGCCTTCGGTTCGAAGTCAAAGGCCGGCGGCTCGCCCCAGGTTCTTACCACGACGTTGTCGGCTGCGCTCGCGCCAACCGGCACCGATTCGTGCGGGATGTTCGGGATGGTGGCAAGGAGGTGGGCGCGTTGCTGTTCGACCGATGACAGCTCGGTCTCCAGTTGCTTGATCGTCTGCGCGCGCTGCTTGTTGGCCTCGACGATCGGCGTCGCATTCAGGCCTTGACGCTTGGCGCGCGCCACTTCGTCGGCAGCCGCGTTCTGCTCCCGTTTCAGGTTTTCGAGAACGGGAATCTTTTCGCGGCGCTGTGCCTCGAGCGTCGCCAATTGCTCGAGCTCCGCGCTCAGATCGACGCCGCGTGCGCCGAGACGCTGGCGCACCGTATCAACTTCGTCACGAATGAATGCAGGGTCCAACATTTCGAGAGTTATCCTATAGCGAATGCCGCAACCCATCAGAAAGGCCGTCTTCCCCGCCGCTGGTCTTGGAACGCGATTCCTCCCCGCAACCAAAGCCCAACCAAAGGAGATGCTGCCGCTCGTCGACAAGCCCACCATTCAATACGGTGTCGAGGAGGCGGTGGCGTCGGGTGTCTCCAATCTCATTCTGGTGACCGGCCGCGGCAAGAACGCGATTGAAGATCACTTCGACGTCTCGTCCGAGCTCGAAGCGCTGCTCGAGCGTCGTGGCAAGACCGATCTCCTCAATGAGATTCGAAAGATCTCCAACCTCATCAACGTCGGCTACGTGCGACAGGGCGAGCCGCTGGGACTGGGACACGCCGTACTGGTGACCAAGGCGTTGGTTGGCAACGAGCCGTTTGCCGTCGTCCTGGGCGATGACGTGATCGACGCGAGTCCGCCGGCGCTGCAGCAGATGATCGAGGTCTACAACCGATTGGACGCCCCGGTGCTCGCGGTCGAGCGCGTCCCTGAATCCGACGTGTCAAACTACGGGATCGTCGACGTCGATCCCGCCGAGTCGCTGGGACCCACTGTTCATCGCGTGCGCGACCTGGTTGAGAAGCCGCCGCGCTCGGAGGCGCCATCCAACCTCGCGATCATTGGCCGCTACCTGTTGACACCCGACATTTATCCCGCGCTCGAGGCGACATCTGAGGATCGGACCGGTGAGATTCAGTTGACCAACGGGCTGCGCCGCCTGCTGAAGTCGAGACCGATCTACACCTGCGAAATCTCAGGTGTCAGGCACGACACCGGCAACAAGCTGGGCTACTTGAAAGCGATGGTTTACTTCGCGCTGCGACGACCTGACCTCGCCGAGCCCTTCCGAGCGTACCTGGAAAGCCTCGATCTCGGGACGCCAGTTCAACGATAGAAGTCAGAAAGGCGGAACGATCGCACGAAGAACACGAAGCACGAAGATGACTCTCACGACGTCGCCGGCGGCTTGGATTCCGGCTTCGACTCGCTCTTCGACTCGCTCTTCGACTCGCTCTTAGTGCCCGCCTTGGTCTCGCCCTTCCCTTCGCTGGACGACTCGCTCGTGGAGGCGGTCTTCGATTCGCCGCTAGCAGCGTCGCCTGATTTCTCGGACTTGTCGCCCGTGCCGGCACCGTCGCTCTTGCCCGCACGTGCATAGTCGGTGATGTACCATCCCGAACCTTTGAACTGGATCGCCGGCGACGAGGGCAGCTTCTGAACCGGGCCCGCACCGCACTTCACGCACGTGGCGATCGCGGCATCCGAAAACTTCTGAATCACCTCGAAACGTTGGCCGCACGCGTCGCACTGATATTCGTAGAGCGGCAATGTCGTTACTCGAGAACGGCGTCAGCCGCGCGCGCGCTCTGGCCGTCGCCCGTTCCGCCGAGCATCAAGCGCCGCAGCGCCCAGAGCGGCGCCGATCCCTGCGACAACAGCGTGTCATGAAAAGCGCGCAGTGACGGCTTGCCTCCTTGCTGCTCCTGCCAGTCGCGGCGCAGCTTGAGGAGCCCCAATTTTCCGGCGCTGTACACCAGATACGTGGGGTCGAAGGTCCCGCGCTCGGCTTCGCGACGTGCGCTCGACTCCTCGAGAAACGCTTCGTCGCGGAAGAACCGCATCCCCTGCTCGACGGACCAATCATCCGTATGCAACCGAATCCCGACGACGAAGCGCGCGAGCCGCACGAGCGACTCGGCCAGTTGTCCCAGCTTCATGGTGTAGTCGCGACCACCAAACCCCGCTTCGAGCATCATCTGTTCGCAGTAATGCGCCCACCCCTCGAGATACGACGAAGGCGCAAACAGCGTCGAGCGGCGCACTTTCGATTCCACGTTGCGGAGGTGCTGGAAATGCAGGAAGTGACCGGGAAATACCTCGTGAATCGAGATTGTCCACAGCGTCGGGATATTGAAGTCGCGCAGATGCTCCAGTTGACGGTCGCGCGGCCACGACGGATCGGCGTCCGTGAGGTAATACATGGCCCGCGACGCGCGCGTCTCGAACGGACCTGGCGTCCACATGCTGGCAAACGACCATCGGAAGAACTCGGGGGTCGCGGCGACTTCGACCGTCGCGTCGGATGGCAGCGAGACGATGGCGTTGCGCTGCAGAAAGGTCTGGAGCTCACCCAGTTGCTCGCGCGCGGTCGCGAGCAGCTGGCCCGGTGCCGGATGCGTCTGCTGCTTGGCTGTGCGCCACGATTCGATGGGGTCGCCGCCGTTCAGGCGACCCGCGAGCGTTCGGAATTCCTCCTGCGTCGCATGAAGCTCGCGTTCAGCGATCGCGAGCAGCCGATCGATGGGGACCGAAATGCCCTCCTCGAGGCGCAGCTTCTGTTCGAAGTTGTCGCGTCCGAGACGAAACGAGGCCTTGGCCCTCGGACGCATGTCGTTCTCGAGATAGTCGACGTACCCACCAATGGATTCGACCGCCTCCGTTGAAGCGTCGGCGAGATCAGCGAGGAGGTGCAGGTCGTCCAGGCTGTGAAACGCGCGCGGCAGATCGGTATTGATGAACGACATCACGCCGCGCAGGGTGTCGAGTCCGACCTTCACGAAAATCGCCGGCGGCTCCTTGACGTTGTCCCGAGCAGCCTGAATGAGTCGGGGTGTTTGTCGCAGCTTGGACAGGATGCGGCGGGCACGTTCCTGCTCAGGGGCGTAATCGAAAATCACCTGCGCGGCGAGGCTCGACGCGATGACATCGGCGTACACCTGGGGATTGCGTTCCCACGAACGCACCCCTTCGAGATCGAACTGTCGGGCGCGAATGTTCGACGCGACGATGGCGTGTTCCACTTGCTCGGTCTCTGGTAGCGGCGCGACCGGAATGGCATCCAGTCGGCGGGCAAACCCTGCCAGCGCACTCAGATGGGAGTCGATCGCCGGGCGGCGGAAGTCCTCGAGCAGGTCGTCGTGAAGATGAACACCGTCCAGCGTCGCACTGGTCGGGAGGGCCTCGTAGAGGTAGTTCAGGTAGTCGTCGACAAAGTGCGGGAATGGTTCGGCAGCGTGCATTTGGCTTCGATCAAACCTGATCCTTGTGATGAGCCGGCTCAGCCGGCGACGGGTGAACTCCCAATCGTACAATAAAATCCGTGCATGGAGAGCCCCGAGTCGGGGACGCTCTTCGTGGTCGCCACTCCCATCGGCAACCTCGAGGACATCACGCTGCGCGCCTTGCGGGTGTTCCGGGAAGTGGCGGTGGTGGCGGCGGAGGATACCCGTCGCAGCGGTAACCTCCTGCGACACTATGACATACGGACGCCTCTCGTCAGCCTTCACGAGCACAACGAGCATCGGCGACGCGTTCAACTGGTCGCTCGTCTAAAAACGGGGGAGTCTATAGCCCTCGTTACTGACGCGGGAACACCGGGCATTTCCGATCCCGGCGCGAGCTTCGTACGGGCCGCACGGGATGCGGGCATCAGGGTCGAACCGGTGCCCGGGCCAAGTGCTGTCACCGCCGCGATGAGCGTCGCCGGCGTCGAATCCCAAGGATTTGTGTTCATTGGATTTCTCCCGACTAGGTCAAAGGACCGTAAACTGGCGCTCGCGCGACTGGTTGAGTTCCCAGCGTTCGCCTGCATTTGCTTCGAGGCACCGCATCGCCTCCGGAAGACTCTCAGCGAGCTGCGTTCTGTTTTGGGCAATTGCCAGATTTATCTGGTTCGTGAGCTCACCAAGGTTCACGAACAGTGGATGGAGGGCCCGCTGGAGACACTCGAAGCGGAGATTGGCGACCCGAGAGGGGAATTCGTCATAATCATTCCCCCGAGGTCTGTCGATTCGGCCCCCGCACGCGACCTCACGGATGAAGAAGTCAATGCATTGTTTGGTCAAATAACAGAACAAAACGGGCTCAGTCGACGAGCCGGCATCAGAGAATTGGCTCGTCGGACTGGTCGATCACAGAAGGACGTTTACACGGCCTTGGAGAGAGCCAAATTGTATGGTAAATAACCTAATTCTACCCATGATCTGAATTGCCCCTCGTCTCGACCAGCGAAAATCGCTTTTGCTACCCTGCTAGCTCATCAGTACGGTCATGGCGAAGCCCCGACGCCCACCGCGACCTGCAGCCGTCTCGGCGCAATGTCCCGGCGTCTCTGACGTGTCACCGTTATCGAAGACTCAACGAGACCACTCCGCGCATGCGGAGGCACTCGCGTTTCGAGCAGGCCATGCGCATGCTCCAACAGCATAATTACTCCAGGGCCGCTGAGTTGTTCGGTCACTTGACCACGATCCGCGCGGGCGAGCCTGACCTTCTCGAACGCTCACGGTTGTTCCTCGCCATCTGCTTTCGACAGCTCTCACCGCCCACGTCCAACCCCGCGGACAATCGCGAACGCCTGTATGCCGCCACGTTGGCACTGAATGCGGGCAACCTCGAGGAGGCAGCCTGTTACCTGGACCGTGTCTGTATGGATGAGCCGGCAAACGACCAAGCCCTTTACATGCTCGCCATCGTGCACTCGGAGCGTCGCGACCCTAAACTCGCGATACGCTATCTGGCACAGGCGATCGAGGCCAACCCGGAGAACCGTTCGCTGGCACGGGTCGATCCCGATCTCGACGCTCTCCGCGGCGCTGCTGGTTTCACCACGCTGCTCTCGTAAGACCACTCGGGTTTGGAACGCCCGATCTCCAGCACATGGCCGACCTTCACGTCGTCATTCTGGCTGCCGGCAAAGGCACTCGCATGAAGTCCGAGTTGCCGAAGGTGCTGCATCGAGTCGCGGGCCGCGCGTTGATTGATCGCGTCGTCGATACCGCCGATTCGCTGGCGCCCCACTCGACGACCGTCGTTGTGGGTCATGGTGCCGACCTCGTGCAATCTCACCTTGCAGGAAGGGCCAATACGCACTTCGTGGTGCAAGAGCCTCAGTTGGGGACGGGGCACGCGCTCCTTCAAACCGCACCGCTGCTTTCGGGCAAGAGTGGGACCGTCGTCCTCCTCTCGGGGGATGTCCCGCTTCTTTCACGGCAGGCCCTACGCGGGCTGGTCGACACTCATCACGAGGCGAACGCGGCCGCAACGGTTCTGACGGCGGTTGCCCCGCGTCCGTTCGGGTACGGTCGCATCGTCCGGTCGCAGGGTCGAATCGTACGCATCGTCGAGGAGCAGGACGCCTCACCCGTTCAGCGAAAGATCACCGAGATCAATTCGGGCATCTACGCCTTCGCGCTGGAGTCTTTGTTCGGGACCCTCGACAAGGTGGCCTCTCACAATGCGCAGGGAGAGTACTACCTGCCGGACCTGGTCGCGATTTACCGACGGCGGCGGCGCGTCGTCACCACGTTCAGCGTGGCGGATCCGGTTGAGATTCGTGGAATCAACAGTCGAACAGAACTTGCCGAGGTAAGCCTGATGGTGCGACAGCAAAAGAACGAAGAGCTCATGGCGGCCGGCGTCACGTTGATCGATCCGGCGACCACCTACATCGACTCCGATGTGGTCATCGGGCCCGATACAGTCGTCTATCCGTGCGTGTTTATCGAAGGCACGACACAAATTGGAGCCGCCTGCGAGATTCACTCGGGAAGCCGGATCGTCAACTCGACCATTGGAGATCGCGCCATCATTCGCAACCACACGGTGGTCTCGGATGCGATCGTGTCCGCAGGCGCGTCGGTCGGCCCGTTTGCGCACCTCCGACCCGGTGCCAAGCTGGGCGAGAAGGCGCGGGTGGGCAACTTCGTGGAGCTGAAGAAGACGACCATGGGCGCTGGCAGCAAGGCGAATCACCTGGCGTATCTCGGGGACTCCACCATTGGCGCCGAAGTCAATGTCGGCGCCGGGACAATCACCTGCAACTACGACGGCGCCGCCAAGCACCAGACGGTCATTGGAGACGGCGCCTTTATCGGCAGCAACTCGACGCTGGTCGCCCCGGTGACGATTGGTCGGGAAGCTTATGTGGCGGCCGGCTCCGCCATCACGACCGATGTCGCCCCCGGCTCGCTCGGAATCGGTCGCGCAAGACAGGAAAACAAAGAGGGGTGGGTAGCCAAGCGGCAGCACGACAGTTCGCGGTTGTCAGTTACCAATTCAAAGGGAGAAGACGTGTGAACTGGCGATCGCGGAATCGCTCTCTTTGAACTGGCGACTGGCAACTGAAAACTGACAAGATTGCTATATGTGCGGCATCATCGGTTACATCGGGCCCAAGCCGGTCGTTCCTGTGCTGATCGAAGGACTGCGCCGGCTCGAATACCGCGGCTACGACTCTGCCGGGCTGGCAGTAGTCAATGGCCACGGCATCGATGTCCGTCGGAGCGCAGGCAAGCTGCACAAGCTCGAAGAGGTCCTCGCAACCGATCCGCTCTCTGGTGAGTACGGGCTGGGCCACACACGATGGGCCACACATGGACGGCCCACTGAGGAAAACGCCCACCCGCATCGCGACTGCACCGGCAAGATCGTGGTCGTTCACAACGGCATCATCGAGAACTATCTCGAGCTGAAGCGCACGCTGCAGGCCCGGGGCCACCGCTTCGTTACCGAAACCGACACGGAAGTCGTAGCGCACCTGGTCGAGGCCGAGTGGGGAAGTGACGGGCTCGAAAGCGCCGTCCGTCGGGCGTTGAAGCAGTTGCGTGGACTGTTTGCGATTGTCCTGCTGTCGTCTGATGATCCGGAAAAGATCGTCGCCGTTCGTAATGGGCCGCCGGTCGTCGTGGGACTCGGCGACAAAGAGTGGTTCGTTGCCTCCGATATTCCCGCGATCCTTCAGCACACGCGGGACGTGAGCTTTCTCGACGATCGAGAGATGGCCGTTGTCACGCGGGCAGGCGTGACTTTCACCAATCTCGACGGACAAGTCATCGACAAGCGGGCCCACCGCATCACATGGGATCCGGTACAAGCGGAAAAGGCTGGCTACAAGCACTTCATGCTCAAAGAGATCTTCGAGCAGCCGACCGCTGTGCGCGAAACCATCCTCGGCCGAGTCTCGCAGGACACGGGACTCGTCTTCCTCGATGAAATGTCGCTGACCGATGACGACCTGCAGTCGATCGACAAGGTCCAGCTGCTCGCGTGCGGCACGTCGTGGCACGCAGGCCTCGTCGGCAAGTTTTTGATCGAGCAGCTGGCAGGCATCCCGACGGAAGTGGACTACGGGTCAGAGTTTCGGTATCGACGTCCCATCGTTAATGAACGAACGCTGACGGTGGTGATTACCCAGTCAGGCGAGACCGCCGACACACTGGCCGCGCTTCGCGAAGCAAAGGCCAAGGGCGCCCGCAGCCTCGCGATCTGCAACGTTGTTGGCAGCATGGCGACGCGCGAAGCCGAAGGGACGCTGTACACGCACGCCGGACCCGAGATCGGTGTGGCCTCAACCAAGGCGTTCACCTGCCAACTGGTCGCCTTGCACCTGCTGGCGATGTACCTGGGCCAGGTACGCGGCACACTCGACGAGGCTCGGCGCCGCGCACTCATCGCCGAGCTCCTGGCGTTGCCGCACCTTCTCGACGAGGTCCTCCAAACGAGCAGGCAAGTGGAGGAGATTGCCGGGCGGTTCTACAACCGGAGTGATTTCCTGTTTCTGGGACGGGGGATCAACTACCCGATTGCGCTCGAAGGTGCGCTCAAGCTCAAGGAGATCTCCTACATCCACGCAGAAGGGTACCCGGCCGGCGAGATGAAGCACGGCCCAATTGCTCTCATCGACGAGCAGATGCCGGTGGTCGCGATTGCGCCCGCCGATCACGTCTACGAGAAAATGCTTGGAAACATCCAGGAAGCCAAGGCGCGCGGCGGTTCGGTGATCGCGCTTGCCACCGTGGGCGATACCACGCTCGACAGCGTCCTGGATCGCAATACTGACTCGATCATTTCACTTCCTGCGATGCCTTCGGAGCTAGCTCCCATTGCCATCGTGATCCCACTCCAGCTGATTGCCTATCACATCGCGGTCAGGCGCGGGTGTGACGTGGATCAACCGAGGAATCTCGCCAAGAGCGTCACGGTAGAATAGTCGGTGGCCCAGTGGCCAGTGGCCAGTGATCGGAGCCGCACCGACCACTGACCACCGACCACTGATCACTGGCGAAATGGACTTCCTCTCCAGCCTCAATCCCGAACAGCAAGCTGCCGTTCAACACACGACAGGACCATTGCTCATCCTCGCGGGCGCGGGGTCGGGCAAGACACGTGTCATCGCGCATCGAATCGCATACCTGGTCGCTGAGCGCCTGGCGCCCACCGGGGGCGTGCTCGCCGTCACCTTCACGAACAAGGCGGCCGCGGAAATGCGGCACCGTGTGGAGAGCCTCCTTGGAACCAACTGCCAGACGATGTGGATTTCCACGTTTCATGCCTTATGCGCCCGGCTGCTGCGTCGCGAGGCGCCCAATATCGGCTTGTCGCGCGACTTCGTCATCTACGATTCGAGCGATCAGCAATCGGTGATCAAGCAACTGGTCAAGGAGTACGGCCTCGACGACAACTCCTATCAACCGCGCGCCGTCCTGGGCCGTATCAGCCACGCCAAAAATCGGATGGAAGGTCCCGAAGTGTTCGAGAAGAGTTGGAATCCCCGCGATCGTGAAGTGGCGCGCCTCTTCTCGGGATACGTGCGTGCCCTCAAGGATGCCAGTGCACTCGACTTCGACGATCTGTTGCTCAAGACAGTCGACCTCTTCGAGCGCGTGCCCACGATCCGCGAGAAGTATGCGCAGCGATTCCGGTTCGTGATGGTTGACGAATACCAGGACACCAATCGACCGCAGTATCTGTTGATCAAACAGCTCGCCAGCAGCCATCGCAACCTTGCCGTGGTCGGCGATCCGGATCAGTCGATCTACAAGTGGCGCGGCGCCGATCTTCGCAACATCCTGGATTTCGAAACCGACTTTCCCGAAGCCGTCGTCGTTCGCCTCGAACGCAACTACCGTTCGACGCAGGTCATTCTGGACGCCGCTTCGGCGGTGATCGCCAACAATCGGAACCGCAAGGACAAGACGCTGTGGACCGACCGGAAGGGCGGGTCAAAGATCGTCTACTTCCGCGGCGCTGACGAGCTCGAAGAGGCCGATTACATCACGCGCGTGGCCCGCCAGGCGCTGGTCGACGACGTTGAGCACACGATGGCGGTGCTGTACCGGACCAACGCGCAGTCCCGCTCGGTCGAGGACGGTCTCCGGCAGGCCAACATCGCGTACGTCGTGCTCGGTGGCGTCGGGTTCTACGAACGCAAGGAAATCAAGGACGCGCTGTCCTACCTCAAGCTGATTCAGAATCCGTACGACGACCTGGCCTTGCGGCGCATCATCAACGTTCCATCCCGAGGCATCGGCAAGGGGGTGATGGAAGCGCTCGAACGGGTGGATGTGGGGCAGCCCGACGGCACACTCCCGCCACTGCTCGCCGGGTTGCAGGCTGAGGTCGTCTCGAACTCATTGTGGACCCGCCTCGTCACGGCCGTTGACCGGCGGCTCCTGAATCCGCGACAGGTGGCGGCACTCGCCGCGTTTCGTGATCTGATCGTCACGCTTGCCGAGATGGCACGCCACGAATCGGTCTCGATTGCTCTCGGCAAAGTGCTCGATCAATCAGGGTATCTGCGGGATCTTCGGGAGGATCGGAGCGAAGAAGCCGAGGCACGGATTGAAAACCTGATGGAGCTCGTGTCCGCGGCGCGAGAGTATGAGACTCGCGAGGCCGAGCCGTCCCTGGCCGGGTTCGTCGATCGACTCTCGCTTTTGTCCGACGTCGACAAGGTGCAGGGCAATCGCGAGGCGCGGGTGCTGCTGATGACATTGCACTCCGCCAAAGGCCTGGAGTTTCCAGTCGTGGTGATGGCCGGCCTCGAAGAAGGTCTGTTCCCGCACTCGCGCTCGGCCGAGGACGAGTCGGAGCTGGAGGAGGAGCGACGACTCTGCTATGTCGGTATCACTCGGGCGAGGTCCAGGCTCGTGTTGACCAGCGCCGCCCGGCGTCGCGTGTTTGGCGACTACCAGGCCACGCAGCCCTCACGTTTTCTCGATGAAATTCCATCCGACCTTGTGGAGCAGGAGTTTTCGACCTACATCTCACCCTACGCCAGCACGAGAGGCGGGTGGGAGTATCGCGCCAATCCGTACGGTCGTCGAGGGCGTCCGCCTCGCGCCCGCGACGAGTCCGCGACGTTCGATTATGCGCAAGAAAACCAGGCGGTGCCTGGAGGGTTGGCGGCAGGGAAGAAAGTGCGCCACGGTCAGTTCGGCGTCGGTACGGTCCTCAGCGTCGAGGAGCTGGACGACGATATGAAACTGGTGGTGCGGTTTGGATCGGTGGGAACCAAAACGTTGCGGGCTCGGTATGCCAAGCTCGAGCTCGCCTGATCAGTTTCCAGTTGCCAGTGAACAGTTCAAAGGGCCGCTCTGCCAATTCGATCCGAAGCCCTTTGAACTGACAACTGGTAACTGAAAACTCTCGCCGCTACGCTCCCTGAATCCGCGTGATGATCGGCCGGCCGCTCCGCTGAGCCCCGTCCATCGTGCCCGAGACCCGCTGGATCGTGACGACCAAGGTCTTCTGTGAGGTCTGGCCGCCGGGCGCGCGGACTTCGGCGTTGAGCGTCACGTCCTTGCTCAGCAACTCGCCCTGAAACTTCTCAGGCGCCAGCGGCGGCTGGCCAGGCTGCGACAGGGAGGCTTCGGCCGGACCCGTCGCCGCGGCGAGGGCGGCCTTGGCCGCGGACGTGGCCTTCTGCATGGTCGAGGCCTCGCTGCGCCACTTCTCCCATTCAGCCTTCATGGCCT
The DNA here is from genome assembly GCA_963802675.1 of uncultured Acidobacteriota bacterium. Classification (GTDB taxonomy): domain Bacteria; phylum Acidobacteriota; class Vicinamibacteria; order Vicinamibacterales; family UBA2999; genus JACCSI01. Next base: position 75,237 of record CAWDJL010000013.1, read on the forward strand.
GCTGCGCGGCGGTAAACTTCGCTTTGGGGTCACGTTCCATCTTGGCGATGGCTTCAAGCGCTTGGCGGTTGTTCGACTCCCACTCGAGCCGCTTCTTGCGATATTCGAGTTCCGAGGCGGTGGCATTCCGCTCGGCATCGATGAGCGTCTTGAACTCCAGCGGGCTGCGACGCTCCTCCGACACGTTGGTAATCTCGAAGTCGACCACTTCCCCCTGCTGACGAGGGTCGAAGACGACGGCTGACATGCGCGCCAGCGTTTCGTTGTCGCGCGTGCGTGCGGCTCGGAAGAACTGATTCAGCGTCTGCTGCTCGGGTGGGGCGGAGCAGGCGGCCGTGAGCAACGCGAGCGGTGCAATCGCTAGAGCAATGGCCATCGTCGCGCGGACCTTCGATACTGACATCTAGCCCTCCTCTGGCGGAGACGCTACTACTTCTTCATCACGTTCCACAAGGGCGACCGAAACGACGCTGTCGTCTTCACCGAGATCCATGACACGAACGCCCTGCGTCGCCCGGCCAATCGTGCGAATGTCGGCAGCCGGCGTACGCAGGATTTTGCCCTGTTGGGTGATGACCAGCAGCTCGTTGTTCTCGTGCACCTGGGCGATGCCCACCACCGGGCCGTTCTTCTCCGTAATCTCGAGGTTCTTCAGGCCGAGCCCGCCGCGGCTTTGCACCCGATACTCCTCGAGATCCGTTCGTTTGGCGTACCCCTTCTGAGTGACCGTCAGGAGGGTGCCACCGGGCTTGACGACCTCCATCGCCACCACCTGATCGCCCTCTCGCAACTGAATGCCGCGGACGCCGTATGCTGTTCGTCCCATGCTCCGGACATCATTTTCGCTGAAGCGGATCGCCATCCCCATTCGTGTGCCGATGAAGATCTGACTTTCGCCGTCGGACAGCCGGACGGCCATCACCTCGTCGTCTTCTTCAATGCCCATCGCGATGATGCCGCCCGCCCGCGGGTTGCTGAACGATGGCAGCTCGGTCTTCTTGATCGAGCCCTTGCGCGTCCCCATGACGATGAAATGCTTCTCGTCGAAGTCCAGAACGGGCAACATTGCCGCTGTTTTCTCCCCTGGCTGCATCTGCACGAGGTTGGCGATGGCTTTGCCCTTGCCGTCCGGGCCGACGTCCGGGATCTCGTGAACCTTGAGCCAATACGCCCGGCCCCGATCCGAAAACACCATCATGTAGGCATGGGTCGAGGCCACGAACAGGTGGTTGACGACATCTTCTTCGCGCGTGCGCATGCCGATGCGGCCTTTGCCGCCTCGCTTTTGATTGCGGTAGGTCGATATGGGTGTCCGTTTGATGTAGCCGGTATCGGTGACGGTGATCGCCACGTCCTCGTCCGCGATGAGATCCTCGATGCTCAGCTCGCCTTCCTGGTCCAGGATGGTCGTGCGCCGGTCGTCGCCGAACTTGCTCTGCACGCCGTGCAGCTCGTCGATGATGATCTCGAGCAGCAATCGATCGCTGGCGAGAATTTCGCGCAAGCTTCCGATGAGCGCAACGAGCTCGGCCAGTTCGTCGAGGATCTTCTGGCGTTCCAAGCCGGTCAGCCGTTGGAGCTGCATGTCGAGGATGGCCTGGGCCTGCAGCTCACTCAACCCGAATTCGGAGACCAGTCCGGCCTTTGCCTCCGGTGGATTCTTCGACGCTCGAATCAGCGCGATCACGGCGTCGAGCTTGTCGAGGGCAATCCGCAGGCCCTCGAGGATGTGCGCCCGCGCCTCGGCCTTGCGAAGCTCGAACTCGATGCGCCGGCGGACGACCTCGCGTCGGAACTGAACGAATTCCTCGATGACTTCGAGCAACGTCAGCACGCGCGGCCGACCGGCAACGATGGCGAGCATGATGATGCCGAACGTCTGCTGCAGTTGCGTGTGTTTGTAGAGGTTGTTGAGGATGACCTCGCCCACCTCGCCGCGCTTCAACTCGATCACGACGCGCATGCCGTCGCGATCCGACTCGTCACGAATGTCAGAGATGCCTTCGATGGTCTTGTCGCGAACCAGGTCGGCAACGCGTTCGAGCAGCCTCGCCTTGTTGACCTGATACGGAATTTCGGTGATGACGATCTGCGAGCGATCGCCCTTCTTCATGGGCTCGATCTCTGCCTTGGCGCGCATCTGCACGCCACCGCGGCCGGTCAGATACGCCTCGCGGATCCCCGAGCGCCCCACGATGAGCCCGCCGGTGGGGAAGTCGGGACCGGGAATACGCTCGATGAGCCCCTTGAGCTTCTGCTCCCGTGTCAAGGTCGTCCGCGCCGGCGATCCGGGCGCCGGAGGCATCAGCGTCTGCTCGATGAGCCACACCGCGCCTTCGATGACCTCGCGCAGGTTGTGGGGCGGGACGTTGGTCGCCATGCCGACGGCGATACCAGCCGACCCGTTGACCAAAAGACTCGGAAACGGCGTGGGCAGGACCGTCGGTTCCTGCGTCGTTTCGTCGAAGTTGGGAACGTAGTCGACGGTGTCCCGGTCGAGGTCGGACATCATCGATTCCGACAACGCCTCGAGGCGGGCTTCGGTGTACCGATAGGCCGCCGGCGGATCCCCATCGACGGATCCAAAGTTGCCCTGGCCGTCGACCAGCGTGTAGCGCATGTTGAAGTCCTGCGCCAAACGGACGAGCGTGTCGTAAGCCGGCACATCGCCGTGCGGGTGGTAGTTGCCAATCACCTCGCCGACGATCTTCGCGCACTTGCGATACGCACGATTCGAGGCCAGGCCCATCTGCCGCATGGCGTACAGCACGCGTCGATGCGCCGGTTTCAACCCGTCGCGAACGTCAGGCAGCGCGCGCCCGATGATCACGCTCATCGCGTAATCGAGGTACGAGCGGCGCATTTCGTCTTCGATGTTTACGGGAATACGTTGTTCGGTGGTCATCTTGTCAGGGCGCAGGGCAGCAGGGCACAGGGCACAGGGCACAGAGCCTAGGGTTCAGTAGGGCCGAGCTCTTCCTGCGCCCTGCGCCCTGTGCCCTCTGCCCTGCGCCCTATATGTCTAGATTCCGCACGTCGAGTGCGTGTTCTTCGATGAATTTCCGGCGCGGTTCGACCTGGTCGCCCATCAGCGTGGTGAACATCTGGTCGGCTTCGGTATGGTCCTCGGCCTTGACCTCCAGCAGCGTGCGCGTCTCCGGGTTCATCGTCGTCGCCCACAGCGTATCGGGGTTCATCTCACCCAACCCCTTGTAGCGGTTGACCGCGATGCCTTTCCGACCGAGCCCGATGAAGTGTTCGACGAATTCGTCGAGCGACCGGATCTGCAGGGTGCCGCTGTCTTTCGGCGAGGGCTTGCCCGTGCTCGCCGACGCCGCACCTTGATCGGGCTCCCTCGGCGCGACACCGAGCTCTTCGAGCGCACTCTGTTCCGCGGCGGTACGCTCCACGGTCGCACTTTCCACGGACTCGTCCGCGGGCTCCTCTTCGCGGCCGCCGGCAACGGTTCGAATCTCAACCGGGCCCTTGCGCATCGCTCGAACCAGATCGCGGATGTCCGCGTAGCTGGCGGCAAGTGTGCGGTACTCGCCCGTGGTCACAAACTCCGGGCCGAGCTGATGGACGCGTGGATAGCCGTTCGATCGATCGTCGATCCTCAGCTGCCATGCGTTGTGCTCTTCGTCACGCACGACCGTCACCTCGCGGACGGGCGTTGTCAGCTGAAGCGCGAGGTTCTCCAACGCCAGCTGATTCTCGAACAGTGCACGATCGCGCACGTCGCGGTCGAGGAGCGCCTCCACGACGTCGCGTGGGTGTCCGCGCCGCTCGACGCCTTGCATCACGCGACGATAGCCAATCACGCCGTGCAGCAGCTTCTCGAGCGTTTCACCGAACAGTTCGGAGTTGTCCGCGAGTCGCACGTGCCGCGACTCAACGGCGCGCCGCACGAGGAAGTTCTCGAGCGCACGTTCGTCCTTGATGAACGTCTCCTGACGGCCACGCTTGGCGCGGAACAGCGGTGGCTGAGCGATGAACACGTGACCGTTCTCGATCAGCGCGGTCATCTGGCGGTAGAAGAACGTCAGCAGCAGGGTGCGAATGTGCGAGCCATCCACGTCCGCGTCCGTCATGACGATGATGCGGTGATATCTCAGCTTGCTCAGATCGAAATCTTCGGTGCCGATGCCGCAGCCGAGCGCCGCGATGATCGTCTTGATTTCGTCTGAACTGAGCATCTTGTCGATGCGCGCCTTTTCGACGTTGAGAATCTTGCCCTTGATGGGCAGGATGGCCTGGAAGCGGCGGTCGCGCCCCTGCTTCGCCGACCCTCCGGCCGACTCGCCTTCGACGATGTAGATCTCGGCCTGCGCGGGATCACGTTCCTGGCAGTCCGCGAGCTTGCCTGGGAGCGAGCTGCCGTCGAGCGCACCCTTGCGGCGCACGAGGTCGCGAGCCTTGCGGGCCGCTTCGCGCGCCCGCGCAGCGTCGATGGCCTTCATCAGCACCCGCTTGGCGACCGAGGGGTTCTCCTCGAGGTAGGCTCCCAACCGATCATTGACGATCGATTCGACTATGCCCTTGACCTCGGTGTTGCCCAGTTTCGTTTTTGTCTGACCTTCGAACTGCGGCCGCGGAATCTTCACGCTGATGACCGCTGTCATCCCTTCGCGGATGTCATCGCCGCTGATGGTCGCATCCTTCAAGTCCTTCGTCAGATTGTTGTGCTGCGCGTAGGAGTTGACGGTTCGGGTCAGCGCGGACCGGAAGCCTGACAGGTGCGTACCGCCTTCGTGCGTGTTGATGTTGTTCGCGAACGAGAACTCCTGCGGATTGTAGCCGTCGTTCCACTGAAGAGCGATCTCGGCCTCAATCCCCTCCCGCTCGCCGCGCATGTAAATCGCCTTCTCGTTGACGAGCCCCTTGTTCTTATTGAGATGCTCGACGAACGAGACGATGCCACCGTCATAGTGGAACTTGTGGTTCTTCTCATCGCGCTCATCGTCGAGCGTGATGGTGACCCCGGCATTGAGGAAGGCGAGCTCGCGCAGCCGTTGCGCCAGCGTGTCGAAGCTGAACTCGATCGTCTCGAAAATCTTGACTGTCTGGCTTGAACGTGACCTTCGTCCCGCGCTTCTTCGTGGTTCCAGTCACGACCAGATCGGCCTGTGGCGCGCCACGCTCATAGACCTGCTGGTAAACCTGCTCGTTGCGCCAGATCTCGAGGTCCAGACGCTCGGACAGCGCATTGACGACAGAGACCCCGACGCCATGCAGTCCGCCCGACACCTTGTAGCTGTTGTTGTCGAACTTGCCGCCGGCGTGTAACACGGTCAGGACGACCTCGGCCGCCGACCGACCGCTTTCGTGCAAGTCGGTCGGGATGCCACGGCCGTTATCGACCACGGTCACCGAGTTGTCGATGTGAATGGTGACGTTGACTTCGGTCGCAAACCCGGCCAGTGCCTCGTCGATTGAGTTGTCCACGACCTCGTAGACGAGGTGATGGAGCCCGGAGGGTCCTGTCGACCCGATGTACATCGCCGGACGCTTCCGCACGGCTTCGAGGCCCTCGAGGACCTTGATGCTCTCCGCGCCGTATTCGTCCGCCGCGCCGTTGGTGATCTGTTCTTCAGTCTGGGACACTTGGTTCCAAATCAGCGGCGATGTCACGCGCCGCAACCGTGATCACAAACAAGCCTCAGAGGCACAGAGACTCCGAACCTTTCTTGACTGGCTGTCTCTGAGACTCTGCGTCTCGGTGGCTTTCCCGTTTATCGGCCTGTCTGTGCCCTCTCACACCCGCATCGGCATAATCACGTAGGTGTAGTCGTAACCCTCAACGCCGACCGGTCGCATTACTGCTTGACTTACCTCGTCTTTCAACTCGAGCGCGACCACATCGCTTTCGACAACGTTCAGGAAATCCTGAACATACTGCGCATTGAAACAAATCGTCATCGCCGGGCCGCTGTAGTCCACGCTGAGCGGCTCGCGCGCCTCGCCAAACTCCGGGCTGCTGGACGTGACCTCGACCTTCCCCTTGTCAATCAGGAACTTCACAGCTCGAGAACGTTCATTCGACAGAATCGACACGCGACGGACGGCGCTCGTCAAACGATCGCGCTCGAACTCGATGCGCTTGTCATTCGCTTTTGGAATGACCTTCTCGTAAGCCGGAAACTGGCCATCAATCATTCGCGAGATCAACAGGCGCGGCCCGATCTCGAAAAACAGGTGGTTCTCGCCCCGCTCATACTGGACGTCGCTGTCGTCCACGACCAGGCGCGAGAGTTCGGCCAGCGTCTTGCGCGGAAGAATGGCCTTGATCTCGTCACCCGCCGGGCCCGCCGGGTCGCGGCGCGCATTCACGAGTGCGAGACGATGGCCATCAGTCGCGACCAGCGTCATCGCATCGGGACGGAGCAGAAACAACGCGCCATTCAAATAAAACCGCGTGTCTTCGCCCGTAATCGCAAATTGCGTCTTCGCCACCATCTGGCGGAGCGCGTTCCCCTTGATCGTCGATCGCACACCTGCGCCTGCTTCGGGAAGACTCGGAAAGTCCTCGCGCGGCAGCGTGGGCATTCGCGACTCGAACTTCTCGGCCGACACCTTCACGCCAGACCCGCCTTTTTCGGTGGCGAGTTTGACGTCCGACTCGGGCAACGCCCTCACGATCTCGTACAACTTCTTCGCGGGTAGCGTGACGGCACCCGCCTTGTCGACGGCGGCTTCGCAACGGCTCCGCAAGGCCACTTCGAGATCGGTGGCGAGAAGCGTCAGCTCACTACCGTTCGATTCGAGCAGCACGTTCGCCAGGATGGGAATCGTGTTCTTGCGCTCAACGATCTGCTGGAAGAATTGCAGTTCCCGCACAAGATCGGCTTTCCTGGCGACCAGTTCCATGAAGTTGTCCCCGGGTGGACGGGTCCTTTGGACCCCTGTGTACGACTCAATTTGAGGTAATGAGAGTAGACAATAAATTATACAGGAAGTAGGTGCTGTTTACGAAATTTGCCGTGCTCGTAACCCCAAATCTATCAATAATTTAAACTGTGGATTTTTCTGTGGTACCGGGGTGGACAACCGGAGCCTTTCCGGGCTCGTTCGGGGTCGGTTGGAGCCGTCAACAAGACGTCAACAGATGGGGTTGTGGAAATCTTACTTGAACGACTCCAACAGGCTGTTGATCAGGTTGTTGAACGCCCCGTCTCTGGTCCGCAAGTCTACGACTTTCTTGATCGAATGAATCACCGTCGAGTGGTGCTTGCCGCCAAAGCTGCGCCCGATCTCGGGGAGGGACGCATGGGTCAGTGACTTGCACAGATACATGGCGACCTGCCGAGGCATGGCGATCGACTTCGAGTTGTTCCGCGACTTCAGGTCGGCCAGCTTCAATTGGTAGTAATCAGCGACGAACTTCTGAATCTGCTCAATCGTGATCGCCTTCTCGTCCAAATCCTTGACGTTTCGCAGCACCTCCTGCGCGAGTTCCAGCGTCAGCGCCTGCCCTCTCAACGACGCGTAAGCGATCAGCCGAATAAGTGACCCTTCGAGCTCGCGAATGTTTGACTTGAAGCGGCTGGCCATGTACATCGCCACACCGTCTGGCAAAGGAACCCCTTCAGTTTCGGCCTTTTTCTTGAGAATTGCGACTTTCGTCTCGATGTCGGGCGGTTGAATATCGGCAATGAGACCCCACTCGAATCGCGATCGCAACCGCTCCTCGAGCGCAGGGATTTCGTGCGGCGGGCGATCGCTGCTGATCACGATTTGCTTCTGCGCGTCGTGCAGTGCGTTGAACGTGTGGAAGAACTCGTTCTGTGTGCCTTCCTTTCCCGAGACGAACTGGATGTCGTCCACCAGCAGCAGATCGACGCTGCGATAGCGCTCGCGAAAGTCGAGGATGCGGTCAAAACGCAGCGCGTTGATCATCTCGTTCATGAAGCGTTCGGACGAGATGTAGGTGAGCCTCATGCCGCGGCTGTGCCGCAGGACGTAGTGCCCAATGGCGTGCATCAGATGCGTCTTGCCCAAGCCGACGCCGCCGTAGATGAACAGCGGGTTGTACGAGCGTGACGGCGCTTCGGCGACCGCGCGACAGGCCGCATCGGCAAACTGATTCGAGGGCCCGACGATGAAAGTATCGAAGGTGTAGCGTGGGTTGAGGCCCGCCTGGCTGACGACGGGATGCGTGGGGTCTGCTTCGAGCAAGGGCGGCTCAGCCACGAGGTCGGGCGACTCCGGCGGGCTTCCGTCGTCTGGGATGAAGACCAGTTCCGTGTTGGGCCTGCCCACGTCCTTGAGCGCTTCGGCCAGCACGACCGAATAGTGCTTGGGAAGCCATTCGGTGAACAGTACGGTCGGGACCTTCACGGCAACCTTGGCACCGTGGTCGACCAGCATGGACGTTGGCTTGAACCAGGTCGAAAAGCTGTGCCGGCCGACTTTGGATTCGATGCGGCTCAGGACCTGTTCCCAAATCGAGGTGGCGGACATGCTCGTAGACGCCCTGAAACTCGGTGCTTTCGGACTTTCGCCTCGCGCCGAGCGCGGTGTTACACGGTCTTTGCAACCGTCACTGCAACGAAACAACCGTTTGGAGCCGTTTCTGGCCCTTCGCATCGCGGAAACGCCCGAAAAACGGCGATCCGCCGCCGCCACGGCCGTGTTTGCTCAGGTTTTTCCACAACCTTTTCCACAGTTGTGGAAAACTTCCGCCAGGCGAAACTGCGATCCTAGCATGCCCGTTTCCGCACTGGGGATGTGATCGATGCGGTTGCGCGGGGACGAGACTGCCTACGCTGACCGCCCCGCGGAGCGGGGCAAAGCTAATGGAGCGCGGGGCAAAGCTAATACTGCTGCCTAGCGAGGCGGAGCCGCACCAGTCACACGCGCGACGTGCAATGGCGCAGCCTCGCTAGTGCTAGAATCAGAAGTTTCCCGAGGACTCATCGATGGCGAAGGGTAAGCGTACATTTCAACCAAACAACCGTCATCGCAAGCGGACCCACGGTTTTCTGGTCCGGATGGCGACCAAGGATGGTCAACAGGTCCTGAAACGCCGCCGGGCGAAGGGACGAAAGCGGTTGACGGTCTCTGACGAGCGATAGCTCCGTGGTCGGCACGCTGTGCCCTTATGCCGGCGTGACAGCGCGTCATGCCTCGATTCAGGCCGGCAGAACACATTCGACGTCGTGCGGATTTCGAGCGCGCCTACGAGACCGGAGCCCGGCTCAATGGCCGGCTCATGACGCTCTTCGTCATAGCCAATGATGGTGACCATGCCCGTCTCGGTATTGCGGCAACCCGCAAGATTGGTGGAGCGGTCGTCCGAAACCGAGCCAAGCGCCTCGCACGCGAACTGTTCCGCCACCTGAAGCCTGATACGCACCTCGACATCATCGTTGTCCCGCGCCGCCAATTCGCCGATGCACCCTACCTCGACCTCGAGCGCGAACTCAGTGAACTCCTCGATCGGGCCCTGCGTCGCCACCAGTCAGCCGCTGCCGGGGCTCGCCGCAAGCGCGGCACTCGCCCTTATACGAGCGTATAAGTATCTGTTTTCTCCGTGGCTTACGGGCACTTGCCGGTTTGTCCCGACTTGCGCCGATTACACCGCCGAGGCAATCGCTCGCCATGGTCTCGTCCGAGGTGGGTGGCTTGGAATGGTCCGACTGTGCCGATGCCACCCGTTCGGTGGGTCGGGACTCGATCCCGTCCCCCACCCGACTGAACATTCATCCCACTCACATCCGACCCGCTGATGGAACGTCGCGTTCTGCTCGCTATTACCCTCTCCTTCGTGGTGCTGTTCGCCTTTCAGGCACTGTTTGGCCCGTCGCCTGCGCCGCCAGCCAATACCACGCCGGCTACAGCCGCTACAGTCGCGGCGCCGGAGGCCCTCGCGCCGGCCCCTGTGACGGCGGCTCCGATCTTGCCTGCTGCCACACCTTCGCTGCTAGTCGGCGACACTGCTGAACGCGAAATCACGGTTGAGACGCAAAAGGTCCGGGCAGTCTTTAGCAATCGGGGCGGTCGCCTGCGGCATTGGGTCCTCAAGGAGTACAAAAACGAAGCGGGACAGCCGCTGGATCTGATTCCCGAATCCATCCCGGCTGATCTGCCGTGGCCATTCTCGCTGCGCATCGACGACGCCGCAGCCACCACGCGGCTGAACGACGCCCTGTATCGGGTATCTGGAGCCGAGGGCGCATCCGTTGACGCGACGGCCACGCCGGCCACACTCGCCTTCGAACTGGAAACGGCTGAGGGACTCCGGGCCCGCAAGGTGTTTTCCTTTGAGCCCGCCTCGTTCGTCGTGTCCTTTACCGCGCAGGTGCAGCAGGGGAACGAGGTGTTGAATCCGACGGTGGAGTGGGGCCCTGGGCTCGGCGACGGCATCGCTCGCACACAACCCGGATCCTTCCTGTCACCGGCCTACACGTATCTCGCGCAAGCGATTTACCACCAGGACGGAGAGGTCGTGCGCGCGCCCGCCACGTCGATGGGCAGCGGCATCGTCCGGGAAGGCCAGCTCCGATGGGCAGGGGTGGACGATCATTACTTCATCAGCGCAGTGCTGCAGCCCGCGTCGCCGCTGCGTCTCGAGTATCGACCGGTGTCGATACCAGCGCCCTCGGGGCCACAAGTGATTGGCCATTACGTGGCCTACGCGGTGCAATTTCCCGCCGCTCCTGAGAACGCCCGCTTTTTCGTCGGCCCCAAGCAGCTCGATGTGATGCGAAGCATCGATCCGGAGTTCACGCGCGCCATCTACTTCGGGATGTTCGCCTGGCTGGCCGCGCCACTGCTCGACGCGCTGCGGTGGGTCCACGGATTCGTCGGCGATTGGGGTTGGGCGATTATCGTTCTGACGATCCTCATCAATCTCGCGATGGCGCCGCTCCGTCACAAGAGCGTTGTTTCGATGCGGAAGATGCAAGAGCTGCAGCCGCACATGAAGGCCATTCAGGAACGATACGCCAAGTACAAGATCACCGATCCTGAACGGCAGAAGATGAACACGGAAGTCATGGAGCTCTATAAGAGCCGGGGCGTGAATCCAGCCAGTGGCTGCGTGCCAACGCTCCTGACCATGCCCTTCTTGTTTGCCTTTTACGCCATGCTCGGGCAGGCCATTGAAATTCGCGGGCACGATTTTCTGTGGATTCCAGACCTGTCGGGCGCCGACACCTACTACATCCTTCCAGTGTTGATGGGTGCCTCGATGTTCTGGCAGATGCGGATGACACCTGCGTCCGCCGACCCGACGCAACAGCGAATCATGATGTTCATGCCCATCATGATCACGGTGACGATGCTCTTTGCGCCGGCAGGCTTGGTGATCTACTGGTTTGTCAGCAACCTGTGGACGATTGGCCAGCAGTACTTCACCAACTCAGTGCTCGGGCCTCCGAAGCTGCCGGCGCGCGCCGGCTCGAAGCCGTGAAGGGTCACCCATTCGCAATCACCCAATCACCCAATCACCCAATCACCCATTCACTAGATCCCAATGGCTACACCTGTTGAAATCGGCACGTTCGTTGAGAAGGTCGTCTCCGCGATGGGGCTCACGCTGAAGGCAGAGACTGAGGAGATGGAGGACGGCTTGCGCATCAATCTGACGGGTGAGGATGGGTCATTGCTCATTCGACGGCAGGGCGAAGCGCTGGCGGCGCTGCAGCATGTTGTTGCCGCCGTCTTTCGACAGGAAGTGGACGAGCGCCGGCGACTGGTCGTCGACTGCCTGGGCTATCGTCGTGGCAAGGACGCCGAGTTGAAACAGATGGCGACGTTTCTCGCCCAGAAGGCGCGTGATACCGGTCTCGCCCAGGAGATTGGCCCACTCAACCCCTACGAACGGCGAATCGTGCACCTGGCCGTTGGCGAGGTCGAATCCGTCTCTTCGGAGAGCATTGGCGACGCCTTCGAGAAAACCGTGATCATTTCGGTGAAGTAGCAAAGCACGGAAAGATCTTCCTTCGTGCCCTTCGTGGCGTCGTCCTTCACGCCTGCGGTTGATACCGCCTGACCGCGATGTTTGCCACCGATGACACGATTGTCGCAATCGCGACGCCGATCGGACGCTCCGGGCTGGGTGTCGTCCGGCTCAGTGGTCCCGCATCGGCGGCGATCGCGCGCGATCTGGTTCATCGCACCTCGCCGTTCGTCGCTCGACATGCGACGCTTGCCCGTCTGCGCACGCTGGGGGTGAGTGATGAAGTGATCGTCACGGTCTTCGTCGCACCTCACTCGTATACCGGCGAGGAGGTCGCTGAGATCAGCGTGCACGGCAGCCCAATGGTCTTGCAGGGCGTGTTGCGTGAGGCGATCGCGAAGGGGGCGCGTTTGGCAGAGCCTGGCGAGTTCACGCTGCGCGCGTTCTTGAACGGCAAACTCGACCTCGTGCAGGCCGAAGCCGTCGGAGACTTGATCGAGGCGGTCACGCCGCTCCAGGCGCGAGCGGCGTTCGATCAACTTCAAGGCACGCTGACCGTCCGGATTGCCGGGCTCGAGCAACGCCTCTTTGATTTGACGGCGCGTCTCGAGGCCTCCCTCGATTTTCCGGACGAAGGCTATCACTTTGTGCAGCGCCAGGCGGTCGGCGACGAGATCAGCGGGTTGACCGAGCAAGTCGCAACCCTCCTGACGCAAGCTGGTCGCGGGCGATTGATACGAGAAGGCGCGAGTGTTGCGATTGTCGGGACGCCCAACGTCGGCAAATCGAGCTTGTTCAACGCGCTGCTCAACGCCGAGCGCGCCATTGTCACGCCGATTCCTGGCACGACGCGCGATCTGCTCACCGAACGCGCCGACATTCGTGGCTTGTCGGTCGGCCTGGTTGATACCGCCGGTCTCCGCGATTCGCGTGACCTCGTCGAACAGGAAGGCATCGCTCGCGCGCACCGAGCGGCCGACACGGCCGACCTCAGGCTCGTCGTTCTTGATCGATCGCGGGCGCTGTCTGCGGCCGATCGGGCCCTGATCGACTCGTTGTCACCAGATGCGCGAGTGCTCGTCGTCAACAAAACGGATCTGCCGGCGGTATGGACGGTCGATCAGGAAGCCCTCGTGGACGCGGTTGAGGTCTCGACGAAGACGGGCGAGGGACTGCCGCAATTGATAGACCGAATGGCACAGGCACTGGGGGCGCAAAGCGAGACCCATGACGATCCGCTCGTCACAAACGTCCGCCACATTGCCTTGCTGGAATCGACTCGAGCGGCCCTGAGTCGCGCGCGTGATGCGCTGTCGGCCACGTCGTCACCCTCGGAAGAGTTCATTCTTGCGGACCTGCAGGAGGCGGCGTCCTACCTTCAGGAAATCACGGGCAAGCGAACCACCGACGATCTGCTGCGTCACATCTTCGAGCGTTTTTGCATTGGTAAATGAATCGGGAGGACGGTCGCTTTGACAAAGACCTGTCATCGGGCGCCAGCCGTATGATCAAGACAGCGCTTTAGAATAAGTAAATCAGATAGACAGAGCATTATAGATGCCCAAATTCGATGTGGTTGTGGTCGGCGCTGGCCATGCGGGCGTGGAGGCGGCCTGGGCGGCGGCGCGACTTGGCTGCACGGTGGCCCTTTGCACGCTTTCCAAGCAGACGGTTGCCCTGATGCCCTGCAACCCTGCCATCGGCGGAACCGCTAAAGGCCATCTAGTCAGAGAGATAGACGCTCTTGGCGGGCTGATGGCCCGTGCCATCGACGCCACCGGACTGCAGTTCAAGATGCTCAACCGCAGCCGTGGCCCCGCGGTTTGGTCGCCTCGCGCCCAAGCCGACAAGCGCGGCTACAGCGAGTGGGTTCGTCGCAGCTTGGAAGGTCAGCCCACCATTGAATGGAAGCTCGGTCGTGTCGGTCGGGTCCTCTTCGAGGCTGGTCGGGTGACTGGTCTCGCCTTTGAGGATGGGTCCGAAATTCAGTGCGCGTCGCTCGTGATCACGACCGGGACGTTCCTTAACGGTCTCGTTCATATTGGGAGGGAGCAGCGGCCAGCGGGTCGCGCCGACGAACCGCCATCGCGCGATCTCGCAGAATCAGTCAAGGCGCTGGGATTTGGGTGGGGCCGTCTCAAGACCGGAACGCCGCCACGGCTCTCGCGGCGCTCGATCGATTGGTCGGCTGCGGTGGGCCAAGGAGTGTTCCACGTGGAACAGGGCGATGAACCAGCGGCTCCATTCTCATTCATCACGACCAACACGCCCGTAAACCGCATCGTCTGTCACCTCGTCCACACCACGGACGAGGTCCACGGTCTCGTCCGGGCCCATATCCACGAATCGCCTTTGTTCAATGGCCAGATCGCCGGAATCGGCCCGAGGTACTGTCCGTCACTCGAGGACAAGGTCATGCGGTTTCCCGAACGGGACCGCCATCAGATCTTCCTGGAGCCGGAAGGTATCGACGTGGACGAGATCTACGTCAACGGTTTTTCGATGTGCTTGCCCGGCCCGGTTCAACAACGCTTGGTGCGCGCCCTTCCCGGCCTCGAATCAGCTGAGATGCTGCGACCAGGCTACGCCGTCGAGTACCGACTTCATCCAGCCAACCGAGTTGCGAGCGACGCTGGAAACCCACAGGGTCGAGGGGTTGTTTCTTGCGGGCCAGATCAACGGGACGTCCGGCTACGAGGAGGCGGCTGGGCAGGGGATTGTGGCCGGGATTAACGCCGCGAAGCGCGCGCGGCGCGAATCGGCGCTGATTCTCAGACGAGACCAGGCCTATATCGGCATCATGATCGATGACCTGGTGACCAAGGGGTGTCTCGAGCCCTATCGGATGTTCACGTCACGGGCCGAGCATCGACTCTTGCTTCGGGTCGACAACGCGGATTTGCGGCTGACGCCGATCGCCCGAGACACGGGCCTCGTCGACAACGACCGCTGGGAGCGCTTTACGTCACGGCGAGAGCGCTTCGAGCGCAACGTCGAGACTCTTCAACGCGTGACCGTTCAGTCCGCCAGCTCCAGAACCGCGGTCGCTCAAATCCTGAAACGGTCGGACGTGACGCTGGCAGGACTGATCGAGTCGGGTACCACCTCGATCGAACCCGGTCCCCCAGAGGACCGCGACCTGGACGTGATCTCGGCAGAAACCGCCATCAAGTACGAGGGTTATCTCCGGCGGCAGGTGGCCGCTGTCGAGCGGAGCCAGCGCCAGGAGCACGTTGGAATTCCGGCGTCGTTTCCGTTCGATCGGGTTCCGGGTCTTTCTCGCGAGCTCGTCCAGCGCTTTTCAGAAACGCGCCCCGAAACACTTGGTCAAGCGCTTCGGATTCCGGGGGCGACGCCAGCCGCCGTCGCCGTGCTGTCCGCCTATCTCCGACGGTGGACTGCTGAGCCCATCGGCTCGGAGGCACTCGGATGACCGCTCGCGAGTTTCGCGAGCGGTTACACCGCCGCGCGCGACGCGCTGGTGTGCCGATTGACGCAGACCTGACGCTGGCCTTTGAGCGCTATTACGACCTTCTCACGCGGTGGAACGCCAAGATCAACTTGACGTCGCGTCTGGAACCGGCCGGCCAGGATGAGAGCATCGACCGCCTGCTGATTGAACCGCTGGTGGCCGCGCGACACATTCAACCGCAGAGCCGAACGTTGATCGATATCGGTTCCGGGGGCGGATCACCCGCAATCCCTCTCGTGCTTTCGACGCCGCGCCTCCACCTTCGAATGGTTGAGGCCAAAACGCGGAAGGCGGTGTTCCTGCGCGAGGCGATTCGGGAGCTTCGAATCGGACGCGCCGAGGTAGAGATGTCACGCTTCGAGGAGTTGCTCACGCGTCCCGAGCTGCACGAGGCACTGGATGTCGTAACGGTCCGCGCTGTGCGAATGGAGCCGCGCACGCTTCTGAGTCTGCAAGCGTTTCTCAAGCCCGGTGGCCAGGTGTTTCTCTTTCGTGGGCCTGGCGGCGGCGATGTCGCGGGGGCCATTACGCCGCCGCTGTCTTGGGCGGCAACTTATCCGCTCGTCGAATCACTCCGCTCGCGCCTGGTCGTTTTGGAAAAGAAGCCGGTCGGCCGGGGCTAACGTTCCACGTGGAACACTGGGCAGGGCACTGGGCGCAGGGTATAGGGCACAGGGCACGGGCTCGGGGAAGGGGGCAGAGGGAAGGGCACAACGAAGGGCACAACGAAGGGGGTACAGGGAAAGGGCCGCAGCTCGCGGCGTCCGTCCCCTCTGCGCCCTGAGAATGCTTGCACCCCGCGATCCTCAGGCGTAAGCTGTGACCCAGCATGTCTCCCGCAACTAGCTCCATGAATTAGGTCAAAAACCAGAAACGATGATGCCTCCGGAATTTGGCGCGCCCACCTCCCACCCCGCTCATCACCCTAAACAGCTGACCGCAAAGGTGATAGCTGTGACGAATCAGAAGGGAGGCGTCGGCAAGACCACCACCGCCATCAACCTCGCCGCGGCACTCGCCTTGAACGGCCACTCGACCCTGGTCATCGACGTGGACCCACAAAGCAATGCCACGAGCGGCCTCGGGCTCAAGGGACAGAGCGCGACCGGCGGCACGATCTATCAGGCGCTCACGTCCGGGACGCCATCAGCAGACGATTTCATCCTTCCGACGACAGTCGAGCGCCTGAGCATCGTTCCCGCGACCCGCGATCTGGCAGGTGCGGAGATCGAGCTCATCCCGCTCGAGCAGCGCGAACGACGTCTCCGCGCATTCGCCGAACCGCTTCGGTCACGCTTCGAATACATCATCATCGACTCGCCGCCGTCGTTGGGCTTACTGACCCTCAACGCGCTGGTCGCGGCCGACACGGTGCTCATCCCTCTCCACTGCGAGTACTTTGCCCTCGAGGGCTTGGCGGATCTCGTCGCAACACTCCGCCGCGTCCGCGCCGCCCTCAACCCCGGCCTCGATATCGAAGGCGTCCTTCTGACGATGAACGACGAACGGACGAATCTTGGCCAACAAGTTGCGCGTGACGTGCGCGAGTTCTTCAAGGACAAGGTCTACACCACGGTGATCCCGCGCAACGTCCGGCTCGCCGAGGCGCCGAGTCATGGCCAGTCGGTGATGACCTATGACCCGCGCTCGCGTGGCGCTGAAGCGTACGCCGCGTTGGCGAGAGAAGTCTGCACGCGCAACCAGCGCGTGGCCCTCAACCAGACTGCCAGCGCGATGGAAGCCGTTTGAAGGTTCCAGGGTTCCAAAGTTCCAAGGTTCCAAAGTTCTGGTCGCGCGCGAGCCAAGTCTCGAACGGAACCTTGGAACCCTGGAACCCTGGAACCTTGGAACCTTGGAACTTTGGAACTTGAAAGGTGAACGATGCCTGATCGCAAACCCGCCCTCGGCAAAGGCCTGAGCGCATTGATTCCCGATGCGCCGGACCCGGCGCCGTCGCCCCGCTCCTCAATCGACGTCGACGTCGATCTGTTGGAGCCCAACGACTACCAGCCGCGGGGCGCGATGCACGACGAGCGGCTCGAGGAACTGGCGCGATCGATCAAAACGAACGGCGTGATTCAGCCGATCATCGTGCGGACGCTCGCCACTCCACCGGGGGCCTCTCCGCGCTTTCAGATCATCGCCGGCGAGCGACGGTGGCGTGCCGCACAGCGGGCGGGTCTGACCAAAGTGCCGGTGGTGCTCAAAGACATTGGGGGAGATGAACGGAAGCGCCGGCTGGAGATCGCGCTCATCGAGAATGTTCAGCGCGAGGACCTCAATCCCATCGAGGAAGCCCACGCTTACCAGCGCCTCGTCAACGAGTTCGAGATGCGCCATGAGGACGTCGCGACCGCAGTCGGCAAGGATCGATCGACGATCGCCAACACGCTTCGGCTGCTGAAACTCCCCGCCGAGGTCCGAGAGGAAGTCGCGTCTGGACAATTGTCGATGGGTCACGCGCGCGCCATCGTGTCTCTCGCCGGCGAAGCCGATCAACGGCGCGTGGCTCGTGAGGTGCTGTCACGTGGCCTCTCCGTTCGCGAGACCGAGGCCATCGTCAAGAAGACTGCCGCGCCGGGTGTCGCGAAAAACACTCCCCGAGCAGAGACCAAGGACGTGCACACGCGCGCAGCCGAGGAGCAGCTGCGTCTCGCGCTTGGCACGACCGTCACGATCAAGCGCCGTGGCAAGGGCGGCGCCATCGAGATCGCATACCGCAACGACGACGAACTACAGCGGCTGTACGAACACCTCACCGATTCGCGACGCTGATATCGCCGGCGCGCCGCGGTAAGATCAGTGCATGTCACTTGCCCACAGGAAGCGACTGACCGAGATGGTCAGTTGTGCTGGTTGAGCGAGCAAACTCGCGCCAAGCGAGCTCGCTCAAGTTCTGAGCCATCTACCGGCGTCGAATGATCCCCGGGTCCTGGTCGACTTCAGGACTCACGACGATGCGGGTGTGTACCTGTGGGAGGGTGGCCCGGCGCTGGTGCAGACGGTTGATTTCTTTACGCCCATCGTCGACGACCCCTACATCTACGGCCAGATCGCCGCCGCCAACGCTTTGAGCGATGTCTATGCGATGGGCGGCCGGCCATTGACGGCACTCGCGATCGCAGGCTTTCCGAAGAGTGGTCTCGAGCCAGAGGTCATCGCGGCAGTATTTCAAGGGGGCTTTGACAAGCTGCGTGAAGCCGGCGTCGCCCTGCTTGGCGGACACACCGTGCAAGACGACGAGATCAAGTTCGGCTACGCCGTAACCGGGGCCGTCGATTCTGCGCGGGTGCTGACGAACGGGGGCGCAAGACCTGGTGACGCGCTCCTTCTGACCAAGCCGCTCGGAACCGGCGTCGTCGGCACCGCCATCAAGTTCGATCGCGCGTCCCCCGCACTCGTCGATCAAGCGGTCGAGTCCATGCGCCGGCTGAATCGCGCGGCGGCCGAAGCCCTCGCGACGATCGACGGCGTGCACGCTTGCACCGACGTCACGGGCTTTGGACTGATCGGACACGGTTCTGAAATGGCCGCGGCCAGCCGAGTCACCCTCAACATCCGCGCCGCAGACGTCCCGCTATTCGACCACGTGCTCGAGATCGCCCGTCATAACCGCTCTGGAGGGTTGGCGGCCAACCGAGAGTATTTCGAAGCGATCGCGCAGATCGACACCAAAGTGCCGGAAGCGCTTCAAGATCTCCTCTTCGACCCTCAAACGTCCGGCGGGCTCTTGGTGGCCGTCGACCAGCTGCAGGCCGACTTGGCGCTGCAAGTCCTTCTCAGCGCTGGGGTTCAGGCCGTCCGTATTGGAAACGTCGGACCACGTTCGCAGACCGCAGCCATGGTTATTAGGTGATTTGCCAGAATCTGGCACCTTCCGAAATCACCCGCCAGGTTCTGCCCTCAGGGGGCGGCCGTCTGCGGGCGGGCGGCTGCCATATGATATAAACAACTGTTTGGATTTCGGCCGTTGTTCCCTGCAATCGGACATGCACCGAAAACAGAAGACCGTTGAGGGTTTAGCGCGGTGATCCCGGACATCACATCCCTGTGGGTGATCGGGTTTCTGCTGACGTGTACGTTCCTCCTCAACACGCTCATCTTTCAACCGATCCTTCGTGTGATCGAAGCGCGCGGCAAGGCTGTGGCCGATGCACGGCAAATGGCGGAGACAGCGGCCGATCGCGCGACCGTCGCCACAACCGAGTACACACAGAAGCTCAACGCTGCTCGCAGCGACGTGTATCGAGCGATGGACGAGAACCGTCGCGCGGCGCTCGACTCTCGCGCCGCCCTGCTCAGCGAGACCCGCGCCGTCGTCGAGCGCGAGTTGGGGGACGCCGCGCGTCGCTTGACGCAGGAAACGGACCAAGCCCGGGCCTCTCTCGACCGTGAAGCGGACGCGCTTGCCGGTGCCATTGTCTCGCGCGTCCTCGGGCGCGCCTCCTAGCGGGGGTCGAACGTGCAGTTATCGTCGCCGCGCCGCATCGCTTGTGAATTAATGAACAAGGGTTCGCGAAACCTCGTAATTCTCATGGTTCTCGCGAGTCCTGGTTTCGTCGAGGAGGCGGCCGCGTGTGCGGCATCAAGCACGACGCTGTCGGACCAGGCGGCGCACCAGCCGGCTGCGGCCACCGCCGACCACACCGCGCCAACACAACCGCCCGCGGAGCACGCTCAACCCGCCGGCGAGCATCCGGCTGACGAGCACGCCGGCGAGGAGCATAGCGTCTGGGCCGGCCTGCTGTGGCCGACGGTCAACTTTCTGATCCTGGTCGGCGGGCTCTGGTGGTTCCTCAAAGAACCGTTTGTGAGCTACCTGCGCGATCGACACAGCACGATTCGCAAGGAATTGGTCGAGGCCGCCAACGTCAAAGCAGGGGCCGCTGCACAGCTCGCCGAGATCGACGCCAAACTGCGCGCGCTGCCCGGAGAGATTGAGGCCTTGCGAACCCGCGGCGCGGAAGAGATTGCCGCCGAGGAACAGCGGATCGCGGCGATGGCCGTTGCCGAGCGCGAGCGTCTTCTCGAGCAAACGCGGCGCGAGATCGAATTTCAACTCCGGTTGGCGAAACGCGAGCTGGTCGAGCACACCGCAGACCTGGCCGTGAAGCTGGCCTCCGATCAAGTACAGCGGCAGATTTCTCCTGAAGATCACGACCGCCTGGTCCGTCGCTACCTCGATCAGGCGAAGATCAACCCCGGCGAAACGGCGCACTGAAATGTCATTGAGAACATCGGCGGCGCGGTACGCGAAAGCCCTGCTCGTGGTTGCTCTCCAGGAATCCGATCCGGCTCGAATCGAGGCCGACCTCACCGAGATTGTCGGCGCCATGACATCGTCATCCGAGCTGCGTCGCGCCATGCTCAATCCTGCTGTGCCGCAGAGTGCGCGTGTCAGCCTCGTGCGAGCGCTCAGCGATCGGGCTGAGGTTCAAGCGCCGGTCGCGAAGCTCCTGGTCATGCTCGCAGAACGAGGGCGCCTCGAGCTGCTACCCGACCTGCTCGATGTCTACCGCGAGCGGTTGTTGGCGCATTCGAACATCGTCCGCGGCCGCGTTACCTCCGCCGTGCCGCTCGCGCCTGAGCGTGTACATGCGTTGGAGCAAAGCCTGGGCGCGCGAACTGGCAAGCACGTGCAGCTCGACCCGGCCGTCGACCCGACGCTCATCGGCGGGGTCGTCGCCAGGATCGGGAGCACGGTGTATGACGGCAGCATTCGGATGCAGCTTCAGAAGATGCGGCAGCAGATGGTCAGTGAGCAGTGATCAGTGATCAGTGATCAGGGCCCAGGGCGCAGGGTGCAGGGCCCATGGGGCAGGGGTGGCGACCGGTCGTCCCACAGGGGTTTGGCAAGTAATCAGGGAACTGCAAACAATGAATCTCAAAGCTGACGAGATTTCCAAAATCATCCGCGAGCAGATCGGAAGCTTCGCGGTTGACGTCGATGTTGCGGAGGTCGGCACCGTCACGTCGCTGGGCGACGGCATTGCGCGCCTGCATGGCTGCGAGCGAGCCATGGCGGGCGAAATGCTGGAGTTCCCGCACGGGGTGTTCGGCATCGCGCTGAATCTCGAGGAGGACAGCGTCGGCTGCGTGTTGCTCGGCGAGTATCGCGAGATCAAGGAGGGCGACCCGGTCAAGCGAACGGGGCGCATCATTTCGGTTCCGGTTGGCGAAGAAATGCTCGGGCGCGTGGTCAATGCGCTTGGTCAGCCGATCGACGGCAAGGGTCCGGTCCTCACCAAGAAGTTCGCTCCGATCGAGCGGCTGGCTCCGGGCGTCGTCGATCGTCAGCCCGTGCGCGAGCCGCTGCAGACCGGTCTCAAAGCCATCGACGGGATGGTGCCGATCGGTCGCGGCCAGCGCGAGCTCATCATCGGGGATCGACAGACGGGAAAAACGGCGGTCGCACTCGACACCATTCTCAACCAGAAGGAAACCGGCGTCATCTGCATCTACAACGCGATCGGTCAGAAGCAGTCGACGATCGCGCAGCTGGTGCGAACGCTTGAAGAGAGCGACGCGCTGCGTTACAGCATCGTCGTCGCCGCGGCGGCGTCCGATCCGGCGCCGATGCTGTACATCAGCCCGTATTCCGCGACGGCGATGGGCGAGTTCTTCCGCGACAGCGGGCGCCATGCCTTGCTGGTCTACGACGACCTCTCGAAGCACGCCCAGGCTTATCGCGAAATCTCGCTGCTGCTTCGTCGTCCGCCAGGCCGCGAGGCGTATCCCGGTGACGTTTTTTATCTGCACTCGCGTTTGCTGGAACGGGCCGCGAAGCTGAACGACGCCAACGGCGGAGGCTCGCTGACGTCGCTTCCGATCATCGAAACGCAGGCCGGCGACCTCTCGGCGTACATCCCGACGAACGTGATCTCGATCACCGACGGGCAGATCTTCCTGGAGTCCGATTTGTTCAACCAGGGCGTGCGGCCGGCCATCAACGTTGGCAACTCGGTGTCGCGCGTCGGCGGTTCGGCTCAGATCAAGGCGATGCGTCAGGTGGCCGGCACGCTGCGGCTCGACCTCGCACAGTATCGCGAGCTGGCGGCATTCGCGCAGTTCGGTTCGAGCGACCTGGACAAAGCGACCCAGCAGCAGTTGAATCGCGGCGCCCGGCTGGTGGAATTGCTCAAGCAGGCTCAGTACCAGCCCCTGCCGGTCGAAAAGCAGGTGGCGATTCTTTACGCCGGCACGCAGGGCTTGCTCGACGAGATCGCGGTGCCTGACGTTCGCGCCTACGAAACCGAGTTTCATCGCTTCATGGAGTCGCGCTTTGGCAACGTGCTGCAGACGATCCGCGACAAGAAGAATCTGGACGACGAGATCAAGAAGGCATTGGGAGCGGCGACCAAGGAGTTCAATGAGCAGTTCATCGCCGCGCGCGCGGCGGGAGCGAGGGGCTGACGACGTACAAGCCACCGAGACACAGAGACTCAGAGATACCCATGGTCAAGGGTTCTGAGTCTCTGAGCCTCTGAGGCCCATATGTGGGCGTAACGACATGCCGTCTCTTATCGATATCCGCCGCCGCGTTCGCGCCGTAAAGTCGACGCAGCAGATTACGAAGGCCATGAAGATGGTCTCGTCATCGAAGCTGCGCCGTGCCCAGGAGCGCATCCTGCGAAGCCGTCCCTACGCGCAGGAGATGCTGCGAGTGTTCAACAGCCTGGCCACGCGCACCGAAGCGGCCAGGCACGTCTTGCTGCAGGAACAGCCCGGACAGCGTCCGCTGCTGATCGTCATCACGGCGGACCGGGGCCTGGCAGGCAGTTTCAATGCGAACGTGATCAAGGGCGCGGCGGAGTTCATTACGGGACACCGGGGTGACGTGAACCAGCAGGTGGCGCTGGCGCTGGTCGGCCGCAAGGGACGGGACTTCTTCCTGCGCCGGGGATTCGACGTCCGCTACGAAGAGGTCGGCCTGTTCCAGAACGTCAAGTGGTCGCACGCACAGGCGATCGCGAGCACCGCGATCAAGGAGTTTCTCGCGCCCGAAATCGGGTCGGTGTATCTCGTCTACAACCAGTTCAAGTCCATCATGTCGCAGCAGGTCGTCCTCGAGCGGCTCCTGCCGATCGCGAAGCTCGAACAGGAGCCGTCAGCCGCGACGATCGATTATCTCTTCGAGCCGTCGCCGGAACAGCTGCTCGACACGCTGCTCCCGTTCCACGTCGCGGTACAGGTCAATCGCGCCCTGCTCGAGTCGTCGGCGGCCGAGCATGCGGCGCGCATGACGGCGATGGACAGCGCGACGCGCAACGCGCGGGAGATGGTGGACCGACTCACGCTTTACATGAACAAGGTTCGACAGGCAGCGATCACCCGCGAGATCATCGAGATCGTCGCGGGAGCACAGTCGGTGTAGACCGTCATGCGGGCCGAAGCGAAAGCTTCGGACGCGCGCGTGTTAGTTCGAGAGTTTGATATGGCGACAGCAACAGCAACCGATCCAAAAGTCGGCCGGGTGATTCAGATCATCGGCCCGGTGGTGGACGTCGAGTACCAGGGCGGCCATCTACCGAACATTTACAACGCCATTCGCATCACGGGTGACGTCGCGGGCGCGACCGTCGACATCGTGTGCGAGGTCCAGCAGCACCTCGGAGAGGGGCGCATTCGGGCGGTGGCCATGAAACCGACCGACGGGCTGCAGCGCGGCATGAGCGCAACCGATACCGGCGCGCCCATCTCGGTGCCGGTTGGCTCGGCGACGCTCGGGCGTGTGCTCAACGTCCTCGGCGAGCCGGTCGATTTTCCGGATCGGCCGGTCAACGCAACCGAGCGCTGGCCTATCCACCGCGCCGCGCCGACCCTGGAACAGCAGTCCACCGAGCTCAAGATGTTCGAGACCGGCATCAAGGTCATCGACCTGCTCGAGCCGTACCTCACCGGCGGCAAGATTGGCCTCTTTGGCGGCGCCGGCGTCGGCAAGACCGTCATCATCATGGAGTTGATCCACAACATCGCTCTGAAGCACGGCGGTGTGTCGGTATTCGGCGGTGTCGGCGAACGCACGCGCGAAGGCAACGACCTGTGGCTCGAGTTCCAGGAGTCGGGCGTGATCGACATGAAGGACCCGTCGAAGTCGCGCGCAGCGCTCGTGTACGGACAGATGACGGAACCGCCTGGCGCCCGCCAGCGGGTTGGTTTGTCGGCGCTGACGGTCGCCGAGTACTTCCGCGATGCCGAAGGCAAGGACGTCCTGCTGTTCATCGACAACATCTTTCGCTTCACGCAGGCGGGCTCCGAGGTGTCGGCGCTGCTCGGTCGCATGCCGAGCGCGGTCGGCTACCAGCCGACGCTGCTGACCGAGATGGGCGAGCTGCAGGAGCGCATCACGTCGACCAAGAAGGGCTCGATCACGTCGGTGCAGGCGATTTATGTGCCTGCCGATGACTACACCGACCCGGCGCCGGCGACAACCTTTGCACACCTCGACGCGACGACGAACCTGTCGCGGCAGATCGCCGAGCTGGGGATCTACCCGGCCGTTGATCCGCTGGCGTCGACCTCACGCATTCTCGATCCGCGGGTGCTTGGCGACGAGCACTACAACGTCGCGCGTCAGGTGAAGCAGATTCTGCAGCGCTACAAGGACCTCCAGGACATCATCGCGATTCTGGGCATCGACGAGCTCTCCGAAGAGGACAAGCTCACGGTTTCGCGGGCACGCAAGATTCAGCGCTTTCTGTCGCAGCCCTTCTTCGTGGCCTCGCAATTCACCGGCCGCGAAGGCAAGTACGTGTCGATCGCCGATACCATCAAGGGTTTCAAGGAGATCGCGGACGGCAAGCACGACGGCATTCCCGAGCAGGCGTTCTACCTGCAGGGCACGATCGAAGAAGCGTTGGAAAACGCGAAAACATTAAAGCAGTAGTGACGGAAAGGCCTCAGAGACACAGATTCTCAGAGAACAGGAAATGAAGAGAAGCGCGGAGATTCTGAGCCTCTGAGGCCCGTACGTTGGTGTGAACAGTGGCGCTACCAACCAAACTCACCCTCAACATCGTCACCCCCGACCAGTCCCTGTCCTTCGAGGTCGACGAAGTGGCGTTGCCGGGACAGGAGGGCGATTTCGGCGTGTTGCCCAGGCACACGCCCCTGTTTGCCGGACTACGGACGGGGACGATGTGGTACCGTCAGGGCGCCGAGAAGCATTTTTTGGCGGTGTCCGTGGGATTTGTCGAAGTGCTGCCTGATCGCGTGACGGTTCTGGCGCAAGTCGCCGAGCGTGCCGAAGATCTCGACGAGGCGCGTGCCCAGGCGGGCATGGCACGAGCCGAGGAGATGCTGCAGCACGTGCCCGTCGAGATCGATTTCGAACGTGCCCGCATCTCGCTACTCAGGACGCTGCAACAGCTCCAGGCCGAGACGCGGCGCGGCGCCCGCCACTAGCGAGGCTCCGCCCGCGCCGTCGACGGAACCCATGGTTTGGCTCCGCCTCGCTAGCGGCAATGTCTATTTGCCTCGCCTCCGGCGGGGCTGCCAGGCCTTGGGCCTTTGATGCTTGCGAACCTTCGTGCGCTGTTCCGCTATCGCGGGCTGATTCAGGCGCTCGTCGCGCGCGACCTCAAGGCTCGGTATCGGGGGTCGGTGCTGGGGTTTTTCTGGTCGTTCATCAACCCGCTGCTGCTCCTGCTGATCTACTCGTTCGTCTTTTCAACGGTGATGTACGGCGCTCGGGATCCGAAGCTCGAGCCGTACGCGTTGTTCATGTTTTGCGGCATTCTGCCCTGGACGTGGTTCTCCAGTTCGATCCTCGAGGCCTCGAATGTCCTCATCAGCGGCGGGAATCTGATCAAGAAGGTGCTCTTTCCGGCGGAAATCCTGCCGATCGTGACCGTGCTGGCCAACATGGTGCACTTCTTCTTGGGGCTGCCAATCCTGGTCGCGTTTCTCATCTATTACCGACGGCCGCTCGACCCCATCGAGCTGTTGTGGTTTCCGGTGATCGTCTTCGTGCAGTTGTTGCTGCTGCTCGGCCTGTCGCTGCTCGTCGCCGCGCTCACCGTCCATTTTCGGGATCTGAAGGACATCCTCGGCAATCTCATGACACTGTGGTTCTTCTCGACGCCGATCATCTATCCGATGTCACAGGCGCCGGAACGCTACCGCTGGCTCCTCAATCTCAACCCGATGACGCACCTCGTCATTTCGTATCAAGAGGTCCTCTTCTATATCGGGCCGCACGGTCATTGGAAGTGGCTGATGGCGCTCCTGATCGGATCGGTGGGCGTGTTCTTCGCGGGATACTTCGTCTTCGATCGGCTGAGGGACTCGTTCGCCGAAGAGGTGTAGAACATGAATTCGCTGCACGTTTTCAGTTTCCAGTTGTCAGTTCAAAGGGGGAGCACTTTTGAACTGGCAACTGGCAACTGGCAACTGACATGACGCCAGCGATCGAAGCCATCAACGTCTCCAAGGTGTACCGCCGGTACGCCCGCAAGAAGCAGTTCGCGACCCTCAAATCGGCCTTGCTGAAGGGGAGCCTGATCCGCGATCTGCAGCCCGATGAGACGTTCCCGGCCCTGCGCGGCGTGTCGTTCACCGTGCCCAAGGGCTGCACCTACGGCATCATTGGTCGCAATGGATCGGGCAAATCGACGCTGCTCAAGTGTGTGGCCGGCATCACGCGGCCCAACGAGGGCGCGATCAAGGTCGACGGTCGCATCTCGGCCTTGATCGAGCTGGGCGCGGGATTTCATCCCGAGATCTCTGGCCGCGAGAACATCTTCATCAACGGCATCATGCTCGGCCTGTCGAAGCGCGAGATCCAGCGGCGCTTCGATGAGATCGTCGAGTTCGCCGAGCTGACGGATTTCATCGATGCCCCGGTCAAGACCTATTCGTCGGGCATGTACATGCGCCTGGGTTTCGCGGTCGCGATTCACGTCGATCCCGATGTGCTCCTCATCGACGAAGTGCTCGCGGTCGGCGACCAGTCGTTCACGGTCAAGTGCCTCGATAAGTTCTCGGAGTTCCGCCGCCGTAACAAGACCATCCTGCTCGTCACGCACTCCCTCGATTTGGTCGAAAAGTTTTGCGATCGCGCCTTATGGCTCGACAAGGGGAGGACGCTCGCCGAGGGAGAGCCGAAGCGCGTGGTAGCGGCTTACCTGATCGACGTCGAGAAGGCAGAAGAACAGCAGCTCGCGAAGGACGAAGCCGCGACAGTGGCGGACGTCACGTCATCGTCTCATGCAATGCCCACGAGTCAGCCCTCGGATATCGTCAATTCTCCGGCCGACATGTTCCAGGCGACCGAGGGGCGATGGGGCTCGCGTGAGGTCGAGATCACGGACGTCACGCTCGTGGGCCAGGACGGCACGCCCGGGCACGTGTTCCAATCCGGCGAACCGCTCGAGGTTCGTGTGAAAACGCGGGCTCACCAGCCCACGAACGATTTCGTCTTCGGCATCGGGCTCTTCAACGCTGAGGGAATCTGCTGCTACGGGACCAATACCCACATCGAAGAGCTCGAACCCGCAGCGATGGAAGGCACCGGGGAAATCAAGTTCCACATCGCGAGCCTCGAGCTGGTGGAAGGCACCTACAAGATCGATGTCGCGGTCCACAAGCTCGACGGCTATCCGTACGACTACCATCGACTGCTCTATACGTTTCGTGTGAAGTCGCGCACCAAGGACGTAGGGATCTATCGACCGCAGCACGGTTGGGAGTTCACACCCAATATCCGGTTCAAGTGACCGTACAATAGAGATTGAACAAGAGGCCTGGGCCCGCTGTCGGGTTCCGGGCTACCTGTCTGTACGGATGTCCACTGCTACATCGCTTTCCGTTCGTTCCCTGCTGAGCGGCGCACTCGCCAAGAGCGGCTTGTCGGCCCGCCCTCGGGCTGTAACGGGTCTGACCGCAGCGGCGAAGGCGTTCGCGGTGGCTGGGCTGGCCCACGAGGTCAGGGATTCGATTGTCCTTTGGATCCTGCCCTCCGATCACGATCTCGAGGATGCGACGTCGGATACGCGCTTCTTCCTGGGCGCACTGGAAGCGCTGCCGGAAGCAGTGGCCGAGCGCCTGGTTCTGCCCTTGCCGTCGCATCAGGTCGATCCGTATCGCGGCCTGTCGCCACACTTTCGGGTGACATCGGCACGCGCGCGCGCCCTCCATGCCTCGGCCCTCGGATCGGCACGAGTGATTGTCGCGTCGGCGCAGGGCCTTCTGCCTCGGCTCGCGTCCCCCGAAAGCGTGCTCGCCACTTCGTTCGACTTGAAGCCCGGGACAGAAATCGATCCGCTTGCGCTGTCGGCGATCTTGGTAGAGGGCGGCTATGAACGCCAGGATCCGGTCGACGAACACGGTGAGTACTGCCTCCGTGGCGGCATTCTCGATGTCTACCCGGCCGGAGAGCCGACGCCGATTCGCGTCGAATTCATCGGCGATTCCGTCGAGTCGATTCGTCGCTTCGATCCAAGCACGCAGCGATCGATTGAGACGCTCGACCAGTTTCAGGTCGTCCCCGTTCGCGAACCCGGGGGCGTGGGCGGCACTGCCACGATCTTCGACTACCTTCGGGCGTCGCGCGCGATGCGGGTGGTGTGCGCCGAGCCCGAAGATGCTGGCGCGCAGATTGAAAAATGGGGCGTGCAGCTGCAGTCGTCGTTCGAGGAGCGGACCAGCGACAAAGACGCGTCAGCCGGCGAACGTCGTCCACCGCACGAGCTCTTCGCAACGGCGGAGGAGATCGAGCCGTTTCTCGCGAACGCGGTCACCCTCGAAGAGCTGGCCGTCGGCGATGATCGGGAGGCGTTGTCGCATCAGCCGGCGTCCACTCACGTCGCCTCGCAGCCGGCTCAGGAGTTTCGGGGCCGGATCGCCGATTGGGTCGCCGATGTTCGGCAGGCGCGTGAGCGTGGCGAGACGGTGCTGTTTGTGGCGAGCACACACGGGCGAGCGGAACGAACCGTCGAATTGCTTCGCGACTATGACGTGCGCGCCCTGCCGGCCGTGCAGGCCGACGAACGCGTCGAGGGGGCGGTGCTCGTTGCCGAGGGCTTGCTGTCGCGAGGGTTTCGGGTTCCCGCGGCGGAGCTCCAGATCTATGCCGAAGCCGATGTCTTCGAGGAAGATCGCCGACGGACGAGCGCGAGTCGAAAACGGTCCCTCGCCGCAACGTTCCTCTCCGATCTCCGCGACCTGAAGGTCGGCGACCACATCGTTCATGTCGACAATGGCATCGGACAGTTCGTCGGGCTCAAGCAACTTGCGGTTGGGCACGGCGACATCGTGCAAGAGTTTCTCGAGCTTCGATATCACGGCGATGACAAGCTGTTCGTCCCGGTCGAGCGTCTCGACCTCGTCCAGAAGTACACCGGCGCCGGCAGCCCGTCGCTCGATCGCCTGGGTGGGACGTCCTGGGAAAAGGCGAAGAAAAAGGTCAAGAAGGCCATGCGCGACATGGCCGAGGAGCTGCTCAAGCTCTACGCCGCTCGCCGCGCGATGCCAGGGCATGCTTTTGCGCCAGACACACACTGGCAGGAGGAGTTTGAAGACGCGTTCGAGTGGGATTTGACCCCGGATCAGGCGACCGCCATCGCCGACATCAAGCGAGACATGGAGGCGCCAATGCCCATGGACCGCCTGCTCTGCGGAGATGTCGGCTATGGCAAGACCGAGGTGGCCATGCGGGCGGCCTTCAAATCGGTGCTGGACGGCAAGCAGGTGGCCCTTCTCGCACCCACGACCGTGCTCGCCTTCCAGCACGTCGAAACGCTGAAGCGGCGCTTTGCGGCCTTCCCGGTCCGCGTGGATGTCGTCAATCGCTTCCGCAGCGCGCAGGAAACGAAGACGATCCTCGACCGCGTCAAGGATGGGCACTTGGATATCCTTGTCGGCACCCATCGGCTGCTGTCCAAGGACGTTCAGTTCAAGGACCTTGGCCTCCTGATCGTCGACGAAGAACAGCGATTTGGCGTCGCCCACAAGGAGCGCATCAAGCAGCTCCGAAAGAAAGTCGACGTCCTGACAATGACGGCCACGCCGATTCCGCGGACCTTGAACATGTCGCTGGTCGGCATCCGGGACATGTCGATCATCGAGACACCGCCGAAGGACCGCCTGGCGATTCAGACCAACGTCGTCAAGTTCGACGCGCAGGTCATCGCGCGCGCAATTCGCACCGAGCTGGCCCGGGGTGGTCAGGTGTTCTTCGTCCACAATCGCGTCGAATCCATCTATTCGATGGGCAATCTCATCCAGCGCCTGGTACCGGAAGCCCGACTGGTCGTAGGGCACGGTCAAATGGGAGAGCACACGCTCGAGAAGGCGATGCTCGACTTCATGGCGCATAAAGCCGACGTGCTGCTATCGACGACGATCATCGAGAACGGGATCGACATTCCCAACGCCAACAGCATGATTGTGAATCGCGCCGATCGGTATGGCTTGTCTCAGCTCTACCAGTTGCGGGGACGCGTGGGTCGAAGCGATCGCCCAGCCTTTGCGTATCTCTTGATTCCGCCCGAAGAGGCGTTGTCACCCGTCGCACGCAAACGGCTCGCTGCCATCAAGGAGTTCAGCGACCTGGGGAGTGGGTTCCGAATCGCGGCGCTCGACCTCGAAATTCGCGGAGCAGGAAATCTTCTTGGTGGCGAGCAGAGCGGGCAGATCGACGCCGTCGGCTTCGAAATGTACATGAAGCTGCTCGAAGAGACCATTCGCGAGCTGAAGGGCGAAGATCTCGAAGACGATCTGCGGTCGACCGTGAACCTGCGAATCGACTTCCGCATTGCCGAGCAGTTCGTGCCCGACATGAATCAGCGACTGATGATCTATCGCCGCATCGCGGCGGCTCGCAGTGAGGACGAGTTGACGAAGATCATGGAGGAGATTCGCGATCGGTATGGGCCACTCCCCGTGCCAGTGCTCAACCTCGCGGACTATGGCCGGATTCGCATCATGGCCGACCAGTTGGGTATCGAGAGCATCGAGCGTGAGGGGGCCATCATCGCGATTCGATTCCGCGAGAAGGCGAAGGTGGATCCCATTCGCGTG
Source organism: uncultured Acidobacteriota bacterium (assembly GCA_963802675.1). GTDB lineage: Bacteria > Acidobacteriota > Vicinamibacteria > Vicinamibacterales > UBA2999 > JACCSI01. Next base: position 106,631 of record CAWDJL010000013.1, read on the forward strand.
GTCAACCTAGTGGGGGAACGTGAGGATCTGCGGCTGATTCCGCCAGTGACGTTGAAGGTCGACCTCAAGACGCCGTCGACGCTGCCGCCTTCCGGCAGTGCTGCCGCGATCAAACAGGCACACGAAGCCGGTGGTCGCAGCGCCCGCCGTGGGTCGATCGGTCGGCGTCCGCGGGCGGAACCGGCCTGGTGGACGGCGCGCGCGACGGCGGGGGCGGTGACGGCGGGCTTCTCCAAGGCGGAGATTCTCAGGCCGAAAGAGGAAGATCCCCGCGCTCCCGGCGGTATCCTGCAGCGTGTCGAGGAGCTCTTGGAAGACTTGCGCGGGTGAAGCACGTTCTTGGGAGGTGTGTCATGCGTCGAGTCGTGCTTACCGCCGTGCTGTCAATCGCGGCCTTCGCGGGCGCTGGTGGCGCACAGACGAAGCGACCGATCGAACTCGCCGACTACTACCGCCTCGAGACGGTCAGCGACCCGCAGATCTCACCGGACGGGACACAAGTGGCGATGGTTCGGACCGTCGTGGTCGAAGCCGACAACGCTCGCCGGTCCGAAGTCTGGCTGGTCCCGACAGACCTCTCGTCGCGTCCAGTTCGCCTGACTTCCCCCTCATACAGCGCTTCGGCGCCGCGCTGGAGCCCGGATGGCTCGCTCCTGGCTTTCACTTCGCGGCGTCAAGGCGGCGAGGGCGGATCCTCGACGTGGTTTCTGCGAATGGATCGGCCACTCGGTGAAGCCTTTCAGATCCCCGGGGTCGATGGTGCTCCCGTCTTCAGCCCCGACAATCAGTGGATCGCGTTCACGAAGGCCGTGCCGCCCCAGCGGAAGGACAAGCCGCCCGACGAATTCGAGCGGAACATTCAAGAACGCTTCAAAGGCCGGATAGTCGACTGGATGAACTACCGCTTCGACGGCCGTGGCTACTTGTCGGATCCACGCGACGGATCGGCGACCCCTTCACGAGAGATCTATCTGGTCCCGCGCGACGGTGGCAAGGCAGAACAATTCACGTCGGTGGGTGTCGATGTGCAGGAGTTCGCTTGGCGTCCCGATTCAAAAGCGATCGCCTTCATCGCCAACGCCCATCAGCGCGACGAGTATGTGTATGACCGCTCGGACGTGTGGATCCAGTTCATCGGCGATAGCCTGGGCTTTCGACGCCTGACCGACGACGGCTATGACCACGATGCTGTGGCGTGGTCACCGGACGGAACCGTCTTGTACTTCCGTCGCCAGCTCGGGCTCAGTCAAGTCATTGCATCGAAGCAGCAGCATGGCGCGCCCGTCGACCTTTACCGAGCAAGCGTCGAATTGGGATACAGGCGCGACGAGCAGGGCAGGCCGGTGTGGGCCGAGCCCAAACTCCAGAACTTGACCGCTGACTGGGACTTGCTGCCTGGCCGTCCGATCGTCAGCCCGGACCGCCGCACGGTGTACTTCTCCGCTGGCAGCAGCGGGAACGAGCAGTTGTTCAGCGTGGCCGCCGACGGCGGCGGTGTCCGCCAGCTCACCAAGGGCGATCGACAACTCGGCTCGTTCTCGGCCTCCCGCTCCTTCGATCAATGGGTCTTTACGGCGACGGACGTTCAGCAGCCGGCGGAAGTCTACAAAGTATCCTCTGCGTTCACCGACGAGAGGCGGCTCACTTCCTTCAGCGACGCGTGGCTTCGTGGTGTTGCGACAGCGTCCGCCGAGCGCATCCTCGCCAAGAGCAAGGACGGGACGGAAGTCGAAGGGTGGCTGCTGAAGCCGGCCGTCACAACGCCGGGCGCAAGACTGCCCATGATTCTCGCGATGCATGGCGGCCCGCACGGCGCGTACGGCAACAGCTTCGCGTTTCAGTTTCAGCTCTGGGCCGCAAACGGCTATGCCGTTCTTTACGCGAATCCGAGAGGGTCGACCGGTTACGGCGAAAAATTCTTGTGGGGGACCTGGGGCGGTTGGGGGAATCGCGATTTCGAGGACGTGATGGCGGTCGTGGACGAAGCGATCAGGAGGCATCCGATCGACGAGCGGCGACTGGGCGCAACGGGATACTCGTACGGCGGTTTTCTGACGAACTGGGTCATCACTCAGACCCCACGATTCGCCGCGGCGGTCGTGGGCGCTGGAATATCGAACTGGATCAGCGACTACGGGACAGCCGATATCCCGCGAACGAAGGAAAGCGAGTTCAACGGGACGCCGTGGGAGCCTGCGAGTCTCGAGCTGCTACTGAAGCAGTCGCCGGTCATTCATGCGGGGAACGTGAAAACCCCCACGCTCTTCATTCACGGAGAGGCAGACCTCCGCGTGCCCATCGAGCAGGCCGAACAGATGTACGTGGCGCTGAAGAAGCGTCGGGTGCCGGCCCAGTTCATCCGCTATCCCGACATGTATCACGGTGGCTGGACGCCCTGGAACACGGTTCACAGGTACCACTACGAGCTTCTTTGGTGGGCCAAATACCTGGGCTCGCGGCCGACCCCAACGCAGTAGCGTCTTTATCAGTGGTCACTGGCCACCGATCAGCGCCACTGGTAAACTATTAGATTGCAGGTGTTTGCCCTATGAAGCTCTACATGCTCGCCCTCGGCTTCGTTCTCGCCGGACCGTCCTGGGTCGCCGCTCAAGGCGAGATCCTCGAACAGATTTTGGTCAAGGTGAACGGCGACATCATTACCAAGACCGATCTCGAGCAACGGCAGATCGCCGCACTCCGGCAGGCGGACCCCAACTTTCGCCCCGCCAACGATGCCGAGCTCAAAAAGGCACTGGCGGAGGTCACACCGCAGGTCATCGTGAACGCGGTTGACGAGCTACTGCTGGTTCAGCGCGGCAAGGAAATGGGCTACGCCCTTGGGGCGGAGCAGTTTCGCAAGATCGTCGATCAGATCAAGACCGAGAACAAGCTCGAGACCGAGGAAGCCTTTCAGGCCGCGCTCAAGCAGGAAGGTCTGACCATGGACGACCTGCGCCGGCAGCTCGAACGGCAGATGCTCGTCAGCCGCGTTCAGCAGGACGAAGTGATGGGGAAGATCAGCATTTCCGAAGACGAGGTGAAGCAGTTCTACGAGACCTCGAAGGAGGTCTTTACGACCCAGCCGCAGATCACGCTTCGAGAGATTCTGATCGTCGTGCCGACGAGCGATAGAGGCGTCAACGTTGCCGAGGATGACGCGGCTAAGGCAAAGGCGGAGGACGTCCGCAAGCGCCTGCAAGCCGGCGAGCCGTTTGCGCAACTGGCGTCCGATCTGTCGGAAGCGCCGTCGAAGGCCAACGGTGGGTTGATCGGCCCCATCAACCGCTCCGATCTCTCCGACGATCTGCTCAAGGAAATCGATACGCTCAAGCCGGGGCAGATCACTCGCGCGATTCGCACCAGCCGCGGTTATCAGATCATCAAGCTCGAAACGGCCACGGCGACCAAAGTGAAGACCGTCGACGAGGCACGCCCTGAGATTGCCGACAAAATCGCCGCGCAGAAGCAAAAGGGGCAGATGCACCAGTATCTGCAGCAACTCCGGGCGCGTGCGATCATCGATTGGAAGAACGAGGAAGTGAAGAAGGCGTATGAGGTCGGCGTGAAAGCGCAGGCCGACGCTGCTCCGACGCAGTAGACGCCGACGTCCAAAGAATATTTGTGCTCCCACCTTCGCCAATGCGAATTGGAACCGTCCCACTCAGCTCGCCGCTCGTCGTCGCCCCGATGGCGGGGATGACCGACACGGCCTTTCGTCGCCTCGTCAAGCGGCACGGCGGCTGCGGCCTCGTCGTCACCGAGATGGTGAGCAGCGAGGGGCTCGTTCGCGGGATCGACCGCACGCTCGAGTACGCCGAGTACACGGAAGAGGAGCGTCCGGTCTCCATCCAGATCTTCGGAGGCGATCCGGGCAAGATGGCAGACGCGGCGCAGATCATCGAAGGGATGGGCGCCAACATCGTGGACGTCAACATGGGGTGCCCGGTGCCGAAGATTGCCAAGCACAGCGCGGGCTGCAGCCTCATGCGAGAACCTGGGCATGCCGCCACCATCATTTCGGCGATGGTGAAGGCCGTGAACATTCCAGTGACCGTCAAGATGCGCAAAGGCTGGGACGATGACGAGACCAACGCGCCGGAAGTTGCCCGACGCGTCGCGGATGCGGGGGCGGCTGCCATCACCATCCACGGACGCACGGCCAAACAGTCGTACACCGGCGCGGCCGACTGGGAGTTCGTCGCGCGCATTGCCGAGATGCTGTCCGTGCCGGTTTTCGGATCGGGAGACTGCGTAGAGCCGGAACAGATCGTCGATCGGCTCCGTCGAGGTGTCAGCGGTGTCTTCGTGGGCAGAGGCGTGTTGCGCAATCCATGGATCCTGGCTCAGGCTCAGGACTTGCTCGAGGGTCGATCGGCGCGCTCCGTGTCGCTGGAGGAACGGGGTCAATTCTTGCTCGACTACATCGGGTTGCTCGTGAACGAGCGCGTCCACGAGGAGAAGGGCTTTCGCCACGTGGCGCCCGGTACGGACGCCAGCCGGCCGGTCGACGCCGCATCACGTCACGATCGCTGGGTGATCAACAAGCTTCGGGCGCTGTGTTCGTGGTATACGAAGGGACTTGACGGTGGTTCGGCGCTGCGTGTGCTCGTGAACCAGGCGTCATCGCTGCCAGAGCTCCGCGCGATGATCGAGGACTTCTTCTTGCTCAAACGTGCTGCCACGCCGCGCATCGAGGTTCTGGCCTGACGTCCAGTTCGCGAACCCTCGTGCTCGGAATGGCGCGTGCGAGAATCGGGCCGGCCGCTGCGTTTATCGATGCCGGTCGTGGTCTGGCCGCCGCGTGCGAAGAGAATCGCCTCACGCGCGCGCGCAATTCGCCACCGCCCGGCCCGCCGGCTCTCGCCCGGGCCGAGCTTTTGAGCTTTCTCGAACGCCCGCCGACCGACGTGTCCGCCGTTGGCGTCGTCGAGGACGAGGGCCAGATTGGGTGGGCGGACGGCGGCGCCGCGGCTCTGGGAATCGACGCCCATCAGGCGCACGCGGCGTACGCGTTTCATGCCTCAGGGTTCCGCAGTGGTCTGGTGGTGGTCAGCGAAGTTCACAACCCGCGCGGTTGGACTGCCTGGCGATTCGATGGCTCTGATCGATCGCCGCGCGAAGTCGGCGAATCCCTTGGAGACTTTCCGCTCGCCACGATCTATGGACAACTCACCCAGGCCATGGGTTTGCAGCCCATGCGTGACGAGCACCTCGTCGAGGCCATGGCTCGGTCAGGTTCGGTCGCACCCACTGAAGCCTCTGACCTGATCACCCTCACCGAGACTGGCGTCGCCGTGGACCCAAGGTTCAGCGACGTCGTGCGTCGAGCGATTACATCGGCCGATCCCGATCGCTCGAGTCGAGACGTTGCGGCTTCGGTTCAGAGGCGTTTGGGTGAGTGTCTCGTCGAGCTGCTGAACCGCATCGCCGTGCTCGAATCCGGCCCTGGACGTGCAGAAAACCTCTGTCTCTCGGGGGGCCTCTTCTTCAACACGTTTTTTACGACCGCCGCTGCGACGTGCGGAATCTTCTCGCAGGTGTATGTACCGCCCCATCCCGGTCGAAACGGCACCGCGCTCGGCGCCGCCATACTGGCTGGCGGTTCGTCCTTGGTCACCGCGAGAGCCACTGGTTCGCCGTACTTGGGTCCCGGCTATTCCGATGGCCAAATCAAGGAGGCGCTCGACAATTGCAAGCTGTCCTACGACTTCGTCCAGGGCGATCGGCTCAACGAAGCCGTTATTCACGCGTTGGGCCGCGGGCGGCTGATTGGGTGGTTTCATGGGCGGCTGGAATGGGGTCCGCGCGCGCTCGGTCATCGATCGGTGCTCGCCAACCCTTTCGCGCCCCACGTCCTGGAGAACCTCAACGGCTTTCTCAAACGGCGGCCTTTGTATCGCAGCTACGGGGTCAGCGTCCCTCGATCGCAGGTCGATACGTTGTTCGACGCGTCTGACACGAAGGCCTCGCCGTTCATGCAGTTCGAGTATCGTCCGCGAGATCCGGACAAGTTTCGGACCATCTTGCCCAAGGGTGTCGAGACGCTGCGCGTGCACACCGTGGACGATGACGAGCCGCGCTACTTGCGGTTGCTGGAAATGTGGGGCCAGAAGACCGGTACTCCTGTGCTCGTCAACACGTCGTTCAACGGTTTTCACGAGCCGCTCGTCTGCTCGCCTCGCGATGCAATCCGCGTGTTCTACGGCACGGGGCTCGACATGCTCGCCCTCGGAGACTTCTTCCTACGCAAGTAGCTCGCGTGCACGGTCGGGGCCGAGCAGCTCGAAGTCGAACACCAACGCGCTTTCTGATGTGAAGTAGAACTGCTCGCCCAAGCTCTCATGGGCGGGGTGATCGAGATACGCGCGCAAGTCATGTTCGCTCTCGAACTCCAGAATCGCGGCGTAAGGGAACTGAAGCGTGTTGAAGCCATCGGTACTGACGCCCGAGGATCTTGCGCCGGCCGACGTGCGCCCGCCCGATCAGCGGGATGTTCTCGAGGGCATGGGCGAGCGCGCCGATCAGTGCTTGGCGCTCGTCGTCGGTGAGGTTGGCCTTCGGACGAAACAAGACGACGTGGGCGATCACGGACTACTCGTCGTCGCGCCGCTTACGCGGCCCACGTGGACCACTCTTCGGACGTCGCGGGCCGCCCGGCTTGCCGCTGCCGAACGGCTTCGAGCCTTTCGGCCGTGAACGTGCTCCTGACTTCGCTCCCCATGGCTTCCGCGCCTCGTTTTGGCGGCGATTATCGTCTCGTGCCTTGGGAGGGCGCCGCCCACTCGGCGGGCGATCTTGCCACTCGCCCTTCGGGCGATCTTGCCACTCGCCCTTCGGGCGATCTCGCCATTCGCCCTTCGGGCGATCTCGCCATTCGCCCTTCGGGCGATCTTGCCACTGGCCTTTAGGGCGCGTACGCCAGTCTCCATGTGGTCGATCCCGGTGGTCAGTTTTCGGGCGATCGCGCCAATCCTTTTGCCGTCGATCACCTCTGTCGCCTGGCGGCCGATCACGCAAATCACGTTTCGGCGGGCGATCGCGCCAGGTCCCATGCGGACGACCTTCACCCGGCGGTCGATCCCGCCGGTCCGATTGAGGGCGGTCACGCCAGTCGCCCTGCGGACGGCTCCGGCGATCGGGAGGGCGGTCCCTCCAGTCGCCCTTGGGCGGCCGCTCACGCCACTCTGGTCGAGGGTGATCACGGTCCCGCCGATCGTTCGACTTCCAGTCAGGCCGACGGTCGTTGGTGCTCCGGGGCCGTGCCGATCGACGGTCGCGATCGCCCGACGGCCGCCAAGGCTCTTTGCGTGTCGTGTCATCGATGCGATCGCGACGCCGATCGCCGTGGGGTGGCGTCACCTGTTTCGGATCCGCGTCAGAAATACCCGGTTCGCGCTTCTTGTCCCCCCGCTCCCGGATGTTCTTCTTGAAGCGATCCCACTTCGCTTTCTTGGCGTCCTTGTATTTCTGGCGGGGGTCACGATGTTCGCCGCCCGGTCGCCACTTCTGATCGCGGGGCTTTTCTTCTTCACCGTGACGGCGGCTCTCGGGTGCGGCGTCCCGAGCTGGCGACTGCGAACGGTCCGGTCTGGGGCCTTCCCACCGCCGCTCGCCGCGTCCGAATCCCTCCGCACGCGCGGCGTCTCGAGACTCCCACAGCTTGCCTCGCTCGAACCACCGCATCACGGCCGACGGGTGCTTCTCTTTCAGCCTGTTGAGCGTCGGTTCGAGTTCCTCCGCATCGTGCGCCCGGAATGCGGTCGGCTGATCGTCGACGATGATGGTCCAGTACGCGTGACGCGGGGGCATAGCGTTATGTTACGAGAGCGTGCGAATCACAGAAACACAAAACGCGGAGGACCTTCGTGGCGGCGTTTTGCTTCCGTGCTGCCGTGATTCGATGCACCATACTCTAGCCGCATGGACCTGATCGTCGCGCCCATCGCTGAGCTGCGGTCTCGCCTCACGCATCGCTTCGAGGAGACTGTCGCTTCGGTCGTCGATCGGGGTACCGGCGCCAGTATCCAGCCCCATACCTTCACCTGTGGGTTGACAGGCGGGGCCACGGCTCTCATCTTTCTAGGCGCGCTGCGGGAGGCGGCCGTCGATTGGTCGCGCCTGACGTTGTATTGGGGCGACGAACGCGCAGTTCCGCCCGACCACGTCGACTCGAATTTCGGCCTGGCCGAGCGATTGCTTCTTTCACCGCTGGGCGCTCGCGCTCCGTACGCGGTTCGAATGCCGGCCGACGACACATACTTGACGCCCGCGGCGCGCCGCTATGCCGAGCAACTCCCCGCGGCCCTCGACCTGCTGATTCTCGGCGTTGGCGAGGACGGGCATGTCTGTTCGCTATTTCCTGGACATCCGGCACTAGCGGTCACCGACGAGCGCGTGACAATTGTCGAGGACGCCCCGAAACCACCCCCCCGTCGGATGACTCTCACCATGCCATACGTGTTGGCAGCCAGGCAGTCGTGGGTGGTGGCCGTCGGCCCGCGCAAGGCCCCAGGTACCTGAGGCAAGCGCTCGAGCGGATGCTAGCCAGCACTCCACTCGACCTCGTCGTCGCTCAATCAGCGGCGGTGACGGTCTTCACGGACCAAATGCTCGAGGGCCTCCGGTCCCCAGTCTCCAGTAGTTCTCAGTAGCATCTAGCCGTAGACCGTAGACCGTAGACTAGACGTAGACCGTGGACCGTGGACCGTAGACGGTGGACCGTGGACCGTGGACTGTCAGTGAGCGATGTCTGGCAATCGCCGAAGCTTTTCAACCAGCGTCGTTCGTTTCAAATTCAGCAGGCCCGCGGCGGCCGCCTTGTTCCCACCGGTTCGTGTGAGCGCGCGCCCGATGAGGTCACGCTCCATCTGTTCGACGAGCGTTGGCAGATCGACACCGCCATCCGGAAAATCCACTGCCGGGGTCATCGAGACTTGCGCTGTCTGAATCTCGGTGGGTAGATCAGTCACCTCAATCGTCGTGCGGCCACCGAGGAGTGCAATGGCGCGCTCGATGACATTCTCCAACTGTCGAACGTTGCCTGGCCACTGGAACGCCATCAGGCGGCGCATCGCTTCCTGAGACACCATGTCCTGCCTGACGCTGGACGCGCTCGAGGGTTCAGGCGTCTCGTCTCCGGACGTGCTTTTCTGACCATATTTCTGCACGAAATGCTGCACGAGCAGCGGGATGTCGTCCCTGCGATCGCGGAGCGGCGGCAGCTCGATGTGGATGACATTCAGCCGATAGTAGAGGTCCTCGCGAAAGCTGCCGTCCTTGACCATTTTCGCCAGGTCGGCGTTGGTCGCGGCCACCACCCGCACGTCCACTTTGATCGGCTTGCTGTCACCGACGCGCTCGAACTCGCGCTCTTGGAGCACCCGCAGCAACTTCATTTGCAGCGCCATGGCCATCGTCCCCACTTCATCGAGGAACAGCGTGCCCTTATGCGCTTGTTCGAGCCGACCCTGACGCGAGCCGACGGCGCCGGTGAAGGCGCCGCGCACGTGGCCGAAGACCTCGGCTTCGAGCAGACCTTCGGGTATCGCGCTGCAGTTGAGCGCCACGAATCGCTGCGGCCGTCGTGGGCTGGCTTGATGGATCGCGCGGGCGACCATCTCCTTACCGGTCCCGGTTTCGCCCGTGAGCAAAATGGTCGTTGTCGTTGGCGCGACCGTCTCGATGGTCTGGAACAATGACCGCATGCGGGAACTGCGGCCACGCATTGCGCCCAGACCGAACCGCTCATCCAATTGCTTGCGCAGATACGCGTTCTCGTTCCGCAGGCGTCGTTGCTCGAGAGCCGTGTGCACTGCGTGCAGCAGTTCATCGAACTGGAAGGGCTTGTTGACGAAGTCTGCGGCGCCGTGCTTGATGGCCTCGACCGCGTCCTTCACCGTGCCGTAACCCGTGACGACGATCGCCACGATTCCGGGATACCTCTGAAGGGCTTCTTCGATGACCCGATGACCGTCGACACCAGGGAGACGGAGATCGGAGATTACGACGTCGAACGCGAATTCGCTCAATAGCTCGATTGCGCGCTCGCCGGATTCGGCTTCGGTGACCTCGAACGCCTCTTCACGGAGTCGTTCTGCCACTACGGTTCGAAGCGCCGGTTCGTCGTCTACGAGCAGTAAATGAGTTTGGGGGTCAGCCATTTAGGAGGGTGCCAGAATTTTGGCGCTCATCAGTTGCCTGGTCAAGCCCAAAACATTGATTACAAGATTGGTCGTGCAAGTCCGACCCGCAGAAGTTCGTGGGACTGCATCGAATGGCCTAATCTGAGGGCGGGAGGGTCCGATACCTCTGCTTGGAGGCATACGAACACGAATGGAGCGCCAGACGGTTAGCATCATGAAGGCGTGCGAAATGGTTGGCGTCAGTCGTCGCACGATCTATAACTGGATTGCGGCCGGGAAGGTCGAGTATGTTCGGACGGCGGGCGGCAGCATCCGAATCTTCACCGATTCCCTGTGGCGGCAGCCGGACGGCCTGCGAACGTCGGCTCCGACGTCGGCCGCCTAGCCTTGGCAATGATCGAAGATCGCCCAGACACCTCCAGCATCGGCGATCTTCGTGCACTGTTTCACCGGCTGAACAATCAGCTTGGGGTGATCCTGGCGCACGCAGAATTGCTGGAAGCCAAGGCGCACGACGAGGCCAACCGGGCCCGCGCGGCCCATGTGGTCGGCGCGACGCTCGAAGCCATGACCGTGACGCGGGTCCTCCGCGATCAGATCTCGTCCAGCCTCGAACGCCAATCCGCCTGATTCGTCAGGACAATCCGAAAAATCCACCATCGTGCTATCGCGCCCGACCCCTGTCCGCCTGGGCAGGCGTGAGGCGATAACAAAACTGTTGGTTCCTAACAAAATTTGTAACGGTCTCGTCAAAGTCTTGGCGTGGACTGCGGCACATTAGTCAAGACCTTGGCGTTTTCGCCTCAACTCGGAATTTCTGTGCTGCACGGTCCTGCTCATGCAGAAGCGCGTAAATTGCTGACTTAATAACCACTTAGCGAAGCTCATCGACGGACTTGCACGTCCCACCACGCCCTTGCACCAGCTTGGCATTGGCGTTGCCACTAGGCAGGCCGCCGCCCCGGATGTGGTGGCGGCAGGAGACCAAGACCGATGAGCGCCCAAACGACCGCAGCACCGACCCACCCTCGCGTCGAAGCCGGCCTTCCGTTCGTGGAAGCGTTGGCGCGCCGGATGGCAGCGACGATGCCGCACTCGATAGATTTGAGTGACCTGGTTCAGGATGGGGTCATTGGCTTGATCGATGCCGCGGAGCGCTTCGACGAGAAGCGGGGCATCAAGTTCGAGACCTTCGCCGAGCGCCGCGTGCGCGGCGCGATGATCGATGCGCTTCGCAAGGATGCGTGGCCGCGTGGCGTGCGTCGCGTGCGCCGCGAGCTCGAAGCCGCGCGCGAGAAGCTGCGGCTGACGCTCGGCCACGAGCCGTCGCTGGCCGACCTGGCCGCCGCGGTCGGATCTGACGAAAAGCGCCTGGGCAAGACGATCGTTCGCATCAACACGATCGAATCGACATCGCCGTTGTCCTGTGGGGATAACGTCGACGAGGCGCAGCTGCCCGCGGTCTTTGTGCCGGCGGAGCCGGAGCGTCCTGACCATGCGTACGAGCGGGGCGAGGTTCGCAATCGCGTGCGCACGGCCATCGAGACGCTGCCTGTGCGTGAGCGTCGCGTGATCTGTCTCTATTACTACGAAGAAGTCACCATGAAGGAAATCGGTGCGGAGCTTGGCGTCAACGAGTCGCGCGTGTCGCAGCTGCACGCTCGCGCCCTGCGCCGACTCCGCGAGGCGCTTGGATCCGAGATGGCCCCGGGTGCGGCCGCAGCGACTTTGCGCAGTGCGATTCTCGCGTTCGCTGCCAGACCCAAAATGGCGAAAGCGGACATTCGACCGAAAGCGCCCGTCGTCCGGCGCCCCGAGCCGGTCCCAGCCGTTGCTGCCGCGTCCACGCGTCGCGCTGTGGTTGTGGACTACGCGAGCGCGTCGCGCGCGGCCCGCAACAAGTCGCCGAGACGAAACGGTTTGGCGAGCCAGCGGCAGCCGGTCTCTTCGAGGAATCGTTCAGCGTCCGTGCCAGCAACCGCGCCAGTGACGAAGATGACGCGTCGCGCCAACGCGGGCGTTGCCGCTGCCATCGCACGGTAGAACTGCATGCCGTCGATCCGGGGCATTTTCAGATCGCAAACGATGAGATCGTAGCTGCCCTGAGCGAGGCGGGTCAGCCCCTCCTCGCCATCGCCGGCGCGATCGACTGCGAATCCGGCATCGCCCAGCGCTTCAGAGACTGCCGCCGCGAGTGCCGGCTCGTCTTCGACGACCAACACCTTCAAACCCTTGAAGGCCTCGAGCGAAATCGGGGCCGGGGCCGGGGTCGGTTTGGCTTGCTGCAGCGTCTGGCCAGCGACCGGTAACTCGACGAAAAACGACGCGCCCGCACCCTTGCGGGAAGACAGCCAGATACGGCCACCGTGCTCCTGGACGATGGCGTAGGCGACGCTGAGCCCGAGTCCGGTCCCCTTGCCGACCTCTTTGGTCGTAAAGAACGGGTCGAAGACTTTACCTTGAGACTCCTCAGCGATCCCGGGTCCATCGTCGTTCACTTCGAGCATGATCGAATCGCGTTCGGCGTCCTGCCAGGTGCGCACGACCAGCGTGCCGCGTCCGTTAGCCGCCAGCATCGCCTGCTCGGCGTTGATGATCAGGTTGAGCACCACCTGCTTGACCTGGTGCGCATCGGCAAAGACTTCGGGCAGACCAGCGGCGAGCGCCTGGATCACTTGAATATTGGACACGCGCTGCTCGTATGAGCGAATGCTGAGCGTTTCGCGAAGCACTTCGTTGACGTCCACCATCATCCGCGTGCTCTGCCGCTTGCGAGCAAACGTCAGGAGGTTGCGCACGATCCGCGCAGCCCGTTCGGCTTCGCCAAGAATGACTTCGAGGCCTCGCTTGGCGCGTTCGTCCACGGGCGCTTCGGCAAGCCGTTCGGCCCAGGACAGGATGGTCGCGAGCGGGTTGTTCAGCTCGTGTGCGACGCCGGAGATTGTCTGGCCGAGAGCCGCCATGCGTTCGGCCTGGAGCAACTGGTGATAGAGGTCGCGGGACTGGTCCTCGAGCTTCTTGCGGTCGCTCACGTCACGAATGAGCGCGTCGATCCGCAGGCCGTCGCCCATGGGCTCGGCGCGTGCCGTCACCTCGATCCAGACGAGCCCGCCGTCGCTCTTGTGCAGCCGCAGCAGGTAATCGCTGACCGCCCCTTCCGTCCGTAAACGATCGACAAACGCCGTACGTGCGGCGTCGTCGCCGAAGCACTCCGGGTCGAACGGACGAACCGATTCGTCCGCTACCTCCGGCGAGAGACCGAAAATCAGCTTGAGAAAGGGGTTGGCAGCTATCGTCTGGGTGCCATCGGGCGTGAGTGCCCCGATGTAGACGCCCTGATGGACCGCCTCGAACAGCCTGCCGAGCGCGGTCGCCCGCGCGACTAGCGCTTCTTGGCTGGCGGCGGATTCGGCGTTGGTGTCTTGGTTCGGAACTTGGGTGTCCACTTCTTCTCGATTGAAGAGCGGATGGCAACGGGATCGGCGCCGGAACGGTACATCAGCATTGCATCCCGTGCAACGTCGATGCAGATCTGACAACCGAAGCCATGCGGATCCCACTCGGCAACGTTGCCTTTGGCGTCGCGACGCTTGACGAAGCACGATTCGTTGTGGGGATGCCCATTGGCCTCGCAGCCGCAGTAGCACGGAACGAACTTCAACACCTCGGGATGCTGGCCGGCAAACTCATACACCGAACGGACGACGTCGACTGGGCGGCTTGGCACGAACCCCGGGTTTGGGATTGGCGGCGTGCTCAGTTTCGTGGCCGTTGAGGACTGGCCCAGCACCAATCCGGCGCCGGCGACGAGCCACGCGATCACTAAGAGTGCCAACAGGCGACGCATCCCGCGCATTTTATCAGGATGCCCTCCCCTCATTGGCGGCAGGGCTCATCACCACCATGAAGGTGGCTGAATTTTTAGGCATTCACTTTGAGCCCGCAACTTGCTACTGTAGAGCTTCCCCTCATTTAGGCAGGAATGCGCCTCTTCAAACGTCAGGACGCGCTGCTGCTGATCGGGCTGACCGTCGCCCTCATCATCATTTTCTCTCCCGCGATTTCGCAGGTGCTGGACTTCACACGCGAAATCGAGCGCGAGCGTGGCGTCACGCTTGTGCCTGCGCTGATTGTGCTCGCCGCAGTGTTAACCGTTCATCAGTTGCGCAAACGATTCGAAGTACAGGCCGGCGAGGCCGCAGCACAGGCGACTCGTGCCGAAGCGCAACTCCGGGTTCAGGATTTTGAGCGGCTGATCGCGTTTGGTCAGGCGCTGGCCCGTTCGCTTGACCATGAGGCGATCCGATCTGCGATCAATCAGCACTTGCCCAGGCTTGCCGGAACCGACCACGTGTGGGTGATGCTTCGTCAAGCCGGCTCGTGGGAGGCGCTCGCCGGTGACACGCGAGGAGCGGAGGAGGTCATCGAGCGTTCGACCTTCGCAGACCGGGTCCTCGGCGGCGGGAAGCTGACGGAAGGTGGTGAGACAGTTGGGTTTCCGCTGGTCGTGGGTGGCACGGCCATCGGCGTGATGGGTGTCAAGCCAACGGCGCACTCGCTGGAACCCGTGCATCATCGGGCCGTCGAGGCAGCCGCGGCGCTCGTTGCGATGTCGCTCAAGACCGCGCAGCTGTTCAAAGAAGTGCGGGAGAACAGCATGCGCGATCCGCTGACCGGGTGCGTGATGCGGACCCACGCCTCGGAAGTGATCGACGCCGAGCTTCGACGCGCACGCCGCAGTCAGCTGCCGGTCTCGATGATCCTGTTCGATCTCGACCACTTCAAGCAGATCAACGACAAGTTTGGACATCTGTGCGGCGACGCGGTGCTTGCCGCCGTCGGCCGTTGCATGCGCGACGTCCTCCGCGGGTCGGACTTGAAATGCCGGTTTGGTGGGGAGGAATTTCTGGTCTTGCTTCCCGAGACTCCGCTGCACGGTGCGCGCCGCGTCGCCGAAACACTGCGGCGCGAGATTGCCGATCGCCCGATTCTCTGGGCCGGTCACACGCTCGGCGTGACCGCCAGCTTCGGGCTGACCCAGGCGGTTCCAGGCGAGATGAGCACCCGCGCGATGATCGACCGTTCCGATGCGGCCATGTGCCGCGCTAAGGAAGAGGGCCGCAATTGCGTTCGAATCGCGACAGACGGGCTCGTCGCCGGCCCCGAGGGACGCAATCCTGGAGTGACGCAGGCCCAGACGTAGACTCGCTCGCCTGCGGCTCGCTCGTGGGACTCGCGTCGCTCGGGCCGTCCGCGAAACGGCCTACGTGAGCTGTCGCCCCTTCGTCTCCGGAATGAACAACCACAACATCGCCGCGACGAGGAACGCTGCGGCGGTCATCGAGAACGCTGCTCCGAAACCACGCTGCTGCGCCATGGTCCCGACGATGAACGGTGCGGCGGCGCTTGCCAGTCGCCCGATGTTGTACGTGAATCCCTGTGCGGTTGCTCGAATGGCCGTCGGATACAGCTCCGCGGTGACTGCGCCAAAACCACTGAAATACCCGGTGCCGAAAAATGCGACGAACGGCCCGAGAAGTAAGAGCGCCATCGGCGTGGTCACCCGACCGTAAAGAAAGACCAGCACCGAAGCCGTGACGAGGTAGACAACGTAGGTGGGCCGACGCCCGAGCCGATCACTCACGAACCCGAAGGTCACGTAGCCAAACCACATGCCGACCTGCATGTAGGCGACAAACCCCGACATGCTGTTGGTGGACAGACCAACGCCGCCGTCGCTCACCGGAAGCGACAGATACGACGGAATCCAGAGGTTCAGCCCCCACCACGCGAACATCGTCGCCGCATTCATGAGTGTCAGCGCAATCGTGAGCGAGAGCATCGGTCCTCGAAGCGCTTGGCCCAGCAACTGGCCGCCGGGTACGGCATCCGCCCGCGTCTGCTGCCACAGAGCAGGCTCACGAACGTGACGACGAATCCACAGTGTGAAGAGCGCCGGGAGGATCCCGACGAAAAAGACAGCGCGCCACCCGTAGCGCGGCAGCACAAGCCAGTTGACCAACGCCGCTGCCCCATAGCCGATCGCCCAGCATGATTGCATGAGCCCCAGCGCCTTGCCGCGATGCTCGGCGGGCCACGTTTCGGACACGAGCGCCGCGCCGCTGGCCCACTCGCCACCCATTCCCAAGCCAAGGAACAGGCGAAACACGGCGAGTTGGACGACGTCCTGTGCCAGGCCGCAGGCCGCGGTAAAGACGGAGTAGATCAGGATGCTGAGCGAAAGCGCCCGCGTCCGCCCCCAGCGGTCAGCGATGAGGCCGAAGAGGATGCCACCGGCTGCGGAGGCTGCGAGGGTGAGAGAGCCGAGAAGACCACCGGTCGCGCGATCCATGCCCAGGTCTGCCATCAGCGAGGCAAGGACCAGGGCGTACAGCATCACGTCGAAGGCATCGAGGAGCCAACCAAGTGAGGCGGCAATCAGCGCCCGACGGGCGTCAGGCGACGCCGCGTGCCAGAACCCGAGCATGGTCGTCAGGTTGTAACACGCGGGCGAGGCAGCAAGGGCAAAGCCCTTCGTCGATTAGAACTTCGGCGTGCGACGGCCCAGGCGAACGCGGCGTCTCATGATGTACAGCGTCATCAAGATGCCGGCCAGCGCCAGCGCGAGGAACGCGACTCCGGACGAATTCATCAAATACATAGCGACTCCAATGGTCCCGAACCGGACGATTCCGGTGCTCCGACTAGAACTTCGGCGTGCGCAGCCCCAGACGAGACCGACGTCGCATGATGTAAAGCGTGAACATAATCAGTGCGACGATGAGGATCAATCCAACCACCCCGGTCTGGCTGATATACACATTGATCTCATCGGTGTAACAGGGCAGGTCCTTTAGAGTCGCTCGATGTCTGTTGCTGTCCAGAATTGCACTAGCTCAACAATAAACGTGCAATGATTCTGACTCATGCCTCGATGTCAGAACTTTCATGGAAGGATGGTCGCATGCAGAGAATATAATTCTGAAATACTGGCAATGGACAGAACACTCGACCATATCGATGCTGCTATTCTGAACGTCCTTCAGGACAACGCGCGCACCACCCAAGCCGACGTCGCCAAGGCCGTCGGGCTCGCCCCCTCAGCCGTGCTCGAACGCATGCGGAAGCTCGAAGCCCGGGGTGTCATCCGCGAATACGTCGCAGCCGTGGACCCTCATGCCGCGAATCGGGCGCTCTTAGCGTTTGTTGCAGTCCGAACCAACGAGTTCGGTCCGGAGCAGCCTGCCGCCAGGGCGCTGGCCTCAATCCCCGAGGTGCTCGAGATTCATCACGTGGCCGGAGAGGACTGCTACCTGCTCAAGGTCAGGGCGAAGGACGCCGAACATCTTGGCCACTTGCTTCGGCTGCAAATTGGCGTCGTGCCCGGGGTGACGTCGACGCGCACGACAATCGTGCTGGAGACCGTGAAGGAGACCTCGCGCATTCCGATCGTTCCGGGACGCCCCAAGGAACGGCTTCAGGAGGCGTCATGAGCCGCCACGAGCGCAAGCTCGCGTACGCGGCCTGGATCGTCGTCTGTTTCGTCTGGGGGACGACGTATCTCGCGATTCGTGTTGCGCTCGAGTCCGTACCGGTCGCGCTGCTGGCCGGGCTTCGCTGGGCCGCCGCAGGCGCGTTGCTTGCCGCCGTTTTGCCCCTGTTCGGCGAGCGGCTGCCGCATCCAAGATCATGGGGCTCGATTGCGTTCGCGGGATTCCTGATGGCGGTCATTGGCAACGGCGGTGTGGTCTGGGCCCAGCAGTACGTGGCGAGCGGTCTCGCAGCGGTCGTCGTGGCCATGGTGCCGTTCTGGACCGTGCTGATCGAAGCCGCGTTGCCGCGCGGAGAGCGACTGACGAGTCGTACGCTCCTGGGTCTCAGCATTGGACTGCTCGGCATCGTCGTGCTCGTGTGGCCCGAACTGACGATGGGCGGCGACGAAGGGCGGATGTTCTTCGCCGGCGTCGTCGCGCTGCAGATTGCATGTTTTGGCTGGGCGCTCGGCACCTCCTATACGAAGCGCAACGCGATCAACGGGAGCCCCCTCGGCGCGTCGGCCATGCAGATGCTGTTGAGCGGGGTCATGTTGATTGCCATCGGCACGGCCACTGGCGAGTGGAGCCACCTGACGTTTACCGGTCGAACCGCCGGCGCGATGATCTATCTGGTCCTGTGCGGATCGATCGTCGGCTATTCGGCTTACGTCTACGCGCTGAAGTATCTGCCGATTTCGACCGTATCGCTTTACGCGTACGTCAACCCGATCATCGCGGTGATCCTGGGCACGTTGTTGCTGTCGGAAGCCTTCTCGCTGCGGATTGTGCTGGCCTCAGCGTTGGTCTTCGCCGGCATTGCCGTGGTGCGCTGGACGCCCAAGGCGGCCGCGACGGCCACGACGGCCCCGATCAGAGAATCGGAACGCCAAGCCGTCGCGTGAAAGGACTGTTCACAGCAGTTGGACTCGGCGCTTCGCGCCTCGTGGGCCGCGCTCGCCTTCGGCTCGCTCGTAGGGGCTCGGCCGTTCGGCCTCGCTTTACGTCTTTCTGCCGAAAGAAATGGACAAGCGGCGGCTGAACAGCCGCCGCCCAAACGAGGCGCGAAGCGCCGAGTCCTACGACGCGAGCCGAAGGCGAGCGGAGTCCCACGAGCGCCGAAGGCGCCAGTCCTTCATCACCGCGTTCCTTTATACAGCACCCGTCCCAGCCGCTTATGCCATCCCGTAAATTCGTCGGAACCGGGGTCTTCGTTGATGGCTCGTCGCACCTGGTGAATTCGAGTGTCGAGCTCGTCAACCATGGCGAGGATGAATGCTTCGACCGTCCGAGGCTCGACTGGCGAGCCATGGTCGCGCGTTCCATGATGCGAGACGATGAGGTGCTCGACCTGCGAGCGGAGGTCATCAGGGAATCCCGAGATGCCGTTGATGGTGTCACGCACGAGGATGAGCCCGAGTCCGATATGACCAATCAGATTGCCGTCGCGAGTGTAGGTCGCACCTCCGGGCTCGTACTGCAACTCCTGAAGCTTCCCGATGTCGTGCAGCAACACCCCGGCGAGCACGAGGTCTTCGTTGGCTTGGTACGCGCCCGCGACTGAAACGGCCACATCCGCCATCTTGAGCGTGTGCTCGAGCAGCCCGCCGCGGTACGCGTGATGAATGGTCTGTGCCGCCGGCCATTCGCGAAGCTGCGATTCGTGATCGCTGGTGATTCGATTGAGCAGCACACGCAGGTGAGGATCTCGCACGCGCTCCAGATGGGCCCGTAGCTCACCCCACATTTCATCGATTGACCGGGGCGCCGACAGGACACAGTCCTCTTCCCGAAATCCCTGCAACCGGTCCTGTGGAGGGTTGACGCGACGGATGTGCGTCACCAGGAACTGCGGCTGTCCCTGGAACAATACGGATCGCCCTTCGATGCGGACGAACTCGCCTGGTTCGAATTCGTCCCTGAACCGCTCGATGTCGTCGGCCAGCTTGGCGCCAATTTGCCCGGTGGCGTCCTGGAGGGACATCAGGAGAATCTCGCCACTCCGCGTGGGCCGAGGTTCCTTGCCCACGCACAGGAAGTATCCCCAGCCTTCGGTGTCCGGTGTGAAATCGTCGATCCGTGGGAGTCGCCTCATTCGCCTCCGGATCTCGGGCCGAGCGCGAACGTCATGGTCCCGTGCGCGATGACCTTGCCGCCGACGCGAGCGTGACCGCTGAGCACCCCCATTCGACTGCGCATTCGACGCACGAGCGCCTCGATCTCGACAACGTCGCCGGGGTAGACGGCGCCTCGATACCGCACGCGCTCGATTCCCATGAAGTAGATCAGTCGCTCACGATTCTCGGGCTTCGAAAGAATCAGGATGGCGCCCACCTGCGCGACGGCTTCAGTCAGGATGGTCAGCGGCAGGACCGGGCGCTCGCCTCGCCTCGCGGGCGAAAGGTACCGTTCGTTCACGGAAACGTTCTTGATGCCCACGATCCGCTTGTCCGGCTCGAATGCTACGACGCGATCCACCAGCAGAAACGGATAGCGGTGAGGCAGAATCCGCTCGATGGCCGCGTAATCCAGCGGCAGGGAGAGACCATCGGTCATGAGGCGAAAGGTCAGTATACTGCGCGCATGAAAAAGATCCTGGCGGTCATGGTGTTGGTTCTGTGGGCTGCGCCCGGCGCCTTCGCACAGAAGCGACCCGTCAGTATCGACGACATCCTCGACTTGAAGGCCGTCGGTGCTCCGACCGTGTCGCCTGACGGCACGCAGGTGCTCTACACCGTGCGGCAATGGGAGTCGGAGCGAGATCGTACGGAATCGCGAACGCGGATCTGGAAAGTCGCCGTCGCCGGCGGCCCTGCCCGGCAGATCACGTTCGGCGAACGTGGCGACAGCCAGCCGCAATGGTCACCCGATGGACGCTACACCAGCTTTGTCTCAGCACGAGGCGCTGGCACCGGAGACGAAGCGCCTCGGGCTCAAATCCATATCATGCGCACCGACGGCGGCGAGGCGTGGAAGTTGACTGACGCGAAAGAAGCCGTCACGTCATACTCCTGGTCTCCCGACAGTACGCGCATCGCGTACGTGACGATGGATCCGCGATCGAGCGACGAAGAAGCCGCCATTCGCAAGCGAGACGACGAGCGGGTCTTCGAGGGCGATTTCCGGTATTCCCACCTTTGGACGGTTGACGTCGCGACCAGGGCAACCACTCGGATCACGAGCGGGACGTCGTATACGGTGTTATCGAGCGGTTCATGGTCACCGGACGCGAAGCGGCTGGCCTTTGGCGCGAAGCCGACGACGATGATCCGCGATTCACGTTCGGACGTTTACATCGCCGATGTGACCAGTGGCTCGATCGAGAAGATCAGCACTAATCCAGGAGCCGACGGGTTCCCGGCATGGTCTCCGGACGGCCGCTTCATCTCGTGGAGCGCCGACCCGAACGCAGCGAAAGCGATCGGCGACGGCACGTTGCCTTCCTACATCGGACACCCCCATTTGGTTCTCTACGATGTCAACGCCAGGACAACACGAGATCGGTGGAGCCGGGATTTCGACGGCGATGTCGGCGCAGGACATTGGAGCGCCGATTCGCGGCAGATGGTCTTCGTTTCCGGCAAGGGTGCTTACAACGAAGCATTCAGCTTCGACGTCGCGACCGGAAAGTACACGCAGCTCTCGCGGCAAAAGACGCTGCAGTACGGATCGCGCAACAAAGACGGCAAGGTCATCGTCGTCACGATGGACTCACCCGAGATTCCGAGTGAGGTCTATGCCACCGACAGCGGCTTCGCCACATTTCGCCAATTGACGGACACGAACCCTCAAGCTGCTCAGTTCGAGTTAGGACAAACGGAGGTCGTCACCTGGAAGAGTACTGATGGATTCGAAGTCGAAGGCGTCCTGCTCAAGCCGGTCGGCTTCGATCCCGCCAGGCGGTATCCGCTGCTCGTGGTGGCGCACGGCGGTCCGGCGGGGGCGTTCGTGAACAACTACCGCGTTGGCGGCCTCGAGGGTGGTCAGCTGTGGGCTGGCCGCGGCTGGGCCGTGCTGTATCCCAATCCGCGCGGCAGCACGAACTACGGCGAGAGGTTTCTCCGCGCCAATGTCAACGATTGGGGCGGCGGCGATTATCGCGACATCATGACAGGCGTCGACGCGATGATCGCGCGTGGCATCGCCGATTCCGAGCGCATGGCGCATATCGGGTGGAGCTACGGCGGCTATATGACCGCCTGGGTGATTTCACAGACCGGTCGCTTCAAGGCGGCGATGGTCGGGGCTGGACTGACGAACATGGCGAGCATGTACGGAACGAACGATATTCCCAATGTGCTCGTCACCTACTTTGGTGGGATTCCCAGCAAGGAGACGATGCCGCTCTACGCGGGCCGATCGGCGATGTCGTTTATCGACAACGTGACGACCCCGACGCTGATTCTGCACGGCGCCAACGACGAGCGGGTGCCGACGGGTCAGGCGTACGAGCTCTTCCGCGGCCTTAAAGACCGCGGGAAGACCACCGAGCTCGTCTTCTACCCGCGCGAGGCCCATGGGATCTCGGAGTATTACCATCAGAAGGATCGATTGACGCGCATCTCCGATTGGGTAATGCGGTACACACTCGGTTCGGCGAAAACCACGACTCAATGACCACGCCATCGGCTCCATCCGATTCAACCTCAGACCTGAAGTCCAGCAGCTCGGCCAACGAGCTGTTAGCCACACTCTTCGATCTTGGCCGCGAAGTCACATCCGTCCTTCAGCTGCACGAGCTGCTCGAGAAGCTCCCACAGCTGATAGCGCGGGTGACGCCGTTTACGGTCTTCGCCGTCTATCTGGTGGACGAGCGACAAGGCGACCTGCGGATTGCCTACGCGGTCGGCTATCCGGAGGAGGTGGTGCGGTCTTTTCGATTGAGCGTCGGCCAGGGCGTCGTCGGCACTGCCGTGGCCGAGCAGCGCCCAATTCGAGTTGGGGATGTGACCACCGACCCCCGTTACATGGGCGTCGTCCAGAACATTCAATCCGGTCTGGCGGTCCCGCTGCAGCACATGGGCAAGGTCATCGGCGCACTCAACCTGCTGTCGGATCGACGAGAGGCGTTCAGCGAACGCGATGAAGTGATGCTTCGCCTGTTCGGCGCACACGTCGCTCAGGCCATCGTCAACGCGCGATTGTTCGAGTCGGAGCTCGAGTACGCGGCGACGCTCACGACGTTGGCCGAGATCGGCCGTGAGATGAGCGCCATCCTCGATTTCGACGAGCTGCTCACGCGGGTTGCGCATCTGGTCAAGCGCGTGGTCGCGTATCGTACCTTCGGCATCGCGCTGCTCGATCAGGAGAGCGGTATGCTCGAGATGAAAATCGCCATCAGTTACGGCGATGCCAAGGCGGTGACATCGGTCAAGCTCGGCGAGGGCCTGATGGGCTACGCGGCGCTTCACAAGGAGCCCGTGCTCGCTCCCGACGTGTCGAAGGATTCGCGCTACATCAATGCCGTCAGCGATGTCCGTTCGGAGCTGGTGATCCCTTTGCTCCTCAAGGATCGGTGCCTTGGCGTCTTCGATCTCGAAAGCCCGGAGCTGAATGCGTTTTCGATCAAGCACCTCGAACTCTTGACCCTGCTGGCAGCGCAAGCGGCGGTCGCGATCGAGAACGCGCGCTTGTACGAGGACATCCGACACAACGAGGTTCGGCTCGAGAAGGAAGTGCGATTCGCGCAACGCGTGCAGATGGCGCTTTTGCCTCAGGAACTGCCGAAAAAGCTCAAGGGGGTTGACGTGGCCTGGCACTTCGACCCGGCCCGTGAGCTGGGCGGCGACATTTACGAGTTCTTGTCACCCGAACCCAACTCCCTGGTCGTTGCCGTCGGCGACGTGTCAGGCAAGGGCGTGCCAGCGGCGCTCTACAGCTCTTTCGTCGGGGAAGTGGTACGTGGTCGAACCTACCGTCGCCGTTTCACGCCCGAGCTCCGCAGCCCGGCGGCTGTCCTGATGTCGCTCGATCGCATCCTGCACGAGCGTGGGCTCGAGGAGTACTACTGCACCCTGTGCTACGCCGTGTTCGATCTCAAGCAGCGAGTCGTGACGCTCGCAAACTCCGGTCTTCCGTACCCCGTCCACGTGTCGGGTAACAAGGCGGGACAAATCGAGCTGCCGGGTGTGCCGCTCGGATCGTTCGGCATGTCCACGTACGACGAGATCAGCATCGACCTGAAGCCGGGTGACGTCATCGCGTTCTGTTCTGACGGGATCTCGGAGACCTTCAATGCCGCGGGCGAGGAATTCGGCTCAGCACGCGTGGTCGAAACCGTGCGCGAGCACAAGGACAAGGCCGCGAAGGAGATCGTCGACGCGGTGTTCGGGGCGATGCGGGAATTTCGAGGTGAAGCCAAACAGACCGACGACCAGACGGTTGTGGTGGTCAAACTAACGCACTAGAACAGCGGGTTCTCCACGAAGGTTCTTTACAGAGGTTCAACACGATGGTTCGTGCAGAACCAACGTCGAGAACCGTCGTCAAGAACCACCGTTGAGAACCACCGTCAGTGGTGTTCGTCGACCGCCACCGCTGCGCTGAGATAGATCGCCGTCAGTGCCATGAAGATGAACGCCTGCAGCGGGCCCACAATCAACCCCAGCATCTGAATCGGCAGTGGCGCGATGAACGGGACGATGCTCGCGATGATGAGCACGACGAGATGCTCGCCGAAGATGTTGCCGAAGAGCCGCAGCGTCAGCGAGAGCACTCGGGAAAAGTGGCTGATCAACTCGATCGGCAGCATCAGCGGGGCCATCGCCTTGGGCACTCCGGGTGGGAACGCGAAGTGGAGCAGATACTTTCCAAGACCCTGCGCGCGTATCCCTTGCCAGTGATAGTAGAGCCACACGGTAATTGCACAACCAAACGGAACGTTCACGTTGCTGGTGGGCGCGCCGAGGCCGGGCACCTGGCCCATCAGGTTTCCGAGGAGGATGAAAACGAAAACCCCACCGCAGATGGCGAGATACTTGCGGCCTTTGCCGGGGCCGATGGCGTTGTCGAGCTGTGAAAGGACGAACGTCGTGATGTCTTCGAGAATGATCTGGAGCCGGCCGGGGTTGTCGACGCTCAACTTCGCACGAATCATCAGTCCGACGACCAGGACGATGAGGAGGATGAGCGCGCAAAAGACGAGGTAATCCGGCACGTGCAGGCCGAACGGCGCGAGCAGTGCATTGATGCCCTCGACGAGCGGCGAGGGGTGTTCCAGGGCTTCCACGACGGGAGATTGTACCTCTTTTCACAAGGTGTCGGGTAGGCCCCATGGGCGACCCGCAACTTCTTGACTTCTTCAGTTTGCTTCCTTGTTTCCGCGGATGAAGGTCTTCCGCGTCCTCTGGTTTTCGCGGACGCAGTCAGTACCGGGCTCAATAAAAAAAAGGCCGCGGAGGCAAAGCCGCGGCCAAGGGCCCACCCGCGCCGCATTTGCGACGCCGGGCGGCTTGTCGGACGGAGGAACCTACTCTCGATAGTCGAGATCGCGTTCGCGAAGGTGCAGACCGATCGATCGGCCGCCCAGCACTGCAAATTCACCGACCTTGCCGGTGACCCTCACACGTGCGCCTCGTGACGGCGTCCGATCGTCGTCGCTCACCACCAGGATTTCGCCCGTGCCGTCGTCCACTTGGTACATCTTGAAGGGGACGAGCGGAACGCCCCATGACGAGGTGACGGTGCCTTGCACGGTCACGCTTCGGTCCACGTACCGGCCCGGATTGGTCTTGAGCTGACCAATCGACGCGCCGGAGGCGCAGGCCGCGGCAAACACCGCGATGGCGGCTACGGCGAGAACGCGCGATACGCGAATCATGGGTATCATCTCCTTACGCTCCTCGCTGGCGAAGCTTCGCCTCAGATCCCTGAGACAGACCTCGCAAGCTCCGCTTCGCCAGGGCAGTGTTTCTTGCCCCGCTCCGCGGGGTTATGTTGCAAGTTGGCGACTGCGTGAGCGGCCGCGACGGAATCGTGAACCTTGCAGCCGGGATGCTGCGATGCCAGCGCCTGCCTGAAGTTTGCGCATCCCGGTGATCCGTCGCGGCCGACCACTCTGACTTCAACAGGCGTGCCAGCGTCGAGATCGGCAAGATCAGGCGGGAAATCGCAAATCACTGCGAAAAGCGTTCGGTGGGTTCGTCCGCCACGGTGGACGGCCACTGTCCTCCACGCGAGATGGACTGGTCACAGCAGCTGGGACTGGTCGAACAGTCCCACTGCTGCGTAAGCAGTCCTGCTAGTAGATCCGCAGATACCGGTCGGTCTCCCACGACGAGACGTGCCGCACGTAGTTGCCCCACTCTTCGCGCTTGGCTTCGATGAAGTGCTGAAAAATGTGTTCACCGAGCGTCTCTCGAATCAGGTCGTCCTTCTCGAGCTCGTCGAGCGCCTCATTCAGGCTCGCCGGGAGATCGTCAATCCGGAGGTGGCGTCGCTCGCGATGGCTCATCTTGTAGATGTTCTTGTTGATGGGTGGCCCGGGATCGAGCGCTTGCTCGATACCATCCAGACCGGCGCGAAGCATCACCGCGAGGGCAAGGTAGGGATTGCACGAAGGATCAGGCATACGCAGCTCGATGCGTGTGGCCATCCCCCGCGTCGCCGGCACACGGACGAGCGGGCTGCGATTCTTCTCGGACCACGCGATGGCGGTCGGCGCCTCGTATCCGGGCACGAGCCGCTTGTAAGAATTCACCAGGGGATTCGTAACCGCGCAAAACCCCTTCGCGTGCCGCAACAACCCGCCAATGTAGTGCAGACACGTTTCGCTCAGCTGCCACTGGCCGGCGTCATCGTGAAAAGCGTTGGCCTTGCCGCGAAAAAGAGATTGATGCGTATGCATGCCGGATCCGGCGAGCCCGAAGACCGGCTTCGGCATGAACGTCGCGTGGAGGTCGTACCTGAGCGCGACATTCTTGACCACGAACCGGAACGTGCTGACCTTGTCGGCCGTGGCCAGCACATCGTCGTAGCGAAAATCGATTTCGTGCTGTCCCGGCGCGACCTCGTGATGGGCGGCCTCGATGTGGAACCCCATTTGCTCGAGCGTCAGGACAATCTCGCGGCGCACATCTTCGCCGAGATCAACGGGCGCGAGATCGAAGTAGCCGGCCGCGTCATGGGTTTCCGTGGTTGGGTTTCCGTCGCGGCGTTGAAACAGGAAGAACTCGGCCTCGGGGCCGGCCTTCATGGTGAAGCCGCGCTCGGCCGCGATCGCGATGACCCGCTTCAACGTCGTCCGTGGGCAGCCGACAAACGGAGTACCGTCAGGATTGGCGACGTCGCAAATGAGCCGCCCGACGCGAGCGACGCCAACGCCCGAGCTGCCCACTGGATCCGTCCAGGGAAACACCTGGAAGGTCGAGAGATCCGGTTTCAGGTACATGTCGGACTCTTCGATCCGGACGAAGCCTTCGATCGACGACCCATCGAACATGATGTGACCGTCGAGCGCTTCCTCGAATTGCCCGTCTGGCACCTCGACATTCTTGATAACGCCCAGGATGTCGGTGAATTGCAAGCGCAGGAACTTCACGCGCTCACGTTCGGCGCGCTGCAGGATCTCTTTGCGAAGGTCAGCCACGCTCCAATTCTAGGTTCCAAGGTTCCAAGGTTCCAAAGTTCCTAGGTTCCAGGGTTCCAGGGTTCCAGGGTTCCAGGGGTTCCAGGGTCCCTGGGTTCTAAACCTTCCATCGATCCAGATCTTGATTGAACCCTGGAACTTTGGAACCTTGGAACCTTGGAACCCTTGATCAAACCGGACGAACTCGACACGGTGAATCCATATGGGTCATGGGCCAGCCGAGGATGCGACGTATGGGACGCGATCAACGCCGCGCGTCAAGGT
The DNA here is from genome assembly GCA_963802675.1 of uncultured Acidobacteriota bacterium. Taxonomy (GTDB): domain Bacteria; phylum Acidobacteriota; class Vicinamibacteria; order Vicinamibacterales; family UBA2999; genus JACCSI01. Next base: position 134,155 of record CAWDJL010000013.1, read on the forward strand.
GACATCCCGGCGTTGCGGCAGCTGCTCGAACGTGACCCGAAGCTGGCCCGCTATTCCGAGCCCGTTCACTTTGCAGCGCGTGAAGGTCACCTGGAGGCAGTTCGGCTGCTGCTCGATTCAGGTGGGGATCCGGATGCGAGGGGTGTGAGCGGCGAGAGCCTGATTACCGTCGCACGCGATCGTGGACACGAGATGGTCGCCGATCTGCTCGAAGCCGTTCGCGGTCGGAGTGCGCGAACATCCCCTTCTGCAGCCGCAGAGGCCGACCATGCCATCCACCTCGCCGCGGACGCGAACGATGCTGAGGCGGTTCGACGCATGCTCGATGCTGAACCGCAACTCGTGCATCGCGGCGACCGAAAGGGAGGGACACCGCTCCACCGCGCCGTGATTGCGTCGGCGCTTGATGTGATCACCCTGCTGCTCGATCGCGGCGCCGACGTTCACGCGTTACACGGCTCGGGCCCTGGGGATGCGTCAGGGTACGCTGCGGTCGATTTCCAACCGATCGACCTGGCGCTCTTCTGGCACGGCCGCCGCGATCTCGAAATCGCCCGACTGCTGCTTCAGCGAGGCGCGACATACGATCTGTCCGTTGCCGCAGCCTTCGGAGATCTTCGACGGATCACCGCGCAACTGAACGAGGATCCAGGTCGCATTCGTCAGTCGAGGCCGTGGGGTAAGCGTCCCTGTCAGCGGCCATCGATTTCGATCACCCAGCGATCGCTCGACTGCTGCTGAATCGTGGTGCTGACCCGAACTGGCCCGAAGGTGCCGATGCGCCTCGCGGGTTTGCACTCCACTCCGCGGCACGGCTAGGAAACCACGAGATGGTCGAGTTGCTGCTCGACCATGGCGCCGATCCCAACGCGCATGTCGATTCATCCGGCAGCGCGACGTGGGCGGCCAAGACATCCGAGTTGCGCAAGCTGCTGCTCTCGCGTGGGGGCCGTCTCGACTGCTACGACCTGATTTGGCTCGGTGAAGACGATGAAGTCGTGCGACGCGTGACGGCAGATCCAGCCGAGGCGAATGCCGGATGTGGCGGAGTGTTTACCGCTGCCGCAACGCTGGGCAAACGCGATCTCGTGGTGCGGCTATTGAACGCCGGCGCACGTGTTCCTCCAGTCGTCACCAACTGTCGTTCGTACTTGCTGGAAAACCCCGAGATCCTCCGCCTGCTGTTGGCGAGCGGGATGAACCCTGACCTGCCGAACTGGCAACGGGCGACACCGTTGCACGACCTGTGCGGCCGTGACGGGCGTGGTCGACCACGGCCGACGCGCGTTGAATGCGCGAAGATTCTGCTGGAGGCTGGAGCCACGATTTCGGCCAAGGACGAGGAGTATCGCTCAACGCCGCTGGGGTGGGCGGCTCGCAACGATCTGCCGGACATGGTCGAATTCCTACTCGCCCTCGGCGCCCCGACCAACCTTCCTGACGACGAGCCGTGGGCCACGCCGCTGGCTTGGGCGGTGAGGCGGCGCTATGACCAGATTGCCGAGATGCTGAAAGCGGCCGGGGCCTCTTAAGGTTCCAGGGTTCCAAGGTTCCAAAGTTCCAAGGTTCAATCAACGCTTGGAACGTAGAACCCTGGAACCTTGGAACCTGGAACCTGGAACTGGACCAACCGTTGCCTCCGATCAGGCGTCTGAGACGTAAGAGAAGCGAGGTTGGACATGGAGAGAAAACTAGCGATATTTGGCGTCGTTCTAGCCGCCGGCGTGGCAGCCGCGGTGTCGAGCCTGGTGGCGCAGGCGCCTGCGCCGCAAGTCGAGAAGCAGGCGCGCCCACGAGTCATGATGCTCGACGGCCGCGGAGCGCAACTTGGCGTCATGGTGGACGATCTCAGCGCTGACGAGCTCAAGACGCTGGGTAGCGCAGCGAGCGGCGTGCGGATCGAGGAAGTCGATCAGGATAGCCCCGCGGCCAAGGCGGGCTTGCGCGAAGGCGACATCGTGATCGATGTGGACGGCGACCGGGTGCGCAGCGCGCGCCAGTTCTCCCGATTGATTCAGGAAACCCCCGCAGGCCGCAGCGTTGCGCTCGGGATCGTCAGGGACGGCCAACGACAGAGCATCTCGGTGACCCCGGAAGCTCGTGCCTTCGGGTTGGGGTGGGACAGCGATCGAATCGAGCGCGATTTCGGTCGGAGCCTGCGCGAGCTGGAGCCTCGGCTGCGTGAGATTGAGCCGAGGCTTCGCGAACTCCAGCCGCGCCTGCGCGAGTTTCCCTACAACGGGCCGATGGATTTCAACTTCGACTTCGTCCCCGGCTGGTCGAGTCCGCGAAGCCGACTTGGCGTTCAGCTCGAGGAGCTCACGCCGCAACTGGCAGAGTACTTCGGGGCCAAGACTGGCGGCGTCCTGGTGTCGAGCATCAATTCGGGTTCGCCCGCAGAAAAGGCGGGGCTCAAAGCCGGGGACGTGATTACGTCAATCAACGGTGATGCAGTGCGCGATTCGGACGATTTGATCGATGAGCTGCGCGCGCTCGAGGGACAGGACGTAACGATTGGAATTCTGCGCGACAAGAAAGAGTCGACCGTCAAGGCGACGCTCGAGGCGCGTCCGAGAACAGGCTGGCGCCGGCCTGCCTAGAACCCGTTCGCTTTGCGATTAGGCCTGAGCCTGGTTGTGGCTCGTGACGTGATGTCGCCCACCGCGGTCATCGACCCCAACAGGCCCGACAACTGCGCGGCGAAGATGGCCGCCAGCGCCAGCCGGTCGGCATCCACTTCGGCGATTTCTCGCAGCTCGGCCGAAAAGACTCCGACTGGACCGAGCGGGCTGAGCAGCGGTACCGCAAGCGCCGCTGCGGTGCCGGTCCCGCGAGTGCGCGTTTGAGCCTTACCGTCACGGAACGCGGCGGCGGTTAGGTTCGAGGCATCGCGATCGATCGAACCGAGGCGCGTGAACAGCCGCTCGTCATAGCCCGATGCGGCGGCCGCCATCAACTCGGTTCCCTGCTCGGATGCTACCCACACGATCAATCCCGACGCTGACAGCACACTGGCGGCGCGAGCGAGCAGGGTCGAGATCTCAGCGCTTTCGGACACTCGACCGAAGGCCGTGCAGACGGCAGCGGCGTCGGGGAGGCTAATCCCAGGCGTCGGCTGGCTCTCAGTCGATGCTGCGATGGCTGGTGGTTCGACCGCTGGCGGCGGTGGCGCGACGTTTACTGGCGCCGCGACCGGGGGCGCAGGCTCGATCGAACCGACACGAACTTTGGGCTGTCGGTCGGAGGGGACCGCGCGCGCGGCCGCCGGCCGGTCGGCCTGGTTTGCGACGCTCGAGGCCCTGAGGCTCGGGGACGCTTCGGCAGTTGGTGAAGCCGAAACCGGCAACGCCGCTGGCTGAGCGACGTGAGCGCTGCGTCCCGGAGGAGCCAGCACCAGAATGGCGAGGGCCATGACGCCCGCTGCAGCCGCCGCGAGAAGGGCCTGTTCACGCCTGGTGGACGTGGTCTCGCTGCTCGCTCGTTGGGCAACCTCGTCGTGAATACGGGCGGCTTGCTGACGCATGGAATCAAGCAGATCGCGGGCTTCGGTGAAGATCACTTCGCCGGCGAGGAGGCTCTGACCGTTGCCCACATGCCCTCGGGCCCGCTGCTCGGCGGCCGCCACGCGATCCGAGAGGTCGAGTTCGTCGGTGAGCGACACCTTCAGGGTCGCGGCAGCGCTCTCGAGGTCCAAGAGCGAACCGCGAAGCTTTTCGAGGAGCATCGCGGACCGCGCCGTCCAGAAATCGTGGCCCTGTCCCGGCGCGACGTACGCATGCAAGGCAGCCTTGAGCTCCGACACGGTCGCCATCGCCGACTCGGCCGCATCGTTGGCGCGTTGCGACGCGTCGGCGACCGTTGCAAGCTGTCGTTCGTGTTGGATGATTCGATAGGCCGCACCGCCCGCCAAACCGATTGCAAGCAGAGCGATTACGAACCGGAACCAACGGTTCGACACGCGCACAGGATAACAGAAGTGCACTCTATGTTGGGTTCGAAGTACGGGGTTCGGGGTGCGAAGTTGGCGCGGAGTGCGGGGTTCTGTGTGACTGTCCGGAGTGCCGAGTCCGAAGTTCTGTTGCGAGTGCGGAGTCGGTTCTGAGCGAACTTAAGACTTCGAACAGAACTCCGAACCCCGAACTCGGAACACGAACTCCGAACCCAGAACTCCGCACCAACGCCGTATCCGAACCCCGAACCCCGAACTAGAACACCGGCAAGTACGGAGTCAACCACTGCGCGATGATCGTGAAGCGGTTGGTGAAGATCAGGATGCCGATGATCACCATCAGCACACCCGAGACGATTTCGATCGTGTGGTAGTAGCGGCGAATCTTCGCGAACGCGGTGAAGAAACTGTTGATGGCGAGCGAAGTCATCAGAAACGGGATGGCGAGCCCGGCCGAATAGACGGCCAGCAGGCGAATGCCTTCGCCCACAGTTTCTTGCCCCGCGGCCACGGTGAGAATCGCGGCCAGAATCGGGCCGATGCACGGCGTCCAGCCGAACGCGAACGCAATGCCGACCAAAGTCGCTCCGAGCATGCTGGTCGGGCGATTGCTTGATTGAAAGCGTTTCTCGCGATACAGCCAGCCAATCCGCAGCACGCCCATCGTGTGCAGGCCGAAAATGATGATCACGACGCCGGCTATTTTCCCGAGCACGGTCAGCCGTTCCATGAGGAACGTCCCAAGAACCGTCGCCGACGCGCCGAGCGAGACGAACACGAGCGAGAAGCCGAGAATGAAAAACAGCGACGTGACGATCACGCGACGCTGAACCGCTGGCGCGACACTCGGCGCGACCGCGACAGTTCCGCCTCCGGCGACGGCGGCCGCAGGCGTCCCGCGCATTTCGTCGAGCGATACGCCCGAAATGAACGACAGATAGCCAGGGATGAGCGGCAGTACACAGGGTGAGATGAAACTCAGGACCCCGGCGATAAATGCGGCGAAAAGGGAAACGCTCTCCATTTAAGGTTCCAAAGTTCCAAGGTTCCAAAGTTCCAAGGTTCCATGGTTCCTAGGTTCTACAACCGAACCTTCGAACCACAGGAACCTTGGAACCCTGGAACCTTGGAACCCTTCTATTCTGACGCTCGAGCGATCTCGTCGGTTACAAGCTTCAGCGGGATGACGGCGGGCGCGGGCGCCGTCTCCATTTGCACGTTGTGACCTTTGACCGGCGGCAGGTCCTGGAACATGGCGTTCCACTTCCATCGCTCCATCGGGTTGCTGGCCTGCAGCCAATGCTGCAACGGCAGCGGACGCTTGAACACCTGCCCGCCAATGCCCTCGAAGCCCGCCACTGTGCCCATGGCGGCCGCCAGGGCTGACCGCACCTCGTTCGAGCTCTTGTAGGTGAACGGCAGGCCGAAAGACGCCCCGACGCTGGTCAGAATCTGCCAATCTTCGACGGCTTCGCCAGGGCGACTCATGACCCGCGAGGCTGCCTGGAGCCGCCCCTGATCGTTGGAGTAAGTCGCGTCCTTCTCGACCCACGCTGCGCCGGGCAGGACGACGTCCGCCGCCCGCGACAGATCCGTTGACTGGACTCCCTGGTAGATCAACGCGCGCAAATGCCCGGCTCTCCGGGCCTCCACCACCCAGCTCACCTCTCCAAGCGATCCATCCGGCCCGGGATCCAGCACATACAGCAACTGGATTTCGCCCCTTTCGATAGCGGGCCGAAGGTCACCGAGCGTCGGCTCGCCCTGCGCCAGGTCAAGCGCCTGCGCGCCGTGCACATTGGGTGCGTCGACAGACGGCACGCGAAACTTCGTGCCCGGCGGTTGGCGCTTCTCGGAGCGGCGCCAGATGACGTGCACGTGACGGCCGCCGCTTTCGCCCTTCATCTCGACCGCGAGCCGTTTGAGTAGGAACAGTTCCTCGTGTGAGGCATGGGCCGACGTCAGGAAGCGGATGGATGTCGGATCTCGACGGCCGGCCTCGTCCACGAGATCGCGCACCCGTATGAGGGCATCCTTCCACGGCACAGCCTGCTGCACGCCGTCTTTCGACATGCGGAGCGGCCGGCGCAAGCGGCTGTCTCCCTCGACCCAGGTGTACTGGAATCGACCGATGTCGCACATCCAGAAGTCGTTGACCTCAGGGTTGTAACGCGGGGTAATTCTAATCAGCTGTGATCCCTTCGCCCATTCCGGCTTGGCCTTGATCCAGGCCGTCGTGTTACAGCCCTTGGAGCACAGCGTGCAGATGGTGTCGACGGCGTGAGGGTTGTCCCACGGTCTCGATCGGAACCGGTATTGACGGGTGGTGATCGCCCCGACCGGGCAGACATCCATCAAGTTGCCAGAGAGGATCGAGTGGACGCCTTGCTCATTGAATGTGGCGATCTCGCTGCCGCTTCCACGATCGACGATACCGATCTGCGCGTCGCCATCGACTTCGCGCATGAACCGCGTGCAGCGCGTGCACAAGATGCAGCGGTTACGGTTGAGCATGAGCGTCGGGCCGAAATCAACGTCGGCGCGCACGCCCTCGCCGTCGAACACGCGCCGCGGAAAGTCCATGCGGCTTTGGGCATTGCCGAACTGATAGGAAAAATCCTGAAGTGGGCATTCCCCACCTTTGTCGCAAACCGGACAATCGAGCGGGTGATTGATGAGCAGGAACTCGAAAACACCAGCGCGGCCCTCAACCGATTCAGCATCAGTCGTATGAACAACCATCCCCTCGGCGACAGGCGTCGAACACGACGTCTGCAGCTTCGGCATCTTCTCGATCTTCACGAGGCAGACGCGGCAGGAGGCGTCGATCCCCAAGCCTGGGTGGTAGCAGTAGTACGGGACCTGAATCCCGGCCTGGATGGCGGCCTGCAGGACAGTTGTGCCCTTGGGTACCACGATCTGGCGGCCGTCGATAGTGAGAGTAACCGTCTCCATTGCCAAAGCGCGATCATATCAAACCGGCTACACTTGGCCGGTGGAGGAGCGCCCACTCCGCATCGCTTCGTTCTTCGAGTGGCTCGCCGCCGCGGCTGGCGTCGCGGCTCTAATCTGGCTGCTGTCCGTTCCGGTGCAGAGAGTGATTGGCCCTCGCGTCGACGCGGCGCTCGTCGACGTTCCCGCCAGCCGGCCACCGGGCGTACCCGCCGGCGCGATGAACGTCCCGGGGATCATGTTGGTCGACGGTCGCCAGATTCGTATCGGCGATCCGCAGTCGCGAATCACGTCCATCCTGCCCGAGAGCGCGGCTCGAGGTCCGGCCGTTGTCAGTACCGGCGAGTTCGGAGAACGCCGCACCAGGACCTACATCGTCGACGGGACCAAGTTCTTCGTGGTGTGTGAGCGTCTCGAACGCGGTGGTCCGATGCGGGTCACGGGGGTATTCTTGCCTTGAAGGGCATGGGGCTCAGGACACAGGGCACAGGGCAGAGCTAGGCCCTACTCCGCCCTACGCCCTATCGCCGTTCAAACACCCCGAGCGCTCCGTTGTCGCCGTTGACCTCAATGCTCCGTAAGGAACCAGCAAACGGGATGCGCTTCTCGACCGTCGTGTCGGTGACGGCGACGACGACGTCGACGCTCTTGTCTCCGAGATTGAGCGTGACCGTGACCGGTACGTCGTAGACCTCACCGATCTGCTCGAAGCGAACCACGACCTCTGGCCCTTCGGTCGTTGCCGAGTAACGGATGCGGGGAAGCGCTGACTGATAGATCCAGCGTTCGAAGAAGCGATCGAGCTTGCGTCCCGATTCGGCTTCCATCGCACGCTGCAAGTCTTCGGTGCCGGCCTTCTTGTAGCGATTTTCCGCGTAATAGCGTCGCAGGCCGTTGAAGAAGGCCTCGTCTCCCAGCAAACGTCGCAGCATGTGCAGGACCAAGGCGCCCTTGTTATAGACCAGTGCACGGAACACGCGGCTGTCGCCTTTGATGTGCCCGAGACGATAGCCCAGGTAGACCGCCCCTTGATCGGACTGGTCCATCGCCCAGCGACGGAACTGTCGAAGCACATCGCCGAAGGTGTCCCTGCCTCGCCGCTCGTGCGCATAAAGGGCGGCGAAATACTGAGCGAAGCTCTCGCTGAGCCACTGCTCGTGATAGTTCTTCCACCCGACCGCCTGGCCCCACCACTGGTGGGCGAGCTCGTGCGCGACATAGAACTCTGGAAAGTTGGTGAACGAGGCTGGATCATTTCTGGACACGAACGGCGCGGCCGGCATCGGATTGTTGATGACTGCGAAATAGCCCGGCGAATGGCCGCCCGGCCGCTCGTGTTCGACCATCGCGAGCGTTATCGATTCGTACGGAACGTCTCCCACCGTCGCTGCGTAAAGACGCAGGATGTCGGCTGCCGTATTGACGATTTCACGTCCACGATCCTGCTGACGCCGATTGGCCTCGACGGCCAGCTCGATGGTGTTGCGCGCGCCGATGGCTGAAGCGGTCGGGCGTGGGGCCGTGCCCGGTGTGGCGGGCTTTGGCGGGACGATCTCGAGCGCGACGGTTGCGCCATCCACCCGCGTGAAGCGACTGACGACAACGCCGAGATATCGGAGCGGTTGCGTCGCGACGTAGGTGTAGGTCGCTCGCGTGGGCAGCCCAGGCCCCGCCGCCGCGGCCGCGGTTGGCGATCCCGCCGCGTGCACACCGCTGGCCACCACCGTGTGTTCGGCCGGCACTGTGAAGCGGATGGTCGAGGTCGCATAGTCGGTCACTTGGTTTTGCGGATACCACTGGCTACGGCTGCTGAACAACCAGTTCGGCTCGGGAGGCACAAACGGTACGTCTTCCGATCGTTGTACTCGACCGCCCCCGCCCTGCACATCGAGGGATTCCTCTTCAATCGGTTGCGTGCGGCAGCGTCCGGCGTATGCGACGTTCAAGGTCAGCTCGAAATCGCGAGACACCGGCGACGGCAGGTTGACCACGACGCTGTTCTGGTTGCGGACCCGTAGAAACATCAGGCGCCCGAGCTCGGCGCTGGTAATCGAACTGACAGTGAGCTCCTCCGCCAACCGGAGCGTCAGCGCCGCGAGCGCATACGACTTGACGCGAACCTTCAGACGAGCGCCTGCTTCGAGCCATTCGCGTTCGGGCGAGAACGTTGCATCCACGGCGTAGTCGAGGACGTCGTACTCGACGAGGTCGTCCTCATTGAAGAACCTCCCTCGACTGCTCAGCTTCATCTCGGAGGCGTAAGCGGCGATGTTGCGCTTTCGCTCGCGATGAAACAGCGTGACATCCTCGGCTTCGCCAGTCGAGCGCGCAAAGGTCAGCGTGTTGAAACGGCGTGTCCGCACCTCGGCGAGAAAGTCGCCGATCTGTGGAAGTAGTGACCAGTTGTCTCGGCTCAGGTCGTGCAAATCGAGGCTGAACGACTTGGCGACTTCTTCATCGAAGATTGTCTGCGCTCGTCGGAACGCCCGATTGTCCACCGGCGCCTCGCTGACCGACTGGCCCTTGAATTGTTGCTCCAGTTCGAAAGGATTGAGCCGGATGAACGCGGCCGTGAACGGCGTCTCGATCGTTTCAGTGCCGGCAAACAGTCGTATCTGCCCGCGCTCCTCGGCCGGTCCGGGCGTGAAGATCATCGTGCCGTCACCGATCATGACCAGCGCCGTGACGCCTTCGGAGGTTTCCGCGACGAACACATCCCCGGTCGGCAATCGCAGCTCGAAGTCCACGGACTTGATCACCAGATCCCGTGCCGCAAACTGTTTCTGAGGGTGCAGCGAGAGCCGATGGAGACCTTCGATGACCGCAAGGCGTTCTTGACCGACGATCCGCCACGGCTGTCGCTCGGTCGCATCACGTGGACGCCGCACGTCGAGCCGCCACGTGTGGATGCGCCCGCGCGCGCCCGTCTCCGTGAAGACATCCGCGAGCAGTTGATAGCCCTCGCCTGGCAGCGTGCCGAGCAGCGGCGCTCGGTCGCGCTCGTGCACGACGACGCGCGTCACGCCTTGGGGGACCATCGAGTCGAAGAATTCGATCGCCGCGTCACGATCGGCGTTTGGCGACAGCAACTCGCGCCAACGAGCACCGTCAGTGGTGGAAATGGTTGTCTCGATCGCCTGAAGGAAGGCTTGGATCGACAGATCTTCGTCGCTCTGGCCGGCTGCCGGCTGTCGAGCGTCGATGGAAGACGCGCCGAGGAGAATCAAGCAAAGCAACAGGACGCGGTTCAACTCGGTCGTCCTTACAAAGATCCCGACACGCCTCCCCGTGATTCCGCTGCGGAACCTCGTCAGATTAGACGCCAGGTGAAGGCGCACGGGCTATCAGATTTTGAGCCGACTCAGCACCAGCACCGACAAGTCGTCGCCGAGCCGTGAATCCCGCCGGTGCCGCTCGACCGCATCAAAGATAGCCTGTCCCACGCTCGCGGCAGTGGCCTCCGGAAACGTCCCGGGGTATAGGGCCAATGTGCGTTCGAGGCCGGCCTCGTCGAATGGTTCTCCACTAGGATCTTCGGCTTCTGTGATGCCGTCGCTATAGGCCACGAGGGCATCGCCGGGCTCGAGGTGAGCCGTGCCCGCCTCGTAGGTCGCGCCCGCGAACATGCCGAGAGCGATGCCGCCGGTCATGAGCCGTTCGATGGCGCCATTCTGTCGCCGCAACAAGGGCGGAGTCTGCCCGGCATTGACGAACTCCATGTCGCCCGTCCGGGGGTCGTACAACGCGACGAAAAGTGTGATGAAGCGTGAAGGAGGGGCATGTCGCGTCACCTGCACGTTGAGTCGCTCGACCAGCGCTGCGATCTTTAGGTTCTCCTCGACGAGCGTCCGCAGCATGGCGAGCAGAAGGGCCATCAGCAAGGCCGCCGGGCTGGCTTTTCCAGCAACATCGCCGAGTGCGACGATCACCCGCCCATCAGGCTGCGGCAGGATGTCGTAGAAGTCGCCCCCGACCGTGTTCGCAGGTTTGGTCAGCCCAAAGGCCTCGACTCCAGGGTTCGACCACAAACCCTCTGGAAGCATGGCCTGTTGAATCTCACGGGCAACTTCGAGGTCGCGCTTGAGCGATAAGCGGTCGGCGACTTCGAGCAGCACGAGAAGATTCATCAGCAGGAACCCGACCGACAGCCACAGCGTTCCGTGCGAGAAGACCGGGCCCGGCACTCGGATGCGGATGAAGTTGAGTGGAAACATGGGACGGACGGAGATCAGCCCGAACCCGTCGAACAACTGGACCAATCCGACCGCCGCGGTGAGCAGCGCCAGGCCATAAATCACCCGACGCGCCGGCGAAAGGCGCATCGTGAATGCGAGAAAGAACCCCTGGAGATACCGCGCCGCGCGCTGGTGCCGCGGGAGCCCCTCGAGCTCCGCCGTATTGATCCCGCGCGCGAAGAAGCGATACGCCTCGGGCGTTTCGTACGTGAAGAGCTTCCCGAGGTCTTCTTTAGTGAAGTCCTTCGTGTAGGTCTGAAAGAAGGCGCGGGGGGAGGACGGCATGGTGCATCAGTTTCCAGTTACCAGTTGCAAGTTCAAAGAAGCAAGCTATCGCGAGTTGAAGGTTGCTTTGAACTGGAAACTGGAAACTTGACAACTAACAAGGGACGTATTCAGATGACCCCCAGTTCCTTCCCGACCTTCCCGAAGGCGTCGAGCGCGTATTGCAGGTCCTCTCGGGTGTGGGTGGCGGTCACGATAGTGCGGAGCCGCGCCTGACCGCGCGCGACGGTCGGGAAGCCAATTCCCTGAGCGAATACGCCGGCTCGAAAGAGCGCGTCTGACATCTGCATCGCCTGATGCGCCTCCCCGACGATGACGGGAGTGATCGGGCTTTCGCTTCGCCCGGTGTTGAAGCCCAGGCTCTGAAGGCCCGCCTTGAAGAACTTCGTATTCTCCCAGAGCCGTTCCATCCATTGCGGCTCCTGTTCGAGGACGTCGAGCGCAGCGATGCATGCCGCCGCGACCGCTGGTGGATGCGAAGTGGAAAAGAGAAACGGCCGGGCTCGATGGTGAAGGAATTCGATGAACGCCTTCGTGCCGGCGACATATCCCCCGAGCACACCCATGGCCTTTGACAGGGTGCCGACCTGGATGTCGACGCGGCCATGACAGTTGAAATGATCGATCGTGCCACGGCCTTGACGCCCAAACACACCGCTCGCGTGCGCGTCGTCCACCATCATGATTGCGCCGAACTCCTCGGCGACCTCGCAAAGAGCGGGAAGCGCACCGAGGTCGCCGTCCATCGAGAACACGCCGTCGGTAATGAGCAGCTTGCGCTGGGTGGCCGGAAGGTCGCGCAGGATCGCACGTGCGGCCTCGATGTCCTTGTGAGGAAAGACCTTGATGGCCGCGCGACTGAGTCGACATCCATCGATGATGCTCGCGTGGTTGAGCTCGTCGGAGACGACGACATCCTCTTTGGAGAGAATCGCCGACACAGTGCCCGCGTTGGCCGCGAAGCCGCTTTGAAAGACGACGACCGCCTCGACGTTCTTGAACGTGGCGAGGCGTTGCTCGAGTTCCATGTGGACGGCCATCGTCCCCGCGATCGTGCGAACGGACCCCGATCCGGCGCCGTAGTCGCGGACGGCTTGCAGCGCGGCTTCACGGAGGCGTGGATGGGTGGTGAGGCCGAGATAGTTGTTCGACGACAGATTGACGACAGATTTTCGATCGAACGTGGCGTGCGATGCCTGCTCGCCGTCGAGGATTCGAAGATGACGATAGAGCCCTTGCTGCTTGAGTGAATCGAGCTCGTCGGAGAGGAATTTCAGAGGATCGAGACGCACCGCAAGAGTATAGGGCTGGAAATCATCGCTGGCTGGCCGATTTCCCAGAGTGTCGAATCGTCGAAACGACCTTTGAGAGCAGCTCCCCGTTGCGACAGCCACAGTTCGATCGCCAGCGCGCCTCCTGGTTGAAATGCGTCGTGGTGGACGATGACATGCGTGGTCCCTGTGTCTCGAAGCACCTGCCACGCTTCGTCTGGCTTGTCTGCCAGGCGTTGCAGGCGTGCCGCCCGCACATGGTAGCCGCGTGGAAATGCACCGCTATAGCCGTTCACCAGTCGCTTCCAGTGAACGGTTGAATAGTAGACGTAGCGAAGCTCCCAGGCGGGATCGCCGAACGGGAACTCCGTGATCACCCGTGAGTCGGGCATCGCGGCCAGTGCTCTGTACACGGCAGGAGCCTTGTCTGCTGGCTCGACTCGTGCCGGCGGTAGCACGAGTCCGTCACCCCACGTGTGATTGAGCGGCATCGGGACGAACGCAGCCTCGATCAAGAACAGGACAGCGATCGTGGTCGAGATCAGCGCTGGTCGCCTAACACGTTGGAGAATCGCCGCAGCGCCGTAGGCCCCCACAATCGACAGAAACACCGCGCCCACCATCGCGTAACGGGCCGGCACCCGAAGACCGTCAAAGCCGGGTACATGTTCGTAGAACCACCCATACAGGCCGAGAGCCGGCAGCGTCTGCCCCTTGACCTGAGGCAGGGGGCCCAGCGACATCCACATGGCAAACAGCGTGAGAACCAGGGCCATCATCAGCGGCGATCGCGCCGCTTCACGAGCGATCTTGCGGAGGTCGGCCGAGAGCCCGAGCAGGACGACACAGCCGAGCGCAACCCCCACGAGCAATCGGGCGGGATTGTTGGCACGAACAGGCAGGCCCAGGACCGAGGTGATGAATCCCCCGGTCAAGAGGATGGCAACGAACCCGACCAATTGGACGGTTATGAAGGCTCCAATGAGCCACGCGAAGAGGCGTCGAGCCGTGGTCTCGAAGCGAATCGTGCCAATTGCGGCGGCGCTTTCCAGCACGGCGACGGCAGCGAGGGCGATGGGGACGACACCGAAGAACAGCTCACCTTCGGGCTTTGGATACGTTTGCAGCCAGCGCCCCCAAAGAGTCAGCGCCTCAGGTGCCGTGAAGTAGCTGAAGACGTCGGCTGAGAACTTCACGACTTCGCCGAACGGCCGCTCGATGCCGTGAACGCGCAGTCCCTCGAGATACAGCAGAACCAGAAACGGAAGCGTCCCGAGACCGACCACAAGAGCAGCGACGCCCAAGCTCGCCCACACACGCCATTCGCGAACGAGCCGATTCGACACGATCTGGTGGACAACAAACGCAACCGCGACCGGCGCGAAGAAGATCAGGTAGTAGCCGCACGACCAGTTCTGCATCAGCAGCGCAGCCGTTCCACCAGCGAGCGGCTTCAACCGTGTGAGGCTCCACGCAGGCCCCGGCGCCGCGAGAAACCGCCGAAAGCCGTACAAGGCGAACGGCATCCATTGCGAGCTGACCGATTGGATGTGAGCGACTTGTGCGATGCGCATCGGGACGAATGCGTAGAGCAGCCCGGCGACGAAGGCTGCGCGTCGTGCGTTTGGCGTGTCGCCCAGCAGATCGGCCGCGAGCAAGTACATGCCGAGTGCCGACAGAAAGATGGACGACAAAAACAGAAGGTTGTACCAGAGGATCAGGTTCCCCGTGAGGTGATAGATCGGGAGAATCTGCAGCACCTGACCGAACAAGTGCTCGGAGAACGAAAGCGCCAGCGGCTCGGGATGGAAGATGTTGGCGTTCCAGAAATCTGCGAGCGCCAGCTGGCCGGTCGCGACTCGTGGGACGTGCTCGGCGCCCCAGCCAAGAATCCACATGTTGAGGAGCGAGTCACCGAGGTCGCCCGGCACATCCCTCGCGATGCCTGGCAGCAGTGGCCAGGTCATCACGAGCGTGATCACGGCATAGCTACTCGTCGCGCGCGACGAGCTCGTCAAAGAGCACCTGTACGATGGCCGCCGTGGGCACCGACAGAATGGCGCCCACCACGCCGAGAAGCTGACTGCCGATCCCAAGCGCGATGATGACGGTCACTGCACTCATGCCCACCTGACGTCCCATGATTTTAGGAACGAGAATCGTGTTCTCGAGCTGTTGCTGCACGATGAAAAAGATCGCGACGGCGACCGCCAGCCCGGGCGAAACCGTGACCGCGACCAGGATGGCAGGGATGGCCGCCAGAATGGGACCGACCATCGGGATGAGCTCGCCCACGGCCGAGATGAGCGCAAACACCGACACGTACGGCATGCCCAAAATCCACAAGCCGATCGCCGACGTCACTCCAATAATCAGCGACAACATTAGTTGTCCGCCGAGCCACGCGCTGACCTTGTGAGTGACTGTCTCGCTGATCGTGGCCACGCGCTTGCGCTGTCGTACGGGAAACAACCTGACGAAGAACGAGCGAATCTCGCGCGACTCCACCAGCAGGTAGAACGTCAACAGCAGCACCGTCACGACACCAAAGAGGCCCCCCACAGCGTTGCGCACGGCGCCGAAGATGGTTGAAACCGCGTTGGCGCTCTCAGTGACCGGTGCCTGACGGACTGCATCTCCCAGAGTGATCGGCTGCCGCAGGATTCCAAACCGCACCAACGCGTCCTGTGCTTGCTGGATTCGCTCCGGAAGCGTTTCCCACAGCTCTTGGGCTTGGACAACGAGTGGGGGCACCAAGATCATGCCGATCACGACGATCGACCCGCTCACGGCGGCGAAGACGACGAGGATCGCGAACCAACGGGGCAGTCGTGGCCCAATCGGGATGACGCGCTGGCGTTCGATCATCCGAACGAGTGGGGAAATCCCCATCGCGAAGATCCCACTAATGTAAATCGTGATCAGCGTGCCGCGTACCGTATAAATCAGCCACGAGAGGAGAAGGCCGCCAATCGCGGCGCCGACGCCGAAGATGATCAGGCGACGGGGATCGTGCCGGCGTGTCTCGCGTTCGTCGGGGAGGCTACTGGGGTTGTCGGTCACGGGTGAAGCTCCGCCCCGCAACGAAATGGCAAGGCTCCGCTTCGCCTGTTCATTCGTCGGCTCTCAGCCTGAGGAGATGTCCAGATACTCGCGCGTGAATGCAGCGATATCGTCGTAGATGCCATCAAGCTCGCTCAACGACGCGAGGAATACCACCCGGAAGAACCCTCCGGCGGGCTCTGTGCCAAACCCCGAACCATAAACGCAAAGAATCCCGGTCTTGCGGAGCAACGCGAGGACGTAATCTTCGTCGGTTCGCCCCGCCGGCAGCTCCACTCGCGGCATCGCATAGAACGCCCCGTGCGGTGCAACGCACGAAATGCCATCGATCCCGTTGAGCCGCAAGGTCGTCAGCTCGGCGCGCGCCCGGAGTTCCTGACGAAAGGTCGCTTGGTGCGATCGGTCGCCGGTGAGCGCTGCGACGACGCCGTACTGCATCGGCCCGGGGCTGCAAAGCCGCCCATCCGCCAGCTTCTTGATCGCCGCAAGCGCGCCGTCGAGCCGCGGCGTCGCGCCAACGGCCATCCAGCCGGCACGCCATCCCGGTGCCAGATACGCTTTCGACAGGCTCGAATACGAAATGATCGCTGCGTCCAGATCGAACGTCGCCAAGGGGGCCATCGAGCCGCTGTACGCCAGGTCGCCGTAAACCTCGTCGGCCAGGATCATCAGGCCGTGCTCCTCGCCGAGCGCAATCAGCGCTCGTCGCACACTCTCCGGATAGACGGCACCCGTCGGGTTGTTCGGATCGATCACGACCAATGCGCGCGTCGAGTGTGTAATCAGCGAGCGCAGGTGGTCGAGATCCGGCAGCCAGTGGTTGGAGGGATCAGTGCGGTAGTACAGCGGTTCGGCACCGATCTTCGCGAGCACGGCCGTGTAGAGCGGATAAGTCGGCGAGGGGACGAGAACCGATTCGCCCTCGTTCACGATGGCCGTGAGCGCCAGTTCCAGACCCTCGGAGGTACCCGATGTGATCAGCACGCGATCGGCCGCGACGGGTACACCGCGGCCGGTGAAGTCCGCTGCCACCGCCTCTCGGGCCTCGAGGATGCCGGTGGATGCCGTGTAGTTGTTGTGGCCGTCGCGCATTGCGCGTGCCACCGCCTCGACCAGGTGCGGTGGGGTCGCGAACCCGAACTGAATCGGGTCGCCGATATTGAGATACCGGACCTTTGTGCCAGCCCGCTCCACCTTCTGGGCTTCGATGACGATATTTCGGATCGCGTAAGTAAACCGATCCACGCGTCGCGCGGTGCGAATCGAGGTGGCGGTGGCGGGCATTCGGGGAATCTTACCGGAGGTCTCAGGTTCCAAAGTTCCACGGTTCCAAGGTTCCAAAGTTCGAGATTGACCTAGGGCGATCCTTCACACAATTGCCAGCCCGTCCTATCGGGCATGTAATACTTACACGTTTCCCAAAATTTACAACCGGCGCTTTCCTTGCTGGAAGAGGAAAAGCCTTAATTTCAACCAGTTACGCGTTTGGCAAGCACCTTGGAAGAGCGACGGGCATGGGACGGGGTTTCCTCCTCCTCCTCGCCTCGATGGCGATGACGCCTGCCGTGACTTTGGGGCAACAGCCCGATGCGCCACAGGCGCCAACGTTTCGGTCGGGCGTGGATCTCGTCACCGTGACAGCCACGGTGCGGGATCGAAGGGGTCGGCTCGTGAGAGGCCTCGCCAGAGCGGATTTCGAGGTATTGGACAGCGGTCAGCGTCGCACGATTACCGAGTTCCGCGACGATCCTTCTCCGGTCAGTCTCGCAATTTTATTCGACATCAGCGGTAGCATGCGGGTGGCAGACCGCATAACTGCCGCACGGTTTGCGGCCCGCCACGTTCTGTCGTGGTTGGAGCAGGGTCGCGACGAAGCCGCGCTGTTCACGTTTGACAGCCGGTTGCACGAAGTGGCCCCGTTTACGGTCGATACGCGTGCCCTACAGGGTGCGCTGGGGGAGGTCGATCCGTTCGGGGCCACTTCTCTGCATGATGCAATCGCCGAAGCCGCCAAACGCGCCGCGACCCGAACCGGTCGTCGGCGAGCGGTGGTGGTGATTACCGACGGCATTGATACGTCCAGCGAACTGACGCCCGGCGAGGTGTCCGCCATCGCGAGTTCGATCGACGTCCCCGTCTATGTGATTGCGACCGTTCTCCCAATTGATCATCCGGGCCGAGAGGGGTCGCGCCCGGAGCCGGAGACGACTGACGTCGACGGTAGTGTGGCCAATCTTGCGACCTGGACAGGCGGCGCGTCTTTTTACGCGAGCACACCTGCTGATACCAGTCATGCCGCCCGGCAGGTGCTCGATGAACTCAGGCAGCAGTACGTTCTCGCGTTCGAGCCCGCCCTTGCAACCGGATTTCGGCCGATCGAGATTCGGACTCGCGACAAAGACTACATCGTGCGCGCGCGCAGTGGGTATCTGGCCGGAGGCCCGCGCGGCCAAGTGGATGGCGGGATAGTCGTCCGGTCAGTTTTCTAGGAGGAGCCATGCGGAAGTCAGTATTCGTCGTCAGTATGTTCGCTCTAACACTCGCGGTCGCGCCCGCGTGCGCGACCAAGAAGTTCGTGCGTACCGAAGTGGGCCAGGTCAATGACAAGGTCACCACTTTGAGCGGCTCGCTCGAGCAGACGCAGGAGCGCGTCCGCCAGAACGAGGCGCAAATCAAGGAAGTCGACACGCGCGCGCAGGCCGCCGCATCGAAGGCCGAAAGCGCAGCCAACACCGCGCAGCAGACCGCGGTCAGCGCCAATGACGGCGTCACCAAGGTCAACACGCGCGCCGATTCCATCGAAGCTGCCAGCCGGAAGATCCTCTTCGAGGTCGTGTTGAGCGAGGATCAGGGCAAGTTCAAGTTCGGCGCTGCCGAGCTGCCGGACGAAGCCAAGTCGGCAATCGACTCGATGGTCAACAACATCAAGTCGCAGAAGAGCGCGGTGTGGATCGAGATTGAGGGTCACACCGACAACGTCGGCGGCAAGATGTACAACGAGCAGCTCGGTCTCGAGCGCGCCGAAGCCGTGAAGCGGTATCTCTACGAGCAGCACCAGGTGCCGCTCCACAAGATCAACGCGATCAGCTACGGCGAAGACAAGCCGGCCACCGACAACAAGACCCGCGACGGCCGCTCACAGAACCGCCGCGTCGTCATCAAGGTTCTCGCGTAAGACGAAGGGCACAGGGCTCAGGGCATCGGAGGGCTCAGGGGGATTTCCCTGCGCCCTGGGCCCTGTGCCCTTTTGCTTTTCAGCAAGTTCCTCCCTGAGCGCCAGCTCGTAGAGCAGCGCGCCGTCGTGCTCGGCGATCACACGGGCACCCAACGCCTCCAGCCACGCGCCAATCACAAGCCCGGAGTTGTCGGGCCATGCCGCTCGATGCACCACCGCGTGCGTGGCCCCACGAATGACTCGCGCCGCGGCCGCCGGGTCGAGCGCTGGTCGCGCCAGCACCCGCTGACGTTCGACGAATGACGGTGGAAACACGCCGCTGTACCCATTCAACAGCCGGCGCCGATGACCCGCCGCGAAGTATATGTATCGCAGGTCGTACCCTGCATCGCCGAACGGAAACTCCACGAGAATCGCGCTCGCTGCCAGCGAGTTGACGGTCTGATAGATCGGCGGAGCGGTCGGTGCCGGCGTCAGGTACGGCGGGGGCATCGCGAGCCCTGCGGAGCCGATCGGCTGGTTCAGCGGCAAGAGGTACGGTTTTGTCCAGACGACCAGGACGACGACCACGGGAACCACTGTCGCCCGCACAACCCGAGGCCAGCGGCGCTCGAGCAGCGTCACGCCAGCACCGCCGAGGATTCCTAGAAAGATCAGAAACGCGGCGGCAAAACGCGCCGGAACGCGAAGGCCTTTGTAGCCAGGCATCAACTCATACAGCCACTGATACAACGATGGCACCGGCAGTGCCTCGCCTCGGAACTGGATGCTTGGACCGAGCGAGAGCCAGAACGATACGACGACGAGCACCAAGGACAGGGTGATGACCCACCGCAAGTGAACCTGGACACCAGACGCGGCGCCCACCAGGCTGACGACAGCGAGAGCGAGCGCTGGTAACAACCCGCCGAGCGCGTGCCAGGTACCGATCCAGGGTGGCGGAGTACTGCATGACTTCCGCGATCGAGCGTGTAATCCCCAGTCGTTGGTACACCTCGAGGTAGGGCAGTACCACGGGCAGCGTCGCGACGACGACCACGGCAGCCGTGGCCCAAAGCTCGAGCCAGACGCGAGCGTTTCGCCAGCGCCCTCTGGCACTCAGCTCGAAGGCGATGAAGATGGCGATGAGCGGCGCCGAGTACGCCACGTAGTAAATCGACGAAAGGGTCAGCGCGACGAGCGCCGCGCCGGCACCCACGAGATAGCGTCGCGCATCGGTCTCGAAGTAGCGATGCAGCCCGAGGAGCGCGAACGGGAGCCAGTAAATCGAGAGCACATGGAGGTGTGAGAGCTCCCACACCAGCCGGTACTCGTTGAAGGTGGCAATCACGGCCGCCACGAGCGATCCGGCCACGCTGGCAATCAACGCCCGAGTCAAGAGGAAGGTTCCCAGACCAGTGAGAAGAAAGCTCGAGAGGAACGCAACGTTGTACGCGAGGAGCAGATTGCCGCTCGCCCAGTAAAACGGCAGAGCGATCAGCGCCTGGCCGATGAAGTGCTCGGAGAAGGCCAACGTCTGCCGCTCGGGGAAGAAGATGTTGGCGTCCCACAATCGCCCGAGCGCGGAAGGTTGAGCGAGGGCGTCGGTCAGAGTGCCGCTCACCCAGCCGATGGCCCACGACACGAAAACGGGGTCGCCATAGTCGCCCGGCAGGCTGTCCGTGAGTCGCAGCGCGAGCGGCCAGGTCGCGATCAGCGTCAATGCGGCGATCACCGCCGCGGCCGTCGGCGGGGTCAGGTCACGAGCAACGAATTTTGGCGACAAAATTTTCGTGACCTGACCCCGCAATCAGGCCTTGCGGGCGAGCACCAGGAGCGACAGTCCAAAGCCCGGCTCGCTGTTCTCTTCGAGACGCAGCAGCGGCATGACCCACTTGAAGGCCTTGAGCTGACCCTTGGGCATCACGCGCCTCTTCAACACCCGCGAGCTCAGCCACCAGCCGAACACGGCCGGTCGATTGAGAAACCGCAAGGTCTCGACCTCGAATCCGGCTGCAGTGACCGCGCCGCGGAGCTCGTCGATCGAGTAGCGCCGGAAGTGATTCAGGTGCTGGTCGAGCGTGCCGTACAGTGCCTTCATCGATGGAACGAGCAAGACGAGATGCCCGCCAGATGGCAGAACGCGAGCGAAATCGGCGAGTGTCGCGCGGTCGTCTTCGATGTGCTCGAGGACGTTCATGCACACGATTGTGTTGATGTTCGATGACAACAACTCATCCGCATCGTTCGCGTTGAGCGGAAATGCGTATGACGCGATGCGAACGTTCTTCCGCTCGCCGAACCGCGCGGCCAGCTCGCGAAGGTAGTGCGGTTCGATGTCCGACGCGATGACCTGTTCGCGGTCGTCAACGAAGAAGCGCGTCTGATTCCCCACGCCCGAGCCGACCTCGAGAATGCGGCTACCCAGGTAGTGCTGGAATCGGTCGTGCAGCCAGCGGTTGTATAGCGAGAGTGACGCCATCCGTCGCAGCGTGATCGCCCCGACGTCGTTGGCGGGCGCCTCCCACCGGCAGTACCTGATGAGCACCCAGATGGCCTTGAAGGCGTCCTTGAGGCCAATCTTCTTGCCCTCCTCGTACGTACGGCCGTTGTACGAGATGGGCACTTCGTAGACGCGCGCGCGCATGCGCGCGATCTTGCACGTGATTTCGGGCTCGATCCCGAAATCCTTCGATTGAAGGTCGAGGCGATTGGCGACGTCCCTGACGATCATCTTGTAGCAGGTCTCCATATCCGTCAGGTTCAAGTCGGTGAACGCGTTGGACAGGAGCGTCAGCACTTTGTTGCCGATGGAGTGCCAGAAGTAGAGGACGCGGTGGCCTCGTGGCGAGCCGAGGAATCGCGAGCCATAAACGACATCGGCCCGGCCCTCGAGAATGGGCTGCAGCAGGAGCGCGTATTCGCGCGGATCGTATTCGAGGTCGGCGTCCTGGATGATGACGAAGTCCCCTGTGGACTCACGGATGCCGCGAGCCACCGCGGCGCCTTTGCCCTGATTTTGGCTTTGGAAGAACACCCGGATGCCGTCTCGGCCGTCCAACGAGGCGAGGATGTCGCGCGTGCCATCGCGCGAGCCGTCGTCCACGATTACGAGTTCTTTTTCGATGCCGGGGAGATCGACCGCGAGAACTCGAGAAACGATCTCACGAATGGTGGCCCGCTCGTTGTAGCAGGGCATCACGACGGACAGCCGCACGGGCTTCGATTTTACAGGACTCGACAGCGCTACTGCCGAGTCGGCGACGGACATCCCTGCATGTATCGTCGCAGAACGGCCAGCTCGATAGCCCGCGCAACTGCGGCCCCCTGACGCACCCGTCGCACCCGTCGCACCCAGAAAAAGGGCCCGACGCCGCGGGGACATGCGGCGCCGGGCCTTCAGAGTGATATGCGCCTACACCACTCCGAAATCGAAGACTTTCGAATCTCAGGGCACGCGATTGACCTGTCCGCGAATCTCACCGCCTGCGTTCACCGCGCTGTGGACGTTCAGGTACATCTGGCCGCCCATCAGCGACTGCATGAAGTCGTCCCAGGACCGGATACCCTGGTCCGGGCGTAGCGTGAACCCTGCGAAGGACGCGTTGGCCGAGCCCGAGAGATTGAAATCGTTGGAGACGTTCGGCAGGGAACGCAATGTTGACGACCGTTGGACCAGCGACGCCCGGTCCACCCACGTGGAAGTGCGCGTTGTTGGTCCCGCTTGGCATGTTGAACACATCGATGTTCCACGTCACGGTCCGCGACCCCAGGTCGAGCGTGACCGTGGCAGTCCCAAACGCGCCGGTGAGGATACCCGGAGCGGGCGTTTCCTGGTTGCCCGAAAGATTGGCGGTAAATCGCACAAGCTGCGCCTGGGCGGTCCCCGCCACTCCGAGGATGAACACTGCCGCAATCACTACGCGCATGACACGTCGCATCACAGACTCCTTCTCGCCGGGTGGGAACTGCAAGAACGGCGCGGAAACGGGTTAGCAGAAAACGGGCCACGCGCGGGTCGACGAGCGCCCTGTCGGCCGACCATCGAAGGAACGCAAGAAATCATGCGGAAAGGTCGAGAAGAAGTTGGACGGCGGAGCTTCGCGCCGCACATCGACCGCGGCCGTGAAGTTACGACCGGTGAAAGCACTTACGGCAGGCGTAAGGTTCGCCGTGGTTTCCGCCTTTTTGGCCGTGGCTTCCACCTTAGGCGGAAGTGCACTCCGAGCCAGCTCGGCTGCCGGGCTCCGGAAACCGTCAATCCGGGCCCACGAGGGGTAGCCGGGTGTATTCTCGTGATCCCCGCACGAGGAGAACAGGCCGGATGGCGCGAAAACCACGAGAGGGTCGCATACAACCACGCCGCGCGACAGACGTATCCCGCCGCGACTTTTTCAAGACAGTCAGTGCCGGTTCCGTTGCTGCCGCCGTGGTTCAGGTTGGCACCGAGGTGGACGCGCAGGCCCCCACGGCGATCGGCCCGGGCGAGGTGGCGATTACGCTGACAATCAATGGCCAACGCCACCAGCTGAAAGTAGAACCACGCGTGACGTTGCTGGATGCGATGCGGACGCGTCTCGACATCACGGGGATGAAGCGTGTTTGCGACCGCGGGTCGTGCGGCGCGTGTACCGTCATCATCGAAGGGCGAACCTATTACTCGTGTTCGCTGCTCGCGATAGAGTCGCAGGGGCGAAATATTCGAACCGTCGAAGGCCTTGCGCAAGGCAACACGCTGCACCCGGTCCAGCAAGCCTTCTGCGACAACGATGCCTTGATGTGCGGCTTCTGCACGCCAGGCTTCGTGATGGCAACGGTTGCGTTGTTGGAGAAGACGCCCACGCCCACGGTTGAGCAAGCCCGACGTGCCCTCGACGGCAACATTTGCCGTTGTGGCACCAACATCGGCGTCCTCGCGGCGGCCCTGAAGACGAAAGGGGTGTCGCGTGGCTGACCACTCCGCACCCGTCGCACCCGCCGCACCTGCCGCACCTGCCGCACCCGACCGCAAGTCCCCGAGGTACAGGCACCGGCAAGACCGGCGGGCCACGAGAAGTACCCATGGCCGGAGAGGGGTCGCGTGCTCGGGACCCGCATCAGTCGCGTGGACGGACCGGCCAAGACTACGGGCCGCGCCAAGTACTCGTACGACATTTCACGACCGGGGATGATTTACGGCAAGATCCTGCGCTCCCCGCACGCGCACGCGCGAGTCCGAAGCATCGACATCACCGCCGCACAGAAAGCGCCAGGCGTCAAGGCAGCCATGGCCACCATTCAGCCTGGTCAGAAGGTGATGTACGCCGGTGAGGAGGTCGCCGCGGTCGCCGCCACGACCGAGCAACTAGCCGAGGATGCAGTCCGCTTGATCAAAGTCGACTGGGAAGTGCTTCCGCACCTCGCCAATGTCGAGCAGGCGATGCGTCCGGAAGCCCCCAAGGTCTTCGAGCCGGGCAACACGCGTCGTGGCAACGTCGAAGAGAACGGAGATCTGGAGGCTGGCCTGAAGGCGGCGACCCACTTTGTTGAAGGCACCTACTCGACGCAGGTCCAGACGCACGTCTCGCTCGAAACCCACGGCTGCATCTGCGAGTGGAAAGGCGACAATCTGACTGCATGGGTGTCGACCCAAGCCGTACACGGGACGCGCGACGGCTTTGCGAGCGGCCTCAAGATTCCGCAGGCCAACGTGCGTGTGATCACCGAATTCATGGGCGGTGGCTTCGGCAGCAAGTTCGGGCCCGATGCCCAGGGACTGATGTGCGCGCGCCTGGCGAAGGCTGCCGGTGTGCCCGTAAAGCTGATGCTCGATCGCAAGGAAGAGCACCTGGCGACTGGCAATCGGCCATCCGCGTTCGCGGCTGTCAAAGCCGGTGTGGCCGACGACGGCACACTGACCCTGTTCGATGCGCAAAGCTGGGGCACGGGCGGCGCCGGCGCCGGTTCAGGCTACCCGCTTCCCTATATCTACGTGTTTCCAAACCGCCGCCGGGTTCACACCGACGTTTACATCAATGCCGGTCTTCAGCGAGCGATGCGTGCGCCCGGCCATCCGCAGGGCTGCTTCGTTACCGAAGTGGTCATGGACGAATTGGCCGACGCGGTTCGCATGGACCCGGTGGAGTTCCGCATCAAGAACCTGCCGGCGCTGGCGCCGAATGCCATGTGGCGTCGCTACTTCCCGATGGGCGCTGAGCGCATCGGATGGAGCAAACGCCATCCGACTGGCGATCCCACACCAGGTCCAATCAAGCGCGGTCTCGGTTGCTCGGCCAACCGCTGGGGAGGCGCCGGTCAAGGCACGCGCGCACATTGCGAGATTCACCCCGACGGCAGCGTACTGATCCGATCCGGTACCCAGGACATTGGCACCGCCACGAAGACGTTGATGGCCATCGTGACCGCGGAAACGTTGGGACTGACTGTCGATCAAGTGCGAGTCGAGCTCGGCGACAGCAATCATCCGTTCAGCGGCGGAAGCGGCGGGTCGACCACCGCCGCTTCCGTCTCGCCGGCGATTCGCGTGACGGCAGGGATGGCGCGCGATCAGTTGTTCGAGCGTATCGCACCCGCGCTGAAGACTACGCCGGATCAACTGGAGCTGAGCGTCGGGCGAATCAGCGTGACCAATGGACGCAGCCTCGCGTGGCGTGACGCCTGCAAGCTGCTTGGCACGCAGCCGGTCGCGGTAGACGGTCAGTGGGAGCGAGGGCTCTCGGCCAGCGGGACCACAGGTGTTCAGTTTGCCGAGGTCGAAGTCGACATCGAAACCGGTGTGACGCGTGTCCGCAAGATCGTCTGCGTGCAGGATTGCGGGTTGATCGTCGATCTCAAGACGGCAGAAACGCAGTGCTACGGGGGCATCATCAGCGGCGTCAACTACGCCGTGCTCGAAGAACGGATCCTCGATCGCAACACGGCCAACATGGTGAACCCCAACATGGAGTTCTACCTGATTGCCGGACAGTCCGACATCCCTGAGATCGACGTCGTCCTCGTCGACCAGCCCGAGCGAGGAGTGATCGGCATCGGCGAGCCGCCGGCGGTGGCCACAGCGGCGGCCATTGCCAACGCCGTGCGGAACGCGACCGGCGTAACCATCCGTAGCATTCCGATCACCCCGGACAAACTACTCACTGAGCTCCAGCGCGCGGGAGGGACGAATTGAAAGCCTTCGCGTACGTGAACGCCGCGAACGAGAAAGAAGTGGTCGCCGCACTCGGTACCGAGCGCGGACGATTCCTGCCGATGGCCGGCGGCATGGATCTGCTCGGCTTGATGAAAGACTTCGTGGTCTCACCCGATCGATTGGTCAACGTCAAGAACCTCGATGCGACGATCGTCGCGGCCGAAGGTGGCCTGCGAATCGGCGCGGCGGTGAAGCTGGCGGATCTCGTCGAGCACGCCGGTGCGCGCAAGCTCTATCCGGCGCTCGTGACCGCCGCAGAAGAGGTGGGGACGCCGCAGATTCGCAACATGGGCACGGTGGGCGGCAACATCATGCAGCGTCCCCGATGCTGGTACTTCAGGAACGAGGAGTTTCACTGTCTCAAGAAGGGCGGCTCACGCTGTTACGCGGTGGACGGCGAGAATCAGTACCACGCGATCTTCGGCGATGGTCCGTGCCACATCGTCCACCCCTCGAGTCTGGCCGTGCCAGTGACCGCCTACGGAGGACGATTCAGGGTCGTCGGACCGTCAGGCGCGCGTGAAGTCGACGCCGGCGAGTTTTTCCAGCTGCCGAATGTGAATCTGTACGGCGAAACCGTGCTGCAGCCGAACGAGATCATCACTCATGTGATCCTTCCGCCGCCCGGTCAGCGAAGCGCCAGCTATGAAGTGCGGTTCAAGCAGTCACACGACTGGCCGCTGGCGCTGGCGTCGGTCAACTTGGTGATGGATGGCGCTGCGGTGAAAGGGGCTCGAGTTGTCTTGGGCGCCGTGGCGCCGATTCCATGGCGTGCCCAGGCCGCCGAGCGCGTGCTCGTGGGGAAGGCCATTGCCGAAGCGGTCGCGACGGAGGCATCCGTGGCCGCGGTTGCAGGGGCCAAGGGTCTCAGTGGCAACACCTACAAGATTCAGGTCGCCCGGACGGCCGTCAAGCGCGCCATCCTGAAGGCGGCGGGGCTTCCGGTGGTATGACATGGATCATCCGAAACCATCATCACCGCTCGTGACCGAGCAGCATTGCGGCAATCTGCGGCACAAGGGCATGTACGTGCTGTCGGTTGCAGACCCGGACGAGTTCGCGTTCTACGATCGATTCGAGGCGACGGCCTATTGGTGCGCGTGCACGCAATCAGGCCTGGGTCCGGATCGCCAGGCCGTGACCGCGCACGATTGCCGGCACGGTACAGGGCGCGGCTGCTGCGAGTACGGTTGAATCATCAGATCAGTTGACAACGGTTATCAGCCCCGTTCCAAGTTCCACGCCATCGGCGCGCCCAGTTTTGAACTTGTAACTTGTATCTTCGGCGTGAACTGCTCGCCAAAATCCGCCGCCTCGTGGAGCAGCCGCATCTCGCTCTCCCCGTCCCCAGCAACTTCCAGGAAACGTTGGCACCACCTGACGGCCTCGTCCTTGGAATCCACCTTGATGAGCGCGAACCCCGCAATGAGTTCCTTGGTTTCGGTGAATGGGCCGTCGGTGACCGAGAACTTGCCGTTGGCCAGCCGGACGCGGGCGCCCTTTGCGCTGGGTTGACAGCCTTCGGTGGCGAGCAGCACGCCGGCGTTGGTCATTTCTTCGATGAGGTTGCCCATCCGAGCCATCTCGTCCTGGGTAGGCGGGCGGCCCTCGGCCGCCGAGGGTCGGTAAATACAGAGGTAGCGCACGTCAATCTCCTTCGAAACACTGTTCTTCTACTATGGACGTCGAACGAGACGGCCGCGGATCGACACGGGAGATAGGAGATAGTTACAAGTTACAAGTTACAAGTTCAAAATTGATTGCGGAGTTCACCGCTGCGGCGCCAACGGGCGCCGCAGTTTGTAACTTGCAACTTGTAACTTGTAACTTCCATCGAGGACGACATGCCTGCCAAGTCCCCCTACAGCGTTCACCCATCGATTGCTTATGTCCAGAGCGTCATCGCGAAGTTCAAAACCAAGACCGGTCGCACGATTGATGAGTGGGTCGAGTTCGTCAAGAAGGACGGGCCGAAGACCGAAAGCGACCGGCGCACCTGGCTGAAAGAGCGACACCAACTCGGCACTAATTACGCGTGGTGGATTGCCGAGCGATCAGTAGGTAAGGGTGAAGACGACAGCGATCCGGCCGCCTATCTCCGAAAGGCGCCGGAGTACGTCGCCGAGATGTTTGCCGGCAAGCGCGCCGGCCTCAAACCGATCTATGACAAGCTCCTCGGCCTGGGCCTGCGCGTCGGTCAGGAGGCAAAGGCCTGTCCGTGCAAGACCATTGTCCCGCTCTACCGCGAGCACGTTTTCGCCGAGATCAAGCCAGCGACGAACGGCCGCATCGATCTCGGTTTGGCACTTGGCAAACTGAAGGCGAGAGTTCCGAAACGGATCCAACCGGTGAAGAACGCAAAGGGTAATCGCATAACCCACCGCATCCCGATTGAATCGGTTGAGCAGGTGGATGAGTTCGTGGAAAAGTGGCTGCGGACGGCGTATGAGGCAGATATCGGTGAGTAGTTACAAGTTACAGGTTACAAGTTACAAACGTCGTGACAGTCAAGGTGCGGATCAGAGCGCCCGGGCGTCCTGCAGTAGCCTGATGCCGTCCAAGAACTTTGAACTTGTAACTTGTAACTTGTAACTATCGTGCTATCCCCTCTTCCCGCCGCCTGGACAGCGCGGATAGATGCTCATGCCTTTCAGCACGACCGGCGCGGCTGCGCGCCCGGGACGGCATGAGAGCGCGGTCTCGGCCGTTGGGCCGTTTTGCGTCATGGCGACTGCGCCCCCCAAGACGAGAAGCGAGAACAACAGGCTCAGGATGTACTCGATCCGCATGGTCGGTCTCCGGCGATTGGTCCCCGTCGGTCGGCGTCCACGTCAGTTGATGTGACGGAGGCCGGGGCCGGATGGTTGGGAGCTCACGGCCGGCAACCATTCACAGAGCAAGCGTCATTCCCGCGTAACCGCTCCGTAAACTGCTCAAAACAGGCCTGTTGCGGCACCATTCGTCCCGTGTCCTGTTCGGATCTGGGACGAATGGGTCCATGTGAGGACACGAGTGGTACCAGCGCGAGTGGTACCAGCGTCCACGGCCGAGCTCGTCACCGAGTGACGATTTGATCACATCCGTCATCGACGTTATCCTGCGACATCATGATCAGGATCCTCAGCGTTGCGGTGGTCGCGGTGTTCGTGACGTCAGCTGCGTTGGCTGGCGACCATGGTCGCGTCGTGGGCGAGTACGCCGAAGCGCGGACCGCCGAGGTCTTTGCCGGCGGCTGCATCATGAACAGCGAAGCCGAGACCGCCGGGCGTCAGGCCGTGATGGCGTGGCGTATCACGCGCGGAACCTACAAGGGTGTCGCACTCGACGGACTGACGATGGCCGCAGCGGTCGCGGGCGATCGCAATCTTGGAATGCGCGAGATGGGTGGCGAGGCCCCGCAAGCCGTGCGCGCGATTCTGACCGTGGACCAGCGAGCCACAGCCTCGCAGCGCGATGCGCTGGTGCAGCTGGCACGCGAGCTTGCTGGTGGGCTCATCACCGACGTCGTGCGGGTGGATAGCGCGCCGGTGCGATTCGAAAGTACCGACACTCATATCGAGGTCAGCGCCAACGACGCGTTGACGTTGAGCATCAACAAGGAAATCAAGCACGACCCGAGCTGCGGCGCCATGCAGTGGTTCAAGCCGTTTTCGCCGCAGCTGACATCCTCGGCAATGGGCACCGCGGAGACTCACGAGTTTACTGGCGCCGGTCTTGGCAGCAAGTGGAGCGCACCGCACAAACGTTCGGCGTTCTGGGGAACGTTTTCGTATTGATCGCTAGCGAAGCTCCGCCCGCCCAAACAGCACGTCGGCTTCGCTTCGCGAGGGCAGCGTTTTCTAAGGCGTTCGTCCTCGCCTGGCTGCTTGCCGCAGCGCCTGCCACTGCGCAGCTTGCGGTGGCACCAGTCACGTCGCCCGCCCCCGACACACTCGCTGCGCCCGTTCGCCAACAACTGGTCGCAGAGGGTCACAGGGTCTCGCTCGGCGCCACGACGCTCGAGTTCTGGTGGGTGAGCGCGCTGCCAATTGCAGGCGGCGGGCCGCTCGAATGGAGCAAGGTCGCCGAGGGCGCGCTCGTGGGCGTCATTCGGGTCAGCGGGTCGTTCAAAGACATTCGCGGCAAGACCGTCAGCCCCGGCGTGTACACGTTGCGGTTTGGCCTCCAGCCACAGAACGGCGATCACCTTGGGGTGTCACCGTTCCGCGAGTACCTCCTCTTGAGCCCGGCGTCAGCAGATCAGGATCCAAAGCCTCTCGGGTTTGACGCGAGTGTCGCGCTGTCGAAGCTGACAGTCGGCACGTCACACCCCGCCGCGCTGAGCCTGGATCCGCCGCTCTCGACAGCAGCGCCGCTGTCGCCGTACAAGACCGAGCTCGATCATCAAGGTGTGACCTTTCAAGTCAAGACGTCGCCGTCTGGCTCGCTGACGTTTGGATTGGTCCTCGTCGGCCTCATCGAGCACTAGCGTCGCACCAGCGCACCCGGGCACCGCACCGCACCGGTCGCACTCACGGCACCCGTCGCACCTGAGCACCCGCTACACTAGGCCGTGCTCCGCGGCCGAGAGGTCTCGCGTATCGAAGGATTCAGCGACGCCGTCTTCGGCTTCGCGTTGACACTCCTCGTCGTCTCGCTCGAAGTCCCAGAGCACTTCGCCGATCTTCAGCGCATCCTCATCGGCTTTCCGGCATTCGCCGTCACCTTCGCGGTCATCTGTTGGGTCTGGTACGAGCACTATCTTCTGTTTCGTCGCTACGATCTCGAGGATGGCTTCACTGTGTTCCTGAACTGCGTGCTCCTCTTTATCGTGGTCTTCTATGCCTACCCGATGAAGTTCTTGTTCACGCGGTTGGTGACCGGCACGCTCCTCGGAATTGGCCCAGGAATCGATGAGGGGATGTCGTCAGCGAACGGCCGGCTCCTGATGGCGGTCTATAGCGGCGGGTTTGTCGCACTGTTCGCGACCGTCATGTTGCTGCATTGGAACGCTCTGCGGCAGCGCCGCACGCTCGAGTTGGATACTCTGGCGACCTACGACGCTCGCGCGAGTGTGAGGCGTCACGCGATCAGCGTGACACTGGGCTTGGTGTCGATTGGCATTGCCATGCTGCTGCCGATCGGCTACCTGCCGTTCTCCGGCCTGATCTTCTTTTTGATGGGCCCGGCGCACGGCGTCTACGGCTACCTGAACGGCCGCAATCGGGAGAGACTCGAGAAGTCGCTGAAAAAAGAAAACTGACCGGCGATCAGTTTCCAGTTATCAGTTTCCAGTTCAAAGGAGACGTGCGCTTAGACTTACCCAAACGCGCTTTGAACTGATAACTGGCAACTGGAAACTGACGTCCGTTACCGTCCCGTCTTCACCGCGTCGCCCGCGAGCACGTTCTTCATCGACGCGAGCGCACCCGCCAACTCGTGTCGCTCGCGACCGAAGCAGAATCGAATGTAGCCCTCGGAGTTGGGCCCGAAGTCGACGCCGGGGACACAGCCGATCCGGCCATGCTTGATGAGCAACTCGGCGGTCGCCCACGAGAGCGATGGCCCACCAAGGCCGGCGTCCCGCGCCCACTCAGGGTTGATCTTCACAAACGCGTAGAAGGTGCCTTCTGGCGGCGCCCCGCTCAGGATTCCGGAGGCGGCATCCGCGAGACCTCCATAGAACAAATCCCGACGCGCCTTGAGCTCGGTCTGGAATGCCGCGATGCAGTCCTGCGATCCCTCGAGTGCTCCGATACCGCCGTATTGGACGACCGAGTTCACGTTGTTTGTCGTGTAGGCAATGACCTTGGTCGCGCGTGCCCTCAGCGTGGCGTCCTGGATGGCGAAGTATCCCAGGCGCAGCCCAGTCATCGCGTACGACTTGCTGAAGGTGTAGATCGGAATCGTCCGCTGGTACATCCCCGGAAGCGAAGCGATGCTGACGTGCGTGCCACGAAACAGCACGTGTTCGTACGCTTCGTCCGACAGCACCCACAGATTTCGTTCCTGCGCGATCGCGGCAATGCGCTCCAGATCGGACTTCAACATGACGCCGCCGCTGGGGTTGTTGGGCGAGTTCACGTAGATCGCGCGGGTTTTCGGGGTGATGGCTCGTTCGACCTCGTCGAGATTCCAACGCCATCCAAGCTCCTCGTGCAAAGGCACCATCACCGGTTTGGCTCTCGCCGCAATCCCAATCGCCATCGTTGCCGGCCATTCCGGATCCGAAACGATGACTTCGTCGCCGGGTTCGAACAGTGCGTGAAAGATGGCCCAGATCCCGTGAGTGCCGCCGTTGCTCGGCACGATCTCGTCGTCGCTCCCGATCGGAATGCCGTTGTCCCGGCGCATCTTCTCCGCCAGCAACTGGCGCAGGCGGGGCACCCCCGTGGTCGGCAAGTAGTGCGTGCGGTTGTCGGTGATGGCCTTGGCCATCGCCTGTTTCACCGTCTCCGGCGCATCGAACGACACGTCGCCCTGATCCAGGCGAAATGGATCCTTGACGGTGTGCATCAGGTCACGAATCTTGATGATGGCGGAGACGGGGACTTGGTCGAGGAACGAGGCCATGAGTTCTATAGTGCCTCAGAAGGGGAGGCGGGTGTCAGTTTCCAGTTGTCAGTTACCAGTTCAAAACGGCAGCGTCGAATCGCCAGGCCCTTTGAACTGGCAACTGGTAACTGAAAACTGACGGCTGTCGGGTACTGCGGACGCCGCTTCAGACCGCCCGCGCCGTCACCCCGGCCTTCTCCAGAATCTCGTTGAGGATCTGCGCCGTGCGGCGGAGCGGCAGGTTGCTGACATAAAAGTGCCGCGCCCCGAGATCCAGCAGCGACCGAATCGTCCGCGCGCAGACGTCGACGGGCGTCGCGCCGGCCGCGAATTCGGCCGCCAGAGGTTCGACCGGCACTGGCAGAAACTGTTGCAGAGTCTTGAGCGTTGCGGAATTGGCGCTCCGGTAATAGAACACGCCGAATACCGCCGGTAGGGTCAAACCGCGGCGTCGAGTCTCGTCCAGAAAGGCTTCAACCTGGTGCGCCTGGTGGTGGGACGTGATCTGCGTCAGATAGAAATCAGCGTTCGCGCCGGCATCGAGCAGAAAGTCCACCTGCCGTTCCGGTGAGTTCGCGGGGTTGGCCCAGCCGCCGAGCTCGAGATCCGGATGCCGCTGACGCAGGTGCTGCCGCAACTGCCAGGCATGCTCGACACACCGTTGTCGTCCAACGTGTTTGTCCCCACCAAGCACGACCACGGAGCTGAAGCCGTAATGCGCCGTCTGGTCGGCGTAGCCCAGACAGAACTCCAGCGAATGCTTGCTCGTGAGAAACGGGACGACATGCTCGCGCGCCAGGTCAGGCCCGAGATTCGCCACGAGATGGCGAAGGTTGTTCTCTTCCTGGGCCCCCACCGCACTGTCGGTGATCATCACGCGGACGTTCTGCCGGGCGAGCGAGCGCACCGCATGGTAGGTGTCGATCCAGGCGTCGATGCCCTCCGTAGACTGCAATTCAGCGCGTGGTGGGCGGAGCTCGACGGCAACGACCGGCGACTCAGAGGTGCGAAGGAGAGTGAGGAAAGAGGTCAGATAAAAGGCTACTTCTTCTGATTCAGCTTGTACCCTGCCGGCGGCGCAAAGAGGTCATCCGACAGCGGGTTCGTTTGCACGTCCTGGACCACGGTCGTGATCTGCACATTGCCCAGTCGCGCGAGCATGCCACCGAGCGGATTGCCGGTGCCTCCGCCCATCTTCATCTGCATGTCCATCTCATAGGCGATGCCGCCGATCTCCGCGAACTGCCGATACATTTCGGCCATCGCCTTCGCTTGACCCGGCTGGCCTTTGGCCGCGCGCGGATCTCCGAAGATCCAGCCTCTTTCCGCCGCCGCTTTATAGAAGCGGTTGTAGTCAGCGGCACCTGGCGCGTTCTTGACCATCCAGACCGGGCCGGTCATCGTGATCGTCATCGTCATGTCCTTGTTGCCGCCCAGCTGCGCCGGAACCGAGATTTCCATGTCGTAGCCATCGGCGCTGTGCGCGCCAAACGCCTTCTTCTGGCCGTTCGGCTTGATGGATGCTTTCATGCCGGACACGTCGACGCTCTTGGACATTTCGGCACTGAAGGCCGCCATGTCCCACACATCTGCTTCCTTCTTCTTGGAGTCGAACATGTACATCTTCTGAGCATCGACATCGAAGATGGTTGACTGGACCTTGTCCCCCATCTCGACGTCCGATCGCATCCGGTTGCCCTTGATGTAGGTCGTGCCGGTCGTCGTACCGGAAATGCCCATGCCCTTCCCGCCGGTCGTCTGCTTGATGGCCACATCGGCCGACACAGGAAAAGCAAGCCCAGTGGCAAGCAGGATGGCGAGAAACGTGCGCTTCATATGAGTGACCTCCTGGGGGGAACCCAGTGGTTGAGTACTTCAAAGTATATCTGATGGGTCACGGCTGCTGAGACGTCGTCGTTGCTCGCGGCTTCGCGTTCTTGGCAAACTCGTCAGCCCAGTTCAACATCTCGGCGACGGTATGCAGCACCGATTCGCGCGCGGCATAGCCATGCGCCTCGAAGGGCAATGTGACGTAGCGGACCGTTGCGCCGTGACCTTTGAGCGCCATGTAAAAACGCTCCGACTGAATCGGGAACGTTCCACTGTTGTCGTCGGCTTCGCCGTGGATCAACAGAATCGGTTCGTTCACCTTGTGCGCATAGTAGAAGGGCGACATATTGCCGTAGATCTGCGGCACCTCCCAGAACGTCCGCTGCTCGTTCTGGAATCCGAAGGGCGTGAGCGTTCGGTTGTACGCACCGCTTCGCGCAATGCCGGCGCGGAAGATGTCCGAATGCGCCAGCAGATTCGCAGTCATGAATCCGCCATAGCTGTGGCCGCCGGCGACGACGCGATTGCGATCCGTGACCCCCATGGCGACGGCCGTGTCGACCGCGGCCTGGGCGCTCGCGACAAGCTGTTGCACGTACGTATCGTTGGCCGTTTCACCAGGCCCGACGATCGGCATGGTCGGATCGTCGATGATGGCGTAGCCCTGCGTGAGAAACAGGAGGTGCGAAGCACCGGCGACGGTCGTGAACCGATCGACAGACGTTGTCACCTGTCCGGCTGCCGTGGGGTCCGTGAATTCGCGCGGGTAGGCCCAGAGCAACGTCGGCAGCGGCCCCTTGGCTGGCGTCCAGCCCGGTGGAGTGATGAGCGTGGCCGAAAGCTCGACGCCGTCGCTGCGCTTGTAGGTGACCAGCTGTTTCTGAATGCCACGAAGCTGAGGCCACGGATCGGGATACGACGTGAGCGCGCGTCGGCCGTTCGACTTGAGATCGCGAACGTAAAGGTTCGGCGAATCGTTGCGCGTCTCGTAGCGGGTCAGGATGGTCGTGCCGTCGTCTGATAACACGCCGACGACGGTCTCGTAGCTGCGGCCGCTGGTCTGGAACAGCCTCTCGCTCTGCAGCGTGGTGAGAGTCAGCCGATCGAGGAACGGCCGCGCGCCCTCTGGCGCCGCGCCTTGCCCCGCGAGGAAGATGCTGCTGCCAGCCTGATGGATCGTCGAGGTGCCGGACGGGCCCCCGCGGCGTAGCGGCGCGCCAGGGTTCTTGTAAGCATCTTCGGCGCTGCGATCGAAGAGTTTCCGCGGTGTCGCGCCGGGAGAGTCAATCAGCCACGACCGGGTCCATCGCCGGGCACGATCGTTTTCGGTCACGACGGCCGCGCCCTTGTCGGTCCACGACACGTTGTTGAAGCGGTACTCGGTCTTGGTCAATTCCGTCGGTGCACCACTAAACGGCGCAGCGAGCGTCACGATCCTGTCGCGATGCGGCACCTTGGCTTTGGGGTCGCCGTTGTCAAGCGCTTCGGCCCACACCACGGTTGCCGGCGCGAGCGCTTGCCATTGATAACTGCGCGGGCCGGGGAGCACACCACCGTTGGGAACCGTGTCGGCGACGGGCAGATCGGCGATCTGCTTGACGACCGCACCCTTGCGATCCCAAACCTCGACTGTCGTGGGGAAGCTCGTGTAGGGAACCAGCCATGAATAGGGCCGGTGCACTCGGCCGACCAGGACGTAGTTGCCATCCGGTGAGGGAAGCGCGGTCTCGAAGATGGCTGGGGCGCCAACGGGTGTGCGCGCGCCGCTTGTCGCGTCAACGTAGGTCAGCTGGCTCGTGCCGTAGTAATCGAAAAGGCGCTCGTCGTATTCGCTGCTCAGCAGGTCCTGATACGTGCGGACCGGCGCGGTGACGCCCCGGTTCTCCTGAACGTTGGGGCCAGTCGGCACCGTCGGTGCCGGCGGCGCCGCGCCGCGATCTGCGACCACGAACGAGCACAGCAGCGAACCGCCATCGCCGACCCACTCACAGGGCGTGCCCAGTGATGCGTTGAGTGCTGCGGTCGTGATTGACTTCGCCTGTCCGGTCGAAGATTCTCCGATCCACAGCTCGATGCCGTTGTCGCGTGTCTGCGAGAAGGCGAAGCGTTTGCCGTCCGGCGAGAACCCGATCCACGAGAGCATCGGGATTGCCGGCACGGTGGCCTTCTTCTCCGCGCCATCAAGGATCGACTTGATCGTGATCGCGCGAATAAAGGTCACGCGGTGGGGCCCGTTGGTGCGCGGGTTGATGCGCCGGCCCGCGATCCGCAGCATTGGCTGCGACACCTCGGCGATCGTCGGCATGCTGGCACGGTGCAACAGGGCGACGACCTCACGCGTCGGGCTTAGCTCTAGCCCCGGCGGCGGTGCCGCGTCGAGCATGTCGACGATGACCTGCGGAGGGAGCTGGTAGCCGGTCGCGGCCGGCCGTGGTTGTCCCTGGGCAGAAAGCAGCGCTGAGGTCGTGGCGATCGCGATCGTGAGCGCGACGAGTCGGGTTCGACGCATGGCAGAGCTCCTGGAGTGTGGAGGCCGCCATTGTAGTTGAGGGCTGCACGATAAGGGATGGATTCGGAACGGCGGACTGTCGCGAATCAGAGCGCCGCGGCGCCCAGCCCAGCCAGCCGCCCGGTCGCCCATGCCCAGGCGAAGTTGTGACCCCCGATCGGACCAAACGCGTCCAGCATCTCGCCGCACAGAAACAGACCCTGGTGTCGACGGCTTTCGAGCGTCTGGGGATTCACCTCGCGCAAATCGACTCCACCTCCGGTCACTTCTGCTTTCGCAAAGCCGCCATCGCCAGTCCACGGAAGTTCATATGCGGTGAGCATGTCGATCAGGGCGAGTCGTTCTGAACGGCGCAGCTCGGACGCACGCCGATCGAGGGGAACGCGGGCCTCCTGCATCAGGTGTATCCCCAGGCGTTGAGGCGTGTGTTCAGCGATCGCTTTGACCACGAGGCCATTCGATGCACTGAACGCCGCCTCCCACGCGCGAGCATCGAGAGTGGTCCATTGCGCTCTGATAATCGCTCGCTCACCGTCACGCTGACGCCGCACCGCGACATGAGAGATGTCGAGGACTGATGGCCCGCTGTATCCGCGATGTGTGAAGAGAAACCCGCCTCGAGTTTCCGTGGCGCGTCGACCTCTTCGAGCGCGCAGCCGCACGGGCAGCGAAACGCCGCTCAACGCCGAGTGCACGGGCGGTTCTGTCACGAGCGGGGTTAAGGCGGGATAGACCTCGTTGACACGATGACCGAGCACTCCGGCAATGCGCAAGCCGCCGCCATCGCTGCCGGTTGTCGGCACCGAGAGGCCCCCTGTGGCGAGCACGACGCGCGCGGCATCGACCGGCCCGCGATCCGTCTGCACGCGCCATCCCTCCGAGGTCGCCTCCAATCCGGTCATCGACGTATTGAACTGGATAGACACGCCTGCGTGTCGAGCGTGGGCTCACGAGCCCATCGCGGATGTCGCGGGCGCGGTTCGACACGGGGAAGAGCTTGCCGGTGTCAGGTTCGAGCGCGAGTGGTTGGTGGAGGTCGCTCTCGAAGTAGGCACGCTGCTGAACGAGCGACCATGATCGCAGCATCCCGCGCATGAGGTGCGCAGGCGAATCGGTGACGAATCGCTCTGGCGCGAGGACCGAGGGCAAGACATTGCACCGTCCGCCGCCGCTGATCAGGATCTTACGGCCGCCGTCAGGGGTGCGTTCAAGCAGGACGACGCGATGGCTGGAGCTCGCCGCGAAAATCGCCGCCATCAGCCCCGCAGCACCCGCGCCAACGACCACGATCAAGGCAGTGCGGACGAGTAGAACAGGTCGTGATTCCCGGGAGGCGCGACAGCCGCCTGGCGAAGGCCAAGCGCGATTTGTGCCCAATGCCTGATCTCGTGCAGGCCGATATGGAAAAGGAGCTTGCGTGGGCTCATTTTCGCCGTACCCGACTGCACCACGAACTCTCGAACTTTGGCCGCGTCCTCGTCGCTCAACGAAGACGCGAAGTTGCGGAGCGCCAGTCTGACAGCAGCACCGTACCGGAACAGGGCTTCGACGTCCGGAGTTGCGATGCCCGATGACTCCGGCACCGTTGCTCCCTGCAACCGCGCCAGGTGCCGCGCCTCGACCAGAAACATGTGATCGATCAACGACCCGACAGTGGCGAATCGTCCACCAGGCTGCAGCTGCAATTCAAGAGCGGACGGGTTGTCGCGAAGCCACCGGTGCCATTTCGCGCGCTCTTCATCCGTGTAGGCAAGCAGTTCGTTCAGACTAAGTGTCAACATTTCGAGAACCCTGGAACCTTGGAACCCTGGAACCTTGGAACCTTACATAGGCCCTACGGCTTGCTCGACCGTCAGGAACTCGATTGGGCCGAGGTTCAGTGCCCGGACCCCTGACTCAATCGCCTTGCGATCGCCGACGATGACC
Organism: uncultured Acidobacteriota bacterium; assembly: GCA_963802675.1. Classification (GTDB taxonomy): domain Bacteria; phylum Acidobacteriota; class Vicinamibacteria; order Vicinamibacterales; family UBA2999; genus JACCSI01. Next base: position 173,052 of record CAWDJL010000013.1, read on the forward strand.
ACCGCGAATTTGTCGGGCTGAATGTAGCGTGCGGCGGCTTTCTCGACTCCCGGGCCGGTAACCTGCATCACCGACCGAATGTAGCTCGGAAAATATTCGTCGGGCAGACTGTGAACGACCTGCTCCGCCATCTTCCGTGCGAGGTCACCCGTGCTCTCGAACTCCGCTGGAAAGCCGAGCGCGACGTAGTTCTTCGCTTTGTCCAGCTCGTCGCCGGGGATTGGTTTGCGGATGCCGGTGAGCTCGTTGAAGAACTCCTTGAGTGCTTCGGCGGTCTTGTCCGTCTGGACACCGGCGCCGGCTGAAAACGATCCGGGCGAGATGCGTTCCTCGAACCCGGAGCGTGCACCGTAGGAATACCCATGGGTCTCTCGAAGGTTCATGTTCAGCCGCGACGTGAACGAGCCGCCGAGGACGGTATTGAGCACCTGAATGGTTGGATAGTCAGGCGTAGAACGAGGCACGCCGACCCACCCGATTCGAATCTCTGACTGTGCGGCGCCTGGCTTGTCGATGATGTAAATCTGCCGCTTGGTCAGTTGCGGCGCCTCAGGAATTCTGGCCGCCGCCGAAGCCGGCCCCGTACCCTTCCACGATCCGAACGCGCGCTCCAGAAGCGGCATCACACTCGCCGCGGTGACATCGCCGACGACCAGCAGCGTCGCATTCTCGGGCCGGTAGTAGGTCTGATGGAAGGTGCGCAGGTCGTCAACGGTCATCGCCTTGACCTCAGTCGTCCCTCCACCCGCCGGCGTCCCGTAGCGATGCTTCTCGCCGAAGACAATCCGCGGGAATGCCATTTCCATGATCGCAGCGGGATCATCGCGAGCCTGGAGCAACCGCGTCAGCCGCTCCTTCCGAAGTCGTTCGAGCTCGTTGCTCGGAAATGTCGGCTTCATGACGACGTCGGCCAACAGGGGAAGCGCGTCAGCGAGTCGCGCGACTGGAGTCGACAGGCCAGCTGCTGAGTAGTCGAATGTGCTCGACGTGCTCAGCGCGGCGCCCAAAAACTCGATGGCATCGGCCAACTCGAGCGCCGACTTTCCGCCGGCGCCTTCGTCCAGCATGTTCGCCGTCATGTTGGCGATGCCGAACTTGCCAGCTGGATCGGCGCCACTGCCCGCGCGCACGATCACGTTGACCTGAGCCATCGGCACTTCGTGCTGCTCGACCAGCCACACAGGCAGCCCGTTGGCGAGCTTCAGCTTCTGGATCGGCGGGAGCTTCAGCGCCGGCGGCGGGCCCGGCTTGGGCGGCGTGCCACGATCTGGCTTCTGTGCGCTGACGGTGATCACACCGGTAAGACACAGCGAAATGGTCACCACGCCGATTCGTGCTGCGATGGACATGATTCCTGAATCCCTCGTTGTGAGAGCCTTCATTTCTCCGGTACCACCGACAACTCGACGCGCTTGTCTTTCGGCAAGTAGCGAACAATGGCCGACGTGATGTCGGTCGCACTCAGCGCTCGATATCGGCTCAGGTCTTCGGCAAAGTAATCGGGCATGCCGGTGCGCGTGTAGTAGGCGTTCAGTTGATCCGCTTTACCCGAGAAGCCACCGACGCGCTCCATCTGCCTGAAAAAGTTCGCTTCGATCTGGTTCAGCGAGCGTGCCATCTCGCGATCGTCAGCGGGCGTCGCGCGCAGCGTATCAAGCTCTTCGTCGATGATCTGGCGAATCTTGTCGAGGCTTTGTCCCGGCCGCGCGGTGGCCATGATCACGAAGACGCTCCCTAGCCCTTGCGACTGTTGAAACGCGTTGACGTCTTGCGCGATCTGCAAGTCGTAGACGAGTCGACGATAGAGTCGAGCGTTCTTGCCGCCGGTCAGAAGGCCTGCGGCAAGGTCCATGGCGGCGTCACCAGGGTCGTAGATGGCCGGCGTATGCCACGCCAGGTAGAGGCGTGGGAGCTGGACCTTGTCGGTCATGGTGTGCGTCTTGACCTCGTCCAGCATCACCGCGGGCGGTGCGATGGGTGGCACGGCCGGACCGCGCGGGATTTCGTTGAACCATTTCTCGACCAGCTTGCGGGTCTCACCGAGATCGATGTCCCCCGCGATCACCAGGCTCGCATTGTTCGGCGCGTAATAGGTTTTGAAGAAATCGACGACATCCTGATGACTTGCCGCGGTCAGGTCTTCCATCGAACCGATCGTCGGCCAGCTGTACGGGTGATTCTTCGGGTACAGCAGGCTGTACAGCTCGATGAACGCCCGACCGTAGGGCTGGTTCTCGACTCCCTGACGACGTTCGTTCTTGACGACGTCGCGCTGACCATCGACGCGCGCGGGCGTCATCGTATCGAGCAGGTAGGCCATTCGATCCGATTCGAGAAACAGCGCAAGATCCAGTGCATTCGCCGGAATGTCGATGAAGTAGTTGGTCCGATCCGTTGTCGTCGAGCCGTTGTTGTTCCCGCCACCGGCCTCGAGCCATGTGTCGAACGCCCCTTCGGGGACGTTCTTCGACCCTTCGAACATCAGATGCTCGAAGAGGTGCGCAAACCCGGTCCGTCCAGGTTTTTCGCTGCCAGAGCCGACGTGATACCAGACGTTCACCGAGACCACGGGCACACTCGAATCGCGATGCAGGATCACGTGCAGCCCGTTGGCCAGTGTGAACTCGGTGTAGGGCACGCGAAGCGCCGCCAGGTCTCCCCCTTTTGTCGGGCGCCTGGCCACGCACCGGCCGCGGCCGAGGGCCATCGCCACGAATATCACGCCGAAGAGCAATCGCTGTTGCATGCTGTCCTCGCGCACCACGTTTCTTCCCACGTCAGGCACCCGGCACCAAGCACCCGGCACTAAGCACCCGCACCCAGGCACTCAAGGCACCCCAGGCACCTAGGCACCTTGAATTGTACCTAGTGAGCCCGCCCATTCGCCCCCTGCACATTACAAGGCGGAAGGGTCATGGAAACCAAACACCGTCGTCACACCGTTCGCCACACGTTTTGTGGTCGGCTGGCCGTCGTGGCGATCGCCTGGGCCGTGGCATCGGTCACTGACGCCGAGGCTCAGACGACGTCAAAACAGGAATCAAAGTGGGACGTTGCGTTCGTCGTGGGGTATCTCGGTGTGCGGCCTGAGATTGAGCTACAGGACCGTTATGCCGACCGCTGGTACGACGCGGGTCAGGCGGGAGTGACCGTCGGGCGCTACTTCATGCCACACCTGAAAGCTGAAGTCGAGCTTTCGACCAGCACCGAGGGTCGACAGTGGATCACTGGTCACGTCGCCCGTTTCTGGCGTGTCGTATCCGATGCCCTACGTCACCGAACGGTTTGCCACGCTGCGCGAGATCTCTGGTGCGCTCGTCTATCAGTTCTTCGACAACGAATGGGCGCACCCGTTCGTGTTCCTGGGCGTCGCGGGTGACTTCGATCGCGTTCGGTCGTACACCCCCCGACAGACCTTCTATCTCAGCGATCCACGGCTCCCGAATTCGCCGGTGGTCATAGCCGAGGAGATCCGCCAAGGCCCCGAGACCACCACGCGCGCAAGGCTCCTGTTCGGCGGCGGCGCGAAGTTGTATGTCACGCAGCGGGCATTTGTGCGGACCGACGGTCGATTTGCCGCGGACAGCAGCGGCCGTCATATCGCGTTTCGCATCGGGTTCGGGGTGGATTTCTGATCAGGGCACAGGGCACAGGGCACAGGGCATAGGGCATAGGGCGAAGAGCAAGTGCGAAGTGCGAACTGCGAACCGTAGAACCTTCGTGCCGTAGACCGTGGACCGGAGAGGAGGACGTTCATGCGTGCGTTGATTGTCACGACACTCGCGACGGTGCTTGCCTTCGGGCCGACGATCGCGGCGGCGTCGCAACGCGAGGCCACGATCGCCGAAGAGACCAAAGCCGCGCAACAGATGGCTGCTGCGATTCCGCTGGGGTCGCGGGTGAAAGTTCAAAGTCGATCGGGTCGGCGTATGACGGCGACGCTGATGGCAGTCACAGACGAGGCGATTGTCGTCAAGCGCGACGCCCGCGTGCCCGAGCCCGCGGTCACGATTCGGTTCGACGAGCTGGCGCGTCTGGAACGCTCCGAGCGCGGCGGGTTCAGCGTCGCCAAGGCCCTCGGCGTTGGCCTCGCTGCGGGGGCGGGCGCGATTCTCACCATGTTTGCGATTGCCATGTCGTTGGACGACTAGACTTCGACGGACGTACGGGCCTCAGAGGCACAGAGTCTCAGACCAATTCACGCCTATTCTCCAGCAGGCTGATTACCCGCCTCTGAGTCTCTGTGCCTCTGAGGCGTTTCCGTATGTATCTCTGCTAAACTCTCCCTTTTGTCCTAACCGCTGGGGAGAGACAGGGATGGCAGGAACAGCAGTCACGGTTGCGCACGGCGACGGGATCGGCCCCGAAATCATGGCGGCCACGCTTCACATTCTCAAGGAAGCGGGTGCCCGACTCGATGTCGAAACGATCGAAGTCGGCGAAAAGGTCTATCAGCGCGGCGTGAGCGTGGGCATCGAACCGAGCGCCTGGGATTCGCTCCGACGCACCAAGGTGTTCCTCAAGGCGCCGATCACGACGCCGCAGGGCGGCGGCTTCAAGAGCCTCAACGTCACCACGCGGAAGACCCTGGGCCTTTACGCCAACATTCGACCGTGCGTTTCGTACCATCCCTACGTCGACACCAAGCACCCGCAGATGGATCTCGTGATTGTGCGCGAGAACGAAGAGGATTTGTACGCCGGCATCGAGCACCAGCAGACCCACGAAGTCGTGCAGTGCCTCAAGCTCATTTCGCGCCCGGGCTCGGAGAAGATCGTGCGCTACGCCTTCGAGTATGCGCGCCGCAACAATCGTAAGAAGGTCACCTGCTTTACGAAGGACAACATCATGAAGCAGACCGACGGTCTGTTTCACAAGGTGTTCGACGAGATCGGCGTGGCTTATCCTGAGATCGAGAAGGAGCATTGGATTGTCGACATCGGCTCGGCCAAGATGGCCGACACGCCGGAAGCGTTCGACGTGATCGTGCTCCCCAATCTCTATGGCGACATTCTGTCGGACGTTGCGGCCCAGATCGCCGGCTCCGTCGGTCTTGCCGGCTCCGCCAATATCGGCGATCAGTGCGCGATGTTCGAGGCGATTCATGGGTCAGCACCTCGACGTGCCGGGCAGAACCTCGCCAACCCTTCGGGGCTCCTGCTCGGTGCCGTGATGATGCTGGTTCACATCGATCAGCCGGATGTCGCAGACAAGGTCCACAACGCCTGGCTTCGCACGCTCGAGGATGGGATTCACACCTACGACATCTACAAGGAGGGTGTGTCGAAGCAGAAGGTGGGCACGAAGGAGTTCGCGCAGGCGGTCGTGAATCGCGTCGGGAAGAAGCCGGAGAAGCTGAAGGCGGTGAGCTATTCTCAAGCGCCCAGGCAGACGGTCACGCCACCTGCAGCGGCCACGCGTGCGCGAGCCAAGAAAGAGTACGTCGGCCTCGACCTGTTTCTCGACTGGACCGGCGGGCCGGCCAGCCAGCTTGGGCCGCAGCTCGAAAAGCTCGCCGGTGACTTGAAGCTGCAGTCGATCTCCAATCGCGGTGTCAAGGTGTTTCCGGGAGAGCTGCCAGGCTTCGTCTACTCCGACCTTTGGAACTGCCGCTTTCTGGCGACCGAAAACGGCTCGACTGTGACGCATTCCCAAACCGTCGCGTTGCAGCAGCGCGTCGCGTCGGCCGGCTTCGATGTCGTCAAGACCGAAGGCCTGTATACATTCGATGGTCAGAGAGGATATTCGCTCGGTCAGGGTGAGTAGCGTACAAAGCTCAGAGACACAGAGCCACAGAGATCCCAATGGTGAGAGCTCGTGATCTTGTGACTCTGAGACTCTCGAGGCCAGTGCATCGCTAAATTCTTACAATGTCCAATCGCGCGCTCGTCGCCGTGATCATGGGGTCCACATCCGATTGGGAGACGATGTCGCATGCCGTGGAAGCGCTCGAGCGCTTCGGCATCGCCTACGAGAAGCACGTAGTCTCTGCACATCGCACGCCCATGTGGATGGCCGAGTTTGCGCAGACCGCGGAGTCGCGCGGGATCGAAGTGATCATTGCGGGCGCGGGCGGCGCCGCCCACCTTCCGGGCATGACGGCCGCTCATACGTGTCTGCCGGTCCTCGGCGTTCCGGTTCAAACCGCCGCGCTCAACGGCCTCGATTCCTTGCTTTCCATCGTCCAGATGCCAGGCGGCGTGCCAGTCGGCACGCTCGCGATCGGCAAAGCCGGCGCCACCAATGCGGGCTTGCTGGCGGTTGCGATTCTTGGTACCTCCCGGCCTGATCTTCGGGAGAAGCTGCGCGCTTACCGCGCCGACCAGACCGCCAAGGTTCGCGAGGATCGCCTGCCGTGAGCCGCGTCGTCCTGCCGGGGGCGACGATAGGGGTGCTGGGGAGCGGGCAACTGGGCCGCATGATGGCGATTGCGGCCCGGCGAATGGGCTACCGCATCCACACCTTTTCGCCTGGCGAGGACACGCCAACCGGTCAGGTGGCTGACCTCGAGATCACGGCGGACTACGAAGACCTCGAAGCCATTCGCACGTTTGCCAAGGGGGTGCACGTCATCACCTTCGAGTTCGAAAACGTACCGACCGAGGCGGCGGCGGCGGCCGCCGAGATCGTGCCGGTCCGCCCGAGTGGTGCGGCGTTGCACGTCACGCAGCAGCGAGCTCGCGAGAAAGCCTTCCTCGCCGATCACGGCATTCCCACCACGCCCTGTGCCGCCGTTCGGACACTCGACGAGCTTGCCGTTGCATTGGGGGGCATTGGCGTTCCGGCGATCGTCAAGACCGCCGCGTTCGGGTACGACGGCAAAGGCCAGCATCGCATTCAGTCGATCGAGGACGCCGAGCGTGTGTGGAGTCTGATTGGACACCAGGAAGCCGTCGTAGAACGCATGGTGGATTTCAGCCACGAGCTGTCCGTGGTGGCGGCGCGAGGCCTTGATGGCGCGTTCGCCCACTTTGGTGCGACCGAGAACACGCACGAGAATCACATCCTCGATCTCTCCGTCTCGCCCGCACGGGTGCCTGGGGCCGTGGCTGCGGAGGCCGTGAGCATCGCGCACGCGATCATGGAACAGCTCGAGTATGTCGGGGTCCTCTGCGTCGAGTTCTTCCTCACGCGTGATGGACAGTTGCTGGTCAACGAGATCGCGCCCCGCCCTCACAACTCTGGCCATCTCACGTTCGATGCCTGCCTCACGAGTCAGTTCGAACAGCAGGTACGGGCCGTCTGCGGCCTGCCGCTGGGTTCAACCGCCCAGATGCGCCCGGCGGCGATGGTCAACCTGCTTGGTGATCTCTGGATGGACGGGGAGCCAGATTGGAGCAGTGCCCTCGCGATACCGGACGTGAAGTTGCACCTGTACGGCAAACCCGGCCCGCGCGTGGGACGCAAGATGGGCCACCTGACCGCGCTCGCCGATACCGTGGACGAGGCGGTGGAGAAGGCGGTGATGGCGAGGGACCTGCTTGGGTAGGAACTAAGCGCGGAAACGCGAAGGCACGGAAACGCCGAAGCACGGAAACACGGAAACACGGAAAAGATCGCCACGAAGATCACGAAGTCACGAAGCGGCGATTGCCATCTACGAGCCTCAGAGACTCAGCCGACCGCGTAGACGCGCGGGGTGGAAGGTCCTAAGAATCTGGGCGCACGAACCGCCAGAGCATGCAGTCCGACGAATAACACGAATGCTGAGCGCTACGTCTTCAGATTGAGTTAGCCAGTCGCGAGAAATTGGTTTCATAACCTCTCTCGCGGGTGGCCGCGGACGGGGCGCCCCGCACGCCCGCAGGAGCCTCTCCCGTGACGAGTGCTTTTGGCTCCGAGGACGTGTGGGGCTGGCCGCGGACAGGACCCGCTCCGAGGTTATGAAACCGGCTCTTGGAATTTCTGGCGGTCCCAGCGTTTTGTGCTTCCGTGCTTCCGCGTCCCTTCCCAACCCCGTTTGTGTCAACCCCGGATTATGATCCCCGCTTGTGGGGCGTGATCCGCTGCTTCGCTTCCCGCCATTCACAGTCGACGCACGGCGCCATGTCCTGATGCGCGAGGGCGACGATGTGGCGTTGTCCCCGCACCTGGTCGACATCTTGACGTTCCTGGCGCAGCGTGCCGGTCAGATCGTCAGCAAGGACGCGCTGCTCGAAGCGTTCTGGCCCGAAGTTCACGTGACCGAGAATACGCTCACGCGCGCCATCGCCGACATTCGCAAAGCGCTCGGGGACGATCCTTCCGAGCCGCGATTCATTCAGACCGTGGCTCGCCGCGGATATCGATTTGTCGCAACGTTCGAGGCGTCGCCTGAAAGCGTGCGAGATGTCTCAGCCGGTGGCCCGACGCCTCGAGGCGGGCACAACGCCGCGCTTGATGTGGACGACCCGTTCCGCGAGTGGGTCAGAGGTCGACTGTCGTTGGAAACGCTGGACGCGACGAAGCTCCCTGCGGCAGTCACCGCGTTCGAACATGCAGTCGCGGCGACTCCTGAGTACGCACCGGCGCATGCAGGCTTGGCGAATGCCTTTCTCTTGACCTATGAAAGCACACGTGCGCAGAACGCACCCAATCGAGAGCCCCTGACGCTGGCGGTTCGTTGTGCGCGTCGTGCCTGCGAGCTCGATCCGGCATTTGGCGAGGCCTGGGCCACTCTCGGCTTCGCGCTGACGGCGGCGGGTCAGGGTGAGGAAGCGCGAGCCGCCGCCCGCCGAGCGGCCGCGCTCGAACCAACGAATTGGCGGCACCATTTTCGTTTGGGCGTTGCTTCGTGGGGCGAGGAGCGACTGCGCGCGGTCGATCGCACGATGGCGTTGCTCCCCAACTTCGCGCCCGGCCGCTTTCTGGCGGCCATGGTCTTCATCGCGCGACAGGCGTTCGAGCCGGCAATGGTCGCGGCAGCCCAGGGTTCCGCCGCCCAAGCCCGTGAGTTGGACTCGGATGGTGTGCCGTTCCCATCCGCCGGCCTGCACTGGCTGCATGGGCTCCTGCTGCTGCGGATGCGACAGGTTGGTCCGGCCATCACCGAGTTCGGACGTGAGATCGACGCCGCACGTCACGGTCGGATCTATGCCGGCGAGTTTCGCGTGAATGCGCAATTGGCAGCCGGCTTTGCCCATCTGTCGGTGGATGATGCGACCGGCGCGATGGAGGCGTTTCGATCCGCACTGGAAACACTGCCGCGGAACGGGCGAGCGCTGATTGGGCTGTACCAAGCGCTCACGAAGACGAGCCTGGCGCCCGAAGCGCGCCTCCTGCTTCCGCGAATCGACGGAGTGATCGCTGAGCTCGGACGTGGAGGTCGCCCGGGTGAAGCGGCTCTCATCAGTGCCGCCTCGTGGGCAGCCCGCGGTGATCTCGAAGCCGGGTGTGGCGTGCTAAATCGACTGCTCGACGCCGCGCCTCCAGGGCAGGCCGGCTGGCTCATCTCAATCGACCCGTCGCTCACGCCCTTGCGGACGGCTGCAGGCTTTGACGATCTGATCGCGAAACTTGCCGCGCGCGCGGCCTGATATCGCGCAAAGAGTCCTCTCCCTACCTAGTCGCGTCGGGGAACGGTGGTTGTGGGGACAGGTCTTGTCATCGGGGGACTGTCCCTGTAACGCGGGGGACAGTCCCCCTACAGGCACGGTCGTGTGTTTGCCAGGTCCTCGGTCCGGCGATCACCGTGACGGGGTCGATCGTGCGGCCGGTGTCAGCGTGAGCGTGGCCACTGCCGGCCCGGGCAGAAACGGAAGCGGTTCGCCCGTCAACCACGCGCGATGCTGATCGCCATAGTGAGCCGACCATGGATGCCCGCTCTGACCGGTCGGCATGTGCAGGATGCCCTCGCCTTCACGACCGGGAGAGACGATCATTCGCTCTGACGGTCCCGCGCGTGGCGAATGGGCGCGCGGTGTGTAGATGTCGCCGGGTAACGGATCCGACGGCATGTTGAGCCACTGACCGACGAGCGGCACCGCATTGCCGAGGGGATGGGTGACGCTCGCGCGATTGAAGTCGCCCCACGTACGATCGCTCAGCCGCCCGCCGTCCACGGTGAGTTCGCCGATGGCGCGGTCCACCGCTGCGACGAGCAAAGCGTCCCACGACTCGTATGCGGGATCGACCAGATGAAGCGGACGATCCACGATCAACTGCCAGAGCGGTCCCTCCGACCGCAACGCTCGTGAGAAGTCGAAGTCGGGCTCTGCAGCCTTCGCCGGCGCGGTCAACGCGGCGAACACGATTCGCGACACATGAGCGCGGAACGTTCGGACCAGACGATAGGCCACGGAAGCGGGATCGGCGCGGCCGGTCCAGGTAGATTCCACCAGGCGCCGGAACTCGCCGCGTTGGTCGTGGCCAGCGATCACGGAAGGCGACAAGACATCGAGGACGACGGTCCGCCATCGCTCATGAAAAAGAGCTGTAGCGTCCAACTGAACGGCGAGCATGTCGGCCGGCGTCGCCTGATCGATCTCCATCAGCCGATCTCGAATCAGGCGGGCCCGAATCCCATCGGCATACCCACCCTCACCGATGGTGGCGAGCATCGGCCCGTCGACGACCGGCGCGTTTGCAGTCCAGATGCGCCCCAATACAGGATCGACAATTGTCGGGACGGATTCGCGTGGCAGGTAGCCATCCCAGCGTCGCGATCCATCGGCCCACGAAACAGGACGCGAACCGTCGAAGCCGACGCGTTGCGGAATAGGACCAGCGATCGTCCAGCCAATGCGTCCATCTGAGTCACCGGCCACGAAGTTCTGAGCCGGAATCCCGAGGCCGGTCGCGGCTGCCAGAACTTCGTCGACGTTGCGCGCGCGCTCGGGTGCGGTGACATCCCCGGCCAGAATCGCGGCATCGTGGGCCACCCATCGCTGTGCAAGCTCTCGCCCGCGATGGTCGCGCCGAACGACGGGCCCCCAGATCGTCCAGCGAACGCGCTCGGATTGGATCGCTCCTTCTGAGGTGGCAATCTGTTCGTCAAAGACGTCAAAGGCGCGCGGCCCGCTGGGCGTCAGATAGTGGTCCGGGAGGCGCGGGTCAGGTTCGATCACGACCAGATCGCTCCAGTCACCGCCGGTATTGGTGAATCCCCACGCCACGTGGCCGTTGCTGCCGACGATGATGCTGGGAACGCCGGGCAACGTCACGCCCGTGATGGTTTGCGCTTCGCGCATGGAGCCCGCCACACCGGCGATCTTGATCGAGGCGCGGTACCAAATATTTGGCACCCCGATCGCCAAGTGCATGTCGTTGGCGACCAGCGCAACACCGGTCGCGCTGTGCTCTCCCGCGACCGCCCAGTTGTTGCTGCCCAGACCGGCGGCCTCTTCGGCACCGACACAGACAGGCCACCGAGGCACAGAGACACAGAGATCCGTAGGCTCTTTTGAATCGGTTTCTCTGAGCCTCTGAGTCTCTGAGGCCTGTCTGTCGACCCTTCGCAGATCAACTACCTCTCTCGACGGCACCGGCGGACGGGGAAACGTGGCGCCGTTCAGCGGCGTGTCCCATTCCGATCCTCGCGCCGTGAGGAACTCATATAGCGGCGCCGGCACCGTCTCGGCGAGCGTGCCGAATGTTGCCTCGAAAAGTCCCTGCCGACCCTGAAGCGTGTTGAACATCGCGAAGCCGGTGAGGAGCGTGTCCTCAGGCTTCCAGGGCTGGGGCGCCGCGTTCAACACGTGATACTCGATGGGCGCGGATCGCAACGCGGCGAGACCGGCGTTGACGCCGCTCGCGTAGGCCTCGAGCAATCCGCGATAGCTTGGCGCTGTGTGCGCCAGCGCTTTCTGGCTGATGTGCCGAAAGCGATGGACACGCGCCGATCGATCGAGCTCGAGAGCGCGCCCGCCAACGAGAGCGCTGAGCTCGCCGGCCGCCTGCCGGCGCTGCAGGTCCATCTGAAAAAACCGCTCTTGGGCGTGAAGAAAGCCGAGCGCGGCCGCAGCGTCACGTCTCGAGAGCGCGGTAATCGTCGGCACGCCCAACCCATCGCGCGCGACAGTCACGTCCGCCTCGAGTCCTGGCAACGAGACCGTGCCCTCCTGAATCGGCAGGCTGGCGTGTAGTTGGCGACGCAGGTAGATTCCCCCGCCGATCACGGCAACGACCAGCAACATCACCAACGCCAGGGATAGCCACGCGAGCCGCCTAAGCATCAAGTCATTCTAAGGTTCCAGGGTTCCAGGGTTCCAAGGTTCCACTTTTTGGTAGCAATCCCCGGATCGCGTCATCCTGAGCACTGGCCTAATCTGGCGGAATGTTGCATGTTGTATCAGAGCAAACCGGGCACATGACTCAGCCACAGACCGCCACAACGCCGACGACTGACGGTCGGTGGGAAGCTGTGCTCCGACGCGACCGGACCGTTGACGGCCGGTTCGTGTATGCGGTGACCAGTACCGGGGTGTTCTGTCGCCCGAGCTGTCCGAGCCGCCGCCCTCGGCCCGACCGTGTGCGCTTTTTCGACACAACGGCGGCGGCCGAGCGGGCGGGGTTCCGGGCCTGCAAGAGGTGCCGTCCGACGAGCGATCGCCCGGCGTCGGCGATCGCTGATGCCATTCAGCGAGCGTCTCGGTATGTGAACGAGCACGCCGACGAACTGATTTCGCTGAATGGTCTTGCCCGTATCGTTCACGTGAGTCCTTCGCACCTGCAGCGCGAGTTCAAGCGCGCGCTGGGCCTGTCGCCTCGCGAGTTTCAGGCGGCGTGCCGTGCGGACCGCTTTCGCCAGCACCTGCGGTCCGGTCGCGATGTGACGTCCGCGATGTACGAAGCTGGTTATGGGTCGCCGAGCCGCATCTACGAATCCTCACCAACCGGCCGCGGCATGCACCCGGCGACGTATCGTCGGGGGGGTGCCGGTGCCCAGGTGGGCTTCACGACCGTTCGATGCCCTCTCGGCTGGCTGCTCGTGGCTGCCACCGACAAGGGCGTTTGTGCGGTGAAGCTGGGCGACAGCCCGCAGGCACTCGAAGTCGATCTCCGACGCGAATTCTCCTCGGCCAGCATCTCCTCGAATGAGAACGTGCGGCCCGAGTGGGTCGCTGCGATCGTTGAGCGTCTTCAAGGTGGCCAGCGTGGAATCACCTTGCCGCTCGACGTCCGCGGTACCGCCTTCCAGTGGCGAGTATGGCGCGCGCTTCAGAGCATTCCTGCGGGCGAAACGCGGTCGTATTCAGAGGTGGCGCGTGCGGTCGGCCGCCCAGCGTCTGTCCGGGCGGTCGCAAATGCTTGCGCCCGCAATCCCGTGTGCCTCGTCATCCCGTGCCACCGCGTCGTGGCGAAGAACGGTGGGCCTGGCGGATATCGATGGGGTGCCACACGCAAGGAACGACTGCTGGCGGCCGAAGCGGCAGGGCGTCGGCGTGACGAGAGGCCCGCTAAGAAGTCGAAGTAACATGCTGGGACCGCATGACCCGCACGCGATACGGCGACACGCCGTGGGTAAGTGACGTTCCCAAGCGACGAAGGCCCGACTTTCCACGTTATCGAGGCACTGAGACCTACCCGGCAGTGATCGTCGGCGGCGGGTTGTCGGGCTGTTTGACGGCCTACGCCTTTGCCGCCGCCGGCATCAAGGTCGCTCTCTTCGAAGCTGACCGGCTTGGTCTGGCCGGGGCCAGCCGCGGCCCTGGCGTCCTCCGCGGAGAGGCCACCGCGTCCTATCGCGACATCGAATCACGGTACGGGCGTCGAGCGGCGCGAGCCGTGTTCGACTCCTCGCGGCGCGCCGTGCTGGACCTCGCGACGACCGCACGTCGCCTGGGCGTCAAAGGCGGGGTTGAGGTGGTGCCAGCGCTGCGCGTGCTCGCGTCGTACGACGCCGACGAGAAGGCGCTTCTCAAGGACGTCACGATGAGGCGCGACGCCGGGCTCGACGCCGTCAACCTGAAGGCTGCCGTGGCTGCGCGCGAGTCGAAGGTGGACAGCGCTCGGGCCGCCGTGAAACTGCGCGATTGGGGTCAAGCGAATCCGTACGCGCTGGTCAGCGCGTTTGGCGAGGCCGCGGTGGAGCGCGGTGCGGCCATCTTCGAGCGGTCGATCGTGAAACGCATTCGCGTGCGGCGTCGAGACGTCGAGATTCAGGCCGAGGGGGGCGTCGCGACTGCGGCGACAGTGATTGTTTGTACCGGCGAGCCGACCGACCTCTTTCGATCGCTCAAGCGACACGTGCGCTTCGACGAACGCTATGCCGTCGTGACCGACCGATTGCCGGCATCTCTCCGCAAGCGAATCAATGTGCGCGTGCCGCTCGTGACCGACACAGAGACCCCGCCACACCTCGTTCGTTGGATGGAAGACGGCCGTGTCGTGATGGCGGGCGCTGACCAACCGCGCCCGCCGACGAGACTCAGGGACAAGATCCTCGTCCAGCGCACTGGCCAGTTGATGTACGAGCTGTCGCGTCTCTATCCGGATTTGTCCGGTGTGTTTCCAACGCACGGATGGGCCGTGCCGATTGCGGCCACGGTCGACGGTGTGATGTACGCGGGGCCGCATCGCAACTACCCGCGCCATCTGTTCGCTTGGGGCACCCAACACGACCCAGCCCAGGCGTTTCTGGCCAGCCGCATCCTGCTGCGGAGCTACCTGGGCGAGTCGGACCGGGACGATTCTTACTTTGCGTTCACCCGGGGTTGATCAGGGTTCCAATGTTCCAGGGTTCAGTTCAAGGTTCAGGGGTTCGGTCGAACGGTCTGCGAACTCTGACCCTGGAACTTTGGAACCCTGGAACTCTGGAACCTTGGAACTCTAGGTAGAATTCCTAGTGGAGCGTGTCTTATGGTTCGCACTTTGTCTTCCATCCTATTGGCGCTGGCGTTGAGCGCGCCGGCAGTGGCGGGGGCGCAAGCCATCAACGGCACCATTGAAGGTACCGTTGTCGATGATCAAGGCGCATTGCTACCGGGTGTGTTGGTGACGGTTTCCAACCTCGACACGGGTGATCAACGCACCGTCGTGAGCAATGAGAGCGGTTTGTATCGGGCACTCCTCTTGCCGCTCGGCACCTATCGCGTGTCGGCGGAGCTGCAAGGGTTTCGCAAGTTCGAACAGTCGGGCATCACGCTTCGTGCCGGTATGACGGCCGTCATCAATGTGTCGCTGTCGGTGGGGGCCGTGGCCGAGACGATTACGGTGACGGCGGACTCACCTGTGGTCGATATGGCCAAGATCGAACAGGGCCGCACGATCACCGAGGCCGAGATCAAGACGTTGCCGCTGACGTCGCGGAATCCGTACAACTTTGCCCTGCTGCAGCCGGGCGTGGTCGGGTTCGAAACCAACGAGTTCGGTGTTCCACGACTGACGGCCAATGGCGCGCTGCTGCGCGTCAACTATCAGGTGGATGGCAGCAACAACACGCAGAAAGATCGCGCCGGGCTGCGGCAGATGCCGATGTCGGAGGTCATGATCCGCGAAGTGAAGGTCGTGACCAGCGGTTACGCGCCCGAGTTTGGCCAGACCATGGGTCTGGTCTACAACGCGATCACGCCGTCGGGGACGAATGTCGTCAAGGGCCAGGGCAGCTATCGCATGCAACGGAAGCCGATGGTGGCCTTTCCCTTCTTCACAACCGGCCCTCATACCGAGGACCGCAAGCCGCCGACCGACGTCAACGTGTACACGTTTGACATCGGAGGACCGATCGTTCGCGACAAGACGCATTTCTTCGGTGGCTATGAGCACACGGAGCGCGACCTCTCCGGGTTGAGTGTCATCACGCTGTCGCAGGCCACGCAGTCGGCGTTGGGGCTGAGCGAACCGGCGTACATGCCGCGCGGCCTGAATACCGAGTTTGCGATCGGCAAGGTCGACCACCAGTTCAGCAATGCGCATCGGCTGTCCGTGCGCTACATGTTCTTCGACAATTTCATCACGGCCAATGTCGGCGGTGCGACCGCTGGTGTTCCCAACTCCGTTGAACAGGCGAACGATTTCGCCGATCGACAGCATTCGACCGGGGCCCAACTTGTGTCGACGATTGGGTCGAACATGGTCAACGAGCTCCGTGTGCAGTACGCCACGCGCGCCCAGAACCGTGCGCCTAATGAGCTCTCCGGGTACTGGCCCGGCTATCCGTATTGCAGGTGTCGCCAATTTCGGTGGACCAGTCGCCGCAACCACCGACGCGGGCTTCGGCTTCACGCAGGACGTGTTCCAGATCAACGACAACGTCACGCTCGTCCGCGGCAATCACGCATACAAGGCCGGCATTGACATCCAGACGGTGTCGGATACGCGAACCTCCGCCCCGGCTGCGCTCTACACGTTCCCGAACACCGCGGCCTACCAGGCGGCGGCGAACGGCACGGCGCCATTCGGGTATACCAACTTCACGCAGTATTTCGGGCTGCCCGATCTCGAGTACAGCAGCAATCAGGTCGGCTTCTTCGTCCAGGACGACTGGCGGTTGAATGCTGACTTGAAGCTCCTCTACGGGATTCGCTACGACGTCTACGGCGTTCCCGACGGCGTCAGTAATGCGCCGATCGAGACCTCGCGCGAGTTTCCCGCCTCGAAGGGCAACTTTGCGCCCCGCGTTGGTGCGGTGTGGAGCGTCGGCGAAGCACGCAATTCCGTGATTCGCGTCAACACCGGGATCATGTACGACCAGACCCTGAACGCCATCTATGAGCAGGCCCTGCTGAACGATGGGACCAACGCGCGCGCGTCCGGAGCGTTCGCGCCAACGACAGCCGGTGCCCCGGCGTTTCCCGCGGTTTTGAGCGCCGGCGCGGGTGCCGTGCCAAATTCGGCATGGACGGTCGACCCCGACTTCGAGGTAGCACGGTCATGGCAGAGCAACGTGCAGTTCGAGCACGCGCTCAGCGATCGCTACTCGGTCAGCGTCGGCGCATCGTACGTAAAGGGCTACAACCTGCCCGTCGTCAACAACATCAATCTGATCAATCCCATCGGCACCACCGTTGATGGCCTCCCGATCTTTGCGGGGACCGTCAGCGCCGCGACCCGCCTGGATCCGCGCTACAACGTGATCTCCAGTACGGAGTCGATTGGGGAATCCACTTACAAGAACTTGACGTTCCAGTTCATTCGCCGCCACGTCAATGGGGTTGGTTTCGACTTCGCGTACACCCTGGGCAAGAGCGAGGACAACGCGCCGATTACCAGCGCCTTGTCGGTGCAGGGCGATGTCGGCCGCATCGATCCGACCGATCTGGACCGCGACGTCGGGCCGAATATTCTCGATCAACGACACACCTTCACTGCCAGCGTGGTGGCGATGCCGCGGTTTGAACGGGAGGGTGTGGCGGGCGCGATTCTCAACAACAACGTGTTTGGTCTCGCGATTCAGTTGGCGAACGGCATTCCTGTCAATCTGCGCGTGGCGGCCGACCGTAATGGTGACCAGGTGTTGAGCGATCGCCCGATCGACGCACCCCGCAACTCCATCAACTTGCCGAATCGTTACAACGTGGACGCGCGCTACTCACGGCGGTTCGGCATTCGGGGTGCGATGGCCGCGGAGGTGATTGCCGAGGTCAAGAACCTGTTCAACTCGGTGCAGGTGTCGGGCGTGAACGCCACCATCCCGGCCAACGCCGCGGGCGTGCCGAACAACCCGCTGCCGACGAGCGGCGATGAGTTGCCGCCGACGGGTGGCTATGAGCAGCGACAGTTCCAGTTGGGGTTTAGATTCATCTTTTGAGGTGGTTGCGGTTAGGATCAAGAGACGTGACCAAGAGGCTCCTGCGTCTGCTGCGCGGGAAGAAGACGGGTGACCTCGAGCAGTTTTTTGGCTCCCTGGAAATCCGTGTGCTCGAAGCCCTGTGGGCTGCGGAAGCGGCTCAGAACGTCCGCGACCTGCAGCCTTCATTCCAGGGTGTGGCGTACACGACCCTGATGACTACCCTGGATCGGCTGCACCGCAAAGGCGTGCTCGATCGCGAGAAGTTGGGCCGCGCATTCTTCTATCGCCCCCGCTACACTCGCGAGGCGCTACTGTCCGGCCTGGCCGGAGAGGCCCTCGCCGCGGTGTTCGGGAGCCGCGCAGCCGAGCTCAAACCAATAATCTCGTTCTTTGTCGAAACGGTCAGCCGCGAGGACCGCGAGTCGTTGGCGGCGCTCGAACGACTCGTCGCCGAACGACGACGCGAGTCAAGCGACGAGGACCCGGAATGACGCCATCACCTGTCCTCGGCGTCCTGCTGACGTTCGCCGCAGTTGCTTTGGCAACCTTGGCCGGATGGCTGATTGCCGTCATCTGCGGCTGCGCCATCGAGCGCAGTCACGGTCTGCGAGCGACGACGCGCGCGCCACTCCTGGCACAGGCACGGCTGGCGCCGCTCGTCTTGATGCTCCTCATCGTCCCGGCGCACGTGATCGGGTTCGCACGCTTCGAAGCGGGAGGAGCGGAATCGGCCGGCCCATTGTTGATCGGCCTGGCGATGCTGGGCGTTGCGTTCCTCGCCGACGGACTCATGAGCGGAGTGCAGTCGTGGCGGCAGACGACACTCATCGTCCGCGCGTGGCGAGAGTCGGCAACTCCAATCACGTTGCCGTCGTGGGCCCGACGCGCGTGGACGATTCGCCGCCGTTTTCCGGTGGTCGCTGTCGTTGGTGTGGTACGGCCGCAGTTGTTCGTCGCCAAGCAGGTCACCGCCGAGTGCACGCCGCGTGAACTTGCGGCAATTGCGGCCCACGAATCCGCGCACGTGCACGCACGGGACAATCTGCTCCGACTCCTGTTCCGCTTGACGCCGGGCGCCTGGATGGCTGCACGCCTGGCGAACCCGATTGAGCGCGCGTGGATAGTCGCGGCAGAGGAGGCCGCCGACGAGCGTGCTCGATCGCGCGACGGCGGTGTTCAATTGGCGTCCGCCCTCACGAAAGTCGCGAGATTGGCGGCAGAGAGCGAACCTGAAGCGCTGCCCGTCAGCGCGCTCATTCGGGGTGACAATCTCTTGCACCGTGTCCGGCGACTGCTCGAGTCACCCGCCGAGCCCGTGGGCGTCCAATGGGGTTGGATCGGCCTCGGTCTTGCCGTGGCCCTAGGCGTCGTCCTCCAGACGACGCCCGCACTAATCGGCCTGCACGAAGTCCTCGAGACCTTGGTTCGACGCCAGTGATCAGTGATCAGTGATCAGTGATCAGCAATCAGTGGCCAGTGACCCGAGGCGACCGGCCACTGACCACCGGCTGTCCGGACCACTGACCACTGGCCACTGGCCGGAATACGTCCACTGGTAGTAGTTCGCCCTGCGTCCGTACCCTCAAAAGGTTACGGCGCACATGCCCACATTTCTCATAGGGCTGATCGCTCTGCTCGTCACCACCGGCTCGGCTATGGCTTTTGAGGGTCGGGTCGTGGGGCCAGACGGCCGACCAGTCGTCGGCGCGGAGGTCACCATTCTCGGCCGGACCGGCACAGTGCTCACCGACAGCGATGGGCGGTTCGTGTGGACGCCGACTCCGGCGCCTCCGTTCGAGATTCTGGTGATCGCGCCAGGCGGCATCTACATGAAGCCAGTGCTTGTTGAGCGGCTGAGTGAGGGCGTCGTCGAGGTCAAAGTCGGATCCGTACTCAGCGAAGTCGTGACTGTTTCCGGGTCTGCGCCCAGCATCGAGACTGCGCCCGCAGCAGGCACCGCAACGCTGACGGCGATCGAGATCCAGACTCGACGGCCGGCGAATCTGGTGCAGGCGCTGGAGAACGTGGCCGGCGTCAATCAGGTGTCCGAAGGACAGGCGGCGGTGCCCGCCGTGCGGGGGCTGGCACGCGGACGAACGCTGATTCTGCTCGATGGCGCCCGTGTCAGCTCCGAGCGTCGCGTCGGGCCGAGCGCCACGTACCTCGACCCCGAAGTGATCGAAGGCATCGATGTCGCTCGCGGTCCGGGGTCGGTCGCATATGGCTCCGATGCCTTTGGCGGCGTCATTTCCGTCCGGACGCGCACGGTGGCCCCGCGCGCGCCGTTTGGCGCGCGCTTCACCGGCAGCGTCGGTGAAGGCATTCCCGATCGCCGCGCGTCGGTCGAGCTGTCCAAGGGATTCGAGCGCGGCGGCGTCCTCTTTTCGATGCACACACGTGATGTCGAAGACTACGACGGTCCTGAAGAAGAAGTGTTCAACTCCGGGTTCGAGGATCATGGGTTCCTCGGTCGCGCGACCTATCAGCTTGGCGGCGGCCTGCTGTCCGCCGGCTGGCAGAGCGACTTCGGTCGCGAGATCGAGCGACCGCGCAACAACTCGCGGACCGTGCGCTTTTACTACCCCAATGAGGATTCACATCGGTTCACGGTCGGCTATGACCTTCGCGATCTCGCAGGATTCTCGCGTGTGATGTTCACTGGGTTTGCTGGCAGCTACGCGCAAGTCACCGATCAGGATCGTTTCCCGACCGCCACGACTGCACGCAGCATCGAGCGCGCTGATGTCAGCGCCAATGACTTTCACGTCCGAGGGTCGGCCGAGCGAAGCGTCGGAGGGGCTCGACTCGAGGTCGGTCTGGATGTCAATGGCCGCTACGGTCTGCACGCCCTCGACATCATTGAGGCCTACAACCTGGATGGCACGCTGGCTCGAGTGACCGAGAATGTCTCCATCGACGCGGCCCGCCGCACCGACACCGGTGCTTATGCCAGCCTCGAAGGCGCGGTGTTGCCGGCGCTCTCGATCGCTGGTGGCATTCGCGGGGATTACGTCACGACGACAAACGAGGGCGGGTACTTCGGCGATCGTTCCACCTCGAACGGCGCCGGGTCAGGCTTCGTCGCAGTCACTGCGGGGAGCTTCGGCGGCTTCAGTGCCACAGCGCAGGTCGCTCGCGGGTTCCGTGACCCGGTGCTTTCGGATCGGTACTTCCGGGGGCCATCTGGACGCGGGTTCATCACCGGTAATCCAGATCTCGAGCCGGAGACCAGCTTGCAGCTTGATCTCGGCCTGCGTTATACGGCGCCGCGCGTGCGAGCGGCGACGTACTTCTACAACTACCGCATCGACGATCTCATCGAGCGCTATCAGACCGATCCCGACTTCTTCTTTTTTCGCAATCGCGGTCAGGCTCGCGTGCGAGGCTTCGAGGCCGAGGCCCAGGGCGACCTCGGCTGGGGCTTCTCTCTAGAGGGCGCGTTCCAGGTCGCTCGCGGTCGCGCGCTCGACGACGATGCCTACCTCGACGACATCACGCCCGAGACGTTCTCGTTTCAACTGCGAAAGAGCCACGTGTGGCAGGGATTGTTCTGGCAGGTACGTACGGCTTGGTTTGCTGAAGACACACGTCCCGGGCCGACCGAACGGGTCGCTCCTGGGTATACGCTCCTCGACGGCGCTGTTGGCGTCACATTTCTCGATGCTCTCGACGTTCGCCTCTCGGCGCGCAACCTGTTGAACGACGACTACCTCGCCAGCCAGGATGTCCGGGCCGTGCCAGCCCCCGGCCGTTCGGTTGCGCTTTCGGTGGTCGCGCGGCTCGGTCGGCGCTAGCTGACCCAAAGTTGCGGTACGCTGAGGCATGCGTCTTCTGCGCCTCAGCTTCTCGCTGTCAGTCATCGTTCTCGCCGGTATCAGCGCATCACCTCGAGCTCAGTTCCGCGTCGTGCCGGTGAGCTCGCTTCGTGGGGAACCGGCGCTCGAGTTGATGCTTCGCAAGCTCGATACGGTCGGTACCTTCATGATGACGACCGCGCATCCAGACGATGAGAACAACGGGATGCTGGCGTATTACGCGCACGGCATGGGCTTTCGAACTGCGCTCGTGTCGGCGACACGCGGCGAAGGAGGCCAGAACGAGCTCGGGCCCGAGTTGTTCGAAGCGCTCGCGGTACTGCGCACCGAGGAACTGCTGGCGGCGCATCGCTTCGATGGCGCGGAGCAATATTTCACACGCGCTGTCGACTTTGGTTACTCCTTCAGCATCGAGGAGACGCTGGAGAAGTGGGGCAAGCAAGAGATTCTGGGCGACTACGTCCGCATGATTCGCACCATCCGTCCCGATGTCGTCGTCGGCTTCGTGTTCGATGGCGCGGGCGGTGGTCAACATCATCAGGCTTCGTCGCGCCTGAGTGGGGAAGCGTTCCGCGCCGCCGCCGATCCGAACGCCTTTCCTGAGCAGATCCAGAAGGACGGCTTGAAGCCCTGGCAGGCCAAGAAGTTCTATTACACCGCCGGCTTTGGCGGCCCGGGGCAAACCCTTCCAGGCGAGGGCGCCTCGAAAGTGTTGAGCTTCACTGCACCAGACGCGTTCGACCCGGTGCTCGGGCGCACGTTTGCCGAGATTGGAGCGGAAGCGCGCAGCATGCACAGGTGCCAGGGCATGTCTCAGCTCTTGCCGCTTCCTGCCAGCGAGGGCAATCAAGGCTTTGGCGGACCGCGCAATTACCGCTTGCGCGACACGGTGCTGACAGACGGTGTGAACCGCGAAGAACGCGATCCATTCGACGGGATTGACACGGGCATCATGAGCCTGACCGCGTTTGCAGGGGCGACGCCGCCGGCGGCGATGACCAGTACGCTGGAGCGGGTTCGCGTCGCAGTCGGCGATGCGCGCAAGGCGCTGGCGGCCGGCGGTGCGGCGTCGACTGTTCCGTCGCTGGTGCGCGGGCTGTCGGCGATTCGCGAACTTCGCACCAACCTGGCGTCAATGGCGATCACGGCCGACGCCCGCTATGAGATCGACCATCGACTGAGAGTAAAAGACGCGCAGTTTTCCGAAGCGATGCGCCTCGCGTCCGGCGTGCAGCTCGATGCCATCGCGAGTGATGGCATCGTCGTGCCCAGCCAGGACGTTCGAGTGGATCTGCTGATTGCCAATCGCAGCGCCACCATCCCGGTGATGATCTCGCGGCGATCGGTCTCAGGCTTCGAGACCTCAGGTGAACTCTGCAAAGACGATGTGTTGCTGCGTGGACCTGAGACGCGATCGGCGTGCTCGATCAAGGCGCGCATCCCGTCCGACGCGCGGCTGACGGCTGCGCATTTCAGGTACGAGACCGATGCGCGGTTCGTGCTCGATCCCGATGTTCCGGCGGGCTTGCCCTTCAGGCCCTCACCGTTCACGGCGACATTCCTGCCTGAACATCGCGGGTGTCGATGTGACCACGACGGTGCCCGTGCAGTTCCGCTCCGAGGCCGACATCTTCAGCGGAGAGAAGCGATCCGAGCTCCATGTGGCGCCGCGCTTCTCGGCGACCGTGTCGCCGGAGATCGCGCTTGTTCCTCTCGGCGTCACCCCTGCGACGGCCCGCGGCACTGAAAAGGAGGTTCGAGTCACGGTCACCAATCACAGCCCGGCAGCCGCCAAGGCTGCCGTGCAACTCGAGTTACCGACCGGTTGGACCACGTCGCCCGCGTCTGCGCCTGTGAGCTTCACTCGCGAGGACGAGTCCATGACCGTCCGTTTCCGTCTGCTCGTTCCGCCTGGCCCGATGCTGAAGACTGGAGATCACCCGATCAAAGCCCGCGTGACCGAAGGCGCCAGCAGCTCCTCCGACGGATATCAGGTGATCGAGTATCCGCACACGACGCGTCGCCACGTGTTGCGCGCCCCAGTGGCTGCAGTCAAGGTGTTGGATGTGAAGGTGAAGCCGAACCTGACGATTGGGTATGTGATGGGAGTGGGCGACGAGATTCCGCCAGCGCTCGAGCAGCTCGGTGCCAGGGTCGTGTTTCTCGACAGCGACGCGCTTGCGTGGGGCGACTTGCATCGCTTCGACGTCATCATGACCGGCGTGCGCGCCTACGAGCGACGCCCGGACCTGCGCGCCAACAATCAGCGATTGATCGAGTACGCACGAGCCGGTGGGACGGTCATCGTCAACTACAACAAGTTCGAGTTCAACGAGGCACAATACGGGCCGTACGCGGGTAAGGTCGGGCGTGAGCGAGTGAGTGATGAAAACTCGGTGGTGCGGCTGCTCCAGCCGCAGCATCCGGTCTTCACCACGCCGAATCGCATCACGGATGCCGACTGGAAAGGCTGGCGGCAGGAACGCGGGCTGTACTTTTTTGACACAGCCGACCGAGATCCCCAGATCGTCGACCTGCTCGAGCTCGAGGATCCGTTTCCTTACAACAAGGGCCCCAAACGCGGCGCGCTCGTCGAGGCAAAAGTTGGCGAAGGACGATGGATTTACGTGGGTTTGGGCCTCTGGCGCCAGCTGCCTGCCGGGACCGATGGCGCGTTTCGCTTGATGGCCAATGTGATCAGTCTTGGGAATGCGCCCAAGCCGGCGTCGGCGTCTGCCTCCGGTCGCCGTTAAACTTCTCGATTCCGCGCGGGTCTAATTCACCGATCGACGCTCGTCGTGTCAGCTAGAATTTGCTGACAAGCATACGAGGGAAGCGCCATGCCCAGGGGTGATCGGTTCCTCGAACACGTACTTCGGCGGCTCGGCTTTGGTGCGGATCCCAACGAGGTTGGTCGTCATGCCGGCCGCCCGATCAGCGGCGTCATCGACTCGTTTCTGAACTACGAACAGGAACCCAACGACGTCGACGACCACATCGGCAAGCCCGAGTACGTCGCCGTGACGACCCGAGGTCAATTCGCACCGAATACGGTGATCAACGACGCGCGCCAGCGCGAGCTGTTCCGCATGGTGCACAGCAAGCGCCCGCTTCAAGAGAAGATGGCGCTGTTCTGGCACAACCACTTCGCGACCGCCTACAGCAAAGTCAACGGGACCTACGGCGCAGTCATCGCCACCAAGATGATGGCCGGCCGTCCCGACCAGGTCGCCGGTAATCAGCGCGGGCAGTATCAGCTGTTCCGTGACCTTGCGACGGGAAATTTCCGCGAATTGCTCGTAGAGGTCGCACGTGACCCCGCGATGCTGGTCTGGCTCGATGGGCGCCTCAACACGCGGGCCCGGCCGCAGGAAAACTTCGGCCGCGAAATCATGGAGCTGTTCACCATCGGTATCGGTCAGTACACCGAGCAGGACGTCTATGCGGCGGCGCGGGTGTTCACCGGTTGGGGCCTGCGCCAGATCGGTGATCGGGCCACGCCGGATACTGCGTACTACGAGTTCGTCTTCGGCGCCGGCCAGCACGATCCCGACCCGAAGACCTTCACTTTCGCGGTTTATCCGGATGGCCGGAAAACCATTCCAGCACGGGCCGCGGCCGATGGCATGCAGGACGGCCTCGACCTGATCGCCGGGCTGACGCGGCATCCGGCGACGGCCCACCGGTTGGCGCGAAAACTCTACGGGTACTTCGTGAGCGAGATCGCGGCGCCTGACGAACGTGCCGTCAGCGCGACGGCGAACGCGTTCATGCAGAACGACGGCAACATCAAGGCGACGCTGCGTACGCTCTTCTCGACCGAGGCGTTTCTCACGTCGGAGTTTGCCCGCTATTCCTGGCCGGTCGAGTTCGTCGTGCGATCGATCAAGGAAACCGGCTGGAACGGCTTGTCCGTTGACGCGGCGATGACGCCACTCGTCAACATGGGTCAGTCGCTCTACGAGCCACCCGATGTCAACGGATGGGCGCTGGCCTCTGAGTGGTTCTCGACCGGGTCGATGCTTTCGCGGATGAATTTTGCCGCGACGTTGATGGGCAACCAGAAGTTCAATCTCGGTCGCGAGCTGACGCCGTATCGAAACTCGCCGAACACGGTCCTCGACTATCTCTTGAACCACTACACCTACGCGCCCATTACGCAGGATGTCTACAACGCCTTGCTCGAATACGCGCGTGGCGGCGGCAACTGGACCGGAAGCGAGGTGCAACTGAGGGACAAGAGCGCTGGCATCGCACGCCTGATCGTGGCTTCGTCCGAGTATCAGTTCAACTGAGGGCGCCATGAGATTCACACGTCGACAGTTCGTCAAGGGCGGCGTCTCGGCGTTTACCGTCGGCTTTGCGGCGCCGCAATTCCTGACCGAACTCGCGTTCGCGCAAGGCGCGCCCGGTCGCAACCTCGTCGTCTTGTATCTTGGTGGCGGCAACGATGCGCTGAGCACGCTGGTGCCGTACCGGGACAGCGCCTACTACAGCCGTCGGCCAACGCTTGCTGTTCCGGCTGGGAGCGTGCTGCAGATTGGAACGGATGCCTCGCGCATCGAGCTTGGATTGCACCCGCGCTTGACGGACCTGCGGGCGATGTTCGACCAGGGCCGCCTGGCCATCGTGCAGCGCACGGGCTACGAGAACTCGAGCCGATCGCACTTTCAAGGGTTTGATATCTGGGGGACAGCCAATCCGACGAACTCGCAGGGCACGGGGTGGTTGGGACGCTACCTCGACACGCTGCCGGCGCCCGTCGATGCCTTGACCGCCTGGAACACCACGCGAGAGACGCCGCGTGCCTTGCTGTCGCGCAGTGTCAGCGTGCCCGCGATCACTAATCCAACGACGTACAGCTTTTCGAGCCCCAACAGCGGCAACGAAGCCGTCCTCGAACGCGCAGCGGCGATCAAGATCTCCTCGCACGTTCCGGTCGGGCGTCCGCACCTGGCGTTCGTCAACTCCACTGCCCGAGCGGCGATGGGCACACTCGATCAAGTCGCGAAGGTGGCCGCCTATCAGCCGACTGTCACGTATCCGAACAACGGGCTCGCGCAGGCATTGCGTGCGGTCGCGGGCGCAATGAACAAGCAGATCGGCACCAAAGTGTTCTGGGTACAGACTGGCGGCTTCGATACCCACTCGGGGCAGGGTGCCAACGCCGGTACGTACGTCAACCTGATGGGCACGGTCAACGACAGCCTGGCGCCCTTCTATGTGGACTTGAGCAATCAGGGTCTGCTGAGCTCGACCCTTGTGGTCGTCTTCTCCGAGTTCGGCCGGCGCATCAGCGAGAACGGCAGCGCTGGGACCGACCACGGTGCCGCCGGCATCATGATGGCCCTCGGCGGGACCGTCCGCGGCGGTATCTATGGCACAGCAGCGGACCTGCGACAGGACGCCGCCAACCCCACACTCGAGAACAACGCGGCCGACGTGAAGTTCGAAACCGATTTCCGTTCGGTATACGCCACCGTCATCGACAAGTGGTTGGGCGCCGACTCGGTTGAGCTCCTCGGCGCCGATTTCAAATCCGGCGCACCGAACATCCTCTGATCACGAACTAGCCTCAGAGACGCAGAGACACAGAGAGCGGGTAATCTAACCTGCTAAGCTCTGAGTCTCTGTGACTCTGAGGCTTGTACATCGGAGGAGTCCATGACGCGCGTCGTCTGCACCTGGGTGATTGTGCCGTGTCTCGGCATCCTCGCGTTTGCCGATGACTGGCCCACATGGCGCGGGCCGACGAGCACGGGCGTCACCCTGGAATCGGGCTTACCCGAACAGTGGTCGGAGACGACCGGCGTCGCCTGGCGCATCAAGCTGCCGGGGACCGGCGTCTCGACACCGGTGATCGCCGGTCCCCATGTGTTCGTCACTGCCCAGATCGGTACGGGGACTCGGCGCTCCGGGAATCATCCATCACTGGTCCAGGGCGCCGATGGCGCGAGCGCCGGTGAGCGGAACCTCGGCGCAACCTCGCCGGCGCCTGCAACCGGTGTGAGGTTTGCGGTCACCGCGTATCGGTGGAGCGACGGCGGGCGGGCCTGGCATCACGAGAGCCCCGCCGAGGGTCCACTGATTGCTGTTCACGACAAGCACAACCTGTCCACGCCCAGCCCCGTGACTGACGGACAGATCGTGATCGGGTGGTTCGGCACCGGTCAGGTCGTCGCACTCGATGCCGCGACCGGCAAGCCGGTATGGGCGAAGCACCTTGGCAAGGAATACGGCGCCTTTGAGATCAACTGGGGGCATGCGAGCTCGGCGACCATGCATGGGGAGCTGGCGATCTTCCCGTGCTATCACGAGACAGGCTCTTATCTGGTCGCCCTCGACAAGCGCACGGGTGCGGTGCGATGGAAGCGCGATCGAGAGCCCGGAGCGCAGTCGTACAGCACGCCGTTGGTCGTGACTCACGACGGGCGCTCGACGCTGGTCCTCAATTCGAGCCGCGGCGTGGAAGGGTTCGACCCGGCTACGGGCGAACCGCAGTGGCAAGTCCTCGAAGACAATCGCTTTCCGATCCCGATGCCAGTCCACCATCAGGGTGTGCTCTACATGAGTCGCGGGTACCGCAGCAGCCCGTATCTCGCGATTCGGCTCGGAGGCCGCGGCGATGTGAGCAACAGCCACGTTGTGTGGAAAACACCGACGGGTGCCCCCTATGTTTCGTCGCTCGTGTATTTCGACGGGCTGCTCTACATGGCTAGTGAAATGGGCATCGTCAGCGCGCTCGATCCGGCGACGGGGCAGTCGGTCTGGCGCGAGCGTGTCGGCGGCGTCTTCACTGCGTCCCCGGTGGCAGGCGACGGCAAGGTGTATCTCGCCAGCGAGTCGGGAGAAGTCGTTGTGTTGCGCGCTGGACGCAAGCCTGACATCGTGGCCCGCAACAAGCTCAACTCCCACATCGTGGCGTCGCCAGCCATCGCGCGCGGACGATTGTTCTTGCGTGGTGATGACGATTTGATCGCTATCGGAAAGTAGTAACGTAGCCACCAAGAACACGAAGAACACGAAGAAACAAATACGAAGTAACCAAAGGTTTTGTCTTCGTGACTTCGTGCTCTTCGTGGCTACGTTGTCTCTGAGCCTCTGTGCCTCTGAGGCGTGTCCGTTCACGCCAGCAAGTCTCGCAGCGCCTCTTCGACTTCACGGAAGGCAAATCGAAATCCCATCGCCTCGGCTCGCGCCGGGATGGCACGCTGACCCGTCAACAGCGAGTCCGCAAACTCTCCGATCAGCAACCGCAACGCGAACCCAGGCACGGGAAGAATCGCTGGGCGATGGAGTACTCGGCCAAGCGCGCGCGAGAATTGGGTGCTGGTGACAGGCGCCGGGGCGGTGCCGTTGAAGGCGCCGCGTGCGGCCTCGGTGGTGATGATCCATTCGAGGAGCGCAATCCAATCGGCGCGGTGAATCCAGGGCATGAACTGATCGCCTGAACCGAGCCGTCCGCCCACACCCAGGCGAAACGGTGGGAGCAGCGATCCCAGCGCGCCCCCTTCGGGGTGCAGCACGAGACCGGTACGAACGAGGGCCACCCGCGTCAGGGCAGAAGCCTGTTCGGCTTCGCGTTCCCACTCCGCGCACAGATCGGAGAGAAAACCCGTTCCCGGCGGCGAGGCCTCGGTGATGAGCTCGTCGCCGCGCCCGCCGTAGTAGCCAACCGCGGAGGCATTCACGAGGACCGCGGGTGGACGCGACAGGCGGCCGATAGCCGCCACGAGGCTACGCGTTGACAGCATTCGGCTGCTGCGAAGGGCCTGCTTGCGGACGTTCGACCACCGACGGTCAGCAATCCCTTCGCCGGCCAGATTCACGAGGGCGTCAACGCCTTCGAGGCCTTGCGCCCAGGCGCCCGCTGTTCCGTCGGGTGTCCAGGCAATTTGATCGGTGGCGCCAGGCCGCGGAGTTCGGGTGAGCACCCCGACCGAATGTCCGTGAGTCCGAAGGGCGGATTGGAGGGCGCGCCCAAGAAACCCGGACCCACCGGCTAAAAGGATTCGCACGTGCTACGGAACACTCTTGATGAACACGTCTTTGGCGCTGCTGTAGTTCTGCCCTCGTCTCAAGGTGTACCCATGCTCGACTTGCACTGTCCGTTCGACGTGCATTTGCTGCCCGTCGTTCTGGAGTGTGCGCGTTTCTTTCGTCGTCACCGTCTGCCCTTGAATGTTCTGCGCCGTTTCGGTCACCAGCGCGTCGCCAGACCAGTATCCGATGTAGGACGGTACGCCAGCGGCCGCGGCGCCCGGCGGCTTGTCGTAGATCGTGTAGGTGAGCGTCATCGCTTTCGGGCCGCGTTTGATGTCGACGATCAGTTGTCGTGGTGACTGGCGAATCACCCATGTGACAGGGCCGACAAATCCCTCATGGGTGGAGGAATCGCTGCGGCTGACATCCATGGCCCAGGTGCCGGCAAAGTCGGGACGTTGCTGCGCGATGGCGCTGGACGTCAGCACCGTCGCGATGGCGAGCGCGAGGATCTGGCGGCTCATCGGCTCCTCCTCTACGTCGGGCTGGTGGGTCTGGTGGGGCTGGTCGGTCTGCTAGGTCTGGTCGGAACCAACCCGACCCCACCTGACCGACCCGACCGACCCCGACCGAGGGAGCATAGCGGCAATCGACTTGACAAACGCGTGGTGTTAACTAACCATTTAGTTAACGATGAAGAGCCGGCTCGAACGACCGCCCGACCCGGCCGAACCCGCGCCCCCGTCCCCGCGCCCGCCGCCGCGGGGGGCCGCACAAAGGCGTCGATTCGAGCGCCACCCGCACCGCCGTCCTCACTGCCGCCGCCCGCAGCTTCTCGCATCGCGGCTTCGACGGCGTCGGCGTCGACGACATCGCCCGCGCCGCCGGCGTGAACAAGGCAATGATCTACTACCACTTCAAGGACAAGCTCGCCCTCTATCGACACATCGTCTGCGACATGCTGCGCGAGGCTGGCGAGCGCGTCACGGCCATCGCGAACACCGAGGCGCCGGCAGACGCGAAGATCCACCGGTTCATCGAGCAGTTCGTGGCCCTGACCGACGATCGCCCGTACTTTCCAACCATGATGCTGCGTGAGATCTCGGAGGGCGCACCGCATCTCGATCCCGACACGCTGGCGCTCATGCGTGGGGTGTTCACGGCGTTTGGCCGCATCCTGACCGAGGGGCAGGAGACCGGCGTGTTCCGCGCGGTACACCCGGTGCTCGCGTACATGAGCATCCTCGGCCCGCTCCTGTTCAACGCCGCTCGCGAGCGTGCCGCGGCCGTGCCTGGCCGCGACCATTTACCAATGTTCGTCCCGGTTTCACATGCCGACCTGACGCGACACATCCAGCAGGTCGCGCTGCGAATGCTCAAGAAGGACTGAAACATGCGCGCCGCGATTCTGCTCGTGTTCGTCATCGCCGTTGTGGGCTGCACGGAGAAGCTACCTGAAAACGAGATTCGGGCATCGGGTCACGTCGAGGCGACCGACGTTCGGCTTGCGCCCGAAGTCGGCGGCCGTATCGTCTTGCTGACGGTGAAGGAAGGTGACCGCGTCGAAGCCGGCGCCCTGATTCTCCGGCTGGACGGTCGCGACCACGAACTCGCCGTGCAGCGGGCCAAAGCCGATCAAAGTCAGGCCGAGGCGCAGCTGCGCCTGCTGCAGGCCGGCTCGCGACGCGAGGACATCAGCCAGGCGCATGCGCAGGCTCAGGCCGTAGGCGACGAAATCGCTGCGGCGCGCGCCGAGCTCGAGGGCGCCGAAGCCGACCTGCAGCGATTCGACGCGTTGCTCCGGGCCAACGCCGGGTCACGCAAGCAGCGGGACGATGCGGCGACACGGCGCGACGTCGCACGCGAGCGTGTGCGGGCGATCGAGAGCCAACTGCGCGCGGCGGAGGCGACCGTTGCGCGACTCAAGGCAGGTGCTCGACCGCAGGAGATCGAAGCCGCACGCGCACGCGTGGAAGCCGCGGCGGCCCAAGTCGCGGTTAATCAGGAGGCGGTGGCCGACACCAGCCTTGCGGCGCCGATCGCAGGCGTCGTCACCGAGAAGCTCGTCGAGGTCGGCGAGGTCATTGCGCCGCGCGCGCCAGTCGTCGTCATCAGCGATTTGGTCGCGGTCTGGGCCGACGTCTTCGTGCCTGAACCGACTGTGCCGCGCATCAAGCTTGGACAACAGGCAACGGTGTTCACGGATGCCGGTGGAAGCGGACTCACCGGCACGGTGAGTTACATCTCGCCAAAGGCGGAGTTCACCCCGCGAAACGTTCAAACCTCGGAAGAGCGATCGAAGTTGGTGTATCGCGTTCGCGTGTCGGTGGACAACAAGGACGGCATTCTCAAGCAAGGGATGCCGGTCGAGGCTGTGATTCCGCTGCAGGCGCTCCCATGACGGCCCACGGTCCACGGCCCACGGACCACGGTCCACGGTCTACGGTCCACGGTCCACGGAAGACGGACGTGCTCACGTTTGATCGAGTCATCAAGCGGTACGGGCGCACCGTGGCGGTGGATGGGCTCTCTTTCACCGTCGACCGCGGCGAGATGTTCGGGCTCATCGGACCGGACGGTGCGGGAAAGACAACGACGATCCGACTGCTCTGCGGCCTACTGCACGCTGACAGCGGCACCATTCGCGTTGCCGGCCAGGATCCGGTCAAGGACCATCGGGCGATCACGGCGAAAGTTGGGTATCTCTCGCAGCGCTTCAGCCTCTATGGAGACTTGAGCATCGACGAGAACATCGCGTTCTTCGCCGAGATTCACGGGGTCAACGACTACATCCAGAAGCGCGACACGCTCCTGGAGATCACCCAGTTGACGAAGTTCCGGACCCGGCTGGCCGATCAGCTCTCGGGTGGAATGAAGCAGAAACTCGCGCTGGCATGCACCCTCGTTCACGAACCCGAGATCATTCTGCTCGACGAGCCGACCACCGGCGTTGACCCGGTCTCGCGTCGCGAGTTCTGGCGACTGCTCTCACGCTTCCGCGCAACCGGCATCACGATCCTGATGTCCACGCCGTATCTCGATGAGGCGGAGCGCTGCAGCCGAGTGGCGTTGCTGGATCGCGGACGACTCCTCGCCCTGGACGAACCGACTGGGTTGCGTGCCTCCCTCCCCGGAACTCTGCTCGAAGTCGTGGTTCGCGATCCTCGCACGGCTCAGGCGACCCTCGTTCGAGACGGCGTGGAATCGCAACTGTTCGGGGATCGCCTCCACGTTTGGCTCGATTCGGGCGCTGACGCCGCTATCGAGGCGTTTCGGGTCCGCGCCCAACAGATTGGCGCCACCAGCGTTCGCCAGATCATGCCGTCGCTCGAAGATGTGTATATCGCACGTCTTGCGGCAGCAGAGAAGACACGATGAAAACGCAATCGCTTGTTTTGGGGACCGCTTTCCTGCTGCTGACCGTCGCGACAGCCGATGCGCAAACGATTCGACTGACGCTGGGCGAAGCCATCGATCGCGCGATGGAAACCAGTCATCGCCTGGCCGAAGCGATCGCCCGGGAGGCTGGCGCGCGGGCCACCGTCCGGGTGCGCGAATCAGCCGACCGGCCAACCGTCAGCCTGAGTGGCGGATACACACGCACCAATCACGTTGAAGAATTTAGTGTGCCGCAACCCCCCGGAGTCCTGCAGGTCATTTACCCAGATGTCCCCGACAATCTGTTCTCGCGTGTTGCGATGCAGTGGCCCATCTATACCGGCGGCCGAACCGATGCGTTGCAGCGCGCCGCCGAAGCAGAGGCGCGGGCAGTGGGCGCCGACGTGCAGGCCACACGCGCCGACCTTCGTCTCGAAGTCGTTCGAGCGTATTGGGCGCTGGCGACCGCCCACGAATCGCAACGCGTCCTGGACGAGGCGGTTAGTCGGGCTGATGCCGACGTGCGCGATGTGCGCGTGCGATTCGACAATGGCTTGATCCCACCGAACGAAGTCGCGAGCGCCGAAGCCCAGCGCTCGAGGCAACAACTGCAACAGATTGAGGCGCGCAATCTTCGAAGCAGTGCGCTGGAAGACTTGCGTCGCCTCACCGGAATCACGGGCGAGATCGAAATTGCGGAGCCCCTCGAAGCTCCACAACCACCAGGCGTCATTGCATCAGCGCAAGCTTCGCCGCGAGCCGAGCGGCAGGCACAGGCCGACCGCATCATCGCCGCCGACGAACGACGCCGGGCTGCAGAGGCGCGGACGCCGCCCGACGGTTTCGGTGATCGGCGCGGTGGATTACGCCAAACCCAACCCGAGCATCTTTCCGCGCACCGACATCTGGCAGGAGTCCTGGGAGCTCGGTGTCAGCGCCAACTGGACTTTGTGGGACGGCGGCCGCACTGGCGCAGAAGTTCTCGAAGCCGAAGCCGCCGCGACTGCCGCCCGGGCGCGGCTGGCGGAGCTCGATTCACTGTTCGCACTCGAGATCCGCCAGCGTTCGCTCGATCTCGACTCTGCGCGCGCATCGGTGATTGCCGCAGGCGACGGTGTCCGCAGCGCGGCAGAGGCCAGACGGGTGGTCGCCGAGCGCTACACCGTCGGTGTTGCGACCAGTACCGAAGTGCTCGACGCACAGCTCGCTCTGCTCCAGGCGGAGTTGGATCGCACGCGCGCGCTTGCGGCAATCAGGCTCGCAGAGGCCCGACTGGATCGCGCGTTGGGGAGATGAGATGGCGGCGATCGAGGTCAGGGACCTGACGCGCACTTTTGGCGCCTTCAAGGCGGTCGACCGGCTGTCGTTCGATGTGCAGCCTGGTGAGGTTTTCGGGTTTCTCGGCGCCAACGGCGCGGGCAAGTCGACCACCATCCGCATGTTGTGTGGCCTGCTCCGCCCGACCTCGGGGTCGGCGATGGTTGGTGGCATCGACGTCGCGCGCGATCCGGAAGCGGTGAAGCGTCGCATTGGTTACATGTCGCAACGCTTCTCGCTCTACGAGCAACTCACGGTCGATCAGAACATCGAGTTCTTCGGCGGCATCTACGGGCTGCGGGGATCGGCGTTCGAAGCCAGACGACAGTTTGTGCTCGAGATGGCCGGGCTTGAAGGGCGCGAAGACACCAAGACCAGCGACCTCGCCGGAGGCTGGCGACAGCGGTTGGCCCTTGGCTGTGCGGTGCTGCATCAGCCGCCGATCGTGTTTCTCGACGAACCCACCGGCGGCGTCGATCCGCTCTCGCGCCGACGGTTCTGGGATCTGATTGGTGAGCTGTCTCGACAGGGTGTAACCGTGCTTGTGACAACCCACTATCTGGACGAGGCCGAGCACTGCCATCGAATCGCGATCATTCATGCGGGCAAGCTGGCCGCTCTGGGCACGGCATCGACACTCAAGGATCGATTTGCCGATCGGCCGATTATCGAGGTGCACGCGAGCGACCCCGTCACCGCCTCAACGGCCCTGGAACGCCTTCCCGAGGTCGAGAAAACCAGCCTTTTCGGTACCGCGGTCCACGCGGTGCTCCGCTCAGGCGTGACGGACCTTGACTCACTCAAACAGGCGCTGGCCCGCAGTGGCCAGACGGTGACCTCCGCGACACGAGTGGCGCCCTCGCTCGAGGACGTGTTCCTCGACGTCGTCGAAGAAATGTCGGAGGCGCGCGCGTGAGAAAGACCCTGGCCGTAGCAATCAAAGAGGTTCGACAGATCAGCCGGGACCGGCGGACGCTCACCATCCTGCTGTTCGTCCCGGCGCTGTTCCTGCTGCTCTACGGCTATGCCCTCAACTTCGACATCAGGAATATCCGGCTCGCCGTGGATGATCGCGACCGCACGCCCCAGAGTCGCGAGCTGGTATCGGCGTTTATCAACTCCGGCTACTTCGATCTCGCAGCTAACCTGACGTCGGACCGTGAGCTCGAGCGGATCATCGATCGCAACGATGCCCGTGCGGCGCTCATCATCCCATCCGGGTACGGCCGTCACATCATCGAGCGGCGGCCGGTCAGCGTTCAGGTCATCATCGATGGCGACAATTCGAATACCGCCACGACCGTCGTCGGGTACACACAGTCAATTGTCGCCGGGGTGTCGTCAGTGCAGGAAGGTGTGGTCACTATGACGCCACCGCTCAACCTCGAGCCTCGTGTTTGGTACAACCCGCAGCTGCGCAGCACGCTCTTTCTGGTGCCAGGGCTCATTGCCTATATCTCGATGATTACGGCGGTCATTTCAACGGCACTCTCGATCGTTCGCGAAAAAGAGCGCGGGACAATGGAGCAGGTGAGGATGTCTCCGGTCAGCCCGGCGGCCTACGTGATCGGCAAGACCATTCCCTATCTCGTGCTGTCGTTTGCTTCCGCGCTTCTGATCATCCTGACCGCAATGTGGCTTTTCGAGTTGCCGATGCGAGGGTCGTGGTTGGTTTTGTGCGGGGCGATTGGCTTGTTTCTCGTCGGCGCTCAGGCGCAGGGTCTTCTCATCTCCAGCGTGGCGCCGACTCAGCAGGTGGCGTTCCAGTTGGCGCTGCTGTCCTCGTTTCTGCCGACCTTCATCCTGTCCGGGTTCATCTTTCCGATTTCGAGCATGCCGCAGGCCGTTCAGATCATCACCTACGCGATTCCTGCGCGCTATTTTCTGGTCGCTCTGCGCGCCATCGTGCTCAAGGGTGCCGATATTGCGGCATTCTGGGTCGCCCTGGCCGCACTCGGGATCTTTGCTGCGGCCATGTTGACGCTGGCATCGATCCGGCTCGGCCGGGATTGGGCGTGATCCGTGAGACGAGTCCTGCATCTCATGCGCAAGGAATTGCTGGAACTGCGGCAGGATCCGCGCCTTTTTGGCATTGTCATCGTCGCGCCCATCCTTCAGCTCACGGTTCTGGGGTACGCGGCGACGACCGACGTCAAGGACGTGCCGCTCCTGGTTGTCGACGCGGATCGCTCAACCGCCAGTCGCGAGCTCATGTCACGGTTCGACGCGTCGGACAACTTCACCATCGTCGATGTTGTCGGCTCGACCACCGAGATCGATGCATGGCTGGAACGCGGGGATGCATGGATGGCGCTCAGCATTCCAGCGGACTATGGGGGCATGGTTGCGCGCGGTGAGACGCCGACCATCCAGATCGTCGCCGATGGTACCGACTCGAACTCCACGAACGTGGCACTCGGCTACGCACGCGTGCTCCTTGCCGGTTACTCGGAGGAGCTGATTGCGGATCGCATCGGAGGACAGGCGCCAGAACCCCTGGTCAGCGCGGACATCCGCGTGTGGTTCAATCCCGATCTCGAAAGTCGCGATTTCATGATTCCAGGTATCGTCGCGCTCCTGCTGCTGGTGATCACGACCAACCTGTCGGCGATGGCGATTGTGCGTGAGAAGGAGCTCGGCACGCTCGAGCAGTTGAACGTGACGCCGCTGGCGCGCTGGGAGCTCATCGCGGGCAAGCTCCTGCCGTACGCGCTCATCGGCATGATCGACGTCGTCCTCGTGCTCGTGGTCGCGATCTACTGGTTCGAGGTGCCGATGCGGGGCAGCTTCGGTCTGTTATTCGCCATGAGCCTGGTGTACCTGCTCACAACGCTCGGTTTGGGCCTCTTCGTGTCGACGATCTCCGCGACCCAGCAGCAGGCGATGATGACGACGACGTTCTTTTTCCTGACGCCGATGATCTACCTCTCTGGATTCATTTTTCCGATTGAAAACATGCCCGGATGGATTCAGCCGATCACCTTCCTGATCCCGCTGCGCTACTTTCTGGTGATTCTGCGCGGGATTTTCCTCAAAGGTGTCGGGCTCGAGACGTTCTGGCCGCAGGCACTCGCCCTGTTGGCGTGGGGCCTTGCGATACTGGGGTTGGCCACGCTTCGATCGAGCAAGCGTCTTGCGTGAACACCGAGGACACTGTCGCCTCACGACTCCCTGGCGGCTCGCATCCCTTCTTCCTCATCGACCAGCGACAGCAGTGCGGCGCCTGCGACGAAGAACACGATGATGAAAAGAATCGCAATCCGGCTCGAGCCGGT
Organism: uncultured Acidobacteriota bacterium; assembly: GCA_963802675.1. GTDB lineage: Bacteria > Acidobacteriota > Vicinamibacteria > Vicinamibacterales > UBA2999 > JACCSI01. The sequence continues at coordinate 210,470 of CAWDJL010000013.1, forward strand.
CAGTGCGACGCTCACCGTGAAGACCAGCGGCCCGAGCACCGTCGCGAATCGCTCGGCCACGGCATAGAAGCCAAAAAACTCGGACGCCTTTCTTGCCGGAATCAGTCGCGCGAACAACGCTCGACTGAGGGCCTGACTCCCACCCTGCACCGTCGCCACCAAACCAGCAAGGATGAAGAAGTGCGTAACGGTCCTCACGAAGTACCCCATGATCGCCGTGAGTGTGTAAACCGCCAGCGCGATGAAGAGCGCGCGCTTGGTCCCGATGCGCGCTCCGAGGCCGCCGAACAAGAATGAGAACGGGATCCCCAGCCACTGCACCATCACGAACGCCGCAATCTGTGCGTTGATGTCGATCCCCATCTCCGCGCCAAAGACCGAGGCCATCCGAATGATCGTCTGGATGCCGTCCTGATAGAGCAGCATCGCGATGAACAGGGTGAAGGCGTTGCGGTATTTGCGAATCTCGCGGAATGTCCGCCCCAGCCGTCCGAATGCGGCGATGAGCACGGACGTGCCGCGCTGCTCCCCGGCTTCGAGCTGAATCGGCGGCTCCGGTACCGTGCGCATCAACGGGATGGAGAACACCAACCACCACACGGCGACGCTGACGAACGACGCCTTCGTGGCGGCGACGGTGTCGGCGAAGCCGAACGTCGCCGGACTGAGAATCCACGCCAGGTTGATCAGCAACAGGAGGCCGCCACCGAAATAGCCGATGGCATAGCCTGCCGACGACACGCGGTCCGTCTCGTCGGGCCGCGCAACGTGAGGGAGCAGGGAGTCGTAAAAGACGGTCGATCCTGACACACCGAGATTGCCGACCACGAACAGCAGCGACGCCAGCCTCCAGTCGCCCTGCCCGACCAGCACCAGCGCGGCCGCGGACGACGCGCCGATCAGCATGAACACGGCAAGCAGGCGCTTGCGAATGCCACTGAAGTCGGCAATCGCGCCGAGGATTGGCGAGACAACCGCTATGAGCGCCACCGAGGCCGTCGTTATCGCGCCGAACCGTGCGGTCGCCTGTGCCGGCTCGATGCCAGCCGCAGCATAGGTGGCAAAAAACGATGGAAACACCGCCGTGACGATAGTGGTGAAGTAGGCGGAATTGGCCCAGTCGTACCAGGCCCATGCGCGCTGTTCGGGGGTGACGAGACCGGCCTTGGCGAGGAGGCGCGCAATCAAACGCCGAAAGAATACTTCACGTACGCGCCTCAGAGACACAGAGGCACAGAGAAATGGCCTTCACTCTTCTCTAACCAATGGATTCTCCGTGTCTCTGAGCCTCTGAGGCTTGTACGTTATCGTCGAATCGTCACATCTCCACTGAACGTCGTCAGCCTCAGATCCGAGCCGCCGCCGCCATTCAGCGATCCGCGGAAATTCCGTTTGCTGGACGATGAGAGCGTGACCGGCAGGTCGCTGTTGAAACTGCCGCTGAAGCTATCGAACTGCAGATCGCCGCGTGCGCTGGCGGGCAAGCGGAGCGTCACGTCGCCGCTGAACGTGTTGACCGTCAGATTGTCGCCGTCGCGCCAATCGGCTGCCGCGACATCGACACCACCGCTGAAGGTCTTGACGCGAAGCGGCCCTGACACGCCGGTGAGTCGGACTTCACCAGAGAACCCTTCTACCTCGAGATCTCCGGTCACGGTCGCGACCGTGACAGGCGCGCTGAATGTTCGCAGATCCAACCCGACCTGCGAGGGGACCTGAATGTCGAAATCCGTTTCAACCACGTTCTCGTTACGACGCTCGACCTGGCGATGGTTGGCGTCGATGTCGATGACGTTGCCGTTCTGGGTGATCTCGAGCTTGATCTCGTCGAGCCGCTCTCGAGTCGCGCGACGTACGGCTTTGATCACGACCTGGTTGCCACTGCCGCCAGTGATGTTGACGCGTCCGGAGAAGGTCTTCAGGCGAACCGTGCCGCCCGGCTGCAACGACAGGGTACGGTCAATGGTCTCGGTCTCGCGCGGGCCGCGGCCCTGATCCCGGTCCCAATCCCGGTCTCGATCGCGATCCCGTTGGGCCGCTGCCGGGGCGGCCAGAACGAGGGCATACAGCAGGGCGCAAACAGGGGCAACTCTGAACATCATCGGTGACCTCGCCAACACCGGATATAGACGGGGTCGTCGGGAGCAAGGTTTACGGTAGGATGAAAGATATAGCCGGGCTGCGCGCCGACCGATATGCATTACGAATGACCGAACATCACCCAACTTATTTCATAGCCGCCATTGTCGCGATCATGACCGCCGTTCTTCTACGCCTCGTGGGGATGCCAGCTCCGTGGCCTCCGGCCATCGCCCTGTATTTGTACGGCGCCATTTCTTGGCCAGTGCTTCGACACCGGATCCCGACGGTTAAACCCACCATGTACGCCATGATTTGGCTGGGCGCCGTCTTGGTGCTGATGATGTACGAGGCGTTGGGGCAGGCGGCTAATCTTTCGTAGGGCGCAGGGCACAGGGCGCAGGGCACAGGGAAGGGCATAGGGCCCTGTTCCCACCCTGAGCCCTGTGCCCTCTGCCCTGTGCCCTACCGTCTACTTCACCCCAAAAGCCAGCAACACATTCCCTGGTTTGCCCCGCCACTGGCCGTAGCCGGAATTGGTCAGGAGCAAGCCGCCGGCAATTACCGGCCCTGCCGCGTCCAGCGATCCTCCCTGTGCCTTCACGCCATTGACGGTCTGGAACTCGCGCATGGTGTCGAAATCCCAGATGATCTTTCCGTCGGTCGTCGAGTACGCCCGAATGTGACCATCCACCGAGCCCGAAAATACGGCCCCGGGGATCACGCTCACCGGCGCGGACTGTGCTCCTGTGCATCCCGGCCCGCCTTTGCAAGTCAGCGCTGGCGCTGGGGCGCTCCAGGCAATCTCACCGGTCGCGAGACGCACCGCGTGCAGGCCGCCGGCCTCCGCGGGTGGCCGCAGCACATCCGACACAGGGACGTAGATGTTCTGCTCATCGGCTGCGGAGCCCCACTCGACACCGCCCAACTCGCCTCCCTTGCCGACTCGAACCTGCCACAGGAGCTTGCCCTTGTCGTCCGGATCGATGCCGTACACCACGCCCGACTTTTGTCCCAACGTGATGATTCGTCGTCCGCCGGGCAACGTTCGAAGGATCGGTGAATTGCCGAAATCGAAGTCGGGTCCCACTTCGTCTGGACAGTTTTCGACTCCGGGTTTGCAGCCAATCACGTAGACGTCGCCCGGCGTGACCTGCTGCGACCACTGAATCGAGCCGTCCGTCATGCTGAGCGCGACCACCGCATCGCTGGTCGGCGCCGCCGGACTCGTATAGGCGTTGCCGGTGGCGACGTAAATCATGTTCTTGGCAACGTCGATGGTCGGCGAGGTCCAAACCGCGACACCGGCGCTACGCCACTGGTCGGTGCCCGCAGAATTCTTGCCCACGACCTTGGGCGGCTCCGGAATCATGTAGCTTTTCCAGAACTGTTTCCCCGTCGCCGCGTCGAGCGCGATGACGCTGCCTCGAAACGTGCAGCATGGATAGTTGGGGCGCGCTCCTGCAACCTCCTCGATCGACGAGACCGGCACGTAGAGGCGTCCGTTGGCATAAGTCGGCGCGCCGGTAATTCGTGCGAACTGATGGTCGTCGGCCTTGAACTTCCAGATCTGTGCGCCGGTCTGCGCGTCGAGGCCATAGACATTGGCACGAATGTCACCGAACATCGCGACGTGCTTGCCATCCGCGATAGCGGCGACGCTGACCGCCGTGCGTACGCCCCCGTCGGCCTTGAAGGACCAATAGGTGCATCCGGTGTTGGCGTCGAGCGAATAGACGAATCCGTTTGGATTCCCGACGAACACGCGCCCGCCAGCGATGGTCGGCTGTCCCGAGGACGCGCTCGTCCCCGCGAAGCCGAATGCCCATTTCAACGTGAGCTTCGGCACGTCGCTGACCGTCAACCCAGCAGCAGTGGTTGGCTGAAATCGGGTGTTCGCGAGGTCGTTGCCCCAACCGTTCCACATCGGCTGCGAGGTCAGGCTCGGCAGCGACGAGTTGATCATCGACGGCGCGCAGGCGCCGACCGAGGGATCGACCGCAGCCGCGCCCAGTGGTGCGGCGGGTGCCATCAGAACACCCGCGGGGCTTGCCGCACCCGTCGCACTTGTCGCACTTGTCGCACCTGTCGCACCAGTCGCACCCGTCGCACCTGAGATGTACGCCGCAACCGCTTGTTTGTCCGTCGGGGAGAGTGGCTGGCCCTGGGCGGCCATGACGCCGCCAGAATCCAGCGACGCGATGATCTGTGCGACGGAGCGGACGCGCAACTGCTCGCGTCCCGGTGACCGCGTTGTGTCGGGCGCGTCGTGACACGTGGCGCACCGTTCCTTGTAGATGCGGGCGCCATCGGGAGCTTGAGCGGGTTGAGCCTGGCCAAAGCCCGATCCCTCAGCTGTTCCGCCCGGTCCCTCAGCAGCCCCGATGGCAGCACTCAGGTACGATTGCTGAGAGCGTCAGCGCCGAGCCGAGCAATCCTAGCGACCGAGTCCGGGTCATCACTTGGTCCGCTTTCCGGTGAAGGTGCCGCTCCCCATGCCGCCGAGATCCAGCTTGCCCTTCATCGCGGTGTTGCTCTCGACTTCGCCATCGTAAACGATCGTCACCGCCGTCCCTTGTGCATCGACGTTGATCGAGAACTTGATGGCCTTGCCGGTGACTGTGCCAGTGAGATCCGCCTCCCCAAAGGCGCCCTTGTACTTTCCAGTCAGCTTGTCGCCAGCTTGCTTGAACACAAACGTCGGATTGCCGCCACCGGCTTCCGTTTGGACGTCAAACGCCCACTCACCACTGACATCGATCTTTCCCTGAGCTGAGGTCACCGCCAGCAGCGGTGCCGCTGTCAACATTCCCACTACGACGACGAAGAGAAAACGTCTGGTCATGGCCGCTCCACGAGTTCAATGACAATCGAGTCTGGACCTTCTATCAACGCTGCCTTGCCCGGTCCGCTGCCAAACACGTGAACGCCGCGAAGAACCTTCACGCCCGCGGCCTCCAGACGCGTGACGGTCGCTGGAAGATCCGACACCGACAGGGCGAGATGGTCGACGACGTGCCCGGCAGAAGAAACCAGCGACCCGGGCCGCTGGCGTGGATAGATTATGAGGCTGATGTCGTCAAAACGCACGGTCGCCGCTGGGGAGCGGATGACGGCCAGCGGCTCGCTCGGGGCGCCGTACGGCGCCTCGCATGGACCCTCACGCGCGGCTGCCCGGCGGGTGGCGCCCAAGTGGATGACGTACCAATCGGCCGTGCAGAGCGGGTGCTCGCTGTACAAGTGCACGTGAACGAAAGCCCGGCTCTGCGCCGAATTGATCTCGACCAATGCCCCATCGGGAGCGTTCATGTATGCAAACACGGTCCCTTGCGGCAGCTTGCTGAGTGGGGTTGCGAACTTCACGCCGTTGGCTTGATGCATCGCGAAGTCCGCAGCCATGTCCGGGCTCCCCCAGCCGAAGTGCCAAATGGGCGAATCCAGGGCGCTCGTCGGCTTGTTGGTCCGGTTGAACAGCAGGTGGATTTTCTCGGTGGCAATTCCGTCGAAGCCCGCGACAGTAGCGCGCGACGTAACCGGAAACGTTTTGTTGTACCAAGCGATCGCAGCCGCTGGGTCGGTGGAGTTCAGGTGGACATGATGAAAGCCGGATCCAGACGTTTGCGGCGAGGCCAATGACGCGGAAAAAATGACGGCCGCAAACGCGGCGGCCGCAGGTGCCAGTTTCCAGTTAACAGTTACCAGTTCAAAGAAAAGACGTTCCTCTCCACGGGCACCCGGCCCTTTGAACTGATAACTGGCAACTGGTAACTTCCTCATTTCGATTTCCTCCTCGCTTCCGCCAGCTCCGGCAGGTCCGAATCGGCCTTCGCCCACAGCTTGGCCGCCAGAGCGAACTCCGCCTTGGCGGTACCCGCGTCATCGTCGTGCTCGGCGGCTAGCCCACGCGCATAGTGCGAGCCAGCGTACGACGGGTCGTGGTCGATCATCTGTTTCGCCATTTGCCCGGCGAGCTCCCAGTCGCCAACGGTCCGTGCCGCCCGAGCGATGGCCTCGATCTGAAACAGCGCCTGCGCCCAGGCATCGGGCCCGGGCGCCGCGCGCATTCGACGAACGGCTTCCTCGAGCGTCGCGCGACCCTTGGTGCGATCGGCGGTCCGCAGGTTGAACTCGCCCTGGAGCGCGAGCAGCGCCGCGGCAGCGATTCCACCGCCGGGCGCCGTGCGCAACAGCCGCAGCGCGGCGTTGGCGGCGCTGGCGCCGTCGGCCCATCGGTTCTGCGCCAGCATCACGTGGCCGGCCTCGATGTGGCCCGTGGCTTGAACCACGGGGTTCGGATCCGCCATCAGCGTCTTGGCGGCCGCTTCCGCCTCAGCGTAGCGTCCACGTGCGCGCAAGAACATCGGCCACTCGCGCTTGTTGTACGCCTGCACGAGCAGGTTGGTCGGCAGGGCGAATGACGACTTCAGCAGGGTCTCGGCGCGCTTGACCTGGCCCGTGTAGGACAGCGCAGCGCCGAGGAGGCCGAGGTTGTGCTCGACATGCCAATCCGCTTCGAGCGGCACCTTCTCCGCCTTTGCGTACTCGCGGTGGATCCTGTCCGCCGCTTCGAATTCCGCGATCGCTTCGAACACGCGCCCGAGGCGCCACAGGCTGTGCCCGTGCATATGTCGGGCGTGTGGGACCGCCGGTCGCGCCTTTCGCAAACGTCGCGGCGTGAGGCAGTGCCTGTGCAACGCGATTGGTGTTTTCGTACGCGTGCGCCATGTAGTGGTGCGCCGCGACGTGTCCTGGCACGAGCGCGAGCGCCTTTTCGTAGTAGGGCATCGCCGTGGCGACGCTGCCTTGTCCGCGATCCGCCGGATCGGACGATTCCGCGATCCCGCGGAGCAGCAGAAACTCGACGTCCTTTGGAAATGCGCAGCGATTGCGTCATCGAGTGACTTGCGGTACGCACCGAGGCGTGCTGCATCACCGGGCGCTTCCTCGGCCCGCATCTGCAGCTCGCGTGCGTCGACATGACGGCGGTCGTGATCAGGAAGACCCGCTGCGAGTCCCCGCGCGGCGTCGATCGCCTTGCGGGCCTCGCCGGGGCGATTCAGCTCGACGTAAGCGACGCTCAGGCCCACGTGGGCCAGCGCCAGCTTGGGATCGTGCTTCAGCGCGACGTGAAACGAGCGGGCGGCTTCGATCCAGGTGTACGAGTGCAGGTATGCCAGTCCCTGGTCGTAGAAGGTCTGCGCTTCCTTGGATGACGTTGAGGCGGGGTCATGAGCGCGCGCCAATACCGGTTCGTAGGGGGACCGGTCGTTCGAGGATCTCCATCGCAACGGGCGGCAGGCGATGAGCGGGGTGCTGAGCGCGGGGGGAGACGACACTGCTGGCCAAAGTCAGTCCAAGCAGAGACAAGAAAGGGCGGGCGCGCCAGACAGCACACCCGCCCATCCTAGCCGAACCACTCGATCGAACGGCGGGTCCGACCCGCCGCTCCACGCGACCTAGAACGACAACTGACCGCCGAACTTGAAGAAGCGGTGCTGCAGCACGTTGGTCGGACGCAGCCACTGGCTCGCCTGCCGTCGCCGAGTAGGTGTTGGTCACAGTGTAGGGCCAGCTGCTGTTGAAGACGTTGTAGAGATCGAAGTCCACGCGCAGCACGGGCGCGACCGACGTCGAAGCGCTTGCCCAGTCGAATATCGAGCTGGCTCAGGTTGTGCTCGCCGTACTCGAGGCCTTCACGAATCAACGCGACGGTTCGTGATGCCACGCCGGTCCACGCACCGCCCCTTGATCGGAGTGACCAGCGCGTTGCTCAGGGTGTAGCTGGCCAGAATGCTCGGGCCAGCGCCACCAGTCTGAACACCGCGGCTGAACTGGTACGTGCCGGCCAGCGTGATACCCCACGGCAACGGATAGTTGCCGGAGAGTTTCACATCGGGTCGATACGGGTACTCGCGGTGGCAATAGTTGGAGCCGTCGCCGTAAACCTCGGTCCCAAGGGATGTCAACGCCACCGTTGTGGCTTCCGGACCAGCTGCGAGCAGATTGCACTGGTCGAAGGTGCGCGATGGTTGCCGCGATGCCGCCTTTCAGGAAGGCGCCGTTGCGGAACCGGCCTTCGAGGTTGACGTCGAAGCCCTGATACATGTTGGTCTCGCCGCCGAAGTCGTCCGAGAACCGGATCAAACTATTGGCCGGCTGGTTGAGGGCAAACACTTCTGGCTTCAGATCCGGGATGCCGCAGACCTGATAGCCGCCACCGCCTGGCAAATCGGGATCGGCCGGGGCGTTCATGCAGAAGTAGTTGTAGCTGTTGGCGTCATACCGCAGGTCGTCGGTAAACGTCTGGTTACCGAATTCGCGGCGGTAGTAGCCACCATTCACGGAGACGCGATCAGCCAGTTGATGCTGAGCCGCCACCGAGTATTCGAGGTTGTAGCCGCGCTTGTGCCAGCCGTTGAGGACCCCAGGATCGTACGACGTCGTCGTCACGTTCCGTCCGAAGGTGGGCGTTGACGTCGAGGGTGCTAGTTCCTCGATCTGAATTGCGCCATTGGCATCGAGCGGCAGACGGTTGCCGTCGCGATCGGTCCACGGGCGCGACATCGGTGGAGGTGAGGCCTTCGACAGGATTGACCTCTCGCGCCACCGCGACGTTCTGGCCGGCAACGTACCGAGCGAAGCTGGCTTTCAGAGCTGTGCGGCCATTGCCGAAGACGTCCATCGCAAAGCCAACGCGAGGAGAGATGTCCTTCCAGTTCTGGACCTCGCCGTAGCAGCCGCGACCGGCCTTACCATCCGGGCACTCGCCGTAGGACACGCCGTTGGCCAGGTCGGTGAAGGTGAAACGATTCGGCAGCACCTCGCTCTCGCGGGTTTCTCCGACGAACTGGTCGTAGCGAAGCCCCAGATTCAGCGTGATGCGTCCCATCGCCCAACGGTCCTGAACGAACAGGCCGAGATCGCGCTTGATGCCGTTGCGCATTTCCCTCGGCAGACGCAGCGTGACCGACTGCGGCGCGCCACCGTTGAAGTTGATCGGCTGCACGTCGCCGGTCCACTGCTTCGATCAGCCGCCAGTCGCCATTGGTGAACGTCCCGCCGAACCGGAAGTTGTGTGAACCAGTGACGTAGGATGCCGCGCCCATGAACGTCCGCAGCACCGAGAAGTGGTCCGCAGGCGCGGAGAACGCGTTGGTCTGCTGGTTGTTCGACGTGTCGATCACGTTGTAGACGGTCGATCTACGAATCGCCTCGAGGTCCCACACCTTGTCTTCGAGGCCAGTAACGACCGGCTGATACAACTCGGTGTATTCCTGGTTGTAGATGCCGAAGCCAGCTTCGAGCAGCAAGCGATTGGTGTGCGTACGCGTCCACTTCGATACGTTCACGAAGCTGGTCGGTGTGACCTGAATTGCAGTCGCGTCCGGCGGACGCGTCGCGTTGATGCCCCAGTGGTCGCGATACTTCCGCTGGTTGTCGTGGTACACGGACAGCTTGTCCTTGCCCGATATTGCCCACGAAACGCGCACTGCATTGCTGACGATGTGCCCGTCGTCGATACCCGGGCTCGAAAAGTCAGGTTCGTAGACGAACTGCGAGGGGTTGAGGTCCGCGTAGCTGTTAGCCACGGTCTTTTCGACACCCTGGTGCCGGAACGTGTAGTTGAACCAGAGCCGATCGCGGAGGATAGGGCCGCCTATGGACGGGTTGACATCCCAGATCTTCTGGACGTCGCTGACGTTGGTCAGGAAGTTGTTCTGGTTGAACGTGGTGCTTCCTGACAGGTTCGAGCGGTCGCAAGGCAGCCCGATCCCCGCCGAGCCGCAGTTGTCCGCTCCCCATTCGCCCGCGTAGTTGCCCATGATCTGGCCGCGGAACTGGTTGGCGCCATCACGCGGGACCATGTTCACACGCATGCCGCCCTGGCCCATCTCGGCAGAGTCTGCGCCTGTTACGTAGCTCAGTTCTTCGAAGCTGGCGTCGTTCCAGTACACGCCGCTGTAGGCGCCCTGCGCGCACAGGTTGTTGAGGCGAAGCCCCTCAATCGTCTGCACCGTGTCGCCCGAGCCGCGATACTGCAGTGGAGATTGCTGTAAGGATCCGGATCCGCCGACGTCACGGGACAGCGCGCCGCCGCCGCCAACCGCGAGCATCGTGCCTGGGATCATGATGCCGACCGCCTGAATGTTCCGGCCCGTCGGTAGTGCGTCGAGCACATCGCGGGTCATCACGTGGCGCTGCGTGATGGCCTGGGTGTCGACGATCGGCGACTCTCCAGTCACCGTGATGGTTTCTTCGAGCGTGCCGACCTTCATTTCGGCATTCACGTTGGCGGTGAAGTCCGAAGTGAGCTCGATGCCTTCGGATTTCACGACGCCAAACCCCGGAAGCATAAAGGTCACCGTATAGGTGCCCGGACGAAGGCTGATGATCGAGTAGCGGCCTTCATCGTTGGTCACGGCTGTGCGGACCTTTTCGATGAGCGCCGGACTCGACACCTCCACCGTGACGCCCGGTAGCACGGCACCGGAGCCATCGCGGACCACACCCGCGATGCTGCTCGTCTGCGCCGCGGCAATCGCCGGCGCCACCACGCACGACAGTGCGAGGAATGTTTGCAACCACAACCTACGCATCACCCAGCCCCTTTCTGAACCATCGTCGCAAGACCCCAAACGACGGCTTCGGCCTGCTACTGGTTAATCGATCGGTCTCCAAACGGGGCTCGCAACTTCGCGGCCCGTGATGAAACGCCTGCCGGCATCCAACCACGGGCTGCTGGCGTCGCGGGCGCCGCAGCCAAGCTTTTCAAGTAGTTCACCAAGTGCCACAAGTCTGTCTCACTGACGCGCTCGCCGTATCCCTCCATGTCCACCGAAGTGCCATCCCGCAAAACCACGAAAATTTCGCCATCACTCGACCCGTGATCCCAAACCTCGTCGGTCAAATCGGCGGGCTGTCCGCCGCCTCCGGCACCGCCGCCATCACCCTTGCCGCTCGGCCCGTGGCAGCGCGCGCAGAAGGTCACGTAAGTCCGCCGCCCAGCCGCGATCGACGCAGGCGTCGACGCGACCGGATTCTCGAGCCGCTGTGCTGACGGGTGACGGTGAGGGCGTGGGGGATGAGTGTCCTGGCTCTCCACAGTGAAGGCGCTCAGCCACAGAGCGAATGCGCCCAGCACAGAAGACGACACAACGAACCGACCCATCTGCACCCCACCGCGCAGAGTCCGCGCATCGGCGACCGCGCCGTGACGTGGATTCCTCCGCGGACGTCTGCACTTCAGCCAGCAGCGGCGAGGCGCGCGCCGCATCTCGTTGCGACGGGTGTCATCAATCCCGTCGCCTGAGGCCCTCGGTCTCCAGCCTACGGTCTACGGTAAAACCAGCAATCTCGGTCGACATTCCGTGGACCGTAGACCGGGGACCGTAGACCTCAAGCGTCCAGCCCTCAGTGGTAGTACGACATGCACCCAGGCTCGATCTTGCCGAGCATCCCCGGTGGATACTTGTCGCGAAGCCAAAACTCCTTCTTGCCCTGGCAGTTGATCACCGACGGCCGGCGTTCCGTGACCGCAACCTGCCACGCCCGCTCGAGCGCGGGCCGGAAATCCCCCGGCCTGGTGACGTATTCGCCGTGGGCGCCGAGGGCCTCGCCCACCTTGTCGTATCGGACGTTCTCCTGAAAAAGATGCAAAGGGAGGGCTTTTGCGTCCCGAGCGCTCGTCCAGGTGCCCCACGCGTTGTTGTTGTACACCAGCACGACCACCGGTAGCCGGTATTTGCTCAGAGTTTCCATCTCCATCGCGGTGTAACCAAAGCCCGCGTCTCCGGTGATGCAGACAATCGGACTGCCCTTGCAGGCCGCCTGCGGGCCGACCCCCTGTTGAACGGCAGCAGCCACGCCCAGGGCGTAGCCGACGTCGGGGCCAATCGCGCCGTACTGGTAGGCGCCGTTCATGATCTGTCCCGGCCGGTAGCCTCTCAACCAACGACGCGTGTAGCGTGCAATGCCGTACCCACCCGATGCGACCGTGACCTGTTCGCGCGGAATGCTGCCTCGATACAAGAAGTCGGCAAGCTCTTTGGCGATGACGGCGGGGTGAAGTGCGTCCGTGTAGCTCGCGCCAATCTTGTAGAACTCGTCGTTTTGGGCTTCGAACTTGTCACGTGCGGCGGCGATCTCGGCGACCCATGCCTCGTGACGCACCGTGGGTACCGCATCGGCCAGCGCCTCGAGCGCGGCTTTTTCGCAGCTCACGATCCCGAGCTCGATCGGGAGGTTCCGCCCGATGTCCTCGTGGGCTTGATCGATGCGGATGTAACGCGCATCGGGCCCGAACGCGAACTCGCCGATTGTCGGCATGCAGTGCTGACCGACGAGCACGACGACGTCCGCGCTGGCGAGCGCCGTGGGAGCTGCGTTCGCGCTCAGCGGGTGGGCGTCCGAAAACTGGCCCTTCATCGCGCCCGATTCAACCACTGGAATCTGCGCCTTCTCCGCGAGCCGCTTCAGTGCGTCCCATCCGCGACGATAGAAGACGCCATTGCTGGACACGATGATTGGGCGCTCCGCCGCCTTAAGCATCGCGACCGCCAAGTCAATCTGCTTGGACGAAGGATGGGGCCAGCTCTCGGTCCGGTACTTGGCCCTGTCGAAGTAGTACGAGAGCTCGCTGGCGTCCTTGAAGCGGGCGGAGGCGACTTCGGCCGGAAAGTCGAGATGAACCGGTCGTGGTACTCCGCTCTTCAGCTGGCGAAACGCATAGGCGGTGTACTCATGCACGCGGCCGGGCGTGACCAGTCGTTTGCCGTACTTTTTCATCCCGTCGGTCGTCGGCTGCTGATAGGCGAGTTGGATACCGGCCTCGGTATCCTCCTGGAACAGCGCCATATTGCTGGCGACGACGAGCAGCGGCGTGCGTGCGGCGTTCGCACAGGCGATGCCGCAGATCATGTCCGTAAACCCCGGCCCTTCGGTCCCTGAGGCCACCGCGACTTCGCCGGTGACGCGGATGAACGCGTCCGCCGCATGGGTCATTGCGCCTTCGTGCCGCCCCGAGTAAGTCGGAATCCCCAGATTGGCGATTGCATGGATGACGCCATAGTTGCCGGGGCAACAAAACAGCGCCGCAACCCCTTCTTCGCGGCAGGCGCGTGCAAACACCTGCGCCCCGGTCATGGGAAATTGGATCTCGGCCACGGCGGCGTTGGATCCGGCAGTCAGTTCGTCGGGAATTCGGATAGGGGGGGTAGAAGGCGGAGGTGTCGATCGGGCCGCCCGGCCAATGCTGCCGACGGCGCTCGTCTGGCGTGACGACTGGTCGGCCTCGAGGGCGGTTGATGCTGCCGCAACCGAGCCGGCACCCACCGTCGCGTCGCGAAGGAATCGTCGACGTGAGACACGTTGAGCGCGAGGGGCGGGCCGCAAGTTCATGCGAACGCCTCGGTATAGCCTAACCAGCCGCGTCGCGTCAACGCGTCGATGGCTGAAAAGCGCTCAACCGCACCATTTTCGGGTCGTCAGCTTGATTGTCGATGAGTCCTATCTCGAAAGGTGATAACCCGTAGGTTGACAGTTACCAGTTATCAGTTCAAAGGGGGAGTGGCCGGGTTCGACCCAATCGCCTTCCTTTGAACTGGCAACTGGCAACTGGTCACTGACGTGTCTAGTTCTCCCGCAGCGCCGGATGCCGGTAGGTGTAGACCAGCCCCAGGAGTCCCAGCTGCACCATGATGCCCGGCGACAACACCGGCGGACCTGGAGCGGCGACGACCTTCCAGAAGAGGGTTTGCCCCCCCAGCGACGGATCGAGCTCGCGCTGACGGGCCATGCCGCCCTTGCTGTGCAGCGTGATCCCGATGACGCCGGTCCCGATGAAGCAAAGCATCAGAAACTGAAGCGCCCGGACGGCCGTGTGCCGGGGACACGCCGCAGCAAAGGCGGTGCTGACGAGACCGGCAGCCGCCACCGTCAGGGGGATGAGCTGATTAGAGTCCTTGTAGTGACTCAGCAGCACGAGGTCGACGAAGACGGCAATCGTCCCACCACCTACGACCAGCAGGATGAGGGCCCGAAGTGTCCTCGACGTTGCTTCGTCAGTCACCGTAAACGAGTGTAATCGCTTCACCTTCGGTCCATCACCGCCACCAGAGGAGGGCCCTCAGCGACCGGCTACCGCTAGCGGGCTGCGGCAGCGGGAAACCGGACTAGACTGTGCCAGTGCCAGCGTCCCGCATGATTCCGGGATTGATACTGGTGGCGTTTCTCGCGGCCGTGACCGACGGCGAAGCCCAACGCCGCGGTCGATTTCTGTCGTCGGTTCGCATGGCTGAGGCGACCGACTCCGACGGCGCGTTCCACTTCTGTCGCGCCGCGTATCGCAGCGGACGTGGCGATGGCGGTGGCTGGGGCGTCGACTATCCGCAGGCGGACGTGAATCTTTCGATTCGTCTCTCTGAGCTCACGCGCACGCCTGTCAGCTTCGACAGCGACCGCGAGCCGAATCATCTCGTGGTCCGGCTCACGGACGAGGCCTTGTTCCAATGTCCGTTCGTGATGATGACCGAGGTCGGCGGGACGTACTTCGATGATGAGGAAGTCGAGCGACTGCGGATCTATCTCCTCAAGGGCGGATTCCTGTGGGCTGATGACTTCTGGGGCACCTACGCGTGGCAGTCGTGGGAGAACCAGATCCGGCGTGTGTTTCCAGCAGGGCAGTATCCCATCGTTGACTTGCCCCTCGATCACCCGCTCTTCCGCACGCACTTCGTCGTGAAGAAGATGCCGCAGATTCCTTCCATTAACTACTGGATGGGCAGCGGCGGCGATACCTCGGAGCGCGGCCACGACAGCGCGACCCCTTCGTCGCGCGCCATCCTGGACGAGAACGGAAGGATCATGGTGCTCATCACGCACAACACCGACATCGGTGATTCGTGGGAACGTGAAGGCGACGACCCGAACTACTTTTATCATTTCGCAGTCGACGGCTATGCCGTCGGTATCAACGTTGTGCTGTATTCGATGACTCACTGACAAGGTGCCTGGGGTGCCTAATGTGCCGATGGTGCCTTGGGTGCTGGTGCCTGAGGTGCGTCAGGTGCTTAGGTGCCTAAGGTGCTTGTGCTTCAACCGTTTTGCGATAGACCCTGGAGGGCGGAAACTATGGTCCGAGCTCTTGCACTGGCGTCCGTTATCTTCGTCACCACCCTTGGCACCACGACGTTTGCTCAAGCGCCGCCGCCGGAAAAGAACGACTACAGCAAGCCGGAGAACTGGCTCTGTCGCCCCGGCCGCACCGACGACGCGTGCGCCATCGATCTGACGACGACGGTGGTGGCGGCCGACGGGACGTTGACGAAAGAGACGTGGACCGGCAATCCGAAGGCGCCCATCGACTGCTTCTATGTCTACCCGACGGTCTCCGCCGACCCGACGCCGAACAGCGACATGACCGCGGGTAACGAAGAGCGGAACGTCATTCGACAACAGTTCGCGCGCTTCGCGTCGCAGTGCCGGCCCTTTGCACCGCTCTATCGCCAAGTGAGCCTCGGTGGTCTTCGCGCGGCGCTCTCTGGCGGAAAGCTCGCGCTCGACCAGGGGGTTGGTTACGAAGATGTCAAGGACGCCTGGACCTATTACCTGAAGAACGACAACAACGGCCGCGGCGTGGTGCTGATTGGGCACTCGCAGGGGTCCTATGTGCTCACCGGCCTCATCGCGCGCGATATCGAAGGCACACCAGCGCAGTCGCGGATCATCTCGGCCATCCTCATGGGCGCGAGCGTCGCGGTGGCGAAAGGCAAGGACGTCGGCGGCGCGTTCAAGAGCATGCCGGTCTGCAAAACCGCCGATCAAACGGGCTGCGTCATTTCCTATGCGTCGTTCCGCTCGACGATTCCTCCACCGGCCAACACCCTCTTCGGCCGGGTCCCAGGAGAGGGGATGGAGGCGATCTGCACGAACCCGGCGGCGCTTGCCGGCGGTAGTGCACCGCTTCATTCGTACCTCACCGGTAGCGGCAGCCTGATCGCGAGCGCAGCCCCGCAAAAGCATCAGTGGGTGAGTGGCGGCGCGACGATTGACACGCCGTTCGTCAGCGTGCCGGGACTCTTGACGGCCGAGTGCGCCACCAACGAGAACGGAAACTTCCTCAAGATCACCGTAAACGGGAATCCGGCCGATCCCCGTGCCGACGACATCCCCGGCGACCTCGGGATGGCCGGTAAGCCCCAGGCCAACTGGGGACTACACCTCATCGACGTCAACCTTGCGATGGGAAATCTCGTGGACATCGTGAGTAAGCAGTCGAAGGCCTACTTGGCGAGGAAGCGATGAGACGCCTCGCCTTCGTTGTCGTCGTCGCGACTCTCTCTGGGAACAGCGCGTTCGCGCAGACGGCTGTTCCTGGCAACGATTACAGCAAGCCTGAGGCCTGGCTCTGTCGCCCTGGGCTGAACGCGGCGCAAGATGCGTGCGCGGTCGATCTGACGACCACGGTCGTCACCGAGGATGGGCGGTTGAACCGGGAGGCATTTACGGCGCACCCCAACCCGCCGATCGATTGCTTCTACGTTTATCCCACCGTGTCGCTCGATCCCACGGGCAACAGCGACATGACGGCTGGGACGGAAGAACGCAACGTCATCCGCTCGCAGTTTGCGCGCTTCGGGTCGCAATGTCGACTCTATGCGCCGCTCTACCGGCAGATCACCCTGACGTCTCTCCGTGCGACCACGACCGGCAAGCCGATCGCCAACGACCGCGCGCTCGCGTACACCGATGTCCTCGACGCGTGGAGCCATTACCTGAAGAACGACAATCAGGGACGAGGCGTGGTGTTGATTGGTCACTCGCAGGGCTCTGGCGTTTTGAGCGAGTTGATTCGTCGAGAGATCGACGGCAAACCGATTCAGTCGAAGATCGTCTCGGCCCTCCTCCTTGGCACCAACGTCGCGGTTCCTAAGGGTCAGGACGTCGGCGGGTCGTTCAAAACCATGCGGCTCTGCCGCGCCGCGGACCAAGTCGGCTGCGTGATTTCGTACGTGTCGTTCCGTTCCAATGTCCCCCCTCCGGCGGACTCGCGTTTCGGGAAAGTCCAGGGCGAGGGCATGGAGGCCGCGTGCACGAACCCTGCGGCCCTGTCCGGGGGAAAAGGTCAGCTCGACGCCCGCTTGAGCACCGCCGGGCGCGAGTGGGTGACACCGCCACAAGCAGTGAATACGCCGTTCGTCAGCGTCCCTCGGCTGCTCATGGGGCAGTGCGTTTCAAACGAGAAGGGGACGTATCTCGAAGTCACGGTCAACGAGGATCAGCATGATCCACGCACCGACGAGATCGGTGGCGATGTGGTCACGAGTGGCAAGGTCGTGCCGGGCTGGGGCCTTCATTTGATCGACGTTCACCTCGCGATTGGGAACCTGGTCGATATCGTGGGGCAGCAGGCGAAGGCGTACAGGCATGAAGAAATCGCGATAGTTTTCAGTTGTCAGTTACCAGTTCAAAGGGCGTTCAAACTTGGACTTCTGTGCTTTGAACTGGCAACTGGTAACTGGGAACTGACGTTTTTGCTATTCAATCCCCCCGAGGCTCTCTCGCGCGGTGATGTCGGGGCGGGTTCCGAGCGGAAGGGGCATGCCGAAGTACGGCGGCAGATGCCCCAGCGCGCGGAGATACTCGGCCAGCTGCGCCTTGTGATGGATCTCGTGTTCGAGCACGAACCACAGCCACGTGCGAATCGTCGCGTCGATGGGCGCGTGGCCGGGTCGACGGATGTCGTTCAACGCCTCCACGGTGAGCGAATCGAGATAGGCGCGAGTCGCGCGCCGAACATCTGCAAACCGCTCTCTCAACGCAGGCTTCGACGGGAGAGGCCGCGGAAATCTGAGACGCTCGAGATCCCACTCGTTCGCTGACAGGCCGCGGACGTAGAAGTCCTCGTTCTGAATGATGTGGAGCAGCTGCTGCCCGCAGGAAAACGCGTCAGGGCGTGGTCGCCACGAGAGTTCCGGATCGGACAGAACGTCGAGGTGCTGCAGTGTGACGGCGCGGTATCGATCGAGATGCTCTTTGAGGTCGTCGAGTTCGTTGGGCATGTTGCTTAGATCCCACCTTACCCGCGCAAGTCAGGACAACATAGCCTCTGAGTCTCTGTGACTCTGAGGCTTGAACGTCCCTGTTCCTAGCGCAATCGTTCCCACGTCAACGTCCCGGTGACTCGGCCTTCCGCATTTTTGATCGACAGCATGAGTTGATTGCCATCGGGTGCGAACGCGTACCATCGCACGAGATCGGTTTTGACCCAGTTGTGATTGAGCGCTCCCTCGACATGATGGGTCACCTTCCCGAGCGTCGGGTCGATCGTGTACTTGCCGTAGTACGCAGTGTAAGTGGCATACGCCGCGGCCCGGTCGGGTTCGGTGGAGGGCATGGCGAGCGGCTTGCGGTCCGAGCGCATCAGCTGCGCTGACATCTGTCCGGCGGCGTCATACATGATTCGTCCGCCGTCGTATCCCGCCACGCGCGCCACTCCTTTTTCGTCGAAGTTTTCAAACTTCACCAGCCGCCAGTGCCCGACGAAGCGTTTCTGCACGTCGGAGTCGTTGACCTTCGACTGTGCGCCGCCGATTACGTACAGGCCACAGAGACACAGTGACACAGAGGTCAGGAAAGTGTGTGTTCGCATCGATAGGCCCTCATCTGGCGCCGCCGCCAGTCGCGCGAGAGTGTAACTTACCGCCGTGATGTAGGATGCCCGCAAACCGGGACGCCCCATGCGACGACCAACGCTCGCCCTGACCCTCGCCCTTTTCGTCGGACTGGAGCTTCAGGGACAGAATCGTCCCTCAGCCACGCCCGGCGAATGGCGCCACTATGCCGGCAACGCGCTCGGCCAGAAGTATTCGCCGCTCGATCAAATCACCAGGGACAACGTCAGCCAACTGAAGATCGTTTGGCGGTGGACATCGCCCGACAACGCCATCGTCAGCGCCAATCCGTTGTTCAGGCCAGGCGGCTATCAGGACACTCCGCTGATGGTGAACGGGGTGTTGTATACCGTGACGTCGCTCGGCCAGGTCGCCGCCCTCGATCCAGGAACCGGCACTCCCCGATGGTCCTTCGATCCCGAGAGCTGGAAGGCTGGCCGGCCGACAAATCTCGGGTTTGTTCATCGCGGGCTCGCGTACTGGACCGATGGCAGTCGCGAACGGCTGTTCATGGGCACGGGCGATGCCTATCTGCTCGCCATTGATGCCACGACCGGTCAGCTCGACCCCGGCTTCGGCGAGGGCGGACGGATCGACCTCGTCGCCGGATTGAAGCACGTTACTCGTACGGCCAACTATGCGGTGACGTCGGCACCGGTGATCTGTCGCAACGTGCTCGTGGTTGGGGCCAGCATCAGCGATGGGCCGATGAGGAAAGAGGCGCCCAAGGGCGACATCAGCGGCTTCGATGTCGTCACCGGCAAGCGACTGTGGACGTTCCACTCCGTTCCCCGCCCGGGCGAGTTTGGCCACGACACGTGGGAAGACGGTTCGTGGGAGTACACGGGCAACACGAACGTGTGGACGTACATGAGCGCAGACGAGGAGCTCGGCTACGTCTACTTGCCGTTCGGCACGCCCACCAACGACTTCTATGGCGGCCACCGTCCTGGCCACAACCTGTTTGCCGAGAGCCTGGTCGTGCTCGACGCGCGCACGGGTAAGCGGGTCTGGCACTTCCAGGGCGTACATCACGGCGTGTGGGACTACGACTTCCCCGCGGCGCCGACGCTGGCCGATATCACGGTGGACGGGAAGCGGGTTCAAGCGGCCATCCAAGTCAGCAAGCAGGGTTTTGCCTATGTCTTCGACCGCCGTACCGGCGTACCGGTGTGGCCCATCGAGGAGCGCAAGGTCCCACCCTCAACGGTACCCGGTGAGCGACTGTCATCCACACAGCCGTTCCCGACCAAGCCGCCGCCGTTCGAGCCTCAAGGATTCGGCGAAGACGACCTGATCGACTACACGCCGGAGTTGCGGGCGCACGCGCTCGAGATCCTCAAGCGGTTCGACCATGGCCCGCTGTTCACGCCCCCCTCGCTCCGCGGCGCCATTCAGATGCCTGGATGGGCCGGGGGAGCGAACTTTGGCGGCGCGGCCTTCGATCCCGAGACGGGGAGGCTGTACGTGCCGTCGTATCGGAGCCCAATCGTGGTCCAACTGGTGACCCCCGATTCAGAAAAGAGCAACTTCCGTTATCGGCGTGGCGGCGTGCAGTCGTTGCCGACCATTGACGGATTGCCCATCTGGAAGGGGCCGTATAGCCGCGTCACGGCGTACGATCTCAACACTGGAACGATTGCCTGGATGACGCCGACCGGCGATGGCCCGCGCAATCATCCGCTGATCGAGCACCTCAAGCTGCCGCCGATGGGCGTCGACGCGCGCGGATATACAATCGCGACGCGTACGCTGCTGTTTCACACGCAGGGCGGCGAAGGCTTGCGCGGCGGGGAAGCGCCGGAGCCCTTTCAAGGCCGTCCGCTCAGCAAGCAGCTTCCGCGCGAGACTCCCAAGATTCGGGCGCTCGACAAACAGACCGGCGCGATTGTGTGGGAGCACGAGATGCCGCGATCACCGGCTCACGCGCCGATGACTTATCTCTATCAGGGTCGTCAGTTCGTGGTAGTTGCCATCGGTGGCGGTCTCAACGCCGAGCTCGTCGCCTTCAGCCTGGAGTAGACCGATGTCCACTCGATTCAGAGTTTTTTGTGTTGCGCTTCCGTTAATCGCCCTTCTCCTGGGTGCGACGAGCGCCTGGACGCAAGCGCTGCCAAACCTCAACTCGTTGCGTGTGCGCTACAACACGCAGAAGACCACCACGAAGCCGGACGGCGAGCTCAAGGCGCAGATCGATCAGATCGACAAAGAGCTGGGGGAGGCCACGCGCGCGGGCCGGACGGGCGAAGTCCGACGGCTCTTTGCCAAGGGTCTCGCCCTGCTCGGCGGCCGGCCGTGGACGGAGGTCGACGAGTTCCAGAGCTCGCTCGTGCTGCGGACGAGCGCAGTGGTCGTGGATTCCTCGCACCCGCAGACGGTGCGGCTCGAGCAGATCTTCTCGCCCGCCACGGTGCTGACGCAGCCGCTCACTGCGATCGCAACCATCCGGCCGCAGGCGCCTCAAGCGCCGCCCGGGCAGCAGCCGACGACCACTCCCGGCCTCGAGATCGGGCGCTTCGATCAAGTGCCACGCGATCTCCGTGAGTCGCCGCTCGCAATGGACTTTGATCTTTCGAAGGTCGCGGATGGCCTGCACGCGTTGCAAGTCGAAGTCAAAGAAGGCGAACGCCCGCTCGGCACCGTCAGCCTGCGAATGTCGCTGCAGAAGGGGCTTGACGGCCGACTCCGCCAGCTCGATGCCAATGCGGCGGCCGCACCCGCAGAGATCCGCCCTGACTTGCGAGTACCCCGCTGACTACATCCGCAAGATCAATCGCGGCCTCGTGGAGCTCGGTCAATTCAATGTGCCGGCCGAGCTCAGCGCGGCCGAAACGATCGCATCGGCAGCCAAGGGAGGGAAGAACCCGTTCGTCGGCCGAACCGGAGGATTCGAGCGTCACTACGTGCTCGAAGCGGCGGGCGAGATCATGCCGTATCGCGTCTACGTTCCCACGAGTTACAACGGCAGCAAGCCGTATCCGCTGATCGTGGCCCTCCACGGTCTGGGTGCCAACGAGGACTCGTTCATGGACGCGTACGGCAAGACGGTGCCCACGCTCGCCGAGCAGCGTGGCTACATCGTGGTGGCGCCATTGGGATTCCGGGCCGACGGATTCTACGGGTTCAGTCTGCCGTCGGACGCGTCGCCCAACGACCGTCGTCGGGTGGAGCTGAGCGAACAGGACGTGATGGAGGTCCTGAAGCGTGCGCGCGCCGATTACAAGATCGACGAATCACGCATCTATCTCATGGGTCACTCGATGGGCGCCATCGGCACGTGGGCGATCGCCGCGAAGCATCCGACCATCTGGGCGGCGCTGGCGCCGTTTTCGGGGCTCGGCAACCCGTCGACGATCGCGACCTTCAAGCACATTCCTCAAATCGTCGTGCACGGCGATGCCGATCCAACCGTCAACGTCTCCGGATCGCGAACGATGGTGGCCGAGATGAAGAAGCTCGGCGTGGACCACGTGTACATCGAAGTGCCAGGCGGCAACCACATCGACATGGTGGTGCCGAATATCCCGAAGGCGTTCGATTTCTTTGATACCAAGCGGAAGACTGCGACACCGACGACGCAGCAGTGATCACGTACAGGCCTCAGAGACACAGAGACACAGAGGAATAAGGCACGAAAAACACGGAACACGGAAAGAAGACGCCACGAAGGCACGAAGAACACGAAGATCAATTGGAATTCATTCTTCGTGGCTCTTCGTGGCTATCGTCGCTGTCGTTTCCCTTGTTGCTCTGAGTCTCTGAGCCTCTGAGGCTTGTCGTCAATTCGTGTAGAGCGCGATGATGGTCTCAATCGCGCGTTTGCAGACCGCACAGAACGCCGGGCTGCGCGTGAACATGATGCAGTCGACTTCCGGGCGGTAGTAACCGGTGGCCTCGTAATTGGCGCCCTCGAACGCGCCGACTTTGCCGGCGTACTTCTCACGCGCAAACAGTTTGACCTCGAAGGCGCGCACTTCGGCGAACAGCGCTTCCATCTCGGATTCCGGCCGATTCGCGGCGCGGATCTTCGCCCGCCGTTCCTGATACGCTCGCGACGCCTTCTCGAACTCGTCTTTCAACCACGGTGTTGGCAGCGGCGTGCCCGGTTCGACGAGGTCGCGCCACTTCATCGTCTTTGGCTCGCTCAAAGCCGTCACGTTGGGCTCCCACGGCTCGACGTGCGAGGTGGCCGCGGCATAGGCCACCGGCGACGTGTAGTACTCGTCAGCGAGCGCTGCAAAGTGGTGGGCGAATTCGTGGACGAAGACGTAGGGTGCCTGATCGCTGTCCACCGCCACGGTTCCGTACTGCCCGAAGATGCCACCGCCGCCATACGTCCGGGTGTTGGTGAGAATCTCGACGAACTCATACGGTGCGAACGCTGCGATGTCGCGAAAGGCTCGGTTGTTGAACGTCAGGATGTAGCGCTCCGAACCAAAGGCGTCGTAGGTCGTGCCGATGGGCGAGGCCCGATGGACATTGGTCGATGGCCGAGAGATGCCGGTGTCTGCCGAGGCCGGGACGAGGCCCCAGACGTTGAAGTCGCGTCGGCGCTCCTTGAACGGCGACGTTGCAAACAGGATGTCCACCATTCGACGCGCGTCGCGCTCGAACTTGCCGCGTTCAGCCGCCGTGTAACCATCGCCGAGGATCAGGAAATCGACTTTGGTGGAGGGGTCACCGTTGCGCTCGATCGTGATCAGCGGGCCTGGTGACGAAGGTGTCGACGGATCGACGAACATGTCCTTCGGGTCGACATCAGCCGTCCAGGCGTCCTGAAACTGGTTTCGTGCATCACGCTTGCGAATCACGATTCGAACCGGTCCGGCCGGTTCCGGAAAGCGCAACGACTCGTGAAAGGTGCGGCTGACCTTTTGCGCCTCGTCCGTCGTTTCCCACTCGCCGTAAACGGATGCGAATCCCCGAGAGTAGAGCACGCGCCCACCGCTGCGCTCCTGAACCTCGAAGAAGTACTTTCCAAGATTGGTGCGATCGATGGTCTTTGCCGGGTTGCCCGGCCATTCGAGCGGTTCAATCACGACGCGATCGAGGCTGAACATTTCCTGCGTGGCGTTTCCAGTGTGGTAGTAGTCGAAGCGCATCGTCCGTTGGGCGAACGCGGCGTCGGCGGCAATCAGCACGAGGGCGAGGGCGGTGACGAGACGGAAGAACGACATGTGGATAGGGATAAGTTACAAGTTACAAGTGACAAGTTACAAAGCTGCGGCGCTCCGGGCGCCGCAGCTCAGTGCCCGAACTTCCGAACTCAACTTTGTAACTTGGAACTTGTAACTTGTAACTGTCAAAGAAGCATCTCGTAATAAATGAGCGGCGTATTCCGGTACACCACCCGCCCGACGTCGCGAAAGCCGCACTTCTCGTAGAATCCACCCGCACCGGCGCGCGTGTCGTACGCGTCCAGTCGTATGGCGTCCCCGGATCGCTCGCGAGCGACTCGCAGTGCGTCCAGCATGCAGGCGCGACCAATACCCTGGCGTTGCCGATCGGGTTCGACGGCCATGCTGGTGAGGTAGAGCGGCGACTTGCTGTCACTGAAATAGGCCGGATCGATGGCCCAGGGCTTCTTGGCCGCCAGCCGAAGCGTGGCGATCAACTGCGCGCCGTCGCGCACGACGTAGAGGCCGGGAATGGCCATGTCCCGAATCACACCGCTTTCGCTGCCGCCCTGCGACCAGTGACCTTGGCCGAAGTCACGGGTCAGGCGCGCGGCGACTGCCGTTCGTAGGCTGGCGATTGCAGCGACGTCCTGGGCGTGAGCTTTTTCGAGTACGACCTGCAACGCTACCGCCCCGCGAATTTCGCCCGTGCGGCGCTGTACTGCTGCAGGATTTCCTGATGCCATGCCGCGAAGCCGTCGCTGGCGGAAGGCGCGCTCTCGAGGTCCTTCAAGACGTTCGTCCTCAGGTAGGCCTGCGCCGCCTCCATTATTCGCTCGAAATTCGGGGAAGGTGTTGCAACGACAGATTCCAGACGCGCCAGCGCCTCGGCCCGCGTGGCGGAATCGACCCGGACCGGCAACGTCTCGAAGTGCGCTTTCAGTCTTGCCTTGGCATCCGGCGCAGCTAGGCTCTCACCGGCGACGCGCTGCATCATCGCGACGACGCGGTCGAGCTGCGCCCGTCGACCGATGTATGACAACAAAGCCGCTTCCACCTCTCCCGGCTCGCCTTCGAAAGTGCCATCGTCCCACAGCACGGCGGTCAGTTCGATGGTGTCGATCGATGACGGCGCCCAGCCGGCATCGGAGGCCGTGGAGCCGCTCGACCCGGGTGCGGTGAAGACGAACGTGTCACCCGGCTCGATCACGGCGCTGCCACCTTGCTGGTCCTGCCTCTTGCTCCACGAGAACTGGCTGTCCTTATAGGCCTTCAGAAAGAACATCACGGCCGGCTTCGTCGTCAAGTTCCTGATGCTCACGCGGTAGCCTGGACGACCTTCCATGACGGGCTCGATGTGCGCGACGTCGAGGCCTGCCGTCTTGTTCACGACCTGCGGCGGGGTCAGCAGCGTCGGTGTGAGAGGAACCAGCGAAAAGGACACGGGTTCCACGCCAAACTCACGCAGCCGCTCGGAGCGGACCGGTCGCTCCCGTGTTACGTACAAGGTCTCGACCGGGTCTTCTTTCTGATGCGGTGATCCACGCAGCACAGAGACGTCCACGCGCACCCGATCCGTCGTCCGCACGTGAACGATCTTCACCGCCTCAACCGGCAACGTGCCGGGTGGAGGCCTCCACGAGGGGATCCGAGGGAAAAGTGGAGTCCACGACGAGCGCAACTCGTCGGTGACGATTGCGTGGGTGCTTCGACCATCCGCAAACGTCTTGATCAGCACCATCGCACCTGGGTTGTCGGGCGTCACCTGGGCGCCGGCAAAGTTCGGCGCCAAGATTGCGAGGCTGCTCACCAACGCTAAACGCCCGGATTTCATGGCAACAGGATCGGGACACTAGCATACGCCGGGCTGGAAGCTCGACGAAACCTCGCCACGTCCTCGCTTTTCCTGGGTCGCCAGTCGGGCTGGCGCCCGCGCTACAATCTGCGCAGAAAAAAGGGGGAGGGCTATGAAGCGACTGGCGGGGGCGTTCGCGCTCGCATGCTTGCCGACACTAATCGCAGCTCAGGCGCCGGGTTCGGACCGCCTGAACCTCGACCTGTATCTCGAATTTGAAACCGTGGCCGATCCGCAGATCTCGCCGGACGGCTCGCAGATCATCTACACCCGCGGATGGGTCGACAAACAGGCCGACCGTCGCGAAACCTCACTGTGGGTCATGAACGCGGATGGCAGCAAGAACCGCTTCCTGGCACGCGGCAGCAACGCACGCTGGTCGCCAACCGGCGACCGAATCGTCTACACGGCCCAGGGCGAACCAAAGGGCTCGCAGATCTTCGTCCGCTACATGGATGCGGAAGGCGCCACGTCACAGATCACGCGGGTCGAGAAGGCACCGACCGCGATTGCCTGGTCGCCCGATGGCAACCGGATTGGTTTCGTGATGAGCGTCGAATCGAAAGTGTCGTGGCCAATCAAGATGCCGCGCGCTCCCGAGGGCGCTCGCTGGGTCGAAACGCCTCGCATCGTCGAGCGGCTCGACTACCGACAGGATGGCACGGGGTTCGACGATGATGTCTATCGGCACATCTTCGTGGTGCCGGCGACAGGCGGTACGCCGCGGCAACTCACGGATGGCAACTGGCACCACAACGGTGTCGAGTGGACGCCCGACAGCAAGCAGATCCTCTTCGGTTCGCTGCGGGTCGAGGATGCCGACTACCAGTGGCGTGAGTCCGAAATCTATTCGGTCAACATCGACACCGGCGCCATCACTCAGTTGACGAAGCGCAAGGGACAAGACGGCAATCCCCAGGTCTCACCCGACGGCAAACGGGTGGCCTACACCGGCAATGACTGGTCAAAAGACACCTGGCAGGACAGCAAGCTCTACGTCATGAATATCGACGGCAGTAACCCGCGGATGGTCTCGGGCGCGTGGGATCGCTCTCCCCAGAGCGTCACGTGGAAAGAAGACGGCACTGGCGTCTACTTCACGGCGCAGGATTCCGGATCGCAGAACCTCTACTTCCTGCCGCTTGCCGGAAGCCGCCCCGACGAAGTTCAGGTCGTGACCAAGGGGACGCACATGCTCACCACGGCGAGCATCGCCAACGGCAAGGCCGTTGGTGTGCTGACCTCGCCGCAGAAGCCCGGCGACATCGTCAGCTACGACATCGCCGCACCGCAGCAGATGAAGCAATTGACCGCGGTCAACGACGACATCCTCGCGGGCAAGAAGCTGGGCCAGGTCACCGAGATGTGGTACACGTCGCCGGACGGTCTCAAGATTCAAGGTTGGTACATCACGCCGCCGGACTTCGATGCCACCAAGAAGTACCCGATGCAGCTGCACATTCACGGCGGCCCGCACAGCATGTATGGCGTCGGCTTCAACTTTGGCTGGCAGGAGCACGCGGCCAACGGGTACGTGATTCTCTATACGAACCCGCGCGGCAGCACGGGCTACGGCAGCTCGTTCGGCAACCAGATCATGCGGGCGTATCCGAGCAAGGACTACGACGACCTGATGGCTGGCGTCGACGAACTGTTGAAGAAGGGCTTCGTCGATCCACGCAACCTGTTCGTCACCGGCTGCAGCGGTGGCGGTGTGCTCACCGCGTGGGTCGTCGGCCACACGGATCGCTTTGCCGCCGCCTCGTCCAATTGTCCCGGTCATCGACTGGCTCAGCTTTGTCGGAACGACCGACGGTGCGAGCTGGTATTACAACTTCGAAAAGCTGCCGTGGGAGGATCCGTCGGAGCACCTGCGCCGCTCGCCGCTGACGTACGTCGGTAACGTCAAGACACCGACCATGTTGATGACGGGTGTGCAGGATCTGCGGACGCCGATGCCGCAGACCGAGCAGTTCTACAGTGCGCTCAAGCTGCTCAAGGTCCCGACCGCCATGATTCGCTTCAACGAGGAGTGGCACGGCACGACGTCGCGGCCGTCCAACTTCATTCGGACGCAGTTGTATCTCCGGCACTGGTTCGAGAAGCACAAGAGGTCGCCGGCGGTCACGACGACGGCGCAGCAACAGTAGACAAGGGGATTCACGAACAAGCCTCAGAGGCACAGAGACTCAGAGATTGATTTTCTCTGTGTCTCTGAGACTCCGAGGCTTCTTCGTCTGTAGAGGACGGCAAATGACTCGACACATCGCTCTTGTTCTCGCCTCAGCGTGCCTCGCGGCGTCAACCGCCGCCCAATCCCCCATCGACCTTGGCACCATCTCTCGCATCAAGCAGGAAGCGCTGACGCGTTCGCGGGCGATGGACCACGTCGCCTGGATGAGCGATGTGTATGGGCCGCGGGTGACCGGCACACCGAACTTTCAGCGCGCGAGCGAATGGGCAATGAAGCAGCTCACCGAGTGGGGGCTCGCCAACGTGCACCAGGAGCGCTTTGCATTCGGTCAGGGGTGGCGTGTGGAGCGCTTTTCGGCGCACATGATCGCGCCCGAGCCACAGCCGATCATCGGTTATCCGCGCACCTTCTCGCCCTCGACCAAAGGCACGATCAGCGGTGACGTGGTTGCGCGTGGACATCCGGAGCGACGCGGATTTCGCGAAATACAAAGGCACGCTCAAAGACAAGATCGTTCTGCCGCAGGCCGCGCGTCGTGTCCGCATGCTCGAGGACCGGATCATCCTTCGGATGAACGAAGAGGACACTGCGGAGGCGCTGACGACGCCCATTCCAGGTGCGATGGGTGCGGCGGGTGCCGGCCGGGTGCGACGGGTGCCGCTGGTGCGAAAGGTCCGACGCTCAACGAGCGTATCGCACAGTTCTTCGTGACTGAGGGCGTTGCGGCCGTGCTCGAGCGGGGCTCCGACAGCGACATGTCGGCCGGCGGTAGCGATTTGTCGTGGCAGACCCAGCGCGTGGACGGGGGGACCATTTTTCCTGGCGGTGGCGGTAGCCGAGATCCGAAGACGCCCGCTCAGGTGCCCTCGGCCACGATTGCCGTCGAGCACTACAACCGCATGGTTCGCATCCTCGAAAAGAACATTCCGGTTCGCGTCGAGTTGAATATTCAGGCGACGTTCTACCCCGAAGCGGCCGGGACACCCAACGGCATCAACATTCTGGCGGAGATTCCGGGCAGCGACCTCGCCGACGAGGTCGTGATCATGGGCGCGCACTTCGACACGACGCCAGGCGCGACCGGCGCGACGGACAATGCGACCGGATCGGCCGCGATGATGGAAGCGCTCCGCATCATCAAGAGCCTGGGGCTGCGTCCGCGCCGCACGATTCGCGTGGCGCTTTGGGGCGGCGAAGAGCAGGGCCTGCTCGGGTCGCGCGCCTACGTCGCTGAGCACTATGGCACCGAAGCCAGCCCCAAGCCTGCGCACGCCACCGTCGCCGCGTACTACAACCTCGACAACGGCACGGGCAAAATTCGCGGCATCTGGGGACAGGGCAACCTTGGAGCGATGGCGCTGTTTCGCGAGTGGATCGAATCGGTCGAGGATCTGGGTGTCGAGTTGATTGGGCCGCGCTCGGTGGGCGCGACCGATCACGCCGCGTTCGACTCCGCCGGCATTCCCGGATTCCAGTTCATTCAGGAGCGGCTCGAATACAACTCGCGCACGCATCACTCGAACATGGATTTCGTCGATCGCGTGCAGCGCGAGGATCTGGTGCAGCAGGCGGCCGTAGCAGCGGTCTTCGCTTGGTATACGGCGAACTGGCCGGAAAAGTTGCCGCGAAAGGTCATCCCCGGCCGACCCGGAACGCAGTAGCGATCAGGATCGGGGTGGACTCGCTTTGCGGGCGAGCAAGACGTAGCCGCGGGCGGCCGCAGTCTTCTGAAGCGCCTGCAATCGCTCGCGACCCTGCCCGAGTCGTGCCTCCACTTCTCCAAGCGCGTACTGCACCTGCAGGCTCATCTCCGCGAACCCTGCCTTCTCTGTCTCCGACAGGAGCGACTGGAGTGCCGTTCGCGCGGCGGCGAGCTGGCCGGCTTCGGCTTGAACGCTCGCGGCGGTGAGTCGAACCGCGAACCGCACATAGCGATCCTGAGTGTCGGCGGCCAGCGCTCGACCGCGGTCGATCGCCGCACCGGCCTCGGCGACCTTCGTTTGCGCCAGCAGCGAGCGGGCGAGTAGCTCGTGCGCAGCGGCCGAGCGATCGGTCATCTGCTCCTTCTCAAAGACCTGCAAGGCCTGCCGAGCCAGCTGCTCGCCATCGGCCGGCCGTCCCTCCTCGATGGCCAGGGTGCCGAGAAAGAGGCGAGTGTCGGCGACATCCGCTTCAGCACCGAGCTCGCTGCGAACTTTGACTGCCTCCTCGAGCTTCGCCCGTGCGCCACGGAGATCATCCTGCGCCATCAGGAGACCTCCCAGTCGCGTGCCCGTGTAACCGATCCCTTCCTTGTAGCCGAGGTCGCGACGAAGTGCGAGCGCCTCCTCATAGAGTCGCCTCGCCTCTTTGATCTCGGCCTTCGTCTCCCGAATTTCGGCCAGGTTGTTCAGTGCGAACCCGACAGTGTTGCGGTCGCCTGATCCACGAGCGAGCGTGAGGCTCTCTTCGTACATCGTCGCCGCTTCGTCCAACTGCCCGCTCACCTGCAGCGAGCCCGCGAGGTTGTTCAGCGCGCGCGCGAGCGCGCTGTTGTCACCCAGCTTTCGGTAGACGTCGAGCGACTCTCGCAGCCGGACGATCGAGCCTGCCACGTCACCTTGCTGCGACTGGATGATGCCAAGCTGTGCCAGTACGTTGGCGACCACTCGTTGATCGCCGATCTCGCGCCCCGAGGCAAGAATCTGCTCGGCGAGCGCCTGCGCTGCACTGAGATTGCCCTGCCCCCGCAGCATGCCGGCCTCGAGAAACTGGGCTCGAGCAACACCCGAGACATCACCGGCGGCAGCAAACAGCTGCCGCGCTTCTTGTGCAGCCACCCCCGCGCCCTTGCGATCGCCCAATCGATCGAGGGCGTTGCTTTGCTGCAGTTTCGCGCGGGCCACGAGCAGCGGCGCGCCATGTGCGGCGCCTTTCGCGGCGGCTCGTGCGGCCGCAGCCTCTGCGCGTCTGTAGTCGGACAGCGAGGAGGCGGCAACCGCCTCTGCGAGATCGATGCGTGGATCCAGGGAAGTCGGTGTTGGCAGGTGTCGAAGTCTTTCAACCGTCTCCAGCGCCGCCTCTGCCTTCGATCCAGAGGTCTGGACACTGGTGAGCCCAAGGCCGTACTCGAGGTTGTCGGGGAAGAACTCGACGAGGCTTTGGAAAATCTCGATGGCCCGATCCCAATCGCGAGTGACGATGCGATAGCGGGCTTCGACGACCAGCTTGTTCTCACGCGAGAGGGCGCTCGACAGGTCGAATGCGACCTGCGCCTCCTGGCGTGCAGTCGCATCGTAGCCAAGGCCGGACCACGCTTCGCTGAGGGCTGTTCGGATCAGCGGATGCTTCGGATCGGCGGTCGCAGCCTGCTGGAGAAGATCGCGGGCCTTGAGGGCCTCGAATTGTCGAAGACGCGACAACCCTTCGGCGTAGAGTCGTGTCGCTTCTTGATTTGCCGGCAGCGAGGCGCGAACCGTCGCCACCGAGTCGGGCGTCAGGCCGGCGACGCCGAGTCGTTCGCGCAAGCGAGCACCCGTCCGCGACACCAGCTCGAGCAGGTCCGATTCGTTCCCGAGGTCGGTGATGGACGCGACGGTCTCGCCCATCACCGCATCCTGGAGCCGCAGGTCCAGTCGCAGCTTGCGCCCCGCCTCCTCGCCCATCGACAGATAAGCGCCGACCAGCACGAAGTCGCACCCGAGATTCGTGCGAATGCGCCCCAGCGTCTCTCGGCTGAAGCTCTCGCTCCGAGCGAGCGCGAGCTCGATTTTTCCCCGCGCCACGGTTTCGCCCGGAATCGTCCGCAGCGTTTCACCGGCCGCCAGCTCGGACGAAAACAACTCGGAAAGCGCGGTCGACAGCCATTCGGCTTCAGGTTGGCCGGACAGATTCTGGAATCCCAACACCGCGACCGAGCGACGAACGGCCGCGCCTGGCCGGACCGAGCCGGAATCGTTCGCCTCTCGTGTAGACCTGGTCGAGAGCAGCCAGCCCCCGAGCGCCAGGAGGGCAGCGACCGCGATGGTTGCCATCACGAGGGCGCGCGCCGAATGGCGCTCGGCGACGCGTGCGGCGGCGATCGCGGGATCCGAAAGCCGATCGATCGCGCGCAGGTCGAGGACCACGTCCCGCATGTTCTGGTAGCGCTCGCGCGGATTCTTCTCGAGACAACGATCGACGACGCGCTGCAGCTGCTCGGACACTGCTCGTGGGACCTCAGTGGCCAGGGTCGGGAAACGCGGTGTCGGGTCACGGAGAATCGCACTGACGATGTCGGTCCCGGTTCGCCCCTGGAAGGGGATGCTGCCGGTAACCATTTCGTAGAGCATCACGCCGAAGCTCCACACGTCCGTTCGATAGTCGACGGCCTCGCCCCGTGCCTGCTCGGGAGACATATAGGCCGTGGTCCCCATTACGACACCCGGCCGCGTATGTTGCGCATGGGTGGTTTCGGCGTGCGCGGCGGCTTGACCCTCTTCCGCTTCCACCAGCTTGGCCAAGCCGAAGTCGATGATCTTCGAATGGCCCTCGTGTGTGACCATCACGTTGCCGGGTTTGAGATCCCGGTGGACGATCCCCTTTTCGTGTGCGCGGGTCAGTCCTTCGGCGACTTCGATGGCGAGCGGCAGGACGCGACCAATCGGCAGGTGTTCGCGCCTCATCGCCTCGCTGAGGAGCCGTCCCTCGATCAGCTCCATCGCGATGAAGGTGACGCCGTTCTCTTCGTCGATCGTGTGAACGACCGCGATGTGCGGATGGCTGAGCGCAGCGGCCGCTCGCGCTTCCTGCACGAAGCGTCGCTTGCGATCCGGATCGGCGACGAGCGCCGGTGGCAGCACCTTCAGAGCAATCTCGCGTTCGAGCTTGGTGTCAAACGCGCGATAGACAATGCCCATGCCGCCGCGGTTGATCTCGCCGAGGATCTTGAAGTGTGAAAGAGTCTGGCCCGCCGTGAGCATGAGAAGAAGCGCTTTGCGGACACTCTAGCAGAGTGCCCCTGGAAGGGGCATTTGATCTCCCGCCCTCGGTTCGGATAGGCTGGGACTCTCATGTTCGCGGTCCACGCGCATCACGTCCATCATCACCGCTCGCTGAGCGGACCGGCCGGGCTGCGCGTGTAGCGACGACGAAAACGTACCGTCAGAGAATGCAGGCCCGCCGGAATCCGGCGGGCTTTTTGTTTGTGGGCCTGGTTACAGAACCTTGGAACCCTGGAACCTTGGAACCCTGGAACTCGATATGGATTTCAACAAACTGGACGGTCTCATCCCGGCCGTCGTTCAGGACGCGACCACCGGCGAGGTGTTGATGGTGGGGTTCATGAACGAGCGGGCGTGGCAGCTCACGCAGGAAACCGGGTACGCGACCTTCTTCAGCCGGACCCGCAACACGTTGTGGACCAAAGGCGAGACGTCAGGAAACCGCCTGGCGGTCGCGCAGCTCCTCGTCGATTGCGATCAGGACACCGTGTTGATCAAGGCGCATCGCGAGGGCGACGGCAACGTGTGTCACACGGGCGCGCGCTCCTGCTTCGTCGAGCTGCCGCGATGAGGCTTCGACTGGGCATCCCCAAAGGGTCGCTCGAGGCGGCGACCGTGCAGCTCTTTCAGCGGGCCGGCTTCAACATTCTTGTCAGCACGCGCTCGTATTTTCCGGCCATCGACGACCCCGAGATCGAGTGCATGTTGATTCGCGCCCAGGAGATGGCGCGGTACGTGGCCGACGGCGTGCTCGACGCGGGCCTGACGGGGGCCGACTGGATCGAGGAACATCAGCTGGGGCACCCCGAGCAAACGCCGCTCATCCCGGTAGCCAATTTGATCTACGCGAAACAGAGCTTCGGGAAGGTGCGCTGGGTGCTGGCCGCACCCGAAGATTCGCCGTTCAAATGCGCCGAGGATCTCGAGGGCAAACGCATCGCGACCGAGCTGGTACGCGTGACGCGGAACTACTTCACCCGCAAGGGTCTCACCGTCGATGTCGAGTTCTCGTGGGGTGCGACCGAGGTCAAGCCACCAGTCCTCGCCGATGCCATCGTCGAGGCCACCGAAACCGGCTCAACGCTGCGCGCGAATCGGCTGCGTGTGCTGGATACGGTGATCGAGTCGAACACGCAGCTGATTGCGAATCAGACCGCTCTAGACGAGACTTGGAAGCGCACCAAGATCGAAAGCGTCGCGCTGCTCCTGCAGGCGGCGATCGAAGCACAAGGTCGCGTCGGCCTGATGCTCAATGTGCGACAGACCGACCTGCTGTCGGTCCTGAGCCTGCTTCCCGCGTTGCAGCGGCCGACGATCTCGTCACTGAGCGACCCGGAATGGGTGGCGGTCAACACCATCATCGAAGAACGAACCGTCCGCGATCTGATACCCAAGCTGAAGATGGCAGGCGGCCAGGGGATCGTGGAGTATCCGTTGAACAAGATCGTGTTGTGACCGGGACTTTGCTGATGCGCGTTGTCTCCTCGACCAATCGGCGCGCGGTGCGCTCGCTTCTTTCCGCGGCGAGAGCTCGAGATGCGTCCGTCGAGCGGCGGGTCGCACGAATCGTGCAAGAGGTGCGGCGACAGGGCGACCGTGCTCTCCGTCGATACGCGGCCGATCTCGATGGGCTGACGGGACCGATCGAGGTGCCGCACGCCGATTGGGATCGAGCGGCGCGTTCGGTGTCTGCCGGTGTGCGCCGAGCGCTTCGACGTGCAGCCACCCACATTCGACGCGTCGCACGGGCTCAGCGTCCGCATGCCTTTCGCACAACCGTCACCCCGGGTGTACTCGTCCAACAACGAGTGATTCCGCTCGACCGCGTCGGATGTTACGTGCCGGCTGGCCGCTACCCGCTGCCCTCGTCTCTCCTGATGACTGCCATTCCCGCCCGCGCTGCCGGCGTGCGGGAGGTCGTCGTGACGTGTCCAAGGCTTCATCCAGTTATCCTCGCTGCGGCCCTGGAAGCTGGCGTCGATCGCGTGTTTCACGTCGGCGGTGCTCACGCGATCGCGGCACTGGCCTACGGCACCGCCACCGTGCCGCGCGTAGACAAGATCGTCGGCCCTGGGAACAAGTGGGTATCGGCGGCCAAGGCGCTCGTCAGCCCTGATTGCGCGATTGACTTCTATGCCGGTCCGACCGAGATCCTCATCGTGGCCGCGAGTGGGTCGGCCGAGTGGATTGCCGCCGATCTGGTGGCTCAAGCGGAGCACGATCCGGATGCTCGGGCCGTTCTCGTGACGCCGAGCCCTCGTTTGGCGGCTCGCGTCGCGAGACAGGTCGAGCGTTTGCTGGCCCCCACCGGCCCCGCGCGAGAATCCATCACCCGACACGGCGGCGTGATCGTCACACGGACGCTGGACGAGGCCATGGCGCTCGCCAACGCCGCGGCGCCCGAGCATCTCGTCGTCGATCGCGAATCGTTGGTCGATCGAGTCCGAGCGGCGGGTGCGGTCTTCGTGGGTTCGTGGACCGCCCAGGTGGCCGGTGATTACGCCATTGGATCAAATCACGTGCTCCCCACGGCAGGGGCGGCGCGGTTCAGAGGCGGACTGAACACCGCCGACTTCGTTCGGCTGGTTTCCGTGCAACGTGTCTCGCGGCGCGGCCTCGAGCGGCTGGCGCCGACCGTCACGACGCTGGCAGAAGCTGAAGGACTTGACGCACACGCTCGTTCAATTGCCATCAGGGTTCAACAACGTGAACATCCAGGGAGTTCCTGACCTCGGTCCCGGCCTGCGCTTGCATCTCAACGAGAACACGTCGGGATGCTCCCCGAAGGTGGTTGAAGCGGTGCGAGCCTTCGACGCCCGCGGGCTGGCGACCTATCCCGATTACCGAGCCGCTGTCCTGGAGACGGCTGCGTTTCTCGGCGTTGATCCGGAATGGATGATCCTGACTAGTGGGCTTGACGAAGGCGTGTTGCTGACGGCGATTGCGTATCTGGGCGCACGGACCCCCTCCGCGCTCGTCGCCGCTGGCGCGCCCCTGGTGACGCAGTCAGGTCGACCAGAGGTCGTGATGTCGTTGCCGGCGTTCGAGACCTACATCTCAACCGCGAAGGCGATGAGTGCGCGTGTGATCAGCGTGCCACCGGGCCGCGACTTTGCGTTTCCGGAAGAGGGCGTGCTTGCGGCGATCACGGCGAACACGCGGCTGATTTACGTCAACAACCCGAACAATCCGACGGGTCAGCCGGTGTCGAAGGACGCCATTCGCCGCGTCGTGCGGGAAGCGGGCCATGCCCTCGTCTTTCTGGACGAGGCCTACCACGATTTCATGGGTGAGAACTTCCTCGACGAAGCCTTGACGTATCCCAATGTGCTGGTCGGCCGAACGTTTTCGAAGGCCCATGGGCTCGCCGGAATGAGAGCGGGCGTCATGATAGCTCCGCCCGACGTGCTCGAGCCGATTCGCGCGGTGATGCCGTTGTTCAACTTGAACGTCGTCGCTGTGGCCGCGGTCCGAGCCGCGATCACGGATCGCGAGTTCACGCCCTGGTTCGTCGAGCAGGCGACCCAATCGAAGGCGATGCTCTACGACGCCTTCGACCGTCTCGGGTTGCGGTATTGGCGGAGTGCTGCGAACTTCGTCCTGGTTGATGGCGGAAACCAGGCGCGGGCGTTGATCGATGGCCTGATTGCCAACGGCGTGCTGGTTCGCGATCGGACCCGGGAGCCACATTGCGCCAACTGTTTTCGCATTACGGCGGGCGCTGTCGAACATACGAAACGGGCGATCGAGGTGCTGGAGGCCGTGTGCGCAAGGCCGTAGTGGAGCGAGCGACCCGGGAGACGCGAATCTCGGTGACGCTGAACCTGGATGGTCGTGGGCGCTTCGACAACCGCACCGGCATTCGCTTTCTCGATCACATGCTCGACCTGGTCGCAAGACACGGGGCCTTCGATCTCTCGGTGCGGGCGGAGGGCGATTTGGATGTGGATCAGCATCACACGGTCGAGGACGTCGGCATTACCCTCGGCGAGGCTGTGACCAAAGCCCTCGGCAACCGTCGAGGTATCAATCGCGCTGGTTACTTCGTCATGCCCATGGACGAGACCCTTGCCGTGGCTGCCGTCGATCTCGGCGGCCGTGCGCATACGGTCGTGGACACCAAGGTGAAAGTCAGACTGGTTGGTGATCTGCAGGCTGAGCTCGTTCACGACTTCTTCGAGGGATTCGCCAGCGCCGCGCGAGGCAATGTGCACCTCAAGGTGCTGTACGGACGGTCCAATCACCACAAGATCGAGGCGTGCTTCAAGGCGTTCGCGCGCGCGCTGCGGGTGGCATGCGCGAAGGATCGGCGGATGGCGAAGCAGCTGCCGAGCACGAAGGGCCTCTTGTGATTGCGCTGGTCGATTACGGCGCGGGGAACCTCACGTCAGTCCGCAAGGCACTTTCCGCGATTGGGGCTGACGTGCGAACGCCGGTTGTCGCGGCGGAGCTCGCAGAGGCCCGTGGCATCATCGTTCCAGGGGTTGGCCACTTCGCCGCGACGCGTGCGTTGAGTGACGAGTGGCGTGTAGCGATCGAGGCGGCTCTCGAGCGTGGGGCGGCCCTCTTCGGGATCTGCCTTGGGATGCAGTGGTTGTTCGAAGGCAGTACCGAGGCGCCCGGCGTACGAGGATTTTGCGCGTTCCCCGGCGTATGCAGGCACTTGTCGGACGCTGGCACGCAGAAACGGGACATAGACCCGACCCCGCTTCGCAAGATTCCTCACGTTGGCTGGAACAGTCTGGCAATCTCACGCGCGACCGGGTTGATGGCCGACGTCGCGCCGGACGCGCAGGTGTACTTCACACACTCGTATGTCGCGCCGGTCACCGAGGTCGCGGTTGCGACGACGAGCTATGGAGTGACGTTTGCGTCGGCCGTGGAGCAGGGGCGAATTGGGGGCGTGCAGTTCCACCCGGAAAAATCCAGCGACGTCGGCCTCCGGATTCTCGGCAATTGGCTCCGTGCTGTCTAAGCGCATCATTGCGTGCCTGGACGTTCGCGACGGGCAGGTGGTCAAGGGCATCAAATTCGAGCACCTGCGCCCGGCCGGCGATCCGGCCGCGCTGGCCGCACGCTACAACCGTGAAGGCATCGACGAGATTGTGATCCTCGACGTGACCGCCACGATCGAGGCTCGTCGTGCCCGTGCCCAGACCATTCAAGCGGTAGCTCGTCACGTGTTCCTGCCGCTCTGCGTTGGCGGCGGCATCCGTACCGAAGACGATGCCTCATCGGCAGTTGATGCAGGGGCAGACAAGGTCAGCCTCAATAGCGCGGCGCTCGCCGATCCCTCGCTCATCTCACGACTCGCCGCGCGCTATGGCAGCCAGGCGGTAATCGTGGCCATCGATGCCAAGCGGGGGAAGGCGGGCCGGTTTGATGTTTACGCCCGCAGCGGCACCGACCAGACGGCGCGCGACGCGGTCGATTGGGCTCGCGAGGCGGCCAGTCGCGGCGCAGGCGAGATCCTGCTGACGTCAATCGATCGGGATGGGACGAAGGCGGGGTTCGACTGCGACCTGACGGCGGCCGTCTCGCACGCCGTGCCGATTCCGGTCATCGCCTCCGGGGGGGCGGGCACGTTCGATCACTTTGCCGAGGTATTCACGATCGGGCATGCGGACGCCGCTCTGGCTGCCTCGATATTCCACTTCAACGAACAGAGTGTGAGGGCATTGAAAGTGTTTCTGGATGCGCGCGGGATACCCGTCCGGCGATGACAGAAAATCGACCGTGGCTTCCGGCTTCAGCCGGAAGATCAACTCGTGTTCCGCTTCAGGCGGAAGTCAGATCTTCCGCCTGAAGGCGGAAGCCACAGGCAATGATTCAACGCCGCGAAGGTTACACTTCTAACTCTCGTTCCATCCGTAACCCATGCTGATTCCATCGATCGATCTCAAAGGCGGTAAGGTCGTGCAACTCGTGCAAGGCGAGAAGCTTGCTCTCGAGTCGGACGATCTCGATGGCTGGATTGAACGGTTCTCCCGGTTCCCCGCAATCCAATTGATCGATCTCGATGCCGCGATGGGCACGGGCACCAATGACGAACTGGTCCGCCACGTTGCGACTCGACTTCCATGTCGCGTCGGCGGCGGCATCCGATCTGTTGGTCGCGCCGAGGACGTGCTGGCGGCCGGCGCGACCGCCGTGATCGTTGGGTCGGCATTCTTCGATATTCGACGAGCCGCCGAGGGCGGCAGCGTCATCAAGTTCGACTTCGCCGAAGCGCTTCGAGACGCCGTGGGCCTCGACAAGATCGTAGCCGCCGTCGATTCGAAGGGCGGACGCGTGGTCATTCATGGATGGCGGACGCCGCTCGCCGTCTCGAGCGTCGAGGCGGTCAAGGCCCTGGAGCCGTATTGCGGGGAGTTTCTCTACACGCATGTCGACAAAGAGGGGCTCATGCAGGGCACCGACATGGATGCGATTCGAGCCCTGCGGGACGCGACGGCACGAAGGGTCACCGCTGCAGGCGGCATCACGACGCGCGAGGAGATTGACGCGCTGCACTCTCTCGGTGTGGACGCCGTGGTCGGAATGGCGATCTACACAGGATCGCTCGCTCTGGACTGAATTACGTCGGTTACCAGTTACCAGTTGCCAGTTCAAAGGACAGCGCGCTCCTATGAATAGACATGTAGTGGCGATGATGTTGGCTTTGCTCGGTCTCTCCGGTGGCGCGCAGCAACCGCAGCTCGCCGATGGCGTCAAACCCTACGTGCGGACCAGCGCACCCGTCATCGCGCTGACGAATGTCCGTGTCATTGATGGGACTGGAGCGCCGGCGCGGGAGCGACAAACACTGATCGTACGCGACGGCACGATTGCCGACCTTGGCGACTCCTCTCGCGTGACGCTGCCAGCGGGCGCTGAAGTCATCGACCTCGCCGGCAGGAGCGTTCTCCCCGGTCTCGTGATGGTTCACGAACACTTCTATTACCCGACCGGCCCGGGCGTGTACGGGCAGTTGGGTGAGAGCTTCACACGACTCTATCTTGCCGGGGGAGTCACGACGCTGCGCACAGGCGGCAACTTGAACGGCTACATGGACCTCAACCTCAAGCGAGCGGTCGAAGCCGGTGAAAAGGCTGGACCTTCGATTGATGCCACGGCGCCATATGTGAACGGTCGAAACCAGTTCCAGCAGATGAACACGGTGACCACCGCCGAGGATGCACGGCAGCACGTCAGCTACTGGGCGGGACAGGGCGCCACGTCGTTCAAGGCCTATATGCAGATCTCGCGCGCCGCGCTTGGCGCCACGATCGAGGAAGCGCACAAGCGAGGCCTCAAGGTGACCGGCCACCTGTGCTCGGTCACCTACAGCGAGGCGGCCGACCTCGGCATCGACAATCTCGAACACGGGTTCCTCGCGGCGACCGACTTCGTCACCGACAAGCAGCCAGACAGCTGCCCGGCCCAGGGCCGTGGGCAGCAAGCGCTCACCACGCTCGACGAAAACGGCGCGGCGTTCCAAGCGCTGGTGCGAAAGCTCATCGACCAGCGCGTCGCACTGACCTCCACGCTGACGGTCTTCGAAACCCTCACTCCCGGACGCCCGATGCCTCCAGGGCTCGATGTCCTCGCGCCGTCGCTCAAACAGCAGTTCGAGCAGGCGCACGCACGAGTCTCGCAGAACACGAAGTCCAACTACGTCAAGCTGTTTCCAAAGGCGATGGCACTCGAACGTGCGTTTGTCCGTGCGGGCGGAACACTGATTGCCGGCACCGATCCCACGGGATCGGGCGGCGTCATCCCCGGCTACGCGAATCAGCGCCAGATCGAGTTGCTGGTCGAGGCCGGATTCACCCCACTCGAAGCCATCCGCATCGGCACGCTCAACGGGGCGATGTATCTCGGCCGCGAGAAAAGCATTGGGAGCATTGCCGCCGGCAAGCAGGCCGACCTGGTGGTCGTCGCTGGTGATCCGTCATCGACGATTGCCGACATTCGGAAGGTTGAGCTCGTCTTTCGACGAGGTGTGGGCTTCGACCCTGCCAAGCTGGTTGCGTCAGTGGCAGGAAAAGTAGGTTTGTTTTGAGCACGGGGGCACGGAAACAAAAGCAGAACGAAGCCTCAGAGCCTCAGAGACTCAGAATGAAGGATCAAATACTCTGAGTTGTCGGAGCCTCTGTGGCCCGTACGTAAGGCGAGTCAGGGGTGTTGAACATGAACGTCCGAGTCAAGGTCTTCAACAAATC
Organism: uncultured Acidobacteriota bacterium; assembly: GCA_963802675.1. Lineage (GTDB taxonomy): Bacteria > Acidobacteriota > Vicinamibacteria > Vicinamibacterales > UBA2999 > JACCSI01. Next base: position 251,550 of record CAWDJL010000013.1, read on the forward strand.
CGGCCAACTCGTGGGTCCCGTCGAGTTATCGCGGGTGGAGAAGTCGGACGCCGAATGGCGCGCGCAGTTGACGCCAGAGCAGTACGCGGTTGCTCGGGGCAAGGGCACCGAGCGGCCCTTCTGCGGCACGCTGCTCGACAACAAGAAGCAGGGCGTCTACACCTGCGTCTGCTGCCATCTGCCGCTCTTCACGTCCGACTCCAAGTTCAACTCGGGGACGGGTTGGCCCAGCTTCTTTCAGCCAATTGCCGACGAGAACGTCGTGAATGACGAGGATCGCAGCTTTGGAATGCGTCGGGTCGAGATTCTGTGCGCCCGCTGTGACTGCCACCTCGGCCATGTGTTCGAGGACGGGCCGCGTCCGACCGGCCTCCGCTACTGTGTCAATTCCGAATCGCTCGCGTTCACAGACAGCGCTGACGTCGCGTCGCTCGCTGAGCACAGCGCCTGACTGAGACGCGCGCCTTCGGCGCGACGGGCGTGCGTAGACCGTGGACCGTGGACCGTAGACCGTGGACCGTAGACCGGGGACCGAGAGCGTTAGAATGAGGATTGCCCTGCCCGCATGACGTAGGCCAATGATGCGCGTTCGCTTCCTTTTGATTCCCCTTGTGTGCCTTGCGTTTGGACTGTACGGCGGGTCTGCCTCGCCAAGGCTGATGGCATCGGTTCAGGAACAACAGAAGCCCGAGCAGAAGCCGACGGCTCAAAAGCCGCCCGAGCAGCCCGAGTCGCCAATCTTCCGGGCAAAGGTCAACATCGTCCGGGTCGACGTGTCGGTGACGGATCGCGACGGCCAGGCGATCCAGACGTTGGAGCCCTCTGACTTCATCGTCAAGGAGGACGGCGTCCCTCAAACGGTCGAGACCGCGCAGTTCATCCGCCTCAACGGTGGTGTTCCCGAAGATCTCAAAGAAGCAATCCAGATTCGATCGCCCGAGCACGCTCGCGTTCAAGCCGCGCGAGACGATGTACGGCTGTTCGTATTGTTTCTGGATGACTATCACATCGACAAGGCGCCGCAGATCATGATTCCGTTGCGACGCACGCTACGCGCGTTCGTCGAGAAGCTGGGGCCGTACCGATCTCGTGGCGATCGTCGACCCGCTCACGCCGCTGACGCACATCGAGTTCACGCGCGACCGAAACGCGATGCTCGAGAGGGTGTCGAAGTTCGAGGGCCGTCGTGGTGAGCTGTTTCCGGTCCGCAGCGCCGCAGAGGAGATGCAGCAAACGCAGCGCAACGTTTGGGAGCTGCGTGCAGGCGTGACGCTCGATGCGGTCAATGCCGTCGCAACGCATCTGGGAGGGCTGCGTGAAGGGCGCAAGTCCATCTTGTTCGTCAGTCAGGGCCCCCCGGTCAGTTTGCGAAGCATCAATTGGCCGCGAATGGAGGACGTCGTCCAATCCGCGAATCGTGGCAACGTCACGATTCATACACTCGACCCGCGTCCGCTCGGGTCGAGCGAGTTTGGCGGCAACATGGTCCTCCGCCGGTTTTCGGATGAAACCGGCGGGCGCGCGATCCACAACACGAATGATCACGCCGAGCACCTCGATGAAGTCATCGAGGATGCGAGCGCCTACTATCTGGTGGGCTACGCACCGGCGCGCGAGATGGCGGATGGCAAGTTCCACAAGATCGACGTCGAGGTCAAGCGGCGTGGGGCACGGGTGGTGGCTCGTCGTGGGTACTATGCGCCCCGATCCGAGGAGTTGACTGCACCGCCCGTGACGCCCGTGGCCACCGAGGTAATGGACGCCCTGACCAACCTCGTTGAACCAAGGTTGGGACGCACCGCCGACATCTGGGTTGGCTTCTCACGCGGTGACGAATCGCTCACTGACGTCGTCGTGACCTGGGAGCCGACGACAAGGACCGGGTCGGCAGCGGCCACCCGACTCGATGTGGAGCGGCTTCGCACTGACGGGACGGTCGAGGGTCCGGCGCAGTCGATCGGTCGGCGCGAGACACCGGCAACCCCGGTGCACGCTCGATTCGTTCTCAGCCCGGGCAAAGAGCTCTTGCGGTTCACCAGCTACGACGCTCGAGGAGAGGTCCTTGATCGCTGGCCTGCGGACATCAGCGTCCCCGCGATCGGCAAGGATCCGCTGGCGCTGGCAACGCTGCGCTTTTATCTGGCGCGCTCGGCCTTCGAGCTTCGCGGCCTCCGCGAGGCGCCCGACGCTTCGCCGTCCGCCACGCGGAGACTGCGCAAGACGGATCGGCTGCTCGTGGAATTGGAGTACTACAGCGCAGGGCCGACGCCGGAGCTCGTCACTGAGTTGCTGAATCAAAAGGGCGAGTCGCTCGTCACATTGCCCGTGCCGGCGGGGACCGGCAACAAAACGCGCTTCGAGGTTCCGCTCCAGAGCCTGGCGCCTGCCGTCTACGTGCTTCGCGTTCGTGCGCGGACCGCGGATCGACAAGTCGAGCAACACGAACCGTTTCGCATTGTGCCCTGATCACGTACAAGCCTCAGAGGCACAGAGACACAGAGTTTAGTGGGGTTGAAAGGCGCAGAAGCCAAATACTGAGGACTGGTGACGCCCACTTTTGCTCTGAGTCTCTAAGTCTCTGAGGCCCGTACGTATCTGGGCCTGATCGAATGTCGGAGGCCTCGCCATGGCCCGCAGCAAAGCCACAACCATCAGTTGAAGGTCCTCGAAGAGAGCTTCGCCAAAGCGGGGAAGAAGCTCGAACATGGGCAAGTCGTGCATCAGCTTCAAGAAGCTGGGCGACCTGCCGCTTCCCGCGATTGAAGAGCTCGTCGCCAGTACATCGCCCGCGAAGTGGATCGCGATTGCCGAAGCGGCGCGCAACCGGTAATCGCGATCAATCACCCAATCAAAATCCCCCAATCCCCAAAATCAACCATTGCAATCACCCATTCACCCAATCGCCAAATCACGCAATAGAGGCCGGTTCGGGGATTTCCAGCCGGCTGTCCGTGAAAGGCGGTAAAATGCCCGGTCGGCTCAAAACCCGGAGGATTTCATGGAGTTCAAGTACGCGGTTTCACGACGCCGGTTCGTGGGCGGATTGGCGGCCGCACTCGGATACGTCAGTGCCGGGACCGGTCTGGATGTGTTCGCACAGGGTGCGGCTGGACAGGGACGGCCGGGTGGGGCACCGCGCCCGCAGCAGACCGCAGCCGATTACGACGCGCTCGCCAAGCTGGCCAACAACGAGAACAACTGGGGCATCCCCGACTCGGTGATGAAGGCCATGGAAGGCGCCTGGAAGTACGCGGGGCGCTACGGCTACCCGAATGCCGGGATTCAGCAGGCGATCGCCGAATACGACGGCGTGAAGCCCGAGAACGTGATGATCACCGCCGGCAGTGGCGAGGTCCTGCAGGTCGTCGGGACCACGTTCCTGCTCGGCGGCAAGAAGGTTCTCGGCGTCGAGCCGTCATACAACTCGGTGTACTCGCACGCGACCAACATCAAGAGCGAGGCCATCAAGCTGCCGCTGACCAAGGACTACCGTCAGGACATCGGCGTGATGATCGACGCGGCCAAGAAGCACCAGAGCGAGATCGGGTTCGTCTACATCTGCAATCCCAACAACCCGACCGGCGTGATCGTCACCAAGGACGAGATCAAGCAGTTGCTGGATAGCCTTCCGACCGGCATGCCCGTCTTGATCGACGAGGCCTATCACCACTACGTGGACGACCCGAACTACGCGACCGCGATGCCATACGTCACCGAAGGTCGCCCGGTGGTCTTGGCGCGCACGTTCTCGAAGATCGCCGGCATGGCCGCATTACGTCTTGGCTACGCGGTGGCGACTCCGGAGATTCTGCAGAAGATGCGCCCCTTCTCGACGGGCAGCGTCAACGTGCTGGCTCAGTACGGCGGGGTCGCCGCGCTCAAGAACAAAGCCGCGATGGCCGACGTGAAAGCGAAGACCATCGCCGGGCGCGAGAAGGCAGCCCGCGATCTGAAGGCGCTGGGCTACGACGTCATTCCGTCGCAGGCCAACTTCTTCATGGTCCACCTCCGCCGGGAAGTGCAGCCGGTCATTGAAGCCTTCCGCGAGGAAGGTGTGCTGGTCGGACGTCCCTTCCCGCCGATGACGCAGCACCTGCGCGTCTCCGTTGGCACACCGGAAGAGATGGACCGCTTCATGGTCGCCTTCAAGAAGATCATGAGCGCGCCGACGACGACGGCGAGTCGCGGGTAGTACTGCGTTCGCGGGTCTGCACGTGGGTGCCTTACGGGCAGGTTGCATGGACGGCGGTGCATCCGTCCGGACGCCCTTCGCTATGACCTTCGTGCAGATACCTCCGCTGTCGAACCTTCGGCCTGTCGACCCATCCTGAATCCCTCGGCTGAGCCCTCACGCCCTATGCCCTAATCCTCGAGTCCTCACCCTCGCGAGGCGCCTTAATCCCAGTGACGGCCAGTGCGCCGATCGCCCGCATCGGTGGTAGCATCGCAACCGTTCTGTCTCTGTACTGTTGTTTTTCGCTCAGCGGAGGCGCGCTATGCGCAAATTGAGGCAGCCACGATTCGTTATCGCGATAGCTTTGCTCTTGGGTATATGCGCAAGCAGTGCCGCATACGCCCAGAACCCCACATTTGCCCTTGAAGGCGTCGTCGTCGATGCGCAGCAGGCGGTGCTGCCCGGTGCGACGGTCACGGTCCAGAACACTGCGACCGGCCTGACGCGCACCGATAACGACTGACGAGGGCGGGCGCTTCGTGGTCCGGGCGCTGCCGCCCGAAGGCCGGTACATCGGTGCAGCGTCGAGATTCCTGGATTTGCCACCGAGGTGACGGGAGGGCCTGGTCTTCAACGCCGGCCAGAACGTCGTGCTTGAATTTCACGCTGAAGCTGTCCTCGGTGCAGGAGACCATCACTGTCGCCGGCGAGTCGCCGCTCGTGCAAACGACGTCGTCGGAGGTGTCGAGCACCATCGACCGCACGGCGTTCGAGAACTCTGCCGGTCAAGGAGCGCAACTACTTCCGGCTGCTCACCCTCGACTCCAACGTCGTCGCGGCCGGCACCGGCTCGAACGCGGTGAATGTCGGCGGCCAGGAAGTCTGGAACTTCGGCACTTACGTTGACGGCACGAACAACCACTCGAAGTGGCTGACGCTGCAGCGCGCGCCGCAGCTTGGGTCCAGCGGGTTCGCGATCGAAACGGTCAAAGAGGTGCAGATCATCACCAACCAGTTCTCCGCCGAGTTCGGTGGGCATTCCGCTGGCGTGGCCAGCATGATCACCAAGAGCGGCACCAACGAGCTCAACGGATCGGCATTCGTGATGGTGCGGCCTGGCGACTGGGACGCGGCGCCGCCGCTGGCGCCCGTCGTGAACGGTGAGAAGACCAAGGCGCCGTACAACCAGCAGCAGTTCGGCGGCACCGTTGGCGGTCCACTCGTCAGGGACAAGGTGTTCTACTTCGGCAGTTACGAGCGTCGTCGCGAGCGCAGCCAGGTCGTGGTGACCTCGCCGGAAGCGCTCGGCCTGGTCGTGCCGACGCCGGCCGACGAGCACCAGGGTCACTTCAAGGGCGACGTCCGCTTCTCGGAAAGGAACTCGCTCGGCGTGCGTTACAACATGGTGCGGTGGAAGAAGGACAACGAGAGCGGCGGGTTGAACCTACCCGGCACGCGGCTTCCTCTGGGACAACAATGTCGACACCGTCCACGGCACCTTTTTGACCGTTGTCTCCGATCGGTTCCTGAACGAGGTCCGCGGTCAATACTCGCGATACACGGATCGTCGCGCCGCGAAATGCGACTGCGTGTCGATTCAGCGGGCTGGATACGCCACCTCTGGCGGGTACGACTTCGGCACGTGGGGCGTGTTGCCTGAGGAGACCTACGACATTTCGGACACGGTGTCGCTGTGGAAGGGCAACCACTCGATCAAGACCGGCGCTTCGTTCACCTATGACGTGACCGAGCAGTTGTATCAACCGCTGCAAAACGGCGTGTACCGCTTCACCGGCAGCCCTGCGGCAGCGCCGAACCCGTTCCAGTTCCAGCAGTCGTTCGCGCTGGTTCCGGAAGCCGCGCTGATGTTCCCGAAGGCTTACGTGATCGCCAGCTTTATTCAGGACGACTGGCGCGTGCGCAACAACCTGACGCTCAACCTCGGACTTCGCTACGACGTTGAGATCGTCAAGGGCATCCCCGACTGGCCGGCTGGGACGGACATGAATAACTGTCGACCCTCGTGTCGGGTTCGCCTGGGACCCCAAGGGTGATCAGAAATGGTCCGTTCGCGGCGGCTTCGGTCGATTCACCCAGCAATACGCGATCTTCACCATCGTCAAGGGTGGGGTTGGCGGCCGCAACGGTCAGGTCACTTTGTCACTCACGCCGACGGATCCGTTGTTCCCAACCTTCCCCAATGCGTTGCCGGCGTTCCCGCCGGGAGCAGTGCTGCCAGCGCGCGACATCCAGGAGATCTCGCCCGATCTCGAGAATGAGCACGCGTGGACGGCCAGTTTGGGGTTCCAGCGGCTACTCGGTCCGCGGACCAGCCTCGCCGTGGACGCCAATATCAATCGCGGCGTCAAGCACGGGTTCCTCGACATGAACCAGGCGGCGCCGATTCCGAAGGATGTCCTGAACGCAGCATTGGCTCCGAATCCCAACGCCACGATTCGGACACAGGCGCAGGCCGATGCGACTCGCCCGATTACGCCCGGCCCGAACGGCTTCAGGCGAATGGACTTGCTGACCAACGAAGGCCGGTCCTGGTACGAGGGCATCCGGTTCGCCGTCCAGCATCGGACGAACCCTCTCATGCTGACGGCGTCCTATACGCTCTCCAACTCGGAAGACCGTCTCAATCACTGGTTCTCTCCAGAAAACAGCGCCGATCCGGAGCTCGATCGCGGGCCCACAGGCGCCGACACGCCACACAATCTGGTGACCAGCATCACCTGGAACCTGCCAGGCAGCGGCCCTGTGCTGAGTGGTTGGCGCTTGAGCTCGGTGTCACACCACCAGAGCGGTAGCCCCTATACGATCCGGTACGCGGGCGACCCCACGGGGGGTGGATTGACCGGTGGCTGCAGCTCGCGTGGTTGCCAGTTCAGTCAGCCCGGAGCCCGGAACACGGAGCGCGGCAAATTCATCAACTACGCGGACCTGTCGCTGGCCCGAGTGTTCGCTGTGGGAACAGACAAGATCGAGGTGCGCGCCGAGATGTTCAACGCATTCAACAACCAGAACCTGCTCGCGGGCGGCTACCAGCAGTTCGCCTTGGTCGGGAACGCGCGGTTCGGTGAGCACTCAGGAGGGAGCAACGTCTTGCCAGGGCGACAGTTCCAGTTCGCGACAACGTATCGCTTCTAACGCTGGAATTTAGCCACGGAGGCACGAAGGACACGAAGCAAACAAGTACAAATCCGTCTTCGTGACTTCGTGACCTTCGTGGCTACGTATTCGTATTCCCTATGACTCGACGAATCTTCGTCTTCATCGCTGTATTTCTGATGATAGCCCCCGTGTGGGGGCAGACCAAGCCCGTTCGGGTTCTCGTGCAAACCGAACTGGGCGACATCGTCATCGAGGTTGACGCCACCAAGGCGCTAGGAACCACGGCGAACTTCCTGAAGTACGTCGATGCCGGGCACTACAACGGTGGGACGTTCCATCGCACGGTCAAGATGGACAACCAGCCACAGAGCGACGTGAAGATCGAGGTGATTCAAGCGGGAGTGAATCCGGAGGTGGCCAAGACCGGCTTCCCGCCTATTCCGCTGGAACGCACCAGCGTCACCGGTATCCTTCACAAGGACGCCATCGTCTCGATGGCGCGAGGAGAACCGGATAGTGCGACTTCAGGTTGGTTCATTTGCATCAACGACCAGCCATCGCTCGATTTTGGTGGCAAGCGCAACCCCGATGGCCAGGGGTTTGGCGCGTTTGGTCGAGTCGTTTCGGGCATGGACGTGGTGCGAAAAATCCAGATGGCGCCTTCGTCGACTGATCGCAAGACGAACGCCGAGGCGCAGCGATTGACCCCGCCGATCAAGATCCTGAAGGTTGCTCGAACTTCGTCATAGGCCTCAATGGGCGGCGGTTGTCGCCTACCTGATGTTTGCGGCTGCTTGCGGCTCACCGACGGTACCGTCCGGTGGGCCGGCGGCGCCGGCACCTCCGTCGCTCACACTTGTGCCGCAACCGATTGGTCAATCGTTTACGCCCCGCGATCGACCGCAGATTGCTCACGTGAAGCCCATCGATCTCGATCGAGACGGCCTGATGGACGTCCTGGCGTGCGATCTCGTTCAACACCGCGTGGTGTGGATTCGCCAATCGCCACGTGGCGTGTTCGCAGAAGCAATCTTGGGCGACGCCATCCTGGCACCTGCCCATGCCGAAGCTGCCGACATCGATCGCGATGGCGATCTCGACGTGCTGGTAGCCAGCCTGGGAGTACTGTTCCCGAATAACGCAAAAATCGGTTCGGTCGTGGTGCTGGAGAATCAGGGTAACGGACGGTTCGTCAATCGAGTTCTCGTCGATCAGATCGCACGTGTCTCGGACGTTCGAGCCGGCGATCTCGACGGCGATGGTGATCTCGACCTTGCGGTTGCGGAGTTCGGATACAACGAGGGCGAGACCCGATGGCTGCGAAACGATGGCGGGTGGCGATTCACTAGCACCGTCTTGCAGAGCCTTTCGGGTCCGATAAACGTGGAGATCGTCGATTTGGACAAGGACGGCGATCTCGATATCGCATCACTTGTCAGTCAGGAGTGGGAAGAGGTCTACGCTTACGTCAATGACGGGAAAGGCCGGTTCACAGCGAGGCTGATCTGGGGGTCGACCAACGACGACTTCGGTTCGAGCTGGTTGACCGCAACCGACCTCGATCGCGACGGCGACATCGATTTCCTCTATAGCAACGGTGATGGTTTCGACTACGCCACGGGCGGCGGACGACCCTGGCACGGCGTGCAGTGGATCGAGAACAACGGCGGCCTGGTCTTCACCAGGCGTCGCATTGCCGAGTTCTCAGGCGCATCCAGCCCTCAGCCGGTCGATCTCGACGGTGACGGCGATCTCGACGTCGCCGTCGTCAGTGCCTACAACGACTGGGATAATCCGTCGGCGCACAGTTTGGTCTGGCTCGAGAACACCGGCAACATGTCGTTCACGCTCCGGCCGATTGCGACGTCGCCGACGCACCTGATCTCGGTGGGTGCGGGCGATTTTTCGGGTGACGGCCGCGACGAGCTCGTGACAGGCGGCCTTCATATGAACCGGCCGTTCGACCGGCTCTCTCGCGTTACGCTCTGGAATCATGGCCAGGCAGCGGCATCGCCCCGCTGAAGCACCGAAGACGCGCTGGCTTCGCCCACTTGTTTGGGTTCTCGTGGCCGCTGTTGTCGCCGGTGCGGCCTATGCGGCTGTCACGAGCCGCGCGCGGTCTCAGGCGGCTGCGCGTTTGCCGGGCCTGCCTACGCTGACTGGTCGCCCGGCCGCGCTCGTGCAACACATCAGTAGCGCTGACGCAACGGCGCGCCGATCACCGCGAGATCCAGCAGTCGTGGGCGCGCTCGGCATGGCCTATCACGCAGACCTCTTCTATCAGGAAGCGTTAACGGCCTACGACGTCGCTGCAGACCTGGATCCGGCGAACTGGCGCTGGGGGTATTACAGCGCGCTCGTTCACTTGGAGCGGGGCGACGCAGCAGCAGCAAGCGATGGATTGCGGGCTGTGGTCGAGGCCCAGCCTGATTTTGGGCTCGCATGGTGGCGCCTCGGGGAGAGCGCGTTCAAGCAAACGAAGTACGACGAAGCGGAGATGGCCTACACGCGAGCCGCTTCGCTACGGCCATCCGCTCGCGATGAGGCGGAGTTCGTTGCTCTTGCGCGTGTCGGTCAGGCGCGCATTGCGCTCAATCGCGGAAATGCCGCGGCTGCCGTCGGGATTCTCGAAACCGTTGCCGAGGAGTGGCCTGGTCTCGGCGTCGTCCATCGCGCGCTTGCGGATGGTTACCGTGCTCTGGGTCGATCGGTCGATGGGGGCCGGGATATTGCCAGATCGGCGACCCTTCGGGCTTATGTCCGCACCCCGTGATGCACTGGTTGAAGCGTTGGCCGACCGCTCGCACAGCAGCGTCTTTCTGCTCAGGCACGCGGCCTCGCTCGATCTGCGTCAATTCTCTGCGAGGCGCGAGCAACTGGTTCGCCGTGCGGTCGACGTCGATCCTGACAATCCGGATCTCGTTTCAGAGCTTTCATCGCTCCTGCAGCAGCTTGGCCGCCCGGTTGACGCGATTCCTTACCTCACACGCCACCTCGGTATGGTTCCCGGCGACCAACAGTCTCTCATCCAGTTGGGCAAGTGCTACGCCGACCTCGGCCGCCTTCCAGAAGCCGAGCGTGCGCTCCGCGATGCATTGGCTGCGGGTGACGATCCGGTTGGGTACTACAACCTGGGCCTGGTGCTCGAGCGCGGCGGGCGGCTGCAGGAAGCCGAATCCAGCTACCGTCGTGCGGTAGCGCTGGGCCCCGGCCTGGCCAGCGCCCGCAACAACCTTGGCCTGCTGCTGGCGCGGACCGATCGATTGGACGAGGCGACGGGCCATCTTCATGAAGCTATTCGGCTCGATCCCGCGTCGCCCGACGCTTACACCAACCTCGCCGTCGTGATGCTCCAACGAGGCCAGGTCAGCGAGGCCGAGCAACTGGCGCGACAAGCGATCGACGTCGATCCTGCACATGCCGATGCTCACGCAAACTTAGGTGTGATTCGCGCCCGTGCCGGCGATCTGGAGTCGGCGCGTCGCCACCTCGGCGAAGCCCTCCGAATTGATCCCGGCCACGAGAATGCTCGAAGAAATCTGAACGCGATCAATCAATCACCGCGGTGACAGCGGCAGCCACGACCAGCCTCCGCTAGAGCTTCGGCGGTCCGCCGAAGCCTTCGGCGAAGGCGGAAGTCCCGAAGTCAGTTCCAACCGGTTCCTTCTTCGTGCCTTCGCGCCCTTCGTGGCTAGCGTCTGTGCTTATCATGGTGGGAATATCTCATGCCGAAGAATCTCAGTGCCGCCACGACGAGGACGCGAAGCCTCACAGTGTTCGCGAGCGCGCGGCAGTTGCTGTTGACTCAGTCCGAGGTGATCGAAAGTCCCGAGTCTCGCCTGCGGTATCGCATTGGGCCGCTGCTCGGACAGGGAGGGTTTGGGCAAGTCTACCTGTCAGCCCGACTCGGTCGGTCGTCGTCGGTCCCCGAGGTCGTGTGCATCAAGGTCAGCGAGCGCATCGATGGCTGGTTGCGCGAAGCGTATTTCGGGCTGCTGCTGGGCAATCATCCGCGCGCGATTCGAGTCTACGACTCCTTTCCCTCATGACCGATGACGGTCAGGTGCTTTACTGCCTTGCGCTCGAGTACGCTCGTGATGGCGATCTCAGCCGCTATCTGCACCGCACCGGCAAGCCGTGGGCGGAGGCCACCGTCAGGCGCGAAATCGCGGGGATTCTCCAGGTGCTCGTCAAGCTGCATCGCGGTCAGTTGCTGCACCGCGATCTCACCCCGCTGAACGTATTTGTGTGTGACGATTCACGCCTCAAGCTCGGCGACTTCGGCATCGTCCGGCAGCAGAGCGACCGGCGTGGCGTGACGGCGCGCACGTTGAATCCGCACATGGCTCCCAGCGACATTTTCGATGGCGCTGCTCCCAAGTGGCAGGCGCGTGACGATGTGTACCAGGTGGGTCAGTTGGTGGGGATGTTGGTCAAAGGTGCCGCGTACGCACGCATCCGCACGGCGGAGGTTCGCGGTTTCCCGTGCAGCGATCACCTGAAAGAGATCATCTATCGCTGCATCGGCGAGCGTCGGAAGCGATACGAAAGCGCGGACGAGCTGATTGACGCGCTTTCCAACCCGCCAGCGTCGCTCAAGGTCGGCGCGCTTCGCACCCTGAAAGGCGTCCACCTGGCCTTCACCGGCATCCTGACGACGCTTCGAAGCGAGGCGGCGGGGGCGGCCCGCAAGGCCGGCGCAGTCGTCCACAGCGGGCCCTCGGCCCGGACGTCGGTTGTCGTTCGGGGGCGGCCGAACAAGCTTCAGGCCGCCGGTCGTGACGCCGGTATCAAGCTGATGGAGATCAAACGGCTACGCGAGAAGGGCCACCGGATCACCATCCTGAACGAGGCACAGTTCTGGCGGCTGGCGCGCAAACGAAAATGACTAGCGAGGCTCCGCCTCAGACCGCCGAACATGTGTGACGCGGCTCCGCCTCGCTAGTTACTGTGTTGGTTTTGCCCCGCCTCCGGCGGGGCGTCTTCAATAACGGCCCCCCGGGCCCTTGAAATTGCCCAAACCACTCGCGGAGACCACCAATGAAGCGTCATGGCCCCATCCTGCTCGCCCTCGCGATTGCGTTCGCTGTCGTGCCGCTTGCCGCGCAGAAGAAGTATCAGGCGGCTGACGGTAAGCTTCGTGTGGCCCTCTCGAAGCAGCCTTTTTCGCCCAACGGCCTCTCGAAAGGGCCAACCACGATGGCGGAAGGCGGCATCCAGAAGATCCTTGCTGATCTCGGCGCCACCACGCGAATCGAGGAAGCGCGCCTAACCGCCGAGGAGGACACCGAGTACGGGGGGTGGAAGCGGCTGGGCATGGCGCTTGGACACTTCGCGGACATCGTGACCAAGAACGAGCGCGACGGGTTCCTCACCGTCGGGCTCCTGGCCACATGTCCGTCGATGCCGGGACTCGTCGCCGGGCTCCAGCGATCTGGGCCGACCCGTGAACCGCTCAAGATTGGCATGCTCTGGCTCGATGCGCATCCCGACTTCAACACCCCAGAAACGACGCGCAGCGGATCGCTTGGCGGGATGCCGGTCGCGGTTGCAACGGGACGCGCCCTGCAGGTCATGCGGCTCGACGCCAAGCTCGACCCGCCGCTCCCCGATCGTCATGTCGTCATGGCGGGTGTGCGGCTCACCGATCCGCTGGAGCAACATCTGCTCGACAACTCGATGATCGAACAGATCAGCGTCGACGACCTGCGCAACATGACGCCAGCGATCTGGACGCAGCTCGATCGACTGAATCGCCTGACCGACAAGATCTACATCCACATCGACATGGATGTTCTCGATCCTCGCGAGGTGATGGCGCACGGCAACAAGGTACCGAACGGCCCATCCAGCGAACAGCTGGCGAGAGTGTTTGAGGAGATCTTCAAGCGCTATGACAAGGCATCAGCCATCGGCTTTGCGACCATTCCAGCAACCGATGAGGGCGGCCTGTCGATCGCCGCGGTCAATCGCATGATTGCAGCCGCGGTGCGCGGAGTGATAGCAAGAGCGAACTAGAATCTTCCGCCTGAAGGCGGAAGCCACAGACAGGCGCATACCTGACCAGCCGCATACCCGAACTCTGCACTTGATTAGCGCAGTGGCGGTGTAGTTGGCGGCGGCCGGCGGTGCTGCGTCGCCTGCTCGTATGAATACGCGAGGCGAATCAGTGTCGCCTCTGACCATGCCCGACCGAAGAACGTGATGCCCGCGGGCAGAACGCCACGCGTATAGCCCATCGGCACTTGAATCGATGGAAAACCAGTCGTCGGCGAAAAGAACTGGCTGTTGTCGCCGTGGGGCGTGTTGAGGTCACCGATCAATCGGGGCGGGTTGCTCCACGTCGGATACACCAGCGCGTCCAGCTTCTGACTGTCCATCAGCTCCAGCACTGCGCCCCGAACCTGTTCGCGATATTCCATTTCCGCCTTGCAGGCCGGTGTGTCGGGGCCGTTCTCGACGCCGTCGTTGGCCTGCTCGAGTCGTCGCTGCACGGTGGGGTGAAAGCGGCCGGATTTCACGATCTCAGCCAGCGACTTCACGGGCACCTTGTCGCCGTGCCCGGCAAGGTAGCGATTGATGTCGTACTTGAATCCCATGCATGGCCCAAGACCCTGTGCCCGCCGAATGTTGTCGAGCCCTTCGACGCGCGCGGGATCGACAATCGTCGCGCCGCCTCGGCGGAGGTCGTCGACTGCCTTCGTGAAGACCTGCACAACCTCCGCGTCAGTCGTCTCGCGTTCGTACGCCTGTCGAAGGACGCCGATCCGAGCGCCACGGAGGCCGTCAGCGACAAGCGCTGCCGCGTAGTTCTCGCTCGTGCGACCGCGCGCCGCTGCCGTCACGGGATCATCCGGATCCTCACCGACGATCACCTGAAAGACCGCGACCGCATCGGCGAGCGTCCGGGCCATCGGGCCGGCAATGTCGGCCAACAGGTTGAGAGGCATCACGCCCGCGCGACTCGTCAGGCCCATCGTCGAACGAATTCCTGCCAGTGCCTGGTGCGAGGAGGGGCCGCGGATCGAGTTGCCCGTATCGGAGCCGAGCCCGACCGCTCCAAAGCTTGCCGCGACCGCCGCGGCCGTGCCACCGCTCGAGCCCGCGGTGACACGGTCGAGGGCATAGGGGTTCTTGGTGTAGCCCGGCAGGATCGAGCTCAGGGTTTCGTAGGGCGTGAAGGCCCACTCGGCCATGTTCGACTTGGCCAGGACGATGGCCCCGGCTTCTTTGACGCGTCGGACCTGAAAGGCGTCCTTCGAGGAGACGAACCCGGCCAGGGCGAGCGAGCCGTTCGCGCTCTGCAAACCGAGGGTCTCGAAGTTATCCTTCACGATCATCGGGATGCAGTGGAGCGGCCCCGCGAAGCCGCTTTGTTTGGCCCGGGCATCGAGCGCGTCGGCCTGCGCCAGTGCCTCGGGATTGGTGAGAACGATTGCGTTGATGCCGGGGCCGTTCTTGTCGAACGTGTCGATGCGTCGGTGATACTGTTCGACCAGTCCGCGGCAAGTCACGCTCCCGCCCTTGAGCGCCGCGTGGATGTCAGAAATGCTGGCTTCCTCGACGCGAAACGGCGGGGGTGTTTGCGACGTAATCGCGCTCGAGCTGAGGAGCAGAATGGCGAGAAGGGCGGTCCGAGTCACGTCGGGAATTCTACGCTGCGGTGGGGCGCGGTGAAGACAACGCTTGTCATGCTCGCGGCCGTTGCTGGTGGCGTCGCGCAGGTGGCGCGATTCGAGCACGTGCAGAAGGATCTGTTCGCCGCTGGGGGCGTCGTTTGTGAACGCCTGGGCCGACTTCGATGGGGATGGCGATCCGGATCTGTTCGTCGGCTTCGATGGTATGCCCAATCGCCTCTACCGCAACGACAAGGGCACGTTCGCGGATGCTGCCGGTACGGCTGGCGTTGCCGACGCTCGACCCACGCGCGCGGCCTCGTGGGGGGATGCCGACGCTGACGGTGACCCGGATTTGCTCGTCGGTTTTGCTCCAGGACCGGAAGGTTCGTCAGTCCTCCGGTTTTATCGCAACGAGAGTGGAAAGTTCGCCGACTCCACGCTCGCAGCGGGTCTCACGGTCGCGACCGGAGCCGTTCGTCAGCCCGTCTGGGTCGATTTCGACGGCGATCGGGATCTCGACCTGTTCGTAGCGTTTCGCGACAAGCCGAACGCCCTTTTCAGGAACGACAGCAACAAGTTCGTTGACATCGCACCGGAAGTGGGTCTTGCCGACTCCCGACGAACAGTGGGTGCGGTCTGGTTCGACTATGACGAGGACGGCGACCTCGATGTCATCACCGGCAACATGGATGGTGATGCCAACGGTCTGTTCAGCTACACCGATGGTCGATTCACCGACGTGGCGGAAGCGGTCGGCGTGGCCTGGGGCGGGCGAACGCCCAACGACAAGACGAATGGTACCGTGCGGCCTTGTGTCGCCGACGTCAACAACGATCGGCATCTCGACTTGTTTTTCGCCAACTACGGCAAGAACGGGCTGTTCCTCAACCGTGGCAAGGGGAAGTTCGAAGACGTGTCAGCGACCTGGGGGATTGCTATCGACGCGCGCTACGACACCTGCGCGTTCGGCGACATGGACAACGATGGCAACCTGGACTTGTATGTCAACGGCACGGTCACAGGAGGCCAGAGCTACCGCGACTATCTGTTCCGCAACACGGGCAAGACGTTCGAGGACGTGACCCCGGCTGAAATTGGTTCACCAGCCGGCGATCACGGCGCCCAGTGGGCCGATTACGATGCTGACGGCGATTTGGACCTCGCGCTGACCGGCGTTCAAAAGGACGCGATGCACTGGCTGTTGCGCAACACGCTGACCACGGCTTGACGGCATCGACGTCCCGTGCGTTCTTCATTCGTGTCGTGGATGAGGCGGGCCGATCGACGCTGCCGGGCGCTGAAGTCGCCCTGTTCATCAATGGCTCGCGCGTTCCCCTTGGTACTCGGCTGGTCGATGCCGGCAGCGGCTATAACTCGCAGAACGACCTGCCTTTGCACTTTGCCGTCCCGGTTGTGGATCAGGTGTTTGCGAGCGTTCGGATCAAGCGACCCGGGCGTGAGGCCGTGTTGACGAGCGCTGCGATCAGTTTGAACGAGTGGCGCAATCGCGTTCACGAGATCAGGGTGCCAGAGGGTGCTGGATCACCCAAGTAGCAGCGGATTCGAGGAGGCGTTGATCATGGGTCGTCGAGCAGCCAGTTGCGCAGCCGTTCTCGCGGGTTTCCTTTTGATGCGTGTGCCGGTCGGTGTCGCGCAATCAGAGAAGGTCGTGCCGGTTCACGAAGAGCCGCGCCACCATCTCGTCTTCGAGGCGCCGGCGACGCGAATCCTCGATGTGCAGATTCCAGCCGGCGACACCACGTTGTTTCACACCCACAGCGATCCGATTCTGTACGTCTCGATGAGCCAGTCTCAGACGCGAAGCCAGGCGCTCGGCGGCGAGTGGTCGGGCGGAGACGCCGCGCAGGGTGCGCGTGCGCAGGCTGGTGCCGCATCTGCGCCGCCTGCGGCAGCCGCAAACCCTCCTCGCCTCGGCCGCATGACGAGCTCGACGAGCTATGCGAAGGAGCCGTTGACGCATCGCGTCAACAACGTCGGTCAGGGGCTGTTTCGGCTGATTGGCATCTTGAATCGAACCGCGGGAGACGAAACCGACACGCCCAGTGAGGGGTTCGATGCCAAACCGGAAATCACCAATCGTTGGTTCCGCGGCTATCGCTGGTCGCTCGCGTCGGACGCCAAGCCTCATCGTCATCGCAATCCGGTGGCGGTCGTGTTGATCACCGGTCGCGCATCCGCCCGTGGTACTTCGACGACGACGCTCGAAAAGCCGGGGCAGTTTGCGTGGTTCGACGGCGACGCCGAGCACACCGTGGCGAGCGTTGGAGGCGATGCCGAAGTCGTCGAAGTCGAGGTGCGCCGTCCCAG
The DNA here is from genome assembly GCA_963802675.1 of uncultured Acidobacteriota bacterium. Taxonomy (GTDB): domain Bacteria; phylum Acidobacteriota; class Vicinamibacteria; order Vicinamibacterales; family UBA2999; genus JACCSI01. Next base: position 268,788 of record CAWDJL010000013.1, read on the forward strand.
GTGATCGCGCCGCAAAAAAGGGGCCTGTCCCCTCTTATGACGAAATTTGTCAGGTTGCATAAAAGGGGACAGGCCCCTAGTTTGGCAGTTGTCGCCACTGGCGCGAAGTTTTTACAATCGGGGATTAGTGCGACGACTTCTGATTAGCGTCTTGCTCGCATCGTCAATCGGCGCGTCATCCCTGACGGTCCACAGCCACCCCGATCAGCAGACAACGACCGGCGAGGGCCAAACGACAGCCGCCTTTTACGTGTGCCCGATGCATCCGGACGTCATGTCCGCGATTCCGGGCAAGTGCCCACGGTGCAGTATGGAGCTCGTCGCGGCCCCCGCAAGCGCCTACGTGTGTCCGATGCACCCGGACGTGATGTCAGCCTCACCCGGGAAATGCCCGCGCTGCGGCATGGAGCTTGTCGCCGGCAGTCCAATCACGATGCCGGACTTTCGGTTGCGCGTGGAGACGACCCCCAAGGTGCTCAAAGCGGGGACGCCGATCAAGTTTCGCTTCACGGCGCATCATCCGCTGACAGGAGAGCAGGCGCGCGAGTTTGCGACCGTGCACGACAAGCTGTACCACCTGTTCGTCATCAGTCGTGACCTCGAAGAGTTCGCGCACATCCATCCCGAAGCGCATGCGGATGGATCGTTCACCATCGAGCACACGCTTCCGAAGCCCGGGCACTACGTGCTCTTTTCCGATTTCCTCGCTCGTGGGGGCGGCGCGCAGATTACAGCGACGCCAATCGTCACGGCTGGCGTCGATGCCGACATCGTGGCCGCGCAGGCCCAGTTGAAGCCGGACATGCCCTGGATCAGGACGGCTGACGGAGTGAGGGTGTCACTGCTCAACGAACAGTCACAGTTCCTCGGTGGGGAAGAGCTCGACTTGGTGTTTCGCTTTAGTGACGCGAAGACCGATGCACCCGTGACCGATCTGCAGCGCTACTTGGGCGCATGGGGACACCTCCTGATCCTCAGTGAGGACATGACCGAGTACGTCCACGCCCATCCGCGCGAGGAGACGCAACCGGATCCGAACGCCGGACCCACTGGCGGGCCCGAGGTCATCTTCGACGCGCTGTTGCCCAAGCCCGGACGCTATCGCGCCTGGCTGCAGTTTCAGCGCAACGATCGATTGTCGACGGTGTCGTTTACATTCGCGGCACCGAGGCCCGGCAATCAATAAGGCAGGTGGGTCTGGTCGGGCAGGTGAGTCTGGTAAGAGTCGGGCAGGTAGGTCTCGTAAAGCGGTCACTCCGGCGGGCTCACGCGACCGACCCGACCCGCCCCACCAGCCCGACCGACCCCTCCAGGGACCACTAACAGCCACGTTTGCGCCCGCGCCACGACGGCCTTGTCAGCCGAATTGTCGAAATACGTCGTCATCGTCAGACGGGTCCCCGCCGGCAATGCCACGGGCGACGACAAGACGTACGGCGACCGCCAGTCCGTCCGAAACTCTTTGATCCACAACAGCGGTGAGACGACACCGTCAGGCGTTGTGGTGCCGATCTCGATCGAGCGCGCGCCGTCGGTGGGCGTCGGCCATAACGCGACGACCGACACGGGCGTCGCGATCTTCGTCTCGGTCCGGACGCGATGAGCGGCCGCACCTGCCGGCACGGTCGCGTCTGCGGACCGTAACGACATCGAGTCCACTGCCGGACCCGAGCTGGTATCGACGTACAGACCCAGCTCGCTCCTGTCGGTGACGGCTTCGCCTGCTCCCGAATAGCCGATCTCGACAACAATCTGCGCGCGCGCTGGCAGTCGATACGCGGCTCCCTCGGGCAAGGTCGTCGTGGTCTGCCACGGGGTCCACGCGCCCAGCCAACGGCCCGTTGCGCCCTCATAGAAGGCGGCGTGCCGGACCACCCGGCGGTCGCCCTGCTTCAGTGCGATCGCACGAACGCGCGTGGGTACGGCGAAGCCTGTGTCGACAACGAACCGTTTGAGCTCGAACGATGTGCCCGCCCCGATCGCATGGCCGTTGCCGATTGGAATGACTCGATCGGGTGTGCCGTGATTCCAGGCTGGTGCCGGCGGCACGTGAACCGGCGGCGTGGACTCGTCCGCCTTCAGCACGCCGCTGGGCGCGCCACCGTCGGTCCACGAGAGGATGATCTCCGTCTCGCGGGAGTTGAGGCTGATGTCGTTGGAGAAGTGCCCATAGCCAGGCACAGCGGTCCAGGGCGGCATCTTGCGGTCGAGGATTTCTTCACGAATGGCCCGCGCCCACGGCCGTGCCTCGGTATACGTCGTCAGCGACACGCCGAGGTTGTTCTCGGAGTGGCACTGGAAGCACTTGCGCTGAAAGATCTGGGCAATCTCGTTCTTGAAGAGAACGTTGGTCGTGATGGGCTTGTGCGAATACACGGGGGACGGGCGTAACACGATTGCGGCGACGAGCGCCGCAGTCCCGAAGGTCATCCACGCCGCGACCCGAGATGCCATGACGCCATTCTAGAACGTCAAGACGAAAACAGCCACGAAGGCACGAAGGTCACGAAGAAACCGTGAAAGCTTTCTTCGTGTCTTCGAGCCCTTCGAGGCTATTTTTCGATCCTAAAGTTCCGCTCTCTGAGTTTCTGTGCCTCTGAGGCTGGTACGTGATTACTGCTTCTGCCCAGCCGTCGTCGTCGAAACGCGTTCCTTATCGATGCTGTAGGTGATGCCGGTGTACTGCATCTCTTCCCATGTCTGGTCGCCCCAGTACACGTCCTTCGTCGGGTCAGGGTTCGACTTGTTGTTCGTCGAGTTGTCGTAGTGTGCGACCGCCTTCAGGACCGAGCCCTTCGGCACGCGGAGCGGCGTGGCGAAAACGTACTCGGTCTGCCAATCGAAGTCGTACTTGGGCACCGTGAGAATTATCTCGGTCTTACCGTCCGGCCACGTCATCGTGTGCTGCCAGCTCTTGCCACGCAGATGCGTGTGCGGAATCAGCCCGTAGATCGTGACGTCCTCCACGAACGAGAGCCCTGACTCGACGGCATGATTGTCTGCGCCCGCCGGAATCATGAAGCGGGGATTCGCCATCGCGCCGGTGTGCACTTCCACCGTGGGACGTTCCTTCGCGAATCTGAAGCCGACCATGCTGCGATCCGACGCCGCCGTGCCGTTGGTCGTGTAATGAATCTGGAACGTCAGCACCGACCCAGCCTTGAGCAGCAGCCCGGTTCCCGGTCCGTACACGGTCGGCGGAGTCCCCGGCGCGATTTGAGTCATGAGGGGCCCGCGGCGAGCGCCCGACGGCGGACGAGAGGAACCCGTCAGCTGCGACGGATCCTGATCCCGCGGTGGCGTCGGACCTCCCGGCGGGTTCGCAGGACGGAAGGCCACCGTCGGCGCTGTCATATCCGGATGTCGTACGTAGACCAGCACGTGGTGGACGACCGATCGATCACCCGCACGAACTTCAAGCGCTTCCACCCACTTGTCTTCGGTGAGGTTGGTCGGCACTTCGAAATACTGGTACGGGATAGTGCCGCTCGCCGGTACCTCGAACGCGGTTTCCATCCTGGCGATGAGATCCGGTTGCCCGATCCCCCATCCCTCGGCGTAGACCGGCTTCGCTGGGAGGTCCTTGGGATCGCCTTGCGGCGCGCCCGCAGCGACCCACCGGCTGATGACGTCCTTCTCCGCGTCCGACAACCGTCGATCGTTCCGCCACTTCCCGTGAGCCGGATCCGCATGCCATGGCGGCATGGTGCCGTTCACGACGTTGTCGCGGATCGCGCGGGCCCACGGCCGTGCCTCCTCGTACGTCAAAAGTGACATCGGTGCCACCTCGCCCGGTCGGTGACAGGCGGTGCAGTGCTTGTAGAAAAGTGGTGCAACGTCCTTGGTAAAGGTGGGGGCGTTGGCAGCCGACGTCTGCGCTGGTCTAGCAGCCGTCGCTTCACCGGTCGCCTGGCCCTGCGCGACGGTCACAGCCAGCGAACTGGCCAAGACAATCCCGAAAACCGCCGAAACGCTCGCGATCGCTCGAGTCATGTGTGCCTCAACTGCGAAGATTTTGGAATAGACCTCTTGGAGGACGGCTGCACGAGTCAGTTTCTTCGGCCGGCCTTTGAGACGTCCCGCCCCGCCGGAGGCGGGACACAACAATTCTGCCACGAGCGAGGCGGAGCCCCAACCGTTCTTCTCAGCCCAATCCGAGGCGCAGCCTTGCGCGCGGTATCTGTCAAGAAGACGGATTTCGTCAGGTAATGTTCGAGTAAGGTGTCTTTCGGATGGGGATCCGTGCCGCCGGCCGTGACCAGGCTGTCGTCCGTCAAGGGCTTCAGCGCTATGCCACTCGCGGGACCTTCCGCAGCTTCGCCGAGGCCCTGCCTCGCGGCCGTTCGATCGTTTTTCGCTTCACCTGGTTCCGGGACGTGCCGTTCACGGTGAGCTTTGCCGCTGGGTCACGCCGCCTTGTGTTTCAGAATCTGCTCCCAGGTGTGGCGCCGCGATCGGCCATGGACCGCGATCTGCGTCAGTTCCTGCGCGAGCGGCATTCTCGCGGGCTCCCCGAGCATCGGCGAATCGATCCCCGAAAGGTTGAGGTCCAGGTAACCAATCGTGCCGGGGCGATTTCCCTCGTCTGCACGTTCAAAGGCGACCACGCTGACTACGCCGTTCGCAAGGCCGTCAACGTCGTCCACGAGATTTTTACGGAGTTCTTGAGCGACGGCCGGTATGCGCAGTACCAAGTTGACCATCTTCGACTGAATCCGGAAATGGTGTGAGTGCGCTGCAGACGGCGTGCTAGCCTGCACGGGATAAGATGACCCCGGCTTCTCAGGAGGTCGCAGATGAGCGGACGAACCTGGCCGATTTCACGGCGCACATTTCTCTCGTCGTCAGTGGCTTCCGCCCCGTTTATGTACAGTCCCAGGCCGGTTAACGGGTATTCGGTCGGTGACGTCCAAGACGCACTGGCCAGGTCTCATGGCACCGAGATTGGCATTTCGAAATGGGACCTCGACACACCAGCGCTGTGTGTCGACCTCGACCGGATGGAAGAGAACATCGCCGTGGTGCAAGCGGTCGTGAGGCGGAATGGGATCGCGGCCCGACCCCATGCCAAGACCCACAAATCGGCCGACATCGCTCGGCTGCAGCTGGCAGCCGGCGCGATTGGCATCTGCACGGCCAAGGTCAGCGAAGCCGAAGCGCTTCTCGAGGCCGGGATCGATCGAATCTGCATGACGACCAGCAATCCGTCAGCGAGCAAGATTCGTCGTGCCATGCGGTTGCGAAAGCGATCGCCGCACTTCATTCAGGCTGTCGATGAAGAGCGGAACGCTCGCGACTTGTCGGCGGCGGCAAAAGAGGCGGGCGTTATCGCCGACGTGGTCATCGATGTCGCCGTGGGGATGCGCAGTGGCATCCCGGCAGGTGATGGCGCGGTCGCCCTGGCGAAGCTCATTGACACGCTCCCCAACCTGAAGCTGCGGGGCATTCTCTCGTACGACGGCGGCGCCCAGCATGTGAATGGCTTTGCGGCGCGCAAGGAGCGCGCGCTGAAGAGCATGGAGGAGAACGCCAGAACCTTCGAGACGATGAAGGCCGCCGGTCTCAACATGGAGATCTTCAGCGGCGGTGGCAGCGGCACTTACAGCGTGCAGCACCTGACGCCGGGGTTTACCGATGTTCAGGTCGGCAGTTACATCTTCATGGACATGCAGTACCTCGCCATTGGCAGCGAGGATGGTTCGCCCACGTACAACGACTTCGCCACGTCGTTGACCGTGTTGACCACGGTTCTCAACAACCGCTTCCCCGGCCGCCTCACGACGGACGCCGGCGCCAAGGCCCTGACGCTCAACACGCCGCGCGCGGGCGTGATTGGCGAGCCACAAATGGACTACAACGCAGGGTCAGACGAGTTCGGGGTGATTACCGTGAAGGAGGCGTCGAAGAGCTACAAGATAGGCGATCGCCTCGAACTGATCGTTCCGCACTGCGACCCCGTCGTGAACCTCTATGACCAGATGTACGCAACCCGCAAGGATCGCGTGGTCGCCGTGTGGCCCGTCACGGCGCGCGGTCGGTCGCAGTAAGGCGCCCCCCTCTTTTTCCGCAATTGTGACAAGGACTGTCACTGAATAAAAGGGGACAGGCCCCTTTTATTCACGTGACACGGACTGTCACTCGCCGCAAGAATCTATAATCGCTGTCCCTTTCTGACATGACCTTCGAGGCAGCACGGCCTGGCTCCCCTCGGCTTTCAGAACGTCGGCTCACCGCCGAATACGTCGCCGCCCGTGTGCTCCTCGACGCGACCAGCTTCGAGGAGGCGGCGCCCAAGATTCTCGAAGCCATCTGCCTGACCCTCGGCTGGGAGCACGGCGCGCTGTGGACCGTCGATCGCGAGACGGATGGCCTGCGGTGCACGGAGATGTGGACCTCGCCCTCGGCGAGCTTCCCCGAGTTCGACGCCCTCAGTCGTCGCACGACCTTTCGCCGCGGTATTGGTCTTCCCGGCCGCGTCTGGGCGAACGGTGAACCGGCGTGGATTCCTGACGTCGTTCGCGACACCAACTTTCCTCGTGCGCCCGTGGGTGCGCGCGAAGGGCTGCACGCGGCGTTTGGATTCCCGGTGCTGCTTCGTGGCGAGGTCCTCGGCGTCATGGAGTTCTTCAGCCGCGAGATTCGTGAGCCCGACGAAGAGCTGCTGGCGATGCTGACCACGGTCGGCAACCAAATCGGGATGTTCATCGATCGACGACGGGCACAGGATGAGCTCGACCGATTCTTCAGGCTCTCACTCGACATGCTGTGCGTCGCCGACCTTGATGGCTATTTCAAACGGGTCAACCCCGTATGGGAACGCGTACTCGGCTGGAGCGAATCCGACCTGACCTCGCGGCCTTACATGGACTTCATCCATCCCGACGATCGCGATGCGACGCGTGCCGTAGCCAAGCAGCTCGGCGAGGGGCGAGAGCTCGTGTACTTCGAGAATCGCTACTTCCACAAAGACGGCACTATCCGCTGGCTCGTGTGGAATGTCGCACCGTTTCCCGAGCAAAGAGTGCTCTACGGCGCCGCGCGTGACATCACCGAACGCAAGGCCGCCGATCAGACCATGGAACGGTACCGGCACGATCTCGAAATTTCTCATGGCGAGCTCGCACAGCTCGTCAAGGAGTTGGAGGTCGCCAAGCGAAAAGCGGAAGAAGCGGCCGAGACCAAGAGCGCGTTTCTGGCCAACATGAGCCACGAGATTCGAACGCCCCTCAACGCCATCCTCGGGATGACCGCCCTCGCGCTGAAAACGTCTCTCTCGGACGAACAACAGGATTACTTGACGACCGTTCAATCGTCGGGCGAAGCGCTGCTCGAGATCATCAACGATATTCTGGATTTTTCGAAGATCGAAGCGCGCGGTCTCGATCTCGATCTGACCGAGTTCAGCCTGCGCGAAACAGTTGGGGACGCCGCCAAGGTGCTGGCGCTCCGCGCGTGCGAGAAGGGCATCGAACTGGCGGTCGATATCGCCGCCAATGTGCCGGACGCTCTCGTTGGCGACCCCGGACGCCTGCGCCAGGTGCTGCTCAACATGCTTGGCAACGCCGTCAAGTTCACCTCAAAGGGCGAAGTCGTGCTCGAGGTCTCGATGGGCAGGCCTACGGCTGACAAGGCAGCTCTCTTGTTCAGCGTTCGCGATACCGGCATCGGCATCGACCCAGAAAAACTCGACCAGATCTTTCAGCCGTTCACCCAAGCCGACAGCTCGACGACGCGCCGCTACGGGGGCACCGGTCTCGGCCTGACGATCGCGCGCAAGCTCGTCGATCTGATGGGGGGGCAACTCTGGGTCGAGAGCGCCGTCGGCAAGGGAAGCACGTTTCATTTCACCGCGGTCTTCGATCGCGATCGGGCATCGACGATGGCGGTCTCCGAACGTCCGTCGGCGCTCGACGGTCTGCGGGTGCTCATCGTCGACGACAACTCGACGAATCGCCGGATTCTCGAAGAGATGCTTGCAAGCTGGCACATGCGTCCCACGGCTGTCGCCGATTCGACCTTGGCCTTGGCGACACTTCGCGAATCGCTGCGCGCGGAACGGTTCCATGTGGTCATTAGCGACTGCCAAATGCCCGAAGTCGATGGCTTCGCCCTCGCGCACGTCATCAAGAACGACGAGCAATTGGGCAGGACGCCAATCGTCATGCTGACGTCGGTGGGCCATCCGCAGGAGGCCGCGAGATGCCGGCAAATCGGTGTGGAGGCCATCCTGACCAAGCCGGTGAAGCACTCGGATCTCCTCGAAGCGCTGTCGTTCAGCGTCGGCGTTTCGACGCGCCAGCCCGTTGAAGAGGAGGCACTCCTGGAACGGCCGCGGCGCCGGCTTCGCGTACTCGTGGCCGAGGACAATCCCGTCAACCAGAAGCTGGTGGCAACGCTTCTCTCCAAGCGCGGTCATGAGGTGAGCACGGTCGAGAACGGCCGCGAAGCGTTGGCGGCAATCGACGACCGCAATAGAGAGCGCTTCGATGTCGTATTGATGGATGTTCAGATGCCTGAGATGGGAGGCCTCGAAGCCACACGGGCCATCCGAGCTGCCGAGGACCCAACCGCCGCTCGTCTGCCCATCGTCGCACTGACCGCGCATGCTCTGAAGGGTGACCGCGAACGTTGTCTCGAGGCGGGCATGGACGGCTATCTTGCCAAGCCGATTGACGTGAACCAGCTCATTGCGACGGTCGAGCGAATCGCTTCAACTGGAGACCCAACCGGTCCGTCAGGCGTCGTGGGTTCGCTGTCGCCAGCCGTTTTCGACGAAGAGGAGGCACTCGTTCACACCGGCGGCGATCGAGAATTACTCAAAGAAGTCATTGCGCTGTTCCAAGCCGACTGCCAGCCCGCTATGCGAGCCCTGAAGCGCGCGATCAAGGCAGGTGACGGCGAGGCGCTCGCCTTGGGTGCTCATGCGCTGAAGGGGTCGATTGCAACGGTTGGCGGCCATCAGGGTCAACGTCTCGCCGCTGAGCTCGAACGGGCCGGACGAGCTAAGCACCTGGGTGAGGTCGCCCCGCTGTACCAGGCGCTCGAGCACCAGATCGCCCTTCTCGCCGAGCAGTTTCGGAGCGCCGGTCTCGCCCCGCCCTCCAAACCAGCGGCCGCACGAGGTGCACGCGCTTCCACTCCGCGGAAGGATCGGCGTCCAGCGACAACGAGAAAGCGTCGTCGCTCATGAGCAAAATCCTTGTCGTCGACGACGATCGGGTTACGAGACACCTGGTTCGCAAGGTTTTGACCGGTGCCGGATTCTCGACGTCCATCGCCAAAGATGGCGTCGAGGCCTTGAAGGCTTTGGACACACAGCGTTTCGATCTCCTGTTGCTCGACGTCTGGATGCCACGCATGACCGGGCTCGACGTGCTCGCGACGCTGCGCAACAGCAAGACACGCCCACGCGTCGTCGTCATGACCTCGGATGACACGCCGGAAACGCTGCTGACCGCCGTGCGCGACCAGGCGTTCATGTATGTCCACAAGCCGGTCGCGCCGGCAACGCTGCTCGAAACCGTGCGGGCTGCGCTGCAGGCGCCCGAACCAGCTCCGATTGAAGTTGTGTCCGCACGGCCCGATTGGGTCGAGTTGGTGGTTCCGTGCACTCGCGAGGCGGCCGAACGCATCCACGCGGTGATTGCGAACCTGGGGACGAAGCTCGACCCGACGCTCCGAGACTCGATCGCGTACGCGTTTCGCGAGCTGCTCACCAACGCGATCGAATGGGGCGGCAAGCTCGATCCGAATCGCACAGTGCGCATCTCGTGCCTGCGCGCGAAACGCATGCTGATCTATCGCATCGCAGACCCCGGTGAAGGCTTCAACATCGAAGACCTCCCGCACGCGGCGATCGGCCAGCCGCAGGACGCCCCGATCGCTCACATGCAGGTGCGAGAAGAGAAGGGAATCCGCCCAGGCGGGTTTGGTCTGTTGATGGTGCGGGCGAGCGTCGACGAGTTGCTCTACAACGAGAAGCGGAACGAGGTCGTGTTCGTGAAGTATCTTGACGAAGGTTCTCAATGATGGTTCTTGACTATCGTTCTCGACGAGGGTTCGACGATGGTTCGCACCGATGGTTCCCCGTGCTGAACCGCCGTCCAGAACGCCCGTCGTAATAGCCTGCGCATCGTCGTTGGAGGATGAGATGAAGAAGATGGCCGTGAGTACCGTGGTTGCAGTTGCGACGCTGGCATTTCTCGCCGCTGGGTTGACCGCCCAGAACAAGAACCCGCGCTTCGGCAAGTGGAAATTGAAGTCAGAGGCGCCGCCGCCGAGCAGCAACATCATGACCTACGAGCCGCACGGCGCGAAGGGCATGAAGGTCACGATCGACGCCGTCAATGCCCAGGGCGAAAAGTCTCAGTGGTGGTACGTCACCGAGTTCGATGGCAAGGACATGCCGGTCACCGGCAACCGGAATCAGACGCATTCTGCCGTTCGGACCATCAACGATCGGATCAACGAGATCATCAACAAGAACAATGGCAAGGTCACGCAGGTCCTGACCAACGTTCTCTCTCCCGATGGCAACACGATCGGCGTGATGTACATGCGAGACGATGGCAGTGGCAAGACCACGAACGTGACGTTTGCGACTTACGAGCGGATGCCGTAGCCGTTGGTCAAGATAGCCACGAAGAACACGAAGATCCTTAAATCTTGCCTCGTGACTTCGTGCCCTTCGTGGCATCGTTTCGTGGTTCCGCGGTCCCGTCCTCTACCTCGCTTAAGCTGAAATCCTTTGCTTCGAGTTTCTGAGCCTCTGAGGCGTCCTCGTCGGATCCGGCGATCGATGCGCTGACCAGCTCGCACATAGTGCGATTGGCAGGCCAACGCCCAGCGCGTGGATGCCAAGCTGATTCAGGAGCATGAGCAGCGGCGGCGACCCCGCCCCGCCTCGAACGAGCGACAGCGGTACCACGATGTACTGCATGAAGGCCCAGACGCCGAGGCCAAACGCCATTCCGCAGATGACCGGGTGGCGTACCAGGATTGAGAGTTTCTGACTCGCGGCCCAATAGGTCGCGGCTGCGCCCAGCGCGATGACGAAGTGCAAGGCGAGACCGAGGGCGGGCACCTCAATCCCGCCCTGCCCGGCGCCCGATCCCATCACACCGCTGGCGATGTAGCGCAACACTCGTTCCGGTGAAACTCCTCGAAGACCAGAGACGATGAACGCGTCCAGGATGTCGAGGATGCCGGCAATCAGACCGCCGTAGATGATCGTGTCGAAGGGTCGTGGTTTCATCGACTGAGAATCTCTTGAAAATGTTCTCTGAGCCTCTGTGTCTCTGAGGCGAGTACCCACTAGAAGCCCACGATCAACCCGAAGCGAAGAATTCTCGGGCTGAGATTCTGCGCCAGCGTACTGAACGTTGGCGACCCGATGTTGTTGTTGCGCACCAGCGGGGTGTTCGCGTTGAACAGGTTGAACATATCGCCGACGACGCGCAGCCGGACATCGCCGGTGTTGAAGCTGCGCGCGACCCGGACGTCCGTGTTCCACACGTTGGCGAAGCGGATGGTGTCGACCTCGGGCGTCAGGCGAACCTGCACCGCCGCGTCGGCGCCGAGCGACTGCGGGCGATAGATCAGGAACGGATACCCTTGACGCCCGAAGACGTTGGCACTCAGCTCGATGCCGTACGCCGCTTGATAGAGCGCGTTGGCGTTGAATTGCCACTTGGCGCTCATGAAGATCGTCCCTGCGCCGCTGCCAGCGCTCTGCGGCGCGAACTGACCGCCGTTGTCGAGCGGCACTCCAATGGTCGGTGTCGGATTGCCGTTTTCGTTCCGCAACGCCTGCGGCTCGTAGTGCGCCCGTGAGTTGTTGAGCGCGAATCCCACGCGAGCCATCCAGCGATTCGAGAACCGCTTGATGAGGCCAGCCTCCAGACCATGGTAATCCGTGTGGAACCCATCCCAGTCGTCCAGGACGAAGCCGTTGCCGCCAGCGGCGACCTTCGCCGGATCGGGAATGAACGTCTCAACACTGTACGCTTCGCCGGTTGGCAGCGTGCCGGTGAGCGTTGGGCCTGGCGTGTAGTCGTCCAGCGTGACGCCGACGCGCGGCGTAGTCACGTTCGGGAAGCCGCTGGTCCGGGTGTAGCTGTAGTTGAGCGTCACCGCGAGGTTCGAGACCAGCTCGCGATCGACCCCGGCAACGAGACTGGTCGTCACCGGTGCAGCGAGATCAGGATCGATGACGTTGGCCGACGTGACGGCGGTCGGATTGGCGGGATTGAAGCCGCCCGCCGCTGTGATGAACTGGTCGGTCTGCACTTCGGTGGCTTGGGCGAGATGGTCGCCGTTGTGATCCACCCACCGATAGGTCGCCGAGCCGGCGACCGAACTCGGGTTTCTGGCCCCCACAAAACCGGCGTTGAGCTGCCCGGCAAAGCGGCTCACACTGAAGCGGGCGACGGTGCGCCGTGCTTGCGTCGATCGCATAAGTCACTCCCGCGCGCGGTGAGACGTTGTTCCACGTGAAGGGAGAGTCGTAGCCGGCGAAGTCGATGCCGGGCACGAGGTCGGGGAATGCAGGGTTCGCCCGCGTCTGGCTGGGCAACGCGTGTCCCCACTGGCGGTCGTAGCGCACGCCAACGTCGGTGGTTATTCGGCCGCGTGAGAACGTGCCGCCGGCGTAGACATCGAAGTAGTTGGCCCGGTTGCCGCCGTAGCCCTCGCGAAACACCTGGGCCCGTCGGTCGGTCGCCGAGTTTTCGAGCGCCAGGATGCCGTTGCCCGGCCACAGCACGCCGCTGATGGCGTCGACCGTCCGGTAGCCACCGCCCACGGCGAGGTCGATTGAGCCACCGAAGGCGTTGAGGAACTGGCTCAGGTCGACGTTGGCCGTCTTTTGCGGCCGGACGTTCAGGCTGCGGTTGACGGATCCGTAGGACCGCGCTTCCAGGAGACTGCGGCCTGCCAGCATGTCCATCCCGCCCATCGGGTCGAGCACGAAGCCGGTGTTGTAGTAGGCAAACTTTGCCGACACGAAGGTCTGCGACCCGATCGTGCGATCGTTCCCAATCTTCCAGAGCCCGTGCAGCGGGTTGTCGTCGTACTCGTTGTCCTGGTGGAAGGTGGCAGTCGGTGCGTCGAAGAGAATGCCCGAGATACCAGGGCTCCGACCGTCTTTGATCTTGAAGCCGTCGAAGTAGAGGAAGCTCACCATGTCCTTGCTCGTGGCCTGCCAGTTCACCTTGACGTTGGGGTTCTTCAGGATCGTGCGATCGACCAGCGCGCCCGCGCGACGTACGAGCCTGACGTCCTGAATCGAGTAGGAGTGATAGAACCACGCGCGATTGCGGATGATCGGACCACCGATGTCGTACCCGTAGTCGGAGATCTGATCGTTGTGGTCGGTCGTTTCGGCAGTGACACCGGCCGCGATGAGCTCGTCAGGCACGTTGCTGGATTCCAGTGAATCGTTCGTGAAGTAGCCGCGCACGCCGCCGCTGAACTGATTGGTGCCGCGCTTGACGATCATGTTGAGCCCAATGCCACCGGTTGGCTGCTTGATGCTCTGGCCGGCGGTCGCCACCTGCACTTCCTCGAAATTGTCGTAGTTGAAGTAGGTTGGCGAAGCGCCGGTGGCAGCCATGTCGGTGATGTTCACGCCGTCGAGCGTCCAGACCGCGTCCTGAGGCCGCGTGCCCTTCGAGACGAAGTTCGACTGCTGGCCGGTCTCGTTGCCGCCGATGTTCACGCGATCCACGAGCACGCCAGGCACCGCCCGCATCAGCGCAAACGGATCCCGCGAGGTCGGAATCTTGGTCAGTTCCTCGCTGGTGAAATTGGTCGCGGTGCCCGTCGCACGCGTGTCGACGAGTGGCGATTCGCCCGTGACCGTGATGGTCTCGGCGACGGTCGCCAGCTTGAGCGTGAGTGGGAGATCGACGTTGCGGCCAACCACGACTTGCACCTGCTCACGAACGAGCGTGGTGAAGCCCTGCAACGATGCGCTCACCGTGTAAAGACCTGGCGCCAGGTTGAGAAACCGAAACTGTCCATTGCTTTCGGTCGTGACCTCCTGTGTTGCGTCCACGCCCCGAAGCGTGATGCTCACGCCCGGCAGGATAGCGCCCTGCTCGTCCGCGACCGTCCCCGAGATACTTCCACCTTGCAGCTGCGCGCGCGCCGGGGCGACGAGCGCCAGCAGCAAGACCAAGCCAATGCTGAGCCGCTTCATAGAGCCTCCTGTGGGGAACACTTGCAAATCAATCCAGTGACCAGTGACCAGTGGTCAGTTACTGGCAACCGGGAACCCGCCTATGCCCCCCGATCACTGGCCACCAACCACTGATCACTGATCACTGATCACCGATCACCGATCACTGATCACTGAGTTAAGCTACGGACGAAACTGGCCCAATGAAAGATCCAATTATGGTCATCGTCTTGGATCCACTTTGATGGCGCGCTGACATGTTGCTCTCCCTCGACGGGTTAGGCCCGCGCTACGCCCAAATCACTCGGGCGCTGTGTGGGTTGATTCAGAAGGGCGTGCTGACTCCAGGAGCCCGGCTGCCACCGACTCGCGACCTGGCACGAGACCTCGGGTGCTCGCGCAACCTCGTGCTGCTGGCCTATGAACAACTCGTGTTGGAGGGCTATCTCGTCGCTCGACAAGGCGGCGGCACCTATGTCTCGCCCGAGTTGCCGGGTCGCTCGCCTCACGCGAAAGTGAGCGTGGTCGATGCGACGTCAACTGTCCGGTTGTCCCGGCGAGGCCGCCTGGCCGTTGAAACAGTCGATGTCGCCAGACCGGCGATGAGTCGGCGTGGAGCGCCGATCGATTTCATGTACGGCCTGTGTGAGCCGGACCCGCGCGCAATCAAGCGGATGCGGAACGCCTTTGCAACCACGGTCAGAACGCGAGCCTTCTCGTATGGTCCCACCGCGGGCGACCTCGATCTTCGCCAACAGCTCGCCGATCGCCTGCACGCGGCTCGGGGCATCGTCTGTTCACCGGCCGAGATCATCGTGACCAACGGCTTTCAGCAGGCGCTCGACATGTGCAGCCGCCTGCTGTTGGATCCCGGCGATCGCGTTGTCGTGGAGGATCCCGGATATCCCGCAGCGCATGCGGTGCTCGCGGCAGCCGGGGCCGAAGTGATTCGTGTCCCGGTGGATGAGCACGGCCTGGACCTCACCGCGCTGCCGAGCGAGAGGGTACCGGTGCGTGCGATGTACGTCACGCCCTCGCACCAGTTCCCTACGGGGGCGGTGATGCCGGCGGCTCGGCGGTATGCCCTACTGGAGTGGGCGAAACGCCGTGGCGTCTTCATCATCGAGGACGACTACGATGGCGAGTTTCGCTATCTGGGTCGACCGATTGCAGCCCTCGCAGCCCTCGAGCCGGATACGACCGTCATCTACTGCGGCACCTTCGCGAAGTCGCTGTTTCCCTCGCTGCGCCTCGGCTACATGAAAGTGCCGAAGGGGCTGGCTGCGGCCGCGTCGAGTTGCAAGTGGCTTCACGACCTGTCGTCTTCGCTGATCCTCCAGCGCATGGTGGCAACGCTGATGGCGACTGGCGAGTACGACCGTCACGTGCGTCGAATGCAGCGGCGCTATCGGACGCGACGTCAAACGCTACTCTCCGCGCTTCGACGTCATCTGGGCGACGCCGCCGAGGTTCACGGCAGCGCGGCGGGTCTTCACGTGGCCGTCTGGTTGCCGCAGTTGCCGGCCGATCGAATCCACTCGCTGATCCAGGCGTGCACCAAACGTGGCGTCAGTGTGTATTCGATTAGTGACCACGCAACCGGTCCGCTGCCACGCCCAGGATTGCTCCTCGCCTACAGCTTGCTGGAGTCGAAGCAGATCGAAGAGGGTATTCGGCTGCTGGGTGAGGGGTATCACGAAGTGATCGCCGACAGCGAGCAGATAAGAAACACGGAAAACGTAGCCACGAAGGGCACGAAGACACGAAGAGTTCTTGAACTGTAGAAATAACCTCGCAGCTTTGGACGCCACTCACTTTGAACTGACAACTGGTAACTGAAAACTGACCTGACTCACTCGGCAATGAACCCAGCCGATGCTCCCACCCACCGCAGCCCCTTGTTGTGATCGACCCCCATCATCTGGCCGCGCCCCATGCGCAGCAGGGGAAGCACGGCGCGTAATCGATCGGTCCACACGTACATCATGCGGATCTCGACCTGCGTCGCGCCGTGAGGTGTTTCGATCACTGGATGGAACGACAATCGTTCCTGGAGGATGAACTGGTTCCTCTTGTCGGCGGGAATCGCGGCGAGCTGAGCATCGCTGGGCCCGAAGACGATCCCGCCGCCGGCAAACGAAAACAACGGCTTCAGCAAGAGGCGATCGCGCGCGACGGGCAGCTCGGCGACCGAGTCGAGAAACCACGTGCGGGGCACCGAGGGATGCTGCAGCCACGGAATCGAGAACTTGCTGATCCGGAAATACCACTCGGGATGACCAGTCCACTCGACATCGAGATCGTCGCGATAGTCGAAGGGCAGCGGGATGTGCTTGCGTTCGAGCTCATCGGGGATGACGCGGTTGTAGATCCGCCGGATTCGCGTGCGCCGGCCGTCGCGTTGGTAGAAGAGCTGTCGTCCCTCACGCGAGACACCCCCGGTGTCAACCGCACGCACTCCCCAGAGCTGTTCGGTCATTACGAAGTCCGGTCGGGTCTTCTGACGCGTCGGCTCGATTTCCATCAGGACCACTTCGGAAGGATCGTGCTCACCGACGATGGCGTGTCGGAGGAGTCCGGTGTAACTCGTGGCCGTCAGTCCTCCGAGGTACGCATCGAGTTCCTCCAGGTTGAAGGCCTTTCGATAGGCATCCGAGAGCGCGACCTGAAAGCCGTAGAGCGACGGGAAGGCCTGGAGTTCCACCAGTCTGGGCTCGAGAGCGCCGTCGGGACCGCGCACCAGCCCGAAATCAACTTGCAGGAACGTTGGCGTGGCGCCAGCGCCCGCTCCGCGAAACCGCTCAGGCACCACGCCGGCAGCGGCTTCGGCCGCGCGGCCGGACACGGACTGGAGAATCAGCTCCTCGCCCGCCCGGCTGAGCGACTCCACGAGATCGCGCGGCAGAAAGCAGGGCGTCTCAGAGAGTGGGAACTCGATCGGAACGCCCACGCGCTTCCGGATGCCATCGAGAAACGCGTCATACCGCTCCTCGCGCCACCGAGTGTTGAAGGCCGTTCGCAGCGCCGGGACCATCGTGAAGTCCTACGAAGGAGCCTTCGACAGCTCCCCGCGTCGTAGCTTTCGATACAGATCCAGCGCGTCGTTGATGATCGCGATGGCATCGGCTGGCCCAAGCAGGTCCTCGACGATGACCTGCTTGTGCTCGAGACTCTTGTAATCCTGAAAGAAGCGTTTGACTTCGCGCAGCAAGTGAGCTGGCAACTGTGACTTGTCGGTGTAGTCCGCAAACGCTGGGTCCCCGACGCTGACCGCTAGAATCTTGTCGTCAATGCCTTTGTCGTCGCGCATTCGCATCACGCCGATCGCGCGCGCTTCCACGATCGTCAGCGGATACACCGGCTCCTGCCCCAACACCAACGCATCCAGCGGATCGCCATCGTCACAGTAGGTGCGTGGGATGAAGCCGTAGTCGGCTGGATAGTGGACGGCGCTGTAGAGCACGCGGTCGAGTCGCAGGAGGCCGGTCTCCTTGTCCAACTCGTATTTGTTCTTGCTGCCCTTTGGAATCTCGATGACGACCGGAAACCCGGTGGCGATGACCGCTTCATCGACGTAGGTATCGTGCCAGGGATGCATGAAGAATGCGGCCTGCAACCACTAGGCCGAGAGCAGGAACCGGCCCTCACGCATGATCGGCTGGTCGTCGACCCAGATGTCGAACCGTGTGCCCACTACGTCGATATGGGTTGACGAGTACCATTCGGCGCCAGTGTGTTCTCCGTAAGGATTGCCGAAGGCGATATGAATGCCGGGGAATTTTTCGTCCTGCAGGATATGCCCGATCACGCGGGTGAGCTCGATGTTCGTGCCGATCGCGAACTCGCCGACGCGATCTGAATTCTCATCGGTGTGGGTGTACTTCCAAAAGGCATCTTCGAGCTCGCGGTTCTCAGAAAATGCTTCGGTCAGCCGGTTCGCCTTGATGCGGACCGTGAGTGGCATCTTCTCGAGGCTGCCGAACCTGGCGCAAAGGTAGTCGCCGACGACACCATCGATGACGAACATGCCGTCGACCTCGCCTGGCGATGTGAACACCTCACCACCTGGCAGGTTGCCCCATTTGTCGGGACTGATGAGCCCGCTGGTCTTCAGCCATTTGTAGCCGGGATTGAGGAGTGTCCGGAAGTTGCTTCCGGCCGGCGTTGTCGCGCGAATCTCGCGCGCGCCGCTCACGAGATCGAGGACCTTGCTGCTCAAGCGGTCCACCTTCAGGTAATCCGCCCGCATCCCCTCGAGCATGATCTGACGGTTGATGTTGACCATGTGCGCATGTCGCATCTTTCGTCGATTGACGATGTCGGTCATCTGCATGCGCGAGGTCAGCTCGTTGGTCTGGACGTGAACGGCGAAAATGCTGACCTGGCTGCGTTCCATGTCGTCGGCGACGGGCGCGGGGAGGGCCGTGAGGGGCCGTGAAGCGAGGTCCTCCAGAACGAACGCCCGGTAGTGGGCGCCTACTTGCTCGATCTCGTGCACGAGGCTGGCCGCGATTTCCTCGCAGGCGCGATCGGTGATGACCGTGACGCGCTCGGTCGGTTGGACAGCGAGACAGACCCGAATCGCGTTGCGGGCGCCGGGAAGCAGCTCAGGATCGACGGCTCTGGAAATCATGTGCGAAAAATTGTCACTGAATAAAAGGGGACAGGCCCCTTTATTATGTTAACCAAGCTCGTAGTGAGTGACAGGATCGCATCGAAATCTGCAAGGTTGATCCTCAGAGGTCCGCCGCCGTTTCGGCGACCATGTACTCGACAACTTTTCGCAAGTCGTTTGTTTCGGCAAAGACCCTGAGTTGACGATCGGCACCGGTCCCCCGATCGAGAATCGTCTGCACATACTCCGCTTCCTTGCGACACTCGAGCTCGTCCAGCACATCGTCCACGAAGTCGAGATATTCGAGAATCAGCTCGCGCGCGGGAAGCTCCTTCTCGCGGCCGAAATCGATCATCATCCCGTCGAGACCATAGCGGCTGGCACGCCACTTGTTCTCCATGATGAGGGCGCGACTGTAGAGGCGATAGCCCTGATTTCTGGAGTGCAGTTTGTACAGCTTGGCGACCGTCGCCTGAATCAGTGCGGCAATGGCGAGCGTCTCCTCGACCCGCATCGGCAAATCGCAAATCCGCACTTCGAGCGTCGAGAAGACGGGATGCGGCCGGATGTCCCACCAGATGCGCTTGGCGTTGTCGATGCAATTCGTGCGAATCAGGAGGTTGACGAGCTGCTCGAAGTCGGCCCAACTGGTGAACGTGTCGGGAATGTTCGTACGCGGGAACTTGTCGAACACCTTACAGCGATACGACTTCAGGCCGGTGTTCATGCCGAGCCAGAACGGTGAGTTCGTGGACAGGGCGAGCAGGTGCGGCAGGAAGTACCGCATCTGGTTCATCAGATGAATGCTGGTCTCGCGATCTTCGATGCCCACATGAACGTGCAGACCGAAAATCAAGTTGGACCGCGCCACCAGCTGCATGTCTTCAACGACCTGCAAGTAGCGCTCGTCCGGGTAAATGTCCTGCACCCGCCAGTCGGCAAACGGATGAGTGGCGCCGGCGGCGAGTAGCAGCCCGTGGTCACGCGCGAGACCAATCGTTCGTCGTCTCAGGTCGGTGACGTCTGCTCGCGCTTCGGCAATCGTTCGACAAATTCCCGTCCCGACCTCGATGACCGACTGGTGCATCTCGGCCTTGACCTTCTCCTTGAGCTGCATCTTTCCTTGCGCGATGAGCTCGGTGTTGATGTGCGAGCGAAGGTCGAGCGTCTCCGGATCGATCGTCTGATATTCCTCTTCGATGCCGAGGGTGAAGGAGGGCTTCATTTGCGACTGGCGGTGTTAGTTATCAGTTGATCAGTTTCCAGTTCAAAGGACATGATCGACAAACAGAACGTCTTTGAACTGGCCACTGGTAACTGGAAACGGACAAGATCACTACCGCGCCTCCCCTCTCAAAAACCTGTCCCACCGGTAGGTCACCGGCTCGCGTTGGCCGGCCGCCTTGCGAACCGCCAGTTCGGCGACCTTGGTCACAATCCAGTCGAAGTTGGATTGGCCCACGGAGTGCACATCGGCATCAGGCGCGGGGTTCATGAAATCGATCGCGTAGGGTGTTCCGTTCTCGACGGCGAATTCGACGGTGTTGAGATCGTAACCGAGCGCGCGACACACCAGGCGCGCATCGTGCTCGACGCGCGCGAGCAGCGCCGGATCGTAGGCCGGCGGATTCTTCACGTACCGTTCGTGGAAGGGCTGACGCGGGTCGTACGGCATGATCCGCACGTCCTCCTGGCCGACGACATAACAGCGGAAGTATTCCTTGAAGTTGACCGCCGTCTGCAGCGTCATGCACAGGGTGCGCGTCTGGTCGTAGGCGGCGAAAAACTCTTCAGGGCTGTTGACCTTGTGGACGTCACGCCAGCCGCCGCCATCGAACGGCTTGAGAAACGCGGGAAAGCCGACGTATTCGAACACGGACGGCCAGTCGAGCGGGTACTGCAGGTTTCGCATCGAACGATCAGTGGTCCCGGGAGGGTGCTCCTTATGCGGCAGAACAACGGTTTTCGGGACCGCGACGCCAATCTTCGTGGCCAGTGCGTAGTTGAAGAACTTGTCATCAGCGCTCCACCAGAATGGATTGTTGATGATGTAGGCGCCGTCGAGCGCGGCGTTCTTCAGGAACGCACGGTAAAAGGGCACGTCGTGCGAAATTCGATCGACGATGACCGCATAGCGACTGGGCTCCGCCATCCGCACGCCGCCCAGTTGCACGTATTCCGCCGTGACTTCCGGCATCTCGAACGAGTTGATGCGCTCGACCAGGGCTGGCGGAAACGTGTTTTCCATTCCGAACAGAACGCCAATTCGCTTCATGTGAACTTTGCCGCCCGTCGTGACAAGCCCCGGTTCCAACAGACAGGGGATGGCCTATCAGCTTACTTCGAACGCATCGCGCCCCAATCGCCAGGCCCCACGCACCGCACCTGCCGCACCCGGGCACCCGTGCACCGCACCTGTCGCACTAGTCGCACCTGTCGCATCCGCCTCCGCTCGCACAATCGAATCCGCGCGAGCTACGGCGAGACCTCGCCGGAGCGGCCTTCGGCCGCGAAGGCGGGCCCGTCGCACCTATGGAAGGTACGCCGCCGCCATCGGTCGCCAGTCCGACCAATCGTGTTTCGACCCATTCCCCCAGACGTGCAGACTGTGCGGAATCCCCTTGTGGTGCAGGAGCGACGAGAAAGACTCATTGGCGGCACGACAAATGTCGTGCTCGCCTGTGACGAGCACCCACTTGTTCCGGCGAAACTGGTCGAGATAGTAGGCATCCGACAGATTGGGAAGGAACGCCACCGGATTGAGAAAGTAACAGTCTTCGTCGAAGTAGCCATTCAGAAACTGACCAATTTCAAAAGCCCCGCCCATCGTCACACAGCAGGTGAAGGTGTAAGGCTGTCGCAGCGCGAAGATCAACGCGTGGTACGCGCCAAACGAGCAGCCGGTCACGCCAATCGTCGGATGTTGATTGACGTGGTGGATCAGTGGGACGACGTCGCCGAGGATGAAGTCCTCGTACTGAAGGTGACGCCGCACGCGATTGCGCGGGTGGGTATGCCGGTTGTACCAACTCTCGCCGTCTACCGACGAGACGCAGAACAGCTGCAGCGCGCCGTGCTCCAGTTTGCCGGCCAGCGAGTCGATCATCCCGCGGTCTTCGTATTCGAAGAACGCGCCCATCGATGAGGGAAACACGATCATCGGCGGACCGGCATGGCCGAAGATCAGCAGATCCATGTCGCGCTGGAGCGAATGGGAATGCCACTTGTGATGGGTTCGATGCATCGGATGATCGGCGGTTCGGCCCGCCGGGGGCGGGCAAAGCCAATGCTGTAACTAGCGAGGCGGAGCCATACGACACATGCTCGCGGGTCCGAGGCGAAGCCTCGCTAAGAGCCTATACTGAATGCAGGTGCCAACATCGACGTCGACTTTCCGTACCCACGCACGATTTCGCTCAAAGTTCCTGCCCGATGCTCGCGATATTACGGTGTTTCTTCCACCCGGCTACGATGAAGCCGACAGAGTTCGCTATCCCGTGCTCTACATGCACGATGGCCAGAACCTCTTTGATCCGGCGGCGGCGTTCAAGAAGGGCGAACACTGGCGCGTCGGCGAGACTGCCTCTGAGCTGATTGAGGCCGGACGCCTCGATCCACTGATCATCGTCGGCATCGCCAACACCGGCCCGCGGCGAGTCCACGAGTACACACCTACGTACGACCGACGTCGAGGCGGTGGCGAAGCCGACGCGTATGGCCGGCTGATCGTCGACGATCTCAAACCGCTCATCGATAGCACCTATCGGACCTTGCCCGACCCGATCAACACCGGCATGGCGGGATCGTCACTTGGCGGTCTGGTCACTTTGCACCTGGGGCTGAAACGAACTGATGTCTTTGGTCGTCTCGGTGCGATGTCGCCGTCGGTCTGGTGGGACCGCCGGGCGATTCTACGAACGGTCCGGGAGGCACGGCCGAAGCCGCGTTTGCGGATCTGGGTCGACATGGGGACGCGTGAGGGGCGCCAGCATCTCGAAAACGCCCGATTGCTGAAGGCGGGCCTCGTGAGGGGCGGCTGGATCGAGGGCGAGGACCTTTCCTACGAAGAAATCACGGGAGGGACGCACTCCGAGGTCGCGTGGGGCCATCGATTCGGTCGGATGGTGGAGTGGCTTTTCGGTGATCGGTGATCGGTGATCGGTGATCAGTGATCAGTGATCAGTGATCAGTGATCGGGAACCGCGCTTCGCGGCCTGCGGGTGGATCGTGCGCCCTTCCGCCAGCATCTCAATGAACTGCGCCACCCGCCTGGCCCGAGTTTCAGGCTTTCTTCGCGTGGTGCAGGCGAAAGTAGATCGCGTAGACGTTTTGACGGCTCAGCGTGGCGAAGAAGGCCTTCGCCTTCTTGTTCCGGGCCAACGCCGCTTTGAAGTCATCCGGAGGCGACGCGCTGCCGAACGAATCGTAAGCCGCATCCCACCGTCCGTCTTTCTTGGCGCGATCGACTTCGGCGAGGCCGGCCGGCTGCATGCGCTTCTCTCTGGTGAGACGTGCCACGTGATCGCGATTGATCTTCGACCATGGGCTTCGTTGGCGCCGTGGGGTAAAGCGCTGCAGGTACGACTGCTCGTCGAAACGACGCGCTTGGCCGTCTATCCAGCCATAACAAAGTGCTTCGTCCAGCGCCTCGGCGTAGGTGATGGATTTGATACCCGTGCCCTTCTTGAAAAA
This sequence comes from uncultured Acidobacteriota bacterium, assembly GCA_963802675.1. Classification (GTDB taxonomy): domain Bacteria; phylum Acidobacteriota; class Vicinamibacteria; order Vicinamibacterales; family UBA2999; genus JACCSI01. The sequence continues at coordinate 292,274 of CAWDJL010000013.1, forward strand.
GCGCACCCAGACTGCCTTGGTCCTGGCATGCTCCCGAAGAAGCCATCGCTTCCATTCTGTCGGGGAGCGAAATGCCCTGACGGGCAGGCCGTCGGGGCCGACCGATGCGCTGGGTTGATTCGGCACTCCACGATTCTACCGAGCGATTCGCCGCCAGATCCGCGGAACCGTCTCGCCGGGTGAATCGAGCGATAATCCCGCCACTCACGAGCCATGCTCACACCTGGCACGCGGATCGGGAGCTACGAAATCCTCGCCCCCCTTGGAAAAGGCGGCATGGGCGAGGTCTACCGTCGCCCGTGATGTCGCCCTCGGGCGTGACGTCGCGATCAAAGTGCTCCCGTCTGCGTTTTCGAAAGACGACGAGCGGCTCGCGCGTTTTGCTCGAGAGGCGCGCGTGCTCGCGTCGCTGAATCACCCCAACATCGCCACCGTTCACGCGCTGGAGCGGACGTCAGACGGTCATGCCCTCGTGATGGAGCTCGTCGAGGGCGAGACGCTGTCCTCGCGGATCGGTCGAGGACCACTACGAATCAAGGACGCGGTGTCCATCGCTGGTGCGATTGTCGAGGCGCTCGATGCCGCCCACGAGAGAGGAATCGTCCATCGCGATCTGAAGCCCGCCAACATCATGGTGACGGCCCAGGGCGCCGTCAAAGTGCTCGACTTCGGTCTGGCGAAGCCGGGATCGACCGACGAATTGCCCGACGCGGCCCAATCACCAACCATTCTCGACGCAGCGACGCGCACGGGCATCATCCTGGGAACCGCCGCCTACATGAGCCCGGAACAGGCGCGCGGGCAAACCGTCGACAAGCGCACCGATATCTGGTCGTTCGGCTGCGTGCTGTATGAAATGCTCGCCGGCCGCGCGGCGTTTGCCGGACCAACGGTCACCGACACGCTGGTGAAGGTCCTCGACCGCGAACCCGACTGGACGCAGCTGCCCACTGACCTTCCGGCCGGGATTCAGGCGCTCCTGCGTCGCTGCCTGACGAAAGATCTGAAACACCGCCTGCGTGATATCGGCGATGCGCGGCCCATGATCGACGCGGTTGGAGAGTCGGGAGCGGTCGGCGCGGTACCGACGGTCCAGCGAAGTCGCCTGCTTGCACCCCTCGGCTGGGTCGCCGCCGCGCTGCTGGCACTCGCACTCGGCGCAGTTCTTTGGCTCCGCCCTGGCATGACCCCGCCAGCGGCTTCTGCGCCCGATCACGCGCACGCTCATCGACCTGCCACCGGGCCACAAGCTCACCGTTCGCGATCGCGCGTACCCCATTGCCCTTTCGCCCGATGGGTCGGCCATCGCATTCGTCTCCGAGTTCGAGGGGCACTCGCAGCTCTTCATCCGCGAGCTTCCCAGTCTCGAACCCAGGCCGATACCCGGTACGACGGGCGCTCGGCAACCCTTCTTCTCCCCGGATGGGCGATCGGTGGCGTTCTTCGCCAGTGGAGCCCTGCAGAAGGTGTCGGTTGCTGGTGGAAACCCCATCCGCATCTGCGGCGTTCCGACGCTCAGCGCTGGAGGCAGTTGGGGCGGTAACGACCTGATCGTCTTTGCAACTGCTACGGATGGTCTGTCCAAGGTTGCTGCGGCCGGAGGTGTACCCCAGCGGATCGAAGGCGCCGGTCTTGCTGCCTGGCCCGACATCCTGCCGGGAGGTCAGACCATTCTGTACGCGACCGGCGATCGATTCCCGAGTGATGCGCTCGCGACGATCAGACTCGACGGCACTGGCAAGCGAGATTCTCGCGCGGACGTCCGACGCGGCGCTTGAAGGACCGGCCGTGCTGGGCACCGTCGAGATTGCCCAGCCGCGGTTCTCGATCAGCGGCCATATCGTCTACGGGCAGTCGCCTGGATCGGTACGGGTCGTCCCCTTTGACCTCGACACATTGACGATCACGGGTTCCCCGATGTCCATCGTGGATTCGGTCGAGCGCGGCCCCGGAGGCGGTGCCGCGTTCTTCGCGATCTCGCAGTCCGGCCTGTTGGCGTACGCGAGCACTGGGGATCGGCATCAACTCGTCTGGGTCGATCGGCAGGGTGTCGAAACGCCGATCAGTAACGACAGAGCGGCCTTTCGCATTCCACACGTATCACCCGACGGACGGCGTATCGTCGTGTCGGTGAATGACGAGACTCGGCGATCGGACCTCTGGATTTATGACGCCGAGAACGGGACGAAGAGCCGCGTGACCACCGAGGGCCACAACCTCGAGTCGCCTTGGACGCCCGACGGGAGACGAGTGACATTCAGCAGCGGCCGAGGCATCGAGGAAGTAGCCGCGGATGGCCGCGGTCAGCGAACAGTTCTAGTGGAATCCGAACCTGGACGTGGCAGCTACCCAGACTCGTGGACACCCGACGGTCAAGAATTGGTCTTTCACACAAGAGACAACGCCAACGCCAGCGAGAACCTCATGGTGTTCCGGCGCGCTGGCGCGGTACGCCCATTGCTCGCGGGGCCGTCGAACGAGTGGCAGGGCCAGGTCTCGCCGAACGGCCGTTGGATCGCCTATCAGTCCGACGAGTCAGGACGGTACGAGATATATCTCGAGCCCTTTCCAGGGCTGGGCCAACGGGTTGCGATCTCCAATGATGGTGGCATGTTTCCCCGCTGGGCGAATGACGGTCGCGAGCTGTTCTATCGACAGGGTGACGCGGTCATGGCTGTGACTTGGGATATGCCTCGAGGCCTGCTAGTGGGCAAACCTCGTCGCTTGTTTGCGGGACCGTACACTGGAGCCGGGCAAAGTCCTCCCTTCGACGTCGCTCCGGATGGCAAACGTTTCGTGATGGTCAAGAGCGATCCGAAGTCGACATTGGATCAGCTCACGGTCGTGCAGAACTGGGTGCAACTGATGCGCTAGGGGACTGTAACAGCTGGTTCGCTATCGCGCCTCCGATCTTCCGGCTAAAGCCGGAAGCCACGAGTTACAACAAACATAGCCACGAGTTACAACAAATATCGCGTGGTTTCCACCTTCGAGGCGGAAGTCACTAGCCCTTACTGCGTGACCGTCACCGTCAGATCCGCATCGCCGAACAACGCGCCGTCGTCGGCCCGTGCCCGCAGGACGTACGTGCCAGGCCGGTCGAACGTCGCTCGCGCTTCGTAACGCCCTTCGGGTGGAACTGGCGGCGGCACCCACAGCGGCGCCCAGGGCGAGTTGGCGCCGGCGCGCGTCTCCTCCCACACCTTGACCTGCGCGGGATCGAAGCGGACGCTACCGTCGCCGCGATACACAAACCACGAAAGATGGAGACCAACACGCTTGCCGACCGTGATGCGTGACGGCGGTGTGAACGCCGGGTTGCGCGGCACCGCGGGTGTGACGTTGGCGGACGGGCGTGGCGCCGATCCCACGCCACCCGCTCTGCCCTTCGGCACGCCATCGTCGGCGACCCACGCGACGAGCGTCAGCGGTTCGCCGACCTTGACCCAGCGTGTCTTGTCGCCATCGAGCTTGACCTCAGGCCGCTTGTTGGCGCGAATCTCGGGACTGCTCGTCCCGGCGCCCAGCGCTCCCGTCTCGGACGCGATGACCACGTCGTCGATGAAGTAGTCCTGCTTGAGCGAGGCATAGGCCTTTTCGGTCTTGCCCTTCGTGGTCAGCGTCCAGATCAGCTCCTGCTTCCCCCAATCGGCCGGCACGCGGACACGAAAGACGAATCGATTGCGCCGGGGAAGCAGTCGCGTCGGTTGCCCCTGGTCGGGGCCACCCGGCTCGATGTTGTTGTCGGGGCCAATCGGGACGTTCAACTCCTCTTCCCAGTTCCGGTTCATGTAACCGAAGAGAAAGTTGAACGAGCCGTCGCTGTTCTTCTCCCAGCCCTCGAAGGCCGGCGATGCGTTCTGGCCGCTCGAATAGCTCTGCGCGTGCGTGAGGAGGACTGCGCAAACGAACAGCAGTCCAGTCGACAGACCCAGCCGCCGAGTCATTGCTGCGGCGGCCTCGTGCTGGCGGACGGCGACGATGTGGTGTTCGTCGTGGGCGTGGGCCGACGAGGAGGCACGTTGCACAACGGGCAACCGATCATCACATCCTGCTGCGTCAGCTTCATCTTCTCGCGTCGCTTGGCCATCTCGGCCTCGAACTGCTCGTCGGTGAGCGACAGGCCCATGCCGAGGTCGATGAACATGTTGGCCACCGATCGGTTGCCGGAGCCCTGCCAGTTGCGCGGATCGGGAACGTTCTTGTTGTTCGGCGAGTTGTCCATGTAGCCGATGATGTGCAGGATGGTCCCCTTGGGCAGCAGCGGCGCGTGATCGTCGTCGTAGTCGTAGCCGCGAACCCAGTTGTGATCGTAGCCGGCGCACGTGAGCGTCTGGATGTTGAATCCCCAGATGGCTTCGATGCACATGCGCGCGCCCGGTGCGTGGAGGTGCGGTTCGAACGAGGTGAGCTTGGTGTGCTCCTGCAGCACAGTGTAGGCGTGGAGTTGCTGATTGGCCTCCATCGGCTTGATGTCGATGTCGACGCCGTTGCCGAACTGACGCGTGGGCGAACGACGAAGCTTCGGCACGTAGCCCTTGGGATGGAACTTGAAGCCGACCTCGAGCTTGGCTTTCGTGTCGCGACCGTTCGAGTGCAGGTGCACCGAATCGGACACGATGCTGGAGCCCGCCTTCAGCAACCGGCCGGAGAGCTCGTCGAAGACGTCGGGGTTGCGGCCCACTTCGTGCACGGGCCACGGCGTGACCGCGTCCGGGTTGCTCAGCACGAGCTCCAACGTCAACTCGGCGTTCTCGGGAACATCCGAGAGCACGCGCGTACTCCAGATCATGTGGTGAAAGACGTACCTGCCGCCGACCGTTTCGCGACCAGTGCCGCTCTTCGGCACGTCGTTCACTTCGCGGATCTCGACGGCCGCCACATAACGATCCTCAGTGAGGCCGAGCGGAACGCTCTCGATCTCGCCCCACCAATCGGGGGCGTCACCCTTGACGAGCAACTCCTTGGTCGAAACCACGAGATCGGGCTTGCCGATTCGCCACTCGCCGCCATCGGCCCACTTGATGGGCGGCGGCATGTCCGCGGGGTTGCCCCGTGGCGCGCCCGAGTCCGCCCACTTCGCGACCTTGGCGAGCTCTTCCTCGCTCAGCGACGGGTCGTCCTTGTAGTGCTGAATGCCGATGTTCTTCTCGACGTACCACGGCGGCATCACGCCTGCCCGCGGACCCAATCCGGTGCGCTGCTTGATCGCGCGCGCCCACGGCCGCACCTCTTCGTAGGTCGTCAGCGGCATCGGGGCGACGCCGTCCGGGCGGTGACAGTTCTGACAACTCCGCTGGAGGATGGGAGCAATGTCCTTGGTGAAGGTCACCTCGGGCGACGCGCCAGGCGCCTGCGCAGTTACGGCAACGGGGACCACCGTGCCCGTGACGAGTGCGGCGAGGCATGCCGTGCCGATGGTGACGGTCCAGGTGGCGCGATAACGACCCGTCATTGCAGAATCTCCCTTGATCTGGAAACTACGTTCACGCCGGCATCACCGTTCGCGATTGGGGCCAGGCCCCGTCATCGGGGGACAGGCCCTGTCATCGGGGGACAGGCCCTGTCATCAGTTGTCACCGGGGGACAGGCCCTGTAACGAAGCTGGCCCAATATTGTAGCCGGTTCACGGGGGCCAAATCATGACCAAGCGACCCGCCACGTGCCCGCGAGTTGGCGTCCTGACGCTGTGTTTCTGCGCGAATGTGGCCGCGGTGTTCGCCATCGCTTCGCAAGGCCCGCCTCGCGATCCGAAGGCCACCCGGGCGCCCGATCTCGTTGAGATCGTCAAGCTCGACCCCACCGTCAAACTCGACATCCGCTACGCGAGCACCAAGAACTTCCTTGGCAAACCCGTTTACCAGGAGGCCCGCGCGTTTCTCCAACGTCCGGCCGCCGACCGCGCTGGTCAACGCGCATCGCGAGCTGGGCTCACACGGTTATGGGCTCGTGCTCCACGATGGTTACCGTCCGTGGGCCGTGACCAAGCTGTTCTGGGACGCCACGCCGCCGGCGCTGCGGGAATTCGTCGCCGACCCTGCGGCCGGGTCGAAGCACAATCGCGGCGCGGCGATCGACTTGTCAATGTACGACCTCGCGTTCGGGACGCCGGTCACGATGCCAAGCGAGTATGACGAGTTTACCCGTCGCGCCTATCCCGACTATCGCGGGGGCTCCCCCGACGCGCGTGGTCGTCGCGATCTCCTGCGCGCGGTGATGGAGAAGCACGGGTTCACGGTCGAACCCAACGAGTGGTGGCACTTCAACTTCAGGGACTGGCAGGAGTATCCGATCCTCGATATCCCGTTTGGTGCTATCAAGTGACGGACGTACACGCCACAGAGTCACAGAGACTCAGAGAAAGTCTTACGAAGAAATTTAGCCACGAAGGCACGAAGCACACGAAGGAACTTAAGTACTTCTTCTTCGTGGCTTCGTGCCCTTCGTGGCTACGTATTTCCAAGCTCTCTGTGCCTCTGCGTCTCTGTGGCCGGCCTGTTTACTGAGCTCCGCGTCGATTTCCTCTGGGACTCGGGATATCGAGGTTGACCGGCCTCCCATCCACGAACACGTGCTTGATCGTCATCTTCTCGTCGAAGAGGTCACCTTCCGTGACGAGGAGGTTTGCGATCTTGCCGGCCTCGAGTGAACCCACGCGATCGGCGGCGCCTGCGATGGTCGCGGCATCGAGCGTAAGCGCCCTGATGGCTTCGTCGCGCGACAAGCCTTGCTGAACGGTCTTGGAAGCGTTTTTGATGAAGTCCTTCGGCTCGCTCAGTCCGGCGGATTCGAACGCGAACACGATACCGGCCTTGTCGAGTGCGGCCGGAACCTTCGGCGTGTTGGAGCGCATGCGCAGCGTTCGCAGCGCCTCGTCTGCATCCGGCGCCAACGTCTCTGGCCGGGTCGGGAACTCGAGGCTGAAGATCACGCGAGCATTGGCCGACTTCAGGTCGGCCACGACCTGATCGGCTTCGCGGCCGTCGGTGATGATCGGATTGAGCTTGAAGCTCTTGGCCATGTCGAGCGCGCGTAGAATCTCGCGCGCTGCCTGCGCGCGGAACGCCACCGGCTGCCGCCCCGCCAGCGCCGACTGCATGGCTTCGAACGCGGGTTCATACGACACGCGAGACGCAGTCGACTTCGCCGCGGGCGTGGCCGCTTCAACGCGCTTCTGCACGAGAGCGTAATGCTGTGCGTCGAGGAACGATTGACGGACGAACGCGATCACGCCCATCAACGAGTTTGGATACGCGTTGCCCCCAGCCGGCCGCGCCGAAAAAGTCACGTGCAGCGCGACCGGCGTGCGAACCACCATCGCGCCCTTGCGATCGTCGGCGACAGCACCAATCTGTGGCTCGTCAGGAGGCAACACGGTATTCACGAGCGCACTCTGCCCGCGAATGGCGTCACCGGATGGCGTCGCCAGCACCGACGTAATGCCGGCGGCCGCCGCACGGGCCAACACTGCTGCAGACGGATTGACATGGTCAGCGGCGCGAAACTGTGCGCGCAGCAGATAGTCGTTTTTGACCCTCTCCACGTCCTCGGTCGTCCGTGGGTTCTCGGCCCGTGGCACCGCAGGCATGTCCAGACCCATCGTCGTCCCCATGTCGATGAGTCCCGGATAGACCGTCAGTCCCTTGCCCTGCAGGACCTGCGCGCCTGCCGGCACGTTGACGTTCGCCCCGACGGCTGCGATGACACCATCGCGAAAGACGACCGTGCCGTTGTCGATGACCGGTCCCGACACGGAGACGATGCGTGCGCCCTGGATGGCATAGGTGTAGGGAGCCTGCGCTTGCAGTCCTGCCAGCAGCAGGAATGGCCCCATGGCGAAGGCTGCGACTGTGAGCCCGCGAGTCATCGCGTGCCTCCGCTCTTTGCAGGTGCCGGCCGATTGAGCCAGCGTTCGTATAAGAGCGTGTGCTTGGTTTCCGCGCCGACTTCGCGCCCGGCGATGAAGACGCGAGGCACGGCCGTCCGCAGCTCGAGAGGGTCTCCGTTCCAGATTGCGAAGTTGGCGACCTTGCCCGGTTCGAGGCTACCGACCCGATCGGCGATGCCGAGGATCTCGGCGGCTTCGATCGTGATGGCTCGCAACGCCCGGTCACGCGGCAGGCCCCACGCGACCGAAATCGCGGCTTCGTAAGGCAACAACCGCACGTCGCTGTAATCGCCGGTGCCGAATGCGAATTTCACACCGGCCTCGGCCAACTCGCCGGCGGCGCGATACGCGGCGGCGTGATGGAAGTCCTCGCGCGTGGGCAGCGCGAGCACCGAGCCGAGGATGACCGGGATGCTCTTCTCCTTGAGGAGCGGCGCAACAATCGGGCGACTCAATCGCACCCGTGAGCACGATCTTGATGCCATGGCGATCGGCAAAGGCGATGGCGCCGCGAATCTGCTCCTCGGTGTTCGCTTGAACGAACAGCGGAAACCGCCCTTCGACGATCGGAACCATGGCTTCGAGCGTCCAATCCGTGCGGCGCTCAGCAGCCGGGACACGCGCATAGGCCTTGGCGCGCTCGATCAGCTCGTCCACCTTTTTGACACGGGCGTCGCGCTCGCGCTTGAGGTCCTCGTAGTTGCGGGTCGTGTCCGGCGTTGTGGCCGCCCCCGCCGCCACCACCACCTCCGCCACCGCCTCCGCCGCTGATGTTGGGGAACTGAAAGCTGACGCCGATGTACGGCTTCAAGGTGGCTTCTTCCCACGTCCAGCCATCGAGGTTCATCGCCGCCGCTTGACCACCGATGAGCCCACCCGCCGGTACCACGCCCACGGTGGTAATACCGTTGACGCGAGCGACAGGAATGGCATCGCTGTCGGAGTGATAGGACCGCTGCGCGCGGACGGCGGCATTGATCTCGAGCAGCTCCTGCGTGTCCTCGAACCCGCGCGGTCCAGGCTCGATGAGCCCGAGTGTGCTGCGCGCGTCGATGAAACCGGGATAGACATCGGCGCCGTTCGCGTCGATGACGTGCGCGCCGGCCGGCGCCGACGCGACGGCGTCGATCGATGCGATGACGCCGTTTCTCACGACGATCGTGCCGCGCTCGATCGTCGGTCGCGAGATGGGGTGAATGCGTGCGTTGGTGATGGCGATAACGGGGCCGCTCGCCGGAGCAGCGGCCTGCGCCTCGCTGACTCCTCCAAGGCCTTCGTCCCGATCAGCCGTCGCGCTCGCTGGCGGCCGGCCACTGGCCACTGGCCACTGATCACCGTCCGGCGGCGGGGACGTCTGATCGGTTACAGGCGCCTTCTGACCTTCTGCTGCCGCCAGCTTTGATTTTTCGGAGCGCGCGTCGGTCAGTCGTCGTTCCTCAGCGAGCCGGTCGTAATACAACTGACCGTCGATGTACACGCGATCGGCGATGGCATAGGTGCTGAGCGGATGCTTGTTCCAGATGACGACGTCCGCGTCCTTGTCGACCTCCAGTGAGCCTACCCGGCTGTCGATGCGCAGCTGTTTGGCCGGATTGATGGTGACGAACGCCAGTGCTTCGTCTTCGGTGAGGCCGCCCCAGTGCATGCTCTTGGCGGCTTCAGTATTCAGACGTCGTGCGTGCTCGGCGCTGTCCGAGTTGATCGAGACGAGCACGCCGCGCTTGTGCATGATGGCGGCGTTATAGGGGATGGCGTCCTCGGCTTCGACTTTGTAGGCCCACCAGTCGGAGAACGTCGAGGCCCCGGCGCCGTGAGCAGCGATCTCGTCGGCCACCTTGTAGCCTTCGAGCACGTGCTGGAAGGTCGCGATCTTGAAGCCCAGCTCGTCGGCGAGCCGAATGAGCATCAGGATCTCGTCGGCACGGTAGCTGTGCGCGTGCACCAGACGCTTGCCTTCGAGGATCTCGACCAATGGTTCCAGCTGAAGATCGCGACGTGGCGGGAGAAGGTCGTCGCCGGCTTTGCGACGCTGCTCGTAGTCCTGCCATTCGCGCTGGTAGGCCTTGGCACGCGTGAATGCGTCCCGGATGACGTATTCGACCCCTGGACGGGTGGCCGGATACCGACGCACGGTCTGCGTGCCACTTCCCGGGCGCTTCGGATTCTCGCCCAGCGCGAACTTGATTCCCGGCATCGCTCCTTCGAAGAGCAGCTCACTTGGTCGCGTCTTGCCCCACCGCAGCTTGATCACGGCGTTAGTACCGCCGATTGGGTTTGCGCTGCCATGCAGCACGTTGGCGACGGTGAGGCCGCCGGCGAGATCACGCAGCACGTTGATGTCCGTCGGATCGAGCACATCGCCGATGCCGGTCATCGAGCTGACGGTGGTGCCGCCTTCGTTAATCGAGTCGGCGGCGATGTGCGAGTGCGCGTCGATGATGCCAGGCGACACAAATCGGCCGGACGCATCGATGACGTCGGCGCCCGTCGGCACCTGCGTGTTCGCGCCTCCGACGGCGGCAATCTTGCCATCCCGCAGGACGATCGTGCCGTTCTGAATCGTCCCGCGCGTGACGGTGAGGATGGTCGCACCGCGAATGGCCACCACGCGTGTGGTCGCCTGCGACACCGGCGTCTGTGCCATCGGCCGTGCCGGTGCCAACCCGATGAGCGCCACGATTGGAAATGCCACCGCGAAAAGAGAAACGCGACTGCGCTTCACAGCTGTTGTCGACATAGGCGTCCTCGCCGGCGGGTCTGAAGACCGCCGCTCCGTGCGATGGGCAATCGCCCACTCCCAATCACCCAATCAAAAAATCACCCAATGCAATCGCCCAATCACGCATTCACTCAATCGCTCAATGCGTAGTGTCACCCGTCCCCCAGAGGTATTTGTTGAACCAATCGAGATTCTGCTGCATCGCGGCGCGGTTGGCCTTGGGCTTGTTCAACGGATGAGCGAATCCCTTGAAGAGCACCAACTGCACCGGCACGTTTTGATCGCGAAGCCCTTGATACAACTCGAAGGCGTTGGGCACTGGCACCCGTTGGTCCTGATCGCCGTGCTGGATGAGCGTCGGCGTCTTCGCCGTCTTGATGTAGGTCATCGGCGACGTGTCGGCGTAGATTTTCGGATCGTCCCACGGCGTCGCCTTCAGGTACTGACGAGTAAATGGATGAATATCGGTATTGACGTAGTAGGTCATCCAGTTCGAGATGCCGGCACCAACCGAGATGGCTTTGAAGCGATCCGCGTGTTTGGTCGTCAGGAAGGCCGAGATGTAGCCACCCTGGCTCCAACCCATCGCGCCCACGCGATCGCGGTCCACCATGCCTTGCGAGACGAGGTGGTCCACGCCTGAGATGACGTCCCACGCGTCGCCGATGCCCAGATTGCGAACATTGAGCGAGCGGAACTTTTCGCCGTATCCCGCACTCCCACGATAGTTGGGTTCGAGGACGAGCGCGCCCCGCGCCAGCCAGAGGTCGATTGGGTAGTAGCCGACACTGTTGGAATACGGAACCGGTCGTGAGATGCCCGTCGGTCCACCGTGGATCACGACCAGGAGCGGATAGCGTCGACCCGCCTGAAAGTCCACCGGCTTGTGCAGCACGCCCTCGATCTCGGCGCCGTCCTGACTCTTCCAGCGAGCGACCTCGCGTGCATGCTTCGGCCACGACGCGACCTGCGCACTGGTGTTCGTCAGCTTTTGAGCTTTGACGAGCGACGCGACCGGCGCGACATACACCTCGGGAAAGTCTGAAGGACCTGAGCCGACGAAGGCGACGGTGGCGCCGTCCCGCGAGAACGAGAAAGCCGAGCCAATCCACTGGTCGTGCGGCTGGTGACGAACAATCTCCCGAGTGACCGGATCGAGGCGGAAGAGCGCGGTCGCCGTTCGCTGAGACGCCGAGAAGAACATGCCGCGCGCGTTCCACGCGAGCAGCGCCGGGTCCTCGTCGAAGGCGTCGGTGAGGCTTTGCGGCTGGGCGCCCTCGCGCGGTTCGATCACCGCGATGACGCTGTTCTGATAGTAGAAGAACGGCTTGGCCATCGACGACACGAACGCGAGCCGCGCCCCGTCCGGTGACCATCGCGGATTCGCATCGGGGCCCGCCTGCGTGACCACCTTCGTCAGCGCGCCGGTGTCGACGGCGACCACTGAAATGTCAGCAGAGCCGCCGTCTGCCGGGTCGCTCGACACACGATGATCGAAGGCGATGGATGCGCCATCCGGCGCCCAGTCAAACGACCCCACCACAAAAGCACCTTTGGTGAGCGCCGATGGCGGCGCCCAGCTCGTGCCGCTGCGATTGGCGTAGATCACATACAGATGCGACATGCGCCGGTCTTCGTCTTCGATGCGGATGTCGCCGAATTGCTTTTCGCGCTCCTTGACGCTGTCGGCAATGCGATCGGTCATCGTGAACGCGATCCGCTCGCTGTCGGGCGCCCACGCAAAGGCGGTGATGCCTTCGTCGCCGTTCGTCAGACGCTCGGCCTCGCCGCCATCGACCGCGATTCGATAGAGCTGTCGCTTGCCATCGCGATCGGAAACAAAAGCCAGCCATCGACCGTTGGGTGACCACGCCGGTTGTGAGCTGGATTTGCGGGCGCTCGTGAGCTGGCGAGGTTCGCTGCCACCGGTCGCAACCCAGATCTCGGTTTCGAATTCGTTGTCGTCCCAGTTGGTTTCCCGCAGCGTGTACGCGACGCTTCGCCCGTCGGGTGCGACGGCAGGGCTGCCGACGCGTCTGAGGTTCAAGAGCTCATCGATGGTTGGCGATGCCGGCTGTGCGGAAGGCCGAGCGCCTAAGCTCAGCAGAAGAGCCACGCCAATCGTACAGCCCAGCCTGTGCATGCTCTACTCTCCTAGCGGGAAGGATCGTCACGGTAGCACACGCGACGTGCTTTCGCCCCGAGTTTCGCTGGCGCGTCGTCACGGGATCCTTGTTACTGACCAGCGCGTCCAAGCGTAGTAGTTGACACTCGCGACTCGTGACGTTAAAAGTGATTCGCTCAACACAGCCTCAGACAACCCTTTTCAAGGAGCTCCGGAGATGCGGAAGATATTTGCGGTGGCGGCTAGTGCGGCGCTTGTGGCTGCTCTCGCTTCCCCTTTGTTCGCTCAGGCCACGCAGACCGTAACGGGTGAAGTGGTCGATGTCGCGTGCGCCGTGAAGAAGGCCCCTGGTGGTAAGGGCGACGACCACGCGGGCTGCGCAATGGCTTGTGCCAAGAAAGGTCTACCCGCCGGCATCATGACCGCCGATGCGATCTACACCATCACCGGCGATTACGCTGCGAACAGCAATGCGAAGTTGCTCGACTTCGTCGCCAAGCGCGTCACCGTGACCGGTACGGTGGGCGAGAAGGACGGCCAGAAGACGATCGCCGTCACCTCGATCAAGCCGGCGAACTGACGATAACAACACGACGGTCGCCAGTTGCCAGTCGCCGGTAAGAACTGGCGACCGGTGACCGGAAACCGGCGACCAACAGAAGGCCCTGCCAGGATTTCCTGCAGGGCCTTTTCATTTTTGTGGTGTCTAACGTAGACAGACAGACGACATCGGCCGATGGTCGCGTTTCGCGCGAGTGCCTATCGAGCGCTTGCGAAGGAGGCTTCGATGCCCCGCGATCTCTTCGGCGATGTCACAGATCCGTCCGTCAAGGTCGGGAGCCGCAAATGGTACACGGTCCCGGTCTCGCTTGCGTTCCACACCGTCGCAGTACTCATCGTCTTCATCGTGCCGCTGATGGCGACGGGCGCACTGCCAGTTCCACACGATGCGGTCATCTTTGTACCCGTGGCACTTGCACCGCTTCCAGCGCCGCCCCCGGTACACCGCGCCGACGCACCGAAGCCTGCCGTCAACAAGCACGCAGCGCCGATCGAGACGCCTGACACGATCGCCAGCGAACCGGAGTTCGACATCGAGATCGCCGATCCGGCAGCGTCCGGGCTGCATGAGATGGGCATTGTCGAGGGCGGCACGGCGCTGATTGCAGCCACCGCCACCGCCTCCCGCCAGGATCGACACACCGATTCGTCCTGGTGGAGATATCAAGCCACCCGAAAAGATTCGCGATGTCGCTCCGATCTACCCGCCGATTGCGCAAGCGGCTCGTGCGCAGGGAACAGTGATCATCGAAGCCGTGATTGGTGTCGAGGGCCGCGTTCAGGACGCGCGCGTTTTGCGATCCGCGCCGCTTCTAGACGAGGCGGCACTCGCGGCGGTCCGTCAGTGGCTTTACACACCCACACGACTCAACGGACAACCAGTCTCGGTCGTGATGACCGTGACGGTGAGGTTTCAGTTGCAGTAGGCCCGCTTACGCGGGAAGGCCGGCTTCGCCGGAAGGCTGCTCCGCAGAAGGCGGCGCCTGCGGCGCGGAAGGGCTACGCGGACGGGTTGCCAGTTGCCAGTGACCGGTGACCGGTGGTTACCAGTTACTGGAACCGGCAACCGGCCACTGGCACAACTGGCAACCGTTCTACTTCGCGGCGACGGCGACCGGCTCTTCCCAGGGCAGGCCGGTGCGGCCGAAGTGCCCGTAGTTGGTGGTCTTGCGATAGATCGGGCGCAGCAGGTTGAGGGTGTCGATAATCGCGCGCGGGCGGAAGTCGAAGCTGTCCATCACGTACTTGGCGGCTTTGTCTTCGTCCCCTGTACCGAACGTATCCACCTTGACCGATACCGGCTTGGCCATCCCAATGGCGTAGCCGACTTGAATCTCCGCCTTCTTCGCGAAGCCGTTGGAAACAACCTGCCGCGCGACGTACCGGCAAAAATATGCCGAGCTGCGATCGACCTTGGACGGATCCTTGCCGCTGAATGCGCCGCCGCCGTGGCGGCCCCACCCGCCGTAAGTGTCCACGATGATCTTGCGGCCGGTCACACCAGCGTCAGCCGACGGTCCACCGTGCGTGAAGCTGCCGGTCGGATTGACGAGTAGCAGCAGGTCCTTCCGCCACCAGTTGCCCAGCACGCGAGGCCCGAGATCTTCGCGCACGTACTCGGTAATCCGTTTCTGGTCTGCCGCAGGCGTATGTTGCGTGGAAACGACGACGCACGCAACCTGTTTGGGAGTGTTGCCGTCGTAGACGACGGAGACTTGCGACTTGCTATCGGGGCGGAGGAAATCGACTTTGTTGGCTTTGCGATCGGCGGCGAGACCGTAGGTGAGCTTGTGCGCGAGCAGAATCGGGAGCGGCATCATCTCCTCGGATTCGTTCGTCGCGTAACCGAACATGATCCCCTGGTCTCCGGCGCCTTGATCCCCGCTCTGGCTCGTCGTCGATGTCACCCCCTGATCGATCTCGTTCGACTGTTTGGTGATGAGCGACAGGATCTTCAGAGTCGTGTCGCAGAACGGCTCGCTCTCGTCCGTGTAGCCGATCTCTTTGACCGCCCGCCGCACAATCTTGTCGTAGTCGAGCTTGGCGTTGGTGGTGATTTCTCCGGCGAGGACGACATGATCGCTCTTGACGAGCGTCTCGCACGCGACGCGGCTCTGCGCGTCCTGTTCGAAGCACGCGTCGAGAATCGAGTCGGAAATGTAATCGCACACCTTGTCGGGGTGACCCTCGGAAACCGACTCAGACGAGAACGTGAACTGCGCCATTCAATTGCTCCTTCAAAGAGTGCGCTGTGGTTGCCAATAAAACAAAAACCCGCGGTTTGCGTCGCGGGTTTCGCGACTTAGATAGGTTTGGCGTCAGCCGCCATCGCGGCTGAAGTGCGCGGCCCATCAAGTCGGGAAATCGCCGCGCCAGGACGAGTCGACAGTATCACCTTGGGGCCGAGGGCCTGTCAATGCAAGGCGACCCGAAAAGGTATCGTCCCTGCCACTCTGGCCCAGGAATGCCTACTTCTTGTGCTCGGCGATGTATTTCAGTGCGAACTGTTCGAGCGGCGCGCCACGAAGGCCGATGAACTTGGCTTCTTCGGTCGCCTTCTCGACGGGCCACCCATCCTGCAGCACGCGCTTGATCAGCCACACCGCGCCGACACGGCTTGCGGCCCCGCAGTGGATGTAAACCGGCTGATTGGCCTTATCCGCAACCGCCGCCAGAAACTGGTCGACAATCTTGTTGTCGGGCGCCTGCCCGTTGAGCGGCAGATGAATGTAGTTGAGTCCAAGCTCCTTGGCGCGTGCGGCGTTCTCGTCGACGTTGGCGCCGGCTTCCGAGGCCTGGCGGAGATTGATCACGGCCTTGATGCCGTCGTTCTTCAGCGCTTCGAGAGCCGCCGTTTCGGTTGCGCCTCCGCATGCCACGACTGCGTCAACCTTCGTGAAGTTGGTGATGCCGGGTCGTTCCATCTTCTGCTGCGCGGCCACCACGATGCCGGAGCAGATCAAGAGGGCAGGTAGAAATGCACGACGCATGGTCGATCCTCCTGAGAGGATGATACGCCTCTGGTAGGGCGGGTAGGGCAGGTACGTCGAGAGTGGTCGGGTAGGGCTGGTCGGTCGGTCGGCCACTGGATTTGACTCGCCCCACCAGACTGACCCGCCCTACCAGCCCTACCGACCATTCAGTCCTTCTCGACCGTTACCGTGACCGGTTGCTGCACGCGCACCGACACGGTCGTGCCAGCCGGCAAGACGGCTGGGTTGCGCCCACCGGCCATCGTCGCGGCCGTGCCACCGGCGGCGCCGATGCTGCCGCCGATCGCTGCGCCCTTTCCGCCACCCAGGATGGCTCCAAGGATGGCGCCGCCGACGGCCGCGCCACCAATCTTTGCCGCACTCTCACCGGTCGGCGACGTCCCTTCACGCACGACCGAATCGGTCCTGATGCTCAGGCGCGACCCGTCGGCAAGCACGACCGTGTGAAAGCGAATTCCAAGTCTGGCCTTTTCCTTGACCTTCCCGCCACGCTCCACTTCCATGACGGATCCCTGGACCACCGAGCCGGCTGGAATCGCGACACGATCTCCAACACGCACATCGCGCGTGACACGTGCATCGACACGATCTTCAACGCGCGCCACCTCGCTCGTCACCGTGCGCTCAATTTGTAGACCAAGGACGGACTCGGCCGGCACGACGAGGTCGATCTTTTCAGGTTCGGCAGGCGCCGGCGGCGGCTCGGGTTCAGCGACAACCGGCGCTCGTTCCGGCTCGATGGCCGGGCGCGTCTCCCACATCGATCCACTGGCACTCGACCCGCTCGACGAAGGTGCCGACTCGCGCGAAGCGGATTCAGTCCGCGCCGGACGGGTCGGGGTGCTTGCTGCTTCGGCACGTCGCTCAGGACGACGAGTCGTCTGCTGGGCGGGGCGCGCTGCTGCTTCGCGCCGGGGGGTTGCCGGCGTCGCTTCTGCAGGTGATTCGCCCTTTGCTGTCGAAGGCTCCGGCGCGATCACGCCCTCCGATTCCGCCACAGGCTTACCGGCCGCGGCGTCGGCGGAGGTGGCCGTCGGCACGGCCGACTCGACCGCAACCGCCGCGGACCCACCGCGCTGCGAGTTGGCAAGATACCCGCCAGCCGCGGCGGCTGCGAGACAACCCAACGAGAGGGCCCCGAAAACCAGTTTGTTCAGTTCCATGATGTGTGGCGGGGCTCCTCAAGGGCCAGGCCCAATCCGAGGACACCTCGCTCTCCGACCGCGCATGACAGCAAGCCCCGTACCGAGGCAGTTATGGCGCTAAATGCTTGACAGTCTATAACCTTTGGCGCTTCCTGGCTCGTCCCCTGTCCTGTTCACAGGGCGCCCCTGGACCGTGGGTCCCCGAGCACCTCGGCACCAGGCCGAGCCGCTCTTGTCTGTCTCTGAGTCTACCGTGGCGCGCAATTCGACATCGGACACTCGGCCATCCACCAGCGGCCTCGCGATTGCTGGCATCCGCGATCAATACGGCAGGTCTCATCCTGCTCGGCCTGTTGGTACTCTGCTCCCTCCTCTGGATCGCGCTCTTTTAGCGCGACCGATCGCACGGCCGCTCGTGGCGATCACGATCGCCATCGGCTTTCTGGCTCCGCTGGCGCTCTTGTTCTACGGTGTGATGGCGATACGTAGGCCGCACAGGTACAATTAGCGGCCTTTCTCGCGGGAACACTCGAGACCTGCGGACCGCTGCGTCGACACGGTCCGGCTCTCAGTTCACTCATCGGAGGAGCGCATGAGCATTGCTACCCGCCACGCCGTCAGGGCCGGCGCACTCAGCCTCGGTCTCGCCCTCGTCGTCGGGATCACGTCCACGCATCTCGACGCGCAGAATGCTCGCCCACCACAGCGGCTCGATACCGTCTACACCGCAAAGATCAAAGAGCTGCTGCAGGATCCGCGCATCACCACCGAGCTGGTCGATCACCTGCCCGCCTCCGACACGGTGCCCACGCCGCTCAAGTTCCACGGCCGCATCGTCGGGCACGCCGGGCGAGCTCACCTACGCCAAGGACATCCATCGCTACTACGAGGCGCATCGACAAGGCCTCCGACCGCGTGCACGGTGTGGACGCATCGGCAAGAGCGAAGAAGGCCGCGACATGGTCGCTGCTCGCGATCGCAGACGAAGCGACGATCAAGCAACTGGCGAAGTACAAGGAGATGCTCGCGCAGCTGACCGATCCGCGGAAGACGACGGAGGCGCAGGCGCGGCAGCTGATGAAGACCGGCGAAGCCGATCTACTGGATGACCAGCGGCATGCACTCGCCCGAGACCGGCGGGCCCGAGATGCTGCATGGAGCTGGCCTACCGGCTGGTCGTCGAGGAGACGCCGTTCATCCAGAAGATCCGCAACAACGTCATCACGTTCATCACGCCGGTCATCGAAGTGGACGGCCGCGAGAAGCAGGTCGACACCTACTACTACGGCAAGAAGCGACCGGCAGAGCAGCGCGCCTGCCGCTGATGTATTGGGGCAAGTACGTCGCGCACGACAACAACCGCGACGGCATGGGGCAGATGCTCGAGCTCACGAAGAACGTGACGCAAGCGTGCAGCTCGAATGGAAGCCGACCGATCATGCACGACCTGCACGAGGCGCAGACCTATCTCTATGCATCGACCGGCACGGGCCCGTACAACGAGTCGCTCGATCCGATCACCGTCGACGAGTGGTGGATGCTCGCGCAAGAACGAGGTGATGGAGATGACCAAGCGCGGCGTGCCGGGCGTGTGGACCTACGGCTTCTACGACGGCTGGGTGCCGAACTACATGTTCTTCATCGCCCACACGCACAACGCCATCGGCCGCTTCTACGAAGTGCAGAGCTACGGCCCGGACAACTACGAGGTGCACGCCGGGCGCGACGCACGACGAGCCGCGAGTGGTTCCGTCCGAATCCGCCGCTGCCGACGATCAAGTGGGGCCCGCGCAACAACACGAACATCCAGCAGTCGGCGCTGCTCTTCGCGCTCAACCACGTCGCGCAAGAATCGCGAGCTCTACCTCGAGAACTACTGGCTGAAGAACAAGCGCGCCGTCGAGAAGGGCAAGAACGGGCCCGGCTACGGCTGGGTGATTCCCGCCGGCGCAGCGCCGCAAGGTCGACGCCGCCGACGCTGGTGAACGAGCTGCGCCGCCAGGGCGCTCGAGATTCACACGCGCGAACGCGCGCCTTCAAGGCCGGCAACGTGCAGGTGGAAGCGGGCGACTACATCATCCGCGGCGATCAGCCGTATCGCACGCTGGTCGACATGTACTTCTCGATGCAGAACTACCCGCCGGCGAACCCGCGCCCGTACGACGACACGGGCTGGACGATGCAGCTGGATGCGGAACGTGAAGTTGCACGACGGTCGACCGACAAGAGCGTCCTCGACCAGCCGATGACGCTGATGACGGCCGACGCGAAGGCGCGCCGGCGGCATCGACGGGCACCGGCAACGACGCTCATCATCGAGCACACGACCGACAACTCGCTGGTGACGTTCCGCTTCAAGCATCGCGACCGTGAAGATGCAGCGCGGCCGAGGAGGACTTCGAGGCGGGCGGCCGCAAGTTTCGTGCGGGCGCGTTCATCATCCCGAACGCCGACCGCGCCGACGCTCGAGCCGACGCTGAAGGATCTGGGCCTGACGGCGATGGCGGTGGCCGCCGGCGCCGACGGTGAAGACGCACGACCTCGACGTGCCGCGCATCGGCTACGTCCACAGCTGGGCAGCGCACGCAGGACGAAGGCTGGGTGCGCGCCGCGCTTCGATCACTACGGCGTGCCCTACACCTACTTCGCCGACATGAAGCTGCGTGAAGGCAACCTGCGCGCGAAGTACGACGTCATCGTCTTTCCGCACGTCGGCGGCAACGCCGCAGCAGCAGGTCAACGGACTCGCCGATGACCGGCGAGCCGATTCCCTACAAGAAGAGCGACATGACGCCGAACCTGGGCGCGCAGGATCAGGCCGACGACATCCGCGGCGGCATGGGCATCGAAGGCCTGCTGGAGCTGGTGAAGTTCGTGCGGGAGGGCGGCACGCTGCTGGTCGAAGGATCGACGGCGATGATCTTTCCCGAATACGGCATGACGAGCGGCGTCAACGTCGAGAGCCCGACGCAGCCTGTTCGCGCGCGGCTCGATCATGCGCGGCGTGATCGCCGACCGGAAGAGCCCGATCGCGTACGGCTACGACAGCGCGACGCTGCCGGTCTACTTCAACCAGGATCCGGTGCTGAACGTTGGCGGCGGCTTGCGGCGGGTTCGGCGGCGTTCGGCGGCGGCGCGCGGATTCCCGGCGTCGGGCCAGAACACCACGCCGATGGCGACGCGATTGCCGCTCTCGGTCTGGGAACCTGACCCGGCGACGCAGAAGACCCGATCGACCGCAGGTCGACGAGATGGCGCAGTTCCGCCAGATGGCCGCGTCAGTTCGGGCATGCGTCTTCGACGAGGTCACGCCGCGCGTCGTTATGCGCTTCCCGCAGAACCCGAACGACATGCTGCTCTCAGGCACGCTTGTCGGCGGGCAATGCGCTCGCCAACCGCGCGCAGGTCGTGGATGCGCCGCTCGGCAAGGGTCACGTCGTGATGTTCGCGATTCGTCCGTTCTGGCGCTGGCAGACGCAGGGCACGTTCTTCCTCGGGTTCAACACGATCCTGAATTGGAACGACCTCGATGCCGGGAAGCCAGCGAAGACGGAGACCAACCAGCAGCCGTGAGTGAAGTAAAAGCCTCAGAGACACAGAGTCACAGAGTCACAGAGATGACGTTAGCCATGAAGTCACGAAGTCAAGAAGGATGAGAACAGTTCTTCTTGAAGACTTTTCTTCGTGCTTCGTGCTCTTCGTGGCTACGTGTTTCCGCCGTGTCTCTGTGTTTCTACGTGCATACTCTTACCGTTTCCGCCATCGCTGCAGCAGGTCCACCGTCCGTTGGAGCTGGCGTCGGGTCTCCGGATCCTGTTCAGCCTTGAGCGCGGCTTCGATCTTCGCCAGGTGCGGCACCGCCTCGTCCGGGTAGAAGCTCATGGCCATTGCGCAGGCGTAGCGCATCCACACGTTGGTGTCGGACACGCACGTGACCAGCTCGCCGATGCGGTCACGCGGGAAGAAGCGGCGGAGGGCAATCTCGGCCTGAGCACGCTCGGCGGCGTTGGTGCTCTTCAATAGTGTCAGCAAGTGCGCGCGGATCTCGGGGGTGTCGTTGGTCGAGAGCGCAAAGGTCTTCGTGATCTCGGAACGAATCGCCGGCGAAGACTCACTGAGGTAGCTTTGAAGAAATCTGGCGATGGTGCCGTTGGCCATGCGCCAACCGGTTTCTTCCGGCGTGCTCGTCAGGCAGGCGTAGGCCTTGAAGGCTTCGTGTCGCACCTGTTCGTGCGACGCGGTGAGGAGTTGCTCGACCGGCGACGCGAGTTCTCGCAAGCGTGCGACGTCGGCCGGATAGGTTTCCTTGAGTGGGGACGACAGCATGGTTGGGAAGCCACATCGCGCCGTGATCACTGACAGCGCTCCGCCCCGTGTTCCTGGCGACGCGCTGGTGAGGGCCGTCGAAAGCGCCGGCATCAGGTCGCCGATCGGGCGATTCAGGGTACTCGCGGACGAAGCGGTCGACCTCCTCGCCATCGACTTCGGTCCACATCTGGCCGATCGACGGCGATGCCGTGCAGCACAGCACGCAGCACAGCACGGCGACGCGTTGCCACATGAAGCCAGTCTAGAAGGGGCGAGACGGGCGCCTTTCATCGAATCGCACGCTTTCTTGCGGGCGCGGGCCGAGGTCGATTTCAGGATTGTTAGTGCGGGTCACGTTTTTTCATTTACGTGATCGGATCTTCCGCCTGCGAAGGCGGAAGCCACGCGAGGCGGCCATCCGCGGAGCGGCCCCTCCGAAGCGGCCCTCCGCGGCGCAGCCGCGGCCTTCGCGAAGCGGCCCTCCGGCGAAGCCGGCCTTCAAGTCTTAGTAAGTGCTGGGATTTCTCTGGGATTACGCTGAAGTCCGGGGTGTGCACAGTCTCTGCGTCGTCTCAAGGAAATAGACTTGCGGCGTGGTCGCGCTACTGCCAATATCCGCACCGCGACGGTTGCGCTTAGGTGGGATGAACGAGCCTGAGAGCGGTTTCCGAGGAGACCACATCGTCCACGATGGTCAGTCGGCCAGCCGTCCGATTGAAATACCCTCTTGGCCGTTCATCGTGCTCGGCGTGCTGGTCGTGGCACGCGCGGCCATCTTCAGCCTGGCTTTGATGATTGAGCCTTGGGGAGTCTCGCCTTCCCGAATCATCCCCGCCTGGTTACAGATCCTTCAGTTTGCTCTCTTCGCGGTCCTTGCGTTGGCCCTGTTGCATTACGGGCGTTCGGACCGGCGCGCGTGGGCACTCGGCGTGTTCATCCTTGACGCTGGCGCGACGTTTATCGAGCCGCTCGTTCGCACTGTCGCTTCACTTTCATCACTCACTTGGCTGAGCGTCCACTTGCGTACGGATGCATTCCAGGCAGCGCTCCTGTGGTTCTTCGCCAGTGTCTTTCCCAAGCCTGCGAAAAGCCGGGCACTGAGCGTGACGATGGGCTTCGGAGCAACGGGGGGCTTGGTACTGGGTGTGGCATTAGCCGCGATGGAATCCTACGCACGAGTCGTCGGACCAGCCGACGGCTCGTTAGCTGCCCTCGCGCACGCACTTCAGAGGTTCCCCGCCGGAGACCAACACTGGTATTTCACGCTGCAATTTCTTTGGCTCGTTCCATTGCTCATCGTCGTGCCGCTCAACCTGCGCGAGGCGGGCGCCAATGACCGCCGTCGATTCGTGTGGCTGACGCTTGGCATCACGGTCGGACTCTTCCCGCTCGTGGCGAATCTCTTCCTGCAGACGTTCTCGCCCGCTTACGTCGCGCTGGTCACAGACGCCTCGTTACAACCGGATCCGCTTCATTGCCGTCTTCGTCGCGTTTACTGCGATTCCGATCGCTGCAGCATACGCGGCGCTGGTGCAACGAACGCTGGACGTCAGACTGGTCGTCGGGCGGCGATGCAGTACGTTCTGGCCGGTCGTTCATCGTCATCGTCAGCTTGACGCCGTTCGTGTTGCTGCTGGTCATGGTTGGACTGAATCGCGACCGTATCGGTAACCGAGCTGCTAACTGGTGGGCGAGGACGTCGCTGCTGGGCGACGCTTGGCGGTAGCGGGACTGGTCGGCCGCCGTGGGCCGACGACGCTTGATGGCGCATGTCTGGACGCGCGATTCTTTCAGGCAACAGGTTGATGCTCGAGCCACGCTGCTGGCGGTGGCAGGCACGGTTCGCCAGGCGACGTCGATCGACGAACTACGCGAGACGCTTACTCGCTCGTCTAGAAACGGCCTTTCATCCGACCACCATCCTGACGGCGCTCGCTGGCTCAGACGATCAACTGCACGCGCTCGATGCGGAGCTGCCACCGTTGTCCCGCGGATCGGCGCTGGCGCAACTGGTCGCTGGCAGCAACGCGCCGTTCGATGTCGAATCGCAGTCCTCCGGCATCATCAACCGGCTCGCCCCACAGGACCAGGAATGGCTGCGGCATTTCCAGGGCTGCCACCCTGCTGCCGCTTCGAGGTGCAGGAGAGGAGTTGCTGGGGGTTGTGGCCCTCGGCGAGAAGCGCAGCGAGCTGCCGTATCAGCGACGAAGACCAAACGTCTGCCTTGCGGCGGTTGGCAGTGCCTGCGGCCTGGCTCTCGATCGCGTGCTCGCGTCGGCGCGGGACGCCAGCGACGAAGAGAGTCGAGGTACCGAACCGCCAGCGCGTGAATGCGTCGAATGCGGACTCGTTCTGGCTGCCGACGCGGATGCGTGTGTGTGCGGCGGCCTGCTGCAGCGAGCAGCCGCGCCTCATACGCTGACCGATCGCCTGCAGTTCCTCCAACGGGTCGGCGCCGGTGGCATGGGCGTCGTGTATCGTGCCGTGGA
The DNA here is from genome assembly GCA_963802675.1 of uncultured Acidobacteriota bacterium. GTDB lineage: Bacteria > Acidobacteriota > Vicinamibacteria > Vicinamibacterales > UBA2999 > JACCSI01. The sequence goes on from CAWDJL010000013.1 coordinate 316,502, forward strand.
CCTGCGCCTTCAGCAGCCGCGTGCGGTCAAGACGCTTCCGCACGTCGATCCGGTTCTCGCGTCTCGACTGCGACGCGAGGCGCGAGCCATGGCGACGGTCAGCCACCGCAATCTGGCCCTGCTATACGGTCTGGAGTTCTGGCGCGGCGCGCCCATGCTGGTGATGGAGTTTCTCGACGGCGGCACCCTCGCCGAACAGCTCCAGCGACGATCGCTCACCTTGCAGGAAACGATTGACCTCGGTGCTCACATCGCGGATGCGTTGGTCGTATTACATGCGGCGGGAATCCTTCATCGCGACATCAAGCCAAGCAATATCGGCTATACCGCCGACGGCACCCCGCGGCTTCTGGACTTCGGGTTGGCCCGTCTGGTGCCCAAGGGTCCGGTCGAAAGCCCCCAAATCCACGGGGCTGGCGGCTCGACGTGGTCCCTCAACCTGTCCACTGAAGTCGGCGGCGTCCGTGGCACGCCGGCATATCTCTCGCCTCAGGTTCTGACCGGAAGCCCGCCATCGGTTGGTGACGACTTGTGGAGCCTTGCGGTCACGCTGCTGGAAGCAGTGACGGGCGCGAACCCGTTTCGCGCCGCAAACGTGGCGGCGACGGTGGCTCGTGTGCTCAGCGAAGCGCGGCGCATCGCCGATTCAACGCAGTTGCTCCCGTCGTCCATGCAGGCGTTTTTTGCCGAGGCGCTCGGGTCCCCCGAAGAGCGCCCGGCGACAGCGTCAGAGTTCGCTTCACGTTTACGCAGTTGTTCACCGAAGGAGTCCCCCGATGGCCAAGTCACGGCGTAAGTCGGTCAGCGCAAGTGGTAAGTCAGCTCTGGTCTTCCTACCACTCCGCGCCAGGGTTGCTGCTCAGGTCTTCATCCCGTTCGATGTGGAGAAGGAGGCACACGCGATTGTTGCCCAGATCCTCGCCCACTTCGGAGCCGGATATGGCGCGCAAAGACAGCAGGAAGTCGGCGGCATACCCTCGAACGTGACGATATTCGAGACGCCGACCGTGCTTGCGAGCTTTCAGCTGCTGCTACACAAGAGCACGGTCGATCATTTTCCCGATGTGCGGTGGGACATCCAGCCGAACCGCGATACGGTTCTCGTTGCTGCATTCGAGCACGGCGTCCTGTGCCGGCAGCGTGTCGTCGCTGACGGCTCTGGAACGTTGAACCTCATCCAGATACTCGACACCATCAAGGTTGTTCAGTCGACGATCTGTTCGCCGGGCGGTGGCGGTGGCGCTCCATGTTCGTTCTGAACTGTTCTGTGAGCTGTTCTCTTGGAGGCGCGAGAAGGCCGCTGAGCCTTTCTCGTGAGCACTGAATGGCGAAACACACACCGCTACATACAGTTTACGAGCACGCGCAGGACGACAACGGCAACAACTGTGGACGTGCCTGTGTCCAGATGATCATTTCATCGCTGACTCTCGGACCAACAGCAGGCGATCCGATACCGTTCACGCAAGATGACTTGCGACAGCGAGAGGTCTGATTGCAAAGACGTGGACGGCGCGTGGAAAACGCACCCCGACGAGCTCCTGGCGCTACTCGCGAGCGCGAAGGAGCTCTCCGGCACACCGTTTACGAATTGGGCTTTGTCAGTACACAGTTCACTGAACGATCTCTACGCGGCGCTCATCCTCGCGTTGAGTAACGGCATGCCCGCGGTGCTCTCATTCTGGAGAAATGACCATTGGGCGGTCGTAGTTGGCGTCGGCGTGGACGACGCGACGTCCGATCTGACGTTCATCGAAGTCCTCGACCCGGCGCCACCAGATCTAACCCCCCCTCGGCACACGTACATCGATAACTGCGGCAGTTTGGACGACGGTCTGACAATCGCCGACCGATTGACGTATACGAGGGATCAGCTGGGTACCTTCGACCTGGAGATCGCGAACACGCGGAACCCGAGCGGCATGAACGACTACTCGGGAAAGTTTCTGGCGGTGGTTCATGGCCGCCCGGCCGCCGACTCCATCAAGTTCCTGGTCGATAAATTCAAACGCTATCCAGTAGAGCCGCGACCGATCAGTGACCGATGGCTGCCGCAGGGGGGCCAATCGATTTGCAGAAGATCAACGCGATGCGTGAAGCGCTCCTGTTCAAGGCGGAATCGTGGAGGATCCCGCGGCTTACAGCGCTTACTCACCGCCCCGCACGAACACGCTGTCCGCCTCGTGCAGGACCTCGAGAGCACGCTGTCGCCGTACTACCTGCTGTCGTTGTTCAGCCCGACGCTGAGCTACGGGGTGGTCGCTGCTTTCGATGTCAACGGCCGCGTGCCTTTGCACTTCCGGTTCACCAAGGATCGGCGATTCGAGGAATCGCTGAACAAGCGCTCTGGCGAGCAGCTCTGGTGGTCACGGAAGCGGCTGCCATTGCCGCGAACCCTGGACTTCCCGGTCGCGCGCCAGGTCGTCGACAACAAGGTCGTCTATCAACGCGTATTCGACGACTTCACATTCGAATTCGACGTCTGACCATGGTGTTCAGGCTCGGACCGTGCCGGATTGACTCCGACCGCCGTGAACTGATCCGCGACGGGAAGGAACAACACTTGTCGCCCAAGGCCTTCGACCTGCTGATCGCGCTCCTGTCGGCGCGACCGTCAGTGGTCACGAAAGATCAGCTGATGAATCAGGTCTGGCCGGGCGTGTTCGTCGCCGAGTGCAATCTGCCGACGCTGATCGCGGAAATCCGACCGCGATCGGCGACTCGGCGCGCGCACCGCGTTTCATCAAGACCCACTTTTCCATCGGATACAGCTTCATCGGGGACGTCAGCGAGATGGCTCGCACGGCTGGCGCGCCGCCCCTGGGCCCGACCTCCGTCATCCGGATCGGCCAGCGTCGCGTCATCCTCGGTCAGGGCGAATCGACCGTCGGCCGAGACGCGGACTGCGACGTCGTCATCAACGATGCCAGCGTGTCGAGACGTCACGCGATAATCGTTGTGGCGGGTCGACAAGCGCTCATTCGAGATCTCGACAGCAAGAATGGCACGCGCGTGGGCGGTGTCCGCATCAACCGCGAGACGATGCTCGAAAGTGGTGAAGTGGTGACCTTCGGGAATATCGAAGCGGAGTTCGTCGTCGAAGTTCCGAGCAACGCGTCAACTCAGACTATCGACATAACAGAAGCCTAAAGTCCAAAGTTCTGCAGTTCCAAGGCCGTTCCAAAGCTAGGTTCCAGGGTTCGACCGAAGCCCGCACCGCTCGCCCGGCACTTTGAAGCTTAGAACTCTGACCTTGGAACTTTGGAACCCTGGAACCTGGAACCTTGGAACCTATCTCTTAATCGACACCGGCCCTCGGTAAGGCGCAATCAACCCGAGACGCGCGGTTGGCGCGGCGCTCTCGTTCTCATAGTCGTCGACGATGCGCTTATAGAGCGCCAGTGCGGTGGCGCGGCGTCCGCCGATGTCGTGGCACCACGCGAGATTGAGCAGCGCGGCGGCGCGCAGCCAGTCCGGAATGCGGGTTGGGGTGTCGACGATGGCCTGGAAGGCGGGCGTGGCGGCGGAGTAGTCTCCACGTGCGAAGTCGAGGAAGGCGAAACGGTACCGCACCTGCCAGTCGTTCGGCTTGGTCGCGGCAACGCGCTCGTAGGCGGCACGCGCTTCCCGCCAACGATCCTCAGCGACCAGCCGGTTGCCAGGAATCAACGCAGCGTAGACGACGCCTTCGTCGCTCTGTCGTCGCGAATTGACGGCCGCGATCAGGTCGCGCGCCGCGCGATGATATTCGGCCATCGACGGCTGCTTCAGCACATATCGCGCATCGTCGAGAGCAGACGGCTCGTTGAGCAGCATCCGGTAGTTCGCGCGACGGAGCCGCGCAGTCGGCGCTACCCAGCTTGGCTTGTCGAGCGGCTGGTCAACGATCGGCCCGAGCAATTCAATTGCTTCGTCCAGGCGCCACTGCGTGCGCCGCAGATTTGCAAGGCCTAGCGTCGCGCGATGGCGGTCGTACATGTGTCGATGGGAGGATGACGTGGCTCTGTTGAGAATGGCGTGATACTGCGCCGCCGCCTGTCCGTAGGCCTCGACCGTCGGGTGCGCGTAGAGTTGCGCCAACCCAAGACGAATGTCAGGGTTGCCGGGATACTGCTTCTCGTAACGCTCGGCAATCGGGATCGCTTGCTCGAATCTGTTTTCGAGCGAGCCATAGATCGTGGCGAGCGCACCGTCGGCCACCGGGGCAAACAGGCGACCGTCACGCGACGCGCGTTCGAGCTGCTTGAGTCCTTCGGAGCGGCTGCCCGAGGGCAGGAGTAACAGCACGCGCATGACCTTGACGAGCGTCGGCGCAACGTCGGCGTAGTAGTTGTAGAGCCCGAGCGTCAAATACGCGTCGCCGTGCTCTGGATATTGCTTCACGTACTGGTCGGCCAAGCTCTTCGCTCGCGCGGCATCGCGGGCGGCGCCCCACATCCCGCGCTCCCAGGTGAATCGATAGGTGGCGCGCATCATGTGCGCCTGGGCAAGGTAAAAGTGGGCCTCCGCGTCGTCCCGAGAACGGTCGTAGCGGCTCTGCGCATGTTCGACAAAAGCGTCGAGGTCCTTTTCGAATGAAGGGACTAAGGATTCTTCGAGATCCAGCTGAACGAGCTGCGCAGCGAGGACGCCAAACCACGCGGGTAATGCCCGTGGGTCTCGGGATCGAAGTGTTTCGAAACGCTTGGTAGCCTCGACCGCGTCTCCCGAGTAAATCGAGACGTACGCGTCGTGGACAGCGTCCGCTGGACCGCTATGCGGCTGGTTGCGTGAATTCTGTACCCGCTGCGACTCGCAGAGCGGTCCTAGCCGCGCGGAGCGCGGCAGGAGATACTGGCAACCAGCCGAAAGGCTCCGCGCTGACATGAAGGGGCGGAGCCCCTTGGCTGGTTGGGCAGTGACCGCGACCGGAATCGCCAGGATCGCTGGGACGATGAGGGCCGCCATCGTCCGGCGATCGAGCGGTCCTCGGGTTGGTCGCTCGACCGACAGTGCCATTCAGTATCCATTTTAACGGTCCTGCAGACGCGCTGCTTCACCCCGTTGCGCGGATAGGCCGGTGAAAGAGTTTTGGGTGGCTTCCGGCTTGAGCCGGAAGATCAGCCATTCGCTGGGATCTTCCGCCTGAAGGCGGAAGCCACAGAACTGAAGCCCGTCCCTACCGCGAAGCGGCCGTCCGGCCGAAGGCCGGCCCTCCGGCGAAGCCGGCCTACCGCGCAGCGGCCTCCCTGCGAGGTATTCTCGCTATCGGAACGGCCTTGACCCCCGCGCTACATCTCTTCACGTCAGCCTCGAGCGAGGAACGTCTCAGTGTTGTCCACGACGCATTGTCAGAGCGCGGCTCTGACAGCGAGACGGTCGTGGTCGGCGCCTCACGCGCCGCAGCCGACGAAATTGCGCTGGCGGTCGCCAGTCAGCGCGGCGGTCTGTTCGGTGTCACCCGCATGGGGTACGCCGAGCTTGCGACGAAGTTGGCGCTGCCAGCGCTCGCAGCCAGGGGGCTCAGCCCGACGGGTGGGTTTGGAGCCGAGGCGTTTGCCGCTCGTGCCGCGTTCGAAGCCTCGGCCAAGGGTCGGTTGCTTTACTTTGCGCCGGTTGGAAGCCTGCCAGGCTTTCCTCGCGCGCTGGCACGCACGCTCGCCGAGTTGCGCTTGGGCGGTGTGAGCCCCAGGGATCTTGTCACTCTGGGTGAGGCAGGACGGGATCTTGGTGAGTTGCTCACGCGAGTCGTCCAGGAATCGAGTAAAGCGGGCGCCGTCGATCGCGCGCAAGTGCTGGCAACCGCGATCGAGGTTCTTGAAGGAACGGTTAGCGGTCTGGAGCACTCCCAGATCATCCTGCTCGACGTACCGGTGACGACGGACGCCGATCGTCGCTTTGTCGCCGCGCTCAGCCGGAGGGCGCGCGGTGTGCTTGCCACGGTGCCAGTCGGGGACGAATCGACTCTCGACTCGCTTCGAGTGGTTGGGTTTCAGCAGCTGCCAGCCGTCCAATCGCAAAGGGGTGGTCGAACCGGCGCGTTGCGCCGCTTGCAAGTCCACCTTTTTTCGCGCGAGACGCTCCCTCCGGGCGAGCTGGACGAGTCGGTCGTGATGTTCTCGGCGCCCGGAGAAGGGCGCGAGTGTGTCGAGATTGCGCGACGTGTAGGCGAGGAAGCGGGGCGTGGAGTGCCGTTCGACCAGATCGCCGTTGTGTTGCGCTCGCCTCATTCCTATCTCGGGTTTCTGGAGCACGCGTTCCAGCGCGCCGGCATTCCCTCGTGGTTCGAGCGCGGCACGCGACGTCCCGACCCGTCCGGCCGGGCCTTTCTCGCAGTGTTGGCGTGTGCCGAAGAGAACTTGTCGGCCCGTCGCTTCGCCGAGTACCTGTCGCTCGGGCAGGTTCCGCCAGGCGCCGAGCCTGTTTCCGATTCGTGGTCGGCGCCAACCGACGAGATCGCCGAGTCGGTGGTGCCTCCCGACGATCGATCGACGGATTCGGATCCCGAAGACGAAGCCCGTCAAGCGGCCTCGGAACCCGAGCGTCGTGGTGTCGTGGGCGGCACGCTTCGCGCGCCGTGGCGATGGGAGGAGCTGCTGGTCGAGTCCGCGGTGATGCATGGGGTCGATCGCTGGGACCGCCGGCTCAAAGGCTTGCGCGAGGAGTATCGGATGCGGCTCGACGAGCTGTCCTCCGACGAGCCCGAATCGCCTCGGATCCCGGCCATCGAGCGCGACATCGAACAACTCGATCATCTGCGCGAGTTCGCGCTGCCCGTCATTCAGGAAATGGCGGAGTGGCCGCGCGAACCAGTGTGGGAGTGGGGGCAGTGGCTGGCAACGCTCGGTGCGCTCGCGCCGCGGGTCCTCCGACATCCGATGCGCGTTCTGCGCGTTCTTCAGGAGCTGGGACCGCTCGCGACCGTGGGCCCCGTGTCGCTCCGCGAGGTTCGCGAGGTGCTCTCGACGAGACTGCTTACCCTCACGCACGACCCGCCACGTCGTCGTCAGGGTCGGGTTTTTGTGGGTACGCCGGCTGCCGTTCGCGGTCGGACGTTCCAGGTGGTGTTCGTGCCGGGCCTGGCGGAACGCGTGTTTCCACAGCGCTTGCGCGAGGACGCCCTGCTGCTCGACGAACGGCGCGAACAGCTGAACGCGCCGCTCCCGAAGCAAAAGCAGCGGGCTGATGAGGAACGACTGCAGCTCCGGCTCGCGATTGGCGCCGCTAGCGCACGCGCCTATCTGTCGTGGCCACGCGTCGAGCTGAAAGAATCTCGTCAACGCGTCCCATCGTTCTACGTCCTCGATGTGGCGCGCGCAATCGAGGGCCGAATTCCAGCGTATGCAACCGTGCGTGACCGCGCGTTTGCGGCTGGCGGGGCGACGCTCGCCTGGCCGGCCCCCGAACATCCCGAGCGTGCCATCGACGAGTTCGAGCACGACCTGTCGATGTTGCACGGGCTCCTGCGCGAGGAAGATCGCACACGTGCCAAGGGTCGCGGCCGCTATCTGTACGAGCTCAGCCCCCACCTGCAGCGGTCGCTGACGGGGCGGTGGGCACGGTGGCAGCGACGCTGGCATCCGGCCGATGGGCTGATCCGAACGACCCCGGCGACTGCGCCGGCGCTCGGCCAGCAGCGGCTTGGCGTGCGACCGTTTTCGCTCTCCGCGCTCCAACGGTTTGCTGACTGTCCGTATCAGTTTCACCTCTCCGCCATCTTCCGCCTGGCGCCGCTCGAAGAGCCGGCGCCGTTGCAGCGACTCGACCCGCTGACACGAGGGAGCCTCTTTCATCAGATCCAGGCGGAGTTCTTTCGCGAGCTGGAGAAGAACGGTCTGCTGCCCATTACCGAGCGTCGGGTCGACGCAGCCCGGAAGATGCTCGATTGGGCCATTGCGACGGTGTCGAAGCAGGCGAAGGACGATCTGGCGCCGGCGATCGATCGCGTCTGGAACGACGAGCTCGCGTCGATCGCCCGCGATCTGCGAGCGTGGCTCGAGGGCCTCGTCAAAGACGGCGAACAGTGGACGCCCGAACGCTTCGAGTTTGCGTTTGGTTTGCCAGGCGATCTCAATCGCGATCCGCGCTCGGTCGCCGAACCGGCTGTCGTCGATGGTCGATTCCACATTCGCGGGTCGATCGATCTCGTCGAGCGCCGCCGTGACGGGACAACGCTGCGCATCACCGACCACAAGACGGGCAAGAACCGTACGACGATGGCCACGATGGTGGATGGTGGACGTGTGCTTCAACCGATCTTGTACGGCATGGCGCTCGAGGGCGTGACTCAGCAACGCGTCGAGGAAGGGCGACTGTCTTTCTGTACGGCGGTGGGGGGGTTCAGCGTCCACACCATCGCGCTCGATGACGTCAGTCGACGTCGTGCGATTGAAGTGCTCGAGGTCATCGATCGCGCCATCGAGCAGGGCACGCTGGCCGCACGCCCCGCCGAGGGGGCCTGCGGCCGCTGCGATTTCGTCGCGGTCTGTGGCGCCGATGAAGAGCGGCGAACGCGCCGGAAGCCAGCGGGCCTCTTCGCCGACCTGGACGCCCTGCGGAGGATCCCATGACGTTAGTTATCAGTTGTCAGTTGTCAGTTCAAAGAAGTGATCTTCCGCCTGAAGGCGGAAGCCACACGAGGGGAACATTCCTCTGCACAGTCAGGTGGCTTCCGCCTACAGGCGGAAGATGACCTCTTGAACTGACGACTGGTAACTGAAAACTGACGCATATCACTTCTATGACCGATGACCGTGATCTCATCCGCACCGCGCTCGACGAGACCCTCATCGTCGAGGCGGCGGCCGGCACTGGCAAGACGACCGAGTTGGTCGCGCGAATCGTCTTGCTCATCCAGACGGGCCGCGCCCGTGTGACCGGGATCGTCGCAGTCACCTTCAGCGAGAAAGCCGCCGGCGAACTGAAACTGCGGTTGCGCGAGGAGCTCGAGCGGGCCCGCATCGACGTCGCCGTGCGCGACGATGAGCGGCAGCGCCTGGATGCGGCCGTCCTCGAGTTCGAGGAAGCACACATCAGCACCATTCACGGGTTCTGCGCCGAACTCCTGCGCGAGCGTCCGGTCGAGGCGCAGATTGATCCGGCCTTCGAAGTCTTGACCGAAACGCACAGTGATCTGTTATTCGACGAGGCGTTCTCGAACTGGATGGAAGACGCCTTGCGTCGCCCGGGCGACGGCGTGCGCCGGTCGCTCCGCCGCCCCCGCTACCTGTCATGGTGGCAGGACGCAGACGACACGGATGGACCAATTGAGCGACTCCGTCGCGCAGGGCGTGAACTTCTGCAATGGCGTGATCACCCGTTCCCCTGGAAGCGCCCCGAGTGGGACCGGGAAGCCACGATCGACCGCGTCCTCGAGTCGGTCCTCGACGTCGCTCGGATGACGGCCTCGCCCATCTACGAGCGGGATCCGCTGTATCAGGACACGGCATCGTTGCGCCGCCAAGCGAGAGAGATCGACCGCGCCGGCCGTCAGTCACCACGAGACTACGACGGCCTCGAGGCGCTCTTGGCGACACTCGCGCGTGACCGAGATCTGGCGAAGACCAGAAAAGGGAGCGGCGCGATGTACTCGAAGACCATCGCTCGCCAGGTGATTGTGGATGCGCGCGCGTCGCTGCTCAGTGCGCTACGGACGTTTCGCGATATTGCTGATGCCGATCTCGCCGCGCTCGTGCACGCCGAGCTTCAGGATTGTGTCCGTCGGTATGAGGATCGCAAACAGCGCACCGGCACTGTCGATTTTCTCGACTTGCTGATCCGCGCCCGCGATCTGGTTCGCGATTGTCCGCCGGTGCGCTCGGCCTTTCAGCGCCGCTTTCGGTACATCCTCGTTGACGAGTTCCAAGACACGGATCCCGTTCAGGCTGAACTGCTCTTGCTTCTCGCGGGCGATGATGCGACGCAAGCGATCCGTCCCGGCGCGCTCTTCGTCGTCGGCGATCCGAAGCAGTCCATTTATCGATTCAGACGCGCCGATATCGGCATGTATCAGCGGGTGCGGGATCGGCTCGAACAGCAGCACGCGCGTCCGATCATGCTCAGGCAGTCGTTTCGCAGTGTCCCGAACATCCAGCGCTTCGTGAATGCTGCGTTTCGCGAATCGATGCGCCGAGACGACGAGCGCCTCCAACCAGGATACGTAGAGCTGGTCCAATATCGGAATCGAATCGAAGGCCAGCCATCGGTCGTCGCCTTGCCGATACCGCGCCCTTATGGTCGCTTTCGGATTGCGAAGAAGAGCATCGAGGACTCATTACCCGAAGCGACCGGCGAGTTCGTTCGCTGGCTGGTCAACGAGAGCGGGTGGCAGGTGACGACGGCAGGCGAACAACCGCGTCCGGTCAGGGCCAGCGATGTGTGCCTCCTGTTCCGTCGTTTCATCGCCTATCAGGACGATGTGACTCGGAGTTACGTCGACGCCCTCGAGTCTCGCGGCGTTCCACACTTGCTGGTCGGAGGCAAGACGTTTCACGAACGCGAGGAGGTCGACGCTTTTCGCACGGCGCTCTCGGCGATCGAGTGGCCTGAGGACGAATTGTCGGTCTTCGCCGCTCTGAGAGGTCCACTGTTCGCGCTAGGCGACGAGGATCTGCTCGAGTACCACGCGCATGTTCGAAGCGCGGCTCGAGGACACGCGTTTCATCCGTATCACGTGACCAAGGATGTCCCGCAGCACCTTGCGCCCGTGGCCGAGGCGCTCGAGACATTACGCGTGCTGCACGCCGGCCGAAACTACCGCCCTGTGGCCGACACCATTGGACGACTGATTCAGGCAACCCGTGCGCACGCCGGCTTCATGCTGTGGCGCGGCGGCGAGCAGGTGCTGGCCAACGTGCTGCACATCGCCGAGCTCGCGCGCCAGTACGAAAGCGATGGTGGGCTGTCGTTTCGAGGGTTCGTCGAGACGCTGCGTTCCGCGGCCGATCGGGCGCAGGCGCCAGAGGCGCCGATTCTCGAAGATGGCAGCGAGGGCGTGCGCCTCATGACCGTTCACAAAGCCAAGGGCCTGGAGTTTCCAGTCGTGATCCTGGCGGACATTACGTGCAGCCTCAGTCGCGACGACGCGCAGCGACACCTGGACGCGGACCGCCGGTTGTGCGCGATTCGGCTGGCGGGTTGGGCGCCTCTCGATCTCATCGAAAACAACCAACGCGAGGTCAACCGGGATCGGGCCGAGGGTGTACGACTCGCATACGTCGCCGCCTCGCGCGCGCGCGACCTTCTTGTCGTTCCAGCCGTCGGTGACCTGCCGTTCGAGCAGGGCTGGGCGAGCCCGCTGAACGTTGCGCTCTATCCACCCGTGTCGAGCCGACAATCCCCACGAAACGCTGAAGGCGCGCCGCCGTTCAAGAGCAAGGACACCGTGTTGGAGCGGCCGGATGGGGAAGCGCCCAGCAGCGCAACGGTTCGACCGGGCGAATACGAGTTGAGTGACGCAACGACGGGCGATTGTTATTCCGTCGTGTGGTGGGACCCGACCCTTCTTGATCGGCCCGGAGACGATTCGCGCGGTTTGCGACGCGACGATCTGATCGCGAAGGACGCGCGACCAGAAGATGTGGCGGCGGACCGGGATCGCTATGCTGCATGGCAACGCGCTCGGGCCGAGACCATCGAGCGCGGAGCGCAGCCTGCCATCGAAGTGATGACAGCGACGGAGTGGGCGAAGGACGGGCAGGTGAGTCTGGTGGGACAGGTTGGGCCGGTGGGGCCGGTGGGGCCGCGCTTTAGTCCAGCGAATGTCACTATCGAGAACGTCTCAATGGTTGGGGCGCGCCCATCCGGCCGACGTTTCGGCGTCCTCGTTCACGCCTTACTCGCTGCGGTGCCAGTCGACGCAACCGCGACGCAGGTGCGCGACCTGGCCACGCTGCATGCCCGCGTGCTCGGTGCGTCCGACGAGGAGCGAGATGCCGCGAGCGCGACGGTCGAGCGGACGCTCAAGCATCGAATCCTCGCCGAAGCGCGCGCCGCCCAAGCAGCCGGTCGCGCGTGCCGGCGTGAGGCCCCGATTTCAGTCGTACGGGATGGCGTATTGATCGACGGTCAAATCGACCTGGCCTTCGATAGCGGTATCGGGTGGACCGTCGTGGACTTCAAAACCGACGCCGAGCTGGGCGCGGCCGATGCCGACTACCGACGGCAGGTTGCGCTCTATGCTGAAGCGCTGACTGCGATTACCGGGCGGCCTGCAACAGCGACGATTCTTCGAGTGTGAGCGATTCGGCACGCGCCTGCTCGACGGCGCTTTCCAACGCACATTCGAACTTCTCCATCACCTCGCGTCGATGGCTGCTCGTGTGGAGCTTGAGGCAGTCGTTCTCGAGCCGGACTTGATCGCGTGAGCGCCAGGTATGGGCGCGACGACGAAGGTGCTGACGATAGGCCAACCGGCACCCTTGTTCGTAGATCGGCGCGATGGTCCAGTTGGTCAACCATTCGACGGCCAGTCGCAGGCCTTGCAGTGTGCTTCTCGTGAAACCAACAGCTGGCCGCGGCCGGAAGTTGGGATAAAAGCGTTCGACGAAGCGGTTCGATTTGAGAAATGACAGATAAGTCGAGTGACCGCTCACCGGCTGCAGGTACACGATCTGATTGGCGCAGAACAGATCGGCAGGCCCGACCATCAACGCCCGCTCAGAGATGACATAGTTGAGGCAGAGTCGCGCTCGCCACCCGAACAGACGTGCGATCGCCAGTGCAGTGACCGTCACACTCCACACGCGGCCAGGTTTGGTGATCACGAACAGGTCGAGGTCGGCCTCGCCTTCGGCGTTGAGGTGCGCCAGGCTTCCTGAGAGCGCGACCATGCGCACGAACGGCATCGCGGTCATGAGCGCCATCGGTTTGGCGAGATCGGCGAGCAGCTGGCGGCTCCGCGCCTCGCGCCGTCGGCGCGTCTCGAGCAAGTCGCGTCGCCCTCGCGGGAAGTAGTAGGGCTCTACCCATTCGACAGTCGCCTGCAGTAGGAGGCTCGACGCGTAGCAGCGCGACAGGTCGCGCGCTGTCGCGCTCTGGCCGATCAATCCCTCGCGCAGCTGCTCGAGGGTCACCGGGTAGTCGAAGAGCGAGGCGTAGATCACCGATTGCAGAAACGCCTGCTCCAGTGCCGACTGGCGAGCCGGTATCATCGCGCACCCATGGTCGTGGCAGCCAGGCTCCGCTTCGCTGCCACGATGCTGGATGTTAGCTTGCCCCGCTCCGCGGGGCTGAGACATCTCCTCAGGCGCTCGAAAGCTGGTTTCATGAGTCACGCCCTCAGCCTGAGGAGATGTCTATTGTCGGTCGACGGCACCGCAATCGGTCGTCCGATACGCGCAAGTGCCACCAGACACCCAGTGAACACCACCATCTCGGTCACGAGCGTGGAGGCCGCTGCGCCAACCATACCGTGAATTGGAATCAATGTGAGGTTCCCGACGAGATTGGTGATGAGTGCTACCAATGTGATGGCGAGATAGGCATGTTGGCCCTGCCACGCGATGACTTGGTGGGTGAGCGCGTAATTGACAAAAAAGAGGGGAAGCGCGAGCGCGAGCACTCGAAGTGCGGCTCCGCCCTCGACGAACCGTTGACCATACAGAAGCTCCAGAATCGCCGGCGCGCCGGCCAGGAGCGCCGCCATTAGCACGCCACCGCCAACGAGGAGCCAGGTGCCCAGTCGACGGACTGGCCCCGCATCCCGCGCGCGACACAGTATCGGGAATGCCACCGCCAGGACTGCGGCGGGAAAGAGCCGGAGAGCCTCGACGATGCGAAAGGCGGCGTTATAGACGCCAACGGTGTCGAGCCCATGCGACCACTCCACGAAATAGACATCGCAGCGGAAGTAGAGGGCCGACACGAGAATCCCTGCACCGATGGGCCCGATCTCGTCTGCGAACCGACGACCGGATAGATCGAGAGACGCACTACCGGGTCCTTTGGCGAAGAGGGTGGATGCGATGCCGATCGAGATCAAGAGACCCGCCGTTGGCATCAGCGCGAGCGCAATCGCCAGTCCCAGCAGTGATGGTCGGAACAGCAAGAGCCACACTGCGAGAGCGCCGGTCGTCGAACGGATGACGAGCGTCAGCCGCGCTTCGATGTCACTGCGTTCGATTCCCCGGTAGGCGTGTGAGAGCGTGTCCATCACGGCGGTCGCGAGTTGCGCGAGCAAGATCAGGACGAAAGCAGCCAGAGAGCTTCGAGGGGCGACCAGGAATCCGACCCCCAGGCCGGCGATCATCGTGAGAGCGCCGAGCACCGCTCGGACGCGGACCACTCGCAGGACCGAGGCGTACGCGAGCGGCCGCTCCGTCGTCGATTGCGCGGCTTCTTTCGCCAGAAACAGGGGCAGTCCAGCATCGCTGGCGACGCTGATCAACCATCCGGTGGTCATCGCCAACGCCAGCACACCGAAATCGGACGCCGACAAAACGCGCGCGGCCACGACCGTGATGACCAACGTGACCGACTTGCTCATCACATCGGCGGTCGTCTTGAACGCGACATTGGACACGATCCGACGCGGCGAGCCGTGATGGGTCGCCGAAGACACTACGGCCGAGCGCACGTCGCTTACGTAACGCGAAAACGCTTTCACGATTGGTAACTTCCAGCGACGCTCAATCGAGCGAACGGCGATCGGTTGCCGGAGTTATCCGCGACCGATGCACCTCTCGTGCCCGGCGATCGCTTGCCACAGTGGAATACCTATTGCACCATTGCCGGTGCGCTAACCCGCAACTGATCCGTGTCCGGCCTCGCGCACACATTCGCAGTTGATCGTCCTCGACCAATGACGCCCTCGGATACGCGCGCCGCCACGCGTGCTCGAGTGGTCTGGCTGGCTGTCTCGAGCCTGGTGCTGATCGCACCCTTCGAACGTGCATTGTTCACCATTCCGGGCGGATTCACTCTGACCACGGTCGAGGCGGTCGGACTCGTTGCGATCGCGGTTGGCTTGTCGATGACGCCGGTCGATCGAATCCAGTGGCCGAGGCCGCTCGTAGTTCCCGGTGCGCTTCTCCTGTCATGGTGGCTAGTGACGGCGATGCTCTCACCGCTCGAGTCCGGTAACGCCTTGCGATTCGTCGCACGCATGGCGGTCGCGTCCGTGGTCTGCGTGCTATTCGCCACGCAAATCGACTCCGTGCGACGGGCGCGCGCGATGGCCAGCCTGTTCGTGGTGGTTGCGACCATCGTGGCGGTGATCGCGGTACTCGAAGTCGCTCAGGTTCCGGCCGTGATGAGTGGGCTCAGGTTGTTCCGGCCAGGCTTTCACGTGGTGGCCGGGCAACTCCGCGCCACGAGCACGCTCATCTACCCGACGATTGCGTCGATGTACCTCGAAGTGGCATTTGCCTTGGGGTTGTGGCTGTTGTTCGAGCCATCTGAGCGCCGCCCCCGCCTGGCACGCGCCGCATCGTTCGTAGCCCTCCTCGTGATTGGCGCAGGCATTTCGGCAACGTTCACGAGAGCGGGATTGGTCGGCATGTTTGCGTGTCTGTTGCTCGTTGGCGTTTTCCGCGTGAGCCGGCTCTCGTACGCCAAGGCGCAACTCGGCACGCTCCTGGCCCTGGCGGTTGCACTCGTGATCATCGTCGGTCTCAGCCACTCTCCCGAGCTCCTCGCCACACGTCTCAGGACCGAAGGTTCTGATGCCTGGTATGGGGCTCGCTATCAGGTGCCGTCAACGCTCCGGCTCGAGACCGGCCGCACTCACACGGTGCCCATTGGCCTGGCGAACACCGGTCGGTTGACTTGGGATTCGCAGCGCGAGCCAGTGTTCAGCATGTCGTACCACTGGCTGCGTTCGTCCAGTGATGCGGTGGTGCAGTTCGAGGGGGATCGCACCCCGTTCCCGAGACCCGTGAGCCCTGGGGAATCCATCACGCTGCCGGTACAGGTGACTGCGCCGGGCGAACCTGGAAACTACACGCTGGCGTGGGACATCGCTCACGAAACCCGTGCCTGGCTCAGTACCGAGGGCGTGGCATCAGCCACAACCGCGGTTCAAGTGGTCGGCGCCCGATCGGCCGCGGTCGTCACGCGCATGGACCGACTGCCCGTCGCGACCACCCGACCATCGCGTCCGGTCCTCTGGAACGCCGCGCTGAAAATGGCGTCCGAACGTCCGTGGTTGGGTTTTGGCCCCGATGGCTTTCGGCACGTTTATGGACAGTATGCCGGGTTCGCGCGGTGGGACACGCGCGTGCACGCCAACAACATGTATCTCGAAGCGATGACGGGTGCTGGGCTGCCGGGCCTGGCTGCACTGCTGTGGCTGGTGTGCGCCGCCGGCCTCGCTCTGCTGCGTCGCTGCCGAGCCGTCCCTCCAGATCGACTCATGCCAGCCCTGGCGACCTTGGCGGCTTGGGTCATGGTCGCCGGGCATGGCCTCGTGGATTCATTTCTCAGCTTCACCACCACGTATCTGACGTTTGCGATGGTTGCCGGTCTCGCATTTTCGCGCGCGTTTAGCAGCGACGCTTCGCCGTCTGGTCATCTCGGTCCTGGAGACATCTGATGCGGATTGCCTTCGATGGAACGACGCTGACTGCAGGGCGAACGGGGGTTGGTTACTACACCGAGCACCTGCTCCAGCACCTTGCGATCGAAGTCGAGAAGACGGGTGATGAGCTGATAGTCATTTCGAATCAGCCGATCGAGACAGCGAAGCCGCTGCCGCCGCACGTGCGCGTGCATGATCGTTCGTTCTTTCCGGTTCGCATTGCGTGGATGCAGTTGCTGGCGGCACACGTCCTCGAGGAGTTGCGCGCCGACGTCGCGCACTTTACCAACGGGATGCTGCCACTTGGCGCAGGGGCCGCACGTGTCGTGACGATTCACGACATGAGCCTCAAGCTGTTTCCCTGGTGTCACCCGACACGACGCCTCATCATCAATCGGCCGCTCCTCGCTGTTGCCGCCCGGGTCGCCGATGCCGTCGTCACCGTTTCGCATAGCGCCCGACGCGACCTGCTACGGTTCCATCGATTGCCCGCGCAACGCGTGTCGGTCGTGCACGAGGCGGCCGGGCCAGGCTTTGCACCGATCGCGGATCCAGCGCAGCGCGCCCGCATTCGCCGGCGGTATGGACTGCCCGATCGGTTCGCCCTTTACGTTGGCGCCATCGAGCCGCGAAAGAACCTGCCACGGCTCATGGACGCGTTCGCTGTTGCTCGATCCCGAGGGATCCCACACGAGCTCGTGTGCGTCGGTCCGTACGGTTGGTCGTCGCGCGACCTCTATCAGCATGTCGATCGGTTGGGACTCGGCCGGATCGTGCACTTCACAGGGTATTTGCCGGTCGAGGACCTTCCCGCCATTTACAACCTGGGCGAGTTCTTCGTCTTCCCGTCGCTGTACGAAGGCTTTGGATTGCCGGTGATCGAAGCCATGGCCTGTGGGACGCCGGTGATCACGGCCAGTTCTTCGTCGCTCGCGGAGATCGCCGCCGGCGCCGCGGAGACTGTCGACCCGCGCGACACCGAGGCTCTCGCGGCGGCAATCGTCGCTGTCGCATCGGATCGCGGACGACAGGAACATCTGCGGCAGCGCGGCCTGTTGCGCGCCCGAGAGTTTTCGTGGGCGCGTACAGCACAGCAGATGCTTGCGATCTACGCGCGGGCCGCGGGGGTCGCTGCCCCGCGAGAAGTGTCCACCACCCCGCAACTGGAGCCGGATGGGACGGTGGCGGTCGAACCCATCTCGCGCGAGGCGGTATTGTGAAGCCGCCTCCGCCTTCGGGCCGCACAGCGGCGACGCTGGCATTCGATCGCCTGGCGCCTGACTACGACGTCTTGGTGGACGGCGAGATCTTCCGCCATCTCAGGGCTCGGACGCACCAGGCCTTTGCGCGCCGATTTCGGCCCGGAGCGCGAGTGATCGAGATCGGTTGCGGCACGGGTCTCGATACCTGCTTCCTGGTATCGAACGGCGTTCACGTGCTGGCCTGCGACCCTTCCGAAGAAATGGTCAGCCGAACCTTGCGGCGTCTGGCCTACGCGGGTCGAGAGGATCAGGCGACGGTTCTGCCGTGTGGCCTGCAGGGCCTGGCGCCGTTTCTCGATGCCCTGGCCGAGCCTCACGGATTCGACGGGATCGTCTCCAACTTCGGCGCGCTGAATTGTGTCAAGGACCTGGCCCCGCTGGGCGCGCTGGCCAAACAGTACGTCCGACCTGGCGGGATCGTCATGCTTGGACTCATGGCCCGCACGTGCGCGCTCGAAGTGCTCTACTTCCTGGCGACTCGTCGACTCGACATGGCCAGTCGGCGACGCGTGGAGAGTCCCGTGTCGGTTTCGGTGGCCGGCGTCGAGGTTCCTACGTTCTATCACCGGATTGCGGACGTGCGCTCCGCCTTGGGCCCTGATTTGTCGCTCGCCGCCGTCGAAGGCATCGGCGTCGCGGTTCCGCCACCGTACCTGGAGCCGCGTTGGCGCTCGCTGCCCAAGTCTGTCCGAGGTGTAGTGACTCGCCTCGATACCTGGATTGCTCCGTGGCCGCCGTTCAATCGCGTTGGCGACCACGTCCTGCTCCATTTCGAGAAACAGAGCGCGGCTCATGCATGACGTTCTTCTCGGGCAAGCGTACTACCTGCGCTTCGACGCCAAATTGTGGCAAGCGCAACAGCCGTACGCGCCGCTGGGCACGCTTTACGCCGCATCGTGTCTTCGCTCGACCGGCCACTCGGTCGCCTTCTTCGATGCGATGTTGGCCACTGACGAATCAGAGTGGGCCGCGGCACTCGACCGCGCTCAACCCCGATTTGCCGTCATCTACGAGGACAGCTTCAACTACCTGACGAAAATGTGCCTCCTGCGGATGCGGCAGGCGGCCCTCCGCATGATCGAGCTGGCGTTGTCGAGAGGCTGCCGGGTCATCGTGTCAGGGTCCGATGCGACCGATCGACCCGAGTTGTACCTGCGCGCGGGCGCGTCTGCGGTCGTCCTGGGAGAAGGCGAGATCACGCTCTCTGAGCTGATCGCGACGCTCTTGCGGGGCGGAGTGCCAGGGGACGTCGCGGGTGTGGCGTTCCTTGAGGAGGACGCATCGGTTCGGCGGTCGCCGACGCGCCCGTTCGTCCGCGCGCTCGATGAGCTCCCGATCCCGGCGTGGGATCTGATCGACGTCGAGCGCTACCGCTCGCTGTGGCGGCGACGGCACGGGTATCACGCCATGAATCTCGCCACGACGCGTGGTTGCCCGTTTCATTGCAACTGGTGCGCAAAGCCGATCTACGGGCAGCGCTATGCGGTGCGCAGCCCCGCCAATGTCGTGGACGAGATCGCGTGGCTCAAACAGCGCTATGCACCCGACCAACTGACGGTGGTCGACGACGTGTTCGGGCTGCAGCCCGGTTGGGTCGAGCGCTTCGCCGACCTGATGCAGCAACGCGGCCTCAAGGTGCCGTTTCGATGCTTGATGCGAGCAGACCAGGTCACCCATGATGTCGCGCGCGCACTCGTCGCCGGGGGGTGCCGCATGGTGTGGATGGGCGCCGAGTCGGGCTCGCAGCGTGTGCTCGACGCGATGGAGAAAGGTGTCCGGGTCGAGCAGATTCGCGAAGCGGCCACCGCGCTCCAGCAGCGTGGCATCGACGTCGGACTCTTTTTGCAGTTTGGTTACCCCGGCGAGCAGTGGGAGGACGTCGAGGCCACGCTTCGTCTCGTGCGAGAGATCGGGCCACAAGACATCGGTGTTTCGGTGTCCTATCCACTGCCCGGCACCAAGTTCTACGAGCGAGTCCGGGCCGATCTCGGCGAGAAACAGAACTGGTTCGACTCCGACGATCTCGCCATGATGTATCGGGCGACCTACGCGCCATCGTTCTATCGCGCGCTGCACCACGTGGTGCACTACGAGTTTCGCGCGAGACATGTTGCACGCCGCCTGCGCTCGCTCGCCGCCCGGCCGTCGATCGCCCGCGCGTCCGACCTGCGTCAGGTCGCCTCCTGGGCCTACAACCGCGCGGCGTTGCCGTTCGCTCGCCGACGGCTGCAGCGACTGGCGCGCGTCAGCACGCCGCATCTGACCCCGATGTCCAACGGACGCAGCGTCTCATGAGAGCCGAGGGTCGCCGGCGAGTCGTACTGTACAACCCGCGAGCGGTGTTCTACACGATGCCGCTCGCGCTCGTTGCGCTCGCGTCGGCGCTGCGTCGGACGGATGTCGACGTGGTGATCATCGATGGTCGGCTCGAATCCGATCCCATCAAGAGAGTGGTCGAGGCGAGCGAGGGCGCGTTGCTGGTCGGCGTCAGTGTTCTGACCGGCGCACCGATTCGAGATGCCCTGGCTATCTCTCGCGCGGTCAAAGCGACCCACCCGGACTGTCCGGTGGTGTGGGGCGGTTGGCATCCGTCGCTGTTTGCCGGCGAATGCCTCGAGGACGAAGCGATTGACGTGGCGGTGCTGGGCCAGGGAGAGGAAACACTGCGCGAGCTCGTCGAGCGGCGGTTGAGAAACGAGGCGGTCGCGGGGTGCCCGGGTACCCTCGTGCGCGCTGGTCGCGAGATCATCAGCGGTCCACCCCGCACACTGCGTGACCTCAACGACCTCCCCTCCCACGATTACTCACTCATCGAGGTCGAACGGTATTTCGCGCTCAAGGGCAAGCGCCAGGTCGATTACATTTCGTCCCAAGGGTGCCGTTTTCGTTGTGCGTTCTGCGCCGACCCGGCGGTGTACGCGCGCGGGTGGACGGGACTCTTTCCTGAACGCATCGCCGACGAAGTGGCGTCGCTCGATCGTCAGTACAACGTTCAGGAGATCGCGTTTCAGGACGAGACCTTCTTTACGCACGCGGCCCGAATCGACCGACTGGCCGACGAGTTGTTAGGGCGAAGCCTGGGGATTGCGTGGACAGCCACGCTCAGGGCCGACCAGGCCTGTCGGATGGGAGCGCCGCTGTTCCAGAAGTGTGTGAGAGCGGGGTTGACACGGGTGATGGTCGGCGTCGAGTCCGGCTCGCAGGCGACGCTCGATCGACTGAAGAAGGACCTGCAGCTCGATCAGGTCATGATGGCCGCTCAGATGTGTGCGGATCAGGACGTCAGCGCCATCTTCAACTTCATCGTTGGATTCCCCGGGGAGCCGGAAGAGAGCGTGGATCAGACCCTGGCGCTCGCGAAACGACTGCGGCGGATGCACCCGCGCTTCGAAACGCCCATCTTCTACTACCGTCCCTATCCCGGCAATCCGATTGCCGACGCAGCGCGTGCATCCGGTTATGAGTTCCCGCGTGGGTTGGAAGCGTGGGCGAACTTCGACTATGTCGCGGGCCGTGGTCCGTGGATCTCCGCCGAGCGATGGCGCCACGTCGAGCGTTTCAAGTTCTACGCGCGACATGTCTGGCAGCCGGGTGTGTGGCGCTGGCCGCTGCGGGCGGCATCGCGCTGGCGGTGCGATCGCGACTGGTACGCCTTCCCGATCGAGAAGGCCCTGGTGGAGCTGATGCGCCCGCCGCAGCAGGTGTCGTGATGGACTTGTTGCTGGCACACGGGTTCTTTCTGTCGGAAGACGCCGACGAGCAAAGCATCATGCGGCCGCATCCGCCGCTTGGGCTCCTGTACCTGTCGTCATATCTCAAGGCGCGCGGCGTGAACGTTGGCGTCTTCGATAGCACCTTCCAGACGGTCGAGGACTTTCGGAATACTCTCGACCGGGAGCGTCCACCGGTTGTGGGGATCGCCGTCAACTTGATGACCAAGCGTCACGCCCTGCGGATGATCACGATCGCACGGGCCGCGGGTGCACGTGTCGTCGTTGGCGGCCCGGATCCGCCGCACTACGCGGCCGAGTATCTCGACGCCGGCGCCGACGTCGTGGTCATCGGTGAAGGGGAACAGACGCTCGAAGAGCTATTGCCGCATCTTCTCTCCGGCGACACCGCGGCGCTGGCGACTGTTCCCGGCATTGTTTCGAGAGATCTGGGGCTGGCCAGCGCGTCTGCAGTGATCCGGACCCCTCCACGTGATCTGATTCCTGATCTCGACCGTCAACCCTTTCCCGATCGTGCCGCCGTCGATCTCACGCGCTACCTGGCCGTCTGGCGGGAGCATCACGGCTTCGGGCCGGTGTCGTTGATCACGGCGCGCGGCTGCCCTTACACCTGCACGTGGTGCAGTCGATCGGTCTTCGGCACGACCCATCGGCGACGGTCGCCCGCCAACGTGGCGGACGAAGTTGAAGAGATCTGGACACGGTACCGGCCCGATCGGCTGTGGTATGCGGACGACGTGTTCGGCATTCATCGCGGATGGACGCTCGCCTACGCTGCGGAGCTGCAGCGGCGCGGGCTGCACCTGCCATTCGAGTGTATTTCACGCGCCGAGCGCATCGACGACGAAGTGGCCGACGCCTTTCGCGATCTCGGCTGCTGGCGAGTGTGGATCGGCGCGGAAAGCGGATCGCAGCGAATCCTTGACGCGATGCAGCGTCGGGTGGACATCGAGCGAGTCGTCGACACGAGCGCGCGCCTGCGACAGCGTGGCATTGAGGTTGGCATGTTCATCATGCTGGGCTACGACGGCGAGCGCACGGACGACCTGCGCGCGACGGTCGAGCACTTGAAGCGTACGGCCCCTGACATCTTTCTGACGACCGTGTCGTATCCCATCAAGGGGACGCCGTACTACGACCAGGTGTCGTCCCACCTGGCGGCGCCCGGATCCTGGGCGGAGACCACCGACCGAGATCTGACCATCGCCAATCGTCCGTCGCGGCGGTACTACGACTTCGCCCGTCGGTGGATCAGTGGCGAGGTGGCGCGGCATCAGTATTGGCAACGGGGAGCTTACGCACGCGCGGCACGCGCGGCGACCTCGGCGGTCGTGGGTCGGATTGGGATGACGCTTTCCGAGGGTCGCGGAGCGGGTTACCCATGATGACGGTCAACTACGCGCCGATGGCCGAGCGGTTGTCGCGCGCCGCCTGGAGCCGCATGCTGTGGTGGCGCTTTCAGTTGTTTCACCGTCACCGCCACGATCGCCTCGTGCTGGAGGAGGTGGCTGGACGTCCGATTGTCGTCCTGCCTCAAGTCATCAATCCCAAGCTGTTCGGAGCCGGAGAGTTCCTCGCCGAGTCGCTGGAGGGGCGACTGGCGAACGGATCGGCGGTGCTCGACATGGGAACGGGGGCCGGACTCAGTGCGGTGGTCGCCGCCCGTGAGGCCGCGCGGGTCGTGGCGGTCGATATCAACCCCGTGGCTGTCCGCTGCGCTCGCATCAATGTCCTGCTCAACGGCGTCGAGGCGCGGGTGGACATCCGCGAAGGTGATCTCTTCGAGCCGGTTCGCGGGGAGCGGTTCGACCTCGTCCTGTTCAATCCGCCGTACCTCGCAGGTACGCCGCGCGGCCTGCTCGATCGGGCGTTCCGAGGGGGAGACGTCATCGAGCGGTTTGCCCGCGGTCTCGCTGACCACCTCACCCCCGAGGGCGCAGCGCTCGTCGTGTTGTCGACGGAGGCCAATACAAGTAGTGCCCTCGACGCGTTTCGCTCCAGCGGGTTGAGCGTCGCGGCCGTGTGCACACGTGACTTGAAGAGCGAAGTGCTGACCGTGTATCAGATCGGCCCAGACGCTGCACGCGGAGATCTTCAAAGGCCCGAGCGATGACACATGAAGCCAGCCTTCGGAGGGCCCTGTGTTCCGACGGCTCGAGTCGGAGCTTCGCGAAAGTGCGCGGATGATCATCCTCTACAATCCGCGCAGCTCGGCGACCCGGAAGCCGATCCTGCCGATGTCTCTGCTGGCGCTTGGCGCTGTCCTTGAGGGGCACGAGGACTATCTGATCGTCGATGGGAACATCGAGCCACGTCCGCTCCAGCAACTGGACCGCCAGATTCGCGAAACCGGCGCAGCAGTCCTCGGTGTCACGGTGATGCCCGGCCCGCAGCTGGAAGATGCCGTTCCGCTCTGTCGGGAACTCAAGACGCGGCATCCGACGCTGCAAATCGTCTGGGGCGGGTATTTCCCGACGCAACACGTCGCCACGTGCCTGCAGGCGCCCTTCGTCGATTTCGTGGTGCGCGGCCACGGGGAGTTGGTCTTTCGCGATCTTGTCGGCGAACTGACGCGTGGCGCGGAGCCGACTGATCGGGCTGGCGTTGCCTATCGCGACCGGCAGACGGACGACATTGTGGACTCGGGTCTTTCCCGCATTCCACACCCCGAACGGCTGCCTTCCTTTCCCTATCACCGCGTGGACATGTCGGGTTACATCCGCCGCACCTTCATGGGTGATCGGACGATTCCACACCATTCCAGCTACGGCTGCCCGTTCTTCTGCAATTTCTGTGCAGTGGTCAACATGGTGAACGGCGCCTGGCTGCCGCAGTCCGCTGAGAGAACGGCTGGAACCGTCCGTGAGCTGGTCGACCGTTTTGGTGTCAACGCTGTCGAGTTCTACGACAACAACTTCTTTGTTCATGAAGATCGGACGGTGGAGTTTGCGGAACGAATCCGGCCGCTGGGAATCGGGTGGTGGGGCGAAGCGCGGGTGGACACCCTCCTCAAGTCGTCCGAACGCACCTGGCGGTTGTTGACTGCCAGTGGGCTGCGGATGGTGTATCTGGGAGCCGAGTCAGGGTCTGATGCCACGCTGCAGCGCATGCGCAAAGGCGGCACGGCATCAGCGGACAAGACGCTCGAGATCGCGGCGCTGATGAAATCACACGGGATTGTGCCCGAGTTCTCGTTCGTGGTCGGCAATCCTCCTGATCCGGAGGATGATGCCCGCCAGACGCTGGCGTTTATCAGGAAACTGAAACGCATCAACCCTGCGTCGGAGATCGTGATGTACCTCTATACGCCGGTGCCGCTGCAGGGCAACCTGTACGAGCAGGCCACCGCGGCCGGGTTCCGCTTTCCGAACACGCTCGAGGAGTGGACCAGCTCGTCATGGCGCGAGTTTTCTCAGCGCCGAAGCGGGACCCTTCCTTGGATTGAGGAGCCGCTGCGGCGCGAACTTCACGATTTCGAGCGCGTGCTCAATGCCTACTATCCAACGGTGACGGACCGTGGGCTCACTCGCGCGGCCCGTCTCCTGTTGCATGCCGCCAGCGCCTGGCGCTACCGCCTGCGATGGTATCGCTACCCGCTCGAGCTGCGGCTTCTGCAGCGTCTGCTTCCATACCAGCGGCCCGAGACCAGTGGCTTCTAGCGAAGCGCCGAGGCTCACTTGAGGAAGGAACAAGGTCAACACGAAGGCCACGAAGGCCACGAAGGCCTCTTGGGAGATTCTTCGTGTGCTTCGTGTGCTTCGTGTTGCGTTGGGTCACGCGCTGGCTTTAGTTGATGCGATGGTTCCAGTCACCGAGATCGTCAGACGTAGTGTCGGAGGATGGAGCGGTCAGCTGCGGTCGCTGCCGATCCTCGCGCTGTCGGTCCACAGCGCCTGCAACTGCCGCTGCGTGATGTGCGACATCTGGAAGGCCAACGCCGACAAGCGCGAGATTGGCCTCGACGAGCTCGAGCGCCATATCGACGCGATCCGTCGGCTGCACGTGCAGCGCGTGATGCTGACCGGCGGCGAGCCGCTCCTCCATCGCAATCTGTGGGTCCTGTGCGACCGGCTGCGTCGCGAAGGCATCCGCGTCACGCTGGTGACCACCGGACTACTCGTCGAACCTCATGCCGACGCCATCGCGCGAGCGATCGATGATCTCGTGGTGTCGATCGACGGACCACCGGACGTGCACGACGAGATCCGGCGCGTGCCGCACGCATTCGATCGCATCGAAAAGGGCCTGCGCAAAGTATTGGCGGCTGCACCAGCGCGCCCGAGGATCATCGTCCGCAGCGTTGTTCAGCGATTGAACCACGCGTGTCTTAGCGAAACCACGCGAGCCGTTCACGGGCTCGGCGTCGATCGTCTGTCATTTCTAGCGGCCGACGTCAGCTCGATGGCGTTCAATCGTCCCGAGCCGTGGGACACGGCACGGCGGAGTGAGGTGGCGCTGTCCGACGATGAGCTGCTGGCGCTCGAACGATCGATTCGCGCCGTCGAGGCGAGCTGTCAGGATTTGGTAGCGAGCGGCTTCATCGCAAGTGGGATGCCCTCTCTTTGGCGCATCCTCGAGTACTTTCGCGCCTTGTTGGGACACGGCGCGTTTCCGGAAGTGCGTTGCAATGCCCCCTGGACGTCGGCTGTGCTCGAGCCCGACAATCGCGTGAGGCCCTGCTTCTTTCACCCGTTCTATCCATCCAGTGCCAACTCATCCCTCGACGTTGTCTTGAACTCGACCGAGGCGATCGCCTTTCGCCGGACGCTGGACGTTCGGACGAATGCCACGTGCCAGCGTTGCGTCTGCTCGCTGTCATTGCCGGTGTGGGCAAAGCGTGTGAAGGCCCCGGCGACAGTTACTGTCACCGGTGACCGTCCCTGTCACCGGGGCCAGGCCCCGTTAAGGGTTTGTTAAGCCGATTGCGGTCGGTTGAGCGATTCGTACAACGCGAGCATTTGCTGCGACGTCCAGTTGGCGTCATGGGATTCCGCAAACTGCCTCGCACGTGCAGAAATCGTCCTGCGCCCAAGGGAATCGCGAAGTGTTCGGACGATGGCGTCAGCAAGCGCGTGGGCGTCGCCGGGCGGCACAGCGACGGCGGCGTGCGGCTCGAAATCGCTCACATGCCCCACGCGCGTCCCCACGATCGGAAGGCGCGCGGCCGCCGCTTCGAGTACCGAGATGCCACCTCCTTCATGGCGTGACGACTGGACATACATGTGGGCCGATCGATAGAAGCGCATGACGGCGTCATGCGGTTGAAAACCATGGAAGGTGACGCTTCCGGAGAGTCCGTGGGACGTTGCCTCGCGCTGCAGTTTTCCGCCAAGCGTGTCTTCGCCGACCAGGTCGAGTTTGATACTGATGCTGCGCCGAGCAACCGCAACCGCCTCGAGCAATGTCGATTGATCCTTCACACGATTGAGGCTCGCCACTTGGAGGAGGCGCCAGGGTGGTCCATCGGAACGGCTGGCGGGGGATGAGATGGACTCGAGATCAACACCGATTGGGATCCGCGCGACGTGTGCGGCGTACGAAACTGCCCGCGTCTCCATGAACCGGGTCGTAACATGCACACGTGTTGCAAGACGACAAGCCAACGCCACGGCTGCTCGGCCGGGCGCCGACTGCTGGGAGCCGTAACCGATTGCGGGTATCGAGCTGAATTCGCCGCTGTCGCACGTCACGACGCTCGGAATCCCGAGACGGCGGCCTGCGACCGCCGCAAGCGTGCCGGCCGGATCGGCCCAGAACCCATGAATGACATCGAACGGCCCCACGGTGGTCAATGCGCGATGAAGCGCCTTCCACTGTGCCCATCGCCCCTCGGGTCGGCCCAGGTCGTGAATGGTTGCGCCGGCGAGCTGGTATTGCGCCGGTTCGGGCAGGTGGCGCAACGCAAACGCGTGCACCTCGTTGGCGGCTGACAATCGTTGAATCAGCCACAGCCAAGCCGGCACAACCTGTTCCGATCCGCTGGGATGCAGACCACCGGTCACGACTATGGCGATCTTCATCGCGATGTCCCCTCCCGTCGTCGTTCTGACAGAGCTCGATACGCGCTCACGGTCTGCCTGCCGATGACGTCCCAGCTCAACGCGCGTTCGAAGCGTGCGCGAACCATCAAGCGCGCTCGTTGTTGATTGCCAGCGGCAAGATCGATCAGTGCCGCCGCCGCGGCACGCGCATCGCCAACATGCCAACGGCGTCCGCACTCTCCGGCCAGCGCTCGAAAGGCCGGAATGTCGGTGACGCAGGGGGTGACGCCACAAGCCATGGATTCGATCAGGGCGTATCCGCTTCCCTCGTGATGGCTCGCGCTCAGGAAAACATCCGCCGCGCCGTAGTAGGAAGGTAGCGCGTTGTGGGGCACTCTGCCAATGGGGAGGACACGGCCAGCCAGCATCGGCGTCGCGCGAATTCGTTCGGTGACAGCCGTCTCCAGTTCACCGCCCTGGAACACCATCGCGCAGCGTGCGTGTGGGAGGGCGGGCAACGCCAACTCCAATGCCGCCAATGCGGTCATCGGATCTTTGTTCTCAGTGAGGCGGGCGACCCACAGGATCGATAGGGAAGGGTCGGCGCCGGTGCGAGCCGCTCCTGGTGCGGGCTCCAGTTCCGTGCTGGCTTCCGGAATTTCAAGGACGGTGATGTTACGAGGAAGCCCCACGCGATGCCACCGGTCTGCCAGTTCGCGGGCAGTGAACGTCACTGCATCCGCCGCGCCGAAAGCCCGCCCCCATCGGCTGGTCGTCCACACGCGTAAGGGCGCCAGTGCGCGCGGCACGTGACCCGAGTGGTCCTGTAGGACGATCGCGACACCTTGCCCGAGCCTCTTTCGAAGCGCGGCTACCATCCCTGGAAACATCAAGCCATTGACGTGAACGACGTCTGGCCGAGCGACTTCGACAGCCGCCAGCACACGATCAAAGCAAGTCCAGGGCGCGGGGGTGCCATCGGCGCCCTCACCGACGAATTCATACGCGACCGTGCCCTCATCTAGTCGAGCGTTGCGCGAGTAGCGTTGAACGACGTGCACCGTGGCGCCCGCGCGGCCGACGGCGCGACTCCATCCGGTCAGCGTGTGGTAGGTCTCGAGAAGCGTTTCCGGACTGGCCAGCGAACTGTCATACGCCAGATTGAGCTGAACAATTTGCAGCGCAGCGTCCGGTTTCAGCGCCCTTGGTCGCGACATCATCTCTGGAATTGCGAGGGCCGGTAATCGGAGCCAACCAGCTGTCCACTCTGCATCTCGAGGATTCGGTCGCACCACGGCAGATCATCGGGACGATGGCTGACCGCTACGATGGTCACGCTACCCTTCAGCGCCGCGAGGACGCTGTCGATCGTGGATCGTGAGACGGGATCGAGCGACGCGGCGGGTTCGTCGAGCAGCAGGATCGCCGGCCGACGATAGAGCGCGCGGGCGATCGCGAGCAGCTGCTGCTCGCCGCCAGAAAGGCCGCCGCCACCCTCGCTCAGCACGGTGTCGATACCATCGCGGAGGCGATCCACGACGGGATCAAGTCCGGCGGTGTGTATTGCCCAGCGGACGGCGCCATCGTCGATCGTGACTTCTGGCTGACCCAAAGCAATGTTTCGACGGATGGTGTCAGCGATGAGATACGGTTTCTGGGCCACATAACCTAGCGCACGCTGCCAGGAGGCCAGACGCGTTTGAAGGTCGATCCCATCGACCAGGATTCGACCGTGGGTCGGTCGCAGCAATCCGAGTAGAAGCTTCATCACGGTGCTCTTGCCCGCACCGATCGGCCCAACCAAGCCGAGAGCCTCACCGCGGCGAATCGTGATCTCGAGGTCGCGGACCGCAACCCGATCGACTTCTGGATAGTCGAAGCCAACATTCTCGAGACGAATCGTCGAGTCGAGTCGGAGTGGGAATGGCGCCTCAGCGGATGCGGGCGGCAGCAGCGACAGCCATTGCCACTCATCATGCAGATCCGACAGGTAGGCCCGACCCGAGCGCACCAACCCGATATTGGCGACGATGCGGTTGGCCGAGGGCACGAGGCGCAGTCCGGCATACGCGTACAGCCCGAGGACCGAAACCGCAGTGGCGGCGGACATGCCATCGAGCACGACGACGACCACCGACAGCAGCATTGCTGCGAGCACGGTCGTTTCGATTGCGATCCGAAGCCGCTCGGCGAGCGTTCGACGACGGGCCTGGAGCATCGCCAGGCTGCGGCGGTCGTTGGAAATCCGTTGATGAAAGAACGGCTCGGTCCCCAGAACCTTGAGCTCGGCGAGGGCGCCAAACCCCTCTTGCAATTCCTTCATCGACTGCTGGTGTAGGTTGAGCTGTTGTGTGCTCCAGCTCGCAAACCGCGGCCTGACCAGCATCAGTCCCCCCGCCACGAGAGCCGTCGTCGCGGCGACGGCCGACAATGCGGCCAGCGGCGTCGCAATCAGCAGCACGATCACGACCGCAACCGCGACAAAGAGCTCAATCGCAACGGTAAAACTTCCGACCAGGCTGAGCGTGACGACCTGCTCGACGGTCTGGGTCACACGCTGCGCCGTCAGCGACGAGTGGCGGTCGATCATGGTCTCGTACGGCGCGCGGAGGTAGCCGTCGAGCAGTCGCGCGGTCAAGCGGCTGATGGTTTCAGCAACGGCTCGCTCCCGTCGTTTCACGACGGCGGCCATCACGGCGCCCCGCAAGACGAAGACTGCGGTCAGCAAGACGGCCAGAAAGGCCGCCTGACCTGCGGTTCCTGGTGTCCCCAGCGCTCGGCCAATGGAGGTGACGAGCGCCGCCGCGCCCGCGGCTTCGAGTAGGACGGCCAACGCGGCAAGGGGCAACAAGCCTAGCCATTTGCGCCGCTCGTCGACCGTGAGCACCCCCCGGAGTTGGCGCAGAGTATCGAGCATGCTGCCCGATGATAGCTGCCTTGGTATGCTTCAGCGATGTGGTCTCAACCGGCGTTGATGGAGTTGTACCGTCACATGGAGTGGGCGGATGCCACGGTCTGGAAAGCCACTCCCCTCAGCGGACAACCCGACACGCGGCTTCGAGAGTTACTGGTCCACATTCACGTGGTTCAGCGTGCCTTCTTCTCGGCGTGGACCAGCCGTCCGGTGACCGACGCGTTCAAACGAGCGGAGGAATTCGAGACGCTGGGCGCCGTTCGATCGTGGGCGCAGCCCCTGTACCAAGAGATGGCGACTTTTGTTCACGGCCTCACTGCAGAGAGCCTTACGGCGCCGATGAATCTGCCGTGGGCGCAGATGATCGCCGACCGCCTGGGGTCGACTCCACATGCGACGACGCTGGCGGATACCTGCTTTCAGGTCACGAGCCACACCACCTATCACCGAGGGCAAGTCAACACTCGATTGAGGGAAATCGGCGCCGAGCCACCACTCGTCGACTACATCGCCTGGGCATGGTTCGGCAAACCCAACGCTGAATGGCCTAAGGGCTTGTAACTGCTGAAATGACGTTTGGCCCGACGCCCGTCGAACTTCCGCCTGACCAGCCTCCGCCAAGGCTACGGCGGTCCGCCGAAGCGCTTCGCGCGAAGGCGGAAGGCGGAAGCCACGCGATATTGTTTGTGACTCACGCGATATTGTTTGTGACTCGTGGCTTCCGGCTTTAGCCGGAAGATCGGATTCTACCAGCCCTGTGACAACACCCGCCAGCGCCGACGTCGAGTTGTCCCTCGATCCACGCTACATCACGCTGCAGCGTGATGTGGGGTATATCGTGACGGCGGCGATGTCGTTCGGCCTGGCAGTCGGTCTCGTCGTGCTCCTGACGCCGCGGCGGTGGATCTGGTGTGTGGTCCTCTGGGTCATCGGGACCTCACTGTTGGCGAGGCTGTCTCATCGCTGGCCCGCCATCGAGTACCGCCATTGGTCGTACCGCATCGACGACGAAGGCATTCAGATTCGCCGAGGCGTGTACTGGCGAAGTGTGATCAACGTACCAAGGTCGAGGGTGCAGCACACCGATGTCATTCAGGGCCCGCTCGAGCGAAGACATGGGCTCGGTCGGCTGCTGATCCACACGGCTGGTACCGAGCACTCGAGGGTCGAGCTGCCCGGCCTCGAGCATCAGGTCGCCTTGGACATCCGCGATCAGCTCCTGCCGCGCGAGAGCCGTGATGCCGTCTGAGCATCGCCTCCATCCCGTGTCCGTGCTGTTTGCGTTCCTGGCCCAGATTCGGACGTTCATCCTGCCCGGCCTCTTGGTGATGATTGGCGCCAGCTCGCGAGGCGGCAACGACTGGTGGCAGCCTTGGATGATGGCGCTGGTCATACCGAACGCCGTGGTTGCGGTGATTCGGTACGTCTCGTACCGATATCGCTACGACGCCAACGAGATGGTGATTCGAAGTGGCCTGGTCTTCCGTCGCGAGCGCCACATCCCCTACGGTCGCATCCAAAATGTCGACGCCGTTCAGAACGTGCTCCATCGTCTGCTCAAGGTCGTCGAGGTGCGAGTCGAAACAGGCGGTGGCCAAGCGCCTGAGGCCACGATGAGCGTGCTGCCGGTCGGTGCATTCCAGGAAATGCGTGCACGCGTCTTTGCCGAACGCCAGGCACTCGCGACTGAGCCGTCGGCAGAATCGACGGCGGTCGTCGTCGATGCGCCACCCGCTGCGTTGCTGCTCGAACTTTCTCCCCGGGAGTTGCTGCTGTGCGGCTTCCTCGAGAACCGCGGCGGCGTGTTGATCGCCGCCGGATTTGGTCTGGTGTGGGAGCTTGGTCTGTTCGATCGCCTCATGTCGAGATTCGGCAGCGAGATGTCGGGTCGTCGAATCGTGCGCGATCTTGCCCGTGGCATTTTCAGCAATGTCGAGATTGCGTTCGAACGCATCGCGATCTCGGTCCTCGCGTTCATTGGTCTGCTGCTGTTCGTCCGGTTCCTATCGATGATCTGGGCGCTCGTGCGGCTCTATGGGTTTCGCCTTTCGCTGTCGGCGGGAGACCTCCGCAGCGAGTACCGGTCTGACGACGCGCGTGGCCGCGACGATCCCGTTGCGTCGTATTCAAACGCTCACCATCCGAGAAGGACCCCTGCACCGATGGTTCAGCCGCGTGTCTGTGAGGGCCGACACCGCAGGCGGCCAACCCCAA
This sequence comes from uncultured Acidobacteriota bacterium, assembly GCA_963802675.1. Taxonomy (GTDB): domain Bacteria; phylum Acidobacteriota; class Vicinamibacteria; order Vicinamibacterales; family UBA2999; genus JACCSI01. Next base: position 349,099 of record CAWDJL010000013.1, read on the forward strand.
GAGGGTAGTGGCGGAAGGGAGCGCGAATCGTTGGCCCCGATTCTTCGTCGCGAGGCGCTTCCCGCCTTCGTTCAACAGGCTCTCCCGGACGTCTCTGGCTTCGACACCGTCGCTTGGCAGCCAGTGTCGCCGCGTGCCTTCCGCCGGGAGGTCAAAGGGTGGATCGTGCTGGCACTCTTGGCGCAGAGCGGTCTTTTCGCGTTGATGGGTAGGTGGTCTCTCGTGCTTGCGCCAGCGCTCCTGGCGTGGGCCATCGTCGGTGCGCGCAGAACGATCGCCCATCTCGGATGGGCTGTGACGGAGGATGCTGTGTTCTTTCGTGCAGGCTGGTTATGGCGGCGTGTCAGTATCGTGCGGCTTGCGAAGATTCAAACCGTCACGCTTGCTGCCAGCCCATTCGATCGACGAGCCGCGATGGCTCGGGTTCGTGTGGATACGGCCGGTGCATCTGACGCCACACGCATCGACATTCCATACCTGCCAAAGGACGTGGGTCTCGGGCTGCATCTTCAGCTTGCGCACGAGGCCGCGGGGAGACGGTTCCTTTGGTAGGTCCCTACCAGACCTGACGTCCTACCGGCCTCAGCATCAGACGATCCGTCTGAACGTCCTGCCCGACAACGAAGTCGTGAGCGCCAACGTCGACGAAGCCAGCCTTGCGATAGAACGCCCGTGCTTTGGGATTGCGTTCCCATACGCCAAGCCACAGTGTTTGCGCGCCCTTGTTTTCGGCAATATCGATCACTGAAGCCATCAAGGCTTGTGCCACGCCACGACCATGATGTGCACTGTCGACATAGAAGCGCCAGAGCTCAATGGGAGATGGCCCGGTGACCTCTGGTGGCGCCCCCGCTCGCAGCTGTGCGTAGGCGATGAACGAGCCGTCGTGCGCTTCGCAAACGAGTGTCTCGATGTTGGGGTTCGACAACTCCGCAGCCTGAATCTCGGCGGAGTATGACTTCCGGCAGTGCTCGGCCATGTCCTCGGGCGTGTTATCGGCCTCGAAGGTGTGGCGGAACGTTCGCTCGGCCAACACCGCGACTTCCGCGGCATCCGCGAGTTCTGCTTTCCGAATCCTCACTTTAGGGTTCCAAGGTTCCAAGGTTCCAAGGTTCCAAAGTTCCAAAGTTCCAAAGTTCCACGTTCCACTTCTTATAGAATCCGCCGCAAGCACAGCGATGATCCCAGAAGCTGATCTAGGCGCGACCCTGCTGGCGTCCTGGCGGACCAACAGTCGGATCACCGCGTACCTTGTCGAGCATCTGCCCGCCGCACTCTTGGATGCCGCCGTTCCAGGGGCACCGCGACGGACGGTCCGCATGATCGCGGGGCATCTGCACAACGCCCGGTGCATGTGGATCAAGACGCTCGGCCAGGAACACGGGCTCGCCATCCCCGCCTCTGTCGATCGCCGCAACGTCGCGCGACACGAATTGCTGTCCGCCCTTAAGCGGAGCAGCAGGGGGATCGAAGCGCTCCTCGCACTCGGCATGACGGCGGGAGGCCACGTGCCTCCGACGAAGGCCTACGTCTGGCGCAACCTGCCTCTGGACGTCCCCCATGTGCTGACATACTTCGTTGCGCATGAGGGCCACCACCGAGGCCAAATCGTGATGCTGGCACGACAACTCGGTCATCGGCTGCCGGACGACATTTCCGCGGGGCTTTGGCAGTGGACCAAGCGCGCGGGGGAGGGGAGAGGTACTCGGCGGTGATGCCTGACGCCGTTTTGCAGAACCCTGGAACCTTGGAACCTTGGAACCCTACATCTCGCGGAGAGCCGAAGGGATTGGCAGCCGTGCTGCCCGAATCGCCGGAAACAAGCCTCCCACGAGTCCCATCAACAGCGAATACACCAGCCCCATCGTGAGCAGCTGCGGCGTGACGCGAAACGCAAACGCGACCTGACTGAACGTCTGAAAGTTCATGGTCGATGTTTCGTACCCGTTGAATGCGAGGTAGGCCGCGGCACCACCGATGATGCCGCCAATCGCCCCGAGAGCTAACGCCTCGGCGATCACCGAGATGACGACGGACGTCGAGTTGAATCCCAGCGCGCGCAGCGTCGCAATCTCGCGCGATCTCGTGGACACGGCCGTGTACATGGTCAGGATGGCGCCGAACACGGCGCCGATGCCCATCAGCGCGGCGATGCCGAAGCCAACCGTCTGAATCAAGTTGGTGAGCGCCTGAGACTGTTGGGCGTAATACTCCGTTTCGCGACGCACCTGTACATTGACTTGCGGGTTGGACGTCAACCAGTCACGAAAGGAGTCGAAACTGTCGCTGCTGTCGAGTCGTGCCAACACCGTCTGGAATGTATTACCGCGACGGTACGCACCCTGCAGCACCCGGGCATCACACCAGATTTCGGTTTCGGCGACGCCTCCGTCGGATTCGAACACGCCGACGACGCGCCACGTGTTCTGTCCCGATCGGAGCTCGTTTCCGACGGTGAGCCCCTCGAACTGACCGCTGGCCCCTCGCCCCACCACGACCTCGTTCGTGCCGAACTCGAACATCCGCCCTTCGACAATCGACACTTCGTCACGCACGAGCATTGCGGTCGGTTCGATGCCGCGCATCGGGACGTTCGCCGCACTGTTCGTGGATTTCTTCGGCAGGTCGATGATCACGTACAGGTCGGCTGACGCCACCGCCGTTTGCCCGTCGCGTCTGAGTCCTGGCGCTTGCTTGATGACATCGACTTCGGAGCGCCCCAGCACGCTCGTCATTTCGCTGTCAGCGCCGCTTCGCATCACGAGGGCGCGGGACGGCGACCCCGATCCCTGCATAGCCGCTCTGAAGCCGGCAGCGATCGATAGCACGGACACGAAGACCACCACGACACCGGCAATGCCGACGATCGCAACGCCCGTCGAGCCCAGCCGCCGTGGAATCGTGCGGAGATTGAGTGCGGTGACGGCGATGGTTTGCGCGATCCAGTTGAACACGGTCTTGATCTCCTGGCGCGCCGGGCGCGCCGAGCAAAATACCCAGTGGCGTGTATCAGTTGATTCGCTATCGCCCCTCCGATCTTTCCGGCTCAAGCCGGAAGCCACGAGTCACAAACAATATCGCGTGGCTTCCGCCTTCCGCCTTCCGCCTTCGCGCGAAGCGCTTCGGCGGACCGCCGTAACCTTGGCGGAGGCTGGTCAGGCGGAAGTCCGAAGCGGGCTGGGCGTCATTCAGCTGTTACAAGCCACTAGTTTGTCCGCAACGCGTCGGTAATCTTCAACTGCATCGCATTGAGCGCCGGCAGCAGCCCCGCAACGAGGCCGAGAAGCACAATCAAACTCGCGCCGATCGCGACATCCCGAGCCGGTAGCACAAAGATGGGCAACATTCCGTTGGTTGGATCCCCCTGCTGCACGAACAGCCACGCCAGCAGGAGGCCAAGACCGCCGCCAATGACGGAGATCACGACGGCCTCAGCCAGAACGAGGACCAGAATCGCGCCGTTGGAAAATCCCAACGTCTTCAGCACGCCAACTTCGCTGGTTCGCTCGCGCACTGCCTGCGCCATCGTGTTGGCGGCGACCAGCAGCATCGTGAACAGCACGGCGATGAGAATGGCGATCATGATTGCGCCGATGTCCCCCACCTGCTTGGCAAAGCCCTCCACGAACCCCTTTTCGGTCGTGGTCTTGGTCTCAGCCGCGGAGTTCGCGAACATCGAGTCGAACGTCGCGCCCATCTGCTGTGCGCGCGACCCGTCTGCGATCTTCACGATGTACCACCCGACCTGTCCCGCGCCCACAGCGCGGTTTTCGTCCAGGTAGTCGTAGCGGAAGAAAAACTGGGTCTTGTCGACGCCGGGGTCGGCGTCGTACATCCCGACGATGTTGAACTCCCAGACCTGGCCTTGCTTGGGCTGCCAGATGGTGCCCTGAATCGGGACGCGATCGCCCACCTTCCAATCGAACCGTTCGGCAAGGTCGACACCAACCACCACTCCTTGACGATCGCCGAGCCAGGCCTTCATCTGCTCCGGAGGCAGCCTGTACTCCGGGTAAAGCTTCATGAACGGCTCGGGATCCACGGCAATCTGCGCGAAAAAGTTCGACGGATCCTGATAGATCCCACCAAACCACGTGTTGTGGGTTGCAAGCTCCACCCCTGGCGTCGCTTGCAGCCGGCCCTGGTACGAAACGGGCAGCGGCATGATCAGGCTCACTTTGTGAATCAGCACGAGGCGGTCGAGGCCGGCGATGTCGACGCCGAACGTGAACGCCGTCCGGATGGCCATCAGCAATCCGAAGAGCAGGAATGCGACGAAGACGGACAGCAGCGTGAAGATGGTCCTCGTCTTCTTCCGCCAGAGATTGCTCCACAACAATGGGAGAAACTTCATGCCGCGGCTCCCATCAACAGCCCCTTGTCGAGATGAAGCGTTCGCCGGGCCCGTTCCGCCGCGTGCGGATCGTGCGTGACCATCACGATGGTCTTGCCATGATCCCGATTGAGGGTCTGAAGCAGATCGAGAATCTCGTCTCCCGACTTGCGGTCGAGGTCGCCGGTGGGCTCATCGCACAACAGCAGAGTGGGATCGGTCACGATGGCGCGAGCGATGCCGACACGCTGCTCCTGCCCGCCTGACAGCTGCTTTGGGTAGTGCTTCGCGCGGTCGGCCAGACCGACAACCTTGAGCGCAATGCCCACGCGCTTTTTGCGCTCGGCCCGCGACAGCTTCGTCAACAGGAGCGGCAAGTCGACGTTTCGCTCGGCGGTCAGCACCGGTAACAGGTTGTAGAGCTGAAAGACGAAGCCGATGTTCTCGGCGCGCCACCGAGACAACTGTCCACCGGAGAGCCCCGTAATGTTGACACCACCGACATTCACCGAGCCAGACGAGGGTGAGTCCAACCCTCCGATCAGGTTCAGCAACGTTGTTTTGCCCGAGCCTGACGGTCCCATGAGCGCAAGAAAATCGCCCGCCGGGATCTCGAGGTTCACGCCCTGCAACACGTCGATGCGTTCGCTCCCACGCGTGTAGTACTTGTGAACGTTCTGGACTCTGACCAATGCGCTCATGAACAGTGCTCCTGGTTCTCAACCGCACGCTACTGCCTGACGACAATGCGAATCCCATTGGCGAGCTCCGGGGGTGGTGACACGACGACCCGATCGGATGTCGACAAGCCAGCCACGACCTCCAACCGATCGCCGTCCGAACCACCGGTTTGGACGGCACGACGTTCCACGGTGTCCTGACGTATGACGAAGACGTAGGTCCGATCGCCCTCGCTGCGGACGGCGCTTTTTGGAATGAGCGTCACGGCCTGCGCCACCGGCGTCGCGTTGTCATCGGCCTCGCGCAGGAACGTTACTTTGATGCCCATGTCGGGGAGGATGCGCGGATCGCCGAGCTCGAGGAACCCGATGCGCACGAGCACGGTCGCCTTCTGCCGATCTGCCGTCGGCACCATCGTGATGACGCGAGCCGGAATCTGCCACTCTGGATAAGCGTCGAGGACGGCGGTCACGCCTTGCGCGGGCTTGACGCGATTGATGTAACTCTCGTTGACGTCCACTTCTATTTCGAGCGATCGCATGTCCACGATCGTGCAGATGCCGGTGCGGGTGAATCCGCCGCCCGCTGACACCGGCGACACCATCTCGCCCGGCTGCGCGTCCTTCGAGATGGCAACACCGCTGAACGGTGCGCGAATGATCGTGTTGTCGAGGTCGGTCTGCTGCACGGTGACCTGCGTCTCGGCGACATTCACCTGTTCACGCGAGGCCGCAATCCGCGCTTCGATAGAGTCGTACTCCGCCTGTGATTGATCGAAGTCGGCTTGAGGGATCAGACCATCCTTCAAGAGCTGCGTGCGCCGCTCCAGTGTGCGCTTCGCCTCTGCCAGCCGTACGGAGCTCTCTCGCAACTCGCTTCGAGCGGCCTCGACCTGCGCTCGCGACAGCGCAAGGGTCGCACGGTACGTCGAGTCGTCAAGGCGCGCGAGAACTTGCCCCTGTCGGACGGCCATGCCCTCTTCGACGTTCACCTCGACGACCTTGCCGGTGATCTTGGAAGAGACTGTCGCCCGCCTGCGAGCCGTCACGTAGCCCGATGCATTGAGGACCGACGCCTGCATTCCGGCAGCGCGCTGCGTGACCGGCGCGGCCTCGACGGCGACCGGACGCTCGCGGGTGGCCCAGAGACCGACGCCGGTGCCTACGGCCGCCAGAACCACGAGGAGCACCGCCCACCGCACCCATCGACGATTCTCGACTCGTGTGGGAGCGCGCTCGATGCGTAGAGCAGCAAGCTCGTCTGTTGGGATTACTCACGGCGGATCTGTCCTCAATTCTCCGAGGCCAACAATGACAACGGCTGTCATAAATGACGGCTGCCGAATCGGTTGCAGGGCGACCGAGGTTATACGAATAAAAAACGAAAGTCAAAGTATGACCGTGCAATGTCATCAACCCCGCGACCGCCCTCGTGATGAGCGCTGCGACCGGACCGCCGGTTGTTCCTGCAACCACTGCACGTGCTCCGTGGTCGCCTCCGTAGCGTTTCGGAGGAACTTCAGAACGATGCGCAGCTCGCGGTCCGTAAAGGCGTCGAGCACTCGTCCCATTCTCGCGGCCAGCGGTTCATAGAGCGGCGCGAGCTGCACGGGACCAGCAGGCAGCAACTCGACCAGGACTCGCCGGCGATCCCTGGGATCGTCACGACGCCTCACGAATCCGGACCGCTCCAAGCGATCGATCACTGCTGTCATGGCGCCCGTCGTCAGACCGGTTTGCGCGGCCAGCTGGCCGGCGGTCTGCGGTCCCGCCAGGTTCAGCAGATCGAGACACTCGAGATCGGTTGGATTCAACCCCGCCAGCCGGGCGACGGTCTCGCTGAGGATCACGGATTGCGTGCCAGCCTTCCGGGAGGCGTCGTCTACTGCTTGCCGGAGCGCCGATCGCGTGGCGATTTTGCCGTCCATTCGCGTCGATCGAAATTATCTCTATCATTAAGATACTTGTCAATTAAGAGTCTTTGTCTCAAAGTTACAGACGGAGGAGCGCCCCTGCGAGTTCTCCCCATTTCAACCACCCGAGGCGATATTTCAGCCACTGGGCCGATGAGGTGGAGAATGGGTAATGAGGCGGCCCTGGTGCAGAGTTCATCAAGGTGTTGGAGCGTTCCCGAGGCTCGCACACTGTTGACCCGTCCGTTCGTAGTTGCTGGTGTCTGCATGAGCCTGTTGCACGCGCATCAGGCGAGCGCCTCGTGTTTCCAGTTACCTGCTTGTTGGATCATCCCGAGGGCGGATGCTGTGTTCGAAGGGACCGTGGAACCGATCGAAATCCAGCGCAAGGAGATTGAGGTTGGCGTGGACGGTCAGGGCATCGAGGTCGACGAGGCTTGGGTCCGCTTCCATGGGGTCAAATCGTGGAAGGGGGCACCGCCGCGAGTCGTGACGGCTCGTTCGTAGCCTCGTGCGGATGGACCCAGGCAATTGAAGAAGCCAAACCGTTCTTGGCATACCTCGAGAACTACTCGCAGGCCGGTCCGGGGGGTACATCTCCGGGCATGTGCAGATCGGCGCACTTTGCTCGAGGAAGCCGAGCCTGTGCCGTTCGCCCGAGTAGAGCTACTGGGCCCTACGCGCCGTTCGATCCTTGCCGATGAGGCCGGTGAATTCTTGTTTCGCGAGTTGCCGCCAGGCGACTACGAGTCGAGGTCATAAGCGAGCCGCGTGGCCCCAATTTCACTGGCGTTGAGATGCGACCTGACAAGGTGACGCTGCTGAATGGCCATTCGTGTGCGACGGCCATTCCCAAACTTGAATATGACGGCGTGATTCAGGGGCTGGTGCTGGACAGTCATCTTAAGCCCGTCAGCAACGCGGGGGTGAAGCTGCGTTTCGTGTCGGTTGAGGTCGCCAATAGGGTACCTACCCATCACGACGGACGCGGATGGTGTTTTCAGATTCGAATCTAGCTACGTTTAGCGAGGTCGATAGTGACGGGAAGCCAGTCCCCATCGTCCTCACTGCGGGAGAGCAACGGCAACTCCCAACTATCCAGGTGAGGCGACTCACGGCGACTATACGAGTTGCCGGGCAAGTGTTGATGCCCGATGGGACGCCCGCCCACGGCGTGGCCGTTCGTGCATCCGCGATTGGGGAAAGGGACGACGGCTATACCGCCGAGGCCGTGCATTCGAAGACCGATGATGCAGGTCGCTTTGCCCTTCAACTGTTTCCGAATGTCACCTACGTCCTGTCGGCCAGTGCGGTGGACCTTTCGAGTACCGCCCGAATCGTCACCGACGCTGATCCAAGCGTGATTCTCAAGCTCGCTCGATAGCCTTTCGATGAAACCGGCCAGTCACCACCGGCCACTGGCCACCCGTCACTGGTGAGTTACGTCTGCAACAGACTCCGTAGCATCCACGCTGCCTTCTCGTGCGTCTGCAGACGCTGGGTCACGAGGTCGACCGTAGGCTGATCATCGACCTTCTCCGCGGCCGGCAGAATCGATCGCGCGGTCCGGACCACCGCCTCCTGCCCGTCCACCAGCTCGCGAATCATCTCTTCGGCGCTGGGTGTGCCTTCCGGCTCTTTGATCGAGGTCGTCGCCAGAAACTCCTTGAACGTCCCTGGGGCAGGGAAGCCGAGCGCGCGAATTCGCTCGGCGATCAGATCGGCCGCCTGCCACTGCTCGGTGTACTGCTCCTCGAACATCACGTGCAGCGTTTGGAACATCGGCCCGGTGACGTTCCAGTGAAAGTTGTGGGTCTTGAGATAGAGGGTGTACGTGTCGGCAAGAAGCCGGCCGAGGCCGGTCGCGATTTTGCGGCGATTCGGTTCTGAAATACCGATGTCGATTCGTGGCGCGGTGTGAGGAACAACGCGCAAAGCGGAGCGGTGCTTAAGAGTTGCCATGAAACGATGATACGTGGCAGTCCTGCCGCTGAGTTTGCAGAAACTGCGACAACGGGGCCTGTCCCCTTTTATACATTGACGAGAATTGTCAGCTGCATAAAAGGGGACAGGCCCCATTTCCGGCTCATCGCCGCTCGGGCTTGAGTTCGATCACGATGCCGCACAGCGGCAGCTGCCCCATGTTCTTCACGACATGAATTACTGGTGGGTTGAATGTCACGCCGTCAGGCACGATGTCGCGGCGCGAGGATGCTACTCAACGGCACGATCGACCTCGTAAAGCCCGCGATCGATGATCCCGAAACCCTCGCGCAGCTCGGCTTCGGTGATACAGAGTGGCGGATTTGTGAAGAATGTGTTCCACCGGACAAAGGTATACAAGCCCTCGTTCCGGAAGAACTTTCCCAGCGCCTGCATTTCCGGCGACGTTCCATTGAACGGCGCGATCGGCTCGAGCGTCTTGCGGTTTCGCACGAGCTCGACGACGCCAAACAACCCGATCGACCGAACGGCCCCAACCGACGGATGTCGTGCGGCCAGGTCGGTGAGCAAGCTCTTCATCACGATCCCAGTCTCATGTGCGCGCTCGATCAGCTTGTCCTCGTCGTACACCGCCAGCGTCGCAAGCGCAGCCGCGCATGCCAACGTGTGGCTGTTGTAGGTGAGGCCGCCGTAGAAGACGTTGTCGCGAAAGTGGTCGGCAATCTTTCGCCGCATCCCCACCGCCCCCAGTTGCACGTACGCGCTCGTGAGGCCCTTCGCCATCGTCATGACGTCCGGCACGACGTTCCAGTGATCGACCGAGAACCACTTGCCAGTCCGGCCGAAACCGGCCATCACTTCGTCCGCGATCATCACGATTCCGTACTTGTCACAAAGGGCGCGCACACCTTGAAGGTATCCATCGGGTGGTACTAGGATGCCGTTGGTGCCGACCACCGGCTCGAGGATGAAACCGGCAATGGTGTTCGGACCTTCGAGCTGGATCATTTCCTCGAGGTAGGCAAGCGCCGTGGATGCGTCGTCCCACCCGCGCTGAATCCCATGGTACGGGTTGAGCACATGAACGATACCAGGCAGGCCGGGCTCCGCGGCCCACCGGCGTGGGTCGCCGGTCAAGCTGATCGACCCTGCCGTACCGCCGTGGTACGAGCGATAGAACGCAAGAATCTTGTGGCGGCCGGTATACCAACGCGCGATCTTGATGGCGTTCTCATTGGCTTCGGCGCCGCCGTTGGTGAAGAAGAATGCGTCGATGTCGCCGGGGCAGATCTCGGCGAGCCTGGCGCCGAGCCGAGCGCGGGGCTCGGTGGCCATGAAGGGATTGGCGTAGGCGAGCACCGCGGCCTGTTCCTGAATGGCGCGAATGACTCGCTCGTCGCCATGTCCGATGTTCACGCACATCAACTGGCTGTTGAAGTCGATGTAGCGCTTGCCCTCGGGCGTCCAGAAATAGATCCCTTTGGCCCGTGCGACTGGAATGGGATCGACCTTCGATTGTGCCGACCACTCAAAGATCGTGTGCTGTCGCGACAGCGCCACCATCTGCTCGCCCGACATCGTTGTGTTTGTCTCTGTAGCTGTCATAGCAATCGTCCATAGATCGTAGGACGACGCCACGAAGGCACCAAGTCACGAAGCTCGTTGAGGAAGCGCTGGCTCGTTCGTGCTTTTTCTGCTTCGTGTCTTCGTGCCCTTCGTGGCGTCGTTTACATACTGCGTTTCGAGTTTTAGCTTCGCGGGTTCCGCTTCAGGAACACTCCCGACCCTGCGCGCCCGACGAACCGACCATTCTCGACGATGACCTTCCCACGCGAGATGACTGTTTCGCTGACCCCGGTCACTTCGCGCCCCTCGTACGGGTTGTAGTCCACCTTCATGTGGAGCGTCTTGGCCGACAGCTTCGTGCTCTTCTCAGGATTGAAAATCACGATGTCGGCGTCGGAGCCGGGAGCGATGGTGCCTTTTCGGGGGAACAGCCCGAAGATCCTGGCCGGCGAAGCTGACGTCAACTCTACCCATCGATTGAGCGAAATGCGACCCTGCCGCACACCACCGTCGAAGACGAGGCTCATGCGGGTTTCGATGCCGGGCGCGCCGTTTGGGATCTTCGAGAAGTCGTCCCTGCCCAACTCTTTCTGTTCTTTCATACAGAACGGACAATGGTCCGTCGAGACGGCTTGAAGGTCGTTGAAGGCCAGGCCTCGCCACAACCGGTCTTGCGTCTCCTTCGGTCGCAGCGGCGGGCTCATGACGTACTTGGCGCCTTCGAATCCAGGCTCCTCATAGTTGTCGTACGACAGAAACAAATATTGAGGGCAGGTCTCAGCGTAGGCGGGCAGCCCGCGATCGCGTGCCTCGGTCACCATCTCCAACGCTTCGACCGCTGACAAGTGGACGATGTAGACCGGAACCTCGGCGATCTCGGCAAGCGCGATCGCTCGATGGGTGGCTTCGCCCTCGGCGCGGGCCGGACGCGTGAGGGCGTGATACTTCGGCGCCGTCTTGCCCTCGGCCAACGCTCTTCGGACCAGCACGTCGATCACGCCCCCGTTTTCGGCGTGCATACAGATCGTTCCGCCGTTCTTGCCGGTCCGCAGCATCGCCCGAAATATCGAGGCGTCGTCCAGCATGAAGACGCCCGGGTACGCCATGAACAGCTTGAACGAGGTGACGCCCTGATGCACGAGTGCGTCCATCTCGTCCTCCACCTGATCGGTCAGCTCAGTGATGATCATGTGGAAGCCGTAGTCGATGGCAGCTTTGCCTTGGGCCTTCTTCATCCACGTTTCCCAGGCGTGATGAAGCGTCTGACCGCGGTACTGGATTGCGAAGTCGATGATCGACGTCGTTCCGCCAAAGGCGGCGGCGATGGTTCCGGATTCGAAATCGTCCGCCGAGGTGCTGCCACCAAACGGCATGTCGAGATGCGTGTGACAGTCAATGCCGCCGGGAATCACATAGCGTCCGGTGGCATCGAGGGTCTGGTCGGCGGGCATCGATAAGTTCGTGCCGATCGTCGTGACCGTCTCGTTCTCGACGAACACGTCCCCGCGATAGATGTCACTGGCGTTGACGATGGTGCCGTTCTTTATCAGCAGACTCATATTGAAACGTAGCCACGAAGGGCACGAAGTCACGAAGACAGGTAGCAAGGACAAAACGGGCACGAAAACCCGAGTCGCTTCGTGCCTTCGTGGCTACCGTGTTTTGGTCTGTCTCAGAACCACCGAGAAATTGTCACCTTTTTGTCGGTATAAAACTCGAACGCGTCACGTCCATGCACCTTGAGGTCGCCAAAGAAGCTGTCCCGCGCACCACCAAACGGAAAGTACGCCATCGGCGCGGCGACGCCGATGTTGACGCCGACCATCGACGCGGTGGCACGATGTGCAAACTCTCGCGCCGCCTTGCCGCTCGAAGTAAAGATCGACGTGGCGTTGGCGTTCGGATGCGCGTCCATCACTTTGAACGCCTCGTCCAGGTTCTTCACGGCGTGCAGTGCAGCCACTGGTCCGAAAATCTCCTCGTGACCGACGACCATGGTGGGCGCAACGTCATCGAAGACGGTCGGCCCGACAAAGAAGCCCTCTTCGCGATCCTTGACCTTGATCGCGCGGCCGTCGAGCGCGAGCTTGGCGCCTTCGCTGATCCCCTTTTCGACGTACCCGAGCACGCGCTCGCGATGCTTCGCACTGATCACGGGCCCCATGGTCACGCCAGGCTCGAGGCCGTCGCCGACCTTGAGCGACCTGGCCGATTCAATCAGAAGCTCCCGAGTAGTCTTATGGGCGTCGCCGACCGGCAGTGGTACGCTTCCCGCGAGACAGCGTTCGCCCGCACACCCGTAGAGGGATTCCGTGATCACCGGCATGCTGCGTGAGAAATCCGCGTCCGGCATGACGATGATGAAGTTCTTGGCGCCTCCAAGCGACTGCACGCGTTTGCCGGCTTGGGTCGCGCGTTGATAGACGAACTTCGCCACCGGCGTGGAGCCGACGAACGAGACCGCCCGAATTCCCGGATGGTCGCAGAGCGCTTCGACGACGTCCTTCCCCCCGTTCACGAGGTTGACGACGCCCGGCGGAATGTCGCACTGCTGAAGCAGTTCGAAAATGCGTTTCTGCGAGAGCGGCACTTGCTCGGACGGCTTGAGAATGAAGGTGTTGCCGCTCGCCACGGCGAAGGGCAGGAACCACAACGGCACCATCGCGGGGAAATTGAACGGCGCAATCGCGGCACAAACCCCGATAGGCTGCCGCATCGCGATGCAATCGATGCCGCTGGCAACGTTCTCGAGTCCGTAACCCATGAGCATCGATGGAGCGCCGCACGCGACCTCGACGCACTCGATGCCGCGACGCAGGCTGCCACGCGCTTCGTCCAGCGTTTTGCCGTGTTCGGTGGTGACAATCCGCGCGATTTCCTCGAAGTGGTCCTCGAGCAATTGCCTCAGTTTGAACATCGATCGCGCACGAGTGACGGGAGGCGTTTCGCTCCATCCGGGAAAGGCGGCGGTCGCCGCCTTCACCGCGGCGTCGACCTCGGCCTTCGGGGCGAGCGGCGTGCGAGCGATGACTTTGCCACGCGCGGGGTTGTGCACGGGCACGAAGTCGCGGGCCGCGGACGGTGTCCAGCGGCCGCCGATGAAGTGGGGAAGAAGTTCAGGGTGTTCCGCCATGATGGCTCACTATATAGCCTTGCCGTCGAGCGCAGCCACCGGCGGGGCAGGTCTTGCCGTCTGCGACAAGTTTTGTCACATGCATAAAAGGGGACAGGCCCCGAATGTGGCAGAGTTTGCAAGAGTGACGCAGCAGTCACCGGCCGACGGGAGGCGCTTGATGTCCCATGCCACCCACTATGTCATCCGCGGGGGAATCCAGGGCCGCGAGCGGCTCAGAGTCATCTCGCGCATCATGCATCCGACTTCTTCGTCGCTCCTGGATCGTCTCGAGCTTCATGAGGGCCTTGTCTGCGCGGATTTCGGCTGCGGTGGTGGTGACCTCACGGTCGAGCTCGCGCGCCGTGTTGGTCCGACTGGCAAAGCCTTCGGCTTCGACATCGATCAAACGAAGCTCGACATCGCGCGCGCCGAGGCCGAGCGACTCGGAGTATCGAACGTCGAGTTCCACGCGTCTGACCTTCGGCACTCGTCGTTCACGCACAGCTTCGACGTCGTCTACACGAGGTTTCTGCTGACTCACCTGAAGGATCCGGGGACCGTCGTAGGAATGTTCTTCGACCACCTGTGCCCCGGGGGACGGATGGCGGTGGAAGATGTCGACTTCAGCGGCTACTTCACGTCTCCCGACAGCCCCGCGTTCCAACGCTATCGCGAGCTGTATTGCGCCACTGTCATCCGCCGCGGTGGCGATCCGAATATCGGGCCGCGACTGCCCAGCCTCTTGCAGAACGCCGGCTTGATTGATGTCGGAGTTCATATCGTTCAACCCGTGGCCTTGAAAGGCGACGCCAAGCTGGCCACCCCGCTCACGATGGAGAACATTGCCGACACCGTGCTCGACGACGGCCTCGCGACGCGCGAGGAGATCGATCGCATCGTTCGTGAGCTCGACGAGTTTGCTGCCAACCCGACCATGCTGGCGGGCACTCCGCGAATCGTGCAATCGTGGGGACGTCGGCGCGACTGAAGGACTCGATGCCTACGCTCCGCCTCTTGCTCGTCGTGATGCTGCTGATCAGTCGCCCTGCGATGATGGTGGCTGGCGTCCGCGAGCAAACCGCGCTTCCCTCGACCCCACTGGTCTTTGGTGTCTTCTCTGCGCGCTTCGGTGCCGATGGTTCATTCGTAATCGAGGGCGAGGGATGGCCAACGTTCAAAGGCTCCTGGAAGATCGATGGCGATCGAATCGAGCTCATGTCGCCTGGTGGGCCTGGCGGATGCGATGGCCCCGGCATCTATCGGATGCGAGCCGCGAATCAGCACGTGAGCTTCGGGCTCCTCAACGACGGTTGCCGGCCACGGACCATGGTTCTCGACAAGAGCGAGTGGCGTCCGGCCACCGAGCCCGAAGCAATCGCGCCTCGAAAGATTGTGCGCACGGGTGCTTCCCGGGCCTCGTTGCCGACCGCCGCGGCCGCAACCGGCAGTTGGCCGTCGTTTCGAGGACCCGGCGCCTCAGGGATTGCGGAAGGGCAGCAGCTGCCGGATCAGTGGGATCCCAAGAGCGGCGCCAACGTCCTGTGGCGCACCCCGATTCCAGGCCTCGCGCACTCGAGCCCGATTGTCTGGGGGGATCGCATCTTCGTGACGAGTGCCGTCAGCAGCGATGCGACCGCATCGTTCCGTCCGGGGCTGTACGGCGACGGCGATGCCTCCGCCGATCGGTCGCGACAGCGCTGGATGATCTACGCGATTGAAAAGCGCAGCGGCAAAACGCTGTGGGAGCGCGTGGCTCACGAAGGGGCGCCGATCGACAAGCGTCACATCAAATCGACCTACGCCAGCGCCTCACCCGCCACCGACGGACGCGTCGTCGTTGCCTGGTTTGGATCGCACGGTGTTCACGCCTATGACGTGAACGGAATGTTCTTGTGGAAAGTCGATCTCGGGCGGGCGGATCTCGGTGCGTACGACATTCCAACCTTTGAGTGGGGTCCCGCAAGCTCGCCAATCATCTGGAATGGCCTTGTCATCATCCAGTGCGACACCCAGGCCGACTCGTTTCTGTTGGCTCTCGACGCGACCACGGGTGAAACACGATGGAAGACCGATCGCGATGAGCTGCCGTCGTGGGGCACGCCCACCGTCGCCTCGACGTCTGGCGGTCCCGTGCTGGTGACGAACGCCGCCAATTTCGTTCGCGCATACGATCCGACGACCGGAAAAGAGTTGTGGCGGATCGGCCGAAGCTCGAAAATCACGGCGCCTACGCCGGTGTTCGACGAGGGGCTCTTTGTGGTGGCCAGCGGGCGCGCGCCGGAGCGTCCGATCTTCGTGGTCAAGCCGGACGCGCGCGGCGATCTCACCCTGCCAGATGGGGCGACGAGCAGCACGTCGATCGTGTGGAGCCGCACTGGTCGCGGCTCGTACATGCCAACGCCCCTCATCTACAAGGGCCTGCTCTACGTTCTCGCCAACAACGGGGTGTTCGACGCCTACAACCTGCGGACGGGCGAGGAGGTGTATCGGCATCGGCTTCCGCAAGTGGGCAATGGCTTTAGCGCCTCGCCTGTCGCCGCGGATGACAAGATCTACCTGTCGAGCGAAGATGGCGACGTCCTGGTGATCGCGGCCGGTTCGACCTTCAAACACATCGCGACCAACTCGATGGGTGAGCCGGTGATGGCGACGCCGGCGTTGTCCGAGGGGGTGATGTACGTGCGGTCCGCGAAGCATTTGTTTGCGATCGGCAGGAAGCCTTAAGCGCAGGGCTCAGGGCCGCAGGGCCGCAGGGCGCAGGGCACAGGGCGCAGGGCGCAGGGCACGGGGCGCAGGGCGCAGGGCACGGGGCACGGGGCACGGGCACGCACGGGCCGCGGGGGCAGGGAAGCGGCCGCAGCAGAGGTGTTGTGCCGCAGGGCAAATCATGCGACCCTCGATCCAGGAGTCAAACCGCATCCGCGTTCAGGATCACTCGATGTCGCTTCTTCTCTTCAAGCAAGCCCCGCCCCAGACCCCCGTCTTCATCGATGAGGTGAAGCGTCTGCTGGAAGATCTCGTGTTTGGCCGCATTCGCTGCCCGTTGTGTGGCTGGCAACCGACGTCCTCCAGCGTCTGGGCCTGCCAGAGTTTCGGCACGCCCGAGCCCTTCTTCGGCGGATGCGAGACAATCTGGAACACCTTCGAGACCCAGGGCGTGTGTCCTGGATGCGCTCACCAGTGGCAGTGGACGTCCTGCCACCGCTGCCATGGCTGGTCGCGGCATGCCGACTGGTACGAGCGGGAGCCAAGCGGCCGTACGCAGTAGCGAAATTTCGCGCACTCGCGAACCTACCATCCGAATCCCCGGAATGCTCTTATAGTGGGACGGCTAAGAGGAGTGGGCATGGCAGACAAGCTCGCGGTCACATTCACGGGGCTTCGCTTCCCCAATCCGTTCTTGCTGTCGTCGGCGCCGCCGACCGAGTCCGACGCCAACATCATGCGCGCCTTCGATGCCGGTTGGGGTGGTGTCGTGACCAAGACGATTGGACTCCATCCCGTCGTCAACGTGGACGGGCCCAAGACGAAGTTTCTGCGCGCCTCGCTCGAGGGCCAGCTGTCGATGCAGAAGCGGCCGGGCACGGCGCTGCACTCGTCGTGGAATTGGGAGCTCATCTCCGACAAGCCGCTCGATTGGTGGATTCCGCGGATCTCGAGGATCAAGAAAGCCCATCCCGATCGCATTCTGGTCGCCTCGATCATGGCGGGTTCGGGCAGCGACCGCGAGTTGGAACACTGGCAGACGCTCGCCAAGGCCTGTCAGGACGAGGGCGCCGACGCGTTCGAGCTCAATCTGTCGTGCCCCCACATGGATCGCAAGGACATGGGGTCGAACATCGGGAAAGACCAGGAGCAGATCTCGATCGTGACGGAGGTCGTGAAGGAAGTCGCGCACGTTCCCGTCTGGGCGAAGCTCACGCCGTCGACGACCGATATCGTGATCGAAGCCAAGGGCGCGTTTCTCGGCGGCGCTGATGCGATTGTCTCGTCGAACACGTTCCCGTCGATCCCGTTGATCGATGAGGATTCGCTCGAATTCGAGATGAACGTAGACGGCTTGGTGTCGAGCGGCGGCTTGGGCGGGCCGGCCATTCTGCCGCAGTCGCTGGCCAAGATGGCGCAGATGACCCAGGCGTTTCCCGATCGCGCGTTCTCCGGGATCGGCGGCATCGCGACGTTCGCTCATGCCCTCAACTACTTCCTGCTGGGCTGCGGCACCGTGCAGGTGTGCACCGCAGCGATGCTCGATCACGCGATTGGACCGAATATCATCAAGGCGCTCACGAGCGGGATGGAAGCGTTTCTCGATCGACATGCCGACCGGGGGTGGCACACGCTCGAGGACTTCCGCGGACTCCGCCGAGATCGGGTGGTGTCCCACTCGCAGATCCGCCGACCCGAGTCGAAGGAGTATCACGGCGGTCATGAGGCCGAAGGCTACGCGGCCCGGGGTCGGGTCTAATTTTGCAATTCCCCGAGAGCCCGCTCTGGAACGCGGACCTGGCGCCGACGACACCGGCACAACGCACGTGGACCACTTACAACATTGCTGCGCTCTGGATTGGCATGAGCGTGGTGATCACGACCTACACGCTGGCCTCCGGCATCATGCAGCAGGGCATGAACTGGTGGCAGGCGATGTTGACGATTCTGCTCGGCAACACGATCGTTCTCGTGCCCATGATTCTGAACGCACACGCGGGCACCAAGTATGGGGTGTCGTTCCCGGTGTTGTGCCGCGCCGCCTTTGGCGTGCGCGGTGCGAACGTCCCGGCGATCCTCCGGGCGATCGTCGCGTGCGGTTGGTTTGGAATCCAGACCTGGATTGGTGGGCTGGCGCTCCACGAGCTGCTGGCCGCGGCCTGGCCGGCGTGGGCCAACGTGCCGGGCGCCCTGTGGATCTCGTTTCTCGCGTTCTGGCTGGTGCAGGTCGCGATCATCCTCCGCGGGCTGGAGGGCATCAAGATTCTCGAAAGCTGGTCGGCTCCGCTGCTGCTTGCCGGCGGAGTCGCGCTCTTGTGGTGGGCGGTTGAGGCTGGCGGAGGTCTCGGGCGCATCCTCGATGAATCGCAACGCCTCCAGCAAGCTCGCACGCCGTTTTGGACGTTGTTTCCTGCCGCGCTCACCGCCAATGTTGGCTACTGGGCCACGCTGAGCCTGAACATCCCCGATTTCACGCGCTATGCCCAAAGCCAGCGATCGCAAGCGCTCGGGCAGGCGTTGGGCTTGCCGACGACCATGACCGCCTTCGCGTTCATCGGCGTTGCCGTCACCAGCGCGACCGTTGTGGTGTTCGGCGAAGCGATCTGGGACCCGATCACGTTGATCGTGCGAATCGGTTCACCCGGCGCGATCATTCTGGGAGCGCTGATCGTGCTCGCCGCGCAGCTCACGACCAACATGGCGGCCAACGTCGTCTCGCCGGCGAACGATTTTTCGAGTCTGGCGCCGAAACGGATCAGTTACGTGACCGGTGGCCTCATTACGGCCGTGATCGGCATCGCGATGATGCCGTGGAAGCTCTACGCCGATGCGGCGGCGTACATCTTTACGTGGCTCATCGGTTATTCGAGCTTGATGGGCGCGATCGGCGGGATTTTGATCGCCGACTACTGGCTGCTGCGACATCGTGTGCTCTCGGTGTCCGACCTCTTTTCTCTCGACGGCGCGTATCGCTATACGAACGGCGTCAATTCGCGTGCAATGATCGCGCTGGGCCTTGCTATCCTGCCAGTAGTACCCGGCTTCCTTCGGGCCGCGACCACTCCTGGTGGACAGGTCGCCAATCCAACGATGTTCGACTCGCTTTACACCTACGCCTGGTTCGTGACCTTCAGCCTGAGCTTCGGCCTTTACACAGTGCTGATGAAAGCCGCGAAACCGCTTGTTGAGGCGCGAACCCATGCGTAGCGACGGCCTCGTGCTCGAGCACTCGGTTGACGTGGCAGTGACTCCAGACTTCGCCTGGGAGATTCGCACCGACGTATCGACTTGGAACGATCCCCCGGCGCGATTCTCGATCGAGGGACCATTTGTAGAGGGCGCGCGAGGCACGACCCTCATTCCCGGCCAGGATCCGTTGCGCTGGGTCATAGGGCTCGTCGTGCCCGGCAGGTCGTTCGTCGTCGAGGTCCTGCTCGAGGGGGCGTTGCTGTCGTTCGAATGGCACTTCGACCCACTGGCCGACCAAGGCACGCGCATCACGCAGCGCATTCGATTGTCCGGCGAGAACGCAGAAGCCTACGTGGCCCAGGTGCAGCGAGGGTTCGGCCCGACCCTGGTCGAAGGCATGAACCGGATTGCCGAGCAACTGACAGAAGCCGACGCGGTGCATCGTGCCCAACCCGATTCCGGGTATGAAGCGCTGCTTCGGCTCATTCAGAACCGGACGCGTCAGAACCGCTCCTGACCGCTGTTCGCGCCGCTACCGTGAGCACCATCGACGCGGCTCTGGCTCAACGGCTGGTCCGGGAGCAGTTCCCGGCGATCGGCGCGGTCACGGTCAACTATCTCAATGAGGGGTGCGATAGCGTAGCGTTCGAGGTCGACGAGCGCCTTGTCTTCCGATTCCCCAAGCGCGCCGATGTCGAAGCGCAGATGGCGACCGAGCGCGCAATTCTGGAGGCGCTCGCCTCGGCAGGCCCGCCGGTGGCGATTCCGATGATTCGCTTTCATGGTCGTCCGACCACCGCGTTTCCATTTCAATTCGCCGGCTATTCGAAGATTCCGGGTATTCCGGCCATTCGGAGTGCGCTATCCGATACGGAGGTGCTCCGCATCGCACCTGTGGTGGGCCGCTTTTTGAGCTGGCTTCACGCGATGCCATTGCAGGCGATTGCGCCAGCCGTCGTCGAAGCGCAAGATACGGCAACGTTTCTCGATGCTCGGCGACAGGAGGCGCTCGTGGAGTTTCCGAAGGTTGCCATCACGTTGCCGGATGCGCCTCTCGAGCGCTGGCGCTCGTGGATTGAAATGGCAGATCTCGCCGACGATGCTCCGGACCTCCCGATGGTTCTGCTGCACAACGATTTTGCTGCCGAGCACGTACTGATCGAGCCATCGACGCAGCGTGTCACCGGCGTGATCGATTGGAGCGACGTTGCAATCGGCGATCGAGCGACCGATTTCGCAGGCATCTCTCACTGGGGCGGCGAACGTCTGATGGCGGCCGTTCTGGATGCCTATCACGGCCCGATCGACGTTGGCGTGCTTCAGCGGGCGCGCTTCATGGCAGCGTGCCGCGGCGTGCTCGACGTGTCGTTTGGTGTCGAGCACCACCGACCGGAATACATCGAGGCGGGGCTGCGGGCCCTGACGCTCAATGCCGGCGCCTAGATCATCATCGCCTCGATCGACATCACCGCTGTGGACGTGCCCGAAGTGCGGCGCGAAGTTCGTGACACGGAACCTCTGGCACTCGTGCGGCCTTGCGACGCTGGACGACTGGAAGGCACGAATGGGTCCTCACGCGCGGGCGATGTACGACCGGTTTGAGGAGATGATCGGCGCGTGCGGTGAGTATCACATCGCGCCGGCGAAGACCCGAATCGCCTTTCTCGGTCATGTCCGATTTGCCGGGATTACGCGACTCAACGAATCGGAGATGGTTTGCAACTTTGCGTTGCCCAAGCCTGTTCGTTCCAGACGATTCAGCAAGGTCGAGGAGATTGTGCCGGGTTGGTGGATGCACCAGCTTCGCATTGCGCACCCTGCCGAGCTCGATGCAGAAGTGCAGGCATGGATACGTGAGAGCTATCGGTTGATGGGAATGAGGGAGAGGCTGAAGCGCCGCTAAGGACCGATCACGAATTGGCGTGTGAGCGCGCCTAGCGCAACCCATCCAACCTGATCGCCGTTATCTTCTCCTGCTCCATGGCTGCGACTCGAAGCTCGGTGGTCTCGTCGTTTGGCAGGCGCTGATCCAGCAGTGTCAGCATCTCCTCGGCACTTTTGCCGGTTGCACACACGATGAAGATGTAGCCAAACCGTTTTTCATAGCGGCGATTGGCCTCTGCGAGCGCGTCGAGCATTGCCTCCGAAGCTCCCCTTACCCCAGCTTGCTCCCGTTCCGAGAGCTGGTGCGTGGTTGGAAAGCGCTCCCGCAGCGACTGGCGGTCTCCGATCTTCGGGTGCTGGCTGAACGCTTCGTGCCAGTCAGACGGACCGAGCGTGTTCCACTCTTCGGTGGCCGCGGTCAGGAGTGAGGTGCGGCTGCCGAACGGTCGTCGTGCGACCATGCGGTCTACCCAACGCGTTGAGGCGCAGCAGGATGTGAGCAACGTTCGCGCCTCGTTTTCGCTTGCCAGATCAAGACGCTGCCACGGTTCCATAAACGCGGAGCCGACTGATGCCGCCATCGGGAAAGATGTTGAGCCGGACATGAGAGACCGGTCCTCGTTGTTGGAGGTTCTTCGAAAAGTAGTGCCGGTGATTCGGTTGCAGCGTCGTACGCGGCAGGATCTCGTGCCAACGCGCCTGGGCGAGGGCGTCCGCGGGAGCCCCTGGTGCAACCCCGCCCTCGATTGACGCGCTCTCGGGAAAGTTGCCCTTGTAGTGATTGGTGTCGATCTCGACACGCGTGACCAGCCCGGTTGTGCCGAGTCGCACCACCAGCCAGTCGAACCCGGGTCCTCGGCGACGCCGCGTCTCCCAGCCATCGCCCATGTTCCTGGCTCGTCCTGGCATGATGATGTTATCGCGCGCGCCGAAGTGCATGTCGCTTGCGTCGACGACCAGACCGCCGTTCAGGATCGAAGCGAGGTCGACCGCTCGTCGGGACCGGGCGACGCGAGCCCAGTCGATGGCGGCCTCGCCGTAGACGCGAAATCGGGCGACGCCACCGTCCGGGAAGATGTTGAGCCGCAGGTGCGTCCACGGCCGCCGATCGGCGAGGGCGAAGAGATTGTCCGAATCACCGCGCAGCTCCGTGCGGTCGAGGAGCGTGGTCCACTGAACACGGGATCCCTGCGAACCCTTGCCCTGCTTCGCACTCCTCTCCGCATCCATCGCATCAATCGAGCAGTGCGACGGGTAGTTCCCTGTGAAAAAGCGAGTGTCGACGTTCACCCCGTGCACCATCCCCCGTATGCCCAGCCGGATGATGCACCAGTCGTTACCCGGCGAACGCCGGCGTCGCGATTCCCACCCGTCCATCCACTTGCCACGCGATGTGAACTTGTCTGGGATGAAGGTCGCCTGCGTCGGCTTGAGCAGATTCGACTTCGATGCAAAAAACTCGTCCGAGGCTTCGAGCGCGCGTCCGCCCAGACGCGCCGACGCCAGGTCCGCGAGGGCCGTGAAGGATGCGGTGCTATGATCGGCGCCCACTCGTTCGTCGGTCCCTTCTTCGGAGTTCGTCATGCTAGCTGAATCGGCCTACGGCAAATGCAGTATCAGGCTTGTCCAAGTCACCCGCCGCGCCACCCAGCATAGCCTGCGGGATCTCACCATCGCCATTCGATTTGAAGGCGACTACGGTGTGTCGTTCACCGACGGTGACAATAGCGACGTTCTGCCGACCGACACGATGAAGAACACGGTCTACGCATTGGCATCCGATCTGCCGCTCGGCGATCCCGAGCCGTTCGGCCTCCGGCTGGCCGACCATTTCCTGGAGCGAAATCCCAAGTTGGACCAGGTGCGCATCGATGTCACCGAGCATCCGTGGCAGCCGATCGCCATCGGCGGCCGCAATCATGGACAGTCGTTCATCCGGAGCGGCCAGGAGGCCCGCTTGGCGACCGTGCAAGCCGGCCGCGATCGAATCACGGTCGGTGCCGGCGTGAGCGAACTCACGATTCTGAAGTCATCGGGCTCGGCGTTTGCCGGCTTTCCGCGCGACGAATACACCACGCTGCCGGAGACCCACGATCGACTGCTCGCGACGTCGCTCACCGCAACCTGGCAGTACGCTGGGGTCGACACGGACTTCGGTCCACGCTGGCACGCCGTTCGGCAGGCTCTGCTCGAAGCCTTTGCGGAGCACGACAGTCAATCGGTCCAACACACGTTGTATGCCATGGGCCAGTCGGTATTGGAGCTGTCAGACGATGTCAGGGCGATTCGACTGGTGATGCCGAACAAGCATCATCTGCCGATTGATTTGACTCGATTTGGCAAGAAAAATCGCAACGAGATTTTCGTCGCGACCGAAGAACCTTACGGGCTGATCGAAGCCACACTGACGCGCTGATCGGCACCAGGCCTCGGTCTACGGTCCACGGTCTACGGTTAAGGTTCATTGCTTCATGTCGCAGCTCTTAGTCCGTAGCGAACGCGTCGTCCTGCCTGACGGGATGCGGCCCGCAACGATCCGTATCGCGAACGGACTCATCGCTGGCATCGGGTCGCACAGCGATACCGCAGTCGGCATCCCCGAAATGGACGTCGGTTCACTGGTCGTTCTTCCCGGCCTCGTCGACACCCATGTCCACATCAACGACCCCGGGCGAGCCGAGTGGGAGGGTTTCGAACACGCGACGAAGGCTGCCGCTGCGGGCGGGGTCACCACACTCGTCGACATGCCCCTCAACAGCATTCCCGCCACGACCTCGACGACGGGCTTCGAGGCCAAGCGAGCCGCGGCAACCGGCCAATGCCATGTGGATGTCGGGTTCTGGGGTGGGTTGGTCCCCGGCAATCGATGGCAGTTGGCGCCGCTGGCCGCGGCGGGCGTCCTCGGGTTCAAGTGCTTTCTCAGTCCCTCCGGTGTCGCGGAGTTCGAACACGTCAACGAGCAGGATCTTCGCGACGCCCTGCCCGAGTTAGCGCGCGTCAACCTGCCTCTGCTCGTCCACGCGGAGCTTCCGGCACTGCTCAAGGACCCTCGTGATTCCCTCGGCGCGGTGAGTGCCGATCCCAGACGCTACTCGACATGGTTGAGGAGCCGGCCACCCGAGAGCGAACGCGCTGCGATCGATCTATTGCTACGGCTCGCGAAGGAATATCAGGTCAGGTTGCATATCGTGCACCTCGCGACGCCGGATGCCCTGCCCGATCTCGCGCACGCCCGGCGCGACGGCGTGCGCGTCACCGTGGAAACCTGTCCGCATTACCTGACGTTTGCCGCGGAAGAGATCAGGGATGGCGACACTTCACTCAAGTGCGCTCCGCCAATTCGCGAAAGCGTTTGCCGCGAAGGCTTATGGAATGGACTCGTGACGAGCGACGTCGACCTGATTGCCACCGATCACTCTCCGGCGCCGCCCGCCCTCAAGGCGCTCGACACGGGAAATTTCCTCGACGCGTGGGGTGGCATTTCGTCGCTTCAGTTGGGTCTTGCCGCCGTATGGACAGGCATGCTCGAGCGGGGCGTGCCTCTCGAACGAACAGCCCGATGGCTCGCCAAGGAACCGGCACGTCTTGCTGGACTCGACGCCTGCAAAGGTGCGATAGCAGCCGGTAGCGATGCGGATTTGGTCATTTGGGACCCCGCCCTCAGTACCATCGTCGATGGTGCCTCGCTGTATCATCGTCATCCCGTCACGCCTTACTCGGGCAGGCGACTGCAGGGGCGAGTGATGACAACGCTACTGGGCGGCGAAGTCGTGTATCACGGCGGAGAAAGTCGTGGAAAACCGCGAGGCCGTCTGTTGACTGAGCGGCGTTCGAGCAGGCCATGATCACCACACATGTGCTGGACACATCGACAGGCCGACCAGCCGCGCAGATCGTAGTCGTGCTCGAACGGGACCGCGGGCATGCCACCTGGGAGGTCGTCGGTCGCGGTGAGACGGACGGCGACGGGCGCCTGCGCACCTTGGTGCCGACTGGCGCTGCAATCATTCCGGGAATCTATCGATTGACGTTCGATACGCGTCGCTACTTCGATCGAGCGCGCCTCACGACGTTCTATCCGCACATCGCGATCGTTTTCGAAACGCTGCCGGGTGAAGCGCACTATCATGTGCCGCTGTTGCTCAGCCCGTTTGGGTACACAACTTACCGTGGCTCGTGACACATCAGCGACGCTGAGCCCTCGTGACCTCCAGCCGATCCTGAGGACGTTGCAGCGAGCCAATCGCCGCGTGGCGCGCGCATGTCCGGGCGAAGGCGGCGATCGCCAACCGGTCCACACGTTTTACGGCGGGGCCCATTTGTTCAAGGCTGATACCGCGTCGCGCCTGGGCGCGATGGCGATTGCGGCGTTGGACGAGTACGCGCCCGATGGCGCGTCGCTCGCGCACGCGATAGGTCTGGCCGACGCCTCCCTCGCCGATACCATTCGCTCGCGCATCGTCGAGAAACTGCGACAAGAGCCCATTGAGGACTATCGCATCGATTTCGAAGATGGCTACGGCAACCGGAGTGATCAAGAGGAGGACGGTCACGCCGAAAGTGTCGCCGTAGAAGTCAGTCGAGGACTGAAGGGCGGGACGCTCCCACCCTACATTGGCATTCGCATCAAGCCGATGTCCGGAGAGCTGCACGCTCGAAGCCTTCGAACACTCGATCGGTTCGTCGGCACGCTCGCGCGGTCCGCCGGCAAACGGCTGCCGCCGAACTTCGCCGTGACGATTCCCAAGGTGATGGCGCCGGAGCATGTGTCAGCGGTCGCGCGAGCCTGCGCGCTGCTCGAACGTCGCCTCGGATTGCCAGCGCGGTCCATTCGGCTCGAGATCATGATCGAAACGCCGCAATCGATTCTCGCCATCGACGGCACGTCGGCACTGCGCTCCCTCGTCGCCGCGGGGGATGGCCGCGTTGTCGGCGCGCACTTCGGAACCTACGACTACACGGCGTTGTGCGGAATCACGGCCGCGTGGCAGCACATGCGGCACGCGGCCTGCGACTTTGCCAGGCATCTCATGCAAGTGGCCCTCGCGCAGACGGGTGTCTGCCTGTCGGACGGTGGCACCAATATCATGCCGGTACCAGTTCACAGGGCGACGGACAGCGTTCCTCTTTCCGCGAATCAACAACGCGAGAATCACGAGGCCGTCCACCGGGCGTGGAAGACTCACTTCGATGACGTATCGCATTCGCTCGTCAATGGCTATTACCAGGGGTGGGATCTGCATCCCGCTCAGTTGCCCACGCGCTATGCGGCCGTCTACACATTCTTCCTCTCGGCTCGACCGGCCGCCACGCTGCGCCTGCGATCGTTTATCGACAAGGCGGCTCAGGCAACGCTGGTCGGCGATATCTTTGACGATGCCGCGACCGGGCAAGGGTTGCTGAACTTCTTCGTTCGAGGTTTGAGCTCTGGTGCGCTCACCGTGGAGGAAGCGCGCGAGACTGGACTGACACACGACGAACTACTGGCGCGCTCGTTCATCAAGATCCTCGACGCTCGACGGAGTGGTTGATCGGGAAATGGGCGTGGACGACGTAACAGGGAGAGGTGGCCGATGGCGATTACTGGCGCTCACATGCTGCTCTATACCTCGGAGCCGGAGGCGCTGCGCGCGGTCCTCCGTGACGTGTTCGGGTTCAAGCACGTCGATGCTGGAGAAGGATGGCTGATCTTCAAACTCCCGCCGGCAGAATTGGGCGTGCATCCGGCTGAGGGACCCACCTACGAGTCGGGTGCCCGGCACCAGGTGTCATTCATGTGCGACGACATCAATCGAACGGTGCGCGAGCTGAAGGCCAAGGGCATAACCTTCAAGGGCGATCCCGAAGACGAAGGGTGGGGCATCTCGATTGAGATGAATCTGCCCGGCGGCGTCACCGTTCTGCTATACGAGCCGCGCCACGCCGTGGCGGCCACTCTGTAGGGCATCGCTCTTCCGCCTGAAGGCGGAAGCCACGTTTCCGGCCGCGAGGAAATCGCCGCCAGGGCGTAGAATTGTGGTGAATGGGCAAGACTCCAGTGACCGACTCGGCGTGGAGGCTGCGGGTTGATCTTGCGAGTGCGAAGGTCCTGATTTGGGCGGCTCGCGTAGGCCGGGACGCTGAGCTCACTCCGGACACTCACCTCTACCTCGCGACTCGCTACGAGCGGCTGGCCCGGATCCATCGCCTGCGCGGTCGTCATGCGAAGGCACGGCGGCTGGCCCGACTGGCCGCCGAGCATTATCAGGCCGGGGGATGGAGCGGCCCGCCATTCGCAGCCGCGATGGCGATGCCGCGACCGAAGGAGTGGGTCGTTGTGGACGCGATCGCGCGAGCAAATCGCGGCAACGTCGCGTAGACGCCTGAGAAGGGCATAGGGCATAGGGCGCAGGGGAGGGCATAGGGCCCTCAGCTTCCCAGTGCCCACCTGTGCCCTCTGCCCTACCTCTGCCCTAAGCCCTATGCCCTAAGCCCTACTAGAATCCCCCCGTGCGTCTCTGTGTGTTCTGCGGTTCGAGCACAGGTCTCGACTCGACGTTTGCCGCAAGCGCGCGACTGCTCGCGGCCGAGATGGTGCGGCGGAAGATCGACCTCGTGTACGGAGGCGGCAACGTCGGGCTCATGGGCGTGCTGGCCGACGCGGTTCTCGCGGCGGGCGGCAACGTCACGGGCGTCATTCCACATGCGCTGGTCGCCCGTGAGATTGCCCATCAGGGCCTCACAAGCCTCCGAATCGTCCATTCGATGCACGAACGCAAAGCGCTGATGGCGGACTTGTCGGATGGATTCATCGCCCTCCCGGGCGGCTTTGGAACGCTCGAAGAGTTTTGTGAAGCAGTCACGTGGACCCAGCTCGGGCTGCACGCCAAGCCGTGCGGTCTGCTCAACGTCAACGGCTTCTACGATGGGCTGCTGCAGTTTTTCGAGCACGCGCTCGGCGAGGAGTTTCTCAGGCCGACACACCGGCACATCGTTGTCGCCGACTCGAATCCGGTCACCCTGATCGATCGCCTCGTCAGTTGGGAGCCACCGGCGGTGATGAAATGGATCGAGAAGGATGAGTCGTGACGGCTGACGGCCACCGGCCACTGGCAACCGAAGAATCAGCCCACGAACTTATAGCCGAGCCCGTGGACCGTCAGGATGTATTGGGGGAGGCGTGGGTTGGGTTCAAGTTTCTGACGCAGCCAGGCGACGTGAACGTCGACCGTTCGGGTTGACGGCGTCGATTGATAGCCCCACACCTGCTGCAACAGCTCCTCGCGCGAGATTGTGGCGCCGCGATGCTCGAGGAAGTAGCACAGCAGGTGAAACTCCTTGGCCGACAAGTCGACAGGTGCCCCCTCGCGTGTCACTTCTGCCTTGCGAACATCAACGAAGACGTCGCCGAACTGATAGCGCTCAATGGACACACCCGACATCGTGGGCGCGCGCCGCAGCAACGCCTCGATGCGGGCCAGCAACTCGATCATCTCGAAGGGTTTGGTCAGGTAATCGTCGGCGCCCAGCTTGAGGCCCACGACACGATCGACCACCTCTCCCCGCGCCGTCAGCATCAAGATTGGCGTTTGCACGCCCTGTCCTCTGACCGTGCGGGCCACGTCGAAGCCGTCGCGCTTGGGCAGCATGACGTCGAGGATGACGAGGTCGAACGGCTCGCCGGTCGCGCGTCGAATCGCCGACTCGCCGTCACCGGCCGTCTCGACCCGATAGCCCTCAGCAATCAGCCGATCGCTGATAGCGAGCTGCAGGCCGGGCTCGTCTTCGACTAACAGCAGGCGGGCGGCTGCGCAATGTGGTGGGTCAGGCTTCGCGAGGCCGTCAAAGGCGCCCGACGATGGGCTCCTCGGCAGACGCACGTCGCACGAGCATCTGGTGGACGGCTGGCAAATCAATCGTAAAGGTGCTGCCTTGTCCGAGCTCGCTCTGGACCGAGACGCTGCCACCGTGCGCCTCGACGATGCGGCGCACCAGGTGGAGGCCGAGGCCGCTTCCCTGAATCTGCCGAGAGACGGCTTCGCGGCCGCGGTAGAACGGCTCGAAGATGTGCTTTCGATCGTCAGCGGCGATGCCGAGGCCGCGATCTTCAACGGTGATTCGCATCGCCTTGTGCGACATCGATTTGGCACTCACTCGCACCCACGGCGTCGGCCCGCCGTACTTGATCGCGTTGCTGATCAGATTCTGAAGCGCTGACCGAAGTGCCGTTGCATCACCGACGACACGCTGCACACCTGACGGATCGGTTGGCAGGCGCATGAGCTCCGCCGCGATCGTCGGCTTCGACGGTGGCGCCGGCCAGGTCGATTTCGTGGCGACTTGCGGCGACGGCATCTCGAACCAGGTCTGCAACCGGTATCGTTGTACCGAGCGGCGGACGCGCGTCCGGCGGCAATGCCGGCAAGTTGCAGCACCCGCTCCACGGTTTCGCCAAGCCGTCTGGCTTCTGCCTGAATGGTGGCGCCGTACTTTTTCACGCGCCCCGGTTCTTCCACCACGCCGTCTGCGAGATTGCCAGCGGCCGTGCCGATCACCGAGACCGGTGTGCGCAGCTCGTGTGAAACCGCGGCGACGAACTCCAATTGCTGCCGGGCCAACCGATCGGCGCGTCGCGCCGACACGACGATCAACCCGATCGCCGTGGTCAGCAACAGCAGAATGCCGGAGCTGAGGAGAAAGTTGCGCGTTCGAGCCTTGGCCACTGCCGCCTCGAGCGAGCCGGAGCGATGCTTGGCGATCAACCGCCAATGACCTTCGCCGGCCGACCCGATCGTCCGCCGCTCGAGCACGACGCGTTTCTCTTCTGCTGGCCCTGGTGGCGGCGGGGGCGGAGGTGGAATCCGTTCCAAATCACGATGCAAGTCGAATCCCGTTGTCCGCTTGCCATCCCGGGTTGCAAACCACAGGGGTCCGAGCCGTGGGCCGAGCAGCGCGATACCAACGTCCGGCGCGGAATCCGCCGTTCGGGCCGCACCGGGTTCGGATTCGTAGAGCACACGCGATGCGTCGTCACGCGCAACGACCGCGACCAGGAAGTCGCTGTGGCCGTTCGGCGTCGAAGAGGTGGCGGCGGACGAGAGACGGAATAAGTCCTCGACCCATCGCCTCGATGTCGAGCCGGATGATCGTGAAGCCGAGAAGCTTGACGAGGGGCGGCGGAGGAGGAATACGTTCGCCAGGCGATGCGCGTCACCCGCATGACCGGGACGACGATCGACTGCTCGTCGCCCGCCGGGTGTCGGTGGCAACAGCAGGCGCTGAGCGCCGCGTCCGCGATCCGCGCCGTCCTCCCTTGTGGGCGAGGGGATCTGGAAGCTGAAAATCGCTCTGGATTCCTGAGTGAATCGCGCCCTCAGCGGTGCGAGTTCGGCCGGCCACGGCGTGGGCTCGAACATCCGCGTCTCGCGGTTCCAGACTGCGCAGCGGCGCTTCATCTGCCGGACGTTCTTCGGGAGCTTCGATGAAGTAGATCGACTTGACGATCTCGGGAGCAACCGCACTATCCGCCCACAGTTGATAGCGCGACGCGTAATCCGACCACGTCCCTTGCTCGACGGTGCTCGGCTCGAGCTGCAGTTCGAGGACGGCGCGGCCGACTTCGCGGTCGAGGTCCTGCGCAAGCTGCGACGCCGCTGTCTGAAGCGTACGGCTCCTGCGATCCCGATCGGCTTCAGCAATCTGTTCGAGCCACGAGTACCTGCAGCCACGCGAGCGCCGGCAGCAGGACCAGCACCGCGGCGGCGAGGGCCGTGACGCCCGACACGCGCGTCGGACGGTCGTGCCAAACGCTCGAGTCGTCCATGCGAGCCTTCGTCACTCAGGCAGTCTAGCATGCGAAAAATGGCCGAAAACCGCCCAGAAACCGCTTTTTACATCCTTAACAACCTCTTTGCCGAGGCTTAACGTCTGAACGGTCGCGGGCCGCGTATTGTTAGGCAGGTAGGTCGAGAGGGCAGGTAGGTCGGTCGGGTATGGTCGCCAGATCACCGCCCTACCAGACCTACCCGCCCAACCAGACCATTAAGAGGAGAAGAGATGAAACGTTTGGTCTTCGCGGCCATCGTTGCTGCGAGTTCGACGGCAACCACTGCACAGGACGCGGCGCAAAAGGGCGCCGAGGTCATGGCGCAGGTCAGACAGGCACTCGGGGGCGACAAGCTCGCGCAGCTCAAGACGCTCAGCCTCGAAGGCCCGTTCGCGCGCGAGATGGGGCAGCGGCAGGTCAAGGGCATCTTGGTGTTGACGATGCAGTTGCCGGATCACATGCATCGCAGTGAAGACACCGAGATGATGGGCGGGGTCTCGATCGAGCGGACGTCCGTGCTGGCCGGCAACGCGTCGTGGGAAGACATGCAAAACCGCGGCGGCATGGGCGCTGGCATGCAGATCGTGATGCGCCAGGGACCGCCGGGGCAGGAGCTCAATGCCGAGCAGATCGAACAGGCGCGGCTGCGACGGTTCCGCAACGAGTTCAATCGCTATCTGCTCGCGTTCACTGGCGGCGCCAACCTGCAGCCGACGTACGTCGCCGTTGCCGAAGCGCCCGACGGCAAAGCCGACGTGCTCGAGATCAAGAACGAAGCGGGTCAGGCCGTCCGGCTATTCGTCGATCAGCAGACGCACCTGCCGTTGATGCTGCAGTACATGGAAGTCCGCCCGCGATTCAACATGATCGGCGGGCCCGGTGGTCCGGGGGGACCAGGCGGCGGACGCAGAGGCCCGGGCGGGCCCGACGCTCCGCCGCCGCCTCCCGGTGGTGGCTGCGCCGACTGCAGGTGCGCCCGCGGATGGTCAGCGTCCCAGCCCCGAGGAAATGCGACGGCGCATCGAGTCGATGCCGCCGCCGGCGCCCAGCCAGGTGACGCTCTACCTGGCAGACTTCAAGAAGGTCGATGGCGTGATGCTGCCTCACCGCCTCACTCAGGCCGTAGAAGGCAAGCCGGTCGAGGAGTGGACGCTCGAGAAAGTCAAGGTCAACCCGTCCGTAAAGGCCGAACTCTTCGAGAAGAAGTAGGTCATGAAGACTGCGATGGTGCGTCTGGTGTGTGTCACGGTGTTGGTGTTGGTGCCGCGTCTGCTGCCGGTGGCGGCAGCGGCGCAGAATCAGTCCGCGCTCCGCGTGACCGTGCGCGACGAGACCGAGGCGGTGCTCATTCACGCCATGGTGACGCTCATCGACCCATCCGGCCTCGAGAAGCAGACCGTCGTTGATCAGACCGGCGTCGCGGCTTTTACTGGCCTGATCCCCGGCGCTTATCAGATCAAGGTCGAAGCGGAGGGGTTTCAGGCCTTCACTGTCGCCGTTTACAGTGAAGCGCGGCATCAACACCGCGATGGCGACGATGACCGTTGCCATCCGTGAAGAGGTTTTCGTTCAAGAAGAAGATGCGGCGTCCCGGCGTGACAATGGCTTCACGCAGACGTTGAGCAAGGACGACATCGACGGCCTCTCCGACGACCCCGACGAGATGGCCGAGCAACTGCGCCAGATGGCAGGGCCTGGCGCGCAGATCTTCATCGACGGGTTCCGTGGTGGTCGTCTGCCACCCAAGGATCAAATCCAGTCCATTCGGTTCCACTCCAATTCGTATGCCGCCGAGTACCACGAGGCCGGCATGGTGCGCGTCGAGGTCATCACCCGACCTGGCATGGGAGGCTGGCGCGGTAACTTCAATTTCGGGTTTCGTGACGAATCGCTGAACGCCCGCAACGCCTTTGCCACAGAGGAGGCGCCAGAGCAGCACAAGCGCTTCCTGTTCACGTCCCAGGGCCCGATTGCGAAAGGCAAGACCAGCCTGTCGATTGCCGCGGACGGCAACATGTCCTACGACGCCCGCACCATCGTGGCCACCACGCCGACGGGGCCGATCAACGATCAAGTCCGGCGTCCGGTGGATAGTGTCAATGCCAACGTGCGGCTCGAGCACGCGCTCGGCCCGACCAGCAGCCTTCGGGCAGAGTACTCACGCCGGAGCGACACGCGGCAAAACCTCGGCGTCGGCGATTTCGACCTCGCTGAGCGAGCCTACGAGACCGAGATCATCAACGACATGCTGCGAGTGCGCAATACGCGCACGATCGGCAAGAAGATGTTCAGCGAGCTGCGGTTTGAAGTCACACAGTCGCAGACGCTCGTACTTTTCAGGTTCGATGGCGCCCACGGTTCGCGTGCTCGACGCCTTTACGTCAGGTGGCGCCGGTCAGTCGGGCGTCCGGGAGGGACGGCAATTCACGCTGGCCCAGAATTTCGACTTCGCTGTCGCCAAACACGCGCTGCGCGGGGGTTTGGAGGTGAATGGTGGCTGGTGGGACAGCACGACGCAGACAAACGCCAACGGGACGTTCACGTTCTCGAGCCTCGACGACTATAACGGGGGACGGGCGCAAACCTATCAGCGCCGCGTTGGCGACCCGAACGTCAGCTACTCACAATTCGATGCCGGGTGGTACGTGCAAGACGACTTCCGCGTCAGCAAGAACGTCAACCTGAGTCTGGGTCTTCGTCAGGAGGTGCAGACCAATATCGACGACAAGTGGAACCTCGCCCCGCGCGTTGCCTTCAGCTGGTCGTTGGGCAAGGCGAACGTTCGCGGGGGCTATGGCATCTTCTATGACTGGCTCGACTCGAATGTGTACGAGCAGACCGTCCGCGTCGACGGGACGCATCAGATCGACGAGATCATCCTCAATCCGTCATACCCGGATGTGGACTCTGGCATCGGCACGTCGCTGGCGGCCAGCCGTATTCAACTTGGTCCGCAACTGACCCAGCCGACGATTCACCAGGCCTCGATCGGGTACGACCGAGCCTTCGGCGAATGGGGCAACTTCCGCACCGACTACATGTTCACGCGCGCCACCGACGTGTTGCGCTCGATCAACGTCAACGCGCCCATTGACGGCGTCCGACCCGACTCGACGGCCGGCAACATCACCGAGATCGGGTCGACCGGCGAGCGTGCCGCGGACCGCATCACGGTCGCGATGATGCTTCGCGTACCCAGTCGCCGCATCATGGGCAACGTGATGTACCAGTATGCGAACGCCCGCAACCACGCGGACTCGCCATCGTCGCTGCCTTCGGATAGCAACAATCCCGATGCCGACTGGGGTCCCTCGTCCATGGACATCCGTCACCGCGTGTTCTTCATGGCGAACACGCCGCTTGGCTATGGAGTTCGCGCCAGCTTGCAGGCGCAGTACTCGTCGGCGCCGCCCTACACGATTACCACCGGCATCGACGACAACGGCGACACGGTCTTCAACGATCGACCCATGGGCGTCGGCCGCAACAGCGTCCGCGGCGCGTCGCAGTGGAACGTGAACTTTCGAATGAACCGCTCCTTCAATCTGGGTGGACTGCTCGGTGATGGGCCCGTGATGATCGGCGCTCCGCCGCCACCGCCTTCAGCCAATGCGCAGCGCGGGCCCATGGGCGGAGCCGGTGATGGCGGCAGTCCCGTCCAGATGGTCATGATGGATGGATCGGCCAGCCGGTACCGGCTCGATCTCTATGTTCAGGTGTTCAACCTGTTCAACACCGTCAATCTGAACTCGTTCGTGGGCAATCAGCTCTCGCCTTACTTCGGCACCGCCACGTCGGCGGCCGCTGCCCGACGCATCGAGCTGGGCGCGTCGCTGAGCTTCTAGCCTGAGAGTTCCAAAGGTCCAAAGTTCCAAGGTTCCAAAGTTCCAAGGTTCCAAAGTTCCAAAAGCTGCAGAGTTCAATGCCCGATCTGGCTCGAACTCTAGAACTCTAGAACTCTAGAACTCCTGGAACCCTGGAACCTTGGAACCTTGGAACCCTGGAGATATCCTGTAGTTCTGTGTCTTCCCCCGAGGTCGCAATCGTTGGTGCCGGTGTCATTGGGTGCGCCTGCGCTTACGAACTGGTGGCGGCCGGCGCCCGAGTCAGCGTCTTCGACCTTCGCCGC
Organism: uncultured Acidobacteriota bacterium; assembly: GCA_963802675.1. Taxonomy (GTDB): domain Bacteria; phylum Acidobacteriota; class Vicinamibacteria; order Vicinamibacterales; family UBA2999; genus JACCSI01. Next base: position 384,363 of record CAWDJL010000013.1, read on the forward strand.
GTCGGCGGCGGCGCTTCGCAGGCATCGGCCGGCGTGCTTGCTCCCTATATCGAGGGCCACGATTCGAGCCCACTCCGCGAGCTTGGGCGGCACAGCCTCGATCTCTATGACGACTTCGTTCGCCGGGTGATGAAGGCGAGCGGCCTGCCGATTCAATACACGCGCAACGGAACACTCGAAGTCGCGCTCGATACCGAGCATGCCGATCGGCTGCGCGGCGCGGCCGCGGCACTCGAAGGCGCGGGCATTGACGCCCGCTGGGTCGAGCCCGATGATCTACGGTCGTTGGAGCCGCTCGCGGCGACGGGCGCCGCCGGCGGCCTGCTGACGGCGCGACACGGCTTCGTCGGCGTTCCCGAACTTACAGAAGCTCTCGCAGGAGCCGCGATGCGCGGCGGTGCGACCTTCGCACTCGAGACTCGCGTCCTGTCGATTGCTTCCGCCCCCAACAACCGCGTTCTGGTCGAAACGCCGAGCGGGCCGTCGCGTTTCGATCATGTGGTGCTGGCGGCTGGTAGTTGGGCGGGGCAGGTCACTATCAACGGCCTCCCGGGAGTCGACGTCAAGCCCGTGCGCGGTCAGTTGCTTCACTTGGCATGGCCAACCTCGCAACCGTTGCGTCACGTGATCTGGGGTTCCGACTGCTACATTGTCCCGTGGCTGAACGGACGCGTGCTCGTGGGGGCGACGGTCGAAGACGCCGGTTTCGACGAGCGCGCGACGGCTGCCGGTGTCCGGGATCTCCTCGAAGCCGGTTGCTCTCTGGTGCCGCACTTGTGGCAAGCTTCGTTTGCAGAAGTGCGCGTGGGCTTGAGGCCCGCCACCCGCGACGGGCTGCCCATCATCGGCCGGTCGACGGCCGTTCCTGGGCTGATCTACGCGACCGGCCATTACCGTAACGGCGTGCTGCTCGCGCCGCTGACCGCGGCAGTCGTCAGGGATATCGTTCAGAACGCGTCGAGCGAGCCGCCGCCGGCAGTGGCGCCATCACGTCTCGGGCGGAACTGACGAGCGCGGGGATAGAAGAGGGTGACGGACGGGCCTCAGAGGCACAGAGACACAGAGGACCGAAACACGGAAGAGGAGATAGCCACGAAGAACACGAAGCCACGAAAGCATGTTCCAAAAGCTTCGCGTCCTTCGCTGGCCCTTCGTGGCTACGTCTTGTCTCTTCGATTTCAGCAACTCTGAGTCTCTGAGTCTCTGAGCCTCTGAGGCGTGTGCGTAGGGAACCGGTGAGCCATGGCGACTCTCAGTAAAGCCGACGCAGAGGCCCGACTTCGCGACCTATCAGGGTGGGCGATCGACGGCAATGCGATCCGGAAGCAGTTCGTCTTCAAGGATTTTCCGAGCGCCGTGGACTTCGTGTCGCGGCTGGTGCCGGGCGCTGAGGCCGCGGACCATCATCCGGACATCTTGATCAATTACCGCAAGGTGATGCTCACCTACACGACGCACTCCGAAGGCGGGTTGACCGAGAAGGACTTTGCGGGAGCCGCGATGGCCGAGCGCGTGTTCAATCGCTCCTAGTGGACACTAGAATCCTCCGAGCGGGCCAGGACACGAGTTGCGACTCAAGAAACTCTACACATCTCGCGAGGTAGCAGCGCTCACCGGACTGAGCGCTCGCCAGCTGCAATGGTGGCATACGCGCCGACTGTTCGTTCCCTCGGTGGCCCCTCACAAGACAGAATCTGGCGGCTTCACCGAACGTCGCTACACGCCGGTCGAGCTCCTCGAACTCATGGTGCTGGCCGACCTGCGACGCCGCGGGTTTTCAATCCCGGAGATCCGCCGACTGCTCGATGTGTTGCGTTCGCGATTCAAGGTCAGGCTGTTCGAAGCCATTGAGGGCGGAGGGCCGCTGACCCTCTTCATCGACGGCCATCAAATCTTTGCCCGCACTCTGGCCGACGAGTTTTACAACGTGCTCGAAAACCCTACGCAACCGCTGTTGATGGTCGGACAGGACCTGAAGTTGCGGCAGCTTGTGGCCCGCGAGCAGCGCGGAAGTTCCAAGCGACGCAGCCGCAAGGCGCGGAGGGCGCCAGGCCGCAGGGTCAAGCCTTCTTCGGCGTAATCGGAAAGACCTTATCGAGGTCGTCGTCCGGTCGAGGGATGACATGGACCCCCACCAGCTCCCCGACCTTTCGTGCGGCCGACGCGCCTGCATCGGTGGCCGCCTTCACCGAGCCCACGTCGCCGCGAATAATCGCCGTCACCAGGCCGGCATCGACCTTCTGCCACCCGACAAAGACGACATTGGCAGCCTTGACCATGGCGTCGGCCGCTTCGATCATGCCGACCAGGCCACGAGTCTCGATCATTCCGAGGGCTTCACCGATTTCTGGGGTTGTGTCCGGCGGGGTCTTGGCCATTTAGTGTTCCAGGGTTCCTAAGTTCCAGCGTTCCAAGGTTCTTGATTCCGCTCCTCGCGGTGACGACGCCATTGAACCATGGAACGTTGGAATCATGGAACCCTGGAACCGTCACTCAAGTGAGGCGTCCGCGAGCGGCGACCGGCATGGCCGTGACGATCCCGTCGTCCACCACCCACGCCTGATCGACCAGATTCGACACCACACACGAATGGTTGGGGATCAGCCGCACGCGATCGCCGGGTTCGAGCGCCGTGTGACCCGACGCGACACGGACGGTAGCATGTTCCTCCGAGAGACGCTCGACAATCAAGTCATCATCGGGCCTGGCACCGGGCGGCAGTTGCACATCGTGATAGATCACGCCGTGGCCCGCGAGCGGAGTGAAGCCGCGCGCGGCATCCGAGGATAGCGTCTTGCTGCCGCAGTCCAGGATGATGCGGTTGCTACAGGGCTTCGACACGAGGGTGGCCATCACTGTAAGAGCGCAGTCCTCCTGTGACGCCGCGCCCAGGCCGACCTGCGTGCGATCGAAGTAGACGTAATTTCCGGCGCGGTACTCGGTGAGACTTTCCTGGTCGAGGGAGAAGCGCGCGCACGGTGTCGCGCCAGCGCTCAACTCCTCGATGCCGACGCGCTCGGCCTGAGCGGCCTCGGCCAAGGTCCGCAACGTCCGTGCCTCGTCTTCGGCAATCGCTCGAAGGTGGTCCTCCGACTCGGCGTGATACGCGTGGCCGGCATGTGACAGCAGCCCGCAAAAGTGCAGCCCGGGGAGCGAGGCGACGGCCTTGATGAACGGAACTGCCGTTCGCGGATCGGGATCGATGCCACACCGGTGAAAGCCGACGTCGATCTTGACCAGCACGTCCACGGTACGCCCGGCGGCCATCATGGCTGTCGACCAGCCCCGCGCGACTTCGAGGTGATCGACGATGAATGAGAGGTCGGTGCGGGTGAGTAGCGCGAGGACGCGCGGGGCGTTAATCGGATGAATCGGATATGGCAGCCGGATATCGGTGAAGCCCGCAGCGGCGAAGACCTCGGCTTCGCCCAGCTTGGCGCAGCAAATGCCAATTGCCCCGCGATCAATCTGCCATTTCGCGACCTGCGGGCTCTTGTGGGTCTTGGCGTGCGGCCGCACGCGTATGCCCCGCGTGTTGGCGGCGTCCTGCAGGCGATCGATGTTCCTCAGTGCCCGCTGGCGGTCGATGATGACGGCCGGCGTCGCCAGGTCGTTGAGGGTCACGTGGTCATCATGTCACGGAGAAGCCTCAGAGACGCAGGGCACGGCTTCGTGTCTTCGTGGCTGCGCTTTTCTTCGTGACTTACGCCCGCATGATGTTCCGAAACGCTCCCGGCTTGACGCCATATCCAGGGAACACTTTGGCAGCAAGCTGTTCGCTCGCACCGAGGTGACGCACGACGACCTCGCCAAACACATCACGGAAGTCGGTCGTCACGGCAAGGTCGCGACCTTCGAAGCGTTGATCCGATTTCAGGCCCGGCCAACGGCCGTAGATCTCACCACCTTTGACGTTCCCGCCTATCAGCATCATCGCGTTGCCGTGCCCATGGTCGGTGCCGCGGTTGCCGTTCTCCGCCACCGCGCGACCAAACTCCGACATTGTCAGGATGATGGTATCGGCCATCCGATCGCCGAGGTCCTGCGCGAGAGCAGCAATACCTTCTGCGAAATCGGCGAGGCGATTCGCAATCTGCCCGGTTGAGCCGCCCTCGTTGATGTGATGGTCCCACTGACCGCTCTCCGCAAACGCGATCTCCAAGCCGACGTCTGCCACGGCGAGTCGCGCAATCTCCTGGAGCGATTGGCCGAACGGCGAACGCGGGTAGGTGGCGCCATTGGCCGGCCGATACTGACGTTGCCCGGTTGCACCAGACAGTGTCCGCATGGCAGCGAACGCATCACTCGCGGTTCCCTTGAGCACTTGATCGGCGGCCGACGCATAGGCGGCTTCGAACGAGTCGCGTGCCGCCATCCCTCCACGCACGCCAAACTCGCCGACGCTGCCCATGGCAAGCGCCGGAGCGTGGCCCTGAAGCGAGCGGGGCATCTGGCGCGTCATGGCAACGGCGGTCAGAGGACTTTCGGCTTCCTGCGTCACTTGGAGATAGCGGTTCAGCCAGCCGTCCTTCGTGCTCTTGACGCCCGGCGTGGCCGATTCCATGTAGTCCTGCGCGTCGAAGTGCGAGCGGGTGCTGTCCGGCGATCCGCAGGCGTGCACGATTGCCAGCGACTTGTTGTCCCAGAGGGGTTTGAGGGCCGCCATCCGCGGATGCAAGCCAAAGAACCCGTTCAGGTCCACCGCTGCCAGATCGCCCGTGCCCGGTCGTGCGATGGCGATCGATGGTCGCAGCTTGTAGTAGTCACCCTCCCCGAACGGCACGACCATGTTGAGCCCGTCGACCGCGCCGCGTTGAAAGACGGCGATGAGAAGCTTGGCTCGGCGAGCGTTGGCCGCTTCAGCGGTCCGCGCCAGAAACGACGGCGCGAACCCGAGCGTCACCATCGCCAAGCCGCTCGACTTCAAAAAGATTCGTCTCGTTACCATGGTCGACCTCTAGAACACGGAAACACGGACGCATCTTCCGCCTGAAGGCGGAAGCCACGGAAACACGGAAACACGGAACCACGGATGGCCACGAAGGGCACGAAGTCACGAAGCAAAATGCCAAAGATTTCCTGACTCATTTCTGTGCCTCTGAGGCTCTGAGGCGTGTCCGTTCTTGTTTCCGACGATCACTACTGCCGTTGGAACTCGGGCGAGCCGATGACCAGCGCAACCGCCTGTTCGACGGTTGCCGCTTTCGCAATCGTCTCGAGCGTGCTCGTTGACACATCGCCGGCGAGCGCGTTGCGGACGATGCGCTGGCGTGCGTTGTCGACTCCGTCGTTCGAAAGATCGCTGACCGAAATGCCGCGCATTTGTCCGCCGGCGATTGCCAGCGCGAAATTCATGCGATTGACGAGGGCACCGGAGGAGACCCAGCTGTCGGCCGTTTCGTCGTATCCAGTCGGCGGTTGGCAGAGGTAGAGTGGCATGCCAAGACCCGCGAGCGTGCGCACGGTGGCGGTCGCCTGTCGCACATCCGCGGCGGTGGCGCGAAGCGCGCTCACCACGAACTCGAAGGGTGTCTTGACCTTGGCGCGATAGGCCGCCGGTGCAAAGAACTCGGGCGAGGTGACGATTGTTCGCACGACCTCGCGCAGATTGCCCTTGGTCCTGGTGAAGGTTTCCGCCGCGCGATCGACGAGGTCATCCGGCGGGGCATCGCTCACGAAGCGTTGGGCGAGCTTGAACGAGATGTGGCGGGCGGTCGCCGGATGAGACGCGATGATGTCCAGGACTTTTTCGCCGTCTTCAAGGCCACTGCCGGCCGCAAGATTGTGCCCGAGCACTTTCTTCGCGCCGCGATCGTGCATGGCCGCGACAAAGCGGAATCCGGGATCGGCGGGACGGCCAATCGTCCACCCCGTAAACGCTCGAGCGACCTCGACGACATCCTGCTGGGTGTAGCCGCCATCCACACCGAGCGTGTGCAGCTCCAACAGCTCTCGCGCATAGTTTTCGTTGAGGCCGCGCGGCATCCGGTTGGGGGCGTTGGGATTCGGTAATTGCTGCGCGCCAGGTCGCTGTCCTCCGAGACGCGCTTGCCCGCGCCGATTGGCACCGGCGTTCGGTCGTCGGGGATTCGCGAGGCGTGACGCGGCGTTCGGATCGGCGCTCATCCAGTTGTCGAGATACACCAGCATGGCGGGACTCTTCGCCGTTGCTCCGAGCAGTTCGCGAAAACTACCGAGAACGTGGGGACGAATGGCCTCGCGCTCGTACTCGCCGACGTAGATCTCCGTCTGACCCTTCCGTGCGAAGACGTTGAAATGGTTGAACCAGAAATCGACCAGGACCTCTTCGAGTTGACGGTCGCTGTAGACCGCGCGGAGAATCTTGGCCTCGGCCATCTCGACAAACGCGCGGCGCTCGCGCTGAGCCGCCTCGCTCATGAGTGCAGGGCGCTGGCCGCTGGTGTCCATGGGCTCCCCCTTTGGCTCCCCCTTTGGCTCCCCCTTGTGGCTCCATAGCGTCACCGGGGCGTTGAGTCGCCTGGCCAGGAGTGGTCGTGCCCTCAGCGGCGCCCTCGCGTCCGGTTGCACGCTGGCGCTGTCGTCGCTCCTGTCGGGCCGCGATAAAGTCCTGGGCCAGCTCCTCAGACTCTCGCGACAACGTCGTCAGACGTGCAAGGCGCGAGTCCATTGCCGTGTCGTTGATCCGGTCCGGTCGCAGCTGCTGATCGATCCACGTGGCGAGCCCTAATTTCCGCACGCGATCGACGTCGCCAGGCCGCGGGCCAAATGCCAGGCGATTGAGGGCGTGAACGACCGCTCGCTCGTCGTTCGGAACGTTGGCGGCGGCGGTTACCGCGGTCGGCCTTTGCGACACGACCAGGCCAAGCAGTCCGACCAGGAGGCAACGTGCCGCGGTTACGGAGAAAGCGCTCATGCGATACCCTCTCACCTGCCTTGTTGGACACTTCCAGTCGCCCCGGGGTTTAACTAGCTCGTGACCGATCAGCTTGTTCCTGCTACCGGCCAACATCTCGAGCAAATCCAACGAGAATCCTTCCCATTATGGGGCGATGGCTTGACCTTTGACGCGTATGTGCGGTTCTGGGAAGCGCAACGGCGCACGCCGTGGGGCGCTTCGCATCTCGACCGCGTGGCGCTCGTCGAGCAAGGGACGGTCACCTCCAGTGCCAAGCGGTATGACCTGAGCGCCCGAATCGATGGCCCGATCCGCCGTGTCCTGGGAATCGGCGCCGTATTCACGTCACCACGACGCCGGGGCCGTGGCGGCGCCCGCCGGCTGATCGCGATGATGCTCGACGCGGCGGAAGCAGAGGGCTACGAATACGCGATGTTGTTCTCGGAGATCGCGCCGGCGTTCTACGAAGCCATCGATTTTGTGCCGGTGCCGCTGCTCGAGTCCCGGCTCGAGGTGATAAGGGGCCGTGGGACGCCCGCGGTCCTGGTACGTTCCGGTAACGACCGCGATCTGCCGTCGATCGTCGAAATGGCAGCCGCGCGATCACGCGGTGCGCGGTTGGCCCTCGACCGCACTGAGGACCTGATCAAGTTCGGCGTGACGAAGCGTCGCCTGCTGGCGGGCCTCGGTCCTGCCGGGTTGCGCGAGACCGAGTTTCTCGTAACCGAAGAGGGGCATCAGGCGGTCGCCTACGTGCTCTCCACGATTCATCAGGGGCGGTGGTTCATCGAAGATGCGGGCGACCGCGATCCGACGGGCGCCCGCGTTGGTGCCATGCTGCAACTCATGCTCGCTCGAACGCCGCACCAGCCAGTACCCGAGATTGACGCCTGGTTCCCGCACGGATTCGCGCCTCCGCAGATCACGCGCACCGACAGACAGCGGACGACAGAAGTGCTGATGATCCGTCCGCTCAAAGATCGCGCGTTGCCGCTGCCTCCGCTGGAGGCATCGCAGGTGGTGTATTGGCGGAGTGATTATTTCTGAGGAGCGATCAATGGGCCACGAAGGCACGAAGGCACGAAGATCAAAACTCAGACAGACCAACAAGCCTCAGAGGCATCCCGCGACCTGCTGCAAATCCTTCACGGCAGCGCCCAACGCGGGTTTCTGATCGCGCGGAGCCACGTCCGTCGCCGCATAGAGCATCTTCGACGCGAGGTCGAGGTTGCCTTGCATCAACGCCGATGAGGCTGCTCAGCGTGCCCAATGTGCTTGGGTTGCTTTAGAGAATCTGGTTGAAGAGGGCGCTCGCCAGCCCGTTCTGTCGAACGAGCAACGCAAGCTCACCGGCGGCGCACAGCAGTCCGGATCTGTTCGCTGCGAGCGCACCATGGCAGCGACAGCTTCGTCGGTCTTCTTGGCCATCGCCAAATTCGCGGCGTCGTCAAAGCCTCGTTTTGGTCCGACGCACCGACAGCGGCAGTCCCACGAAACGTGCCGCCCTGGGCTGACTGCGGCTTACGGTTGGTGCAACTCACGGAAGGAGGACGACCTGCGGATGATTTCCGGGCCGGTGGCTTCGAATGCCCAATGCCGGATGTCAGCCCCAGGATGACCCACTCGCCTTTGGCACCTTCGCACTCGCAGGCACCTGTTTCATTGTTTCGCTACCTTGAGGTCCTGCACTTTGGTTTCCCCTTCGCCGAGCGACACCCGGACGGCCTGATCCCGCACGCTTTCGAGGAAATCCGGGTCTTGCCATTGACCCATTTCGACGTTACGGACCGCCACCACCAAATAGTCATGCGGCGGCATCCCGCGCAGATGGTAGCGGCCATCCTGTGCCGGTCGGGCAGTGCGAACGAAACGAGTCATTGCCGTCCAGCGTTCCCGGTCGGACGAAAAAATGAGGACCGTCGCGTCGGTGTCGACTTCACCGCGATCGTTGGTGACCGTACCGGAAAGCTCGGTTCGTTTGCGGGTGAAGACGATCTCAATCCCTTCGACGTCCCGCCCGGGGACGAAGTCAATCGGTGTATCGGTAACGTCCTGGCCGCGGTGATACACCGCCTTCAACGTCCAATCCATCGTGCCGCCGAGGTTGGCCCTGATCAAGCGCGCCTCCGACAGGCCCGGGATCTCAAACGAAAGGTCGTCGTTCACCTTGGGCTGGTTGGTTCCCATTCCCATGCATCATGGTGTCGGGATCGATTGGCTGGGCGAAGATCGAGACCTGTGGTGGCCTGACAGGCAGCGCGGACCCATCGTCACTCACGACGACACCACGCGCGACCGCCCCGCGCGATGACACGAGCAACACGTTGATCAGGTCATCCTGACCGACAGCGATCCTGAGGTTTGCGAACTCGGCATTCTCGTCAAATCGGCCGTCGCCCCTGTTCGGACGCAGCGACAGGTTGTAGGTGCCCGGCGCCACTCCTGACAGTTGAAACGTGCCATCAGGCCGGGTCATGGCGTTGTTCATGCCGAGGCCCATGGTCATGGCGCCATAGCGCTCGGCAGGCATGGCGCTGATGAACGCCTGCACGTAGGGTTCCCCACTGGACGACACGGCGCGACCAGAAACCGTCACCAGACGGGTCGGGGTCAAGGCGAACGAGATGTCGGTCGTGTCGCGCCCCACGCGGACGACGATCTCGTTGCGCCTCGGCGGCATTTGGCGTGCCTGGGAAATAGGTCGGAGCGTATCCCTCGACATTGCTGGACATGCTGCCGCCAGACATGTTCATGCCCATCATGTTCTGCGATCGCAGGCCCGCGGAGACGTAGTAATCGCCGGGCGCCAGTCCGAAGATCCGAAAGTTGCCAAGGTCATCGCTCTGTCCATTGCCGCTCGGCGTCAGTCGGCGGCCACTATTCACGAATCGGAATCGCAGGGCGTTGACCTGGGCGCCGGCAATGGGATCGCCGAATTCGTCGACAACCCTTCCGGTGATGACACCGCCGCGCGGTAAAGACAATGTGACTTTGTCGGCGATCTGACCTTCCAGTAACTCCAGCGGCGTGCCAGGCTGTTCAGCTCGCCGCTGTCCGTAGCTCGTTGTGACGTATCCTGCTTTCTGCGCCGTGATCGTGTAGCGGCCCCCGAGAAGCTCTTTGATCTCGAATCGGCCCTGCGCATCAGTTGTCGCCACCCCTCCGCTGCGGCCGTCAGCCGACCGAACATTGACCAGGGCTCGTCGCAGAGGAGTTCCGGTGTCTGCCGCAAGAACGTGTCCGCGCACGATCGATGTGCCCTTTTGCGGATCCTCGCCAGGGCGCACCGCGCGAGGTGGTGTGCGCTGCGGCCTCTGCGGCTCGGGAACGATTGCGCCTGGAGGTGTGGGCTGTTGGGCAATCGCGCCGTTCGAGCTTGCAAGGACGATCGCCACCACCACGACGAATTGAGGGAGTTTCATGGTCGCCTCTCACGATCGACGGTCCACGGTCCACGGTCTAACCGTTGCCGGTTGCCAGCCGCCGGCAGTTTTCAGTTCTCAGTTGTCAGTTCAAAAGTGATTCTCGGGTTGTTGACGGTTTAGACGCCAGTCACTAATTCTTGGCCATCCGGCTCGGGCCGTGAGCCGTGGAACGTTCTAGCGAATCGAGCGCAAAATCTCGCGCGCGGCGTTGGCACCCGATCCGCCGGTGAGGCCAGTCCCGGGATGGGTGCCCGACCCGCACAAATACAGGTCGCGAATCGGCGTCCGATACTGCCCCCAGCCCAGCAGTGGCCGCATCGTAAGCATCTGGTCGAGCGCCAGCTCGCCATGGAAAATATGCCCGCCGGTCAGCCCATAGTCACGTTCGAGATCCAGCGGCGTGATCACCTGCTGCGCAACGATGAGTGAACGCAAGCCTGGGGCATGACGCTCCAGCGTGTCAATCGCTGTCCGAGCAAGGTGCTCGCGCTGCTCATCCCACGAACCCTCGCGCAGCACGTAGGGAGCAAACTGCACGTAGGCGGAGAGCACATGCCCTCCGTTGCTCGTCAACGACGGGTCGAGTACCGACGGTATGGTGAGCTCGACGTACGGTTCCGGTGAGAACCGCCCGTACTTCGAGTGATCGAATGCGCGCTCGAGGTAGTCGATCTCGGGAGCAATCCGGACACGCGCCGTCAACGACTCGCGATCGACCCCGGTGAAGGTGGGCAACGCCGACAATGCAAGGTTCAACTTCGCGACGGTTCCGTGCGCGCGATAGTTGCGCATCCGCCACAGGAACTCGGGCGCAAGATCGGTCGGATCGCACAACCCGAGGAAGGTCTGCTTCGGATCGACTGCCGAAATGACAGCGCGAGCCGCGAGCTCGGTACCGTCCATCAACACCACGCCTCGTGCGCGATCGTCCTTCACGATGATCTGACGCACCGACGCTCTGGTCCGAATCGAGCCGCCGCTCCCTTGGACCACGCGCTCGAGCGCGGTGGCAATCGCTCCCGGTCCTCCTCGCGCAAACCATGCACGTGCCGGTCCGAGGGCCTCGTTGGCGGCGCGCAACAGCAGGACGAGGCCGCTCCCGGCCGACCACGGACCGAGGCGCGTCCCAAAGATGCCATCAGCCGCGACGGCCGCGCGCACCCGCTCGTGCTCGAAGCATTCGCCGACGAGATCGGCGACCGCCATGGGTCCCCAACGCAACAGGCGATACGCGTCAGGTTTGTCGAGGGCGCGGAACGCTCGCAGCGTCCGGAGCAGCGCCCACAAGTCTCGCCCTGCGGGTTCGTCGACCGGTGCGGGCGTGGCCGCATACAACGTGCTGATGACGCGACCAAGTGACGCAACGGACGAAACAAACCCGGGCCATGCCTCCGCGTCGTTCGGCGACCACGCGCGAAGTGCCTTCGCCGTCTTCTTCGGGTCTTCGTAAAGCGTCAGGACCTGCTTGTCCGCGCCGAGCGCCGCGACGCTCACCTCCGAACGCACGAACTCCAGACCGTGGCTCGCCAGATGCAGCTCGTCGATGATGTCGCCACGAAACGGCCCCGCGCTGTGGGACAGGATGGGGCCACGAAACCCGGGTGCGATCTCGGCGGTCCGCGCACCGCCCCCGACCGCATCGAGCCGTTCGAGAACGATGGGTGCGACGCCGGCTTTGGCAAGAAAGGCGGCGCACGTCAGCCCGTTGATGCCACCGCCGATGATCACGACGGGATGGCTGCTCACGCAGCAATCTCCTTGAGCACTTTCAAGGCCGCATTGCGGCCAGGCGCGCCCATGATGCCTCCGCCCGGATGCGTGGCCGAACCGCACAGATACAGCCGGTTCACCGGCGTGGCGTACTGCGCCCAGCCCGGCACGGGCCTCAAGAAAAACAACTGCTCGAGCGTCAGTTCGCCCTGGAAGATGTTGCCTTCGGTGAGTCCAAACTCGCGCTCGACGTCGAGCGGCGTCAGCACCTGACGATGCCGGATGATGTTCCTGATGTTTGGTGCGAATTCTGCGATGGCGTCAATCACAGCGTCGCCAAACGCCTCGCGCTGCTGGTCCCAGGTGCCCTCCTTCAGGTGATAGGGCGCGTACTGGACGAAGCACGACATCACGTGCTTGCCGGGCGGCGCGACGCTGGGATCGGTCAGAGACGGAATGACGATGTCGATGTACGGCCGTCGCGAAAATCGTCCGTACTTCGCATCATCGTACGCCTGTTCCATGTAGTCGATTGACGGCGAAATCGAAATTGCTCCGCGCAGATGTGGACCTTCACCACGCAAACACGTGAACTCTGGCAGCGCGTCGAGTGCGAGATTGACTTTGCCCGATGAGCCGCGAAACTTGTAGCGGCGGACGCTCTCGACGAAGTCCGGCGGCAGCACACGTGGATCCATCAGCTTCAGAAACGTCAGGTTGGGATCCACGCTCGAGATCACGACGTCGGCCGTCAACTCGTCGCCGCTCGCGAGCGCGACGCCGGTCGCTCGCCCGCGTTTCACCAGCAGGTGGGCGACCGGTGCCTGCGTGCGAATCTCTGCCCCGAAGCCGCGCGCCGCGGATGCAATCGCGTTCGAGACTGTGCCGGTGCCCCCACGCGAGAGTCCCCACGAGCGAAATGAGCCGTCAATCTCGCCCATGTAGTGATGGAGCAGCACATACGCCGTGCCCGGCGAGCGGACGCCCAGGAACGTCCCGATAATGCCGGACGCCGACATCGTGGCCTTCAACACGTCGGTCTCGAACCATTGATCGAGGAAGTCGACGGCACTCATCGTCAACAACTGAATCTGGTTGACGCGATCGTGGTGACGCATGGCGCGAAAGCGTTTGCCGATGGCCAGCAGCTCGAGCAGACCTCGCGGCTCCAGCGACGTCGGATCGGGAGGTGTCAGGCCGAGAATCGGCTTGGCGAAGCGACCCATCTCGATCATCGCCTTGCCGTACTCTTCATACGCCTCGGCGTCGAGCCTGGAGTGTCGTGCGATTTCACGCCGGGTCTTGTAGTGATCGTTGACGCGCCACAGATAGTCGCCGCTCGGCATCGGCGTGAACGTGCCGTCGAGCGGCAGCAGCTCCATGCCGTGGCTCGGTAAGTCGAGTTCCCGAATGATCTCGGGTCGCAGCAGCGAGACGACGTACGAGCAGACCGAGAACTTGAAACCCGGAAACACTTCCTCGGTGACGGCCGCGCCGCCGAGCACGTGGCGCTTCTCGAGCACGACGACTTTGCGGCCCGCCCGCGCAAGATACGCCGCGCACGTGAGCCCGTTGTGCCCGCCACCGATGACGATTGCGTCGTAGTGCACGGGGGAAATTGTATGTGATCGCATTGCGGTTAGACGGCGATTCAGTTGAGGTGAGGAAGGAAGCCTCGTGTTGAATTTGTCTCGGTCAAGTGAGTCCAGAAGTAAGATTTCCACGTGCCGGTTCCATCAGCATTTCATACCCGCACGCACGAGCTGTGCGAGAGCCTCAACTATCGAGATTGGGCTGGCTACTACGCGGTCAGCGCCTACGAAACACACCACGAGCACGAATACAACGCCATCCGGAATGCCTGCGCGGTGATCGATGTCTCGCCGCTCTTCAAGTACCGCCTGTCCGGTCGTGACGCTACCAGGCTGGTGGATCGCGTGATCACGCGCGATCCGAAGAAGATGGCGGTTGGCCAGGTCTACTACACGCCGTGGTGCGACGAAGAGGGCAAAGTAATCGACGACGGCACAGTGACGCGCCTCGACGACCAAACCTACCGATGGACGGCGGCGGATCCGAATTTGCGGTGGTTGACGGACAACGCGTCAGGGCTCGACGTCCGCGTCGAAGACATCAGCGAGCTGGTGGCCGCGCTCGCCCTGCAAGGCCCGACGTCCGCCGGGCTGCTCCGTCGAGTCAGCGACGTGCCAATCGACACGCTGAAATATTTCAGGTCTGCGTCTGGCGCGATTGCAGGTGTTCCGGTTGACGTTACGCGAACCGGGTACACGGGCGATCTCGGGTACGAGGTCTGGATGCCGTGGGATGCCGCGATTCGCGTCTGGGACGCCATCGCCAGCGCGGGCCGCGCCTTCGACCTGCATCCGACGGGCATGCTGGCGCTAGATGTCGCTCGCGTCGAGGCTGGCCTGCTCCTCATCGAGGTCGATTTTCAAAGCAGCCGCAAAGCGTTGATCGAATCGCAGAAGTACTCTCCCTTCGAGCTCGGCATGGCTCGCCTGGTCGACCTCGGCAAGGGCCCATTCGTCGGGCGCGCCGCCCTCTCGGCCGAACATCGTCGAGGACCACGGCGCCAGATTGTCGGTCTTGAAGTCGATTGGACGGAGGTCGAACGCTTGCACGAAGCGGTTGGCTTGCCACCCACCGCGCCGGCCGCCGCCTCGCGTGTCGCGGTTCCCGTCTACCGTTATGGCCGCCAGGTCGGTCGCGCGACGTCGACGACGTGGTCGACAACCCTGAAGAAGCTGATTGCGCTGGCGACCATCGACGCGCCCAATCATGCAGAGGGCACGCGCCTGCAAGTGGAGATCACCGTCGAGGCGGAGCGACACAAGGCGTCTGCAACTGTCGTGAAGACGCCGTTCTTCAACCCAGCGCGGAAGACAGCGACGCCACCGCCATAGGCCGGCGCTTTCGCGCCGGAAGGCCGCTTCGCGGAAGGCCGGCTCACGCCGGAAGGCCGGCGCTTCGCGCCGGAGGGCCGCTCACTGCGTTCGCGGAAGGGCCCTACCCCCGCGCGCGCCGGGCGTCGATGAACGACTTCACCCCAAACACCACGTAGACCAGCAGCACGAGGGCCATGGCGATCTGTGCCAGCGCCGCGGGCCGGGAGGCGTTGCCCGCGCTAATGGCGGCGAGTATTCGCGGTGCGGTGCCGAGGACGCCAAGCAGCGCGAGTGCGACCGCGGCATGCATCGCGTGTTTCCGGGCATTGGCGTTTCTCGCCACGATCGCCAGAACCAGGAAAATTGCGCCGACGAATGCAGGGATCAGCGCCGTGACGCTGACGCGACCCGTCCCGACGTAGCCTGATACGCCGAGCAGGATGAGCAGGAATCCGACGGTCCGTGTGAGTGCTGGCATCTAGCGAAGCTCCGCCTCAAAGTGCCCCGCGAAAAGCCGCGCCGGCTCCGCTTCGCTAGGGCAGCATTATCTTGCCCCGCTCCGCGGTCCCCGCCGCGCGGACTGTGCGCGGTGGGGTGGTCTCCGCGGGGCGAAACATCTTCAAAGGCCGCGGAAAATTTGCCTTGGTTGTCATGGTGGCGGCCTTAGAAGATGTCGAGCGCCCATAATACCTGCTAAGGATGTTCCGTATCTCCGTGATGATCGCCGTGCTGGCCGGCACGGCGGCACTTCAAGCACAGCCAGCGTTCCGCTCCAGTGTCGACCTGGTCACGGTCCCGGTCACGGTGACGGCGCGCGAGCAGGCTTGGCGTGTCGGCGAGTTGGGGCCCGCCGACTTCCGGATCTTCGAAGATGGCGTCCCTCAAGAGCTTTCGCTGGTCACCCACGAACCGCGCGCGCTGAGCATATGCATCCTGCTCGACTCGAGCCCGAGCATGGCGTCTACGCGCCAGCGGTTCGCGATTCGTACCGTCGACACCCTGCTTGGCTCCCTCGCGCCCGGCGACGAAGCGACGATGGTGTTCTTTGCGTCAAAGCCGCAGATAGCGTTTCCGTGGACGCGAGGGGCTGAGGTTCGGCCGGTGTCGTGGATTGAGTGGCGTCTGTCGCTTGGCACCGCGCTCATCGACGCCATGAAGGAAGGGTTGCGATTGATCGAGCAGGCCAGCAATCCATTGCCCGTCATCGTGGTGGTCTCTGACGGCGGCGAGAACGCCAGCGGGACATCGCTCGCCAGCCTGGCGGCGACGCGACGACAAAGCGAGACGATGATCTATGGCATCCATACCGACCTGCCGCCCTCGAAGTTCGCACCGCCCGTCAATCGGGCGTTCACGGACTTCCTGCCGGAGCTGGTGAGCAATTCGGGCGGTACGGTCTATGAGGTCAAAAGCGCAGAAGCTGGCGAGGCCGCAGCGCGGGCGTTTCTCGAAGAGCTTCGCTCGCAGTACACGCTGGGCTACGTGCCGAAACGGGCAGCGGACGGCAAGTATCGGACCGTGAAAGTGGAATCCACGAATCGCAACCTCGTCCTTCGCCATCGCGCGGGATATCTGGCCACGGAGAAAAGGTGAGGCCCGCGATCAAGGGTCGACGGTTCCCGGTCTCCGGTTTCCGGTTCCCGGTAGTTATCAGTTTTCAGTTGCCAGTTCAAAGTGGGATCAGTGATGGTCGAGACAACCTCGATAATTTGAAGCGTCCGGAGCTTGCGGCCTGAAGACCGGCCACCGGCAACTGGCGACCGGCCACCGGCAACTGCGGGATCTGTAATACATGAAAATCGCCCTGATTCAGCAGCACGCGACCCGAGACAAGGCATCGAATGTCGATCGCGGGCTGGCGAGTCTCGAGTCGGCCGCTCGCGGTGGCGCGCAGGTGGTGTGTTACGCGGAGCTTGCGTTCGAGTGGTTTCATCCGCAGCGGCCTGCGTCGGGCGATGTGCACATGCTGGCCGAGCCGCTCGACGGGCCGCTGGTCACCGCCTTCCAGCGCAAAGCCCGCGAGCTTGGCGTGGTGGTGGTGCTGAATCTCTTCGAGCGCGCCGGCGATGAGACGTTCGACTCGTCACCTGTCATTGATGCCGACGGGTCGCTGCTGGGCGTCACACGCATGGTGCACATCACGGAGTACGCGTGCTTCCATGAACAGGGCTATTACACACCCGGCGATAGAGGTGCGCCCGTGTATCAGACGCAGGCGGGACGCTTAGGCGTCGCGATTTGCTACGACCGCCACTTTCCCGAGTACATGCGGGCGCTGGCTGTGGACGGGGCCGATCTGGTCGTGGTGCCGCAAGCCGGCGCGGTGGGGGAGTGGCCGGACGGCTTGTACGAGGGCGAGATGCGCGTCGCGGCCTTTCAGAACGGCTACTACGTCGCGCTTTGCAATCGGGTGGGGCGCGAAGACCGCCTCGACTTCGCGGGCGAGTCGTTCGTTTGCGCGCCCGACGGCGTGGTCATCGCGCGTGCCGCGCAAGGTCGCGACGAGATCCTGTTCGCGGAGATCGACTTGGCGACCACTGCAAAGTCGCACGCCCGCGAATTGTTCATGAGACACAGACGGCCTGAACTCTACGCGGGGTGGTTGGCTCGATAATGTTGAAACACGGACAGATCACGGAAACACGGAGACACGGATAGCCACGAAGAAGCACGAAGAACTTGGATCTAGAGTTCTTGCTTCGTGACTTTGTGCCCTTCGTGGCTATCGGTTTCCCTGGGCGCTGTGCCCTGTGCCCTATGCCCTGCGCCGGTGACTCGCCCCAGCACGAACTGATCGAACTCCCACAGCTGCCCCTCGCGATTCGAGTACGGGCCTGGCTGGTAGCCTCGTGACGAGATGCCTTGCTGCGATCGTTCTGAGATCGCCCAGTCCTCGCGATTCGTGACGTCCCAGAATTCAACGGCGTCCTGAAACACGAAGTCGGGTTTGGCGATCTCGTCGGGGTGGAAGTGCCATTCGCTCACGAGACGCGTCTCGGTCGGTGATTGAGGCCAGAGTGTGACCGTCACCATGTAGTCGGGATGCAGCGTCAAAAGGAGGTTCGGGTAGATCGCGAAGTAGTTCACGATCTCTCGCTCAGCCGGTCCGAGACCAGGGAGCAGATCTCGGCGTCGCTGACCGTCGGCGCTCAGCGTCTCGACGCCATCCCTGAATCGCATGGCACCTCCACAGTACGTGCTCGTGGACGGAATATTCGATGCCCCCAGGTGGTGATGCATGCGATTGAGCATCGGGTGGATGATCGGACAGTGCAGGCACTCGTTGTAGTTCTGGACGATCAGCTTCCAGTTGGCTCGCACGTCGGTACTCGACTCGATGCACTGTCCGGAGCTCACCCATGCGCCACGGAGCGAACCGTGCCGGCAACTCTCCAAGCTGGGTCGTCAGCGGCGCGGGAGACGATGAGAGGTTGATGAAAACGTGACCATCCCAAACGGCGCAACTGACGGAAGCCAGAGGATAGTCCTCACGCACAAACCCCTCGACTTCATCCATCTGCGGGGCGCCAATCAAGCGACCTTGCAGATCGTAGGTCCACCCGTGATAGGGGCATTGGATGCTGCCGGCAAAGCGCCCGGTCTCGGTGGCGCAGAGTCGTGTGCCACGGTGGCGGCACACGTTGTGGAACGCGCGCGCCCCCCCCTCGCCATCGCCGACGATGAGCACGCTGGCGCCGGCGACGTCGCGACGTACGAAGCCGCCGCGCGCTTCGATCTGATCGATGCGGCAAGCGGCCAGCCACATGCTGGCAAAAATCCGCTCCATCTCGTCCGCGTACCAGTCGGCGTCCGCGTAAACCCGGGAGGGCAGGGTGTGCCGTGCCGGTGAATCCATGACTCAATGCTAAGGTAGCACTCGTCGCCCCTGACGCACCTGACCCCCCTGACGCACCAGTGCACCGCACCGCACCCCACGCCCCTGTCGCACCCAGCGCACCCGTCGCACCTGTCGGTGCGCTCCGTCGCGAACTGGGCCGCTGGGACCTGACCGCGATCGGTGTCAATCAGGTGATTGGCAGCGCGATCTTCCTGCTGCCCTCCGACATTGCCCGCCAGATTGGGGCTTGGGGACCGGTGGCGTTTTTCGCCATCGGGCTCGCGTCACTGACCATCGCCCTGTGCTTTGCCGAAGTCGGGAGCCGATTCGATCGCACGGGGGGACCCTATCTGCCCGCCCGTGCGGCTTATGGACGCTTCATCGGCTTCGAGGTTGGCTGGATGATGTGGTTCACGAGGGTCGCGAGCCAGGCATCGGTTGCCAATGGGCTGGCCCTTGCGCTCGCCCTCTATTGGCCGACGCTCGCGACCCAGTATCCAACCTCTTGGGGTGTCACCCTGCCCGGGTTCGAGCGCGCTTTGCTCATTACGGCGTTGACCCTGACCCTGACGTGGATCAACGTGCGCGGCATCAAGCAATCGTCCTGGGTCGTCAACGCGCTCACGATTGGGAAGCTAGCACCGCTGGTGCTGTTCATTCTGGCGGGTATCTGGTTCATCGATACGGCTCGCCTGGCGCCGCTCCCACCATTGACGGCACAGCAGGCCGGGACCGCCGCGCTGCTCCTGATCTTTGCCTACGGCGGCTACGAAGTGACGGGGATCCCCGCCGGCGAGGCAGCCAATCCACGACGGGATGTGCCGTTTGCCTTCGTGATGACGATTCTTACCGTTGCCGTGGTTATGACACTCACGTCGGTGGTGGCCACCGGGCTGCTCCCGGACGTCAGGGCCACGCGGACGCCGCTCGCCGACGGCGCCGCGCTCGTCATGGGCGCCATTGGAGCGCTGATCGTAACGGTTGGCGCGGCGATTTCGATGACCGGCAACACCATGGGTCAGGTGCTCACGGGCTCGCGCACGATTTTTGCGCTCGCCGAGAACGGTGATCTGCCGCGGTGGTTTGCGAAAGTCCACCCGCTCCATCGCACGCCATCGAACGCGATCCTGTTCACGGCCGGGGTCGCACTCACGTTGGCCCTCACGGGATCGTTCGTAACCCTCGCAGCGGTCAGCGCAGTAGCTCGTCTGGTGATGTACTTTGCCGTTTGCACCGCAACGCTGGTGTTGCGAGGACGCGCACCGAACGAGGTGATGGGGGCGGCTCAATTCACCATTCCGGGTGGACCGGTCGTGCCCATCCTGGCATCGCTCGTGACGCTCAGCATTCTCTTTGGCGCCACCAACGAGCAACGGCTCGCCGGCGCCGCAGCGCTCGCCGCCGGCGCGGTCCTGTTCGCAATCGCGACCGTCGGTGCTAAACGAGTGGGAGAGTGAGCGGTACCACATCAGTTTCCAGTTGCCAGTTACCGGTTCAAAGAAGTTGACCGTCCTTTGAACTGGCAACAGGTAACTGACAACTTACGAAGCTGTCCTCGTTTCACGGTACGACGATCACGACTTCATTCGAGCTGCTGCTAATCGACCCGCACCCGCCGACAGCCCGAATCCTCACGTGATAGCTTCCCGGCGGCGCGACCGCTGTGACACTAGTGACGTTCCCGACGTCGGTGACCAGAAGGTTGGTGAGACCGGGCGAGGATCCCACTTCAACGCGATATGTCACGACGCTGCCGGCTGAGGGATCCCACGACAACGTGACGTGTCGGCCCGCGAGAGAAACCCGCGCATTGCCGGGTGCGCCCGGCGGGCCGCACCCGCTCGGGACGTCGACGATGGTCTCGTTGGACGCCTCACTCGTGCCGCAGGTCGTCGTCGCGCGCACTCGTACGAAGTAGCGTCCTGAGGCAGCGACGCCCGCTACCGCGGGTACCGATCCGAGGGGCAAGAGCGCCAGATCGGCCAGGCCCGGGCCCGATCCCGCTTCGACCACATAGCCGTGCGGCGGCGGGCCCGCAGTTGGAGCAGACCAGTTCAGGCTGACATGATTCCCGACGACCGACGCCAGCAACGAAGTGGGCGCCTCGGCCGAACAGGGCGCCACGACCGGACAGGTGATGCCATCGATTTCCGGTCGGCTCGTGACGTCATTGCAGGTCGCATAGCCGCCCGCGATGTTTTGCGACGCCTGCTCTCGATAGAACACCCGAAAGTTGTTGCTCGAGTTTCCTTGATACCCGTAGACGAACACCTGATCGGTCGCGGTGGTGTGACTATTGCCGCGATCGGTGCGCCAGTTCATCTCGATCGTTTGAAGCGGCCGTCCCGGCCATGCCTCGAAGCGACTGTTCCAGATCTCGGTCCGCCGGCCCGGTGCGCCGGCGCCAGTGCCAGGTGTTGCGAGCGTCTCGTTGCCGAACGCGGCGTCGTAGGTTCGAAAGTACGAGTCCTCGATTCGAAAGACGCCGACCGTATTGGTCGAGCAGCAAATCGCCGTCTTCATTCCCTGGATGTTCGCGCGCCGAATCGTGACGTTCTCCGCCCAGTAGTCGCCGCTCGACCACGCGACGCCCGGCTCGAAGCGTCCAAACGCACGCGGGTGACCCCGGACGATGAAGCCGTCGAACGTGACGCGATTGTTTGGATAGCCGAAGAAGCCGCCTTCGTGGAGATGCCATCCGGTGAAATCGCGGATGACTGTTTCGCGCATCGATGGAAAGTGATCGTATCCAGTGGTGCCCAAAGCCCACGTGACGAGTCCGGTCGCGGTCGCACCATAGGCCTCGTTGCGCGCGAACTCGCGAATGGGCACGAACTTCATGTCAACCTTGCGGAAGTCTTGCCCCTCGACTCCGCTGATCAAGTCCGCACCACGGTAGAGTGGCTGTCTGGTGCTGGCGTTCGAGCCCGGGAACCACCAGAAGTTGAAGCCTGACCCGCTGACGATGGCCTGGGAATGATTGATGCCGTTGGCGGCGACGTTGTCGTGCACGTGATGATCGAAACCCGAGAACCAGAAGACGGATCCATCACGTCCATCGTTGTCGCGCGGGTTGACGTCGCCCACCACCGCCATCGCGAAGTTGCCGGCGAACACGTTGGCGGTTTCGTTCCCGTCCTCGGTGACGACTCCGGCCCCGGTCGCATCGAAGACGACGTTGCCTTGGACGAGCCCGTAGTGGCTGTCATGCACGGTCAACGGCCACTTGAGGCTGTGCGTGAGAGCATTGCCGATGACCCGAAACTGCGGCGCGGTGCTGGCGGGATTGATCGGACCCCAGAGATGATGGAGGTGAAGCGGATAGCGTCCAATCTGATTCGCAGGGTCCCAGGTCCTCGTTCGTGGTTCGGCCCATCTCGTCGAACAGGACAAACCGAATGTCGACCTGTGATCGGTAGGTGAGCAGGGAATGCCCGCGAGTGCCGGCGGGGTTCTCGGACCGCAGCACGACGTTGCGCGTGAGGCGCGCCACGTGTGGGAGGTACTCGAGCGTGCCGGCCCCATCGCGAGCCCCAGGATGGTCGAACTGGAGCGCGCCCGCCAGTTGCAGCGTCTGCCCGCTGACGCTCGCGATGGTCAGCTCTTCCCACTGCGGCTGATAGCGGCTCCACTTCTCGTTCTCGAGCAGGTGCCTCGAGTCGGGCAGGCTGATGCGATCGCCCGGGGCCCAGCCCGAAACCGCGCTGGCGAGCGCGAGACTTGTCGCACCAGCGCCCGGTTCGGCAGCAAGGCGCACGAACGTTGGGGACGTCACCGCGCCGTGCATGCGCACCGTCCCGTTCACGCACACGAGACCCGTGCCGTACTGCTTCGGATCGTAAACACCAATCCCGTCGTTGATCACATCAGGCGCGCGGTCACGAAAGATGATCTCGGCCGTCGCACTGGCGGGGATGGGGCTGGCTTCGGTCCCGACCTCGAGTTGACCGCCGGGCATCACCAGCAGCGTCGCCACTCGAAGCCGCGTGCTCGTGTTCGGTACGAACCGCAAGCGCCCGCCCGCATCGATGCCGATGACGTCGGCGATGCCCGTGGTGCTGTCGTACGAGACATCGTGCGCGATGTGGACGAGGTCAGCGCCAACCGGGAGTCGAGCGGGGCTCCAGGTCGAGGGATCCGACCATGCGCCCGCCCGTGCCGACGCAATTGTTGGGGTTTGAACGAAATTGGGAATCGTGTCCCAGGGCGTGGTGAAGGCGACCGGTCCGGCGGCAGGCAAAACCGCGTAGCCACAGAAAATTACGGCTACCAGTGTCCCGGCGAGAGACCGGCGTGAGGGCGCGCCTGATCGCATCCCCTCCAGCTCTGCAAGGACGCGGCCGGTGTGCAGGCTTGAGCGGGGCGCTCGCATATCATGCGGGGAAGGCATGAGCGCCACTCCGAGGCTCTGGCTTCTGTTGCTCGTCTCGATCGCGACCGCATGCGCGTCACCGCCACCGGTAGCCCGACCGCGCCCCCATCTCCTTTTGGTTTCCGTAGATACGTTGAGAGCCGATCGTGTCGGCAAGGGCATCACCTCGACCATCGACGGCGTGGCCGCGAAGGGGTTGCGCTTTACGAACGCACGCACCGTTGTGCCGCTGACCTTGCCGGCTCACACTTCGATCCTGACGGGCTTGCGGCCGCCCGAGCACGGTGTCCGTCTCAATGGCGTGGTGGCTTCGTCACGCCAAGGTACCGTGGCTCACCGTCTCCGTGAGCACGGATACAACACTGCCGCCGTGGTCGGTGCGTTTGTGCTCGATCGCCGATTCGGGCTCGCCGAGGGGTTCGACAGCTATGACGACAACATCAAACGGGATCCGGCAGCGACGGAACGCCTGGAAGCGGAGCGCCCCGCAAATGTTGTCGTCGATCGAGCGATTGCGTGGCTCGAGCACGCCGGACTGTCGCAGCCGTGGTTCCTGTGGGTTCACCTGTATGACCCACACGCACCCTACGAGCGGCCTGGCGGAACGGGCGACGTGGCGTCGGCCTACGACGAAGAGGTGCGCTTTGCCGATCGCGAGCTTGGGCGACTGCTCGCAGCCATTGATCGCCTCGGTGCAGGTCAGCAGACGGCGATCGTCATCGTAGGAGATCACGGCGAGGGTCTAGGAGATCACGGCGAAGCGACGCACGGCATGCTGCTGTTTGATTCGACGCTGCGTGTTCCGCTGATTGTGGCGGCGCCCGGCGTGACACCTGCCGTTCGCAGCGACGCGATCAGCCTGATCGACATTGCCCCAACGCTGCTCGCGCTGGCGGGCGTACCGTCCAATGGCGCATCCTCGGGGCGGAGTGTGCTACAGACCGCTGGATCTGACCGAGAGCTGTACGCCGAAACCGACTATCCCGAAGCCGCGGGCTGGCAGGCCGGCCGCGCCCTTATCCAGGGCCGCTTCAAATTGATTGCCTCGGGCAGGTCGCAGCTCTTCGACCTTTCAACGGACGGGAGCGAGCAACACAACCTGTCGGACTCACGGGCGCAGGCACGAACGGCGATGGCGACCAGACTCGAGACGCTCGCGAAGCCGTCCGCCGACGCACCCTCCGCGTCGCGCGTCATGGATGCGGAGACCGCCTCGCGACTTCGCGCGCTGGGCTATGTGTCAGCAACCGGGGGGCAGGCCTTCCAAGCGTCAGGCCAGGATCCCGCCGATCACACCGAGTCGTGGGCGGCGTTCGAACGAGCATTGTCAGCCCGCGTTCGTGGTGACACCCGCGCGGCGCTGCCAGTGTTCGAGGACCTCGCGCGTCGTTACACGAACGCACCAATCTTCGAAACGACGTACGCACAGTCGCTGGCGGAAATCGGTCGCACGGCCGAGGCCTTGAAGGTGCTGCGCGCACTGGTCGGCCGCCGCGCAAATGACGCCGCGCTGTACCACGAGCTCGCGGTCGTCGCGCGTTCTGCGGGGCTATCGGACGAGGCGCAGCGCGCCGAGCGCGCGGCGCTCACGATCGAGCCAGGATTCGCCGCTGCCCAGAACGGCCTGGGGTTGTTGCTCGCCGACGCCGGCGACCATGCCGGCGCCAGACAGGCGTTCGAGGAGGCCGCCCGGCTGGACTTGTCGAACGGCTCGTATCTCGCCAACCTCGGCAATGCCCGGCGTGCGCTTGGAGACCTCGAGGGCGCGCGGCAGGCGTATCAAACCGCACTCGATCGAGACGACTCACTGACCGACCCCGCCAACGGACTGGGGGTCATCCTGGTGCAGCAGGGCCGTGCGTCCGAGGCGGTGCCGTGGTTCCAGCGTGTGATCACGCGCGATCCAACCTTCGTCGAGGCGCAGTTGAACCTGGGGATCGCGCTGCACGAGATTGGGCAGCGCGAGCGAGCCCTGTCGCAGTACCAGGTCGTCGAGAAGATGCCGTCGGCCAGCGCTCGTGAACGTGCAGCGGCTCGCGCCCTTCGACAGCAGCTGGAGAGACAGTGACGGTCCACGGTCCACGGTCCACGGTCCACAGTCCACGGTCCACAGTCCACGGTCTACGGTCCACGGTCCACGGCTTGCGAGCCGCCTTGGCAGTCGTCGCCGTGGCCATCGTCGCGTCCGGGTGCGGCGGCGATGCCAGTTCGTCGTCACGCGAAGCGGCACGCGCGCAGCATCTCGTCCTCATCACCGTCGACACTCTCCGAGCGGATCGAGTGGGCGCCTACGGCTACGTGCCGGCGCGGACGCCGGCCATTGACCGGCTGGCACGCGAAGGCGTTCGATTTACACAAGCGTTTACGACCGCGCCCATTACCCTGCCCGCTCACGCCAGCCTGCTCACGGGTCGTTATCCGCCCGGACACGGGGCCCGCCACAACGGCCTCGCGATGGCCGAGTCGGTGCCGACGCTGGCGACCATCCTGCAACAGGCAGGCTTTTCGACGGCAGCCTTCGTCTCGGCCTTTCCACTCGACAAGCGCTTTGGTCTCGCTCGTGGCTTCGACATCTATGACGACCAGTTGCCACGCGGACCGGATCGCAAGCCCCTTAACGAACGAGCGGGCGACGAGAGCGTCCGCCGCGCTGTCGAATGGCTGTCATCGCGCGCCACACAGCGCACGTTCTTGTGGCTGCACCTGTTCGAGCCGCATGCGCCTTACGGCGATGCCGCGAGCGGTCGAAGCGTGGCAGCACGGTACGACGATGAAGTTGCCGCATCGGATCGGGCAATCGCCCAGCTTCTCGAGGCATTGGGTGCACGGATCGATTCCACGCTGGTCGTGGTCGCCGCGGATCATGGCGAAGCTTTCGGGGAGCACGGCGAAATCGGTCACAGCATCTTTGTGTACGACACCAGCCTGCGAATCCCGCTAATGATGAAGGGTCCAGGAATTCCAATCGGTCGGGAAGTGACAACCCCCGTGTCTCTCGTGGACGTCGCCCCGACGGTGTTGCCGCTGCTGGACGTCAGCAGCCTCGATGCGGACGGTGTGTCGCTCGTGCCGACGTTCCAGACGGCCAGTGCGGTTGCGGATCGTGTGATCTACGCGGAGTCGTTCGCCCCCCTGCTGGATTTCGGCTGGAGTCCGCTCCGTAGCGTGCGCGATGCGACGTGGAAATACATTGCTGCGCCGCGCGCTGAGTTGTACGAAGTTGCGAAAGATTCGGGAGAGTCGGCTGATCTGTCAGCCAAGGAACCGCAGCGGGCCGCGCGTTTGCGCGCGCGGGTCGAGGCGTTCAGCGGAATCGAGCCGCCAGGCACAACGCCCGACAGCGATGCCACTCGCCGCCTGCGATCGCTCGGCTATCTGGGTGGAGCGCCAGGGCAGGCGACCGGGTCGACGCGCGCGGATCCAAAGGATCGCATCCAGATCGCGTCTCGTCTTGCCGAAGTCACGTCAGGAGAAGTGAGGGGTGATGCGCTCCTTCGACACCTGGAGGCCATCATCCGCGACGACCCCGAGAATCCGCAGGCGCGGCTTCGCCTGGGATATGCCGAGATCGCTCGGGGGCGCTGCGATCGCGCCGAACCGCACCTCGAGATCGCGCTGGCGGCCCGAATTCCATCGGCCGACGCCGGCCTTGCGCTCGCCGATTGCCGGGGCCGCTCCAACGACGTGGCTGGCGCGTTTCGCGCCCTCGAGGTCGCTCGCGAGCTCGAACCCGGGAATCCGGTGGTCGAAGCCAATCTGGGGCTTCTCGCCCTGGCCCGCAACGATACGACCGGTGCGATTCGATGGCTGGAGTCGGCTCTCGACTCCGACCCGGACCTGCTCGAAGCGCGATTCGCATTGGCGAGGGCCTTCGGCCGGGCGGGTCGCCGCGACGAAGCCGCCGCCCAGGCGCGCACGCTCCTCGAGCAGTTGCCCCCCGACGCCCCTCAACGAGCCGAAGTGCAGCGCTTGCTGGACGCGGTCCGGTGAGGCCGCTTACGCGGCCACCGTAGGACTGCTGACGCAGCAGTCGGGCTGTTCACAGCAGTAGGACTCGGCGCTTCGCGCCTCGTTGGCGGCTCGCCGTTCGGCTCGCCTCTTGCCCAACGGTCGGCGTCTTGCTGAAGTTCCAGCAATTCGTTTCAGATGGAATCACAAGCCGAGCCGAACGGCGAGGCCCACACCGCGAGCGAGAGCGAGCGGTCCCACCGCTGCGTGAGCGGTCCGACTGCTGCGTCAGCAGTCCTTCCCAGTGACCAATCCCGGGCATTTCGTCCCTGACAAATGGTGTGCGAAACGCTTACCTCAATCTAAACCCTTGTTTACCAACGTGTTACAACTGTTGACAAAACTTGACTTTACGCCCCTATCCTGTTGAAATACCAAGGTTTAGCTTGTAACAGAGACCCCACAAAGGAGGGACGGATGAGGCAGATGCGGCTCGCCGCACTTCTGCTTGGACTGTCGGCGCTGATTTCGACGAGTGCCTTAGCCCAGCAGACAACAGGAAATATCACCGGGCGCGTGTTGGACGCCCAGGGCGCCGCGGTACCGGGGGCGACTGTCACCGCGCGCAACGCGGCGACGGGCTTTGCCCGTAGCGTGGTCAGCGACGCGGAAGGCGTGTACCGACTCCAGGCGCTGCCTGTCGGCACCTACGACCTCGCCACTGAATTATCGGGATTCTCGACCGTCGAGCAGAAAGGCGTCATCGTCAACGTCGGCCAGAACATTTCGATCGACATGGCCTTGAGGGTCGCGGCAGTCGCCGAGACGGTCACGGTCACCGGGCAGTCACCGCTCATCGAGGCAACCGCATCGTCGGTCGGTGGGGTCGTGGACATCGGCCGCATCGAGAGCATGCCCCTCAACGGCCGCCAGTTCGCCAACCTGGCCGCGACCATTCCGGGCGTCGGCCTCGGGTTCCACTCCGACCCGACCAAGAGCACGCAGTACTCGCCCCAGGTCAACGGTGGCAACGGTCGCAATGTGAACTACCAGATCGACGGCGGCGACAACAACGACGACACGGTCGGCGGCCTGTTGCAGCTGTTCCCGCTCGAGGCGATTCAGGAGTTCAACATGATCACGTCACGCTCCAAGGCCGAATACGGCCGCAGCAACGGCGGCGTGATGAACATCGTGACCAAGAGCGGCACGAACGTGCCCAGCGGCAGCTTCTTCACGCTGTTCCGCGACACGGCGATGAACTCCATCACCGAAACGGAAGAGATCAACGAGATCGAAAAGCAGGACTACCGCCGCTATCAGTTCGGTGGCTCGTTTGGCGGGCCGATCGTCCAGGACAAGGCCCATTTCTTCGCGGCCGTTGAACGCACCCAGCAGGATACGTTCCAGGCCGTCAACACCGAGGGGTTGTTCCCGTCTCTCGATGGCATTTTCGGGACGCCATACCGCGAGAATCTTGTGACCGGGAAAGTGACGGCGGCGCTCACCCCGTCGCAGTACCTGTCGGTTCGTTACGGACGGAACACCAATACGCAGCCGTACGGCGCCAGCCCGCAAACGCCACCCAACGGATGGGGCACGAGTGAGAATTCGTTCAACTCAATCAACGTCAACCACAACTGGGTCTTTGGGTCACGACTCAACGAGTTCATCTTCCAGTACGCGGATTTCCGCAACCACATCGGCGCCAACAGCCAGGATCCCTACGAGCTCGTTCCCGAATGGTGTGAGTCGTCGGGCAGAGCCCGAACACGCCGCAGACGACGGAGCAGAAGAAGTGGCAGTTCCGCGACGACTTCTCCTGGTCGGTTGCCGGGATGGGCGGCATCGGCCACGACTTCAAGGCGGGCGTCAACTTCATCAACGAGCCGCGCCTGTTCATCACGTTCAACTCGGGCAAGGGCGTGCTGCAACACACCCACCTGACCGACGATGTGAACGGTCCGATCTCGATCGTCACGCTGAACGACGGCGATGCGTCGGCGAACATCCCGCTCAAGCAGTACGCCATCTACTTTCAGGACGACTGGCGGGCGACGGACCGCTTGACGATCAACGGTGGTCTGCGTTGGGACTACATCACCGGGTACCAGTTCGATCAGTCGCTGAATCCGAACTTCCTCAAGGTGCAGGCGGCTGGCGCCGCCGGGCAGTTGTCTCGGCATCAAGGGGCTCGAGAACGCCGGGCTCGAGCCGCAAGAAGACAAAGACAACTTCCAGCCGCGTATCGGGTTCGCCTACGACATCACGGGCAACGGCGGCAGCGTGCTTCGCGGTGGCTGGGGCATCTACATGGACATGGGCTATACCAACTCGAACGCGCTGTTTGCGGCGAGTGACGCCACTGGGCGCGGATTTGGCGCGGTGCTGGCGGTCGACAATCAGGCATGGCATCCGGAATCCCGACGGCAGCTTCTACCGCGTCGGCCAGCCGACCTCGAACATCCAGAGCCAGAACGAGGCAGTGGTTGGCGAGTTCCCGCTGTTCGGTCAGTGGACCGATCCGCGCCTCGAGATGCCCTACACGCGTCAGGCGTCGCTGGGCTGGTCGCACGAGATCATGCCGAGCACCATCATGACGATCGACTTCGTGCGCGCTGACGGCCGCGACCTCAACGTGCGCCCGCGCATCAACGTGCGCGAGGTCAACAGCGTAGACGGTACGCGTCGTCTGGCGTTCCTCAACCTCAATCCCAACGCGCATCGGCACGCGTCCTGGCATCAGCGCTGGTAAGAGCGAGTACACCGCGCTCATCACCGGCGTGAAACGGCGCCTGCTGAACGGCTTCGATTTCGCCGCCACCTACACGCTGGCAGAAGCCAAGAGCACCATCGGCACGGCTGCCGACGAGCTCAACGCGAACAACCTGCAGGATGCCAAGTTGCTCTACGACGATCCGCGAGTCTTCGGCCCAACGTCGCGCACCGACGCGCGGCACTCCGGGCTCGTTGTCAGCGGTCTGGCTGGTCAAGGGCTTCACCATCTCGCCGATCTTCCTCTATCGCTCGGCGTTGCCGGTGGCGATCACCGAGGGTGATCGACCTGAACCTCAACTCGGAGAACAACGACCTGCCGGAGCGTGCCTACCAGTTCGACGGCGTCGGGCAACCCGCCGAAGGACATCGGCCCGTGCGAGACGTGGAACTGCGGTCGCGGCGCGCCGCGTACGTCAGATGAACCTTCGCCTCTCGTACAGCTTCAATCTCTTCGGCCGGTCGCGTATCGAAGCCATCGGCGAGGTCTTCAACCTGTTCAACGCGAAGAATCCGTCGACCTTCGTGACCAATCGGCAGAGCGCGCGGTTCATGCAGCCGAACGAGTTCTCGGGCGACTTCCAGAACCCCGAGCAGCGCGTGGGACAGATCGGGTTCCGGTTCTCGTTCTAGATCACGACCGTAGCTTCCGCCTGAAGGCGGAAGCCACGGAAGCCGGGTGGAAACAGGGCGCGGGGCTTCGGCCTCGCGCCCTTTTCTATTTGGTGATGGGGTGATTGGGGGATTGTGTGATTGCATTGGGCGATTGGGCGATTGGGCGATTGAGCGATTGGGCGATTGATAATTGTGTGATTGGGTGATTGAGGTAGCTGTCTGGCGTTGAGCACATCGACCATCGTCGAGCAACTCAGAGCGTTGCTGGGCGAGCGCTTGTCCACTTCGCAATCGGTTCGTGACCATCACTCGCACGGCGAGTCGTGGCACGAGCCGTCCGCGCCAGACGCGGTCGCGTTTCCAGAAACCACCACTGAAGTGGCGGCCATCGTGGCGGCCTGCGCGCGCGAACGCGTGCCCGTGATTCCCTTTGGCATCGGCAGCTCGCTCGAGGGCCATGTCAATGCGGTGCGGGGTGGAATCACGATCGATTTGACTCGAATGACGAGAGTGCTGCGGCTGTCGGTGGAAGACCTGGATGTGACGGTCGAAGCCGGGCTGACGCATCGCAAGCTGAACGATCACCTGAAGAACACCGGGTTGATGTTTCCAGTCGACCCCGGCGCGGACGCAACCTTGGGCGGCATGACCGCCACCCGCGCATCTGGAACAACGGCGGTCCGCTACGGGACGATGCGCGAGAACGTTCTGGGGTTGACGGTCGTGCTCGCCGACGGCCGAGTGATCAGCACCGGTGGTCGCGCGCGCAAGTCGTCGTCTGGCTACGATCTGACGCGATTGTTCGTTGGGTCCGAGGGGACGCTCGGCGTCATCACGGAGGTCACGCTGCGGCTCTTTGGACGCCCCGAGGCAGTGGCTGCGGCCGTGTGTCCGTTCGAGTCGATGGAGGGAGCGACCAGAACGGTGATTACCACGATTCAGCTGGGGATCCCCGTGGCACGGATCGAGATCATCGACGAGCAGCAGCTCGACCTCGTGAATCGCTATTCGAAAACGAACTATCCACTTGCGCCAACCCTGTTCTTCGAGTTCCACGGGATCAGCCAGGAGGCCGTGGACGAGCACGCGCGCGCCGTTCAAGACATCGCCTCCGAGAACGGCGCCCTGGATTTCCATCGCGCATCGACGCCGGAAGAGCGCGCGACGCTCTGGCAAGCGCGTCACAACGTGCTCTACGCCACTGTCGCGTCACGGCCGGGCGCCAAGCCGTGGACGTCCGATGTCTGCGTGCCGATCTCTCGCCTGTCGGAGTGCATCCTGGAGACCCAGGCCGACCTGCGGCGGTCCGCAATCGTCGCGCCGCTCGTGGGTCACGCCGGCGACGGCAACTTTCATCTCATCTTCATGGTCGACACGGCGGATGTCAGAGAGATGGAAAACGTCAAGGCCGCCAACGCGCG
This sequence comes from uncultured Acidobacteriota bacterium, assembly GCA_963802675.1. GTDB lineage: Bacteria > Acidobacteriota > Vicinamibacteria > Vicinamibacterales > UBA2999 > JACCSI01. The sequence goes on from CAWDJL010000013.1 coordinate 416,250, forward strand.
GCTGGTCGAACGGGCATTGCGCCTGGGTGGCACGTGCACGGGAGAACACGGCGTAGGATTCGGCAAACTGCAGTATCTGGCCGAGGAACATGGTGATTCGCTCGACACGATGCGCGCGATCAAGCGCGCCCTCGATCCGCACAACCTGATGAATCCCGGGAAGCTCATACCGGAGGCGTGAGCACGAAACGCAGCCACGAAGAACACGAAGTCACGAAGAATACAGAAATGCTTCGTGTTCTTCGTGGCGTCGTTCTGGACCGTACGTATCTTGCGTATTTTCTTTTCCTTGGTACAGTAAACGCTCGTGGCCAAGCGCAAGCCTGAACCCTCTCTCTTCGACATTCCTGACGATCACGGTGGCGACGCTCCACCGCCGCCCACCGGTGGTCTGCCGGGCGGCGGCGGATCTTCTGACGGCACCAGCGTCACGCTGCACGAAGCAGCTCAATCGCGATATTTGAACTACGCGTTGTCGGTCATCACCTCGCGTGCGTTGCCGGACGTGCGCGACGGGCTCAAGCCGGTTCAGCGTCGAATCCTCTACACGATGTGGCAGCAGAACCTGACCGCCGACGCCAAGCCTCGCAAGTGCGCCAAGGTCGTCGGCGATGTGATGGGCAACTATCACCCCCATGGTGACGCCGCGATCTACGAAACGCTGGTGCGCATGGCGCAGTCGTTTTCGTTGCGCGTGCCACTCATCGACGGCTCCGGCAACTTCGGCTCGCTGGACGGGGATGCCGCCGCCGCGATGCGCTACACCGAGTGTCGCCTGGCGCGCGTGGCGGACGAGATCCTTCAGGAGATCGAGCAGAAGACCGTTCCGTTTCGACCCAACTACGACGGCACTCGCACCGAGCCGGTCGTGCTGCCGGCACGCGTTCCGAACCTGCTGGTCAACGGCGCCACAGGCATTGCCGTCGGCATGGCGACCAACATCCCGCCGCACAACTTGAACGAAGTGTGTACCGCTCTGATCAAGTTTCTCGACAACCGGGAGCTAACGAGCGTGCAGCTCTGCCGCTACATCAAGGGGCCTGATTTCCCGACCGGCGGTCATATCCTCAACTCGCCGTCCGAGATCAAGGAAATCTACAAGACGGGGCAGGGCACCATCCGCATGCGGGCGACGTGGGAGAACGGGCCTGCCTCGCGGAGCGGGAAGATCATCTACATCACCAGTGTTCCCTACACCGTCAACAAGGCCCAGCTCGTCGAGCGCATCGGCGACGTGGTCTTGAGCCGCAAGATGCCTCATCTGGTCGACGTCAAAGATCTATCGACAGACGATGTGCGGATTGAGCTCGAGCTGAAGGCGGGCGCCGATGAGAACCTCGTGATGGCGTATCTCTGTAAGAACACGCCGCTCCAGACGACGTTCGCGGTCAATCTGACGTGCCTGATTCCGACCGAGAACGAGCAGGTGGGTCAGCCCAAGCGCCTCGAACTGCACGAGGTGCTGTGGTGGTTCCTCGAATTCCGCCTCAAAGTCGTCACCAACCGTCTCGAGCACGAGCTCGAGCAGCTCCGACGTCGCATTCACATCCTCGAAGCGTTCGAGAAGGTTTTCGATGCGCTCGACGAGATCATCAAGATCATCCGTAAGTCGGACGGCAAAGCCGACGCGGCCGAGAAGATCATCAAGCGCTTCTCGCTGGATGCCGAGCAGGCCGACGCCATCCTCGAACTCAAGCTCTATCGCCTGGCCCGCCTCGAGATTCTGGTCATCCAGAATGAGTTGGCCGATCGGCGGAAGCGGGCTCGGCAGATTGGTGCCCTGCTGAAGAACGAAGAGTCGCGATGGGCCCTGGTGAAAGAAGAGCTCGAGGAGATCCAGAAGAAGTACGGCGAGCCGCGGCGCACCCGCATCGAAGAGACCGAGGACGTCGAGTATTCGGCCGACGCGTTCATCGTCAACGAAGACAACGTCGTGATCGTGTCGCGCGACGGATGGGTGAAGCGTCAGAAGGAAGTCAAGGACCTCTCAACCACACGATTGCGGGAGGGTGACGCCGTGCTGGCCGCACTCGCCGGAAGCACTCGCGCAACGGTGGTCTTCTTCAGCAACTTTGGCGCGGCCTACACCGCACGCATTGCCGAGATCCCGGCGTCGACGGGATACGGCGAGCCGATCCAGAAGCTATTCAAGCTGAAGGATGGGGAGAAGGTGATTGCTGCGCTCAGCCTCGATCCACGGGCGGTCGGGGAGATCACCGCCGCGCCGGCGAAGGCCAAGTCCCGCCCTGATGCCGAGCCTCCTGTCCATGCGATTGCCGTGACGAGCGATGGCTACGCGCTGCGTTTCTCTCTGGAACCCTTTGTCGAACCCAGCACGCGCGCCGGCCGTCGTTACGCCCGTCTGGCTGACGGCGCGGAAGTTGTCGCGGTCAGTGCCACGACTGGCGCCGAGGTGGTCATCGCCGCCACCGGTGACGCGCGGGCGTTATTGTGCAAGGCAGACGAGGTCAATTTCCTGTCGGGTCCTGGCCGCGGCGTGATCCTGATCAAGGTTGGCTTTCCCGACGACAAGGTGATTGGCGCCCGCGTGTCGAGCGGCGATCGAGATCTGATGACCGTCGAAACCAGCCGGGGCGCTGAGCAAACGATCAGCACCGCGAAATATGAGGTGACGGGTCGGGGCGGGAAGGGCCGTGAGTTGCTGCAGCGCGGGCAGTTCGTGCGAGTGCTGCCGACGGACGTGGTGGTGCCGCTATTGGAGGGAGAGAGCTAGGTTGGGCTAGATTGGAGAACAAAGATCACAGCCAGGCCTCAGAGGCTCAGAGACACAGAGCATCACTGGAAGAACTCTGTGAATATATGTCTCTGTGCCTCTGAGTCTCTGTGGCTTGTACGTTGTGACCGGTTCCTACTTCTTCGCGACACCAAGCTCCGCCAGCTTCGCTGCCACATCCTGGCCGGCACTCGACGTCTTGACCGCCTTGTCGATGTAGAGAATCTTGCCGTCCGGTCCGATGTAGAACGTCCAGCGCGACGCCACGCCAAACCGACCCAGCACACCATAAGCAGTAGCGACCGACTTGTTCGCATCAGCCAGGATCGGATAGTCCGCCTCTACGTGCTCGGCAAACTTCTTGTTGGTCTCGGCGTCGTCCACGCTGATTGCGTAGTAAGCGACGTTGAACTGTCGGAGGGCATCGCCGCTCTCACGGAGCGACTTGCACTCGGCCGTTCAACCACCGGTGAAGGCTTTCGGGAACCACGCGAGCACGACGGCATGCCGGCCGAGGTGATCGGACAACTGATGGGTCTTACCATCGGATCCCGGCAGGTTGAAGCCGGGCGCCATATCACCGACCTTCAGCTCCACGGCAGACTGCCCCCAACCAGCGATGCCGGTGATCCCGGCGACCGCGGCCACGACCAAGCCGGCCGCAACCTTGAGCGTCGTGCGCAACGACATGCCCCATCGTATCAAAGGACGAGGCGGCCAAACGGTCCACGGTCCACGGTCTACGGTCCGAACGGCCGGAGACATCACGGGCGAATCGCGAGCTTTCCGCACATCAGGCACCAAGAGCACTGTGTGCACCTTAAGCACCATAAGCACTCATGCACCAGCACTACCGGCACGACAGGCACGATAGGCACTTCAGGCACCACAGGTTACGATCGTCCCTGTGCGCCTACGGTTGATGCGTGTGCTGGCCATCTCGGCCGCGGTGGCTGCCGCCCTCATCCTCATCATCCTCCTGGCCCTGCACACCAATCCCATTCAATCGCGGGTGCTGGCATGGTCGATCGGCGAGCTGGAACGTCGTTTCGACCTCGATTTGTCGGCTGACGACCTGCACTACAACCTGGCTGAACGTCGCGTGGTGTTGACCAACGTTCGCCTGGCGGCGATCGGTCATCACGACAATCCGTTCTTCACGGCAAGTGCCGTGACCGTGCAGTTTCCGTGGGCCGCGTATCGCGGCATGCTGCGATTCGACGAGATCGACGTGGACCGCGGGCTCGTGACCATCACGCGAGACGAGAACGACCGTTCCAATCTGCCGCCGGGTCGTCCGCGCGACCCCAATCTCCCGACCAGGCGGCTGGATGTTCGCGCGCTGACCGTCAACACGCTGGATTTCATCTATCGCGATAAGCGTCGTTCGGTGGAAATCAACGCCGCGGGCGTCCGTGCCGATCTCGACTACGAACTTGGTAAAGGTGCAGTCGGCCCATTCGCGATCGACCGTGGCGTCGAGGTTCGCACGCGTGCCCAGCGCGTGACAGTCGATCCCGTGAAGGGCCACATGGCATTCGATGGCTCGAACGTCGAGCTCACCGATGTCAGCTTGATGACGAGCGACGGCACGTTTGTCATGGACGGTCAGGTCAAGCGCACGCTCGATCAGCCCAATCTGAACCTGCGGTTCAATGGCACGACCGACCTCACGGTCGCCGAGCGATGGACGACGCCCCCAGTGAGCTTGGCGGGCCCCGCGTCGATTGACGCGACGATGAAGGGGGCGCCGTCGCAGTTTGTGTTGGACGCGCGAGTGACGACCAAGGACTCGACCGTCGGGACAGAAAAGGCTGTGGCCATCGACGCGCAAGCGCGCCTGACGCCCAACGGCGTTTCTGTTTCGCGATCGACCATCACGCCGGCAACGGGCGGCGCCGTGGAGGCGACGGCCGAGGTCGGCTTTGGCCAGCAGACTCCCTGGTGGGTGGCTGCGACCTGGCGCGGGCTCGACGCTGCGGCAGCATTCAGGCTGGCAGATGTGCGTCCGCTGGCGTTTGGCGCAGCGTTGACCGGGAAGGCGCGAATCGACGCCGCGCCGGGCGAGCCATTCCGTTTGGAGGCACACAACGAGTCAACCCCGAGGGCTGCCAGGGGAACGGCGCCGCTCGCTGGAGTGGTGGACTTTCTCGTTGAGCGGAACCGTTGGAAAGCGGCTCAGCGTCATCGAGTGGGGACGACCTCCGTCGACGGACCCATCGGCGGTGTGTGGAATCGCCAGTCGGTCATCCAATCGACGTTCGAGGGGCAGCTCGCTGTGCACACCGACAACGTTGGCGAAGCGGCACGATACGCCGCGCTCTTCGGCTTTGCCGCGCCAACCATCGTTCAAGACGCGAACGGACCCGTGGACGCGACCGTAAAAATGGGTGGAGTCTTCTACCAACCCCGTTTCACCGGGAGCCTAAGCAGTAGCGGCGTCGATTTTCCATCTATCGGTTCGGCCACGTTGTCAGCCAACTTCGATGTGTCCGCGCGGTCGCTGCACGCGACCGAGGTCGAGGCTGTGGTAACGCCAACGGGTGCCCTGGGGCCAGGTCGCACCAGCATTCGGGGAAATGTTTCGGCTGATCTCGAGGGGCGAGGTCTCAGCGGTCAGTTCGCGCTGGACACGCCATCGGCCGCGGATCTGCTCGGTGCACTACCAGAGGCGTTGCGCCTCGAGGGGCCGTTGGCGGCGACCGCGACCTTCGCGGGCACAGTCGATGCACCAGAAGTGCACTCGGAGGTCACGGGCACCGGCCTGAGCCTCAGCGGTCAGGCGATCGATTCGATCGACGCGAAAGCTCGGGTGGTCGATGGCGGCGTCACCATCGACGCTCTGACGCTGAACCAAGGTCAAGGCTCGCTTCGCGCGACGGGGCGGTACGCCTGGTCGAACCGGACGTACACCGTGGAGGTTACCGGCCAGGACCTGCAATGGCGGGGCACCCTGGCGCGGCTGGGCGACGCGGAGGCCCGCTTTGGTCTCAAGTTCGCTGGCTCTGGCGACATCGATCATCCGACCGGCGTGGGTGTCATCGAGTTCGCCGTGGCTGGCGGCGTGGCGGGAGAGCTCATCGACAAGGGAATCGCGAACGTGCGCCTCGACGGCGAATCCGCGCGCGTCACCGGAACCATCCCATCGCTTGGCGCTTTCGTCAACGCGACGATTCAGCCGCGATCAGCCGTTCGAGTACGAGGCGGTCATCGTCATGAATCGGATCAACCTCCCGCCGATCGTCACGCTGGCTGGACTGGAAGAAGGACATGTCACGGGTTCGGTGAGCCTGAGCGCGACAGCCAAGGGTCAGCTCGCCGCCATCACGGAATCACAGGCGTTCATCAACCTGCAGGACATCTCAGCCGATGTCTCTGGCGTCCCCGTTCGACTCGCAACCCCTTCACGCCTCTCGTGGGATGGCACGGGCCTGTCCATTGACGCCCTCGACATCACCGTTGGTACGGGTCGTCTCGTGGCGTCGGGCCGTCTCGGAGAAGGCGGCCTGACGACGGCCAAGTGGGACAGCCTGTTCAAAGGCGAGTTGGGCGACATCTTGCGAATCGGTCGGCCCTTTGGCGTGCCGTCAGAGCTCGGCGGATCTGGACCGATGAGCCTGGCATTCCAATCGGCGGGTGGCTTTGACAAGTCAACCGGCACCCTTCAATTGTCGGGTGGCACCATCACGTGGGGCGAGCTTCCGCCGGTCCTCAATTTGATGCTCGACGCCGACTTCGACGGCGCAACGCTCGACGTGACGCGCCTGACCGGGCAGTGGCAGGACGGGGGCATCGAGGGCACCGCCTCGATTCCGCGCGCCGTCCTGGAGTCGCAACAGACCTCGGCACCGCCATTGCCAACGGGCCCAGCTGGCTTTGCGAAGCTCCGCGTGACTGGACTGAGCGAGTCGGCCCTCGCTCCGTTCGTGAGCGCGGCTGTCGTCGACAGCATCGACGGTCGCGTCTCGGCGACCTTGGATGCTCGTATAACGAGTGCCAGCCTCGAAGGCGTCAGTGGCTCACTCACACTCGATGAGGCGGATTTTGTGCTGGCAGGCGTAACGGTCGCACAGGTGCGCCCTTCGGTTCTGGACATCCAAGGTGGAGTCGTCACGATCAAGGAGATGCAGTTCGACGCGGGTGGGAGCCCGCTGACGCTGACCGGCACGGCGCATCTGACGCCGACCGACAAGCAGGTACTCGATCTCACGCTGCAAGGGACGGCGGACCTTCGGATCATCTCGGCATTTACGCCGACGGTCGCCACCGATGGCGAGGCCAAGATCAACATGGGGATCGGCGGCGCGCTTCGCTCCCCGGTCCTCAGCGGCCGCATTGACATTGCCGACGCCGAAATGGCGATCCGCGAGCCTCGGATCCTGGTTTCCGAAATCAACGGCACGATTGCGCTCGATGGTAAGAGGGTGTTGTTCGACAGCATGCGGGGCAGCCTCAACGGCGGCGCGCTCGCGCTCGATGGAGGTTTTCTGCTCGAGGGATTCACGCCAACGACGGGAGGTTTGACGATTGTCGTGGACGGCGCGGCCCTCGAGTACCCAGCCGGGCTGCAGAGCGAAGTTGACGCCCTCGTCACGCTGCTCCCAAGTCCCACTGGCTGGACGCTGACCGGCGACATCAACGTGGAGCGAAGTGCTTACACCGAGCCGATCAGCCTGCCCGCCCTGATGGCGGCGCGCCGTACCCGCGTGCCGTCGCCGGCCGGCGAGGAGTCCTGGGGCGACCGGCTCCGGCTGAACATGTTCGTCTCGACCCTGCAGGATCTCCGGCTGGACAACAACTACGGGCGTATCGAAGCGGGTGCGGGACTTCGCATCAGCGGGACGATGAGCGACCCGAGCCTGGCGGGCCGCATCACCTTTCGAGAAGGTGGTGAGGCGTACCTCGCCGGCAACACGTTTGTCGTTTCGCGTGGCAGCATTTCGTTCACCAACCCCAACCGCATCGTTCCGGAGTTCGACATCGAGCTGCGCACGCGGGTTTCAGGCAGCGACATCACCTTGACGCTCGAAGGCCCGCTTGATCGGCTCGAAACCAACGTCTCATCGTCCGACCCGCGGGTGGACTCGCGGGAGGCGATGGAGATGCTCCTGGGTGGGTCGGGCGAGGACGCGGTCGCGTTGCTGTCAGCGGAGATCCTGGGTGCTGGGGGACGCGCAATCGGGCTGGATAGCCTTCGCGTGCAACGTGGAGACTTCGAGACCGACGAGTTTCGGGCTGACCCCGGTCTCATTGCGACGGAGACCGACCCATCGACGAGACTGACGCTGTCGAAGCGACTCCGATCGAACGTCGAGCTGATCCTGTCGCAAAGCCTTCGCGAAAGCGGCGGTTTGACTACGATCATCAATTACAGACCACGACGCAACATCGAGTTGCGCGCGGTAAACCGGGACAATCTTGATCGGTCGTTTGCACTGCGACACGAGGTCACGTTCGGTGGCGGCGCGTCCACCGACCCGGCTGCATCGACGCCTCCGCCAAAGGTCACGGATATCAGGATTACCGGCGAGCCGGGCCGTCCCACAGAGCAGTTATTGGCGCTGTTGGGGCTCGAGCCTGGGGAACCGTTCGAGTTCCACACGTGGCAGCGCGACGTCGATCGCCTGCGTGAGGAATACCAGAATCAGAACCGTTACGAGGCGCGGGTTCGCGGCGTCCGACACGTTAGTGACGATGGCTCGAGCGTGGCGCTGGAGTATCGCATCGAGCCAGGTCCTATAACCGAGTTCGTCATCGACGGTCACCCGCTCGAACCCGAGGTCGAGCAGGCGATTCGAGACGCGTGGCGCCGAACCATCTTCGACCGCTTCCTGCTTGAGGAGGTCGAGGCACAGATTCTGCGCCATCTGATGGAAGAGAACGTCATCGGCAGCAAGGTCGAGGTTGCGGTGGCGTCATCGACTCCAGAGCGGAAGCAGATTCGCGTCACCGTGACGCCGGGTGTCACGGTCAGCCGTCGGTTGATTCAGTACGCCGGGAACCGGGCATTCGATAGCGATCGCCTCGACACGGTGGTACTCGAAGCCGGCCTCCAGCTCGAAGGCTGGCTCGATCCCACGAGGCTGGCGGACGCAATCGCGACGTTCTATCGCAACCAGGGTTACCTTTCGGCGACCGTGAAAGCCGATCAGCCAGTAATTCAGGGGAATGAAGGCGTACTCCCGGTGATGATCACCGAGGGGACGGGTTTCGTGCTCGGGCGGCTGTCGTTCCCAGGTGTGAGTCCGAACCAGCTGGCGAGTGTGGCAAGCGCCGCCCGTCTGGATAGCGGCATTCCCTTTGTCACCGCCGAGATCGACGCGGCGCAACAGCGCGTGGAAGATTACTACGCGAGTCAAGGCTTCAATTCGCTTCAGATCGAGGTCGAGGCCGAACCCGATCCCGATGCTGGCACAGTAGCGGTCGAGTTTGCCATTCTCGAGGGCGTGCAGCAGGTGCTCCGCGAGGTGAGCACGTCTGGGGCGACGCGGACTCGCGAGGGCGTGCTCCACCGCACACTGCGATTGCGGATCGGGGCGCCAGTCAATCTCGCGGATTGGGCACAGGCACGAAAGCGCTTGTACGACACCAACGTCTTCCAGCAGGTGGACATCCAGCCGGTGCCGCTGACCCCTACCACCGAGGAATCCGCGGCGGGCATTCAGCCGGTGCGTGCCGTCGTGCGGGTCGTCGAGTACCCGGTATGGCGCTTTCGATACGGTGCGCAGTACACGGATGAAAAGGCCGAGGTGCCGGACCCGGATGGAACCGAACCACGGCTGCAGAGCCTCGGCGTTCTAGCAGACATCCAGAACCAGAACCTGTTTGGTCGTGCGATCACGGCTGGGATCGCCGGGCGTTACGAACGAAGTCGGCAGGCGGCCAGCCTGTTTACGTCGAACAGCTCGTTCTTTGGCTTACCCATTCGATCGGGCGGCTTTGTGTTCTACTCGCGGCAGCGATTCGAGGATCGGTTCGAGGATCAGAGCCTGGTTACCATCGATCAGCGCTCCGGCGTCAACGTGGAGCAACGCTGGCGGCCCTTCCGGTTGTCGGAGCTGATCTGGGGTTACCGCTTCGAACGCGAAGAAGTGAGCCTCGATCCAGAGCCGATCATCCCCCCGCTCCCGCTGTATGTCGCGTCGCTGAACGCGGGTGTGGTGCTGGATCGTCGAGACGATGCCACGAATCCTCATCGCGGATGGCTGACGACCGCGAACTGGGAACAAGCGTTGGAGGCGCTCGGGTCTGACTACACGAGCGGCAAGCTCCTGCTCAAGCAATCGCTCTACCGCGAGCTCGGCCCGATGGTCGTCGCAGGACGTGTGCAGTTCGGGAGTGGGTATGGCGGCCAGGGACTGGTTGTCAGCGAGCGGTTCCAGCTTGGTGGCGCAACGACCGTGCGTGGTTATTCCGAAAACAGCCTCGGTCCGCGCGATGGTCCGGATTCCCGCTTGGCGGCGACGCGTTGCTCGCTTTCAATGGAGAGCTTCGATTCCCGGTTCGCGGGTGGCTGCACGGCGTCGCCTTCCTGGATGCCGGCAACGTATTTCCGACGAGGAGTGACATCTCGTTCAGCGACCTGGCGACGGGCTATGGGCTTGGCTTTCGTCTCGTGTCGCCTTTTGCGCTGCTTCGCATCGACTTCGGCATTCCGGGGACGACGCTCTCACCCCAACGCCCCGCCAACCAGTTGAAAAGCGGCCGGTGGTATTTCGGGATTGGGCATATTTTCTGAGTTGTGCGGTTCTTGACGACGGTTCTTGACGACGGTTCTTAACGAGCGTTCCACAACGGTTCGGTCACGACTGGTTCGCAATGTTCAGACGTGAACCTTCGTGAAGAACCTTCGTTACGAACCCTCGTGAAGAACCGCTGCGGAACCGTCGTCAAGAACCATCGTCGAGAACCGTCGGCAAGAACCGCAGTCCCTACCGCCGCTTCAACGTCCGCAAAATCGCCGCGACGGCTGCCCGCTCAGGCGCGTCGGGAGCGAGCCGCATGAAGGCTTCGAGGTGCTCGGACATCTTCGGAATCTGCTTGATGCGTTGAGACGCGAGGCCGGCATAGTAGTGCGCATACGCAAGATCGGGTTTGATCTCCGCGGCCCGACCAAACGACTCGGCGGCTTTCTGGAAATCGTTCTGGCGACTCGCCACGAGACCGAGCTGGTAGTGAGCGTACGGATTGTCGCCATTGGCCGACACGGCGCGCGTCGCAGCCGCCATCGCTTCGTCCACGTTGCCCGCGTTCAGCGCGGCGCCGGACTCGCCAATCGCCTTCCAATCCTCTTCACCACGCTCGCGAAGTCGTGAATACTCCTCGTTGGCACGGCCGCCGTCGTTCATCTTGCCAAACGCCTGGGAGGCAAGATAGGTAGACTCTGGGTTGTCGCGTTCGCCTTCGGCCTTTTGTACAGCTTCGTTGAGCGAACCACGTTCGATCAGCTTTTGGATCGAGGCCTCTTGTCCGGCGGCGACAGCCACCGAGAAGAGGAGGGGCGTAGCAAGAGCCAGTGACCTTGTGAAGTGACGGATCCCAGGCATCAATGTTCTCCTGATGCCTACTGTGCAACGAATGTACCGGCCATGGAAAGCAGAGCAATAGCGGAGCTTGTCGAACGAATCGTCGCGGGCGACCCATGGCACGGGCCCAGTGTGAAACAGGTGCTCGATGGGATCGACGCCACGCTCGCCGCGCGCCGCCCGCCGGGCGGGGCCCACAGCATCTGGGAATTGGTGCTCCACATGACCGGTTGGGCGCGCGAGGTCACCGCTCGGCTTGGCGGTCGGCCAGCGCAGGATCCCGAGGCAGGCGACTGGCCGGAGGTCGAAGACGTTGCGCCAGGCCGCTGGCGCCAGGCGCAGGCGGATCTGTTCGAGGCACATCGCGCGCTCGCCGCCGCCATCCGGTCAATGGACCCCGCCATGCTGGATCAACCCGTGCGTGATTTCCGCGACAATGCGCTCGGAACGGGGCTGTCGTACTACCTCACCTTGCACGGACTGGCGCACCACACGATCTACCATTCCGGCCAGATTTCATTGCTGAAGCGGGCTGGCGAGGCTCCGCCCTGAGACGTTGAGCGCCTGTCGCGGGGCTCCGCCTCGGTAGCGGCAGTGTTGGTTTTGCCCCGCCTCCCCACCCCACCACGCAAGAAGACGCGTGGCGGGGACCCCCCTCCGGCGGGGCGTCTGGGCTATACTAGCGGAGTAACTTCTGCGTCGCGTACGTCGCGTCCCCGAAGTTTGTTGCCTCCCTGGTTCTCGCGATCTCTGGCCACTGAGCCCGGCGTTCTTTCGTGATCGCCTTGCGCACGGGCTGCGATCCCAGATCACAGACCACTGACCACGGATCACAGACCACGGATCACAGACCACGGATCACAGACCACAGACCACAGACCACTGATTACTAACCACTGGAAGAAATGTCCGATCAACGATTGAAGATTGCTGTCTTCATCGATTTCGACAACGTCGAGATCGGTGTGAAAACTACCCTCGGCCGCCAATTCGATGTTGGCGCCGTCCTCGAAGCCGTGAAGGAACGCGGCGAAATCATCACCAAGATTGCCTACGGCGACTGGAAACGAGCTGGCGACCACAGTCGCACGATGGCTCAACACGCCGTCCGACTCGTGCAGCGCGTCATGACCCCCGGCGGCGACAAAAACGGCGCTGACATCAACCTGGCCCTCGATGCCCTCGAGATGGCGTTCACGCACGACCATATCAACGCGTTCGTGATCGTTGGCGGCGACAGCGACTTCATCACGCTGGTTGAAAAGCTGAAGCAGTACGACAAGAAAGTGTTCGTGATTGGCGGCCGCTCGTTCACCAGCCAGGTGATGCAGAAGAACTGCACCGAGTTCATCGCCTACGAAAACGTGGCTGGCAGCAGCGGAGTAGACCGCCCGCGCAGCGCGCCGCGGCTCGATCGTGGTGGCCGACCGGGCCAAAGCTCGCTGGATCAGGTGTTCCCGCTCGTTCAGCGTGCACTCAAGGTCCTCGCCGACCGCGAAGTGTCGCCGCAGCTGGGGTTGCTCAAGAGCACTTTGTTGCAGCTCGACTCGTCGTTTTCCGAGCGCGATTACGGTGCCAGCACGTTCCGCGATTTTGCTGAGAAGCTCGAACAACAGGGCCTCGTCACCCTCAAGCACTCGGGCCGCACCACCATCGTCGAGATGTCGGAGAACGGTCAGTTGGATTCTGTCAACGGTTCGAGCGCCGCACCCCCGTCCTTGGATGCGCCCGCTTCCGCGGAGGAGGGGACCGCAGCCGTGTCTGCGACGCCGGAGTTCTCGTTGGCCGACGGTGTTGCGCTGGTTCGAGCGGTGCTCGCCGAGTCGCCCACGCCACCGCGGTGGCCAATGTATCTGCGACAGATGAAGCAGTTCATTCGCGCGGCTCGTCCGGATTTCGATGAGCGGCGGTACGGATCGCTCCCTGAGTTGCTGCGCGCGTGCCAGAAGGATGGGCTGTTGCGGCTGGAGCGTGATCGGCAGGGCGGGTTGCGCGCGTTTGCGGGCGCCGCGCGGCCGACGAACGTCCCACATGGCTGGGCGAGCCTTGAAGGCGTGGAGACAGTTTCGCCCGTCGAGATCGACGAGGCCTCCGAAGTCGCGGACGCCACCCCTCACGTCACGCCGGACGAGCCTCCGGTGACCATCGGCGCATTGCCAGCAGGCGAGACCGATTCGAGGGATGAAGCCGAAGCCGACGACCAGCTCGCGATGTTCGGCGCCATCTCGCCGATGGATCCCGAGCCGAAGATTCGTAAAGCACGACGACCGGCGAGCGAAACGAGCAAAGCCAAACGTACCCCGGCCCGTCGAGCCCCTCGCACAACGAAGGTCAAGAGCGACGTACCTCGCACGAGGCGACGAGCGGGAGGCAGGGGACGGAACGAGGATACGGACTAGTCGGAATGCTTCATCTGACCAACGGCACCGCGATCATCCCGCTGATGCGACAGGCCGGCATCGAGGGACCGATGGTGCCGTGGGACGATGTGCTTCACGAGGGACCGGTGCCTGCGGGCCTCAATCCGGCGGCGCTGCGTCAACAGCGGGCCGAATTTCTCGCGTCATGCGGCTGGGGATCGGCGGAGGCGATCGGACGCAAGCTGGCCGACCGCGACGCCGCTCTCGATCGGGCGGTGCGGGGGTCGCGCGGCGCCGCGCCCGTCGACGAGATCGTGCTCTGGTTCGAGCACGATCTGTACGATCAGCTGCACTTGCTTCAGATACTCGACCGGCTTCCGCTGGACGGTAGTCCGCGTGTGACGGCCGTCCCGTCCGACGACTATTTGGGCACTCAACCGGCGGCGCGATTTGCCGGACTCTTCGCTGCGCGGGCTGACGTCACGTCCGCCCAGCGGCTCGCCGCGCGCGATGCGTGGACCGCGTTTCGCTCCACGGATCCGCGAGCACTTGTCGAGGTGCGCTCGCGAGTCGACCAACTGCCTCACCTGCGCGCCGCGCTTTCGCGTCATCTCGAACAGTTTCCCTCGATGCGGAACGGCCTGTCTCGCACTGAGCAACAGGCCCTCGAGGCGATCGCCAGTGGGTACACGAGCGTGGGCGCCATTTACAAGGCCTCACATCAGGTGCGCGAGGACGCCGTGTTCATGGGCGACGCGGCGTTCATCGCCCACATCGATTCACTCCTGCGCTCGTCCCGCCCGCTTCTCAAAGCGAGCCTTCCGACGCGACCGTTGACGTTGGAGGATGAACTGAGCCTGACGACCGATGGTCAGCAGGTGCTGGACAACCGCCTCGATCGCGTGCGCGCCTGCGGCATCGATAGGTGGCTCGGCGGCGTCGAGTTGAAGGGCACCGGTGAGGTCTGGCGATGGGATCCCGATCGCAGGACGGTTCGCTTGGCTTAGCGGAGGGCACAGGGCACAGGGCACAGGGCGCAGGGAAAAAGCTCAAACCCTTGCCCTCACCGTATGCCCTGTTCCCTGTTCCCTGTTCCCCGTTCCCTGTGCCATGTGCCCTGCGCCCTGCGCCCTTCTCTATAATCACCCCCAGTGTCCTCATACACCGCCAAAGACATCACCGTTCTCGAAGGCCTCGAGCCCGTTCGTAAGCGCCCCGGAATGTACATCGGTGGTGTCGGCTCGACCGGCCTTCACCATCTGGTCTGGGAAGTGCTCGACAACGCGATCGACGAGGCGATGAACGGGCACGCGTCGAACATTCGCGTCACATTGCACAAGGACGGCACCTCGATCAGTGTCGAAGACGATGGGCGTGGGATTCCGGTCGATGTGCATCCCAAGACCAGAAAAACGGCGCTCGAGGTGATCTTTACCGTTCTCCATGCGGGTGGAAAGTTCGAGAAGGGCAGTTACAAGACCGCCGGCGGTCTCCACGGCGTCGGTGCGAGTGTGGTGAACGCGCTCTCTCGTGACCTGGTCGCGACCGTCCGGCGCGATGGTCACCAGTGGGAGATGCGGTTCAAACAGGGCAAGCCGGTTTCTGCGCTGAAGAAGCTGGGAGCTGCCCGCGGCACCGGAACGACCGTCTACTTCCATCCCGATCCCACAATCTTTCCGAAGATCGAGTTCGAGGCCGCAACCATCCGCGACCGGCTGGAGGTCGCCAGCTACTTGCACCGCGGTGTGAAGGTGACGTTCGAAGACGAAGCGGCGGGCACCAAGACCGTGTTTCAACACGAGGAAGGCCTGGCCGACTATCTGAAGACGATCATCGCGGAGCGCGCCGGCAGACCCGTGCACGAATCGCCGTTCGTGCTGGAGAAGGACAACGGCGTTCGGGCGGAGCTGGTACTCCAGTGGACCGAGTCGACCGACGAGCACCTGCGAAGCTATGTCAATGGCATCCCAACAGGTTCAGGCGGAACCCACGAAAACGGCTTTCGAGCCGGGTTGGGCAAGGCCGTCCGGAACTATATCGAGACTCATAACCTGACGCCGAAGGGCGTGACTCTTACCACTGAAGATATTCGCGAGGGCATGACCGGCGTCCTCTCCATCTTCATTCAAGAGCCGCAATTCCAGGGGCAGACGAAGGATCGGCTGAACAATCCCGAGCTGGTGTCGGCGATCGACGGCATGGTTCGGCCGGGCCTCGAGCATTGGCTCAATCACAACCAGTCCATCGCGGAAGCGATCGTGGCGCGCATCATCCTCGCCGCGAGAGCTCGCGAGGCCAGCCGGGCGGCGCAGCAGGAGGTTGTTCGCAAGGGACCAACATCCGGTCGGGTCACGCTGCCCGGCAAGCTGTCCGATTGCACGCATCCCGGGTCGATCACGAGCGAGATCTTCATCGTCGAGGGCGATTCGGCAGGCGGGTCGGCCAAGCAGGGCCGCGATCGGGCGCGTCAAGCGATCCTGCCGCTGCGTGGAAAGGTGATGAACACCGAGGGCATGGCAACCGGCAAGGTGCTGGAGAACAAGGAGCTCGCCGACCTCGTGACCGCCCTGGGATGTGGGGTCGGAAAAGGGTTCGACGCAGTCGCGACTTCGTTACGGGAAGATCATCATCCTGGCCGACGCCGATTCGGATGGCCATCACATTGCCACGCTGCTGTTGACGTTTCTGTATCGCCACCTGCCGCAGCTCATCGCCAGTGGCAAGGTCTACCTGGCGCAGCCTCCGCTCTTTCGCATCGACATCGGCAAGGAGACGTTCTGGGCGCTGGACGATTCTCAGAAGGATCAGATCGTCAAGCAGCGCGCGGGGCGTGCTACACCTGAGATCACGCGATTCAAAGGGCTGGGCGAGATGATGCCCAAGGTCCTGTGGGAGACGACGCTGAATCCACGGTCGCGACGGTTGCTTCGCGTGGACGTCGCTGACCAGCTCGTGACCGATCGTGTCATCAACGAGCTGATGGGGAAGGATGCCGTCGGCTCGCTTCCGCTTCATCATGGAACGAGCGGAAGAAGCGGAGGAGTTGGATGTTTAGAAGGACTACGGAGCGGTGGGTCTTCAGACCCACCGTCTAGAAGCACGTTGACGACTCTGCTGGCGATCTATGTCATCGGCGTGCTGATTGGCCTCGTCGTCATGCGGGATCCGATCAGTTCGCGCCTCGCGACCGCATTGGTCTGGCCGCTGGGACCAGTTGCGTTCGTGGTCGTCCTCACCCTCCTTCTTGCCGCATCCGCGGTGTTGTGGCCGGTCGCCGTGCTGGGGACGGCCGCGGTTGTGGGTGCGGTTGTCTGGTTCGTGACGTAAAATCACACGTTCGGCACAATGTCAGAGTCGCCGCCCGCGAAGAAGTCATCCCCGTTCGATCGTTCGCTCGTCGAAGGTCCGATCAGCCCGGCGGTATGGAAACTGGCGTGGCCCACGATGGTCCAAAACCTCGTGGCCGGGCTGCAGGGTGTGATCGATCACGTCCTGGTCGGTCAGCTCATCGGCTACACCGCCAACGCCGCCATCGGCGTGAGCTGGCAGATCTTCCTCGTGGTCATCGTCTTCATGGCGTCGGTGTTTACCGGACAGGCCGTGCTCGTTGCCCGCTTTGCCGGCGCCGGTGATTCGGATCGGGTCAATCGTGTCGTGCAGCAGGCGGCTCTGACGTCGATTGGGATGTTCGTCGCTGATGGCTGCAATCGGGTACGTGGCGACGCCTGCCCTGCTGGACCTGGTACACGCCGCGCCTGACGTCAAGCAGCAGGCGCTGCCGTTCCTGCGGATCAATTTCATCGGCAGCATCGGGATGCTGTTCTTCTTCATGGTCTCGGCTGCCATGCGGGCCGCGGGCGATGCGCGAACGCCACTGCGGCTGGGACTCACGATGACGGTGCTGAACGTCGCGCTCAACGTGCTGCTCATTCGCGGCTTCGGTCCGATTCCAGCGCTCGGAACGGCCGGCTCTGCACTCGGAACGTCCATCGCCTCAGGCGCCGTCAGCATGTACGCGATGTGGCACCTGTTCAAGGGCGACGGCGTGATTCGCTTTTCGCGTCACATGGACTGGCGGCCCGATTGGGCGATTATCAGGGCGCTCTTTCGCTTTGGTTTGCCCACCGGCGTCCAGGGCATTGCGATGAACATCGGCGGCGTGCTGATGCTGCGGTTCATGGGGTCGCTCGAGCAGAGCGCGGCCGCGCAGGCGGCGTACGCCATCGGCTACACCGAGCTGTTTTCGCTGATCACGTGGACCTCAGTGGGTTTGATGGGCGCGGCGGCGACGATCGCCGGCCAAAATCTGGGCGCGGGCCACCCCGAGCGAGCCATTGCCGGCGTTTATCACGCCGCGCGCATCGGCATCACCGTTGCCGCGGTGGTCGGCCTGATGTTCGTGGCGTTTCCACATGCGCTGCTCGGGATCTTCGGCGCGACCGAACCGGATGTGGCGACCCTCGGCGAATCGCTTCTCAGGTATCTCGCCGTGTCGGGCTTCTTCATCACGACGGCGCTGGTCTTCACCGGAGGTTTGCAGGGTACGGGCGACACGCGCAGCCCGCTCTACATCACGCTCGCCTCCCAAGTGGCAATCCCGATCGGCATGTGCAGCATCATCCAGGCGGTCCGCCCGCTTCAGTCGTCCGACATCTGGCTGGCGATTGTCCTCGGTCACTTCGCACGCTGCGTGCTGAGCGTGCTTCGATTTCGTCAAGGCAAGTGGCGACACATCAAGGTGGAAGTCGAGGGCGCACGCGCGTGAGTCTCGAGCCTCTCGTTCAACTAGAATCCTCATATGTCCTCATCATTTGCAGGCGTGCGGCGAGTGCCGCCGCCGACGAACGAACCCAATCTGACGTATGCCCCGGGCACCCCGGAGCGCGCCGAGATCAAGAGGCGCCTGGCAGACATGGCCTCGGAGCGTGTCGAGATTCCTCTGGTCATTGGCGGCCGCGAAGTCCGCACTGGAAAGACCGGTCAGGCGGTGATGCCCCACAAGCACGCGCACGTGCTGGGCACCTATCAGAAAGCCGGTCGTAAGGAAGTCCGACAGGCCATTCAGGCGGCTCTCAGCGCCCGACGCGACTGGGCGAACTGGTCGTGGGAGGACCGCGCTGCCGTATTTCTCAGAGCCGCCGAACTGCTGACGACTTCCTGGCGACAGACGCTGAACGCGGCGACGATGCTCGGTCAGTCGAAGACGGTGTTTCAGGCCGAGATCGATGCGGCGTCCGAGCTGATTGACTTTTGGCGCTTCAACGTCGCATACGCCGAGGAGCTTTATCGGGAGCAGCCGATCAGCACTCACGGCGTGTGGAATCAGTCCGACTATCGGGGGCTCGAAGGGTTCGTTTACGCGGTCACACCGTTCAACTTCACGGCAATCGGCGGCAATCTGCCGACCGCCCCGGCTCTGATGGGCTGCACGGTCGTGTGGAAGCCGGCATCGAGCGCGATGCTCAGCGCCCACTACATCATGAAGCTGCTCGAGGCCGCCGGTCTCCCGCCCGGCGTGATCAATTTTGTGCCTGGCGATGCCGCGGAAGTGTCGAACGTGGTGCTCGACCATCCCGAGTTCGCCGGCGTGCACTTCACCGGCTCCACCACGGTTTTCAACAGCATCTCGCAACGAATTGGTCAGAACCTCGGCAGTTACCGTTCGTACCCGCGGATTGTCGGTGAGACCGGCGGCAAGGACTTCGTCGTGGTACATCCGTCCGCCGATCCGCAAGAGGTTGCGGTCGGGCTCGTCCGCGGCGCCTTCGAGTATCAGGGCCAGAAGTGCTCCGCCGCCAGTCGTGCCTATGTGCCCAAGTCGTTATGGCCCGCGGTCAAGCAGCGCATGCTCGCGATGATGAAAGAGATCAACATGGGCGACGTGCGCGACTTCCGCAACTTCATGGGCGCCGTGATCGATGCCAATGCGTTCAAGAAGATCAGCGAGTACCTCGCTGATGCGAAGAAGAACGCCACCATCGTGGCCGGCGGCGGCGCCGACGATCGCAAGGGTTACTTCATCGAGCCGACGTTGGTGCAAGCGCGAGAAGCCGGACTACCGCCTGATGTGCGAGGAGATCTTCGGGCCGGTCTTGACGACCTATGTCTATCAGGACAAGGACTGGACGCGGATGCTGAAGACGGTGGACTACGACGTCACCGTACGCGCTGACTGGTGCCGTGTTCGCGGCGGATCGTCGGGCAGTCCATCAGGCGTCTCAAGCGTTACGGTATGCCGCGGGCAACTTCTACATCAACGACAAGCCGACCGGGGCGGTGGTCGGCCAGCAGCCGTTTGGCGGCGCCAGGGCTTCTGGCACCAACGACAAAGCGGGATCGAAGATGAACTTATTGCGCTGGGTGAGCGCTCGGAGTGTGAAGGAGACTTTCTCTCCCCCGCGCGACTTCAAGTACCCCCACATGACCGCGGAGTGACGATATGAATTCCGGATCCCCTGAGTCCGCACGCGAAGCGCTGCGGCGAGAGCACGACGTTCAGCTCGTCACTCCCTCCCAGGAAGGGTTTGCCGCCGAGACCCTGCCAGACGGCGTCTACGGCTTCACGAGCTCGCCGGCACTGGCCTCGCCGTTGTTTGCCGTCCGTCACTATCGCAACTTCGAGATCCATCGCCTGGCGAACGGGGTCAGTGCGGTCATTGGGTTCGTGACCCCCGCAGAAGCGACCCAGCTCGCGCCGGAGCATCAGAACGAGCCGGTGACGGTCTTGCTTCACCCGGATGCCGAAGGCGATGCCACAGCCATCGTCTCGCTGCCCTACGAACGCGTTGTGCAGCACCGGCAGTACTCGGTTCGCAACGCGGCGGCCATCGTGTTGCAGGTCGCGCCGGCCGGTAGAGTCGGCGTCTAGTCAACCATCCAACCCTTCAGCCGTCCAATCGCGGCGAGGAAGTGAATCCGTCGACAGCTCTACGATCCGAGTAAGCGGCGGAGCTGCGCCACCTGTGTTGGATTGCCGCGCTCCGCGGCGCACGGACAGAGTTTTACCCGCTTGCAACAGCGGCGTCCGCCCATACAATGACCGCGTGCGAATGCGCCCCACGCTGGCCGCTGCCAGTGTTCTGGCCCTCACCGTCGCCGTCCAGGCGGTCGCTCAAACAGCCGTTCGGCTCACGCCGGAACAGCAGCGGGCCTTCCTGACTGACGCCAAAGTGATTGACTCGAGGCCCGCCGGTAAGGGCATTACCGGATCGCTTCGCCTCACGCTCAGCGATGGCGTCGTCACGCACGACGCCGGTTTTCAATCAATCGACGATCGTCTATCGCCGCTCGAACGGGCTCAGGGCAAAAAACGCGCGGGCGAACTTAACTTTGTCGACTCGTATAAATACAACATCGCCGCGTACGAGATTGCCCGCCTGGTGGGTGTTGACGGCATGATGCCGGTTACGGTCGAGCGTCGGTGGAGAAACCAGACTGGATCTCTCTCCTGGTGGGTTGACGATGTGCTGATGGACGAAGGTGATCGGGAGAAGTCCAACACTCGACCACCAGACCCGCTCGCGTTTTCGCGCCAACGTCAGAGCATGGTGATCTTCGCGGAGCTGTTGCGCGACATGGATCGGAACAAGGGCAACATCCTCTACACCAAGGATTGGCGTGTCATCATGATCGACTTCAGCCGTGCATTTCGGCTCGATCACGCCCTTCGCTTCCCTGATACCGTTCAGCAATGCGATCGGATGTTCTACCAGAAGCTCCAGACGCTGACGGAGGCCGACATCCGGCGCGTCGCCGGCAACTATCTCACCTCGAAGGAGATCGAGGGGGTGATGGCGCGTCGACAGCTCTTGGTCGATCGGATTGGCCGACTCGTCCGCGAACGAGGTGAAAGCAACGTCTTGTACGACCTGACCTCGGGAATGTAGAGTCGCGCCATGCCTACAGAGATCATTGGCTTCATCGGCCTCGGTGTCATGGGGCGACCCATGGCACGCAATCTTCTCAAGCGGGGCTTCTCGCTCGTCGTCCATAGTCGAAGTCGTGGGCCGGTCGACGAGATAGTCAGCGCCGGTGCTCGGGCGGCACGGTCACCCGCCGATGTCGCTGCACAGGCAACGCGAATCATCACCATGCTGCCCGATGGGCCTGATGTCGAGCAGGTCCTGGCCGGCACCGACGGCGTGTTTCAATCGCTCCAGAAGGACTCAGTTCTGATCGACATGAGCACCATTGCGCCGGCCATTGCCCGTCGGCTGGCGCAGGAGGCCGCCACGCGCGGCGCGACCCTGCTCGATGCGCCTGTGAGCGGAGGCGAGATTGGCGCCATCGACGGCACGCTGTCGATCATGGTGGGCGGCGACGCATCCGCACTCGAGCGTGTGCGCTCAATCCTCGAGGCGATGGGCAACCCGGAACGCATCATTCATATCGGCGAGTCCGGCGCCGGTCAGATTTGCAAGGCGTGCAATCAGTTGGTGATCGGGGGAACCCTGGCTGCGGTTGGTGAAGCGTTTGCGCTGGCGCGCAAGTCACACGTCGATCCCGCAAAGGTACGTGCCGCGTTGCTGGGAGGATTTGCGGCGAGCCGCGTGCTCGAAGTGCACGGCGAGCGCCTGTTGAACAGCAACTTCAAACCCGGCTTTTCGGCACGTCTGTACCGCAAGGATCTGCGCATCGTCCTCGACGCGCTCAACGACGCGCGCGCCCCCGCCCCGGTCACCGCCATCGTCCAACAGCTTCTGACGGCCCTGCTGGCGCGTGACGGAGAATCGCTGGACTACTCGGCACTGGGCACTGTCTCTATGGACATGGCCCGTGTCGAGGGATGATTCAAGATCGCCCCGGTGAAACCTGCAACAGCCACGACAATGGCGTTAGAAAATGTCGAGCAGTCGTGCCATATCGTCAGGGACGGGCGCCGTCACGTCGATTCGTTCAGCGGTAGACGGGTGGGTCAACGCGAGCCGCCACGCGTGCAGGGCCTGTCGCGCGAGCGGGGGAAGCCAAGCATCGCCCGATCCGGCCTTCATGCGCTTGCCGTACAAGGCATCACCAACGATCGGCCAGCCTTTGGCCGCGAGATGCACCCGAATCTGATGCGTGCGGCCGGTCACCAGGCGGCATTTCAGCAGTGTTACCGCTCGTCCCGGTGCCACTATGATCGACTGCAGACGCTCGAACCGCGTCACGCTCGGTACGCCGCCGCGATCGCGGACGATCACCCGACGACGATCCCAGGGATCGCGGTCGAGGGCGAGATCGATGGTGCCTTTCGACGGCGGCCGCCCGAGCACGATCGCCAGGTAGTCCTTCTCGATTCGATTGGCGTTGCCGAGCCGCTGAAGAGCCGCTTGCACGGTCGGGTCTTTGGCAACCAGCACGAGGCCTGATGTGTCCTTGTCGAGGCGACTCAACAAAGCAGGCTGCCAGCGACCGTTGGCGTGCGCAAGAATTGCGTTGAGGAGTGTCCCACTCGGGTTGCGAAACGCAGGATGCGAGACCAGACCAGGAGGCTTGTTGACGACCAGCAAGTGGGCGTCTTCGTAGACGACCGACACCGGAATGTTTTCGGCCGTCGGTGCGGCCCGCGCGCGGCGAGCCGGGAGATCGACGGTAATCGCATCAGTCGCAGCCACGCGTCTCGAGGGTCGGCTCACTGGCAGCCCGTTGACGCACACCAGGCCGCCATCAATCAGCCGCTGCAGACGGTTCCTCGTCACGCCTGGAATGTGCGCGAGGTGCCGAAGCAGCACTCGGTCGATACGCACTCCGACGTCGCCTCGATCGACGGGAACCGTGGTCCGGTTTGTCATCGACCGTTCGGTCGCTCATTCAAGCGGCGCCGAGCGTAAATAACAAAGGTCGGACCTGGCCGGGTCACCGCCGCAAACCCCGCCAACGGGACAAAGAAGGCATCGTCACGGTCGTACACGAGTCGCTTATCCGACGAGTCAACGGCCGGCAAGGTTCGCCGGATCTCGTAGCCTTCATCGAGTACTCGTCGGATGTCCTCTGAAACTGCCGAATACCCCAAGGGTGACTGCTGCAGGACGATGATCTCGGGCAAAGACGATGATGGACTGCCGTTGGAGTCTCGAAAGACACGAGCCGCCTCATCGTAGGTGTGCTCGCGGTAGCGAATCGGCGCCAGGGCATCGATGGTCTTCATCTGGACGTGACCGTAGGTCGAACCCGTTTGGTGAAGCGTGACACCCTCGGGAAACTCGGTTCGAATCCACTCAGCCGCCAACAACCGATTATCCGATCTCGAGAGGAGACGGTTCGTTTGAACGACCGACCATACCGAAGGAGCGGCGATAAGGCACGCCAGAAGACCCATCAGCGGACGCAACGCAGCGGGCCGAGCCATGGCCGTAACGGCCCACCGTGCGCCTTCGGTGGTTGCATAGGCTGCCGCAAGGCACAAAAAGGGAACGATGGGCAGGATATATCGCGCAAACGCTGTCTGGCCCACGCCGATGAGTGCGAAATAGACGAGTGGAAAGGCTACGAACACCACTGCGGCACGGGGTGCGCGCCACAGGTAGAGGAGGAGCCCTGCGATCCCGGCGATCAAGAGCGGTAGGCCCAGACCATATCGCAGTGAGCTGGTCAGGTGAATCACCCAGCCAGGCCCGCTCAAAGCCATATGGCCACCCCGCAGGTGGTCGCTGATCTGCTCAAGAGCCGTCACGAACGCGCGCCAATCGAGGAGGGCATAAGGCGTCCCGGCAAGAAAGGCGAGCGCCGCGACGCCAGCATAGAGGGTTGCACGTCGGGCCCGGGTCGCCAGGTTTTCGATGTCCACTCGTCCGCCCAGCAGCACGACGAGTCCCGGCAGCGCGATGAGTCCTGCGTTGTACTTAGTTGAGGCGGCGAGGCCGGCACAAAGGGCCGACCAGAGCCACGCGCGTTTCGCCCGGGTGTTTGCATACTCGACTGTGAAGAGGAACGACATCGTCGCCAGCCAGGTGGCCGCGATGTCCGTGACGCCGAAATGCGAATCCCGTACGTGAACCGCGGCGACCGCGATGTAGAAAGCCGCAACGATTGCAGTGTTGCGACCGAAAAGTTTGAGTCCAATACGGTGCACGGTCCAGACGGTCATGACACCGGTCGCGACACTCACGCCGCGCGCTATCAGATAGTTGGGACTTGGGTGAAGCGTCGCCGATTCGAGAAAGATTCTCTCGAGTGGAAACCAGCCCAGCGTCCGGCCGATATTAAAGTAAACGACGTAGACCGCCGCCACGACGTACATGAAGAGCGACGGCCAGTCGAAGAAGCCCGGGTTCAGGTTGCGCTGGAAGAATCGCAGGGCCACCGACACGACCGCGTCCTCGTCTGGTCGGATCAACGTGTGGGGCAGACCGAAATCGAGAGCCCAGACCCTCAGCAACAACGCCAAGGTCAGGACGGCGGCGAGCGGCCACTGAGCCCGCATGTCAGAGGTCACGCTCGGCTTATGTCAGCGAGCGTAATTGTTCCGCAGCTCCTGCTCGAGGTTCTTTCGGCGGGCGCTGGCGAGTGAATGATCGGAGAAGAAGAAGTTCGTCACCCGATCGCCCTCGCCATACTTGGTCAGAAACCGCTGCCAGACCTGCGGGGCGCCATTGACGTCGAATCCTCCTTCGTGCGCGTAACGAAGCCCGACGCGATCGGCTTGATCCTCCAGATCGCGGCCATAGCCGGTCATCCAGGCCGAGAAGCCAAGCGCGGAGCCAAGTTGCGCGGCGGCTCGCAACCCGTTGTTGTCGATCGCGCTGGCCGCCAGCAGCGCCGCCAGGCTGCCGAACTGCCCCCACATATTCTTTCGCATCTGGCGACGCGAATGCTCATGCGTGTAGTGCGCCAGCTCGTGGCCCACGACGATGGCCAGCTCGTCGTCGGTCATGTCGTTCATGATGCCGTTGAAGACCCACATAGCACCGTTGCCCATCGCCATCGCGTTCCACTCTTTGTTGTCGACGACATACACGCGAATCTTCGACTGGTCGACGTACGGCGGCGACATGCGACGCACCAGGCGCCGGACGCGATCGACGGATCGGCCGTCACGGGCAACTTCGCCGATGACCTTGCGACCTCCAGCCCGATCGACCTCGAAGGCTTCACCGGTCCGCAGCCACAGGCCTTCGAGCTCATTCGTGCCTTTCTGCACGTCGCCCTCGAAGAGGGCGTCGCCGTTCGGACGCACGTCGATTTCACGCGCCAGGACCGAGCCATCGACATGACGGAGGCCGCGCACGCGGACTTCGTGGCCGAGCGGAACGTCGTCGATGGACGTGGGTTCGCCCTTCCAACGGGTGCCCTGATCCGCTCGCACGCGCTGCCCATCGACCAGGATCAGCCCGGCACGCCTCCACTCGGCATAGCCGTCCAGTCGAATCGCGTTCTGCGCAGCGCTGATCGGCAGTCCAGCGGTGAGCCCAATGATGAGCACGCCGACCGCTAGAATCGCCAGACCGCGATCGCCAGGGGAGAGAGTCATACCGCCTCGCTAATGATCTAATAAGTTCTCAAGAGTCGGGTTCCACAGGTACAAGCCACCGAGTCTCAGAGACTCAGAGTTCTCTTCAAGAAATGCTCTCTGTGTCTCTGAATCTCTGGGCCTGTTCGTGGACCGTGCACGCTTTACGGTGCCCGATGCGACAGGAGTTCGATGTCGAACACCAACATGCCACGGGGGCCGCTGCCTTGTCCCTTGTAGGCGAGCCGCTCTGGAATCCAGAAGCGGGTTCGTTCACCTTCGACCATCAGTTGAACGCCTTCCGTCCATCCCTCGATGACTTCGTCGAGCCCGAACGACGCCGGTGCGCCACGTTCGACCGAGCTGTCGAACATCTTGCCGTCTGTGGTCCAGCCCGTGTAGTGAACGGTCACGCGACTGCGTCGTTCAGGATGTGATTTCCCGGTGCCGGGCTTCAGCACTTTGTACGCGAGACCTGAAGCAGTCTTCTTGGCGTCCGCCGGCGGCGCGGCGACGTCCGGCGGCGCGACGCGGGGAGACACGGCGATGTCGAGCAACTCGATGTCGAACACCAGCAATCCACGAGGGTCGCGTTTGCCCTGATACGCCAGCGCTTCGGGAATCCACAGTCGCCGTTTCTCGCCGACGACCATCAATTGCACGCCCTCGCCCCACCCTTTGATCACACGGCTCACGCCAAACGTGCTGGGCTTGTTTCGAGCATAGGAGCTGTCGAACATCTTCCCGTCGGTGGTCCACCCCGTGTAGTGAACGGTCACCATGTCTTCGGCGCTCGGTCGCTTATCGCCCTTCCCGGCTTGCAACACTTTGGATGCGAGCCCGGAAGCGGTCTTCTGCGCATCCGCGGGCGGACTTGCCACATCGGGAGGCGGCGGTATCGGTTCAAACTTCGCCGCGGGCGCCTGGCGAGCGCTGACGGAGAGCGGACTGAGTGACATACCGAACACGAGAACGACGACGAGCGAAATCAATCGAAAGGACATGCCGATATCGTCCTTCGGACCACCGCGACGGCGCAAGCCATCGGGGCGCGAGGCTCGGACAGGACGTCCGAGCCCCCAAGTTGGGACGTCCGGGCCACAGAGGCACAGAGACTCAGAGAAAACCATCAAGAAACCACGAAATACCTACGGAGCCCTGTGGTACTCAACGTAGTTAGCTATGTGTCTCTGAGCCTCGGTGGCTTGTCCGTGACCCCCGCCCTGCATAGCAGGGCCAGGCAATACCGCCCTGAGCGAAGCGCAGCCTACATGCTTTTTCGAACTGGCGGAGCTTCGCTAGTGACAGACGTCGGAACCGACGTCCTCGATGACTCTGGTCGTGGACAGGAATGCCCAGTCGTAATTGTCGCGATTCAGTGTGAACCGCAGCACACCATGAGCCTTGACGCGAACCTGGGAATTGGGCGCCATGCGATGGAAATCGTAGAG
Source organism: uncultured Acidobacteriota bacterium (assembly GCA_963802675.1). Taxonomy (GTDB): domain Bacteria; phylum Acidobacteriota; class Vicinamibacteria; order Vicinamibacterales; family UBA2999; genus JACCSI01. The sequence continues at coordinate 443,750 of CAWDJL010000013.1, forward strand.
CCGTGCGCCGCCGGTGCCGACGACGAACTGGCGGATGCCGCCGCCAGAGGATCGGCCTTCCGCATCCTGCTTTCCGAAGCGCTCATACAGATGATCGTGCGCAGCCACGACGACATCCACGCCCTGACGATGGAGGAGGTCGAACAGATCTCGCATCATCGGGTTGTTGCCATTCTGTCCAGACGAGAACAGCGGATGGTGCCAAACGGCCATCGCGCAGCGTGTGGGATGGGCAAGAAGCTCCGATTGGGCAAACGCGTATTGCGGCGAACCGGCGCCGACCTCGACGTTCGAGTTCAACATCAGGACCAGCCAGTTGCCGGCTCGGAACGAATAGAAGCCTTCACCTGCGGCCTCGCCGAAATACGCGAAGTAGCCCGAGGCGGACGGCGTCATGTACTCGTGATTCCCCGGAGTAGGCTGCCAGCGGCTTCGGTGCACCCCCCACGAAGGGTCGAAGCATTCCATGAAGTTGCGCATCGAGCCCTGCATGTACGCCAAGTCACCCGCGAGGACGAGGTGACCGTCGATGCTGTCGACCAGACGCGCTGTCTGCTCGACGGCGGGCGACCCGCACTCGCCGATATCGCCCACAGCGACGAGGTTGACGGTCTGGGGAAGGCCCGGTCCTGGAGAAGGTCCGGTCATTGTTCGAGGCGAGTCGCTCCCGCACGCGACCGTGATGACCAGGCCGACGCAGGCAGCGCAGCTCGCGACCGAACTGGACCTCACGACCGTCTATGGTACCAGTGTTGCCAATGGCCGAGCATGCTAAATCGAATGGCGCCCCCATGGCCGGACGAGCGCTCAGCGTCTCCGGAATGCTCGCCATCGTCCTGCTGACGGTTCCGGGCTGGGCGGCCGGCCAGGACGCCCAAGAGACGCCGCCTGCGCCCATCTTTCGCTGGCGGAACCGGCCGTCGATCCAGCTTGGCGACGTTCGGCTCGACATTCGTTTCAAGACCCAACTCGATTGGCGGACCTTCGATCCCGAGGTTGAGGAGGACCTGTTCGACCGACGCGCCTTGCGCGGCGGGATCAACGGCGAGATTGGTAACCACGTCGAGTTCCAGATCGAGCGGGATCTGGATCCGGATGGCGAGTGGCGCGACGTCTTCGCGAGGTGGCGGACCTATCGACAGTTCGAGGTCTCTGCCGGTCGCTTCAAGGTTCCCTTCGGCAGGGAGGAGCTGACGAGCTTCAGCGAGATCGACTTCGCCTACCGCGCGTTGGTCTCGACGACGGTGCCGCCGGCCCGGGATAGTGGTGTGATGGTCAGCGGCCGCTTCTTCCGGCGAGGACTGACCTACGAAGCGGGTGTCTTCGACGACGATGGCGACAACGGCCGTCTGCAGGAACCGCAGTTTTCCGTGACCGGCAACCCACCAAACATTGGCCCGTCCTTTGCGGGGCGGGTCACGGCCACGCCACTCCGTCCGCTGGCGGAGACATTCGAAAATTTGCGCATTGGCTTCGCCTACGGCAGCGTGGACGTGCCGGAAGGCCTGAACAGTTTGCGTGGCGAGACGGTCTACGGAAAACAGTTCTTCGAGCCCGTCTATGTGAAAGGGAAGCGCAATCGCATTGGTGCTGAGGTGGCGTTCAATCCCGGCCCGGTTGGTTTGTCCGCCGAATGGATGCGCGCGAACGAAGAGCGACGCAATCAGGGATTGGGCGACGTCGACCTCTCCGACATGCGGACGACGGGGTGGTATGTGAGCGGAACCTGGCTGTTGACCGGAGAGGAGAAAGAAGGGTTCGCCAACCCGCGGCGATCGTTGTTCGATGGCGGCGCCGGCGCCATCGAGATTGCCGCGCGCTACGAAACGCTGAGGTTCGAAAGCGTCGGCAAGTCAGGGCCGGCGTTCACGAATCCCCGTGCAGAGCACATCCTCCCGAACAGTGATGACGTGGTCACCATCGGAGTCAACTGGTTCTTGAATCGATGGGTCCGCGTGACGATCAACGCAATCCGCGAAGAGTTCGACGATGCGACGCGAACTCCCGTGCCTGGAACCACGACGTTCTGGTCCGCGGTCGGCCGCGCTCAACTCGCTTTTTAGCGAGGTCATCTATGAAACCCCTTGCATTCGCCAACCGGTATCTCTCTTCCCTCGCACTGCTCATCATCGGCGCGACGCTGACCGCCGCAGGGCAGGACGCCGGGGCTCTTCCATCGGATGCGCTGTTCAACCCCGACGTGCTTCAGCGGGTTGACCTCAGGATTCATAGCGCCGACTGGGAGAAACTGAAGCAGAACTTTCAGGAGAACACGTATTACCCCGCTGATTTCGTGTGGAACGGACAGGTTGCTGACAACGCAGGCATCCGCTCGCGCGGATCGGGCTCGCGCAGCCCCACCAAGCCAGGGCTGAGAGTCGACTTCGATTACTACCGTGCCCAGCAGAGCTTCTTGTCCTTGAAATCAGTAGTTCTCGACAATCTGACGCAGGACCACTCGGGCATCCACGAGACCGTGGCGATGCGGGTGTTCGCGCGATTAGGCGTGCCGGCCCCGCGTGAGACGCATGTGCGCTTGTATGTGAGGGACGAGTACATCGGGGTGTATGCCATCGTCGAATCGATCGACAAGCAATTCCTCGCCCGCGTCTTCGGGTCAATTGCCGAGGACACACAGAACGACGGCCATTTGTACGAATATAACTGGGTCGACCCGTGGACGTTTGGTTATTTCGGTTCTGACCTCGCGCCCTATGCACTGCGGTTCGATCCCAAGACGCACGAGAAGGACAGCGATGCGGCGAAGTTCGGCCCGATCGAGAATCTCGTCCGGCTCGTGAACGATCTTCCGATCGAGATGTACAGCTCGTCACTCAACGAGCACCTCGACCTGCATGCGTTCATGCGTTACCTCGCGGCGCAGAACTTCGTCGGCCAGAACGACGGCTTCCTCGGCTACGAGGGTGTGAACAACTTCTATTTTTACCGTCGCGAGAATTCGCCCCAACACGTGTTCATTGCCTGGGACGAAGACCTTGCGTTCTGGGGCCCCGAATACCCCATCGACATGCGGGTGCAGGACAACGTCCTGGCCCGCAAGGCGATGCAGATTCCGGAGTTGCGAAACGCCTATTACGCCGGGCTCTCGGACGCGATGAGGCTTACTGACGAGCCCACCGGGCCAGAGGGGCTGACGTGGTTGGAGTACCAGATGAAGCGGCAGGCGGCGATGATCTACGACGCGATGCGCGACGACCCCTCCAAGCCATACAGCATCGAAGAACACGAGGCGGCACAGGCCCACATGATCTCGTTTGCCCGCAACCGCTCGCGATATCTGTCCGAACAGATGGGCACGTCGCAGTCTTCACGACGCCGGCCGTAGATCTAGCGAGGCTTCGCCGGACGCCCGGCGCCGTGCGCCTCACCCGATGAGCATCCACGCGGGATCCTCGATGTAGTCCTTGATCTTCACGAGGAACTGGACCGCCTCGCGGCCATCGACGAGACGGTGATCGTAGCTCAACGCCACGTACATCATCGGCTTGATCACGACCTGCCCGGCCACGACGACCGCCCGATCCGCGATCTTGTGCAAGCCAAGAATGCCGACCTGCGGAGGATTGAGAATCGGCGTGCTCATCAGCGATCCGAACACGCCACCGTTGGTAATGGTGAAGGTACCGCCCTTGAGATCTTCGAGCGTCAGCGTACCGTCCTGCGCACGCTTGGCGAAGTCGCGAATCGACAGCTCGACCTCGGCGAAGGTTTTGAGATCCGCGTCGCGAATGACGGGGACCACGAGCCCGCTTTCGACGCCGACCGCCATGCCAATGTCGTAGTAGTGCTTGTAAACAATCTCGTCGCCTTGAATCTCGGCGTTCAGTTGCGGAAACGCCTTGAGCGCGCCGATAGTGGCCTTGACGAAGAAGGACGCGATACCGAGGCCGACGCCGTACTGCTTGGTGAACGCTTCTTTCCGTCGCTCGCGAAGGCTCATCACCGCGCTCATGTCCACTTCGTTGAACGTAGTGAGCATGGCAGCGTTGTGCTGGGCCTCGACGAGCCGTCTCGCGATGGTGGCGCGACGCTTGGACATGCGCTCGCGGTGTTCGGAACGAGGCGCTCGCGAAAGGGCGTGGGGTGCCGATGGTGCCTGAGGTACCTGAGGTGCCGACGGTGCTGGTGCCTGACGTGCGGAGGGTGCCTGTGGCGCCGAGGGTGCTTTTGTGCGGAGGACGTCGCTCTTGGTGACTCGGCCGCCCGCTCCGGTCGCGGGCACCGCATCGAGTTTCACCCCTGCTTCCCGCGCAACGTTTCGTGCCGTTGGTGTCGCACGGATTTCGGGCCCGCCTTCGCGGCCGGAGGCCGCTTCGGCGAGGTCTCGCCGTAGCTCGGTTAAAGGCTCGCGAGCGGAGGCGGATGCGGCGGGTGCCGTAGCTGCGGTCGTGGCTTGGCCGTTTCCACGTGGATCGATCGTCGCGAGCACTTCGCCAACCTTTACATCCTCGCCTTCGGCGTGTTTGATGGACGTGAGCACACCGGCGCGGTCGGCACTGACCTCCAAGTCGACCTTCTCGGTCTCGAGCTCGACCAGCGGGTCACCCAGGTTGACATGGTCGCCCTCTTTCTTCAGCCACTTGGCGACGCGCGCTTCTACCACAGACTCGCCCAGTTCGGGCACGACGATGTTGGTCATGTTCGAGAGTTACAAGTTACAAGTTACAAGTTCAAAGTGTCACGGCTACCGACCACCGACCACCGACCACTGATCAGACCTGTTTCGACAGCACACGATCCGCGTCTTTGGTCGTCGCCGATGCGGCGAATGCCTGCTCGACGATCGCTCGTTGATTGAGCGCATGCCACGCGGCGGAGCCTTCTGAGGGACTCGAGTTGCGGACGCGGCCGACGTAGCGGAGCGGCCATCGATCGTCGATCAGCTGTTCCAGGATCGGCCGAACGAACTCCCAGCCCCCCATGTTCTCAGGTTCCTCCTGGACCCAACACACTTCGTCCAGCTTCGGATACGAGTCGAGCAGCCCGCGGATCTCGTCGGCGGGGAACGGGTACAACTGCTCCACCCGAACGATGGCCACCTTCGTATCAGCCTTTCGCTGCTCGTTTGCAATGAGGTCAACGTAGATCTTTCCACTGCAGAACACGAGACGTCGCACCTTGCCTGCCTGCTCGCGCATTTCGTCATCGTCTATCACGAGGTGGAAGCGGCCGTCAGCCAGTTCTCGCGGCGTGGATGCCGTCGCAGCATGACGAAGCAAGCTCTTCGGAGTGAGGAGGATGAGCGGCAGAGGATCCGACTCGAGTAGCAAAGCGTGGCGTCGCAGCACGTGAAAATACTGAGCCGCTGTCGTGCAGTTGGCGATGCGCAGGTTGGTATCGGCGGCGGATTGCAGGAAGCGTTCAAGACGGGCGCTGGAGTGATCCGGCCCCTGGCCTTCGTAGCCGTGCGGCAGCAGGAAGACGAGTGATGGTGTCAACCCCCATTTGGCGCGTCCGCTCGTGACGAACTCATCGAGAACAACCTGCGCGCCGTTGATGAAGTCGCCGTACTGCGCTTCCCAGACCACCATCCGGCGCGGTTCCTGGATGTTGTAGCCAAATTCGAACCCGACGACGGCGTTCTCCGACAGTGGACTGTTGTGCACTTCGAACGCGGCTCGGCTCGACGGCAACGCGGCCAACGGGATGTGCTCGTCACCGGTCACCGAGTCGTGCAGCACGCCATGTCGTTGGCTGAACGTGCCACGCTCGACATCCTCTCCGGTCAACCGAATGGATATGCCGTCCTCGAGAATAGTGGCGAACGCGAGCTCTTCGGCAGTGGCCCAGTCAACCGTTCGCTCGGTCGGCGCGTCCAGCATCGTCCGCCGACGTTCTCGCGCCCGTTCGAGTTTGCGATGGACCGAGAATCCCTCGGGCACCTTCAGCAGCGCTTGATTGAGGGCGTACAGGCGTTCGAACGCCACGCTCGTTTGCGCACGGCGGGCGGCTCCGCTCGGAGGCACCTCGGGAAGTGGCGGCACATAGTCTTGCTCCGGTTGGAGCGTCGCGTACGCCTGTTCGAGCACGGCCATGTGCTTTTTGACCATGGCTTCGGCCTGATTGGGATCAATCGTCCCCGCCTCGGCCAGTTGACGTGCGTAGCGCTCGCGAACCGTCGGATGCCCGGCGACGATTTGGTAAATCTCCGGCTGCGTGAATGCTGGCTCGTCGCCCTCGTTGTGCCCGTAGCGGCGGTAGCCCACGAGATCGATCAGCGAGTCGAGACGGAATCGGTGCCGGTACGCCCACGCGAGACGGGCGGCTTCGATGCAGGCCACCGGATCGTCGGCGTTGACGTGCACGATGGGGATCTTGAAGCCGCGAGCCAGCCCACTGGCATAGCTGGTACTGTACGACTCCTTGGGAGTCGCGGTAAAACCAAGCTGGTTGTTGGCGATGATGTGAACCATGCCGCCCACCTGGTATCCATCGAGCCGCGACAAGTTCAACGTCTCCGCAACGACGCCCTGACCCGGGAAGGCCGTGTCACCGTGAATTAGAATCCCCAGGACCTGACCCGTCTGCAACTGCGGTCGACCGGGCGCGGACACAGACGTTGCTGCCGCACGCGCCATCCCGGCGAGCACGGGATCGACGGCCTCGAGATGGCTGGGATTCGGCGGCATGCTGATCGTCAGCGATTGCGGACGGCCATCGCCTTCGACCTGGTAGCGTGCTCCGGCGTGATACTTGACGTCGCCCATCCAACCGAGGTCGATTCGGCCTGACCGTGCGAAGAGCGGATCCTTGAACTCTGCCAGAACCTGCGAGTAAGGCTTCTGGAGGATGTGGGCGAGCACGTTGAGCCGTCCTCGATGAGCCATCGCGATCATCACGTGTTTGACGCCGGCGGCGGCCGCGTCGCGGATGATCTCGTCGAGGATGGGCACCATCAGGTCGAGGCCTTCGATCGAAAAGCGCGTCTTGCCCGGGAAGATCCGGTGGAGAAATCGCTCGAAGGTCTCGACTTGCGTGATGCGATCCAGGAGCTCTTGCGCATTGATCGGATCACGGGGCGGTCGGAACTGACCAGATTCCACGGCGTGTCGCAGCCAGACGCGCTCTTCGGGGACGAAGACCTGGTTGTAGTCGTGACCCGTCGTGGCGCAATAGATCGCGCGGAGCCGTTCGATGGCTTCGCGCGCGTTGGCCGACCCATCGGCCACGGGACCGCCAACAATCGAGGCCGGCAGCCGCGCCAGCGTCTCGCTGGTGAGCCCGTGGGCTTGCGGATTGAGCGACGGGTCACCAATCGGGTCGGTAAAGCCCAACGGATCCAGCCGCGCCGCAAGGTGACCGAAGCGGCGGATGGATTCCGCGAGGTTGAACGCCGCAATGGCGGCGGTCGTGTCCGCCGGGCGAACTTCTTCGGCGGGCCGCACTGCCGGTTCAGTGTCCGGCGACCAGGTGGCGAACAGCGCCCGCGTCGCCTCGTCGACGCTGGTCGGATCCGTCAGATAGCGCTCGTAAAGGTCGTGGACATAACCGGCGTTGACCCCGCTAAACTGATCCCACGGATTCATAACCTTTCTAGTGTATCGGTACGATGCCCCAAGTGCCGAGGGAGCGCGAATGAAGACACGTCCAACCTACGACGACGCCAACCTGATCCTGCGGCTATACGAGATGCGGCGTGAGGAGCGGATGCGCCGGGCGCGCGCGTGGTTCACGGCGAATTTCAAAGTGAAGACCTGGGACGACCTCCAGAAGCTCGCCCCCGGTGGCTCAGACGAAAACGCCTACTACCGCATGGTGGTGACCTACTGGGACATGGTGGCGTCCTTCATCGCGGGTGGCATCCTGCATCAAGAGCTGTTCTTTCAGAGCGGCCGCGAGATGCTGCTCGTGTGGGAACGGATGAGGGACGTTCTCCCAGACATCCGGCAGAAGTACCAAGACCCGCACCTGTGGTCGCACCTCGAAATCGTCGGCAACCAGTACGCTGCGTACTTTCAGGGGCGCAGCGGGCAAGGCTACGAGGCGTTTTTGAAGAGGATTAACGGGTAGTTCCAAGTTCCAAGTTACAAGTTACAAGTTACAAACGGACGATTCGTGCGCAACGCCTCAATGGTTTGAGCAGCTCGGCGGTGAACACGAGCTTTGAACTTGTAACTTGTAACTTGTAACTCTCAGAACGTCACTCCCAGCCCGAAGTGCCAGCGCGGTTTGTTGTCGCCGCGTTGCGGCCACGCGACATCGAGGCCGGCACGAAACACGGTGGCGGTGACGAAGACGCCGCCGCCGATGCCCTGGTCGAACTGCTGGTCGCGTAACTTCTCGCCATCCACAAACACGGTGCCGGCATCGACAAACGCTTTCACGCCGAATCGGCCGATGTGCAATGGCGATGTAATCGGCACCCGGACCTCGGCAGACGTCGCCGCAAGGTTGTCGCCGGCGCGATACCCAAACTTGTAGCCGCGGACACTTGACGTCCCGCCGAGCAGCGGTTGTTCATAGGGGGGCAGCGGGTCGCTCGCTCGCACGGTTGCGAAGCGGAGCGCAAGCACACTCGATCGGATCAGCCGCACGTATCCGCGGACATCGCTCGTCCAACGGGTCACCTGGCGATCGCCTTCGAACCGCAGTTGCTCGATGCCAGCGACCACGTGAACCGCGTTGCGCGGAAACGCGGGATCGGTTCGGGTATCGACCGTGAGATCGACGCCGGGGGCAAGGTGCTGCTCCTCGATGTCGCCGAAGCTCACATTCGTCGCCCGCAGCCCGCCTCCCGCGCGCAGCCAGGGCGTGACGATACGCTCCGCTCGAAGTCGCAGCTCCTGGCGGGTATCACCAATCTCGTAGCGCGGGTTCTCGCGGCGATAGATCGACGCCGATCCCTCCAGTCGCGTGAAGGGTCCGCGTTCGAATACGCGGTCGACTTCGAGGGCGGCCTTGCGTTCGCCGCCCCATGTCAGAGGCACCGAGATGCGGCTTCTCGGGCCGAGGCTGTCCACGAAGCTCGTGCGAGCGCCGTACGTGAACCCGTAGCCATCCGCATAGTCGAGGATCGGCAGCCACATGCCGAGGCTTCGCATCCGCTTGAGCGGACCGGGCGCGAGGTCGGTTTCGCTCACTGCCGGATGCTCGTCCACGACGACGATGACGAGGATGTCGGATGGGTTGTCGATCGAGCGATAACGCTTGCGAACCTCCACGTCGGCGAAGCGTCCGCTGCTTCGGAGCTTTTCGGTGGCCTGTCGAATCGACTCGTCGGTGACGAGGCTCCCCACGGTAAGACCCGCCAGGGCGAGTACCTCGTCATCAGGCGTTGTGTGGTTGCCGTGCACCCGCACCTCGCCCAGGGTCTCGGCAACCTGCCCTGACGCGGCGGTCGCGACGCACAGGATAGCCGCGACGACCGTCATTCGCAGCACCGTCCTCACGGCCTGATCCTCGTCGTGACTTCTGCCAGCCGGTAGTCGTGATACGCGACGTCGTAGCTCGCTTCGATCGACCCCATCGCGGTCGTCACGAGAAAGTCCATGTCAATGGTGCCGGGCAGCCACACGTTGGGAAAAGGCTGCAGCATCTTCATGGCGGCTTTCATCTCGTCAACTCGCACGAGCGAACGGCCGGGGAGGAAGTCCATGTCGATGTTGTCGAACGTGTACTGGATGATCTGGTGCTCGCTCGGATCGATCCACATCGTGATGAGCGATACCTTGTTCATCTTCTCTTCAATCTGATCATCCCGATCCCGAGCGCGTTTGTTGGGCCGGGTGCGGCCCTCATTGAACAACTGCGCGGGGTAGTACTCGATGCGGAGAACGTCTCGATCGCTGAGCCGCTCGCGGCCGGCGAGCGCGTAGTGCCCCGGTTCGAATTTGAAGCGCAGGAAGTAGGCCGCGGACACGAACCGGGGTTCGAGCGAGTTCCGTAGAACGTCGGCCGGCGCGGCCGGCGCGGCCGGATCGGGTGGCGCCGGCTCCGCTGGCGGCGGCTGCTCTTCACCGCGTTCCTTGGCGCGCTCCTGCGCTCTCCGTTCGCGCGACTTTTCCCGCTCAATCCAGCGCTCCTCCTCACGCGCCCGCTCCTCCTCGCTGATGCGCACGCCGTCGAATCGCACGGGACTGCGGATGAAATAGCCCTGCCTGATGAACCAGGTGTATTCGCGCGTGAAACCGTAGAGGCGGACTCCGCCCGGGCCGAACACCTGCAGGCGTTCCTCCTCGTCGAGGACGTACTGCTGAAGCTTTTTCCAGTTTTCATCGCGTCGCGCCAGAACGCGACCCATGAACTTATCGAGGTCAGATTGCTCGGAAGGTGCCGCGGGTGCCGAAGGTGCCGGCGGTGCCTGAGAGTGCTGGTGCCTTCGGCGGCGAGGGACCTCGTGCCGAATGTGCGGAGAGTGCAAAAGGTGCTGTCAGCAGTGTAACGACGAAGATCCAACGAAGGCTCACGGGGTGCCGTCCTTCGAAACTGCAGGCAGGAGGCGGTCCACGCTGCTTGCACGAACCGGGCATCTGGCATTCAGACGGCTGGTGCTGGCGCGAAGTTCCCTGGAGACCGGCCCAAGTTAGCCAAGGCCGCACTAGGACACTGATGGCCCGTAACAGCAGAATGTCTATTTGGCCGGTGCCTTCGGACTTCCGCCAGAAGGCGGAAGTCACGGATATTGTTTGTTACCCGTGGCTTCCGGCATTAGCCGGAAGTCTAGTTGTCCGTTTCGGTCGAACGCAGGTACACGACTTTCCCATCGAAGATCGTCGCGGCGACTTCGGTCTCTCCAATCCGCGCGGGCGTCAGACTGAAGATGTCCTTCGTCAGGACGACGATGTCAGCGAGCATGTCGCGCGCGATCGAGCCCTTACGGTGCTCGTCGAACGAGGCCCAGGCAGCGCCTCGGGTATACGCGTCGACGGTCTGCTCGATTGTGAGCCGTTCCGACGGAATCCAGCCGCCCAGCGGCTCTCCGTCGAAGGTCGTGCGATTGACCGCTACATGCAGTCCGAGCAACGGATCGATCCCGACCACCGGCCAGTCGCTGCCGAACGCCAACGCGCCTTTGTGTCGCGCGATGCTGCCGTACGCCCAGGCCCGCGAAGCGCGATCCTCGCCGATGTTGGCTCGCCACACTGCGATTTGCGCAGGGTCGGGCAGCCCATGAGAGGGCTGCATCGACGCAATCACTCCCAGGCGGCCGAAACGTGGAATGTCGGCCGCAGCGATCGTCTCGATGTGCTCAATGCGGTGACGACGACTACGCGCCGGCAGCGGGTTCGCGGCTGCGGCACGCTCGAACGCGTCGAGCGCCATCCGAATCGCGCGATCCCCGATGGCATGAATCATCACCTGCCAGCCACGGCGGTCCAGCTCCGCGACGAGCCTGTCGAGGGCTTCTGCGGTGAAGCGCGGCTCGCCGCGCGCCTCCGCGCGATTGGAGTACGGCTCGAGCATCGCTGCCGTGTGCGATTCGATGACACCATCGGCCATCAGCTTGATGGCCCCGGCCTTGAAGACGGGATCGTCCGCGTACTTCCCGCGGAGGGTGTCAAACGCGTCGAGCTCCTGGGCGGTGAGATCGGGCTTTCCGGAAAGGGCGGCGTAGACCCGCAGGTCGAGGTCATGCGACTTTCGAAGCTCGTCGTAGATTCTCGAGCTCCTCCGCCGATCCGCTCGCGGTCTGGACGCTCGTCACGCCACGGCGCTGAGCTTCGACAATCGCCGATCGGATGGCGGCCACTTTTTCTGCACGGGTGGGCTTGGGAAGGTGCGCCGACATCAGGCTCATTGCAGCCTCTTTGAGGACGCCGGTGGGCTCGCCGGTTCGCGCCTCCTTCACAATGATGCCGTCGGCGGGACTCTTCGATCGTCGCGTGATGCCGGCCAGCTTCAGCGCCGCCGAATTGGCCCAACCGGTATGACCGTCATACGACGTCAGGTACGCGGGTCGATCCGGAACGAGCGCATCAAGGATCTGTCGCGTCGGTAGACCACCAGGAAACGGTTCGTACAGCCATCCGCGACCGATCACCCACGGCTCGTCAGGGTGAGCGGCGGACCACTCGCGCACTGTGCTCTCGATGGCGGGCAGTGTCCTGGCGTCGAGCAGGTTGATCTGATTCATCGACAAGCCGCCACTCAAGAGGTGCGTATGAGAGTCGTTGAACCCTGGCAGTACCGCGCCACCGCGCGCGTCGACGACCACGGTCCGCGGACGCCGGAGCCGCTGCACTTCGCGGTTCGTGCCGACCCGCAAAATTTTGTTTCTCTGAACCGCCACGGCTTCGGCAATCGTGCCCTGTCCATCAGCCGTATAGACCCGTCCATTGAGGACGATCAAATCGACCGGGCCCGTATCGTCACGCTGCGCGCCAGCGATGAGTCCGGCGATAACCGTGATCCCGACGATGAACGCGACGAGATAGGCCGTGAGGCGTGCCGCCATGTGCGAATTCTATCAAAGGCATCTGCGCAATCATGGGAGATCTGTTGGCTTGACGCCGCGTCGGATTCCGTGATTCCGTGACCCGATGAAATGTGCCATTGTCGGCTCCGGTGCCGTTGGGGGCTATTTCGGCGCCAAGCTGGCGCGAGCGGGGCAAGATGTCACGTTCATCGCGCGAGGCGCCCATCTCGAGGCCATCCGCTCCAACGGGCTTCGGGTCCAAAGCGCCAAGCTGGGCGATTTCGTGGTCCACGCTGCTGCCGAGAGCGATTCTGCGAAGGTCGGTGCAGTCGATGTCGTGCTCTTCACGGTGAAGGCGTACGACAACGATCAGGCGCTGCGTCTGTTGCCGCCGCTCATCGGGCCGGAAACGGTCGTCCTGACACTTCAGAATGGCGTCGACAGCGTCGATGAGGTAGCGAATGCCGTGGGCGAATCGCAGGTGCTCGGTGGAACTACTTATGTCGCGACGGCGCTCGAATCACCCGGCGTGATCGTGCAGACCGGTGTGCACCGCTCAATCATCTTCGGCGAGGTGTTTGGTGAGCGTGGTCGCATCACGCCACGCGTGCAGGCCATTGCCGACGTCATGAAACCCGCTGACATCATCGTAACGCCGGTCGCGGACGGCCGCGTCCCTATCTGGGATAAGTTCGTCTACCTGGCGCCGTTTTCGGGATTTACCGGCGCCGCGCGGCTGCCGATCGGCGGAATCTGGGGCGACCCTCAGGTGCGGGACGTGTTCTACGCCGCCGCTCGCGAGATTGCCGCGCTGGCTGAAGCCGAGGGTGTGAAGATCTCACGGGACCGTTTCGAAAGCCTGCGGGAGTACATGGACAGCATTCCACCATCCACGCGCTCTTCGCTGCTCATTGATCTGGAAATGGGGAAGCGCATCGAAGTCCACGCACTGCAAGGCGCGGCCGTCCGTCGCGCGGCAAAGCATGGGCTGGCGATGCCGATCATCTCGACGTTGTATGCGGTGCTGAGACCGTGGGCGGATGGTCCGGTCCGCAAACCTGCATAACACCTACAAGCCTCAGAGGCTCAGAGACTCAGAGGATCAAAATAGGAGGCAGAGTCGATCTAGAGCGAGACGCGCTTGATGCCCTCGCTGAGTCTTGGTCGATTGAAGTTGAGGATCAAACCGACGTTAATGCCTGTGACTCGCAGATAAGTGAGCATCTGCGCGAGAAACACGGGATCGTAACGAGCGACACTCTTGATCTCAACCACGACTTGGTCATCGACGATCAGATCTGGTTCTGTACTCTCCGACCTTGACCCTCCGGTAGGTACGCCGGGAAGGTCGGCTCTCGAATGACAGAGAAGTTGTTGGCGGCCAGTTCAATCGCCAGGGCCGCGTGGTAGGCGTTCTCCAGCAGGCCTGGGCCCAGCTCGCGGTGAACCGCCATTGCACAGCCGATAATGCGCTCAGTCAGTGGATCTCGTTCGTCGGCAAGCACGATCCTTACCCTCCTCTGAGTCTCTGAGCCTCTGAGGCCTGTACGTAGTCAGCGATCAGCCAACGTCTGAGCCTCTCTGACAGCAGCGGAAACGTCCCGACGACATGCTCGTACTGCGAGGTGGTGAGTCCGTACAGCGCCGCCGCGAGGCTGTTGATTTGCACATACGACTGCTCGTCGGCGTCGATTCCCGTTCGTGCGAGCGATTGGGCGAGGCGGGCGAGCTCTCGGAACGCCGGATCGTGGCCGGTTGGACGGGGAACGGGTAGGCGAAGCATCAGCCCGCTCGAGACGTGCGTGGTGACCTGGAGTCGCACCAGGAAGTTGGCGACCAGGCTGTTGAGCAGAGCGAGCAGGCAATGCTGCGCGCGCGCGCTGACCGCGTTTTTCAAACAGAACACCGTGTGGGTCGAGACCGTGCCTGGCGGCAGCATGGCGGCGATCAGCGTCAAGCGGTTGGTGGCGCTGGCGACGTCGCGATACGCAACACGTAAACATCCGAAGGTGCGGTCGCGGTCCAGCAGCGTCTTGACGACGTGGGATGGGATCGCCAGACGAGAAAGCTCCGTCCGCACGCGAAACGGCTCGAGGTGCTTGCCCTCAATCACCGTGATGAGGTCAGGGCCCGCGCATCCAGGGCTGACAAAGTGGGGTCGATCCTCCGTGGCATTGAGCTCCCGCCCGAAGTGGACGCCCCACCCGTCGGGTCCGCCTAGTGGCGGCACCGACGCGCTGACATGCACCAAAAGTTCGAGATCGCTCGCGCTCGAGAGCAACGGGATCGACAGGTGCTCGGGATCCCATTTGTCGAGCAACCCACGATTCAAGGCGACACGGCGTGCCTCTGGCGGATCGTCGCGGGCGCTGTCAGGCAGGTCGTCGAGCCACGACGGTTGGGTGCGTCCGAAGGATCCCTCGAGACGGTCCGTGCGATCGGCCTTCGTCGAGGTCAAAAGAAGGAACTTGACGTCCCGGTGGATCGGAAAGATTCCGTCGCGGTTGCTGAAGCCGAGCACGCGATCAATGGTCGTCTGATCCAGGAGCGCGCGCCGAAGCGGTCCGCTCCCGCGATCCGTCGCGAGGCCAGACGGCAGGACCAGCCCCATGCGGCCGCCGGATCGAGTCAGCTGCAGCGCTCGTTCAACGAAGAGTTGGTAGCGATTCAAGTGTCCCGGCCCCTGATGACGAAACACGCCGGCCTCGCGGAAGAAGCGCAGCCGTGCGTGCTGCGACACCCGCTCGTCCGACCGATTGTCAGGCTCGCCCGTGTCGGCCCGGAGGGTGTCCCACGGCGGATTGCCAATCACGGCATCGAATCCACCGCCGATGTCCGGCCGCCCCTCACGATCGAAGAACACTTCAGGGAACTCGAGCTCCCAGTGAAAGAAGTGGTGCTCACGCGCGACCGTGGCTGCGCGACCGAGAAGGCGAACGCGATCCTTCGGTGACAAAGAGCCTCGGCCGCCGAACAACGATGCGAGGAGGTCGGCAAAGATCGGCGACGTCACACGCACTGCTGGAAACCAGGCGGCGCACCACAGGTCAGCGGCCTGCCGCCATCGGCTCAGGGGTGTCCCTTCTACGTTGAGGGCGTCGAGGGCGCGTTCCTTTTCACGCACCGCCCTCAGCGTGTCTCCAGGTTCGACGGCGAGCCGGAACCGTTCGGGCAAGACTTGTCGTGCCAACTCATCGGCCGTCTGATCGGAGAATAGCGGCAGCGCTCGATTGATCGAGCCTTCCGGGCGCCGAGGCTCCCGAACGGGATTGCGTGCGAGTTCCGGGAATCCGGCGCCAATCAGACTGTCGCCGGTCGCGAGGTGATGGTCGAGAAAGGTCAGCGGACTGTCGCTGGCCAGCGTCGTGAGCCATAACGACAAGCGGGCAAGCTGTACCGCCATGGGGTTGCGATCCACGCCGTACAGGCAGCGCTCGGCAATGCTCCGTCGCAGCGCCACGCGTCGATCTCGAACGTCGCCACCAGCGGGCCACTCGCCGCTTGTCACGAGCGCGCGTTCCGTAGCGGCCGCGAGGTATCTGCAGGCGGCCACCAGGAACGCGCCGCTGCCCATCGCCGGATCGACAACCTTGAGCGAAAGGATCTCGTCCGGGTTCCTGTCGACGACCAGCGGATGGAGCGTTCGCCGGACCAGAAACTCGGTCATTGCGCGGGGCGTGTAGAAGCTGCCGGTACGCTTGCGCTCGTGAGACGTTCGCGTCAAAAGCGTCGGTCCTGTACTGCGCGTCGGCTCGTACTCGAGGACACGTTCGTACACGGTCCCGAGTTGCTCCACGCCGAGGTCGGCATAGGAGATCGGCCGTCGGCCCTGCGGTCCAGCGCGGGTGGCCAGCGCCAGCACGGCTCGACTCACGACCGCATCAGAGACGCGCACACGGTCTACGTGTGGCGTGTGGGTGGGCGAAAAGAGGCGGCCGTTGAAGGGCGTGACGGTCAGGTCGCCCGCACGACAGCCCGCGTGCGCGAGGCGAGACATCGCCTGCAATGCCTTCCACAGCCCCCGCGGGTGATGACCGGCGCCGGTCGGACGCCAGAGCGCCTCGACGGTGTAGGCGTCGCGATAGACGTGATTCCAAGTGGGTACGAGGTCGCGCGCCTCAGCGAACAGCAGAAAGAGGAGCCGGTAGACGAGGGTGAGCGAGTGGTGGAACACGGTGTCGCGCGTTGGACGTCCTGGCCGCCCCTTGCCATCGAGTGCCGTCATCAAGGCATGGAGCGCATCGAGTACGCCATCGCCCAGCGAATCGCAGACGGTGAGGGCATGACTATCGCTGCGCCGCATGGCGTCCTCGAGAGCACAGGAGTCGTCGCGCGGTTCGAGCGCAGAGCGATGGGCGATCCCCCAAAGGACGGTTGCGCTCGAGCGGTGAGCCACAACCGATCCAAGCTCGAAGTCGAGGGCGCGACGGGACCACGTGCGTGCGGCATCGATCACTCGCAATGTGCGACCGGTGTAAATCAGTCCCCAACGCGCGCCTGTCGTGCGACCGGCTCGCACGGTGTCGCGCCATGCGAGTTCCGGGTTTTGACCAAAGCTCGTTGTCCGGAGCACTGCAAGCGCCCTCGAGCCGGTTCCGACCATCCCCACGAAGCCCGTGCCGTAGGGTTCGAGACGCAGGACGTCGTAGCCCAACAGCTGGACGAGGGGCAAGGCTCCCAAGTCCAGGACCGCGCGAGGACTCGACGCCGGGCCGAGAGAGGCGTCGACCCGGCGCCACCACCGCACAAATCGTCGATGAGATGTCTGATCGTCCGGGGAGGTGGATTGAAATTGGTGGAGAAGAACGTCCTCGAGAAACGAGCTCGCGACGAGCGATCCGCGGATGCCCGGTAGCATGCCGTCACCTCGTGACCCACGCCGCGACGAGTTGCGGTTCAGTTGCGTGAAGGTGGCGAAGCGCGCGAGCAGAGTCGAGTGTTCGAGCGAGCTGCGCCAGCATGCTCTTGGCATGCTCTGTCCGCGCCCGCGCCTGCTGTTCAGCCCGCCGATCGAACAGGGATCCCTGGAAGACGGGATTCGATCGGCCCTCGATCGCCAACCGAATGCAGCCGATGCGCTGCTCGATCGCGTCCGCCGTGGGAGTCGCCTCGCCCTGAGCCGCAAGCAACCGAACCCGGATAGCCGATTCGAGGACGGCCTGCAGCTTGGGCGTTCGGATCAATGCATTGACCATCTCCTGCGTGAGCGACAATGCAACGCGTTTGTGTTCGTGAAGCTCGACCCGGACGCCTATGCAGTCCCGTTGTACGATTCGGCCGCCTGCATCGAGATAGTTGGCGCGAAAGAGCAGCACCACACCGCTCGGTTCCGAGTGATCGGTAGGCTCATCGCTATAGAGCGGTTGTGACACCTGCGGGGCTGGCCCACCGTGAGCACGAAGCCGACGCTCGACGAGCGCGAACGCCGTGTCACTTCCGAGAGCGCTTGGCGCAACCGCGTTGGTCGCGGTCCGCCGACGTCGGTCGAGATTGGCCAGTACAGACCTCTTCGAAGGAGTTGCGGTGATAGAGGTGAAGCGCATGAACCCGGCGCTGCTGTCCGATCCGATCGACTCGGCCGACGCGTTGTTCGAGTCGCCAAGGGTTCCACGGTAGCTCCAGGGTCACAATCAACCGGCAGCGCGCTTGCAAATTGAGGCCTTCGCCGGCAGCGTCAGTTGTCACGAGGATCCGAGTGTTTCCGTTGATGAACTCGCGAATCCGGTCGTGACGATCGCGCGCCGGAACTCCCCCGTGAATCACCGCCACGGACGAGAGCCTCGCGAGCCGGCTGGCGACTTCACAAGCGACGTCGCGATACTCGCTGAATACGATCAGCGGATCTCGACAGCGCCGAACGAGCCGTTCGAGGATCCGGAGCTTCGACGATTGGTCGGTCGCCGCGCGTGCGAGTCCAACGAGCCGTTCGAGCCACCCAATCTCCTCGGCAGCGTTCGACATTCCGCGGACGCCAAGCAGCTGATCGCTCACCATCGCGTCGAGCTCATCACCCTCGTCCCACGGTAGGAGCTCCTGAGTCTCTGGTGGTGCTCCCTTCAGGAGAGCCAACCGCCGCTCTAACGTCCGATGCGCCGCGGTCGCGAGTGAGGCGGCACGACGTGCGATCACGGTTGCGACGAGGTGCGCTGCCTGATCGCCACCGCTGATGCGAAGCGCCTGCTGATATCGCAATGTTGCATCGAGGAGGAGGCGTTCGTCGCTGGTGGGTTGGACACCTAGCCGCAAGTCTCGCCGCGGCCGTCCAGCATCTACTTCTGTTGCTCGTCGGCAGAATGCGACGAGCGGCGGGTGTTCCGCATGAGCGCCGATAGTGTGCAGGAATCGATACGCGGCCTCGTCGCCTGAATGAGGTGTCGCGGTGGCCAACACGACCCATGGCGTGCGGCCCGCCAGATCGACGACCACCGCGCTGCGATCGGTACCGGGCGTGAGATGGTGTGCCTCGTCGACCACGAGCGCATCAAAGGGCACTTCGTCGAGGGCACTTCTGACCTCTGGCCGTTTCACGAGGTCGATCGAAGACACGACGATTGAGGCTGTCTTCCAGGGGTTCACGCCGACCGGCAGGTTCGCTGCGGCTTCTGCAAGAGCCGAGTGATCGAAAACGGCGGCGACCAGCCCGAACTTCGCCGACAGTTCTGACGCCCACTGCGCCCGCAGCGATGCGGGCGTGAGAATGAGGATGCGCTGCGC
Source organism: uncultured Acidobacteriota bacterium (assembly GCA_963802675.1). GTDB lineage: Bacteria > Acidobacteriota > Vicinamibacteria > Vicinamibacterales > UBA2999 > JACCSI01. Next base: position 462,840 of record CAWDJL010000013.1, read on the forward strand.
CAGCCCTCGTGCCGTCAACTCCGCCAGGATGAGGCCCGCCTGAATCGTCTTGCCCAATCCGACAGCGTCTGCGAGCAGTAAGCGCGAGGCCCCGGCAATCGCGGCGCGGGCCGGCTCGAGCTGCCACGGTCGCAAATCGATCCGTGCCGAACCCGCGGTCCAGCAGTCGCTCCACGAGGCTGAACCTGCGATTGCGACTGCAGCGACCCGCAAGACCGCATGACGACTGGCGCAACCGATGGCGGATCTGCTGGCCATCGACCTCGCATGGTCGAATGGAAGAAGGACGCGCTGCGATCGGCCGAGGTTTCCGACCCCGATGCCTCGAAGCGTCAGCAACGTGACGTGTTCGAAGTGTTCGATGTTGAGGATGGTCCACGAGCTGTCGCGAACTTCGACCAGGTCACCGGCGGCGAGAGTCGTACGCGATTCCTGCAAGGTGCCCTCCCTCGAGACCGCGCAGAAACCGCCACATTCGCGGGTGATGCGGGCTCAGGAGGGGAGGGGAAGCAATTCGAAGGCCCGGGAACCACCGGCGACCGGCCACCGGCCACCGGCCACTGGAATCGAATGACGCGCAAGCGTCATTCGATTCGTAGCGCTTCCACCGGATCAATTCGCGTGGCTCTCCACGCGGGAACAAGACACGCCAAGGCGGCGGCAACCAGGAGGGCCGAGGCCGAGGCAGTCAGCGCCGGCAGGTTCATGGTCGTGATGCCGAAGAGTTGTGCGTCGATCGATCGACGGAGGGCGAAGGCTCCAATCAGGCCGCACACCACACCGCCAGCGACCAGCTGCAGTCCACGGCCGAGGACCATCCACCGAATCTGTGGAGTCGTCGCGCCCAGCGCCAGTCGCACGCCGACCTCTTTGGTTCTCTGCGCGACCATGTAAGCGACCGCGCCATACAGGCCGATGAGTGCGATCACGACACTGATGAAGGCGAATCCCGTCACCATCCACAGCAGCAACCGTCGCGTCGCGACGGCGCGTTGCACCAGATCGGCGGTCGTGCTGATGGCGAACACTGCCAATCTCGGATCGCGCTCGCCCAGAAGCTGTCGAACGACTGCGGCGACTTGCACGGGGCTGTTCGAGGTCCGGATCGCGAGAGAGATGGTGCGGCCCCAGTGCTGACCGAACAAATCATACGCACGGGCATCAGGTTCGGCTTCGAGCCCCCGATGCCGAACGTCACCGACGATGCCGATGACTTCGTGCCATTCGGGTGGTCCTCCGGGACCGAAGCCACCGAAGTAGACGCGCTTTCCAATTGGATCCTCACCGGGAAAATGCCGACGAGCCAATGCTTCGTTGATCACGGTCACGTGCGCAGGTCGTCTGACGTCGTCGGCGGTGAAGTCGCGCCCGGCGATGATGGGTATTCCGATCGAGGCGAAGTACCCCGGGCTCGTCCAGTGCCAGCCCACGGCGGGTCGCAGCGCCAGAGGTGTGTCTTCACGACCCTGAATGCTGAGCGTGCTTCCGGTGTTCCCGGCGAGCGGCAGGATCGAAACCACCCCCGCACTATCGACCATCGGCTGCGCGCGGAGCGTGTCCAGGAGTTCCGTGTAGAAGCGAACCGTATCGTCCCTGGAGACGTAGCGGCTCTCTGGGACGCCAATCCGCATCGTGACGACATTCTGGGTTTCGAACCCGAGCGGCTGCGTGAGCACCGCCCGCAGGCTTGTCGCCAGGAGGACCGCGATTGCGAGCAGCATGAACGCGAATGACGTTTGACCGATGATCAGCGCCGAGCGGAGTCGGATCGCTGGACGACTGGCTGTTTCGTGTCCGGTCCGCAGCGAACTGGCGGCTGCGAGGTGCCGCATCAGCAGCAGCGGTACCAGCCCTGCGCCGCAGGCGATGACGACCGCGGCCACCGTCAGCGTGCCCAAGGCACGATAACTCACGTGGATTTCGGAAAGTCGCGGCAGCGCCAATTCTGGAAGCGACCGAATCACCGTGACCAAGGCGGTAGCGATGAAGGCGCCAGCGACCGCGCCCAGCACGCTCAGTAACAGCCCTTCAGCCATCGACTCCCGTATCAACCGCCACCGACTGGCTCCAAGGGCGAGCCGCACCGTGACGTCGCGGAGACGTCCGGCGGTTCGCGCCAGGAGAAGACCTGCGAGGTTGACCGCCGCGACGAGTAACACGAGTCCGACGAGTCCGGCCACCAACCACAACTGCGACCGTGCTGGTCCGACGATCTCTTCCTGCATCGAACGGGCGACGAACGTTCGCCCCCGATTCGTCGCGGGGTATTCGGATGCAAGTCGGGCACCGATGGTGGCGACAGAGGCCGTGGCCTCTTCGATCGACCGACCGTCGGATAGCCGGCCGATGACACGGAACGTGCGGATACCTCGATTGGCAGCAAAGGGATGACTTGGGGTGAGCGGCAGGAAGAGATCCGCCGGATGCGTCATCAACTCGACACGCAGGTTACGCGGGGCAATGCCGATGACGGTGCGCGGGACCTCGTTGACAGCAAGCGCGCGGCCGATGATGTCGTGTGGCGCGCCCAGCCGCTGCCACAGTCCATGACCGAGGATCACGACCGGCGCAGCGCCCGATCGTCCGTCTTCTGGGGAAAAGTCGCGGCCCATCGTGGGCGTCAGTCCGAGCACTGACAAGAAGGACGTCGACACCTCAAAACCCTCGACGCGACTGGGCGGCTCTGTCATCGTCGTTGTGCCCGCGAAGGGCATCAGCGCTGCCATGCGTTCGAACCCCTGGCTCATCCCGGCCAGATCGATGCCGTCCGGATACGTAATCTCGTTCGTCTCCTGTCCATCAGGTGGGACGGTCGCCTTGATCAGCACCAGGCGATCGGCTCGAGGGTACGGCATCGGTTGGAGAAGGATGCCGTCGATGAGCGAAAAGGCCGTCGTACCTAATCCAAGGCCGAGAGCTAAGGTCAGGATGGCGATGGCCGCGAAGCCCGGCGCGCTAAACAGGCTGCGCAGAGCATGCCGAAGGTCGAGCGCGACGCCGCTCATCAGGTGTCGTCTCTGGTTGGAAGTGAACCGAACGTCCTGAGGTCGTGCGCTCGCATCGCGAGCTTCGACGCGCACCAGGGCGCGCGCGAGTGCCTGCCAATCGGGCACCTCGTCGATAGCCTGTTGATGGGCCTCATCCTCGGACGCGCCCCCCGCTATGGCGGCGTCGTACGCCGCTTCGAGTTGAAGCGCGAGCTCGTCGATGATTTCAGCCTCGCGCTCGGCTCGAATGTCGAGATGCGGAAGGTGAGTGCGGACGTACGGCTTCCAGTCGGTCATGACTGCCCTCACGCGTGACGTACTCGTGCGACCTGATCGAGAGCATCGAAGAATTCTCGCCACACCCGCCGGCGCTCGCCGAGCACCACGCGTCCGTCGCTTGTGAGGCGATAGAACCGCCGACGGCGCTGCCCGGCTTTTTCGACCCACCGCCCCTCGACCCACCCGCGCTTTTCGAGCTTGTAGAGCAACGGGTAGAGCGTGGCGGCCGGGAACTTCAGTCGGTTTTCCGACCGTTCGGCGATGAGCTGCGCAATCTCGTAGCCGTGCCGCTGAGGACCCTCGAGGATGGCGAGGACGAGAAACTCCGCGCTTCCCTTCTGAAGGGACCGGGTCGTCAGGTCAGTCGGTGTCATATAGGTGGGTAACATATATATATATCTGACAGGCGGGGCCGGGAAACCGTTGGAACGCACTCAACAACAAAACCTGTGGGCGCCTTACAGATTCGTCACCGGCATGTCACAGACAAACCCTGAATTTCCAAGCAAATAGGCGCCTTGGGGTTCCTTCGCACAATGGCATACGAGTTGCGATGTGCCAGGCGGGATGATCCTGACTTTCCTGGGCACCAAGGGCGGCACGGGCACCACGACGATGGCTGTCAACTGCGCCGCGGACATTCGTCGAATTTCCGACCGATCGACCCTCGCGGTCGACGTTCGGCAGGCCGGTGACCTGGCAGTCTTCCTTGGGCTGCGCCCCCGCTACACGCTGGTCGATATGCTCGACCAGGTCGGGTGGAGCGATCGCGATCTGGCCACGCGCTTCGTCAGCGAACACGAATGCGGGCTGCACGTTCTTGCCGCTGCTGAAGGCTTTGGGCGCCCGAACGCGCGCGATGCCGAGGGCGTCGAGGAGAGTTTGCGCTGCTACTCCGAAATGTACCAGTACGTCGTGGTCGATGCCGGCAGCACGTTGACGGAATCAACCGTGGCCGCCCTGACCATGTCGGACTACATCATGCTGGTGGCCAATCCCGACCTGCCATGCCTCCGGAACCTCCAGCGTCTCACGGACGCCATTCGACTCGACGGTGTCGGCCCGGAGCGCATCCGCATCGTCTTGAATCGCACTGGCGACTCGGGTGTGCTGACCGTCGGGCAGATCGAGGACGCGCTGAGTCGAACGATTGACTTCCGGGTGCCGAGCGACTATCGAACCGTTGCTGCCGCCGTGAACGCCGGAGTGCCAATCTCCTCGCTCCGCGTGACGGACTTGCACCTTCAGGTCGATTCAATGGCGCGAACGCTGATCGGTCCACAACTCACGGCAGTCGCATCCTAGGCACGGAAAGAGAACACGGAAACACCGAAAAGACATAGCCCGATCTTCCGGCTGAAGCCGGAAGCCACGCGGTCCTGTGCCTTTCATCCTCCTGTGGCTTCCGCCTTTAGGCGGAAGGGATCGGAAATGTCGGCCGCTGGCCGCTAGCGCTTATGAAGGCGCACGACGGTCGCGCCCAAATGCGCCTCGACCGCGTCCCAGTAGCTCTCGACGGCATCGTGACTGCGCAGGAAGCGCTGCACTGCTGCGCGCTGAACACCCTTGCCGCGACCGTGAATCAGTCGGACCAACTCGAAGCCAGCCGCCTGCGCCTCGCGCAGGTACTCGTCGACCACGGAGATCACATCTGAGGGTGCGAAGGGATGCAGATCGATTGCATCCTGGATCGGGATCCGCACGACATCATCTTCCATAAGGGCGCTCGCTTTGCTCGCGTGGGCCACGCTTCGCGTGGACGGCGGCGCTAAGGCGCCGAGGGCCTGCCGCGAAGCGGCCTTCCGCGCGGGAGCGCGGCCTACTCGCTTTTTACGTACTCTGCCGTCACCTTCGTCGTGATACCGCCGCGAGCCGTGAAGTCCCCGACGACCACCATCCGGCGTGGCGCACACGCCGCGACCAAATCGTCGAGGATCTTGTTGGTCGCCGCCTCGTAGAAGATGCCCTGGTTGCGATAGGTGAGGAGGTAGTACTTCAATGCCTTGAGCTCGAGACAACGCTGATCGGGAACGTAGCGAATTCGAATCGTGCCAAAGTCGGGCAAGCCCGTCTTAGGGCACATCGACGTGAACTCGGGGCAGTCGATGGCGATCTCAAAGTCGCGCTCCGGTCGAGGGTTCGGAAACGTCTCGAGCGCGTGCTCGGCAGGCATTGTTTGATTCTAACAACACGGAATCGCACCGACGCGAAGTAGGCACTGGCAGCTTTCTTCTGAGCCTCTGAGGCTCGGAGGCCTGTTGGCGTGCTCACACGACGTCGTAACGCTCGTTTGACAGCCCGGAGCACGCGCGCTAGATTAGGGGCGTTTTTCCGCCATTTTCCGCGATTGGCCGCACGCGCGCGCGGCCCGCATCGCGGCGCTTCGACCAGTTGGCGCGCGGTACTTCCCAGGGGGACGAGACATGGTAGAAGCCCGCCGGATGGGCAAGTCGGAGTTGTTCTCACATTTCGCTGAGCGGTTCGAGACCAAGCGCACGCAGGCGCGCGAATTCTTTGACGAGCTGGCAGCATTGTGCGAGAAGGAGTTGAAACGATCGGGCGAGTTCGTCCTGCCCGGCATGGTGAAGCTCGTCGTGCAGAAACGGAAGGCACGTATGGGCCGTAATCCAGCCACCGGCGAGCCGATCAAAATTCCCGCCAAGACCGTTGTCAAGGCGCGAATCGTCAAGCAATTGAAAGACGCGGTTCTTCCTCGAAAGTAGCGCGTTTCAAAGAGAACGTCCGTGGTTCGAGAGAAAGGGCGCTGAGCCCTCAGCGTCTCTTTTTCTCCAGCCAACGCGAGTCACCCACCCTTCAAGCGTCTCTGAACTTCACGGATGTCCAGGCGATCGATCTTGAATTTGAGGGTCGACAGCGGCACGCCGAGGTAGCGGGCGGTCTGCGTGATGTTCCACGCCTGCTTTTCGAGCGCGCGGATGATGTAGTTGCGCTCGAAGGTCGCCAGCGCCCGGTCCAGCAGGCTCTTCTCATCTTCCTGGTGGTCGAGCTCGGCCACCTGAAAATCGATCGGCAGGTCGTCGTCTGTGATCCATTCGCCGTCACAGGTGGCAACCACACGCTCGATGAGGTTCTCCAGCTCCCGGATGTTGCCCGGCCACCAGTAATGGCCGAGCATGCGAAGCGTCGATTGGGCGATGCCTTTGATGCTCTTGTTGAAGCGTGAATTGTAGCGGCGCAGAAAGAACTCGGCCAGCTCGGGCACGTCGTCCAGACGGTCGCGTAATGGCGGCAGGCGTACCGGGATGACATTGAGCCGGAAGAACAAGTCACCTCGAAACGTGCCGTCCTTGACCGCGCGCTCGAGGTCGACGTTAGTGGCCGCGATCAGGCGAAATGATGTCTTGATCGGCTTGGTGCCGCCCACGCGTTCGATTTCGTCCTCCTGAATGGCACGGAGCAGCTTGGCCTGAAGGTCGAGACGCAAATCACCAATCTCGTCGAGAAAGAGCGATCCGCCGCTGGCAAGCTCGAATTTCCCGATGCGCTGTTGTACGGCTCCCGTGAATGCTCCCCGTTCGTGACCAAAGAGCGTGCTCTCCACGAGGTCGCGGGGAATGGCGGCCAGGTTGACCGCGATGAACGGTCGATCGGGCGTCTGTCCACCGTCAGCAGACGCACGATGGATCATGCGCGCTAACAGCTCCTTGCCCGTCCCGCTCTCCCCCAGGATGAGCACGGTGGCCGAGAGCGGTCCGACCTTGTTCACGACATCGATCACGTCCTGCATCGCGCGGCTGGGCCCGACGATGAACTCGCGGTCGCCGAGGTCCTGCACTTCGTCGCGGAGGGTGATGAGCCGCCGATTCAGATCCTGCCGCTCGGAGGCGTGCGCCACCGCGGTCCGCAGGGTGTCGGGGTCGGCATCCTTACCGAGAAAGTGATAGGCGCCAAGCTTGATCGCCTGCACCGCGCCCTCGAGATCCGATTCGTCGGCCACCAGAATGCTTTCGGCCAACGGGTAATTCGCTCGCACAATCTGCAGCAGCTCCAGTCCCGTCACACCGGGCAACTGAACGTCCGAAATCAACAGATCGATCTCTTCGCGCTCCATCAGCGCGAGGGCGGCCTCGCCCGATGCCGCTCGCAAGACCCTGTAATCGCGCTTGAGCGGGGTGGCCAGTCGCTCGCGGGCGTCTCCTAGCGCATCGACGACCATCACGGTCTTTCGTCTCCCGCTCATTCGACGGGGAGTATACCGCTCTCAAAAGTTCCAAGGTTCCAGAGTTCCTGGGTTCCACGGTTCCAGAGTTCCAAGGTTCCAGGTTCAAAGGTTCGTCGTTCAACAACCAGCGTGCGGTCGCTGCATCTCGAACTTTGGAACTCTAGAACTTTGGAACCTTGGAACCGTGGAACCCAGGAACTCTGGAACCCTGGAACCCTGGAACCTTCAAGGACTGTATAGTCGTTGACCTATGGAATGGCCGTGGATCCTGTCCGGGGTCAGTTGCCTGATTGCTCTGGCCGCCCTTGGCACGGCCCGGCGACTGTCACGGCGGCTCAGCCAACTGTCCGAGCAGGTACCTGGGAGCTCAAGTACGAGCACGGGGAGCTAAAGGCGAGGGTCAAGGCCATTGCTCCGACAGACGAGGAGCGCCTCGCGTCGCAACCGGCGATTCAGCAAACGTTCGTGCCCCTGACGAGTATCAAGAAGAAGTAGTGCCTCCGCTGCGCTCGTCGCAGCTTGACGAGTTTCCCCCTTCCAAGGGAAATTGAGGGGTTGCTGAGTCCGACGTCCGGAGTTCTGGGTGTGGCGTTGGTGCGATGCATAGTTCTGTTCGGGTACCGAGCTCTGTGCTGGGTACGGAGTTCTAAAGGGGTGCGAAGGGAGTTCGTGCGTTGGCAAACGGGTATGACGTGGTCGTCATTGGCGCAGGGACCGGTGGGTATGTAGCCGCGATCCGGGCGGCGCAGCTCGGTCTCAAGGTTGCGGTCGTCGAGAAACAGAAGGCGCTGGGCGGCACGTGTCTCATCTGGGGATGTATCCCCACCAAGGCGCTGCTCGAGCACGCGCATGCCCTCAAGGTCGCGCAAGCCGCGAAGGAGTGGGGTCTGGCCGGGATTGATCCATCGGGCGTTCGCATTGACATGCCGGCAGTGCACGCGCGCAAGGACAAGATCGTCACCGGGCTGACCGGCGGCATCGAGCTGTTGTTCAAGAAGAACAAGATCGACTGGATCAAGGGAACGGCGAGGCTGTCCGGTGGCCGCAACCTCGAAGTGATGCTGCACGACGGCAGTAAGCAGGCGCTGACGGCAACGAAGGAACTAATCGTCGCGACCGGCTCGGCGGCTCGCAGCGTTCCTGGAGTTCAGCCCGATGGCAAGAGAATCATCTTCAGCGACGAAGCGATCCACCTGCCCGAAGTGCCCAAGACCATCGCGGTCATGGGCAGCGGCGCTGTCGGTGTCGAGTTCGCCTCGATCTTCCGCAGCTACGGTAGCGAGGTCACGATTATCGAGCTGCTGCCGCGTCTGGTGCCTGGTGAGGACGACGCCGTCTCATCCGAGCTCGAGAAGAATTTCAAGCGCCGAGGCATCAGGTGCTTCACGGCAACCAAGGTGACGTCCGCAAAAGCCATCGCCAAGGGCGTCGAGATCGAGATGACGAGCGGCGACTCCGCGAAGGCACAAAAGCTCAGTGTGGAGATTCTGCTGGTCGCCACCGGCCGTGGCCCCGTTACCGAAGGATTGGGCATCGAAGCGCTCGGCCTCAAGACCGATCGAGGCTACATCGTCGTCGACCCGATGTTTCGAACGAACGTCGAGGGCATCTCAGCGATCGGTGACGTCATCACCCTGGGAGGTCCGCACTATCAGCTCGCGCACGTCTCGTCGATGGAAGGGATCGTGCTGGCCGAACGCATCGCCGGTCAGACGGTGCATCCGCTCAATTACGATCACGTGCCCCGATGCACCTACTGCGAGCCCGAAATCGGCAGTGTGGGCTTGACCGAGAGCCAAGCGAAGGAGAAGGGGTACGACGTGCGGGTGGGTGCGTTCCCATTCAAAGCCCTGGCGCGTGCGCGCATGGCGGCCGAGACCGATGGCTTTGTCAAGATTGTGGCCGATAAGAAGTATGACGAGGTGCTTGGCGTGCATATCATCGGTCCTCGAGCAACCGAGCTCGTCGCCGAGGCCGTGTTGGCCCTGCGATTGGAATGCACGGTAGAAGAGCTGATACGAACGATTCACGCCCATCCGACGATGTCGGAGGCCGTGGGTGAAGCCGCGCACGCAACGCACGGGGCGGCGATTCATATCTGACAGTAGCCGGCAGCCAGTGGCCGGTTGCCGGCAACGGGAGACTGGCAAACCGGAGACCGAAGGAATCGAAATGGCAACACCCGTTGTAATGCCCCAGATGGGGGAATCGATCGCGGAAGGAACGATCGTTCGCTGGATCAAGAAAGTTGGTGACAGCGTCGATCGCGACGAGCCGTTGTTCGAGATCTCGACAGACAAGGTCGACGCCGAGATTCCGTCGCCAGCGGCCGGGACGCTGATCGAGATCGCGGTGAAGGAAGGCGAGACCGTCCCCGTCAACAGCGTCGTCGCCACGATCGGTGCCGCGGGAGAGAAGGGCGTGGCTGCGGCTCCGCCGGTAACCGAAGCGCCGGCCCCGTCTGGTCAGACGGCGATGCACACGTCTCAGGCCGATGGCTCTGCGGCGACGAGCGTGACCAGTCCGCCGGCGGCTCCCGCCCGCCCTCAGTCCGGCACGGCGTCCGCTCGAAGCGAATCGTCAGCCCCCCCGCGGACCAATGGACGCGAAGCGGCCCCGGCGCCCGACGGCCGCCAGAAGTCTTCGCCTCTCGTTCGACGAATCGCGAAAGAACACAACGTCGATCTAGGACAGATCGAGGGGACCGGCATCGCGGGCCGCGTCACGAAGAACGACATTCTCAGCTATCTCGATCGCGGGGTGTGCCGCCGTTAATGGCGCAGGTACCCGCAGGCTCCAGTGGACCAATTGCACCCGCCGTGCCGAGCCCGCCGGGCGAGCTGGCTCCACCCGAAGTCGTCCCGATGTCGGTGATGCGAAAGCGGATCGCCGAGCACATGATTCTCAGCCGACGAACGTCGGCCCATGTCTACTCGGTGTTCGAGATCAACTACAGCAAGGTCGACGAAATCCGCAAGGCTCGTCGAGCGGACTACGAAGAGCGCGGCGTCAAACTAACCTTTACATCGTTCATTGCCAAGGTCGCCATCGACTGCTTGCGTCGCCACAAAGTGATCAATGCCTCCATCGATGGCGATAACATCCTGTACAAGCGCGAGATCAATCTCGGGATCGCCGTTGCGTTGGAGAACGGCCTCATCGTCCCCGTGATCAAGCGCGCTGACGAGCTCAACGTCCTCGGGTTGTCGCGGGCCATTGCGGATGTCGCCGATCGAGCGCGCACCAAGCGGCTCAGCCCAGACGAAGTGCACGGCGGGACATTTACGATCACTAACCCGGGCAACTTCGGGGCCCAGTTCGGTCTCCCGATCATCAATCAACCACAGGTCGCGATTCTCGGTGTTGGCACCATTGAAAAACGCCCCGTCGTGATCGACGACCTGATCGGCATTCGCTTGATGGGTTACCTGACGCTCGGCTATGACCATCGCCTGGTGGACGGCGCCGTGGCCGATCATTTCATGGCCGACGTGAAGAAAGGCATCGAAGCGTTCGACGGAGCGCAGATCTAGTGAGTAGGTCGGGTAGGGCTGGTAGGTCGGGTGGGTCTGGTGGGTCGGGTGTACGGAGCGCGGGTCTTTAGACCCGCCGTCAGAATCCATGTCGATTGCTGTTCGTCGCTTGGGCACGGTTCCCTATGCCGAGGCGCTCGCCTTGCAAGCCGAGCTCGTCGAGGAGCGACGCGCCGGCCGGATTCCCGATACGCTGCTCCTCCTCGAGCATCCGCATGTCTTGACCATCGGAGTCCGTCGCGGCGGCAGGTCCAACCTTCTGGCGACACCTGATCGTCTGGCCGCGCTCGGGGTCGAGGTGCACGAAGCCGGGCGAGGCGGTGACGTGACCTATCATGGGCCAGGCCAGGTCGTCGGATATCCGATTCTGGACTTACGCCCCGATCGTCAGGACGTCCATCGTTACGTGAGGGATCTTGAAGAGGTAATGATTCGCCTCTGTTCCCGTGTTGGCATTTCGGCCGATCGGCTTCCGGGACTCACGGGCGCGTGGGTGCTTCACCCGGAGCGTGGTCCCGAGAAGGTGGCGGCTATTGGTGTCCGCATCTCTCGTTGGATCACGAGTCACGGCTTTGCGTTGAACGTCAACGTCGACCTCGACTACTTCGATCTGATCGTGCCCTGTGGCATTGCCGATCGCGGTGTAACGTCGCTGCAACGCCTGGTAGGAAGGGCATTGAATCTGGCTGACGTCGAGCTAGAGCTCATTGGTCAATTCGCGGCTGTGTTTGACCGCGCGGCGCCCGTGACCGGCCCAGCCTTGACGACCACCTACTCCTGAGGAATTTTCGCCGTTCCGCGGGGTTCTCCTAATCACTATGGGAGAGCTCAAGTCCCTGAAGGCGGTGGCGGATCGGGAACTGGTGCGACGCCTCCAGGCGGGCGACGACGGGGCGGTAAACGATTTTGCACGCGACTACCGACCTCGGATTCAGCAATTGGCCTTGCGCTACTTGAAGAACGCGGAAGATGCGGAGGAGGTGACACAGGATGTGCTCCTGAAGGCTGTTGCCAAGATTGCGGATTTTCGCGGCGACGCCGCGCTGTCCTCCTGGCTCTATCGCGTCACCTTCAACGCGTCGATGTCACGCCTCCGGCATCTGCGAGCGACGAGGAGCCAGACCGCGGAGCCCGCTCGTCCGGAAATCGAGGACGGCCCACCCAGCCCGGAGATTCCGGACTGGTCGGGGATGGCCGACGAACTGGCGCTTCGACGACAGATGCGGCGGCGACTAGCGACCGCGGTGAGGTTGCTGCCCGAGATCTATCGTGCGCCGGTGATTCTGCGCGACTTCCGCGGACTCTCGACGGAAGAAGCCAGCAGCGCCCTGCGAGTCAACGATCAGACACTCAAATCGCGGTTGCACCGTGGCCGGCTGTTACTGCGCCGCCATCTGTCAGACTTTGCGGACGGTCTGGTGCTCCATCGCGCGGCGTCGTAGTTCCACGCTACGGAAACAACCAAGCACGGAAGCACGGACACGCCTCTGAGGCACAGAGACACAGAAAACTCTGTTGGCTAACCGCACTCGTAAGTTTCGGACTTCCGCCTGAAGGCGGAAGCCACGAATATTGTTCGACACTCGTGGCTTCCGGCTTTAGCCGGAAGATCGGCGCCGCGATATGTCCGTGATGTGACCACAGTCATCGGCCCAGCACCGTATCGAGTCGCACACGATCTCGCGTCGACAGCGTCGGTGCGAGCAGTTGCACCACGCCGTGTGGGCCGAGGGTGACCGGCATCATCGCCACTCGTCCGCGGTCGCCTTCCTCGCGCGCCATCGCCACGAAGACTGTCAACCCGTCCCGTTTGCGCTTGGCAGCGACCGACAAGACTCGCGCGGCCGCGGTCGCGAGCGTGAGCGGACCCGGCGGCCAGAGGCGGGGCAGCCGAGCATCGAGACGTGCCACCGATGCTGCGGACAGGACCGACGTCGCGCGTCGCCCTCCAATGGAGACTTCGTCCCACGGCACGATGATCTCGTGCGGGGGTCGTCCAACGACGGTGAGCGAAATCTCCGATGGGGCGCAGCCGGCTTCGAGAGCCGTCATTGCAATCACCGCCGAGCGCAACCCTTCGGCAGCGGACCCAAAGAGACGATGGCGTGGCACCGCGGCCTCGCGGACGCCTCGCTCAACGATGTCGATCTGCGCTGCGCCGGCACAGACGATCATGCCGCCGCTGTTCAGGTAGGCCATCCGCAGCATGAGCGCAACGCCTAAATCGCCTTGCCATTCGGCGCTCCCGGCGCTCGACCGATCGGCCAGCACGATAGCGTCAGCCCCCACGATCGCTGACTCATCGCTCGAACCGAGCACTTCGGTCGTATACGCATCGATCGGCGACGCCTGACGGATATCAAGGGCTTTGCCTTCGGCGACTGTTTGCGCCTCGTCCACGATGACGATGCGAGACGCGATGTGGGCGGCGGCCAGATGGCGCGCCAGTGCGCCGCCAAGTTCTCCGGCGCCGAGGATGCCGATCAACCGCACGGCGTTATTGTATAGGGTGCATGCCTCGAGTCTCGATCGTAACCGGTGGCTCACGTGGGATTGGTTTCGCGGTCGCTACCTCGTTGTTGAATCGCGGCGACAGCGTCGCCATCACGGGCACATCGGCGGAACGCCTCCACGAGGCCGCCAACGAGCTGGCGAATCACGCGGCAGCCGATCGCGTGCTGCCAGTCGTCTGCGATGTCCGTGAAGCGCCGTCGGTCGAATCCGCGATGCGTGCCATCGAAGGCCGCTTCGGTGGAATCGACGTTCTGGTCAACAACGCCGGCGTTGGCGTCGGCGCCCCCATCGCGGATCTCTCCGAGGACGAGTGGCATCGCATCATCGATACCAATCTCACCGGCGTGTATCACTGCTGCAAGGCCGCCATCCCGCGCCTTCGCCGACGCGGCGGCGGCTGGATCATCAACATCAGCAGTCTGGCGAGCAAGAACCCCTTCGTTGGTGGGGCAGCGTATTGCGCCTCGAAGGCCGGGCTGAACGCCTTCAGCGAGGCGCTCATGCAGGAGCTGCGTTACGACAACATTCGTGTCAGTTACGTGTTGCCGGGCTCGGTCGCCACCGGGTTCTCCGGTCGAACGGCCACGGCGGGGGAGGATTGGCGACTATCACCAGACGATGTCGCGCAGGTCATTCTCGATTTGCTGTCGCACCCGGCACGGAGTCTGCCCAGCCGCGTCGAGATTCGGCCGTCGAAACCGCGGAAGTAAAGGTCGTCAGGTCGATGTTGCTCCCAGACAGCACGACGACCGCGCGTTGACCGGGTGATACGACCTGTCGTGCCATAACCGCCGCAGTCGCGGCAGCGCCGGCACCCTCAGCCATCAGATGATCGCCTTCCGCGAGGCACCTGATGGCTGAGGCAAGTTCGGCCTCGCTCACGCTCACGACACGATCGACGTTGCGTCGCACGAGGTCGAACGTCATCGAGCCACTCTCCAGATTGCCGACGAGGCCATCAGCGATCGACCGCTTCGGCGCGATCTCGGTGATGGCCCCGCGGGCGAGGCTGACAGCGAAGGCTGTCGACGCCGCGCACTCGACACCAATGACGTGCGCTTTCAGTCCAAGGCCCCGGATTGCTGTCGACAGACCGCTGAGAAGCCCTCCTCCACCCAGCGGCGCGACCAGAACATCGAAGGCCGGGCACTGATCAACGATCTCGAGTGTGGCCGTGCCGGCTCCGGCAATGACATCCCGATCGTTGTAGGACGAAACGTAGGTGACGTCGTGGTCGTCGGCATACCTGCGAGATTCGCGCTCAGCCTCGTCGTAGTCGGCCCATTGATCGCGAAGCTCCGCACCGTGGTCTCGAATCGCGCGTCTCTTGGTTTCCGGCGCGGTGGACGGCGTGAACACGATGGCGCGAAAGCCGAGGTGCTGTGCTGCATAGGCGATTGCCCGACCGTGATTGCCTGCCGACGCTGTTGTCAGTACCTTTCGTGCCGTGCCGTCCCGCTCCCGCAGTGACATCAGGGCGTTGAAGGCGCCACGGATTTTGAAAGAGTGTGTCGGCTGAAGCGATTCGAGCTTGAGGAACACCTCTGCCCGAGTGAGCGACGATAGCCACTCCGAGCGTACGAGTGGCGTTGGTGCCAGCAGCCCGGACAATCGCCGATGAGCGTTGCGAACGTCGGACAACCCCGGCAGTTCAGGCGTCATGTTCGGAGCCGGCCGCTCCGTGCGGTGCCAGAATGTCCGCCAGTTCGGCGACGAAGGAACTTCGAGCCAGGACTCGCCCGATTCCGAGCGCCCGCGCCTCCTGAATTGCGGCTGTGTGGACGTGCGACACGAATCCGAGCGTGGGCACGGAGCGGAGTTCGCTGTCGCTTCCGAGCCGACGCAGCACCTCGAACGGCTGCGTCCGTGTGCCATCGAGGTCGAGCAGGATCAGCGACGGCCGCTCCTCCTGCACCGTGGCCATGGCCGCCTCGGCAGTCGTGGCCGCCCGTATGACGACTCCGCTTCGCTTCGCAACAGTCGAGATCTTCGAGCGAAACAACAGGTCGTCTGCGACAACAAGCACCATTTCGATATCCTACATGCATGATTCTCGAGACTGCGGCCGCCCCTCCCTTCGAGAAAAACGGGTACGTCGTGGCCTGTGAACGCACGCGCGAGGCGGTGTACATCGACCCAGGTGATGAGGTCGCGCAGCTCCTTGACTTCATCAGCACCGAAAAGCTGCTGGCGCGCGCGATCCTGCTTACGCACGCGCACCTGGATCACGTCTCCGGCGTCGGACGCGCCAAGCGAGTGCTCGGTGTTCCCATCTATCTCCATCGTGACGACTTGTTCTTGTATGACCAGGCATCGGCGTCGGGACGCCGCTACGGGCTCGAGATCGAGCAACCCCCGCCGGTCGACGTGTTCTATGACGGACCCGGTCCCTTCTCGTTCGGAGATCACGACGTGTTCGTTCACCACACTCCGGGGCATTGCCCGGGCGGCGTCTGTCTGCAGGTGGGCCGTCGGGGAGAACCCGGGAAAGATCTGTTTGTCGGTGACACGTTGTTTGCCGGCTCGATCGGGCGTACGGATCTCCCTGGGGGCGACTACGAGACCCTCATGCGGTCAATCACCGGTGTCTTGTACGGCTTTGGAGACGACGCTCGGGTCTTCTCCGGTCATGGGCCGGAAACGACGATCGGGCAGGAGCGGCGCACCAATCCGTTTTTGCGGCAGTGGGAGGAACGTAAAGGGTGAATCGCGTCAGTTATCAGTTACCAGTTGTCAGTTCAAAAGGGCGGATGTGATTCTCTTTGAACCCTTCGACGATGCTCAGGGTTCATCCCGAGCTTGTCGAGGGATGAACTGGCAACTGATAACTGTCAACTATCGCGGCCGGCCACGGGCCACCGATCACCGGCCACTGATCACTGATCACTGGTGCGGACCGCGAACTCGACCCGGCCGACCTTCAGGGTATCGCCAGCCCGCAGCGGTGCCCGCCGGACCTTCTGGCCGTTGACGAAGGTGCCGTTGGTACTGCCCAGATCTTCGACATCGAGACCATTGTCATCATCCATGCTAAGGCGGCAATGCAGTCGTGAGACGAGCGGGGCGTCGACGACGAAATCGGCCCGCGGCGCGCGGCCCACGGTCTTGAGCGAACAAGACAGCATGCGGAAGACCAGTTCGGGATCGTTCGATTCCAGAATCCACATCAGTGAAGCTCCGCAGATCTAGCAAGGCTTCGCCTCGGACCGCTGAGAACCTCACGGTTCGGCTGCGCCTCGCTAGTGGCAGCATCTTTTTTCCCGCCCCCGGCGGGGAGACGTCTTGAAGGCCGGCCGAAAAACTCGGCTCATCTGCAGGGGATTCCGGCCTTCACGACGTCTAGTGTAAGCCAGCTCAGCTTAAGATTCCCTCGTGAACATCGATCCCGAAGAGATCGAAGCTCGATACCGACAGTCCACGTTCATCAAGGAGATTTGCATCCTCGGGCTCTCGCGCGGCGATCAAACGGCTTCAGAACGGCTGTTCGCAGTCGTAGTCCCTGATCTGGACCTGGTGCGGGCACGCCGTATCGTGAATGTCGGCGACCTGCTGCGCTTCGAAATCGAGGGCCAGTCGATCTATCTGCCCGCTCACAAGCGAGTGGTGGGCCATGACGTGTGGTTCGAGCCGCTACCGCGAACCACGACCGGCGACCTGAACAGACACGAGATCGCCAGGCGTGTCGAGCTGCGCGATCGAGCGGCCCGTGCATCGCGTGTGGTCGAAACGGATTGGCTGGTGAACGATGGTCACGCCGCGAGCGTCGTATCGATTCTGTCCAGGCGGGTGCCCAATCACGTCATCGCGCCTTCGTCCAATCTCGAGTTGGACCTGGGGATTGATTCGATGGAACGGGTCGAACTCCTCACCGAGATTGAGCAGCGATTCAACGTCCGAATTCCCGAAGAACAGGTCTATCAGCTTTTCACCGTCGCGCAGCTGATCGAAGCCGCGCGCGCCGGCGCGCCAGCAGCATCAGGCACAACCGAGGATTCCTGGGCGGTCATCTTGCGCGATCTCCCGAGCGTCGACGATCCCGTGCTGGGAGCACTGCTGCTGCGCAAACCAATCGCCGAGCGGGTATGGTTTGCCCTGTCTCGACTGCTGCGCCTGGTTCTCCCTCGTATCGAGCCCAGCGGGCTCGAGCGGTTGCCAGCGAGCGGCCCGTACATCATCAGCCCCAATCACCAGGGGTATTTGGACCCGTTCATCGTCTGCAGCGTGCTGCCTTTTCGCGTTTCCCGCCAACTGTTTTTCGTCGGCGCTGCCGAGTACTTCGAAACACCGATGATGGCGTGGATCGCTCAGAAGGGAAATTGCGTGCCGGTTGACCCAGACGCCAACCTCGTACCGGCCATGAAAGCCGGGGCATTCGGGCTAACGCACGGCAAGATTCTGATGCTGTTTCCGGAGGGTGAGCGATCCATCGATGGGACGGTGAAACGCTTCAAGAAAGGAGCGCCTATCCTGTCACGTCAGCTCGGCATCCCCATCGTGCCGGTTGCCATCCGCGGTGCCTTCGAGGTGTGGCCCAGGAATCGAGGCATCAACTGGGCGTTACTGTTGCCGTGGCGGCGCCACAGGATCCGCGTGTCGATCGGGCCGCCGATCTTAGTCGGCTCGCTAGATGACGCGGGGAAGGCGGCCGAGCGCCTGCAGTCCGAAGTCGCCGCCAGGTGGGAGAGACTGGGGTAAGCGGCTCACGTCAGTGTCAGTTGTCAGTTGCCGGTTCAAAGGTTGTGTTCACCATGCTGCTCCTTTGAACCCTTCGACGTTGCTCAGGGTTATCCGAGCTTGTGAGGGATGAACTGGAAACTGGTAACTGGTCACTTCCGTAAGTCGATCGCGTCCTGGAGGTCGGGCTGCATCGGCGCGGCGAACTATTAGCCCAGCGTCTTGGTCAGCCACGCGGCGATCGCTGTCGTCACTTCGGGCGACACGTTTTTCTCGGGTAGCAAAGGGTACTCGTCAACCTCGCCGGTCTTCGCGGGCACCAGCAAGTGGTTGACGCCAGGAACCTTCACGACCTCGACGCCGACCTTCCGATCTCTCGCCCGCGCGAGTTCGGCCAGACGATCCGCATGGGCCGGGGGGACTTGCACATCGAGCGCGCCCTGGACGATGAGCACTGGCTGTCGGACGTCTTTCATCACGCGCGCGGGGTCGAACGCCAGAAAACTCTGAAACCACGGCGTGTCGGCGACACGGCGCAACTCGGGCGGGATGCCGTCCCATCCTGCTCCGGAAAGCGCCGCGGCGTGAATGCGTTTCTGCAGATCGATCTTGGCCTGCTTGTCGGCGTCCGGCGTCTTCAGTCGCTCGAGCGCGTGGCGCTGTTGCTCGAGAATAACCTCCGCGCCAGTCGTGCCCGCGCCGGCAACGAGCGCCACGGCTGCGATTCGACGGTCTCGAGCCGCCACGGTCATCGCAACCCATGCACCCTCGCTGTGTCCCACCAGCGCCATTCGTTTCTTGTCGATGTCATTCCGCTCCTTCTCGAGCCAGGTCACAATCGCACGAACGTCTTCCGCGTAGTCGTTCAACGTGCTGGTTTCGGCGCGCCCGCCACTCTGACCCACTCCGCGCTTGTCATAGCGAACCACCAGGAAGCCGGCGCCCACGAGATCTCGTGCGATTTGGCCCAGAATCGGGATGCCGGCGACCGTGCCGTCACGGTCGAGAGGTCCCGAACCGCCGACGAGGATGGCGACGGGCAGTGGCGTCTTGGCGTCCGCTGGTTTTGTGACGCTTGCTGCCAGCCCGAAGCCCGCCGCGGGTATGCGCACCGATTCGTCATTGGGAAGTGAGAAGGCCGTCGTTCGCGTGGCAACGGACGCGATGTCTTCTCGTGCGACATCGAGCATCTGCGACGGCACACTCATTCGCAGCAACGTTCCGTCGGCGTCTGTCCAGACGCTGAGTGGAAGGTCGCCGCCGGGATTAGAGACCACCAGGGCATAACGCGTGGCCGCGATCGCCTCCTTCGCGGTTTCGATCCGCTCCGGAAACACCCCTTCGAGCCGTATGGGAACCTCGGCCTGTGGGGCAATGTAGCCATGGAATGTCGTTCCGGCCGACTTCCCGGCGAGACGGCGGCCGAGAGCCGCATAGGAGCCGAAGAACGCGTTGGGGAGAACGATGGTATCGCTCGCGACCTGATCGACTTTGGTCGACGCGGTTCCCGCGACGGAAATCTCGGACGACGCCTGACCATTCGCGAAAGTCGTTTTGACCGAAACCTCTCGTCCCTGTGATGTCCCCTCGACGATCGATCGCGTGGGACGCCACTCGGCGTCATACGCTATCTCGGCCGTTCGCGTGACGACGTCGAGCGGCGGAGCCAATCGATTGTTCCCGCGAATGAGCCATCCGTCCCCCTGTCGAACGACCGACACGCTCTCCTGACCGACGGCGCGCGATCGGAGGAAGACCGTATAGGTATGACCCTCCGGGGCAGCGACGACAAGAGGCTGGGAGATCAGCGGCGGGTTGAATAACGCCAGCAGACAGGTGAGCGTGTACAGCGGACTAAAATGAAAGTGCTTCATCGCGAAGAGACCAGCTTATCCATGTTTTCCACAGAGGGCTACCAAGCATTGCGGCACGGCGCGGGCGTCGTCCTTCGGGGCGACCGCGGAGTTTTGGCGGTCGTCGGGGCTGACCGGATGACGTGGCTGCAGGGCCTGCTGACCAATGACGTTTTGGCCCTGGCGATTGGCGGAGTCCAGGATGCCGCCTACCTCACGCCTCAAGGACGCATGATCACGGATCTCCGGGTGGTCAACCTTCCGGATCGAGCGCTTCTCGACGTGCCTGGGAGCCTCGCCGAAAGTCTCCAGGCACGGTTGGATGGTCTGCTGTTTTCCGAGGACGCGCAGGTCACGAATGCGTCTCAGCAGACGGCGGTTGTGGACGTCCATGGTCCGCTCGCGCCGAGTGTCGTCGGGGACCTCGAAAGCCACGTGGCCCGGTACGGCGCGATCGTCGCTGACAACGTATTCGGCATTCCCGGCTACAGCCTGTTCGTATCGAAGTCCGACGAAGAGATGTTGGTGCGACTACTGGTGGAGCATGGTGGACAACGCACCACGCTTGAAACACTCGACGTCATACGAGTCGAAGCCGGGCGTCCGGCCTTCTTGATCGACATGGACGAACACACGATTCCGCTCGAAGCTGGAATCGAGGATCGCGCCATCTCGTTCACGAAGGGGTGCTACGTCGGTCAAGAGGTCATCGTCCGTGTCATGCATCGGGGACAGGGTCGTGTGGCGAAGCGGCTCGTCGGCTTACGATTGTCCAAGGGCGTTCTACCAGAGCGTGGCAGCGTCATTGTTGGCAACGGCCGCGATATCGGGCGAATCACAAGCGCGGTCTGGTCGCCAACGCTCGAAGGCGGAATTGCCCTTGGATACGTGCAGCGTGATTTCACTGCGCCTGGAACGACCGTTCTCGTTCGGCTTCAGCAGAATGAGAGTGTTCAAGCCGAGGTATCCGCCTTGCCGTTTGTTGAGAGCACCGTGCCCACAACCAAATAGCCGAGCTTTCCGTTAACCGTTTTCGCCCAGAGTGGGCATGGCGCTCCATTTGCAGGCTCAGCCGCATGACTACCCGCAAGCGTCTCTCAATGGTGGCCCTGGCTGTCGTCATGCTTCCGGGCCTGTTACTCGCGAATGCAAATCAAGACCGCGCGACGGTGCTCCTTCGCAGCGGCGAGCGCGTCGCCGGTCAGTTCGAAGGCATTGCCAACGGTGTCGTTTACGTGCGCCTGAGCCTGGCAGATCAACGGAAGATTCCTGTCGGCAACGTGGCGCTGATCGATTTCGTCGGCGGTGCGTCGGGTCTGCCGGAAACCGAACTGTCGAAGGCCCGAGGTGACGATCACCTGGTCGTATTGAAGGACAGCTCCACTATGACCGGACGATTCGTCGATGTCCGGGTTGCGGAAGCCGGCACGCCCGATACCCTTTACTTCCAAACCGGCGGCGAGGAGCGACGAATGCCGCTCAACCAGGTCGGCCGCCTCTACCTGGGTCGGTTTCCTGGGGCTTCCACGCTGCCCGCGCCGGTAGATCCGTCGCCGTCGGGCGCTATTCGCGTACCTGGCAACATGGCATGGGTAGCGACCCAAGTACGGGTAAGGCAGGGTGACAGGGTGCACTTCACGGTAACGGGCCGCGTGCAGCTGTCGGACAATGCTGAGGACGCCGCAGTACCGGATGGTTCGCTGCAGCAACGACGGACCCCCGGCGCGCCGATACCCCAAAGTCTCGCCGGCCAGCTCATTGCACGCGTCGGCAACTCGGCGCCGTTTGCGGTTGGTGCCAACGCAACCGTGACGATGCCGGCCGACGGGCAACTGTTTGTCGGAATCAACGACGACGAGCTGCGCGACAACACCGGCGACTTCTTCGTGACGGTACTGCCCCAGCGGCGGCGCTAATCAGTGATCAGTGATCAGTGATCAGTGATCAGTGATCAGCTGATCGGTGGCCGGTGGACTGAACGGAGAGAGGTGGGAGCTTTCGTGGGTACTGTTTCTCCTGGTGCCATTCTGCGGCTCGTGGTCATTGCCATTTGGGTGTCTTTGACCGCCGGATTCGTGGAGGCCCAGCCTGCGGTAGACACGACCCTGCTCGGCCCGCAAGTCGGCAGCTCAGTGCCGCCGTTCTCTGGGACCGACCAGTTCGGCCGTACGCAAACGCTGAACACGACGCTCGGCCCCGACGGCGCGATGCTGGTCTTTTTCCGCTCCGCGGACTGGTGACCGTACTGCAAGACGCAGCTCGTGGAGCTGCAACACCGCTACGACGACATCAAGAAGCAGGGCCTGGGTCTCGTCGCGATTAGCTACGACTCGGTCGAGACGCTGAAGAAGTTCGCCGACTCTCGTGGGATCACCTACCCTCTGGTCTCTGATCCAGGATCCGCGATCATCAAGCAGTACGGACTCTTCAACGACTCGGTGGAACCAAAGAATCGCGCGTACGGCGTCCCGCATCCCGGCACGTTCATCGTCGATCGAAAGGGCGCAGTGACGGCCCGCTTCTTCGAAGACGCCTACCAGGAGCGCCACACGGCTGCGAGCATTTTGGCCCGACAGGGGCTCGATCCCGTCGGGGACACGATGAGCGCCAGCACTGCGCACCTGACCGTGAACGCCTCGATCAGTGACACAACCGTCGCGCCGGGCGAGCGGCTGACAATCGTTCTTTCCGTGACACCGCGTCGTGGGATGCACGTGTATGCGCCCGGCAAACACGACTACCAAACTGTCCGGCTGGTTGTTGATCCGCAGCCGTGGCTTCGAGTAAACGGGATGCAGTACCCACCGTCGCAGATCTACTACTTCAAGCCCCTCGACGAGCGGGTCGAAGTCTACGAATCACCGTTTCGCCTGACGAATGATGTGACGATTCTCGCGACACCGGAGATCCAGAAGATGCTCGCAGGCCTGACGTCTGTGACCGTCACCGGGGCGCTCGAATATCAGGCATGCGATGACAAAGTCTGTTTCAATCCCGGTCGCGTTCCGCTGAGCTTCACACTGAAGTTGAAGCCACTTGATCGGAACCCGCCAGGCCGAGACGATTGAGATCGTGAAAATGCCTGGATCAGCGCCCTGACTAGCGGTGTGACCCCCAGCGAGGCAGTGGTTGTCGTCGCGGCTGTCATCGAGCGAGATGGCCGGTTTCTTCTCACCCTTCGCCCGGACGGAGCGCATCTTGCCGGGCATTGGGAGTTTCCCGGTGGCAAGGCGCTTCCCACGGAGACTCACAGCGAGGCGCTGCGCCGCGAGCTCCACGAAGAGCTCGACATCGTCTGTAATGTGGGCGACTGCATCTACAGTGTGACGCACGCCTATCCTGACAAGACGATCGCCTTGCATTTCTATCGCTGTCGGTTCGAGGGCGAACCGAAGCCCATGCTCGGTCAGGACATGCAGTGGGTGCGGCGAAACGATCTGGGGCGGCTGCGGTTTCCGGAGGCCGACGCCGCCCTCATCGAGCGACTGGTCGCAGAAGGTTAGACACTACGTTGAGCGTCGGCGGCGCGGTGGGCGCGCCGAGACGATGCCGTCCAGCAGCGCGTTGAGGGTTTTCTGAATCTCACGCTCCGCGAATGGCCGGCCGCCGGATCCTCGCGCCAGCCATCGATCGCGGACGAGCCCCTCGGTTGCGGCCAGAAGGGCTGACGCGACGGCCGCCGCATCGAGCGAGCGATCGATTTCGCGTGCCGCCTGGCCCGCGCGGATGGCATTTCGGAGCAACTCGGCAAGCCCGACATACCCTTTGGCCAGCCGAACCCGTGGCTCGCCGCCGCGGAGACGACGCCCTTCGAAAAGCAACAGCATCGCGAGATCGGAATCGCGGGCCAGGGTCGCCAAAAAAGTCTGCAAGGTCTCCAGCAGGATTTCTCGAGACGTTGTGCGACGGCCCACGGCGTGGCGCGTCTTCTCGTCCAGGTCGCGCCATGCGGCGTCGAAGACCGCTTCGAGCAGACCGATCTTTCCGCCGAAGTAGCGCATGAGCTGCGATTCCGAGGTACCAGCTTGTCGCGCGATGGTCGAGGTGGCGGTCTGCTCGTAACCGTTTGCGGCGAACAGGCGCTTAGCCGCCTGGAGAAGGCGATCACGCGATGAGGAGAGTGGTTGAGGTGCCATCCCTTCTCCGACTCAGGACACGCGATAGTAGTAATACTACCGCGCCGCACGGCGGATCCGTCTCGGCCGTGGAAACCGTGTGCACCTCTGACGAAATGGATCGGCTTCCAGACCGCCGCAGTCAACATGCTCAGCGGTTCGAGGCGGAGCCTCGCTAGGTCTTCCGTGCTTCGTTCCCGGGATTCCACGGGAAGGCGCGGCACATCGACTTCATCGGACACACGAGGCACAACGGTTTGCGGGCGACGCACACCGTCGCGCCGAAATCCATCAGCGCCTGGTTGAAGTCGAAAACGTGACGATGTGGCACGAGGATCGCCGAGACTTGCCACAATCGCCGGCGCATCGCATGCTGCTTGGCGTCGCCGCGGCCGATGAAGATTCGCAACAAGACGCGCGCGACGTTGGTGTCGAGGATGGCGGCGCGCTCACGAAAGGCAAAACTGCGAATCGCCCCAGCCGTGTATTCCCCGATTCCGGCAAACGATCGCAGAGTCTCATCGTCTGACGGCAGTTCGCCGCCAAACCGATCGACGGCTTCGCGCGCAATCGACTGCAGCCGCGCGGGCCGGATGTTGTACCCCAGTGGATACCAGGTCCGTCGCACCTCGTCTGCCGGCGCAGCGGCCAGCGCTTCGAGCGACGGATACTTGTCCAGCCACTCCCGGTATTTGGGCAGCACCCGATCCACCTGGGTCTGCTGCAGCATGATCTCGGAGACGAGAATGTGGTACGGGTCGTCGGTCTTCCGCCACGGAAGGTCGCGGCCGTTCGCGCGATACCACGCGAGAAGTTGGCGGCGAAACCGTTGACGCAACCGCGGCGCCGGCAGGTGATGGGTGGGTGAAGGACGTGGCCGGCGTCTCGAGCGGCTCCCGGATCTCGCGTGTGCCGCCCGGGCGCCCAAATCGCCGCCTCTATAATCGCCGCTGGTGAAAATCTACACAAAAACCGGGGATCGTGGCGAGACCAGCTTGTTCGACGGCACACGCGTCGCCAAAACCAATCCGCGCGTGGCGGCGTATGGCGAGGTCGACGAAGTGCAGGCGGCACTGGGCGTCGCGGCAGCGGTCGGCCTCGATCGCGAGCTGGCCGACATGGTCGTCACGCTGCAGCGCGATCTGTTTGCGCTTGGCGCGCGCTTGGCGGATCCCTCGCATCGCATTGCCCCACGGGTCTCGAAGATTGTGATCAACGAGGACAGTGTCACACGACTCGAGCAGTGGATCGATCGATTGGAAGCCGAACTTCCCCCTTTGCGACACTTTATTCTTGCGGGAGGAGCGGCGCCCGGGGCGGCGCTGCACCTGGCGCGGACGGTGTGTCGCCGCGCCGAGCGCGCAACGTTGGCCCTAGGTGAGGGCGTCGAGCCCATTATTCTCGTCTATCTCAACCGGCTTTCCGATCTGTTGTTCGTCATGGCGCGCGCCTCGAATCATCGCGCCGGTGTGGCCGAAACCGAGTGGTAGCCGACGCCTACGCGGCGTGCCTCGAGATTGCCCGCACTCACTACGAGAATTTTCCGGTCGCCTCCCGCTTGCTGCCGGCGCGGATGCGTCCGCACATCGCAGCCATTTACGCCTTTGCGCGCGGGGCTGACGACATTGCCGACGAGCCCGGACGCGCCCCCGGCGAGCGCCTGGCGTTGCTCGACGGGTGGCAGGAGCACCTTCACGGGTCGCCCCGTGACGCGGTGTTCATTGCTCTTGCCGATACGCGAGCGAAGTTCGACCTGCCGACCGCGTTGTTCGACGATCTCTTGAGCGCGTTTCGGCAGGACGTCACGACCACGAGGTACAAAACCTGGGACGAGGTGCTCGACTACTGCCGACGGTCGGCCAATCCCGTCGGTCGCCTCATGCTGCGTGTTGCGGGATATCGATCGGCTGCCCACGACGAGTGGTCGGACGCCGTGTGCACTGCGCTTCAGCTCACCAACTTCTGGCAAGACCTGGCGATCGATTGGGAACAGGGCCGGCTCTATCTGCCCGAAGAGGAATGGGTCCGAACCGGTGCGTCCACGGCGGATCTCGATCGCCGTGTGATGTCAGCGCCGTGGAAGACGGCCATCGGCCGCGCCGTCCATCGAACGCGTGATCGCTTTCTGGCTGGACGGCCGATTTGCGATGCGGTTCAAGGCCGGCTTCGTTACGAGCTTCGGGCGACCTGGCTTGGCGGCGTACGCGTCCTCGACCGATTAGAGGAGGTTGACTTTGACGTGTTCACTCGTCGACCACGGTTACGCCGTCGCGACCTATTGGTGATAGGGTTGGACACGCTGCTCACGTGGCCCGCGACACCTCGTTCTACTACGCGTTCCTGATGCTCCCGCCGGCCCAGCGCAACGCCATCGTGGCAGTCTGGGACTTCTGCCGCGCCGTGGACGACGCGGTAGACGAGGGCGCGCCCGAGCACGCGGTCAGCGAACTGGCCGCCTGGCGAGCAGAGCTGGCTCGCTGCTTTGACGAGGCCCCCAACGCGCCAACACCGCTGACCAGACAAGGCCGAGCGCTCCACCCATTCATCGCGACTTTCAATCTGGCGCGTCAGCCGTTTGAAGATGTGATCGACGGGGTGGCGATGGATCTGCAGCACGCTCGCTATGAAACCATCGACGACCTGCTGCAGTATTGCCGTCGAGTGGCGTCGGCGGTTGGCCTGGTGTGCATCGAGATTTTTCGCTGTCGCGAGGCAGGCGCCCGCGAATACGCCGTGAACCTGGGCATCGCCCTGCAGTTGACGAACATCATCCGGGACGTGGGTGTCGATCTCACACGCGGCCGTGTCTACCTTCCGCAAGAGGATCTACGACGGTTTTCGTGTCGCGAAGAGGATCTTCGTTCCGGCAAAGTCACGGAGCCGGTTCGTGCGCTCTTGGCGTTTCAGGCGGCTCGGGCGCGCGAGTACTTCAAGCGCGCGGCTCAGGCCCTGCCACGCGCCGAAGCGCGCCGACTCGTGGCCGCGGAGATCATGGGCGCGATCTATCGGGACATCCTCCGGCGCATCGAACGCCGTGATTACGACGTGTTCACGCAGGTCATTCGAGTGCCGCGACCGGCGCGTGCCCTTTTGGCTTTCAACACCTGGGCGAGGACGCTTGCGGGATT
This sequence comes from uncultured Acidobacteriota bacterium, assembly GCA_963802675.1. GTDB lineage: Bacteria > Acidobacteriota > Vicinamibacteria > Vicinamibacterales > UBA2999 > JACCSI01. The sequence continues at coordinate 490,106 of CAWDJL010000013.1, forward strand.
ACGCTTGCCGTTGTCGCACGATGGACTCGAAGCCGTTCTGACAACTGGCGACTGGCAACTGGTAACTGGTAACTGGCCACTGTCTACCGCGTGAGCATGCCTGATGTCATCGTCATTGGCGGTGGCTTCGCGGGTTTGTCCGCGGCCACGGCGCTCGTCGAGAACGGAGCTTCGGTCCATCTCGTAGAGGCCCGCCCCAGCCTCGGCGGCCGCGCCACGTCGTTTCGCGACCCAACGACTGGCGAGCGCATTGACAACGGGCACCACGTGCTGGCGGGCTGCTACGTGGAGACGCTCACGTTCCTCCGCCGAATCGGGGCTCTCGACAAGTTGCACTGGCCGTCGACACTTCGGTTGCCGATGGTCGACGAGCGGGGCCGACGCAGTGCGCTGGTCTTACCGCCGCTTCCTGCGCCGCTCCATCTGATTGGCGGCGTGCTCGCGTGGGATGCGCTCAGTCTTCGGGAGCGGCTGTCGGTGCTGCGACTGGGCAGCGCCCTTCGTGGCCGCTGGGGGGTGACGGACAACTTGACGGTTCACCAGTGGCTCCGTCGGCACGGCCAGCCGGCGAGGCTCTGCGCCATGCTGTGGGAGCCGTTGACCCTGGCGGCGCTCAATCAGTCGATTGATGTGGCGGGTGCGGCAAGTTTTCTCACCGTCTTGTCGCGGATGTTCGGGCCCGATCCCAGCGCCTCGACACTGTTGATGGCCGCTGTCCCGCTCGATGACCTGGCCGCAACACCCACGTCATCCCGGTTGCGATCAGCAGGGTCACAGGTGACGACGAATGCGCCCGCACGTGTCGTGGTCTCGGAAGGCCGCGTTTCTGGGGTCATCCTTCGCGACCGCATGTTGCCCGCGCCGGTGGTGATTGCCGCCGTGCCGTGGTTCGCGCTGGCCGATCTGTTCGACGAGGTCCCAGCGTCCTTGGAAGGGATTGTCGCCAACGCGTCCGCCCTCGGCTCTTCCCCGATCGTCACCGTCAACCTCTGGTTCGCTGCGCCGCAGCGACTGGACGAGGTGGTCATCGGGCTTCCGGCGCGAACCTTCCAGTGGGTCTTTGACAAGGGCCGGCTCGTGGGGTCATCGCAGTCGCATCTGTCGATGGTCGCCAGCGGCGCCGACGAGATTTGCTCGGCGTCCAATCGCGCGGTTGTCAAGACGGCGCTTGACGAGCTTACTGGAGCGTTGCCGGCCTTTCGGCAGGCGCCGTTGCGACACGCCGTTGTCCTCCGCGAGCGGCGTGCGACCTTCTCGTTGCGGCCGGGTGGGCCGCCGCGGCCGTCGACGCTCACTCCAGTCGCCGGGCTTATTCTTGCCGGCGACTGGATTGATACCGGTCTGCCCGCTACGATTGAGAGTGCCGTGGTGTCAGGTCACCGTGCGGCCGCCGCCGCGCTCGAGTGCCTCGAAGCATGCAGTCAGTGATCGCGCACTACCAGGAGATTGCGCTGAAGGGGAGGAACCGTCCCTGGTTTCTTCGCCGATTGATCCGAAATCTGCACACTCTGCTGTCGGACCTCGATGTGCGCGAGATTCGCACGCCGATGGGGCGCATCGAGATCCTGCTTGGCCCCGATGCCAACTGGTCGCAAGTGCGCGATCGGTTGGCGCACACGAGCGGCCTGGCAAACTTTTCTCTCGCGCGACGCACGGGATGGGACCTGGAAGGGCTGGCCGCCGCGATCGTCGAACACTTGCCGAGCGAACCGGTCGCCAATTTTCGCGTGTCGGTTCGACGCGCGGACAAAACGTTTCCCATCCTGTCTCCAGAAGTCGAGCGCGTCATTGGTCGCCGGATTCAGGACGCGCGCGGGTGGCCCGTCGACTTGTCCAATCCGTCGTTCGTGATCGGTGTCGAGATTGTGCCGGGCGCGGCGTTCTACTACTACGACAAGATTCGCGGAATCGGCGGTCTGCCCGTAGGAACGTCAGGGCGAGTCGCGGTCCTCCTGTCGGGCGGAATCGACTCTCCAGTGGCGGCGTGGAGGATGATCAGGCGCGGGTGCCGCGCGACGTTGATTCACTTTCACGGGTATCCGTTCGTTTCCCGAAGCTCGCAGGACAAGGTGATCGAGCTGGCACGATTGCTGACCCGCTATCAGCTCCACACGCGCCTGTTTCTGATCGCCTTCGGCGAGATCCAACGGCAGATCACGTTGAGTGTGCCGGGGCCGCTGCGGGTCGTGGTCTATCGACGGCTCATGTTCCGGATCGCGGAGCGAATCGCTCGAGACGTCGACGCACGGGCGCTGGTGACCGGCGAGGTCGTGGGGCAAGTCGCGTCACAGACACTCGAAAACATCGCCGCGATCGCGGCGGCCACCACGCTGCCGGTGTTGCGCCCCCTGGTGGGCATGGACAAGGAAGAGATTACGGCCGAGGCAACACGTCTTGGCACCTATGCCATCTCCATCGTTCCAGACGAGGATTGCTGCACGCTGTTTACGCCGCGTCACCCCGTGACCCGCGCCCGCGCCGCCGAAATCGAGGCCGCCGAGCGCACGCTGCCGATTGACGAGATGGTCCGGCGCGCGGTCGCCGAGGCCGTGGTCGAGGAACTCTCGTACCCGCGTGCGATGGTAAAATCCGCCGTTTGAGGAGGTCATGGTGTTCACCACAGTTCGCGAGTTGACCGAGGCCCTGAAGGGGGTTGCGACGGTCCTGACGGATCGCGTGACGGTCTCCGGCGCACTATCCCCTGATCTCATCGATCGCCTGGCCCGCACCGCCGCATTGGGGAGCGATGCCGAAACCAAGGGCACGGCCCGTTGGGTGCTGCTGCAGCTTGGCGCTGCCGCGGGTATCCGCTTCGCCTCCATTCACGACCTCTACATGGCGATGGGACGAGGCGAAGCCGGTGGGTTTACCGTCCCAGCCATCAACGTGCGAGCGATGGCCTACGATACCGGCCGGGCCGTGATTCGAGCCGCGAAAGCGCTCGATGCCGGTGCGTTCATACTCGAGATCGCCCGCTCCGAGATCGGCTACACCGAACAACGCCCGCACGAATATGCGGCCGTCATGATGGCCGCTGCATTGCGCGAAGGGTTTCGGGGGCCGTTGTTCCTTCAGGGCGACCACGTGCAGGTCGCGCTCAAAAAGTACGCTTCGCCCGACCGCGACAAGGAGCTGGATGCGCTGCGTGCCTTGATTCGTGAGGAGATGGCCGCCTGCTTCTTCAACATCGACATCGATACGTCAACACTGGTCGATCTCGAAAAGGCGACACTCGACGAGCAGCAGGCCGTCAACTGCGATCTGGCGGCTGACTTCACCGCGTTCATCCGTCGGCACGAGCCTGCGGGCATTACGGTTTCGGTTGGCGGAGAGATCGGCGAGGTCGGCGGCAAGAACTCTGACGTGAACGAGCTGCACGCGTTCATGCGCGGTTACACGGCGGCGTTGGCTCGGCGCGGCCCGTCCGTCGGCATCAGCAAGATCAGCGTGCAGACCGGAACCGCGCACGGCGGATTCATCGGCCCGGACGGCAAGCTCCTGACCGACGTGAAGATCGACCTGAAAGCGCTCGAAGAACTGTCACGAGTAGCGCGCGAGCAATACGGGTTGGCGGGCGCTGTCCAACATGGCGCGTCGACGCTTCCACCCGACGCCTTCGACGCGTTTCCCCGCGTTGGCGCGTGCGAAATCCATCTCGCAACCAACTTTCAAAACATGGTGTACGACCATCCGGCGTTTCCACCCTCGCTCCGTGAGGAGATGTACACCTGGGTTCGGGAGCACGCGCAGGAAGAGAAGAAGGCCAAGGACACGGAAGAGCAGTTCATCTACAAGGCGCGCAAGAAGGCGATCGGACCGTTCAAACAGCAATTGTGGGCTCTTCCCGCTGACGTGCGCGACACGATCGGCGCCTCGCTTCAAGAGCAGTTCGCGTTCCTGATGTCGAAGCTGCGCATCCAAGGGACGAGTGCGGTCGTCAGAAAGCACGTCCGGCCGATTGAAACCATCGCCTCGCGAGACGAGGCGGTCCTTGCTGCTGGCGGCAAAATCACCGCGTCGGAGCGTAAGGCCGAAGGCCTTTCCGACTAACGCGGTTTGACCGGGCCGTCGGGATCGCCCGCCAGGAAGTCCTTCAACGCCTCGTAGGTGCTTCGAAACGCCAGTTCATCCCACGGGATGGTCTGAGGGTCGAAGGTCCGCACGTCGAGTCCTTCATCGTCCACGGTCAGCGTGCCGCCGAGATATGTTGCAGCGTAGACGACCACGATGGGCGTGCGTCCGACGTAGGAGTAGATGTTGATCAACCGGTCGAGCCTCACGTCCACACCGGCTTCCTCTTTCGCCTCTCGAATCGCGGCCAGTGTGATCTCTTCGCCGCGATCGACATAGCCGCCGGGGAACACCCATTTGCCATACCCGGGCTCGATTGCCCGTTTGACGAGGACGATGGCACCGTTGGGCATTTGAATCACGGTCCCAACCGCGATCTTGGGGTCGAGGTAGAAGACGAACCCACAGTGCTCGTTGGTGCAGACGAGTCGCATGGGTTCGTGGGCCTTGAGGGCACGAGGTTCGAGCGGCGCGGCGCAAACCGGACAGAACCGAAATGCCGAACGATCGCCGTGGTTGTGCATCGAAATCGTTTTTCGTGACCTGACCCCAAGTATAAGATCCGGCGTATGTCGATCTTGAAGGTGGCCCGGATGGGGCATCCCGTCCTGCGGCAGAAAGCCAGGGCGCTCAAAAAGCTCGAACTGAAGAGTCCTGGCACTCAACGCTTCATCGACGACATGATCGACACGATGCGCGAGTACTCAGGCGTGGGGCTGGCCGCGCCTCAGGTTCACGAGAGCCTGCGAATCTTCGTCGCTCACCTCGACTCCGATGGCCGCGGCGAGGGCGAGCCGATTGCGATCGTCAACCCACAGATCGAGGTCGTCGGCTCCGACACCATTGCAGGGTGGGAAGGCTGTCTGAGCATCCCGGATATTCGTGGCTTGGTGCCGCGAGCCGCGCAGATCGTGTTGTCAGCGCTCGACCGCCACGGCAATCACCTCGAGCTCAAGGCGAGTGATTTCCCCGCTCGCGTAATCCAGCACGAATCCGATCACCTCGATGGTGTGCTGTTCTTCGATCGAATGCGGTCGTTGGAGTCGTTGACCTACATGGAAGAATTCTCCCGGTATCACGCCCGCCGTGACAAGGATGACGAGGACGACGAGTAGTGGAAACCACCGTGCTGGTCACGGGCGGTGGGCGCGGGATCGGTCGTGCCATCGCCCTGGCGTTCGCCGATGCCTCCACACACGTCGTCGTCGTCGGTCGAACGCGGTCCACGCTCGATACCAGCGCTGATCAGATCCGCCAGGCTGGCGCTCGGGCGACCGCCATCGTGGTCGATGTCTCGGATCGCGAATCGGTTGCGTCGGGGCTGGTGGAAGTCAGCCGGCAGGTAGAGGCCATCGACGTTCTCATCAACAACGCGGGCGTCGGTGGTGGCGAGCCAGTTCAAACGTCTGACATCGATCGCTGGCGGCGAACACTGGACGTCAATCTTTTCGGTATGTATCTCGTCACGCGTGCGTGCTTGCCGCTGATGCCCGACCGCTCGCGCATCATCAACATGTCATCGGTGCTGGGTCGATTTGGCGTCCCAGGCTACACGGCCTACTGCGCGGCCAAGCATGGCGTGATCGGTTTCACGAGAGCGCTGGCGCTCGAGCTCGCTCCGCGCCGGATTACGGTCAATGCTCTGGTGCCAGGGTGGGTCGAGACCGATATGGCCATCGAGGGAATGACCAGCGGCGCACACGCGACGAGAACGACTTTTGAGCAGTTCCGCGATCAAGCGATTGGCGCGGTGCCCATCCGGCGGATCATCCAGCCCGAGGAGGTGGGACGTCTCGCGCGGTTCCTGGCCGCGCCTGAGTCGAGTGCGATCACAGGTCAGGCCTACAACATCTGCGGCGGCCAGACGATGGACTGAAAGGAAGTTACAAGTTACAAGTTACAAGTTCAAAGTTGCAGGGCCGGAGATCCGTTCACACCGGAGACCGTGGACCGTGGACCGTGGACTGATCAAATGACCCCCTGGCTCGCACATGCGTACACGGGCCTTGGTGCCGCAGTCGCGCTCGCCGCGACGCTGGCTGTCATCCAGGGGGACTATCGCGGCGCCTTCTTGTGGCTTGGCTTGCAGCTCTTCATCGACGCGACCGATGGCCTGCTGGCACGTGCACTGCGTGTCAAGGAGTTGCTACCCGATTTCGATGGGGCGCGCCTCGACGACATCATCGACTACCTCACATACGTCTTCATTCCAGTGCTGTTGCTCATCCACGCGGGTGCGCTGCCGCAGGGCACAGGCGTGTGGGTAGGTTCGCTGGTTCTGATGGCAAGCGCCTACGGCTTCAGCCAGACCGCGGCCAAAGTCGAAACCACGGACCATTTCTTCACCGGATTCCCGTCTGTACTGGAATCTCATCGCGCTCTACATGTACGTGCTGCATCTGCCACCGGCAGTCAACGCCATCATCCTGGTCGGCTTCGCACTGCTTGTTTTCGTGCCACTGCGCTATGTCTATCCCTCCCGAACGCGGACACTCAGCGGCGTCACCAACGGTCTTGGCGCGGTGTGGGCGGTGCTGCTCGCCTGGATCACCTGGCGCCTGCCGGCGACTGACGGCCCGTGGATTGGGCTTTCGTTGATCTTCCCGGCGTACTACGTCCTGCTGTCGTTGTGGCTGGACCGTCGATCGAGGGTCTCAACGGGGGTTCTTGACGGGGTTCTTACGGGTTCTTGACGAAGGTTCTTCACGAAGGGTTCTGACCTGTAACCTACAGGTGATCAGACGCCTCAAGTGCCGCCAAACCCGATTGTGACCTGGCCGCCCTCGACGATGACGGGAACCTGGCGACGACCCTTCGAGAAGGTCAGCATGCGCTGCAGACCCGCCGCGTCCTTCTTGACGTTGATGTAGCGAACCGGAACCTGCCGCTGTTCGTACTCCTCACGGGCGGCTGTCGTATAGGGTCAAGTGTCTTTGCCGAAGATGAGGATCTCGTCGCCCATCGCCATAAAGTAGCAGGTTCGCCCGAACCGTGTAGAACACGTGAGAACTCGACGCCGCAACTTGCGATCTTGTGAAACGTTTCACATAATCACCCCATCGTCATGCGCGCCGCCCAGCTCATGCGGATCGTCGTCGCCCTTGCGCTGACAGCCCGTCCCTGAGCGCGCAAGCGCCCCGCGTCGAAACCCCCGAGTGGGTCGCCAGTCAAATCGACGAGCGCGACACCGGCAGAGACTCGCGCCTGGAGATGACGATGCGCCTGTTCGATCGCCAGGAGCGAGTGCGCGAGCGCTCGCTGGTCGTGCTGGGGTTGAGAGGCAATGCGACCCGGGGCGATCGTGTCCTGGTGCGCTTTCACGGTCCCAACGACATCAAGGGCACCGCACTGCTGGTCTGGGAACACCCCGCCGCGGACGACGAACGGTTCCTGTACCTTCCGGCGCTCGGGCGCGTGCGACGGATTGCCGGCTCCGAGAAGCAGGAGAGTTTTGTCGGCAGCGATCTTTCGTACGAAGACATCGGTGGCCGTGAGCTCGACGACTACACCTACCGCTTCGTGGATCAAGAGACATCGTGGATAGACGCTGACGGTCGGTCGCACCGGGTCTGGCGGTTGGAGTCGAGGGCCGTTGACAAACAATCGGCCTACCCGCGAACCGAGTCGCTCGTTCGTAAAGACAACTTCGTCGTCGTCGGGGCCAACGTGTTCAATCGTCGGAACGAACGCGAGAAGGTTTTCGACGTCCGTCGTCTCGAGCCGATTGACGGGGTGTGGACTGCGACCGATGTGGTCATGAGCAACGAGCTCCAGAAGACCCGTACCGAGCTCGTCGTGACCAAGGCGCGATACAACACCGGACTGACCGAGGCAGCCTTCACGCGACGGGTGCTCGAACAGGGCGAGCCTTGAGCGCTCCGGACAGGCTCGCCGATTTCCTCTACCGCTTCCGCCTCGCGCTTTCCGCGTTGGTCATGGTGGGCGCAGCTGCGTTTGCCCCCCACGCCAACCTCACCAGCATCGACAACGACTTGAGCGCGTGGATCTCGAAGGACGATTCCACCTACCAGGACTACGAGCGCTTCCGTCAGGAGTTCGGCGGCACGCGGCTACTCATTGTCGCGCTTCAAAGCACCAGGATCTTCACGGCGGCCGGCCTCCAGTACGTCGACCGCATCACCCGAGAGCTCGAGCAGGTCGACCGCGTCGAGCGTGTCCAAAGTCTCGCGACTGCCAATGTCGTTCGCCCGCTTGCGGCCACTGCTAAAGATGATGGCGGGATCGAGGTGACGCCGTTGCTCGAGAATCGTTTGTCGAGCGACGACCAGGCCGCAGAAGTGCGGCGCGACGCGCTCGATGACCCACTCATGCGCGGCGATATCGTCTCCGAGGACGCCACTGTCACTGCGGTGGTCGTCACCTTCGACGAGGACCGCATCGACGAGGTCCGCGGCCAGGTCCTGGCTGACATTCGGGCGATCGTCGAGAAAGACAAGCCAGCGGACTTTACGGTCTTCTACAACGGCAGCCTGGAAATCAGCGAAACCTACAACCGGGTCACCATCGCGAACACGACCGACCTCACGCCGCCGATCATGGCCATCACGTTAGCGGTGCTCTATTGGATGTTCAGGTCGATTCGGAAGACGCTGTTGATTGCCTTGGCCGTCGGTGTGAGCGTCATCTGGACGCTCGGGCTGTACTCGGCCATGGGGTTTTCGTTCAACGTCCTGACCAGCATGCTGACGCCGCTGGTCGTCGTGCTTGCGATCGCTGATGACGTGCACATCGTGCAGCACTTCGATCAGCAGCTGCGCGCGACTGGAAGTAAGGAGCACGCCTTCAAGTCGTCGATCAGGCACTTGTTCGCGCCCTTGCTGGGAGCGAGTGGCACAACCGCACTTGGAATGTTGTCGCTGGCGACGAGCGACGTCGTCGCCGTGCGGACGTTTGGCATTGGGGCCGCGACCGGCGTCATGGTGGACTTCGTGCTGTCGCTGGTCCTGATGCCGACACTCCTCACCCTGGTCCGTCCCGACACGGCACCGCCGCCGCAGGAGCGTTGGCTGATGGGTCCGCTGCAAAGGGTCGGACGCTTCGCGTACGGACATGCCCGTGGAGTCTTGACCGTCGTAGTGCTCGTGACGATCGCAGCGGCGGCAGGCATCGGCCGGCTGAGAGTCGACACCAACCACATCAACTTCTTCCCGGAGAATCACCCGCTGTCGCGCTCGGCCGCCGTGGTCGATCATCAGCTCTCCGGAATTTACAGCTTCAACATTCTGCTGGAGGGGCCACCTGACTCGTTCAACGAGCCGGATACGTTGCAACGAATGGAGCGACTCTCCCAAGACCTGTCGCGGCTGCCGTTCGTGCGCAAGGTGACGTCAGTTGCCGATTACGTCAAACGCGTCAATCAACAGTTGTCGGACGGATTACCAGAGGCCTATCGGCTGCCCGCCACGCGAGAAGCCATCGCTCAAGAACTGTTCGTGTTCGGCCTGTCGGATGAAGGTCGGATCGAGCTTTCGCGAGTCGTGGCCAGCGACTTTTCACGAGCGCACCTCGCCGTGAAACTCGCGTCGATGAGCTCGGATCTGGTATTCGACCAGATTCGTCAGGCCGAACAGTTGGCGGCGGCAGCCTTTACGGGAAGCCCGGTGACGCCGACAGTAACGGGATCGGGACGCCTGTTCTCAACACTCGACCACTATCTGGTCGTCTCTCAAATCAGCAGCTTTGCGACCGCCTTTGTGACCGTCTTCGGTGTGATCTTCCTCGTCTTTCGATCGGCGCGATTCGGCGTCCTCGCCATCGTTGCCAACGCTTTTCCCGTGGTGGTTGTCCTCGGCCTCATGGGTTGGTTGGGCATCTCGCTCAACGTCGCCACCGTCATGGTGGCCAGCGTGGCGCTCGGCATCGTGGACGATGACACCATCCACTTCATTGGCCGTTATCGGCGCGAGGTTGCCGCAGGCGCAGAGACGCTTCAGGCGGTCGAGGCCGCTTCGATGAACGAAGGTCGCGCGGCGCTCACTACGACCGTTATCAACGCGCTTTCGTACACGGTGTTGATGGTGTCAGACTATCGGCCGACCGCTTGGTTCGGTTCGCTGCTGGCGGTGACGATGGTCCTGGCCTTCATTGCCGAGGTCTTCGTGGTGCCTGCCGTCATCAGCCTGCTGCCACGAGTGTTTGGCGCGCCCGTCGTGGCCAGCCGTCTTCGCGTCCCCGCATGACTCTGGCGAAGCTCCGCCGGGCTTTCGTGCGATTGCTGATGGCGGTTCTGCTGCTGGCTCTGCCCAAGGACCTCGTCAGCGCGCAAGGCGTGGATGGATATGTCTCGCTCATGGCCGATCTGTTTCCGGACGTTCGATTCGATCTGGACGAGAGCGGAACCGTCAGTGAGCTCAGAGCGCGAGTGTTCCTCGAGCGCCGTTTCGACTTCGGTGATCGCATCAGGCTGACTGCTGCAGGCTTCGTCGATGGCCTCCTCGCGCATCGGCAGGGCGAGCCCGCAAGCGACGCCATCCTCAGGCCTCGTGAGCTCCACATCGAAGCGAGCTGGGCGAAAGCAGACCTTCGCGTAGGTCTCAGCCGAGTCGTGTGGGGCCGACTCGACGAGTTTCTGCCCACCGACGTCGTCAATCCACTGGATCTTTCGAGGTTCTTCCTCGAAGGCCGATCCGAAGGGCGAATCCCCGTCGCCATGATCCGCGCCCGCGCGTTGCCGTCCGATCGATTTACGCTCGAGGCCCTCTACGTGCCGTTCTTTACGCGCGGGCGATACGACGAGCTCGATGAGGAGACCTCGCCATTCAACGTTGCGCCGCGGTCGACGTGTGCGCTCGGTGGCGATCCCCCCTGCATCGATCTGCCGATCCATTCGGACGCGCCGCCGACCGCCAGTGGACAGGGGGGCGTGCGTGCCAACGTGACCACGGCCCGAGTCGACTGGTCTGTCACTGCCTATCGCGGGTTTGAAACGCTGCCGGTGTACGAGGCCGAGATCCCGCTCTCTCCGGAACTCCTGCCGGTTGTACATGAACGGTTTCCTCGTTTCACCATGCTCGGCGGCGACTTCGAGACGGTCAGCGGTGAATGGGGTGTACGAGGCGAAGTGGCCGCCTTCGTGGATCGAACGCTTCAGGCCATCGAGCGACCTGTCCTGGCGAACGGAAGAGCCTTCGAAGCCGGCCTCGGTGTGGACCGAAGGACCGGCGCCTACCGAGTAAGCGGCTCGGTGGTGGCCACGAGGCGTTGGGTCACCGACAACAGCTCAGCGGTCTCGCCGCAGATTGATCGAGCCGACGTCACTTTGGTTGCTGTGGTTGATCGCTCGTTCGCCCGTGAGACCAGGACGCTGCGCGTGTTCGCCGTATACAATCCGAACGAAGCCAGCGTGTTCGCACGCGTCATCTCGGCCTGGAGCCTCCGCGACAATCTCGCATTCGAAGCCTCGGGGGGCTGGTTCACAGGCGACGGTGTGGACGTGCTGAGCCGTTTCGCGACCCGCGACTTCCTCTACGGACGCCTGAAGGTGTTCTTTTGATTGTCCCGATTCACGCCGCCAATCCGGGCCCGCTCACGGGCGCTGGCAACTGGACGTACTTCTTTCCTGGCCGTCATCCCGTGCTCGTCGATGCGGGAATCGGCCTGCCTGCTCACCTCGACGACATCGCAAAGGCTGCGGCCACCGGCCCTGGACGCGTCGTCGTGAGCCACGCCCACAGCGATCACATCACCGGTGTCAGCGCGCTTGGAAGTCGCTGGTCGGACACCGTGTTCGCGAAGTTCCCGTGGCCCGAGCGTGACTCCAAACATCCCGTGACGTGGCAGACGCTTTCGGACGGCCAGGTCATTCCGGCCGGAGACTCCGAGCTCGAGGTTGTACATACGCCGGGCCATGCTCCGGATCACGTGGCGCTCTGGCACGCCCCGACGAGAACGCTGCTTTCTGCCGACCTCGTCACGGCTGGGACGACGGTCGTCATTCTTGCGTCTCAGGGTGGGAGTCTGTCGCAATACCTCCAATCCTTGAGGCGAGTGCTGGACCTCGCCCCGGCGCGACTGTTGCCGGCACACGGCGACCCGATTGACGATCCAGCGGCTTTGATTCGTCGATACATCGAACATCGTTCACAACGCGAGCGGCAGGTCCTGGCGGCGCTCGAGTCTGGCGTCAACTCGGTCAATGCCATCGTCGAGCACATCTATGTTGGCTTGGAGGAACCGCTGACTCGTATGGCCCGTGAGAGCGTCCTTGCGCACCTGCTGAAGTTGCAGGACGAGGGGCTTGCGCGCCGCGAGGGCGACGCCTGGAGCGCCGACGATCAATAATCGGCAAACTGCCATGGACAAAATCGTCGACTTCATCAATGTCAATCGCGATCGTTATGTCGAGGAGCTGAAGCAGTACCTCGCCATACCCAGCGTGAGCGCGTTGCCACAACATGCGGCTGACGTCAGGCGCTGCGCCGAGTGGACGACCGACGAGATGCGCCGGATTGGTCTTCAGGAAGTGACGCTCGAAGAAACGCCAGGGCATCCCGTCGTCTACGGCGAGTGGATGGGCGCTAAGGGCGCGCCGACGATATTGTTTTACGGCCACTACGACGTTCAGCCCGTCGATCCCGTGAACCTCTGGACGTCGCCGCCTTTTGAAGCGACGGTACGCGACGGCGAGATCTACGCCCGTGGATCAGCCGACGACAAGGGCCAGGTGTTCATGCACTTCAAGGCGGTTGAAGCGCATATCAAGCAGCAGGGCCGACTGCCGGTCAACATGAAGTTTCTGATTGAGGGGGAGGAGGAAGTCGGCAGCGCCAACCTCGACAACTTCATCACGGCTCACAAGGATCAGCTGAAGGCCGACGTCGTCGTCATCAGCGACTCCCCGATGTTCGATCGGGGCATCCCCTCGATCTGCTACGGCTTACGTGGCCTTGCGTACTATCAGATCGATCTTCGTGGCACGAAGTCCGACTTGCACTCGGGGTCGTTTGGCGGCGCCGTGGCCAACCCTGCGATGGCCCTGGCCCAAATCCTCGCCCAGATGAAAGACAAGAGCGGTCGCATCAAGATTCCCAACTTTTACGACGACGTGGTGCCGCTGCGCCCGGAGGAGCGTGAGGAGTTTGCCAGGTTGCCGTTCAACGAACGCAAGTACCGGCAGGATCTTGGCGCCCCGAAACTGTTCGGAGAAGCGGGCTACACCACCCTGGAGCGCATCTGGGCTCGCCCGACGTTCGAGGTCAACGGACTCCTCGCCGGGTTCACCGGCGATGGCGCCAAGACGGTGATTCCCGCTGTCGCGATGGCCAAGGTCAGCATGCGGCTGGTGCCGAACCAGGACCCGCGGAAGATTGGCGAACTCTTCGAGGCGTACATCAAGAAGGTCACGCCAAAAACGGTGGACCTCACACTCACAAGGATGCATGGCGGCAAGCCATGGATGACGGCGTTCGACAATCCGTTCGTGCAGGCGGCCGGACGGGCGATCGAGAAAGGGTTTGGCCAGCGCCCCGTGTTCAATCGCGAGGGCGGCTCGATTCCAGTGGTTGCCACGTTCCAGGAAGAGCTCGGTCTACCGTGCGTGCTTTTTGGAGTGGGCTTGCCCGATGAAAACGCTCATGCGCCAGACGAGAAGCTCGATCTCGGCAATTTCCACAACGGGATCATCGCGTCGGCGTTTCTGTACGGCGAGGTTGGGTCACTATCCGTGTCCGTGTAATCAGCTTCTGCGCCTCTGGGGCTCGGTCGGCCAGCTAGCGGAGGGTCGCGTTGAAGCTCCAGTTCAACGTGAGGACACCCACGCGATTCGTCGTGTTCGCGGCGCTGACGTTATAGGTTTCGATCGAGGTTCCCGTCGCGGTCGTTCCCGACACCGTCGCGTTGATCGGGTTGCTGGTGTATTCGAGATCGCGCACCGCGCCGTTCGAGCAGGCGTACCCAGTCTGCAGCATCCCTGCATCGCACCGGCTGAGATTCAAGACGAACGAGTTGCTGCTCGCGGTTCCGGTATATGAGCAGGTCCCGCTCACCAGTTGACTCTGGACCGTTGCCGTAAGGCTGGCGCCGTTTTGCGTGATTTCCAGCGTGCCACCATCGTTGGGTGGCGGCGCGTTCTGCAGATCGGCGCCGACACACTCGCCGCCGGACGCGCCCGTCAGACGCAACGTGTAAATCCACGTGCCCGCCACCTGCACGGCATTTGATGGGCTCGTCGGTGAGTCGGAGTCACCGCATCCCGCCGCTGCGATGACAAGTGCCACGATGGAGAGGCGAACAAGAACCTTCGTCGAGAACCTCCGTTGAGAACCGTTGTGCAGAACCACGTGAAATTCCAGGTTCAGTTCAGCGAGGCGACTCGTCTGCGCAGGGCTTTGACATGCTCCCAGACTTCCTCGTGATCTTTACGCTGGTCGTCATCGACGTCGCCCAGGCGTGCGACTTTCAAATACCGTTCCAGATCGCGCAGCGCGGCGGGGAAGTCGTTCATGTGATAGGCGAGCAGCCCGCGATCGCGGAGCTCGGTCACCGCTGATGGGGACAACGTCAGGAGCAGGTCGGCTACAGCGCGTGCCTGTGGGAACGATCGCCAGCGAACATACAGCCGCTTGAGGTTCAGAAGCATCCGCAGCAGGATCTGCCGACGGGTGGCGCGCGCCAGGAGGGACGGCTCCCACGCTGCGTCATCGCCGGCATGGCGGCTCAACAGGCGCCGACAGTCCTGCTCGTTCAGGATTGCGCCGGCATGAAAGGGATCGACGATGAGCCCGTCACCAGGATCGTCCGTGTGCAAGTCGTGCAGTGCGCGAACCAGAAAGTGCCCCGGGAAGTTGACACCCTCCGCGCGCAAGCCGGCTCGTCGAGCGACTTCGATGTAGATCAATGCCAGCGTGATGGGTATCCCGGTGCGACGATCGAGCACCTCATTGAGGCAGCTGTTGCGCGGGTCCTCGGTACTGTTGTCGATTGCCGGCGAATCCCAGCTCGTTGAACAGATAGCGGTTGAGCGCATCGACTCGCGCCGCGAGCGGCGCGTCGTGCCCGGGATCGGCGGTGATGCGCTGAAGCGCCGCTTCACCCATCGCGTCGAGTTGATCGAGATAGGGCCCGGGGTCGAGCCGCGGAAATTCCAGGCGGGCGATGAGAAACGCTGGCGCCGCCAGATCCGGTCCCGGACGGTCCGCGGCATCCGCGAGTTGTTCGCCCAACGTTCGCGGCGGGTTCATGGCGGTGCGCTCCATGAGATCGTCATCGGGATGTCGTCGTGTCGGCCGCGCGCAGACGCTCGCCGGCCCGGATCGGCAGTGTCAGGCGGTTCTCCTTTGGTGGCAGCGGGCAATCGTACTCGGGGTTGTAGTAGCAGTACGGATGGTACGCGACGTTGAAGTCGACGATGTAGATGCCGGTGGGCGTTGGATCGAGATTCATGTAGCGCCCGGCCTGGTATGTTTCGGTGCCGCTCGTCAGATCGGAGAAAGGAACGAACAGCCGGCGCGAGCCGTCCTCGAGAAACGCCGTCAGCTTCATCGACTGGCCCCTCATGGAGAACTCGAGCGTACCGATCCGCGTCGTGTTGCGCAGCTTGCCGGTTGACGTCGGCATCTGCAGGCTGACCTGCTCGTCCGCGGGTGCAAGCTGCGCCGGTACCGCGTACAACTCATCGATTGGGAAGTAAGCGAGCGGAAGGAAGGTACGAACGTCCTTCGCAAGAATTGGGGAATCTTCGCCCCCGCTCCGGAACATTTCGTCCTTGCGTGCCCGTTCGGCGGCAATACGGGCGCCGTAGTCCTGCGCCGGCTCAGGCGAACAGGCCGAGACCAAAAGCAGCGCAGGAAGGAGCCACAGACGCATTCGAACCATCAAACCACTTGCGACGCTTTGCTTCAACCCGCCCCAGGCGATGGCGTCAGGAGGTCAGGAGAAAAGATACCCGCCCCTGGCGACCGTCGCATCCGCCAGTCGGCGGCGGAGCAGCACCGTGTTGGCCGGCGTGACCTTGATGAGCCGCCGCAGCGCCGCCAGCTGTGTGCGGAGCATGTCGCCCTCGGCCAGGGCCGCCAGGCACGATCGCGCGGCCAATTCGATGCGCCCCGCGGCTTCGTGCACGTAGACGCGGGCCGCGTCCGCCTGAAGGTCTGCTGTGGGCAACGCATCGTCGGCGGCCCGAAGGGCCCGCAACAGCGCGCTCTCGCTGGCGTAGGTGTCAATCAGCGTGTCAGCGATATAGGAGAGCACTTCCTGCTCGTCCTGGAGCTTTTCTCCGTACCGCTGCATCGCCGTTCCAGCCAGCATCAGGACCACTTTCTTGAATGCACCGACGGCCCGGCTCTCCTCGGCAAGCACCGCGTCCCCATCGTCTGGAATGGAGAGCGATGGGCTCAGGATCTCGTCCTGAAGGCGCTTGGCCGCGGCGATCAGCGGAAGGTCGCCCTTGAGGGCCTTCTTCATGAGCATGCCGGGAATCAGCAGCCGGTTGATCTCGTTGGTGCCTTCGAAAATGCGGTTGACCCTGGCATCGCGATAGTGGCCCTCGGCGGGGTAGTCACGCACGTATCCGTTACCGCCGTGAATCTGCACGTTCTCGTCGAGGATGTAATCGATGACCTCGCTGCCCAGTACTTTGGCGATCGAAGATTCGACGGCAAACTCTTCGAGCGCCTTCAGCGTCGGCTCCCCCTGACCGCTGCCAGGCGATGTGTTCTTGACCATGGTGTCGATCAGACCGGCGGTCCGATACATCATGCTTTCGAGCGCGAACTGACGGGCGGTCATCTCACCGAGCTTGTGCTTGATCGCGCCGAAGTTGGCGATCGCGGTACCGAATTGCTTGCGCGTCGACGCGTATTTCGTTGCCTCGCCGATCGCCGCCCGAGCGCCGCCCGAACACATCGCGCCCAGCTTGAAGCGGCCGAAATTCAGCACGTTGAAGGCGACCTTGTGGCCCTTACCAATCTCGCCGAGCACGGCGTCGGCCGGGACCTTCACGTCCTGCAGGATGACCGGCGTTGTCGACGACCCGAACAGACCCATCTTGTGCTCTTCCTTGCCACTCGACACGCCCGCCCACGCGCGTTCGACGATGAACGCGGTGAAGTGCTCACCGTCGACTTTGGCAAAGATCACGTAGACGTCGGCGAAGCCGCCGTTGGTAATCCACATCTTCTCGCCCGACATCACGAAGCTGCCGTCGGCTTGACGCATCGCCCGCGTCTTGGCGCCGAGGGAATCAGAACCTGAGCCCGATTCGCTCAGACAGTACGCGCCCACCTTGGTCCCGGAGACGAGACCGGGCAGGTACTTCTGTTTCTGTGCCTCGGTGCCAAACATGTAGATCGGCAGAACCGTGAGGTTGGCTTGCGCGCCAAACGTCGCGCCAAAAGACGAGTACCCGCGAAAGCTGTTCGGACACGACCAACGTCGCGATCTTGTCGAGATCGACGCCGCCATACTCTTCGGGAACGTTGGTGCCGAGCAGACCAAGCGCCCCGCACTTGACCAACAGCTCCCGATTGAGCGCCCAATCCTTTTGCTCCAGGCGATCCTTGTTGGGCATGACCTCGTTGTCGATGAACTCGGCGGCGGTCTGCGCGATCAGGCGATGCTCGTCGCTCAATTGCTCGGGCGTCACGACGGTGGACGGATCGGTTTCTTCGATAAGCCACGCGCCACCGCGAATCACCTGCTCGGTTACAGTTGTCATGACAGTTTTGTCCTTTTGCGTATGCCCCGGTATCACGGACAAGCCACAGAGGCACAGAGACTCAGAGTTTGGAATGATGTCTCTGTGTCTCGGAGCCTCTGTGGCCTGTTCGTGGCTATCACATCGTCCTCGTTAATCAGAGTCGTTCGAAGATTCCAGCCGCACCCATGCCACCGCCGACGCACATCGTGACCAGGCCATAGCGGCTTCCGCGTCGGCGCATCTCATGAACCATGGTCGCCGTCAGCTTTGCCCCCGTGCAACCAAGCGGATGACCGAGCGCGATGGCGCCGCCATTGACGTTGAGGCGCGCCGGATCCATTGGCAGCTCCTTGAGGCAGGCCAGCACCTGCGCGGCGAACGCCTCGTTGAGCTCGATGAGGTCGATCTGGTCGAGTGTCAGCCCAGCCAGCTTCAAGACCTTCTTGATGGCCGGCACAGGACCAATCCCAAACAGCTCCGGTGCGACCCCGGCCGTTGCATAGGCCACGAAGCGGGCCAGCGGCTTCAAGCCGTGCCCCTTCGCATAGTCCGCGGATGCGATCAGAACGGCCGCCGCCCCGTCGCTGGTCTGCGACGAATTTCCCGCCGTCACAGTGCCCTGTGCATGAAAGGCCGGGCGGAGTTTGGCGAGCGCTTCGGGCGAAGTGTCACGCCGCGGCCCCTCGTCGGTGTCGAAGGTGATCGTACGGGTCGGAATCGATCGTTGGCGGCCGTTCGATCCGTTCCCGTTCATGTCCACCACGGACACCTTCAGCGGCACGATTTCTTCGCGAAAGCGTCCAGCCTCGATCGCAGCCAATGCCTTCTGATGACTGTGGAGAGCGAAGGCATCCTGCTGGTCGCGCGAGATGGCCGACTGCCGCGCGTGATTCTCGGCAACCAGGCCGGTGCTCAAGTACACGTCAGGGTAGCTGTCGACGAGGCTCGGGTTGGGAGAGATCTTGTTGCCGCCCATGGGCACCATGCTCATGGATTCGGTGCCGCCGGCCACGACCAGGTTGGCGTGACCAACCATGATGCGCTCGGCGCCGTATGCGATCGCCTGGAGGCCGGACGAACAGAATCGATTGATCGTCACCGCCGATGCGTCGATGGGAACACCGGCGCGAAGGCTCGCGATCCGCGCGACATTCATGCCTTGCTCACCCTCGGGCATCGCGCATCCGAGAATGACGTCGTCCACGTCAACGGCCTGCGCGCCAGGCGCGCGCTCGAGCGCCTCGCGAATCACCGCCGATGCCATGTCGTCGGGGCGGACGACACTGAGGGTGCCCTTGGGCGCCTTGCCAACGGCGGTACGAACTGCCGAAACGATGACTGCGTCTTGCATCATTGCACCTTTGCGTCTTTCGACCAGGCTTCATTGAGGAGATCCTCAACGGCCTGTCCCAGCTCCATGATCTTGCCGTTGAACAAGTGATCAGCGGCCTCGATGATGACGAGGTCCTTCGGCTCCGGGAGTTGGGCGTAGAACTTCTTGACCTCTCGGACCGGGATCAACTCGTCGAACTCCCCGTGAATCAATATCTTCGGCTTGTCGCTCTGCTTGAGCGCCGCGAAATCGTAGCGATCGACGGCCGGACCAATGCCCAATAGCAGCTCGACCCGCGGATCGCCGGGGCCGACGGTCAACGCGACCCAGGATCCGAACGAGAACCCCGCGGCCCATAACGGGAGCGTGGGATACCGATTCGCCATAAAGTCGAGTGCGGCGCGAAAGTCTTCCATCTCGCCTGCGCCCGCGTCATGGTGCCCGGCGCTGCGCCCGACGCCTCGAAAGTTGAAACGCAGCACGGCGACGCCAATGCGCGCCATCGCTTTCGACGCCTGATACACGGCTTTCGTGTGCATCGTCCCGCCGTGGAGCGGATGGGGATGCGCGAACACAGCCGCGGCGCGTGGCTCGTCCGCCGGCAAATCGAGCAGCGCCTCGAGCGGCCCGGCCGGGCCGCTGATCTCACGCAGAAATTCTTCGGGCATCTTCCACATCTTCCGCGAAGCGCCGAATGATCTCGGCGAACTCCGTGGGCTTGGTCAGCATCCCGATGTGCCCCGTCTTCGGCAGCACGACGTGTCGCGCCGCCGGGAAGGCGGCCAGATAGCGTCGCGTCAGTGCGGGATCGACGACGCGATCCAGCCTGTCCTCGCCGGTAATGACCAGCACAGGTTGGGCAACCTCTGAGACGTCCGAGTAATGGAACGCCTCGGTCCAGCGCAAGCGCGTCGCCATCCGGCTGGGCGACATCAAGGCGCGCACCACCCGTGCCGTTTGAGCCGTTGCGAAGCGCAGCACGCCGCCGAATCCCGGCAGTGCCGCCCTGAGCTCGGGGATCATCCGGGTGGGTGAATCGATCACGAAGACCGGGCTCAGAAGTCGCGGTGCGCGGAGGTAGAACCGCGCGCGAGCGTTGGGCCGCCAGTCGGGCGGTAACGCCGATACGAGGACAAGCCCGCGAACACGATCTGGACGACGAGCGGCGAACTCAGCCGCGATCGGACCGGTGTACGAGGTGCCAATCAGCACCGCTTCCTGGAGACCGGCGCGGTCGAACGCCTGGTCGAGTTGTGCGAAGTAGTTCTCGATGCCAAGGGCCGGATCGTGCGCGAATCCGCTCGATGGCTCGTCGCACAACGAGAACGTGATGACACGGCACCGCTCAGCCAGCGCATCAACGGCGGGCGCGAGCCACTCCCAGCGGCCCTGAATGCCGGGCATGAGGACGATTGGTGTGCCGGTGCCGCGATCGATCATCTCAGTTCCGCAGCGGTTTGCCTGTCTTCAACGTGTGCTGAATGCGTTCAAGGGTCTTGGGTTCGCCGAGCAGACTCAAGAAGGCTTCTCGTTCGAGATCCAGCAAGTAACTCTCGTCGACCGTAGCCGCATGCGGCAGGTCGCCTCCAGCGAAGATGTGCGCGACCTTTCGCCCAATCAGCGCATCGTGGTCCGACGCGCGCCCGGCGCGCCACGCCAGATGCACGCCGAGCTTCAGCGCCGCGCCGAGCGAGGCGCCACCGACTGGAACGGCGGTGCGTGCCGCCGGCTTGACGTAACCTTCGCGCACGCGCTCCAGCGCTTTGGCCTTGGCGTCGGCCATGAGGCGCTCGCGGTTCATCGTGAAGTTATCAGTGGCGCTGAGATAACCGAGGCGCTTTGCCTCGGGACCGCTCGTCGAAACCTTCGCGAGCGCCACGGTTTCGAACGCCTTCTGCACGTACGGCAAGGGGTCACTCTGGGGCGTAGGCAGGGCGCTCATCGCGCGAATCAGCATCTCCTTGGTGCCGCCGCCGGCCGGCACGAGTCCCACGCCCACCTCGACGAGTCCCATGTAGGTTTCAGCCGACGCTTGCACGCGGTCGGCGTGCAGGGCGATCTCGGCGCCTCCGCCCAGCGTCAACCCCGCGGGCGCGACGACGACCGGAACCTCGCTGTAGCGCAGCGCCATCGTGGCCTGCTGAAACGTGCGGATCATCAAGTCGAGGTCTTCCCAATTGGCTTCCTGCGCCTCCAGAAGGACCAGCATCAAGTTGGCGCCGGCTGAGAAGTTGGGCGCGTCGTTGCCGACGATCAGTGAGCGGCCGTTACGCGTTGCCTCTCTGACGCCTGCGTGGAGCATCTGGACCTGGTCGCCACCGAGCGCGTTCATCTTGGCGTGGAACTCGACGCAGAACACGCCGTCGCCCAGGTCAACGACGCTGGCACCGGCGTTCTTCTTGACGACACGATTCTGTTCGCGCGCCGCGCGCAGAATCAGCAAGTCGGCCGCAGCGGAAGGTAGGGAACCGTCGCGGAAACGGTTGCGGCCGGCATCCAGCACCTGCTGGACGATCGGCGGAGTACCACAGTGAACCGCGTGACCGCCGGTTGAACGTGCCGCTTCCAGGACCTCACGGACCCCGATGGCGTCGAACAATTCGAACGGCCCGAGCTCCCACGCGAAGCCCCATCGCATGACGCGATCGACGTCCTCAATCGAGTGGGCGATCGCCGGCGCAATGCGGGCCGTGTAGACGAGTGTCGGGGCCAGCGTCTCGCGCAGGAACTGTCCGGCCTTGTCCTTTGCGTGAAACAGCATCCGCACGCGCTCGCGAAGGTCGTCGATCGACTTGCCCGCTTCAATCGACGCGATGCGGACTGACTGCTTTGGGCGATAGTCGAGTGTTTCGAGGTCGAGCGTCAGAATCTCCGTGTCGCCGGCCGCGGTCTTCTTGCGGGCGTAGAAACCACGGCCGCTCTTCTCGCCAAGCGCACCCTTGTCGAGCATCTGTTGCACGATGGTCGGCACGGCAAACTGCGCTCGATCGGTCTCGTCAGGGAGACGCTCGTTCAAGTTGCGCATCACATGGGCCAGGACGTCGATGCCGGCGATATCCATGGTTCGAAAGGTCGCGCTGCCGGGCCGGCCGAGCGCCGGACCGGTGAGTGCATCCACTTCTTCAATGGAATACTTGCCGCTCGCCACCGCATCGAGCGTCCGGGCGACGCCATAGAGCGCAATGTGATTGCCGATGAAGTTTGGCGTGTCCTTGGCGACGACGACGCCCTTGCCGAGATGATGGTCAGCGAAATCCCGAACGGCCTCGATGACTGCAGGCTTGGTCTCGGGCGTCGGGACCAACTCGAGCAAGCGCAGGTAGCGCGGCGGGTTGAAGAAATGCGTGCCGAGCCAGTGACGCCGGAAATCCTCGCTACGGCCTTCCGCCAGCAGTGCGATGGGTATGCCCGAGGTGTTCGAGCTGACAATCGCCCCTGGTCGTCGCGACTCGTCCACTCGCGTGAGGAGTTGTTGCTTGATGTCGAGACGCTCGACGACTGCTTCCATGATCCAGTCGACGGCTGCCAGTCTCGAAAGGCCATCGTCGAATCCTGCGGTTGCGACGAGTCGCCTGACGTCTGGCGTGAACTGCGGATCGGGCTTGAGCCGAACCGCCTTCTCGAGACCGTCGCGTGCCAGATCTGGCGTCAGGTCGAGCAGCAAGACAGGAATGCCGGCATTTGCACAGTGCAACGCGATTTGGGCACCCATGGTGCCGGCGCCGAGGACCGCGACGGAGTTGATGGTCATGCGAGTGGCGGAGTGCTTTTCGATCGATTGGACCGCTATGCGGCCGGTTGCGCGAATTTCGTACTCAAGGGCGGAGTCCTTGGCTGGGTGGTTTGGCCGCAACACCGCCGACGAACAAATCGACCACGACATCGGCCTCAGCCCGCAAGGAGTAGCGTCGGCGACTAAGAATCCAGTTGGTCGCCATCTCGTCGAGCGCGCCGTAAAACACTTTCGCGGCTATCGTCGGGTTCACGTCGCGTCTGAACACTCCCGCTTGCTGTCCGTCGGCGATCGTCTCGCGAATCATTCCGAGGTAGTCGCGGAGGTAGGTGGACGAGAACCGTTCCATGAACTTGGTGGACTGTCGCAGCTCGACCTGGAAGACCACGGCAAGCTCACGGTCGCGCCCGAGGCGATCGAGGTGCAGCCGTGCGATGCGTGTGAGCCGCTCACGCGGGTCCTCAATCCCCGTGAGCGCGCGGCGTCCCTCGGCAAGCGCCTCGCGCATGGTCCGCTCGAACAGCGACACCAGGAGGTCGTCCTTGCTGCGGAAGTACAGGTAGACCGTCCCGGCGGCCACGCCAGCGGCGCGGGCGACGTCGGCAACCTGCGACTGAAAGTAGCCGTTCCGCGCGAAGATCTGCGTGGCGGCCTTCAGAATGGCGTCTCGTTTGTCGACCCCATTGGCCTGGGGGCGAAGGACGGCGGTGCGGCGGGTCGCGGCGATGGGCATGTCTTCAGTGATCAGTGGCCTGTGGCCAGGGGTCCGACGCGCTCCAGACCGTCGGCCCTCGATGAATGAACGTTCATTCATTGTCGGCTGCCCGACTGCCCAATGTCAACGCACTTATTTCCACCTCATCAGAATCCTTTCCCGGTCGAAGAGCCGCACGCCAATCATTCCCAGGACCAGATTGATCACGACGAGGACGAGTCCGGCCTGCAGGATGGCGGGCAAGGTCACGAGGAATTGGCCGATCAGTTGGCCGACGAATACTGCCGTGACCGGCATGACGACCAGAGCGCCCAGCTGCTGGGCCGAACGTGGATCGTTGACGCGCGACGAAATGACCACGGCGAGCAGGAGCGCCGTGACTGTTATCAGGGGCCCGACCAGGAAGAAGAGCACCAGCATTCGGGGCCCCACCATCGTCTGCCAGACGCCCGGCTCTGCGGACACGCCAATGAGCGCGATGTATGCGGCCAACGTGATCCACATCAACACGACCCCAAAGACCAATGGCGTCATCGCCTTGGCGATCAGAAGCTCCGCGGTTGAGATGGGTGTGGCCAGGAGTGGTTCCAGGGTGCGAGCCAGCTTCTCGCCGATGACCGCATGCGCGGCGATGGCCATCGATCCGACGACTGGGACCATCAGGATGAGAAGGCTGAACTGATGAAACAGAAATCCCTGGATCAGTGCATTGCCGTCGAGCGCGGCAAGTTCAGGAATTGTCTTGACGGCGAGTGCCGTGCCTTCGGCGAACTCCTCGGATTCGGCGAGCGTTTCGCCCGCGAGCAGCGGGGCCAGAATCGCAACGAGAAACCCGGGAAGCACCGACACGATGGCCATCCAGATCGCGGGCAGCAAGGTGGACAGGTTCGCGGTCAACTCGGCGGCATCCTTGCGCATGATCGCTGCGACACGGCCTGCCGCGCCCGGCCTCAAGCAACACCCTCGATGTCGCCGACCAGTGACAGATAGACCTCTTCGAGCGTCCGTTCCCTCGGTACCACGCGTCGAATTCGCGCGCCACCGCCGACCAGGGCGGCCACGATGTCAGGGACTTGATGCTCTTTTGAGAGTGTCAGATGCAGCATCGAGCCAGTGGCCTCAACCGACTCGATGATGGTCGCCGGCAGGAGCCGCTGCCACTCCGACGCCGAACCTTCGATCTCGATATCGACGTGCAGACCGGTCAGGCGTTGACGCAAGGCGGAGGGGGAAGCGTCCGCAAGCAGATCCGTGTTCAGCACGGCGATGCGGTCCGCCAGCTCCTCGGCTTCGTGCAGATTGTGGGTCGAGACGAGCAGCGCGCGGCCGTTCTGGCGGAGGTTGGCGATGAGATCTCGAACATGGCGTGCATTGGCCGGATCAAGCCCGGAGGTGGGCTCGTCGAGGAGGATGATCAAGGGGTCGTGCATCAACGCACGCGCGAGCGCGAGTCGCTGACGCAATCCTTTCGAGAGTGTCCCCGCGACGTCGCGTTGGCGATCCGTGAGCCCAACCAACGCCAAGGCGCGATCGACGGCCTCTCGAGGCCGCGACAATCCGTAGAGTCGGGCGTACGTGATCAGGTTCAGGTGTACCGACAGGCGATCCCACAGTCCCGGCGCCTCGGTCAGCAAGCCAACTCGACGTCGGAGGGCGTCCGAGGACTTCGCGAGCAGCGGCGTGCCGTCAAACTCGACAGTGCCCGATGACGGCGGGATGAGTCCGGCCAACATCCGCAAGGTCGTCGTCTTGCCGGCGCCGTTCGGTCCAAGCAGAGCCACGATCTCGCCGCGGTGAAGCGTGATCGAGAGATTACGGACGGCCACCCTGGAACCAAACGACCGCGTGAGCGCAGTGGCACGTACAGTCTCCGCGGGCATCGCCGGTCAGACTAGCGCACTTCGAGCGTGGCTCGAATGGCATCGAAGAACACCTCGGCCATCCGTAGGTAGCCGGCCTCCGTGGGATGGAGGCCATCGATGCCAATGTAACGCGTCACATCAGCGGAAAGCGCTGCATGGAGATCGACCAGGACCGCGCCCTCTCCAGCAGCCGTCGTACGAATGCGGTCGTTGAGTGCGGTGACGGTGGCCGCAGGGAGGGCGCGCAGACCCGACGGTCGGCTTGGTGGCAACGTTGCGAGAAAGACTCGCGCGCCCCGGTTGCGTCCCTCTTTGGCCATGGTGTCGAGCGCTGCAATTGCGCGCGACACGCCCGGCGCGCCCAGCGCGGCCAGATCGTTCGCACCCTCCAAGAGCAGCAGGACGTCCGGGCGGACGTTGGCCATCACGCCAGGAAGTCGAATGGCGCCCTCCTCGGCGCGCTCACCTCCCTTTCCGGCGTTGACGACGCTGAGCGTGGAGGCCTGTAGTGGGATAACGACCGAGCAAGAGGGTCGAGAGACGTGTCGGGTACGAGGCCTCGGGTACGACTCTGAGCACGAAGTTGGAAGGCTCCCGTGTCGGGGACGCCATTGGCACTGTAACCTCGCCCTCGGTGAAGCTGTCGCCGAACGCCAGAAATTTGGTCCGAGAGAGTTGTGGCGCGGATACAACGGTTACAGTAAACACGCACGATGAAATTGCGGCCGTAGCATCAGTAGCGCTGCATTGAACCGGCGTTGTTCCCAGCGGGAACAGCGAACCCGAGGTGCGCGAGCAACTGATGGCAATTGGTGGACGGCCACCAGCCGTGGTCGGATTCGCAAACGTCACTGGAACCGGAGCGCCGTTGATCGTCGAAGCCGTGATCGACGGCGGGCACGTGATCGTCAGCGCCGGCGGTCCTGGCGTTGGCGGACTTGGTGGTGGTGTTGGCTCCGTCGGCGACGAGCACCCTGCCGTGAGCAGTACGAGCGCTACGAGCCATGCCCCGAGCAGCCGCTCGACAGCCGCCCTGATGGACACCGCCATTGCCAACATTTTACAATGCGTAGTTTGGGCCTTATCTCAGGTAACGTGTCTCAGTATCTCCATTCAAACAATCTTCCGGCTAAAGCCGGAAGCCACGAATCCCCAAACCACGAATCCCCAAAAGATATCGTGTGGCTTCCGCCTTCAGGCGGAAGTTCGGCGCGCTGGCCGCCACTGATTCAGCTGTCCGTGACCGTCATCGCCATCGCGATGGCGGCATGTGCCAATTCTCCGACCGCACCGTCCGCTGTGCCTCCGGCCGCGCAAGTGCCAGAGTTCGCTCAGCAGCCTCCGCCGGTGCCGCCTCGCGACGTCACGGCGCCACCGGGTGCACTGGGCGTCACACGATTTGTGGCCTTCGGCGACAGCATCACCTACGGGACGCTGTCCTCGTTCGATGGTCGATTCCTGTTCGATGTTCCGTCGCACTCCTATCCGGTCCGGCTCGAAATGGGGCTGGACACCCACCACGCGCCACAGGGCTTCGTCGTCGGCAACTATGGCAATCCCGGCGAGGCCGTGACGGCGACGGCGACGTTCACTCGCTATCAAAACGTCTTGCTTTCTCAACGACCACAAGCGGTCCTCGTGCTCGAAGGCGTGAACGACTTGAATGGTGCTGTCAGCCAGTCTGCCATCAGCAACGCGCTCGGGCAGATGCTCGACTACGCGACCTTCCGGGGCATGCCCGTGCTCATCGCCACGATGCCTCGGATCTACGACACCACCACCACCGATCGCCCCGATGAGCGAATCGTGCCCTTCAACGATGAAGTGCGACACCTCGCATCCACACGCCAGAACGTTCATCTCGTGGATCTCTATGCCGCGTTCGGCACGGATCGCAGTCTGATGGGAGGCGACGGGCTTCACCCGACGCCTGAGGGCTATGACGTGATGGCCGCGACCTTCCTCGCCGCCATCGAGCGTGCGTTCCCGGTCACGCGGACGGTGCAGTAAGGAAGCTCCGCCTCAACCGAGCGACGATGAGAACTCGAAGCACCCCGGCGTCACGATCAGCGCTCCACGTCGATTGAAGAACAGGCTCGTCGGCGCCAGCACGCCGGCGCCTTGGAACTGAACTGTCCGGATTTTCTCGCCTTCACCGTTGAACACATACGTGAAGGGGATCACGAATGCGACCCACAGGTTGCCTGCAGGATCCACCGCCGCCGTGCGAACCGTCGGGGCCACGAGTGGCAGCTCGCCGCCGTCCACATTTCGGCGAGGCCACTTCTTCGGCATTTGTTCGAGTACTGGATCCAGCTCGCGCCCCTGGATCGCTCGCTCGAACATGAACACGCCGTTCGCATCGTAGCGACGAAAGACCGGTGTTCCAGCCAGGAAGACGAAGTAGAAGCCGCCCGCGGGATGTGGCAGCGGGATGCCCGTATTCATCGCGAGGTGCAGCTGGCGATCGTTCTCGTAGCCGGTCGCCCGCAGTGTGCCTACGCTGCGCAGCGGGGTGCCTGCCAGGCCGTATTCTGTAATGAGTGCGCCGGCGTCCGGCTGATTCATGACCACCGATCGTCCGAGGAAGGCCAGCGTGCTGACGCCGCCAAGTGCCAGGCCACCGAAGCTGACACGAGTCTGCGCTCGACCGGGCAGCATGAAGCCGGTCACCCACTTGCCCGACGGGTCGAACACCTGGATGCGCTCGCGCCCATTTGGCGCGTCCGCGACCGCAAACGTGCCATCGGGTCGAAGATCGAAGGCCGAAGGCTCCAGCAGCCGACCTCCTTCGCCGCCGATCTCGACGATCTTCTGCGGAGTCCGCATGTCGGCATCGACGCGATAGACCGCGTGCGACCGGCGGTCGAACACGTAGTACACGCCGGCGTTGGTCTCCTGAATGCTCAGGGGTTCGCGGAAGACATTGCACACATTTGGCGGGAGTCCGCCGCTCGACCGGAGGATCTCCACCCGCCCTGGAGACGGAGCAGATGGTGCCTGGGCCCGCGCGACGACAAGCCACGCGAGGATTAGGACGGAGACGCAAGGTCCGATGGGCCGCACAGAGGTCCGAACGCGGCCTCTACTGCGCGTCAGCCTGCGCGCTCGACCGAAGGCCGCGGCGTTCCCAGACTTCAATGGCATGCAAGGGTTTGTCGAGAATCGTGAAGGCCTCCTCCCGACCGTTCTGGAATCGCTCCTCCCAGAACATTGGAGCCCATCGTGGAGCCGACGCATGTGCTCGATAGACCAGGTCGTATCCCAACTCTCCCCGGCTCAGGCGGGTGAGGAATAAACGACCAGCCGGCGCGGAATTGAACCTGTGAGCATAGGCCGGGTTGAGGACAAATCGATCCGGAAATCGAACCATCGTCAGCGTCCGACTCGGTATCAAGTCCCAGACGTCGCGGCAGTAAAGATCGGGCACGTACTGTCTATCGTAGGTCACGCCCACCGACGACCCACATGGGACATTTCGGGCCAGCCACTTTGCGGCATCGTGTCTCGGATCGTTGTAGAAGATGACGTTCTGCGCCGCGGCGTTGAGGCTCGCGACGACCAGGAGCCCGACTGGAACAGCGATAAGCCAGCGACGGTTGGTCCGGCTTGCCATCTCAATGACCCACGCCAGAAACCCTCCTCCGAGTAGCGCGGCCCCTGGCAGCATCGCGATCAGAAACCGGTCGTAAACAAAGAGGATGACGCAGATGAAAGCAGCAAAGTACGTGACGCCAGGGGCTAGTAGTGGCGCCAACAGCCGTGATCTGCCGGTCAGGATCGACAACGCGACACCGCCCGTCGCGGTGGCAACGAGTGGAGCGCCAGCCGCCCACGCAAACGACTTGACGGTCGCGATAGAGAGTCCGACGAAACCGTCCACACTCCTGTCAAACAGCCGGAACGGGATGCTATCAACCGAAATCACTGAGTACAGGCGGGCGACGAATCGGTCCCATCCCCAGGGAAGTCGATGGCCCAGAGAGAACGCGATCAGTGTTGCGGCGCCGACGGCGAGAACCCGTTTGTCGACAACCGCAGAGATCAATCGCCGAGCGCCGACACCTCCGCGGGCGAACAAGCCTACGAGCGCGATCGGTGCAAGCAGGTAGTAGCCATACGCTTG
Source organism: uncultured Acidobacteriota bacterium (assembly GCA_963802675.1). Lineage (GTDB taxonomy): Bacteria > Acidobacteriota > Vicinamibacteria > Vicinamibacterales > UBA2999 > JACCSI01. The sequence continues at coordinate 519,600 of CAWDJL010000013.1, forward strand.
ATCTTTCGCCGCGATGCTGCAACCCACCGACGCGCCGAACAACACGGCGGCAGAAGTGCTGCGACGCTCGCCCAACTGCAGCCAGGCCCAAAAGCTGAGCGCCATCCAGAAGAGGTGAGGAATTTCGAGGTTGGCGAGCGATCCGAAGTACACGACGACAGGACTGGAGGCCAGTAGTGCGACCGCGAAATATCCGGCCGGGGCGCTGATGCGCCGTCTCGCAATGTCAAACGTGAAGAGCAGTGTCGCGAAGAGCATGACGACGCTCAGACTCCGGATCACGATGAACATCATGCCGGCCACTGTTCGATCCCACATGTTCAATCCAAACCAATGGGCAGCCAGCTCGAACGGCGCGAGCACCAGAGCAATCACCGAAAGGTGCAGTGGAGGCCATCGCAGATTCCAATCCGCGAAGCCGTATTCGCTATTTGCCAGGGTCCCTAAAGGGTCGAGCTCGTCGCCGGACAATGACTCGAGCGCCGGCATGCCATAGCCGATGTGGGCGATGCTGAACGCCATGCCGACGAGTGCGACCGCCAGGAACCGGCGATCGCTCAACGATTCGATCAGGGTCGCAAAGAGCGAATACCGACCGAGGGTTCGAATGACGTGCACACTCACGGCGACGAGCGCGACGTACCAGATGGCCACAAATCCCAACGGCCACAGCTCTCTGACGCGGTATGCCGTATAGCTCATGGGTTCAGGCGTCAAGGGGGCCGGGTGGAGGAAACGCCCGCGAAACGCCGCCTGCCCCAGAAGCAGCGAATATTCGTCGCCACCCTGTAAGTAACGAAGACGGAAGCGATGCACGCCCCGTGGCAGAAAGAGCTCGCTGGTTACATTTCGTACCGGATGTAAGCCTCCATTGTCGATGACCAGTTGATCGTCGATCCACATCCAGGAGCCATCGTCGGTCTTCGTCGCGAACCGGTGCACGGCATCGTGATACGTGACGAGGTAACCTGACCACTCGATAGAAAAGCTCGTCAACCGACGTAGCTCCGGGGTGTTCGCCAGGACCTTGTCGGAGATCTCGCGATCGGTCCGCTGAATCAGGGGGGTTCCGGTCCAATCGCTGCTGGAATAGTACTGCCCGACCAAGCCGCCGGGTGGCCTGAGGTTCGCGAGCGGCTCGCGGAATGCCCAAGCCATGATCGTCAGCACGAGGGCACAGCCCACGAGCCAGAGCGTCAGTCGCGCGTGGCGGTCCAGTGCTGCGATGGACTTGAGACTTGGCAACGATCGACTGGGACTCTGCGGCGTGGACCCCAGGTCGCTGATCATGATCTCGTGGGGCTTAGTAGCGTGCGACCTCTCGGATAGCCTGCAGCACGTCGCCGGATTGCGGCAGAATCACCTCTTCGAGTTCCGGGCAGTACGCCACCGGGCAGTCCATGGCCGCCACGCGTTTGATTGGCGCATCGAGGTGCTCGAAGAGCTCGTCGCTGATCCGCGCGGCGATCTCGGCACCGAACCCGCACGTCAGCTGATCTTCGTGCGCGATGATGACCCGGTTCGTCTTCTTGACCAGCTCCGCGATCCCGTCCCAGTCGTACGGAATAATCGTGCGCAGATCGAAGACCGCCACGCTGATGCCGTCCTTCTCCGCCTGCTGTGCCGCCAGCAGCGACCGCTGCGTGAGCGCTCCCCACGTCAGAACGACCATGTCGTTGCCTTCGCGACGCAGCGATCCGCGCCCGAAGGGGATCATGTGGTCGGCGCCCGGATAGACCCCTTTGTTGTAAGTCTGTCGATACAGGTGCTTGTGCTCGAGGAACAGCACCGGATCCGCGCAACGAATGGCCGAACGCAGTAGTCCCGCCGCGTCGATGGCCGTGGATGGAAAGACAATGCGGATGCCCGGGCAGTGAGCGAAGATGCTGACGCCCGACTGACTGTGATACGGCGCGCCGCCCCGCAGGTACCCACCGATTGGGACGCGGACGACCATCGGACACGAGAAGTTGTTGGATGAGCGGTAGCGCAGCATCGACATCTCGTCCTTGAGCTGCATCATCGCGGGCCAGATGTAGTCGAAGAACTGTATCTCGACGACCGGCTTCAACCCACGCGTCGCCATGCCCACGGCACGACCGATGATGTTCGCTTCGGCGAGTGGTGAATTGAACACGCGATCCGGCCCGAACTGACGCTGCAGTCCGTGTGTGACCTTGAAGACGCCGCCCTTTCCGGGGACGTGCGCCAGCGACGCGACCTTGCTCGCGTCGGCGACGTCTTCGCCGAAGACGACAATCCGGGGGTTGACCGCCATCTCGTCCTTCAGCGTGCGATTGATGGCGGCGACCATCGTGTCGGGCTTGCCCTCGGTCTTCGCGGGCGTGTCGAACGCCGCCGATGTGGGATCGACGTCCGGTGAAAACACGTACCAATCCGCAGTCTCCGTGCCAGGCTTGGGCGCCGCGAGCGCCGCGGTTGTGGATTCGGCAATCTCGCGATCGACATCGGCGGCGAAGGCGTCGATCTCGTGTGGCGTGGCAATGCCTTCGCTCAGGAGAAACTGGCGCATCCGTGTCAGCGGATCCCGCTTCGACTCGGCTTCGCGCTCCTCCGGTGTCTTGTACAAGCGCTCGTCATCCGACAGCGAGTGCGAGTACGGCCTGATGACCTTGGCGTGCACCAGGGCTGGCTTGCGTTCGCGCCGCACCCAATCCACAGCCTGGCCCAGCGTCTGGTAGCTGGCCAGGAAGTCGGTGCCGTCGCAGCGAAGCACCTTCAGGTTGGGGAACGACTCGACGAGCCGCGAAATATCGCCGCCAGGGGTTTGCACCTCGACCGGGACTGAAATGGCGTAGCCGTTGTCTTCCACGAGATACAAGATCGGAGCGCTGCGGGTGCAGGCCGAGTTGAGCGATTCCCAGAACTCGCCTTCGCTCGTGGCGCCCTCGCCGACTGAAACGTAGGTGATCTCGTCCTTGTGATATCGCTCGGAGCGATCCGGAATCTCTGCAATGCGGTCGTACAGCAGCGTCGATTCGGCGCAGCCGACGGCGTGGAGGCACTGCGTGCCGGTCGGACTTCCCTGCGACGGGATGTTCAATTTCTTGTGACCCCAGTGCGACGGCATCTGCCGGCCGCCGGAAGCCGGATCATCCTTGGAGCCCACGGCGGCCAGGAGCATTTCGAGGGACGTCATGCCGAGTGTCAGGCACAACGCGCGATCTCGATAGTACGGATAGAACCAGTCGTACCCGGCCCGGAGATGAAGGCCCGCAGCGGTCAGCACCGCTTCGTGTCCGGCGCCACTGATCTGAAAGAAGATCAGACTCTGATTTTTGAGCTGAATCTCTTTGTCGTCGAGACGCCGCGACAACAGCATCGTCCGATAGGCGCGCGTGAGATCCTCGCCCGAGAGTCCGGCCCAGGCGTGCTCGCGGGGCGACACGGCGCTGGCCGTTCCGCGGCGGGTTTCGGCGCCGCTCGTCAGCGTCGATCCTTTCATGGTGAGTGGAATTATAGCATCCGACCTGAGTGGTATACTCGCGCCAACTCCCAGTCCGAGCGGTAGTTACGCGGATCGGCCTATCGCATGCCGTAAACAGTGGCCACTCTGTCGGACCGCCAGTCGCCGACCGTGGAACGTCCATGAACAAACCGACAGTTCGCTTGCATCGTTGGGATGAGATCGCGCTCGACAAGGTCACAGAAATGATCTCGCGGAAGATCGTGACCGGCGAACGAGAGATGGTGGCGCAGATCTATCTCAAGCGAGGTGCACTCGTGCCGATGCATTCGCACGAGAGCGAGCAGATGACCTACATCCTGCAGGGCGCGCTCAGGTTCCTGATCGGCAGCCAGGAGATCACCGTACGCGAGGGCGAAGTGCTTCACATTCCGTCATGGGTTCCGCATCAAGCCGAAGCGCTCGAAGACACCTTCGAGCTCGATCTCTTCAGCCCCATTCGACAGGATTGGCTGGACGGCACCGATACGTATTTTCAGGAGAAGATCAAAGTCGGAGAATGAAGACCGGTCCACGATCACGTTAGCCACGAAGGTCACGAAGGCACGAAGGCAAGTCTGAGGGAATAGCTTCGAGTCTTCGTGGCCACCGTGTCGTGAACCGGAGACCGGCAACCGGCTACCGGCAACTGTTTCAGTGAATGTGCTTCTTCCAGTCGCTCTTCCAGCTGTCGTCGTCGCGCCCGCCTGAGTAGATACCGAATTTGCTGCGCGCGCGGTTCATCTTCCATCGCAGCCAGCGATATCGCAGCTCGTCGAGCGGACGCCGGCGCAACGCCATCAGGTAGAGGTACCCACGAGCAGCCCACCGAGGTGAGCCGTGTGGGCGATCCCGCTTCCGCTGCTGCCGATCGACGACAGAAACGCGATCGCTCCCACGATCATGACGAAGTACTTCGCCTGAATCGGGAAAATGAAATAGAGGTAAATCGGTCGATGCGGGAAGGTGAGGCCGTAAGCCAGCAGCACACCGTATACGGCGCCTGATGCGCCGATGACGACGCTGTAATAGATGGAGTCAGCATAAGGCAGGCTGCTCAACGACCACAGGAACGTGATCACCGCCGCCCCGATGCCGGTCACGAAGTAGTACTTGGTAAAGAACCGCGTTCGCCATGTTCGTTCGAGCTCGGTTCCGAACATCCACAACGACAACATGTTGAACAGGAGATGCATCAGATCTCCGTGGAGGAACATGTAGGTCGCGAACCGCCAGATCGACAGTTGCTGGACGATGGCCTGGGGCTGGAAACCCAGCGCCATGATGACGCCGGGCACCGCCAGCGACAGCAGGAATGCCCCGACGTTGACGATGATCAGGATTTTGATGGCAGGCGAGAGCGGGCCTGGCCCGAACGCGTACGACAGGTCTCTATATGGAGGCCGAGCCATGCGGAGAGCGTACTACACGTCAGGCATCGGGCTCGGCGGTCAACGGCGCCGGCTCGGCGACGTTGGGGCGGACGCGGACCGTGCGCGGCAACGGCCATGCAACGGCAGCCGCGAGGATGGGTACCACTGCCGTGATGGAGAGTGCGACGTCGAGCCCGAACCGGTCGCCAAGGTTGCCCACAACCGGCGCCAGCAGCGAACCCACGCCCCAGGCAAAGCCCATCATCAAGGAGGACACGGTCGCGGCGCTGACCGGGGCCACTTGTTGGCCGAAGGTCACGTTGACCGGCAACGTCGACTGCAACAAAAATCCGCCGATGGACACCAGGGCCGTCAACGTCCAGCCCGTGCTCAGCTGGCCGATCAGCAGAAACGGTGTCGATGCCAGGAGAGTCACGATGATCACCCGCCGCGCCCCATAGGCATCGGCGAGTGGACCGCCAAGGAACCCCCCAATCGTGCTGACGACCAGATAAATCGAGACCGCTGCGCTGGCCTCGCCAACGCCCATGCCCTGCTGGGTGAGAAGGACGGGCAGAAAAACCGCAAGGCTGTTGGCGGTCAGCGTACGAAGCACGACGACGACGTAGAGCAGCGCCAACGGCTTGGCGTACGGACGCAGACTGCGCCAGCTTTGATTCTGGTGGCGGGATGGAATTTCGACCCGGCGAATCAGTTGAAGGGTGTACGTCAGCGCGAGCAGTCCCGGGACCGCCACCAACCATGCCATCGACGAGCCGAGGGCGAGGACCGCTGGTGCAAACACGATCGGCGCGACCGAGAACCCGAGCGACCCGCCCGAGATGTGCGTCGACATCGCGAGTCCCTGTCGATCGCCCGACACCGCATGCACTAACGCCGCTGCCGGTGGATGAAACGCAGCGCCGCCGAGTCCGCCGACGAGCAACACGATAGCCAGCATGGGCAGGCTGGTGGCCGTGCCGATCGCACTCAGGACGACCACGGAGAGCACCGGTCCCGCCATGAGAAGCACTCGCGGCCGCCAGCGATCTGCCAGCGTCCCAAACCCGAGTTGCGAGACCGAACTGGCGAGCTGGTAGCACATGGCCAGGACGCCGACTTCCTGGAGCGACAAGTTGAGCCGAGGGATGAGCAGCGGGAGCAGCGGCGCGAACATGTTCCCGTAGGCATCGACGATGAAGTGGGTCGACGCCGTAGCCCAGATGGCAGAATGAAGACCGAATCGTTTCAACGACGCAACTTTCGGAGGCGGCCGCGCACCAGGTCACGCGCTTCGTGGAACTCACGGACGCGAAGCAGCGAGGCGGCAGCGGCAAGCACACCCAGACCAATCGTGATCGCGCCAGTCACCCTCAGGGCTTGCAGGGGAATCGAGCGACCTGGAATGGTCCGATCCAGCCCTGCCTGCGCGTACCCAACCGCCGCGCCCATCGCAAGACCGGCCGCCAGAATCTTGAGAAACGTCATTGTAAGCTGCCGGCCCTCGATGCCACCGAGATGGCGACGCAACAGGAACACCTGCAACGCCGCATTGACCATGGCGGCGATGGAGGTGCCAAGCGCCAGGCCGGCGTAACCCATGACGCGCACGAGCGCTACGTTGACGGCGATATTGACTGCGACCGATGCGATGCTCGCGGTCACCGGTATGCGAGCCAACCGCAGCGCGTAGAACGCGGGCGACACGATCCGCACCACCGAGTACGCGACCAACCCCAGTGCGTACAGCTGCAGCGCGCGCGCGGTGGCTGCAGTGTCAGCAGGCGTAAACCTGCCATGCTCGAAAATCAGGCTCACGATCGGCACCGCCAACACGATCAGGCCCACTGTTGCGGGAATGTTGAGCACGAGCATTAGTCCGATTGCCGCCCCGACGGTCGTCCGCATCGTCGACATGTCGGACAAGGCGGCGAGTCGCGATAAAGCGGGTGTCGAGGCCGCAGCAATCGACACGCCGAACAAGCCAATGGGCAGGTACATCAGCCGAAACGCGTAGTCGAGCCACGACACGGCGCCCGTTCCTTGACTCGACGCGAACTGTGTGTTCACCAGCACGTTGATTTGCGTCGCGGCCATGCCGATCGTGCCGGGTCCCATGAGCAGCAGCACGCGATGCACCGCCGGATCATTGAACGCGAACGACGGGCGGTAGGCATAGCCCTCACCCTGGAGCGGCCCCAACTGCAGCAGCACCTGGCCGACACCGCCAATGAGGGTTGCGATGGCGATCAGCACGATCGGTTGAATGCCCAGCGAAGGCGCGACCGGAATGAACAGCACCGCGATCACGATCCCCGCGATGTTGAACATCGCGGGCGAAAGCGCCGGCATGAAGAAGTGTCCCAGCGAGTTGAGCATCCCCATCGCGACCGCCGCGAGCGCCACCATGGTCAGGAAGGGCGCCATGATGCGTGCGAGGTAAATCGTCAGCTCGAGCTTCCCAGGCACCGTGGAGTAGTCGTCGGCAAGCAATCGAACCAGCGGTTCCGCGAAGAGGACCGCGATCGCGGCCAGCATTCCGGTAATCAGGATCAGCGCGGTCACCACGGTGTTCGCCAGTGCCCACGCCCGCGGCTTGCCTCCACTCGTCAGCTCGTGTGTAAAGGTCGGAACGAACGCGGCGCTCATCGCGCCTTCGGCGAACAGGTCGCGTACGAGATTGGGGATGCGAAACGCGACGCGGAACGCATCCAAGGCGTCGTCCGCCCCAAAGTAAAACGCGAGGACTTGTTCGCGAACCAGCCCCAGGATGCGGCTGGCCATGGTGGCCAGACCAAAGAGGCCGGCCGAACGGGCCAGGCGCGGAGCTCCGTCAGGCATGCAAGGCGCTCAGCGTAGCACGCCCGATCGGGACACCGTCCCACGAGCGGACAGTTGACGTAAATCACACAAAAGAAAAGGGCCCCAGCCTTGCAGCGGAGCCCTAAAGGAGGATGGTGAGAGGCTGACTAGGCCTTTCAGCTATATAGACGGACCAACTGAAAAAAATGTTTGACCGGTGTCGAAACGGCCGAAAAACAACCGGGGACCGGCGCCGGGATGAGCGACGCGCCGCTCAGGGCGTCTAGGTGAGCTTGGCCCGCACCATCTCGTTCAGCTTCCGGGCGTCCACGGTCTTGCCCGCCACTCGCGCCATGGCGGCCTTCATGACCTTGCCGATGTCCTTGGCGCTGGCCGCGCCCGTCTCTGCGATGGCCTGCGTCACGATCGCTTCCAATTCCTCGATCGGTACCGACGGCGGCAAGTAGGTCTCGAGGATCGTGATCTCGGATGCTTCTTTGTCGGCCAGGTCCTTCCGCCCGCCAGCGACGAACTGCTCGATGGAGTCGCGCCGCTGCTTGACCAGGCTGGCCACGACCTGAAGTTCTTCGGCCGCTTCGAGGGATCGATTCTTCTCCACGGACTTGTTCATCAGCGCAGCCTTCAACATGCGCAAGGTGCTCAGTCGCGGCGCGTTCTTGGCCTTCATCGCGGCCGCGATATCAACGGTCAACGTTTGTTCGAGTGACATCGACTCCCCTTGGAACTTGTAGCTTGTAACCTGTAACTCTCAACGATCGAGATCGCCATCGCCCCACGTGAAATGCCAGCCGTCGGGGTCGTCATAGAAGTCTTCTGGTACCTGGACGGCATTGACCTTCGCGTTCATCGGGACGTTTGACTTGACCACGAAATATCCCGATCGGCGAAGGACCTTGCGGAACCTGGCGTGCTGGACATAACAGCGGATCTTGTCGGAGTCTTGGGCGCGCGCTTCCCGATCGACCCAGCGAAGCAACGTCTTGAGCCCGCGCTCGTCTGCCGGGTCGACGAGAAAGTCGACGATTTGTGTCACGCGGCCCTGCGGTTCTCGCAAATGTCGGTAGACGGCGTAGCCATGCGGCTCTTCATCACGTCGCAGCAGGGCGACCGAGTAGCGCACATGCGGCGGCTCGGCGTACTTCCAGTTGAGATATGCAGCGTCGCGACGAACCGCCAAGTCGAGTCGCGGCGCCACGCGCTCCCACAGCCGATCCATGTCGCGATCGAACCGGCGGACAACTTCGACTTCCTCCCGCATCGGCCGTGCACGAGCCACAACCCGAACGAACGGCACTGCGACTGCTGACACCAGTCGGTTGACCGCCATCGGCCAGGTCGGGCGTCGCAGCGCGCGTCGGCTGAGCGGCTTGACGACGCACGGCAGCGTCGCTGGCTTGGCCCACCGCATCTTGGTGAGCAGGAAACGAGTACCCTCGGACAACTGCGCACCAAGCGCGACGCCCGACTGCCGATCCCAAGCTCTCAGCAACGCTTCGCCCAAGCCTTGCCGCTGCCGCTCCGCCACAACCAGTGGATCGCCAGACCACGCGCTGTCGGTCTCGAGCCCTCTGAGACTCACGCGAACCGGCATCAGGGGACACGCCGCGATGACCGTCGGGCCTTCCCGCACGATGAGAAACGGCGGATCAGCCGTCAAGTTGGCTGGATTACGGCGCGCCCAGTCCCAGCGTAGACGCAGGGCGTCTGCCGCCTGGGTGCCGAATGTGCGACGGTAGAGGTGTTCAACGCCCCGTCGATCTTCGGGACGATAACGATCGATGTCTGGCATCGCGAATGACTGACGTTGATGCGCCAGCCATTCTATGGTGTCGCCTCACTGCCCAGGAGGGCGATTGGGCTGCTGCGGCTGCTGCGGCTGCTGGGGCGGTTGGGGCTGTTGAATCATCCCAGGCGTAGGTGATCCGGCGCCGAATCCTGGCGTTGGTAACGGCTGCGGGTACCCCTGCCCATTAGGCACGAAATTGAAAATCGTCGGCTGCCCGTTCGGGTTGGGCTGCAACGTGATCACGGGCGGGCTGGTCATCCCGGGCTGCACCACCCCGGGCTGCGTCATTCCAGGTTGCGTCGCTCCTCCAAAGATGCCGGCGTTACCCTGATTGATCGGGACGAAGGCAGGAGCATTGCCGTTCTGCGCTCCGGGAAACGAGAACACTGGCGGGTTGGCTGGGTTATGCCCTTCCTGATTCTCAGCCTCGGTTTTTTCGTCGCTGTCGTCTTCAACTGGTTGTTGCGGGAGATTGGGTGGTCGCGGCGGAACTCGGCGCTGGGTCCCGTTCGCGGACTGGCCAGCCGGCTGTCCGGGCCGGGAAGCGCTCGCCTGTGCCGGTGCTGTGCTGGTCGCCAGTATCAGAATTCGGTCGTACGCCGACGCCCCAGGTGTCGCATTGGCCTGTCGCTCAGCGGCCATGAATCCCGCAACGCTGCCCAATACGATGTCGAGGGCTCGTCGCTCCGGTGTGCCCACCAACTTGAGCGTCAGTGGTGGACCGACGATCTTCTCGGCGCCGACCACCTTGGTTCCACCGATTCGGGCCCACTCCGCCAGAATTTGTCGGGCTGGCACATTGACGGCGTCAAGCGTGACCTTGCCATCCTGAATCTGCAGGGTGAGCTGTTGTGCCGCAACCGGCGAGGCCACGGTCATCAAAACGGCAAAAGCGAGAGGCGTGCACTTCATGATCGACTTCCTGCCTCAGTTTCCTGCGTCGTTGCTATGTCGTTACTCGGGGGTCGTTTCTCGGGGCTGTTGACGAACCGTGCAGGCCGCTGGATGTGCCCCACCAGACTCTCAATTATACCCCCGCCTACAAACCAGTGACGTTCAAACGGCTGCGATAGTCGGCGACGACACGCTCGATGATTTCCTGCAGCCCCACCTTGGGCTCGTAGCCGATGAGGTCCCGGATTTTCTCCAGATGAGGCACCCGTCGCGGCATGTCTTCGAACCCCGCCTCATAGGCCTGGTCGTAAGGAATCTTCACGATTGGTGAGCTGCTGGCGGTTTGCGCTTTGATCCGGGTCGCCAGCCCTTCGATGGTGACCTCTTCCGTATTTCCGACATTGAAGACCTGGCCAATGGCTCGTGGCTCCACCATCAGCTTGAGAAGTGCCCAGACCACGTCGCCGACGTAGGTAAAACTGCGCGACTGTGTGCCGTCGCCGAACACCGTGATCTGATTGCCCGAGAGCGCTTGACGAACGAAGGTCGGCACCACCATGCCGTACTGGCCGGTCTGTCGCGGCCCCACGGTATTGAAGAAGCGCACCACGATGACCGGCAGCTTCTTCTGTTTGTAGTAGGCGAGGGCTAAGAACTCGTCCAGCGCCTTGCTGCAGGCGTAGGCCCAGCGATGCCGTGTCGTGGCGCCCATGACCAGATCCGCATCCTCGCGAAACGGTATTTGCGCGCTCTTGCCGTACACCTCGGACGTAGACGCCACGAACACGAGCTTTTTCTTCTTGGCCGCATGCCGGAGGATGACCTCCGTCCCGTGCACGTTGGTTTCAATCGTGTGAACGGGCTCCTGTACGATCAACTTGACGCCGACGGCGGCGGCAAGGTGGAAGATGACGTCGGCGCGGTCCACCATCTCGGCTACGAGCGAGTCGTTGAACACGGTATCGATGGTGTACTGAAAGCCTGGACGACCCTTGAGATGCGCGATGTTGTCGATCGATCCCGTCGACAAATCGTCCAACACATAGACCAGGTGTTTCTCGTCGAGCAGAGCTTCCGACAGGTGCGAGCCAATGAACCCGGCGCCGCCAGTGATGAGAATGCGCATGATGGATAACCGTCAGGAATCAAAACGCTGCACTGCCGCGACCACGCGGGTGACGGCTGTGTCGTTCAGCGAAGGATACATGGGGAGCGACGTGACTTGCGCGCAGACATGATCGGCAACCGGGCATGGAGCGGGATTGGTCGACGCCAGCGCCGGTTGTCGGGGAATCGGCACCGGATAGTGAATCAGCGTTTCGATGCCGGCCTCTGCCAGGTGCCGTTGCAAGGCCTCGCGATTGGGGCTGAGCACGGGGAACAAGTGGTACACGTGGCCGGCATCGTATTCGCCGGGCACGGTCACACGGGCGCCCTGCAGGCCGCGGCGGTAGGCGGCGGCAATCGTCCGTCGACGGTCGGTCCAGTTGCGCAAGAACGGCAACCGGGCCCGAAGAATCGCCGCCTGCAGTTCATCGAGGCGCGTGTTGCCGGCGGGCTCGACATGGTGGTACTTCGACGTCTGGCCCCCGTTGCGCAGACGCTTGATCCGTTCGGCCAATGCCGGATCATTTGTCACGACCGCCCCGCCGTCGCCCATCGCACCGAGGTTCTTGGTCGGATAGAAGCTGAAGGCGGCGGCAACGCCGATGCTGCCGACCGGCCGCCCCTCGGACGTGGCCAGATGCGATTGACAGGCGTCTTCGATCAGCGCGAGCGAGTGACGCTGTGCCAGGGTTTCGAGGCAGCGGAGGTCGGCGGGCTGACCGTACAAGTGCACCGGCAAGATCGCCCGCGTACGCGTCGTGACGGCGGCCGCGGCGGCGGCCGCGTCAAGCGTCAGCCGATCGGGATGGATGTCGGCGAAGACCGGACGCGCGCCGGCCATCATGATTGCCAACGCCGAATACGCCGCCGACACCGGCGCGGTGATCACTTCGTCGCCCGGCCCGATGCCAAGCCCGCGCAGGATCAGCGTGAGGGCATCGGTGCCCGTTCCCACGCCGACGGCATGCCCGACGCCGGAAACCGCGGCGAACTCCGATTCGAACGCTGCAACCTCGGGCCCGAGAATGAACCAGCCGCTGGCGACGACGCGATCGATCGCGGCCTTGACGGCCGCGGCATCGTCGGTCGGCACGAGGGCGTTGAAGCGAATCGTCATCGCGCGGTGTCCTCGGCCTCGAGATATCGTGGCAGGTTCGCACGATAGTACGCGATCGTACGCGCGAGGCCCTCACGCAGCGGGACCGTCGGTGCCCACCCGCTGACCGTCCGGAAACGGGTGGAGTCGGAATAGAAGCTCCCGATGTCGATGGCTTTCTTGTCGGCCGGCCATTCGATGAATCGATAGCGCCCCGTCCCCGCCACTTCGACGAGCAATTGCACCAGCTCGCGATGCGCGATGGGCTCGTCGCCTCCGACGTTGAAGACTTCACCGTCGCAGCGGTCGCACCGCCCCGCGGTGAGAAACGCATTCACCGCGTCGTCGACGTAGACGAAGTCACGAACCTGAGATCCATCGCCGAAGACTTGAATCTCGCGATCCTCGATGGCCAGGCGGATGAACCACGCGATGAAGCCCTGTCGATTGTGTTTGATCAGCTGACGGGGGCCATACACGTTCGTCAATCGCAGCGATGACGCCCGGATGCCGAAGACGTTGTTGTAGACCAGATGGTAGTACTCGCCGGCCGCCTTGTTGATGCCGTTGACATCGGTCGGCCTCACCAGGTGCTGCTCGGTCACGGGAAGGAACTCGGGTTTCCCGTAAATCTGGCGGGTGCTCGCGTAGATCACCTTGGCCGCCGGGTTGTGGTGACGACAGGCTTCGAGCAGCGTCAACTGACTGCGACAATTGATCTCGAGATCGGTGTGCGGATCCCGAAGACTGTCGATGTGGCTGACCTGCCCGGCGAGATTGAAGATCACCTCGCGATCGCGAACCAGATAGTTCATGGTGCTGGCCTGCCGCACGTCCGCGACGTTGACGCGAACCCGATGCTCGATACCGGCGATGTTGAAGAGATTGCCCCCGTAGTCCGGGATCAGCGAATCGACGAGCAGGATGTCGGCCTCGAGGTCGACGAGCCGGCGCGCCAGGTTGCTGCCGATGAAGCCGAGTCCGCCGGTGATCATCACCCGGCGGCCCCGATAGAAATCCTCGGGAGTCACACCCTGACGGTCTCCCCGCGCGTCTTGAGATGGTCCTTGCGAATGACGAGGCTCCACCACAAGCGAAGGACATCGACACCGGTGCGAAACACGCGGCGGAAATTGAAGAACTGCGATTGGCCGTGCGCTCGATGATAGTGATGGACGGGCACTTCAGCGACGCGCAGGCCCGCATCATGGAACTTCTTCATCATCTCGAGGCAAATCACGCCGCTGTTCTTCTCGAGTCGCACCACTTCGAAGACGCGCCGCCGGATCAATCGAAAATCACAATCGACGTCGCGGACCTTGAATCCAAACAGTGTCTTGACGAGGAGGTGATACACGCGACCGATGACGATGCGATGCATCGGATCCGATCGACTGATCTTGTAGCCGTTGACCCAGTCCACATCGGGCGCCACCTGCCGCCACAAGAGCGTCAGTTCGGCGGGGTCATACTGCGCGTCGCCATCGGTGTAGAAGATGAGATCCTTCGTGGCGGCAGCAAAGCCGCCTCGCAGCGCGCCGCCATAGCCGCGGTTCTGCGGGTGGTGCACGATACGCACGACGCCCGGGTACAAGGCGGCCAATTCGTCGAGAACCACCGGCGTCGAGTCGGTGCTGCCGTCGTTGATGACGATGACTTCGAAATCCGACGTCAACGAGCGAGCGACCTGCACGGCCCGAATCACCAGGCTGGCGATGGTGCCGCCATCGTTGTAGGCGGGAAAGAACACACTCAGGCTGTGCGGCCGCTCCGACGCAGCGCGGCCGACGGTATCGAGGGGTGAACCGTGCCCGGTCATCACGACGGACGACTATTGTACCTGACGGACTCTTCCATGAGCGCGCGACAGGCGCCACGGTGTAATGAGCGATTCCACCAGCACCGAAGACGACAGTTTGGACGCCCCCTGTCGGCGCTCGACAAACACGATGGGAACTTCACCAATTTGCACACCCGCGGATGCGGCGTGGAACGTGACTTCGACCAGGAACGAGTAACCGTCGGACGAAATGGCCTCGAGGGGAAGGCGCGCGAGTGCCTCGCGGCGCCAGCAGCGATAGCCGCTGGTGCAATCGCGCACCCGCAAGCCGGTCACCGAGCGGATGTACGTGTTGGCAAAGGCGCTCAGAAGCTTGCGTCGCAGCGGCCAGTTTTCCACGCGGCCGCCTTCGCGGTAGCGCGATCCAATGACCAGTCCCGCCCCGGCCGCCGCCGCGGCGATGATTGCCGGCAGAAACTTGGGATCATGCGAGAGGTCGGCGTCCATCTGACAGACGAATTCGGCGTCACCCTTCATGGCAACCCGAAACCCATCGAGATACGACCGGCCGAGGCCCCGTGGGCCCGTGCGGTGCATGACCGAGACCCGCCCAGGTCGCTCGAGCGCCAGACGGTCGGCAATCGCGCCCGTGCCGTCGGGTGAGCCATCGTCGATCACGAGCACACGCACGTTATCGTGCCGCAGAACGCGCTCGACGATGACGGGCAGGTTCTCGCGTTCGTTGTAGGTCGGGATGAGAACGAGAGCGGTCATGGCAGAGGGCATGTCAGTCGCGCCGCTGACCTTGAAAGCGCAGGGTGGCGACTTGCTCCGAGACCAGGCCGACCAGAAACACGACGACGGCGAACATCAGGAGCAGCACGGCACCGTTCGGAATCCGCGAATCCTGATAGACCGTCCACACTCCGTACACCACGCCAAGCCCAAAGGCCGCCGCGCTGATCGGGACGAACACCTTGAGCGGGCTGAAAATCGTGATGACCTTCAGCAGAATCAGAAAGAAGCGGGCGCCATCCCGGGCGAGGCGAATCTTTGATTGCCCTGCGCGCTGGCGGGCCTCGACCGGCTCGAAGCGCACGTTGTATCCGGCCCGCAGAAACGCCAGCGTGGTCGTGGTTGGCGTTGAGAATCCGTTGGGCAGCAAGTGCAGAAATTCCATCAAGTGTTCGCGCCGCGCCGCCCGAAAACCAGAGGTCAGGTCAGGGATCTTCCGTTCTGCCAGGTGGCCTGCCAGCGCATTGAGCAGATCGTTGCCAAGCCGGCGGGCCGCTGTCGCTTGCGACTCCGGCGAACGCGCGCCAATCACGAGATCGTATTCACCCAGCCACCCGACCAACCGCACGGCATCGTCCGGTTGGTGCTGGCCGTCGGCATCGAGAATCAGAATCCATTCGCCGGTCGCGTGGCGGATACCGGTCTTGATGGCGGCACCGTTGCCCTTGTTATAGGGGTGACGGATGACGCAGGCGCCCGCATCCTGCGCCCATCGACCAGTCTCGTCGGTCGAACCGTCGTCGATCACAAGAATCTCTTTCCACGGGGCGCAGGCGCGTAACGCCGCCACGACGTCGGCGACGGCAGCGCCCTCGTCGTACGCCGGCACAATGATGGAGGTGGCCGTCGCGTCAGCCATGACTCAGGAGCGGTTCGATGACGCTGTCCCATGTGATCGCCAGAGCGCGTGTACGTCCAGCGGCGCCGAACGCCGCCGCCTGTGAGCGATCGCTGTCGAGCCGCGCGATTGCTCCGGCAATCGCGTCCGGAAGCGGGTCCACCACGAAGCCGTTGACGCCCTCTCGCACGAATTCGAGCGTGCCGCCCGAGTCGTGTGCCGTGACCACCGGCTTGGCGGCCAGAAACGCTTCGAGCGTCGCGAGTCCATAGTCTTCGTCAAACGGCGCATACACCAGGCACAGGGCGCCTCGATACAGCGAGACAAGCTCACTATCTCGAACCGGACCCGCAAACACGACGCGGTCCGCGACGCCAGCCTCCTCCGCCGCTCGTTCGATCAGCGGTCGATGACTGCCTTCGCCGACCAGAACCAGTCGAAGGTGGGAGGGAAGGTGCGTCATCGCCTCGACCGCCAGATCGACCCGCTTGTTGCGTTCCAGCCGGGCGACGGACAGAACATACGACCCATACTCGCCCGGCGACAGGAGCGGGGCGATGAGCGGCGGGTGATAGAGCGTCGTCGACGCGAGGCCGTTGTACTTCGCGAGGCGAGCAGAAACCGTCTGCGAGATCGTGTACAAACCGCGACACTCACCGAGCATCTGTTCATCCAACGCCATCAGGCGATCGCGAAGGCCAACGTCCAACTCGTCCGGTCCAAAGTCGCTGTAGGGTGTACCACAGAGCTCGTAGGCTGCACGGTGTTGGTGGACGAGCCAACACACTTTGTTGGGATGTCGTGCGAAGTAGGTCGGAAACTTCGTCGCGATGATCAAATCGATAGGACGGCCGTTGCTCTCACTCAAGTCGAGCAACCGCCAGGCGGCGGCGTGGGGCAGGATCTCCTCTTTCGGATACCACTTGAACGGAATCGAGACCGGATCAGCGGCGATGCCACGCGATCGCAATTCTGCAATCAACTGCTGAACCAGAAGCTCCGCTCCACCTCGGACGAGCGGCACCTGCGTTTCGCACACGAGAACGGTTTGGACTGACATCTCAGGCAGCGGAAAACGACGGGCGACTAGCCGGCAACTGCGTCTCGGTCATGTCGCGTGCCGGAAGTTTATGACGTCGCCGTCCTTGACGACGTATTCCTTGCCTTCCAACCGGACTTCCCCGTGCTCTTTGCACGCAGCCATGGAGCCGCGGGCCGTGAGGGCCTCGTAGGGGACGACCTCGGCGCGAATGAAGCCGCGGGCGATGTCGCTGTGGATCTCGCCGGCGGCATCCTGCGCGTGTGTTCCGCGCGGGATCGACCAAGCGCGGCATTCGTCCTCGCCGACGGTAAAGAACGACATGTAGCCCAGCAGGTCGTAGCTCGCCTGAATGACGCGATCCAGGCCGGATTCCCGGAGTCCGAGGTCGGCGAGAAACGCCTGCGCATCGGCCGGTTCGAGCGCTGCGATTTCGAGTTCGATCTTCGCGCACACCGGCACCGCCCGCGTCGCGGCGCGTGAAAGGAAGTCGCCGAGCCCGGTCCGGGCGGCCGCGTCCGTAACACTCGCAGCCGTTGACACGTCAGCCTCGTCGAGATTGATCACGAGCAGGAGCGGCTTGGCCGAAAGAAACTGAAATCCCCGCAGCCGCCGCTGATCGTTCCCCGTCAGGCCGAGCGCCCGTAGCGGCTGGCCATTCTCGAGCGCCTCCTTGCAGCGGAGGATCAAGTCCCTTTCGGCTTCAGCCTCGGGGGTCTTCGTCTTCTTGAGATCCTTGTCGAGGCGCTCGAGACGACGTTCGACCAGGCCGAGATCCGCGAGGATCAGTTCGTCCTCCATCGCCTGCGCGTCGCGCGCGGGATTGACTCCGCCGGCCGAATGCGGCACCGCCTCGTCACGAAACCCACGCACGACGTGGACGAGCGCATCAGCGTTCTTGTAGCCCACGACGTCGACCAGCGATGATGCCGCGGTTCGGCCCGGCGCGACGATGTCCGTGAACTCGATCGTCGCCGGCACCCGCTTGCGCGGGTTGTACATGGCGGTCAGCTTGTCGAGCCGGTCATCTGGAACCTTCGAGATCCCCACGGCAGTGTCGGTTTTTCCGTGGCCGCGGGGCGCGTCCTTCGCGCTCGTCATCAGCTGGAAGAGGGTAGATTTGCCGGTAGCAGGAAAGCCGATGAGCGCGGCGTGCAGCACAAACTTGTGATCCTAGCACGCGGCTACACAAGCTGTTGGGCCACCCTCCACAAGGGTCATGTCAAAATGATGACACCGTCGATGGCGAATGGCGAAACAAAGACGTAACTCCCACCAATAGAATAAGTTCCCGCCATTTCACATTGACAAGCTTCGCCCCCTCCTCTACTATCCGATGGACTTTTCGGGTCGGTAATGGAGTTTCTGGGGTGCTACGGGGTAACGCACCAGCAAAAATAGACGACCGGGGCCGGCTCAAGGTCCCGGCAGCCTATCGGGCGCTGATTCAGGCCGACTACGGTCGAGATCTGTTTGTCACCAGCGTCTCCGGTGAGTCGGTGCGGATCTATCCGATGGCCGTCTGGGCCGATATCGAAGCCCGGCTGGCCAAAGTGCCCGCGAGCCATCCGTCCCTGGGCAGATATCTCGATCGCGTGAACTTTTTCGGTCAGGCCACGGAGTTCGACCCGCAAGGGCGCGTGCTCGTTCAGCAACGCCTTCGCGAGAGCGCACACATGGCGGGCGAGGTCGATGTGTTGGGGCAGCGGAATTTTCTGGAAGTGTGGAATCACGACCGGTTCGTGGCCAAGCTGGCCCGTGACCAGTTCACCGACGACGATGCACGCGCGTTGGCGGAGTTCGGGATCTGACTGGCGGGGTCTGCGCGTGTGCATATCCCGGTTCTACCCGATGAAGTGCTTCAGCTGCTGGAACCCGAGCGCGGCGGGCTCTTTGTGGATTGCACGGTCGGGCTCGGCGGCCATTCGCGACTGCTGCTCGAACGTGGGATTTCGCGGCTGATCGGGCTCGATCGCGACCAATCGGCACTGGCGATCGCGCGCGCGCAGCTGGCCGCCTGGAACGAACGTGTGGAGTTGGTGCATGCCGACTATCGGCGGTTGTCGATGGTTCTGGCGGAGCGAGGCATCGATCGCATCGATGGCGTGTTGATGGATCTGGGGGTCTCGTCGCTGCAACTGGAGGCCGAGGGCAGGGGGTTCAGCTTTCGCCGGGATGAGCCGCTCGACATGCGGATGGACCAGAGCCAGGGAGAAACCGCTGCGGATCGTCTGGCGCGAGTGGACGAGAAGGAGCTCGCCGACGTGATTTACGCGTACGGCGAGGAGCGGGACTCGCGTCGCATCGCCCGTGCGCTGATTCAGGTGCGCGCACAGCGACCGCTCGCGACGACTGGCCAAGTGGCCGACATCGTGCGGCGGGCCAGTCGGTCAAAGGGATGGCAGCGAATCGACCCAGCCACGCGCACGTTTCAGGCGCTGCGCATCTGGGTCAACGACGAACTCGAGGGGCTGGCCGAGTTTCTCGAGTGGACAACCGGAGCGTTTGTCGACCGGACGGCGACTGGCAGTCATCGCCTTCCAGTCGTTGGATGACCGGGTGGTGAAGGTGACATTTCGACAGCTTCAGCAGCGCGAGCCGAAGCTCGCACGCGTGCTGACGAAACGCCCGATCGTAGCGTCGGAGAGCGAAATCTTGCGGAACCCACGAGCGCGCAGCGCCAAGCTGCGAGCAGTTGAGCGTGCGTAATGGAAAAAGTCGAAGCGTTCGAATATTCGATTCGCAAAGACGTTCGCAACAACCCGATCGTCCGCGAAGTCGATGAGCAGCGACAGCACGAGATGCGTCAGTCGATTGTCGTCGGCGGCATCCTGGTGTTGGTGGTCATGTTTTCGGCGTGGCAGCACTTCGAGCTGCTGCGCCACGGCTACCGACTGGAACAGATGCAGCGCGACCGCGCCACCGAAGACGAGATCAGCCGTCACTTGCGGCTCGAAATCGAAACGCTGCGGGCGCCGCAGCGCATTGAGAAACTGGCCACCGAACGGCTCGGCATGGTGCCCCCCACGGCAGACGATGCCGTGGTGATCGAGCGAGTGACGCCGACGCAGGCGCCCGCCAAGTCGCTCGTGGCCGGACGCTAGTCGAGCGAGCACGAACGTGGCAGAACCGGCCTTCAACTGGCGTCCGACCATCAAGCGCCGTGTGCTCGTCGGCCGCCGTACCTGTTTTCGGTCTGGACGGTCGCCATCCAGGCCCGGCTCCTGCACCTCCAGGTCTTCAGCCACGCCGATCTGACCGCGCGCGCCGAGCGCCAACAGCAGCGCACGATCACGGCGCCAGCCAAGCGCGGTGAAATCGTCGATCGACGCGGTCGGCTGCTCGCGTATAGCGTCGACACCGACACCATTTATGCGGTCCCTCTCGAGGTGGATGACGAGGAGGCGACCGCCGCCGCGCTCTGCTCCGTGCTCGAGGGCGGCTGCACGCGTCAGGACAAGCTGGGGCTCGTCGAGCGCATGTCCCGTTCTCGGCCCTTCGCCTATATCAAGCGCCGCGTGACGCCACTCGAAGCTCGGAAAGTTGCGGCGCTCAAGCTGCCGGGGATCGGCTTCATGCAGGAGAGTCGCCGGTTCTATCCCAACAAGGAGCTCGCCGCGCATCTGCTGGGGTATGTCGGCCTCGACAACGTCGGCCTGAGCGGTGTCGAAGCCACCTATGACAAGGTGGTCCGCGGCCGTGAGGGCACGCTGCTGATCCAGACCGATGCGCGGCGCCAGGCCTTCAGTCGCCTCGAACGGCCTCCGACCGTCGGTGGATCGCTCGAACTGACCATCGACGAGCAGCTTCAACACATTGTGGAGCGTGCGTTGCGCGCCGGCGTGGAGGAAAAGCGCGCCGATGGCGGTAGCGCCGTCATCATGGACCCGAACACGGGCGAGATCCTCGCGATGGCGAGCTACCCGACCTTCAACCCGAACGCCTACAACGCGGGGGCCGAAATCGCGCGCCGCAATCGAGCGGTGCAGGACATCTACGAGCCCGGCTCGACCTTCAAGGTCGTGACGGTGGCGGCGGCGCTCGAAGAAAACGTCATGCCCCTGAACTCGTACATCGATACCAACCCGGGCGTGATTCGTTTTGCCGGCAGCGTGGTCGACGAATATGGAGGGCGCAACTACGGCGTCCTGTCGTTCACCGACGTCATCGTCAAATCGAGCAATATCGGCGCGATCAAGATCGGCCTCAAGGTCGGGCCCGAGCGGATGGGCATCTACATGAACCGCTTCGGGTTTGGTCGTCCCACCTCGCCTGACTTCCCCAGTGAGAGCCCGGGCATCGTGTGGAGCCCTGAGAAGTTGAACGATCGCGCGCTCGCTTCAATCTCGATGGGCTACCAGGTGGCTGTCACCCCACTCCAGATGGCGGCGGCGATGAGCGCGGTCGCCAACGGCGGTACGTGGATCGAGCCACGCGTGGTTCGCGCCGTCGTGAAGGACGGTGTGCGAACGTCGATCACGCCCAAGGTCACTCGTCGAGCCGTCAGCAGCGAGACCGTGGCGGAGCTGCTGCCGATCCTCGAGTCTGTCGTGGAGAAGGGCACGGGACAGAAGGCACAGATTTCCGGGTTCACCGTGGCTGGCAAGACCGGTACGGCGGACAAGATCGTCAACGGCCGCTACTCCGGCTCGCAACAGAACGTCTCGTTCGTTGGATTCGTGCCCTCACGGTCGCCCGCGCTCACCGTGATCGTGATGGTCGATACGCCGCGTGTCGGATCGGACACGGGTGGTGTGGTTGCCGCCCCCATTTTCCAGGGCATCGCGGAAGCCAGCCTTCGGTATCTGAGCATTGCACCAACGATCAACCCGCCGCTGCCGGTGATGGTTGCCAGCAACAACGAGCCGCCCGTGATTCCCGTCAGCCTTCCCGCCAAGGGCCCCGAGATCATCACCATCAACTCCAGGGTTGGGGGTACGGCGGTGCTACCAGATATGCGTGGCCTGAGCGCGCGCGAGGCGCTCCGTACGCTGGCCAAACTGGGGCTGACCCCGCGTCTGCAGGGCAAGGGTGTCGTGGTCGAGCAGAATCCACCCGCGGGAGCGCCGCTCGAGCGTGGGATGACATGCACGCTCACGCTCGATCGCGATCTCTCGCGACTTCAGCCCGCATCGGTGACGCAGCCGTGACAGCCGTCGAAGCCTTCGACACCTTGCGTGCGGTCACCGTCGACACGCAGGTCAGCGGCCTTCCGAGCGATTCGAAGGTTGCGGCGGTTGCCTACGACTCGCGACGGGTTGTCGACGGGGCCGTGTTCGTAGCGCTCAAGGGGTTGAAGGCCGACGGCACCGACTTCGTGCCGCAGGCCATCGCCCGTGGAGCCGCTCTAATCGTTGCCGAAATGGCACGACCAGCCGGTGAGACCGCGCCGTGGCTCACCGTCAACGACGCGCGACTCGCGCTGGCGCTCCTGGCGGACGCGTTCTACGACCATCCCAGCCGACGCATGCGCGTGGTTGGTGTCACTGGGACCAATGGCAAGACGACAACCGCTTATCTCCTGGCCTCGATGCTCGATGCGGCGGATCTCAAAGCTGGCCTCCTGGGGACCGTGACGTATCGCCTGGGCGGAGAGGACCGCGAGGCATCGCGCACGACTCCCGAGGCGCCAGACGTGCAGGAACTCTTCGCGGAGATGCTTCGACACGGCTGTCGCTCCGCTGTGATGGAGGTCTCGTCGCATGCGCTGGAGCTCAGGCGTGTGGATGCGATCTGGTTCGAAGCCGCCATCTTTACAAACCTGACGCGCGACCACCTCGACTTTCACCCGGACATGGAGTCGTACTTCCGCGCCAAGCGTCGTCTTTTTGAGATTCTGCCCGACCACGCTCCCGGCGTGATCAACCTCGACGACCCGCGAGGCGCCGAATTGGTGACGATCTGTAAGCATCCGGTGACGTTTGCGATCTCACGCCCTGCCGACGTCACCCCGGGTCCGATCGAAATGACGCTGGAAGGCCTCAAGTTCGAACTCCGGACCCCGCGTGGCACCGTTGCCTTGCAGTCGCAACTGGTTGGCCGTCCCAACGTCTACAACATTCTGGCCGCCGCGGCGACCGCGACGGCCATGGATCTTCCGCTCGACGCGATTGCCGAAGGAGTGCGGCGGCTGCGTGGCGTGCCGGGACGCTTCGAGCTGGTCACAGCGCCCGATGACGAGGCGACGGTCGTCGTCGACTACGCCCACACCGACGACGCGCTGAGAAACCTGCTCGAAACCGCCCGACCCCTGGCTCCGCATCGATTGATCACGGTGTTCGGCTGCGGTGGCGACCGCGACCGGACCAAACGGCCGCTCATGGGTATGGTCGCGGCTCGTTTGAGCGACGTCGTCATCATCACGTCGGACAACCCGAGAAGCGAGGACCCGCAACGGATCATCGAAGAAATCAAACGGGGCATTCCCGCCGGAATCCAGTCCTCCGATCGAACTCCTGAGATTCACAGCGTGGTCGATCGGCGTCAGGCAATTGAGGACGCCGTAGATATCGCACAGGCCGGCGACGTCGTGCTCATCGCAGGCAAAGGTCATGAGAAGTATCAACAGATCGGCGACCGCGTTCTCCCCTTCGATGACGGGGAAGTGGCACGCCGCGCGCTGGCTCGTCGCGGTCGGCGACCGACGAAGGCGGGTTAGCCATTTTCTATGGCCTGAGTGGTGACAAATGAATCAGATGCCTGGGGATGGCCATAGAAGATGGCCGCCGCGCGGAGCGCGGCAAAGCGATACCGCCACTAGCGAAGCGGAGCCTTTCCGTTTCTCGGTGCCTTTTGCGGCGGAGCTTCGCTAGGTGGCGGGCGCAGTGATGGTGTTGACGGCGGCGATGATTGCGACGGCGATCGGCGGCGAACGTACCTGCCGGGGCGCCAGACCAGCGTATCGATGGCTTCTCGATCGACTCGCGTGCGCTCGTCTCCGGGGATTTGTTCTTCGCGATTACGGCGGCGCGCGATGGGCACGAGTTTGTCGCCGATGCCTTGAAGCGCGGCGCGGTAGGCGCGGTGGTGCGGGTTGGATTTGACTCGACTGAAGCCGAGTCCCTCAAGAGAGCTGAGAGACTGACATCAAGGACTGACACCGAGGGCCCGGGCTTCAGCCCGGGCAATCCCGTCATCATCCAGGTGCCAGACACCACGGTCGCCCTCCAGGATCTGGCGCGATTCGTCCGGCGCGAGTCGCGCGCCATCGTTATCGCGATCACGGGCAGTGCAGGCAAGACAACGACCAAGGAACTGATCGCCGAGCTGCTGTCGGCACGCTACCGAGTCGTGAAAAACCGAGGCAACCTGAACAATCACCTCGGGCTCCCGCTGTCGTTACTCGAGCTCCGACACGGCGCCGAGGCGGCTGTCATGGAGCTGGGGATGAATCACGCGGGTGAAATTCGGCTGCTCGAAGACATCGCCAAGCCGTCGGTTCGGGTCTGGACCAATGTTGGAGACGCGCATCTCGGACACTTCGAGTCGCAAGCGGCGATTGCGGAGGCCAAGGCCGAGATTCTCGAAGGCGCCTCGTCCAGCGATCTGCTCGTCTGCAACGCCGACGACGCGTTGGTCATGGAACGGGCCGCAACCTTTGGCGGCCGCACGGTGACGTTTGGCACGTCCAGCGTCGCCGACGTCCGCGCGACCGCGCTCGAGGAGCTTGGGATCGACGGAGCACGCTTCAGGCTCGTGACCCGCGGCGGAGCGGCCGACGTCCTTCTGCCGTTGCTCGGCGTTGGCAACGTGTCAAACGTGCTCGCGGCGGCCGCGGTGGCAACAGAGCTCGGCGTGCCCATGTCGGAGATCGTCGCACGTGTCCGAGGAATGCAGCCCGCGCCTCATCGCGGTGCGGTCGTGCGTCTGACCTCGGGTATCACCATCATCGACGACTCGTACAACTCGAGTCCCTCGGCTCTTCGACGTGCTTTGGACGTGGTCGCTCGAGAGACGCGATTTCAGCGAAAAGCGGCCGTCCTGGGCGAGATGCTCGAGCTCGGGAAGCATTCAGTCGATCTCCATGAAGCGTGTGGCCGGGCCGCAGCGGCGATTGGCTTGACGCGACTCGTCGCGGTCGGCGGTGCGCCAGCACAAGCCCTGGCGGAGGCGGCGATCACTGCCGGAATGTCACCAACGAGCGTGACGTGGGTGCCGTCGAGCACGGATGCATCCGAGTTGATCGTGCGCTGGCTGCGCGCCCGTGATCTCGTGCTCGTCAAGGGATCGCGCGGCACGCGGACCGACATCGTCGTGGATCGAATCAGCGCGGAGCATGGCTGATGCTGTTCCATCTGCTGCTCTCGTTCTATCCGCAGGTGCCGGTCTTCAATGTGGTGCGGTACATCACATTTCGTACGGCAGCGGCCAGCGTGACGGCGTTGTTCATCAGCCTCGTGCTCGGACCGTGGCTCATTCGTCGGCTGCGTGCGTTCCAGATCGGACAGGTCATTCGTCAGGAAGGACCGCAGAGTCATCAGGTCAAGGCGGGCACGCCCACCATGGGTGGACTCTTGATACTCGCGGCGGCCCTCGTGCCGACGTTGTTGTGGGCAGACCTCACCAACGTGTACGTCTGGGTCGCGGTGCTGGCAACGGCGTCCTTTGGTGCGATTGGTTTTCTGGACGACTACCTGAAAATCACGCGCCGCACGTCGGGCGGACTTCTGGCACGGCAAAAGATGGGCCTGCAGATCGCCGTGGCGTTGTTCGTCGGTTTCGCCTTGATGTGGTTTGCGGCCAACAACCTTTACAACACCCGTCTGATCTTCCCGTTCTTCAAACAGCTGATTCCCGATCTGGGTTGGTTCTACGTCCCGTTTGCCGCGTTTGTCCTCGTCGGCGCCAGCAACGCCGTCAATCTGACCGACGGCCTCGATGGTCTCGCGATCAGCACGTTCGCCATAGCTGCCGCAGCGTATACCGCGCTGGCGTATGTCACCGGCCACGCGGTCTTTGCGTCGTATTTGCTGCTGGTCCATTTCGAGCCCGCTGGCGAGCTCACGATCTTTTGTGGCGCCCTGGTGGGGGCGAGTCTCGGGTTCCTTTGGTACAACGCCCACCCCGCCGAGATCTTCATGGGCGACGTGGGATCGCTGGCGCTTGGTGGCGCGCTCGGTACCGTGGCCATCCTGATCAAGCAGGAGCTGTTGCTGGTGTTCGTGGGTGGTGTGTTCGTGCTCGAGGCCCTCTCGGTCATCGTGCAGGTCGCGTCGTTCAAGCTCACGGGCAAGCGCGTGTTTCGCATGGCGCCGCTGCATCACCACTTCGAGATGCTCGGGTGGGAAGAACCGAAGGTGATTGCGCGGTTCGTGATCATCGCCATCATCTTCGCGCTGTTGAGCCTGACGACGTTGAAGTTGCGGTGACAGGACGATGGGCGAGTTTAGCGTCGACGGGGCACGGGTGGTGGTGATGGGTGCTGCGCGCAGTGGACTGGCTGCTGCCGAACTGCTGATCCACCGCGGTGCAACGGTGACGCTGTCGGATCAGAAACCGTCGATTGAGGACGCCGAGCGGATGGAAAGGATGGGAGTCACCTTGAAGCTGGGATCAAACGAGAGTGAGGCCCTCCAGCGCGCCGATCTCGTCGTGACCAGCCCGGGTGTCCCGCTCGAACTCCCGTCGCTGGTCGCAGCGCGCGACCGCGGTGTCCCGGTCATCGGCGAGTTGGAACTGGCATCGCGCTGGGCGCGCGGTCCAATCGTCGCGATTACCGGTACCAAAGGCAAGTCGACGACGACGACACTGGTCGGCCGGATGCTCACGGCGGCAGGCAAGAGCGTGCTGGTCGGCGGCAACATCGGTGTGCCGCTCAGCGCACAAGTCGATCGGTCGACTGATACCTCCATCCACGTGGTTGAAGTCAGCAGTTTTCAGCTCGAAGCGACCGACACATTTCATCCCTGGATCGCCGCATTGCTCAATTTCTCGCCTGACCATCTCGATCGACATCCGGATGAGGCCGCCTATGCGGCGGCAAAGGCCCGTGTGTTCGCCAATCAATCGCCCGCTGACTGGGCGGTGGTGAATGGAGATAGCGCAGCGGCGATGACCCTTGGCGCCTCGGCTCGTGCCAGGCGGCTCGTGTACGCCGTCGACACCATCGAGGACGCGGCCGTGTTCGTGGAGCGTGAGTTCATCTGGCAGCGGACATCCGAGGGCCCGACACCGCTCGTGCCGCTGACAGCGATTCGACTGACCGGCCGACACATGCTCAGCAACGTCGTCGCAGCCACGGCGATCGCACATGCCGCGGGGGCCCCAGGCGAAGCGATGACCCGCGCCCTCGATGGCTTCACCGGCCTCGAGCATGTCATGGAACCCGTGGCGATCATCGATGGAGTGCGCTTCGTGAACGATTCGAAAGCCACGAACGTGGACGCGGCTGGTCGGTCGATTGAGAGCTTCGATCGCGTCGTTGCCATCATCGGCGGGCGCTACAAAGGCGGGTCGTTTGCCGATTTGGCCGGACCCTTGGCGGCGCGTGGACGCGGGGTCGTGGCCATTGGCGAAGCGCGCCCGATGGTGCGCAGCGCGCTTACGGGGGCGGTGCCCGTGGTCGACGCCGACTCGATGCGCGAGGCCGTGAGCGTGGCATTCGAATTGGCCAGACCGGACGGAGTCGTCTTGCTGGCGCCGGCCTGTTCGAGCTTCGACATGTTCAGCGACTACGCGGATCGCGGGCGGGTGTTCAAGGCCGAAGTCCTGAGATTGAGAAACGCGGAACGAGGGTGAGACGGGTGGAGATGCAGGTGAGTTGAGCCGTGAGCAGTCGTCAGTTCGAAAGGGAGCGAGTGGGAGCCCGTCGCTGGGAACACAGGCTACCCCGGCCTGTGAGACAGGTGTCCCAATCCACTGATCGACTGACGACTGCTGACGGTTCGACCGCCGAGCCTTGTTTCGGGTCGAACAGACCGGACTTTAGAGCGGTGCAGTATGGCGCGCAAGCTTCAATCTGACAAGTGGCTGTTCCTGGCGACCCTGGCGCTCGTCTGCACCAGTGTCGTCATGGTGTACAGCGCCTCGGCGGTGCTCGCGCTCGAACGGTTTCACCAGCCGTACCTGTTTGTGACGCGCCAGGTCATGTGGGCATTGCTCGGCGTTGCCGTCATGACCATCGTGATGCGCATCGACTACCGGACGTACCGCAACGAGCGATTGATCTGGACACTTCTGGCGATCGTGACCGTCCTGCTGGTGGCCGTCCTCTTCTCGCGACCCGTCAACGGGACTCGTCGTTGGTTCGCCATCGGCGGCTTCGGCGTGCAGCCCTCCGAACTGGCCAAGGTCGCGGCCATCCTGTTCACCGCAGTCGTCCTCGAACGGCGGATGCACCGCGTCAACGAGATCAGCTACTCGGTTCTTCCGATTGCGATCATTACCAGCGGGTTGGTGGGCTTGATCCTGCTCGAACCCGACTTCGGCACGGCCGTGTCGCTGCTGGCAGTCACCGGCATGATGATTTTTGCCGCCGGTCTCAGCTATCGCTATCTCGTCGGCGCGGTTCTGCTCTCGCTGCCTGCGTTCTACGTCATCCTGATGTCGGCCGATTACCGGCGCCGTCGCATCTTCGCCTTCATCGATCCGTGGGCGGATCCGCTTGGCGACGGCTTCCAGATCATCCAGTCGTTGATCGCCGTGGGCACCGGTGGAGTCTTCGGCCGTGGCCTGATGGCCGGCGTCCAGAAGCTGTTCTACCTCCCCGAGCCGCACACGGACTTCATTTTTGCGGTCATCGGCGAAGAGCTCGGGCTGATCGGCGCCGTGTTCGTGCTCGCCAGTTTCGGGGTGATCACCTGGCGAGGATTGCGGGCCGCCGTCCTCGCGCCCGACAGCTTCGGCGCGCTGCTCGCGCTCGGACTGACATTGATGATTGTCGTCCAGGCGTTCGTGAACATGAGCGTCGTCCTGGGCATGATGCCAACCAAGGGGATCACCCTGCCGCTCATCAGCGCCGGCGGCTCGTCGATGCTGATCAACCTGTTGGCATTGGGAGTTCTGCTGAACATCTCACAGCACGCGACCGCTGAGACGGGTGGCGCCGCGTCGCCAGCTCCGCAGCCGCGATGGGGTGAGGGAGTCGCGTGATTGCGAATGATCATCGCCGGGGGAGGAACCGGGGGACATCTATATCCCGGCATTGCGTTGGCTCGCGAGGTCAAGCGTCGCGACGGGAACGCGACCATTGTCTTCGTGGGAACGGCGACCGGAGTCGAGGCTCGGGTCGTTCCCCGAGAAGGCTTTCCGCTCGAACTGATTCGCGTCGCGGGCCTGAAAGGCAAGTCACGGATCGAGCGCGTACGGGGCCTGGCGCTCCTGCCGCTGGCAACCCTCGATGCGTGGCGCGTGATTTCTCGTCACCGCCCCCACGTCATCGTTGGCGTCGGCGGCTTCGCATCAGGGCCAGTGCTCTTGATCGCCGCCCTGCGCGGCTATCCGACGATGCTGCTCGAACAAAACGCGCTGCCTGGCTTGACCAACCGGCTGCTCGCGCGTGTGGTTCGCGCGGCCGCCGTCACGTTCGACGACGCCTTGCGATTCTTCCCGGACACGGGGTTTGTGACGGGCAACCCCGTCCGACCCGAGTTCTTTCACACGACCAAGGAGGCCGATGACCGAGCCGACTCGCCGCACGCCGCGGCACGGGTGCTGATTTTTGGCGGTTCTCAGGGGGCGCACGCGATCAACGTGGCCATGGTGGAGGCAACGACGCGGCTGGCAGCTTCCGGCGTTGATCTGGCGATCACGCATCAAACCGGGGAGCGCGATGTGGAGTTGGTGCGACAGGCCTACGGGAAGTCTGGGCTCGAAGCGCGGGTCGAGGCCTTTGTGTACGACATGGACCGGGAGATGAAAGCCGCTGATCTGGTGATTTGTCGAGCCGGCGCCACGACGCTGTCCGAACTCGCCGCCGCCGGTCGGCCGGCGATTCTCGTGCCGTTGCCAACCGCGACCGACGATCACCAGCGCAAGAACGCCGAAGTCGTCGCGCGTGTCGGCGGTGCCGAGGTCGTCGACGAGCGAGCTCTCACCGGGGAGGAGCTTGCGAACCGCATCCTGGTGCTGGCGCGCGACCGCACGCGCCGGCTCCGCATGGGCGAGGCCATCCGGACCCTGGCGCGCCCGGACGCGGCCGCACGAATTGCCGATCGCGTGTGGTCGCTGGCGGGGGACAAGGTGCGCGCCTAGACATCTTCTAAGGCCCTATGCCGATTGTTGAGACACGTTTTCGAATCGCCTTAGAAGATGTCTCGCCCCACGGAGCGGGGCAAGACAACGCTGCGGTAGCGAAGCGGAGCCGGCGCGCCTTGATTCAGTGGCTCGAGGCGGAGCTTCGCTAGTGTTGGGCAAGACGAAGCGGATTCATTTTGTCGGGATCGGCGGCATTGGAATGAGTGGCATCGCCGAGTTGCTGACGAATCTTGGCTACAAGGTCAGCGGCTCGGACGCCAGACGCTCGGAGCTGACCGATCGACTCGCCGCGTTGGGCGTGCAGGTCGCGATCGGTCATCGAGCAGAGAACGTGGGTGAGGTGGACGTAGTCGTGTTCTCGTCGGCGATTCGGCCAGACAACCCCGAGCTGATGGTGGCGCGGACGAGGCGCATCACGATCATTCCGCGCGCCGAGCTGCTCGGTGAGCTGATGCGACTCCGATTCGGGATCGCCGTGGCGGGTGCGCATGGCAAAACGACGACGACTTCGATGATCGCCCTGGTGCTCGAACGCGCCGGCCTCGACCCGACGGCCGTGATTGGCGGCCGGCTGAGCGCCTTCGGCGGCAACTCCCGCCTCGGCCGCGGCGCCTACGTGGTCGCCGAAGCGGACGAGAGTGACCGGTCGTTTTTGATGCTGTTTCCTGCCATCGCGGTGATGACGAATCTCGATCGCGAGCACATGGAAGCGTACGGAAGCTTCGAACGGCTCCGGGACGCGTTCGTCGAATTCGCCAACAAAGTGCCCTTCTATGGCGCCATTGTCGCGTGCGCTGACGATCCGGAACTCACAGCGCTCCGGCCGAAGCTGACACGACGACTCGTGACCTACGGCGTCACCAATGAGGAAGCGGAGATTGTCGCGAGCGCCGTGCGGCTCGAAGGCTATGGCAGCGAGTGCACGGTGACACGTCGACGCGTAGCCGACGGCAAGGTCGAGACGCTTGGTCGGATGAACTTGCAGGTGCCCGGCTATCACTCGGTGCTCAACGCGCTCGCGGCCGTCGCCGTCGGACTGGAGCTCGAAGTGCCATTCGGGCGCATCACGTCAGCGCTCGCAGCGTTCCAGGGGGTTGAGCGTCGCTTCGAACGACGAGGTGTGGTGGCCGGCGTGACGGTGATTGATGACTACGGTCATCACCCCACCGAGATCGCTGCCGTGCTCTCGGCGGTGCGAGCGGCCAAGCCGGCGCGCGTGGTGGTCGCGTTTCAGCCCCATCGGTACTCACGAACCCGCGATCTGATGGAGGAATTCGGTGTAGCGCTCGCCGCCGCCGACGAGGTCGTGCTGACCGACATTTATGCCGCCAGCGAAGACCCGATTCCGGGCGTCACGATCGAAGCGCTCGCTGCCGCCGTCAACGCCCGGCGATCGACACCGGTGCGGGTCGTCAAGACGCTTGACGAGATCGCCCCGACGCTCGCGGCAATGGCGCAGCGCGGCGATGTGTTGCTGACACTCGGTGCTGGATCGATCGGCGGCGTCGCGTCCCGAGTCGTTCATGAGCTCGAACGTCGCCAGCGGCGCGAAGGTGTGCGCTGATGCCCTCGGTTGCAGCGGACAAGCGATTTCGGCGCGCACATGTCAAGCCGGTGCGGAAGCGAAAAACCGGCGCCCATCAGTGGTTGCGATTCGCTCGACTGGTCGGTCTGTCGGCGGTGGCGCTGTACGCGGGATGGCGCGGCACCGCGCTGGTGATGGGGGCGACGGCGTTTCAGGTCTCCCGCGTGCTGGTTCGTGGCAACGAACGGCTGGCGACGGGCGAAGTGCTCGCCATCCTCGATGGTCTGCGCGGACGCAACATCCTCACCGTGGGCATCGACGAGTGGCAGCAGCGGCTGCTCGCGTCCCCATGGGTCGAGGCCGCCACCGTTCGCAGAATGCTGCCTGCGCAGATCGAGGTGACCATTTCGGAGCGACAGCCGATGGCTCTCGCGCGACTGGGGAAGTCCCTGTATCTGGTCGATGCGAGAGGCAACGTCATCGATGAATACGGCCCGACCTATGCCGACCTCGACCTGCCCATCGTCGATGGACTCGCGGCACGGCCGGCTGATGGGGATGGCGCGGTCGATGCTCGACGAGCCGCGCTCGCGGCTCGAGTGATCAGCTCACTCGAGTCACGGCCGGAGCTGGCCAAGCGAGTATCCCAGATTGACGTCACCGATGCTCACGACGCCATCGTCATGCTCGAAGGCGAGTCCACGATGCTGCGGCTGGGGGAACAGGACTTCGTTGATCGGATTCAGGGCTACCTCGACCTCGCGCCGGCGCTTCGCGAGCGGGTGGCCGACATCGACTACGTCGACCTGCGATTTGGAGAGCGCCTCTACGTGAGGCCGGTCAAGAAATGACGGGCCGCGCGCGCCGGTGTGAAGGAACGAGGGAGGACTAGTGGCACGACACGAGCGCTACGTGGTGGGGCTCGACATTGGGACGGCGAAGGTCTGCACAGTCGTTGGCGAGCTGCGCGACGAAGGCGGCGTGGACGTCATCGGCCTCGGCGTCGCCGAATCGAAAGGCCTCAAGCGCGGGGTAGTGGTCAACCTCGACGCGGCCGTCGACTCGATCAAGCGGTCGATCGAGGAAGCCGAACTGATGGCCGGGGTCGAGGTCGGCACCGTGCACCTTGGCCTCAGTGGCCCCCATATCAAGGGCTTCAACAGCCGCGGCGTCGTGGCCGTGGCCGGCAAGAACCGCGAGGTGACCCGCGACGACGTGCGCCGCGCGATCGACGCCGCGCGCGCGGTCTCGTTGCCGACGGGACGCGAGATTCTCCACGTCTTGCCGCAGGACTTCGTCGTCGACGAGCAGGAGGGCATTGGCGCACCGGTTGGGCTGACCGGAGCTCGGCTCGAGGTCAACGTGCACATCATCACCGGCAGCGCTGCGGCGACCCAGAATCTTATCGGCTGCGTGAATCGGGCCGGCGTCGAGGTCGCAGACACCGTGATCGGCCAGCTATCGGCGTCCGAGGCCGTGCTCACGCCCGACGAGAAGGAGCTGGGAGTCGCCTTGCTCGACATCGGCGGCGGCACCGCCGACCTTGCCATCTTCGAACGCGGCAGCCTGTGGCACACCGCAGTGATTGCCGTCGGCGGCGATCACTTCACCAATGACATCGCGGTCGGGTTGCGGACACCGATACCGGATGCGGAAAAGATCAAGCGTCGCAGTGGCTGCGCCTTGTGCTCGATGGTCGCCGAGGACGAAACCATCGAGGTGGCGAGCGTGGGCGGCCGGCGGCCGCGCCTCATGGCGCGCCGCATCCTCAGCGACATTCTCCAGCCGCGCGCCGAGGAGATCTTTCACCTGGTGTGGGACGAGGTCAGCAAGGCCGGCTACGAGAAGTCGCTCAACTCCGGCCTGGTCCTCACCGGCGGCGGCGCAATCCTCGAGGGCATGTCGGAGATTGCGGAACAGATCTTCGACCTGCCGATTCGACGCGGATCGCCCAGTGGTGTGGGCGGACTCGCCGATCACGTGACGAATCCGACGTATGCGACAGCAGTGGGATTGGTGCTCTATGCCGAGCGACATCGCGCTCCCGAAGCGATGCGGGCCGGGGGTGGGGCATTGACGAGGATGGTTGGACGGTTACGAACGGTGTTCAAGGAATTCTTCTGAGACGGCAATAAAGGAGGCGCGATGACGGATCTGCAGGATTTCCCGGGCGACAGCCTGAATGACCAACTGCGGCTGACGATTGACGAAGAGGCTCGCACCGGCGCGCGGATCAAAGTGATCGGCGTCGGAGGCGGCGGCGGCAATGCCGTCGCACGCATGGTACAGAGCGGTTTGAGCGGGGTCGAGTTCATGGTGGCCAACACCGACTCGCAAGCGCTCAAGAACAGCCCTGCCCCGATGAAAATCCAGATCGGCAGCAAGCTCACCAAGGGCTTGGGTGCCGGCGCTGATCCCAACGTCGGCCGTCAGGCCGCGCTGGAAGACACTGATCAGCTGATCCAGGCATTGTCGGGTGCCGACATGGTCTTCGTGACCACGGGCCTGGGCGGTGGGACCGGCACCGGCGCGGCGCCCGTCATTGCCAGTCTCGCCACCGAGTTGGGCGCCTTGACGATCGCGGTCGTGACGCGGCCCTTCAAGTTCGAAGGGAAGAAGCGATTCAGGCAGGCCGAAATCGGTATCGAGGCGCTGCGCGAGTGCGTCGACTCGGTGATCACCATCCCCAACGAGCGGCTGCTCACGGTGATCGAACGCAGCACCTCGATGCTCGACGCGTTCTCGACCGCAGACGACGTGCTGCGGCAGGCGATTCAAGGCATCTCGGATCTCATCCTGGTGCCGGGGATGATCAACCTCGACTTCGCAGACGTGAAGACGATCATGTCCGGCATGGGCATGGCGATGATGGGCACGGCGACCGCCGAGGGCCAGTCGCGCGCGCTCGAAGCGGCGCAACGGGCCATCTCGAGCCCGCTGCTGGAGGACGCGTCGGTCAACGGCGCGCGTGGCGTGATTATCAACGTCACTGGCGGTCCCGACATGTCGTTGATGGAAGTGAACGAAGCGCTCACGGTCATCCAGGAAGCCGCGCACGAAGATGCCAACATCATCTTCGGTGCGGTTGTCGATCCGACGCTGCAGGGTCGCGTGAAGATCACCGTGATCGCGACCGGCTTCGATCCTCGGTACGTCACGCACAGTGGTGCGACGGCGCCGATGCAGACGCCCGTGGACCTGCAGAGCTATACACAGGCAAGCCGGAGTCAGCCGGCAGCGCTCCCGGCCGCCGCCATGGCCGAAGCGGCAATGGCCGCGCGCTTCACGATCGCCCGCCGTCCGTCGGTGGATCCGCCGCTGGCTCAGGCCCGGCAGCAAATGATGATGGCCGCCGGTGGTGGCGGAGCGGTCGAATCGTCGGATCACGATCTCAATCTCGAGCTCGAAGTTCCGGCGTTTCTGCGTCGCAGCGAAGGGTAGCGAGCCAAGGACCGGAGGAACAGCCTAACGCGCCCGTTCACGGGGCGCGCCGGGCCTGATAGGCCGGCGATGGTAGAGTAGATAGATCCCGGGGGCGCGCGAGCGGCGCCTGTGCAGGTACAGCTCGCGAACTCCGGTCGACCACGAGGTGTCCCTTTCACGGGCCAGCCGCGTGAGCCGATCGTTGTCCGGGGCCAGGATCGTCCAGGTGCGATCCAGCTGCCACCGCCGCTTCATGAAGTCCAGGCCTCAACGCGACATTGCCCGCGACATGCTGTCCCGTGAGGTGGGGTACGTTCGCAAACCCCACCGCGGCAGGCTGCGCGTCGCGCTTGCGTTCCCGAACACGTATTTCGTCGGGATGTCCAACCTCGGCTTCCAGACCATTTACCGACTCCTCAACGATCAGCCGGACATCGTTTGCGAGCGGGTATTCCTCCCCCCCAAACAGGAACTCCAGAGCTTGCTCGAGTCCGGAGCGCGGATTGTGACCCTCGAATCACAGACGCCGGTCAGCGAGTTCGATGTCTTCGCCTTTTCGGTCTCCTTCGAGTGGGACTACACGAACGTCCTCACGCTGCTGCGCCTCGCCGGCCTACCGCTGCGCGCGGCAGATCGAACCGAACGGCATCCGCTCGTCGTCATCGGAGGCGCGGTGACCTTCGTCAATCCCGAACCGCTGGCGCTGTTTGCCGACGTAATCGCGGCAGGCGAAGGCGAAGCGCTCGTGCCGGCCCTGGTTGAAGCGTTCAACACCTCTGAATCGCGGGCCATGTTGCTTCAGCACCTCGCGTCGAGGCGTGGGTACTACATTCCGTCGTTCTACGACGTCGAGTACGCCGCCGACGGCTCGATCGCTCGCTTCGTGGCAAGCCCTGACACCGGGGCCCCGCCGATTGTGAGCAAAGCCGCACTCAAGACCACCGAAGCCGTCGATCCCCCGACCACGACCGTCTTTACGCCGGATACGGAATTCGGGTCGCGGTTCCTCGTAGAGGTCGTGCGTGGGTGCGCCAACCTTTGCCGATTCTGCTGGGCCGGCTACAACTACCTGCCGGTCCGGGCGTTTCCGACCGAGCGCATTCTCGAACGCGCTCGGGCCGCGCGCGCCCACTCCTCCCGAGTGGGCCTGGTGTCGATTGCACTGTGTGATCACCCTGACATCGAGCACATCCTCCGTAGTTTGAAAGACATGGGCTATTCCATCAGCCCGGCGTCGCTCCGACTCGACGATCTGACACCAACCATCGTCTCGCTCCTGAGAGAGAGCGGCGAGCGAACGTTGACGATTGCGCCAGAGACCGGCTCCGACCGCCTGCGCCGTGTTATCAACAAGACCATCACGAACGACCAAATCCTCGATCGAGCCGAACTGATTTTTTCGAGCGGCATCGAGAACCTGAAGCTCTACTTCATGATCGGGCTTCCCTCAGAAACAGACGACGACCTCGTTGCGATTCGCGACCTCACGATGGAGCTTCGTGAGATCATGCTGAGGCACGCACGCGAGCGTGGCCGGATTGGTCGAATCGTCGCCAGCGTCAACCCCCTCGTTCCCAAGCCAGGCACGACCTATCAATGGATGCCAATGGAGCGCACGGACGTCGTCGAACAGAAAATGAAACGTCTGAGAGCCCTCGTCGCCAACATCGACAACGTCTACTTCAACATCAAGAGC
The DNA here is from genome assembly GCA_963802675.1 of uncultured Acidobacteriota bacterium. Lineage (GTDB taxonomy): Bacteria > Acidobacteriota > Vicinamibacteria > Vicinamibacterales > UBA2999 > JACCSI01. Next base: position 556,435 of record CAWDJL010000013.1, read on the forward strand.
GAACGGCATTCCTACTACCAGGCCCTTTTGTCCCTCGGCGACCGGCGCGTCGCACCTGCCATTGAGGCGGCCGAGCGCAACGGTGGCCAATGGCGCCGGGCGGTCCAGGAAGCCGGCGTCGACGCCGACTTCTACATTTTTCGCGACCGTTCATCGGATGCCACGTTGCCGTGGGACATCATCGACGGCGGCATGAAGGACGCCTTTTTTCGTAGCGAACTCGAGAAGAGCGAGCGTGCCGAATGGACGTTGCCACCGAAGCGCGCCCACGAGAATGCCAAGCTCTTGCCGGTGCTTTCCTGAGGGCGACGCGCGCGCCAATCAGCGCACCGACAGCAGGCGTCGACTACACGCGCGTCGCGCGAGTCAGCTGGCGACCGCGACCTGAGCCTGGAAGTCTTCGTACGCCTGGAGAATCAAGTCGCGTATACGATCCTGTGCATGAGTGTCACTCTCAGGCCGGAGGAGCGCAAAGCTCCGGCGCTCGCCGTTGACCACGTAGGTGCGAGCCGGAAACGTGACGTTCCGACCCGGTCCGTTGCGCCGTTCCCAGACCGAGAACCCAATCAGCTTGAGTCCCTGAAGCTCCCCTTCGGTAAAGTGCAGTTCCGCATCCGCCAGCTTGCCCGGCGGGTTCCCTTTGTCGTTCGGTGTGATCTTGATCAGCATGATCGGGTCTCCGTGCCTGAGTGCTCTCTGAATCAAGGTCGATGCCACAACGGCGTCGCCCGAAATTCGGGCCTGCTCGAGCCTTGGCTGGACGCCCAGACAACCGGCGTTGCTCGCCGCGGCCTCGCCATTCGATGAACGCGCCGACGCCCGATCCCACATTTCGCTGGAGCATCGAGCCTTGGGGGCTCGCGCTGCGATGCCGGCCGCTCGAGTCGGCCGCGCAACACCTGTTTACGACCCGGCAACTGCAGTTGCGAGCCCGTGGAGACGTTTCGGCATCGGTCGACCGAGGAACCAGCGCACGAGACAATGGCTGGGTCTCGGCGGCGAGGTCGGTCGGCGGCGACGTGGGGCGCCTCATGAGGCTGCGACAGGTGCACGGTCGCGGCGTCCGCGTTTTGCGAAAGGACGCGATCGACGCTCTAGAGTCGGCCGCGCGACCCGAGGCCGATGCGATGGTGTCGGATGCGCCGGGTGTGGTGCTCGCCGTGCAGGTCGCGGACTGCGTTCCGATCCTGATCTCGAATCCGGACGGTACGGTCGTGGCCGCCGTACACGCGGGCTGGCGCGGGACGGCGGCCGGGGTTGCACGGCGCGGCCATTCGAACCATGAATGAAGAGTTCGGTGCGCCGCCCGAGCAGTTGCTCGTCGCGTTGGGGCCGTCAATTTCTACCTGCTGCTACGAGGTCGGCTCCGAGCTGATCGACGCATTTCAAACGGAAGGCGCCAGCGATGAGCAAATCGATCGGTGGTTCACGCGAACCCCGACCGGCTCGCTTCGATTGGATGTTGCCGCTGCGAACGTCGATCAGGTGCATGCGGCAGGTGTCTCGCGAGATCGCATCTTTCATTCCGGGCTGTGTACCCAAACGCACAGTCAATGGTTCGACTCGTACCGGGCCGCCGGCCCTCGCGCCGGCCGGATGGCGGGCTTGATTCGCGTTCGGCCATAATCTTGCCGATGGAAATGCCCCTGACGCCGATGGATTTTTTGCGCCGGGCGCGCAAGCTGTACGCCGACCGCGAGGCCGTGGTGGACGGACAACGCCGGCTCACGTACGCGCAGTTTGGCGATCGGATTGACCGGTGGTCGGCCGCCCTCCAGGAGATGGACGTGGCTGTGGGCGACCGCGTGGCGTACATCGCGCCCAACACCTCTGCCAACCTCGAGGGCTACTACGCGGTTCCTCAGATCGGCGCGGTCGATCGTTCCGGTGAACTTCCGCCTGACCCCCGATGACTACGCCTACGTCATCACGCACAGTGGTTCAAAGGTGGTGTGTGCCCATGCCGATCAGTTGGCGGCGGTCGATCAGATTCGTGATCGGCTTCCGGATGGCGTCAAGTTCGTCGCGCTTGAAGGCGTGCGTGATGGCTGGTTGGACTACGAGGCGCTCATCACCGGGGTGACGGTTCCTCCGTCTTGCCCCGATCTCGATGAACGCAGCCTGATCTCCATCAACTATACGAGCGGGACGACGTCGAGACCGAAGGGCGTGATGATCACGCACCGCAACGCATATTTGAATGCGGTCGGCACGTTGATCCATCTGCCGATGCAGGTCGGCGATCGGTACTTGTGGACGCTGCCGATGTTTCATGCAAACGGCTGGACGTTCACCTGGATCGTGACCGCGGTCGGCGGCACGCACGTGTGCCTTCGCAAAGTGGAGCCCTCCCAGGTGTACCCGCTGATTCGAAACGAGCGGATCAGCATGCTGTGCGCTGCACCGACGGTGCTGATTGGGCTTGCCAATGCTGATCCGGCGTTGCGGCGCGGCGCGCCCCGCGGCGTGCGCGTCGTCACTGCCGGAGCCCCGCCCGCGGCCGCCACGATTCGCACCGTGGAGGAGGAACTGGGTTGGACCGTGACGCAGGTCTACGGACTCACCGAGACCTCCCCCTTCATCACCGTCTGCGAGCCGCGACCCGAGCATGCGGCTCTCGAGTCCGCGGAGCGCGCGCGAATCAAAGCGCGACAAGGGGTCGAGCTGATTACGTCGGGCGAGTTGCGGGTGGTGGCCGAAGACGGAACCGACGTCCCGCACGATGGCGCGACGCTCGGAGAGATCGTCGCGCGCGGCAACGTCATCATGACGGGTTACTACGACGATCCGGGTGCCACGCAGGCCGCGATTCGAGACGGCTGGTTTCACACCGGCGATGCCGCCGTGGTCCACGCCGATGGTTATGTCGAGATTCGCGATCGCATCAAGGACGTGATCATCAGCGGCGGCGAAAACATCTCATCGGTCGAAGTCGAAGCGGCGCTGGTCGCGCATCCAGCGGTGATGGAGGCTGGTGTGGTCGGGATGCCGCACGAGAAGTGGGGTGAGGCACCGTATGCGTTCGTGGTGCTCAAGCCTGGCGCCTCGGCGACGGCTGAGGAATTGCGTCGGTACTGCCGCGAACGGCTCGCGCATTTCAAGGTTCCGCACGGATTCACGTTCGTCTCCGATTTACCGCGGACAGCCACCGGCAAGATTCAAAAGTACGTGTTGCGCAAGAACCGGCCGAACATTGCTGCACAGTGATCCGCTCAGTGACCAGTGGCCTGTGACCAGTGATCAGATTCTCTGGATCACTGATCACTGGTTGTTCGAGTCCATTCCGAGATTCGAGAGGCGGTCGGCCTCTTTGTTGTGCTCGCGGCGGACATGCTCGAACGTCACGTGACCGACACGGGCGGCGAGCTGTCGAGCCTGTTGATAGAGTGGTAGCAGACCCTCGATTCTTGACTCGGTAGGTTCCCAGCATCTGGCGGACGATCAGTTCAGAGTCGGACTTGACATGCAGGCGTCGGTGGCCATGCTGCGCCGCCCAATCGAGGGCGGCGATCAGGCCGCGATACTCCGCGACATTGTTGGTCGAGATACCGATCCCCGCGTAGAGCTCAGCAAGCGTTTGACCGTTGTCATCCGTGATGACGGCACCATAGCCCGCGGGGCCCGGGTTGCCGCGGGCACCACCGTCGACATGCGCCGTAATCATCAGGACAGTGAGTCGTGATCGATTTGACGGGCCAACGCAGCGTCGATCACCGCCTGACCGGCAGCTGATCGCTGCGCCACACCTTCGAAGTAGAGCACACGCTGGCAGTGGTCGCACTGCACGATGTCGTCGTTGCGCAGGATGGTGTTGTAGACCTGCGGCCGAAGGCGCACGTGACAGATCGAACAGTGGCCGTCCAGCGCCGTCGCAACCGCGATGCCTTGACGGGCCTTGAACACGCGCTCGAACAGCTCCAGATGAGGGCGGCTGATGGTGGGAACCAACGCGTCGCGGGCCTTCGCGCTCTCGCCGAGCACTTGCTGGCTGGCCGCGACCTCGGCCTGAATGGCGGCGCGCTCCTTCGCGATCGTTCCTTCGTCGGCTTTGAGCTTGGCTTCCGCACTCTTGAGAGCGGCTGTGAGCTCGTCCGCCTCGAGCATGTTGACGAGGATTCGCTCTTCGTACTTCGCGACTTCCTCATTGGCCGCCGCGATCTGATGCTGCATCGCGTGGTATTCAGCGTTCGTCTTCACCTCCATCAGCTGCTCTTTGTACTTGCTCAAGCGCTGCTGGACCGCGGCCAGGTCCTTTTCGATCGTTCGCCGGGCCGTCTGGCTGTCGGCGCTGGCTTGCTTGGCGGCGGCCACCGCCTCGCGGGCCGCGGTCAGCTTGGCATCGAGCGCCGCGATTTCGGCCGGCGCGTCGGCGATGCGCTTTCGCGCATCGGCCGTCTGGGTTTCGATGGCCTGGAGACGGATGAGACGTTCGAGGTCGAGGTGCATCAGAAGCAAGCCATCAGTTTTCAGTTTCCAGTTGCCGGTTCAAAGGGCCCCCAGTGCCACTCCGAGCCACGAAGCTCTTTGAACTGACAACTGGTAACTGACAACTTGGTTGAATGGGCCCACCTGGATTCGAACCAGGGACCAACCGATTATGAGCCGGCCGCTCTAACCGCTGAGCTATGGGCCCGACGCAGGAAAGTATCACGGAAGTTTTCAGTTTCCAGTTGCCAGTTCAAAGTCTCGAGTGCTTTGAACTGATAACTGGTCACTGGTAACCGATAAGCGGAGCGTTAGCTCCGCCCCTCCAGGAAGGCCCGCAGCTTCCGGCTGCGAGAGGGATGGCGAAGTTTCCGCAACGCCTTGGCCTCGATCTGGCGGATGCGCTCGCGGGTGACGGCAAAGTTCTGGCCGACTTCTTCGAGCGTGTGCTCGCTGCCGTCGCCCACGCCGAACCGCATCTTGATGACCTTTTCTTCGCGGGGCGTCAACGTTTTCAGCACGGATTCGGTCTGTTCCTTCAGATCGAGGTTGATCACCGCTTCCGAAGGCGAGACCGCCGACCGATCCTCGATGAAGTCGCCAAGGTGGGAATCCTCTTCTTCGCCAATGGGCGTCTCGAGGGAGATCGGCTCCTGCGCGATCTTCAGGACCTTGCGGACCTTGGCCACCGGGATATCCATGCGCCGCGCGATTTCTTCGGACGTCGGTTCGCGACCCAGCTCCTGCACGAGCGCGCGGGACGTGCGAATCAACTTGTTGATCGTCTCGATCATGTGGACCGGAATGCGGATGGTGCGCGCCTGATCCGCAATCGCCCGTGTAATCGCCTGGCGAATCCACCACGTCGCGTAGGTCGAGAACTTGTAGCCGCGGCGGTATTCGAACTTGTCCACGGCCTTCATCAGGCCGATGTTGCCCTCCTGAATCAGGTCGAGGAACTGAAGGCCTCGATTCGTGTACTTCTTCGCGATCGAGACCACGAGTCGAAGGTTGGCCTCGACCAGCTCTTTCTTCGCCTGCTCGGCCTTGGCCTCGCCCGTATAGATCGTTTCGAGCGTATGCCGCAGACGCTCGGGGCTCTCCTCGAGGTCTTCGGTGCGCCGCTTGATCTCGGCCCGCAGATCCTTCTGCTGCTTGAGAAAGTTCTTGCGCTCCTCTTCCTTCAGCTTCGGCCGGCGGGTCTTGAGGTTCAGTGTCTTGTTGACCGATTCCAGCTGCCGCTGCACCCGCAGCACATCGTCGACGATGTCCTTGACTTCGTCGATCAGCTTGCGCTTGACGATTTCGGTGAACTCGATCTTGCGAATCAGCTTGGAAATCTCGACCTGACCACGCATCACCTTCCAGCGCGCGCGGCGGTACTTCCGCTTGTCCTTTCGAGGCACGGCCTCGAGCTTCTCGTCGAGCTTTTCAACGATCAAGCGGGCTTTGCGCACCGCTTCGACCTGCTTGAGAAACTGCTGCGCGCGTTCCTCGATGCGGTCGTCGGTGATCTCTTCATCGTTGAAGATGACCAGTTCGCGAATCGTCCGCTCGCCGGCGCGCAGGGCATCGCCCATCCGAATGACCGCCTTGGTAATGGCGGGCATCCGGGAGATGGATTTGATGACCGAGAGCTTGCCCTGCTCGATGCGCTTGGCGATGGCGACTTCGCCCTCACGCGTCAGCAACGGCACCGTTCCCATCTCGCGGAGGTACATCCGGACAGGATCGTTGGTCTTGTCGAGCGCACCCGGGGTGAGATCGAGCTCGGGGCCCTCGCCGTCCTCGCGCTCCAACCCGTCTCGCTCGCGGTAGGACTTTTCGGAGTCGACCAGGTCGATGCCCGCAGCGCCAAAGGCTGCGAACAGCTCTTCCAGATCCTCAGGAGAGGCCGTCAGGTCCGCGGGCAGCAGGTCGCTGACTTCGTCATAGAGCAGATAGCCCTTTTCCTTGCCGACGAGAATCAGCTGACGTACTTCATCGAACTTGTCCTCGATCGACAAGGTCGTATCTTTCTTCACCATAGTTGCCAAAGGCCTGTCTCTCTTTTGGCCCATGTGAAAGGCCTGTTACTGACGCGGGAACTCGTTTCTTCCGCTGGTCTGGGACGACACGTCCCGCTACACCGATGGTAGCGACCATGACCGGAAGGCAAGCTATTTATTATAGCCGTCTCGGGGCCCCCTCCGCGCGTATTCCAGTCGAGTCCTGAGCTCGTTTTTTTGACGGAGCAGCCGGTTCAACGCCTCGTCCGACCGATCCTCCTGCTGCCCACGGTCGATGTCCTGCTGGATCTCCAGCAATTGGCGCTCCACCCGACTGAATCGCAGCATCTGGACGCAACTGTCGAGGTTGTGGACTGGGGACTCGCGCTCAGTTGCAACTTTCGAAAGCAGTTGCGACTCTTGATCGGTTAGACGCTCCATGAGGCCACTTGGCAACACGGTTCCTCCGTGGGACGCCAGCTCCATCGCCTTGAGCAGCACGGTTTTCGAGCTAAGCCCTTCCAGATCAATAGCTTCTAGTCGACCGATGGCAGCTACCGCTTCCTCCGGCGCATGCACGATCGCCCACAGCAACGCCCGTTCGACGTCTCGCAGCGGCCCGGAGAGCGTTCGAGCGCGCTCGGCCGGCAACTCGGTCCGCCGGGCAGCGGCCGCCTTACGGATCTCCGCTCGAACGACCTCTTCGGTTACGCGAGCTTTGTGGGCCAGGCGGTCAGCAAACCGATCGCGGTCCGCAGGGTCGGGAATTCGAGCGGCCACTCCCAACATCCGCTTCAAGAACGCGCGCCGTGCGTCGTCTCTCGTGAGGTCGTGCTCGGCCGCGGCGCGGTCCAGCAGAAACTCCAAATAACGCTTCGATTGACGGATCTCGGCGATGTAGGCGTCACGTCCGCGCTTCTGGACCAGCGTGTCGGGGTCCTGCCCTCCGGGTAGCAGTGCGACATTGACGTCGAACCCCTCGCTTACGAGCAACTCGCAACTTCTTTCGGCGGCGTTCTGACCCGCGGCATCAGGGTCGTAACACAGGACTGTCTTGTTCACGAACCGCCGAAGCAGGTGTGCTTGCGGAGAGGTCAGCGCCGTGCCGCACGTCGCGACGACCGGCACGCCACCCGCCTGGTAGACCTGGGCGAAGTCGAAATAGCCCTCGACGATGACAGCGAACCCGGACTTACGGAGCTCGGCCTTCGTCAGGCTGAGCCCGTAGAGCGTTCGGCTCTTCGAGTAGATCGGTGTTTCTGCAGAGTTCAAATACTTTGGCTGCTGGTCTTTTTCGAGGGCTCGCCCACCAAACGCGATGACCGATCCGGTTTCGCGGGTGATCGGAATCATCAACCGGTTTCTGAACCGATCGATCTCTGTGCCATCCTCCCGACGGGTCACGAGGCCGCCCCGGACGGCGGCTTCCGGTGTAAACCCCTGCTTCAGCAGCCTTAAGCGCAATTCATCTCGCGACTGAGGGGCAAACCCCAGACCGAGCGCCTGGATGGTCTCTGGCGTCAGACCTCGTTCCCGGACCAGGTATTCGCGGATTCGTGCGCCAGCGGGAGAATCGAGTTGTTCGCGGAAGTAGGTGGCCGCGACCTCGTGCATCTTGAGCAGCGCTTCGCGCTCGGCGGCGCTCTCGCGCCCCTCATCCGTGGCTTCGAGTTCCGGGACTGGAATGCCGAATCGCCCAGCGAGCTGGCGAACGGCATCCGTGAATCCGACTTTCTCCTGGAGCTCGACAAACTTGAATACGTCGCCACCCACACCGCAGCCGAAACAGTGAAAAAATCCTCGGTCACGGTTGACGCTGAAGGATGGCGTCTTTTCTCCATGAAACGGGCAGAGGCCTTTGTAGTTGACGCCTGCCTTCCGCAACGATACGTAGTCCGACACCACCGCCACGATGTCAGCGGCCGCTCTCACGTCGTCGATGAATTGCTGGGGAAATAATGCCACTGCGAGGCCTACGTCTACAGTCCACGGTCCACGGCGTCGGTCGAAGCCGGCTACCGTAAGCCTATCGCGAACGCACTCCGCTTGCGCCGCCGGATCGATCTGCTCGACTCGCACCTCCCGGTTCGCGGCGTGGAAAACGGCCTCTCGCGTTGCGCTGTTGAAGACGACGGCGGCTGGTCTGATCCCAGACCGGTGCACAATCGGTTGCGCCGCCATATTTATCGGACGCCGGTGGCGAATCAGGGCCGCCGTCGTTTCGTGCCGCTCCGAGGCCGTTTTTCTGCAACTGTCACGCCGCTCACAGGTCGGAGCGAGCCGAACAGCTAGCTCCGGCTGCGCTGTCGCCTGCGTCGCGGGGCCCGCGCTGTCAATGGCACTCCCGCCACCGCCAGTCGTCACGGTGAAGTTGGTGCTCGTGGCCGAGCGGTCGCCGATTTCGCAAGTTCACGGGGGACAATTTCGGGAGGGAACACGATCCGATTTGTGAAGCCCTCGAAGCGGCGGCACAGACTCACCACAACTTCCTCAGGCCGGCGAGTTTGCCCGGAACTTCAGTTCGAGCAGGGATCGACGTCCACCTCCCAAATTCGGTGCTTGGTGGACGCGGCCGAATCACCAGCAGAAGTAGTACAACGATCGCTGGAAAGCTTTCTTTGCAAGCACAGAAACCGCACGAGAGTTCAAATTCTCTGCTTCGGGTGATGGCTCGCCAAGGAGTACGGACTTGAGAACGCCTTCTGAGGCTGGAGGTTTCGACGGATGCTTCAGGTTTGCGGACCCGTTTTTGCCGCGGTACCGACGCGTCGATTTAAGACTGCCAGATAAACTGGATCCGTGGTCCCTACTAGACGGCTCTTTCACTCAAACTGCTCCGATACCAGTATCGTGGGCGACGCTTGGCGCCTTGGATGACGTCCTGTGGACAACAGAAGCGGTGCTCGGTTTGGTCAGCGATCGATTCGTTGGATGGTTGGAAGAGCAAAACGTCACGGGTTGGCGCGTGTTCTCGGTCGTACCCAAGGATCGGTGGGCCGGTGCATCGACCTATCATGGGTTGGTGGTGACCGGTCGTTCAGCGCCCATCGAGTACTGGCGGGATTCCGGAACGGCGGAGCGCGAGGACTGGCGGATCCGGATTCGGCCCTCGAAATGGGATGGGTCCGACTTCTTTTTGGCTGAAGGAACGGCTTACATCTTCACTACGGAGAAGGTCCATCGCATCGTTAGTGGTCATCACATCAAGAACGTCGAGATGAAGACTCTCGCGGATGTGAGGGTGGCCGACGTAGTGGTGCGAAATCGCATTCGAGCTCAATGACGCGGAAAGCCCGCGTATCTGGTGCGCTTGGTGTGCGGACCATAAGGGAGACACCGGTGAGCACCTGAGTCCTCGGCGGTCGCTCTTGTTCGGGCGATCTACCGTTCCGAGACTGCCTGCGCTCAGGCGACGCATTTCAGCCAGTCGCCGGAGCGGGTTGCTCGGCTTGCGCCGACCCGTGAGCGGCGTGACAGGCGCAGAAAAAACGGCCTCGGAGCGTCACGGAGCGACGGCGGCCTTGATTCGCCAACGGCGTTCGCTACACCCAACAACCCAAGCGAGAACACCAATGTGCGGAGCACCAAAGCCGCCGTCGGCTTCGGCAGGACCATCGCGGAGAGCCGTTTTTCCGCGCCGCGAACCGGGAGGTGCGAGACGAGTAGCCCGCTCCGGCAACACAGAACCCGTCGACCGACGGGGTCAACAGCGAGAGTGCGGCGTGGACCGTGGACCGTGGACCTCGTGTTCACTCCTTCAATTCCACAATCGTCGCGCCCCCTCCCCCCTGATTCGCTGGCGCAGCGTAGAACTTCGAGACGAGCGGATGTTCTTTGAGAAACGCGGCCAGACCTTTTCGCAGTTGACCCGTTCCGTGGCCGTGAACGATTCGGATTTCCTGCTGATCGGTCACGAGTGTTTCGTCGAGAAATTTCGAGACGCGATCGACGGCCTCGTCTACGGTACAGCCGATCACATTCAACTCACTCAGCAAACCGGTGCGCGGCTGCAAGTCAACGGTCACCCGGACTTTTGGCGCAGCCGGCGGTTGACGGCCCGACAACACGCGCAGATCCTTCAACGATGAGCGGAGACGCTTGCCTCGAACATCGATTTCCGCTTGTTGGCCGCGGATGCTGATAATCGTTCCTTCCATTCCGAGCCCGCCGACGGCGACCCTCGCACCGACGGCTGGATCCGCAGCACTTGGGGCAGGCGAGCTCGAAGGGGGAGTTGAGCTCGAACCGGTTCGCAGCTCTTCGACGATGCGCTCGACGGCCTCGCGGGCTTCAGCTCGGGCCGCGCCGGTCTCACCGGTTGAAACGCCAGTCGTGCGCGACCGAACCGACACCTGCTCGATGAGCGCATCGGATCGTTCCTTGAGCTGCTCGATCACCTGATCGATGTCGCGCCGTGCCTGGCGCACGCGGTCGTCGAGCTTTTCGTTCAGACGGCGCGCGAATCGCTGTTCGCGTTCCGCCACGTCACGCTCGCGCGCTTGCAGCGCCGCGGTCGCTTCTTCCACCGAGCGCCGATCGCGTTGCAGCCGTGAGCGGTCGGCCTCGAGTGCCCTGGCCTGGGCATCCACGCGCGCCAGGTGTGCCGCCAGCCGCTTCTGATCGTCGCTGAGGAAGCCGCGTGCGGCAGCGACCACGGGCAGCGGCATGCCGAGTCGTTGCGCGATCTCGATGGCCAGGCTGCGGCCCGGTGCGCCGTAGATCAGCCGATAGGTCGGCGCAAACGTCTGCGGATCGAAGGCAAACGCCGCCGTGATGACGCCATCGGTTGCCGTGCCCCAGGTCTTGAGGGCGTCGTAGTGGGTCGTGGCGATGACCAGAGCGCCGCGCTGCTTGAAATGGTTCACAATCGCCGTCGCCAGCGCGCCCCCCTCGTTCGGGTCGGTCCCGGTGCCGACTTCGTCCAGCAAGACCAGCGCAGGCAGCTCCATCTCCCGATCCATCGACACGATGTTGGTGATGTGCCCGGAGAATGTGCTGAGACTTGCGGTAATCGATTGCTCGTCGCCGATGTCCGCGAAGACCGATCGGAAGACCGGTAACCTGGCTTCCGCCGCAGGTACGTGCAATCCCGACTGCGCCATCAACGCAAGCAGGCCTGCCGTCTTGATCGCGACGGTCTTACCGCCCGTGTTCGGTCCGGTAATGAGCAAGACACTCGCGGGAGGCTCGATGACGATCTCAATCGGCACCACCTCGTCGCCGAGGGCATCCTCCAGACGTTTACGGATGGCGCCAATCAGCAATGGGTGTCGAGCCGATCGCAGTTCGAGTCGGCCATCGACGGCAATCTCTGGCGCCACACCGTTCACAATCGAACCGAATCGCGCCTTGGCCTGCAGCGCGTCCAACTCGGTGGCGACGCCGACCGACGCCTGCAGATCCTCGGGACGCGCGCGAAACGAGTCGGTCAGCGCGAGCAGAATTCGTCGAACCTCCTCGCGCTCCTGGTCTTCGAGCTCGACGATGTCGTTGTTGATCTCGACGGTTTGCGATGGTTCGAGGAAGAGGCTCGCTCCGCTGGCCGAGCTTCCGTGAACGATCCCGGGAACGTTGCCGCGATGCTCGGCGCGAACGACCAGCACGTACCGGCCATTCCGCTCCGTGATCACCTGCTCCTGCAGGTATTTCGTCGTGTCCCTCCCCCGAATGAACTGTTCGAGCGTCGTTCGAAGCCGCTGGCGCTTCTGGCGGAGGCGGTCGCGGATGCTGGCCAGTGCCGGGCTCGCCTGATCCAGAACCTCGCCGCCCGGATCGATCGCCCGCCGAACTTGCCCGACTTCCTGCTTGAAGCTCGCCGCCCGCCCAACCACGGAAACGAGGATCGGGAAGGCGCCTGTCGCCTGGCGCACGGCCACGCTCGCGACGTCGATGGAATCGAGGAAGTCAGCGACCAGCCGCAACGGCAACGGGTCGAGCAGCTGCCCTTCGACGGTCAACACCACCAGCGCGTCCTCGATACCGCTGCCGGCGCGAAGCGGGAAGAGCGGATTGCTCTCGAGAAAGGCCGTCGTCTCGGTGGTGGCGTTGAGCGCGTCGGCCACCAACCGTGGATCCGTCTGCGGTTGGAGCTCTGCCAACGCGGCGCTCCCAAGCGGAGTCAGAGCCAATCCGGTGACCACTTCGACGATGCGATCGAATTCGAGAGTGCGGAGAGACAGAGGCATAGCAAACGGACGGGCCACAGAGACTCAGACACACAGAGAATTTCTTGCTCTGCGTCTCTGTGTCTCTGAGGCTTGTACGTTAGAGGTGATTGATCATACTCGCGATGCACGCGGCGCCGTAGCCGTTGTCGATGTTCACGACCGATACGCCGTTGGCACACGAGTTCAGCATGCCGAGGAGTGCGGCGATGCCTCCGAAGCTTGCGCCATACCCCACGCTCGTCGGTACCGCGATGACGGGGACGTCAACCATGCCTGCGACGACACTTGGCAGCGCACCCTCCATGCCGGCGACGACGATGATGACGCGAGCGGCGGAGAGTCGCTCGCGTTCGTGGAGGAGGCGATGGATGCCCGCGACCCCGATGTCGTACAGGCGATCCACGCGATTTCCCATGAAGTCCGCCGTAACCGCCGCCTCCTCCGCGACCGGGAGATCCGACGTGCCGGCCGACGCGATAGCAATCGTGCCCTTGCCGGCAGGCATCTCCCGTTTCACCGTGATCGCCCGGGCGGTTGCGTGATATTCGGCGCCGGGGATTCTGGCTTGCAGGTCTCGCCAGGCGGCCTCATCCGCCCGCGTAATCAGCAACGGATGTCCGCGTGCGAGAATCCGGGCGGCGATGGTCGCAATTTGGTCGGACGTCTTGCCGAGGCCAAGAATCACCTCTGGGAACCCTTGCCGAATCGGTCGGTGATGATCGATCCGGGCGAACCCGAGGTCTTCGAAGGGCTGAGCGCGCATGGCAGTCAGCAGGCGGGTGTGCGCATCCTGCGGGCTGACATCTCGTGTGCCGACGGCGTCGAGCAGGGCCCGCAACTCGGCTGGAGTCATGCCGCTATCCGCCGTGTTTCGTTGACTTTACTGGGCTCGAACATATAATCAACCGGGCTCGGACATATAATCATTATTTGTGCAAACGCGCCGAGACCTGACCGTACATGACGCTTGTTGAAACCCTAGTCCTCGCGACGTACTTCTTCATCCTGGTCATCCTGGCAGTTTACGGGTGGCACCGTTACTACCTTGTCTACTTGTACATGAAGCACAGGGACGAGCGCCCGGTTCCCTCAGGTCACTTCCAAGTGCTGCCGCCGGTCACCATCCAGCTCCCGCTGTACAACGAGATGTATGTCGTCGAACGGCTGGTCGAGGCGGTCTGCCGGGTTGAGTATCCACGGGATTTGCTCGAAATTCAGGTGCTCGACGATTCGATCGACGAGACCCGCGAAATCGCGGAGCTGGCCGTCAGACGCTTTGCCGCCCAGGGAATCGACATCACGTATCTGCACCGGGCCGATCGGTCGGGTACAAAGCCGGGGCTCTCGAAGCCGGCTTGCGGGTGGCGAAGGGCGAGTTCATCGCGATTTTCGATGCCGATTTCATTCCCCAGCCCGACTTTCTCACCAAGACGATCCACTACTTCAGCAACCCCAAAGTCGCGATGGTGCAGACACGCTGGGGGCACGTCAACGAGGACTACTCGCTGCTGACCAAGATTCAGGCCATCCTTCTCGACGCGCACTTCGTGCTCGAGCATGGCAGCCGCAATCGCGGCGGGTGCTTCTTCAACTTCAACGGCACGGCGGGCATCTGGCGCCGAGAGGCTATCGGCGACGCCGGCGGCTGGCAGCACGACACGCTGACCGAGGATCTGGATCTCAGCTACCGGGCGCAGCTTCGCGGCTGGGAGTTCATCTTCTTGCCTGATCACGTCGCGCCGGCGGAGCTGCCCGTAGAGATGAACGCCTTCAAGTCGCAGCAGCACCGCTGGGCGAAGGGTTCGATTCAGACGTTCCTGAAGCTGATGCCGATCATCCTGCGATCGAACTATCCGACCAGGGTGAAGGCGGAGGCCTTCTTCCATCTGTCGGCAAACTTCAACTACCCCCTGATGTGCATCCTGTCGGTGCTGATGGCGCCGTCGATGATCATCCGCTACAACATGGGCTTCTACGAGATGCTGCTCATCGACATCCCGCTCTTTATTGCGGCGACGGCGTCGGTGGGCAACTTCTACATGGTGTGTCAGCGCGAACTGTACCCACAGACGTGGATCGAGCGACTCAAGTACTTGCCGTACGTGATGTCGATTGGCATCGGGCTGGCGGTGAACAATACCAAGGCCGTCATCGAGGCGCTCTTTCACAAGCCCAGCGAGTTCAATCGCACGCCGAAGTATCGGATTGAAGCGGGCGGCGACGATTGGATCGGCAAGAAATATCGCCAATCCGTCGCGGTCCAGCCGTTGATCGAGTTTGCGCTCGGCCTTTATTTCACGGCCACCCTGTTCTACGCCCTTGCCAACGGGATCTACGGAACCGTTCCGTTCCTCATGCTCTTCCAGGTGGGCTTCCTCTACACCGGCATGCTGTCGCTCTTGCAGCAATACGCGGGCGACGGAGTGGTCGGCGTGCAGTCGAAAGAGGCCTGAAGCAGGGACTCGCTCGCCTTCGGCTCGCTTCGTGGGACTCGCTGCGCTCGTGGGACTCGCCGCTTCGCGGCTCGTGGGGGCTCGCGCCGTTCGGCGCTCGCTTGTGCTCCCGTTTCAACGAAACGTGCTTCGAACGCGCAGTAGCAGTCGTGAGCGCGGGCCGCACGGCCCGCGCCCTCGAGGCGGCGGAGCCGCCGAGTCCCTGATAGGATCGCAGTGTGTCCACCGACGTCAAATCGAAGGCCGGTCTCGAAGACATCGTCGCGACTTCGTCATCCATCTGTTTCATCGATGGTGATCGCGGAATCTTGTCGTATCGCGGCTACGACATCCACGATCTCGCGAGGTTTGCCACCTTCGAGGAGACGTGCTACCTGCTGTGGCACGGCCGGCTGCCCACTCGCGCTCAACTCGGGGACCTGCAGTCGCAACTGGCGACCGCGCGCCCGTTGCCAGAGGCCGTCCTGCGATTGATGAAAATGCTGCCGCCCTCGGACGGCATGGATGCGCTGCGGACACTGACGTCGGCCCTGGCGCACTACGATCCCGATGTCGCGGACAACTCGCCGCCGGCGTCGTACCGCAAGTCGGTACGACTGACCGGCCAACTCGCCAGTCTTGTGGCCACCTGGGGACGGATGCAGCAGGGCGGCAATCCCGTCGCGCCCGATCCAGCGATGGGTCACGCCGCCAACTTTTTGTACATGTTGACTGGCGAGCGGGCCAATTCCACGGCGGTGCGGACGATGGATATTGCGTTGACCCTGCATGCGGATCACGAGCTCAACGCCTCGACGTTTGCCGCGCGCGTCGCCGCGGCGACATTGACCGACGTGCACTCGGCGGTGGTGGCGGGCATCGGCACGTTGAAAGGGCCGCTCCACGGCGGCGCCAACGCCGAAGTGATGAAGATGCTGCTGGAGATTAGTGCGGACGCTCCCCCCGATCGTGTGGACGCCTACGTGCGGGGCAAGCTGGCACGCAAGGAGAAGATTCCGGGCTTTGGTCATCGCGTCTACCACACCGAAGACCCGCGTGCGACGCACTTGCGCCGCATGTCCAAAGAGCTTGGTGAGCGCGCCAAGAACACGAAGTGGTTCGAGATGTCGGAACGAATCGAAAGCATCGTGCGCGGTGAGAAGAAGCTGTATCCCAACGTCGATTTCTACTCGGCGTCGGCGTACTACACGATGGGAATCTCGCTCGAACTTTACACGCCGATCTTCGCGGTCAGTCGAGTCTCTGGCTGGACCGCGCACGTGCTGGAGCAGTATGCGAACAACCGCCTGATACGCCCGCGCGCCGAGTACGTCGGTCCTGAGTACCCACAGGCCTGGATACCGCTCGAGCAGCGGTAGGTCCGGACGTCACTTGGGGGCCAGTACCCGCGCTTCGAAGACGACCCACGGTATTGGCGCCTGACCGGTTTGCCGCACGCGGATGTAACGTGTGTGGGTGCGTTCGAACTCGAACTGCATTCTCATGAATCGCGGATCCTCGATGGCCGTCGCAACCGCGTTCGCCGTTGCGTCACCCTGCCAGACCGGCGTCCAGCTCGCGTGATCGAGGGAGAGTTCGACCGCGAGTCCACGGGGGAACTCTGTTTTCGTCGTGGCGAGCACGACGCCGCCGACCTCGCTCCGCTGACCGAGGTCCAGCGTGATCTGTTCAGTGCCATCCTGTGCGGTGGGCGGCAGCCAGGCCGTTCCCATGTCGCCATCGATCATGAGAGGCACGAGCTCGGGCGCGGTGCTGGCAGTCAAGGTGTGGATCGGGACGACGGTCCGTGAAAGATCGAGCTGCCGAGCGGCCAGACGCGTGCGAGGAAGCAACAGGATTTCGTGCGTTGACGTGGTCGCAATCGGCGTGGCTCCTGCGCGTTGAACAACGAGCGGCAGCATTCGCGCACCGCGCTCGTTCCGCTCGACGAAGATCGCGATCGGTCCGTAGCCACCGTAGCCCTTGAGCGCCTCGAACCGGCCTTCCTGGAGTGATAGGCGAACCACGGTGTAATGCGGCGCGTCGTGCCCACTCATCCCGTTGACCGTTGGACGGCGGTGCTCGATGGAGCGGTACATTGCCGTGGCGTCCTCGGCAATGTCCGGCGGCAGCTCGAGAACGGCGGCATCGGCCGGTACTACAGAGGGGATTTCGAGCCGACTGGGCGGCGGAGGCAGTGGGAGCGGATCGATCCAACTGTCAGCCGTGATGGCGAGCGCCACGATGGCCCCCGTCGCCAGCTGTGTCCGCATCGAACGACCACGAGTCAGTCGAGAGAATGCCACTGCGGCCGCAATGCTCAGCGTCATCACCGCCAACATCGCAAAGCGCGCGGGCACTCGAAACCCGGTGCCGAATCCCGGCAGCATCATGAGCCAGGAATACGGGGCTTTGTACAAGACGCGATGTCCGAACAGGTAGCCCGTGGGTCCCAACGCAAACAGCCACATCACGATCGTTGCCAGCGTGTAAAAGCCAAGCGCGGATTGCTCGCGCCACGCTTGCCGCACCCGTGCCGAGCTCAGGAACCACGCGCCGAACATGACGGTCGCAACCGACAACGGCTTGTGCTGATCGGTGATTGAGATCCGGATCACACCCAGGTTGTACGCAATCGGGCCGACGAGCGTCGGCACCGCCGCGGCTGCGGCCATGACGCTCCCGGCGGCAAACGTTGCCGTTCGCGCGCGGCGCAGCCACCTGGGCGCTGATGACTCGTCCGCCCGACGCCGAACCCACAACGCGATGGCAATGAGAAGGACGGCTGTCGCGCCTGGCATCAGATTGCCCTCAGGGCGGTGCCACGACTCCGGTGTATTCCAGAGCGCCAGCATCACGGGAGCGGACAACAGCCCACTGAGGTCGGCGCTGTAGTGCTCGATTTCGAGCAGAGGGCCGGAACAGTCCAAGTGCTGCATGTGCGCGCCGATAGTGCAGCAACACGGGTGTGACGGCGAGCAACGAGAGCGCAAACGCCACCGCCAACTGGCCGTACTGAGACAGTCGCAGGTCGCGAGGCATGAACCAGGCCAGCCACAGAAGAATCAGAACCCCCGAGAACATGAAGTAGTAGCCGGACGTCAGGAACAGCATGACCAGGCTGATGGCGAGCACGATCAGCCATGGCCTGCGAAGCGTGTTCACCCAGCTGGTGAAGGGCAAGAAACACGACGGGCAGCCAGTACGACGACAAGAGTTCGAGATGTGGCAGGTGTTCGGCGCGAAACGGGTTGAATCCGAAGACCAGTCCCGCAAGGAACGCCGCCATGCGACTTTGCGTCAGTGTGAACCCGAGTGCGTAGGCGGCGCCCGCGGACAGGAAGAAGCTCAAGAGGAAGGCAAGGTTGTGTGCGGCAAGCGGTGACACGCCCAGCCAGATTGCGGGCGTCGTGATCAGGCCCACGCCGACTCGATGATCGGAGAAGGTGAGGGTGTCCTTCGAAGGATAGAACGCCCGGCCGTCCCACCAGCGTTCGGTGAACGGCAGGACGTTGGCATTCCACCAAATCGTCCACGTGGACAGGAGCGGGTCGCCGAGGTCGTGTGGAACAACCTCACCCAGCCTCGCAGCAACCGGCCAGGTCAGGCCCACTGTCAGCAGCGCGTAAAGAAGCAGCGCTGTTGCGTGACCGTGGCGCGTCACCAGCGCAGCGGCCAATCGCCTCAGCACGACCGTCAGTTTAGCAGCCAGTGACCTTTCACTACGGGCTGCCACGCGAAACGGCGGCGTCGCCGCTATAATCCCAACGCTCCGCCGATGTCGCCTGTCTCGAGCGCCCACTCACAACTCGTTTTCGATGCGCTCAAGGCATGCGGCGTCCGTCTGGTGTCGGCGCTGCCGGAGACCTGGCTCGTCCATCTGATCCGTCTCGCTGAGGACGACCCCGACGTGACGCTCGTTCGACTCGCGAAAGAAGAAGAGGGCATCGGGATCTCGGCTGGCGCCCATCTCGCCGGTGTGAAGTCGGCGCTGCTGATGCAGAACCATGGGTTTCTCGCATCGATCAACGCCATCGTGTCGTGCGCTCAGCTGTATCGCATCCCGCTGCTGATGCTCATCAGTTATCGAGGGGAGTTCGGCGAGCGCGACCCGTGGCAGACCGAAGGCGGCGCCGTCACCGAGGATGTCCTGCGAGCCCTGCGAATTCCTTATGTGTTTCTCGACCATCCCGATCATGTGAAGCATCGGATCACCAAGGCGTCGACACTCGCCGCCTCGGCTAATAGGCCCGTGGCCCTGCTGCTTTGTCGTGATCTGATGTGGGAGGAATAATGCGCCGACTCGAGGCGTTGAAGGCGATTTACCCAGCGCTCGAAAGCCGGGTCGTCGTCACAATCATGGGAGCCGTGGCGGCCGAACTCCAGGCCATCGGCCATCGGCCGAACTTCTTCTACCTGCAGCATGCCATGGGTCTCGCCTCCTCCATGGGGCTTGGGATTGCGCTGTGTCGGCCCGAGAAGCAGGTGGTGGTGCTCGATGGCGACGGCTCCGTCTTGATGAATCTCGGCGGTCTGACGACGCTCGCGCGCTATCGGCCGCGGAATCTGGTCCACGTCGTCTTCGACAACGAAAGCCTGCTATCGGTTGGCGGATTTCCAACCGCGACCTCGACCGGCAGCGACATCGCGGCAATCGCGAAAGCAGCTGGTGTGCCACGCACGGCTACCGTGCGCACGCTGGAGGAGTTTCGGCAGGCGTTCGAGCAAGCGCGTGCAGGCCAACGATCTCACGACGATCGTCGCAAAGGTCGAAGCGGTGGGACCGGCGGCATTCGTGACGGACCTGTCGCTGCTCGAGAACCGCTTCGCCTTTCAACGGTACTTGCGAGAGGATCTGAAGTCGTGAGCGGAATACTGCGCCAACTGGTCGAGGAGCTGAATCGAGGCACCTTGCGGGTCGTCGATCTCACGCAGCCGCTGGGCCCCGACACACCGGTGATCGGTTTGCCGCCGATCTTTGCTCCGTCACCGGGCGTGACGATCGACGTGATCTCACGCTACGACGACAAGGGTCCAGCCTGGTACTGGAATACGTTGCGCCTGGGCGAGCACACCGGTACTCACTTTGATGCTCCGGTCCACTGGATCACCGGGCGTGATCTGACCGACAACTCGTGTGACACGATTCCAGCCCGCCGATTTGTCGGCCCGGCGTGCGTGATCGACGTTGCCGGCGACGTGCAAGCGAATCCTGACTTTCTCCTCACTCCCGATCGCATCGAATCCTGGGAGCGCACCAACGGTCGCATTCCCGCAGGCGCCTGGGTCCTGCTGCGATCAGGCTGGAGTCGCCGCACCGAGGCGTCTGCCTTTCTCAACGTCGGCCCTGACGGACCGCATAGCCCAGGCTTCTCGGCCGACGCATCCCGCCTATTGGCTCACGATCGCAACGTGCTTGGTGTTGGCGTCGAGACCATCGGCACCGACGCGGGCCAAGCAGGTGGGTTCGACCCGCCGTTTCCGAATCACGCCATCATGCACGGCGCGGGCAAGTTTGGATTGGCGAGTCTTTGCAATCTCGACCAATTGCCGCCGACCGGCGCGATTGTGATCGCCGCGCCGCTGAAGATCGTCAAGGGAAGCGGGAGTCCGGTTCGAGTGATTGCGATCACGCCGGAGGAGAAAGAGAGATAGTTACAAGTTACAAGTTCCAAGTTCAAAACTAGCGGCCGAGACGCGCGTTCCAGTTCGAAACGACGTAGATGGGTGAGGCTTCGACTTCCCGCTTCAACAGAAAACGTTGGCCGTCCCTCGTCACGTCGTAGACCTGACGGGTAACGCCTGTTGGTGCCAGCCCCGACGCCCGAAACAGCATGCTACCCGGTGAATCACTTGGCGTCCGTTGCAGGTCTACTGGAACGGCAACCAGGGAGGAGTCGTTCGAGAGATAGAACAGTTCACGCCCGTCTGCTCGCCAGCGGGGCGTTGACGCCGCCTCGGCAATCGGACGCCGAGTTTCGCCGAAAGGGGGTGCGCTGACGTAGACGGTTTGACTCCAGACACCGCCCGTGGCCTCGGGTCTGGCGTAGGCCAGCCATTGTTCATCCCGAGACAGACTAGCGTCGCCGTAGTAATACCCTTCGACACGGGCCAGCGGCTTTGACCCCTCGTGGCCAAGCTTCCAGAGATCAAAGGGCAGGCTCGCGTGCCGGGCACTGTAGACGATGTGTGTCGAAGGCAGAATCTGCAGCGGCGTTACGGGAGTGTCCGCGTCGAGCAGGAGCTCTTCGGGACCGACAGCCGTGGCTTGGCGGCGATAAATTCGCCACCGGTCCCCACGCCTCGAGCTGTACGCCACATGGTGGCCGTCGTCGGACCACACTGGATCGTCATCCCAACCGGGATCATCCGTCACGCGCATTTCACGGCCGTTATCGAAGACCCAAATGTCGCTCGTGGCAGTTCGCGGGTCCACCCGCGCGGCGGCAACGCGCTGCCCATCCGGGGCAATGGAAAAACCGAGGTACGTCGCGGGTGGTGCGGCAAGGCCGTGGGGCGTGCCGGCGCGATCCACCCAGCCGAGTTCAGTCACGAACGCCTTGCGAAACGCCAGCACCCCGGTTTCCGAGATGGCTGCCAGCACGCGGCCTGTTCGGGTGTTGTAGGCAACGCCATCGGCTAAGGGGATCGGCGCTCCGGAAAGGCGCATACGCCCCGTGTCGAACCGCTGCACGTAGAGCGTCCCCGACCGCGCGTAAAAGAGGTACCCAGGCGGGATGTAGGCGGAGGACGACACCGCGTCGAGCAGCAACTGACCGCCGGGTTTTCCCACTTCGCCCATGTGGATACCCGGGGGAGACAGACGGGACCTGGCCACGGTGTAGAGAAAACGTCGGCCATCCGGTAGGAAGTGAGGCCATGAGCCACAACCTTCGCAGTTCTGGTCCAGACTAGTGACGAGCCGTTCTGGCGAACTTCCACTCGAAGGTATCAAGTACATTCCATCGTCCGGAACACTGAACACAATCTCGCCGCTGCGGCTCCAGGTTCCCCCCATCGATCGAGCACTTGCGAGCGATGCGATGACGCGAACGGCGCCGGTGCTGACGTCTACCGCCTTCAGGCGTCGCTCCGCGAAAAACGCAATCGTTCGGTTGTCTGGCGACCAGAATGGTTGGCCCGCCCCCTCGGTGCCATCCAACCGACGCGCGACGGTCGACGCAAGCGGCCGAAGCCAGAGCGACGTTGTTCCGCTGGCGTCGATGACGACAAACGACAAGTACTCGCCGTTCGGGGAAATCGCCAGCATGCCGCCCGTGGCTGAAAATCGCACAGAATCCGGTTCGCCAACGGTGAACTGGACAGTGCCGCGCGGAGGGTCCGTGACCAGGAAACGGTGTGCCGCGAATCCGCCGAGAGCGGCTGTCAGCGCGGTTGCGCCGACCACTGTGATCAGCGTGGCCTTTGACGTCCCACCCAAAGGCGGAGTTCCGGGTGACAGCCTCCCGACGTCCGAAGTTACGGCTCGGACAGGGGCGACGAACTTGTAGCCGCGTCGTGGAACCGTGGCAATGAACTCCGGAAGACTGGGGTCGTCACCGAGCACGCGCCGCAGCGTGGAGATGTTTTGCGCGAGGGTATCCTCGCCCACGAAGGTGTCGTTCCAGACGGCACGCAGCAGTGCGTCCTTCTCGACGACGTGCCCCGCGCGCTCAACGAGCGCGACGAGCGTGTCGACCGCCTTCGGCGTCAGGTCGACCGGCTCGCCTTCCTTGTAAAGACGGCGGAGCCTGCCATCGAGCCGATACACGCCAAACTGGTAATCGATTGCCGATTCGTTGTGGGAGTCGCCTGGCATACGCGTCTCTGGATCGCAGCCCTGGCTGATTAGGGACGCCAGTATACGTCGGAACGAACGAGCGCCCAATCCGGGCGTCAACACTCGCTTTCAACGTTTTTGAGGGTTTTTCAACCCGTCCTTCAAGACGGTGAGCGGGAAACAACGCATCATCGCCGTCTCTCTCTGCAGAGGGCCGCTGTGAAACGACAGAGTGACAGCCGTCGCGGGCGCCAAGCAGCATTCGTGGCGGGCAATCTCCTGGTCATTGCACTGGCGTCGGCTGCGTGTGGTCGGACGCCCACGAGTCCGACGGGCGAGCCTCCAACCTCGGTGCCCGGCCCGGCATTGCCACCGTCGCCCACTCCCACACCTCCAGGAGGAACGAGCCTCGTCGTGACCGGCATTGTTTCTGGTGACGGGAATCCCCTCAGGGATGCTCGTGTCGAGGTGCGCGCCCTTAACTGGGATTTCCCAGGCAACTGGCGAATCGACGCGCGTGTCGATGGCACCGGCCGCTATCGCGTGGAGAAACTCAACTCGGGTACGACGACGGTCTGGGTAACGGCGTACCACGATCATTTCCGGAATCAACCGTGCGCGGTCTGGTTCGACTACCGCCCATCCGGCCGCACGGAACGGACTGCCGACGTGAGCTTGTCGGCAACGGCGGGTCCTCCAGGCGCGCCACTGACACTCGTCGCGGGTCAACGCCGGATCTCGGGCACGGTGTATACGCTCACGCCCACGGGTAAGCAGCCTGTATCCGGTGCGAGTGCGTACTTCGACTTGTCCGACTCCGACCTACAAGCACGGACGACGACTGACGTAGACGGTCGGTTCATGCTGTGCGGGCTGCCGTTGGATCGGCCACTCCAGATTGTTGGCTATCTCTTTCTTGCTCCATTTCAGTCCCAACAGGCTTATTCGTTGCTCGCACCCGGGGGGGACGCTGACATCGAACTGATTCTCAAGTGAGTTAGGGCATCGACCAGCTTTGGAGGCTCTATGCGACTTTCATCAACGGCGCTCATCGCAACAATGGCAATCGGCTTCCCCTCGATCGCCGAAGCGCAGACCACGTCGCCCGCAGACATCGTTTTCGTCTCGACGCGAGACGGCAACCCGGAAATCTACTCGGTCAATGCCGATGGCACCAATCTCACTCGCCTGACGAACAATCCCGCAAACGATGATGCCCCGGTGTGGTCTCCCGATGGCGGGCGCATCGCGTTTGCCAGTGACCGCGACGGCAGCCGGGAAATCTACGTGATGAATGCCGACGGCACCAATGTCGTTCGCCGCACGTTCTCGGCCAGCTACAGCGAAGATCCGTGTTGGTCACCAGATGGCAGTCGGATCGTGTACTCCACGGGCGGCGACCGTAGCCAGGATATCTGGACCGTCAGCCCGGATTCGGGCTCCCCGACGTTGCTGTTGGAAAAGCCGGGGTGGGACGGGCACCCGGCGCTGTCGCCAGATGGCAGCAGGCTCGCGGTCGTCAGCGATTGGTACGCTTACGACTTCGTATATGACGTCTTCATCGCGAATGCCGATGGCACCGGGTGGACGGGACTGACAGGCGACATCTTCGACCACGTCGATTACGTGCGACCGTCGTGGTCTCCGGATAGCGCGAAGCTCGCAGTCGCGATCACCCAGACCACCGGCATCGATCAGTACATCACCCAGCTCGGCGTGATGAACGCCGACGGCTCCGGGCTCACACCGCTCATCAGCGCGGCGACGTGGACGAAGAGCTCGTGGTCACCTGACGGCACGACGATCGCGTTCACGTCCGGGTCGCAGAATGCGTGGAACATTTCGTTTGTCAGCGCCACGGATGGCAGCATGTCAGGCACGATCGTCACGAACGGCTACAGCCCGGACTGGCGTCCCGGCCTCCCGAAACTGGTCGCCGCGTTCAGATACGCATGCCAGGGGATGACCTGTGGATTCGACGGGTCCGCCTCGTTCGGCGGCGAAGGCGCAATCACAACGTGGGCGTGGGACTTCGGCGACGGATCAACAGGCGCTGGCGTGACCACCAGCCACGACTACGCTGCTGCCGGCCGCTATCCTGTCAGACTGACCGTCACCGATGCGAGCGGCAGTACCAGCACGCGGACTGAGAACGTCATTGTCCAGCCGCCAGCTAGTCCCGCCAGCTTTACCCTGTCTTTAAACCAGAACGTGTTCGCACCGGGCGAGACCATGACGGTCGCGGCCAAGCTCGCGCCCGGCTCGGCACCATCAGCGGTGGACGCTTACGTCGTGGTGCAACTGCCGACGGGGCAATTGTTCTCGCTCCAACTTCCGGGCGGGATTGTTCCGGGCATCATTCCGATCGCACGTGGGATTGTGCCGATTGCGTTCGAGGACACGCTGATCTCGTATACGTTCAGCGGGATTGAGCCACGCGGTACCTACACGTGGTACGCGGTGCTCACGCGACCGGGGACGTTGGAGTTCGTGTCGCCGCTTCAGCAGGTCACGTTTGCGCTGGACGCGTCACCAGTACTTACCGTGTTTCTTGCCGCCCCGGCTGCCCCACCCGCCTCCACAACGGATCCGCTCGTCGGGCGATATACGCTCGAGATCGAGGCCCGATCGCGTTCAGGACCGACATGTGCGTCTGTTCCGCAATACGCGACACGCCGCACGTACACGGCGGACATCCACGATCTCGGAAACCGGCGTGCGGTGAAACTCTATGACGCCGCTTTTCTGACCGACGGCTCAAGGGTGGGCTACGGGTGTATGGATCCCCGGCTGCCGCAGCCCGGAAACGCTGTCTGTCATCAATTTCTCCTCACTGGTGACGCCAGTTCGTTCGTCGTGACCATGAGGGCCGAGGACGAATGGCGAGGCGCCGAGATCTGGGAAGCGCTTCCAGACGGATATCTGCTGGAAATCACTGGCGAAGCGATCGGTCGGGCGCAGGCCGGACGGCTCGAGGCAACTGGAACCGGTTCGCTTTGGTACGGGAACGGCTTGCCCGCATCGACGTTTTATGGCTGTCGGTCGGACGAGCTTCGGCTCGCGTTCACGCGGCGCTGACGTGAACTCGCTCCATGAGCGCGACGAGCGTGTCGACGGCTTTCGCCGTCAGGTACGAACGGCTCACATCTCGATACAGACGGCGGAAACTTCTCGCGAGGCTTCGCGTCGACCGGCGTGATCACGGGAGGCGTGGCTTCGCGTCGCCAGACACACTGTTGGGTTTGCCCGCCTCCGGCGGGCGAGATGTCTTGAAGGCCGACCGAAAACCTGACTCACTCGCTAGGGATTCTCGGCCTTCAAGACATCCAGGGATCGCGACCCCGCGAGGCGCCCCCAGCGGCCCGCGACACGGAACGGCTTTCGACTGCTACTTCGCGAGTACCGGTTTGACGGCATGCTCAGGGCTGGAATCATAGGCCACGAACGACACCTCCTTTGACGGTCCCGTTTCAAATCCCTTTTCAACGTTTTTGAAGCTTTTTCAACCGGTTCTTCAAGACTCAGCCTCGGAAAACGCACACCATCGCTCGTCTCTTCGCCAAGAGGCCACGGTGAAACGACCGGCTGACATGCGTCGCAGGAACTTGGCGCCATTGGCGATCGGGAGTCTCCTGGTCGTTGCTCTGGCGACGAACGGATGTGATCGGACGCCCACGAGTCCGACGGGCGCGCCTCCGATTAGCCCCACGCCTCCACCTCAGGGCCCCACCCCCACGCCTTCACCAACACTGCCGAGCCTCGTTGTGACTGGCGTCGTCTCTGGTGACGGCCAGCCGCTGGGGAATGCTCGGATCGAGGTGCGCGCCCTTAACTGGGATGTCCCAGGCGACTGGCGAATCGACGCGCGTGCCGATGGCTCTGGCCGTTATCGGGTGGAGAAACCGAACTCGGGTACGACGACGGTCTGGATGACGGCTTACCACGACCGGTTCCGGAATCAACCGTGCGCCGTCTGGTTCGATTACCGCCCATCCGGCCACACGGAACGGACGGCCGACGTGAAGGAGCCATTCCGTAGCACGAGCATGACGGTCTCACGTCTTTGGAAGAACAGGAGCATCACATGATTCACCAGTTTCAGTGGCTCAGGGGTGGCATTGCCGTACTGATTGTCGCCGCCGCAACCATCACCTCGACAACCGCAAGCGGGCCTGTCGTGTACGTGACTGACGTTGAACAACTCTATGCCGCGGTCGACGACAGCGCGAATGTCGGCGCCACCGTGGTGTTGGCTGCCGGGATCTACCAGTTGTCGGCTACCGATCCAGCGGGCACTAACAGAACCAATCTGGGGCGTCTCGAGCTGCAAAGGGATATGTCGCTTTACGGAGTTGCCGGTGATCGTGCCGCGGTCGTCATTGACGCTGGGGCGTTGCTGCAAACTTCGTTCACCATGCCGTTCGGGCGCACTGGCGTGATCCGCACCGGCCGCGGGAGCAATGCCGTCGAGTGGCTGACCATCGCTGGAAATGATCTCGCCGCTGCAGCCGTTGAAACGGATCTGGTCGAGAATTGTGTCGTGGGAGGCCTTACGTCGCCGTGTCCTGCTCACATCAGAGTCGCGCACGTCGTTGCGGGCGACAGCGCGCGCGGCGTGGACATCAGGAACATCGGCGCAACCATGGCCGGACGCAGGATTGACGCCGAAATCGTCGACAGTGAATTCTTCCGCGGCGTCGAAGGTATTCGGGCCATCAATCTTGCCGGCGCACACCACGGCGACATCAACGTCGTCATGAGCGGCAATCGCGCGTACGCGAACTTCCTCGGGTGCATCGTTGAAAACAACCGCTCCAACTTCGCTAGCGTTTACGTCCGCTCCAACGGCGATCGTTTCGAAGACAACATGCTGGGCTGCCAGATTGGCGGCGGTTTAGTGCTTCCACTCGTCGGAGCAGCGAACTCCAACTCCGTCGTATTCGAAAGCCACGGGACCAAGTTCATCGACAACACACGCACCGAGTTCTTCAACTCAACCGGGCCGGACTTCACCCACTGGGGCGGCCTCCTGGTTGAAGGAGGCCGCACGCTCAACGGCGCCGGCAACACCAACCGCAATACTGTGACGGTGAGGCTCTGGGGCTGCAAGGTTGCTGGAAATCTCAACGTGGATTTTCAGGCGTTCGGCGCGCACGCCGGACCATCCGTACCAGGCATTGCCGGCACCGACAACCACGTCACCATCGAGCTTTACGGCGTCAGCAAGCAGATTGAAGTCGTCGCCGCGGACAGCTCGCCTGAGGATCCCTCCGGCAACAACACCGTGACCGTGCTTCGCTAGTCCGGCATGAGAGAGCGCCATGGTGAGACGCGACGGCAGGTGCTCGTGGTCGTTCCTGCCGTCGCGCACCACAGAGCCAACTGTGGTCAAAAATGCACGGGGCGTCCGCTCTCCTGCGTTGTCGCAGACGTTTCGTTGGTTGCGAGCAGCGGCTCCGAATCGCGAAACGCCGCGCGGAATCGCCCCAATGCACAGCCTGGGAGAATGGGGCTGAACTCGAGGCCAAGCGGGTGGTCTATGTCGCGGTGACTCTGGCCAGGCGGCTCGTCGTGCTGCCAGGCGATTCTCGAGGCGTCCCGCGTCTCGTTTGAAGTCAATTCGCCACGTCGGTGAATCGAACGACCTCGCTGTGACTTAGCGGGTCTAGGAGTAGCACCGAAGCATCGTATATTAGACATCAAGTCATCAGCATGATAACCTCAAGGCATGCGAACGACACTGACCTTGGACGATGACGTAACGGCGCTGCTGGCGCGTGCGGTGAAACGACGTGGCGGGGCCTTCAAGGACACGGTCAACGAAGCCCTGCGGCTCGGTCTCGAGGCGATGGCCAGGCCGTCCCCTCGCGCCCGTTATCGCGTCACGCCGTTCAATCTCGGGGGGAGCCTGGTGGGGAGCCTCGACAATGTCGAGGAAGTGTTATCACGAGTCGAGGGCGAGGATCATTCATGATTCTCGTGGACGCGAACTTGCTCGTTTACGCGCATGACGCAGCCGCGCCGGAACATCAGGTTGCCAAGACATGGTTCGAGGGCGCCCTCGAGCGGCGTGGTCGCGTCGGACTGCCGTGGCCCTCGCTGCTGGCGTTCGTCCGGCTGGTGTCCAACCCCGCGATTGTCCGTACGCCAATTACTCCAGCCGCGGCGTGGCAGTACGTCACCCAGTGGTTGGCACTCGACGGCATCTGGGTGCCGCAGCCGGGTGAGCGGCATGCCGAGCTACTCGTTTCGCTTCTGGCCGACACACGCGTCACGAGCCGCATGGTCCCAGATGCCCATCTGGCCGCGATCGCGCTGGAGCACGGCTTGACCCTGTGCTCGACCGACGGCGACTTCGCGAAGTTTCCCGGGCTGCGCTGGGAGAATCCGCTGGCGGCGTAGCCCGAGATCGGTCCGAGTGATCGCGATCGCCGGGCGAGGCATAATGGAGGGCGAGAGTTACAGATACAAGTTACAAGTTACAAGTTACAAGTTCAAAAACGGGCCCGTCGACGGCACCGAGACCTTCCGAGCTGCCTGGGCGCCCGTGGTTTGTAACTTTGAGCTTGTAACTTGTAACTGACCACGAAGCCTTCCTAATGAACCTCCGTCACATCCGTAATTTTTCAATCATCGCGCATATCGACCACGGCAAGTCCACGCTGGCCGACCGATTTCTCGAACAGACTGGCGCGCTCGAGGCGCGTGAAATGGAAGCGCAGGTCCTCGACAGCATGGATCTGGAGAAGGAACGGGGCATCACGATCAAGGCCCACCCCGTCAGGCTCAACTACACGGCGAATGACGGTCAAGCCTACGTTCTGAACCTGATCGATACGCCCGGTCACGTGGATTTCAGCTACGAGGTCACGCGCTCGCTCGCGGCTTGCGAAGGCGCTCTGCTGCTCGTCGATGCGTCACAGGGTGTCGAGGCGCAGACACTGGCCAATGCCTACCTCGCGGTGGAGCACAACCTCGAGATCATCCCGGTCATCAACAAGATCGATCTGCCGAGCGCACAACCCGACGAGGCCCGACGACAGCTCGAAGAGATCATCGGCCTCGCGGGCGAGTCCGCCATCCTCGCCAGCGCCAAGGAAGGTCGAGGGGTCAAGGACATCCTCGAGGCGGTGGTCCATCGGCTACACCCGCCGACAGGCGATCCCGATGCCCCCCTCAAAGCGCTCATCTTCGATTCCTGGTACGACTCGTACCGCGGCGTCGTCATCGTCGTTCGGGTGATCGACGGCGTGGTCAAGCCGCACATGAAGATTCGACTGATGGCGACGGCACAGGATCACGAGGTCGATGAGATCGGGGTCTTCACGCCCAAGCCGGTGCTGGTGGGCGAACTGGGTCCGGGCGAAGTCGGCTTCCTCGCCTGTGGAATCAAGGTCGTCGGCGATGCGCAGATTGGTGACACGGTCACCGAGGCCAACCGTCCGACGCCCGAACCCTATCCGGGCTTCAAGCCGCTCAAACCGATGGTCTTCGCCGGACTCTATCCGGTCGAGGGACATCGGTATCAGGAGTTGCGCGAGGCGCTCGAGAAGCTTCGTCTCAACGACTCGGCGTTCTTCTTCGAGCCCGAAACGTCGGTCGCGCTCGGTTTCGGCTTTCGCTGCGGGTTCCTCGGATTGCTTCACATGGAGATCGTCCAGGAGCGTCTCGAGCGCGAGTTCAATATGGATCTCGTCACGACCGCGCCTGGCGTGCTCTATCGCGTCGCGACGACGGATGGCGAGGTGGTGGAGATCGACAGCCCGGCGAAGCTGCCCGAGCTGGGGAAGATCGCGCGCATCGAGGAACCTGTCATCACCGCGATGATTCTCACACCGGCCGAGTTCGTGGGCGGGATCCTTCAGTTGTGTCAGGACAAGCGCGGCGTCCAGAAGGCGCTCGAATACAAGGCCTCGGATCGGGTGCTCATCAGCTACGACCTGCCGTTCAACGAGGTCGTGCTCGACTTTTACGACAAGCTGAAAACGCTCTCTCGAGGCTACGCGTCGCTGGACTACCATGTCACCGGTTACTGGGAATCGCCACTCGTCAAGCTCGACATTCTAGTCAACGGCGATCCCGTCGACGCATTGTCGATCATCGTCCACCGCGATCGGGCGTACGAGCGAGGCCGTGCGCTCGCATCGAAGATGCGTCAACTGATTCCGCGGCAGATGTTCGAAGTCGCGATTCAGGCCGCGATTGGCGCCCGGATTATCGCGCGCGAAAGCGTCAAGGCGCTGCGCAAGAACGTGCTCGCCAAGTGCTACGGAGGCGACATCTCGCGCAAGCGCAAGTTGCTGGAGAAGCAGAAGGAAGGCAAGAAGCGCATGAAGCGGGTCGGGCAGGTCGACATCCCGCAGGAAGCGTTTCTCGCCGTGCTGAAGGTCGGGGAGGAGTAATGGCCGCGCCAACCTTTCAAAAATCCACCGCCCGCGAGTACTTCGAGTCCATCGTCGTGGCCGTGGTCCTGGCACTGTTCGTTCGAACGTTCGTCGTCCAGGCGTTCAAGATCCCCACGGGGTCGATGGAGCCCAACCTGCTGGTCGGCGATCATCTGCTCGTCAACAAGTTCATCTTCGCGCCAACCGCGAGCCCGGTCGAGCGGGCGTTACTTCCCATGCGGGAGATCCGGCGCGGCGACGTCGTGGTGTTCAAGTTTCCCGAGGATCCAGAACGCGATTTCATCAAACGCGTGATCGGATTGCCCGGAGACACGGTTGAACTGCGCAATCGCGAATTGCTCATCAACGGCCAAAAGGTCGAGGAGCCGCACGCGCACTACGTGTTTCCCCTCAGCGAAGGGCACGAGTCGACGAACTTCGACGTGCGCGAGCGCTACGGCCCGGTCACCGTGCCGGATCGGCACTACTTCATGATGGGCGACAATCGCGACAACTCGCAGGACAGCCGCTACTGGGGCTTCCTGCCGGCGCACTACGTGAAGGGGCGGGCGCTGATGATCTACTGGTCATTCGAACCACCGACCGGTGAGCAGCCAAGTGGAGTAACGGCCGTCTTCCGTACCGTGAGCAGCATCTTCACCGGCACGCGGTGGAATCGGCTGTTGCATCAGATACATTGACGGTGACAGTTACAAGTGACAAGTTACAAGTTACAAACTGCGGCGCCCTCGGGCGCCGCAGTCGTGTACGGAACTTCCAACTTCACTTTGAACTTGTAACTTGCGAACTTGTAACTTCCCCGACCTACCGCTGAGTCGTCGTCCCCGCGGCCTTGACGATTTTGTTGCGCAGGACGCCAATCCCTTCGATTTCGACTTCGACGACGTCGCCGGGCTTCATGGCGCTGGTCGTGCCTGGCGTGCCGGTATAAATCACGTCGCCTGGCATCAGCGTGACGTACTGGCTGACGTAGCTCACGATATATGGAACGTCAAAGATCAGATCCTTCGTTCGCTGTGACTGCAGGGTCTTGCCGTTGACCCGTGTTTCGAGAAGCGCGTCCTGATAGTTGATACCGGTGACAATCCAGGGGCCGAGCGGTCCGAAACCGTCCGCCGCCTTGGCGCGGAACCACTGCAGGTCTTGCTTCTGCCACGCGCGCTCGCTTACGTCGTTGCCGACGGTTGCACCGAAAACGTAGCTCAGGGCGTCTTCCTTCGATACTTTGCTGGCCTTCTTACCGATGACGACGACCAGTTCGCCCTCGAAGTGGAGGTCGGTGGCATCGGCCGGGTATGGGATGTCCGCTTCGTGGCCAATGATCGATGTCGGTAACTTGGCGAAGAGGCCGACATACTTCGCTGGCGACTGCTGCCCGATGTGGCTCTTGTAGTTCAAGCCCGCCGCGATGACCTTGACGGGCTCTGCCGGCGCGAGGAGTTTCACCCCCGCGAACTTGGTGGTTTTGCCCGTTGGTTTGCCGCCGGCCCAGGGCGCAGCGGACAATTCGCGAACCGTTTCGCCATCGAGGATCCCGTAGGCGGCCTTGCCCTGGAGCTCGTAGCGAATGTACTTGGTGATTTGTGCGGTCGCAGACCCCGCGCTGATCGCAATCAGCGCAAGGGCGACGGTTGCCGTGCGAATCAACGTGTTCACAGAAGCCTCCCGTGGTCGGCGGGAGCGTACCACAAGGTCAAGCCTCTTTGCCGTGGCTTCCGGCTTCAGCCGGAAGATCACCTCCGCTGATCTTCCGCCTAAAGGCGGAAGCCACGGCAATGAGGCCGTCACCGTCTCCGATACCGAAAACTCACGGTTGTCGCTTCATCCACGACGACCGCTTTCACGAACCGGTGCGACGACCCGGCTCGCGGGACCTCCATGCGGACGGGAAGAACCCCGGCGGCGCGCCGTTGCAGGCTTTGGACGTTGGCGGACGGTTCGGCGTCTCGGCTGGCGCGCATGTCGTCCAGATTCTTTTCGGGGCGTCCCGGGAGATGCGCCAGCGACGGTAACCGTTTCTTCCAGCCGGGCGACGTGGATCACGAAATTCGCGCGCTGCGGCTTTTGATCGAATGTCAAGGATTGCTGATTGGTGGTGAATCCGTTGTGCGAGGCGGTTAACGTCACCGCTCCAGATGGCACCGCTGAGAGTACGAAGGCACCATTGCTGTCTGTCACCGCGGTCCGTGTCGTCGAGCCGACCACCGCGGCCACGGTCGCTCCCGGGACCACCGTGCCTTGGCTGTCAACCACGCGACCACCGATCTCGCCGGGCGCCAGGTCGGCACCGGAAAGATAGAAGCCGCTCCCGCTCCCGATTCTGGCTCCCGACCCGCCAGGGCTGCCAACTCCGCCAGTCATTCCCCACGTGCCTGGCAAAGCGTGGGGTCGAGTTTCCGACTGACGCGCGGCCAGTCTCGCCGCAGCATGTGCGCTGTGCAAGGCGAGGTTCGGGAATCTCAGCCTCGCGGAAGCGCGATGCGACGTCCTCGATATCGTTCCGGCACGAACAACTCCCACTCGACCATGGTGACGGGGAGATCGATCCGCGGGAGCGTCATCTCCATGGTGCCCTTCTTGCCGAAGGATGCGCCGGCATGCAGGTAGACGAACGACACGTCATACGCCCCGTCCGGGCGGAATCCCGGGCGCAGCAGCGGCACGCGAACTCCGTCACTTCCCTCCGCAGGCTTGGCGGTTACACCAGCCACCTCCACCGAGAGGATGGATGCTCCGGGCGGCAAAACGACTTTGGCAAACGGCTGGGCGCGGTTCCGGATCCGCAACTTCACCTCGGTGAGCGCTCGTCCCTCGGTCGTGACCAACGTGGTTGCAACCGCCTTCTCAGCCACGGCCGCGAGGACCGCTGC
Organism: uncultured Acidobacteriota bacterium; assembly: GCA_963802675.1. Classification (GTDB taxonomy): domain Bacteria; phylum Acidobacteriota; class Vicinamibacteria; order Vicinamibacterales; family UBA2999; genus JACCSI01. The sequence continues at coordinate 590,502 of CAWDJL010000013.1, forward strand.
ATCGGTGAAACGCGTGACATCGAGTGCGAGCACTGGTCCGAGAGTGGAGGTGCGCTGGTATTTGAACGCGGCGAGCAGCGACTGTGGCCTCGACGAGTTGAGCACGTGATCGACCTCCTGCACGTCGACCCGTCTCAGCCCCGGAAGGTCTGAGGCGGACACAGACAGTGTTCCGATGCCCTCGACCACGATTTCGCCGCTCTCTCGTTGTGCGGCGGCGAGTGACGGCAAGGCCGTTTCGAAACGAAACGATCCTCCGGCAGTCGATCGCTCGAGGCTCACGAGGAACTGGTGCTGCCGCTGCGAGGGATTCGTGAGGAACAGTTGCAATGCATCCGGGCGTTCCTCGCTTTGTTGAAGCGAGGCGCCCGTCACGCTCGAAACGGAGTAGCCGGGAGGCAGTCGAAGTTCGAGAGCGCTCGGCTCACCTTGGATGACTGTCACGGTGACGACGGACACCAGGCGGACGTCGGCATCGCCGAGACTGACCAGCGTCTTGACGTCTGACAACAATCGCACTTCCCGCGGCAAGGTAGGTGCCGTTTCGCGTGTGGACCACGAGACGTGCGCGATCGATCCGGGATCGAGCGTCGCATCGATAGTCGTGCGGCCGTTGGCCGTCGCTCGTCGTAGCACGATCCCCGGCGTGACCTGCACGTCTGTCTGCTCACCCGGGACGTCGATCGTCGCAACCGCGCTGCCTGATTGCGGGACCGGCATCGCGAATGATCCTCGGCCCGCCGTCGAAGTGACCGGCGCACCCCAGTCGAGCCTGGCCGCGAAGGTTCCTGGGCCCGAGATCAAGCCGAAGTGGCGATTCCCTTCGAGCATCAACGGCAGCGGCTGGTCCCCCAGGCGAGCATCGAGCAGGGTTGCCCCGTCGACGAGTGGGACTTTCGCAGGACCGGTGACGAATACTTCGCCGTCCAATTGCATGGTGGCGGCGACGCCTGTCGGATCGACGCGCACGTTGATGGCCGCATGCGTCAGCGCCCCAGCCAAGGGTGGTTGCTGAACGGGTGTGGGGCGGCGGCTCACGAGATCGATCAGTTGGTCGTAGGCCGCTCGAGAGATGGTGACCGTGCCGGACGGGCCAGGAGGGGTTCGCGGAACCTGCTGAGCAACGACCGGTTGCGTCAACCGCACGAACCCTAACAACAGGACGACTGATACCCAGAGTCGAGTAGACATGACAAGCCGCTCCTTTGTCAGCGATCGGCGCTTCGCCGGTAGCTGATTTCAACCATTGAAGACTGGCCTTCGGCCGTGAGTTCAGCGGCGAGGAACACGGATGGACCAAAGCTCGGCACCGCCACTTGCACGGGAAGGATTCCGGCTGTGCGGCGGATGCCCTCGTTCGTTAGCCGGTTGACCTGAAGCTGGAGGTCGATCGACGACCCAGCCTCTACCGGCGCGGACTTGGCTGCCTCGATGACATACGGCGTTCGAAGCGCGGCCAGCCAGGGTCCGACGTCCGTCGTGACTCGGAAGGTACCGGGCCTGGGTTCGACCGCGTATCGAGGTGGATACTGCACCGATAATCCGGTTCGTGACACCGGCAGGTCCACTGCCGGCAAGTCGAGGCGTTCTTCTCCGCGTTCGTTCCACGTGTCGGTGCGCTGCAGATATGTCAACTCGACGACGAACGTTGGCGCTTCCTCTCCGCTTCGACCTTTCTGCAGCGGGAGGAGGAGTGCGCCGCTCGCAGCCAGACCGGGCCGCACTGGTTCGCCGGCGAGTGACGCGCTCCACACGGTGGACTGAGGCGGCAACGTGACGGCGAGGAAGCTTCTCTGGTTGTTGCGGACGCAATATCGTGCGCGCACCAGGCCCTTACCGTCCTCGGTGAGCAACACGTCGAAGCGAGCCTCCTCGACGCTTGCCACCAGGACGGGTTGCAGGGTGTAGCGTGTCAGCGCGACGGTGAGCTCACGAGGCAATGCTCCAGCGACTGGTCGAAATCGAAAGGCCACCATCGACGCGGACTCGCGGCCTGCGACGACGTCTCCCAGTTCGCTGACGTCAGCCGCGTCCAGACCGCGAGGTCGAACCCTGCTGATTTCACCGGCTCCACTGACATCAACCGCGAGGCCGCCGGTCTCACGTTCCGCCGCCGGCATCCGCAGAATCGGGATGCTCACGTCACCGTCTCGGTCAAGACGTGTTTCGGCATGGATGATGACCGAAGCTTCTGTGAGCACGGGCTCGACGAAGCTGATCGTCAGGACACGCTCCGTGTGTGCCCAATCGGCCACGATTGCGCCTTGCACCTGATTGATGGCGACGCTCTCCGGAACCGCCAGCACGATGTTTCGTGTCGTCCCTTGGACAACTTCCACCAGCACGCTCGCCGTGAGCTGGCTCACGTCCTCGCCCACCGACACCAACTCGGTAATTCGAGCTCGAAGGCGAAGCGGTAGCGCGGCGCGGCGATCGTCCGCCCGACGCTTCCACGAGAACTCGAGCGGTTTGCCCGGGTTGCCGTAGACCACCCAGCGACTCTCGGTCGATGATTCGCTACGGCTGGCGACAAAGCCGCCGGTCACGTTGAGGTCGACGTTCGTTCGCGGGATTGCGATTGACACGGCGGACACGGCAGATCCCGAAGCCGGCAAGGTCATCGACTCGGTGCCGCCCGCGGTCTGGAGGGGAACCACGACGTCGAGGACGAGCGTCGATCGTCCGGTTCGTGCGATCAGCACGCGCGGCGGCGTGCCGTCGACGATCCGCGTTCGACGTCCGTCGAGGGTAGCGTCACGCACCATCACTCCCGATGGGACGCTCACGCTGACCCACCCTTCCTCGAGAACATCGATCGCGAGCGTGACTTGGCCCGAAATGGCGTCATCCGCCACCGTGAGCGCATAGTCGACTCGTGTGAGCGCGGACTTGACAGGAGGACCAGGGCGAGCGGGAGGCGATGGGAAAGCGCTCGACCTTAGCGTTCGATATTCGTCGATCGGCAGCACGACCCAACCTTCTCCACTCGGGTCCTGTGCTCGTACGGAATCTGCCGTCAACAACACAGCGACGAGTGCAATCGCCACGCGCGCCATTAGAGCCTCCTCTCGTTGGTTCGAGGGACACGCCTGTGCACTTAGACGCCAGTGCGGACGTTTCGGTCAGGAATATGGGCGTGCAAGCCTGGGGCCCGAGTCCGACGTCAAAAGAACACAGGCGGTACGCCTGCAACTGGCGAGCGATCGATTTTTCTGGAGACGCCATGCAAGGACGGTCGCCAGTTGCCAGTTGTCAGTTACCAGTTCAAAGTTAAGAACTTTTCGCTTGCGACAACTTTGAACTGATAACTGGTAACTGAAAACTTCCTTTGATCAGGCCAACGCCGCGCGAGCGTTGGCGGTGTGTTCCTTGATCCGGTTGGTGAGTGCGAGCACGTGAGCGGCCACGGACTTCTTGAAGGCCTCGTCGTCGAGGCCGGTGAGATTGATTTCGACATTGGCGGCGGCGCCGGCCGCCGACGCTTCCAGCAGTTCGAACGCGACCCTGACATCGCTGGTTGCCGACGGATTGCCGTATCGCGCCACCTTGGGGATGTGTTCGAGCGCATCTGTCATCGCCCGTAGCGTGTCGAGGGGGGCTTCGGTCGCGGTGCGCAGGGCTCGCTGCACGGCGGGCTTCCGCGCCGCCTTTTCTTCGTCCGTCGACTTGGGCAGGCGGTACGCCGCCATGACCTGATTGAACGCGGCGGTATCGGCGTCCGCCAATGCCAGAAGTCGCTCTCTGACAGGCGCCAACTCACGACGCGCGGCGTCGAGCGCCACGCGTTCGCTTTCGGTGTTGGTCTTGGACTTCGGAAGACTGGCCACCTTGATCAGCAGCGACACCGCGAGGCTTCCGGAAACGGCCGCGGCCGTCCCGCCACCGGGCGTCGGATTCGGACTGGCCAGAGCGTCGAGAAACGCGGTAATCGTCAGGTCGGCGAAACGCGGCATTCCCGCATTCTATCTACCTCTGAGGGAGTCGAACGACGACTTGAAGACCGCTGACATCCGCTTGGGTGACCGAGATGGAAACGCGTGTGGCGTTCTCATCTCGGTAGTAGGTGGTGATGCCGTCGCGCGACTCGGTCATGACGCCGCTACGCACCGGCCCGCTGCTGCTGCCCGAGCCAAACGAGATAACGCTCCCGCCGCCGCCGGTTACACGGGAATCGGTTCCGCTCGATGTGACCTGGGGCGCGATTGCAACGAGCGTATACGTCGCGCTCGTGACGTTGCTGATTGTGAATGCACCCGAGGCGTTGGTGCGTGCCTGGAGGAATCGACCGAACCAAAACGTTGGTCCATCCGCCGGATCTGAATCGAGCCTGACCGTCGCGTTCGCCACCGGCCGCCCGTTCTCGTCCACCACGACACCGGACACCTGAAATGCCGGTGCATCGGCCACTCGAATTGTGATTGCGTCAGATGTTTGCCCAGCGCCAAGGTTGATCACTTGCGCGGCAGCCGGATCGGTAGTGTCAGGAAAATATGTTGGTACCAACGTCCGGGCTCGTGGTGAGACGGATCGGCCAGGCTCCGGCCCGGGCGCAGCCTGGACGTAGTAGTCTCCCGGCGCCAAGCCGAACAAACGAAACTCACCAAGATCGTTGGTTTGTCCGCCGGATCCTGCGGGGACCAGCGCAGGGCGTGACGTCGGCGCATATCGCACACCGGACGGAGGCTGCCGCATCGCCATGACTCTCAGGTTCACCAGCGGTTCGCCAGCCTCATCGAGCACTCGGCCGACGATGGCCGCGCCACGCTGCAGCGAGAGGCTTACGGGGTGGTCATTTCCAGCCTGGAGATGAACGACAATCGGCGGTGATAGGCCGAATGGAAGGGCATAACCGGTCTTTTGAACCACGATGTGGTATCGACCAGGTGCCAGCTCGCGCACGTGAAACCGCCCCTCCCGATCCGTACGAATGCGAAGCGGCTCCACACGTTCCCACGGTGAGCCGGCTAACGGCCTGGATTGGATCGGCGCGAGCGTCACGTCGGCGTCCTGGACCGGAATGCCGCTTCCGTCCTCGAGGACCTGACCCGAGACCGACGCCGTGCCTGGCCCCGCTGGCGCCTGAACCAACGCCGCCGTGATGCTCAGTGCAATCACCAGTGACATGGATCCCTCCGATGACCGTTATTAGACTCCACGTCGCGCAATCTGGACGTGTGACGTTCACGGACCCGTGACGCCGCGCTTGATGACCGCTTTCAGCATCGGTGCGCCAACGCGAACCAGGTCCGCGAGCGTCCCATCGATCATAACGGCATCTAGTTGCTTGCCAACCTCGAGGCTGCCGACGCGATCGTCGCGATTCAGCGCCGCCGCTGCGTTGATCGTCACGCCGACGAGGGCCTCTTCGAGCGTGAGGCCCATCTCGAAACACGCGAGCGTCATCACGAAGGGCAATGACGGCGAGAAGCCTCCGCCAGGGTTGATGTCGGTGGCAAGCGCGACCGCAACCTCGTGCTCGATGAGCATCCGTGCGGGCGCAAACCGGCCGAGCTTGAGATAGAACGCCGCCGTCGGTAGCAGCGTCGCGATCACACCAGCGTGAGCCAGGCCCCGCGCGCAGCGCTCGTCCACGAAGATCAGGTGATCGGCCGAGCGCGCGCCGACCTCGGCCGCGACGATTGATCCGCCGCTCGGAGCCAACTCGTCGGCATGTATGCGCGGCGCGAGTCCATGGTTGCGTCCCGACTCCAGAATTCGACGGGATTCGTCCGGGCTGAAGACACCCTGCTCGCAAAAGACGTCACACCACTCCGCCAGTCCCTCGGCCGCAACCGCAGGGAGCATCTCGTCCACGACGAGGCTCACATAGTCTTCACGCTGCGAGCGATATTCCAGTGGAATCTCGTGCGCTCCCATGAACGTTGGCGACAGTTCGACCGGCTGTAACCGCTCCAATCGCCGGATGGCTCGCAGGCTGCGGAGCTCGGTCGCAGTCTCGAGACCGTAGCCGCTCTTGACCTCTGCGGTCGTGGTGCCGCATGCCAACATCGCTTGAAGCCGCGGCAAGGCGAGTGCGACCAGCGTGTCTTCACTCGCTTCGCGCGTCGAATTGACCGTCTGGACGATGCCCCCACCGTCGGCGGCGATTTCGGCGTAGGTTGCTCCCGCGAGCCGTCGCTGCAGCTCCTCTCGACGATCGCCGGCAAACACCAAATGCGTATGCGCGTCAACGAACCCCGGTACGACCGTGCAGCCAGTCGCATCGATGCGTTCCGAAGTGGACGTCAAGGTAACCGCTTGACGCACCTCGCTGGCCGGCCCGATCGACACGATTCGCCCGTCAAATGACGCGATTGATCCGTGATGGAGAAGCCCTGCGTCTCGCTGCGACGCTCCACGACGAGGCGCCGGCCCGCGGCAGGTGTAGACCAGGTCTGCGTTGTCGATCAGGAGATCAGCGTCCATGGGGGCCCATGGACGCCATGATCTGCGATTGCGTGGATTCGCGCTACGGTCTGGCGGGCAGTCCTTCCGCGTTCGGACGTGACGGCGTCGTAGACGGCGCGGCGGACTCTCTCGTCGGGGCTGTTGCCGACGCTGGCTTTACCAGCGACGCAGTCGTGAGCGCCGTCGAAGTCGTTGGCGACGGCGTCGGGGCGCCCAGTGGCGTCGCGGCGGATGTCGATGGAGCTGTCGGGTTCGCTGGCGGCGCCGCAGTCGATGTCGGGGCCGTCGTCGTGGATGCAACGACGACCGATGGGCCTGGTGTCGGCGGCGCAGGTGAGGCCGGCGCGAGCGCCGGCGACGGCGCGACCGGCGTCACGCTGGCTGAAGACGAAGACGACGAGGACGACAGCGAGGAGGACAACGGCCCTGAGGGCTCCTTCAGCGGTAGCACGACGCTGGGCTTCTCTGCCCGGCGTTCGCCGTCGCGTGGCAACAAGAGACTGGTGCGTTCCTCGTGCTGCACGTCGCGCTCGCGGACCGACTCGATCGTCTTGTTCAGGGTCACGATGAGACCCTCGAGGCTGACTTCAACCTCTCGCCGCTTCGCGCGCAACGCTTCGATTTCGCGCTGCACCTCGCCGACTCGCGATTGCTGTTTGTCGACCATCATCGCAATGCGACCTTCGGCCTCGGAAATAAAGCGGGCCGCGTCATGCTGAGCCTTCTCGCGGATGTCGTCAGCGATCTTCTGCGCGGTGAGCAGCGTATTGCTGAGCTGCTTCTCCTGGCCCCGGTGCTCGTTGAGGGCGGCTTCGGCCTTGCCGGCCTCCTGGCGCAGGCGGTCGTTTTCAAGCATGAGGGCTTCGACGTCGTCGGCCGCCTGGGCCAGGAATGTATTGACCTCGGCGCGGTCGTATCCCCGCATGACGGTCGTGAACTGGCGCTGACGGAGCTCGAGAGGAGTTACCTTCATAAAAGTGATCCCTTGATCTTGTCTACCGCGATCCGAAGATCGCCGACCCGACGCGCACCATCGTCGCGCCTTCTTCTACCGCCACCTCGAAGTCGTGGCTCATTCCCATCGACAACTCCGGGAGCGGGAATGATGATCCCCGCGCCAAAAGTCGATCCCGCTCCTCGCGTAGACGACGAAACCAGACTCGTGTGTCTTCGGGGTTTTCGGTCAATGGAGGCAAGAGCATCAGCCCGGCCAGCCGTACGGCTGTGCAGCTGCGCGCCGCTTCGAGAATTCCTGGCACCTCGTCGAGTGGCGCACCGTGCTTGGTCGGTTCAAGGGCGAGATCGACCTGAACCAACAAGTCGGGGCAGCGACCCGCCTCGCCCGCCGCGCGATCGACCCGGCGCAACAGATCCACGCTGTCGATCGAGTGAATTACCGGGCACGCTTCCACCGCTTTCCGCGCTTTGTTGGACTGCAGGTGGCCGATCAAATGCCAGCGAATAGGCGTATCGGACGTACTGTCAGCTTTCTGTAGCGCGTCCTGGACGCGGTTTTCGCCAAAGTCCAGTTGTCCGGCGTCGTAGGCGCTGCGAATGTCTTCGACCGGAAAGGTCTTCGAAACGGCAATCAGTCGAACGTCGGCGGGAGAACGGCCCGCGCGGGCGGCGGCTTCGCCAATGCGCGCGCGGACCTCTGCGAGGCGTGAGGCGATCTCGTTACTTCTTGAGCTGGGCAAGCATCGCCTTGGCCTGGGCCGCGAATTGCCCGTCGGGAGCGATCGACAGGTATTTCTCGAACCCGGCAATCGCTTCCGACATCTTGCCTTCGTTGAGCAGCGCCATGCCGAGCTGAAAATTCGATTCCGGGTGGTTCGGATTCGCCTTCAAGGCTTCTTCGAACTTGGCTTTGGCCTCGGGGATTTTCCCCTGGTTCCACAGGATGATGCCCTGGTTGTAGATGGCGTCGGCGCTGCCGCCACTAGCGCCGCCACCCGCAGCCGCAGCCTTGGCGCCCATGACCCCCGCTTCGTCGAAGCGCTTTTGATTGTTGTAGAGCGTGGCGAGCGCGTTCAGCGCTTCGGGGTAATCGGGTTTGAGCTCCAGTGCCTTCAGCCAGCTCGCTTCGGCCTGCTTCTCGTCCTTCTTCTGGAGGTAGGCGTACCCGATGTTGTAATAGCAGTCGTAGCAGTTCGGCATGACGACTGCGGCAGCCGTGAACTTCTCGATGGCCACGTCGTGGTTGCCCGACTTGCTGGCTGCCACGCCCTCCTCGAAAGCCTTCTTCACCTCATTGGCTTTCGCCACGTCGGCCGCACTGGGGCCGGCGGCGCCAGGGGTGAAGGCAAAGTTGGCATCGACGGGCTTCGTCAAGTTCACCCGCACGTTGGCCGACTGCGACCCCATTTTCTCGTGGGTCGCGGTGACCTTGTAGCTCCCCGGCGCCAGGCCGATCTGGATGAACTCTCCGCGACGGTCGGTCTTCACCTCGAACTTGCGAGTGACCCCATCGGCAAACTCGATCGTAATGGCGACGCCCGGCAATGGCTTGCCTTCGGCATCGACGACCTTGCCCCGTACCATTCCCGTTTGCGCCACGGCGGGCGTCGCCATGACGAGCGCGAAAGCCAGAGCGCACGCTGGCGCGAACCACTTCCTCATGGTTGCGACTCCTTGAGGGGTCAGACGCTCAACCCCAGGGGCCTAGTGTACCGAAAAAAACCGCTCAATGTCGCCGACGTCCTGTGTCACCGGCGACGGCGGAAACGACTCGAGAAACCGTCGCCCGTAGCCCATGGTTTTGAGACGGGGGTCGAGCACGGCCAGCACGCCACGGTCGCTGCGATGGCGAATGAGCCGGCCCAGCCCTTGGAGCAGCGCGAGAATCGCCAGCGGGACCTGATAGTCATTGAAGGCGTCGCCGCCATCGGCATTGATCGCCTCGATGCGTGCCGCGGTAATTGGATCACCTGGCGACGCGAATGGCAGCTTGTCGATCACGACACAGCTCAGCTGGTCACCGACGACATCCACGCCCTGCCAGAAAGCCGCGGTGGCCAACAGCACCGCGTGCGGAGTGCTGCGAAACTGCTTCAGCAACGTGCTCCGTGGGGCAGTTCCTTGGACAAGAAGGGGATACTCCAACGCATCCATGATGGCTTCGTGCACGGCGTGCATCATGGCGTAGCTCGTGAACAGCACGAAGGCGCGGCCCCGGCTGCGCTCGAGAATCGCCCGGACTTGAACCGCCACTGCTTCGGGATATTGCGGCGAGCGGGGTGGCGGCATTCGTCGCGGAAGATAGAGCAAGCTTTGTCGCGCGAAGTCGAAATCCGAGGCGACGCGCAGCTCGATCGCATCTTCAATCCCCAGGCGGCGGCGCACATACTCGAACGACCCGGCAATCGCGAGCGTCGCGGAGGTGAGGACGGTCGTGCGCATCCGATCGATGAGTTGCTTGCGAATGATTGCGGAGACATCAATCGGTGCCGCTCTGAGAAAGACTCCGCGGCCGCGCGTCTCGAGGAAATAGACGAACGTGCTGTCGCTCGCCGCGAGCAGGAACCGGAGATCGTCGCGGAGCTCGCGGGCACGACGCGCAATGGTCAATGCATCTTCGTCCGTCAACTCGCCGCCAGAGGATGACGTGCCCGCGCCGGCCAGGGACATGACGGCGTCGAGACCTTCGAGCGCGGTGCCGAGCGCCAGGCCGTCTGCCACGATGTCGCCAAACCAGTCAGGGCCGATGCGCAGGCGCTCCTCGTTCAAGCCGCCGCGCATCCGGCGCGCCATCGCGAGATTGCCAAAGAACGCCCGCGAGTGGTCGCTGACGCGGGCCATTGCGCGGGAGACGTCACCACTCGTATCAGTGAGGCTTGCATTCAGGAGCCGCTCGCTGTCCCGCACGAGATCGTCCACGCGGTAGTTGCTGACCGACATCCCGAAGTATTGGGTGGCTACGTCCTCCAGTTGGTGGGCCTCATCGAGGACCAGGTGACGACACTCGGGAATCACCTCCCCGTACGAGCTTTCGCGAATCGCCGCATCGGCGCACAGCAGGTGGTGGTTGACGATGACCACATCGGACTCGGCGGCGCGCTGGCGCATGCGAGTCACGAAGCACTGCTGGTACTGGGGGCATTCGGTCCCCAGACAGGTTTCGGCGGTCGCGGAGATCTCGGTCCAGATGTCGCTGTCGTCAGGGAGATCGTCAAGCTCGGCCCGATCGCCCGTTGGTGTGGTTTCGGCCCACCGGGCGATGGAATCGAGGAGACCTTCTGCCATCCTGGTGCGCGCCTGGTCGAGCCGGTGCAGGCAGAGATAGTTGGCGCGGCCCTTCATGCAAGTCGCGCGGAACTTGACGGCGAGCGCGCGTTCGAGGGCTGGGAGGTCCTTGAAGTAGATCTGCTCCTGCAGGTTCTTGGTCCCGGTCGAGATCAGCACTCGCTCGCCGCTGAGAATAGCGGGCACGAGGTAGGCCATGGTCTTGCCGGTCCCCGTACCGGCTTCGGCCAGCAGAATGCCGCCGTGCGCCAGGACGTGCGCGACCTCGCGAGCCATTCGCCGCTGACCCGAGCGGGGCTCGAACTGAGGGATCGTCTGCGCCAGCGGACCTTCGTCCGCGAATGCTTCGTCGACCTTCGTCAGGCCTGCCGGTCGGGATAGAGGGGGAACTTCTTGCACAGTTGTCTGACTTCGGTCCTCACCACCCCGAGGGTGCGGTCATCGCCTGGGGCGGCGAGCACCCGCGAGATGAGGTCTGCGATCACATCCATCTCCGGCTCGCGCATGCCACGTGTCGTGACTGCCGGGGTGCCGATCCGAATCCCGCTCGCGACCATTGGCGGGTTCTGATCGAAGGGGATAGCGTTCTTGTTCACGGTGATGCCGGCTTTGTCGAGGGCAGCTTCGGCAACCTTGCCGGTCACGCCTTTGGAAAACACGTCGACGAGCATCAAGTGGTTGTCGGTGCCACCGCTGACGAGGCGAAGGCCGGCAGCCGCGAGGTTGCTCGAGAGGCGCCGGGCGTTGGCCACAATCTGTTGCTGGTAGGCGGCGAAATCCGGCGTCGCCGCCTCCTTGAAGCAGACCGCCTTGGCGGCGATCACATGCATCAAGGGACCGCCCTGGACGCCGGGAAACACCGTTCGGTCGAGATCTTTCGCGTACTGCTCGCGACAGAGGACCAACCCAGCGCGCGGGCCGCGCAGCGTTTTATGCGTGGTGGTCGTGACGTAGTCGGCGTGAGCCACCGGGTTCGGATGCACACCCGCTGCGACCAGACCCGCGATGTGCGCCATGTCGACGACCATCGGCGCTCCGACGCGACGGGCAACGCCGGCGATGCGCGGGAAGTCGATGAAGCGAGGGTAGGCGCTCGCACCGACCATGATCATCTTGGGCTTGTGCTCGTTCGCGAGTCGCTCGAGTTCTTCGTAGTCGATGCGCTCGTCCTCTTTGCGAACCCCGTACGGAACGATCGTGTAGAGCTTGCCCGAAAAGTTCAGCGGATGACCGTGCGTCAGATGGCCACCGTGAGCCAGGTTCATCCCCAGCACGGTGTCGCCGGGTTTGAGCAGCGTGAGGTAGACACTCATGTTCGCTTGTGCACCCGAATGCGGCTGCACGTTGGCGTGCTCGGCTCCGAACAACGCCTTGGCGCGACTGATTGCCAGCGATTCCACGACGTCGACAAACTCGCACCCACCGTAATAGCGACGTCCGGGATACCCCTCGGCGTACTTGTTGGTGAGGATTGAACCTGCGGCTTCGAGGACGGCCGTGCTGACGAAATTCTCAGAGGCGATCAGTTCGAGGCCCGACTGCTGACGCTCGGTCTCCTGGCGAATCGCATTGGCGATGTCGGGATCGGCGGCCTCGAGAGCACGCTGCCTGAGCGACAGAGGAGTCATGGCGGGATCGAGTATAAATCGTGGATCCGGAGGTTGCCATGAAAGTCCCCATGAGAGTCCCCATGAAAGTCCCCAAGAGAGTCTATCGAGTCGCTGTTGTCCTTTTGGTTGCCTGGTCAACCATGGCCGCACTGGCGGAGAGCCAGCCACCCACGAATCCCGTCAGTCAGGCGATCAAGAACGGCTGGAATTCGGCCAAGCAGAACATTGCTGGATCGGCCAAGGTGATGCCCGAGGACAAGTACAGCTTCAAGCCAGTCGACAGCGTACGCAGTTTTGGCGAGATCATCGCGCACGTTGCCGGGGCCAACTACATTTTCTGCTCCGCTGCCCGCGGTGAGAAACCGCCCCACGCCGAGGACGCGTTCGAAAAGTCGGCGAAGACGCGAGCGGCCATCGTCAAAGCGTGGGAGGAGTCGGTGAAATACTGCGACGCGGCGTACGATGCGCTCGACGACCGCAAGCTCGCGGAATCGGTCGCTGCTCCCTTCGGCGGCGGTCAAACCACGCGCGCATCGGCGTTGATGGGCAACACCGGTCATCTCCAGGAGCACTACGGCAATCTCGTCACCTACCTAAGGATCAACGGCCTGGTGCCGCCATCGTCGGCGCAGTAATTGCGCCGACGCATGAAGGAAACACCGGAGCACCGCTCTTCCGCCTGAAGGCGGAAGCCACGGACCAGGGACCGAAGCACTTAGGCACCGACGCACCGAGGCACGAGCACCGCAGGCACCCTCGGCACCATAGGCACCTTGACATGATTCCCACCGCTGTCATCACCAACCGAGGCGAAGATCGACTGCGGCGTGGCCATCCATGGATCTATCGCACTGATGTCGTCGATGTCGCCGCTGACCCTGGCGCCGTCGTTGAGATCCTGGGTCCGCGGCGACGATTTCTCGGCCGGGCCCTGTACAGCGCTTCATCTCAAATCTCGCTGCGCTTGTTGACGCATGGCGAGGAAGAGATTGACGAGGCGTTCTGGCGTGGACGCATCGAAGCGGCGATCCAGTTTCGGCGCTCGCTGTCGATCGATGCGACCGCGTACCGAGTGATCCACGCCGAGGCAGACTTGTTGCCGTCATTGGTGGTTGATCGCTACGCCGACATCCTGGTCGTCCAGGCGCTATCACAGGGGATGGACCGGCTGCTGCCGACGTTGGTCCCCTGGCTCGTCGAGGCCACGGGTGTCAGTGGCGTCCTGGCGCGCAACGACCCGCGCGTGCGGCTGCTCGAGGGGTTGGAGCAGCGCGTCGACGTGCTGGGCGGCGCCGTTCCCGAGACGGTGGTTGTGCGCGAAGGCCCGGTGCGGTACGAGGTCAATCCCCGCGTTGGTCAGAAGACGGGATTTTTCCTCGATCAGCGGGAGAATCGCGAGGCGGCGTCGCAGTACGCGCGCGGACGGTTGCTCGACTGTTTCAGCTACACCGGAGGGTTTGCGCTACGACTCGCTGGTCGCTGTGATCACGTCGAGGCCATCGACAGCTCGCCAGAAGCGGTCGCACGCATCGCGGCGAACGCCGCGCTCAATGGCTTGAGCGTGACGGGTCGCGAAGCCAACGTATTCGATGAACTACGGCGACTGGAAAAGTCTGGCGATCGCTACGACACGATCGTGCTCGACCCGCCGGCGTTTGCCAAGAACAAGGCTGCGATACCGAAAGCGCTGGCCGGGTACAAGGACATCAACTTACGTGCGTTGCGGCTGCTGAAGCCAGGCGGCTATCTCGTGACCTGCAGTTGCTCTTACAACGTCGACGAAGCCACTTTTGCGCACGTCGTCTACGACGCGTCGGTCGATGCCCACGTTCCGGTGACCGTCGTGGAGAAACGGATGCAAGGGCGCGATCACCCCGTCCTCTTGGGCGTCCCCGAGACTTACTACCTCAAGTGCCTGATCGTGCGGCGCGTCGCGTAAGTTGCTACCCTTGGAACCTGACCCGGTCCAGACCGGCGGAGGGAGCGCGGAAATGAAACCATCACCATCGCCAGCGAGTGCCGATTACGGCACCGCTTTTCCCAACTCACGCAAAGTCTACGAGGAAAAGGTCGTCTCCTCGACGACCGGTGAGATGCCTATCCGCGTCCCGTTTCGAGAGGTGTCGTTGTCCGGTGGCGAGCCGCCGGTTCGCCTTTACGACACCAGCGGCCCCCAGGATCACGACGTGCGAAGGGGACTGCCCAAGCTCCGCGAGACGTGGGTCGCCCCACGCCGTGGTCAGTCGTGCGTCACGCAGCTCCATTACGCTCGTCGCGGCGAGATCACGCCGGAAATGGAGTTCATCGCCCTGCGCGAGGGACTCCTGCCCGAGTTCGTGCGATCCGAGGTCGCTCGCGGCCGGGCCATCATCCCGGCGAACATCAATCACCTCGAGCTCGAGCCGATGATTATCGGCCGCAACTTCCTCGTGAAGATCAACGCGAACATCGGCAACTCTGTCGTGTCCTCGTCCATCGAGGAGGAGGTCGAAAAGCTCCAGTGGGCGACCCTTTGGGGCGCCGACACGGCCATGGATCTTTCGACCGGCAAGCAGATCCACGAGACCCGTGAGTGGATCATGCGAAACTCGCCGGTGCCGATCGGCACCGTTCCCATCTACCAGGCCCTCGAGAAGGTTGGCGGTCGCCCCGAGGACCTCTCCTGGGAGCTGTATCGCGACACGATTGTCGAACAATGTGAGCAGGGCGTCGACTACTTCACCGTGCACGCCGGGGTGCTGCTCCGTTACATCCCGCTGACGGCAAAACGCGTGACCGGGATCGTCTCGCGCGGTGGGTCAATCCTGGCCAAGTGGTGTCTCGCGCATCACAAAGAGAACTTCCTCTACACCAATTTTCGTGAGCTGTGCGAGATCATGCGCGCGTACGACGTGTCGTTCTCGCTGGGCGACGGTCTACGCCCGGGCGCAATCGCCGACGCCAATGACGAGGCGCAGTTTGGCGAGCTGAAGACTCAGGGCGAGTTGACCCGCCTGGCCTGGGAGTACGACGTCCAGGTCATGAACGAAGGACCGGGACACATCCCCATGCACTTGATTCGCGAGAACATGGAAAAGCAGCTCGCGTGGTGCGATGAAGCCCCGTTTTACACGCTCGGCCCCCTGACGACCGACGTGGCTCCCGGATACGACCACATCACCTCGGCGATCGGTGCGGCGATGATCGGCTGGTACGGCACCGCGATGCTCTGCTACGTCACTCCGAAGGAGCACCTCGGGCTGCCGAACCGTGACGATGTGAAGGCCGGAGTCATTGCCTACAAGATCGCCGCGCATGCGGCGGACCTGGCGAAAGGACACCCGCGCGCCCGGTTGTGGGACGATGCGCTTTCCAAGGCGCGCTTCGAGTTCCGCTGGCAGGATCAGTTCAACCTCGCGATGGATCCGGTCACGGCCAGGGCTTTTCACGACCAAACACTCCCAGCCGAAGGCGCCAAGCTCGCCCACTTCTGTTCGATGTGCGGCCCCAAATTCTGCAGCATGGAGCTCACGCAGCAGGTCAGGCAGATGGCGCAGCAAGGGATGGACGAGAAGTCGGCGGAATTCCGCAAGGTGGGAGAGATTTACGTGAGCCCACAGGTTTAGTGGCGCAACGTACGGGCCACAGAGACTCAGAGACACAGAGGTAGGTAGGAATTACGTAGCCACGAAATTTTTTCCCTTGAATTCCTCTGAGTCTCCGCGTCTCTGAGGCTTGTACGTCAGGCTGCCCTATTTTTCACCGGTCGCGGGGACGATCTGGATAATCGTCGCGAAGTGCGTCGGCTGCGATCCCGGCTTGGGGTTCGGATAGCCGACCGACCCACCCCACGTGAAGTCCTTGACGGTCACGCTGGGTGGGAACGCCATCGTCTCCTCTCGATAACGCCCAACATCGAACTGATGGGTCGGCGGTGATTCGAACAGATCGGTTCCTCTCTGCTTGAGGGTCGTCCGGTAATAGGTCACGGTATCCAAAAAGCTGGCGGAGACGCCAAATAAGTAGAACCGCTGCCCACGGCCAGCGTCGTACGACGCGATGAATGTCGCACCCGGATAGAGGGGCACGCCCAGGGTCATCTCCGTTGGCGCCGGTGGTGCGCTGTGCCGGCGGCGGCTGGTGCCGGTGTGCGTCGGCCGGCTTGGCTTTGGAAACGGCGGCGGCGCTTGCGCTGTAACCAAGCTCCCACCAAGGAGTATTGCGACCGCGACCTTCGATGCTCGTGCAGCAATCATTCGAAAATTATTATAGAACTCGCACAATGGTCGACGCT
The DNA here is from genome assembly GCA_963802675.1 of uncultured Acidobacteriota bacterium. Taxonomy (GTDB): domain Bacteria; phylum Acidobacteriota; class Vicinamibacteria; order Vicinamibacterales; family UBA2999; genus JACCSI01. The sequence goes on from CAWDJL010000013.1 coordinate 607,035, forward strand.
CAGCATCTCACCGCCTTTTGTCAGGCGCAGCAGGACTGGTTGCTCGCCACCACAAGGGCGTTAGTCGCATTGGAGTCGCCAACCGATGACAAAGCCGCCGTCGATGCATGCGGCGCCGAGTTGTCGCGTCGGCTCGTCGCCTTGGGCGCCCGTGTCACCGAAATCGCTGCGACAACCGCCGGCAACCATCTCAGAGCCGAGTTGGGAAGCGGCCAACGACAAATCATGCTGCTGGGGCACTTCGATACGGTGTGGCCGGTCGGTCAAATCGTCCGAATGCCGTTGGCACAAGAAGGCGACCTCCTTCGCGGCCCGGGAGTCTTCGACATGAAGGCCGGAATCGCGCTGGGCCTGTTGGCGGCCCGTGCCCTTCTTGAAAACGGCTCGCTGAGCGACGTCCGCCTGGTCATGCTCTGGACGGCGGATGAGGAGACTGGGAGCCGGACGTCGCGCGAGTTTCTCGAGGCCGAAGCGAGGAAGAGCGACGCAGTCCTCGTCCTCGAGCCTGCGTTGCCGGGCGGTGCCCTGAAGACGCGACGCAAGGGGTGCGGAGAGTATGAGGTCGTCGTGCATGGGGTTGCAGCGCACGCAGGTGTCGATCCCGGAAAAGGCGTGAGCGCCATTCGCGAACTGGCGCGCCAGGTCCTGGTCATCGAGACACTGCAGGACCTGACTCGCGGCATCTCCATCAACGTCGGGGTTGTCGAGGGCGGGTCTCGGCCCAACGTCGTGGCAGCCGATGCGCGCGCCCTGGTCGATGCGCGCGCGCCGACGCAGGCGGACGCGGCACGAATCGACGCCGTCCTGCGAGCGCTGACGCCACATCTCCGGGGCGCCACAGTCGAAGTTCGTGGCGGCTTTTCGCGACCGCCGATGGAGCGAACGGTTGGCGTTGCGCGACTCTACGAAACGGCGCAGGCCGCCGCCGCCGACCTAGGTCTGACGATCGACGAGGGCGCGACCGGGGGAGGGTCTGATGGGAATTTTGCCGCCGCACTCGGGGTTCCCACTCTTGACGGGTTGGGCGCAGTAGGCGACGGCGCTCACGCGCTCCACGAGCACGTGGAGGTCCCGGCGCTCGTCCCACGGGCGGCTCTGTTGGCACGGATCATCCAACGCCTGGTCGCGTAACCGACACGCCTTGTCACCCCCGTGGGGCGGGACCGCCGGGGCGGCTTTTCATAAACCCTTGATTTTTCAGCAGGTTGCCTCCGGCCGGGCTGGCCCCGGAATTGCTCTAGCTACGTGCGAGGACCCTGGAGGCCCCCGGCGATTTCCGCCACATCCCCAGGGAGCGAGGGCTGTCGGTGGAAGACTTCGATCTCGATCTCACGAAGTTGACGGAGGGCGCGCAGCGAGTGATCACCCGCGCCGAGGACGAGGCTCGTCGTCGCGGGCAGGATCTGTTGACGAGCGAGCACCTTTTCTTGGCATTCGCCCAAACCGAATGGCTTCTTTACTCGCGCGTGATGCGAGATCTATCCGTCAACCCAGACGAAGTGTTGGCCGAGGTGGCATCGGCTCTCCAAACCGTTCCGGCGGTGCCAGGCCGCACGCTGAAAGCGACCGAGCTGACGCAGGAGTTGGTGCGCCGAGCCATCCAACAGGCCGTGAGCCTCGGGCGCGAGCAGGCGGAATCCTATGATCTGTTCGCGGCCATCCTTGACGAGCGTCAGAGCGGCCCCAGCGTCATCCTTCGCCGCTTCGGCACTGACGGCGATGCCGTCGTGGCCCGGTTGACAACCGTTGTTCGCGATGTCGAGTTGCGCGACGAGAAGCTCCGAAAGCGCTACGAGCTGCCGCCTTTCCTCAAGCAGTTTGCCGTCAATCTGAACCTTCTCGCGCGTCAGGACAAGTTGCCCCCGGTTTTCGGGCGCGACGTCCAACTGAAGCAGATCGTCGAAATCCTGTGCCATCGCGAGCGCGCCAACTCGGTCATGCTGCTCGGTGAGCCAGGTGTCGGCAAGACCGCCGTTGCCGAAGCGTTGGCGCGTCGCATCGAGCTCGAGCCACAGACGGTCCCGGCCCAGTTGCGCGACTGCCAGGTGCTCAATCTCCAGATGAACTCGCTGGTCGCCGGCACCATGCTGCGCGGCATGTTCGAGGATCGCATTCAGAACGTCCTGCGCGAAGTCCGCGAGCGACCCAATTATCTGCTGTTCATCGATGAAGCCCACACGATGGTGGGGGCGGGCTCCGCCCTGGGCGCGCCATCCGACGCCGCCAACGTGTTCAAGTCGGTGCTCGCACGCGGCGAGGTTCGCATCATTGGTGCGACGACGTTGAGCGAATACAAGCAGCATCTGGCTGAGGACGAAGCGCTGGCGCGGCGCTTCAGGGTGGTGAACATTCCGGAACCGACGCTGGAAGAGGCGCGGTCGATTCTCGAGCGGCTACGGCCACGATTCGAACACAACTACTCGGTCCGCATCCTGGACGAAGCGATCGAAGCGGCGCTGACGCTGTCGTCGCGCTACCAGCGGCACCTCCGCCTGCCCGATAAGGCAATCGGCTGGCTCGACACAGCCGCGGTCCGCTCCGAGTTGAAACGAGCCAAGGAAGTGAGCGCCGAGGACGTCGCCGCCGTGGTGGCAGACGACGCCCGGATTCCGCTGGACATGGTATTCCGCGAGGTCGGCGAGCGCTTCAAGGATCTCGAGGCGCAGCTGGGCAAACGCGTGATCGGCCAGCGCGAGGCGATTCGCGCCCTGGCGCGGCGCCTGGTCCTCAACAAGGGGCCGCTCAAGGACGGCTTCGATCGCCCCGATGGCGTGCTGCTGTTCCTCGGGCCAACTGGCGTCGGCAAGACAGAGCTGGCCAAGGCGCTGGCCGAGATCCTGTTCGGCGATGACAAGAAGATGATTCGCATCGATATGTCCGAGTTCCAGGACGGAACCGCGGGTATCGACAAGCTCATTGGGTCGCCGCGCGGCATCGTCGGATCCGATCGCGGTGGCGTGCTTACCAATCAACTGCGCGACAACCCGTACTCGGTGGTGCTTCTCGACGAAATCGAGAAGGCGAGTTCCTCGCTGCTCAACCTGTTCCTGCAGGCATTCGACGAAGGCTGGATTACGGACGGGCGCGGCCGCAAGGTGTATCTGAGCGACGCGGTCGTGATCATGACGTCGAATCTCGGCGCCGAGCACTTCCGTCGCATCGAAAGCCCGCTGGGCTTCCGCAAGGTCGACGTCGGCATCGAGGACGTGCGTGGCGAGGTCATGCGCGAGCTCGAGCGACGGCTGTCGCCAGAATTCCGGAACCGACTCGACGATGTGATCGTCTTTGCGCCGCTGACCCGTGAGGAAGCCGCGCAGGTTGCCCGAATCCAGCTCGATCGTGTGATCGCGACCGCCATCGTCACGAGGCAAGGAATTGGTGGTGACCCCCGACGCGCTCGACGAGATCGTCCGTCAGGGGCACAGCCTGGCGTATGGCGCGCGCTTCCTCAAGCGTGTGATCGACGAGCGCGTAAAGATCCCGTTGAGCCGCATCTGGGCGCAGGCGGGTCGCTTCCGGGTCACCGCCGTGCAGGGCGAGGTCGTCGTCGAGGCAACGGACTCCGAGTCCGCTGCGATGGCCGAATCGCTGTTGTCGTAGTCTCGTTTGACGACCAGTTGAAGCTCGACTGGGCGATCGATTCCTCGGAAATCGGCTCGGCAGGACCGCGATACGACGTGTCCTCGCGCCTTGCGCGAGGTTTCAGTCCATACCGGGCCTTCAGCATCGACAGCGTCCGCTGCACGTGCGAGACGTAGTCTTTCGGTGCGTATTTCGACGCGTACAGGCGGTCGTACTGATCGACGAGGGCGGGGAACTGGTCGCTGAGGAAGCGCATGAAGTGGTCGCGCGTCCCGCCGTCGAGAAACAACACGTTGGCCCCGACAAACCTCGCGCCGTGATCCGCGATCGCCTTGATTGTGGCCTCGATCTTGGCCGGTGCGGTCGTGAAGCCTGGAACGAGCGGCGCCATGAGCACGCCGACGTCGAGTCCTGCCTCCGCGAGCGCCTTGACGGCGCGCAGGCGTTGCAACGGATGCGCGGTCCCCGGTTCCAGATGGCGCCAGGCTTCTTCGTCAATCGTGGGGACGCTGATGTGAATCGTGGCTGCTGCGACCAGGCTGAGCTCTTGAAGCACGTCGATGTCTCGGACCACCATGGGGCCTTTGGTGACGATTCCAACCGGGCTCTTGCCAGCGACCAGCGCCTCCAACGTTCCGCGCGACAGCTTGTATTGTCCCTCGATCGGTTGATAGGGGTCGGTCGCGGTTCCGAACGCGGCCATCTCGCGCGTCCACCGTGGATGGTCGAGCTCGCGCCGAAGCACCTCGACGAAGTTCGTTTTGACGAAAATCACTGACGAGAACTCGTCGCCGGTGCCCAGTTCGAGCTGCGACTGGTAGCGCCGCGCGAAGCAGTACTCGCACGCGTGCGTGCACCCGCGATACGGGTTGAGGGTCCAGCGGAACGGCATGCCTTCGACCCGATTGAGAGCCGAGCGGCACCGGATTTCCTGATAGCGGGCCTGATCCGCACGCCGCTGCGCTTCGGTCAGCGCATCGATGCCCCCGTCTTTCACCATCCGGGCGACGTCGCGCGTCGTGAGCTGTCGCGGCCCAAGGTCGAAAAGAAGTGGCGCTATTTCCACCGGAAAACAGACCCGGTCTCAGTATTTCGCTTTTATTTCGCCTCGTCAAGCAGAACCGGCGCACTCCGCTAGACCAGATACGCCACTGCGAATCCGATTTGTGCGACAAACATCATTCGATACATGTGGGCCCACGACACGTGGTTTTCCTCGACCGCCAACTCCTCTGGCCGGCGAAGCATGAGGTAACAAACGTAGAGACCATAGGTCGTCATGAACAGGCCCAGTGCCTGGAGCAGGATGAAATTGCCCGTGAGGATCCCGAGGGCCGATCCGATGTTAATCATCGCGAACGGGATCACGAACGACGGCGAGATCATCCAGGCCGCCCGGCGGACGCCGTACTGAATGGGCAGCGTGCGGCAACCGCCGAGACGATCGCCTTCCATATCCGCAAAGTCTTTGGTCGTTGTCGCCCCGAGAAGGAACAGGCCGAAGATGGCGCCGATGTACCAGGGTTCGATCCCCACGATCGTCTTGACGGACGACCAGCCAGCTACTTTGAGCAGGACGCCGCGAGGGATCGCGATCGTGACGTTGGCCCAGATCCCCAGGCGCTTCGTTCTGAGAGGCGGGATCGAGTAGATGAATGTGCAGATAACGGCCACCAGGACGATCCAAAAGCATTCGTGCCGCCCGCCCGGCGCCACCACCCAGGCCAGCACGAGCGCAAACAGGTAGGTGACCGCCGCGAATACCCACGCATCTGAGGTGCTCACCCGACCGCTGGGTAGAGGTCGCTTTGGCTTGTTGATGCGATCGATCTCGAGGTCGTAGATCTGATTGAGGGCATTGTTGCCGGCGTTGAGCACGGCAGCCATCAGAGACCCGATGAGCGGATAGGTGAGCGACGCCATCGACAACGGCTCGGGTGGTGCCGCTCCGAGGGCCGTCAGTCCACCCGACAGGAAGCCCAGCGCCGGAGCGACCAACGTGAAGGGGCGTCCGAGCTCGAGATAGGTGCTGGCGGATGTCATGTTCGGTCTGTCAGGAATCTTCCGCCTGAAGGCGGAAGCCACAGAAGCATGAATTCACCACTTCCTTTGAACTGGCAACTGATAACTGGAAACTGTCGAATGCGGTTTTCACAATGCCCCGTTGCCGATCAACGAACACCACCAGACCGCAAGGACGGCTGCGACCGCGGTGTTGAGGAAGTTCATCGTGTGATTGTCGAGCACCCCATTTTTTTCGAAGCCCGTCGCGAGCGCGCTTTCGACAAATGCCGCGACCGTGCATGCCACGACGATTGGGATGAGAAACGTCCATGGAATCAGCCACATCAGCGCAGCCGGCAGAACGATCAAGGCCGCCGCGGCGATGCCGGCGAGGGTCCCGCCAATCGTGAAGGCACCGGGCGTACCCGCCACGGCGGGGCGAAGGCTGGGGAAAGCGCGTGGCGTTCCTGTCATGGCTTTACCAATCTCGCTGGCGACAGTGTCGCTGGCTCCGGCGGCAATCCCGGCTGCCATCCACGCGCCCGCAAGCGCGAGTCCCCAATCGAAACTGAAGATCTCGAGCACGGCACCCAGGGTTCCGATCGAGCAGTTCGCGACAACGTTCCCGAAGCCTCGACGTCCACCACGTTCCTCCGAGATCCCGAGGGCGACCTTTCGAGCTCGACCGAAGCGCGAGCTTGCGACGGTGAGGGCCAGGGCGACTGCCAGCACCGCCAGCCCGGCGAGTGCGAGGCCGGCATAGATGAAAGCGGCGAGCACGATCCCGACAATGGCGCCCCCGAAGGTAATGCTGCCGGCGAACCAGGCAAGGGCGGCGAGCGGTGTTGCGATAAGGGTACCCAACAACAGGTCGAGCGCGAGTGAGTCCAGGGGCCCGAGCCAGTTGAGCAAGCTCAGAAACCAAAGCGTGGATCCAGCAACGGCCGGAACCGTGAGGTTGTCGTCCAGGCCAATCGGAAGCGTCTCCGCGAACCCGGCGATGACCGCTGCCATTGCGGCGGCGGCCGACAACGGCAGGATCTGTGCCTTGTGCACGACGTCGACTCCCGACGCGTTCAGTGCGGTCTGGATCCAGAAGCCCAGCGCGACTGCCCCCAGTCCTCCCGCCACGACGAATGCCAGAAGACCACTCCAGCTCTTGTCGCGGTTCCATGGCAGGCGCGGGCCGCCGACGAGTCGGCCGGCCAGTGTCGCGAAGCCGTCGCCGAATGCCATGACTCCCCATGCCGCCGCGGCAAGATCGAGGCGATGGCGGAAGGCCAGGATGAGCAGGAGGACCGAGAGTGGATAGAAGAGGACGCCTGCGCGCATCCCGCGCGCATCGCTCGAACGCAGAATTCCCGGCGCGATCTTTGGCAGCAGAAACGCGTTGAAGGCAAGCGCTCCAGCGGCCATGAGCGCCGCCTGCTGCCAGGTGAGATAGGCGAGCGGCAGCGCGAACACCGCCATCGTAATGTGGACGATCTGCCGGCGCGTCTCCGAATAGACCGTCACCTGGCGTCGTGTCCCTGGGCGGTCCGATTCTCAAGGAGTAATCCAATGCCCTCGGCCAGTGGTCGCACCGTGTATCCGAGGTCACGAACGGCGGCTGTGCTGTCGAGCGGCCAGTCGTGGGCGAAGATCTCGACCGCCCCGCGCGTCAGCAGTGGCGACCCGTGAAAGAAGCGAGCACGCAGCTCTTCGAGGCCCCCAATCATGTTTGCCGCGACTCGCGGGATCCGGCGCGGCCTCGGTGTGCCGGTGATCGCTTCAACGGCCGTGAAGATCTGCATCTGCGGAAGGTTTTCGCCGCCGAGCGCGTACGTGGCACCGGGCGCGCCATGCTCAGCCGCTGCAACGTGCGCGCGCGCCACGTCATCCACCCAGGAGCAGGACCAGATGCCGTCTGCCCCGATGACGCCCGGCAATCGCCCTCGTAAGTGATCGTCGATCAGACGCCCCACCAAATTGCCTTCGCTGCTCACGCCGGGACCGTATAGCACGCCTGGGTAAAGCCGCACGATTCGCGCGCCGCCCCTGGCGGCGACCGCCGCTTCACGTTCTGCGAGAACCTTGGTGCGCTGGTAGTCGTTGGCCATCAGCGGATCCGCCCGCCCGCGCGGCGGCAGCGCGAGAAACGACGAGGTGTAGACGATCGGGAGGCCACGTTCTGCACCGACAGCGAGGACGTTTCGCAGGCCGCCAAGATTCACCTCATCGAAGTCGCTCGAGCGTGCGCGCCAGAGTGCAACCAGTGCAGCCAGATGACAGATCACTTGACAGCCGTCGGCCGCGCGTTCGACGGTTTCTCGACTGCGGACGTCGCCGTCGAAGGCCAGCGTCGAAACGCCGCTGCGGCTCGCCGTGCGTGACAGGGCCACCACCTCGTGGCCGGCGGCGGCGAAGGCCCTGACGACCGCGCGACCAAGATAGCCGGTTCCACCCGTCACGAGGACGCGCATCAATGGGTGCGGACTTGCTGTCGCCAGTACTCCAGCAGATCGTCGACGGTGCGCTCAAACGGTATCGCGGGTCGCCAGCCGGTCTCTGCGGTCAGCCGCTGGTGATCGCCGACCAGCAGTGGCACGTCATTCGGCCTGAATCGAGCGGGGTCCTGGACGACACGAACCGGCGTGCGCGCCCGAGCGACGAATGTTTCGACCAACTCGGCAATCGACAAACCTTTCCCCGAACAGACGTTGTACGGCTCGCCAGGCCGGGCGCCATTCATCATGGCGACATAAGCCCGCACCGTGTCGCGCACATCCGACAGGTCCCGCTTTGGCTCGAGATTCCCCATGGTGATGACCGGGTCCTGCCGGCCAGCTTCGATGAGCGCAATCTGCTTCGCGATGCCGGGCGCCACATACGACGGATCCTGCCGGGGTCCCACGTGATTGAACGACCGCGCAATGAGGGTCGGCACGCCGCTCGTTTCCCACGCGCGCTGCGCCAGCATTTCCTGGGCCAGCTTGCTGGTGGCATAAGGGCTGGTGGGCCCAAGCGCGTCATCTTCACGGATGGGCCGATCTTGCGGGCGATAGATCATGGCCGACCCCGAGACGAACACGCGTGGTCTCAGTTCGTGAATGCGCAACGCCTCGAACAGGTGATGTGTGGCAAGCACGTTGCCTTCGTACGTGCTGGACAGGTTTTGCCACGACTGGGCCACGTGCGCGGCGCCCGCCAGGTGATAGATGGCATCGGGTCGCTGCTCGCCCAGCATGTCCGCCACCGCCTCGCGATTGAGCAGGTCGAGTGCCACCCACGTGACATCGGGTCGCGGATCTCTCGGCGATGCCGCCGGGTGAAAACAGCCCACGAGCGGTTGCGATTGCTGCGCCAGCAGATCCAGCAAATGGCTGCCGACGAATCCGGCCGCCCCCGTCACGAGGATGGGAGCCGACAGATGGCTCACGATCGGCGTTCGTACTGAGCGGCGTAGTACGCCTTGAAGGCGGGGTCACCCTCCTTGATCGGCCGCCACCACCACTCGTTCTGGCGATACCACTCAACCGTGTCGCTCAATCCTTGCTCGAACGGCACTTGGGGCGCCCAGCCCGTTCCACGCAGCTTGGCCGTGTCCAAGGCATAGCGACGATCGTGGCCGAGCCGGTCAGCGACGCGCTCGATGAGGGAAGGTGGCTTGCCCATCAGGGCCAGAATGCGATGGGTGAGGTCAACGTTTCTCACCTCGTTGCCGCCGCCGATGTTGTAGACCTCGCCGTTCTTGCCGATCCCGATTAGATGATCGATCGCGCGGCAGTGATCGATGACGTGCAACCAGTCCCTGACGTTGCCACCGTCGCCGTACAGCGGCACCGTTCGATCGTCCACCAGATTGGTGACGAAGAGCGGCAGCACCTTCTCGGGGAACTGATAGGGTCCGTAGTTGTTCGACGCGCGTGTCACGATTACGGGCACCGCGTAGGTCGCAAAGTAACTGTACGCGAGGCGGTCGGCGCCCGCCTTGCTCGCCGAGTACGGGTTCCGCGGTCGCAACTCATCACGCTCGGTGCTGTGCCCTTCGGGCACGCTGCCATAAACCTCATCGGTCGAGATCTGAACGAAACGCCGAAGAGCGGGCGCTCGCCGCGCGGCTTCGAGCAGAACGAACGTGCCTTCGACATCGGTTCGAATGAAGTCACCGGCGGCCATGATCGACCGATCGACATGGGTCTCAGCCGCGAAGTGCACGACAACGTGCGACCGCTCGACTAGCGGTCCGGCCACCGGCGCGTCACAGATGTCGCCGTGCACGAAGGTATGGCGAGCATGATCCATCACGTCGTGCAGGTTCTCGCGGCGACCCGCATAGGTCAGCTTGTCGAGCGTCGTCACGTGCCAGTCAGCGTGGGTCTGGAGCGCGTAACGAACGAAGTTGCTGCCGATAAACCCCGCGCCACCCGTCACGAGCACTTCCATCATCGGTGTGAATCTTACTACTTCGATCAGTAGGTTGTCCCGCCAAACACGCCGAAGAAGTTCGAGAAGGTTCCAATGCCGGCGAGTGTGAACGAGAGATTGAACCGCCGATCCTTGGGATAGGGAAAGTTGGGATCGAACGACGGGAAGTTCCTTTCCTGATACTCGAGCACGAGGCCGCAGCACTGCGCGTTGTAGAAGCCGACCCAGCGCTGTTGAAGAATCGTCTCCCGCGCAATGTCCCAGTCGAGCAAATAGCTGCCGCCGGTTCGTCGCTGCAAGAAGGACAGGTTCGTCTGGGCATTGATCGAATTATCTCTCGCGTCCGCGCTGATTCGTCTCGTGCTCCAACCGATCGAGGTTTGCGCGGCGCGATAGGTCGTGCTGCCGGTGGCGTTGAAGGCCTCGAGCGTCCCGACCTTGGTGTCGTACTCCAACCGCACCGTCCCCGAGCTCGAGGCGGTCGGGTTGGCGCGCGCGGTGAGGGCGACGGGCGAGAAGCTGCTGGGAGGACGCCAACTCCCATAGCCAGATTGAAAGCTGGTGTCGAATTGGCTCGCACGTGGGTCCGTGTAGTAGCTCTGCGTGATCGCCACGCTCAAGAACTCGCGCGGCGCGCTGGCAGCCGCCGAGGCTTTGGGATCTTTTGGTGCCTTGCGAACCAGAAACCGGTTGTTGATCCCATAGTTGACCCTGGTGACTCCACCGATGACGACGTCGTAGACCCCGGCCGTGGTTGGAATGCGATCCTCGTTATCGTAATCCGTGATGCGCTGGAAGTTGATGTTTGGCTCGATGACGTGCTTCAGGCGATCCGCAAACCCATTGTTCGGCGTGAACACCTTGCTGAAGATCGGCCCCGTGACATCGGCCCTGAAATCGAAGTAGCGCCGCGTGACCGGCGACTCGATTTGCAGTCCCTCGTCGTCGAGACTTTCCGTGAGGTAGGTATGTCGGTAGGCGACCGTGCCGTTCACGCTGAGAAATGGCAGCGTGGAGAGCGTTGCGCGGAGTGTTGGCGACAGGTCGAAGCGCCCAAGGCTGCGATCGTCCACGGCTTCCACGCCGTCAATCTCGGCGTGACTGGCATAAAGAATGCGACCAACCTCGCTGTTGAACGCCACATAAAACGGTGAGCGACCGAGCCGCCTGCTGGACAGGTTCGCGCTCACGACCGGAGTCTGGCCGTTCAAGGTGGAAGCGGTCGTCGAATAGAACAGCTCATCCCGCCGGTAGTTGCCGGTGAGGCTCACACCCGCCCAGTTGCCACTGACGCTGCCGGCTATCGATCGATTCCGACGCGTCGATTCGTAGATGTTCGTGTGATACAGCTGCGACGTGGTCAGCGACGAGAAGTAATCGATGCGAGCGCGGGCGCGAAAGCCTCCCGGCAAGGGCTGCGTTGCGTCGCCGCGCAGCTCATAACTGCGGGCAGAAGGCGTTGTGAAATTGCCGCCACCGGAGTTGTCGATGCTGGACCCGTCTTCGTCGAGCCAATAGGCTCGGAAGAAGCCTTCCGCGCCCGGGGCCGCGACATAGCGATACTCGGCGCCGGCGCCTTGTCCCGTGCTCGTAAACCAATCGTGCAGGAAAGTCAGGTCCTGGCTGCGATCGATCGCCCAGAAGAAGGCGTTGCTGATGGATTGCCCACGAATGGTCGAACGGCCGTAGGTCGGAAGTAGAAACCCGGTCGCACGATCGTCGCTTTGAATCGGGTAGTACAGGACCGGGAGGTAGAAGACCGGGACGTCTTTGACCCGAATCACGGCGTTGCGAAGAAACGCGTAGTCCTCGAGGTTGATCGTCGTTTTGGTCGAAACAATCTCCCAGCGGGGGCTCGGCTGCACACAGGTCGTGAACGCCCCCTTGGAGATGACGTAACGGTCGTCCCCAACCTTTTCGATGATTTCGCCGTAGAAGTAGACATCGGGCTCGAGCGTGCCGAACATGCTCCGGTCGTCGGCGCCACGATCGCCAAGCGATGCCAGGCCGGAGGCTGAATAGAACGTCCCGAGCCTGGTCTTCGTGTTGAATACGACCCGGTCGGCGGACAGCCTGGCCGTCGGCGACACCAACGTGACGTTGCCCGCGGCTTCGAGCTCGCCGGTGGTGGTGTTCCACAAGAGCTCGTCGGCGAACATCTGTTGGCCTTTGTTGGGACCGGTGCCGTTGACCTCGACTTCGCGCATCAGCCGAACGCGATCTTTGTCGACCTGCTCGAAGGAAAACTGCTTGGTCTCCCAGTCTTGAATGACCTGGGCGGTCGCCATCGAAGGTGCGAGCAGGAGCGTCGTGAGAAACCAGCACGCGAGCAGATAAGGCATCAGATCAGTGGAGGGCAGGCGGCAATCGAAGAATAACGAAGAAGCCACGCGGCCACAAGGTCAGACGGGCAGGTCCGTCGGGGCGGCCCCGCGCGCGATGAGCTTTGCCCTCAGGGGCCCGACCAGGAAGATCGATCCAGCGACCAGCGCTCGCGGGTTCTCTCGCAGCGCCAGATCGAGTGCGCTCTCGGGATTGGCATCGCTCATCACCCGCGCCTCGCGGACAGCGTGCGCGACCCGCTCGGCCAGGACGGCCGCCGGCAGGCAGCGCGGCGACTCGATTTGCGTCGTGACGAATGCCGAGGCGACAGGCGCAATGGCACGCACCATCGCATCCACATCCTTGTCCTTCATCACCGCCATGACGACGGGCAGCGGGGCGACACCTGCCGCGCGCACGTAGTCAGCGAGTGCGAGCACGCCCGCCGGGTTGTGCGCCGCATCGACGAGGACATGACGTCCGCGGTTGAGTTCCAGCCATTCCAGGCGTGCCGGCCAGTCCACCTCCGCCAGTGCGCTCTTGATATCGGCGGCAGCGTTGGCCAGCCCTCGCTCGCGACACACCTCCAACGTTCTCACGGCGACGACCGCATTGGCGATCTGATGCCGGCCATTGAGCGCCAGCATCACGTCATCGTATCGATCGACTGGCGTCCGGAGGTCGAGCGACACGCGTCCCGCTTCGATCCGTGACGACACCCTGACGTCGGTGTCGGCAGCCACCACCGGTGCGCCAAGTTGTGCGGCGCGCGTGACGATGACACGTCTGGCAGCGTCGGGCATTGCGCCGACGACGACCGGCGTGTCCGGTTTGATGATGCCGGCCTTCTCGAAGGCAATCGCTTCGAGCGTCGATCCCAGGTGTCGCTCGTGGTCGAATGCAATCGAAGTGATGGCGGTCACCTCCGGCGCCAACGTGTTGGTGGCGTCGAATCGGCCACCGAGCCCGACTTCTACCACCGCTGCGTCGACCCGCTCCCGCGCAAAGGTCATGAAAGCCATCGCCGTCGTGACCTCGAAAAACGTCGGCCACGACTGGAGTGTCCCCCGGCCGTGCAACTCGTCGACCGATGGCGAGGACGTCGGCGGTCGTGGCGTCGAATGCGGCGGCATCAATCGGCCGACCGTTGAGGGCAATCCGCTCCTCGATGTCGTTCAGATGCGGCGAGGTGTAGCGCCCGGTGGCATGGCCTGCCGATCGGAGACCTCGCTCCACCATCGCCGTCACCGATCCCTTGCCGTTGGTCCCCGCGACGTGGACCGATGGAAAGCGCTGCTCGGGGTGGCCAAGCGCCTCGAGAATTCGCTGGATGTTGTCGAGACCGAGTTTGATGCCGAACTGTTCGAGCGCGAAGAGTCGCTCACGCGGAGTCATGGGCCGGCATCATGAAGCGCAGCGCGCGCGCGATGGTGGCCTTCAATTCACGACGGTCCACGATCATGTCGAGCATGCCGCGCTCGATGAGGAACTCGCTGCGCTGGAATCCCTCGGGCAGCTTCTGCCGAATGGTCTGTTCGATGACGCGGGGGCCGGCAAACCCAATCAGGGCTTTGGGTTCCGCAACATTCAGGTCGCCCAGCATGGCAAAACTCGCCGTCACGCCGCCCGTCGTCGGATCGGTGAGGACCGAGACGTACGGGAGCTTCGCCCGATCGAGACGCGCGAGCACGGCCGACACCTTGGCCATCTGCATCAGCGACAGCGCGCCCTCCATCATGCGCGCGCCGCCCGAGCAGGAGACGACAATCAACGGCAGACGGCGGATGAGCGCCGTTTCGGCGGCGCGAACGATCTTTTCACCCATCACGACACCCATGCTGCCGCCAATGAACGCGTACTCCATGGCCACCACGACGGCTTCGATGCCATCGACTCGGCCGACGCCGACGATGGCGGCGTCTGGCAAGCCGGTGGCGGCGCGGCTTGCGGCCAATCGCTCGCGGTACGGCTTGGTGTCGGAAAAGACCAGCGGGTCGTTCGATCGCAAGCCCGCATCCTGCTCGACCCAGTACTCGCCGTCGAACAACGACAGCAGACGCTCGCGCGCGGTCAGCCTGAAGTGATGATTGCACTTCGTGCAGACACTGAGGCTCTTGACGAGGTCGCGAGTGTAGATGATCGCGTCACAGTCGGGACACTTGACCCACAGTCCCTCGGGCACGCGGCTGGCTTTATCAGGCGCGGCAATCGGCTTGCGCGCCTTTTTGAACCAGGCCATCGCGCCAGCTTAGCAGAAACTGTCAGTCCTTCGTGCGCGGCACGTAGTACCGAGTGCCCTTGCCCATCGCATTGACCTGTCGGACCAGATCGTCGAGCGCTCCGTCGTTGGTCTCCGGATCGAATTGCGAGGTCTCGACGACCAGCAACGGCGTCGTGGTGTAGTGAAAGAAGAAGTGCTGATACGCTTCGTTCAACTCGCGCAGGTACTCGGAGTTGGGCTGCGGAACGGGACGCTCGGGGTCGACCGGCTTCGCTTTGAGGCGGGCCAGCAGGACGTCCGTCGGGGCCTGCAGATACACGACGAGATCCGGTGAGGGGATATCACGCGCCAGCAGGTCGAACAGACGCTGATAGATGAACAGCTCGTTATCGTCGAGATTCAGGTACGCAAAGATCTTGTCGCGGTCGAAGAGATAGTCGCAAACGGTCGTGTGTCGAAACAGGTCGGCTTGTCGGAGTCCGGCGAGCTGGCGATGGCGATTCAACAAGAAAAACAGCTGCGCCTGCAGCGCCGCACCGGCGCGCTCGTTGTAAAAGTCGGCGAGGAAGGGATTCTCGGCGTCCTCGAGCACGGTGCTGCCATCGATTCGACCGGCCAGCCGTTCTGCGAGTCGGGTCTTGCCGACGCCGATGGGGCCCTCGATGGCGATGTACCGAAACGCCACGTGAAGCTGGAGTATATAAACGCGCAGCGAAAGGACGCAAGCTCGCGCGTGGTATCGTTTGGTGCGACTTGCGTCAGTTTCCAGTTGCCGCCATCAGTTTGTCAGCCAAGAACGAAGCTTCAAGCGTTGCTGAATCGAAGATGAGCCACTGGCAACCGGCCGCTGGCGGCTGGCGGCTGACGACCGATAAGCATTAAGAGGCTTCAGTGCGAATCGATCGGCTCGATCTGCGGCTCTGCCGCCTTCCGCTCGTCAGCTTTTTCGAAACCAGTTTTGGCCGCAGCTACGATCGGACGTTTCTGCTCGTGCGCCTGGAAGGCGACGGGCACGAGGGCTGGGGCGAGGCAGTCGCCGAAGCCAATCCGTACTACAGCAGCGAAACGACCGAAACCGCCTGGCACATCATCACCGGATTTCTCGCGCCGCGTCTGCTCGGACACACCTTCGACCATCCGCGCGACATCTTCGATGCCCTTCGGCCCGTTCGTGGTCATAACATGGCCAAAGCCTGCCTCGAGATGGCGGCCTGGGATCTCTATGCCCGGACGAAGGGGCAGCCACTGGCCCGGCTCCTCGGAGGCACGCGCTCACGGATCGCCTCGGGTGTGTCGATTGGGATTCAGGATTCGCTCGCCGATCTCGCTGCCAAGATCCGGCATGAACTCGCCGCCGGCTATCAACGGATCAAAGTCAAGATCAAGCCGGGCTGGGACATCGCGGCGGTCGAGATGGTCCGCTCGACGTTCGGCAGCGTGCCGCTGATGGTGGACGCCAACGCGGCCTACACCCTCGGCGATGCTGCCCATCTGGCGCGCCTCGACGCATACGCGCTGATGATGATCGAGCAGCCGCTCGATTACGACGATGTGAGCGACCACGCCGAGCTGCAGCGGGCGCTGAAGACGCCCATCTGTCTGGACGAATCGATCCATGCGGTGCGCATCGCCCGCGACGCCATTGCCGCCAAGGCCTGTCAGGTCATCAACATCAAGCCTGGCCGGGTTGGCGGCCACCGCGAGTCGATTCAGATTCACGATTTGTGCGAGCAGCACGAGATTCCTGTCTGGCATGGAGGCATGCTGGAAACGGGAATCGGGCGCGCGCACAACATTCACCTCGCGAGTCTGCCCAACTTCTCTCTTCCGGGCGACATCGCGGCCAGCAAGCGCTACTACCAGCCTGACTTGATCGAGCCGGCGATCGAGGTCGATGCCGACGGCACCATCGCGGTCCCGAACGCGCCAGGCATTGGGGTGCATATCGTTCAGGATCGCGTCGAGCGCGCGACGGTTCGCGCGATCACGCTCGATCCTTTCAATCTGTCGGCCGCATGATGCTCGCTTGCCGACTCCGACTCGTGGTCGCGGGCCTCGGCACCGCTGTGCTCGCCGCGTGTGCCTCGGCTCCGCCGGCCGCAGCACCCGAGCGCCGAGCGCCCATGACCTTCGAGCAGAAGATGGGATGGATTCTGCGCCTCGAAGAGGATCGAATTCTTGCGATGCCGGCGCCGCCCGCGCCACCGCCGCCCGTGACGCCACCACCGAAAGGGCGCCTGGCCCCGGTTGCTGTGCCCGCGCCGCCGCCGCAGCCCGACCTTCTCATCCTGCTGAAAGACACCGAAGCCCGCATCCGCCGACGAGCCGCGCTGGCCGTTGGTCGAACGCGATTGCCCGCCGGCGTTCCTCCGCTTGCCGAACTGTTGGCCGCGGACACGGATCCGGAGGTCCGGCAGATGGCCGCGTTCGCGATTGGGTTGATCGGCGACGCCTCGGGCGCCGAGCCGCTCGTGACGGCGCTGTCGGATCCAGACCCTGTCGTGCACGGTCGCGCGGCCGAAGGCCTGGGTCTCATCGCGCACAAGCCGGCTGCGGACGCGATCGCGACGATGATCCAGGGGCATGTGGCGGCCGGTGTGCTCAATGGGATCGACGCGGACGATCTCGAGCATCCCAAGCCACCGCCTGTCGAAGCGGTTCGGCTCGGCATCTACGCGCTCGTGCGGCTGGGTGCGTACGACCAGTTGGCCGGGGTGCTGCTCGACACACACGGCGCGCCCATCAGTCGGTGGTGGCCCGTCGCTTACGCCTTTCGACGCATCCCCGATCCGCGCGGCGGTACGGCGCTCTTGACCCTGCTCGAGGGAACAGGCGCCATCTCGCGCGCGTTTGCCGCGCGCGGACTGGGAGTGCACAAGGACCGACGGGCCGGCGCACCGCTCATCGCGCTGGTCGCCAACAATGCGGAGTTCGTGCCGGTGCGGATCGAGGCGGTGCGATCGCTGGCGGACCTCGGCGAGGCTGAAGCGGTCGCCACGCTGATCAAAGTGCTGGCGACGCCGAAATCCGACGCCAACCTTCGTTTGGAGGTCGTCACGGCCCTTGGGCAACTCAGGGCGCCGGAGGCGGTGGAGATTCTGGTCGATCTGCTGACTGAGTCGTGGCCGTCCATTCGAGCGACGGCGCTGACCGCATTGGCGCGGACCGATCCCGACATGTTCGTGACCGTGATCTCCGGCCTGGATCCCGATTCGCACTGGAGCGTGCGGGCCGCCTTGGCGACCGCCCTCGTCAGTGTGGGACTGGAACGCGCCCATCCTCGACTGACCGCGATGCTGCAGGACAGCGATCAGCGTGTCATCCCGGCCGTGTTGAATGCGCTGGTTGCCCTCGGCGCGAAAGACGCGGAGGCCGCGTTGCTCGAGCGGGTGGAGTCGGAGGATGTGGTCGTGCGACTGACCGTCGCCAATGGTCTCGCGCGACTCAAGTCACAACGGGGTGTCGCGGCGCTGGTGCAAGCCTACGAACGTGCCGACAAGGACCCGACGTACATCGCGCGTGCGGCGGTGCTCGGCGCCCTCGTCGAGCTCGATCCCGAGGCAGCCAAACCTTTGTTGACCCGCGCCCTGGGCGATCGCGACTGGGCCGTGCGGGTCCGAGCCGCCGCGCTCCTGACGAAGGTGGAGCCGGGTGCCGACCTGTCCTCCATGCGTCCCGCTCCTGCCGCGCCGCTGACCGAGCTGAACGAGATGACGCCGATGATCGACCCGCGGGTCTCACCGATGGCCTACATCGACACCGAGAAGGGCCTGATCCAAATCGAACTGGCGGTGCTCGACGCACCACGGACCGTGACCAACTTCGTATCGCTGGCACGCAAGAATTTTTTGGGCGCGTACTCCGTTCCATCGCATCGTGCCCAACTTCGTGGTGCAGGACGGTGACCCTCGCGGTGACGGAGAAGGGGGACCGGGGTACACCATTCGCGACGAAATCAACCAGCGCCCGTACCTTCGCGGGACCGTGGGGATGGCGCTCGATTGGGAGGACACGGGGGGCAGTCAGTTCTTCATCACCCATGCGCCGCAGCCGCACCTGGATGGCCGCTACACGGTCTTTGGTCGTGTCGTTGCGGGGCTGGACGTCGTCGATCAACTGACGCAGTGGGATCAAATCCGAACGGTAAGAATCTGGGACGGCGTCAATTGGATCGGACCCGGCGCTCCCGAGTGACCACGCGCTCGTCACGCGCGCTGAAAAGCGAAAGGGGCGACCGCGATGGTCGCCCCTTGATCTCTTCAATGGCGAAGCGTCGTTAGCGCTTCTTCGCCTTCTTGGCCTTCTTGGCCGACTTCTTTGCCTTCTTCGCCATGGTCTAATCCCCCCCTTCAGGTTGGGTTGTGCGGAAGGTATTGCCGCGCCACCGCGGTCGCCTCTGCCGCCTGGCACTCAGCCCGCGTGTGCCGGCTCCTTCACGCTTCATTGCGCGCTGATCGGTGCGCGCCAGATGTGCCCTCTGGCAATGGGCTAGGGCAGAAAGAAAAGATGGGGCAGTGCTCGAAAAGAGACCGCCCCATTCGGAGCGGCCCAGTGTTACTTCTTCTTCGCCTTCTTGGCCTTCTTGGCCGCCTTCTTTGCCTTCTTCGCCATTGTTCCTCCTGAAGGGGGTGGACTCGTGCCTGATGGCGACAGCGGGTGGGCGTGATGCCGAGGCTCCACGCGGAGTCTCAGTGCTTCACAAGCCGTTGTCTGAGCGTGCCTCCCTCATACCAGATGTAGATTATGGGCGAGAAAATTGCGATGTCAAGCACAAACCGTCGCTCCTTGTCAAAGCTTTGGCGCCCTCGGCGCATTTGACACAAGCTCAAAACGTCCCTTGCAGTCAAATCGCCCACGCTCGATCGCAATCGACATCACCCACAAGCCCGCACGACGCAAATCAACGATCGTTTTCACACGTCGCTCACTAAGAACTGTCGGATCGGATCGTGCAAGACGATAGAGTGCGACGTTCGATCGTGCAGCGCGCGGAGCGGTGCGGTGTCAGAGCGCGACGCCCTTCGTGATACGAGTCTCGACCGGCTACATCGCGCTGGTGCGCAGGCGCTGCTTCTCGGCGTGCCGTTCGACGGCAAGTCGAATGAGGCGGTCGACCAGCACCGGATAGCTCACGCCAGTGGCTTCCCACATCTTCGAATACATGCTGATGGTGGTGAAGCCAGGAATCGTGTTGATCTCGTTCACGAACAGCGCACCGCTCGTGCGTGACAACAGAAAGTCCACTCGCGACATGCCGGCGGCATCCACTGCACGAAACGCTTCGAGCGCGAGGCGGCGGACCTCGTTGACGAGTTCATCCGGCAGGTCGGCGGGGATGATCGTTTGCGAGTTCGCGTCGAGGTACTTGGCTTCGTAGTCGTAGAACTCACGCGAGGGTATGACCTCGCCGGGCAGGGACGCCTCGGGTTCGTCGTTGCCCAGCACCGCGCATTCAATCTCACGCGCATCAGGCGACGGCCGCCTCGACGACAACCTTTCGATCGAATTCCAGCGCGGCTTCGATCGACGACGACAGCGCGTCCCCGGACTTCACCTTCGAGATTCCCACGCTCGAACCGAGGTTTGCCGGCTTGACGAACATCGGCAGGCCAAGCGCCAGGGCCATCTCCGTAATGCGGGAACGGTCACTGTCCCACTCGCGTCGCGTGAAGCTGATCCACGGCACCAGCGGCAGCCCGCGCGCACCGAACACGAGCCGCATGGCCGCCTTGTCCATCCCAACGGCCGACGCCAACACGCCCGGACCGACATACGGGACATTGGCGAGCTCCAGGAGGCCCTGCACGGTGCCGTCCTCACCAAACGGCCCATGCAGCACCGGAAACACGACGTCGAGTCCGAGCCCGGTGACCACTGCGTGATCCGCATCCCCGCCGGCCGATGGGCGCCGTTCGATGGTCATCAGCGTGTCCTCGCTCGGATGAGCCAGGAGCACCGTCTCGCGCCCGGGTCGAGGCGTGCGCGGCGTCAGGACGCGCGCCTGTTCGATCACTTCGGCCGCCGAAATCGCCGTCGGCGCGCGATCGGCGATGGTCCACCGGCCATCCTTCTCGATGCGGATTGGCACCGGCTCGTATTTCGTGCGGTCGAGGTGCTTGATGACCGAGGCGGCGGACGCAATCGAGACCTCGTGTTCTCCCGAGCGTCCACCATAGATGACGCCGACCCGCAGCTTTCTCACGATCGGATAATAGCAAGGCCCCTTGTCGTTTTCCTTCCACACGACTCATCGCGACGGCCAGGCACGCCGCGGCGTTCTGTCGACGCCTCACGGCTTGGTCGAGACACCCGTCTTCATGCCGGTGGGCACGCAGGGGGCCGTGAAGGCCATGACCGCGCGCGATCTCGAGGACGTTGGCGCATGGATCATCCTGGGGAACACCTATCACCTGTCTCTGAGACCGGGCGCCGATCTGATCGCCCGGCTGGGCGGGATTCACCGGTTCATGGGCTGGTCGCGGCCCATCCTCACCGACAGCGGCGGCTATCAGGTCTTCAGCCTGGCGTCCCGGCGTCAGGTTCGCGAAGAAGGCGTGCGGTTCCAGTCGCATCTCGACGGCACCGCGTGTGAGCTGACGCCTGAGAGTGCGGTCGACCTTCAGGCCCGGCTGGGGGCTGACATCGCAATGGTCCTGGACGAGTGTCCCGCGTTACCGGCGAGCGAAACGCTTTTGGGCGAGTCAGTTGCACTCACGGCGCGCTGGGCGGCGCGGTGTCGAGCCAGGTTGTTGGCGCTCCGGTCTGGAAGCGTGCCTGAGGTCCCCATCACCAACCCTGGGCAAGCCCAGTTCGGCATCGTCCAGGGCGGCATCTCGCCCGATCTGCGCCGGCGAAGCGCCGAGGCCACGATGCGCATCGGATTTGAGGGTTACGCAATCGGCGGGCTGAGTGTCGGGGAAGATCCGGAGGAAATGTATCGGACAGTCGAGATCACGGCGCCCCTGTTGCCCGACGAGAGCCCACGATATCTCATGGGTGTCGGCACGCCGCTGGACCTCGTGGAGTGCGTTGCCCGAGGCATCGACATGTTCGACTGCGTGATGCCGACGCGAAACGCTCGAAACGGCCAACTCTTCACCAGCGAGGGGTTCCTGAACGTCAAGAACGCGCGGTTTGCGGAGGACGATCAACCGCCCGATCCGGCGTGCCGGTGCTACACCTGCCGGAACTTCTCACGCGCCTATTTGCGCCATCTCTTCCTGTCTGGCGAGATCGTGGGGAGCACGCTTAACACGTTGCACAATCTCTACTTTTACCTTGACACTATGAAAGGGATTAGGGACGCTATAGCGTTTGGCACGTTCGAAAAGTTCCGACAGTCTTTGTCTCGGACCTTTTCCCGCCGCTCGCTGACTCCATGATGTCGAGGGAAGTAGTCGAAGCCGGGCCGGTGCTGGCTCTGTCCACGCCGGGTCAGGCGAACGCGTTGATCCAGCTGATTCCGTTTGCGCTGGTCCTTGCCATCTTCTACTTCATCATCCTTCTGCCGATGAAGCGCCGGCAGAAGAAGGTTCAGGAGTTTCTTGAGCGCGCTGAAAGTCGGCGACCGGGTCATCACGTCGGGGGGGATTTTCGGCTCGATCACGAAAGTGAACGAGCAATCGGTGCAACTGCAGGTGGCGCAGAACGTTCGTCTCGAAGTGGCTCGCAGCGCCATCGTCGGCTATCAGGGTCAGGAGCCTGTGGTACCGCCGCAAGGTCAGTGAACATGGGGAAGAACCTGCGTTGGAAGCTTTTGGTCATCCTCGGCGTCATTGCGCTGTCGGTCTATTCGTTCTATCCGCCGTCGGAGAAGGTGCGGCTGGGTCTCGATCTGAAGGGCGGTGTGCATCTGGTGATGCGCGTGCAGTCCGACGATGCCGTCAGACTCGAGACCGAGACCACGTCGGATCGATTGCGCGAACAGATGAAGCCACAGAACATCGCGGGGACCGTAACAATAGGCAGCCCGACTGAGTTCCGTGTCGAGGGCGTTTCGTCCGAGCAGGACGCGGCGTTTCGTCAGCTTCTGACGGACGTCGAATTGGTGTTCAACCGCGCGCCCGGAGCGGGCAGCTACACGTTCACGATGCGCCCCAACATCGCGGTTCAACTTCGCGAGGAGGCGGTGACGCAGGCGCTGCAGACGATTGAGCGTCGCGTGAACGAATTGGGCGTGGCGGAGCCGATCATCGCCCGGCACAGTGAGGACGACCAGATTCTGGTGCAGCTCCCGGGCGTCACCGACGTTGGCCGCGCGAAGCAGATCATCCGATCGACGGCGCAACTCGAGTTGAAGCTGGTGGAGCAGGGTCCTTTCGCCGACGAAGCTGCCGCCCGTCAGGCCTACAACAACAACCTGCCGCCGGACCTCGAAATCCTTCCAGGCACCAGCGAAGGACAGGTGGGTGAGCGTCCTGCGACGGTCTACTATGTCATCCGGCGCGTTGCGGCGGTTACCGGACGCGATCTCCGCAACTCGCGGCCGACGATAGACGAGAACAGCCGGCCGGCGGTGAACTTCTCGCTGAACAATGAGGGCGCGAGCCGGTTCGGGACGTTCACTCAGAGCAACATCAGCAGGCAGCTGGCCATCGTCCTCGATAAGCGGGTCTATTCGGCGCCAACCATCAATGCTCGTATCGACAACGAGGGCATCATCCAGGGCAGTTTCACGCAGCAGGAAGCCGCGGACCTATCGCTGGTCCTGCGGTCCGGTGCGCTGCCGGCGAGGCTGGACGTATCTCGAGGAGCGCACCGTCGGGCCTCGCTGGGTCGCGGATTCGATTCGGTCCGGCGTGACGGCCGCGATTGGCGGGCTCGTGCTTCGTGATGTTGTTCATGCTGGCCTACTACAAGCTGTCAGGCTTCAATGCGGTGAGCCTCAATCGGCGTGAATCTGATCATCCTGCTCGGCCTGATGTCGTATCTCGGTGCGACGATGACGCTGCCGGGCATCGCCGGATTCATCCTGACGATCGGCATGGGCGTGGACTCGAACGTCCTGATCTTCGAGCGCATCAAGGAGGAGTTGGCTGACGGCCAAAGGCGTCAAGCAGGCGGTTGCAGCCGGCTTTGACCGAGTCTTCCTGACGATTCTCGATACCCACGTTGCCTCGCTGATTGCGGCGGCGTTTCTGTTTCAGTTCGGCACCGGCCCGATTCGCGGCTTCGCCACGACGCTGACCGATCGGTCTGTTGTCGAATGTGTTCACGGCGGTCTTCGTGTCGCGCACCATGTTCGAGCTCCTTCTTTCCCGGCGGACGTCCGCGAAGCTGAGCATCTGAGCGACGTCATGCGACTTCCTGACGAACCCCAACTTCAACTCATCAAATGGCGCTGGCATGCGATCGCGCTGTCGCGGCTCGTGATTCTGCGCCGGCGTCGGCGTCATGGCCACCCGGGCGTTGCCGCTGGGCATCGACTTCTCCGGCGGAACGCTGGTCGTCGTCCGTTTCAGCAGCCGGTCAGCGAGGAGCCGGTCGCGGCGCGTTGGCAAGCGATCCCGGGCGACAAGGACGATTCAGCCGTACGGCGACAGCGGCCAACAACGAGTGGCTGATTCGGCTGCCGCTCGAGACCCACGAGCAAGGCACCAATCTTGAGCAGGGCGCCAACCTCGAACGAGGCGCACAAGCCGTGATCGCCGCGACTGCAGGCCGCCAACATTGGCAAGTTCGAGATCCGTTCGCAGGAGGTGGTCGGCCCGGTCATTGGTCGCGACCTGCAGCTCAAAGGGATCTTACGCCACCCTCGCCTCGATTGTCGGCATCATGGTCTACATCGGTTTGCGGTTCCGCTTGACGTTCGCGATTGGCGCCATCGCGGCCACGTTCCACGACATTCTCGTCACGCTGTCGTTTCTGGCCGTCTGGTCAACTACGAGCTCTCGCTGAACATTGTCGCGGCGCTGTTGACCATCACCGGTTATTCGGTGAACGACACGATCGTCATTTTCGACCGCGTTCGCGAAAACCTTCGGACGACCAAGCGCGAGCCACTCGAGCGGTGGTCAACGCAGCGTGAATCAGACCTTGAGCCGCACCATCATCACGGCCGGGACGACATTCCTGTCGGTCTTGGCGCTCTATCTCTTTGGTGGCGAGGTCCTCGAAGGGTTCGCGTTCACGATGCTGGTGGGTATTGTCAGCGGCACCTATTCAACGGTGTTCATCGCCGCGGCACTCGCAATCATCCTGAGCGGCAAACAGGCAAGGGGTCGACCAACGTCTGCCGCACGTCCCGCTTCCGGCGGCCGGAAGGCGTCGTAGGCGCTAAGCAGCTTGGATTTGATTGGCGGCGGCGCTCCTCGGCGTCGTGCAGGGCCTGACGGAGTTCCTGCCGGTCTCGAGCTCGGGCCACCTGATTCTCGCGCGCGCGTTCTTCGGTTGGGACGCGGACCGCTTCGGGCTCGCATTCGATGTCGCGTGCCACGTCGGTACGCTGCTGGCCGTGGTCCTGTATTTCTGGGACGACGTGCGGGCGATGATGGCGGCGCTCCCGGGAGCGCTGAGCGGTCGCGACGGCGAGCACGAGCGACTGGTGCGGCTGATCGTCGTCGGGACGCTGCCGATCGTGGTCATCGGCCTGGTGTTTGGGGACTGGCTCGAGACCGTCCGCTCGCCCGCCGTCGTTGCGACGACGCTGGCGCTCGGCGGCCTGGGGCTCATCGTCGCGGAGCGGCTGGGCAGCCAGTCGCGGGATTCGAACGGGGTCAGCTCCGGCGAAGCCATCGCGATTGGCGTCGCGCAAGCGGCCGCGCTGGTGCCTGGTATTTCGCGGTCGGGGGCAACCCTGACACTGGCGCTGCTGCTCGGGCTTCGACGCGCTCAGGCGGCGCGGTTCGTGTTTCTCATGAGCCTGCCCGCGGTGGTAGCGGCGGCGGCGCGAGAAGCACTAAAGTTGCGGGACGTTGGCGTCGCGGGTCTACCGGTTACGCTTTTCGTCGTGGGCTTGCTGGTCTCGGCCGTCGTTGGATACCTGACCATCAAGTTCTTCCTGAAATACTTGGCTAATCACTCGCTGGCGGTGTTCGCGTACTATCGCTTCGCGCTGGCGTTGGTGACGGTCGTGTGGCTGGCGACGCGGTGATCCATGTCGTGGCTTCGCCGCAGTTTCATCACCGGGTTCTTCGTGACCGTGCCGCTGATCATCAGCGTCGCGGCACTGGTGTGGATTTTTCAGGTTGTTGACGGTGTGGCCGAGCCGATCGCGGTTCGCCTGCTGGGTCGAGCAGTGCCGGGACTCGGGCTGCTCATCACGGCGGCCATCATTCTGGTGGTTGGCGCGCTCGCGACCAATGTGATCGGCAAACGCGTCTTGCAGCGAACCGAGTACTACCTGCTGCAGGTGCCGGTGTTCAAGACCATCTACGCGCCGGTGAAGCAGCTGGTGGCGGCGTTTTCGCCCGACAACGACGCCGGCTTCAAGAAGGTCGTCATCGTCGAAGACCCGAAGCGCGGCATGGTCCTCGGGTTCTTGACGAAGGAGTTCACGTTGGATCGCGGCCGCGGCCCGGAGGCCGTCGTGGCAGTGTATGTGCCGACCAACCACCTGTACCTCGGGGATGTGTTCGTCTATCCGCGAGAGCAGGCGAGTTTCCCGAACTTGACCGTCGAGGAAGGTATCCGCATCTTCCTGACCGGCGGAATGGCGCTGCCGAACCGGCTGCGCACCGAGAGCGGACAGAGCCAATCATGACGACACACCAGATGAAACGAGTGATCTGTAGCCTAGCCATTGCTGCGAGCGTCCTCTTGACCGCGGCGCCGCTGACTGCGAGCCAACCGCCGGCGGAGACCCAGGCGCCGACTCAACACATGCCTGGCGGCGAGGTGAACATCCACCTCCCAGATCTCAATCAGGGCGACTTTCTCGGCATGACCGGCCATCAGATCCTGCTGTCGGGGCTGGTGGTGTGCGTCCTGGGACTGCTGTTCGGCGCCTGGACCTATGCCGGTGTGAAACGCATGCCGGTGCACCGCTCGATGGCCGAGATCTCAGAACTGATCTACGAGACGTGCAAGGCCTACCTGGTGCAGCAAGGCAAGTTGCTGCTCATTCTCGAGTTGTTCATCGGGACGATCATCGTGGCGTACTTTTCGATGATTGGCTTTCCGTTCTCACGCATTCTCATCATTCTGCTCTTCAGTCTCATCGGCATCGGCGGCAGCTACGGCGTGGCGTGGTACGGCATTCGAATCAACACCCTGGCCAACTCGCGGACGGCGTTTGCGAGCCTGAAAGGCAAGGCGTTCCCGGTGTGCGACATCCCGCTGCAGGCCGGCATGAGCGTGGGCATGATGCTCATTTCCGTCGAGCTGCTGTTCATGCTCGCGATTCTGTTGTTCATCCCCGGCGAATACGCGGGCGTCTGCTTCCTGGGATTCGCCATTGGCGAGTCGCTCGGGGCGGCCGCGCTGCGTATCGCGGGCGGCATCTTCACCAAGATTGCCGACATCGGATCGGACCTGATGAAAGTCGTCTTCAAGATCAAGGAAGACGATGCGCGCAATCCCGGCGTGATTGCGGATTGCACGGGCGACAACGCTGGAGACTCGGTGGGCCCGACGGCCGATGGTTTCGAAACCTACGGCGTCACCGGCGTCGCGCTGATCTCGTTCATCATGCTCGCCGTCACCGAGGAGCCAGTGCAAGTCCAGCTGCTCGTCTGGATCTTCATGATGCGCGTGATGATGGTCCTCGCCTCGGCGGGCTCGTATCTCGTGAACAATGCGATCGCGCGCGGTCGCTACGGGAACGCGACGAAGATGAACTTCGAAGCGCCGCTGACCTCGCTCGTGTGGCTGACCTCGATCGTGTCGGTCGTGCTGACCTATGTCCTGTCATACCTCCTGATTCCGTCGCTCGGTGGCAACACCGATCTGTGGTGGCAGCTGTCCTCGGTCATCACCTGCGGCACGCTGGCGGGCGCCATCATTCCCGAGTTCGTCAAGGTGTTCACCTCGACGCACTCTAGCCACGTCCGCGAAGTCGTCACCTCGTCGCGCGAGGGCGGCGCGTCGCTGAACATCCTCTCGGGTTTCGTCGCCGGTAATTTCAGCGCCTATTGGCTTGGACTGACGATCATGGGACTGATGGCGATCGCCTACCTCGTCTCCGACCTGGGCCTGGCGGGCATCATGAAGGCACCCGCGATTTTCGCGTTTGGTCTCGTCGCGTTTGGATTCCTGGGCATGGGCCCGGTGACGATTGCCGTCGATTCCTACGGCCCGGTCACCGACAATGCGCAGTCGGTTTATGAGTTGTCACAGATCGAATCGATCCCGAACATCGCGCAGGACGTGCAGCGTCAGTTCGGCTTCCCGGTGAACTTTGCCGTCGCCAAGGATCTGCTCGAGGAGAACGACGGCGCCGGGAATACATTCAAG
The DNA here is from genome assembly GCA_963802675.1 of uncultured Acidobacteriota bacterium. Taxonomy (GTDB): domain Bacteria; phylum Acidobacteriota; class Vicinamibacteria; order Vicinamibacterales; family UBA2999; genus JACCSI01. The sequence continues at coordinate 634,963 of CAWDJL010000013.1, forward strand.
GCGACGGCCAAGCCGGTGCTCATTGGCACCGCGGTTGTCGGCGCGACCACCATGATCTTCGCGATCATCATGGGGCTCACGCAAGGGCTCACCACCGGAATGGAGAACCTGTCGATTCTGCATCCACCATTTCTCCTGGGATTTCTGGCTGGCGGTTCGATGATCTACTGGTTCACCGGCGCCTCCACGCAAGCGGTGACCACGGGCGCCTATCGCGCAGTCGAGTTCATCAAGGCCAACATCCGGCTCGAGGGTTCGACCAAGGCCTCGGTGGAAGACAGCCGCAGAGTCGTGGAAATCTGCACGCAGTACGCCCAGAAAGGGATGTTCAACATTTTCCTTGCGGTCTTTTTCTCGACGCTCGCGTTTGCCTTCATCGAGCCGTTCTTCTTCATCGGGTATCTCATCTCGATTGCCATGTTCGGGTTGTTCCAGGCGATCTTCATGGCCAATGCCGGCGGGGCGTGGGACAACGCCAAGAAGATCGTCGAAACCGAGCTCAAGATGAAGGGGACCGACCTCCATGCCGCGTCCGTCGTCGGCGACACGGTGGGCGACCCGTTCAAGGACACCTCATCGGTCGCGATGAATCCCGTGATCAAATTCACGACGTTGTTTGGCGTGCTCGCTGTCGAGCTCGGGATCTACTTGGCGGGAGGGACCGAAGGGTCAACGCTGACGGTTGCGCTGGCGGCCCTGTTTTTAGTGATCGGGATGACTTTCGTCTATCGTTCGTTCTACGGGATGAGGATCGAAAGCTGAAGTAGGACTCGGCATTTATGCCTCGTAGGACTCGCTTCGCTCGTGGGAGGCTCGGCCGTGCGGCCTCGCCTTCAGCACTCCGTCGCCAAACTGCTGAAGTTCGAGGGGCTTTTCGGGCATTTGCACAAGCCACGCCCAACGGCGTGGCTCCCAACGAGCGGCCGGAAGGCCGCGAGCCCACGAGCGAAGCGAGTCCTACGAGCGAAGCGAGCTGAGGGAGCACTTTTCGCCCGCTGGTGTCTAACGTGGTACCGGGTGGTGTCGGGAACGGACGTCGGCACCAGCGACACCGGGGTCGGGATGCGAGTCCCGAGGGGCACGGGTCAAATCTGCGGAGAGTCACCCCTATTCGTTGACACTTCGTCCGTGATCGCTATAATCGGCGGTCTTGCGCCGTTACTTTAGGGCAGGTTAGGAGGACGTTTCGTGCCACGCGACATGTTCGGCGATGTCGTCGATCCCTCGATCAAGATGGGCAGCAAGGCCTGGTACACGGTCCCGCTGACCATGTTGCTCGAGGCCATAATCGTCGCAGCTCTCGTGATCGTCCCGCTGATGGCAGCGGACGTGTTACCGACCCCGCCATCGATGATGGCGTTTGTCGCTTCCGCACCTCCGCCACCGCCACCGCCGCCGCCTCCGCCACCGCCGCCGAGCGCCGCCCCACCGCCCAAGGTCGAAGTGAATCCGACGGCCGCGCCGGTCGAAACGCCGTCTGAAATCAAGCCGGAGACGGGCATCGAAGCCGGCTTCGAGAGCAACGTGGGTGGGGTTGAAGGCGGCATTCCCGGCGGCGTGGTCGGCGGTATTGCCGGTGGGATTCCGGAGCCACCACCGCCGCCACCGCCCCCGTCGCAGCCGGTGCGCGTCGGCGGCAACATCAAGACGCCAAACAAGGTCAAACACGTCAATCCGGTCTACCCGCCGATCGCGCAGTCCGCGCGCGTGCAGGGAGTCGTCATTGTCGAAGCGACGATTGGTGCGGATGGCAGCGTGCAGAACGCACGCGTCCTGCGCTCGATCCCGCTGCTCGATGCGTCCGCGCTGGATGCGGTCAAGCAGTGGCAGTTCACGCCAACCCTACTCAATGGTGTGCCGGTGCCGGTCATCATGACGGTTACCGTCCAGTTCACGCTGCAGTAAGTCAACAGTGGGAAGAGGCGACGTTCGCGTGTCGCCTCCGTCGATTCACGTCACGAGGCAATAATCGCGGGACCGAAACGTCCTGCGCTACGGAGGATGCGATGGAAGGTCGGAAGCTGGGTCAGATCGGGCGGATAGCAGGTGCCGGGCTCGCCATGGTGCTGTTGAGCACGCCTGCGTTCGCGCAGGAGGGGGCAGGGGCCGGCCTCGACCTCGTGCAAATGTTTGAGCAGATGGGTCCCACCGCGATGGCGATTGCCGCGGTGCTCTTCATCATGTCGTTCTGGTCGGTGGGCGTGGCCATCGAGCGCTTCTACACGTTCCGACAGGCGACCAACCAGTCGAAGATGTACGCGCCGCTCGTCGCCAAGCACCTCAAAGAAGGTCGCCTCAAGGAAGCGATCGCCCTCTCGTCCGTCGAAGGAGTATCGCTACAGCCATCTGGCCAAGGTGGTGCTCGCGGGACTCCAGGAGTATCAGTTCCAGCAGGAAACCGGATCGAATCTGTCGCGTGAAGACTTGCTCGACACGGTTCGTCGTTCGATTCAGCGCGCCACGGCCTTGACCTCGAACGACCTCAAGAAGGGCGTCTCGGGTCTCGCAACGATCGGCGCGACGGCACCATTCGTCGGACTGCTCGGCACGGTGGTCGGCGTCATCAACGCGTTCGTCGGCATTGCTGCCACCGGCTCGGGTGGTATCGGCGCGGTGTCGGCCGGTATCGCCGAAGCGCTGGTCGAAACCGCGCTCGGTCTGTTCGTCGCCATTCCGGCGGTGTGGTTCTACAACTACCTGTCGGGCCGACTCGAATACTTCAACGTCGAGATGGACAACTCGTCGTCGGAGATGGTCGATTATTTCATCAAGAAGACCGCGTAAAGGTGTGAGGAATGGCGGGGCCGCGCCCCGCCAGACCTGACGACAGGTTTCGACGAACAGAACGGAGAAGCAATCATGTCAATGGATGTCGGCGGAGCCAAGGGTGGCATAAAGTCGGACATCAACGTGACGCCCCTCGTGGACGTCATGCTCGTCCTGCTGATCATCATGATGATCGTCGCGCCGCTCCTGCAGAAGGGCGCGCCCGTGCGGCTGCCGACCGCGTCCAACAGCGCGGATAAACCCGAAACGCAGGATCAGACCGTGGTCGCGGTCACCGCCAATGGCGAGTACTACGTCAACGGCGTGCCGATCCCCGATAGCGAGTTGCGCCGACGCGTCGAGGAGATTCTCGAGGACAAGACCGAGAAGATCGTGCTGATCAAGGCCGACGAGGACGCCCAGTACGGCAAGGTGATGGAGGCGATGGACGAGCTCCGCGCCGCCGGCATCGAGGACATGGGCCTCATCACCGAACGACGCATCCGGCCCGGACAGGCGGGAGGGAACTGACATGGCTCACGCCCACCAGCATTTCGGCGCCGACAAGGTCATCCAGGCCAAGAAGCTCGAAGTCAGCTCGGACATGAACATCACGCCGATGATCGACGTGCTGCTCGTGCTCCTCGTCATCTTCATGGCCGCCTTACCGTTGTCCCAGCGCGGGCTCGATGTCAACCTGCCCGCGGAAACGCGAACGCCGACCGACCCCGTTCCTGACGTGTCGCAGATCGTGCTCGACTACTCGGCCGACCGAAAGATCTCCATCAACAAACAGGACGTGACTGTCGCCGAGCTCGAAGAGCGGCTTCGGACGATTTTCGAGCAGCGCAAGGACAAGACGATGTTCGTCAATGGCGCGCCGACCCTGCGTTACGGCGACATCATCGAGGTCATCGATGCTGCCAAAGGCGCTGGGGTCGAAAAAGTCGGCATCGTCACGGAAGGCATGCGTCGCGATGCGGGAGCGGCGCCGCGATAGCCGCCCTCGATCGACCGCTGAATTCAAAAAGGGGCCGCCCAACAGGCGGCCCTTTCTGTTGTACGGCCGCACGAGACGGTTTTAACGAGGCTTCGTTAAGATTCGACCCATGACACTCGTGTCGGTCATTGGCGTGCCTTGGGACGCCTCATCATCCTGGCAGCGAGGCGCCGCTGAGGCTCCGGCAGCCATTCGACAAGCGCTCTGGGCCGCATCCAGTAACGCCTATAACGAGCGTGGCGACGACCTTGCCGCACCTGGCGTGTTCGAGGACATGGGGGATGTCGAGCTCCCGGAGGATCCCGGACAGGCACGAGCGGCGATTGAGGAACGAATTCGATTGCTGGTCCACAGGGGTCGCCGACCGCTCGTCCTGGGTGGCGATCACTCCATCACCTACCCTGTCCTTCGCGGCTTCGCGGGGCGCTCCGAAGCGCCCGTCGTGTTACATCTCGACGCCCACGGCGATCTCTATGACGAGTTCCCGCTTCGACGGGGCGACGACGGTGAGGCGGAGGGTCAACCTGGCGATCGCTACTCCCACGCGTGCCCTTTCGCTCGCGTGATGGAAGAGCACCTCGCCACACGGCTCATTCAGGTTGGCGTTCGGACGCTCAACGCGCACCAGCGGGCACAGGCCGCCAAATTCGGAGTCGAGGTGCTGGGCGCCGATCGATGGCGCGACGCCATCCCCCAGATTGCGAGGCTGCGAGGAGCGCTGTATGTCTCCCTGGATCTCGACGTTCTCGAACCAATGCTGGCGCCAGGGATTTCGCATCCAGAACCTGGCGGTCTCACTATCCGCGACGTATTGGAGATTCTTGCCGCCATCCGTGTGCCCGTCATTGGCGCCGATGTCGTCGAGTACAACCCCCGTAACGACGTGCGCGACCTCACCGCGCGGGTCGCCGCAAAATTCGTGAAGGAATTGGTGGGGATCGTGCGGCGATAGCAATTGCTCACTTCGTGTCTTTTTTCTTGTGCCACGGCCCGGACGATGGCATCGTCGTCGTGGCGGTGGTTTTGACGGCGAGGGGCATCGGTCGAGGAAAGAGGTCGGAAAGGGAAGTAGACAATGCAGCGGCTACGGGTCGTCCCCGTCCTCCGGCAGCGGCTGGGTGACGAAGGGACCGAGGCACTGACGGATATGGTCTTCACGGTTGGACAGGAGTGGCGAGACGACGTGTTGGGAGTGCTCGAGAACCGGTTTGAGATCCGATTGAAGTCGGAGATCGGGGCGCTGCGGGTGGACGTAACCCGCGAGCTGGCGGCGATGCGGGTCGAAAGCCTCAGATGGTCGTTCGTCTTCTGGATATCGCAGCTCGGGGCGATGGCGGCACTGCTCAACTACTTCGTCAAATAGCCGCCCGAAAAAAAGAGGCGGGACGTTCGTCGTCCCGCCTTCAATCCGGTGATTCCCGCGCCCTGAAGGGCAGATCTCTAGTTGAACTTGTACCGCAGGCTGATCATGAAGCTGTATACGTCCACCAGGCCAGTCGTCGTTTCGTACGATCTGGTGAGCAGCTCGTTATTGACTGCCACCAACCGATAGGTGGCCTGTCCACTGCGCATCCACGGCGGGATTGGTCAGAATCTGATTGCGAATCAAACGCTGGCCAGCCCCCCAGTTGCTATTGAGCATATTCCCCACGTTCAGGATATCCATGCGGAGCTGGAACGAATTCCGGCTGCCACGAATGTCGGCGAACAAGTCCTGAGTGATGCTCAAGTCGGCTCGTTTGACGAATGGAAGCAGCACCGCGCCTCGCTTGGCATATTCACCGCGGTGCTCCCTGAGGTACTTGTCCTGCTGGATATAGGTTTCAAACGCCTGCGCCTGCTCGGCAGCGGTGAACGTGCGCCCACTGGCGGTGAACGTCGAAAAATTCATCTCCGAGATGTCGCGTGGGATGTAGATCAGGTCGCTGTTGGACGCGCCGTCGAGATTCATGTCGCCGGCGAACACGTAACTCGAGTTGCCGTTGTTGCGCCCCTCCCAATACACCGAGATCGACGTTGCCCCGAATCCGAAGTACTCGCGGGTGTAGGACGTGAGCACGTAGACACGGTGGCCCAAGCTCGACAGAGATACACCTGGATTGTTTGGATCGCGCGAGTGGGGGTTACCGGCCCAGGAGCCGAACGCGATGCTCCCCGCGTCCACGGTGTTCTCTGACCGGCCGTAGCTATATGCGCCTTTGAATGCGAATCCAAACGCGGCCCGCTTCGATAGCGATGCGGCGATATTCCACGATGACCCGACATCCTGGTTCTTCAGCACGATTGCATTCGAGATGTGCTGAGTGGATGCGAGCCGTTAGTCTCGGTCGGGCTACCAGCGCGGCCGATTGTCCGCGCCGGCGAAAGTTGACTGGGCCGCCGGCAGGTTGGCATTGATGTAGTAGATGCCGTTGACGTCTTTGTTGTACAGGAACTCGCCGGTCGCGGTGATGTTCCCCGGCAGCCGCTGATCGACGGCGACGTTGCTGCGCCAGATCTGCGGGAACTTGAAGTCCGCATCGGTGAGCGCCAACTCGTAGGCAGCTGCTGGCGCCCCGGTCGGCGGTGTCGTGGGTTTGTAGCGGTTGGGATCGGGATTGAACGGTCGAGTGTTCGTGGCGTCGATCTGCTCGAATCCGGTGAGCACGCCGGTGTTGCCAATCTGGTTCGAGATCCAGACATAAGCCGGCCGCCCGGTGAAGATCCCGGTGCCTCCTCGAATTTGCGTGGTCACATCGCCCCGCACGTCCCAGTTGATGCCAACACGGGGCGACCAGAGGATTTTCGGATCCGGCAGCTCGCCCGACGCGTAACTGACCCCCTGTCCGTTTTCATCGCGGAAGGTCAGGCTGTCGGCGTTGCTGTTGGCAAATCCCGTATCACCGAACGCAGGAACGTCGAACCGCAAACCGGCGGTCACCGTCAAGTTCGACCGCGGGCGCCACTCGTCCTGGGCATACGCGCCGGCGTACCACACCTTCAGCGGCTGCAGCGGCTCGTCCGCCCCGGGGATGTTCATGAAACGAACCTGGAACCGGTCGAGCGTGATCGGAGAGGTCGTGCGGTTCGGGTTCGCGAGGTAGCCGTTGGCATCAGTGAAGAAGTCGGCCAGCGAGTTGTAGACGTAGACGCTCTGCGACCCTGGAAAGAACACGTTCGCCGACTCGTAGCGCTCGAGACTCCCGCCAAAAGTCAGCGAGTGCTTGTTACTGAAGCGCGTGAAGTTGTCCTGCAACTGGAACGTGTTGTAGCGCAGGGCGTTGCGCGGCGTGAAGGGCTCGTAACCAATCGAGGAGTAGGGCTGGCCGCCTTCCCAGATGTCGACGAGCGGAAACAGTTCTCCGTGCTGCGGCCGGCTCTCGTCTTGTTTGGTGTAGCCGATGATCAGGCTGTTGGACATGCTCGTTCCGAGAATCGAGTTCCACTCGCCAATGCCGGACCGGATGTCTTCCTGCTGCTGATGGTTCGAGTTCTGGAAGCTCAAATAGTTGGTGGTGTTGGAGCCGCGTCCCCGGCCCAGCGATCCGGACGCGTTGACGATTACATCCGTGACCGAGTCGAGGTGGTTGTAGCGGAAGCTGACTTTGTTGGCGTTGTTGAGATTGAAGTCGTTTCGCAGCAGGAATCGCTTGGCAGGGGTCAGGTCTTCGAACTCCTTCGAACGGACCGGTCTCGTAATTGAGCCGCTGTGCAAGACGCGCTGATTTGACTGAGGTCCGTGGCGAGCACGCGAGTGATGTTGCCGCCGACAGGCTCGCCGCCCACGTTGGCCCTGAACGTGGTGAGTGGCCGGCTATCTTCCTCGTCCTCGTAAATGCCGAAGGCAAAGAGCCTGTTCTTGACAATTGGGCCCCCTGCCCAGACGCCGGTATTGTGGATAGTTGAACTCGCCCGGATTGAACGGAAGGTCTTTCACTTCGGTGCCAACGAACTCCTCGTTGCGGAATCGGCGATAGACCGAGGCGGTGAAGCGATTGGTGCCGCTTCGGGTCACGGTGTTCACGCCAGCCCCGACGAAATTGCCCTGGCGGACATCGAACGGCGCGACGTTGATCTGCACCTGCTCGATGGCTTCGAGCGAGATCGGCGCGACGCCGGTGCGCTCGCCGGGCGCGCCCTGAAGGCCAAACGAATTGTTGAAGTACGATCCGTCGACCGTGATGTTGTTCATTCGATTGTCCTGCCCGGCGAACGACAGGCCGCTCGCCTGCGGCGTGAGGCGCGCAATGTCGTTGATACGGCCGGAGACGGTGGGGAGCGTGGCGATTTCCTCTCGGCCGACGGATGTCGCGGCGCCGGTGCGGGCGGAGCTGAACACGGTGTCCGACTGCGCCGTGACGGTCACCGTTTCCTGCACCGCGATGGTGCGCACCGCAACCGGCAGATCGGTGCCGACGCCCAGGTTGACCATGACATCGGTCAGCGTCTGCGGCTCGAAGGCCGTGCCGGTGCCGACGTAAGTGATGACGACGGTGTAGGGACCACCGACGCGCATGTTGGGAATCGAAAATCGTCCGTCGGCGCGTGTCGTCGCCTCGTAGTTCGTGCCCGACGGCTCGTGCACGGCAATCACACTCGCGCCAGCCACAGGCTGCTTCTGTGCATCGACGACCAACCCATTGATGGAGCCCGTTGTAACGCCCTGCGCGTGGGCATCGGTCGTCAACCCGAGCAGCGCACAGCACGCCAAGAGGGCCAGTCCGCTGCGGCGTCCCGCACCGACTGCCCTGTTCAATGTTTCTCTCATCGCATTCCTCCCCGTCCCCCAGATCGCCGCTAGTTCCCGCTCGTCAAAAGAAGCCATTTCCCCGGAAAAACCACTCGAAGATACCACCTCAGCGTAACTGGGCGGTAAAAAGAAAACGGGCCGTCTCGCGGGTGCGAAACGGCCCGATTGGGCGGCGGTTTGGTCGGGCGTTCCAGCCTTTTAGGGCGAATACCGAACCGGTCTCGGACGCCTTCCTAGCTGGCGCCTGCAGCCTTCTGCTTCCGCAGCTGCCTCGGCACGATCCCGTAGCTGGTCAGCCTCGCGCAGGAGCGCCTGCTGCTTGGCCGGATCCTTTTCCAGATTGGCCTGAAGGCGGAGCAGCAGGTTCTTGTACGCGACAGCTTCCATGTAGTCGGGCTTGATTTGGATGGCTTTGTCGACCGCCTCGATGCCCGACATGACGTACTGCAGCTTTTCCTTGTCCGAGAGTCGGAAGTCCCGGTACGCCTTGTCCCAGTAGTAGGTGGCGAGCGTCTGGAACGCCTCGGGGTTGTTCGGCTCGACCTTGGCGCGATCGTTCACCGCTGCGATGGTTTTCTCGAAGTCACCCTGACTGTTGTAGAAGCCGGCAAGCTGCATATACACGTTGGGGTCGTTTGGACGCACTTCCTTGGCCTTGAGATAAGTCTGCTCCGCCAGCTCGTATTCACCTGAATCGGCGTAGATGTCCGCGAGGACGAAGTAGTTGGTGGGCTCGTTCGGCTCGAGGTCGATCATGGCCTTGACGACCGGCTCGGCCTGCGTTGGATCGTTCATCTTCTCGGAGCCGAAAGCGTTGACCAGATACTGCAGGGACCGCTGCTTGACGATTGGCGTCTTCGCTCGTTCGGCGCCCAGCCGATAATTGGCGATCGCCTTCTCCAGGTAGCCGTCGTTGTTGGCTTCGCCGCGGCGCGTCGGCCGGTACATGTTGTCGAACGAGTTGCCAAGGTAGAAGTACAGGTCCCCGTTGTCCGGGTTCAGGGTGATTGCCTCCTCATACTTCTCGGCGGCCCCCCTCCAGTCCTGCTTCATGTACAGCTCATTGGCGTCCTTGGACGCTTTTTTCGCCCGGACGGTGTTGATGTACCCGCAGCCGGCCAGCGACACGCCGAGTCCGACCACAAACACCACACGGGCTGCTGAAGACCCGATCGTCATCGTTCCCCCCACGTCATTTCGTTCAGAAATTGCCTTAGACTCGTGGCCGATTCAAACGACAAGGCGGGTCGGGCCAGGCGGCCGACCCTGCCGAAGAAGCGCGAGTATAGACCCGTTTCTTGACCCCCCGCAACCCCGGCCCTATCATTCCCTCTGGCATTCAATCTGGTTCGATCAGCCCGACCTTTCGGCCCGTGGCCCTGAGGCCAGGGCCTCCCTCTAACGGTTAGACACCGATTCGAATGATTCGCTTCGAGGACCTGCTCGAAAAGGTCCGGGGTTACAGCCCAGATGCGGACCTCGAGCTGCTCCGGAGGGCCTACGTGTTTTCAGCCCTCGAGCACAAGGGACAGGTCCGCCATTCCGGGGAGCCGTACCTCGTTCATCCCCTCGAGGTTGCCGACATCCTGGCGGACATGAAGCTCGACGTGGTCTGCGTCGCCGCCGGGCTGCTCCACGATGTGGTGGAAGACACGCTCACCACCATCGAGCGGATCCGCGAGACCTTTGGCCACGACGTCGCTCACATCGTTGAAGGTGTGACCAAGATCAGCGCGATCTCTTTTGCGTCATCCGAAGAACGGCAGGTCGAGAACTTCCGCAAGATGCTGCTGGCGATGGTGGACGACATTCGCGTCATTCTCGTCAAGCTGGCAGACCGGCTGCACAACATGCGAACGCTCCAGCACATGCCGGACGACCGGCGTGTGCGAACGGCCCAGGAAACGCTCGACATTTACGCGCCGATCGCCAATCGACTGGGTATGGCCAAACTGAAGAACGAGCTGGAAGAATTGTCCTTTCAGCACCTGGAGCCGACCAGCTATCAGTCGCTCCGGGCGCGCGTCGAGGAGCGGCGGCGCCGCACCGAGGGCGTCATCGAAACGCTGCTCGCGGAAGTGAAAAAGAAGCTCCAGGATGCGCAGATTCCAATCAGTCGCATCGATGGCCGTATCAAACGCCTGTACAGCATCTGGCTGAAGCTCAGACGTCAGAAAATCGATCTCGATCAGGTCTACGACTTTGTCGCACTGCGGATTGTGACGCCGAGCGTCAAGGACTGTTACGCCGCGCTGGGCATCATCCATCAGACGTGGTCGCCGGTGCCGGGGCGTATCAAGGATCTCATCGCCATGCCCCGCCCGAACGGCTACCAGTCGCTCCACACCTCCGTCATCAGCGAGCACGGATTTCCGTTCGAAGTGCAGATCCGGACCGAGGAAATGGATCGCCGGGCCGAGGAGGGCATCGCGGCGCATTGGAAATACAAAGAGGGGCGCGTTGGCGCCGGCCGTGACGAGCAGTATTTCCAGTGGATGCGCCAGTTGTTGGAATGGCAGCAGGAAGTACGCGACCCGCAGGAGTTTCTCACCAACCTCAAGATCGACCTGTATCCGGAGGAGGTCTACACGTTCACGCCCCGGGGCCAGGTCAAAGTGCTCCCGAAGGGGTCGACGCCGGTCGATTTCGCGTACGCGATTCACACCGACGTCGGGCATCAATGCGTCGGCGCCCGCGTCAATGGCCGGATTATGCCGCTGCGCACGCGGCTGAAGAACGGAGACATCGTCGAGATCATTACCAACGCGTCTCACAAGCCGAGCCGCGACTGGTTGAACTTCGTCGCAACCTCGCGCGCACGTAGCAAGATCAAACATCTCATCCAGGGGGAGGAGAAGGCGCGCGCGATTGATCTCGGCCGCAAGGTCCTCGAGAAGGAGGGCAGACGCTACGACATCAACCTGAACAAGCTCTGGGACAGCGAGCGACTGTCGAAAGCGGCCGACGACCTCGGTTTTCAGCCCGATGATCTGTTCGCCCAGATCGGCTACGGCAAGGTTGCCCCGAAGGCCGTGCTGGACAAGCTGGTGCCGCAGGGCGAGTTGAAGGAGAAAGCGCCCGAGCATCCGGTGGTGTCGGCCGTCAAACGGGTCCTGAGGACTGGCGCCTCGACGAGTGATCGCATCGTGGTGCGGGGCGTGGACGACCTGATGGTGTTTCGCGCTCGCTGCTGCAGCCCTATCCGAGGCGAGAAGATCGTTGGCTACATCACGCGCGGCAAGGGCGTGTCCGTCCATTCCGCAAATTGCACCAATGTCGTCAACCTTCAGTACGACCCCGAACGGCGAATCGAGGTCGAGTGGGACAAGGGGACCGACGTCGCCCCCTACACGGTGCGACTGACGATGCAAGTCGAAGATCGCAAGGGGATGATCGCCGAACTCAGCTCACGCATCGCTGACATCAACACCAACATCATCAACCTCGAGGCCACGACGCGGGCCGAGGACCACCAGGCGCGAATCGAAATGACCGTGGAGATCCAGGACCTCAAGCACCTGGAAAAGGTGATGAAGTCCATCCGGGGTGTGGAAGGCGTGTTGGGGGTCGAACGAGCAGTGACGAGGTAGGGCGATACTCGCTAAGCGACCTTGACCACCTTCTCCGATCGGATGCAGCGCGTGCACACCTTAAGCCGCTGCACGCCGCCATTCACCAGCGCGCGAACGCTCTGAAGGTTGGGATCGAACCGTCGGGGCCGCACGTTGTGCGCGTGAGAGACGCGTCGGCCAACGACCGGGCCTTTGCCACAGATATCGCACCGCTTCGCCATAACTTGAACGTCCTGAATGGGTTCTGAGTCGCTGAGAGAAACCTCAAGTCTAGCACACGAGGCACTCCAGCCGCCCGCCAGCCCTACCACCAACCGAACCTACCGGACCGACCCGACCTACCAGACCTACAATCTCTTTGTGACCTGCCCCCTCTGTCGCACTCGAAAGGCTCGTCGCGCCTGTCCCGCGCTGGGCCACGACATTTGCACGGTTTGCTGCGCGACCAAGCGGGTGACGGAAATTGCCTGTCCGACAAATTGTGTCTATCTGGAAGCCGCCCATCGGCATCCCGCCGCAGCGACCAAGCGACAGCAGGAGCGCGATCTGAGCGTCCTGATCACGACGCTTGGCCAGGTGTCCGAGGGGCAGCTCGAGCTCTTTTTCCTAATCCAGACATGGCTTCTTCGCTTCAAGCCCAGCGACGTCGCGAGCGTTGTCGATGCCGACGTCGCAGACGCTGCCTCGGCCCTGGCTGCGAGCTTCGAAACGGCAAGCCGCGGCGTCATCTACGAGCATCAGGCCCAGTCGCCAGTTGCTGAGCAGTTGAGGCGTGAGCTGAAGGCCTTCCTCGCTGACATTGGGCGGGGAGGTGGCCCACGATTCGAAACTCAGGCGGCCGAAGTGCTTCGAGGCATCGCGCGCGGAGCCTCGCATGACGCAGAGGGCATTGGATCGGGCATCCAGGATTACCTGACGCTCATCGCGCGAGTTCTGCACGAACGACCGCCGGTTCGAGCCGAGTCGTCTCGAATCATTCTTTCTTAAGGGCACAGAGCACAGGGCACAGGGCACAGGGCCGGGGGCAAAGGGCAGACTTAATGCCGCCGACCTCACCCCTTTCTTCCCCAGGAACTCTCCTGTACCCTCTGCCCTTCGCCCTTCGACCTGTGCGGAGTTTGCCAAACCACTGTGGCAATGCGACCCTCCTGCATTTTGGAGGCGTCCTCAGGAGGCGACAGTTCGACCTGAGCGCCGATGGACAGTGTGCAAGAACCCAATTTGCGCGCCCGGCGTCTAATGCATTGAACGGTGTTCGGAGGATCAGATTCGGAGCGGGATAGGGAAGTGTAAGCCGTTGCTGATAAACAAGTTACGTGAGCAGGCCCGAGGGGCAGCGGCGTCGTCGATTTTCATGGATGAGCCGGCCTGGTTTCTGTCCTACGTTTAAAGCTCGAACCTGCCTCTAAACACATCAGTAGCGTTTGTGGTTCATAGCGAAAAGAGCTGGATTTATAGGCATCGCCTTTGCAAGAGGGCGTGCAATCATGTGACCCCCCCGAACGGGTGAGGGCGAGGGAAGGAGCGGTTAGGCATCATGGCGAAGGCATCGAAGCAAGCAACGACGGTCGCGGCGCCCGGAGGAAAGCGGTACGCAGAACTCAAGCGGATGCTCGAGGAGCGCCAGCGTGAGCTCGTGGCCGAAGTCCAGGGCAAGATTCGCGGCGTCCGCGCTGATGCCGCGGAAAAGCCGCACGATGTGATGGATCAGGGCGAAACCTCCGAGGTGGATATCCAGGAGGACATCGAGCTGGCCCTCATTCAGATGAAGGCGGAAACACTGAACAAGATCAACGAAGCCCTCGCGCGTCTCGAGGACGGTCGTTACGGGTTGTGCTTCGAGTGTGGCGAGGAGATCGCCGAAGCGCGACTCCGCGCGCTGCCGTTTGCGGTTCGATGCAAGGATTGTGAGGAAGCCCGGGAGATCGCCGCACAGCGTGAGCGGTCGCTGTCGCAGCGCCGCGGTTCGTCCAGCCTCTTCTACGATTTGCAGGGCTAGCACCCGGCGTCCCAATTCGTGGGAGCGATGCACCAGCATCGCTCCCAGTGGCATTCCTCAGCATCGGCCCGGTTTCAGGGCCTCGTTCCGTTTCGATTTCAGCAGTCGGTTGGTTCCGAGGGCCGCTCGTGCCTTCGGGTTTGGAGCCATTCATTGACAACCGGCTTCCGCGAGCGCGCTATAAGAGGACTCGATGAGCAGCGAACCAGAGAAGACCGAGGGCACCTCCGCTTCGGTGGCGGTCGAAGAATCGTCCTCGAGCGACAGCCCGGCGTTTCGTTTGCCCGCGGAATTGCCGGTCTTGCCGTTGCGCGATACCGTGCTGTTTCCCAACTCCTTCATGCCGCTGGCGGTGGCGCGTGAGAGCTCGGTGCGTCTCATCGACGAGGCGGTGTCGAGCGGTAGCCTGATCGCGGTATTTACGCAGCGCGAAGCGGGTGAAGACGAACCGTTGCAAGAGGACTTGTATCCGGTTGGCACCGCCAGCCACATCCACAAGATGTTCAAGCTTCCGGACGGCAGCCTCCGAATCATCGTACAGGGGCTGGCGCGGGTGCGGCTCACGGAACTGGTGAATGTCCGCCCGTACCTGCGTGCGCGGATCGAGGAAGCCCTCGAGGTGCTGGGTGACCAGGACAAACTCGAGATCGACGCGCTTCAGCGCAACATCAAGACCAACTTTCAGCAGATCGTGTCGCTGTCACCCTTGATGTCCGATGACTTGCAAACGCTCGCGATGAACATCGCCGAGCCTGGCCGGCTGGCTGATTTCATTGCCTCCAGTCTCGGGTCGATTTCGACCGAAACGCGACAAGAAGTTCTGGAGACCCTCGACGTCCGCCAGCGGCTCGACGTGTTGAACCGCCTGTTGATCAAAGAGCTCGAGGTGCTCGAGCTCGGTTCCAAGATTCAATCGCAGGTCCAATCCGAGGTTGGGAAGAACCAGCGCGATTATTTCCTGCGCGAGCAATTGAAGGCGATTCAGCGCGAGCTTGGTGAGGGCGATGACCAAACCAAGGAGATCGAAGAGCTCCGGACCAAGATCGAAGCCGTCGGCATGCCCGACCCGGTCAAGAAGGAGGCGCTGCGAGAGCTCGATCGCTTGTCGAAGATGCCGCCGGCGGCGGCTGAGTACACCGTCTCACGCACGTACATCGACTGGCTGATCACGCTTCCGTGGGCGAAGCGGACCGAGGAGGTCATCGATCTTCCCAAGACCCGCGCGGTGTTGGACCAGGAGCACTCCGGCCTGGAGAAGGCGAAGGACCGCATTCTCGAATACCTTGCCGTTCGGAAGCTCAACCCCGAGATGAAGGGTCCCATTCTGTGCTTCGTCGGGCCTCCGGGAGTCGGGAAAACGTCACTGGCAAAGTCGATCGCTCAGTCGTTGGGGCGCAAGTTCGTTCGCGTGTCGCTCGGCGGTATGCGTGACGAGGCGGAGATCCGAGGACACCGCCGGACGTATATCGGGGCGCTGCCGGGACAGATTATTCAGGGGCTGCGTCGCGCCGAATCGAAGAATCCGCTCTTTATTCTCGATGAGATCGATAAGCTCGGGTCCGATTTTCGCGGGGATCCGGCGTCGGCATTGCTCGAGGTGCTCGACCCGGAGCAAAACTCGACGTTCCGCGATCACTATCTCGACGTGCCATTCGATTTGTCGGAGGTGCTCTTCATCACGACTGCCAACATCCTCGATCCCGTCCCGCCAGCGCTGCGTGATCGCATGGAGGTCCTCGAACTTGCGGGCTACACCGAGGAAGAGAAGCTGGCCATTGCCAGAGACCACCTCGTCGAACGTCAGGTGAAGAATCACGGGCTCACCGAGAAGCAGCTCACCTTCACCGACCTGGGCCTGCGGACCGTGATTCGCGGCTACACCCGCGAGGCCGGCGTCCGTAACCTCGAACGCGAGATGGGCGCCATCTGTCGCAAGGTCGCTCGTCGTCGTGCCGAGGGTCACAACGCCAAGACGCGCGTGACACCGGATCTGGTCAACTCGCTGCTCGGCGCTCCACGCTTCCTCGATGAAGAGATGGAGGAGCGCACCAAGAACCCGGGGGTGGCGATTGGCCTTGCCTGGACACCGGTCGGTGGCGAGGTCCTTCTGGTTGAAGCGTCGCGGATGACGGGCGGAGGATCACTCACACTTACGGGTCAGTTGGGCGAGGTGATGAAGGAATCGGCCCGTGCGGCGTTGTCATGGGTACGAGCACACGCCACCGAGTGGGCCGTCGATCCCGACTTCTTCAAGGGGTCGGAAATCCACTTGCACGTGCCGTCCGGGGCGATTCCCAAAGACGGCCCCTCCGCGGGCGTGACGATGGTCGCCGCTCTCGTTTCCGAACTGTCTCGCCGGCCGGTACGCGGCGATGTGGCCATGACCGGCGAGATTACCCTCTCGGGTCGTGTGCTGCCGGTCGGAGGTATCAAGGAGAAGGTGCTGGCCGCCAAGCGGCTTGGCATCAAAGAGATCATCCTCCCGCGGCAGAACGCGAAGAACGTGAACGAGGATCTCAACGACGAGCTGCGTCGCGGCCTGACCATTCACTTGGTCAACACGATTGACGAAGTGCTGCTGCTGGCGTTGCTCTCGGCCTCGCGATCGTCACAGACGAAGAAGGCGGCCAAGCGCGCCGCCCATCACGCGATGCAGTAGGCGGACGATTAGTTACAAGTTACAAGTACCGAGTTACAAACCGAGTTTCAAAGTTTTGAACTTGTGACTTGTAACTTGTAACTTCCGTCAAACCAGCGTCAACCCCACCACAGTCTTCATATCGACAATTTCTCCCGTTTCGACGAGCCGTTGCGCTTCAACAAGACTGAAAGTACGCGGCTCCAGCTCTTCGTCCTCATCCTTGCGGACCATGGAATCGCTTGCAGGCGCCCGAAGGTCGCCGCAGCGGAAGAAGATCATCAATTCGTCGCAGAAGCCCGGCGTCGGATAGTAAGCACCAAGGCGAGTAAGGTTTCCCGGCACGAGTCCGATCTCTTCCTCACACTCGCGTGCGGCACCCGCTAACGGATCTTCGGACGGCTTCAAAGTGCCGGCTGGCAGCTCCCAGATCCATCGATCGATCGAGTAGCGATACTGTCGGATCAGGATGACCTCGGTGGCCGACGGCATCGGCACGATCACGACCGAGCCGGGATGGCGGATCACTTCGAGCGTCACCGTGTGTCCGCCGGGCAACCGCACCCGATCGACATCCAGCTGGAAGATGCGGCCCTCGTACACCGCGCGGTGGTCCTCAACGGTTGCGTGGGTCGTCTTCATCAGCGATCTCCCGCCCTTCGAGCATATCGAGAAGTTTCGGCTCAATGGCCTCGACGACCGAACGCAGGTCGTCGGGCAGCGGCACCGTAAACTCGAGCGCGTCTCGAGTGCGTGGCTGGGTAAAGGCCAGCCGCTCGGCGTGGAGGAATGGGCGCGTCAACCGTTGAACGGCCCGAAGGTGATGCGGCGTGCGGCGGTGCACGCCCCCATAGAGGGCATCGCCGACGATCGGGTGCCCGATTGCGCTCAGGTGAACCCGGATCTGATGAGTGCGTCCGGTTGCAATCGCCACCCGTAGCAGTGACACGCCCGGGACGTGACGCGCCCAGACCACGCGGGTGACGGCGGAGCGCGCCCGCCTGGCGCGCGTGGAGATCTTCTCGCGATGCACCGGATCCCGGCCGATCGGGATGTCGATGCGCTTGCGCTGCTGGACCAGTCCCCAAACCAGCACCACGTACACTTTCTCGACTTCACGATCGTGAAACTGCCTTGCCAGCTCTTGGTGGGCCGCGTCATGCTTGGCGACGACCATCACGCCTGACGTCCCCTTGTCGAGTCGGTGGACGATGCCAGGCCGACGCTCTCCCCCGATGCCGCTGAGATCATCGACGTGGTGGAGCAGGGCATTGACGAGCGTTCCCCCCTCATGCCCGGCGCCCGGGTGGACGACCATCCCCGCCGGTTTGTTGATCACGATCACGTCGCTGTCTTGATAGACGATTTCGAGCGGCAGATCTTCGGCCGCCGGCGCCGCGGCGACCGGTTCGGGAAGCTCGATGGAGATGACGTCCCCATTACGAACCGCCGTGTTCGCCTTTGCCGTCTTCACTCGTGGCAGGGTCACATGGCCGTCCCCGATCAGTCGCTGGATCTGCGACCGTGAGTAGCCGACGACTTCGCTCGCGAGCACCCGATCGAGGCGAAGGCCTTCGTGCTCGGCGTCGACTCGGATCTCGAGACGGTTCACGCGAACCGGGGTTTTCTCGGTCGTGCCGGTGTCTCGGCCGCAGGCGGTCGCGCCGGCCGGCTGAGATACCACAGCATGATGAGACTGAGCGGCGCGAGCACGACCGAAATGAACTGCGAAGTCGAGAGCAGCCCGAGCACCACGCCACGATCATCGCCTCGATAGAACTCGATCACGAACCGCGACACTGCATAGAGCAGCACGAACAACCAGAACGTCCGACCCGGGAACGCGCGGCCCCGACGCTCGAACGCAAGCAGGACGACGAGAATGATCAGTCCGGCCAGCGACTCGTACCCCTGCGTCGGATGGAGCGGCACGTTGAGCGGCGTCCCGACGTTGAGGTTGGCAACCGGATCCGTGAACGTTATCGCCCACGCAACATCGGTGGGCTTACCGTAACAGCAGCCCGCCATCAGACAGCCGAGACGCCCGACCATGTAGCCCAGGGCAATACCTGGAGCGAACAGGTCACCCGAGGTCCAGAGTGGCAGGCGATGCTTCCGCAGTTGATAGATGCAGACGACCACTGCCGCAATCAACCCGCCGTAAAATACGCCGCCTGAGCGCAGCAGCGTCGTGAAATCCTGCCAACTGCTCGTGAACTGCTCGAAATCCACGACGAAGAGCAGTGCCTTTGCGCCAACCAGCGCCGCGATGATGACCCAGATGCCGAGGTCCAGAACCCGGTTGGCATCGAGTCCCGCCTGCCGGGCTCGGCGCGAGGCCATCCACAGGCCGAGCAGATAGGCCGCGGCCAGCAGAACCCCGTATGAATAGATGGTGATCGGCCCGAGCTCAAGCAGGATTGGATGCACGGCGTCCCACCCCCAGAAGGTCCAAAACCATGAAAACTACGCCAACGGTGATGGCCGCGTCAGCCACGTTGAAGGCCCAGAAGTGCCACCCGCGCCACGACGCGTCCACGAAATCCAGCACGTATCCGGCGGTGGTTCGATCGATCAGGTTGCCGATTGCCCCTCCCAGAATACAGGCGACACCCGCTCGTGCCAGCCGGTCCGTGGCCGGCACGGTCGCGGCATACCAAGCGACGCCTCCGAGCGCGACACGTGGCCACCGCAGTCAGGACTACCGTCTTGCCCGGAAACTCCATGGCGTTCAACATCCCGAACGCTGCGCCCGTGTTGTGCACCCGCGTCAGCGCCAACAGGTCCGGAATGATCGAAATACTCTCGTGCAACGTCAGCGACTGGCGCACCAGCGCCTTCGTGACCTGGTCGGCGACGACGATTCCGAGCACCACGAGCGCCTCGAAACGACGTGAGATCCCGCTGGTGTTCACGACGCACGCCCAAGCTGCGGCGGTTGCGAGAGCGCATCAACGCAGCGTTCGCACAACCCCTCGAATTCTGGCGCGTCGCTCACAGACGGCACATACCGCCAGCAACGTTCGCACTTGGTGCCGTCCGCTCGATAAACCGACACGGTGACGCTCGTCGCCTCCCTAGGCGCCTGATCGAGGACGACGTGTGAGACGCCAAAGATCGCCGGCAGCTCTTGACGATAGTGTTCCAGTAGTTCCGCAAGCGAGCCAGAAGCTGCAACGCTCACGCGAGCCGAAAGCGAAGAGGTGATCACCTTCTGCTGGCGCTGTTCCTCGAGTGCCACGTTGACCTGATCCCGCACCGAGCTCAAGAGCGCCCACCGCTCCAGCAACCCATCGTCTTGCCATTGCGGGAGCGAAGATGGAAACAAGGCGAGGTGAACCGATGCTTCACGGTCTCCTGGCAGACTGCGCCAGACCTCGTCCATCGTGAACGGCAGCACCGGCGCCAGCAGTCGTGCCAGACCGTCGGCAATCAGGAACATCGTGGATTGACCCGAGCGGCGTGCAGGTGACTCGGCGCCGAAGGTATACATGCGATCCTTGGTCACGTCGACGTAAAAGGCGCTCAGATCCACGGTAATGAACGAGTTAGCCGCGTGATAAAGCGTCGGGTAGTCGTAATCCTCGTAGGCGTGCACCATTCTGGAGGCGACCGAAGCGTAGCGCGCCATCGCCCACCGATCGATTTCGAGCATGCGCTCACGCGGCACCATGTCGGTGGCTGGATTGAAATCGTACAGGTTGGCCATCAGGACGCGGAGGACGTTCCGGAACTTCCGATACGCCTCGACCACACGCGCCAGGATTTCTTTGCCGAGGCGGATGTCCTCCCGATAATCGACCATCGAAACCCAGAGACGCAGCACATCCGCACCACTTTGCTTCATCACGTCTTGCGGCGCGATCGTGTTGCCTAGCGACTTCGACATCTTGCGGCCTTGCTCGTCGACGACAAAGCCATGCGTGAGCACCTGGTCGAATGGTGCCCGGCCCCGTGTGCCAATTCCGACGAGAAGCGAGCTATGGAACCAGCCGCGATGCTGGTCGGACCCTTCGAGATAGATGTCGGCCGGCCAGCGCAGCTCCTCGCGCCTCGAGAGCACAGCCTCGTGACTCGAGCCGGAGTCGAACCACACGTCGAGAATGTTTCCCTCGCGCTCGAATTGGCGCTCGCCGCACGAGGGGCAGCGCAGATCCGGTGGAACGAACTCCTCGATCGGCCGCTCGTACCAAGCGTCGGCCCCGTGAACGTCGAACACCGCCGCCGCACGATCGGTGAGGGCTTTGGTCAAGACCGGCTGTCCACAGGTCTTGCAGTCCACGGCTGGGATTGGCACACCCCACGTGCGCTGGCGCGAGATGCACCAGTCCGGCCGGTTCGCAATCATGTTGTAGATGCGCTCGCGGCCCCAGGACGGAATCCAGCGCGTCGCGTCAATCGATCGCAAGGCACGCTGCCGAAGCTCCGCGCCGTCCATGGCAATGAACCACTGTGACGTGGCGAGAAAGATCACGGGGTTGTGGCAGCGCCAGCAGTGCGGATATGAATGATCGTAGTCCTCGCGATGCCAGAGGCGTCCCCGCTCCGCCAGCGCCGATTCGATTTTCGGATTGGCGTCGAGCACCTGCAGGCCGCCGAACAGTTCGACAGACTCGAGAAAATGACCACCAGCATCGAGTGGACCGTAGATCTCGAGGCCGTACTTGATGCCGGTCTGATAGTCATCAGCGCCGTGCCCTGGTGCTGTGTGGACGACGCCCGTCCCTGCGTCGAGTGTGACGTAGTCTCCGAGCACTGCAAGAGAGTCGCGCCCGTAGAGCGGATGCTCGAACACGAGGCGCTCGAGGACGCGTCCTTCAAACGTGGCGAGCGCTGGACCCAGCACGCGTCCAGTTTTCTGAGCGACCTGCTCCGCGAGGTCCTTCGCAAGGATCACGACGGGAGCCGCCGCTGACTGCACGGGGTACGCGCCATACTCGAACTCAGGATGGAAGGCCACGCCCAGATTCGACGGAATCGTCCACGGCGTCGTGGTCCAGATCAGGACTGAGACCTGCCGGCCTGCGAGTGCTGGAAGTCTCTGAGCCAACTCGGGCGCACACCGCTCGGCGAGCGGAAACTCGACATAGATCGACGGCGAAGTGTGCGGCTCGTACTCCACTTCGGCCTCGGCCAGCGCCGTGCGACAGTGCATGCACCAATGGACGGGCTTCTTGCCCTTGTAGACCATGCCCTGCTCAACGAATCGCCCGAGCGCGCGGACGATGGCCGCCTGATAGGTGGGGTCCATCGTGAGATAGGGCTCCGCCCAAGTGCCGAAGACGCCGAGCCGCTTGAAGTCCTCGCGCATGATGCCAACGTATTTGCTCGCGTACGCGCGGCATTCGCGTCGAAAGTCGGCAATCGACATCTGCTTCTTCTTCGGTCCGAGCTGGCGATCGACCTTCAGCTCAATCGGTAGTCCATGACAGTCCCACCCCGGGACGTACGGCGCATCAAAGCCCGCCATACTGCGCGACTTCACCACGAGATCCTTGAGGACCTTGTTGAGCGCGGTTCCGATATGAACCTCGCCGTTGGCGTAGGGCGGCCCGTCGTGCAGGATGAACGTGGGTGCGCCCGCACGCGCACGGCGGAGCTGGCCGTACAGATCGATCTCGCGCCAACGAGCAAGGGCTGCTGGCTCAGCCGTTTGCAGGTTGGCCTTCATCGAGAAGGCGGTTCGCGGCAGGTTGCACGTGTCCTTCCACTCGGGCATGGCAATCTGTCTATTGTAATAATGGCTGTATGGCCGTGTCGCCCCTCGAGCTCGCCACCCCCAGCGTCCGGGAGGCCGTGCTCGACAACGGCCTGCGGGTGCTCGTTCAGGAAGTCCACACGGCGCCACTGGCGTCGGTCTGGTGTTGGTACAGGGTGGGGTCCAAGAACGAGGGTCCGGGTCGAACCGGTGCTTCGCACTGGGTCGAGCACATGAACTTCAAGGGGACCCGCAACATCCCCAGAGATCAGGTCAAAGGCATCATCGAGCAGTTCGGCGGCACCTGGAACGGCTACACCTGGGTCGATCAAACCACCTACCTCGAAACCGCCTCGCGTGACGCGCTCGATCGCATGTTGTTCATCGAGGCGGAGCGCATGAGCTCGTGCCTCTATGCACCCGACGACTGTGAATCAGAGCGCACCGTCATCATCTCGGAGCTGAAAGGCGGGGAGAACGACCCGGAGCAATTGCTCGATATCGAGCTGACGTCGGCGGCGTTCAGGGTCCATCCCTATCAGCATCCAACGATTGGATGGCTGCGCGACCTCGAAACGATGACGCGCGACGACCTCTATGCTCACTATCGGCAATATTACGTGCCGAACAATGCGACGCTCGTGGTTGTCGGCGACGTGGCGACCGAGGACGTACTCAAGCGCGTCGAGCATCATTTTGGATCGATCGAGGAGGGAGCGGCACCGCCACGACTGCGCAGCATCGAACCGCCCCAGCTCGCCGAGCGCCGTGTGCACTTTCGAAAGCCGGGGGCCGCCTCCTACTGGCGAGCAGCGTTTCACGCCCCAGCGTTCGACGACCCCGACTTCTTCGCGATGCTTTTCGTCGACGCTGCCTTGAGCGGCGCCTCCGGACTGAACCTGTGGTCTGGACACAAAGTGCCGACGCCGCAGCGCAGTGCCCGGCTCTATCGAGCAGTCGTGGACCAGGGATTGGCATCAGCGATTGGTGGCGCGCTGATTCCTACTGAAGACCCGTTCCTCTACTACCTCTGGGCAACGGTTGCTGACGGCCAAACGTTGCGGGCGGTCGAAGAGGCGGTGCTGTCGGAGCTCGAACGCCTCACGCGCGACGGGATCACGGAAGCCGAGCTTACGAAGGTCCGAAGACAGCTTCGCGCGCGGTTTGTTTACGACGGCGACAGCGTCACAGACATTGCCCACCAGCTCGGATACTTCGCCACGATTGCGACGTGGACTACCTACCGCGAACTGATGCCTCGACTGGCGCGCGTGACCTTGGACGAGGTCAACGCCGCCGCTCGCCGCTACTTGACGCGGGACAACCGCACCATCGGGTGGTTCGAGCCGTGCCCATAAATCCTTTGCGCCGCACGCTGCCTGGCGGCATCGTCGTCGTGGCGAAAGAAACCAACACGACCCCTGCGGTCACGATTCTGGTCGGCCTCCGAGCCGGCGCTTACTACGACCCGGGCGGCGCCGAAGGCACGGCGGCGTTGCTGGCCCGCGTACTCGATCGAGGAACGGAGACTCGAACCGCAGCTGATATTGCCGACGAGCTGGATGGACGAGGAGCCTCTCTTTCCGTGATTGCGGGTCGTCATCAGTTGACGGTCAGCGCCACGTGCCTCGCCGAAGACTTCGAAGCCATTTTTGAGCTGGTGGCCGAGGTGATTTGCCGCCCGAGGTTCGATGAAGCAGAGGTCGAAACTCGTCGTGCCGAGCTGATCACGGCGATTCTTCAGGATGAGGACGATCCTGGCGCCGTCGCCGTGGACGTGTTGATGGGTCGCCTCTATCCCACGCACCCCTACGGCCGTCGCCCGCGAGGCACCACCGCCACGGTGCGGGGTATCACGCGCGATGACCTCGTGACTTTTCACCGCAGGTGGTTTGGGCCGGAGGGCACGACCGTCGTCGTAACCGGAGATGTCACGCCAGCGACTGTCATTCAGGTGACCGATCGGTGGTTTTCACCATGGCGTGCAGAGCGTTGCGCAGAGCCGCCGCTGGCCGACGTGGGGCTCGCATCAACGCGGGACTTCTTCGTCGTCCCGATGATGAGCAAGGCGCAGGCCGACGTGGCCTATGGCGTGATCGGCGTCCGGCGCGCGGATCCCTCGTACTATGACGCTTGGGTCATGAACAACGCGCTGGGTCAGTACGCACTCGGCGGGCGGTTGGGCGACAGCATCCGCGAGCGCCAGGGCATGGCCTACTACGTATACAGCAGCCTCGATGCGACGCTCGCCGCCGGCCCTCTCATGATCCGTGCGGGGGTCTCCGCCGAAAACGTCGAGCGCACGCTCGCGTCGATCGATCATGAGCTGACGCTCGTGCGCGAGGGGGGGCTGACACCCAAGGAATTCGACGAGTCCAAGCAGTACCTGATTGGATCGATCCCGCGGCAGCTCGAAACCAACGCCGGCATTGCCGGGTTCCTGTTGAGCGCCGAGTTCCACGGGTTGGGTCCGGACTACGATCGCGACCTTCCGGGGTTCCTGGAGGCAGTGACGTTGGACGGCGTAAACGCCGTCGCACGACGACTCCTCGATCCTTCGAGGGCAGTCGTTGTGGTTGCCGGTCCGTGGCAGATGACTGAGGGATCTGCCGCTGCGGCGCCGCCCTTGCCTGATGCGTCCACCGTGACGCTAGTGGCACGAGTCAATTCACCTCGATGACAGTCGCGGGTGCGCCATCGGTTCGAGCGCGCGCCGTATTCTTCGACGTCGACTTCACGCTGATCTATCCCGGCCCGACGTTTCAGGGTGAAGGATACGCGCGTTTCTGCGCGGATGCCGGGTTTCATCGTCGATGCCAGCCGGTTTGAGGCGGCGGTCGCTGCCGCGTCGTTCATCCTCGACGAAGTCGAGGAGCCGATGTATGACGATGCCCTGTTTGTTCATTACACGGCGACGATCATCGAGCATATGGGCGGCCGCGGACCGGCGGTGGTCGCGGTTGCCCAGCGAATCTACGAGCAGTGGGCTGGGAATCATCACTTCGAGATGTACGATGACGTCGAGCCGGTGCTGAGGGCGCTCGCCGAGCGTGGCTTGACGCTCGGCGTCATTTCCAACTCGCACCGAAGCCTCGAAGCGTTCAAGGCGCACTTCAAGCTCGATGCCTTGCTGTCGATTGGTATTTCGTCGGCTGAGCACGGATTCATGAAACCGCATCCGAGCATCTTCGAGACTGCTCTTCGTGAGGCAAAGGTGCGAGCGGCCGACGCCGTCATGGTCGGTGACAGCCTGAAGGCAGACATCGAGGGCGCGGTTGCTGCCGGGATGCGCGCCGTCCTCATTCGGCGCTCGGGCGAGGTGCCCGCGGCGTTACCGCCAGGCGTCCTGGTCATTCGCTCGCTTCGGGACCTGCTGACCACCATTCACGATGCCGACCTCCTGACAGCGCTCCCGTCATCCGAGACCTCCACGGTCTCGAGGAGTTCCAGGCAGTCGTCGAGCTCGAACGAGCGATCTGGGGCTACACGGACAGCGCCGATCTCGTGACCGTTCCCGTTTTCATCATCACGGTGAAACGCGGGGGCATCCTGATTGGTGCCTTCGACGCGGCAGAACGAATGATTGGATTCGCGTTCTCGATTGTGGGCCTTAAGGAAGGGCGGCCCACACAATGGTCCCACATGATGGGCGTTCTGCCTGAGCATCGTCGCAGCGGCTTGGGCCGGCGGCTGAAGCTGGCGCAGCGAGAGCGGGCATTGGCTGGTGGATTCGACCTGATGGAATGGACGTTCGACCCCCTGCAGGCGCTCAACGCCCATCTCAACTTCACGCGGCTCGGCGTCGTCTGCGGTGAGTATGTGCGAAATCTTTATGGCGAGTCGACGAGCGCCCTGCATCGCGGGACGCCGACCGATCGTTTTGTCGTCGAATGGCAGCTGCGCGAACCGCACGTCCGCCGACGGATCGACGCGGACGCTGTCATGGCGGTTCGAGCGCGCGAGGTCATCGAAGCGCCGCTCGCGAACGCGAGTGTCAGTCAGGGCCCGTGGCGGGCCATCCAATCAGGCGACCTGTCGCTCTCAGAGAGACGTGTCTGGGTCGAGATCCCGATGAGGTTCACCGAGATGCAGCAGGAAGCGCCCGACCTGGCACTCGAATGGCGACTCCAGACCCGTGAGATCTTCGAAAGCTATTTTGCTCGAGGCTATCGTGCGGTTGATTTCGA
The DNA here is from genome assembly GCA_963802675.1 of uncultured Acidobacteriota bacterium. Classification (GTDB taxonomy): domain Bacteria; phylum Acidobacteriota; class Vicinamibacteria; order Vicinamibacterales; family UBA2999; genus JACCSI01. Next base: position 661,552 of record CAWDJL010000013.1, read on the forward strand.
GCTGCGGAAGGACCACGGGCTCGGTCGCTATTTGCTCGCCCTCCCCTGAGAGTTCCAAGGTTCCAGGGTTCCAGAGTTCCAAAGTTCCAGTTCCGGTGAACGTTGGACATCGAACCTTGGAAGCGTGGAACTTTGGAACCTTGGAACCTGGAACCCTGGAACCCTGGAACCATGGAACCCTGGAACCTTCACCCAGGAGGCCAGGTGAGTCGGCGACCGCCAAGAAGGTGCAAGTGGATGTGAAAGACCGTTTGCCCTGCATCGCTGTTGCAGTTGAACACCGTGCGATAGCCGCCTGCGGCTAGTCCGCGCTCGCCGGCAATTGCCGCTGCACGCCGCACCAACGTGCCCACCAGCTGGTCATCGCTTGCCTGCAAATCGTTGAGCGTCGCAACGTGACGCTTCGGAATCACCAGGACGTGGACGGGCGCTTGGGGGTTGATGTCCTCGAAGGCCACGACGATCTCGTCCTCGTAAACACGTTTGGCTGGGATCTCGCCCGCCACGATCTTGCAAAACAGGCACGACATGCGGGGAGTATAGCTTTCAGTGGCCGGTGGCCGGTGGCCGGTGGCCGGTGCCGGTGGCCGGTTGTCGGTTCAGGTATGCGTGCTGGGGCTAGGGGTGGCGTCGCAGGACCATGACCCGTGGAATGCGTTGCAGGTCATCGATCGTGGATTCCAGGACATATTCAGGGAACGCCTGGAGCGCGCGCTTCACGCGATCGTCCTGGCCGAATCCGATTTCCGTGATCAATCGTCCGCCCATTGCCAGTGCATCGCGACAGCTGTCGAAAATGCTCGTCATGATGCCGAGGCCATCATCGCTGCCGTAGAGGGCGGCGTCGGGCTCGAAGTCGCGCACTTCGGGCGCGAGGCCAAGACGATCGGCTCGGGCAACGTAGGGCGGATTGGTCACAATCAGATCGATCGGTCCCGGCACATCGGCGAGCAGGGCGCCGTGTCGGAATTCGATGCGTGATGCGCCCAGCCGGGCGGCGTTTCGTTGCGCGATCTCGAGCGCCTCGTCAGAAATGTCAGTGGCGAAGACTTGCGCCAAGGGGTGCTCTAACGCAAGCGTGACGGCGATGCAGCCGCTTCCAGTCCCGAGATCGACGACTTTGACGTTCGCTCGATCCCGCAAGAACGTGTCAGCGGCCTCGATGATGAGTTCGGTTTCGGGCCTCGGAATCAACACCCCCGGTCCGACCTCGAAATCCCGTCCCCAGAATTCCTGGATGCCGCGAACGTAGGCGACGGGCTCGCGGCTTGCACGTCTGGCGATGAGGACTGCGTAAGCGCGACGGAACTCATCGTCGGCCGTCTCGTTCCGACGGGCGAGCCAGGAGCCGCGGTCCCACCCGAGGATGTGACGGGCCAGAATCTCGACATCGAAGGCGGCCGTGATCTGCGAGATGCCGGCGTCTTCGAGAACGTCACGCGCTTCGCGCGCCAGGGCATGGTAGGTCACTGAATGTCAATGGACCGAGGAGTTCGAGCCCGATTCGACATCGGTCGCCTCCTTGAGCCTCTCCGCCGTGTAGTAAGTCGTCAGGGCCTCGATCATCTCGTTGAGGTTGCCGTCGAGCATCGGGTACAGCTGATGGGTAGTGAAGTTGATCCGATGGTCGGTGATCCGGTTCTGAGGAAAGTTGTAGGTCCTGATTTTCTCGGAACGCTCGCCGGTACCCACCTGGCCCCGACGTTCCTTGGCAATGGCCTCCTGCTGCTTGCGCATCTCGATCTCGTAGAGCCGTGATCGCAGCACCTTGAGCGCCTTCGCGCGATTCTTGATCTGCGACTTTTCATCTTGCTGCGAGACAACGAGCCCGGTGGGAATGTGCGTGACCCGAACCGCGGAATAAGTCGTGTTGACGCTTTGCCCGCCGGGGCCGCTTGAACAGAACGTGTCGATCCGTAGGTCCTTGGCCTCGATCTGCACGTCAATCTCGTCGGCCTCTGGAAGCACTGCAACCGTGGCCGTGGACGTGTGGATGCGACCACTCGCCTCGGTGGCCGGCACCCGCTGGACGCGATGCACGCCGCTCTCGTACTTCAGCCGGCTATAGACCCCCTTGCCCTCGATGTTGGCGATCAGTTCCTTGATGCCCCCCTGGCCCGCTTCGCTGAGGGACAGGATCTCCAGCTTCCAGCCCTGACGTTCCGCGTAACGGCTGTACATTCGGTACAGATCGCCGGCAAACAGCGCCGCTTCCTCGCCGCCAGTGCCGCCGCGAATCTCAACGATGACGTTCTTCTCATCGTTTGGATCCTTCGGCAGCAACAGTATTTTGAGCTCGGCTTCGAGTTGATCGCGTTGTGTCGTGAGGCCGGTGAGTTCCTCCTCCGCAAGTGCCCGCATGTCGGCGTCGGTCCCCTTGGCGAGCTCTTCGGCGTCAACGATCTTGCGGGCGACGTCCTTGTACTCGCGGAACTTGTCGACCAGCGGCTGCAGGTCGGAGGCGGCCTTCGCTTGCTTTCGATACTCCGACGGGTCGTTCTGGACCGCCGACGTACCCAGTGATGCCAGCAGCTCCTCGTAACGGGCCTCGACCGACGCCAACTTATCCAGCATGTTTACATTCTACGATTGCTAGCGAAGCTCCGCCTCAAGCCGCCGAGTAGAGACGCGTAGGCTCCGCTTCGCAAGCGGCTATGTCGTTTGCCCCGCTCCGCGGGGCGAGACATCTTCTACGCCAGGCGAAGACTTGCTTCAATACTCACGATATTGGCCTTAGAAGATGTCTACCCGCCGGAGACCGGGGGGAGAAACGCAATCTCGTCTCCGTCGCGCACGACAGTCGTCAGGCGGGCATAATCAGCGTTGACCGCACACGACATCGAGGCGGCATAGGGAGCGACCGCGGGGAACTCTGCGGCCAGTTGATCCCAAACCGTCGCTACCGTTGATTGCACGGGCAGGTCGCGCACCAGTTCGCCCTGTCCAACAAGATCTCGCAGGCGCGCAAACAAGCGGATGGTCACGCGCATGCGATCCTCATGGCCGCCTCACGGGCCGTCACATCGTCCGGATCCGCGGTGGCGCCTTCGATCCAGACGTCGCCTCCTTCGAAGTACTCGTGTTTCCAGATCGGCACAATCTGCTTGATTCGTTCGATGGCATAGCGGCAGGCCGCGAACGCGTCCGTGCGGTGCGGCGACGAGGCAGCAATCGCGACGCTGGCTTCGCCGATGGCAAGTCGACCGATCCGATGATGGATGGCGAGCGTGACGGCCGGCCAGCGCTCACGCGCCTCGTCGACAATGCGCTGAAGGGCGCGCTCCGCGAGCGGTTCGTACGCTTCGTACAACAGGTGCAGCACGCGACGTCCCTGATTGTGATCGCGCACGAGACCGACGAACGTCGTGACGGCTCCTGTCGCGGGGGCGTCGACGAGTCGAATCAGCGACGGCAAATCGAGCTCGGCGGTCGTGACCGACGTGCGGTTGAGCACGAATTGATTGTAATCGCGAGGAGCGAGGGACTGTTCACAGCGGTAGGACTCGCTCGCCTTCGGCTCGCTTCGTAGGACTCGCGCCTTCGGCGCTCGTGGGGGGCTCGCCGTTCGGCTCGCCTCTTCCCAAATGCCATCGTCCTGCTGAAGTTCGAGCAACCCGTTTCAACGAAATCGCAAGCCGAGCCGAACGGCGAGGCCCGCACGAGGCGGTGCAGCCGCCGAGTCCCACGAGCGCCAAAGACGCGAGTCCGACGAGCGAAGCGAGTCCTTAGTCGTGCCCCACGTGTAACCGATGTTCAAGTTCGCTGAACTTCTCAACCGCGTTCGCATCGGGCGTCGCCAGCGACATGGCGATTCCCACGATGAACGACAGCGGAATCGTGACGATGCCGGGATTGGTCAGCGGAAAGGGCGCTGACGCGCGGCCAAGCAGCCCGACTTGAACCGTCGGCGACAGGTAGATCAACGCGAGTGCCGAGACGGTCCCGACGAGCATGCTTGCCTGGGCGCCGCGCGTCGAGAACGGTCGCCAGAACATCGACAAGACGAGCGCCGGAAAATTCGCGCTCGCAGCAATCGCGAACGCAAGGCCGACCATGAACGCCACATTCTGTCCTTGAAACAGGACGCCGAGCACGATCGCGAGCGCTCCCAGCACCAGGGTGGACACGCGCGCCACGCGAAACTGCTCGGACTCGTCCGCGACGCCGTGTCGCACCACGTGGACCCACAGATCGTGCGAGAGCGCAGCCGCCCCCGACAGGGTCAGCCCCGCAACCACGGCCAGGATGGTGGCAAACGCGACCGCCGCGATGAACCCGAGGAACGGCCTACCGCCGACCACTTCGGCGAGAAGCGGCGCCGCCATGTTGCCGCCCGAATCGATTGCACGAATCTGGTCCTGACCGACCAGTACCATCGCGCCAAACCCGAGCACAAACGTCAACAGATAGAAGACGCCGATGAAGCCCGCCGCATAGGTCACCGACTCGCGCGCCGTCTTGGCATCGGGCACGGTGTAGAAGCGCATCAAGATGTGAGGCAGGCCGGCCGTCCCCAGCATCAACGAGAGTCCCAACGAAACGGCATCCCACGGATCCGACACCAGCCGGCCAGGCGCCAGGACTCCCGCGCCATATCGGTCGGCCGCCGCTGCAAAAAGCGTCAGCGGGTTGAAGTCGAAGCGCGCCAACACGAGCGCCGCCAGCATGAAGGCGCCGGCCAGTAGCAGAATCGCCTTCACGATCTGGACCCACGTCGTGGCAATCATCCCGCCAAACAAGACATAGGCCAGCATCACCAAGCCGACGATGACGACCGCGGATGAGTAGTCGATGCCGAAGAGGAGCCGAACCAGGTTGCCGGCGCCGACCATCTGGGCGATCAGATAAAAGGACACCACCGCCAGTGAACCCGTGGCCGCCGCGACTCTGACGGGGGCCTGCCGCAGGCGATACGCAACGACGTCCGTGAAGGTGAAGCGCCCGAGGTTTCTGAGCGGCTCGGCGATGAGGAACATGACGATCGGCCAACCCACGAGAAAGCCGATCGAGTAAATGAGCCCATCGAACCCCGAGAGCGCGACCAGGCCGGCAATTCCCAGAAAGCTGGCCGCACTCATGTAGTCGCCCGCGAGGGCCATCCCGTTCTGAAAGCCCGTGATGCTGCGCCCGGCGGCGTAAAAGTGTTCCGTGGTCTTGGTTCGGCGGGACGCCCAATAGGTAATGAGCATCGTGGCCGCGACGAAGATCAAGAATCCGGCAATGGCGGTCGGGTTGGCCTGACCGACCGCCGTTCCCGCACCGGCGTTCACGAACGCCCTCGGGCTTGTCCTGGGCCAGGTCGAAGCGCCTGAAGCCGGGCCACGCCCACGTCGTAGTGCGTGTTGGCCCAACGTACGTAGATCCAGATGAGAAGCCACGCCGAGACGATCACCAGCGCGCCGAGCAGAATTCCCAGGCTCAGCCCGTGGACGATTTCGCGCCCAAGCAGCGGCTTGTTGAAGGCCACGAGCAGGATGAACCCGAAATACAACACCATCATGGCGATCGTGAGCGTGAGGGCGACTCGCCATCGCGCGGCGGTCAGGGAGCTGACAGTGGTCTCAGAATCGTGGTGAGTCATCGTGTGTGCCAGAAGTGTCCAAGCGGCTGATGCCCCGCGCCGATGTCGAGCCCATGCTGCATGGCGCAGGTAACATAGTCCTTGGCGCCTTGCACGGCGGCTTCCAGAGTATCCCCAAGAGCCAATCGCGCAGCGATAGCTGCCGCGAACGTGCAGCCGGTTCCATGGGTGTGCGGGCCGACGACTCGCGCGGCCGATAACGTCTTGTCGCGAGAGGTCTCGACGAGCACATCCGTCGACTCGTGGCCTTGCAGGTGCCCACCCTTGACCACGACTGCTCGGCAACCGAGTCGCAGCAGTTTCTGTCCAGCGGCGCGCATATCGTCCACGGATCGAATGGTCATCCCGGCCAGAACTTCAGCTTCCGGGATGTTCGGCGTGACGACTCGTGCGAGCCGGAGGAGCGACACGCGAATGGCGTGGACGGCATCCGCATCGAGCAATCGATCGCCCCCTTTGGCCACCATCACCGGATCGACCACGAGGTTCGGCAAGTCGAGCGCCTCGATGGCCGCTGCGACGGCCTCGACAATAGCGGCACTAGCGAGCATGCCGGTCTTGACGGCGTCGCACCCGATATCGGAGACGACCGTTTCGATTTGCAGGGTCACGAACTCTGCCGGCACGACGTGCACACCGGCCACGCCGAGCGTGTTTTGCGCCGTCAGCGCGGTGATCGCCGAGGTGCCGTACACGCCGAGGGCCGCAAACGTCTTGAGGTCTGCCTGGATGCCCGCCCCGGCACCCGAATCGCTCCCCGCAATTGTCAGCGCGCGCTTCATTTGACTACAATCGCCCGCTATGCCATCCCGTGCCCCGTTCGTCACCTACGACTCGACGTTGCTCGACCACGTGAGCGTTGGTGCCGCATCGTCTGCCGCCTGGACCAGCATCCGGCTCGGATCCGTGCTGTTCCTGACGGCGCTGACGGCCGTCGCGGCGCAGGTCAGCGTTCATCTGCCTTTCACACCGGTTCCGCTCACGCTGCAGCCCATGGTCGTGATGGTTGGGGCGGCGGCGCTCGGCGCGCGTCTTGGCGCGGCGAGCCAGATTCTATATTTGCTGCTCGGCATTGTGGGGGCGCCCGTTTTTGCAGCCTCGCCCATTCTGCCGCAAGGCGCCGGTCGACTGCTGGGTCCGACCGGCGGTTACCTCATCGCCTATCCGATCGCCGCCTTTGTGACCGGTTGGTTGGCAGAGCGTGGCTTCGACCGCCGGTATTTCACCTCGGTGGTGGCGATGCTCGCCGGACTGTGCACACTGTTCGCCGGCGGCGTGTCCTGGCTGGCGTGGTTCACGTCGGCTCAAGGCGGGCCAGTAGGGCTGACGGCTGCACTGCAAGCCGGACTTTATCCGTTTGTCGCCGCGGACTTCGTGAAGGTGTGCATTGCCAGCGCCGTGCTCCCGAGCGTGTGGGCCATTCTGGATCGAATGGACAAGACATCGTCTGAGGCCAGTCCTTAGAAGATGTCTCGCCCCGCGGAGATCACCCCACCGCGCAGAGTCCGCGCGGCGGGGACCCCGGAGCGGGGCAAAACAACATAGCCCAAGCGAAGCGGAGCCGACGCATCGCTTCTCGGCGGATTGAGGCGGAGCTTCGCTGGGGGTACTCGTTTGGCCGCTGCCGTCGTGGGCTTGGGTTCGAGGCCGAAGATCAGAAAGTACCTGATACGGCAGGAACGTTTCCTGCGTTAGCAGTCGAAGGCCGGCCTGGGCCGCTTCCTTCACGACGATTTCGGGTGGCACGCGCTCCTCGGTCGGAGGTCCCGGTCCGCCGCCTTCGAGCTTGAAGTCCACGACCCCAATTCGCCCCTCGGGTCGGAGCGATTTCGCCAGGTTTCGAAGCAGCGTGACGCGACTTTCATCAATCTCGTGATACGCATCGACCATCAGGATGGCGTGCAGCGTCGAGGGTGGAAGGCCTGGGTCGCTGCCCTTGCCGAGCACGGGCTTGACGTTCAGCAGTCCCTCGGCCGCCACTCGGCGCGAAATCGCCGTGACCATCTCAGGCTGCACATCCTCGGCGTAGACCCGGCCATTGGGCCCGACACGCCTCGCCAATCGAACCGTGAACCAGCCGGCGCCGGCCCCGATGTCGGCAACGATCGATGCCTCCGCGATGCTCAAGGTGTCCATGATCTGATCGGGGTGCTGCCAGATATCGCGATCTGGCGCCTCCAGCAGACCGAGGTCCTGGGGAGGGAACAGACGGCTATGTGGCTTTCCTCGCGGCTGGCCCTGCGCCAGCGGACCCGCGATGGCCGCGAGGATCAAAAGTCCTGTGAGCCATGTCCGGTGGGTCATGAGGTCGCTCCCGATTTGGGACCTCGGCCCCTGACTCCGGGTTGAGTCATCGCCTCGGCGCTCAGGATGTTGTTGAGATCCTCCTCACTCAACACGCCGCGCTCGCGCACGAGGTCGCGGATCGAGCGTCCGGTCTCGACCGATGCTTTGGCGATCTCGGCCGTCGCCGCGTATCCGATGTAAGGACTCAACGCTGTCGCAGTCGCGGTGCTTCGATCGAGCAGCTCCCGGCTACGCTCAACGTCCGCGGTCATCCCCGTGACCGTGCGCTCGCGCAGCGTGCGCATCGCGTTGGTCAGGATTCGTTGCGCATGGAGGGTGTTCCACGCCATGACCGGCATCATGACGTTGAGCTCGAGCTGTCCTGCGTCGCCGGCCATCGCCGTGGTGGCATCGCAGCCATGCACTTGATAGCACACCTGGTTGACCATCTCCGGAATAGACGGGTTGACCTTGCCTGGCATGATTGACGAGCCAGGCTGAACCGCCGGCAACCGAATCTCACCCAGACCTGCTCTGGGCCCCATCGACAGCAATCGAAGGTCGCTGGCGATCTTGCCGAGCTCCACCGCGATGCGCCGCAGCGCACCCGAGTAGCTGACGATGTCGCCCATACTTTGCGTAACGCGAAAGCGATTGACTGCGGGACGCAAAGGCAGGCTGGTTGTGCGAACGAGGGCCTTGATCGCGGCGACCGTGTAATCATCGCCGGCATTCAACCCCGTGCCGACGGCGGTGGCGCCCAGGTTGAGCTCGTACAGCGCCGTGACCGCGCCGTCAGCGGCCGCCGCAGCCGACGCGAGGCATGCCGCGTAACCGTCGAACTCCTGTCCGAGCGTCATGGGAACCGCGTCCTGCAGATGGGTTCGCCCAACCTTCAGTGCGGTGGCCCACTCCCTGGCCTTGTCCTCGAAGGTCGAGGCGAGATCGCGGCACTCCGTCACCAACGCGGGATGCTCCATGGACAACGCGAGCCGTGTAGCGGTCGGAAACACGTCGTTCGTCGATTGGCTCATGTTGACGTGGTCGTTGGGATGCACCACGTCATATTGGCCTTTGACGCCGCCCAAAAACTCGGCCGCGCGATTGGCGAGCACCTCATTCGCGTTCATGTTGTGTGAGGTGCCGGCGCCTGCCTGATAGATGTCCACCACGAACTGATCGAGCAGCTTCCCGCTCAGCACCTCGTCGGCCGCCGCAATGATCGCATCGGCGATTCGCGGCTCGAGCCGCTCCAGGTCGCGGTTGGCTTCTGCAGCTGCGCGCTTGACGAGAATAGTCGCGCGGATGAGGCTGGCTGGCGCGATCAGGCCGCTGATGGCGAAGTTCTCTCGCGCCCGCGCGGTCTGGACACCGTAGTACGCGTCGGCAAGAACACGAAACTCGCCGAGCGGATCGCGTTCGACGCGGAAGGACATTCACGATTATAGGCGCGGTTCCGCACGATGGTTCTCCACGCCGGTTCTCCACGACGGTTCTTGGAGGGTTCTGGGCGATGGTTCAGAGCCTCCGCGAAGAACCTTCGTGGAGAACCCCCGTGAAGAACCCCGTCAAGAACCCCCGTCATTTACCCCTCAGAAGAACCCCCGTGAAGAACCCCGCGTGAAGAACCTCCGTGAAGAACCCCCGTCATTTACCCCTCAGCTCGGCAGGGCCTTGTTAGACTAGATTCATATGCTGCCGGCCTTTCTCGAGTCGATCACCGCGCTCATCGTCAAAACGTCGACCGATCTTCCACCCGACGTGCGCGCCGCGATGCGAGTGGCGATGAACGAGGAGCCAGAAGGCACGCGTTCGGCGCAGGCACTCGCGATCATCGCGCAGAACATCGATCAGGCCGCGGATGGCGAAGGTGCGATCTGTCAGGACACTGGCATGCCGACGTTCGAAGTCAAGACGCCGGTGGGAGCGAATCAGATCTGGATGAAGGCGCAGATCAAGGCGGCGGTCGCGGAGGCCACCAGGCGCGGAAAGCTTCGCCCGAACTCGGTGGATTCGTTGACCGGTGAGAATAGCGGGAACAACCTGGGACCGGGCACACCGATTGTTCACTTCGAGCAGTGGGACCGTGACGAGGTCGAGGTCAAGCTGATCCTCAAAGGCGGAGGCTGCGAAAACATGAACGCGCAGTACTCCGTCCCCACGGAGTTGCCGCACTTGGGTCGCGCCGATCGAACGCTCGAAGGTGTGCGTAAGTGCATCCTGCACGCGGTCTGGCAGGCACAAGGGAAAGGTTGTGCCCCGGGCGCGATCGGCGTGTGCATCGGCGGCGATCGCACATCGGGATATGTCCATGCCAAAGAGCAACTGTTTCGCACGATCGACGATGTCAATCCGGACCCGCGATTGGCGGAGCTCGAAGCCGAGATCATGCGCACGGTCAACACGCTTGGCGTTGGCACGATGGGCTTCGGCGGGCGCGTATCCTTGATCGGCTGCAAGATTGGCGCGCTCAACCGATTGCCGGCCAGTTTTTTCGTGTCCGTCGCGTACGACTGCTGGGCGTTCCGCCGGCTCGGCGTCGAGCTCGATGGGCGCAGCGGAGCGATCACGAGATGGCTGTATCGAGATCCTTCAATTGCGACGGTGCCAATGATGGACCAGGCTGGCTTTCGCCGGACCGGCCGCGAGGTTGCGCTGGCCGCGCCGCTCGACGAGAAAACGATTCGCACGTTGCGCGTCGGGGACGTCGTGCTTCTGAGTGGTCGCGCCTACACGGGTCGCGACGCCGTGCACCACCATCTGGTCAGTCATATGCCACCCGTCGACCTTCGAGATGGGGTCATCTATCACTGCGGTCCGGTGGTTGCGAGGGACGGCGACGGCTGGCGTGTGACCGCTGCAGGGCCCACGACGAGCATTCGCGAAGAGCCCTATCAAGGCGACATCATCCGCAAGTACGGCGTGCGCGTGGTGATGGGCAAAGGTGGAATGGGGGCGAAGACACTCGCGGCACTCAAGGATGCCGGCGCCGTCTATCTCAACGCGATTGGGGGCGCGGCGCAGTTCTACGCGCGCTGCATCGACCGAGTCGATGGGGTGTCGCTCCTGGAGTTCGGGACGCCTGAGGCGATGTGGCACCTTCAGCTAAAGGATTTCCCGGCCATCGTCACCATGGACGCGCACGGCGACAGCCTCCACCAGTCGATCGAAGCCGACTCAGGCGAACGTCTGGAAACCCTTGCAGGTGCAAGGGTTTGACGATTCTGGTAAAATAGGACAAAAATAGTCTTATTTAGAGTCCGATATACTGCCATTCACGGCGTCGGCCTCGAATCAGACGCTAGGACCAACACAGATGCAGACAGAGACACAAACCGTGACCCCGACGCCGGCCCTCGTGCCGAGCTTCATTACCGTGACCGAGTCAGCGGCCTCCAAAATCAAGGACCTGCTGGCCGAGGAGAACAAGACCGAGAGCGGCCTGCGGGTGTTCGTGCAGGGCGGTGGCTGCTCGGGTTTCCAGTACGGGCTGATGATCGAAGAAACCGGCGGCGTCGGCGATCAGACGATCGAGTCCAACGGCATTCGACTGTATGTCGACCCCGTAAGCCTCAGCTACTTGAAAGGTGCCGAGGTGGACTTCGTCGACACGATCACCGGCGGCGGCTTCACGATCAAGAACCCGAACGCGACCTCGACCTGCGGTTGCGGCTCGTCTTTTAACGTCTAGGGAATAGGAAATAGGGCATAGGGCCCAGGGCCCAGGGCCCAAGGATGTACGTGCCCGGTGCCTTCGCCTCCAAGTGCGAACGGGCGCGAGATCGCACGGCAGGCACCATAAGCACCACAAGCACGTTACGTACTGTACGCACTGTACGCACTCGCACCCAGGCACGCTCGGCACCCTAGGCACTTAGGCACCTTGGAAGTCACATGCCGTCCGCACTTCCCGATCTCGACCAGCTTCGGCCCGCCGGCACCAAGCGCTCCAGCAAGCGCGATCTGATCGTCAACGTGTTCCTCCGCCAGGAGGGCCACTTGAGCGCCGACGATCTGGTGGAGCTGATCAAGCGTGAGGACCATCGCATCAGCCGGGCGACGATCTACCGGACACTGCAGTGGATGGTTGAAGCCGGCATTGCGCGAAAGGTGGACTTCGGCGAGGGGCGCTTTCGGTTCGAGCATTCGTACCGCCATCCGCGGCACTATCATCTGATCTGCAAGAGCTGCAACCGTTCGTACGAGTTTCTCAGCTCCGACATCGAATCGTTGGTCGAGGAAGTCGCCACGGCGCGCGGCTTCACGGCTCGCCAGAGCGTCGTCCAGATTTACGGGACGTGTGAGGCGTGCCGGACTGGTCGGCCGCCCGCCGAGGAGGGGACGACCAGCGAATTGCTCTTCGCCCGCGACGCGCTTCGGATCGCCATTGCCACCGAGCGGAGCGGCCTGGAGTTCTACACTCGGGCGGCGCGCATCACCAAGGACCCGCGCGGGCGGCACGTGTTCCACCGCCTCGCCGAGGAGGAAAAGCATCATCTCGGCACGTTGGAGAAGCGGTATCAGAAGCTGCTCCAGCAGGATCCGCAGCTCGAGTCGCGTCCGACGTTCCTGTTTTTCAAGGGCGCAGCCAACGGTCTGTTCGCGCGCGGGGCGGACGCGCTGATGATGGATGGCGTCAACGACCGCGAGGCCTACAAGATTGGCATTCGCTGCGAACGTGGCTCGCATCGCTTTTTCAAGCGTTACGGCGAACGCTTCGAAGACTCTGAGGGCAAGCAGATCTTTCTCGAGTTTGCGGAAGAGGAACGCGACCATCTCGAGATGTTGATTCGCGAGTACCGCGCGCTGCTGCGACGCCAGGGCAAGCCGCGAAAGACCAAGGCGCGTCCCGTTACTCGCCACGCCGCATCGCGCTAGGTCCGCGGCGTTCGATGATCGACCTGCACCTTCATACGACGGCATCGGACGGACGACTCGCCCCGACAGACCTGGTCAATCGCGCAGCGAAGGCGGGCATTCGCGTGATGAGCGTGACCGATCACGACACGATCGCGGGCCTGCAGGACGCGCGGCACGCCGCCGAGGCCGCTGACATCACGTTCATCGACGGCGTCGAGTTGACGGCTGTCCATCTCGGTCGTGACATCCACATCCTGGCCTATTTCATAGATACCGCTAGTGCGACTCTGATCGAGTTTCTGCAGATGCAACGCGATCGACGCACCCATCGCATGCGCGAGATCGCCGAGCGGCTGGCGGCCATTGGCGTACCCATTGACGTGGATGCCCTGCTCGACCGGGTTGCCTCGCGGCCCGGAAGCTCGGCGGGACGGCCGCTCATCGCCCGTGCGCTGGTCAAGGCCGGGCATGCGTGGTCCAGCCAGGACGCGTTCGACCGTTTTCTCGGCACTGGGCAAGCTGCGTTCGTCCCGCGGGTCGGGCCATCCCCGATCGAGGTCGTCGAATTGGTGCATCGCGTGGGCGGGCTGGCCTCCATGGCTCATCCCGGCGTGACCAAGCAGCCGACCGTGATGGCAGCGCTCGTCGTCGCGGGCCTCGATGCGATCGAGGTCTATCACTCCGATCACACCGTCGAGATGCGCCGCGACTTGCAAGCGTTCGTCGTCACCCATCACCTGCTTGCCACCGGCGGATCGGACTTTCATGGAGACGACGAACGCGATCGTCCGCTCGGTGGTGTGACGCTGCCGAAAGCCGAACTCGCCCGTCTCGAGACCGCTGCGCGCCGACGGCGCGCGCAGTGACGATGGCGCCCGACCCGCTGGTTGTTGCGCATCAGGTTGTCAAGGACTACAGCGCGCTGCGCCCGCTCCGGATCGAACACCTCACGGTGTCGGCCAGCGAGATCGTGTCGGTCATCGGACTCGATGCGCCGGGTGCCGAGACGCTCGTCGGGCTCCTGACGGGTGCGATCGTGCCCGACACTGGCGACGTCCGATTGTTTGGTCGCTCGACGAAGGAGGTTGCTGACAGCGAGGCGTGGCTGGCGATGCTGGATGGGGTTGGCATTTTGACTGATCGTGCGGTGCTCATCGGTCAATTCACGGTCGAACAGAACATCGCCATGCCGTTCACGCTCGCCGTCGATCCGATCGCGGAAGAGGTGCGGCCGCAGGTTGAGGCGCTGGCGCATGAGATTGGTCTCGAAGGAGGCGATCTCAAGGCGCCTGTGGGCACGTCATCTCCTGAAATCCTGGCGCGCGTGCGCCTGGCGCGTGCGCTGGCGCTGAATCCGACGCTCCTTCTGGCTGAGCATCCGTCCGCGAGCTTGCCACGGGATCGGGCGAGATCGTTTGCGGCGAGCATCAACCGCATCGCGCGGGCCCGGGCGATTGCGGTGCTTGCGATCACGGCGGACGAGATTTTTGCCGACGCCTTGGGCGGCGTCGTGCTGCGGCACGAGGCGGCCACTGGCGTGCTGCGGGCGCGACGCTCGTGGAGTAAGCTGTTCAACCGATCCTAAGCTATGCCCTACGGCCACATCACGCGCCTCGAGCCCAAACACGGCTACGGTTTCTTGATCGATGACGCCGGCATGGATTGGTTCTTCGTCCGGGATGGCGTCAGGGGGGGAGCCTTCGACTTGATTTGGCTCGACGAACGGGTCGGGTTTTCTCCTGAATGGACTCCCAGCGGGCCTCGGGCGGCCGACATTCACTTCGAACAACTGGATTGAGCCTTCTTCTCTTCGACATCGATGGCACTCTGCTGCTCAGCGGTGGGGCTGGCGTGCGCGCGATGACCAGAACCTTCGAAGCGCTGTTTGGGGTGCCCGATGCATTTGCCGGGATCCCGGTCGGCGGCAATACCGATTCCTTCCTGCTCTCGGCTGCGCTGACTCGTGCCAACCTTCCAGACCAGGCTGGCGTTCATGCGCAATTTCGTGCCGCTTATCTCCCAGTGCTGGAGCGAGAGATTCAGTGGCGAGGCTCAGGACATTACGGCGTGATGCCCGGTGTCGAGCCGTTGCTCGCCGCCGTGCGCGGGAGTGAGCCGTTTCACCTTGCGTTGCTCACGGGCAACTACGAGCCGGCTGCGCAGATCAAGCTCGCGCACTTCGGACTCGCCGATTACTTCAGTTGGGGGACGTTTGGCGAAGAGTCGACGAGTCGCGATGACCTGGGTCGCATTGCGATGAGCCGCGCGCGCCAACGACAGTTGCCCGCGAAGGTGCTCGAGCGAGCCGTGGTCATTGGGGATACGCCTCACGATATCGCCTGTGCGCGTGCGGCAGGGGTTCGGATGCTCGGCGTCGCGACGGGTCATTACTCCGTTGCTGACCTCGAAACAGCCGGCGCCGATCAGGTGCTGCCTGACCTCACGGACACGGCGCGTGTTCTCGAGATGCTCCGCTGACCTGCCCGGGTTGCACCGCGCAGTCGTCTGGCGGAGGATCTCACGACGGAAGCGAACGGGGCCCGGTGGCCCTCCCGGTCTTCAAAATCGGTTGCTGCCTCTTCGGGGGCAGGCTGGGTTCGACTCCCAGGCGCTTCCGCCAACGTGGCTTCGCCTCGTTGGCAAGAGCCCCTGCTCGTCAGGCGCATCGGCATCGCCTCCGGCTTGCCTGGATGGGCACGACTCCCAGGCGCTTCCGCCAACGTGGCTTCGTGTCTGCCGCCATCTTCAGTCGGCGAGTCCAAGCCAGTACGCCAGCAGGCTCTGCGCTTCGAACAAACCCATCCTGAAATTGCGTCGCGGCTCCCACCACCGATCGATGTTCGTGGTGTCATAACGGGTCGCCTGGACGATCACCTTGATGCCGGTGCCGCTGAATGACCGTCTGAACGCGAAACCGGCGCGCGCGGTGTGGAACTTCGACGTGACGACGATGATGCGAGACCATCCGCGCGACTGGAGCAACCGCCGAAGCTCGGCGCTTTCACCGGCCGTGTTGTCGCGTGTCGCTAACATGATCTCGATGGCGCTTTCGGGCACACCCATCAACATCATCGCGTGCTTCTGAGCGTCCATCACCGTCTGAATCTTCAGCCCCTGACGTTGCAGGGCATTCTCCGCGTTGTCAGGCAGTCGGCGCGACAGGATGATTCGAGGCGCCCAACCCTCGATGTACAAATGCGCAGCCTCAGCCGGTCGTTCCATGTACGAACCGTCGAGCACGAAGATCACATCCGACCGTTCCAGGGGATCGACTTCGTAGAGCAGTTGTCCTAGTGACACGAACGCCCAGCCACCCAGCGCCGTGACGAGCAGCAACGCGAGAAGCGCGAGGCGTCCGCGGGGGCTACCGCCGAATATCGGGAAGCGCGGCATGAGGAGGGAATTGCGAGAACGAGCCCGGCCCCGTCAGACGCCCAGGGCCGGGAGGGGAAGTACAAAAGGAGCTAACTTTCAATCAACCGAACGTCGCCCGCACGGGGCCCCTTCGCAGACTCTTCGGTACTGAATTCGACCCGCTGCCCCTCACGGAGGAGCTCGAACACGGCGCCTCGCACCGCACTGCGGTGAAAGAAGTGTTCGATGCCGGACTCATCCCGAATGAACCCGAAGCCTTTATCGATCAGCAATCGTGCGATCGTGCCCGTCGACATTTCCGTGTCCTCCGATCGACCGAACTCCCCGAGGCAGTCCCGGGGGGTTGCCACACTACGGATGGGTATCACACGCAATGAGGCCGTCGTGCTCGCGTGGCTTCGGTTCCGCTGGAGGCACGAAAACGGGTCAGTGTAGGCGGGAGCTTTCAGGGAAGTCAAGTATACGGTCCGAGAGGGCACAGCGTTTACACGGCCTGTAATTCGCTGATTGTTCGCCCCTTATGGGATGATCGCGGCGTGCTCCGGGCGGTGATCCTCGCGGCTGGCGCGTCCACACGGATGGGTCGGCCCAAAGCGGCCCTGCCCATCAGGGACCGCGCCGACACCTTTTTATCGCGGCTCATCCGTTCGTTTCTCGCCGCCGGCCTGCCCGACATCGTTGTGGTGAGCGGGGCGGCGCCGGACGAGGTGCGAGCCGCTGCGGCACCATTCTCGCGCCGAGTCCAGTTCGCACACAACGTCGACTGGCGGCGAGGCCAGCTGTCGTCGCTGCTCGTTGGGCTCAACCACGCGTCGGTCGAAAATCTCGAGGCAATGCTGACGGCGTTGGTGGACGTGCCGCTCGTGAGTCCTGACACCGTGCGCGCCGTCGTCAACGCCTGGCGACGCTCACGCGCCCCGATCGTTCGACCGGCTCGCGGCGAGGAGCACGGTCATCCCGTGATCTTCGATCGCGCGGTGTTCGACGAATTGCGAATCACGGATTCGGCGGTCGGCGCGAAAGCCGTCGTGCGTGCGCATGCTCACGAGATCCTCAACGTCCCGATCGAAGACCCCGGCGCGTACTTCGATGTCGATACGCCAGATGATTACGATCGATTGAGGCGTGGCACTTAACGGAGGCACCCTCGGCACCCAGGCACCTTCGAGTCTCAGTTACAAGTTACGAGTTCCAAGCTACAAACGGGCGTGATCTAACTTTGAACTTGTAACTTGTAACTTGCAACTTCTAACCTTTCATCACTCGTCTCTCAACACCAGAACCGGATCGAGGTGTGTCGCACGCCGAACCGGTACGACACACGCAGCCAAAGTAACGATGGCAAGCAGTGCGGCAGTTGGCGCGACGATCGCTGGACTGGCGAATCGTAAAACGCTCGGGTCTCGCGCCGAACGGTCGTTGAAGAACGCGGCGTCCCAAGCCATGGTGCACAGAATGCCAAACACGAGGCCCAGCCCGACCTGAATGGCGGCGCGCCTTATGATGAGCCGCCGCACCTGCCACGCCTGTGCGCCGAGCGCCATGCGCAATCCGATTTCTCGCGAACGTTGTCCAACCGTGGTGGCGGTGACCGCGTAAAGACCGGCAACCGCCAGGAGCAGCGCTGCGATCGTCAGCGTTCTTGCGAGATGGGACGACATCTCTCCGACCCATGCCACTTCATCGATCGCCTGCGGCATCGTCATCACGCGATAGAGCGGGAGATTGGGGTCCACGCGCCGCATCTCGTCGCGGAGTCGTTGGATGATCGGCGATTGGTCGCCTGACGTTCGAATCAGGACCGAGACGGTTGCCGGCGCGGTCTGGTTGAGTGGGAGATAGACCATCGGGTCGACGTCGTCACGATGGCGGATGTCGGGCATCACGCCGACCACCGTGAGCCATTCACCATCGATGTCGGACGCATCCGGATTGCCCAAGCGCACAGGTCGACCCACCGGATTCTGCGACGCCGAAAACATTTCAACGAAGCGTTGGTTGACCACAACGTTTCCGTTGCCGGGGAGGCCGTCGGCGGCGACGAATTCGCGCCCGACCGTGGCCGAGAGACCCAACGTCTGGAAATAACGGGGTCCCACCGAAACCGTCCAGACACGAGCATCGGTGCCGTTTTGAACCCCTTCGAGGCCGAGTCGACGCTCCGTCGCACCTCGGCGAGGGAGTGCGCTGCCGATGCTGAGCGACGAGACGCCGGCAATCGCGCCCAGCCTTTCGTAGACAGTTCGATAGAAACCCACCCTGTCATCGGGCGCCTGGTATTGACCGCGCGGCAACGTGACTGATGCGGACAGCAGATCGGCTGCGTCGATTGTCGCGTCGGAACGAAGTTCTGGCCCACGAGTCTGAATGTCAGCGACAGCGTACGCCACGAGAATGACGGTGAGGCCAAACTGCGCGGTGAGGAATGCGGTGGTCCAACGGCTCGACGCGCGAGCCCACGTCCCACCGCGCCGTCCGGCTTTGAGAACTTGGTTCACGTCGGTCTTGGAGGCTTGAATCGCGGGAAGCAAGCCAAACACGAGGATGGTGGCGAACGACACTGCGATGAGCGCCACCAGAACCGACACGTCCATCCGGTAGTGAAGCCAGTAGGGGAGTGCGTTTTCGGGAACGAATGTTTGGGCGAAACGGGCGCCGATGATCGAGACACCGCATCCGACCGCGCCCCCGATTGCCGCAAGAACGACGCTCTCGACGAGGAGTTGACGAACGACGCGCAGCCGGCTGGCGCCCAGAGACCCACGGATGGCCAATTCCCGCGTGCGGAGGCTCGCGCGGGCGAGCATCAGGTTTGCTGCATTGGCGCAGGACACGACCAGGACGAGAGTCGCCGCCGCGATGAATGCGATCCAGGCAGGGTCAGTTGGACGGCCAAAGAAGTGTTGGCTGATAGGAACAACGCGGCCGCGGACCTTCTCGTCGTTTCGTGAATGGCCTTGGTCCGTTCGGGTGACCAAGGCTTCCACTTCCGCGGCTGCGGCCGCAACCTCGACGCCATCGCGGACGCGACCAAACACCTGCAAGGTTCGAGCATCACGATTCAGTCGGTCGAGCCCGTTCATCTGGCCGATGGGCTGCCACACCTCCGCGGTGCTGGGAAAACCTGAGCGATCCGGAACGATGCCGACAATGGTCGACAGCCCGCCGTTGACCCGCACGCTCCGCCCGAGAATCGCGGGGTCGCGGCCGTAGCGGGATTCCCAGGCGCGCTGGTTGATCAGGACGACCGCGGGCGCACCCTGTTGGTCGTCTGTCAGCGAAAAGCCGCGACCGTATATTGGTGAAACTCCGATGACGTCGAAAGCGGCGGCCGATACAAAAGCGCCGACGTAACGATCAGGGGCGCGATCATCTTCGCTCAGTGTCATCGGCGCCACCGCAAACGCTCCCGCGCCCGAGAGCGTGCGTGCGTGGCGTACGTCCTCGAACTCCGCAAATGACAGCGGTTGACTGGCGTCGCGCTGGCCTACCGCCGAGACGTGGAGCACCCGGTCGGGCTGCTCGATCGGAAGGCCACGCATCGTATGGCCATAGATCAGCGTGAAGTACATGTTGTTGATGCCAATTCCAAGACCGAGCACCAGAATGGCGCCGAACGCGAACCGCGGGTTTCGTATCAGCAGTCGCAGAGCAAACTTCACGTCTTGAACAAGATCATCCAGTCCTCGAAAGCCGCTTTGTTCGCGAGTCAGGGATCGGATCCGATCCACGCCGCCAAACGAACGGAGCGCCGCATCCCGAGCCTCCGGTGGCGACAGGCCACGTCGCATGTGGTCCTGGGCGAGGAATTCGAGATGTTGCTCGATCTCTCCGTCCAATTCCTGCTCCCGGCGACGGCCGCGAAGCAGGTTCGTTACTCGCGCAAGCAGCGTCCGCAGCGTCATGTCTGGCTCTTCAGGAGTCGATTGACCATGGCCACGGTCCTGGCCCAGGTTGCCGTTTCAGTGGCAAGCTGCTTCCGGCCAGCCTTCGTGATCGAGTAATAGCGAGCGCGGCGATTGTTCTCGCTGGTGCCCCACGCGCTGGTGATCCACCCCTTTTGCTCGAGGCGGAGCAATGCCGGGTAGATGGTGCCCTGATTGAGCGCAAAGCCGCCGTCAGCCGCCTGCTCGATGCGACGAGCGATGCCAAATCCGTGAAGCGGGCCCATTGCGGCCAGCGTTTTCAGCACCATCAGATCCAGGGTTCCGTAAGGAACTTCCGCGTCAGATGCCGTCATACCACTGCTCCTCTGTTGAAAGACAACAGGAGCATACACCGCTTAGACACCTTATGGTTGATTTCGGGTCCGACGGCCGTCAGCGCCGGCGGGAAACTTTGAGAAGGGCGGTCGAAGTGTCTTGCGCGATGCGTCTGGTCAGTTGCTGGATCTCGTCAACCCGACTGTCGTACTCGCCGACCCAGACCTTCCGGTCGAGCACGGCGTCGACGACGCGTGCCTGCACGTGTACTCCCTCGGGTGCAGAAATGGCGCTGGCTTCCATGACAAAGGCCACATTGAGCTGGGCCGCGACCTCCCGGACGGCGCGATCCTCACCGCCAAACTGCGACGCGCTGGTTCGCGAGGCCACCGACACGGTGCCGAGGCGCGCCAGATCGGCGGTGACGCCGTCCGTGATTCGCGCCGCGAGCAGGACGTCGGCCTCGCTCCTCGAGTAGGGCTGGAAGGGAAGAATCGCAATCGACGGGCCCGATGACGCCTGAGCGGTCGCAGGCACTGATGGGTGCGACCGCGAGGTGAGCAGCAGAGCCCCCAACAAACCCGCGGCCAGCAGTGCAACCGCGACGAGGACAGGTGCGACGGGTGCGACAGGTGCGACGGGTTCGTCGAGTGCGGTGCCTGCGTCAGGTGCGTCAGGTGCAGTGCGTGCGTCGGGTGTCGACACGACGGCTGTCGTGATCGGGGAAGGCGTCGAAAACACGGGAACGTAGCTCCCACGGGGAATAGAGATCACGAGCGGATTGGCGGCGCCCGGTCCGAGGTAGTACTCCTCGAGTTTGGCCCGCAGGCGCCGCGCTTCGACCCGCACGATGGAGTCCAGCCGGGGATCGTAAGAAGGTGGGCGGTCGAAAACCTCGACCCCGAGGACATATTCCTTGAGCTGATCGCCCTCACCGGAGAGGGTGCGCTCGACGATGTAGCGGAGCAGTCGGCTCAGGCGGGTGGCGCCGGCCAGCACGTCCGCTCCGAGGATACGGTCCAGCTCCGCACGGATTTCATCGGGCGTGTGGCTCACATGCTCAGTCTTTCACCGTCGCCCTTGACCTGACAACTGACAACTGACAACGACCCGCCCTTTCACCACGATGTCACCGTTACACTTAACCCCAAACTCACTCCCGCCGTGGCTCGCAGTTCGCGACAATCGAGCGTGGTTTTCGTCCTATCGACCACGGAGGTTCACGTTATGTTGCACAAGCCCGCGACCCGCGCCCTCGCTCTCACGCTGCTCCTCGCGCTCCCGACGATCAGCGAAGCCGGCCCGCCGTTGATTTGCCACCCATTCCAGACCGATGGCTCCCCGCTGTTGCTCTGGGGCGACGGGCCGGGGTGGAATACTCCTAACCGAGCCTACGATGTGCAGCAGCTGACTCGCGACACGTTGCGGCTGCTGTCGTCGAATGCGCCAATCCTGACCCGCATGGAGAACCTGCGTCGCGCGACGATCTATGCCAGCCAGAACGCCAAGGTCGCCGACGAGCTGTTGGCGGTGGTGATCGCTCGAACCCAGACCGAGACTCCTAACGCTCAGGCGCTTTTCGATGCGGGTTATCTGATCGAATCGTTCAAGCAGGCCGCTCACATGCTCCCCGGACGCTCGCCGAAGACCGACGGCTACGCTCTCGTCGCGCGTGCGATCGCGCTCGCCGGCCCGAACGCGGAAATGGAGTTCGCGGCGTCGCTGATGACGACCGGCGACATGGCGAAGGCGCATCGAAGCCGCGCGCAAGCCGGGGCGCCGACAGGTTCCCTGCTCGCTCGGAACATCGCGAGCCTCGCCATATGAGCCACCTGGTGTCCGACGTCAGCAGCGCGTTCAAGGCACTCACCGCCGCGCGGGGTTTTACTGCGGTCGCGGTGCTGACGTTGGGCATCGGGCTCGCACTCTGCGTCACGGTTCTAACGGCGATCAATGCTTATGTGCTGCAGGGGCTGCCGTATCCAGCGTCCGATCGTCTGTATCGGGTCGACTATGCCGCTCCCAATCAGAATCCACCGCGCGGGCTCGAACAACTCGACTGGCCGGCCCTCGACGATGTGATCGAGTTCCCAATCGCCTGGGACCTCGATGTGTTCTACATGCTGGGAAACGAGTATCCGGAGTCGATGCCAGGCGGATGGGTCACACCCGGCTACATGCACGGCCTTGGGATCCGCGTGGCCCGCGGGCGCACGTTTACGGCGGAAGACTACAAGGCAGGCAGCGCTCCAGTCGCGCTCGTCAGCCATCGCATCTGGCAGACACGATTTGGAGGTGATGAAGCGGTCGTCGGCCGGCGATTCCAGGCTTACGTCAGCGACCGCCCCGACGAACCCGAGGTCTTCACCATCGTCGGTGTCTTGCCTCAAGACATGTGGCACCTCAATCAGTACACCGAGGTACTTGCTCCCCTCAAAGCAGCGACCTATCCGTATATGGTCAGACTTCGGCCCGGAGTGGCGCCCTCGCTGGCCTCCGATCGCATCACCGAATTGGTGCGGCGTGGCGTGGCCACACTGCCCACCGATTTTCGTGTGGCGGTGACACCTGCACACCAAGCTTATGTTGCAGCAATCAGGCCGATTCTCTGGGCCGTCACCGCGGGCGCTGGTCTCGTGCTGCTCATCGCCGGCGCCAACGTTGCCGTCCTGATGCTGGTCCGTGGTCGCCGACGTCAGAAAGAGTTGGCCATACGACTGGCGCTTGGCGCGGGACACTTGCGCATCACGCGGCTTCTGCTCATGGAGGCGGTCCTGATCGGCATCGCATCTACCGTGCTTGGTACTGCTGCCAGTCGAGTCGCGGTCTCAGGCTTGGCCCCGGTTGTCGAGCGAGTGCTCGAGCGACGTGTCCCGGGAGGCCTCGACGCGTTTGCCATCGACTATCGTGTGCTCTTGGCCGCCAGCGCCTGCGGGCTGCTCGTGACGCTCGTCTTCGCCATGGCGCCGCTGGTCTCTACTTGGCGTGCGAGCCTGGCGCCGGGACTCGCGTTGACTAGCCGCGCATTGACCGACAGTTCGTCGGCCAATCGGTCTCGATCGGTGTTGATAGGACTCGAGGTGGCCGCGTCGCTGACACTGCTCATTGGTGCGGCGCTGATGGCTGAAACGGCAGTCCGCATGCTCCGCGTCGAGTTCGGCATACAGCCCTCGAATGTCGGCACCGCTAGTCTTGCACTCAGACAGCGTTCGTTTCCGGATCCTGCCAGCCGAGTGGCTTTCTACGATCGCCTGCTGACGCGGCTAGCGAGTATGCCCGGTACATCGTCTGTCGCGCTTGGGGACTGGTGGCCGCTTCAGGGCTCGCGCCCGCGTCGGGTCGAGACCGTCGGCGCGACGCCGGGCGTCGGAACGGCGAATCCATTCGCGGTGACGAGCGACTACTTCCAGACCGTCGGCATGACCATACAGGACGGCCGATCGTTTACCGCTGGCGATCGCCTTGGCAGTGAAGCGGTCGCGATCATCAGTCAGTCGCTGTCCAAGCGTTTGTGGCCAAACCGCCGAGCCGTCGGTGAACGGCTGACGATTCATCCCGACGGGCCTGCGGAGTCGATGACGTCCCCGATCGTCGTTGGCGTCGTCAACGATGTCCGGCAATCGCACTTTGACGGTGATCTGTCGGATGCCTACCTGCCGCTCGCGCAGCGAGCGGGGCGCTTCGCGTTTCTGTATCGACGCGGCGCTCAGTCACCGACATGGGAGGCCGATCTTCAATCGGCCGTCGCCAGTGTGAATCCGGAGGTTGCGGTCGGACCGCCGCGTGCACTCGGTCTCGGACTCGAACAAGAACGGACGCGTCCGCGTTTCCTGGCCTATTTGCTCACGGTGTTTGCGGTCTTCGCCACCGTGCTGGCGTTAGTGGGTATGCACGGCGTGATTGCCTACGCGGTGAGACAGCGTCAGCGGGAGATTGCCGTGCGCATCGCCATCGGTGCAAACGCGCGGTCGGTCACTCGGATGTTTGTTAGTCAAGGACTGGTCGTGTTGATCGCCGGTATCACGGTCGGCCTTCTCGGCGCCGTGGCCTTGAGTCAGGTGCTCCGGAGTCAGTTGTACGGCGTGCGTCCAGCGGCGCCGCGCACTCTCGCCGTCGCGGCCCTGACGTTTGCGATGTGCGGAATGCTGGCGATCTGGTGGCCAGCCTGGCGCGCAGCGTCAACCGATCCCGTGCTGGTGCTCAAAGAAGAGTAGGTCTGGTTTCCAACCAAAGCGCCAAGCCGGTTCATCTAATTCTTCCAGCCCAGTCAGGCATCGGCTGGGGGGCCCTCAATGACAGGATTCACTCGAAACCTCCGTCACGCTGCGCGACTCCTTCTCAAGTCTCCCGGCTTTACCATCGCCGCCGTCGTCACGCTGGCGCTCGGGATTGGCGCGAATACCGCCATCTTCAGCCTGATCAAGACCGTGATGCTTCAGCCCCTGCCCTACAGGGATCCGCAGGAGCTGGTGATGGTATGGAATGCCGCGCACCGGAACCAGGCGACCTGGCTCTCCAACCGCGAGCTGCTCAGCTATCGGGAAGAGAGCCGCAGCTTTGCGCAACTCGCCGCCTACGTCGAGACGGACGCCAACGTGACCGGCGGCCAGGATCCCGAGCGTGTCCGGGCCGCTGCCGTGACGGCGAACATCTTTGACACGCTTGGCGTGACGCCGCTCCTGGGGAGGAGCTTTGCCGCTAGCGAGGATGGTCCGGGCGCGGCACCATCGGTCATTCTCGGCTATAGCCTCTGGCAGCGACGCTTCGGTGGAGCGTCAGACATTGTTGGGAAGACGCTGCAGATCAGCGGTCGTCCGCGCACGGTCGTCGGCGTCATGCCTGCCTCTGTCCGGTTGCCTGTGGACTATCGCGCGACTCGCCCGACCGAGCTGTGGTTCC
Source organism: uncultured Acidobacteriota bacterium (assembly GCA_963802675.1). GTDB lineage: Bacteria > Acidobacteriota > Vicinamibacteria > Vicinamibacterales > UBA2999 > JACCSI01. The sequence goes on from CAWDJL010000013.1 coordinate 686,755, forward strand.
CCTTGGTCATCGATCCCGCTGACTTGGGGCAATGGGGGAGTCGCTCCAATTTCGTGTTTGGGCGGCTTGCGTCAGGCAGGGAGCCGGCTTCGGCGACCAGCGAGCTGGAGGTGATCGCCAGGCGTTGGATCAGTGCGGGCTTCGTCAAAGACCACGGCGATGGCGGCCTGTTTCGGACCGCCATTCCTGTTCAGGAGTTCGTCACAGGTGACGTGCGGCGTCCATTGCTCGTGCTACTCGGCGCCGTGGGCGTCGTGCTGCTTGTCGCATGCGCCAACGTCGTGAATCTCCTGCTTGCGCGCGCCGATGCGCGGCGACGCGAGGTCGCTGTTCGCACGGCGCTTGGCGCACGACGCGGTGACCTTGTCCGCCAGCTCCTGACTGAAAGCGTTCTCCTCTCCTCTGTTGGTGGGTTGGCCGGCCTGGGTCTTGCGCGCGCGGCGATACAGATCCTGGCCACACTACGGCCCGCGGGTTTGCCTCGTGTTGACGAAGCCGCGATCGATCCGGTCGCGTTGGCGTTTACGGCCGGCCTGTCGCTTGCGACGGGTCTGATCTTCGGGCTGGTCCCGGCCGTCCAACTCTCGCGGCCTGGCGTATCGGCAGTGCTCAATGAGAGCGGACGTGGTGGTGCGCACGGCAAGGTTCGGCACGTCGTTCGTCGCGGACTGGTCGTTGCGCAACTGGCGTTCTCGGTCGTTCTCGTCGTCGGCGCAGGGTTATTGCTTCGCACGTTGATTGCGCTCAACCAGATCGACCTCGGCTTCAATCCGGATCGTGTGCTGACGGCGCAGCTGCAGCTCACCGCGAGTGACTATCCCGATGACGCTGACGTGATTGGGTTCTACCGTCAGGTGTCCGAACGCCTCGAAAGCGTTCCCGGAGTGACGGCGGCCGGTGCAGTGCGCATGCTTCCCCTCACCCGCACGATCGGTGATTGGTCCATCACCATCGAGGGGAGGCCACTCGCCACACCCAATGAGAACCCCAATGCCGACTACCAGTCGGCGACACCCGGCTACTTCCGGACGGTGGGGCTGACGCTTCTCAGGGGCCGGTTTCTGACGAACGCCGATCGCGAGGACGCGCCGTTGGTCGTCGTGATCAACGACACGATGGCAGAGCGCTACTGGCCCGGCCAGGACGCCATCGGCAAACGCTTCCAGATGGGCGGGATTGGAACCACGCGCCCACCGATGACTATCGTCGGCATCGTACGGACCTCGCGTCATAACGCGGTGGTGGAGGAGCCGCGTGCCGAGATGTATCTTCCGCACGCCCAGCTACCGCGGTCGGTTGGCGGCCCCGGTCGAGGTCTGGCCATTGTCATCAAGACCGAGCAGGATCCGTTGACAGCTTTAACACCACTGCGAGAGATCGTCCGATCGATCGATCCCAACCTGCCACTAGCCGACGTCCGGACGCTGGACAACATCACGGCGAGCGCGCTGGCTGCGCCGCGCTTTGCAGCGTGGCTGCTCGGGCTCTTTGCCGCCCTGGCCCTCACGTTGGCGGCGATTGGCACCTATGCCACCATCTCGCTCCTGGTGAGCGAGCGGGCGCAGGAGATTGGCATCCGCATCGCCCTTGGCGCCGAGCGCAGCGCAATTCTCCGATGGGTTCTCGGCGAAGGTCTTGTGCTTGCCGCTGTGGGCATTGGCATCGGCGTCATCGGCGCCCTCCTCCTCTCACGCGCGCTCGAAACCCTCCTATACGGCGTCCACGCACTGGATCTCGTCACCTTTGCGATGGTGCCGATCGTCTTGGTGATCGTTACGCTGCTTGCCTCCTTGACTCCTGCACGTCGCGCGGCTTCGATGGATCCCGCGACGGCATTGCGTCAAGGATGAGGTTTCGGCAAAGATCGCCGGATGCTCTTGGCAACATTGGCCGCTGCTGCGGTCCTGCTGGCCCTCGAACAATCACAAACAGCTGGTTCCCCTCGCTTGAAGGTTTTTCTCGACTGCAGCAGCGACGACTGCCACGACGATTACCTGCGTGAGGAGGTCGAGCTGGTTGAGTATGTCCGGGATCGCAACGATGCCGACCTTCACGTGCTCATCACCAGCGCAGAAACGGGCGACCGCGGTCGGGAGTACACGCTGGCCTTCATCGGACAAGGGGTCCTGGCCACTACCACGCGGTCGTTGAGGGTGACGACGGGCCTCAGCGACTCCGAAGACAGCGTTCGGCGCGCTCTGGCAAGTGCCTTGACGCTCGGCCTGCTCTCATACCTCGCGCCCGACCGTATTCCCCCCAATCTCGCCATCACGGCCACGCTTGCCGCCGATCCAGCACAACCCACCACGGTGGACACTGACCCGTGGAAGCGCTGGATTTTCAGCCTCAACGGTAACGGGTCGATCGATTCCGAGGAGTCCACTCGCGAGGAGGAGTGGGGCCTGTCGATTAGCGCGGATCGGATCACGCCGACCTGGAAGATCACATTGGGTGCGAATCTCGAGCAATCCCGCGAGAAGTTTGACCTCGATGAAGAGGAGCCACTCGAGGTCTCGACCCGCAGTCGCGAGCTGACAGGGCTGGTCGTTCGAGGCCGTGGCGAGCACTGGTCGGTTGGCGTTCGTGGTCATGTGCGCTCGTCGACGTTCGACAACATCGACCTCGACGTTTACGTGTCACCCGCAGTCGAGTGGAACTTCTTCCCCTACTCGATGTACACGCGGCGTCAGCTGCGCGTGCTGTATGGGATCGGTGGCGACAAGTTCGAGTACTACGAGGAAACGCTGTACGGCAAGACGGAGGAGACCCGCGCACGCCAGGAGTTGTCCACGACCTACGAACAGCGCGAGCCGTGGGGGACGCTCGAGGGCCGCGTCGAATGGTCCAACTATTTTCCAGGTCTCTCCACCTATCGAATCAGCGTGGACACTGAAGCCGACATTCGCATCACTCGGGGTCTCTCGTTTTCGATCGAAGCATCAGCCTCTCGGATTCGTGATCAGCTGTCATTGCCGAAGCGGGATGCAACCCCTGAAGAAGTGCTGCTTCGCTTGCGCCAGCTCCAGAGCGGGTTCCAAGCCCAGCTGGAGTTAGGGATCACGTACCAATTCGGTTCGCGCTTCGCCGCGATCGTCAATCCACGATTCGGCCAATGACGCTCCGCGCGGTGGGATCTTCCGCCTGAAGGCGGAAGCCACAGGAGCGCGACGTCTATGTGGCTTCCGGCTGCGTCTGCGCGAGCTCGCGTTCCATTCTGGGCGCCGCGATCCGAGCCGTGAATTGCTGTGTCGCCAGGGAGAACAAGCAGTAAGCCGCAAACCAGTAGAACCCTGGACCAAAATACGCCGTGAACGCGACGAGCGGCGTCGCCGTCGGGTCGCCTGGCGGCGTCTGGCTGGCCTGGGCTGCAAGATAGGCAATGAACAGCGCGACGACGAAGACATCGGCCATCGACCACTTGGCAATCGTCTCCACGAATCGGAGGACGCGTCCGCGCCAGGCCCCGCTCCGTAAGAACATCGCCCACGCCACCAGTAGCGCCTTACCCACCGGGACGATCACGCTGAACAACAGGATCAGCGTCGCTGGAACCGGACTGCCGACCTCGTACAGTCGTTGCACCGAACTGACGATGCTCCGTGTCTGTTGATAAACCTCTATCTCTTCGCCCTTGGCGAGCGCCGCGGTAAGCTGAGGGGAGATCTTCTCGATCAACGACTTCCGGATGTCCCCGCCGAACGTCTCGATCATCGTCACCATCTGCGGGTTCATCATCGACTTGAGCGTCTTGACGGTGTTGTCGTCGAGTCCTCGTTCGAGCAGCGTCGGCGCCATCAGTGCCATGCCTTCGCGGGTGATCACTCCGCGGATGGTGATCACCGGGGCGAAGAGCCCGGGAATGAGCAGGCCGATCGACACGATGATCAGGAACAGCACGATGCCGCGGGTAGAGTTGGGGTTGGCCACGGCACTACTTTAATCCGCCTCGGCTGGCCCAGCGCGTCGGCGACGTACAAGCTGGGGTGCCGACCGTTGAATAGCCTTTCATGACAATCAACTACCTCGCGGTGGTCGCGGCGGCGGTTTCGGCCTTCGTGATCGGCGGGCTGTGGTACTCGCCGCTGCTCTTTCAGAAGCCGTGGATGGCCGCCACCAAGCTGACCGATGCCGACTTGAAGGGCGGAGAAGCCAAGATCTTCGGCGTGTCGTTCGTGCTGTGCCTCGTGATGGCCGCGAACCTGGCGGCCTTTCTCGGTGGGCCAGAAACGACGGCGGCATGGGGCGCTACCGCGGGGGCCCTCGCCGGCGTTGGGTGGGTCGCGCTTGGGATTGGCGTGATCGGTCTCTTCGAGCGACGCCCACTCTCCTACACCTTGATCAATGGCGGCTACTGGGCGGTCGCGATGACGGTCATGGGTGCGATTCTCGGGGCCTGGCGATAGTCGACGTCCTACTTCGCGGGCGCCTGATCCAGGTGGGGAACCCGATCGAAACCAACCAATTGCCAGCCGCTGGCCGTCCGACGGAAGTAGGCGTGCACGGGCTTGGCCCACTCCGGATCTGCTCCGGCGGCGCTGATGTCGGCGCGGATGAATGCGCCAGCGGCGGTGGGCAATCCCGCGGGCGCTGAGACCTTCGAAGTACTCGAACTCACCGGTGTGCCAATCGGCTTGGTCGCGCCGGTCGCGTTGTCGAACGCGTGCCACGCCACGTCATAGGACGTCGGCGCCTTGCCAACGCCGGCGTCCACGGCGGCATTTCCAAAGGTGAGGGTACCGGATGCGTCGAGCGCAGGCGAGATCACCGGGTTGACATGGATGAGCCAGGATCGCCCGATGGCGTCCCGCCGTGCGATCAACGTGTCGGCGATGTGCTTTTCTGCCGCCGGATCCGTGTATTTGCCGGTCCGGACGGCCGCGCGAATCATCTCATCTGTAAACGCCATCACGCGCCGAGCGGCCCAGAACGTGTCGTCCGCGCGCGCCCGTCGGAACGCCGGGTTCGGAACACGAGGCTTCCAGTTCGGCGGATCGAACTGATCGGCGGAGAAATGACCAGCCGCCGGGTACTTCGGATAGTCGACGAAGTGGTACCTCGGAATGTAGAACCCCAATCCCGCCATGTTCTTCAGCGTCGCTTTGCCATCGACGATGTACTCGAAACCCTCGTCGTATTCCCGCGCCTTGATCGATGCGCTGCCCATCGTGGAACTAAAGTCGATGAGATAGTGCCGGACGACTGCCTTGCCGCCTTCGGTCACATGCGTATCCATCGAGTTGAGGGCCTTGCTGTCGACGTGGTTGGTCCATGCTGCGAAGACGCGCAGAGCGCGCAGCTCGCGCCGGTGTTCGTGCGGAACGACGTCGTTCGGATCGTCCGACCGGGTGCCCGCATACAGGAACGGACCGAGCGGCTTGCCAGGGACCGCCTTGCTGGCGGTGACGCGATAGGAGCCGTCCTTATCCTGTGCGCCCATGCTCAACAACCGGTCCACGTCCCGGGTGGTGAGTCGACGCTCGGCCCCGTCCTCCGATGTGATGCGTGACTTTTCGTTGAGGACAAGCCCTTCGCGCGTGAGCTTGGCGACATAGTTCTCCGGCACGTTGTAGCCGAGCGCGTGATAGAGCTTGCCGACCGCGGCCTCGGCGCCACTTCCCATTTCGGGGTATTTGGGTGGATCGAACTTGATGAACCAGCGATCGCCGGCCGTGTCCAGGATCGTGAAGCCCGGTGTGACCCCATCGCTCTTGCCTGACGCGAGGGTCCATGGCCCCGGCGCTGGGCCGCTGGCCGTGTCGGGACCCTTCGCCACTTCTTCAACCGTCATCGGCCGAGAGCCTATACGGTTGGTAAACCAGTTCGAATCCGGCACCTCGTCGATGGTGTTGATGCTCTGCGCCCGCTTGTTCATATCCTTGTCGCCAGGGTTGCCGAACAAGTTCCGCGATTCGTCGTAGACGAGGTTGAGGGTCTTGGGTCGCACCCCGGAGGCGTCCTGCGTGTCCACCACGCGGGCAATCGGGTCGTCGTCGAAGAAGCGGCGCTTCTGGCCAACGAGGGTCGTTGAGATGGCTGCGACGACTGCGACGGGGACGATCACCGATCGTATGGTTCGAGCTAGTGAGGAGTGAAATCTCGATTGCATGATGATTCCTCAGAACGAAAGGCTGCCGGTGAGGTGAAGTCGGAACCCCTCGTCGCCGTGCGCAAGATCGATGCGCCACACGGTCAGTGTTGGTGAATGAAAGCGCCAGCCAACCCCATACGCTGTCTTCAAGTCCTCGAGGTCGAGGTCGCGACGTTCGGTCGCCACCTTCCCGGCGTCGACGAAGAACGCCATATCGAGGATCCTCGACGGGGTCCAGCGATACTCGCCGTTGAACACCAACATGTGGTTGTCGCGGAAGCGGAAGTCTCCATACCCGCGATGGGTATCGTTGCCACCCAGCGACGGAAGGAGATGGTAGGGAATCACCTGGCCGCTTTCGGTTTCAGTCGACTGGGCGTACGCACGAAAGGCGATGATCCAGTGCTCCTTGAGGATCGGAAACATTTGGCGGATTTCGAAGTCATACCGTCGGAATCCAAGGCGGTCGTCGGCATCGCTGAAATCGTTGAATGTGACGGCGTAAAGCCCGCCGCTTCGCGTGTAGCCGGGCGATTCCCGCCAGTCGATGGCCACTTGTGCGATTCCCTGCGTGTAGGTCGTCTTCTCGAAGAGTGCCGGTGCTGTCAGGTCGTTATAGACGGTCTCGATCGAAGGTCGCGTTCCGTCGCCCTCACTATCCTCAACCTGCCGATAATCGACGCCGCCACCGAGCCGAAACCAGCGGACGGGCTTCCACGTGAGGCTGCCGCCGCCTCCAGACTCTTGTATTCCGTAGTTGGCTCGATCGTCCTTCAGGGTGTCGTTGCCAAGCCCGTAGTACGGTACCTGCGTCGCATCCACCCAGCTGGCATGCCCTTCGATCTCCAGCTTGTTGCCGGCAAGCTCGGGGAATCGCAGCGACGTGTTGACCCCCCTGTAGTTGCGGACCGACCAGGCACCGCCGAGGTTGAAGCGCGCGTGTCCAATAGACCGCCTCCACGCGATGCCTGGGGTGATACCCCCGGTGGGGTAGACGCTGCTGAACGTTGCGTAAACAACATTGGGGCTCAGAAAATAGTCTTCGAACCAGTCGACGACCTTTTCGGCACGCGATGCGACGTTGGGCGTGAGCCGTGTGCTCTTTTCCGCCTGCTGTGCCGCGATTTCCGCGGCGCGGGTGTCCTGCGCGAGTGCGCTAAGAGGTTCGATGACGACGAGGGCCGCACACAAGGCGCCCTGAAGAACTCGTGAATGAAACCTGCGCGAATTTGTTGTGGCCACGATCCGAAGAGTTTTACCTGTCAGCACCAGTCGATGCAAGAGCCAATTTGATCCTAGTGGGGTTACCCTGATAGGGCTTGAAGGGTCCAGTAGATTGACGGTACTGCCTGTGCCAGCAGTCGCGGCGGACGTCGACACCCTGATCTATAGGGGCGACTGCATCGCGGTTGGGGCCTTCCGCTGCCGGCCAGATCACCCCTTGTTCGAAGACTCGGGTCCGATCCGCAATCACTGCTTCGTGTTCCCCCGCACCGCGGTCGAAATACAACATGCCGATGCGCTTCCGTTCCAGGGCGACCCCGCCGTGATCACGCTCTACAACCCTGGACAGCGATACCGCCGGCGAGTTGCCAGCCAGGAAGGCGACCACTGCGACTATTACGCGGTCGCTCCGCAAGTCATGCACGAGATGCTGCGGTTGTACGATCCTGCGGCGCTGGATGCCGTGGGCGGATTTCGAGCGCCGTCGATCTCGAGCCCGGCATCCCTCTACTTGCGACAACGTCGATTCTTTCGACGACTAGTGAGCGGGACCGCCATCGATCCATTGATGGTTGAAGAAACCGTGCTGACGCTCCTCAGCATTGTCCTTGCAGGCAGCAAGACAGCGCGCCCGTTCGCACGAGTCTCTCGTGCAACGCGACGGATGACCACGTTGATTGAGGACGCACGACGACTCTTGGCGACGACGTTCGATCGGCCGCTCCATCTGTCGACGGTCGCGGCCGAACTGTCTTGTTCGCCGTTCCATCTTTGTCGTGTGTTCCGGCAGGGCACAGGTCGGACGTTGCATCAATACCGTGACCAGATTCGACTGAGAAGGGCACTCGACCTGATCGAAGGCGGAATGGATCTGACAACCGTCGCACTCGAAGTGGGTTACTCGAGTCACAGCCACTTCACGTATGCCTTCCGCCGCACGTTTGGGACGACGCCGAAACTCGTTCGCGGCTCACTTCGCCCGGGTATAGCGCCCGTCGAACACCGTCGTCCACGTCTTGCCGGCATCTGAGGTGGACTCCCACAACTGTCGCACGGTGCCATCGGGTTCCGGAGTCCAGATGACGCGCTGAATCGCGCTCCCGCCGTCTGAACCGGCGTGGGGATCGCTTTGCAGGACCATCCGGCCGTTCGTAAGGGCGCCCTTCAGCCGCAGCGCACCGCCGCTTTGATCCATCCAGCTCTGGTGCCAAGCCTTCGAGGCGCGATCGTAGAAGTTGAGGCTGGTGCCACGACCTCCGCTGACCGCGGTCCAGTGCTCCACGAGAACGCAGCCGTTGAGATCGACCTCGATACGATTGGTGCCGGCTGGTTTGCCCTGCGCCGTCACCGTCCACGTTCCGACCCAGAAGTCGAACTCGCGGTAGACGGCCGTGCTGCAGTCCTGGCGCTGACGCGGCGGTGGCGTGGATTGTGCGGCCAGTGCGGCGATCGTGATGCCGATGATCGCAAGTACAAGGAGAAGGAAGGTGTGTCGAATCGTATGAAGGACGCTTCCTGGCATGGGTGGAACGTTAGCGCGCCGAGGCCGGGCTTGACTGTCAAGATCTTGCTGGCTAGACTCTACTCCTATCGAAATAGATAGGAGAAGGAATCAGGGAGAACTGTGGCCACCGAAAAACTCGAGCTCCTCGTTCTCAGAACGCTCATGCTGGCGCCGCTTCACGGCTACGGCATCAGCCAGCGCATCGAGCAGGTGTCGGGAGGCGTGTTCACCGTGACGCTCGGTGCTTTGTATCCCGCCCTCCAGCGTTTGGAGCGTGCCGGCCTGGTCAAAGGCGAGTGGTCGACCACCGAAAACAAACGTCGCGCCCGCTACTACTCCCTGACGGCGGCGGGCCGGCGACGCCTGTCGGCCGATCAAGCGGCGTGGGAGCGGACGGCCGCGGCGATGATGCGGGTGCTCCACGCTGACGTCGAGTAGACGCCATGAGAAGCGTGTGGCGACGTATCGTCGAACTGCTTTTCGCCGGGCGTTTGGACCGCGACTCCGCCGATGAGCTCTCGCACCATGTCGAGTCGGTTGTGGTCGAGAAAATGCGCTCGGGCACCGATGAGCAGGAGGCGCGCCGGCAGGCTCGAATTGAGCTTGGCAGCGTCCGAGGGACCCGGGAGCAGCTGGCCGAGGCGCGCGCGCGCTTCCCGGTGGAACAGCTGACGCGGGAGGTCGTTTACGCGGCTCGAGTTCTGCGCACCTCGCCCGGCGTGACGCTTCTGTCGATTGGAGCCATGGGCATCGGGATAGGCGTCAGCGCCATTCTCTTCGCGCTCGTCGACGGCATTGTCTTGCGTCCGCTGCCGTACCCCGATTCCGAACGTCTCGTCCGGATCTTCGACGAGAACCCCCAGATCGGCGTCGATCGATCCGGCGTGACGACGGGCAACCTGGTGGACTGGCGCCAGCGGACGTCGGTGTTCGATGGCATCGCCGGTTACTACTCGATCGGCCGGACGCTGACTGTCGCGAGCGACGCCGAAGTCTTGATCAGCGCGCTAGTGACCGAGGACTTCTTTCCGGTGATGCAGGTGTCGCCCATCCTCGGGCGGACGTTCACGGTCGAAGAAACGCGCCGTGCCGAGATCAGCGATGCCGCAGCTCCGGTCGGACCCGATCCCGTCGTCGTGCTGGCCTACTCGCTCTGGCACCAACAGTTCGGCCGTGATCCGGCGATCGTCGGACGCACCATCACCATCGAACGCCGACCGTTCAGGGTCGTGGGCGTGATGCCCGAGCGTTTTGCGATTCCTGACGCGAGCGTCCAGTTGTGGATGCCATGGAGCATCTCGTCGAAGTCGCCCCGCGATCAGCATTACGTGAGCGCCGTAGCCCGGTTGAAGCCGGGAGTCTCGATGGTGCAAGCCGAGGGAGACCTGAAACGCGTGGCGAGCGATCTCGCGGCTGACTATCCGTCGACCAACCGCGGGTGGAGCGCCAGTCTCGGATCCCTGGAGACCGAGATTGTCGGCGACACCGCGAGACTGCTGTGGATCCTCCTCGCCGCCGTCGGGCTCGTGCTGCTCGTCGCCTGCGCCAACGTCGCGCTGTTGTCGTTGATGCGCGGCCTCGACCGAGCATCAGAGACGTCGGTGCGGGTCGCACTGGGCGCTTCGTCGCGACGGTTGCTGCGCCAGTTCCTGATGGAATCGATTCTGCTGGCCGCGCTTGGCGGCGTGCTGGGCGTGGCGTTGGCGGTCGTTGGCCTTCGCCTCATTCCCGCCGCGGTGCCGGACTGGCCACGGGTGAACGAAGTTGCCCTCGACGCCCGCGCGCTGTGGCTGATCGCCGGACTGACCGTCCTGTCGGCGGTGGTGTCGGGTCTGCCGCCCGCGTGGCGACGAATTCACGCCGATCCGATTACGGGTTTTGCCTCCGGTTCGCCGCGCACCACGGTCACGGCCAGGAGCCATCTCCTCCGCGATTCGATCGTGATCGGGCAGGTAGCGCTCGCCGTCGTGCTGCTCGCGGCGTCGGGCGTGCTCGTTCGGAGCTTTGTCCACCTGCGTGCGAAGGAGCCTGGCTTCAATCCATCGGGCGTGCTGGTGCTCCCCATCTTCCTCGACAGTCAGGCGTACAGCACGAGTGCGCATACGCGTACGTACTACTCGCGCTTGTTCGAGCGGCTCGCCGCGCTCCCGGGAGTGTCCGCGGTTGGCGGCGCCACGTCAGTGCCAACGAGCCCGCTGGGTCCGGACTTCGAGCGGCCGGTCTGGCCGGAGGGCAAGGATCTAGACGAGTCGGTGCGAACGCCGGCGTCGGTGCGAATCGTGACGCCAGGCTATTTTTCAGCACTGCAACTGAAGGTGATCGACGGCCGTCACTTCACGGACTACGACCGGCCGGGTGGCTCGTGGGTGCTGATGGTGAGCGAAACGCTTGCGCGCAAGCTGTGGCCCGGCGAACGGGCGGTTGGGCAGCGCCTCGTGGTCGATTACAGCACCGCTGGAACCTACGCGTATCACGTGATCGGCGTGGTGGGGGACGTTCGTTTTCGTGGACCACGAAGCGAGCCGCGCGCTGAGATCTACCTTGCGCATGCGCAGCAGTCGTATCTGATTCTCAACGTCACCGTGCGCACGGCGGGCGATCCGCGCCGATTGATTCCCGCGGTACGAGCGGTGTTGAAGGAAGTCGATCCGCAGAAGCCCGCCCAGAGCTTCCACTCGCTCGACCAACTCGTCGATGCCACATTGGAGCGTGAGCGCCAGGCGATGGCCACGCTGGTCGTGTTTGGAGGAACGTCGATCTTCCTGGCCGTGCTCAGCGTCTACGGCGCGTTGTCGCAACGGGTCCGCGAGCGCTCCCGCGAGATTGGCCTCCGAATGGCCATGGGTGCCAATCCGGCACGGCTGATTGGCTGGGTCGCCTCGCTGGGAGTGCGCATCGTGAGCGCTGGCATCATCCTTGGGCTGATGGCTTCGTGGCTGCTTCGAGATACGGTTTCCAGCCTGCTCGTGGACGTCGCACCAGCCGACCCCGTGACGGCCGCCGCTGTAACGGCAATCGTGTTTGGTGTTGGTCTCATTGCGACGCTAATCCCATCCTGGCGGGCGACGCGAATCGATCCGGTGGCGATTCTTCGACGGGGGTGACACCTCTATTAGTCACTCGGCCGCGTGGCTTCCGGCTTCCTCTGGCAGGTGGTGCACGTGCCGACGCCGACGGTGGAAGACGCCCGCCATGCGAGTCGGCTGGTGACGACGCTGCAAGCGGATAGGACGCGCGCGCGCAATCGGATTCACAGTCTGCTGGCGTTGCACGGCGTGCGCCTCCCGATCGACGGACGGTTTGCGGCCCGCCTCGAGGCGGCGCGAGATTGGCAGGGCGACCCCTTGCCGCCCGGCGTGGTGGCGCGGGTGCGGACCACGTGGCAGCTGCTGCAAGCGCTCGACGCCGTCCACCGCGGTCTGCGGCGGACGGAGCGCGCCCAGGTGCAGGCGGCGGCGCCGGGCGCCGCCGCGACGGCGCACCGGCTCGTGCAGCTGCGCGGCCTGGCGGCCCGCAGCGCGACGGTCCTCGCGCAGGAGTTGTTCACGCGCACACTCCGCAATCGGCGCCAGGTCGGCGCCTTGAGTGGGCTGGTCTCGGTCCCGTATCGCAGCGGCCAGCGGGCGCTGGATCAAGGGCTGGCGCGGAGCGGGGTGCCCGCGGTGCGTCGCATCGCGGTCGAGATCGCGTGGGCGTGGCGACGCTATCAACCCACCAGTGCGCTGACGCGCTGGTATCACGTCCGCTTTGGGAGTGGCAGCCCTGCGACCCGGCGCGTGGGCATCGTCGCGCTCGCGCGGCGCCTGTTGATCGCACTCTGGCGCTACGTTGAAACGGGCGTGGTGCCGGAGGGCGCGCAGCTCAAAGCGTAACGGTACCGGCGATGGAGGTGCCGCGTGAGACGTTGCCCGTTGTTCCGGTCGGGTCCGCGCGGCGGCCCGGGCTTCAGAGGGGGCACGTCGAACGGTTTCGCCCTGCGCCACGCGCGCATACAGGATCAGGCGCTAGGCGGTGCCGACACGCATAGAAGCTCGTGCGAGCGATCGGCTCGCCGATGAATGAAACCGCACGCGGAGTGGAAGACCGAGACGTCACCTCCGCAGACCTCCTGGCTGGTTGAGCGGTCTGCTCCGGTGACGTCTGTTGAAGCAGCCGGAAGATCATCCGCGCAGGGATCTTCCGCCTGACCAGCCTCCGCCAAGGCTACGGCGGTCCGCCGAAGCGCTTCGCGCGAAGGCGGAAGGCGGAAGCCACAGGAGCATCGAAGGGACGCGGAAGGCGTAATGGTCCATCCGCGGAACTCAGGAACGCGCGGATTACTCCTGGCGCAGCGCCTGTGTCGGCGCGATCGACGTCACCCGCACGGCCGGCAAGACGCAAGCACTGAGCGCGACCAGGAACAGAACGACAGGCGCGGTCGCAAACGCGACAGCGTCCAGCGGATCGATCTCGAAGAGCAAGCCGCTCATCATGCGCGTGAGGAGCGCCGCGATACCGAGTCCAACGAACAGCCCCATCAACGTCGCAACCAGCCCTTCACGAAGAACGAGCGACACGAGCGCCTGCCGAGTGGCCCCGAGGGAGGTGCGAATCCCGAACTCGCGTGTGCGCCGTGAGATGGCGTACATGAGACCTCCGTACAACCCAATCGCCGCGAGTCCGACTGCCAGAGCGGCAAAGGCGGACACGATGGTCGTGGTGAAACGCGATTGACCAGCCGAAGCGGACAAGTCGGCTGCCAGCATCCGGATGTTGTGGACCGGCGCCGCCGCATCGACCTCGCGCACGATTGACCGCAGCGTCTCGGCAACGCTGGCCGTTTCGCCAGTGGTCCGAATCACCAGGTTGATCTCACTGCCGGTGGTCACCGCCCCATGGTTGCCCAGCGCAACGTAGATTTCCGATCGAGGGTCGTCGGTGAGGCCGTTCTTGAGGATGTTGCCGATGACGCCGACGACTTCAACCCGCGATTTCGGTCCCAGGATGCCGGTAAAGATGCGGCCGATGACGGGCTGGCCGTCATTGAGGTAGCTGCGCACGAACTCCTCGTTGACGATCATCGCCATGATCGGACGACCGACATCCGAAGGGCTCAGCAACCGGCCCTGTTCGAGTCGCAGCTTCAGTGATTCGGCGTACCCTGGCGTGGCGATGTAGCCGAGCGCGCGAGCAACGACCGCGTCAGCCGGGTCCCCGGCTAGTCGAAAGCCGATCACATGCGTCGTATCGCCGAGCGGTGCCATGTTCGCGGCACCCGCACTTTCGACACCCGGCAGAGCGCGCAGTCGTTCGAGAACGCCATTGGCGACGCGCTGCCAGCGTGCCGCCGTCACCTCGCCGCCCTGAAGTGCGATGCGTGCGGTGACGACCTGTGCGGCGTCGTAGCCAGCATCGCGGCCAACGAGTCGACCGAAGCTTCGGAGCAGCAGCGCCGCCCCGACCAGCAGGACAACCGCGAACGCGGCCTGGAGGCCAATCAATCCGCGGCGTGTGCGAGTCGAACGGACGTTGATCGAAGCGGCGGGGCCGTCACGGAAACCGCTCACCGGATTGACTCGTGACCCTTGCAATGCGGGCGCGAGACCCACGAGAGCGCCAATCAGGATCGATGCCGCCAGCGCCCACAAAACCGAGGCGGCGTCGAGATGCACGTCGGCGATTCGAGGAAACGAGCGCGGCACGAGGGCCGGCCACACACGCAAGAGCGCCCAAGCCAGAAATACGCCTAGCGCCGCCGCTCCCATGGCGAGCACGAGGCTTTCAGCAAACATCTGCCGGAGGAGGCGTCCGCGCCCGGCGCCAATTGCGGCCCGAACCGCGAACTCCCGCTCGCGGGCGATGCCTCGAGACAAGAGCAGGTTCGCGACGTTTGCGCCGCCAAGGAGGAGCACCAGCATGGCACCGCCAATCAGGAGCAGCACGGTCGGTCGTACCCCTCCGGTTGTCTGATCGACGATGGTCCGGACGCGAATGGCGACCGGCCCGCCCTTGCCGAACAGGAGGTCGGCTGCGATTGGCCGCGGTCCAAGCCCGCGTGCGACGCTCGTGCCTTCGGCTTCGGCCTGCGCCGCCGTGACGCCAGCGGCCAACCGGCCGATGGCCGTAAACACGTTGACGGATTGATTGGGTCCGCTCACCTCTGTCGTTCGAGACACGACGAACGGTGTGTATAGCTGACGATCGTGATCCGGGAACGAGAAGCCTGGCGGCGCGACGCCGATGATGACACGTGGCACACCATCGAGCATGACCGTCTGACCGATCGCCTCGAGGCGCCCGCCGAAGCGACTCTGCCAGTAACCATCCGAGAGAACCACGACGCGATCTGCGCCAGCTAGTCCTTCGCGGGGATCGAAGAACCGACCCGCAGTGGGAGCAACTCCCAACAGCGGAAACAGCTCCGGTGCGACCGAGGCCGCCCGGAGTCGCTCGGCATCGCCAACGCCGGTGACGTTATACGCGCGCTCGCTGTAGGCGGCCAGGCCGGTGAGAGTCCGAGCGTGCTCGCGCCAGGCGTTGAAGGCGAGGTGGCTCATCACTGCCTCTTGCAGCGGCGGCGTCGCGTCCAAGTGGTACTCGGACACGCGCACGAGCTGATCGGGGCTGGGATAGGGGAGCGGCCGCCATAAGACGCCGTATGCCACGGCGAAGATCGCGGTGTTGGTGCCGATACCCAGCGCCAACGTCAGGAGCGCCGTCGTCGTGAAACCAGGGTTCTTGGCGAGTGTGCGCAACGCGTACCGCACGTCATGGCCGAATTCGCGAAGCCAGGGCAGTGTGTCGGCGTCGCGCGTCCATTCTCGCGCGCGCGTCACATCACCAAACCGTCGCTGTGCTTCACGCTCGGCTTGGTCGCGGGTCAGACCGTTTCGGATGTACTCGTCGGTGCGCTCGGCCAGGTGGAACCGCACCTCATCGTCGAAGTTGCGGCTATCGCGCGATCCCAGCACCGTCGTTCGCAGGCGTCGCATCCAGCCCATGGCGTCTCCTAGACGAAGCGTAAGACCTTGCCGACACCCTCGCTGAGACGGCTCCACTTCTCTTCTTCAGCGTCCAGCTGCTTCTGGCCGGCTCGGGTCAGGCGATAAACACGCGCGCGCCGATTGTTCACGGTGAGCTTCCACTCAGCGGTAATCCAGCCCGCCTGTTCCATGCGATGGAGCGCGGGATAGAGGGAGCCTTCCTCCACTCGCAGGGTTTCGTCCGAAGCGATCTGCAAGTGCGTCACGATGCCATAGCCATGTTGCGGCCCCCGACTCAGGGTCTTGAGGACGAGCAGGTCGAGCGTGCCCTGCAGCGCATCGGGCTTCTTCTGGCGTCGAAGCATAAGCCTAGACATCTAGGGTAGACGCACCGGTACCGATTCGTCAAGCAAGGGCATCGGGCCCTATTCCCCATCCCCGTGCCCTGTGCCCTGTGCCCTATGCCCTATGCCCTGCGCCCTGTGAGATGATTCCCACGCGGAGGTCGATATGCGCCAGAAAATCGTAGGACGCTCTACATCGCTGGTGGTGAGTGTTGTTGCGTGGACCGCGATTGTTGGCGCCGTCGTCCTGCGCGCCCAGGCCATCCACGAAGCGCCTGCGAATGCACCGTCCTCTGGACGGCTCACACCAGCGGGCGAGCTCGGCACACCGCTCAACGTTTCTGGAGTTGTCGTCAGTCCCGATGGCAAACCAATTCCAGGCGTGTCGATCTACGCCTATCAGGCGGATGCTGAGGGGTACTACGGTGTCAAACCGGCGAGCGACAATCGCAACCCACGGCTGAAGTTGTTCATGCGCTCGGACGCGCGTGGCGCATGGTCGTTCGACACGATTCGGCCGGGGTCGTATCCCAATTCGCGCGTGCCCGGGCATATCCACTTCGAAATCGGTGCACAGGGCTACGCGCCGCGGGTTTTTGAGATCGTGTTCGAAGGCGATCCGTTCGTCACCGCGCAGATGCGGAGCGATCCGGCGTTTTCGGTCCGGCCGATCGAAGGCGGTGGACGGGTCACGGAACGGATCACGTTGAAATAGGGCACAGGTCCGGGCGCAGGGCACAGGGAAGGGCAGAGGGACTGAGGGCCCTGTTCCCTCCCTGCACCCTGTGCCCTGCGCCCTATGCCCTATGCCTTACTGATTCTCGTCCCAGTCGCACCACGGCGGCGTGGCCAGCCAATTCTGACCGCCATCCCCAATCGGCGCCCCCGGTGGGGCGTTTGGCGGCGGCATCACGCGCGCGACTTCGGCCGGACGCTCCAGGAAGCGCGTGATGGTGGCGGAGAGCAGCGTGTGCTGCGCGACGTCGGGCTCGGCCTTGCCGTTGGTTGTTTTCAGCCGTGTGCCGAGCCGCTGCAGCTTCATCGAGGCGATGGCGCGCGCCTGGCCGTTCGGCGCCGCCGTCGCCAGCCACATCAACCGATCGATCAGCACGCGTTCGGTCGCGCGCCGCACCTCCGCTTCGTAGGGCGACGTCGTCACCGCATCGAAGGTCGCCTTCGTCAAGCGATCGATCACTTCGCCCAGACCGGGCAGCGTGGGATCGACGGCCTGCTGCGCGACCATTCGGGCCGCGCGGTCGTGCTGCAGCACGAAACCAATCGTGACATCAGCTGCCACCGTCGCGGGTCCCAGCGGGTCGAACGCTTCGCCGGTCGTGCGCGGGAACAGCTCTCGATGCAAACCGTAGCCCGGCGGCCGCGGTGGAATCGAGTCGAGGATCTTCCGGGAAATAGTGAGCTCCGAAGGCTTCAACGTCGCGGCCAGCGCTTCGAGCGCCAGGCGCTGGTTGGCCGCCGTTTCCCACTTGGTGGGGGTCCGCCCGTCGCCGCGCATTGCGTACACGAAGTCCTGGCCGGCGATCATGGACGAGGCGCTTTCGACCGCGTAGCGGTGATGCATGTAGATAGGCACAAGGGGTTCTTCGATCGTCGTCATCGGCGCGCCCATGCGGATGGTGCGCTCGCCGATGCGATCGAGCGCGGCGCGACGGATTTTCATCATCCGGTTCAATTCGTCCGCCTGGTTGGTGCCATTCGACCATTGATCGGAGCGCGGATGAATGTCGGTGTCCTGATTGGTGAAGTAGCGAAGATCGCCGTCCCACGCATCGGCCAGAATCTTCTTCAGCGCTGCGGCTTCTTCGGTGCCCTTGGCGAACTCGCGGTAGCCATAGTTGATGGCGACCTTGTCCCAATCGCCAATCCGCGGAGCGTAGGCCTCGGAGAGGTCGATGGTCCCGTCTTCCTTGAGCTTCTCCAGCGGGTGCGGGTAGTCCATGACCGAGATCCAGCCCTTGCCGCTGCTGTAATAGTTGTGTCCGAGACCGAGCGTGTGTCCCACCTCGTGCGCCGACAGCTGGCGAATGCGCGCCATCGCGGTCTCATAGAGGATGGCCGGCTTCTCGTTGCCGTTGACATAGGGGGAGAGCAGCCCCTCGAAGATCATGTAGTCCTGCCGGTCGCGCAGCGACCCCAGCGTCACCGTGGCTTTGATGATCTCTCCGGTTCGCGGATCGGTGACGGTGCCGCCCGAGCTCCACCCGCGTGTCGATCGATGAACCCAGTTGATCATGTTGTAGCGAACGTCCATCGGGTCGGCGCTCTCCGGCAGCACATCGACTTTGAACGCGTTGCGGAAGCCGGCGGCTTCAAACGCCTGGTTCCACCAGCTGGCGCCTTCGATGAGCGCCTTCTTCACGTCTTCGGGCGCACCTGAATCCACCCAGTACCTGAATCGGCTGCACCGCCTCGCTCATCGCCGCGGCGGGATCCTTTTTCTGCAGGCGATGTCGACGGATGTAGCGAATCTGGATCGGTTCGGTAATCGGAGCGCTGTAGTCGAGAAAGCTCATCCCACCGTAGCCCGCGCGCGGGTCGTCCATGCGCGGTTGGTAATTGCCATCCGGCAACTCGACGAATGACGCATGCTCGCGCAGCGTCACCGCTTCGGGAGTCGGCGTCACGCTGCCGACCGTGCCCGAAAACAAGCTGCCGCCAAAGCCGCCACCACCGCCGCCGCCTCCTCCTCCCGCGGCGCCGCCAGTGACGATCGGCTGCGGCCCTTGCGCGGGACCGCCGCCGCCACCACCGCCGCCGGTCGCCTCGTTGACGAAAGTCAGGGTGACATCGACTTCCGTGTTCTTCGGAAAGTTCTTGGTGTTGGGCAGGTAGAACGCGCTGCGCGTGCGATCGACGCGATAGTTGCCGGGCCTCAGCGAGTTGCCGGCACCGTTGATGTCGCGGAGGAAGAAGTCGGTCGCATCGACGACGACGCGACCGTCGGATTCGGCGGCGATTGTGAATCCCCAGAGGACCGATTTTGCAAACGAGTCCTCGACCGCCTTGCGCTCGAGCGCGTTACTGCTGCTCGATCGAAACGACTGGTTCGGCTGCACCAACAGGACGCGTGGTCCGACGCGCTGGAACCGCACCACGCGCCCGGCGCCGCCGCGCCCGCGATCGAGCCCGATGTCATTCGATCCGAGACCGGCGGACAAGCCGTTCGAAAACAGAAAGTCGGTATCGAAGCGCGTGATCTCCAGGTACAGGGATCCGCTGCGCTCGTCCCAGTAAAGAGGGAAGAAGCCGTCCAACTTCTTCATGCCGCTCGTGCGCTCGTCGATTGAGGGCGGCGGCCCGGATCGTTGAGGCGGCTGCTGGGCCTGTACGGCCATGTTCAGGATCAGGCACAGCATGATCCCGATGATGGGGACGCGTCGTTTCATCATGTCGGTGTTCCTCGCGCGGCGATTCTACACGCTCGACGTTCCACTCCGGCACGGCGGTCTAGAGTCTTGAATGGCCGAATTCTTTTCGAATGAGTCAAGTTTTCGGAGGGCCATTCAAGACTCTCGCCCCGCGGAGACCACCCCACCGCGCATAGTCCGCGCGGCAGGGACCCCGGAGCGGGGCAAAACAAAATAGCCACCTAGCGGGGCGGAGCCGCCCCTCCATGCTCACGTCGGAGCGGAGCCTCGCTAGACCTCCGTCTGCATGCCGGCGAATAGTACACTCGCTCGCCATTGACGCCAGCGCGCGATGCGGGAGGGCAGACTCGCCTGTCGGGCACGGCACTCGTGCCCGTTGTCGCACTGGCGATCCTTCTGGGCTACGTCGTGTTCTCGGCCGGCCGCGTAACGCACGGCTTCGTCGCCTACTACGCCGCGTCGCGCCTGCTCACGGCTGGTCAGCTCGGCCCCACCATTTACAACGACGACTGGTTTCAGCGATTCGTGCAGGAGCTGACAGGCACCGAAGTACTCGAGATCTTCGGGCCCAATCCACCGACGATGGCGTTGATGGCGGTGCCGGTGGCGTGGCTCGATCACACGGCGGCGCGGAGTGTGTGGCTGCTGGCATCGCTGACGTCTTTCGTAGTGGCAATCGCCCTTCTGGGTCGCGCAGCCGATCAGAGGACGATCCCGCCCCTTCTGCTCGCGGCGTTGCTGTTGAATCCCACCGTATTCGCAAACCTTCGAATCGGACAGGCTTATCTCTTTGTCAGCGCTTTGCTGGCCGCGACGTGTCTCAGCCTCTTGCGAGGTCACGTGTCGCTGGCGGGGTTCTTTCTTGGTTTGGCGCTGGCACTGAAGTCGAGCGGGGTCGCGGTGCTGGTGATGCTGGCGGCGCAGCGGCGGTGGCGAACCCTCGGGGTCGCGCTGCTTGTCGCGTGCGCCTCTGTCGCGCTCGTGTTGCTGATAGGAGACCCGCGGACCTTTGTGGCTTACCCCGACTATGTGCGAGCGTTCGTGGCCCGAGCATCGTCCTCGGTGACCGCGTATCAAACCACGCTGGGGTTCGTTCGGCACCTCTGTGTTGCGGACGCGGTCTGGAACCCGTCGCCCGCGGCGAACTGTGCATCCCTCGCGATGACGGTGCCGCCGCTGATCCTGGGTTCAGCGTTGGGGCTGACCCTGTTGTTGTCGAGGAACGCTTCGATGAGGCATTGGCTGGCAGCCGCGGTTTGCTTGTCCGAGCTCACGTTGCCGGTGGCTGCCGAACCGCATTTCGTCTCGCTCGTCATTCCTGTGTTGTTGTTGTGGCCGTTCAACGAGCTCGGTCGATGGCGGCTCGCGTTTCTCGGGCTGGTTGCTGTGCTGCTGTTCGTCCCGCTCGATTGGACCGCTCATAGGTTCACGAGTGGCTGGAGCGCGCTGGCTGCCTACCCACGACTGTATGCGGCA
Organism: uncultured Acidobacteriota bacterium; assembly: GCA_963802675.1. Taxonomy (GTDB): domain Bacteria; phylum Acidobacteriota; class Vicinamibacteria; order Vicinamibacterales; family UBA2999; genus JACCSI01. The sequence continues at coordinate 707,739 of CAWDJL010000013.1, forward strand.
TGGATGCTCTGGGCCGCCGCTGTGGTCGCGATGAGTGCTCAGACCGAGCGACAGAGACACCTTCCGCCTGAAGGCGGAAGCCACTTGGGGGCTCATCACAGCTGAATGACTAGGCTTCCGGCTTTAGCCGGAAGATCGGAGGCGCGCTACCCCTACCGAAATCACAGTCGAGAAGCACTTGACACGCTCGATCGCCAGTGTTATTTTTGTCGCACTAGTGCGATAAAACTAACACTCATGGCAAAACCTCTTCACGCGGTCCTCTCGCGTCGCGAGCGCCAAATCATGGATGTCCTGTTCCGCCGGGGTCGCGTGACCGCGGCCGAAGTCATGGACGAGCTCGGCGGGAGCCCGAGTTACTCGACGGTTCGCACCCAGCTCAGGGTTCTCGAAGAGAAGGGACACGTCCGCCACGAAGATGACGGCGTTCGGTATGTCTACACGCCGGTGATCCCGGTGGGCGCGGCTCGGAAGTCGGCCCTTCGCCACCTCGTGGACACCTTCTTCGATGGTTCGGCCGAGAAGGTCGTGGCGGCGCTGCTCGGCGGAGAAGGGGCGCGGCTTTCGACCGACGAGATCGACCGGCTGGCGGCGCTGATTGCCAGGGCCAAGAAGGAAGGATCGCGATGACTCTCGCCGCTGCCGTGATTGTTGATACATCGCTGGTTCTTGCGATCGGGCTGATCGCGGCCATGGCGCTTCGTCGCCGGTCGGCATCGCTGCGGCATTGGGTGCTCGTTGCCACGATGATCGCCGCTGCGCTCACACCCGCGCTCGAGCTGATGCTGCCACCGTGGCGGCTGGCGTTTGCGGCGCCGTCGCTCGAGATCGCCGGCACGGCGCCGTTGACGATCACCAGCGAACCACCCGCAGCGTCGCCAACTCTCCCAACAGATATGTTCAGCCGTCCAGGCGGCTTCGATGGCGGCCAACTGCTCGTTGCGTTGTGGATCGCGGGCACATTCGTCGGGCTCGTCGGCCTGTGCGCCGGATTGTGGAGGCTCTCGCGGCTCGCGACCCGAGCGCACGCCGTCACCGAAGGCCCACTCCGCCAGTCGATGGATGTGCTCGTCGCGACGCCGCGGCAGTGCCGGGTGCGCCTGCTCCTTCAAGCGACTCATCCGGGCCTGGTGGTCACGTGGGGCATGCGACGGCCGACGATCTTGCTGCCCGCCAGCGCGATCGAGTGGTCGGAGTCGTGTCAGCGTGCGGTGCTGCTCCACGAGTTGGCCCACGTCGAGCGCGGTGACTGGGCGATGCGGATGTTTGCGGTCGCGATGCGCTGCGCGTTCTGGTTCAACCCCCTGATGTGGATCGTGGATCGTCGAGTGCAACACGAGAGCGAGCGCGCGTGCGATGACGAGGTCATGCGGGCAGGTGTGAGCGGCACCGACTACGCCGGGCACCTGCTCGCCGTTGCTCGGGAGGCTATTGGCGGGCGACGTTCGTGGTCGCCGGCGACCGCGGTGGCTCAGCCATCGACCTTGGAGGAAAGGATTCACGCCATGTTGACGACTGGGATCAATCGCAAACCACTCGGCCGCCTTTCGCGTGTTGCGGCGTTCACGGCACTGGTCGCGGGCGTCATTCCGTTAGCGGCCGCGAGCCCTGCTTCACGCACAGGTCCTGTCGAGCGCAGCGTCGACGCACTGCCAATTGCTCCTTCCGCAACACCTGCAAGCGCTGTAATTCGCCCCTGGAGCGAGGCTGGTGGAATAGGACAGTCGGCGACCGCGTCAATCGTTGGCGTGCTGTACGATCAGCACAGCGGTTTGCTCCCGGGCGTCGATGTGGCGCTGACACAGGATGCCACCGGAGCGACTCAGTCGGTCGCATCCGATAGCTCAGGCGCGTTCGCGTTTCATGACCTACCGGCCGGAGACTACACGCTCGTGACCAGCCTGGCCGGCTTCCAGCGCGTTCGTAACATGCTGAGGCTAAGCGCGGGTGCGCACCTTCAACGCAACATCCTCTTGCCCCTCGGCACCCTCCAGGAAACGGTGACCGTGAGCAGCGACGGCTCACCGGGCCCCCCTCGCAATTCCAGGACGAGGCCGGAGCGACAGCTTCCTGAGCCACGGATTGCGTCGCCGTGTGTGGGCCGAGTGGGCGGCTGCATCAAGGTGCCGCGAAAGGTCTTCCACGTCTCGCCCGATTACCCGGCGGCGCTTGCGGCCTCAGCGATCGGCGGTCAGGTCCTGCTCACGGGCCGCGTTGGTATCGACGGCTACATGAGCGATCTTCGGACCGCAGAGCCGAACGCTCAGGTTCACCCGGATCTCGTGGCGTCGGCCATCGAAGCCGTTCGGCAGTGGGAGTTCGACCCGACGTACTTGAATGGGGCACCGGTGGAAGCCGAGATCAGGATCACCGTGAACTTCACCAGTCGGAGGTAAGATGCGCGAATGAGCGCGCGCCTTGCGCTGTCGGTCGCGACAATTCTTTCATCAACGCTCGCCGCAGTATCTCCAGCCCAGCCTACCGTCGAGGAACTCCTCAAGATTGTCCGGGCGACGGACCCGCAGCACCGCGAAACCCTCTTCGAGCTGCTGCAGCCGGTGGTCCTGTCGAACTGCGAACTACAGCGATTCGGGGAACCGAACGACGGCGGCTACCTGATGTGCGGCAACCTGCTTGGTGAGGTCGAGGCTGGCTACTCATACGGAATCGCCAACTACGATCAATGGGGGTGCGACATCGCGACACGCTTGCGCGTGCCGCTTCATCAATACGATTGCTTCGACACCCGCCAGCCGGCGTGCCGTGGCGGGAAGACGGTGTTTCACCCCGAGTGTGTGGCTGAAACGCGTAAGACCGAAGCGGGTCGCCTCTTCGACACGATGCAGAACCAGTTCGCCAGGAACGGTGATGCGACCAAGCGGCTGGTGGTCAAAATGGACGTCGAGGCCGCGGAGTGGGACTCACTTCTTCACGCCTCGGACGAGACCCTTCAGCGGTTCGATCAGTTGGCCATCGAGCTCCATGGGATGCACGAGTCGAAACATATCGACGTCCTGAAGCGCCTCAAACAGTTCTTCCACATCGTCCACGTGCACTTCAACAACAATACCTGCGTGACAGGGATCGAGCCGTTTCCAGCGTGGGCCTACGAGGTGCTGTTCGTCAGCAAGCGAGTCGGTACCGTGGACACGACCAAGCGCTGGACGGGCGTGCACAAGCTCGCCACCCCGGCCGATCCCAAACGGCCCGATTGTCAAACGGTGGGTTCACCATGATTCCAGGACCTCGAGCCAGGCGCGTTCGAGGTCAGTCAGCGATTGTCTAAACGGGCCATGCCCGTCCGACGCGGTCCAACGACCTCCGTGCGATCTAAACTCCAACTCGAGCAGGAGCCGAACGATGTCCCCGGCAGGTCACTTCGTGGAGCCCGCGTTGCCACCAGTGCCATTCGTCAAAGGCACCCGAGGCACCGTGGGCACCGTAGGCACGTGGCGGGTCGTTCTCGGCTGTCTCGTCTTCGCTATTTGCGCTGGTTCTGTCGTCGAGCCGGTTGCTCAGCGCGCGTCGACGGCCCGAGGTGAATGGCCAACCTACGGCGGTGATCTGGCGAGCAGCCACTACTCCCCACTGGACCAGATTCGCAAAGACAATTTCGGAACCTTGCGAGTCGCGTGGCGTGCCATCACACCCGACGCCACGCTCAGCGTGACGCTGCCGGACGGCAGCGAATGGACCGCCGGTGCGCGCGCCGTCTTCGACGAGCTCAATCGTCGCGATCCCAAGCGATGGCGCGATGGGCAGCCACCATTCACCAACAACTTCAAAGCAACGCCGCTGATGATTGGCGGGGTGCTGTATCTCAACACGCCGCTCTCGATTGGCGCCGCACTCGATGCTCGCACCGGTGCCACACGATGGGTGTACAACCCGAAGAGCTACGAAGCCGGCACCACGAGCATGAGCCTGCGATGGAATCAGCGGGGCGTCGCGTATTGGACCGATGGCACCAGCGAGCGTGTCTTCTGGGGAACCGGCAACGGTTATCTGCTGTCGGTCGACGCGAAGACGGGCCTGCCGTCGCCGGACTTCGGCGAGCACGGTCGGATTGATCTGATGCAGGGTCTGCCGCGCGCGCGCCGAGGAGAACGCGACTATCTCAACGCGCTGACCTATTCGGTGCAGTCTCCGCCGCTCGTCGTGGGCGACATCGTCATCGCGCCGGCATCGATCTCGTCGCTCGTGAACAAGAAAGAGCAGATTCCGGGCTGGATTCGCGCCTACGACGTGCGAACCGGTGCGCTGCGATGGACCTTCAAGACCGTGCCCGCCGCCGGCGATTACGGTTACGAGACGTGGCAGCGCGGCACGGCGGAGGTGAGCGGCAAGGTGACGGTGTGGACAACGATGAGCGCCGATGAGGAGCTCGGGTACATCTACCTGCCGACCAACACGACGGCGCCTGATTTCTACGGCGGCCATCGGCCCGGCGACAATCTGTTCGCCGAAAGCATCCTCTGCCTGGATGCCAGGACCGGAGATCGCGTGTGGCACTTCCAGACCGTGCATCACGGGCTGTGGGACTACGACAATCCGGCGGCGCCCAACCTGCTCGACATCACCGTTGACGGACGCCGCATCAAGGCGCTCGCGCAGGTCACGAAGCAAGGCTTCGTTTACACGTTCGATCGAGTGACCGGCAAGCCCGTCTGGCCGATCGAGGAGCGGCCTGTCCCGCCATCCACGATTCCGGGTGAGGTCGCCTCCAAGACGCAGCCATTCCCAACACGACCAGCGCCATTCGAGGCGCAAGGGGCAACGCTGGACGACCTCGTCGACTTCACGCCGGCGCTCCGTGCGCATGCGATCGAAGCCGTCAAGGGCTTCACGCTGGGGCCGCTCTTCACTCCGCCCGCGACCAACGGCACCATCACGCGGCCGTTCACCGTCGGTGGTGCGAACTGGGGTGGCGCGGCCGTCGATCCGGAGACGGGGATGCTGTATGTGCCCTCCCGAAGCGGATTTGGTGTCAATCGCGTGGCCCCGCCGGATCCGAAGTTGAACGGCAACCTGCGCTACATGCAAACGCCGACACGCAGCCCGCAGATGCCGCAGGGGCTGCCGCTGTTCAAACCCCCATACTCGCGGATGACCGCCATCGACATGAACACCGGCAATCACACGTGGTGGGTGCCGGCTGGCACGGGCGAGCGCTTCCGTAATCACCCGATGCTCCAGGGTGTCGACTTGCCGGCGCTCGGAGGCGACAGCACGTTCAGCGGACCGCTGCTCACCAGGACGCTCTTGATCTACGCGCTCACCTCGGGGGGACCCGCAGGTGGAGCGAGGCTCGTGGCTTACGACAAGATGACTGGCGCGGAGGTCGGGTCGGTGGACCTCCCGGGCGCGGCGATTGGCACGCCGATGACATATCTGCTCGACGGCAGGCAGTACATCGCCCTCACGGTACAAGGCGCAGGTCAGGGCTCGCTGCCGGAGCTGGTCGCTTTTACCTTGCCGTGATCCCCAACGAGGCATTTGGGGAGTACGAAGCACGAACCACCGAAAGGCCGGCGCGCGGAGAGACGCGGCCATATAATCTGTTGGCCGATTTTGGAGGTCAGCGAATGAAACGCACAGTTCTGTTTGTTCTCGGCGCGCTCGTAGTTTCGTCGATGGCGGTTGCACAGCCGACGGAGGAGACGTTCGAGCAGGCGTTGGCGCCTGCGCCGCGCCAGTTGAAGGAAGGCGCGACGGTCATCAAGTGGAAGCCCGACCACACGTACGACACTCTGAAAAAGGGCACCAATCGGCTGGTCTGCTACGACCAATCGGGCTTACCCAGCGAGCAGCCGTTCTCGGCGCAGTGCACCAGCATTGCCAACCTGGATCGGGTCGCTCAAAATCGGAAGTTCGAAACCATTGCCGACCGGCCCGCGCGTCAGGCCGCAATCGATGCGGCCGAGAAAGATGGCACGCGCGTCAAGCCCGAGTTCGGGTCGGTCTGGTACACGCTGAGCGGCGCCGACCGCGCGACTGCCCGAATGCACGTGACGATCGCCGTGCCGGGCGCCACGGCCGAGTCACTGGGCCTACCCGACAATTCGAAAATGGGCGGCGTGTGGATCATGAATGCGGGGACGTCCTCCGCACATCTGATGACGCCCGGGAGTTAGATCAGAACCCCCCGCGATTCACCACCTGCGACGACTCGGCGGCCGCTGTCCGCCGATTACAATCTCGTGGCGATGCAATTCAAGGTGAGAGCGGCGGAAGAGACGGAGATCGAGCCACTGGCCAGGCTTTGGCATGACGGCTGGCACGATGCCCATGCGCAGATTGTGCCGGTGGAGCTCACGCGATTGCGGGCACTCGAGAGCTTTGCACCCAGGCTCCGGGAGGCGTTGGCGACCGTTCGGGTGATTGGCCCGCCCGGCGCCCCGGCGGGATTCTTCATGCTGAAGGGCTCCGAGCTCTTTCAGCTCTATGTCGCGGCGCACGCACGCGGATCCGGCATTGCCGCGGCGTTGATTGCCGACGCGGAGAGTCGGCTTGCCGCCAGCGGCTTCGAGACCGCCTGGCTCGCATGTGCAATCGGCAATGACCGCGCCGCGAGGTTTTATGAGAAATGCGGCTGGCAGCGGGCAGGGACGATCCTCAACCAGGTGGAAATCGCTGATGGAATCTTTCCGCTGGAAGTGTGGCGATATGAAAAGTTGCTGAAGCAAGACCTCTGAACTCCTGGTAGCCTCGAAACAGGGTTGTGGACACTCGTCACGTCATCCAATCGATATTCGGCGTCCCACGAGCGCTGATCGGTGTGGTGCACCTTGGCGCGCTGCCCGGAACACCAGCCAACACGCACGACGTTCTGACAATTGCTGCAAGAGCCGTGGACGAGGCTCGTGTCTATCAGAATGCGGGATTCGACGGCCTGCTGATCGAGAACACGCACGATCGTCCGTATTTGAAAGGCGTCGTTGGGCCAGAGATCGTTGCCGCCATGGCGATAGTCGGCGGGGAGGTACGGCGCGCAACGACGTTACCGCTTGGGATTCAGATCCTGGCGGGCGCCAACTCGGGCGCACTCGCGGTTGCCCTCGCGTGCGGCGCGAGCTTCGTGCGTGTCGAGGGCTTCGTGTTCGCCCACGTCGCCGATGAAGGTCTGATCGAATCGAGCGCCGCTGCATTGCTCCGATATCGGCGCGCGATTGGCGCCGATCGCGTTCGAGTATTCGCTGACGTAAAAAAGAAGCACTCGGCGCACGCCATCACCGCGGATGTGGACCTCGTCGAGACGGCAAAGGCCGCAGAGTTCTTTCTGGTGGACGGGGTGATCATCAGCGGCATGTCGACTGGTGAGCCGACCGAGCCGAGCGAAGTGAACGCCGTCGGTCGCGCCGTGGGGGCCGCCACGTTGGTGGGGTCGGGTATCACGACCGACAATATCGCCCGCTATCCAGCCGCCGACGCGTTCATCGTCGGATCGTCCGTCAAGAACGACGGGCTGTGGTCGAATCCCATCGACGCCGGACGCGCTGAACGGTTGGTGTGCGCCTTTCGCGATTTACGCTGACTCTTCCGCGACTGTGCCGGCCGCCTGCGCGCCGGTGGCCATCAACCGATACACCCCGGGCGCGAGCATCGTGGCGTAGCCTTCGGCGACCAATGCGCGGTTGCCGCGCCCGGCATCCGGCCGCGGCAGGCCGGTCACGCGAGCCATCTCGCCGGGGATAGTCATTCCGGCGCCGGCCAGAAAACAGCGGGCGATCTCGCGCAGCGCGGTTTCTCGACTGACGCGCCGGACGAGCGCATCGGGAAAACGGCCGGCCCCGAGCGTCCAGAGGTACGTGAACTTCGACTCATAGACAACGGCACTCGGCACCACGATCATCGCCGCCTGGAGTTCGTCCACGGCTTTCGTGAACGCCTTACGGTCTTTCACGCCCGACTCGTTTCGCAAGTCGGCCGTGCTCACTTCCCATTCCTTCCGGAGCACTTTCAGAATCGCTCGTGCACCGGGACTCAGCCGGAGACGCTCCTCGGATCGCTTCACGCCCCAAACCGCGTGAAAATGCGGGATCATGCGTGGCGCTAGGAACATCGCCTTCCCGCGCGCGAGCTTGGCGTAGTAAACCTTGCCGCGCCGCACGATCTCGTCTTTCAGCACCCACGTCAGTGAGGTCTCGGGATCCTTCTGAACGTTGCGTGGCAACACCGCGTCACGGCGGCCACAAACCGCCACGTACAGTGATGGTCCGGGGCGCCGGGAATCGGTCAGGCACGCGGCGAAGCCGACCTGTTCGATGAAACGCTCAGCTTCGTAGGCGGTCTCAACCTGCCGCGTCCCTTCGCGCCGCCACCGCTCGTCGCGGTAGTCCTCGATCTCGGGCGGAAGCTGCGGCCTGGGTCTCATGCCTCGCTAGAAACATAGCGGAAGTCCACACGCCCAGGCTATCGCGTGCGGAAGACACTCGCGTTGCCCCCGTTCCTCCGGCCGCGATATGATCAACAGGATCCTCGAGCGTGGGCCAGTAGCGCAGTTGGGAGCGCGCATGAATGGCATTCATGAGGTCGCCGGTTCGATCCCGGCCTGGTCCACCAAACCTTCATTCCCAGCCTCAATCGGCCGCAAGTAGCTGAAGGCCGGTGGAGTTGCGCCGGTTCCAACGAACCGATTTCCGTCGAACGCGAGTCCGTCCGGAAAGAACAGTTGTTGGAACCGCTGGCGCTGGTCGAGTGATGCCTGGACCCACATGTCGGACGCGCGCGGCACAATCCGTTCTGCGAACGCCAGGATGCCTTCCACGTCGAGTTCTTCGAGCTGGCCTGAGTGACGGTCGATCCGCGCGAGTGTGAGCTCCTCGCGCAGCTTCTCGGCGTGGCGGTCGTACGTGTCGATGTCGATCGAGCGCTCGAAGAGGAACGCCTCGTCGAGACGGTCCAGCTTGTCCTGAATCGCCTTTGCAGCACGCTCAGCGCTCGCGAGTTCCTCGCGCACGGCCGCTTTCCGCGCCTTCCAGATCTGCAGAACAGATTCCTTGAGCAGGCGCATGTAGCCTGGCGTTGGCTGCAGTAGGGCGAGTTCGTCTGCGAACAGTCCTTCGAGTCTGGCCTTCGTCACGTTGACCGCGCGGCAGCCAGGGCGGCAGTGGTAATACGCGTAGTACTCGTTGCGTCCTTTCGACCAGCTCCCGGTCAGACCGCGGCCGCACAACGCGCAGCGCACGAAGCCGCGCAGTGGGAAGTCCGGATGCGCTCGCTGCTTGGGAGCCGTACTCGGCAGCCGGCCAGAAAGCACCGCCTGGGCGCGATAGAACAGGTCCTCGGAGATCAGCGGCTCGAAGTCGCCGCGCTTTCCGCGAACGCCGTACTCGGTGACGTCCACGATGCCGGCGTAGAGCTGGTTCCGTAACAGCACGCCGATCGCTTGCGATGTAAGCGGACGGCCGCGCCGGTTGGTTAAACCCCAGGCTCGTACCTGCCTGAGTAGCTGTTCCTTGGTGAAGCGTCCGGTGGCGTACTCCTCGAATGCCTGTCTCACAAGCGGCGCACGCTCCGGGTCGGCTATCAGGCTCATACCCACTGCGCGCGGGGCGTTCAAGTACCCGATCGGCGCCAGGAACGTCCACCGCCCAAGCTCCAGCGCTGCCTTCATGCCGGCGCGCGTCCGGTCTGAGCGGCAGTCGTTGTCGAACTGCGCGAACGCAGCGAGGACGCCTTCCATCAACTTGCCGGTGGATGTGTCGTCGATTGGCTCCGTCGCCGACCGCAGGGAGATCCCAAGCGACTGCAGGTGCGAGCGCAGCGCGAAGTGGTCGTACTTGTCCCGCGCGAACCGCGTCAGATTGAACACGACCACGAAGTGAACCCGGCCCTTGTTCAACCGGCAGTACGTGAGCAGATTCTGGAGCTGGCTGCGATCCGTGGACTTCGCGCTTTCGCCTTCCTCGTGAAAGCGTTCGAGGATTTCGTAGCCCTGGCGGCGGCAGTACTCCTCGCACGCCCGAAGCTGCGTCGGCAGGCTGAGATTCTCAGTCTGCTCCTTCGTGCTCACGCGAACGTAGATCACCGCGCCGACCATGGTTGGCAGCGTAGATCCATTCGCAGGCTCCGACAAGCGTCGTTTCCGAGGCACGACTTCTACTCGGGAATCCGACAGCCTTCTTGGTACATCTCGACCACGATGCACGCCATCGTCTCCGCGTGTCGGCGGATCAACGCGACCTCATGATCGGTCATCGTTTCCGCTTCCTCGCCGAGCAATTCGCGACAGCGAGCGATCGAGATTGGCTCCGGCCGGTCATTTTCATGTTTGACGAACTCCATAGCCGCTCCCCGCGAACGCGAAGCATGACGATTCGTGTTGTGCTGGGTGCGCGTTCTAGCGCGCCGGCCTCGGACCGGCGCGCCAATGTACGGGGAGTGCAAATGCGGGCGTGACGCCGACAGCAATGCGCGTGACGTGAAGTCGACGCAGTGATCGCGCGACCAGAGTTGCGCGATCGATCAATGGGTCGTTGAAGGAGCTGCGGCGTTGCTCTGAGAGCGGTGGCCGCAGCTCTCCGCATCCGATCCGACTGCGGAGAGGGTGCGCAATGGCACCGATGAGATCTTCACGATACGTCTGCGGACTGCTCGGGTCAATACTGAAAACGGCATACTGAAAAACGGCAACGAGCTTCCTCGGCCATCACATAAGTGCTACCTTCGAGCTGCGCGCAGGCGTCGTCAAGGCCGAAGCCCGCAGGGTCGAGCGCAGCGAGAGCCTTGACGACGTCGAGCACAGTTCGACGCTGATCATGTGATGGCCGACGCAACCGAGTACGGAAACAGAAATCAGCGTCGAAAGCGCAGTGCATTCCGTGCGGGATCTGCGGCGAGTACGCGACAGTAAACGCTGTCGCAAACGGCGCGAAGATCACTCACCGTTTCGACGGCGGTGTGCGACACCGGCACCGGGGCGTGAGCAACCCTCCGGGCCGGCCTCGGGACGGCAGTGGGCGCAGAACCGGGGGGTTGCTCACGCCCCCGCTCCATCAGTGACGCCGGCTAAATGCGTTTCCTGCGCGGCACAGAACGCCGCGCTCGTTGTTCTGCCTCTCAACTTGCATGTCGTCGGTATGGAGAGACTTGCGAGGGAAGCTCTCACGGACACCGGTCCATCGACCACCGGTTTCAACGAACAACTTAGCGTTCTCGAAGTGCGCCAACCACCGCTCTTTGTCGCGGCTCCCCTCGCGGCGTCACCCATTTCCGAGTCGGAGGCTGACAACCAGGGTAGGAAGGCGCTCCGGCAACCGTGTCGGCCCGCTCGGAAATGCCATCAGGATCTGACCGTCTACTGGCACAATTTCCGAGCGGCGACGGAGACGATGGCACCCTGCAAGCGTGGCGTGAGCGACCTCGGCTGTGGCCGCGGGCATGATCGCAAACGCGGTCAGATCTCGTGGTCGCTCACGCCACGGTCACCTCGCTGGCGCAGCAATGACCGTGGCGACGGCGAGCGGTCGGCAGGACACCCCGACCGCGTGCTGGAGACGAGAAGCCTCCATCGCACATCTACTTGCAGCGGCCGACAGAAAAGCTGAAGGCGGGTTGGCTCGAATCAGATCCGGCGCGGGACGTCTCGAGAGAGGGGGAACACCCAGCGTTGGGCCCTGTTCCCCTCTCTGTTCCCCTGGCGAGGTGTCCCGTACTGGTCGACAAAGAGGAACGTTGGCGCCATCCGAGCACGGTCACGCCGCAATTCATCGAGGATGGCAGATAAACGCTCAAATGCGTCACTCTCGGGTTAGAGTCTTCGGCGGATCCTCATGCCGCTCGATCCTGGCGTTCGCCTCGGTCCCTACCAGATCACGTCTCTGCTGGGAGCCGGCGGGATGGGTGAGGTGTACCGCGCCCACGACCCCCGACTGAATCGCGACGTCGCCATCAAGATCCTTCCTGCCGCGTTTCTCGCCAATGTCGATCGGCTTGCGCGCTTCGAGCAGGAGGCGCGCGCCGCGGCGTCGCTGAATCATCCAAACATCCTGGCCGTCTTCGACATCGGACAGCAGGATGGTGCGCCGTACATCGTGTCGGAGCTGCTGACCGGCGAGACGCTGCGCGCACGTCTGACGAATGGTGCGCCGCCGGTTGGCAACTCGGTCGAGATCGCGATCCAGTTGGCGCAGGGGCTCGCCGCCGCTCACGAGAGTGGGATCGTCCATCGCGATCTGAAACCCGAGAACCTCTTCGTCACGACCGGCGGTCGCGTGAAGATTCTCGATTTCGGTCTGGCCAAACTCACCGAGGACCAGTCGGCGTTCGCCGAATTCAGTCAGTCGCCAACGACGCCGCACGGAACCCGTCCCGGTGTCGTCCTGGGCACGGTCGGCTACATGGCGCCCGAGCAGGTGCGCGGTCAACGGGCCGACCACCGCTCCGACATCTTTTCCTTCGGCGTCGTCCTCTACGAAATGCTTTCGGGCCGGCGCGCGTTTAGTCGCGAGACCGAGGTGCAAACGCTGAACGCGATCCTCGAAGCCACTCCGGCAAGTCTGCCGGTCGTCGAACGCCAGATTCCCGCGACGCTCGCGCGGATTGTCGATCGATGCTTATCGAAGGATCCGCACGGTCGATTCCAGACCGCAAGCGATCTCGTATTCGCTCTCGAAGGAGTGACTATTCATAGTGATTCGCCGGCTGCTCCGGTGGCAGGCACGGCGCCGGATCCGCCGGCCAGTTCTAGGAAGTCATGGATGATTCCGGTCACAGCGCTCGTCGCGCTGAGCGTGATTGGCGTAGCCGCGTTCTTCTATCTCAGCCGCGGCGAGACCAAGGAAGCCGTCACGCGGCTGGATGTCGTCACGCCGCCGACGCCGGATCCGTTTTCGTTCGCGTTGTCGCCGGACGGCCGCTCGCTCGTCTACACGGCGACGTCCGACAATCGGCCGACGCTGTTTCTCAGGCCGCTCGACGAACCATCGGCGCATCCTCTTCAGGGAACCGCCGGCGGGACATCGCCGTTCTGGGCGCCGGACAACCGCACGATCGGATTCTTCGCCGACGGCAAAGTGAAGACGCTGAAACTCGACGGCGGTGTGCCCCAGGCGATCGCCGACGCGCCCGATGCCCGTGGCGGATCGTGGAGCACCGAGGGCTTCATTCTCTACACACCCTCCTTCGCCGGCGGCATCGTTCGCGTGCCGGCGTCAGGTGGGACGGCGGAGACCATCCTTACGCCCGAGATTCCCCAGTACGGCAGCTATCGCTATCCGCAGCTGCTGCCCGATGGACGGCACTTCATCTTCTTGGCGAACGCCGGTCTTGAACCGTCCGCCGTCTATCTTGGTTCCCTCGATGGCACCGCACCAAAGCGTTTGATTGAGTCGGTGAGCGCGGCGGCGTTCGCACCGCCGAATTACGTGCTGCGCGTGAATCAAGGCGTCCTCGAAGCGCGCGCGCTCGACGTGGCGCAAGGCGTGCTCGGCGAACCCAAGCCGGTCGCGCAGCCCGTCGGCGCAGATCCGACCGTCTTCCGCGGAGCGTTCGCGGTGTCCTCTGCAGGCGTGCTCGCACATCGGCTGACGACGGCCGCGCGGCGGCAGATGGTGTGGTTCGACCGCAGGGGCACGCAGCTGGCGGTCGTCGGCGCGCCCAACGAAGACAATCAGCTTCATCCAGCGATTGCGCCAGATGGCGTTCGCGTCGCGATTCAACGGACGCTGACCGGGGTTCCGCATACCTTCGTTCTCGACGGGAAGGAGCAGGAGACTGCGACGCGGCTGATTCAGGACCCGTTTCCAGAAGGGCGGCCCGTCTGGTCACCAGACGGCAAGAGCATCGTGACCATAGCGGGACAGCAAGGCATCGGACTGACGGTGGGATTCCTCGACGGATCGAAATGGCGCACGCTCTTCGCGTCGCCGCAGGCGGTCAGCCCGTCGGACTGGTCATCGGACGGCCGGCTGATTCTCTACGGTCTCGCCGAACTCAACACTGGTTGGGATCTCTGGGCCGTTCCATTTGCTGGAGACGGCGCGCGTTTTCCCGTCGTGCAGGGACCAGCCGATCAGGCGCAAGGCATGTTCTCGCCGAGCATGAAGTGGGTCGCGTACGACTCGAACGAAACCGGACGTTACGAAGTGTACGTCCAGCCGTTCCGGCGTCCGGGGAGCAAGACCATCGTGTCGGCCGGCGGCGGCATCTTTCCGCGCTGGCGCGGCGACGGCAAGGAGCTGTACTACGTGACTGCGGACGGCACGTTGATGGCCGTCGCGCTCCGAGAATCTGCGAACGGCGAGACGATGGAGCCGAGTCCGCCGGTCACCCTGTTCCGGTCACGAATCGCCGGCGGCGGCGCGCTGTTGCCCGGCGGCACGTATCAGTACTCGGTGGCGAAAGACGGCCAGCGGTTTCTGGTCAACATGACGATGGACGAAGCCACCGCCTCGCCAATCACTATCGTTCTGAACTGGACGTCGGTGTTGAAGTGAAACGAGTGAACCAAGCCAGCCCGCCTGCCACCGCGCGGGCGCCGGTTGGTGAGCCACGCTTCGCGCGAAGGTTCTCCTCCACTTTCCCATCGGCGGCTCTCGGTGTCTGCAACCGAGCAACGCCTGAAACGTCGCGATCCTGCAATGACCATCCTGCAGTCGCTGCAAGGCGCCTCTGAATGCACACGCTTCGTCGTCGGTTAGCCGTTTGCGCTGGAGGCGACCGCTCTCAGAGAATCGAGCCGCCGCAGCCAGCTGATGATTGGGTTCCAACTGACGCTGTTCTGGTCCACCACCCTTCGCTGGTCTATTCCGGTCACATGGGTGACAGTTCATTCCGAGCACATAGGTAACACTTTCGGGCCGAAAGGATTTTCGATCGGCTCCAACCGGCACGTTTCGTCGTCGAAATAGCCCAAATCGTAGTGCATGAAGGTGACGAGCCAGATCCGCTCGCGCACCTGTGTCACGCCCACGTTTTGCCCCGCAAAGACGTGGCTGAAATTGATCTTTCGCCCGTTGAAGCAGATCCGGCCGCAGCGGGTGACCGTGAGGGTCTGATCGTGAAAGGGGTAGGTCAGGTCCTCGAGGCCACGATACGCGCGCGGTGATCGCCCATAGACGTCGGCCGGGACTTTCATCCCGAGCGCCTGATGGGGCCGGTCCTGGTTGTAGCGCTCGACGAAGCTGTCAAAACGCGCCTGCTGCTGCAGCACGTTCGCGGCCGCCGGCTTGGTGGCGTCCTTTTTCAGCGTCAGATGCATCCGCTCGTGGCGGCCGTTTTGTTACGGATGGCCGGGTTTGATCCGCTCGATCTGTTTGGGACGGACATTTGAGGGCGCCAGAAAGCTGGTCGTTGCGCCGCGAGAGGGGCAGTCCCGCTCAGGCGGTCTGTTCGCGCGGGTGTCGCTCGAAGGCACGTCGCTGCGGGACGCGACGCCAGTGCGGAGATCTACGGACATGAGGTCACAGCGCGAGAGATCGTGCGAGGAACGAGCAACGCTGTTCCCGACTCCGGCCGTCGTCTAGTCGACGTGCTCCAGAAGAAAGCTGCCCGCAGCGATCTCAGTCGGAGTGGCGCATGGCATTCGCTGCGCGACGGCGCTGCGGGCCTGCGGCTATCGCTTGACTCAACGCGCGGCGGCTTGCGCTCCGATGGTCGTCTGCGAAGCTGTCCTCAAGTCGTCTCGCTGAGGGCGACGAGGTCTCTTTCGGCGAATGATTCAGGGGCGGGCTGAGTCCCCTGGCGCATCGCGTACGCGCGAGTAAACTCGGCCCCGAGCAACAGGATTTGGCAGGAGTAGTAGACCCACAACAAGAGAATCATCACCGATCCGGTGGCGCCGTAGCTGGAGGCCACGCTGCTCTGACCGAGATAGAGTCCGATTAACTGTTGACCGATCGTGAAGAGCACGGCGGTCACAAATGCGCCCGTCGTCACATCGCGCCAGCGCAGATGCACGTCGGGCAGGACGCGATATAGAAGGGCGAACAGCGCCGTGGTCACGATGAGCGACACCAGCACCGTGACCCCGCTCCACACCAGCGGGATGCTCGGGGCGCGCGCAGAGAGCCATCCGCTGAACGCAGCAAGAGCGGCCGTCACCGCGAGTGAGACCATCAGCAGAAAACCGATTGCCACCACCAGGCCGAACGAGCGTAGACGATCGAGCACGAACGCCTTGAGATTCATACCCGGGTTCGGCTTCACGCGCCAGATCGTATTCAGCGCCGCCTGGAGTTCGAGAAATGCTCCGGTGGCAGCGACGACGAAGGCGATGCTGCCGACCACGGTGGCGATGATCCCACCTCGTCGTTGACTCGCTCCCTCAAGAAGACTCTGCACCGCCCGCGCGCCTTCGCGTCCCACGAGCTGATCGAGCTGGCCGACAATTTCCCCGCGGACGGCATCGGCGCCGAAGACCATTCCCGCGATCGCGGTCGCGACGAGCAGGTACTGGCGCGATCGCAAACAGCGTGTAGTAGGCAAGGGACGCGCCGAGGCGCGGTGCATCGTCATCCCACCAGGCCCTGAGTGCGGTCCCGAATATTGGCAGGATCACCGGTGCGCGCATGACATCAAACCTCCGGGTCCTCCGGACCTCCGTCCCCTCGAGTGGCCGCTAGTGTGCGCCACTTGGCCAAACCCACGCTGTTCAAGTGTGAACAGACCCAGATGGGCTTGCGCAATACAGTACAAGCGTGGGACTCCATGGATGACACGTCACACACCTTGAAACGGTGGGTGATCTTCGCCGGTTGTGTACTGGTCATTGTCGTCCTCTATTGGGCGCAGGCCGTCCTCGTGCCGATCGCACTCGCCGTGCTGCTCACGTTCGTCCTGACGCCTCCTGTCAGCTGGCTTGAGCGTTGGCTCGGCCGCGTCCCGGCTGTCCTCGCGGCGGTCACGCTCGTGTTCATCGTTCTCGGCCTCGCCGGTTGGGGTCTCGCGCGACAGATGGATCATCTGGCTGACGACCTCCCCACCTATCGCGTCAATATCCTGGCGAAGATCACGGACGTCCGCGGAGCAGGGAAGGGAGGATCGGTCGAGAAGCTTCAGGAGACGATCGAAGGGATCAAGACCGATCTTGGACAATCGAGCGCGCCGACAGGAACGGCCTCGCGGCCGGTTGTGGTCACTTCCGAGCTGGTCCCGGGTTTCTCGGGCTTCGCGTGGCTTGGTCCGATCGTCGGCCCCGTGGGGACCGCCGGGCTCGTGCTGGCGATGGTGGTCTTCATGCTGCTCGAACGCCGCGAGCTGCGCGATCGGTTGATTGGGCTGTTCGGCTACGGCCATCTGACAGTCACGACGAGGGCGTTCGATGAGGCGGGAACCCGTGTCAGTCGGCAGCTGCTCATGCAGTCCCTGGTCAATCTGGTGTACGGCATCGCCGCCGGAATCGGGCTCTACGTCCTCGGCGTCCCGTACCCGATGGTTTGGGCGGCGCTCGGTGCGGCACTCCGGTTCATCCCGTACATCGGACCGGTGGTTGGTGCCGGTGCGCCGATCTTCGTCAGCCTTGCCGCCCTCCCGGGCTGGGCCGGTCCGCTCTGGGTGGTGGGCCTGTTCGTCGTGCTCGAGCTGTTCACGAATCTCGTGCTCGAAACCGTTCTGTATGCGGGTGCGGCGGGAGTCTCCCAGGTGGCGCTGCTCGTGTCCTTGGCCTTCTGGACGTGGTTGTGGGGACCGCTCGGCCTGCTCATGGCGACACCGCTGACGGTGTGCCTTGTCGTGCTTGGCAAGCATGTACCGGGTCTCGAGTTCGTCGGGATGCTCATGGCCGACACGCCCGCACTCGCCCCCGAGGTTAGCTACTATCAGCGCTTGCTGGCGCGCGATCAAAGCGAGGCGGCCGACCTCATTGAGCAGCACATCAACACCCAGGCCCCCCTCTCGGTCTACGACGCCTTGCTGTTGCCGGCGCTCAACTATGCGGAGCGCGACCGCCTCGAGCAACGGCTATCGCTGGACGAAGAAACCGCGGTCATCGATGCGACGCGAGAACTGCTGTCCGACGCGGCGGAGTTGATCCGGCGCCTCCAGCCGGAGCCACCACCGCCTGATGATCCGGCACTTCCCGGACTACGGGAACCGCTACGCGTGCTGGGATTGGCGACCAACGGCGTAGCTGACAAGCTTGCGCTGGAGATGCTCGGGCACTTGCTGGACGATCTGCCAATCGTCGTGGAGGTCGCCAAGGGGCGCATGCTCGCCTCGGAACTCGTCTCGCTGGTTCAAGCGCAAGGGGTCTCGGTTGTCTGCCTCGCTGATCTGCCGCCCAGCCCTCCGTCCAAGACACGCTATCTCGTCAAGAGGCTCCACGCAGCGTTGCCGGAGGTGCGAATCCTGGTCGGACGCTGGAGCCCGCGGGCGCTGGCGGACGACAGCACACAGCTGCTACGGGATGCCGGCGCGACTCTCGTGGCTACGACGCTTGCGGAGACCCGGACTTACCTGGGCGGGCTGGTCGAAATTCCGCGTGTCCCGCTTCCGGGGGCAAGCAGCGTCCAGGCGGCCTGACGACGCGAACGGTGCCAAAGAAGAGGGTGTTCGGAACGAGCAGTCGTCTGGCACAAGTGCTCGAGGCGCGGCGCGAATGACGTGTCGGAACCACTGCATCGAGATGACGGGGCTGTCCCCACGACTATCCCTGAGACGCGCTAAAAAAGCGCGTCCAGAGCCAACGCCAGCCAACTCGCACGATCAGGGAAGTCGAAAGCAATGAAGAATCTACGAGGCAACTCGAAGATGTCCGAGAGGCGGATTTCCGTTTAGCAAGCCGCCCTTACGCGGCTTTGGAAGTCTTCGATGTGACGCATCCACCTGGTCAGTGGATTCCCGCTCATGATTCACGCGGAGGGTCCGCGGCCATCCTCCCCGAGCTCTCCTTCAGGCGAAGGATGTCCACCGTGGCTGCGAAGCAGCGAGCTCCTGAAAGCACCAACGAGTTCGTCGGTCAGCCGTTTGCAGGTGGCGCCGCGGCATGACGCCTCCCAAGTCACAGGTCGATGTCCTCAAGCGCGTGAACCTCCCGCCGCGCTACTACACCGGTTTGGCATCCTTCGCGGGGTGTTGATGTAGCCCAATCGCGCCAGGAACGTCCATCGCCCGAGTTCGAGCGCGGCGCGCATGCCTGCACGCGTGCGATTCGAGCGCACGTCGTTGCCGAACTGTGCGAAGGACGCGAGTCCGCCCTCCATCAACTTGCCCGTCGATGTGTCGTCGATAGGCTCAGTCGCCGATCGCAAGGAGATGCGAGCGATTTCAGATGCGACCGAAGCGCGATCAGCGATCCGCTATCGCGCCCAAAAGCTGAGAAGTGACCAAACGACGGACCGGATACAGCCCAGTTCAGCTAAGATCGCGTTCACCAATCCGAATGGCCTCGAGGTGCCACGTCTGGACAGGGCCCTGGAGCTTGCCACCGAGACGGACGACCGCGCTGGCGTCACCTTGCGCTGGGCGCCGGAGAAGAATACGGTGCCCGACCGGACGCTCACCGTGGTGCTCACGATGAGCACCGCGATGCCACCGGGCCTCGGCCTGGATGCGATGGGCGTGGCACCCGCCCCTGGAGACGGCACGCGCGGGACGCTGGCATATGTCTTCCTCGACAAGGTCACGTCGTTTGCCGCCTCCTACCGCCTCGTTGTCGCTCACGTGCTCGCGTGCGCCCTGTCGCACGAGATCGGCCACCTGCTGCTGCCACCCAACGCGCACCGGCCCGACAGTGTTATGCGCGACGGTTGGCATCCGGCGCTTTTTCCGCCGCGAGCACCGGGACTCCTGGGATTCCCTCCAGATCAGGCGAAGCTGCTGCGGCTTCGCGCGCGGCGTCAGTGAGCCGTATCACCACGTGTGCTCAGAAGGCACACATTGGCATCGGGACTAGTTGTGCCCAACCCGTTCTGTGATCTCTGGCAGCCTTAGCAAATCCGATTCGCCAAGTGTGAGCGTGGCTGCGGAGTGATACGAAGGTATCGTCGATACCTTCGTCTGATAGATCGGAAGTCGCGCGTCTGATTTCATGTGCTCGAGAAAGAGGTCAGCATGACACCAGCCACTGTTACCGAACGACGCACCGAGCAGACTACTGACAAGACCGCGATTCGCCCGTTTCGTTTCGAGGCTGCAGACGCGGAACTCGACGAAATGCGCAGGCGCATCACGGCGACGCGATTCCCGGAGAAGGAAACTGTCACGGACTTTTCGCAGGGCGTGCAACTCGCTTTCATTCAAGCGCTCGCGCGGTATTGGGCGACCGATTACAACTGGCGGCGGTGCGAGGCGCAACTGAACTCTCATCCCCAATTCATCACCGAGATCGACGGGTTGGATATCCACTTCATTCACGTCCGGTCGAGACATGAAGATGCCATGCCGCTCATCGTCACCCACGGCTGGCCTGGCTCGCCCATCGAGCAGCTGAAGATCATCGATCCGCTGACCAACCCCACGGCTCACGGCGCCAGCGCGTCGGACGCCTTCCACGTGGTGATCCCGTCGATGGCCGGCTACGGGTTTTCAGGCAAGCCCACGACGCCGGGTTGGGACCCCGCTCGCATGGCGCGGGCGTGGGTGGAGCTGATGAAGCGCCTCGGGTACAGCCGATTCGCGGCGCAAGGCGGTGATTGGGGTGCGTTCGTCACGAACCTGATGGCGCAACAGGCACCTCCGGAGTTGATCGGCATCCATTTGAACTTCTCCGGTGCCGCGCCCCCTGACGTTGCCAAGGCGCTTCAGTCCGGCGGGCCGCCGCCGGCCGGTCTCTCGGCTGAGGAGCAGCGGGCATACGACCAGATGGCGTTCCTTTACCAGCACGTCCCGACGCAACTGATGATGGCCGCACACCCGCAAACCCTGTACGGGTTGGCGGACTCACCCGTCGCCCTTGCCGCCTGGATGATCGACCACGACGTGGCCAGCTACGGGCACATCGTGAAACTCTTTGTCGATGGGGAGCCCTACGGCGACCTCACACGGGACGACATCCTCGACAACATCACCCTTTCCTGGTTGACGAACACGGGCGTGTCCAGCGCTCGGCTCTATGTGGAATACAGGGGCGCCTTCTTCAACGACTACAACATCTCCGTTCCGGCCGCCGTTAGCGTTTTCCCTGAAGAGGTCTACCAAGCTCCGCGGAGTTGGACCGAGCGCTCCTACCACAATCTCATCCATTTCAACGCTCTCGCCAAAGGCGGGCACTTTGCCGCCTGGGAACAGCCGCAACTGTTTTCAGAAGAAGTTCGGGCGGGCTTCAGATCGCTGCGCGGATAGCCGAGTAGGCATGGCGAGTGCTCACACTGAGGTTCATCGATGAAAACCATTCTGCCGCTTCTGTTCTTTGGTGTTCTTGCCGGTTCGTGCCTCGTCGGCGCGGCCGGCACGTTGCCCGCCCTGAAAGCGGAGCGCTGGGTGAACTCGGCGCCACTCACCGCCGCAGGGCTGCGTGGCAAGGTCGTACTAGTCGATGTCTGGGAGTACACCTGCATCAACTGGATTCGTACCTTGCCCTATGTTCAGGCGTGGAATCGCGGGTACGCCTCGCTCGGGCTGGTCGTGGTCGGGGTCCACTCGCCGGAGTTCGAGTTCGGTAAGCGCGCCGAGAACATCGACCGTGGGATTCGCGACCACGGGCTGACGTATCCGATCGCGATCGACAATGAGTTCGCGATCTGGCGGGCGCTGGGCAACGACGCCTGGCCAGCGAAGTACCTCTTCGACGGCGAGGGAAAGCTGGTCCATCGCTGGGTGGGCGAGGGGCGCTATGACGAGATCGAATCCGAGATCCGGCGGCTCCTGGCAGCTACCAATCCTGGCGTTCAGCTGCCCGCTGTCAGCCACGAGGCAACGGTGTTCGCGAGGACCGACCAGCCGTCTTACGCCGGGATCACCAACGAGACCTACATCGGTGCTGATCGACGCCAGCCAGGGACTGTCACTCTGGAGGGCGATTGGCGAAGCGAACGTCAGTACGTCGAACTCCGGAAAGGCACGGGGAAGATTGTGCTCCCGTTCATTGCCGGCGAAGTGAACCTGGTCATGCAACCTGGACCCTCGGGCAGTGCTGCGGTTACCGTGCTGCTGGATGGGAAGCCCATCGGCGACGCCCGCGGTGCAGACGTCGGCGCAGATGGAGTCGCGCGCTTCGATCGATCCGGCATGATTCGCCTGGTCGTCGGTGCGGCGCGACGGCGGCACGTGCTGACCCTGGTGACGAGCGATCCCGGCGTGCGGGCGTTCGCGTTCACTTTCGGACCTTAGAGCGCGCGCGTCCTCTCGTCCCACACCGCTCTTGAGACCCGGCGTCAGCAGCGACGATACGCCCCGAGTCGCCAGCTCAAATTCCGCGAGGGCTAGAACAAGCCTTCAATGAACGGATAGCCCCAGAACAACCCGAGCGCGGTCGAGACACAGCCGACGGCCAGCGAAACGATGCGCGCAAACAAGTGATGGCCTCCTAGCCGCGCGATCGGCCAGCCCAGTAGCCCCGAAAGCGCGGCCATCCCCACGGTCGATCCCAGTCCAAATAGCATCAAATAGCCCAGCCGTGTCGCCGTTGACGGGAGCGTGGTCACCACGAGAGCAGTCAACGCGCCGCTGCCCGCCAGTCCATGTACAGCGCCCACCAACAGTGGTCGTGCGAGTGTCCATCGGTCGACATGAAAGGGGGGAAACGCTCCTGGTCTTCGATGGGAATGCGTCGGGCCCGTGGGCACTCGGCAGGCGCCTTGATAGATCGCGCGCGCGCCAAAGCCGACCATCAGCAGCACTACGCAGACCTGTAACGCCTGCGCCGCGATCGATGGCATTTCAGCCTGCAGCACCACCAGAAGGGCACCAGTCGTGAGCAGCGTTAGCGTGTGCCCCAGTCCCCAGCACGCGCCGAGCCACGCGGCCTTCACGCTGCTACGCTCGCCTGTCAGGAGGGTTGACACCGCAGCGAGATGATCGGGCTCGAGCGCATGCCGCATGCCGAGGAGTGTGCCCAGGCCGGCGCTCGCAGCGAATCCCAGAGGGAGTGCGGATCCTTCGTCGGGAGCGTTCCATCCCGTCCAGATACCCGGTTCACCCATCGGTCCCACACTCGCGTGCTGAAGCATCCAGTACGACGCGAACGTGCAGGCGAGTCCGAGCAGAAGCCAGCTCGCTTCGGGCGCTCGCGATTGAAGCAGCTCGACGGGCCGGCCGTGAGGGGTGTTTCGGTAGGCTGTGGCCCAGGCTTCTTTTCGCGTAAGGAGTGCGGTTGGATCAGTTAGCCCCTTCGCGGTGACCAAGCTTTCAAGAGCGGCCAGCCAGTGTTCGTAGTAGCGAGAACCGTCGTCGGGTTCACCACGTCTAGCAGCAGCCTGGAGTTCATCCGCCAGCGCGGCGGCCCACTCCTTCCAGGTGTAATGCCCTTGCTCTGAAAGCTTGACCGCAAGCGCGAAGGCCTGCGCCTGCCACGGCTCGGCGAAGACTGGCCCTCCTTCGTCACGAGGCAAACGCGGCAAGTCGGATAGTCGATCGGACTCCGTCGGCAGATCAGAGTCTCTGAAGGTAGTCATCCCACATGTCGACGTGCACCGAGTCGCGCATGGAAGCACTTTCGCCCCATAGCTCGCGTGCCGTGAAGCGAACGGAATACAGGTGCTGCCGCTTTTCTCCCTGAAAATGGGCGTTGGTGTCCGGGAACACATGTACACCGTGGTCTCGAATCACGAGGCCCGCCTTGCCTCGTGCGTATCGGGGCAGGCGAGTATGACCAGTCGGATTGATGTTACGCGCCCGAACGCGCTGGCCGACCTTGAACGACGGCTTAACCTTTGGATCGTGGCTCGAAGGTATCCCGCGATTTAGCCAACGAGCCGACGTCGCCAAAGTAAACACGGGAGTCTCTCGGCTCGAGCCAGGAGCGGGCTTCCCCCTCTGCAGCTCTTCCCGCGTCACAAACCCGTATTTCACGACGTGGGTCTCGAGCCTGTTCAGCCACCGTTCGTAGTAGCTCATTCGCAGATAGTCAATCGGAGGCATTATCTCGAGCGCGTGTCGGTCGGAATCGATGCTCCATTTGCGCCAGGCACGCATCGCACGAGTGAGTGCGTAAATGCGACCTTCCCAGCTCGCGTGGAAAACAGGTTCGTCCCGCTCATACACCACGGGACCCATACCCTGTTGGCCGCCCATGTCATGCACGCCATTCATGCGTTACCTCCGGATCGGGGTAGCGTGACCTTGGCGACTCCGACCATCGCATCGCGTGTGACGAGCGCGGCCAGTTCTTCTTCGGTGAGTTGTTCGGTGCCGGCGGGACGCTCGGGGAGCACGATGTAGCGCAATTCCGCCGTGCTGTCCCAGACGCGTACTTCAACGCCTTCGGATAGCTCCGTTCCGAACTCGCGAAGGATGCCGCGCGGGTCAATGACTGCTCGGGATCGGTAGGGAGCCGACTTGTACCAGACCGGCGGCAGGCCCAGCACCGGCCATGGATAGCAGGAGCATAGTGTGCAGACGATCAGGTTGTGAACCTTGGGTGTGTTCTCCACCACGAGCATGTGCTCGCCCTGGCCGCTGGTGTAGCCCAGTTCGGCGATCGCCGCCGGTGCATTATCGAGCAAACGTTTCTTGTAGGCGGGATCAACCCACGCCCGTGCCACCACTCGGGCTCCGTTGCGCGGACCCACCTTGTGTTCCATGGTGTCGATGAGCGCATCGAGGGCCGCCGGATCTACGAGGCCCTTTTCGACCAGGAGCGATTCGAGCGACTTGACTCGCAATGTGAGGTCAGAAGGGATCGTCTGCGCGTGGTCGTGGGCTTGGCCGACACCTTGGGCCTGAGCATGACCAGGGGTCGCGGCTGCCCCTGCGGCCGTGACGGCAGCCTTCAAAAAACTGCGTCGGGTGCCGTCCATCAGATGCTCCTCCTGGAGATTATAGTTGGACGGCTTCGAGCCGCCGCAGACGAGAACAACGCTTACGGCCTCTCGGAGGTCTGCTACGGCCGTGCCGCTGCCGCCATGCGGTTCACGGCTTCCGGCAGCTCGCGTTCGTTCAGCCAGGCGAAGCTGAATCGCGCAAAGGGTATGGGCCGTGCGTCAAACGTGTATCGACGACCGGTGTACCAGAAGACGCGGCGCTCGAGGCTCCGCCGCGCCCAGGTCTCGACGTCAAGCGATGTGTGCAGACGCACCCACAAGGCCATACCGCCGGGCGCAACCGTGAAGTCGACGCGATCGCCAAGTGTCCGGCGCAGGCTGTCTGCCAGAATCGCTCGGCGGTTCGCATAGACACGCCGTACGCGTGCCACATGTCGCTGGAGCTCACCATCGTCGATCAGCGTCGCGATGGCCGCTTCGGTTGCCAGGTCTCCCTGGATGTCGAAGAGCGACCGGATCGCCCCCACGCTTTTCAACACCGCGGCCGGCGCCACGATGTAGCCAATCCTGAGACTTGGCGCCAGAATCTTGGAGAGGGTCCCGATATACACGACTAGGCCCGTATCATCGGCACTGGCGAGCGGAAGCACGGGACGACCGTCGTAGTGGAACTCGTGGTCGTAGTCATCCTCCACGATGGCGATCCGGTGCGCCCGCGCCAGGGCCAGCAGCGCTAGACGGCGCGCAGCCTTTAACGTCACCGTCGTCGGATACATGATGATGGGGCGTCACGTAGATCGCGCGAAGCGGTGTCCGGATCGCGACCTTTCTCAGAGCCTCGACATCCAGTCCATCACCGTCGATGGGGATTGGTACAACAGTGGCACCAGCGCTCCGGAAGGATCGCTGGAATTGGATGTCTGGCGCTCTTTGTCTTTCTGCGAATCCCCAATCTCTACGGGGACCCGGTGCCGTGGACATCGCAGGCCGATTACCTCCGTTCGGCGTTCTCGGTCCTGGCCCTCACGAAGCATCCACTGTCACTGTCGATGGCGCTTGCCACACTCGGGCCAGCGCTGATCTGGATGGGAATAGTGCGTCCCGAGCGACCGATCTGGAGCCCACTGATCACCATCGGCCAGGTGCCAATGCTGTTCTACCTCCTTCACCCGCCCGTCATCCACGCGGTCGCCTGCCTGTACTCGTGGATAGCGACGGGAGACTTCGCCTGGTTGCTCACCAGCCCATACGACCGAGGTGCAACGTCGGCGCCTGCCGGTTGGGGTTTCGGCTTGCCGGGCATCTACGCGTGGTCGCTCGTGCTTCTTGTGGCGCTGTATCCCGTGTGTCATCGCTACGCCGATCTGCAGGTCCGATCGCGGTCAGCCTGGCTGAGCTATCTCTGAGATCGAAGGAGGGGATGCCGGCACGGTCGTGGAGCGACATCACGTGCCCGATGTTGGCGAAGAAGGGCACTCGGTCGAGGCTGTCCCAGCCGCACGTCGGCTGACCTCCGCACCACGGTTCGTCACTCTTACGGCACACGAAGCAAGACCGCTGCGATAATCGGGCGCATGACGATCGCATCGCTCGTCGTGATGATCCTGATCGCTGGCCAGGCGCCGCCGCCGCTGACGTTTGGTGATCGTGCCGCCGCTGAAGCCGCCACGCAGGCGTATCGCGAGGCGTGGCTGTCGAACGATCCGCAACGCATCATGGCTACGCTGACGCCCGACGCCGTGCTCTACCCGAGCACGCTGCCACCGATCGCCGGCAGCGACGCGATCCGGAAGTTCTGGTTCCCTTCCTCATCGCCCACGCGGGTCGTCGCCATGGAATTGCGCATCGACCGCGTGCACGTCGACGGCGATACCGCCGTGACGTCGGGAATGGGCTCGCTCACCTTTATCGTAACAAGCAAGGGCGTTGACGGCGACCCGCGCACGCAGCGATCGTGGCACGTCAACGTACTGCGGCGACAGCGCGACGGATCGTGGCTGATCTGGAAGCGCATGTGGGGCGACCTGCGATGATTCGGCGTGTGGGAAAGTACCTGCTGTTGGCAACCGCAATGGCGGCCTTCGCCCTGGCCGGACTGATGGCCTTCATGCGCCGCGATCACAAAGTCGAGCTCGTCGTGACCTACCATGAGTCGCCGCCTGCCGTGATTTGGCGCCTGCTGACCGATCACGCCGTGGAGCCGCAATGGCTGCCGGCGTTCGGATCGGTGGTACGACAAGCGGACATCGGCGGCCATGAAATCTGGACGCACACTTCGCCGGACCGGGTGTTCAGTTTCACCCTGATGACGGTGTCAGCGATACCCGAGCGGCGCTACGAACGGCTGCTGCTGCGCGACCATCAACCGCGGAACCAGTCATGGGACGGACGCTGGATCTACGAACTCGAGCCGAGCGGCAGCGGCACGCGTTTGCGAGTCACCGAGTATGGCTGGACTGACGGCTTTCCGTTCTTCATCATGCAGCGCGTCGTTTCCGATCCCGACGCCTTCCTGAAGTTCTACGTCAACCGGATCGGACAGGTGTTGAACGATCCGCCGGCGATTCAGGTGCTGCGATCGCACTGAGCCTGAGCGGACCCTGCGTCAGACCTGATGGCGATTCAACACCTCGCTCGATGCCATTACAGGAGCAGACTGCCATGAATAACGCGATCAGATCGGTGGTGACGGTCATCGTAGGTGCATGTGCACTCCTGCTCGGATCGTTGGCAGGGTCGGCTCAGACCGCCGTCGACGTGGAGAACGTCTACTCCAACGTTGGCGCGCTCATGGTTTGGCGGGTCGATGATTCCGGCAAGCCCGTCCAGCTACTGGCGTTCGCAAGCGGCACATTGATTCGCAGCCGTGTAATGGTGACGGCCGGTCACTTCACTGCTCCCGTCAAGGCACTGGGTGGGATGCCACCAATGACTCGCGAGTTCGCGAGCTTCAGTCCGATAGATGCACGGGATCCCAGCACGTGGATTCCGGTGGTCGCTCAAGCCACGCACCCATCGATGCCGCACTGCCCGCCGCCGCCTCAATGCGATCCGACCGACGAAATCCTGGTCGCTCCGCTCGAACCTGGCATTGCCGACGTTGGACTCGTATTCCTCCAACATGCACCGGCCAACGTCAAGCCAGCGATGCTCGCGGCACCGGGCACGCTCGACAGATCCGATGGAGCTCGCACAACGATCGTGGGATATGGCACCACGTCACCTCGGCCCAACGATGTAGCGGCAGACGCATGGCCATGGGACGGCAAACGGCGTATCAGGCCTTCGGCCGTGCGGAGGATGGTTGATGACACGTGGGGACTGTGGTCGATACCGAGCTACGTCTGTTTCGGGGATTCAGGCGGGGGCATTTTCCTGCCTGCGCGGTCCAGCCGCGCAGCTGACCAACTCGTTGCCAACGTCAGCGATGGCGGCCAGGACTGCCGCCGACATAACAACAACAATCGTCTGGACACACCCGCCATTCAGAAGTGGATCGACGATACCGTCAAGGCGCATGGCGAGAGGTGATTGGTACTCTCGCTACCGCCTGATCACTTGGCCGGCGGCTTGACGTTGATCTTTCCCTCCAGCTTGGTGAGCACGTCCGCGGGGATCGCCTCCTTGATCTTGGGATCCTCGAGGCTGCTAAAGGGCCGGGCGGCCGTGACCTTCTTCGTCGTGTTCTCGTCCAGCCCGAGCTTCTTCAACTGCTCCTCCGATGCGGTATTCAGGTCGAGGGCGTCGGGTGCCATCGCCTTTTTGACAGCCTTCTTCGAGGCATCGCCGGCCGCATCCTTCACGGCGCTCTCGGTCGCTTCCTTGGCCGCGCGTTTGGTGGCCCGCTTTGCGACCTCCTGGGACGACCCGGAAGCCGGAGACCCGGAAGCCGGAACGGGCAGGGCGAGACCGACGACGATGAGTGCCAACAGACCAAGCTTGGTAGGCATAGGGGACCCCTCGGACAGCGTATCACTAGGAGGAGCGAACGTCGTCGATTTGATGAGCGTGTCAGCGAGCTTCGAAACGCTGCTGAATCGAAGGAGGCTCTTCATTCTGCGCCCAGGGCAATCATCGGGTCGACTCGCGACGCGCGACGCGCGGGGATGAGGCACGCAACCAGTGATACGGCGGCCATGACAAGCGCGGTCCCGAAAAGAGTGGCGAGGTGAACCGTGGGCACGCCGAAGAGGACGCTTTGCATCGCCTGTCCGGCGGCCCACACCCCCATCACACCAAGGAGCATGCCCGCCATGAGAAGCCGCAAGCCTAACAAGAGAAACTGCGTCCGAATCTGGCCCGTCTGCGCGCCGAGCGCCATGCGAACGCCGATCTCGCGCCGGCGTTGAGCAATGGTGTAACTGAGAACGCCGTACGTCCCAATGGCCGCGAGGAGCAGCGCGACGCCAGCGACGATGCCAGCCAGCATGGCCGGAGAACGGCGCCCGATGAGGCTGTCCGCGACGCGCGTCTCCATGGAGCGGATGTCAGCGATCGCCAGCTCTGGATCGGTCGCGCGCACCACGGGTCGCAGCGAATCGGCAAACGCGTCCGGTTGCTGGCTCGTGCGCGTGACGACGAAGATGTTCCCGGTGTCTAGATACCGGTAAGGCACGTAGACCGCACCCTGCCCCTGCGGTTCCGTGAGGTCCGCCTGTTTGACCGACCCGACGACGCCAACAATCGTGAACAGCTGTGCGTCATCCGAATCGGTCCCTTGAAAGACGCGTTGACCGAGGGCGCCGCCGTTCGGCCAGTACCGCCGCGCGAAGTCTTCATCCACCACACAGACTCGGTCAGGGCGGTGAGAATCCGCTGACGTCAGGAACCGTCCTTCGCGCAGCGGAATGCCGATGGCCGAAAAGTAATCGCCGGTGATGCTGTAGAAATAGTGCCCATGCAGCGATTCGCCCGGCTGGGGCATATGGCCCTTGGGCGTGATCGCGGACTTGCCGTCGTCGCCGCTCAACGGAACGTTGGTGATCGTTCCGGCCGCGGCGATTCCAGGCTGTCGCCCGATGGCTTCGAGCAAGCGATCGAGCACCGCGACGCGCCGCGGTGATCCGGCCGGAAAAGGCGCATACGGGAGCATGAATTGGCCGGTGATGACGTGATCGGCGCGAAAGCCGGGAGACAGGGCCATCACCTTCATCAGGCTCAGCCCGAGTAGCGCGGCACTCGCGAGCAGAACAAACGCGAGCGCGATCTGCGCGACGATGAATCCATGGCGAAGGCGTTGAGCGGCGCGACTGACCGTACCCGTGCGGGATCCCGATCTCAGGGCATTCTCGGGATGGCTGCGCAGGTTGAACCACGCGATCGGCATCCCGATGACGACTCCCAAGAGAACGGCGCCAGCCAGGCCAATCGCTGCCAGTCGGCCATCGAACGCAATGTGCGCCCCGAGCGGCAAGCGATCAGCGCCAAGAACTTCAAGCAGCCGAATTCCGGCGGCGCCCACCGCAAGGCCGAGCAATCCGCCAAGTACGGTCAGGAGCAGTGTCTCAACCATCACTTGATTCACCACATGCCGGCGGCTGGCGCCCATTGATTGGCGGATCGCCATGTCCTTCATGTGCCCGTTCGCGCGAATCAGAAGCAGGTTGACGAGATTCACCACGCCCAAAATCAGGAGAAACAACGCGCCGCCTTGCATCAACCAGAGGGTTGGACGGATCGCGCGCACGTGATCTGCGTGGAGTGAAAGGACCGGCGAGCGGAAGCCGGCCTCAGCCATGACGTTGGCTCGGGGGTTCCCTTTCTCGACGGCGGCGTTGTGGGCGTCGATCTGTGATTGTGCTTCGGCGATCGTCGCGCCCGGCTTCAATCGCGCAATCATGTGCGTGCCGCCGCCGCCGGAATGGCGCTGCTCCGGCGTGCGTTGCGGCAACGCGGACGTCAACGGCAGCACGAGCCGCGCTTCCGAGGAGAGGAAGCGGAAGTCGGGAGGCAGAACGCCGACGATCGTTCTTGGCGATCCGTTCACGCGGATGTCCCGGCCGAGGACGTGTGGATCGGCATTGAGGCGCTGGCGCCAGTAGGCGTCGGTCACGATGGCCGCGTGATGCTGGATCGGCGCGATCGTTTCCACCTCGTTGAAGCTGCGACCCATCACCGGGCCGACGCCAACCGTCGTGAAAAAGTCCGGTGATACGCGCATGACCTTTTCCTGCTGGGTCGAACCGGTCTCGCCGACGACTTCGGTGCTCTCCCGAACGATGGACAGGCTCGAGAAGGCCGGGAGGTTGCCCCGGCGCTCGTAGTAATTGGTCAACGAGGAGCCGTCGCGCTCGACTCCGGCTTTCGGATAAGTGTTGAAGATCGTGACCAGCCGATCGGAGTCCGGAAACGGCAGCGGACGGAGCAAGATGGCATCGATCACCGCGGACATCGCGAGGTTCGCTCCCAGGCAGATTGCCACCGTGGCCAGCGCCGTCACCGTGAACGCCGGACCCTTGCGCAGTTGACGGAAGGCGAAGCGAAGATCGTTCATGCCGTTTGCTCCCTACCTCGTCCCGTCGAGCACGTGCTGCAACTCCGCCATCGGCCTTCTCAGCGGAAACGCGGTCGGCACATTATCCGCGAAAGCCTCTGGCGTGACCGTCCCACTCGGACTCGCTCGCCGCCGCCAAGGCAAGAAGCGTGTACGACGATGGCACTATTGCCCATAGCAGAATTCTCGTCGCGCAATGTCGAGTTTTCTCAACCACTCAAGGACGACGATGCTCTTGCTGGTACCCTCGGGCCGCGATACAATCGCTCCCAGTGCCGTGAGGGCGGCCGACGGTCCGCGTAAAGGGTTCAACCCGCCCTACAGTCGTCAATCAACCTTCTAATCCTCGCCCCACATGCGGACGACGGGCGGCACGAGAGGGCAAGTCCCTTTCGAAGGAAAGGAAGGTCCCATGAAAGAGCACCTCGACTCACTGACCCTTGAAGGTCAGATTATCGACAGTGCTCGCAAAGGCCGCGTCGAGAGACTCGCAAGGCTGCTCGACGAGCATCCTGAGAAGCTGCATCTGAAGGTGCCGCCGTATGAGGCGTCGCTGCTGTTCCCCGCGGCGCAAAGCGGCAACGTCGATGCGGTGGACTTGCTGCTCGAGCGAGGACTCGATGTGAACTATCGCGAGAAGGGCGACAACACGTACGCGATGCACTGGGTTGCGGCGCAAGGAAACCTCGAGATGGTGCGCAAATTGGCCGATGCCGGAGGGGACGTCATTGGGGAGGGTGATGACCACGCCGGAGGCGTGATCGGCTGGGCTTCCTGTTGGGAAGGCTGCAGCGATGATGCGCACCGAGCAGTGGTCGACTTCCTCATCAGTCGGGGTGCGCGCCACCATATCTTTTCGGCGATTGCGATGGATCTTGCAGACGAGGTGCGGCAGATCGTAACCGCTGATCCCTCGGCGCTGAACCAGCGTCAGAGCCGCAACGAGAATAACCGCACGCCGCTGCACTTCGCCGTCGCCATGAATCGGCCGCCAATGGTCGAACTGCTACTGAAATTGGGTGCGGACCCTTTGGCCGTTGACGGCGGTGGGATGCCGGTCGCTGTCTACGCCGCCGATCCTGACATCGATCGCCCGGTCATGAAACGCATCCACGAGATGACGCTTGGAGAGATGGACAGCGCCACTCGTGGGCGACGGCCGCTGAACGCAAGCGGGTTGGACTTGGTTGCGTCGGTAGCGATACGCGATTGGAACACGGCTGCGACGCTCGCCACTGCGAACCGGAAGCTGATCGACACCAGTGGAGCGCTTCACCTGTTATCGAAACGCGGTGACGCAACCGCGGTGAAATGGCTGCTCGAGCACGGGGCGAACCCAAACGCAACATGGGCGCACTGGGACGCAGATGTGACTCCTTTGCACCTCGCGGCTGCTCAGGGGCACGCCGAGGTCGTACGCCTGTTGCTCGATGCCGGGGGCAATCCACGGATCCGTGACACGAAGCATGACGGCGATGCCCTCGGATGGGCGGAGTTCTTCAAGAAGCCGGAGATTGTCCAGCTGCTGAGAGACAAGGCGGCTGGCGCATAGCGCTTTGAGCGCGTTTACTGAACGAGCTTGCCGGGCAGGTACTCAGTCAGGGCCGCGACGTACTGCGCGCGGATCAACGCATCGACGTGCTCGACGTGCGTAGCGTCCTTGAGGCCGCGAATCGCGTCGACGGAGTCGAAACCGTTCGCGACGAGCCAGCGCTCGAGCCCGTCTCTCATCGTCGCGAGGTGCTGCGGCCCATGCCGCAACAGGGCCGAAGCCGTCATGACGACGTCTGCGCCCACGAGAAGATACTTCACGACCTCGACCTCCGACTCGACCCCGCGGCTGGCTGCGAGAGAGCACGTGACGCGGCGCGACAGGAGGGCAATCCACACGAGCGAGAGCGGCAGCTCGGCGGCCGTGGACAACGGAAGCGTTCGCGTCACTTGAAGCGTCGTGAGGTCGATGTCCGGCGCGTAGAAGCGGTTGAAGAGCACCAGGCCGTTCGCACCGGCGCGCACCAGTTCGGCCGCCATGTGCGGCATCGAGCTGAAGTAGGGGGCGAGCTTGATGGCGACGGGAATCTTCACGGTCGACGCCACCTGCCGGACAATCTCCAGCGTGCGCCGCTCCACTTCGGCACCGGTGACCGCGGGATCGACCGGAATCGAGTAGACGTTGAGCTCGATCGCCGCGGCTCCCGCTTGTTCGAGGGCGCGCGCGTGCCCGGTCCATCCTTCGGCGGTCGTGCCGTTGAGGCTGGCGATCACCGGAATATCGAGCGCCTTGCTCGCGCGCTGCAACGTCTCGAGATGGCCCGACACTCCACTGTCATAGTCGGCCAGCTCGGGGAAATAGCTGCCTGCCTCTGGCTGACTGTTCGAGCCCTGCTCCGTGTAGAGCGCGTAGGCTGTATCCTCCGCGCGAATCTGTTCCTCGTAGAGCGACGACATCACCACGGCGGCGGCGCCCGCGTCCTCGAGGCTTTTCATACCGTCGAGCGTAGCGGTGAGTGGCGACGCAGCCGCGACAATCGGATGCGCGAGCTGCAGGCCGAGGTACCGTGTGACAAGGCTCATGACGGGATGTCCTGGACGGCCGTTTGGAACCGGCTGCCGTCGCGCGCCGCCAGATCCTCGTACACCCGGTAGCGTTCTTCGATGCCTCGCTGCGACTGTTCCAGCATCCGTTTCGCGGCGTCCGGATGCGTCTGCGTCAGCGCCTTGAAGCGCACCTCGTTGTAGCGGTATTCCTCGAGTGGAATGCGCGGTCGCGGCGAGTCGAGCCGGAACGGGTTCATGCCCCGTCCCCGCATCGTCGGATCGAAGCGGAACAGCGGCCAGTAGCCGGAGGCCACGGCGCGCGCCGCCTGCTTCATGCCGTGGCGCATGTCGATGCCGTGGGCGATGCACTGCGAGTACACCAGGATCAGGGACGTCCCGGAGTAGGCTTCCGCCTCGCGCATGGCGACGAGTGCCTGTTCGTTGTTCGCCCCCATGGCGATCTGGGCGACGTAGACGCTGCCGTAGGCGATGGCCATCAACCCCAGGTCCTTGCGCGGTGTCGTCTTGCCCGCCGCGGCGAACTTCGCCGACGCGCCGAGCGGCGTCGCCTTCGACGCCTGGCCGCCCGTGTTCGAATAGACCTCGGTGTCGAGTACCAAGATGTTGACGTCCTTGCCTGTCGCGAGAACGTGGTCGAGCCCGCCGGAGTCGATGTCGTAGGCCCAGCCGTCGCCGCCGACGATCCACACCGATCGCCGTACCAGGAAATCCGCGAGCGCGAGCAGATTGGCTGCATCGGGATCAGTCGTGCCGGCGAGCCTGGTTTTCAGAGCGTCCACGCGCTGGCGCTGCACGCGGAAGTCCGACTCGGTCACTTGCGGCGCCTGCAGGATCGCCGTCACCAGATCCTCGCCGATATGCGCGGCGAGCTTCTGTGCCAGGGCTCGCGCCTGCGCGGTCTGGCTGTCGATGGCGAGGCGGTACCCGAGTCCGAACTCGGCGTTGTCCTCGAAGAGCGAGCTTGCCCACGCCGGGCCGCGGCCGGCGGCGTTTGCGGCCCACGGGGTGGTCGGCAGGTTCGCGCCGTAGATCGACGAGCAGCCCGTCGCGTTGGCGATCTGCAGCCGATCGCCGAAGAGCTGCGACATCAGCTTGAGATACGGCGTCTCGCCGCACCCGGCGCACGCACCTGAAAACTCGAAGAGCGGCTCGAGGAACTGCACCCCACGCACGTTGGCGAAATTCACGCGCGTACGGTCGGCCCAGGGCAGCGTCTCGAAGAAGCGGATGCTCTCGCGGCCGGCCTCGAGGTGCTCGAGCCGGTCCTTCATGTTGATCGCCTTGACGGCGAAATCGGTCGGGCTGTGCGCCGGACAGTTCTCCACGCAGACGCCGCACCCTGTGCAGTCTTCCACGTAGATCTGGAGGGTGAAGCGCGAATCGGGATAGCCGCGCGCGTTGATAGGCACGGCCTTGAACGCAGGCGGCGCGCCCTCGAGGCGGCTCTCGTCGTAATACTTCGCCCGAATCACGCTGTGCGGGCACACGATCGCGCACTGGCCGCACTGGATGCAGAGGTCGGATTCCCAGACCGGCACGTCGTCGGCGATGTTCCGTTTTTCGTATCGAGTCGTGCCGGTCGGATACGTACCATCCACGGGCAGCGCGCTGACAGGAAGCGTGTCACCGCGCAGGGCGAGGATCGTTGCCGTGACGTTGCGGACGAAGTCCGGCGCCGACTCGGGCACGAGCGTCAGGCGGATGCGCTGGCCGGCCGCTTTCGCCGGCACGCGGACCTCGTGCAAGTTCGCCACCGCGCTATCGATCGCCGCGAAGTTTTTCTGGACGATCGCCTTGCCTTTCTTGGCATACGTGCGCTCGGTCGCCGTCTTGATCGCGTCGATCGCCTTCTCTCGGGGCATCACGCCGGACAATGCGAAGAAGCACGTCTGCAGGATGGTGTTCACCCGGGAGCCCAGGCCAAGGCCCGACGCCACGCCGGACGCATCGATGACGTGGAGCTTGAGCTTTTTCTCGACGATCTGCTGCTGCACCTCCCGCGGTATCTCGTCCCAGACCTTGTCTGGCGCGTAGGGGCTGTTGATGAGCACCGTGGCTCCCTGCGCAGCTGCCGCCAGCGTGTCGAGCTTGTAGAGGAAGTCGAACTTGTGTACGCCGACGAAGCTTGCTGACTTCAGCAGATACGGCGCGCGGATGGGCCTGGGGCCGAACCGCAGGTGCGAGATGGTGTAGGAGCCGGACTTCTTCGAGTCGTAGACGAAGTAGCCCTGCGCGTGGCGTTCCGGATCCGAGGCCAGGATCTTCGTCGAGTTCTTGTTCGCGCCGACGGTGCCGTCGGCGCCCAGGCCGAAGAACAGCGCCCGCACGACCTCCGGCGGCTCGATGTCGAAGGTCGCGTCGACCTCCAAGCTGGTGTGCGACACGTCATCGGTGATGCCGACCGTGAACCCGCGCTTCGGCTCCGGCTTCTTCAGCTCGTCGAAGACCGCCTTGGCCATCGCCGGATCGAAATCCTTCGAGGACAAACCGTAGCGGCCCCCCACGACAACGGGCATCGATGAGATGCGGCCCGTGGTGAGCGCCTCCGCGTATGACGTCAGGACGTCGAGATACAGCGGTTCACCAGGCCCGCCGACTTCCTTCGTTCGATCGAGCACCGCGATGCGCTTGACCGTCGGCGGCAGCGCCGCACGAAAGCGCTCCGCGTCCCAGGGACGATAGAGCGCCACGTGCAGCACACCGACCTTCTCGCCGTGGGCGTTCAGCCATGCGGCGGTCTCGTCGAGCACCTCGAAGGCCGAACCGATGACGATCGCGACCCGTTCGGCCTCGGGATGCCCGGTGTAGCGGAACAGTCGGTATGAGCGTCCGATGAGGGTGCCCACGCGATCCATCGCGCGTTGGACGATGTCGGGAACGCGGGCGTAAAAGGGGTTCGCCGTCTCGCGCGCCTGGAAGAAGGTGTCCGGATTGTGGGCCGTGCCCCGGACCACCGGCCGCTCCGGCGTGAGGGCGCGTGCCCGATGCGCGCGCACGAGGTCGTCGTCGATCGCCGCCCTGATCTGCTCGTCCGGAATCACGGTGATCTTGTTCTCCTCGTGCGACGTGCGGAACCCGTCGAAGAAGAACAGCACCGGCACGCGCGATTCGAGGGTCGCCGCCTGCGCCACCAGCGCCAGATCGTGCGCTTCCTGCACGGATGACGCGGCGAGCATCGCGAACCCGACCATGCGCGCGCTCATCACATCCGAGTGGTCGCCGAAGATGGATAGCGCCTGCGTGGCGATCGCCCGCGCCGTGACATGAAAGACGCAGGGCGTCAGCTCGCCCGCGATCTTGTACATGTTGGGCAGCATCAGCAGGAATCCCTGGGACGCCGTGAACGTCGTGGTGAGAGCGCCGCTCTGAAGCGCGCCATGCACCGCCCCGGCCGCGCCGCCCTCCGACTGCATCTGCTGGATCACTGGCACCTGGCCCCAGATGTTTTTGAGGCCCTGGGCGGCCCAGGCGTCGGCAAGCTCCGCCATCGTGGACGAGGGCGTGATCGGAAAGATGGCACAGACCTCGTTGACGCGATAGGCAATGTGGGCGGCGGCTGTATTGCCGTCCATCACGACCGACTTCACGGACATGGCGGAAACTCCTCGGGTGACCCGCACGCTACGCGCGGACGGCGAAGCGAGCGGGCACTCTCTGGGCTGTCTTGCTTTCGGGTACTCTCTCCGCTCCGCGGTCGGGCACCATGTCGATGGCATGACACGGGCACTGTTCGAAGCAGGCGGCGCATCCGGTGCACAGGTCGAGCTTGACCCGGTAGAATCGGCCTTTCCCCAGCTTGACGATCGCCTGCTCGGGGCACGCCGCGAGGCAGTTGTCGCACTCGAAACAATTGCCGCACGAGAGACACCGTGTCGCCTCGTATCGAGCTTCTTTTTCCGAGAGGCCGGCCACAATCTCGT
Source organism: uncultured Acidobacteriota bacterium (assembly GCA_963802675.1). Lineage (GTDB taxonomy): Bacteria > Acidobacteriota > Vicinamibacteria > Vicinamibacterales > UBA2999 > JACCSI01. The sequence goes on from CAWDJL010000013.1 coordinate 745,511, forward strand.
CGAAGCCGGTGCGCTTCGATACCGGCAGTGAGGCATGCTCCCGACGCTCGGCGTCGAGGAACACGGTGAGATTGAGCAGCTCGTACGGCACTGCCGGATGCTCCGGCGGTTTCTCGTACACGCCACCCCGCAACCACGCCTCGATGTTCCGCGCCGCCTTCTTGCCGTGGCCGACTGCCGCCGTCATGGTCCGCGCGCCGCCGATCATGTCGCCGCCGGCGAAGATGCCAGCGCATGCGCACATCTGCCCGTCCACCTCGACGATGTTGCCGCGGCCGATGCGGAGGTCGGGCACCTTCTTCAGGAACTCGACATCGGCATGCTGTCCGACGGCCAGCACCAGCGAATCGGTCTTGAGCGTCTGGAACTGCCCGGTGCCCACACAGCCGGAGCCGTCGGGCGACATCTCCATCTGCTCGACGACGATCTCGTCCTCGCCGAACTGCTTCACCGTGGACAGCCACTTGATCTTCACGCCTTCGGCGAAGGCTTCCATGGCCTCGTACGGATGCGCTTCCATCTGCGCCTTGTCGAAGCGGAAGATGATGACGGCCTCCTGGGCGCCGAGCCGCTTCGCCATGCGCGCGGCATCCATCGCGGTGTTGCCGCCGCCCACGATGCCGACGACACGTCCGAGCGACGGCGCGCGGCCCTTCTCCACACGCTCCATCAGCGTTACGGCGTCGATGATCTTGCCGCCGTCCATCGCCGGAATATCGAGGTGATTCGCGACCTGCGCGCCGATCCCCAGGAACACCGCATCAAACGAGCCCGCTGCCTTTTCAGCCAGCACGTCGTTTACGCGCGAGTTGCGCACCATCGTCACGCCCATCGCCTCGATACGCGCAATTTCCTTGTCGAGTCCCTCGCGCGGCAAGCGGTACGCGGGAATCCCGTAGTGCATCATGCCGCCCGGCTCGGGGTTCGCATCGCGGATCTCAACGTCGTGTCCGAACCGTCGCAAGTGGTACGCGCACGACAGGCCCGCCGGGCCTGCGCCGACCACCAGCACTCGCTTGCCGCTGGGCGGCCCGGGGGCGATCGTCCAGCCCTTCTCGCTGGCGAGATCGCCAAGAAAGCGGTCGAGCGAATGGATCGAGACGGCTGAGTCGAGGAACTGCCGGTTGCAGGCGCTTTCGCAGGGGTGATAACACGCGCGGCCGTGCGTGCCGGGCAGCGGGTTCTCCTCCATGTACTTCCGCCAGGCGCCCTCGTAGTCGCCCGCCTGTGCCAGCGCCAGCCATGCCTGAATGTTTTCCCCGGCCGGGCACGCGTGGTTGCAGGGCGGCAGATGATCGACGTACACGGGGCGCTGCCATCGACGCGCTCCCGCGCCCTTGCCAATCGTTTCCTGGTAAACCGGCGTGAGATCCTTCGGAGTGAGGCTCACACATGCCTCCAACTGACACGGTTCGAGCACATTCCTTGGAGAACAGGACCGAGCATAGGTGGGAGAAGGAAGCGGTGTCAATTTCAACCGCTCGACGACGAGCTGGCCGATGATCTCGAGCGCTTCCTAACCGGCAACCCTGAACGTTCGCCTGAACAGACTATAAATGATTTCGTGTATATACTGCATGGGATCGAGGTCATCGCACCATGCCAGACAAGGTGAGAAACGTCGACCGGCTGTTGCCGCTCAAGCCGAAGGTTCTCCACATCCTGTTGGCGGTGGCCGATGGACCTCGGCATGGCTACAGCATCATGCAGGAGGTGGCCGAGCGTACGGACGGCCAGGTTCGCCTCTGGCCCGCAGCCCTGTACGGATTACTTCGGGAGCTCGAGAAGACCGATATCATTGTGGAGTCGGCTAATCGACCGGCCGCCGATGAAGACGACGAGCGGCGTCGGTACTTCGCGCTCACGCCGCTCGGGAAGCGTGTGCTCGATGCCGAGGTGCGGCGCCTCGAAGCGATTGTCAATCTCGCCCGCTCGAGCCGTGCGTTACGAAAGGCGCGCATATGAGGAATGATCGGCGCGCCATCCGAGAAGACGGCGAACGAATGCTCAGCGCGGCTCACACGCGTGGGCGCGTCGCCTTGGCGACGACTTGGTTCGCACTGCTCTGGGATCTCGTCTTCGTCGGCGCCCGGCACGACCTCGCACAGGCCCTGCGGGCGCTCGTTCGTGCTCCGGGAGTCACGGTCGGCATCTCACTCCTCCTCGGACTTGGCGTTGCGGCCACGACCACACTCTTCGCATTTGTTGACGCGGTGCTGCTGCGACCGCTTCCTTACGATCAACCCGATCGGCTCGTCATGATGTTCGAATCGAATGTCAGCCAGGATCGCGTGCGCGAGGGCCCGTCCCCGGGCAACGTCGTCGACTGGGTCGCTCGGAACGATGCGTTCGATGCGATCACGGCCTCGATGACGGTCTCGGCCACCCTCCGGGGACGCGACGGCGGCACGCCGATCACCGGGGTGCACGTCACGCGCGGGTTCTTCGACGTGTATCGTCGTCAAGCACGGCTGGGGCGCACGTTCCATGCGGACGAATTCGAAGGGGCGGTGTCCATCACGTCGCGGCTGGCGTCGAGCGGCGAACCGGTCATCGTGCTGAGTCATCACCTCTGGCAGACCCTGGGCGCCGATCCACAGATCGTTGGCCAGACCGTCTCCGTAGAAGGCCACGACTGGCGCGTGATTGGTGTCATGCCCGAAGACTTCGCGGTGCCCGACGCGGCGGCGGCCTTCTGGGCGCCGTGGGATATGCCTGTGTCGTACCGCCCGCGGTTTCCGAATGGGCCCCCTCGCGACGCGCGGTTCTTGCGCGTCGTTGGCCGGATGAAAGCGGGGATGTCCATCGAAGGCGCAGAGGCGCGGATGCAGACACTGGCCAGCGGATTGGCGTCTGAGTATCCGGACACGAACTCCGGCTGGACTATTCAGCTGTCTCCGCTCGCGGATGAAGTCGCACGCACGAGCCGTCTGGAGCTCCTCCTCGTCTTTGCGGCGATGTTTTGCCTGCTGTTGCTGGTCTGCGCCAACGTCGCCAGCCTGGCCATCGCGCGTGGTGTCGGCCGCGCGAGGGAGGTTGCGATTCGCCTGGCGCTCGGAGCCCGCGGGAGCCGCGTCACGCGACAGTTGATCGCCGAAAGTGTGTTGAGCGCGATCGTCACGATAGTGATCGCCATCGTCCTCACGGCGTGGTGGGTGGACGCGGCCCTGTCAATAGCGCCCGCCGACATTCCACGCCTGCACGAAGTGGCCATGAACGCACGAGTCGCGGCGTTCGCCGCCTGTACTCGCGCTCTTGGTCACCCTGGTCGGAAACGCCGTGCCGACCTTTCGCGCCAGCCGCATACCGATTGCGGGCGCGCTCAAAGACGGGGTCGCCGTTTCGGCAAGCGCGTCTGGCCGACTGCGAGCGGGACTGGTCGTGGCCGAGATTGCGGCGGCCGTGATGCTGCTCGTCGGAGCCGGGTTGTTAGCCCGGACATTTGCGGAGTTACGACGAGTTGATGTGGGCTTCGACACGAGCAACCTGCTCGTCTTGCGCATCACGCCTGATGCCGCGCGGTATCGCACGGGCGCGCAGACGACCGACTACTACCGCCGCGTGCTCAATTCACTTCGCGAGGTTCCCGCGATTCGATCCGTGGCTGCTGTCACGTCCCTGCCGATGAGCACAATCGGCTCCGACTTCACTCGGCCGTATTGGCCTGAGCATGCCCGCCCTGAAGGCAAGCAGGTGTCGCAAGCCAGCATTCGGATGGCGACACCGGGATACTTCGGGACGTTGGGCCTCCCCTTGATGGCTGGACGCGAGTTCGCGGACCGTGATGACGTTGACGCTCCCCGAGTGGTGATCATCAATCAGAAGCTCGCGAGAACCGCGTGGGGCGCTGAGAACCCGGTTGGACGCAACTTGATTCTCGACTACCAGCGTGGGCCCTATCCCTATGAAGTGGTTGGCGTGGTGCGTGACGATCGTCACGACGGGCCGCGAAGTGAGCCGGTGCCTGAGATTTTCATTCCGCACTCGCAGAACCCGTACCTCGTCATGAACGTGATCGCTCGGACGACCCTGGATCCCGTGGCCGTGGCCCAGACCGCTCGTACCTACGCGCTTCGTGTCGACCCCGATCAGCCCGTACATTCGGTGACCACGATGGACCAACTGCTCGGCGATGCCGTGCAGCTCGATCGATTCGCCATGCTGCTCATCACGCTCTTCGCGGTCGGAGGGCTCATCACTGCGGCCGGTGGTGTGTACGCCCTGCTCGCCTACACCGTCGTGCAACGGCGTCGCGAAATTGCGCTGCGGATGGCGCTCGGGGCGTCTCCGCGGCGTGTCGCACGGTTGATCGTGATGGAATCGCTGGTGCTCGCCGTCGCTGGCGGCACGATCGGCCTCGTTGGTGCGGCTGCCAGCAGCCGTTTTGCGCGCACGCTGCTCTTTGGTGTGGCACCGCAGGATCCAGTCACGCTCGTGACGGCCGTTGCCGTGCTCCTGGTGGTGGTCGTGGCTGCCAGTTGGTTGCCGGCGCGACGTGCCGCACTGATCGACCCCGGGCGCGCGATGAGGATTTGAGGTGTCAAGCCCTCAGAAGTCGCGAGTCTCGACGAACGATGCCTCAACGTGCACGAGCAGCCTGTCCAATCACACGGCCGAACGCCGCGCAGAATACTGGCCTCGGTCTTCCCATTCAGTTCAGCGCACGAGTGTCCAGAGTCCAGCCGCCATCAGGAGCACGCCGGTGATACGCGAGCCGTGCACACCCAACGGGACCAACTTTTCAAATGCAACGAACGCCGTCAGTGCCAGGATCACCGTCAAATTCATCACGCCGCCCGCAAACAGCAGCAGCATCAGCGCCCAGCAGCAGCCCACACACAATGTGCCGTGCTCCAGGCCCATCCGGAACGCGCCAGACAACCCACTCCGCCATCGGCTCATGAGGAACCCTAGGGGGGACTGGCAGGTCCGCAGGCACGCGTGCTTCATCGGTGTCATCTGATACACGCCTGAAACGAGCAGCAGAGTCGCAGTAACTGTGGAACTAGTCGCCTCCATCATCGGCGACAGAAACAGGAGCGCGGCGAGCGCACGTTGAAGGGCGGTCGCCCCCAGGCTGAACACGCCCCAGACCGTTAGATATCCCGCCGCGAGCGCGTAAATCTGGCGCCCTGCCGTTGTCTGTGCTGATCGTCGCGCGGCTACGCCATAGAGGAGCACCAATGGAGCCGCCGAGGGGAGCATCATCCCTGTCATCATGACCACCCACATCGCCCACAGCAGCAACAGGTGCGATCCATCCCAGTTGGTGGTCATCATCCAGGCGCTGGCGCCGGTCATCGGTCCGTACATGTCGCGGGCCATCACGACGATCCACGTCCAGGACGCAACCGCCAGAAGCACGAGCAGCCCCACGGCGCCGGCGCGGTGCCATTGCAGTACGGATTCGAGGTTGGTCGGCTGACGCTCGGCTGGTGGCGTGGGAACGAGCACCCGCTAGTCTAGCAACTTAACCGGGAGTGCCTTAGGCATTACGCCAAGAAAACGGCGCGTACTGGCCGTTGTTCTTGCCGCTGACGTCTTCCCATGCCAGACCGAGCGCGCGGACGCGGCTCCTGGAAGCGTGGGCGAGCGCAAAGCGATCCGCGGCCGGATGGCCGGTGTTATCGAGGTGCATCGGTTCAGTCGAATCGGGGTTGAGACCCTTGGCGCCCTCTGCAGCCATGTCGACGAGATCCGATGCCGTGATGGACCACTTCGCGCCGCTTCGATCGAAGTGAATGGGTGCTGACTGGACCCCGAGAAACGTTCCGATTAGTCCGGCGAGAGCAGCCATCGGACCACCGGCGGCACCACTTGCAATCGCAGTGATCGCGTCACGCTGCTCAGCGCTCGCTCGTTCATCGGCGATGAGACCGACCGACCAGTTACCCTTTCCCATTTCCTCGGGCGTACAGGCCGAGCACGATGAACCCCAGGCCGTCGAGCGAAACCGTCCCATAGGCCCCGCGGTCAACCGCGAACGCCATTGCGAACGTGCAGGATTCTTTGCTCGGCCTGACCATCAGCCCCCCAGGGAGGCACGGGCAGACGAAGTCGCAACTGCACGTTTCGTAGTACTCGCCGCTTACCTGCCACTTGGGTGTCGCCATGGTCGACCTCTTGGGCAGTCATTGTATCTTCACGACTGAAGAAATCTTCCGCCTGAAGGCGGAAGCCACCGGAGTTTCGCCTGTCCCCCATCTTTATGACTCGCGTCGGGGCCGTCTTCCGACGAAGCGTTCTCCTCGACAGGCGGCGTGCACGGCCTGCAACAGGTTGTCGTCCGCACTGAGTTTGGTCACGAAGCCCAACGCACCAGCCGCCAAGGCCTGGCGCTGAACGTCTAGCCCCTCGTAACTGGTGACCATGACGACGCGCGCGGTCGGCGTCCGGTGGAGAATTTCAGCCGTCGCCTCCAGGCCATTCATCCCGGGCATCGCGATATCGGTGACGATGACGTCGGGATCGAGCATGTAAGCGGCTGCCAGGAGCGCCGTACCGTCCGCGACCGTGGCCACCACGTCGAACTCGGTTTCGAGAATCGACCGCAGTTGCTCGGCAACGTCAGCATGATCGTCGGCCAGCAGCACACGAGCGCGCTTCATCGCTCTCTCCTGATCAATGACCAGTCTCATGCCGGGATGATGGGCCGGCTGCGCCAATTCTGTTGGACGAAGTCGAGCAAGTCCACCACACGCCGGAGAGTTGCATCATAGCCGGTGAGGAGGGATGCCATGTTGCCGCGGTGGTCCCATCCGTCTGATTCGCCGAGCAGCCGCCGGTAACACTCCAAACGCGAGGGCCCGCCGGGATCACGTTCGCTGAAGTACCAGCGCAGTCCGTCTTCATCGCTCACCCACCGCGCTTCGTCGTTCCAGCCGGACATCTCACACCTCCTCCACTGAGCCACCGAACCCGATCCTCACTTCATGCTCGCCGTCCGCGCCATCAGGAGCTTCGGCGCAACCTCATGAGCGGCTTGCCCATTGACAGTCTCGTACTCGTAGCTCATGACGAACTGCGTGGGTCCGGCGACTTTGACATCGGCAAGTGACTGGACCTCCACGGGCACCGGCCGTCCGGCACGGCGCGCGTAGTGCCGCACCACGTCCACAGAACGCGTCCAGAACGAAGGACTCTTCGCCAGACGTCCCTGCACACGCACCAAGTCGCCGTCGGCGGTCACCAGGATCGTTCCGTCGACGAGCGCCGCATCGCGTCGTCGAGGCGTGACGCGAAGCGCCACGAGACCGTCTGAGTCCACCGGGCCGGGCTGGAACGAATAGTTCTCCGCCGTCAGCGCCGCATTACTCGACCTGCCCGGCAACGTCGCTTCCCGTTCCCCGTCGAGAACCCCTTTGAGCGCGCCGCGAATGCGGCCGGCTCCGCCTTCGGCCAGAATCTGAACGTGCAGCCCGGTCTGGGGATTGAACTCGGTCAACGCTTCCACCCAGCCAGTGGCATTGATCTTGGTACTCGACGCCTCGAGGCGCCGAACGGCGCGATAGGGGACGGGCACGCGTTGAGCGGACGCCGCGAGAAACTTGTCCAGGACACTCTGCGGCGAGGGGGAGTCGGCGCGGACGTCGATGGAACGGCACAAAAAGAGCGCCGTGCATCCGACGAGTGCCAATGAGGTGAAACGTCGAGAGCAGCGGGGACCCCAGGACGCCGAGGTCGAGAGATGGTGGGATTCAGTGATGGTGCTCATTGAAGTTCTCCTGCGGACGAGTCAAGCGAGGTGTTCTGCGTGAACGTCGTCGCCCCGGGGGTGCCGTGGTTGCGTTGGTCCGAGTCACGGCGAATCCGCTGCATTACACGGCCAATGTAGCCGGAGGAAACGAGACCCGTACGCGGACAACTCCCGAGTGCGCGCTCCGAAAAACGTGAAGAAAAGGGTCCGAAAAACTACTGAGAGTTGGGAGGAGGCTCGACCGTCGAGCTTCCGCCTGAAGGCGGAAGCCACGTGCGCATGGAGGTTCTACTCGGCCGTCACCCCGTGTTTGAGCGCGTATCTCACGAGCTCGGCCGTCGAGCCGAGACCGAGCACCTGCATCATCTCGTATTTGTGCGTCTCCACCGTCCGTGTGGATAGCCCAAGAATTGCGGCAATCTCTTTCATTCGCTTGCCGTCGGCCAGCAGGCGTAGCACATCGCGCTGCCGTGGCGTCAGGACGGCTTGGTCTCGGGCGCTCGCCGTGAGGTTCGTAAAGACATCCTTGGTCAGTCGCGGCGTCAGATACGTCCGACCGTTGAGCACGTCTTCGATTGCGGTGATGAGCTCTTCACCCGCACCCTGCTTCAGGAGGAACCCGCAGGCCCCTGCGCGAAAGGCTTCGGTCGCGACCCGGGCGTCGGAGTACATCGTGAGGAAAATCACTTTGACATCCAGCTTTTCAGCCTTCAATCGCCGAAGCGCGTCGAGACCGCTCAGGACGGGCATGGATAAGTCGGTCACGATGACGTCAGGCCGCAAGGTCCTGGCTGCGTCGACCAACTGACTTCCGTCGGTGACCGTGCCGACCAGGTCGTAGTGGTCCTTCAGCAAGCTTTTCAAGCCTTCGGCCACGATGGTGTGGTCATCGGCCAAAAGCACCTTGGCCCGTCGCATGTTTGTCCCGTTCGCTGAAGGCAGGGCACGACAGCCGAGGTAACGGCCGCGCGGCTGCCACGTGTGCACACACTCCTATAACAGGCGACGCGACAATCAATGACCCCTTCAGGTAGGTTTGAGGGAAAACGGGGTTGGGATAGGATGCGCGGAGTCTAAATCCATGACTTTGTCCGGGCACTCGGGCTCACAGGCGTCTCGGGACCAGCCGTCGCCGGACGGATCGCGCGAGGAACACCTGCGTCATCTCGCGGATGCTCTTCCACAGCTCGTCTGGATTGCCCGGCCGAATGGCTACATCGAGTACTACAACCAGAGTTGCTACGACTACACCGGGAAGACCCGACACGAGCTGCTGGGCTGGGGTTGGCGGGACGTACTGCACCCCGACGAAGTAGAAGTCAAACTGGAACGCTGGGCCGAATCCCTCCGAACGGGAACCGCCTTCGAGATCGAATACCGGCTCAGACAGTTCGATGGTCGATACCGTTGGCACCTCGGTCGCGCCCTGCCGTTCCGCGACCCAAGCGGCCAGATTGTCAGTTGGTTCGGGACCAGCACGAATATCGAGGCACAAAAGCAGGCCGAACAGGCGCTCAGAGAAAGCCAGCTGGCGCTGGAACAGAGGGTAACGGAGCGGACCGCCGAACTGACCCGCGCCAACGCCGCGCTCAAGGAAGAGATTGACGAACGACTCCGCGTCGAACAACAGCTCGTGGCGCAGTCGGACATTTTGCAGTCCATCCTCGCCAACATGGGTGACGCGGTCGTTGTTGCGGATACCGAGGAGCGATTTCTCGTGTTCAATCCCGCGGCCGAGCGCATGTTCGGCAGCGGAGCCACGCGCACGCCGTCTGCGACGTGGCCGGGCCTGTACGGACTCTATTTGCCAGATCAGACGACCCCCTGCCCGGCCGCCAAGCTTGCGTTGCCCCGGTCGATTCGCGGTGAAGACGTGAACGACGAAGTGGTGTTCATCAGGCACCCGAAGGCCCCGGCAGGGCGGTGGGCCCGCGTCAGCGGCCGACCACTGAGAGACCGCGGCGGAGCCATATCGGGTGGGGTGATCGTTTGCCACGACATCACCGAACACAAACGGGCCGAGGAAGAGGTCAGCCTGCTGCACACGATCATCATGGAGGTCGCGGCCGCGCCTGATCTCACATCGTCTCTGGAGGTTGTGCTTCGTCGAGTCTGCGAGAAGACCGGATGGGCGATCGGCCAGGCCTGGATTGTTCATGATGACGGCCCATGCCTCGAGTGCAGTCCGGCATGGTTCTCCATGGTCACGGGCCTCGAGCGATTCAGGGCGGTTTCTGATGCGATCCGTTTCTGCCCAGGCGAGGGTCTGCCCGGACGCGTCTGGGCCTCCGGACAGCCGGCGTGGATTCGAGATGTCACCTTGGACCCGAACTTTCCGCGAGCGGAGGCTGCCCGCGAAGTCGGGCTGCGGGGTGCACTGGGCATCCCCATCGTCGCAGCGGGCAAGGTCGTGGCCGTGATCGAGTTCTTCGTCCAGGAGTTGCGCGACGAGGACGAACGGCTCACGAAGGTGATTGCCACCGTCGCCGCCGAGCTCGATCTCGTGCTCGAACGCAAGAAGGCTGAAGACGCCCTGCGCGAGCAAGAGGCCATGCTGCGTCTCAGCTTCGAACGGATACAAGATCTCGCCGGACGCCTGATCATCGCGCAGGAAACCGAGCGCGGTCGCATCGCCCGAGAACTGCACGACGACATCAACCAGCAGCTGGCCGGACTGGCGCTCGCCCTGAGCGGGCTCAAACGCCGAATTGGCGAGCACAGCCAGTCCACGCTGGAAACGTCCCTGACGAATTTGCAGCAGCGCACGATTGAGTTGGCCGACAGCATTCGGCGGCTCTCGCACGATCTCCATCCCGGTGTGCTCCAACAAGTGGGGCTCACGGCGGCACTCGAGTCCCACTGCGCCGAGTTCCAGCAGCAGCACGGCATCGACGTGACGTTCGGCACGATGGAGGATTTCAATGCCATCTCGCCCGACGCGGCGCTGTGTTTGTTTCGAGCCGCGCAGGAGGCGTTGCGGAACATTGCGAAGCACGCTGGTGCGCGCCACACGCAGGTCGCGCTCTCGTGCGAAAACGGCGAGCTGACGTTGACGATTGTCGACGATGGCAAGGGGTTCGACACGACCAAGGTGCGGCGGGCCGGTGGCGGGCTCGGTCTTCTCAGCATCGAGGAACGCGCGCGGCTCTTGCACGGCAGCGTGCGGATCGAAACCGGCGCCGAGCGCGGCACCACGGTGCGAATCGCTCTCCCGACGGCCACGGCAAGCAGAAACGCGAGTGCAGGCGTCTAGAGCAACAACCTCTCCGCTCCCTTGCGAAACTTCGCCGTTTAGGCGGCCACTGGCGGGCCTTGCCGGTAGAATCAGCTCGTTCCAGCTGTTCTGTTGATGGCCCTCTCCCCTGGCACCCGTTTCGGTCCGTACGAGGTCAGATCCGCCCTTGGTGCGGGCGGAATGGGTGAGGTCTACCGCGCCGCCGATACCAGACTCCGGCGCGAAGTGGCGATCAAGGTGCTCCCCGCGAGTCTCGCTGCCGACCCGGATCACATTGCCCGTTTCCAGCGTGAAGCCGAGCTCCTGGCTGCGCTGAACCATCCGAACATCGCCGCGGTGTACGGTGTCGAGGAGTCCGGCCTTTCGGGATCCGACCATGTGCGGCTGGCCATCGTCATGGAGCTGGTCGAAGGAGACACGCTGGCGGAACGCATCGCGCGCGGCCCGATCGATTTCGACGAGGTCGTGTCGATCTCACGCCAAATTGCCGACGCGCTCGAGGCGGCGCACGACCGCGGCGTCGTGCATCGAGATCTCAAGCCCGCGAACATCAAGGTGCGTCCGGATGGCAGGCTCAAAGTCCTGGACTTCGGATTGGCGAAGATGTTTGCGCCGACTGAACCCGGGGCCCTCAGCGATAGTGATAGGCCGGGCTCGAGCCCGGCCAGTTCGCCCACGCTCACATACCCGGCGATGACCATGCGGGGCACGATCCTTGGCACCGCCGCGTACATGAGTCCGGAGCAGGCGCGGGGAAAGCCGGTCGACCGCCGCACTGACATCTGGTCCTTTGGCTGCGTGCTCTTCGAGATGCTTACGGGCCGGAGAGCATTCGAGGGAGGGGAAACCATCTCGGACTTTGTCGCCTCGATCCTCAAGACCGAGCCGGCGTGGCAGATGATCCCGGCCGACACGCCACCGCACGTTCGCCGGTTATTGCGTCGATGCCTGCAAAAGGATCCTCAGAAACGGCTGCCGCACATCGGACTCGCGCGACTCGAGTTCGACGAGGGGCAGGCGGACGCACAACCAGCGGCAGACCCGGCGGCCTTGGCGGCTCAGAAGAGGCCGCTCTGGAAGCGGGCGCTCCCGGTTAGCGCCGCGGTCGTTGTGGCTGGGGCCTTGGGAGTGTCGGCGGGTTGGTACTTCACGCGGCAGGCGCCGCCTGCCCTCGTGCGCTTTCCGATCGTGCTCGGCAGCGAACAGGTCTTCACAAGCCAAGGGCCGATCGCGATCTCGACCGACGGAACCCAGATTGCGTATGTGGCGGACCGCAGTCTGTTTCGGCGTTCGATTTCGGATCTCGAGAGCCGGCTGATCGTGAACGCCGGCGATGCCGCCGGAGGGGTCAGCAATCCGGCCTTTTCACCTGACGGCCGATCGATCGCGTACGTGACCGCTCAGGACCTCACGCTCCGCCGAGTCGCGGTCGAGGGTGGAACGCCAGTTGCGGTCTGTTCGCTTACCGCACTTCCGAATGGCGTGAGCTGGGATCCAGGTGGCATCCTGTTCGAGGCCGACTGGAGCGATCATGCGAGTGTCTGCCGACGGCGGGAAACCGGAAACGCTCATCGGCGCGCGCACCAGCGATCGGTTGCGCAGTCCACACCTGCTGCCGGATGGGCAGACCGTTCTGTTCACGCTTTTCGATGCGACCACCAATACGAGGAATGTGTCGACCACCGGGCTACCCTCTCGCATCGTCGCCCAGTCGCTGACCTCGAGCGAACCACAAGTGCTCATCGAGGGCGCGATGGAGGCGCGTTACCTTCCAACCGGCCACCTCGTGTACGTCAGCCGCGGCGTGCTCTTTGGTGTCCCATTCGATGTCCGGCGGGTGAGGGTAACCGGCGGACCGGTGCCGCTCGTGCAGGGCGTCAGGTCCTCCGGGGGTACGGCGTATTACGGAGTCTCCGCCACGGGATCGCTCGCGTACATCCCCGGTGCGGAGTCGGGGATTGCCGGCGAGCAGAATCTCGGGCTGATCGATCGGACCGGCAAAGTCGATCTCCTGAAGCTCCCGCCCGGATCGTTCCACTACCCACGCCTCTCTCCCGATGGCAAGCAGGTTGCCGTTGAAATCCGTAGCGGCGTCGAAGCCAACATCTGGATCTATGAGCTGTCGGGCGCGAGCGCACTGCGTCGGCTGACGTTCGGCGGCCGCAACCGGGTCCCGGCCTGGTCGGCTGACGGACAGCGCCTCGCGTTCCAATCGGACCGCGACGGCGATCTCGCGATCTTCGCGCAGCGCGCCGATGGTGCCGGCTCCGCCGAGCGCCTCACGACGCCCGACAAGGATACGGCTCACGTTCCCGAGTCGTGGTCGCCAAGGGGCGACCTTTTGTTCGCGGCGACGAAGGGCGCCGACGTGACGCTGTGGGTTTACTCAGCTCAGGGTCGCACGAGCCGGCCGTTTGGTTCGGTTCGGTCTTCCAGGCAGCCGACGAATGCGGCGTTTTCTCCGAATGGCTCGTGGGTGGCGTATCAATCCAATGAGACGGGGACGCCCGCAGTCTATGTTCAGCCCTTTCCGGCGACCGGCTCGCGGTTTCAAGCCTCCTTGGAAGCGCCCCAAGATGATCCTCACCATCCGCTGTGGTCCCGCGATGGCTCCGAGCTGTTTTACGTGGCGGGACCGAATCGTTTTGTCGTGACACGTGTCACGGAAGGATCCGGATTGTCGTTCAGCAATCCTCTGCCGATTCAGATTGGAATCTGGAAGAACACGTTTGGCGGGCCCACGACGATCAGGAATTACGATGTGTCGAGTGACGGCCAGCGTTTTGTCGGCGTGATTGCGTCGGCAGTCACGGATGCAGAAGCTCCGCGCGCCCCGCAGATCCAGGTCGTCCTCAATTGGTTCGAGGAAGTGAGGCAACGCGTGCCGGGGAAGTGAGCGGTTCCCCCGCAGCGATGTCTGCCTGACGCGTCGACTGGCCTGTCCATCCCAATCATGACAGCTGTTCATTGTCATGAGTGAATGAATGCGCTGGATTCATTGGCTCCGGTTGCGTACTGTCGCGGGATGACCGATGCGATTCTGCGCGATCTCCGCCACGCGGTCCGTGGGCTTGCCGCACGCCCCACGTATGCCCTGATTACCGTCATTACTCTCGCGCTCGTCATCGGCGCAGCGACCGCGGTGCTCGCTGTGGTCAGCGCCACCCTGGTGCGGCCGCTGCCGTTTCCGCACGGCGAGCGGATTGCGCAGCTGTTCCTGATGCCGCCCGGGCAGAGTGAGTGGACGTCGAGAAATCCTCTCAGCCTGGGAGTGTTCTTGCGCTTTCGGCAGACCCTGAAGCAGGTGGAGTTGGTCGAAGGTCTGTGGGCGCGTGAGCGGGCGCTTGGGGGCGACACGGAGCCGGAGACGGTCATCGCGGGCGCGGTGTCCCCCGGGCTGTTCGGGCTGTTCGGCGGTGCGCCGGCGCTGGGCCGGGTCTTCACGGAGACGGAGGATCAGGACAACGCCAAGGTCGTGGTGCTCGGGCACGCGCTCTGGCAACGTCGCTTCGGCAGCGATCGTGGAGTGCTTGGCAAGACCGTGCTCATCGATCGCGAGCCATACGAAATCATTGGCGTCATGCCGGCGACCTTCGTGACCGCGTTCACGCCAACGGATCTCTGGACGCCACTGAACGCAACCGAAGCGACACTAGCCTCTGGTTCGACGTTCGTCCAGACATTTGCGCGTCTGCGTCCCGACGTGACGGTTGCGCAGTTGCACGCGGAGATGCAGCCGGCCATGCAAGCCGTGATTGCTGAGATCCCGAAGGTGATGACCGGCTGGTCAGCGCTCGCCGCCGGGCTGCGTGAGGCTCAGTTCCGATTGCAGCGCCCAGGCCTGCTTGCACTTCTCGGTGGTGTGGTGGCGCTGCTGCTGATTGCCTGCGCCAACCTTGCCAACCTCACACTGGCCGAGATCATGTCGAGACGGCCCGAACTCGCGTTGAGGATGGCGCTTGGCGGGGGGAGCGGCTCGCTGATTCGACTGCAGCTGATCGAAACGCTGTGGCTGGCCGTCACCGGTGGCGTGGCCGGCTTGGTGATCGGCTGGTGGGCCCTGCCGGTATTGCTGTCGCTGGATCCGTCGATTGCGAGGACATTCGGCGAAGTTACCATCGATTGGCGGGTGCAACTCGTCACTGCGATTTTCGCGGCTGGTGTAGCAGCAGTATCCGGAATCGCACCGTTGATGCGCGAGCTTCGCGCCGACCTGGCTCGCGCGATCGCCGATGGCAACCGGCGCACGGTAGGCTCGCGCCGCGATCAGAAAGTGCGGACGTTGCTCGTGGGCGTTGAATGCGCCCTGGCGGTCGTGCTGCTCGTCGGCGGCGCGCTGTTGCTGAGCGCCTTCGATCGCACGTCACGCGTGAGTCCCGGGTTCGATCCGCATGCCGTTTTGGCGGCCCAGATGCGGTTGTCGGCGACAGCGTATCCAAGCGAAGCGGCGCGCGCACAGTTGATTGCGCGCGTTCTCGAGCGCATTCGCGCCATCCCGGGCGTGTCTTCGGCGGGCGCCACGCTCAACCGGTTCGTGCCGGGGTTTTTCTTTGTCACGCCGGTACATATCGAGGGCAAGCCAACGCCGGACGGTCAGGCACACACGGTCCAATTCCGGCGCGCGAGTCCCGGCTACTTTGCGACGCTGCGCATTCCGTTGGTGAAGGGACGCGACTTCAGCGCCAGTGACGGAGTCGATCAGCCCTGGGTCGCCGTCGTAAGTCAGCAGTTTGCCAATCAGCACTGGCCGGGCGATGATCCGATTGGCCGTCGAGTCCGCCGCGGCACCAACCCTCGCTGGCTCACGGTGATTGGCGTTGTCGGTGACGTGAGTGACGTCGGGTTCTCACAGCCTCCTGCGCCCACCATCTACATCTCGTTCGACCAGAACAACGTGGCGATCACGCCGGTCTCTCTCGTCATCCGGACGGCCGGAGAGCCACTCGCGATGACCGATGCGGTGCGCGCGGCCGTGCTGTCGGTGGATCCCGCGCAGCCGATCGACTCGGTCACGACCGTCGAGCAGTATCTCGCTGATTCCTTGGGTCCCCAGCGATTTCGAAGCGCGCTGCTGCTGGTGCTGGGCGCGATCGGTCTCGCCCTCGCCGGCCTCGGGGTCTATGGCGTGACGGCTCGTGCCGTCGAGGAACGGACGGCGGAACTCGGCGTGCGGCTGGCACTTGGCGCCACACCCTCTTCGCTGGCACGGCTGGTGGTGTGGCAGGCCACTCGGGCGGTTGCCATTGGACTTGCCGTCGGAGGGGTGCTTGCCGTCGCGGCCGGCGGTGCGCTCCTGAAGATGCTCCCTGACCTCGAGCGCGCTGAAGCCTGGACCACGGTGCCTGCGGTCTCCGTGCTCGCGGTGGTGGCCCTGGTCGCCGCGCTGATCCCTGCGCGGCGGGCCGTGTCGCTGACGCCAACCGTGGCGATGCGAGCGGAGTAGGGCGTCATGTTACGGCCGTACCTTCCATGCTCCGTGGCTTCCGCCTTCAGGCGGAAGATCCAGGGACGGCTGATCTTCCGGCTAAAGCCGACTGATCTTCCGGCTAAAGCCGGAAGCCACGCTCTTGCCACAGGCGGCTAGGCGTGCGAGGCCCAGGTCTTATCGCCAGGCGCGTGCGGCGCACACGGATCGAACCGCGCCGGGGATTCGATGTACCGCATCGCCTGGGTGTAGCCGATCTCTGACGTGAAGTAACCGAGGAGCGTGAGCTCCTTCATCATGCGGAAGTAGTGCGGTGGCTCATCGCCACTCTGCGCAGCCGCGGGCGCGCGGGAACGCGGGGCGGCCGCGCGTTCTTCCATCATCGTCTTCTGCTCGCGATCCAGCACCTCGAGCAGCGTAAGCCGTTGCGCTGGAGACGCCTGCATGAACGAGCCGTTGTTCACCTTCCGGCACGCCTCGTCCAGCTCGCGTATGCCACGCAGAAAGACCTGTTGGTTCCGTTCGGTATAAGCGGCGGTGACCATCAACGCCATGAACGACCCGGTTTTTGCGGCCTTGGCGCCTGGCGTGGAGGTCTCCGGCAGAATCGTCTCCGCGATCTCGTCCAGCAGCGCAACGTCTGCCGCCGTGAACGTGCCGATACCTTGCGAGGCCTGCTGCCTCTGCCGGCCGTCGAAGGAAAATGCCAACAGCGCGTCGCCACCCACGAGCGCTGCACCGCCGAGCGCGGCGGTGACGCGCCAGATCGCCTCGCGGCGCGTCATGCCTGACGCCCGCGTGCTACCTGATGGATGCTCCAGCGCAGTCCGTTCGTCCATCGTTTGATCCTCGATCACAGAGTGCTGCGTTTGAGCTCGTCCATTGCGAACGCCGCCGCCCTGGCGGTGAGTGCCATGTACGTGAGCGACGGGTTCTGACACGCCGCCGACGTCATGCACGAGCCGTCGGTCACGAAGACGTTGGGGCAATCCCACACCTGGTTGTGCGAGTTGAGCACCGACGTCTTCGGATCGCGACCCATGCGCGCGGTGCCCATTTCGTGAATGCCCATGCCTGGAAAATATCCGTTGTCGAACACTCGCACCTCGCGGACACCGGCGGCCTCGAGCATCTCGGCCATGTCGTTCATCATGTCGCGCCGCATCAGCCGCTCGTTCTCGCCGGTCGCACAGTCGATGGCGAGTACCGGCAGACCCCATTTGTCCTTCTTCGTCTCATCGATCGACACGCGGTTGTTGCGATTCGGCAGCATCTCACCGAACGCCGTGGCGCCCATGCGCCACCGTCCTGGCGTCGCCATGGCGTCCTTGAAGGCGGCGCCGACACCGAGCTCTGCGACCGCTCGTTCCCAGCCTTGCCGGCTCGCACTGCCCTGATAGCCGAACCCACGCAGGTACTCGCGCTTGTCGCCAAACAGGTTGCGGAACCGCGGGATGTAGAAGCCGGTAGGCCGGCGCCCGTAGACATTGCGGTCCTCGTGCTCGTAGATGGTGCCATTCGCGCCACAGCGGAAATGGTGATCCATGAGATTGCAGCCCAGCTCGCCCGAGCTGCTGCCGAGCCCGCCGGGCCAGACGTCCCGCGCCGACCGCATGAGGAGCCACGTCGAGTTGAGGGTCGAGGCGCACAGGAACACCACCCGGGCGGTGTACTCCGTGGAGACGCCACTCACGGCGTCGATCGCGCGGACGCCCGTCGCACGCTTGCGGTCGCGGTCGTACACGACGTCGGTCACGATCGCAAACGTCTTCAACGTCAGCCGTCCGGTGGCCATCGCCGGCGGCAAGGTCGACGACTGTGTGCTGAAGTACGCGCCGTAAGGACAACCCAACCAGCAGGCGTTGCGGTACTGGCAGCGTCCGCGTTTTCCCAGCGGCTGCGTCAGGTTCGCCGCGCGGCCGGGAATGATGCGCCGCCGCCCCTCGAATTGCTTGGCCAGGCGGCCCGCGATTGTCTCTTCGACGCAGTTGAGCGGCATCGCCGGCTGAAACTGTCCATCGGGAAGCTGCGGCAGGCCTTCGATCGACCCTGCGATCCCCGCGTGTCGCTCGACGTGATCGTACCAAGGCGCGAGATCAGCGTATCGGATCGGCCAATCAACCGCGATGCCGTCTTTCGCATTGGCCTCGAAGTCGAAGTCGCTGAGGCGATAGCTTTGCCGGCCCCAGGTGAGCGAGCGGCCGCCGAGGTGGTAACCGCGATACCAGTCGAAACGCCGGACCTCGGTGTATGGCGAGTCTTTCTCCGGGACCCACCAGTCAAGGTTCTTCTCATTCAGTGGGTAATCGCGCTGGAGGACGGGGTAGGTGTCCACCATCTCGCGGGTGCGGCCGCCACGATGCGGGTACTCCCACGGCGCCTTGCGGGCGTTCACGTAATCCTTCACGTGCTCGACGTTCTTGCCGCGCTCGAGCAGCAGAACGCGCAGCCCACGCTCGGTAAGCTCTTTCGCGGCCCACCCGCCGGAGATGCCCGAGCCGACGACGATGGCGTCAAACGATTCGGACTGTCGGGGCATGAGGTGTCTCAACGCGTAATTGCTGCGATCGCGGCAATCCTAGCAGTAACGCACTGCGGCTGGCCGCATAGTTCACGACGCTGTCGATGATGCAGGCCATTTGCTACAAAACCCGGGTTCCCCACGCCGGAAAAACGCGTGCTCGGCTAACCGTCCGTGGAACGCCGGCGTCGGCCCAACGCCGTCTTGCTCGGATTCAGTGGGCGTTGGACGCACGCCGTTCCGCCGCTCGCGTTACGCCGCTGTCGCTGGCCTGCGCCGCGTTTTTCGGCATCGCGACGGCGTGCTCACACGGGTTTTTCCGCAAACAGCCTGCATCAAGTCTCCGAGCGATCTTCGCACGTGTAACCGAACAGTGATTGTGGCATAGAATCCAGCCGCATGCCGAAGGTGATCGGTCGTCGTGATGCGCTTCGATCCGCGGTCGTCCTGGCCCTGACTGGACTGGCTCGGGGGGCAGCAACCGGACGCGAATCGCAGCCTTCAGGCCGCGCGGTCACGCGCGGGCGGCTCCGTCAATCGGTCAGCCGCTGGTGCTATCAGAAGATGCCGCTGCCAGATCTCTGTCGTGCGGTCGCGGCAATGGGCGTGCCGGCCATCGACTTGCTCGAGGCTCCGGACTGGCCCGTCGTACGCGAGCATGGCCTCATTTGCTCGATGGGGTATGGCGGAGGAGGCACCATCCGCGACGGCCTGAACAATCCCGCCAACCACGATCGCATCGTCAACAACCTCGTCGAGGCGATGCCGAAGGCCGCGGCGCTCGGCGTGCCCAACCTGATCACGTTCTTCGGCAATCGGCAGGGCCGTGGCGATCGCGAGGCGATCGAGAACTGCGTGACCGCCCTCAACCGCCTCAAGGGTCCGGCAGAGCAGCGCGGCGTGACCATCTGCGTCGAGTTGTTGAACAGCAAGGTGGACCACGCTGACTACCAGGGTGATCGCACGGCGTTTGGAATCGAGGTGGTTGCCGCCGTGAATTCACCTCGCGTGAAGCTGCTCTACGACATCTATCACATGCAGATCATGGAGGGCGATGTCATCCGTACGATTCGACAGCATCACCGGCACATCGCCCACTATCACACCGGCGGCGTGCCGGGTCGCCATGAGTTGGACGACACGCAGGAACTGCAGTGGGCGGCGATCTGCCGGGCGATTGTCGAAACGGGGTTTACCGGATATCTCGCGCACGAGTTTGTTCCGGTGCGCGACCCAATGACGTCACTGCGTGAGGCGGTGGTCCTCTGCGACGTGTGATGGGCGGCGTCCAAGGAAGCCGCATGCCCACCGTGCACTTGATCTCCGGCTTGCCCTGCTCCGGTAAGACTACCTACGCCGTCGGGCTGAAAGCAGACGCGAACTGCGTGCTGTTCACGTTGGATCGCTGGCTGATTACATTGTTTGGAAAATATTCCCTGACCTCGGTTGGCCATGAAGAGCACACTCGACGGGTGCTGGCCTGCCGTGAACGGATCTGGGATGCCGCGTCGCAATTCTTGAAACGGGGCGTTGACGTAATCCTTGACGATGGGTTCTTCCTCCGAGACCACCGTGTGCGCATTGTCGAACAAGCACGCGCGCTGGGAGCCGAGACGAAGATCCATTTCTTGAAGACGCCGATTGCCGTTCTCCAAACTCGGCTGGCCGAACGGAATGCGAATCTACCGCAATACAATTTCCTTATCGATCCGGAGATCCTGACCGGGTTTCTAGGCCTGTTCGAGGTTCCAACCGACGCCGAAGGGGCTCCGGTCGTTGTCGTGCAGGGATTCGAGCGACCAGTATCGACCAGCCTCAGTGTCGGGAGCGATAACCAGGACTAAACGAGCCAGACGCGGCACGTGTGGATCCCGGCGCCGTTTCACCTTGACGCCACCGCCGAAGGCACCTAGGCTCCAGCGTGACAGTTACAAGTTACAAGTTGCAAGTTACAAACGGGGGAGTGATCAAACTTTGAACTTGGAACTTGAAACTTGTAACGCAACTTGTACGAAACTTGTAACTTCCCGCATGTCATCTGATCCGCGTTTGTTTCGAAGGGGAGTCGAGATGAACAGGCACGCACACGCGCTGGCTCTGGTTACCCTCGGGTTGGGCTTGTATGTGGCCGCACATCTCGCCATGCCACCCGCCCAGGCCCAGTCAGGACGCGGACCCGGCAACGGTGAGTGGCGGTACCAAGGCAGCGACGCCGGAAGCACCCGCTACTCGGCACTCAGCCAGGTGACGCCCGCCAACTTCGAGACGCTCAAAGAAGCGTGGCGGTTCAATCCCCAGGACGTCGTGGGGGCCATGACGGCGCGTGCGACACCCAGCTACGTTGGTGGGAGGCTCCTGAGCGTCGCTGGGCCGCGCCGTCACGTCGTCTCCATGGACCCCGCGACCGGGAAGCTCCTTTGGAGCTGGGTGGAGCCCGAGACATTCCGGTCGAAGTACTCCATGCGCGCCGCCTACGGCAAAGGCGTGGCCTATCACGAAATCAATGGGCGCGGTGTCGTCTTCATCGCCACGCCAGGCTTCTTCCTCGTGGCCCTGGACGCCGAGACCGGAAAGCCGCTCGAGAATTGGGGGCGGCAGGTCAAGCTCCCCGGGTTTCCCAGCACCGGCGTCGTGGATCTCGTCGAGAACCTGATTCAGGACTGGGAGCCGTGGACCAAGCTCAAGAAACCTTACAACGCTAACGAAGGCGTGCCACTCGAGCTCGGCTACATCACGAGCTCGTCCCCTCCCATCGTCGTCAACGACACGATCATCGTCGGTAACTCCGCCGAGCAGGGGTATCACCAGACGCGCCAGGAAAACGTACCCGGCGACATCCTCGCCTACAACGCACGCGACGGGAAGTTCATGTGGAAGTTTCACGTGGTGCCAAGGCAGGGCGAGGTCGGCAACAACACCTGGGAGAACGATGCGTGGCGAACGACGGGTGACGTCTCGTCGTGGGCGCCGCTCTCAGCCGACTCCGAGCGAGGCATCGTCTACGTTCCAACCAACAGCGCCACGCAGGACATGTACGGCGGGTTCCGCCCCGGCGACAATTTGTTCGCCGCGAGTCTCATCGCACTCGATGTCAAGACCGGCAAACGACTCTGGCACTACCAGATGGTGCATCACGACGTGTGGAACTACGACACGCCCACAGCGCCCATTGTCATGGACGTGAATGTCGCCGGACGAAGGATTCCTGGCGTGTTCCAAGCCACGAAGCAGGCGATTCTGTACGCATTCAACCGGCAGACCGGCGAGCCCATCTGGGGGTTCGAAGAACGGCCGGTGCCGGCGTCGAAAGTACCCGGGGAAAAGCTGTCGCCGACGCAGCCGTTCCCGATCAAACCTGCGCCGTACGAGTTCATCGGACGCAGCGAAGCGCACTTGATCGACTTCACCTCCGAGATCAAGGAGCTCGCGCGACAGCGCGCGATGCAGCAGGGGCTGTTAGTCCCGCCTTTCAATCCGCCGACGCATCGCGGGAACGCCGAGAAGGCCGGGCCAGGTCGATTCTGTCCCGGCGAGACGGGTGGGTCGAACATCACACATCCGCCCGCGGCCGATCCCACGACGGGCATCATCTACATTCCGTCACACAGCGGCTGTGGATCGCGAGTCGTCGTACCAGGGAAGGAACTGGACTGCTTCGGCCAGACGGGGACGACGGTGACAGCATTCGTGCCGACGAGCGCGGGCTGCTCAGGAGCATCGGTGGATGCCGCCATCGAGATGTATCCGGAGGCTGCGAAAAAGGCAGGTGCGGTCGCGGGTCGCGGCGGTGTGAGCGGCGGCGACGATGCTCCACCCGCGGGGGCCGGTCGCGGTGGCGCGGGCGGCGGCGGCCGCAGGGGCGGGAACCGGCGGAGCGGGTGCACCGGCGTCGGCAGATCCGCTGGCGGGTTTGCCCGTCTTCAAAGGACCGGTCGGTCGCATCACGGCGATCGACTTGAACACCGGCGAGCACCTGTGGGTGATGCCGTATGGCGACGCCGCGCAGGCCCAGCAGGATGCGATTCGGAATCATCCGCTCCTGAAGGGCGTCGATAACGTCAATCCCAACCTGGGTCGTGCCGCGCTGGGGGGCCTCATGGTCACCGCGACCATGCTCATCGCACCCGGTCAGACCGCGGATGGCAACACGTACCTGTTTGCGATCGACAAGAAGACTGGTCAGAGGCTCGCGAAGCTGCCGACGGCGGGGCTGAGCCGATACGGGATGATGACTTACATGCACCAGGGCAAGCAGTACATCGTGGTGCAGCTGGGGACGGGATTACAGGCGTTCGCGCTGCCCTGATCACTCGCGCTGACGTCGCGGTGTATCAGCTGGTTCGGTATCGCCGTTCAACCTTCCGGCTAAAGCCGGAAGCCACGAATTCCCAAACAATGTTGCGTGGCTTCCGCCTTTAGGCGGAAGTTCGCGCTCTCGTCGAATTCGGTTATTTGTCCGCGGGCTTCTTCCGCAAGTGCCCGTACATCAGCTCCTCGGCAAATTCCACGCACTTGTACTCCATCAGCTGCACGTTGGGTTCGCGCCGCCGATAGAGCGGCATGCTGATCTTCCACGGCCTCGAGAAGACTTTCGGATCCTCGATCGTGGCCTCGGTACTGCAGCGTGTTGGCGTCAGTCGCTGAGTAGCGCTCGGTGACCTTCAACGCGTCGCTGTGATAGTTGCCTGCACGATCGAACCAGGTTTCCTCCATGTGATCGGTCACGTCGATGACAAGCGTTTCACCCTCCCATCGACCGATCGACCAACCCATCCACGCCGGCGCCGGGCTTGTTTCCTTGCTGTTGATCCGGACCACACGACTGGTGCTGGCGAACTCGTACGTCATCAGAATCGTGTCGGTCGACTGCACGATCTGAAACGGATACGGCATATAGGTCGCCCGGGGAATTCCCGGCATGAAGCACTTGACCTCGGGGTCGAGCTTCATCCAATTCGCGCCGTTCGCCTTCTTCTTCTCCAGAGCCGCAGGCAAGTAGGGGATCTCGCCACCTTCGACGACACCAAGGCCGGGAGGCACGCTGAAGGCGGCGCCTAAGGCGAACACCGGTCCCTGGCGTGCGACATGCGCCTCGAGGTCCCAGTTCGCCGTATTGTTCGCCTGCCAGATGCCACTCAGGTCCGGTGTGCCGGCAGATGTTCGCGGCGCGCGATAACCCTGCGCCGTTGGTTCGCTGCACGCCGACGCGAGCAGCCCGACGAATACGCCTATCAACGCCTGCGATCCGAATCGCGCTGCCATGTCAGCGCCCCGGCGGCTTGGGCTTGCCTCGTTCGCTGGGGTCGCGCCCGTCTTTTGGCGCGCCGGTGCCCGACGATCCCATGAAGAGCGTACGGCCATCCGGAAAGGTGATGTCGCGTCCGTTGGCTCGCAGTCTGCCATCTTTGGCCTGATAGCCGGCGACGACGATGACCGTGCCGATCTTGATCGAATCGCGCGTGATGCCGCCGCGTTGAAGGGTGTTCGGAGTACCGCCTTCGACCATCCAGATGGCGGATTTGCCGTCGGGCGCTTTCACCTCCATGTGAATCCACGCGTGCGGGTTGATCCACTCCACCTTCGTGACCGGCCCCTGCAACGTGACGGGGGCGTTGGCGTCGAACTCTGCGGAGAATGCGTGGTGCGCCACGAGGTGGCCGCCGGCCAACACAGCCGCACCAGCCATCGCAAGCCCGAGTCTCATTGACATCGCACCGACCTCCTCACGTCCACCGGCCGGTGGGAGCATAACATCCCTTCCGTTCTTCCGCCTGAAGGCGGAAGCCACACGAAATGGGATCGACCGGGTGGCTGGACGGGGCCCGCCGCTTGAGCGACACTACGCGGCATGAGACACCTTCACGCCGTTCTCGCAGCCGTGATGTTGGCAGCGGTCTCACTCATGGTTGGGTCACTTACGGCCCAGTCAAGCGACACATCGCCGGGCGCCACGTCCGCCGGTTGGAAGGTTCCACGGACTCCCGACGGCCGTCCCGATCTGCAGGGCGTGTGGGGCAACAACAGCGTGACCCCGATGACTCGCCCTCGGCAGTGGAAAGACAAGACGACGCTGACGGACGCCGAGGTCGAGGAACTCAAGCACATGGCGGCACGGTTCGTCGATCAGGGGGGCGACGCCATCTTCGGCAACTTCATCCAGCAGATGCTCGATGCCAAGGACAAAGGCTCGTTCGCTCAGGTTTCCTACGATCCGTCGACGGGCAACTACAATCAGTTCTGGATGGCCGATCGCGAGTGGGACCACCGGACGTCGCTCATCATCGATCCACCTGACGGTCAGTTTCCGCCGCTCACGCCCGAAGCCGAGGCGAGGCGCGCGGCGGCGAAAGCGAAGGTTCGAGAACGGGGCCCCGCTGATGGCCCCGAAGACCGGCCGTTGTCGGAACGGTGCATCTCGTACGGCGCACCGCGGACCGGGGCGAACTACAACAGCTACGTCCAGATCATCCAGTCACCGGAAACCGTCGTCCTGTTCCAGGAGATGATTCACGATGCGCGAGTGGTGCCGATGACGCCGCGACCACATCTGCCCTCACACGTGCGTCAACTCCACGGCGATCCGCGCGGCCGATGGGAAGGCGATTCGCTCGTGGTCGAGACCACCAACTACATCAACGGCTTCCAGGGATCGACGCCGAATGTGAAGCTCACCGAGCGCTATACTCGCGTCAGTCCGGAGTTCATCCATTGGGAGGTCACAGTCGATGATCCGGCGACGTGGACCAAGCCATACACGTTCATGATCCGGCTGAAGAAGACCGATGGGTTGATCTACGAATACGCGTGCCACGAAGGCAACTACGCGATGGAAGGGATCCTGGCTGGGGCAAGGCGAGAAGAGGCCAAGGGCGCTGCCGCCACGAAGAAGCGTTGACGGGTGCCGAACGGAAGGCGGCTTAAATCAGGAGCGGACGCTCGCCCGTCGCCGCGTCCGCAATCGGCAGGAAGCACCGGAACGTCGCGCCGCCATCGACGTTGTTCTCGGCCTTGATGGTTCCGCGGTGTGCGCGCACGATCGAGCGGCTGATCGCGAGCCCAAGGCCCAGGCCCTGCGTGCGAAACGTCACGAATGGCTCGAACACCCGCTCGAGCTGGCCTTGCGGAATCCCGACGCCTCGGTCTGACACCACGAGCTGGACGAAGCTATCCGCCGCGTTCGTTGCCAGCGCAAGCTGTCGTTTCGGTGTCTCGGTGTCGCCCATCGCATCGCATGCGTTCATGACCAGATTGAGCACCACCTGTTGCAATTGAATGCGATCGCCCAGCACCAGCGGGATGTCGGACGTCAGAGCGCTCGTCACCGCAATGCGCCGCGAAATGACTTCGCCGTGTGCCAGATCGACGACCTCTCGAACGACCTCGTTCAGGTTGACCGGTTGGAGCGCGGTGCCCTCCTTCCGCAACAAGGCGCGCAAGCGATCGATGACCGTGCCTGCCCGCCTGGTGTTCCGGATGATGTCGTCGAGCCCACCCCGTAGCTCTAGAACGTTTGGCGGATCCCTATCCACGAGGTGTCGTGCCGCTTGCGCATTGCCGAGCACGGCCGTCAGCGGCTGGCTCAATTCGTGCGCGAGCGTTCCGGTCAGCTCTCCGAGCACGGCGACCCGGCTCAAATGCGCCAGTTCCCGTCGTTGCGCGCCGGCTTCCAGCTCCGCCCGCTTGCGATCGGTGACGTCCCTGACGATGCTGAGGATCTTGTCGCCGTCACAGCGGACGATGTTCGCCTCGTAGAAGCGCTCGCTGCCGTCAGACCCCAACGCGTATTCGATGGTTTCCGGCTCGTCGGACGCTCCCACGCGTACGAAGGCTTCGGCAAGCGTCTCTCCAAGCGGAGGTGGCAGCACCTCCCTGACGTTTTTTCCAAGAAATGCTGCCGGTGGGACGATGAGTTTGGACACGTCCTTGGCGTGATAGTCGAAAAAGACGCCGTCGACGGTCAGGAACATCCAGTCGGGGATTGCCCGCAGAATGGCCCGATTGCGCGCCTCGCTGTTCTGCAGCGCCTGCTGCGCGCGCTGGTGCTCGATCGCGATGCCTGCGAGTTCGGCCGCCGATTCTGCCAGTCGCAGTTCCTCTTCACCGGGGGAGCGCGGCTCGTCGTAGTACATCGCAAACGAACCCAGGACTTTCCGCAGCGGCGAAAAGATCGGCATCGACCAGCAGGCACGCAGTCCGTGCCGCTGAGCGACGTCACGGTAATCCTGCCAGAGCGGATCGGTGAGGATGTCCGTCACGATGATGGGGGTACCCAGGAACATGGCCGTTCCACACGAGCCGCTGCGTGGACCGATGGCCGACCCGTCGATGGTACCAACATAGTCGTCGGGAAGACTCGCCGAGGCGCCATGCCGCACGTGGGTCCCGTCGTCGTCGAGCAGCAGCACGGAGCACCGCATGCCGTTGGACTGTTCCTCGACGAGGCGAACCAGGCGGTTGAGCACGTCAGCCAGGACGCTGCCGGTCGCGATCATCCCGAGCACCTGGTCGTGGGTGGCGCGAAACGCCTCCTCTCGACGCCGTTCGGAGATGTCGCGCGACACGGCGAGCAACTGGACGACCGAGCTGTTCACGTCGGTGATTGGCGTGACGACGATGTCAAACCACTTCGCGACTCCAGATGCCGTGCGGAGCAAGGCCTGGAATCGACCAGAGCCACCGAGACGTGCACGCTCGACGGCCTCATCCGCCGCTTGGCGAGTTTCTCCTTCCCAGTGGTTGCCGAGGGGGCGGTTGAGCAACGCGCTGGCATCCTCGAGCTCGAGCTGACGCAGACCTTCGGGATTGATGTAGATCAGCCGTCCCGCGAGGTCGAGAATCTTCACGCAGTCGCCGGTGCTCTCGACGATCCGCCGGTTGATTTCCTCCATCTGGCGAAGCGCCTCTTCACCGCGCTTGCGGGCGGTGATGTCGGTGTCGATCCCCGCCAGATGAACGGGGATCCCCTGCGCGTCTCTGGTGACGGAGCAGCGCGCCAGAAACCATCGGATACTGCCGTCGCGATGCAGCATTCGATGCTCGAGTTCGCACGACAGGGTCTTGCCGGCAGCATGAGCCTGGGCCCAATCGGAAACGGCGGGCTTGTCATCGGGATGCACTAGGCGGGCCCAGATGTCCAGGTGATTGGCGACCTCGTCATCCCCGTAACCGAGCAAATCTTTGAGGACGGGATCCACATAGATCTCGCCGGTTACGAGATTCCATTCCCAGATTCCGACGCCGCCTGCCGCCGCCGCGCGCTTGTAGCGATCGTCAGTGTGCATGATGTTTTCGAAGAACCTCCGCCGATGAGATCGCGTGGTCAACGGCCGTCATCAACGTCGCGACGTCGAACGGCTTGGTTACGGTAGGGGTCTCGTTCGAGGCGGAGTAACTCAGAGCTTTGGGACCGCTGTCGCCGGTGATGAAGACGACCGGAAGCGGGGAGGAGCGGCCGTTGAGCCGTTCGCGCAGTTCGGGGCCGCTGAGACCCGGCAGCCGGACATCAAGGATGAGGCAATCCAAGGCCACGGTGTGCGCCTCGAAGTCCTCGGCTGACGCAAACACGTGTACCTCGTGGCCCATGCTGATGAGGAGTCGCGCGAGCGCCCGCCGCACATCCTCGTCATCATCGACAATACCAAGCGTCATTCGGATTCTGCTTTTCCGTCCCAGGGCGGCGCGTAGGCGAGCCTCGAGAATGCTACCAATTTTCGCGGGCGACGTCTTCTGTTTCGGTTCAATCGTGGCGCAGCGCGATTATCGGCTCCAATGCCGCCGCTCGGCGCGCCGGTAGATAACAGGCGAATCCTGAGGTGAGCAACATCACCAGCACGACAGTGCCAAGTGACAACGGATCGGTGGGTGAGACCTCGGTACAGCACGTGCCGAAGCGCTCTTGCGGTCGCAACCGTGCCGGCCACGCCTGCCGCCAGACCAATGAAGACGGGCCGCATGCCACTCGCAAACACCGCACGCATCACGGTCGTTCTGAGCGCGCCGAGCGCCATCCGCAGTCCAATCTCTCGAGTCCGGCACGCCACCGCGTAGCTCACGACCCCGTAGAGGCCCACCGCGCCGAGAAGCAGCGCGACCAGGGCAAACAAAGAAGTCAAGGCCATCTGGAAGCGACGCTGGGCCACTGCGGAGGAGACGATTTCCCGCATCGTCCGCATCGCCGAGATCGGCAGGTTGGGATCCATTCGACGAATCTCGGCACGGACCGCACGAGCGAGTGTTGCGGGCTCCTGCTCGGTCTTGATCACCAGCGTCATTGGTCCGCTCGCCCACTGCGCGTACGGACGATAGATCGCGGGCGGGGGCTCGCGATCCAGGCCACCGGGATGCTCGTCGGCGACGACGCCGACGACGCTGATCAGCGGTGCCGACACATTGCCTTGACGAAGCTGGCGTCCGACTATCGAGGCCGATGATTCTGCCGGCCACATGCGACTCGCGAGCGACTCGCTGATCACCGCCACAAGTCTCGGCTCGTCGTCGGTCAGAAACCGGCCCGCTTGCAGTGCGGTCCCACTGGCCACAAAGTAGCCGTCGGTCACGCTGCGGACCATGGCAACCGGTCGGGCCAACACCAGCCGCTGGAAGTCTGTGTCCGTCGCGTGAAAGATCACGGGGCTGGCTCCCTTGGCCGAGGAGGCAGGCAAATGGCTGATGCCGCCTGCTTGCACAATCCCGGGAAGGCTGCGAACGTGATCCAGCAGCTCGGCGTAGAATGCGCCACGCGCGGTCGGTGAAGAATAGCGCTGCCCAAACAGCGACAAGTCGACGGCGAGCACGCGCTGCACGTCGTAGCCGCGATCAGCACGCATCAGTTTCACGAAGCTGTGAAGGAGCAAGCCGGCCGACGCCAGAAGGACGGTGGCGAGAGCCACTTCCACCCCGACGAGGATCTGCCGCGAGCGTTCGGCACGTCGGCCGCCGACTGAGGTGCGAGCGGCCTCCTGAAGGGCGACGCCAGGGTCCCTTCTGAAGGCGCGCCACGCGGGCACGATCCCACACACGGCGCCCGTCATCAGGCTCACCAACAGCGCGAACAGGAGCAGCGGCGTTTGCAGATGCGCGTGTTCCAACAGACGCAGATCCTCAGGTCCATTTGCGGCCAACACGTCAACACCGTAGGCCGCGATGATGGCACCGATCGATCCGCCAACGAGCGCAAGGACCACGGTTTCCGTCAGCGACTGGCAAACGATCCGCGCGCGTCCTGCACCGAGGGCGATTCGGGTGGCGAACTCATTGGCGCGGCTGGCCACCCTCGCCAGTACTACGTTCGCGATGCTCGCGCAGGCGGTCAGCAGGAGCAGCGCTGAGGCGGCGAGTACAAGTAAGAGACGCAGCCGGACGTTGCCGGCGAAGATCTCGCGGACGGGCACCAGCCGGATTGAAGCTTCGGTCCGTACCTCGGGGGCCTCGGAGCGAAGCCACTCGTTCAGAATCGTTTCGAGTTGCTGCCGCCCTTGCTCCTGAGTCGCACCATCTGGCAGCCGGACGAGGACGCCGTGATCCCAACTCTCGTTCTTCAGCTCATCGGCCGTCGGCGCGATGGGCTTCCAGATGTCGATACGAGGGGCAAACGGAACGAGCGGGTGCAACTCACTGCCGGTCGGAACCAGCAATGTGGGAGGCGCGATGCCGACCACGCGATGGCCCTCTCCATTGAGGACAATCGTTCGGCCGATGACCGTCGGAGCCGAGCCGTACCTGCGTCGCCACAGGCCATCGCTGATGACGACGACGCGCTCTCTCCCGAGCTGTTCTTCTTCTGACGCGAAGCCGCGGCCGCTGGCGATCGCCACCCCGAGCAGTGAGAAGAAGTTGGCGGACACGCGTGCGCCACCTAGCCGCTCGGGTTCGCCATCACCCGTGATGCTGGCTTCCCACGGCCTCAGCGCGCTGATCCCGGAAAAGGTCGTCTGGGCTCGTTGCCATTCCTGGTACGTCTGGATCGCTGTCGGGATGCTCGGAATCTGGTCGCGGCGCTCGGGCACGATGATCTCGACACTGTAAATCTGCTCGGGTTTGACGTAGGGCAGCGGCTGGAGCAGGACCCCGTAGACCACGCTGAGGATCGCCGTGTTGGCCCCAATCCCCAGGGCCATCGTTGCAATGACGACGGCCGCGTAGCCGCGGGTCCTCGCCGCCATTCGGAAGGCATAACGAACGTCCTGAACCAGGACATCCAGCCAGCGCACGCTGTTCATGTCGTGAATGTCCTCGCGCACTCGCGTGACGTTGCCGAGTTGACGGGTAGTAGCGTCCCGCGCGTCATCCCGGGACATCCCAGTGGCGATGTAGCGGGCGGTCAGCAATTCGTGATGAAGCTTCAGCTCCTCTGAGGTTTCATCGCCGAGACGGTCACGGCCAAAGACGAAACGAAGCCGCGACCGGAGCGCGAGAAGTCTCGCCCTCATAGCGAAGACCTAGTCGGCGGCCCGGAGCAGCCGGCTCATGACCCCGACGATTCGCTCCCAATTCTCGGTTTCGGTCGTCAACTGGCGACGGCCACTCCGCGTGATGGCGTAGAACTTGGCTTTTCGATTGTTTTCGGACGTGCCCCAACTGGCCGAGATCCACCCGCGCTGCTGCAGACGCATCAGGGACGCGTAGACCGTTCCCTCATTCAATTTCAGGGCGGCGTCGCTGATCTGTTCGATTCGGCGTGCGATCCCGTACCCGTGCTGAGGACCCATGCCTGCGAGCGTCTTCAGCACCATGAGGTCGAGCGTCCCCTGCAACACCTCGGCCTTGCCGCTCGTTTGTCCTTTGGCCACGCCAAAGGAATATCGTACGGACCTTTGGGATGTCAATGGGTAGCACCCGGCCGACGACGGCTTCACCAAACGCGCCGATAGCGCGTCGTCGACGGCAGCGGTACGCTCGATCGGATGAGGAAGGCTCCGGCGACTCTCTGGCACGCTGACCGTCGCACGTGGCACCACAGCTATAATCACCGCGGTCCGCGGGGGGACCTCCTACGAACCAGGGTCGGTGGCGAGAGATCAGCCGAGTGTTTTCCGAGGCCGTGGCCTTGGATGGCAAGGCCCGGATCACATATCTGGACAACGCCTGCCGTGCGGATTCGGATCTGCGGGCCGCCGTCGACTCGATGCTGGTCGCGCATACCGAGGCGGGGTCGTTTGGCGAAACTCCGGCCTTTGCCATCCCCGCGAATAGTCACAAGCGGCTGCCTGTCGGAAGTCAGTTGGGTCCGTTCCGCATCGAGCGCCTGCTTGGGGCCGGTGGAATGGGCGAGGTCTATCGCGCGCAGGACACCAAGCTGCGGCGGGCGGTCGCGATCAAGGTGCTGCCCGATTCCGTTGCGCGAGATGCCGATCGACGAGCGCGATTCGAACAAGAGGCCCTCGCCCTCGCGGCACTGAATCATCCGAACATAGGCGCCATCTACGGATTCGAAGAGAGTGGTGATATCGCGGGGCTCGTCCTCGAGCTCGTTGATGGCCCGACGCTGGCCGAACGACTGGCGGTCGGTGCCATGCGGATCGAAGAGACGGTGGCAATCGCGCGACAAGTGGCCGAGGCACTGGAAGCCGCGCACGATCGCGGCATCATCCATCGCGATCTGAAACCGGCGAACATCAAGATGACTCCCGAAGGTGTCGTCAAGGTACTCGACTTCGGCCTTGCGAAAGCCGTGACCGAGTCGTCCGCCACGCCGCCACGCGAGGCGCCAACGCGGACCCGGCACGACACGCAGCTCGGCGTCGTCGTGGGAACGGCGGCGTACATGTCACCCGAGCAGGCGCGGGGGCAGACCGTCGACAAGCGCACCGACATCTGGGCGTTCGGCTGCGTGCTGTTCGAGATGTGTGCCGCGCGCCCGCCGTTTGCGGGCGCCACGGTCAGCGACACGCTGGTGGCCGTCATCGAACGTGAGCCCGACTGGACGCGACTGCCGTCCGGCACGCCGGCGCATCTGATCCGGCTCATGCGGCGCAGTCTGACCAAGGATCCGAAGCTGCGACTGCGTGACGTCGGCGAGGCCCGCATCGCGTTGACAGCCGATGCCGATGCGAATCCCGCCATTGCGCCGCCGGCGCGCGACTGGCGCTGGGCGTTGGCGACCGTCGCCGCGGGGCTTCTGATGGTGGCGGCAGGGTTGGCCTTCGGACTCTACGGGCGTGGGATCGGGAGCGGTTCCGCGTTCGTCTCACCGGTTCGCTTTCTGGTTCCCCCACCCGAGGGCGCTGCGTTCTCGGGTGCTCCGGGGCGAAATTTCCTGGCACTGTCCCCGGACGGTTCGCAGCTGGCGTACGTCGCGGATGGCAATCGCGGGCGCGTATGGCTGCGGGCGATGACCGAGCTCGACGCGCGGCCTGTCCCAGGGACCGATGGGGCAGCATCGGTGTTCTGGTCCCCGGATGGACGCTCGATCGCGTTCATCGCCGCCGGCAAGTTGAAGCGCATCGATCTGCCGGCAGGTGCTGCGGTCACCATCTGCGACGTTCCCGCATGGACGCTGATGCACGGCACCTGGGGCGCTGGCGGTGACATCCTGTTGGGCACCAGTCAAGGGGCCGCGATTCTCCGCGTCGCCGCAGCCGGCGGCACGCCGCGGGAGATTCTCACGCCGAATCGTTCGAGCGGAGAGGTCCGGGTGCACTGGCCGGCCTTTCTTCCCGACGGCAGACGCTTTCTGTACACCGTGCGCGTCGACGACGGTGAAGGCGAGTTGCGGATTGGGCAGCTCGACGCGCCGTCGCGCACCGTCATGCGCGTCAGCTCGAACACGCAATGGGTGGATCCCGATATCGTCGTGTTCGCACGCGAGGGCGTGCTGATGGGCCAACGCGTCGATCTCGAGTCGGCGCGTCCGATTGGCGAGCCGTTCTCGATTGCCGAGCGAGTGGCCTACCTCTTGACACCGTCACGCGCGATCTTCAGCGCGTCTCGAGCGGGCGACGTGGCCTACCACACCGGGCAGAACGTCAGTCAGCTGGTGTGGGCCGACCAGCAAGGCAACGAGATTGGGACTGTCGGGGGTCCGGCCGACTACGCGCTCACGTCGGCGCGTTTGTCGGCGAGCGGGAACGCTCTGCTGGTGGCGCGCAGACAAGCGGGTCTCGGCACAATGGACATCTGGCGGCTCGACCTCGTTCGTCAGACGGAAGAGCGGCTCACGACGCACGGCGGCAGTGAGGTCACTCCGATCTGGATCGAAGACGAACGCGCCATCGCGTTTGCCGCCGATCGCGCCGGCAGCGTGCCGCACCTGTTCCGCAAGGACCTCGTAACCGGTGAAGAACGACAGCTGGTCCCGGGACCCAGGATGCAGGAGGCAATGGACGTCTTCCCAGACACGCACACCATCGCGTATCTCGAACGCTCGGCCGCCGCCACCTACGATATCTACCAGCTGTCGTTGACGGCCGGTGCTTCGCCTGAACCGCTACTCGTGTCCCCGTCCGACAAGACGGAGATGCGCCTGTCGCCGGATGGGCGAGCCATGGCGTTTCTTGCCGCAGACGAGGCACGCGTCGACCTCTATATCGCAGCGCTGCCGATCACGTCGGCGCCCGTGCTCGCGGCGTCAGACGTCTCGGGCGCACCTCGATGGAGCGCCGATGGCCGCCGGGTCTTTTATCTCGGCGGCACACGAAAGATGATGAGCCTCGCGGTCCGCACAACGCCAACGCTCGAAGTGGGAACGCCGCAGCCGCTCTTCGAACTGAAGCGGCCGGCGATCTTGTTCGAAGTGGCGCGCGACGGCCGGTTCCTCCTGCTCGTCAGGCAGATCTTCGCCTACGAGCAGCCGATCACCGTTGCCACCGCCGCGATCGGTCCAGGCCGGCCGTGAGTCGCGCCCCGGACGACGTCAGCCGCCTCCTGCAGGCGTGGAGCGAAGGTGATGACGAAGCGCGCGATCGACTCGTGCCCATCGTGTACGACGAATTGCGCCGGCGTGCGGCTGCACTGTTGCGCCGCGAGCGATCCGGACACACGTTACAGCCGACGGCCCTCGTTCACGAGGCGTATCTTCGGCTGGTGAGGCAGGACCGCGCTGACTGGCGGAACCGCGCACAGTTTTTCGCTGTCGCGTCGGAGATGATGCGGCGCATCCTCGTCGATCGCGCGCGTGCCCGTAACATGGCCAAGCGATCGGGCCGGTGGGACCGTGTCACCCTGGTCGAAGACGCGGCGCGGACGTCGCCGCGCGAAGTCGATGTCCTCGATCTCGACGCCGCGTTGGACGAGCTTTCGACCTTCGATCGTCGCAAGGCGCGCGTCGCCGAACTCCGGTTCTTCTGCGGCTTGTCGCTCGAGGAAATCGGCGTCGTCCTCGATACCTCGGTGGCCACGACGATGCGCGACTGGCAGGCCGCACGCGCGTGGCTGTTCAAGCGGTTGGCGGGTCGGGCTGGTCGGGCAGGTGGGGCAAGTGGGGCAAGTGGGAAAGAATGACCCTACCTGCCTGACCTGCCCAACGCGCCCCACCTGCCCACGTGTGAGCAAGTTTTCACGCCGATCTCGCGTTCTCCGGTAGGGACAAATCCTAGCGAGTCGAAGCCTCAGCCTTGACGGACCAAACTTGACGCATTTGGTCAACATTTGAGGCCGTCAAGGCTCCTATACGGAGGACCGATGACGAACATGCTTTCGAGGCGTACGTTATGTGGCGCAATCATGGCGAGGGCGGCGGCCGTTATCGCCGTGATGCTGGGACTGACCAGCCCGGCGTTCGCCCAGGGGCGAACGTTAGAGGGGGTGTGGGGCGTTATGACGCAGGATCGCGACTGCACGACCGGTGCGGCACGCGGAACGCCCACGCGTGCCTTGATTACCTATTCCTTCGGGGGAATTGTCAGCGAGAGCCGGTACCTCCCGGTGTTTCCTGTGGGACAGTTGTCCGAGAGCCACGGGATCTGGAATTTCGCGGGAGGAACAACCTACGAAGGGCGCGTCGTGACGATGATCAATTTTGAGACGGCGGCAGGCACGCCGCCCGGCTCGCCGGGCTTCCAGGCTGGCTGGATGTTGGCGAGTCAGACGATTACCATGACGGGCCCAGACTCTTTCACGATGACGGGCTCCACTCAGTTCTTCAATCTCGACCGCGTGGTCTACCGAGTGGGGTGCGCCTTGCGCGTCGGCGAGCGGCTCAGATAAACCGGCCCCGCGCGCACACGGGCCTCGCCGTCGTCGGCCAAGAAAGCGCTGTACACGGCGTCGTTCCCCTGATGCAGCGCGGCCGCAAATTCCTTCGTCTACGCTTCGCGGATCGATCGGTCGGGTCCGGTGTAAAAGGCCGAGACGTTGGCCAGGATTCGGCCGGCTGCGGTGACAATCGCTCGGGTGCCGGCCTCGACATCCCCTGCATAACACAGGAGGATCATCACCAGCAGCTTGCCGTGATGTGCCGCCGGGATGAATGGCAGCGGTGGCGCGGTCATGACGTTGACAATAAAGTCAGAATGTTCGCCGGTTGATGCTGGGCGGCGAGCCTCAGGGGCGAAGATCAGCCGTCCGCTGGGATCTTCCGCCTGAAGGCGGAAGCACACGTCGTTCGACCAACGACAGCAGCGGCCCGGTCATGGCCGTGGTCACCAGCGCCATGAGCACCATCATGGTGAAGACCTTGGGCGTCAGAATGCCCAGGTCATAGCCCACGTTGAGCGCAATCAGCTCCATCAGCCCGCGCGTGTTCATCAACGCCCCCAAGGCGACCGATTCGTACCACGCGAGGCCCGTCAAGCGCGCGGCACCGATGGTTCCTCCCATCTTGCCCACGGTTGCGACGACGATGATCGCCAGACATGCGATCCAGTCGCTCGGGTCGCTCAGAAGCCCGATTTGCGTACGCAGACCGGTGAAGGCGAAGAACAATGGCATCAGCAGCACGCTGCTGATGGTTTCCAGGCGTTCGCGGAGCAGGCGGCGGAACGTCGCATCGGCCGGCATCACGACGCCCGCGAGGAAGGCGCCGAAAAGCGCATGAATGCCGATGACCTCCGTGGCCAGCGCCGACAACAGCAGCACGCCGAGGACCAGCGCAATGTGCTCCTTGCTGAGCGCATCCGCGCGGCGCGTTGAATCGAGGAGGCGCACCAGCGACGGTCGCACGACAAAAACGGCGAGCAGGATGAACGCCGCCGACAGGACCACCATGGTCAGCAGCATCGTGGCGGCGCTTCCCGACGTTGTGACCGCGCTGACGAACGCCAGCAGCGTCCACGCTGTGACGTCACCCACGGCGGCACATGTCAACGCCGTAGTTCCCAACGGGGTGGCCGTGAGTTGCCGCTCCTCTAGGATTCGCGCCAGGACCGGAAATGCCGTGATGCTCATCGCGACTCCGAGGAACAGCGCGAAGGCATGGAAGGGCACGCCGATCGGCGCATAGCCCCGATAAAGCAGCAGCGCGAGGAGCACACCCAAAACGAAGGGGACGGCGATGCTGAAATGGCTGACGGCAATCGCGGTTCGCGTCCGGCCGCGGATGTGGGAGGCGTCCAGCTCGACGCCGATGACGAACATGAACAAGAGCACGCCAATCTGACTCAGCATCTGCAGGACCGCGAGTGAGTCAGCTGGAAAAAGAGTGGCGCTCACCGCAGGTGCGACCGCGCCCAGCAGCGACGGCCCGATGATGATGCCGGCGGCGATCTCACCAATCACGGGTGTCTGTCCCAGTGGCCTCACTAGACGAGCACACACGCGCGCCGTGCCGACAATGACGAGCAGTTGAACGAGCAGGCGGGCCAGGGGATGGCTTACGTTCTCAATCATCCGCGCGAGCGGACTCGTCGCGTCCGCGCCGTCGGCCAGGGTCGCCGGCGCCTCGGGCAGCATGAGGCCACCGACGCGCAGAATCGCGGCCACGACGAGTATCGACAACCCGATGATGGTGGCGTAAACAACCGCGCTCCGTCTCATCCGCCGGTAGTTTACGTGAGACCCGGGCGAACCGTTTCTTCTTGATTATCACATCTTGACAATCAAGATGTGAGCGGGTTAGTCTCGAGCGGCGTGGACAAACCCAGCACGGACGTCATCCCCGGCACGCTCGACCTGCTCATACTGAAGACCTTGAGCCTCGAGCCGCTGCACGGGTTTGGAATTGCGCGCCGCGTCGAGCAGATCTCGCGCGGCGTATTCAAGGTCAACCCCGGATCGCTGCTCACCGCGCTCTCTCGTCTGGAGAGGGCGGGCTGGCTCGATGCCGAGTGGAGACAAACCGCCAACGCGCGACGCGCCCGCTACTACTCGCTGACGCGAAAGGGGCGCAAGCAGCTCGATTTCGAAGAGGCCGACTGGGCGCGCCGGACGTCGGCAGTGGCGCGGATTCTCAAGTCGGAAATCTAACCATGTCCATATGGCGGCAGCTCACCCGCGGCCTCCGCGTGCTCACGCGACCGGCAGCCTCCGACCGCGACCTGACTGACGAAGTCGCCCACTACTTCGAGCAAGCCATCGCGGAGCTCGAAGCAAAGGGCTTCGCGCCTGCCGAGGCCCGGCGCATCGCGCAGCTGGAACAGGGCAGCATCCCCCGTGTGCAGGAGGACGTCCGGGTCGCTGGCTGGGAACATGCGGTCGAGACGTTTCTCGCCGACCTCCGCTACGGCGCGCGCCGTCTGCGCGCCGCGCCGGGCTTCACCGTCGTCAGCGTGCTCACGCTGGCGCTCGGCATCGGTGCCAGCACCGCCATCTTCAGCGTCCTCAACCCGATTGTGATTCAGCCACTGCCGTATCCCGAGGCTCGTCGTCTGACATTGATCTGGGACACCGGTCGCGACGGGTCGCGTCAGGATGTGACTTCGGAAGCTATCGCGAAATCGTCGAGCGCAGTCGTTCCTTTGAGACGCTGGCCGTGCTGCGTTCGTGGCAACCGACGCTGACCGGTGCCGATCACGCCGAGCGATTGGAAGGGCAGCGCGTCAGCGCGTCGTACTTCCGGACGCTGGGGGTCGCTCCACGGATCGGTCGTGATTTCCAGCCGTCTGATGATGCAGTCAACGGTCCTGCCGTCGTGTTGATCAGCAACGCCCTGTGGGAGCGATTGGGGCGTGTTCAGGAGATTGTCGGCCGCGACCTCACCCTTGATGATCGAAGGCACACCGTCATCGGCGTGATGCCGGCCACGTTCGAGAACGTATTGGTTCCCACCGCCGACGTCTGGCAGCCGCTGCAATACGACCCGGCACTTCCACCGCAGGGGCGAGAGTGGGGCCATCACCTTCGCCTCCTTGGCAGATTGCGAGCGGGCATTACGATCGGCGTGGCCTCGACGGAACTGAACGCGATTGCCCAGGCGCCGGTGTCAGCTTTTGCACGCCCGACCTGGGCAGCGCTCGACTCTGGTCTCGTCGTGAACTCGCTCCAGGACGACGTGACGCGTGCGGTAAAGCCCGCGCTGTTCGCGGTCTTTGGCGCGGCGCTGTTAGTGCTGGCGATCGCCTGCGTCAACATCACGAACCTGCTTCTCGCCCGCGGGGCGCAGCGCCGCGGTGAATTTGCCCTCCGGGCCGCACTCGGCGCCGCCAAGTCGCGACTGATCCGGCAGTTGCTGACCGAGAGTTTGTTGCTGGCCATTCTCGGCGGCGGCGTCGGAATCGTCCTGGCCTGGGTCAGCCTGAGTGGGATGGTGGCGCTGGCTCCGTCGGAGTTGCCGCGAGCCCATGCCGTCGGCATCGATGCCGCCGCGTTGCTGGCTACTTCGAAACCATGGGCATCGAGCTCAAACGCGGCCGCTTGCTCGATATACGCGACACCGCCGGTGCACCACTCGCGGTGTTGCTCAACGAATCGTTCGCGAGGCGTCGCTTTCCCGGCCAGGATCCGATTGGCCAGCGACTGCACATCGGGCCTGATTCCGGGCCGTGGTTCACCGTCGTCGGCCTCGTTGGCGATGTCAGACAGACTTCTCTCGCGGTCAGCCAGGCTGACGCCGTGTACGTCACGACCTCGCAGTGGCATGACGCCGATCGAACGTTGTGGGTCGTCGTCCGGGCGCTGGGCGATGCGGCCGCGCTCGCTCCATCAATCAGGGATGCGATCGCATCGGTTGACAAGCTTCAGCCCGTCGTTCGGGTGGCGCCGATGCAGCGCCTGCTCGAACGTTCGGAGGCCGAACGGCGATTTGGTTCGACGGTATTCGAGGCCTTCAGCCTCGTGGCCTTGGCGCTGGCCGCGATTGGCATTTACGGCTTACTCTCCGCTGGGGTCACGGAACGATGGCGTGAGATTGGGATTCGATCGGCCCTTGGTGCCAGCCGCGGAAATATCGTCCGGATGATCGTTCGTCAAGGAATGACGCTGACCACCATCGGCATCGTCGGTGGGTTGCTGGTCGCGATGGTCGCCACTCGCGCCGTTGCGACGTTGTTGTTCGGCGTGTCATCGCTCGACGGCGCGACCTATGCTGCCGTCGTTCTTCTCGCGTCGTGCACGTCGGCCATCGCCTGCTCGCTCCCTGCGATTCGTGCCGGGCGAATCGATCCGTCGGTCGCCCTGAGGATGGAGTAGGAGTGACGATCACGGCACTTGACAGTCAGCCCCGGTCGGATTGTTCGGCGCATCCAGTGCGTGCAGCCCGCGCGGCGAATGTCCCGCCGGGTCAACCACCCCAACCCGACGGTTGACCAGGAGTGCTTCGTAGGCCCACGAGGCAAACGGCCGGAGCCCCGGATCGCAGGCGAAATTGTTGAAGTGCAGATGGGCGACGTGGAAGAACTGTTTCAATCGACGGACGGTCTTCACGAACCGCTCTTCGTCGGTGTAATGAAACTCGATGGCGAGCTGATCGATCCGCGCGAGCGTCTCGTCGGGCGCGTGGAGCAGAGAATCCCACTCAGCGCCTTCGACATCCATCTTGACGACGACGCGGCGGTTCGCGTCGCCGTTCTTCGCGAGCTGGTTCTGTAGCGTGTCGAAAGGCCGCCCTTCTTCGGTTTTTGGCGTGGGTCCAATGCATTCGGCGTGAAATACCGTGTCACCCGCCGGACATTCCGGCTGATCGGTGTTGAAACAATCGTACTGGTGCAGCTTGACGTTCAACTTGGTCGAAACGTCGCAACCCCACTTGTCACGGCCGGCAATCCCATACGAATAGCCCGACTCCACGGCTTCGAGGAGATTTGCGCACAGTAGATACCCGCCGTCGTGGGCGTCTCCAAATCGCTCGAGTTGGCAGTTCGCGAGCGCGATCGGTTGCAGCAGGTCGAAGAGCACCTGGCGATTGAGTGTGATCGCCGCGGCCCTCTTGCCGATTCCAGTAAACCTTCACCTGATTTCGCACGACCAGACCAACGATCAGCAGAGCAACGAGCAGCGCGCCCCTGAACCAGAGCCGCCGGCGAGTGTCGTCACGCATCGCGACTTGTCCGGCGTTGCCTGTGCCTCTTCCCGCGGGCCACTTCGGTGGCCAGCGCCTCGAGCTTCGGCTCCCACAGCCGCTTGAATCGTTGCAGCCACGAGTCGACCGCCTGCAGGGACGCTGGTTGCATCGAGTAGAGACGCCGAGGCCCATCGGGCCTGACCGAGGCGAATCCGTTCTCTCGAAGCACCTTCAAGTGCTGCGACACCGCCGACTGCGTGATGCCGAACTCGCGCTGAATCACATCAACGACGGCGCCCGACGGACGTTCGCCGTCGGCCAGGAGCTCGAGGATGCGGCGCCGGACGGGGTCGCCCAGAATGTCGAATGCGTGCATCGATGTCGGTTACCCGCCAGTGTAGGCCGAGGTTGTGCGGTCTGCGGCCGCCTTGGCACTCGCTTCGGGTTCACCAGCGGCGATTGCTGCGCGGCCCCAGTCGTCGCTGCTCTGCGCGATGAAGCGACGCCCCTCGTCCGAGGCCGACCATTTGAGGGCCGCCTCCGGGTCGACAGGGGCACCGCTCGCGAGATGACGCCCCAGTGCCATCAGTGCCATGTCCCACCCGACTCCGGCCGCCCCAGGACCAAACTTCGCCCAATGCTCGTCGTCGTGCGCCATGTGTTCCAGCTCGAGTTCGGTCCGGTCATGACCCTTCTGGCGCAGGTTCACGGTGACCCAACTGACCGATCCGCCGTACTCCCACGTCAGAGCCAGCGACCGCGGCGGCTCGCAGCGTGTAATCGTTCCCCCGGCGTTCCCCTCCAGTTGATACCGACCGCCGAGGCGCAGATCGCCTGAAACCGGGAGGAACCAGCGCGGCAGGCGCTCCGCGCTGGTCAACGCATCCCAGAGATCGTCTGCGCTGGTGTCGTACGTGCGCGTCGCGACCACCACCCGCGCGAGTTTGCCTTCGTGTTCGCGACTGCTGACTTCGCGTGTGACGGCGCCCACTACTTGATCCACATCAATCATCACGGGCTTGCTCCTTGGACACGGCGGTGTTGCCGCCTCTGTTTGTCGGGATCATTACAGACGCTGCTTATATTAGTCAACACTTATATACTGTGACGTTGCCGGATTCGCGATGGAATCAACAACTATCTCGTATTGGACATGAGACGGTCACTATCGATTCAATACGCGCATGAATAGCGGTGACATCGGCTGGATGCTCGTCGCCACGGCGCTGGTGCTCTTGATGACGCCGGCGCTGGGCTTCTTTTACGGCGGGCTCGTGCGCTCGAAGAACGCGCTCAACACGATGATGATGAGCTTCGTGGCGCTCGGACCGGTCGCGGTGGCGTGGGCGCTCGTGGGCTACTCGCTCGCGTTTGCTCCCGGGCTTCCGATCGTCGGATCCCTGACGTTTGCCGGCTTGCGCGGCGTCGGCCTGGAAGCCCAGGGCGCGATTCCGCACTTGCTGTTCATGGGCTTCCAGGGAACCTTCGCCATCATTACTGCCGCCCTGATCTCGGGAGCCGTCGTCGAGCGGTTTCGCTTCAACGCCTACCTGGCGTTCATCGTGCTCTGGGTGCTCCTGATCTACGCCCCGATCGCTCACTGGGTGTGGGGTGGGGGCTTCCTCGCGGCGTGGGGGGCGCTCGATTTTGCCGGCGGCGCTGTGGTCCATGTCAACGCGGCCGCTGCGGCGCTGGTGGCAGCCATGGTCGTTGGGCCACGGAAGGACTATGGACGTCATGCCATGCTGCCGCACAACGTGCCCTTCACGATGTTGGGCGCCGGCTTGCTGTGGTTTGGCTGGTTTGGCTTCAATGCCGGGAGCGCACTGGCGGCGAATTCGACCGCCGCGCTCGCATTCGCCAATACGTTGTTTGCGCCGGCCGCGACCCTGACGACCTGGACGCTGATCGACCTGCTGCGCGGCGGCCCCGTGACCGCGGTCGGGGCCGCCACCGCCATCGTCGTCGGTCTCGTCGTGGTGACGCCCGCAGCGGGTCATATCGGGCCCGCTTCTGCCCTGGCCTTGGGGGCGCTCGGCGCCCTGCCGAGCTACTTTGCGCTGATCTATCGCGCCAAGACCAAGCTCGATGATTCGCTGGACGTCGTGGCGGCTCACGGCGTGGGCGGAGCGACGGGTGCGATCCTGACCGGGGTGTTCGCGGATGCGGCTTGGAGCGGCGGCGCAAACGGCTGGCTGGGCGGTAACCCGTCGCAGTTGCTCGTCCAGATTGCGAGCGTTCTCATCGTGCTGGCTTACAGCGCCGGCGGAACGTTCGTGATCCTCAAGGCTCTGGCGCTGGTCATGCCGCTACGCATCAGCGGCCGAGTCGAAGGTGTTGGCCTCGATGTCACGGAGCACGGTGAAGAGGCTTATACCGGCGGAGACGGCGCCATCCTCGTTTCACCGGGTGACTCGTCGTTCGCGCGACGAGCGGCGGAGGTGTTGGCCGTCCAGAGTGGAGGCCGGTCGTGAAGCTGATTGTGGCGATTGTGAGGCCCGAGCAACTCAGCGACGTGCTCGAGGCGTTGTTTCATGCCGAGGTGCGCGGCCTGACCATCAGCCGCGTCCAGGGACACGGCGGGGAAATGGAGCACGTCGAGAATTACCGTGGGACCACGGTGAAGATGGCGCTGGCCGAGAAGGTTCGCCTCGAAATCGGTGTCTCGAATCACTTCGTTCAGCCGACGATCGACGCGATTCTCAGCGCTGCCAGGACCGGCGAGGTGGGCGACGGCAAGATCATGGTGCTGCCGATTGAGAAGATCTATCGGATTCGGACGGGGGAGCAGGACCAGGATGCCGTGACGCCGGTTCACGCCCGGGACTGAGACTGAGGAATGAACCATCAGTTTTTCTCACAGTTCATATCGGTACATTGCGCTTTTGTTATGTATCGAGATTCTCTCTAATAAGCCGAATTCCGCCTTCGGCGCTCGACCAGGCTTCCGCCTTCGCTCGAAACCCGCCGCGAGCTTCGGCGGACCAGGGAGAGAACGGATGGACACCCGCGCACAGGAGCCAGGCGACCAGGGCCTTTACCGATCCTGTGACGAGCACGATGCCTGCGGCGTCGGCTTTGTCGCGCACATCAAGGGCAGGCGTTCCCATCGGATCGTTCGTCAGGCTCTCGACCTCCTCATCAACCTCGAGCACCGCGGAGCGTGTGGCGCAGATCCCGACACTGGCGACGGTGCCGGCATCCTCGTCCAGATGCCGGATCGTTTCTTTCGTCAGGCGTTGACGTTCTCGCTGCCGGCGGCCGGAGCCTATGGCGCCGGGCTGGTCTTCCTGCCCACGGACGACCGGTCGCGAGCTGAGGTCCGCGCTCTCGTCGAGCGCATCACCCGAGAAGAGGGACAGGCGGTCCTGGGGTGGCGCGCGGTGCCGACGGATCTCGACACGGTTGGCACGACCGCGGCGGCCTC
The DNA here is from genome assembly GCA_963802675.1 of uncultured Acidobacteriota bacterium. Lineage (GTDB taxonomy): Bacteria > Acidobacteriota > Vicinamibacteria > Vicinamibacterales > UBA2999 > JACCSI01. Next base: position 790,124 of record CAWDJL010000013.1, read on the forward strand.
GGCTCCCGTCTTCGAGCAGGTGTTCGTCGGTGGCGACCTGACCCCGAGCGCGTCGTTCGAACGGCAGCTGTACGTCATTCGCAAGCGCATCGAGCACGCCATCGAACGGCTCGATCTGAGCCCTCAGGCGCGCCAGAGCTTCTACATCGTGAGCCTTTCAGCGCGCACGCTGATCTACAAGGGCATGCTGACGGCCTCGCAAATCGAGCGTGTGTTTCCCGACTTGTCGAACCCGGCGTTCGAATCCGCGCTCGCGCTGGTGCACCAGCGCTTTTCGACGAACACGTTCCCGTCGTGGCCGCTCGCGCATCCGTATCGTTTGGTCGCCCACAACGGCGAGATCAACACGCTCAGGGGCAACATCAATTGGATGCAGGCGCGGGAGGGCCTGCTGAAGTCCACGCTCTTCGGCGACGACCTGCAGAAGGTGCTGCCCGTGATTCGGCCGGGAGGCAGCGACACGGCGACGTTCGACAACGTCCTCGAGTTCCTCGTGATGGCCGGCCGGTCGCTGCCCCATGCCGTGCTGATGATGATTCCCGAGCCCTGGGCCGGAAACCCGGCGATGGATCCCGCCGTGCGCGCCTTTTATGAGTACCACTCGTCGATCATGGAGCCGTGGGACGGTCCGGCGTCGATCGCATTCACCGATGGCACCGTCATCGGCGCCATGCTCGATCGCAACGGCTTGCGCCCGTCACGCTACTGCATCACCGATGACGACCTCGTAATCATGGCGTCCGAAGTCGGAGTGCTCGACATCCCGCCCGAGCGGATTGTCCGGAAGGATCGGCTTCGTCCAGGGAAGATGCTGCTTGTCGATACCACGGCCGGCCGGATCGTGAGCGATGACGAGATCAAGCGGACGCTCGCCGCGCAGCACCCGTATGCCGACTGGATTCGCCAGCACCTGGTCGACGTCGATGACCTGCCCCTCGCCTGTGCGGAACGCCCGGATCATCAGACAGTGGTGCGGCGTCAGCAGGCGTTTGGTTATACACAGGAGGATCTGCGCCTGCTGTTGACGCCGATGGCGCTGACCGGCGAGGAGCCGATCGGGTCGATGGGTTCAGACACTGCGCTGGCGGTGTTGTCGGATCGCCCGCGGCTCCTGTACGACTATTTCAAGCAACTCTTCGCTCAGGTGACCAACCCGCCGCTCGACGCCATACGCGAGGAGCTCGTGACGTCAATGGCCTCCACGATCGGCCCGGAGGCCAACATGCTCGAGCCCGGACCTCACGCCTGCCGGCAGATCAAGATCGAGTATCCGATTCTTCACAACGATCAAGTTGCCAAGCTCCGGCACCTGCCTCCTGGCTCGCCGTTTCGATCGACCACGCTGCCGCTGCTCTACAACCCGAACGAGGACGGGCCGGGACTCGAGCGGGCGATGGCCGAGTTGTGCCGTAAGGCCAGCCAGGCGGTGGCAGCCGGGTACGGCATCCTCATCCTCTCGGATCGAGGGGTCGACGCGACCCACGCGCCAATTCCCAGCCTGCTCGCGACCGCCGGCGTTCATCATCATCTGGTTCGAGAGGGTACGCGGACGAGGTGCGGCCTTTTGATCGAGACGGGCGACGCCCGCGAAGTGCACCACGTCGCGCTGCTGTTGGGCTACGGTGCCGGCGCCGTCAATCCGTACCTGGCATTCGAAACCTTGCACGACCTGGTTCGTCAGGGCCTGATCCGAGAGACGACGGACCATCAGGCCGTCATGCGTTACGTCAAGGCGCTGAATAAGGGCGTGCTCAAGGTGATGTCCAAGATGGGGATCTCCACGCTGCAAAGTTATTGCGGCGCGCAGATCTTCGAAGTGGTCGGACTCGATCGTCAGTTCGTCGAGACGTACTTCACGTCGACGGCCTCACGCATCGGCGGGGTTGGGCTGGCGACAATCTCGGAAGAGGTGCGGCGACGCCATACGCGAGCGTTCGATCACCGGGTGGTGGCTCCTGGCGAGCTCGAGGGCGGCGGGGAGTACCAGTGGCGGCGCGACGGCGAGATCCATTTGTTCAATCCCGAAACCGTCTTTCGTCTGCAGCACGCGACCCGTACGGGCCAGTACCAGATCTTCAAGGAATACACGCGCCTCGTTGACGACCAGAGCCGCCAGCGCGCCACCCTGCGCGGGCTGTTCCGGCTCAAGGCTGCTCGCGAGCCGATTCCACTGGGCGAGGTCGAGCCCATCGAATCAATTCTGCCGCGGTTCTCGACCGGTGCGATGTCCTACGGCTCGATCAGCCAGGAGGCGCACGAGACCCTCGCCATCGCCATGAACCGGATGGGCGCCAAGTCGAACACCGGTGAGGGTGGCGAAAATCCGGAGCGCTACCTTCCTGACGCCAACGGCGACTCGCGCCGCAGCGCGATCAAACAGGTCGCCTCTGGCCGCTTTGGCGTGACCAGCGAGTACCTGGTGAATGCCGACGATCTCCAAATCAAGATGGCGCAGGGTGCCAAGCCGGGTGAGGGTGGTCAGCTGCCGGGTCACAAGGTTTACCCGTGGATCGCCAAGGTGCGGCATTCGACTCCTGGAGTCGGCCTCATCTCGCCCCCGCCACACCACGATATCTATTCCATCGAAGATCTCGCGCAACTGATCTTCGACTTGAAGAACGCCAACCCGCACGCGCGGGTACACGTCAAGCTGGTCGCCGAGGTTGGTGTCGGTACTGTGGCGGCCGGCGTTTCAAAGGCCCACGCCGACCTCGTCCTGATCTCCGGTCATGACGGCGGCACCGGGGCGTCACCGCTCACCAGTCTCAAGCATGCCGGCGTGCCGTGGGAGCTGGGCCTTGCCGAGACACAACAGGTTCTGCTGCTCAATCGATTACGAGATCGCATCGTCGTGCAAGTTGACGGGCAGATGAAGACTGGTCGCGACGTTGTGGTGGCGGCGTTGCTCGGCGCCGAGGAGTTTGGCTTTGCCACCGCGCCGCTCGTGGTCATGGGCTGCGTCATGATGCGGGTGTGCCACTTGAATACCTGTCCGGTCGGCATCGCGACGCAGGACCCGGCCCTGCGAAAGACCTTCAGCGGCAAGCCTGAGTTCGTGCAGACGTTCTTTCGATTCATCGCCGAGGAAGTGCGCGAGCTGATGTCGGAACTTGGCTTTCGCACCGTGGACGAGATGGTTGGACGAGCCGAGTGTCTGGATTTCGATGCCGCCAGGCAGCACTGGAAGGCCAGCGGGCTTGACCTGTCGCCGCTGTTCCACGTCCCTGACCTCCCGCGCTACGCAGCCAGACGGGCGGTGCAGCGTCAGGACGCTGGACTCGAGCGCGTGCTCGATCGCGTGTTGATCACCCGGTCCTCGGCTGCGCTCGTTCGTCAGGAACCGGTTGAGATCGCGCTGCCGATCCGCAACACCGATCGCACGACCGGGACCCTTCTTGGATACGAAGTCACGAAGCGCTACGGTGGATCGGGCTTGCCGGACGACACGATCAAAATCAATCTGACCGGCGCCGCAGGTCAGAGTTTTGGTGCCTTCCTCCCGCGTGGGATCACCCTGATGCTCGAAGGGGAGGCCAACGATTTCGTTGGGAAAGGCCTCTCCGGCGGCCGCATTGTCGTGCGTCCGCCGCGATCGGCGACGTTCGTGGCCGAGGACAACATCATCATCGGCAATGTTTCGCTCTACGGCGCGACCAGCGGCGACGCCTACATTCGCGGGGTCGCAGGCGAACGGTTTGCCGTGCGTAACAGCGGTGCACAGGCGGTCGTGGAAGGTGTGGGTGATCACGGCTGCGAATACATGACCGGCGGACGGGTGGTCGTCCTTGGCCGGACAGGCCGCAATTTCGCCGCCGGCATGAGCGGTGGCATGGCGTATGTCCTCGACCTCGACGGGTCGTTCGCGCTCAATTGCAATGTCGAGATGGTGGATCTCGATCGACTCGAGGACGACGACGAGAGCAGCCGGGTTCATGAGCTGATCGCGCGTCACGTCGTGCTGACGGGCAGCGCGATCGGCGATCGCGTGCTGCAGGCGTGGCTGTCCATGCGGGCCAAGCTGATCGCCGTCATGCCCCGTGACTTCAAGCGGGTCCGTGCCGAAGAGGCGCGTGCCATGGCCAAAGCACAAGCGCCAGCCTTCGGTGATCTGGTCGGGGCCTGACGTGGGCAAAGCCACCGGATTTGTCGAGTTCTCGCGCGTCAAGCCCCCGGCTCGTCCTGTCTCCGAGCGCGTGGGCGACTACCACCACGTTTACACGGCGTACCCGAGCGATGAGCTCACACGTCAAGCCGCACGCTGCATGGACTGCGGCGTGCCGTTCTGCCATCAGGGTTGTCCGCTGGGCAACTTGATTCCGGATTGGAACGATCTGGTGTATCGCGATTCGTGGCGCGCGGCGGCCGATCGGCTGCATCTCACCAACAACTTCCCGGAGTTCACGGGCTTGTTGTGCCCGGCGCCCTGCGAAGGCTCGTGTGTCCTCGGCATCAACAACGATGCCGTGGCTATCAAGTCGATCGAGCTGGCGATTGTGGATCGTGCGTTCGACGAAGGGTGGATTGTTCCCGAGCCTCCGCCCACGCGCACTTGGAAGAAGGTCGCCGTCATTGGTTCGGGTCCGGCCGGGCTCGCGGCGGCAGCCCAGCTCAATCGCGCCGGGCACAGCGTGACGGTGTTCGAGAAAAGCGATCGCATAGGCGGTCTCTTGCGATACGGCATTCCCGAGTTCAAGCTGGAGAAGCGGGTGCTCGACCGCCGACTCGACCTCCTGTCTGCCGAGGGCGTCGTGTTTCGTGCCGGCATTCACGCGGGCGAGGACGTGCGAGCGGACGATCTGCGACGCGATTACGACGCCATCGTGCTTGCCGGTGGCGCCGCGTGCCCACGCGATCTTCCAGTTCCCGGCCGCGAGCTCGAAGGCATTCACTTCGCGATGGACTTTCTCTCGCAGCAGAATCGACGCTGTCAGGGCGATACCACTGATGACAGCCAGGCGATCACGGCCACCGGCAAGCACGTGATTATCATCGGGGGCGGGGACACGGGCGCCGATTGTTTGGGAACCGTGCATCGACAGGGCGCCGCGTCGGTATGTCAGCTCGAATTGCTCCCAACTCCACCCGCGAGCCGCACGAGCGACAATCCGTGGCCGCAGTGGCCAAACATCTTTCGGACCTCATCGGCGCACGAGGAGGGTGGTGACCGCCACTATTCCTTGGCTACCACCGCTTTCTCGGGGGCCAACGGTCGTGTCCGGACACTACACGGCCAACGCGTCCATCGTGCCGTACGCGATGGTCGTGCGTCCTTTGACCTGGTGCCCGATAGCGAGTTCGAGCTCCGCGCTGATCTCGTGTTGCTCGCGATGGGGTTTGTCGGCCCTCAGAAGAACCGCTTGCTCGACGACTTGGGCGTGCGCTTCACGGATCGCGGGACGGTCTGGCGGGATGATCGATGGATGACCAACGTCCCTGGGGTTTTTGCCGCAGGCGACATGCAGCGTGGGCAATCGCTGATTGTCTGGGCGATTGACGACGGTCGACGAGCGGCGTGGGCGGTCGACGCGTATCTCGTGGCGTGTATCAGTTGAGGCGGATCGCGGCTCCGATCTTCCGGCTAAAGCCGGAAGCCACGCGTGCTCGAACAATTTCCGTGGCGCCGCGCAATATCTGTGGCTTCCGCCTTCAGGCGGAAGGTGGCGCCCGACAATAATCCGTGGCTTCCGCCTTCAGGCGGAAGTTCGAACCGCGCCATGCCGTTCGTGTCGACGCGTGCCGTGCCATGATTCGATCATGGCCGCGAAGATTGTGTTGACCATTGCGCTTATTGTTGCGCTCTGCCAGTCCTCAACCGCCAATATCGCAGTCGACGGACATTGCGTCGCGCTTTACGACACGAGCAAGGCGACGGAATGGCGTACGGACGAGGAGGCGTGCGCCGTTCGATTGTCCCCAGCGTCCACGTTCAAGATCCCGCACGCGTTGGTTGCGTTAGAAACCGGTGCGATCAAAGAAGACACGATCGAGAAGTGGGATGGTCAGCGTTTTTCAAGACAGACAGCGTGGGAGAAGAATCATGACCTGCAGTCGGCGATTGGCAATTCGGTCGTTTGGCTTTTTCAGCGAACCGCCGTCCGCATTGGCGCCGAACGGATGAAGGGCTGGTTGCAGCAATTCGCTACGGCAATAGCGATACGTCGGGGGACCCGGTGATGTACTGGCTCAATGGGACGCTCCGAATCGCTCCCAGCGAGCAACTCGAGTTTCTCAAGCGGTTTTTTGCCGGTGATCTACCCGTGACTTCCGAGCACCTGACGTACGTCCGTCAAGCATCGGCTCAGGAGCCTGGGACGGTGCGTAACTCTACAGGGCTACACAAAGTGGCGGCACCGTGGGGGAATGGAATTGAGATGCAGGCGAAGACGGGCGCAACGACGGCCGCCGATGGGACGAGTGTCAGTTGGCTCGTCGGTGCTCTCACCCGCGACGGACGCCGGCACATTTTCGTGAGTGCCGTATGGCGTGATGGACCAGTCGATCCGCTCGATGCCACCAGGCAAGCAGTGGCCACCTTCGTCGACCGTGGCCTGCTGAAGTAGTTGCCAGTTACCAGTTGCCGGTTCAAAGGCGACGTCCCTCCCCTTCGCCCTATGCCCTGCGCCCTATGCCCTTGACGTTGATTCAGCCTGCCCGTAGCGACGTCATAGGATCGACGCGCGAGGCACGGCGGGCCGGCACCGTACACGCCACGAGAGCCGCGGCCAGGACGATGAGCGCGCCTGCGCCGTACGTCCACGGATCGAACGGAGAGATGCCGTAGAGCTCGTCACGAGTCAATGCGGCCGCCGCGAGCGCACCAGCGAGGCCGGCTGCCAATCCCGCGACTGCAGGTGCGACGACCTGGCGCAAAACGACCCACGCAATGTGTCGCTTCTGCGCGCCGATTGCCACTCGCACGGCGAGTTCCCGGCGACGCTGCGACACTGCGTAGCTGAGCGTGCAATAGATGCCGACGGCCGTCAGGGCCAGCGCCAGAAGGGCCGCGGCGCCAGCGACCCGCTCGGCGAGGCGACGAACGGCCATCGAGTTGGTGATCAGCCGATCGACGCGCTGGACACCGAACACTGGGCGCGTCGAATCGACGGACCAGACCGCCTGTTGAATCGACTGCACCATCGCATCGCTCGTGGAGTTGACGCGAGCGAAGAGCGCCATCACCGGCCGGGCGCTGCGATGGTAAGGGACGAACATCATCGGCTTGGCCGGCTGGTCGAGACCGACTTCGCGCACGTCGCCCACGATGCCGACAACCTCGGACCAGCCGTAGGCTGCTGCCGTCAGCCGCAGGCGGCGACCCACTGGATCGATCCCGGGCCAGTATTTGCGAGCCATGGCCTCATTGATGACGACCACGGACGGCGAATCAGCGGTGTCCTGTGGCGTGAAGTCGCGACCGCGCACGACTGGAATCCGCAAGCTTCGAAAGTATTCGCTGCTGACACGGCGCCATTCCTCGCGTGGCCATTGGCCGGAGGCTAGGCGCGGCTGCCCCTCGATCTCGACGCCTTCGTAGTCGTCCTCGTTGGATAAGAGAACGTAGTCGTTCAAGGCTGACTGGTTGACACCCGGCACCTGCATGACACGTCGCAGAACGTCGGTGTAGTAACGGGCTCGTGCCGAAGCCGACAGATCATCGACGCGCCCAATCGTCATCGCAAGGACACCCTGGCCGCGGAAACCCGGGTCAATCGCATTCAGCCGACCGACGGTCTGCACCAACAGGAGCGCGATGACGAGCAACGTGGTCGCCAACGCCATTTCGAGTGAAACGAGCGCGTTTCGCAAACGATGTTCGGCCGCGCTGGTCGTAGCACCTCGGCTCGCCACGTCGAGACGCGCCGACGTGTCCAGTCGACTTGCACGCCATGCCGGAGCTACACCACAGGCGATCACGGTCGCCATCGCGATCAGGGCCGCAAACCCGAGCGCTGAGGCATCAGCGTTGAACCTCGGGACGGCGATCGATCCGGCGGATCCTGCAATGGCGACGCTGGGCGGAAGCAGCTGATTGAGGGCGGCCAGGCTGCCCAACGCCACGGCGACGCCAGCGACAGCGCCTGCCGCAGCAAGCCAAATCGAGTCAGCAAGCAGCTCGAAAAACACTCGACGTCGCGAAGCGCCAAGGGAGACGCGCACTGCCAACTCCCGGCGTCGGCCGACATGTCGCGTGAGCACAAGGCCAGCGACGTTGGCACAGGCGACTGCGAGCACGAGGAGGGCGGTGAAGAGCGCGACCCGAATGGTTGGCCGCACTGGTTCGTCGAGAACGGTCTCGAGTCGCTCGGTTGTTATCTCCCAGCCTCGAGCTACAGGATGTGCCGCGGCGACACCGGCCATGACGCGGTTGAGATCCTGATCAGCCTCAGCCAAAGCAGCTCCGCTGTCGAGGCGTCCCACGAGCCAGTAGAAGTAGTACGAGCGATCTTCGGCCGCCATCGTCTCTGGCCGAATCAGCGTGACGAGGTCCGGGACAAAGAAGAACCGAAACGTTTCGGGGAGAACGCCGACGATCGCAAGCCGTCCATCGGTCGTGTCGATGCTTCGCCCGATGACTTGTGGGTCACCGCCGAACTGGCGCCGCCAGAACCCGTGGCTTAGCACAACAATCCTGGCGTCACTGGCTATATCCGATCGTGCAAACGTCCGGCCGAGCGTTGGCCGAATGCCAGTGACCTCGAAGAACTCGGCCGTTACCTCGAGAACGCCAACCACAGTGGCGCGATCTCGGCCGCGGAGGGTGACGTCGTTGAAGTGAAAGGCGGACAGACCGGCCAGCGCTCGATTCTCTCGCTGCAGATCGAGAAACGTCGGCCCGGAGATAACGTCGCGCATCTGACCGGCGACACGATTAGTCCCCCACACCATGACGAGGTCGTCTTGACCATGCGCAAGCTCAGGATGATTCAAGAATGCACGAGCGACGGTGAAAACCGTTGTGGTCGCCCCAATGCCCAAGGCCAGCGTCAGGATGGTGATTGTGCTGAACCCCGGCTGCCTGCTCAAGCCACGCAGGCTGAGACCAATCTGGTGTGGCGTCGGCAGTGAGCGTGCCCGTGGCAGCGCAACTTCTGAATGCGATCTGGACCAGCGCCGACATCGGATCAGGATGCTGACGGCGTCTCGCCAATATCGGGCTCGAGCCGTGCGGACTCCATCCGTGCTCGCACGCAGCTCGAACAACTCCGCGAGGTCCCCGTCGATGGCTTCGAATCGATCGGGGGGCAGGGCCAGACGAACCAATGTCCGAGCCAGACGAGGAACCGCCAGCCCATCGTCCCGCGTCATCGTCGTGTCCCGGTGACGGCCTCGACGGTGCGCCACAAGCGTTCGTGGGTCCGATGCGCGGTGTGCAACGCACGCACTCCCAAAGGCGTCACCGTGAACATTCGTTTGCGGCGGCCGCCGCGCTGCGGGGTCGCGTCGCCGAAGGCGGATGTCAGGTAGCGCTTTCGCTCGAGTCGATCGAGCGCCGCGTACACGGCGCCCAGGGCGACCTTGCGACGAACGTCGTTCTCGAGCTTCGACTGAACGGACACACCGTAGGCGTCCGCGCCAAGCCCGGCGACGATCATCAGGATGAGCTCTTCGAGTCCGCTGAGATGATCGCGGCTGGCCATCTGAAATCTTCTCAAAACGAGAAGATACAGAAGGCGTCGGGTTCTGTCAAGGAGACGTCCTCGAAGAGTTCCTGAGAAAAGTGGATCTTCAGGAGTTTTTCAAGCGCCGCTCCTTATGCTGATGGGAGGAGCGTTCTGGGCGCTCGACGAGCATCTCTGTCGGGATTGTTGGCTTAGGGATGGCACAGCCATGTTGATCAGTTGTGCTGGGACGCCGGGCGTCCTCACTCAACTGGTTGAGGCTCGTCGACTAACTTCGGAGCTGCGGGTTCAGCTCACCAAGGCTGCTGAGACCGGAAACCGTGCCGTGATGGCTTCGGCGGCGGACTCGGCCGCGGCGGCGGCTAAACGAGTCGCGTCAGGCGACTGACGCGGTTGCCGAGGATCTCTCCTCGCTTAAGCAACACTCGAGGCGCTGGACTACAAAGAGGAACTTCGATTGCTGGAGGCGTTCGCCTCCAGTTTCAGGAGTATCGACGGATTGACGACGAGCTGTTGCCGTTGGCGGTGGAGAACACCAACGTCAAGGCACAAGCGCTGTCGTTTGGCGCGGCAACTGTTGCCGCAAATGCCTTCAAGGACTCGCTCGAAAAGGCAGCGAGTTACTCGACGCCCGCCGGCAGATGCTGCGTCGAGTCGCTGGTGGCAGGCGCACACGCGGCGCTCCTGGAGATCCGCGTCCTGCACGCGCCGCACATCGCGGAAGCCGATGACGCCGCGATGACGCAAATGGAGAGTCGGATGACGGCCTTTGAAGAGGAGGCGCGACGATTACTCAAACGTCTGCCGCCGTTGCTCACCGATGGCGCGGTCAGGCCACTGGCCGACGCGTCGACGGCTCTGGAACAGTTCGTGAACATCAATCGTGAAATCGTGACTCTGTCCAGGCGCAACAGCAACGTCCGGTCGCTGGCCCTCACGTTGGGGCGCAAGCGAACCGTCACGGCGGCCTGTGAGGAGCATCTGCGCGCGCTGGACGAGGCGCTGTCGCGGCACGAATTTACGGCGACTCGATAGTGAATTTAGCGATTGGGTGAATGGGTGAATGCGTGCTTGGGTGATCGCATTGGGTGATTTAGTGATTGGGTGATTGACATTGGGTGATGGAGTGATTAGGACTACGCGCCCCCAACACCCATCGCGTAAGCGAGAACACCTTCGATTCGATCACGGGCTTTGCCCCAAGGCCCGGAACTGCCGTACTCCCGACATGCTCGATAGCGGCTTCGCTTCCCGCGAACACGGCTGCGAGAACAGCTTCGTCGTCGAATCGGCGAGGCCAATCCGGATCATACGGCACAACGATCACTCGGTCAGTCATCGCTCTGTTCGGTCGGCCCAACCTGAAATAGGGATTGACACGACCGCGACGGCTGCAAGGGCGGCTGAGCATCGCTTGATCGGACGATTCAGGGATAATGAATACAATACGATAATGATTTCATCACCCACGCACAGGGCTTAAATCTCCACCTGAACCCCCAACTCGACGACCCGGTCCGGCGGGAGGCGGAAGAACGCAGTGGCGCGGACGGCGTTGCGTGCCATGACGACGAACAGCTTTTCACGCCAGACGGCCATTCCTCGTTCGGCCGTGACGAGCAGCGTCTCCTTGCCAAGGAAGTAGGTGATATCGTCGAGATCGAGCGTGACACCCTGATCGCGGACGCGATCCAGGACCTCGGGAATATTCGGGTCCTCCATGAAGCCATACAGCGCCGTGGCATAGACGATGCCGTCAGCGAGCCGCTCCACAACAACACGTCGGTCTTCGGACACGAACGGTGTCGGCTCGGTCCGCGCGGTCAGGAGTACCACGTGTTCGTGCAGCACCTTGTTGTGTCGCACGTTATGAGCAAGAGCCGACGGTGTGCCAACCGGTTGGGCGGTCATGAAGACAGCCGTGCCCGGGACGCGCATGGGAGGATTGGCCTCGATCCGCGCCAGGAAATCCTTCAATGGCAGCGCACGCTCCGTCAGACGCTCGGCGACGATGCGACGGCCGGTCTTCCAGGTCGTCATGGCCAGGAGCAGGACCCCACCGATCACGAGCGGCAGCCACCCACCGTCGACAATCTTGATCATATTGGCTCCCAGAAATGCGAAGTCGATGGTCAGGAACACCGTCGTCATCGCAAGCACGGCGGGCAAGGGCCATTTCCAGCGCTCTACCGCGACGACATGCAAAAGAATGGCGGTGACGACCATGGTCATGGTCACGGCGATGCCGTACGCGGCGGCCAATGCACTCGACGTTCGGAACCCGATCACGATCAGGATCGTGCAGACGGCGAGAAAGACGTTCATTTGCGGAACGTAGATCTGGCCGACTTCGTGCGTCGACGTGTGCTCGACATCGAGACGTGGGAAATATCCCAGCTGAATGGCTTGGCGGGTCAGCGAGAACACCCCCGAGATGAGTGCCTGGGAGGCGATGATGGCGGCAGCGGTTGCGATGGCAACCACCGGCAGGAGTGCCCAGCCGGGCGTCATGAGGAAGAAGGGTTGCGCGGCGGCCTCCGGGTTCTGCAGCAGCATCGCGCCTTGCCCGAAGTAGTTGAGCAGCAACGCGGGCAGCACCAACCCGAACCACGCCCGCCGGATCGGCTGTCGCCCGAAGTGCCCCATGTCCGCATACAGCGCTTCGCCGCCTGTGACGACGAGAAACACCGCACCGAGGATGACGAAGCCGCGGTACCCGTTCTCGCGGAAGAATGTAATTGCGTGCCGAGGGTCGATGGCGCCAACGACCGAAGGAGTCACGACAATCCACGATACGCCGAGGGCCGCAATCAGAATGAACCACATCACCATCACGGGTCCGAACATGCGGCCGACGCGATCCGTGCCGTAGCGTTGCAGGCTGAAGACGGCGATGAGGATCAGTACCGCCAGTGGGACCACGTAGGGGGTGAAGAGCGGCGTGGCCACGTTCAGCCCCTCGACCGCGCTCAAGACCGTGATGGCGGGCGTAATCATGCCGTCTCCATACAAAAGCGCCGCGCCAAAGATACCGAGCAGAATCAGCAGCTGGCGACGCTCGCTCGAATTCGGAGGAATGAGAGCGGTGAGCGCCAGGATTCCGCCTTCACCCTGGTTGTCGGCGCGCAGCACGATGGCAATGTATTTGACCGACACCACGAGCACGAGCGCATACACGATCAGCGAGAGCACTCCCAGCACGTTCTCGTGGGTTGGAGCGACGGCGTGAGGGCCGTGAAAACACTCCCGCATCGCGTAAAGCGGGCTGGTGCCGATGTCGCCGTAGACCACTCCCACGGCCGTGAGGGTCAATGCCGCGACGTTCGGACGACCTGATGTCGACAGGCGGGCCTCCAATACGCCGACGGGGTTAGCTGACGGGCTCGAGGTTGGAAGTCCTCTACCGGAACGACTCCGGATACGCCCCTGACACTGTGGGTCCCCCGCGCCGCCTGGTTGGACGGCTTAGACGTGGGCAGCACCCTACTCCTCCTGTCGGGCCTGGTCAAGGGGGCCGCATATCATGTCCACCTGTGACCTCGTCGCGGGACGCCGTTCATCTGGTAGCCGGGCTGGCCGGTGTCGCACCGTGACGGCGGTTTACGCTCGCTGGCTGCACGTCTCGAATGCGGCCACCGTCTCGACCACCTTTCTTCTCATCGTCCTGGTGGTGGCAGCCAATTCGCGCCTCTGGGTCGCCGTCGTGACGTCGATCGTGGCGATGCTCTTCTTCAACTTCTTTTTCATGCCACCCGTTGGAACGTTCACTATCGCGGATCCGCAGAACTGGATTGCCCTGATTGCCTTTCTCGCGGTGAGCCTTGTCGCCAGCAATCTGTCGGCCGTGGCGAGGGCCCGAACGCAGGAAGCAGTTGAGCGCCGCGACGAGTTGGCTCGGCTCTTCGACTTGAGCCGAGACGTCCTGCTCGTCACCGAGAGTCGCGAGGCCATGACGACGCTGGCGCGATCGATCGCGCGCCGCTTCGATCTCGAATCGGTGGCGATTGCGCTGCCACAGTCCAGCGACTGGGAGTTGTTCGAAGCGGGTGCGTGGACTGCTCCAATCGACAAGCGCGAGCTGACGACGGCGTTCGCGACGGCTCAGGCGTCGTTCGAGTTCGATGCGTATGCTCGCACCTACTCGGGCCATCGAACGATTACGACTGAAGGCCGGACGATTCGGTTGGTGCCTTTGCGCGTGGGGACGAAACCCATCGGCCTGCTGGCCGCGTCCGGGCGATCGATCGAAGCTGGGACCCTCGATGTGCTGGCGGGCTTGGTCGCGATTGCGATCGAACGTGCGGAGTTCCTTCAGGAACGAAAGGTCGCCGAGCTGACGCGCCAGAGCGAGGAGCTCAAGACGGCGCTCCTTGCCTCTCTGGGTCACGACTTGAGGACGCCGTTGACGGCGATTCGCGTCGCCGCCAGCAATCTCCAGAGCTCGTGGCTGACGACGGAGGATCGCGCGGGACAAACGGAGCTCATTCTCGCCGAAGTCGAGCGCCTCACGCGGCTATTCGGGAATCTCCTCGAAATGGCGCGGATTGATGCCGGCGGTATCGCCGCCGAGCCTCGGTGGGTCCATCCGTCCGAAGTCGTCGCGGCGGCTCGCGATCAGGTGGAGCACATACTCCAACAACACAAGGTGCACCTCACCATCGATCGAGACCTGCCGGTGCAGGTCGACCCCCGACTCACCGCCACGGCGCTCGCCCACCTGCTGGAGAATGCGGCCCAGTACGCTCCCCTTGGCTCGACGATTGATGTCGTGGCGCAGGCGGACAGTGATGGGCTCACGATTGCGGTACGGGATCAGGGCCCTGGCATCGCGCCCGCCGATGTGCCGCACCTCTTCGAGCGGTTCTATCGAGGCGCGGCCGGCAAAGCGCGCGCTTCGGGCACTGGCATGGGTCTCTGGATTGCCCGGGGACTGCTCGCCGCCGAGGGAGGACGCGTGTGGGCGGAGAATCGCCCCGAAGGCGGCGCCGCGTTCACCCTTCTCGTGCCGGCGGCCATCAAATCTCGCGAGCCTGCAGATTCGCCAATCACATGATCTCCAGTGCGCGCATTCTGCTCGTTGATGACGAGGTCGCGATTCAGCGTGCGGTCGCGCCCCTCCTGCGGTCTCGCGGATACGATGTCGAGGTCACCGGCACCGGTACGGATGCGCTCCGAATCGTGTCGGATCGCATGCCCGATCTCATCGTGCTCGATCTCGGCCTTCCGGATCTCGAAGGAACCGAAGTCTGCCGGCGAGTTCGCACGATGTCCAAAGTGCCGATCGTGGTGCTGTCGGCGCGGGGCTCCGAAGCCGACAAGGTGAACGCACTCGACCTTGGCGCTGATGACTATGTCACCAAGCCGTTTGGCCCAGAAGAGCTGCTCGCCCGGATTCGCGTGGCACTCCGCCGGCTCGTCTCCGACGACCAACCGGACGCCGGTCTCTTCCGAGCCGGTGATCTCACGATCGATTACGACCGCCGGCGAGTGACGCGCGGCGAGACGGAGATCCGGCTGACACCAAAGGAGTTCGAACTGCTGTCATTGCTGATGCGCAACTATGACCGCGTGTTGACGCACCGAACTATTCTCAAGGCGATCTGGGGACCCAATGCCGTGGAGCAGCCCGAGCACTTGTGGACCCTGATTGCGCAGCTGCGAAAGAAGATCGAACCTGACCCGTCGAACCCACGATATCTCTTGAGCGAACCATGGGTGGGCTACCGGTTCGCCATGCCCGATCCAGCCTTCGATCGCTAGCGAGGCTCCGCCCCAGACCGCCGACCGGCCTTCAAGACGTCCAGGTTCGATCCCGCCCTCAGCACTTTCTCAGGGACTTCTCAGCAGGAACTGAGTGCCCGCTTCCTAAGCTAGTCAGAAGGGAGCGTGACTCATGAGATCCGTTGGGCACTTCGAAGTCGCAGGCGCACTGGTGTTCGTCCTGGCCGTCGCTACACTCGCGCCGGCACAGATGGTCGGACTATCACCGAGCGATACGAACGCCCAGGACTCGGCGCCCGCCCAGCCGACGACTCAGCCGTCCTCCAATCCGTTCGCGCACGTGCAATTCGGTGTGACCTTCGAGGGCTACTACCAGTACAACTGGAATCAACCTCACGATCGCGTGAATCTGCTTCGCGCCTACGACACGCGCGCCAACGTCTTCAGCATTCAACAAACAGCCATCGTCGTCGAGAGCGCGCCCGATGTCGAAGCGGGCCGTCGATTTGGTGCTCGCGTCGATCTGCAGTTCGGACAAGCCACCGAAACGGTCCAGGGCAGCCCGGCGAACGAACCGCGCCCCGACGTCTATCGCCACATTTGGCAGGCATACGGCACGTACGTGTTCCCCGTCGGTCGCGGCCTGCAAACCGACTTCGGGAAGTTCGCGTCGAATCTCGGGTTCGAAACCAACTACGCCAAGGACAACAATCACTTCTCGCGCGCGTACCTGTTCAACTTCCTGCCGTTCTATCACTCGGGCCTGCGACTCAGCCTGCCGGTTCACGACAAGGTGACGCTGATGTACATGCTCACCAATGGCATCCAGCAAACGGAAGACTTCAACGATTTCAAGAGCAACCACTTCACCGGCATCATCAGGCCCATCGACGCGGTGACCTGGACCGTCAACTATTACTTCGGACAAGAGCAGCCGGACGGCGGCGAACCCGGCGGCCCCAACGGGTTCTTCACGGTGTTCGATACCTACGCCACATATGCCGCTACCTCGGCGCTCAGCTTTGGTCTTGATGTGAACTACGTCACGAACGAAGTGAACAAGTCCGATGAAGCGCTCTCGTTGCAGGGCACCGGAGTATACGCGCGCTATCAGCTGTCCGATCCCGCGGCTGTGGCCCTGCGTTACGAGCGACTCGATGACGAAGGCCTCTTCGGTGGCATCGACCAGGTGCTCCAGGGCCTGACAGCGACCGCCGAATACAAATTTGCCGACGGCTTCCTGGTTCGTGGCGAGTACCGGCGCGACTGGTCGAACGAATTCTTCTTCACCGGATCCGAAGACGACGAACTGCACGAGCACCAGAACACGTTTCTCGTCGGACTCGTGTGGTGGTTCGGCAACAAGCGCGGTGCCTGGTAACAGCCATGTTGGATCTCGCATTCGTTGGTTTATCGCTCGTGTTCTTCATCGTCGGTGCCGCCTATCTGGCGGGTTGTCGACGGCTCGAGAAGTGAGGGGGCACATGAGTCTTGAAGCGCTGGCTGGTCTGGCCATCTCGATACTGCTGCTCTTCTATCTCGTCTACGCAATGCTCCGCCCGGAGAAATTCTGAAAATGACGCTCAACGGGTGGTTTCAGATTCTGCTGTTCTTCGCGGCCGTTGCCGCGGTAACGGTCCCGCTCGGTCGATTCATGTCGCGCGTGTTCGCGCGTGACAAGACCTGGCTCGATCCCGTCCTGCGGCCCATGGAGCGCGCGATCTACCGTCTTTCGGGAGTGGACGAGACCCATGAAATGCGCTGGACCGAGTACGGCTTGTCGATGCTCGCCTTCAGCCTCGTGTCGATGCTTGTTTTATACGTGATGATGCGACTGCAGGCGGCATTGCCATTCAATCCGCAACAGCTTGCCGGCGTTGCACCCGACCTGGCGTTCAACACCGCGGCCTCGTTCACCACCAACACCAACTGGCAGTCATCGTCGGCGAGACGACGATGAGCTATCTGACGCAGATGGCCGGCCTGGCGTACCACAACTTCGTCTCGGCCGCAGTCGGCATTGCGCTCGCCATCGCGTTCATTCGTGGCATCTCCAACCGTGAGCGTGACTCGCTCGGAAACTTCTGGGTGGACATGACGCGCGCCACGCTGTGGGTGCTGTTGCCTTTCTGTATTGTGGGCGCACTGTTACTCGTCTCGCAGGGCGTCGTCCAGAACCTGAAGCCCTATGACCGCGTCCAGTTGATGGATCCACAAACGGTGACCACCACCGACGCGGATGGCAAGGAAACCAGCACACGAGTGACTGAGCAAGTCATCGCTCAGGGTCCAGTCGCGTCGCAGGAGATCATCAAGGAGTGGGGCACCAACGGCGGCGGCTTGTTCAACGCCAACAGCGCACAACCGTACAAGAACCCGACCCGTTCTCGAACTTCCTCGAAATGTTTGCGATCTTCGCGATCTCGTCGGGCCTAACGTACACGCTCGGTGACATGACCGATCGCGTCGCCATGGGTGGGCCGTGTGGGCGGCCATGGTGGTGCTGTTCTTCGTCGGCGTGACCACGGCCTACTGGGCCGAGTCGGCTGGCAATCCGCTGTTCGAGGGAACCGATCAGACCGCGGGTGCGATGTGCCCGGGCGGCAACATGGAAGGGAAAAGCGCGATTTGGGATCGCGAACTCTGTGCTATTTGCCACCGTGACGACCGACGCCAGTTGCGGCGCCGTCAACTCGATGCACGACTCGTTCACCCCAATCGGAGGCATGGTGCCGCTCGTCAACATCATGCTCGGGGAGGTGATCTTCGGCGGCGTCGGTGCGGGCATGTACGGAATTCTGATCTTCGTCGTGCTGTCCGTCTTCATTGCGGGCCTCATGGTGGGGCGTACGCCGGAGTATCTAGGCAAGAAAGTCGAGTCGTTCGACGTGAAAATGGCGATGCTCGCAATTCTCGTCTTTCCTCTGGTGATCCTTGTCTTCACGGGCATCTCGGTGGTGTCGCCCGAGTTCGGGACCACGAGCATCTGGAATCCAGGGCCGCACGGCCTGTCGGAAATTCTCTACGCCTATACGTCGGGGACCGGCAACAACGGGTCGGCATTCGCGGGCGTCTCCGCCAATACGAAGTGGTACAACACGACCATTGGCGTGTCGATGCTGATCGGCCGCTTCATGGTGATCATCCCGATGCTGGCGCTCGCCGGCAGTCTCGGGCGCAAGAAGCAGGTGCCGCCATCGCTCGGCACGTTCCCGGTCACCACGCCCCTGTTCACCGCGTTGCTCGTCGCCGTGATTCTCATCGTCGGCGTGCTGACCTTCTTTCCGGTGCTGAGTCTCGGCCCCATCGTCGAGCACTTCCTGATGCACGACGGCACGACATTCTGACGAAAGACCGCATCCAATGGCGAAGAATCAGAAGTTCAGTTTGTGGGACCCGGCGCTTGTCAACCCGCGCCGTCGAGTCGTTCAAGAAGCTCGACCCGCGGGTCCAAGTCAAGAATCCTGTGATGTTCATCGTGGAGGTCGGCAGCCGTTCTCACCACGATCGTGTTCATCCAGGAACTGGCTGCGGGCACCGGACGGCCGCTTTTCACGGGGCAGGTCGCCTTCTGGCTGTGGTTTACCGTCCTCTTTGCGAACTTCGCCGAGGCGATGGCCGAAGGCCGAGGCAAAGCGCAGGCCGAGACGCTTCGGAAAACGCGAACCGAAACCGTGGCGAACCGGCTGACGGACGACGGACAAACGGAGAAGCGTGCCCGCCGCCACGCTTCGCAAAGACGATGTGGTCATGGTGCATGCCGGCGAGTTCATTCCGGCTGACGGCGAGATCATCGAAGGCGTCGCGTCGGTGGACGAATCGGCGATCACCGGCGAGTCGGCGCCAGTGATTCGCGAGTCAGGCGGCGATCGATCCGCGGTCACCGGCGGCACGCGCGTCATCTCGGATTGGATCAAGGTGCGCGTGACATCCGATCCGGGGCACACGTTCCTGGATCGCATGATCGCCCTGGTCGAGGGCGCGGAACGGCAGAAGACGCCGAACGAGGTCGCGCTGAACATCCTCCTCGCCGTCCTCACGCTGGTCTTCCTGCTCGTCGTGGTGACGCTGCAGCCCTTCGCGGTACTATGCCGGCACGGAGATTCCGATTCCAGTGCTGATCGCGTTGCTCGTCTGCCTGATTCCGACGACGATCGGCGCGCTCATCTCGGCCATCGGCATCGCCGGCATGGATCGACTCGTCCAGCACAACGTGCTGGCGATGTCCGGACGTGCCGTCGAAGCAGCCGGAGACGTGCACACACTGCTTCTCGACAAGACCGGGACCATTACCCTTGGCAATCGTCAGGCAACCGAGATACTCCCGTTGCCCGGCGTTGCCGAGGCCGTGCTGGTCGACGCGGCGCAACTGGCCTCGCTGGCCGACGAAACGCCGGAGGGCCGATCGATCGTCGTGCTGGCCAAGCAGAAGTACGGCATTCGAGGCCGCGAGCTGGCGCCGCACCAGGCGACCTTCATCCCGTTTACCGCGCAGACGCGCATGTCCGGCGTCGATCTCGACGGCAGGACGATTCGCAAGGGCGCCGCGGACGCGGTCGTGAAATACCTGGCCGCGAAGGGCGCCGCCCTCCCAGCCGAGCTGGATGGCCTCGTGCAGCGCATCGCCCGCGCGGGCGGTACTCCGCTGGTGGTGTCGGAAGGGCCGCGTGCGCTTGGCGTAATCCATCTCAAGGACATCATCAAAGGCGGGATGCGCGAGCGCTTCAGCGCGCTGCGCGCCATGGGGATCAAGACGGTCATGATCACCGGCGATAACCCGCTGACCGCCGCCGCGATTGCTCATGAAGCGGGCGTCGACGACTTTCTGGCCGAAGCCACGCCAGAAGACAAGATGACGCTCATCAGGCGTGAGCAGCGCGAAGGCAAGCTGGTGGCGATGACGGGCGATGGTACGAACGACGCGCCGGCGCTGGCGCAAGCCGACGTTGGTGTGGCCATGAACACCGGAACCACCGCGGCGAAAGAAGCCGGCAACATGGTCGATCTCGATTCGAATCCCACAAAGCTGATCGAGATCGTCGAGATCGGCAAGCAGCTGCTGATGACGCGCGGGGCGCTGACGACGTTCTCAATTGCGAACGACGTGGCGAAGTACTTCGCCATCATCCCCGCGATGTTCATTCTGGCGTTCCCGCAGCTCGGTGTGCTCAACGTCATGCGGCTCGCGACGCCCGAGTCAGCCATCTTGTCGGCCGTCATCTTCAATGCCGTGATCATCATCGGTCTGATTCCATTGGCATTGAAGGGCATCGCCTACAAGCCATTGGGCGCGGCGGCGATCCTCCGGCGCAACCTGCTGGTCTACGGACTCGGCGGTGTGGTGCTGCCGTTCATCGGCATCAAGGTGATCGATATGGTCCTGGTTGCGGCGGGTTTGGCGTAGCGCAATTGGTCGAGGGAGTGTGCTGATGCCAGACCAGCGTCAGACGTTGGTCGAGGGACTGTGCTGATGCCAGACCAGCGCCCGACGGCCGACGCGCTTCTGGCGCGCATCAAGGCAGAAGATCGAGCACGGTTGCGCATCTACATCGGTGCGGCGCCCGGCGTGGGCAAGACCTACGAGATGCTGCAGGAGGCGCACGCGCTCCGTGCTCGAGGTCTCGACGTGGTCGTGGGATTCGTCGAGACCTACGGTCGTAAAGACACTGAGGCGCAGATCAAGGATCTCGCGATCATTCCTCGCCGATCGGTGGAGTATCGAGGTGCGACCCTCGATGAGATGGACGTCGACGGCATCATCCGGCGCAAGCCGCAGGTCGCGGTCGTCGACGAGCTGGCGCACTCCAACGTGCCTGGGAGTCGGAACTCGAAACGCTACGAAGACGTGATCGAGATCCTCAATGCCGGCATCCACGTCATGACCGCGGTGAACATCCAGCATCTCGAAACTCTGAACGATGCCGTCGCCAGAGCGACTGGCATCCGTGTGCGCGAGACGGTACCAGATACGTTTCTCGATCGGGCCGACGAGATCATCAACGTCGATGTAACCGTGGAGGAGCTTCGCAATCGCCTGCGCGAGGGCAAGGTCTATCGGCCCGAGAAGGTCGAGCAGGCGCTCTCCAACTTCTTTCGCAAGGGCAACTTGTCGACGCTTCGCGAGCTGGCCTTGCGGGCGGTGGCCGACGAAGTCGGTGAGAAAGCGGCAACGTATCGCGCGCGCGAAGGGCTGGAACCCGCGCTCATCCCCGAGCGAGTGATGGTCTGCATGAGCTCGAATGCCCTGGCACCACGCGTGATCCGCACCGGTGCGCGCATTGCCGGCCGACTCGGTTCGCGGTGGTATGCGGTCTACGTCGAGACGCCGCGCGAGCAACCCAGTCGAATCAACTCGCATGACGCCGACGCGTTGCGCGAGAACATTCGCCTGGCCGAGCGGCTGGGCGCGACCGTCGTCAAGGTCAAGGCGGGCAAACCGTCCGACGGCCTTATTGCCTTTGCCCAGCGTGAGGGGGTCACGCACGTCATTTTTGGACAGAGCGCACGTTCGCGGTGGGAACTGTTGTGGCGGGGTTCGACCTTGGACAGATTTCTCACCGCCGTTCCGGATGCGGCAGTGCAGGTCGTCCCGTTGAGCGACGGCTAGACGGGACGCTAGGGTTTCCGGTTCACGCAGTACGCGGCTCGTTATCCGCTGCGTCGTGTTTGCCACTCGCGCTACGATGGTGACGCCAGCGGGGGACGTGACAGATGACGCGTGTGGAGTTGTTGACAGCGATCGCGTGCGGCGCGGTGCTCGGGGCGTGCGCGTACACACCACGAGTGAAACCGACCAGGGAGCCTGACGGACTGCTGACGGGATCAGCAACGTATCGTGAGAGCGTCGCCATTCCCCGCGACGCGGTGCTCGAAGTCTGGATCAGGGATCTCTCGCCGTTGGCCCTCGCCGCTCCCATCGTTGCGGAAACGGCCGTTCTTGCCGAAGGTCGTCAGGTACCCCTTCCGTTCGAGCTCAAATACGAGCGCAAGCGAATCGTCGCCGACCGCTGGTACGCCGTGCAGGCGGTTATTCGAGACGCGGGGGAGATTCTGTTCACGACCGGCCAGGATCAGCTCGTGATCACACAGGGCCAGCCTACGGAGGTCGAACTCCTGCTGGTGCGTCCAAGGACCGAGATGCCGACCACGACGGATGTTCTGGAAGGAACGGCCTGGCGCCTCGACGATCTTGGCGGCGCCGGCGTGCTCGACAAGATCGAAGCGACGCTCGAGTTCGCCGAAGGCGGGAAGATTGCCGGACAGGGTTCGTGCAATCGATTCTTCGGGACCTCAGTCGCGTCGGGGCCGAGCATCAAAATCGGGCCGGTCGGCGCCACGCTGATGGCCTGTGACGAAGCGAAGATGAATCAGGAGAAGCGATACTTCGACGCGCTGAATAACGCCGAACGTTTTACGCTCGACGGGCAAATTCTGGAGATCTTCTACAAGGGGAGCGAGAAGCCCCTGCGATTCGTCCGCAAATAGGGCGAAAGGGGGGTCGACCCCTTATACTTCGCCCATGCCGTCACGATTGGCGAAGACCTCTTGTGCGCTCGCAGTAATCGCCCTCGCCGCGACCGCCCTCAGCGCCGCCGAGCCACCCGACTGGACGCGCTTCCGGGGCCCGAACGGATCCGGGATCTCGACGGCGACCAACGTTCCGATTGAGTTTGGTCCGACCAAGAATCTGCTGTGGCGCCTCGCGCTGCCGCAAGGCCATTCGTCACCGATCCTCCAGGGTGATCGCGTCTACCTGACCGGCTTTCGCGACGACCAGCTCGTCACCCTCGCCATCGATCGTCTGGCGGGTCGAGTGATCTGGGAGCGGATCGCGCCGCAGGTCAAAACCAAAGTCGTCGACAAGCGAAACAACCCGGCGTCGCCGAGCCCAGCGGTCGAAGCCGATGGCGTCTATGTTTTCTTCCCAGACTACGGCCTTGTTGCCTACAACGCGGCGGGCAAGCAGTTGTGGACCATGCCGCTCGGCCCGTTCAAC
Organism: uncultured Acidobacteriota bacterium; assembly: GCA_963802675.1. GTDB lineage: Bacteria > Acidobacteriota > Vicinamibacteria > Vicinamibacterales > UBA2999 > JACCSI01. Next base: position 813,461 of record CAWDJL010000013.1, read on the forward strand.
AACATCTACGGCATGGGTGCGTCGCCTGTGATCGTGGGAGATCTTCTCGTCCTCGTCTGCGACCAAAGCCTTGGTTCTTATGTGATGGCGGTCAGCAAGCGGACGGGGCGCGTGGCGTGGAAGGTCGATCGCCCCGAAGCCAAGAGCGGCCACTCGACGCCGATCCTCTGGCGCGGCCCGGACGGCAAGGACCAAATCATCATCCCCGGATCGTTCCTCCTCACGTCCTACGACGCGGCCACAGGTCGCAAGCTCTGGTGGGTTGGGGGCCTGTCGTTCGAGATGAAGTCCACGCCTGTGATTGGCGGCGACACGATCTACGTCAACGGATATGGCGCGCCGGTCAACGACCCAGGCAACAAGGTGACGGTTCCAGTTGCCGAAGAGGTGTGGAAGACCGCCGACGCCGATGGCAATGGCCTGCTCTCCAAGGCGGAGTTCCCGAAGTTCACGCAAGCGTTCTGGTTCGAGGTCGCCGATCTGAACCTCGATGGCGGATTGTCGAAAGACGAATGGGCCTATTACCGCGCCGCCCTGGACTCCGAGAACGGGATGCTCGCGATTCGCCTCGGCGGATCGGGCGACATGAGTGATCAAGCGATTCGATGGAAGTACCACCGCAGCGTGCCGCAACTGCCCTCACCGCTTCTCTACGGCGGCATCCTCTACATGATCAACGACAACGGCATCATCACGACGCTGAATCCCGAAACCGGTGCGCTCATCAAGCAGGGGCGTCTGACCGGCGCACCGGGACCGCACTTCGCCTCTCCGATTGCAGCCGACGGTCACATCTTCTTCACCAGCGAGGCAGGCGCGGTGGTCGTCGTCCCACCCGGGGGCGACCTCACGCCTAAAGTCGTGAACGAGCTCGGGGAGGACACCTACGCCACGCCCGCGATTGCCGATGGGCGCATTTACGTGAGAACGACGTCCGCGTTATACGCATTTGGGAAATGAATACGTAGCCCCGACCTGAGGCTCAGAACGCAAAGCGATCGATCCATCCAAGCTCTGAGTCTCGGTGTCTCTGTGGCTCGTGCGTCTTGTGCCCTACTTCGTCTCGATTTATCGTGTTCGCTAGCTCACGCTCGCGCGGATGCGCGCCAGTTGTCGCAGGTGCAGCAGGTCGTGACCCGCGTACAGCCGACGTTGATGCTCCAGGGTTTCCTCACCGCGTTCGGTGTGGAGACCCACACGCAGGAGATCTGCGGGCGTGGCCCGGGCGAGCAGTCGAAGATTGGCGCGCCGTAGGACGCCGAACAACTCGAGTGCGTCCTCCGAAGCGGCTTCGCCGTAGCCGAGTCTCGCGGCCCAGGCATCCTGGTCGTAGCCGGTCAATGTCGGCCGATCTTGCGCGAGGATCAGGCGCATCCGCCACGACCACACGATCTCCGAATCGCCCAGATGCTGAAGCATGTCGTTGATGGACCACTTGCCCGGCGCTTCCGGCCGACGACGTTGGTCGAGTGAAAGGCCAATGACGGCCTGGGTCATCGCGTTGGGCGTCGCCCGAAGCACCTCCATCGGATCGCGATCGCCGAGCAACGCGAGGATCGCTTTGACGTACTCGCGCGTCTGCTCCGGCGTGCCGGCGGCAGGGTTGCTGAAGACTGACATACGATCAGTCTACAAGCGAAGCGTGAAATCATAGAGATCTCAACCGTGGAAGTCTTTCTGATCGACGGGACCTATGAGTTGTTTCGGCACTACTACGCGGTGCCCTCGGCCCGTGATCAGGAGGGTCGCGAGGTAGGTGCGGTCCGGGCCGTCGTCGGATCGATGCTGGCCATGCACCGAGGCGGCGCGACACATCTCGGCATCGCCACCGACCACGTGATCGAATCATTCCGAAATCGCCTGTGGCGAGGCTATAAGACCAGCGCTGGCGTCGAGCCCACCCTGTTGTCGCAGTTCACGCTGCTCGAAGAAGCCCTGACGGCCTTCGGGTTCGTCGTATGGCCAATGGTCGAATACGAAGCGGATGATGCCTTGGCAGCCGCCGCGCTCGTCGCGGCAGCCGACTCCCGCGTGAGCCGTGTGGTGATTTGCACACCGGACAAGGATCTTGCGCAGTGCGTCAAGGGCGAGCGCGTCGTGCAGATGGATCGGAGAAAGCGCACCATTCGAGACGAAGCCGGTGTCATCGCCAAGTTCGGAGTTCGACCGAGCTCTATTCCCGACTATCTGGCGCTGGTGGGGGATGCCTCCGATGGGTACCCAGGCTTGCCGGGTTGGGGGGTGAAGTCGACGGCGGCGGTGCTTGCTCGGTTCCACCATCTCGAATCTATTCCAGCCGACTGGCGCGAGTGGAAGGTGAATGCCACGAACGCCTCGGCCCTGTCGCGCACGTTAACCGAGCAGCACGATCGGGCGCTGCTCTTTCGTGACCTTGCGACGCTCCGTACCGAGATTCCGCTGTTCGACTCGGTGGACCAGTTGCAATGGCGAGGATCAACCTCGGAGGCGGTCCGGTACGCGGCGCGGTTCGACGCCGCCGTGACCGCAACGAAAACTTGATAAGAGCAGCGACTGGCAACCGGTAACCGGTAACCGGTCGGCCGTGGAGCCTCAGTATTCCGCGAAAATGCGCTGAATCTCCGCGCGATCCGTGGTCATCGTCAGAGCCAGCATCAGCAGCACCCGAGCCTTCAGGGGGGCGTGATCCTCGGCGGCAATCGTGAACTGCCGGCGACGTTGCTGCGCGAGGTGTCGGCGATTGATTGCCGCCATTCCCCTGTGTCGTGGGGCGCGGCGTTTGCGGTGCGATGCGGCCAGCCCCGCTGCGCGTGCCGCTGACGATGAAGACGCTCTTTTCGGCGGCGTAGTCGAGCGCCTGGTTCTGCGTCCCGCTGATGCCCCCGGCCCCGGCGCCGGCAATGACGATTCCCTTCGCGCCGGCATCGACCGCGGCCTTGATCAGGTCGCCGGGCGCGTCTTGATAGACCATCACGACGTCGACACGTGGCAACTGCTTGACGGTCGCAACGTCGAATTCGCTCTTGGTCGTGTGGCGCTGCAACAGTTGTCGAAAGAAAACCACGCGATCGCGGTCGACCACGCCGAGCAGCCCATGCGTCCGGCTTTGGAACGTTTGCAGTCGGAGCGCATCGGTCTTCGTGACGTCGCGAGCGGAATTGATCTCGTCGTTCATCACGACCAACACGCCCTGGCTGCGCGCGGCGGGCTCGGCGGCCACACGGATGCCTTCGAGCAGGTTAGCGGCGCCTTCGTAGCCCAATGTGCTCGGATTGCGCATGGCCCCGACGACCACCACCGGTCGGGGGTCGCGCACCGTGAGATGCAGGAAAAAGGCGGTCTCCTCGAGCGTATCGGTGCCACTGGTCACGACGATTCCGGCCAGGCTCGAATCGTCTGCGAACAGTTCGTTGACCCGGCGGGCAAGCCTGATCCACTGGTCGAGCGTCAACTGGCTGCTGGCGACGTTGGCGAACTGCTCGTAGGTGAGATGGGCGTGGCGTTCCAGCCCCGGCATCGACTTGGCCAGGTCTTCGGCGCTGAGCCGACCGCCCTCGCGATTGGAGATGGTGCCGCCAGTGGCAACCATATGCACGTGAGGAGCCGTCTGGGCGCCGGCCGTTGCCGTCCAAACGAAGAGCAGAGCGCTCAGCGCGAGTGTGCGCGGCAGGCCCGAAGCGGTCATCATTGCTTGATGCCGTTATACACCAGCGCCAGCCACCGGCTCAGCTCCTGGGCGGCCTGTTGGGGCGTGGTTCCGTAGAACGGCATCATCGAGGTGGGGAGGCCGGGCCGCCGGGCGATTTGCGCCCGCCAGCGGGCGTCGGACACCGCGCGCACCTCGATGAGGTAGGTGCGCCCGGCGATGCGTTCTTCGTAGCGATGGACGTTCACGAGGGTTTGGCGACCGAAAGGCGAGGGGAGACTGTCGCATGCGCGACACACTGAAACAAGCGAAGGGAGTACCGAAGCGCGGGTGCGGCGCTTTCGGGCACCGGTTTTTCGTGAGATCGCGGCCGAACTTTTTTTTCGTGTCTGTGCGTCCACAGCCTTTCCACCGATGCTCCACAGGTTTTCAACACAGGCATTCCTTGACCCCGGAAGGTCGCGCCACTACGCTGGCACAGACATGAGGCGGCTCGCGACACTTGCGGCGGCAGCGTGGGCTCTCACGCTCGCGTGGCCGGCCGACGCCCAGGAGTCGTCCCGACCGCACTATCGAGTCTTTCTCAGCGACGGCACGGCGCTCGTGAGCTTCGGAGAGTGGGCCCGCGTCGATAACCTGGTGGTGTTCTCGATGCCGCTGTCGCCGACGAGCGAGACCCCGGACCTGCATCTGGTGTCGCTGCCGCTCGATCGCGTGGACCTGGCTCGGACCGAACGCTACGCGAACGAAGTGCGTGCCGCCCGCTACGCAGCGACGCAGGGGGAGGGCGACTTCGCCCGCTTGAGTCAGGATGTCGCCACCGCGCTCAACCAGGTGGCCCTCTTGAGCGACCCCGGCGAACGTCTCAAGACGGCCGAACGAGCAAGGCAAGCGCTCCGCGAGTGGCCGGGTGCGCACTACGGCTACCGAGCCGCAGAGGTCCAGGAAATCATAGGCGTGCTGGACGGTGTCATTGCCGGTCTGCAGGCATCGGCTGGGAAAGGACAGGGGCAAGGGCGGTTCGACCTGTCGCTGTCGACTTCGACCGAGCCGCCGCGTGAGCCCCTTTTGGCGCCTCCCAATCAGGCGGAGGTTGTGCAGCATTTGATGACGGCCGCGACACTCGTCTCGTCGCCGGTCGAAAAAGTCTCGCTGCTGCAATCCGTTTTGGCGATGCTCGATCGCGCCGTCGATCTGCTGCCCGCGAATCTCGCGAGCACGATTCGGTCCACAGCGCTCGGCGGCATCGCCGATGAGCAGCGGGTGGACGGGCTCTACGGTCAGTTGCGGGCCGCCACCCTGTCCGAGGCCTCGCGGCTGGTCGAACGCGCCGACATTCGCAGCCTCGAGGGACTGCGCGAGCGGTTGCGCGCCGAGGATCAAAAACTCGGTAGTCAGCGCCCGGAAGAGTTCGCCGCCATCGTCGCAACGCTCGATGCCCATCTCGACTCCGCGCATCGGCTGCGACTGGCGCATGACCAATGGCTTCTCAGGGTGGAGAGCCTGCGTCGATACCAGCGAGCGTCACAGACGTACGTCCAGGCCTTGTCGCGATCGCGAGACAGCCTCGACGACATCCGCTTGCTCGCTGGACCGGCACCGCAGACGCTTCGCCTGCTGGCGCAACGACTCTCCCAGGCCGGGCGACAATTTGCGCTGGTGAAGGTCCCGGCCGAGATCGCCGCGATCCATTCGGTGTTCCAGAGTGCGTACGCGCTGGCCGAGAGCGCCGTCCAACTCCGCCTCGATGCGGTGAGCCACGCCGACGTGGCGCTGGCCAAGCAGGCGTCCGCCGCGGCCGCAGGCGCCATCATGATGCTCGCCCGCGGCCGCGCCGATCTCGACGCGGCGATGCGTCCGCCGCTGACCGCGCGCGCGGCCTCGCAGCCGTGATCACGTCACGACGAACCAGGCTGCACCGCGTCCCCGACCTCGCCGCGTTCCGCTCGACGATTGCTGACTGGATTCTGGACCTGCCGCTGGCCGAGGCCGGCGGCGCGTTTGTCCTGGTTCCTACCCGAGCGGCGGCCGAACAGTTGCGCCGCACCGTCGAAGACCGAGGGCTCCGAGCTTCGCGACCGGCTCTCGCGTGGCCGTTCATCGGCCCTCGTCAGGACCTGTACGATGAGATTGCTGCCCGTCTCACCCCGGCACCCACCCTGCTGGAACCCACGCAACGCGAGGTCATTCTGGCGGCCAAGGCCCGTCAGATCAGCGATTCAGGCGTGGCGCCGCCGTTTCAGATGCGCCCCGGTCTGGTCGCCGAGATGCTCGCGTTATATGACCAGATTCGACGGCTGGGTCGAACGGTCGGCGACTTCGAGCGCAACTTTTTCGATGAGCTCGAACGGGAACAGGAGACCGATCGCGGCGCTGCCCGACTGTTGCAGCAAACGAAGTTTCTCGCGGCCACATTTCGTGCCTACGAACAACACCTTGCCCACGCAGGATGCGGCGACGAACATGGGTTGCGGCAGCACGCACTTGCCGTGGCGTTGGAACGGCCTTTCGCAAGGGTTGTCGTTACCGTCGGGGATCGAATCGCGGATCCGGACGGGCTCTGGCCGGCCGATTTCGACTTGCTGACACGACTCCCCAACCTGGAGGAGCTCGAGATCGTGTGCACCGAGGCCGTGCTGGCTTCTGGGTATCTCGAGCGGTTACATGCCGCGCTGCCCGATCTCGACGAGGTTCGCTCTCACCACGTGCGACACGCGCGTCCGACGCTTGTCGCGAGCCGCGCCGCGAACGCGAGCAGCGCCGACCAGCTGTTCCTGATGCACCGCGATCGAGAAGAGGAGTTGATCGCTGTTGCTCGACGGCTCAAGAGCGAGCGCGTGAGCGCGGGAGCTGCCCCCCTCCACCGCACGGCACTGGTCGTTCGCCGGCCTTTGCCCTATCTCTATCTCGCGCGAGATGTATTTGCGGACGCGCTGATTCCGTTCGAGGCTCTCGACACCCTGCCGCTGGCATCGGAGCCATATGCCGCCGTCGTCGATCTCGCGCTCGACGCGGTCGCCGCTGAGTTCACGCGGACGTCACTGTTGGCGCTGCTCCGATCGCCTCACGTTCGGCTCGCCGCCGTCGCCGACGAAGAGGCTCCGGCCGAAGAGGTCACCGCTGTCTCGCTGATGGCATTGGACCACGCGCTGGCCGACGCCCGGTATCTGGGCGGGCTGGATCGTCTGCTCGCTCTGGTGGAGCAGTGGTCCGCGAACCGAGCGCCTGGCTCGCGAGAGGAACGAAGGCGGCAGTTGGCGCTGCCGGCCGCGCGTGCCGCTCTTCGAGCAGCTCAGACGCTTCGTCCTCTCGCCGACGAGCGTTTGATGACGGCTCAACTGTCGACGCTCATCGACTGGCTGCGCAGGTTTGATCGTACTGCCGACGATGCCGATGACCTGCAGGTGCGTCGCGCGCGGGTGCGAGCGGCGGTCCTGGGAGTTCTGAGCGCGCTTGCAGCATGCGTACGAACGACACGACCCTGAAGCACGCGGAGACGTGGTCGTGCTCACCGCGCTCGTCAAGCGATGGCTCGGAAGTCGGACGTTTGCCGCACAAACCGGGCAGACGGGACTCCAGATCGTGGATGCGCAGTCGGCTCGATACGGAGATTTCGACGATGTGCAACTGGTGGGGCTGATTGACGGGGAATGGCCCGAGCGCGTGCGGCGAAACGTCCTCTATCCAGCGTCGTTGCTGTCATTGCTGGAGCCGTTGCCAACGATCGGAGATCCCGGACGAGGGGATCGCGATGCGCTCCAGAGTGCCCGCGCCGCTTTCAAAGACCTGCTTGGATCAGCCGCCGTCACGGTTCGGCTGTCGACCTTCGCGCTCGAAAACGATGCCGTCGTCGAGCCCTCGATTCTGCTCGAAGACGTGGCGCAGTTGGCGCTCGTGACCGAACGCCGAGACGTTCCGGCCGTGCGCGCCTCGAGATCTGATGGGCTCGCGCTCGAACCGCGGTGCCCGGCCGGCCTCGAAGGGAGCGCGGGCCGCTGGGCCGCGGTGCGATTGGCCGATGAGGAGCGACCGTCCGAGGCCTTCCATGGAGACATTGGCCCATGGAACCTCCCACGGGTGTCGGTCAGCCGGCTCGAGCGCTACCTGGACTGCCCGTTCAGGTTCTTCGGATCCGAGGTGCTGCAGCTCGAAGAACAGCCTGACGACGAAGATACGAGAACGCCGCTCGAAAGAGGCCGATTCCTTCACGAGTTGTGGGAGCGATTTTTCAGTGAATGGCAACGACGGGGCCACGGTCGCATCGAACCCGATCAGCTCAACGAGGCTCGCGAAGTATTCGATTCGCTGTGCGAGACAGCACTGGCCGACTTGTCGCCGGCCGAAGCGGCGCTCGAGCGCAATCGCTTGCTGGGATCGGCGGTCAGCCCGGGCATCGCGTATCGCGTGTTCGCGATGGAAGCGGATCGCTCGACTCCGATCACCGAACGGTTGCTCGAGTACCCACTCCAGGGCGAGTTCACGTTCAAGTCATCGTCGAACGAGCCACGGACGGTGAAGTTGAGCGCCAAGGCCGATCGCATCGACCTTCTCGCGGACGGAACCCTCCGGGTGGTGGACTACAAGTCGAAAAAGACGCCCGATTTGAAACAGGCGTTGCAGTTGCCGATTTACAGCCTGTGCGCGCGCGATTCGCTTCGGGCCCATCGCGTCGACCAGGCGTGGAACATCGGCGAAGCACTCTACTTGTCGTTCGAGGGCGAGAAGGCTGTCGTGCCGCTGCGGGCCAGGGGCCGAACGCTCGACGAACTGCTCGACGACGCGCAGGGCCGGTTGGTCACGGTGCTGGACGACATCGCGCGCGGTCGCTTTCCGCCGAGTCCGGCGAAGCGCTCGCTTTGTGGTCCATGCCCGTACCGAGCGGTGTGTCGCCTCGAAACCGTTGAGCGCACCGAGAGCAACGGTTCATGAGCGAGCAGCCACGGTTCGACTTCGAGAGCGGCGATCCGCTCGAGGCGCGCGATGCGGCGGCCCGTGCGCTCGCCATTGATCCGTCCCGCAACGTGGCGCTCGAAGCGTCTGCCGGTACAGGCAAGACGCGAGTTCTTGTCGACCGCTATGTGGGGCTGCTGACGGCGGGCGTCAAGCCACGAAACATCCTGGCGATCACATTTACGCGCAAGGCCGCCGCCGAAATGCGGCAGCGAATTCTCGAGGAGCTGGCAAAGCAGCAGCGGGAGGGACGCTTTGTGCCCGAGCTCGCCCGCGAGATTCGCGAGAGCGTGACCGACATCTCGATTTCGACCATCGATGCCTTTTGCCTCGCCCTGCTTCGCGAGTTCCCCCTCGAAGCGGACGTCGATCCCGGGTTCGACCTTGCAGACGAAACCGAAACCCCGCGTCTCGTGGGCGAAGCGCTCGACCGCACGCTGCGAATCGGTCGTGGTCTGGCCTCCCGCCAGACCGAGATGGCGCTTCTCTTCGCGGACCTCGGCGAGTTTCGGCTTCGCGAAGGACTGACGCGCTTGATCGACCGGCGCCTGGTCACGTGGGACGCTCTTGGCCGGTTTCTTCGCCATCGATCGCATGCCACCGTCGACGAGGCGGTGGCACAGCTGTTGTCCCGCATTCGTACGGCTTTTTCCAGCGCACCCGGCGGGTTGTCGGCCGTACTGGGCACGGGCCCCGACCATCCGGGGTTTCGGCTGTTCGCAAGTGACCTCCGACAGCTTCTCGCCGCACCGCCTCCCTCGCCGGCGGCGACGCAGGCACTTCTCGAACGAGTTCGTGACCACGTCTTGACGCAGGACGGCCTCCCGAGGAAGCGCCTCCTGTACAAAAAGGGGGACTTTCGGTCGAGCGCTGACTATGAGCGCCATCTGGCGCTCGTAGGAACCATTGGTCCGTATCTCGCTCAAGCCCTGCACGCCTACCGGCAAGACATCAACTTCGTGCTCGCACGTGCGGTTCGTCAGCTCTTGGCGGTGGCGCTCGAACAATACCAACGGACGTTACAGAAGCACGGTGTGCTCGATTTTTCCGACGTCCTGCAACGCACGCTCGCACTGCTGTCGCAGATGGAGGAATTCTCACGAAGTCGCTTCAAGCTCGAAGCGCGCTACCAGCACGTGCTCGTCGACGAGTTTCAGGACACCAGTCGCGCGCAATGGGAGCTGGTCGAGCTCCTGATTCGATCGTGGGCCTCCGGCTGGGGTCTCGCCGAGCGTGATCTCGAACCATCGGTCTTCATCGTCGGCGACCGCAAGCAGTCGATCTACAGCTTTCGCGACGCGGACGTGGCCGTGCTCGACGAGGCGTCACGGTACATCGAGGCGCTGCGCCCGATCGGTCAAGTCAGAACCGCGATCACGCGGAGCTTCCGGTCGGTGCGCGAGCTGCTCGCCTTCATCAATGACGTATTTACTGCCATCGACAAGGTGGTGGAGCGGACTGACGCGTTTCGGTACGGCGACGACGACCAGTTTCCGCTGACGTCCGTTGGAGCGCGAGAACCGTCAGCCCTGGGACTCGTGACAGCAGCGTCCGACGAGCAGCAGGCCGAGACGGTTGCCGATGAAATCGCGCTGCTGTTGGCGACCGGCGCTACCGTCCGCGATCGCGAGACCGGTACTCGACGGGCGATTCGTCCGGGTGACATCGCGGTGCTGTTTCGCACCCGCGATGGCCATACCCTGTTCGAAACGGCCCTGGCGCGCAGGAGGGTGCCGTACTACGTTTACAAGGGCCTCGGGTTCTTCGATGCGCCAGAGATCAAGGACGTGCTGGCGTTGATGGCGTTCCTGGCCCGACCGGAATCGGAGCTGAACGCTGCTGCCGTCTTGCGTTCCCGCGTCGTCAGGCTCTCGGACGAGGCATTGAAGCGGCTGGCACCCCGCTTGTCTGCCTCGCTCGTCGATCCGGCCGTCCCGGTCGTGATCGACCAGCTTCATCCCGTCGATCGTGAGCGGCTCGTGCTCGCGCGCGCCGCGGTGGCATCATGGCTACCGCTGGTCGATCGATTGACACCGTCAGAGCTTTTGGACCGTGTGCTCGCCGAGTCAGCCTATGCGGCTGAGATTTCGGGCCCGACGCACCGGCAGTCCCGTGAAAACCTGAAGAAGGTTCGGGCGTTGGTGCGTCGAATACAGAATCGCGGCTATGCCACGCTTGGCAGGGTCGTTGACCACTTCGCCGAGGTGGTGGCCGGCGGGGATGAGTCGAACGCAATCGTCGATGCAATCGATGCTGTAAACCTGATGACAGCCCACGCAGCCAAGGGGCTCGAGTTCCCCGTCGTCTTCATCGTCAATCTGCAGCGCGGAAGTGGAGGCGCGGTCGATCCGATTCGCGTCATTCCGGCGCCGTTTGGCAGAGAAGACATCGAGGACCCGTCCGTTGCCATCGGCGAACACGAAAGCGATGCCGATCGCGATTTCGAAGCGCGTGAAGCGGAAGAAAGCAAGCGTCTCTTGTACGTTGCTCTCACTCGGGCTCGCGACCGACTCTACCTGGCAGCTACCACCGACAGCGGGGGTCGCTTCGCGCCTGGGAAAGGCGGCCTCGGTCGGACGTTGCCATCGACCCTCGCGGCGGTCATCGGCGCCGCCGGTTCGGCAGCGGATTCGACGCTCGCGTGGGATGGCCCCACAGGTCGCCACGACCTTCACATCGTTCGCCGCGCGGCGGAGTTGCCGCAATTGGCTCAGGCGTCAGAAGTCCAATCCGTTGTCGATGCCTTCGCGCCGCTCACGAGCGAAGCTCCTTCGCGCCAGTCAGCAACGGTTCTGGCCGCAGAAGGCTTGGCGTCGTCCCATTCAGGGCCCGCAGACGAGGATGAGAGTCAGGAAGAAGTCGAGGAAGCCCCGGAGATCGTCGGCATTCTCATTCATCGAGCGATCGCGACCGGCTGGCTCCACAAGTCTGACGTCGACGATCGTGCGGCCTTGGAACGGCTGCTGCGGCCTGATGAGCGGGTGCTGGTCGGCGATCTGGCGGCGGCCGTCGATCGCGCCTTGGGTGCGCTCGCGCGCTTGCGAGCAGACCCTACGAGCCGCAAAGTGCTGGACGATGCGGAGGGCGTTCGGTGGCGTCGATTCGAAGTGCCATTTTCGTTGCGGCAAGCGAACGGCGACATCGTGCGCGGACAGATCGATTGCCTTGCCCAACGATCGGACGGCACGGTGGACGTGATCGAGGTCAAGTCTGGACGTCGATCCGAGATGCACGGGCGGCAGCTAGAGATCTATGTCGCCGCAGCCCGGGAGCTGGCGCCGGGGACGCTTGTGCGTGGGCATGTGATTTATGTGGATTGACAGCCGGCCCGCCTTCGCTCGCGCGCGATTCGGGCGAGTTCCGGCGAGGTCTCGCCGTAGCCGCCTTCGGCGGCGCAGGCGGACCCTCCTCAGCAACTTTCCGGCGGTCGCGGCGTCTAACCTAGTACCAGCCGCCAGCCTCCGCCCGAGGCATCGTCGTCGCTCGAGCGGTCGTTCTGCCACGGAGACCGACATGCGCCGCTCCGCCGAGACTCGCGCCCGTCATGCCCCCCAATATGCGCTCGATGCCCTGCACGCGCTGCCGTGCGGATGCGTTGCCGCCGTCTACAAGACGCAGCCATGGGACGTGGAGCTGATCGCGCTCGAGGCGCGGGGGCCGCATTGCCTGTATTCACAGCATCAAACCGGGCGATTGCTGGGGCTGGGCGGCCGTGAGCCCGACCGGCTCAGCCGGTAGCTCAGAAAAAAACGCGCAGAAAACGCGACCAATTGCGCGACTTCTGGCCTTTCGCGTTGCACTCCGCTGTAGCCATCTCATACAATGCCCTTTCGTACATCCAGCGAATGGCCCGCTTCTTGCGGCCCGATCTTGCTGGGATTTTTGTGGGAGAGGAGCTCGAGGCGTGGCATTGACCTGCCCGAACTGCGGGAATACGAAGAATTTTCAGGTGAAGACCCTACAGATGCATGTCGTGCAACTCGACGACGGTCGGGTCGAGGTATCAGAAGAGAGCCGCCCCGCGGTATTCGAAGTACTGTGTGATGAGTGTGAAACTGCGTTGGATTTCGAGCAGGTCGAAGACACCCTGCGTCGGGAAGTCCTCCTCACCATCGGCGCGCGCTGACGCGCTTCACTGGCCGCTCACATTTCGTTATTCGCTTCGCAAAGTGCCTAGGGTGCCTGACGTGCCGATGGTGCCTGTGGTGCGGGTGCCAAAGCTTCTTGGTGCATACGGTGCCTAAGAGTGGTGGCAGCGGTGCCGTTGCCCGAGCACCTTAGGCACGCTTCGCACCAACGCACTTTAGTCGCCAGCGCCCTGGGGCACCCAGGCACGCTAGGCACACAGGCACCTGGCTGAAAGCCCTTTCTGAATTGACATCGCACGAGAGGACTCCTACGCTACGGTCAGGCTCGTGAAAAACCAGTGGCGCGTGCATGATCGGTGGATCGCTGTCGAGCGATCGGTCTCCTTTGATTGCGAGGTTGCTCGTTCGCTTGCCGACGAGGTCGCGATCGACTTTCCGGCAGTGAGCGACAAAGTCGAGCGGATGCGCCACGCCTTCGTCGAATCTGATGGAGGGATGGACTCGCTGCGAGCCGAGATTCATTTGTCGCGACGACAGGCGGGAGTTGGCGCGGCGGTGCCGCTCGAGGTGCCGGTGCGCCTGACGTGTCGAGGCTGCGGGGGACGTGGGGAAGTGTGGGGCGACGCGTGCCAGGGCTGCCACGGCACTGGTCATGCCTGTCATCGTCAGACCTTGACCGTTTCCCTCCCGCCGGGCGTCTCCCACGGCGCGCTGTTCGCCTTCAGCGTCTCTCCCCCGCGCGGGCCCCGGACTCGTATCGAAGTGCGCGTCGCGGTGACGTAGACATCTTCTAAGGCCATCGTCATGACAATCGAAGCGGGTTTCCGCCGAGCCTTAGAAGATGCTCCCCCGGAGATTACTCCACCGCGCAAATCCGGCGCGGAGACCCCGGAGCGGCAAAACAACATAGCCCTAGCGAAGCGGAGCCGACGTGTTTCTGCTCGCCGGTTTGAGGCGGGCTTCGCTAGCAGCCACGCGTGAAGCGGCACGCTGACTTCCTTGGCCTGCTCTATCTTGCATGGGGCGCCATTTTTGCGCTCGTCGGGCTGGCGTGCCTCGCGCTCTTCGTTGGCGCGCTCGTGATCGCGCGTGAGAGCAGCCCGCCGACGGGCGGCTCCAACCTCGCGGCCGGGCTGACCGCAGTCACGCTGGCCACGCTGGGCGCACTCGCGTTGCTCTGGGGCGTGATGCACCTGTGGCTGGGCGCCGCGCTTCGGCGCTATCGCCACTGGGCGCGCCTCATGGCGCTCGGTCTGGGCGTCATCAACCTTGTCCTGTTTCCCTTCGGCACGGCGCTCGGTGCCTACGCGTGTTGGGTCCTGCTCAACGAGGAAGGGCGGGCACTTTATCTGAAGGGACAGTAAGGACCGCTCACGCAGCGGTGTGACTGGCTTCGCCACCAGCAGGACTCGCTCGCCTTCGGCTCGCTTCGTTCTTTTATGCCGTCGGTGGCGGGTCGACCGTTCCCGCGGCAGTCCAGGGCCCGCATCGAAGCACCCGCTTCAGAGCCATCCATCCACCGCGGGCGGCGCCAAATTGTCGGATACAGGCCTCGCCGTAGTGACTGCATGTCGGGGTGAAACGGCACCGTACCCCCATCCGGTCGGTACGCCCGTGAGAGTGTGGCCTGATACGCGTGGATCCCCGCGACGGCCACGCGCGACGTGAGCTGCTCGGCCGGTGGACGCCGCACGTCGGCGAGAACGATGCCGATGCCGATGGCTACAGCGAACAGGAGAAGTTGGCGCGTTCGCCGGGAGGCTTTTCGCAAGGTGCCTAGGGTGCCTAACGTGCCGATGGTGCCTGTGGTGCGGGTGCCAAAGGCTCTTGGTGCATAAGGTGCCTAAGGGCAGGTGAAGCGAAGCGGTTGCCAGAGCACCCTGGGCACCCTTCGCACCGACGCACTTTAGTCACCAGCACCCAGGCACCTTAGGCACCCCGGGCACCCTAGGCACCTTCAGAATCTGTCCGCATACTGGCTCACGCCGGGGATGATCAGGCGCTGCCCGTTCAAGCCCTTCATGATGCACACGATGTGGAGAATCAGGAAGCCCAACCCGATGATGGGGGCAAAAATCGCGACGAGACATCCCAGGAACGATCCGAGGATGACCGTGAGGACCTGAAACGCGACCCAGAAAATGAGCTCCACCACGGTGAGCACGAGCCCATGCTTGGCGTGCCACTGTACTTCCCGATCGTTCTTCTCGACAATCAGCGGGATAAGCGCCAACAGCCAGAGATAGGACAACACGATCATCACGCTGCGATTGCTGGAAGGAGCGCCGGGAGTGGGCGTCGCGTCAGCCATTCAGTCCTCTTTTCTCGAGGTTCCAACGTTCCAAAGTTCCAGAGTTCCAAGGTTCGAAGTCGCACCTCGGTATGCTGAAACTGTTGTCTGCCGGAACGCTGGAACCGAACACCGAACCCTGGAACTTTGGAACCTGGAACCCTGGAACCTTGGAACCTTGGAACTTAGGAACTTGGCACCTTAAGCCGCTGAAACTCTACAGGCAAAGCGTTGCCTTGTCACCCCCCATCCAAACTCGGTAAGCTGGCAGTTTGAGCCCTTCACCCGACTCCGTTCGTCAGGCACTGAGCAAGGTCGTCGATCCCGATCTGCAAGAAGACATCGTCCGTCTCGGGTGCGTACGCGAACTCGAGATCGATGGTGGTCAGGTCCGTTTCGTTGTCGAGCAATTGACGTTCGCCGCTGGCGCGGGCGAGTTGCTGCGCGAGCAAACGCGCGCAGCGGTGAGCGCAGTGCCGGGCGTCGAGTCCGTTGATGTCACGATGGCCGTGCGAGTGCGGTCGGCATCAGCTCCCGAACACGGGCGCCCGCCACTTCCGGGCGTCAAGAACGTGATTGCGGTTGGTGCGGGGAAAGGCGGCGTCGGCAAGACGACCGTCTCAGTGAACCTGGCGCTCGCGCTTTCCCAGGCAGGCGCTCGTGTCGGCATTCTCGATGGCGACATCTATGGCCCGAACATCCCGCTGATGCTCGGGCTGAGAGCCGAGTTGGCGAGTGACGGTCGCCAGATCCGTCCGGCCGAGAAGTTCGGCCTGCAGGTGGTGTCGATTGGGTTCATGACGGGGGACGACCAGGCGGTCATCTGGCGCGGGCCGATGGTCCATGGCGCCATCCAACAGTTCGTTCGCGATGTCGGCTGGCATGATCTCGACTACCTGATCATCGACATGCCGCCCGGGACGGGTGACGTTGCGCTCAGTTTGAGCCAGACGGTCCCTGTGGCCGGCGCCGTGGTCGTTACGACCCCACAACAGGTATCGCTGGCCGACAGTCGTCGGGCGGTGCGGATGTATCAAAAGCTCAACATCCCGCCATTGGGGATCGTCGAGAACATGAGTTACTACGCTTGCCCGAACTGTCACCACGAGAGCGACATCTTCGGGTTTGGCGGCGGCGAGCAGATCGCCACATCGATGAACGTGGCGTTTCTTGGCCGGCTTCCGGTCTATCAACCGATCAGTCTTGGCAGCGATCGCGGAATTCCGATCGTGATCGCCGAGCCCGACGCGGTTGCCAGTCGTGCGTTTGGTCAGGTTGCCCATCGCGTCGCGGTGCAGGTCGCGGCGGCCGCCCACAAGAACGCGGTGGCCAACAAGGGCAAAATTCCACTCATACCGGTGCGGTAGACAGGTGCGACGGGTGCGACAGGTGCGACAGGTGCGGTGCAGTAGGTGGAAACAATGAATCTCAAACATGTGATGGCTATCGTTGTTGTTGCCGGATCCTTCACGAGCACGGTGGCTGAGGCCGCAGATCTTCCCGCGGCGATCGTCACCCCATACCTGCAGGTGCAAGCGGCCCTGGCGGCTGATAATTTTGCCGGCGTCTCCGCTCCAGCAAAGTCGATCGAAGTCGCTGTGGCCGCGCTTGGTAAAGACGGCGAGAAGCTCGCGGCCAGCGCGAAGAGTTTGGGTGCGGCCAAAGACATCGCTGCCGCCCGCACGGCGTTCGGGGATCTGAGTACGGAGCTCCTCGCCTATGCTGAAAAGACGACGTCAGGGCTCGGCCCCGACGTCAAGCAGGCGTACTGCCCCATGGCCAACAAACCCTGGCTTCAGAAGGACAAAGACATCAAGAACCCGTATTACGGCGCCTCGATGTTGACGTGCGGCAACTTCAAGTAGGCCACGAACGAGCCGCAGAGACTCCGAGACTCAGAGACGCACTTCAAAGATTCTGAGTCTCTGTGTCTCTGTGGCTTGTACGTGATTCATGGGGGATAACGTGGTCGGGCAGGCGTCGCATCGCGACGATCCCGAGGAGTGGTCCGGGCACGAGCAAGAGCGCCGCCCATCGCCAGCCGACAATCGCCGCAAAACGAGGCATGCCCTCGATCGTCACGAGCGTCAACAGAAACCCGAGTGACGTCTGAAGCGTGAGCGCCGTGCCGACGTGATCGGCAGGTGCATGTTCGCTGACGAGCGCTGAGAACTGCGCCGAATCAGCGACCACCGCAAATCCCCACACCATGGTCAACAAGTAGAACCACAGCGGCGACGCGCCAAAAGCCAGCGTTGTCAGCGCGGCGCACGTGGCGCTCGTCCACAGCGCCCAGATCGCGATCCGCGCGCGCCCCAGCCGATCGGCGTACCAGCCCGCCACGGCGCACCCGGCCGTTCCACTCGCAATCGCGAGGAACGCGGCCATTGATCCCGCGCGGTCGGGTGCGCTGGCGCCCGCGGCTGTGAAGCTTGCCGTGGCCATCACCCCTATCCACGTCCACATCGCGTACAGCTCCCACATGTGACCGAGATAGCCGAACGTGGCCAGGCGTGCGCCCGGACTCTGGACGATGCGGCGGATGGCGTGCGGATCGAACGGCGACGTGGCGGCGACGAACGGGCCATCGCGCACGAACGACACGACGAGCAGGCCGCCCAGGATGGCGAGGCCCGACGCGAGCAGCATCGGTTCGCGCCACGATCGTCCATACAGCGCCGATAACAGATAGGGGAAGGCTTTGCCGAGAGTGAGCGCGCCGATGAGGATGCCCAACGCGAAGCCCCGTTGATCGCGAAACCACCCGGCCGCGAGCTTCATCCCCGGCGGATACACACAGGCGAGCGCCACCCCAGTCAGAAATCTCAGCGCGATGACGCTCTCGGCCGTCGTCGCCACAATGACGGCCGCATTTGTGGCGGCGCCCGCTAACGCGCCGAGAAGGAGCAATACACGGGCGTTGAGGATATCAGCCAGGTTCAGCGCCGCCGCTCCGAGCGTTCCGATCACAAAGCCGGCCTGCACCGCCATCGTCAGCCACGCGACGCGAGTCGGCGAGACGTGAAATTGCTCGACCAGCGCCGGCGTGACGGCGGTCGCGGAGAACCACAGCGTCATGCCGAGAAACTCAGCCATCGCCAGCACAGCGATCATCCGCCAGGCGATGGCTCGAGATATGTCAGGTTTACCGAGTGGGCGGTTCACGATAGGATGGGTCTCAAGAGTCAGAAGTTACAGTTACAAGGTACAAGTTCAAAGTTAGGGGTTCGAAGCCTGGGCGCATTCTCCGTGGCGCCGGTTTGGAACCTGGAACTTGTAGCTTGTAACTACCGTCTGTGATCCACCCACTCAATGGAATTACGGTACAACAAGCGCACGCTTGCCAATGGTCTCGACGTGATTGTCCACGAACATCGCCAATTGCCGATGGTGGCGGTCAACGTGTGGTACCACGTCGGCTCCAAGAACGAGCGTCCGGGCCGCACCGGGTTCGCGCACCTCTTCGAGCACCTGATGTTCGAAGGCTCTGAGCACTACGATCAGGGATATTTTCAGCCGCTCCAACAGGCCGGCGGCCTGTTGAATGGCTCGACCAACCCGGATCGCACGAACTACTGGGAGGTCGTGCCGACTGGCGCCCTCGACCTTGCGCTCTGGATGGAGTCGGATCGCATGGGCTACCTCCTGCCGGCCCTGACGCGCGAGAAATTCGAGAATCAACGCGACGTGGTTCTCAACGAACGGCGGCAGAACTACGAGAACCGTCCCTATGGGCTGGCCGGTATCGGTACTGGCGGCTGCACTCTTCCCACCCGATCATCCCTATCACTGGCTCACGATTGGGTCGGCGGACGACTTGCGGGCGGCGTCGCTCGACGAGGTTCGCGAGTTCTTTGCCACGTTCTATCACCCGGCCAATGCGTCGTTGACCCTGGCCGGCGACATCGATGCGGCGACCGGCTTTGCGCTCGCCGACCAGTACTTCGGCGAGATTCCGGCCGGGAAAGCGCCGGAACCGGTCGTGGCCGCTCCAACGCTGGCCGCCGATGCGCGTCTCGTGCTCGAGGATCGCGTGGAATTGCCGCGCCTCTATCTCGCGTGGCACTCGCCCGCCATGTTTGCGAGCGACGACGCCGAGCTCGACCTGGCGGCGGATCTGATCGGCCATGGCAAGACGTCGAGGCTGTATCAGTCGCTCGTTTACGAGCAGCAGATCGCGGCCGACGTGGTCGCCTACCAGAGTTCCCGCGAGATCTCCGGCGTCTTCCAGATTGCGGCCACGGCCGCTCCTGGGGTCGCGCTCGCCGATCTCGAACGAGTGATCCGCGACACGCTCAGCAGCGTGGCGATGACCGGGCCCACGGAAGCGGAGCTCGAACGCGCGCGCGCGCAGACCGATGCGCAGTTCGTGTACCGCGTCCAGACCATCGGCGGCTTCGGTGGCAAGTCCGATCAGCTCAATGCCTATAACGTGTTCCGCGGCGATCCTGGGTACTTTGCCGCCGATCGCGCGCGATACGACAGCGCGACTCGACCATCGATTACCGCCGCGGTCGACCGCTGGTTGATCGCTCGTCCTCGAGTCGCGGTCAGCGTCGTTCCCCTGGAGGCGGGTCACCTGGCACTTCCCGGATCGACCGAGGTCAAGGTCTCATGAGTCGCGTCGACCGGACGAAGCTGCCCAAACCTGGGCCGAGCGCGCACTTTCGATTCCCGATCATTCAACGCGCCGTCCTGCCCAATGGGCTTCAAGTGCGCGCCATCTCCCATCGCAACGTTCCAGTCGTTTGCGCGGTGCTCATGGTGCCGGTGGGCACCGCCGCCGATCCCGCCGATCGCTACGGCCTGGCCGCCTTTACCGCCGATCTGCTGGACGAAGGCAGCGGTGGCCGCTCGGCGATTGAGATCTCCGACGCGATCGCGCGCTTCGGCGCCGATCTCGACGTCGATTGCGGGCCCGACTCGACGACTCTCGCCTTGACGACGCTGACGCGGTTCATGCAGCCGGCGATCGATCTCCTGGCGGAGATGGCGATCGCCCCGAATCTCGCCGACGCCGACATCGAGCGCGTGCGCAAGCTGCGACTCGAACGCTCGCGCCAGCTGCGCGATCACGCGCCCGCGGTCGCCGAGCGAGCGCTGATGCGCGTGCTCTACCGTGATCACCCGTATGGGCACCTGGGTTTGGGCCACGAAGTTGCGCTCGAAGCCACGACCGCGGATGAGCTGCGCGCCTTTCATCGCGGCGCCTTCGTCCCACGCGGCGCCACGGTGGTGATTGCGGGCGACGCCACAACGAAGGAGCTGACCAAGGTTGTGGCCCACGCGTTCGGGAACTGGCAGACGCCGTCGGACGCACCCAGCGTCGATCGGGACGCCGGACTCAGGCCACCCCCGCTCGTGCCGCAGCAGCGCCTCGCGGTCGTCGCGCGTCATGGTGCGGCACAGTCCGAGCTGCGCATTGGCCATGTCTGCGCGTCTCGTGACACGCCCGATTATCACGCCCTCGTGCTGCTCAACATGATTCTGGGCGGTCAGTTTGTCAGCCGCGTCAATCTCAACCTCCGCCAGGACAAGGGTTATACCTACGGTGTGCGCACGGGCTTCGACCTGCGTCGCGGCCTCGGGCCGTTTGCCCTGCAGACCAGCGTGCAGACCGAAGTGACGGCCGACGCGATTCGCGAGGCGCTGCGCGAGCTCGAAGAGATTCGAGGCGCACGCCCGGCAACCGCCGACGAGTTGGCACTGGCCCGAGCCTCCGTGACGCGCGGCTATCCGCGAGGTTTCGAGACGGCCCAGCAGGTGGCACGAAGTGTCGCGCAGTTGGCGCTTCACGGCCTTCCCGACACGTATTTCGAGGAGTTCGTGCCGCGGGTGGAGGCCGTGACACTGCGCGAAATCACCCGCGTCGCCGCCGAGTATCTCGATCCGGCGCGCATGGTGACGCTCGCGGTCGGCGATCACGATCGGATAGCGCCGGCACTGCAAGCGTTGAACCTAGGCGAGCCGTTTGTACTGGGAACATGACGGGTTCCAGTTGCCGGTGGCCGGCCTACCGGTTGCCAGTGGCCGGCCTACCGGTTGCCAGTGGCCGGTGGCCAGAGGCCGGTAAACCGCGCCTCCCCCTTTGAACTGATAACTGTTAACTGATAACTAGCCGGCAACCGGCCACTGGACTGGCAACCGGCGACTGGAGACCGGCAACTGATGAAGGCTGTCCGATTCCACGAGCACGGCGGGGTCGAGGTGTTGCGATACGAAGACGCGCCCGACCCGCAAGCACGGCCGGGCGAGGTCGTCGTGCGCGTTCGTGCGTGTGCGCTCAATCATCTCGACCTGTGGAATCGGCGAGGTGTTGTGCGCCTTCCGCTCCCGCACATTTCAGGCGCCGATGTTGCCGGCGAGATTGTCGAGTCGTCCGACAAGGACATGCCGGTCGGACGTCGAGTCTTGCTCCAGCCGGGCCTGTCGTGCGGACGTTGCGATGCCTGCCTCGGAAGCCGCGACAACATGTGTCCGAAGTATGACGTCCTGGGTTCGCAGAGCGACGGCGGGTACGCGGAGTTCGTACGCGTGCCCATTCAGAATCTGGTCCCCCTCCCGGACGCGATTGGCTTCGTTGAGGCGGCCGCCTTTCCACTCACGTTTCTCACGGCGTGGCACATGCTCCTGACACGGGCCAGGATTCGTGCTGGCGAAGACGTTCTGGTGCTCGGGGCCGGCAGCGGCGTGGGGCAGGCCGCCATTCAGATTGCGGTGTTGCACGGGGCACGCGTGTTCGCGACCGCGGGCACGGACGAGAAGCTCGCCCGCGCGCGCGAGATCGGTGCCCACGATGTGGTCAACCACCACACACAGGATGTCCCGGCCGAGATCAAGCGGTTCACGAACAACCGTGGCGTGGACGTAGTGGTCGAACACGTCGGCGAAGCGACGTGGGAGCGCAGCTTGAAATGCATGGCGCGTGGCGCTCGGCTCGTGACGTGCGGCGCGACCACCGGTTACCGTGCCAATATCGATCTCCGCTTCCTATTCGCCCGCCAGTACTCGTTGATGGGCTCGTACATGGGTGCGAAAGTCGAACTGCTGCGCGCTGCGGCGTTCTTTTTCTCGGGTCAGTTGCGGCCGGTAGTCGATCGCACGTTCGCTCTTGCCGAAGCCACGGCCGCGCAGGCGTATCTCGAACAGGGGCAGCAGTTCGGGAAAGTGGTGCTCGAGCCCTGAAGTCTTCACCACGAACAAGCCACAGAGTCACAGAGACACAGAAACGGCCTCTTCAAGAGAGTCTCTCTGAGTCTCTGTGTCTCTGAGGCTGGTTTGGTGGCCTAGAGGTACTTCAGCAGGCCTCGAAGCGCTTCGTAGATAGCGCCGGCCAACGACCGCACGAGGGGCGACACCTCTCCCGTGTCGACGGATTCGGCCACCGTGACCGGATCGGTCAACAGCAACCAGACTGTCGCGCCGGCAAGCACGACCGCCAGCACGCCGACGATGCCGACGAGGCTGAAGCTCAAGCTGCCGAGGGAGTTCGTGCGCGGAAGACGGGCGTCCATGAAAACAAGCCCGGGCAAGATCATACACCCCGCCCATGACAGGCGTCGGATGCGTCGGCCCCCTACCTTTGACGGCCAGCCGGTACTACAGGTTCCTGCGCAGGAATTTGATCAAGTAATAGGCGTCGAGAAACTTGTACGGCGCCGCACCGGTGCTGTAGTGCCCGCACGGCAGCACGGCCACGTCGGTGGTGATGCGCCGCCGGGAGAACTCGTCCACCAGCTTGCGGGAGAGATCGACGGGAAACGTCAGGTCGTATTTCGCGTACACGAGCAGCGTCTTCCGCCCCCGTGCGCGTTCGAGATACGACCATGGACTGATGGGTCGCCACAGGTCGCGCAGCGTCTCGAGCTCCACGTGGCCCTCGAGCCCTGCGCGCACATGCGACGTCGACAAGCCCCGCCACACGACATCCGCGAAAAACGGCGAGATGTGATTGAGCGCCTGTGCCTGCACCAACGGTTCATGCGCCGCGGTGAGCATGGCCAGGCACGAACCAAGGCTCGTGCCGAGCAGCCCCAGTCGCTCGTAGCCCTGGTCGCGAAGCCACCACAGCGCTCGTCGCGCATCCAGGACTGCCTGACGGCACACCTGGACGGTGCGAACAACGTTCGAGCTCACGATGAAATCGGCACGCGACAATTCCGGCGGCATCCGACGATCGTGATACGGCAGGCTGAGTCGCAGTGCAGTGACGCCCATCCGGGCAAGCAGCCGCGACAGACCGAGGTGGCCTCCGGCATCGGAGTTCCATTGCGGAAGCACCACGACGGCACGCCGTTTATCCCCCGCCGGGAACAATCGTGCGTAGACCGTATTGTTCACGTCGTGCGGCGTCGTGAGCGCGCTGGGAAAGGTCAGCGTCCCCGCGTCGTTGAGCTCACTCGAGTTCCGAGCGAACGTGTAGTCAGCCGTTGGCGTAGGCGTAAAGAACGCATCCGTGTCCCGCATGACCGTGTCGATCCAGTTGCGCACCGCCTGTTCTGGCGACGGTTCGGGCGGATGGCCGTTGGTTGGTATCCAGTCGAGCCCCCAGTCGAAGGGACGAACGATTCGCGCGCTGTGACTGCCGTCGGCGAGCCGCGTCTCCCACCGATGAAAAAGCTGCGCCAGCATCAGTGGGAGTGAAGCGACTGTTCGATCGTGCGCGCGACACGCAGCAGGTCAGCCGTGCGATTGTGATGACCAACGATCTGCAGGCCGATGGGCAGCCCGGCCCGTGACGCTCCGCACGGCACTGAGATCGCCGGATGGCCGGTCAGGTTGAACAATTGCGTGCAACGCAGCATCGCGGCTCGAACGGGCTCCTGGCCCCCTCTGACTGGGACCGTGCCCGCGCCGAGTGGCGGCGCCTCGATTGACAGGGAAGGCAGGATCAATCCATCGACCTCTTCGAGTGCGCGATCCACCTCATGTCGAAGCACCGAGCGGCCACGCAGTGCGCGCACGTAGTCTTCGGCGAGGATGTTGCGTCCCATCTCGAGCCTCAGACGGACATTCGGCGTGTAGGCATGCGGGCGGCGTTCGAGCGTGGCCGCATGATAGGCAGCCGCATCGGCCAGCACGAGATGCAGATACACGGGGGCGATCAGTGGAGCGTGCGGAATCGATCCGGGGCTGACGGTCGCCCCGGCACGCCGCAGTGTCTCGAGCGCCGAGTGGAAGCCCTGATCGACCTCGACGCTCAAGCGATCCAGAAAGTAGCCGTCGAGTACCGCCAGCTTCAGGCCGACGCGTCCGGACTGGATTGGCGCCTCCACACGTAGCGCGACGCCCCGAAGAACGTCGTAGAGCAGCGCCGCATCGTCCACCGACCTCGCCAGGGGGCCGACATGGTCCAACTGGCGGCTCAGCGGCACGACCGCATCGGAGGAAACTTCCCCCCAGCCCGGCTTCAACCCGACGATGCCACACGCGGCCGCCGGGATACGAATTGATCCCCCCGTGTCGGTCCCAAGGCTGGCAATCGACATGCCTGTCTTGACCGCGATGGCCGACCCGCCACTCGAACCACCGGGCGACCGCGTCTCGTCGATTGGATGTCGCGCTGGCCCCCAAGCAGAGTCCTCGTTGGTCGTTCCGAACGCGAACTCGTGGAGGTTGGTCTTGCCCACCAGCACCGCACCGGCCGCGCGCAGGTGCGCGACGACCGGCGCATCGCTGCCGGCGAGACAGCCATCTCTCAGTTTTGAGCCAGCCGTGGTCGGGATGCCGGCGACGTCGATCAGGTCTTTGATTGAAATCGGGATGCCGTGAAGGGGCCCGAGATGCCTGCCAGCCGCGATCTCCTGATCGGCACGACGCGCTGCCGTCAGGGCCTCGTCACCCGTCACGGTGATGAACGCGTTCAGGCGTGGATTGAGGCTCGCGATGGTGGCGAGCGCGTCTTCGGTGAGGCGCTCCGCGCGGATCTCGCCCCGTGCGACGCGCGGCGCCAGGTCGGTAATGGTGACGTCAGCCGTCGTCACGACGGGTCCTGATGCC
Source organism: uncultured Acidobacteriota bacterium (assembly GCA_963802675.1). Lineage (GTDB taxonomy): Bacteria > Acidobacteriota > Vicinamibacteria > Vicinamibacterales > UBA2999 > JACCSI01. The sequence goes on from CAWDJL010000013.1 coordinate 838,413, forward strand.
TTGAAGACTCTGTCACCTCGCACGGAACCGATGCATCTTCATTCCAATCGGCGGATCGGAGTGCCGCCGTCGACTTCGCGAGCCCCTCGAGGAGGTCGGCTAGCTCCGGCAGTTTCCGGCGATAAGCATCGGACTTTGCGTCTTCGAGCCATTGTTCGATAGTCATAAGAGAAGCGTCTACGTACTAGGCACGGAAGCACGGAAGCACGGAAACACTGACACACGACACGTGGCTTCCGCCTTAAGGCAGAAGGCACGGAAACACGCAAGAAGACGTAGCCACGAAGGGCACGAAGACACGAAGTTGGATCCAAGAAACTCTTCGTAACTTCGTGGCCTTCGTGTTCTTCGTGGCCATCGTTTTTCCGTGCTTCCGTGCATCGTAGGTTACTTGAACGCATCGTCTAGCGTTTAATCGAGAGTGCCGCGCCATCCCCAACCGGAAGAAACGTCGTGAAGACTCGAGGGTCTCGTGCAAGCTTTTGATTGTATGCTGCAATGGCCGCCGTATCGCCGGCCTCGTGTATCGGCGCATCGATGTAGCCGGAGATGACCTCTCCATTCCACAACACGTTGTCGGTGACCAGTATCCCACCCGGTCGGAGCAGCTCGATCAGCCGATCCAGCATGGGCTCGTATTGTTGCTTGTCGCCGTCTTGAAAAATCAAGTCGAACGGGCCGGCTACCTTGTGGAGATATCTGCTGGCGTCTCCAACCATCACCGTCACTGTGTCGGCCAGCCCGGCCCTGGCGAAGTGGTCACGAGCGATGGCGGCGCGACTGGCGTCACGCTCGAGCGTGATCAGCATGCCGTCAGGGGCCAGGGCGCTGGCGATCCATAGCCCGGAAAACCCGATGGCGGTTCCGATTTCGAGGGCGCGGCCGGCACGGGCCGCTCGAGTGAGTGTGTGGAGCAGTGCTCCGGTGTGGGGATCGACAATCGGAAGTCCAGCCTGCGCGCCCTCTGCGGCAATCAGTTCAAGCTCGGGATGTGGCCACGGGCGAAGTGTGCTGAGGTAATCGAGAACCGGCGCCGGCGTGATCGCGGACATGCGCGTTTCAAATGTACCCTGTAGCCGTGCGTCACACCAAGATCATCGCGACCATCGGACCAGTGTCGAGCAGCGCGGAGGTGCTGGAGCAACTGGTGGCGAGCGGTGTCGACGTTTTTCGGCTCAACTTCTCTCATGGCAATCACGACAGTCATGGCACCGTTCTGCAGTTGATCCGACGGGTCGCGGGTCAGGCTGGGCGGGAGGTTGGTGTCTTGCAAGACCTCAGCGGGCCCAAGATTCGTACCGGTCGTCTCGAGAACGGCACGCCAATTGTGCTTTCAGCGGGCGAGCCGCTCGAGATTCGTATCGGTACCGCGGTTGGCAAGCGGGGATCGATTTCGACCACCTACGCCCCCCTCGCGGCCGCGGTCGGACCGGGCGATCGCTTGCTGCTCGATGACGGGAAGATTGAACTCACGGTCGAACGAACGTCCCGCGATGCGATTGCCGCACGAGTCGTCGACGGTGGGCCGCTTGGCGAGCATAAGGGGATCAACGCCCCGAATGTGCCTCTGCCAGCCGTTGGCGTCACCGAGAAGGACGAAGCCGACTTGCGCTTTGGATTGGCTGCCGGCGTCGATCTGGTCGCGTTGAGCTTTGTGAAATCAGCTGATGACATCGTGCGTGCACGCGCGATCACGGCGGCGGCTGGACGCCCCGACGTCCCAATCGTCGCCAAACTGGAGCGTCCCGAAGCGATCCAATGCCTCGACGAGATTGTGGCGGCGGCGGATGCCGTGATGGTCGCACGGGGCGACCTCGGCCTTGAAATGCCGCTCGAACAGGTGCCGCAGGTGCAGAAACAAGTACTCCGGCTGGCACGCGACCGAGGGCGACCCGTCATCGTGGCGACGCAGGTGCTCGAGTCGATGCGCACCGAAATTCGCCCAACTCGCGCCGAGGTGTCCGATGCCGCGGGGGCTGTTGATGCTGGCGCGGATGCCATCATGCTGTCGGGTGAAACAGCCGTCGGCAATCACCCGGTCCGCGCCGTGCAAATGTTGGACTCGATCGTGCGCAATGCTGAAGCGGTTCCACCGATATGGACCTTGCCGGTCCCTTCTGCCAAGGGCCCCGATCACCTCCCGGCATTGAGTGATGCCGCGGTCACGCTGGCGATTCGCGGCGGGGCCGATGCCATCATCGCCATCACTCGCGAGGGGCGGACCGCTCGGCTGCTGTCGGCGCGCCGGCCCGGAGTGCCCATCTTTGCCGTCACTGATTCCGTCGACGTGGCTCGGCGCTTGTCGCTGTGGTGGGGCGTGACACCTGTGATCGAGTCGATTGACGGCGAAACGGAAGGCGTCGCCGATCGCGTGGTCGGTGGCCTCCGCCAGCACGGCCATCTCGGGTCGCCGGCAGTCGCGGTAATCGTCAATACGAGCCCGGACCTCGAAACTCGCGCCGGCAACGTCCTCCGCGTCCGCCGAATCTAGGCAGTCGTGCCGTGCATCAGCTGGATCGAGATCGCTGCGCCAATCTTCCGGCTAAAGCCGGAAGCCACGAATTCCAAAACAATATCGCTTGGCTCCCGCCTCGGATCCCTGAGAGCCTGACGCGCGTCTTACTCTCGCGGGCCAACCTTCAGCCGTGATTCGGCGGTCGAGGTTGGGCAGGAGGGCATTATGCGAGCACCACGCGCGATCATCGGATTGAGGTCAGTCGTCGGAATAGTGTCGGCGGTGATGCTGCTGCTTGCGAGCACCGATTCGTCGGCGCAGAGCGGCGGGCAATTGCTTCTGGGTGTCACCCCGTCGAACCGACTGATCGCCTTCTCGTCAGTGAATCCGGCGCAGTTGCTGCACAGTGTTCCCATTACGAACCTTGCGCCTGGCGAGCTGATTCTTGGCATTGACGTGCGCCCGGCCAACAACCGGCTCTACGCGCTTGGCAGCACGAGCCAGCTCTACATCATCAATTACCTCAGCGGCGCAGCGACGCGCGTAGGCTCGCCGTTCACCCCGGCCCTGACCGGCACCGATTTCGGATTCGATTTCAATCCGACGGTCGATCGCATTCGCGTGGTCAGCAACGCGGGGCAGAATCTGCGGCTGCACCCGGATACCGGTGCGGTTGCCGCCATCGACGGCGTGCTCACATACACAGCAGGCGACCCCAATGCGGGGCGCACACCGCAAGTGACGGCCGCGGCGTACACCAACCCCGACAACGATCCAGCGACCGGCACGTTGCTGGTTGACATCGACGCTGCGCTCGATCTTGCCGTGTCGCAGAATCCACCCAACGACGGTCGTCTCAATACGCTTCTTCCCCTCGGCGTTGACGTGGCCCGTGCTGGATTCGACATCGGCCTGACCGATGCGTTTATCGCGTATCAATCAGCAGGAGGCTCGACCTCGACATTGTTGCAATTCAAGGGCACGCAACCAACCAATGCTGGGACCATCGGCGGCGGCGAAACCGTGCCCAACCTCGCGGTCTTTTTTGGCCTGCCAGCGACTCCACCAGCGGAACGCGTGTTTGCCGTCACTGCGAACAACGAGCTCATCGGCTTCGACGCCGGTAGCGCCACCAACATCCTGTCGCGGGTCCCGATCGCCCCGCTCAACACCGGCGAACGCATCGTCGGGATCGACTTCCGGCCTGCGAACAATGCGCTCTATGCCCTTGGGAGCAGCAGCCAGCTCTACATCCTCGACCCCCGGACGGGCGCGGCCACCCGTGTCGGTCCGCCGCTCTCGACGACGCTCTCCGGCAACGAGTTCGGTTTCGATTTCAACCCCACTGTCGATCGCATTCGCGTGGTGAGCGACACCGGCCAGAATCTTCGGCTTCATCCCGATACCGGCGCGGTCGCTGCAGTTGACGGCACCTTGGGCTTTGCACCAGCAGATGCCAATGCGGGTCAAACGCCACGCGTGGGCGGCGCGGCCTACACCAATCCCGACAACAACCCCGCGACGGGTACGACCCTGTTCGTGATCGACACTGGCCTTGATGTTGGCGCGAGCCAGGACCCCCCGAACGCCGGGGTGCTGAACACGGTTCTTCCGCTGGGCGGCAATGCCGGCGACGTCCTGGGCTTTGACATCAGCATGCGGCAGATTCTCGTGGCCGTTGCCGCCGGGCCGTCCGCGCAGACGGTGCTGTTCGATCTCGCGAATCGTCGCAGCCTGGGAGCGATCGGAAACGGCGAGACCGTGCGAGCGCTGGCGATCTCACTGGGGCAGTAGCACATCGCGAAGAACGGTTACGGACGTGCCTCAGAGGCTCAGAGACACAGAGCCCTAGTTGGATTCTGATCCTCCGGCTCTGTGACTCTGTGCCTCTGTGGCTTGTCCGTTCTCTTTCAGATCGTCGCAGCATCATGCACTAACGCACCACGTTCGAACCGATCGGGAGCGAATAGACCGACGTCGAACGTGGTGCTCCTTCCGGTGCGCACGAGTTCCGACACGATTTTCCCAGTGGCTGGCGACATCATCAGGCCGTGGCCGCTGAAGCCGTTGGCGAAGATGAACCCACGAAGTGCGGGGTGTTCGCCGAGCACCGGGTTGTGGTCCGGGGTCATTTCGTAGAGGCCTGCCCAGCCCTCGACATTCGAGAGCTTCGCGAACGCCGGGAGTCGATGGATCAGGGCCGGAAGAAACTCTTGCTCCCAACGTAACAGGTCGGGCGAGAAGTTCTCGCCGTACGGCTCATCCCACTTGGTCATCGCGACAATGATTTTGTCGGGATCGTTCGGCGTGGGCGGATCATCGTGACGCCAATGCACGCCGTCGGGGTCGATGACAACGGGGAATCGATGGGGCCAACGAGACGGCAGTGTGGCGCGGAACAACATTTGACGCATTGGTTGCACCGGCACGTCGAGACCAGCCATTGCGGCGACTCGTCCGGCCCACGGACCGGCGGCGTTGACGACGAGCCGCGAATCGATGATCGAGCCGGACGACAGGCTCACCCCACAGACGCGCCCGCTCTTGATCCGCACACCGCTGACCTCGTCATTGATGTAGTCAGCGCCCGCGGCCACTGCCGCTTGCTGAAATCCTTTCAGGACCTCCCGCGGCGCGGCGTAGCCGTCATCTGGACCGAGAACCGCAAAGAGTATGTCGTCAAGGAACAAATCGGGGACCAGCGCCTGCACATCGTCGCGCGACAGCATCTGAATCGATGCGCCAGCCCTCCGCTGCTGTTCGTAACGCTCCATCAAGGCAGCGGATCGAGCCGCATTCGCCAGGAAGAGGTAACCCCGTTGGCGGAACGCCGCACGTGGCGTGTTGCCAAAGGCAGTCATGCGCCGGTCGAAGCCCCTCCACAGTTGCACGCTGTATTGCACCATCTGCACGGTCACTGGCGTACAAAACTGCTGCCGAATACCTCCCATGGCGAGGAACGCCGAGGCGCGAGCATAGGACGTGTCGCGCTCCACGACCACAATGCGGCCGGTAAAGCCGTCCTGACGAAGGTGCCAGGCCGCGCTCGAGCCCACCACCGAGCCGCCGATGATCACGACGTCTGAACCCCGCCCCACCTGACCCACCTGCCCTCTAAGCGCCGCGCGCGCGACGCCGGGCGACGGCGTAAAAGGCGAACCCAATCACGAAGAGCAGCACGGATTGACCGGCGAGGTTGGCTTCGTAGTTGAGGACGTTCTCGGTATCGGGTGGTGGGACGAACACGAGTCCTATCGCGATGAGCGTCGCAAGAAATCCGCATGCGGCTGTCAGCCACACGCCTGCGCGTGAAGTGAAAATGTCGATCCGGCCGTCGGGTACAGTTGCCGTCTCGCTGCGCAGGCGCACCCAGGCGGCGAACAAATAGAGATACGGCACGAAGTAGATCAAGATGGTCAGATTGACCATGATGTCGTACGACTCTTGCACGGTGGTTTCCTCCCCGCCAAGCGAGACGAACACGCTCGCCAGAAACAAGAGCGAGGCCGTGACGCCTTGGATGATCAAGGCGACGTGCGGCGTTCGATAACGTGGGTGGAGCCGACCGAATGCCGCCGGCAACACGGCATCGACACCGCCCGCGAAGGGGACTCGTGCCGCGCCAGCCACCCAGGAGTTGGTTCCGCCAATCGATCCGACGACGAGAAGGAGCCCCGTGAGTGCGCCCATGCCGGCCAGCCCCAGCCGGCCGGTGGTCAAGTCGACCGCGTCCGCGATGCCGCTGCGTTCCGCCAGCTCACTGGCGGGGACGGCTACCAGAACCGACGCGGAGCTGAGAATGTAGATTGCCGTGACCACTACGCCGGCCACGATGATTCCCTTCGGAATCGTGCGACGTGGATCTTTGACTTCCTGGCCGATCATCGTCGCGATCTCGAAACCAGAAAAGGCGAAGCACATCGACGACCAGAGGCTCATCGTCGTCAGCAGATCCTCTCGTGGAACCAGATTGGCGGGTGCAAAAGAGGTCGCCGATCCAAGGGTTGCGAACGCCACGGCTCCGCACACGATCAGGAGGGCGGGGGGAATCCATGTCGCCACGCTGCCGAGGTTCTGCACCCACTTGCCGGCCTCGAGGCCGATGATGTTGATCCCGGTGCAGAACCACAGAAATCCCAGCACGAAGAGGACCGAGTAGAGGTGATTGTCGGCGAGGCCCTCGCCCGAAGGCCCGAGGAAAACCGCAAAGTTGGCAGCAGCGAAGAGCAGGAGTGCGGGGAAGTAAAAGAGGTTATTCACCCACAGGCACCAGGCACAAACGAACCCGTGCCAGGGACCGAACGCCCGCCGAACCCAGGCGTAGATGCCCCCCTGTTCGGGATGTCGGCTCGAGAGCTCAATCAAGGCAAGTGCAAGCGGAATGAAGAAAACGAGGCAGGCCAGAATCCACAGTGAGACCGAAGGCGCGCCGACGCGTGCACTCCGCGTGATCCAACGCAGCCCCACGACCGCGACGATATTCATCGCGATGACATCCCAAAGCCCGAGCGCTTTGATGAAGGTGGGTTGATCCGCGCGAGTCATCGCTGGCTCCCGGCGGTTTCGTGTTCCAGATACCTTTTGAGGTCGGCGAGCGCCGTGTGCCATCCGGCGCCGATGATTTGAAAGTAGCGCTGCCATCGCGGTCCTTCGTCCTCACCGCTTTGGCAGACCGTCAATTGGGTGGCCCGCAGCGTGTCGACTGGGGTGCACCGGACCTGAAGCGACATCGGGCCAATCGGCTCCCCCTCGGGGGGATTCCAGTACGCCTCCGCGACGAAGAGCTCCTGCCCAGGGCGATACTCCATCACCGTCCCGTGGAACGCTCCCCCAAGCCTTCCGAGGATCTCGTCGCCGTAGTCTCGCTCGCGCCATTCCACGGCGAATGTTCCCAAGGGTCGTGGAACGGTGACCGACCGGACGACGCCCCACCACCTGGTGAGGTCAACCGGATCGACGAATGCGGTGAGCACCCGGGAGGCCGGTGCCTGGACGGTAATTGTCGTTTCGAACTGGAGCGTCATCGGCGATCGGGGTCAGGTAAGACTTCCGCTAGTCGTAAAGCAGGAACGGCTGCTGCACTCGTCGAAAGGCTGCGACGCTCGATTGCCATCGCGACGCAATCGCTTCGGCCCGCTCACCGGCGTCGATCGCAGCGCGGAATGACGGTGAGCCGGCGATGACGTCGATAGGCTGTTTGTCCTGCTCGTACTGGTACGGCGGTGGCTTCCAAGCGAAGCTGGCTGGACCTGCGGCGCGCAGCTCGTCGATGATCGCCATGCCGGTCACGACCGGTTGGAACGCGGAGCGGTCGGTCACGTGGATCTGACAACCGCCGCACGTCGCGCGCGCGTGCTTTTGGAAGGTCGGTTCGAACACCACGGGACGAAAGCGAACGCCAGGCAGGCCTCGGGAATTGAGGGCCGCCGCGAACGCCTCCGCGCGCACCCACGGCGCGCCAACCAGCTCGAACGGTCGAGTCGTGCCGCGTCCCTCCGACGCCGTCGTGCCCTCGATGTGAACGGTCCCAGGAAACGCCAGGGCGCTGTCGAGCGTCGGGATGTTCGGCGACGGCAGGACCCACGGTAAGCCCGTGTCATCCCAGTACATCGCGCGACGCCAGCCGTCCATCGTGATGACTTCGAGGTCCGACCCAATCTCGAAATGCTCGTTGAACAATCGCGCCAGCTCGCCAATGGTCATGCCATGTCGCGTGGCAATCGCGTACTGGCCCACGAACGACTCGCACCCAGCTTCCAGGGTGATCCCCTCGACCTCGATACCCCCAATGGGGTTGGGTCGATCGCACACGATGACCTTGATGCCATGCTGGCGAGCCGCCCGCATGCAGTTGGCCATGGTGTACATGTAGGTGTAAATGCGGGTGCCGATGTCCTGCAGATCAATCACCAAGGTGTCGACGCCCTCCAGCATGGCGGCGGTTGGCTGGCGCGTGTCGCTGTAGAGCGAGTACAGCGGCACGCGTCGCTTGCCGGCTTCGAGTTCGCCGTGCGGTGTTTCGATCATGTTGTCCTGAACATCGGAGCGAAAACCGTGCTGTGGCCCAAAGAGCGCAACGACATCAAGGCGGCGATCGGCGAGCATCAGATCGACGATGTGGCGGAGAGCGGGATCGACCGATGCGGGATTGCTGACCAGTCCGATGCGGCGGCCGCGCAGTGTTCCTGCATCCAGCAGGCGGGTCAAACCGAGAGTCACAGGCACGGGGGGATTATCTACGAGGACTGGCTTCGGCAGCAGGACTCGCTCGCCTACCGCTCGCTCGCCTTCGGCTCGCATCGTAAGACTCGTGCCTTCGGCACTCGTGGGACTCGGGGCTTCGCCCCTCGTGGGGGCCGCGGCCGTTCGGCCGCGGCTGATGATTGCTATCAGAGTGTACAAGCGCGGGCCGCACGGCCCGCGTCCCAACGAGCGGCGCAGCCGCGAGTCCCAGGAGCGAGCCCAACGGCGAGCGACTCCTACGAGCGCCCTTCGACTTCGCTCAGGGCTGGTCTGAGCCTGCCGAAGGCCGTCAGCGAGCGAGTCGGTCCTGCGTCAGCAGTCCTCGAGCAGCCTCCGCTGTCCCCGTTCCAGCGACAACAGCGCCTGCTTGATGGGCAAGCCGCCGCCATATCCCACGAGTGAGCCGTTGCTACCGATGACGCGGTGGCAGGGGATCACGATCGATATCGGGTTGGATCCATTGGCGAGTCCCACGGCTCGCACTGCCTTGGGATTGCCAATGCGACGCGCCAGTTCGCCGTAACTGGTCGTTTCGCCGTACGGAATCGTCTGGAGCGCGCTCCATACGGTTTGTTGGAATGGTGTCCCCACTGGGGCGAGCCGCAGATCGAATGTCCGCCGCTTGCCGGAAAAGTACTCGGTCAGCTGTCGGGCCGCGTTTGTGAGGGCGCCGCGGTCGGGCTCCCACCCGGGCTCGGGCTTGACCCGCTGATCGCGGCCCTTGGTAAAGAGCAGCAGCCGCAGCCCTGCCTGGTCGCCGGCCAGAAGAAGCGCGCCGATCGGGCTCTCGAGCAATTGGTAGTGCATGTCTTCAGTGTGCCCCACCGCGCGCTCGGAGACTATCCGAGATCGGACGTTGAATTCGACGGGAGAAGGACTGCTGACGCAGCAGTAGGACTCGCTCGCCTCCGGCTCGGCTCGTGGGACTCGCGACGCTCGTGGGGCTCGTGCCTTCGGCACTCGTAGGACTCGCGCCCTCCGGGCGCTCGTGAGGGCGCGGCCGTTCGGCCGCGCTTAGAGCGTCCTGGGCTACACGAGCGGCGGCCGACCGGCCGCCGCCCCTACGAGGCGCGAAGCGCCGAGTCCCACGAGCGCCGGAGGCGCGAGTCCCACTGCTGTAAACAGTCCATTAAGATCCCCCCATGCCCCGTCTCTTCAGTCGGCGCGATTTCATGGCGGCTGGCGCCATCGCGCTCGGCTCCGCGCCGTTCGTGGGGGTCGATCGCGTGTTCGCCCGGCAGGGGAGCGAGGCGGTCTTCCGCCACGGTGTGGCCAGCGGCGATCCCCTGCGCGATCGCGTCGTCTTGTGGACGCGTGTCACACCCGGTGAGCCCGGCGCAACGGTCGATGTCGAATGGATGATTGCCCGCGACGCGCGCATGTCGCGCGCGATTGCGCGGGGTTCGATGCGAACGTCGGCGGCGCGTGACTACACGGTCAAGATTGATGCCGTGGGGCTGGCCGCCGGCAGCACGTACTACTATCGCTTCGCGGCGCGCGGCGCACGCTCCGCTGTGGGTCGGACACGAACGCTGCCGGCTCGGCCCGCCAAGCGGGTCAAGCTGGCGCTTGCTTCCTGCGCCAACCTGCCGTTCGGGTTCTTCAACGTCTACGGACGTATCGCGGCGCGGCCGGATCTCGATTTGGTGGTCCATCTCGGCGACTACATCTATGAGTACCCGAACAACGGCTATGGCAACCGTCCGGAGGGGGATGGCCGGCCACTGGGACGCGTGCCGCGGCCCGATCGCGAGACGATCAGCCTGGACGACTATCGCGAGCGCTATGCGCAGTACCGCGAGGATCCGGATCTGCAGGCTGCGCATCGTCAGCATCCATTCGTCGCAATCTGGGACGACCACGAGAGTGCGAACAATGCGTGGAGCGGGGGTGCTCAGAATCACAATCCTGGAGAAGGCGAGTGGTCCGTTCGCAAAGCCGCCGCGATTCAGGCCTGGCGCGAATGGATGCCCGTACGCGAGTCGGCGGGAGCGGCCGATCGCCTCTATCGTCAGTTTCCCCTTGGCGATCTTGCGGACCTCATGATGCTCGACACGCGCCTGGCGGCGCGCGACCAGCAAGCGAACGCGGGTGACGTCCCCGAGATCGGACGCCCGTCACGGCAGCTGCTGGGTGCGGCGCAGGAGGACTGGCTGGCCGACAACCTGCGTGATTCAACCGCGGCGGGCAAGCCGTGGCAGATCCTCGGGCAGCAGGTGATGTTCGCGCCGCAGGTGCCGCCGGGCAAACCCGCGGCCAACAATGATTCGTGGGAAGGCTATCGAGCCGCACGCGGCCGGGTCTTCGACATGACGGCCAACGCGAATGTCAAACACCTGGTCGTGCTGACCGGCGACGTTCACAGCCCATGGGCCTTTGATCTCCCCCGCGACCCGTTCGATGCAACCAAATACGACCCACGAACGGGACGAGGCGCGATCGGCACCGAGATCGTCGCGCCTGCGGTGTCGTCGCCGAATCCGATCACCCTCGAGCGGATTCCCGCGCTTTTTTCGTCCCGCCCACACCTGAGATATGTCGCGGGCCAGTACCGTGGATATGTGGTGGTCGACATTGCCCTCGAGCAACTTCAGGCCGACTGGTGGGTCGTGCCGACCATCACCGAACGCTCGGACTCGGAGCAGTTCGCCAAGGGCCTGGTGACCCACGCAGCCCGCCCTCACTTCGAAGAAGTGAGCAGTCCGGCGGCGATTCTCGACGCGCCGGTCCTCGCGCCGGATCTCCTATAGAATTCAATCAGATAGTGATGAATTGTACCGATACCAACGATCCGAACTACTACCATCGCGTCGTCGATTGCCAGTGGGCTTGTCCGGCACATACCAATGTGCCCGAATACATCCGCCTCATCGCCCAGGGCCGATTTACCGAAGCCTACCTGGTCAACCGGGACTCGAATGTTTTTCCCGGCATCCTCGGACGCACATGCGACCGGCCCTGTGAACCGGCCTGCCGTCGGACCCGAGTCGACGGCAAGCCGGTCGCGATCTGCCGGTTGAAGCGGGTCGCCGCGGATCAGAAGGACGACATCAGGCACCTTTTGCCGACCGCGCCGCTGAAAAAGAACGGCAAGAAGGTCGCCCTCATCGGTGCCGGCCCTGCGTCGCTGACCGTGGCGAACGACCTGATGCCGCTCGGCTACCAGGTGACGATTCTCGAGAAGCTGCCTCGGCCGGGGGGCCTGATGCGGATCAACATCCCCGCATTCCGTCTGCCCGAAGAGGTCCTGGATGAGGAAATCGGGTACATCGTGGACATGGGGGTCGAGGTTCGTTACAACTCGCCGGTCGACAGCCTGGGGCGTCTGCTTGACACCAGGGAGTTCGACGCGGTGTTCGTCGGCACCGGCGCACCGAAAGGTAAGGAGCTGGAGATCCCCGGCCGTCACGACGCGAAGTCGGAGCAGATTGTCATCGGGATTGAGTGGCTGGAGTCGATCCACTTCGGTCACGTCGATTCGGTGGGTCAGCGTGTCCTGATCATCGGCGTCGGCAATACCGCGATGGATTGCTGCCGGTCGGCGAAGCGGCTCGGCGCGACGGACGTCAAGGTCATCGCGCGGAAGACACGAAAGTACTTCAAGGCGTCACCGTGGGAGCTCGAGGATGCCGAGGAAGAGGGCGTCGAGATTCTCGAGAACCTGCAGCCGGTCCGCTTCATCATCGACCAGGGCGTCCTGACCGGGATGGAATTCGAGCAGTTCAAGTCGACCGAGATGGATGGCACGTTGAAACAGGAAGTGATCGGTACGGTCGTCATTCCCTGCGATACCGTGGTGCTGGCGATTGGTCAGGACAATGCCTTTCCATGGATCGAGCGCACCATCGGTCTCGACTTCGACAAGAAGTGGGACATGCCGATCGTGGACAAGACGACATTCATGTCCACGCGACCGGGAGTGTTTTTCGGTGGCGATGCCGCCTTCGGACCAGCCAATATCATCTGGGCGGTCGAGCACGGGCACCAAGCCGCCATCTCGATCCACAACTACTGCCAGGGCGTGCCGGTGACCGAGCGACCGCCGCACACCATGACCCTGACGAGCACCAAGATGGGGCTGCACGAGTGGTCGTACAGCAACAACTACGACCCGTCGCAACGGGTAAAGATGCGTCACGTGCAGATGCCGCAGCGGTTCAAGAAGATGACAATCGAGGTCGAAGAGGGTTTCACCCCCGATCAGACCAAGGTCGAAGTCGAACGCTGCCTCAATTGCGATGTTCAGACCCACTTTACCGACTCGTTGTGCATCGAGTGCGATGCGTGCATCGATATCTGCCCGACCGACTGTCTGACGATTGCACCCGCCGGAGACGAGGTGGAGATTTCCGGGCGGCTCACGGCTCCTCGCGTCCATCACGAGCAGCCGCTCTTTGCCTCGAGCGCGTTGAAGCAGACCGGCCGAGTCATGGTGAAGGACGAGAACATTTGCGTGCACTGCGGGTTGTGCGCCGAGCGCTGCCCGACGTATGCATGGGACATGCGCCGGTTCGTCGTGCATATCCCTGTCGCCGGGCAAGAGACGCGCGAGCCAGAGCTTGCGGCGCGCTAGTCACGGACAAGCCTCCGAGGCTCAGAGACTCAGAGGTTCAAGGTAACGATGAGAGTATTGGCTCTGCGCCTCTGAGTCTCTGAGGCTTGGATTGGGAAGTTGGGATGGATCGAGTCAACGATTTCGCATTCAAAATCGCCACCGCCAACGGTACGGGATCGGCGTCCGCCAACGGGCTGATCATGCAGGCCATCTTTCGTATGGGTGTGCCGGTGACGGGAAAGAACGTGTTCCCGTCCAACATCCAGGGTCTGCCGACGTGGTACGAGATTCGAGTCAGCAAGGACGGCTACACCGCGCGGACCCCCCACTTCGACCTGATGGTGGCGCTCAATCCGGCGACCTACGACAAGGATGTCGCAGAAGTTCACGCCAACGGATGGCTCCTCTACGATTCCTCGTGGCCGCTCGACGATCGCCTCAAGCGGCCGGACGTGACTTACCTCGGGATTCCGCTGGCCGAGATGTGCAACGCATCGTTCAAGGGCGTGCGCGAACGCATCCTGATGAAGAACATCGCGTACGCCGGCGCGCTGGCGGCTTTTCTTGGGATGGATACCGACATCATCCGGGCGTTGCTGAACGAGAAGTACGGCGCCAAGAAGGCGATGATGGACTCCAACCGGCACGCCGTGGCCCTCGGGTTCGATTACGCCAAGGCGAATTTCGACTGCCCGCTTCCGATTCACTTGTCGCCGATGGACGGGACCAAGGACTCGATTTTGATCGATGGCAACACGTCCGCGGCGTTGGGCGCCTTGTACGCCGGCGCCACGGTCGGCGCGTGGTATCCGATCACTCCCGCAACCTCGCTGATGGAAGCATTCAGGGGATTCTGCCAACGCTATCGCCGCGATCCTGAGACCAAGAAGAACCTTGCGTGCATCGTGCAGGCGGAAGACGAGCTGGCGGCGATCGGAATCGTGATCGGCGCCGCGTGGGCGGGCGCCCGCGCCTTCACGCCCACGGCCGGCCCTGGCATCTCACTGATGAACGAGTTCATCGGGCTCGCGTACTACGCCGAAGTCCCGGCGGTGATCTTCGATGTGCAACGCACGGGTCCCTCCACGGGCATGCCGACGCGGACGCAACAAGGCGACCTCATGATGTGCGCCTACGCGTCCCACGGCGACACCCGCCATATCTGTCTTTATCCGTCGGACCCTCGTGAGGCGTTCGAGCTCGCCGTCAAGGCATTCGATCTGGCCGATCGCTTCCAGACCCCGGTCTTCGTATTGAGCGATCTCGACATCGGCATGAACGACTGGATGATCCCGAAGTTGACCTGGGACGACAGCTATCGGCCGGATCGCGGCAAGGTGTTGTCGGCCGAGGAACTGGAGAAGGTCAAGGCCTTCTACCGATACCTGGATGTCGACGGCGACAATATCGCGTATCGCACCTACCCAGGCACCCATCCGAAAGGCGCGTACTTCGCCCGTGGCTCGGGTCACAATCGGTTCGGCGGCTACACCGAGGACGACCAGGAGTACGCAGAGGTGCTCGATCGCGTCGGTCGCAAGATTCAAAGCGCGACCAAGGCCATTCCCTCACCGGTCGTCCGGCAGAAACCGGGCGTCACCATGGGGCTGGTGACGGTGGGAGGGTGTCATGCGGCCTGTGTCGAGGCGATGGACTTGCTGGCGAAAGAGGGCATCGTCCTCGACTACATGCGCGTCCGCGGCTTCCCATTCGGCGACGAGGTGCGCAAGTTTCTCAATGGACACGATGTCAACTTCGTCGTCGAACAGAATCGCGACGCGCAGCTCCGGAGTCTCTTGATGCTCGAGACCGGCACGCCGGTGGAGAAGCTTGAATCCGTGCGCTACTACGGTGGCTTCCCGATGAGCGCGCATCACGTGATCTCGGGTGTGAAGGCAAAGTTGGAACGGGCGGCGTAGGCTTAAGACGTCAGTTTTCAGTTGCCAGTTACCAATTCAAAGCCGCCCCTTTGAACTGACAACTGGTAACTGACAACTGACAGCGGACAGGTTTTATGACGTACATTGCTAAACCCAAGGTCTTTCACCCGTCTCTGCAGAAGAACGAGATCGGCCTCACCCGTCGCGATTACGAGGGCGCGATTACGACGTTGTGCGCCGGCTGCGGGCACGACTCGATCACCGCGGCCGTCATTCAGGCGTTTTGGGAGCTGTCGATTCCGCCGCATCGAGTCGCCAAGCTCTCGGGCATCGGCTGCTCATCGAAGACGCCGGCGTACTTTCTCCGCGAAGCGCACGGCTTTAACAGCGTGCATGGGCGGATGCCGGCCATCGCCACTGGTGCTGCCGCGGCCAACGGCGACCTGACCTACATTGGCGTCTCGGGAGATGGCGATTCGTTGTCCATCGGGCTCGGCCAGATGTGCCATGCGATTCGGCGCAACGTCAACCTGCTCTACTTGCTCGAGAACAACGGGGTCTACGGGTTGACCAAAGGGCAGTTCTCGGCGTCGGCCGACAAGGGATCGACCGCAAAGAAGGGTGAGGCGAACACGATGCAGGCCATCGACGGCGTCCTGCTCGCGCTCACGCTGGGTGCGACGTTCGTGGCCAGAAGCTTTTCCGGGGACAAGGCCCAGCTCGTGCCCATCATCAAGGCAGGGATCGGGCATCGGGGCTTTGCCTTCGTCGATGTCATTTCGCCGTGCGTCACCTTCAACGATCATGAAGGTTCGACCAAGAGCTACGCCTATACCCGCGAGCACAACGTCCAGGTTGTCCAGGCCGACTTCGTGCCGCCGGCCGATGAAATCACCACCGAGTACGACCCGGGGACAGTCCAGAACGTCATGCTGCACGACGGTGGCTGGGTGCGGCTGCGAAAAATCGCCAAGGACTACGACCCGACCGATCGTGACGCGGCCTACAGCTACATCCGCGAGCGCCAAGCCGCCGGTGAGGTGCTGACTGGTCTGCTCTACATCTCACCCGATTCGCGGGACATGCACGACCAGAGCGGTACCGTCACACGCCCGCTGGTCGAGCTGTCGCACGATGAGTTGTGCCCGGGGAACGACGAGCTCCAGAAACTGCAGTCGAGCTTCCGCTGATGGAATCATGACGCGTCGCGGTTGGCGGCCCTACGCAATCGCGGCGCTCGTCATCGTCCTTGCCACCGCAGCGACCCAGTTCGCGATGGGCCGGATTCCGATCTGTCGCTGCGGCTACGTCAAGCTCTGGCACGGCATTGTCGTCAGCTCCGAGAACTCGCAGCACATCAGCGATTGGTACACCCCCTCGCACGTGATTCACGGGATTGCGTTCTATGCGCTGCTCTGGCTGGTCGCCAGACGGCTGCCGGTCGGCGCGCGATTCGTGTTGGCCGTTCTCATCGAAGCGGTCTGGGAAGTGTTCGAGAACACGCCCTTCGTGATCAATCGATATCGCTCAGCGACCATCGCGCTCGACTACTTCGGCGACAGCGTCATCAACTCGGTGTCGGATATCGTGGCGATGATGGTGGGATTCTGGATTGCGCGCCGCTCGCCGATCTGGTTCAGCGTGGCGTTCGTGGTGGCGATGGAAATTGGGGTGGCGCTGGCCATTCGCGACAACCTGACGCTCAACATCATCATGCTGTTGTGGCCGGTCGACGCGATCAAACAGTGGCAGATGGCGGGCTAGTGGATTGCAACAGCTGAATAACGACTGGCCTTCCGTGCTTGGGACTTCCGCCTGAAGGCGGAAGCCACACGATATTGTTTGGCACACGATATTGTTTGGCACGCGAGATTGTTTGGCACGCGTGGCTTCCGGCTTTAGCCGGAAGATGGGAGGCTCGATGCTGAACCAGCAGTTACAGGGGCCACTAAATACCTTGAGCACCGGCCTGTCGACGCGTCAGGGTTTGAGCGACAAATAGCAGCAGTTCATCGGGTCTTCGTCAATCTGCTGGACGGTCGTTCCGACCAGTCCCGCTGCCGCGAGCATCTGCTCGGCCTTTTCACGCCCCCACATCGCCCCCAATCCCTCGCCCTGTTGCGCCAGGGAGACGGTCATGCAGTGCATACACGAAACGCCGTAGAGAAACGGACCGAGCAAGTGATCGCGATTGTTGTGGAGATCCGTTGAGGCACCGATGTCCCACATCAAGAAGGTACCGCCCTTCTTGAGAGCTGCGGCCACCTGACTGAGGAGCGCGGCCGGCCGCGCCTGATCGTGGACCGTATCGAAGGCCGTGATCAGATCGAAGTACTCCTTTTGCGGCAGCGTCGCGACGTCTCTCACTTCGAAGTGCGCGTTGGTCAGTTCCCAGGCGGTGGCTTCGGCGGCGGCGGCCTCGATCTGCGCCGGGAGAAGGTCATAGCCGACGAATCGACTGGCAGGAAAAGCCTTGGCCATGACGTTAATCGCGTGCCCGCTGCCGCATCCAACCTCGAGTACGTCGATGCCGCGAATCAACGAATCCACCAGTCCCGGTTGCAGCGGGAGGATCTTCTCGACCAGCAAGGTATCGACGGTCGGAGCGCTCAGCTCCCGCATGACTTCGGGAAAGCGCTTGAAGGCCGAATATGGCACTCCACCGCCCGCGCGAAAGCACGATACGATGTCGTCCTCGACCAGGCTGATGAGGGGTACGAGCTGCGCAAAGCTCGCGATGTTGTTCGTCTGCGCGGCCTTGGTGAGGAAGGCCGCGTGCTCGGGTGGCAAGGTGAACGTCCCCGCACGCGCATCGTATTCGACGATCTTGCCGGTGACCATCGTGCCCAACCACTCGCGGACGTACCGCTGGTTGAGGCCCGCGGCGTTCGCGATGGTCTCCGCGTTGGCCGGTGGGAGGTCTGCCATGCACTCGAAGAGACCGGTACGATGGCCGACGCTCATCATCACAGCGAGCGCTCCCTTGTTCAGGATGTCGAGCGCGAGCCCGCCAAACGTTTGAAGCTTCGACTGATCAAGATCCTGGCTCATGGCTCGGCTCCCACGGGTGGGTTGCGCAACGCCTTGCGCGCGGAACAGAATGGCGGCAAAACGAGGGTAGACTATGCCTCCAACCCGCGGTAACGGCAAGATCTGTTACATCGAAATCCCGGCCGCCGACATCAATGGCTCCGCCACCTTCTATCAGAAGGTGTTTGGCTGGCAGATCCGCCGACGCGGCGACGGCTCGACCGCGTTCGATGATGGCGTCGGTGAAGTGAGCGGAACCTGGGTGCTCAACCGACGGCCTGCGGAGCCGGGGTTCGTGATCTACATCATGGTGGACAACGTCGCGGCCACATGCGATGCCGTCACGACCAACGGCGGCGAGATCGTCCAGTCGATCGGCGTCGACGCGCCCGAAATTACGGCACGCTTCCGCGATCCAGGCGGCAATGTCATCGGGCTGTATCAGGAGCCGAGTCGACAGGCAGTCTAAAAGCAGTGCCCGCTGGCTGGGACCAGTGGCCGGTGATTAGTGGCCGGTTGAACGAGCGTAGCCTTTTGAGCTGGCAACTGGTAACTGACAACTGACCGGCGACCCGGCGGCTTATTTCGGTCGCTGATCACCCAGCACTCCGGCGCCGCCAATGTACTTCGTGTCCTGGAGTTGCACGCGGACGCCGTCAGGATCAGTGAAGTACAGCTCCTTTGTCTCGCCGCGCATGCGAATGGTCGCGGCCACGCCGCGTTCCTTCAATGCCTCCACGACGGCATCAGCCTGGAACCCCTCGACGCCGAGACAGAAGTGATGAATGGAGCCGCTCGTGGATCCCGCCGCCGCTGGGTAGATGCCGAGAAAGCCAACACCGGTGCTGAGGTTGACACCTGGATCCTGATGCGTGAGCACGGCAAGCCCGAGCGTGTCCTGATAGAAAGCGACTGATTTCTTCACGTCGGGCACAAAAATGGTCACGTGATTCATCTGGCTGACTTTTCCAACAGGTGCCTTGGCGGGTAGCTCAGTGGGCGCGGTTGCCAGCAGCGCCAACGCGCCAAGCAGCTCGCGACGTGTGAGTCGGCCGCGTTCGTATTGAGTGAGCAGATCGTCAAGCGCGTGCGGCATCAAGGAAGCCTCCAGGTCAGTTCCAAGGTTCCAAGATTCCAAGGTTCCAGGGTTCCAGGGTTCCAGGGTTCACGGTTCCAGGGCAGTTTACGTTGGTAGCGCGACTCGCTAAGCCCATGCCATCGCAAGACGAAGCCAGTCCTTATCGGGGCGGCCGCAGCCAGACCATGCGTCGCCCCAGGTACTCGAGAATCCACCCCCACGCGACGAAGAGTACAGCGAACGCGAGGGCGGTGGCCGCTGGCGTATCGGGAGTGTTTGCAAGGGCGGACCGGGCCGCTGGTGGTGGGATCACGCTGAAGAGTAGAAAAAGACCGAGGCCGCACAGCACGCCGGCCCATGGGATTGGAAGATTCAGTCGCGGACGAAGCACGAAGAAGAGCCACGCGCCCGGTGCACCGATGAGCGCGCCAACTGCCACGACCTCCAGGGAACCTCCCACAGAAAAGGCTCCATCCAGTCCGGACTCCATGGCGACGAACCGCATGACCAGGCGCGCAGCGATGCCGAGCAGCATGCCGCAGGCGGCCGCGGGCAGCAGCGCTCGAATCGCGAGTGCGCCTCGGTTAATCCTGAAAAGCTGGCGCTCCATCGAACACGTCGACGATACCGGTTTCGATCGGGTACTCGGCGCCAACCACGTGCAGCCCTTCGGTCGCGATCAATCGCTCGAGCACCTTCGAACCATGGCGCAGAGCGTCCGCTGAAACGCGAACATTCGCACGAACCGCCTCTCGGGCGAGGGCGTCGCAATCGTTCCGGAGGTCCGTGGTGAGGAGTCCTTGAACCGCGGGACGGATCAAATCCACGATCGACCCGAGATGGCGCGATTGAAGGTCGATCGGCCGCTGCAGTTGTTCGAGCGTCGCCGCGACGGCGCCGCAACGCGTGTGGCCGAGCACGACGACCAGTCGCGTGCCGAAGCGCTCGGCCGCAAATTCGACGCTGCCGATTTGCGATGGTGCGACGATGTTGCCGGCGACGCGGATGACGAAGAGATCGCCGAGCCCCTGGTCGAACACGATCTCGACCGGCACGCGCGAGTCGGAACATCCCAGGATGACCGCGATCGGGGCCTGGCCGTTGACGAAGTCGCTGGGACGATTCTGGTTGGTGATCGTGTCGAGGCAGCGCGCGCCGGAAACAAACCGCCGATTGCCGTCACGAAGTCGTTGCAGGGCTTCGAACGCCGGGATCATCGAGGCTCATCGTACCGCGGAAGGGGCGGGAAGCGCATCCGCGGAATGTCGGGAAAATGGAGAGTCCTAATCCGCGGAAGCTAGGAAGATGCGGAAGGTTTTAGGGCCTAATCCGCGGGAGAAAGGAATCAGCGGATACCACACGGTCATCGCGCCGCCGGGATCGGATGTATCGGCCCATGCCCAGGGTAGATCGTCGTCACACCCCGGTTGCGGAGTGATTGCCAGCTTTGTGCGACGACCACTGGGTCCTCCGCGGCAACCATCACTTCGAGCGTGAGGTCGCCGGTGAACGCAGAGCCGTTGTCGAGCACCAGGGTGACGCTATCGTCGGAATGGCCGGGAGTGGGAACGATCTCGCCGGCGATGCCGAGCCTTTCGAGAAACGTGCGGCTGTCGGCCGCGCGGAGCACGACGTTGTCGTGGGTGGCGATGTCCGTAAACGAGTCAGCGGGTTTGATCCAGCGCTTCATCAGCGGCACGGCCTCCACCTGCGGTTCGAGGACAATCAGCCGCATGCCCTTGTGCTTCAGGTCCTGGGCCGCACCGGCGTGATCGATGTGATAGTGGGTGGCCAGGCCGTGGGTCACTTCATTCAGCGGAATCCCCTTGCGTTCGAGATTGGCTACGAGCTGGCCCACCATACCCGGCCACCCGAGATCCACGAGCAGCCGCGATCGGCCGGCACTGACCACCCAGAAGTTGGTCGATCGGTAGCCAACATTGACGATGGTCGCGGACGGGCGTGGCACTTCCATAGACTATCGTCGTGGCCGCCCTGCGCCCTGCGCCCTGCGCCCTGCGCCCTGTGCCCTACGCCCTGTCCCTACGCCCTACGCCCTGCCCCCACGTCCTTGCGCATGAACACGCAAGGCATCCGGAGTCGCGACCACAACACGTGCTCGCCGGACGCGACCTGGTTGAAGCCGTTCGACTCGTAAAACTCAACCGCAGCGAGTGAGGCATCCACATGGATGCACGTAGCACCCGCCGAGATCGCATGGGCCTCGGCGGCGCGAAAGAGTGCCGAGCCAACGCCCCGTCGCGCGGCCGATCCCCGGACATACACGGCCGTGCGATGCTCGCCCTCGTCCACACGATGCGATGAAAAGCCAAGGACGGGTGGCGGAGATTGGTCCGAGCAAATCGCGATGAAGAAGGTTTCGCCGCGTGCCATCGCATTCGTGTACAGGCTGCCGGTGACGCGAGAGGCCCACTCGGTCACGATGTCGTCAGCGTAGTATCGCGGGCCGATCGTGCGAATGGAGTCCAGATGGGCGTCGGCGATTGCGTCCATGTCTGACGAGGCAGCCCGACGGATCTCAACTGACAACACGCTGCCCTTGGAGTCCAAGTCCCAGGCCCCCTGCCCCGCGCCCTTCGCTGATCTCACCTCGGCAGAATCGCGACGGCCCGTAGCGGCGCGCCGCTCCCGTTACGAATCTTCATCGGCAGCGCAACGATGTATGCGCCGCGTGACGGGAGCCGATCGAGATCGGTGAGGTTCTCGAACGCCGGAATGTTGCGATCGTACAGACGCGATGCGATTCGTACACGGTGGATTGCCCGAAGTCGATGCTCGCCGTGTCGATGCCAATGGCTTTGATCGGACGGTTGTCGACGATCCACTGGCCGCGTCCGGATGCAGCCCAGGAAAGTGAAGCTTGGCAACGGCTGCTTCTCCGCGCTCGGCGGTGCCAAGGTATTTCGCCGCATCAGGCCAATGGCGCGAGAAGCCGGTGCGGAGCAGCACGATACTGTCAGGCCCGATCGCGCCGTGCTGCTGCTCCCAGCGCTGGAGATCGGCGGCTGTAACCTGATAGTCCGCGCTCTGGGTAGAGGCGTCCGTGACGTCGATGATGATTGCCAGCCCGATGAGATTCTCCAGCGGGATCTGATCGACAGCCTGTCGCCCCTGCGCGAAGTGCACCGGCGCATCGATATGCGTGCCGCCGTGTTCCGACGTCAAGAAGTTGTTGGACGCGTAGTAGTAGCCGGCTGGGGTGATGCCGTCGGCCACCTTATCGTGACGAAATGGTTCGGCGGTCGGCCAGAAGATGGCCTGCGCGTCGTAGGTGTGCGAGAGGTCGACGATCTCGCCGGCGGGAAATGCGGACGTGGGGCCCGCGGGCTCGGCGGAACATGCCGCTGTGAAGAGGCGACGGCGTACTGACGGAAGGATGAGAAGAAGTCTGAGGAAAGCCCGCGACCATACCTATGATCCGCGGACTGTCGGAATCTTTGAAGTGGTTTCATAACCTCGCTCGCGGATGGCCGCGGACGGCGCGGGCCCCCCCCATTCCTTTGCCAGGCGCCCCGCACGCCCGGAAGAGCCTCTCCCGTGACAGTGCTATTGATCTGAGGACGTGTGGGCAGTCCGCGGGACAGGACCCGCCTTGAGGTTATGAACCGCTCTACTGCTTCTGTTGCGTCGTCTGCCGATTCACGCTGATGACCAGCTGGCTGTCCACCGAATACTCGGTGAACGCCTGATACATCTCGTCCCAGCTCTGCTCCGACCAGTACACCGGCAGGTGCGGCGCCGGGTTCCAGCGATTCTTTGGCGAGTTGTCGTAGACGCCGATGCCGGTGATCTTGCTGCCGGCCGGCAAGTGGAGCGGTTCGGCGAGCTCGTAATTGAACTGCCAGTTGAAGTCGAACCGCGGCACGTTGAGGATGACCTCGTCGCGGCCGTCCGGCCAGGTCACGATCCACTTCAGGCTCTTGCCGCGCAGGTGCATGTGCGGCGACATCGCGTAGAGCGTGATCGGCTCGGTGACCGGCGTGATGCCGATCAGCTCCCAGTTCTCGACGTAGGGCGGAATATTGGGCGTGGCGCCCCGTCGCCGCGTGCTGCCCTCATCGGCGGTGTACTCGATCTCCTTGCCTTCGGCGCGATAGAGCGAAAGACCGCCGCGCTTGGTGGCCATGGGATCGCCGGCCTGACGGATCAGCACCTCGTGAGTGACCGGCACCTTGTTGAACCAGATGCCGAGCCGCGTGCGATCCTTTTCCGGCTTGCCGGTCGGGTTGTAGTGCACCTGCCAGTTAATGATACTTGCCGGCGGGGATCCGCTTGCCGACGTTTGGCCGATGCGCATCCACGCCGCGACCAGGTACCCACGACAGCAGCTTCGCCGATCCGGGCAGTCCCATGCCCTCGGTGCGCGGAAGGCCCGACGATCCGCGATCGCCGATCACCTTGCCGTCTTGTCCATCAGGCGGCCGTTGACGAGCGTCGCACCTTCGGGAATGTCGACGACGAAGACGCCGGCGTGATGCACGGCCGCGCGATTGCCGGGCCGGATCTCGAGGACCTCGGCAAAACGATCTTCTCGAACGGAACCTTCGAATAGAACATCTGCACGCCCAGCTCGCCTTCGGCGGGGATGTCGAACTCGACCGGCATCTCGAGCACGTAGTCGGGCTCGCGGCCGACCGTCCATCCCTCGCGAACTTCGGTGCCGGCGGCAAGTCGGCGTCGTTGCCGCGCGGCGCACCGCCATCGACCCACGCCGCGATGGTGTCGATCTGCGTCTTCGACAGGCTCGGATCGTTGCGCATCTTCAGTCCCTGATCGGGGTCGGCGCCCCACGGCGGCATCTCGCGGCTGACGACCTTGCTCTTGATCGCCCGTGCCCACGGCCGCACGTCGTCGTACGAGAGCAACGACATCGGCGCGACTTCGCCCGGCCGATGGCACTGCGCGCAGTGCTTGTAGACGATGGGCGCGATGTCTTTGGTGAAGGTCGGCGCGTCGCGATGCGCGGCCTGCTCGGAGCTGACACGGCTGGTGCCGGCGACGACGGCAAGAGACCGACGGCGACGACCGCAACGAAACGCTTCATGGCTGCCCCTCTTCTGGCCTCGAGCCTTTCCCGGCCCCGTTCAGCTCGGTCGGTGCGCGCGCGAAAACCGTTGAATTCAGCCGATTTTGGGCGGCGGCGGCGGCGGGCAGTTTCGGCCATCATCGTGACCGACGTGACGTTCAGCCGGCTGATCGGAGTGGCCTTGATGGGCAGGCCTTTCACGACGACCGAGTGTTCCGGTGGGCCGGCAGATTGAAAATGGCAACGCCGATGAGCTGCAATTCGTTCTTGCCGGCGTATCGCAGCTCGGCCAGCTCCTTGGGGGACGGCGCATTGGCCGTGCTAGGAACCGGGTCGCTGGCGTTGACCAGCATCCAGGTACCGCCGGCGTTCCTTGAGGCAGCCGACGACCGCGACCGGGTCGATTTTCTCGGCGGGCTTCTGCGCTTGCGCCAGCCCGGCGCGGTGCAGCGGCAAACACGAGAGCGACGGCCAACGCACCTCTACTCATGCGCGTATCCTAGCGGCTACGCGTGACCGTTGCACCGTGAACCCGTTCGCAGCAGTACTCGTGCGCCGCTCCGGTCACCGCCGCGCGCACTGTGCACGGTGCGCTGCTCCGCGGCGCATCTGCTAGGGCCCAACGGTCGCTTCGATCGTCCCAAACGTGGCCATAGAAGAGGTCACGCCGTGTGTCCCGACTCTGCCGGCGTGCGCTCTCGCCGTCCTATTGCTGTGCGTTCGCGCGCCGCTCGGCGCACGATCTCGAGCGGACGCAGGTCACGCTGACGTTCGGGACGACGGCTCGTTCGTGCTCGACATCGCGAACGATCCGGCCTGGCTGCTCCTGCGACTCGAGTCGTTCGCCGGCGGTCGCGTGCCGCAAGGCATGACGCCCGCCGCTCGCGACGCGCGGCTGCGCGAGCTCAGTGCGTGTCTTCATCGATCGCGTCGTGCTGTTCGTCGATGGCCACGAGGTCCGGCCGTCGCGCGCCGAGTACATCCCAGCCCGTCCGCGCAACCCGGCGATGCCCTGCCGCCGCTGGCGACGTTTCGCCTCCGCGGACGCATGCCGGCTGAGGCGCGAAGCCTGCGATGGCTCTAGGCCTGGTGCATCGATCCGTATCCGCTGACCGTCCGCCGAGCCGACGGCGCGTCGCAGACCGAGTGGATTCAAGGCTCCGACTGGAGCGGGACGATCGATCTCTCGGGGCAGTTCCGCGTGGCGACCCGCTGGAGGTGGCGCGCGAATATCTTGCGCTGGGCTACACGCACATCCTGCCGAAGGGCCTCGATCACATTCTGTTCGTGCTCGGGCTATTTCTCTTGAGCGTGCGTCTTCGCCCGATCCTCATCCAGGTCACGACGTTCACGATTGCTCACTCGATCACCTTGGCGCTGACATGTACGGGTTCGTCGCGCTTCCCTCGCGCATCGTCGAGCCGCTCATCGCGCTGTCGATCGCCTATGTGGCGATCGAGAACCTCGTGACCAATCGAGTCAAGCCATGGCGCCTAGCGCTGGTGTTCAGGTTCGGACTGCTTCACGGGATGGGATTCGCCGGTGTGTTGTCCGATCTGGGCCTGCCGCGAGGAGAGTTCCTGACGGCGCTACTCTCGTTCAATCTTGGCGTCGAAGCGGGTCAGCTGACCGTGATCGCGATCGCGGCGCTGTGCGTCAACTGGTACCGCCATCGTACCTGGTATCACCAGCGCGTGGTAGTGCCGGCATCGCTGGCGATTGCGGTGGTCGGCGATCTATTGGACGGTGCAGCGTATTCTGTGATGATGCACGGAAGCACGGACTCACGGAAACACGGAACGAACGTAGCCTCGAAGGGCACGAAGATCGCTCTGGATTCTTGCCTTCGTGACGTCGTGTTCTTCGTGGCTGCGTCTCGTTTCTGTTAGGGTTCTACCTGGTCGATCCCGACGGCACGAACTTCTGCAGCCGCTGCCCGTAGGTATCGGCCGCGTACACCGCACCGCGCGAGTCGACGACGACGCCGTGGACCCAGTCGAACTCGCCAGGGCCGAGGCCCTGCTTGCCCCACGTCGCGAGAATCTTGCCGTCTTTCAACGCGATCTTGTGCACGCGTTCTCCGGCATGGTCGGCGATGTAGGCGAAGCCATCGTTGCCTCGCCGCGAGATGCCGATGTCCCACGGGTTCCAGCCCTCGTTGGTGATCTCGCGCAGGTAGTTCAGGTCTTTGTCGAACACCTGAACCCGCCGATTCTCGCGATCGACGATGTACATGTTGTCGTCGGCGTCGAGCGCGAGCTTGTGCGGCAGCACCCACTCGCCCGGTGCCGGTGCCTTTGTCCGGCGGACCGCCGGCACCCTTGCCGACTTGCTTGATGAACTTCCCGTCCTTCCCGAACATCGCCACGCGGTTGTTGCCGTACCCGTCGGTCACGACGATGTTGCCGTTGCGAAGCACGGCGATGCCGGACGGAAGGTCGAAATGAGTGGCGTCGTTGCCCTTCTCTCCGGTGGTCCCGAGTTGCAGAAGAAACTTGTCGAGCTTGGGACTGAGCTTGACGATGCGATGCGCGTCGCGCTCGATGATGTAGACGTTGCCGTCCCAGTCCACCGCGCCTGAGTGCTGCCACGACGGGTTGATCGTTTTGCCGTTGATCTCCTGATCGGCGCCGCTCATGACGAGATTGCCATCGCGGTCGAAGACCATCACCGGCTTGGGTCCGCGGTTGAACGCGTAAATGCGATCGTTGCGATCGATGGCCAGACCCGGAGATGCCGGGCTGAGTCTGCGGCGCGCCCGCCTCCGCCCCCCGCCGCTCCGCCTTGCGCCCCACGTGCCCGCCGCGCCGCCGCCTGCGCCTCACGCTCGGCTGGTGGTGGGGGCGGCTCTTTCAATCCGAAGTACATCCCGCTCGGCAGCTTCGGCCAGTTCGCGACGAGCTGATACCCGCCGTCGCCCTGGCCGATCGTTTCCGTGGGCGCGAACACGAGTCCGCAAAGAACGATGGCGAAAGCGATACGTCGCATGAAAACTCCGCGACGTTTGCTTCGGTGTCTCTGTGCCTCTGAGGCGTCGTCACGTGACTCACTGAACCTTGCGCCACCACGGCGTACCGTAATTCCGGAATGGGCCGTCGCCCTCTGCAACCGTGATCGACACGCGATGGGCGAGGGGCGCTGTCAATCGCATCGTGTGCTTCAAGCGAACAGGTTTCCCGCTGACGGTGAACGGTTCGCTGTCGAAATAGATCGTGTAGAAGCCACCGAGGTCACCGCCGATCGTACCGGTTTGTCGGGTACTTGAAGCCGCGGCTGTCGTCCACTTCACGAGTCAGGGTCTTCTGATCCTTCTGATAGTGCAGGCGCTCGCGGACCGCGAACTTGCCCGACGGTCCCGTGGCCTCGGAGACGGCCTCATAGCTTCCCCCGCCTCCGGTATACGTCGTCGTTCCCTCGACGCGTCCGGCTGGACCGAGCGGCCCTTCCGGCATGTCCCACTCGAAGCTCCACTTACCGAGGAAATACTGATCGAAATCGAACGGCGGGACCTTGTCGTCCTGCTGCGTGTGACGGCCGAGATCGGGCATCTGGCCCTTCGGTGGCTGCCCGGGCTGCGATTGCGCCCACGCCGTCACGATGACGCAGGACGCCAGAAGAAGTACGGCGAACGTCCGCTTCATGGCCGAGAAGTCTAACCCCAAGGTGCCTGGGGTGCCTACGGTGCCTGGGTGCCTGAGGGCCGGTGCTCGTGGGACGCAGGCTCGTAGGACTCGCTGCGCTCGTGGGACTCGCGGCGCTCGTGGGACTCGCGCGCTCGTGGACTCGCGGCTTCGCCGCTCGTAGGACTCGGGGCTTCGGCGCTCGGGCTCGGCCGTTCGCCCCCGCTTTCGCGCTTGATACCAGTCGGAAGCGAGGCCGAACGGCCGAGCCCCCACGAGGGCCGAAGGCCCGAGTCCGACGAGCGGCGCAGCCGCGAGTCCCACGAGGCGCGAAGCGCCGAGTCGATCGAATTACTCCGCCCGCAGCCCCTCCACCGGATCGACACGCATCGCGCGAAGGGCGGGCGGGATGCACGCGATCAGAGCCGCGGCGAGCAGCAGCGCCGCTCGCGCCGACCGTCGAGCCCATATCGCTCGGCGACACTTCGTACAACACTCGAGTCAGTGCACTTTCGGCCGCGCGGACGACGACGAGCCCGACGACCAGACCGATCGCGACGAGCGCCGCACTCTGCCGGACGACGAGACCCCCGACAGTCAGCGGCTTGGCGCCCAGCGTGAGTCGAATGGCCAGCTCGCGTGTGCGGAGCGCCACCGACCACGAGAAGAGACCATAGACGCCCAGCGCCGCCAGCAGCCCTGCGAGCGCGCCAAAGAAGACGAGAATCGTCATCAGCAGGCGAGGTTCCGCTGTCCGCCGAGCGAATCGTTCGCCCCAGGTCTGGGCCGGGGCCATTGGAACCGACGGCGCGGCGTTCTTCAATCCATTGCGAATGGCGCCCAGCGCCACACTTGCGTCCGCGGCACGCACCGCGACGAACTGCTCGCGGAACGGAAACTGTCTCGTCGAGAAATACAACGCCGGCTCGACGGTCTGTCCAAGCGGTACGTTTCTGACGTCCTTGACGACACCGACGACCTCATAACGCGTAGGCGGCAGATGCGGCAGTTGCTGACCGGGCGGCGGGGCCGGGCGCGCGCGTATGAGGTTCAATCCCAGTGGTCCAATCCCGGTCGTCATCGACGTGATGACGCGGCCGACCGCTGCACCTTCGCTGAGGAAGCGCTTGGCGAACATCTCGTTGACGATGACCACCGGTGCCGACTCCGGAATGTCGAACACCTCGAAGCCGCGGCCTTCGGCCATTTGCGCCCCAAGGGCCTCGAAGTAGCCCTCGCTCACACTGTGATACTGCGCTTGTGGCGCATCTTCGGGGCGAGCAGGCGCCGGCTGTCCATCGATGCCAAACGGACCCCGCCATCCCACCTCCAGCGGCAGGAAGTTGGAGGCACCCACCGCCTGCACACCGGGCTGCTGACGAATCTGCTCGATGATGGCGGCGTGCGTCTGGCCGACGACGCGCCACGAGTTGTACGCCTGCCCGGAGAGTTGGACCGTGGTGGTGACCACCTGATTCGGCATCGATGCCAGTGGGTGTTTCGGTCATCCGTCCGACCGTGCGCACGAGCAGCGCAGAGGCGACGAGCAACGCACACGCCAGGGCGACCTCTCCGGCGACCAGCACCGAGTAGATGCGTCGAGCGCCCCGCGAGCTGCCACGTTCGCCCGACTTGAGGTCGGTGCTCAACTGGCCGCGCAAGAGCAACAACGCGGGCACTAACCCAAAGAAGATCGTCGTCACCACAACGACTGCGAGCCCGAGAGCCAGAGCGCGGATGTCCACGGTGGCCTCATCGAGACGAGGGATATCGAGCGGCGTCAGGCTTTGGATGATCGGCAGGGCCACTACCGTGGCGATGACCCCGATGACAGCCCCGACGACCGAGAGCACCAGGCTTTCGGCCAGAAGCTGCGTGACGAGTTGCCGCGGCGCCGCGCCCATCGCGATGCGAACCGCCACTTCTTTTTCGCGCGACAGCGCCCGCGTCAGCAGGAGGGAAGCCACGTTCAGACAGCCGATCACGAGCAGGAGAGCGACCGCGCCGAAGAGCACCATCAATGCCGGACGGTAGTAACCAAGCTGCTCGTCGAGCAGCGGCACCAGTCGTGATGCCCAGCCCTTGTTGGTCTGAGGAAACTGATTCTGCAGCCGCAGCGCCAGCGCCTCGACGCCGCTCTGCGCCTGATCGAACGTCGTTCCATCGCTCAATCGACCGACCGCTTCCATGAAGTGGGCCGCGCGGCTGTGCTGCGTCAGATCCCATCGCAGGCGTTGCCAGACGTCGATGTCATCGGGGTAATGAAACTTCGCCGGCATGACGCCAACCACTGTGTACGGCGTCCCGTTCAGGGAAAGTTGTCGGCCGACGATGGAAGGATTGGCGCTATAGCGCGTTCGCCAGAGGCGATCGCTGATGACCGCGACCAGCTCGTTGGGAACGAACATCGGGCCGTCGACCGGGAAGCCCGCGCCGACCTGCGGCTTGATGCCAAGGACGTCGAAGATGTTGCCGCCGACCTCGATGGTGTTGACGCGGACTGGATCCATTCCGGGATCGATGAGGTTGATGCCGGGTCGCCACCACGCCGCCGCATCCTTGAACACCGGCAGCGCGCGATAGTCCATGAAGTTGACGGGCGAGATCGGATCGTGCGCCAGCCCCTTTTCGGTGTTCGTATCCCACAGCGTCACCAGACGGTCGGGTGCCTGGTACGGCAGCGGACGAAGCACGACGGCATCCACGATCGTGAAGACCGTGGTCGCGGCGCCAGTGCCCAGCCCGAGCACCAGGACGGTGACGATGGCGAACGTCGGATGTTGCCGGAACTGACGTAGGGCCAGACGAATCGCACTCAACACGGACAGGCTCCTTCCCTGCGCACCTCGCGCGGTGACATCGGCAGCGCGAGCATATGGACGTCTCGAATCGCGCGACGCGTGGCGTCGCAATTGGGAAAGCGGGGACTCTTCGAGCGCGGCCATTGCGCGCACATGCGCATCGGCTGCCGAGAGCCCCTCGGCGCGCGCGGCACCATAGATATCCTCGAGGTGCAGCGCAATCTCGTCCACGGTCGCTTGTGGCAGATCGACGTGTGCCTTGTCAGCGTGCTGTCGAACGAGTTGGCGCCAATCATTCGCGGTCGGCTCCATGGCTATCTCATGTAATCGCTGGCTCAGGAGCGGCCAGCCCGCCAAACTTCCGCCTGAAGGCGGAAGCCACGCGATATTGTTTTGGGATTCGCAATATTGTTTTTGGGACTCGTGGCTTCCGGCTTTAGCCGGAAGACTGAATGGCGATACTGATCGAGGTGATTCACCCCACTACCTCTCACGCGGGCTCGATGCCCGCCACTTGCGTCAGCGCGGCAATGAAGCGTGCCCATTCCTCGCGCTGGGCGGCGAGAACGTTCCGCCCGCTCGTCGGTGATGCGGTAGTAGCGGCGACGACGTTGTCCGGCGCGTTCCACCCAGCGCCCGCGAATCCAGCCGCGCTCCTCCAACCGGTAGAGCGTGGCGTAAAGAGAAGCCAGGGTGAACTGCAACGTCCCGTCGGAACGCTGGTCGATGCGGCGGGCGATTTCGTAGCCATGCAGCGCTTGCTCGTCCACCAGCGCCAGGATCAGCAGGTCGGCGCTGCCTTTCTTGGCCGAGTCGATGGCGGTACGGTCGAGGAGGCGAGTCACCATATATAGGAATGCATCATATAGGACAACTGAGCTTCGAAGGAATTGGACGGGCCATCCGAGCGGATGGTTGGCACAGTGGACTCGCTCGCCTGCCGCTCGCTCGTAGGACTCGCTCGCCTTCGGCTCGCATCGTGGGACTCGGGCCTTCGGCCCTCGTGGGGGCCGCGGCCGTTCGGCCGCGGCTTACGATTGCTATCGAGTGTACCAGCGCGGGCCGCACGGCCCGCGCCCCAACGAGCGGCGCAGCCGCGAGTCCGAGGAGCGAGCCGACAGGCGAGCGACTCCCACGAGCGAGCGGCCAGCGAGCGAGTCCTACTGCTGCGTCAGCAGTCCTTTCGTCATTTCCCGTCCACCTTCGCATCGATTCTCTCGACCACCCGAAGGATGACCCACGCGAGGAAGGCGGCCGCCAAGGCCAGACCGAGGCGCCCCAGGCCGGCCGCGAGGCCGGCCGCCGCGGTCAGCCAGATGCCGGCGGCTGTGGTCAGGCCCTGAATCTCACTGTCATCCTTACGCTTCAGGATGGCGCCCGCCCCGATGAAGCCGATGCCTGTCGCCACGCCCTGGATCACGCGCGACACGTCGTTGGTGGACATGCCGCCCTCGAGCGGGGCGAGGACGAACAACGCCGAGGCGACCGATACCAATAAGTGGGTGCGCAAGCCGGCTGCCTTGCCGGTCTGCTCGCGCTCGAACCCCACGATAGCCCCGACGGCGATCGCCGCGAAGAAACGTATCGTGATTCGGACGGCTTGCGCCGGGTCGGGAAGGCTGGCGGCAAGCTCGCTGAGGAGGAGGTCCATGTGACGGGTAAGTTACAAGTTACAAGTTGCAAGTTACAAGTTGAGTTGCCAGTTGCTTGATTCGAGCACTTCGTTTTGAACTTGTAACTTGTAACTTGTAACTAGCCGCAAACCTCACCCTCTCCACTCTCGTCATAGACTCCATGGCCACCATCCGCCTGGCGCTGCGCACGCTGTTCAAGACCCCGTTCGTCACGGTGATTGCGATCGTCTCGCTGGCGCTCGGGATCGGCGCCAATGCCGCGATCTTCTCGCTGTTCGACCAGATGCTGCTGCGTCCGCTGCCGGTTCGCGAGCCCGACCGGCTCGTCAATCTTGGCGCACCCGGACCCAAGCCGGGCTCGAACTCATGCAGCAATCAGGGGCCGTGCGAAGACGTTTTCAGCTATCCGATGTTCAGGGACCTCGAACGCCTTCAGACGAGCTTGGAGGGCCTCGCCGCACACCGGTCGTTTGGCGCCAACCTCGCATTTCGCGGTCAAACGATGAACGGCGAGGGGATGAGCGTTTCGGGAAGCTACTTTCCCGTGCTCGGCGTGAGGCCGGCACTTGGCCGGCTGCTGACACCCGAAGACGACAAGACGCAGGGCGGTCACTTCGTCGTCGTGCTGAGCGATGCGTACTGGCGCACCCGATTCGATTCCAACCCCAACATCCTCAACGAAACCCTCATCGTGAACGGTCAGGCACTGACCATCGTCGGCGTCACCGAGCAGGGATTTCATGGAACGAGTCTCGGCACGCGACCGCACGTGTATGTCCCGATCTCGATGCAAGGGCTGATGCAGCCCGGGTTCGTTCGACCCACGCCCAATGGCAACGGCTTCGAGAACCGGCGCAACTATTGGGCGTATGTCTTCGGCCGACTCAAGCCCGGCGTCTCGTTGGGGCAGGCCAGGACAGAAATCAACGGCCGCTATCGCGCCATCATCAATGAGGTTGAAGCGCCGCTTCAGCAGGGCATGAGCGACCAGACGATGGCGCGATTCAAAGCCAAGGAGGTGACGCTGGCCGAAGGCTATCGTGGTCAGAGCGGACTGCACGAAGAAGCCAGCACGCCGCTCCTGCTGCTGCTCGGTGTCACCGGATTCGTCCTGCTGATCGCGTGCGCGAACATCGCCAACTTGTTGCTCGCGAGAGCCGCGGGGCGGGCCGGCGAGATGGCGGTGCGGCTCTCCGTCGGTGCCAATCGGCGTCAACTCATCACGCAGTTGTTGGGCGAGTCGCTGCTGCTGGCACTGATCGGCGCGCTGTGCGGTCTTCTGGTCTCGCGGTGGACGCTCGATTTGATGGCATCGCTGCTGCCGAGTGACGCCAGCCAGACGATCGACTTTTCGCTCGACCGGAGCGCCGTCATGTGGGCAGCAGTGCTGGCGCTTGGCACCGGGTTGCTCTTCGGTTTGTTCCCCGCGATTCACAGCACGAGGCCCGATCTGGTCACGACGCTGAAGGATCAGGCGGGGCAGAAGGGCGTGTCGAAGGGCGCCTCCCGCTTCCGCGCGACGCTGGCGACGGCGCAGATTGCGCTCTCGATGACACTGCTCGTGGCCGCCGGATTGTTCACGCGCAGCCTGCTGAATGTGAGTCGTGTCGACCTCGGCATCAGGACCGACAACGTCGTGACGTTTGCCATCTCGCCGCAGCTGAATGGTTACACGCCCGAGCGAACGGCGGCGCTCTTCGAGCGCCTCGAGGACGAATTGGCCGCAGTGCCGGGCGTCACCGGTGTGACGTCATCGACGGTTGGCCTCATTGCGGGCAGCAACTGGGGCAACAACGTCATGATTCAAGGATTCGCGGCAGGACCGGACACGGATTCCAACTCCCGGTACAACCGCGTCGGGCCCGCGTACTTCCGGACGCTGGGAATTCCACTGCTCAGCGGGCGCGAGTTCACGCGCGCCGATGGGATTGGTGCGCCCAAGGTCGCAGTCGTCAACGAGGCGTTTGCCAAGAAGTTCAATCTCGGCCGCGATGCCGTGGGCAAGCGCATGGCGAACACCACGAAAGTGGGGTCGCCCCTCGACATCGAAATCGTCGGGCTCGTGCAGAACGCCAAGTACAGCGAGGTGAAGCAGGAGATTCCGCCGGTCTACTTCCTTCCTTACCGACAGGACGACCAGATCGGATTCATCAACTTCTACGTACGGACGGCCAACGATCCCGAGACACTGCTACCCACGATGAATAGTGTGGTGGCCAAGCTCGATGCCAATCTTCCGGTCGAGAACCTGAAGACGCTGCCGCAGCAGGTCGCAGAGAACGTGTTTCTCGATCGGATGATCAGCACGCTGTCAGCGTCCTTTGCGGTGCTGGCGACGCTGCTGGCGGCTGTCGGCCTTTACGGCGTGCTCGCTTACACCGTCGCTCAGCGGACGCGTGAGATCGGACTGCGCATGGCACTGGGTGCGGATGGCGCCCGCGTGCGTGGGATGGTCCTGAAACAGGTGGGCTGGATGACCGTGATCGGGACGGTCCTGGGGCTGGCGGCCGCGATCGGCCTTGGCCAGCTCGCCCAATCGCTGCTTTTCGAGCTGCAGGGGCACGATCCAATGGTTTTGAGCATCGCCGCTGCAGTCCTCATCCTGGTCGCGCTGGGCGCGGGGCTGATT
Organism: uncultured Acidobacteriota bacterium; assembly: GCA_963802675.1. GTDB lineage: Bacteria > Acidobacteriota > Vicinamibacteria > Vicinamibacterales > UBA2999 > JACCSI01. The sequence continues at coordinate 873,385 of CAWDJL010000013.1, forward strand.
CCAGCGCTGCGCGCATCGCGGATCGATCCGATGTTGGCGTTGCGCTACGAGTAGGGCTCGCTCGCTGACGCTCGCTCGTGGGACTCGCGCCTTTCGGCGCTCGTAGGCTCGGCGGCTTCGCCGCCTCGTGCGGGCCGCGGCCGTTCGGCCGCGGCTAATGGTCTCGATGAGCACCGAGCGACGGCCGCAACGGCCGTCGCCCCTACGAGCCGCCGGCAGGCGGTGAGTCCGAGGAGCGAGCCGAACAGGCGAGCGACTCCTACGAGCGAGCGGCAGCGAGCGAGTCCTTCGTGACCGTTTCCGAACAGTCCCCGCGCAAGTACGAACATCTTCGTGATGCCAACTCGCGAAATATGGCCGGAATCGCGGGGCACATGGCTTGCAATTCGCGCTCGCCGAAGAGGTATCTGTGGCATCCGACCTGAAATACGCCTGGCGGTCGATCTGGAAGAGTCCGGCGACCACAATCGGCGCGATGCTGGCGCTCGCCCTCGGTCTCGGCGCGACGACCATGATTTTCGGCCTGTTCAATGCGGTGCTGCTTCGCCCGCTACCGTATCCGCATGCCGAACGGTTGGTCGAGATTTTCGGCACCGTCCAACGCGAGCACACCGAGCGACGCGGCACGTCATTCCCCGACTTCTTCGACTGGCGCGATCGGTCGAAATCGTACGACGGCATGGCCGCGTGGATCTCGTCCGGCTTCATCATCTACGGTGCCGGGCAACCCGAGTTGGTGAGGGCCGAGATTATCGACGGGCCATACTTCGAACTGCTCGGGGTCCAAGCGGTCGCCGGCCGCATGTTCCTCGATTCCGATCATCGGCCCGGCGCGTCGCCAGTCGCTGTGATCGGCGAGCGACTCTGGGAGGAACGGTTCAACCGTTCGGCCGAGGCGATCGGCCGAACGCTGCAGCTCGACTCTCGCGTCTTCACCATCGTTGGTGTCGTGTCGTCGTCGTTTCGCGGTCGATCCGATCAAGCCGTCGTGTGGACACCGGTGCGGACGTCATTCGCGCCGGACGCGCTGAATCAGCGGGGGAATCGATCGTTTCCTGCCCTGGCGCGACTCAAGGAAGGCGTCAGCCTGGAATCCGCGCAGGCAGAGATGCACGCAATCAACGCGCAACTCGAACGCGCGTACTTTTCGACCAACGAGAAGCGCTCGGCGGAAGTGTCTCCACTCGCCAACGAAGTGTTTCAAGACGTGAGGCCGGCAGTGTCGCTGCTGCTCGGCGCCGTGGTGTTGGTGCTGACGATCGCCTGTGCCAATGTCGCCAGCCTGTTGCTGGCACGCGGCGAATCACGGCGGCGCGAGATGTCGCTGCGACGCGCCATCGGCGCCGAAGACGGTCAGCTCGTTCGCTTGCTCCTGCTCGAAAGCGCGATGCTGGTCGTGCTCGGCGGTGGGCTGGGGTTGCTGCTCGCCCAATGGACGTCTGCTGCGCTGCTCGCCCTCAGTCCGGTGCAGCTCCCGAGTTTTGCGGCGCCCGCAGTGGACTGGCGCACGGTCGCGTTCGTCACGGCGATTGGCGTGCTGACCACGGTAGGCATCGGACTGACGCCGCTGAGAGGCCTCGGCAAGGAATCGCTGTCGCAATCGTTGCGCGAGGGAGCGCTCACATCTCGAGGCGGCGGTCGCGTGTCAACCTTGCGACTCATCGTGATCGGAGAGGTCGCTGTTGCAGTGGCACTCCTGGTTGGCGCGGCCTTGCTGGGCCGCAGCTTTGCGGCACTGCTCGACTTCGACCCTGGTTTCAAGCCCGACGGTGTCTTGACGATGCGAGTGCAGTTACCGGCGCCGCCGTCGAGCGTCGACAACGCAGCATCTCCCGCTGGCGCTCAGGGGCCCGGGCCGTTCGCGTTGGTCGACGCCCTTCGCGGGCTTCCGGGCGTGCGAAACGCCAGCCTCACCACCCACGTGCCACTGGTCGACGCGGGCGCGATCTTCTACGTCGCCGAGGGGCAAGCGGCCACCGACGCGACGAATCGACCGCGCGCGTACGTCCATCGCGTAACACCCGGTCACTTCGAGACGCTCGGGATTCGATTCATTGAGGGCCGGGACTTCGCGCTCGCGGACATGAGCACAGACAGCACGGCCGTCATCGTGAGCCGCAAGGTCATGGAGCGTTTCTGGCCGGGCCAGGGCGCCATCGGACGACGCATCAAGCGGGGCAGCCTCGACGCCGACGGTCCATGGCTCTCCATCGTCGGCGTCGTCGAGGAGACGAATCTGCGTGGCATCCCTCGCAATCCGACGGCTGATCCCGATCTGTATTTCCCGTTCAGCCAGAGCGCGCGTGGGTTTGCCGTTCTGCTACGAACCGACGGGGATCCAGCGTCGATTGCCGGCGCCGTCACGATCGGTGATTCAGCAATCTGCGCCTGGTGATCGCGGTCTTCAACGTGCAATCGCTCGAGACGCTGGTCGCGACACGACTTGGCGCCAGCGCGATTTCTCAGCTGGCTGACTGGAGCGTTTGCCGCGATCGCGCTGACTCTTGCCGTGATCGGCATCTACGGCATGCTGTCGTACTGGGTCCGACGTCGGACCGCGGAGCTCGGCATTCGCACGGCGTTGGGGGCAAACCGAAATACCTTGCTGAGCCTCGTGGTTGGACAGGCGATCACCATGGCGGCGATTGGCGTTGCTCTCGGCGCCTCACTCGCTGCGTTGTTGACGCGATTCATTGAGAGCCAGCTCTACGCCGTGCAACCAATGGATTGGGTCTCGTTCGTTGTCACCGCAGCGATCATGATGGCTGCGGCCGTGGTCGCGAGTCTGGCGCCGGCGCTGAGGGCGCTCCGACTGGATCCGCTCGTCGCGTTGCGAAGCGTTCAGTAACGGACCGTGGACCGTGGACCGTAGGCTGTGGGCGTCCGTCACTCCCGAAGAAGTTCGATCAAACGCGGTGCGACGGCTTCAATCGAGTAGTGGTCGGTTACTCTAGCCCGCCCGCGCGCTCCGAGGCGCATCCTCAGTTGGGGGTCGCTGATCAAGCGCTGCAGCGCCTCCGCCCACTCATCGTCTGTCCGACACAAGACCGTGCCGACGTCCGTTCCAAGAATTTGTTCGTTCGTTTCCGTCCACGAGGCGACGGTGGGGAGACCGGCCGCGCCGTACTGCAACGCCTTCAAGGCGGCCTTGCCGCGCGACCAGTCCGTCCGTGGCATGGGCATCAGGCCGATGTCGAATGCCAGGGTTTCTTGAACCTCGGCGTCGAGGTGCCACGGACGCAGCGTCACATCGAGCGTGCGAAACGGGTTGCTTGCGGCTCCGACGAGTCGAATCTCGAAGCGTGCGGTCCCATTCAACTTAATGAGAGGGCCCTCGATGGAGCCGAGGTACGGAGCGGTGGAAGGCGTGCCGATCCAGCCTAGTACCGTGCGGTCTCGATCACCGTGGCTGACACCCGGTGCGTAGCGGTGGACGTCGAGACACGTTGGCAGGATTTCGGCTCGGCCTCCCAACGAACGCACGACGTGAGCGTTTCGGTCGTTCGAGGTCGTGATGATGTGACAACAGCGGACAGCGCGCGCGAGCGCGGCCCGCCATACGCGCCGGCGCAGCTTCTCCAGCGAGCTCCCCTCTTTTCGAACGGCATCCAGCGCATCGTCGTAGTCGTAGAGCAGTTTGCCGCGATGTGGCTTCAGGAGAGGTTCGGCCCAGGATGGGATCGGGATGCGATACAACACCACCCGATCGAACTCCGGCAAGATTCGAAGCAGCCGGGCGAGAAACGTCTGGTTCTCGGTCCACGTGCGCGACCAGTGAACCGCGCGCGCCGCTGTGTGAAGCGATTCGCTGTTCAACGACGTCGCTGTCGATTGCCGTCCCTGCGCGGCCATCACTTCGCACTCGAAACCCGCGCGTTCGAGCGTCGGGAGGAACTGGAGGACTCGATATCGTGGGCCAGGCGATGGCTCCGATTGGAGCACGCCGAAGAGGATGCGCATCCGTTTCCGTGGAAACCATTAGAATACAACGCTCGGTTGTTCGGATCACATGTCGTCGAACGCCCTGCGGAATTTGCTCGTTGTCGCGCTCGCATTCTTTGCGTTCTACGTACCGAGTTCGTTCAACGGTGTCATTTCAAGGGAGATGACGATCGTTTCGCTGCTCGGAGCGTGTGCCCTGCTGGCGGCGCTCGTCGCGGCGCCGCGCGGGTTGGGTTCGCCCTTGCTGGTGCTCAACTCGCTCGCAATGATGGCCCTGCCGCTGCTGTTTACGATCACGTCGGGGCTAGGGGATTACTCCCCGGGCGTGATCTTCATCTATCTCCAGCTCGCGTTGCTCTACGTTCTCAATCTCCGGACGCTGGCGCCTTCGGCCATCGTGCATGGAGGCTTTTTCGTCATCAATCTCGTGAATATCGCACTGGGCTTCGCTCTGACGCTCGATGTGAAAGTTGCCGACGAGTTCGTCAAGGCGAACTATTCGGCGTTCTACAAAGAGCTAGTGAGCAACATGGTGGATATCTTCAGCAAGCCGGTCCTCACGTTTGGTACGCATTCAATCGCCGGGTTCATGTACTACCTCTTTTTCTATTTGTGTTTCACGACCTACCGGATGGCAGGGTCTCGCGTCTACCTGGTGTTCGCCCTCTGTCATATCGCCCTCATGTTCGCGGTAACGTCCACGACCGGAACCTTCCTCGCCGGCGTCGCTCTCTTCCAGATGGTGTGGCACCTCGGCCGACGCTATCAGTGGGCGGCCACACCGCTGGCGCTGGCGGCCACGGCCACGCCGCTGATTCTGATTCTGGTGTTCGAGGGGGCGGCGTCCGATGCCGCCGGCAGCTTCCGCTCGGCGCTCGTCGGCGACAAATACAGGGGGCTGTGGTCGCGCTACGCCACTGAAGGACTGCTCGCGGGCAACTTCGCCTATGTGGCCGAGCACCCACTGTCACCTATCGGGTTCTCCTCCTCCGAGAGCCTCTTTCTCGGCGACTCGGGGTATATCGTCAACATGGTCAGGGGGTCGCTGCCATTGGCCGTCATGGTTTACGGAGGGCTGCTGCTGTTTCTGCGATACAACCTGGAGTCGCGCACCGCAGCCCTGTGGATCTGGCTGGTCATCATGGCATTTGAGATTGCATTCACGGCGCTTCAGTACTTTCGCTTCGTTGGGTTTCTGCCCTTGGCGGTGGCATATCTCAACTCGGTCTCTCAGCGCGCGTCTGTTAAACTACCGCGCGAGTAGGCGGCCCGACTGGGCGCTCTAGCGATTCCCCACTTGCCTCAGCCACCGGTTTCGAGACCGTCACTAACATCTCGTCGATCGGACATTCTCCTGAGTCTCGGACTGGGAGTCTTCTTGGTGCTTCTGATCGCACCTGGAGCCCAGGATTCGCCCTTCGCGGGCACCCCCACGAGCACCGTGGGTCGGCTGTTCCTGGTTGGCGTCTTTTCGCTCGGCACTTTCCTGATCGTCTTCAAACCCGTTTCGCAGATTCGCGGTCGCTGGCTCGCGGTCTTGGTTCTTGCCGCACTGCTGAAGGTCATCGCGGGGACGCAGGGGGCGATTTACGGGTGGCGCGGTAGCTACGAACTGACCGACACAATGCCTGCCGCCATCGGTCGCTTCACTTGGCAGCTCGGACGGCACACCTTTCGTATCGACCGCGAGGTCAACTTCGAAGGCAGCGCATTCGGCCTGCATTTTGTGAACGACATCGGCCGGTATGGGTACGACTATGCGTTACACCAGCGCGATGTCGATCTGCCCCTGAGGATCTCGTGGACGGGATATCTCCAAGGTGGCACCCGCGAGCCCGTTGTCGTCCACGTCAGTGGCAATGGCGTGTTCACGATGGCGCTGGACGGGTCGAGATTCTTCGAGGCAACGAATCCAGGGAGCGCTGTCGTGCCTCTGCCCCTCGTTCCGCGACCTGTTCACATTCTGCAGGTGATCTATCAGAAACCCGCCAAGGTCGTCCCTGCGGCGAAGGTGATCGTGACGTCGGGAGATCGGATTCTCGAAGTCACGCCCTCGCCCGCGGCGGTAGTGCCTGCCTGGAAGGAAGGTGGTGCCGCGCTGGTGACCACCGCAGGCGTACTGGTCGGTGCAGTCGCCTTGAGTTGGCTGTTTCTTTCCGCGTTCTGGGACCGGACCGCGCGCCGTCTGGCATGCCGTGGAGGCGGCGACCCGGTCGTGGGACTCGCGATCGTTGCGACTTGCACCGCATTCGGCGCGCTGGCGTGGTCGAATGCGTCGTCGTTGGCGGGTGCCACCTACCATCTGCGGACGGGGGACGATCCGTTCTGGTACGAAAGCGCCGCGACGGAAATCGTGCACCACGGGTTGTTGATGCCTTTTGGCGCTGCTCCCGGCCACGGGAGCGCCTATTACTTCTATCCCTTTTACTCCTACGTTCGCGCCGCGACCCAGTTCCTGGTCGGAGAAGATTTCGCAGTCGCCATTTTAATGAGCGGCCTCTGCCTGGCAGCGGTGCCGCTGCTGTTCTGGACACTGGGTTGGTCGACCATCCGGGCCCGGTGGGTGGGTTTGGCGGGCGTGCTGGCACTCGCCTGGTTCCTCCACCGCCACGTCGTGTACTACACGCTCTGGGGCTATACCGACGTGCTGTTCATCCTCATGGTCTTCGTGTCGCTCAACCTCGTGCGGATCGCCGTTCAACGGTCGAGTGCGCGGCTGGCGGTATGTGCAGGGATCACTGTGGCCTTCACGGCCGCGTGCCGGCCCTCGTTCATGACCTTTATGCCGGTGTTGGTGATTGCGTATACCTTCGTACCGGCTTTGGCACCGCTGCGCATGCCGCGTCGCGTCGCGAGCTACATGCTCGTCGGCTTCCTGATTGGTCTCGCGCCCTTTGCCGCGCGCAACTATGTCATGGCTGGAAAGTTCGTGCTCCTGGTGGAGTCGTGGATTCAGATCCCCTACTTTCTCGTGCCACCAGAAATTCCGAATCCAGTCAACCTGAATGAGGGTATACCGACGCTGGGCAAGAGTGTCTCATGGGCGTGGAGCATCGTTCGAGAACATCCCTTGCGTTCGCTGATCGTCGAGCTTCGAAAAATCGCCTTCACGTTGGGATTGACCAACCTCGGCATGCCAGGTCAATCGTTTCAGAGCCAGTTGCACATCGAATTCGTGCTCCTGACGTTTGGGTTCAGTATCGTGATGGCGCGCGGCCTGCTTCCGTTCGCCACCGCCGTAACGCTCGGTTGCTTCGCACTGTCTCACCTCGCCGCCATGGTTCTGGCGGCGCCCTGGACATACGGGTACAAAACCATCTTGCCCTTGCACCTGGCATTCCTCTTCGCCGTCGTGACGGCTTTAGCAGCCACCGTGACAAACGTCCCGCGGGATCCCTCGTTGGCGACTTTGTCCAGTCACGCGGAGCGGCAGCTGTCGTGATCGTGGTGTTTGCTTCCATGGGTCTCACCGCGTGTCGCCCCCGCGCGATGATCGACGTTCTCGAGGGCTCGTATGGTCAAAACTGTGGCGTACCCCGCGGCAATTCGACCAGACCGTTGGCGACCGCTTGTGGAGGGAAGCTCGAGTGTGCTTACCAGATAGACGTCGCCACTCTCGGTGATCCGGCAACGGGATGTGCCAAGGCCTTCGAAGCCGTCTGGCGATGCGGCAATGACCGGACGCTGCGGCGGACATCAGTAGCGGCTGAAGCGGGGCTTGGCTCCGTCGTTCGGCTCATGTGCCCGTGACACGTCGGAGTATTCGCAGGGAGCGGTTATAGTAGGTCAGTCAGAATGTCTACAGCGCTGGCACCGAACCGCCGGCCGGAGCCGACGATAGCCACCGACGAGCTGGACGTGCTCGACTACGTCTCGGCTTTGTGGCACCGCCGGATTCTCATCGGCGCTTGCATGATCATCGCGGCGATTGTGGGCGTGGCAGCCAGCGTGCTGCCGGAGCGGCAATACGAGGCGGCCGTACTTGTGTCGCTCAGCCCATCGAAGGTGTCCGACGACAATCGGCCCGTAAGCCCCGCCAGCCTGGTACCGCTGATCGAAAGCCAGATCGTAGTTGAGACGCTCGTTCGTGAGTTCAAGCTCAATGAACCTCCCGAGAACCTGACACCCGAAACGCTTCTTCGACGCTTGAGTGGTCGGCCCATGGCCGACACGAACCTCATTCGAGTGAGCATGCGGCTGTCAGATCCTGCGCTCGCAGCGCAGGTCGCCAATCGATCGGCCGAAATTGCCCTGGACCTGTACCGCCGCATCAATGCCCAGGAAGTGGGGACGCTCGAAGACGACCTGAAAGGGATGCTCACCGAGGCTGAAACCCGGGTGCGCCTGGCACAAGGTGCCTACGAGACGTACCGGCGCGATGCGCAGCACGAGCTGTTGAAGGGTGACGTGACCACGCTGCTCGTTCAGCGTTCCGATTATCTCAAGCTGCTTGTCGAGATCGAAGCCCAACGAGCGAAGCTGGCCCGTGCCGAGCAGGAGCTGGCGACGCGGGCTCCCCTCGGTACCATGACGCAGTCGATCGACAAGAGTTCCACGATGATGGAGGCGGCACGGACGGCCACCAATTCATCGGGCTCAGTGCTGGGGCTCCAGATGCGCAGCGACTACGTCAATGATGTCTTCATGAGGCTGGACGGAGAGGTCGCAACAGGGCGAGCAAATCTGGCGGGTCTCGAAAAGCAGCGCGCACAGATGATCGCCGTTGCGAAAGTGGACGGTGAGCAGCTCGTCAAACTCAACCGACTCTATGTCACGGAGACGGTTCTCGAGCGTCTGAAGGACGATGTCGAGATCGCGCGCAAGGCGTATCAGTCCGTCGCTGAGCGCTATCAAGGCGCGAAGCTCGCCGCGACTGCGCTCACGCCGCGGGTACAGGTGGTTGTGCCCGCCACCCCGCCTGAACGCCCGGTCAGCCGGATGCTCGCACGCAACGTGGTGTTGGGTGCCGCGCTTGGTTTGGTCGTCGGAGCGTTCGTGGCTCTGGCGCGCTTTGCGCTACAGAGCGTGAACGACCAGAACCGCCACACACGCCGCTTGTCGGCCACGTGACCAACGAGCACCACATTTCGGCGCCCGCTCGAAGGTGGCCACGCTCTACCAACCCTGAGTTGAGTTTCGAAGATCTGCAGATCGCGGGTCAGCGTGTTCAGTTGGAGAGAGCCGCCTGCTGTTCATGTGGGACCCTGGCCGCTCAGGTCGTTTTCAGCGGGGTTGACCGGCTGCACGGCTTGCCGGGCCGCTTTTCGGTGGTTCGCTGCGAGCGCTGCCATCTGATGCGCACCGATCCACGTCCCTCGCGACACTCGATTCCGCTCTATTATCCGGCTGACTATTCACCCTATCTGCAAACGACGGTTGCCCCCATCAGCAGCTCACGACTGCTCGGGCGGCGGCTGTTCGACCCGTTGGACGTCGTCACGCCGCCCCTTCGCCCGGGCACGCTTCTCGAGTTGGGGAGTGCCTCCGGGAGTTATCTGGCGGCGATGAAGGCCTCGGGTTGGAATGTCACAGGCGTGGAGCCCGATCGCGCGTCGGCAGACCGCGCGAGTACTGCGATCGGCGCGCCGGTGTTGTGTGCCGGAGTGGAGGACGTCGAGTTCGATCCGCAGAGTTTCGATCTCATCTGCGCGTGGATGACGTTTGAGCATCTCCATGATCCGGTTGAGACGTTTCGCCGCTGTCAGACTTGGCTGAAGAGTGGAGGATGGCTGGCGTTCAGTGTTCCCGACTGTGGGAGCTGGCAGTTTCGAACGTTTCGTGGGCAGTGGTTTGCGTTACAGCTGCCAACCCACTTGCACCATTTTACGGCCGATACACTCTCGAGCATTCTCGACAGGTGCGGCTATCACGATGTTCAAGTCAGGTGGCAGCGCACGCTCTCGGACGTGCCATTGAGCCTTGCGTACGCCGTCGAGTGGACATGGCCTTGGACAGCACCTCGCCTGCGGCGGCTTGCCGGATCTTGGCCCGCGCGGGCCCTGTCACGTGCTGCAGGGGTCGTGGCCGCGCCGCTTCATCTGACCGGCCGGTTGACTGTCTGGGCGCAAACGCCGTGAGGAGCTCCGGTAGCTTCGATGAACGGTTCTTCGCAGTCGCAAACGACGAATCCAGTGGTCTCTGAGATCAGCGCCACCGAACAGCCGTGGAACTCGGCGACGACGCTCTTCATTGCACGGAAGCTGCAGCAGATTGCTGGCGGACGAACGATCAGTGTTCTCGATATGGGTTGCGGCGAAGGCCGACTGCTCCGATCCTTCCTTCCGTACGGACACGATCTGTTTGGATACGACCTGCCTGAGAACGAGGACTTGATGCGCCGGAAACTGGCGCCGGTTTTTGGAAGCGCGTACAGTCATCACATTCGTGTCATGAAGACCGAGCGAGAAATCCCGTTCGAATCCCAGATGTTCGACGTGATTTATGCCAACCAGGTTTTCGAGCACGTGCGATTTCTCGACAAGATGTTTGAAGAGTGCGTGCGCGTGCTCAAACCCGGTGGAACCTTGATCACGCTGTTTCCCGTGGCGACCTACCCACTCGAGGGGCACGTGCTCATCCCGTTCGCCCACTGGGTACCTCCGGGTGCCGTCAGGCGAGCATATCTCTATCCGTTTCTGGCGCTCGGGATCGGACGGCGGCTGGGATTGTCAGCACGGGAGGCGAGTGCCGTGTGGGATTGGAAGCTGAGGAACCAGACGTTCTACCGCTTCATGAACGAAATCGAGGCGTTGATTAGCACGTATTTCGAGTCCTGCGACGTCGAAACACGCGGATACGTCCGCGCCAAGATCGACTTACTGAGGGTCGCCTCTGGCCGCTCGAGTCGACTGGCGGGTTGGCTTCTGAATGCACTCGACTCACCACTGCTCGGGCATCTTGTCACCTACGGATTCAATGCGGCGTTCTGCGCTCGCGGCCCCCGGTCCCCTTGGGGCCCTGAATCCGTGACTCAGGGTCAGACGCAGGAAGTGATCGAGTCGCTCGGTCAGACGAAGACCTACCAGCTCTGACCAGCAATCGTGACTGCATCTGAACGTCACGTCCCGCCATTCGGCTCGCGAGTGCTTGCCCGGAACGTCGCGCTGAGCCTCGTGAGCCAGGTCCTGCCCGCGGTCGCGGCCGTTGTCTCTCTTCCGCTGCTGGCGTCGTCGTTGGGCGCTGATCGGTTGGGCATCTTGACGCTCGCGTGGCTGGTGGTTGGCTACTTCAGCTTCTTCGATCTTGGATTGGGTCGGGCTCTGACGCAGGTGGTTGCCGCGCGGCTGTCGACGTCCGAGGCGTCGTCGCTGCCGGGCATCATCTGGACGGCATGGGCGTCGTTGACCTTGGTGGGTTTGCTTGCCGCTATCAGCGCCGGGGCGGCTGCCGACTCGATCACTGAGCTCCTGAGCGTGCCAGCGCACCTGCAGGAAGAGACTCGCCTGTCCTTCTACGTTCTTGCCGCCGCCATCCCGCTCCTGACGCTATCAGCCGGCACCCGCGGCGTCCTCGAAGCGCTGCAGCGCTTCGACCTCGTCGCGATTGTCCGCACGCCCGCCGCGGCGTTTACCTACCTGGGCCCGGTCCTGGTGCTGCCGTTTTCGACCTCCGTCGTACCTCCTATCGTGGTACTGGTCGTTGCGCGCGCGATGGTGGCGGTGGCGTTCCTCGTGCTCAGTCTGCGAGCGCTTCCGATGCTTCGCGTCGCCGTCCGCCCACGGCTGGGGCACCTTCGAGACCTTGCGTCGTCTGGTCTGTGGATGACCATCGCCAACGTTTTTGGAGCGCTGATCGCCGTGGCCGATCGTCTGGTGATCGGCTCGATGTTGTCCGTAGCGGCAGTCGCGTACTACGCCACGCCGCAGGAGATCATTACGAAGTTGACGGTCGTGCCGATGGCGTTTGGGACCGTGATGTTTCCGGCCTTCAGCGCCTTGGCGGAATCCGATCGCGCTGGCCAAACGCGTCTCTTTGCGAAGACCGTCTTTCATGTCTATCTTGCGCTCTTCCCGATCACCATTCTGGGAGCCGCCTTCGCCCCGGAGCTTTTGAGGGCCTGGGTGGGGGTCGATTTTGCACGCGAGAGCCAGACGGTAGCCCGCGTGTTCTGCGGCGGCGTGCTGCTCCTTGGCCTTGGCGTCGTGCCGTACGGCCTGCTCCAGGCCCGACGGAAGGCGTGGGTCACAGCAGTGCTGCAATGTATCGAGCTGCCTGTGTACGTGGTGTTGCTCTGGTGGGCAGCCGGACAGTTCGGAATCGTGGGTGCCGCGGCCATCTGGCTGCTGCGTCTTGCGATCGACTCCCTGGCGCTGTTTCAGAGTTCGCAGTCACTCCTGTCAGCTGACGCAGGACGGTTGCGGTCCACGGTCGCCGTGATGAGCATTCTGACCGTTGCCGCGTTCACCGCGGTCGCGGGATTCGACTCGCTAACAGTGCGCGCGACATTGCTCGGTGTGATTATCGTCGGGCTTGGATTGGCGCTGCCGGTGCTGACTGAGGCGGCTGATCGGGCACGGGTCGTCAATCTGTGGCGAAGCGTGATCGGTCGCGCTCGCACCTGACTCGCTCGGCGAGGGTCGACATCAGATCGCTGGGCCTGGCCCACCTCGTGTCCAATCGGCAACGAGCAGACGATAGGCTCGTAGCGTCTCGGAGCATTCGGTGAGTGATCGATGAGCGACACCTCGGATCAGCCGTGCGGGCAGCTCCACCACGACCGTCAACCCGGCCAGCAGCACGGCGACGGGCGGTGAGTAGTGCTTGAACCCGTATTTCGTGCGACTGCGCAGCATGTAGAAGAGCCGCGCCGCGCGCACTTGCTGGCTGGAGCGGCCGCCGGCGTGCGCCACCGTCACGTCGTTGAGGAGATAGGAGCGAAATCCGTGTTGAGCCGCCCGAAACGAGAGATCGACTTCTTCCGAATACATGAAGAAGCGTTCATCGAATCCGCCTAGCCGCCGAAACAGATCACCACGCACGAGGAAGAACGCGCCGATGATCTGATCGACCTCGCCGGCGATTGCACCCTCCCACGGCTTCATCAATTGTGACTTGAAGACGCCGGGAAGGATACGACTGAGCCCTGTGGCGTCCCCGACGATGACCGCGGGCGTCGGAAACCTGGCGCACGAGGTGGAGGGCTGACCGTGATGGTCCACCATCTGAACGCCGCAAATGCCAATGTCGTGTCGGGCAGGGTCCTCGAGGAAAAGCACGGGCCTCGAGAGCGCGTCCCGGGGAAGCAGCGTATCCGGGTTGAGAAACAACACGTAGTCGCTGTTCGACCCAGCCGCCCCTTGATTGCAGGCTGCGGCGAAGCCACGGTTCTCGTGGTTCGTGATCACGACCAATCGAAGATCGCCAGCATCGAGGTTCTCGGCCGACCCGTCACTCGACGCGTTGTCGACGACCACGACGCGGCTCAGGTTCACCGTCGAACGTTCCGTGGCGGCCAGGCTCTTCAAACACGCGCGCAGGTCATCGCCGGTGTTCCAATTGACGATGACGATGTCGAGGGTTGGGAGCATCGTGGACAGGTTACGAGCCCTCTTGTGTCGCAGTGAGAATCAGCTCTTCGCCCGCCGATTGCCACCCGGTGATCAGGACAGACTCGAGCGCTTGAAACGCCACGGACTGCCACTGGAGGGGCCCGCGGATCCGTCCGACGTTGGCGCGGCCGGTCGAGCCGATCGTCCGACTGGCGGTCCAGGCAAATCGGGCGGCCCGGGCGCTGGTCCGAATCGACGAGGACTGAAAGCCCGCCCTCCGCGCGGCGGATGCCAGGGATCGCGGACTGAACACGTGTAAGTGACGCGGCGGATCCCAATGGATCCACGTCCGTTGAAACAGTTGCCTGCCCAAACTGCGCTGGTTCGGCGTCACCACCACGAGTTGCCCATGCGGCCCCAGCACTCGATACACACTTGCCAGCAGCCCGGCCGGATCGGGAACATGTTCGATGACGTGATGGAGCGTGACCGCGTCGAACGACCCGCTCTCGAAATCATCAACCGAGTGACTCCGAATGTCCAAGCCATAGCGTTCGCGGCCGATGCGGGCCGCGTGTTCGTCGGGCTCGAGACCGCAGACCCGCCAGCCCAGCTCGCGCATGCGGGCCAGGAAGAGACCACTCCCGCAGCCAATGTCGAGGAGACGCCCGTCAGGTACGGCCGGGAGCCAATAGATTTCGCCGGCTGCGATGTCCCGGAGTCCTGGAATCAGCCGGAACGCCCACCCGCGTGCAGACGAGGACGTGGCGTAACCATAGGCGCTGAGCCACGATCGCCCGACCGGGCTCACGGTGTGATCGGATACCTCGGGTACGGTGTGCGTGAAATAGGTCGCGTAGAGACGAGCGATTTGTGAGGCACTCGGTCGCGGATCCAGCCAGGTATGATCACAAGCTTTGCAGGACCGATGAGTCCACGATCCGGGCGCATCGAAGATGCGGTCGCGCAGTTGATCGTGGAGCACTCCTCCTTCACGGCCGCACAACGGGCATGCCGGGGCGGGCTCTGCTGTGATTCCTTCATTGTCCATTGAGCGAAGTACGTAGGGCGCAACTCGACGTGCAGGGACGGCTGCGAGACCGACGCTACCCGGGGGATCATCTTCGCATAGCTGGAGAGATCCTATACAATTCGCGGACTGCCTACGTTGAAGCGTGCAGATCCCTACACTGGCAAACCGGCGCCGCCCTCGCGTTCTTTCCGTCGACGCACTCGCGACCTGTCACCTGGCTCAGATGAGCGCGACCTTGAATAGCGGACGTTTCTAGAGTGTGGCAAGGACATTCCGTCAGCGTCGTGCTGCCGACTTATAACGAGAAGGACTCGATCCGTCAGGTCATCTTGGACTTCTTCGCCACCGGCGTCGTAGACGAGGTGCTGGTGGTGAACAACAACGCGGCGCCCGGAACCTCGGGCGAAGTGCACGGGACAGGCGCGCGCGAAGTTCACGAACCATCGCAAGGTTACGGCCATGCCTGCCGTCGCGGCATCCGCGACGCCACCGGTGACTACATCGTGCTCTGCGAGCCGGACGCCACGTTTCTGGCGCGAGACATTCACAAGTTGCTCGCATTCGCAGAGGATTTCGACATCGTCTATGGCAGCCGAACGTCCACTCAGCTCATCTGGCAGGGCGCCAACATGGGATGGTTCTTACGATGGGGGAACTGGGCCGTGGCGAAATATATGGAGGTGCTCTATAACGCCACCAGCCTTTCGGACGTCGGCTGCACGATGCGACTCATCCAGAAGCATGCCGGCAAAGAGTTGGGTCCATATTTCGAGATCGGTAGTAGTGAGTTTGGCCCCGAAATGATGGTCCGAAGCCTGCGCGGACGCTATCGCGTGGTTCAGGTCCCGGTCAACTACTTGCCGCGAGTCGGATCGTCATCTGTGACCGGCGACCCGCTGAAGGCCTTTTTCCTGGGGCTCAAAATGATTCTGCTGATTACCCGGCATCGATTTCTACCTGCGGCCGTTCGAAAAGGACGAGAGGGTCCAAAGGAACAGACATCGACATGAGTGGGTCGCAATACTTCGAAACGCGCTTTCGGCCAGATCCACGTCGCGAGCGCCTATGGAAACACCTTGCGCCCTACCTGGCTGACTTCATTCCCCCTCACGCGCGTGTCCTCGAACTCGGGGCTGGGTACTGCTACTTCATCAATGCAGTGTCCGGCCAGAAGCGGGTAGCCGTCGATATTGGAGACACAGTCGTTTCGCACGCAATGCCGGGCGTCGAGGCCGTTCAAGCCGATGCGTGTGCGTTCCTCGAACGAACACCCGACGGGTCGTTCGACTTCGTTTTCGCGAGCAATTTCCTCGAGCACTTTGAATGGTCGGAGTTGGATCGCCTGAAGACACACATTAAGCGAGTGCTCGCCCCGGGTGGGCGGCTCGCCCTGGTGCAGCCGAACTTTCGCCTCGCGCCAGGACGATATTTCGACGACTACACGCACCGGACGATCTTCACCGATGTGTCGCTTGTTGACTGGCTGGAGGCCAGTGGGTTGAGAGTGATTCGAGTCGAGCCCCGATTCCTGCCGCTCACGGTGAAAAGCCGCCTTGGACGGTTTACATCCCTGATACCGCTGTATCTGAAGTTGCCGTGGCGTCCGCTAGCCGGACAGATGTTCGTGCTGGCCGAGCGGCCGCACATCGATACATCGAATCACGTCACCTGATAGCCCTTCGCCGTCGTGAATTCAACCACGGACTGGTAGGCCAACGTGCCCTTCGGAGTTTTGCTGCTTCTGTTTTTCTGCTCGGGCGCCTGCGGGCTGATCTACCAAGTCCTCTGGCTTCGCATGCTGTCGCTGGTGTTCGGCGTCACCGTCTATGCGGCGAGTACCGTCTTGGCTGCGTTCATGGCGGGCCTCGCCCTTGGTAGCGGCTTCGCAGGTCGCGTGGTGGCTCGTAGCGGGCGACCACTTCTCGTGTTCGGGATCGCCGAGATGCTGATCGGCGTCTCCGCGCTCATCACACCGTTCGCGTTCGAGGCCGCATCGGCCTTGTACGAACGGCTCTATCAGCTTGGAACCGGCTCGCTGCCCGTGCTCACCGTGGCCAGACTGGCGACGGGGTTTCTCGTCTTGCTCGTCCCTACCTTTCTCATGGGATTGACACTTCCGGTGCTCAGTGCCTCGTCGGTGGTCCGCGGGTCGAGATTTGGCGCGCGGGTCAGTGCGCTGTATGCGGTCAACACCGCGGGCGCGGTCGTTGGCGCGGTGCTCACGGGCTTCGTATTGATTGGGGCGATCGGGATTGCGCGCTCGTTCCTGCTGGGCGCGGCGATCAATGTGGCAATCGGGATCATGGCGCGTGATCGCGGATCGCCGGTCGCGACCGGACACGACGGCCGTTCCCGAACCGTTGAACGAACTGACGCAGCCGATCGCGCCTTCTGGGCGCAAGCCCATGATTGGCGTGGTCGTGCTCGTGTCCGGCCTGGTGGCACTGGCCCTGGAAATTCTCTGGTTTCGCATGCTGGTGCAGTACCTGACGGCGACGACTTACGCCTTCACAACGATGCTGGCGACCGTGCTCGCTGGCATCGCCATCGGCGGCGCGATCGCAGCGCGATGGCTTCGGCGCCCTCGCGATTGGGTGCCGCGACTCTTCGTCATTCAAATCGCGACGGCTCTCGCCGTGCTCGTGTCGGCAATCTTCCTCGGGTGGAGCTACCGCCGCGGCTGGCGAACGTCGGGCGAGCTGCAGGCCAGCGTTGCCGCCATTCTCCCGGCGGCGATCCTGATGGGCCTCGGCTTTCCGATCGCCATTCGCATCGCGGCGTCGCCAGGCATCGGTGACACCGTCGCGTCGATCGCCCGGCGCGTCGGACGACTTTATTCGCTCAACGTGCTGGGCGCGATTGGCGGTGCGCTCCTCGGTGGGTTTGTTCTGCTGCCGCTCCTGGGAACACGACGGGGCCTGATCGCACTGGCCGCGTCGTACGGCGCAAGTGCGGCCGTCCTGGTCGTCGGACATCAGAAATGGGCCCGCCTGTTGATGGTCCTGGGCGGCAGCGCGGTCGCGTTTGTCGCGCTTGCGCGGCAAGTCCCGGATCCATTCGTTGCGGCGTACGCACGTCGCCATGGGCAGGACATGCGGGAGTACTGGCGCGAAGAGGGTGTTCAAACCGCCGTCAGCGTCCACGCCAGCGAGTTTCGTCGCTCGCTCTATCTGGATGGTCTGCATCAGGCCAACGATTCACCCGAGATGGTCGGCCTGCATCGTCTGATCGGTCACCTGCCGATGGTGCTGCACCCGTCGCCCTCCCGCGCGCTGGTCATCGGCCTGGGTGGTGGCGCGACCAGCGGCGCGGTCAGCCAGTACCCGGGCACGCAGGTTCAAATCGTCGAATTGTCGGAGAGCGTGAGGCGAGCCGCTCCCTTCTTCGCACACATCAGTTACGACGTCCTCAACCAACCGAACGTGTCGATGCGAATAGACGATGGCCGAAACTTCCTGCTCCTGTCGGGACAGACGTTCGACGTGATTACGGCCGATATCATTCAACCGATTCACGCCGGCGCCGGGAATGTGTATTCGCGCGAGTACTTCACGCTCGTGCGACACGCGTTGCGCGAGAACGGGCTGGCCTTGCAGTGGATTGGGCATCGGCCCCAGACGCAGTATCGATTGATCATGCGGACGTTTCTCGACGTGTTCCCGCACACCACGTTGTGGCTCGACGGCAACCTCATGGTCGGCAGCACGAAACCACTCCGCCTGAGCGAGCAGGTGTTTGCCGCGAAACGTCGCGACCCTCGCACGGCGGCGGCGCTGGACGAAGTCGGCCTGACGTCATTCGACGTGCTTCGATCGTGGTACATGGCCGGCCCAGACGACCTGCGGCGGTTCGTCGGCGCTGGCCTCGTGCTGACCGACGATCGCCCCTTGCTCGAATACCATCGATCGCTGCCGTCAGACGAGGGCCCGCTCGATCTCTCAGGGTTGCGCGGTGGGGGCTAGTGGCAGTCTGTGAATCAATCTAACCCGTGGCTTCCGGCTTCAGCCTCTCACGCGTGGCTTCCGGCTTTAGCCGGAAGATCTGCGATCCGCTGGGATCTTCCGCCTGAAGGCGGAAGCCACGCGAGCATGGAAGATGACAAGGTCTGTCCCCCATGGACAAATTGACGATCCGTACGCTGTTTTTGGATGCCGGTGGTGTGCTCTGTCACCCCTCCTGGCAACGCGTGAGTGCCGCCTTGCATGCCGAAGGCGTCATCGTGTCAGCCGAACGACTTGCAGCCGCCGAGGCGCGGGCGAAGCACGACATGGATGTGGCGTCCGTTGTGGGCGCCACGAGCGACGCCAAACGAGGCTGGCTCTACTTCAACCGAGTCCTCGAGCATGCCGGTATCCAGCTGTCGCAAGCCACCGATGCCGCGCTCGCGATGCTTCATGAGTATCACCGCTCGGAAAATCTCTGGGAAGACGTCCCGGACGATGTTCGTCCGGCGCTTGCTCGACTGCGACAACTCGATCTCGACCATGGTTGTCGTGTCAAACGCCAATGGACGCCTGCGATATCTGTTCGATCGGCTGCGCCTGACCGACTACTTCGATCTCGTGCTCGACTCACACGAATGGGCCGTGGAGAAGCCCGACCCGCAGCTGTTCCAAATTGCGCTTGGAGCAGAGCGGTGCCGTCGCCGACGCGACGGCTCACGTCGGCGACTTCTACCATATCGATGTCGCGGGTGCGCGGCTCGCGGGGCTGCGTGAGGGGATCCTGCTGGACGCGGCGGGCCTGTACCCGGACGTCGATTGCAGGCGCATTCGTGCGCTCGATGAGCTCGTAGGAGTCATCGAGCCCGTGAAGTAGTGAGGAAACACGAAAACCACGCGTAGCTTCCGCCTTAAGGCGGAAGCCACAAAGCAGAATCACGGAAGCACGGAAACACGGAAGACGGAAACACGGAAGACGGAAACACAGAAGGACGATGCCAAGGGCACCAAGGCACGAAGTCAATCTGCAAGCTCTCGGAGTCGCCCGTGCCGCCGCCTGAGCTGTGGTACCGCACAGCCCCACCGTGGCAGTGCGCTGCCGGTACTCGACCCACCCAACCTACTCGACCGGACCCCATAGCTCAACACTCGTTTGGCAGAGCGCTTGAGGTAGCGAGCCTCCGCTGCATGAGTCGACCGGACCCACGCTGCCCCAACCCATTGGCACGACTGTTGGAAGGAGGCCATCGATGGCCAATCTGGCAAGTCGTGACCTGCGGCCGGTTGATGCGCCCGACGTCGAGAGCACGCCTCCCGATCCTTTGCGCACCCAAACGAACGGGCTCGAAAGATACGCGCTCCTGGCGATCAGCGTGGTGATGGGTGTCGCCGCGCTGAAGCTGGCCCAGGGCTTCTTTGTCCCGATCGCTTTTTGCCTTGGTGATTGCGCTTGCCTTGGCGCCTCTCGTGCGGCGTCTGCAGCGGATCATGCCTCGCTGGATTGCCGCCGCGCTTGTCGTCTCGTCGTTAGTCGGCCTGCTTGGAGTGATGTCGTACAGCTTGAGCGACGAGGCCTCGCAGGCCATTGCCGGCTTGCCGCAGGCGACGCGGACGCTGCGTCAGACGTTTCGAACGATTCTGACTCGAGGAGAGGGTGCGCTGTCTCAACTCCAGAGCGCGGTTGCCGAGTTGCAGCGGACCGCGACCGAGAGTGCGGACCGACCATCGACACAACGAGGGGTTACGCCGGTGCAAGTCGTCGAGCCGCCGGTTGACTTCAACAATTTCGTGTGGCTGGGGTCGCAGGGAGCGCTCGCGATGGCGGGCAGCGCGACGCTCGTGGTCTTTCTCGTGTATTTCCTGCTGGCGTCGGGCGAGCTGTTCAAACGCAAGTTCGTCCGGCTGAGTGGCGACCGGTTGTCGCAGCGCAAGGTGACACTCCAGGTGATCGATCAGATCGGCGAACGGGTCGCGAAATCGATGTTCCACTTGATCCTCGCCAGTGTCGTCGTCGGCGTGTCGACGTGGGCCGTGCTGGTATTCTTCGGCGTTCATTACGCAGCGCTGTGGGGATTGGCCGCGGCTCTGCTGAACTGCGTGCCCTATCTCGGACCGGCGTTCGTGGCTGCGGGATTGATGCTCGCGAGCTTGGTTCAGTTCGGCAGCCTCACCACGGCGACCATGGTCACGGGCGCATCACTCGTCATCACTGCGCTCGAGGGCTTTCTGTTCACGCCGATTGTTTTCGGGCGCTCTGTGCAGCTCAATCCGGTGGCCGTCTTCGTCTCCTTCCTGTTCTGGGGATGGCTGTGGGGCATCGCCGGAATGTTGCTGGCCTTGCCGCTGCTGATGATCGTCAAGACGATTGCGGAGTCAATCGACGATTTGGCTCCGCTCGCCGAGCTCTTATCCGATTAGGCGACCGCGTCGCCTAGCTTCTCCTGATCCGGCGTCACGTCAGCCGGGGCGGCCTCCAGCCAATCCTGTTCGAAGATCTGCAGGAGTTTGCGGGTGACCGCCGGGTTGTTGACGAGCAATCCGACCTCGCGACGGCTTCCCAGCTCTTCCTTCCGCAGACTTTGACTGCCGACAAAGGCCCGCGTGCCGTCTCTGACGATCGCTCGCACGTGGAGCCGCCTGGTCTCGAGCGGCCGGACGTCGATGCCGTCGCATCCCTTCTTGACCACGCCGATGACGCGAATTCGCACGCCCCGGCCGGCTCGCTCCTTCAAGATCTTGATCATCGCGGGGTCGTTGATGCGAGCGTCGTAGATGGCCAGCTCACGACGCGCACCCCGTAGAAACGTTGCCAGGGCGGTCCGCGATGTTTCCGGACTCACGACGAGATTCGAATTTGCCGGCTTGTACTCCTGGCGCGTTGCATCCGCCTCGAACAACCTGGCCGCTTCGGCCAATGCCCGGCGATCGCGTGTCGAGACGGCAAAGCTCCGGCTGCGCAGGATATCGATCTTGGTGAAGTTGAACCCGAACACGTGCAGCATGTCGTCCGCGATCATGTACTTGGCGTGGTAACGCAGCAGATCGTCGGCGGTTCGCGACACGGTGACGCCCCCCGCGAGCAGACGCTGCTCCAACTTGCGCAACCGTGTCTCGCCGCCGCGGTTGGTACTGGCAATCAGCGCCCGCACGCGGACGCCGCGCTGGACGGCCGCCATCAAGGCACGCTCGATTTCAGCGAGGTCGAGACGGAAGATGCAAACGTCGATGGCCTTCTTGGCCTTGCGGATCGCCTGCACGACCGGATCGACGCCTGCATCGGGCTGTACGATGAGCTCAACGAAGTCTCGCCGCCTCTCCTAGGTGCCGGGGAATTACGCGGCCGGGACACTAGTTCTTGCCCTTGGAGGGCCGCTCTTTCCACTCGACGGCGCCCTTGCCGGACGCGACGAGTGCCGTGAGGGCATTGGAGACGCGGTCGGTGTGCATGTCGAGCGGTGCGGTGATGATGTACGACACCTCCTCGTCCGACTGTCCGCGCAGCTCGTACGACGTCTTGAACCGTCGCAATACGGCCTCGATGCGCGGCCGCAGTTGTTGCGTCTTTTCTCCCATCTTGACGGTGAGCTCGAACTCACGCGATTGGGGCTGGAATCCTTCGATGATCCAGAGCGCGAGGCTCAGGAAGGCCGTGCCAATCGCCGCGAGGACGTAAAGCCCGACGCCCGCCGCCAGGCCGACGGACAAGGTACACAGCATGACGACGGCATCCTTTGGATCATCGATTTTCGAGCGATAGCGGATCAGGTTGGCGGCGCCGACGATGCCAAACGCGCGCGCCAGGCTCGAGCCAATCACCAGCATGATGAGCGCGCCGACGATGGCGAGAATCACCTGAGTCTGCACGACGGCGGGTTGGCGCACGGGCGTTCCCCGCCGACGTGGCCGCAGTGCGAGCACTGCACCCAGTCCGGCCGCGAACGGCAGGCGTACGGCTGCGGCGAAGAGCTCTTCTCCGAGCGTGTCCATGACGTTCGGCTCATCGACCGGCGGAATGGGGCTTTGCTGCTGCGCGAAGACGGCGGGCGCTTCGGCGACGGTCAGCAACACAGACCAGCGACGGCCAGGCCGAGGTGCTCGGCGATTACTGACCCGGCGATGGACGCGCGCCACCGTGTCATCGCGATTGCGTCGTGGTGCGATTCGAGCGCGTGACTGATCCCGAGTCCACACGCTTACCGAGTCGCGAGAGGGTTTGGAAGTGCATGGCATCGCTAGCGACTTCGACGAGCATGTACGAACGATCGGTGTCGAACCCCGCCGCGGTGAGCGTTCCCTTCTGGATGTTCCCCGAGCGGAGCTTTGCGGAGCCGCCGGCCGTGAAGTAGTGAATCCCCTTCTGCGGGTGGATGCGCTCGTAGAAGTGCTCGTGACCGGCGAAGACCACATTGACGCCGTGCTTGAGGAACAGCGGCTCGAGCTGCTCACGAAGATCGACCTCCGACCCGTGCCGGCCGCCCGACGAGTAGAGCGGGTGATGGAAGAACGCGATCTTCCACGGTGAATCCGAGTTGGCCAACTCCTTTTCGATCCACTCGAGCTGGTCACGGGTCATGTAGTTGCTGTCCAACGCAAAGAAGCGCACGCTGGGATTCCCAAACTTGAAGGTGTAGTAGCGCTCGCCATTCATGTTGAAGGGCTTGTAAAACCGCTGGTTGGGGTCGTCGTGATTGCCAAGCGACGCAAAGAACTGGACCTTGGCATCGAGCATCGGCTTGTATGGCAGCTCGAACTTCCGCGCATAGTCCTGCGGTCGCTCGGAGCCGTACATGTTGTCGCCGACCATGATGACGAATTCGAACGGGAAGATCGCGCGCGACTTCTCGAGCTGCGCCGCGACTTCGTACTGGGCACGGTCGCCGGTGCCCGTATCGCCGAGCACGGCAAATCGAACCGAATTCTCCGCGGTCGGAGGCGACGTGCCACCGGCTGCCGCCGGAGCCGCTGGCGCCGTTGCCTGTGGCGGAGCGAGGGCGGTCATATGCGGCTCGAACAGGAGCGCACATGCCAGCGCGACGCCTAGTGCTGCGGCCTTGCCAGCCGTCAAATGGTTCATGAACCGTGACCCTCTCCCCATGAAGACCTCACCGCCGACAATCAAGTTGGAATCGGAAAGACTCCGCGAATGATATCCACTATGACGTTGCCCTTGACGTCCCGTAGCACAAGATCTCGACCGACGATGCGGTATTCGAGCTCCGGCGACAATTCGGGCAGGGCCCTGAGGAGTTTCGGCGGAAACGTCGCCAGTGGCAACGTCGTTGGATAGACTTGGTTGACGCCAATTTTGACGTCTTTAGGCAGTTCCTGCATCAGCGCCTTGCGATCAGCGAGCGATCGCTTGGCGAAGTCGTCCCTGATGATCCGAATGAGGTACGGCTGATACTCCTTGATAAAGAAGTCGCCGGGTTTGGCGTCCGGTCGCGCCTTGATCAATGCCTCGCCCAGTGCCGCCTCACGGGCGGCGATTTTGGTGGGATCATTGGTTTCCGTCAAAGGCGGCACCGTTCTCTGGACGTTGTTGTGGAAGGTGACGTACTCCGCCAGGCGATCCAGAAACGTCTTGGTCGCGGCTCCGGCCGCGTTCACTGGTTTCTGGGAAGGCCGCCGAGTGCGAGCCGAAGCCGTTGCCGCTGGTGATTGGTATAGATCGGCACCCGCAACACTCGGTTCGATGCTGACGTTGTACGACGCCGCCACAATCAGGAATCCGAATGCCCACGACGCTTGAAGTGGACTCATGTGCTCCATTTTCCGCCAACCCGGCTATAGGAAATCCAAGGTTTGTGCCACTCGTGCCGCAGGGTTTCTGCATGGGCGGACGTGTGGGTCTCGTCAGCCGCGCCGGCGCTTGCTCGGGCTGTTGCACTGCTCGGCGCGATCGGTCGAGTTCACCGGTGGGCTGGTCGGACGTGGAACGCAGAACAGCGAGAAATCGCGGCGCAGATGTCACGATTCCGCGATGCGTTCGGCTATCCGTTTGTGCTGATGCTCGGGGACAACATCTACGAAGGCCCGGCCACGGCTGAAGACTATCGACTGAAGTTCGAGGCGCCAGATCACGACCTGTCTCGCCACCAGGGGGTCAAGTTCTTCGCCGTGCTCGGGAACCATGACGACCCGCGGCAGGTTTGGTACGCCCCGTTCAACATGAATGGCGAACGTTACTACACGTTCGTTCCGCCCGAGGACCTCGCCCGGTCACGCGCCTCGTGGAAGATTCGCTTCCTCCAGCGTGGCGGCACCGTCGATCGCGCGCACCTACAGCGAGGATTACCATTTCATGCTGGTCAATCGACGGAGACGACCTTCATTTCCAGCGATCTCGAACGGCACGCTCACACAGTCACTCACGCACAGGCCACAGAGTCACAGAGAACTCCAGAAACCACCGCTCCATCAACATCTGAGCTCTCGGGGTCTTTGAGGTTGCTTTGTGGTCTTCTCTTCCCTGTGCTTCCTGTGTCGACGGGCAGGGTGGGCCTGCGGTAATTGCAGTGACCTTCCCCTTGAATACGCGCACCCAATCAGCCACGGGTCGTGTCCGGTTCAGCGGCCCACCGTGATGATGGAAGCGGGCCGTGACAAACAGGTCGCTGAGCTGACGTTCAGAGAGCTGAGAGAGAGACCGGCCCAAAAACTGGCTACCGTCCTCGTACGCGAGTTTCGCGAAACGTCCCTCCGCCGTGCGGCAACTCTCGCATCGAGAGCGTGCAGGTCGCGCGGTCCTGCCAAATCCCCACCTTTTCCCACGACGCCAGGTCCAGCGTCCTCGGGCCAAACGTTGCGCCGACATCTTGCAGCAAGAGAAACGGCCCTGTGCATGCGGACCCTTCCTGCCAGTCCGGCGAGTGACACACCAAGCGCTGGTTTTCTGGCTTGTTATCCCAGTGCGCGAGGAAGACGGCAAGCAGCGCATGGCATCGACGTGCGCACGCGGGGCGCCGCCTCTCGCGGGGTCGACCTTGTCCAACTCGCAGAACCCCCACCCCTCGATGTCTCGGTTTCGATTGAAGGTGCCGGCAATTTCCGTTCGATCGAGACCCACTCGTAGTCCTTGAACATCTCGAAGTCGATTGATTGTTCGTACAGCGACGCTGAACCGGTCAGCTCGGTGGCCTTCATGGTGAGAAACGGCTCGTCCGGACAACCGTAGCAACGCAGCCGTTGCACCAGTTGAACCTCGTCCGCACCAAACCCGAGCGCGCGGAGAAGCGCGCTGGCTGCCGTTTCGGCAGGGATCTCGCCTCCCGAACCGTTCCGTCTTTTTTAGCTGGCAATCGAATATCTCTCCCTGACCTTGAAGCGGACCATCTCGCCGTTTTACACCGAAGCTGGCAATCGAACTTTGGCGATCGTGCCGCCCAGAGGTACGCTGACCTTCGCACTGGCTCACACGGTGTCATCGAAGCTCAGCTGCCTGCTCAGGCGTTGGAACGCGATCCGACGCCATCTCCGAACCGGGTGCCCCCACCTTGTTGAGACGGCGACGCTGCCGGTGAAGGTGGACGAAGGCGATGTTGCCGTTCTCTTGAACCAGCAACTGCAGGTTCCCGTATCGGGAGTGTCTGCGAGCTCCTTGAGGTCAACGTTTAAGATGCCCGCGGTGGGGGGCGTCAGCACGAAGCGCTCGACATTCCAGCCCCGCGAGGCACGCCGTTGTCGCAGCGATGACGGTCGCATCACGAAGCTGTTCACGAGCGTCCGCGGTGGACTCACCATCTACCACTACGACCTTGCGGAGCAGGACCGCTACTACACGCTCACTCGACGGCTAAGCTCCCGCCCTGGCGGAGGGGCAGACGGTGACGCGGGGGCAGCCAATCGTGTACGTGGGGACCACCGGCAATGCGCCACCTGACACGCCGCATCTGCACTTCGCCATCTTCAAGCTGGACGCCGCCAAGCGGTTGTGGGAAGGTGCCCCGCTCGACCCGAATCTCGTGCTGCAATAAGACCGGAACCTCGACGGTAAGCAGTTGAGCTTGCAGCAGTTGCCGTGATTTGGCATTGTGAGTGTCGGGTTCCTACGGTTCTCATGTTCCTGGCTGGCACCTCAGGGTCCTTCCTTTCTGCCCGTCCCGAATGGACGCTGGCAGGCGCCGTCGTCCCCTCTAGGGATGGTCCGAATCACACCATCGAGCAAACCGCGTTCCGTCTGGTCAATGGATTCTGGGAGGCAGAAGCTGTCCTGCGCTGCGACGATCCGGACGACAGTCCGCCCACGCGCGTCGTGCTGCGCGTAACTCCCGACACCTTGCGCTGGTGGAAAGAGGCCGGGATCAATCCGTTTCTGGAGGCCTGCGCGCAGCTCAGAGAACACCTCCGGCGCCACGCCCGCCACAACCATCTGACAGCGCTGACCTTGCTGTAGCGCCCGGTTGTATTTCGTTGGACTGACGGTCCCCGCGCTATCATTCCTAACCCGGTCGCCGCCCCCTGCGTCTGATGCGTCCATTCGCCATTTTCGTTCTGTTTGCCGTCGCGGCGGTCCCACGCGGTGCGGGGGGGCAGACGACTGAACCGTCCACACGGGCGGAGGCGCTCCAACAGCAGCGTGAAGAGAAGCAACGCTCGCTCACGCCGAATCGCCCCGACAACCTGCAACAGGGGATGGACTTTGCCGAGGATAGGGCGCTGCTGATCCTCACGCGCGAGAATCTCTATCCGAAAATCGGGACCTTGACGACCGGGAGCGGCTTTGCCTTTGGCGTGGGTTTTCGTGACCGTGATCTGTTCAAGCGACGCGGGCGAATCGAGCTGTGGTCAGCGGCCAGTGTGAAGAAGTACTGGGCGGTCGAGGCGACCGTTGCCGGCCCTGATGTGGCGGAGCCGCGAGTGTTCGGGTCCGTTGTGGCCGGACGCCGGGAGTATCCCGAAGAGGACTACTTCGGATTGGGACCCGATTCGAATCGAGACGACCGGAGCACGTTCTTGCTGCGGCAGTCGCAGGTGTCGGCAACCGGCGGGTTCCGTCTGGCAGAAGCGGTCTCTTTGGGAGGCATACTGGGTTTCCTGCAGCCACGCACGGGCGACGGCAAGAACGCCAGCGTGCCAACGACCAATCAGATTTTCGATCAGCAGACGGCTCCGGGCCTCGGCGCCACGCCCGACTACCTGCAATCGTCGGCCTTCGTCACCGTTGACTATCGTGAGCCGGCCTATGCGCGCCGCGGCGGCTGGTATCGGTTCACGGCGACGCGTCATCAGATCGCAATGACGGGGAGCGGAGCTTCACGCGCACCGATGTCGACCTGCGGCAGTTCATCGGGTTCCTCGCCGAACGTCGCGTCATCGCGCTCCGCGGACTCCTCGCGAACACGTTCGACACCGGCGACAGCTCTGGGGTGCCCTTCTTCATGATGCCGTGGCTCGGCGGCAACGATTCGCTCCGCGGATTTCGCAACTATCGGTTCCGCGCGCCGCACGCGCTGCTCCTGCAGGCAGATACGCTGGGAGATCTGGTCGGGCCTCCATGGTGCGCTGTTCTACGATACCGGCAAGGTCGCGATGCAGCGTCGGATTTCAAGTGGGCAATTCGAATCCGATTACGGCTTCGGCTTTCGCTTCAACACTCGACAAGCGTCATCCTCGGGTTGATGCTGCCTTTGGCAGCGGATGGGACACACCTCCACATCGTGTTCGGTGGGGTATTTTGATGGCGCCTGTCAAGGGAGCGTCTCGGCGTTGCGCGCTGCTAACGGTCGTCGTCAGCGCGTCCGTTGGCGGTGCGAGCCGAAGTTCTATCCTGACGATCCAATCTGGATGGACGATGACGGGGTGCTGACGCCTCGAAGGCGGCGGCGCAGGAGGACAGCAACGGGTACGACTTCGTCGTCCATACGTTCATCGAACGGCGAGCGCCGTGACGTCCGCGCGCTGAACGTGAACACGCTGGACGAAGTACCGGATTCGAGCTGGTTGACGAACCGGATCGGACGGCGCGAAATGCCCTCGACGATCTCGTCCGAGGGCCAGACACCGGGCCGTCGCAGGTGTCGATTGATGGGTGGGTCATCTCACGCGACAAGGGCTCGGGCGTGCAGCCGGGGTTCCGCATGACCGATCCTTCCGGGCAGCTCTATCAGGTTGAAGTCGATCCGCCCGACAACCCGGAGCTGGCGACCGGCGCAGAGATCATCGGCACTGCGTTCTATTACGCCTTCGGCTATCACACCGTTGAGGTCGCGCTCACGGAATTCGACGCGGCGACGCTCGTCATTTCGGACACGGCCACCATCCGCGATGTCAACAGCGGCAAGCGCCGGCGGTTTACTCGTCGGGATCTCGAGGACGTCCTGGATCGCGCCGCACAATTGCCCAACGGCCGATATCGTGCCCTCGTGAGTCGATTTGCCTCGGGCCGGCCGCTCGGCAACTTCCGGTACTACGGAACGCGTCCCGACGATCCGAATGACATCGTGCTTCACGAGCATCGTCGCGAACTGCGGGCTGCCCGCGTCTTCGGCGCCTGGCTCAATCACGATGACTCGCGCGGCGTGAACAGCCTCGACATGCTCGAGACGCGCAATGGGCGCGGGCATATCAAGCATTACATGTTCGACTTTGGCTCCATCCTCGGCAGCGGCACGGTCTATGAGCAGCGGCATCGCGCGGGCAACGAATACATCTACGAGCCGGCGCCCGGATGGCGGACGCTGGCGACGCTCGGCCTTTACGTCAGGCCGTGGATCCTGATCAACTACCCCGACGTGCCGCCATCGATCGGCCGTTTCGAAGGCGACGCGTTCGATCCCGCCTCATGGAAGCCTGAGTATCCCAATCCTGCATTTCGCAACATGCGCCCCGACGATGCGTTCTGGGGAGCGAGGATCGTCGCGCGATTCAACGATGCTGCCATTCGCGCGATTGTGGAGAAGGCGCGCTACTCCGACCCACGCGCCACCGAGTACATGACCGCGACATTGATCAAGCGGCGCGACAAGGTGCTTCGGACGTGGTTGAACGGAGTCAATCCTGTCGTCGATCCCGCGTTGAGCCCACAGGGGGCGCTGACGTTTGGCAATGCGGCTGTCGCGGCGAGAGTCGCGGAAGCGCCCGCGAGTTATACCCTGCAGTGGTTCACCTTGGATAACGCCGCCGACACTCGCGCCAACGTGGGCGAGCCCATGACGGTGACAGCGGCTTCGGCCCAGGCGCCGGCCGCAATCAACGCAACCCCCGCAGGCGGCTATGCCGGTCTAATGATCACGGCCTCGCATCCCACACAGCCTGCCTGGTCGAAACCGGCGACGTTCTACTTCCGGCGGACAGCCGAGGGTTGGACGTGGGTCGGCGCCGAGCGAGAGTAATAGGCGCGGCAACGAGAAAACGATAGCCACGAAGAACACGAAGACACGAAGGGCACTAGAACACCTCTCCAAACATCGCCCAGAATTGCTCTCTCACCTTCTCCAGCAGTGATCGGTCTTTCCAGCTCACTGCGTCGATCCGCTTGGACTTGGCGAGGTCCTCGTCGAAATCGCGCGTCAAGTCGCGTGCGAGTTGGGTGTCAGCGGCAGCCACGGTCAGCTCGTCGTTGAGCTCGAACGAACGGTTGTCGAAGTTTGCCGAACCGAACACGCTCCAAACGTCATCCACAATCATCGCCTTTACGTGCATCATCGTGGGCTGGTACTCGTAGATCTCGACTCCCCAGTCGAGAAGCTGCTGATAGCCCTCGCGGCTCGAATACTTGACAGGCTTGGCGTCGGTGATTTCACCATCGGTGACAATCCGGATTCGGACGCCGCGCTTGCGTGCTTCCCATAGCGCCCAGCGGCTCGACTCGTCCAGGAGGAAGTAGGGCGACTGAATGTCGATGCGCTGCCGGGCTGAAGCGAGCGACAGCAGGTAGAGCAGTTTGACGTTGCTCGCACCGCCGGTGGGATTGCTCCACAGCACCACCGAACGCGCGTTGCCATGCCCAGGTTGTTCGGGATCCAGCGCCGGCGCTGATCGCCCGCCGGACTCGATCCAGTTCTCGTAAAAGGCTGCTTCAAGCGCGCGGACCCCGGGTCCGGTGACCCTGAACTGCGTGTCGCGCCAGTGGTCGACATCTTCGGCATTGCCTCGCCAATGATCGGCGAGCCCAATTCCTCCGGTGAACCCGATCCGGCCGTCGACGACCAGCACCTTTCGGTGGGTGCGGTAATTTGCCTCCTCGAACGACCATAACCTGATTGGATTGAACCATCGGACCTCGACGCCGGCACTCGTCAACGAATCGACGGACGCGCGCGTGAGATTGGCACCGAAGGCATCGAGCACAATGCGGACGGTCACACCGCGTCTCGCCGCTGCCACCAGTTCGGCCGTGAACTGGTTGCCGACGACGCCCTCCTCGTAGATGAAGCTCTCGAAAATGATTCGACGCTCGGCGCGCCGAATGGCATCGAGCATGGCGGGAAAAACCTCGTCACCGTTTCGAAGCACCGAATACTCGTCGCCCGACTCCACTGCGGTGCCGACCAGTGATGCGACGTACTCGACGAAACGAGGATCGCCGGCGGCGACCGGGCTTTCGATCTTGAGCGTTTCCTGATCCTGGGCCAGCAGGAGGAGAACGGTCACGGCAATGAGCGCTGCGAGGGCCAAAATATCCAGCCCTTTATCCATCTCGGCCGTTTCATGTCCAGCAGAGGCTGCAAACGCCGGACCATTCGAACCTTTTTCCTTCGGCTAGCGTCAAACTGACACTATCAGCCGAACGACACTTCGACCATGCCGTTGAAACCGCTGGTTTTCGAAATCTTGTTGGCTCTGGTCGACGAGCCGCGACATGGGTGGAGCCTGGTCCGCGAGGTCGAAACGCGCCTGGGGGGCGACCTGTTGCTGCCTGGCAACTTCTACCGCACGTTGCGGCGTTTGTTCGTTGACGGCCTGATCGAAGAGGCGCGCGTGACGCGACGCGCAACGGACCGCGAAGGCGACGACCCGCGTCGACGCTATTTCCAGTTGACCGCTCGCGGTGAACGCGTGGCGCGGGCGGAAGCCCGACGGCTCGAGGCACTGGTCAGCGATCGCCGGGTGCGGCGGCTGCTGAAGGCGAGATGACCATGGAAGCCCGGGTGTATCGCGCCCTGCTCCGTCTGTTTCCGCGAGACGTTCGCGCCTCGTTTGGTGCAGACATGGAGGCGCTGTTCGTTGCTCAGCGTACTCGGGTTCGGGGCTTCGCGGTCGTATCGTTCTGGCTTCGGGTCGTGATTGACACGACTCGACACGCCATCGGTGAGCGACTCGAACGACGGTTTACCCCCCGGCGGCCAACTCAGGAACTTCGAACGAGGTGGTGGATGGATATGCTCCGACACGATTTCCGTCAAGCGCTTCGATTGCTGCTCAGGCAACCTGGCCTTTCGGCGACGATTCTGCTGACCCTGGCGTTGGGGATTGGCGCCAATACGGCGGTGTTCTCGGTTGTGCATGCGGTGCTTCTCCGACCGTTGCCGTATCCGGAGTCGGAGCGCCTCGTGATGGTGGGCGAGAAGCGACCGGCCGAAGGGCGAATCAATGGTCCGGTGGCGCCGGCCGACTATCTCGACTGGGCCACGATGCATTCGTCATTCACCGCAATTGCCGGATTCTCGGCCGGCACTGCCGATCTCACCGGCGTCGGTGATCCGGTACAGCTCCCGTCAGCACTGGTCTCCGCAAGCTTCTTCGACGTCTTCGGCATTCGTGCGCTGCACGGTCGTACGTTCGTGGATGGCGAAGACATCCCAGGCCGTCATCGCGTCGTCGTTCTCAGCCATGGCCTGTGGCAGGACCGTTTCGGCGCAGACCCGTCGGTCGTCGGCCGCACCGTGGTCGTGAATGGAGTTTCCGCGGAAGTGATTGGTGTACTGCCGCGCGAGTTCGAGTTTCCCGGCGAGACTCCCGCGATCTGGGCCCCTCTGGTTCTACGCGACGGGCAGGTAGCGCCAGCTCGTGCCAACCATTACATGAACGTCTACGCGCGCCTGAAGCCGGGCGTCTCGCTCGAAGCCGCCCGCGCGGACATGGATCGCGTCGGCAACGATCTCGAACGTGCGTACCCCGAGACGAACGAGGGTCACGGCGCCAACGTCGTGTCGCTGCGCGAGGAGATTGTTGGTCCGGCGCGACTGGGCCTACTGGTCGTGATGGCGGCCGTCGGCTTCTTGCTTCTCATCGCCTGCACCAACGTGGCCAATGTCATGCTCGCGCGCGCCGTCGGTCGACGACGAGAAATGGCGATTCGGTCCGCGGTGGGCGCGTCCCGGTCGCGGCTGCTCAGGCAGACGCTGACCGAGAGCCTGCTGTTGGCGGGGCTTGGCGGCGTCGCGGGCCTGTTGGTCGCATGGGGGACACTTCGCCTGCTTCTGGCCGAGACGCCTCCACTGCTTCGAGGGGCTGGCCTCGAGCGAGCGCAACTCGACCTTCCCGTCTTGTTGTTCACCACCGGGGTTTGTCTGCTGACCGGCGTCATTGCGGGGGCATTACCAGCCTGGCACGTCACACGTGAGAAATCCGGTGAGGCGCTCCGTGATGGCGGCCGTTCACCCGTCGCGCTCCGCCGAGGCATCCGCTTTGCGCTCATCGCCACTGAGGTGGCACTCACCGCCATGCTGGTGGTGGGTGCGGGCCTGATGCTACGGAGCTTCGTGCGAGTGCTGTCGCAACCGCCGGGAATCGAGACCGCGAATCGCCTGACGCTCAACTTGCGGCTGCCGCGGTCCCGTTACGCTGACGCGGATGCCGTGCGGCGAGCCCGTCAGAGCCTGGACGAACGATTGAACACAATCCCCGGTGTCATCGCGGCTGGAGCCAACAACAACTTGCCGCTCATCGGATCGGATTCGCGCCAAGGCCTGCGGATTGAAGGTTACGAACGAGGTGAAGGCGATCCGCCGACGCGGGCGCACACTCGGATCGTGACCTCGCGCTATCTCGCAGCAGCAGGCATTGCGGTTCGAGCGGGGCGCGGCTTCGAAGCAACAGACGATGCGCGCGCGCCGCTGGTCGTCGTGATCAACGAAACGATGGCACGACGATACTGGCCGGGACAAAGTGCGTTGGGCAAGCGGGTGAGCTTCGTGGGTCCGGAGGAAGCGTGGCGCGAAGTGGTCGGCATCATCGGGGATGTGAAGCATTGGGGCCTCGATGTGGAGGTCAATCCGGAGATGTATCTGCCCCATGACCAACTACCTTCGCCCAATCTGACCTACGTGCTCCATACTTCGGGAAATCCGATGAGCGTCGCCGGCGCGGTGGCCGAGGCCGTCAAAGCCGTCGACCCATTGATGCCGCTGACGTCGGTGCGCACCATGGAGGATGTCGCCGCGCGATCGGTGGGGGTGCGCCGCTGGTCCGCTTTGTTATTGGGAATGTTCGCTGCCCTGGGGTTGGTGCTGGCGGCAGCCGGAATCTACGGGGTGATGGCGCATCTCGTCTCGATGCGCACGGGAGAAATCGGGATTCGCATGACGCTTGGCGCTCGCCCCGGCGGGGTCCTCGGTCAAGTACTTCGAGAAGCGTTGACGCATGCGGCCATCGGCCTGGTCATCGGACTCGCAACCGCTGCACTGGTGATGCAAGGCGCAAAAGCTCTGCTGTTCGAGATTGAATCGTCCGATCCGCTCACGTTGGCCGCAACGGTGACCGCCGTTTTGGTGGTTTCCGGCCTGGCCGCATTCATTCCGGCCGTCCGAGCGATGCGCGTGGATCCCCTTTCCGCGCTTCGGGCGGAATGACGAACGAAGTACAATAACCGTGCATGGCAACGCGGAATCCGCTGGCGCGCGGCAAACGGGAACGAGAGCGCGCCCGCGCCGAAAAACAGAAGGAAAAAGCGGCCCGTCGTTCAGAAGCGCGCGCCCGGCGCGGTCAGAACTCCGGGGATTCCGGCGGGGTCGACCCTGACATTGCCGGTATCGTTCCGGGCCCGCAAGCCAACCCTTGGGGTGACGAAAAACTACCCGAGGCGAAGGAGTCGGAAGAGGCTGAAGACAAGTAACTCGGCAATATCGGCCTCGAGTCCTCCAGCCCAAAGCAGAGCAAGTGACAACCCTCGCTGAGCGTGGGCCCGTCCAACGGGCATGCTCAGTCAAGATCTGTCGTTTGCGTGGCGCACGCTTCGTCGCCGGCCGGCGTTTGCCGTCATCGCGGTGCTGACCTTGGCGCTGGGTCTGGGCGCCAACATGGCGATGTTCAGCGTGATTCGCGCGGTCCTGCTGCGACCGCTGCCCTACGAATCTCCCGACGCGCTGGTGAAGATGGTCGGGCTCGATCGCGAGACCAGCGAGAAGAACAACCTGTCGCCGGCCGATTTTCTCGACTTCGCCAGGGAGACGCGAACGCTTCAACGCGTGGGCGCCCACGGCTGGATCGGGTTCTTCACGATCGCTGATGGGGCGGGGTTGCCGGAACGCGTCGGCGGCGTGAACGTGACGGAGGGCTTCTTTCCCACGCTCGGGGCGACGTTCGCTCTCGGCCGCTCCTTCACGACGGACGAGGATGCTCCGAATGGTCCTCGCGTCGTCATCCTCAGCCATGGCTTCTGGCAGCGGCGTTTCGGGGGCGACCGCACCATTGTCGGCCGCACCATCGACGTCAACGCTCGGCCGGCGACCGTGGTTGGCGTGTTGGCCGAGAGCTTTCGTCACGTCGAGACCAATCCCGAGCGCGAGGCCGACGTGTTCATGCCTTATGGGTTTCCCACGACCGACGCCAATCGCGGCGGACACTTCATCCGTGCCGTCGGGAGGTTGAGAGGGGGCGTGTCGGTCGATCAGGCCCGCGCCGAGCTGACCGCGATTGCCGCGCGCCTCGAGCGCGACCACCCGCAGGACAACACCAATCAGGGGGTTCATGTCGCGCCGCTCCACGATGCGCTGGTCGCTGAGGCCCGTCCGGCGCTGCTGTTGCTCGGGGCGGCCGTGCTCTTCGTTCTGCTGGTGGCGTGCGCGAACCTCGGCCAACCTGCTGCTGGCGCAGGGCGCCTCGCGCCGCGCCGAGCTCGCGGTGCGTGCGGCGATGGGCGCCGGCCGCGGTCGCCTGGTCCGCCAGTTGATCACCGAGAGCGTGGTGCTGTCGTTGCTGGGCGCGGTCGCCGGTCTTTCGCTCGCCGTGATCAGCACGCGAGCGCTCACCATGCTGGGCGCTGCGGGCGTGCCGCGTGCGGAGGACATCGGCGTGGACTGGGCGGTTTTGCTCTATGCCGCTGGTCTTGGCAATTGCGACCGGTGTGGTTGCCGGGATTCTGCCGGCAATCCAGGCCGTGGGCGGCGACCTGCACTCGATGGTGCGAGAAGGCTCACGGGGTCAGTCGCGGTCGGCGCTGCAACGCCCGGCTCGCGAGTTTCTGATCGCCTCGCAGATCGCGCTCGCCCTCGTCTTGCTTGCGGGCGCGGGCCTGATGATGCGCAGTCTGTGGCAGCTCACGCAGCGTCGAGACCGGCTTCGTCGCAGAACGAGTGCTGACGTTCGAGACGGCCGTGCCGACGGCGACTTACGCCGAGGGTGACCAGATTCCGTTCTACGAGCGGCTGTACGACGTCATTCGGTCGCAGCCAGGCGTGCAGGCCGTTGGCGCGGTCAACATCCTTCCGCTCAGCGCCAACTACGACAGCCGCGGGGTGCAGATCGACCGCATCCTCAACCCGTCGGCCAGGCACATTCCATCCAGGCGCGCTCCATCAACCCGGACTACTTCGCGGCGATGGGCATTCCGCTCATCCGCGGCCGCACGTTCACCGACAAGGATCGCGAAGGTCAGCCGCGCGTTGTGATCGTCAGCGAGTCGATGGCGCGGCGCTACTGGCCGGGCCAGGATGCGCTCGGCCAGCGCATCACGTTCAACAGCGGCATCCCGCGCGAGCAGCAGCAGGAGGTGGGTGGTCCTGGATCTCGCGAAGTGGTCGGCATCGTTGGCGATGTCAAACACCTGGCGCTCGCGGAAGACGAACGTGCCGATGTTCTATACGCCCCAGGCGCAGCAGCCGTCGTATCACACGATGGCGGTCGTGGTTCGCGGCGTCACCGATCCGGCCGGCTTGACATCGACCATTCGAGGCGAGCTGGCTCGACTCGATCGCGGTGTGCCGCTGTATCGCGCGCGCACGCTCGAATCGATGGTCCGATTCACGGTCGCCGCGCCCGAGATGCGCGCGTGGTTGTTTGGGCTCTTGGCGGCTCTCGCGCTCACGCTCGCGGTCGTCGGCGTTTACGGCGTGGTGGGATATCTCGTGGGCCAACGCACCCATGAAATCGGCGTCCGCCTCGCCCTCGGGGCCGATCGCGGCCGTGTCCTTCGCGGCGTGTTGTTCGAAGGCCTGCGACCAGTCACGTTGGGCATCGCTGCCGGCCTGGTGGCCTCGCTCGCTGCCTCGCGCTGGTTGTCGCAGATGCTGTTCAGCGTCGCGCCAACCGACACCGTCACTTATGCGGTGGTGATCGCGCTCTTGTTCGCGGCGGCTGCGGTGGCGATTCTGATCCCCGCCGGTCGCGCCACTCGTGTCGATCCGATGATCGCGCTCAGGGCTGAATGACTGAATGACGATGGTTCTGGACGATGGTTCTTACGACGGTTCTTGACGACGGTTCTTGACGACGGTTTTTGATATGGTTCGTGGAACCTCCGTAGAGAACCTCGGTAGAGAACCCCGTAGAACCCCCGTAGAGAACCTCTGTAGAGAACCTTCGTAAAGACGCCCGTGTAGTCCTCACGAAGAACTGTCAGGGCCAAGCACAACCGCAACGCGTCCCGGACCATGGATACCAAGGGTCAGTATCAGTTCGATGTCGGCGGTGCGACTGGGTCCGGTAATGAACGTGCACGACGCCGATGACTCGAGCTGCTCGCGATGGTCGTGGAAATACTCGCCCATGCTGAAGCACAGATCATCAGGCGTGACCACCGCAACATGAAACGGCGGCAGCAGCGAGACGATGCGCGAACGTCCGGGTGCCGAAAGCATGACGAGCGATCCGGTCTCGGCGATGGCACCATCGCAACCCGTTAGCCCCACCTCGGCGAGGGCCTGCTGCGCTCGCGGCGAATGTCCGAAAGTCGCGTCGTGCGCGAGTTCCCCGAGGCGATATGGCAATTGCCCCCGGTCCCAGCTGAGCAGGCGACGGCCATCCGTGAGCCGACGGACGCGCGCGTAGACATCGTCAGCTGACAGCTCAACGAAGCACTCGATCCCCAGCGCTGTCGCTTCCTCGTGAAAACGCAGCAGGCATTCCGAAGGCGAGCGACGCTCGGGCGGCGGCGCCGCTGGGGCATCAGCCCGGGGCAGGTGGACCGAGGCGCGAGACGTCCGCAGCCGCCCGAGAATCGCGTCGCGTGCGCTTGGCATCACGCCCCACCTCGGCGAAGCTCCGCCCGCCACGCCTGCTGAAATGCAAGCTGGGCTGGCGATCGCAGGTCGCGAGTGGTTGTCCAGGCAGCGGCTGGCCCTGGTGCCGAAGTGATCCACCCGTCGCGCGCGCGGCGGCGGAGCGCGAATCGCGCTGCCTGGTTGACGACTCCATAGAGCACGGGGCGGCTGACGATCAGCCCGAACCCGCGCATCGCCCAGCGTAGCCACCCCGGCGTATGGGTCCGTGCGGCGTCGTGACGCAAATGAAGCAGCATCCGCGGAATGTCCAGACGAACTGGACACACGTCACGGCACGCGCCGCAAAGGGAGCTTGCGCTTGGCAGGTCTGCCCAATCCCGAAGACCGCGCAGGCCAGGCGTCAGGATCGCGCCAACCGGTCCGGGATAGATGTCTCCATAGGCATGCCCACCGATCTCTGTAACGCCTCTCCCCCCCCTCCCCCTCCCCCCCCCCCTTTCTACCCTCCCCCCCTCTCCCCCCTACCTCCCTTCTCCTTTCCCATTGAACGATGTACTCGCCAAGGTCGGTTTCGACGACTTCGATGCCTGCCCGTTCGAGCGAGGCATTCAAGTGAATCTCTTCCGAGACCATCGACTTGGCTTTCGCCACGCGCCGCACGCCGTGTTGGGTGGCGATCTCGGCGACAATCCGGTTCGCGTCCGCACCAGTCTCGGCCCAGTGCACATGGGCGCCGTTGCTGGCCAGACGGCGCTCGAAGCGCTCCAGATTGGCGGCGAGGTCGCGCAGTGTGTCGAGCTTGGCCTTTCGTGCGAGATCACGCATCGAGTCGGATGCAGCAAGCGATTGGAACGCGAGGGCGCGACGCGACGTGAGCTGCCTGCTCATCGTCTGCAGCGCGCCGCCAAGATCGGGATCTTGAAGGGCCTTGTGGACGCGGACTTCGAACGGCGTGGTCACGAGGAGCCTCGTCCACAATCCCAGTCTTCCTTATCTCCCCCCGCATGTAACCCCCTCATCTAACAGCATCCAATCGCCCACCCCCTTCCCCCAACTCTCTTCCTTCCCAAACAAACCCCCCACCCCCCCCCCCCCCCCCCCCCCCCCCCCCCCGTTGTCTACGCTCGGGCGCGACCTGAGGATACCGGCGTCGTCCGCCCGCCTTCCGCATGACCCTTCCGCGGACGACCATGGAGCCGCGCGAGCAGGCGGTCAAAGTCAGGAGGAATTGGCGCCTCCACGGCAATGGGGCGGCGATTCAGCGGGTGGGGAAACCGCAGGCGCCATGCGTGCAGCATCTGGCGTCTGGCGTCGATCCGCTTCCCACCACCGATGGATTCGTCGACGTAGACGCCTTCACCAAGCAGTGGATGACCGAGTTCCTTCAGGTGCAGCCGAATTTGATGCTGTCTGCCGGTCTCGAGAATCAGCTCGAGCAGCGAGGCGGACACGAAACGCTCGAGCACGCGGTAGTGGGTAACGGCATGACGACCTTCATGGCCGTGATGGGCGATGCGCCGGCGGCCGGCCACGTACGCATCCGAGATGGCCGCCTCGATCGTCCCACGTTCGACCCGCGGCACTCCCTGCACGATCGCGAGGTACGTGCGATCGAAGGCGTGCTCGGCAAATAGTTCCCGACCAGCTGAATGGGCATCGCGTGAGAGCGCGACGGCCAGCGCGCCGGAAGTATCGCGATCGAGACGGTGCAGGACGCCGGCATACGCGCGACGGCCATGCAGCCGCCGGGCGTAATCCTGCACACGGCGCAGCACCGTGTCCTCCGTGGCGCGTGCGTCAGCACGACTAGCGACCGTCAGGAGACCTGCCGGCTTGTCGATGACGAGGACATCGTCTTCCTCGTAAAGTCTGGTCAATTCCAGCCGGGCCGTTGGCAGCGCCGGCCGCGTCAAATCGAGCTGGACGAGGGCCGAACGCAACACCTCGAACGCTGGCTCGCGCACCACCCGACCGTCGACGATGACCTGGCCTCGCTCAATCGCTGAGCGGATGCGCGCCCACGAAAGCTCGGGGTGACGCGACCGCAACCGACGGTCGAGCCGATCCTCAGTCACGGCATCGCAGCTGGCGGCACGCGTCGTTTCGTTGCCTGCTCGAATGCGTACGCCAGTTCGATCAGGCGTGGCTCGCTGCACGCCATCCCGCTGAAGCTGACGCCGTAGGGCCCCGGACGCGCATCGAAACCCGCTGGAAACGCCGGAGTGGGCGCATTGCTCACGGTCCCAAACGGCACGATCACGGTGGGATAACCGGGCTTGGCGGCGATCGACGCACCGCTGGCGGCGGGGAAGAGCAGCGCGTCGAGCTTCTGCGACGTCATCACCTCGTCTATCCCGTGTGTCGCCGAGAGCGCAAGATCCTTCGCGCGATCACTCTCGTAGCGGGCACGATCCCGCTCGAGATCCATCTCATCGGAAATATCGAGCTGCGACTGCCCGTACTTGATCGCTCCCCGGGACGAGTGCGCGAGGTTGTAGTTGCGAAGGTCGGTCAACGTCTTGATCGGCGCCGACCCTCCGAGCGACGCCAGCCATGCGTTGAAGTCGCGCTTCATGCCGTACTTGAAGACGACCGAGCAAGTGGCGTCCTTTCCTCGCGCGTTGTCCGCGCCGGAACACG
The DNA here is from genome assembly GCA_963802675.1 of uncultured Acidobacteriota bacterium. Classification (GTDB taxonomy): domain Bacteria; phylum Acidobacteriota; class Vicinamibacteria; order Vicinamibacterales; family UBA2999; genus JACCSI01. The sequence continues at coordinate 913,748 of CAWDJL010000013.1, forward strand.
TGTTCCACGTCAGGAAATTGTTCCTCGCATCTGGGTTGACGACGCTTGGAATGTCGGCGGAATCGACGATGACCGCTCCTTGCTTGGCCAGGATGTCGATGGCTTCCGACATGACCTTCAATTGCTCGGGGTTGAGACCGCCGCGCGGTTCTTTGGCGCCCGATGGCGTGACCGCGGTGTAGTAGAAGGCGCGGGGGATACCAATGCGCGCGCCCTTCAAGCCATCGGCCTTCAGATGCGGTCCGTAGTCGCGGTTGGCTGGAGGCGTGCATCGCGACGTGGCCGGGTCGTTCGGGTCGGGGGACGCGCTCTCGAGCACCCCCAGCAAGAGCGCCGCATCAGCGACGAACTTGGCCATGGGACCAGCCGTGTCCTGGTCGGCGGTAATCGGGATCACGCCGTAGCGGCTGATGCGTCCGACCGTCGGTTTGATGGCTGCGAGCATGTTCTGGTTCGCCGGGCTCAGGATTGACCCCGACGTTTCGGTTCCTACATTGGCAGCCCAGAAGTTGACAGCCGTTCCGGTCCCGGAGCTCGATCCACCCGTGCTCAGCACGGGCCGGCCGTCACTGGTCAGATCACGTGGATCGCGTCGCGGATCGTACGGATTGAGACCGTAACCACCGATCGCGTTGTAGTTGCCTGGCATGGGCGTGGGCGCGCCTGCTACCCAGTTGGCAAGCTCGGTCAGATTGGTCTTGGCGATGATGATGGCGCCCGCCTCGCGAAGGTTCTTGGTCAAGGTCGCGTCGTACGGTGGTGTGAATCCCTCGAGGGCCGCCGCACCTCCGGTCGACGGCATGTCCGTGGTCTGGATGTTGTCCTTCAGCGCGACGGGGATGCCGTGCAGCGGGCCGCGAACTTTGCCTTGGCGCCGCTCCGCGTCGCGCTCGTCGGCCTCTTTGAGGGCGTTGGGATTGACGGTCAGTATGGCGTTGATGCGATCTTCGTACATCGCGATACGCATCAAGTACTGCTCGACCAGCGCGCGGGACGACAGTCGCCCCTGTTCCATGGCCCTCCGCATGTCGGCAATCGGCGTCTCCACCACCGAGAAGGCTGCAGCAGGAATCGTTGCTTGTTGCGGTGTGCAGGCGGTGGCAATCAGAATCAGGGCAAGTGACAACGGCAGTCGACGCATCGGCACCTCGGTGGGCCAAATGGTAGATCAGCACGCAAACAGGCGTAGCACGCAAACACGCGTAGCTTCCGCCTTAAGGCGGAAGCCACGGAAAGCCTCAAGGCGGAAGCCACGGAAGGCCACGAAGGACATCACGAAGGAGCTTTAGAGAGTTCTCTTCGTGTCTTCGTGCCCTTCGTGGCTACGTCTTTTTGGCGATCTCTCCTATTGGGGGGCGACGACGAGGCGGTTGTCGATGGTATAGCCGGTAGCGTTCTTGCGCGCGATGGCTTCGGTCTTGGCCTTTTGTTCCGGCGTCGGCACCGAGCCGCGCAGCACGACCAGCTTCTTGTCCTGATACGTATCGACGTCGATGGCGCCCGAGTCGATCGTCTTTTCGGCCATGATCGCCGACTTCACATCGATCGTTTCGAGGCCTCCGCGAACAGCGGCTGTATTGTCTTTCGTATCGTCGACGACCCCACGTGCGGTGTTCGAGCAGGCGACGGCGCTCGCGAGGACGCTGGCGGCGAGAATCGTGGATGTAATGATTCGAGTCATAACGGTGTTCCCTCTATGAACGGTTTGGCGAAGCTCGGCAGCTGGTTCAACCTCATGCTTCAGTAGACTGGAGCAAATGCCGGACCAGATTGGTGTCAAGGCTGGGGTGGGGCTGCGGCTCGTGACCGCTGCCGTGGGCATCGCATGAGACAGAACGAATTAGGTCAACCCATTGGCGACCCGGTTGACAGTTGGCGATCGCCTGACGCACCGCAACGCCTCGATATGGAAGGCCGGTATTGTCGACTCGTGCCGCTCGATCCGGAACAACACACGAGTTCCTTGTGGGACGCGTACGCCACCGAAGTGGAACCTCGGAACTGGACGTATCTCCTTCACGGCCCCTACGACACGATTGACGAGTTCGATGCCTGGGTTCGCGGCGCCGCAAGCACGACCGATCCGTTGTTCTTTGCCGTGATCGATCAACCGTCAGCCCGCGCCGTTGGCGTTGCGGCGTATCTCCGCATCGCGCCCGCCGCCGGATCGATTGAGGTCGGGCACATCAATTTCTCGCCGCGGCTGCAGCGAACGCCTGCGGCGACCGAGGCGATGTATTTGATGATGCGCCACGCCTTCGCGCTCGGGTATCGCCGTTATGAGTGGAAGTGCGATGCCTTGAACGCGCCGTCACGAGCGGCAGCCGAACGCCTGGGGCTCACCTTCGAGGGAATTTTCCGGCAGGCAACGGTCTACAAAGGTCGCAATCGCGACTCCGCGTGGTACGCCGCGATCGACAAGGAGTGGCCGGTTCTCGAAGCCGCATTCGAGAAGTGGCTGGCGCCCGACAACTTCGACGGGAGTGGCCGCCAACGCGAGCGCCTATCGAATCTCACGCGGGAGGCATTGAGTTAGTTACAAGTTACAAGTTACAAGTTCAAAGTTGAGTTCGGAGTTTCGTCGTTGTGCAAGCAGCTGCGGCGCCGCGAGGCGCTGCAGTTTGTAACTCGTAACTTGTAACTTGTAACTGTCGTGTCTCACCACGTCCAGCTTCCGGCCGGCGGCGGCCACGTGCCTTGGAGCTGTCGCAGCGTAATCACCTGACCGACGTGATGCGCATTGTGGAGCGCGAGGTGGGTGAGGACGTCTCCGACCGTGTATCGTGCCAGTGGTTCGAATTCGATGGCCGGGGTGACGGATTGAGTTGACCGCGCGTCGCCATCCGCAAGCGCAAGCGCGCGATCGAACCCGCGCTCGAATCGGTCCAGCACGGTCTCCCAGTCGGCCTCCCGGACCGGTGGCCAGCCGCGTGACGCCGGCGCGGGCATGGGTGAGCTGACGCCGTCACACCGATCCAGGAACCAGTCCTGCCAGAACGCCATGTGGGCGACGATTTCCGCAATCGAATGCGCGCCGGGAGCGGCTTTGCGATTCGCGTGCAGCGCCGTCAGTCCGGCTAGCGCGGCTGTAGGGGTGAGATACGCGTGAGCGCCACGGAGGAGCGAAGACGGTCGCATGCCACGTTCAGATGCTCAGCGAGGGTTGGCGGTTTCAATTGCCGCCTTGATTTCCTGCAAGCGCTCCCGGATGCGAGCCACGTTGTCCGGGCCCATTCGGAGCAGCTGCTTCTGAGCCGCCGTCAACGTCTCCAGCGCGGGATCGGCGTACGCGTAGGTCGCACCAGTGCCGGGGACGACTCGAATCGGCTCGCGAACGACTGGCGTGTCGATCAACGTTTGCAGGGCGATGCTTACGGCATGATCGACGGTCCCTTCCGAGCGGCCCAGGCCCCGATACGCTTCGTCGAGTCGAGGCTGAATCGTACGGTAAGCGTCCGCCACGCTTCGAGCGTCGAGTGAGGAGACCAGAAGGGCCAGGCCGTCGTACCGGCGATAGCTGGCGGGATCAATCGTGGCCCGCTGGCTCAACCCGGACATGCCGAACGTGCCTCCGGGTTTGAGAACCGCGACGTCCCGTGCCGGAGACTGCCCTCTCGACACCCGATCGATTGCGTTCGCCATCTGCTGGATGAGGTCGTCGGTGGCCAGCCATCGCGCCAGCTCGGGGCTCGAGGACAGTCCGCCCAGGAGTGCGCGGAGAAACGTGTCCATCTGTCCAAGCGGTGGCAGCGGTCGAGCGGCCTCCGTCGCGGGTGTAACGGAGGCCTCGGTACCGGTTGCCGCGGTTGCCGGTTGCGGCGATCGAGCCGGTTCGCGGGTCCACCACCAGGCGCCGATGCCGCCGAGAAGCAAGCCAAGTGCGGCGATGACGGCAATCGGGAGCCTGGAGCTTGGCATGGTGCCCACCCTCCGCGTGCCGCCCAACTCGTCCGGCCGAACCAGCGTCCGATCGTCGATCTCGCTCATAGCCCCCGCCCAATTGGACTATACGTCGATGCTGATAGTTTTTCGACCAGACATCTCTATGGTCAAGGGCTATGATCATTGGTTGCATGGTTTGACACGCGAAGGAGGTTCTGTGGCAATCGTTTCCAAGACCAACCCGCTCCCGGACACGAAAGAGGTCGCTGAAGTCAACGACCGCGATCGGCGTCCGGCCCACGAAGAGCCCTCCGCAGCACGGGTGATGGAAGAAGCGTCGGCCATCTATCCGGACACATTCGATACTGCACCAACGCCCGACGAGATTGCGGCCGAAGCGTATGGCATGTACCTGGCTCGTGGCAGTGAAGACGGGCACGATCAGGATGACTGGCTCGAGGCCGAGCGTCGGCTGAAAGACCGTCGGTCGTCATCACACGAATAGGCTATGCTCCGGGACGCACGTCTTGGGGCAGGCTCGATTTCACAGGATCGTCACAGCGGCGTGTGCCACGGCGCTGGTTGTGTGTTCCCTCGAATCGCCCCTTAAGGCCTCGCTGAAAGCAGGCGCGGCGAACGATCAGCCCGCGCCTCCAGGTCAATGGTTCAAGGGCAACACCCACACACATACGGTCAACAGCGACGGAGATTCGACGCCGGACGAAGTGGTTCGCTGGTACCGCGAGCACGGCTATCAGTTCGTCGTCCTCACCGATCACAACTTTCTCACCAGTGTTGACGGGCTGAACGCACTGCTGGGCGCGGATCAACAGTTTCTGGTGATTCGCGGCGAGGAGGTCACCGATCGCTTCGACGCCAAGCCGCTGCACATCAATGGCCTCGACCTTGCGGCCCTCGTGACTCCGCAAGGTGGATCGTCGGTCGTCGACGTGCTCCAGCGAAACGTCGATGCCATCCGCCGCGAGCGTGGCATTCCTCACATCAATCATCCCAGCTTTGGTTGGGCGGTGACGGCCGACGAGCTGGCAGCCGTTCGCAACACCCGGCTCTTCGAGGTGTTCAACGGACATCCCCGCGTGAACAACGTCGGTGGCGGCGGCGTGCCCGGGCTCGAAGACGCGTGGGACGCGATTCTCTCGCAAGGACATCTCCTGTACGGGCTGGCGGTGGATGACGCGCACGCGTTCAAGCAGCCTGGCAACCCCGACGTGCCCGGTCCTGGCCGAGGCTGGGTAGTCGTCCGCGCGCCCCGACTCGAGGCGCGAGCCATCGTCGAGGCGATTGATCAAGGAGATTTCTATGCCTCGACCGGTGTGGAGCTCGAGGCGTACGAACGGACACCTGAGCGCATCACGTTGACGGTCAAGGCCACGAGCTACTCCAAATACCGCGTGCAATTCATAGGGAGCGGTGGCCGCATCCTGCAAGAAGTCACCACGCCGAATGCTTCCTACACCTTCCAGGGGCAAGAGGGGTACGTGCGCGCCAAGGTGATCGAGAGCAATGGCCGCGTCGCGTGGATGCAACCCGTCACGGTACGGCCGCCGAGCGGAACAGGGTACGCGAGCCTCCTCACCCTCATGGCCTTTGCGCTCGGCGCCGTCTTCCGCTGGAGCTCTTTCGACCGAGGTGCTCAGACCGCAGAACGCCGCGCGAGCTGAGGTCGAAACGACGTGACTCGGTCAGTTGCCAGTTACCAGTTGCCAGTTCAAAGAGAAGTTCTCAGTTTGCCATTACATGGTCACGGTGAGCTTTGAACTGATAACTGATAACTGATAACTGGTAACTGGTAACTGGTGACTTCCCCCTACGGAATTCCCCCCACAATCATCGCTGTCGCGGCGACCGCGGTCGCGATTCCCGCGGCCTGGAGACGTGACCAACGTTCACCCAGAACGATCCGCGCCAGGATGATGGTGCTTGCCGGGTAGAGCGAGGCCAGCGTCGCTACGACGCTTAACGGTCCCTGCTGCACCGCGATCAGAAACAGGGCGTTGGCCAGCATGTCGAGCGCGCCCGCGCCGACGGCGACCCCTGCAACTGACCAAGGGACCAGCACCGGGCGCCCGCCCGCCAGCGCGCTTGCCGTAAACAGGCTGATCGCGACCACGCGAGCGGGCACGAGTGGCCACAGGCCGGACGCGGCGGACGTGCGCTCCAGGCTGATGAAGAAGACGCCGACCAGCAGCCCGGCGAGAACGGAAAAAATGATGCTTCGAGCCGATGGGAGGACGTCAGGCCGTAGACCGTGGGCCGTAGACCGTGGACCGTGGACCGTGGACCGTGGGCCTTGCTCTTGACCAATCAGTACGATCGCGATCGCCGCGAGCGCAATCCCCAGCGTTGTCACCATCGACAACCGCTCACCGAGGGCAAGGCCTGTGAAGACCGGGACGGCAGCGGCAAACACCGCCGTCAGCGGCGCGACGACGCTCATTGGACCGAGTGCCAGCGCTCGATAGAGGAGGGCGACGCCGCTGCCACCGGCGAGTCCCGCCACGGCGCCCCAGGCGATATCGATCGAGTTGACGATCGTCTCGGGTAACAGGGGCAGGGCGAGCAGCAGAAGGATCAGGCCGGCCGTTTGCGAGACAACGACAGCCGCCACCGCGGTTGCCTTGCGCGCAGCCATCCCCCCCAGAAAATCCGCCGCCCCGTAAGCGACGGCAGACAAAAGCGCTAGGACCGGCGCCATCCCCAGTTCATGTTAGCCTCTCGTGCCAGTCACATGGACCTGAAGCGCTTTACCATCCCGGTGATTGGTTTGCTCCTCCTTGTCGCCATTTGGTATGTGCGCTCGCTTGCTCCGAAACCCGCCCTGCCGACGGCGGGCCGGCAGATCATCTTCTTCGGCGACAGCCTCGTCTCTGGGCGTGGGGCGTCACCAGGCCGGGATCTCGTGTCGCAGCTCACCGATCGCATTGGAACCACGATTATCAACGCCGGTCGGAGCGGCGACACGACCGAGTCCGCGGTGGCCAGGCTCGATCGCGATGTGCTCTCGCGCGATCCGCGGGTCGTGATCGTTTTACTCGGCGGTAACGACTATCTCCGCAAGGTGCCTCGCGACCGAATGTTCGCGAACCTCCGGAGAATCGTCGAAGGCATCCGGGCCAAGGGGGCTGGGGTCGTGTTGGTCGGCATCAACCCCGGGGTGCTCGCCGATCCGTTCGACAGTGGCTTCGAGGAGATTGCGCGGCGCACGCAATCGGTGTTCGTTCCCGACGTCCTCGACGGAATTCTGGGGAACCGCGACTTGATGTCAGACCCGATTCACCCGAACGATCGCGGCTACGCCCTGATGGCGACGCGGATCGAGGACGCGGTCAAGACGTTGATGAATTAGCCTGGCCACTGGCCACCGGCCACCGACCAGTAGATACCCTGATCCCGTGCCTATCTACGAATACGTCTGCGCTGATTGCCAGCATGCATTCGAGACTCTGGTGCGGAAGCACTCGGTGCCCGAGTGTCCGAAGTGTGGCAGTGCGACGCTCGAACGTCAGATCTCTTTGCCCGCCATCAAGTCGGAGAGCACGCACGGGCTCGCGATGAAGGCGGCCAAGAAGCGTGATCAGAAGCAAGGCGCCGAAAACGCGCGGGCTCAGCGGGAATACGAGCTTCACCACAACGACTAGGAAGCGTGCCTGCGGTGCCGATGGTGCTCGGCACCAAGAGTCGATGAAATTTCGGATGGTGAACGGCGTCGTCTTTCGATCGGGGCAGTAGGCTGGCGTTGTCCGTCTGTGTTCACAGGATCACCCAACATCGATGATCACTCCCTGACCCGACGCTGCGGCTCGGCTCATGAATTCCCGCAGTTCCGAAAAGCAATCGAGCAGCCACTCCAGGGGCGACTCACCGGAAGAAGCGGGCCGCATCCAAATTCGATCAGGGTAGATAGCGAGCTCCGCCATTCGCTCAGGATCGTACCGCCGCTCGAGCTCGGCTGGTGTCAGAGCTGAGAGGTACCCAGCGAAGCGGCGGACTTGATCTGGTCTCAACGCACGGGTCTGCCCGTCATCATCCAGGTCCTCACCACCGCGCACGAGATAGCAGGTCGGCTCGTCACCCTCATCCGCAGTCCCGGTGAAAAGGAAGTGGAGTCCATGCCAGGCCTTTTCAATGTCAATAGAACGATCGGGATCCTTGGCTTGGGCAGGTGCGCCCTCTGCTGGCTCCGACGTCACCTCCGTGATCGTGATCGGGAACAGGCGAAGGATGAAGCCAACCAGCCCCTTCGGCCGCACGGTCCTTACCCGCGGCGCGGACCCATCATCGGGATCGAGGAAGCTCTCGACGGCAGCCGGCTCGTTGATCAAATGGTCGATCTCGTTCTCGCTCGCCCGGTAAAGAGCGCAAGTCATGCCCATGGCTTTGCAGCTGGTGCCTGCGTCCTATCTGCCTGACGTCGCGATTCTCCAGTCGGCGTCGAGGCCTTCTCGGGCACCAGCACCCACCCGCTCGAGAGAGCGGTCAGCCGCGGCCTTCACATCGTCCTCGGTGAGGCCGAGCCTTTCGTAGATGCTGACCAACTTCACGTCGTGCCCGAGACTCAAGACCCTCACCACTGCGCGCAGGTGGTTGACCTGATGGGCCACCACCAAGACGAGTGTGAACAAGTAGAACAGGAAATAACGGACATCAAGCCACAGCAGGACTGCTGCAAGGCCTAGCCGGCCGAGATGCCACGCGAGTGTTCTGCCGTTCATCAGGTTTACCTGGAGTAATGACTACCGGGTCCGAGTGGCCCCCGACCGCACGACGGCACCAACCACCATTCGGAATCCGGTTGGTGCGTCATCCTCGAATAGCTTGCGCCAGCCCACCTCGAATCGTGCCGCAAAGTTCGGCGAGCCGATGTCGATACCGCCTCCTGGCTGAATGGCAAGGTCGTGGCTGCTCTCGTGGAAATCCAAGAACCGAAGGTCCGATCTCGCCAAGCCCACCAGGAAGTGGCCGTAGGGCACCGCTAATGCAGTCTCCCTAAATGCGAAGCGTGGGCCCGCCATGAAAGTGTGTTGCATGACATCGATTTCCTCGAGCCCAAAGAGTTCCGTGTAATAGTGCCCGCCGAAGTCGCCGACGATGCCTAACCACGGCGTCAAGTTGCGGGCCACCGAGACATTCCATCCGAGCGAGGAGTTCACATCTTCTCCGGAGTTTGACAAGCGCAGGAACGACCAGCCGTACGCCATCTCAGTTCCCGGGAACGCTCGTGAAAACGTTGGTGCCGCCGGTGGTGGTTCCACTCCTCGGCCCGGCTGCAGCGATTGCTGTGGAGTCGCAGGATCCACCGAAAGGTCGATCGGCGTGAGATTCTCACCACCAAGCGTGACGAACTGGCGTTGCGTCCAGCCCACACGACGGCCGTACTGGGGATCGCCAAATTCAACCTGGAGCCAGTCGCCGCTGTCGTGGAGTAATCGGAGCCGAGTGCCTGGCGCGGCGACACGGAGCGGCGTCGGACTCACTTCGGCTCGTATGTAGATGGGAGCGTCCGCCGTGACCGTGGCTATGCCCTGCTGCGCCAACGCAATGGTTGGAACCACCAGAAGACAAAACACCGCAAGCGAGCCAGAGCGGGCGAAAGTACGAGTCATAGTGATCATCTTTGTCGGTTGAAGGCTCCCAGCGCCGCAGTTCACCATTGCACGTCACTGCCCGGAACGGCTTTGTGCTACCGGTCAGTTCGGCCGATTCGCGGAAGTAGCACCGAACCTTGGCACCGCAGGCACTCTAGGCACGCAAGGCACGTTGCCCAGGGGCCACTACTTCCACACCATCTTCTTTGCTTCCTCGATTAACTCCTTCCCGTCCGCCGCGGTGACCGCTCGCTGCTTGACGAGTTCGGCGACGTTCGCCTCCACCGCACGCTCATACGCCGCCTTAGTCGGGTAAAGCGTGCGCAGTTGTTCCGCTTCGAAGGGCGCTTCGTACCCGGCGAGACGGCAGAACGACTCGCCGGTCGCGTTGGCATGCCACACGCTCGTGGGCACGTCGACGTAAGGTGATCGCACGCCGCCCTGGACGTTGCCAAGCTTGTCGAGGAAAGGCTTGTTGTTGCCGACCGCGATGTTCTGGCTGGGCGGCGGCGGGACCCCCTTGCGAATCCATTGCTGGAGGTTTTCGAGAATCGCGTTGAAGGCGAGGCTATTGGGGAAGCGGCTGCGCGGACCCTCGTTGCACGACATCGGCGGCACCGGCCGCTGCGCCTTGACGATGTCGTCGGGGGTCGCGGCGAAGTTCAGCTCGTCCGGTGTGGCGTGTGCCGCGCCCGCGATCTCGTAGTTGCGCGTCCGGTTTGGCAGCGTGTCGCTGTCCGGCAGGCGCGAACGAATGGACGGGAGGTAGTCGGACTGCGTCATGACACGAATGACCGGAACGCCAGCGTCCTTGATTTGCCGACGCGGATCGTCGGTGGGAATAGCCCCCGCGCACTGATGGATGGGTGTGGGGCCGCTGGCAACGGCGATGAGATAGCCGTCATACACGGGACGGATGCGTTCCTGGATGTCGAGCGGGTGAATCGCGTTGAGGTAGGTGTACAAGAATCCGCCGCTCTGCGAATAGCCCCACGCAACGAGGTGAGTCACAGCCGATCGAGGCTGACCGTAGGCGAGTGGGTTCGACTGGTCCGCACTCTTCAGCCAGACTCCGACTTGACGGTAGATGTCCCACACCAATCCGTTCTCGGTTGTTCGTTCGCTATCGCGTGGCACCGCGGCGCAGTTGCGGGGGTCGGTGGTTGGCAGTGGATTCGACCACGCAAGCGGGGCATACCGGCCCTGATCAAACGCCTTCAGCGATCGAACCGACACTGGCTTGGCCGTGACCCCGACCCAGGCGTCGCCGCTGCGCACGATTTGCTTTTGCGAGATCGCCCACCCGATGTTCAAGTCGAACAGATTGGACGGGTTCAGCATCTCAACCACCGCCATGCCGCTGAATCGAGTCCGCGACCCAGGCCGACGGATCAGGACGCGAGTGGTATACGGGGCGTTTGGCGTGCGGACGACCGCGGGTCCGGGCTTCGGCCAGTCATAGACGTTGGCCGTTCCGCTCACGAGAAACTCCTCTTCGACGTAGCCGATCGCCGCGAGGTTGGTTGAAACACGAGTGTTGGCGGCACTGCCGAACGGATAGGAATCAGCCCGCACGGGCAAGGGTCCCGTCGCGCGTGGCAATGGAATCGCCGCATTCATGGTGGTGAAGAACAAGGGACCGAGAAGAGCCAGCGTAATGAATGCAAGACGCCACATGTGAGTGTCCTTCCTGCCCTGAACGACGGAGTATATCCAGCGAGGCTGCGGCCGCACCACGCGCGAGTGAGGGAGGGCTTGACTGATTGGCGAAGATCGCCGAACGTCAAGACGGCTCCCATGGAGAATCCGGTTTCGCACGCGCAGAGAATCGCTGACCTGGTCACCCGTCTCGACGAAGCCGCAGACCGCCTGGCCACCCGTCTCGAACGCGCCGGTGATCGCGCAGAGTACGCGGACAGTGGTTGGACGGCGGCGCAAGTCGGTGCGCACGTCGCATTGGTCAATACCAGCTTCTGCGCAGTCGTGGACGGCAGCGCTCCGGCCGCCAAACCGGCGTCGGATGGCTTCGTCGAGCGGCCGTGGGTTGACATTGCCAGCGGCATCGCTGACCGCATCGAAGCGCCTGCTCGCGTAGCGCCGCCGGCGACGGTGTCGGGTTCGGAAGCAGCACACATGGTTCGCGATAGCGCCGCCCGCCTGGGCCGCGCGCTTACAGATTTGACCGAGGAGCGCAGACGATACTGCATCAGCAATCCCATCGTCGGCACGATTACGGTGGTTCAAATGGGTGACTGGGCGATTGCGCACATGATTCGGCACAACCAGCAGGCCAAGCGCATTTTGAACCAGGGTTCTTGACGGTGGTTCTTCACGGTGGTTCTTCACGGTGGTTCCAAGAACCTCGGGAAGAACCTTCTTCAAGAACACTCGTGAAGAACCTTCGTGCTCATATACTGTCGCGCGATGAGAGCCGCCAACACGACCGACACCCGAACGCCCGCGTCACCGCCGCCAGAAGGACTGATCGATCGTCTCGCGCGATTCATGGAGCTGGTGGTCCCGGACGCCATCACGACCGCCATCATCCTGATGGTCGGTCTGTTCGGCCTCTCCCTCGCTCTCGGCGCCACACTCACGACGACGATGGACGCGTACTATCGCGGCCTGTGGAATCTGCTCGCATTCACGATGCAGATGACGCTGATCCTCGTGTTGAGTCTCATCCTGGCCGCGACGCCGGTCTTCAAGAAAGCCATCGTAACGATGTCTCGTCTGCCCACCACCCAGACGCAAGTCGTGGTGCTTGCGGTCCTGTGTGGCGCATTCGTCGCCTACCTCAATTGGGGTCTCTCGATCGCGCTGTCACCGGTGATTGCAATCCACTTCGCCAAGCAGGCCGAACGCAAGGGCATCCCAATCGACTTCTTATTCTTGTTGGCCACGCTCGCCGGCGCCGGTTCGATCTGGCAGTTCGGATTTTCGGGCAGTGCGCCGCTCTTGATGGCGACGCCGGGGCATTTCCTCGAGAAAACCACCGGGATCATGCCACTCAGCACGACGATCTGGTCGCCTGCGGCCATGGTGCTGGTGGTGGCGTTCACGCTCGCGACGATGGTGGTCGGCTGCGTCTTCATGCCGAACCGTGTGCGGCCGATTTCGCTCTTCACTGGCGCTGAGACCGCGGTGCAGGAGGGCGATTCGGCTCCCGCGATTGCTCCAGCGGCACGAACGTTCGGACAGCGGCTCGAACACTCGCGCCTCATGATGGCGCCGCTCGTCGTCATGCTTGGCGGATGGCTCTACTTCCATTTCTTCGTCAGGAACCTCAGCCTCGACATCAATTCGGTCAACACCGTCGTTCTGTTTCTGGGTGTCGCGCTGCACGGCACGGTCTTTCGATTCACGGAGGCGTTGAAAGATGCCGTCGGACGCGCCTGGCCGATCGTGCTGATGTATCACCTCTATGCCGGCGTCGCCGGCTTGATTCAGTTCACGCCGGTTGGAGACTTTCTCATCACGCTGTTCAATCCCATCCTCACGGAGTACAGCTACCCCGTGTTGACGGCGCTCATCAGCACCGTGGTCGCCTTGTTCATTCCGACGAGCGGTGGGCAGTGGCTCATTCAGGGATACGTGACTGTCGAAACGGCGGCACTCGTGGGCGTGACACCGCAGCGTGGATTACTCGCGCTGAGCGTCGGCGACCACATGGGCAATCTGATCACGCCATTTTGGGCGCTCGTCGGCGCCAGCATTGCGCGCATCGACTTCCGTCAGTACTTCGGGTACCGCCTCATTTACGCCGCACTTTGGTTCACAATGGGTGTGGCGGCTTTCACGCTTTTGCCCTGTTAGTCGAACGAACAACTCACCCGAGAATCCTCACATTTGCACGCTTTAGCGCACTGAAAGCTCGAACACAATAAGGCTGAACTTTTGCATGGCCGATAAGAACACTGATGTCCAGTGCTAGCGCGGCCATCGAGTACGACCATTACGAGACGCTCCAGATCAGCAAGAACGCGGATCAGGAGACGATCCAGCGCGTCTTTCGTATGCTCGCGCAGCGATTTCACCCGGACAATCTCGACACCGGCAACGAGGCACGATTTCGCGAAATTCACGAAGCCTTCCTGGTCCTCAGCGATCCCGAGAAACGCGCGGAGTACGACGTCAGGCACGAGACCTTCAAGCAGGAGCGGTGGCGCTTCATCGCCGCCGGGCCGCCGGGAGAAACCGACTTCGGCGTCGAGCAGCAGATGCGTTTCGTGCTCTTGGAGATTCTCTACAGCCGCCGCCGGACCGAGCCGAATCGCCCGGGCCTGTCACAGCTCGAGCTGCAAGAGATGCTCGGGCGACCTCGCGAGCACCTCGAATTCACAATCTGGTATCTGGCGCAGAAGAAGCTCGTGACCCGCGGTGATCAGTCGAACCTGGTGATTACGGCTGAAGGGATCGACTTCGTCGAGCAGAACGCCCCCGAGAAGCGCCCACACCTGCGGATTACTGGCCGACGCTGACGTCGCGTCAGTGCAAGTTACAAGTACCAACCAACCAACCAACCAACCGCTGGGAAGGTCGAGCCGCTGGCGTCGTTTGGCGAGCCGTCCATTTCACCCGACCGAACTGAGGTCGCTTTAGTCTCCAGCGGTGACATTTGGACCGTGCCGGGGAGTGGCGGCGAAGCACGCCTGTTGGTCCCCCGCCCGGTGGGTGCCGAAGGTGCCGAAGGTGCGAAGAGAGATTGGCGGATTGCCGACGCCCACTGGGGAAGCCCCAGCGCTGACATGCGCAGCGCGACGTTTAACCCGACACGGCTCGCGGCAATCCGGGCTGAGGTGTTGCAAAGGGCGCGCCCATCGATTTTTCCGCGAGAACCTCATCGGAGACGAAATTGGCGCCCCAGAAGTCGCACTTTTTCCAGCCTTTTGTCGCGAGCCAAGCGACCTGCTGGAGTTACGCTCCACCTTCCAGCGAGCGTGTGCAGTCCTGTCGATGACCGGTGTGCAGTCCTGTCGATCATCGCTGGCAGAGTGGGGCAAAATAGCGGCATGCGATGGGGCTCGCTCGTCACGCTCACCTGCCTGCTGCTCGGCAGCGTATCAATCGGAGCACAGCAACGTACCGACGAGCACATGGCGCGCGCCAGAACGGCGCTGGCGGTGCGGCTCCTGCCGGACCTCGAACGGCGCCCGCTCGCCACGCTACCCGCCGGTACGATTGTGAAGGTGATTCGTCGCGACGGTGCCTGGATCAACATCGAATTTCGAGATGCTCGCTACGGCGAACGCACTGGATACGTCCTGGCCAGCGCCCTGATCTTCGATGCACGCTTCGTCGAGCCTCCTCCTGACAGCACCACCGGCGCGAATCATGTGGTGCTCGAGAAGCGCGAAGCCGGGCCGCTCTGGTCCGAGACCGTGGTCGTCTATCGGTCGTTCACCGAGCAAGAGCTTGGGCAGGCCATCGACGCGGGTCTTCGTGCCCGCGGCAGCATCCAGGGACTCGTGTTGCCCGACTCCGGAGATCACTCGTTTCCGACCATGGGCATCCTGTGGCGATCCGCGACGCCAGGCACGCGATTGCGCGTCCATGTCTACTCGTCACTGCCGTGGGTGCGACAGCTGGCGAGCGATGCGGCGCGCGATCAGCGAGCGCTGACGGTCGCGGACGTCGACGCCGAGGCGCTGGAGCCGGTCGTCCGAGTCGTGGCGTATCCCGATTTGGAATTTGCAAGACGAATGGGAACGGCCACCGTGCCCGTCGTGCAGCAGATTGTGCTGCGCGATGAGTCGTGGCGGACCGTCATCCAGCCATCAGCAAAGACGGCCATCATGAGCGAGGGTCAGCCAGCCGGCGAGCCGCCGACCCTCGATGGTCTGCGTGTGAAGTTTCCGTTGGAAGGTGTCTACGGCCTGCGGGGACCGCGTGGCGAGCGCGAGTTCTTCGTGACCATTTCCCTGTCGAGCGGCGAGGAAAAGAGCTTCAAGGTGAGCCGCGATCTGGTCGAAGGTCTGCGGTAAGCAGACTATCCGGCAGACGGCAATCAACCCGCGTTCAGGTCGTGGTGCGTCCGGCGCAGGCGGCGCATCGCTTCAAGCGCCGCTTGCTCGGACCGATCAGCGTCTCGGAGGCCGGTCGTGCTGGCCTTGGTGAGTCCCTCGACGCGAAGCCGCCAGCTGTCCTCGCGCAGGCGCAGAAAATCGCCGGCGTGACGGACCATCTCGCGATGAGCTGGCAGGGCACTGCTAAGAGACGACACACGCTTGCGCGCCTCGTCCAGCTGCGGCCGAATCGAGGTGTTGATCATTTCGGTCAACGCCTCGGCCTTGATGTGCCCCTTCCTGAATTGCTCGACTGCCTTGCGATATTTGATGCTGGTCTCTTCTTCGATCGCAATCACCTTCCCAATCTCCGGCCGGACATCGACGATGCCAGCAATGGGTCGAGCGACGGCGACACACATCACGAGCACGACCGCCATCACAAGTCCGGTCGGGCGGAGCTCCGGCGTCCGTTCGCCGACATCCTTGGCGAGGATCAGGCCACTGACCAGACCCAGTCCCAGGGCCGCATGGTTGGCCGGGCTCGCGAGCTGCAATGTCGCGAGGTGATAGAGCGCAAAAATTCCAAAACTGGGCGCCAGCGCGCCAAACACAATCAGCGGGATGTTGATGTCGCCGCTCGGTCGCAGGAAGCCCCAGATGGCGATGGCCATGAAGAGGCCGAGGACGCCGAAAATCGCGCCATCCGCGCCGCTGTGCACCGCCAGCGGTAGTTTCGAAATGAAAATGAGGTTCGCCAGGACGCCCGCCGCGATATAGATGGCTACGAACGTGACGGAGCCGACCATCTGTTCGACCAGCAGTCCCACGAGGACCACGCCGATGGCGTTGGCCAGGAGATGCAGGAACCCCCAATGAACGAAGAGCGACGTCACCAGACGCCACCACTCCCCGTTGGTCGTTCGTTCGCCGAGGTTGGCGCCCCACGAGATCATCGTTGACGGACTGCCCATGGATCCGTCACCGAATAGCATCATGGCGAAGACCACGACGTTGATCAGGATCAGTATGGGCGTTGCGACCGGGAACGGCGTCCGGGCGCGCAATCTCGCACGGAATGACACCGTCTGGTCGAGCACGTGTGTCACCCAGGTCCGCACGAATGCCAGCACCTCCAGGGCGATTTCGACGTACTTGGCCCGGGTTTCAGGCGTGGTGAAAAAGTAGACGAAGGCGCTGGCCGCGCACGCCAGTACAAAGAGGGTCCACACGTTGAAGGTCTCACTCAAGAGGCGTGCCCGTTTTTTTGGCCGCTTTTCCGTGTGTTTTGGGGAGACGCCCTCGGAGGGCACCGGAACGGCTTTCAAGACGCGGCCTACGGATACAGAATCGTCAGTAGAGGTTGATGTGAAGGTTCCACGAAGCGAGGCCACGCACCCTTCGACTCGCTAGACTAAGAAACGCAAATGATGTCCAGACTCCGCTGCGCCATAGCGAGCATCTGTGTGATCGTGGCGATTGCCTGCTCCCCGTCGATGGAGCTCGCAGACGAAGGCGCGTCGACCGCGACCGCCGCGTCGGACCAACGGGTCAGAATCGATCATCTCGTGCCCGCCCCTGATTCGACCGGCAGCACACCGTCGCGCTTCGAGTGGACGCGAGTCGAAGGCGCTGATTACTACGACCTGATCGTGATCACTGACATCGATGCCCTCGTGTGGCGGCAGACAGCGTTGCGCGAACCGTCCGCCACGTGGCCGAAGGATCGCGAGCTCGAACCGGGCACGTATTTCTGGATGGTTGGTGCCGTCCGTGATAACCGTCCGCTTGCCGAGTCGGGTCGTGCCGCGTTCGTCGTTCGCACTCCGTAGTTCGGGGGTCAATCTGATCTCGAGGCCCGGTTCAACCGATATTTGCGACATGAAGGGACAGGCAGCCGAACCAGGATCACCTTTGCAAACACCACGACGACGGCGCGGCGCGTTCGTACCCTTTCTGGCCATCGCGATCGCAGTGATCCTGTTGGTCGGCTCGGGCACCGCTCGCGCCGCCTGGCAGGAGATCGCCGAGTTCCTCAGCCTTTTCGGAGATCCCGAGCCGGCGTCTGCCAATGTTCTTTCGGAGCACGAGATCGAAGCGCTAGACCAAATGGAACCCCAGCATCAGGCGGAACTGCTACTCGAACGATCCATCAACCACTATCGCGGCGCAAACGAGCAGATTGCCGCGCGCGTCGAGAGCTGGCGGGACCGGCTCGAGATGGAAGGGCGTCTCGACATGCTGTTCAGGACCGCCTTGAACTCGAGCGACCTCAGAGTCAGGGCGGCCTCGATCGAAGTGAACATCGTGGCGCGGAAGTTGGAGAAGGCGATCGCCACAGTTGATCGACTCGAACCCGTGGCCCGACACGGTGAACAGGGACCTCGTGCCAATGCCCTGTGGGACCTCGGGCTGCTCGGAAATCGTGGCATCGAACCCGAGCGCGTCGCCGAGATCCTCCTGTCGTCTATTCATGAGGACAACGTCAACATTCGCTACTGGGCGGTCGAAGGTCTTGCCTACCTCGGAACCAACGCCGTCATCACACCGTTGCTCGGCGTCCTGCAGGAAGATTCGTCACCGCTGATTCGCGAGCGCGCAGCGTGCAGCCTGGCACAGTCCGGGATGCTGAGCGAGCGGCAACGCCGCACCGCGGTGCCTCGTCTGCTCGAGCTGGCCGACGATGGCGCGCTGGACGACGAGACGCGAAAGTGGGTCTTTCAGGCGCTACGCGACATTACAGGGCAGAGCCTGCCACAGCGCGCCGACGCGTGGCGGCAGTGGTATCGATCGAAGGCACGGGACGTTTGGAATCCGGTGACTCGCGATCGCTAGTGGTCCGTATCAAGTGAATGACTACTGGACTGGCGCGCTTCGGACTTCCGCCTGAAGGCGGAAGCCACGGATATTGCTCGACACCGCGGATATTGCTGCCGCACGGAATGCTGCACCCGGATATTGCTCGGCACTCGTGGCTTCCGGCTTTAGCCGGAAGATCGGAGCTGCCTACTTCGCCGGAGACGACCAGCGAGAGCGAAGTAAGGCGCGGTCGAGAGCTCGTCCACGCAGATACACGGCTGCGATTCGTCGCGTATTCGCAATGTTCTCGAGTGGGTTGGCCTCGAGCACCACGAAGTCGGCGCTCTTGCCCTGCGCAACGGTTCCCATGTCCTGCAGCTTCAAGAGCCTGGCCGGGGTGCTCGTTGACGCGACGATGACCTGGGCGGGACTCATCCCGGCGTCGACCATGGCCTGAAGCTCGTATTGCTCGGCCCATCCATGCCACGCGCCTGGGATGCCGGTATCGCCGCCGAGCACAATCGCGGCGCCTGCGGCATTCAGCCGAGCCAGGCTTCGTTCCATCTTCTTGTAAGTGTCCCCGGCTCTTGCTAAGGCTTTCGGATCGCGAGCCTTCACCGACGCCCTGAGCTGCTGGACCACCTGTGGCGGCACTGTCTCGGCGAGCAGCGCGAAGTCGTCCTCGGGCAATGCGGCGAGCGCCGCGCGGCGCGAGCCACCGAGGTTCGCCGCCGCGAAGACGTTTCGTGCCTTCATCTTCGCGATCAGGTCATCGTCCATGACCTCGTCGCGAACGAGGTGCATGAACCCGTCGATTCCGGCATCCACGAGGGCGTGCGCATCCTCGAGGTAGTAGACATGCGCCACCGCCATCAAGCTGTGCGCGTGCGCCTCTTGAATGATTGGGCCATAGAGATCTGGCGTGAGCTTCTTGACGCGACCACCCCGGTCATCCACCCAGATCTTGACGGCGTTGGCTCCCTGCGCGGCCAGGTCGCGGACTCTCTGTCGCCCCTCGTCCGCAGTCGTAATGGGAAACGATGTGCCCGCAATCGAGGGCATCCCGGGTCCGGCATTGGGTGCGGCCAACCCGCGCCCAGCCGTCAACAAGCGGGCCGCGTCCTGCGGTTGCTTTTCCCGAACCTCGAACGAGAGCGGGCCAACATCGGTTCCGGCGCTGAACACGGCTCCGACGCCGTGATAGGCGTAGCGTTGCAGGTGCTCGGCGATCTTGTCGCGCGTGTAGGCCGGCGGCCCGAAATCGTTGCCATCCAGAAGACCGACGTGGATGTGAGCGCTCACGAGGGCCGGGATGACCGTCTTGCCTTCCAGATCGATGCGTGTCGCGCCGCCTGGCGCCTGAATCTCTCCCTGTCGCCCGATACGACTGAGTCTTCCGCCTTCGACGAGAAAGGCTGACCGTTCGACGGGGGCGCTGCCATCGCCGACAATCAGCCGAGCTCCTTCAAAGAGCATGGGCGAGCCATCGGGAGCCAGCGTTGGAGCTTGGCGCGCCGGCACCGGACTGGCGTAGGCCATGATGGCGGCGAGGCCGGTCAGTAGAAGCTCACGCGCGCGCATTTCAAGACTCCCGTTTCTGCGCGATCACATGGAGCACCCCGTTGAACGACTTGACGAACTTCTCGATGCCTCCGTCTTCGAGCGTCCTGTTCACGTCTCGAAGGTCGAATCCGCCGGCGGCTAGCGCCTCCATCACGGACCGTGCGTCGCGGATCTGGTCCTTTCCCAACGACGGTGCGATGGTCCCGTGATCTTCGAACAGTTTCAGGGTCTCGGGCGGAACGGTCACGATCGTGTCGGCGCCGATGAGCGACTCGACATACAGGACATCCGAGTATGCCGGGTTCTTCGTTCCCGGTACTGGCCCAGAGCAGCCGCTGCTTCCTCGCGCCCTTCGCCTCGAGCGCCTGCCAGCGCCTGCTTTGTGTCACATCCAGAAACTGTTCGTAGGCGAGCCGCGCGACGGCGACGGCGACCTTGCCGCGCAGGTGGCGCAGCGAGTCACCCTGCGCTTCGAGGCGCTTGTCTACTTCGGTATCGACACGGCTGAGGAACAGCGACGCGACCGAGGCGACGCGGTCGATCGGTTGCCCGCGCTCGATGCGGGTTTCGAGTGCCCTCAGGTACGCCTCTGAGACGGCCTGATAGTGCTCAACCGAGAACAGCAGTGTGATGTTGATATTGATTCCGTCGATGAGGCAACGTTCGATTGCGCCCCAGCCCTCGCGAGTGCCTGGAATCTTGATCATCGCGTTGGGCCGATTCACTGCCTTCCAGAGCCTGCGAGCCTCCATCACCGACCCTTCTGTGTCGCGAGCCAGATCGGGCGCCACCTCCAGTGACACGAAACCATCACCGCCGCCAGTCGAGTCGTACAGATGACGGAAGATGTCGGCGGCTTCGCGGACGTCCTCGATCGCGAGGGCCTCGAAGATGTTGCGGTCGGTCCTGGCCGAGGACATCAACTCTGCGAGTTGGTGGTCGTAGTCGGGACCGCCGCCGATCGCGTGCTCGAAAATCGTAGGATTCGATGTCATGCCACGGAGCCCCTTGTCGACGAGCGCCTGGAGTTCGCCAGAACGAGTCATTCGTCGATGGAGATAGTCCAGCCAGACGCTCTGTCCCAGGTCCATGAGGTCGTGCAGCTTTGTCTTCATAAGTGCCTCGCAAGCATCTGATCCGAAAAAGGGCGAGCGAAACGCATCGGCCACAATGATGGCGCCATTCCTCAGAGTGACACGAGACGACCCGGCTGCGCCGGTTGAGTGTTGACCTCGAGCTCTGCCGCAGCGATTGGCCAGCGGCTAGATCCGACTGGTGGGCTTGCCCTGATCCTGACCGTTCTGCACACAAAGGCGTCAGCAGCTGGTAAAGTCGGCTCACTGATCCGTCTAATCCCCTGAGGGCGCGACCCACGGTGGCGGCCTCCGCACTCGTGAGGGCGGCGTCCCACCAGGCCAACTGGTCGCGAAGTGCCAGTGGTGTTAGTGTCGTCGGGCACGGGAGGGTGGCATGAATTCGACCGTCGCTGTCGATGCAGCCGTTTTTGCGCTGAGTCTTCTCGGCGCGGTGGTCCTGTTCCACTTTTTCAAATCGTCAGCGCTGATCAAACAGAAGACGCGATCAGGCAGGCGGCGCCGTCGCCGGCTTCATCGTCATCTACGGACTGCTCTTTGCCTCGTACCATCAGATCGAACGGCTGGCGAACAATAAGATGCGCGCGGACCTCACCTCGATTCAGGTGACCCTCACCACGCTCGACACGACCAACGAGAGCCTCAAGAAGCAACTAGAGTCCTTCGTGGTGGTCTCTGGCGTCGTGCGGCGGACCGTCAACCGCTGATAAGTCCGGCAGGTCGTTGAGGCGGTGGAACCGGATTCGGGAGGCAAGTGGACCTTTCGTGTGCCTGCCGTGCTCTTGGAGCGTCCATCGGCGGCGGTCTACGCGGTGACAGACGACCAACACGCCATCCTGGGAGACGAGTTGCGCCCGTGAGCCGTGCCATGTCTCTGAAAGATCGATCTACCTGTGGGGCGCTGAGCCGAGCGAGATCAAGATTCCTGTGCGGTTGCAGAGAAGATAGGAGCCCGCGATGCGAACGAGTGGTCGGGTCGTCCTGTTCATCAGCGCCTTCCTCGTGCTCGGGCTCTTGATCGAGGCCCAGAGTGCCGGTGTCGTTCGCGGGCGCGTCGTCGACCGCAAGGGCGCCTCCGCCGTCCGGGTGAAGGTGAGTGTCGCCAGGAAATGGGGATTCACTGACGCCACTGGTCGCTTCGTCCTCGTCGACGTCCCGTTTGGCCGGCACCAGGTCACGCTCGAGCGCGGCGGGAAGAGTGTGAGCGTTCGAGAGGTTGACGTGAAAAGGACGTTGACTGAGGTGCCTGACCTGAAGTGGCCGTTCTGAGAACACCGACCTTGTGGCGTGAGCCACGGTGTCGATCCGCCAAGGGTCGCGTGGCTTGAGCCACGCCGACACAGTTTGAACCGGAATTGATCGCGACTCGCGGGTCGCGGACGCGAGTTCCGTTACAAAAAGGGTCGGAGATTCAGTTTCGTGTTTGTCGCCGTCGTCGGTCGCGAGCCTCAGTTTCGTGCGCGTCGCGGTCGGCGCCTGCCCTTCGGCCCGTCAATTCTGTTAACTCGCGGGCAATCCGCTTACTCGATTTCGTGCGGTATCACTATTGCTTCCAAGCTCAGCCGATCCGCTCAGATTTCACTGGAGACAATTTGATGGCGATATTCGGGAAATGGGCTGGCCTGGGTGACGGCGCGTCGGATGCCGGCAGCGGCGAAGCGATCGATCTGCTCACCAGCGTGCAAAACGAGCGAGAACGGATCACGGCACTCGTGACCACACTCAATGGCTGTACCACTGCCATTCCGGAGCTCCAGGGCCTGCTGGACGCGGCAAACGGCCGCGTCGTTTCCCTTACTGAGCGGCTGGCCGACTTTACGACCCGAATCGAGGCGTTGGGAGGCGCTACGACCAGCATCGAGGCACTGGAAAGGCGTCTATCCATCTTCGAAGACAGCCTGGAAGAAGCCGAGAAACGCGCGACACAAACCGCACAGCGCCTCGCGGGGATTGACGAACAACGGCAGTCGCTGGAGCAGCTCGCATCGCTCGCGACCGGCACACTCGCCAAGATCGACGCGGTCAGGCGCGACAGCGCTGAAGTCGCGAAGCTGGAGGAGCAACTGCCCGTCGTGCGCGATTCGTACCAGCAGATCTTCAGTCAGCAGGCCGCTTTGGCCGGAGAAGTGGAGCAGTTGCGCAGCACGACCACCGCGCTCAGCGACAACACGGCGGCTACGCGCCAATTGTCGCAGGAGGCGCGGGACACCGTCGAGAGCGCCGCGTCGACGATCGACGAGTTGCGGCGGAAAGTCGAAGGACTATCGGAGCTCGATCTGAAAACACGCGACACCAGCGCACAGCTTCAAACCTTGAACGCGCTTGCCGAGCATGTCACGTCCAAGTTCAAGGCACTCGAGCACCAGCAGCAGACCATCGAGCATGCGCTGGTTGAATCGCGCAGGGTAACTGAGATGGTCTGGAACATGGATGCCCAGATCGTCAAGCTGAATGAAGGATCGGCGATGGCCGTTCGCGTCGAGGAGACCGTGGCCAGGCTCGAACGACTGCATCGGGACAGTGCAGCCGAACTCCAAGAGGCCCTGAGTATTCGACAGAAACTCACCGACACTTTTGAGACCCAGCGCCGCGACGCGACCGAGCTGGTGCAGGTCGTGCAACGGCACGTCGACCACCTCGCGGTGAACAAGAACGAACTCGACACTCTCAGTGAGCGTCTCGCGACCGCGCAGTCCGCCCTCGCAGGCGTGGAGCACCGACTCGACCACGTCTCCACAATCGACGCCAGCGTCGAGGGTCTCAGTGAGAAGGTCGAAAAGATCTCGACGCGGTTTAGCCAGCTGACGGCCGAAGCGCAGGTGCTCGACGATAAGCAGGCAACGCTCGGCACGCTCGAACAGCGTCTGGACCAGGCAGACGCCGCGGCCAAACGCATCGGTTGGCAGATCGACGGTCTGGGCGAACGGCGCAAGGAGCTCGATATCCTGAGCGCCAGGTTCGCGGAATTCGACGAGATTCACGGGCGCGCGTGTGCACTGACCGACGCACTCCGCACCGACAAGCAGCAACTCGCCCGTTTCGTCGAGCAGACGGCGAGCTTCATGCAGGACGCGCCAGGCATCACGGGCAAGATTGAGGCGCTGAAGACGAGCGTCGGCGAGGTTGAGGCGATCGCTCTCAAGGCCACGAGCATGGCGCCCAAGGTCCACGAACTTTCCGATCACGTGGAGCGGTTGACACCGCGCCTGCAACTCATCGAGCAGCTGCAGGAGCGATTGAGCGAGCTGCACCAGCTGAGTGGAGAGATCGACGGGAAGTTAGCGACACAACTCTCGAGGCGGGCCGAGCTCGACAGCGTTCAAATCGCGTGCGACGGCCTGTCGGCTCGCCTGACCGATGCCCAGCATGCGTTCACCACCCTGTTGGCGACTCAGACCAAACTGACTGCAATCCCAGAGCAGATTTCGGCGCTCGAAGCGGCCATCCGCGATACCGCACACCGCGTGCAAGGCTTGCAGCAGGACGAGGAGGCGCTCACGGCGCAGGAACGTCGTTTCATCACCCTCAACGACTCGGCCCTCGGTACTGGCCAGCGACCTCGCCGAACGCATCGACCTCCTTCGTGGGTTACAGACCGAGTTGGCGAACACTGCCGCCCTCAAGGCACAGCTTTGCGACGAGCTGGTGCAGTTGCAGAGCATGCATCGGGAAACGCTGGCAACCACGCGCGAAACCGAACACCAACTGCAGCAGCTCTCCGCTTCCTGCCTTCAGATCGAGGAGCGGCGGGCGAATGTCGCACGCGCGGAGCGCATTGTCGAGGCGCTGGAACACCGCATCAGCGAGCTGGAGCACGCCTCCTCCTCCGTTGACACGAAGATCGAGGCAATTGCCGACAGGGAGCGTATCGTTGAAACGGTGAAGCGGCAGGTGGAAACGATCCATGCCGTTGCCCAGAGAGCCCAAGCGGAGCTTTTGGCCGTTGCCGATGGACACAGCCACCTCGCGGAGAGCCGCGTCGAAGTGCAGCGATTGCTGACCGACCTGGCTGACATCAGTGCGAAGACCGCCGACGTTGAAGCTCGCGGCACGGTCGTCAACGACGTCCGGCGCAAGGCCGACGCCGTCGTCTGTCTCCTCGATGACATACGCGTGACGCTCGATACCGTCAGCGAGCAGAAGGCCATGATCGATCACGTGGCGGAGCACCTCGTCCGACTCGATGACGCGATCGCCGAGGCTCGCGGCACCACCAAGGCGCTTCAGACAGAGCGGAAACTGGCGCAACGCATCGTAGAGAACGTTCGGACCGTCCACGCTCGCGCGGGCGGGGAAGTCCGGAAGGTGGGCTGAAAAGAGTTTTGAAAACGCTCTGCGGGCCCGAGACTAGCGGCAGGTGTAAATTTCGCCGCTGGCTTCCGTAAGACCCATCTGGGTGGCGGTCTCCGCCGGGACAAGATCTGCAACCGTTGTCACCTCCACCGTGAACCCGGCTTCTCGTAGTCGATCGACGTAGTCAGGTCCGTAACAGCGAACGTGATCGTCCTGACCGAACAACCGCAATCGCTCTGCGGGATCGATGACGGTCGGATCTTCAAACGTTCGTTCGACCGTGATGGGCACGTTGAGAATCGCCCAACCGCCGGGCTTCAGCACCCGCCGGAACTCTCTCATGGCTTTGCGGTCATCGACGACGTGTTCGAAGACATGGCTGCAATAGATGACGTCGAAGGAATGGTTCGGGTACTGAATGTTGGTGACGTCCATGCTCACCATCACGCGAGGATTGAAAAGGTCGGCAGTCACGTAACCGGCGCCTAGACGCCGCCTGAATCGCTTCTCCAGACACTCCTCGGGTGCGACGTGCAGCATGGCCTTGCGTCGTCCATCGAACAGATTGGTTCGTTGGGAAAGGTAGAGCCAGAGCAGCCGATGACGCTCCAGCGCTCCACACCGAGGGCACAGGGCATCGGGGCGCGGAATTAGGCCGAAAGCGCGGAACTCAGACGAAGACCTGCCGCACACGGGGCATTGCCGCAATTGCGCCGCCGTGCTCTTTCCACGGTCGAATAGGGCGCGGATTGGATTCTTGATCCACTCGAGCCGCTCTGAGGTCATATCAGGTAACCGGCTATCGTGTTCGACGTAGTAGCGGACGTCGGAAGCGCAAACTCGCCAATTCTACACGTCCGAACCATCCGCCATGTTTTGCAACTCAACTCTCGAGGAATCAGGAAGAATGTCAGGTGAGCCAGGCTCATGACACAGGGTTCACGACTGATTCCGGTGATGTTGGTGATCGGCGTCGCGGGCTGTGCCGCCGTTGGCAGACGCAATTCCGATTGCTCATGGCCGCAAGAAGGCCACCTTGCGATTCTGGATTTGGGCGTGGTTGCCGACCGCCGTCACTTGGCCAATGACGCATTGGTCGCGGAGGATCTAGCGATTCGATATGCGGATGGCATGAGTGGGCCTCGCTCGGGGCACTTCCGAGGGAGAGACAGTTATCGTGCGGCCCGCGAAGGGTGCATGAACAAACTCTTCGCGATGGTTGGTCATGACCACGGGGTAGATATCGACCGGGTGCGTCAGGGCGTCAGACATCGCAGCGGGCTATTCGATGCCCTCGTGCTGCTCTCGTTTGCGACGCTCTACTTTCTGGCGGCGAGCCGGGTAGCCAGCCGAGTCGTACAGGGCTCCAGCGGAAGCCTGCCCAGTATGATCATCGCCGCGCTCTTTGCGTCCATGATGCTGGGGATCGTCGGATTCTTGACTGGCGGTGTGTGGGCCGGCGTGGCGGAGACGATTCGAGTTGGAAACGGCCACGTGAGCTATCGTGTCAATCGCATTCCGTGGAGACAGCACCCCGAAGTGATTTTCGCGGGTTGCGTCGTGCTGTTCTGGCTTGTCGCCTTGCCTGCCATCCGCAGAGAGAGAATTAGGTTGTAAGACTGGGAGCGCGATTTGGACATCGACGGAAACTCTCGGGCGCTGCTGGACGATGTTGAGCGATTCAACGAAGAGTCAAGGCGCGCACTGTTCTCGCGTGACCGGGTTGCTCGATCACGTCGTCGATGTCATTCCGTCTTCGAGATTCTCGAACACGATCGCGACGGGAGTGCGCGTGCCCTTGAACACCCAGGCGCCGCTCACCTTCCCCGGAATGCTTTCCACGGCCGGACACTGCGACCAGTCGAGCGACGCCATTCGGATTCCTTTGCTATTCAGCTCAAACGGATTTGCTCTCAGGGTACCTGCCCTTGAGGCCCCGAGGAGCTCGGCCAGTCTGCCGGGCACCACTGCTGGAGCCTCGATGCCGATACGGCCAACTGTTGTCCCGCCTCTCCTCTTTTCTGCTTGCCATGGCACCACCGCCGGCGCCCAGCCTTATGTCGGCGGCGCCATCTACGCGGACATCGTCCGCGCGTCCGGCTCGGACGATCAGCCTGGCAGCGGCGAGGTGATTGGCGGCAGCTTGCGCATCGGCACTTCGCTCGCCGCGCAATGGGGCGTCGATCTCGAGGTTGGCAGGAGCGGGGACATCGAGTGGCGGCCTGACGTCCGCATCCTCGCCGAACTCTCGAGCACGGTACCGAGCTTTATCGGTGTGTTGCCGGGGATCACTATTTTTCCTACACCGGAGATCACCGTTCGGTCGCAACTCTCGACGCTCACGACGATGCTGTGGTGGCGTCAGGAGGTGTCGGATCGGTTCGATCTGGTGTACCTGGGCGGCGCGGCGTTCACGCGGACGCAAACGGACAGCCACATCTCGTATCCGCAGCTAACCGTACCGGGACGAGGCGAACTCCTGTTGCCGCAGACGCGGATCTTCGCGCAGGAAAGCGTCGACTATCATGCGGGTGTCGTGGTCGGGATTGACGGAGGGATTGAGATGACCGAACACTTGCGTCTCGTCCCCGGCCTGCGCATGATGACGGTCCCATCGCGCTGGATCATTCGGCCGTCCGCTGGTCTGCAGTGGGTGTTCTGAAACCGGTGAAGAGATCCGCGGGCGCCTGACGCGTCCTCATCTGCCCCACGTGCCTCACTCCGCCCTGCCGACCGCGACCGCCCAATCGCCCTGTCTGCCCCACCCGCCCCCGCCCCACTCGCCCTATTGACAGGCCAGAAGGTCGGGCGTAGCGTGCTCGACACCAGACAGTCAGCACACGAGCAGCCACGGGCTGCTAGCCCGTGGAGGTTCTGATGACAGGCCGAATCAACCGTCGTGAATTCGTCGCCGGCGGCGCCGTCGCCGCCATGGCAGCGGCGTCCGGGAAAGCGATCTCGGGGCAGGCGCCAGCCGTGAAGACGGGCAGCGTCAGACCTGTGGTGATCGCCTCAGCGAATGGCAACCGGTGGAAGAACGGCGGGACACAGACCTGTGTGGAGAAGGCCTTCTCCATGATCACGGGAGGGTCCGATGTGCTCGACTCCCTCATTGCCGGTGTGAACATCGTCGAGCTCGAGCCCGACCAGACCGGTGTCGGCTGGGCTGGTCTGCCGAACGCCGAGGGCGTCGTCCAGCTCGACGCCTCCTGCATGCACGGGCCGAAGAAGCGGGCCGGCGCGGTCGCCGGCATTCACGGCGTGCGGACGCCATCGCTCGTGGCCCGAGCGGTGATGGAGGAGACGGACCATCATTTGCTCGTCGGAAAGGACGCGCAGGATTTCGCGCGGCAGATGGGCTTCAAAATCGAGGAAGGCCTGATCGGTGACCGCGCACGCGAGTTGTGGCTCGAATGGAAGCGCCGCACCGACCCCGAGCACTATCTCGATCCCAAGAAACGGGGGGACGCCGGCTATCAGGTGGGGCTCCAAATGGTCCGCGAAGGGTTGATCGATGCCGAGACGTATTGGGGAACGATCAACTGCGACGGCATCAACGCCAAAGGCGAGATCTGCGGCACGACGACGACGA
This sequence comes from uncultured Acidobacteriota bacterium, assembly GCA_963802675.1. Taxonomy (GTDB): domain Bacteria; phylum Acidobacteriota; class Vicinamibacteria; order Vicinamibacterales; family UBA2999; genus JACCSI01. Next base: position 942,582 of record CAWDJL010000013.1, read on the forward strand.
GTGGATTGGCGTGGAAAATCCCGGGCCGAATCGGCGATTCGCCGATCCTCGGTGCCGGGTTGTACGTCTCGCAGGACGTTGGCGCCGCAGGCTCGACGGGTCGCGGCGAAGCGAATCTGTACGGGCTTTGTTCGTTCGTCATCGTGGAAGCGATGGGCCGGGGCCTGCATCCGAAGGATGCCGGGCTCGAAGCGCTCCGGCGCGTGAAGGCGAACACGATCGAGAAGCGGCTGCTGAACTCGCAGGGCCATCCCAATTTCGGGCTCAGCTTCTACGCGCTGAATGCGAAGGGCGAATACGCCGGCGTCTCGATGTACGAGGGTTCGACTTTTGCCGTGTGCACCGAGAAGGGGCCGGAGACGCTCTCGTGCGAAGGGCTGCTCAAGGGAAAGCCGACCGACTGAGGCCCGATTCTCAGCCGACGGCTACCGCTGCACCTTGACCACGCGCCGCAATCGTGCCGCATCGTCGTCGGAGAGTTGTGCGCTGGTCAGACGCTCTGCTTCTGACCAGCCTCCGCCGAGCGCTTTGAAGATCGATGCCGCCTGCCGTGTGACCTCGACACGGCTTTGCCGCCAATCGGTCCTTCGGCGTCCAGACGCACGCGCTCGGCATCGAGAACAGTCAGGAAGTCGTCAGCGCCGAACTGGAATCGCTGGCGGGCGAGCTCGGCCGCCGCGCGCGCGGCCCGAGCGGCCAGCTCCAGATGGCGGAAGCGTTGCCGCTCCTGCACATAGCTGGTGATGGCGCGCTCGGCCTCCTCGAGCGCGAGGAGTGCCGTTCGCTCATAGTCCGCAAGGGCGATTTCGGCAGTGGCATCGGCGGCCAGAATTCGCTGACGAATGCGGTTCCATTCGAGAAACGGCAGCGTGACGCCGAGTCCCAAACCAAACCGCAGGCCTCGATTCCCGACGTCGCCGACGCTATAGGACTGCAGCCCGACTCCTCCGGTGAGCACCAGGCGCGGGAACAGATCCGCTGCCGCCACGCCGGCGCGCGCCGCGGCGGCGAGTACTGCGGATTCGGCTGCTGCCACATCCGGCCGCCGGCGCAGCAACGTGATCGGCTCTCCGATCGCGAGCACGTCCGGCGGCGGCGGCAGCGGTTGCGGAACGCGCAAGCTCGGCCGCCAGCGCCTGCGGCTCGGAGCCGACGAGCACACCGAGCCGGTAGATCGCAGACGACTCGGCGGCGACCAGCGGTGGAATCGACGCCCGAGTCAACTCGAGCAGCGCGATCGCCCGGTCCACGTCCAGTTGCGTGCCTCGACCCGCGGTCAGCAGTTGCTGGGTCAGCTCGGACGCGCTCTCCTGGTTGGCGACGGCGTCGCGTGCGACCGCGAGGCGCGCTTGCGTGCCTCGGACATCGGCGTAGGCCAGCACGACCTCGGCGGCGACGGAGACCAGCGTCAGGCGGCGAAGCGACCGCTCACGCGCGAAGTCTGCGCGCGCGGCGCGTAATCGAGGCGCGTCGAGCGCCGAAAATATCGACTTCCCAACTCGCATCGACGCCGGCATCGAACAGGTCCACGTCGGATATGGCTCCGGCGCCGATGACTTGAGAGCGGCTATGCTCGTATCCGGCGCTTGCCCCGCCGAGTGGCCAATTGGCGCCCTCTTGCTCGCGGAGCCTGGCTCGCGCGAGCCTCACCAGCGCCGTGGCTTGACGCACGTCGGGGCTTCGGCTCAGCGCTTGCTCGACAAGCGCCGTCATGCGGCTGTCTTCAAACGTCGTCCACCACGCGTCGACGGGCAGCGTGGACGCGAGTGCGGGGTCCGCTGCGCCGTCGAAGGCAGCGGGTGCGGCCGGTGCGACCGGCTCGATGTCTGTCCCTCTGACGCTGCACGCCGTGACCGTCATGAGCGTCAGACACGCCGCCAATGGCGTTCCACGAATCATGGGTGCAGCTCGCCACCGGGCGGCGGCAGCATCGGCGATGGGGCCTCCGCATCTACGAGGCGCTTCGCGATTTGTGGCTGCCGTCCGACGAGTGCCAGGCGCCTGCAAATGACGTAGAACACGGGTGTGAACAGCAGACCAAATAGCGTGACACCGAGCATCCCGGCGAACACGGCGGTCCCGAGCGCCTGGCGTGCTTCGGCGCCGGCGCCCTCGGCGACGACCAGCGGCACGACGCCGAGAATGAATGCGAACGACGTCATCAGGATCGGCCGGAGTCGCACGCGTGCGGCGTGCGCTGCCGCCTCGAATCGGTCGAGCCCGAGCTGATCCTCGGCCTGCTTCGCGAACTCGACGATCAGGATCGCGTTCTTGCACGCGAGCCCGACCAGCACGACGAGGCCGATTTGGGTGAGGATGTTGTTGTCCTGTCCGCGCAGCAGCACGCCGGTGATCGCTGCAAGCAGACACATGGGGACGATGAGCACGACCGCGAGCGGCAGCGTCACGCTTTCGTACTGGCCGGCGAGCACGAGAAAGACGACCAGTACGGCAAACGCAAACACGAACGCCGCCGTGTTGCCCGCTTGCTGTTGTTGGTATGCCAACTCGGTCCACTCGTAGGAGAATCCCTCGGGCAGCGTGCGTTCGGCCAGCGATTCCATCGTACTCATCCCCTGGCCGAACGAAGTGCCAGGGGCGACATCGCCGAGGATCTCGACGGCGGGGTACAGGTTGTAGCGCGTCACCCGCGTCGGACCGCTCACGTCGCCGAAATGTGGCGACGGACCCGAGCGGCACCATCCCGCCGTCGTCGCTGCGCGTGCGAAGCTCGGAGATGTTCCTCGCGTCGCGGCGGAATTGCGAATCCGCCTGCGCGGTGACCCGATACGTGCGGCCGAGATAATTGAAATCGTTCACGAACGCCGAGCCGAGGAACACCTCGAGGGCCTCGAACACTCGCGAGGGGGGCACGCCGAGCGCCTGGGCGCGGGCACGATCGATGTCCACGTACAGCTGCGGCGTCGAAACTTCGAATTGCGAGAACACCGACGTCAAGCCAGGCTCCTGCCAGGCAGCTGCCACCACACTCATGGCAGCGTCGCGCAGCGCCGGCAAGCCGCGTGACGACCGATCCTGCACGATGAATTTGAAGCCGCCGGTGCTGCTCATGCCACGCACTGCGGGTGGCGCGATGACGATGATGCTGGCTTCGGCGATCGCGGACAGGCGCTGCCGCGCGTTCTGGAGCACCGTCGCCGCATCCACGCCATGCGCCGCACGTTCATCGAACGGTGTCAGCGTGAAAAACACGGCCGCCGCGTTACTGGCATTCGTAAACGTGGCGGCGTCGAAACCGCTGAAGCTCGCGGTGTGCTCGACGCCAGGAATGGCGAGGAGATCCGCGATGACCCGCTGCACCACTGCGTCGGTACGCGCCAGCGACGATCCCGGTGGCAACTGCACGGCGGTGATGAAATACCCCTGATCCTGCGCCGGGATAAAGCCGCCGGGTGCGCGCCAGAACTGCATGCCTGTCAGCGCGATCAGCCCACCGTACACCACGAGGACCAGCGCCGATACACGCACCAGCCTGCCGACGCCCCTGCCGTAGAGCTCTGAGATGCGATCGAACACGGTGTTGAACCCGGAAAAGAATTTCGCGACGATGCGTCCTGCGCGAGATCGCGATTGCTCGGTCCGAGGCCGTAACAGAAGCGCCGCGAGGGCGGGAGACAGCGTCAACGAAACGATGCACGAGATGATGGTGGCGGAGGCAATCGTCAACGCGAACTGACGGTAAAACTGCCCGGAGATGCCGGGAATGAACGCCGTCGGGACAAAAACCGCCGACAGCACGAGCGCGATGGCCACCAGCGCGCCGCCCACTTCGTCCATCGTGTGACGCGCCGCCTCCCGGGGCGTCATGCCCTCGTGCAGATTTCGCTCCGCGTTCTCGACGACGACAATCGCATCGTCCACGACGATGCCAATCGCGAGGACGAGACCGAACAGCGACAGGGCATTCAGCGAGAATCCAAACGCCTGCAGCACGGCGTACGTGCCGATGAGCGAGACGGGAATCGCAAGGAGTGGAATGAGCGACGCTCGCCACGACTGGAGAAAGAGGACCACGACAACGACGACCAACAGGGAGGCTTCATAGAGGGTGGTCTGAACCTCAGCGACCGATTCAGCGATGAACTCCGACGGGTTGTAGATGATGTCGTAGTCGAGACCTGGTGGGAACTCGGGGCGAAGGTCTGCCATCAGGCCTGGACGCGCTGCGCTGTCGCGAGCGCGTTGGAGCCAGGACGTTGGAACACCGGCACCGCGACCGCTGGCTTGTCGTCGAGATACGCATTGGTCGAGTAGTCGACGGCGCCGAGCTCGATGCGACTGATATCGCGGACGCGGACCAGCCGTCCGTCCGCGCCGCTCTTGAGGAGCACGTCTCCGAACTGGGCCGGATCGGTGAGACGCCCGAGCAGTTGGACGCTGACCTCGTAGGCGCCTTGTTTGGTCGAAGGCGGTCGATCGAGAACACCGCCGGCGACCTGCACGTTTTGCCCCCGAAGCGCCTGGACGACTTCGCCGGCGGTCATGCCAAGCGACGCGATCCGATGCGGATCGAGCCAGATGCGCATGGAGTATTCGCGCGCGCCAAACAGTCGGAGGTCGCCCACGCCGTCAAGTCTGGCCAGCCGGTCCCTGATGTTCAGCAACGTGTAATTCGACAGATACAGCTGGTCGCGAGAATCGTCCGGCGAGTAGATGTGAACCACCATCAAGATGTCTGGCGAGTTCTTCAGAGTGACGACGCCGAGCCTGCGCACGTCTTCAGGCAGTCGAGGCAGGGCAATGTTGACGCGGTTCTGTACCAGCACCTGCGCGTCGTCGAGGTCGGTCCCGAGCGCGAAGGTGACGGTCACCGTGACGCGACCGTCGGACGTGGATTGAGAGGAGAGATACAGCATTCCCTCCACGCCGTTGATTTCCTGCTCGAGCGGTGCCGCGACGGCCGCCGCCACAGTTTCCGCATTGGCTCCCGGATACGAGGCGGTCACGGTAATCGTCGGTGGAGCGACTTCGGGGTATTGCGACACGGGAAGCCGGAGATACGCCACCGCGCCAACGAGCATGATCAGCACGGAGATCACGCCGGCGAGGATGGGTCGGTCGATGAACAGCTTGGAAAACGCCATGGTCGCCCCCGCTAGCTGCCGGCAGGCGGCTCGACGCGCCCATCCGTCGGCGCGACGGGCGCCCCTGGGCGCACGCGCTGCATGCCGTTGATCGACGATCCGGTCGCCTGGTTGAAGGCCTGCGCGCACGATGCGCAGACCTCGTTCAAGCCCGCCAGGTTCGATGACGCGCTGCTCCGGCATGTTGTTCTCGTCGACGGTCCACACGAATCGTCGGGACTGGTCGGTGAGGATGGCGCTGTCGGGGATGAGCAGCGCATCGAATTCGCCAGAGCCCAGCAGCTGCACGCGTCCGAATTGCCCCGGGGTCAGGAAGCCGTCAGGGTTTGGCACGAGCGCACGGCCGCGCATCGTGCCGGTCGTCGCATCGAGCCGGTTGTCCACGAAATCCATTCGGCCGGGCTGCGTGAAGGTCGGTCTCGTCGAGCAGCCTGATGCGCACCGGGTTGGGTGTGTCACGCGAGGTCGTGCGCGTACCGATCGCGTTCAACCGCATGTACTTCAGATAGTCCGATTCGCTGACGTCGAACACGAACTGAATGGGATCGATGGCGACGATGGTCGTCAGCAGGGTTGATCCAGCCTGGCCACCAGAGACGAGGTTGCCGACGCTGACGAAATTCTCGGAAATGCGGCCGCCGATTGGCGCCCGCACACGCGTGAACTCCACGTTCAGCGCGGCCGCACGCTCGGCGGCGCGCGCGACGATCAGCGCCGCTTCGGCCTCCTTCCGCGCTTGAGCCCGTCGGTCGAAGTCTTCCTGGCTGATGCCTCGGATGGCGAACAGGGCCTCGCCGCGAACGAAGTCCGTCGTGGCCAGCTCCACCCGTGTTTGCGCGCGCACCACGTCGGCGCGAGCACCTTCCAGCACGGCTTCGTACGGTCGCGGATCGATCACGAACAGCAACTCACCGGGCTTGACGATCGCACCGTCTCGGAAATGGATGGTGTCGAGATAGCCATCGACGCGAGCGCGTACATCGACACGGTCGGTCGCCTCGAACCGGCCGGTGTATTCATCCCATTCGGTCATCCGCGTCACCAACGGCGTTGCAACGACAACCGAAGGGGCGGCAGGGGCTGTCGTCTCCGCCGTCGAGCGGCATCCGCTCACGCTGGCGCTGGCAAGCGCGACGAACCAGATCAACGACCGAGGTGAACAGACTCGGAGTGCCGCGGTTGTTTCTGATGCCATGGGAATCAAACTCCACATCAAAGCGGCCCGCGTGCCGGGACGCGACGTCCTGGCGGACGGCGAGGCCCAACTCGAAGTGGCTACTATAGCGGCAAGGGGGCCACGGGATCGTCAATCATCAACGAATCTCCAGGGATGTGAGCCTCGCGTCCGCGAGCTAGTTCGGCAACGGACGTGCTGGCGGGCGAAGTAACAGCGGCGAGTTAGCAATACACGCCAAGGTTCTCTCGGAGACGAGCTGTTTTCTGGCTCCTGGTGATCCGAGGCGGCGTCAGCACGAGGATGCCCCACAGCGCCGGCGGCGGTGAAGACGATCCGTGCAAATCTCACAGTCACAGTTGTGCTCGCCTCTTATCGATGAGCGGATACTTGTCCAGATAGTGGGACAGCGCTCGAGGGCTGATACCCATAAGCCTTGCGGCCTGCCGCTTAAAAGTCGACATTTCGAGTGCCCGGCGAATCGTCTCGCGTTCGATCCATTCGACGTTCTGACGTATGTTCAACGACGGAATGTCAGCCGTTCGCACGCTCATCGTTGGCTCGATGGTGACCGCATCACGAGTGATGGTGGAGCCGGTCGTTAACACAACGGCCCGCTCAATCGTGTTCTCGAGCTCACGCACATTACCCGGCCAGTGATATTCCTGGAGCGATGAGACCACGCCGTCCTCTAGCGTATCGATCGATTTACCGCTGCGTGCAACATGCTTGTCAGCGAAGTGCTTCACCAGCATCGGGATATCCTCGACGCGGTCGCGAAGCGGGGGCACAACGATCGGGATCACGTGCAGCCGGTAAAAGAGATCATCCTGAAACCGTCCCTCGTCCACGAGCTGACGGAGATCGCGGTTGGTCGCCGCGATCACACGAACGTCCACGTGCTCTGCCCGCTCCGCGCCGAGCGGCTCGATTTCGCGTTCCTGCAGGACGCGCAACAGCTTGGCCTGCAGTCCGACGCTCATCGTTCCGATCTCGTCGAGAAAGATGGAGCCGCGATTGGCCAGGGAGAATTTACCTTTCTTAGTGCCGGTGGCGTCCGTGAACGCCCCTTTGAGATGGCCGAAGAGCTCCGATTCCAGCAGGGTCTCGGGAATAGCCGCGCAATTGACCTTTATGAGCGGCAGGTTTTTCTGTGCGCTGCGATCGTGTACGGCACGGGCCACCAGCTCCTTCCCCGTGCCTGTTTCCCCCGTGATCAACACCGTGCTGCGGGTGGCCGACACCAGCTCGATGCGCTGGATCAGATTGGCGACTGCGCGGCTTTGGCCGACAATCCTGTGTTGTTCAACCTGTCGGCCAGCCATTGACGAAAACGATCCGCCACGGCCGTAACTGGCCAGCTTCACAGCGCCTCCTCACTGAGTTATCCACACCGAAAATACCGGGCTCGCGTGAACAATCAGTTTCCCGCACTCGCCGGCTCGCCGACGTTGAGGGTCTCCGGTCCGACGACGAACTCGACGGCTGCCTCCGGAATGACCGCCACGCAGATTTCGCGCGGCGGGACCGGGGCAGCCGCCCTAGCTCTTACTAGCCCGGATGATTCACAAAATCCTCCGAGACTTGATGCAGGCTGTTTGCGGAGAACCCCGTGTGGAGCACGCCGTCACGGATCACGAAAAACGCAGCGCAGGCCGGTGACCGCGGCGTCGGGCGGGGACCCAACGCCCGCGGACACCCTGGCAACACGGCGTTGGGCCGACGCCGGCGTTCCACGCGCGATAAGCCGAGCACGCGTTTTTCCGGCGTGCAGAACCCGGGGTTCGAAGCAAATAGCCTGCATCAACAACGATGGTTTATGAATTATCCGGGCTAGGGCATCGTCGTCACTACCGCTGCTACCGCTACCGCTGCTACGGCTCGACGTTCGCGATCATCCAACGCACCGCGTTCCGCACCCGTGTTTGGTCGCTGAGAGCGAATTCGACCTGCAAGACATGCGCCCCGACCGGGAGAAAGCCGCGAGGGGCGGGGCAGCGGAAAGACGTTCCCTCATCCCCAGGCTTTGCATCACGGACGCAGGAAGCAAAGGGCCCGGTGACCTCGCTGCCATCCAGCCTGAGTTGGCCACTCACGAAATTGAGGGCTCTGTCGAGCTTTACGACGATGTCGAAGGCGCCCGTCTTGAAGAGGGTGCTAGAGGTGGGCGCGATCGTGAGCCCAGAGGTCGAGACCGGTTCGCTGTAGATAAAGTCGTCCATCACGACGACGTCGAGATTGCCTCCCTCGTCCGGGCCGGGCGCGGCGTTTCCGCTGATGATGTGAACGCGCGCGACCACCTCGCCCGCGTCGAACGAAACGCCCAGGAAGGATAGCGATTCGCTTCCTGGCGTGGCCGGAACGAAGCGCTCGAAAAGCAGCGTCCCGTCGGGTGCGTAAAACTCGAGCTTGGTGCTGGTCGCACTATCGACGTCGGTGAAGACAGAGCCAAAACCGGTCACGGCGGCGGGAACGGTCGCGTTCCCTGGGACGCGGAACAAGACGTCCATGACGTTGCTATTGAGTGCCGTGAACAGTCGCGGGGTACTGAAGGTGGCGAACAGGTTCGGGTAGCCGCCATTCAGGTCCCCGAACTCCGGAGACGGCTGCCCGCTGCTCTCGAAGCCGGATCCCGGCGTCACAAACACGGCGCCGCGATTCGCGAAGGCCGTCGTCTCAATAGGAAATATGGTCGCTTGTGCGGCCGCGCCGCCGCCATCCCAAGTGATCTCCCGGCGTCCGGTCGGCTGGCTACCGGGTGTCACCCCGTTGTTCGGACCTCCGAGATCGTTTCGGAAAGCGTCGACCGCTGCCTGGATGGCCGCGGCGTTGACCCCGGTCGCCTCTCGCACGACTGGACCTGCGACCGCCGTACCCGTTAGGACCAGGCTTGCGGCGAGAACGAGCGTCACCCTCGCCATACCGCGTCCACTCGCTAACGACTTCACGGTCGGCCTCCCGAGGAGGAGTGGGGAGCGCCGGTTGGTCTGCTGTTCTTTGGTGTTGCAGTTCTTCATATCATTCCTTTTCGCAATGCAATGAAAGCAGTCGGCGGCGCTGCGGGAATCGCAGCACGCGTCGCCCGCGACCCCGTTCCTTCCGGTCCACGCGGTGCACGCCAGTACCGCGTCTGCCTCCTGTTCTCGAAGATGGGTCCTCGTTCGAAGTGTGAGGGCAGTGTGGAGTGCGGGCGATCCGGCTACCACCGACAGGACCCGCACAGGACTCGTACAACGCCCGTACAGGCGGTAGTAAATCAGCGGGCCATGAAACCCGGCGCGCCGGAGTCATTTGGCGCGCAGCTCAAAGCGCTCCGCGAGGCGGCGGGCTTCACGCAAGAAGAACTCGCGACGATTGCGGGCCTGTCGGTGCATGCGGTGAGCGCGCTGGAGCGCGGGCAACGACGGCGACCCCACGTCGACACGGTGCGCGCATTGTCCGCGGCACTCGATCTCACTGGTACCGACGCGCGACGCGCTCGTCAAGAGTGCGCGGGCCGCTGCGCCCACCGCGGCAGTCGATCAACCGCGCGACGTCACGCTGCCTCTGGCTCTTACGGTCCTGCTCGGCCGCGATGCTGACCTGCAGACGCTGCGGATTTGGCTCGCGGATCCCACCGCACGTCTCATCACGCTCACCGGGCCAGGAGGAGCCGGGAAGACCCGGTTGGCGTTGGAACTCGCACGCACGAAGGCGTCTGAGGGCGTCCGTGTGCTGTTCGTAGAGTTGGCCGCCGTTCGGAACTCGGCGTTGGTGGCACCGGCGATTGCCGAGGTTCTCGGCGTGTTGGATGGCACGGCGCTCGACTTGCCGAGGCGCGCGCGGGCCGCGTGCGACGATACGCCCACGCTGCTGGTGCTCGACAATTTCGAGCAGGTCTTGGGCGCGGCGCCGCTGGTCGCGGATCTCCTGACAGCGGTCGCCGCGCTCCGAGTGCTGGTCACCAGCCGCGCCCCGCTTCGTGTGCGAGGCGAGCGGGAGTATGCCGTCGGACCACTCACGTTGGATGTGGACCTCGACGCGACGTCGCCCGCCGATCTCGCGCGCGCGCCCGCAGTGCGGCTCTTCGTGGAGCGGGTTCGGGACGTGCAGCCTGGCTTTAGAGTTACGTCCGCGAATGGCCGCATCGTGACGGCAATCTGCCGTCGGCTCGATGCGCTGCCGCTCGCGCTCGAGCTAGCGGCCCCCTGGATCAAAGTGCTGACGGTCGAGGATCTGCTCCGCCGACTCACAGAGGATGTCTTGTTCGCGACGGTCGGCCCGCGCGATCTGCCCGAACGCCAGCAGACCATCAATGCGACGGTCGCCTGGAGTTATCAACTCCTGGCCCCTCCCGAGCAGCGCGTCTTCCGCCGTCTCGGCGCGCTGCCGGGGCGGTTTCCGATTGAGGCAGCCGCGGCGGTTGTTGCCGGTCGTGAGGGTTCCTCCGCCCAGAGCGACGACGCGCTTCGCGCCGCGGCTGGCTTGATGGATAAAAGCCTCCTGCTGCAAGCCGAGAGTTCAGTGGCGAGTCGTCCGTTGTACCAGATGCTCGAAACCGTACGTGCGTACGCGGCGCTCGAGCTCACCGCCGCTGGCGAGCGCGATGACGCCATGGAGGGGCTCATGCGCTACTGCGCTGCGGAAGCGTCCCTGGCTGCGGAGGGACTGGTCGGCCCTGCGCAGGGCGAATGGTTGGATCGCGTACGTGACGATCTCGACAGCTACCGCGGCGCACTGACCTGGCTCATCGATCACGACCGCCCGGCCGAAGCATCCGACATCGCGTGGAGTTTGTTCTTCTTCTGGGGCATCCGTGGGCATGCGGCCGAGGGCATCCGGTGGTATGACCAGATCCTGAATCGCCCCTCCCTTCCGCCGGCTGTCGAAGCGAGAGCGCTGATCGGAACAGGAGCGATGCGGTACACGCAAGGAGAACTCGGGCACGCCCGCGCCGCGCTCACGCGCGCCCTCGCGCTCGCTCACGAGACCGGCGACCTGGTGATGGTCGCGCGGGCCGAGAATCTGTTGGGAGACATTGAACACTCGGTCGGCAACGCGGACGCGGCCCGCGAGCACTTCGCTCGCGGCGTTGAAGGGTTCCGGTCGCTGGCGCTCCCGTGGGGGCTCGGCAATTCGCTGACCGGGATGGCGGCGGTCGTCCTTGCGACCGGCGACACCGCGCATGCGGAGCGCCTGCTCGATGAGGCCACATCGGTGCTTCGACCCACTGCGCCGTGGTTCTTGTCGTGGACGCTGTATCTTCGCGCCTTCCTGGCGGTGCGGCGCGGGAACCCCCACGAGGCGATCGCGTTGGTGCGAGAAAGCCTCACACAGATCCGGGAACTCCATGACCAGTTCGCGCTCATGTATGCCCTGGTTCCTCTCGCCGCCGCGGCCGAACTCAACGGCGACGACGTGTGGGCGGCACGGATCATGGGTGCTCAGGGCGCCGTGACGGAACGCACAGGGGCCACAATCATCGACAAGTCGACGGGCGACCTCAAACAACAGGTGGAACGAGAGGTGCGTGCACGCCTCGGCCCGGATCGGTGGGCCCGGGCATATGCGGCAGGGCGCGTGACGTCGATCGATTCGTTGATCAAAGACATCGACGGCGCCCTGAGAAGCCGCGCACGTGCTTAGAAATACGAACTCGGGCGCCTGAGCGCCTGAATCGATGCCGCATGCAGGTCATCAGATTCTTTTAGGTGGTACGAACACTTTTCTCTTGACCCAGTGCGGCATCCTGTCCGTTAATTGGCGCGCGATTCACAATCCATCTACCCGATCGCCTGGAGACTCTTCTGCGCCTCGTATCCTCTGTCGGCTTCGTCGTATGCACCCTTCTCATCGGCACGATTAGCTCCGCTCAAAATCCGGGGGGGAGTGCTGAAGGCAAGGCGCTGAAGAACCCCATCGCCTCGTCGTCCGCGTCGGTGTCGGCTGGGGAAAAGACGTTTCAAAAAATGTGTGCGTTCTGCCATGGCAAGGACGCAACAGGAAATGGTCCGCTGGCACCGAAAGGCACGACACCTTCGAACTTGATCGATGCCAATTGGGATCGCGGTGAAACTGATGGCGAGATCTTCTTGGTGCTCGCGACGGCGCCGGTCCGAAATTCGAGATGAAGGGCCTAAAGGCAAGATCCCGATGAAGACCTGTGGAACGTCGTCAATTACCTGAGAAGCTCGGCCCTCGCGGCAAACCGCCTGACGGTGTCTGGGGTTCTTCGCGGCTGCTTGTTGCTGGTTGCTGGTCTCTACTCCGGGGCACTTGCGTGCAAGATGGTCAACGCCCCCCGGCTGCCGATTCCGCTCAGGTCTTCACGCCAGCACGCCCTGACATCGCCTCGGCCGCTCGCGATTTTTTTGGCATGACGCCCGCGGCCGTTCAGCCGTTCGAGTTCCCTCACGACGTTCACGCCGCGCAGGGGGTTGACCTGCACCGACTACTGTCATGAGAGCGCGACGAAAGGCCCGGTGGCAGGTCTGCCGAGCATCAAGACCTGCATGATCTGTCACGCCGCGATCGCGACCGAGCGCCCGCGGATCCAGCAACTGGCTGCACTCGAAGCGAAGGGACAAGACCTGGCGTGGCAGCGCGTATACGGCTACACGCGTGAGGCGCACTTCAGATTCGTTAACGGTCCGCACTTCCGGCGAATGTCAACTCACTCAGGCGCATTCGCACAGCAGACGGTAGCGCTAAGAAACGTCGATTTAACGATGGGATTTTGCGTCAATTGCCACACCGAGCGGCGAGCCTCGAACGACTGCCTGACGTGTCACTACTACTTCAGATCGTATGGGCGAGATGAGCATGGATCGACGGCGGTTTCTCAAGGTCACCGCGGTTACGGGGGCGAGCGCGGCGCTGGCCAGTTGCGGTCATCCCGAGAACCAGATCATCCGGTTCATCCCCGATGATGAGTTCGTGCCTGGCATTGCGACCTGGAAGCCGTCGATCTGCCCGCTCTGCCCGGCCGGCTGCGGCCTGCACGTGCGCGTTCTGGACGCCGACGTGGATGTCGTCCGAAACGGCGAGCGCGGCGTCGTCCGCGCCGCCGTCGCCAAGAAGCTCGAAGGCCTGCCGGCGCATCCCGTCAACCATGGCACTTTGTGCGCGCGTGGGCAGGCGGCAATCCAAGTGACCTATCACCCGGATCGCTTGCGACATCCGATGAAACGATCGGGGGCTCGCGGCAGCGGCCAATATCGGGAAGTGACCTGGGACGAGGCGCTTGCAGAGCTGACCTCGCGGCTTGACGCGCTGGCCGTCGCCGGTCGGATGCATGCGCTGGCGTATTTCGTGAAGCCACGCACGAGCGCGCGCAATGAACTCGTGACGCGCTTTCTCGATCGCTTGGGCGCACCGCCACCGATGCAAGTGTCGCTGCTCGAAGAAGACGCATTGCGGCGCGCAAACGCGCTGAGCTTTGGTCGCAATCAGCTGCCAACCTTCGACCTCGCGCATTCGCGATTTGTTCTTGCCTTCGGCGCAGACTTCCTGGGCACCTGGAACTCACCGGTGGCCCAAGGAGTGGCATACGGCGCTATGCGTCAAGGGACCCGCGGTGTCCGGGGAACCTTGGTGCAAGTCGAGTCTCGGATGTCGCAGAGCGGGGCCAACGCGGACATGTGGGTGCCGACGCGCGTGGGAACCGAGGGCGCTTTGGTGTTGGGACTTGCCCACGTCATCATGCGCGACGGTTTGGCCAGCGGCTCGGCAGCCGGACGGGCGGGGGGGATGGTGGAGGGCTGGGCAGGTGGGTTGCCGCAGTTTGCACCGCCCCTTGTCGAGCGCATCACCGGCGTCCCGGCCGCGCGTATCGAGGAACTTGCACGATTGTTCGCGCTCTCGCCTCGCGCGGTGGCGATCATTGGTGGCCCCGCCCTCGCGCAAAGCAACGCGCTCGCTCAAGCGCTCGCCGTCAATGCGCTCAACGCGCTCGTCCGCAGCGTCGGCGTCCCGGGCGGCGTCCAGTTCACGCCCCCGCTGCCGGGAAATAGCAACATGCAGGCAGGAAAGGGCGGACGCTCTCGAGAAACGGTGAGCAGACCCGAGGCGAAGGCTCTCGCGGCTTTCGCCGCTGAGGTGCTCGGAGCCCCGACGAGTCCGATCGATGCCGTGCTCATCGACGACGCCAATCCCGTGTTTCTGTCACCAAAGTCGTGGCGAGTGCGAGAGGCCCTCGAACGCGTGCCGTTCATCGCCAGCTTTGGGGGATTTCTCGACGACACGAGCACTCTCGCCGATTTGATCTTGCCGGATCACTCGTTTCTCGAGTCGTGGGTGGACATCGTTCACGAATCGGGGACGACGATTGCTGCCGCTGGCGTCGCACCGCCGACGATGCGGCCGCTGCATGCAACACGATCGACCCCCGATGTGTTGTTGGAGGTGGCCAGACGTCTTGGGCGGCCGCTGCCGTGGCAGCAGTTCGATGAAATGCTGCGCGAGCGGTTCGCCGCGTTGCCTGTGGGGCCGGACGTCACCGATGCCTGGGCCGCCGCCCAAGAACGCGGCGGCTGGTGGCCTGCCTCAGGGGTGGAAGGGGGAAGTGTGCGGGAGACGCCACCGCTCCTACCCGACACCCCCGCAGCGTCGGGCGTGTCTCAACCCTTCGCCTGGACCGAGCCGCAGTTCGACGGTGACCCTGGTGAATTCCCCTTCCATCTTCTGCCGTGTGCATCGACCGCGTTCTACGACGGTTCGACTGCCCATTTGCCTTGGCTGCAGGAAATGCCAGACCCGCTGACGAGCGCGATGTGGAGCAACTGGATCGAGATCAACCCCACGACTGCCCGGCGCCTCCAGGTGGCAACCCACGACCTGGTCGAGGTCACGTCGCGACATGGTTCTGTACGTGCGCCTGTCATTGTGACACCCGGGATCGCGCCCGATATCGTGGCAATGCCCATCGGCCAGGGGCATGAGTCGTTCACCCGTTATGCCAGCCAGCGAGGTTCCAATCCGATCTCTATTCTGGCTCCCGTGATTGAGCCCCAAACGCGTGCGCTGGCATGGGGCGCCACACGGGTCCGGATTACCCGCGTGAACGACGCGCGCGGCGAGTTGGTACTGTTTGCGGGCAGCGTCGTCGAGCACCCGCACGAGCATCGGTGATGTCCATGGAGCAGAGCACAAGTATGCCGACCGAGCCTCGTCGCGTGCGCTGGGGCATGGTGGTCGATCTCGATCGGTGCACCGGCTGTGGCGCATGCGTGACTGCGTGCCATGCCGAAAACAACATCCCCACAGTCGGTCCGGATCAGGCGGCGCGCGGGCGCGCCATGCACTGGCTGCGCGTGGAGCGTTACTGGGAAGGTGAATTCCCCGACGCGCGGCTGAAGTTTCGACCGGTCATGTGCCAGCACTGCGACGCCGCCCCGTGTGAGGCCGTGTGCCCGACGTATGCGAGTCATCAGACTGCGGAAGGGTTGAATGCGCAGGTGTACAACCGTTGCATCGGGACGCGCTACTGCGCGAACGCCTGTCCCTACTCGGTCCGCTTCTTCGAGTTCTTCAACCCGAGGTGGGACAAGCCGCTGCACCTGCAGTTGAATCCCGACGTGTCGGTGCGCTCAGTCGGTGTCATGGAGAAGTGCACCTTCTGCGTTCAACGCATCACGAGCGCCAAGCGGGAGGCCAAGGCCGAAGAGCGGCCGATGCGGGACGGCGATGTCACGCCGGCATGTGCCCAGGCGTGTCCCGCAGGCGCTATCGTCTTCGGCGATCTGAACGCGCCCGAGAGTCGAGCGGCGCGTTTGTCCCGGTCGCCACGCGGCACGAAGCTGCTCGAAGAGCTCGGGACCGCCCCCAAGGTCACCTACCTGAGCAGGCAGACCGAGGTATGACACAGGAGG
Organism: uncultured Acidobacteriota bacterium; assembly: GCA_963802675.1. GTDB lineage: Bacteria > Acidobacteriota > Vicinamibacteria > Vicinamibacterales > UBA2999 > JACCSI01. The sequence goes on from CAWDJL010000013.1 coordinate 958,709, forward strand.
CAAGCCAGCGCATTGCCGACGGCTTGTTGCGGCCGCTCGCTGATACGTCGTGGCGCTTTTACGTTCTGGTTGCCGTGCTCGGTGGCATCGTGTTGACGGGCGCCGTTGCCTGGATCAGCCAGGCCTCCTACGGCTTCGGGGTAACCGGCATTCGATGGCCGGTCTTCTGGGGTTTTTATGTCACGAACTTTGTCTTCTGGATTGGCATCAGCCACGCGGGAACCCTGATTTCCGCGATCCTTCGACTCGTCAACGCGCGGTGGCGCCGACCCGTCACGCGATCGGCCGAGGCGATTACGGTCTTTGCTCTCATGATTGGGGCGATGTTTCCCATCATTCACCTCGGACGGCCGTGGCTCTTCTTCTGGCTGGTTCCGTATCCGAACGAACGCATGATCTGGCCGAACTTCCGCTCGCCGCTCGTCTGGGATTTCTTCGCCATCACCACGTATCTCATCGGCAGCTCGCTCTTTCTGATTCTGCCGATGATTCCCGATTTCGCGCTGATTCGCGATCGCTCGTCAGGATGGCGTCGCAGAATTTACGGATGGCTCGGACTGGGCTGGCAGGGGACGCCCAAGCAGTGGCATCGTCTCGAATCGGCGATGCAGATTATGGCCATCGCGATTCTGCCGGTGGCCGTGTCCGTCCACACGATTGTCTCCTTTGATTTTTCAATGGCGCTCGTGCCGATGTGGCATTCGACAATTTTCGGTCCGTACTTCGTCGCTGGCGCAATCTTCAGCGGTATCGCTGCACTGATCATCGCGATGGCGTTCCTTCGGCGTTTCCTCCATCTCGAGGAGTATCTGCGCTCCGTCCATTTCGAGAACTTGGGCAAGCTCCTGCTCCTGATGAGCCTGCTGTGGAGCTACTTCATTTTTGCGGAGCGCCTCACCGTGTGGTACGGCAACAAACCTGAAGAAATGGCCGTATTCTGGGCAACGCAGCGCGGCCGTTACGCCCCCCTCTACTGGACGATGGTCGTCTGTAACTTCGTCGTCCCGTTTGCGCTGCTTTCGCTCCGTCGGCTCAGAACGATCGCCGGGTGTGTCGTGGCGTCGGTCAGCGTGCTGATCGGCATGTGGCTCGAGCGCTTCCTCATTATCGTGCCCTCTCTTGCCCACAGGGCGCTCCCCAACAGCTGGGGAACGTACGAGCCGCAACCCATCGAGATCATGATCACGATCTCGACCTTCGCGGCCATGGCGCTCCTGTTCACGCTGTTTGCGAAGTTCATTCCCGTAATCTCGATCTGGGAGCTGAAGGTCGGCGAGCATCCACTGCCCGCGTTGACCACTCGGCAGGTGACCGATCAGCCGCTGTGGAAGGTCAATCCATGAAGCCGCGACGTGGGGCGCGCACGGTCTATGCGCTCTTTCGCGATCCAGACGCGGTTCAGCGTGCGGTCGAGGGTTTGCGTGCTAACGGCGTCTCCGAGAACGAGATCGTCGTCATGTCATCCGAGCCTTACGAGGACCATGAGTTCAGCCATCGCGACTCGGCCACCTGGCTGCACTGGATTGCCGGCGTTGGCGGCGTAGTGGGGTTGGGAGCGGCCACGGCGCTGCTGGTGACGACTCAGCAGGCATGGCCGATGGTGACGTCGGGCATGCCCACCGTCGCGTGGTGGCCCAATCTGATCATCATGTTCGAGCTGACGATGCTCGGCGCGATACTCGCCACGGTGCTGACGTTGTTCGTGACCGCGCTGGTGCCGCGTCGCGACCTCCCGCGGTTCTACGATCCGGAGGTTGCCGACGGATACATCCTGGTGGGTGTCGAAGATGCCCACGACGAGGCTCGCACGGCCGACGTGCTCGCCTCGATGGGCGGCCGGGTCAAACCACCCGCGTGAGCATGTCGCTCGATCGTGTGACCGTCGCGAACCACCCCGGTTTGCGTGAGGGTGCGGTGTGGGGACGTCATCATGACCTCATTCAATCCAAACTATTTCATTCACGCGGCCAACGTCCTGCTGCTGGTGGCGTACAGCGTCCGCGACATTCTGTGGCTGCGGTTATTCGCGGTGGCCGCGTCGGTGATTTCGCTCCCATACTTCGTCCTTCAGCCCACACCGCAGTGGGCACCAATCGCCTGGAGTGTCGTCTTCGCTGGAATCAATGCCTTCCAATCCTGGCGTCTCTACCTCGAACGTCGTCCGGTCCAGCTGACGCCCAGACGAGGAGGAGGTTCGCCGGCTCGCGTTCGCGCAACTGCCGTCTCGCAAGGTTCTGCAACTTGTCAGCCTCGGGTCCTGGACCACAGCGGCTCCCGGCGAGCGTCTGGTCGAGCACGGCAAGCCGGCCGGGGCGATCGCACTCGTTGTCCGCGGCAAGGTGCGCGTGTCGAAGGACGGACGGGTCCTGGGTGAGCTGGGGGCCGGGGATATCGTCGGCTCCGCACTCGTGCTGAGCGGCGCCCCGGCCGAAGTGGACGCGGTGACCGTGGAGCCGGTGCGTGCGTTGCGCTGGGACGTGGCAACGCTGCGGCAGTATCTCGAAGCCGATCCCGAGACCCGGATCGTCTTCCAGCGGAGTCTCACCCGTGACCTCGCCGGAAAGCTGCAGCGCCTGGGCGAGGATTATCTCCGAGAGCCGCGGTCGCCGAGGGGTTAAGCCATGAGGCGTTTGAAGAAGATCATCCTCGGAGCAATAGGGGGCATCCTCGCCGTCTATCTCCTCTTCGCGATCGGTCTTACCGTCCTCGAATGGATCGTGCGCGAGAACCCCAAGGTAGGGGAGAGCCTTCAGGCGCAATCCACCGCCCCTCACAATCTCACTCACTTCGATCAGGGAGCCGCCTCCTTCCACCGGCGCCTGGAACTCATCCAATCCGCGAAGAAATCGATCGAGCTCGAGTTCTTCATCTACGACGTGGATGACGCCTCACGCCTCCTCACGCAGGCGCTGATGAGGAAAGCCAGGGCGGGCGTGCACGTGCGCATCCTGGTCGACTTCTCGGCTCCCGTGTTCAAGCTCAAGCCCGCCTACGCCCACGTGCTCGGCGAGGCGGGGGTGAAGGTGCGCTACTACAACACGAGCGCCCTCTACCGGCTGGTCAGCATCCAGCACCGCTCGCACCGTAAGCTCCTGATCATCGACGGCGAAACCGTGCTCACCGGCGGTCGCAATGTCGCCAACGACTACTTCGACCTCTCCGACCACTACAACTTCCTCGACTCCGACCTCGAGGTCTCCGGGCCGATCGTGAAAACGGTTCTAGAGAGCTTCAACGTGTACTGGAATTCGCACCTCTCCACCGAGCCCACGCCCGACGCGAGCCCGAACCCCGAGGCCGCGAAGTTCGTTTTACCGAACGAGAGGGACGTCGCCATGATCGAGAAGCTGCGCGCGGCGGGCGAGGCGTACCTTCAGTCCCACAAGACGCACGAATGCCGCGACCTCCGCTTCGTCACCGATTTCCCGAACCACGGGGAGGCGAGCCGGAAAGTATTCAACGCCATCGTCGAGGAGCTCGGCCGCGCGACACAGGAAGCGGTGGTGGAATCGCCGTACTTCGTGATCAAGAGCGGCGGCTACGTCGTGCTCCAAGACCTGCACAAGAGGGGAGTGCAGGTACGCGTGCTCACCAACAGCCTCGCCTCCACCGACGCCTCCTACGCCGTGGCCGCGCTCTATCCTTGGCTCGGCTCACTGGCCGATACCGGTCTCACGCTCTCCGCGTACGACGGAAAACCCTTGCCCGTGCAGAGCACTGATCTCGGCGGTGGGAACGCGCGCTGGGGCGTGCACTCCAAGCGCGGCGTGATCGACGGCCAAACCACGCTGCTCGGCACCTACAATATCGATCCCCGTTCCGCCAACCTCAATTCCGAGCTCATGCTGGTGTGCCGAGGGCAAAAAGAGCTCGCGGCCGAGGTGCTGGCGAGCATCGCCGCCCGCGAAGCGGTCTCGAGCAGGGTCATCGAACGCGGCACGATCGTGCGCCGCTCGGCCCTCCTCGGGGACTCGCCGCTGAGGCAGCGGCTCCGCTTCCTGCTCGAAATGCCGGTCGCGAACCTGTTCGACTTCCTGCTGTAAGACCCGCGCGAATTGTGCACGACTTTGACCTAACCTACGGCCGGGTGTCCTAGGTGGCGGATTACGTGGACAGTGTCATCCCCTCGATCGTGCTGCTCGGCAACCTGCTCGTCGACGACGTGGTTCTCGGCGACGGCACGACGCGCATGGGGCAGCCAGGTGGCGCGCTGTTGTACGGCGCTCTTGGCGCAACGGTGTGGGAGTCGCGCCCGGGACTCGTCAGCGTCCTGGGTGACGATTATCCGGCCCAGGTACTCGACAAGCTTCGGCAGCGCGGGGTCAATCTATCCGGCGTGCATCCGTTGGGCCGTTCGGGCGTGCGCACCTGGCTGCTTTACGAGGGGCATGTGAGGCGCCTGATCCATCGGTTGGGGTGCCCGACGCACGAGGAGGTGTCGCCCCGGCCAACACTCATCCCCTCGACATGGCGCGCTGCTCGAGCATTTCATCTCGCGCCCATGCCATTCGATGTGCAGCGCGTACTGCTGAAAGCACTTCGCGCCCACGCACCCGCGTTCGTCTCCATCGACCCTCACCAGCCTGTCACTGAGGAGACGCTTCACGAGTGGCGCGAAACTCTGGCGGACGCTGACGCCTTCCTTCCTGGCGAAGATGAACTTCTGCTCGAAGGGGCGCACTCGGATCCGCAACGGGCACTTCCTCGCCTCGTGAACGGGAGGCTCCGCTTCGTCGTTTTCAAGCGCGGGGCAAAAGGCGGAATTCTCTACGACGCGCATGACGAGCGCTTTTACCGTTGGGACGCTCGCGCAGATGCCGTCGTGGATCAGACCGGTGCCGGGGATGCGTTCGCCATTGGACTGGTCCTGGCGCACCTCGAAGGGTTTCCCACGGAATCCTGCCTGCAGCGCGCCGTCGTCACTGCAAGCTTCGCACTCGAGAGCTGGGGGCCTGAGTCGCTGTTGGCGGCCACTCGCGCCGATGCCGAGGCGCGGTTGCGGCGCTGGTATGGCCGCGAGGAGCAGCAGTGAAGGAGCGGATCGAGTACGGCGACGAGGTCGCGGGCGCCCTCGCGAACGAGGCGCCGGTCGTCGCGCTTGAAACGACGCTCGTGACGCACGGCCTGCCACACCCGGATGGCGTGACGACGGCGGTGTCGCTGGAAGAGATTGTCCGCGCGGCGGGCGCTACACCGGCAACCATCGGCGTCATCGACGGTGCACTCCGCGTTGGGCTCACGCGCGTCGAGTTGGAGCAACTCGCGAAAACACCGAACGTGGCCAAGATCAATCTCAGCAACCTCGCCGCGGCGGTTGCATCGGGTCAACCGGGCTCCACGACAGTGGCGGCGACCATGTTCGCCGCACACCTCAGCGCAATACGAGTGTTCGCAACGGGAGGCATCGGCGGGGTGCATCGCGACGCCTCCGAAAGTGGCGACATTTCCGTCGACCTCACGGCGCTTTCGCGGATTCCGGTCGCCGTGGTGTCTGCCGGTGCCAAGGCCGTCCTCGATCTGCCGCGCACCGTCGAGATGCTGGAAACGCTCGGCGTGCCGGTGTTTGGATTCCGCACGGACGAATTCCCGGCGTTCTACCGGCGGTCGAGCGGACTTCCCGTCGATCGCCGCTACGACTCCATCACGGAGCTCGCAGCGGCCGTACGACTCCACTTCTCGCTTGGCCTTGGCACGGGCGTGCTGATCGCGAACCCCATTCCGCTCGCCGACGAAATGGCGTCGGAGCTCTACAATCGCGCGCTCCAAGCCGCCCTATCGGAGGCGGCGGCGCGCCGCATCCGAGGCCGCGGCGTGACGCCCTTCCTGCTCGACCGCATGCGGGCGGTGACGGGCGGCGAGAGCGTGCGCGCCAACGTGGCCCTGCTGCGTCACAACGCGCAGGTAGCCGCGGGCCTTGCGGTGGCGGGCGTTTGAGAGGTTCGTTACGACATCTCAGGCACTTGACCGTCGGCGCCACCGAAAGAACGGGACACCGAGCGCCACCATCCCAACCCCGAGCAGCGACTGGACGGGCCGCTCCCGGAGGGTATTCAGGACCAGTCCCGTCATCGCCACCAGGAACAGCGCCGGCACCCAGGGGTACCCGACGACCCGGTAGGGCCTGGGCGTGTCCGGCTGTGTCCGTCGGAGGGTGAACAACGCCAGGCCGGTAATTGCGTGGAAGATGAAGCTCGAGAAGAGCGAGTACTGGAACAGTTGCTCGTAGCTGCCCGACAAGACCAGCAACATCGACCAGACGCCGAGGGTCACGATCCCGGCCGTGGGGGTCCGGTACCGAGGATGAATCCGGGCCATCCATCGAAAGGCCGGCGCGTCTTGCGACATCGGAAGCCCAAGCCGCGAGGCGCCGATGATTGCCGACGAAATGCAGCCGAAGATCGACACCAACACCGCCGCCGCCAGCAGTCGGCCGGCGGTCGGACCGAGCAGCGCGGTCGTGGCCTCTTCGCCGATCCTGGCGGACGCTCCCAACTCGGCCAGCGGCATCGCCCGGAAGTAGACCAGGTTCACCAGCAGATACAGCAGACCGACCAACGCGGTGCCGCCGATCATCCCGAGCGGGAGATTCCGCTCGGGGCGCCTGATCTCACCGGCGGAGAGTGTCGCTTGGTACCATCCGTCGAAGTTGCCGAGGACCGCCACCACAGCGAGCCCCATGGCAGCCAGGAGGTTGCCCGGCGGCAGCGGCGCGGCCCAATCCACCGAGACGTTGGCCGGCGCGATCAGGCCGAAGCCGATCAGGCCTGCCACCGACAGGAGTTTGATCGCCGTCAGAAATCCCTGGACGGTAGCCCCCTGCCTGGTCCCGAAGTAGTTCACCGCTGACAACACCGCGATCGCGGAAACCCCGCGAGTTGGGCCGTGTTCGGCTCCCAGGTCCAGGGCCCCAGGGCAATCGACGCGATCATGTGCCTGGAGGAGAAGAACGGCACGAACGCCCCGAGATAGTCGCCAAAAGCCACCCCGAGGTACGCCACCGGTCCCGCCTGGATCGCCAGCAGCGAGGTCCACGCAAAGAGGAAGCCCCACAGCGGACCGAAGGCCTGTTTGAGGTAGTGGTACTGCCCACCCGCCTCCGGAAACATGGTTCCGAGTTCGGCGTAGCTCAGTGCGCCGGCGATTGCAATGAGGCCCCCCGCGACCCAGAGGAGCAGCACCAGCGTGGGATGGGGTACCTCACGCGGCACGAAGGCCGCCGCGACGAAGATGGCGGAGCCCAGGATGGTTCCCGCGGTGATCGTGGTCACGTCCCACAACCCGAGCGCCCTGGTGAGGCCCGGGGATTCCGGTTGCGGCATTATTTGTTCTTCAACTGCCGGGCACCACCTTCGCCGACAGGCGCGGGGACTTCACGAACGCCGAGACGGGAACCAGGAGAGAGAGCCAATGGTGGCGTAGACCAGTTACAACGAGGTGCCTGCCCGTTAGCAGCTTTCCTTCTTAACAGTTAAAGATGGTGCGGAAGGGGGGATTCTTCCATACCCTACGTGGGTAATCAGTCCGTTCCCCAGGGGTTATCGATCACAAAGCGCCAGGAGCCATCTTCCTGACGACGCAGAACATCTCCGTTGCGTCCCGTCAGCGTCACGGGTTTGCCGTCTGGCCCGGTTCCGGTGAATGACCAGACCCCGGCGACGAGAGCCAGGCCACCTGCCTCGAGGACGCGTGTCACCTTGAGATCGAGCGTGCCCTTCATCGCAATGAAGGCGGCCAGTGATTCACGAACACCCGCTGGGCCGTGAGCGAGGTTCCCAGGCTGAGCGCGCAAAGGCGGCCCCAGGCTCATACAGAGTCATGAGGGCGTCGAGATTCCCGGTGTTGATTCCGTCGACGATCGATCTGAGGACTTGCTCAGGCGTTTCTCTGGACATGACACCTCGCTCTCTCTCCGCGAATATTTCAAAATGCTCTCGCACCGGCGTGGTCAGACAATCGCAACAGCTTTGATGAGGGCTGGAGTAAGTGAACCGAAGAGTCCCGGCACACCGGCACGACTCCGAAAGCACCGCGACTGTATCCCCCTTTGGGCGGGTCTCCAAGGGCAATCGCACCCTCCCCGTCGTCGCGCTCCGGGCGCGCGGTCAGGCCGTTAGCTCTCCGTTAGCTTTTCGTGAGCTCAACAACAAGAAAGGCCCAGAAACCGGGCCTCTATGTGTCTTGGTGCGGAAAGGGGGACTCGAACTGTCCACGCTCTTTCGAGCGCCAGCCCGTCAAGCTGAAAGGAATGGAAGCCGATCGCAGCCGACCTCGGTGGAACGGGGTCGGCTGTTTCATCCGAGTTGCTGATTGCGGCCGATTCGAAGTCGCGTTTCCCGGAATTCGTTGCACAGGCGTTGCACACAGTCTGATTCCAAACAGAGGCGCCCAACCACCCCATCGCACACAACCTTGGTAACGGGCTGTTCGCCATGTATGCGGGGCCGTCGTGCCCTGAGGTGATCGCGATGATGATCGACAGCCACTAGAGCCGCAGCGTGTTCGATCGCTACAACATCGTGGCGGCCGTGACCTGCGCGACGCCGTGGGCTCAATTCGAGCGCCAGCGCCTTATCAGCTCCCCTCGCATGGCGCAAAAGGTGGCGCATTCCAATCGGGCTTTCGCCTTGAACGATACTCGTGCAGCTCCATGGGCTGGCTGGAGCGCCGCATCGCGGCCATCGATCGCGATCTTGACGACACCATCCAGAAGAGTCCGGCCTGGCGTGCGAAAGAAGACCTGCTCCGCACCGTGCCGGGCATAGGGCCCGTCGTGAGTCGCACGCTCACGATTCTCAATGCGATGATGCGGACGAGGACGATGTGGCGGGAGAATCGCTCAACCGGAGAACGCTTGACTTTCAAGACAGTTGCTATCGTCAGCGACGCGTACGAGCGTCAAGGCCGCGCCATTTCCCGTTCATCCTTTTTTGCGGCAAGCGGCCAAGGACGACGGGCGCCGCTACCTCAGCCTGCCGCTCGACACGCTCTAGGCCGCGTTCCCGCCGGTCGCCTTCCGCGCCTGGTAGCGCTCGATCGCCGCGCGCGCGTTGAACAGCATGCGCTCGCGACCAAGCCGCTTGTCGAGGCCGGTGTTTCGTACCGTCGCAAGCACGCCGGGATTCAACGCGGCCAGCCACACCTCGACGCCGCCCTCGGTCATGCGCCGCTCGCCTTCGATCAGCATCTGCAGGGCCGAGGTACTCGATGTCGGATACGCGGCTCATGTCCAGCAACAACACGCGCGGCTGGTACTTCGCGACCAGGGTCTGGATCTGCCGCCCCACTTCCTGCGCATTGACGAAGAACAGCCGCCCTTCCGGGCGCAGGATCAGCAAGCCTTCGAAGGTCTCGTCGTCGCCGTGTTCGGGCGACAGCGGTCGCAGCACGTCCTCGCCACGCTTGCGGCCGATGACGTACACGCGCGGGTACGCGGACTGGCTGGCCAGGCCGATCATCGACACGATGATCGCCACCACGATGCCCTTGAGGGTGCCCAGCAGCAGGACGCCGATGCAGGCGACCAGGGCCCAGCGGAATTCCATCGTGCGCACGCTGCGGATGGCACGGAACTCCGACGGCTTGATCAACCCGACCGAGTAGACGATGACCACCGCGGCCAGCGTCGCATTGGGCATCAGGCCAAGGATCGGCGCCAGGAACAGCATGGTGGCGAGCGCGGCGCCCGCGGTCACCAGCGAGGCCAGCTGCGACTGCCCGCCGGCGGCCCGCACGACCGCCGTCTGCGAAGTTCCGCCGCCGGCCGGCATGATGCCGAACAAGGCGCCGCCAAGGTTCGCCGCGCCGGTGGCGAGCAATTCCCGGTTCGCGTTGACCGGAGGATCCTCGGCGCGCGCGAAGGCGCGCCCGGCCGCGATCGACTCGGTGAAGCTCATCAAGGCGATTCCGAGCGCACCCGGCAGCAGCCGTTCGACCAGCGCAGGATCAGGCAGGGTCAGCGACGGGAAGCCCTGTGGGATCAGGCCGACGATCGAGACGCCCATCTTCTCCAGCCCGAGGAACCAGGCCGCGGCGATGCCGCCCGCCACCGCGACCAGCGGGGCCGGCGAGCGCGGCCACAGCCGTTCCATCGCGATCAGCACCGCGAAGGTCGCGAGGGCGACCATCAGCGTGATCGTCGAGGTTTCGGGCATGTGGTTGACGACGCTGACGGCATCGAAGAAGAAGCCATGCTTGGTGATGTGAATGCCCAGCAGCTTGGGCACCTGGTCGAGCACGATCACCAACCCGATGCCGGCCTTGAAGCCGGTAAGCACCGGCGTCGATATGAAGTTGGCGACGAAACCGAGCTTCAATAGCCGCGCCGCGACCAGCGCGGCGCCGACCAGCAAGGTCAGCGTCGCCGTAGCCGTCACGAGGCGCGCCGGATCGCCGTCCGGTACCGCCTGTCCCAGCTGCGTGCCGGCGAGTATCGCGATGGTCGTGGTCGAGCTGACGCTGAGCACGCGCGAGGTGCCGAGCAGCGCGTAGATCGCCATCGGGATGAAAGCGGTATACAAGCCGACCGCAACCGGCAGGCCGGCCACCGACGCGTAAGCCATCGCCTTGGGAAGGACGACCGCGGCGGCGGTCAGCCCGGCCACCAGGTCGAAGCGGAAGGTCGACGCCTTCGGCGCGCTCGCCTGGGCAGGAATCGGAGTTGGGGACATCGCGTTTGCTCCTGGTGGCCCGGCTGCGCTAATCGAGGAACCGGACCCGGCCGGTGGCAAGGTCGTACACCGCGCCCACGAGTTTCATGGCTCTGGCGGAGAGCCTAGCCTCATCAGGTGAACGATAGAAGCGATCCTCAAAGATCACAAACAGTCCTGGGCTTCGTGAGGTTCAAGTTCGCGAAGCGCCTTGGGAACCCCCGACAGTGTAAGGGAATCAGCTCGCCAGTTGAGCCCAAGCTTGCGGGCTCCCACACGAGTACCAGCGCGGAGGTAAACACGGTCCTGCTCCACAGAGAGCCTCGCGCTGAATCGTTGAGGGAGAGCTGTGACTCGTGCGGTTGGGTGACGCTTCGTCGAGGGGAAGACACCGCATGGTGTTCCTAGTGCGGACTGCTAATCACAATCGACCTTGACTGGAACGCATTGGCCTAGCAGCAGCAGGCGGAAGTAGCGGCCCGGCGGCAACCCTGACCGACCCTCGTCCGCGTAGAATCGCTGGCACAGTCCTTCGACGGACTCATCGAAGCACCTCAAGACACCTTCACCGACCGATGTCCGCGTCAACGATCGCGGGTGGGACAATGGAGTGGTTATCCGCGGTTCAACCAATCTCGCCAAGTGAAACCGGGCCGAAAATTAGGCTTCGTGCTCATGCCAGACAGGTCGGTGCCCTCGCCTCGCACGAGAGTGTCCTTCTTTTGGAGCCTCCAGCGCTTGATCTGTCGCTCGCGCTTCAGCGCCTCCGGCCTCGAAGGATAGCGCTCAGCGTAAACGATGCGGACTGGTCGCCGGTTTGCCGTGTAGCTACCGCCGCGACCTTCGTTGTGGTGGCGCTCGCGCGATTCAAGATCTGTTGTCTCTCCGACATACAGACTGTCGTCAGCGCATCGAAGCAGGTAGACGTAATGCACGACGGGACGACGATGCCATCGTCAGCGCCGTTGTCGCAACCCTTCGACTTTAAGGGGCTTGCCTTGTGACGCCTTCGACCTGTCGGTGGCTCGCCATGAGCGAGCCTGCGGCTCGCCGAAGGCGGGCCGCAGGCGAGTCGAATGGTGCGGAAGGGGGGACTCGAACCCCCACGCTCTTGCGAGCGCCAGCCCCTCAAGCTGGTGCGTCTGCCAATTCCGCCACTTCCGCAAATGGTGTGAGGCTGTCTGAGGTGGAACAGCAAGCGATCTATCGAACCGTCGTCAAGAACCCCCGTCGAACCACTGTTGAGAACCTTCGTCGAGAACCGTCGTGTAGAACCCTCGTCAAAAAGTCTACTTGCGGCGTCGTATTCGTCGGCGTCGCTGCGGGGGCTGGCGTCTGCGTCACCGGTTGCGCTGCCGGGAGATTGAGCGATGGCGGCGGCGGGGGAGCGCCAAGGCCACCCACCACCGATGCCGGACCTCGTTGTCCCCACACCGCGAGCGTCAACGCCAAGGCGACGAACGCGGCGGCAAGGCCGGCCGTCATCTTCGTCAGCAGCGTCGCGCCCGCGCGTGCGCCGAATGCCGCCTGGCTGCTGCCACCGCCAAACGCGCTGGCGATGTCGCCGCCTTTACCCTGCTGCAGCAGGATCACCAGGATGAGCAGCAGGCAAACCAACACGTAAACCGAAATGAGCAAGTAATACAGCATGATCTGGCGCGCCCAACGGCATCGGACGCAAACATACAGTATAGCGCAGGGTAGGGCGGTGGGCTGGTAGGGCGGGTCGGTCTCGTAGGGGAGGTGGGTTTGGCGCACCCGCCCTGACGCACCCCCCCCGCACCCGCCCGACCGCGCCCACCCGCCCGACCCGACGCACCCGCCCGACCAGACGCACCCGCCCGACCAGACCTACCCGCCCGCTCTTCTGCGCGAGGTGAACGATTTCGGAGAACGCACGCGCGTCGAGACTGGCGCCGCCGACGAGCGCCCCATCGACATCGGGCTGCGCGACGAGCGAGGCGATGTTATCGGGCTTCACGCTGCCCCCGTACAGAATGCGGCAACGCTCGGCGGCGTCCGCGCCAAACCACTGACGCACGCGACCGCGAATGTGGGCGTGTGCTTTCCCGGCCTGCTCGGGCGTGGCGTTGCGGCCGGTGCCGATGGCCCACACCGGCTCGTAGGCCAGGAGGCATTCAGCGAGCTGCTCTGCAGTGAGACCGTCGAACCCGGCCTGCAGCTGTCGATCGAGCACGTCGAGGGTCTGGTTCGCCTCGCGCTGATCGAGGGTCTCGCCGATACAGGCGATCGGCCCCAACCCGGCGGCGAGCGCTGCGACCAGCTTCTTGTTCACCGTGAGGTCGGTCTCGCCAAAGAGCGTTCGACGCTCGGAGTGCCCGACGATGACGTACTCCGCGCCCGCATCCCGGAGCATCGGCGCGCTGACCTCGCCCGTAAACGCCCCTTCGCGCTCCCAGTGGAGATTCTGCGCCGCAATCTCGATGTCACTGCCGCGAGCGGCCTCGGCTGCGGCATAGATCGCCGGAAAGGGAGGCGCGACGATGACCTCCACGCCGCGCGCGTCCTTGAGCAGCGGCCGCAGTTCCTTGATGTGACGGACGGTGTCGTGCACCGTCTTGAACATCTTCCAGTTGCCCGCGATCACTCGCTTGCGCATAAAGAGTCGAGCTCGTCTGTCAGTTTCCAGTTGCCAGTTTCCAGTTCAAAGGGACACAACAGAGTCTATTCCGGCGGCCCTTCCTTTGAACTGACAACTGATAACTGAAAACTTACTGCGAAGTCTTCTCCGGCAGCGCCTCGACCCCTGGCAGCATCCGGCCGCCGAGGAACTCGAGCGAGGCGCCGCCGCCGGTGGAGATGTGGGTGATGCGATCGGCGAGGCCGGCCTTGTTGACGGCCGCCACCGAGTCGCCGCCGCCGATGATTGTCGTGCCTTTGACGTTAGCGACGGCCTGCGCCACGCCGAGCGTACCATTCGCAAACGCGTCGACCTCGAAGACTCCCATCGGGCCGTTCCACACGACGGTCCTGGCATCGGTCAGGAGGTCCGTATAGAGCCTGGTCGTCTCAGGTCCGATGTCGAGGCCCATGCGATCCCCGATCGCGGCGTCATTGACCTTGAGCACCGCGGTCTGGGCCGCCGCGTCGATTCGAGCGGCCACGACATGGTCGACGGGAAGGTTGAGCTCGACACTCCGCTCCTTGGCGTGCGTGATGATGTCGCGCGCGGCATCCAGCTTGTCGTCCTCGACGAGCGATCGCCCAGTCGGCAGGCCCAACGCCTTGAAGAATGTGTATGCCATCGCGCCGCCGATCATCAACCTGTCCACCTTGCCCAGGAAGTTTTCAATCACCTCGATCTTGTCGGAAACCTTGGCGCCGCCGATGACCGCAACGAACGGCCAATCCGGCCGACCCAAGGCGAGCCCGAGATAGTGCAGCTCTTTTTCCATCAGGAGACCCGCGGCCGCCCGCGTGCCGAACAAAGGCACCATCGCCGCGACTGAAGCATGCGCGCGATGCGCGGCGCCGAAAGCATCGTTGACGTAGACATCGGCAAGCGATGCCAGCTCCTTCGCAAACGCCACGTCGTTCTTTTCCTCCTCAGAATGGAACCGAAGGTTTTCGAGCAAGACCGCCTTCGATCCGCCCGAAGCGTGAGCACTCGTCACCGCGTCGCGTGCCGGTTCGCCAATGCAGTCAGTGGCAAACGTCACCTCACGCTTCAGCAGGTCCGAAAGCCGCGTCGCTACGGGCGCAAGGCTGAACTCCGCTGCCGGCTTTCCCTTCGGCCGTCCCAGATGCGAGGCCAGGATTACGGTTGCACCGGCCTTCAGCGCGTGCTCGATCGTCGGAAGCGACGCGGTGATGCGAGTGTCGTCGGTGATGCGACCGTCCTTGATCGGGACGTTGAAGTCCACACGGACGAACGCGCGGGCGCCCGAGAGACTCAGATCGCGAACGGAGTACTTTGGCATCTTGGGATCTACGGACGGGCCTCAGAGACACAGAGTCTCAGAGATTGAATCGTTCTGAGTCTCTGTGTCTCGGTGGCTTCTACGGGCTTACAGCAACCTTCGCACCAGATCGACGCAGCGATTCGAGTACCCCCATTCGTTGTCGTACCACGCCAACACTTTGACGAAGTCGCCATCCATCACCTTGGTGTAGTCGGCATCGACGATGGAGGAGTGGGGGTTGCCGCGGAAATCGATCGAGACAAGTGGCTCGTCGCAGAACTGCAAGATTCCCTTCAGCTGCCCGGTGGCGGATGCCTTGAAGGCCGCATTCACTTCGTCCGCTGTGGTCTTGCGATCGACCAACGCCACGAGGTCGACGACCGAGACATTCGGCGTCGGCACCCGCATCGCGATACCGTCCACCTTGCCCTTCAACGCCGGCAGCACTTCTCCTACCGCTTTCGCCGCGCCGGTCGTGGTCGGGATGATCGACATCGCCGCCGCCCGCGCGCGCCGCAGGTCCTTGTGCGGCAGGTCGAGCAGATTCTGGTCGTTGGTGTAGGCGTGCACGGTGGTCATCCAGGCCTTGCGGATGGTGAACTGCTCGTGCACCACCTTCGCAAGGGGCGCCAGGCAATTGGTCGTGCACGACGCGTTCGAGATCACGTGATGCTTGGACTTGTCGTACATGTCCTCGTTGACGCCGAGCACGATGGTGACGTCGGGCCCGGTCGCCGGCGCCGTAATGACGACCTTCTTCGCCCCCGCGGCGAGGTGCTTGGCCGCGTCGTCACGCTTGGTGAAAATGCCGGTGGACTCGAACACGACATCCACCCCGAGGTCCTTCCACGGCAACTGCCCGGGGTCCTTGGTGGAGAGCACCTTGAACTCGTCAGCATCCACCGAAATGGAATCGCCTGTCGCGCAGATGTCTTTGTCGAGATTGCCGAGCACGGAGTCGTATTTGAGTAGGTGCGCCAGCGTTCGGGCGTCGGTGATGTCGTTGACCGCCACGAAATCAATCCCGTCGTCGTCCAGCGCGGCCCGCATGATGTTGCGGCCGATGCGTCCGAAGCCGTTGATCCCGACCTTGATGGCCATGCCTGATGTCCCTCGAGTCGCGCCCTGATTGAGGGGCCCGGCGTGGGCCGGGTCGTGAATCTCGTGCCACTGCCGGGCCAGCAGAAACGGTTCATTTTATACGGCCCGCCTTGCGGGGGGTCAAATGCATCGTTATACTCGCTCCTTGTAAGTCCTTTCATGTATTTCCTTTACAGCGTTCTGGTGCTGGGCTTCTTCGTGGTGGTCTCGCCATGGTTTCTCTACCAGGCCATCAGATACCGCAAGTACATTGGCAGCCTTTCGCAACGGATGGGCTATCTGCCGGTGTCGTTCAACATGGACGCCGAGCGGTCCATTTGGATTCACGCCGTCTCGGTCGGCGAGGTATTGACGGCACGGCCGCTGGCGAAGGACTTACGATCCCGATATCCCCGTCTGAAGATTTTTCTTTCGACCACGACCATGACCGGGCAGGCATTGGCCCGCCGCAACGTGCCCGACGTCGACGAGGTGTTCTACTTTCCGTTTGACCTTGGCGTGTTCGTACGCCGCACGCTGGACCTCGTCAAGCCTCGACTGTTCGTGATGATGGAAACCGAGATCTGGCCCAACCTGCTGCGCGAGTGCAAGCGACGAGGTGTGAAAACGGCGATTGTCAACGGTCGCGTGTCTCAGCGCTCGTACCCTCGCTACCGGATGGTTCGAGGGTTCATGAGGCGTGTCCTCGACGACATCGACAGCTTCTGCGTCCAGAGTGAACAGTCAGCGCGCCGGTTCATCGATCTGGGCGCCAACCCTGGTCGCGTCACCGTGACCGGCAGCCTGAAGTTCGACTCGCTCGACCTCAGTACCCCGACGCTTCAGACACGAGCGAAGGATCGTGTCCTGCGATATTTCCGCATCCCTCCGAACCGCTCGGTCATCGTCGCCGGCAGCACGATGAAAGGTGAGGAAGGGGCTGTGCTCGATGCATTCAGGCGGGTTCGCACGTCGGTACCCGGGGCGATGCTGATTCTGGCGCCGCGCCACATCGAGCGCATGGCCGAAGTTCATCAAGCCTGCCTGCAGGAAGGGTTCAAGACGCTTCGCCGGAGTGGGCTGCCAATCGATGCCGAGCCAAGGGCGGACATTGTCTTGCTCGATACGATCGGCGAGCTGGCGACGATTTATCAGCTCGCGACCGTTGCTTTCGTTGGCGGAAGCCTCGTGCCAACCGGTGGGCACAACATTCTCGAGCCCGCGGTCTTCGGCAAACCGGTCGTGTTCGGCCCGCACATGGACAACTTTGCGGAGATTGCGGACGCCTTCCTCGCCAATGCCGCCGCCGTTCGCGTTGGCAGCGAACGCGAGCTCGGCGATGCTCTGGTGTCGCTGATGACGGATCCCATCCGCCGTGCCCGTCTCGGCGCGGCTGCCCGAGCCCTTGTCGAGGCCAACCGCGGGGCGAAGGACAGGACGCTCGCGGTACTCTCGCGCCTGCTGCCCGAAAGCACTTCCAACGTCAGGCCCTTTCGACCCATTGCTTGACCTTCTCTATTCGCACGTCGTCGCCCGGCGGCGGCGCTGGTTCGAGCGCCACCCGGATGCCCGACGACGGCTGCGGGAGCCGGTCATCAGCGTTGGCAACTTGAGCGTGGGTGGCACCGGCAAGACGCCGATGGTGTCGCTCATCGCACGCTGGCTGTTGGATCGGGGCGAGCGCCCTGCCATTCTCAGCCGGGGCCATGGCCGTCGAGACCGGCGCGACGGTGTGGTCGTCGTATCTGATGGTCAACGAGTCCTGGCCGACGTGCACCAGTCGGGCGATGAGCCCCTCATGCTCGCCCGGCTCCTGCCGCGCGCGGTGGTGGTCGTGAGCGAGGATCGATTTCTCGCCGGTGCGCTCGCGGAGCGTCGACTGGGTGCCACCGTGCACCTCCTGGACGACGGGTTCCAGCACGTACAGCTGGCGCGCGACCTGGACATCCTGATGACGACGCCAGGGGAGATCACGGGCGGGCGGGTGCTGCCGATGGGCCGCTTGCGAGAACCAATTGGCGCCGCGGCCCGTGCTCACGTCGTGGTGATTCTCGAGAGTGATTTAGCGAGCGCGCGTTCCGAGGCCTGGACGCTCGGGGTTAGCCAAGCGGTCGCGGGGAAGCGCGTCCTCGAAGCCAGTCTCGCCGAAGCTCGCGCAGATTCCGAGCGAGCGGAGGCGGATGCCTTGGGTGCTGTGGTCGCGGTTGCGGGCATCGCGCGGCCGAAGGAGTTTTTCGCGATGCTGCGCGCCGCCGGGTATCGCGTTGTCGACACATTCGAATTCGCCGACCATCATCGCTTTACGCGGTCTGATGTGGACCGGATCCACGCCGCGGTGCAGGCGGCGGGGGCAGCGACGCCGGTCGTGACGACCGAAAAGGACTTCGTTCGTCTCGAGCCGCTTGCGCCCTGGCCGTTCGAATGCCAGGCGATTCCGTTGAGCCTCTCGCTGGAGGGATGGGACGATCTGGCCGCACTGCTGACACAAGCCATCGCTCGTCGTCGGGAGGCGGCGTGAGATACCGGCTCGAGTACGGGGTTGTCGTGGTGATTCGACAACTGCTGAGGGTCTTACCCAGTCGGGTGGTGCGATGGCTCGGAGCCGCAGTCGGACTGGCGTTTTACGTCCTCGATCGACCGCACCGGCGAGTCGCCAACACCAACCTGGCCCAGTCGTTTCCTGCTCGGACCCCGTCGGAACGGAACGTCATCACACGCCAGATGTTTTGCCACTTCGGCCGGCTCCTCTTCGAGATGCTCAAGTTCAGCACGTTGTCGCACGAGGAAATGCGGCAGCGCGTCGAGTTCGAAGGCGAGGATCGCGCGCGACATGCCTACGCCCAAGGCAAGGGGGTCTTGTTCTTCACCGGCCATTTCGGGTTCTGGGAGCTGCACGCCATCGTGCATGGCCTGCATTTTCAGCCGATCGGCGTACTCGCGCGTGCGCTCGATAACCCCTACCTGAATCACCTGCTCGAGGAGCTGCGATCGAAGACCGGCAACACCGTCATTTACCGACAGGGCGCCGTCAGACGTGTCCTCAAAACCTTGCATGCGGGGCAGGGCGTGGCCATGCTGATCGATCAGCACATGCACAGCCCGGATGCCATCTGGGTGGACTTTTTCGAGCGGCCCGCGGCCACGACGTCGACGCTGGCCGCCCTGGCGCTGCGCACCGGCGCGCCCGTCGTACCCGTGTTCGCCCTGCCGGTTCCGGGTGGACGGTATCGCATGATCTACGAACATGCCGTCGAGCCGCCGGAAGCGGACGCAACGGATGCGATTCACGAATTCACGCAACGCTGCACCGATGTGCTGGAGATGTATGTCCGGCGCCACCCGGAGCTCTGGCTGTGGATGCATCGGCGATGGCGAGACGCGCCGGTGGCCGACGTGAAGGGCATGTATCCGGCCATTCGTGCCGATGAGGATCTTGAAGCCTGAAAATGGAATTACATGGCCACTGAGGTGCGGGCCCCGGGTCGGCTGGTTGTGATGGCGCCCACCTGGCTCGGCGACGCCATCATGGCGCTGCCCTTGTTGTCCGATCTGAATCGTGCCTGGCCCGCCAGCCACATCACGGTGGCGGCGCGCCGCAGCGTTGCCCCGTTGTTCACGATGGTGCCGGAAGTGGGCGACGTGCTGACCCTCGGCAGTCGATCGGGTCGCGACGCTCTGTGGACCTGGCGCAGCGACACGCAACAACTGGAGAAGGGCAAGTTTGGTGCGGCGCTGTTATTGCCGAACTCATTTTGGTCGGCGTGGCTGACGTCGCGCGCCCGCATTCCGGAACGATGGGGCTTTGCTCGCGACCTGCGGGGACGGCTACTGACGCGAGCCATCAAGCGGCCGACGACCGCGGTGCACCAGGCCGAGTATTACCAGGCGCTGGCCGAGGGTCTGGGTATCTCACCCGGTCCACGTCTCGTGAGGCTTGACCTCGATCGCCAGGCGATCGACGTCGCCCGTACCCTCCTGCGCGACAGCGGGCTTTCCGAAGGCCGGCCGTTCGTCGTCATCGCGCCGGGCGCCGCTTACGGACGCGCCAAGCAGTGGCTGCCGACACGGTTTGCTGAGCTCTCGGCGCTGGCGGCGGAGGAGCGGGCTGCAACGGTGCTCGTCGGAACCACCGCCGATGCGGCCGTGTGTCGAGAGATTGGCGTCTCCGCAGGCGGTGGCGTGATCGATCTGTGCGGACTCACCGACCTCACAACGCTGGCGGCGTTGATGTCGTTGAGCGCGGCGACCGTGGCCAACGACTCGGGCGCCATGCACCTGGCGGCAGCCGTCGGCGCCAAGGTCGTCGCCATCTTCGGTCCGACGGACTATCAGCACACCTCGCCACTGTTTGCGAGCGCGAATGCGCCCGCGCCCACCATCATGTCGAGCGACGTCTGGTGCCGCCCGTGCATGCTCCGCGAGTGCCCGCTCGATCACTGCTGCATGACGCAGATCAGCGCGCGTGCGGTGCTCGAAGCCGTGTCGCTCTGACAGAGACATGCGACCGGCGATTTTTCTCGATCGCGACGGAACCATCCTCGACGAACTGGGGTACCTGACGCCCGATGCCGAGCTGACGATCTACCCGTGGAGCCTCGATGCCATCCGGCTGCTGCGGCGCGGAGGCTATGCGATTGTCGTCCTGACCAATCAGGGCGGCATCGCGCGCGGCCTATATACGCGCGAATTCGTCGAGGAGACACATCGGCGTCTGGACGAGCGTTTCCGCGCCGCAGGAGCGATCGTGGACGGCTGGTACTTCTGTCCGCATCATTCCGAAGCGGTGCTCCCGGAGTTTTCGGGGCCGTGCACCTGCCGAAAGCCGGAGCCGGGCATGGCACTCGAGGCTGCGCGAACGTTCGGCCTCGATCTCCAGCGGTCCTGGGTCATCGGGGACCAATGGCGAGACATCGCGCTGGGACACGCCGTGGGCTCGCGGACCGTGCTGGTCTACACCGGACACGGCCGATCGCAGGACACCCACTGGCCCGCCGATGTCGCGCGCCCAACGATGACGTCCGACACGCTCATCGCGGCGGCCGCGTCGATTCTCGGGTAATCTTGAGACCCGCATGGCTCTTGCCGCAGCGCCGACGGGGCGCTTGCTTCACCTCATCGACCGCTTCGCCCACCCCGCGGTCGTCGTTTTCGGGGATCTGCTCGCCGACGAGTATGTCTACGGTCGCGTCGCGCGCGTCTCGCGCGAGGCCCCGGTCCTGATCCTCGAGTACGACTCCACCGAGGTGCTGCCGGGCGGCGCGGGGAACGCCGTGAATAACGTTGCAAGCCTCGGTGGCCGAGCAACGCTCGTCGGTCTGGCCGGCCGCGACGAAGCCGGCCGGCGCCTGCTCGCGGCGTTGCCGCGCCGTGTGGCTCGGGACGGGATCGTGCGGCCGTCGGACTACAAGACGCCGGTCAAGACGCGCATTCTGGCCGGTGGCATTCATTCAGCGAAGCAACAAGTCGTTCGCATCGACAAGCGAAACGAAGGCGTCACGGATGCGCACCGTTCGGCGGTCGAGCGCGCCGCGGTGCGGGCATGCCTCCGTGCCGACGCCGTGCTCGTGTCCGACTACGGCTCGGGTCTCGTGACACCGGCGTTTGTCCACCGCCTCGCGCGTCGCGTACGGAAGCGACGTCGCGTGCCCGTGTTGATCGACTCGCGCTACGCGTTGACGCGGTATTCACGCCTCACGGCCTGTACGCCAAACGAATCCGAAGTCGAGCATGCCCTCGGCGTGACGGTTGACGATCGGCCGAGAGTGCTCGAACGTGCCGGTCGCGCGATTCTTGAACGCACCCGAATGGAAGCCGTGCTCATCACACGGGGCAGTCGCGGCATGGCACTCTTCGAGCCGAACAAACCGACCATCCACATTCCCATCTTTGGCTCCGATCAAATCGCCGACGTCACCGGCGCCGGCGACACCGTGATGGCGACGATTACGCTGTCCCTGGGCGCGGGCGCCACGTTCGAAGAAGCGGCGAGGCTGGCCAACTATGCCGGCGGGTTGGTGGTCATGAAGCGGGGAACGGCGACGGTGACCGCCGACGAGCTGCGGCACGCGGTCGAGCTCGACGCCAGGCGAGCCACCTGACGTGAGCGAGATCCTGACAATCGACGCCCTCGTCGCTCGAGTGGCCGACGACCGAACACGCGGGCTCTCGGTGGGTTTCGCGAACGGATGCTTCGACCTGCTTCACGTCGGACACATTCGGTACGTGCAGGCGGCGGCCAACGAGGCCGATCGATTGATCGTGGCCATCAATGGCGACGAGTCCGTGCGCGCGCTCAAAGGACCCGGTCGTCCCATCCTCCCAGCCGCCGACCGCGCCGAGCTGGTGGCGTCGCTTCGCGGAGTGGATTACGTCGTGATCTTCGAGGAGTCAACGGTCGCCCGACTGCTCGAGCGGATACGCCCGGATGTTCACTGCAAGGGCACCGACTACACCTCCGAGACGGTTCCCGAGCGTGACATCGTCCGCGGCTATGGTGGTCGCGTCGCCATCGTCGGTGATCCGAAGGACCATTCCACGCGCGATCTGCTGTCGCACATTCGTAAGATGCCATCAGCCCCTGCCGAATGATCTCGAGGGGTGGTCGCCACCGATGAATCGCATTCTGATCGTCCGGATGAGCGCACTCGGCGACATCGTCCACGCGTTACCGGTACTGGCGGCGCTCCGAGAGGCGTTTCCGCTCGCAGAAATCGATTGGCTGGCCGACCGTCCTTATGCCGGCGTTTTCGATCTCGTTGAGGGCCTGACGACGCGCATCATCGGCCGCCCGGGACTGATGCAGGCGATCCAAACGATGCGGAGCCGAGATTACGACGTCGCGCTCGACTTGCAAGGACTCCTCAAGTCGGCCGCCATGGCTCGACTCTCCGGCGCGGGACGTGTGATTGGATTCGAAACCGGTGCGCTGCGCGAGCAGGGCGCCGCCTGGTTCTATTCCGAAACGAGCGCGGTGCCCGCCGGTGCCCACGTCGTGCAGAAGAACCTATCGACACTCGTCCGACTCGGAGTAGAGCCGGGTCCCGTACGGTTTCCGTTCGTCGTCCCCGATTCGGCAGTGGCCCGTCAGGTTGGCGTCGACGCTGCGGCCCGCGGTCCGGGGCCGTTTGTGCTGATCAATCCGGGTGCGGGGTGGCCGAACAAGCGCTGGCCTCCCGACCGGTTTGGCGCCGTTGCCGCGGCGATTCGCGAGGAGCACGCCCTGCCGACGTTCGTCCTGTGGGGACGCGATGAGGCGGCGCTCGCGGACGAAGTGATCGCGTCTTCGCGAGGCGCGGCAGTGCGGGCCCCCGAAACGTCGCTCGGAGACGTGTTGGCGCTGGCATCGCGCGCAGCCTTGATGATCTCCGGCGACACCGGGCCGACACACATCGCGGCAGCGATGAAGACGCCCATCGTCGGGCTGTACGGGCCGACCTGGCCAGAACGCAACGGCCCCTGGGATCCCGACGACGTCGTCGTTTCGCGCGCGACCCAGTGTGTCTGTCACCACAAGCGCCAGTGCCAGCGTGACGGCCCTGTCGAAGGCGGCGCCGCGCGCATGTGCATCAACGACATCAGTGTGGACGAAGTCGTACACGCCGTCAGGCTTCGTCTGTCGCGCGCGAGTGGACAAACTGCGTGAGCGCGCCCCTGTACCTCCCAGCGCATTGCGCGCTGGCGAGTCCCACTCGGTTTTGTCCTGGGGGCGCTCGTCCTGTGGCTCGCTCGTCCCACGGAGGCGTCGTTGCTGCTTGGTGCGTTGGTTGCGGCGGTCGGGGAGTCGATTCGAATCTGGGCCGCCGGGCATCTCGAAAAGAGCCGCGAAGTCACGCGATCTGGTCCTTATCGGTTCGTGAGGCATCCGCTCTATCTCGGGACAACGCTCATGGGTCTGGGTGTCGCGATTGCGGGTGGGAGCGTTGTCGTCGCACTCATCGTTCTGGTGTACATCGGGACAACGATTCCGGCCGCGATTCGTGCTGAAGAGGCGCACCTGCGCGACAAGTTCGGCGGCGAGTACCGATTCGTACGTGCAGCGCGGATCAACGCCGATGACTCGCCGTTTCAGCTTGACGCGCGCAATCGGCAACCGCGAGCATCACACCGTCGCCGGGCTCGTCGTGGCGCTGGCGCTGCTTGCGCTCAAGGTCCAGCTTTCGCTACCATAATAAGTTGCGAGTGTTGAAAGCCGGGGCGGTTAGCTCAGTTGGTAGAGCACCGGCTTTACACGCCGGCTGTCACAGGTTCGAGTCCTGTACCGCCCACTCAATTCATAAGGGAACAGGGCGTAGGGCTTAGGGCGCAGGGCAGGGAAGAGGGAACAGGGATTCAGTAGCAGACGCATAACGGGGTTGTAGTTCAGTTGGTTAGAACGCCGGCCTGTCACGCCGGAGGCCGCGGGTTCGAGTCCCGTCGACCCCGCCAATTCCCAGTTTCGTTCCCCTGAGACAGCAGGTCGAACGGCTTAACGTAAGTCGGACAAAGAGTTCCGCGATCGAAGGTGCAGTTCGATAGCACGGAATCGAGGAGCCAGCGCCGCTCGACAAACGACTGCTGCAAATACTGGAAATGCGCGGTTTTTCGCGAGTTCTAAATCTTCTCGCCCGTCGCCGCGTACGTCGGTGTCGGGCGAGACAGTCGGCCCAGTCCCGTATTGATCGCGCTCAACTCGGATTCCCACTCCTCGGCTTTCCGCGTCCAGAATCCGTCGGAGATACGTGAACCGGAAAGGGGGAGGAGCGCTGAGGGCCTTCGGACTCTTCCGATCTCGGTGAGCACGCGAACGCCGCGTTCATCGAGCACCGTTACTGAATCACTCTGAACTGCTGAGACGTTTCAACGGTCGGCGTCCTGGCTGGCGGTGAGGCGGAGAGCGCTGAAATCAGCAGCGACATGCCCACTCCCGATGTGACGCCCACGAGCGTGAAGCCGTAGGCCCACGCCACTCGTTTCCATGGCCAGGTGCGCGGCTTGCGCCAGTCCCGCGCGAACGAGTCGTCGAGCAGCCTCAGGAAGTCGTCGGTGATCGGCTTGGGCGCCGCCGCGCTCCACAAGTCCCACACGAGCCACGCCGCGACGGCGATCAGCAGCAGACCCCACCACGCGTTCAGCGCTGCGTTTAGGCCGCCCGCCCGGTACGCGACGCGTTCGCATGGCAGCGCGACGGGCGGAGCGCCATAGCAGTTCGTGAAGTCGAACACGGTGACGATGCTGTGAGGTGCCGAGGCGATCAGTTGTGTGCCGAAGCCGAAGATCGCGTACAAGAGCACGCCCATGGCGAATTCCCATGTGCCCAGCCTGACCCACGCGTGAAAGGAGTCCGGTGGAATCTTCAACCCGCGGCGCCGCCACGGGCTGATCTCGGGCGGTCCAGTTAGCCACCACCCTCCTGAGGGGCCTCGCCCTGGCTTAGCCACGTCGGTCTTCGATCGCTTAGCCACGTCGGTCTTCGATTGAGATCACCCTGTTGCCGCCGCGATTTCCCCAAGGCGGCGGCGCGCCGTCGCCGACGCGGATGGTGATCACGGGAAACGGAGGCACGTCGTTCGACCATGTCGTGTGGCAGTCGCTCACAATCACCAGCAGGTCGATCGGATCGTGCGTCCTCTCGATGAACGCGCGCAGGCCAAGATCCAGGTCCGTGCCGCCGCCGCCGTACAATTCGACCTGTTCGGCTCGAAAGACCTTCCGCACGTCGCGGACCGCCGCATCACAGCACGCGACGACGACGTCTGCGCCGTACCCGAGTTGGCGGGTCAGGCCCGCCAGTTCCGCCAGGGCTCGCGCCAACTGTGAGTCTTCCATCGAGCTCGAGGTATCGATCAGAAATCCTGGCCGCGGCCGCGGCTGGTGGAAGCTGGGCATGAGGAACTCGCCGTAGCACGCCTGCCGTCGATGCGGCCGCCTGTAGGTGCGGTCGTACCGGCCCAGCGTACTCTCGCGCAAGGCTCTGCGGACCACATGACGGATCGTGGCCAGGTAGTCGACCTTCGGTGCGAGCGTGGCGCGCGCCCACAGGCGCCACGCGGGTGAGACCTCCCCGGCGTAGGGCGAGATCTCGTCGATGCGCCGGGCCACCTCGCGACGCACGAGCTCCGCCTTCAACCGGTCGACACTAGGTGTCCCTCCCTCGCGCTCATCGTTTTCCGGCAGCTCCCAGAATCGCCGTTCGCCGTGTGCGCCCGACCCGCAGTCCTGGCATTCCTGCCCGGCCTGCCCGCTTTCATCAGCCGCCTGGCCTCTGTCTGCACGCGGTGGTGCCGGCAGCCGCTTGTAGTAAACCTCGGCAGTGTCCCCACTCTCCAGTCCGTACTTGGCGGGTAACGGCGGATCGCCTGGCAGCGGCAGGCCCTCGGCGTGGAGATCGTCATTGATCTCGCAGTCGCCGGCGGTGTTCCAGCGCCGATGATCCGTGATGCCGGCGGCCTTCTTTCGCGCCTCGTGGTCGCGCAGCAGGTGCCCTACCTCGTGAATGAGCAGCGTCGCGTTCTCTTCGACCGTGTGGCGCGCCACCCAGACGTCGTTGTAGTACAGGCGCCAGTGCACGTCGACGGCCATGCTGTCGATCAGGTCAGTGGCGACCGGAATCAAGCTGAAGAGCGCAGGCGCGAAATAACTGCGTTGATAGGCCGCCCGCACGCGAGCCGCCTGCAGCGCACGGGAATACCCGTCGGCTTCTTGATGCGAGCGGCGAATCAGATCGTGGAATGTAAACTTCACCGTCAGTCCCGTGGCACGAGCTTCGCCATCTGCATCAGGTCGTAAAACGGACGGCACTCCTCGGGCAGCTTCAGCAGACCCTCGGGACGGTTCCGTTGGTCGCACAACGTGCGCGCCGCAGAGGCCGGGATGTCTGCGTTCTTCTTGCACGCGACGCCGAGCGCGATCATCGCCGCTTCCCACCGCGGCGGCGTGTTGTTGTTGATGACGGCACCGGCGAGCGCGTAGCACACGGCATAGGCGCGATCGACGCGATCGGGCAGCACGAAGCGGCGGGGATCCTTCAGGATGTCCTCCGGATCCGGCAGATTCAGGGTCTCGCGGTACTCCAGGAACGGCAGCGCCTGGTCGCCCACCAGACCTGCGAGCGCCCCGCCTTGCAGCACGCGATTGCCCGGCGACACGGCGTCGATCGCCGCGAGGAACCGTGACGCCAGATACCAGGTCCGGCCCGACGGCCACGGACCGCTCCGCCGGGCCGGATCGGTGGGAGGCGCCAGCCAGGCCTCCCGACCGGCGGCCCTCACATACGCGGCAATGGTCGCCCGTTGGCCGTGATGGTATCGGCCCAGATAGTCGGCCGGCAGCACGGGCATGCTGCCCGGCGCCGGAAAATCGCTCACCATCAAATCGCACCACGTCTCGTGATCCATCGGGAACTCGCCGTGCCACAACCGGTTCGCCATCGGCGCCTGGATTTCCTGTCCGCCGGCGGCCCATTCCACCGCATTGCTGGCGCACAGATAGACGACGCCGCCCTTCCCCGGCTGGTAGTCCGGCAGCCGCAGCTCACCGCAGACGTTCTCGGTCAGCAGGCGCAGCATCGCCGCCTGCGTCGTCGGCGGAACGGTGGTGAGCTCGTCCAGGAAGACCACCACCAGGTAGCCCTCCTCGGCGAGGCGCTGCGCGTCGCGCGCCCAGGCCATGGGCAGCAGGCGCACGCCGTCCGGCGTCGACACCGGAAAGCCGCCGAAGTCCTGTGGTTCCCGAATCGACCCGACCAGGACCACCACCTTGCATTTGATCCCGACGCGATCGAATCCCGCCTCGAGGCTCTTGGTGAACTCCGTTTTGCCGACGCCGGGAAAGCCGGTCATGTGCATCGGGATACGGGCCTGTAACCCGATGGCGATGAGTTGCACGAAATGTCGGAATTCCACAGCCGGACTCCCCCGAGACCATAGACACCGTGTTTCACGCGACGGCCCAAGCGCCCCATGATTGTGTCTCCGGCTGCACGTGAAAGGTAGATTCTTGTGCACCTTGCTGGGCACCGCGGGAAGCGTGGTCGGGCTGTCCGTGGCGTCGGCGCAGACGATGTCCGCGGACGCGTCATTCGGTGAGCACGCGAGCCTTCGTCTCACCAGGGCGACGCTGCGCGCACAAGAGGCATCGCCGGCGCTCGTCGAAAAGCTCGGTTCGAGCGCGTATCGCCGTGCACGACGACGCGGACATCTCCCGTGGCTTCCCCTTTCGGACAGCGGTTTAGTCACGAGCAGTCGCTAGCGTTGAGCAATCCGCCGAAGACATATCGAATCGCACTATTCGAGTGGGGCGACGAACTGCAGCGGTTGGTGCGGGTCAGGGTTTTGTTCAGGCTCTTTCACGCAGCGGACAGGAACCAGTTCCGAAACTTGTCCCACACACCCCGCCACCTATCAAGCGCCTGCATCACGATCAGGTACCGCGACCGAAGCGCGTCAACGTTCGTCTCGTCGTTTTGACGTTGAGGCTAAGTGCTTCGGGACTCCCTCGCCAATGCGATCTGCAGGTCGGTTTCCAATTGCAAACGAATGGCGTCGCCGTCGTTGTACACCTGTTCGCCTGGACCGGTCGCCATGTTCATCAATGAGACGGCTTCCTCCAGCGCCTCGCGGATTGCTTCAACCGATGCGGGGCGGGGGTCGACCAATTGCCAACCGCCGGAGTCACCCGTTCGGACGAGCCACCGAAACCCGCCTGCAGTCGCGGGCTCGAGTGCGTGCAGTCCGAGTTTTGAAATCTGGACGCCAGCGAGATGCGGCGTGATGACGAGCCCGGCGTTCCGGAGTTGCAAGACGAGGTTTCGGGCCTGGTAGAGGGGGAGTCCGATCGCATCAGCCGCAGCCTGGAGAGGGACGTCGCCAACGCGCGCGTGTAAGAATTCGAGCAGCCGCCGCTCACGATCGTTCAGCATCCTGACCTCTTCGGTGATCCGCCCGGAGACCAACGTCAGTCTTCGCCATCAACCGCGATGGTGAGGTGTCGGGTCGTGCGGGATCGTAGCACCAAAGATCGCGTCGCGAAATCCCACGCGTAAGTCCGCGCTCGTTGCTCGCGAAGCGGATCAGCGAACAGAAAAACGCTCTTCGTGCAGCACCGTGCCGTCCTCGGCCCTGAGCTCGACTCGCCAGCTGCCCGCGCTTTCGCTGTTCATCGTGTGGCGGCTGTAGGCGCGGTACCCGCTTGGGCTGGCTTGCACGCGAATATCGACAGATTGGTACAAGCGATTGCCCCGATACCACCGATGCGTCACGGTGGTGGGACTGCTGGACTTGACCTGCGTGTAGAAGAACAGCAGGCCGGGAGGGACCGGACGGTCCGGAGGATCGCATCGCCATTCCTCGAGCTCGGCGCAGAGCCGCGCTTTGACCACCGTTGGTCGTTCGGGTGTCGGTGCGGCCGCGATTCGGCTGCCGCGCACTCCATCAGCGCGGCTTTCAACGATCTTCGTCGGCGCTGTGAGTAAAGGGATCGGTTCGGGGGAGTGCCGCACGGGCGGCGGGGCAGGAGTCTCTCGCGTTGGGGTTAGCGCGATCTCGGTTGAGGACTCTGGTCGCTTGCTCGAACTGAGCAACGAGCGGGCCGCAAAGAGAATCACGATCAGCATCGCGCCAGCGGTCAAGGTGCCAATCGCAAATGGTCTGAAGGATCGGCTCTGCCCGAGCTCCTCGTCTTGCGATTCTTCGAGGAACTCCGATTCGCGCGGTGGGTCTGGCGAAGCCGTTGCAGGCTCCTCCAACTTGGCCGTCACTGCCGGTGGTGGAGCTGCCGCGTCGACCGGTATCCCCCGGGCTTCACAGAAATCGCGAAGATTCTTTCGACTCGTGGCCACAAAGGGATGGTCTTGCGGCAGCACCGCTGTGGCGATGGCAAAGGCTCGCCGAAAACAGTCTTCCGCGTCGACCGGATTGTCAGTACGTTCGCACACGACGCCGAGGTTGTTCAGCGTGTTGGCGAGGTCTGGATGGAGCAGGCCGAGACTTGACTCTTGCAGGAGGGCCGCCTCGCGCAAGAGCTCCTCGGCCGCGGCGTAGTTGTCAGCAGCCGCAGCCTGTTCCGCCGCTTCGATGATGGAGCGAGGGTCACGCGGTTCCGGCATCGATCGTCCTGAAGGGGGGAGCCGTGAACAGCGAGTACGTTCGCCGACTTCAGGCCATTGTAGAGCAACGTCACGGTCGATCGTCTTTTGGTGGCGCCAAACGATGCCACGGCGCGCAAATTAGCGCTCCTGGTGGACCTCCTGAGTCGTTCGACAACTCAGGATTGCCGCTACGACGGTTTTCGCGTGACGTTGGTCAGCTCAATGGGCGTCTCGGCATAGTTGTCGAGTCGGACGCCGCCGTCGCCGTCGGGTCGCACGCGCGCGGCAGCCGCCATCGTCCCGCGTCCCGGTCCCTTGTCGTCCAGCCGAATCTCGAGCACGGCCACTTCGTAGCCTTCGCGCGGCTTGGCGTCGGGCCGCGAGGAGCCGAGAAAGAACACGGGCCGGTCGGTGACCACCACAATCGTTCGGCCGCCGGACTCGACTTTCTCGCGCGCATACCGGATCACGTACGGCTGGCCTCCACCGAGCACGAGCTGCCCGACTTCGGGCGCATTGCGCAGGGCAGTGACAAACCGCGGGTACCCACCCAGACGGAGCGCCTCTTCCACGGTTTTACGATCGAAGTCCGGGGTGTAGCGTCTGACGCGAACTTCAAGCGTGCCCGAGACGCCGCCCGTGGCATTCTTCGCCTGTGCCGTGGCGCTGAAGGTTTCCGGTGCGCTGGTCGCGGGGCTGGTTGCCTGCGCCGCGACCCAGACGGGGGCGCCCAGGAGCAGTACGGTCATCACGATTCTCGCAGTGGTCACGGCTTGTCCTCCTCGGTTTACGGGCTTCTCTTCCACCGGCTGATCGCCAGCGCCGCGCCGCTGTCGTCCTTCGTGGTCAGCGTGAGTGTGTCGGCCGTCACTTCCCAGTGCCGCGGGCGATTGAGAGCGAGCGGCCCTCCGCCAGTGGCCATCGAGGAACGTTGGCCTTCGACGAAATACGTCAGGGTGCGGTTCGGCAGATCGATCACCGTGCGGCCGTCGCTCGAGATGACGCCGTCGGTAATGTTGATCCCCGCAGCCCGAAGCAGATCCGACGAGGCTTCGTCGGCGCGGATCTCCACGCGCATGTTGCCGAAGTCGTCGTAGTTCAGCACCCCGGAGCCCTTGGGGGTGATCGGCGGCTTGCCAGGTGGATGCACTTCGAAGGACTCCAAGGCCCATCGGCCTGCGAGAAACTTGCGCGCTTCGGCAAGCGTGCCTGGGCCACTCTCAATCCGAGTTGTTGGGAGCGGCCGCTGACGCGGCGCTGCCGCACAGGCGGCCGCTGCCGCGAGCAGTGCCGCAACGCCCGCTGCCCTCCATACGCGTTCACGTCCTATCGTTCCCATTTGATCCTTCGCCTTTCCCGCGGTTCATCGCCCCACCCTGACCGGGGCACAGTTTGGTCCGTAGGCGCGACATATTGTCTAGGATGCCGTACCAGTCGTTGAACTGTACCTGAGTCTGCCCTCGGTATTGTCCTTGTAGTGCAGCGTGGTGACGCCCGTCACGCCCAGCGTCTGAGGGATTTCGTGATTGACCAGGAGGGTGAGAGAAGATCCCAGCGGACGGCTGATCTTCCGGCTAAAGCCGGAAGCCACATGGTCCATCGATACACCATGCGGCGGTCAGGCTCATTGTGGCTTCCGCCTTCAGGCGGAAGATGCCGCCGGAATAATGCTTACGCCAGTTTGCGCTCGAGGCGAGTCGCCATCGACCGAGGAACGCGCAGATCGCACTCCAGGCCGTGCATGGTTTCGGACAGCAGTGATCTGACGGTTGCGGAATCCACACCCGCTGCTTCCATCTGATGCCGAAGCTGAAACAGGAGCTTCTCGAAACGTCGGTACAACGTCCTGGCTTCCATCCGCACGAGGGGCGCGATCGCGGTGATGGTGAGGCCGTCGACGAAGCGCCACGCTAGTAATTGGCGATCGGCGGCCGAAAGTGTCCCGAGCGCGCTGTCGAGTGCTCTCTGGAGGCTGCCTGCCGCTCGTACCCGCTCCAGGCTGCACGACCCGGGCTGTTCCTGAACGTTCGCGACGATCGACTTCAGCATGTCCACGTCGACAAACGTCCGCGTCTGGCGGACTGGCAGGACCGCGGCGAGCGAGTCCAGCGAAACGTCGTTCGGCACCATGCCGGCGCACTTGAGCGATTGCTCGGCCGCGTCGAGCGACCATCCGTCGCGCGACACCAGCCGATCCAGGGCCTCGCCCACCGCGCCGGTACGGCGTGCGGCGGCCGACGGCCGCCAGCGACCCCATTCCTTGTTGCGCCGATCGAGCAGCAAGTTGCGCGCGATCTTCACCAGATAGGTGCCGATCCGGGCTCGCCCCCGGAAGCTGCGCAGGACCCGCGCCTCGCGGTCCAGGAGTCTGACCCACAGGTCCGACTCGAGTTCCTCGGCCTCGCCCGCGGACAGCCGGAAGGTTTTGGCCACGAACGCAACGGCTTTTGTCACCTCGCCCGTGTACCGGTCGAAGTTGAGATCAGCCTTGGGAACTATCCGCAGAGCGGGCGCTTCGCTCGGCGACGGCCGCCAACCGTTCGATGCGGGCCGTGGATCGTGCTGGCGACAAGCGACTGACATGATGCCTCCCGATTCGCTGAACGCTAGACGTCTTGAAGGCCGGGAGTCTTTGCTTTTGCGTAGTTTTCTCATGGCCTTCAAGACGTCCGCCCGCCGGAGGCGGGCAAAACCAACATTGCAACCAGCGAGGCGAGCCAAAGCCGCCCCACATGCTCGGCCGTCTGAGGCGAAGCCTCGCTGGTCTCACTAAGGACAAACGCTTCGCGAGGGCAAACTGAACACTCGACCGATCGGGAGGAAGAAATGAGAACCGACGCTGGATAGTCGAGGTTGCCGTTCGATTCCCGGTTCGCCGTCGTTATTGCAAGGTAGAACCCGCCCAAGTGAGCGGTTTGGCGGCGGCAACCAGCCAAGGGCGCTGCCCTTGATCTTGGCTGGTTCATGTTGGTGGTTTTGGCGCGCTCCGCGCACCTAGACCGTTATGCGGATTCACGCCGGGTACAAATTCTCGTTTCGGGCCGCATAACGGTCCGGAAACGGCATGTATGTATGATTGGCACGGCCAGCGCTGTCCCGTACGGCCTTCGCCCCATGGAAGAAGCCGACGCCCGTCGCCAACGGCCTCTCGTCGACACGATCGGTCCGTCCGAAAACGCCGAGTCCACAATCGATCTCGTTCTACGTGCCCGGTCTGGCGATCAGGAAGCAACTGCCGCACTCTTCGATCGCTACGGCGCTCGACTTCGCCGATGGGCTCACGGCCGGCTGCCGGCGGCCGCGCGCGGTGCCCTGGAATCCCAGGACCTCGTCCAGGAGACCCTGATCAGAGTCTTCCAGCGTCTGCCGGCCTTCGAACCGCGACACGCCGGCGCGTTTCGCGACTACGTCTGGACAACGCTCTGGAACTGCATCAGGGATATCGCCCGCACGCAGCAGCGGCGCGGGCCGTCCGAGGCGCTCGACGCCGATATCGAATCCCCGACGGCCTCGCCGCTGGAAGAGGCCATGGGACGCGAGGTCTTCGCCCGCTACGAGGGCGCGATGGAACGGCTGCGTCCCGAAGAGCGTGAGGCGATCATCGCGCGTATCGAGTTGGGTCTGTCGCATGCCGAAGTCGCCGAGGCGCTCGGCAAGACCAGCGCGGCCGCCGCGCATATGGCTGTGAGCCGCGCATTGATGCGGCTGGCTGAGGAGATGGCACATGACCGAAAGCCCCCGCGCTGAAGATTCGAGGCTGTTTGCGGTCGCATCGACGATCGCGCGCGGCGAGCCGGTGAATTGGACTGAGTTTGCGCCAGGCCCGGACGCCGAAACCGCGACCATCGAGCAGCTGCGCGTTCTCGAGGGCCTCTCGCAAATGAGCGATCCGATCCCCAACACGTGGGGCCCTTTCAACATCACGGGCGAGATCGGGCGTGGTGCGTTTGGCACGGTCTATCGCGCCATTGATCCCACCCTGAACATCGACGTCGCGCTCAAGATCATCCGTCCGCCCGAGCCCACGACCAACGAGAGCGGCCGCGGATTACACGAAGCGCGACTCCTCGCAAAGGTCAACCATCCCAATGTCGTCCGCGTGTACAGAGCGGAACAGATGGGACCGGAGGTTGGGCTGTCGATGGAGTTCGTGAACGGACGGACGCTTCGAGACCTGATCCGGCAGCACGGACCGTTGAATGGCAACGAAACGATGCTCATCGGATTGGATGTGTGCAACGCGCTCGCGGCAGTGCATGGAGCAGGATTGGTGCACGGCGACATCAAGGCCGCTAATGTCATGCGCGCCGCGGGCGGCCGCACCGTGCTCATGGATTTCGGCGCGGGCGACGATCTCCGTCGCGAGACCACAACGACGCCTGGTCCCGTCACGGGAACGCCGCTCTATCTCGCGCCCGAGCTGTTTGGTGGCGGCCCGCGGACCCGGGTCGGCGATATCTATAGCGTCGGCGTTCTTCTGTACTACCTGGTCACCGGGTCGTATCCCGTCGAGGGTCGGACTGGTGCCGATGTCGAGAGGCAACACGAAACGCCGGCGACACGTCGCCTCCTGCGCGACGTGCGGCCCGACCTTCCAGGTGCGTTCATCAACGTGGTCGATCGTGCCACCGCCCAGCATCCCGAGGACCGATATCAGACAGCGGGTGAGCTCGAGTCGGCGTTGAAGCAAGCGCTCCGCGGCGAGAGTCGCGGGCCAAGCCGCGTTTCATCGCCTCAGATCACGTGGCGGCGCGGCCTCACCGCGACGGCCGCGGCGGTCGCGTTGGGACTTGGATACTGGGTCTGGAGTGCTGCGCCACGCACGGCTCCCGACGCGCAGCCGGTGGACACGTCGGCTGGAGTCACCGCGGCAACGCCGGGTGCTCCCGCAAGTGACAGCTACCAAATCGAGGCCGCGTTTTATCGTGAGGAAGGAGGCGGGCCCGTGCGCCTGCAGCCCGGCGCGCGTGTCGCGCCCGGCGACCGACTCTCACTGCAAGTGGTCAGCTCCATCCCCACCTACGTGTTCGTCGTCAACGAAGACGATCGGGGAGACGCCTTCCTGTTGTTCCCCTTGCCTGGACAAGCCCTGTCGAATCCGCTGCCTGCGGGACAACGACACGATATTCCGGGTGTGTTGAATGGCGAGCGGCTCACGTGGCGCGTGACAAGCGCGGGAGGGCGGGAGCACTTCCTGATCTTCGCGAGTCCGGATCCGCCGTCGCCCGCGTTCGATCGCATCTTTGCCATGCTGCCGCGCCCGACCGCCGACGGTCCGGCGGTTCCGGTATCGACCGATTTGGCCGGCGTGCTGCGCGGGGTGGGCGGATTGGCCAAGGCGCCGGCGAGGCCATCGAGCACCGGGCTGACGCGCGAGTTTGGCGTACCGCTGACCAATGCTGAAGAGACCGTGCGGGGCGTGTGGGTGCGGCAGTTGACGCTCGAAAACCCGGGAAAGTAGCGCTTTTTTTTACGTTCGGCATCAGCCACCCGAGCTAGACTCGCCGCTCGGCCGGGCGGAGGCTTCTGAAAGACCCTTTTTGAGGTCGTGAGGTGACGCTGTGGCAAAGACCGCTCTCGCAGGGCAAAAGGCCGGCGCTCGATCGCCTAAAACCGCCGCGCCGAAGGCGAATGACGCGAAATGGACCGTCATGGTCTTCATGGGTGCTGCCACCATTGACGGGAACGCACCGCTCATCGAAGCCGCCGAGGCCGATCTTGATGAGATGGCAGTTGTGGGTTCGGGCGATGCCTTGAACATCTTCGCCCAGGTACATCGGGGCAGGGATGTTGTTCCGCGCCGCGCTTGGATCAAAGAGGGTATGTCGACCCGGATCGATAAGCTCGAGGAGGTGCCGCCAAATCTGAGCGAGCTGGATGCGGGCCTGGCCCTCATGGGCTTCATCACGTGGGCACTGAAGCTTGGGAAACACGACCCCAACAATCCTCACCATTACTCCCTACTCGTGCTGTGGGGCCACGCCTATGACTTCGCCTTCGGCCGAGCACCGACCATCGAAGGGATTATCGACGCACTCGATTTTGCCGAGTTGTCAGGTCTACTGGAACGATTGCAAATCGAACTCAAGGCGCCGGGCGCGAAGCTCGATATCCTCGGGTTTGATGCGTGCGATGTTTCGACGGTAGAGATTGCGTGCCAGCTCGATCGGTTCGCGCACTACCTCCTCGGCTCGGAGATTGGCATCCCGCTTCCGGGCTGGCCTTACGACCGCATTCTCGATCGGCTGCGAAACCCCTACAGTCCCAAAGGCATTGTCATGGGCCCGGCCGAGTTGGGCGCATACGCGGTACGTCGATTCTGCGAATCGTACAGAGCAGAATCTCGGGCGGTTTCGTTGACACTACTCAACCTGGATTGCGCGCTAGATATTTTCACCCAAGCCGAGACGTTGGCGCTGGTGTTAGCAAGAGCGATCGGCGACGCTGACGCGAGGGACCGGATTGCCAATTTGTTTGTGCAGTCGCAGACCGTGCCGGGCAAACCATTCGTCGACGTGGCTGACCTTTGTCTCAACTTGATGCGTAGCAGCGGAGACCGCCTCATTTACGGGGCGGCTAGGGACTTGGGCGATCTGTTGATCAGTCCACGAGTCACTCCACATCGTGGAGTGGTGGGTAATGCCAACAGCCCGGACGTTCGGCCGTTCATCATCGAGCACGGTCGCAACACCGGCGAGGCGGCACGGCTCAATGGCGTCAGTCTCTACGCCCCGCACGTGGCGCCTCACAGGGACTTCAGCTCCGTGAAGGGCTTGTATGACAAATTCGTTTTCGCTGAAAACACGCGGTGGAGTGAACTCGTGCATGCGCTTGCGGAATCCAGTTAGCCGTGCGAGATCGAGGAGGAGATCATGCCAGATGATGAGGCCCTGAGACGGGCTCGACGGCAGAAGATGGAATTACGGAGGCTGGCCGAGCCCGGCATCGAGCGCGGCGACGAAGAGATTCGGCGCGGCGATGAGGAGATCCGGCGCGGCGACGAGGAGATCCGGCGAGGCGACGAGGAGATCCGGCGCGGAGCGTTCCTGCCTTACGGGAGGAATCGGCTGGCAGCGGATATCTTTCAGAGGGCTACCGACCTCGGGGGACACCTCATCGTCGCGTTCGTCGCCCCGGTCGGCTCGCCGTCGAGGTCGCGTTGCAGGCCCGTCCGTGGCCCTTCTTCGCTTCAAGCGCTGGCCGCCGCAGCCGACGCGGAGTTGGCTGAACTGCGCCTTGTGCTGGCGCAAAGGCGGATGCAGTTTGCCCACGCGTTGCAGACCCGGACGATAGCTGTAGTTGGTGCGGCCATCTCGACCGGTCAGAAACCCCCGCGGTCAGCAACGGCAAAGGAATGATCATGTGATTCGCTCCTCAGTTGGCCCGACGGTGGCCGCGGTGATTCTGGCGGGGGCGATCGGGCTGTCGGCGCTGCAGGAGCCTGGTCCCGATGTACGAGCCCTGCTGGCCGCGGGTCTGTACGAGCAGGCTGAAACCGCGGCCCGCAATCGTGTCGACAGGCTCCGAGGATCGCTCGGTGACGAGGCTCCAGAGGTTGCGGCAGCGTCCGACGATTTGGTGCGCGCGCTGATCTTGAATGGACGCGGGACAGACGCCCAGACCCTCGAGCTCGCCAAGCGCACGCTTCGGACGAAGGAAGCCGCTCTCGGAGCCGAGCACCGCGATCTCGTGCCGTCCCTTCTCAACTTAGGCGACGTGCTGCTCGCCGATGCCCTATTCGAACAGGCCATCGCGGTCGTGGAGCGAGCTGTCGCGTTGTGTCCAAGGAGCGCGACCTCCGGGCTCGATCTGGCGGAGGCTCTTGACCATCTGGGCGGCGCTCTTTCCGAGGCGGGCCGTCACGACGAAGCGTTGAGGCCCCTGGACCAGAGCCTACTACTGAAAGAGAAAGCCCTCGACAAGGCGGACGTGGCGATCGCCCGGACGTTGGAGGAGATCGGGTTGGTATTTCAGGGCATGGGAGCCTATGACCGCGCTGGTGTGCCGCTCCGACGGGCAGCTGCGATTCAAGAAGCCGCCAGCACCGATCATCCCGCATATGTACAGAACGCTGAACCTCATGGCACAGCAACTGTGGTTCGAGGGGGATCTAAGCCAGTCTCTAACCGCGTCTGAACGAGCCGTTGAAGTCGCCGAGCGCACCTTGCGCGCCGATCATCCGACTGTCGCACTCTCGCTCCGGTTTCTTGCGGCAACGCTAGCCGACTTGGGCGAGATGCGTCGGTCCGTTGCACTCAGAGTGCGCGCCTTGGCCATCGCTGAGCGCACGTTCGGTCCAAGCCACCACATGACGGCCGAATATCTGCACGCACTCGCGTCTGCCGAGCTTCGTGAAGGCGCGTATGCGGCCGCGCGGCAACGTTTTCAGCGGGCACTGGATATTTTCGAAGCGCGATACGGACCGTGGCACGAGTTTGTGGCCACCACCCTGTCGAGACTCGCCGTCGCAGACGTGAACCTGGGCGACTATGCCAATGCGCGGCGCGAACTGTCTCGAGCGGTGGCCATCCGTGAACGCATCGGTGGCCCGAACCATCCTTACGTTGCGAACGCGCTGATGGAGCTCGCGGCGGTTTATCGTGAACAAGGCTTGCCGACTCGAGCGCTCCCGCTGTTGGATCGCGCCCTTGCCATTCGGGAGAAGAGCCTCGGCGCCTCTCATCGCAACGTCGCTCGAACGCTCGCGGATCTGGCGTCGACGCTGGCGCAGACCGGCCAGACGACACGGGCGCAGGCGGCAGCCACACGTGCCCTCGGCATCTGGGAACGCCTCGACGCACCCGACGCACCCGACTATGCGACCGCCCTCGCACTCTATGCCGAGCTGCAAGCACTTCGTGGAGACGACGCCGCGGCGAGGAACTACTATGCGCGCGCCATGGCCATTCGTGCGAAAGTGTTCGGCACCTCGAACCCTGTCTACGCCGATGCCGAAGCCGGCTTCGCTTTGGCACTTGCGAAGCTGGGTGACCACCATTCCGCCCTCAGCGCTGCAGTCAGTGCCGAGGCAACCGGTCGTGACCACCTGCGCACCATGCTTCGATCGTTGCCCGAGCGCCAGTCGCTTAACTACGCAGCCGCGCGCCCGCGAGGGTTGGACTTGATTCTTTCACTCACGCTCCTGACGCCGGAGGCGGCCGACTCTGCGCTCGACGGCGTGATTCGAAGCCGGGCACTGGTCCTCGACGAGATGGCAACACGCCAAAGCTCACAGACCGCCACGATGAGTTCGGATCCTCTTCGGGCGGCATTCACGTCTGCGCAGCAGCGGGTCGCGAATCTGGTGGTGCGTGGACCGGGCCAGTTGTCACCGGCTCAGGTACAGAGTGGTCCTCGAAGCTGCGCGTCGCGAAGCCGAGGTCGCCGAGCAAACGCTGGCGGAAAAGAGTGCTGACTACAGAGCGGAACGTAGTCGGGCACAACTCGGCCTCGACGACGTAAGGGCGTCGCTTCCGCCTCGTGCGACCCTGGTGTCGTTCGTCCGTTACGAGCGCACCTTGCTGGATAGAACCTCGCCGCCAAAGGCGTCCGGGGCCACGACTATCCAATCACCCCGCACGGTCACTTCCTATCTCGCGTTCGTGCTTCGGCCCGATCAGGCGCCCACTACTGTTCCCCTGGGTTCGGCCAGCGCGATCGATCGGCTCATCTCGCAGTGGAGACAGGACATTGCTGTCAAGGCGACGAGTGCGGCAGTCCCACCGGACGGTACCGTGAAACGGTCGTCGCGTGATTCGGGAGCGGCGCTCCGAAAACTCGTCTGGGATCCGCTGAACCCTCATCTGAATGGCGCCAACCGAATCTTCATCGTGCCCGACGGGACGCTCAGTCTCATTCCCTTCGTGGCGCTGCCTGTGGGTCGAAACTCCTACATGCTTGAACAGGCGCCGCCCATCCACTACGTGTCGAGCGAGCGCGACCTGGTCCTGCCGCCTTCCACGTCAGCGCCCGTGGCGCAAGGGCTGCTGGCACTGGGTGGACCGGCCTTCGGCGCGACGAGCGAAACGCTCGCAGGCAACAGCACGAGTTCTGGAACGACCGTTAGCAAAGCCACGGTGTCGACCCGCGCTGCGGGCGCGGGTTGTGAAAGCTTCCAAGCGATCCGGTTCCAGCCGCTCAGTGGCACGCTGCAGGAAGTCAGGGAAGTGGCCAATCTGTGGCAGCAAGGACCCTCATCTGCCGACGCGGCTGCGGCTCGTGTGCTCGTGGGCGCGGCCGCGAGCGAGCGCACGTTCAAGCAGGAAGCGCCGGGTCACCGCGTGCTGCATCTGGCCACGCACGGCTTCTTCCTCGGGGAGACCTGTTCATCCGTCCCTTCGGGTACTCGAGCGGTTGGCGGGCTTGCAACGTCGTCCACCAGGCCGTCTGCGACGAAAGTCGAAAACCCCTTGTTGTTGTCGGGTCTTGCGCTCGCCGGCGCGAACCGCCGTCAGCGCGCCCGACCAGACGAGGACGATGGCATTCTCACGGCGGAAGAAGTGGCAGCACTGAACCTCGCGAACGTCGAATGGGCGGTTCTCTCCGCTTGCGACACGGGAGTCGGGCAGGTCAAGGCCGGTGAAGGCGTGTTCGGCTTGCGGCGCGCGTTTCAGGTCGCGGGCGCTCGCTCCGTGATCATGAGCCTCTGGTCCGTAGATGACCAGGCAACCCGCGCATGGATGCGGGCGCTGTACGACGCGCGGTTTCAAAAGGGCCTCACGACAGCCGACGCCGTGCATGCGGCCAGCGTCGAGGTGTTCCGGGACCGAAAGGCCAAGGGCCAGAGTACCAACCCGTTCTTTTGGGCGGCGTTTGTTGCCGTCGGCGATTGGAGGTAACGGCACCCACGCCGGGAACCCCGCCGGCCTCGACCCCGTCAAGAGCAGGGAAGGCTGAGCAAGTGAAGCAGAGCAAATGACGACGATCATCAGTGACCTCCGCTATGGGCTTCGTGCGTTCCTGAGGACTCCCGGGTTCTCACTCGTCGCAGTCCTCGTCCTTGCGCTCGGGATTGGGGCAAACACGGCGATGTTCACGGTCGTCAACGCCCTGCTCTTCCGGCCGCTGGCGGGCCAGGCGGGGAAGCTGGTTGGGCTCTTCAGCCACGACCGCACGAAGCCTGACTCCTATCGCGGCTTCTCGTATCCAAACTATGCCGACATCCGCGACAAGAACACGGTGTTCGCCGGTCTGATGGCGCATACCTTCGCCTTGGTCGGCGTGCCCGCGGGCGACACGACGCGGCGGGCGTTCGCCGAGCTGGTGTCGTCGAATTATTTCGCGACGCTGGCCGTGCCGCTGGCCGCCGGTCGCGAGTTCAACGCGACCGAGGAACGTCCCGGAGCGAACATTTTCGCCGTGGTCGTCAACTACGAGCGCTGGCGCGAGGCGGGGTTCAGAAACGACTTCATCGGTACGACCGTGAAGATCAACGCTCGTGACTTCACGGTCGTGGGTGTCGCGCCCCGGGGGTTCACTGGGACGATGGCGCTGGTGGCCCCAGAGGTCTGGCTGCCGCTTGGAACCTTCGATACGGTCGTCAATGACATCTTCAAGAACAGGGGGTCCGGACTCGAGGACCGCACCAACCACGCGCTGGTGTTGGCGGGGCGGTTGAACGACGAGTTGACGTTGGAGACGGCTGCGCCGGCGCTCGACACGCTGGGACGGCAGATGGCGGCCGCGTTTCCGGCGGAGAACAAGGATCAGGCGCTGACGATCAATCCCTTACCGCGGATGTCCACGAGCACGTCGCCGCAGAGCGACACGCCGGTCGCGGCGGCCATGGCGCTCTTGATGGGCATGTCGGCGATGGTGCTGCTCATCGCGTGTCTCAACATTGCCAACATGCTGCTCGCCCGCGGCTCGGCTCGGCGTCGAGAGCTTGCCGTGCGGGTCGCGATCGGCGGCCGGCCATCGCGGATCGTGCGGCAGCTGCTGACCGAGAGTCTTGCGCTGGCCGTTGCGGGAGGCCTCGTTGGGCTGGTCCTCTCGTTCGGGGCGATGAAGCTGCTCGTGGCGACGCTCCTGCCGCTGCTGCCGCTCGCGCTCGAATTCACGCCCACGCCGGACGCCACCGTCCTCGCCGTGACGATGGGGTTCGCGGTACTGAGCACGCTGACGTTTGGGCTGGCGCCCGCGATGAAGTTGTCACGCGTCGACGTCGTGGCGGATCTGAAAACCCTCGACGCTCTGGGAGGTCGCGAGGGACGCTTCCACTGGTTCCGCGCGCGCAACCTGCTTGTCGTCGGCCAGATCGCACTGTCGCTGGCCCTGCTGGTGACTGGGGGACTCTTCGCGCGCGGCGCGCTGAAAGCGGCGGCGGCGGATCCAGGGTTCAGATACGAGCGCATCATGCTGGCGAGCCTCGACCCGGCGCTAGCTGCTTACGACGAAACGCGGACTCGAGCCGCGTATCGAAACGTCCTCGAGCGGGTCCGGAACGTTCCGGGCATCGAATCGGTCACGATGACCTCGATCGTGCCGTTCGGCGAGTTTCAGGAGGGTCGGCCGGTGGAGCGGCTGGGCGGCGCCTCGGCCACCGTGGCAGGGCGATCGCCGAGCTACATGATCGTCGGCGCCGACTACTTCAAGACGCTCGGTCTCAGAATGCTGCGCGGTCGCGAGTTCACTCTCATCGAGGAGGAATCGCCGAATGCGCCGCGTGTCGCGATTATCAACGAGCCACTGGCCCGCCGGTTATTCCCGAACGAGGATCCGCTGGGGCAGATGATTCGCATTACGCGGCACGAGGACGAGCCCGGGGGAGTGGACTTCGAGCCGATGCAGATCGTCGGCGTCGCGCCGGGGCTGCGAGCGACGTTGTTCGATGCCGCGCCGGTTCCTCACCTGTACGTCCCATTCGGCAGTCACTACCGCTCCGGTATGCACCTTCACGCGCGTGTCGCGCGCGACGGCGGGGAGGCCGCAGCCGCGGCGCTCTCGGCGGTTCGACAAGAGCTGCGCAACGTGGATGAGGCTCTCCCGGTGCTCGAGCTGTCGTCGATGCAGCGCTTTCATGATCGAAGCCTGGGGCTGTGGGGCGTCCGCATGGGCGGCCGATTGCTGACGATCTTCGGAGCGCTCTCGCTCGCGCTTGCCGTCGTCGGTATCTACGGAGTCAAGTCATATCTCGTGTCGCAACGCACTCGGGAGATCGGCATCCGAATGGCGTTGGGCGCACGATCGTCGAGTGTGCTCTGGCTCGTGCTGCGCGAGGGGGTGTGGCTCACGGCGATCGGCCTGGCAATCGGCCTGCCGCTGGCCGCGCTGATCGGGCGAGCGCTGAGCGGCTTGCTCTACGAAGTCAGCCCGCTCGACCCGATTGTCTTCGCGCTCGCACCTGCGCTGCTCGCGGCCGCCGCAGTGGCAGCGAGTTACCTGCCGGCACGAAGGGCGACGCGCATCATGCCGCTCACCGCTTTGCGAAGCGAATAGTTTCCTGCAAGGTGCAGCCCTTCCCCGCGAACGACGTCGCCGGGCGTGGCCGTCGGACCTGGAATGATGCCGAGCATGCCGGAGCCTACTCGCGGGTCTTCATGGCGTTTCATCTGACTGGCATGCTTCACGAGTTGCCGTGTCTCAGGTGGTGTGACGCGAGTACGATACGACTCGAGCCCAAACCAGGAGGCGTCACCCCTGGTCAACATGCAGGACCGCACCGAACAATCGGAACCGGTGGTACAGCGTGCGATGCGTCGCCTGTTGCTGATGCTCGTCACGGTGGGGATGGTGGGGACCGCCGCCGATCTCGTGCTGCTCGAGCACTATGAAGACGCCTGGCAGCTCCCGCCGCTCGCGCTGATTGGTTTCGCCCTGCTCGTCGTCGCGTGGCTCCTGGTCAGCAATCGGCCTTTCGTGGTGGTTGTGCTGCGGATCCTCATGATTGGCCTGATCGCGGCGGGATGTTTCGGCATCGTCCTGCACTTCCGCGGGAACCGCGAGTTTCAGCGGGAAATCGACCCGACGATCGAAGGGTGGGCTCTCATTCAGGCGGTGATGACCGCCAAGGCGCCGCCTGCCCTCGCCCCGGCGAACATGATCCAGCTTGGCCTGCTCGGGCTGCTCTACACTTATCGACATCCGTCGTTGGCATGGCGCGGTCCGGACGAGCCGCAGAACAGGACTACCGCATGAGAACGATTCGAGCGCTCGCTATCCTCTTTGTCGTGCTGGCTGGAACAGTGGACGCCCAGGTCGGGAAGTCGCTGGGCGTCGTCGACGCGAATACGGCAGCCGAGAAGGACCTGCTCGCGATGCCGCACATGAATGCGGCACGGGTGAAGGCGCTGATTGAGAAGCGTCCATTCGCGAGCATCACGGATTTGAATGCGTTCCTACTGAGTCAGGGACTGACCGCCGTGCAGGCGATGGAGTTCTACGGCAAGGCTTTCGTCCACATCAACCTGAATACTGCCACGCCCGACGAGATCCTGCTGGTGCCGGGCGCCGGCAAGCGCATGGTCCATGAATTCGACGAGTATCGACCATGGAAATCGTATGCGCAGTTCGACAAGGAGATCGGGAAGTATGTCGGGGCCGAGAAAACGGCGCAGCTGGCTCAGTACACGTTCATCCCGATTCGGCTGAACACCGCGAGCGATGCGGACATCCTCAGCATCCCGGGGGCCGGCCAGCGCATGGTCCGAGAGTTCAAGGAATATCGTCCCTGGAAAACCCGGGAGCAATTCCTGAAAGAGATCGGAAAGTATGTGGGCGAGAAAGAAGCCACGCGGATGTGGCGCTACGTCGTCATCGACTGACGACCGGGCTTTTCACGGGCTGATCGAGCGGACTTGCAGGGTGGTGCGGGCGATGACCACGGAGGACTGATCGGACATTGCCTCGAAGTAGGACAGAAATCGACGCGCTTCTGCCGCGTCGTAGGCTGCGAGGTTGCGGGCCCACCGAAACGAGATCGGCTGGTAGCGAAGCGCGATCTCGACCACCAGCGGCCCACTGGTGTCGGCGAGTGCGATTCGATAGCGGATGTGATCTCCGTCGGCATCGAAGTCGGGGTCGGTGGCGGCGTTGCCCTGCACGGCGATGTCCGGCACCGCCGTTCTCTTGTCGAATCCCCGCGGCAGGAGCCGATTGTCTTTCACGAATCGCGTGCCCTGGAGCAAGCCAGTGGTGACCGCACCGGTGCTGTCAACCATCATCGATTCGTAGATCTGGACCTGATCGGCCGAACGGATCTCTTCGTAGTGCGGTTCGTAGCCGGCGGGGTCGGCGTCGTTGTCGTTGCCCGCGATGGCACCGGAGTGCTG
Source organism: uncultured Acidobacteriota bacterium (assembly GCA_963802675.1). GTDB lineage: Bacteria > Acidobacteriota > Vicinamibacteria > Vicinamibacterales > UBA2999 > JACCSI01. The sequence goes on from CAWDJL010000013.1 coordinate 1,003,689, forward strand.
CACGGCGCCCGATTCGAAGACCACCCGCCCGGGCTGGTCGCGGACGGTGAGATGCACCCAGCTGCGGCGCGCGGGATACCCGGTCGGAAACTTATGACCGGTGAGGTTCCGGATTGTCACGACGAGGGCCAGCGTTCCGTCGTCCGTGCGAGATCCGGTTGCGGAGACGGTCGCGGTATCCGACTGCAACTGGAGCCAGGTCGCGCGCGCGTTGGCTTCCAGTTCGCCGGGAAGGGCCTCGACACCGAGATCAGACCGATACCGGTTCAGCATCCGAAGCATGAAGACGTTGCCACCCACGAATGTATGTCGGCTCAGTCCCGATCGTGGTTCGCCGAGCACGGACGCCACCTTCGTCTCCTGCACGACTTCGGGCATGTGACACGACTGACAGCTCCGCTCGTTACGGTAGGCGCTGTGCTGCCACTCGAGATAGGGAACCTGCTCCGGAAGCGACCCGACGACCTCGCCACGCGGCCCCAAGGCTTTCGTGTAGAGCGTGTGGCACGTGGCGCACAAAGCTGACTCCTGGATGTGGCGACCCTCGGCCGGGGTGGCGCCGGTGGCGGACTGCATCAGGTGCGCGCGGCCCGCATCCACCTCAAATGGTCCAAACACCCTGGCTCCCGCGGTGGTCGCGGGCGGGACAACGAAGCCCCCTGTGAAGCTCTTCGCGGTGGCGAGTTGATCTGGGCTGATCTGATGGCACAGCGAGCAAGACACGCCGTCGGCCGCGAGTCGAGCCGCGGCCGAGTTGACTTCCCCAATCGGCAGGTGTGCGAACACCTGGCCGTCAGCGCCGCGGGCCCGCGCGAGGGTCCGCGCCATCGGCATGTGGCAGGTGGCGCACTCATCCTCGATCGCGTTCGCCTGCGCCGGATGATCCAACGTCTCCCGTCTGACCGAGGCTTGCCAGTACGGGTCGCGCGAGGCGTTGGCCATGATCGATCCACGCCATGCGCTCCCGATCGAGACGTCCTCGCCAGCCGACGTGGTCAGGCCGTTGTGACACGCGAGGCAATTGTCGGCGGTCTGGAAATGGGGCAGCGCCGGCCCGGGGACGGATGGGGGCGCGGCGGTCGACGGGCCGGACCGCTGCGCCAACCCGATGGCGCCCAGGGTGAGCGCGAGCCCAATGCTGATGGTGGTGGTACTACCGCCAGCCATCGAAGACCCCCCCATCGAACCAGTCCCAGAGCAGGTAGGTTAGAACTCTCACATCCCGCTGACCACGCTCGGTGACCGGAACTCGAACGCCGAGGTTCATCATGATGTGTTGACGCTTGCTGAGCGTCACCTGCATCTGCGGGACCAGATCCCATTGCGCGCGCTCGTCGGGTTCGATCTCCTTGGCGCCAATGACTTCAAGCATCGGTGCCCAGGAGCGTCCGAATCGACCCTGTGTGAAGCTCTTCCCGATTGCCGTGCGCCAGAAGGCTTCACGACTGTGTTCCTCCTGGGCCCAGGGAATCCCGACGCCGGCTTGGAACTGGACGAAACCATCCGATGGAAGCATCTGGCCGATCGCGACGAAAGGCTCGAACACCGTGACGCCGCTACCCAGACCATGGTTCTCCTTGCCCGAGGGCAGCACGAACTCGGCGGCGGCACTGACGATGGTGCCAGTGTGGAGCGAGTGAAACAGGGCGTGCTTGAGCGCGAAGGCGACATCGCCCAGGCCGGACTGCCAGCCGCCGGTGGCGTCCTGTTTGTGCGCGATCGGTACGACGACTTCGAATTGGGTGCGGGCGCCGAGCCGCCTCTCGTACAAGAATTCGGACTCGACCGCGGCCAAATCACCACCGGTGATCGCGATGCTCAGCACGGCTTCGTTTTCAGGGAACGCTTTCTCGGTCACGAGCGCCCGAGGCAGGTTGAGTTCGCCTCGCGGCCACGCACCTTCTACGCAGAAGCGGCGAGCGTAGTCGATGGTCTGTTGCATCTGGCGCTCGGACAGCGCTTCGCCGAAGGCCGGCATCCGTCGGTCGAACGCACGGATCGGGCCGCCGCTGTGAACAATAGCCATCCAGTCGGCATCGGGTTCGGGGGTCGCGAACGCGCAGTCGGTGAAATCGGGGAGCGGCGTGTCGAAGCCAACCGTGTGTCGGGGCTGCCCGCGCCCGTCCGACCCGTGGCACGCCGCGCACGCCGCGCGGTAGAGCTCGCGGCCCTCGTCTCGTGGCGCAGCCAGCTGCTCAAACGTTGAGGATGTCGTAAGTCCCGCGAGCAGCCAGAGCGTCGGCAACAGCATCGAGTTGTGCGGCCGAAGTCAGGAGCGTCAGCCTGCAGTGGGAAGGAGGCTAACATGCGCGACCGCCAGCCCATAACCTGAGTCTCGATCGCAACTTCAGGCGGAACTAACGCTGGGTCTGCGCCACGGCGTTCGCTCGTTGCGTCCGCGACGCAAGCCGCGGAATTAACTATTCAGTGACGCTACCTCATCCGTCCTCAGGCGAGGACGGAACTCGTCTTGCAGCCATACCAGTAAGATGCTGAGATTGGATGTGCAGCGTCGTGAATTCATGCGGCTGAGGTTGGTTACGTAGGAAGAAACTACACATGGTTGCCCCCTCCCTGTTCTCACATTTCGCCACCCTGCGACAGTGGTGCGCGGAGTTCGTGAGGCGCTACCCTCGTGGGTTCCTCGCCACGATGTCGGTAGTGGGGGCGATGTTCTGGTTCGGGATGGGCGCCTCGGCGCTGCTTGCGCATCAGGTGCTGACGGGGGTCCCGGATCGCAGCAGCTTGACCCGCGTCACGCAGATGGCGCGCTCGTCGGTGTTCTACGACCATCGCGGGCGGCCCGCTTTCACGATTTTCAAGGAACAGCGCATCGAGGTGCCGCTCGATCAGATATCGCCCAATCTCAAGAAGGCGATGCTCGCGATCGAGGACCAGCGCTTCTACGATCATCAGGGGATCGACCTGGTTCGAATGGCCGGTGCGGCGATCGCGAACCTTCGCGAAGGCAATCGCGCACAGGGCGCCAGCACCATCACGCAACAACTCGCCCGCATGAGTTTTCTCACGCTCGAGAAGACGTACTCCCGCAAGTTCCAGGAGATGGTCCTCGCCGCGCTGATCGAGAACGACTTCGCCAAAGACCAGATCCTCGAACTGTATTTGAACAAGGTGTACTTCGGTGCCGGGCTGTACGGCGCCGAAGCCGCGGCGCGCGGCTACTTTGGCAAGCAGGCCGGCGACCTCACGCTGGCCGAAGCAGCGTTGCTGGCGGGCCTCGTGAAGGCTCCGTCGAACTACGCGCCGACTGCGAATATCGAGCGCGCCGTCCGCCGACGTACCGTGGTGCTGCAGGCGATGCTCGAATCCGGAATGATCGATCGCGACGAATTCGATCGAGCGCATGCCAGCAAAGTGACGCTGACGGATTCGCTCTCGAACGAGGAGCCCTACGGGCGCTACTTCAAGGAGCACGTCCGGCGCGAACTAGTCAACCGGTTTGGCGCCGATCGCGTGTACGAGGGTGGACTCAAGGTCTACACGACCATCGACCTCGACATGCAGCGAGCGGCCGATGCCGAAGTGCAGCGGGTGCTGAAGGATCTCGATACGCGCCGCAGCTCGCGGACGAAAGCCCCGCTCGCCAATCCCGCTGCACTCCAAGCGGCGCTCGTCGCGATCGATCCGCGCAGTGGCGAGGTGCGTGCCCTGATCGGGGGTCGGGACTTCGTCCAGAGCAACTTCAACCGGGCCATCAACGCGAAACGTCAGCCTGGCTCGGCGTTCAAGCCGTTTGTCTACGCGGCGGCGCTCGAAGCCGGTTTTACGCCCGCCACGTTGATCTCCAACCTCGATGACCCTGTGTACACCGTGCAGGGCGACTGGATCCCCGAAGACGATCACTCAGAGGCTACCGCGATGACCATGCGGGCGGCGCTGAAGACGTCGAGCAACCGGGCCGCCGTGCGCATGCTCGAGGATTTAGGGATCGACAAGGCCGTTGACTATGCCAAGCGGATCGGCGTGGGTGAAATGCCCGGCGTGCCCTCACTCGCTCTCGGTGCGGGCGAGGTGACGCTCGAATCGCTGACGAGCGCGTACGGCGTGTTTGCCAGTAGGGGCGCCCGGCGTTCAGCTACCTACATCAAACGGGTCGAGGACGCCGAAGGGGTCGTACTTTACCAAGCGTCTCTGGAAGTCAGCCAGGTCATCTCGGAGCAGACGGCGTATCTCATGACCCACATGCTCGCAGACGTCGTCAACCACGGGACGGCTTATCCCGCGCGCCAGTTGGGTTTCAAGTTGCCGGCGGCTGGCAAGACCGGGACGACGAACGACTATCGGGATGCCTGGTTCGTGGGCTACACGCCTCGTCTCGTGACGGGCGTCTGGGTGGGCTTCGACCAGCCACAGACGATCGTCAGTCGCGGCTATGCGGCGACGGTGGCCGTTCCCCTGTGGGCGGGATTCATGAAGAAGGCCACCGCGGACGATCCGGCGGATTGGTACAAGGCGCCCGCCGGCATCGTGGCGCGCGAGGTGTGCAAACTGTCGGGCAAGCGGCCCGGCGAGCATTGCTACGGCGAGATCACGCACACCGTCGACGGCAGCGAGGTGACAGGACCGAGCGTCTACACCGAGTATTTCGTCCGAGGCACGCAGCCCGACGAGACCTGCGACGTCCATGCCAGTGCCTCAATCTTCAGTCGTCTGGCTGGTTGGGTCGGCGGCGCCTCGCCGACCACTCCCACACAAGACCGAGCGGCCGGCCGCAGCCCCGACCGTGTCGAGGAGCCGGCGGCGCCACAAGCCGCGAGCGGTGCCGAAGAGCCGACGGCCACAGCCGAGGAAGCGCCCAAGAAGAAACGCGGCTTCTGGTCGCGAGTCTTCGGTCGTGACGACAAGAACGACGCGAAGAAACCTCGTCCGCGCTGACCCTCCCGTGACGACCACAGACTCGGTGATACGCTGAGTCCGAGGTCCGTCGCCTGATTCCAGCGTTCCAAGCGATAGTTGGTCACCGTAACGTCAAGAGCTTGCTCGCGAGCGCCATCGCTCGTGGCTCGGTCCCGCCGACGCTCCTGCTGACGGGGCCCGTCGGCGTCGGCAAGTACGCAATTGCCCGGGCGACCGCCGCGGCCATCAACTGTCTCAGTCCGCGCGTCGATGAAGCGGGGCTTGCCGTCGACGCCTGCGGGGCGTGTCGATCGTGCGATCGAATCGCCCGTAATGTTCACGTCGACCTAATGACCGTCGAGCCTGACGACACCGCGAAAATCAAAGTCGAGGCGGTTCGGACCGTTCTGGAGCAGACGGGGTATCGGCCCTTCGAAGGCAAGCGTCGCGTCGTCGTCCTTCGAGATGCCGATGCGATGCAGCACAGCGAGCAGGCGGCGCAGAACGCACTCCTGAAGTCGCTTGAAGAGCCGCCGCCAGGCACCATCTTCATCCTCACGACGGCCATTCCTGGCGCGCTCCTCCCGACGGTGCGATCGCGGTGTATGCGACTGCAGGTCGGGGGTCTGACCGAGGCCGACGTATCCGCCGTGCTTTCGCGTGATCATGGATTGTCGCCGGGGGAGGCGGGTGTGGTGGCCGCCTTGTCCGACGGCAGCGTGGGTCATGCGCTCGCGCTCGCATCCAACGATCTCGACGAGCTTCGAGAGCTTGCGCTGCAGCTACTGGAGCGCGCCGCGAAAGGGAATACCGCGACGCGGATGCAGGCTGCAACGGCGTTGGCGGTCAGCTCGAAGCGGGATCGAGACCGAGCCGAAGTCCAGCTGACGCTTCGGCTGTTGTCATCGATGCTTCGCGACATCGAGCTTTTGAATGCAGGTGCCGACGAGAGGTTGCTGGCCAATCCGTCGCTTCGGGATCGACTGCAGCGGCTTGCTCGCGCCTACGCCGGTGACCGAGCACGTGCGTCGTTTGTGGCCGTTGATGAAGCGGTCGTCGCTGTGACTCGGAATGCCGGGACGAAGGTCGTTGCGGACTGGTTGGCGGTCAATCTTTAGGGCGCAGGGCACAGGGCGCAGGACACAGGGCGCCGGGGAGGGCACAGGGCCCTGATCCCTCCTGCGCCCTATGCCCTGCGCCCTGTGCCCTACTAAACTCTCCCCATGCCCCGTCCACGCGTCGCGATCACCGTCGGAGATCCGGCCGGTATCGGGCCTGAGATCGCTGCGAAGGCGGCCGTGGATCCACGCGTGATCGCGGAATGCGAGCCGATCCTCTTTGCGCCTCCGCCCAATCAGGCGTTTCGTGCCGGCCAGCTGTCGGCAGACGCTGGACAGGCGGCGTACGACACCATCGTGCGAGCCGTGCGCGCGGCGCGCGCGGGCGAAGTCGAGGCGATCGCCACCGCGCCGATCAGCAAGCTCGCGTTTGCCCGCGCCGGGCTGCCGTGGAAGGGTCACACCGATCTGCTCGCACACCTTTGCGATGCGACGCCGGTGGCGATGCTTTTTCATGCACCCAAGCTAATCGTCGTCTTAGCCACGGTGCACGTGCCGCTCGCCGAGGTTCCCAAGCTCCTCACCTTGTCCGGCCTGCTCGAAACGATTCTTCTGGCCGCCCGTTGGTTGCCGCGCTTTGGTTTCGCACGGCCGCGGCTGGCCGTGGCGGGGCTCAACCCTCACGCGGGGGAGGATGGCGTCCTCGGGAGCGAAGACGAGTCAGTCATTCGCCCCGCCGTCGCCGAAGCCAGCCGTCAGGGCGTCCAGGTGAGCGGACCATGGCCGGCCGACACCGTCTTCGTGCGTGCGTCGCGCGGCGAGTTCGATGCGGTCATCGCGTGCTATCACGACCAGGGACTGATTCCCGTGAAGCTCCTTTCGTTCGGACAAGCCGTGAACGTGACGATTGGATTGCCCATCATTCGAACATCGGTGGATCACGGGACAGCGTTTGACATTGCTGGCCAGAACATCGCCGACCCAGGCAGCATGATCGAAGCCGTACGGCTGGCCGCTCGGTTAGCAGGCGATTCTTCTGGACACTCCGATCGCGTGTGACGCCCGACTTCTTGACCTTCGCCGTCATCGGGTTCATCGCGCAGCTCGTGGACGGGACGATCGGGATGGCCTATGGCGTGGTGTCGGCGACGGCCCTGTTGAGCGCCGGCCTCTCGCCTCTGAGCGCGACGGCCAACATTCACTTTGCCGAGTTGATTACGGGCGGCCTCAGCGGTGTCTTTCACGCTCGACGTCGTCAAGTGTCGTGGCCACTCGTGCGGCGTCTCGCTCTGACCGGTTGCCTCGGCGGCGCCGCCGGCGCCCTCTTACTTGTCGTCCTCGCGTCGCGTTTTGTCGAGTGGTCCCGCCGCGTGGTGGCGCTGTACTTGCTCGTCCTCGGTCTTTGGCTCTGCTGGCGCGCCGGCAGCGGATTGAAGGCAATCTCACGGGCGTCCGCCCGGCCACATGCGCTGGGGTTTGCGGGCGGGCTGTTTGATGCAGCGGGCGGCGGCTGGGGTCCGATCGTAACCTCCAACCTGATGATTGCTGGCGTTACGCCGCGCGTCGCGATCGGGTCGTCGATCGTCGCCGAGTTTTTCGTGACGGCCGTGCACGCCATCGTGTTCGCAACGATCGGGGGCCTGCGACCGGAGCTCGCGATGGCCGGGCTTCTGCTTGGAGGCATGATCGCCGCGCCCCTCGGGCCGACTCTGGCGGCACGGTTACCCTCCAACGTCGTGGTCTTTCTGGTTGGCCTGGCGGTCGTCGCGGCGAGTGCGGTCCTGATTGTTCGATAGCTGTTGGCCTGTAATGGCCCGTTCGGGCTATCGTGGCTTCCGGCCTTAGAGCTTGTGAATAAAATCGATCGCGTGGCTTCCGGCTTTAGCCGGAAGATCAATGCCCGCGCCCAACTTCCGCCTGAAGGCGGAAGCCACGGCAGTCGGATAAATTCACAGGCCCTTTAGCCGGAAGATCGGAGCCGCGATACCGAAGAGCTGATACACACCACTCCCCGCACGATATCCTGTGGGACAAGGACGACGTGGCGGCCAAGCAATCATCTTCGAAGGACTCGAAGGAATCATCGTCGAGCGACACGCTCATTGCCGACAACCGCAAGGCGCTCTACGACTATCACCTGCTCGAAACGTTCGAAGCGGGAATTGCGCTTCTCGGTACTGAGGTGAAGGGCATTCGCGAGGGTCGAGCCAACCTGCGCGACAGCTTCGCGCGTGTCGAGCAGGGAGAGGTGTGGCTCTACAACGTCCACATCAGTCCTTACAGCCACCGTGGCTACGTCGACCACGATCCCAAGCGACGCCGCAAGCTCCTCCTGCATCGCGCGGAGATCCGGAAGCTGATTGGCAAGACGATCGAACGCGGATTGACGCTGGTGCCGACCCGGTTGTACTTCAAGAATGGTCGGGTCAAAGTCGCGCTCGCTCTGGCGCGAGGCAAGCAGGCGCATGACAAGCGTGAAACCATACGACGGCGGGAAGTGGATCGAGAAACGCGTGCAGCCGTCAAGGAACGCGTGCGACGCTAGCGAAGCTCCGCCTCAAACCGGCGAGAAGAGATGCGTCGGCTCCGCTTCGCTAGGGCTATGTTTTTTGGCCCCGCTCCGCGGGGCGAGCCATCGTCTAAGGCTCGAGAACGTGCTTCGAGATCACGATGATGATGGCCTTAGACGATGTCTAGCGGAGCAGCTCGCGATACACGCGCACGACATCGCTTTCGAGGCGCTCCAGTCCATATCGCGAGAGGACCGACGCTCGGCCGGCTTCTCCCATGGCCGCACGCCTCGAGGTATCGGCCAGTAGCGTCCCCACGGCGCGGGCGAGGCCCTCCACGTTGCCGGCAGGTGCGAGCAACCCGACACTCTCGCTCGAGATCACGTCACCCACCCCCCCGACATCGGTGCTGACGCCTGCAACGCCGCTGGCCATCGCCTCGATAAGCGCGACCGGTGTTCCCTCGTTAGCCGATGTCAGCAAGAACACGTCGGTGGCGGCGTAGATGCGGTCCAGGTCGGCGCGCCATCCAAGAAACCTCACACGGTCGGCGATGCCGAGCAAGCGTGCCTGCTCTTCGAGTTGGGGCCTCAAGGTGCCATCGCCAACGAGGAGAAAGAACATCGATCGATGCTCGTGCGCCAGCCGCTGAGCGACCGAGAGGAACACATGTTGCTGCTTGATCTCGGTCAAGCGGCCCACCGTCGTGACGACCGACGCGAGCGCCGGGATGCGCAAATCGTGGCGTGCGGCGACCCGCATGGGTCCGTCAATCGCGGCAAAGCGTGCGAGATCAAAACCCAACGGAACGAGGCGAATCTGCTCGGCCCGGCCAATCCGATACACGTTTTCGATGTCGTGCCGGATTCGGGAGGAGATCGCGATCAAGACGCTGGTAAACCGAGCCAGGATCCGTTCGACGCTCGCCACCGCTCGTGAAACGGACGGCGAAAAGTACCCGTCGAGGACGGTGCCGTGGTATGTGTGAACAGCCTTGGCGGGGCGACCCAGTCCCACCGTCAGGTTGTAGGCGAGGGTGGCCAGACGGCCGAGAGTTCCTGCCTTGGCCATATGCGTGTGAACGATCTGCGGGCGGTAACGGCAGAGCTGGATATAGATTGTCAGCAGCGCGATGATGTCGTGCAGCGGACGAACCGGTCGCCGCAGAGAGGCGATGTAGTGGGCCGAGAGAGGGCCTGTCTCGAGGACCGTGCGCATGTCGCCCTCGCCAGCATCGGTCTGGCCGTGCAACAGAAGGGTGTCGAACCCGTGGTGCTGGAGCCGGCTCGTCAACGACAATGCTTGAATTGCAGGTCCACCGACATTTAGTCTTGTGATGATTCGAACGACCCGGACGCGCTCCGACATGCCAACCGCCGACTGTACCACTGGTTTCCGCGCTCGCTCAGCGCCTGCGCTCCGGATGGCGTACTCCTCGTGAGTTCTCTAACCGCGGCACTGCTGGCGATGGTTGGGGCCGCGGCGCTGGTGCCGGTCTGCAAGTGGATTGCCGTTCGGGTCGGCTGTGTCTCCGCCCCAAAGGCGGATCGCTGGCACCAACGGCCGACACCACTCCTGGGCGGTCTCGCCATCGTGCTGCCAGTTCTCGTCGGCGTCATCGTCAGCGGCGATGTCGCTCAGCACGGGACGCTCGTCGCGTGCGCGGGTCTGATCGCACTCGTTGGTCTTCTCGACGATATCGTGACGCTGTCGCCGGCGACGAAGCTGGTCGCGCAGATCGCGCTGGCCTCACTCTTTGTCTTCATGGGCTATCGCCTGCACTGGACCGAATCGCTGACGCTGGACAGCCTCTTGACGTTGTTCTGGGTGGTCGGCATCACGAACGCGTTCAACTTGCTCGACAACATGGATGGTCTCTGTGCCGGCATCGCACTCATCGCGGGCACGGCTTTTCTGTTTGGGTCGGTCCTGATGCCACCGGGGGGCGAGGCGGTGGGCGGCGGGCTCTATTTGCCGCTCCTGGTCGGCGCGGTGGCCGGCTTTCTTTTCTACAACGTCAACCCGGCCTCGATCTTCATGGGCGACGCGGGCAGCCTGTTCCTGGGCATGAGCCTCGCCGGCGTTTCGCTCGAAAGCGCCGCGCTCGCTGCGCCGGGCGATCGCTCGTTGCTCGCGGTGGTTGCGGCGCCAGTCCTCATCCTGATGATTCCGATCCTCGACACGACGCTGGTCACGCTGTCACGCCTGCTGTCTGGCCGTTCGGCGTCGCAGGGTGGTCGCGACCACTCCTCCCACCGGCTGGTCGCCATCGGGCTGTCCGAACGGCGTGCCGTCGCCGTCCTGTGGGGACTCGCCGCGCTGGCTGGTATCTCCGGCTTCTACATTCGCTCGCTCGACGTGGGCTCTTCGGTGCTCGTCGCCTCGACGCTGCTCTTGGCCATGACGGTGTTTACGGTTTACCTGATGAAGGTTCGCGTCTACGAAGGACGAGATCTCAGTCTCTTGATGCAGAACCCGCGAGTGACGCCGCTGGTCGTCAACCTGGTCTACAAGCGCCGCGTGGCCGAAGTGTTGCTAGATGCGTGCCTGATTCCCATCGCGTACTACACAGCCTATCGACTGCGGTTCGAAGGCGCGCAGCTTCACCCCAACTTTCAGAACTTCCTCCAGTCGCTGCCAGTCGTCGTGGCCAGTCAGATCGGCGCCCTGTTCGCCCTCGGGGCGTACCGCGGCATCTGGCAGTACTTCGGCCTGATTGATGGCGTGACACTCGCCAAAGCGGTGTTCGCCGGCACGGTCCTCTCGGAGTTGATCGTCCTGTATCTCTACAGGTTCGAGAGCTATTCCCGGACGGTCTTCATCATCTACGCCGTCTTGGTTTTCGTGCTGCTGAGCGCCTCGCGCGCCTCGTTCCGATTGATCGATGAGTTTGCGACCCGGCGTCGCAAGCTGGGCGATCGTCTGGTCGTGTACGGCGCAGGTCCGGGAGGAAGCCTCGCGATTCGCACCGTGGCCAATTTGGATGCTCCGTACCGGGTGGTCGGGTTCGTGGATGACGACCCCACTCGGCAGCGGGTGAGAGTCCAGGGATATCCCGTGATGGGTACGTTCGATCGACTGCGCCAGCTGATTACGAACAAGCAGGTGGACGCGGTACTGGTCAGCACCGACGCGATCGACTCCGACTGTCTGGCCGAAGCCGAGGCGCTGGCCGCCCAGCACGGCGTGCGAGTTCTGCAGTTGCAGGTGACCATTCGGCATCGCGAGGAGCCGGAGTTGACTCGGCTCGATCCGCCGACCCCGCCCGCACCGGGAGTACACTGACCGACACGATGTGCGGCATCGCAGGCGTCCTGGATCTCGGAACCGAATCTCGGCACACCCTCCCGCTCTCCACGGCCGTACAAGGCATGACCGATTCCCTGGCCCACCGCGGCCCGGACGATGCCGACGTGTGGACGTCACCCGAGAACGTCGTGGCGCTGGGGCACCGCCGCCTTTCGATCGTCGATTTGTCGCCGCTCGGTCGCAACCCGATGTTCTGGGACGGCGGCCGGCTCGCGATTACCTACAACGGCGAGATCTACAACTTCCGGGAGCTCCGGCACGAGCTCGAGCAGCTCGGCCACCGCTTCCGCTCACAAACTGATACCGAAGCCGTCCTCGCGGCATACGACCAGTGGGGACTTGATGCCGTTCAGCGGTTTGCGGGCATGTTTGCTTTTGCTCTCTGGGATACCGCTCGGCGACGCCTGTGGCTGGTTCGAGATCGAGTCGGGAAGAAGCCGCTCTACTACGCCGAACGCGACGGGTCGCTTTGGTTCGCTTCTGAGCTGAAGGCCATCGCCGGCACGCCCACGTTCGCACGAACACTGGACGCCGACGCGTTGCGGATGTATTTCAAGTACGGATACGTTCCGTCGCCCTACACCATCTACAAAGGCGCGCGGAAGCTGCCGCCCGGGCATCAACTGGTCGCCGAGAACGGACGGATCGCCGTCTCTCGGTATTGGGATCCGGTTGCGCACATCACGCCAAACCCCACCATGGACGACGCCGAGGCCGAGGCACGGCTCGAAGCGCTCTTGTCCACCGCGGTTCGTCAGCGCCGCATTGCGGATGTTCCGTTGGGCGCATTCTTGTCCGGCGGAATCGACTCGTCGCTGATCGTGGCGCTGATGAGCGAGCAGAGTGCCGACCCCGTCAAGACCTTTACCATTCGATTTACCAATCCGGAGTTCAACGAAGCCGACGCCGCGGCGCGTGTCGCGCAGCACTGTGGCACGGCGCATCACGAGGAGCTGTGCAGCGACGAACAGATGTTGGGCATTGCAGACCGCATGCCCGACATGTTCGATGAACCATTCGGGGACTCGTCAGCGATACCGACCTTCCTGGTTTCGACGGTCGCTCGAAAGGGCGTCACCGTCGCGCTGTCGGGTGACGGTGGAGACGAGCTGTTCTTCGGCTATCCGCGCTACCGTCATTTCGCAGATGCCTCGTGGGCGCTTCGCTTGCCGCGGCCGACGCGAAGGCTTGCGGCCGCCGCCGCGCGTCATTCGCAGACTCGACGCCTCCAGCGGATCGCCGACGTCCTGGGACACGAGGGCGGCGATCCGTACTCGCGCTTCATCACCTGGTTCTCGCCGGAACTGATTCAGCAGATGTCCGGCGTGCCGGCCCTGGACGCGCCGTTGTACCGTGACATGCTCGACCGAATCGATTCCGTCGCTCGTCCGGAACGTCCTGCCCTGCTGGATCTGGTGTCGTACCTGCCTGACGACATCCTGACCAAGGTCGATCGCGCATCGATGGCCACGAGCCTGGAAGTCCGCGCTCCGCTCCTCGATCACCGCGTGATCGAGTTCGCCTTGGCGCTCCCGCTTCGGTTCAAGCGCCGAGGCAGCGTCACGAAGTGGCTGCTCAAGCGCCTCCTCTACAAGCGAGTGCCGCCAGAGCTGATCGAGCGGCCCAAGATGGGCTTTGGAGTCCCGCTCCGCGACTGGTTGAGTGGTCCGTTGCGAGAGCGGATGCACGACTACGTCCACGGTGACGACCTGAGGGATCTGGGGCTCGATCCCCGGCCGGTCCGCGCGCTCTGGGACGAGTTCAGCCGCGGTCATCATCATCGACCGGATTTGCTCTGGCAGGTCTTCGTGCTGGTCGCCTGGTCGCGTCGTTTCTTGGCCGCACGACGCGTCGCTTGATCGCACCGTTGATCATCAGCGCCAGAAGCACCTTACGCACCTTACGCACCTTCGGCACCGTCGGCACCTCAGGCACCCTGCGATGATCGCCCTCTTCTGGGACATCGACGGCACGCTGCTCACGACCGGTCGCGCCGGATTGATTGCCTGGGAGGACGCCTGCCGAACCGTCACAGGGCAATCGCTCGACTTCCAGACGCTCAAGACCGATGGGTTGACGGATCATCAGGTCGCGATGCGCATCATGGAGCAGGCTGACCATCCGATAGACGATGACGCCTTGCGACGAATGGTGGCGGTCTATGAGCGTCAACTGCCAGAGCGCCTCCCGTTGCGCAAGGGTCGTGTGCTCGACGGCGTTCGTGAGAGCCTCGAACACCTGCGCGCCCATCGACGGGATGTCCATTCGATGCTGCTGACCGGCAACACCGAGCGAGGCGCACGGGCCAAGCTGACGCACTACGAACTGGCCGAATTTTTCGAAGGAGGCGCGTTCTCCACCGATGCCGGTCCGCGATCGCGGATTGCAGAACGAGCCTTGGGGCTGGTTCGCGCGCGGTTCCCCGAAGCGGCGATCGAGCCGGGGCACGTCTTCGTCATCGGCGACACGCCCCACGACGTCGATTGCGGGCGAGCGGTTGGGGCGCGAACGATTGCAGTCGCCAGTGGCGTTTACGAGCCCGATGCGCTGCGAGCCCACGGAGCATGGCGTGTGCTCGATCGCATACCGTCACCAGACGCCTTCGTCGCGCTGATCGACACTCCTGAAGGATGACGCTTCAAGCGTTGTTCTGGAAGGTGGTTCGTGACGATGGTTCGTGACGATGATTCTGGACGACGGTTCTGGACGACGGTTCGTTGGAGCAGTGGTTACCACAGTGGCGCCTCGTCCGAACCATGGTTGTCAAGAACCACCGGCGAACCTTCGTGTAGAACCCCCGTGTAGAACCTTCGTGTAGAAACCTCAGGTATACTTCGAAAGTTCTGCCCTCCGTGTCTGAGCCCATCGTGATCACTGGTGCCGCGGGACAATTGGGCCAGGCGCTGGTTGAAGCCCTGGCCGTGGAGCGGCCCACGCGCGGGTTGACGCGGCACGATCTCGACGTGACGAATGGCCGCAAGGTCCTGCGCACCATGGCAGAACTTCGGCCGGCAGCCATCATCAATTGCGCCGCGTACAACGCCGTCGATCGCGCGGAGGACGAACCAAGGCAGGCGTTTGCCGTCAACGCCCTCGCGGTCGCCAATCTGGCGCGGGCGGCCGCGGAGGCGCGCGTGCCCTTTGTGCACTACAGCACGGACTTCGTGTTCGATGGTGACGCCGAACGACCCTACGCAGAAGACAGTGTGCCGCGCCCGGGCGGAGTCTATGCGGCGTCGAAACTGGTTGGCGAGTGGTTCGCACGGGATGCACCACAGCATTACGTGCTGAGAGTCGAGAGCTTGTTTGGCGGGGTGTACAAACTTGGAAGCAGCATCGATCGCATTGCCGAAGCGCTCGAAGCGGGTCAGCCTGCCCCGGTCTTCGTCGATCGCATTGTTTCTCCCAGCTATGTCTTCGACGTCGTCGCCGCAACGATGCATCTTCTCCGCAGCCGGGCGCCGGTCGGGCTCTATCATTGCGTCAACACCGGTGCTGGCACGTGGTTGCAAGTGGGGCAGGAGATCGTGCGCCAGCTCCAGGTCACGTCGACGTTGCAGCCGGTCGCGATGGCAGAACTACGGCTACGGGCGCCTCGACCGCGGAACGGCGCACTCTCGAACGAGAAGCTGCGCCTGGCGGGGTTCGACATGCCGACGTGGCAATCGGCTCTCGAACGATATCTTGCGCCGCGACTAGCGGCGCGCACGACCGGCCTAAGCCAGGACTACGGCGGCCTGCCGGAACCTGAGCGAAGGCGGAAGGATATAGAGAACAGATGAGTAAACGCGCACTAATCACCGGCGTCACGGGACAGGATGGTTCGTATCTCGCCGAACTCCTCCTCGAGAAGGGGTACACGGTCTTCGGGGTCGTCCGTCGCCTCAGTGCGACCAACGCCTGGCGCATCGAGCACATCCTGGACCGCATCACACTCGTGCAAGCCGATCTGCTCGATCAGTTGTCGCTCATCGGGGCGGTCGAACAGGCCGACCCCCACGAGTTGTACAACCTCGCGGCGATGTCGTTCGTCCCGTCATCGTGGGATCAACCGATGCTGACGGGCGAGTACAACGCCCAGGGGGTGACGCGAGTCCTCGAGACCATTCGGCGCGTCAACCCGAAGATCCGTTTCTACCAGGCCTCGTCCAGCGAGATGTACGGTCGCGTCCGCGAAGTGCCGCAGACCGAATTGACCCCGTTCTATCCCCGCAGTCCGTACGGCGTCTCGAAAGTCTTCGGCCACTGCATCACCGTCAACTATCGCGAGAGCTACGGGTTGTTCGCGGTGTCGGGTATCTTGTTCAATCACGAATCGCCCCGCCGTGGGCTCGAGTTCGTGACCCGCAAGGTGACGCACAGCGTCGCACGAATCAAGCTCGGCCTCGACGAGACGCTGTCGTTGGGCAATCTCGACGCCTGTCGCGATTGGGGGTTCGCCGGCGACTATGTTCGCGCGATGTGGATGATGCTGCAGCAGGATGCGGCGGATGATTACGTCATCGCGACCGGCGAGGCCCACTCGGTCAAGCGCCTCGTCGAAATCGCATTCGAGCACGCCGGTCTGGATTGGGAGAAGCACGTTCGGACCGACCCGGCGTTCCTGAGACCCGCCGAGGTGGATCACCTGATAGGCAACCCCGCCAAAGCCAGGCAGATGCTCGGCTGGGAGCCGTCCGTGAACTTCGACGGGCTGGTGCGGATGATGGTCGATGCTGATGTCGCTCGATTGACCACCGGCCAGGTGTTGGCGTAATGAACTCAGCGCGATTCGGCCCAGATGCTGGCGACTCTTTCACCGATGGCGAGCGATGAGGTGAGGCCCGGCGAATCGATGCCGGCCGCTTGGATCACCCGCGGATTGGTCTGGTCGCGCTGAATCAGGAAGTCGGCAAATCGCGCGTCAGGTCCATGCAGCTTGGCCCTGATCCCGCTGCTGCCGAGCCGAAGATCGTCGATAGTCGTTTCCGGCAACAGACGTCGCGCGGGCAGCACGAAGTCCTCCAACGGCAGGCGATTGTCCTCGTAGTCATCCTTGCGATCCTGGTACCGAATCGTGGGGCCAAGCGTGACGTTGCCCCAGACGGTCTTGGCGAGGTGCACGCCAAGTCCGGCGCCCGACGCGTGCGGCAATGGATACACCAGCGCATTGACCCATGCGCGCCTGGAGGGGACGAGCTCCGCATACTCCCCCCGACACGGGAAAATCTTGAACCGCGTGGCCCCGAGCCGTGCCGACACGTCGTCGGCGAAGAGACCGGCAGCGTTGACCACGGTCTGCGCGCGAATGCGTTCGTGAGCTGTGACGAGCTCGATGGCACCCGATACCGGCGACGCATCGATCAACGGCGAGCTGACCAACACGGCGACATCGAGATCTCGGGACAGTCTGGTCAACACCCGGACCAGGCCATCGGCATCGACAATGCCGGTGTCGGGCGACCACAGGGCGGCCACTCCGCCGACGTGAGGTTCGCGGGTGCGCATGAACGTGCGATCGACCAGCTCGATGGCGACACCGTTGGCGCGGGCCGTAGCGGCCAGCGCTTCGAGCCTTGGCACTTCATGTTCATCCGCTGCCACGATGAGTTTGCCGCAGCGCGCGTGCCGAATGTCGTGGGCCGCGCAGAAGTCGTACAGCCGATCGCGACCCTCCACGCACAGTCGGGCCTTGAGCGAGCCGTTGGGGTAGTAGATGCCGGCGTGAATCACGCCGCTGTTCCGCGAGCTGGTGCCATGGCCCGTACGCATGTCGCGTTCGAGGACGCAGACACTCGCGCCACGGCCGGCGAGCGCCCAGGCACTCGCGAGACCCACCACTCCGCCGCCGATGACTGCGACATCAACCATTTCTAGGTTCCAAGGTTCCACGGTTCCACGGTTCCAACGTTCAAGGCTCGGTTCAGATTGTCGGTTAGAACGCTGGAACCTTGGAACCATGGAACCTTGGAACGTTGGAACCTTGGAACGTGAAAAGCGCGATATGATCGGTTGTTTGTGACCGTCCCGCTACTTGACATTGGGGCACAGCACGCGCCGATTCGTGACGCGTTGGTGGCCGCGCTGACCCGGGTTCTCGATAGCAGCCGATTCATCGGCGGAGGCGAGGTCGACGCGCTCGAGCGTGAGCTGGCCGATGCGATCGGCGTCCCCGAGGCAATTGGCGTGTCGTCCGGGTACCGACGCCCTGCTCGTGGCTCTCATGGCGCTCGGCATTGGGCCGGGCGATGAAGTCATTACCAGCCCCTATTCGTTCTTCGCGTCCGCAGGCGTGGTCGCGCGACTTGGTGCGACCCCGGTGTTCGTCGACATTCAGCCTGACACGTTCAACATCAATCCGGCCGGGGTGGCAGCGGCGATCACGCCACGTACCCGCGCCATCATGCCGGTGCACCTGTTTGGTCAGCCTGCCGACCTGCACCCGATCATCAATGCGGCGATCGCGTCGGGCCTTCCGATCATCGAGGACGCCGCACAAGCCATCGGTGCGACCTACGATGGGCATCAGGTGGGCAGCCTCGGCGCGTTCGGTTGCTTTTCGTTCTTTCCGAGCAAGAACCTTGGTGCGCTGGGCGATGCCGGACTGGTCACCACCAGCAGTCCTGAGCTCGCACGCGCGGTCCGCATGCTTCGAAATCACGGCATGGAGCCGAAGTATTTTCACCGCGTCGTCGGCGGAAACTTCAGGCTCGACGCGTTGCAGGCGGCGGCGTTGCGCGTCAAGCTGCCGCATCTCGAGGACTGGACGAACGGCCGGCGGCGCAATGCCGCGCGATATCGAGCGCGGTTGGCGTCCGCCGGACTGACCGACACCGTACGGCTGCCGGTGGAATGCCCCGGGCGGACGCACATTTACAATCAATTTGTCGTTCGCGTTCCTAGTCGCGACAGCCTGCGCAAACACCTGGAAGAGAGCGGCATCGGCACGGAAATCTACTACCCGGTTCCAATCCACCGGCAGGAATGCTTCCGAAACCTTGGACACGGTGAGGGTGCGTTTCCCGAGGCGGAGGCCGCGGCGCGAGAGTCGCTGGCCCTTCCGATTTACGGCGAACTGACTGAGCGGCAACAGGACATGGTGGTTGATGCGATTGCCCGCTTCTATCGAGGATGAGATGGACCTGCTGAAGAAGATTCGGTCGAAGGACGCACGGCTCGGCGTCATTGGCCTTGGCTATGTCGGGCTTCCGCTTGCGGTCGAGTTCGCTCGAGCAGGCTTCACGGTCGTGGGCTACGACGTCAGCGGAGAGAAAGTGGCCGAGATCAATGCCGGACGCAGCTACATCCCGGACGTCGCTGCGGCCGATCTGGCGGCGGTTGTGAAGAGCGGCCACTTGCGCGCCACGACTTCACCGGAAGCCCTGACCGACGTCGACATCATCGACATCTGCGTTCCAACACCGCTCCGAAAAACCCGCGATCCTGACTTGTCGTACGTCGTCCAGGCGGTCGAGACCACGCGCGGCGTGCTGCGCAAGGGTCAATTGGTCATTCTCGAATCGACGACGTATCCCGGCACGACCGACGAAGTCGTGCAGCCCGCGCTCGAGGAATCAGGTCTCGAGGCTGGTTGCGACTTCTATCTCGCGTTCTCGCCCGAGCGAGTCGACCCGGGTAACCCCACCTACAACACGCACAACATCCCCAAGGTGGTCGGCGGCATCAACGCCGCAAGTACCGAGGCCGCCGTCGAGTTTTACAGCCAGGTGATCGAGACCGTGGTTCCGGTGAGTTCGACCCGGGTGGCGGAGATGGTCAAGCTGCTCGAGAACACGTTTCGTGCCGTGAATATCGGCCTGGTGAACGAGCTCGCGTTGATGTCGCACCGGATGAACATCGACGTGTGGGAAGTCATCGACGCCGCCAAGACCAAGCCGTTCGGGTTCATGGCCTTCTATCCGGGGCCGGGCCTTGGTGGTCACTGCATTCCGATCGATCCGTACTACTTGTCGTGGAAGGCGCGCCAAAGCGGGTTCGAAGCCCGGTTCATCGAGCTCGCCGGCCACGTCAACGCCGCCATGCCCGAGTACGTGGTCGATCGAGTGGCCGAGGCGCTGAACAGCTGCCGACGCGCACTCAACGGATCGCGCGTGCATGTGTTCGGCATTGCCTACAAGCGAGACGTGAACGACATGCGCGAGTCGCCGGCGCTCGACATTCTCGAAGTGATGAAAAGACGGGGAGCGGAGGTGACCTATACCGATCCGTTCGTGCCGGAGCTGCGTCACGGAACGCTCGACCTTCGGTCGATTCCCGAAGCCGACGCTGCCACCGACAAGGACTGCGCTGTGATCGTGACCGATCACTCGCAGTTCAACTACCCATCCATGGTGGATCGCTTTCCACTCATCGTGGATACGCGCAACGCGTTGAAGGGCGTAGTGAGCGCCAAGCTGTTTCGCCTGTAGGGATCTCAGGGCACCACAATGTCCGCCGGTGTTCCGGCCGGGACTTCCCGCAACCATTGACCGGTAATCTTCAGCCCACGATGGTGTGGGAGCGGCCCGGTGATCGCTCCTTCCAATGAGAAGAGTTTGGCGCCGCCTGGTACCGCGATGATGCGAGTGACGGGTTGGCCGCGCGACACCTCGAAGCCACCAATGAGTCTCTGACTACGCCACAGTCGGACTCGAACCGGCTCGGTCAGATGGGGTCCTTCGGCCGTCCACGAAAAGAATGCGTGCTGCGGCGGGACGACGGCGACCGCGCGACGGGCCATCCACGGAACGCCATCCCCATCCGGCGCCGTGAAACCGTAGGAATACGGAAAACCGACGCGTACGGCGCGCACCGGAACCCGTAGATCACCCGTCGCATTGTGGAACTGGCCGGCTGCGACCAGCAGCGGCACGACTAGGACAATCGTCCAGATCGATCGACTGGTTATGTGACCTGTCGCAATCGGCGCCGATCCGCGGACGAGCGTTGAAAGCCAGAAGACCACCGTGAGGACGGTGAACCACACGGCCGGCTGCTGAGTGGGAACGGCGAGAAGGCTGATGAATCCTACCCCCAGCAGAACGGCGCGGAGAACCATCGCTGACCATCGGCCATCTTCCCTCGCCCGAGCACTCACCACGATCAACAGGATGAGGCACGAAAACGCCAGACTTGGGGCTGCCCCGAGGAACCCGAGCTCGACGATCTGCTGCCGCCACCAGTTCTGTGCATTGTCGGGGCCGAGCACCGCTCCGTAGACGGTGCGACCAAAGTCGCCGGCCAGGTGATTGAACGACCCGATTCCGACACCCGTGGCGGGATACTCGGCAATCGCGCGTCCGGCCGCGACGCCGTAGCCGTCGCGTTCCCAGAGAATCTGGGCCACACGCGGTGCGTTCCAGTCTTCCGGAAGTGGAGCGGTGTCGATGAGCAGACGCCGAAGAGGGCTGCTTCCGGTGGTTTGCAAGGCCGCCGTTCCGATCGCAGCCATCGTGGCGATCAGGACCACAACCACGACCAGCCGTCCTCGCCACGTTCGACTCTCCATGAGCGACGCCGCAAAACACCCGGCCACGCCTGCGGCCGAAACGAGGAAGGCGGTTCGCGAGCCCGATGACCACGCGCCCGCGAACAGGAGCGCGCTCACGGCTGCCCCTAACACGAGTGAGCGGCCCAATCGGCGGGCCAAAACGAGCGCCAACGGCGCCCAGATCGCAGCCGCCATTCCAAACGAATTGGCATCGAGCATGAGGCTCGCCGAGCGACCCAACTCCGACCAGGGCGACCATGGCAGCCAGGTCGGGTCGACGTACCGTTGATAGACGCCTGCCATCGATGCCACGACGATGCTGAGCGCCAGCGGTAGCAGAATCCAGCGCTCCAGACGCTCCAGCCGGTCGGTGCCGAACCGTTGCCAGAGCAGATCGAGCCACAGGATTCCGAGCAGATGACTCAGCGCCGTGCCGGTGACAGTGGCCGCGGCGATGGGCGGCGGTGGTGCCAGCAACCCGTTGGCCGTATCGAGCGTGGCCGCGGCGATCAGGCTGAAATCAATCTCACGTCCCGCGACGATCGGCCACGTCACGGCGATCGTCAGTGCCCACATCGCCAGCACTGGTGTCCAGAGCCGAGGCGTGTGCCATCGTGACCAATCGCTGGATGCGACGATCGGTCCGGCGAGCAGCGACAACCATGCCAGCGGATCGGGTGCGCCGGCTTTGCCGACGGCCCCCAGCATGAGTGCCGGCGACGTGTACGCCAGGAGGAGCGCGGGCAGGAGCGCGAAAGGAAACGCAAGTCGCGTCAGTGCGAACGACGCGGCAAACACGGCTCCGGCTGCCCACGGCAGCGCGGGAACCATGCGACTCATCAAAAACGCGTGAGCCGCCCCGGCGGTGAGGACTGACACCAGAAGAACAAGGCGTGAGAGGCGCTCCAATGAATCGTCAGGGCCGCCGGGCGACGACGGCGTAGTCCATCGAAGTGAACAGGATGCGATTCAGACGATCGACGTTCCCGTCGAAGGCTTCGGAAAGGGCGCCAATGGCATCACCGCCCTGATGGGCCATTTTCGGCGCCCGCTGCAAGCGAGTGCCGGCATCGACTGGTACCTTGTACTGCACCTCCGCGTCGACGAAGCCATTGGCAGTGACCAGGTATTTCAGCGTGTCGGGATGCAGCGCCCGCGCGTGCGTCAGGTCGCGCAGGTAGCTTTCGAAGAACGCCAGCCAACACGCGACATTGATGGTCTCCAGCACGATGATCGCGCGAGGGCGGAGCACGCGCTGCGCCTGATCGAGAAAGGCGAGCAGGTAGGGCGGTTCGAAGTGTTCGACCACCTGCGTGGCAATCAAGCCGCCGAGCGACCCGTCGGCTTGTGATCGCAAGTACGTCAGCGCATCACTCTCAGTCGCGTCCAGCCCTCGACCACGGCATTCGTCGACCATCTCGCGGTTGAGGTCGATGCCGCGGGCGCTGATGCCACGCGCCGCCAGAATCTCGAGCAACTCGCCCCGACCGCAGCCCACGTCGAGCACATCGGACGCGCCCTCGAAGAGCGGCCCATAGTCGTCAAGGCGCTTCCGGATTTCGTCGGGTGAGCCGCGGAACAGGTTTTCGAACGCCACATATTGCCATGCGTCGAGTGACGGCTCGCCGGAGGGCGGTTGCGAGGCCCCACCCACGGATTGCTCGACTTTCGGGCTTCCGTGTTCCGGGCTTCCGTGTTTCCGTGCTCACGCTCGACGATTCGCTTGAGCGCGGTCGTCTGTTGTCGCACGACTGCGAGCGCGGATCGAATCTCATCGATGCGCCCGGTGTAGCGCTGGTCGCGGGCGAACAGTGATTCCCAGCGTCGGAGCATCTCGTCGGAGACACCGCTCACGCTCGCGGCGAGCCCCCGCGCAGTGGCTTGGAGCCGATCGATCTCCTGCTGGGTGTCCTCGGTGATGCGACGGCTGATTCCGGCGAACTCGTAGTCCTTCGAATCGACGTACGGCGTAATCTGCTGAAGGTAGATCATCAGGCACGACTGGAAGCGCGCAAGCTGGTGCGCCTGCTGCTCGACCAGAGCGATCGCGCTCGCAAGCGCCTGATGCGTCTCACGCTGGCCCGACAGGTTACGGTTGATGTGATCGACCGTGGCCGAGTTGAACGCCTGCTGCGTCGTGAACACGGGTTCGACCAGCCCCCACACGAACCGCGCCAGCCGTCCGCGCAGGCCGGAGCGAAACGCGGGCGCCGACTTCAAGACCTCCCACCGCGTATTGAGCGGCGGCACCTGCGAATCGTCGGGGGGCGACGGCGGGTGCGGAAACTCTGGCAGCTTGTGGATGGCGCCGTCGAGGGCGGTGAGCGCCTCGTTGTACCGCCGATCGGCGTCGTCACGCTCGCGCTTCAGCCGAGTCAGATCTCCTTCGCTGACCGAACGCGGACGCTCAATCATCGAGTGGTGTGTCCTACCACCCCTTCCAGAGGGCTGCTGGCGGTGGCATACATCTTCCGGGCGATGCGTCCCGCCGAAAAGGCAAGCCTCCCGGATTCGACGGCCAGACGCATGGCGTGGGCCATGCGCACCGGATCCTCGGCCCCGGCAATCGCCGTGTTCATCAGCACGCCATCGACACCCAGCTCCATCGCGATTGTGGCGTCCGACGCGGTGCCAACGCCCGCATCCACGATGACGGGAACGCCGGCCTGCGCCTTGATGATGCGGATGTTATTGGGATTCTGAATCCCAAGACCTGAACCGATTGGCGCCCCCAGCGGCATGACGGCTGCCGCCCCGGCGTCTTCGAGCTTGCGGCAGACGATGGGATCGTCGTTGGTATAGGGGAGCACGACGAAGCCGTCCTTGACGAGCACTTTGGTCGCTTCGAGGAGCGCCTCGTTGTCCGGGAACAGCGTTCGCTCGTCGCCAATCACCTCGAGCTTGACCCAATGGGACAAGCCAGCCTCGCGGCCCAGGTGGGCGGTGCGAATGGCATCATCGGCCGTGTAGCAGGCGGCGGTGTTGGGCAGCAGGAAGATGCGCGAGGTATCGATGTAGTCGAGCAGCGATTCCGTGCGTCGCGAGATGTCCACACGCCGGACCGCGACGGTCACCATCTCCGTACCGGCAGCCTCGTGCGCAGCGCGCATGATCGCGTGCGAAGGATACTTTCCGGTGCCGACAATAAGGCGCGAGTGAAACGTCCGATCGGCGATGACGAGCGAATCAGCGGGGTCTGTGGTCTGCACGGAGCTCCTACCGGTCAGCGCGAGCTCCAAATCTTACCCCGAGGTGTTCGTCTCGCGGCTGATGCGCCATCATCCGCCGCCGCGACTGCAGCATCGGCCAGATCACGCCGCATCCGCCGACGACCTTCCGGCACTCGAAACGCCGCGCTCTGCCGCAGCTGCTCGAAGTCCTTTCCAGTGTCTCTGTGGCCCGTCCGTCGTTATCGGTGTCCCTCCGCCCACGAAGTTCACGATCTCCACTTCGTCGCCTTCATTGACGACGACCGCATCGAACATGGCCCGTTTGAGAACGGTGAGATTGAGCTCGATGGCGATGCGCCGCGAATCGATCGCCAGGTGAGCGAGCAGCTCGGTCACTGTCAGCGGGCCCGGCAGCTCATACGCTTCGCCATTCAGTCGGATTCGCACGAGGTCAGCGTATACACTCCACGCTCACCGGTCGACCACTAGCCGGCTGCTGGCGGCACCGCGAGGAATTTGAACGCTCGTTTGACTCGTCGTGAGGGCAGGGAGTACCTTGAGGAATTCATGAGTTCTGCAGTGAGCGCGCATGATGGGCTGGGCATTGCCGGCTTTACGTTCGCCCACCTGCACGAGCCCCGACGCCTCCAGGCGCTGTACGAGTTGTTTTGCGACGACGTGCGACGCCTCGAGCCCGAATTGTGGGCCGAGTGGGCGGCGCATCGGCAGGTGCCCACCGCGCTCGGCCCGGTCGCGCGATCGAACCTGATCGTGGCGATGGCGCCTCACGTCAGCCGCTTCCTCGCACGGCTGTTCAGCATTGGCGACGAAGTCGAGGCCATGGTCGCTCAGACGAAGGCGTACGACGACCTCTTCCGCTTCAAGATCGACTTTGTCCGGCGCCGCGCTTTGCCGCTGCTCAAGGCCGGCGCGCACATCGAGGCCACCGCCGCTGACCACGCGTCCGTGGACGGACTGTTGGCCGGAATCACGGATGAGGGCGCGCGCGAGCTTGCGCTGGCGCGGGCCGGCTGCGACTTGCTGGACCGCGAAGAAGCGGCGCGCGTGAGCGGTTCGGAGGCCGACAAGCAAGCCCTCGCGCCCCAGATCGAAACGCTCAAACGATGGTGCGCAGCCCACGTGCACGACCCGCGGTATCAACACTGGGTCATCTTCCGATTTCCGGAAACGCTCGAGCCCATGAATCTGGTGCGAGTGGTCCGGCCGAATGCCGCCCTACCCGAGGCAGCGTTTGGTCCCGACGAGGGGCTCCGGCGCCGCGAGGGTTTCAAACTGACTGACCCACGCTACGCCACACGCGAGGTTCTCAGCGAGATTCACTACTGCGTCTTGTGCCACGAACGTGACAAGGACACGTGCTCGAAGGGCATTCGCGACAAGACCGGCGCGGTGACGACAAACGCGCTCGGCATCGCTCTGCCGGGCTGCCCGCTCGACGAGAAGATTTCCGAGATGCACGCCGTGCGGAAGCGCGGCGACGCTCTCGGTGCCCTGGCAATCGTCGCAGTGGACAACCCGATGTGCCCCGGCACCGGCCATCGGATCTGCAACGATTGCATGAAGGCCTGCATCTATCAGAAGCAGGAACCCGTCAACATTCCGCAGATCGAGACTGGCGTGCTGACCGATGTGCTCAACATGCCGTGGGGCGTGGAGATCTATGGCCTGCTGACGCGCTGGAATCCGCTGAACATTCAGCGCCCGCACGCGCTGCCCTACAACGGTCGCAACGTGCTCGTGGTTGGGCTCGGACCTTCCGGCTACACGCTGGCGCACTATCTAGTCAACGAAGGCTTCGGCGTCATCGCGATTGATGGGTTGAAAATCGAGCCACTCCCCGAGGAGTTGACGGGCACCGCGAAGCGGCCACCTCGTCCCATTCGAGAATGGAAGGAGATCTATCGGCCGCTTGACGGGCGAGTCCTCGAAGGCTTCGGAGGCGTCTCCGAGTACGGCATCACGGTTCGGTGGGACAAGAACTTCCTGACGCTGATCCACCTGACGCTTGCACGCCGGGACAAACTTCGCATCTACGGCGGCATTCGTTTCGGCGGGGCGCTGCCGCTGGACGAAGCGTGGGCTTATGGGATCGATCACGTCGCCATCGCGGCGGGTGCCGGGCGTCCCACCATTATCGATATCAAGAACAACCTGATTCGCGGGATCAGGAAGGCGAGTGACTTCCTGATGGCATTGCAGCTCACGGGCGCCTTCAAGGAGGACGCACTGTCGAACCTGCAGGTGCGCCTGCCCGCCGTGGTGATTGGCGGGGGACTCACCGGCGTCGACACCGCGACCGAACTCCTCGCCTATTACCCGCTGCAGGTCGAGAAAATCCTCGATCGCTACGAGGCGCTCGTGCGTGAGATTGGGGAGACCGCGGTTCGCGGTCATCTGGATCCGGAAGAGCAACAGATCCTCGATGAATTCCTGGCCCATGGCCACGTGGTCCGGGCCGAGCGGGCACGGGCTGCCAGTGTGGGTGAGGCGCCTGATCTCATCGCGCTCGTGCGGCAGTGGGGCGGCGTGACACTTGCCTATCGCAAACGGATGCAGGACTCGCCCGCCTATCGTCTGAACCACGAGGAGGTCGCCAAGGCGCTCGAAGAAGGCATCGTGTTCGCTGAGAACCTCGATCCGGTGGCGGCGATTCGCGACGATTTCGGCCACGTCAAGGCGATGGCCTTCACTCGTAAAGCCTGGATGGCTCGACCGCACCCGTGGAGCTGCCGGCTCGCACTGTCCTGGTCGCTGCCGGGACCGTTCCGAACATCACGTACGAGAAAGAGCACACGGGCACGTTCGCGCTCGACAGTCGGCAAAAGTTCTTTCAAGGGTTCCGCGCCGTCAAGGGTCGCGACGGTCGTTTTGTGCTCGAACCCGACGCCAACGGATTCTTCACGTCTTACGACGTCAATGGCCGGTTCGTCAGCTATTACGGTGACAATCACCCTCGTTACAACGGCAACGTCGTCAAGGCGATGGCGTCGGCGAAGCACGGCTATCCGCACGTCGTTCGCCTGTTCGAGGATGAGATTGCGGCGCTGGATCCGGAAGAGCAGCCAGAGCGCGACGCGCGATGGGACCTGATGGTTTCACACTTCGACGATCAACTGCTGGCCCGCGTCGAGCGCGTCGTCAGGCTGACGCCAACGATCGTCGAGGTCATCGTCCGCGCTCCGGCGGCAGCGCGCCATTTCCATCCGGGTCAGTTCTACCGTCTGCAGAATTTCGAGCGGTTGAGCCCGCACATTCGCACGAATGGGCATCGTGCGGCGCTGTTGATGGAAGGCATCGCCCTGACGGGCGCGTGGGTGGACAAGGAGGCGGGACTGCTGTCCCTCATCACCCTTGAAATGGGTGTGTCGAGTCGGCTGTGCGCGTATCTGCAGCCTGGCGAGCCGGTCGTGGTGATGGGGCCGACGGGCACGCCGACCGAAATTCCAACCAACGACAACGTTCTGCTCGCCGGTGGTGGTCTCGGAAACGCCGTGCTGTTTTCGATCGCCAAAGCCCTCAAGGCGGCTGGTAATCGAGTGGTCTACTTTGCGGGCTACAGAAACGGCGCCGATCTTTTCAAGCGGGAAGAGATCGAGTCGGCGACTGATCAAGTGATCTGGGCCACCGATCTCGGAGACCCGATCATTCCGTCTCGTCCGCAGGATGCTCACGTACCGCGGCAACATCGTGCAGGCGATGGTGGCTTACGCCGAAGGCCGTCTCGGCCCGCAGCGCGTGCCCCTGAACGAGGTCAGCCGCATCATTGCGATTGGATCGGACGGCATGATGAACGCCGTCCGGCTGGCGCGTCATGACGCCCTGGCTCCGTATCTCAAACCAGGTCATGTCGGCATCGGCAGCATCAACTCTCCGATGCAGTGCATGATGAAGGAAGTGTGCGCGCAATGTCTTCAGCGCCACATCGATCCCGAGACCGGCCAGGAAGCGTTCATTTTCTCCTGCTATAACCAGGATCAGGATCTCGACCGCGTCGACTTTGCGAACCTGCAGGGGCGCCTGCGCCAGAATTCGGTGCAGGAGAAGATTTCGAATCTGTGGTTCGAGCACCTGCTGGATCGGGCCGAGGCTGAACTCGTTCACGTGTAGCCTGTACCCGTTCATGCTGACCCCCGGTGCCATCCTCGACGGCCGCTACGAGATCGTGGCCACTCTCGGGACCGGGGGAATGGGTCAGGTCTATCGCGCCAGGCGCCCGCTGCTCGGCGACGAGGTGGCGGTCAAGGTGATGCAGACCTCGAGCGACGCGCCATCCGACCTCCGGCAACGGTTTCTTCGCGAGAGCCGCGCGTGCGCACAGTTGCGCCATCCGAACATCGTTACCATCCTGGATTTCAACATCGATCAGGCGGGGCAGCCGTACATGGTGATGGAGCTCCTCAGTGGTCCCAGCCTCCGTGACGAAATGGCGCTGAGTGGACCGATGGACCCGACGGCCGTGCTCGACGTGCTCAAGCCGATCGGCTCGGCACTCCAGCTCGCCCATGATCGCGCCATCACGCACCGTGACCTCAAGCCCGCCAACATCGTCGGTCACCGCTACGAGTCGGGCGAGCGCGTCTACAAGGTGATCGATTTCGGATTGGCCGCCGTCAAGGAGGCCAGCGCCAATGCCGACACCTTTCAAACCGACCCGAACGTGTTTCTGGGGACCCTCGGGTACGCCGCGCCCGAACAACTGCGGGGCGAACCGCCTGACGCACGGACCGACATCTATACGCTCGGAGTCATTGCCTACGAAATGCTCACCGGTCACCGGCCGTTCGAATCGGTCAACCGGATGTCGCTGGTGAATCAAACGCTTTCGGTCGATCCGGTCGAACCCGGAAAGCGGCGGCCGAACCTGACGTCGAAGATTGATGCGGTCATCCTGCGAGCACTTGCCAAAAACCCGTCAGCGCGATTCGCTACCGTGATCGACTTCGTGCGCGCGCTCCAAACTGCGGTGGGCGGCGAGAAACCGATTCAGCACGACGCGCCGGACGATGCCCTGCTGTCGCGGTATGAGCTTGGCGAATCGGTCGGGCGCGGTCGTCTCGGCAGCACGATCTACCGAGGCGCGCACCGCGCCCTCGGCGTCCCGGTTGCCATTCGGGTCCTTCGGCACGAGGAGCAGCACTCGAATTGGGACTCGCTGCGCTCGCGCTTTCTCGTGGAAGCCCGCACCCTGCAGGTCGCGCACGTCAATCTGCTGCACGTTCGGGACTACGGAGAAGACGAGCGGCTGGTCTATCTCGTCACGGATTTCATCGAGGGGCCAAGCCTGCGTGACGAACTCCGCCGCTGCGGCGCATTGCCGTGGGAGCGAGTGGCAGGCTTGCTCGATCAAATGCTCGACGCGACGGCAACGCTCAACGCGCGCGGTGGCTTCATCGTGGGCGTCAATCCGGACATGATTCGACTGACCCAGGAGAGCGGTCGTGATCGCGTCGTGATGTCGACCGCGGGCATCGCGTCGGTGCAGGACGTGCTGGCGACGATGCGCGAGCAGGAACTGCGAGGAGCCGAGGCGAACGAGCAGGAGCTGCCGTATATTCCGCCGGAAGTCTTGATGGGCGGTCCGCCCGCTTCGCCCGCCGACGTGTTCACCTTGGGGGTGCTGGCCTATCAGATGGCGACCGGCGTGTTGCCGTTCCGAGCGCCGAGCCTTCCCGAGCTGATCGGCCAAATGCTGCGCACGCTTCCCGTTGAACCATGGGTCTTGAAAGCCGAGGTTCCAGCCGCGGCATCGGCCGCGATCGTTCGGGCCCTGGCCGCCGATCCAGCCGCCCGTTTCGTCGGCGCCCGAGAGTTCGCGCTGCGCGGTCGCAGCGACGCCGACGTAGACGCCGTGTCGCCCTTTGAACTGATAACTGATAACTGACAACTGATTACTGCCGTTGAATAATGACGTATGCCGTCCTGGCGGCTCGACGAAGCCGGCGTCGAGCGACTGTATCGCGGCGCGAGGGCCGATCGCTGGCAGTTGTCGACGACCGCTTTCGCTGACGCGCTCGAACAGAGCGCGCGCCGCGCATTTTCGGAGCCGCCCGATCACCAGCCGCTCGAGCGTCATCTCAGCGCGCTTCATCTCGAGGATCTGGCGTTGGCGTGCGCGTGTGCCGAAGGTGTTGAGATGGCATGGGATCACTTCGTTCGCGAATTTCGCCCGATCCTCTATCGCGCGGCTGACGCCATCGACGCTTCGGGCGGATCGCGCGAGCTCGCCGATTCGTTGTACGGCGAGCTGTTTGGGCTGACAGCACGCGACGGCGAGCGTCGATCCCATTTTCACTATTTTCATGGCCGCAGCAGCCTGGCCACCTGGCTTCGTGCGATTCTTGCTCAACGCCATGTCGATCGCCTGCGGAGCCTTCGCCGCATGGATCCAGTTCCTGCGGATGATGCGCCAAACGCGATTGCCGCGCCCACGCCCCCGGTCAATCCAAGGCGGGAGCAGTACGTCGGGCTCATGCGGCGATGCCTTAAAACGGCGATGGCAGCGCTTCCAGCCTCGAGATCGGTTGCGGCTCGGCTGTTACTATGCGCAGGAGTTGACGTTGGCGCAGATTGGTAAAGCCCTGGGTGAGCACGAGGCGACGGTGTCGCGTCACTTGTCGCGCACCCGCCGTGCGATTCGTGCGCAGATCGAGGTTGAGCTCCGTGAAAAAGAGGGGTTCAGCGAGGCTCAGGTGACCGACTGCTTTGAGGCTGTGATGAGCGACGCGGGCCCGCTCGATCTGACGGACGTGCTGGGCACGGAGTCTGCCGGCAAGAAAGTTGCGCCCGAACGTTCTAGCAAAGAGAGGGCGTAGGGCGTAGGGCACAGGGCGCAGGGCACAGGGCGCAGGGCGCAGGGCGGAACAGAGTTGTGAGCGCAGGGGACTCTCGAGATCGGTCGTTGGATCACTTGCTTAGGCAGGCAAGCGGTCCTTCGTCTGTTTCTGACCAGTGCGTCGACGGCGAAACGCTCGCCGCCTGGGTCGAGGGTTCGTTGCCGACGTCCACGACGACCACGGTTGAGCGGCATCTTGGCGACTGTGCCCGTTGTCAGGCGCTGCTGGCTGCGTTCGTGCGATCGGAGCCTCCGATCAGCGCGGGGCCGGCGCGCGCAACACCGTGGTGGCACCTGCGATGGATCGTGCCGTTCGCGACCGCGGCAACCGCGGTCGCCGTGTGGGTATTCGTGCCGTCGCCTGCGGAGCAGCGACAAGAACTTCCGGTCGTAGCGGACCAGAAAGTCGGAGCGGCCGAGTCCTCACGTTTCTCCGTCGAACATGACCGCGCAGAGTTCGCCGCCCGCGTTGGCCGACGCGGAGCTGCCCGTGCTTCCTGCTCCAGCGCCCGCGCGGAGGGGTCAAGCCAACGAAGCGGGTGGGCGCGCCGCGCGCGAGAGCGATCAGCTCGCGGAGAAGACGTCGCCGGAGTCGGCCCGGAAAGCAAAAGAGGAGGCCGACCTCCGTGCGGACGTGTCGGAGCGAGTCCGAGTCGGGAGTGCCGAGGCGACAAGCAAGCAGCCGGCGCTCGCCAGCAAAATGGCGTCGCGCCGAGCCGGCGGCCCCACCGCCCCTCGCGATGGCGCAGCAAGAACGGGAAAACACGACCGTTGAATTTATTTCGCCCGACACACGATGCGCTGGCGAATCGTCGGGGGGCGCACGCGTCGACCGCTCGATCGATGCAGGGATCTCCTGGCAGACCGCGCTGACGTCGACTCAGGGCCTCCTCGCGGCCGGTCATGCTCCCTCTCCGTTGGTTGCGTGGATAGTGGGGCGGGGTGGATCGGTCTTCGTCACGACGAACGGCACCCGGTTCGATCCGGTGCCGTTTCCGGAGAAAGCCGACCTGGTGTCTGTCGTCGCAGTCGACGACCGCCAGGCGACGGTCACAACCGCGGACGGACGCCGGTTCGCCACACGCGATCGCGGTGTCACGTGGGAAAGGCGCTGACGGCGAGTTTCGTCAGTTTTCAGTTACCAGTTGCCAGTTCAAAGGAGTGCGGCCTTTGAACTGGCAACTGATAACTGGAAACTAACCGGCCACGGGCCACCGGCCACCGATCGCCCCTGCAAGAAATTCCCCCGCCCCCGTTCTAATCCTGAAGGAGTCATCCACATGACGGTAGGTTTCAGGGTTCCACGGTTGGTTCCAAGGTTCCAGGGTTCCAAGGTTCCAGGGTTCGCGGTCGCGGTCGTCGCGGTCGTTGCCGGTTTGGCGATGCAGGCGACCCACGAAAGTTCACGCGCGGCGGCGGCGGTCGAAGCGGTGGAAGGGCAGGATACGTCCACCCTCGACGACCAGTCCGAACTCGCGCTGACGGTCTATAACTCGGAGCTTGCGCTCGTGCGGGATGTTCGGAACGTGCGCCTGCCGCAGGGCAGCTTCGACTTGCGCTTCATGGACATCGCGGCGACGGTCAACCCGGCGACCGTGCACCTTCGCTCGCTGACCGAGCCGGCGCGCCTGGGCATTCTCGAGCAGAACTACGAGTACGATCTGCTCGAGCCCGACAAGCTTCTTCGCAAGTACGTGGGACGCGACGTCGTGCTGATGCGCTCGCGTCAAGAGAACGGGACCACGCGCCACGAAGAGGTCAAGGCGAGGCTCCTCAGCTACAACACTGCGCCGGTTTGGCAGATCGGCAACGAGATCATCACCGGTCTTCATGCCGACCATATGAGGTTCCCGGAACTGCCCGAGAACCTCTACGCACGGCCGACGCTCATCTGGTCGCTCGACAACCAGGGCGCCGTTCGTCACCGTGTCGAAGCGTCCTATCTGGCGACGAAGCTCGATTGGAGTGCCGACTACGTGTTGACCGTCGCCCGCGACGACAAGGTCGGCGATATCGACGGGTGGGTGACGCTGACCAACGGCAGCGGCACGGCGTTTCGCAATGCGAAACTGCAGCTGGTGGCCGGCGATCTCAATCGTGTGAAGCAAATGGTCGGACGTCGCGATATGGAGGCCTATGCACTGCAGGAGCGGGCCGCCGCGGCAGCACCGATGACGCAGGAGGCCTTTTCCGACTATCACCTCTACACCCTCGAGCGAAAAACGTCGGTCAACAACAACGAGACCAAGCAGGTCAGCCTGCTCGGCGCCACCAACTTTCCCGTCCGCAAGCGCTACATCGTCGACGGCCAGGCGTTCTACTACCGGAACGCTCAGCATCCCGGGTCGCCGATCAAGGACGTCGTGAAGGTCTACTACGAGTTCAAGAACGAAACCAAGGCTGGCCTGGGAATGCCGATGCCAGCCGGCGTGGTGCGCGTCTACCAGGCCGATTCAAAAGGCGGGCTGCAGTTCGTCGGCGAGGATCGTATCGATCACACCCCGAAGGACGAAACGCTCAACCTGAAGATCGGCCATGCCTTTGACCTCGTGGCGGAACGCAAGCAGATCGACTTCGAGAAGATCAGCTCGAACGTCTACGAGATGGAATACGAGATTGTTCTGCGGAACCACAAGACCACGGCGGTGACGGTTGAAGTGAATGAACCGATCGGTGGCACCTGGCGCATCCTCCGTTCCACACACGAGGGCACGAAAACCGATGCGTGGGCCGCGCAATTCAGCGTGCCGGTGGCCGCCGATGGTAGTGCGACGCTTCGTTATCGCGTGAGGGTTACGTACTAAAGGCCGGTAGGGCTGGTAGGGCTGGTAGGGCTGGTCGGGCTGGTGGGGCGGGGCAAGGAACGCTACGAGCCCCACCGACCCACCGGCCCCACCCGACCTACCAGCCCCACCCGACCTACAAGCTATCCGCGTACACCGCCGCTCCTAGCAGCCCCGATTGGGGATTGAGAATCACCTGAACAGGCATCGCTTCGAGCAGCGGCCTCATCGGTCCCTTGTCGTTGAACGCTCCGATGAAGGTTCCATTCTGCAATGCGGGAAGGATGCGCGGCGCGATGCCTCCGCCAATGTAGACTCCCGCGGTCGTCACGGCCGTCAGCGCAAGGTTGCCGGCCGTCGCGCCATAGGCCGCGACGAACAAGTCGAGCGCTTCAACGCATTTCGGGCACTGGCGCGACAACGCCGCGCTCCCGACTTCGGCCGGTGTCTTTGGAATGGCGTTGTTCGGATGGACGCGTGCGTCGACCCCAGCGTCGTGGTGGGTGAAATCGGAAAGGTTGACGAGGCCGGGGCCCGAGACGACGTGCTCGACCTCGGCGCGGCCAAAGCGAGCGCGCAGAAACCGCACCAGTTCCAGGTCTCGGTCGGTTCTCGCGGGGAAATCCGTGTGCCCACCCTCGCTTGCCACTGGCACATAGCGGCCATCGACGTAGTGCAGCATGGCTTCGCCCAATCCGGTGCCCGCTGCAATCAGGGCCATGTTGCCATCGATTCGCGGCTGTCCCGGCTGCAGCGTGAGTAGCTCGTGTGGCTCCAGCACGCGAACGGCGTGTGCCATGGCTTCGAGATCGTTCAGGAGCCGCACGCGCGAGACTCCGAGTCGCGCAGCCAGTTCCGAAGCATCGACCCTCCATTCCACGTTCGTCATCTCAGCTGATTGGTTGATGACCGGCCCGGCCACACCAAACGCAGCGGCGGTGACGTTCAGGCGCCCTCCGGTTAGCTGCGACGCGAAGGCATCGATGATGGCTGGCAGACCGGCAAACGCAGTCGTAGAAAACTCTCGAATGTCAACGGCCCGGGGTCGCTTGCTTTCGACGTCGAAGAGGCCGATGAGCGTCTTCGTGCCGCCGATATCGCCTGCCAGAATCATGAATACCCCTCGCTCCTCGTCATGACTGCGTACGATTGTAAATTGACATCGGCGGCGATCTGCTCCATCTTGAACGCGTCCGGATGTCAGATCTGCCTTTTGCGCATCCCCTCCACGGGGAGACCGTCGTCTTTACTGGCAAGCTATGGTCACTCGGTCGTAAAGAAGCGCGAAGCGTCGTTGATCAGATGGGTGGTGTGGCGGCAGACGACGTCACGATGAAGACCACACTGGTCGTGGTGGGCGGCGAGACCTACCCGGACGGCGTTCCGGATATCAGTCAGCTCGCGACCGATCCGAGCACGCATCGCCAGAAACTCCGCCGCGCCGCCCAGATCAACACCGAGCATCCCGGCCGCATCCGGATGGTGAGCGAAGATGACTTCTGCCGCCTCGTCGGGCTGCCGACCGTGGCGGAGCTGCGCGAGAAGCACTACGGCCAACGCGATGTCCTCGCGATGTACCCGTCCCTCCGCGAGGATCACCTGCGCTACCTTCAGAAATGGGGTTTCATTCGGCGGGCCTTCAAGAACAACGCGGACACGTTTTTTGGCTTCAGCGACCTGACCGTCCTTCGTCAGGTGCACGCCGATCTGCAGCAGGGCGCGTCGTTCCGCGCGGTGTTGAGAGATCTCCAGGCGACCCGCACCGGACAGCTGGCCTTCGATTTTCGAATCGACGCGCAGCCCGCCCGCATCATCACACTCAAGCCCCGCGAGCCGGTGGCACCGGTTCGATCCGCTCCAGGTCCCGACGTCCTGCGAGCGCAACCCGAGAGCACCGGAAGCGCGCTGACGACCGCTGAACAGTATTTCTTGATGGGCTCGGCCCTGGACGATGGGGCGCCCGAGCGGGAGGAAGAGGCGGCACAGGCGTACCGAAGGGCTCTCGACAACGATCCGTATCTGGTGGCCGCCTTGATCAACCTCGCGAACATTCGCTACGCGCGCGACGAGCTCGCGGAAGCGCAAGCCCTTTACGAGCGCGCGATTGCGCTCGATGGGACCTATTTCGAAGCGCACTTCAATCTGGGCAACATTCACCACGATCACGGCCGCTATCTCGATGCCGAGACCTGCTACGACAACGCCCTGGCGCTGAAACCCGATTATGCCGATGCGCACTTCTACCTTGCCGTCACGCTCGAGAAGATGGGTCGGTCGAGCGAGGCCCGCCTTCACTGGCGTGACTATCAGCTGCTGGCGCCAGAGGGCGAGTGGGTTGAGCTCGCCCGTGAGTTCTCGGACTAGGACTCGCTGCGCTCGTAGGACTCGCTCCGCTCGTAGGACTCGCTTCGCTCGTAGGACTCGCTTCGCCTGCGTGGGACTCGCTTCGCTCGTTGGACTCGCCGCCTTCGGCGGCTCGTAGGCGCGGCCGTCGGCCGCGCCTTGTGGCTTCAAAACCAGCGAAGAGACAGTAGCGACGCAATCGTCACCGCGCCAGTTTGATCGCAGCAGCGGTAGTACGTTTCGTCTTGGTGCTCTTAATCAAGCCGTTCAGTGGCGCGGCAACTGCGCGAACGCGGATCTCAAACTCGAGATATGTTGCCGCGCTGAGGTAGCCCAGACGTCGAGCGGCGTGAAGTCCGTAGCCGGTCTCGCTCAGCGATGACGAGGCAATATTGAAGAATCTGAGACGATCGCGCGTAGTCTCGCGCGCAGATCCTTCAACGAGGTTCGCCGCCACAGAATAGGCAGAGCGCCGTAACTGCGAGCCGAGTTCGAGTCTCTCCTCTCGCGGAAACTGTTGCACCGTCAGACGATGGATGTCGATAAAGAGATCATCAGCACGCTGCCAAACAACGAGCTTGTGGTACGGAAGTGACATGAGAGCCTCCCGTCAAGTGCAACGCGGAGGCCGTACCGGATCGTCCCACTCGTTTGGGCGCGGTCGCACGGCCGCGCCACCAACGAGCCCGCCGGAGGCGGGCGAGTCCCACGAGCGCCGAAGGCGCGAGCCTACGAGCGAAGCGAATCCTACGAGCGAAGCGAGTCCTCGTACCCTGCGTCGCGGTCCATTTCCGTCCCGCCGGCGGCCCCTCCTTTTGACAATCGAAAGCAACCTCAGATAGCTTCCTTCCGTCAATCGAAAGGAACGCCGTGGCCAAAGAGAAGTCCGACGTCCTGCAGGGGACGCTCGACATGCTGGTGCTCAAGTCCTTGCAGCTCGAACCAATGCACGGGTGGGGCATCACCGAGCGGATTGAGCAGTGGTCCGAACAGGTCCTGCAACTCGGACAGGGGACGTTGTATCCAGCACTCTATCGGCTCGAGCGGCAGGGCCTCATCAAATCGGAGTGGCGCGTCACAGAAAACAATCGTCGAGCGCGCTACTACGCCCTGACACGCGAAGGCCGCAGACATTTCTCCGATGAGCTTGCGCAGTGGCGCCGCATCTCTCGCGCGATCAACCTGGTGCTGGAAAAGGCATAGGGCATAGGGCATAGGGCGCGCACGAGGCGCAGGGCACAGGCGTAGCAGGGCACAGCATGGAACGTTTCGTTGAGCGTTGGCGTCGGCTCCGCACGATCGTGGGGCGTGGGGAAGTCGAGGCCGGGTTGAGCGAGGAGATTCGTTTTCATATCGATCAGCAGACCGAGAAGAACATCCGGCGTGGTTTGGATCCTGCCGAAGCAAGGCGTCAGGCCTTTGTTCAGTTTGGAGGAGTGGAGCACGTGAAAGAACAGACACGCGATGAGTTTCGATCGGCGCTTCTCGAGGACTTCATTCGCGACCTGCGCTACGGCGCGCGCGTGCTGTGGCGAGCGAAAGCGTTCGCCTTTGTCTCGATCCTCACGCTAGGCCTTGGCATTGGCGCTGCCACAGCCGTCTTCAGCACCATCAACGGCGTGTTGCTCAGTCCATTGCCGTACCCCGAACCCGATCGCATTGTCCGACTCTTTCAGATCGACAACACCGGACGGCGGATGGGTAACGCCTCGGAACCGAACTTCGAGGATTGGAAGGAACGGACGCGAAGCTTTGCAGGGATGGCCCTGATGGCTTCCGGCGCGGTTCCAGTCGCGCTTCGGTCCGAGACCACCATGATTACTGGCGCGAGCGTGTCTCGGGAGTTCTTCGACGTGCTGCGTCAAACGCCGGTGCTCGGTCGTCTCTTCGTTGACGGCGAGCGCCAGGTCGGGGGCGCCCGCGCGGTCATCGTCAGTGACAGCCTCTGGCGTTCCAGGCTCGGCGCCGCGCCGTTGGCCGATTTGACGCTCCGCATCAGCAACGAGGTTCATCACGTCGTCGGGGTCATGCCGCCAGGGTTCGACTATCCGGCTGCGAGCGAGTTCTGGACTCCGAGAGAGATCACCGCACGCCAGCAATCGCGCACGGCACACAACTTTCAGGTCGTCGCCCGGCTGGCGCCGGGAGTGTCGCTGCCGGTCGCGCAGGCCGAGATCAGTGCACTCTCTCGACAACTCAAAACCCAGCACGGCGACCGCACTTGGATGTCCGATGCGACCGCGGTGCCATTGCGAGAGCAATTGACGGCGACCGCACAGCCAACCTTGCTGGTCCTGTTCGGCGCGGCCATGCTGCTGCTGATCATCGCCTGCCTCAACGTGTCGAACCTTCAGTTGGCCCGGGCCTCCACCCGCCGCCGAGAGATCGCTGTCCGTCTGGCCGTGGGCGCCGGCAGCGCCCGCATCACGCGACAACTGCTCGCGGAAGCAATGGTGCTGTCGGGGGCGGCAGCGCTCCTGGGCATAGCCATCGCGCTGGTTGGTGTGCAGGCGCTCGTGACGTTGCAACCGGGCAACTTGCCGCGCCTGCAGAGCATTCAGGTGGACTGGCGCGTGATGCTGTTCGCCATCGGAGTTGGGGTCACGAGCGCTGTCGTCCTTGGTCTCGCGACATCCCTACGCGCATCACGTCAGCAGATCCGCGACACACTGAGTGAGGGGACGAGGACGACGGCCGGCGGGAAGACCAGCGAGCGCGTTCGCCAGGGATTGGTGATCGCGCAGGTCGCATTGACGGTCGTGCTCTTGATCGGCGCCGGACTGCTGGCTCGCAGCTTCGCGAAGCTTCTCGCCGTCGATCCCGGCTACCGTACCGATAGCGCGGTCGTCCTCGATTTGTCGTGGCCGTTCTCGCAAACCCCTGCCGACCCACTTCAGCGCAAGGCGGCGCAGCACGAGCTGATGACCCAGCTCGGCGCCATTCCGGGCGTCGAGAGCGCGGGGCTAATCAATTCGTTCCCGCTTGGCAGCGCGGGCGCCAACGGCCAGTTCATCGAGATGACGCGCGTGGATGAGATCCAGAGCTTCGACGATCGCGCTCGCTTGGGCGACGAGCTCAAGACACGCGTCGGGTTCGCCGGCTATCGCATTGGCAGCGAGGAGTACTTCTCGACGATGGGCATTCCGCTGATTCGTGGGCGACTCTTCGACGAGCGGGATGGACCGGATGCGCCGCACGTCGCGGTCATCAGCCAATCGCTGGCCGACACGAAGTGGCCGAACCAGGATCCGATCGGCCGCTTCGTGCAGTTCGGCAACATGGACGGCGACGTCCGGGGCTTTCGTATCGTCGGCGTGGTGGGTGATGTGCGGGAGATCTCACCGGAAACCTTGCCTGGTCCACTCTTTTACGGCTATTACCGTCAGCGTATGGCGACGCGCTTCAGCGTGGTCTTGCGAACGACGAGGGCAGGCAGCATCGCACCAGTCGCACGGCAAGTCGTACGGCAGATCGATCCTGACTTGCCGATTCAGATTCGCACCATCGAAGACGCCTTTGATCGTGCGCTGGCGGGCCGGCGCTTCAGTCTCACGCTGATTATCGTCTTCAGCGCAGTGGCGCTGCTGCTCGCCACGCTGGGAATCTATGGCTTGATCTCGTACCTCGTGGCTGAGCGCACCCGTGAGATCGGAATTCGCCTGGCTCTCGGCGCCGAGTCAACCGACGTATTGTGGTTGGTCGTTGGCAGGGGCGCCGCGCTCGCGGCCGTGGGACTCGGTGCCGGGCTTGCCGCAGCGCTTGGCTTGACGCGGCTCCTGAGGGGGATGTTGTTCGGCGTCACCGCGACCGACCCCACTGCATTCATGGTCGTCGCCATCATCACTTCCGCCGCCGTTGTGATGGCAAGTTACACGCCTGCGAGACGAGCCATGGGGGTGCCACCCGTGATGGCGATGCGCGGGGACTAGCACCTCTGCCGGATTTTGGAGCGACTCTGCCGTGGTGCTAAGCTCTACCAGAAAAACATGCCAGCTGGTCCCTCACGGTTCGCTCATGGAGCAATCCAGGCAGCAATCGTCGCAGGCTTGGGCGTGCTGACGTTTCTTTCGTTGAACTACTCCGGCGCCTTGCAGACCGGTTTGAGCGCCAACCCGGATGAGGCAGCCCACTACGTTACGGCCCTGATGATTCGCACGTACTTTACGGATGCGCTCGGGGCATCTCCTTTGCAGTTTGCGCAAGAGTACTACCTGCATTATCCCAAGGTCGCGTTTGGTGTCTGGCCTCCGATGTTTCATCTGGCTCTGGCGAGCTGGATGTTTCTGACCGTTGCGTCGCCCGCCTCGGCACTCGTTTTGGTCGCAATCACCTCGACCCTGCTGGCCTACGTGATCTTCCGAACGATGCACGCCCGCTTCGGCCTCGCGCTGGCGCTGACAAGTGCCGTTTGGTTCGTGCTGCTTCCCACGGTTCAGCGGACGACCTCGTCTGTCTTACTCGACATGGCTTGCACACTCGCCATGCTGTCGGCCGCGGTCGTATTTGGTCGATATCTCGATTCTCTGCGTTGGCGAGACGCGATGCTCTTCGGGATCTTAGCCAGTGCCGCCATGCTGACGAAGAACAACGCCCTTGCGTTGGTCCTCCTGCCGCCGATCGCGATTGCGGCGAGTCGCCGATGGTTCATCTTCAAGTGCTGGTCGCTGTGGAGCGTGCCACTGCTCGTGTGTGTGATCTGTCTTCCTTGGTACGTGTTCTCGTGGCCGTTGTTCACATTTGTTGCCGAAATGGGAGGTCAGCAGTGGACCGCGTGGTGGGACAACATCGTGCTGC
The DNA here is from genome assembly GCA_963802675.1 of uncultured Acidobacteriota bacterium. GTDB lineage: Bacteria > Acidobacteriota > Vicinamibacteria > Vicinamibacterales > UBA2999 > JACCSI01. The sequence continues at coordinate 1,044,835 of CAWDJL010000013.1, forward strand.
TCGCCCGAGAGCCCGGACTGATCTTCGTCCCGCTCGGGCTGCTCGGCATCTGGAGAACGGTCGGACGTGGTGAGGGCAATGGACTATGGAACAGCCTGCTGGCGCTCGTGTTGAGCGACTGGCTCTTCCATTCGGTGATTTACCCGATCAGTGCTCATCGGTACATGCTGCCCGCGTTCGCAGGGTTGTTGCTCTTTTGTGTCGCTGGTTTGCAGTGGCTGGCGGTTCAGCTGCACCCAAGAATCCCGAGGGCTCGAATAACTGTGGCAGTGGTTGCTCTTTCGGTGTTCCTTGCAACGGGCTACTACATTCCAAAGAAACCGCGTCGAGGGTTTTCTGAGGCCGCCGATGTCATGCTGACAACGGGGTTGCACTCGAACGGCACGGCCCTCGTGTGCTCCGACCCAATCGGCGAAGGGGCTTTCGTTTCTGCGGTCGCGACGAGGGAATTGTCGCCGCGAACCATCGTGCTCCGCGCGAGCAAATTTCTGGCCGCCTCATCATGGATAGGGTCCAACTACGCGGCGACGTACCATGACGCCGACACCCTCATGGGAGCCCTCGATCGTGCGCGGGTGGAATTCGTCGCCATGGACGAAATGGAGAAGAACGCCGCCCATCATCAGCTGCTCAAGCGAGCGCTCGCGAGCTCGAGCGATTGGTCGCTGGTCCGCGAAGTAGTGCCTGGGGATCCTACGCCTGCACACTCAACAGTGCGGCTTTATCGACGACAGACGGCGCTGGCGCCGGGGCCACCGAGCTTCGAGCTTGACCTGGAGGCAGCCCTGGGGATCACCCTGCGACGGTAGGAAGGACTTGCTCCGCTCGTCCCACTCTCACCACCGTCGCCACGTGTCGCTGGGTGGCGACTCCTCGGGCTTCTTGCGCGGCATCCGCTTAGCCTTATAGAAGCTGCAGTCGATGCACCACGACTCCGGGACGAAGCCGGCAGTGCCGGCCATTGGCAGCACGTCGCGATGAGTGCAGTGCTCGGGCGTCCCGTCCTCCGCGGCTTTCCGCCAGCGACAGCTTTGGAATCGCTCCGCGGCCGGCGACAGCGGCGTGGCCTGGGTGTCGCCCGGTTTTGGTGGCCCGTTGCCGTTATTGAAGCCGGAGTCCAACTCGTTTCTCCAGCGCCTGCCAGGCGCGTTGCTCGTCGGGGGCCACGAGAGTGATGGCGTGTCCTTCGGCGCCGGAGCGGCCCGTACGGCCGACTCGGTGAACGTACGCCTCGGACGAATCGGGCACCTCGAAATTCACGACGTGCGCGATGCCTTCGATGTCGAGACCGCGGGCCGCGATGTCGGTCGCGACGAGCACCGGATGTTTGCCGGCGCGAAAGCCCTCGACCGCCTCGAGGCGCTCCTGTTGGGTACGATCGGCGTGCAGGGCGGCGGCGCGAATGTGCTTGGCTTGAAGCTGACGAGCCACCCGATCGGCGCCAATCTTCGTGCGGACGAAGACCAGCACGGGGCCGGTCGCGTTGCGCCGCACGAAGTGCGCGAGCCAGTCGATCTTCGCCTGGCGCGGTAACTGTTCGATCGAGTGCTTGATGGTCCGCGCGGCGCCACGATTGGCGCCCACCTGTAGATAGGTGGGCATCCGCAGGACGTCTCGCGCCAGCTTCAGGATTTCGGCCGGCATCGTGGCCGAAAACAGCAGAGTCTGACGCTCGGGCGGCAGCGTGCCGACGATCTTCTGCACGTCAGGCCAGAAGCCCATGTCCATCATCCGGTCCGCTTCGTCGAGCACGAGCACCTGCAGGCGCAGGAAATCCGTCGGATCCGTGCCGCATGTGGTCCATCAAGCGGCCCGGGGTGGCCACGACGATGTCCGCACCAGCCTTGAGCCCCCGCTCCTGCGGATCCATCGCCATGCCGCCGAACACCGGTACCGTGGAGACCGGGGAGTGATAGGTCAGACCGACGAACGCATCCTCGATCTGCACGACGAGCTCACGCGTCGGCGCCAGAATCAGCGCTCGCGTGAAAGGCTCTCGCGCTGCATCGCCAAACGGCGGCTGCTCGATCAGCAACTGCTGAAGAATCGGTAGGGCAAACGCCAGCGTCTTCCCCGTGCCGGTCTCGGCACACGCCACGACGTCGCCGCCCTCGAGCGCGCGCGGGATGACCGCGCCTTGGACGGGACGGGTCCCCTCGTATCCCAGGTCGTGAAGTCCTTGCATCAACTGGGGATGGATCGCCAGCGACGTGAACGGCATCGGTGCCGCGTCCGGGTCGATCGGCTCCCAGGGAATATCGGGACCAAGCACGGTCGTTTCGATGGCGGCCGATGCCTGGCTCGGGCGCGACCGGCGGAGACGGGACGAGCCCTGACGGGACCCCGAGTCGGGCCCTCCGCGACGACCGGGCGGAAGCGGGAACTGATGAACTCAATGTGGATTACCGGGCGCGGAAGGTGATGATTCCGCGCTGAGGATCGTAGGGTGAGATGCCCACCGTCACTCGATCGCCCGGGACGACCTTGATGCGAAACCGCCGCATCCGGCCGCTCAACTGGGCCAGCACCTCGTGGCCGGCGTCCACTTGCACGCGGTAGAGACCACCGCTGTGCACAGCGACAACCGTGCCCTGCATATCTATTAAATCATCTTTACTCATTCGGCGAAGCAACCATTATGCCATACCTGGGTTACCCAGCCGATCTGCACGGCAACCCTCGAACGGCCTGCTCCACCTCGCGCGCCAGCGCCGCATAATCGTCACCTTTGAGTTGCAACGGGGCGCCAAAGGTGACCGTGACCGGGCCTGGCCGTGGGAACTTCGACTTCACGTGCAGAATCCGGTGCACGCCCTCGATCTTGACCGGTACGACCGGGAGATCCAGCCGTGAGGCAATCATCCCGATGCCCCCCCGAAACGTCGTCATCTCGCCGGTCTCGGAGCGGACCCCCTCGGGGAAAATCAGGATCGAGTTTCCGTCGCCGGTGACTTCGCCGATGTATCGCATGGTCTGCCGGGCGCCGGCCTCACGCTGCGGTAGCGGGAAGGCGTTGAAGAAGAACGCAGCCAAGTAGTAGTTGAGACGGTTGCCCAACACCTGGCGCCACGTGAAGGCCTGCGGGAAGAAATGCGCCTTGAAGAATTCCTTCGACATCGCGGGCGCCACCGACTTCCGGACGGACCCCGGAAGCGCGGCCAGAATGACCGGCACGTCGAAGTGGCTCTGGTGGTTGGCCGCGAAAACGACCGGCTGTTGCAACCCTTCAAGGTGCTCGCGGCCTCGAACAGTAATCCACGCAAAGCATCGCGCCAGCGGGAGGATCCAGGTGGCCTGACTCAGACGACGGATCACGCCGACGACGGCGTGGCGGTTCCACCTGGGGAAGTCGACCGGTTCGGCGACCTCAGCCCTCTCGACCGGCCGGTCGAGCAACGCTTTGACGTCACTCAGCGTTCGGGCTGAAGCAAACTGTGATTCGTCCAGTCGAGTCTGGAGACGGTCCTCAATCGCCACCATGAGCTCGACACGTTCGAGTGAGCTGAGTCCCAATTCATCGAGCGCGGTGTCGGCCTCGACTGCCCGACCGGCAGCAAACCTGCTGATCAGGTCCGCCAATGGATCTTCGTGGACGCCCGCGGCAATTGGACCTGCGCCTGCTGCGACCCACTCGCGAATCGCGCTCCGTTTGAGCTTCCTGGTGCCCTCGGTGCGCGGCAACCCATCGTCGCTCCAAATGGAAAAGCTGCGGATCCGTTGATGATCCTGCAGCGTCCGATTCGCCTCTCTCACAACCGCTTCAGGGTCGGTCGCGGCTTCGAGCACGAGCACGGCATGAACGCGTTCCTGTCCGTCGGTCTCTCGACCGACAACGGCCGACTCGCGCACGCCGGTTTGCGCATTCAGGACCCGTTCGACGTCGTCTGGAAAGACGTTCAGCCCTTCCGGCGTGACGATCATTTCTTTCTTGCGGCCCTTGATGAAAACGCGGCCTTGGTCATCGATCGTGCCGATGTCGCCGGTGTGGAGCCATCCGTCCGCGTCGAGCGTGCGGCCCGGTGAAGGCGCGTCGGTGGTGGCGCCCTCGACGCTGTAGTACCCGGTGGTCACGTTCTCCCCCCGCACCAGGATCTCGCCATCTTCAGCGATTCGGACCTCCACGCCTTTGATGGGGGTTCCCACCGATCCCGTGCTGGTCTTGAAGGGATGGTTCAAGGTGACGATCGGAGCCGTCTCGGTGAGCCCGTAACCCTGAATGACGACAAAGCCCAGGCGTTTCCAGAACTCCTCGAGCTCGGAGGGCAGCGGCGCTGCTCCGACGACAAACGCCCAAAACTTGAAACCAAACAGCCGATGGATTGCGCGGTAGCGCCACCATCGCCCAGGAATCGACCGTCTCGACTCGGACAGGGTCGCGGCATCGGGGTCGATGCGAAGCGCATGATCCTTCAGCACATCGAGGATCTTCGGGACGCAGACGATGACCGAAATGCGCCAGCTCTTGACAATGCGCGCGATGTCGTGCGGATTGAAGCTCCGCATGAACACGACCGTGCCGTCCACCATGGGCGGGATGTTGGTCGCCATCGACTGCCCGAACAGGTGACTCAAGGGCAGAAGATTCAGAAAGCGCAGCGGGAGAAACGGCCAGGCATACTTTCTGTACTTGGCGACCTCGTTCTCGACCGGCACGACGTTCGCCAGCACGTTGCATGCCGGATGACCACGCCTTTGGGTTCTGCGGTGGCGCCCGACGTGAACACGATCTGCGCGACGTCTTGTCGTTCGATCCGCACCTGGGGCATCGCTGCCTCGGCGTTCCAGTCGAACTCGTCAAAGCGCCAGACGGGAATGGCGGGCAGGTCGGGTAGTTGAGACACGTGCGCCACGTCATCCCCGATCAGCAGGGCCTTGGCGTCGACGATACGAGCGACTTTGATCAGGAAGTCGATGGATGCGCGATAGTCAACGGGGACGACAATGACCCCCGCGATGATGCAGCCCCAATAGCTTGCGATCCACTCGGGCCGGTTTTCGCCCCAGAAGACGACTTTGTCGCCTTGATGGATTCCTGAGGATGCGAGTCGCGCGGCAAACGCCCGCGCCCCGCGCGCCACTTGCTTGTACGTGTATCTGCGGACCCGATACCCGTCGTCGTATACCAGAAAGTCGCCGCGATGCTGTTCGAGATCGCGGAACAGGTCGACGAGGGTGTTACGCAATCGCCGCTCCGCACTTGGCACCTGGCCTCAACTCCGCACCCCGCACCCAGTAATCCACACTCGGATTATGATCACAGCCGATTGGCTACGAACCTCCCGCCCACCTTTGCGGTCGGCGCTCACTATGACATCTTCCTCCAGCGGGCGCTCCGCCGGTTCTTCGAGCGAGCGACCCTGGAGACGGCCGCGGAGCCTTCGCCCTCGTCCGATGGACGGCTGGCGATCGAAGCGACGGACGACCCCTGCGCGCTCGTCGTGCGGTGGTTTGGCAATCGCTACGTTCTGCGGGTCCCGCCGCGTCGTCCGTTCACGCCGCATGAAGTGCGATTTGCTCGCGCGATTGGCAGCGTGCTCCAAGCTCGTTTCAAGACGATCCTGAATCCCGAGCTGATGGTCGAGCGCGCCGGCCTGTTCAGCGGCGCCATCGAGGACCGACACGTCGGGGCGTTCTTCGACGGGACACCGTACTCGCCGCGCGCTGACGGTGGTCGATCGGATCGCGTCGCCGAGGTGCTCGAGATGATGCGAGTCGCCGCGCTCTCGAGCTACGAAAACAAGCCGATTTCGACCGGCGTGTTGCTGCTCGAAGGGGACGCCGATCCGATCGGCGCGTATCCCGCCGCGGAGCGCGACACGCCTCACTACACCGGTGCGTTGACGTCCATCAAGAGCTTCTTCCGACTGGCCGACGGGGTGCGCACCGTGTTCCTCGTCGCCCGCGACGGCCGCCTGCTCGACATTGTCGACATTGGGCGATGGGGATGGGCGTCCATCGGCGAGCCGAGCGGGGTGGACGTGCCGTGCGCCAGGGCTTACGCCGCTCACGCGGAGGCGACCCGGCTGGGGCAGCATGTCTGCATCGTGCTGAGCCCCAGTCACGAGATCAAAGTGTTCGCGGAGGGGGCACAGATCTTCACTTTCAGGAACGCGGACTGGCACCTCCTCGACCTCCAGGCCAAATACGTCATGTGGTCGGCGGCAGTCGGCCGGCCGGCGTTGGCGCGCCGACTGTTCCAGACCGCTCTCGACCTGGCCGACGACCGTGAGGGGGCACTGTTCGTGGTCCTCCGACACCCGATCGAGTCGCTGCCCGAGCTGGTGGCCGACCAGGATCGACTGGATATGGAACTGGTTGGACAACAGTCGGACCCCGACACGCCTTCGCGGCGGCACCTGCTTCACGTGCTGGCTGGCCGGACCGTCACGGAACTCGACGCCAGCGTGCTCGAAGCCCTGGCCACGCTGGACGGCGCGATCGTGACCGAGCCCGGGGGCGAACTGTTGGCCGTCGGCGCGATTCTGCGCCACCCGGCGAGTGCGTTTGCCACCGCTGAAGGCACGACCGAAGGGGCGAGAAGCACCGCGGCGATGGCCGCCAGTCGCTATGGCCCGGTTTTGAAGGTCAGCGAGGACGGGATGATTACGTTCTTCGACGGCGGCCGCGTCTGGGACATTTGAGTATCGGGTTGTCGGATTACAATTAGCGGCTTCGCGAGACCAAGGTGCAGGATGCGGGTATTTCTGACGGGCGCTACTGGTTACATCGGTTCAGCGGTTCTCGAGGCGCTGCTTCGCAGCAGTCATCGGGTCGCGGCGGTCGTCCGCGACCTCGAGCAGGCGGATCGTCTCAGGTCGCGCGGCGTCACCGCTGTCATCGGTGAGCTCGGCACACCGTCATCCTACCTTGCGGCCATCGACGGCGCTGATGCCGTGGTCCACACCGCGCTTGAAGGCTCGGTGCGGGGCGTCGATAAAGATCGAGAGGCGATTCAAACACTCCTCGCTGCGCTGACTCGCCATCCGACCGCCGCGACGCGAACCTTCATCTACACCTCCGGAGTCTGGGTGCTTGGCACGACGACGGGGCCCGTCGACGAGTCCGCGCCGCTCGATCCCGCCGCCTATTCCGCCTGGCGGCCGGCTCACGAGCAACTCGTGCTCGACGCCGGCACCAATGGAGTCCGCACGGTCGTCGTTCGGCCTGGCATCGTGTACGGAGGCTCGCGAGGCATCGTGTCCGACCTGTTGAAGGACGCGATGAATGGCCTGGTCCGTGTCATTGGACCAGGGAAGAATCGTTGGCCGACCGTCTACGATCGCGACTTGGGCGAGTTATACGTCCGGCTGCTGCAAGCGCCGGACGCGCGAGGTATCTTTCACGCGAACGATGAGGGCGACGAGCGTGTCAACGACATCGTGGACGCGATCGCCGATCACCTCGCTCAGCGGCCCGATGTGCGGCACATGCCAATGCCCGAAGCGCGCCGCAAGCTCGGGGCCTATGCCGACGCCTTGGCCCTCGATCAGCGGGTCCGCAGTCCGCGTGCGAGAGCATTGGGATGGACGCCGACGTTGTCCAGCGTCTCGGCCAACATCCCGCGGCTCCTCGAAGAGTACCGCGGAGGGCGCCGCCGCTAGTCTAGCGAAGCTCCGCCTCGAATCGCCGAGAAGGGATGCGTCGGCTCCGCTTCGCTAGGGCTATGCTGTTTTGCCGCCGCTCCGCGGGGCGTCGCTCGACAGTGCTGTAGTAATCTGGCGGACATGCGCAAGCCGCGTGTCGCCCTCAGGCCCTCCAAGAATCAGATTGCGTCGTTTACGCTCACGCTCGGTGTCATTGCTGCCGCATGCGCGCCACCACCCGCGTCGACTGCACCTGCCGCACCGACCGGGCCGGCCGAGCAGGAGATTCAGACCGGCCCGCTGGCCGCGCACATTCGAATGCTGTCCCACGACGTGATGGAAGGGCGGGCGCCGTCCACACGGGGCGGGAACCTGGCAGCAGAGTACCTCGCGACGCAGTTGGCGGCTGCGGGCATCGAGCCGGCCGGCGACAACGGCACGTACTTCCAGCCGGTGCCGATCGTCGAATCGGTCGTCGATCGGAGCTTCACGCTGAGTGTTCCTGGCGCGGTGTATCGATACTTCGACGACATCGTGGCATTTTCCGGGACCGAGCAACCGCGTGTGCATCTGCAAGGCGACGTCGTCTTCGTCGGTCATGGCATCGTTGCGCCCGAGTTGAAGTGGAACGACTATGCCGGCGTCGATGTGAAGGGCAAGTGGGTGATGGTGATGGTCAATGACCCGCCAGCGCCGCCCGATGAGCCGACGCTGTTCGGCGGCAACGCACTGACGTACTACGGACGCTGGACTTACAAATATGAGGAGGCGGCGCGACAAGGGGCTGCCGGCGCGATTCTGATCCACACCGACGAGTCGGCCACCTATCCGTGGCAGGTGGTGCAGTCGTCATGGACGGGCACGCAGTATTCGCTGCCGCCCGCGGCGGGTGCACCGGCGCTCGGTATCAAGGCCTGGATGCGGAACGACGCCGCCAAAGACCTGGTCAAACGCGGCGGCCAGGACCTCGATCGGTTGCGGGCTGCCGCTGTCCAGCGCGGCTTCAAGTCGGTGCCGCTCAATCTCAGAGCGGCCGCCACGCTGCAGCAACGCTCGGCCCGCAAAACGTCACCGAACGTGATTGGCCGACTGAAAGGGGTCAACGAACAGCAGGCGGTCGTGTTTACCTCGCACTACGATCACTTCGGCACCCGCGAGCCGCGTCCAGGCGACAAACCCGACACCGACCGCATCTTCAACGGCGCCTACGACAACGCCTCCGGATGTGCCGGCGTGCTCATGATCGCGCAGGCGATGGCGAAGGCAGGTGTCAAGCCGGTGCGGTCGATGTTGTTCGTGTTCACGACCGCCGAAGAATCAGGTCTGCTGGGCGCCGAATACTTCGCGCAGCACCCGGCGATGCCGATGGAGGGCCTGCTCGCCAACATCAATGTGGATGGCATCAACTATCTCGGTAAGACGAACGACATCGTGCTGCTCGGCGCCGATCGGTCCACGTTGGGGCCGATGGCGGAAGCGCTTTCGAAGGAACGGGGCAGAACGCTCGGTGCAGACCAGCATCCGGAGCGTGGATACTTCTTCCGATCCGATCACTTTCCGTTTGCCAAGGCGGGTGTTCCGGCACTGTCGATCAGCGAGCCTCGTGACTTCGTGGGCCCCAGCGCTGCGGATCTGAAGAAGAAGCAGGAAGCCTACAACACCACGGACTATCACCAGCCCAGTGACGAGTTCAACCCGAACTGGGACTTCAGCGGCGCGGTCGACGATATGCGGCTGCTCGCGCAGCTCGCCTGGCGCATTGCCGCGCAGCAGGAGATGCCTCGTTACAACGACGGCGACCAGTTTGCCAACGCGCGGAAACGTTCCTAGTGGACTGTAACAGCTGGTTCGCTATCGCGCCTCCGATCTTCCGGCTAAAGCCGGAAGCCACGAGTGACGAACAATATTGCGTGGCTTCCGCCTTCAAGCCGGAAGCCACGAGTGACGAACGATATCGCGTGACTTCCGCCTTCAGGCGGAAGTCCGAAGAGCGCCGGGCCAATAGTCATTTAGCTGTCACAGGCTACTAGTGGTGGATCTTGTCTCGCTTGCAGACATCGAGGCGGCGGCCGTACGCATTCGACCGGCCGCTCGTGTCACGCCGTTGCTCGAGGTGCCATGGCCAACCGGTGACGGCAATGGCCGACTGCTGCTCAAGTGCGAAAACCTCCAGCCGATGGGGGCGTTCAAGATTCGAGGCGCCTACAACATGCTCGCGCAGCTCCCGCCAGAGGCGCTGCAGCGTGGGGTCATCACCTACTCATCGGGCAACCATGGCCAGGCGGTCGCACTCGCCGCGAGGACCCTCGGCGCTCCGGCGGTGATCGTGATGCCCACGACGGCGCCGTCGATCAAAGTCGAGGGCGCACGGGCGTACGGCGCGGAAGTGACCTTTGCGGGCACGACCTCGCTCGATCGCAAGCAGCGAGCCGAGGAGCTGGCTCGCGAGCGGCGCTTGACCATCGTGCCGCCGTTCGACCACTCGATGATCATTGCGGGTCAGGGAACAGTCGGGCTCGAGATCCTCGAACAATGCCCCGACGTGGGCGCCGTCCTGGTCGAAGTTGGCGGCGGTGGGCTCAGTTCGGGTGTCTCGGCCGCTATCAAGCAACGAGCGCCACACATCCGCGTAGTGGGCGTGGAGCCCGAAGGCGCGCCCAAGATGAAGCGATCGCTCGAAGCGGGTCACGTTGTCACATTGGACAAGACGGGCAGCATCGCGGATGGGCTACTGACGGTTCGTCCCGGCGATCTCACATTCGAACACGTGCGAGCCTTCATTGACGAGGTCGTGACCGTGCCAGACGACGAGATGGTGCGCGCGATCCGTTGGCTGTTCCGTAACGCCCGGCTCGTCGTCGAACCGAGCGGGGCCGTGACCGTGGCGGCCCTGATGCGGAACCTTGGCGGCATCACCCCGTCCCACGGACCGGTGGTGGCGATTGTCAGCGGCGGCAACGTCGAGCCGGAGCAGTACGCCCGCTACATCAGCCAGTGATGAAGGACTCGCTCGCTACCGCTCGCTCGTAAGAGTCGCTCGCCTCTGGCTCGCTCCTGGGACTTGGCGGCTGCGCCGCCTCGTAGGGGCGACGGCCGTTACGGCCGTCGCTCTGTGCTCAATCGAGTCCACGAGCCGCGGCCGAGCGGCCGCGGCCCGCACGAGGCGGCGAAGCCGCCGAGCCTACGAGTGCCGAAGGCGCGACTCCCACGAGCGAAGCGAGTCCTGCTGCCGCGACCAGTCCTACAGCTTCTTCCGCGCCTCCGCCACCGCCTCTTCCAACGTCGTCACTCCGCCATCGAGTTGCAGTTCGTAGACTGCCCTCAGGACTTCGCCCATTCGCGGGCCTGGTGTCATTCCGAGCTCGAGCAGGTGACGTCCCATCAAGAGAGGGGCCGGCGCCTTGTGCTCGACGCCGAGCGCGCGCGCTCGTTCGAGAAACCAATCCATCGCCGAGCAATCGAAGGCGCCGGCTCGACCGAGGCAGTCGGCCAGGGCCAGGCGGGCCAACAGTTCGAGGTCGACCTTCAGGGCCAGACGCCTGAACGCGCCGTCGCGAAGCTCGTCACGCACCTTGTAGAAGGCGCCCGGCTTCAGGTGATGCGCGGTGAGGCCCAGGACTTGAGCGCGCACGTCGAAACCGTCCAGCGTGTGGACGTTCAGGCGATCGAGAAACCGGGACGCCGGCTCGACACCTGCCTCCTCGTGCCCCAGGGATCGAATCCGGCCGTCGATCGTGGATGTCGTCGCCGGTTTTCCATAGTCGTGACTCACCGCGCCCAGCATGATTGCGGCGAGACGACCGCGATCGAGATCGTGGTTCGCCTCGCGCGCCCGATCGATCACCATCAGCGTGTGAATCCAAACGTCGCCTTCAGGGTGCCATTCGGGTTCTTGCGGGCAATCGATGAGCGCGTGCATCTCGGGGAGCAAGGTTGGCGTGACGCCCAGCTCGCGAGCCAGCGCGAATCCAATCGACGGTCGAACGGCTTGCAGCAGGAGTTTTTCGAACTCACCCCAGATACGCTCCGCCGGCAAGTCGTCGAGTGGAACCCGCCGACAGATCTCTTTCGTCTGTTCGTCAACCGTGAGCTCGAACCGGGCCGCAAGCTGGAGCGCGCGCAAGACCCGAAGCGAGTCATCACCGAAACTGACCGGATCAACGACGCGCAAGATTCGTCGCTCGAGGTCGGCCCTCCCGTTCATCGGATCGATGTACTCGCCGGTCAGCGGATCCCACGAAATGGCGTTGATGGTGAAGTCCCTTCGTCGTGCCGCTTCCTCCGGGGGCATCGTCGGATCGCCGGTGACGATGAACCCTTTGTGCCCGCGACCGGCCTTCGACTCGCGACGCGGGAGGGCGACGTCGATGTCGCCGAGCTTGTAGACGGCAAACGCCTGTCCAACGGCCTCGACGCGACCAAGAGTCGCGAGCAACGGACCGAGACGTGCTTCAGGAATCCCAAACACTTCGATGTCCAGATCGGGTGAGGGCTGATCGACCAGCCGGTCGCGCACGTACCCGCCGACGACCAGTGCGCGGCCACCGTGCGCGGCAATCAACCGTGCAATCGAACGCGCGTGCTCCAGGAGGGGTGACACGTTACCCATTGTAGGATTGCCAGTTAGACCTAATGTCGGTTTGTGACCATGCGGTTCGAGGCCTCTAAGCGGTTTGAGGCACCTCTTCGTTACAATCCTACGTAGACCATCCGCGTGAACAGACCCTCTGCTCCCCCGAGAGAGACGACGTTCGACGCAGGTCTCGCCACGGTCGAGACTACGCGTCTACTGATGCGCGTTCCATGCGCGGACGATGTCGCTCCGTTGACGGAAATACATCACGACCCAGAAGCCGCCCGATATGTCGTGCTCGGCACGACGTCCGGGGGAGTGGTGACCGGCTGGCGGAACGTGGCGATCATGTTGGGGCACTGGCACTTGCGCGGCTACGGTCAATGGACCGTCGTCGAGAAGGCCACCGGCGAGGTGATTGGGCGCGTCGGCCTGTGGCACCCGGAAGGCTGGCCGGGCATCGATCTCGGGTGGATCATTCGGCGCTCGCGCTGGAACAACGGCTTCGCCACCGAGGCGGCTCGCGCCGCCCTCGACTGGACGTGGGCCAACGTCGACACCGACCGCGTGATCAGCGTCATTCAACCCGACAATCTGGCGTCGATTCGAGTCGCCGAGAAGATCGGCGAACGCTTCGAGCGCAACGATGCGATGAACGGCGCTGACGTCTGTATCTTTGGCGTTCAGCGGAATGCCCGCCAGACGGTTTGAGGTGGAGTTTCACTCGTGATCCGACCGATGACCGAAGGCGACTTCGACGCCGTGTGGTCGATCTTTCACGATGTCGTCGCTACCGGTGACACCTATGTCTTTGCTGCCGAGACTGCGCGGGACGCCGCCATTGCCTACTTCTTCGGCCCTGGCATCATCTCTCGCGTCTCGGAACGCGATGGCCGGGTTGTCGGGATGTACAAGCTCATTCCCAATCGCATCGATCGCGGAAACCACGTGGCCAACGCCTCCTTCATGGTGGCGCCGTCCGCCAGTGGGCGTGGGGTTGGCCGTGCGCTCGGGGAAGACTGCTTGCGCGAGGCAAAGCGCGCGGGCTTCGAAGCCATGCAGTTCAACTTCGTTGTCAGTACCAACACGGCGGCGGTCTCGCTGTGGCAGAAATTGGGGTTCAACATCGTCGGTACGCTGCCACGCGTATTCAGGCACGCGGCCCTCGGCTTCGTCGATGCGTACGTGATGCATCGATCGCTCGACGACGTTCGCGGTTGAGAAGTGAGAGAAGAAGTTCACGATGCAGCCATGTCGATATGTGGCCTTCCTTCGCGCCATCAACGTTGGCGGGCGAGTGGTCAAGATGAGCGCTCTCAAATCAATCTTCGAGGCGATGAAGTTTGATGAGGTCGAGACGTTTATCGCGAGCGGCAACGTGGTCTTCACGTCGAAGACTGCAGCGTCGAAGCTCGAAGCACAAATCGAGAAGGGGCTCGACAAGGCGCTCGGCTACCCGGTCACGACCTTTCTCCGGACGGTGAACGAGATTTCGGCCATAGCCGAGCGCAATCCGTTCGGTGGGCCGATCCCGCCGGGGGGCCGCTTGTACGTCGCGTTTCTGCGGAACCATCCGGGTTCGGCGGTGCGGCAGAAGGTGGCCGTCTTGAGCACCCCGAGCGACGAATTCACGGTACACGGGCGCGAGCTCTACTGGCTGTGTGCCGTTCCCTCGCTGAAATCGATCATGTCCGGCGCCACGCTCGAGAAGGTGCTCGGGCAACCAGCCACACTACGTAACGTCAACACCGTGCGCCGGTTGGCCGCAAAATACGCACCTTAGGCACCCTAGGCACCTTAGGCACCTCAGGCACCCTACTTACCTTCCGCCCGCGCCTTCGTCGTCCTGAGCGCCGCCAGCATGCCCTTCTCGGCTTCGCCTCGCACCTTGCCTCGGATGAGACGCCCCGCGAACCCGCTCAGGCCATCCGACCGGCTGCGGTTGACGCTCGCGAACCAGAAGCCGGGACCGCGCGCGGGATCTGGTATCAGCACGCGGAGTTCGAGCGCCGTCCAGAAGTAGTGACTCGCGTAGATCATCTTCGAGGCAACGGCAACGTGTGTCGCTAGTGGGCTGATGACGACGTGATTGATGCGGATCGTGGGCTTCAGCCCAAACTTGGCTTCCTGCCAATACAGAAACGACTGGCTGTTGGGCAGTGTCGCCACGGGAAACCCGAGCAGGTATTGCTTCAGATCAGGCAACAGCTCGCTCAGCCACGGCATGCGGTCAACCATTGACTTGAATTCGCCGGCCACGAACGTTGATCGCGCCGAGTCGCGGTACACCGCGAGTCGCGAATCGCCGCCTTCGAGGTAGCCGTTGACGTACTCGAGGGCGAGCTGGCGCGCGAGCGCTTCGGCGTCCGCCTCGGCGGTGGGCTTCGACCAATCGATCTCGTTGCGGACGCGCGTCAACGCCGCTTCGCTCAGCTTCAACTCGCAATCACCGACCCGGCAGCTTCGAAGGTCAACGACGTCCTCATCCGGCAGGTCCATGAGCGCGAAGTCCTCGGCGCGTGGGGGGTTGCTGATCCGTTTGGTGATGCGGAAGTTCTCGCCTTTCTCGAACTGCTCGACATCCTGCACCAGCTGCACGTACCGCTCCGTCGGCGCATTGACCCAGATCGCTCCAAAGATCGAAACCTCATGCGATGGATCGGCCTCGAGCATTCGCGTGACTGGCTTGCCCGCGAGCAGTTCCGTGCGTTGCAGCCGGCGTCAGCCTGACATGCTTCGAGAGGTACTCTTCGAGCTGAGCCGGCAATCGGGCGGCGCTCTGGTTGGCCGACGCGTGAGCGACCAGTGTCGCTGCGACGGCGAGCGCCAAGGCAACAGGCGTGCGTCCTGCCATCAGTTTTACGAGCCCGCCTATTGACCGACAATCGCCGGGCTGGGCATGGGTTTCCTCCGAGGCTCTGCGTCGGAATTGTGACAGAAATGGGCGCAGGGCGCAGGGCACAGGGCACAGGGCACAGGGCACAGGGCACATAGAGAATCCCAGGTTCCCTGCGCCCTCCGCCCTGTGCCCTGCTTTGTGCCCTATGCCCTAAGCCCTGCGCCCTTTATGATCGAGATCCATGGCAATAGCTGAAGGTATCAGGGAGGCGCTGGAGCGAAACGTCAAGGCTGTCACGCTCCGGCCGTCGGTGGGGCAAGGCACGAAGGTCACGCGTGTCAGACTGGGCGAGCATCTCCGTTGCGAGATCGAGGAAGGCTCGTGGAAGCTGACCGCCGGTATGCCGACTGCCTTTGGAGGCGACGAAGCGTCGCCGACGCCGGGCGTGTTCGGACGAGCCGCGCTCGGATCGTGTTTAGTGCTGGGCTACGCGATGTGGGCGGCGCGGCTCGAAGTGCCGCTCTCGTCACTCGAGGTCGAAGTGCACTCGGACTTCGATGCGCGCGGCGAGCTGGGAGTCAGCGAGGAGGTTCGGCCGGGCCACACCGCGATTCGCTACGTGGTCCGGGTGACAAGCGACGCGAGCGCTGACGTGATCAATCGCTGGCTGGATACCGCCGACAGGTACAGTTCGTGGCGGGACAATATCGTGAATCCCGTGCCCGTGGTTCGCCAAGTACAGATCACACCGGTCACAACGACCTGACCCGCGCACATGGAAGCCGCCCTTCAGCGCCGCATTCAGCGATACGGGTGGGACCGCGCCGCGGATCACTATGAGCGGCTATGGTCGTCGCAGCTCAAACCGGCGCAGGATCGGCTGGTCGAATTGGCTCGGCTCAAACCGGGTGCGCGCGTCCTGGAGGTTTCGTGCGGCACCGGCTTGGTCACATGGCCGCTTGCTGCCCTGGTGGGCAGCTCCGGTCAAGTGATCGCGACGGATATTTCCGAGCGGATGGTGGAACGAACGGCTGCAGAGGCCACGCGCCGTGGGTTGAGCCAGGTCGCCTGTCGTCGCATGGAGGCGGAAACGATCGATGAGGCTGACGCGTTGTTCGATGCCGTCGTGTGCGCCCTTGGACTGATGTATGTGCCCGAGGTCGCGACCGCGCTCGGAGAAATGTACCGCGTGCTCGCGCCCGGTGGTCGCGTGGTCGCCGCTGTGTGGGGCGCGCGGGCCCGATGCGGCTGGGCGGAGGTGTTCCCCATCGTCGAGTCGCGGGTTGCGTCGGATGTCTGCCCGATGTTCTTCAATCTTGGGACGCACGACGCGCTGGCCAGTTCGTTCGCCCGCGCGGGATTCGTGAACGTCCACGCGGATCACCTGGCCTCGACGCTCGAGTACGACTCTGGTGAGGATGCGGCTGACGCCGCGTTTGTCGGTGGACCGGTAGCGCTCGCCTACGCGCGGTTCGACGAGTCGACCCGGCTTGCCGCCCGGCGAGAGTATCTGGAGTCGATTGCGGCGTATCGGTTGGGACAGGGGTATCGAGTCCCTGGCGAGTTTGTGGTCGGTTGCGGGGAGAAGCCTTAACGGACACCAGCCATAAATAGACCGGCCGCTTCCGCCGCCTTTTGTTAGCATGGGCGTCCACTCTCTTCAGGGGGCGTCCATGACTCACACCTACGAATCGCTGAAGAAGATGACCATCGCGCAGCTGCGAGAGGTTGCCAAGGACACTCATCACGAAGCCGTTCAAGGGTTCAGCCAGCTGAACAAGGAACACTTGCTGCCTGCGCTGTGCCTGGCACTGGGCATCGACGCGCACGAGCACCACGCCGCGCACGGGGATCTCAAGCTCAGAACGAAGCAGCGGATGGCGGAGCTGCGCGCCGAGCGCACCCAGGCAGTCCAAGCGCACGATCAGGAGCGGCTGCAAGCCATCCGACGCGAATACCATCATCTCAATCACAAGTTGCGAGCCGACGCTCGCAAAGCGATGTGATCGCTCGATTCGTCTGCGCACTCGCCGTTGTTGCGACGCTCCAAGTGACCGCACAGCCACGGCTCACGCTGGACTATGCCGCGATGGCCGGACGCATCGTCCAGCAGCTCGCGCTCGAGCCGGGCGAGCGGGTACTGTCGGTGGCGCATCCGGGAACGTTCGCGGACCTGATGACCCACGTCCGCTACGAAGTCATGCGAGCCGGCGGAATCGACCTGGGTGTGGTGCAGGTCCTGCACGAGCCAGTCCCCGAAACGTTTGATCCTGCGGTGCTGGCCAAGGGCACGCGCGATGCGCGCGCGCACTACAAGGCCATGTTTCGTGACGTCGACGCGGCGATCATGATGCCAGGCGCCAACACGACTCACCCCGCGTATCTCGCGATGCAGGATTGGCTGCACGACGATCTCAAGGAGCGCCGCGGTCGGCGTACGGTTCACTTTCATTGGGTCGAGGGCGCGAGCGCATATGCGGTGCCCGGCTCCCCAGTGCCACCACGGTTTGCGATTGACGCCGCGTATCAGCGTGCGTTGCTGGCGACGGACTATTCCGCGCTTGGTTCGCGCCAGAAGGAGTTTGTCGCTGCGTTGAAGTCGGGCGAGGTCCATGTCACAGGCCCAACCGGCACCGACTTGCGGTTTCGATCCGGTGACCGGCCGGTCAATGTGCAAGATGGCGATGCGTCGCGCGCGCGTGCGGTTCGTGGGCTGGTGCTGATCGACAAGGAGATCGAACTGCCGGCCGGCGCCATTCGCGTCGCACCGCTCGAGGAGACCGTCGAAGGAATCGTTCAGTTCCCGCCCACGCAGTGGGATGGAAGACCGGTCGACGGGCTACGGCTTCGTTTTTCGCGCGGTCGAGTGGTAGAGGTGACCGCCACCAGCGGGCGCGAGGCGGTCGAAGCCGAGATGGCGCGCGCGGGCGACGCCGGTCGGGCGTTTCGTGAATTCGCGTTGGGCTTCAATCCATTGCTCGCGGTACCCGAGCGCGAGCCGTGGATTCCGTATTACGGCTACGGTGCCGGGGTTGTGCGTTTATCGCTCGGCGACAACTCCGAGCTGGGCGGCAAGGTGACGGGTGGTTATGTGCGGTGGAATTTTTTCACCGACCTGACCGTAAGGGTCGGTTCGAAGGTCTGGGTCCAGGATGGTCGGATGGTCCAACCCTAAAGAACGTTGGGTTCCAAAGTTCCAAGGTTCCAAAAGGTCCAAGGTTCCAAAAGTTCAACCGCGAGCCTAGGAACTTTGGAACCGTGAACCGTGGAACCCTGGAACCGTGGAACCCTGTTGGGAGGCGTCATGAAGCGAGCTCTCATGGCAATTGTCGGATTCTGCGCACTGAACGTGAACGTTTCGTACGCGCAAACGGCACGAGTCATCGATCTCGGCGGCGGCCTTTACCAGGCGACTGGCGTCATGGGCGGCGCCACCGTGCGCGTGCCACAGAGCAACACGTTTTTCATGGTGACGAGCAGCGGCAACGTCGTCATTGACACGTCGCTCGCGGCGGTGGCTGGCGCTCACAAGGCTGCGCTCACGGCGATGAATGCTGGCCCGATTCGAGCGATTGTCTTGACGCATGCTCACGGAGATCACACCGGCGGCATCAGCACATGGCGACAGCCCGAGACTGCCGTCATTGCTCATCGCAATTATCCGGAGTTCCTGCAGTACACCGAACGCCTCGCGGGCTACTTCGCGCGCAGCAACGTCGCCCAGTTCGGCGGAGTCTCAGGTGCCGGAGCGGCGAAGCGAGCCACGGCCGCGGTGGAGGCGAATCGTGCCGACCCGACGGTCTTGTTCGACAAGACGCACACGTTTACGGTTGGTGACACGACCTTCGAGTTGCTGCATACGCCGGGCGAGACGCCCGATCACCTCACCGTCTGGATCCCGAAGCTGAGAGCCGCGTTCGTTGGCGACAACTTCTACGAGTCTTTCCCCAATCTCTATACCTTGCGCGGCACCCGTCCGCGGTGGGCGCTCGAGTACGTCGAGTCCCTGAACAAAGTCCTGGCGCTCGAACCAGAGCTCGTGTTGCCAAGCCACGGACCTGCGATTCGAGGGCGCGACGAGATTCGTCGTCAGCTCTCGAGATATCGTGACGCCATCCTTTACGTTCACGACGCGACGGTCAAAGGCATGAACGAGGGCAAGGATGTCTTGACGCTGATGCGTGAGATCACGCTGCCCAAGGAACTCGAAATCGGCGAGTCGTATGGTCGGTTGACGTGGTCGATTCGCGGCATCTACGAAGGTTATGTCGGCTGGTTCGACGGCAACGTCTCGACGATGTTTGGACCGGCGAGTCAGGCGTACAGCGAGATCGTGCGGTTGGCGGGCGGTCCGGATGCCGTGGCGGGCCGCGCTGCGGAACTGGCCGCGTCCGATCCACTGCGGGCGCTCTATCTGACCGACATGGCCCTTGCGGTTGACAGTGCGCATCGAGCCTCACTCCAAGCGCGGATCGCAGCACTCAAGGCGCTCGATGCGACGTCCAAGAACAGCAACGAACGAGGCTGGCTCGCGGCAGGGCTTCGCGACGCCGAGGCCAGGCTCAAGCAATGAGTCCACTCGCTCTTCTAAAGCGCCTGGTCGCGATCGACTCGGTGAACCCTAGCCTGGTCGCTGACGCCGCAGGAGAAGCGGGCATCGCGCGCGCATTGGTCGAAGAGTTCCGGCAAATCGGTCTCGACGTGCATCTGCAGGAGGCCGCGCCGGGCCGACCGAACGTCATTGGCGTGCTCGAAGGTCGCGCCCCCGGGCGGTCCCTCATGTTCTGCGGGCATACCGATACCGTCGGCGTCGCCGGCATGACGCGGCCGTTTGATCCCGCCGAGCGTAACGGCCGCTTGTATGGGCGCGGCGCGCAAGACATGAAGAGCGGCGTCGCCGCCATGGTGGCCGCCGCGCGACAGATCGCGGAATCCGGAGGGCTTGAAGCGGGGCGCTTGATCGTCGCTTGCGTGGTCGACGAAGAGCATGCGAGCGTCGGCGCCGAAGCGCTCGTTACGCGCTGGCGGGCCGACGGCGCCGTGGTGACCGAGCCCACTGATCTGGCCGTGGCCATCGCCCACAAGGGCTTCGAGTGGGTCGAAGTCGAGACTGAAGGCCGCGCCGCGCACGGAAGCCGGCCCCGTGATGGTCGCGACGCCATCCTCCGCATGGGGCGAGTCTTGAATGAGCTGGAAGCGCTCGATCGACGATTACAGGCAGGCCACGCTCACCCGCTCGTTGGTGCAGCCTCTTTGCACGCGTCGCTCATCGAGGGCGGTCGTGAACTGAGTAGTTACCCTGATCGTTGCTCCCTGCAGATCGAACGGCGAAGTATTCCGGGCGAAGCTGAAGGCGCCGCGGGTCACGAGGTGAGTCGCATTCTCGACGCGCTCAAGGTCGGCGATCCCGAGTTCGTGGCCGCTAGTCGCACCATGTTCGCGCGCGCCCCCTATGAGATCGACCCCGCGCACGAGTTGCCGCGTGCTCTCGTGGCCGCATCGGGAGCGGTGGGTCACACGAGCGCGATGATCGGCATGAGCTTCTGGACCGATGCCGCCATTCTCGGCGGCGCGGGCATCCCATCGGTGCTCTTCGGACCGACAGGCGCCGGACTGCACGGGCTCGAGGAATGGGTCGACACGCAGTCGGTGCTGACGTGCCGCGACGCGCTGGTGCATTTCGCACGGGGATGGTGTCGATGAAGGGCAGGGCGTAGGGCGTATTTGCCCTACGCCCTCTCCCTAAACACCCCGCGAAGGACAAACCCCAGGTTGGCGGGTCGCTCCCCCAGTCGACGCATGAAGTAGGGGAACCACTGTTTGCCAAAGGGGACGTAGACTCGCATTCGATAACCCTCACTGACCAGTGCGCTCTGCAAGTCGCGACGAATGCCGTAGAGCATCTGGAACTCGAATCGGTCTTTTGCGTACCCCTTGGACTCTGCGTAACGCTTGGTGGCGTCGATCATCTCCGGGTCGTGGGTCGCGATCGCGGGGTACGTCCCATGGTCGAGCAGCTGCTGCATCAATCGGACAAATGCCTCGTCCACCTCATGTTTCCTCTGATAGGCCACGTGCTTGGGCTCCTTGTAGGCGCCCTTGACCAGACGGATGCGAGCCCCGAGCGCATTCACGCGCTTCCAGTCGTCCTCACTGCGCATCAGGGACGACTGCAATACAACGCCGATGTTGCGATAACTCTGGCCCCAGAGGGTTTCGATGATGCGCAGCGTGATGTCGGTGTAGGGCGAGTTCTCCATGTCGATCCGCACGAAGAACTTGTGTTCGGTGGCCGGATCCAGAACCCGGCGCAAGTTGTCGACGCAGGTCGCGCGGTCGACGTCGAGGCCGAGCTGGGTCAGCTTGAGCGAGACGTTGCGCTCGATGCCCGAGGCGACAATCGCCTCGAGAATCCGCCGGTACTCTCGCGTGGCGGCGTCTGCTTCTTCAGTCGTCTTCACGCTTTCGCCGAGATAATCGAGCGTCAACAGCAGGCCGCGATCGGGTAGCGGCCGTACCGACCTCGATGGCCTCTTCAACCGATTCGCCCGCGACGAAGCGCCGGGCGAAGCCCCGCTTCGAGGTCATCCCATAGCGTGAGGCCAGCCGTTGCAGAACCGTGAGTTGCGCGAGGGTGTGGAAGAATGCTTTCGATGCTGCGTCAACCATCAGTGAGTCGGGCCATCGGGGGAGAGCAAGTGCTGAATCGATCGCCCGTAGTAGCGCAGCACATTACGCTCGCGCACTCGAAAGCGACCGTCCTCGATGACGATGATCCCGCGTGCCTCAAACGGCTCCGCGCCCAGTGTCCACGGCCTCTTTGCCGCTCGTCACCGAAACGTTGGCGCCGATCGCCCGGAGGGTGTCCAGGGTGGAGTCGATTCGGCTGATCAGCTCGCGCCGTTCGATCGATGGTCGCATCGCGGAGGCGACGAGTGCCGTCGGCAGCACTTTGTACAGCCGTCCGATGGCCTTGCGGACCAGGTGCGACAACTCGAGCACCGACTTGCGCGACGAAGGGTCGTAGCCATCGACCGGAATCGGCCGGCCAAACGTGACAAATGCCCGACTGCGATAGCCGACGGCAAAGCGAACCATTTCTGCGACTTCGCGACTGAACGGCCGCTGCTGGCGCTTGACCTTCTGGCGCGCCAGGATGTGGTCCTCCAATACGAGGTCGTAGGCTATCGCGGTCGGTAGGAAGGCGAGATTGTTCACGTCCGAGTGCAGGCACGCGCCGAACAGTCCCACTTTGCACGATTTCAGCTCGCCGCTGTAGCTCCGCCCACCCTCTGGATAGAAGAACAGGTCGTGCTTGTGCAACAACTCGCCGACGTACGCCTTCAGCGTTATCAGATACGCCGGGTCCTTCGTGTTCCGACGGATCGGCAGGGCGCCGGTGACGTATTTGTGAATGAATCCAAGGGGCCCGCCAAACAGGTTGATGCCGGCGGCAATGATCGGCGGTCTGATGCCGGCATCGTCGAGCACGAGCGGTTCGACGAGATAGTCCGTATGGCTGCGATGATTGGACGCGTACACCAGACGATGGCGCCGGGCGGCATCGACGGCACTGGCGACGTTCTCGCCAACCCGCTCGATTTTTCGCAGCAGGGGATAGAGAGGATATTCGAGCGCTCGATACAGTTCATATCGCTGCGTCGTGCGCAGCTCGTCGAGGTAATTGATGACACGCTCGCGCGCGGCCTCGCCGGTCGGGCCATGGCTGCCCGAAAGATACCGCGCGACTTCCTCGCGAGCGAGTACAGCCTCGGTCAGTTCATCAATCAAACGGTTGGAATATAGCACGCTCCCTGCGCGCCGGCGGGTCGATTACCTAGACATCTTCTAGGCCATGGGTGCAGCGAGTGGAGCAAGTTGGTCGATGGCCTTAGAAGATGTCTCCCCCGCGGAGCGGGGCAAAACAGCCATCAGCGACGCGGAGCAGCCCCGTTTCTTGTGGGCGATTGACGCGCAGCGTCGCTGAAGCGCACTCACAGGGCCGCCACAATCGCGTCGGTGAACTGCGTCGTCGTTGCGCACCCGCCGAGATCGACGGTGCGCGCCGACTCGTCGGCCAGGGCGCGCCAAAGGGCGTTCATCACCCGCCCGGCCTTGTCGTCTTCCTCGAGGTGATGCAGCATCAGCACCGCCGAGAGCAGCAGCGCCGTCGGGTTGGCCTTGTCCTGGCCGGCAATGTCGGGCGCCGTTCCGTGCACGGCCTCGAACACGCCGACGCCATCCGCGCCCAGATTGGCCGCCGGGACGACACCCAGCCCGCCAACCAGGCCTGCACACAAATCCGAGACGATATCGCCGTACAAATTGGGCAGCAGCAGGACATCGAGGGTTTCGGGGTGCATGACCAGATGCATGCACGCGGCATCGACGATGCGCTCGTCGTACTGAATTTCCGGATAGTCGCGGGCGACGCTGCGGGCACAGTCGAGGAAGAGCCCGTCGCCGAGCTTCATGATGTTGGCCTTGTGCACGGCGGTCACACGCTTCCGCTTGTGACGCCTGGCATGGTCGAAGGCGAAGCGCGCAATGCGCGTGGAGGCGTCTCGCGTGATGATCTTCAGACTCTCGACTACGCCCGGGACGACGACGTGTTCCAGTCCGGCGTAGAGATCCTCGGTGTTCTCACGAACGATGACCAGGTCGACGTTCTGAAAGCGTGAGGGTACCGACGGAAGGTTCCAGACCGGGCGAAGGTTGGCATAGAGATCCAGCGCCTTGCGGAGGCCGACGTTCACGCTGGTAAAGCCTTCCCCGATGGGTGTGGTGATGGGGCCCTTGAGCGCGGCTTTGTTCTTCTTGATCGACTCGAGGAGCGGCTTGGGCAGCGTCGTACCATATTCCTGGAGGGCTGCGGCCCCGGCACTGAATTCCTCCCATTCGACGCGAAGTTCGACGGCGTCGAGGACGCGAAGGACCGACCTCGTGACCTCGGGGCCGATGCCGTCTCCGGGGATGAGCGTCACACGATGCGTCACGTCAGGACAGTCTTCGCGCCAGGAGCGCGGCTACCGACTCCAGCAGCTCGCGGTCCGACCGGCCGAATGCGGCCTTCTTGTCGCTGTCGATATCAATCTCACCCAGTACCGTGGTGCCACGCATGATGGGAACGACGATCTCGGATCGCGTTTCGAGGCTGCACGCGAGATACCGAGGATCCACATCCACGTCGTCCACGATGATGGTCCGCTTGTGCGAGGCGGCGGCGCCGCAAATCCCCTGATTCAGCGGGATGCGTGTGTGTGGCGACGGCTTGCCCAGGAAAGGGCCGAGCACGAGTTCATTGCCGTCCAGCAGATAGATCCCGACCCACGCGTAGTCAGGCACCTGGTGCTTGAGAATCGCTAACCGCCTGCCGCATCGCCTCGACTGGCGTGGGCGCTTGGGCGATGCTCGTTTTTAGACTCGCCAGAATGTCGTCGTAGGTTACTGCTGCCATGGCGCCCTATTCCCGCGTTTCCCATGCCAGAAGGACGAGTCCCCCCGCGATGGTGGCTGTTACGAGGATTGTCGACAGGCGATGGAGCCGGTCGAATTCCAAACGCCTCGCGTCGTCAGTCGGCAGCCGATTCATCGGGCCGGTAACTTCCGCCTGGATCCGATCGATTCGCGGTGTGAGAGCCATGCCGGAGTAGAGCATCAGGCCGAGCATCACCGCCAACAATCCGACCCGAATGCCGTAGTGCTTTGGACCGGCCCCAGCACGCGTTGCAGCGTCAAGGCCAGAAGCATCACGATTGCGGCGCCATAGCCGATGAGATGCACGCGCCTTAGCACCGCACCGAAGACCTGGCCCGCCAGCACGCGACCAGTCGCGGCGTCCCATCCCTCGAGCACGCTGAAGGTCGTCGGTGCAACGACGAAACCGGCGACCACCATTCCCCCCAACCACACCACCAGGGCCAGTGCGTACAGGTACCGCAGCGGGCGCATCAGAGAATTATACTGACCCTGCATTCATCTCCCGGTACCGGGATCAGACTCGCAGATGATCGCAGTTCGGAGGAATCACGTGTCAGTTGAAACGACCACGACGCTGCCGGCTCTCAAAAACGTCGCCGCACGGCTCAGGATCGACTCGCTTCGCGCGACGACCGCGGCAGGCAGCGGCCATCCGACTTCCTGTTGCTCGGCGGCCGACCTGGTGGCTGCACTGTTTTTTTCTGAGATGCGCTACGACCCTGCCAATCCGCGCCATCCCCATGCCGATCGCTTCGTGCTGTCGAAAGGGCATGCCGCGCCCATTTTGTACGCCGCGTGGGCCGAAGTCGGGTACATCCCGCGCGAAGAGCTGCTCCGACTCCGCGAGTTCACGTCCGACCTCGAGGGTCACCCCACACCGCGTTTGCCGTTTGTCGATGTCGCGACCGGCTCACTCGGCCAGGGGCTCGGCGCTGGGGTCGGGATGGCGCTCAATGCCCGCCGGATTCGCTCCGACTATCGCACCTACGTGCTGATGGGCGATGGCGAAACCGCGGAAGGGTCGGTGTGGGAATCGGCGGCGATTGCCGAGTTCTACGAGCTCGATTCGCTGTGCGGCATCGTTGACGTCAACGCGCTCGGGCAGAGCCGCCCGACCCAATACGGCC
Source organism: uncultured Acidobacteriota bacterium (assembly GCA_963802675.1). Taxonomy (GTDB): domain Bacteria; phylum Acidobacteriota; class Vicinamibacteria; order Vicinamibacterales; family UBA2999; genus JACCSI01. The sequence continues at coordinate 1,070,437 of CAWDJL010000013.1, forward strand.
ACGACATGGAAGCCCATCGTCGGCGATGGGCCGGCCATGGGTGGAACGTCATCACGATCGATGGACACAAGCTGGAGGAAATACTCGACGCGTTGGCCACAGCGCGAGCGACGAAAGGAATGCCCTCCGTGATCCTCGCAAAGACAATCAAGGGTAAGGGCGTGCCGTTTCTCGAGGGTGCGTCCAACTGGCACGGGAAGGCGTTGAAACACGACGAGCTGGAGCGCGCGGTCAAAGAGCTCGAAGGCCAGATGACGTCCGAAGGCGATGCGATCACCATCGAGATTCCTCGACCAACCGGTACTCCAATCGAAGAGCGCCCCGGCAAGGTCGAGGCGCCTACTTACCAGCTCGGGGATCTCGTCGCCACGCGCGAAGCGTACGGGACTGCCCTCGCGCGGCTCGGTTCTGCCGATCCTCGGGTGGTCGCGCTCGATGGCGACGTGAAGAACTCCACCTTCAGCGAGAGGTTCGAGGCCGCTCACCCCGATCGCTTCTATCAGTGTTTCATCGCCGAGCAGGGGATGGTGGGCGCGGCGATGGGGCTCGCGGCGCGCGGCGCCATTCCGTATCCGTCGACGTTTGCCGCATTTTTCACGCGTGCGGCCGATTTCGTTCGGATGCTCGCGATCAGCGCCCTCAACGTCAAGATGGCGGGGTCGCACGCCGGTGTGTCGATCGGTGAGGATGGTCCATCGCAGATGGCGCTCGAGGATCTCTCGATGATGACCTCGCAGCCGAACATCACCGTCCTGTATCCCTCCGACGCGGTCTGTGCCGAGCACCTGGTGGTGGCGGCCGCGTCGCGCCCCGGTCCCGTCTACATCAGGACGACGCGCCCCAAGCTACCGGTGCTCTACGACAATCGCGACACGTTTCCGATCGGTGGATCGAAAGTCCTTCGCCGAAGCAGCGCCGACTCGGCGACGGTGATCGGCGCCGGCGTCACGCTGTACGAGGCATTGAAGGCGTACGACCTGTTGAAGACCGAGGGCATCAGCATCCGAGTGGTCGATCTCTACTCGCTGCAGCCAATCGATTCAGCGACGCTGCTGACCGCCGCGCGAGAAACCGGCCGCTTGATAACGGTGGAAGACCACTATCCGGTTGGCGGGATTGGGGATGCGGTGGCACGTGCCGTGGCCGCTGGGGGCCACTCCGTGACGAGGCTGGCCGTGCGAGAGATTCCACGCAGCGGAAAACCGGAGGAGTTGCTGGAGAAGTTTGGCATCTCGGCCAGCCACATCGTGGCTGCGGTCAAGGCCCCGGTGGCGGGAGCCACGTCAGGTTCGTGAGCGTGCCACAACCGCCACCAGCTCACGCAGGTGCCAGTCGTATGCCCAATCGCCCAAGCTCCTGCCTCTTGCTCGCTGCGCTGACCGTGATCCAGATCTCCAGCGCAGCCCAATCGCCGACTACCGGCGTTCAAGATCCGGCGTGGGCGCCCGACGGCAAGCGGATCGCGGTGTCGTATCTCGACCGTATCTGGACCATGTCGCCGGACGGTCGGCAGGCCCGAGCGCTCTCGGACGCAGCCCTCGGCGTCGAACGCGAGCCGGCGTGGTCGCCCGACGGATCACGCATCGCTTTCGCGACCAGTCGGGACGACGGCTTCGACATTTACCTTGGCTCGCTCAAGGGTGGGCCGCCGACCATGGTGACGTCCATGCCGGGCGACGAGCGCTGGCCCTCGTGGACGCCCGATGGTCGACTGGTGTTTGCGCATCGCGAGGATGAACCGGCCGGACGAGCCACCGATCCAGGGCTGCGCTGGGATCTGTTCATCGTTGCACCGGTTGCCGGTTCGTCGACGTGGCAGACCCCGGTGCCGTTGACGCAGACTGCGGACAGCGAGACGCATCCGCGTGTGTCGCCTGATGGCAAACGCGTCGCGTTCATTTCCAATCGCGACTCGGCAGACGACGTCGATGTCTTTGCGATGGCGCTGCCGGATGCGAAAGTCGCCAAGCCGGTGCCACTGGGCGCTCGCGTGTCGCGGAACACGCCGAGCGCTTCGGGACCAGCCGCCAACCCTCCTGGATCGACGGCGACCTCTCAGGGGTCCGCGCTGATGGACGTTCCGGCGCTTGAGAATCGGCCGCCACGGGTTGTCCGGGTGACGCGTGTTCGTGGCGAAGAGTCGTCGCTCTCGTGGGCGCCCGACAGCCAACGGGTCGCGTTCTACGCCGTGCGCGAAGGCGTCGGATCCGTCTGGGTCGCGATCGTCGATCCTCCACCGCGTGAGCCCAATGAGCCATCGGTGCCGCGGCCGCGTCCCAGCGCGCCCCCCCAGTTGGCGTCTCGGATCGGTGGTGCGCCCGCGTGGTCCCCGGATGGCCGCACGCTGCTCGTCAGCGGAATGCCCGAGCCGCAGCCCGTGTACAACGGCAATCCGCTGCGGAGCGAGAACGAGCCGGTGCCGCTATTCGCAACGACGCACGCCTTTCAACTGTGGAGGGTGCCCGCGCCGTTGCCTGTCCACGACGATGCCGCTCTGCTCATGACGGAGTTGGCGCCGACGGCTGAACTCTATGCCGCAGCCTTCGAGCGCGTGTGGAACACTGTTCGCGAGCTTTACTACTCCACCGGGACGGCGACCGACAAGTGGCGGCAGTTGCGTGGGAAGTACCAGCCACGCGCGATTCAGGCCAAGGGCCACGCGGAGTTCGAGGACATCCTCGACGACATGATGGCCGAACAGCCGCTCATCAAGCCCGTCGTGACTTCGTCCGGGGCGGTCGTTGTCTCTGCCCATCCGCTCGCTTCCGAAGCGGGACGGCTCGCCCTGGAAAAGGGCGGCAACATCGTCGATGCTGCCGTGGCTGTGTCGTTTGCCTTGGGTGTTGTCGAGCCCGAAGCGTCTGGCATCGGCGGAGACGGCACCGCGGTTCTCTATCTGAAGGGGATGAAGCGGCCGACCGTCATCGACTACAAGGATCAGACGCCGATTCGCGCCACCACCGACAACACCGCGATCATGGTTGACGGTCGCCTGGTGGCCGACGGCGCCGCGGCGGCCAACATTCCCGGTGTCGTGGCGGGCCTCGACTATCTCCACAAGAAGTACGGCAGCGGCAAGGTGAAATGGGCGGAGCTCATGGCACCGGCGATCACGCTGGCCGACGAAGGGTTCGTGCTCGACGAGTCGTTGCCGACCAGCATTGCCGAAGGTCGGCAATACCTCGAGAAGTACGCGGAGTCGGCACGAATCTTCTTGCCTGATGGCAAGGTGCCCAAGCCTGGCGATCGTTTCTTCAACAGAGACTACGCATCAACATTGCGAACGATTGCGAAGGAGGGCGCCGAGACGTTCTATCGCGGGGAGATCGCCCGCAAGATTGCGGCTGACATGGAAGCCAACGGGGGCATCATCGGATACGCCGACCTGGCGCAGTACCGCGCGATCGAGCGCGAGCCAGTGGTCGGACAGTATCGGGGCCACGCGCTGTATGCCGGCGGGCCACCAGTCGCTACCGGCATTCAGCTCTTCGAGTCGCTCCAGATCCTCGAGAACTATCAGCCGCGTGCGACTGCCCGCACGACAACCGACGCGGATTACTTCCACCATGTGCTCGAGGCGTGGAAGGTGAGGGATCAAGTAAGGCGGGTATCGGATCCTGAGCGCTTTCCCGTCGAGTTCGCCGAACACTTGACGTTGGAGCATGCCAAAAAGCAATTCGGGAAAATCGATCCGCAGAAGGCCTCGATCCTCGAGCGCCCGCAGCCTGACGACGCCCCCGCGCCGGCGCCGCGGATTGGAACCGGGACCACGTCGTTTGCCGTCGCCGATAGCGAAGGCAACATGATCGCTATTACTCAGACGTTGAGCACGTGGGGCGGCACGTTCTATGTCTCGAAGGGGCTCGGCTTCCTCTACAACAACCACCTGCGATCGTCGCGGACCACACCGGGCGCGTACGGAAGCATGGTGCCGCTCATGCGCTCGAGCACGGCCAGCGTGCCGACGCTTGTGTTCCAAAAAACCGCCAGCGGTGACGTCCCGCGACTCGCCCTCGGCTGTGCCGGCAATGCCTGGATCCCAGTGTCCGTGTACAACATCATTCTGGCCGTGATCGATGGCAACCTGGGCGCGCAGGCCGCCATCGAGGCTCCGCGTTTTCTCACCCAGCGCGATCCAACCGATCCACTCGACGATCAGGCGCGGATCGAAATCGAAGACCGGCTGCCGCGCGCGCTGTTGCAAGACCTCGCGGCAAGAGGTCATCGGTTTCAGAAAATAGGGCGCAAAGGTGAAGTGCGCTACGGGTATGCCGCGGCTGTCCTCGTCGACACGGCGAATCGACGCGTGGAGGGAGCGGCCGAACCAAGGCGGTCGCATGCCGCCGTGCCGTTCGAGCGCGCGCGCACGACACAGTAGGCTCGCTTCGCTCGTAGGACTCGCTTCCCTCGTGGGACTCGCGGCTTCGCCGCTCGTGGGGGCGGCGGCGTTCGCCCGCCGCTTCTGACCGCTAACACCAGTGCGTAAGCGAGGCCGACCAGCCTCCGCCAAGGCGACGGCGCAGCCGCGTCCCACTGCTGTGATCAGTCCCACTGCTGCGTGGGCAGTCCTTTATGATCGAGAGATGAAGACGCTTCTTTTTGTTGTCGGCCTTGGTCTTGCGACTGCTCAGCTTCCCTCAGAGAAGCCTTCCCCCACGCATCCATCGCCCCAGCAGTCGCTCACCGAAAGGCGGGAGGTGCTGAAATCGGTGGTCGCCATCACGACTCGACCTGTTGCAGACCTCGCGAGTGTTCCCGCAACGCAGGAAATCGAACACGACAGCGAGGTCGACCGGTCCGAAGTCGTGACGGTGGTCGTGATGATGCAAGGATGCCAGCCCGACGCCCAGGGCACCTGCCGGGCGTCGGCGGACGTCGTCGCCTACAAGCCCGATGGCAGTGTTCACAGTGAGATGAAGGCGATCGATCTGGCCACTGGTCGTGGCACGACAACGTTGAAACTCGCGCCCAGCGACGTCACTGGTGTTTACCGCGTAGTCGCAACCGTTCGCGACCTCAACGCACGCCGGTTTGGAAAAACGGAGAGGCTGTTCGGAGTGCGGTAGAGACTGTTCACAGCAGTAGGACTCGCTCGCTGACGCTCGCTCGTGGGAGTCGCTCGCCTGTCGGCTCGCTCCTGAGACTCGCCGCCTTTCGGCGGCTCGTAAGGAGCGCCGCCGTGCGGCGGCGCTTTCAGCCCCGACGAACACCTCCATGCCAGCGAGGCCGAACGGCCGAGCCCCCACGAGCGGCGAAGCCGCGAGTCCTACGATGCGAGCCGAAGGCGAGCGAGTCCTACTGCGTGAGCAGTCCTATATGATCGCGGCATGTCCCTCATCGACCTCGGCAAGAAGGCCCCTTCATTCACGCTCAAAGACCAATCAGGTGAGCAGCACAAGCTCGCTGACTACAGCGGCCACATCGTCGTGCTCTACTTTTACCCGAAAGACGACACGCCAGGATGTACGCAAGAGACGTGCGACTTCCGTGATCGCCTGCCGCGTTTCAACCGGAGCCAGGCTGTGGTTCTTGGCGTCAGCATCCTCGACGAGAAGAGCAAGGCCAAATTTGCCAAAAAGCACGACGTCAACTTCCCATTGCTCGCCGATGCCGATCACGCGGTGGCCGAGAAGTACGGGGTGTGGCAGGAAAAGTCTCGCTACGGGCGCAAGTACATGGGCATTGCGAGGACGACGTACTTGATCGATGGGGAGGGGAAGGTCTCTCGGCGCTGGGACAACGTCAAGGTCGACGGACATGCGGACGAGGTGATGAACGCGGTCGCGGCCCTGGAGCGAGCGTGATCGCCCCCTTCCGCGAGCGCAAGCGAACGGCCCTCGGGCGAGCGTCAGCGCCCGCCCTCCGCGCCCGTCAGGGCGCGGCCTAGTGTCTTTGTGTCTCGTGGTGCTGGCGCAGGAGATCCTTCCCGTAATCGTTACCGTTCGGTGTGCGAACCACGGTGTGGATGTGCCTCCGGTTTGGCACCTTGGGCAAGCCTTGGATGCCGACCGGCAGCTGGTGGTCGAACTCGATCAGGATCACCGGACTGTGGATGCGGTAGTAAAAGACGGTCTCGGGACCTAAGTCGCCAATCCACGCAAAGTGCGTGTCGTTCAGGTGCGCGCGGACTTCGTCCATCCGTACTTTGGCGTGGCCGCTGTCCATGTTGTGCACGTACTCGCCGACGAGATCCAGAAGCAGGGCTTGGTGTTTCTCATCGAGCTCCGTGGCCTTGATCCCGGCGTGGTCGAGGACGACGTTGTCGCGGAATGCCTGAGTCACGGCGTTATTGCCTGTCTTGGCGACGTCGATCGTTGCCCGCTTCCGCTGATCGGGTGTGAGTGCGGTCATGAGGGCCAGGCCTTTGTTCTGTTCGTCTTGCAGCACGGCCGTTCCTTTGTATTGACCGCTTTCAGCGACCACTGGTTCCGAGCCCATGAACGTGGGCGTCATCACCACTTGATCACGCAGGATGAAGTAGTTGATGACGAGATGATGCCCGTCGAGTTGCCATCCCCAGGGATCGGTGGCGGACGGCGTGCCCATCACCGTGAGGTGGTACAACCCCTCGCCGTACTCGTCGAAGTTCTGGCGCAACTCGGCGAGGTGGTGATTGAGCCGCATGATGTTGCGCGTCTTCTCGATCCCTCTGGCGCTCAGTGATGCGGCGAGCAGCGTAAACGCCCGATCGCGTTGTGAGTCGGACATGCTCTTGAAGTTCACACCCTTCCGCGCATACCGATGGATGTTCTGCCAGTCGCGCCACTCTTCATGATCGACTGGGAATGAGGTGGCGCTGCGCTGCTCCGGGTTCAGCGCGTCGAGAAACGCGATCGCGGCCTTCTGCACTCCGGCGGTCGAGACGCCGGTCGCGCGAACCGGGAAGAGCCCGCGGACGGTGGTGCCGTCGCGCGTGATTCCCTTGAAAGGCTCCGTCAGCTGTGTCGTGTCAGTATCGCGGGCCGCGGCCAGCGCACCCACGGCTACCACCATGCTCACAGCCAGAAGCCCTCGCGCCCGTTGCATGGTGATCATGCCCGCATGATACGCCCCTCTGCGAGCCGAAGGCGAGCGGCCTTCTCGCGGAGCCTCGCTTTCGGGGCGCGTCAGCGCCCCGCCTTCCGCGAGCCGGAGGCGAGCGGCCTTCCGCGCATAGCGCGGCCCTCCGACGAGCGAAGCGAGTCGGCCATCCGCGAGCCAACGGCGAGCGGCCATAATGGAGAGATGGCCGAGCTCCGGTTGCACGTGCATGGGATGGACTGCGCGGACGAAACCGCGCTCGTCCGCCGTGCGCTGGCGCCCAATCCTGCGATTCGGGCCGTCGAGTTCGACCTGATCAACGGAAACGTGGAGGTGACGTTTGACGAATCGGCGACCGATCCTTCTGCGATTCTGACCGCTATCCGGCGCACAGGGCTGCCGGCCCACACCGCCGTCGTCGAAGGTGAAGCGGAGGCCGCTGCGAGTGGCCACCGTCACGAACACGAACAGGCCGACGGTCGGTCGACGGTGTCCACGGCCGTCAGCGGCGCGCTCTTCCTGCTTGGCTGGATCGTCGAAGGCGCCAGCTCCGACCATTGGCTCGACGTCTTCGTGCATCACACTCACGATCCTCGAGCATCGGCCTTCTATGCTCTGTCAGCGTTCGTCAGCCTGTGGCCGATGTGGCCACGCGCGCTGGCTTCGGTTCGTCATCGTCGCCTCGACATGCACGTGCTGGTGTGCATCACGGTCATCGGCGCCGGCCTGATTGGTGAGTGGTCCGAAGGAGCCGCCGTCGCGTTCCTGTTCGGGCTGGCGCATCGCCTGGAGGCTTGGAGCATCGAGCGTGCTCGCCGGGAGATCAGCGCGCTCGTTGGTCGCGGGCCGTCATTGATCGCGGAGGGTCTGCAGCAAACCGCGCCCGTCGAACGCTGGGTTGAGCGATTCGCCGCCATCTACACACCGGTCGTGACCGGTGCTGCGGTCACGCTCGCCCTCGTCCCACCGCTCCTCGATGGCCAATGGAGCGTGTGGTTCTACCGCGCGCTCGTCTTTCTCGGTACTCGCGTGCCCCTGTGCCCTGGTCATCTCCACGCCGGTCACCATGGTCTCGGCGCTCACGTCGGTGGCTCGCAAGGGCGTGCTGGTCAAGGGTGGCGCTGTCCTCGAGCGCGCTGCCTCGGCGGCGCCGACACGTGAGGGGCTGACACACGCGGGCATTACTGTCGTTGGTGCTCGTGACGCACGCGTGGAGTCCGCCAGCAACGCCGACGTGGTCCTCGCCGCCGTAGACGACGAGGCGATCGGGCTTCTGGTGTCGCACGCGCGTCGCGCTTTGCGGGTGGTTCGTCAGAACGTGACGATTGCCCTGCTGACAAAAGTCGCGTTTCTGGTCTCGGCGCCGTTTGGGTTTGCGCCGTTGTGGATGGCGGTGCTGGCCGATACCGGCGCGACGGTGATCGTCACACTCAACGGGCTACGTTTGCTGAGAGTTGCGAAAGACTGAGGGGACTCGCTCGCTCGTGGGACTCGCTTCGCTCGTGGGACTCGCTTCGCTCGTGGGACTCGCTTCGCTCGTGGGACTCGCTTCGCTCGTGGGACTCGCTCGCCTTCGGCTCGCTTCGTCGGACTCGCGCCTTCGGCGCTCGTAGGGAGCGCGGGCGTTCGCCCGCGCTTTGACCGTTTCTTCGCAACTCTTCAGGTGACTAGACAGCAGGCGGAAGCGAGGCCGACCAGCCTCCCACGAGCGAAGCGAGTCCTACTGCTGTCGTCTCTTCTGTCGCTCCTTCAACGTCGCTTGCTGCTCCGCCGTCAGAGTCGCAAGGACCTCGGCCCGGATCTTGCCGCGCAGGATGGCCTCGTCGGCCATTGCCGTCGCCACGTCGGCGCTGCACGCCCGGATGGCGGCCTCGTCGATCGTGTCGGCGTGCGTGGCCTCGGCGAGCGCACGATGCGCTTCACGGAGTTTAGTGTGCGCCGCACGCGTCGCGTCCTGGTGGGACTGCGTGATAGTGCGGATCTGATCGCGCTGCGCCTCGGTCAGATCGATCCCGTGTAGCCCGAAACCAGCGCGACCAGCGCCGCCGCGCGGTCCACGGCCAGGCCTCTCCACGCCTTGGCCGGCGGGAGGTTGCGCGAGGGTCACCGCGGTCGTGGCGCCAAGGATCGCGGCCAAACCGACCGCGGCAAGAAGACGTTTGTTCATGAAGTCCTCCGAAAAGTCTCTGTAAAGACTTTGACGCCTCGGAGGCGCGGAAAGTAAAGCCGGCGATGTGAAGAGTTTGTTAAGAGACTGCGGTCTGTCGGCTCAGCGACCGAGCGACCAGCATCAGAACGACGCCAAACCCCACGATCAAGCCCGGGCTGCGAGGATCGAGGATGGGGCTTGCCACGAACATCGCCGTGAGAAGGAGCGTGCGCATACGGGGGCGAAGAAGGAAGTGCGAGTCCCATGCCGACGGAAGAACTGTGAAGTGGACTGTTTTCTGGCCTGAAAACGACAGGCTCATCACGCCGGACGAGCGGGAAGGTCTCGTCCGGCAGTCGAAAGTCACGGCGACGAGTGACTTTACTTTGCCTGCTCCGCCTGCACTTGTACGCGCAAGAGCCCTGAGAAAATGCCCTGCAACAGGTCGATGTTATCGGCAAGCAAATCGAAGAGGTCGGATCGCATGAAGCGCAATCCCTGGCCTTCCTGTGTGACTTCGGTCCGGACTGGGAACGGCACTCCTCCCAACGTTTCGTAGATCCCGACTGCGTCGCCCGGTCCGGCGGTGTCGGGCGCCGCGTCATCCCGCTGCACGCGAATCGCTCCAGTCAAGACGAGGAGGATTCCTGGTTCGGAGCCAGACACCGGGTTTTCGCCGACCTTGAGTGTGACGGGCCGAGCGATGCCGGCCAGACCGACCAGTTGAGCCGCGGTCGCGCGTGAGAGCAGCGGGCTCGATTGCAGCATCAGGATACGGTCGACCGCCTGCAAGCCGGTGTCGTCCACTTTCCGTTCGATCGAAGGGGCAATCCGCCCGTGCATCACCGTGTGCCACTCCGGCGCCCCGCGACGATCGATCAGCAAGCGGAAGATCCCCTGCGCGATCTCGACGTTCTCCGACAGCAGCGACAGGAATTCCTCGGTGGTCAACGACAAGCAGATCGCCGTATCAACGGACCGGACGGTCGCCGACATGGGACTGCCTTCGAGGACGGCTTCGAACGCCAGGACGTCCGGCGCGCCGAGCTCGCGGGTTTCGCCGCTGGCCTCCTTGACGCTGACCCGCCCATCGAGCAGGAACTGGAGTGACTCGGCCGCTCGCCCGGTCTCATAGATCACCCGGCCCGGTTCGTGGCGGACCTGGCGGCCCATCCCAGCGATGCGGAACAACTCGTCTACCGAAGCAAAGTCGAACAACTGAATGCCGCGGAGCCGGTCGGCCAATTCGACGGCTGGCAGCGGCTCGAGCCACAGCGCTCGGCGCTTCTCGGGCGAGGTTCTTTGCGCAGCCAGCGCCCACGATGCAGACTCGAAGACGTACCAATCACTCGGATCGCGATGTGCCAGGGCGTGCTCGAGATCGTCGGCCAGCGACCACAGGCCTCGCTTCTCGACCAGCTGAATCGCCGACGCCGCAATCACCTGGTCGTCGTCATGCACCAGCTGCGCCAGCGTGTCTTCGACGTCCCGGCCGCGAGTCTTGAAGAGCACGTTGCCTTTGCGAATCCGTTCGTCGGCCGGCATCTCCTCGACCAGGAGCATCACCCGACGCCGCACGTCGCCGGTCAGAAGGTTGTCGAGGTACTCGGTCGCGCCAGACCGCAGTCTCGGATCACGATTGGCGAGCGCGGTCCGGACGGCGGCGATGTCTTCCGGCGAGTGGAGCAGACCGAGCAGGCGGAAGATCCGGTCAATCGCACGCGCGTGCTTCTCGGTCAGCACCTGACCAAGCACCGACTTCTTATCGAGGCCGCCAGTCACGAAGAGGTTGTGATGAAGCGTCAGCGAGCTGAACGCGCGCAGCGCTTCTTGCTGGATCTGGTGCTCGACAACCGCGCTGTTGATCTGGAGGTCGGGTCGATCCCGCCTGATGCGCTCAATGGCGCCAGCCGCCTTGTAGCGAACGAAGCCATCGCTGTTTTCGAGCGCTTCCGTCAACACGTCCAACGACTTCTGCGACGGGATGAGACCCAACGTCGACGGCACGTGACGGCGGATCCAAACGTCTTCGTCTTTGTCTTTGAGGAAGTACGCGAGCATATCGACCAGCGGCTCGCCGTACCCGACCAACACCTGGCGGGCCGCACCCTTGAGCAGGCGATTGCGCATCAACGACACGAGCGGCGGCACGAACAGGAAGTCGGTCGGCCCTAATCGTCCCGCGCTCTGGATCGCCTCTTTGGCGACGGCAAGATCCGAGTCGTACATCAGCGGTACCAGCAGCGGCCTGAAGCGCTGATTGCCCACCTGACCGAGGGACCGGGCGACTTCGAGTCGCACCGGGACGGCCTGCTCGCGTGTATCGGACGCGAGCCGCCGCAGTGCGGCTTCCGCCGCGTCGCGATCCGAGTCGTTCGAGCTCTCCGACAATGCCGATGCGGCCGTCACCACGAGCAGCGGATCGGAATTGGACAAATAAGGCCGCATCAGTTCCGATGCCCCCTCTCCCTTCAGGACCGCGAGCGCGCGGACCGCGGCCAGTCGCACGTCGTGATTCGAGTCCTTGAGCGCCGGGACGACGGCGGGTAGCCAGTACGCCGCCTTGTCAGGACCAGCAGCTTCTGCGACCGCGAGCGCCCGCGCCCGGACCTGCGCATCCTCGTGTCGGAGCAGGAGCGGTGTCACCAGGTGTCGCTTGTCCAGCGACTCCAGAAGGTCCATCGCATAGATCACGCGCCGCGCCTCAGGATGCGACAGCTCGGTAACCAGCGTTTCGATGGTGTTGAGGTCGGCGGTATCGAGCCGGATCTCGGTCGCCGCGACGTCCTGCTGCTCGATGCTCCGCCGGAATGCGGCCAGGTACTCGCGGCGCGCGCGCATCGCGAAGAACACCCACAACACCATCATCAACAGACTCGCGTAGCTCAGTTGCCGCCACGTCAGACCCAGGCCCCAGTCCTTGATGAGGACGAGGATCATGAGGGCGCCCAGGCCCTTGGCGACGCGGTCCATCGTGACGTCGATGAACGGCTTGGCGCGATACTTCAGATCGGCGGGCAGGGGGAGGAACAGGATCTCCCGCGAGGTCTTGTCCACGGTATAGCGGAGAGACGTGTCGAGGATGCGCGCCAGCCCGGTCGTCCACAAGGCCCCCAGCGCCAGCATCACCACCGCGGTGCTGCCGAGACTCACCGGCAGAATCAGGAGGGCGAAGCCGATGCCCAGATACCGGTGGATGCGGCTGGTGAGGAATGCCTGGATGACGAAGCCGATGAGCGAGAGGTAGACCGTGATCTGGGCGAGGAAGGCCGTGATCGCGTCCGTGTTGGTCGCGCCCTTCGCTTCCGCGGTCGCCATGTTGAGCTGTTGCTCGATGATGGCCGCGCCGATCGCGGCAAAGCCGATGACCAGCGAGATGATCTGCAGGTGGCGAGACCCGCGCAGGAGGTTGAGCGCTTCGGCGCTGCTGACGCTCTCCTCTTCTCCGGTCTTGCTCGCGTCCGACGCGCCGGCGCGTTTCTCGCGCTTGACGATCGAGATCACGATCGCCATGCAGAGTGCGAGCAGGACAGCGCTCAGCAGCAGCATCGAGTTGGAACCGTAGGGGATGGCGAGCGCGGCGGTGAGGGATGCGCCCGCCGCCCCGCCCAGGCTGCTCCCCGCGCCAATCAGACCAAACAGGCGCTTCGCTTGTCGCGCGTCGTAGATGTCGTTGGCCAGCGTCCAGAACTGACTGATCAGCAGGATGCCGAGGATGAGACCAAACAAATAAAAGGCCGCGGCGACGACTTTCGCGTCACCCAGGCCGCTGAAGAGCACCCAGAAGACGACCAGCAGAATCACCATCCCGAGCTGTGTCACCGGGATCATCCAGCGGCGCGGCACCAGGCCGATGACGCGGCTGTACCCCTGCATGATGAAACCGATGACGACGCCGGCGCCAAACTGGACGTATGGGAGGTTGTCAGCGCCCAGGTTCGAGATGAACAGACCTCGGGTGACCGGCTTGAGCACGTTGTAGCCCGTCATGGCCAGGAACGAATAGGCGAACAGGAGCGCGGCGGTCAGCGCCTCTCCGGGCCGGAGTTGCGCGACGGGGCTCAAGAGGCGGGTAATCAGGGAGTCCGAGGACGGCACTGACATGAGAGGCTCAGCTTAACAGAGCGGGAATCCTTCCACGCTACACTCTGGGCACCTCCGATGCCACCCATCTTGCAACGCCTGCTTGGCCTGACGCCACGAGAGCTGCGGCGAGCGGCCCCCTTGTTCGTTTACCTGTTTCTGACAATAGCCGGGACCGTGGCCAGCAAGGCGGCACGCGACGCGCTATTTCTGGGCCGTTTCGACGCGACCGCGCTGCCCTACGTGGACATCGCGGTCGCCCTCATCGTGGGTCTCGTTGTCGGGGTCTACATTCGCGCGGGCTCGCGGACCAACCTGCGCAATGTGCAAATCGGGAGCCTCGTGACCTTTGCCGCACTCTCGGTGTTCTTCTGGTCGCAGTCGGCCAGCGAAACGGCGGCCCGATCGGACGCCCTGTTCGTCGCCATCTACGTTTTTGTCGGCGTCCTGAGCGTCCTGGTGCCGACCCAGGTCTGGACGCTGGCGAATTACGTGATGACGACCCGTGAGGCCAAGCGGGCGTTTGGGCTGATCGGGAGCGGCGCCATTCTCGGCTGGATTGTTGGCGGGCTGGCGACGCGGCAGGTCGTCGGCCGATTTGGCACCGAGAGCACGCTGCTCTGGGTCGCGGGCACTCTGATCGTGTCGGCCTTCATCGTGTGGCGTGTTTGGGAGCGACGCCCGTCGCGGCTCGACTCTGACATGTCGGCCACCGGTGACGAGGAAGGCAGCTTGTGGTCGAGCCTCGGCCTCGTCCGGGCCTCCTCGTATTTGACCGCCATTGCCTTCGTCATTTGGCTGTCGTCGTTCGTGACCACCATCACCGGTTGGCAGTTCAAGGCGATTGCCAAAGCGAACATCCCCGCGACCGACCAGCTGGCGATATTCTTCGGGTCCTTCAACATGCTCGCCGGTGTGGCCGCGCTGGTCCTCCAGCTGCTCTTCACCGGCCGCATTCTGCGATCCGCCGGCATCGGCGTCACGCTGTTCATCGTTCCGGCGGCGCTCACGCTGAGCTCGATCGGACTTCTGGTGCTCGGGTCGTTGGTGGCCGCGGTCGGGCTGAAGGCAAGCGATCAGGTTCTGCGCTACTCAATCGACAAGGCCACCGTCGAGCTGCTTTATCTTCCCGTCCGATCGGATCTGACGTTCCGAGTGAAATCGTTCATCGATACCGTCGTCTATCGACTTGGGGATGCGTCCGGGGGTCTTGCGGTGCTGTTGTGTGCGTCGGTGCTCGGGTGGTCGCCGCGGCAGCTGACGTGGATTGCTCTCGTGGCGTTGGGCGGCTGGATTTGGGCGGCGGTCGTTGCGCGCCGGCAGTACGTGGAGAACCTGCGTGAAAGCATCCACCAACATCGCGTCGATACCGAGCGAGCGAGCACGCCCATTCTGGAGCGATCGGCGTCGGACCTGATTGCGGCGCAATTGAATGGGAGCGCCGAGCAGATTCTGTATGCGTTGCGGTTGTTCGAGGCGTCGCACGATCGCGTGGTCCATCCGGCCGTGCGCGCACTGGTCAGGCACCCGTCGGCCGAGGTACGGGCGCAGGCCGTGCGCCTGCTCGCGCGCGCCGGCGATCTCACATTGACCAAGGAAGTCGAGCGCCTGCTCTACGACGAGAATTTCGAGGTTCGTACCGAAGCGCTGCTCTTCCTGACGCAGCATTCGCACATCGATCCGCTCGAGCGCATCGAGCAGCTCGGCGACTTTCCGGACTTCTCGCTGCGGGCGGCGATGGCCGCCTTTCTCGCCAAGCCGGGGGCGGCGCAGAACCTGGACGCCGCGCGTGCGATTCTCGTGGCCATGGTGTCCGAGTCGGGCACCGACGGCCGCCGCACGCGACTCGAGGCGGCGCAGTTGCTGGGCGCGGTGCCCGACCATTTTGAAAAAGAACTCAAGATCCTGCTGCAGGATTCGGATACGGAAGTCACCGTGGCGGCGATCCGGGCGATTGGCCGATTGCGCAAGCGGAATCTCGTGCCTCAGGTGATCGAGCGTCTGGCGCAGCCCGGGATCACTGACGCGGCGGTGACGATGCTCGCCAGTATGGGCGACTCGGTGTCGGGGACGCTGCGCGACGCCTTCGTGGATCCGTCGACGCCGATTGAAATCCGGCGCGAGCTGCCAGCGGTGTTGCAGGCGATTGGCACTCCGGCGGCACAGTACGTCCTGCTCGAAAGCGTGCTCGACAGTGACACCATCCTCCGACATCGCGTCATCACCGCGCTCAACAAGCTGGGGCAGATCAACCCGGATCGACGCATCGATCGACGTCTCATCGAGACGGTTCTCGGTGCAGAAGTCATGGGTCACTATCGTTCCTATCAAGTGCTGACCAGCCTGGGGACCGAGTTGGACCCGCATAACCCTGTCGTGCAGGGGCTGAGGGAGTCGATCACGCAAGAGGCCGAGCGGATCTTCCGGCTCTTGAAGATCCTGCATCCAGAGCACGACATGCACAGTGCGTTCGTCGGCCTGCAGGCCGACGATCCGATCGTGCAGGACAACGCGATCGAGTTCCTCGAAACGATCCTGTCGCCGCAATTGCGGGGCCTGCTGGTTCCGCTGTTCGACCGCGGCGTCTCGATTGCTCAGCGTGGTCATCTCGCCAACAGCCTGCTGGGTGCAGCGCTTGGCGACCGCGAGGAAGCTATCGCGGTGATGATGCTCAGTCAGGATCCGTGGCTGAAATCGTGCGCGGCCTATGCCATTGGCGAGTTGCGCCTGAGCCGGTTCGTTCTTCAATTGAAGGAATGGGCTGACCATCCCGATCCACTCCTTCGTGCCACCGCCATCGACGCGCTTGGCAAGCTGCGGGTGGGGACGCTGGCGGCGCGGTAAGTAGCGCGTCAGTTGTCAGTTGTCAGTTGCCAGTTCAAAGGCTATCTGCGCAAGTGCGCCGTCATCGCAAGACTTTGAACTGACAACTGGTAACTGAAAACTGACGCAATTTATTCCGGCCTTATGGCTTCTGCCGCCGCCGACTCCGGCCAGACGGGCGTATACCGTGCGGTGTACCCGGCATGGGCGAGCCGGGACTGAAACAGCGAGATCTGTGAGGCCGCAAAGGCGACGCGGACGATCACCCGTAAAACGATGTAGAACTGTCCAATCAGCAGGCCCACCAGCGCGTACCAGCCGCCAGCGGCGCCAGGCGCCGCAATCGCGTAGAAGCCCAAGACCAAGGCAAACACCAGACTATTCAAGACGTAAAGTCCAGCGGCCGCTCCCGGCTGTCGCGCGATGAAGCGAAGCGCTGCGTTGAGCGCGCCAATGGCGCTGCGCCGGTCTTCGACCACCATCCGAATCTTGGCGTAGTCGAAGATCAGATTGACGAGCATGATCAATGCGGCAAACAGCACGTACAAGCCGATACGGTAGCCGAAGGCCGTCCGCTCGACCGTCACATCGCGCGTAAGCTCGGTGAAGAGCGTGTCGAAGAGCAGCGGATGCAGCCGGACGAACAACAGCCAATAGATCGCCGCCGCCAACATGCCCAGGCGTAAGAAACGAAAGAAGAAGACGCCGCAGGCCGCGAAGAACCCGTGGGCGCCGGTCGAACGATCACGGGCGAGCCGATCGAGCACGCCGCCGAGCAGAAACACCGAAACGACGAGGTGTGCCGTGACGGCTGACGCGATCACGGTCGGCAGCGAGTCGGCGTCAGCGATGGAGCTGACGTTCTTGACCACGGCGGCGAATCCCAGAATCGCGGGCACGAACGTTTGGCCGATGCCCGCCGCCTGGGCGAGAAACTCGTTCCACCAGTCGAAGTTGACGCTCGTCGCCGCCGTCTCGCCCGCCAGGCTTCCACCGAGATGATCGGCCAGCATGCCGCGGAGCGTGAGCGCAAGCGGGAGGGCGAGCAGAAACGTCAGCAGCCACAGGCCAACGATGATCCAGGGTGCTCGCCATGTCCGCCGCCAGCCGTCGGCCCAGGCGTGAGTGAGGCTAGACAAAGAAACCCCATGTGAGCATCAGGTCCTGAAGCCAGACCATCCACTTCAACGACCACTTACTCGCTGCACGTGAACCTCTCGGGGCGATCGACGCCGAGTTGTTCGTGTAGTTGATGTCCAGCAGGAGTGTGCGCTCAGGGTCGATGACGACGGTGGCGGCTCGCGAGGGCCGATCGTAGGTGTAGAGACGCCAGCGATCGATGCCATCCCACGTCTCGGTGAGCTGTTGCCCGTCCGCGAAGGTCGTGACAACCGTCACGGGGAAGGTTGCTTCGCCAAATCGACGCACCACCAGTGTCGTGCGATAGGTGCCTTCGGCTTCGCGATTGCCGTAACTCGGCTGTGGCCTGTCGTCGAGCCCTTGCACGGCGAGGCGTTCGCTGACGAACCGTTCGACACCATAGTCGAACACGTTCGAGCTGCGGTGCACCTGATCGAAGAACCACGTCAAGTCTCGCCCGCTGACCTCGTTGGCTACCGCAAAGAAGTCTTCAGGGCGGGGATGCCGGAACTTCCAGCGATCAAAGTAGGTGGAGAGAATCCGCTGCAGCGTGTCCCAGCCAAGCATTCGCTCCAGGGTGTGAAGCCACAGGGCCGTCTTGCTGTAGGTGATCTGAGCGTGCGTCCCTGGCCAGTAGCGATAGGTCGGCGTCGCGGGCACGTCGGACTCGGCCGCCGAGCGGTACCCGTTGAGGCCGTTTCCATCTGTCGCGCGGTTCAGGGCGATATCGCGGAATTGCCACGGAACGAATCCGCCAAAGAACCGTTCGACTCGGTAGTTGGGTTGAAAGGCGATCGACTGGACTCGTTCCTCGGAGAACGTGTTCAAGCCTTCGTCCATCCACGCGTGTTCGAACTCGTTGTTGCCGACGATTGCGTACCAGAATTGATGACCGGCTTCATGAACGGTGACCGCTTCCGGCGAGTTCGTTTGTCGCGGCGCAATCCAGCGCGTCCCGGCCGTAAACAGCGTGGGGTATTCCATCCCGCCGGCACCGCTCTGGTACGCCGGGTCGATGACCGTCACGTGGCCGTAGGGATACGGCCCGTACCACTCGCCGTAGTAGCGCAAGGCCGCCGCGGTCGCTGCGAAGTGGCGGTCCTCCTGGCCGGCATGCTCGGGTTGCATCAGCAACCGAATGTCCACCGGCGGCAGGCCCGCATGCCCGAACCGTTGCCGATGCTCTACATAGTCGGGACTGGTCGTCCATGTGAAGTCGTGCACGTCCTGCTCGACATAGCGATGCGTCGTGGTCCCGTCGGCGCCGTCAATCCGCGATTGTTCGATGCCCGTCGAACCTACGACCCATCCGCGCGGCACGGTGATCCGCACGTCGTAGTTCCCGTAGTCGGAGTAGAACTCGGTGTTGGCGTGAAACTGGTGCGCCACCCATCGGTCCCCTTCGAAGACGGCGAGCTTGGGGAACCAGTGCGCGATGAAGTAATAGCGGCCAATCGCGCCAGTTCGACTGAACGTGCGCGGGACGCGAGCGGTCCACGCGACCTGCAACACCACCTCGCTTCCGGGCGCCACCGCCCGGGGCAACGTCACCGCCGCCAACGAGCGATCCGCCGGATTGCCGTCATCCGGCTGAACGAACGTGAAGGTCGGCATCAGGTCGACGGCCGGGGTGCCGTTTGCGTCGGCCAGCGCGAGCGCAGTGACGTTGACAAACGACCAATCGCTTGCCCGTGTGCCGGTCGTGTCGCCCTCGGCCAACTGGTACTCACGCATCCACGTCGAGGCCGTGCTGCGCCAACCATTCCAATACAAGTGCAATCGCAGCGAATCGGTGGGAGCCTGCCCGATGTTGCGCCACCGGATCGCCGCCGTGCCTGTCAGGGTGCGCGTGGCGTGGTCCAGGCGAACGTCGATGTCGTAGTTGGCGTTTCGAGGAGATCGCGCACCGGGCGGCGGTGCGTCGGCTTGGCGCGGCTGTGTGGTGGGTGGGGCCGCGATCAGCGGTGCCGGAGGGCGAACCGGAGTCGGTTCCTGCGATTGAGCATCGACCAACGCGCTCACGATCGCGACGACGATGGCACCACACGCGACGCCGAACGTTCTTGGCCCGTACGGCGCCTTCGCTGTTCGAGGTGCTCCCATGGATCCGCGCGCGCATCTTACACCGTGGTCGGCAGTGTCACTTGGCCCCGCCTCCCCACCACGCTCCGGCGGGGTGGGGCGGACAGTGCCGCATCCTGCGGATCTTCCCGACGGTCTCGGGCGAAGCCTCGCTAGTTATAATCATGCGCTTATGGCCATCAGCGTGATGTTCTATGGACTCGGTCCGATCGGTGCCGGTGTGGCACGTCAGATCGCGACTCGCAAGGGTTTCAAGATCGCCGGCGGTATCGATATCGATCCGGCGAAGCTCAATCAGGATCTGGGTGACGTGATCGGCTTGGGGAGGAAACTGAAAGTCAAAGTCAGCAGCGACGCGGCGGGCACGCTCAAACGCGCCAAGCCAGACGTCGTGGTCCTGTGCACCAACTCGTCGCTCAAGCAGACGATGCCCCAGATCGAGACGGTGCTCAAGGCCAGGATCCCGATCGTCAGCACGACCGAGGAACTCTCGTACCCGGTCGGCAAGAATCGCTCGCTGGCCAGGAAGATCGACGCGTTGGCGAGGAAGGCGAAGGTCGCCGTCCTCGGCACGGGCGTGAATCCCGGGTTCGCCATGGACGCGTTGCCGATTGCGTTGAGCGGCGTGTGCGAGCGAGTCGACAGCGTACGCGTCGACCGCGTGCAGGACGCGCGAATCCGCCGGTTGCCCTTCCAGCAGAAGATCGGTTCGGGACTCACGACCGATCAGTTCCAGAAGAAAGTGGACGACCAGAGTGTCCGACACGTCGGCTTGGCCGAGTCGGTGACCATGATTGCCGATGCGTTCGGCTGGAAGCTGGACAAGGTGACCGACGTGATCAAGCCGAAGATTGCCGAAGCGACCGTCGAGAGCGAGTACCTCGCCGTCGACCCCGGATATGTCTGCGGGATTATCCAGGACGGAATCGGCTGGAAGGGCGGCAAGCCCCTGATCACCCTCCATATGGAGGCTTACCTCGGCGCCCCTGAGAGCTACGACTCAGTGGTCATCGAAGGCAATCCGCGGATTGAGCAGAAGGTGGTTGGCGGCATCCACGGCGACGTCGCCACGGCGTCCATTACGGTGAACTCAATACCCAAGATCATCAACGCTCCCGCCGGTCTCAGAACCATGAGAGACATGGCGCTGCCGTCTTGGTTTGGAGGCAAGTGAAACGACCCTGGCTGCTGTTTGTTCTTCCTGCGGCAGTTCTGCTCCTCGCATTTGCAGCCGATCTGATGGGGGGCGGCGGGCATCCGCCGCTGAGTGCCCTGATTCTGTCGTGGGCACTCTATCCGACGTTGACGGGATATCTGTCGCGATCCTTGTTAGGGTCCTTTTTTCCATCGCCGCCTCTCATGCTTCTTGGCTTGATGGAGTACCCCTTGGTGGGTTTCGGGTTGGCGTCGATGGTTGCCCGATCACGAGTCAGGATTACTCGTGGTGTACAAGTCGGGGTGATCGCGTTGCTCGTCTACGTCGGTGCGCAACTCGGCGCCCATTTCCTGCTGAACCTGCAATCGGTCAATTTGCGACTGCTGTCCCATGCGAACCCTGAAATTGCTGAAGCAGCTGCCGATCGAATTCGCGGGTCCGCTGATTCCACCGCGCTCCCCGCGCTCCAGCAGCGGTTGCTTTGGGAGCTGGAGCATCGAGGGTTTGCTGGAACCAGCCTGCTCGACGCGCTGACTCAAATAGGCGGCGCCAAAGGCTGGCAGGACTTGCTCGAGAGTGGACGTCTTGGCGTTGCCGGCCCTCACGCCCGTGCCTGGCGCGTCATCATCGACAACGTGCGCGAGATGACCAATCCGCTGTACGCCGACGTCCGCGGTGGTGTTAGAAGCCCTGATTTCCGTGATGAGGACATTGCGCGGTTATTCGACGCACTCGCGGTCAAGCTCGCTGACCACTTGAAGGTGACTGCGGACAGCGAAGCGGCGCTGACGCTTCTGTCTCTGATGAAGGAACGCCCGGATCTGTGCACGAAGTATTTCGAGTTGGTCCCGAATGGACTTCGTGACCAGGCCCCGCAACAAGCCGCCCTTGATCTCGTTGGGAGCCTCGCCCTCATGAAGGCTGGCAGATCTGCCGATGGCAAGTATGACTATCAGGCGATGCTCGTGAAGAACGAGATGATGCGGTTCGGCCAAGACGCCGACGCGGTCGCCGCAGAGTGGGCCGCATGGGCGAAATCAGACGCTGCCCGGTGCCACTGATCACCTCCTTTATTCGGCTCGCAATGCCGCAGCGGGGTCGATTCGCGCCGCCCGGCGCGCTGGAAGCAGCGTGGCCAGAATCGCAACCGTGATCAGCAGGAGCATTACCAAGGCAATGGTCAGTGGATCGCGCGGGGACACATCGCGCAGATAACCCTGGAGGAGCTGTCCGACGCTGAGCGCGCCGGCGAGACCAAGCAGGAGGCCAAGCCCGAGTTGATCAGCCGTGCGCCTGAGAAACATCCCGACGACTTGGCTGGCCCCGGCACCCAGCGCGATTCGGACGCCGATCTCTTGCGCTCGTTGTGCAACGGCGTGCGCTGTCAGGGCAAAGAGGCCGACCGACGCGACCACGAGGGCGATGACGGCCAAGACGCCGAACCATGTGCCAATCAAACGAACCCCCAACCGCGACTGCGCCAGCGCATCCTCCAGACGCGCCACGTTGTAGAGCGGCAGATCCGCGTCGAGGGCGCGGACTTCCTCACGCAACGCCGGGGCGACTGCGGCGACGCCACCGGATCCAGCTCGCACGATGATCGACGCGACTCGCGGCGCGGGGTCCAACGAGAAGGGCAGATATACCGCTGGATCAGGAAGCTGCTTTTGTCCCGGTCCTTCAAAGCGTCGCGGCAACGTCGGGACCACACCAACGACCGTCAGCCACGGGGACGTCGATGGCGGTGTGGGGCTGCTGAGTTGAATCCGGCGACCCAGGGGTTCCTCGTTCGGGAAGAACATTGCGGCAAACCGCTGATTGACAACCGCCGCTTCCTGGCCGGGCCGGTCATCGGCGCTCGTCAGAGCGCGACCACGGACAGGCAGAAATCCGAGAGTTTCGAAGAAGGTCGGTGTCACATACGTGGTGGTCGCAATCGGTCCATTCGCGTCAGCAGGCGGATGCCCGTCGATAACGACCTGTCGTGGCACCCCGATTCGCACTGGTGAATGGTTAGCAACCGCGATCGACGAGACGGACGAGATCGCCGCCAGGCGTTCTTGCAGCCGCTGCATGAACTGTCGTCGTTGTACCGGCGTCGCGTACTTCTGCACCGGCAACGACAACTCCAGGGTCACGACACCGTTGGGGTCCAGCACCGGATCGGCCCGATACTGATCGATGAAGCTGCGCCACAGGAGTCCACTGCCGGTGAGCAGAATCAATGTGAGCGCCAGTTCCGCCACCATCAAGGTACTCGTCCAGCGCCGAACTCTGACTCCGCCAATCGTGCGGCCCCCTTCCTTCAGCGTGTCGTGGGTATTGGTCTTCGAGACGTGAAGCGCAGGGATCAGCCCGAACGCAAGCGTTGTGAAGAGGCACAACGCTCCGACGAATACATATGGATAGCCGCCCATCGAAATGTCGAGCCAATAGGGTCTGGTCGAATTCGCGAACGCCGCTCCCGGTTCCATCACATTGAAAGCAATCGCGATCTCTCGAACACCGTAGTACGAAAGGGCCAGCCCCAGCGCTCCTCCGCATGCCGCCAGCAGTGAGCATTCGATCAGCAACTGACGCACGATTCGCCATCGCGTTGCGCCGAGCGATGCACGAATCGCGATCTCTCGTGAGCGGGCCGCAGAGCGAGCCAAAAGAAGGTTGGCGAGGTTGGCACAGGCGACCAGCAGTACGAAACTGACCGCGCCCATCATGGTCATCAACATCGGTCTCGAATTGCGCTCAACGTCTTCCTTCAGCTCGGAGACGGCGAATCGTGTCCCTTGGTTCGTTGCTGGGTAGTCTTGCGCCAGTCTGAGGGCAATGGCTTCAACGTCGGACTGAGCCTGTTGCCTCGTAGCCGAATCCAGGAGTCGTCCGGTCACGCTCAAATTGCGCTGAGCCCGACCCGGTTCGGCGGCAGCCATCGCCGGGGCCTGCGACAGTGGCTGCCACATCCGGGCGATGAACGGAAAGGAGAAATCCGGCGGCATGACACCCACAATCGTGGTCGGAGTATCGTTAACCTTGATTGATCGGCCGACGATGCCCGGGTCACTGCCGTAACGATCGATCCAGACGCCGTGGCTGATCAGCGCAACCGAGGCGGCGCCGCCCCGATCATCGTCCGGCATGAAATCCCGCCCCAGGATTGGCGTGACGCGAAGCAGCCGGAACGAATTGGCCGACACGTACGCGCCATGGACGCGGTCGGGCAGGAGGCCCTCGCCGCTGACGTTCATCAGTGCTCCGGTGTCCGCTGCGAGCCCCGAGAATGCCTTCGTCGACTCTTGAAAATCTCGTAAATCGGGCCACGAAAAGCCGGCTTCCTGCCCCCGGGCATCGATCGTTCGCACGCGCAGCAGGCGGTGCCCTTCCTCAAACGGCACGTCGCGAAGCAGGGTGGCATTGACGATGGCAAACACTGAGTTGTTGACGCCGATGCCGAGCCCGAGCGCGACGACCGCGGCGATGGTGAAGCGACGATCCTTCGCGAGCATGCGAATCGCAAAGCGGAGGTCGTGCGAGATGTCCTGGAGCCAGGGCCAGATCCAGACGTCTCGCACCTGGTCCATCACGAGGGCGTCGTTGCCCAACGCACGCCGGCTCGCATCGTGGGCGTCGCTCGGGGCGACCCCGCGGGCTTCGAGTTCCAGTCGCTTGAGATCGCGATGGAACTGCAGCTCTTCCGTCAACTCATCCCGGTGACGGCGCCGCCGCACCGCATAGTGGAGCCTTCGAAGCCAGTTCATCGCGGCTCTCCCATCGTCTATCGATGGGTGAGAGTATGGCCGCCGGCCGTCGCTTGTCAAGGGACTCTTGTCGCCGCCTCGCTTCCGGTTTGAGGCGAAGCTTCGCTCAGCGGACGTCTTTTCGCATCTCGCCGGACCATCGCGCCACCGACGACACATTGAGCCCGAATTGATCGAGCAGCCTGGTCACGGTATACGACACCACATCGTCCAGGCTCTTCGGATGGTTGTAGAAGGCGGGTGTGGGCGGGCAGATTGAGACGCCCATGCGAGACAACTTCAGCATGTTCTCCAGGTGAATCTCGTTCAGGGGCGATTCGCGGACGGCCAGGACGAGCCGACGCCGCTCCTTCAACACGACGTCCGCCGCGCGATGAATCAGGTTGTCGCCCACGCCGTGGGCAATGGCGCCCAGCGTCCGCATGCTGCAAGGCGCGATGATCATTCCCATGGTCTGAAACGATCCACTCGCAATCGCCGCACCAACATCACCGATCGCATAACGTTCGGACGCCAGTGCTTGCACCTGCGCAACCGAATAGTTTGTTTCGTGAACCAGCGTTCGGGCCGCCCACTGGCTCATCACGAGATGCGTCTCGATGTCGGACTGTTGCAGGACCTCGAGCAGCCGCACGCCGAAGATCGTCCCGCTCGCCCCTGTGATGCCCACAATCAGCCGTCGTGGCGTCGATCCAGCCAGGTCCATGGGCTCACGTTATACGCTCTAGTGGTCCACGTCCACGCCGGAACTTGACAGAATCCCCGCCTGGTTCCATCGTTTGTCGATGGAAGCGCCAGATGGGTAAACTGCCCGCCGAGATTCTCCCCGGCACCCTCGACATGCTGATTCTGAGAGTCCTCGCGCGCGAGTCGTTGCACGGCTACGGCATCGCGCAGCGGCTCAAGGAGTTGTCAGAAGACGTCCTGCACGTCGGAGAGAGCTCGCTTTACCCTGCGCTGCAGCGTCTGATGCTCAATGGTTACGTCTCAGGCGAGTGGGCGGCGTCAGACAACAACCGGCGCGCCCGGTACTACACATTGACGACTGCAGGAAAGAAATATCTGGCCGCGGAACGCGCCAACTTCGAACGCTACGTTGAGGCGATTCACCGCGTTCTGCAGACGGCGTAGGAAAATGCAGGCGTCGAGGATAGTTACGTACAAGCCACCGAGACACAGAGACACAGAGAAACTACTAACCTAAATCTCTGAGCCCTCTGTGTCTCTGTGGCTTGTCCGTGATCTCGCAATCAAAACCGGATTGCCCAGCCAGCCCCCATCTTCAAATTCGGCACTGATCCACCGCCAATGCGGAACTCGCCGAAGAACCCGGCATCGTGCGCGAACCCGAAAATGTAGCTGCCGCCCGCGTTGGTCTCGGTACCCTCGAAGCCATCGATTTTGATGAGCACGATGACCGGGCCTCCGCCCTGTATCAGATTCCAGCCCGAGGTGCCGAACGGAAAGCGGACCACGAAGTCGATGTTGAACGTGGCCAACCGCAGGTCGCTGCCGAACCCGCCCTCGATGCCCGGCCGCACGTGAAAGCGACCGCCGAGGGCAGGGGACTGCCAGTACACGCCGGCGAAGACCTGTTCCGGGTCAATTGATCCGCCGCCGATGAACCCCACTTGAGACTGGTTGGAGCTGACCGACACCGTTTGTGCGTGCGCGCTAGAGGACAGCGTCAATCCGATCAGCATCGCCAGGCCGGCACGCGGCGCCAAGAATCGTCCTGCGAAGTGGACCATCCGATACTCCTGGCCGCCCGGCTTCAACTTCCGTTCCACCCGGCTCCCGCCGGCCGCCTCAATCGAAGCACGCGCGTTTGCACACGATTTGTGCGAGGATTGCGGCCATGAATCTGAGGCTGATCTTCGGCATCGGGCTGTTCGTGATCGGCATCGTCGCCGGCATGATGGGGATAGCGGATGCCATGACCCCCGCAGGCGCACGGCCAACCGTCTTCGGGACTCAGGACGGTGTTCTCGAGCGAGCCATCGGCAATTTCGCAATCCCGGTCGTTGCCGGTCTCTCGCTTGCCCTTGGCGGGCTTCTCCTGGGTTTGAGCCTTGGCCACTGGGAGCATCCCCGCACGCACCTGGAGCCTGGTGACCAGGTGGTCAACCCTGAGGGCCACCGTAAGATGACGCACGTTTAACGAACGTGCCTGGGGTGCCGAAGGTGCCTCGGGTGCCGAAGGTGCTCGGACGCCGAAGGTGCTGACATAATCTTCGGCGTGCCGATTCGTTCGATTGCCGCTCTGCTCACGGTTCTCCTTTCCACCAGCTGCGCTACCTCCGTCCAACCTGACTACGACCTGCTGATTCGGAATGGCCACGTGTTCGATGGCACTGGCTCGGCGGGCGTGTCCGCTGCCATTGCCGTCCGCGGCGATCGCATCGTTGCGATCGGACCGCTCCAGGATGCCCGGGCGAGGCTCGAGGTCGATGCGAAGGGGATGGCAGTGGCCCCCGGATTCATCAACATGCTGAGTTGGGCCGACGAGCCGCTTCTCGTGGATGGCCGATCGCAAAGCGACATTCGTCAGGGTGTCACCCTCGAGGTGTTTGGCGAGGGCTGGTCCATGGGACCCCTCAACGCTCGCATGAAGGAGGAGCAGGTCGACGGCCAGGGCGATCTCAAGTACGCCGTGAACTGGACAACGCTGGGTGAGTACCTCGAGGGGCTGCAGCGCAAAGGCATCTCGGCGAACGTGGCGTCATTCGTTGGCGCAACGACGGTTCGCATTCACGAAATAGGCTACGACGATCGCGAGCCGACGCCCGACGAATTGTCGCGTATGCAGGAACTCGTGCGTCAAGCCATGCGCGAGGGCGCCCTTGGTGTCGGATCATCGTTGATCTACGCGCCAGCGTTTTATGCGAAGACGCCGGAGCTGATCGAGTTGTCGAAGGCGGCCGGCGAATTCGGCGGCATGTACATCTCGCACATTCGCAGTGAAGGCGCACGTTTGCTCGAAGCCATCGACGAGCTGATTCAAATCGCCCGCGAGGCCAGAGTACCGGCCGAGGTTTATCACTTCAAGGCGGCCGGCCGCGACAACTGGGGGAAGACCGATGCGGCCATCGCCCGAATCGAAGCCGCTCGCCGCGAAGGGCTGCGAATCACGGCCGACATCTACACCTACCCGGCTGGCGCGACGGGACTCAACGCGACGATGCCGCCGTGGGTGCAGGAGGGCGGGTACGATGCGTGGGTCATGCGGCTGAAGGATCCGGTGATTCGTGCCCGCGTCAAGCGCGAGATGACGACCCCAACCGACAAGTGGGAGAACTTTTTTACGGGTGCCGGACCCGACGGGATCCTGTTGTCGGGCTTCAAGAGCGAAGCGCTGAAGCCGTTGACCGGCAAGCGGCTCAGTGAGGTTGCCAAGATGCGCCGTCGATCGCCTGAAGACACCGCCATGGACCTCGTGATCGAGGACGGCAGCCGAGTCGAGGCCGTTTACTTCCTGATGGCGGAGGACAACCTTCGCAAGAAGCTTCGGTTGCCGTGGGTCAGCTTTGCCTCCGACTCCGGGTCGATGGCGCCGGAGGGTGTGTTTCTGCAGTCGAATCCTCATCCACGAGGCTACGGCAACTTCGCGCGCTGGCTGGGGCGCTACGTCCGTGACGAAAGGCTGGTACCGCTCGAAGAAGCCATTCGTCGTCTCACGAGCCTGCCCGCCGAGAACCTCGGGATCAAAGAACGCGGCCGCATCGCCCCAGGGATGTTCGCGGACCTCGTCGTGTTCGACCCTGGCCAGATCCAGGATCATGCAACGTTCGAGAAGCCGCACCAGTACTCGACCGGGGTTCAGCATGTGTTCGTGAATGGCGTCCAGGTGCTGCGCGACGGCGAGCATACCGGCGCGACGCCGGGCCAGGTCGTCAGAGGACCGGGATATGCGAAGCCTCCTGCTGAAAGCTTCCGATAATCGCTGGTTGCGCGAGCACGGCGTGCGTGCGCCGTTCGTGCGTCGAGCCGTTGCGCGCTTCATGCCGGGCGAGACGTTCGACGACATGCTCGCCGCCGCCAGGACCCTCGAGCCGCAGGGGATTGCGAGCGTCTTCACGCGTTTAGGAGAGAACGTTTCGGATGTGGCCGAGGCCGATGCCGTGGCGAGCCATTATCTAGAGGGTATCGATCGGATTCGGCAGCTCCGGATCGCTTGTGAGCCGTCTGTGAAGCCGACGCAGCTCGGGTTGGACGTCGATCGAGATCGCGCCCGCCATCATCTGGTCGCGATCGCGCAGCGCGCGCAGGACGCCGGCAGCTATCTCTGGATCGACATGGAGCAGTCGCCGTACGTCGAGGTCACGCTCGACCTCACCGAGGAGCTCAGACGGCGGTTTCCCGGGGTCGGAGTGTGCCTGCAGGCGTACCTGCACCGCACCCGCGAGGATCTCAGCCGGATGCTGCGGCTGGGCGCGGGTGTGCGGCTCGTGAAAGGCGCGTACCGTGAGCCCCCGAACGTCGCGCTGGCGGCGAAGACGGACGTCGATGCGAACTACACCGCCCTGAGTCGCGCCATGGTCGATGATCGCGCCCGCAATGGCACCTCCCGGCTTGTCTTTGGGACGCACGACACGCGAATCATCGGGGCGATCTGCCAACACGCCCGCGCCGCGCACGTGCCGCCCGGGAGCTACGAGTTCCACATGCTGTACGGCATCCAGCGTGCGGAGCAGGCACGGCTTGCGGCCGCTCGCGAGCACGTCCGCGTGCTCATTGCCTACGGCACGTACTGGTTCCCGTGGTACATGCGACGCCTCGCCGAACGCCCGGCGAATGTGTGGTTCGTGGTGAAGAGTGCGTTTGGTTAAGTGACGGCTCACCGACAGGCCTCAGAGACACAGACGCTCAGAGAAAGGCTGTTTGGCTTCGGAATTTCCCGCTTCTGTGTCTCTGAGTCTCTGTGGCCCGTTCGTGTCTACTGCCGAATCTTCTTCAACTTCTTCTCGAGGTCACCCTGAATCCTGGCGAGGTCTCGCCGATGTTGCTCTTCGAGCTTGGCACGCTCTTCGGGCTCGAAGGTCGTCATCAATTTGGACTTGAAGAGGATTTCCGCCTCGGCGGTTTTGGCCGCGTGAACGCGTCGCGCTTCGGCGATCTCCGCCTTCTGCTCGTCGCTCACCGCCCGTTCTTCGACACCCTCTTCGGCATCGCGGCGGCGCAGGCGTTCCATCGCAAGCTCGTAGGCGCTCTTGGGAGCTTCATCCGGCATACTGCATCTATTGTGACCTTGCCCGAGGATCAAGTCTATGCGCGCGTCGGCGAGGACGGTTTCACCCGCCTCGTGCGTGCTTTTTATGCGCAGGTGCCGAACGATGACATTCTCGGGCCGATGTATCCCGCGCACGATTTGTCCGCCGCCGAAGAACGGCTGCGTGACTTCCTGATTGGTCGCTTCGGCGGTCCGCCGAGATATATCGAGCAGCGCGGCCATCCTCGGTTGCGGATGCGACATCAGCCGTTCGTCATCAATCAGGCCGCGCGCGATCGCTGGGTGCAGTTGATGGATCGCGCCTTCGATGAAACGCAGCTCGATCCGACGGCCGCCGAGGTTCTGCGGGAGTTCCTGCACGGCATGGCCACGTTCATGATGAATAGCCGGTGACGTCAGGGACTGCTCACGCAGCAGTAGGACTGTCCACAGCAGTGGGACTCGCTTCGCTCGTGGGACTCGCGCCTTCGGCGCTCGTAGGCTCGGCGGCTTCGCCGCCTCGTGCGGGCCGCGGCCGTGCGGCCGCGGCTCGTGATCTCGCTTGAGCACCGAGCGACGGCCGCAACGGCCGTCGCCCCTACGAGGCTGCGTAGCCGCCGAGTCCCACGAGCGAAGCGAGTCCGACTGCAGTGACCAGTCCTTCTTGTTATTCCGCCCTCAGTGCCGTCACCGGATCGACCGACATGGCCCGTCGCGCGGGCACGTAGCAGGCGAGCACGGCGACGAGGATCAACAACACGGGGACGACAACGAACGTCAGCGGATCGTTCGGTGAGACCGCAAAGAGCAGAGTCTCCATCAGCCTCGCTAACCCCGCCGCGGCGACAACCCCGAGCAACGCGCCACCGGCGGCCAGAGCGACGCCGCGACCCAGAATCAGCCTGAATACCTCGGCCCTGGTCGCGCCCAATGCGAGGCGCACGCCGATTTCGCGCGTGCCCTGAGAGACGAGGTAAGCCATGACGCCGAAGAGACCAATCGCGGCAAGCATCAGTGCGACACCCGCGAACATGCCGAGCAGGTAGAGATTGAATCGGCGGGGACCGAACGAGTTGGACAACAGCTCGGTGGCCGGCGCGACCTCATGCAGCGCTGCTTGAGGATTCACGCGCCTAATGGCCTCGCGGATGGCAGCGACGTGCGACAGTGGGTCGAGCGCGCTGCGCCACACAAGATACATCTGTGCAAACACGGGCACTTCGATGCCCGAGTAATAGACCGTCGGCCGCACGTCGGCATCGAGGCCGAAGCTACGAAGATCGCCGACCACCCCGATCACCGTCCGCGGACGATTGCCAAGGCTTCGCGGAACAATCATCTTGCCGACCGCATCTTCATTGGGCCAGTACAGTCGGGCCAGCGCTTCGCTCACGATGATGACGGGTGGTGCGTCGGCGTCGTCGGCTTCGGTGAAGTCGCGTCCACGAAGCGGAATGCCCATCGTTGCGAAGTACCCGGTGGTTACCACGCGCCAATCCGCCGATGGCTGCACGCCAGTGATCGGCGTCGCGCCTGGAACAGAAAGCTCGGTAGACGTATTGCCGCCACCCAGCGGAACGCTGCTGCCGGTCGCCACGCCGGTGATACCCGGGATGGTCGACACTTCGGTGGTCAAGCGGCGCCAGAAGTCGAGGCGTTTCTCACGCGTGTCGAACGCCGTGGGGCTCGCGAGCATGACGCGTCCGGTCATCACGGATTCCACATCGAAGCCCGCATCGACCCGCTGCACGCTCATGAAGCTGCGGAGGAGAAGCCCGGCGCCAATCAAGAGCGCGACCGACAGCGCAACCTCAGCGACCGTGAGCGCGGAGCGAATCCGGTGATGGCCGCGCCCACCGGTCGCTCCGCGGCTGGTCTCGTGCAAGGCCTGCCCGTGCTCGCGTGCGGCGTGCAGAGAAGGTAGTAGCCCGAAGATCGCCGCCGCCGCCATCGCACAGACGAGGGCGAAGATCATCACCACCCAATCGATGGAGGCTTCATCGACACGCGGCACAATCGGTCTCGGCATAAACCGACAGCACGCGAATCGTCACCGCCGCGAGCACGAGGCCTGCCACGGCGCCGACAATGCCAAGCAGGAGAGATTCCATGAGGCCGTGCCACAGGATGCGAGTGCGAGAGGCGCCGACGGCCACTCGAATCGCGAGTTCCCTGGCGCGCGCCGCGCCTCTGGCGAGCAGGAGATTGGCGACGTTGACGCACGCAATCAGCAGTACGAGCACGACAGCGCCTTGCAGCACGATGAGCGAGTCCCGAACGCGTTCGGGAATGAGCCACTCGTAGAATGTGAGCAGCCGAACACTCCACCCTTCGTTGTCTTCTGGATACTGCTGCGACAGTTGAGCAGCGATTCCCGCGAGCTCCGTGCGGGCTTCATCGAGCGTTACCGTCGGTTTGAGCAGCCCGATCACCTCGATCTGATGATCGCCGCGTGAGCGGGCCGGATTGGGAGCGAGCGGCCGGAGCAGTTCGGCCTCACCCCATTCGAATCGTGGGGGAAGCACGCCGATAATCGTGTGCGGCGCATCGTTGATCCGTACGGTCGTGCCGACGATGGCGGGATTGGCGCCGAACGCGCGTCGCCACAGTCCGTCGGCGATGATGGTCACACGAAGATCGCCGCCGGGCCGGTCCTCCTCGGGCCGGAAGTTGCGACCAATTGCCGGCGAGAGGCCCAGGGCGGGAAGGAAGTCGGTGGTGACGCGAAGTGCTGGAACGACTTCGGCGCCTGCATCCGTCGCTATCGAAACCGGGCCGCTGCTGAGGGCGGCGAGCGCTTCCCAGCTCGTGGCCTGCGCACGCCAGTCGAGGAAGTTGGGATCGGAGGCGGAAAACTGCGGCCACCCGCGCGCGGGATTGCTTTCGAAGATCCTGACCAGACGGTCGGGGTCGCCGTACGGGAGCGGCCGTAGCATCACGGCGTTGACCACGGAGAAGACTGCGGTGTTGACGCCCACACCAAGCGCCAGCGTCAGACCGGCAACCACGGCGAAGCCGGGAGACCTGCGGAGCGCCCGCACCGCGTAGCGCAGATCAACCGCGAGCGCTTCCAGCACGCTCGAACGCCGCGGCTCGCCGAGCGTCGCGATGGGTCGCGGCAGGCCGCGCTCGAGACCGGCGAGTTCCCGGTCCAGCGCGTGGTCGTCCAGCTCTTCGAGCACGTTGCGTTCCGCATCGGCTGGATTCAGGCCGCGCGCGCACAGCGACCGATAGCGGTCTTCGAGATGGATCGAGAGCTCTTCGATCACCGAGGCGTGCAGCGTGGGGTCCAGGCCTCTTGCACCCAGTCGTCGGGCAAGTTCAGCTTTCCAGTCACGCATTGCTCGCCTCCGTGATGCGGCCGATCGCGGCAACGAACCGCAGCCACCCCTTGCGCTGCTCAGCGAGCACCTTTCGTCCTTCCCGCGTCAGCCGGTAGTACCGTCGTCGTCTCTGCCCCTCTTTCTCGACCCATTGCCCGGTGATCCAGCCGCGTCGCTCGAGGCGGTACAGCAAGGGGTAGAGCGATGCCACCTTGAACCGCACGGCGCCTTCCGAGCGCTGCTCGATGATTTGGCTGATCTCGTAGCCATGGCGTGCGCGGGCATCGAGCAGGGCGAGGATCATGAGCTCGGCGCTGCCTTTCTTGAGCTCGCGGTCGAGAATGCGATCGGTCATAGGCTTCAGAGCAATATGTTGCTATAAAGCATATCGCGAACACAAGCTCAGATACTCGAAGCTCGCAGGCTGTGGCACTATGTCGCACCGTGAGCCGTGCACCCGTCGCACCAATGTTGCAGATATATTTAGTAGGTTTATCTCCTGAAAGGGCGCCTTCATGCAGGTCATACCCCTAACGGCCGCCCCACAAGGCTTCGGTCAGACGTCGCGTCGGGACAGCTGGTGGACGACCCCGCTGGTCGTGTTTACCGTCTTCTCGGCCTTCGTCGTCTACGCCACGTGGGCGGCTTTTCAAAATGCTCATTACGAATTCGGGCCGTATCTGTCGCCGTTCTATTCCCCGGTGCTCTGGGGTGATTCCTCGCACGCGTGGCTCGGGCCGCAGCCGGCCATGGTGGCCCGGCTTTCTCCCGTTCTCACCCGCGCTTCTGATCCTTCCGTTCCCTGGCCTTTTTCGTTTCACGTGTTATTACTACCGTGGGGCCTACTACAAGGCCTTCTGGGCCGATCCGCCGAACTGTGCCGTCGGCGAACCGCGCACCGGCTACCTGGGCGAGAACTCGTTCCCGCTGATCCTGCAGAACATCCACCGCTACTTCTTCTACATCGCGGTGATCTTCATCTTCATCCTGTCCTACGACGTGTGGCTGGCGCTGTGGTTCACGAACCCGGTGACTTTGCGGAAGGAGTTCGGCATCGGCGTGGGGACCATTCTGCTGCTGGTCAACGTGATTCTGTTGGCCAGCTACACGTTCGGCTGCCACTCGGGACGGCACGTCTTCGGGGGCCACGTGGATGAGCTGTCCAAGTCCCCGATGAAAAACGCCTGTTACAACTGCGCGACCAGCCTCAACCAGCGCCACATGCCGTTTGCGTGGATGAGCCTGTTTTCGGTCGCCTTCGCCGACATCTACGTTCGCCTGTGCTCGATGGGGATCTTCACTGACTGGAGATTCCTCTGATGGCGTCGTATGGAAGCTTCACCTACGACGTTCTCGTGATTGGTGCGGGTGGTGCCGGACTTCGCGCCGCCATCGAAGCGGCGAATGCCGGGGTGACCGTTGGCCTGATCTGCAAGTCGCTTCTCGGCAAGGCTCACACGGTGATGGCCGAGGGCGGCATGGCCGCTGCACTCGCGCACAACGACGACCGCGATGGCTGGTCGGTGCACTTCGCCGACACGATGCGCGGCGGGCAGTACGTCAACAACTGGCGCATGGCGGAGATCCACGCCAAGGAAGCGCCGGATCGCGTCCGCGAGCTCGAAGCGTGGGGCGCCGTGTTCGACCGGACCCCGGACGGCCGCATCAACCAGCGCAACTTCGGCGGTCATCGCTATCCGCGCCTGGCGCACGTCGGTGATCGCACAGGGCTCGAGCTGATCCGCACGCTGCAGGACCACACCGTGTATCTCGGTGTGACCGTGCACATGGAGCACACCGTCATCGGCCTGCTGCAGGATGCCGGCCGGGTGTCGGGAGCGGTTGCGTACGATCGCGAGCGGGGTCGCTTCCACGTCTTCGGCGCGAAGGCCGTCATCCTGGCGACCGGGGGCGTGGGTCGTGCGTACAAGATCACCAGCAACAGTTGGGAAGGGACGGGCGACGGTCATGCCCTGGCGTTTCAGGCCGGCGCCGAACTGATCGACATGGAGTTCATCCAGTTCCATCCCACCGGGATGGTCTGGCCGCCCAGCGTCAAGGGGATTCTGGTCACCGAGGGTGTGCGCGGCGAAGGCGGCGTCCTGAAGAACAACGAAGGTCGCCGCTTCATGTTCGACGACATCCCCGACAACTACAAGCCGCAGACGGCGTCGGATGCCGAAGAGGGGTGGCGCTATACCCAGGGCGACAAGAGTGCCCGCCGGCCACCCGAACTGCTCACGCGTGACCACGTCGCGCGCTGCATCGTGCGCGAGGTCAAGGAGGGGCGGGGATCCCCGCACGGCGGCGTCTTCCTCGACATCGCGTGGATCAGAGAGAAGCTGCCCAACGCCGAGGAACACATCAAGCGCAAGCTCCCGAGCATGTACCACCAGTTCAAGGAGCTGGCCGACCTCGACATCACGAAGGAGCCAATGGAGATCGGTCCGACGACCCACTACATCATGGGCGGCGTGCGGGTAGACCCCGATAGCCAGATGTCGTCGATTCCCGGGCTGTTCGCTGCCGGCGAGTGTGCCTCGGGCATCAACGGGGCCAATCGCCTGGGCGGCAACTCGTTGTCCGATCTGATCGTGTTCGGCAAGCGCGCCGGCGAATACGCCGCCGACTTCGCCCGCAAGCATGGGCCGGTCAAAACCGACGAGGGTCGGATCCAGGCCTCGATCCAGGAATCGCTGGCCCCGTTCGATCGCGGCGTCAGCGGCGAAAACCCCTTCAAGCTGCAAGACGACCTGCAGGAGACGATGCAAGCCAAGGTTGGCATCGTGCGGCAGGAGGACGAAATGCGCGAGGCGTACGCGTGTATTCAGGCCTACAAGCAGCGCGCTGCACGACTCGGCGTCAGCGGCCACCGCGAATACAACGGCGGCTGGCACACCGCGATTGACGTCCAGAACCTGCTGGCCGTGTCCGAGGCGATCACGCTCTCGGCCATCGAGCGCAAGGAAAGCCGAGGCGGACACTTCCGCGAGGACTATCCCGACAAGGCGGCCGCGTTCAGCAACGTCAACATCATGATCAAGCGCGGCGCCGACGGCGAGGTGGTCGTGTCACACGTGCCGATTCCGGAGATGCCGGAGGAGCTCAAGAAGGTCATCGAAGCGCAGAAACAATGATTTCGGAAACGACGTAGCCACGAAGGCACGAAGGACACGAAGCAATTGCTTCCAACATGAATTCCTTCGTGCACTTCGTGATCAGATGAAAGGGCCGTCCGACTCGTGCTGGGCGTAGCATGGAATCGCTTCAAACAATGCGCCGGTCACAGAGCAAGAAAGCCAGAAGGCGCATATATCGGCGTCGATTTACACAAAGTGGATCTGCAGATGTTCTTGGTGGATGAAACGGTCAGCGGTGTTGGGAGGGACGCTACCGACCACGGGGGGGATCACCGCGTGGGTGGCGCGCTGTGAGCCGACCGCGGCCGTGGCGGTGGAGGCGAGTGGGCCGACGTGGTGGTTCGTCGATCACGTGCGCGCGCAGCTACCGCAGGTGGTGGTGGTGGATGCGGCGCGGACCCGCTTGAAAGCCGGCTACGCGGCGAAGACGGATCGGTTGGACGCGCGGCGGCTGGCCGATGCGCTCCGCCGCGACAGCGTGGTGCGGGTATGGTATCCCGCCGGCGCTGCGCGACCTGCGCGAGTTGTCGCGCTATCGCATCAGTTTGGTGCGCACGGCGACGGCGCTGCGCCAGCGCCTGCGCGCGTTGTTGCTGCGGCACGGCGTGAGCGTGCCGGCAACGGATGTGGCCAGTCGGTCGGGGGCGGACGCGGTGCGCCAGGTCGCGCTCGCCGGCTGGGCCCACGAGGGACGGGTCGGGCTGCAGGCCGTCCTCGCGGACGTGCAGGCCCGGTTGGCGCCGATCGAGGCGGCGGTGGTCGCGGCCGGCGCGGCCGATCCGATCGTGCGCGCGCTGGACGCGATTCCCGGCATTGGCGCCGTGCTCGGCGTGACGATTCGCGCGGAGATCGGGGCGATTGAGCGCTTTCCGGACCCCGCGCATTTGGCGAGCTATGCGGGTCTGGTCCCGCGCGTCGCCGGCACCGGGGGTCGCGTGCGCTACGGGGCGATCACCAAGCGCGGGTCGGCGTGGCTGCGCTGGGCGCTGGTCGAAGCGGCGATTCATGGCACGCGGCGGCGCGATGCCGTGGGCCGCTGGGGCCGGCAGCTCGCGGTGAAACACGGCGGGCTGAAGGCGCGCGTGGCGCTGGCGCGCGCGCTGTGTACGGGATGATCGGACGTGGCCGCGGGGCTGACTCCTCTCGGGGGCGGTCCTCGAGAAGGGCATGACCGCCTGTCGCGGTCCATTCGTGAGTGACGGATCGCCCCCGTCGCAGAACTGACCCTGAGCGACCCGCGTGGGTCGTTCGCAGAGATGAGTGAACGAGGCGTCAACAATCGCCGGGCCGGTTTGAAGCATGGTGAGCAAGACGTGGCGGCGCCGCGGGCGGGCTCACGCGCGGAGGTCCCGGAGCAGCACGAAAGCTGGGCCACGCGCGCTCGATGAAGGTGTGTGTGATTGCTTCTTGAATCGGACGGCCCTTTCGAGTGCCCTTCGTGGCTAAAGTTACGGATAACCGATCGGACTCATACCCATGGAAGCGACATTCAGACTCTGGCGAAGTGATCCCGGTGGTGGAGGGGCACTCAAGGACTATCGCACCACCGTCTCGGAGGGCATGGTCGTTCTCGATGCCGTCCACAAGATTCAGGCGGAGCAAGCCGGCGACCTTGCGGTTCGCTGGAATTGCAAGGCCGGCAAGTGTGGCTCGTGCTCGGCAGAAATCAACGGCAAACCGCGGCTGATGTGCATGGCGCGACTGAACTCGCTCGACCTGAGCGAGCCGGTCACGGTTGAGCCGATGAAGGCGTTTCCGTTGATCAAAGACCTGGTCACCGATGTGTCCTGGAACTTCCGGGTCAAGAAAACCATTCAGAAGTTCAAGCCGCGCAAGCCGGATGCGCCGGATGGCACGTGGCGGATGGCGCAGCGCGACATCGATCGCGTGCAGGAGTACCGCAAGTGCATCGAATGCTTCTTGTGCCAGGACGTGTGCCACGTGCTGCGCGACCACGGCAAGCACGAGGAGTTCATTGGACCGCGTTTCTTCACGTACGCGGCGGCGCTCGAGATGCATCCCCTCGACAGCGTTGACCGCGTGGCCGACTTGAAGGACAAGCACAACATCGGCTACTGCAACATCACCAAGTGCTGCACCGTGGTGTGCCCGGAGCACATCAAGATCACCGACAACGCCATCATCCCGCTCAAAGAGCGCGTCGTCGATCGGTTCTATGACCCGCTGACGCGGTTATTGAGAGTGTTCCGGTAGAAGATAGACAGCCTCAGAGACACAGAGACACAGAGACACGGAGAAAAGGTTAGCACGAAGAGCACGAAGCCACGAAGCTAAATCCCACAAACAAAGTGCTCGTGTTCTTCGTGTCCGTGGCTACGTTTTTCCGTGTTGCGCTACTCGTCTCGCAGCGCACGCCTGGATCGATCCTCGCCGCCCGCAAGGCGGGGAGCATGGTCGCCACGATCGACGAAACCAGGAGGACCAGCGTGACGGTGGCGAAGACACCACCATCCCGAGGTGTGACCCCGTAGAGAAGGTTGCTCATCAGCGGCGGCGCCAGGAGCCAGGCCGCTGCAAGGCCGACGCTGATTCCGGCAGTTGCGATCTTGATCCCAGTCACGAGGAGCGACGTCACGATCGCGCCCGCGGGCGCGCCGAGCGCTGCGCGAAGGCCGATTCGCGTTGGCGGCCCTGGACGTCGAACGCGATCACGCTGTAGAGCCCGACCGCTGCGACAATCAGGGCCAGAAGACCCAAGGCACCGAAGAGGGTCGCGCCCAGGCGCCAGCTCCTCAGCTGCGGAGCAATGATCGCGCTCAGCGGTTGCACCCCTACATAACGAAGGCTCGGCTCGAGCAACAGGGCTTCTCGTCTGATCCGCTCGCCGATCGCCGCCTTGGTCGCTTCATCATCGTCAGCAGTCCGAACCAGGAGGCGTGTCCCGCTGCGCCGTACGGCGGCGGCGCCTGAGCGAGAGGCAGGTAGTAAAGAAGCGTCTCGCCTTCGACGACGTTGTTGCGGCGAGTGTTTTCGACAACGCCGACGATCGTCGAGCAAGGAGGATTGTCGATGCCAACCTGCAGGCATTTCCCCACAGTCGACTCGCCCGGCCAGTACAGTTGCGCCATCGACTCGTTGACGATGGCGACGAGCGGTGAGCCGAGGCGGTCCGTATCGTTGAAGGCGCGGCCTTCGAGGACTGATGTTCCGACCGTTTCGAAGTATTTCGAGCCCACTGCGTGGACGTAGGGACCACCCGACGCCACGGTTGGGCGTTTTGGTAGTCCAGGGACCGCAAGGCGGGTTGCCCAGCTCGAAACGAACGGCATCGTGCCGGTCACCATGGTTGTCCCTTCGACCCCGGCGATCCGTGATCTGCTCCTGCAATCTATCGCGAAGATCCACTGGCAGCGGGCGCTCTCCAGGCGCGAGTCCCACCGATAGCAATTTGTCTCGTTCGAGGCCCAGGTCGGTCTGCTGCAGCGCAACAAGGCTTCGGACGAAGAGCCCCGCGCCAACGAGCAAGAGGACCGACAGCGCGCCTTGGACGACGAGCATCGCCACCTGAGTCTGGGTGCGTCGGGAGACGACCGACTGCCTGCACTCTTGAGTGTGGGCGAGACGTCTATTCACGGACATCATCACGGGCAAGCCCGCTGCGAGCGCGCCGCCGACGAGCGCACAGAACGCGATGAAAAATGCGCCGCGAACGTCCACCGTCATGTTCAGCCACTCGATGCTTGGAAACAACAGTCGCTGCGCGAGTTGATTGCCGTACACGGCAACGATTGTGGCCACGCCGCGCCCAGCAGCGCCAACAGAGCACCTTCGGCAGCTTGTTCGACGATCATCCGCGCGCGGCCGCTGCCGAGCGCCATGCGGACGGCCTGTTCAGCAGCACGCCGGATCGCACGCGCCAGGAACAGATTGGCGACGTTGGCGACGGCAATCAGCAAAACCAGGAGCGCCACTACGGCCGCCAGACCGGCGACACTGATATCGCTCGCTGCCGTCGCACCGCGCATCGCATTCAGCGGCACGAACTCGTAACGGCCGATCGGGCCATCCTGCTGTTGTTCCTCGGTATGGGCGGCGCGATGAATGGCCGTCGCTTCGTCGGCTGCGGACGCTGCTGACACCCCGGGCGCAAGGCGAACAATGCCCGCCATCCAACCAAGACCGCGGCTGGTCCGCCAGTCTCCGGAGACCTGTTCGTCCGATGCCGCTTCGAGCGGGAGGAACACGTCGGTACGAGTGACGTACGAGCCAGTGAAATCGCGCGGAGCTATCCCGACAACAAGGTATCGGCCGTCGCCGATCTGTAGCGCCTGTCCGACGATCGCCGGATCGCCGCCGAAGCGCTGCTGCCAGAAGTTGAATGCAACAACCGCCACCCGCGCCCCCTCGCGCTCGCTCTCGTCGGCCGTAAAGAAACGGCCCATGGCAGGTTTCACACCGAGCAACGGAAAGTAACTGGCCGTGACGAGCCGTGCCTGAACGAGTTGTGCCGTCTCACCGCTGCCCAGAAGTTGCGGGCCGCCCGTTTCGCCGGCAGCCAGGCTGACGCTGCGAACGCTGAGCAGGTCTCGATAGTCCAGGTACGAGTAGTTGGTATCCGCGAGTTCACCGGCGGCAGTGCGGTGGTGCACCACGACCCGATAGACCCGCTCTGGCTCTTCGACACCCGTCGGCCCGCTCAGGAGCAGCCGATCGATGAGGTGAAACGTCACGGCATTCACCCCCAGGCCCAAAGCCAGGATGGCGATGACAGCCGCGGCGAAACCGCGTTGGGTACCGATGCCGCGCCAGGCGGCCCGGAGGCTGATACCGAGAAGGCCAATCATCGTTCTCCTCCGGGGTTGTGCCGATGCCCGTTTTTCGAGTCGCACGAGCCTGCGGCGATGTCGTGCGATTGGTCCAAACCGCCGCGCCGCCGCGCGGCGCGCATCAACCGAGCTCATGCCACGTGACTGCAAATCCTCCTCGGTCGACCTCAGGTGAAATGCGAGCTCTTCGTCAATCTCGCGCTCGACGTCCCCCGGCGTATCGTGCGAACGGCGACGGCTGAACCGCCAACTCATGGCGAAGCTCGACGAGGCCGTCGATTGAGGACCTTGAACAAGGCCTCAGCACTGCGGCGCCAGGTATCGGTCTGCTCCCGCAACACACGACGACCCTTGGTGGTGAGGCTGTAGTACTTCGCGCGCCGGTTACTGTCGGACAGGCCCCACTCAGCCGTGAGGAGCCCTGCCTTCTCGAGCCGATGCAGCGCAGTGTAGAGGGCTCCATCCTCGATATCGACTGCCTCGTCGGTGGTCTCGCGAATCCACCGGGCCACGCCGTACCCGTGGTTGGACCCGTCGGCGAGCGCTTTCATGACGAGCACGTCGAGCGTGCCGGGAAGAAGGCCTAACAGCATGAGTCGGTGCACCCCTGAACTATTCAGGGGAGGCTACTCTATAACTCAGAGCGTCAATTCATAGCTGAGAACGAAATCGTGGTTGGGCAAAATCTCGCCGGCGCCGGAGATGCCAGCCAGCTGGCCAGTACCGGAGCCTTGGACGATCGTCCATGACGCTGAGCCGCCACTGCCGTGCTGTGTGGCCGCATGCATGAGGACGAAGGTCCCCTTCCGTCCCGCCACGGTACAGGCGAAACGCTCGATGCCAACGTAGATAGCGGGCCCGCCGTTGTCGAGTCCGGCCAGCAGCGCTTCGACGACGCTCGTGCCGACGATGTCGCCTGTGAAAGTTTTCTCGAAGCGCGTGTGGGTCATCTGTCCGCCTTCGAATGAGACCGGGTTGGGTGTCTTCTTGTCGATCACAAACGAGCTCTTCGCGGTCTGCGGCATCAGTCTCTCCTGTGAGATCACAACGATACCAACTTAACGTCGGCGCCCGTGGATCGGGTGCGATTTCGGGTTCGAGAGATACGCCTGCAGGGCATCGACAGCTGCCCGCACTTTTGCCGGCTGAGTCGAACGGGGCGGCATCAGCGCATCCACGCTGAGCCGCGGCAACGACCACTGAGGCAGCACCCGCTTGAGTCGGCCGTCGGCAAGCTCCCCCGCGATTTCTGGCACGACGTGAAACGATAACCCGACGCCCGCCAGCGCCAGCTGCTTGATGGTGTGCTGGTTGTTACTCACGACGCGCGGTGTCACCTGCAGGCGGTGGCGCTCGCCGCGCGGTCCCGTGAGCACGTCCGCCGGATGATGCCACGGGGGCAGCGTGACGAACGCGTGCGTGGCCAGATCACTCACTCGGCGTGGGGTACCTCGCTCAGCGAGGTACGCGGGGGACGCCACCAGGACATTCTGCCAGTCGGCGAGATGGCGACGGACGAGGCTCGAGGCAGGTGGCGACGTTCCGATCGCGATCGCCACGTCGATCCGCTCCTTCATCAGGTCGAGCTGGTCGTCGGTCGCCACGATGCGCAGCGTCAGCGACGGATGCTTTTGGAGAACCGGCAAGAGAGCGTTGGTCAGGTGCGCCGCCGCGAAACCAACGGGGGCGCTGACGCTGAGCTCACCGACGACCGAGTCATGAAGCGCCGCCAACCGTTCGTGCGCCGACCGGGCGGCCGTCACCATCTCGGAGCAGCCCTGATAGAACGCCTCGCCGGCATCGGTCAGCGCAAGATGGCGCGTTGATCGGCGGAGGAGGGTCACTCCCGTCTCTCGTTCCAGTTGGCGAATTTGCTGACTGACGGCTGATGGCGTCAGGCCAAGCGCTCGCGCGGCCCGCCGCATCGAGCCGTGTTCGACGACAGTGGCCAGCATGGCCATCCGTTTGAGGTCCATTGTGAAGTTCAGCTTAACACTGGGGAAAGCCGGGCAGGACTTCCGCAGGTCTGGCCGACCTCTTACGCTGGAGATGCCAGCGTCGTTCGACCGAAGGCACCTAGGCACCGAGGCACCTTGAGATACCCAATGTCCAAGAATTCGATCGACAAACACTGGACCCGTCGCCAGGCCCTTGGGTTGTTGAGCGCGGCCGGCGCCGTGCTGTCGGTGGCCTGCAATGGGGAGACCCCCACCAGCCCGACGCCGCCGACGACACCCACCACCCCGACGCCGCCGACCACGCCAACGGGCGCGTGCGTGGTGACGCCAACCGAAACGATTGGTCCCTATCCATCGCTCTCCGATTTCGTTCGCAGCGACATCCGCGAAGGGAAGCCAGGTTTGCCTGTCACTCTCGCGATCACCGTCGTCAACACCAACAACGCGTGCGCGCCGGTGGCCATCGCGAGCGTGGATATCTGGCAGTGTGATGCGTCGGGGAACTACTCGCAGTACGGGAGCGAGCGGAATCTGACCTACCTCCGCGGAATCCAACCGACTGACGCGAACGGGATGGCGACCTTTACGACGATCTATCCAGGCTGGTATCAAGGGCGCGCGACCCACATTCACGTCGAGGTCACCGTCAACGGCCGATCCGTGAAGGTCACGCAGATAGCGTTCCCGGAGGATATCTCCGCTGCGGTTTATCGAACGGGCGCTTACGCGTCAGGTGGTCAGAATCCGACGACCAACGCCCGGGACAACGTGTTTAGTGACGGTGTGGCCGAGGAGATGGCGACACTGGCCGGCGATACCACTAACGGCTACAACGCGACGTTTCGAGTGGGTGTGGCGCTTTAGAGGGTCGGGTAGGGCTGGTCGGTCTGGTGGGGCGGGTGGCTTGGTCGGCCGTGGCTCCACGAGTACACTCATTGACGTGGAGCCGTCCCTCCATGCTCGCTGGTCTGAGGCTCCACCTCGCTAGGAATCCGCCATGACTACACACCTGCGCGTTGGGATCGCGATCCTCACCATGTCCGCTGCGCTGTCCGCCCAGTCCGGCTTCCAGTACCCAGACACTCGCACCGTTGATCACGTGGACACGTACCACGGCGTCAAGGTGCCCGATCCGTATCGATGGCTCGA
Organism: uncultured Acidobacteriota bacterium; assembly: GCA_963802675.1. Lineage (GTDB taxonomy): Bacteria > Acidobacteriota > Vicinamibacteria > Vicinamibacterales > UBA2999 > JACCSI01. Next base: position 1,114,208 of record CAWDJL010000013.1, read on the forward strand.
GGACGACACGTCGGCGGACACCGCCAAGTGGGTCGAGGCGCAGAACAAGGTGACATTTGCGTATCTTGAAAAGATCCCGTTCCGCGCGCGGCTCACCGACCGGCTGAAGCAGCTCTACAACTACGCCAAGTACTCGGCGCCGTCGCGCAAAGGGGACTATTTCTTTTTCCGCAAGAACGACGGTCTACAGAACCAGAGCGTGCTGTATATCCAGAAGGGGATCGAGGGGAAGCCCGAGGTGTTGCTCGATCCCAATACCTGGTCGTCGGACGGCACGGTCCTGCTCAACGCCTTCGCCCCATCGAAGGACGCGAAACTCGCCGTGTACGGCATCTCGCGCAGCGGCTCCGACTGGCAGGAGTACAACGTCCTCGATCTGACGACGCGCAAGCCGCTGGCTGACAAGATCGAGTGGGTCAAGGTCTCGGGGGTTGCGTGGCGCGGAAACGGCTTTTACTACAGCCGTTATCCACAACCAGAGAAGGGCAAGGAACTGTCGTCGGCCAACGAAAATCATCAGGTCTACTACCATCGCATCGGCACCCCGCAGTCCCAGGACGAGCTCGTCTACGACGATCCAAAGAACCCGCAGCGTTTTCACACCCTGTCCACGACCGAAGACGAGCGGTTCGCGATTCTGGACATCTCCGACCGCGGGACCGGGAAGCAAGGCAACGCGGTGATGGTGATGGACCTGTCGAAGCCCGGCGCGAAGTTCGTGCCGTTGATTCCGGAGATCACCGACGACAGCTACAACGTGCTCGAAAACGTGCGCGGCGAGTTGCTGGTCTTCACCGACAACGAGGCGCCCAACGGTCGGGTGGTCCGGATCAATCCCGCGAGCCCCGCGCCCGCGAACTGGCGAACGGTCGTTGCACAGAAGCCCGAGCCGATCGACGGAGTCGCAGCCGCGGGTGGCAAGCTCTTCGTGACCTATATGAAGGATGTCGCGTCACGGGCGTACGTGCACAACCTCGAAGGCACGCTCGAGAACGAGATCGAGCTGCCGGGTCTCGGCTCGGTCAGCGGGTTCGGCGGCAACATGGACGACAAGTTCGTCTTCTACAACTACACCTCGTTCACGTATCCGACGACAATCTTCCGCTACAACATCTCGGCGCGACAGAGCGCGGTGTTTCGCGCGCCGGAGATTCCGGGACTCGACACGAATCAGTTCGAAACCAAACAGGTGTTTGTGACCAGCAAGGACGGCGCAAAAGTGCCGATGTTTCTCGTGCACAAGAAGGGCCTTGCGCTCGACGGCAACAACCCGACCCTGATGTACGGCTACGGCGGGTTCAATATCGCCACCACGCCGGGCTTCAACTCGCTGCGGATCGCCCTGCTGGAGCAGGGCTTCGTGTATGCGAGCGTCAACATGCGGGGCGGCAGCGAGTATGGTGAAGCCTGGCACGATGCGGGCACCAAGACGAAGAAGCAGAATGTGTTCGACGACTTCATCGCGGCAGCCGAATGGCTGATTGCGAACAAGTACACGTCCCCAGCCCGGCTGGCGGCACAAGGGGGATCGAACGGCGGCCTGCTCGTGGGCGCGGTGATCAATCAGCGGCCGGATCTGTTTCGGGTCGCGATCCCGCAGGTCGGCGTGATGGACATGCTGCGCTTCCACAAGTTCACGATCGGGTGGAACTGGATTGCGGACTACGGATCAAGCGACACCGCGGACGAGTTCAAGGCGCTCCATGCCTACTCACCGCTGCACAACATCAAGGCGGGTGTGAAGTATCCGGCGACGCTGATCACCACCGCGGATCACGACGATCGAGTCGTCCCCGCGCATTCGTTCAAGTATGCAGCGACGCTGCAAAAGGCCGCGAGTCGCGAGAATCCGGCGCTGATTCGCATCGAGACCAAGTCAGGTCACGGCGCCAGCAATGTGACGAAGCAGATCGAGACCACCGCCGATATCTACGCGTTCATCATGCACAACATGGGGATCAGTCCGCGCATGGCAACGAACTGACAAAAAGGGGCGGCCTCGTAAAAAGGGGCCTGTCCCCTTTGTTCGTTAAGTACTTCTGGAGAGCGGCAAACTTTACGGGATTTTCGACTCCGTTCGTTGCTCGAGTGACGATTTCTGGCATCGATCCAGAACTTTGACGGTTCGCTCGCTTGTCCTCCTGCTCGCGCTGGCGGGTGACGCCCACGCCCAAACAGCCCCTGGCCCCACCCTCACCAGCAGCGCTTTGACCGCCGACGTCCTTCGCGATCTCCCGAACGGCGCGAATCTCTTCGCCGTCCTCGAGACGATCGAGCCAGAGGTCATCGCCGACGGATTCCACAGCGGCGGGTTGAATGGTGGCACATCTGCCGGCGTCGCAGCCTTCCTGGCCTCGCCGCGACAAACTCGATACCGAGTCGGGGACGTTGATCTCTCGAGCGCAATCGATGGCACGCCGCTTCTGTTTCCTCACCTGATGCCGTGGCATCGCGTCGATGTCACCACGGCACTGATGCCACTCGATGGCAATGCCCCCGGGCTCGCGGTCGATCTGACGCCGCAGTCCCCGAGCGCACAGTGGCACGGGATGTTCGAGACAAGCGCCGCTGGTGGGCTCTTGATCACGGCGCCAGACGCGAGTCGACCGCCTCCGATCAGTCAACTCGACCAGTGGACTTACGCCAGCGCGGTCGTCAGTGGTCCCGCTTTCCAGGATCGCTTGGGACTGACCGGCGGCGTCACCTGGATGCGCAACGCGACCATGAGCCGTGACCGTGAGCGCACCGACGCCGACGTCACATCGGCGTTCGCTCATACCGTTCTCTCCCCTCGTCCGGACACGCGGCTGCGAACCTTGTTGTGGCTTCAGAACCTCGAGGGGCAGGCAGGCACCGCCGCGATGCACGTGCAATCGACTCTCGAGCACGCACCGCGTGACTCAACGTCGGCTGCACGATGGCGACTCTTCGGAGGGTTCACACGCCGAAGCGATGATTACTCGGCAGTCACAAGCGGCGAGCAGACGAGGGATCGACTCGTCGATGGACCCTTCGCGCAATGGTTGCCCGCTGCAGACCGTGTCGAGCAGCGAGCGTCAATCGGCGGTCGAGCCAGCCTGCCGTCAAGAGCGAGCCAGCATCAGGTGACTCTCGGTGGCGCTTTCGAACACGTCGGCTCGACCGAAGGCGCTGGCTTCTCAGGTTTGATTGGGGAGAAGGTTGACGGCATCCCCGCCAGAGTCTGGAACGTCCTGAGCCCCGACCTTCGACTCGAGACGAAGCGCTGCGAGCCTCACGACCTACGTCCAGGATCGAATGACGGTCTCGTCACGGGTCACCCTCGACGCGGGCATCGCGTTCGATTGGGTCCAGGGGCGGGCGGAGGGCTCATCGTCCGATGTTCAGTGGCGTTCACTCCTTCCCCGTGTCGGCGTGCGGTGGCGCCTCGGGACGCGGTACGACTTGGAGCTGGTGACAGGATATCGACGTTCGGCCAATGCGATCAGGCTCGATCTTCTCGCGTTCGGTGATCCCGCTGCGCCAACCGCTGACGTGCACCGAGTGGACCGGCGGCAATCTGACGACCGACGCAACGCTCATCGCACGTGCAGGTCCAGGAACCCGAGGCGACGATCGCTTCAGCAGCATCGATCCGTCGCTCAAACGGCCTCACACCAACGAGTTTCTGATTGGGATTGGAGCGCGACCGCGCTCGTCGATTTCGCTGAGCGTGTCTGGCATCGCCCGGCGACAGTCGCCGCTCGTTCACGTGGTCAACGTCGGGGCAGATCCCTCGGCGTATGAGGCGTTCACGATTCCTGATGACAACGTCGATCTCATCGGAACGACTGACGATCAGCAGCTGACGGTGTACAACCGATTGCCGTCAAGTTTTGGCCGCGATCGGTTCGTCGTGACCAATCCCGACATGGAGGCCGCCACGATGGGTGCGGTGGTGATCGCCGCGGAGGCAGCGACCGATCGCTTGTGGCTCCGGATTGGCGCAACGGCGTCAGCCGCCGTCGGATCCGGTGGCGCTCGCGGCTTTCGGGCCGCCGAGAATGATCAGGATGTGTTGGGCGAGCTCTTCACGAATCCGAATGCTCAGACGTTTGCTCGAGGTCGTTTGTTTGGCGAGCGCGCCTATGTGATCAAGTGGACGACCATCTATCGGCTTCCGGCCAACTTCACGCTTGGTGCAATCGCTCGCTACCAGGATGGTCAGCCGTTTTCCCGCATGGTGATTGTTCCGGATCTCAATCAGGGCGCCGAAGCCATCCAGGCGTTCTCGAACGGTCGTTCCCGGTTTGCGTTCACTGGCACGTTGGACCTGCGCCTGCAGAAGGGATTCGACTTCACCAATCGCCGGCTGGACTTGATTCTCGATGTCTACAATGCGCTGAACATGACCAAAGAGGTCGAAGAGTATGTCGTGACTGGTGAGAGCTTTCGGACGACGACCTTCGTTCAACCGGCGCCGGTGATACACGTCGGATTCCGCCTGCGCCTCTAGGTGCTGGCGGCGGCGCAGAATCTGCCAACCAGGGGCCAGGCCCCTTTTTTACAAGTGACACTTTTCGGCAGCGGCCTCATCGGGGGACAGGCCCTGTAACGCGTCCTTTTCGGCGGTGCCCACCGCCGACTATCCTTGTGATGGTCGCTCACGGCCACGTCTACGCCAGCCGAGCCGGAGAGTCGAGAAAACGCCCATGGTGAGATCGACACCCGTCGCCGATCGAGATCGCGTAATCCAAACCGTCGTCCTCGCCTTTGCCGCGGACCCTGTGGCCCGCTGGAGCTGGCCCTCGGCAGAGCAGTACCTCAGCTCACATGCCGAGCCTGACGCGTGCATTTGGTGGGCGGGCATTCGAGCACGGCACCGCGCACAGCACCGAGACCTGGCCGGCGTTGCGCTCTGGCTGCCTCCCGGCGTCACTCCCGACGAGGAGTCGCTTGGTCGCCCTCACGCAGCGGTCGGTCGACGAGTCGCTTCAGCCGGAAGTGTTCGGGGTCTTCGAGGCCATGGGCATATATCACCCGAAAGAGCCGCATTGGTATCTGCCATTGATCGGCGTTGATCCTGTGCACCAGGGCCAGGGCCACGGCGCAGCTCTTCTGAAGTTCGCGCTCGAGCGATGTGATCGCGATCGCGTGCCGGCCTACCTCGAGTCGACGAATCCTCGAAACATCTCGTTGTACAAGCGTCATGGATTCGAGGCGCTGGGTACCATTCAAGTCGGCTCCTCGCCGCCGCTGGTCCCCATGCTCCGCAAGCCGCTGAGCAACACGTGATGTCGAGCACGGCGCCCGGCCCGAACTTGTGCTTCATGGACGCGCGTGCGCTCGCGGCGCTCATTCGCAGCCGCGAGATTTCTGCCCGCGACGTGATGGTCGCCCATCTCCGGCAGATCGAGCGCCTCAATCCCACGCTCAACGCCATCGTCGCGAAGCTTCCGGATGAGGAGTGTCTACGACTCGCGGATGAGGCCGACCGGCGTGTGGCACGCGGCGAGGCGGTGGGGCCGCTGCACGGCCTCCCCATCGCGTTCAAAGATATGCAGGCGGCGGTGGGATTTCCGTACACGCAAGGTTCGCCGATCTTCAAGGACGTGATGCCAGAGACGGACAGTCTCCTGGTTGAGCGACTCCGCCGCGCCGGGGTGATTCCCATCGGCAAGACCAATGTGCCCGAGTTCGGCATGGGCTCGCAGACATACAACGTCGTGTATGGCACGACGGTCAATCCGTACGACGTCACCAAGACCGTCGGAGGATCGAGTGGAGGAGCTGGAGCCGCCCTGGCGGCAGGCATGCTGCCCATTGCCGACGGCGGGGATCTCGGCGGATCGCTGAGGAATCCGGCCAACTTCAACAATGTCGTGGCGCTCCGCCCAACGGTCGGCCTTGTGCCCATAGCGCCGAATCCGCTGCCGGTGCTGGGTTTCGGTGTCAACGGACCGATGGCTCGTTCGGTGTCGGACGTGGCATTGCTCCTCAGCACGATGGTTGGCACCGACTCGCGAGACCCGGGGTGTTATCCATCAGACCCTCGCACGTTTGCCGAACCACTCGAGCTGGCCAACCTGGCTGGTGTTCGAGTCGCGTGGAGTCCGGATCTTGGCGAGCTCCCGCTCGACCCGCGCGTACGAGCTGTGATCGAGACCCAGCGCCTGACATTCGAGCGGTTGGGCTGCATCGTTGACGATGCCGTGCCGCCGCTCGCGGGCGCAGATGAGGTCTTTCTGACGTTGAGGCGCTTCCGGAGTGCAGCGACACTCGGTCTGCTTCTTCCCGCTTACCGTGACGAGCTCAAGGCCGAAGCGCTCGCGGAGATCGAATCAGGGGCGCAATTGACCAGTGCCGACATCGCGACCGCCATGACTCGACACGGGCAATTGATGGAGCAGATGAGAGGCTTCCAGGATACCTACGAGTTCATCGTGTGCGCGGTCAATCAGGTACCGCCATTCGATGCCGATCTGCACTGGCCCAAGTCCATCAACGGCGTCAAGATGGAGAGCTACGTCGCGTGGATGAAATCCGCGTATTGGATCAGCGCGACGTGGCGGCCGGCCATGTCGGTCCCCGCCGGGTTCACGGACGAAGGACTCCCCGTAGGCCTTCAGATCGTGGGTCGATATCGTGAGGACCGGCGCTTGCTCGAATTCGCGTACGCCTTCGAGCAGGCGACAAACATCGGACGCCGTCACCCGGCGATGGCCATTTGATCGCGGCCACGCGATGCGCGCTGGCTATTGCCCGGGACGATACTGCCGTTCGATGTGCCCCTCCAGTTGCGCTCGATAGAAGTACACCTCGCGGAGATCGCCGGTGCTGTAGCGTGTAGCCTGGTCTCCAAAATGTTGTGACGAGGGGGCCCCGCTCTGGCCGCCGGCGGTGATCGCCTTGGCGCGCACCTGATCGCCGAACTCGACGACCGCGACAAAGCTATTGCCGCTCGTGCCGTACATCTTCTTCGTCCCTGGATAGGTGCGAGCGCCGAACGACGCCAGCGATCCCCATCGCGCCGAGGTGAAGCCAACCGGGATGCTCGGTGCGGCATCGTCGAACTTCTGTACGATGTCCGCTGTAAGTCGCTGATAGCGATTGATGTCACCCCAGGGCGTCTGCCACTTGCCGAAGTCGGCCGCCAATTTGTCGGACGCGTTGGCCAGGGCCTGAAGCAATTGATCCGGCGCCGCTCGGGTCGCGACGAACTCGTCGTTCGGCACACCGGCCTTGCGCGCTTCGTCCGACACCTGGCGGCCGATCTCATCCCCCCAGTAGACGGCGAGCGACGTCGGCACTGAGGTCACCGCCCAGCGATAGTCCCAGCCACGAAGCGCGGTGATCTGCTCAGAAAGCTTGGACTTGAGCGGATTCGAAGCGGGTGCTCGATCCCAGGCTTTCAACAGCGCCGGCAGTGTTTGCTCGAACGCCGGCAAGTAACTGTCGTAGGCCGCGGCAATCAGCGAATCAATTGTGAAATCCTTCTTGTTTTCGAGCACACGAATTGCGTGGATGCCGCGCGCGTTCTCGGTGCCGCGCTCGACATACACCGGAAACGCGGCTTTCTTCGGGCTATTCGGACCGGCGGCGGACCATGGCCAGTTGTTGGTGTTGTACAGCCAGCCACTGCTGGGATTGAGCACGCCCGGTGTCTCGTCGATCGACAGCACACCGTTCCACTCGGTGGCGGGATCGCTTCCGTCTACCGGCTTCGCCCAGTCGAATCGGGTATCGCGTCTGGGGATGAAGTTGGAATGGAAGTACGCGATCGTGCCGTCGGCATCGGCATAGATGGTGTTGTTCGACGAGTTCGTATGCAGATCCATCGACTCGCGGAACTGCGTGTAGTTCTTCGCTTTGGTGCGCGAGTACGACTGCCTCAGGGCTTTGAGGGGGTCCTGCATCAGCCTGACGCTGATCCACTTGCCGTCGGCTTCGCGGACAATCGGCCCGCGGTGCGTGTGGTAGACCGTGAACTCCTTCTGCAGGATGCCGGTTGGGGACTTGAACGGCACCTGAATCTGCGTCGCTCTGAGGGCCCGCTCTTCGGCCCCCACGCGGTAATAGAACGCATCGCCCTTCTGCACCACCGTTTCGAGATACTCGTCGATGTTGTCGACGCCGCTCGAGGTGTGCATCCACCCGGTGCGATCGTTGAACCCTTGATAGATGAAAAACTGGCCCCACGTCATGGCGCCGTACGCGTTCAGCCCCTCTTCGCTGACCATCTGCGCCTCGGCGCGGAAGAAGAACGACGTGTGGGGGTTGATGAGCAGCAGCGCTTTGCCGGTCGCTGAGTTGGACGGTGCGATCGCAATACCGTTCGAGCCGCGCGGCTCCTCGTCTCGCAGCATTTCGTCGGCCGACGTGAGCTGTCTGGATGTCTTGCCATAGAACGCTTCGAGCTGCGTCAGGTTCACGCGCTCGATATCGCCACCAATACTGCCCTCGCTGAAGGTAAGGGCCATCCATGGCTCGAACTGCTTGATGACTCGGGGCGTCACGTTCGGATGCGTGTGCAGGTAGTAGTTCAATCCGTCGGCGTACGCGTTCATCAAGGTCTTGAGCCAGTCGGGACTCGACTCGTACTTGGCTCGCATGTCGGCAGGATCGATGAACAGCTTCATGCGCAGGTCGCGGTAGATCGCGCTTTCGCCTTCGGCCTCGGCCAGGCGGCCCATCGAGTTGAGGTAGTTCGTCTCGACGCGGTTGAAATCGTCCTCCGCCTGCGCGTACATCACGCCAAACACGACGTCCGCATCGGTCTTCCCGTAGACGTGAGGAATGCCCCAGGTATCCCGAATGATGGTGACGTTCTGTGCCTGTTTCTCCCACGCGGCGACCCGGCTGTCGACGTCAGTTGTGGTGGGTGTGGCGCACGAAATGCTCGCGGCCACGAGGATAACGAGAAGCTTTTTCACGGATGACCCCCGGGGGCGAAATTTTGTCACAGATATACTGTCGTCGCAGAATTGCGACAGGGGACAGGCCCTGTAACGGAGTGTATCCATGAAGCGAAGAGAGTTTTTGATCTCGTCGGCGCTGGGGTCCGTCGGCCTAGGCGTGGCACGCCGTCCGCCGGGCGAGTCCAAGTCCGACGAGACCACCGCCCGCGAGCAGGCGGGCGGTATCACGGCCACGCGCAAGATCCTGATTGCCGGCGGCGGATTCAATACCGCCTTCATCCGCTACATGGTCACGCTGACGGGCAAGAAGCGCCCCAAGCTGCTCTACCTTCCGACCGCCTCGGCAGACTCGCCGAGCGGCACCATTACGTGGTTCCGCAACTGCGCCCCGCTCGACGTCGAGCCGTCCTCACAAGAGAGCTTCATCGCCAGCTCCCGCCAAACGCGCAGCTGGGAAGACGTCTTCCTGTCGGTGGACGGTATCGTCGCGTCAGGCGGCAACACGCTGAATCAGCAGGCCATCTGGCGGGCGCAGGGCATTGACGTGATTCTCAAGCAAGCCTGGGATCGTGGCATCGTCCTCGGCGGCGCCAGCGCCGGCTCTCTGTGCTGGTTCGAGGAAGGCACGACCGACTCGCGTCCCAAAGAGCTCACCATCGTCAAGTGCCTCGGGTTTCTGAAGGGCAGTCACTCGCCGCACTACGACGCCGAAAAGGATCGACGGCCGCTCTACCACAAGCTGATTGCGTCGGGTGCGATGAAGCCGGGCTACGCCTGCGACAACGACGCCGGCATCTACTTCGAGGACAACCAGGTCAAGCGCGCCGTTTCGACGCGCGCTGAGGCGAAGGTCTACTACGTCGATGCCGTGGACGGCAAGGCAGTGGAGAAGGTGCTCGAGCCGGAGCGTATCTCCTGACCTCCGGAACACGGAACATGCTGCGGCCGGTTGCGCTCGTCGCGCTCGTTCTGTTCACTACAGGTTGCTACACGCCAACAGCGCCTCCGGCCTCACCGCCCGGGCCCTCCGTCGAGGTGATCGAGCTGGCCGCCATCGAGGCGCGCGATCGTATGACGGCTGGCTCCTTGACCTCGCGCGCGCTGACGCAGGCGTATCTGGATCGTGTGGCTGCCGTGGACAAGGCAGGGCCGAAACTGAACGCTGTCATCGAGCTCAGCTCCCGCGCACTCGCGGATGCCGAAGCCCTCGACGCCGAACGGCAGGCTGGAAAGGTCCGCGGGCCGCTGCACGGCATCCCGGTGCTGATCAAGGACAACATCGACAGCGTCGGCATGGTCAATTCCGCGGGCTCGCTCGCCCTGGCCGACAATCGACCCACGCAAGATGCGTTTCTGGTCAAACGTTTGCGCGAGGCCGGCGCCGTCATTCTCGGCAAGACCAACCTGAGCGAGTGGGCGAACTTTCGATCGACGCGCTCCACGTCCGGCTGGAGCTCACGAGGCGGGCAAACCAAGAATCCTTACATCCTCGACCGTAATCCATGCGGGTCGAGCTCGGGAACCGGCACCGCTATTGCCGCCAGCCTCGCCGCGATCGGCGTGGGCACCGAGACCGACGGCAGCATCATTTGCCCTGCCGCCGTCAGCGGGCTGGTGGGACTCAAGCCGACCGTTGGTCTGGTCAGTCGGCGCGGAGTGATCCCGATTTCGGTCTCTCAGGACACGGCCGGCCCAATGGGCCGCCGCGTGGCCGACGTGGCGTTGCTCCTGAACGGGCTCGCCGGGGTGGATGCGGCCGATCCAGCCGGCGCCGCGGCGACTGGCAAGATTCCCCGGGACTATCTGACGGCGCTTCGGCCGGATGCCATGAACGGCAAGCGTTTCGGTGTGCTCCGTCAAGCCATGGGCTTCCATCCCGACGTGGACCGTGCAATGGATGCGGCGATGGCGCAGATGAAAGCGCAGGGCGCTACCCTGGTCGACGTCAAAGTTGCCACCTACAACGACTGGAACGACGCGGAATTCGATGTGCTGTTGTACGAGTTCAAGGATGGCTTGAACGCGTATCTCAAGGCCGCTGGTTCGTCACACCAATCGCTCGAAGCGTTGATTGCCTGGAACAAGGCAAACGCGAACATCGCGATGCCGTTTTTCGGTCAGGAGATCTTCGAGCGGGCGCAGGCGAAGGGGCCACTCAGCGACCCCGCGTACCTCAAAGCCCGCGCGCAATCGCGGCGGATGGCGGGCGCCGATGGCCTGATGGCCACGCTCGAGCGCCAAAAGCTCGACGCGATCATCGCGCCGAGTATGTCGCCGGCGTGGCCCACCGACCATGTGCTTGGCGATCACTTCGTCGGCGCCGGTTACGGCATGGCCGCCGTCGCTGGAACGCCGAGCATCACGATTCCGGTTGGGGACAGCCATGGGCTCCCGATCGGGCTCACCTTCATGGGGAGGGCCTACACGGAGGCCGATCTACTCGGGTTTGCCTTTGCGCTGGAACAGGTCACCAAAGCGCGCAAAGCGCCCGAGTACAAACCGATACTCACGGCGCAATAACTGACGGCCTCAGTTTCCAGTTAGCAGTTGTCAGTTCAAAACGACTCGCGGGCACTCCTTTGAACTGGTAACTGGCAACTGAAAACTGACAGCCGGCCCTTGTCGTGTGGCCGACCACCTATTCGAATGGCTGGGCGAACGACAGCCGATTGCCTTCCAGGTCGAGCACGCGAAATTCGCGCAGGCCCCACGGGTGACTGATCGGTGGTCCTTGGACATGAGCGCCCTTGGTGACCAACTCTTCGTGCAAGGCGTCGGCATCCACGACATAGAACGAGCACGAACCGATTCCCCGATGGCGCTCTGTCCGTGCGATCAGCAGCAGGCGCGCCTGATCACGATCCATGACGCCGAGATCGTGCTGCTGATAGTTGACGTCGAAGCCCAGTACATCCCGATAGTACGCAACCCCACCGGGGACGTCGTCCAGAGGCAATTCGGGCATGATGGTTTTCACCATTCGCGACGGTCGTGACGTGTCCGGTTCCGCGTACGACTGTCCAAACCACAGCGCGTTGTCGTTCGGGTCGCGGACTTCGAACATCCGCATCTTGATCCAGTTGACGTCTTCGACCGCACTCGGGCGTCCGCCGCTTTCAGCGATCACGGTTCTGAGGGAGACAACATCGTCGGTTTCAAAAAAGACTACCTGGCGGATCGTATCGCTTGGCCCTTCGGAGAACTGAATGCGTGCCGGGCCATTCGACACTTCGGCGGAAGCAGGCACACCGAAGTCCTCTTCGACATTCTGCACGCTGAAACCCAGGACATCGCGGTAGAAGGCGACGCTGCGCTCGCTGTTGGCAACGCGCAGGTGCCGGCTGACCGGCGCCACAAGCCGGGCCCGGCGTGGAAGCGGCAGATCATCAACGCTCATAGGACCTCACTCGTCGCAGTCGCCAACCTCCCGCGGTTGGCGAGTCGGGACGTGATGCGTTCGAGCGACATCATTGTGCCCGGAATCGCGTGCCAAGAGGTGTGAGTGACGGCTCGGAGGTCAGGGCGCGGCTTCGCAGGCGGCAGCGATAGAATCACGCTGCCGATGTCCACTCCAACGCCGCCGACCGCCTCTACGCCTCTCGATGCCGTTGCCAGCGACCCCGTCACGATGGGCTGGATGGTAGGGTCGCCACCCTCGCCAGACAAACAGATTCGCTTTGCCGATAGCAGCTACGCGCGCTTCCCGCTTACTCGGTGGTCCTTCGCCCACCTGCGACAGTTGCTCCCGACGAGCGTCGTCCCGCGCGGCACTCACGAGGTCGTTCCATTGCCGCGAGCCGAGCGCTCCGACCTCGATGGTGTCACGTTTCAACCCATCGGCCGTCGCGAGCTGATGACATGGGGTGAGTCCCTCCTTGCCAACTACACCGATGGCATCGTGGTTCTGCACCAGGGGCGCATTGTGTACGAGCGCTACTTTGGCGTCCTGACGCCGCATCGCCAACACGTCGCGTTTTCGGTGACCAAGTCATTCGTGGCGACCTTGGCGGCGACGCTCATCCACGAGGGTCGAATCGACGAGGCGGCGACTGTCAGCGATTACCTGCCGGAGCTGCGTGCATCCGGGTACGCGGACGCCACGATTCGTCATGCGCTCGACATGACGACCGGGTTGAGGTTCACCGAAGACTACGTCGACCAGAACTCATCGATTTGGCACTTCAGCCGCGCCGGTAACATTCGTCCGCGCCCGCCGGGCTATCAAGGACCGGATAGCTTCTACGCGTACATCGAGACCGTCGAGAAAGAGTCGGCCCACGGTGAGCGCTTCGCCTACAAGACCATCAACACCGACACGCTGGCGTGGGTGATGCGACGGGTCACGGGACAGACGCTCAGTGAGTTGTTGTACGAACGATTGTGGTCGCGGCTCGGTGTCGAGCAGGACGCCTACTTCACGATCGACCCTATCGGAGTCGAGTTCGCCGGCGGAGGGTTGAATCTGAGCCTGAGAGACCTGGCGCGCTTTGGTGAAATGATGCGGCTGGATGGTCATTACAACGGCCAGCCGATCGTTCCGACCGCCGTGGTCGACGACATTCGACGTGGCGCCGATCGCCAGCACTTTGCTCTCGCGGGCTACGGCTTGCTGCCGGGATGGAGTTATCGAAACATGTGGTGGGTCGCGCATGACGATCACGGCGTCTACACGGCCCGTGGCATTCATGGGCAGGCCATCTACATCGATCCAGCGGCGGAGATGGTCATCGCACGGTTCGCCTCGCATCCGCTGGGCGCCAACGTGAACCTCGATCCGACCTCTCTTCCCGCCTATCGGGCGCTGGCCGATCATCTAATCGCCACGAGCTGACCAGACAGCCAAGGTAAGCTCTTGTCCGCACGCGCTCCGGAGTCCCCAATGACGCACATCAGGCACGATAGGCACCCTCCGCACGTTAGGCACCCGCACCTTCGGCACCTTCGGCACCCGAGGCACTTTGCGACGCTTGCCATCGCCGTTGCGATGGCGACTGCGGCCGTCGCCCAACAACCCTCAGTGCCGAGCGTCGCCCCAAGATTCCAGGTCGATCCGACCTGGCCGAAGGAGTTGCCCAACAACTGGATCCTCGGATCGGTCACCGGTGTGTTCCTTGATGCAAAGGATCACGTCTGGGTCACGCATTTGCCGGAGACGCTGACCGAGGAGGAGACCTCCGCGGTGCAGAAGCCGCCGATTGCGACGTGCTGTGCGCCAGCGCCCACGGTGATTGAGCTCGATCCGCAAGGCAACGTGGTGCAAGCCTGGGGTGACGCGTCGCAAGACCCGTCCACCTTTCCCCGCAACCCGCACGGCATCTTTGTGGACCACAACGGCTTCGTGTGGGTTGGCACACACATGCATCACCGCGTCATGAAGTTCACGCGCGAAGGCAAGCTCGTGATGACGATTGGCACCTACGACAAGACCGCAGGCAGCAACGACACGACCTTGCTCGGTGGCCCGGCCGGTATCTGGGTCGATCCGAAGACCAACGAGGCGTTCATCGCGGACGGCTATCGCAACCGCCGCGTGGTCGTGTTCGAGGGAGCGACCGGCAAGTACTTGCGCCATTGGGGCGCCTACGGCGAGGTCCCAGACGACACGCAGAAGCCGGCGAACAATCCCGAAGGTCCACCGAACAAGCAGTTTTCAACCGTGCACGGCATCACGGGCACGCGCGATGGCTTCATCTACGTTGCGGACCGCCGTGGCAATCGCATTCAGGTCTTCGACCAGAAGGGCAAGTTCATCAAGGAGAAGATCATTGCGCCACGCACGTTGGCATCGGGATCGGCGTTCGTCCTCGTCCCCTCACAGGACCGCGCCGAGCAGTGGCTTTACATGGCCGACGGGACGAATCACAAAATCTGGGTGTTGCGCCGCAATGATCTCGAAGTGGTGGGCGAGTTCGGCCACGGTGGCCGTCAGCTCGGACAGATGCTGCGTCCACATGGCATGAGCGTGGACTCGAAGGGAAATCTGTACGTCGGCGAAGCCTCGACCGGGCGCCGGGTTCAGCGCTTCTTGCCGCAGGTCAAGTAGGCTGAGAACACCCACGAAACTGCAACCAGTCTTCCGGTCTTGTAAGTCAGCCGTCGCGTTCCGACCCGTCGCTGCCAACTTCTGCCGCGAATCGCGCATATTGCCTGGCTCGGTCTTTGCGTTGTCACGTCAGGCGCTTCTTGTTCGCCGCGCGAACAGCAGGCGGATCCCCTGACGAGGTCACATCATGACGGTCCTCACTCGTGTCTCGGTTCTATTGATCGCGTCGTTCATGCTGCCTGGAGGCGCGGTGCGTGCCGTATCGTCCGAACGCGCCTCGCAGCCGACCGCACAGCCCGTCATGATTTCGATGGAGCTCCTGGCCAACCGTCCGATTGTGCGCGCCACGATCAATGGACAGGGCCCGTTCCCGTTGCTGCTGGGTTCTGAGGATCAGCGCTCGATCGTCGATCCCGAGCTCGCCGATACGCTCAAGCTGAAACTGGCAAAAGGAGCGACCGAGTTGACCGTGGACCTGGGGTTTGGTCCCGCGCACACGTTCAAGACCGCCGTGGTCGTTGAAGATATCGCGCGTTTCACGACAGCCTTTAGCAAGGTGACCAGGCCTCGTGGAATTGTCAGCCTGACGATGTGGAAAGACCAGCTGGTGACGGTCGACTACTCGCAGTGGAAGGTGATGCTCGAACCCGGCGCGCTGCCCGAACCGGACGGCAAGGATGTGTTCGTGCTGAGCCCGGCCGGCGAATTCACTTTGCCGCTGACCATCGCGGAGCAATCATTCGAGTGTCGCGTCGATCCACTGTTCGCCGGCGGCCTTATCCTGCCGACGGCCGCAGCCGCCACGCTGCAGATGGTGGGCGAGCCCAAGGACGCCGGAACCGTCAAGACGAGAGCGGGCGCGCTTCGCGTGCTCGAGACCCGTCTGGCGACCAACGTCACGCTCGGTTCGGTTGAGGTGAAGACGCCCATCGTTTTCCTCGCCGACCGGGAGAAACGCCGATGGTCGGCACGCCATGGCTTGGCCGCTTCCTCGTGACGTACGACCTCGCGAATGCGCGCGTCCGACTCCTGCGGCCCGCTGTGACGCAGACGCGGCACTGAACTGACGTGAACTGAAGTTCCCGTGGCTTCCGCCTTCAGGCGGAAGCTCCCAGCGAACGCCGATCGAACACGCCCCGCACAGCTGGCGGCGCCCGCCGCCAGCTCGACCCCTCCAGGTCTTTCGCTGCAACCAGTCGCTGAACGACAATGGGAATGCGCGTCGGCTGACAGCGACTTGTCCGCCGCTGCGGAGCTGACTTGCCCGAGCTGCCTGAGGTCGAAGCCGTTCGTCGAGCGCTGCGTCCGGTCGTCGAGGGCGCGCGCTTCGACAAGGTCGTGGCGCGCCGACCGGATCTCCGTGTCGCGTTCCCGGCTCGCTTCACGACGCGTCTCGAGGGTCAGACGGTGCGCACGCTCGGCCGACGCGGCAAGTACCTCCTGGCCGAGCTCTCCTCGCACGACGTGCTCGTGATGCATCTCGGGATGTCAGGATCGTTTCGCGTCGAGCAGGGCCGCATGACCGCGACGCCCGGCCGTTTCCATCACGACCGAAGCGCAGCCGTTCCGCACGATCATGTGGTGTTCTGGATGTCGTCGGGTGCCACCGTCACGTTCAACGATCCGCGTCGCTTCGGGTACATGGATCTCATCGCGATGGACGATCTCGCCGCACATCCCGTCGTTGGTGGGCTCGGCCCGGAGCCGTTGTCACAGGAATTCACGCCGTTCTCGCTTGCCCGAAGCTGTCGGGGGAAACGGACGTCCCTCAAGGCCGCGCTGCTCGATCAACGAGTCGTCGCCGGCCTGGGCAACATCTACGTCTCCGAAGCGCTCTATCGAGCGCGACTTTCGCCACGACGCCGCGCCTCCACGATCGCGACAAGGTCGGGCGCGCCGCGCGACACCGCAGGCCAATTGACGCGGGCGATCAAAGACACCTTGAACGACGCGATCAGGCGCAGCGAATCGTGGCAGATCCAGCGTGGCGAAGCCGACGAGTCCGCGTACTTCCCGAATCGCTTTCGTGTCTACGCTCGCGAAGGTGCGCGATGCCGGACCCGCGGCTGTCCTGGCCTGATCCGGCGCATCGTCCAGGCCGGGCGATCGACTTTCTATTGCCCGGTCTGCCAGAAGTAGGCGCGAAAGCACGGAAGCACGGAAGCACCGAAAACACGGAAACGCGGAAACGCGGACACGATAGCCACGACCAGCCTCCGCCAAGGCTACGGCGGTCCGCCGAAGCCTTCGGCGAAGGCGGAAGAACACGAAGTCACGAAGATCACGAGTCACGATCCACGAACATCGCCGTGGCTGGAAACCCTTGGAAGCTTGTCGAGTCTGTCTTCGTGTCTCCGTGCCCCTTCGTGGCGATCGTGGTTCCGTCCTTCCCCAGTTTGTACTTTCACACTATAGTAGGTACAAACTACAGTTGCAATGAAACAAATGACCACCGCCCGCCGTCAAAGCCATCATCAGAAAAACGACATGAAAGAGGCGCCGTCGGTCTCCGACCTCGCATTTCACATCCTGCTGGCGCTTGGTGATGGGCCGTCCCACGGCTATGCCATCGGTCGGGACGTGGAGGAGCGCTCGAACGGCCGTCTCGACCCGACAACCGGAGCCTTGTATCAATCGCTCCGCCGTCTGGCCGATGACGGCTTGATTGTGCCAGCCAGCGCGCCACAGGAGGCCGATCCACGACGCAAGTATTTCGCGTTGACGGCACTCGGACGTCGTGCCGCGGCCGAGGAAACGCGGCGATTGGAAGCGCTCGTCCGGACGGCGCGACAGCGCAAGCTGTATCCCCAGCGAGCGTGATCGATGCGGCTCTATCGTTGGTTGTTGCGCCTGTGTCCACCGTCATGGCGTACGGAGTACGCCGCGGCGATGGAGGAGACGTGCGCGCGCCGATTGAACGATGCGCGCACCGTCGGGCCGGTGCGATTGGCTTTCGTGATGGCGCGAGAGCTGACGAGCGTCGCCAGGCTGGTGGTGTCCGAGCGGTTGCGCGCACTCATGCGAGAGGTGCGAATGAGACAACGACGTCAACGACGGGAGAGGGCGGGACCTATGGACGGCATCGTGCTGGAATTTCGGCAGGCCGCTCGCCGGTTGGCGCGGAGCCCAGTGTTTACGCTTGCGGCCGTCTTCACATTGGCGCTTGCGATAGGCGCCACCTCGTCAATCTTTGCCGTGGTTCAGCGCGTGGTGCTGAATCCGCTCCCCTACCCTGACTCCGATCGAATCGTGACCATCGGGCATCGAGTGCCGCGCATGACGAATACTCCGCGGTTCGATGCCATGCCACCCGGAATGTACTTCCACTACAGCGACCGCGCTCGCATGTTCGAGTCCGTCGCAGCGTATTGGCCAATCGACATGACGGTGACAGGCCAGGGAGAACCGGAACGGATCCGCGTCACGAACGTCACGCCCTCACTCGAGTCCGTGCTCCGCGTAACGCCTGCCTACGGGCGATGGTTCAGCGCAGAGGAAGGCGAGCCTGGTGCTCCGAGAGTCGCGGTCTTGTCGCATGGCTTCTGGTTGCGTCGATTCGGTGGCGATCGAACCGTCATCGGACGTTCGGTGCCGTTGAATGGCGAACCGACAGAGATCATCGGCATCATGCCGGCGTCGTTTGCCTTTCCCGATACGCGTGTCGATGCGTGGCGAGCAGAGCAGCTCTCGCGGGCATCGGGCTTCGGTCTGTTCACTCACTTGGCCGTCGCACGTCTGCAAGACGGCGCCACTCCCGAGGCGGCGCGCGACGAGCTGACGGGGCTGGTGGCTGACCTGCCGCAATCGTATCCGGGGTCGGCGCTCGCCCTGTCGCTTGCCAAGGAGAAAATGGCGGCGGTGGTGCCAACGCTCAAGGAGGCCACGATCGGTCACGTCACTCGGGCGTTGTGGATCCTCCTCGCGGCCGTGGCGTTGGTGCTCCTCGTAGCCTGCGCCAACGTGGCCAACCTGTTTCTGGTCCGATCGGAATCGCGGCAGCGTGAGGTAGCGATTCGGCGAGCGCTAGGAGCCGGAGGTCGCGGCGTGGCGCGTTTCTTCCTTGCCGAGAGCATGCTGCTGTCGATTGCTGGCGGCATGAGTGGAGTGCTCTTGGCGTGGGTAGGCGTCCGCCTGCTGGTCAGCTTTGCACCTCCCACCCTACCGCGGCTCAGCGAAATCCGTGTCGATGGCGTCAGTCTGTCGTTCACCTTGGGACTCAGCGTGCTCTCAGCCGTATTGTTCGGTGCGATTCCGTTGTTGCACGGAGCGCCGTTGGCGCACGCGCTGCACGAGCACGGAAGAAGCAATACGGCAAGCCGCCGCCGTCATCGCGCCCGACACCTGTTGATGGCTGGTCAGGTCGCCCTCGCGCTCGTGTTGCTCGTCGCCTCGGCACTGATGGTCCGCAGCTTTCAACAGTTGCGAACGATTGACCCTGGATTCGACGCGTCTTCGTCTCTCGTCTTCACGGTGGGGGTGCCGGCTCGCAACTATGCGGATCGCCGCGCGGTCGTCGCGGCGCACGAGACCATCCTCGACGAGATCGAACGTCTCCCCGGCGTCACTGCGATATCCGCAGTGAGCTCACTCCCGCTCGACGGACTTGGATTCGGCAATTCGATCTTCGTCGAGCGACGACCTGGAGAAGAACGACCCGCAGCACGACCCGTCGTTCAGTTTCGCGCGGTCGCCGACGGGTTTGTCGAGACCATGGGCATGCGACTGCTTCGCGGCCGGACGCTGAATCGAGACGACGTCGAACGGCACCAGACGAACGTGATGGTCAACCAGGCCTTCGCCGACGCGTACTTCCCCAATCAGGACGCTCTCGGCCGCCGGGTCGCTTCGTCGCGTCCCCCGTCGTTGCCCCCGCCGGCCTGGCTCACCATCGTTGGAGTGGTGGGCAACACGCCATCGGCGGCGCTCGTCGAGGTCGATCCGACGCCGAAGCTCTATATGCCGATGTCGATTGCCGGAGGGCCGGAGATTGCGCAGGCCCTGCTGGTCGGGCCGAACGTCGCGGAGATGAGCTACATCATTCGCTCAGCAGTAGCGACGACGAGTTTGGTGACCTCGGTCCGTCAAGCGATTGATCGTGTGGATCCCAACCTTGCGATGGCCAAGGTCGGCACATTGCAACAGACGCTCGACCGCGCATCGGCGCAGATGGCCTTCACGATGGTCCTGCTGGCTCTCGCCGCCTCTGTGGCGCTCGTCCTCGGCGTGATCGGGATTTACGGCGTGATGTCATACGTCGTCAACCAGCGCACTGCAGAAATCGGCGTGCGTCTGGCGCTTGGCGCCGAACCGCGGCGGGTGTTGGGCGAGATCATGCGACAAGGTGGGATCGTGGCATTCGTAGGGGCCGGCGTCGGCCTCGGCGTGGCAGTCGTCGGAAGCCGCCTGATCGATTCGCTCCTCTACGGCGTCAGCTCGCGAGACCCCGGGATCTTCGCTGGCACCACGGCCGTGCTGCTCGGGGTGTCGCTCTTGGCGTGCTGGTTTCCGGCCCGTCGTGCCGCGCGACTCAGCCCGGTCGAGGCCCTCCGCGCCGACTGACGACTGTTTACAGGGCCTGTCCCCCGGTGACAGGGCCTGTCCCCCGGACATGACCTGTCCCCGGTCGCAGAAAGTACGGAGAGTCGGCAGAATGCGACCCGTGACGCGTCCCGGCGAACAATGACGATCAGCGAGGCTCGCGCCATGCTCGCGCCCGCTCCGGGCTGGGGCGCACCCGCCATCTGGGCGGACTTGGGATGTGGAACCGGCACATTCACGTTGGCTCTGGCGGAGTTGATCGGTGAGGGGAGCGTAATCCATGCGATCGATCGCGACGTCCGAGCGCTCGCCTCACTGCCGACCACTCACCAGGGCATCCGAATCGTCAGGCACCATGGTGACATCGAGCGGTTCACGCTCCCGTCGACGTCGCTCGACGGCGTGCTGCTCGCCAACTCTCTCCACTACGTCCGCGCGCAGTCGACCCTGATGGCCAGGGTCGTTCGAGCCCTTGCTCCATCCGGCAGCTGCATCATTGTGGAGTACGACAGCGACACGCCGCTGCCTCGCTGGGTGCCATTCCCCGTCAGTCAGTCCAACGCCACGGGTCTGCTGCGAGAGGCAGGTCTCACCGATCTCCGCGCGCTGGCGATGCGGCCCTCCGCCTATGGCCGAGGGCCGATCTATTCACTCTGTGCGCGGCGATCAACGACCGGCCACGATCGGCTGGGTGAGGCTTGGCTGCGCGGCTCCGATCGTGGTTAGAAGCACAAGTGCCGTTGCCCGAATGGAGGTCGTGCTGGTTGTCGGGAACCGGTCAGCGACGTTGGCGCCGGGATGCCAGCCGTCCCTCGGCACTCCCGGTTCTATTGGTGCTGTTGATGGCCTTGTCGTTGCTCTTTCGCCTGCGCTTGCTCGAGACAATCGTCCAGGCGCCCAGCAACAAATCCTTCAGCGCGTCGTGGTGAACGCGGCGAAGGCGCACGAGGACCACGGGGTAGTTCACATAATGCTCGGTGAGGTAATAGATCGACGGCGCCTCGCGGAGCAGTTCCTCGCGTTGATCGAGATGGATATAAACGACCAACGTGTCGGGTTCGGCTGAACGATGCGACGCGAGGCATGCGAACATCCTGCCGCGGACCTTCAGCGCAGGCGTCCCCCAGGTCATGCCATCCTCGGTGCCTGGGAAGGCAAGGCCAAGCTCACGCACGGGGTCGAAAGTGACCTGAGGGCGGCCCATATGAAGGGGACAGTCCCCAATTCCAAGTGACACTCCTTGTCAGATGCATAAAAGGGGACAGGCCCCTTTTACAGCACTGACATTTTCTGACAATTCACTCGTAGCGCAACGCGAGGATAGGATCGATGCGACTGGCGCGGCGTGCCGGAATCATCCCCGCCGCCGCGGACACGAGGGCAAGCAGGGCGACCGTCGATCCTGCAATCCATGGATCATTCGGCTCGATCCCGTAGAGCTGCGACGAAACGTAATGGCCCAGGCCGATCGCTGTGGGGATGCCGACGGCCAGCCCTATCGATAGCAGAATCAGCACCTCTTTCATCACCAACCACAGCACTTTGCTGGGCTCCGCCCCGAGCGCGAGCCGCAGCCCCAGCTCTTTGCGACGGCGTGCGACAACGAACGCCATGACACCGTAGAGCCCAATCGAGGCGAGCAAAGTTGCCAACAGGCCAAAGCCTGCCGAGAGGAGCGCGATCAGCCGATCGTTCAGGAGCGTCTCGTCGAGCTGCCCCTCGACCGTCTTCAGCTCGTAGATTGGCATCGACGCGTCCACCTGCTTTACTTCGTGACGCAGCACGCTGTATGCGCTGTCCGACGCGTTCTGGGTCCGCACGTAGATCGTTGCCCCACCATTGCCCCACTTGGGCACGAACACTTGCCGGTGCACACCTTCGCGCGGGCCTTCGTAAAGAGAATCGGCGACCACACCGATGATCTCGATGTTCAATTTGGTGCCCGGCCCAGATCCCCGACCAATCCGCTTGCCGACCGCGCTCTCACCCTTGAAGAAATGCTCAGCGAATCGGCGATTGACGATCGCGACAGCGGTCTCTTCCTGCGCATCGAGCGGCCTGAAGTCGCGACCCTCCAGAAACGGAATCTGCATCGTCGCAAAGTAACCGGGCGACAAAGCGTTCATGAAGGCCTGCATGTCCTCGCCATCTTTCGCCTGATGTCCTTCGACCGACATCGTGCTGTCCCACTCGTCGCCAGCGAGGATCGGTTCGGCGGCAAGCCCGGCCGACTTCACGCCCGGCGCCGATCGCAGCCGCTCGAGCAGCCGCTCGTAGAAGTTGACCGTGCGCTGATTATCGTACCCGCTCAGCGCCGGCGACACCTGAAACATCACGAGGTTGTCGAGTGCTACACCCGTTTCGGTGGTCTGGAGATTTTGCAGGCTGCGTACGAACAACCCAGCGCCGAAGAGCAAGAGGAAGCTGAGGGCGACCTGTGCGGACACCAGACCCTTGCGCAAGTAGAGCGATCCGCCAGTGCCTGTCAGTGTGCCGACGGTATCTTTGAGCGTCGTCCACGGATCTGGTCTGCTGGCACGCATCGCCGGCAGCAGCCCGAAGATGATTCCGGTCGCCAGCGACAGTCCAAACGTAAAGGCCAGGATGCGGAGGTCCGGCATCGCGTCGATCAGCAGAGGATTGGCGTCCGACGGCACGAGGGCAAGAAGCGCTCGTGTCAGCACGACGGACAGCAGCACGCCGAGCACACCGCCGCACAGCGACAGTACGAGACTCTCGACCAGCAGTTGGCGAACGAGCTGCCGTCGCGAGGCGCCCAACGAGAGGCGAACCGCAATCTCGCGCTGTCGCATGATGCCACGCGCGATCAGCAGGTTGGCGACGTTCGCGCACGCGATCAGCAGGACGAGACCGACCATGCACATCAGAACCAGGAGCGAGGTCGAGAACTCGTTGCGAAGGCCCGAGTAGCCGATGTCCGCGCGTTCGAGCCTGAGACGCCCGGTCATGAATCGTTCGCGGAGGAATGGCGACCAGTCCTTTGCCCCTGGCAGGGTCATCTCGTGTGCACGGATCTGGGTGAACAGCGTCTGCAGTGGCGCCTGCGCCGATTCAATCGTGTATCCCGCCTTGAGTCGCGCGAACACCTGGACCCATCGCGTACGCTCATCGTCCATGAGGACCCATTCCCACTCGGGCACCAGCACCGGCTTCATCTGGATGGGAACGCGGATCTGCGGTGCACGCGCCGGATCGAGGCCAGCAAAGCCCGCCGCCGACACGCCGACGATCGTCATCGGGTAGTTGTTGACGAGGATCTTCTTGCCGACGACCGAGTGGTCCCCGTTGAAGCGCCGCATCCAGTAGTCGTATCCCAGCACGACGACGGGATGACCCTGGTAGACCTGATCGTCCTCTTGCGAGCTGAACACGCGACCAGCAGCCGGCTTGACGCCAAGCATCGTGAAGTAGTTGCCGGAGACCATCTCGGCATCGAGACGTTCAGTGGTGTTGTCGATGCTCACCGACGTGGCGATCAGCCGACGCGCAATCACTTCGGCCAGCGGCTCGGCGCGCTTCTGATACTCCCGGTAAATTGGGTAGGAGTGCTGGCGCGAGCCCATGTTGCTGCCGCTATGCGGCCCCTCCTGGTACAGCATCACGAGCTCTTCCGGGCTCGTGACCGGCAGCTTTCTCAAGAGAATCTGATCGATCAGCGTGAAGATCGCCGTGTTGGCGCCAATCCCAAGGCCGAGCGAGAGGACCGCGACGATTGAGAAAAGTGGGCTTCTCAGCAAGCCGCGAATCGCGAGTCGGATGTCGTTGGTTGGCAGCATGTGGGTGTTAGACGGAAGGCGGAGGGGAGCGGGTTGTAAAGCGTCAGTTTCCAGTTGCCAGTTGGCGGTTCAAAGGTGTGTGTCCGGTTTCGGACGCGTCAACCCTTTGAACTGGTAACTGACAACTGAAAACTGTCCTCGTCACTGCTTCGTCATCGTCAGCCCTGAAACCACCGCGTCGGTATTGTGGGCGAATCGAATGCCATACACACCGTCGGTCGACTTCAGCTTCCCGGCCGCCACCAGCTCGGCCTTCGGATAAGACGCGACGGTCGTGCCGTTGATCGCGCATTCGACAGCCTCGCCCTTGACCGTGATCGCGATCTCCTGCGTGACGGACGATCCCTTGCCAGCCGCCTTGCGCACGGCATCATTCGCCGTTGGCCGACGCCCACCCATCTGGAAGGGCGCCGGTCCGAAGCCGCGGACAATGAAAGTGCCATCGCCGTACGCGGCGCAGTACAGATAACTCTGCTCCGCCGTGCCAAGGTCGCTTCCACCGATGACGATGCCATACGGATGCGGATGATCGTTGAGGCCCATGTAATTGGCCTCGGTAAACGTTGCTTTCACGGTGTAGTTGCCCGCGGCGACATTCTTCGGGTTCCAGTACGTCACCGCCGGGCCGGTCGTCACCTGCAGGTCTTTGCCGGCCATGGCCAGCTTCGCGTTGTTCAAGACCTGTCCGGCCTTTTCTTCCTGGGCATCGATCTTTCCGGTCCACCCGGGGACGGAGATCCCACCGCCCGCAACCACACGAGCACCATCCTGTGCTTGAGCGTTGATTCCGGCATGAACGAACGTGGCAAGGGCAACTGCGAAGACGGAGCCGTAAACGAGACGCATGGTGAAATCCTCTGTGGTCTGCAATGAAGCACGGGCTCGAGATTCGAGGCCGATCCCGTGTGGCCGATTGTCAATCAACGCCACGGAAAAATATACCGCGGCCCGCCCGCCGGAGGCGGGCAAGACCAACACTGCCTCTAGCGAGGCGAAGCCGCAGCCGCCCCAGTTGCTCGGCGGTCTCAGGCGAAGCCTCGATAGGTTGTAGACCGTTCGCTCATGCCGAGTCAATGATTACGGTTGAACCGCTCAGCGCACGGACTCGAGCGCTCGCATCTTCGCCAGGGCCTCGTCCAACGACTGCGGCACCTCATGCAGCGTCCCCCACACATCTCCCACAGCTTCGATTCGCTGCGGCATGTTCTTCAACGTGAACTGTCGAGGTGTAACGTCGGCGTGCTCGATTTCGTCCCACGTGCATGGCGCCGAAACCGGAGCCCCGGGACGTGCGCGAACGGCGTACGCCGCTGCGACCGTTGCACTGTACCCATTGCGCCCGGTATCGACGTAGATGCGGCCTCGGCGATCCGCTTTGCTGAACTCCTGCGTCAGGTGCTTGTCGTCTCGCATCACGAGCAACGTCCCCAGCTCGTGAGCGAAGCGCGCAACCGCTCCGAATCTGGCGCGCCCATCGAGGGGTACGACGATGTGAAAGCCCTTCGAGCCGGACGTTTTCACCCAGCTCGGGAGGCCCACCTCAGCCAGCAGGTCCCGAAGCGCCAGCACGGCGACTCGAAGCGGAGCAGGCTCATCGTCTGATGGATCGAGATCGAAGACGCAGAGGTCCGGGTGATACAGCTTCGGCGTTCGCGAAGTCCACACATGCGGCGTGATGGTGTTCTGGTTGGTGATCCACAGGAGGGAGCGGACGTCTCGAATCACGGGATGATGGACGACGCCGTCCTTCTTCGGCACCTCGACGCGTTCCAACCATTCGGGGAAGCCCTTCGACACGTCCTTGTGAATGAATCCCTTCTGCCCAATTCCCGAAGGGTAGCGCTCCATCGTGACGGGCCGGCCCATGATGTGCGGCAACATCACCGGCGCGATCTCTTCGTAGTAAGTCGCCAGTTCTCCCTTGGTGATGCCGTCACCCGGGAAGAGGACCTTCTCTGGATGGGTGATCACGACGAGGCTCTCGTCACCTCGTGCGGCGCCTTCTCGCGTTGGACCGCTAGGAGTCGTGGATGACGCAACTTGCCGTGTCCGGTCCATTCGATGAAGGCGACCTGCACGACGATCGCCGGTCTGACCCAATGCGCTCGCAGGCGAGGCAGCCCCGTGCTCCGTGTGAAGGGAGGCTGCGGGATCTCGAGGGCGTCAAACTCCGCGCGGAGCTCGACGAGCAAGCGTGTATCGAAACCTGTGCCGACCTTTCCTGCAAAGACGAAGTCGTTGCCTTCGTAGTAGCCGATCAGCAGGGCGCCCAAGCCGACGCGCGCGCCTTGCGGATCGGTGAATCCGCCAACGACGAAATGCTGGGACGCCTCGCACTTCATCTTGAGCCAGTGCTTCGATCGACGGTGTTCGTAGGGCGAGTCGCGGCGCTTGGCGATGACCCCCTCCCAGCCTTCGGCGCAGGCGTGCTCCCACGGTACGTCGATATCGAGCGGAACGACGCGCTCGAGCGGTAGATCGAGCGAGAGCGTGTTCAAGAGCTCGCGTCGACGATCGAGAGAGAGCGCGGTGACCTGCCGGTCGTTCAACCAGAGGATGTCGAAGATGTGATAGTCGCCCCGTCCCTGTCGGCCCCACCCGCCGGTCGCCTCACCGTCGAGAATGACGTTCCGCACTGGAAGACCGGCGATAGCCTGGGCGACCGACGGATACGAGTCCGTCAGCGGCAGCTTGTTGCGCGAGAACAGGCGCACGCTGTCGCCCTGCTTGAACGAGAGCACGCGAATGCCGTCCAACTTGCGTTCGAACGTCCACTCGGGACCGGTGAAGCGATCCTGCGTGAGCGTTGCGGCCATCGGCTCGAGCCAATCGGGAAACGAAGACACTGCGTGCCGAGCAGTATCACCCCGTTTTGATGTGCGGCTCCAGCAGCTCGTCCACTTCGCGGTAGCCGGATGGGAACTTGATGCCATCGACTCGCGCTCCGGCGCGAAGAAGCGCGGCAGTTGAGTCAGGTGATCGGCGATGCGTCCAGTACCGAATCGACACAGGCGCGGACGGCCAGGGCGAGTGGCGTTCGTCCCTGGCCATCGACGCCGTTGACTGCCGCTCCTCGTTCAATCAGCAGCGATGCCACCGTGGGCGCAGCCTTCCACGCGGCCACATGGAGGGCTGTGCTGTTGCTTGGGATGCCGAAGTACGGATCGCCGTCATAAAGGGCATCGATGGGCACGCCAAGATCAAGGAGCTGTCGAACACCATCGACGTTCCGGGTTCCAGCGAATTCGGCCAGCACGGTCGGCCCCTCGGCCAGCAGCTCGCCGATCAGGTTTTCAACGAGGGATCTGCTCCCGCGTCCAGGAACGCTTCGATGTTCTCGAGTGCATTGTCACGACGAAGGCCTGGTGCATGGCCGTGTTGTTCCACCGCGACATCCGATTCGGATCGGCGCCGTGCTCGAGCAAGTATTTGATGCCCTCGGTGTCGTGCCAGTCGGCCTTGCGGAGTTGTCCCAGGTTTCCGGTGCATGGTACGGCGTCTCCTCGTTGTTGGGGTTGGCGCCTCGCTCGATCAGCAGTCGCGTGAGCTCGAGGTGATGGGCCACGCCGGCAGCACCGTAGATTGCGCTTTCCCATACGGGTTCAGGGCGATGGGTTGGGTCGAAGAACCCGGTGTTGACGTCGGCGCCAGCGTCGAGCAGTGCCGTGGCGGCGCGAACGAAGTCGGCGCTACGCTCGCGGTCGTCGCGAAGATAGGTTGAGAAGCACAGATAGGTCAGCGGGTCGACGTTGCGCGGCCCGCCTGTGGCCGTGGCGTGCGCGGGGTCTTGCGCGACAAAACGCCGCACCGCATCGGCGTCGCCGAGCGTCGCCGCCATGTAGATGTCGCTGCCAGCAATCTTAGGATGCGTCGACGAGGATGGCATCGGCCGCGCCTTGGAACCGTGCCAGAAGGACGCGTCGACAAACGCGACGCGCGGGTCATCAATGTCTGCTGACACCATTCGAACTTTCTACCAAAGGGGACAGGCCCCTTTTGTACAAACGATGACAGGACTTGTCCCTCGACGGCAGGGATTGTCCCCGCGTTACAAATAGCTCAGCCAGCGTGACGACCGCGTCGCTCGAACCCGCGCAAACCAGCGACAGGGAAAATACAGCACGAAGACGCAGATCGCGAAGACGAGATAGAGCATCGAGAGGCTCCACCCATACCCTCGGGCACAGGCGGGGGCGCCATCGGGTGATTACCGAAGAGCCACGGGTTGACACGGCCCTCGCGGATGAGCGACACGAGCACGGCCGCGACGTGAATCACCGGGATATGCAAAAGATAGTAGAACATCGGCACGCGCCCGAAAGTGGCCGTGACCTCCACCATGCGACCACGCCATCGCTCACTCCAACCCGAGCAGCAACAACATCGGCCCCAGCGTCATGAGGAGGAACGACAGCGACGCTGGATACTTCGTCGTGTTGAGGAAGGACAGCAAGGCCGGCATGCGACCATCCGTGCTCCACGGCCGCGGATCGCCATACACGTTCAACGCGCGGAGAACCACGAACAGGGCCGTCGCAGCGGCACCCAGCCGCAAGCAGATCGAGCGTCGCCGGTCCGGCGGCATCACCATCACCATGCCGAACGCATAGCCGGCCATCATGACCCCGATCCACGGGACGATCACAAACAGCACGAGAAGCGGTGGACCATCACCACCAATCTGAAAACCACCACCGAAGTAGAGCACCTTCAGCAGCCAGTGAGGCCCGTCGTCTCCAAACGCTTGCTGCAGGCCCAGAAGATCCGTGAGGTTGTGCAGGGCGATGATGGCCACACCCAGGATGCCGATCGATCGCACGGGCAAGTAGACGAGCGCCGCCATGAGCATCATGCAGCAGCCGATCATCCAGATCACGCCCGCCAACATGTAGTGCGCGAAATCGAAATTGAACGTCCACATGACGCGAATAACGGTGAGCTCGAGCAGCACGAGCCACGCGCCACGCGTGAACAAAAATCGTGACAGCGCCCCGATGTCCGCGCAGCCGTCGAGCGTGCAGAAACGCCGCCGTGCCAGCCAGAAACACGAACGCCGGTGCGACGAAGTGCGTGACCCAGCGCGTAAAGAAGATGCCGTAGGTTGGTCCACCTGCCGGCAGACCCGAATACACGCGCACGTGGTCGATCGCCATCAGGACCATCGCGACACCGCGCACGAAATCGATCGACTCGATCCGCGCCGCGACCTTTCTGATGGCGGCGTCGAGTGGTTTGCGCCGAGCCGTCGCGTCTACCGTGACAGTCGCCATGTCAGGCTCCGCTCTCCTGGGTCCCGCGTGTCGCTCCAGCACACTCCGACGAGAGTCGCCCGAAGCCAACACCTTGCGCTGAATGTTTGGTGTCTTGGTCGGTGAATCAGCCGACGGCTGCGTCAGAGCAGGGAACGGTCACCCGGCGAATCGCCGAATCGCCGCTGCGACCCGTTCGCGGCGTCTCCGGCTCAACGGCAATTGGACGCCGCTGTCGAGCACGACCACTGCATCCCCGATGGCGGCGTATCGAACCTGTCGCACCCGCGCCAGATTGACGATGGCGGACCGGTGCACGCGCACGAACTGCGCGCGATCCAGTCGCTCCTCCAACGACGCCAGCGATTCGCGAATAAGGTGACGTCCGCCGCGCGCATGGACGGCCGCGTAGTAGTCGTCAGCCTCAATCCACTCGATTTCCGTCACATCGACGATGAGGTCGGATCCGGCAGCGCCAAGAATCAATCGCCGGGGAGCCTGGTCCTGTGGACCGACCTTGCTGGCATCATGCCCGAACGGCCCCGACGGTCGACTCGAGCGGTCAATTGCTTCCCGGCTGCGGAGCCGCTCGCGCGCGCGTTCGAGCGCTTGCTGAAATCGCGCTTCATGGATCGGCTTGACCAGATAGTCGACGGCGTGCGCATCAAAGGCTCGTATGGCGAAGGTGTCGTATGCCGTCACGACGACGACGAGCGGCAAACGTTGAGGGTGAAGCTGGCGAAGCACGTCAAACCCGTCGCACTCGGGCATCTGGACATCGAGGAAGACGAGATCGGGCGCTAACAATTTCAGGAGCCGAACCGCTTCCTTGCCGTTGCGCGCTTCACCGGCGATCTCGACGTCGGGTGCTCCCGACAGCAGTTGCCGGATGCCGCGGCGCGCCAGCGGCTCGTCGTCCACGATCACGGCCCGCATGCGGTTCATCAGCGCCTCGAACGGAATGGAAGTCGCACGACCACTCGGAGGCCCTGGCCGGGCGTGGTCTCGAGGTTCATGGTCGCCTTGTCGCCGTACAGTGTACGCAACCGTTCCCGCGTGTTCCAGAGGCCAACACCTTCGCGGGTCGTTGGCGCGCATGCCACCACCGTCGTCTCGCACCGACAGCTCGAGCGTGTCCCCTAGCACTCGTGCGGCAATCTTCGACCAGGCCGGCAGCCGCACGTGTCGCGATGCCGTGCTTGATCGCGTTTTCGACCAGCGGCTGAAGGATGAAGCCCGGGACCAGACCGTCACGCGCGCGCGGCTCGATCGCCCACTCGACCCGCAGCCGATCCGAGAAGCGCACCTGCTCAATCGCCAGGTACTGCTCCAGGAACCCGAGCTCGTCACTCAATGGGATCTCGTGGGGCTGGTCGGATCGCAACACCTGCCGCAGGACGTCGCCCAACAGCTCGAGCATTCGCGCGGCAGCGACCGTATTCCGCTCGCGGACGAGCACCGTAATCGCGTTGAGACTGTTGAACAGGAAATGAGGGTGAAGCTGCATGCGCAGCGCACCCAATCGGGCCTCCGCCAGCTGCGCTGAGAGTTGGGCTTCCGACGCCTCCCGCTCGCGCGCTTCGGTGAAGTACGAGAAGGCATACACACAGCCGAGCACCGTGAAATACATGAAGACGGACCACGGGATGCTCGTCAGGATCCATCCGAGGTAATTGCCGGCAGGGTACCGACCGAGCGCGTACCCCAGCATGACGCCCAGCGTGGCCCAGCCCAGGCACAATGCCAACGCACCGGCGCTGTGGACGATAAGGGCCCTGCGCCACGTCTGTCGGCTCAATGGAACACGCTGCGCCAGGTTGTAAGTGATTGGCAGCAGCGCGCCGAGGAAGAGCCACTCGGTTCCTTGGAACACCACGTCCTGCCATCGAACCGGCTCTCCGCTGAGTCGAGCCTGAAAGTAGGTCTGAGCCGCGTCGAGGATTGCCGGGACTACACAGGCCGCCGAAATGAGAAGCCAGATGCGCACTCGGGGCCCCCTCAACGTGGCCACAGAAAGACGATGAAGATCACCATCGCGACGTTGAAGGCGGCATGCGACGCCACCGAGGGCCAGATGGATCCGCTGCGTGTTCGGCACAGCGTGAACAGCAAGCTCAATCCCATCACGAGAACAAGCCAGATCGATCCCGAGACCGCCAAGATCTGGATGCCATCACCCGTCAAGGCGAGACCGTGATGAAACAGGTGAATCACGCCAAATGAAACGGCTGTTGTCACCAGCGCCACCATGCGTCCCGCGACGGTCTCGATGGCTGTGTGTAGCAAGCCTCGAAAGAACAGCTCCTCACCGACCGGGCTGAAAACGGCTGCCGGGATGCCCAACGTGATGGCGAGCGTCACCGGTGCGAGGCCTGCGAGTCGGTGGTCGCGGAGCATCGTCTGGCCGAAGCTGACATACCAATTGTCCGGCGACCATTCGAAGAGCAAGAGGGCGATGAGTCCGATCACGATCGCCGCCAGCGCACCGAGGAGCGGACCCCACAGCAGCCAGCGTGGTCGGGAGGGCCGTCGCAATCCAATGGCGATACGGCCTTCGCGGGTAAGGAACACGAACGGCAGGGCCGCCATGAACACGAAGTGGGCGACCATCCAGGGCCCACGCCCGCCGGCGGCTCCCAGCAAGAGCACGCCCCGCCACGCTGCCACTATCGCCAACAGCAGGGCCGCTAGCTTCCACGGCGCATCAAAGGCCATTGCCCATGCAGGACGCAACGGACTTGCAACTGCTGATTTTTTAGCACACACTTCCAACGTTGGATTCCTCGCCACCATCAAAGGCCAACATGACCGCCACCTTGCTCCAGGACGTGCGATTCGCGGCGCGAACGTTCCTTCGATCGCCCCGGTTCACCATTCCCGCTGTGCTCGCGTTGGCGCTCGGGATTGGCGCGACCTCGGCCATCTTCAGCGTCGTCCGCGGCGTGATGCTCAAACCCCTCCCCTATCCAGACCCCGATCGCATTGTGGTCGTCTGGGAGAATAATCTGCGACGCAACCGCCCGCGCAATGTCGTCGGCGCCGCGAACTTCGTCGAGTGGCGCGAACGGAATCGATCCTTCGACCACCTTGGTATGGTGGGCCCCTCGCGCATCAACGTGATTCTGAACGGCCAGCCCGAGGAAGTGGCCGGCCTCCTGGTTTCCTCTGACGCCCTTACGGCGCTGGGAGTTCAACCGGCCATGGGCAGGCTGTACACCGCTGAGGAAGATTTGGAAGGCAACGATCGTGTGATCCTTCTCGGCTACGAGTTCTGGCAGTCACGCTACGGCGGGCGCGGCGACATTCTTGGTACGACCATCACGGCCAACGGACGCCCACGCAGCGTGATCGGCATCATGCCGTCGGGGTTCACGATCGTCGGGCAGCGCGCGGACTTCATGGTGCCCTACGGGTGGACGCTCGAGCGCCTGCGCAGCGCACCCGGTCGCGGATCGTCGCACGGCCTCGCGCGGCTTCGAGACGGTGTGACCTTCGAGCAGGCAACATCCGACATGACGGCGATTGCGGCGCAGCTCGGAAAGGAGTTCCCTCAACGCAACGCCGGGTGGTCGGTCACGCTGGTTCCGGTTCACGAGCAGATGGTCGATCAGATCCGACCGGCCCTGCTCGTGCTGGCGGGGGCGGTGCTGCTGGTCCTTCTCATTGCGTGCGTTAACGTCGCGAACCTGTTGCTGGCGCGCAGCACGGTTCGACAGCGTGAGCTTGGTCTCCGCACGGCGCTCGGCGCCGGCCGCGGCCGTCTGCTGCGACAGATGCTGACCGAGAGCTTGCTCTTGTCGTTCGTGGGCGGGATCGCCGGCCTGGCACTCGCGTTTGCCTTCCATCGCGGACTGCTCGCGCTGGTCGCGAACCGGATACCGGTACCACGGCTGGAACAGGTCGCGCTCGACCTGCCTGTACTCGCCTTCACGTTTGCTCTTGCGGTAGGCACCGGCTTGCTCTTTGGTCTGATCCCGGCGTTGCTCGCCGCAGCCACCGCCAACGATGCCCTGCGCGAAGGCGGTCGTCATGGCGCGAGCCCACGGTCGCGGCGGGCGCTCGGTGCACTGGTGATTGCCGAAGTTGCGTTGTCCTTGGTGTTGCTCGCCGGCGCCGGCCTGTTGATTCGGAGCTTTTTCCGCCTGCAGAGCGTCAGCCCCGGCTTCGACGCCTCCGGCGTGTTGACTGCCCGGGTGCAATTGCCAGGCGCTCGTTACAACGACTCTCGACGTTCTTCGGCGTTCTTCACGGAAACGGTCTCACGCATCCGTGCGCTGCCCGGTGTGCAAAGCGCGGCGGCCGTCAGCTTCTTGCCGCTCGCCGGTCCAGGCATTGGCACGAGCTTCTATCGTGCCGATCGGCCACAACCGGCGGCCGGGGAAGCGCCGACCACGGAAGTGCGACCCGTCACGCCTGAGTTCTTTCGCACGATGCGTGTACCGATGCTGAGTGGCCGCGATTTCAACGATTCGGACACCGCTGATTCGCCACTCGTGGCGATCGTCGGGGAAGCGCTGGCCAGGCAACACCTTTCGGGTGAGCATCCGATCGGGAAGCGGTTACACGTCAACATCGGGACGGTAGACGGCATGAACGTCGAGATCGTCGGCGTCGTTGGCAACGTGAAGATGACCTCGCTCGACACCGAAGCGCGACCCGCGGTCTTTCTTCCGCACACCCAGCTGTCGATTGGATTGATGACCTATGTCGTGCGGACGGACACCACGCCGCTGTCGCTCGTAAACAGCGTCGCCGCGTCAGTCCACGCCCTCGATCCCGAGCTGCCACTCGCCGACGTTCGCACGCTCAACGACGTCGTCGATGCCACGCTCGCACGACCTCGGACGGTGTCGGTGCTCTTGACGACGTTCGCCTTGATGGCGTTGATCCTTGCGGGCGTCGGAGTGTACGGCGTGATGGCCTATTCGGTATCGCAGCGTACGCAAGAGATTGGCGTGCGGATGGCGTTGGGGGCCACCGCTAACTCGGTCTTTCGACTCGTCCTCGGTCAGGCTCTTCGACTCGTGGCCATTGGAGTCGTGGTCGGACTCATTGCCGCGGGGCTGTTGACTCGCGTGTTGGAGTCGATGCTCTACGACACCGAGCCGCTCGACCCGTGGACCTTCGTCGTAACGGCCACGGTGCTGGTTGCCGTTGCCACGCTCGCGTGTTACCTGCCGGCTCGTCGAGGCACGCGGATCGCACCGGTGGAAGCGCTGCGAGCAGAATAGGGCGGGTCGGGCGGGTGGGTCTGGTCAGCCGGGTAGGGCGGGTCCGGCGGGTAAGGCACGTAAGCGCGGACGGCGGGTCAGCCCGCGTTTTCCAGTCCGTCGAAGAGGTCCGCCATCGGCCAACGCGGAATCCTGCCCCGCGCCGCGCCCAGAACGAAGACTTCTTCCTCCATGATCAAACGAAAGCCGTTGAGGCGCTTCGCAGCCTCCGGCGGGGGATCGGGAAGCATCTCCGGCGACACTCCGAACGCGGAACGATGCGCGGCGAAGGCAGCCAACTTGCGATCCATGTAAGGTCGTGCATCGAACCTCACCGCGATCAAGGACTGATCCACGGCGAAGACGTTGGGGTCGAGCCCGTCGACGACGCCCCATCCTCGGGTGGCGTCGGCATGCTCGCGAAACGCGCGCTGTGAAAAGGCGCAGTAGAAAAGCCGCGCGGGTGCGTCGGTCCCGAGCACTCCACTCGAAAAAAATGCCGCCGTTGTCGCTCGATGCACGGCGACGTGATCCGGATGGTAATAGCCGCCGTGCGGATCGAACGTGACGATCACCTGTGGTCTGACACGTTCGATGACGGCGCGCACTTTCGCTTCGACCTCCAGCATGTCGACGTTGGCGAGGGCGCGCGGATCATCGTGGCGCTGACGCTCCTTGCGGGCTGAATCGTGAAAGTCGAGAAAGACGGGTTCAGGGATGCCAAGCGTCGCGCACGACACACGAAGTTCCTCGCTTCGAAGCGCGCCGATGTCCGCGACGGGCCCCACCGAAGGGTGTGCTTTGCCCGCTTCCCCGCGCGTCGCGCAAGCCAGCGTGACGCGCGTGCCCTGCCGACTCAAGTGCGCGAGCATCCCGCCGCCGTGAAACAGCTCGTCGTCAGGATGCGCATAGACGGCCAGAACCGATCGATGGAGTTCCAAAGTCACATCCCCAAATAACGCGAGCGCAGGATAGCGGTGTGATGAATCACGTGTCCCGCCGCCAGGTAAGCGAGCGCTCGAACCGTAAACGGATTGTCGCTTGCGATGCCACGGCGCATCCACGCGTCGGCTGGGAGATTCTCGAAGAACGTCAGCGTCGCGGCCCGAATCGTCGTGAATTCTTCCACGTGTGTCGACCACGCACGTGTATCAGCTTCGGCGGCCGTTGCCGCCACCAGCTGGTCGAAGCTCGGCAGGGGACTGTCGAACCCGCGGGCGAACCAGAATGCGCGTGCAACAAACAATCGCTCGGTGTCGTTGATGTGATTGAGTAGTTCGCGGACAGTCCACTTGTCCGGCGCATAGCGCTGCAGGGACTGTTCGTCCGAGACACCACGCAACAACGCCAGCGTGTCGACGGCCTGCGCGCGCAGCGTGGCACAGATATCACCTTCAGGCACGAGATCGATATAGCGGAAGTAGTAGTCTGCGGCTTCGGTACGGGCGGGAAATGCGCTCATACCGTCAAGCTTACGCGCATTGGGGCACGAGCCGCCTTCATGCGCTGGGACGGGGCAGGTGAGATAAGGTTGGCAGCATGAAAAAGTGCTGCGTCGCCGTGATGGCGACGATTGCCTTGGCGCACGTGGGCTCCGCCCAGGTGCGAGGCCAGGTCGCCAACCGCCGTGAGACGTTGAAGACGGCCTTTGCGAGCATCGACCAGACATTTCGAGACTTCGCGGTCCGAGAGCACATCCCCGGCGCGGCCTGGGGCATCGTCGTCGACGGCGAGCTGGTTCACGTTGGCGTCACGGGCCTCCGCGAGGTGGCGTCGAAAACACCGGTAGAAGCGGACACGGTGTTTCGCATCGCCTCGATGACGAAGAGCTTTACGGCGATGGCGATTCTGCGACTGCGAGACGAGGGCAAACTGTCGCTCGACGATCCAGCCGAGCGTTACGTGCCGGAGATGAAGACCCTCAGATACCCGACCACGGATTCGCCTCGGATTACGGTTCGTCATCTGTTGTCGCATGCCGAAGGGTTCCCCGAGGACAACCCGTGGGGCGATCAGCAGCTGGCAAAAACCGAAAGCGACATGTCGGCGATGATACGGGCCGGGATTCCCTTCTCGAACGCGCCGGGGATGGCCTACGAGTATTCCAATTTCGGGTTCGCGATTCTTGGTCGTATTGTCAGCAACGTGTCGAAGGTGCCGTATCGCGACTACATCGCGATCAACATCCTCGAACCGTTGGGGATGACGTCGACGACCCTCGAACCGACCGCGGTGCCAGCGCGGACGCTGGCGCACGGCTATCGATGGGAGGACGCGCAATGGAAGGAGGAGCCCCAGCTGAAGGATGGCGCGTTCGGCGCAATGGGTGGGATGCTGACGTCCGTGAGCGACCTGGGTCGGTACGTCGCGGCCTACGTCGGAGCGTTTCCGCCCCGGGATGGACCGGAAACCGCGCCCATCAAGCGCGCGTCACTGCGTGAGATGCAGCAGATCGCCCGGCCGCGAGCGAGTGTGGTCACGCGAGGGGCGAACGGCGCGATTCAACTCAACGCGGGGGGCTACGGATACGGTCTCGGCATTTCGGAAACGTGTGAGTTCGGGCATGTTGTCGCGCACAGCGGTGGGTTGCCAGGGTTCGGCTCGCAGATGCGGTGGCTGCCGGAGTATGGCGTTGGCCTCGTCGCGATGGGCAATCGCACGTACACCGGGTGGGGCGGTGTCTTCACGACCGCCCTCGACTTGCTGGCCAAGACTGGCGGGCTCCAGCATCGCGCGGCGGAGCCTTCACCCGCGCTCGTCGAAGCGCGGGACCACGTCTCGCGTCTCATTCTCCAGTGGGATGATGTGCTGGCCGATCGGATCGTGGCCGAGA
This sequence comes from uncultured Acidobacteriota bacterium, assembly GCA_963802675.1. Classification (GTDB taxonomy): domain Bacteria; phylum Acidobacteriota; class Vicinamibacteria; order Vicinamibacterales; family UBA2999; genus JACCSI01. Next base: position 1,151,754 of record CAWDJL010000013.1, read on the forward strand.
ATCTCTTCTTGGATCGCTCGAAGGAGCGCCGGCGACGCGAGATCGACGAGTTGAAGGGCAAGGTCGGCACGTGCAAACCGCCCGCGTCATTTCACAACGTCGAGAACGCGCTGCGAGGGACCTGGGCGATGCAGTGCGAGCGGGGCACGATCGGCGTGTCGATCACGCTGGCGCCGACGATACCTCCCACGGTGCAGTTTCTCGAGGTGATGCCGACGCTGCCACCGGCGCGGAGCACCTGCGGGGCGTAGGCACGCAAGCAGGGAAGCGCCACGTTAAACTTCCGCCTGCAGGCGGAAGCCACGCACGGCGGGTAGCCACGCACGGCGGGTAGCTTCCGCCTTTAGGCGGAAGGCAGGCAGCACGCGGAAACGCGGACGCACGAAAGCGGGGGACATGGATCTGGCGGAGAAGGTTGCGTTCGTGACGGGTGGATCTGGTGACATCGGCGCCGGGATTGCGAAAGCGCTTGCGGCCGCTGGTGCCGACGTGGCCGTGTCGTTCGTCGGGCATCGCGAGGGCGCCTCGTCTACGGCGGAGGCGGTGCGCGCCGTGGGCCGCCGCAGCGCGATCGTCCATCTCGATCAGCGGGATCCACAATCCATCGAATCGTCGGTGGAACTGGTGATGGGTGCGCTCGGACGCGTCGACATCCTCGTCAACAACGCCGGCTGGAACATCGGCATCCCGTTCACGGATCTCGAGGCCTTGACGCTGGACGTCTGGAATCGGGTCCATGAGACTAATCTGCGCGGTCCGTATCTCCTGTCGCGCGCGTTCGCGCCGCACCTGCGTGCGCACGGCGCCGGCCGAATCGTCAATATCGCGTCTGTGGGCGGGCTGCGACCGTCGAGCAGCAGCATCGCGTACTCGGCTAGCAAGGCCGGCCTGATTCACTTGACGCGCTGCCTCGCGGTCGCGCTCGCGCCGGCGGTGACGGTCAACTGCGTAGCTCCGGGACTGGTCGAGGGTACACGCCTCGCAAAGAGATTGCCGGAGGCGGTTGCGGACGGAGCGCGGCGTCAGGCGGTGCTTGGGCGCACCGCGAGCATCGACGACATCGCCGATCAGGTGGTCGCGTTCTGTCGGGCGGACTCGGTCACCGGGCAGTGCCTCGTGGTCGACGGCGGAATGCCGGGAGGCATGCACTAACGACGATGATCCTGACCGATATCGTGCTGGCACGGCGGCTGGAACGCGCAGAGGCGCAGAGCAACGTGGACTTCGTCGAAGCCCGCGCGCGAGTGTTCCCTGACAGCGGTGCCACATGGGTCGATGTCGGCGGCGCATATGCGATGTTCGACGGCGTTGCCTCGCCGTTGACGCAAACCTTCGGCCTCGGTCTGTTTGACGCCATTACCGACGTGGAGTTCGAGCGGCTCGAAGAGTTTTTTCGGGATCGCCGCGCGCCGGTCTGTCATGAGGTCAGCCCGCTCGCCGACCCGTCGCTGTTGCCGCTGCTGAACAACCGCCACTATCAGCCCATCGAGTTCACATCCGTGATGTGCCGCGACATCGATCGCAACGTCAGCGTGTCGGGGCCGTCGAACGCGCGTTTGCGCATTCGGCCGATCGAGGAAGACGAGCACGATCTGTGGGCGGAGACAGCAGCGCGCGGCTGGAGCGAGTCACCCGAGCTGTCCGACTTCATGTTGACGCTGTCGCAGATCAGCGCGCAGCGACAGCATACGGTCTCGTTCATGGCCGAGCTGAGCGGCCGACCGATTGCGACCGGTGCGATGAGTCTGACCGACCGCGTGGCGCTCCTCGCGGGCGCGAGCACGATTCCCGAGGGGCGGAAGCAGGGTGCGCAGTTGGCGCTGCTCGACGCGCGCCTCAGATACGCGGCCGACCAGGGCTGCGATCTGGCCATGATGTGCGCCGCGCCGGGGAGCGCGTCGCAACGAAATGCCGAGCGCCAAGGCTTCCGGATCGCCTATACGCGAATCAAGTGGAAGAAAATGCCAGCAAGTGAATAAAAGGGGACAGGCCCCTTTTTACGCAATTCGTAAGTCGTTTTGGGTTGTTCGCCCAAGAGGAACGCGCCGACGGCGGAGAAGGTGCGGCACGATTCCGTTAAGCTACAGGGCGCCGCGCATCATCCGATGAAGCAATACCTCGATCTCGTACAGCACGTCCTCGATCACGGTGAGCGCCGCGACGATCGGACCGGCACCGGCACGCTTTCGATCTTCGGCGCCCAAACCCGTTACGACCTTCGCGAGGGGTTTCCACTTCTCACGACCAAGAAAGTGCTGTTCGAGTCCGTCGTGCGCGAGCTCCTGTGGTTTCTCGCCGGATCGACCAACACTCACCAGCAGAATCTCCGCGATCACACGCCCATCTGGGACGCGTGGGCCGATCGCGACGGCGACCTCGGACCCATCTACGGCTACCAGTGGCGCAACTGGAACGGGCAGGGCATCGACCAAATCCAGACGGCGATCGATTTGATCAGACGGAATCCCGAGTCTCGACGCATCATCGTGAGCGCGTGGAATCCCGGTCAGCTCCCCGAGATGCGACTGCCACCCTGCCATATCCTGTTCCAGTTCTACGTCAGTCGATCGGGGCGCCTCGACTGCCAGCTCTATCAGCGTTCGGCGGATCTCGGCCTGGGTGTTCCCTTCAACATCGCCAGCTACGCGTTACTCCTGACGATGGTTGCGCAGGAGTGCGACCTGACGCCGGGGATCTTCGTGCACACTCTGGGTGACGCCCACATTTATCTCAATCACATTGAAGGGTTGAAACAGCAGTTGACGACGGGAGCCACTGCCGCTGCCGCATGTGACGGTGGTCCGTAAACCCATCGGCGAGCTTTGCGTCGAGGACATCGTCCTGCACGACTATCAGCATCACCCCTTCATCCGTCTGCCCGTCGCCGTTTGATGCCTCCGTTTTCGATCGTCGTCGCCGCAGATGAGGCGGGCGGGATCGGGAAAGAAGGCCGATTGCCATGGCATCTCTCCGGCGACATGGCCTTCTTCAAACGCCTGACCATGGAGCCGCCTGCGCCGTCGGTGCGCAACGCGGTGGTGATGGGGCGCAAGACGTGGGAGTCGATTTCGCCCAAGTTCCGGCCGCTCGCTGGCCGCCTCAACGTCGTCATCACGGGGAACGATCAATTCGACGTGCCGGGAGTGCTTCGCGTCGAGAGCTTCGACGCGGCGCTCACGCGTCTGGCGGGCGTGGCCGATCTCGGTCGGGTGTTCGTGATCGGCGGCGCGCAGGTCTACCGTCAGGCGCTCGACCATCCCGATCTCGAGTTCATCTACTTGACCCGTGTGCACGCGACCTTCGACTGCGATACGACGTTTGGGGCAATTCCCACGGGTTTCGGGCTCGTTTCCTCCTCCCCGCGGTACGACGAAGGCGGCATCCCATACGAGTTTCAGGTCTATCGCCGGCGTTGACGCGATTCGTCCCACATGACACGCGACAACCCGCGTGCCAATGCTCGGTAACTCCGGGAAAAGGGACAGGCCCCTTTTTGTCCGCAATCTGCCAACGGCTGGCGCTTTCTGCGCCACTTCTAACGGTTGACCGGCGCCGAAGCGCAGCCTTACGATGCTGGACGGAGCCATTATGCAAAAGACAAGCGTTTCACTCGGATTCTGCGGTGCGGTCGTGACCGGACTCCTCGCACTCTCTGCGACGCCCGCCGTGGCACAAGAGGCCAGCAGTGGAACCGCTGCGCCGGTGACCTTCGCCAAGGACGTCGCGCCGGTCCTTTACAATCACTGCACGACCTGCCACCGGCCGGGCGAGATCGCGCCGATGTCGCTCATTACGTATGAGGACGCCCGACCCTGGGCGCGCGCGATCAAGGACAACGTCGTCAAGGGCACGATGCCGCCGTGGCACGCAGACCCAGCGCACGGCACCTGGTCGAACGATCGCCGATTGAGCGCGGCGGAAAAAGAACTCATCGTGCGTTGGGTGGACGCGGGTGCTCCCTCGGGTGACTTGAAGGCGATGCCTCCGAAGCCGGCATTTACGGAAGGCTGGGTAATCGGCACGCCGGACGCCGTGGTCCGGATGACCGCGCCATACGACATACCGGCCACCGGCGAGATCCCGTATCAGTACTTCGAGGTGCCCACCAACTTTGTGGAAGACAAGTGGGTGCAGGCCTTCGAGATTCGGCCCGGCGATCGGAGCGTCGTTCATCACGTGCTGGTTTACGCGCGGCCCCCACAGCCGGCACCGCGTCGCGCTCCCGTGTTCCGGCCTCAGAATCCGCCGGGGCCGTTGTCGCCGACCATGGCGCGTGAGATCGAAGAGGCGAAGAAGAATCCACAGGCGGCGCGGCCACAGGATCCCTCGGCGACTCGAGGACCACTGATCGCCCAGATTGCGCCGGGCGCGACGTTCGCCCGCTACCCTGCGGGCACCGCCATGCTCGTGCCAGCCGGCGCGATCTTGACGTTCCAGGTGCATTACACGACCAGTGGGAAAGCGACCACGGATCAATCGAGCATTGGCTTTCAATTTGCCAAGGAGCCGCCGGCGATCGAGATCAAAGTCGGGGCGATGGTCAACCCGCGCTTCATGATTCCGGCCGGTGCGGCGCATCACCCGGTCGAGTCCGGCATGGAGTTCCTCGAGGACGTCACCCTGTACAGCCTCGGGCCGCACACGCATCTCCGTGGGAAGCGGTGGGAGTACCAGATGACGTATCCGGATGGCCGCACTGAAACGCTGCTCGTCGTGCCGCAGTACGACTTCAACTGGCAGACGGGTTACGTGTTCTCGTCACCGCTACGCGTGCCCAAGGGTGCCATTCTCAAGGCGGTTGCGCACTACGACAACTCCAAGGAGAACAAGTCGAACCCCGACGCGACCAAGGACGTGTACTGGGGCGATCAGACGTGGGAAGAAATGCAGTACACGGGTTTGATCTACAGCATCGACAAGGACAAAGCCACAACCGCCGCAGCGGCCAAGCAGTAGTCGAGGGCGACGAATCGCGTCAGTCGAACCACCGTCAGGAGAACCAACGGCCATGGGTATCACCGATTTCTTCAAGGGCGAACTGCTCGAAATCATCGACTGGACCGACGACTCGCGCGACACGCTCGCGTATCGTTTTCCCGATGACGACAAGGCGATCAAGAACGGCGCGCAGTTGATTGTGCGCGAGTCGCAGGTGGTGCAGTTCGTCTACCTCGGCGAGTTCGGCGACACCTTCAAGCCGGGCAAGCACACGCTGACGACCGACAACATCCCGATCCTGACCCGTCTGAAGTCGTGGAAGTACGGTTTCAACTCGCCCTTCAAGGCCGACGTCTATTTCGTCGTCACGCGTCTCTTCACCGGCAACAAGTGGGGGACGTCGAACCCGGTGATGGTGCGCGACAACGACTTCGGCGTGGTCCGCGTGCGCGCGTTCGGCACCTATGATTTCAAGGTCGTCGAGCCGCAGACCTTTCTTCGCGAGGTTGCGGGCTCGGATCACAACTTCCGGCTCGACGAGTTCGCCGACACGATGCGCTCACGCATCGTCAGCATCTTCACGGACGCCGTGGCGTCGGCGAAAATTCCGGTGCTCGACGTGGCGTCGCGCTACACCGAGCTTGGCGACGCATTGCTGCCGCTGATCAACCCGGCCGTGATCTCGAAGTATGGTCTCGAAATCAAGAGCTTCATCGTCGAGAACGTCTCGGTGCCGCCCGAAGTCGAGCAGGCGATCGACAAGCGATCCAGCATGGCGGCCATCGGCAACCTCAACGAATACGTGAAGTATCAGATGGGGAAGGGCTTCGAGACCGGCGGCGCCGGTGGCGGTGCAGCTGGAACGGCCGCGGAACTCGCCGTCGGCTTCGGCCTCGCCCAGCAGATGATGCAGCAGGGCTTTGCCGGCGGGCAGGCGACGCCGACGATTGCCGTTGCGACTCCTGGCGCAGGCGCCAACGCCCTCCCCGAGCTGCTCAGCCCAGGCGAGGCTGCCCAGGCGCTCGGCGTGTCGGAAGCGGATGTGATGGCCGTTCTCGAATCCGGCGATCTCAAGGGCAAGAAGATCGGCACGACGTGGCGCATCCCGCGGGCCGCGTTGACCAGCTACATGACGCAATAGACGGCGCGACCGCCGAGTCGGACCGGATTCGACATGTCGCCCGAGATCTCTGCGCTCGACAAGCATTCCTGCCCGGCCTGCGGTGCGCAGGCCGAGTGGAACCCGACCAAGCAGAAGTTGGTCTGTCCGTTCTGCGGAACCGAGTCTCCGTACCAGTTCGACCGGACAACCGGCAAGGTCGTTGAAGTCGACCTCGTCACGGCGCTGCGCGAGCTGCCGGAAAAAGAGCGCGGGTGGCTGACCGAGAAGCGCAGCGTGCGTTGCCAGAGCTGCCAGGCGGTCATGGTCTTCGATCCGCAGCGCGTGGGGCAGAACTGCGAGTTTTGCGGCTCGCCGTCGCTGGTCAGCTACGACGAGATCAAGTCGCCCATCCGTCCGCACGGCCTCTTACCGTTCAAGATCGACCACCAATCGAGTGCGCGACGACATCCGCCGCTGGTGGCGGAGCAAGTGGCTCGCGCCGGGGCGGTTGGCGAAAGCGGCTCTCGTCGACACCGTGCACGGCCTTTACATTCCCTATTGGACTTTCGACGCACGGGTGCGCTGTCCCTGGGATGCAGAAGCCGGCTATCACTATTACGTCAACGTCGAAGATCGCGACAGCCGAGGCAACCGTGTCGTTCGACGCGAACGACGCACTCGATGGGAAGCGGCATCCGGCGTGGTCGATCACTTTTTTGACGACGAGCCAGTACCCGGAACGCAGGGATTGCCGCTCGACTTGCTTCGCCAAGTGGAGCCGTTCCCGACACAGGATGTGGTGCCCTACGACACCGCGTTTCTTTCGGGACACGTGGTCGAGCACTACAAGGTGGTGTTGCTCGACGCCGCCAACCAGTCACGTGACCAGATGAACGAAGCGCTCGAGTCTCTGTGTGGGGAGCAGGTGCCGGGCGACACCTACCGCAATTTGCGGATTCATCCCAACTATTCGGGGCAGACGTTCAAACACGTGCTCGTGCCGGTGTGGATGCTCTCGTACAACTATGGCGCGCGGGCGTTTCAGGTGGTCGTCAACGGGTACACTGGTGCGATCGCTGGGAAGTACCCCTACAGTGCATGGAAGATTCTCCTGCTGGTGCTCCTCGCGTTGATCGCGATCGGACTGTTCCTGACCGTTGCCAGCGAGAGCTAGACACTAAATGGATCTGAGACGCCACGTGCCCGGTTACGTGTTGGCCAGCACGCTCTTCCTGGTCGCGAACGATGCGGCATTCGCACAGACCGCTGGCGCTGCCGTGAAGCCGCCTGGACCAGCGGTGCCCGCTTTGCGACCGCCATCACGAGGCGACTACCTGCGCGGCGAGTACGGACCTTATCGCAGCAACAACGATCTGCTCTTCTACAACCTGACCATTCGCGTCGACCCGACGCGGCGTCACATTTCGGGCACTAACGTTGTCCGCTTCCGAATGCTCGAGGACGCATCGCGCATTCAGTTGGACCTGTACGCGAACCTCGCCATCGACCGGCTCACCAGCGCGGGGCAAACAATCAAATACACGCGCGAGCTCAACGCCGTCTTCATCGACTTCGCAGACACGCTTCGCAAGGGGCAGGAGTACGCGGTCGAGATCCGCTACTCCGGAACGCCGATGGAAACCGGACGTTTTGGCGGTTTCACGTTCGGCTCCGATCCCTCCGGAAAACCGTGGATCACGACCGCGAACGAAGGTCAGGGTGCGAGCCTCTGGTGGCCCAATAAGGACCAATGGCGCGACGAACCCGAGGGCCTGGAGCTGAACGTCGACATCCCGAACGGTCTCGTCGATGTCTCCAACGGCAAGTTTCTTGGCACCAAGGATCTTGGCGATGGCTACACGCGTTGGCAGTGGCGCGTGCACTATCCCATCAACTCGTACAACGTGTCGTTGAACATCGGCGATTACGTACACTTTGCCGACACACTTGGTGACCTGCCACTCGACTTCTGGGTGCTGCCAGGCAGCCTGGACAAGGCGAGGGTGCAGTTCGCGCAAGCCAAACCGATGCTCGAGATCTACCGGCAGATCTTCGGCGACTATCCATTCGAGAAGGATGGCTACAAACTGATCGAGGTCCCGTACTCGGGCATGGAGCATCAGAGTGCCGTCACCTACGGCAATCGATTTGCCAATGGTTATCTCGAGCGCGATTGGACGGGCGTTGGGGTCAGCCTCAAGTTCGACTTCATCATCATTCACGAGAGCGCGCACGAGTGGTTTGGCAACGCGGTGTCGGCGGCCGACGTCTCCGACATGTGGATTCAGGAAGGCTGGACCACTTACCTGGAAGCTCTCTACGTCGAGAAACGCTTCGGTTACGACGATGCGGTCAAGTATGTCAACGGCTACAAGTCCAAGGTGGCGAATAAAGAGCCCATCATCACGCAGCGAGGCATTCACCGGTCGCCGCAACAAGACCAGTACTTCAAAGGCGCTTTGTTCCTGCACACACTGCGAAGCGTGGTCGAGGACCTTGGGCGGCGGAAGGCAGGCTCGACTCCCGAGTGGTACACCTTGCTCCGCACTGTCTACCAGCACTTCAAGTACAAGAACATCGTGACCGAGGACATGGTGGCGTTCATCAACCAGCAGGCGAACCATGACCTCACGCCAATCTTCGATCAATACCTTCGACGCGCGGCTCTGCCGACATTGCAGTTGGCGTTCAACGAACAAGATGCCACCGTGGCATATCGCTGGGCGGCGGAGGAGCGGGCGTTTGCGATGCCGATTCGGGTCGGGAGGCCGGAGGCGTGGCAAACAATCTGGCCGACGACGAACTGGCAAGTACTGCCGAATGCCACCCCGAAGGAATCGTTCGACGTCGCGACCGACCTCTATTACGTCAACGTCACAAAGCAGTAATCAACGTTCCGCATGCGCGAGCGCCCATCGCCCGGAAGCGCGTTCTGGACTGGACGCATGGGTCAGGGCCGAGCTCCCGCCGCCGCCGTCGCCGCGAGGGCTTGGCTGGATCAACGCGGTTGGCCCGGGCGTCATCGTGCTCGGTCTCTCGATCGGCAGCGGCGAGTTCCTCCTCGGCCCTGCGGTGTTCGTGCGTGAGGGGCTCACGCTCCTGTGGGTGTGTCTCGTGGCCATCGTGCTCCAGACGATCTTCAATCTCGAGGTCATGCGCTACACCCTGGCAACGGGTGAACCAGTGTTCACCGGCTTCATGCGCACGCGCCCTTCATCAACGATCTGGGCCGTCGTTTACGCGATGCTTTACCTCCTGCAATTTGGCTGGCCAGCGTTTGCAGGCACGGCCGCAGGCGCGATGTTCTATGTCTTCCAGCGTGAGTTGCCGTCCCCCGGCGACGCCGACACGATTTACGCCATCGGCGTGACGATCTTTCTTGCCTGCGTTGCCGTCCTGTCGGTGGGCACGCGTATCGTCCGAACGCTCGAAGTTCTGAACTGGGTGATCGTTGTCACGACGCTCGGCGGGTTCTTTGCCCTGGCCCTGTGGTTTGTCCCGGCGTCGCGTTGGGTCGAGGGTGTGATGGCGTTCAGTGGCTACGACGTTCGGGCTGACCGCTTCGATTGGTTCCCGGCCGGCGTCGATCCGGTCTTGTTGGCAGCTCTGGTGGCTTACTCCGGCGCCGGTGGCGTCGCAAACCTTGTCCTTTCGAACTGGGCACGCGACAAGGGGTATGGCATGGCGGGCTTGTCAGGTTACATTTCGGGTGCGGTCGGGGGCGAGAAAGTGAGTCTGGCTCATACCGGGTTTACCTTCAGCGATGACGCAGCCGCGATGCAGCGATGGGCGGGCTGGTGGCGTATCGTCCGGGTCGATCAGTGGGCGGTATTTGCACTTGGCGCGGTGCTTGGCATGCTCCTGCCGGCGCTCCTGTATGTGACGTTTCTGCCAGCCGGCTCCGATATCCAAGGGCTTGGCATCAGTGCCGCGCTCGCGTCCAGCGTCGGTGCTCGCGCGGGCGCATGGCTCGGCGGCGCGATCGCGATCCTTGGAGCGTGGATTCTGTTCAAGACCCAGCTCGATAACTTCGAGGGAATGGTGCGCGCGATCACCGACATGCTCTGGACCGGGAGCCAGCGCCTTCGACATTGGCGCGATGGCGACGTCCGCGTCGTTTACTACGGCGTGATGTCCGTGCTCGTCGCCTGGGGCATCGTGGCGCTCAGGCTGGCCCAGCCGATTGTCCTGCTCAAGATCAGCGCCAATATTGCCGGCGCGATCTTCGTCATCGCCTCGCTCCACCTGCTCTATATCAATACGCGCCTTCTGCCTCGACATGTGCGGCCGCCCCGTTGGCGGCAAGTCGCGCTGGTCGTCATGGCGTTGTTCTACGGAGTCTTCGTTGTTCTTTCGGCGGCCAGCGTGTGGGGTGGGTAATCCAGAGGCAGTAGTGCCGTGTATCAGCTGGATTGGTATCGTCGTTCAATCTTCCGGCTAAAGCCGGAAGCCACGAATCCCAAGACGAAGGATCACAAGGTCACCAAGCAATATCGCCATTCCCAAAATATCGTGTGGCTTCCGCCTTCAGGTGGAAGATTGAATGGCGAGGTGGCCGCTACCGATTCACCTGTTACAGTTCACTAGATTGAATCACCGGAGAAACCGTGTCCGACATCATCCAACGCTTTCGTCAGTTGCACGAGTCCGGCTGCTTCGTGATGCCCAATCCCTGGGACATCGGTAGCGCGCGACTGCTGGTGCAACTTGGATTTCCCGCGGTCGCGACGACGAGTGCCGGATTTGCCTGGTCGATGGGCCGCCCGGACAATCATGTGACCGTAGACGAGGCGATCGCGCATTTTCGCGCCATCGCGCACGGTGTGGCCGTGCCCGTCAACGGCGATTTCGAGGGCGGCTTTGCCATCGAGCCCGACGGGGTTGCTGCCAACGTGACGCGCGCCGTCGCGACAGGCGTTGCGGGGTTGTCGATCGAGGACTCGACCGGTGATTCGGCCAGCCCTTTGTTCGAGTTTGCGCTGTCGGTCGAGCGCATCAAGGCCGCGCGGCGTGCGATCGACGCGAGCGGCACTGGCGTGGTTCTGACCGGCCGATCCGAGGGCTTCATTGTCGGACGCCCCGATTTGTCCGAGACGATTCTACGATTGACCGCATACGCTCGAGCAGGAGCTGATTGCCTCTATGCTCCCGGCATTGCCAAGGACGAAGAAATCGCAGCCGTCGTGCAGGCGGTCGCGCCGAAGCCCGTCAACGTGCTCGTCGGTGGCGATTTCGCGACCGTCCAGCGACTGGTGCAACTGGGTGTTCGCCGCATCAGTGTTGGCGGGGCGCTGGCACGCACGGCCTGGGCGGGTTTTCTGAATGCCGCGAAGGAAATTGCGGAGCACGGAACGTTCGCGGCGCTGGGGCGCGGCACGCCGGGCCGTGAGTTGAACAACGCTTTCGCGCGGGACCTTCCCGCCAGACGTCTTGAAGGCTAGAATTCCCTGCATCTCACCGGTCTGAGGGCGTAGCCTCGCTAGGATCACGACCATGACCATGACTAAGACGCTGGTGTCGCTTGCGGTCGCCGCGGTCCTGCTGACCGTCGGTCTGTCGAGCCCCTGGGCCCGGACCCAGCAGGCGACGCCCTCTGACCTCGATCGGCAGGTTGATCGCGTCTTCGAGCGCTGGTCGTCGGCTACACCCGGTTGCGCGGTGGCTGTCAGCGTCGACGGCCAGCGCGTTCTGTCGAAGGCCTATGGCATGGCGGACCTCGAACACGACGTCGCCAACACGCCCGACACGATTTTCGAAGCCGGATCGGTGTCGAAGCAGTTCACAGCGGCCGCCGTGCTGCTCCTGGCACGGGACGGAAAGCTATCGCTCGACGATCCAGCCCGGAAGTACGTGCCCGAATTGGCGGACTACGGTTCGCCCCTCACGATTCGCCACATGTTGAATCACACCAGCGGCCTGCGCGATTGGGGCAGCGTGGCGGGGATTGCCGGCTGGCCTCGCACGACGCGCGTTTACACGCACGCGCATGTGCTCGACATCGTGGCCCGTCAGCGATCGCTGAACTTTACCCCTGGCACCAGATGGTCGTACAGCAACACGGGATACAACCTGGCGGCCATCATCGTGTCCAGGGTCAGCGGCATGTCCTTCGCGGATTTCACGCGCCAGCGCCTCTTCGAACCGCTGGGCATGACGCGAACGTCGTGGCGCGACGACCACGGCCGTATCGTCAAGAACCGCGCGATGTCGTATTCGGGGGACGGCACGGTTTACCGTACGGTGATGCCCTTCGAGAACGTGCACGGCAACGGCGGACTGCTGACAACGGTAGGCGATCTTCTCAAGTGGAATCAGAACTTCGTGGCGCCCGCCGTCGGCGATCAGCGATTCGTGGCCGAACAGGAACGTGCCGGCCGGTTCAACGACGGCCGAGCCCATGGCTACGCGCTAGGTCTGCAGGTCGGCACGTACAAGGGTCTGCGAGAGATCTCACACGGCGGTGCGACCGCCGGGTATCGTGCGTATCTCAGTCACTATCCAGAGGCCAAGACCGCGGTCGCGTTGTTGTGTAACGTCGCGTCGGTCACCCCCGAGACCTCTGCCCAGGCGGTTGCCGACATCGTGCTGTCGGGCCGACTCAAGGAGACAGCACCGACGCCGGCCATTCAACTCGATGCGAAGAGCCTCGCGTCGTTGCTCGGCACGTACCGCAATGTCGAGACGGGCGAGCCGATGAGCCTTGCGTCGACCGATACCGGGATTCGTATCGTTCGCGGGCCGTCGTTCGTCGCCACGGCACCGGGACGCTTCGCCTCCGCCCAGGGCGATGCGCTCGAGGTCGATGGTGCGCGTGTCCGCGTCACCGATGCGTACGGGACGGCGACTCGATTCGAACGCGTGACAACCGACGCCCCCAGCGAGGCACAGCTCAAATCATTGGTCGGAACCTATCGGAGTGACGAAGCGGAAGTCGAGATGGAAGTGGCCATCGTCGGCGGCAACCTCGTTCTGAAGCGCCGACCGGACGTGACGATCGCATTGACACCCTCCTATGGCGACGTGTTCAGTGGATCACTCGGAATCGTGAGATTCCATCGCGACGCCGGACGAGTGACGGGACTCAGCGTGGTCCAGGACCGCGTCTGGGACCTGCGATTCACGAAACAAGCTGGCACCTGATTCGTCACACCTCGTCTAAATGTCGCCTTTCCGACAGAACGACTACGAAACCCCGATAACTCATGTGCATTTCTAGGGGCTATTGCCTGTACACTGGCACCTCAACAATAACGTGGGAGAAGGAGCAAGTATGCGCAGATTGACCGGGGGTTTGGCAGTCGGGGCGGTGATATTGGCGTCGTTCACGTTGACTCAGGAGGGCATGACCACTCTTCTGGCACAAAGCAACATGCTGGTGATTGCAACCGGTCTGGACAATCCCAGAGGGCTTGCATTCGGGCCGGACGGCGCGTTGTATGTCGCGGAAGCGGGTCGTGGTGGAACGAGCACCCTGTGTGACGTCGGCGGAAACGGCCAACCGCGTTGCTATGGTCCGACAGGCGCGATTACCAGGATCACCGGCATCGGCGTGCAAGACCGAATTGTGACGGGTTTGCCATCACTCGCAGGCGCAACCGGAATGGACGCGCTGGGACCCGCCGACATCGACTTTGGCTTTGGCAGCGCCTGGGTGACCATTGGTTTTGGCGCCGATCCGTTGCATCGAGGCGTCTACGAAGCGGCCGGCCTCCGATTTGGCTCGCTCGTGCGCGTGACAGGCCTCGGGCAGTGGTCCTATGCGCTCGACATTTCGGACCACGAAATCTCATCGAACCCCGATGGCAATCAGATTGATTCCAACCCCTTTGGCCTTCGTGTGCTCTCGGACCGTGCGATCGTGGCCGATGCGGGCGCGAACGCCTTGCTTGAAATCGGCCAGTTCGGTCACACCAGGACGCTGGCCGTATTTCCGCGTCGCTTGGTCGGTCCCGCCTTGATCGATTCGGTTCCCACCAGTGTCGCCGTTCTTCCCGATGGGTCGTATATCGTGGGAGAGTTGACCGGCGCGCCTTTTCCGGTGGGCGCGGCGCGCGTCTTGCGGGTTCCTGCTAATGGTGGCACGCCAGTTGAGGTTGCCACCGGTTTCACTAACATCATCGACGTTGGCTTCGACCCCGTGCGCAACGCCGCTTATGTGCTCGAGCACGACGCGGATGGGATCATCCCTCCGACCGGACCTGGTCTGAATGGCAAACTCACTCGAATCAATACGCAAACCGGGGCGACGAGCGTTCTCGCAAGCGCTGATTTCCCCAAACCGGGCGGGTTGGCCATCGGATCCGACGGCGCGGTTTACGTGACGCGAAGGACCGGGTTGCCGGGCTTGGGTGACGTCGTTCGGATTGTCCCGTAGGGCGAGACTCAGAACGTCTTCAAAGGATTCCAGACACGGCCAAGCCACAGAGCCACAGAGACACAGAGACTTAGAATTACCCGTTGGAGAAATCCCTGTCTCGGTCTCTCTGAGTCTCGGTGGCTTGTACGTTTCAACCAAGCCTACATATTTGGCGTACTGCGCGAAGCGCCGCACAATAGAGCGTCAGCCTGGCGCTGACCGCTCAGCATGCCCTCCAAAACCGAGTACGAGCACCTCGTCATCGACGGCCGCGACGTCGCGATCTCGAATCCACGCAAGGTGCTCTTTCCCGAAGCGGGCTACACGAAGCTCGATGTCGTTCGCTATTACCAGGCCGTGGCGGCCGGAGCGCTGAGAGGCGCCGGTGGACGCCCTAATGTGCTCGTACGCTACCCCAACGGCATAACAGGCGAGTTCTTCTACCAGAAGCGAGCACCGGAGTCGCGACCGAACTGGATCGAGATCGTGGCGCTCTCGTTTCCATCGGGTCGAACCGCGGAAGAAGTGGTGCCGCGTGACGCGGCGGCGCTGGCATGGATGGCCAACCTCGCGTGCCTCGAGTTGCACCCGCACCCGGTGCGGGCCGAAGCGCTCGATCATCCCGACGAATTGAGGGTCGACCTCGATCCGGTTCCCGGCGTCGAATGGCCACAGGTTCGCCAGGTCGCTCGCGTGGTCGAAGCGGCGCTGAACGATCTGGGTCTGGTGGGATGGCCGAAGACCTCTGGCTCGCGCGGCATGCATGTGAACGTGCGCATCGAAGCGCGATGGACCTTCACAGAGGTCCGTCGAGCCGCGCTTGCGCTGGCGCGTGAGGTCGAACGCCGCGCCCCGACGCTGGCCACCAGCAAGTGGTGGAAGGAGGAGCGGCACGGCGTGTTCGTCGATTACAACCAGAACGCGAAGGACCGCACGGTGGCTTCTGCCTACTCGATTCGGCCGAAGCCAGATGCGCGCGTGTCGGCGCCACTCGGGTGGGACGAAGTGGATGACGTCGAGCCGGCTGACTTTACGCTCGCCTCGATGCCGGCGCGATTTGCGTCAGTCGGCGACCGCCACGCCGACATCGACAATCACCCCTGCTCGCTCGAGGCGTTGCTCGAATTGTCAGCACGCCATGAGAAGGAGGGTATGGGCGACGCGCCATGGCCGCCGCAATACAAGAAGGCGCCCGGAGAGCCGCCCCGCGTGCAGCCGTCGCGGCGTCGCCAGCCAGTATCCAAGGTTCCAAGGTTCCAGGGTTCCAAGGTTCCAAAGTTCCAGGGTTCCAAGGTTCCAGGGTTCCAAGGTTCCAAGGTTCCAAGGTCCATTCGACCAACCGGAAGGCGCACGTCGAGGCACCCACTCCTCGAGATCGGACGCGGCCAGAAGAGAGACGAAGTGCTCGCCGGCCTGGAGCGCTGGAAGGCACGCTATCCCGACGCGGCATCGCACCTCGAACCGTCGGATGTGTTGGTCGACGCCATGCGCGGCCGGTTTACGACCTGGACACGAATCCGCGTCAACCTCCAGCACGTGCCCGAGGCGCTACGCCCGTCCCAGGAAGCCCCGGACCCCGACGATGTGCCGCAAGGCTATGAGGAAAGTTACAAGTTCAAAGTTACAAGTTACAAACCGCCGCGTGGCAAACTTTGAACTTGTAACTTGTAACTTGTAACTGATCCCTAGCGCGCTCCGAAGACTCGCGCGAGCTCGTACGGTGTGGTGACTTCGAGCTGATCGTAGCCGCAGTCCTTCGCCGGCTTATCTGGTCGCCAGCGCTGGAAGACGGCTGCGTGGCGAAAGCGATCCCCCTGCATGTGGTCGTATTTCACTTCGCAGACGCGCTCGATGCGCAGCGGCTCCCAGGACAAATCCTTGCCCGCGCTCCAGCGACTCTGTCCGCCTGGCATGCGCGTCATCTCCGCGCTCTCCGACGCCCACTCGCGCCACGGATGATCGGCCAGTGCGTCCTTACGAAGGGGTGCCAGCTCCTTCGCAAGCGCTTTGCGGGTCGCCATGGTGAACGATGACGTCACCCCGACGTGCTGCAGCCGGCCGCGCGCGTCGTACAGACCGAGCAACAGCGAGCCGACCGTATCGCCGCCGCTCTTGTGCCATCGGAAGCCAGCGACAACGCAATCAGCGGTGCGGGAGTGTTTGACCTTGATCATCGCGCGCTTGCCGGGCTGGTAGGTGCCATCGACTGGTTTTGCGATGACGCCATCGAGCCCTGCGCCTTCGAACTGCTTCAGCCAGTCGGCGGCCAGCTCGCGGTCTCGCGTCATCGGGGTGAGATGGATCGGCGGCTCCGCGTGCGCTAGCAACGATTCCAGATGCGTCCGCCTTTCGTGCTGAGGCGCGTCCATCAATGACCGACTGCCGATGGCCAGCAGATCGAAGGCGACGAACGACGCGGGCGTTTCCTTGGCGAGTTTGGCGACCCGTGACGCGGCCGGATGGAGACGCATCTGCAGGGTGTCGAAATCCAGACCACGCGGTGTGGCAATCACGATTTCGCCATCGATCACACACGACCCAGGCAGACCGCTGAGGAATGTCTCGTGCAGCTCGGGAAAGTAGCGGTCCAGCGGCTTCAAATCGCGGCTCTGGATGAAGACGTCATCGTCGCCACGAAACACGATGGATCTGAAACCATCCCACTTGGGCTCATAGAGAAAGTCGCCGGCGGCGGGAATCGCTTCGGTGAGTTTGGCCAACATCGGCTCGATGGGTGGCTCGATGGGAAACGCCGAGGGCATGGCGTGAGTTTCTCACAGGAGCTTGGCGTGAGATGGACGCGGTCACGTCAACGGTCCTTGGACAAGCGCTTGCTGATCTCCCAATGGTGGCCGAACGGGTCGACGACTCGTCCTATTCGCCAACCATGCTGGTTGCCAACCGGCCACACCACTTTGGCTCCTGCTGCGACAGCCCGGTCGAATGCGGCATCTGGGTCCTCTGTCATCAAGAGCAGCCGAACAGACCCACCGCCGAGAGACTCGGGGCTGAAGTTGAGGTGCTGCGGGGACTCGTCGGCGAGCCAGAATTCGGCTCCACTCACGGACAACTGAGCGACTACTTCACCCTTCTCGTTGTCGACCCGAAACAACTCGGTCGCTCCGAACGCAGCCTTGTAGAACTCAATCGCGCTTGTCCCGTTTCGAACGGAGAGCATGGGAACCACCGCGATCTTCTGATCTCGCATCACAGCGTGCCCTCTTCTTGCGACTTCCCAGGGCCTTGGGTTCGAATCCCTGACGCTAGCCAGTTCATCCGCAACTGCGCAGTTAAATCATTGCGGCGCGTTGGCTCCTGGGCGTTATCAAAATCCTTTGTAGCGTCCCGTGTGGGTTCTCACCCGAACATGAGGGGTCAAGACGGGATCTTTGCCCTGAACTTTCTGGTCCGCGCCGCGAGCGTCGTCAACCACTTGATCTGCAAGTTGGTGCCCGTGCGGAACAGATCGATCCATTCCGGCGGGAGGACGGAGAAATCAATCTTGTGGCGACCCCAATCGGGACGCCGGCCATCGTAGTCGGACAACCCGTAGTCACGTCCAAGTTCCCAGGAGCTGAACAGCATTCCAGTGCGGTCCTGCACGTTCGGGTCGGCCGCGAGCGCGGCGATCGCACGTCCCACGAACAACGGCGATTCCGACTGCAGGAAGTTCGGATCTTTCTTGCCTGCCTCGCGCCAGTTGTCTTCTGTGACGCCGAAGCCCTGCAGCATGGATTCCGAGCGCAGGAAACCGGGAGTCACGGCCATGACGGCGATGCCATGCGGCGCGAGCTCGGCGGCCCAGACGAGCGGGAGCACCTTCTGCGCCATCTTGACGGCCTGCGACATCGGATTCCCGCCGCCGCCGATCATGTCGTTCTCCGTCACTTCCACGATGAGGCCGCGTTTGGCTGGCATCATCACACGTGCTCCATACTTCGCCGTGATGATGCGTGAGGTGAGCGCCTGCCGGAAGATCGCATCCGCGTTCTTCAGATCCGCCTGCCAGAGGAAGCCGTACACCCCCATCAGCGGGTCTTCGCCCGCCACGCTGTCGACGATGACGTCGATGCGCTTGTGGGCGCGCATGATGCGCCGGAACAGCGCTTTCACGTCATTCTCATTCGTGTGATCGACGCGAAGCGCGATGGCGGTCCCGCCGGCGGCCTTGATCATCGCCGCGGTTTCGTCGATCGTCTCGGGCCGCCCGTACGGCGACGGCTTGCCTTTGACGCTTCGACCGGTGCAGTAGACCGTCGCGCCGGCTTCCCCGAGCGCCCGTGCGATGCCGCGGCCGGCGCCGCGCGTCGCGCCCGCCACGAGCGCCACGCGTCCAGTCAGCGGCTTGTGGGAGGATTTTTTCTTTGCCATGGTGGCCTCTGTGTTGCGACACCTCCCAGTCAGTCTCCGCGCAGCACGTCGACCACATTGAGGCGGACAACGCGGTTCGCTGGAATCCAGGCGGCGAGGAAAGCCAGCATGGTGAGGACAAGCGCCACACCCGTGAACATGACCGGGTCTCGGGCGCTCACGCCAAAGAGGAACGCGCCAACGGCTCGGCCGCCCCAGAACGCACCGAGAAGGCCCGCCGCCGTCCCGATCGTGACGACGAACAGCACATCGCGAACCACGCGTTGGCGTAGCCGCGCGGGAGACGCGCCGACCGCGAGCCGAACGCCGAGCTCATGCCATCGCTGGCGCACGATGGCGGAGACGGCCCCATACACGCCGATGACCGCCAGGAGCAGCGCCGCACCACTGAACAGGGCCAGAAGCGTCGCTCGAAGCGTCGTGTCGGCCGTTGCGTTCGCGCGGACAGCCTCCAGGGAGCCGATATCGAACACCGGGCGACCACCAGTGACCGATCGCATCGCGCGTTCTGCCGCCGCTTGATCGTACTCCGACGCACCGCGGTGGCGGATGATCCACGCCACCGACGTTTCCAACTGGGTGTCTGCCACCTGCGCGAGCGGCACGTAGACTGTCGGTCTGGGCCGTTCGGCCATAGCCAGGCCGTCACGAACGTCCGCGACGACCCCGACAATGGTCCGCACAACCGTTTGTTCGTCCGGGGCGCGCCCGGGGAACAATCGCACCTGAGCGCCGAGCGGATCCTGCCCAGGCCAGAAGCGCCGCGCCATCGCCTGATTGATGATGGCCACCCGGGGCCCGTGCGAGACATCCGGCGCACCAAAGGCACGACCTCGCACCATCGGGATCTCGAGAACGTCGAAGTACCGACGGCGAGATCCGTCGCTCACTCAGCAGTTCGTCCACGTCCGTGGGCAGATGGCTTCCGACGATTTGCGCCGACGTCAGCCAGTCGGATTCGAACGGCAGACAACACGTTGCGGCCGCTCTCACGACGCCGGGGACGGCCGCCAGTCGCTCGACGCCAGTGTTCACGATGTCGGAGACGCGTTCGGCACGTAGATCCTCGTCGCGGGCGCCTAACGAGGCGCGCATCGTCGCTACGTTATGTCGATTGAAGCCACGATCGGCCGTCTGCAACTCCCACCAGGTGCGTCCGAGCAAGGCGGCACCAACCGAGAGGAGCGCGGCGATTGCGATTTGGGACGCGACGACCAGCGCCCGCACCCGGCTGGTTCGGCGGTCAGCACCGTGGGCGGTCGCGGCGTTCCCTCGAAGTGTGTCGGCGAGCGGCGTCGACATTGAGGCCAACATCGGGAGCACCATGCACGCGACGGTCAGCACCAGGGAGAGCAGGCAGACGAATGCCACCAGCCGGGCATCGAGCTCGAGCGACGCCGCTCCCTCTGGGAGGCGCGGAATGGTCCCTGGTGCCAGCGTCGCAAGCGCCCGCGCGCCGCTCAGGCCCAATGTCAGACCCAGACCGCCGGCGACGCCCGTCAACACCGTACTCTCCGCCAGCAGTTGCGTCGCGATCTGTCGTCGCGAGCCACCCAGGGCCATGCGCACCGCCATCTCGCGACGTCGGGCGGACATCTGGCCCAGCAGAAGGCCCGCCACGTTGGTGCACCCAAGTGCAAGGAGCAGCGCGACGGCGCCGGCCAAGAGACCCAGTGGCTGGCGCAGATCGTCCAACACCACCTCCGAGAAGGGCTGGACGGCAAAGCTATCGGATGCGCCCATGACACCGGGATAGCGGCGCCGGAACTCGTCAGCCGCACGTCGGTCCTCGTCGTGGGCCTGGCTCAGCGACACGCCAGGCGGCAGACGCCCGTAGGCCGACAGGAACGGGGGGTGCTCCAGACTCGCGGAGTCCAGCTGCAGTGGCACCCACAGATCGGGGCGGTCTCCCAGGAGAGATGTCTCGAATACTCGAGAGACGATCCCGATGACCGTCCGGGCCTGGCCGTCGAGAATCAGCGCTCGTCCGAGGATCGCGGGATCTTGTCCGAACTGCTGCTGCCACAGATGGTGGCTCAGCACGACCACTGCCCCGCGCCTCTGCGCGTCTTCATCGTCGGTGAACGGACGGCCGGTCACGAAGGGTGTGCCGAACAGTCTGAAGAAAGTCGCGCTCACCGCGCCTGCTCGGACGCGCTGAAGGCCGTCGGCTGTCTCCAGTTCGACTGAACGGAATGTCACAGCCGTCGGTTCCGTGACGGTGCGTGTGAGCTCCCGCCACACGGCAAACTTGGCCTCCGAAGCGCGTGGGACGACACGGCCCTCGAAGGTATAGGTGAAGGCCACGAGGCGATCCGGCTGCGGATAGGGTAACGGCTTGAGGAGCGCCGCATCGATCAGGGCGAAGATGGCGGCGGAGGCACCAATGCTAACGGTGAGGACCACGACGATGAACAACGAGGACGCCGGTGCTCGCGCAATCGTCCGGAAGACGTTGGTGAGGTGACGGCTGATCATGTTTGGGTTGCGTGGCACGGAAAGGATACCTGCATTTTCGGCACCGCATCAGGCTGGTCGGCACGCTCTTTCGCCGCGTTGACATCGAAAGGCAGTCCCGTGATACTGCCGGGAGCGCGCTGACAGGGCGCCACCAACCCGCGGCAAGGGAACACTCCCACCTGTTTGGTCTGAGTCGTGTGCGCTTGCACCTTCTTTCAGCCTGGTTTCAGCGGGGCACAGGCGATTGATGAAAGGAGGTCGCAATGACCGCTTCGAAGTCTCTTCCTGCTCGTCCGTCTCTCGAGTCCCTCCGTAAACAGGCAAAGAAACTCACGCGCGACATCGCTGCCGGTGACACCGCAGCCATCGCACGGGCGCGCGTGTACCTGCCACAGGTCGACCCGCCCTTGTCGCAGCGCAACGCACAACTCGTGATCGCGCGTGAGTACGGCTACGCCGGCTGGCAAGACCTCACGGCTGAGGTCAGCAAGCGGCTCGGCAAGGGGCTCGAGTGGGCGGTAGCGCAAGCCGAGCGCGCCATTCACGATCACGAGGTCGAACGCCTGAAGGAGCTGTTGGCCGACTACCCGGCATTGCTGGCGTGGGACGGCGAAAACGACGGCGGCCTGCTGAACCATGCCACGAGCGCCTATGGCGACGCAGGCGATGCGCAGAGAGAAGAGTGGTTCACCCGCCGGGCGTCCGCGGAAGTGCTCATCGACGCGGGCGCCGTCGTGAAGCCGAAGGTGTGCGAGGGCCTCCTCCGGTCCCGCGCCAGGGGGCTGCTCGAGCTGTTTCAGCGTAAGGGCCTGCTGCCACGCACGCTGAAGTTCTTTGCGGCGCTCGGCGACCTTGACGCCGTTCGCGTCGCTCTTGATGAGAGCGGGAACGATCTCAAGACCGTCAATGAAGCGTTCGTGTGCGCCTGCCGCTTCGATCGCGGGGCGGTCGCGTCACTTCTGCTGGAACGATCGATCGCGATCGATCCCGAGCTCGGCAAGCACCTCGACGGAGGCACCGACCGCGTCTCTTTCATCAAGGCTTTCGAGAAATCGGACTTTGCGCAGGTCGCAGAGCTCGGACTGTGGAAAGTGTTCGTCATGGAGCAGGTCAGGCGCACGGTCCACGACCGGGATCTGACTGCGTTCCTCCGCGCCTTACGGCGTGAGCCGTGGCTGTTGGGTGACGCCTGGGTCGACTTCCAGGGTGAGCTCATCGAGATGGCGGCTTTCATGAACGATCGCGGGGAATTCATCGCCGCTCTTCTCGACTCCGATCCCGCGATACTGCGGCGCCAGCCGCCACCCCCGTCGAAAGCCATTGAGTGGGCATTCATGTACGCGAACACGCACCTGCTTCCATTGCTCACCCGTATCTGGCAGATACCGGACGACCTGCCGCATGCGGCAGGCATCGGTAACCTCGCGCGGGTGAAGCACTGGTTCGACAGCGCCGGCGGCGTCCGCGATCTCGACGATCACTATCCCTACAACGACCCGGACGCGCGCAGCCACCTTTGGCGTCGACAAAAGCCGGCGGAAGTCGACAGGTGGGATACGCCCACGGCGCAGCAGGTGCTCGACGTGGCGCTCGCCTACTCCGTCATCAACCGTCACTTCGACGTGGCGGACTTCCTGCTCGAGCACGGCGCAGATATCAACACCAACTGGAACTCCCATGAGCCGGCAAGTATCCTGCACCACCTGGTCTTCTTGCCGAACCCTTACGAGTCGATGCAATTCCTCATCGACCGCGGCATCGACATGACCATCAAGGACTACCGTTGGGACAGTAACGCAGCGGGTTGGGCGCGCTACGGCTACAACGACGAGAAGATGGCTCAGTGGCTGGAGGATGCGGAACGGTTGCGGGAACTGAGACGATGAGCACGCCCAGCGCACGTGCGCGAGCACGTCCACCGTCTTACACAGAATACTTTGTATCGTAAAGTTATTTCGAACCGCTGAAAATGTTGCGCAACCTCACCAAGCGACGTCGGCTGGTGTCCTGCTGGGACTGCTGAGCGCTCTTGCGCTGGTACTCGTCGGCAGGTGGCTGAACGCGACGAAGCGCGGCGGGCAGGAGCCCGCCGAACCGTTCCGCATCGCCGGCAACTTCTACTACGTCGGCGCGAACGACGTCGCGGCCTTCCTCATCACCGGGCCCGAGGGCCACGTCGTGCTCGACGGCGGCTATCCCAGCACCGCGCCGATGATCATGGCGAGCATCGCGAAGCTCGGCTTCGACATCAAGGACGTCAAGGTGCTCCTGAACTCGGAGCCGCACCCCGACCACGGGGGCGGGCTGACGGTGCTCCAGCAGGCGTCCGGCGCCGAGCTGTGGGCCAGCGACGCGAGCGCCGACGCCATCGCCTCCGGCGGCGACGACCCCGACATCATCCTGCCGTTGAGGGCCCTCATCTGGATCGGGATCCTCGGCTACCCGGCCCCGCGCGTCGACCACCGCTTCAAGGACGGCGACACGATCCGTGTCGGGCCGATCGCGCTCACCGCGCACGTCACCGGCGGCCACACGCGCGGCTGCACCTCGTGGTCGTTCCCCGTCCGCGACGGTGACCGCGTGCTGAACGTCGTGAGCGCCTGCGAGCCTGGTGGTGTTGGCAGGGGATGCGGTATCCAGAACAAGGGGCCGACTTCGAGCGCAGCTTCCGCGTGCTGCGGAGCCTCCCCGCCGACATCTGGGTGACCTCCCATGCAAGACAGTGGGGCAGGTACCGCAAGTTTGTCGCAAGCGCCACCGCGAAGAACCCGGTGGACCCGTTCATCGACCCCGAGGGCTACCGCGCCTACATCGACACCGCCGAGGCGGAATTCCGCCAAGGGCGTGGTGCCTAGCACGTTCATCATGACTCACGTCGTCCGAAGTGTGTCTCCGGTGCTCACGTCGGTTGATTGCACTCGGGGGCTGCCGGCCTCGCCACCATGGCAAAGGCCGTTCATGCGTATTTCTCTCACTGCACTGAGTCAGGTTCGTGCCGGGGACTTCGTGGGGAACAGGGTAGCCCGCTTCGAAGTGGACGCCGCGCACGCCTGAGTTCTGGATTGCGGCTCAAACTGTGCAACTCGCCGCCGGACGGTGACGATTCGAGGCACGAAGCTGCAAAAGAGCAAGCAAGGACACGCCCCGCAAGATTTCGACGGCCTACCGTTCTAAGTCCGAGCCATGAACGTCACTGACAATTTTGGTACCCGGCCGCCTGACGGTTCCTCACGTCAGACTCCTAAACAGCGGAGGTACCGATTGACTGCCACCGCGTGAACCGGCGAGTCGAATCGTAACGGGTGCAGCCACTCTCCTTGCAGTGGTGCTGTCGGGTGCGATTTCGAGCACCCAACGGTATCGCCCCCTGCCCCCGCTGTTCAAACTCTTTGCATCCTCGACTTTCACCGACTCGGTGACGATGCGCGGGCCGACTGGCTCGAGCAGGGTCTCGCCGACATGATGATTAGTGTCTTGCAGTCGGGCAGCCGCTATCTGGTCATCGAGCGCCGGCATCTGAGAGAAATCCTCCGCGAGCATGGTCTGGCGCAGAGCGGTCTGCTCGACATCGAGACCGCCGTTCGTCAGGCTCAGTTGGGCAAGGCCCAGCTTCTCCTGCTTGGAAGCTTCGCTCGCCAAGGCGATGACCTGACCATTCAAGTGCGACTCGATCAGGGTATCGGACCAGAAGATCGTGACGCAGGTCACATGGATCGATCAGTACAGCAATATCCTTTCTGCGCCCCGAGTCCTCAGCAGAGAGCTGCAGGCTGAATCTCTGGACGCCCCGTTCATGCCGGAACGATCACCGGCATCGAGAGCCCTGATC
Source organism: uncultured Acidobacteriota bacterium (assembly GCA_963802675.1). Lineage (GTDB taxonomy): Bacteria > Acidobacteriota > Vicinamibacteria > Vicinamibacterales > UBA2999 > JACCSI01. The sequence continues at coordinate 1,176,810 of CAWDJL010000013.1, forward strand.
CCCACGACCATCAACGTCGCTGAGTCCTTTTACAAGGGTGTGCGGGCGTTTGACGAGGGACAGTATCCAGAGGCGTTGGCTCACTACCTGGACGCGGGTCGGCACGCTGGCGATTTTCGCAAAGCCCCGGCAGCGGTCCTCGAGATGTATTACCTGCTCGGTAGAAGCGAACATGCGGTTCTGTTTGCGCGCGAGCGTGCGCGATCCGCTCGAGGAAAGAGGCGACGTGCAGAGGCCGTCGAATACTATTTTGCGGCGGCCCGCGAGTGGCTGGATCCACTGCGCGATCCGAAATGCGGCATCGAATTGTTCCAGACAACTCCTGCGAGGTGATCGATCGACAGGAACGCAGACCGGCGAGATTGCGAGAACCAAGCGCGCCATCCTGCAACGGATCGATGACCTAGCGAATCGTGAGCAAGAGACGAGATCTTGAACGGATGCTGGCCGATCGCGAGATTCGTCAGCGGATTTGGACCGCTGATATCGAGTCGGAGCTGCGCGTCGATCGGAGAGAACAAGCTCGTGGCGGCTACGCAGTCCTCGAAAACGGAACGTGGGTCAAACGTTTCCCGACGCCGCCGTCGCTGCTGATGTGGAGGATTCGGGCGCTGCCGTACGCTGGCACAGGCGTATGCTCAGTTGGGAGATATCAGAGCGGACCCTCGATCAGTATCGGGACTGCTCGCGGAGTACGAGTTTCTACCCGCCCCGGCGGTGGCGGCAGGCTGCTTGAATTCGATCAAGACCGAAGCGCATTTCATGATGCTGCGCGCATCACGCCGGACTGGCCAGTTGATCCGGGATCACGCGCTGAATCGGATCAACCGACTGAATATTGTCGGAGTCGGCGAGGTCTTCGCGCGCGACTTCGAAACCGTCCGGCGCCCAGATGACGCGGGCAGGGTCGCATCTCGAAACGAAGGTCAGGGCCACGAGTATTTCGATTTTGCGGCTCCGCCTGGCCAGCAGATCGACTCTGTGACGTTTCGGATCGAAGGTGCAGGGGATCGCGGAGATTGGCTTCAGTCTGCCGCAACCAACCGGATGGCCACCGCAGTATTCGTTTTCCAGGCGTTTCGAGCACATTCAAGTACTCCACGCCTGGCCATTACGAGACGAACATCATCCCGCCGCTAGGAACCGAGTTCCTATCGGTCGGGACGGGCTGGGGACCCGGGCTGTTCTCGAACACGTTCGTCGAGGTGATGCGACACTAAAATGTCCGGATCGAACGGTCCCGACATCGTGAGATGGGAGGTCTCGTTTGCCCTTTCGCCGAAGGTCACGTCAAGAAGAGGGACCACGCGGCCGTGCCGTCCGCGGCACCGACGCCGGCGCCTCGCTCGCTGATCGAGCGCTACGCCGCAGGTTGGGATCGCGGCCAGATAGTCCGCATGGAGGAGACGATGGTGTACTCCGGCGAGCCTCGCCTGGATGTGTACGCCGAAGAGTGGCTCGTCTGCGCGATGAACGACGATATTCGAATCCTCCATCAACGAGACTGGCACTGGAAATTGCACTGCCCGTGGCAATCAACAGCAGGGAACGCGAATTCGATCCGTCGCTCGTCCGCACGAACGACGGACGATATGCGCTGCTCTGGGCGAGAGGAACGAGTCCACAAAACGCCACGCGCTTTGTCGCGTTCACTGCCGACTTGCGACGCTGGGAGATGCCCCAGCGCCTCGTCTTCGAAGCACCACAGCCGGCGATCGGCTACACGTACTCCCAGGTGGAGCCGCTTGAACGCTCTTACAACGTTGTCGGCGTCGAAGGGCGGTTACCTCATGTTGCTGGCGCAAGGCTTCACGCGGTTCTCAAAGGACCTGACGAAGTTGGGGTCAACCGCGGAAGGCGTTGCCACAGGATCTCTATCGAAACCGCCTGCTCAAGGGGCGTGATGGCGTGCGTGTGGGCTCTGTACGAGACTTCATCGTCTCAGCGTCAGCCTTATACCCCTCAGGATTGGCTTCATGGATTACTTCGTCACCGATGGCAAGCAGTACCGACATTTGACGGAACTGCGGGTGGGTCGAAGTATCGACGGCGTTCGGTGGGACCCGGCCGGCGAGATCGTGGTTCCGGGTCAGCCAAGTGCGTTGTGGGCGATCGACGATCGACGATCGCCACATTGGCATCGCCGCAGGATTCAACAATCTCTATCTGAAGTGGTTCAGGGGATCGTCTCTTGGCGACGCTCGAGACGATCGAGGCCGATCTGCAGCTTCCGAATCACTCCGACGGAGCCGCGCAAGCTGGTTCTTCGTTCACGACGACGGCCTCACGTGTGTCCGGCCGGTGTTCGATTTCGAGAGCCAGAGGCCGGTCCTCCTGACCACGACCACGGAACGTCTATTCAAGGTCCGGGTGACGCCATGATCCCTCCGCGGCCGCACTGGGCTCTTCGCATTCTGATACGTCTCGGCGCGCTCTGGGTGCTCGGGTGGCGTGGGCCGACGAGCCTCAGCGCATCTGGGTCCTTCCGTTCGAACAGCTGCACGCGATCCGTCGGTCGATCATCTGAGAGAAGCGTTGCCAGCGCTCTTGACGATGGCCCTGTCGCGATCAGACGGCAACGTCGTGGTCGACCGTCAACTACTGGACAATTGCTCGAAGAATGGTCGCTCACGTTGGAGGGTCTCATCTCGAGTGACGACAGACATCGAATCGGCAGGTTGCTGGGAGCCAGGGTCATGATCACCGGCAGCTATACACTCCAGAGTGGCAATCTGCTTGTGAACCTGCGGGCCACAGATCTCGAGACAGGGATCGTCACCGCGACGTCAAGCGTGAGCGGTCCTGTCGGGGATCCGCGCGAGCTCGTCGAGAAAATGTATCGCGCCGCCTTCGTGGGCCTCGGCACGCCGTTGCCCAATCTCGACCCGGCTCAAATCGACCGCACGCCACTGTCGAACCTGCATTTCATGAAAGGCCTTGGCCACTACTTTAGTGCTCGATACAGCCTCGCCCTGGCGGAGTTCATACTGGCCGCCGACGACGAGGAAATGAATGACATCGCCCGGTTGTGGCTTGCGAAGACCTACATCGCGGACCGACAGTACGACCATGCGTACCTCGAACTGATCTGGTTGAGGCGCCGCGAGTCCGCACGATTCGCCGAGCGCGACATCGCCGCCCGGATGCGCGAGTGTGAACGACAACTGGGCGCAGACGAAGTCAAACGAATTCGAGAGCTGGCGGTGCGGCGGGCGCCGGCAAAGCGATCGGGGGACGAATGAGACTTCTGCTTCTCTCGCTCGTCGTGTTGAGCTCGCTGGTCGATGTGTCGGCCCAGCGTCCGGCTGGCGAAGTGGTCGTCGAACCTCGCGCCGCCTCTCGAGAACCACACAGATTCTTTGGAGATCGCACGGTAACCGTGCCCCTCTCGATTTATGCAACGGATCCGGAGGCGCTGATCATCCGCGCAGATCTCGTGCAGTTGACCGCGGCGCTCGCGATTGCGGTCTGCGGCGATCTCGAGGTCCCGGTGCGCCCGACCGATTCGGCGATCTCGCCGATTGTCAGCAGCCTCGCGTTGATGCTCCCTGCCGTCGAGCGAGAGACCGACTTTGAGCTGCGATTCCGATCACGTCGTCAAGCCGATGCGGATTGGCATTCCGCCGGCCGCGTGGGCCTGCGTGTCTACCCGGCGAATCTGATCGACCCGATTCGTGTGTGGGCCGAGAGTCACCCCCTTCGTGTAGAGGACGATCGAGGCGTGCTACGTCAGTTTTTGCGTGAACAGCAGATTGCCATGGCCGCTCCTTCAAGGCGCCCTGAGGTCACGCTCCGCGTGGGGGAGCGTCCACCAGCGGACACGACACCTCTCTCGCTTGGCCGAGAGAAGGTCGTTCTCTTCACCGAGCGGGAGACGGAGATCCGCGGCTCATCATCGATCGTGCACGGACCACGATCATCAAGGTCGAGATGCGACTCGTCGATCGCCTGGCCAGTGACCCGCTGGCACACAAACTTTTGCTCGAGATCTTCCAGCACCTTCACGAGCATTGCCTTGCCAGTAAAAGGAGAGTCCCAATGACTCCGCATAACGCTCGTTCTCGGCCAATCGTTCTGCTCTCGTTGTCGATGGCGCTGGCAGGCACCGTGTTGCCCGCGACCGCCGCCGATGCCCAGCCACTGCCGATTGCGGTGCTCGACTTCGGTACCGATCAGAAAGACCTCGCGCGCACCGGCCAGGAAGTGACCGAGCGGCTGGTTGCCGGGTTATCCACCGTACCAAACCTCATCCTGGTTGAGCGCGCACGACTCGACGAAGTGCTCAGCGAGATGGAGTTCGGCATCTCAGGCACGGTCAGCCCCGATACCGCGGCTAGAATCGGGCACCTCGTTGGTGCAAAGGCGCTCGTCACCGGGCGAGTGTTCCGCTCGGGCGATGACCTGGTCGCCATTGCGCGGATGATCGGGACGGAGACCGGCCGCGTCTACGCTGAGAGCGCAACGCAACCGGCCGACGAGCCGGCCAGCAAACTTGCGGCGATGATTCATAGAAAAGGTCTCGAAGCGCTTGACGAGTGCCCGGGACACGTTCGTGGCTGCGGTCGAGAAGCGGGATGATCGCCTGCTGAGGCTATCGGCGTTGGTTCGCGGGAAGCCACTGCCCACCGTGTCGATTTCAATCCCCGAGCGACATGGTGGCCGAGGAGGTTTGGACCCCGCGGCCGAAACCGAGCTCGGCTCTCGTGCTCAACTCGCTGGGATTCCGCCTGCTCGATCCGAAGTCGGCGGCCCGAGCGGACATCCAGATCACGGGCGAGGCGCTCAGTGATGTTGGCTCACGACGCGGACATCTCGTCTCAGCGAGCGGGCGCGTCGAGCTCAAAGCGATTGATCGCGCGACGCATACGATTGTCATCGCGGATCGCCAGACCGAGGTCGCCATCGACCAGTCCGGCGAACTGGCTGGAAAGAAGGCGCTGCAACGGGCCGCGGACGTGCTCTCGGAGCGTGTGGTCCGGGCCCTCGTCGCCGATCGCTGATGACACCCGTCATCGATATGGCTTCCAGGCCTGAACGGCGCCCGATTCTACACTTGCGCGCCGCGCGCGCCAGGAGTATATGGGGGTGAAGGCCGGAAGGAGTAGCGTATGGGTCGGGTTGAACGTGCGTGCGTGATTCTGCTTTCGGTCGCGGTTATTGCTGGGTTGCAGCCCGGCCTCGCATCCGGCCAGACGTGGAGGGCGCCGCGCACATCGTGGGGCCATCCGGACCTCCAGGGTGTGTGGTCGACGGCGACGATTACGCCGCTCGAAGCGGCCGGCAGAGCTCGCCGGCAAGCCGTTTTTTTCCCCGGAAGAGGTCGCGGAACACGAACGGCAGACGCTCGAGCTGTACCAATCGCGAATCGAACTACCGGCACGGCAAAGCGACGGAGAGATTAACCAGTACGCGTGCCACGAGGCCAACTACGGACTCGAAGGCATTCTGAAGGGTCATCGCGCGCAGGAACGAAAGGCGATCACGGAGACCGCCAAGAAGACGCCGCAGTAACGCCGCTCGCCCACACCAGCGACGCGCGGTTCTCCAGTCCGAGCGAGCACCCGGAGGTTGATCGCACCTTCCGCGTGCTGCGCAGCCTCCCAGCCGACATCTGCGTGACCTCCCATGCAAGACTGTGGGGCCGGTACCGCAAGTTGTCGCAAGCGCCACCGCGAAGAACCCGGTGGACCCGTTCATCGACCCCGAGGGCTATCGCGCCTACATCGACACCGCCGAGGCGGAATTCCGCCAAGGCGTGGTGCACTAGCAGCAACACGCCGTCGCGGAAGCGATACACGTGACAATACTGAGTAAGTTTCAGGCTAACGTTCCAAAATCTCTACACTAAGCCAAGCGCCTCAACTCGCTGCCGCTGCCACTCCTCGATCTCCGCGGCTGTCACGTCATCGGCGTGATGCAGCGTCCAGTTCAAGGCCGCGATCAGGTCATCCGCGTCCTCCAGTCCCACCGCGAGGCGAATCAGTCGATCGAAGCCGCTCCGCTTCACTTCCGCAACGGGCGTGAAGTACTCCGAGACCGTCTTGTGATGATTGACCTTCGTTGCCAGCCCGTCGAATGACAAGGCATAGCGAACGATTGTCGAGGTCGCGAGCACGTCAGCGATGTGTCGGGTCTGATCTTCGTCCGCACCCGCCACGCGAAACGACAGCATGGACCCGTGGCGCACATACTGCTGGGCGATCGCATCAGCGTCCGGATGAGTAGGGAGCGACGGATGAAAAATGTCGCTGACCTTCGGGTGCCTGGAGAGAAACGCCGCGATGCGAGTGGCCGTTGACGAGCGGCATGCGTGGCGCTCGTCCGCATCGGCGAGCCCGGGCAGAATCGCGGCGGCGCGACGCCAGTCGAGGATGCCGCCGCGCATCGCCATCAGATCCATGACGGCGTTGGCGAACGGCGTGTCGCGTGTCGCGATGTAGCCCCAGAGGTCTCGATCGGTGCCGCCTAGCGACTTGGTGCCGCTGCCCAGGACGATATCGACCCCCTGGTCGAGCAGGGGTGTCTTGAAGGCCCAGGGCGTGGCAATCGTCGAGTCGATGACCAACCGCAGCGAGCGACCAGGCTCGCGGCGCGCCGTGACGACCTGACGAAGGCGGTCGAGATCCTGGGCGCGCACGAGCGGGTTCGTGAACGTCTCCGCGAAAACGAATCGCGTCTCGGGGGTGATCGCCGCCGTCAGCCCCTCATGGTCACCATCGTCCACGATGGTGACGCGCCCGCCGACGCGATCGGCCAGCCAGGCGAGATACGAGCGCGTCTTGTTGTAGACCTGTCGCATCAGCACCGCGTGGCTACCGGGGGTCATCAGGACGTCGAAAGCGAGTGCGGTCACCTGCATGCCCGAATCGCCGACGAGCACAGCGCTGGCGTGTTCCAGTCGCTTGAGCGCCGCGATCAATGCCGCGGTCGCGGTTGTCCCGTAGCGCGCATACAGATGCGGCAGCTCTGACCAGCAGCCTTCGCTCGCGAACAGAAATGCGGCTTTGCCTTCTTGCCACGCGATCGCCCGCGCCGAGCCAAACAGATCCAACTGCACCGTGGGCTCGTCGGGATTGAGGTAGGGGAGACCCGTTCGGCGCGCGTGTGCATCGAGCCCTTCGTGAAGCGTTCGCGTCCGTTGCGACATGGCGGCGAGCGGCGGCCGTTCGGTCGGGCAGCCTACCGGGTCGAGCCACGCCGACAACTCGCTCACTCCAGCACGCCCAGACACAGACATCGCTCCACACGCGCCAGCCGCGACACCGCGCGGCTGACCGAAGAGATCTGGCCCTCCGCGCTCGCTGAAATCATGAAACCGAGATCGAGGCGGTCGTCGCCGCCACGGATGGCGCGGTTCTGAACGGTCAATCCGGCACGACGCACGAGGCTTTCGATGCGGCGCTCAAGGCCCGGGTGCGGCTCGCCGGTGCATCGGAGGTAGTGACGACGAACGACCGGCGGTGCCGCGGCATCGGCGCCGGCGACTGGCAGTGCCTGGGGGACTGGCCACCGCACCGAATTGTCCTGTGCCAGGTCGATCAGATCACCGAGGACGGCGGTCGCCGCCGGCAACGCGCCGGCGCCTTTGCCAAACAAGCTGAGATCGCCCGACGAGGCGCAACGCATGTAGACCGCGTTGTACTCCTCTTCCACAGAAGCCAGCAGGTGCCACGACGGCAGGAGTAACGGCTCGACCGCCATATCGAGCGCGCCGTTGACGCGGGCCGCGCGGGCGATCAGCCTGATGCGATGGCCCATCGCCTCGGCCAGGTCGCAGTCGGTCGGATCGATCTCGCGGATGCCGCGCACCAGAAAGCCGTCGGGATGGATCCAGACGCCAAACGCCCGGTAGGCAAGAATCGACAACTTGGCGGCGGCGTCGAGACCGGACAGATCCAGTGTCGGGTCCGCTTCGGTCAGTCCCAGCGCCTGCGCTTCCGACACCGCCTCGTCCATCGAGAGCTCGGCTTGCTCCATCCGCGTCATGATGAAGTTGCAAGTTCCATTGAGGATGCCCGCGAGGCTGTCGATTTCGTCGGCACGATGACTCAGATGGCGCAGGATCGGTAACGCGGCGGCGGCAGCGGCCTCGCAGTACAACGGCGTGGCCGTGCGTTGCGCCAGCACGCCAAGATCCGCCAGTTTCGACGCCAGCAGCGCCTTGTTCGCGGTCACGACGGGCTTGCCGGCGGCGAGCGCGGCGCGAAGCACGGGCTCCATGTCCATTCCGCCCGCAACTTCGACGACAACATCAACGTCCGGGTCGCTCACGAGTTCAAGCGGATGAGTAGTCAGCGGTATGCCACGGGCGTTTGTGCCGCGATCCTTGGCCAGATCGCGGACGGCAATGCTCGACACGCGAAAGCGAACCCCATAGCGGTCGGCGACCGCTGACCGCTGGCGCTCGATCATTTCGAGCAGGCCGCCACCGACGGTTCCGCACCCGACCATTCCGATGCGGAGTTCACGCACTGGCTCGATGCCGACCCCGTCGAAGCGCGGTCGTGGCCCCCCGCGCGGTTCGGCGCCAAAAGCACCCGTGTTGCGCAAGAGATCGGCGAGTCGATCCTGGTCGGCGAGAAAAGCGTCGTGCCCGTACTCCGATTCGAACGTCCAGAGTGACGACTGGGCGCCGGCCGACTGCAACTCGCGATGCAGCTCGACCTGCAAGGCCCAGGGAAACAGCATGTCCCCGGGCACGCCGACGATGACGGTTTCGGCAGTGACCCGCTCGAGCGATGCGCGGAGCGCATGTCGATCCGGCGCGATCGACCCGCGATCGATGGCTTCGCTCAGCAAGAGGAATGTCTTGACCGGAAAGCGCTCGGCGAAGCGTCGTCCATGGTGGTCGAGGTACTCCGCGACCGGCGGTCGATCCAGCCCTGGCACCAGCCGACCAAAGCGCACGTCCAACTCGGTGCGCCCCCGGTAGGTCAGCATCCCGAGTTGCCGCGCGCGGCTCATGCCCGTCGCGACGTCGCCGTTGCGCAGACCGTCGCGCACCAGCTCGCGCTGCAGATGTCGTGTCGCCGTGCCCCATCCGTCGGGTCGCAACCCGGCCGAGATCACAATCAGGCGTTCGCAACGTTCGGGATAGCGAACGGCAAACGCGACACCGATCATGCCGCCAAGGCTGGCGCCCACAAACGTGATCGGCGTTGTGGATCCGCAGCCATCGAGCCACGCTGCTATCAAGTCGGCAAGCCCAAGCACGGAGATAGCGGGCAACGGTTCCTCGTCGAACCCTTGCCATGTCGAGCCGTTGCCGGGCCAGCACGGACACACCACGGTCGAGTGCAGGGGGTTGATCAAATCCGGAGCGAACAGCGCTGGCCACCAGGCCTCACGGGGCTCGGTCGGTGGCGCCTGGTCGTCTCCCAGTGGAAACGGCGACGCCGTAATACCGCCGATGACGACCGTTACGGGCGCCGTCCCGAGCTCCGGCCCATAGGCCCACCCGCCGAGAACGATGTCGTTCAGCGCGTGCCCTTCGATGGTGATTGAAGGGCGCGCGACCGTCAGGCGACGAGGCGAGGTTGCCGAGACGGCTGGGGTCAGCATCAGGAACTGAACCTGACAAGTTACAAGTTACAAGTGACAAGTTACAAGGGGTCCGCAGAAACATCAGATAGACCCGACCCTGTTTCCGTTCTGCCGGGCTTGTCAACAACGGCCGGCTCGATCAAGGGTACGGCCGTGAGCACCGCGCACCACGCAGGCGTCATCGCCTTCTACGATGCCCACCCGATTAATGAGCACGAGATACTCCGCAAGGTCGAGGGTACCGGAGCCGACCTCTCAGCGCTGACCGAGAACGAGCTCAAGGCCTTCGATCAAGATCACTACGGCGGTTTCGAAGCCACCGACACGCTGGCCGAGGCGGGCGACATCCGAGGTGAGCACTGGGTCCTCGATGTCTGCAGCGGGCTGGGGGGTCCCGCGCGATGGCTGGCATACCGATTTGGCTGCAAGGTCACCGGACTCGATCTCACGACGAGCCGCATCGAGGGGGCGCGCCGGCTCACCGACCGAGTCGGGTTGTCGTCCCTGGTCGACTTCGTGGAGGGTGACGCGACCAGGATGCCGCTCTCGCGCGGGCGATTCGATCGCGTCATCGGTCAAGAGGCCTGGGTCCACATCGAGGACAAGGCGACGCTTTTTAGCGAATGCCATCGGGTGTTGAAGCACGGCGGGCTGCTCGCCTTCACGGACATCATCTCGTGCGCGCCGCTCACCTCGAGCGAAACGGAGCAGCTGGCCCGCGACATGCGCTTTCCTCCCATCGTCAGCGCGCCGCACTACCTCGAGCGACTCGCCCCTGCGGGCTTCAACGTTCTACGACAGGACGACTTGTCGTTGGCGTGGCGGCAGATCCTCGTCGACCGTCTGCAGATGTACCGCTCGCTCCGCGAGACGACCGTCGAGCGGTTCGGCGAAGCCCATTTTGAGAAGTGGGACCGGATGTACAGCGCGTTTGTCAGCCTGTTCGTCGGCGGCAAGCTCGGCGGGACGCGAGTCGTGGCGCGCGCCACGTGAGGTCGGGTTCGGGGACAGTTAACGGGGCCAGGCCCTGTTAAGGCAGTGTAAAGATCCAGAAAGGCGCTCCCATGCATGTCGAACCCAACGCCGTCGTGCGAGTGAATCGACGATTCAACGCGTCATCGAGCCGCGTCTTCGATGCCTGGCTCGACCCGGAGATGCTGGCTCGGTGGATGTTTGGACCGGCGGTGCGCGATGAGGAGATCGTCACGCTGGCGCTCGACCCCCGGAAGGGGGGCGCATTCTCCTTCGTGGTCCGGCGTGAGGGTCGCGAGATCAATCACCTCGGCGAGTATCTCGAGGTCGAGCGGCCATCCAAGCTGTCATTTACCTGGGCGACGGCGGATACCCTGCCGGATGTGAGCCGCGTCACGATTGAGATCGTCTCGCTGGGAAACGGCTGCGAACTCACGTTGACCCACGAGATGCATCCAGGTTGGCTCGATTTCGTCAGCCGGACCGAAGCCGGCTGGACCAAAATGCTCGACGCCCTTGCTGCTGCGTTGGGTGACGGGGGGTCAGGTCATGAGTTGGCGTGATACCGCGTACTTCGGCCAACTTCTGCAACAATATGCCCACAGTGCGCCGCTTGCTGGTTCGGTGATTCGTTGCTCGTGACCTGACACCGACCGCCCGCCCACCCGGCGACGGCTACTAGGAGGCCGCATGACATCGCGTCATTTCCTCATTCCCCTTGCCCTTGCTGTCGGTCTCGCAAGACCCTGGCTCGCCCAGGCACAGGACGTGCGCGCGCCTGACGGGGTGACGCTCAACGACGAGGGACTGCCGCAGGTACTCGACCTTCTCGCTCTGCGCCATCGATCCTGTCACCGGGCAATCGGGCGCGGGTGTCACGACGCGGGTGCCATTCGTCGGCCGCGCGGTCCCGCATGTTCGCGCCGGGATCGGCGCCGTCTGCACGCAAGCCTCGACCGTCGTCGAGTACGGGCCGCGCGGGCTCGATCTCATCGCCAACGGTGTCGAGCCACAAGCCGTGCTGCAACAGTTGCTCGCCGATGATGCCCAGAGAGAGTCGCGACAGGTAGGCGTCATCGATATGAAGGGCCGATCCGCCGCACACACGGGAAAGAACAACGGCAACTGGGCGGGGAGTCGGCAGGGCCTCAACTACACGGTGCAGGCCAACATCATGGTCGGTCCAGAGGTGGTCGAAGCCGTCGCCAGGCATTTCGAATCCACTGAAGGCAGCGGCATGGCGCTCGCCGAGCGCATGATCCTGGCGATGGAGGCCGGGCAAGCCAAAGGCGGTGACCGCCGTTGGGGCAACCTCCAGTCGGCGGCCATCAAAATTGCGGACCCGAACAATCCAGGCCGCGGCGGCGACCACATTGCGCTCGCAATCGAGGTGGGCGAGCACGCCGAGCCCGTGGGCGAGATGAAGCGGATCTACTACACCACCGCTCGTCGCCTGGGCTACCGATCGTTCTCGGGCGTGACGGGTCCGGATGTCGTCGAGCTCAAACGGATGCTGCACGCACTGGGCTACTGGCGTCCGACGCTCGGTGCGTTTCCGACAGAACCGCCAAACGCCAACAACCCGAAGATGCGCGAGCTCCAGAAGACAGACAAGGCGCAGTACGACAAGCTGATGGCCGAGTCGCGGCAACTGTCCCAGGACTACACGCGAGACTTCGCGACATTCGACGAAGAAACCATGGCGGCCGTCGACAAGTTCCGCGACGACAAGAACCTCGACTATCAAGGGAATCCGCCCGGTCTGGTCGACGAACGATTCGTTGCCGCTCTGCGGGCGTCCTATTACGACAAGAAGAAGCAGTCCAAATGAAGCCTCGTCGCACAGTCATCGTTGCCGCGCTGATCGCGGCGGTCGTTGCCGTCAATCACGCGCAGCAAGCGGTCACCCTCGAGGCGCTCCTGGCCGCCCCATTTCCGTCGGAGATTGCCGCGTCGCCCGTCGGCGGGCGAGTAGCGTGGATCCAGAACGCCAAGGGCTCGCGTAACGTGTGGATCGCGGCATCGCCTGACTTCGCCGGAAAACAGCTGACGACGTTCGTTGGAGATGACGGTCAGGAGATCACGTCACTGACATGGTCGCCGGATGGCAAGGCGCTGCTGTTCGTTCGCGGCGGTGGGCCAAATCGCCAGGGCGAGATTCCCAATCCGGCGCTCACGCCCGACGCCGCGGAGCAGGCGATCTGGGCTCTCGACATCGCCAGCGGCGCCGCGCGCCAACTGATGACCGGCAGCAGTCCCGCGATCTCTGTCAATGGCGACGTCGCGTACCTGACGCGAGGGCAAGTGTGGTCCACGACACTCGATCCCGCGGCGAAGCCAGCTCAACTCTTCTCGATTCGCGGCCAGGCGCGGGACCTGAAGTGGTCACCAGACGGCACCCGCCTCGCGTTTGTCAGCGCGCGCGGAGATCACAGCTTCATCGGCTGGTACGATCGCGCGAAGGCGATTCGCTACCTCGACCCGAGCGTCGATCTCGACGGCAATCCGACCTGGTCGCCCGACGGATCACGCATCGTGTTCACCCGCACGCCAGCGACGGGCGAGATCTTCATGTTCGCGCCTCGCCGCGAAGCGCACCCTTGGTCGATCCTCGTCGCTGATGTCGCGACCAGCAAGGCAAACGAGATCTGGAAGGCACAGGCCGGCCCCGGGAGTGTCTTTCAAGGCGTCACCGCAGGCGCGCAGCTGCAGTGGGCGGATGACGATCGCATCGTGTTTCCGTGGGAGAACGATGGCTGGATCCACCTGTACTCGGTGGCTGCGAGGGGTGGCACTGCCAAGCTGCTCACGCCCGGGGGCTTCGAGGTCGAGCACGTCGCGCTGACCCCCAATCGCCGGCGCATCGTCTACAGCTCCAATCAGGACGACATCGATCGTCGACACCTCTGGTCGGTTGCCGTGGCGGGTGGTGCGCCGACTCCCTTGACGCGCGGTCCAAGCTCCGAGTGGCTGCCGGCGCCGATCGACGATTCCAGCGTGGCGTTCCTCCGATCCGACGGGCGGATGCCCGCGCATGCAGCGATCCTCACCGGCACGCAGCAAAAGGCCTTGGCGCCAACCACGATGCCGGCGGACCTTCCAGTCAGTCAACTGGTCGAGCCGCAGGCGGTGACGTTCACCGCCGTCGATGGCATGACCATTCGTGGGCAGGTGTTCGTACCCGCCGACATCAAGAGTGGTGAGCGTCGTCCGGCCGTGCTCTTCTTCCACGGCGGCTCACGGCGCCAGATGCTGCTCGCGTGGCACTACTTGGCTTACTACCACAACACTTACGCAATGAATCAGTACCTCGCGAGTCGTGGCTATGTGGTGCTGTCGGTCAACTATCGCAGCGGGACCGGCTACGGTCTGGAGTTTCGTGAGGCTCTCAACTACGGTGCGACGGGCGCCAGCGAGTTCAATGATGTGCTTGGCGCGGGTCTCTACATGAAGCAACGCGCGGACGTCGACCCCACGCGAATTGGGATCTATGGCGGTTCGTACGGTGGCTACCTCACGGCACACGCGCTTGCGCGCGCGTCGGATTGGTTTGCGGCTGGGGTGGACATTCATGGTGTTCACAACTGGAACGTTGGCATCCGGACGTTCATCCCGACGTACAATCCATCGCCGGAGATCGAGCGTCGCAACTTCAACTCGTCGCCGCTGGCGTTTATCGACGACTGGCGATCGCCCGTCCTGCTGGTGCACGGCGATGACGACCGCAACGTCTCGTTCGCCGAGACGGTGACATTGGCCGAGCACCTGCGCCAGCGGAATGTGACGTTCGAGCAGCTGGTGCTGCCTGACGAGATCCATGGGTTCTTGCGATACGACAGTTGGCTGCAGGTCTTCCGCGCGTCCGCGGATTTCTTCGACCGCCACCTCCGCTCGAAACGGCCAAACAATTGAGGATGTTGTGACAAGGGAGGCCACATGCGCGCGCTTCTTTCACTCCTGATCCTGACACTCGGCGTCGCCGGACCTCGTCCGCTCGATGCGCAGGCGCCCGCTGCGCCTCGACCGATGTCGTTTCTCGACATGCAGCAGATGCGTCAGATCGGAGCGCCGACGCCCAGTCCTGACGGCCGATGGCTGCTGTACACGCTCTCGACGCCCGACTGGAAAGAGGCGAAGCGTCAGACCGATGTGTATCTCGTCTCGCTGCAACAAGGCGTCGCCACGACTCGGCAGATGACCTTCACGAAGGACAAGAACGAAGCGTTGCCACGCTGGGCGCGCGATGGCAGCTTCTTCGTCTTTCTCTCCAATCGTGAGGCGCCCGAGGACGCAGCGACGAGAAATCAGCTCTACCTGATGCGACCGGATGGCGGCGAATCTCGCCGCATCAGCGATGCCAAGGAAGGCGTGACCGACTTCGACCTGACACGCGATGGCAAGTGGCTGGTCTATCGCAGCGGCAAGTCGGGCGAGGAGCAGCTCTACCGGCTGCCGATTGCCACCATCGACAGTGCCACCCCGGAAGAGATCACGAAACACAGCACTGGAATTGGCACGTGGGAGCTTGCACCCGACAGCTCCCGAATCTACTTCGTCACGCCGGATCTCGTCGACGAGGACGAGAAGTCACGACGCGAGAAGAAATTCACCGTCAATATTCGAAATGCCGACACTCCGCTTGCCAGCCTCTGGATGATCGATCTCGAGTCCCGCTCGACCACCCGCCTGACCGAAGGCGGCAAGTTTTCCGCCGCCGACTTCAGCATCTCGAATGACGGCAAGTGGATTGGCCTTCGTGGACGATCACCGAATCGCTACAAGCGCGGAATCACGCAAGAGAATCTCTACGCTGACCTCTACCTGATCGAGACGTCCACTCGTGCCCTCGAGCGATTGACCACCAACGACGAAGTTGGCGAAGGCAATCTCAGCTTCTCGCCGGATTCGAAATGGATTGCGTTCTCGGCGCCGGACGACTTGACCCGTTACGGCATGAGCAACAGTCGCCTCTACCTGCGTGCCGTAAGTGACCGTGACAAACCGTTCCGCAAGCTGGGTGAATCGTTCGACGGTGACGTGGGCGTCGGATTCTGGTCGAGCGACAACAACACCATCTATTTCAACGAGGGCATCCGGGCGACGAACCAGCTCGTTGCCCTCGACGTGCGTCAGAACACCGTCAAGCCGGTCACGACGGAAAAGGCTTCGCTGACGGTCAACCGAGACGACGATTCGGGCGCGATCCTGATCAACTTCTCGGATGGTCAAACGCCGCCGACGTTGTTCACGGTCGATTCCGTCGACAAGGTCAGCGCGCGGAGCAACTGGCGTCAGCTGACGGATGCCAATCCGCAGGTGCGCAGCTTCGCGCTTGGACAGGAGGAGGAGATTACCTGGAAGTCCAAGGATGGGACGATGGTTGGGGGCGTGCTCGTCAGACCCGTCGGCTATCGTGCGGGACAGCGGTATCCGCTCATCGTCGCAATTCACGGCGGACCAGCGGGTGCCGATGTGCTGAGCTTCAACGGCGGATACGGATCTCAGGTCTACGCCGGTGCGGGGTACGCGGTGCTCAAGCCCAACTACCGCGGATCAACCAATTACGGGGTGAAGCACAAGACCGGCATCGTTGGCAATTACTTTGCTCCCGGCTACGAGGACATCATGACCGGGGTCGATCATCTCATCGCCCAGGGTCTGGTGGATTCCGATCGGATGGGCGTGCTGGGGTGGAGCGCAGGCGGCCACTGGTCGAACTGGATTCTCACGCACACCGATCGGTTCAAGGCGATTAGCTCCGGAGCAGGAACCTCGAACTGGATCTCAATGTACGCACAGAGCGACATTCAGCGGAGTCGCCAGTTCTACCTCGGCGATAAGCTTCCGTACGACGATTTCGATGCGTATTGGAATCAGTCGCCGCTCAAATACATCAAGAATGCCAAGACGCCAACGATGATCCACGTCGTTGAAGGCGACCCACGGGTGCCGAGCCCTCAGTCGATCGAGCTGCACATGGCGCTGAAACAGCTTGGTGTGCCGACTGAGCTCTTCATGTATCCAGGCACCACCCACGGTATTCCGGACCCTCGCAACCAGTTTGTGAAGGCGGTCAGCGAAATGGCGTGGATGGACTACTACGTCCGCGGACAAGGCAAGAAGTTTGCTTGGCGTGAGGTGCTGAAGACGCTCGAGGACGAAGCGACGCGGCCGAAAGTGACGACAAGCCAGTGACACCGTTTACCGATTTCGATGAGGCTGCCCGAGCCGCGTTGAAGTTTCTTCACCAGCGGCTCGGCTTCGACCTGTGGATGGTCACACGTGCGCAGGGCGACGATTGGATTGTGTTGCAGACAGAGGATCAGCGCTACGGCATCCAGGATGGCACTGTCTTTCAGTGGGCGGACACGTTTTGCTCACGAATGGTCGAGGGACAAGGTCCACGGATTGCGCCGCGGTCCCGGGACGTTCCTGCTTACGCGAGCGCGCCCATTGGCCAGCAGCTCGACATTCAGGCGTACATCGGGGTTCCGCTGACGGGTGCTGGGGGCGCCTTGTTCGGCACGCTGTGCGCCATCGACTCCAGCCCACAGCCTGAGTCTCTCGTTGACGAGCAATCGCTGGTCGAGCTGGTGGGCGCGCTGTTGAGCTCGTTGCTGCGAACCGAGATGCAATTGGTGGACGAAGTGCGTCGCGCTGAACGCGCCCAAGCCGAGGCGCTCACCGATTCATTGACAGGCCTGTATAACCGTCGCGGCTGGGCACGTCTTGTCGAAGCGGAGGAAAACCGCTGCCGCCGCTACGGACACACTGCCTGCGTTGTCGCGGTGGATCTCGACAATCTGAAGCGCGTCAACGACTCTCAAGGACACTTTGCCGGCGACGAACTGCTCGCTCGGGCTGGGGGCGTGCTCGCCTCGGTGGCGCGAGCCCAGGACATTGCGGCGCGGGTCGGCGGCGACGAGTTCTTGCTGCTGGCCGTCGAATGCGACCGATCGGGGGCGGCCACGCTCGCGGATCGGCTGCGCGCCGACTTCGCCTTCGCAGGCGTCAACGCCTCGGTCGGATATGCGCTTCGCGATCCGGCTCGCAGTCTGACGGACGCGTGGGACGAAGCCGACAAGGCGATGTACCAGGAGAAGAGCCGGGCGCAGGAAACTGACAACGTGAAACTTGTCAGTTTCCGTTTAGCGCGTCGCGACGGCAAGCACTGAGAGGTCGCGTTTCATCCCTTCGATTCGCAACGTCCCTCGGTCGATAAACTGCAAGCCCGAGCCGGGCACGAGATCGACCACGGTCCTCGAAACGAGCACCTCACCAGACGCCGCGGCGGCGGCAATCTCGGCGCTGATTTCCAGCAGCGGCCCGCTGTTCGCGTGGGGCTCGCACTCCCCGATGTGCACTCCAGCACTGACATCGATGCGCGAGCGGCTGGCGACGGTCTTGATCGCACAGCCGCAGCGCACGGCGCGGCCGGGCCCATCGAAGATCGCGACGAACTGGCAGTCGCCAGTCTGCAGCGGTCGGCCACGGCAGGCGGCCACCTCCCGCGCAAACACCCGCTGCAGGTGTTGCCGATCGCTGGCCGACACGTCCGCTCGCACGGTGAGCACGGTCGCCAGCACGCGCTCGACTGCTGACCGCGCTGGCGTGCCTGCCAGGAAACGCTCAATCTCGCGAAGGATTTCGTCCTGGTCGCCGACGAACGGCAAATGATCTTCGCCCGTCAGCTCGACGAACTGTGAGGTGGGGATGCGCGAGGCGAGATAGCGACCCTCTTCGACGAGCAGGCATCGATCCCCGGTTCGGTGAAGCACGAGGGTCGGCACCTGGATCGACGGCAAGACGTCGCGCACGTCGATTTCAGCGTTCATCCGCGTGAGCGCCACGGCTGCGCCCGGGCTGGCGCCCATGCGCAGGTACGACGCCCACCATTCGCGGAACTCGGTATCGTTCAATCGGCTCGGTGCCCTTTCATCGAGGCCGACCGGACCGCCCCACTCATCGAGAATCAGCTGACAGAACGCGTCGCGCTGCGCCCGCGTCTGTCCCCACGGGTAGTCAGGATCCTTCAGTCGACGGGCATAGCTGCCAATCGCAATCAGCGCTTCGGTCTTTTCGGGATAGGTGGCGGCAAACAACATGGACAGGGGTCCGCCCTCCGAGATTCCCAGCAGCACCGCTCGCTCGGAGCCAGCCGCCTCCATCACCGCGCGGACGTCGTCCATGCGCTGCTCGAGGGTTGGCAGTTGACTCACCGGGACCGGATCGGAAAGACCGGTCCCGCGCTTGTCGAAGAGAATCAATCGAGTCATCGAGGCGAGCCCGGTGAGAAATCGCGCGAACGACGGTTCGCTCCAGAAATACTCGAGGTGAGACACCCAGCCCATGACGAATACGAGATCGATTGGACCGGAGCCGACAACCTGATACGCAATGTTGACGCTGCCGCTGTGCGCGTAGTGGACGCGCGGTACAGGCGGCCGCGGTGTCTGTATGGTCTCGCGCGCGGCTAAAGGCGTCGCGTGTGAAGTCGTCGCGACGAATCGATAGCCGCGCCGATGCGCCGTCTCGATGAACTTCGGCGCGTGCGAATCGTCACCCAAGGCCTTCCGGATGTCGCGGATCGTGACCTTGAGCACGGCGTCGCCGACGAAGACCCCACTCCAGACCGCATCGAGCAGTTCATCCTTGGGGACTAGCTGTCCCGGCCGGTTGGCCAGATACTGCAGCACCGAAAACGCCTTGGGCGCGAGCGGCACCGGCGTGGTTTCCCGGAATAGCTGCCCGCTTTTGGGGTCGAGCCGGAAGATACCGAACGAGAGCCCGTGTTCAAAAGCCATGTTTCTAAACCATTAGGTGCTCATCTTACCGAATCGTTACCACACGATGACCCTTTCAACAGGACCTGGCCAGATCGGAACCGTATCTTGAAGATGGAGGTTCCGCACGTGCATCGGTCCATCATCTCGATTCTGTTCATCAGCGTCATATCTATCACCGCAGCGAAGGCAGCGCTCGCGCAAACACCGACGCCCCAGCACAAGCACTACGACCAGCCCGCGGAGTACGAAGCGCCGCGCGGGCCGAACGTGCCCGTGGCGCCGCGGCTGCAGAATCTCGGGGTCCACACGTTCCCTGTCTCGACGAAGGTAAAGCAGGCACAGCTCTTCATCAACCAGGGAGTCAATCTCGCCTATGCCTTCAATCATGCCGAGGCCGCGCGAGCCTTTGCCGAAGCCGCGCGTCTGGATCCGCAGAACCCGATGGCGTACTGGGGTCACGCGCTGGTGCTCGGTCCCAACATCAACGCGACCATGAACCCCGAAGACGAGCCGAAGGCGCTTGCCCTGGCCCAGAAAGCGGCTTCGTTGAAGGCTCGCGCGACGCCTCGCGAACGCGCCTATATCGACGCCGTTCTGGCGCGCTATACCGGCAAGCCGGAAGATCGCGCGCAAGCAAACCTGGCGTTCGCCAACGCGATGCGCACCGTTGTCGCGGCGTTTCCAGAAGATGCCGACGCGCGAACGATCTTCGCCGAGTCGTTGATGAACTTGCGGCCGTGGAACTACTGGATGCGAGACGGTGTGCCGTACGAGGAGACTCGCGAGGTCGAAGCCGCGTTGAGCCGCGTGTTGAGGCAGCATCCCAATCATCCCGGTGCGCTCCACTTGTGGATCCACTTGTGGGAGCCGACCGACACACCGGAGCGCGCCGAGGCGGAGGCCGATCGCCTGCTGCCCTTGATGCCGGGCGCGGGCCACATCGTGCACATGCCCGCCCATATCTATCAGCGCGTCGGACGTCATGCCGACGTCGTCAAGGCAAATCTGCTGGCCGCGAAAGCTGACGAGGACTACATCGCTCAATGTCGAGCGCAAGGGCTCTACCCCCTCGTGTACTATCCGCACAACCTTCATTTCATTTGGATGGGCGCGGCCGCGAGCGGGCAGGCCAAGCTCGCCCTGGAGTCGGCCCGGAAGCTTGCCGGAAGCGTACCCCACGAAGCGTTGAGCACGGTACCGATCCTTCAGGGCTTCCTCGTCGTCCCGTATTGGGCGATGGTGCGTTTCGGGCAGTGGGACGACATCCTCAACGATAGCGGCCCGCACTTCGCGACGCCGTTCACTCAAGGGGCGTGGCGCTACGCACGGGCCATGGCGTTCGTCGCGAAAGATCGCCTCGACGAAGCCGAGCAGGAGCTCGCAAAGCTGAAGTCGATCCTCGGCGATCCCACGCTCAACGGGCAGATCACGTTTTCGGCTAATTCCGGACTGGCCGTGCTGCGCATCGCGCCCGAAGTGGTTGCCGGCGAGATCGCGGCGAAGAAGAAGGATTGGGACACCGCGACCAAGCATTTCGAGCGTGCCGTGCGGTTCGAGGATGCCTTGATCTATCAAGAGCCGGCGGACTGGCATGCTCCAGTGCGGCAGGCTCTCGGCGCGGTGTTGCTGGAGGCCGGGCGTGCCGACGAAGCGGAGGCGGTGTTCTGGGAAGACCTGAAGAAGAACCCGGAATCCGGATGGTCGCTCTTCGGCCTCAAACAGGCGCTGGCCGCACAGGGCAAGAAGGAAGACCTCGCGGTCGTGGAGCGGCGTTTCCAGCAGGCCTGGAAGCACGCCGACATCACGCTGACAAGCGCGCGGATCATCAACTGATGGCATACCCACAACGTCTGATGCGTTCACTCGAGATGGTTATTCGATCGATTCACAAGCTTCGGTCCGAGGCGACGGATGGTCATCTCGCGATCATCGAGAACACCGTTCCGTCGCGTTACCTGGCCGCGCCGCTCCACCGCCACGCGCGCGAGGACGAGGTCTCGATCGTGTTGTCGGGGAAGATGGGAGCCTTGCTGGGCGACGAAGTGGTCGCCGCCGGCCCCGGCAGCTACGTCATGAAACCGCGTGGGCAGTGGCACGCCATCTGGAACGCTGGTGACGAAGACTTACGCTTCATCGAGCTGATCGTGCCCGGAGGGTTCGAAGAGTGCGTCGAACGGTTGGCCCCGATGTTGAACGCGTCGGTGGAGCGTTCGCACGAGGAAATGGCACGAATCGCAGCCGAGTACGGCATCGAGTTCGATTTCGACGGCGCGCAGAAGCTCTGTGAACGCTTCAATTTGAAACCGTGGTGAAGATGTTCAAACGCATCCTGCTCGGGCTCGGTTTGACTGGGGTGATCATCGTGAGCAGTGCCCTGGCCGCGACGGAGCTGAGATGGTCGCGCACGTTCGAGCGCGACTATCCAAGCATTGCGGCCAGCGCTGATCCGCAGATCATTGCCCAGGGCCAATATCTCGCCTTTGGGCCAGCGGCCTGCGCGTACTGCCACGTGCCGCGTGAGCAGTGGACGACGCTCGAGTCCGGTGCAGTGCTGCCGCTCTCGGGCAATCACGTGTTCCGACTGCCGTTTGGGGTGTTCTACTCGTCGAACCTGACGCCCGATGCCGACACCGGCATCGGACGACGCACCGACGGCGAGCTGGCGCGCATTCTCCGGAACGGTGTGCGCGCCGATGGGCGCGCCGCGTTCCCACTCATGGAGTATCAGCACCTCACCGACGAAGATCTCGTGGCGGTGATTTCGTACCTCCGTTCGCAGCCTCCGGTGCGCACCCAGGTGCCCGATCACGAGTTGAGTTTTGTTGGCAAGGCACTGATGGCTTTCGCCATCGAGCCGGTCGCGCAGTCGTCTCCACCGCCGCGGCTGAGCCCGCCGGCAGTCGCGTCAATGGAGCGCGGCGAGTACTTGGCCAATAGCGTCTCGCTCTGTGTGACCTGCCATACGAATCGCGATTCGGGCGGAGAGCTCGTGGGTCCAGCGTTTGGCGGCGGTCAACGCATGGACGTCGCCGCCGACGCAACCAAGGTCTATGTGTCGCCGAACCTCACGCCGCATCCGAGTACGAGCCCGATTGGGCGGTGGACGGAGGATCAGTTCGTGGCCAGGATGCGGAAGGGTGAATTGATTTCAGGAACGCCAATGCCCTGGGGCGCCTACGCACGAATGCGAGACGAGGACGTGCGCAGCGTGTATCGGTACTTGCGCACGCTGCCGCCCTTCGATCACGCCACGGGGGCCGTGATTCAGGAGAAATAGGATTCGGGTCTAATTTCGCTGTAACAGTAAAGGTGGATCATCATGCTTGCGTTTATCGGTGGTATGTCTGCGATGGCGACGTCGTTCGTATTTCTCGGTGGCGCGCTATTTGGCGAATCGCATTCGCTCGGGCTGTTGCTCATGAGCCTGGGCGGCGGCTGGCTCGGGATCCTGTTTGGAAGCCTGATTCGAATCGCATCGCAAGAGCGGCTGCGGGACGCTTAGAGGCGCCAAGGCGATGGCTGTTCGCGAAACGTCGATCGACGATTCGCAGCCGACGGGCGCAATTGCTCGTCTATCCCAGAGCGCTTCAGCGTAAATTGGAAGCATGCCCGCGCCGTGGTCTGGCTCGTCGGGGTTGAACGCCCAGGATCAGGCGGCCATCCAGCAATCGGGTGCGCCGCTCTCTCGCGTGCCAAGCTGCTGTTCCGCGGATGAAACATCTCCGGTGCCTCCAGTGTTCCGCGATGGAGTTTTGGCCGACGGGGCCCACTCGGGTTGCCCCGCCCGCTTCGCACCGTGGAAAACGGCCTTTCCGCGGTCGTCCTATCGATCCCGCACGGCGCTTCGGGCAGGTCGAACGCCGGTGAACAATCGATTGCGTGACGGGGTAGCTCGTGCGATGGTGGCGAATCAACGGCGCCGTGCCGTATCCGCTGCAAGGCCGTTTACCCTGCATCTGATCACGGCGCTCAGAGGGCGGGGCAACCCGAGCGGCCCCCATCGGCAACCGGCCGACCGGCAACCGGCCACTGGTCACTGAGCTGGCGGCCGCCCGCCGACGTGACGCACGCCCCAGTCCACCATCGCGCGCAGGATCGGCCGCAGCTCCTCACCTTTCGTCGTCAACCGGTATTCGACTCGTGGCGGGTGATCGCTGTAGCGAGTGGAGGTGATGACACCGGCCTGGACCAGCCGCTTCAGTCGATCCGCAAGGATGTTGGTCGGAATGCCCTCCGACGAGCCCAGGAACTCGGCAAAGCGTCGCTTCCCTCGGACCAGGTCGCGAATCACGAGGAGCGACCAGCGGTCGCCGACGAGATCCAGCGTGCACGCGACGGGGCATCGTGACCGTGGAGCCGGAAGGACGCGGGCGGGTGGTCGAGCGGTTGGCACGAAGGTAGAGTATCAGGTAACTTGCAAAATGCAAGTCACTCCGATAGGATTCTCCGCCAGTCGATGCGCTCGCTCTTCGCTCGGTTGTCCGTGCTGTTCGTCCTTGCTGGCCCCGTGCCGACGGCATGGGCGCAGGAGACGACCTCGAACGCGCCGGTAGCGCCGCCTGCTGCGGTAGTCACTCGCGACGCGGACGGACGTATCGCAATCCGCGCCGTTCGAACACCGACAGTCCGATTCGCATCGACGGCCGGCTGGACGAGTCGATCTACGCGGCGACCGAAGCGATTGAGGGTTTCGTTCAGCAAGAACCAGACGAGGGCAAGCCGGCGACCGAACGCACGGAAGCCTGGGTGCTGTTCGATGACGATCACGTGTACGTTGCCGCGCGATGCTGGGAAACGCAACCAGCGCGTCGCGTGGCCAACGAGATGAGACGCGACACCAGTCAGCTTCGGCAGAACGACACGTTTGCCGTCCTGTTCGACACGTTTCACGATCGTCGCAACGGCTATCTCTTCTATGCCAACCCCATTGGCGGATTGGCGGACAGCCAGATTACAGACGAGGGCCCGCCAAACGTTGACTGGAACACGGTGTGGAATGTCAAGACCGGTCGCTTCGACGGCGGTTGGACGATTGAGATGGCGATTCCCTTCAAGTCCCTGCGCTATCAAGCCGGGCGAGACCAGACCTGGGGCATCAACCTGCGACGCGTCGTGCGCTGGAAGAACGAGTGGTCCTACCTCGCACAGGTGCCGCGTGCCCTGACGACGTTCCGCGGGATCCTGAAAGTGTCCTCGGCCGCCACGCTGGTCGGTCTGGAGGTGCCCTCCGGGAGCCGGAACCTCGAGCTCAAGCCGTACGCGCTCGCTGGCGTGGCCACTGATAACACCGTCACCCCACGAGCCGTCAACGATGGCGATGCACGAGTAGGAGCGGACATCAAGTACGTCGTGACTCAAAACCTCACGGCTGACGTCACACTCAACACTGATTTTGCACAGGTCGAGGTGGATGAGCAGCAGGTCAACCTGACGCGGTTCAACTTGTTCTTCCCCGAGAAGCGCGACTTCTATCTCGAGAACCTTGGCGTGTTTGCCTTTGCGGGTCGAGCGAGTGCAGGCCTTGCGGCGGGCAGCGGTGACACGCCATATCTCTTCTTCAGCCGCCGAATCGGGCTTGATCGTTTACGGGAAACCCCGCAGCGCGCCGGTGGACGTCTCACCGGCAAGGTCGGCGCGACGACGGTTGGCGTGTTGAATGTGCAGACGGGAGATAACGAATCGGTGGGCGTCGAGGGCGCCAACTTCACGGTGCTTCGTGCCAAACGCGACGTCCTGCGCCGCAGCAGCATTGGCGCGATGTACACGCATCGCACCGAGACTCCCGGACGCGTGGGATCGAATCACGGCTTCGGGATCGACGCGACGTTCTCGTTCTTCCAGAATCTCCGGTTCGACACCTACCTTGCCGGCACCCGCACGAAGAATCGGGAGGGCGATGACCTCAGCTACCGGGGGTTTCTCGACTACAACGCCGACCGATGGGGCGTGCAGGCCGAGCGTCTCGTCGTGGAGCCGAATTTCCTTCCCGAGGTCGGCTTTCTTCGCCGCACCGACATGCGTCGCAATTTCGGTCTGGTTCGGTTCAGTCCTCGCCCGACCAACGTCCCGCACGTGCGGAAGTTGACCTTTCAGTCCAGCATCAACTACACGACGAACAATCAGAATCGTCTCGACACGCGGGAACTCGGCGCGACGTTTCAAACCGAATTCGTCAACAGCGACGTTGCGAGCATCGGCTACGTCGACAACTTCGAGCGCCTGGTCCTGCCGTTCAACGTATCGACCGGCATCAACATTCCGATTGGAACCTACGACTTCCACACCCTGCAGATGTCGTACGCCGCTGGACAGCAGCGTCGCGTGTCGGGCACGATCGTGTTCGAGATGGGGAAGTTCTACAGCGGCGATCGCCGGACGATTGCCGTCAACGCCGCGCGAATGCAGGTGACCCCGCAAATCTCACTCGAGCCAAGCCTTTCAATCAACGACGTCGATCTGCCGGAAGGCTCGTTCGTCGCCACGGTCATTCGCAACCGCGCGACCTACACCATCACACCGCGCATGTTCGTCAGCGGCATCGTGCAGTACAACTCGACCAACGAGTCGTTCGGCAGCAACCTCCGTCTGCGGTGGGAATACGCGCCCGGCAGCGAGCTCTTCGTCGTCTATACCGACGACTACAATACCGACCCCGTCCTCGGAATGACGAGCCTTCGCAATCGTGCCTTCGTTGTGAAGATCAATCGGCTCTTTCGCCCGTAGGGCACAGGGCATAGGGCGCAGGGCACAGGGTAGGGATCAGGGCCCTGTTCCCTCCCTATGCCCTACGCCCTGCGCCCTACGCCCTACTTGATCACCTTCTCCACATTCCCCGTATTGGCGTCGACGACGATCATCAACCCGCCGCTCTTGCCGTCAGGCTTCGAGAAGTTGATGTACCACGTCGCATGACGGTCGGTGGGAGCCGCAGCAGTCTGGACCTCGACGTTGTGGCCCGAGGTGAGAAGGTCGGCCCCGTGCTGCTTGGCGATGGCGTACAGTTTGGCCCCGTCGCGGAAGAATCCGGGCTTGAGATCGGGAAGCCGACCAGCCTCGCCTTTTGATGCGTAGCAGGTGAGCATGCCGCGAAAGGTCGAGATCGAAACGTTCTCGCTGGTCGATGGTGAGAAGAACGTGACGTTCCAGGCTTCCGAGCGTCCTTGCTCGTCGAGCGGCCCCATGCTCGTGGTCGTAAGTCGCGCGAGCACCGCGTCGCTTTTCCACGCCTTGGCCTTGGCTTCGGCGCGCGCGTAGACATCCGCCAAGCTGACTTTCGCTTCTTTCAGCTGCTCCATCTTGCAAACTTCCTGGGCGTTCGCGGCAGCTGCGAAGAGGAGTACCGCCACTCCGACACACAACACTTGGCGCATGAAATTCTCCGATCGTGGAGCATATCGCACGTTTTCGTTGTCGTGCTTACCTATGCCACACTCTTCGTGCATGGCACGTCGAGGACGCTTTCTTATCAAACCGACGGTGGGAATGAAACGATGGTTGCTGTCTATTGCAGTCGGGCTGGCAATTGTCTGTGGTCTGTCAATGGGTTGCAGCCGGGAGCCCGCCGCTGCGCCTGCCACGGATCCGGCCGCCGCGGCGGGTGGGGTCACGTCGACGGCAGCGGGCGCTCGAATGGTGGATGTCGCAGCGAATCGAGGGTGGCAAGACACCGGCATTCAAGTCGCACCGCAACAGAAGTTCCAGTTGAGGTACCGGTCTGGTCAGATCACCGACAAGGACACCAAAATCGCCGACGGACACGGAAGCGACTACGTCTGCGGCGATCCAGGATGTTGTGACCCGATGCCGGACGAGCGTCGCGGGACGCTGCTCGGCAGAATCGGCGGCAACGTCTTCATCGTCGGTAACGGCGGAGAATATTCGGCGCCGGAAGGCGGCACGATCTTTCTGCGCGTCAACGATTGCGACGATGGACTGCTGGACAATACGGGGCAGTTGAAGGTGGAGTTTATACCTTAGGCCGCTTCGCGGAAGGGCCGCCCTCGGCGGAAGGCGGCGTCGCCGAGGGGCACTGCAATGACGTCAGACGAGGAGCGTTGCTCGAACGCGCGCCGGTTCGAGGCGATTGATGCGGCTTTTCGGCGGGGGGATCTCGACGCACTACGCGCGGCCGTTGGCGACCCCGCCCGCATTCCGAATGGGCCGATGCCGATCGAGATCGGTCATTGTCTCGAGTACGCGATCTACCATAGCCCGTTGCCGTTCATCCGGACGTTGCTGGAAGCGGGCGCCGACCCTAATCGAGTGGATCGTGATCACCGACCAGCCATGGATGAAGAAAAGCGCCGAAAACACAGAGAGAACGTGTAGTCTTTTCTGGTCCGCCGGACCCGCGGCCACGCGCCGCGGGCCCAGTCCGTGTCAGTCAAAGGAGATCAGATGGCCAAGAGTGCGAAGAGTGCGAAGAAGGCCCCCGCCCGCAAGGCGAACGCCGCGTTCATGAAACCCGTGACGCCCAGTCCGCAATTGGCGGAAATCGTCGGCAGCAAACCCATCCCGCGGACAGAGGTCACGAAGAAACTCTGGGCCTACATCAAGAAGAACGACCTGCAGGACCCAAAGAACAAGCGGATGATCAAGGCAGACGGCGCGTTGAAGACGGTGTTCGCTGGCAAGGCCACGGTCAACATGTTCGAGATGACGAAGCTGGTCGGCAAGCATTTGAAATAGCAGCAGCGCACGCGTCCCTCGACGAGGCTCAGGACGCCCTGAGCGCAGGTCGAAGGGCGCGCCAGTCCAACCGCGAGGCACACCATGAAACGGACCACCATGTTGGCATTCTCATTCGTGGTGCTGACCGCCACACTGTCCGCGCAGACGCCGCAGGGAAGCGGGCCGGGACAAACCCGCCCGCCCCTCACGCCCGAGCAACAGGCGGCGCAGAAGGCGCGCCAGGCCGCGTCCGCTCCCGATGCCCCACGTCCCATCGACATGCTCGACACGGTGTGGATTGAAGAACAGACGTGGATGGAGACGCGCGACGCGATCAAGGCCAGCAAGACCACGGTCATCATCGGCACCGGCGGTCTGGAGCAGAACGGTCCCTACAACGCGAACGGGAAGCACAACTACGTGCTGCGCGCCACCTGCGAAGCGACCGCTCGCAAGCTCGGAAATGCACTGTGCGCCCCGATCGTGACGCTCGAACCCGGCAATCCCGAGCGGCAAGGGCTGACGCCCGGCAGCGTGTTCATCAGCCAGGAAACGTTTCGCGCCGTTCTGTCGGACATGTCCACGAGCCTGAAGTCGATGGGCTTCACCGACATCGTGATGATTGGTGACAGCGGCGGCAATGTGAACGGCATGAAGGAAGCCGCCGCGGCCCTGAACACGAAGTGGGCGGGCTCGTCGGCGCGCGTGCACTTCGTCCCTGAGTACTACGACGAGGACAAGTGGAGCTTCGAGTTCCTCAAGAGCATTGGTATCCACCAGACGCCCGACGTGCAGTCGGCAACCCGATACGACATCCACGACGACTATCACTACGAAGCACTCGTCGCCCTCACCGATCCGAAGTTGATTCGTCCCGAACAGCGGATCAAGGCGAACAAGTTCAGCATCAACGGCGTGGAAATCGGTTCGGTCGCCAAGCTCCTGGAGAATGCTCGCAAGATCCAGGACCATCGCGCGACGCTCACGGCGAACGCCATACGTCGGGCGATTGCGGCAGGAAAGCCCACTCAATGATCAGTGGCCGGCAGCTGCCGATAACCGGCCACCGGTAACCGGAACTGGTAACCGGCCACCGGCCACCGGCAACTGGCCGGCCGTAGGCCGTAGGCCGTGGACCGTAGACCGTCAAAGCTCAGCTTCCTGTTAAACTTGAGGTGATGGGGAGTCGTCCCACCGAGCTCAAGCTCCGCCTGGCCCCGCAGCGCCGCTTCGAGGCGATCGACGTCAATTCCCTCATCGCCAGGGATGCTGGCGACGTCCTCACCCGGCACAAGCGGGCTCTTTACTGCTCCTTTCACACGACCGCGGGTTACCTCGAACAGAGCCTGTCGGCGCGCCTGCGGCATAGCGAGGATCGGCTCTCGCTCTTCTTCAGGACGTTCCACGCCTTGTTCCCACAGGGTGGAGCCTACCGTCATGACCAGATGGAGTTCCGGACCGAGCTGACCGACGAGCAGAAAGTCGTCGAGCCGCGGAATGCAGACTCGCACCTGACCTACATCAGCGCCGGCCTTCGCAACTGCGTGACCTACCGCACGCGGCCCAACGCCCCGGTGTACTTCATCGAGCTCGACGGCATGAGCGAGGCGATGCGCCGCGAGCGGGCAACCACAGTGCTGGCGTACAACGAGGAGCGGGTGATCGGGCGGATGCGTGTGAGCATTCCCGTCTCAAAGCACCCGGTGGATTCGGTGAACCTCGCCGATCCACGACTCGGGCTGATCAGTCAGGTGAACGATCTTCTCGTGCGCACGGGACTGTCGCGCGGACGCGTC
Organism: uncultured Acidobacteriota bacterium; assembly: GCA_963802675.1. Taxonomy (GTDB): domain Bacteria; phylum Acidobacteriota; class Vicinamibacteria; order Vicinamibacterales; family UBA2999; genus JACCSI01. The sequence goes on from CAWDJL010000013.1 coordinate 1,206,577, forward strand.
GATCTCGTGATCGATCCTGCTGAACGAAACGTTGGATTGACCGTCAACGAGTACGAAACGCTTCTGATGCAGAACGACCTGATGGATGTGCTTCGCGATCCGCTCCGGTTTGCGAAACTCAAGGCTCGTCATGCACTCCAGGATCCCTTGGCCGTCCCCGGCAAGACGCTCAACTACGCGAAGTTCGACGCCGTGCGGGTGCTGAACACGCTCATGGAAGCCCTCCACCTCGATCAGTCGTCGTTCGAACGACTGGTGGCGAAGGTGATGGCGGTGCCGGCCCGACGTTTCCTGCGTGCGCGGCGCGTCAGTTTTCTCGCGGCGTCCGATAATGGACAGGGCCCCCGCCTGGTTCGGGGGACGTATCAAAGTCCCATCCTGGTCCAGTGGCAGCCCGCGGAAGGTCAGCAGCGACACGTCGAAATTGTCGTCGTCGAAGTATCTTAGCGAAGCTGGCTGTGTTTTCTGGCCACGCTCCGGGGTCCCCGCCGCGCGGATTTTGCGCGGTGGGGTGGTCTCCGCGGGGCGGCAGTGTGACCCCAAGAGGCAACAAAATACAAAGGTTTACAAGGGTTTTGGGCTCCTGACCCGTATGCTGGTACTCATAACGACAGAGGGGAAGCACCGGGTGAAGCGTCTCCAGTGAGCCGCAGCGCTTCACCCGGATTTTTTTGCCTGCGAGAATCCGAATGTCTGATCTGGTGAGCTTCAAGAGCGTCGACCGTCGTAGCTTTCTGCGTGGCTCCGCGCTATTCGCCGCCGCGCTGGGCCTTGCAGTCGTCCCCGCGCGCGCTCAGCAGCCACCACCTCAACCCACGCCCAAACCTGAGGAAGAGGAAGAAGAAGAGCCGAAGAAGCCCAAGGATCCATTCGGCGAGGCCGAGAAGCCGAAGGATGGCAAACTCATCGACAAGGAAGGCCGCGAGTATCGCGTGTGCCCGCAGTGCGCCTACAACATGTACAAGCAGGGCCGCATGTGGGTGTGTGAGAACTGCGGGTATAGCTACGTCGAATAGGGAATAGGGCGCAGGGCAGAGGGCACAGGGAGGGCACAGGGACTGAGGGCCCTATCCCTTCCCTGAGCCCTGAGCCCTATGCCCTATGCCCTCTCATGAGTCACCACCGGCGTCTGTGATTCCACGCCGGTGACCGCCCGCTCCACTACAGGCCCATCCGCCAACTGGCCCTCCCATCGCGCGATGACTGCCGTCGCCAGGCAATTGCCGATGACGTTGGTCATCGTCCGCGCCATGTCCATCAACTCGTCCACTCCAAGAATCAGCGTCACGCCTTCGAGCGGTAGCCCGTAGGACGCCAGCGTTCCGGCAAGAATAACGAGCGACGCGCGCGGGACGCCCGCGACGCCCTTGCTGGTCAGCATCAGCGTCAGCAACATCGTGAACTGTTGCCACGCCGTGAGCTCGACGCCGGCCGCCTGCGCCACGAACACCGCAGCGAGTGACAGGTACAACGTCGTGCCGTCGAGATTGAAGCTGTAGCCGAGGGGCATGACGAACGACACAATCCGGCGGGGGACGCCGAAGCGTTCCATGGCCTCCATCGCGCGCGGCAACGCGGCCTCGCTGGAGGTCGTGGAGAACGCGATGATGGCCGGCTCGCGGATCGTCTTGATCAGTCGCGGGATGTCGATCCGGAACAGCAGCGCAACAGGCAAGAGCACCAACAGGATGAACGCGATGAGCGCGGCGTAGAGTGTCCCGACCAGCCACGCGAGGTTGTAGAGCACACCGAAGCCGCTATGGCCCACGGTGTAGGCGATTGCCGCTCCCACGCCAATTGGCGCGTAGCGCATCACGATGTCCGTGAACTTGAACATCGTTTCAGCGAGGATTTCGCACCACGCGACCACCGGCCGTCCTCGTTCGCCGAGCATCCCCAGGGCAATCGCAAACACGATGCTGAAAACGACGATCTGCAGCACGTCGCCGCGCGCCATCGCGTCGATGACGGACTCTGGCACGACGTGTAAGAGGACTTGATCCCAGGTCTGCGCGCGCCCGGAAACATCCGCCGCACCAGCAGCAGGCAGCACGACCCCGTCACCGGGACGCGTGATGTTGACTGCGACGAGTCCGATGACGAGTGCGATGGTCGTGACGATTTCGAAATAGATGATGGCGCGCAAGCCCATCCGGCCAACGGCTTTGACGTGACCGGCTCCAGCGATGCCCGCCACCAGCGTGCCGAAAATCAGGGGCGCGATGATCATCTTGATCATCCGCAAGAACAACTGGCTGAACGGCCGGGCGTAGGCCGACCATTCCGGATTGACGTTATTGATGACCGCGCCAATCGCGATGCCGATGGCCAGCCCAATGAAGATTTGTTGGGTCAGGCTGATGCGCCGGACTCGAGGTCCAGTCGCGGTGGTGGTCGAAACGCTCAAGAGGCTCCTCCTACCAACAGGCTCCGATCGTATCTTGTCATTTTCTACGACGCTCGCGAGCGTAGAATCGGTTCCTCACGCACCGTATCCGCTTGGAGGTTGGTTCCATGGCTCGACGTTTGGCAACCGTTTCAATTGTCACCGCGATCGTTGCTGTCCTGCTCGCCTTGGCTCCGTGGTCGCGACCGGCCGTGGGGCAGGGCGCCACCGCGACGGTATTCCAGGGTGCCCGACTGATAACCGGCACCGGCGGGACGCCACTCGACAACGTCGCGTTCGTGGTGGAGAACGGACGTTTCGCACAGGTGGGACGCGCGGACCAGGTCAAGGTGCCGGCCGGCGCCGCAAAAGTCGACTTGGCGGGCAAGACCGTCATGCCCGCGATCATCGATACGCACACCCACCTCGCCACGACTCGCGAAGCGCTCATCGACCAGCTCCAAGGCAAGGCGTATTACGGCGTGGGCGTGGCGATGAGCCTCGGCACCGATACCGGTGACGTCGCATTCCAAGTCCGGAATGAAATCATTCCTGGTGCCGCGCGCTTTCGCACGGCTGGACGCGGCATCACGATGCCTGAACCCGGGCGAACCGATGCGCCGTATTGGGTGACGAGCGAGGCTGACGCGCGCAAGGCCGTTCAGGAACTGGCGGCCCGCAAAGTGGACTTCGTCAAGATCTGGGTCGACGATCGCGACGGCAAGTACAAGAAGCTCACACCTGAACTCTACAGCGCCATCATCGATGAGGCCCACAAGCACAAGCTCCGGGTGACGGCACACATCTTTGCGTTAGACGATGCCAAGGGACTGCTCAAGGCGGGCATCGACGCGTTCGCACATGGTGTGCGCGACCGGGACGTGGATGAAGAGTTCATGACGCTCATCAAAGCGCGGCCGCAGGTCGTGCTGGTCCCCAATCTTCCTGACCGCGGCGTGGCGTCGGATATGAGCTGGCTGAGCGAGACCGTTCGTCCCGACGAGCTCACGAAGCTGCAAGCGGGTGCCACGGATCGACCGGCCGTCCAGCAGACGTTTGCGATTCAGGCACGTAACCTCGCCAAGCTCAACGCCGCCGGCGTCACGATTGCGTTCGGTACCGACGGCAGCGCTGTCTGGAGTCAGCACATGGAAATGGCCGACATGGTCGCGGCTGGCATGACGCCCTCACAGGTCATCGTGGCAGCGACGCGTAATTCAGCGGCGCTCGTGCGAATCGCTGATGCCGGTACTGTGGAGACGGGCAAGAGCGCTGACTTCGTCGTGCTCGACGCGAATCCACTCGACGACATCGCCAATACCCGCCGCATCAGCGCGGTTTACCTCCGCGGCGCGGCGGTGGATCGCGCAGCCTTGCGCGCGAAGTGGCAGCAAATGAAATAGGGGCCTGTCCCCTTTTATGCAAGTGACACGGCTTGTCACTGCATAAAAGGGGACAGGCCCCTTTTATGCGGTGTGACAGTCCTTGTCACCACGGCCGAGTTCAGATTTGTGCAAGACCCGAAACACAGGAATCTGAGAGGCTGATCCCATGACCGCACTTCAGCTGTCGGGTCGTCTCTTCGAACGGCAGGAGTGGCAGTTCTTTGCAACCCTGCCTAAGGCCGATGCGGTTCTCGCCGTCGCTTGGTGGGCGGTGTTGCTGCTCCGCGGCGTGCTCCCCGTGATGTTCGCCATCGCGATGGGCGCCCTGGTGGCTGCGGTTCAAGCCGGCAGCAGCTTCACGTCGCCCCTCGGGTGGGTCGGTGCAACCTTCATCCTCCTGCAGACTCTCCCGCCGATCCATCGGGCGTTGAGCTACAACCTCGGCGATCGCACGGCCGCCTGGTTGTATGACCGACTGACCGAGGCCTGCATTGAACCGCCAGGCATCGGGCACCTCGAAGACCCGAAACTCACGAGCGACCTCACAACCGCGCGCGAGTTCGACCTCGGGATGACGGGGCCCCCCTTGTCCATCTCAATGGACTTCATCGCCGCCGGGATGGTCGAGACCGTCACAGGCCTCGCATCGGTCGTCGTGCTGGCGACCTACTCGTGGTGGGCGGCGTTGCTCCTCGGTGGCGCCTGGTTGGCCACGCACTGGTGGCTCCGGGAGAGCGCCGTCTGGCAAGACCGCAATACCGAAGTGGTTCGCAGCGCGCATCGGGACGCCGACTACATGTATCGGTTGGCGGTCGATCCTCCGGCTGCGAAAGAAGTCCGTCTCTTTGGTCTGTCCAGTTGGATTCTAGACACGTTCCTCAATCGTCGACGCACGCTTCATTCGCTGCAGTACCGAAGCCACCCGGTTGCGCGAGAAGCCCGTGATCTCGAGCCTTCTCCTGGTGACTGCGGCGAATCTCGTCGTCTTCTGGTCGCTTGCCAGCGGAGGATTGAGCGGCCGACTGGGGTTGGGCGACGTGGTGCTCTACTCGTTGCTGGCGATCGGAACCTCCTCGATCGCCTTTGGCGGATTGAGCTGGGCGCTCGACGGAGCCGCGGCTCCCGTTGCGGCGGTGCTTCGGCTGCAACACGCGATGGCGCCCGCGGGCGAGCTGTCACGAGGAACGCGACCCGCCGGGCAGACTCCCGCGCGGGAGATTCGATTCCGCGATGTGACCTTTGCCTATCCTGGCGGCACGGCGGTGCTGGATCGTTTGAATCTGACCATTCCCGCCGGGTCGTCGCTCGCCATCGTCGGACAGAACGGCGCGGGCAAGACGACGATCGCGAAACTCCTGTGCCGCCTGTATGACCCTCAAGGCGGAGCCATCGAGGTCGACGGCGTCGACATGCGCGAACTCGACCTCGATTCGTGGCGATCGAGGCTCGCCGCCGTCTTTCAGGATCTCTTTCGTTTGGAGCTGTCGTTGCGCGATAACGTCGCGCCGACAGGCGCGCCGGACGCCAGCGTTCAAGCGGCCCTTTCCGAGGCCGGCGCCGCTTCGCTCGCATCGCTCGATACCATCCTCGCGCGCGGCTACGACGGTGGAACGGACTTGTCCGGTGGGCAATGGCAGCGGGTGGCGCTGGCCCGCGCGCTCTGCGCGGTCAAGCAAGGAGCTGGTGTCGTCCTCCTGGACGAGCCCACGGCGCAGCTCGACGTTCGAGGTGAGGCGGAAATCTTCGAACGCGTGTTGGCGGCCACGCGGCATTGCACGACCATCTTGATCTCGCATCGCTTCTCGACCGTTCGCCATGCCGATCGGATTTGTGTGCTCGAAAACGGACGCGTGATCGAGCTGGGCACCCACGACGAATTGATCGCGCTCGGCGGTCGCTATCGCACGATGTTCGACCTGCAGGCCCAGCGTTTCAGCGCGGCCGAAGACGAGGAGGGCAGGGCCTATGACGTCCTCGCCTGACACGCTCGCGGCTTCCCCGCCCATCGAGCCGCTGCCACCGGCGCTTGCGTCGATGTGGCGGTTGTGCCGGCTCGGTCTTCGTCACGAACCACGCCTGATGGTGCTGTCCTTCGTGTTGTCCGTCTTTTCAGCCCTCCCTGACGCGTTTCTCGCGGTCTGGCTGAAGCTGCTCGGCGACGGCCTGCTCGGCCAACGCCCGACGCTCGTGAGAACTGCGGCGATCGCCCTGGCGCTCTCGGCAACGGCGACCTGGTTTCTTCGAGCCCTGAGCACGCGTCTCGAGCGTCGATTCCGCGATCGGGTCACGATCGCGCTCGAATCACACGTCGCCAATCTTCAAGCATCGATTGTCAGCATCGCGCACCATGAGCGCCCCGAGTATCTCGATCGGCTGTCGATGCTTCGGGATCAGATCTTCGTGCTCGATCACATGTACATGTCGCTGTTTTCGACCTCCGGATGGATCCTGCGGCTGGGCGTCACGCTGGCGTTGCTGGCGTCGATTCATCCGGCGCTGGTCGTGCTGGCGCTGTTTGCGTTGCCGACGGTCGTGACGTCGACCTGGCGGCCAGGTGTCGAACGCGCGGCGCTCGAGGGCGGCGCGCAAAGCGGCCGCCTCTCACGACACCTGTTCGTGGTGGCGACCACTGCGGCGCCGGGCAAGGAAGTACGCGTCACGGGGATGAAGTCTCGCCTGACGGCCGATCGGCGAGCAGTGTGGGAACGGTGGTACGGACCGGTGGCTGCTTCTCGGTGGACTTCTGCCATCTGGCATGCGCTGGCCTGGGCCGTCTTCGGGCTCGCGTATGTCGGCAGCATCGTGTTCGTGTCGTCAGGTCTGAACGCCTCGCCAGGCAACGTCCTGGTCGTGCTCGCAGCCGGCTCGCGCCTGTCCGCCTATCTGAGCGGCACCGTTGGCGAGATTGGCTTCCTTCGCGGTTTCTGGATGGACGGCTCGCGCCGTCTGGCGTGGCTGGAAGACTACGCCGCCAGGCTCATGGCCAACGCCGATGTCGCTGTTCCCCGAACCATCCGGCGCGACCTCCGTTTCGATCACGTTTCCTTCGCATATCCCGGCTCGTCGCGGCTCGTGCTCGACGACGTGTCGCTGACGTTGCCGGCCGGGGCCGTCGTCGCAATCGTCGGCGAAAACGGCGCCGGCAAGACGACGCTCGTCAAGCTGCTCGCGCGACTGTACGAGCCGAGCGCAGGCGAGATTCTCGTGGACGATGCGCCGCTTGCGCGGATGTCAGCGGTCGAATGGCGTTCGCGGCTGGCGGGTGCGTTCCAGGATTTCTTTCGCTTCGAGTTTCGCGCCCGCCACACCGTCGGGGTCGGCGACCTGCCGCGCCTCGACGACGAGCCGGGAATCCGGTCGGCTGTCGATCGCGCGGGCGCCGAAGACGTAATCGCGCGGCTGCCATCCGGGATCGAGACCCAGCTGGGGCCGACGTGGCCGCAGGGTGTTGAGCTCTCGTTTGGACAGTGGCAGAAGCTGGCGCTCGCGCGAGGGTTCATGCGCGATCGGCCGCTGGTGCTCGTTCTCGATGAGCCAACAGCCGCGCTCGATGCCGAAACCGAGCATGCGTTGTTCGAGCGCTATGCGGCCGCCTCGCGAGGCGATGGCGACGGCCAACTGACGATTCTCGTCTCGCACCGGTTCTCGACCGTGCGGATGGCCGACCTCATCGTCGTGCTCGACGGCGCCCGTGTGGTCGAGGTCGGCTCGCATCGCGAGCTGATGGCCAAGCGGGGCCAGTACGCGCAGCTGTATGGCATCCAGGCTGCGGCTTATCAGTGACCAGTGACCCCAGTGACCAGTGACCAGTGACCGGTGGCCGGCTGCCGGTCGGTTGCCGGTTGCCAGAGGCCCGTCGACATAGAGAGCCTGTGACTTAATCCTCTCGTGGCTTCCGCCATCAGGCGGAAGTTGGGCGCGGGCATTGATCTTCCGGCTGAAGCGGGAAGCCACGCGATCGATTGATTCACAAACTCTAGAGACGGACGCGGCGAAGGAGCTGCGCGTTGAGGGCGACGATAATCGTGCTCAGCGACATCAGCACGGCACCGACTGCCGGGTGCAACACGATTCCCCATGGCGCGAGCACGCCGGCCGCCAGCGGAATCGCGACGATGTTGTACCCGGCTGCCCACCAGAGGTTTTGAATCATCTTTCGATACGTCGCCTTGCTGAGCGTGAGAATTCGCGACACATCGCGCGGATCGTTCCGCACGAGCACGATGTCGCCAGCCTCGACGGCGACGTCCGTGCCGGCCCCAATCGCGATGCCAACGTCTGCGGTCACGAGCGCCGGTGCGTCGTTCACGCCGTCACCAACCATCGCGACCCGCTTCCCCTGGCGCTGAACGTCCTGGATCCTCGACGCCTTCTCATCCGGGAGCACTTCAGCGAAGACGTTGTCGATGCCGAGATCCTCGCCGACGGCCTTGGCGACGGCATCCGAATCGCCGGTCATCAAAATTACTTCGACTCCCTGATCGTGAAGGAGTCGAATGGCCTCACGAGACTCCTCGCGAACGGCATCCGCAACCGCGAAGACCGCGACGGGCGTCTTGTCTTCAAGCAGGGTGATGGCGGCTTGTCCGCGCGCAGCCGCTCGGTTCATCGCCTCGGCGAGCATCGGATCGGCGTCGACGTCGAGCCGGCGGAGCAGCGCTGGTCCTCCCACCTGCAACATCTTGCCGCCAACCGTTGCCTGGACGCCTTGCCCGGGGATGGCTTGAAAGGAATCGGCCTGTGGAATCGCGATGTGCCGCTCCTCGGCACTCTTCACGATTCCGCGTGCGATCGTGTGTTCCGAGTCGTGCTCGACCGCCGCCGCCAGAGCCAGCGCCGTGTCGTGGGTGAGTCCCCCGCGAGTGGTGATTTCCACGACACGAAACTCGCCACGAGTCAACGTGCCAGTCTTGTCGAAGAAGACGGCGTTGACGAGGCGCGCCTCCTCCAGACCACGGCGGTCGCGCACCAGGACGCCGTTGCGCGCGCCGAGCGTGGTGGAGATTGCGATCACGAGCGGGATCGCCAACCCGAGCGCATGGGGACAGGCAATCACCAGCACTGTCACGACCCGCTCGACGACGAACGCCGGTTCCGCACCCGCCATCAGCCATCCGATCAGCGTCACTGCGGCCGCGACGATGGCGATGATGGTGAGGTAGTACGCGGCACGATCGGCGAGTGTCTGCGCGTGGGAGCGTGAGCGTTGCGCCTCCGCGACGAGCCGCATGATGCCGGCGAGTGCCGTCGCTTCTCCCACACTGGTGACTTCGACCCGCAGGGAGCCTGAGCCGTTGACGGTGCCAGAAATCACCGGGGCGCCCGGTGATTTCGTGACGGGTCGTGACTCACCGGTGAGCATCGATTCATTGACGTCGCTCGTACCTTCGCGAACGATTCCGTCGGCTGGCACGCTCGTGCCGGGCCGGATGAGCACGAGGTCACCTTTCTGAAGATCGGAGGTGGGGACCTCCTCCAGTTGCTCGCCAGTGATTCGAACGGCCGAGTCGGGTAGCAGTCTCGCCAGTTCCGTGAGGGCGCCCTGGGCCTGCGCAATCGACCGCATCTCGATCCAGTGACCCAGCACCATGATCGTGACCAGCGTGGCCAGCTCCCACCACAGGTCCATTCCCGGGAAGCCGAGCGTGACCGCGAGGCTGAAGATGAATGCGACGCTGATCGCCAGCGTGATGAGCGTCATCATCCCAGGCCGCCGGTCCTCGATTTCGCGTCGAGCCCCTTGGACGAAGACCCAACCACCGTACGCGAACACCAGCGCTCCAAACACTGCCGGGATCCAGCGAGACGCAATAGCGCCGCCAGGGGCGGAATAACCGAACCAGTGCTGAATCATGGGTGCCCACACCAATGTGGGGATCGAAAGCAGGAGCGTGCCCCAGAACTTCTGCCGGAACATTTCGACTGAGTGTCCGGCGTGGCGATCGTGGCTGGCGTGGCTGTCGCGAGCGGCGTGCGTCGCGTGGGGTGGCGACGATGATGCGGGCGCTACGGAGTGGTCCCGGGCGTGATGGTCAGCTGCCCCATGACTGTCGTGCGTGTGGCGATCATGGTCGCCCATGATTTTCAGGCTAACCCAAGTGGACTACTAGACGCGGTTCCCTTTAACAGAGGGCCTCAGAGACTCAGAGGCGTGGCGGTTCCGATCTTCCGGCTAAAGCCGGAAGCCACGAGTGCTCGAACAATTTCCGTAGTGCCCAACACATCCCGTGGCTTCCGCCTTCAGGCGGAAGCGGAAGGGGGGTCAGGCGGAAGTCCGACGGACTATCGACCGCGCACTGGTGCCAACAAGGCCACACGGAACCCGATGAACCCGCGGCGGGCACCAGGGTCCGCGGCGCCACGGGTCGTCGTGCGCACGAGTCGGGCGTTGTCGCCAAAATGGCCGCCTCTCATCACCCACAACGCGTCCGCGTCCAGGTTGGCTCGATCGTCAGCCGGATCGTACGGATACGGCTGGTACGGACTACTCGTCCACTCCCAGACGTTACCGCTCATGTCGAGTAGTCCATACGGACACTCCGGACACGTAAATTGGCCGACGGGTGTTGTCCCCTTGCTTTCGTAGTTCGCGCGATCACGGCGCGGTTCGTTGCCCCAGGGGTAGCTGCGCCGATCGGTGCCGCGCGCGGCCTTTTCCCATTCAGCCTCGCTCGGCAGCGACACGCGCCAGCCGTCGCTGAGCAACTCTCGCACGTGAGGTGACGGCCCCGACGGGTTCTTGAGCGTCGTCTGCAACCAGCGACAGTACGCAAGCGCATCCGGCCATGACACGAACGTGACGGGATGATGGGGTGGTCCGGCCAGCGCTCTCGTGTCGGCCGGCCAAGCGCTTGCACGTGCGAACGTCGCAAACTGCCCCACCGTCAGCTCGTGTCGTGAAATGTAGAACGCGGGGACGTAGACCGTCCCTTCACCCTGAGTCGGCGACCAGCGCTCGTTGTCGAACGCTCGAGGATCGTGATCGACACCCGTACCCATGACGAGCGGCCCAGCAGGGATTTCGACGAAATCCGGAAGGTCGGATGACGCACTGAAAGGCTGCGGCGACTGCCCTGCGACCGAGGACACAAGAGGCGTTGCCAGGGCGGCGGCAACGGCGAGCGGAGCCAGCCTGAAAAGCAGGAGCGGCGTCCGCGTCACCGCGTCGTTGCCAGCTTGTCGCACGCGAACGTCCACCCGTGCCGGCAGGCGCGCGCGAACAGCTCAGGCTCCGGCGTGTCGACGAGGTTTGGACCGCCTTCGCGAACCAGCAAACGCAAGTCGAGCGGCCGCGGATTCGCTCGACTGGGTTGCGACGGATCGAGCAGGTTGACGCAACCCGCCTGGAACCTCGTTTCGCACGCACGCGAGAAGAAGATGAGCGCTTGATCCAGATCGGCGGCGACGAGCCGGCCTTCAACGTAATGGCGTCCGACCTCATTGCACGCCCACCCGGCGTTGTCCGTGCAGTACCGACGTCTCGATCCTCAGGAGCCGCTGACACGCCTGTGGTCGGTTGTCGGCGCACGCCTGCTGCCAGAACGGCAAGGAGTCGCCCCGATGCATCCCGTCGGTGGCGCCGATGGCCGTCATCGTGCCGAAGAACAGCACCCACGCGCTCATGTGCGCAAGGTTCATGCGGCCGAGTGGTCCGTCGAGCCCCAGTCGACTCAGAAGTGGACGCTCGCCAAGGGCGCGAACGGCGCGATCGATCGCGGGCACGGAGAGATTGAGGAGCGGCACACACAGCAGCTTGTCGTAAAACGTCGGCAGACCAAACACGCCGAGCAAAGCATAGAGCGCGAAGACCCCGAGTCCGTACAGCACACCAAAGACTGCCCGCCCCAGCGGGGTGCGTGGTGACGTCGACGGATCGGTCACGAGCAGATGAAGGCCAAGGAACACGGCCGACGGAATGTCAGAATCAACGAAGAAGGGAACGCCCGTCATCGCGACATAGAGCGCGCTGCCGGCGAAGAGCGTTGCCGCGGCCATCGCGGTCACTGGAGTAATCGAGAAGAAATACATGACCACGAGACCGATCGCGAAGACGACCATGTAGACGCGCGGTCCGAGGCCGAAGGTCGTCGCGATTTCCTGTCCCCAGGTGAGGTTGGTCGTGCCAGTCGCGAGCAGCACCAGCGAGAACACCGCGAGGGTGAAGGCGGACGGGTTGAAGATGTGAACCCGTTTGCCGTCTCGATGCCATCGCACGAACGCCTTGCCGAGGAATCCAAGCGCGATCAACACGAACTGCAGGCTGAACCAATCGTCTTTGAACCACAAAAACAAATTGGTGCTGAAGACGATCGGGAACGGGCCGAAGCCGACGAGAAACGGCTCGCGTCGCGACCACGTCAGCAGGATGTCGAACGCGTACGCGAAGAGAAGTTGCCCAAGGAGCAGCGGCGCGAAGTCGTAGACCGGCGGCCAGTACCACCCCCAGTACGCGTAAACGCCGAACTGGCAGAGGCTTTGGACGTAGTGTTGCGTCCGCGGCTTCGGAAATTGCAGCACGCCGCCACGCCGCTGGACAGCCAACACCGCCTGCCAGGCGAGAAGGAAACCAACAGCGCCCCAGAACGACCAGGTGAGCGCGGCGCTCGTCCTGACCCGTGGGAGGAGCGTCAGCGCCAACAACCCGGTGGTGAGCGCCAGCGGAACCGCGAAGGCTCGAAGCGACGGCCGCGCGCCATCAGACGACTGCTGCGTGAGCTTGGGTGTTCCCTGGCGGCGCTCCCGCCGCTGGACCGTGGACATCGAAGAACCTAGATTAACCGGTTTGTGATCGTAACGGCGACGTGCACGATCACGAATCAGGAAAGGTCCCTGGGTGCCTCAGGTGCCTGGGTGCCTTAGTGCTGGTGCCATGTGCTTGAGTGCATGAGTGCCGAGGTGCTAACGTGCCGGAGGTGCTTGGGGGCATTGCTAAAGTCCCAGAGCTGCTGAGGGCATCGCAAGCACTTCGCCGTTTGCACACGAGGCACCCTAGGCACTCAGGCACCCAAGGCACCCTAGTTCGTGCCGCAGTCATGAGCGAGTTGGATTACCAGGGGCTTGTTGCCCAAACCTATGATCTCTGGTTCGGAGAGGAGCCGTTCTGGGATCAAGCCTTCTTTCACCAGCGTCTCACCCAGAATGGCGGGACGGCACTCGAGATCGCCTGCGGGACCGGGCGGCTCCTTGTTCCATTTCTGCGTGATGGTCTGTCGGTCGAAGGGGTCGATGCGTCGGAAGAGATGCTCGCGATCTGCCGGGCCAAAGCGGCGAGCGTGGGCGTGACGCCGGTACTGCATCGACAACGCATGCAGGAGCTCGCGCTCAACGGGCCCTATCGCACGCTGTTCATCCCCGCGGGGTCCTTTCAGCTTCTGTCGGAGCGCGCTGAAGCGATGGCGGCGCTTCAGCGCTTCTGGGCGATTCTCGAGCCGGGCGGGGAGTTGCTGCTGACGCTGGCCGTCCCCTGGCGAGACTTCGCCGTCGAACGGCTGTGGCGTCTTCGTCGCTCCGGCGTGCGCCCTGACGGCGCGACGGTACTAATTCATGAAGCCAGCAACACCGACCGAGTTGAGCAGATCCAGCAGCTCTCGCTGCAGTACGAGGTATTTCAAGAAGGAACCCTCGTCCAATCACAACTGCGAACGCATCGGCTGCGGTGGTATCACAAACACGAGTTCGTGATGCTGCTGGAGTCGGTCGGCTTCCGCGAGATCAGGGTGCGATGTGGCTATGGCGAGTGCGAAACGAGTGACCCAGAGGCGGACATGGTTTTCAGTGCCCGGCGCTAGCATTCTCCGCAAACGGCCTGCATCAACTTGCGGAGTTCGGGAATAATCACGGCTGGGGCGACCGCACGGGCAGGTTCCCGCCCGTGGAGCCCAGGCAGCGGCGGTCGTGGTCGGCTCGACAGAAAGGACTGACAATGCTGCCTCAACGGGCATTCGTCATCGTCATGGCGGCGTCGGTGCTCGCCGTTGCCAACTCACAGATCACCTTCTCACCCGACGTCCCGAGGACGTGGGACGACGCCGCCCTCAGCACGATTGAAGTTCCTGCGCCTCATGCTGAGTACACGCCGAAAGCCGTGCCGGCTGAGTACCTACTACAAGATTCCGGTGCGCCCAATTTACCGCGGCTACGCAGTCTACGCACCTGGCAAGGAGCCGCCCGGTTACTTCGAGTCGCTGGAGCAGCGCGATCCTGCAGTGATCTGGAACGACGCTGTCGGGATCACGCCTCGCCTCCAGACCGAGGCGGACTGGATCGCAGCGGGCGAGGTCGTGTTCGATGCGGCCATCTTCTTCGATGACGTGGCATCGGCAGACGATGTGAGGAGTCCTGAGTGGTACAAGGCAGTCAACCCACGTCTGACGGGCGAGGGCATCCTTCCCTACACGACGTACGTCGTTCGACAAAAAGGGAAAGTCGAGCTTGGCAACAATGCCTGCGGGTTCTGTCACACACGAGTCCAACCGGACGGCCAGGTGATCAAAGGCGCGCAAGGGGATTTCGAGTTCGACCGCGCTGTCGCGTTCGGCCTCGTCCGCGGTTCGCTTTCGAACGCGCGCAACGGATTCCGGACATTATTCGGAGCCCCGTGGCTGAAGGAGAGAGACCCGGCCGCCCGGGCCGATTCGATGACGCTGGAGGAGTTGGCTGGCCGATTCCAGGCGATTCCCGCCGGCGTGGCCGGGCGGCACCGCGCCAGCGCCGACTCGCCGCCAGCAATTCCTGATCTCATCGGGATTCGAGACCGGCGATTTCTCGACAGAACCGGTCTCGTGCGACACCGCGGCATCGAAGACCTCATGCGCTACGCTGCGCTCAACAACGAGCTCGACTTCCTGTCCCGCTTCGGCGACTTCGTCCCTGCGGGCAAGGAGTTCCGAGAGCTGCCAGACCCGACCGACCCTGCGTTCCCCGGGGGAGGACGTTACAGCGACACCCAACTGTATGCGCTGGCGAAGTTCCTGTACTCGTTAACGCCACCGCCCAATCCCAACCCGCCCAGCGCGCTGAGCAAGCAGGGCGAGCGCGTCTTTCAGCGCGTCGGCTGCGCCGTCTGTCACACCCCGCCGCTGTATACGAACAACAAGCTAGTGCCGGCCGACGGGTTCACACCACCAGCCAGCGACTTCTCGCGAAACGACGTGATGCCGACGCCGATTGGCACGGATCCGACGCTCACGCTCTACACGCGCCGAGGTACGGGTTACTACAAAGTCCCCTCGCTGCGCGGTGTCTGGTATCGGGGCCCGTTCGAGCACAACGGCTCGGTCGCGACGCTCGAAGACTGGCTCGATCCCACGCGGCTGCGCGACGACTATGTGCCGACGGGATTCCGCGGATACGGAATCAAAACGCGCGCTGTCAAAGGACACCGGTTCGGCTTGTCTCTCTCGAAGAGCGACAAGGACGCATTGATTGCGTTCCTGAAAACGCTCTGAATAGTCGGCCTGGCTACTCCATCCCTTGAATGTCTCCGAGATCCTTCGGGCGGCCGATCGCCCGCTTGTTGCGCAGAAAAGCCTCCCGGCCGATGAAGTCGACCTCGACCTCGCCGAAGGGGCGACGGACGCGCCCCGGCCACGCTTCGCCGAATGTCAGTCCCGTGAGTGCGGTCAGGATGTCGATGCGGCCGGGCGGCACGCCAATCTGGTACACGACGGCTTCGCGGGCGAAATCCTCGACGGATACGTCGGTGAGCGGGGCGCCAAACGCCGCCAGTGCGTGCATCACACGTGCGGCGTTCTCCGGAGTGGCGTCGATCCAGATGTCCAGATCGCCGGTGGCTCTCGGGCGGCCGTGCAGCGCGAGCGCGTAGGCGCCAACCACGAGAAACCGGACGTTAGCGGCGTTGAACGCGCGCAACAGATCGACAAAGTCCGGGTTCATCGGGGCGGTCGCCTCGCAGGAGCCACATTTCCCGACTCAACCGCCACACGTGCAACACGCGTTCGGTGTCGGTCATCTGCATCCAGAAGTCGAGGTCATGACGGTCCGCCTCGGCGGCCGATTCGAAGCGCCTGACCGTAATCGGGGTGCCGGCACGAGACCGTCCCTCGGAAGGCATGTGCCGTGATTATGCCGCGGAACCGAACCGGTGGGCCGTTTTCGGCATCGAGGACCGTGTGGTGCTATAGACAGTCGTCATAGGTCTCGAATCGCCGCCACCGGATCGAGCCGGATGGCTCGCCACCGCGGCCGCGGTTTCGTCGAGGGCGCGGCGGATCCGTCGGATGCAGTAGACGGCCTCAAGTGCCGAGGCTGGTGCCCAATTGCCTTGCCGCCCTTGGCCCTGCGCCCTGAGCCCTCCGCCCTGCTCCCCACTGTGAGATTGACAAAAATGCCTCTGCCGCCACATCCTAAGCGCGCCGTTTCAGTGTTTTCAGCGTCGTTGAGGTACCCATGACAAGTCAGCCTGCACGGAGCTGGACGCCACACGTCTTGTGTGGCCTGCTGGCCGTGGCAATTGCGGTAGTGATTGCCGGACGACCAGGAGACGCCCAACAGAAAGGCGAGTGGCCGGCCATCACTGGCGGCGACACCTCCACCAGATATTCGCCACTCGACCAGATCAACGCGACGAACTTCAACTCGCTGCAGGTCGCGTGGGAGTGGAATGGGGAAGTCCCGCCGGGCGTCGAGGTCGGCGACATCAACGCGCGCGGGCTGCCCATCTACGTCGATGGGATGCTGATTACCACGTCGGGTCCGCGACGTACCGTGGTGTCCCTGGATCCCGCGACCGGAAAAACACTTTGGACCTTCCAGGAGCCATCAACCCCCCGGCATGAGTACTCGATGCGATCGAACCACGGCAAAGGCGTGGCTTTCCGGCGCATCAACGGCCGCGGGGTCGTGTTCGTGACGACACCCGGCTTCTTCCTCCACGCGCTCGACGCCAAGACCGGCAAACCGCTCGAGGGTTGGGGTGGCGCTGTCCCGGTCGCAGGCTTTCCGAAGAGCGGATCAGTCGACTTGCTGAAGGATCTGATTGCGGATTGGGTGCCGTGGCGGCAGACCGAGCAGAAATACGATCCCGCGAAGGGACTGCCGCTCGAACTGGGCTACATCACCACCTCCTCGCCCCCCATCATCGTCAACGACGTGCTCGTCGTCGGGAACTCAGCGGAGCAAGGCTACAACCAGACACGCGTCGAAAACGTGCCGGGCGACATCCTGGCCTACGACGTGAGGACCGGAAAGTTCCTCTGGAAGTTCCACGTCATCCCGCGACCTGGTGAGTTTGGTCACGAGACGTGGGAGAACGACGCGTGGCGTTGGACGGGCGACGTGTCGTCCTGGGCGCCGATGTCCGCGGATCCGCAGCGCGGCCTCGTCTATATTCCAACCAACGGCGCGACGATCGACTACTACGGAGGGTTTCGTCCGGGGGACAATCTGTTCAGTACCAGCGTGATCGCGCTCGACGTCAAGACCGGCAAGCGCGTCTGGCATCAACAACTGGTCAAGCACGACATCTGGAACTACGACACGCCGACGGCGCCCATCCTCCTCGATGTCAACGTCAGCGGGCGTCGCATTCCGGGGCTCTTCCAGATCACCAAGCAGGCGTGGGTCTATTCCTTCAACCGTCAAACTGGCGAACCGATCTGGCCGATCGTCGACAAGCCCGTGCCGCAGTCCAAGGTGCCGGGTGAGAAGCTTTCGGCGACCCAGCCGCACGTCACCAAGCCGGCG
Organism: uncultured Acidobacteriota bacterium; assembly: GCA_963802675.1. Taxonomy (GTDB): domain Bacteria; phylum Acidobacteriota; class Vicinamibacteria; order Vicinamibacterales; family UBA2999; genus JACCSI01. The sequence goes on from CAWDJL010000013.1 coordinate 1,224,052, forward strand.
CCGTTCGACTTGCAGGGCCGGCGCGAAGAGGATTTGATCGACTTCACGCCCGAGATCAAGAAGTTGGCGCTGGCACGAGCGAAGGAGCGCGACCTGATCGCACCGCTGTTCGCAGCGCCGACGCATCGCGGCAATGCCGAAGGCAAGGGGCCAGCCAATATCTGTCCTGGTGGCGGCGGTGGCGCGAACATCACAGGGCCGCCTGCGGCCGATCCGACATCCGGGATCATTTTCATCACCACGACGATGGGGTGCTCGCCGACGATCCTTGCGCCAGCGAAGGAGCGCGACAACGACAAGATGACGGGCAAGACCTTGTCGCCTTGGGCCGTGGCTCGCGGAGGCGGCGGCGATGGCGGCGCGCCCCCGCCGAAACCTGATCCGAGCGATCCACTGTTCGGCATTCCCGACCTGTTCAAGGGGCCGCTCGGCAAGATCGTCGCGATCGATATGAATACCGGCGAGCATCTGTGGATGATTCCGCACGGCGACACGGACGCCAAGCAGCAGGAAGCATTCCGAAACAATCCGCTGCTGAACGGCGTGAACGTCGACACCAACTGGGGCCGCCGCGGACATGCCGCCCTGGCAGCGACATCGACGCTGCTCCTCGCGAGTGGGACGACGGCCGACAATCGCCCGCACCTGTTTGCGATTGACAAGAAGACCGGCAAGCGCGTCGGCCAGGTCGCCACCCCGCGCGTGGGGCAATACGGCTTGATGACGTTTCTGCACCAGGGTCGGCAGTACATCGTGATCCCGCGTAACGGCGGATACACGACCCTCGCCCTGCCGGCAACGACGACGCAATAGGCTGCAGTCGTCGAGCGACCTTGGGGGCCGGGTTTCCGTCACTGGAGCCCGGCCCTTTTTTCTTTCGCGAACTCGCCACGGGCGAGGAGTGGTCCGTCGCAGACGACGGCCTGACCGAGTGATGCAGTTCGTCTCGTGCCGTGTGTCAGCGTGATCGATATCGCCGTTCAATCTTCCGGCTAAAGCCGGAAGCCACGAATTCCAAAACAATATCGCGAATCCCCAAGCGAGATCGCGTAGCTTCCGCCTTCAGGCGGAAGTTCGGCTCGCTGGCCGCTACTGATTCAGCTGAATACAGTCCACTAGCCGGTGTAGACTCCAGCACGGCAACCCCATGCAGCTGGAAACCATGTACGCCGAGGTGCGCGACCCGGTCGCCACCATCGTGCTCAACCGGCCCGCCGTCCTCAACTGTGCGAACGAACAATGGACGCGCGATCTCAACACGATTCTCGATGCGCTGGAAGTTGCCGCACAGGTCCGCCTCGTTGTCGTTCGCGGGGCTGGCCGCGCATTTTGCAGCGGCATCGACGTGACGGCCTTGTCGCACGGTCAAATCGCGATGGGATTCTTCGAGCGTTGGGAGCGCGCACTCGCACGGCTCGAGGCACTCGATGCCGTCGTCATCGCGGCCATCCAGTCACATTGCATCGGTGGTGGGCTACAGCTCGCGCTGGCTTGTGATCTTCGTATCGCCCGGGCCGACGCGCGGTTCGGCGTGACCGCAGTCAAAGAGGGCATCATTCCCGGAATTGGCATGTGGCGCATCGCGCGTCATGTCGGCCTCGGGCGCGCCAAGCGGCTCGCCCTCGCTGCTGATGTCGTGGACGCCCCAACGGCGCTCGACTGGGGCCTGGTTGACTGGGTTGTCGAGGACGACTCGTTCGAGGCCAAGATCGAGGAACTGAGCAGCCGCGTACTCGCGATGGCGTGGACGTCGACGCGACTCACGAAGAAGCTCACAAATTTGGCGTTCGACGTCGCGCGCGAGCCATTCGTCGCACAGTATCTCGAATATCAACAGCAGTCGATGGCGTCGCCCGAGCATCAACAGGCGATGGCCGCGCATCGTCTCTCGCGGACGGGGCACTGATCGCAGGCGGTGCCGAAACGCCACCACCCATCGATCGCCCTTGATCCGATTGAGCGGGCTGGTCGAGACGAACTCGAAAGCTTGCAACTCGAACGGCTGCGCTGGTCCGTCCGCCACACGTACGATCATGTGGCCCCGTACCGAGCCAAGTGTGTTGCGGCGGGGGCGCATCCCGACGATCTTCGGGTACTCAGCGATCTGTCGCGCTTTCCGTTTACGACCAAGCAGGACCTCCGCGACGGGTACCCGTTCGGCTTATTTGCTGTGCCGCGCGAGCAGGTGGTGCGCGTACATGCCTCGAGTGGGACGACCGGCAAGCCGACCGTCGTCGGCTACACGGCGCGCGATATCGAGACGTGGGCTTCGCTGATGGCTCGCTCCATACGCGCGGCGGGCGGGCGGCCGGGCGACATCGTGCACGTCGCTTATGGGTATGGCCTGTTCACGGGCGGACTCGGGGCGCACTACGGAGCCGAGCGTCTGGGCTGCACCGTGATACCGATGTCAGGCGGACAGACTGAGAAGCACGTGCAGCTCATCATCGACTTTCGGCCCGATGTCATCATGGTCACGCCGTCGTACATGCTGAACATTGTCGAAGCGTTCGAGCGAGAAGGCCTCGACCCTCGGCAGAGCTCGCTGTCGATCGGCATATTCGGCGCCGAGCCCTGGACCGAGGCGATGCGCACAGAGATCGAGGGGCGAGTCGGCATTGACGCCGTCGACTTGTACGGGTTGTCGGAAGTGATCGGTCCGGGTGTGGCAGCCGAGTGCGTCGAAAGCAAGGACGGTCCGGTGATATGGGAGGACCACTTCTATCCTGAGATCATCGACTCCGCGACCGGCGCGGCGCGGGCAGACGGCGAAGAGGGCGAGCTCGTCTTCAGCTCGCTGACCAAGGAAGCGTTGCCGGTCATCCGTTATCGCACGCGGGATCTCACGAGACTTCTGCCCCCGACCGCACGTTCCATGCGGCGAATGGCAAAGGTGACGGGGCGCACCGACGACATGCTCATCATTCGCGGGGTCAACCTGTTCCCGAGTCAGGTTGAAGAACTAATCCTGCGTTGTCCCCAGCTTGCACCGCATTACGTGTTGGAAGTGCGCCGAGACGGCTCGCTCGACGAGCTGACCGTCAGGGTCGAGCCCCAGTCCGGCCTGGCGCCGACGTCCGATTGCGCACAGGCGGCCGCGGATCTTCAACACCACATCAAGGTCTACATCGGTATCACTGCGGATGTGGTTGTCGTCGACCCTGGTGCAGTAGAGCGCTCAGTTGGGAAGGCGAAGCGAGTGATCGACCGTCGGACCTGACGCTCGCGAAGCTCCGCCCAGAAGAGCACGTCGGCTCCGCTTCGCGAGGGCAGTTTTGTTTTGCCCCGCTCCGCGGGGCGAGCCTCGCTAGCTCGTGCCGGCACCGACCCTCGCAACCACTCTGCGACCCTTCCGGCGCATGGCGGCAGCGGATCGCACGCCAGCAGGTACAACACCACCGTTGTCAGCACTACGAGGGAGTAGGTGAGGATCACCATATAGAAATGGAGGCTGACGTAAGCCAGGACAACTGGATAGAAGATGTAGACGAGGAGGATTGGATAGAGGAGGGCGATGGTCAACGTCAGGAACAGGATTCGCAAGAGCGCGTCTCGAACGCGCCTCGGGTTCCGGAAGCCATTGGCGACGCGCCGGTAGGCGTTGCTTTCGTAGGCTTCGATGGGAACCTTGAAGATGGTCTGCGACAGCACATACAACAATCCGCCGCAAAAAACGCCAATCACGATTCGAGTGGCAGCGTCGCTGCTCAAGAATTGCAGGCCGGCCCAGACGAAGTACACGATGATGCTCAGATTCGTGAGCTGGACGGCCAGCCAGACATTGGTCCGTCCGGTCAGAAGCTGAAACTTCTGGCAGAACCACTCGGCAAGGTTAAGAATGGCGGAATCGACTCGAGTCATCTGTAACAAAACGATGACGCTGGCGTCTCAGCTCTTAGACACCAAGGGCGGGATTTTGGTCCAGCGAGGGTGCTGCATCAGCGTAAGATCTCACAACTGGAGGCGCGACCGATGACGAGCGTATTGATCAGGCTAGCTGTTCCGCTGTTCTTTCTCGCCTCGGCCACCACTGTCCGGGCTCAGACGGCAGACGAAGTCGTTGAGAAGAGTCTGGCCGCGCTCGGAGGTCGCCCAGCGCATGCGAAGCTGAAGTCGCGATTGACGACCGGGACGATCGTGCTCTCGACACCGGGCGGCGACGTCGAAGGCTCGATCGAGCTCCTCAATGCGGCGCCGAACAAGTCACGAATGCTCTTGAAGGCCGACTTGACCTCGCTCGGCGCTGGCCCGTTCGTGCTCGACCAGCGGTTCGATGGTCACGCCGGGTACGTGCTCGATTCGCTCCAAGGCAATCGCGAGGTCAGCGGCAATCAGCTGGACAACCTGAAGAACGGCTCGTTTCCACACCCGTTTCTGAACTACAAGGACCAGGGCACCACCGTAGAGTTGAAGGGCAAAGAGAAGGTTGGTGATAGGGAAGCGTACCTGTTGATCTTCGACCCGACCAGTGGCTCGGTCATGCGTCAGTATGTCGACGCCGAAACCTTTATGCCCATCCGGATGGTGATGACCGTCAATATCCCCCAACTCGGCCAGGACGTCGAGCAGGTCACGGAGTTTCTCGACTACAAGGAGGTCGATGGCATCAAGCTGCCGTTCCGCTTGAGGTCGTCCTCGTCGATTCAGAACTTCACGATCACCGTCTCGAAGATGGAGCACAACGTCAAGGTGGATGAGACGCTGTTCGTCAAGCCGGCGCAGTAGGAGTGAGGATCACCTTCAAGCCGCGCCTGGCTTCGTCAAACGCGGTTTCAAACTGCTCGAGCGGATACACGCCAGCGATCAGCGGCTTGACCGTGACGCGCCGGCGCTCGAGCAGCTCGATCGCTCGGTCGAACGGACCACACCGCGATCCGATCAGCGAAATCTCGTCCACGACAACCGGTGCGAACGGTATCGGTGTTTCTCCATGAAACGTCGACTTGACGACGAGGGCGCCGCGGGGGCGGGTGATCGCGAGAGCCGTGGCCAGGCCCGCCGGATCACCGGTCGCGTCAACGACGAGGTCACATTGCCTGGCGAGTGACATTGCCGCAGCGTCGGAAGTAGTCGTTTCGAATCCAAGCGTGGTTGCGGTTGTACGGCTGCGCTTGCTGCGAACGATGAGCGTCACGTCTGCGCCCTGTTCGCGCAGCACTTGCGCCACGAGCAGGCCAAGCCGCCCGGCACCAACGACGGCCGACTTCGTGCCGGCGCCAACCTCGACCTGTTCGATCACGCGGCACGCCGCGGCTGTCGGCTCGACGAACACCGCCGTCTCATCGTCCAGCGAGTCGGGTACCGCGTGCAGGTTGCGTGACGGCAGCGACACATACTCGGCGAACGCGCCGGCGCGGCCTCGAATCCCCAGCACCGTGCGCACGTCGCAGTGACCGCGTCCGGCGGCGCGGCAGCCGCTGCATTCGCCGCAGCCGACGGTGATCTCGCCGACCACGCGACGGCCGATCCAGGTCGCGTCGGCCGACCCGGCGTCCTCGACGATGCCAACGAACTCGTGGCCGGGGACGCCTGAGAAGCCGGCGTAGCCGCGAAGGAGTTCGAGGTCGGTGCCGCAGATGCCGGCGGCCATGACGCGAATGAGGCATTCGTCGCGCGCGTCTGGTTGCGCGCGGTTGCGAAGTGAAAGTGTGCCGTCAGTGTCGAGGACGAGTGCGCGCATTGAGGTGTCCCCCATCACACCCCTAGCCGGGGAAGTCCATTCGCTGCAGAAGAGCATGAAAGCGAGGGTGCGAGCGCAACACGTCAAAGTTCTCGAGGCAGTCGGTTGCTAGCGTTCCAGCCATTTCTTTGCTGGCTGATGTTATCGCAGCGTTCGCGTGAGGCACCGTAGTCGCGGGCCATTGTTGGCCTACGGAGGCGTTTCAGACCCGACTATCTATGTGAACCGAGCGTCGCCGCGGTAGGCCGCTGGTTCGTCGTCGGGGTCAGAAAGAGGCCACCCACTGCCATCTCGCGGAGCTGGATGCGCGTGCCCGCGCGTTTGCTTGGGTCGACCGGCGGCGCCGAGAGATAGAACGCCACGATTGAATCCTGATTGGTCCGACCCTCCAACCCTTTGAATCATCTGTAATGCTCGTCTGCTAGACTCCGAGACGGAGGATCAGCTGACTGCCATGACGCACCGTGCCGGCACGCGCCTGGGCCCGTACGAGCTCCTCGCGCCGGTTGGCGCCGGCGGCATGGGCGAGGTGTGGAAGGCGCGTGATACGCGCCTCGATCGCATCGTCGCGCTCAAGTTTTCGACGACAGAATTCAGCCAGCAATTCGAGCGCGAAGCGCGCGCCATCTCCTCGCTCAACCACCCGCACATCTGCCAGCTGTACGACGTCGGCCCGAACTACCTGGTGATGGAGTTCGTGGACGGCAGACCATTGACGGGTCCGCTGAGCGTCGAGAAGGCGCTGCACTACGCGGGGCAAGTCCTCGACGCGTTGCACGCCGCCCACTCGAAGGGCATTGTCCACCGCGACCTCAAGCCAGCAAATATTCTGGTCACCAAGTCGGGCGCGAAGTTGCTGGATTTCGGCATCGCCCGACAGCTGACGTTCGGTCTCGATGCCCACACCCGGACGGCAACGTTCAAAGGCGAGGTCATGGGCACGCTCGAGTACATGTCGCCCGAGCAGCTGCAGGGTGAACCGGTCGACGCTCGCAGCGACTTGTTTTCATTCGGCTGCGTGCTGTACGAGTGGCTGTCGGGACGAAAGCCGTTCGAGCGTCCCACTGCAGCAAAAGTGATGAGCGCGATTCTGGAGCGTGAGCCGGCAATCCTCGACGTGCCGCCCTCCCTCGCGAGAGTGGTGCGAACGTGCCTGGCGAAGGATCGCGAGCAGCGATTTCAAACCGCACTCGACCTGAAGCGGAGCCTCGAATGGAGCGCGGAGTCGCAGCCCGCGGCGGTACCGACGCGACGCTGGTCGACGCTGTTCGCGATCATTGCTGGTGCCCTGGCAATCGCTCTGGCAGTCGCCCTGGGGTTGGTGCTCCTGCGCCAGGCCCCGCCACCCCCGGCGGAGTACGTCGCGACCCGTCTCACCTACGACGATGGACTGACGACGGACCCTGCGATTTCGGCCGACGGGAAGCTGATCGCGTTCGCGTCGGATCGCTCGGGCGACGATCACCTCGACATCTACGTCCAACAGACCGGCGGTGGGCCGGCGGTCCGCCTCACCCAGACGGTGGGCGACGACCACGAGCCGACGTTTTCGCCCGATGGGTCGACCATCGTGTTCCGGGCAGAGCGCGAGGGTGGCGGGCTCTACACGATGCCGACCTTCGGCGGCGACCCGCGGCTCCTGGTCCAAGGCGGACATGATCCGCGGTTCTCACCAGATGGTCGCTACATTGCTTACACGACCGAGAAGTCAGGCACTGACACCGTCGCTGTATCGGGCCGGTGCTATGTCATTCCAGCCGTCGGCGGTCAGCCGCGTTTGGTGACGCCGGAGTTCCGGGGCGCAACCTGGCCGATCTGGATCGCCAATCAAACACTGCTGTTCCTCGGGATTTCCGCCCGCGATCCACGTCTCTACTGGTGGGCTACGGACGTCGAGAATCCCCGCCCGGTCATCTCGACGCTGTTGCCGACGTCGACTCGCGGCGCTGCGTTGAACAGCGAGGGCAATCAATTGGTCTTCGTTTCAGGGGCCGGGGACGAAGTCGGCGGCGTCTGGAGCATGCCCTTCGAGCCCAAGACGGCCACTGCGACGGGTGCTCCGCGCCGGTTGATGATGGGCATGGGAGATAGCGTCCGCGTCGCAGTGGCGACTGGCGGCACCATGGTCGTCGCGCGAACCCACCCGTCGGTCAACGTCTGGTCGCTGCCGCTCAAAGGGCAAGCTGCTCCCCAGCAGCTGACGTTCGATGCGGCGCCGAAGTCGCTGCCGGACCTCTCGCCCGACGGTCGATACGTGATCTTCGTGCAGAACCGCAGCGGCAGCGACGATGTCTTGGTGCGTGATCTCGGTACTGGTCGTGAGACCGCGATCGCGTCGACGCCCTTGCGTGAATCGCATCCGCTGTTCACTGCCGGCGGAACACAGGTCGCGCTCGCGCAGTATGTCCAGGCCGCTCCAGCCACTCCAGGCTTCAAGGTGTTTAGCTATCCGACCATTGGCGGTGCACCGCAGCTGAGGGCAGAAATCTCGACCGGTCGCTTCGATCAGCTCTCCGAGGACGGACGGTTTGTCGTACGGCATGCCGGACCTGAGCCTGCGCTCACTGTTTATGATCTGACCACCAAAGCCGAGGAGATCATCGTGCGCGCGCCGTCGCGGTCGATCTACCAACCGCGCATTAGTCGCGATGGCGAATGGATCACGTTCCTCGTCAAGGCCGACGAAACCGACTCGCGCATCTATGCCGCCCGGTTCCGCGGCACGCAGCCGATCCCCTCGACGGACTGGATTCCGCTGACAAGCGGTGACGCCGGCGACGACAAGCCGCGGCTCACAGCGGATCGCCGGCGGTTGTACTACACGTCAGAAGCTGATGGCCACCGATGCATCTGGATCCAGCAGCTCGATCCAGCGACGTTGCGACCCATCGGCGCGCCGGTGGCGTTTCAGCATTTTCACAGTGCCCGACGATCACTGGTACGGGTTCTCAGCAATCTTCAGGAGATTGCGATCGGTGGCGATCGGCTGATTTTCAATATGGCCGAGACGACCGGGAACCTCTGGCTCCTTCGGCCAGGGACCGCCCCCCAGTAGGCGTCGCGCTGCTGTCATCTCGGCGTGAGTTCACTACCTGGCGCCCTCGACAATCACGAACGTCACGTCATCGTCGAATCCGCCACCCGTCCACTGCGTGAGCTGTCCCAGTGCGGTCTGGGCGAACCGTTCCGCGGACGTGCGCTCGATGTCTGACAGCCAGACCGCTACGCGGTCGCGGTCAAAGAACTGGCCAGCGCGATCGCGTGCCTCCGAGACGCCATCCGAATAGAGCAGCAGTCGATCGCGCAGGCGGAAGGGCGCGACTTCGGTATTGGTATACGTCGCTTCCGGAAAGAAGCCGAGCGCGATCCCGTGATCGTGCTCGACGAGCGATGTTTCGCCGCATCTGCGGACGATTGCCGGCGGATGCCCGGCGTTTGCGATGGTGATGGATTGGCGCGCGGTGTCGACCACGGCATATACGGCCGTCACGTAGGCATGCTCGAGATGGCGGCACAGAATCTGGTTCATGGCCGCGAGGACGCCGGCTGGATCGTCGGCCTGATCCGCCTGCGCGGAGAACGCCACTTTCACCATCGAGGCAACCAGCGCAGCCGGGATGCCATGTCCGGACACGTCGGCCACGAGGATGCCAACACGGGACGGGCCGAGCTGGACGAAATCGTAGAAGTCTCCGGCCACCGCTGTCATCGGCACGAACCGGACGGCGAGGTCAAGGTCGGCCACCCGTGGGATCTCACGCGGCAAGAGCGTCGACTGAATCCGCCGTGCGGTCTCGAGCTCGCGTTGGACACCAATGAATTCTGCCTCGGCGCGCAGGATCGTCCGAGCGACGACGTAGCCGATACAGAGCACGAAGATGAGCATTCCAATCGGCTCGATGTTCGTGCCGCGCAGGACGATCTGGCCGAGATTCTCGTTGATGATGAACAAGGCAAAGATCAGCGCGCCGAGGATCACGAACCGATCGGTCAGGAGGGTGGGGATACGAGCCGTCGTGGAGCCGTAGAACGCATGGGCCAGCGCGATGGAAATCAGGGTCAATACGAGCCAGCTGTTCGCCACGATGGAGGCGCCAGGTCTGGCCAACGCCAGGTCGATGACGATCGCCGCGACGGCAAAGACGGTCACCACGCGCGTGACCCAGCGCGTCGAATTCTTCCAGCCGGGGCCGATGATGCCTTCGACGAAGTGCGTGAGGGGCAGGTTGATCAGATAGGTGACGAACGCGATGAAGTACCGCCACGGAAACGCATCGCCGATCGTCGCTTGCACGGGTCCCTGCCACGCCAGCAGGCGAGTCCCGTAAAGACCCGTCGCGAGACCGAATGCCAGCAGGATCCGCGTGCTTCGTCGGGGCCGCAGAAGCGAGGCCAGGACGGAAGCGCATCCCAGTACAAGCAGCGTCGTACCGATGATGATTCCCGCCAGCTCGCCGCCGGTCACGTGATCAGTTTAAGTGCTGCGGGGCGTGGAATGTCAGGCGCTTCCTGAAGCGCACAAAGAACCGCCCGGCCGAATTCGATGTCAGCGACTCGCGGAGGGTGTCTCGGCGTAATAGCCGCGTCTGGCGCGGACGGTGAGACCCCGGCGCTTCATCTTTACTTCAAGTGGATACCAGCCCGGCGCCCTCGCTGATTCGATGGCGAGGGAGTACTGCTGGCGCATAGTCGCAATCAACTCTCGAGTCACCGGGCCCGCGTGTTCGGGAACGGTGACATACAGCAGATCTCCTCCCGTCCAATACGCGAGATCCGAGAGGCTGCCACCGGGCCCGTCGGGCACGACTTCCGTGTCGTGGCTCGGAAGGTCGACACGCGAGACCACCGCCACGACATAGACCGGGACGTCGATGGCGCTCGCCAGGGCCGAGACCTGCTGAGGCGTGAGCTCGCTGCTCGTATCAATCCCGTCGCTGATGACGACGATCGCCCGGCGTGGCGCCGGCCGATCGGCGAGCCGTTTCGCGGTTTCGGCAACGGCGTCATACAGCGACGTCAGACCCCACGGATTCACGTGGCCGAGGCCCCGGTGAACCTCCCGGGTATCGCTCGTGAAGGGCACGTCCTCGCGCAAGGATTTGTGGAAGGTGAAGAGCGCGGCCTCGTCCGTCGCCGGTGTCATGTGACTCAAGAAATGCTCGACGACCCAGATGCCCTTCTCGAGATTGAGGGCGAGACGCATGCTGCCGCTCGTGTCGAACAGAAACGCCACGCTGACGGGAGCATCGTCTTTGGCCCTGAACTCCACGATTGGACGGGGCCGGCCATGCTCCAGGACCTGAAAGTCGTCGCGCACCAGATTGCGGACAATACGATTTCGAGAGTCGCGCACCAATGCCGTAATCGGCACAAGCGCCACACCGCTACTGAACATTGGCTGTGCCGGATCCTGCGCCTGGATGCGGGCCCGGCTGCGCCAGCAGCAAAAACATGAGCGAAATCGTCAGCAACGCCAAGGGCGTTCGTGCGGTTTTCATGGTCCGAACGGGTTCTGTGTGCAAGACGGAGGCCAGCCCGCAGCCGTCGCAGACCCCGATCTGGCTGTCTTGCCGCCCCGTCGTATCGGGCGTCCCGTCCATGCAGAATACACGAGCGCCACGAGAGCACTGCGGCAAAACGCGAACACGCTGTGGGGAGAGGTGCTGACAACGAACGCATTTTGAGCGTTCGCCCATACGGCACGCGCGCTGCACTCCCGACGCCGGTGCACGTCCGTCTTCCGCTACTTCTCGTTGTTCTCGTCCCTGCGCCTGCTGTTGTCGCCGGGCAGTCCTTACCTTCTCCTGCACCAACGACTACCCAACGACTCACATTAGAAGCGGCGGTTGCGGAAGCACTGGACAAGAACCTCGATCTGATCGCGGCACGCGCGGGTCTCAGCATCGCCAATGCCAACGTCATCACCGCGGGCCTCCGTCCGAATCCGGTGCTCAGTGTCGGCGGCGACCATCTGGATTGGCTGGGAACTGGGTTCGACGATGAAAACGGCGCTGGCCCGCCTGAGTACAGCGCGCGCATCGACGTGCTGTTCGAGCGCGGCAGCAAGCGCACCCGTCGAACGGAGGTGGCGCTGGAGGATCGCGCATCGCCGAAGCCGAAATGCTCGATGCGATCCGCGCGTTGACGCTCGAGGTTCAGCAGTCGTTCATCGACGTGCAACTGGCGCAGGAGAGCCTGGCGCTGGCCCGCGAGAATGCAGCGAGCCTCGACGAGATCGTCACGCTGAATCAAGCGCGTGTGCGGGCGGTGAGGTCGCCGAAGTCGAGCTGCTCCGCAGTCGGATTGCGGCGCTGCAGTCTCAGCAGGCGGTGCGCTCGGCTGAACTCAAGCTGCGCGTCGAGCGGCGACGGCTCGAGCGTCTGCTCGGCCGGCCGGCCGGTGCCCAGGCCTTTGAAATCGAGGCGATCGCGCCACCGGCGCCCATCACCGACAGCGCAACCGACCTGGCAGCGCGCGCGCTTCGCACGCGGCCGGACCTCCGCGCGCTTCAGCGCACCCGCGCGCGAACGCAGGCCGAGATCCGGCTTCAGCTTGCGCAGGGGCAGATCGATTTCACGATTGGTGGCGAGTACCGGCGGCAGCAAGGTCTGCCGGCCGCGGCAACTCGATCGGTCTCTTCTTCAGTACGCCGTTGCCGCTGTTCGACCGCAATCAAGGGAACATCGCGCGCGCACAAGAGGAGGACCGTCAGGTCGAGACCCGCGTACGCCAGCTCGAACTAACAATCGCGGGCGACGTTGATGTTGCCGCCGCACAATACTCCGCCGCTGCCGCTGCGCTCGAGCTTGTCGAAGCCGACATGCTCACCCAGGCGCGTGACGTGCGCGCGATTACGGAGTACGGCTATCGACGCGGAGAAGCCACCTTGATCGAATTCCTCGATGCGCAGCGGGCATTCAACGAGACGATGCAGGCCTGGAACGACGCGCGCGCGGAGTATGCGCGCGGCGTCTTCCTCGTGCGTGCCGCGGTGGGAGGAGACGCCGCTCCATGAGATGGTCGATCGTTGCAGGGCTGGGAGTGCTCCTCGCCGGCATCGGCGGGTGCACTCGAGCGGGCGACCCAGTGGACGCGTCGTCGACGGCGACCGCCAAGCCGACGCGATCCGACAACGTCATCAAATTCGACCCCGCCTCACCGCAGCTCGAACGGATTCGGGTGGCCCCCGCGACCGCGGCCGTCCTGCCGGTCGACGAACTCGAGATCCCGGGCAAGGTTGAAGCGATTCCAGCGCGCCTCGCCCGCCTCGCGCTGCCCGCGCCGGGGCGGGTGCGACAGGTCGCCGTCACACTCGGCGACCGCGTCCAACGGGGTCAGGTGCTGCTGACCGTCGAAACCGCCGAGATCTCCGGCGCTGCAGGCGGCGCGTCGTCAGGCGCTGGCGGATGTCACACACCGGCAGGCGGCGCTCGCCAAGGCCGAAGCCGACGTGAGCCGCGCGCGCGACCTTCTCGCCAACCGCGCAATGGCGCAAAAGGACGTCCTCACGGCGGAGACCGAGCTGGCAGTCGCGAGCGCCGCGTTGGAGCAGGCGCGCGCCACCGAGGATGACGTGGCCCGTCGTCTGCAGTTTTTTGGTGTGAATCCGGATCAGCACGATGCTATAGCGCAGTGTCCGGTCGCCGATCACCGGCGAAGTCGTCGAGGTTGCGGTCGCGCCCGGCGAGTATCGCAGCGACACGGCATCGCCGGTGATGACCGTGGCGGACCTGGCCCGCGTCTGGGTCGTTGCTGCGGTTCCCGAGAGTGCGCTCGCACGCGTCCAGGCCGGTCAGCGCGTCGCGATCATGCTGACGGCCTATCCTGACGAATCCTTCGATGGACAGATCACGCGAGTGGCCAGTGCGCTCGATCCCGAAACACGAACGGCGCGAGTCATCGCCGAGCTGGAGAATCCGCGCCGACGGCTCAAGCCGGAAATGTTTGCGCGCGTCCGGTACGTGGGTCCGGCACGTCCGGTTGTGACGGTTCCGGCCGGGGCGATCGTCCAGGACGAACGACGCACCTCCGTCTTCGTCGAACGGACCCGTGGCGAGTTCGAGCGACGTGACGTGTCACTCGGTCCTCGCCATGGCGAGGCGATTGTGGTGACCAGTGGTCTGGTGAGCGGCGATCGCGTGGTTGTCGACGGCACGATGCTGCTGATGGGCCAGTAGCGACGCGAATCGTGGGCTGGACTTCTCCCCTACGCCCTTCATCATCGGCTCCTGACGGGTCATCTTCGGGCTTGGTCTCGTCGCGCTCGGCATCTGGTCATTCCAGCAACTTCAGATTGAGGCCTACCCGGACATCTCGGACACCGGCGTCGTGGTCATTACCGTCTTCCCAGGCAACGCCAGCGAGGAGGTCGAACAGCAGGTCACGATTCCGATCGAACGCGCCCTCAACAACGTGCCCCACGTGATCGCCCGACGGTCGCGAACGATCTTTGGGCTGGCAGTCGTGGAGTTGACGTTTGCCGACGGGACCGACGACTACTTCGCCCGGCAACTCGTCCTCGAAAAGCTTCGCGACGTCGCGCTGCCCGGCGGGCGTGACCCCCACGCTCGGACCCTTGTCGACCGGGATCAGCGAGTTCTACCGCTACGTCCTCGAGGGCGACGGCTTCGACGAGATGGAGTTGCGCGAGGTGCAGGACTGGATCGTCGCGCCGCGCCTGGCGCAGGTCGAAGGTGTCGCGGAGGTGGTCACGTTCGGCGGCTTGATCAAGCAGTATCAGATCGAGATCGATCCGCTTGCGCTGGAGAAATACCGACTCACGATCGCCGAGGTCGCGGCGGCAGTCGAAATGAACAACCGGAACGCCGGCGGCGCGTTGGTGAGCAGCGGTCAGCAGGCGATGGTGGTCCGTGGCGTTGGGCTGATCCAGTCGGCGCCTGACGTCAAAAACATTGCCGTCAAAGCCAAGGGCGGTGTGCCCGTGCTGCTAGGTGATATCAGCCGGGTTTCGATCGGTGCCGCGCCGCGCACCGGTATCTTCGGATTGAACGATCGCACGGGTGGCGTTGAAGGCATCGTGCTGATGCGGCGGTGGGAAAACCCCAGCGCTGTGCTCCGCGCCATCCACGACGCGGTCTACAACCTGAACGCGACCCGCTTGCCTCAAGGCATCCGGATCGTTCCGATTCACGATCGTACGGAACTCGTCCGCAATACGCTTCGCACCATCACGCGAACGCTGACGGAAGCGCTGCTCATCGTCATGTTCGTGCTATCGGTGACGCTCGGCAGCGTGCGCGCCGCGCTGTTGACCGCCCTGACCATCCCGATTGTCGCTGCTCTTTGCGTTCGTCTGCATGCACATCGCCGGAATCCCCGCCAACCTGCTCAGCCTTGGCGCGATCGATTTCGGCATCATTGTCGATGGCAATCTCGTGATGGTGCAGCATATCTTGCGCCGGCTGGCCGAACGAGATCGCGAGGCTCAGCATCGGGTCACCGTTGACGAGACCATTCGGCGAGCGGCCATCGAGATGCAGCGTCCGATCTTCTTCTCGCTGGTCATCATCATTGCCGCGTATCTGCCACTGTTCACGCTCGAGCGGGTGGAAAGTCGCCTGTTTGCACCAATGGCGTACACGGTGTGTTTTGCACTGCTCGGTGCGCTCGTCCTCGCCCTGACCCTGGTCCCGGTGTTGTCCACCTGGCTCTTCCGCCATGGTGCCCGCACCTGGCGCAACCCGGTCCTGGAGTGGGTCTTCGACCGCTACGAAGTGGCTGTGCGCTGGACGCTCGAGCACGCGCGACTCACAATCGGCACGGCCAGTGGCCCTCGTGATCCTGGCCGTCGCATTGGCTGGAGGCGTCGGAACCGAGTTCCTGCCCCAGCTCGACGAAGGGGTGATCTGGATTCGGTCGAATCTGCCGCCGGGAATCTCGCTCGAAGAATCTGCCGAAACCGCCGCCCGCATCCGGCAACTCATTCGTGAGTCGCCGGAAGTCAGGATGGTGATGTCCCAGACCGGGCGCAACGATTCCGGTATGGATCCGTTCGGGCCCAATCGCAATGAGCTCTTGATCGAACCCCACCCGTATTCCGAGTGGCCATCGGGGAAGACCAAGCGGGATCTGGTTCAGGAGCTGTCGCAGCGGCTCAACCGGAACATTCCCGGAGCGACGTTCAACATTACGCAGCCAATCATCGATACCTCCACCGAAATCGCGACGGGTTCGTCGGCCGATCTCGCGGTCATCATCACGGGCCCGGATTTGTCCGTCCTTCGCCGCCTGGCGGGGGAGGTACTCGACGTCGTCAGGACCGTGCCTGGAGCCGCGGACACGTCCGTTGAGCAGGAGGCCGACCAGGCGCAACTACGAATGGCGATCGATCGCGGCGGTCCTGGCCCGCTACGGCCTGAACATCACGGACGTGCAGGAGGTGATTGAACTTGCGATCGGCGGCCGCGCGGTGGGGGCGGTGTTCGAAGGGGAACGTCGTTTCGACGTCACGGTGCGCTACGTGCCGGAGGCGCGGACAGATCCCACGGCCATTGGTCACATTCTCGTGTCGACGCCGGCAGGCCGCGTCCCACTCGGCCATCTGGCGCGCATCGAAACCGTCCGCGGTCCGAGCATCATCGCCCGCCGCGAGAACGAGCGCCAGATCACCGTCCGCACGAATATCCGCGAACGTGATCAGGGCGGCTTTGTCGCGGAGGCCCAGGGGAAAGTGGCTGCGTCCGTGACACTGCCGCATGGTTATCGCATTACATGGGGCGGCCAATTCGAGAACCTCGCGCGAGCGCGAAGACGATTGACGATCATCCTGCCGGTGACGATTCTCATCGTCTTTGCCTTGCTGTTCGTCGCTTTCGCCTCCGTGCGCGATGCCGGGCTCGTGCTGGTCAACGTGCCCTTCTCGTTCGTTGGGGGAATCCTCGCGCTCTACCTTCGTGGGATCCATTTGTCGGTGTCGGCCGCCGTGGGATTCGTCACGCTGTTTGGCGTGGCGGTCATGGGTGGACTGTTGTACGTCGCGGAAATCAATCGCCAGTTGAACGAACCCGGCGCCTCGCTTCGGGATGCGGTCGTGGCGGGTGCCAAATCACAAGTGCGCCCGATGTTCATGTTGATTGTGGTCGCGATGCTGGGGATGATCCCTGCGGCCATGGCGACCGGGATTGGGTCGGATATCCAACGCCCGCTCGCCACGGTCATCGTCGGGGGGCTGGCGTCGACGCTGGTATTGATGCTGCTGGTGCTCCCGACTCTCTACTACGTCACGGCCGGACGACGATACCGGGCATCAAAGCTGGCCGAGTTATTCGACGAGAGGGGCCATCATGACCGTTGAACGGGCTCCGGCCATACCGGCGCCGGCGAAGCTTCTTCTCGCGATCTTCGACCAGCGCGACGAATGGCAAGGCGAGTCGCTCCACGATGCGGTGGTCCGCGTACTCGAGGCGCACGGGATCGCGGGCGCCACCGTCATGTCCGGGATCACAGGGTTCGGGGCGCATCGGGGGGTTCAGCGCAAGGGGTTGATTGGCCTTCCGCACGACAAACCGGCCGTCGTGCTTGTCATCGAGAACGAGAGCAAGATTCGCGAGGTGATCCCCACTGTTCGATCGATGATCGCGGAGGGTATCGTTGTCCTTCTGGACGCCGAGGTGATTCCGGCTGTGCGATGAGCTCACAGCCGAAACGTCAACCTCGTCCCAGCCCTGGAGCCTCGAATGAGGACAACGCGCGTCCACCAACAGAGTCAGATCCGACCTGAAAGGTCGCGAATCCGCGGCTGGACGCGAGGATGCGAGGGGCAGGACTTTTGCGTGCAGGAACACGATCATGCCTCACCTGAAGTTTCGTCGCAGCACAGCGCTTGCGATGGTGGGCGCCGCTCTCTTCATGTCGCACAGTCGGCTGAGTGGGCAGGAAGGCTTCCGGTTCCGGAGCGGCGTAGAGCTGATCAACGTGACGGCCACCGTAACCGATCGTTCGGGCCGCTTCGTTCCGGAGCTCAAGCAGACCGACTTCGTCGTCTATGAAGATGACCAACCAGTCGAAATCACCCATTTCAGCGCCGAGCGTGTGCCAGTGAGCCTGGGGATCGTGCTGGATACGAGCGGCAGCATGGCCGGCGACAAGATCGTCAACGCGCTTGCCGCGATCGAAGGCTTTCTCGACCATCTCCTCGGTCCGGACGACGAGGTCTTCATCTACAGCTTCGACAGCAATGTCAGACTGATTCAGGATTGGACCTCGAATCGGAGCGCCGCGAGCGCCAGCTTGCGCCGCGTGCGCGCGGCGGGTGGCACGGCGCTGTACGACGCGGTTCTCGAAGCGCTTCCGATGGCGCAAGGCGGCCGCAACCGGAAGAAGGCGGTTGTCGTGATCTCCGATGGCAACGACACGAATAGTCGAGCCGACGTTCGGGACGTCCGGCAATTGGTGCGTCAGACGGAGGTGCTGGTCTATGCCGTCGGCATCGACGGGCAGGGGGAACCGACCTTCTTGCCGCGCCAGCCGCCGTTTCCGCGGGCGCCGCTTCCCCCAATGCCTTTGCCCATTCCCCGACGCGGGCGCCCCCGAGTGCCCTGGCCGGTCCAGCCCCCCCGGTATTCGCCGGCGACGATGGGTCAGTTCGGCCCTGCGGATGGGGTCAACGTCATGGCCCTGCGCGAGATGACCGACGACAGCGGGGGTCGCACCGAGATCGTACGCGATTCGCGTGATCTCGACCGCGCGACCACCAGCATCGCGGACGAGCTGAGCCAGCAGTATTACATCGGATACTCGAGCCTCGGCCATCGGGACGGGCGCTGGCACTCGATCCGTGTCGAAGTCCGCGACCGATCGCTCCGGGTCAGAGCCCGCCGCGGGTATCTCGCGACGTCGTAAGCGGTCCGCCTCAGAAAACCACATCGGTTGGAACGCGTCGTTGTAGCGGCGTTTTGCAGGAGTGCCGTGCCCACTCACCGGGCACTTTGCATGGACATCCCTGCAGTGCGCGTCTCGGCATCCCCTTCCTGCAAAAGGCTCTCGCGAATGTGCTGGTGGCGGGAAGCTTGCGATGCTAAACAGGGACAGTCCATGGGAGAAGTCGCACACCAAGACCTGGGCGGGATCACTGCGGTCAGCAAGGCGCCTTGGGCGGCGCTGGTCGTCGATGACGATGCTGGCGTACGCCAGTCACTGAGGCTCTGCCTGGAGGCCGCCGGTGCGCGCGTGCTCGGTGTGGCGACCGGAGGCGCTGCCCTCGAGGCTCTGGAGCGCGGGCACTTCGAGGTCGTCTTTCTCGACCTCTGGCTCGGAGCCGATGCCGGGCTCGATCTCATTCCGGAAATGCTCGCGCGTCAGCCGGAGTTGGGGGTGATCGTTGTCACTGCATTCGCCTCCATCGAGAGCGCCGTCGATGCGATCAGGCGGGGCGCCATCGACTACGTGCCGAAGCCGTTCACGCCCGATCAGATCCGGCTGGCCGCCAGTCGCGTGGTCGAAGCCCAGCGACTCCGTCGCCGACTGGCAGAACTCCAGGAGGAACTGGACGAAAGCGGTGAGCCGGCGTTCTTCGAGTCTCGGAGCCCGGTATTCGTCCGATTCCTTCAGACGGTCTCGCGCGCGGCCGCATCGGATGCCGTGCTCCTGTTGCGCGGCGAAAGCGGCACCGGCAAGAACGTGCTCGCGCGCTGGATTCGCGTCAACAGCCCGCGTGCCGATGCACCGTTCGTAACGGTGAATTGTCCGGCGCTTTCGGGCGACTTGATGACCAGCGCCCTGTTCGGGCATCGCCGAGGGGCCTTCACCGGTGCCGTCGCCGACGTCGCTGGTAAGGTCCAGGAGGCCGAGGGTGGAACGCTGCTCCTCGACGAGGTTGGTGAGCTGACCGCCGATGCCCAGGTCCGTCTCCTGCGTTTTCTCAACGACCAGACGTATGAGCGGCTTGGCGACGCTCGAGAGCGACAGGCGGATGTCCGACTCATCGCGGCGACCAACCGCGATCTCGAAGCCGAGGTGCGCGCCGGGCGCTTCCGCGAAGATCTCTTTTATCGCCTCAATGTGGTCACGCTGACGCTGCCGGCACTGCGCGAGCGACCCGAAGACACGCTGCTCCTGGCGCGTTACTACCTCGCGATTTTCGCGCGAAAGCAACGCCGCTCCGCGCTGAGGTTTTCGAGCGGCTCGGAACACGCAATCCTCACGCATCACTGGCCCGGCAATCTTGCGCGAGCTGCGCAATGCGGTCGAACGCGCCGTCATTCTCGCGCTCGGGGACGTTCTGGAGCCGGCCGATCTTGGACTGGCGCCACCGGCGGCGTCAGAGGTGGACGGCATCAACCCCGCCGCGCGTGTCGGCGCGCCCATTTCGCTCGAAGTCTTGGAACGGGAACACATCGCTCGCGTCGTCGCCCAGGCGCCGTCGCTCGAGGCCGCGGCACGCATCCTGGACATCGACGCCACCACGCTGCAGCGCAAGCGCAAGCGATACGGCCTCGCCTGACCAGCCATGATTCCCGGGCGCCTTCGTCTCAGATTCGTCGTCGCGGCAGGACTCCTGGTCCTCACGACCGTGATGGCGAGCGTCTGGACCTTCTTCGCGCTCACGCGCCTCAGTGGCGTTGTCACCGACACGGTGCGGCAGAGCGAGTCGGTCACCGCGGTCACCTCCAGGCTCGCTGGCGCGCTCGAGCGCGAAGACGATGCCGTGCTGCTGATCCTTGCCGGCGACGATCGCGGGACGCAAGTATTGGCGACCGAGCGCGCGGTCGTCGATCGCGCAGTGACGGATCTTTTCGGCCTCCTCGGCGCGGACGACGAACGAGACCTGGCAACCCCGCTGTTTGCGGAATTGAGGGCGTATCGACAGGCCGCGGACGGTGTGATTGCCGTCGCGTCCGAACGCGAAGGTCTCGTCCAATACCATCAACGGGCCAACCCTGTTTTGCGCCGCGCGGTCGCTCTGACGACCGCTATTCGCGATCGACACTTTGCACTCGCACGAGCAGAGGTCGCAGGTGCGCGCGACGAGGCCGCCGGCGCGCGTCGAGCCGTGCTGGCCATCACGTTGGCGGCCCTCGGGATTGCGGTTGCCGTCGCCTGGCATCTGACGCGCACGGTGGTCGGACCGGTCAGGCGGCTCACACGCGGGGCGAATGCGATCCGCGAGGGTCGGTTCTCTGAGCGCATCGATGTGGCGTCGCGCGATGAGCTTGGCGAACTGGCGGCGGCCTTCAACCAGATGGCCGAAGATCTGTCCGAGTTTCGGCGCACGAACATCGGCGAAGTCGTCCGGGCCAAGAACACGCTCGAAGCCACATTGGAGGCCTTGCCGGACGCGGTTGTCCTGCTCGACGCCGACCGCCGAGTGCAGTCCATGAATCGAGCCGCGCTGTTGACGCTGGCGTCGGCGGGCGTTCACAAACCACGGTCGCTCGACGATCTCCGTCTGGACGGATTGGACCTGAGCGCGCTGACGAATGCGATTGTCACGGGCGCTGATCCGGCCGCGCCGGCCGACCTGGCTCGAACTCTGCGCGTCGAACAGGATGGCGAGGTCCGGCGGCTCCTGCCACGTGTCGTGCCTGTTCCAGCGCTGAATCCGCAACAACGGGGGGCCATCCTGCTGCTGTACGACGTGACGGATCTGGTTCGCCTCGACGAAATGCGCTCGGAGTTGGTCGCCGTCGCTTCCCACGAGCTCCAGACGCCGCTGACCACTCTGCGCATGACGTTGCTGATGCTTCGGGAGGCGGCGCATGTGCTTCCCACGCGCCAGCGAGAGCTCGTGGCGACATCGCTGATTGGTGTCGAACAGCTGACCGAAACCATCCATGAGTTCCTGGATTTGACGCGCATCGAAGCCGGTGAGCTGCGACTGAATCTCGAGCCCGTCGAGGTGTTCGCGGTCATTGCCGAGGCGCGGCGACGGGCCGAGGGACAAGCGGGCGCTCAGGGCATTTCATTGAGCACGCGCGTGGATCCAGATCTCCCTCGAATTTCCGCTGATCCGTTACGCCTGCGCGCGGTCTTCGACAACATTCTCTCGAATGCGCTCAAGTACACGCCGAAAGGCGGCAGCATTAGTGTCGAGAGTCGTCGTCGCCTGCCAGATCACGCTGACGAGCCCGAGACGGTGGCGATCAGCATCGCCGATACGGGACCAGGCATTCCGGCGGCATTCCGTTCGCGAATCTTCGACAAGTTCTTTCGGCTGGAACACCACCAGACCGAGCCTCGCCCGACGGCTCGTGGGGCAGGAATCGGCCTCTACATGTGTCGCCAGATCGTCGAGCTTCACGGCGGACAGATCTCATGCAGTTCGGGCGTTGGCGATCGCGGAACGTGTATCACCGTCACACTGCCAGCCATCGTGAGTGACGCCACCGTTGTCGCTGACGTCGCGACTTACGCCGGCCACTGATTGAGGAAGAAATACCGTGTCGCGAAGCTTGCTATTGCTTGCAGTCGTGGGCGTGGGGCTGATGGTCGGACCCGTCGATCGACGGGAACTTCTGGCGCAGCCCGAGCGCCCGGAGTTTCGCCTTGGCGTCGATCTCGTTTCGCTCAGCGTCACGGTCACCGACGCCAGCCGCCGGTACGTGGCGGATCTCGATCGCAACGATTTTGTGATCGTCGAGAACGGCGTCCCGCAGAACCTCACGTTTTTTGCCAGAACCGGTGTTCCGCTGGCACTTGCCCTGCTGATCGATTCGAGCGCGAGCATGGAGCAGAGCATGGTGACGGCTCAAGAGGCGGCGATTGGCTTCGCCCGACAACTCGGGCCTGCAGACATGGCGACCGTCGTCGATTTCGACAGTCGGGTCCAGATCGCCCAGGGCTTCACGAGCGACATCGTCGCCCTTGAAAACGCAATTCGCGGGACATCAGCAGGTGGCTCCACCGTCCTGTACAACGCGTTGTACATCGCACTGAAAGAGTTGGCCAAGCTGATCCCGCAAGACGATCCGGGCGCTCCGCGTCGGCGGGCCATCGTCGTGTTGTCCGATGGCGCCGATACCGTCCAGCCTCGTCAGTTTCGACGAAGTCCTCGATCTGGCATCGCGCTGCGACACTGTTATCTACACAATCGGTCTTGGTGCCCGCGAACCGACGGGGCCTCGGAACGCCGACGACGGACCATTCGTCCTCAGACGCCTGGCGCAGCAAACGGGAGGCCGGGCCTTCTTTCCGTCACAGAGCAAAGACCTGGCCGATGTGTACGCTGACATCCGCAACGAGCTTGCGAGCCAGTACTCGCTGGCGTATGAATCGAGCAGTGGGATGAAAAATGGCCAGTGGCGAAACATCTCCGTACGGGTGAATCGACCGAGCGTCACGGTACGGACACGACAGGGCTATTACGCCCCCGCCAAATAGATCCTGCGAGGCCGGCCGCCTTGGCGCGGGCCGCGAGGCCATCGACATCCTGCGCCGTCTCGATGAAGATTCGCATCCCCAGGGGTGCAGTCGGCTTGCCCTTCAGTCGTGACGCAGTGCCGTCATCGGATCCAGCCGCGACGCACGGCGCGCCGGTAGATACCCCGCCAACACCGACACACCGACCATCACGGCGATGGCCGCGGCAGCTCGTCGTCGCATCCCGGCGGCGTCAATCCGAACAGCAGCGACTCGACGACGCGTCCAGACCCGAGCGCAGCGGCGATGCCGATCGCCACGCCAATCGCGACCAGGATCAGCGACTCGCGCATCACCATCTGCAGCACGTTCTGCCGCTCGGCGCCGAGCGCCATGCGGATGCCGATCTCCGTCGTCCGCCGCGTGACGTTGTACGACATCAGACCGAAGAGGCCGATTGATGCGACGAGCAGCGCGAGACCGCCAAAGAGCGCGTACGCCTTCGCGAACACGCCGCTCCTGCGCAAAGCGCCGCTCGATCTGGTCGGTCTGCGTCGACATGTCCATGAGCGGCACGTTGTCGTCTACCTGCCGCACGGCTTCGCGCACCGGCCCCATCATCGTGGCCGGATCGGCGGCCGTCCTGATGATGAACGCCATCGCCCCAACCGGGCTCTGCACGTATGGCACATACATCGTCGCCGGCGGCGGCTCGCGCAGGGCGTTGTACATGATGTCCTTCACCACCCCGACGATCTCGAACTGACTGCTGGTTTCCGGCGTGGTGCCGAACCGCTTGCCCAGGGCGTCTTCGGTCGGGAAGAACTTCCGGACAGCAGCCTCGTTGATGATTGCCACTTTCGGCGCCGGCCCGTTGTCGCGCTCCGTGAAGCGCGCGGCCGCGGACGACTGGAATCTCCATCGTCTCGAAGAAGTTCGGCGCGATCCGCACGCGGTTGACGCTGATCGTCGCGCGCAGGCGGGGATCGTCGCGATACTCGGGGCCATACGTCCGGCCCTGGACGATGAACTGGGTGCCGTTCACGCTGCCGGTCAGCATCGGCGGATTCGACAGCGTCACCGATCGCACGCCCGGCACTCCCAGCAGCCGTTCGGTGACCTGCTGATAGAGCGCTTCGATGCGGGTTGGCTCGTAGCCGTTCAGTTGCGGGTTGACGCGAAACAGCACGAGATTGTCAGGATTGAATCCGACGTCCACGCGACGCAGGTTGTCCACCGTGCGGAGAAACAGCCCGGCGCCGATCAACAAGACCAGCGAGATGGCGACTTGCACGACGAGCAATGACTTGCTTAGCAGCGTGCGCGAGCCGATCACGCTGCGGCTCGTATCTTTCAGCGCCTCGCCTGCACTCGTGCTCGTGACGCGCAGGGCCGGCGCGATGCCGAACACGATACCGGTGGTGAGGGCGACGGCCATCGCGAACAGCAGTACGCGCCAATCGAGAGGCGCGGTCGCCACCTGTGTGGGCAAGAGCTGTCGTCCCCAATAGGCGACCAGCACGCCAAACGCGCCGCCCGCGATCGCGAGCAGGATGCTTTCCGTGAGCAACTGCCGCACCAGGCGCAGCCGCGTGGCGCCGATCGACAGGCGCACCGCGATTTCCTTCTGTCGCGCGGCGGCACGCGAGAGCAGCAGGTTGGCGATGTTCGCGCACACGAGCAGGAGGATCAGCCCCACGACCGCACTGATGATCGAGACCGATCGCAACGTTGCGGCGTCGGTGTCGTACACGCCTTGCGCGGCGGAGGTCACCTCGAGCCGCGACACGTCGGTGCGGTTGCGGTTCTGCGTAAGACTCGCGCTCAGCCGGCGGCAGCGCCGCGAGAAACGTGCTCATTCCCTGACGTGCCGCCTGCTCGAAAGGTGCCGGCGAGGTTCCCCTGCACTTGTTGAATGGTCGCACCTGGCTTCAGCCGGCCGATCACCTGCAGCCAGTAGTGGGTCGGCTGCGCGAGGCGCGGCGGCGCCTCAGGCGGTCCGGCTGCCTGCGGGTTGAGCACGGGGTCGAGCGCGAGCGGGAACGTCAGGTCGGGCGCCTCGCTGATGACGCGCTGCACACCGGTGAACTCCGGCTGCAGGACGCCGACGATGGTGATCAGCGTGTTGTTTGCGCGGACGGTCTTGCCGACGATCGCGGGATCGTTGCCGAAGCGTCTCGTCCAGAATTGCGAGCTGATCGTCGCCACCGGCGGCGCGTTCGGCCGATCGTCGTCAGGAAGCATGGTGCGGCCGACGATCGCCCTCACGCCAAGCAGTTGGTGATAGTTACCGGATGCGATGTATGCCGTCGAGATTTCGGCGTTGCCGTTGACGACAACGTTGACCGAGCTGAGCGGGGCGCCGGCGGCGAGATCGGTCAGCGTCTGGTTGGCGGTGCGCAGCTCCTGGTAGACCGCATACGAGACGGTTGAACCGATGTTCTCAATCCCCGGCGGCCGCGTGATGTTCCCGTACTCGCTGACGTCGTTCGCCATGCGGTTGCGGCCGACATGCCGCAGCCGTACGAGCGTGTCGGGATCTTCGACCGGTAGCTTGCGCAGCAGCAGGCCGTTGGTGGCGCTGAAGAGCGCGGTGTTGGCGCCGATGCCGAGGGCGAGCGAGAGCACCACCATGGCGCTCCATGCTTTCCCTTGGAGGAGGACGCGGCCGGCGTAACGCAGGTCCTGCAGCATGCGATCTCCGTTCGAAGGTGCGAGATGACCCGAGCGGTATTCTACGCGCTGGTCGGGTCGGAACTGGTGTGACGGGTTGCCGGTCAACACCCAGCACCGAGCCGCTATGCCCGACGAAACTGAATTGACATACCCTGCGGCTCCGCCGACAATCGCGCCGACTTCTACGACGACACATGCTGGGAACGAAGCTGGGCCCCTACGAAATCATCGAAGCCATCGGTCAGGGCGGGATGGGCGAGGTGTATCGCGCGAGGGACGCGCGGCTGCAACGACAGGTCGCGATCAAAACCCTGTCGTCCACGTGGCGGCCGACCCGCGCTTCCGCGAGCGGTTCGAGCGCGAGGCCCGCGCTGTCGCGGCGCTCTCGCACCCCAACATCCTGGCCATCTACGACGTTGGCAACCACGAGGGGCTGCCGTATCTCGCGACCGAGTTGCTCGAGGGAGAAACACTCCGGTCGTGCATCGGCACCTCGCCGCTGCCGCTCTCAACCGTGCTCGACTACACCCTCCAGGTCGGTCGCGGCCTGGCCGCCGCACACGCCCGCGGCATCGTCCATCGCGATCTCAAGCCGGAGAACATCTTCGTCACCCGTGACGGGCAGATAAAGCTCCTCGATTTCGGGCTCGCCACCGAGCCCGGACGCGGAGTCGGGAGACGACGCCACGCGTCCTCCGCAGACGGAGCACGGCGTGGTGCTCGGGACCGCCGGTTACATGTCGCCGGAACAGGCGCGTGGCGAGCAGGCCGATGCTCGTTCCGACATCTTTGCGTTTGGCTGCGTGCTGTACGAGATGCTGTCGGGCCAGCGCGCGTTCACCGGCGACAGCCGCATAGAAACGCTCCATGCGATTCTCAAAGCGCATCCGCCGGACGTTGCGAGCCTGCGTGGCGACGTGCCGCCGGCACTCGACCGCACGGTCAGGCGCTGTCTGGAGAAATCGCCCGAGAACCGGTTTCAGACCGCGCGAGACCTTGTGTTCGCGCTCGATACGCTGACCGACCGATCCGAACGACAAACGCCGCCGCCACCGTCAACCGTTCGGCCTCGACGTGACAGCAGGTGGACGGCGGTCGATTCTCGCTGGCGTTGTCCTCGCCGGTGGAGGCGCTCCTCTGGTGGACCACGCTGCGCGATCGCACGCCGGAGGAGCCGAAGCAGCACCGCCACGGCGGCAGCCGACGCCGGACGGCTACTCGCCGTGCTGCCCTTCGAGAACATTTCGCGTGGCGGCGAAGCGTATTTCGCGGCCGGGATGACCGAAGAGGTCACGAACCAGCTCTCGAAGTTGAGTGGGCTACGTGTCGTCAGCCGGGCCGCCGTGGCGAGTTTCAAAGGGGGACGTGCCGAACTGCCAGGATGGTGCAAGGAGCTCGGCATCGGCAGCGTGGTCACCGGGTACGGTGCGGGAAGACGGCTCGCGCGTGCGCGTGAACGTCGAGCTGATCGAAGCCCGTTCGGGGCAGGTGATCTGGTCCGAGCAGTACGACCGCGAGGGCGTCGACGTGTTCGCGGCGCAGAGCGACATCGCGCTGCGCGTCGCCGGAGCGCTCAACGCCAGCGTGACGCTCGACGAACAGGCGCGTCTCGGCAAGCGGCCCACGTCGTCGGTGGCGGCGTACGAGCTGTTCGTCCGCGCGCGAAACGCACCGGGCAAGACGACTGAGGAGCGGTTGAAGGCCTCGATCGATCTGCTGCGTCAGGCCATTGCCCTGGATCCGCAGTTTGCCGAGGCGTACAGCGAAATCGCCAACGGTCCTACTTTCAGGCGGCCTACGGCGACCTTTCGGCTTTCGAGCGCGGATGGATGCCGCTCAAGGGCGCTCAAAATCGACCCGCAGCTCGCGTCCGCGCACCATGGGCTCGCGATGAACCTGCATCAGGTCGGACGGCTGCAAGAGGCGTTGCGCGCGCATCGCAAGGCAATCGAGCTCAATCCGAGCTACGGCGCCGGTCTGACCGACATCAGCTTCAGCGAGGTCACTGCCGGGCATTGCGACGAAGCCCTCGAAGTACTGCGAAGCGGGCGCGCCGAGCTGACGGGCAGCACGCAGGCGGCGGTTACCACGTCGGTGTCGCGCTCCTGTGCCTCGGACGACGATGCGCGAACCGAGCGGTTTCTGACGGCGGGGGCGACGCGGTCTCCGAACGCGATGCGCTTGCAGGATCCTGCTGGCCTTCCTCGACCTGCGACGCGGGCAGCCGCAGGCGGCCGTCGAGCGCATCCGCGCCGCGGCCGACAAGGCGCCCAACAACATCGAGGTCCTGCTGACACGTGCGGAGATCTTCACGTTTGGCGGCGCCGCTGACGCTCCGGAGGTCGTTCGCTCGCTGCTCGCGCGCGCGGCCGACGGTCTCTTCCACAACGCGCCCTACCCGGTGAAGCTGGCGCACGCCTACCATCTGCAGCGCGCCGGCGTCCACCACAGAGGCGGCGAAGCTCCTGGACGAGATTCTCGACGCGAATCGCAAGTCTCTCCTGGCCGGCGCGGACTGGCCGATGGTGTTCATGCAGAACGGAGCCATTCACGCGCTGCGTGGTCAGTCGGCCGCCGCGCTCGACGAGCTCGATCGCGCCTACGCGGCCGGATGGCGGGACGGGCGCACGCTCGCGATTGACCCTCTGTTCGCGTCGGTTCGCGCGGAGCCGCGATTCACGCAACTGCTATCACGCATCGAGGCCGACGTCGCCGCCATGCGTGCGCGGGCGGATTATTCGGGGCTGCCGTAACCGCCCTGCAACTACTGTTGTCTTCTTCTGCTCGGTCTGACCCCGTTCCTTCGCCCGCGCGCCCGACAGGATGTTCGACATCGCGTAATTTCCCTCGTGACACGCGTACTCGTGGATCATCTCGTCGATGCGGTTGAACGGCAGCTCGCCGCTGAACGGCGCCGTAAACGTCGACGGATCCTCCATCGTGAACTTGTAGACGATGGTGTCCGGACCCGTGCGCGTGAACCGCTCCGTCACCTTCAGCTTGTCGGACGAGCCGCGATACGGCCACAGGATCGACGCCTGCGCGAGTTGCGTCGGGTGAATGTTTGTCGTCTCGACGACGAGCGTATCGCCTTCCCAACGCCCGATCGAATCGCCAAACCACGGCTGGACCTGCGGCGGTACGTGTCCGGTCGCGCCGAGTCTGATGATGCGCACGTCGTGCACCATCTCGGTCATGATCAGCACGTGGTCCTTCGTCTGCACGATGGTGTAGTTGTTGTTGTAGAAGTAGTTCGGCAGCATCGGGGGGCCCGCGTTCGCCCCGAATGAGAGCAGGCAGCGGTCGGACAGCGGCCGCATTTCGGGATGGTCGAACTCGCCGAACTTCTTCGCGAGCGCGGCGCGTTCGGTGAGACGCTTCTTGGCCTCGGCGGTCAGCGGGGGCAGCCGGCCGTCTGGCGGATCGACGATGATCGAGCTGCGCGCGACGCCGTCGATGCGAATGACGTTGAGGCCGGAGTCGAGCCAGAAGCCGTTGTAGCCGCCGACCGCGCCGCCCGCCGCCTCGGCGATGCGCTCGATGAACGACGGCTCGCCTGGCGCCGTCAAGGCTCGCGCGTCGCCCCCTTTGACGGGCGGGGGGCGATTCGGATCGCTCGCCTTGTCGCGGAATTCCTCCACCAATTGCGCTCGCTTCTCGATTGCCGCCGCTTCCGCCTCGGTCAGCGTCAGACCTTGTTTTCCCATCCGCTCCAGTGGCGTCTGGGTTTCGTTACTCCAGTTCCCCTGAAAATCGGGCTTGCCGTCGGGCGTGCGCGGCACGACCCAAGATTTGCCCTTCGCGGGCGCCTTGGCGGGCGCTTGCGCGCCGAGCGACGTGAAGAGCATCGCCGAGAAGCTGAGCGCCAACGCGAGTGCGCCAGCGAACGTACGCCATGGATGAGCAGTCATGCAGGTGATGCTCGCACGGTTTGTGCGGCGTGTCTACGGACGTGAGATAGGCCTGTTCAACCGCTCGACGACGCGAAGGATCGCTGCGGCTGAGCGATCGATGTCCTCTTCGGTCGTCGACCAGTTACAGATTGAAATGCGTGCGGCACGCGTGCCCTGCCACACGGTCGAGCCCAGCCAACAGGTGCCGTCCGCCTGTACGCCCGCCACCACCTGTTGCGTGAACTCGTCCTCCGTGCACGCGTCGCCAGGCAGCGGCACGAACTGCACCAGCACCTGGTTCAGGCCGACTTCGTTCAGCACCCGCACCTGGATGTGCCGTCGTAGTGTGTCGGCGATTCGCTCAGCGTGCCCGCACAAGCGTTCGACCAGCTCGCGGACACCGCGCCGGCCGAGCGTTCGCAACGCCGCGTAGACGGTGACACCGCGCGCGCGGCGCGACTCGTCTGGCGTGAACGCACGGGCATCGCGTTCGCCCGCGGTCATCTGGATGTAGTGCGCAGGCACCACCAGCGCGCCCTGGTGGGACTCCGGATGGGCGGTGAAGACGAGACCGGAGTCGTAGGGGACATTGAGCCACTTGTGACCATCGGTGGCGATCGAATCCGCCTGTTCGACACCGGCAGCGAGATGGCGTCGCGACGGGCTCGCCGCCGCCCATAGCCCGAACGCAGCATCAACGTGGAGCCACGCTCCTCGACGCTGCGTCAGCGGGGCAATTTCAGCGAGCGGATCGGCGGCGCCGGTGTTGACGTTGCCAATCTGCGTACACACGATGCACGGTCCTGATCCCTGCTGCAAGACCTCCGCAAGATGGTCGGTTCGCATCCGCCCTTGTGCATCGGTCTTGACTCGATGAAGCCGCTCGGCTCCAAGACCGAGCATGCGCAGCGCGGTGATGACCGTGCGATGTGATTCCTCGCTGACGAGGACGTCGATGGGAGGAGCGCCGAACAAGCCGTCGCGCTCGACGTCCCAACCGGCTTTTCGCAGGACGTGATGTCGAGCGGCCAGCAACGACGTGAAGTTCGCCATCTGTGCGCCGGTGACGAAGCCGACACTCCACGTCGACGGCAGTCCAAAAATCTCCTTCAGCCAATCCGCAGCGATTTCCTCGACGACCGCCGCGACTGGAGACATCACGTACACCTGCGCGTTCTGGTCCCAGGCCGACACCAGCCAGTCGGCAGCCGTCGCGACGGGCAGGCTGCCACCCGTCACGAACCCGAAGTAGCGAGGGCCCTGCGACGCCGTCGTGCCGTTCTGGCCCGCGCGCGCGAGATCATCGAGAACCTGGCCACCGTCCTCACCGTCTTCTGACAACGGACGACGAAGGACCTTGCGGAGGTCGTCTCCCGAGGCCAGCGCGCCAACATGGCGTTCGTGAATCGTTTCCAGGTATTGCTGCGCGTGGCGCGCAGCACGCTCGAGCAGTGGGGAGCGGTCGTCGGAGTCCATTACCAGGTGTCCCGCAGCTCCCGCTTGATTGCCGCGATGCGCTTTTCGTCACGTTTGTAGAACGTCCACTGCTTCATACGTTTCGCCCGCAGCAGACCGGCCTGCACCAGGATGCGGAGATGCTCACTGGCCGTGGGCTGCCCGACCCCCAGCTTGTGCGCGATGAAGAGGCCGCACACGCCATCGTCTACGAGATCTCCGTCGACTTGCGGCGGGAAGTGCTCGCGCGGGTCCTTGAGCCAGCGCAGAATCGCCAGCCGGTTGTCGTTGGCCAGTGCCTTGAGAACGTGGGTGGGCGAACCGGGTATTGGCAGGTTGTCCTCAGGCGGTGGTCAAAGTTGAGGGCCCGGGCCAGGGCACAGGGACAAAAGAGAGCCACGAAGGGCACGAAGTCACGAAGCAAGATCAAAAGGTCTTCGTGTTCTTCGTGCCTTCGTGGCGCAATTGGTCCCTGATCCCTGTGCCCCTATGCCCTATGCCTATGCCAGTAGTTTGACAATTTGCCATATGGCGAAGTATCAGTCAAACTGCGAGGGCTGAAGGGACGCGGAGGCCGAGCCGTGGATGTACGCATCACCCGATCAGATATTGCCGACGTTCACCGGCTCATTGCGCCGCACATACGAGTCACGCCGATCCTCCAGGTGCCGGGATCGGAGTTCGGTCTCTCGACGGTTCCGCTGACGCTGAAGCTCGAACAGTTGCAGTGCGCCGGGTCGTTCAAGGCCCGGGGGGCCTTCGCGAACTTGCTGCTGCGGCCGGTCACCTCGGCCGGCGTCGTCGCGGCATCTGGCGGCAATCACGGCGTGGCCGTTGCTTACGCGGCCAGGCAGGTTGGATGCCCGGCGCGGATCTTCGTTCCCACCATTTCCGCGCCGGCAAAGATCGATCGCATTCGCTCATACGGGGCCGAGCTCTGTATCGCAGGCAGCACATACGACGATGCACTGGCCAACAGCGAAGCGTGGGCGGCGGAATCCGGCGCCCTGAAGGTGCATGCCTTCAACCAGCGCGAGACGCTGCTCGGGCAGGGGACCGTCGCGCTGGAACTCGCAGGTCAAGCGGGCGACATCGACACCGTACTGGTCGCGGTCGGCGGCGGCGGGTTGATCGGTGGGATTGCGGCCTGCTACCGCCGCGCGGTGCGCGTCATCGGCGTCGAGCCGCGGACGGCGCCAACCATGACGATGGCGCTCGAAACAGGGCATCCAGTGGAAGCGCCGATCGGCGGAATCGCGGCCGATTCGCTCGCGCCGAAACGAGTCGGCGAGCTGACGTTTTCGATTGCTCGAGACTTCGTCGACCGCATCATCCTCGTCGAGGACGAAGCGATTGCGCGCGCACAACGAATGCTGTGGGAGGTGACGCGAATCGTGGCGGAGCCGGGCGGGGCGGCGGCGTTCGCGGCGTTGACATCGGGAGCCTATCAGCCGGCCGCCGATGAACGTGTCGCCGTCATCATCTGCGGCGGGAATACGGATGTTGTGAAGCTTCCCGAGATCGGCGCCTGACGTGGGTTAAAGTTGCTCCGGCCTGACAAGGAGCTTCCCCAATGACGATCGCGCAGCTCGATCGGCGGCGTTTCCTGCAAGGGCTCACGGCTGCCGGCCTGGCAGCGTTCACGACTCCGGGTGCATACGCCCAGCAGCTTATCGAGACCGGCACCACGACCGAGGGGCCGTTCTATCCCGACAAGCTGCCGCTCGACACCGACAACGACTTGATCGTGATCAACGATTCGATCACGCCGGGCGTTGGCGAGATCACGCACCTCACAGGTCGCGTGCTCACGAAGTCGGGACAAGCGGTGCGCAACGCGTTCGTCGAGATCTGGCAGGTCGATCAGACGGGATCTACGTGCACACGGGCGGACGGCAGCCCTCCGGCTTCGATCGAAACTTCCAGGGCTACGGCCGCTTCCTGAGCGACTCGAAAGGCCAGTACTACTTCCGCACCATCAAGCCGATCGACTACACGCTGATCGGGATCTTCCGCACGGCGCACATTCACGTGGCCGTGAGTCAGAACGGGCGGCGGGTGTTCACGTCGCAGCTCATGGTGAATGGGCACCCGGCCAACGCGCGCGACGGCATCATTCGCAACCTCGATCCTCGTGCACTGAAGACGTTGCTAGTGGACTTCACGCCGCTGCCAGACTCCAAGCTCGGCGAACTCACCGCGAACTTCGACATCGTCCTCGGAGCCACGGCGAACGAGCTCGAGATTGGACCGCTCCGTGGCGTCGCGCCATCGTCTCGGCGGCCAACTGGCGGATAGCGAGGCGCCAAAGTTCCAGGGTTCCAAAGTTCCGAAGTTCCAAGGTTCGAGATGGGAACCATTGACCTTGTAGTGAACCCTGGAACCTGAACCCTGGAACCTTGCAACCCTGGAACATTGGAATCCTGGAACCTTCCTTGAGGAGACCCCCGATGATCCTGACCAAGTCCGAGCTCATAGGTTCGCTGCAGAACGAAGTTCGCATCCTGTCTCACCTTGCGGGCAAGGTCGATCGCGCCGCTGTCGATTACCGGCCGACGCCGAAGCAGCGCAGCACGCTCGAACTGCTGCAGTACATGTCGATCATGGGGCCGC
Source organism: uncultured Acidobacteriota bacterium (assembly GCA_963802675.1). Classification (GTDB taxonomy): domain Bacteria; phylum Acidobacteriota; class Vicinamibacteria; order Vicinamibacterales; family UBA2999; genus JACCSI01. The sequence goes on from CAWDJL010000013.1 coordinate 1,257,685, forward strand.
AGCTGATCGAAGCGGTCAAGCGCGGCGGCTTCGATGTCGCGACGTGGACCGCCGCGCAGCAAGAGGCGAACGCCCGCAATTTCGACCAGACGGTCGCGGCCATCGAGAAGCAGCGCGAGCTGTACCCCGCGCTCCTCGCTGATTTCACGGACGCCGACTTCCGCCGCGAGATCGAGATGTTCGGCCAGAAGTCCACCGTCGGCGCGTTCATCGTCAATTCCGTGCTCGGCGGATACGCCGCCTACCGCACGCAGCTCTTTTGCTATTTGAAAGCATGCGGTCGCGAGGAGCTCAGCACGATGAACCTGTGGGCGGGAATGGACGCGCCCGCGCCGGCGAACGCATAGGCCGAGGTCGATCACCAGCTCGCGGATCGCTTCGCGGACGGCCGTGCGCGCGCGATTCAGCTCGCGCGCCAGTTGCGCTTTCAGAAATCGCTGCTCCGGACCGGCGAGCTCGGACAGGCCCTCGACCCGGTTCAGACCGGGCAGCGTGAAGCGTTTGGTCGCCCGAAGAATCGGCGACCACTCCGCGGGATCGTGATGAAAACGGCCGCCGCGCGTATACATGACGGGATTGAGAATGCGGCCGAGGCGTATCGCCGCGTGATTCCAGCCGTCGGCGTCATGGCCTGACGCGCCGTCTGGCCGCTCTGATTCGAATCGCTCCAGCGCGTCCGCCAACCGGCGCGTGTCCGCGAGCAGTGGCTGGAAATCCACGTCCTCGGCGACGCCTTGGAATCCAACCAGTGCATCCTGAAGCTCCCTCACCGTCGCACGGTAATCGAGTGGCAGCGCCACTCCGGTGGCAAGACCCCACACCGCTTCGAGGCCAACCTTCACGTCTTGCGTCAGGATCGAGACGTCGGCCTTGTCGAGCGTGTCATGCTCGGTATGCCACCACCACGCGTTGGCCGATCCGCCGGTCCAAGGACGCCGATCCGGATGGCCCTCGGGGAGGAACGGATAGGCTGAAAACGAGGGCATGCCACTCGCCAGAAACGATTGATCCGCCGCGCGCATTGGCCGGAATACTGGTGCCTCGCGCTGCCCGGTGACCCGTGCGATGACCGACCGGCAGTAGTGCTCGAGCTCCGCGCATGTGTGCCGGCAGTAGTACACGGTGGCGCCCTTCACGCCCGGCGAGTCGATGTTGTAGTAGGCCAGACCATTCTCCGCGAGGTCGGTGAAGAACGTGTCGGCGTACCAGGTGGATCCGCTGTAGCGGCCGTGTGAGTGTCCGGGCCACCAGCAGAGTCGCACCGAACGATCGAGGCTCGCGCGCCCCTTCCAGAGGAGCTTTGCCATCTCGAGTACACACGCGTCGCCGGTGGCGTTGTCGGTGATGCCCTCGTGCCAGGCGCAGTAGTGCCCGCCGACGAGCACGAAGCGATCGGGCTCACGCGACCCGGGAATCCGCACCTCGGGCAGCTTCGAGCGATACCAGCCGGTCTCGACGCGGGCCGTCAACGTCACCTGCACGGGGCCGGCACGCCGCATCTCTTTCAGAGCAGCGCCCGATTCGACGTCGACCGATACCGCGGCCACCGTCGGGAGACGGCTCATCTGGTCGTACTCCGGCGTCCCCCAGATCGTCGTCCCGATCATGTTGTGGATGACGCGATCCTCGTTGGCGAACACGATGCCCGCGCACCCGGCCTGACTGGCCTGCAGGATGGTGACCGGTGTCGCAAGGCCGTCCACCAGCGCGATCTTGCCGCGCGCCGGATCGAATCCCGATCCCGCAATGAGCACCAGTTCGCCGTGCAGCCCCGCGTCGGGTGTCGATTGCGCGAACGAATGCGTGACCGCCCGGAGCTCGCGCGTGGCTGGTTCCGTCACCCGCAGCGAGGCCTCGCGCGGATAGCTGAGAAACGCGTCGAACTCGTGCATGACGACCGGCACTCCCGCCGACTCGAGTTCCGCGGCCAGATACGCGGCCGCGCGGTCCTCGCCGTCGCCGCCGGTATCGCGCGGCACGGTCGAGAACCATTGGAGATGTCGCTGCAATGCCTCGGCATCGACGGTGTCCTGCAACCTGGAGAGTGGAGTGCGATCGCTCATCGCGTGAAACCTTGACTCAAGGGCCACATCATTTGGCGCTCACGGCCTTTTCCAGTGCGCGCGCCCCGCCGGTCGCCAGCGAACCGACGATGATGGCGGCGAGGGTGACCGGGGCGGCAATCCAGAACGGATCGATCGCGTGCGGGTCGCCGAAGTTCTGCCAGCCGAGCACCGCCAGCGTGCCGACGATGATCGCGGCCGCTGCGCCAGTGGCATTTGCGCTGCGCCAGTAGAGTCCCATGAGCACGGCGATCGCCACCGGCGTGCGGATCATAAAACCGAGGCGGATGTATTCGACGATGTGCGGTGCATTGAGCGCCAGCAGCAGGGCAGCCAGACCCAGAACCGCGCACGAGACTTGAGAGAGCCGCAGGTAGAACCGGTCGGACCGGTTGGGCACGAAACGCTTGCCGACGTCGTTCACGACCAGGGCTGTGGCGGCATTGACACTGCTCTCGCCGCTCGTCACGACCGCCGCCAGTATCGCGCTCATCATCAGGGCCCGTAAGCCGACGGGCATCGCGGCCATCATCGAACGCGCGAACGCTTCTTCGGGATTGGCCAGGTCCGGCATCTGCTGCATCGCCGCGATTCCGATCAGCATCGTGAGAAAGCCGAACGGCGCCGCCATCAATCCACCGAGGATGAAGCCGCGGCGCGAAGCCTCGACGGACTTCGATGCGCGGATGCGCTGATACCACTCCTGGCTGCCGAATCGCGCCATGATCACGGTGACCAGCCAGGCGGCAATCGTGGCAGGATTCCAGGTACCCGTCGCGCCGCTCCACCACGAGGCATGCGTGTCAGGCACACCGCCCATGACGTGCGCGAGGCCACCGGCGGCGCTGATGAAGATTGGCACGCCGATGAGGAACCCGCCCAGCATCAGCAGCCATTGATAGACGTCGCCGTAGGTGACCGAGGGCATGCCGCCGAGTGCTGAGTAGAGAATCAACGCGCCGCCAACCGTCAGAAACGCGGTGGTGTAGTCGAGACCGACGAGCGATGTCACGACCGTTGCGCCGCCGACGATCTGTGCCGGCAGGATGGCGAACGTGGCCAGCGCCAACGCGACCGCAGAGATCGGCCGCAGCCACGGCCGGTAGCGCGACTCGAGATACTCCGCGAGCGTCGTCTCTTTGAGCGGGTGGATCTTGTGGACGGCGATGTAGGCGAACGGGATGAAGGCCAGCGCCTGCAGCGTGACGTACCACCCCGCCGAGATGCCGTCGCGGTACGCCATCGCCACCGACCCCATGGTGTTGCCCGCGCCGATGTTGGTGGCCGCCACCGCGCAGCCGACGATGAAAACGCCCCAGGTGCGGCCGCCGTCGTAGTAATCGGAGTAGCGCTCGACCCGGAAATAGAAATAGAGGCCGAAGGCGACCATCGCCATGGCGTAGGCGATGAGGACGGCAACGTCCAGCGGGTGGGCAGTCACGGCCGGCGCCAGCATATCGGAACCCGCTCAACTAAGATAAGCGGCCGTTGCAGAGGATGAAGGGGCCGTCCCTCAACGTGGTAATATCACGGTATTACCATGCCGACAATCACGGTCAAGCTCGATAAGAAGCGCGCCGACCGCCTCGCGCGTTGGGCGCGCCGCAGCAAGATCCCGAAATCAGACGTGATCCGAGCCTTGATCGACCGGGCCGGCCCGATCGAAACGGGCGACGACCTCATCGAGTGGGTCAACGCTGCGGCAGGCAAAGGTTTGGGGCTGTCCCAGAAGAAGCCATGAGCAGGCCTGCGCTGCTCGACAGCTCCTTTCTGATCGATCTCGAACGGGAAACCGCGGCTGGCCAAATCGGGCCCGCGCGCACGTTTCTGCCGTCACTGCGCGGACGGCCGCTCGTCGTCTCGATTGTCAGTGTCGAGGAACTTCTGGAGGGGGCCGCTGATGAAGCCATTGCCTTGGCATCGTTACAACGGTTCGCGATTCAAGGGCTGCATCTCGTCCAGGCGCAACGATGTGCTCGATTGCAACGCCGGGCATCACGGCGATTGGGTGAGAACGATGCCTGGCTCGTCTCCACCGCGGACGCACTCAACGCTGATGTCGTTGGCGCAGACCGGACCGCGTTCGTGCGACTTGGAACGCGGTATCTTCGTTTCCGGTAGCCCGCTGCCTGGCCAGCTCAATAGGCCCGCGGCTTCGCGTCCAGCCTGAGGCGGACCTGTCCCGCCGAAGCGTCTGCGCAAAGGCGGATGCGCGCCTCGACACGGTCGATGACGTCGTCCGGCGTCGAGGTGCCGGCCGTCAGCCCCACGACGTTCGCGGCATCGAACCATTCAGGACGGACGTCTGCGTCGGTCTGCACGTGATGCACGCGGGCGCAGTGGCGCGCACAGGTATTGACCAGCTCACGCGTGTTGTTGCTCGATCGGCCGCCGACGACGATGACGACATCGGCCTGGCGTGCCATCTCGACCGCCGCGGACTGCCGATCCTTGGTGGGCTTGCAGACCGTGTTGAGGAAGCTCACGTCGGATTGCGGAAATCGCCGCCGGATCAGGTCGACCAGGTGCCGCACCTTCTCTACCGTCTGCGTCGTCTGGGCCGCCACGCCGAGGCGAGGATGGTCCTCGAGCGCGAGGACGTCATCGTCTTCGAGCACGACGTCGAAGCGATCGAGATCGCCAGTGAGGCCGCGCACCTCCACGTGATCGCGTTGCCCGACGATGACGACGTGGTAGCCGTCGCGCGCGAGGGCCGCGACGGCGCGGTGCGCGACGTGAACGAGCGGGCACGTGGCTTCGACCACCGTCAGCCCCAGGGCGCGGGTTCGCGCGAGGGTCTGCTCGGACGTGCCGTGGGCCGTCACCATCACCGTCGGCGTCTTGACGTGTGCGACGTCCTGCGCCACCGCGATGCCCTTGGCCTCGAGCGCGCTCAGAACGGTGGGGTTGTGGACGAGGTCGCCGAGGATCGTGAGGGGGCCGGCGTCCGCGTGCTCGAGCGCCAGCGCGATGGCATCGCGAACGCCGAAGCACATGCCGAGATGGGCCGCCCGAAGGATGCGCATACTTTGAGGATCGAAGTATACGCAGAGAACTTTGTGTTGTAAAGTTGAACCTCGAGGAAGGATGATGCGCCAAATTCAGGACATGCTGGATGCGCTCCATTCGATCAGCCGCGACCTGGCTCATGCCGCACGGTCGCTCGCCAAGGAGCGAGCGTTCACGCTGGTCTGCGTCATCTCGCTCGGCATTGGCATGGGAGCGTTCGTCGCGCTCGCGACCTTCACTCGCGCGATCACGGCGCCGGCGCGCGGCATCAACACCAACGGGCTGACCGAACTCCTGGTGCTCCCGCTCGGTCCGCTCCGCGCCAAAGCCGGCGAGTGGGCGCTCGAACAGTGGTCCTATCCGGACTATCAGGCGTTGCGGGACGCCGATATCGGCATGGCCATCACGGGGTGGACCAGGGAGTCCAGCCAATTCGGCGCGCCAGACTCCGGACGAGCGCGGCGCCCCCTCGTGTGGCGACGCTGTACGTCTCGGCCAACTACTTCCGCACGTTTGGCGTGTCGCTCGCGCGCGGACCGGGATTCGATCCCGCGATCGACGACGCGCCATCGGCCGAGCCGCGCGTCGTCTTGAGCCATGACTTCTGGCAGAGCCGGATGGCATCCGATCCCGACATCATCGGGAAATCCGTGACGATCGATGGCGTCCCGCATACGGTGGTCGGGATCGCGCCGGACGACTTTCGTGGCCACTTCCACTTCTTTCAAGCGCCGGGTTCCCTGCTGTTCATTCCCCTGGAGCGGCACCCGCGTCTGCGGGCGAATCCGAATCTTCGAGACGACAGGACCGTGGACTGGGTGCGCATCCACGGCCGACTCGACCCAGGCGTCGACATCACGCGGGCGAATGCGCTGGTTTCGGCGACGGTCTCTGGTTTGGCGCAGCGATATCCCGCATCGAACGAATTCAAGGCGGCCACCGTCGAGCCGTACTACCTCGCATGGGTGCGGCCGGTCGTCCGGAGACCCGGCGCGTGATCAGCGTCATGCTCGGCCTGGCGGGAGCGGTGCTCGTGATCGTGTGCCTGAACATCTCCGGCATGATGCTGGTCCGCGGCGCCAGCCGTGAGCGCGAGCTGTCCATCCGCGCGGCGCTCGGCGCGGGCCGGCGACGTCTCATCCAGCATCTGTTCTTCGAAGCGGTCTTGCTGGCGTTTGCAGGCGGCGCGCTCAGCGCGTTCGTGCTGTTCGGTATTCCGGCCATCGTTGGATGGTGGATGGGCGCGCCGGTTCCTCAAGAGATCGATCTCGACGCGGCCGGTGTCGCGATCTCGTCTGGACTGTGCCTGCTGGTGAGCGTGCTCTTCGGGTTGTTGCCGGCCGTTCGCTTCAGCCGTCCCAATCTGATTCCCGCGCTGAAGGAGGATGCCGGCGGCGGGGGACGCCAGACGATTCGCGTGCATCGTGTGGCGGCGATGGTGCAAATCGGCATCGCCATACCGTTTCTCGTGATCAGCGGCGTGATGCTCGACCGGGTGCGGACGGCCGATTTTGGCTTTCCGACCGATGGACTGGCGGCCGCGCGCCTGCCGGCGCCTGTCGGCCCGGAGCGAGAGGCCGGCTTCTCCATCCGGAGGGTTCGCGACAATCTCCAACAGGCAAGCGGCGTGCGCTCTGTTGCTGTGGCCGAGGGCATGCCGATCGACTTCGACTACCGGCTCTTTCGAGTCGCCGCACGGATGGAGCGAAGTTCGTCACGGCGCAGGTCACGCGCGTCGGCGAAAATTTTCTCGAGACCATCGGCGCGCCGCTGCTTCGAGGTCGAACGATCACGGCCGAGGACCGCATCATGGCCGCGCCGGTCGCGGTGATTTCCGAACCGCTCGCCGAGCAACTGTTTCCGGCCACGGAGCCGATTGGCGAACGGGTGACGGTCACGCTGGAAGAGAGCCGCGAGCAGGAGTTCACGATTGTCGGCGTGAGTGCGGACTTCGCCACGTCACAACTGACCACCGAGCGGCCGCAGATCCTGCTGCCGCTGCCAGACTTGTCCACCGGAGCCTTGGCGAAGGTGGAGGCACTCGCGCCGACGGTGCATCTCATCGCGCGCGGCGCGCCGGGCGACGAACCGAAGTTGAAGGCCGCCCTGGAGAATGCGCTCCGCGAGTTGGGCGTCGAGGCGTTGCCCGGTGTGGCGTTCCCCGGCATCGTCACCGGACAAGACCTCGTCGAAAAAAGCCTGGGCGATTTGATTTCGGAGTCCATCGCCGTGGCATTCGCCGGCGGTCTCGTGCTGATTCTGGCGGCGCTCGGCATCGTCGGCGTCGTGGGGTTCATGGTGGCCACGCGAACACGCGAAATCGCCGTTCGGATGGCGCTGGGGTCCACACGTCTACGCGTGTTCGGCCTGATGCTGTCGGACATCGTGAAGCTGGTGATCCCCGGCGTCGCCGGCGGCCTCCTCCTTGCGGCGGTTCTGATTCGCACGATGGAAGACGTGATGGGCACTCCGCTCACCCTCGGCCCGACTCCGCTCGGCGTCATGGAGCCGCTGATCTATGTGCTCGCGTCCGCGATCGCCGTCTCCGTCGCACTTCTGGCCGGCCTTCCGGCCGCCCGCCGCGCGACCTCCGTCCAGCCGATGGTGGCGATACGGTCCGAGTAAGCGACGAATGTGGAGATTGGATGATCGGAGTCGTGCCAAGTCGCGGCGAGCGTGCGAGCCGCGCGATGCCTGAAGATCACTCGAAGCGCCAGGACCGAGCGCAGCGAGGGGCTGGCAGAGAGAGTGGGATTCGAACCAACGGTAGAGTTTCCCCTACACATGCTTTCCAAGCGTGCTGCTTCAACCACTCGGACATCTCTCCGTGTCTTTAGAATCTAGCACTTATGCGAACCTGCGTCGGGTCGGAGGTCAGTCATGACGACCGTAAGCGTGCTGCTTTTCGGCAGCCGGCGCGTTCCCAGCACCAGACGAAGTCTTCATGACTGGAAGGGATGGAATGACAACACGCATTGGCATCAATGGCTCGGGCCGCATGCGGCGACTGGCTCTTCGCGACGCTTGGGGGCGCAGCCGAAGTCGAGTTCGTCCACGTGAACGAAATCACGATTGGTGATCATTTACGCCCACCACCACGTTGAGTGCAAGGCTCTTGGACGTGCTGGACGCCGACGTCAATGGACGTTCACACGACGAAAAGCGACTTGCAGCACTTCGCCGCGCGGCGGATGTTGCCCGTCATAAATTGTTTGCAGATCCTTGTACTCTGGAAAGATGTAGGTGGATGGTCAAAATAGCACCCCAATCCCACGCTCGGGAAAGGATGGAGATTCGGTTTCTTGGGATATGGATCCTCTTCTTAACCCTTCTCCTGTCCTCTTTTCTTCAATCACTATTGCTGACGCCTAATCGCGCCGTACCTATGACGAATGTCCTCGGCCTTGACGAGATAGAAGACTTCCTCGCAGATGTTCGTCGCGTGGTCAGCTATCCGTTCAGCGACCGCGCAAGTAGAATCATCGTCATTGACTCGTTGACGACGTTGACGTCGCTTCCCGTCGTCAAGAGGTCGCGAAAGGTTTGCACGTACAGCGCATCGACTTCGTCGTCGGTGTTGACGACCTGCTGCGCTCGATCGACATCCTCATCTTGATCGTCAGCAAAGCGTCGTGCACCATGCGCTGCGCGATGTCCGACATTTCAAAGATCGCTGAACGCCTTGACACCCGGTGTCGGCGGCAATTGCCGAATGTACTCACAGTTATTCAGCGACTGATCGCCAATGCGTTCCAGTTCAGAATTGATCCACGCGACCATCAGAGAAACCGCAAGTCTCCGGCAATCGGCGTGTAGACGGTGATCAGCCGAATCGCCTCGCTGTCGATATCAATCTGAAACTGATCGACCCTGAGCTCGCCGCTTCGACCCTCCGGATGCTCTCGGGATGCCTGTCGATCAGGGCCTTGTTCGCCCAAATGACCATCGACTCGACGGCGTCGCCCATCTCGATGAGACGGCCCTTAAGACTAACCAGTTCTTGAGCGAGTCTTTGCATGTCGACATCCCTTAGCCGTAACGGCCTTCGACGTAAAGCTCCGTCTCTTTTTCCCTCGGCCTGAGGAAAACCTCAGGAGTCGGCCCATGCTCAACGACTTTCCCCAACAACATGAAAATGCATTCGTCGCTGACCCTTCGGCCTGGGCCATATTATGCGTGACGATCACGATGGTGTATTTCTCGCGCAGGCCGTCCATAGACGTTCGATCGCCGCCGTGCCTTCGGCGTCCAGAGCCGAGCAGGGTTCGTCCATCAGAATGACGCGAGGCTTGAGTGGCAACAGCCGGGCGATGCACAGTTTCTGCTGCTGTTCCAGTGTGAGCCGAATGGCAGGCTGATTCAAGCGATCGCGGCCGTCCTCCACGCTGGACCTGGTAAGCGCCGATTCGACCAACTCGTCAAGGGTGTTGGTTGTGCGGTCGCCATGGTGCACGCGCAAACCGAAAACGACGTTCTCATAAATCGGAATCGGCAGCGGATTGGGACGCTGAAACACCATCCCAACGGTCTTCCGCAGCTCACCAAGACTCACGCCCGGTTGGTAGATGTTCCTACCGAGGATCCTGATCTCTCCCGTTGTCGTGACGTTGCCGTACCGTTCGTTCAACCGGTTTGCGGAACACAGCAGCGTCGTCTTGCCACATCCGGAGGGTCCGATCAACGCGGTGATAAGCCCCTGCCTGATATCGACGCGGACGTTTTTCAGTGCTTGGAAGTCGCCGTACCAAAGGTTCAGATCTTTGGTTTGGATGCTAAAGCGGGCTGCGCGTGATCGCCTGTCATCCGAAATGACCGCGGACGTAGTCGAACGTCATCTGGTGTTGCGGGCGTTCCGAGAAGATACGTCGGTCTCGCCGAATTCGATCAACTGCGAATCGTTGAGAAACGCAGTGTAGTCGGCAAGCCGGCGCGCCTGTTGCACAAGATTGGTCACCAGGACAATCGTCATTTCGTCTTTAGTTCCAACAGCACGTCCTCGATCTTCATCGTGGTGACTGGGTCGATGGCGATTGAGAACTCGTCGAGGCAGAGCATCTTCGGCCGGTGCGAGAGGGCGCGCGCGATCGTCAGCCGCTGTTGCTGGCCTCCCGAGAGTCGCGTTCCCAACAGATTGAGGCGGTCTTTGACCTCGTCCCAGAGCGCCGCCTGCCGGAGGCACTTTTCGACAAGCTCGTCGAGCTCGGCTCGGCCGCTGATGCCCCCCATTCGCGGAGCATAGGCGACATTGTCATAAACCGAAAGCGGCAAACCGACAGGCAGAGGAAAAACCATGCCGATACGGCGGCGCAGGTTGTACACATTCTTGATCGAGCACGTCCTCGCCGCCGACCAGCACCTCGCCCAGACACTCGCGCCATCGATCAAGGCGATCGTGCGGTTGATGCACTTCAACAGAGTCGTCTTGCCCGAATTGGCCGGGCCAATGATGCCAAAGATATGATTCGCGGGAATTTCGAGCGAAATGTCGCGCAGCGCAGGCTTATACCGTACGTTACCGAAACATTGCGGAATTCGACATGCGGCGGGCATCGCTACCACCTCTTCCGGCGCAGGTAGAGACGCAGGCCGATTGAAAAACTGTTGACCGCCAGAACCAGGCCGATCAGCACCACGGCCGCGCCGTACTGCAGATCTCCGCCGGCTGGCCTGCGGCACCTGGGTAGCGACGTGAAAGTGGTACGAGAGCGCCATACAACTGTCGTATAACCCGTACGGAAAAAATGACCGCCAACCCTCGTGCGGCACAGTGACGTAGAAGACTGCGCCCGTGAACAGGATCGGCGCCGTCTCGCCCGCGGCCCGCGACACTTGAAGGATTACTCCCGTCAGGATGCCGCTGATCGAGTTGGGCAGCACGATGGTGCGGATCGTCTGCCAGCGGCTTGCGCCCATATTCCAGCAGGCTTCGCGAAAGACTCGCGGGACGCTCGCCAGCGCTTCCTGCGTGCTGGTGATGATGACCGGCAGAGTCATGACGGCCAAGGTCAAGGAAGCGGCCAGGACCGATTCGCCAAAATCGGCAAACACGACAAAGGCGCCGACTCCAAACAGCGCGTGTACGATGCTCGGCACGCCGGCCAGATTGACCACCGCGAGATTGATGATCCGAGTGAACCAGTTGTCGCGCGCGTATTCGTTCAGATAGACGCCAGCGAGAATCCCCACGGGCGCCGCCGCCAACAGCGAGATAAACACCAGATAAAAGGTGCCGACCAGCGGGCCCCAAATTCCGCCCGCCTTCATGTTGTTGCGAGGGTTTTCGAAGATAAACGAGGGGGTAGGACCGGCGACGCCTTATAGAACAGGTACGCGAGAATCGCGACCAGCGGAATCACCAGCATGAGCGTCATCCCAAGCAAGACGATTCGAACGACTCGCTCGGTACGACCGCTTCCGTGCGTCGACGGGCTGCGTGGAAAACGGTTCGCGCACGGTCAGGCGAACGCGGTCGCCTGGTCCGGGTACAGCTCGCCGTCGGAGATGCATTTGTTCAGCCGGCCGAGCAACGCCGTCGCGAGAGCCGGCCACGGGCGAGTCGTGCCGGCGCCGTGCTCGCCACGTCTTCGGCCGCGAGCGGATCGATAAAGAACTCGTACCCCGGCGACCGATTCGTGCGCCGCGCCGGCGTCCGGCGACGATTCGATTGTTTCGCCGCGCTGAATGTCGAGTCGGTCGCCGCCGCGAAGCACGTGATTCGCGGGACGCGGCAGCAAGGTAGCGATCGCGGAATCCGCCAACGCGCCGGAAATGTGCCATACGCCGGCGCGTCTTCGCGCGGGCTGTGACAGGCGATGAGACTTGAACGTCGTACACGATGTCCGATGCCTTGGTCATTCAGCCTTGCCTCGAATTCCCTTCACGACCAGGTCGGCCGTGAGGTTGACGGCCAGAGCAATCACAAACAGCACGATGCCAATCACGAAGAGAACTCGGTAGTGCTCCTCGCCTTGGACAGTTTCGCCAAGCTCGGCCGCAATCGTCGCGGTAAGCGTTTGCACTTGGTCGAGCAAGCTCTATGGGATTTGGTTTGCGTGACCCGTGGCCATTAAAACGGCCATGGTCTCGCCGATCGCGCGGCCGACGCCCAACAAGACTGCCGCCAACAAGCCACTTTTGGCGGCAGGAAAGAGCACACGATAGACGAGCTCCCAGCGGCTTGCGCCGAGAGCCAGTGCTGCTTCGCGATACGAATCGGGCACGGCGCGGAGCGAGTCTTCGCCGACCGACACGATGACGGGCACGCTCATCAATGCCAAGATGATGCCCGCATTCAAAACATTCAGGCCGATCGGCGCGCCCGTCAGCTCAATGATGATCGGGTTGACGACCATCACGGCGATGAAGCCCCAGACGATGGAAGGGATCGCCGCCAACAATTCGATCACGATCTTCAGCGTTTCCTTGTGCCTCGTGGCGAACTCAGAAACGTAGACCGCCGCTCCCAGCCCCAAGGGGACTGCCAGCGCCATCGCGAGCGCCGTCACCGCGAGGTGCCGACCAGAGCGCCAGGATACCGAACTGCGGGCGGATGCGCAGTCGGGTCCCAATAGATAGTGGTGAAAAACTCGCCAAGATCCAGCTCGATTGAACAGGGCAGGCGCGGCCTCGCGAAAGACGAAGAAGAAGATGGCAAACACGAACAAAATCGCGCTCCAGCCGCAGAGCCAGATGATCGACTCGACAATGGGCTCGGAGAGCGCGCGAGAGGCGTCGATTCGACGAGGCGCTCATGGTCGGCCCACGCATTGCGCTCGTCCGGCCGGGTCGGCGGATGCGTTTCACCGTTACGTAGCCGATGTCAGTCACGAATTTTCTGCCCTTCCTCGCCCAACACCCAGTCGAGGAAATCGACGACGGCACCTGTCGGCGTCTCGCGAGTGTAAAGATACAGCGGCCACGCCAGCGCATACTACCGGCGATGGCCGTCTCGGCGGAAGGGGGGACCCCCAGGCTCGCCTCGTTTTCGCGAGAGCTTCAGTCGTTTGACCTCGGGGATCGCGTAGGCCATTCCGCTGTAGCCGATCGCGCATGGTGTCCTGGAAACGAGAACCACGACGTCTTTGGAGCCGCTCTGATCGATCGAGCCCATCTTGAGTTCACGCGACGTTCCGAGCAGCGCCTCACGGAAGTACACATACGTGCCGGAGTTGTTTTGCCGGCTGACGCGAATGATCTCGTCGCTGCGGCATGCGCGGATTCTGAATCCCGAGCTGCGGCAGTTGAAGATCCACCCGCCCTCTCCGTAAATGTCGGCGAGCTCTTCGATTGAGATCCTCTCGATCGGGTTGCTGCGATGCGTGTAGATGGCGAGTCCGTCGAGCGCGACCCTGCCTTCTGCTTGGTTTCACTCCGTTACGCTGGGTGGCCCTTTCCAGCTCTCCCGGTTCTATCTCACGGCTCGAGGCAGCGATATCCAGGATGCCGTCGATGAGGCCAGCGATCCCGACTCCGGATCCACCGCCCGCCACTTGAACGGCGACCTCTGGCCGCTTGCTCTGTAGTTTTCCGCCCACGCCTGCACGAGGTTCACCATCGTGTCCGATCCGGTGATTCGCACTGT
>CAWDJL010000014.1:0-361246 GCA_963802675.1 uncultured Acidobacteriota bacterium
AAAAAACGGCCGCGCGATTTGCGCGGCCGTGACGATTCACAGGAGGTGACGATGAGAGCTAGACTTCGCTAGTTGACGCGTGCGGCTGCTGGGACACCAGCAGGCATCGCCATCACGTCGACGGTCGACTCGACGAGCACCCAGGCATCGCGCTCTTCGAGCAGGCGCGCGGCCAGGGCGGTGTGCAGCGCATGACCGGCGCGATGCGCGACGACGTGGCCCACGATGGGGTGGCCAACGAGCGCGAGGTCGCCCACAACGTCCAGAATCTTGTGGCGAACGAACTCGTCCTCGAAGCGCAGCGCGTTCAGGACGCCAGCGTCGCCGATGACGATCGCGTTCTCGAGCGACCCACCCAGTGCCAGCCCGTTCTGCCGCAACATTTCGACGTCCTTCAGGAAGCCAAACGTGCGGGCCGGGGCGATACTCTCGGCAAAGCTCTGTTCGGTGATCCGCTCCGTGCGGGACTGATGACGCAGCAGCGGGTGATCGAAGCTGATCGTGTAGCTGACCTTGAAGTGATCCGACGGGTAGATCGCGATGCGTTTGTCCCCGTTGGCAATCTGCACCGGGCGCAGAATCTTGAGATACCGTCGCGACGAAGCCAGCCGCTTGATGCCGGCTTCCTGCACGAGATACAGGAACGGCGCCGAGCTGCCGTCCATAATCGGCACTTCGTTGTGCGTGAGGTCGATATAGAGGTTGTCAACGCCCACGCTCACGAGCGCAGCCAGCAGGTGCTCCACGGTTTCGACCGTCGCGCCATTGCGGCCCAACACCGTGGCGTAGTGCACGGCCGACACGTGTGGCACGGTGGCGGGAATCTCGACGCCCAGGTCGGTTCGTCGAAAAACAATCCCGGTATCAGCCGGGGCTGGCTTGAGCGTCAACGTGACCTTATTGCCGGAATGAAGGCCGATTCCGGCGCATGAAATCTGGCGGCGTAGTGTCCGTTGCGCGTCCATTCAGTGTCGAATCCGATTCAGGAGGCAGACGTCCTCTCAGCAAAGTGGATGCCGCCAGGCAAGAAGCCCTGTGTAGCACATAAACCACGTATTATCAGCGTCTTACAGTCACGTGGCTACCCTGGAGAAACCGCCGTGTGTGGTTGGATGACCACGCTAGAAACTTGTTGAGGTGTGTGGAAATTGCCACACCCCTTCGCTCCCGAGACTTCGCCGACCGGAGCTTCGGCGATGCAGGCTACGCCTTCGCTCCGCGCCTTCGCTGCAGGAGTTTCGGCGCCACGGCATACGAGCACCAGCCTTCCCGATCGACCGACTCCGCCGCCGAGCAACGGTGTGCAAGTCTGCCCCCCGTGACTGTCAGGCTCGGAGGTCGGCGCCGGCTAACCAGCTACGTTCTATTGGACGGACGCGTCTTGCCAGCTCGCCAAAGCTCGCTCGCCGAAGTCATCGAATCGAAGAGCTCGGCCAGAAACCGTCCCGTGTGTGATCCCTTGGTCGACGCTACCTGCTCGGGAGCGCCTTGCGCCACCACGCGACCACCGGCTTCTCCCCCTTCGGGCCCGAGATCGATGATCCAATCGGCGCTCTTGACCACGTCGAGGTTGTGCTCGATCACGACGATGGTGTTGCCCTGATCCACGAGGCGGTTGAGGACATCGAGAAGTTTTCGCACGTCCTCGAAGTGCAGGCCGGTGGTGGGCTCGTCGAGAATATAGAGCGTGCGACCGGTGCCCCGCTTCGACAGCTCGCGCGACAGCTTGACGCGCTGCGCTTCACCACCGCTGAGCGTTGTCGCTGATTGCCCCAGTTCGATGTAGCCGAGGCCGACGTTCTGCAACGTGCGGAGCTTGTTGGCAAGGGGCGGGAAGTTCTCGAGGATCGGCAGTGCTTGATCGACGGTAAGGTCCAGAACGTCGGCGATCGACTTGCCGCGGTACTTGATGTCGAGCGTCTCGCGATTGTAGCGGCGGCCCTTGCACTGTTCGCAGGTCACGTACACGTTGGGCAGGAAGTGCATTTCGATGGCGATGACGCCGTCGCCCTGACAGGCTTCGCAGCGGCCGCCCTTGACGTTGAACGAGAATCGTCCGGGCTTGTAGCCGCGCGTTCGAGCCTCGGGCACCATCGCGAACAGCTCGCGAATGAACGTGAACAACCCCGTGTACGTGGCCGGGTTCGATCGTGGCGTTCGACCGATGGGCGACTGATCGATCTCGATGACCTTGTCGATGAGGTCGATCCCCTCGATGCGATCGTGGCTGCCAGGCTCGTCGGCGGCGCGATACAACGTCCGCGCCAGCGATTTGTAGAGGATGTCGTTGACGAGGGTGCTCTTTCCGGACCCGCTGACACCGGTAATCGCGACGAAGAGTCCCAGCGGGATACGGACGTCGACGTTGCGGAGATTGTTGGCACGCGCGCCTCGCACAACCACTTCGCCCTTCGAGGGCGCGCGTCTCGACCCTGGGGTCTCGATGGTTCGTTCGCCGGTCAGATACGCGCCAGTGAGCGAGCCATGGCCGTTACCGAGCAGGTCACCAGGCAGGCCCTGAAAAATCACGCGGCCACCCAGCTCGCCCGCGCCCGGCCCGAGGTCGATGACGTAGTCAGCCATCCGGATGGTCTCTTCGTCGTGCTCGACCACGACCACGGTATTGCCGAGATCGCGCAGCCGCGCGAGCGTCGCCAGCAGCTTGCGATTGTCGCGCTGATGGAGCCCAATGGATGGCTCGTCGAGCACGTACAGCACACCGGTCAGGTTCGATCCGATCTGAGTGGCGAGCCGAATCCGCTGCCCTTCGCCGCCCGATAGCGTGGCAGCGGACCGCGCCAAGGTGAGGTACCCGACGCCGACGTCGTTGAGGAATCGCAGTCGATCCTGAATCTCTTTGAGGATCCGGGTGGCAATCCGCGACTCCCGCTCGTTGAGCTCGAGGTCATCGAAGGCCTTGAGCGCCTTGGTGACTGGCAGGTTGACGTACTCGGCGATGGTTTTGCCCTTCACCTTGACCGACTGACTCTCGGCGCGCAGTCGATTGCCTGTGCACACAGGGCATTCGCGCAGGCCACGGTACGGATCCAGTTCCTCCTGGACGACCCAGCTACCCTCGTCGAAGCGGCGCCGCAGATTGGGAATCACGCCTTCGAAATCGCGGCCGAAGGGGTCGGGGGCGGGCGCCTTTGATTTGCCCTTCTTGAGGGGGGCGGACTCGATCGGGCCGGCGTCGGCGCCGTTCTTCCCACCGGCCGCTCGCGCAGCCGCGCTCGGACCGAGCAGCACCAGATCACGCTGCTTCTTCGGGAGCTTGCCGAATGGAACGGCCGCGTCGATCCCGTAATACGAGGCGATGGCCTGAACGGCATCGCGCACCATTCGGCGATCGCCCTTACCCCACGGGGCGATCGCCCCGTCGGCCAGTGACTTGGTTTCGTCAGGAACGACGCGCTGCGGATCGAAATCCCAGGTCGCACCCAGCCCTTGGCACTCGGGGCAGGCGCCGTGCGGCGAATTGAACGAGAACGCGCGCGGCGACATCTCTGGAACGCTGACGCCACAGTCGACGCAGGCGAGCTTGCGCGAAAACAGTCGATCGCCGCCGTCGAGCGAGTTGATCAGCACGATGTCGCCGGCCAGACTGAGCGCCATCTCGACCGATTCCGACAGGCGGCGCTCGATGCCGCTGCGCACAATCAGCCGATCGATCACGATGTCGAGGTTGTGATTGCGACGGCGATCGAGCGCGATGTCCTCTTCGAGCGAACGCATCTGCCCGTCCACGCGCGCCTTGGTGAAGCCCCGGCCGCGAAGGCTCTGCAACTCCTTCTTGAACTCGCCCTTCCGGCCGCGAACGATCGGCGCCAGGACGTTGATGCGCGTGTCCTGCGGATACGTCATCACCAGATCGACAATGCGGTCGAGTGATTGCGACGCGATTTCGCGGCCGCACGTCGGACAGTGAGGCACGCCGATGTTCGCGAAGAGAAGGCGCAGATAGTCGTAGATTTCGGTGACGGTCCCAACCGTCGATCGCGGGTTGGAGCCGGTGGTCTTCTGCTCGATGGAAATGGCCGGCGACAAGCCGTCGATCAAGTCGACGTCAGGCTTCTCCATCTGCTCGAGAAACTGCCGCGCGTACGCCGACAACGACTCCACGTAGCGGCGCTGCCCCTCGGCATACAGCGTGTCGAAGGCCAAAGACGACTTCCCAGAGCCGGACAGCCCGGTGATGACCACCAGCTTGTCGCGGGGGATATCGACGTCGATTTCCTTGAGGTTGTGCACGCGTGCGCCGCGCACCGCAATCCAGTCGTGAGGCATGGCTTACTGCGGGGATTTCGAACGAGACCCCAAACAGCGAGTTTACCGTACGCAGACGCACGGAAACACAGAAACACGGTGCCACGAAGAACACGAAAGGTCTCCGTCCTCTTGAGGATTCAGCGACGGTGTCGCAGCTTGGAATTCCGATAGCCGTAGAACGCGTAGATCAACATCCCGATGCCAAGCCACCAGGCGAAGCGAACCCACGCCTGTGGCGGCAAGCCGACCATGATGAAGAGGCAGGCCGCAACCCCGAGCGGCGCGATCACCCACACAAGAGGCACCTTGAATGGCCGCGGGCGATTCGGTTCTGTCACACGGAGGACCAGCACGCCCGCGCACACGAGCGCAAACGCGAACAGCGTCCCAATGTTGGTGAGGTCGTAGGTTTCCGCGGCATCCCCGAAGAGTGACGCCACCGCAACGATCACACCCGTCACCAGGGTCGTCACGTACGGAATGCGCGTCTTCGGGTCGACACGCGCCGCCCACTGCGGCAGCAGGCCGTCGCGCGCCATCGCAAAGAAGATGCGGGGCTGCCCGTACTGAAAGACGAGCAGCACCGTCGACATCGAGACTATTGCACCGAGCGCGACAATCCAGCCGACCCGCGTGAAGCCTGTCAGCTCGAGGGCACGGGCCAATGGGTCGGCGACGGCAAGCTCCGAGTAGGGCACCATGCCCGTGAGCACGATCCCGACAACGACATAAATCACCGTGCAGATGGCGAGTCCACCGAGTATCCCAATGGGGAGGTTTCGCTGCGGGTTGCGCGTCTCCTCAGCGGCGGTCGAGATCGCGTCGAAGCCGATGTAGGCGAAGAAGACGATGGCCGCACCCTGATGAATGCCCGTAAAGCCATTGGGCGCAAATGGTGTGTAGTTGGCCGGGTTGATCGCGGTCAGACCGGCACCGATGAAGAGCGCCAGCGCGACCAACTTGATGATGACCATCAGCTTGTTGGCTTGCGAGCTTTCGCGCGCGCCCCGCAAGAGCAGCCAGGTAATCAGCATCACGATGGCAAACGCCGGGATGTTGACGAGAATCGGGATACCCGCAAGCCGCGGCGCGCTCTCGATCAAACCGTTGATCGCGGGATTGGAACTGAGAAGCGCGGTGCGATAACCGGTCGTGAGGTACACCGGCAACTCGACAGCGAACCCGCGCAGCAACGTGTTGAAATAGTCGCCCCACGAGATGGCGACCGCGACGTTCCCCACCGCATACTCCAGGATGAGATCCCATCCGATGACCCAGGCGACGAACTCGCCCAACGTCGCGTACGAATAGGCGTAGGCACTGCCGGCCTGGGGGATCATCGAGGCGAGCTCCGCGTAGCAGAGACCCGCGAGTGCACACGCCCCTCCGAGGAGCACGAACGAGAGAATCAACGCTGGGCCGGCGGCGTGGCGAATGACCGCTCCATCGGGCCCGACCTGTCCGGCAGCAGCGGTCCCGATCGCACCGAAGATGCCGGCGCCGATGACGGCGCCGATCGCCAGCATGATCAAATCGCCGGCACCGAGGACGCGCTTCAGCGACTGTTCGGTTCCCTCGCTCGCTAGCAGTTCGGCAATGGGCTTGCGCGCAAACAGAGACATGAGAATCCTTATCGGTGCTGGCGTGCCTGTTGTGCCTAAGGTGCCTATGCACCCTTGGCACCAGCACCCTAGGCACGACAGGCACCTTCGGCACCCAGGCACCTTGCGCGCAGCGCTAGCGTAGCCTATCCGAAGCCGTAGATCGTGTCGCTGGTCGACACCACGAGCCGGCCGTTGCGGCCGAAGGCCAGACCGACCAATCGCGAGCCCCCCACCACGAGCTCCTTGGGCGCGCTTTCGTGGAGGGCGTAGATGCCGCTGACTCCGGCGAGCGCTTCAACCACGTGCAGCACACCTGCGGCATCGAACGCGAGGCCCTGGGGACGGCCGAAGGTTTGATCCACGACCTCGACCTGCCCGGCGAGGTCTACGCGGTAAACGCAGTCGTAGCTGCCCAACGTCGGGCCGGTGACGTACAGCGCTTCGTCCGGTCCCATCGCCAAATGAAAGGCCGCCACACTCGATGGCAGCGACGCGAGACTGCGGCTCCGCCCCTTCTCATCGACGTGAAAGATCGTGCCCAATCGGTCACCGACCAGAAGGGTGCCGTCGGGCGCGAAGGCGAGACCACATGCGAGTCCGAGCTCTGAAGCCGCCGCCTCGTATCGCCCGTCGTGGAACACTCGATAGACCGTGCCATCGAAACGACTGGAGACGTACAGCAATCCATCCGGGCCGAACTGCATCGACGTCACATTGACGATGCCGGACACGAAAGGCTCGCGGGCCCCACCCGACGCGATCCGAAACACGGACACCGGCGCATCCTGCCCGCGCGGGCCGCTGTAAGTGACATAGATGCGTCCCTCGGCATCGATGGCAGGGTTGTCGACCTGATGAAAGCCCGTCGCAAGGGGCGCGCCGACGTCGACGAACATCGTCGCGCCTGGCAGCCACGGGACTTTGACCTCCATCGATCCGCCTGCGAGACCAGCCGGCACTTCAAGGGCAAGACGATCGGATGCCGCAAACACCGCTCGCGTCGCGATCCCGCCTATCGTGCAGGAGTCCTGATGAACGGCCGGCACGGGAAGGCCGGTGCCGCGCAGCCACAACCGTCCGCCTTCGATGACGCGAAGCGGATCCACGGCGGTGAGGGTGGGAGTCGCCACGATCGCTCCGCTCATTCTAGGGGGTGCGGATCGCTTGAGGTGCTGTGATCAGCCCGGGCTGAAGCCCCGGGCCCACAGCATTCGTTTGACCAGTGAGGGGCCGGGCTTTAGCCCGGGCCAATCAGCTCTCGTCCGTAAACGGTGGACCGTGGGCCGCTACGTCTTGTCCAGCTCGAGATTCCAGTACAGGTAGTCGCGCCAACTGTCTGGGGCATTGCGGAGCCCGATCGTGATCCGTATGGCGGGTGCCGAGTCGGGCCGCCGCGGCGCGCGCACGAGTCGCATATGCGCTTCCTGCGGCCTCCGTCCCCCCTTTTTCCGATTGCACGTCACGCAGCATGTGACGATGTTCTCCCAGTCCTTACGGCCGCCTTGCGACACCGGAACGACGTGATCGAACGTGAGTTCGGAGGTGGGCAACGATTCCGCGCAGTACTGGCAGGTATATGCGTCCCGGGCATAGATGTTGGCCCGGGAGAACGGCACGTAGTCAAACCTCTTTTTGATGCGGACGTACCTCAGGAGTCGAATGACCGACGGCAGTTTCAGACTGAACGACACTGCGCGGATCTCGCGGTCGTGCTCCGCGATGATCTCGACCTTGCCCTGGCACCAAAGCGTGATCGCTTTCTGCCAGTGCACGACCTTGAGCGGTTCGTAGGTGGCGTTCAGAAGGAGCGTCTGCTCCATAGGTTGATAGCATTGTGCCCGACTACGGCCGAGGCTGTCAAGATTTCCTCCGTGTAAAGCCAAGGGCGATATAGAGTTAGGTCATTAGTGCACAGTTCGGCGGTCGACCGATAACCAAAAGGGATCGTCATGCCGCGGCTCGTTCTCATCGTCGTCACCCTCACGCTGCTCGGCGGCTGTGCATCGACGGGCGCGGTTCCTCGACCCTTCCCCGTCCCGGGCGGCGCGCCGACCGCGAGTGGCGGAACTGATCCGAGTGCGCCGCCCGCGCCGAGTGCGCCTGAGTCGGCCGCGGCACCTGCCGGAAGCGCCGACGGGTATTCCATTTCGTCCACCGCGTTGTCGTTGCGAGGTGCACCCTATCGGGACGGTGGCGAAACGCCCAGGGGCTTCGACTGCAGCGGATTCGTCCAGTACGTCTTCGCGCAGCACGGCGTATCCGTCCCACGTGACGTCCGACGGCAGTTTCAAGTCGGTACACGCATCGACGCGACCACGCTCGAGCCCGGAGACCTCGTCTTTTTTACGACCGTCGCGCCCGGCGCTTCGCACGTGGGGATCTCGGTGGGTGGCGACCAGTTCGTGCACGCGCCCAGCGGCGGCAGCGGTGTGGTGCGCGTGGACAATCTCAGCGCTCAGGTACCTGGGCGACTCGGTTCGTTGGGGCAAAGAGGGTGAACTAGGGCCGCCCTTTGGGCGGAGGGCCGGCTTCGCCCGGAAGGCCGGCTTCGCCGGAGGGCCGGCTTCGCCGGAGCGCCGGCTCGCTCTCGCTCGCCGGAAGAGAGCAACCTCGAGATCGTCCCTCGACGGTCGGATACCCGCACATCGAGCATCGGAACACTCCACTCCGCGAGCCGAAGGCGAGCGGCCTTCCGCGCTAGCGGCCTTCCGCGTTAGCGGCCCTCCGCGGAGCGGCCTTTGAGCATTCCTTCGCGCGCCCCAGGAGCACATCGCGCTCGCGTGCGTTGCGGGTCAGCGCCGCGGCACGCTCGAACTCGCGGCGCGCTTCTTCGAAACGACCGAGCCTGAAGAGCAGATCTCCACGGGCGGCCGGCAGCAGGTGGTAACTTGCCAGCGCCTCGTCGTTCCCCAGCGCATCGACCATTGCCAAGCCCGCCGACGGCCCCTGCGCCATGCCCACCGCTACGGCCTGATTCAACTTGACCACCGGCGAGGGCACCGCGCGCGCCAGCGCCTGATAGAGCCGTGCGATCTGTGGCCAGTCCGTGTCCTCGGGGTTGATTGCGCGCGCATGGCAGCCGGCAATCGCTGCCTGAAGTCCATAGGGTCCCAGCGGGCGACCCAACTGCTCCGCACGGTCGAGCGCCGCGAGGCCTCGGCGAATGAGCAGCTGATCCCAGGTAGCCCGGTTCTGATCAAGGAGCAAGATCGGCTTGCCGGAGGGACCGACTCGCGCATGAAGCCGCGACGCTTGAATCTCCATCAGCGCAACCAAGCCATGAACCTCGGGCTCGCGGGGCGTGAGCTCGGCCAGAATTCGACCGAGTCGCAACGCATCATCGCAAAGCTCGGGGCGCGTCCATTGATCGCCCGTCGTCGCACTGTAGCCTTCGTTGAAGATGAGATAGATGACTTCGAGCACCGACGACAACCGCGCCCCAAGCTGATCGCCTCGTGGAACTTCGAAGGGCACGTTCGCCTTGGCCAGCGTTCGTTTCGCGCGAACAATGCGTTGGGCGACCGTGGGCTCGGACACGAGGAAGGCGCGTGCGATTTCTTCGGTGGTGAGCCCTCCCAGAAGGCGCAGCGTGAGCGCGACGCGCGCCTCGGTTGACAACACGGGGTGGCAAGCCGTGAACACCAGGCGCAGCAGGTCGTCGCCCACGTCGTCATCAATCGCCGCGTCCAGGTCGGCAGGCGCCTGTCGCTGTCCGACTTCTATCTCATACCCAAGCTCTTCGTGCTTTCGTTCGAGGAGCTTGTTCCGTCGGAAATAGTCGATGGCTCGGTGCTTGGCGGCCGCCATGAGCCACGCGCCAGGGTTTCGGGGAATGCCGTCCTCGGGCCACTGCTCGAGAGCGGCCACCAAGGCGTCTTGTGCGAGATCTTCGGCAACGCCCACATCACGCACGATGCGCGCAAGCCCGGCGATGAGTCGGGGGGACTCGATGCGCCAGACCGCGTCAATCGCGCGATGTGTGTCGGTAGCCATCACGGCTACCGATCTCAACATCTTCACCCGGCGCGCGCAAGCCGGGTTGCCCCATCGAGCGAAGCTCTACTTCTTGATCTCGTCCTGCAACTTTCTGTGATGTTCGACCGCCGCACTCTCGCCGAAATCGTCAAGCTCGAACACCTGCCGAATCTCGACCTCGCCTTCGACGAACGGCGCGCGCTTGACCCACTCGAGGGCTTCTTGTTTCGACTTGACCTGGACCATCCAGTAGCCCGCAATCAGCTCCTTCGTCTCTGCGAAGGGTCCATCGATTACCGTTCGCTTGGCCCCGTCGAATTTGACGCGTGCGCCCTTGGAACTCGCCTGCAGCCCATCGCCGGCCAGCATCACTCCGGCCTTGACCATCTGCTCGTTGAACTTGGCCATCTCGGCAAGAATCTCCTCATCGGGCAAGATCCCCGCCTCAGATTCTTTGCTCGCCTTGACAATCAGCATGAATCGCATCGTTCGTGTCTCCTTGAATGGCTGGTTGTCAACCAGCTTCTATTGACACGTCGAACGATGGCTAGCGGAATCGACAGATCAGCCCACGGTCTACGGTCTACGGCCCACAGTTGAGTTGTGAGCCTGGAGCATGCGGAACTGAACTGTAGACCGTGGACTGTAGACCGTGGGCTGTAGACCGTAGGCCGTGAACCGCTATGCAGCGGCCGCTGTGGTGTAGCTGGCGATCTGACGCGAGCCGCTACCGGTGAACTCGCGGAACTGCAGGTCGTCTTCAGAAAACAGGCGAATCGACGGGTCGATGATGGGCTCGACTGGCGCCGCTTCGACGTCCGACATCATCGGCTGATCGGCGACGACTTCACGATAGCGGCGTGGATAGGAGGGGAACGATCGGAACGTTGTGCCGGCAATGGCACCGTAGCGGGCGCGCAGGCCCTGAAAATCGTTCTGCAGGAACTCGAGCAGCCGTTGGTCGGGCTGCGATGCGAGGTATTGCTGCACGAGGGTCGCCACGTCTTCGAAGTAGGTCGCGCTGTGCAAGGCGTCCGATGCCAGGCCGTCGGAGCGATGGAATCGGCGAAGGCAGTTCTGTTCGGGATCGATGTGGTAGAGCTCGTGAATCACGGTGTCGAGTTTGGCGACCCAATCGGGCGTCCCACTCGGATAGAGACCTCGCTTGCGCGACCGTGTCAGGGTCTGATCCGTAAACCGTGGGAGCGCGAAGGAGATCAAGTAGTTCATCAGGCGGCCGTCAAACGACACTTCAGGCGACTTGGTGACGAACCACTCCGTCCGTCGCGTGATGTCGCCCGTGTTTCGATCGCGCCAGAAGAAATAGCCGGGCTCGCTCGGAGGAAGACTCAGGCAGTGGCAGCTCGCGAAGGCGCCGTCAGCGCTCGTCCGCCCGGGGCGCGCAAAGACGAGAACGCGACTCAGGTCGATGAACCCCAACGTCGGGACGCGTTCGACGATGTCGTGCATCAGTCGCGTCAGATGGCCGGTGTAGTTGACGCCCCCCCGACACGGCTGCTCGAGCCACGCACTCCCAAGAAGTACCTGCAACTCTCCCGCTCTCCGTCCCCCGCAAGCCCTGCGGCCTCGCGATCTGTGCTCGTCAGCGCGGCGACTGTGGCGGCCGAACCGCCCCACCCGCGGCGTTTCTGCCGGGCGTGTTTAATGGAACTACTGGAATGACCGGCGATGTACTGCCGTTCACCGCAGGGGATTGCACAGAGTGTGCCGGTGGCGGAGGCTTAGGAGGTGACTGATTTACTGGAGAAAAGCCCACGACAGCGTCCCCAGAATGTGGCGACTCTGTTGCCGAGGTGGGCGCGTTCGCCTGGCTTTCGGGCTTGATGCCCATTCGCCGCACGATGATCTGCTGACGACGCAGGAGTCGTCGCGTCGGCCGCGCCGGACTGTGCTCGCGCGGATTGATGATCGCACCGGCGAGCAGCGCGGCCTCGTCCGGCGCGAGCGCCGACGCAGGCTTGCCGAAGTACGCGCGAGCAGCGGCTTCGGCGCCAAAGATCCCGTCGCCCCATTCGATCACGTTGAGGTAGATCTCCAAGATACGACGCTTCGTCAGCGCGGCCTCGAGTCGCCGCGTGATGAGCAACTCCTTCAGCTTGCGGATGGGATTCCGCGACGGCGAGAGATAGAGGTTCTTTGCCAGTTGTTGCGTGATGGTGCTGCCACCGCGCGTGAATCGTCCCTCTTCCCAGTTCGCTTCGAGCGATGCCCGCAGCTCCTTGACGTCGATGCCGTCGTGATCGAAGAAGGCGCTGTCTTCGGTGACGACAACGGCACGACGAAGGTTGTTCGAGATCTGCGTATAAGGCACCCAGCGCTGCCTGATGGTCAGCTTGCGCCCCGCCTCTGCTGCTTCACGCTTGCGCAGTTCGATGAAAGCCGTGGTGCTCGGGTTGCTGGTTGCCAGGACACGAACGTCCGGCAGGGTCAGGTAGATATAGCAAAGGTACGCGAAGCCGAGCGTCGTCAGGATGAGCAGCCAGCGACCGACAGCGCGCGCGCGTCCGCGCGAGGCAATTCTCCGCACCAAGCGATGATAGCGGGGCTCACGCTGTCGGCCCAACTACCCGATCACGACGATCTTGATGCGATCGCCCGGCTGCGGCTGATCGCTGACCTCGTATCGATTCATGATCGCCAGGTCGCTGGCACGCACGAGCCCGCCGCCGCGTGATGCAATCGACTGCCAGGTGTCGCCCGGCCGTACGACGTAGAAGTCGAGGCGATTGGGGCGAATCTCGTCGGCCTCGCGCGCCGTCAGCGGACGAAAGGTCTGCAATGCCTTGGCAACTTCTCCGTCGATGCGGTCGAACTGGTCTTGAGGGGCGAAGCCTGCGAAAACATAGGCCTGTCGTCCGTGGAGGACGTGCGCCGCGCGCATGATCACGTTGCCGATACCCTGGATGGATCCCTGATAGAGCCCGATGTAGGCGTCAAGGCCATTGAGCGTGGTGACGCTGCCATCCAAGCGCTTGAAGCCGCCGCTCCTCATCGAATTGACCGCAACCTCCGCGGACGAGCGTCCACGTGCCTGGTCGACCATCTGCAGCAGCATGTAGTGCGGCTGACCGGGTTCACGCGCGGCGACCTGCGTTGGCGTGTTCATCACGTCCCATCCCTCGGGGAACTCCAGCGCGAAGCGTAGAGCTGGATGGAGGAACGCGTGGCCGCGGACAATCCCATCCTTCGGGTTGTCGCCGACGACGATGCCATTGATACGGTCGCGGTAGCCATCGCGATTGCGCTCGATGGCGCCTGCCGACGCGCTCGCCAGTTTCGCCGCGAGCGGCTGCGTGTCGACTACACGCGCGGCCGGCTCGGGGTGGGTGGACAGCCAGTTGGGCACGCCGCGCTCGCTCGTTTCATTCACCTTCGCGAGGGTGCCAAGAAACCCCGGGACGCCGCGCGGATCCCAACCGCCCTGCGTCGCGTACTCCATGCCGATGCGATCCGATTCGTTCTCGTCCTCGCGCCCGTACTTCAGGAAGGCGACACTGAGCCCCATGGACGCCAGGTCGCCGAACGGCTGCGTCGCGGGGACGAAGATACCGAGCGCGATCAAACCGAGCGTGCCGCCAGTTGCGCGCGTGTACTGCTGCGCGGCGTGTCGCGCCGTCACATGGGCGATCTCGTGGCCGAGCACGCCCGCCAACTCCGCCTCGTCGTCCAGATACGGGAGGATGCCCCGCGTGATGTAAATGTAGCCACCGGGCAGCGCGAAGGCGTTGATCGCCGAATGATCGACCACCGTGAACTGCCACGGCAGGTGCGGCCGATGCGACAGCTTCGCCAGTCGATCTCCGATGTCCGAGACGTAGCGCTGCAATTCGGGGTCGTCATAGACGCCCATGTCGCGTCGGACCTCGGCGTCGGACTGCTGTCCGATGGCGATTTCCTGCGCTTCGCTCAGAAGCGACAGCTCACGCTTGCCGGTAACAGGGTTTGTGGCGCAGGCAAGGGACGCGACCAGCCCGAGACACACGAAAGTGGACGAAATGGCCCGCATCGTGGACAACCTTGAGGTGTGAAAGTGCTTTGCGGACCGGTTGTGCAACGGCTATGCCACGGGACGGGTGCGACAAGTGCGACGGGTGCCGGGGTGCGACAGGTGCGGTGCGGTGCACGGGTGCCGGAGTGCGACAGATGCGGTGCACGGGCGCCGGGAAGCAACCCACCACGCCTCGGCTCCGTGGCTTCCGCCTTCAGGCGGAAGATTTGGGCTCAAACAACGCAATCTGAACATAGCCCTCATAGTCGATGGACAAGACCCAGGACAGCGTCGCATCGAAGACGTTGATGTCATCCGGCCCCGGATACCAAATCGAATCAAAGTGCTCCGCAAGATCCTTGAAGCCAATTCGATCGATGTTGTCGAATCGGTCCTGAGGCAGCTCAAGGAACAAAAGTCAAGCGCGCATGGACTTCTGGAGCGCGGCGAGGAACAGCGTGACCAGCGCTTCGGTGGAGCTGCTTCCCATCAGTCCGACGCGCCAGATCTTGCCGGCCAGCGGGCCCAGGCCAGCGCCGATCTCGATGTTGAAATGCTGAAGCAAGCGCCTCCGCACTGCCGCCTCGTCTACGCCGTCTGGCACGCGCACCGCGTTCAGCGTCCACAATCGCTCGCCGGTTGGAGGCAGCAAGGTGAGCCCCATCGCCTCGAGCCCGGCGACAAGCGCGTGATGATGCCGTTCGTGCCGCGCCCATCGCAGCTTCAGGCCTTCTTCTTCGGCGACCATCAGCGCCTCGCGCAGCGCGTAGATGAGGGAGGCGCACATCGTGTGGTGATACTTGCGACGAACCCAGTAGTCCTCCAGCAGCGACAGATCGAACGCGAAGCTTCGGCAAGGGACCTTGCGAGCCAGCGCCGTCGGCGCGAACACAATCGGGGCGACACCCGACGGAGCACCCAGTCCCTTCTGGCTGCAGCTGTAAACGACGTCGAGTTCCCACGCCGCGGCGTCGAGCGGCATGGCGCCCAGTGACGTCACGGCATCAACAACAACAAGCGCGCCGTGCTCGTGGGCAATCGAAGCCACCTCTCGCACGGGATTCAGCACGCCGGTCGAGGTCTCGGCATGCACGACCGTGACGACGTCCGCCGACGACGCCTCGAGCGCGCGAGCGACGGCGTCGGGATCGCAGGCGCGCCCCCACTCGACCTCGAGCCGCTGGACCTCGGCGCCGTACCGCCGGGACATCTCGGCAAGGCGATCGCCGAAGTAGCCGGTGACGATCGAGAGGACCTTTGTGCCCGGCTGCACGACGTTCGCGACCGCAACCTCCATCGCCGAGGTGCCCGTACCAGAGACCGCCAGCGCGAGCGAGCCTTCGGTCGCCTGGAACACGCGGCCGAGTCGCGCGCGCAGATCGTTCATCAGCTCGATGAACTCCGGATCGAGATGGCTGAGCATTGGCGCCGCCATCGCGCGCATCACGCGCGGGGAGATCAGGCTTGGTCCGGGGCCGAGGAGTATGCGCTCAGTGGCTGGCAGCATGCTGTTCGCGCATGACGCCGAGCGCAGTGAGCTGCCCGCGCAGGACGTCGATCACCGCGGGCGCCACCGGACGCAGCGGCGGGCGCGGGGTGCCGCCGCGGAGGCCCACGAGATCGAGCGCCGCCTTGAGGCCAGGAACCCCATGGATCGGACCGATCGATCGCGCGACCGGCATCAGCCGGCGCTGTAGGCCGCGCGCGTCCTCAATCCGCCCCGCCCTCACCAGCTCGAAGAGCTCGACGCACAACTCCGGGGCGAGGCCGGCAAGCGCAAGCACGGCCCCGTGGACGCCAAGGGTCGCGGCGTTGAACAGCGTCGGTGCTGCGCCCGCGAGCACGGTGAAGCCCGGCTTTGCCCGCGCGAGATAGTCGGAGATTTGGAGCATGTCGTTGCCGGAGTCCTTCAGGCCGACGATGTTCGGATGCTCACTCAGCTTCTCCACCGCGTCCGGCAGCAGGTTGACGCCGGTGTACATCGTGACGTTGTAGAGCAGAAGCGGAACCGGGGAGCTGTCGCCAACATCTGTGTAGTGACGCACGAAAGCGTCGCTCGTCATCTGCGGCTTGTAGAACGACGGCGTGCGAGCCATGACGGCGTCGGCACCCAGCGCTGCCGCACGCTTGCATGCGGCAATCGTCGCGCGCGTGGACTCGCGACCTGTCCCCACCAGCATCGGGCGCTCGCGCGGCATGCGCTCGCGGACAATGGCGATCACGCGATCGGCCTCATCGTCTTCGAGTTGTGCGGCTTCTCCGTTGGAGCCGAGCACGACCAGTCCAGTCAGCGGACTCTTCAGGTAGCGATCGACATTGTGGGCGATCGCGCGGTCGTCGACTTCTCCCTCGGCGGTGAAGGGAGTGACGATGGGAGTGTAAATGCCGGCAAAACGATGAGTCATGTTCGTGGCAGATTGATTTTATCCGACTGCAGAATCACATTCGCTGCCAGGACGACGAAGAAGATTGCGCCGGCGGGCGCGAGCGTCCAGGGAAACCGCGTCATCGCGTTGACATTCGCCGCATCGCGGAGCATGGTCCCCCACGTCGGGACGCTATCGGGAAATCCAAGACCGACGTACGACAGGGTCGCCTCCGCCAGGATGAACGCCGGCAGCAACAGCGTGGCCTGCACGAGAAGATACCCGGCACATGACGGCAGCAAGTGCCGGGACATGATCCGCCAGGAGCTGGCGCCCAGTGACTGCGCGGCGACGACATATTCGCGATCGCGTTCGGCGGCCACGATGCCGCGGACACCCCGGGCAACGAACGGCCACCCGACCAGCGCGAAGATGGCGGCCATCAGGATAAACACGGTGGCGGCTGGCAGCACCAATGGCAGGACGGCGCGCAGGAGCAGGACCACGTAGATGACGGGCAGGACGACAACGAAATCCGCCGTCCGCATCGCAAGCTCGTCGAGCCATCCGCCGCGATAGCCAGCGAGGCTTCCGACGATTACTCCGAGGATGACTGCGCCAAGCACGGCGGCGAGCGCGAGGCTGATCGTGACGTCGCGCGCCGTGCAGCAACCGCGACAGCAGATCACGCCCAAAACTGTCGGCGCCGATGAGAAAGACCGGCGGCGCCTGTGAATCGCCAAACCAAGGAAGCGGCTGCGTCGTGGCGCGATTCTGCACGTAGTCCTGACGCAGGCGATCTGCGAGCGAGATGGAATAGACAAAGGGCGCCCGGACGCTGCCGTCGCGTAGGATGTGCGGCCGCATCGGCGGCGCGTGCATGAAATCGCTGTGACGCGACTCCGGATTGTAGGGCGCGAGCCACGGCGCGACGGCGGCGACGAGCACGAGCGACGCGAGCAGCGCGCTGAGGCGACGGGTCATGACCGGGTGCCGAGGCGGACGCGCGGATCAGCGGCAGCAAGCAGCAGATCCGACAGGAGCGTGCCGGCCGCAAGAAAGACGGCGCCGGCCGCGCTGCACCCGGCTACGAGATAGAGGTCTCGCGCCCGCAACCCGTCGTACATCAGCCGGCCAAGGCCCGGCCAGGACGTCACGACTTCGACGATGAAGGAACCGCTGAAGAGCGTGCCGATCATGAGACCGTAGACTCCCAGCACGGCGCCGAGTGAGACCGGCCAACCGTGCCTCAGCGCCGCTTGATCGGTCGAGAGCCCACGCGCCGCCGCGGCGGCGACGAAGGGCTCGCGGAGGGCAACGGTCATCGCTTGCGACTGCAGCCGCTCGAGCGTCGCCGCGAGCGGCAAAGCCAGCGCCAGTGCGGGGAGGGCCACGTGCCGGAGGATGTCACCGAACCAGAACGCCCATCCCGCATCGTGTGCGCCTGCTGACACCATCCCCCCGAGTGGGAACCATCCCGTGCGTGCGGCAACCAGGATCAGGCCCAGCGATGCGATCAGAGGAGGCGTGGACAGAAACATGACGGACACGAGTCGCACCAGTCGGACGCCCCAGCCGCTGCGTCGAGTGCCCGTGTAGACGCCCAACGGGATTCCGATGATCGTCGCGAGCGCGAGCGCCGTGGTCGCGAGGACCGCGGTGTTGAGCGCGCGCTCGCTCAGGAGATCGGACACCGGACGCGTGTACAACAGCGACTGGCCAAAGTCGAAACGGATCGCTCGCGAAATCCAGTCCAGGTACTGAGCGCCCAGCGGACGTTCGGATCGAGCAACGCTGCGAGTGATCCATTCCTCGTCGGTTCCAAACGTCACCCGGCGCCACGCAGCGTCAGGAGCAACGCTGCCGACGAAACGATGAAGACGAGCAGGAGGGCGAAGAGAACCCGGCGAAGCAGGTAGCGCCCGAATCGCATCACAGCATCACTGCGAACGCGCGGCGCTGGCGAGTGCCAACGTATCGGCGCTCCACATGATGTGCGGGCGCGTCAGCGCCGGCGTCAAATTCAAGAGGCGCGCGCTCGCGCCAATGTACACGCGCGGCGCCGCGAAATGAAGCATCGGAAGATGGTCGGCGAAGATCCGCTGGACCTCGGTGAAGAGCCGCTTGCGTTCGGCCTCGTCCAGCGTCGACGCCTGCTTCGCCATCAGCTCGTCGATCTGCCGCTCCCAATCGGTCGCCGGCGTCGTTTGACCGAGATGCCAGAAGTGGGCGCCACCGGAACTGAGCCACAGGTCCTTCGACATGGCGGGGTCCGGATCGTTGGTGAAGAAGGCGATGAAGGCGGCCTCGAATTCCCCTTTCACGACACTTTGCCGCACCGCGTTGGTTTCGAGCGGCACGACGTCGATGGCCACGCCGACTTGTCGCAGCTCGTCGCGGACGACCGCGGCGCTTCGCTCGAGGACACGGTTGCCACGAAACGTCTGCAAAGTGAATCTGGCCTCGGTCCCCTTCGCGTCCTCGAGCCACTCGTCCTGATCGCGGTTTTTCAGCCCGAGACCGGCGAGCAGCGCCACGGCTTTGTCGCGCGAGAACTCGTAACGGGTGATGCTGGGCCAGAACCAGCGCGGGTTGCCCGGCGTCACCGGTCCGTGGATGGGGACGGCGGCGCCAAGATAGACGGCGTTGGCAAACGCTTCGCGGTCAACCGCGTGCGAGATGGCCTGCCGGAACTCCTTCCGCGCCAATCCACGCGCCCCGTGGATCCGCAGACCACTTGCCCGGCCGCAGGTTGAAAACCAGCGCGTCGGGGTCCGGGCTCACGCCCAGCTCGACGATCTGGATCTTCTTCTGCGCTTCGAGCGGCCGCATGGCTTCGATGTCAGCCGCCCGCAGCGGCTGCTGCATGAAGTCCGACTGACCCGACTGCACGCGCAGCACCTCGGCGTCCTGATCCGGGACGATTTCGACCGTCAGTCGATCAGCGTATGGCAGCTGGATGTTGCGCGCGTCGCGCCGCCAGTAGCGCGGGTTGCGGTCGAACACCATGCGCTGCGCCGGCACGTATTCGGTCAGGACGAAAGGGCCGATTGCCACCATTTCGCCGGGCGGCGTGTCCGGTGTCCAGGCCACGGCAAACGTCCCGGCGGCCAGCGCGGCCTCGAGCTTGTGTCGCGGCATCATCGCCAGGTTGTCCAGCACCCGAAGGCCAGGACCGAACGTCTGCGGGAACGTGAGAACGACGGTGTGGGCGTCGGGGGCCGTGACGCCGAGCGGCTTGCCGCCGATGCTGAGCGACGCCGCCAGCGGACTTTGGGCCCGTGGGTCATAGACGGCCTGAACCGAGAAGAGGACGTCGGCGGAGGTGAAGGGCACGCCGTCCGACCACGTCACGCCGTCCCGCAAGGTCAGGGTGTGAGTGAGACCGTCCGGAGAAGAAGTCCACCGTTCGGCCAGCCACGGCTCCAGTTCGGTCGTGGCGCGGTTGATCCGGACCAGCTTGCCGAGCGTCAGCATGGAAACGAGGTCGGTCGTGACATCAGGCTGGATCAGTCGGTTGAACGAGCGCGGATCGCTGCGCGTCGAAGCGACAATCTGCCCGCCCCGTTCGGCGACCAACCCGGTTGAAGCCGAGTCCTTTCCAGACCCAACGTTCGTCCCGGCTGGCAGGGTCGGCCGGCGCGACAGATACCAATAGGGGATGATCACCGCCGCGACGACCAGGATGACCAGCAAAGTCCGCGAGTGTCGGTTCACTTTTTACCCGTCTGGCCAATCAGTTGGCCGGTGACGCCGACCTACGACCACGGCCGTATTTGCGAGATCTGCGCAGAATTTGCAAAGTATTTTTCTGGTCAGCTGGTCAGGCTAAGCCTTTGACCGCTTCTTCGCCCGCCCGCCGTTGACCCGGCCGCCATCCTAGACGACAACTCACTCCATCGCAATCACTTAGCCACGGTCGCCGCTCGCATGATGCCGGTGGCACCAGCCGTGCCATATCGGCTGCCGGAGCTTGTTGTTGATGAATACGGCATTTCTCCCACAAACCGACCCGGCGCCCCCCCAGCTCGGCCGCAGTGTGACGATTGACCAGGCCGCTTCACTTCTCGGCGTTTCGCGTCGGACCGTTTACTACCGCATTCGTGAAGGACGACTTCGCACGATTCGCACGCTGGGCGGTTCTCAGCGTGTGCTCGTGGAATCGGTGCAGGAGCAACGGCTCGGCAAGGCATTTCCCGTAAGCCCCCCTTCCCGACCGGAGGATTCTTCATGGCCACGCTGACAACCGGTGGGAGCCTCGCTCCCCGCGCCCGGTCTGCTTCGCAGTGGTTCCTTGTCGCCGCTGTTTTGCTGGGAGTCCTGGCCGCCGCCAATCCAGCGGCGGCGCAAGGTCGGAAGGCTCGGGTGTCGTCGGATCTCGCGGTGGTGTTGTCGCAAGCGGATGCCGGCGCGGCGGTTCCCGAAACGATCGACGTGATCGTCTCGGGCAACGACGCGTTTGTGGCGAGGATTGCGGGCAAGCACGGGGCAAGCGTCAAGAAGGGGCTGACGGGCGGAGCGGTGCTGAGCGTGAGTGCGGCAAGCCTCGCGCGGATGGCCGCCGACGTCGAAGTCGGCGCGATTTCCGGCGACGGTGACTTGCGATCGCAGCTCGCCACCGTCACCGAGTCCACGGGCGCCGCGGCGGCGTGGGCGGGCGAGATCGCCAAGCTCGGCGCGGTGATGGGCACGGGCATCGGCGTGGCGATCGTCGATAGCGGGATCGACAACCACACCGCGCTCTCGGGACGCATCGTCGCGAGCGTCGACTTCACCAAGGCGACGGGGAACAACAAGGGCAAGGACGAGTACGGCCACGGCACGCACGTGGCCGGCATCGTCGCCGCGGGTGCGCCCGCACGCGACACCGGCGAAGCGCCGGTGGGCATGGCGCCGGGCGCGCATCTGGTGAGCCTGAAGGTTCTGGACGAGAACGGGCTGGGCAAGGTCAGTGACGCCGTCAGGGCGATCGACTGGGCCATCCAGCACAAGGCGCAGTACCAGATTCGCATCATCAACCTGTCGATTGGCGCCGCGCCGACCCAGAGCTACAAGTTCGATCCGCTGTGCCAGGCCGTCGAGCGCGCCGTCAAGGCCGGCATGGTCGTCGTCGCCTCGTCGGGCAACTACGGTCAGAACAGCGCTGGCCAGATGGTGCTCGGGACGGTTACCTCGCCGGGGATTTCCCCGTACGCGATTACGGTGGGCGCGCTGCGGACGCAAGGCACGGCCGACCGGTCGGACGATGTCGTCGCGCCGTGGAGCTCGAAGGGGCCGACGGTGGTGGACCACCTGATGAAGCCGGATGTGGTGGCGCCGGGGAGCAAGGTGGTGTCGCTGCTGGCGCCCGGGTCGACGCTGGCGAGGCAGTTCCCGGAGCGGCAGGTGCTGGGGAGTGGGAGGAACGGCTATTTCCAGTTGAGCGGGACGAGTCAGGCGGCGGCGGTGGTGAGTGGGGCGGCGGCGTTGTTGTTGGAGTCGCAGCCGCAGTTGAATCCGCTGATGGTGAAGTTGCTGTCTGCAGGCTAGCGCTGAGTTCATGCTCGACGGAAGGGCTGGTTGGAGCGGGCGCGGGTAGCTTGAACCTGCGAGAACTTCGTGCGCCTGCGCCGCCTCAAGCGTTTACCGTGTCGACAATCTTTGGTAGCCGTTTAGTCGCACTGACCTCAATCGATCCGGGCACGCGAATCAACACCTGCGCACCATCATGTGGGGTGACACCATCATGTGGGGTGACACCATCATGTGGGGTGACACCATCATGTGGGGCGACGCCATCATGTGGGGCGACACCATCATGTGGGGTGACACCATCATGTGGGGCGACGCCATCATGTGGGGCGACACCATCATGTGGGGTGACACCATCATGTGGGGCGACACCATCATGTGGGGCGACACCATCATGTGGGGCGACACCATCATGTGGGGCGACACCATCATGTGGGGCGACACCATCATGTGGGGCGACACCATCATGTGGGGCGACTAGTCTCGTCAACTGACAGTGACTCATCCGGGGTGCATCATGAAGCTAATAATCTGGGGCGAGTGAACGGTTGGCGATCAGGATTGGTCGATGTACGGCTTCGTCCAGTGTCAGTGACTCAAGGTAGGAGGCGTCATGAGATTGATCATCTGGGGCGAATAGCCAGGTAGGCTTGCAAGGGTTGGCCTGAACCACTAGGCTGTTCATCCATGACCCTCGGGCCCAAGGCGCAGCTTTACGTAGTTGCGGTTACGGCAGCAGGCTTCGCGGTTCTGTTCGAATGCATCACGTCCCTGCTGCGCGATCCGATTGGATCCGACTGGCTGGTCCTCGCAGGGTTAACTCTCTTCAGTGGATTCTTCACGATCAGGGTTCCCAAACTTCAGGCACGACTGTCTGTTTCTGAGACGTTTGTGTTTGCGTCTGTCCTCTTGTTCGGCACCTGTGCCGGCACGCTCACGGTAGCGCTCGACATTCTCGTTGCTTCACTACGCTTCAAGCATCGATCCCGAGAGCCTATCAGAGTCGTCTTCAACGTCTGCGCGGCTGCAGTCTCGATCTGGGCGGCGGGCCACATCTTTTATGGTCTGTCAGGGATCAGCCCACTCAGCGAGGCGATGGTCCGGCTTCCTGAGTTTTTTCTTCCACTCATCGCATTGGCAGCATCATATTTCATCTTCAATAGCGTGTTTGTAGCGCTAGCTCTGGCCCTCGAGCGAACGGCCAACGCCTTCACAATCTGGAAGAACAACTTTCTGTGGCTCTCGGTCAACTACTTCGGTGGCGCTTCTGTTGCAGCCCTTCTCGTTTCGTACACCCAGACCGTTGACATCACTGTCCTGGGCATTATTGGACCGCTGCTCATCATTTCGTATCTGACGTTCAAGACGTCGTTCAATCGGATCGATGATGCTACACGTCATGTCGAGGAGGTTAATCGCTTGTACCTTTCAACGATCGAGACGTTGGCGACAGCCATTGATGCGAAAGACCAGGTGACACACGGTCACATCCGTCGGGTGCAACGACATACCCTTGCATTAGCGAAAGAGCTTGGACTGAGAGATGAAACCCAGCTAAAGGCGCTCGAGGCTGCGGCGTTGCTTCACGATACGGGTAAGCTCGTTGTTCCTGAGCACATCTTGAACAAACCGGGGCGATTGTCGGCGGGAGAATTTGAGCGAATGAAACTGCATGCAGCAGCTGGAGCGGACATCCTCTCCGCAATCAGCTTCCCCTATCCTGTTGTTCCGATCGTCCGACATCACCACGAGAATTGGGACGGATCTGGATATCCTGACGGTCTCCGCGGGACGGATATCCCGATTGGAGCCAGAATCCTCGCTGTTATCGACTGTTTTGACGCACTGACTTCCGACCGTCCATATCGGAGGCGCCTCTCGGATCGTGAGGCGATGGACATCCTGATGCAACGCCGAGGCACAATGTACGACCCGCTGATCGTGGACACATTCGCGGCTGTAAAAGAGGGCCTAGAGGCTGCTTTCAGTGAGCACGACCTTCAGCTAGACACAGAAGCGGACACGTCGCTCGAAGCCGACGAATTGCCGCGGCTCCTCCTTTGCGACGTCATGTCGATGACGACTTCGTCCGAGCAGGACAGACAGTTCTGGCTTCCTTATTGGAGGCGACCTCGGCCACGCTGGCGATGTTATATCTCCGAGACTACAATTTCGACCAGTCGTTTGCTGTCGTCGTTTCTCCGTCACTCGGGAGGGACTACGAGTCAAACGCGATGCCCTTGGGTTCCGGAGTAACAGGTTGGGTGATGGCAAATGGTCGATCGATGGTCAACGCAGATGCGGCACTCGACTTCGGAGCTGGGCCTTCACCAAAGGTTAGTCGTTGTGCGTCCGTCCCGCTATTCGTCGACGGTGAAACCGTTGGAGCGCTTGCCTGCTATATCGACGACGCAAGTGGATTTGGCGAAGGCGAGGTGGCAGTCATGGAAACCATTGCGGGCACCTTCGCCACTCAGCCACTGCAAGACCTGACGCGCCGCGCCATAGCAAAGGTGGCTCGGACGCCAACCGCTCGTTCAGTTCACTAGTCTAGACAGTCAACTCCTTAGAACTCTGGGCCGTCCGGCGATATGTTCTGTCGAAAATGAAGCTACACCACTGGCGAGAAGCAAGGGGCCGCGCTCCTTTTATGCAGCCGGATTCGAGCCCTAGCTCGCTGAGGCTGAGCAAATGACGAGTAGCTACGCCCATGAACTGATTTCGATGGGGGACTTTCGAAAGGCTGCTGACTGGATAGAGTCCAAACAGACCCTAAGTCAGGGCGATCGGATTCTCAAAGCCCGTATTGAACTGGAGATCGGTGACAGCGCTGCAGCACAACTCCTCGCGGATGCTCTTCTTAAAGAGCACCTTGGGAAGTCCGCTCGCGCCGTGTGCCTCGATATCGCTGGCCGTGCCCTTGCCCGTTCTGGATCAACTGCGCAAGGGTTGTCCTTCCTTCAGAAGGGAATCGCGATCGCTGCGGAATGTGACCAGCAGTTGCACGCGGAGCTGCTTGGTCGCTACTCCAAAGCACTACTGAATTGGGTGGGGGTCGAACCAGCCCTGGCCGTTCTGCCTCAATTGCGGAAGGCTGCCCTCCGTGCTGGAAATCGGCGAGCGCTCGTCGAATATCACCTTTCTTTGGCGCGCGTTTCCGCCATGCGAGACTGGTGGCGACGTGCAAAGGCCGAGGTTGATGTCGTGAAAGACCTCCTGGAAGTGGAACCTCGCTTGGACCAGCTATGGCAACTGAGACAGGTGCAGGCTGCGATCGCAACGAAGGTATGCCAGCTCGCCGCCGCAAGGCTTCGAGCACAGGAAGCCCTTGACATCGCAACGACGATTGGCTCGGTCCCCTTCCAAGCATCATCGCTTGCGAATCTGGCTAACATCACAAGCCTCGCGGGAAACTACGACGAAGCGCGACAGTACATCGACCACGCTTCACCACTTTTGGCTCCTTTGAGTCACCATCGGTTTGGCTTGTACACAACTCAGATTGCCGTTGGCCTCTGGTCGTTGGACGCAAGCTACGCGAATAGTGCGGTCGAGGCTGGTCAGCAGCTGAGTAAACATTTCGCGGGCGGCCGCTTCTACCTTCGACTCTGGTTTGAGCTCCAGTACGCACGCTGGCTTCTCCGACAGGGCCACCATCTCGAAGCCGCATCAGTGGCAGTGAAGGGGCTGAAAGACGTTGAGACACTCGCGGACAAGGATCTGTGGTTCCGCATGCGAGTGCTAGCAGCGGAGGCAAGTGCAAACAGCCATTCGATTGATGCAGGCATCTCCCAGGCCAACTTCTCCTCACTGGTTGACAGCGACCTCAATGTCGAAGGACTAGCAGAATTAAGCAGGCTGGCGGCTGTCCTAATCGAAGACCGCGATGCGCCAACGGCGGGAGTTACCTTTGTCGGGCCGCGAGACTGCTGATTGCGTCAGGACTGATCGGTCCACTCGCTGACGTTGATCGAACCAAGGCGGACCTCGAAGCAGCCGGGACGGCGACAAGCACTGACTTCCGGCACGATCCTATATCTACTCTAGAGTCCGCTGCTCTTATGCTGTCCTTGGGAAACCACCCCAGGGCCCTTGGAGCCGAGGCGCAGGTTTTGCTCAGTTCATTCGAGCTGTGCGAGCAGATCGAACTGAAGGAGGAGTCACGGACGGAGAAAACTGGCGTGGGAGTCGGGCCACGTGACCCTGAGAATCATGTCATTGAACTTGGTTGGCAGGACGGTAAGACGTACACGCTGACCTTTAAGTCTCGGGCCCCGAAGCGACCCGCCGCGATTCTTGCCGTTCAGCAGATCGTTCGGGCCGCGTTGTCGGCGACGAGTCTTCCCGCAGCAGAAGATCAGGTCGCACTATGGCCACAAGAGACCATCGCAAGTGAACTTGGCCTGATCGTTTCGGCTGAGAGCATGCGCGAGCTCCTGAGCACCTGCCGCAAACTCGCCCCCTCCAACATTCCCGTCCTCATCACCGGCGAGACTGGCACCGGCAAAGAACTCCTGGCCAAAGGCCTCCACGAGGCCTCGCCGCGACGCGGACGGGACTTCATCCCCTTCAACTGCACCGCCGTCGCCCGCGACATGCTGGACGCGCAGCTATTCGGTTATCGACGCGGCGCGTTCACAGGCGCCCAGGAAGCCTTCCAGGGCGTGATCCGCGCCGCTGCCGGCGGGACGTTGTTCCTCGACGAAATCGGCGAGATCGGACTCGACGTCCAGCCCAAGCTGCTCCGCTTTCTCGAGTCCGGCGAGATTCATCCCCTGGGCGAGTCCAAGCCCATCACCGTCGACGTGCGCGTCGTGGCCGCGACCAACGCCAACCTCCAGCAACTCGTCGCCGAGGGGCGGTTTCGCGAGGACCTCTTCTACCGCTTGAACGTCGTTCGCCTCGAGGTGCCACCGCTCCGTGAACGACGGGAAGAGATTCCACCCCTCGTGCAGCACTATCTCGAGCGCGGCATCCAGGAATCGCGAAAGACGGGCCTCCGTTTCGCCGAAGAGACGATGGAGTACTTGGTCTTATACCGCTGGCCGGGAAACGTCCGCCAGCTTGCCAACGAGGTTCGGCGGCTGGTCGCGCTGGCGGAACCTGGCGCGGTGCTCATGCCAGAGCACCTGTCACTCGACATTCGGGCCAGTCGCCGCACCATTCCCGCCGGTGAGCGGACGCTCTCGCCCACCGAGGTCGTCGTTCGCACCGATCAACCGCTGCCAGCCGCGATGGAGCACCTCGAACGGACGATGGTCCAACAGGCGCTCAAAGAATCGTCCGGCCGGCTCGAGGATGCAGCGCAGCGACTGGGCCTGTCTCGCAAAGGCCTGTACCTGAAACGATTACGGCTCGGCATCACCGACCTGCCTGGTGTCGCGCCGGATGCGACATCGGGCGTTCGCCTCTGACGTCAGCCGCAGGCTGGACAGGCCTAGAAGCCTGTCCCTATTCGCTTCTCAGAGCCTCCACGACATCGACGCGCGTCGCCTTCCACGCCGGCACCAGGCTCGCAGCAAGCGTAACTGTCGCGAGCAGCGCCACGACACCGGCGACGTTGAACGGATCGAGCGGCGTGACGCCATACCACAGCCGCCGCATGGCGCTCGCCGCGGCGAGCCCGCCGACCAGCCCCACCGCGAGGCCGATGCCGAGGAGTCGAAACGCCTGCCCCACCACCAACAACGCCACATCACGCACCTGAGCGCCCAACGCGAATCGAGTGCCGAACTCCGCGCGGCGCTGGCTCGCGGAGTACGCCACCGTGCCGTAGAGGCCGGTGGCCGCGAACAGCAGGGCGATGGCGGCGA
Source organism: uncultured Acidobacteriota bacterium (assembly GCA_963802675.1). Taxonomy (GTDB): domain Bacteria; phylum Acidobacteriota; class Vicinamibacteria; order Vicinamibacterales; family UBA2999; genus JACCSI01. The sequence goes on from CAWDJL010000014.1 coordinate 27,548, forward strand.
ACGACATGAGCAGTCCCATGATCACGCGGTCGCTGCCGCCCCGGCGCTCAATCGCGCGATCGTAGGTCTCGAGCTGCTCGATGGGCACGCCTGGCACGGTGTCCCGCACGGCCTGACGCACGGCTGGCGCAATCAGTCCCGGCTCGCCCACCGCGCGGACGACGAACCCGACGTTCCCGGGTGCTGTCATCGGCACCCACACACGAGGAGGCATGCCTTGCTCGGGGTCGAGATTGCGAGCATCGCCGGTGATGCCGACAATCTGGAACTCGCGCGCAACGCCGCGCGAGCGAATCGTCAGCCGGCGTCCAAGCGCCGCCGCGCCCTCGCCGAAGTACCGCCGTGCGGTCTCCAGACCGACGAGCGCCACCGGCGCGTCGGATTCCACGTCCCCGTCGGTGAGTCCGCGGCCGTTGAGCACCGGGATGCCGAGCGCTTCGAGCGTCGCGCCGCCAATCGAGACGACATTCGCAAACGGCGCGGGCTGACCGTCAACCGCGACGTGGCCATCGATCTCCAGCGACGCCGCCGATTCGACGCTGAGCGCCGGAAACGAATCGAGCACACCCGCTCGCTCGACGCCACCCACCTGCTCAAGACCACGCCTCACCGATTCCACGAGGCGGCGCCTGGCGGTGACGTCGGGAAACGTGCCCTCGTCGAAGCCCAGCGTAAAGATCAGCGATCGCTCGTGATCGAAGCCGGCCGGCGCCTGGGCGACCGCCGTCCCGGTCCGTAACACCAGCCCGCCAAGCGTGACCAAGGTGACGGCCAGCGCCAGCTGCGCAACCACCAGCACGGCGCGGCCGCGGCCGCGCGTGCCGCCGCTGCGCGGCGCGCCGGCATTCAGCAGCGAGGTGAGGTTGGTGCGCAGCGCCGCCGCTGCCGGAGCCAGGGAGAACAGGAGCGGCGTGGCCACCGCCAGCAGCGCGACGAACAGCAGCTCGTGACCATCGATCACAATCTGCTGGAAGATCGGCTCGGCCTCCACGGATCGAATCAGCCGCAGCCCGCCTTCGGCGGCGGCAAGACCACCGATGCCGCCGAGGATGGCCAGCAGGAGTCCTTCGAGCGCCAGCTGACGAAAGACACGCGACCGGCGCGCGCCGAGCGCCACGCGCAGGCCAAACTCTCGCTGACGCGAGACCGCGCGGGCCAGCAGGACGCCGGCCACGTTGGCCGCGGCAATCACCATCACCAGCAGCACCGCCAGCACCAGCATGGCCATGATGATCCAGAAGTTGCCGCCGCCAATCGCGCGTTTCGACGCGAGGACGATGGTGCCGCGGCCCTGGTTGGTGTCGGGATACTCGGCTTCGAGCGCGCGCGCGATGCTGCCGAACTCGGCCGACGCGCGCTCGACCGTGGCACCGTCCGCCAATCGTCCGGTGACGACGAAGCTCATCGCGTCACGCGAGCGTTCGCGCCCCAATTGGAATCGGGGCCCACAGGCTGATGTAGGAGAAGGTTCCCAGCTCGATGGCCGGATCGACGACGCCGACGATTTCGTGCGGGAGGCTGTCGATCATCACGGTCTCGCCGATGACGTTTGGCGAGGCCGCGAACATCTGCCGCCAATAATGATCCGCCAGCACGGCGACACGCGGCGCGCCGGGCCGGCCATCGTCTGGTCGCAGCCCCCGACCGTGTTGCAGACGCAACCCCCACGCGCCAAACAGATCGCCGGCCACACGGCTGACGGTGATGGCGTATGGTTCGCCGCGCCGGACCATAGTCGCGCGCGCCTGCGACCAGCCGGAGAGGCGCTCCACGCTGGTGGCGCGCTCACGAAAGTCGAGGTAGTCGCCGAGGAAGATCCCTGCGCGGCGGTCGGGCTGGCGCGCGTCAACGCCGAAAATGATCACCGTGTCGTCCGGCTCCGCCACCGGCAGGCCGCGCAGCATCAACGTGTCGGCCAGCGCGAATCCAATGGTCGTCGCTCCAATGGCTATGGCGAGCGTCAAGACGATCAGCACGGTTTGCCCCGCGCTCTTGCGCGCGCCTCGAATCGCGTGGCGTAGGTCCCCTATGACGTCGAACATGAATCCTCCTCGCGGCTGATGGTGCGAGTCGAGCGGATGGGCCCACGCCGACCACCACCAGATCGACAGCGCCTGCCGCCAGTACCACTGTCGCGCGTGCCAAACACCGTGGGTGGACTGGCGTTCGTCGAACTCTTGCTGCAGATCGCCGAGCACGCTTCGCCCCGAGCCGTCGTCGGGCAGTCCCCATCGGGCGAGCGTGCGAGCGAGCCGGGGAGGGGTCATGAATGGCTCTCGTCGAGCAGCTCCTCGAGACCGCTCCACAAGTCGAGAAGCGACCGGCGCGCGGCGCGCAGGTCGCACGTGCCTTGCGGGGTTACGCTGAGCCGTCGCTCGGGCATACCGTCGCGTGAGGAGCGCCCGTGGTCGAGGGTCCAGGTCAGGCGGCCCTTGGCTTCGAGCCGCTCCAGCGTCGTGTAGAACGCGCCGCGGGAAACCTCGCGGCCGAGCACGCGTTCGAGCTCGTGGCGGACGTCGAGGGCGGTCGGCTGGTCATCGCAGCGCAAGATGGCGAGCAGGACACGCTGCTCGAATTCGCCGAGGGTGGCTCTGGCTACCATTGGTCACGAGTTCACAATGTGAACATACGGCGGCGGCGGAAGGAGGTTCCATAGGTCGGCAGAATCCGCGCGGATGCGGGGAACGGGATTCCCGAGTGACAGAACCTGTCACTTTGCATAAAAGGGGACAGGCCCCTTTTCATGCCGTGACGAAAGTTGTCGCCCGGGCTAGGTGCCGAACTTCTTCGTCAGCGCCGCCAGGCAGCTGTCCAGAGTGGACGTGTGGCCAAACACGAACTTCGACATGAAACGGAAGAGAGGATCGTTGACTTCACCCCGCTCCGTGATCGTCACGAGCGTCTTGTTCGCCGCGTTGGCCACAATTTCGAACGTCCACGTCCCGCCGAACGGCTGGTCGGGATCCGTGATGCGCGTGACGAACCGCGACGGCGGACTCGCCTCTTCGACCTGCATCGTGATCGGCCCCGCCCCCGAGTGCTGGCGGAACCGGGTGCGCCCGCCCTCACTGGGCAGCATCTCCACGCGTGAGATCTCCGACCACCACTGCGAGTAGTTCCCGACCTCAGCAATCGTGTCGTACACCTGCTGGGGTGGTGCGCCGAGCAGGGTGCTTCGCGACGCCACGTGCGCGACGGGCAGCAGCCAGCCAACGCCGTAGACCGCCGCAATGACGAACACAACGAGCAAGACGATGCGAACGAGCCACTTCATAGGAGCCTCGCTGGGGCGAGTTCAGTGATCAACGCATGCGGTCGAGCCACCATGAGACCTGTAAAGGTGGCGGGTTCCGGCAAATGCTAGGCGGACCAGGCGTTTTCGTCAAAGCCGGCTGTGCCAACAATGTTGACATCGAGATCGACATTCGCCAACAATGTTGGCACGAATGACAGCGCTCGGTGAATTCGAGGCTCTAGTCCTGATGGCGGTACTGCACTTGGGCAACGAAGCCTATCCACCGGCGGTCCGTCTGGAGATCGAGCGTCGCGCTCGACGGCAAGTGGCGCGGGGCGCCGTTTACGTCACGCTCGAGCGCCTCGAAGCCAAGCGATTGATCAGTTCACAAACCACCGCTCCCGACTTCGCCGCGAGCCGTCCCCGTAGGCACTACAAGGTGTCGCCCAGAGGTCTTCGTGCGCTTCGCCATGCGCTGGCCGGAGTGGAGCGGATGCGCGTCGGGCTCGAACCGATCCTGAACGACCAGTGAAGCGCTCGCTGCCACGACCGATCGTGTGGTTGATTCGTCTCGCCGTACCTGCGCCGCGCGCAGACGAAATCCTGTCGGACCTTGTTGACGAGTACAGCGGTAGCCTGCCGAGACCCGGCCGGTGGTGGCTGGCGCGAGAAACGGGCTCGATCCTGTGGGCCTACTCGTTGAAGCCGCTCTCCCGAGCCCAGGACGTGGCACCCGTGTGGATCCGCGATTTCCGACTCACGCTCCGAAGCTTGCGACGGACGCCAGTTCCCGTGGTCGCGACAGCCGCCATCTTGTCCACCGGCCTGCTCGCGCTGTTCCTCAGCTTTGGGCTCGCGCAGACACTCCTGGCGCGGCAGGTGAGCAGCGTGCACGGCCACGCGTTGCGTCGCATCGGATTTGTCGATCAGCGCGATCGACTATCGCTCAGGCTGTCGTTTCCAGAGATAGAGACCATCCAGGACCACCTTCGGGACGTCGCCGAAGTCACGAGCGTCAACATGCAGCCTGCGGTCCTCCGCGTCCGCGGGGTGGACGTACAGACACTAGTCGAAGTGGTGGATGGCAAGTACTTCGGACTGACTGGCATGCAGGTCGTCGCAGGGCGCGGTTTGATCAGCACGGACGACCAAGCCGCGGCGCCGCCCGCTGTCGTCGTCACGAACTCGTTTGCCCAGCGTCATCTCGGTGGCCGCCGTGACGTCGTCGGCGAGTCGATCGGTCTCAATGGTCACAAGTTCACGATTGTTGGCGTCGCAGGCGTGGTCGGCTCCTCGAACTTTTTGGGCGCCAGCGTGGACGCGTGGATTGCGACCGCACATGCCGACGTCGTGCTCAACCGTGGCTGGCGGACCAATGTCGAGAATCGATGGTTCTCCGCTTTCGCGCTGCCAACCAATCAGAAAGACCGTGATCGAGTCCCACCGGAGGTCGAAACAAGCCTGGCTGCAGCCTCGGACGTGCTCGCGCAGCGCTACCCTGAGGCGTGGCGACGCCGCCGACTCCAATCATCAGCCGCAACGGTGATAACCGGCAGTCAACGGGACACGGCCACGCTGTTGATTGCCGTGCTCGGCGGACTCGCTGTGCTCATCCTGGTCACCGCGGCGTCAAACGTCGCAGGCGTCCTCCTCGCTCGCGCAGCCGCCAGTCAGCGCCAGGTCGCCATTCACCTGGCCATCGGCTCGGGACGCGCCGCCATCGTCCGTCGTCAACTGATGGAGGGTGCATTGCTGGGAATATGCAGCGCCGTGCTGGCGATGGGTCTCTACGCGTGGTCGCGTCGCGCGCTCATGGAGGTGACTCTTCTTCCAACGCTGGCGCTGCGCTTCGACCTGCCGTTCGATGCGCGCCTGGTTCTCGAAATGCTCCTGCTCGGTACCGGCGCCGGTGTCGCACTGGCTGGTGGTCCTGCGCTGTGGGCCGCGAAGGTTGACTTGATTCAGGCGATGAGGGACGCGGGCATGAGTGCCAGCGGTGACCCCCGTGCTGGTCATCTGCGCCGGGGGTTGGTCTCCGCGCAAGTCTGCTTGTCACTCGTGCTCGTCGTCGGCGCTGCACTGTTCACACGAAGCCTGTCCGCGCTGAACGAGGTCGACCTCGGATTTCTCGGGGAACGACTGGTCGCGATGGACTTCGACCTCGAGCCGTCTGCCGCGCCGATCGATGAGCTGCCGGCGTTGGCGCGCGATGCCTTGGCTCGAGCGGAAGCGACACCAGGTGTCCTGTCCGCCGCGATGTCAAACCGTGCGCCTGTCGACCAGTCCACACCGACGATGCGAGTCCGCGCCCCGTGGGACGCCGAGGCCGAAATCCCGGACGTCACCTTCTACCTCGCGACTGCGCGGTACTTCGAAACCGTTGGCCTTCGTGTGATCGCCGGTCGTCCGTTCAGCGCAACTGAAGCGGAATCGACGGCGCCGGTTGTGACCGTCAACGAAACGCTGGCACGGCAACTCCGAGCTGACGGCGATGTTCTCGATCGATCGCTATTACTCGGCGACGAGGCCACACCTGTTCGCATCATCGGCGTCGTACACAACTCGAAGTATCGGTCACTGAGTGAATCCACTCGTCCACACGTGTACCGGCCGACGCCGGCGACGCTGGGACTAACGCTTCTGGTCCGCACCAATTCCGAACCGCGCGCGACGCTCCTGGCGCTGCAGCGCACACTCGACGATGTCGGTCCTGGCCTGGTTGGCTTCTTCCCGCGTACATTCGACGACCATGTGGCCATCGAGTATTTGCCGACACGTGCGACAGCGGCCGCCGCGAGCGCGTTGGGCGCCGTCGCGCTCAGCCTGAGTGCCGTGGGGCTCTACGGGCTCGTCTCGTGGTTCGTGACCTTGCGACGTCGGGAAATCGGAGTGCGAATGGCCCTGGGTGCGAGTTCTCGAGACGTCCTGCGACTGGTGGGGCTCGAAGCGCTGTCAACGGTGGTTCCTGGATTGGTGGTCGGATTGCTCATGTGCGGCGGGCTGGCTGCGCTTGCGCAAGGAGCGCTCTTCGGTGTCGGCCCCCTCGATTACGTGGCCTTCCTGTCGGGCCTAGCGTCGATCGCAGCAATCGTCGCGATCGCGAGCTACGTGCCCGTGCGACGCGCGATTCGAGTGGACCCGAGCGCGGCCCTTCGGACGCAGTAGCCAGCGAGGCTACGCCTCAGACCGCCGAGAAGAACCGACAGGCGGGGGGCCTTCAGGCCGGCGGCGAGACAACACCGTTGGCCTTGCCGTTGATCGACTCCAGCCAGGTCGCAATCTGCTCGCGCGACCAGCGGTGCTCATCGTTCAGGTGCACGATGATGGCCGAGAGCACCAGCTTCTTCTTGCAGCCGTCGACCGGACACCGGCGGACGGTGCCTTCAAGGCAGTCGAAGAACCATTCCAGGTCCTTCGTCGGATGGGCGCCTTCCATCTGGCGCGGCAACCGGTACATGCCTTCGTAGGCTGCACCCAGCGCGCACGAGGCGCGCTGCCCCTTGAAGTAATCGCCGTAGGCTTGCTCGGGCCGCCGCTGCGCACCGGCGCGGATGAACGAGGCCAGCTCCTTCTCGCCGTGATGTTCACTCTCAGACATGGAGGCTCCGCCTGCAAAAATACCCCCAATTGCGCCGCGCGCCTAGCGAAGAAAAACAATCTGATGGGACGGATTCAGTGGCCGGGTCGTCCGCCTCCGCCGCCGGAGGCGGCTTCGGCGAGACCTCGCCGGAGCTCGCCTGATCACACGCGATCGAAGGCGCGCCAGTGGCCAGTAGCCAACTCGCGACAACCTTGAACTGGCAGCTGGCCAACTGAAACTAAAAGGCCTTTCCCAGCCGTTCCTGCAGCTTCTCCCGATACCCGCGGCTCAGCGTCAGCCGCGTGCCGTTGTGTAACACCACGACGTACTCGCCGTTGAACCAGGGCTGCAGTTCCTTGATCCGATCGGTGTTGACGATCCGCGAGCGATGAATGCGGACGAAACGCCGCACATCGAGGCGCGCTTCCATGTTGTTCATCGTCTCGCGGAACAGGTGCGAGTCCTCGCCCAGGTGCAGGCGCACGTAGTTGCCCGCCGCCTCGATCCAGTCGAGCTCGTCGGTCCGCAGGAAGAAAACGCGGCCGCCGGACTTGACCACCAGCCGATCGAGCTTCTGCGGCTCCGGCTTCAGGTCCTGCACGAGCGCCAACAGGCGGCGTCCGAGGTCGCCGGCGCGACGTCGCTCGAGATGCTCGCGGGCATGTTGAAGGGTCTGCTGAAAACGATCGCGGCCGAACGGCTTCAGCAGGTAGTCGATCGCATGGACCTCGAACGCCTTGAGGGCGTACTCGTCGTATGCGGTGACGAAGACAACGGCGGGCATGCGCTCGGCGCCGACCTGTTCGATGACGCCAAAGCCGTCGCATGCGGGCATCTGGACGTCGAGGAACACGAGATCGGGATGCTGGGCCTGAATCGCGTTGATGGCCTGCTGGCCATCCGCGCACTCGCCCACCAGCTCGATGTCCTTCTCCTGCTGCAGCAATCCGACGATGCGTTCGCGCGCCACGGGCTCGTCGTCAACCACCATCGTTCGAATTTTGCTCACGCCACTCCCTCCGCGACCTCGTTCGCCGCCGCCTCGGCGGTTTCCACCAGCGGGATCGCAATCAGCACGGACAAACCGCCCGTCGGCGGCTGCCTGAACTCGAACCGATGCGAGGAGCCATACAAGTGCTGAAGCCGCGACCGCGTATTGGCCAGGCCCACGCCCCGATTGAAGTCCGTCAAGCGGGCCGCCGACAGCCCTACCCCGTTGTCCCGCACCTCGAGCTCGAGCAAGCTGCCCGACGCGCCGGCTCCGGATCTCAATCTGGCCGCGGGTCGGTTTCGGACCAATCCCGTGCTTGATGGAGTTTTCGACGAGCGGCTGGAGCATAAGGTTGGGCACCAGCGCATCGAGCGTGTCCGGATGCACGTCGAATACAACGGTCAGACGATCCCGGAAGCGGGTTTGTTCGATCTCCAGATACTTGGACAGGAAGTCGAGCTCCTGCTTCAAGGTGACCTCCTGGACGCCGACGTTCTGCAGCGACATGCGCAGCAGGTCGCTCAACTTCGCGATCATGTTGTCGGCGGCATCGACGTCGCGATGCATCAGCGCCGAAATCGTGTTGAGGGTGTTGAACAGGAAGTGGGGCTGCAGCTGCCGCTGCAGTCCCTGGAGCTGCGACTCGACCAGGTGCGTTTCGAGCTGGCTTTCGCGCAGGGCGCGATCACGCGCTTCGCTGTGATACCGCAGCGCATGGCTGAGTAAGACAATGGCCCAGTAGGTCATCATCTCCCAGTCGAAATAGTTGAAGAACATGTTCTGGGCTTCGGCCTGCCAGGATCGTTGTTCCTGGCCGACGACCCAGACAATCAGCATCTGACTGCCGACCGTCAACATGATGTGAAGGGTCGTCGCGACGAAGACACCGGGCACGTGAACGGCAACGGCGCGCTTCCACGTCTCGCGCTCGAGCGGCGCCCAACGCGAGAGCCACAGGATCGCCGGCGTCAGACACGCCCACGAATACCAGTAGCCAAGGTTGAGCGCGAGCAGGAACGGCAGCGACGCCGGCCAATCGGTGAACGTCGAGACGTAGTAGTAGCCCTGAAACCCCGAGAAGAAGGCCAGCGCCGTAGCAACGCCGAAGATGACGCGGGGGCGGACGTAGCCGGAGGGAGGGTGCATCGGCGCACTATCGACGTGCGACTGCAGCACGTCAAGCGTTCGCACGTCGCGTCGCCGCAGGCGTTGCGCGAATCCGTCCCTCATATCGAGCGGTTCGTCACTGCTGGACCGCTGCTCGACACCAGGACGCGGGACTCTGGCCCGAACACGTTTGAATCGCATGAGCTCATGCGGCGCATGAATCACGACGAGCTATGCGAACCGCGTGCCGCGTCAAGCCCATTCGAATGTCGTGACGCGAGAACGGCGCAGAGGCTCGCGCACGCGATTTAAGGCCAGAACGCCGGGGGTGTCGCTGTTCTCTCTCGTGTCGAGTGCGCGCGGACGAGACGAAGCCTTCCGAATTCGGACACCATGGACCGCCAGCGGTTCAATGGCGTGGATCACGATTCGATTGGACGGATCGCAGGATGTACGGTTGGGGGCCTATGCCCTCTCGGGCTTGAGCAGCAGAAATCCAAGCGGGGGAACGGTGAGTGTCATCGCATGGGGATAGCCGTGCGAGGGCTCATCGATGGCAACGAGGCGTCCGCCGTTGCCGATGTTGCTGCCACCATATGCCTCCGCGTCGCTGTTCAGAATCTCTCGATACGCGCCGCCCGCCGGCACGCCGATCCGATAGTCACGCCGCAGCACCGGTGTGAAGTTCGCGACCACGATCGTGAAGTCGGCGTGGTCAGTGGCGCGACGGACGAAGGAGATCACGCTGTTCTCTTGATCGTGACAATCGATCCACGAGAAGCCATCGGGCTCGAAATCGACTTCGTAGAGTGAACGCTCCGACGCGTACACGCGCGTCAGGTCGCACACCCACCGCTGCAGCCCTGCATGACGCGCGTCGCCGAGCACTTCCCACTGAAGCTCGCTGTCGTGGTTCCACTCGCGCCACTGCCCGATCTCGCCGCCCATGAACAACAGCTTCTTGCCGGGATGGGTGAACATGTAGCCGTACAGCGCGCGCAGCGTCGCATGCTTCTGCCACACGTCGCCAGGCGTCTTGTCGATCAATGATCCCTTCCCGTGCACGACCTCGTCGTGCGAGAACGGCAGCACGAAGTTCTCGCTGAACGCGTAGAGCAGCGAAAAGGTGATTTTCCCGTGGTGGAACCTGCGATAAACCGGGTTCTCGCTCGTAGTAGGCGAGCATGTCGTGCATCCAGCCCATGTTCCATTTGTAGGTAAAGCCGAGTCCGCCAAGATGCACGGGTCGGCTGACGCCCGGCCAGGACGTCGACTCTTCGGCGATGACCGGCACATCGGGATGCTCGGCACCGACCAGGCGATTGAGCTCGTGCAGGAAGTCGATGGCCTCGAGGTTTTCGCGGCCACCGAACTTGTTGGGGATCCACTCACCGGCCTGCCGTGAGTAATCGAGATAGAGCATCGAGGCGACCGCGTCAACGCGCAAGCCGTCGACGTGGAAGTGCTCAATCCAATAGAGGGCATTGCTCAGGAGGAATGAGCGCACCTCGGGACGGCCGTAGTTGAAGATCAGCGTGCCCCAATCCTGGTGCTCGCCCTGGCGTGGATCCTCATGCTCGTAGAGCGCCGTGCCATCGAACCGTGCCAGACCGTGCTGATCCTTGGGAAAGTGACCGGCTACCCAGTCGAGGATGACGCCAATGCCGGCACGATGGCACGCATCGACGAAATACTTGAAGTCTTCGGGGGTGCCGAATCGACTGGTCGGAGCAAAGAACCCGATCACCTGATAGCCCCAGGAGCCCGTGAACGGATGCTCCATCACGGGGAGCAGTTCGATGTGCGTGAATCCGAGTTCACGCACGTACGGCACGAGCGTGTCGGCAAGCTCGCGGTACGACAGCGGTCGCCCGTCGCGGTGACGTCGCCAACTGCCGAGATGCACTTCGTAGATCGCCATCGGCGATCGAACCCACATCTGGTGGGCCGGCCGTGCCGCCATCCACTCCGCGTCGCGCCACTCGTAGTCGTCATTCCAGACGATCGACGCCGTCAGTGGCGGGGCTTCGAAGTAGCGGCCGCACGGGTCCGATTTGAGAAATGCCTGGTTGTCGGCCGTCACGATCTCGAACTTGTAGCGATCACCGATCCCAAGGTCGGGCAGGAAGATCTCCCAGAGACCGGACAGCACAATCGATCGCATCGGGTGCACGCGCCCGTCCCACCCGTTGAAATCGCCGACGACGCTCACGCGTCGCGCGTTGGGCGCCCACACGGCGAAATGCACACCCGGTCGAATCCCGTGGACCATCGGCCGCGCACCCAGCCGATCGAACGTGCGCACGTGAGTGCCTTGGGCGAACAAATGCTGATCGAAGGCCGTCAGCACCGGGCCATATCGATAGGGATCGTCAATCTCGGTTTGCGACCCATCGGGCCAGGTCAGCTGCAGCCGGTAGTCGAACCGCTCACGCGACGTGCCCGCCACGAACCCTTCGAAGACACCTTCAGGATGCACACGCCTCATCGCGATCGATCGGCCATCGCCCAGGCTGCGGATAGCGACTGCGCTCGCCTGCGGTCGAAAAACGCGAACGACGACCCCGCGCTCGTCATCGAGCGAACTCTCGTGCGGACCAAGCACCGCAAAGGGATCGGCATGCAGGCCGCGTGCGAGAAACTCAGCGGCCGCCGCAGGAAGGGGCGCGGGCTTGACAGCCATCTGAGTGAATTATCGGCGGAACGGCTCGGAACCTTGGAACCCTGGAACCCGTCCGGAACATTCCGCTGGAAGTAGGATCACCCCATGGCTACATTCGCAAAATTCAGCACCAGCGAAGGCGACTTCAAGGCCCGGCTATTCGATGACAAAGCGCCAAAGACCGTCGCCAATTTCGTCGGCCTCGCGGAGGGAACCAAGGAGTTCACCGACCCGAAGAGCCGCGCCAAGGTCACGCGTCCGTTCTACAACGGGCTGATTTTCCACCGGGTGATCGACGGATTCATGATCCAGGGCGGCTGTCCGCTGGGCACCGGCACGGGCGGTCCGGGATATCAGTTTGCCGACGAGTTCGGGCCAGGGCTGCGCCACGACCGCGAAGGCTTGCTGTCGATGGCCAATGCAGGCCCCAACACCAACGGGAGTCAGTTCTTCATCACGCTGGCGCCGACCGGATGGCTCGACAATAAGCATGCCGATTTTTGGCGAGGTCATCGAAGGGCTGGATGTCGTCCGGCGCATCGGCAAGACGAAGACTGTCGCCAGCGATCGGCCAGCAAAAGACATTGTGGTCAATTCGGTGTCAATTGAACGATCCTGACGGTGGGCTGGACTGGTTCCATCTTTGCAGAGGGCCTGTCATGGCACGTCAGCTGACTCATCCGGGTGGACGTCTTGCGGCCGTCTGGCTCGCCGCGACCTTGGCGACCGCGTCGGCGCTTGCGCAGACGCCGGTCAAGCGCGACAACAACAAGTACTCGCCAGAGCAGGACGTCGAGATTGGCCAGGAGGCCGGGGCCGAAGTGCGTCGCGAACTACCGATGCTGAACGACGCGCGCGTCGACGACTACGTCGAAGGGGTTGGGCGCAGCCTGGTTCGCGCGATCCCCTCAGAATTTCAGGAGCCCGCGTTCCGCTACACCTTCGAGGTCGTCAATCAAAAGGAGATCAACGCGTTTGCGCTGCCCGGCGGCCCGATGTTCCTTCATCGCGGAATGATCGAAGCGGCGACCACCGAAGGCGAAATGGCGGGCGTCATGGCTCACGAGATCGCGCACGTCGCGCTGCGACATGGCACCGCGCAAGCAACCAAGGGAGAGAAGTTTCAGATTGGCGCCATCGCGGGGCAGATTCTGGGCGCGATCGTCGGTGGTGCGGCCGGCAGCGTGATTGCCCAGGGATCATCGATCGGGCTGGGCGCGTATTTCCTGAAGTATGGACGCGGGTACGAGCGCGAAGCCGATCTACTCGGCGCGCGCATCATGGCGCAGGCGGGTTACGACCCGCGCGACATGGCAGAGATGTTCCGCACGATTGAGAAGGAGAGCGGCGCAGGCGGACCCGAGTGGCTCAGCAGCCATCCGAATCCGGGGGACCGCTACAACGCGATTCAGAAGGAAGCGGCGATGTTGCAAGTTCGGGGAACGTCGTCGTCGCCGGCGGGATTTAGTGCCGTCAGGTCGAGGCTTCGGGGGATGCCGCCCGCATATACGGCCGAGCAGATCGCGCGCGCAAAGGCCAACGGCCGTCGACTGCCGGGAGCGACCGGCGGCGGCAATGACGAGGCCATCATTCGCTCGGGCAACGGCCGCGTTGAACCACCCTCGACTCAGTTCCAGCAGGTCCAGGTGGGCAACTTCCTCCGCCTGCAGGTGCCAAGTAACTGGCGTCGAATCTCTGGCAAAGACAGCGTCACGTTTGCGCCCGATGGCGCGCAGTATCGCGGCGGGTCGGGCCAGTCGGGCTTCACCCACGGGCTGCAATTGGGCGTCATCCCGAATGAATCGCACAGTCATCAGGAGGCAACCGACGAACTGCTCGCGAGCCTGCAGCAAGGCAACCCGCAGATACGTCGCCAGAACAGCGGCTACGTCCGCGAGTCGATTGGTGGACGGACTGCGCTCTCGACGACGCTCCGAAACGTGTCCGAGGTGACTGGCGGAGCCGAACTGGTCGCGGTCTCCACCGTCCCGCTGCGCGACGGCAGCGTTCTGTACCTCATTGGTGTGGTCCCACAGGACGAGACCGACGCCTACGGTGCCGTCTTCCGGCGGATCAAGCAGACCTTGCAGATTTCGGATCGCGCGACTTCGCAATAGGGTTCCACTGTTCCAAGGTTCCAAGGTTCCAGAGGTTCCAGGGTTCCAGGGTTCCACGGTTCGGTGCATCGAACTTTGGAACTCTGGAACTCTGGAACTTTGGAACAGTGGAACCCAGGCACTAGAATCTGACCGATTGCCAGATCCCACACGACTGCTGACGCGGGCGGCGAGCGGCGATGACAAGGCCGTTTCTCAGCTGATGCCGCTCGTGTACGACGAGTTGCGCCGGCTGGCAGCCTCCTATATCCGGCGGGAGCGGCCGGGACAGACGCTCCAAGCGACCGCGCTCGTTCACGAAGCCTACGTGCGCCTGATCAACGAGAAGGCGCACAACTGGCAGAACCGCACGCATTTTCTCGCCATCGCGGCCTTGTCGATGCGCCAGATCCTGGTGCAACGTGCGAGGGCGCGGCGCGCCGCGAAGCGCGGAGGGGATCCGGCCCGCATCACGCTCGACGAGCAGCTTCTGCCAGCGCCCACTCATGATGCGACCGACGAGATCGATCTCGTCGCCCTCGACGCGGCGCTGACACGACTGGCTGCGCTGAACGCCCGGCAGGCGAAGGTGGTGGAGCTTCGGTATTTCGGCGGCCTCGGCGTCGAAGAAACCGCCTCTGCCCTCGACATCTCACCCGCTACGGTCAAGCGAGATTGGACACTGGCCCGCGCGTGGCTGAGGCGCGAACTGGCGGACGCTGGATGAGCGATCGCTGGGACCGCGTCGGCGCGCTGTTCGATGCGGCGCTCGCGCTCCCCGCTGCCGAGCGCGCACGATTCGTCAACGCGTCGCAAGAACCAGAAGACATTCGGCAAGAGGTGGTGTCGCTGCTTGCGTCGCATGAGGAAGCGGCGGGGTTTCTGGATAAGCTGCCCGGCCCGGCCGCACTCGCGGAAGGCGACACGCTCGAAACGGAGCCGGATCCCCCACCGCTGGCCGAGGGGACGGTCGTCGGCCCGTATCGGATAGGAGCCGTCACTGGGTACTGGCGGCATGGGCGTCGTGTATGAAGGCTACGACTCGCGGCTCCACCGGCGCGTAGCGGTCAAGTCGCTCTCGCCGCGGTTTTCCCGCGCCGAACGGCAGCGCGAGAGACTCCGGCAGGAAGCCCGCGCAGCTGCGGCCTTGACTCACCCCGGGATTGCAACGGTCTTCGCGCTCGAGGAGATCGATGGCCAGTTGTACATCGTGTCGGAATATCTCGATGGCGAGACGCTGCGTGCGATGCTCGAACGACAGCGCCTTTCGATCCCGGAGGCGCTGAGCATCGCGATCGAAATGACGCAGGCGCTGGCTGCCGCTCACGACCGCGGAATCGTGCATCGCGATCTCAAGCCCGAGAACGTGATTCGGACAACCGGCGGCACACTGAAGATTCTGGACTTCGGTCTGGCGCAATTCGAAGACACGGCGCGCGATCTGGTGTCGATGACCCGCCTCACGCAGACTGGGATGATTGCCGGGACGCCCCCGTACATGGCCCCCGAGCAACTCCTCGGCCACGAAACAGATTCGCGGACGGATCAATTCTCGCTCGGCGTGGTTTTGTACGAGCTGTGTACAGGACGTCATGCGTTTGGTGGCCACTCGCTTCCGTCCACCATCGCGCGCATTCTGGCCAGCGATCCGATTCCGCCGGGACGAGACGAAGCGATCCCGTCCGAGCTCTGGCAGGTCATCGAGCGGTGTTTGCGGAAGGACGCGTCACAGCGATACGAGTCCACGCGAGCGCTCGTCGCCGCCCTCGAGGAGGCGCGCGCCGCCATCGTGGAGGCGAGTAGGGCGGGTGAGGCTAGTGGGGTGAGTAGGGCCAGTGGAGCGGCGCTTGCGGATGAGTTGAAACCTGGTGTGGCCATCCCTGCTGACCGACTCGCCACACCAGACCAACCTGCCCAACCAGACCCGCTCGCTCTCTGGTGGTGGCGCTTCCACCAACTCGCCGCCGCGCTTTCCTATGTATTGATGGTCTGGCCGGTCTGGCACGTGCATCGCTCTTTCGGGCGCGCCGGCCTGTTCTTTTTCCTTGCCGTCCTCGCCGCCGTCGTCGTCGCCGCGGGTCTTCGATTGCACCTGATGTTTTCGGCGCGCGTCTACCCGAACGACCTGCGTGAGCGTCTCGCCGATGCCGCGCGCTGGATTCGGGCGACGGACATCGCGTTTGCCGCGCTCCTGATCATCGGTGCCATTGCGCTACCAGCCGACCGCGTGGGCTGGGCGGCACTGCTCATGTCGTTTGGCATCGGCGCTTCGTTAGCCGCGCTGTTCATCGAGCCGGCGACCGCTCGCGCGGCGTTTCGCCGTTAGGGTGGGACAGGTGGCGCGGGATAGGCCTTGTTGAGCGGGTGGGGCGGCCTGCTATCCGCGTTTTCGTGCCGCGACGAGCCACATCTCGTCGCCTTCGGGACGCTTGGCCAACGGGTCGATCAGGTCAACGACTTCGAAGCCTGCGCGCTCGAGATCCTCTCTGACGAACTGCGGCCCAATCTCGTGCGAGCGCTCCTGACGATCACGAGGGGCGTCTCGTCGCGATCGATCAAGCGGCTCGACAATCACCAGACGGCCGCCGGGTTTCAGCGCGCGAAGAATGGCTTCGAGCATCGCCTGGTGGGCTGTGAACTCGTGATACGCGTTGACCACAAGGGCGGCGTCGATCGCGCCGTCCGGTAACCGCGGATCGGTGGTCGTCCCCTGGACGACACTCACCTGCGTCAACCCATCGTCGCCACTCAGCCGCTGCAGGCGGTCGATGTTGCCGGCATCGATGTCCACCGCGTAGACCTTGCCCGCGAGACCGACATGGCGAGCAAGCCTGGTGGTAAAGAATCCACTGCCCGCACCAACGTCCGCCACCACGCTTCCCTCGCCGATCGACATCGCGGCGAAGATCTCGGGGATCTTTTGCCACTCGTCGCGATTGCGGTCGTTTCCGCGCTGCGCGTTCAGTCCGACGACCGTGCCGGCCAGGGTGAGGAGCAGCAGAGCGGTCAACCGGCGACGAGTCATCACGCCTGCTTAGACGGTAAAACCCAGCGAAGAGACTGAGCGTCTGATCCTCAGTGATCGGTGGCCAGTGGCCAGCGGCCAGTGGTCAGTGGCCATTGCCAGTGGCCCGTGACCGGCTGGTTCGGTGAGCGGGCTTGTCGGGGGACAGGCCCTGTAACGGAAAAGGAGCAATATGCGCGTACTGATGGGCATTAGCGCGTTGGTGATAGTCGCGACGGGTTCGCTGGCGGCGCAAGTCTGGCGCGAGCCGCACCTGCTGAGCCATCACGTCTGTGGGAGGCGTTGAAGTCGCCGATATCCCAGTGATAAACGTCAGTGGTGCCCACCGTCATACGCGCCGCGACGCCTCACGACCTGCCTGCCCTTGGTTCGCTGGGCGCTCTCCTGATGCGCATGCACCACGCCTTCGATCAGCAGCGCTTTTTGCCGCCCGGGGACGATCCG
The DNA here is from genome assembly GCA_963802675.1 of uncultured Acidobacteriota bacterium. Taxonomy (GTDB): domain Bacteria; phylum Acidobacteriota; class Vicinamibacteria; order Vicinamibacterales; family UBA2999; genus JACCSI01. The sequence continues at coordinate 44,688 of CAWDJL010000014.1, forward strand.
GAAAGCGGATATGCCTGGTTCCTCGGCACGCAACTGAACGAACCTGACGTGGCCATTTTCGTGGCCGAGATCGATGGCATCGTGCAAGCGTACGTTTACGCCGGGCTCGAGCCGATGTCCTGGAAAGAGCTGCGCGGGCCAGCAGGGTTCATCCACGATATCGTCGTGGCCGAGCCGGCACGGGGATCGGGCGTCGCACCACAGCTTCTCGACGCCGCGCGATCCTGGCTGGCCGAGCGCGGCGCCCCGCGCGTGATCCTGTGGACCGCGGCACAGAACCGCATCGCCCTCTCGCTGTTCGCGAAGTCGGGCTTCAGGCAGACGATGATCGAAATGACGCTCGAGCTCGACGGAGGTGACGCCGAAGCCGCCGCAAAGCCTGCGGAGCCGAGGTCAGGCTGAGAGCGATCCCGCCGAGACTCAGTCCAATCACGACGACATCCCAGAGTGGACGCTGCTGATACAACCACGGAAAGTCCAGGCTGTGGAGGCCGTGATACAGCCAGCGATTGAGACGCGATAACCGCTCTTCCTTGCGAAGAATCTCGCCACGCCTGGGGTCCAGGTAGAGCCACGTACCGACGGCGTCCCCATAGCGGACCCGCAGCACCGGCAGCGTCAGGGCTCCGTGTCGATCGTAGTAGTAGGCGTCGTAGCGATCGAGCCAGACGGCATCTACGATCGAAACGCCTGGCATCGCGTCACGTGCCGCAGCCGCCAGACTGGACTGATCGAACGCGTCGAAAACGCCACGATCAGGATGCGCGAGTGATACCAGGCGATGCTTCAAGGCGACCCGCGGCGCGACGACGGCTCCGGAATCACCAAGGGGAATATCCGCGAGCTTCTCGGCTGACGGCGGCACGTACGACTCGGCGTAGAGCGCGCCGCGATACCTCAGGAGCTCAATCTCCTTGATCGGAAACGAATTCCCAAGCTGTTCTGCCGCTGTGCGAAGCTGCGTCAAGGTCAGTTGATCGATGGCGAGCGGACCACCGCTGACGGCTCGCCGCTGCTGCATCGATGGCGATGTGCCTGGACTCCAATCCCACGGATTCATCGACAGCAGGCCGCTGAAGATCCACGTCAGGGTCACCAGGCCGAACGCGAACCCGGCGTAGTGGTGCCACCACATCATGCCGGCATACGGAGAATGCGACACGACGCGACGGAGTCGATAGCGGCTCATCGGCGAGTAGCGCCATACCCCCCAGGCGAGTCCAAACAGGCACATGATGCAGCCGGCGATGGATGTCCAGATGATGAGCTCAACCCAGAAGTCGGAGTGCCGGCGAATGGGCGTGAAGTAAAGCCAGTGCACGACCGCCCCGAGGTATCCCCATACACGGCCCTCGCGCGTGGTCTTCATCACGACCTCTCCGAGCTGCTCGGACACGTAAAGGTGGGTGTCCGCGGAATCGCCAACTCGGACGATGTGGGCTGGCAACAGGCCGCGGATCTGCAGCGACCATTGGTCCGGCTCCGTGATTCGACCGTAGTGTTCGAGCGTACTGGCATGCTCTGGCGCAAACGGCGTGACGATCTGGAGCGCGGCCTCGCGGCTCATGACACCAAGCGGCGCACCAGTATCGGCATACACGGTGGTCCACATCCGGCCGTCGAACAGTCGATAAACGGGGCGACCGGCAATGGTTCCCGCCCTGAAGCGTTCCGCGGGACGCGAGAGCAAGCGTGCGGCTTCTGAGGGCTCGATCGTTGCCGACGACAGATCCAGGACGGGGGCGCGCATCAGGCGTTCCTCGGCCGAGAGCCGCGGCATGCGCGCGTACATCATGACGATGCCCGACACGAACCAGGCAACGAACAGCAACGAGCCAGTGATGCCGAGCCAACGGTGCGTGTAAACGAGGATGCGACGCCAGTCGAACAGTTTCACGCGAGACTCACCGTCGTCAGCCCAGGAAGTAGCGTTCGCGCCGCTTCCCGTCCTCCCACGAGCGTCGCGCCTCACGAACGGCGTCTTGCTCGGAGACCTCGGCAACCGCCACGTCCCACCACGACTCGTAAGCGGGAACACCAAGGCTGGGATCGACCGGTAAGTAGACGACCGTCGTGCGGGTGGCCTGGCGTGCGGTGGCCAGCGCCGCTCGCAGGGAATGGACATCGGTCGGCCGCTCAACGATGGCGCCGAGCGATTCAGCATTCGACGCGAGGTCGACCGGAAGAGCCGACCCGGTCAGCCCGCCAGTCGCGCGATCGCGATAGCGATAGTCCGTGCCGAATCCGCCAGAGCCGATGGATCGCGAGAGCGCTCCGATGCTCGCAAACCCCTGGCTGTCGAGCAGCAGGATCGTCAGCTTGAAGCCCTCCTGGACCGACGTCACGATCTCCTGCGCCATCATCAGGTAGGAGCCGTCACCCACCATGACGTAGACCTCGCGTCGCGGATCGGCCATCTTGACGCCGAGTCCGCCGGCGATCTCGTAGCCCATGCAGGAGTAGCCATATTCGAGGTGGTATGTGCGCGGTTGCGTGGATCGCCACAGCTTGTGCAAATCGCCCGGCAAACTTCCGGCGGCGCACACCACGACGTCCTCAGGCCTCATGGCAGCGTTGACGATGCCGACAATGGCGGCCTGAGCGAATGGCGCCGGCCGATGATCACTGACGATCCGATCGACTTCACTGGCCCACGCACGAACTCTTGTACCGATGGCGGCCCGATAGGCGCCGTTCGTCCGATGTCCGGACAGCAGCGGCTCGAGCTCGTCCAGCGCTTCGCGTGCGTCGGCTACGAGCGGGACCGCCGCATGCTTGTGCGCGTCCAGCTCGTTGACGTTGATGGCGACGAATCGCACGTTCGGGTCCGCGAATGCGGTCTTCGACATGGTGGTGAAATCGCTGAGGCGAGTGCCGATGGCGATGACCAGATCGGCTTCGCGTGCCGTCTGGTTCGCGGCCAGCGTGCCTGTCACGCCAAGCGCACCCAGGGCAAGCGGATGGCTCCAGGCGATCGCGCTCTTGCCGGCCTGGGTCTCGGCGACTGGAATGCCGGTCGCGTCCGCGAATCGTGCCAGCGCGTCGGTGGCATCGCTGTAGAGCACCCCGCCACCAGCCACGATGAGCGGCCGCTCGCTCGCGCGTATCGCGGCGGCTGCACGCGCGAGCGCGTCGCGGTCGCCGCGAGTCCTCGGGACGTGCCACACGCGCTCTTCGAAGAGCTTGGAGGGATAGTCGAACGCCTCGGTCTGAGTATCTTGCGGAAGCGCGAGCGTCACCGCCCCGGTGGCCGCTGGTGAGGTCAGCACTCGCATCGCCTCGGGCAGCGACGTCACCAACTGTTCGGCGCGCTGAATCCGGTCCCAATAGCACGACACGGGCTTGAAGCAGTCATTGACCGAGAGGTCTTGTGTCGCGCCGCTCTCCAGTTGCTGCAACACCGGTGCGGGTTGTCGATTAGCAAAGAGGTCGCCTGGCAACAGGAGGACGGGCAACCGATTGATGGTGGCCCCGGCCGCGCCCGTGAGCATGTTGGTTGCGCCAGGACCGATCGATGTCGTGCACGCGAAGGTCCGCAGGCGACTCGACTGCTTGGCAAAGGCGGCGGCCGTATGCACCATCGCCTGCTCGTTGCGGCACTGGTAGTACCGCAGTTGATCGCGATGCTGATCGAGCGCCTGCCCAATCCCTGCCACGTTGCCGTGACCGAAAATGCCGAAGACGCCGGCGAAGAAGCGCTGTCGCTGTCCGTCGCGCTCGCTGAATTGAACGCTCAGAAAGCGCACCAGCGCCTGCGCCATCGTCAATCGAAGGGTCATAGTCAGATCGGGTCAGGTCACGCCACGTCCGTGTCGGGATTCGGCACCATCACATCGCGGATCAGCTGGCTGACGTCGCCGCATGCCGCCAGGAACTGGCGCAGCGTCCGCCGCGTCGGCGCAAAGCTGTCGAACTCGTCGATCGCAAGCCCGGCCTCGTCGTAGGCGCGACGGAAATCGGCAAACCGGCGGTGCAGGTCCTCGACGACGTGAGCGGGCACCGGCGTGTCGATCCGGGTGCGCACCTCGATGTCGCTGTTGACGAAGCGCCTCTGCCAAACGTGCGGCGGCGAGATGACCACGTCCCCGCCAATCAACTCACTCCAATGCATGTGATTGCGAAAGGCGGCCGAAAGCAGACGCAGCCGATAGCCGCGCTGACGGAAAAGCGCGTACGTTCTCTTGAAAACAGCGACACCGGCCCACTCGAGATAACCGGGGTCGGTGCTGATGCCTTTCTTTTCCATAACCACTTTCAGCCAGTCGTCCAGCCGCCCGACCATCAGGGTACAGACTGGCCCCATCGAGTCGATGCTCTGACCGGCCGCCTCGCGCCGCGCCAACCCACGCTCGACGGCCTCGGCAACGGCCACCGCCTGCGACAGCGTGAATGACACCGTGGCGTTGATGCTGATCCCCTCGGCGGTCGCTTCCTCGATGGCACGAATACCCGCTCGAGTCGCAGGAATCTTGACAATCATGTTGGGCGCCAGCGCGGCGAAGCGCCGCGCCTGCTCGAGGATGCGCTGCGGATCGCGGAACAGACGCGGATCGGTCTGGATCGAGAGGCGTCCGTTACGTCCGTTGTGCTGACGGAAGGCGTCCATCAGCAACGCCGCCGCATCAACTGACAGTTGTTCCACCGCCGCCCAGCCGATCTCATCTTCGGTGGCGGACGGCAACCGCGCTGCAAGCTCGACGATGCGCGGCCGCCAACGTGCCAGGTCGCTCTTGATGACGGTGTGCGCGATGACAGGATTGCAGGTCGCGCCCACCGCGCCGTGCTCCAGCGCGAATCGGAGCTCATCGAGGGAGGCCGAGTCGTTCCATAAACACGTGGGCGTCGTTTGCGTCATCTCGTGGAGAGGACTCTTCCAACTGACGCGCGCCGGCCGAGGAACGGAGCTGGTCAACTCGCGACCATCATACGCCTGCACTCTCCAGACAAGCCTCAGAGGCTCAGAGTCGCAGAGAGTAAAGGGACTTGGGTGCTCTCGTCTTTTTTCGTTATCTCTGAGCCTCTGTGACTCTGAGGCCTTGTTGGGGGTAACATCCGCGCCAACAGGGTATCGACATGAAAAATCCGACCCGTCGGCAATTCCTCAAAGCGACCGCGCTCGGCGGCGCCACGGCCTCGATGCTCGGGTTCGATCTGGGCCCCGCCCTGGCCCAGGCCCGGGAGCTGAAGATTGCGCGGACGACGGAGACACGATCGACGTGTCCGTACTGCTCGGTCAGCTGTGGCGTGATCATCCATACGCTTGGCGATCGATCGCGCAACGTGACCCCAACCGTGGTCCATGTCGAAGGCGACCCGGACCACCCCATCAACCAGGGCACGCTCTGCCCGAAAGGCATCACTCTCAAGCACAACATCGTCAACGATCGCCGGCTGACCACGGTTCGCTACCGCGCGCCGGGCGGACGCCAGTGGGAGGAAAAATCCTGGGAGTGGGCGGTCGATCGCATTGCGCGGCTGTTGAAGCAGTCGCGCGACGAGCGGTTGATCACGTCCGACGATGGCGGTCGCGCACCGAACGCCCTGACGGCGGTGGGTGTGATTGGCGGCTGCACCGACACGAACGAGATCAACTACCTGCTGGTGAAAGCGTTTCGCGCCGGCCTGGGGGTGATCCCGATCGAGCAGCAATCCCGCATTTGACACGGCCCCACGGTGGCCAGTTTGGCCGCCACGTTCGGACGCGGAGCGATGACCAATGGCTGGACCGACATCCGCAACGCGGATGTGATCCTCGCGATGGGAGGCAACCCGGCGGAAAACCATCCGGTCGGCTTCCGGTTCGTCATGGAAGCGCGTCGCAATCGCAATGCGAAGCTGGTGTGCGTCGACCCGCGCTTCAACCGGACGGCGGCGGTGGCGGATCGCTTCGTGCAGATTCGCGTCGGCACCGACATCGCGTTTCTCGGTGGGCTGATTCATCACGCCCTGTCGCAGAATCGCTACCACGAGGACTACGTCAAGGCATTCACGAACGCCACGTTCCTCGTGAAGGACACATACGCGTTCGACGTCCAGCAGGGTGTGTTCTCAGGGTGGGATGCCGAGCGCAAGGCGTACACCGACACCTCGAGCTGGGCGTACGAACTGGATGAACGCGGCATGGCGCGGACCGACCCGACCATGCAACATCCGCGGTCGGTGTTCCAGGTCATGAAGGCGTTTTATTCGCGGTACACGCCGGAAGCCGTCGCGAATATCTGTGGTTGCACGGCGGCTGACTTTTTGTCGGCCGCCGACTTGCTGACGTCGACCGGCAGCGCGGACAAGGCCGGCACGATCATGTACGCGCTCGGCTGGACGCATCACAGCCATGCGGTGCAGTTGATCCACGCAGCGGCCATGCTGCAGTTGCTGCTCGGCAACATCGGACGGCCAGGCGGCGGGCTCAACGCGCTGCGCGGGCACGCCAATATCCAAGGTGGCACCGACTGCGGCGTCGCGTATCACAATCTGCCGGGTACATCGCGATCCCTAAGGCCGATCACCCCAACCTCGAGAGCTTCGTCGCGGCCGTCACGCCCAAGCCACTCCGGGAGGGCGAGACGAACTTCTGGTCGAACACCGATCGGTTCGTGGTCAGCCAACTCAAGGCGTATTACGGCGACCATGCCACGCGCGACAACGGCTTCGGCTACTCGCTCCATCCACGACTGCCGCACGCCGCGACGGGCGGCTATGAGAACTGGAGCTGGGCGTACATCTTCGACCACATGTACGCCGGTCGCATGGAAGGGCTCATCAGTTTCGGCATGAACCCGGTCAGCAACGGCCCGCACTCTCGCAAAGTTGTCGCGGCGTTGGCGAAGCTCAAATGGCTGGTCGTGGCGGAAAACTTCGAACAGGAAACCGCCACCTTCTGGCGCGACGACATCCTCGCGCTCGTCGACAAGAAACCCGAGGACGTGCAGACCGAGGTCTTCCAGTTACCAGCCGCGAACTTCGCCGAGAAGGACGGCTCGTTCGTCAACTCGGCGCGCTGGATCCAATGGAAGTGGAAAGCGGTCGATCCTCCTGGTGACGCCAAGCCCGATCAAGAGATCATCGCGCGCATCTTCTTGAAGGTCCGCGAGCTCTACGCCCGCGACGGCGGACGCCTGCCCGAACCGGTGCAGCGGCTGAACTGGTGGTACTCCAATCCGTCAGTCCCATCACTCGACGAAGTCGCCAAGGAGATCAACGGGTGGGCGATTACCGACGTTCAGGATCCGCGAACGAAGGCCACCATCCTGCGCGCCGGGCAGCAGCTTGCCCGCTTCCTCGACACCCGCGCGGACGGCACCACGCTCTCGGGCAACTGGCTCTACATCGGGATGTACACCGACGCGGGCAACCTCACGCAGCGGCGGACCTCATCGGACCCCAGCGGCTTGGGGCGATATCCAGAGTGGGCCTTCAGTTGGCCGGCCAACCGACGCATCCTCTACAACCGCTGCTCCGCAGACTCGCAGGGCCGCCCCTGGGACGCAACGCGTACGGGCATCGTGTGGAACGGGGCTCGATGGACGGGTGACGTACCTGACATCGCCGTCGACAGTCCGCCGGCGGCCGGACTCGGCCCGTTCATGATGCTGCCTGAAGGCGTCGGACGCCTCTTCGTCCCGGGACAGTTTGTTGATGGGCCCTGGTCCGAACACTACGAGCCCCTGGAATCGCCGGTCGCGAACCCGCTTCACGCCGCGCACAGCTCGAATCCCGCCGTGATGCCCTTCACGACCGAGTTCGACGTGCTGGGCAAAGCCGAGGATTATCCGATTGTCTGCACGACCTATCGCCTGACCGAGCACTACCACTACTGGACCAAGAACAACTCGTACAACATGCAGCTGCAACCGGAGTTTTTCGTCGAGATTCCAGTAGCACTGGCGCAGGAAAAAGGCATCGTCAACGGCGACCGCGTGCGCGTCACGTCAGCGCGCGGGTCGGTTGAAGGCAACGCCATGGTGACTCGGCGGATCAAGCCGATGCAGGTCGCCGGCAAGACGACCTATCAGATTGGCTTCCCGATCCATTGGGGCTTCGTCGGACGCGGCGCGCAACGCGGCGCACTCGCGAACCTGGTGACGCCCACGATCGTGGATCCCAATTCGTTTGCCCCGGAATACAAGGGATTTTTGGTGAAGTTGGAGAAGGTATAGGTGATCACGAACGGGCCACAGAGACACAGAGACACAGAGCTAGAACAGTACGGTAATCGAAGTCCGAAATCCTTGAGTGCTCTGTGCCTCTGAGTCTCTGAGGCCTGTCCGTCCAGCAGCGATGTCAACGAACCTCGACATAGTCCGCATCTCCGCCACGACGCCCCCGGCGCCGGGGATCCGTACGGCCGCGACGCTGACGAAGCTGATCGACACCACCACCTGCATCGGCTGCAAGGCATGCGAGGTCGCGTGTCAGGAGTGGAACGACCTCCCGCCGGAAGTCTCGAGTCCGACGGGCACCTATCAAACCGCACCGGACATGACGGCGCAGTTCTGGAACCTCATTCGCTTCAACGAGCACGAAACGGACCGCGGATTCCACTGGCTGATGCGCAAGGACCAGTGCATGCACTGTGCAGAGCCCGGCTGCCTCATCGCCTGTCCGGCGCCCGGGGCCATCGTCCAGTACGCGAACGGCATCGTCGACTTCAATCAGGACCAGTGCATCGGCTGTGGGTACTGCATCACGGGGTGCCCGTTCAACGTGCCGAAATTTGCCAGCGAGACGAGGCGCGTTTACAAGTGCACGCTCTGCTCCGATCGCGTCGCAACCGGGCTGCAACCCGCGTGCGTCAAGGCGTGCCCCACGAGCTGCCTGCAATTCGGGACCAAGGACGACATGCTCGAGATTGCCAGCACACGCGTCGCGCAGCTGAAAGCCAACGGCTTCGCGGACGCCGCCATCTACGACCCGGCGGGCGTCGGCGGCACGTCGGTCGTCACCGTTCTGGCGTTCGGGAATCAGCCGGAGCTGTATGGCCTGCCCAGAGATCCTGTCGTCCCGGCATCGGTCCGTTTCTGGAAGGGGCCGTTGAAGTGGGCGGGAAACCTGGCGATCGTCGGAGGGTTGTTAGGAGCGGCCATTCACTTCGTTCGATTCGGACGAAAGAGGCTCAATGAGAACCTGCCCGATGATCGGCTGGAGGATGAGCGATGAACGGCGGCAAGACGATCGTTCGTTACAACTTCGTTGAGCGTTTGCTGCACGCCCTGGCCGGCATCAGCTTTGTGTATCTCCTGCTGACCGGACTCGCGTTCTGGACGCCGGGACTCTTCTGGGTTGCCGAGGCGCTCGGCGGCGGCTTCCTGTCGCGGCTGCTGCACCCTTGGGCCGGCATCGTGTTCTTCGCATTCGTGATCTGGATGCTGCTGATCTGGAGCGCGGACATGAGAACGACGGATGCGGATCGCGCGTGGCGAAGAGCGATTGCCCGCTACGCACGAAACGAGGATCTTGACGTGCCCGCCACTGGGCGCTTCAACTACGGGCAAAAAATGTTCTTCTGGGGCATGCTGTGGGCCACCGTCCTGCTCCTGGTATCCGGGGTGGTGCTGTGGTTCCCCAACTCGCTGCCCGGGAATGCCGGATGGCTCCGCGAGGTGGCGATCGTGACGCACGCGCTGTCGGCGCTCGTTGCGATCGGGCTGTTCATCGTGCACATCTACATGGGCGTCGCGGTGGTCCCGGGAAGCGTGCACGCGGTCATCCACGGCGATGTCACGTCCGACTGGGCACGGCACCATCATCGACTGTGGGCCGACGAACTGGCCGGGCGGTCCACTGTTTCTCCCACGCGTGTCGATCGCCCGCGATAAGGCACCGGAGCGTCGCCACCGGATCGCTCGGGCCCGATCGCTCGCGGATCGCTATCCGGCTGTCGCCGATCCGTTGAAGTTTTACGCCGGCGTTCTCGAGGTCCAACAGCAAGTCTGCGACCAATGGCCGTCGTTGCAGCCCGGGCCGTCGTTCTCAACCGCATTGCCTGGCCTGATCACTGGATTGATCGGAATCGCTCGACCGGCTCTCGCCCGGGAACTGGCAACGCTGCCGCTCGACGATCGCTGGCCAGCACTGCTCGATGACTATTGGCAGAGCGGCGGGCGGGTCACCAACGAGGCGAACGAGCTTTCGTTGTTCGTCATGGACACCCTGATCGCGCCTTTCGCAGAACGTTCGGCGCAACAAGTGGAAGCCGGGGCGCGCGCGGAAAAGGACCGCCCCTACCAGTGCCCATGGTGCAGCGCCCCTCCAAGCGTCGCCGTCCTGCGAGAGGAGGGTCACGGCGGCCGACGATCGCTGCTCTGCGGGTGGTGCCTCCGGGAATGGGCGACGCCGCGGCTCGTGTGCATCGCCTGCGGCGAGTCGCGGTTCGACGCGCTGCCCGTGTTCAGCGCCGAGGAACTCCAGGCGGTTCGCGTGGACGTCTGCGAGACCTGCCATGTCTACCTCAAGACCATCGATCTGACGCGGGATGGGGGAGCGATGCCACTGGTTGACGATCTCGCCACCTTGCCGCTCGATCTCTGGGCGCGCGAAGGCGGATATCGGCGGCTGCGGCCTAACGCCTTGCGGATTTGACGTTGTCAACGACGGTTCTGGGCGAAGGTTCTCTACGAGTGTTCTTTACAAGGGTTCCACGGAGGTTCTTTACGAGGGTTCTGGACGAGGGTTCTGGACGAGGGTTCCTGGGACCAGGGGTTCAACTGGGCGCTCCCGAAGGGAAGGACCGAACCGTCGGGGAAAACCATCGGGAAGAACCGTCGTGTAGAACCGTCGTTGAGAACCATCGTTGAACTACGGTTGAGAACCATCGTTGAGAACCGCCGTTGAGAACCAACGTGGAGAGACCGTGCAAAACGGCCAATTGACCGAGAAACCTCAGCAGTGTTAAGGTCCGCCCACGTGCCGTTTGAGTTCCCTTACGGAGGAGCGGCGATGCGCAATGTCTTGTACGCACTGAAAGTTACGGCGATTATGTTGGCGCTGCCGGCGACGGCGCTCGCCCAAAGCAGTATTACCGGCGTCGTCAGGGATACGAGCGCCGCAATCCTTCCGGGCGTCACGGTTGAAGCAACGAGCCCGGCGCTGATTGAAAAGGCACGGACCGCCATCACCGATGGCGCCGGCCAGTACCGCATCGTCGATCTTCCCCCAGGCGTCTATGACGTCACCTTCGCTTTGTCAGGGTTCAAGACCGTCCGCCGCGAGGGGATCGTGCTGCAGGGCACGTTCGTCGCCCAGGTGAACGGCGACCTGCAGGTTGGCACCCTAGAAGAGACGATTGTCGTGACCGGCGCATCGCCAACGGTTGACGTGATCAACAACACGGCGGAATTCGTCGCTGATCGCGACGTGCTGGACTCGATTCCGACCGCCGTTCGCAACACACCGTTGCGGGCCCTCCTGCTCCCTGGCACGCAGGTCACGCCGTTCGTCCTGGGCCAGTACACGATGAGCGTGCACGGGTCAGCAAGCCAGGACACCGTCATTGCGATTGACGGGATGCGCGTGAATAACCTCTGCGGCAGCGGCCAGTTCAGTGGCTTTTACATGAACGACGCGGCCATTGAGGAGGTCACGTTCACGACAGGGGCGGAGTCGGCCGAAATGCAAGCAGGGGGGCTGCGGATCAACAGCACGCCCAAAGACGGAGGCAATACTTTCTCGGGAACGTTCTTCCTGTGGGGCGCTGCCGGATCGCTTCAGTCGGACAATCGGTCGGAGGAAGTCAAGGCCGCCGGCGTGCCGGAGCCCGGCATCGACTTCACCTATCAGATCAATCCGTCAATCGGCGGGCCGATCGTGCGCGACAAGCTCTGGTTCTATTTCACCTACAAGTTCGAGGACAACAAGATCTTCGTCGCGAGCTCGCAGTTCGCGGACGGGAGCCGCGCCTTCCGCCAGAGTCAGGGCAACTACAGCGCGGTCACCCGGCTGACGTGGCAGGCGACACAGCGCGACAAGATTCGCTTCTACCTCGATCGTCAGTTCAACGGCGAAGACTACAACGGGTTCAACACGCTGCCGAACACGACTCCGGAGGCCTCAACCCACGCCTTTGGCCGCGGATGGGTCCCGCAGATCAAGTGGTCCCAGACGACGACCGACAGGTTGTTGCTCGAGGCGGGCATCACCTATTACCACCAGCCCTACGAGCAGTACTACACCGACACCATCGGGCCCCTCGATCTTCCCCGGGTCGAGCAGACAACAGGTCAATTGAGCGGTGCGGCTGGCAGCACGATTCCGCCGTACACCAGCTGGACGAAGAGTTACAGCTCGATGGCAGCCGCGAGCTATGTCACCGGGTCTCACGCCATCAAGACGGGCGTGACGATGGGGTGGGGCAGCAATTCGCGGACGTTCACGTCCAACGCTGAGATCAACCAGCTGATCTTCAACAGCGGCAACCCGGCGGCAGTCGTCGTAACCAATGGTCCGGCGACGGCTGAACAACGCGTCAATAGCGATATCGGAGTATTCGTGCAGGATGCGTGGACGATGAGGAGGCTCACGCTAAACGTGGGGGCACGATTCGATCACTTCAATGCGGAGGTCCCCGCGCAATCGGCGCCCGCAGGCACATGGATCATTGCGCGCGACTTCCCGGCCATCAAAGATGTGCCGAACTGGGACGACTGGTCAGTCCGCACGGCGATTGCGTACGACCTGTTCGGCAACGGCAAGACCGCGCTCAAGCTCAACGCCAGCAAGTACATCGCGTCGGCCGCCGCTGGCTACGCCCAGAACTTCAACGGCATGTCCTATGCGTTCCAGACGCGAGGTTGGGGAGATTTTGATGGCAATCGTTCGATCTTTGACGCCGCCGGCAACATTCAGTTCAACGAGGTGATCGGCGGGACCTCGAACTTCGGCCAGGTCACGAACAGGCCCGATCCAGATCTGGCACGCGGCTACAACTGGGAGTACAACGCGTTGATCCAGCATGAGCTGTTCCCTCGCGTGTCGGTCAGTGGCGGGTATTTCCGCCGGCAGTTCTACAACCTCGACGTGATCGACAATCTCAACCTCGCGCTCACCGACTGGAACGAGTTCACGATCCTGACACCCAATGATCCACGACTGCCGCTCGCCAGTGAGCCGATCGTCGTCTACAGCCTGAACACCAACAAGAACGGAACCGCGGTAGACAACCTCCGCACTTACTCGGATGTGAACGAGACCACCTACAACGGGTTTGAGCTGAGCGCCAATGCGCGATTCAGCCGGGCGCTCTTTTTCGGTGGAATCACGACGGAACGCAGAGCCTCAACCGACTGCGATGGCTCGACCACGGCTCTCACGACCGCACGCGACAACCCAAACGGGCTCCGGTTCTGCGACTCGATTCCGCCCTTCCGCACCACGTTCAAGCTCTCGGGCGTCTATCAGCTCCCTTGGGAGTTCCAGATGAGTGGAACGTTCCAGTCGATTCCAGGCGCCAGCATCAGCGCCAACTACGATGTGAATGCCACGGTCGCAGGCCGGCCAGTGCTCGGCTCGCAAAGCAATCAGACTTTCGTCCGGATCAACCTCGTCGAGTCGAACACGATGTTCCTGGATCGTCGCAATCAGCTCGATTTGCGGTTCTCCCGCAACTTCCGATTCGGTCGTTACCGGATTCAGGCCTTCGCCGACATCTTCAATGTGCTGAACGCGGGCACGGTCGTGAGGGTGAACGAAACCTATAGCAACAATCCGGCGACGAATACCTGGCTCAGGCCACAGGCCATTCAGGACGGGCGGTATGTGCGCTTCGGCACACAGATGTCCTTCTAATGTGATCGGGGTGGGGTGAGCAGCCAGTCTGACACCCCACCCTTGCCCGCTGCTCCACGTATGATCCCGTGACCTGGTCACTCGCGCAGCTTCGATGAGTATCCGACGGCACACGTTACTGTCTGTCGGCCTCGCCCTCGTTTGGATTCTCGGAAACACAGCCCTCAAGTTCGATCCGCCAGGGTACGGCCGTCTTGTCAGCGACGATCTCGACCGAGCGCTCTATGCGCAGCGTGGTAGTTGGGCGCTGGATGGCACGGTGCCCTACCGGGACGTCCTCAGCGAGTACCCGCAGGTCGCCACCTACTTGATGGGCGTGCCGTATCTCGTGGCGCGCACGGCGGCGACTGACCTTCGCGTCTATCACGCGATCGTAACCGGCATGATGCTGGCCTTCCTCTACGGGACGGTCGTGTTGCTCTACCGCATGCTGCCCACGCGGAAAGGCACCGCGTTTCTCTTGCTGCTGCCCGGGCCGCTTTACTTTGCCTACAACCGATTCGACATTGTCCCGAGCTTTCTCACGCTCCTGAGCCTCTACTACCTTCACCGACATCGCAGTGTCGCGGCAGCCGTGTGGCTTGGAATCGCCGCGCTCGCGAAGTGGTACCCCGCACTGTTGTTGCCAGCCTTTGTGTCGTACCAGCTCACGACCACCCGACGACTCGACTGGAAAATGATCCTGGCGTTTGCGGTCACGTGCCTGGTCATACTGGCGCCGACCGCTGCCGCTGGCGGCATCACCGCCGTCATGCTGCCGTACGTGCTCCATTCCGGTCGCGGCGCCGAGTGGGTTTCGTTGCCGGTCTTGATTCAGAACATCGGCGCCTGGGTGAAGGTGAACATCAACCCGACCGTGCTGAATTACTCGGTGCTGGCCTGCTCAGTCGTTCCCGCCGCGCTCAGCGGGTTCGCGCGCATCGCCACCTTCGACGGCGTCCTGCGCTGGGCCCTGATCGTGGTCGCCACCTTTACCTTGTTTTCACGCATCTGGTCGCCGCAGTGGGTGCTGTGGGTGCTGCCGCTCATGATTCTCAATGCGCGGACCGTCGGTGACATCCTGTGCATCGTGGCGTACGGAATCCTGACCTACGTGGCGTTTCCGGTGTTGTTCGATTACGTCGGCAGCGGATCTCTTTCGCTCAAGATCGTGTCGGCGATCGTCTTCGCCATCCTCGTTCGGACAATCGTTATCTCTGTCCGACGTCGGGAGACGACTGCTGTCCGCCCAGATTCTCCATCCGCGGAACACGCGGAAGGTCACAATTGGTCCATCCGTTGAAACACGCCGCGCGCGGACTGCGCGAGCCGATGCGGGCCGCTCGGATAGCGCCGCCCTCTGAGCGCCGTGATCAGATGCAGGTAAACGGCCTTGCAGCGGATACGGCCCGGCGCCGTTGATTCGCCACCATCCACGAACCACCCGGTCACCCAATCGATTGTCCACAGGCGTTCGACCTGCACGACGCGCCGGGCGGGATCGACAGGACGACCGCGGAAAGACCGTTTTCCACGGCGCGAAGCGGGCGGTGCAAGCCGAGTGGCCCGCGTCGGGTCTCGAGTGCCGGCTCAGTGAAACCAAAGGGAAAAGCCGCAAGGCCGGGAAGCGTCGACGCCTCCGGGCCTTGCAGCGAATTCGTGCGAGCTCTTGGGTTATTTCCGCGTAACGAGGTCGGACGGCAGTGGCGGCGTCAGCGGCGGCGACACGCGATGCTTGGTCGCCTGCTCGAATGCATAGGCTAGAGCAATCAGCGTCGGCTCGGAAAACGCCCGCCCTGTGAAAGTCACGGTGGAGGGGAACGGGTTGACAACCGGATCGGTGGCCGGCACGAGTCCGCCCGGCACGGTCACGCTCGGATAGCCCGCCTTGGCCGCCGTTCCCGCCTGGTTGTTACCATTCAGCAGGATGGCGTGAAAGTCATCGGCCGTGCCGCGAATGCCATCAGGTCCGTTGTAGACACCATCGAGCGCCCCACGCGACAGCTGCAGATCCGCCGCTCGATCGGCGAGATAGCGAAGCGTGTCGGGACTACCCGGCGCAATGTTGAGCGAATCCGCCGCCACGAAGATGGCTTGGCCGTACTTGAGGGCGGGTGCGCCGATGGTGTTGTTCGCCGCGATGATGTGCGACAGCGTCTGGATGTCCGGATCCCCTCGTCCGGCCAGATACGCGTTCATGTCCCGCTTCTGGCCGTAGAGCAGCACGGTCGAACAGTCCGTGGGTGCCGGCACGCTCACGCAGATCCCCAACTGGGGCGCCAGAGCGCCGATCAACTCGACGTGGGCGCCCGCGGCGCGGAGCGCGTCGACGGCGGCATTCATCAAATCGAGTCGATTGGCTGGAAAGGGTGTCACAGCAGCGATTCGCGCGCCCCTGAGCGCCTTCTTGTCCAGGAAGCGGGTGTAGTCGCTGAAGCAATTTCCAGGAATGAGACACGCCGCCGTCGCCGGGTCCGACGGATCGAATCCCGCCAGCACGCCCAGCAGGATCGCGGCATCGGTGACCGTACGCGTCAGAGGCCCCGCTGTGTCCTGATCCGCCGTGATCGGAATGATGCCATCGCGGCTCACGAGTCCTACCGTCGGCTTGATCCCGACCACACCGTTGGCGTTGGCAGGGCTCAGAATCGAACCCGACGTCTCCGTTCCAACCGCAAGCGCTGCGAGATTCGCGTTGACGACGATGCCCGATCCCGAGCTGGAGCCGCCGGTGGTCAGCACCGGGCGCCCGTCGCCTCCGGGTAGTTCACGCGGATCGAACGGATTGAACCCGTAGAGGCCAAAACTGCTGTAGCCCGCAGGCATGCCAATCGCGATGAAGTTGGCAAACTCGGTGAGCGTCAGCTTGCCGATGATGATCGCGCCAGCTTCTCTTAGCTTCCTCGTGATGAACGCATCATTGGGTGGCGTCTTACTCTCCAGCGTGAGAGAACCACCGGTCGTCGGCATGTCGTCGGTGTCGATGATGTCTTTCAGCGCCACCGGAATGCCGTACAGTGGACTCCGCGCCCGCCCGGGAGGGCGCGCCGCATCGAGCGCTCTCGCCTCTGCAACCGCATTTGGATTGACGTGGATGTAGGCGTTCACAGCAGGGCCAACCTCCTCGTAGGCCCTAATGCGCGCGAGGTACATCTCGACGAGTTGCTCGGATGTGATGAGGCCGGTTTGCAGCGCCTTCTGAAGCTGATCGACCGTGGCTTCGACAAGCTGCAGGCGTGCCGAGCCCGCGCCGCCAGGATCAGCAAGGAGTGGAGGCGACAGGGCGATCAGGGCTAACGCAAGCGGCGTGGCAAGCGAAATACTGGTTCGTTTCATCGCGGTCCTCCGGCGCTGCAATCGGGCTCTGCAGCGGGCCGCGATCATGGCCGCAACGACGGCGCCGGTCAATAGACGCCGTTTATGGACGAGATGGCCTCGAGCGGCGGTTAGGTCAGATCAAGACAATTGAGTCTTTAACTGACGCGGTCCGATTGCGATGGCAGCACGTAAGGCAGGTCTCGTAACTCACGACTGAGGCGCGCGTGCCGGGCGCGCCATTGTTCGAAGTGTCGCGACAGGGCCAGCAGCAGCCGCGCCTTGCGTTCGGATTCCTGCTGCGCGGCAGCACGGCTGAAGAAGCCGGCACCCAGCTCCACATACCAGGAGATCTGGTGACGCCGTCGCATCTGATCTTCGAAGAAGCCGGCGAGGACCAGGCACTGCGCCGCGGCCGTCTCCATTGTCGCCCCATCGGCGCGCACGGTCACGTCCAACACGAACTGGTCGAAGACGGCAGCCAGGCTCGCCGCCATCGGCATCCCGTCGGAGGCCGCGGTGGACACCTGGGCGTAGTGTGCCAGCACACTGGCGTTGTAAAGGAGCTCGTCGCGCGCGACATCAGGCTCTGAAACGTCGCGCAGATGCACGAAGAAGAACTCCAGCGTCTGACGATGATCCGTGGCAAGTAATTCGCGCAGCACCGCTCATCACCTCCCGCCAGCACAACGGCTGTAATCGGTGGAGCACAACACGTGCCAGCCCCACCCGCGGCTCAAACGACCGCAACCGCGGACCTCATGCACATCGCCGCGCATCGCACCCGTGAAAATGCTCGCTGGGGAGGACGCTCGCGATGTCTTTGGTGGTTTATCGGCACTTCGGGCCGTCGTCCGCACGCGGCCGTGTCTCGCCCCGCGTCCCTCGACCAAGCTCGGGACAACCCTGAGCGCCGTCGAAGGGCGGAGACCACCCCACCGCGCACAGTCCGCGCGGCGGGGGCCCGGAGCGGGCTAAACAACATAGCGCTAGCGAAGCGCAGCCGACACATCCTCTCGGCGGTTTGAGGCGAGCTTCGCCAGTCGACCTACAATCTGGCGGCATGACGACTCTCGCGCTCGCCCTGCTGATCGGCGTCGTTGCTGGCTTGCGTGCCATGACTGCGCCGGCCGCGGTGAGTTGGGCGGCGTCGCTCGGGTGGCTGGACCTCGGAGGAACGTGGCTGTCCTTACTCGCCTATCCGTGGACGCCGTGGATTCTCACGGCTCTCGCGCTCGCCGAACTGGTCAACGACCAACTGCCGTCGACGCCCAGCCGCACGGTCCCGGCCCAGTTCGGCGCGCGCCTGGTCACGGGCGGATTGTCGGGGGCGGCAATCGGCGCTTCGAGTAGCGCGATGATCGCGGGGCTTGTCGCAGGTGTGGTTGGCGCCATCATCGGCACGCTCGGCGGGCGGTTGTTCCGCGCGCGGCTGGCGGCGACCCTCAGGAGTGACCCGCCAGCGGCGTTCATCGAAGACGCGATTGCAATCGTGAGCGCCTGGCTCATCGTGGCGTCGGTGTCATGAAGCGCTTCGACGCCATCATCATCGGTGCCGGCCAGGCCGGCCCTCCGCTTGCCGGCCGCGTGACGGCCGCCGGCATGACCGTCGCGTTCGTCGAGC
This sequence comes from uncultured Acidobacteriota bacterium, assembly GCA_963802675.1. Classification (GTDB taxonomy): domain Bacteria; phylum Acidobacteriota; class Vicinamibacteria; order Vicinamibacterales; family UBA2999; genus JACCSI01. The sequence goes on from CAWDJL010000014.1 coordinate 63,385, forward strand.
GGAAGCTGTATGGCGGCACGTGCGTGAATACGGGCTGCATGCCGACCAAGACGCTTGTGGCGAGCGCCTACGCGGCACATCTCGCCCACCGGGGCGCCGACTACGGTGTCGTGACCGGTCCGATACGAGTGGACATGGCCCGGGCGAAGGCGCGTGCCGATACGGTCTCGGCGAACGCGCGCAACGGCGTCGAAAAGCGGCTGCGCGGGATGACCGGATGCACCGTCCTCGACGGCCATGCCCGGTTCGAGTCGGCCGATACGATTGCCGTCGGCGAGGAGCGCCTGACCGCCCCGCGGATCTTCATCAATGTGGGTGGCCGAGCTCTCATACCGGACATGCCCGGCATCGGCGAGGTTACCTATCTCACGAACAGTTCGATCCTGGCGCTCGACCAACTCCCCGAGCACCTCGTGGTCGTGGGCGGCAGCTACATCGGGCTCGAGTTCGGTCAGATGTATCGACGCTTCGGCGCGAAGGTGACGGTGGTCGAAAAGAGCCCACGGTTGATCGCGCGTGAGGACGAGGACGTCTCGGAGGCCATTCGCGACATCCTGCAAGGCGAAGGCGTCACCGTTCGGACGAGCGCGGAGTGCATCACGTTGGCAAGGCATGCCGGCGGCATCGCCGTCGGCGTGGACTGCACGGAGGGCGAACCCACCATCGTCGGCTCGCATGTGCTCTTGGCGGTTGGACGCCGGCCGAATACGGACGATCTGGGTCTCGACCGGGCAGGCGTGGCCACCGACTCGCGCGGCTACATCACCGTGGACGACTCATTGGCCACCAACGTCCCCGGCATCTGGGCGTTGGGGGATTGCAACGGGCGCGGTGCCTTCACCCATACGGCGTACAACGATTTCGAGATCGTCGCCGCCAATCTGCTCGATGGGGAGTCGCGACGCGTGAGCGATCGGATCCCGGCGTATGCGCTCTACATCGATCCGCCGCTCGGTCGCGTCGGTCTCACCGAGAGTCAGGCGCGGGCCACGGGCCGGCCGCTGCTGGTTGGCAAACGCCTTATGAGTCGCGTCGGCCGCGCCGTCGAGAAGGGTGAGACCAACGGCTTCATGAAGGTCGTCGTCGATCCCGACACGCGAAAGATCCTCGGCGCCGCGATCCTGGGGACCGGCGGCGACGAAGCGATCCACGGCGTGATCGACATGATGAACGCCGACCGCCCCTACGATGTGCTGCAACGCGCCGTCCCCATCCACCCGACGGTGTCAGAGTTGATTCCGACGGTGCTTGGCGAGATGCAGAAAGTGTGAAGACAGGTCAGTTGTCAGTTACCAGTTGCCAGTTCAAAGCGTGCGCCTCAAGCATACGATCGTGCGGTTCACCGGGCACCCCTTTGAACTGATAACTGGTAACTGAAAACTGATACCGAGCGCTGGAACGGACCCGGCCAGCCGGGCACGCCACGCATCTAACCGTAAGAGGAATCCGTGAAGGTGGCAGTGATGCTCTCGTGGCTGGTGGCCTGCGCATCCGTGGCCGCGGCACAGGCCACTGACGAGCCATTGGAAATTCGGGACGTGCGTTTCACGGTAGACGCCGCGCTCGCCCCTGAAACGCTAGCCACGCGTCTCGAGGACCACAGGCAGCACGGCCGATCCACGATCGACGCGCTCTGCGCGTGCTTGCTCGACGTCAGACGAATCGCGGAGACCGATGGCCGCCTCGATTTCTCAGCCATGGTGGAGGTCGCTGCCGCCGGCGGGCCGATTGACGTCACCGCGCAAGTACGAATGGGATCCGTCTATGCGATCGGCCGCATCGACTTCACGGGGCACCACGCGATCCACGATTCGACCCTGCGCAGGGCCATGACGCTCCGCGAGCGCGATCTGTTCGACGTCACCAAACTCCGGCGCAGTCTGACACGGCTCAATGACACCGGGCTCATCGAACCGCTCACGCTGACGGACCTCAGCGTGACGCGCAACGCCGATGGTGTGACTGCCGATCTGATCATCCCGTTGCGTGAACGGCAGCGCCGGTGGTGGACGTTGTCCGGCCCGGTGATCCCTGGGCTCGGGTCGTACCAAGCCTCCATCTCGGTGCGCCTTCCGCCGTGGGGTCGCGGCGTCCTCGAGGCCTCCACTTACTACGTCACATTCAACCTGCTCGGAATGGCCAAGCCGCTCCTGAGGCTGTTGCCCTTCGCGTCGAAAGCAAACTCCACGATCGTCGGGCTCGAGCGCCCATATCTGCCGGGACAGGGGCTGCTCTCGGGGTTCGCATGGACGCCGACGATGTCCGCGCAATCGGCGCTCGCATACTACGGACGCAATCACCTGGCACGCGGAGTCCGCGCGGCGCTCAATGCAGCGATCGGTGATTCGCTGGTGGTGCCTGTCAGAGGCGGCGGGCGGCCGGCCGATGAGGTGCTGGTCTGCGATCCGCCCAGTCCGCGACTGCGGTGGCTGCGCCGAGGCGCGGCGGTTGCCGCCGACCTCGCGCTCGCGGCGCTGCCCTAGACTAGCGAAGCTCCGCCTCAAACCGCCGAGCAGAGACGCGTATGCCCCGCTTCGCTAGGGCTATGTTTGCTTTGCCCCGCTCCGCGGGGCGAGGCACGTCACTCGTGCTTCGCATTGCCATCACTGCAACTTTGAACTTTGAACTCGTAAGTCGCCACCCTTAGAACAGGAACTTCACCGACAGCTGCGCCTGACGCGGGTCGCCCACCCCGAGACGCAGAAAGCCATCGAAATTGAGCACTGACGGCGTGACCAGAGGATTGATGTTGTTCGCGTTGTTGAACGTGTTGAACATCTCGAAGGTCGGAATGATCTGGTATCCGGCCCCGAACCTGAACGGCCGCGTGATCCGCCAGTCGAAGGTGAAGAACTCGTTGTCCTTCCGGGCGCTGTTTCGCTCGTCGGGACCGCCGCCCGTCGGCGTGATCGGCTGCGCCGTGCGCGCCTGGATGCGAGCATTACCTTGCAGCTGCCAAAGGAGGTTCCCATGGGCGAACATGTTGAACTTGTGGCGGCTGTCGCGGTCCGACGGCGCATACAGACGATCCAGCTCCGAAAGCGGCAGGTCGAAGCTGCGGTCGGTGAAAGGGTCGCGCTCACTGGAATCGGTGTCCTTGTCTTTGGAAATCACGTAATTCGCCTCGAGCTGGTACCCGTCCGAAAAGCGCTTCCGAACCCCGACCGTCGTGCCGTAGTAGAGAGAGTGGGCGAGGCTCGTATGGACGTACACATCACCGAGCTGCGGGCTGAATGGCCCCCCGCGGCCAGGGGAATTGATGTTCAGAAACTGGCTCAAGTCGACACCCTTCGCCCAGGTGAAGTCGAGATACACGGCCCAGTCCGGCGCCAACGCCTGCTCGAGCGCGACGTTGAAGGTTCCGATCTTCGCGTTTTTGTAATCGGACGCCGTTACGCGTACGTTGCTGAACAGAGGAAACTGCCCGGGCGGAAGCGACGGGATCTCGACCAGCCCCGGCCACGTGGGCATCGGAAGTACTCCTGGAACGAGCCCCGTGAATACTCCGCGAGCAGCCCCCTGGTTCTGAAGCCCATTCGCGGTGACCGACCCGGCCTGGCTCAACATGTTGTTGCGCGCGTAATACAAGCCGGCGTTGGCGCGGACGACCGTCTGGCTGTTCGACTTGACGTCCCATGCAATGCCAAACCGCGGCTGGAACTGGGCCCATTGATCCGGGATGGTGCCATCCGAGAGAAAGGCCGGGTTGTTTACCAACGATGCATAGGCCGTGGTCGCCGGATCGACCGTCTCGGCCATCAGCTGCGCGTCCCAGCGGATCCCGTAATTGAGCGTGACGTTCGGACGGATCTGCCACTGGTCTTGCGCAAACAGCGCCAGGTCCTCGTTGACGAGCAGCGAATAGCCGGGCGGATCGACACCTGGGAAACCAGTTCCTGTCTCCTGGAGGTAAAGGAGGAGCGGCGTTCCAGCGAGCGTGCTGCCCGCCGGGCACGGCGTGGGATGGGTGACCCAGGCGCCATTTGAGCAGGCCACGGCGTTGGGACCAAAACCGCCGGGTCCCGCGGGCGAGGCGTAGCGCAGGAAACCGTTCACGCTACCGAACATGTAACGGCCCGTGAAGAAGCCACGGAAGACCTGATCGTTGACCGTATGGAGCCACTCGCCTCCCACTTTGAAGGTGTGTCGCCCCGTCACGATCGACAAATTGTTCTTGATCTGCGTACGCCACAGCGTCTCGTCGACGCTCGGGTGCAGGAAGTACGGATTGCCGAAGCGAAATGCGACCGGATCGCCCATGCCCGTGTCGGGCGGAACATTGGACTCGACCGCGTTGCGGGGCCGCAATTCCCGCGCGTAGGTCACGTGGAACTCGTTGAACTTGCTGTCGGAAAGCGTCGTGAAGAAATTCAGGTTGAAGACGCTGATCTTCGACGGACCCTCGATGCCGTTGGCGGAGTTTCCGTATGAGGCCACATCGAAAGTCTGGTTGTCGTTCTTGGAGTAGTCGAAGTTGTAGGACGCGCTCAGCGTGTTGAACGTATTGAACACGGCATCCACTTTGCCGAGAATGGCGGTATTGTCGATCGTGTGATCGATCGGGTTGCCCTCCTCCTGATTCCGCGTGGTCCGGAAGAAGTTGAGGAGCGCCAGCCGCTGACACTCCGTGCTGCCGATGATCAGAGCTTCATCCGCAGGATTGGTAATGACGGGCACCTGAACGGGGCACGTGCCGAACGACTGACTCAGGTTGGCCCGCTGGAGGTTCTCGTTGATGTGCTCGAGCGCGCCGAAGAAGAACACGCGATCGCGCTTGATCGGGCCGCCCATCGTCCCGCCGAACTGCTCGCGATGGAAGTCGGTCGGCGGAGTGCCATCCGAAGCGTCCGCCGTCAATCCCTCCAGGCGCTGGAAGTGAAAGAGACTGCCGTGCAGATCATTGGTGCCCGACTTGGTGATGACGTTGACCACGCCGCCAGCGGTGCGGCCAAACTCTGCGTTGGCCCCGCTCGCTACAACCTGGAATTCCTTGATCGCCTCCAACGTGATATCGATCGCCGCACGCTGGCCGCCAAGCTGCTCGCCGAAAAACCCGTTGTTGTAGTCACCGCCGTCGAGGCTGACGTTGTTGTACATCCCTCGCTGGCCGCTGAAGGTGATCTCGTCGCCATCCGGGCCCTGGACGATGCTCACTCCGGGAGTGAGGGTGAGAAAATCCTCGAACTTCCGGCCCAGGATGGGCGTCGTGCTGATGGTGGTCTCATCGAGCGTACTGCTGGCCTCCGTGCGGGTAATGTCGATGAACGAAGCTACCCGTCACCGTGACCGTCTCAACGGTCCCTGATACCTTCAACACGGGATTCACCGTCACGGTCTGTCCACCGTCAGGTTCACGTCCTCTTGGACGTGTGTGGCGAAGCCTTGCAGGGTCACGGTCACCGTATAGCGGCCCGGGCGGAGCTGGAGAAACACGAAGCGGCCATCGGCACCGGTGGTTTGCGCGCGCGTCGAGTTCGTATCGAGGTGTCTGACCTCGACGGTGGCGCCGGGCACGAGGGCGCTGGTCGGGTCGGACACGCTGCCTTGGATCACCCCGGTCGTAATCTGCGTCTGGGTCGAAGCGACTCCAGGCCAGGCAAGTAAAAGGGCGAGCGAGAGAGCCACAGAGAGGACCTGCACAGCGAGCCTCCTTAAGAGGTTGAAGTTCGAGAATTGCAAAGTGCCTGAGCGTAGCGCGCCCCTCGCGCGGGATCAAGCGCCACTAGTTATACTCGGATCCCTCATGGGTTCGGGGTTCGACCTGATCGCGTTCGACGGCGACGATACACTGTGGCACAACGAGCGCAGCTATCGCGACGCTCGTGAGCACTTTCGATCCCTTCTCGACCGCGCCGGTGTGGTACTCGATCCTGCCCAGGTCGAGGCGACGGTCACCCGCACCGAGGTGGCGAACATTCGGTACTTCGGGTACGGCGTGTCGAGCTTCACGCTGTCCCTCATCGAAACGGCGGTCGACCTGACCGGCGGCCGCGTGTCGAGCGAGGACCTTCGAGGCCTCGTGCACCTGGCCAAGGGCATGATGAGCGAGCACATCGAGGTGTTCGACGGCGTCCGCCCCACGCTGGCGGCGCTTTCAACCATCCGGCCATTGATGCTGATCACCAAAGGCGACTTGCTGCATCAGGCGTCCAAGCTCGAACGTTCGGGGCTCGAGGATTACTTCCAGCACGTTGAAATCGTCAGCGAGAAAACGCCCTCGGTCTACGAGCGGATCCTGAATCGTCACGGCATCGCCGCGGCGCGTTTCCTCATGGTTGGGAACTCACTCCGTTCGGACATTCTTCCGGTCATCGACCTGGGGGGCTGCGCCGCGTATATCCCGGCCGCCCTCAATTGGGTGCACGAGCAGGCCGAGGCGCCGGCAACCGGGCACGAGCGCTTCTTCGAGCTGTCGTCGATCGCCGAGGTCGTCGGGCTGGTCGACCGGCTCGCGGTGATTTCCTCGATTCGGAGCGATGGTTCGGCCGACTCGGAGGACGGGTAGCGAGGCTGCGCGTCAGACCGCCGAGAAGAACAGAACGTTGAGGCTCTCGCGGAATGGATAGTCTGTCCAGAGACCTTGCCTACGGGCTGCGGTCTTTCAGGAGCAACCATGACGACGCTTTTTCAGGACCTTCGATTCGGGGCGCGCCTGCTACGACGGCAGCCTGGCTTCACGCTGGTCGCGATCCTGGTGCTCACTGTCGGGATCGGCGTCAATACCGCTGCCTTCAGCTTCGTCAACGCTCTGCTGCTCAAGCCGCGCACCGGCAAGATTGACCACGAACTGGTCGGTGTCTATAGCCGCCATCGCGAACGACCTGACGACTACCGCGCGTTCAGTTGGGCCGACTACACCTGGTTGCGCGACAGACGCGACCTCTTTCGCTCGCTCACCGCGCACGGGTTTGGCCTCGCCGGATTGAAGGAAGGCGACGTCACACGGCGTGTGTTTGCCGACATCGTGTCCGCCAACTACTTCGAGACATTCGGCGTGACCCTTCCGCTTGGCCGAACGTTCACGGAGCAAGAAGAACGTCCCGGCGCCGACATTCCCGTGCTCATCCTCAGCTACGGCGCGTGGACGCGTCTCGGCGCTCCGACCGACATCGTGGGCCGCCAGGTCGAAGTGAACCTGCGTGCCTTCACGGTCGTCGGGGTGGCGCCGCAGGGCTTCGGCGGATCGCTGGTTCTGGCCACACCCGAAATCTGGGTGCCTACGGGGATGTACGAAACGATGGCCTTCGAGATCCGGAATGAGGGGCGGACGGTCTCGTTGGCCAACCCCGAGTTTCGCGAACTGATTCTCGTGGGGCGCCTGCAGCCCGGCTCCGGCATCGCGTCGCTTGCCACACCGCTCGCAAACATATCGCGGCTGATGGCAGACGATCACCCCGCAGCGAGCAAGGACTACGAGCTCCAGCTGGCGCCGCTGTCACGACTGTCCGTCAGCACGCGACCGCAGGTCGACGACCAGCTGACGGGCGTGGCGGCAATGCTCCTCTCACTGGCCGGGGTCGTACTCTTCATCGCGTCGTTCAATCTGGCCAACATGCTGCTCGCTCGCGGCCACGGGCGCCGAACGGAGCTCGCGATTCGATTGGCTATCGGCGGCAGCCGGTTTCGACTTGTCCGCCAACTGCTCACAGAGAGCGCGCTTCTGGCGCTCATCGGCGGCGCGGGCGGGGTGCTGCTGTCCTGGTGGACCACGCAGTACGTCTTTGCAACGGTGCCCGCGATCCTGCCGATTTCGCTGGCGTTCGATTCGACTCCTGACGCACGTGTGCTGGCCTCGACCGTGGCGTTCTCGATGCTTGCCGTCATCCTGTTCGGGCTTGGGCCGGCGTGGAAGCTGGCGCGGACCGATGCCGTGCCGGAGTTGAAGGACCTGAGCGGCGAGCTCGCGGCGAGACGCCGCTCGTCGCTCCGCTGGCTGACGACGCGCGACGTTCTGGTGATGGGTCAACTGGCCCTGACGTTTTTGATGCTGACCGCGGCGGGTTTGTTCGTCCGCGGCGCGCTCGAGGCCGCGAGGTCCAATCCCGGGTTCACGCTCGACCGCGGCCTGCTCATCAACCTCGATACCTCACTCGCAGGTTACGAACCCGAGCGCAGCCGGACCTTCTATCGCGAAGCCCTCGCAACGTTGCGACAGGCGCCCGGGGTGTTGGCGGCTGGCTTTGCATCGCACATGCCGTTCGGCGAGTTCCAGTCGTCGACTGGTGTTCAACTGCCGGGCCCCGCGATCCGTCGCGACGATCGGGAGCGCTCCGCACTGTTGGTCGACGCGACCGAGGTCAGCATCAGCTCGGGCTACTTCGACGCGATTTTCAATCTGCGCGATTTCACCGCGCTCGACTCGGGCGGCGAACCACTCGCGATCATCACGGACGAGAACCCCGTGGGCACGTTAGTCCCCAACAGGTTCGCGTGCGCCCTGACCTGCTCAGCGAGGGACCGGAGCCGTTTATCTATTTTCCGTTCGGCCAGCGATTTCAAGGCAACATCTATCTCCACGCGCGAACCGGGGCGCCAACGGCTGCCGCCGAGATGGCCATGCTGCCCGCGGTCGGGCGTGCGCTGACCACACTGGATCCCGCGCTGCCGTTCGTCGCCCTCGAAACGCGGCCGATGTTCCGGGATCGGAATCTGCTGCTCGCGCTGGTTCGAACCGGTGCGTGGGTGTTCGCGAGTTTTGGCCTCGCGGCCTTGTTTCTCGCCGCGGTCGGTGTCTACGGCGTGAAGTCGTACCTCGTCTCTCGCCGGACTCGGGAAATCGGGATCCGTGTCGCGCTCGGCGCCGAACCGCGGAACGTCGTGGCCATGGTGGTTGGCGAAGGACTTCTGTTGGTATCGCTTGGCCTGGCTGCGGGCGTCGGGATGGGATTCCTGACGGGCAATCTCGTCCGAGGCGCGCTCTTTCAGGGCCGCGCGCTCGACGTCCCGGTGATCGCCGTTTCCGCCATGACGCTCGTGTTGTCGATCGTGGTTGCCAGCTGGCTGCCCGCTCGACGCGCGACGCGGATTCAGCCAGCCGTGGCACTCCGCACACAGTGACGTCTTCCGGGCGGGCGGCCAGCGACCGACACTCGTCTCAGCGCTTGGGAAGCAGAACTTCGCTAGTGGTGTAGGGCCGACAGACCAAAGATCAGCACCGCGGTAGCGAACAAAGCGGCCACTGTCCGCACATGGTTCCACGCGGTCCATCGCTTCTGATAGTCCTGCCACCTCCGCCCGCTCTCGGGCGCCAATGCGTCGAGCGGCGCGATCGCATTGTTCATCGGCACATTGACGACGGCAGTCACCAGTATGACGCCCACGAGATACAACGCTCCCCCGAGGACGAAGTGCGCGGTGACGAGATCGACTCCTCGCCAGACCACCGAGATGACGAGGGCGGCAGCCGTCACCGCCGTGCCGAGAAAGACCAGCAGGAAGATCGGATTGACAATCACGAGGTTGATCGCCTGCATTGCCGACAGACCGGAGCTGGGAGCAATTCTGCGGAATCCCGGCATCACCGCCACCGAGAAGGCAAAGAACAACCCGGCCATCAAACCGCAGCCGATAGCCGCCACCGAGCCGACGACGAACAGCGTTTCATCAGACATAGCTGCCGCTCTCAGATCCCGAGCCCCCGCAGGAAGTTGCGACTCCGCCTGGCACTCTCCTCAGGTGTGCCATAGCCGGGGAACACATCCTGCTCGACCACGATCCACCCGTCATAGCCAATCTGTTGGAGTGTTTCAACCACCTTCGCAAAGTCCACTGCCCCGCGGCCAAGCTCGCAGAACAGCTGGTTTCGCACCGCGGCCAGATATCCCAACTGCATTGCGCGCGCATGCGACGCGACCGCGTCGTCGCAATCCTTGAAATGCACGTGCCGAATACGAGAGGTGTAGCGTCTCAGCACCGCCAGCGGATCACCTCCAGCGTACTTGATGTGACCGGTGTCGAGGCACAAACCGAGCAGCGTGGGATCGGTTCGCTTCATCAACTGATCGATCTCGGCCTCGGTTTCGACATAGCCGCCGCAGTGCGGATGAAACACGGTGCTGAGTCCGGCTTGATCCCTGACGGCGGCTGCGATCGCTTCCGCCCCCTGCGCCACGATCGCCCACTGAGGGTCGTCCAGCCCGTGCTCGGCCGTGATGCGGCCGGCATTCTGTTCGCGATCCGGCACGCGACCATTCTCGTCCGACAACACAATCAGCGCCTCAGGTCCCGCAGCGCCGCGCAGCAGCGACGCGATCCGAACCGCGGTCTGCACCCCATCGGCGTGAGCGGCACGCTCCGCCAGAGCGACTGGGACGAAGCCGGCAATGAGCTGCAGACCATGCCGCTCGATCTCGCGTCGAAGCGTCGACGGATCGGTCGGCAGGAATCCCCAATCGCCGAGCTCGGTCCCGGCATAGCCGGCCCGCGAGATCTCGTCGATCACCTGCTGATACGTGACCGGCGTCACGGTTCGATCGAACTCCAGAATCCCCCACGAACAGGGCGCATTGGCGACGCGGATCATCTCTTATCGCAGCGTAGCAACGACAACGTAGCTGTGGACACAGCAGGATGATATTCTTCCGGCGATTGGGCGATCGCAGTGGATGATTGAGAGGAGCTTATGTCACGAATGGTTCACGGCGTTTGGGGCGTCATCGTCCTGCTCGCGCTGGCTTCCAGCGCGCACGCGCAAGTCGATCGCGCGACCTTGACCGGTATCGTCCGCGATCCGTCGGACGCGGTCATTGCCACAGCCCAGGTCAAAGTCACAAGCCTGGCCACCAACGTCGCCACGACCGTCTCGACGACGATCGACGGCATGTATTTGGTCGTCAACCTGGCGCCCGGGGAGTATCTGGTGCAGGTGGAGGCACCAGGATTCCAGCGCTTCGAACAGACCGTGTCGCTGTCGATCGGCACGCGCGCACGCCTCGACCTGTCGTTGCCGGTTGGATCGGTCGGCGAAACCGTGACCGTCGAGGGTGTGACGCCGCTCCTCAGCAGTGAGTCCGCTGTTCTCGGCACCGTGGTCAGTAACGTCGAGGTTTCCACGCTGCCTTTGGCGATCCGCAATTGGGACGACCTGCTGGCGATGGTGCCCGGTGTGCAGAGCGACCGGTATACGGAGCAGGCCGGCGGCACGTCCGCGGGGCGCACGGGCGGCGTGAGCGTGCACGGCAACCGCAGCTTACAGAACAACTTCCTTCTCGATGGCGTCGCCAACAACAGCTTCTCGACCAACGTGCAGGAGCTGACCACGCAGATTTCGAGACCGTCGGTAGACGCGATCGACGAATTCAAGGTGGTGACCAGCCCATATGCGGCCGAATACGGCTATTCACCCGGCGCCGCCATTATCGTGAGCACGAAGTCGGGCACCAACACCATGCGAGGCACGGTCTACGATTTCTATCGCGATGATGGATTAGACGCGATCAACTATTTCGCCAAGGCCGCCAACCAGCAGAAGTCGACGAACAATCAGAATCAGTTCGGCGGCAATCTTGGCGGGCCGATCCTGCGTGATCGCGCGTTCTTTTTCGGCGATTACGAAGGCACACGTATCGAGCAAGGCGTGCTCCGCACCGGCAACGTCATGACGCAGGATCAGCGACGCGGCGTCTTCACCAGCACGATTCGCGATCCCCAGACGGGGCAGCCCTTCCTGAACAACACCATTCCTGACAATCGCATCGATCCCGTGGCGCGGTCGATCATGGAGTTGGTGCCGTTGCCGAACACCACCGGCTCGAACAACTTCATCCGCCAGCCAAACGTCGAGGACGAATCGGATCGCTATCTCGCGCGTGTCGACTTCCGTCCAGGCAACAACGACACGATCTTTGCTCGTTACATCTATTCCGATCGGTCCCGGTTCGTGCCGGGCTGGTTTGGCGGCGTCCTCGACGGGACCTCGACGTCAGCCTGGGGCCGCAACTACCTCAAATCTCATGCGGTGGTCGCTGGCTGGACGAAAATTCTCGGCTCCAGTCTGGTCAACGAGTCGCGCTTTTCCTACGCGCGCGGCACCAACGACGGCACGCAGGATCCGTTTGGTGAAAGCGGCATGGCGTTGATTGGCTTCAAAGGAGTGCCAGATGATCCGCAGACAGCCGGGGGCATCGTGGGCATCGATATCGATGGCCATATCCGGATGGGCTCTCCGAACTTCATGCCGAAGTTTCAACACACCGATCAGTTTCAGTACCCTGAACACGACGACCTGGCTCCGCGGGCGGCATCAGGTGAAGTTCGGCGTGGACATCATGATGCCCATGCAGAACGAGTACTTCGACGTCGCGCCGACGCGCGGCAACCTGCGCTTCCAGTCGACGTTCACCGGCCACGCCTTTGCGGACTTCCTGATCGGGTACGCGAATCGAGCCGAATTGACCAACGTTTTCGTCGTTGACCAGCGCCTCTGGTCAACCGCCTTTTATGTCCAGGACGACTGGCGGCCGAACGACAATCTCACATTGACGTTGGGACTCCGGTACGACTTCATGACGCCCGCGACCGAGGCGGAGAATCAGCTTGCTAACTTCGATCCGACCGCCAACAACGGCGCTGGCGGCTTGATCTTTGCGGCCGACGGCTCGCTAGCCGATCGCGCGCTCATCCGGCCCGATAAAAACAACTTCGCTCCGCGAATCGGCGCCGTCTACAAGCTCGATGAACGCACGCTGATTCGCGGTGGATACGGCGTCTTCTACAACCAGTTCGACCGCATCGGCTCCGAGGACCAACTTGCGCTGAACCCGCCGGGTCTGCGCAATATTCAGGTCAATTCGCCGACGGGGGCTACCACGCCAATTCTCCGATTGCAGGACGGCTTTCCGCCCAATTACCTCGACCCGTCGAATCTCGTGATCAGGAACCTCAAGCTGCGCGCGGCCACCATCGAGGCGCCACGAACCATGGTGCAGCAGTTCGGTGGCGGGATCGAGCGACAGTTTGGCACCAACTTCGTGCTGTCCGCGGATGCCGTCGGCTCGATCACGAGCAATCTGGCTGTTCTCCGTAACCTGAATCAACCGCTGCCTGGCACACTTGACGCGAATGGCGCCATCCCGTTTCCGAACTTCGGGAACATCCAGGCACGTGAGATGAGCGGAGAGGCCAATTACAAGGGGGTCGACGTCTCGTTCGAGAAGCGGCTGCGCGACGGCTATAGCTACCGCCTGTCGTACACCTTGTCGGAAACGCGAGACCAGGCGCCCGAACACCTTGCGGCGTCATCCGGACGCGCGCAAAACACTCGGGATCTCGAATCGTGGGAGGGGCCAAGCGACTTCGACGTCCGACACCGACTGGTGGGGAACTTCATTTATGAATTGCCGTTCGGTCCCGACCGAGCGTACCTGCAGGATGGCGTGGCCAGTCACATCTTCGGCGGGTGGCTCGTCAGCGGCATCTTCAGCGCGCGAACCGGGCGTGCATTCACGGTGACCCAGGGAAACAACAACGTGGGTGCCGACCAAACAGGCTTGCCGAACCTCACCGGTGATCCGCAAGGGGCGGAAACCGTTGCGCAATGGTTCAATCCGGCCGCGTTTACGCCAGTGCCCTCCGGGACTTTCGGGAACGCGGGCCGCAATATCCTCCGCGGCCCCGGCTGGGTGACGTTTGACATGAGCCTTCAGCGGCGAATCAACTTCACGGACCGCTTCAACGGAACGTTCCGGTTGGACGTGTTCAACCTATTCAATCGAGCGAATTTCGGTTTGCCCGTTGCCAACATCTCCGCTTCGGACGTCGGCGTGATCTCCACGCTCGCCGGCGACCCGCGCGTGATGCAGTTGTCGTTCAGACTGGCGTTCTAAGGCGACTGCGTCCCGTCAGTGGCCAGTTACCAGTTGTCAGTTCAAAGGATTGCCTCTTTGAACTGGTAACTGGCAACTGGCTCTTCAGGGATCGATCCGCTGTCCGTCTTTGTCGAACGTGAGTGTTCGCTCGGGCGAAAGGAAAATCCACGCTGGACGCTCGGCCGCGAGCACGAGGTCCGAGTTGACCCTGGCGACGATGCGCTGACCGCTGCGGTGGAGCGTCACCAGCGACTCGCTTCCCATGGGTTCCACGACGAGGACGCGCACCTCTTCCCAGCCGTCGCGCGCGCTCGCCGACACCTGCACATCCTCGGGACGAACGCCAAGCGTGACACTGCGCCCGTTCCGCGAATCGTGGAGAAGATTCATGGGTGGGCTGCCCAGGAACGTCGCCACGAACGTGTTCGTCGGGCGGCGATACAGTTCGAGCGGCGGCCCAACCTGAATGATCGCGCCATGATTGAGGATGGCGATCCGCCCCCCAAGCGTCATCGCTTCGGCCTGATCGTGCGTCACATACACCATCGTGGTGCCCAGCTGCTGATGAAGGTGCTTGAGCTCGGTCCGCGTCTGCAGTCGCAACTGCGCATCGAGGTTTGAGAGAGGCTCGTCCATCAGATACACCGCGGGGCTGCGCACGATCGCACGCGCCAGCGCCACGCGCTGCTGCTGCCCGCCCGACAATTGCGCCGGCCGTCGATCGAGCAGCCCGTCGAGGCCAACCCGCTCGGCCGCCGCACGCACCCTGGCCTCGATGTCCGCCGCCCGGACGCCACGCGCGCGCAGCGGAAATGCGATGTTCTGGGCCACCGTGAAGTGCGGGTAGAGCGCATAGTTCTGAAAGACCATCGCGACGTCACGCGCCGCGGGATCCACGTCGTTGACGACGCGATCGCCGATCCAGATGCGGCCCGCATCGGCGCGCTCGAGGCCCGCCAACAACCGCAAGAGCGTCGTCTTGCCGCAGCCGGACGGCCCGAGCAGCACCAGGCACTCGCCCGCGTCGATGGTGAGATCGACGTGACGCAACGCCGCGTGCGCGCCGAACTGCTTCGACACGCCCTCGAATCGCACTCGCACCCGGGTGTTATACTCCGACCCGACAATGGGCGCGAATTTCCCGACTCGACGCGAATCATCGTCGCTCGGGAACAACCGCGCATGGGACGTCGTCGGTATCGGCGCGAACTCGGTGGACTACGTTCACCTGTTGCCTGGCTATCCTCAGCCATTCGGCACGTTCGCCAAGATGAAAATCGAGCACCAGGAGATTCTCTGCGGCGGTCAGATGGCGACCGCCATGTGCGCGTGCGCCCGCCTGGGGCTCCGTGCCAAGTACGCCGGCGTCACCGGCACGGACGAGAACGGCCGTCGGGTCCGTACCGAGCTCAAGCGGCGCGGCATCGATCTCTCTGATGTCATCATTCGCGATGCGCAGAATCAGTTCGCCGTGATTCTGGTCGACCGAACCAACGGCGATCGCATCGTGCTCTGGGATCGCGACGAGCGACTCGTGATGCGAGATCGCGACATGCCGGTCGAGGCCATCGCCGAGGCGCGGGCGCTGCACGTGGACGATGTCGATCAGCCGGCCGCGATTCGCGCCGCTCTGATCGCGCGCGAGCACGGCGTTCCTGTGACCAGTGACATCGATCGCTTGACCGAGCGAACGTCCGAGCTGATCGAGGCAGTCACGATCCCAATCTTTGCCGAACACGTACCGCCGCGGATCACGGGCGGTCACGACCAGGAGACGGCGCTCGCGGCGATGCGGCGGCCTCACCACCGCATGCTGTGTGTGACGCTGGGTGAGCGGGGCGCGATGGCGTTCGATGCAGAGGGTGTGCACCAGGCACCGGCCTTTCGCGTCGATGCTGTGGACACGACCGGCGCCGGTGACGTTTTTCGAGGCGCCTTCATCTATGCACTGCTCCGCGGTTGGCCCACCGACGACATCCTGCGCTTCGCGAATGCTGCCGCAGCGATCAGCTGCACCCGACTGGGAGCGCTGGGCGGCATCCCTTCGCTCGAAGAGGTCGAAGCGCTGGTAGCGACGGGGAGTTTCAGGCAAGGTGCCTAGGGTGCCGGTAGTGCCGTGGGTGCCTCAGGTGCTGGTGCCAAGAGTGCTTATGGTGCTCAAGGTGCCAAAAGTGCTCAGGGTGCCTCATCCGTTAATGGCGCTGGTGCTATTGACAGGGTGCGCCAGCGACGTTGCAAGCGTTGCGAGGGTAGAAACAACCGGTCCCGCGGTGCTGACCGCGACCATCGAGGCAACCTGCGATCGGTGTGCGTGGGACACCGAAGGGCGCGAGGCGGTCATGCTGCGCGTGCTGCTCGACGGTCGCTACTCGTCGCACGTGCCGCTCGTGCGCACGGGCAAGGCCGAGTACAACGTGCTCGTTGGCTCCGTTGACGGAGGCACACATACGGTATCCGTCGAGGTCGACCGCGACAACAGTGCACGAGATCTGCGTGCGGCCGATGCAGCAACCGCCCGTATCATCCGCCTGCAGTTCTCCCAGGCCGGCGCCGGCTTGTTTCTCGCACTCGCCCACGCGCCATTCATCTACGAACGGGCGAATGCTTCCGGCAGGTTCACCGACGTCCCTGTGTTCATGTGGTTCGAATCGGAAGAAACGGAATCCACTGCCCGGAGGTTTCGCTATTCCGTGGTGTTCACCAACGAGGACGGGGGTACGCCGGCCGACCGGTTGATGGCGACGTGGGGCCGGACGACCGACATCGAATACGTCTACAGCGTCCTGATGGACTCGACTGGCGCCATCCAAGGCGAAGACATCCAGGGGCCCGAACACAAGATTCTGCCCTTTGATGGCAAACGTGAGGCTCGTCACCCACTGCTCTGGGTCAGCACCGATAACAATATGGTGCTGAGCACTGGAGCGACTGCGATTCGTTACGCGCCCGCGCCGATGCGCTTCGACCTCCATGGCAGGTCGCGCGAAGCGGTCATGGACGCCAACCCCTGGCTCTATACACTCGCCGCCCAGGAGTTGCGTCGTGAGCGAAAGATCGTTGCCGAAGACACAGCAGGTAACGGCACGATTCCGGATCCTCGAAGGTTCTTCACACTCGAGGCCTGCGGTCAGTTGAACGACGCCGCACTCGCCTTTGCCATCAACGTTGATGGCCAATGGATCGCGTCGGATCGGGGACGTGACTATCGCATCGCGCGCGACGGCTGCTTTCGGGCCGCTATCCCGATGCCGCCGTCGCGGACATCACGCGATATCCAAGGGCTGCGGGCGCAGGCCTACCACCGAAAGACCCAGGCTCCACAACCAACGCCTGTCGGTCCCGTTCGTCTGACCGGTGTTGGCGGGTTCTTCATGCTCGACGAGCACTATCAGCCCAGGACTGCTGCTTTCATCGTGACTCCCTGGCTGAACCCGATCCTGCTCCAACCCGGTGGTCCCCCCGTCGAGCTGCCGTTCAGACAAGCGGAGCCTGCAACCCAATAGATGGTCAGCAGTACCGACAGCCGCGCACCCAGGCTCGAGATGCGGGGAATCCGCAAGTCATTCCCTGGGGTCGTTGCACTCGATGACGTCAACCTGACGGTACACCCCGGTGAAGTTCACCTCCTGTTGGGCGAAAACGGTGCGGGCAAATCGACGCTGATGAAGGTTCTCAGCGGCGCGTATCGCAAGGATGCCGGAACGATTGCCATCGATGGTCACGACGTGGACGTGCAATCGCCGCGCGATGCGCTGGCGCTCGGCATCCGCGTCATCTATCAGGAGCTCACCCTCGTTCCGCAGCTATCAGCGGCCGAAAACATCTTTCTGGGAACGACGCCCACGAAGCTCGCCGGCTTGGTCGACTGGCGCGGGCTTGACGAACGCACGACACGGCTGTTCGCAGATCTCGGCATGAATCTGTCGCCCGGCACGCCAGTGAGGCGTCTCAGTCTTGCACAACGACAGATGGTTGAGATTGCGAAGGCCGTGCGCTCGGCATCCCACGATGACGCGGGTGGATGGATTCTAGTCATGGACGAGCCGACCTCCTCGCTGACGACGCGAGAAGTCGATCAATTGTTTGGACTGATAGACCGATTGCGGGCACGCGACGTGTCGATCATCTACATCACGCATCGACTCGACGAAGTGTCGCGCATCGGAGACCGCGTGACGGTCATGCGCGATGGCCGTCAGGTCTCGACCCAACCCCTTGCCGAGACCTCAATCACCGAACTCGTTCGGCAGATGGCGAACCGCGAGGTCAGCGAGCACTATCCGCGGCGGAGGGAATCGGGTTCGACCCCAATCCTCCTTCAGGCCGAACACATCAGCCGGAAGGGCGTGCTCCACGACGTAAGCCTCGCGCTCCGCGCGGGCGAGATCCTCGGCATCGGTGGGCTGCTCGGCGCCGGTCGCAGCGAGCTGGCCCGCGTCCTCGCGGGCGCGGACCGCCCGATGCCGGCCGACTCCTCGTCAACGGCACGCCGGTGGTCTTTCGGACACCCGCCGACGCGATTCGACACGGCGTCGGCCTGTTGCCCGAAGACCGGAAAGCCGACGGTCTCGTCGCCAGCCTGACCGTGGCCCGGAACATCGCACTGCCCCACGGCCGTCGGCTCGCCCGCTACGGCTTCCTTCCATCAGGCTGTGAGTCCGAGCTGGCACGCCCGATCGTTGCCAATCTGCGCGTCAAGGCCGCTCCTGCACAGGCCGTGCGCTTGCTCAGTGGCGGCAACCAGCAGAAGGTCGTTCTGGGCAAGTGGCTGGCGGGCTCCGCGCGCATCTTCATTTTCGACGAGCCGACGCGCGGTGTCGATGTCGGCGCCAAGGTGGAGATCTACAACTTGATGAACTCGCTGACGGCGTCCGGCGCGGGCATCATCATGATTTCGTCCGACCTCCCGGAGCTGCTGGGCATGAGCGATCGCATCCTCGTGATGCACCGCGGTCGTCTCCACGCCGAGTTCGACGCCGCCTCCGCCACGCAGGAAGCAGTCCTTGCAGCCGCCCTGGGGCTGACAGGCCAGACATCTTCTAAGGCCCTATGCTGATCGGTGCAACAAATAGTCTTCGAGCGGCCTTAGAAGATGTCCCGCCCCGCGGAGCGGGGCCAAACAACACTGCCCCAGCGAAGCGGAGCCTGCATGGTTTTTTCCGGTTTAAGGTGGAGCTTCGCTGGCCGTGACGGGGAGCCTCTCATCTGCCCGGCAGTTTGGCACCGTGATCGGGCTTCTGGTCTTGTCGGCGGTGTTGTGGGCGCTGACCCCGCACTTTCTCACCATTGCGAACTTGCTGAACGTCGCGCAGCAGACCAGCATCAACGCGATCGTGGCGGTCGGCATGACCTACGTGATTCTGTCCGGCGGCATCGACCTCTCCGTCGGATCCATCGTCGCGTTGTCGGGAGTCGTCCTCGGGGCTCTGCTGCAGGCCGAGCAGCCGCTCGTTGTCGCCCTCCTCGGCGCCCTCAGCGTCGGCACACTGTGTGGGCTGGCGAACGGCGTCCTCATCACGTGGGGCGGACTGCCGCCATTCATCGCCACGCTCGGTATGATGAGCATCGCTCGCGGTACGGCGCTCGTGTTCACCGAAGGTCGGCCGGTGTCAGGCTTCGATGAGGGCTTTCGTACGCTGGCCACCGGACACGTGGCGATGATCCCTGCGCCAGTCGCGACCATGCTGGTCGTGTATGCCGTCGCCCACTTGCTGCTGACGCGGACCACCTTTGGTCGCTACGTGTACGCGATCGGCGGGAATGAAGAGGCCACGCGGCTGTCGGGTGTGCGAGTACGGCTGCACAAGACATTCATCTATGGGTGGGCCGGCTTGATGAGCGCCGTGGCCGCGGTCATTCTCACCGCGCGGCTCAATTCCGCCCAGCCGATTGCCGGCATGATGTATGAGCTCGACGCGATTGCCGCGACCGTGATTGGGGGAACCAGCCTGATGGGCGGCGAGGGCACGATGCTGGGTACACTCATCGGCGCGCTGATCATGGGTGTGCTACGCAACGGGCTGAACCTGCTGGGAGTTTCCTCGTTCCTGCAGCAGATAATCATTGGCGGCGTGATCGTCGGCGCCGTGCTCGTGGACACGCTACTCAAACGCCACCGGACCTGACTATGCCGAGACTCATTACCCTCTTGATGGCCGTCATCGCGGCGGTCATCGTTTCCTGCAATCGCGCGCCTCAACAGGGCGACGCCGATGCGCGGCGGCCGGTCGCGCTCGTTCTCAAGACGCTGAATCATCCCTTCTTCGTGGACATGCGGCGCGGCGCCCAGGAGGCTGCCGACCGCCTCGGCGTGCGACTTCACGTGCAGGCGGCCGAGCGTGAAATCGACGTCGAGAAGCAGATGCAAATCGTCGAAAACCTGATCCAGACCGGCATCGGCGTGCTCTGCATCACGCCGAGCGGTTCGCGCGAGATTGTCGCGGCCCTGATCAAAGCCCGCGACGCCAAGATCCCCATTGTCGTGGTCGACACGCGACTGGATGCCAAAGCGGCAGCCGACGCCGCGGTCAGCACCGAGACGTTCGTCGGATCGGACAACTACGCAGGAGGCAAGCTCGCGGGCGAGCACGTCGTCAAGATGACCGGAGGCAAGGCGCGAGTCGCCATCCTCGAGGGTATTCCGGGTCACGAGACCGGCGACTCACGGCTGCGAGGGTTTCGCGAGGCCGTTGGCTCCTCGCCCGGCATTACGATCGTCGCGTCCCAGCCGGCCAACTGGGAACGCGATCAGGGCTTCAATGTTTTTCAGAACATGCTGCAGGCACACCGCGAGATCGATACCGTGTTCGCGGCCAGCGATCTGATGGCGCTCGGAGCGATCGAGGCCATTGCCGCAGCGAATCGTACCGGCTCAATTCGCGTCGTCGGGTTCGATGCCCTGGATGACGCGAAGAAAGCAATCGCCGCCGGCACGATGGCGGCGTCGGTGGCTCAGTTCCCGTTCGAAATGGGCAAAGCGGCGGTCGAAAGCGCGGTCAAGGTCATGAACGGCGAGAAGCTGCCCGCGGACATCATGGTCAGGCTTGAAATGGTGACGAGGGAGACACTGAGTCAAGTGATGCATCAGTTTCAGTTTCAGTTACCAGTTCAAAGGGCTTCGACTTCTTTGAACTGAAACTGTTAACTGGCCACTCTCATCGAGGTGCCCATGGCGCGTTTGAAGATTGGATTGATTGGTCTGGGGCGACTGGGGCGCGTCTATGCACGCGATCTGGCCGGCCGCATTCCCGAGACGCGGCTGGTCGCCGTGGCCGATCCGGCGGGCACGTTGGCGGCCGACATCGCCGAAGAGTTCGAGGTGCCGCGCGCATTCACCGATCCCCTCGCGCTCATCGACGAACCGGCCGTCGAAGCGGTTGTCATCGTCACGCCGACGCACATTCATCGGGAGCACGTCATCGCGGCGGCCCAGCGCGGCAAGCCGACGTTCTGCGAAAAGCCGCCCGCGTTGTCGCTGGATGAAGTGTCCGAGATGAAGCGCGTCATCGAGCGCTCGAAGATTTTCTTTCAGATGGGCTTCATGCGACGGTTCGACGCCGGCTACGCGTCCGCCCATCACCAGATTCGGCTTGGCCGCATCGGCATGCCGCTCGTCTTCAAGGCCACGTCACGCGACCCGTTCCGGCCCAGCCTGGAGTACGCGAATCCACAGAGCAGCGGCGGCATGCTCATCGACATGGGCATCCACGACTTCGACCTCGCGCGCTGGTTCATGGGCGACGTCCGCACGGTGTCGGCAATTGGCGGCACCATCGCTTACCCCGAGCTCGAAAGTGTCGGCGACATCGACAACGCGATTGCCAGCCTGACCTTCACGAGCGGCAAGCTCGGCGTCGTCGATCTCACGCGAAGCGGGATCTACGGCTACGACATCTCGACCGAGATACTGGGACTCGAGGGCACGATTCGAATCGGCTACCTGCGCGAAACGCCGATCATGATCATGACCAAGGCGGACGGCGTCTCCCACGACACGGTACCGTATTTCATGGAGCGTTTCCGTGACGCCTACACGAACCAACTGCAGAACTTTGCTCAAAACGTGCAGCAGGGGCGTGAGCCGCCGGTGACGATTGACGATGGCATGGAGGCCTTGCGGATTGGCATCGCGGCGACGCGCGCGCGAGACACCGGGGCGACGATTACGGTCGCGGAAGTGAAGGCTGCAGCCTAGAGATAGTTACAAGTTACAAGTTACAAGTTCAAAGTTGAGTGCCAGGAGTGATGACGCTCGCGGCGCCAGCGAGCGCCGCAGTTTGTAACTTGTAACTTGTAACTTGTAACTCTCGCTACCGCAGGATCGCCGTGACGATCTGATACGGCGCCGCCGTCAGTTCAACGGTGCCATCCAGGACCCGTATCTCATCGAGAGGGCGCTCGAGAAAATCCGTCCGCGAGGCGGAACGGATTGGGCGCTGTGACGCGACGCGAATGCGTGCAGCCTCGCCGTTAGGATTGAACAGACGGAGCAGCATCCCCTCTTCCGTCGTCGCCTTGTGACAGGCGCTGAGAACGAGCCCGCCTTCGAGCGGGTCGAGGCTCACAAATTGGCCGACCGGCGGCAACGCTCCGCCGGCACCGATGCCCGACACGACGTAGGGCGGTGTCGCAAACGCACCTGCGTGGCCAAACAGCTCGGCGTTGGACAGTGCCGGACCCCGGGGCTCGAATGCGAGCCGGAAATGATGTACGCCCAGGCATTGCGCACCAGGTGTCTCTAAACCGGGACCGGCATGGCCTGACGGCCGCATCGACAGATCGTCACGCGAGAGGAACCCGACACTGCGGAGCAGGGTGAGCGCGAGCCGCGACGTCCGGCCCTCCTCATCTGGAACCGCTTCGTACTCCATCAGACCTTCCCCGAAGAGCATGGCGCCGACATGTGAGCTTCCTGCTTCGGTAAACGAACGCGTGGGCCCATAGCTCACTGGAACCTCGCACGGGTTTTCCGCTGGGACCTTTCGCCGGGCAGGTCGGACAGCTACGCCGAACGTCGTTTCCGCCCGCACTTCAGACACCGTCTCCGCGCCGACCGGAAACAACATCCGAAGCCGATGATCCTTGGAGCGGTTGTCGATCGATACCTCCCAGGAAACGCGAGCGGAGCCGGCATCGATCCCGACCAGCATGCTGACGGGCGATTCCACGGTCGTGCCGGACCGCGAACTCCGATCAGCGGAGGCCGACACGGCCAAGGGCAACCCGTAATCGATGCGAAACGCCGCGCGGAGCGGGCCAGTCGAGACACGCGTCACCCGAACGGTCTGCACACCGTCCGAACCGAATCGGGGATTGAGCGTCGGGGGGGAATAGGTATATTCGTCACCGACGTCTCCGTCATCCTGGAGCTCGCCGCACTGGGCATACTGCGTGCCCGTCCTTCGATCCAGCACGTCCACGGTCCCATCGTCATTGATCGCGATCCGCACGAGCGCGTTCTGAGCCCATCGATCGCCGGTCGTGATCTCGCTATCAGGCACCCCCTGGTCGGCAGCGACTTCGTCGTCGGGTGCATCGGAGACCGTCGCCGCCTCCTCGATCACGAGATCGAAGGTCGCGTAGCCACAGGACGGCACGTCGCCTTGCCAAGCAACCCTGATGCGTCGAGCCCGCAGAATCCAGGGCGTCTCCAGGCGGCTCATCACGAGCGTGCGGACCAGGCTCTCGTCACTGAGGATCTGAATGGGACAGCGATCGCCGTTTTCGGACGTCACGGCAACCGCGCGCACGTCGTTTGACCAGAACCTCACGGGGGCATCCAGGGCCTCGACATCGATAACGCGGTTGGGTTCGTCGCTTTCGTATGGAAGATCGACTGTCGCTTCGATCGTACCCCTGTAGTGCTCGTGGGTCGTGTTGAGCGCAACGAGACGGATGGCGCTTTCAGGCCCACCGGGAACGGCGCGTGCGATCACCTCTGCGGCCTGCTCCACGATCGCGCCCGCCAGTTGTTCGGCCTTTTCGAACCGGCTGACGTTTTCTTCGTGAACCGGATCGATGCTGCAGCCACAGATGCTGTCGTGTGGGTGATTCTGCAGAAGCATCTTCCACGCATGACGGAGCTCCCCCGATGGATAGGGCGCTCCGAGCAGCCAGGCCCAGGTTGCCAACGGCTCCGCACGCTTTTCGAGCAGCGTCTGGACCCTCGCGTTCGCCTGCTTGAGATAGACGCGCGTGGACAGGACACCCGGCAGCAGGTTGGCGTACTCCTCCCCACCGCGGAGCTCGCCGTAGACCGTGTCCAGGGGTCGAATCGCTTCGTGACGTTGCACACCGGCGCGGACCGCGTCCACGTACGCCGGCAACGTCGACTGTCTGACGGGCGCGCCGAGCACGTTCGGTCAACTGGCGGGCGAGCTCGGGAATCACCGCATGGGGTTCCACGTGATCGACACCGTTCATCAGCAATGTCTCGCCAGCCGACGACCGCAGCTCCTCGGTCTTGATCGCCCGGGTTGCACGCTCCAGCATGAGCTCCGGGTTGAGATGCACTCGAGTGGCATTGCAGTAGCCTTCCGGCGGCAGGTGCATCATGAGCACGCGCGACCCATCGGGCGATTGCCACCAGTACTCGGCGCGGTGGCCTCCAAAGCCACGCCAGAGAATGGCGTTGTCGAGGCCGAAATTTCGCAGAATCTGTGGCATCTGTCCGACATGCCCAAACAGATCGGGCAGATAGCCGACGGGCATCGGCGAGCCGAACTGCGACGCGATTCGATGCCCGCGCTCGAGGTTCCTCACCAGCGACTCGCCGCTGACGAGAAACTCGTCCGGCATGTCGTACCAAGGGCCAATCAGTATCCGGCCCTCGGCGATGAGTCGTCGCAATCGCGGCTCGTTCTCGGGTCGCAGCTCGAGGTAGTCCTCGAGCACGATGGTTTGGCCGTCAAGGTGAAAGTATCGATAGTCGGGCTGCGACTCCATCAAGTCGAGCAGCCGATCGATGAGACCTACGAGGCGGACGCGAAACTGCTCAAAGGTGAGATACCACTCCCGGTCCCAGTGGGTGTGCGAGATGATGTGCGTGGGCATTTCTGTGAACTTCGAGGGGTTCTGGATCGTGACATCGGACCATTGAGGAAACAAAGCAATACCAAGCCTCAGGCTCGAGACACTCGTGTTCTTCGTGGCTATCGTCTCTAGCCTTTCACAGCGCCGGCCGTGAGGCCCGCAATGAAGTATCGCTGCAAGAACACGAATGCGGCCATCATGGGCACGAGGCCAATGAAGCTTGCGGCTGCGACAAGTTGCCATTCGGTCTCGTACGCGCTCTGGAGGCTGAAGACACCCAGGGGGATGGTGAAGCGAGCCTGCGAATCGAGCAGCACGAGGGCGAGAGCGAACTCCGACCAGTAGGCCGCCAGATTGAAGATGGTCGTCGCGGCCAGGCCGGGCGCGATGACCGGCAGTGCGATTGACCAGAGTGTCCGCATTCGCGAGGCACCGTCGAGACGCGCGGCCTCGAACAACGCGGGCGGTACGGCATCGAGGAAATTCTTGAGAACCCACGCGGTAAAGGGAACTTGAATCGCCGCATACGTGAGAACGAGGCCGGCGTGGGTGTCAGCGAGCCCAAGACGTTCGACCAACGAGTAGAGCGGCAACAACAACACCACGGGCGAGAGCATCTGAACCGCCAGTAGAATCGCCAGCAGCGGGCCGCGGCCGGCAAACCGCTCGCGCGACAGAACGAAAGCCGCAGGAATCCCGACCACCAGCGTCAAGGCCGTCGCCAGCGCCGCAACCTTGACGCTGTTCCAGAGATACCACGGCACCTGTGTCGCAGTGAGTGCGAAGACGTAATTGACGAGCGATGGGTTGTCGGGAATCCATTGCGGCGGGTACGCGAAGACATCGCCGCGATCCTTGAGCGACAGCGACACGAGCCAGAGCTGCGGAATCAGGAAAGCGAGGGCAACCGCTGCAAGCGCGGCGGCAATTACCCAGCGCCGCCTTAGCGCTGGCGTGAGGACGCGCGCCGATCGAGCGGGCGTTGTCACATCGACCTCGCGAGTGTGTCACGCGAGGCGCGACGCATGATCAGCTGAACCGCTCCCCACGCCAGACCCACGTTGATCGCCAGCATGACAACCGCAATCGCCGCCGCCTTGCCGGCATTGAGGTCGTAAAACGCCGACCGATACATGTAAAGCGACACGACCTCGGTCGCACGCGCCGGTCCGCCACCGGTCAGCGGCAGAATCATGTCGAACGTGTTGAGCGTGTAAATCGTGATCAGCAACAGGTTCAGCACCAACACCGGCGCCAGCGCCGGCATGATGACCCAGCGAAGGCGCTGCCAACCGCTCAAGCCCTCCAAATCCGCCGCTTCGTGCAGCTCGCGCGGAATGCTTCGGAGTCCCGCATACTGCATCAGCATGCTGAAGGCGGTGCCGCGCCAGGTATTGGCGACAATGACGGACGCCAATGCGAGCGTCGAGGATGACAGCAGAGGGGCGGGTCCGATGCCGAACTGCGACAACCAGTAGTTGACGATCCCCGATCGATTCTCGACCAGCAGGATCTTCCAAATCACACCAATCAGGACGCCCGGGATCACCCAGGCACTCACAACGGCGACACGCGCCGCAATCGACCCCATCACGCGACGCCGTTCCGCGGCATCGAAAAGCCAGGCGAGCAGCAGACCCAGGCCAAGCTGCAGTGTCACGCATGCGCCGACGAAGATCAGCGTGACGCCAATCATCGCGTAGAAAGCCGGATCTCGAATCAGATCGCGAAAGCCACCAAGGGTGTAGCTGATAGGGACTGCCCGGCGCTGCCAGATCGGTGAAAGCGATTCTGATCAGCTCGAGAATCGGGTACAGGAGAAACAGCGCAACCAGTGCAATTGTGGGCGCCAGCCAGTAGCGGAGACTACGGCCGCCGGCTCGCGTCAGCGCGACGCCAGCTAGAACCACCGTCAGCAGCACCGGGATCCACGCCAGCGGATCGAACGTGTTCGCCCGCGACGAGTTCGTGCGTCGCTCAGTACCTCCGCGACGACGACGCGCCAGGCGGCATCAACCGCCTCGGCAGGTGTTCGAGTGCCTTCGATGGCGTAGCCGATTGCCAATTGCAGCTCTCGCGAAATCGTGTTGTAGATCGGCACGGCTGGCCGTGCCCGGGCCGCGCTGAGCATCTGACCAAAGAACGCGAACGGCTCCTCCTTGAAGGCTGGGTAGTCGCGGTAAACGCTCCGTCGCACGGGAAGCCGGCCTGTGCCCTCGCTGATCCGCGCAGCGTTCCGCGGCGCCTCGATATCGAGCACGAACTGCGCGGCAGCACGACGCTTCGCGGGATCTTTCGAGAAGACCACCCAGATCCAGCCGCCGGTACCAGTGGGCGCCGGTCCGGCGCGGTACTGCGGTATCGGCGCTATCGCCCATTTCGCAAACTCCTCGGGCGGCAGCGCATCCTTGAGCTCACGAATTTGCCAATTCCCCCCGAGGAACATGGCCACGTCTCCGGCAATCGCGGCGGCTGATAACTGCTTGTAGTCGTTGTTGGCGAGCACGGCGCGTGGCGACGCTCCTCGCTGAACCGCATCCTGCAGGAACGTCAACACTCGGATCAGGTGATCGCGATGTGGCGGAAGGCCAAACACCGGACGTCCCTCCGCATCGACGAGCTCACCGCCCTGCGCCCAGAACATCGGCAAGTGATCAAAGACCGTGGCTTCCCATCGACCGGCGTTGAACAGGTAACCTGCGATGCCGCGCTCGCGCGCGATGCGGCTGCCGACGTCGACGAGCTCGGTCCAGGTCGCCGGCGGGTTCGGCACCAGGTCTTTGCGATAGAACAGCGCGCGGCAGTCCGTCTCGTGCCAGAGGCCGTAGATGTTGCCCGAGCGATCCGAGAGCGTGTCGATCGTGAACGGTAAAAAGTCGGCGCGGTCGGCCTCCGGCCAGTACGGATTGAGCGGCTGCAGATGGCCGCCCTCGAGAAACAGTGGCAGCCAGAAACTGTCGATGGACGCGACGTCCGGGAGACGACCGGCAGCGGCCGCGAGCAGCAGTTTGGCCTTGTGCTGTTCGAGCGCCGGCATCACGGAGACTTCGAGCTGAACGCTCGGATTGGCGGCAGCCCATTCCGTGAACACGACCCGAAAGGTGTCGGAGATCGACCGAAGCGCGGCGAGATGAGAATAGTCCTGCTGCGCCCAGACCGTCAGTCGAAGCGGCGCGTCCGGATGGCCGACGCGGACCGGCGTCACCAGTTCTTGAGCGTGAGCCGACGCTGCCGTAAAAAGGGCGAGGACGAGGAGGCCGAACGAACCGCGCTTCATGGCCGAACGAGATAAACCGGGTTCGCAATTGCGAGCGGCATGCGGTCGGTTCCGTGTAGCTCGACTCGTAGGTAACCGGATCCGGATGCCGGGCCGAACCGCTTCTCGATGCGGGCCTCCCCTTTCGGATCGAGCCTCTTCGTCGCGACACGTTCCCCGTTCGCGACGACAACCATCTCGGCGCCAGCCATTCCGGGCGCGATCACCGTGACGGTCTCCGTCGATCCAGGTGTGAGCGTGAGCGATTCACCCACCCTGGCCACGTTCGACCCGCTGGTCACGCTAATGTCGGGCGTCGCGTCGCGTACGTTGCGCATCACGATCACACAGCCCCGTCGGATCGCATCGAGAATGGCACTTTCGGTTAGCGAAGGCGCCAGCACGCGGACGTGAGCGTTCTCGATTGGATTGGGACCCCGGTGCCAGTCGCTGGATCCCACGGCCGTGATTCGACGACCGACGCGCAGCAGGCCATCCCAAATGGTCAACGCACGCGCTACTTCTCCATGCTGACCGTTCGAAACCTCAACGGCATCGATCCCTTCCACCCAATCGTGCGTCCACCCACAAGCAATGCATTCGGACGCCGGATGATTCACCGAGAACAGCGCCCCGAAACGATGCGCCGCGGACACCAGCTCATTGATGCGGCCGTCCTTGGGGCCGACGCGAAAGTCGACCCATTCCCGCGGTCCAAGGCCCCAGACGCTCGCGTGGCCGCCTGGGGTCGTGACTTCTTCGCCGACGATGAGGAGCGGTGAAGACGGAATCGAGATCTGAGAGGCGAGCTCGTCCTGATGTGTGACGGTGTTGTGGTCCGTGATGGCCACGAAGTCGAGTCGGGCCTTTCGTCCGAGCTCGAGCAGCGCCGAAGGACTGAGCGCACCGTCACTGTGAACGGTGTGCGTGTGAAGCGCCCCGGCGAACCATCGCGATGCGGGAGGAATGGACTCGGAAGCCGGGCGTCGCACGAGATTCGGCGATACACGCGCCTTAGGTCCGTCCTGCATCTCGACATCCACTCGGACGTCGACTCCCGCTTCGCGCACTTTGTAGAGTCCAAGCAGGACATGCCACCGTCCTGCAGGGAGCGGGCCCGCCCGATACCCGGGCGTCGTCTCGGTCGGGCTGAGGAGAATGCCAGTCTTTGCACCGCCGCTGTAGCCCCGGAACGCTCGGGTTCCGAGATCCAGCGGCCCCGGCTCGAAGAGTCCGAGATCGATCACGTTCTCGCCTTCGGCGCGATCGTACTGATACGTGATGCGCAGACTGCCCGTCCCAACAGGCATGTCAAAAGGCAGGTACTGGTAGCGTCCCGCAATCTGATCCGAAGTGGTGAAGTGCCGGACCAGGGTGGTGCGACCCGGTCCGCCCTCTGACTGCTCACCCATCACGAGCGGGCCAACGACCAGAGCCATGGCTGCAACCGTCGCGGCCCGCGCGATGCGCATCGCGGCATTATAGCGACCGCGTGTGAGACGCTCGGACGGAATGTTGCCATACGATTGAAACACTGACGGTCCGATGCCCAAAGTCGCTGTTTTCGGTACGCACGAGCCCAAGACGCTCGATCAGCTGCACGATGTCGCCAGTCGCGCCGAGCGCGCGGCGCTGATGGCCGATGGCCATCTCGGGTACGTGATGCCAATCGGCGGCGTCGCTGCCTATCGCGAGCAGGTGTCCGTAGTGGGCGTCGGCTTCGACATCGCATGCGGCAATGCCGCGATTCGAACCGACCTCACCCTGCACGGGCCATCAGCACTCAGCGATCGACTCGACAAGTTGGCCGACGAGATTCAGGATGTGATTTCGTTCGGCATCGGCCGCAAGAACAGGTCAGACGATGCCCCCGTCGACCATCCACTCTTCGAATCATCGTCCTGGGACGCGTTGCCGCGACATGCCAGAGAGAGCCTTCGTCAGAAGGCACGAGCACAGTTGGGGACCGTTGGCAGCGGCAACCACTATGTCGATGTGTTCGCAGACGAAGCAGACACGATCTGGGTGGGTGTTCACTTCGGAAGCCGCGGGCTGGGACACACCATCGCATCGGGCTATCTCGCACTCTCACAGGGCGCTCAGTGGGGGGCTCGCGTGCCCGAGCGGGAAACACTCCTGAATCTCGACAAGCCTATGGGACAAGACTACTGGGCATTGATGGGACTCGCGGGCGAGTATGCGTACGCTGGCCGCGAGTGGGTCGCACGAAAGGTCGTGGCGCTTCTTGGTGGACGTGAGTTGGAGCTCGTTCACAACCATCACAACTTCGCCTGGCGAGAGGAGCACGACGGTCGGCGGCTGATAGTCGTTCGAAAAGGTGCGACTCCGGCCTTCCCCGGCCAGAAGGGGTTCGTCGGCGGTTCGATGGGTGACGATGCCGTCATCGTCCAGGGCGCGGTTGACGCGGGCGGCCAGGACGCGTCGCTTCAGCGTGCCGCCCTCTACTCAACCGTGCACGGTGCCGGACGCGTCATGTCTCGAAGCGCCGCGGCTGGCAAGGTCAATCGCCGCACAGGCGCAGTGATTCGACCAGGCGTCGTTTCGCCGCGAATGATGGAGAAATGGGTTCGCGAGAAGGGAGTGGTTCTCCGCGGTGGCGGACTGGACGAGAGCCCGCACGTCTATCGGCGGCTACCGGACGTCCTGGCGGCCCAGCGCGGAACGGTGGAGATACTGCATACGCTGCGTCCGTTGATCGTCGTGATGGCCGGAGCCGATCTGTTCGATCCCTACAAGGACTAAGGCCGCGCCTACGGCGCGGAGGGCCGCTCACTTCGTTCGCGGAGGGCTGCTCGCGTCGCTCGCGGAAGGGGCTAGCGCTCGCCGGCGGGGCGACAGGACTCCGCGATCATCTCCACCAGCGTGACGTCCATGGGGACGATGCGGCGCTGTGGATTGCGCGCCGGGTCCTTGGTGGGATCGGTGCTCATTGGGGTGCCACCAATCACGACGCGGCTGCCTCCAAGCTTGAAGCCGGGCTCGGCGAGAGCCGTTTTCTTGACGAGACCGGTGGCTTCCACGCGGTGACCGTTCTGTCGCTTGAGCTCGTCGTTCACCTGACCCTTCGCAGAGAGCCGAAAGAGCATGCCGACTTCGCTCGCGAGCGCGTCGCTGCCCGAAATCTCATCGGCAGTGAGCTCTCGTCCCTTCAGACATCCGCGAACGACGAGTTCGATCGAGTTCTTGTCGGGCGGATTCTGTGGGGCGGCAGCGGACCAGGCCGGCATCATCGCCATCGCAACCAGCGGCACCACAACGACTCGCGAGAAGCCGCGCCTCGAAAGATGGCATGACATGCCTCGACAGTATCACCCCGGGGGCGTGCTGAGAACCTCGATTGCTCCGCGTTGGTTCAGGCAGCGGCCTAACAGCCCGTGGCGAAGAGGGTTTTGGGTCAAGATGAAGAGGCGTGTCACGTTCGAGCCTTCTCTCCTTCGCCGCAATGTTTGGACTCACGCTGATGACTGCGGCCTGTGCAACTGGTCATGCCGCGGCGGGCCTGGTGCTTCGCGTCGACCCGACCTCCTCCATCCTGACGGTTTCTCATGACGAAGTACCCGGTGTCATGGAGGCGATGGTCATGCCCTTCGACGTCCGCGGTCGAAGCCTGACCGACATTCGACCAGGCGATCGCGTCTCGTTCCGCCTGGTCGTCCGGAAAGACGGCAGCCATATCGATCGACTCCGGCTGCTGTCGGCCGCGCCCGCCGACGCCGGCCTCGTCATGACTCCTGCGACCTCGACACTGGTGCCCATCGGCCGCGCCGTGCCGGACTTCTCGTTGATCGATCAGCGGGGAGCACCGTTGACGCTCACGTCGCTGAAGGGCCGCGTGGTCGTGGTCACGTTCATCTACACGCGATGCCCGCTGCCAGATTACTGTCCGCGGATGATCACGAATCTCGGCGCGGTGCGGGAACGCTTTCACACGCGGCTCGGCAAGGATCTCGCGCTGCTGACGGTCACGTTCGATCCGCAGTACGACACACCGGAACGCCTCGCGTCGTTCGCCAAGTCTCAGAAGGCTGACGTCGAAGGCTGGTATTTCCTCACGGGCGACGCCGACGGAATCAAGCGGGTGTGTGACGCATTCGGTGTGGAATACTGGCCGGATTCGGGCTTGATCACCCACACGCTTCAAACCGCGGTCATCGATCGCGAGGGACGACTGGCGGCCGCCGTCGAAGGCAAGGACTTCACCGGCCGGCAGATCGCCGACCTCGTCGGGGTCGTGCTCGAACGCGAGTAGGCACCGCCGGCTGCCAGTCGCCGGCTACCGGCCACCGGCAACCTTGTCAATTCGTGCCGGCCGTTTGTCCGATGGCGGTCGACAGGTCAGCCAGTGTCGCCAGGCGGGGCCCGTGCAGCGCGGCGATCTGCTTCACGTCCAGCTTGAGCCGTCGGATGTTCTCGTGCAGGTTCACCGCGAATGGACTAACGGCCGTAGGCGCCGGGGCGTTCGGGGCCAGCGGCGCCCAGGCGTCCACCTCGATCAATATTTTCTCCGCCGGGAGGTAGACCATGACGAACGCGTCGTTGTGTCCGTTGCCGGCGAGACGATGGACTTCGATCGAGCGCTTGCCATCGGTCAGCACGTGTTTCTCGGTCAGGGTTTCGAAGTTCGCTGTCTTTTTCGATTGCGCCAATCGATCCGGATTGATCGTCCGCGACGCCGACCACGCCCGCTCGTAGTAGGGGCGATTGAGTTCATGTGTCACGATGGTGGCGCCCTCGTCGACATACGTCCTGAGACCGCCAGAGTGATCGAAGTGATGATGCGAGTTGATCAGATAGCGAATCGGCTTGTTCGGAATGGCCTCTTTGATCTTCGCGATCGCGACGAGTGATCGGGCTTCGTTCAACGGCCCTTCGACCACGACGATGTGGTCTCGTTGATCGATGGCTACGCTGTGATGCGTGCCGCCTTTGATGTAGAAGACGCCCGGTGCGATGGGCTCGGCAGTTGCGGTCACGGCCGGGAGTGTTGCCGTCGACACCTCGGACGGGACGACAATGTTCACTGCGGGATTCGCACGCACCGACGACACCGTGAGATCGAGCACGGGATGTCCACCTTGCCGTCGCACGATCCGCGCCGGAAACTCGATGCCATCGAAGTCGCGGTAGTCGGAGTAGATGAAGTCGACCTCGGTGTCACCAAGAATCGGATTGTCAATCCACGTTTGCACGCGGGCGACATGATTCTGTGCATCGATCGTACCGACGTAGCGATGCTTGCCGCCGATTGTGAACGACACCTCCGAGCCACCGCCGACCGGCGTGGCGGTCGCGTTGTTCGACGCCGCCGCTAGCAAGAACCCATGCGGCGTCGTCCAGATCTCCATCGTCCGTTCGTCGACAGCCGCCGGCTGCGGCTGCGGCGTCGGCGTTCCGCCGGGCGGCGTGGCGAGATTCCACGCGGACGTTCCACTGACGTACTGGTCCGGCCGCTGCTCCGTTGGCGCGGGACGCACCCGCCCGGGCTCCACGGTTTGGATACGCGTCATTTGAACGCGGGCCGCGGGCGTCGCGTAGTTGATGCTCGTGGTGTAGCTGCTGACGTCGAACTGAGGCCAGGGCAGCGTCGGGCTGGGGGCTTGTCCGAACTGAAACCAGCGTCCGCTGCCGGTGAACTCGATCGCCTGCACCCGATCGGCCCCCATCGCCTCGCGTGCCGCCGCCAACGTGCCTACCTGCTCCCCGCACGCTGCGATGCTGACTATCACCAGGGTCGTTGCTGCAAACTTGGCTATTCCGCGCATGTCCGCTCCATGACTGATAGGAAGATCTGCCGCCCGTTCGGATCTTCCGCCTGAAGGCGGAAGCCACAGGAGGTTACGGGTAGCAACCGGCAACCCGCAACCGGTCCACGGTCCACGAAAGAGCTATTGACGTGGCGCGTCCGTTCGCAGCAACGGAATCCGCTTGAACAGATCGACGTCCGCCTTGTCCCAGCGCATCCGGCCGCGCTCGTACGCGAGGCGACTCTCGACAACGCGACCCTGCGCTTGAAGCGCCGCCGCGACGCCGAAGAACGCCTGGCCACTCCCGGGCTCTCGCGACAACGCCTCGCGGAAGCCCTCCTCGGCGACCGTGAAATCACCGAGCGCGAGGGCCGCGTGGGCCATCCCCTCGACGACCGGGCGCGGATAAGACGGTGGTTCGGTGTAGAGCAGGGTGGCTTCGGTCTCTGCCGCCTTGCGGAACATCGTCCACGCCCTGGAGCGGTCGCCACCATATGCGCTCACAGTGGCGTCGAGCTCCATCTCGGCGATCGCCAGCGGACGTCGAGAGCCTTCGGCTTTCTTCACAGGCTCGGACATCTCGCGTAACGTCGCGCGCGCCTGGTCAACCTGTCCGGTGCTGGCTTGTGCGATGCCGATTGCCCACAGCCTCCAGGCGCGTTGTTCCGGCCGATCGTAAATCGGGATGGTCGTGCCGTCGAGAATCACGTCCCACTTCTGAAAACGCACCAACGTCTTGATCAGCGCGTAGTAGCCCTGTCGATACGTCACCCGTTGGTTGCTGCCGGCGCGTTCGCGGGGCGTCTCCTTGAAGTCGCTCATCAGATGGCGGACGGCTTTCATCGAGTCTTCGTAGCGACCCTCCAGATTGAGCGAATGGATCAGGAAGTGAACGTTGTGTCCGTGATGCCCATTCGGATAGAGCACGTCGGCGTTGAGGTAGCTGCGCTCGTTGTCGGCTGCCGCCGAAAACGCGGCTATCGCGTCGTCGATCCGATCGCTCTGCGCGTAGATGTGGCCGGGCATGTGCAGCGCGTGCGGGATGTTCGGCACGAGCTCGGGATAGCGGCGACACGCATGCCACGCTCGCTCGGGCGTCTCGCTGCCCTCGTAGCCGTGAATCAAGTAGTGGTGCGCGCCGAAATGATTGTCGTTTCTGGCGACGACTTTCTCGAGCAACTCGATGCCTTCGAGCGTGTTGGTTCTTGGCTTCTTGGTCACCGAATCGAATCCGTCGAGCAGCGCGAGGCCCAGAATCGAGGCCGCTTCTTCGTCGTCCGGAAACGCGGTGACGAGTTTGCGCAGCGCGACGATGTGATCCGCGTCTCTGG
The DNA here is from genome assembly GCA_963802675.1 of uncultured Acidobacteriota bacterium. Classification (GTDB taxonomy): domain Bacteria; phylum Acidobacteriota; class Vicinamibacteria; order Vicinamibacterales; family UBA2999; genus JACCSI01. The sequence continues at coordinate 98,573 of CAWDJL010000014.1, forward strand.
TCTTGGAAGCAGGATTGCGGCGCGCCCATTCAGCCTCGATGTACATCCGTTCGCGAGGCGAGACCTTGTCGCGCATTGACATCGCCTTTTCAGCAGCTTCGCGAGCCCGCATCCCGGGATTGAGGGCCGCGCCGCTCGTGCTGCGCGGGACGGTGGCGGGCGCCGCGGTCGTAGACTCGGGCGCGGCCATGCGACCGCCTTCGCTCGGATCCCGGATCAGTTGAAACGCCGGACGATAGTCGCCCGCCGCACTCACCGAAATGCCCCAGTAAGCCATCGCCATGTTGGGATCGAGCGTCGCCGCCTGCAGAAAGGACCTCTCCGATTCGAGGAACCAGAAGGAGTGGATCTGCGAGACGCCCTGATTGAAAAACTTCCGCGCCTCCTCTGATGAGGTGGTGACCTGCATGTCCGTCGTGCCCATCCCCGTCATCAACTTCGCGGGGAGAAGCGGCTGGGCACCGGGCGGCACCGCACACAGGTCAGCCTCGGGCCGAACCTGCGTGAAAGCGGCTGTGGAAAACAGGCAGAGTGCGGCGATCGAACAACAGATGCGCGTCAGCATGGGGAGAGTATAAGGCCGGCTTCGCCGGACGGGCCTCGCCGCTTTCGCGGCTCGGATGGCCAGCTGCGCTGGACGGCGCCCTGCGGGCGAATGGATCAATGCAATCCCACTGACCGAGCCGCAAAGCGGCGAGGCCCTCCGGCGCGCAATCGCCGGCCTTTCGCGGCGAAGCCGCGGCCTGTAGAATTGGCGTCATGACGAACACGCGTCGAGAACTGTTGAAGGGTGGACTCGCGGTGGCCGGACTCAGCCTGTTTGGCGTCCCGGAGTGGGCGCTGCCCGCGCTCGCCCAAGGCGAGGTCGTAGTGCCTTTCACCGATCTGCCTGAGAACGCCAATTTCACGCCGGCCGCCGATCGGCGGCTCCTCGATGTGCGAACGGTCACGAGCGCCATTACGCCCAAGGACCAGTTCTTCACGACGCAGCATTACGGTCATCCCGTGCTCGATCCAGCGGCCTTCAAACTGAAGGTGAGCGGGCTCGTGGATCGTCCCCAGGCGCTCTCGATCGCCGACCTCCAGAAGTTGGGCAAGACGGAGCTCATCGCCGGCTTCGAGTGCTCCGGCAACCGACGTCCCTTGCAAGGCCTGATCGGCAACGGCCGCTGGACCGGTGTGCCGCTCAAGACCGTGCTCGACCGCGCGGGAGTCAAGGCCAGCGCTCGCGAGTTCGTGTTCTTCGGTGCCGACAAGGGTGAAGAAGAAGTCGAGTTCCGCGCGCAGAAGTTCAAGGTCGAACAGCAGTACGGACGCAGCCTCACACGCGAGAAGGCGCTCTCGCCCGAACCGTTCCTGGCCTACGCCCTCAACGGAGAGCCGTTGACACAGCACCAGGGATCGCCGCTTCGCTTGATCGTACCCGGTTGGTACGGCGCGCCCAACGTCAAGTGGCTGGCGCAGATTCACGTCCAGGAAGACCAGTATCTCGGCAAGTATCAGGCCCGCTGGTACCGAACGCTAAAAGGCGAAATGATCGACGGCGAGATCAAGTGGGTCGAGACGCCGATCACTCATCTCCAGCTCAAGTCGTTCATCGCACGCGTCACCAAGGAAGGCACTGGCCACAAAGCGCTCGGCATCGTGCTGAACGACGGCACGCCGATCAAGTCGGTCGAGGTGAAGGTGGACGAGGGACCGTGGCAGCCGGCGACGCTGGACCCCTCGACGACGAGCCGCTATTCCTGGAAGTTGTTTACCTATGCGTGGGCTGGTGCAACACCCGGGGAACACACCATCGTGTCGCGCGTCACCGATGCGACCGGGCGAGTGCAGCCAACCGCCGAGGAGCTGGAAACAAAGAAGACCTTCCTCGAAGACAACTCGCAGCACCCTCGAAAAGTAATGATTGCGTGATTGCCACGTGAGTTAAGCGAAGGCTTTCCGGCGTACCTGCGCGCGCCCGCCTGGCGCGGACCACTCGGCTCGCACCTCCCCGTCGCGCCGCGGTAAAACGCTCTCTCCGCGAGTGTCCTGCCGATGATGGCGGCGGCTTCGTAATCCGCACGTCATTGACAAATCGTTTGGGCGACCGGCTTGTTTGGAGGCTAGTGGCGAATCAGGCCGCCGCCACAGAATGTCGCTTCGAGAGCGTTTTTCGGATCTCGGAAACGCGTCGCTCCGAGGTCGGCGCAAGCCGAGTGGTCCGCGCCAGGCGGGCGCGCCGAAGCGGACGGCGCGGCTCGCGGCCGACCTCTGAGCGCCGTGACTGGTGCAGAAAAACAGCCTTGCCGCAGAACGGTGCGACGGCGCCGTTGATTCGCCACCCGCGCACAACCCACCTCGGTATCCAATCGATTTTCCCGAGCCGTCAGATGATCTAGAAGCGCCGCCGGCGCTGGTAGTCAGGCCGCGGTGAGGCTGTTTTCCACGGCGCGAAGCGGGAGGCCGCGAGACGCGCTGTTCGCTTCGGCGTACCGTTCATCGGCATCGATCGGAACGCCCTGAACTAGTCGATGCGCGAGGCCTCGTTGAGTCTACTGCCGCTTCGGCTCTAACAGCAGCGCGTTGCCGACGTACTCCGTAATCGACAGGCGGCACGCCGGTTCCGGGCCATGGAACCGCGTCGCGTGCCACGTGTTCGCGGGCACGTACACCACATCGCCCTCACGCGCGACGAAGGGCTCCTGCCCTTCGAAGGCGTAGCGGATCTGACCGGCGAATACGAGCCAGAACTCCGCGCTCTCGGCGTGAAAATGTCCCTTGTCGGCCGGATCGAGGGGCGGCAAACTGGTTTCGTGACCGTATATCACCAGCATCTCTGACTTGTCGTCGCGAACAAATCGTCCGCCGGTGTACTTCGCGTTCTTCGCCGCCGCCTCGTGGATATTGAGATGCGGCTGGTTGAACTCGTCATACCGGGCTGGTGTGCGATTGATCGTGATCGGCAGCCATTTCGTGTCCGCGGATGGCGGCGGCGGGTCGCCTTCCTGCGGATAGAGCGTCTTGGCGCCCGCCACGTTGACGACGAAACGAAGGCTTGGTTGGGTGCCGAGCGTTTCGACCGAATAAATGGTTTGTCTCGGGAGGTTGACCAGCGATCCGCGAATGGCCGTGAATGGGGCCTGGCCTTCGATCTCCACGCGAATCTCTCCTTCGACGACGGCAAACCACTCGCGCGTGTCGGGATGAAACCGCTTCGACAGCTTCGTTCCCGGCGCTGAAGAAAAATACTCCGCCGTGAGCCGGCCATCGTCGACGAGCAACTCGTGCCAGTTGCTCTGCCCTTTGTGCCGAGCCTTGAGGTCGCTGAGCTTGACCCATGGCTTTTGCGGAGGCGCGTAAACGGGCGTCTTGATGGGCTTTGGGGCCCAGGCTTGGGTGGGCACGCGAGTGTCTTGGGCCCCTGACACCGGTGCCAGCGTGCACAGACCCACGACGACCAGCGGTGCCCAGGTGGCCAATCGCATACGGCTTCGGGCTCAATTTATCCGATCGCGCAACGTGCTGGCACGGTTTCCGCTTACGCTCGCGTCGCCGCCATGGCAGGGCTGCCGCGGCTACAGGAGGAGCGCAATGTTTCCTGTCGGCGATGACAACACCGGCCGCATTCGAACGCCGGTGGTCACCTACGCGCTGATCGCGGCCAACATCCTGGTCTTCGTTTTTCTTCAGGGACTGGGAACCAACGAACGCTTCACCTACGCGTTTTCAACCGTCCCGCAGGAGATCCGCACCGGCGAAGATGTGGCCCAGCCGGTCCGCGTTGAAGTCGGCAACGAGAGCGCCACCATACCGTTGCAGCCCACACCAGGTTCTGTCTATCTGACGTTGCTGATCTCCATGTTCATGCACGGCAGCCTGATGCACCTACTCGGCAACATGTTGTTCCTTTGGATCTTCGGCGACAACGTGGAGGACGACCTCGGCCCTGCTCGTTACACAGCGTTTTACTTGACGACGGGCATCGTCGCATCGCTCACGCACGTCGTTTCGACGTTTGTGCTGGGAGACAACCCATTTATACCAAGTCTTGGTGCATCGGGTGCCATCTCGGGAATCATGGGCGGATATCTCGTCCTCCACCCAAACCGTCGCGTACCGAGTCATCATGATGCGCACGCTGACCGAAGTTCCTGCCTACGTTGCCGTCGGTCTCTGGTTCGTGTTTCAGTTAATCAGCGCGTTTGGCGTCATTGGGCAGGGCGCCCAAGCGGGCGGCGGAGTCGCGTTCATGGCGCACATCGGCGGGTTCATTGCAGGTTTGGTCCTGGTCAAGGTATTCGCGCCCGGAACCCGAAGCACATCGATGCAAGCACGAAGATAGGAGCGCGACGAGTTCGTCGCGCTCCCCAGGTCGTTACTTCAAGCTGACCTTCTGCACTCTCCAGTTGGTCAACTCGCCGATCAATAGCTCGGTCTCGTTGCGGCAGTCGATGGAATTGGCGAGCCCAAACTCCTTCGGCAGCTTGCCCGCCGCGCCGAATTTGCCCACGATTTTTCCATCGAGCCGTACTTTGTAAATGGTCGCGTCCTCCATGCCATCGTCGTCGCCGGCGTGTGAGATGTAGAGATGCTGCGTCGGCCCACGCGTGATGCACATGGTGAGCGGCGTGCCGACGTTGCCGAACTCTGATTTGAAGGTGCCGGCGGCATCGAAGACCTGAATCCGCTTGTTGCCGAGATCAGCGACGTACACGTTGTCTTGCGCGTCAATCGCCAGCGCCTTGACGCCGTTGAATTGGCCCGGTCCAGTCCCGGTGGAGCCCCAGTGGGTGAGGAAGTGGCCTTCCTTGTCGAACTTCGCCACGCGATTGTTGTTGCCGATACCGTCGGCGACGTAGACGTTGCCAGCGCGATCCCACGCGACATCCGTGGGACGATTGAAACTCGAGCCTGGAACGCCCGACCCGGGCGGCCGTCCGGCCTGGCCACCGCCGCCACCGCCACCACCACCGCCTGGAGGGGGACCACCCGTCGCAGCGCCCGGAGCGCCGGCTCCGCCGCCGGGACCCGCCCCCGGTCCGGCGCCGCCACCGGGTCCGCCACCGCCTGGGCCGCCACCGGCAGGGTTTGGACGTACGGAAATGGTCTCAGGTTTTCTGCCCAGCACGAGCGCGACCCGGCCCTCGGAGTCGAACTTCACGACCTGATTGGCCGCCACGTCGATCGTCCACACGTTGTCTTGCGGATCGACGCGCAGCCCGATCGCCGCGTTGAAGCCGTAGACGTCTTGTCCCAGCTCACGCACGAACTTCCCGCTCGGATCGAATTGAAAGAGCCGCGATCCGCCGCGAGAAAACGTCCGATTGTCCCCGAGCGTCGCGTACGGATGGCCCGTCCGCGTGTAGACGAAGATCTGTCCCTTCGAATTGGCGCCGACGCCAGCGACCTCGCCGACATGGATGTCGTTCGGCGTCTTCAGCAGGTCGGCATTGGTCTCGAACACTATGTCCGGTATCGTTGGTTGCGCGACGAGCGGCGCGCTCAGCACGAGAAGCGTGACGACAGCGAGAGCGTTGAATGCGTGTGTCATTGTCGTCTCCCTAACGCTGGCTCGTCGGCTTCATCGCCTGTGGCTTGAGCAGGATCTTCTGCGACCGCCAGTTGTTGATCTCGGCCGTGTAGATCACATCCGGATCACGGCAGTCCATCTGGTGGATGGTCGCAAACTCGCCGACGGCTTTGCCCGCCTTGCCGAACTTCCCAACGATGGTGCCATTGAGCTCCAGCTTGTAGACCTCGCCGGTGAATTCGGCTGCCGCCGCGGGCGCGCTGTCGGGCCAGGAGTTGGAAACGTAAAGGTATTGCTTGCCGGGGTTCTTCGGTCCCGGGCCACCCGAGACGCACACCGCCCACGGGTTCCCGACGTTGTCGAAGTTCGCCTTCCAATTGAGATCGTTGTCCAGCACCTGGACGCGGGCATTGCCGCGGTCGCCGACGTAGACGTTCCCCTGAAAATCGGTCGCGATGGAGTGAGGCGTACTGAACTGCAGGTTACCGTTGCCCCGCGTGCCCACGGCCTTGATGAACCTGCCGTTCTTGTCGTATTTCACGACGCGGCCGTCAAAGTAGCCGTCGGACACGAAGATGTTGCCCTGCTGATCGAAGCCGACGTCGGTCTGGCGGCCAAAGCGGTACTTCGCGTTGCGCCCATGAAAGCGGCCCCCGCCGGGCATGTTCGACAGCATGGCGACCGGATCCTCCCGCCGCCCGATCGTCATCAGAACTCTACCTTCGGGGCTGAACTTGATGAGCATGTCGGTGCCTTCGTCGACGGCCCAGACGTTGTCCTGCGCGTCGACGCGGACCGAGTGGGCGAAGGCGAACCCGTAGTTGTTCCTCCCGATTTCGCGCACGAACTGACCCTGCGGCGAATACTCGAACAGGCGCGTCTCATACGCCCGGTGATACATGTAGATGGTGCCCTTCGAGTTCGTGGCGATGCCCATGTTCTCGCCGGTGTAAATGCCGGGGGGGTGTTTAAAAAAATTGGCAACCGCCTCGTGAGGAATGACCGGGACGTTTTCTGCCTTCGCCTTGCTTTGAGCGAAGGGTGACGACGAACTGAGGCTCAGGCCGCCCATCGTCAAAACCAGCAGTCGAACGACTGACGAACGCTTCATGGATCGCCTCCGGGCGTCAATCTACACGATCAGGCCGCCGGCCAGCGTATTCGTTTCGCAGCGTGGCCGCGAACGTCACGGAATGATCGGCGCCGTAGCCGGTCCAAGGCCTTTGTAAACAAACTTCTGGACCCGCTTCCCTTCGTAGGTCTCGGTGATGTACAGGCTGCCCTTCGAGTCCACGGCGATATTGTGTGCGCCGTAAAACTGGCCGGCCCAATGCCCGGCGCGGCCGAAGGCGCTGACCACTTGCAGCGTGTCGCGTCGCAGCACCCAAATCTGTTGATTGGTCCCATCGGGCACGATCAGATACGCCTGCGCCGGATCGGTCGAAAAGCCGATGTCCCACACCGAGCCGCTTCCCAGCGTGGCTTTCGCGACGAAGCCCTCCTGGACGAAGCTGCCATCCTTTCGGAACACCTGGATACGATCGTTGGTTCGATCGCAGACATAGAGCAGCCCATCGTTCGACAGCCGCACGGCATGAACGATGCGAAACTGCGCCGGCGGCGGCCCCTTGGGGTCGTAGTTGCTTGGTTTGTTTTCGTTCTGGACCACTCCGCTGAACGGACCGGGCAGTTTCTCCCCCGCGCGCGTGAAATACCCGTCGTCTGGTGGCTTGCCGTAGGCGCCCCAGTGACGCTTGTACGCGCCCGAGGTCGCGTCGAAGACGATGACCCGATGGTTCACATAGCCGTCCGCAACGAACAGCTCGTTAGTCGCCTGATCGACGATCATGTGGGCCGCGGCGCCGAGATTCCGCGTATCGTTGCTTCCCTGTCCCTGTCCCTTCCGACCGATCTGCAGAACGAATGTGCCGTCCCGGGCGAATTTCAGCAGATGTGAATCCTTTTCACCGCCACCGGAGATCCACACGAAGCCTGCGTGATCAACATGGATGCCGTGCTCGAGATCGGGCCATTCGTATCCAGCGCCGGGTCCTCCCCAGGACGTCACCAGCGTGCCAGCAGGATCGAACTCGAGCACTGGCGGCGCCGCCCGCCAGATTGATCGAGTCTCGTTGGGCTGCAAGGTCGAGGGCCGATGGACGATCCACACATGATCACGAGCGTCGACTGCCACACCCACGACGGCCCCAAGAATCCACTGGTTGGGCAGCGGCTTGGGCCACATGGGATCGACTTCGTAGATCGGCGCTTGCATCGATGATTGCCCGACGGCCGCAGCTCGCTGCACACCACTCGAGAGAGCAAGCGCAACGAGCATCGACAGGATATGAAGACGTTCTCTCCTCACCGCCCGCGTACTGTAGCCTCATTTCGGCAGACATCTTCCAAAGTTCAAGGTCGAGATTGGAACCCTGGACTGAGTTCTCGTTGCAGCCGCTGGTCGTCTTCGGCTAAGGTCCACCTTTCGACCCTGGAACCCTGGAACCCTGGAACCTTGGAACCTTGGAACCTTGGAACCTTGAGATCGGAAGGAGAACACGATGCGCCCACCAAGATTTTTGCTGATGGTGCTTATGGGTGTCGCTTTGCCCGCGGCAGTGGCAACTTCGATGCAGGAAAAAGGAGGCCAAGAAGAGTTTGGGCCCTACGAGCTGGTTGAGAACTGGCCGCTGCCGTTGCCCGATGAGGCTGACGGCGTCAAGCACGAGGGTTGGACCTGGGGATCGGTCGGCGCCGTGTACGCCGAGACACCAGACCGAATCTGGATTGCACAACGGGGCGAGCTCCCGTTGCCCGCCGGTGCCAAGCCGTGGACACCGTACGCACTGCTCAATCCCTCACGTGGCAGTGCCACCGGAAACGACGACGGGTTTGGCGCGACCTGCGAACCCACAAAGGAGAAGCGCGGGTGGGAGCGGCGATACCACCACGTGATCTTCGTGGTCGATCGCAACGGCAAGATGGTGCAGTCGTGGCCGCAGCACGACAAATTGTTCGAGATGAAGTGCGGGCGCGGGCCACACAAAATCAAAATGAACCCGTACGACCCCCAGAAGCATGTCTGGGTGTTCGACGATCAGCTGCACGTGATCCACAAGTTCAGCTACGACGGCAAGCTGGTGATGACGCTGGGCACGAGAGGGCAAAGAGGACGCGAGGGCGGCAAGCTGTTCGATCGTCCCACCGACATCGACTGGCTGCCTGACGGCACGTTCTTCATCAGCGACGGCTATGGCGGAGTGCGCGTGGCGAAGTTCGACAAGGACGGCAAGTTCCTGATGGACTGGGGATCCGCGCCGAAGGATCCGAAGAACCCTGGTCCGAACGAGTTCAACACCGTCCACAGCATTCAAATCAGCAAGGATGGCCGACTCTTCGTGGTCGATCGAGGACATCGCCGCTTCCAGGTCTTCGATCAGAACGGCAAGTTCCTCGACATGTGGACGACGGGCGTGCGCTCATCGCCCTACGCTCATCTCATCACCACCGACCAGTCTCTCTGGGTGTCGGACGGTGGCACGCATCGCATCCTCAAGTACGACCTGAACGGAAAATTCCTCTACGGGTGGGGCGGACCGGGCGGACAGCCCGGGCAATTCAACGGGCCTCATTCCCTCAGCGTCGATCAGGATGGGAACCTCTACCTGGCCGAAGTCTTCGGTGGCCGCGTCCAGAAGTTCCGTCCGAAGAAGGGTGCCGATTCGGCGAAGCTCATCGGGCAGGAGAAGCGTTTTCAGGGAGGAAAGACCAATTAGGGAATAGGGCCAGGGCACAGGGCGCGGGCACAGGGGAACAGGCAAGCGTCCCTAGTCCGGCCCTGAGCCCTGGGCCCTGGTCCCTGCTCTAGACAATTCGAAGACAATCCTAAGACATCCTTTCACAACGCCAACCCAGCATCGGCGTTACTCTCCAGTCACTTGAAATTGGCGCAGACGCTGCTCGTGGGTACACGAGGAGTGCGCGTTGCGTCCCCGAATGATTCTCAGGGAGGCGTCCCATGGTCGCATTTTCACGCGGACTCGTCGCCTGGCGTAGGCGCGTGCCGTCTCCACGCTGTAGGGGCTTTCGAATACTCTCCCTCGTCGCACTGATTGGATTTGGCGCCGCGGCGACGGCGCTTGCACAAGGTGGGCGGACCGAGATCGCCGGCACGGTCGTCGATCAAGGAAAGGCGGTGTTGCCCGGCGTTACGATCACGGTCACCAACGAGGCGACCGGGTTGGAACGGACGGCCGTCTCGAGCGGCGATGGGAGATTCGTGATCCCGACGCTCGTGCCGGGCACGTACACCATCAAGGCCGAGCTGCAGGGGTTCCAGACCATGACCCAGACCGGCCTCGTCCTGGCCGTCGGCCAGGAAGTGGCGGTCAACCTCACGCTCTCCGTCGCCGGGCTCGCGGAAACGGTCACCGTCACCGGCGAATCTCCGCTGGTCGAAGTGACGTCGAGCAAGATCGGCTCGAACATCACGAACGAGGAGATTGACGGCCTGCCGAGTCAGGGGCGAAATCAGCTGAGCCTCATGCAACTCGTGCCTGGGCTCACGCCCAGCCTGAATCCTGGATCGTTTGAAGGCGGTCAGTTCAACGCCAATGGCCAGGCGACGACAGCCAATCTGTTTCTCGTCGATGGCGCCTACGACAACGACGATCGGCGTGGCGGATCGCAAGGCACGCAGGCGCGCGTCTCGCTCGACACGATGGCCGAGTATCAGGTGCTGACCCACCACTATTCGGCGGAATACGGCGGATCGTCGGGCGTGGTCGTCAATGCCGTGACCCGAAGTGGTGCCAATCGTCTCCAGGGTCGTGCCTTCTACTACTACCAGGACTCTGACCTCAACGCGACGAACTACTTCTTGAAGCAGGCCGGCAATGAAAACCCGGCGGCCACCAACAACGTGTTCGGCGGAAGCATCGGCGGGCCGATCGTGAAGAACAAGGCCTTCTGGTTTGCCAATGCCGAACGCACACTGATTCAGGAAGCCGCCAATCTCAACTTCCCTGCCGACGCGGCCCCACTGGCCGTGTCGTACTCGGACACGACCGATTTCACCGGCTGGAACACGTTCGTTCGCGGCGACTACCAGATGACCACGAACAACCATTTGAGCTTCCGATGGCTCCGTGAATCCGTCTTGACCGAGAACGACGAGCTGGAAGGAAACGAGAGCACGCCCGAGAACGCGACGTTCGAAAACGACAGCGGTGATCAGGTCTTCAGCTTTGCTGCGACATCGGTGCTGCGGAACACGATGACCAACGAGTTCAGGGTCGGCCATGTCCGCGAGAATCTCTTGCAGGGACCGCGGATCTTTTTCGACGACAGCTGGAAGTTCATTGGACTCGACGGCCGGGAACAGTTCGACCTGGGATCCATGAATACGCATCCCGACTACAACGCCGGGAATCGCAACAACTATCAGGAAGACCTCATCCGCTCGATCGCCGTGGACGACTCCTTCACGTGGTTCAAGCCAGGATGGGGCGGCGATCACACGTTCAAAGCCGGAATCGGTTGGAGCCGCAACGCCGCGCTGCCGCAGGGAACCGCCGGCGATCTGGTCGGCCGGTTCGATTTCACCTCCTCCAACGCCGCATTCGATCCTGCCAACGCGCGGACCTATCCGAACCGCTTTCGCATCCGGCTGGGACAGATCGAATTCACCCAGAAGGACTGGCGGACGAACTTCTACCTGCAGGACAAGTGGCAAGTGACCAGCCGGATGACGCTGAATCTTGGCTTCCGGTACGACTACCAGCACCTGACGCCGGAAACCAAGAATGCCTTCTCGCCGCGGCTTGGCCTCGCGTACGACGTGGGGTCAAACGGGAGGACACTGTTGCGGGGCGGTTTTGGCAAGTATTACCAGCTCCACCAGCTCAACGTTCTCTCGACGTTGCTGACCGGGGCGGTGATCGGACCCTCGTTCGTCTTCGACACGGGGGAGCTCGCGACGTCGGACGTGCCCCCCGTGCACACATACACGGGCTTCGGTTTCAACGGCGTGCAAACGGGCTGCCTGCAACCCACGGGCAGCAGCGGACTCGCGCTGATCGGTCCGCAATGCCGGGCGTTTCTGACCCAGCTGCGCCAACGGGTTCTGGATGGCGGTTACGTGAACAACCAGCCGACGCTCGACGGCGATCGACGGATGCCCTATCTGTGGGCGTTCAGCGTCGGGATGAAGCAGCAAATCGGATCGTACCTCGCCGTTTCCGCTGATTACGTCGGTAATCGCGGACGCGATCAAGTCGCGCAGATCGACATCAACGAGGGTCCCCCCGGGGCGAACGGCCGAATCACACGGCTTGGTGTCGACGTGTTCGATCCGAATGGTGAGCTGATCCCACCCGAGGCACGGAGCACCAACTTCATTCGTGTGCTCCAGTATCAATCGCGTGAGGAACTCAATACCGACTACAACGCGTTGGAACTCGCGCTGGAGAAGCGGATGGCCCAGCGTTGGTCGGGACGCGTCAGCTATACGCTGGCGCGCGCACGTGACGTCGGCGCGATTACCTACGACACCAACCTGCGCGCGGACTATGGCCGCACGAGCTTTGACAACCGTCATGCGTTTGCGGCCAGCGCGAACGCCAACGTATGGCGTGGGCTCGGCGCCGGATTCGTGTTCCGCTATTACTCCGGGTATCCCATCAACGAGACGATCGGATCCGACGCGGCCTCAGCCCCTGGAGCCAACGGCGATGGCGACACCAACGATCGCCCGGTGCAGGGTGTCAGCGACGCCACCAGACCGATCTTGTCGCCCGTTGACGGCAATGGCCGCGCAATCCGCAACGGGATTGACGGTGAGAAGCAGATCCTGCTCGACGGCCGGTTCCACTACATCTGGCGCATTCAGGGGCGCTGGGAAACAGGCGCCTTCTTGGAGATTTACAACCTGACCGATCAAGTGAACTACGGCAACCCAAGCGGGGCCCGGAACAACACCAATTTCATGAATCGGACTGTCGCCGGCGATCCCCGGACGGTGCAGCTTGGTCTGCGGTTCACGTTCTAAAGAGAGTTCCAGGGTTCCGAGGTTCCAAAGGTTCCAGGGTTCCAGGGTTCCAGGGTTCCAGAGTTCGGACAGACCAACGGCACATGGAACTTTGGAACCTTGGAACTTTGGATAGCAAGAATTGTCCGACGACGACTAACGAAGGGGGCTTAGTGATGAGAACACTCAGCGCCGCCGCGGCGGCACTCGCAGTTCTACTAACCGCTGGCGGCCTCGCGCAGGCGCCGCCTTCAGAAAAGGGCGGCGGCGACGAGACCGGCCCGTACGATCTGGTGGCAGGCTGGCCGCAGAACTACTGCGGGGAGGGCTTCCAGATTGGTTCGACCGCGGGGATCTGGGCGGAGAGCCCGGACCGCGTGCTCATCTTTGCCCGAGGCTGTCTGCCAGTCCTGAAACGGCGAGGGCGGCGGCGGTGGCGGCGGCGGCGACGCGCTCGTCCCGCAGCGCAATGCCTCCGGGTTCGACCTCTCGCAGAAAGATCCGACCCGCCATCCTCGTTGGGATCACGTCGTCACCTTTGTCGACCGCAATGGCAAGATGATCGAGTCGTGGGAGCAGCACAACAAGTTGTTCGTGCGACCGCACCGCGCTCTGGTCAGCCCCTACGATCCCGAGCGTCACATCTGGCTGGTGGACGACGGCGCGCATGCGATCTACAAGTTCACGCGCGATGGCAAGAAGCTGGTGCAGACCATCGGTACGCCCATGCAGTCGGGCAACGACCAGACCCATTTCGCGCGACCGACCGACATCGCCTGGCTGCCCGATGGCACGTTCTTCGTCAGCGATGGCTACGTCAACACTCGTGTCGTCAAGTTCAACAAGGATGGAAAGTTCCTGCTCACGTGGGGAGAAGCGGGAAAGCAGCCGAACGAGACGAGACCCAGCTACATGAACACGGTCCACGCCATCGTGATCGACAAGAACAAACGCATCTACATCAGCGATCGCGCGAACTCGCGGATCCAGGTGTTCGACGAGAATGGGAAGTTCCTGGATGCCTGGCCGAAGGTCAGGCGCCCCTATTCACTCATGCTGACCGAAGATCAGCATCTCTGGGTGGCTGACGGCATCACGCAGAAGTTCACGAAATTCGATTTGACGGGGAAACTCCTCTACTCCTGGGGCACGTTCGGCGCCTTCCCCGGGGGCTTCTGGGGCGTCCACCAGTTCCATACCGACAGCGACGGCAACCTCTACACCGCCGACGTGCACGTGGGGCGGCCGCAGAAATTCAGTCCGAAAAAAGGAGCGAACCCGGCAACATCTGGTCGGTCGCTACTTCCCTCGCGCCCAGACGAACTGACCGCGAACCACTCTGGCCGGAGGGCATTACGGCATGCGTCGCCTTGTCCTCCCGGTCCTGCTGTTACTCCTGGTTCGGGTGGACGCCTGGGCGTCCACCCGGCAGGATCTCGACAACATCCGCTCCGCCAAGCGTGTCGAGGCCGTCCGCGTCGATCAGCCGATCCGTCTCGATGGCATCCTCGACGAGCCCGAGTGGGAGCGGGCGACACCCGCCATCGACTTCTACCAGCAGCAGCCCGCGGAGTTCGAGTTCGCCACCCGCAAAACCGAGGTGCGGTTTCTCTATGACGAGGACACGCTGTACGTCGGCGCGGTGCTGTACGACCCCGAGCCGCACCGACTGATCATCAACGAGCTGAAACGCGACTTCGGCGGGAGCAGCGGAGACGGCTTCGGCCTCATCCTCGACCCGTTTCAGGATCGTCGCAACTCCGTTGGATTTCTCACCAATCCGGGCGGAGCGCAGCGCGAATCGCTGGGGTACGAGAACGGCCGCCGCAACGACGCCAACTGGCACGGTGTCTGGTCGGTCAAAACGTCGATCCGCGCTGACGGTTGGAGTCTCGAGTACGCCATCCCGTTCAAGACGCTGCGCTTTCCGGAGGCGGGTGCGCAGGAGTGGGGCTTGAACATGGTGCGCTGGGCGCGCCGCGCCAACGAGACCTCCACATGGGCGCCGGTGCCGCGCCAGTTCTCGCACTACAACGTGGCGTACGCGGGCACCCTCACCGGTATCGCGGATGCCCAGCCCGGCCGCAACCTCCAGGTGAAGCCGTTTGCGACGGCGGAGATCGCGCGCGGAACCCCGGGACGACAGGACTGGGATGGACAGGCTGATGGCGGACTCGATCTGAAATTGGGCGTCGGGTCGTCGTTCGTGCTGGATGGCTCTTGGCGCACCGACTTTTCGCAGGTGGAGGCCGACGAGCAGCAGATTAACCTCACCCGCTTCAGCCAGTTTTTTCCGGAGAAGCGCGAGTTCTTCCTCGAAAGCCCGTCCGCGTTTCAGATCGGGCTGGTCGAAAACGACAATGAGAACCCACGCCGGGATCTCGTGCCGTTCTTCAGCCGGCGCATCGGTCTGTCGTCGGATGGGCGGCCCATTCCGGTCATCGGCGGCGTCCGTCTGACGGGGCGGTCCGGCGGAGAGGGTGTCGGGCTGCTGAACATGCAGACCGAAGACTTCGAGGGACGTCCGGGAGACAACTTTACGGCCGCCCGCGTCTCTCACGATCTGTCGAGGACCGCCACAGTCGCTGGTTTCTATTTCGGACGCGAAGCGTCGGGCTCGTCAGACTTCAACCGCGTCGGCGGTTTCGACGTCCGACTCCGACCGCACCCAACCCTGGAGCTCGAAGGCTATGCGATGCGCAGCGCGACGGCGGCAGTCGACAGCGACTGGGCGGGACGTGCGGGCCTGCGGCTGGACTCACGCCGCCACCGGGCCCGGGCGGGATTTCTCCACATCGGCGATGACTTCCGGCACGACCTGGGGTTCGTTCGGCGGCGCGGTGTGGGTACCGTCTTCGGCAAGTATGCTCGGGTCTTCAGACCACGAGACGCTGGAGGTCGAGTGCTCGAGCACAGCGTTGGTGTCGAGGGCGAATCGACGACCGACGCTGCGTACACCACGCTTCTCACTCGCGTCGGCATGGTCAATTACGAGATGCTCTTCGCTGATGGTGCCGAGCTGAGGGCATGGGGCCGCAGCACTTTCGAGCACCTGACCACGGCATTCCGGATCGGACCGCTGCCGGTACGACCCGGTGAGTATTCGTTTGAGGACGTCGGCGTGGAGTTTCGCTCCAATCGAAGCGCGGCCCTGTCGGGCAGCCTCGAGGTCGGTGCGGGCGAGTTCTGGTCTGGTCATCAGCGGCTGGCCGGCGGTGGACTGCGCTGGCGGCTCAACGCGCACGTCGCCGTCAGTACGACACTCTCGCGCAACGTCGTGACTCTGCCCGAGGGCTCTTTCACCGGAGACCTCTTGGGGCTGCGGGTCGACTGGTCGTTCACGCCCCGGATGTTTCTCAACACGTTTGTCCAGTACAACGGGGAATCCGACACGTGGCTGTCCAACGTCCGCTACAACCTGATCCACCGCCCCCTCAGCGACATCTACGTGGTGTGGAACGAAACGCACGCGCCCGGCATCGCCAGACGAGCGTTGCTGCTCAAGTACACGCACATGATCGCGTTCTAGAAGGCTCAGCCAATCAACTGATAGCCACTGCCGTGCACGGTAACGATGTAGCGTGGATCGTGCGGGCGCGGCTCGAGTCGCGTCCGCAGCTTGGCAATGTAGTTGTCGACGGTTCGGGTGACCGACAGCTGGTTGTAGCCCCAGACATCGCGTAACAGCTGCTCTCGACCCACGACCTCGTTCCGGTGTACGAGGAGGTAGCGAAGCAGCTCGAACTCTCGGGCCGACAGCGGCACTCGTCGACCCTTTCGCAGCACGAGGCGCTGCCGGACATTGACTTTCACATCACCAAACGTAAACTCCGCGTCGCTGGTCGACCGCCAATCATCGCGCCGGACCTGAGCGCGCACGCGAGCCAGGAGCTCGCGCACACTGAAGGGCTTGCTGACGTAGTCGTCGGCCCCGAGATCGAGGCCTCTGATTCGATCCTGTTCGTGCGCCCGCGCGGTGAGGATGATGATGGGAACCCGCGTGCCGCGGTCGCGGAGCTGTTCGCATAAGTTGAACCCGCTCATCCCGGGCAGCATGACGTCAACCAGCACGAGCGACACGGCGTGCCGGCCCAACTCCTCCAGTGCCTGCTCTCCCGACTCCACGGCGGTGACGTGATAGCCCTCGAACTCCAGGTTGTCGGTCAGCAGCGCGCGCATCTGGGGCTCGTCTTCGACGACCAACACCTCGCGTGGCGGGCTACTGACCTCGTGAGGGGCGTGTTTCATGTGAGGGCCCCCCGAGTGGTCGCTTTGCCGACCTGATCCTTGGCTTCGTTGCCCGCGGTCGCGATTGTCGGCAGCGTGATGCGAAACGTGCTGCCCTGCCCCGGCAGACTTTCCACCTCGACCCGTCCGCGGTGGGCGTGAACCAGCTCCTGAACGATCGGCAGGCCGAGGCCGAATCCCTCGCGCTGAATCGAGGCCCCGCGCCCGCGATAGAACTTCTCAAAAATGCGGTCCCGATCGGCATCGTCAACGCCAATGCCGTGGTCTACGACTTCGATCGCCGCTGAACCCGGCAGAGAGCGGAGCCGGACGATCACCTGCCGGCTCGTGCCCGAGTACTTGACTGCGTTGTCCAGCAGGTTGACCAGCGCCTGTTCAATCGCGGCCGGGTCGGCCGAAACCACGAGCGCCGGGCCACCAATCTCGACCACAAACGAGAAGTCCCGGCTCGAGAGGCTGCTCTCGAAGGCTGAGACTGTTTCGCGAACCAGAGCACCGAGATCAACAGGCTCGAACTCGTAGCCACGCTGCTGTTGCAACCGCGAGTACTCCAGGATTCGCTGAACGAGCGCCGAGAGCCGCGCGACTTCGGCTCGAATGATGCCGAGATACTGCGCCAGCTTCTCCGGTGATCTGGCCCGATCCATTGACACCGTCTCGGTAGCGGCGCTCAGCAGCGACAGCGGCGTCTTGAGCTGGTGCGAGACGTGTGAAATGAAATCGGCCTGCATTCGTGTCAGATCGGCGGCTCGCCGGTTGGCCACGACCGTCAACCCGAGGGCCACCAACATCAAGACCACGGACAGCACGGTCGGCCAATATCCCCGTGTGACGGCGGCAATGCTGCTGCTGCGCTCGGCGCTGACCTCGATCTGCCACCGACGCGCAGGAACGGTGCTCGCCAACCGGGAGTCGATGCGCGCGACGGGATAAAACCGCATGGCCAGTGGCACGGTCGCCGCTTCGGTGAGCGGCGTTGATTGACCAAATACCAAGGCGCCGCTCTCGTCGATGACGCGAAGGCGCAGCGGCACCTCGCCACCCCGGCGCCGAAGCACCTCGCCGACCGTGCGCTGGTGCAGGGCTTCGAACAGTCGCTGGCCTCCCGACGAGGGCTCGACGACAAAGCCAAGAATGGCGAAGAATTCGACCCTTCGCGCGTCGGTCCAGAACAGCCGGAGGAGCGCATGTCGTCGCTCTTCACCGACGCTGTCCGAAGCCGCATAGATGTGTTGCTCGGGCGCGTAGCGTCGTGCAATCTGCAAAATTTCACGGCCGAGGACGGCATCGCGTCCGAATTGTACGGACTCGCCGTCGTGGTTCAGTGTGACGCGTTCGCGCAGATCGCGGCCAATGAACAGCGCTTCGCCCGGTGCGGTCGCTTCCGTTTCCGACGTCCAGACGAAAAAGCGGCTCACATGCGGATATGCCTGCAGTCCCTCGTCGAACTTGCGCGCCACGAGGTCGAGCCGCCCCGCGCGGAGTTCCGGGTGATTCACGGCCGTCAGGGTGTCGAAGACCGGACCATCGATGGCGCGCTGCACCTCGAGCACGACGTCGGTCGCCGTCTGCTCGCTCAGCTGTCTCAGGACGATTCGCGTCTGGGCGTCGAGTGCGGAGAGCGTCTGATGCTGGAAGTAAAGGATGAGGCCCGCTGCGCAGAGCGTCGCGACGATCGCGAGCACCACAGGCCGCAACCCACGGCCGCCGGAAAGTAGCGAGAGCATGTCGAGGCTTCAGAGCGCACCTTACGTGCCGGGCGCCCAACTGTCAAGCTGGTGTCCCTCACCTTGACAGATCGACACGGTGGGTCTCGTCGGCGAGGTAGGTTGCGGCCAGCGTAATCGCGGCCAGGCTCATCATGTAGCCTGCCACGGCGTCACGGCCGGCCGATGCGAGGAGCGCCGTCGCGATGAATGGGGCGAGCCCGCCCGCGACAACCGACGCCAGTTGGTAGCTCATCGAAGCACCCGTGTAGCGGACGCTCGACCCGAAGAGCTCTGAGAAATAGGCCGCCTGCGGGCCATACATGGCGTTGTGACCCAACACGACGCCAAGCACGATCGCCAGCCAGATGATCGGCTCGGATCGACTCTCGATCAGCCAGAAGAAGGGAAACGCGTAGGCCAACGAAAACGCAGCACCAAACAGATACACCGGACGTCGGCCGACGCGGTCCGATAGGTCGCCGAAGAACGGAATGGCGATGAGGCCGACCAGGGCCGCGGCCGTCACTCCCCACAGCATCGTCTCGCGCGCGAGGCCCAGGACGGTTGGCCCGTAACTGAGGACGAACACCGTGTAGATGTAGAACAAGCCATTTTCGGCGACGCGCATGCCCATCGCCAGGAGCATGTTGCGGCGATACTGGCGAACTGCGACCACAATCGGCCGCGCCTCCTGACGCGCCGCCTGCTGCACCTCGAGGAACGCTGGCGTTTCGGCAATCTTCAGTCGGATGAAGAGCCCGACGGCAACCATCGCAATGCTGAGAAGAAACGGCACGCGCCAACCCCAGGCAAGAAACTGGCTTTCCGTCAGTTGCGTGCTGAACAGACCAAACACAACCGTCGACAGGAACAGGCCTGCGGGCACACCCATTTGCGGCCACGCCCCGGCGAGTCCCCGGCGGCCGCGCGGTGCATGTTCAACGGCCATCAACACCGCACCCCCCCACTCGCCGCCTACGCCAATGCCTTGCGCGAAGCGCAAAATCACCAACAGGACGGGCGCCCAGACGCCAATCGCGTCGTAGGTCGGGAGCAGGCCGATGAAAAAGGTCGCAACGCCCATGATGCCCAGCGAATACACGAGCATCGCTTTGCGTCCGATGCGGTCGCCGTAGTGCCCGAACACGATGCCGCCGATGGGACGGGCGACAAAGCCCACGGCAAACGTGCCGAAGGCGGACAGCGTTCCGACCATCGGGTCGACGGTCGGAAAGAACAGTCGGTTGAACACCAGCGCGGCGGCGGTGCCGTAGAGAAAGAAGTCGTACCACTCGATGGCGGTACCGATGAAGCTGGCGAGGATGACCGGGCGGATCGCGCGAAGATCGCTCACGCGGTCGCTACTTCGCTCCAAACCGCCGCGAGTCGTCAAACACCACTGAGACCTTCACACCGGCTGCAGGGGTCACAGCAATCGGCTTTCCGCCTTGACCGTACGTGGCCCACGGTGTTCCCGTCGGAGGTGGCCCGGCGTTACCATCGTAGATTGCCTTTTCGTCGTACACGGTTACTACGTACACCGGTGTCGCACCCAGGCCCTTGAACGTCGTCGCGGCACCGTTCTTGGTGATCACTTGCATCATCATCGGGCGACTCTCCTCGGTGGGGTTCGGATGATCGAAGAGGAACACCGAGATCTCGTGCGTATCGTCGACGACGCCCTTGCCTTTGTAGGTGGCGCTCACTGTCAGTTCGCCCGCCTGTTCGCCAATCAGAATGACGGCGGGTACCAGCAGCATCGTGGCAGCCAGCAACCAGGCCGTCGAGACTCTCGCACGCATAGGGCCTCCAGTGTCCCGCGTGATGCGGGCGGTCTACTTAGACGACGATTGTGTCGACGAAGTTGCTGAAGCGTCGGACGGAATCAGATCAGCCAAAAACTCTGCGGTCCCTGCCGGGCCTTGGACGTCGAGCACCATGAGCCCGAGACCCGGTTCGATCGTCAGTTGGAACCGGAAGAACTGGCAGCACTGGCGCTCGGCGTCGAGCACACGCGTGATCGCCTGCAACGTGTCGCTGGAAGCGGTGAAGCGAAGACGGAGCCCCTCGTCCAGTCGCTCGTACGACTCAGCGCGGCTAAGAAGCCCCGGCAACAGCTCACTGGCGCGGCTTTGACGCTCACCAGGTACGAGCGTACAGGCGATTGGCAGGTCGCTCATCCTCCTAGCCTCCCTGAATTGTCGTCAACGCGCGGGGTCCGCCGTCGCCGCCGCGCGATGCGCCGGTCCATACATGACGCGTCCGGGCCGAGCCGCGGTCATCCCGCCGTTCTCGAAGACAACTTCGCCGTTGACGATCACCACCGACACACCCTCGGCGTACGCGTGTGGTTTCTCGAACGTCGCGGTGTCGCGTACCCGGGCCGGATCGAAGATGGCGAGGTCTGCCTTCAACCCGTGGCGAATCACCCCGCGATCGCTCAGCCCCAGGCGTTGCGCGGGCAACGCGGTCATCTTCTGCACGGCGGTCTCGAGCGACAGGAGCTTCTTCTCGCGCACATAGACGCCCAGCACGCGTGAAAACGTCCCGTAGCTTCGGGGATGCGGATGGTTCTGGTTGAAGATGGGAATCTCGCCATCCGAGGCCACCATCGTGGTCGGATGCACCAGGATGCGCTGCAGGTCGTCCTCGCTGATGGCATGGAAGATCCCTTGCGCGCCGCCTTGCTCCACGATCCACAAGGCTGTCTCGGCCGCATTGTCGAGCGTGACCGGCAAGCCGCGGCCCTGCGTTATCTGGGCCAGGTTCTTGCCGGCGAGCGACGGGTCGAATTGACAGCTCGACACGACGACGTTCTTCGGGTCACCGCCGCCGCGCTCGTCACGGATGATGGCAACGGTCTCGAACTTGATCTTCGCACGCAGATCCGAATTGTTCAGCCGCTTGAGAAGCGCCTCACGACCGCCCTCCTGCGCCCATGCGGGCAGCAGCGCCGACCCGATGCTGGTCGCCGATGCGGTGTAGGGGTACTGGTCGATGGTCGCGTCTACACCACGCGCGCGTGCGTCATCGATCATTTTCAACGTGTCGACCGATCGACCCCAATACTTCTTGCCGACGATCTTGTGGTGCGTGACCTGCGTTGGCAGCCCGCCTTGCTCACCAATGGTGATCGTCTCTCGAACGCTGTCGAGCACCTTGGACGCTTCGTCGCGCATGTGGGAGGTATAGATGCCGCCCATTCGGCCGGCGACCTTTGCGAGCTCCACGACCTCCGCCGTGGGCGTGAAGGTGCCGGGAACGTAAAACAGCCCGGAGCTCAGCCCGAACGCACCGTCTTCCATACCTTGACGCACCAGACCACGCATCTTCTCGATCTCGTCAGGTGTCGCTGGCCGATCGACTTCTCCGATCACGCTGGATCGAATCGAGCCCTGGCCGATGAAGCTGGCAAAGTTCGGCGTGATGCGGGTGGCCGCCACTTTGGCGAGGAACGGACCGAGCGGAACTGCCGAGCCACCATCGGGTCCCTCGATCAGCGTCGTGACCCCCTGCCGTACGTAGTTGTCGGCGGTCGGTACCTCGAATATTCCGCGGCGCGCATGCGTGTGAACGTCGATGAAACCGGGCGACACCACGAGGCCCTTGAGATCGATGACGCGCCCGCCTTCGTCGGCGATGAAGGGCGCAATCCGTGCGATGGTGTCGCCCCGGACCGCGATGTCCGCTCGATACCACGGGCTGCCGGTGCCATCGACGATACGTCCACCGCGAAGGATCAGGTCGTAGCGCGTTGACTGAGCGGAGACGTGCCATGTGAAGGCGGTTGCGAGGAGAGCGAGCGCCGCAGAGACCGAGAAGTGCTTTACGCATAGGTCGCAATATAGATCGGGTTCACGGTTCCAAGGTTCCAGGGTTCAGGCGCCCTTATAATGCGCGGGTTTCTTGCATGGAACAGCGGTTGAGGTGCCACCATGACGATCATCGAACGCTTTCTTTCCGAGCTGGATCGCGAGGCGGATCGCTCGCGCCGCACGCTCGAAAACATGCCCGAGTCGAAGAAGGACTGGAAACCGCACGAGCGATCGATGCCGTTTGGCTATCTTGCGGAGCTGGTCGCAACGATGCCGAACTGGCTGGCCATGACGATCGATCGTGATGAGCTCGACCTCAAGCCCCCGGCCGGCCAGGGCATTCCGCGGGAACCGCTCAACAGTCGCGACGACTACCTGCGCGCGCACGACAAGGCCGTTTCAGCCGCTCGCGCCGCCCTGCGGAAGACGAACGTGGACTTCCTCGAGACCCACTGGAAGCTGCTCGTCGGCGGCCAGGTCGTCCTCGACACGCCCCGGCACGAGATGCTGCGCGACACGCTCAACCACCTGGCCCACCATCGCGGGCAGATGACGGTCTACCTCAGGCTCCTGGGCGCGAAGGTGCCGGCGCTCTACGGACCGTCGGCGGACGATCAGCGATTCTGAGACGGTGAAGGCGATCCGGCCAGTCATCTCTTTTTCCAGAAGCCGTCGGCAGTGGGTGGTACACGTGTACCCGCACTGATCGCGCTGTTGCTCCTCGGCGATCTACTGAGCTCTGCGTGTGTCACGACCGCTTCGAATCAACCGAGCACTACGGCAAATGATCGAAGCCGAGTTCGCTCAGGAGCCCTATCGCGACGTGGGATCCATACTGCGTGTACCGCGTTCGAGACTTGCCAGGTCCGTTGATCACCGTGACGAATGGCGTTCGACGGACGTATTCGCCTGGTGCCGCTGATGGCACTCGACGACGTTTGATCTTTGTTCTTGGGGGATCGGCCGCCTGGGTCCACGGCGTCCGGGACGAGAATACGTTGCCAAGTTGGCTGGCGAAAGTGGCAGAAGAACATGGCGAGGTATGGGACGTACCGCAACTACGCCGAATCGGGATGGGTCAACTGGCAAGGCATCGATTACCTGTTGCAGAGGCTTGCTGACGGTGAACGCCCGGACGTGGTCATCTTCTATTCCGGTGTCAACGAATTGCGGAGCGCGCGCTACTGGCCCACGGTTCGACGGCCCTTCTGGAACGCCGATACTTATCCCACCGCGATGAGCGAATGGCTACTGCCAGAAGGACCGACCGGTGTTTCGAACCTGGGACTACTACCGGAAGACCAGCTCGTTTTTCGACTACCTCACGGGATATCGAGGCGGCGCACTGCCGCGTCCAGCCGCCGATGCAAATGCGATCGTGAGGTTGGTTGAAGGCGACTACTTGGCTGACAAGGCAGTAGTTGAAAACCTCGGCCGCGCATAGGGGTTTCGCACCGTGTTCGCCTGGCAAGTGACCGTTGCCGCGAAGGAGCACTTGACGGCGCAAGAGCGGCGCTATGCGGGTTGGCTGTCCGACGCAGGCGGCTCGAGTCCGGCCTTGAACTGGTGGGCGATGCCCAAAGACACGCATGACCTCTATCAAGCCATCGGACGTCACGTCACCGCGCAGCCCGCTGTGGCCGATCTGACCGACGCCTTCGCAGGCGTCACTTCCACCGCGTTCATCGACTGGATGCACCCGACCGAGTCTGGCAACGAACACGTCGGACGCGCACTGCACCGATGGATCACCACTTCAGGCAACCTCGCGGCGCCGAAGGAGCGGCCGGCGAAACCTACCTCAGACGACCAGCGTTCTGAGATCTAGGGCTGCGTGAAGTTGATCACAACCGTCACGACAATCGGCACCGGCACCCCGTTCAGAAGCGTCGGTCGGTCACTCCCACTGACGCACCGCGTCGAGCGCGGCCTGATCGAGCAACGGAACTGATTTCACCACCCGGGCGTCAGCGACTTTTCCGTCCTCGCCAATCGTCGCCTCGACCGTCACAGCGCCTGTGACACGGGCCGAGCGCGCAATCGCTGGGTAGACCGGGGCGACGTCTTTGATTTTGATCGGGGGGCGGATGTTGCCCCCGACGCGAACCGCGCGCTTCGCGGCCAGGGCCGCTTTGGCCCGCGCGGCGGCGTCGGCCTTCGCCTTGGCGGCCACAGCCTCGGCCTTTTCCCTCGCCGCGACCGCATCGGATGCGGCTTTGTCGCCTGCTTCCTTGGCCGTGCGTGCCAACGCTGCGGTTCGTTCGTACGACTTGAGCCACTGGTCCGCTTGCGCTTTCAGTTCGGCATCGAGCGCGGTCTGAGCGTCCTCCGCCGCCTTCATCGACTCCCCGGCATATTGTCCGGCGCGTTCGGCCGTCGCCTTCTGGAGCGCCGCCCGGGCAGCCGCGATGTCGTCGTTGGGCGGCGCCCCGCAGCCGACAGCCATCATCGCCACGCCGACCGCAACCGCCCAACCCTTCGCAGTCACACGCATGATGCTCCTCCTTTTACCTTCCCCACCGCGCCCGGCCGCCAGGTGGTCGGATATTACACCTGCCGGCGCGTTCGGCACCGGGGTTCGGACTTCCACGGCGGCTCTGGCACCTTCCGGATTTGCTTCGGTGGATCACGACCGTCTGATTGAACTCGGCCACCTGCGCCTGCCATGATCGCCCCGATGACGCACCGCGCCAACCAACCGGCGAGCGACCGAGGACTGCTGCGCGCCAGGCACGGCCGCGGCCATCACCGCGTGACGTTCGTCGAACTGTTCTTCGACCTGGTCTTCGTATTCGCTGTCACTCAGCTCTCGCACTCGCTCATCGAGCACTTCTCCGCCCTCGGTGCACTACAGACCACTTTGCTCACGCTCGCGGTCTGGTGGACATGGATGTACACCACGTGGGTCACGAACTGGCTTGATCCTGACCGCTTGCCCGTTCGCGTGGCGCTCCTGACGCTGATGTTGCCGGGCTGATTCTGTCTGCGTCCATTCCTCACGCCTTCGATACGCGCGGACTCACGTTTGCCGGGGCGTACGTCGTGATCCAATGCGGCCGCACGATCTTCTTCTTGTGGGCAGTGCGCAGTCATCAGATCATGACCCGCAACTTCCAACACATCCTGGTCTGGCTGAGTGTTGCCGGCCTGGTCTGGCTGGCGGGCGCGTTCGTGCAGGACGCGCAGCGGCTCCTGTTGTGGAGCCTTGCCCTTGCGATCGACCTCGCGGCCCCATGGGCCGGGTACTGGGTTCCGGGGTTCGGTCGTTCGACGACGACGGATTGGGACGTCGAGGGCGGGCACATGGCCGAGCGCTGCGCGCTCTTCATCATCATCGCGCTGGGTGAATCCCTGCTGGTCACCGGCGCCACGTTCGCGGGACTGCCGTGGACCACGAGGTCGTGCTGGCCTTGGTCGTCTCGTTCTTCGGCAGTGTCGCCATGTGGTGGCTGTACTTCGACACGAGCGCGGACGTGGGCACCCGCACCATCTCGGCGTCTCGTGATCCCGGACGCGTCGCGCGACTGGTCTACACGTATATTCACCTGCTGCCCGTCGCCGGCATCATCCTCGCAGCCGTCGGCGACGAGTCGTCCTGGCACACCCGCTGGGTCACTCCGAGTGGCCGACCGCCATCGCCGTTGTCGGCGGACCGTTTCTTTTCATCTTGGGCGTGTGGATGTTCAAGTGGGCGATCGTTGGACGTCCGCCCTTCTCGCCGCTCGTCGCCTCGCCTTGCTCAGCGGGCTGCTCGTTTCCGCTCCGCTGATGCCGCCACTCGTGCTGATGGCGCTCTCGACGATGGTGCTGGTCGGCAGCGCGATGTGGGAAGCCCGCACGGCCGCTGCGTGTCCGGTGCCTACGACGTCGGTGGCGGCACATCCGCCGGCGCCTTAGACATCTCCGAAGGCCAAAGTCTCTCTTCTACCCGGTTTGAGGCGGAGCTTCGCCAGCGTCGCGTCGAGCGACAATCCGCAAGTTGGCCTTGCGCCGACGAGAGGGCGTGGGAGGGACGCTCTCCTGTGTGGGGGCAAGCGCCGCACTGAGTGCGGTCGCGAGGTGTGGCGCGATCATTTCGAGCATCCGACTCTGGTCGAGGGTGAACGGTTCCGCTCGGTACAACGTCATGACGCCGACATTCGAACCGTCGTGGATGAGAGGAATGGACATGGCGACGAGGGCGGCCGCATCGTGACCGGACAAGTCGATGCGCGCGTCTGAATTGATGACACTCCGCGCATTCGCCGCCACCCAGCCCGTCAATCGCTGACCCATTGTGATTAGGAGTCCCGCCAGTTGGCGGGCGGCGGGGCCGGCCGTGAACTCCGCCACGAGCCAATTCTGCTTCGGGTCATGAACGAAGATCGCAAGGCTCGAACCGGGCGCGATGTGGCGGATGTGACCCCAGGCCAGCGCCCCGATGTCGCCCACGCTCGGCGTTTGCGATGAGATGCGCGCCAGGCTGACGAACGCGAGCAGTTCCTCGGCTTGCTGGGGGGATGGGTCAAACCGCGTGGCCATTGCGCGCTCGGACGACGTCGATCGGGTCGCTCCGCGAAGCCGTTGCAGGGCGTGCTGCAGGGGCGGCGCCGGCGCCGCGGGCGGTGCGATGTCTCGATGCACCTGCACGAACATATCCACCACGGCAGGATCGTACTTCGTGCCTCGCTCCTTCGCGATAATCCCGAGCGCTTCTGCGTCGCTCAACGCAGCCCGGTACGGTCGATCCGAGGTCAATGCGTCGAAGCAATCCACTACCGACAGAATCCGCGCGCCCAGCGGAATGTCTTCGCCGTGGAGGCCGTTCGGGTAGCCGCTTCCATCCCAGTTCTCGTGGTGTGCGCGGACGATCGGCACCACCGGGTACGGGAAGTCGATTGACGACAGAATGTCGGCGCCAACGTCGACGTGCGACTTCATCGTCTCGAACTCGTGAGCATTGAGCTTGCCTGGCTTGTTGAGAATGTGCTCCGGGATTGCGAGCTTGCCCGTGTCGTGCAGCAGCGCGGCGGCCTCGATCGCCTCCAACGTGGGCCGGTCGGTGACGTTCAACGCTCGTGCCAGCCCCATCGCGTAGGCCTGCACTCGATGGACATGTTCGCTCGTGACGCCATCCTTGGCCTCGATCGCGGTCGACAACGCTCCGATCGTCGACAGGTACAGCTGGTTGACTTTCGCCACATGGCGATGGGCATCGTCTACCCGACCAAGCCAGGATCTCATCGCCAGGTAGCAGACGAGGATCAACGGCATCACGGCGACAATGCCGAGCAGCCCGACGCCGCGGACCAGCACAATCAAGAAGAATGATGCGGAGGCGGAGGCGAGGTAATTGAGCGAGATGATCGCAAAGTGTTCCCGCCAGACCTGAATCGGATTGCCCCCCTTCGATAGCCCGACGACGAGTGCCAGGAGCCCCGAGTTCAGGCCGAAGTACACCACCGCCAGGCACGCCAAGGGAAGCATCGTCGTGGCATCGGGAGTCCACGATGTTCCGCTCAGAGGACCGACACCCGACAACGCATAGTAGGTTTGGGCCGCGCTCCACAGCGCAATGGCATTGCTGGTCACGTTGAACAGCACTTGTCGGGCGCTGTTGCGCCGGCGGCACGACATGACGAGGCTGTCAGCGGCAATCGTGATGGTGGCCGGAGCCGGACCGAAGACCAACGCCGAGGTGATGAAGAAGGTATCGGAGATCGAGAGGTAGACGGGCACGCCGGGGATCTTCAGGGCGAAGGACGCTGCCACGATGGCGAGTACGCCCAGCGCGATCCAGCCGGCAGGGTTCGGCGCGTCCCAGAGCCCTCTGATCGAGTGGCCGAGTACCAGGAACCCCAGGGCCACGACGACAGCGATGAAAGCAGTCGCCCAACGCGGATGAACTCGTGGCGCTGCCGATGAAGAAGCCTGTGCCACGGTTCGCGTGCTCAGCGCCAAGGATCGCCGCCAGCCAACGAGTCTCCCCAGATCATCTGCTGCCCGTCGGACTGCTGGTCGCCCCAGAGCATCTGCTGCGCAGCCGCCGCCGCACTGGCCGAGACCACGACGTAGTGGTCGAGCGTCCGGTGGATGGTGAGCCCTTGCTGGCGCGCAACTTCCAGGACCTCGGTCACTTCTCCACCGAGAATCAGTCGGACCGGTTCGCGCGGGGCGAAGAGCAGTCGCGAAACAACCTCGAGGCCCAGAACGACCGGGGACGGCTGGGCTGCGGAGACAGAAATGTTCGTGAGGGCAACGAGCGCGGCGAGGACCGCACAGGGCACCGCGGGCAGACGACGGTTACTGTCGCCTCTCGTCCGACAGACGTGCCGTTTAAGGGACTTCATGAGTCAGATGTCCCTCAGACCTCAGCAATTACAATGCCTGCGGATTGATTCCCTAGACTGCTGTTAACTTATTGACCGCAAACAAGTTCATCGCCGGGTGTGCAACTGACAATTTTGAGCGTGATGATCCGTCTTGAAACAGCCAGGCCCCGCCTCGGGCGGCCAGGACTTACGGAAGTTCTTTTATTGCAATAGTTGCAGCTGGTGTGCACTGTGTCGGTACACGTGTGGGCCGTTAGTGAACACTTGTCGAGCTGATGCCCCCGTCGACTGAATGCCTGGCCGAAGTCAGGTGCAACCCGGCGAGCCAGTTTCAGCACTCATTTCAAAGTGAGCGTGGATTCCTCCGACGCCGAGTTGCTTGGGCGACTGAAACGTGGTGACGAGACCGCGTTTCGACAGCTCTATCAGCGGCATTCGGCGATGGCCTACGCCGTCGCCCTGCGATTGCTCGGAGGTCATTTGGCCGACGCCGAAGACGCGCTCCAGGAGACGTGGCTGCGCGCAGTGCGCGGGCTCGCCGGCTTTCGCGGCGACTCCACGTTTCGCACGTGGCTCGTTGGAATAGCCATCCGAGTCGCTCTCGAGGCTGGGCGCTTCAAGGTCCAGAAAGGCTTCGCGGTTCAGGAAGCCGAATCGATGGTGGTTGGCGAGCCAGAATTGCGCCTCGACCTGGAACGGCTCATCCGTCAGTTACCGCATGGCTACCGCCACGTGCTGGTGCTGCACGACATCGAAGGACACACACACGAGGAAATCGCACGCCTTCTCGACATCGAGCCTGGCACCTCCAAGAGCCAACTGTCGCGCGCCCGCAGCCTCTTGCGCCGTTGGTGGAGTCGTCCGGCTGAGGAACTGCGTCATGGCTGACGAACCAGACACGACATCTGATGCATTGCCTGCGGTTCGGTCTCTGCCGCGCGGAATCGAGCCCCCGCCAGGAGCCGAGGCTCATATCATCGCGGCTCTTCGTCGCGACGGCCTGCTCTCGCCATCGCGCCGCAGCCGAAGTCGTCCGTTGCTCGCGCTCGCGGCGGGCATGTTGCTTTTCGTCGCAGGGTGGGCCTTGGGCAACCTCGGGACTCAACCCTCGACCAGGTCCGATCCTGTCGGTTTTGCGCTCCTTCTGTACGGGGACGTCTCGACGGTTGACGGTGCCGAGGAAGCTGCGCTCGTCGACGAGTACCGGCGGTGGGCGATGGGGCTACGCAGCGCTGGACGTGAGGTCAGCGGGGAGCGACTCGGGGACGCCATGCGGATCGTTCAGACCGCGGCCCCCGGAATGACACCCGAACGCGTGAGGGGGTTCTTTCTCATCTCAGCCGCCTCACTCGACGAAGCCGAGGCTATCGCACGTACGTGTCCACACGCCAGACGTGGCGGCGTGATCGTCGTTCGGCCCATCGATGCCACTTGAACGATTCGCCCACCGTCCGATCGACACGATGCAACCCTAAGGCCGACGCGCCGCACATATCCTCACGACCCTCAGTCATGGAGGATTGATGATGCGACGATCCATCTCGCTCGGCTCGTTGGTGATGATGACGATCCTACTGAACG
This sequence comes from uncultured Acidobacteriota bacterium, assembly GCA_963802675.1. Taxonomy (GTDB): domain Bacteria; phylum Acidobacteriota; class Vicinamibacteria; order Vicinamibacterales; family UBA2999; genus JACCSI01. The sequence continues at coordinate 128,779 of CAWDJL010000014.1, forward strand.
CGGTGACAGCGCAGTCGTCACGCGTGGAATACCGACCCTCGCTGCTCGTTCAGCTGTCGGTCGCCAACTTGGATAAGGCCATTGCCTTCTATACGCAGACACTCGAGTTTCAGCTCACCGAGCGTCGAGACGATCTGAAGTTCGCCCACTTGACCACGAACGTGCCGGGCGTGGAGTTTGGACTGAACGAAGTGCCGGATCCACGCGGCACCGGCGGGCTCATTCTCAACATCAGCGTTGCGGATGTCGCCGCGGCGCGGAAGGTACTCGAAGCAAGGGGCGTGGTGTTCGACGGCGCGACCGTGGTGATTCCTGGCAAAGTTTCGCTTGCCGGCTTCAAGGATCCCGACGGCAATCGTCTACGACTCGCGGGTCCGCCACCTGCAAAATAGGTCCAGCAACAAGAGCTTCGTGGCTTCGCGCCCTTCGTGGCTAACGTTTCCGTGCTTCTGTGCTTCCGTGCCTCTTTCTCTGTGTCTCTGAGGCTTTGAGGCCTGTCTATTGATCAGGAGAGGGCCTTGCGGTAGGCGCGCGGGCTCATCCCGAACTCGGCACGAAATGCCCGATTGAAGTTCGACACGTCGCCAAAGCCGGAGTCGAGCGCGATGTCGAGCACGCGTTCGTCGTCGTCGCAATCGAGGCGCATCGCAGCCTCACGCAATCGAGCCCGCAAGATATAGCGATGGGGCGTGAGGCCGGTGATTCGCTCGAAGGTCCGCAGGAAGTGAAACGGGCTCAGGCGTGACTCGTGGGCGAGGCGGTCCAGCGTCAGCGTCCCATCCAAATCGCGTTCGATGACGCGAACCGCCCTGGTCACCCGTTCGCCGGCGCTCGCTGAAAGACCATCCTCCATCGACTGTCCCGCGGCGACACGCAACGCATGTCCCGCCAGCGACAGCCCAATCTCGTGCCAGTCGACGTGCGATGACCCAAGCAAGCCGGCGCACGCCCGCGAGACGAGCGGCGACAGGTCTCGAAGCGACGGGACACTGACGGCGCGAAATTCGAGGCTCCGACCGCTGACGCCGACGTCGGCCGCAATGCGTTCGAAACACTCCGGCGCGTACCAGAAGGCCAGACACCGATCACCAACCGCGTGCTCGTGGCCGCATTCGAAGCATTGACCGGGGTTGCCGAGCATCAAAGAGCCAGGCGTCAGCAGCACCTCAGCGTTTTTCGATCGGTATTGGAACGTGCCGGAGGCGACGAGGGCAATCGAGTAGTAGTCGTGACACTCCTCGAACCGGCGATCCTGTGGACCGGACGTGCACACGACATCAGCGACGCTCCAGCCGTCGCCGGTCGCGAGGATGCGGGCGGTCGTTGAGCCGATGCTTCCATTTCGCTCCCGCTCGGCGACCGCGCGTTCAACCTCGGCTGCAATCCTCAACCGTTCGGCTCCCTCTCACAGCAATTTTAGCCAAGAACTCAAGGGGCCTCGGTCATATACCTAGGTGGTAAGAGATGTTCTGCCCATTACGAACGTCTACGGAGGTCAAACGTGAAGCTCACCCGCATCGTCGACGAAGGATATGGAGAAAACGCCTGGCATGGAGCCAACCTGAAGATGGCGCTCGCAGACGTCACGCCCGAGCTTGCGTTCTGGCGGCCTGCGCCCGACCGTCACAACATCGCGGAGATCGCGTTGCATCATGCGTGGTGCACGCGATCGGTGCGCGGACAGCTGTCGTCGCCGCCAACCGAGCCGTTCCTGCTCGACGGCGAAGATTGGTTCGTCGTTTCCAAAAACGGGGGGGTCACATGGCCTCAGATTCAGGCGGCGGTCAACACTGAGCAAGACAAGCTCTCGTCAGCCGTTTCATCGTTGAAGAACGACGCCCAGCTGGATCTCGTGCTCGGCATTACATGCCACGCCGATTTATCACGCCGGACAAGTGCAGCTTATCAAGCGTCTGCGTAAGGAGTAACGACATGGCTTCAATCAGAAAGGAATTCACCGTCAACGCCAGCCCCGAAGCTGTCTGGAACGCGATTCGCGAGGTGGGCGCCATCCACACGCGCCTGGCACAGGGATTCGTGACCGACACGCGCCTCGAAGCCGATTCTCGGGTCGTGACGTTCGCCAACGGGGCGGTCGTGCGCGAGCTCATCGTGGACGTTGACGACCACGCACGTCGGTTGGCCTACGCCGTCGTCGAGTGGCAGACGACGCATCACAACGCGTCGTTTCAAGTGTTCGACGACGGCGGCGGCAGTCGGGTCGTGTGGATTACAGACCTGCTGCCGAACACGCTCGCCGACACGGTGAGCGGCTTCATGGAACAAGGTGTGGCTGCGATGAAGCGGACCTTGGACGCGGTGGCTAGGAGCCTTGACGGCCCGAATTCCACGAAGACGAGTCAAATTCTCTCCGGCAAGGCGACTGCCCCGCCGGAGGCGGGCGAAACAACATAGTTGGTAGCGAGGCGGAGCGCTCTGACATGCCGCGGGTCTGAGGCGAAGCCTCGCTACGGTATGATCCGGGCTTCCTTATCGAGGAACGCGTCATGACCAACCGGGACATCACTCGACCACTGACGAGACGAGAGCTTTTGCGCGGAGGCGTCGCCGTCACAGGGGCTGCGCTGTTCGGGTCCTCGATTGCGTCACTGGTCGAGCCACCAGTGGCAGCGATGCGCCAACCAGCGACTCCAGCAGGCGACCCGCTGGCCCAGAGTCGAGCCGCGATGGCTAAGGTGCCAATCGAGGTGCTCAAGCTCACCGATCGCCTGACGATGCTGTCGGGACCTGGCGGCAACGTGGTCGTTCTCCCGGGCAGTGACGGAAAAGTCGTCGTCGATACGTTCGTGCAGTCGGTGTGGCCGATGCTGAGCGAGGCTCTGGCCAGTCTCAGCAAGGACGCGGTCAAGCTCGTCATCGATACCCATTGGCACTTCGATCACTCGGACAACAACGGCGCGTTTCAGAAGATCGGCGCCGCGATTCTGGCGCACGAGAACACGAAGACGCGCATGGCGCAAAGTCACAGCCTGTTGGGGATGAATATCCCGGCCTCACCGCCAGAGGCCTTGCCAACGCAGACCTTCAAGACCACGCATGCGTTGACGCTGAACGGCGAACAGATCGCGCTCGGCTACGTACCGCCGGCTCACACCGACACCGATATCTATATTCACTTCACCAAGGGCAACGTGCTCCACCTTGGCGATCTGTACTTCAACGGCAGCTACCCGTTCATCGACGCGTCGACAGGCGGCCGGATGAACGGCATGATTGCCGCCGCCGAAACCGGCATCAAACTCGCCGACGCTACGACGAAGATCGTTCCCGGCCACGGCCCGCTGGGCGATCGCGCGTCGCTGACAACCTATCGCGACATGCTGTCGACGGTCCGGGATCGCGTGCAGAAGCTGAAGTCGAGCGGCCAGACGCGCGATCAAGTCATCGCGGCCAACCCCACCGCGGAGTTCGATGCGGCTTGGGGCAAGGGGTTCATGGATCCCAAGCGGTTCGTGGGGTTCGTGTACGACACGCTCTAGGTAAGATGTCGCGCCCGGTCTTCGGGTGGGCCTCCAACAGGCGACCGTCAAGCGGCTCAACTCCTTCGTCACCCACACGTCCGCATCTACGCGGCGGAGGCCTTGGCGTCCATCGGTCCGAAGGCGGGCGTGGCGACCAAGGACCTCGCCAGAGCCGTGAGCGATCCGATTCCCGGCGTTCGATGGGCGGCGTGTTAAGCCCTCGCAAGCATAGGCCCGGCTGCGCAGTCCGCTGTGCCGCAGTTGATCGAAGCTCTGCAAGATGAATTCCTCTATGTGCGCATCTGCGCGGCCAGCTCGCGATCCGCGGGCCTATTGCTTTCTTAGGAACACGAAGACGGACGTGAAGATGCCTCGGGTGCCGAAGGTGCCTGGGTGGCGTCTCGAAGCGGTTCACTTGTCATATCGACGGGCTCGGCCTCGTAGCGATCCCACACGCGATCGTCGATCGGTTGCACCAGGCCGAGGCCGAGGATGATAGATGATCGCGCGCACTTCCTCGGGCGAGAAGATCTCGGCGCCGGCGCTTGCCGCGGACGCACCACTCGGTGGCGAGGGCGAGGAGGCCGCCGCGCTTCAGCACGCGCGCCATGTCGCCGACCGAGCGCGCGCGCCGTTCGAAGCCGCCGAAGTGCTCGATCGAGCGACAGCGAATAAGACGATGTCGAACGACGACATCGCGGAACGCGAGCGGGCGCGCCGTCCATGCGTGATGAAGAACGAGCCGGTCGCGCCGGAAGGGAAACCGCGCGAAGACGAGGCGTCGGTCAGGACGGGCGCGTCGCCTTCGTTCGCCGAACGCAGACTGCCACTGCTGCTCGTAGAGATCGGAGCGCGATAGACGCGGCCGACGCGGTTGGCCAGCCAATAGAGAGAGCACTCGTGGCCGGCGCCGACGCTGAGCACGCGCGCATGAGTCGCACACGGCGCCAAGCCGCTCGAGCCCGAAGAGCAGCTGCGTGAACTCGTAAGTCTTCCGATGCATCGATGCCGTGATCGGTCGGCACGGCGGCGAGCGATCGCATGCATCGCGTGCCACGCCGGGTTGTCCCACTTCGCTGGATTGGCGAGCTCGCAGAGCTGCGACGTCGCGCGGCAGGCGTCCGAGTGCCGGGTTCAGCCGGACGACGCGGTTGGCAAACTCGTCGGACGCGGCGAGCCCGTGCAGGATCGAGACGCGGCTGGCGTTCTGCTTCAACCGTCCGGCGTAGTAGGCCAAGCCTTCCGGATCCGCGTCGCGATCGAAGAGGATGCGATAGCACAGGGCAACGAAGGTTTCGTCGTCTCCAAGCCGCGCCAGCGCGTCGTGCAGCGGCCCCGACTGCCAGTCCTCTTCACGGCCCGATTGCCATTCGCGATAGCGCAGGCGCAGCTCGTACGACGAGGTGACCGCCTCGAGGAATGTCGTCGGTCCTTGCTCGAGGAGGAGATGGAATGCGGCGGGATTCGTCGGCCTGCGGGGCGCGACGCAGCAGCAGCCAGAAGACGGCGTCCGGCGTCAGGGCAGCCACGCTCAGCAGACCGCTGAAAGACGCGGCCTGAATGCCGAATGCCGAAGGACAAATGCCAAAAGCACGTCTTTCTCTTCAGTACTTGTAGAAGCCCTGGTCGCTCTTCCGGCCGCGACCATGCAGCGGAGCAGGGGACGCGGACGGTATTCAGATCGCCCAAGCCCCCGTGCAGCACGTTGAGAATCGGTAGGCAGACGTCGGGGCCGATGAGGTCATCAGTGGCACCGGACGACAGGAAACTTTAGGGCCGTCTCGCGGTTAGTCTAACCTCCGTTCTCAGCCCCTCGTCAGCCCTCCCTCCTCACGACAGCGCGGATAAAGCCCTCTCTGCGGCCGATTATCGCGAAATAGGCGGGAATGCCAAAGCGAAATGCCTGTCTGGGAACAGGAACCAAGCGACGCGCCGACACCCCTCCTCGCGGGACGCGATGCCCTCACCAGCTGCCGCCCGAAGGACTGAAATAAGATGGTCGCGCCCGGTCGTCGGGTGCCGCTCCAACAGGCGACCGTCAAGCGGCTTAACTCTTTCGTCAGTCTTGCTGCGACCATGCGACACTTGTTCATCTGCACGCTGCTTTGTATTCTGCCGATACCAGTACTCGCTCAAACCACGCGTTCACTCCCTCAGCCGCGCCAAGCCAAGGGTTCGGATCTTTCCAGGAACTCCGCCCAGGTGCTTGACTGGGCAAATCGCGTGATGGCCAACGACCCGAAGGTCCGGGCAATCGCCGAAGCCGCCCTGGTCCAAGGGGCGGGGCGTTCGCTGCCTTTGCTGAGACGATTCCTCAACCGTCGCAATGAAGACCTGCATCTGGAGACTTTTGAAATCATCCGGCGGATCGGTCCGCCGGCCATTCCGCTGCTGGTGGACCTGCTTCGGCATGAGCGGGTCTCCATCCGGCGCAGCGCCGTTGATGCCTTGATTGACCTGGCGCCCGATACAGAATGGATTCAACCGGCGTTGAGACGGGCACTGAGAGACGAGGATTCGATGGTCGCGGGCGATGCCGCACGTGCCCTGGGCGCTTTGGGCAAGAGGGCCAGTCCTTCGGTACGCGCTCTAGTCAAGGCTCTCTCGCACGAGGAACCACACGTCCGCATCTACGCGGCGGAGGCCTTGGCGTCCATCGGTCCGAAGGCGGGCGCGGCGACCAGGGACCTCGCCAGAGCCGTGGGCGATCCGATTCCCGGCGTCCGATGGGCGGCGTGTGAGGCCCTCGCAAGCATCGGCCCGGCCGCGCAGTCCGCTGTGCCGCAGTTGATCGAAGCTCTGAAGGATGAATTCCTCTATGTGCGCATCTGCGCGGCCGGGGCGCTGGGAAGCATCGGGCCGAAGGCACAGACGGCCCGGGAGGCGCTGAGAGCGGCCGCAAACGATCCCACACTGCGTGACGAAGCTGAGTGGGCGTTGAATCGAATCGCTGGCGTCGAGTCTGGAGAGCCTGTCGTCTCACCCCTTGTGCCCGCGCCTTCCGTCGCGCCCCAACCCCAGACGACGGTGGCTCAAACGGGCAATCCTCCGGTTGACTGGGATACGACCACTGGGCGGAACATCGTCTGGAGCGTCGAGTTGGGAAACGACACGTTTGGCCGTCCCGTGGTTGCCGGCGATGCGGTCTATGTGGGTACCGACAACGCCAGGCAAATGAACCCCGCCTTTCAGGAAGAGTCCGGCGTGCTCATGGCCTTTCGGGTGACGGATGGCGCGTTCCTTTGGCAGGACGTGGCCCCGCGAGTGGAGCGCGGCCTGCGGGAGTTCCTGCTGCCTTCGACGACAAGTGCGCCGTATGTGGAAGGGAACCGGTTGTACTATGTCACCGCCGAGTGCCAACTCCGTTGCCTCGACACGCAGGGTTTCCGCGATGGCGAGAACAGTGGTCCGTATCGGGAAGAGGTCTTCCAAGACAACGCTGCGGCCGACATCGTCTGGGAGCTGGACATGTGCGCCCGCCTGGGTGTCTTTCCGCATGAAGCCTCCAACAGCGAAGTGTTGCCCGTGGGTGATCTGCTGATGGTCAGTACCTCCAACGGCCAGAATGAAGGCCATACGCGCGTCCCATCGCCGCGCGCCCCAAGTCTGATCGCGGTGGACAAGCACTCGGGCGAAGTGGTCTGGCGCGCCATCGGCCCGGGCGAGCAGGTGCTGCACGGCCAGTGGTCCAGCCCTGTGGCGGCCAACGTCAACGGGCGCATGCAGGTGCTCTTCGGCGGAGGAGATGGCTGGCTGCGCGCCTACGACGCGGCGTCGGGTCACGAAGTCTGGCGATTTGACGGCAACCCGAAAGACGCCCGCTGGCTTCCGCGCCCCGGCGTCCTTTCGCGCAGCTCTATCATTGCTTCACCGGTCTTCGCCGACGGCCGCGTCTTCGTTGCTATGGGGCAGGATCCTCCGCACGGCAACGGACCTTCGTTGATTCATGCGATCAGTCCCAACGGCCAGGGAGACGTCACCGAGAGCAGGCTCCTCTGGACTTCTCGCGAGGTCGGCCGCGTGGTGGGAACGCCCATTGCGAAGGACGGTCTGCTGTACGTTGGGGACCTGGGCGGAACGGTTCATTGTCTGGACGCGGCAACCGGCGCCCACGTCTGGAAGCACGAGACGAACGAGGCCATCTGGGGATGCCTCCTGCTGGCCGGCGACCGGCTTTACGTTGGGAACGTTGAAGGCAGCATGACCGTTCTTCGTGCCGGACGGCGAAAGGAATTGCTGGCGCAGATCGAGATGGATGCGCCGCTCTATTCGCGTCCGGCGCTGATCGGCGATGCGCTTTATCTGGCCACCGCGCGCCGGTTGTACCTCATCGCGGCAAAGCCTTGATCCTAAAAACGGCAGTTAACACAGCGCGGCCAAGCCGCAGCCAAGCAGGCTGTGCCAGCGGGCGGTTCGTCTCGCGGCCTCCCGCTTCGCGCCGTGGAAAAACAGCCTCTCCGCAGCTGGACTGCCGAAGCCGGCGGCGCTTGGGTAATTCGTGGGCTGTCAAAAGTCGGTTGAGCTGTGAGGTTGTTCGCACGACTGTGGCGAATCAGCGGCGCCGCCGCACCTTCCGCTCCGAGGCTGTTTACTGGATGGAGTCACGGCGCTCAGAAGGTCAGCCGCGATCCGACCCGCCCGCTCCGGCTGCATTCTGACCGTTTAGTCGTCACCTGCTCAGACGTCACGTGCCCAGCGTCTCGTGGTCCAAACATGTGGATCGACGTGGGCGAGTTCACCTCTACGGACTGCGGCCGGGCACGATTGCCCTGATGGTCTCTTCGACCCATATCTGCACCGCTTCGCTGTCAAATGCGTGCGTGGATGCTGCCAGCGCGGCAGCGACCGACGTACGACACCGTTGCAACGACTGTCCCGTCGCGATCGCCCCCGAAAAAGATGGGCCCACCGGAATCTCCATTACACACTTCGCCTGGGAGCGCCCACGTCGCCCACGCTTCGTCAATCATCTGTACGAGCGATTTGGATCGGACGCGGCGAAGGCCATCCCATTCCGCCCATCGTCGCTCACCAGGAATGGATTGCAGTAGGCCGAAGCCGACGATGAGCATCGGCATTCGATTGGCGCGCGGACCATCGAGCGAGCCCGGCTTCGCAAGGCGGGCGGGCTTGATTCCTTGGACCGGTTCGGCCAGAAACGCGAGCCCGACATCATGCATCTTTGGTACGGGCGTCGGCCCATAGGCCTCGATGAAGAAAGGTGGCAGACAAGGCGGGAGTGACGGATGGCCTGCAATCTTCGTCACGGGTAGCCATGTCGACCGATCGCGTGCGTCGGCTGAAAAGCTGACATGAATACGGACGAACGGCGGTGGCGCAGGCAGACCTGGGCAGATACAGTGTCCGGCGGTCAGAAAGACCTGTTCATGGATCAACGTGCCGCTGCACTGACCAAAATTCCCTTCGGGCACACCGGCGTCATTTTTCTCCGCCATCGTGATGAGCGCGCTGACATTCGCGAAGTCGTTGTTCGTGTCGACCTTGCGCGAATCAGTGACTTGCGATTGGTGGCGCATGACACTGGAGGCTTGGGCCGACTGAGAAAAACTATCGGGAGAAGTGCAACGAGACCTGCAACAAGGCTCGATGGTTTCATGGCGATCTCCTCGCACCAATCCGAACTCCTGTCCTAACGGCGCGCGTCGCCCTCCTGAAAAATTTGTGAAGCTTAGTCTTTTTTGATCCTGTACGCTTCCGGAACGAGTGAGCGTGCAGAACGCAAAATCACGTGGGACGAGGAGTGAAACCGCGGGCTCCGCCAGAACAGGCAGCTCGAATCGCGCCGACCTTTGAGCGGCGTGACCATGTGCGGTAAAACGGCCTCGCAGCGTGAGGGGCGGGGGCGCTGATTCGCCCCAACGACCGGCCAAGAACCCGTCAGCGCAACCGATTGTGACAGGCATTCGGATCACCCAAGCGCCGCCCGCATCGACAGGGCAGACGCGGAGAGGCTGTTTTTCCGCGCCGCGAAAATGGGAGGCGCGAGACGAGCTGCACGCTCCGGCTGCATTCTCCTTCCAAGCCTGCGGACAAACAGAGCGCCTACGGGATGGCGTTGTCGCTGGCAGGGATGCCACCGAGCGCTTTGTAGACCGCGATGACGCTCGTGAAGACGTTCGCTTCGGCCTGCGCGACCGCGTCTTCGGCCTGCAGCTGCGTGCGTTCCGCATCGAGTAGCGACAGGAAGTCTGCCGCTCCTTCCCGGTAACGAACTCTCGCAATCGACGCGGCACGGGTGCTCTCGCGCGCCTGTTCGGCCAGCCTGACGAGTCGTTGCTGCTCCTCGCGGTACGAGACCAGCGCGTTCTCGGTCTCTTCCAATGCGCGAAGCACGATGACCTCGAACGTGGCTGCCGCTTCCTGCGTCGCGGCTTCCACGCCGCGCAGACGGGCACGCACGCTGCCGATGTCGAACGCGGCCCAGCTCATGGCCGGCGACACCGCCCAGGCGCGTGAGTCGGCCACATCGAACAGGCTGCTGCCTCGCCCGGCCAGCAAACCAAGGAACCCGGTGATCGTGATCCGCGGGTAGAGATCAGCCGCCGCGACGCCCTCTCGAGCAGTGGCCGCGGCCAGCTGACGTTCGGCCGCGCGCACATCCGGCCGGCGTCGCAACAACGTGTTTGGCTCCCCCACCGCCAACGCCTTGGTCAGAGGAGGATACGCCCTCGGCGACAAGTCAGCGCCAAGCTCGCCAGGACGCGTGGCAGTCAGCACCGCGAGACGATGTTCCCTCTGCGCGGTGGCCGATCGAATCGGCGGGATGCTCGCGTCGATGGCGGCCACTCGCGCGGCAGCGCTGGCGACGTCCTGCTCTTCACCAAACCCGGCGTCGCGCCGCACTTGAGCCAGCCGCAACGTTTCCTGCTGGTTCGCCAGGCTGCGTTCGGCAACGGCCAATTGCTGCTGAAGGCCCCGAATCTCGAAGTAGTTCCTCGCGATTTCGGCCGCCACGCTCACCCGCACGTCGTCGGCCGTCGCCTCGAAGCTTTGCGCAGTGGCCGCCGCGGCGCGGATCTGCGAGCGCACCCGGCCAAAGAGATCGAGCTCCCAGAACGCGTCGAACCCCGCCTGAAAGATCGTGAGACCCTGCGGCTCCTCTGTGAAGCCTGGGACGACTTGATCACGACGTTCAACGGCGGCTCCGGCGCCCACGGTAGGAAACCGATCGCGCCGAGTCTCGTCGAACACCGCTCGTGCCTGTTGCACCCGTGCCACCGAGATTCGCACGTCGTGATTGGTCGAGAGTCCCTGCGTCACGAGCTGGTCCAGCACCGGATCGTCGAACTGCATCCACCAGCGCATGTCGAACGGCTGCTCGACGACCAAACCCGAGGCTGCGTTGCGCATCACCGTGGGCGCGACGGCCGGTTCAACGTAAGGCCCGCGCGCGGCGCAGCCAGCCGCTCCGATCAACAAGACCATGAAGAAAACCAGACGAGCCATTCAATGCCCCTCCAGGGGCGCAACCGCCGGCACCACAGAGCGACGCTCACGCGAGAGCGCACGCCTCGACCGCGTCAGACGGCTGATCACGATGTAAAACACCGGTGTCAGAAACAAACCGAACAAGGTCACACCCAGCATGCCGGCAAAGACCGCAACCCCCATCGCTTGCCTGATCTCGAAACCAGGACCCGACGAGAACACGAGCGGCACCACGCCCATGATGAAGGCGAGCGACGTCATCAACACGGGTCGAAGCCGGACACGGCACGCATCGAGAATCGCGGCGAGCGGTGCCTCGCCATCCGCTTCTCGCTGGCGTGCGAACTCGACGATCAGAATCGCGTTCTTGCACGCCAGTCCGGCGAGGACGAGGAAGCTGATCTGCGTGAACACGTTGTTGTCGCCCTCGGTCAGCCACACGCCGGTGATGGCCGAGAACAGCGTGACGGGCACGATCAAAATCACGCTGAGCGGCAGCGTCCAGCTTTCGTACTGCGCGGCCAGAACGATGTAGACGAGCAGGACACACAGTGGAAACACGAAGATCATCGTGTTGCCGGACAGCAGCTCCTGATACGCCAGCTCGGTCCACTCGAAGGTCATCCCTGGCGGCAGGCGATCGCGCAACACGTGTGCGATGGCGTCCTGCGCCTGCCCCGAGCTGAAGCCAGGCGCTGGTCCGCCGTTGATCTCGGCCGCGGGATGCCCGTTGTAGTGCATCACCTGGTCCGGTCCGTAGCCGCGCTCGACAGTGACGAGAGAACCCAGCGGCACCATCACACCCTGAGCGTTGCGCGTCTCGAGGCGGCGAATTTGCTCAGGCTGCATGCGGAACGACGACTCCGCTTGCACGTTGACCTGATAGGTGCGGCCGAATCGATTGAAGTCGTTGACGTACAGCGAGCCCAAGTACACCTGGAGCGTGTCGAAGACCGACGTCAACGGCACGCCATAGGTCTTGACGCGTTCGCGATCGACGTCGGTATTGATCTGCGGGACGTTGACCTGGAAGCTGGAAAACAGTCCCATGAGCGACGGCGCCTGGCGAGCCGTCTGCATCGAACCTTGCACCTGTGAGTACAACTCCTCGAAGCCGGCACTGGCGCGATCCTCGACGAACAGCTTGAAGCCGCCGACTTGACCCAGCCCTTGAACCGCGGGCGGCGGGAAGATCACCACGAAGGCCTCCTGCAGGCTCGCGAAGCGGGCATTCAGCGCACCAACGATGCCGCCCGCCGACAGCTCCGGCGAGTGTCGCTCGTGCGAGGGCTTGAGCGTCACGAACACGATGCCCGCGTTCGGCGCGTTGACGAACCCGTTGATTGAAAGGCCTGGGAACGCCACGGCGTTGGCGACGCCAGGATGCTCGAGCGCCATCGCCGACATCCTGCGGATGACGGCCTCGGTTCGATCGAGAGCGGCTGCATCCGGCAGTTGCGCAAAGGCAACGAGATACTCCTTGTCCTGAGTCGGCACAAAGCCGGTCGGAACGCGCGAGAAGCCAACGAAGGTGAGCCCGATCAATCCGAGATAGATCACGATGGCGACTGCGCTCACCCGCAGCACGCGCGACACGCCGCCGGCGTAGGCGGCCGACGCGCGTCCGAACACGCGATTGAACCCGCGGAAAAACCAGCCGAACAGCACGTTGGCGACGCGCTGGACACCGTCCGGCGGAACCGAGTGCGACTTGAGCAGCCGGGAAGCGAGTGCCGGGCTCAACGTCAGCGAGTTGAACGCGGAAATAACCGTGGAGATTGCGATCGTCAAGGCGAATTGACGGTAGAACTGCCCGCTCAACCCGCTGATGAACGCGGTCGGGATGAACACGGCGCACAGCACCAGCGCAATCGCGATAATCGGTCCGGAGACTTCCTCCATTGCCTTCCGCGTGGCCTCCATCGGTTCCTGTCCCAGCGCAATGTGCCGCTCAACGTTCTCGACCACGACAATCGCATCGTCCACCACGATGCCAATCGCCAGGACCAGGCCGAAGAGCGAGAGCGTGTTCAGCGAGAAACCCATCATGAGCATCACGGCAAAGGTGCCGATGAGGGACACCGGCACCGCGACGAGCGGGATGATCGACGCGCGCCATGTCTGCAGGAACACCATGACGACGATGGCGACGAACAGGATGGCTTCGAAAAGCGTCTCGACCACGGCCTTGATCGACTCGCGCACGAAGACTGTCGGGTCGTACACGATGCGGTAGTCCACGCCTTCGGGGAACGTTGCCTTCAGCGTGGCCATGATCTCGCGGACTTGATTCGAGGCTTCGATGGCGTTCGAGCCAGGACGCTGGAAGATCCCGATGCCGACCGCGTTCTGGTTGTCGAGGAGACTGCGCAAGGCGTAGGCGTCGGCGCCCAACTCTACCCGGCCGACGTCACGCACACGCGTAATCTGCCCTTCGGGTGTCGCGCGAACGATGATGTCCGCGAACTCCTCTTCGGTCGTCAGGCGTCCGCGCGCGTTGATCGACAGCTGGAAGGTCGTATCGGACGGTGCCGGCGGCGCACCAAGCACGCCCGCCGCCACTTGGATGTTCTGTTCGCGAATCGCCCCGACGACATCGCTGGCGGTGAGGCTGCGGGAGGCCAGACGATCGGGATCGAGCCAGACCCGCATGCTGTACTCGCCGCCGCCGAACACCTGCGCGCTGCCCACGCCCGGGATCCGCGCCAGCTCGTCGCGCACGTTCAAGTGCGCGAAATTCGAGAGATACAGGATGTCGTAGCGCTCGTCGGGCGAGACCAGGTGGACGACCATCATCAAGTCGGGCGATGACTTCTCGGTCGTGACGCCGATGCGCTGAACCTCGACGGGCAGACGCGGCAGCGCCTGCGAGACGCGGTTCTGGACCTGGACCTGCGCGTTGTCCAGGTCGGCGCCGACGGCAAACGTGACGGTCAGTGTCATCACCCCGTCAGCGGTGGCTTGCGAAAACATGTAGAGCATGTCCTCTACGCCGGTGAGCTGCTGCTCGAGCGGTGACGCGACGGTTTCCGCAATGACCCGCGGATTGGCGCCCGGAAAGATCGCCCGCACGACAACCGTCGGCGGAACGACCTGCGGGTACTCGCTGATCGGAAGCCGCAGCATTGCCAGAGCGCCGGCAATCACGATCACTAGCGACAGCACGGCCGCAAAGATCGGCCGATCGATGAAGAAGCGCGAGAATCTCATGATCGCGACCTACTTCTGTCCAGCGGCAGCACCGTGTGTCGCTGCCGTCACGGGTTCGTCCATCGCCACGATCACGGGATCGACCGTGACGCCCGGCCGCACCCGCTGAAGACCGTTGACCACGACGAGATCGCCGGCCTGCAAGCCGCTGCGCACAATGCGCAGGCCGTCGACCACGGGACCCAGTTGCACGGGTCGGTACTGAACGGACTTGTCCGGACCCACGACGAACACGAACTTCTTGTCGAGATCCGTGCCCACCGCGCGGTCTTGAATCAGCAGGGCCTTCGACGACCCGTTGCCGGCGACTCGCAGTCGGACGAAGAGGCCAGGCGTCAGGACGCCGTCAGGGTTGCGAAAGACCGCCCGGCCTCGGATGGTGCCGCTCACCGGATTCAGCCGGTTGTCGAGAAAATCCATCTGGCCGCTCCGAGGGAATCCCTTCTCGTTGGCGAGCGCCATTTGAATCGGCAGGTTGACGTTGCGACCGTTCGATCGATTCGCGGCCTGCGCGGTGTACTTCAGAAAGATGCGCTCGTCGGCGTCGAAGTGCGCGTGCACGGGATCGAGCGACACGACCGTCGTAAGCAGTGTCGCTTCGCCGGGTCCGCTCGATACGAGGTTGCCTTCGGTCACCACGGCGCGGCTCACTCGCCCGCTGATGGGCGAGGTCACGCGCGTGAATTCAAGGTTGAGCTCAACCGCCCGCAGAGCGGCTTCGACCGCCGACACCTGCGCGGTCGATTCCTGCGCGAAGGCCGACCGCCGATCGTGTTCCTCTTGCGAAATCGCGTTCTCCGCTCGAAGCCGTTCGGCACGCTGCAGCTCGGACGCCGCCCGCTGAACGGTCGCGCGTGCTCGCGTGAGTTCGGCACGCAGACGATCGACTTCGGCCTGGAAGGGTCGCGGATCGATCTGAAATAAGGGGTCGCCCTTCCTGACGACTGCGCCCTCGTGAAACGTCACCGCCGACACGTAGCCGGAGACTCGAGGTCTCACCTCGACGGAATCAACCGCCTCGAGTCGTCCCGTGAACTCATCCCATTCCGTAATTTCGCGATCCAGGGCGGCCGCGACCGTGACCTGCGGGGGGGCTGGAGGAGCGGGCTGCGCCGACGTATCGGCGCACGCGACGCTGAGTGAGAGGACTGCAATGGGCGCGAAGAAGCGCCATCGGCGTGCGCGCGCAGTCAATGAGTCAGCGACTGCGCGCATGTGATGGGTGTGCATGTCACCGATCGTGGCGCGTCCTTCAACGGTGAACAATCGGGCAGGCGCAGCAGACGACGATCGGGCTTGTGTGAGAGAGACAGGCCCGACGTTCAGCCGACGCGGCTCTACGACTTTTGGCCGATGGGAGGGTCGGGAGAATTGCCTAATAATGGAGCTATGACAGCCACTGCAGCGACCGGCGAATGTGTTGAGCCGACCGTGTCCACCTCGACTGATGTGGCGGCGCTCCACCAGGAGCTCGCGCGCGAGACAAGCGCTCGGCGGCGAGCCGAGTGTTTGGCGCAAATCCAGACGGATGCGGTTCAGCTGGCACTCGACCTGCTCGTCCGCGAGCCGGATATCGAGGGATTCTTTGGTGCGTTCACGAAATCTCTCGTCGAAGGGTGCGACGCTCATTCGTGCGGAGTGTGGCTGATCGACGAAGGTCAGCCGCGTTGCGACTTCTGGATGGCCTACCTGGTCGATCGCCTGTACACCCGTGACAGCGCTGACTGGGCCACGCTCAAGCTCCCGCGCGAAACCATGTCGGCCCACCTGTTCGACTACAAGCCGGGGTGGGCGACGACCGTCAACTACGCGGGCGACGACCCTCGGCTCCCTGAGCCGGTGCGCGCCTATAACGCGCAGACAGGCGTCCAGTCGCTCGCCGTCAGCCCGCTCGTGCTGGGCGATCGAAATCTCGGCTGGATCGGCATGTCGATCAGCCCGCCGTCGGACTGCGAGCTTCAGTGGGCGGTCGCGGTACTCGAGGCCATCGCCCGCCAGGCCACCCTGGCGCTGCATCAGAGCCGGCTCGCTGAGCAGCGACACACGGAGCAACAGCGCAAGGCGATTCTGGAAGAACGCAATCGGCTGGCGCGCGATATCCACGACAACCTCGCACAAGGATTCGCGGCCATCCTGATGCAATTGCAGGCCGCGCAACGCGACGCCGGACCGCTGTCACCGACGGTCGCATCCACCCTCGAGGCCACGATCGACGTCGCGCGCAGCCACATGATCGAAGCGCGTCGGTCCGTGTCCGCCCTTCGGCCCAACGTGGGCGGTGGAGAGAGCGTGGCATCTGCACTCAAGCGGATTGCCGACCTCGGGCGCCGGACGACGACCGTGCCGATCGATGTCACCGTCGACGAGCTCCCGCGATTCGGCGGCGCGGTCGAACAGGAAGTGATTGGCATCGCCCAGGAAGCGGTCACCAACGCCGTCCGCCATTCGCGTGCGGGGCGCATCAAGATCGTGGCGTCCACCGTCCGCTCGATCGGGTTGCGGCTATCGGTGGCCGATGATGGTCGTGGGATCGCCGGGGATCGTCAGGCCGCAGGCTTTGGCATGACGAGCATGCGCGAACGCGCCGAACGCATCGGCGCATCGCTCACGATCGTCACGGCGCCGCGCAAGGGCACCGAAGTCGTCCTGGCCTGGGAGCCGGCGTCGCTGCCGACACAGGTGCACGTTGTCAGCTGACGTGACCGCGCACGCGAGCGGCAAGGCTCGCGTCTTGCTGGTCGACGACCACGCCCTGCTCAGGACGGGTGTTGCCAACATCATCAATCAAGAAGCCGATCTGCGGGTGGTCGCCGAAGCCGGCACCGGAGTGGAGGCCGTCGCAGCGTACGAGCGCTACCAGCCGGACGTCACGTTGCTCGACCTTCGCATGCCCGAAATGGAGGGCGTCGAGGCCGTTCGGCGCATTCGCGAGCGCGATCCGCGCGCGCGAGTCATCGTGCTCACCACCTACGACACAGACGACGAAATCGCCCGCGCGCTCAAAGCGGGCGCCAAAGCTTATGTGCTGAAAGACATCTCAGCCGACGATCTCATCGCCTGTATTCGCGACGTCCTGGCAGGCAAAACCTATCTGGCGCCGGCGGCCGCCGCGAAGCTGGCCGAGGGCGTGACGCACGTCCAACTCACGCCTCGTGAGCTGGCGACGCTGCGACTGATGGCCGATGGGAAGGCCAACAAGGAGATTGCAAGCGAGCTGGGCATCAGCGATCGCACGGTCAAGACGCACCTGGGCCACTTGTTCGACAAACTCGGGGTCGCGAGTCGCACGGAAGCCATCAAGGTCGCGACGCGACGTGGTCTCGTGCGATTGGAGTAACGCGTCGCGCTCGCCGCCTCCCGACCTACTTTTTCTCGACGATGTCCGGTGCCGTCGACGCGGCAATCTTCATGATCTCGTTGACTTCGGCGCTGGGCACCTTGTTGGCCTCGAGCACCGCTTTGAGATCGGCCGCCAGCGCGTCGAACTCGGCTTGCGTAATCGCCATGCCCTTGTGCGCCTCCTTCATCGAGCGTCCGGTGTACTTTTGCGGCCCGCCGAATGCGCTGCCGAGAAAATTGACGAGGTGCATCTTGAGGGTCTTGACGGCGGCATCGCTGGCGTTCCAGGTCCCGTTTCGCGTGAAATTCACCTTCGGATTCGCCGCCGCCCTCGCGACAAAGTCGTCGACCACTTTCGTCAGGGCGGCCTGGCCCCCGATTCGGTCGTACAGCGACTTCTTTCGTCGCCTGTTCGGCAAACGCCATCGTCGTCGCAAGAAGCGCAATCGTCACTCCCAGCAGATAGCGATTCATCACCCTGCCTCCTCTCAGTCCAGCCATAGCCGTCCGACATGGTTCCCGTAAAGAGGTGCGGGCGAGGCACAAGGATGCGCCCGCCAGCCTCAGGAAATCGAACAGGCGGGTGTAGTCTACGCTGAACCCACTAGCTCGGCCGTGCCGCAACCACCGCAAACGATTCACGCCGCCAGACGACTTCGGAAGAAAAGCCGGTGGCGGTCAGCATCTCGAGCTCGTGCGGCAGCGAGAAGTACACATCCTCCTTGGCCCACGCAGCCAGATAGCCATCGGCCTCATCGTCCGCATAGCTTTGTTTCAGGTGGTCACGCCAGGCCGTGTACCCCTTGGCGGCAAGCTGTGGATCCGCAGGCGGACAACAGTCGACGGTGATGAACACGCCGTGTGGGTCGAGCGCCTCGCGAAGTCGTCGATAGACCTGGCGCTTGAGATCGGCATCGTGCACGTGATGAAACGTGAACGACCCGACGATCGCATCGCAGCGTGGCAGGGGGACGTCTACGAAGTTGCCGACAACGGCGGTGATCCGTTCGGTAGCTGTTGCCAGTCTGCCGCGAGCGACGTCGAGAATGCCGGGGTCCTCGTCCACCAACGTAAGGTGTGCGCTGGGCATCGCCTGCAGACACGCACTCGCCAGCGCACCAGTTCCCGTGCCCAGGTCAACGATGTGCGGGGTGCCGCGAATGAGAGTCGCCAGCACCTGGGCCGCCGTGCTGATCATCACCTCGTAGTCGGGAATGAAGGTCCGGATGCGAGCATCGTATTCGTCCAGCCGGATGCCCAAGTGACTGGCTACAGATGTCACCGATACCCCCTTTCAGCACGTCGATGCGCGCTCGACAATGAGCTGCGGCATTCAATGGCTGTTGGTACGATAGAATGCCTGTGACAAACAGCCACGTCACCTTCAACCACGCCAGGGACCGCTATGGAGATGGCATTCACCGCTCACAATATTCGCCTGGACAACGGGCACTATACGTGCCCGGAAATCGGGTTCACGATTGAGGAACATCCATGGTTCCGATCCGCGGCGGGTCTGTTGAGCGTGGTCATTTCCTGGGTGACAAGAGCAAACTTCGCGTTGCCGACCTCTGACGCCTGGAATGTGGCGAAATATGGCCTGTTTGATGCCGTATTTTGCTGCGGGCTTCTCTATCATCTCGATCGCCCGAAGGACTTTCTTCAGCTCCTCTCGAGCATCACGCGACGCCTGTTGATTGTCCAGACGCACTTTGCGACTGAGCGGCCGAATGAGAAGTTTCAACTCTCCGAATTGACCGAAAACGAATCAATCATGGGTCGCTGGTATACAGAATACGAAAGCGATGACTCATACGCAGGCCGTGAGGCTGCAAAGTGGGCGGCTTGGGGCAACCGCCGATCGTTCTGGCCGAGACGGGAACACCTGCTTCAAGCGATTCACCATGCCGGTTTCGACTTGATCTTCGAACAGTTCGATGGTCTTGGCGGGAACATCGTAGAGTCAATGTCGACCGGCCACTACCAAAGCGACGACCGTGGGACGTTCGTCGGGATCAAGGTCAATTAGCCGCACACGTACCGTGCGGATCGCCCAGGGTCAGGGGGTAGTGCTACGATGAATTCGCGAGTCCTTCCTCACTCGCATCGGGCCAGGGTGCGCCAGCGCCTGCTGAGCCCATCTGAGGAGTCGTATTCATGCGCATCCAACGAGCGTGGTCGTTGATCGTCCTGGTCGCGGGTGTTCTGTGCCTGCCGTCGGCTGCTGGGGCTGACACGTACTTCACTCCCTACCTGGGCTCGACGTTCGCGGCGAAGTACGGCCCGGCTGAGCCGAACAGCAAGCTTGTCTACGGCGGGGATGTCATGTGGCTGGGAACCTCGGGCGTCGGGTTCGAACTGGACTTCGCCTACCATCCCAACTTCTTCGAGCCCGGAGACGAGGAGGAGTTGTTCGATTTCGAGAGTGACGGCAATGTGCTCACGTTCATGAGCAATCTCGTCTTTGGATACCGAGGGGGTGGGATTCAGCCGTACGTCACGGGCGGCTTCGGCCTCATGCGGACCAACATTACGGACGTCGGTGGTCTCTTCGCCGACATCAGCGACACGGCGTGGGCCGTGAATGCGGGAGGCGGCCTTCGTGTGGGCGGACAGGCCTTTGGCGTGCGCGGCGACCTCCGCTATTTCCGACAGCTCTCCGACGTCGAGTTTGGTGACGTCGACGTCGACTTCGGCGACTTCTCGGTACCTGGCGCGGGACCGTGGGCGTGTCGTTCGGGTTCTAACCGCAGTTGAGTCGAAACGAAACGCAACACGAAGAACACGAAGGCACACGAAGGATTCTTTGCTTGGACTTCTTCGTGACCTTCGTGGCCTTCGTGTTGGATTTGTTCCTTACTCGAGTGAGTCGTCTATTTCGAACGCTGGAACGTCAACGGACCCGTCACGGGACCTTGCGTCCATTGTCCAGCGAGCTCCGTGCCCTCGGGGTTCAGCGTGCCCACGAATGACGCACCGATCGATGGCACACCTATCGTCACGCTCGAACCCTTCTGTGTCATCGCGATTGGAATCTCGATCCCGCTGCCGTCGGGACTCATGATCGTCCCGGTCGCAGTCCCGTTGGGGTGATTGGTCATCGTCAGCACCACGCGCATCGAGCGCCCATTGCCTTCGAGCGCGCCGTTCCAGGAGCCTTCCAACTCTGTGCCGATCGGGCCGTTGACGGGCGGCGGTGCGATCCTGGCGTCGCCGTTGCGAGTCAGCATGAAAGGGATCGTGTGACCACCTTGTTCGACCGTCCCCGCGATCGACGTCCCATCGTCTGAAAGAACTCCCTCGAACGTCGCGGGGGCCTCGCCCCCACGGACGACGAAGCGCACTCGCTTGTCTTCCACTGTGACGGTCGAGAGGGGCAGACCTTTGATGCCCTGTAGCGGCTGTCCGAACGTGCCTTCAAACGCCCCGGTGCCGTTTTTCCGAAGGTCCACTTCCACTTTCATTTCGGTTCCCGGCACCTGAAGCGTTCCTTCCCAATGCCCCGACGGATCCGGCAGAGCCTGGGTGATTCCACTTGCCGTGAGGACCAGACCCAGCGAGCCAACCAGAATGGATTGAATGAGCGCACGCATGTTGATCTCCTTTGTTTACTTTCAAAAATCCTGACGCGCGATGTTGGCGACCGCCGCGCTCATCGCGGCGGCTGTCACGATCGCGCTCGTAACAAGCCCGAGCCACGGCAGGACCCCCTCCCGAAAGTAGGTCTCGCCGCTCATCAACCCGTAGACGCCGTATCGCGAAAGCCCGCTGATCTGCTCGCCCAGCGCTACGAGGACCGCCAGGCAGAGGACGATGAGGGCCGGTCTCCAGACGTCGCTGAACACCGTTGACAAGAAAAACGAAAAGGCAAACAACATGCTGCTCGCAGTGAAGAGGCAGAGGGCGTGCACCAGTGCATCGCCAATGGCGTAGTTTTCGCCGACGAGGGGCGACAGGATCGGCAGCAGGAGCATGGGCACGAGGGCAAGCAAGGACAGCTCAGCGAGCCCGGTCGCGGCCCGCACCCCGAGCAACCGTCGTCTCGACACCGGAAGGGACAGGGTGAAGATCGCGCCGCCGCGCTGAGCTTGTGCCATCAAACCACCGCTCCCCAGCATCACGGCAAAAAGCGTCAAGCACCTCAGGAATCCTGCCCATGAGCCACTCCGACCAGACATAGCCGCGATACTCCCGGGACAGCGCGATCACTTCAGCAATCTGACGGCCGATGATGCCGTCGCCCGGTACGTGGAGGGGTCGATTGCAAGAATCGCTTGGACTTCGGGGTACGCGAACACGACGCTGCAGACCGAGCCGATTGCGAGCACGAGACCAATCAAGAAGCGCCAGCGGGTTTCGAGCCACGATTTGTACCAGAGCATTTCAGTCCTCCACGGCGACGGTTTCGAGAAACAGGTCCTTGAGGGGAATCGGCATCACGTCAACGGACAGGGGATTCAGTTGCTTGGCCTCCTGGATCAACGGTTCAACACCTCGACTCGAGAGGACCGTGAGCACGCGGCCATTCCGACGGACGCGAACAACCCCCGGCGCGCGAAAACTCACGATCGGCGCCTCGCCCTCGAAGACCAGTTGGATGCGGCGATACTGCTCGCGCAGGTCGTCGAGCGCACCGGCGACGACGGTGCGGCCGCGATCGATGATCGCGATGTGGTCCGAGATCTGCTCCACATCGGCGATCTGGTGGGAGGAGAAGAACACGGTCGCCTCCTCGCCCGACACGTGGGCGACCAGCGCCTGAAGCACTTCCTCCGTCATCGCAGGATCGAGCCCCGAGGTCGGTTCATCCAGAATGAGCAGATCGGCGCCACGACAGAACGTGAGCAGCAGCGCGAGCTTGGTCCGCATGCCCCTCGAGAGCGCCTTGACCTTTCGCTCGCGTGGAAGCTCGAACCGATGGAGGTAGCGCTGCTCGAGGTCGAGGCGCCAGCGCGGAAAGAAAGACGCGGTGAAACGAATCATCTCGTCCACGGTCATGTAGTCGAAGAGATCCTTTTCGTCGCTGACGAATCCCGTTCGCGCGCGGATGGCAACGCTCGACTCCGCCACATCAGCGGGCAACCCAAGAACACGGGCCTGTCCGCTCGTGGGCCGAGCCATGCCGAGGAGGATCTTCGCCGTCGTGGTCTTACCGGCGCCGTTCCGTCCGAGAAAGCCAAAGATCGACCCGGATGGAACCCTGAGATTGACGCCGCAGAGTGCCTCCACGCGGTCAAATGTCTTTCTCAGCTCGACCGTCTCAATCGCCAGCACGTCAGTCATTGACTCCCGCCTTCCCCAACCCGATCAGTTCCGCCTCGAACAACCGCCGTATCTCCTCGTCGGTCACACCGCTCTTTCGCAGCCGATCGACGGCCGCGGCTACAACCGCCTGACCGGCCCGGAGCGTCTCCGTCACTTTCTTGGTGCGCGCCTGCCCGGAAACGAAGGCCCCCGCGCCGTGGCGCAACTCGACCACGCCCTCGTGTTCGAGCTCGCGGTATGCCTTGGCGACCGTGTTCGGGTTGATCACGAGCTGCTCGGCCAGGGGCCGAATGCCCGGCAATTGGTCGCCCGGCCGCAGTGCGCCGGTCTCGATGCTGTGCTTCACCTGCTCCATCAACTGCAGGTAAATGGGAACGCCCGACGAGGGGTTGGGCCGGAAGAGCATGGTAACTGTACTACTGAACTAGTACAGTATTACTGTATGCCCGCGGCTTGTCAAGCGGCAGTTTGGGGGTCGCGAATCTGCGTCGACACTACATCCTCGGACAACGCACTCCGCGGAACTAGGACCAAGAACCTCCGCGGAAGAGGGGAAAACGCGGAGCACACCTGTACAAGTTCCGAGGGCAGTTGGGCTGACGCTGCGACGCCGCCGTGTGCAGGTGCCCGCTCCCCGATCCGACCGCGCGAGAAGGCAGGGGGGATCCGCGAGCAGGGGTCCCCCACCGCACAATCGTCCAGGCGGTGGGGCTCGCGTCACGCGGCCCGCAGCGGCCATCGCAGATGGGCGCGGACCGGGCACCGGAACCCGGCGGCGTGGCAGCGTCAGTCCAACTGCCTGTCCGAACCAGACAAGAGAGGACAGGCCAACCACTGTCACTGCGCGTCTGTGTGGTGGTGAGGACGTCGAAGACTAGCGGAGGAATGATGAAGCGGAACAACCGTGCCACGCTACGTGTCTTGATCCTCGGAGGGCTGGCTGCTGGGCTCGGGTCCGGTCGGGGGCCTGATGGCCGGGTCTTTGCGCTCGACACCCAAACCGCCGGCGTCTACGTGGTCGGCGCCCTCCACGCCCTTCATCAAACTGAGGAGTCGTTCGACTTCGACACACTGCACCGCGTGGTCACCGCGATCAAGCCCGAGGTGATGGTCCTCGAGGTACGACCCGACGAGTTGGCAGAACGCAAGGACACACCGGGACGGCCCGAATATCCGAAAGTCATCTGGCCACTGCTTGCAAGCTCGCCAGTCAAAGCGGTCGCCATGGAGCCCGGCGGTCAGCTCTTCGCGCAGATGACTGGCGATGCCTCGAACGCGATGAAGGCCTTCACCGCGCGCGATCCGGAAGGCTCGAAGCAATGGTCTGGCTATCAGCGCGCGCTCGAGACCGTATTGCGGGCCCATTGGCAGCATCCGGCAGACGCTCACGACATAACGACCGGGAGTCTCTCGCGCGCGTACTACACCACCCAGTACGCCACGGTTGGCGAAGCCATGAGAACAGTCCAGGAGCAGTGGGACCGATTCATGGTGGATCGAGCCCTTGAAGCAGTTCGTGCTGCTCCGGATCAACGAGTGCTCATCCTCTGCAGTTACCGCAACCGACACCGTTTCACGGATGCACTCGGCGCTGAGGCTGCATCTCGACTCGTGGAAATGGAGTCGTGGCTCAAAGCGAACATCAACCCCCGTTGAGAACCTTCGTCGAGAACGTCCGCTATCAAAATCTTTCGATCGCACGAATCGGACCTCGAGAACCAGTCGGCAACATCCGGCGTCTACAATTGAGTAGCGCCTGACCGGAGCAACGTTGTGAGCCACTCGATCGAGATCCCGACGCAACCTGCCGAAGCCAATCCGTCTCCAGCGCTGTTTCGCGCGCCGTGGGAACCGGGGCGCATACATCGAACGCGCCTGTGGGAGTCATCCATTGGTCTGGTCGAAGACCTGCGAAGTTCGAGCACGCTTCGCAACGGCAGTCCCGAGGCTTACTCGCCGTCCTTTCAGATCTGCCTTCCCTACCGGGGACTGTTCGTGTGGCACGTCGGGCACGATGACGTCGTTGCCGACCCCAATCAAGTGCTGTTCGTTGCCGGCGGCGAGAGCTTCCACCTCAGCCAGCCGGTCGCGGGCCGGTATGCGGAGTTGATCATCACGCCCGACCGTGATCTGCTGGCCGAGCTCACCCAGTTCTCGCCGCTGCAGCTCTCGGGTCATCCGTTGTTTCGCCAGCGAAGTCGCCGAGCCGATTTGAAGCTGCAGGGGTTGCGGGCGCGGTTTTTACACCAGGCACTCGCTGGTCAGTGGGATGGCATCGCCGCCGAGGAACTGCTCATCGACCTTCTCCGCGAGGCCTTGCAACACGAGCCCGTCCGTGCGATCCCGAGCCCTCGAACGCAGCGGCTGGTTCGATCGACCAAAGAGTTCCTGCACGCACGACTGTCGACTCCGCTCCGCCTGCGCGATGTCGCCCGTGCGGTCGGTGCGTCGCCAACATACCTGACGGACCTATTCCGGCGGGTGGAAGGCGTTCCGCTCCACCGCTACGTCATGCAGTTACGCCTGGCGCGCGCGCTGGTCGAATTGCCTCACGCGTCAGACCTCACGACCCTGGCCTTCAACCTGGGGTTTTCGAGTCACAGTCACTTCACGGCGGCATTCAGACGCGCGTTCGACTGCACACCGTCTCAGTTCCGTGAGTCGACTCAGTCCAGTGGCACGCGGCAACACTCACGAACAAGCGACAGAGCCTCCGAGCCACAAAGAATCATTTCGCAGGCTTGAGTGCAGACATGAAGAGACTGCCGACCTCACGATGTCGCGCATCCAGAGATGGCTCAAAGGTTCGACGCGACACTCCGATAAATCCTGCGCGCTGCAGCAACTTTTCAGCGGTCTCGAAATCGTAGGCGAACCTGTGCTGCCCATCCTGGCGAAAGTGGTAATTGATGTGCTCGAGCCGTGTTTGACAGCTCGGAGGATGCCAGCCGTGTACAAGACAAGCCGCGAAGTAAGGCGCCCCATTACCAGCGGCATAGTCGACTAGTGGCCACGACGTATCGGGTACGCTGAATCGCAGTTCGCCACCTGGCCGTAGCACGCGTAGGCACTCGATCAGGAGTTGTGTGATTGGTTCCGGATAATCAACATGCTCAAAGAAATGCTCTGAAAAAATCAGGTCGCAGCAGTCGGACTCGAAGGGCAAGCCC
This sequence comes from uncultured Acidobacteriota bacterium, assembly GCA_963802675.1. Classification (GTDB taxonomy): domain Bacteria; phylum Acidobacteriota; class Vicinamibacteria; order Vicinamibacterales; family UBA2999; genus JACCSI01. Next base: position 154,694 of record CAWDJL010000014.1, read on the forward strand.
AGTCGCAAATCGAGCGTGACGTCACCGCCGGGGTAGAGGTCCACGTTTAGAAACCCTGGTTTCTTGATCTCCCCCGAACCCAAATTCAGTTTCTGCGGGCGCAGAAGCCCATGCCTTCTAAGAAGTCGACGTCCAGCTCGATGCCGAATAGCGATCAGGCATTCGTCCGCAACGCCTCGCACTGCTTGGTACTGTGACGGTGACAGCATGCGGCGTGCCAGCCGCTCCATCGAACCCGCAATCACCTTAACGAAATCGCTCTTCAGAGCGTACTCCTGCCGGTGCGTCGGTGGCCTGTCGATGATCTGCGAGCGCTTCCGCCTCCGCTAAAGCTACGGCGGACCGCCGTAGCCCTGGCGAAGGCTGGTCGTGTTGCAGTCGTTTCACGTCAATAGCCTGGCGGCGAATTGCGGGTTTAGGTCGTGATTGTCGGAACCGTCGTGCCGAGTGCGCTCGCCAGTTGCTTGAGCGCCTCCTGCTCCTCCGTGCTCACCTCGGTGCCCCCGATGCCAAGGAATCCACCTTCCTTGGACGCGTGCGCAACCTTCGTGGCCACAGAGACCAGCCAGGCCTTGTAGGCCTCCGCTTCGGCCGGCGACTTCGCCGCGACCGCACTGATGGCGTTCTGGAGGGTACTGATGAGCGCCAGGTTCATTTGTGCGCGGTCTGTCTTTGGCACATCCGGCAGCTCGGGACGACCTCCCACCGTCCTGACGGCTTCAGCAAGCGCCTTGACGATCTCCGGGGCGTCAGCCCCCGCCGATTCGGTAATCGCTTTGCCGACGGCCATCGCCTCCTTGGCAATGCCGACCGGACCGCTGGCATCGGCCAGTGTGATGTAGAGTCCCGCGGCGACGGGAGCGCCTGTGATCGCCTTCCATTCCTCGGCACTGTAATCATTCTTCGTGGACATAAGTTCTCCGTTCTCGCTACTTCAGCGTTGGTGGCACCTGGATGTTGAGTGCGGCCATCGCCTCGGCCGCACGAGTCTTCACGATCGTGGCCTTGGCTATCGCGTCGGCAAGATTGCCGGCCTTGAATGCGTCTGTGGCCTCCGTCCACGTGCGATTGATGACTTCGAGCCCGGCCTTCGCTTCGTCCAGCGCTACTCGGGTCAGGCCCTCGGGGAGTCTGCGCGATTTCGACAGCACATCGACCCGGCTCTGGATCGTCTGGATCACCAGTGGCAACTCGTCGCTCATCGCTTGCCAGCTCGTGGTCGTCTTCTCCGCCGCCGCGGCTGCGGCTACCGCCGAGATCTTGGACAGCAGCGCTGGAGTATCCGTCAGCACTTGCGTGTAGCTGCCCTTCGAGAACGCATCTCTGACGGCTGCCATCGACCCGTCGACTGCCCTGACCTGATCGGGCACATAGCGGACGGCTTCTGTCCGGACCGTCGCCAGCGTCCCTTCGGCAGCTTTGACTGCAGCTTCGGCGGCGGATCGACCACCATCACCGCACGCGCCGGCGATGAGGCTCAATCCGAGGGACACTATGACTGCACAGGCTCTAGTCATCTCTCCTCGCACGCGACGTGGGGCTGCAGGTCTAGGGAATGCGCAGCTTCTGACCGACTTCGATGCGATTGGGATCCTTCAGCACGTCACGGTTCGCTTCGAAGATGCGCGGATACAGCGCGGCGTCTCCGTACACGAGCTTGGCGATCTTCGACAACCGGTCGCCTTCTTGCACCTCGTACCAGTGAGTTGCGTTCCAGCCGTCGCGGTCAGCTTTGGGAGCCTCGGCCATCGCGTCCTCCGATTCGCAGGTACCTTGCAGCGAACTCGAGCCGTCAAGCTCGCGGTAAGGCGGCTATTCTGCATCAGGAGCCGATGTCGAGGCGGCCAAAAATCTGCTACGGCCCAGCTGTGACACCTTGATTCCTGTGCCAAGAGGCAGTTGGGTTGACGCTGCGACGCCGTGGTGTTCTCAACGTGCCTGCGTGGCTTCCGCCTTCAGAGCCTGTGAATTTATCCTCTCGTGGCTTCCGGCCTTCAGGCGGAAGTTGGGCGCGGGCATTAACCCTCCAGCTGAAAAGCCGGAAGCCACGCGATCGATTTATTCAGAAGCTCTTCAGCCGAAGATCAGCGGTTCGCTGGGAGCTTCCGCCTGAAGGCGGAAGCCACGGGTATGGAAGTGGCTAGCGACCTGTCGGCAACACGCCGATGATGAGGCGTGCGCCGTCCTGTCGGAACGAGAGACCGCAGGTCGGGAGCACAGCTGCCACTTGGACTTCATCGACGCGTTCCGCCCCCGGCGCCTGCTGGGTGCGCGGGGGTGACGCAATGGTCTTCGGCTCCGCCTTGACGCGCAGCGTCGGCGGCACGAGATCACTGCTGAAGATGATCCGGAGTTCGAGTGAGAAACCCGACGAGATCCTTCGCAAGCCCCGCGTCACGTTTTTCACTTCCCCCTCAGCCAAACTTCGTGACAGCGAGCTGCCATTCCGTGATGACACGCTGCCAGTACAGGACTGTGCCATCAATGAAGGTAATCATCGTCGGAGCTGGAATCGGCGGGCTGACCGCGGCTTTGTCATTGCATCGGGCCGGAATCGAGGTCGAGGTGTTCGAACAGGCGCGGGAGCTCGCCGAGCTTGGTGTCGGCATCAACTTGTTGCCGCACGCCACGAGGGAACTGGCCGCACTGGGGCTCCTGCCTGCCCTCGACTGCGTCGGGATTCGGACCAGTGAGCTGATCTACATGAATCGCCTGGGCCAGATCATCTGGCGGGAACCCCGAGGTCTGAGCGCAGGTCACGAGACACCGCAGTTCAGCATCCATCGCGGTAAGCTGCACGGCGTCCTGGTGCGAGCCGCTACCGAGCGTCTCGGTCGAATCCGCATCAACACGGGTTGCCGGTTGATGGGGTTCGACGAACGCCGTGGCCGGGTTCTCGCGCACTTTCACCACCAGATCGCACGCGACACGATTTCCGTCGCCGGCGATGCGCTGGTCGGGTGCGACGGCATCCACTCGGCTGTGCGATCGATCTTGTATCCAGACGAGGGCCCGCCAATCTGGAGCGGCATCATGCTGTGGCGCGGGACGGCCGACTGGCCAGTCTACGCCGCCGGCAAGACGATGGTGATTGCTGGCGGCAACGCGGCAAAATTCGTCTTCTATCCAATCGACGTCAGCGACACACCGACACGGCGTCTGACCAACTGGGCAGTGATGGCACGCATCGCGACCGCAAGCGGAGCGCCACCCGCTCGCTGACCCGTCATCTGTCCTCCTCCGACTCGGTCGTCGACGCCCTGGCTGCGTACGACGCCGAGCGGCGACCACTGACCAGCCAGATTGTGTTGAGCAATCGCAAAGGCGGCCCCGAGGGCATCATCGACATTATCGAGAGTCGTGCCCCTGAAGGATTTGAGGATATCGAGGCCGTGGCGAGCTATGCCGAACGTCAGGCGATTGTCCAAGGGTATGCGCGGATGGCTGGATATGCCCCGAGCCCGTCCGAAGTAACCGCCTGATCGAGGAATCCTTCGCAACAGTTCTGGCGATAGGCTCGCGTTAGCCACCGCAGGACTTCAGAATCGACCTCGTCGCAACTCGTCAAGCCGATCTGAAGTGTCATCCAGCAATCCGCTGCCGCTTGATCCGGCGACTCCACACGTCGACGCCCTCGCCTGTCTGTTTCTCAAGCACTCGAACCCACATATCCCGGTTGCGCTGCCAGTCTCTCGTCGTTGCCATCCGAATACCGTGACCATCCGTATGTAGTTGAGGGGCGACGGACGCCGCTGCCAAAATCTTTCACCCCGGAATGTATCGACGCATATGGGGCGCTCAGGGATGCGACAAATTGCCACACCTCGAAACTTCCGCCTGAAGGCGGAAGCCACGTGAGGCTTGAAGGCGGAAGCCACGTGAGCTTGAATGCGGAAGCCACGCGAGTCGGATGAGGAATCTTGCACCTCCCGGGACGATCTGAGCGTCATACCGTTCACCCGAGGGGTTGCCAACTCGACGATGGTCCCAATATTCGTAGCCCTGCTGACCTGCCTGATGATGTTCACGGGCACCGCCTTTGCCCAAACGTCCGAGGTCGTGGGAACCGTCCGCGACGAAACTGGTGGGGCGTTGCCGGGCGTGATCGTCGAGCTCAGGGCCGCCGGAGGCACCGCTTCCCAGGCCGAGACCGACACGCGCGGCGCTTACCGATTCGATCGACTGGCTGCCGGCCCGGCGCAACTGTCCTTTGCCCTGATCAACTTCGCCAGTGCCAGACGCGAGGTCAGTGTTCCGGCGGCCGGTCGCGTGCGCTCTGACGTGATTCTGTATTTGGCGCTGAGTGCCGATGTCACCGTCACGGGCAAGTCGACCTTTGCCAATCTCGCGGACGCCGAGGACCCGGCACTGAACCTCGTTGGCATCGCACAGGCGGCAAGCCAGGGTGCGATCACAGCCCGACAGCTGGATAGACGGCCGGTGATGCGAGCGGGAGAAGTCCTCGAAACGGTGCCAGGCGTCGTGATCAGCCAGCACAGTGGCGAAGGAAAAGCCAATCAGGTACTATCTGCGTGGCTTCAACCTCGATCATGGAACCGATTTCGCGACCACGGTCGCAGGCATGCCGGCCAACATGCCAACGCACGGCCATGGTCACGGTTACTCCGACCTCAACTTTCTGATCCCCGAACTTGTCAGCGGGGTTCAGTTCTCGAAGGGCCCGTACTTTGCGGACCAGGGCGACTTTGCCACTGCCGGTGCGGCCAACATCAACTACACCAACTCCCTGGCGCGCCCCATCATGCGCATCGGCGGCGGCGGGCAGGGCTATGGTCGCGCGCTGCTGGCGGCGTCGCCGTCGGCCGGCGCCGGCCACCTCCTGGCGGCACTCGAGGTCCAACGCAACGACGGCCCATGGGAGCAGCCCGACAACTTTCGCAAAGTCAACGCGCTCGTACGGTACAGCCGCGGCGACGCGTTGAACGGCTTCGCTGTCACGGGCATGGGATATCGCGGAACCTGGAATTCGACGGATCAGATCCCCGCGCGAGCCGTCAACGGCGGATCACTTGATCGCTTCGGCACGATCGATACGACTGATGGCGGCGATTCGTACCGCTACAGCGGTTCGTTCGAATGGCAGCGAACCCGCCGCAATGCCAGCACGAAGGTGATGGCGTTTGGCATCGGGTACGACCTCAACCTGTTTTCGAACTTCACGTACTTCCTGGACGACCCCGTGAACGGCGACCAGTTCCGTCAGTCAGACCATCGCTTCGTCACTGGCGCCAAGCTCAGTCATCGACGTCTGGGGCGCTGGGCGAATCGCCCGGTGCAGAACACGATGGGCATTCAATTGCGGAACGACAACATCAGCAACGTGGGGCTGTACCACACGGTCGCGCGCCGACCGCTCGAAACCGTTCGGGAAGACTCAGTGCTCCAAACGAGCGTCGCCGGGTATGTGCAGAACGAAACCGAATGGACGCCGTGGCTCCGGACGCTCGCCGGCGCACGGGTCGATGGCTATCGGTTCAACGTCACGGCGGGCGAGCCGGCCAACTCGGGCACCGAATACGTCGGGCTGGTCAGCCCCAAGGGCGGCGCGGTGCTCGGACCATGGCAAGGAACCGAGCTCTATCTCAACGCCGGCCTGGGGTTCCATAGCAATGATGCGCGCGGCGCGACCATTACCGTCGATCCTCAGACCGGCGACGTTGCCCAGCGAGTGACGCCGCTCGCGCGCGCGAAAGGCGCAGAAGTCGGGATCCGAAGCGTCCGGATTCCTCGCCTGCAGACGAGCCTGTCGCTCTGGACCCTGAACCTCGATTCGGAACTCATCTTCATCGGCGACGCTGGTACGACAGAAGCCGGTCGTCCCAGCCACCGGTTCGGGGTCGAATGGGCCAACTACTACTCACCGCGGCCATGGCTGACGCTCGACGCCGACGTCTCCGTGTCACGAGCACATTTCACAGACGATGATCCAGCCGGGGATTACGTGCCCGGCGCAGTGGCCACCGTCGTGTCAGGCGGCGCCACCATCGATAGCGTGCGAAACATGTTTGGCAGCGTGCGCTGGCGATACTTCGGGCCACGGCCGCTGCGCGAGGACAACTCGATTCGCTCACGCGCAACGAGTCTAGTGAATCTCGAGGTGGGCTACCGCTTCAGCAACTCCCTCCGCCTGGCCCTCGACGTGTTCAATCTCTTCGACGCCGACCACAGCGACATCGACTACTTCTACACGTCGCGCCTGCCTGGAGAGCCGAGCGAGGGGATCGATGACTTTCACTTTCACCCGACACTGCCTCGCACGGCGCGAATCAGTCTGATCGTTGGATTCTGAAAGTTACAAGTTACAAGTTACAAGTTCAAAGTTGAGTTCGAAGTTCATGTTCGGCGCTGCGGCGCGTGCATAACCAGGTAACTTCGACCGCAATTTGTAACTGGTAACTTGTAACTTGTAACTTTCCTGTCAGGTCCTCCGCAGCGCCGTTGCCAGATTGTTGAGAGCCAGCTCCAGCAGTTTCCGCGACGTCGCGATATTCATCCGCATGCGGCCGTGGCCGCCCAGCCCGTAAGCCGAACCTGGGTTCATGTGCACCTTCGCGTGCGAGACGAAATGCCGCTCGACCATGTTCTCCGGTGTCAAGGCGGCGGTCGACACGTTCCGGGTTTTGTTCGCCGCCTCGGCCAGTCCCGCGGCGCCGATGCGATCACCGACCGCACTCACATCAAGCCACGCGAGGTAAGTCCCTTCCGCCTTCGTGTACTTCACGAGCGGGACGTGGTCGCGGACGTACTGCTGAACGAAGTCGTGGTTCGCATCGATGTAAGCGACCAGCTGATTCAGCCACTCCTCCCCGCCTTCGTAGGCCGCGCGGTTGGCGACGACCCCCAGCGTGCTGAGATCCGCGCGATGGTTCGCGCGTACCCTGGCCAGCAGGTCCGGGTTGGTTGAATAGAACCAACCGATCTTGTGGGCGGCCAATCCGAACGACTTGCTGGCCGCTTTGAACGTGATGCTGTTATCCACAATCGCCTTGTTGGGCAGGCTGGCAAACGGCGTGTACTTGTGCCCCTTACTGACAAAATCGCAATGAATCTCATCCGCCAGCACGACGACGCGACGACGGAGGCAAATCTCGCCGAGGCGGGTGAGATCCTCGGCGCTCCAGCAGTTGCCGGTCGGGTTCTGCGGATTGCAAAGAATCATCGTGTTGGTCTCGTGGCTGATTCGCCGCTCGAGATCGTCGAAGTCCATCGAGTAGCGCCCATCAACGAGCCGCAACGGGCTCTCTTCCGCCTTGACGCGAGCGAAGCGAAGGTCCGAGTAGAACCCGTCGTAGACCGGCGTCTGCATCAGAACTTTGCTGCCAGGCGGCGAGAACGTCTGAATCGCGGCAATCAGCGCGGGGTGCACACCTGCCGCAATCACCAACGTGTTGGGATCGATCTCGACACCATAGCGGCGCTTGTTCCACGACACGATGCTGGCGATAAAGGACTGCGGCATGTCCAGGTAGCCCCAGTTCTCGTGCGCGAGGCGATCCTGCAGGGCCTTGGTAATCGCAGGCGCGGCGCGGAAATCCATATCCGCGATTCCCATGCCGACGGCGATGCTGCCCGCGCCGTACAGGCGGATCTGCCGGTCCCACTTCGTGCAGTCCGTGCCGATTCGGTTGTAGACGGTGTCGAAGTCGTACTTTCCATCCGGTGGCTCGTAGGCAAGGACGCCACCAGAATGCGCCGTGGCGGTGCGAACGCCGGCGGATCCGACGAATGCCGCGATCCCCGCGCTCTTGAGGAAATCCCTGCGATCGAGCGATGCGCGCGGCGCCATGCGGAAGCCCCTTTCCGTCCGCCTCGCGGACGTCAGTCTGACCGGCGACTTACGACGTTTCGGGCATACTACACCGGTTGCCAGTTGCCAGTTGTCCGCCTCCGCCGCCGGAGGCGGCTTCGGCGAGACGCCACGGCCGACGGCTGGCCCGCTCACGACAGGCTGTGACCCGACGCCCAGGAACTTGGACGCTGATTCGCCATGACAGACAACGGTCGGAGAGCACGGTGGGTTCGGTGCAGCGGACCAATTCTCGCGGTCATCCTGTCGTGTTCCGTCCTCCATGGCCAGACACCCGGAGCACCGAGCGCGGCGCAGCCCGCCGCCGACGCTGACGCACGCACCGCGGCGGCGCTGAAAGAGGCGGTCAGCACGGCCACGACCGATGCCCCCGCCGCAACGTTGATGGTGAGCAATCGCGAAATCGTTGTCCTTCGCGCGACCATCCTCCTGAGAACCCCAGCCACGCGCACCGCATCGGCGAGCCAGTTGATCTCGTCAATCATCGGACAGGGGATGCCGAGGATCGTGACGGCGAGACCTTTGGCGGGAGGTCAGGTCATCATGGTCGGCCAGCAAGACGCGTTCGCCCTCGTCCCAGCGGACCTCGATCCGTTCGGGACCGAAACGCTGGAAGAGGTCGCGCGGGCAACGGTCGGCCGTCTGCAGTTGGCCTACGACGAGGGAATCGAGCTTCGAACACCGCGACGCCTGTTGCGGGCCGGTGTCCTTTCGCTTCTCGCAACCCTGGTGTTGATTGTTCTCCTCCGACTAGTGATTCGTTTTCATTTTGCGCTCGGAGGAGCCGCGAAGCGGGCTGCGGACCGTCAACTGCAACGGTTGCCGGTGGGCTTCCTGGTCCGCGAGTCGCGACTCCAGGAGTACTTCCCCTACCTGGTGAGCCTGGTGACCATCAGTGCCGGGCTCGCGCTGGTCTACTTCTGGTTGACCTTCGTTCTTCGTCAGTTTCCGTACACTCGACCTTGGGGCGAAACGCTTCGGAGCTTCCTCTTGCAACGGTTGGCGGTCATGGCGAGCAACTTTCTCGGCGCCATGCCCAACCTGTTTTCGGTCCTGGTGATCGTCGCGTTCACTTGGATGGCCGTCAAGTTGTTGAGGGTGGTTTTCCGGGGCGTCGAAGAGGGGCGCGCCACGCTCCCCGGGATCTATCCCGAGACGGCGCAACCAACTCGACGTCTCGCCACCGCACTTCTGTGGCTCTTTGCTCTGGCGATGGCGTATCCCTATCTGCCAGGTAGCAATTCGGACGCATTCAAAGGCGTCAGCGTGTTCGTGGGGCTCATGATCTCGCTGGGCTCGAGCGGCATTGTCAACCAACTGATGAGTGGCCTTACCATCACCTTCTCGCGAGCGCTGCGGGTTGGGGATTACGTTCGCATCGGCGATGTCGAGGGAACCGTCACACATGTGGGACCCCTATCGACCAAGCTGAAGACCCCGCGGCGCGAGGAGGTCACGATTCCGAACGCCGTCGTCGTCTCGACCCGGACCACCAACTATTCCCGCAATGCGAACGCTGAAGGCGTGTATGCGGCAACAAAGGTGACGATCGGGTACGACGCGCCCTGGCGCCAGGTGAAGGCGCTCCTATTGCTGGCGGCCGAGCGCACGCCGGGTATTCGCACGAACCCGCAGCCGGTCGTTCGACAGACGGCACTGGAAGATTTCTACGTCGAATACACACTCCTCGTGTCGCTCGAGGATCAAGCGTCTCGGGCGCCGACGCTCGACGCCCTCCACGGAAACATCCAGGACGCGTTCAACGAGCACGGCGTCCAGATCATGTCACCGCACTACGAGGCCGATCCGGAAGGCCCAAAAATCGCTCCTCGGGAGCGCTGGTTCGCCAAGCCTGCGCTGCCGTCGGACGATCGATAAAGCGTCATGCGCGTGGCTTCCGCCTTCAGGCGGAAGAGGTCTAAGGCTACGGCCGGGTACTATGCACGTCGAACGGCTCTGACCTCTCGAGGAGGCTGACAATGAGATTTCCGAGACCATCTCGAATCGCCATGGGCGTCGTCGTCGCACTGATGTCCAGCGCGACCGCCGCCGGCGCCCAGGAATTCGGCTATTTCGGCGACATCGGCCCGGCATTCTGGGGTGGGTTGAGCCCGGATTGGGCTGCCTGTACCGGAGAGAGCCAGTCGCCTATCGACTTCGGTCGGCTGACGCTCCTCTCCCGCAGGATGCGCCGGCTACCCGTCAGCTACGGACCGACGACCGGCGACATCTTCAACAACGGTCACACAATCGAAATCGAAACCGAAGGGACCAACGTTCTGACGCTGGACGGTGTCGAGCACGAGCTTCTGCAGTTTCATTTCCACACGCCGAGCGAACATCGGTTCGACGGCCGGGGGTTCGATATGGAAATGCACCTGGTGCACAAGAGTGCCGCCGGTGACACGGCCGTTGTGGGAGTGTATCTGCGTCGGGGGCATACCAGCGGTCCGCTGGCCGTCGTCTTCGAGAACCTTCCGGCCGTCGATGCGCCGCTGAACACGAAAACGACGCTACCGCCGTTCGACCTGCGCTCGTTTCTTCCAGCCTCGACGATCAACTACCAATACCTTGGATCACTCACAACGCCCCCGTGCACCGAAGGTGTGCGCTGGTTTGTGTTGACGGACGTCCTGACGGTGTCTGACGAAGACATGGCGCAGTTCACACGCCGCATCGCGTTCAATGCGCGTTTCGTGCAACGGACCACATGGTAGCAAAGCGCAGTAATCGGGAAGGCAGCGGTGTCGCTATGCAGCGTTGTTCCGTCGTTGCTTGAGGATGGACTCCCAGTGCTCGTCGCACACCATGGAGACGGACCTGAGTTCGCGAACAACCCCCACGACATGCTGAGCCGGATTGGGGCAATCGGACCAATCGCACAGATACTCGGACAGCGATTCTTCTTTGCCGGCAATCGTGGTCTTGATGGTCACTTGCGGCATGCGACTGACTTAGGCAAAAGGCTCGCCAACCAATCGGCATGAAAATGCGGCCTGAAAATGGCCGATTGATGGGTATTTCGCCGGTCTTGCCGCAACGGCAGGACGGTCCAGCTGCCTGAATGGCACACCAGCCAATTCGCATCAGCGGACAAGACGTCACCGAATAGTCGTGAAGCAGTCGCTCGAGTCCAGGCGCGCCGTGTCACTCCTGTTGGTGCGCCCGCCAGGGCCACCGGCCCTCCATTTCGACGACCAAGGACCAGCTCAGAAACGTGCGGATGATCACGAGCAGCCCGAGAATCTGGACGTTGGCCAAGGTCGGTTCCAAGGCAACGGTCCGAACGATGTCGGCGGCCACAAGAAACTCGAGTGCGAGCAATAGCGACTTCCCGAGGTACCTCTTGTAACCTTCGTAAGCGTCCTTCTGCTCTCGCTGCAGTTGGAGCAGGAACCTGGTCGTCGCATGCACGATCGCCAAGACGATGACCGTGACAGCAAACAACTCGATCGCCTGAGCCGCCAGCTCAATCGCGTATCGCAGCGCTTCCATGCCCGCGGCGCATCGCAAGAGTCAGGCCAGCCGAACAGCGATGAACGACCCTTTCGTGCACAGCGACTCACAACCAGCGGTGAGATGAGTCACGACATGTCGTCGTGCGGGCCAACGCCCCCGCCCCGCCAGCGCGCGTTGAACCGGACGTCTTGGGACACTCGGCGAGTCACGCCAAGGTCGGGTCGTGGCCCAACTCTTGCGAAGCGTGCAGTCGTGGAATGCTTGATGGAGATCGTGGATCGGACCGATTACCGTCTCATTCGCCTTGCTGGTCGTCTGACCGAAGCGCAGGTGCCCGAACTGCTCGAGGCGCACGCAGCAAGCGTCCACGTGGTTCGGTTGCACCTTGGCGAGCTCATTTCGGTCGATCCAGTTGGCCTCGAGGCGTTGTATGGGTTGCAGCGTGCCGGCGCTCAGCTCCTCGAAGTGCCCGCGTATATCCAGCTGAAGCTGAACTCGCTGACTGCCAGGAACGCGACCCGGCGCCGCGTTTGATCGTGATCGTGGCGCGACTCTTGCCAAGCCCGTCGAGACCTTATGTCAACCCCTGCTATCGACCTCGACACCGGTACCAAGCTTGCCGTGGAACGTACGTGGCTCGCGCACGAGCGAACGATACTGGCGTGGGTGCGGACCGCCGCATCACTGATCTCGTTCGGCTTCACCATCTACAAGTTCTTTGAGCTCGAGCTCCGCGGCCGCGCCGAGCAACCCTATGGTTTGATCGGCCCACGCGAGTTCGCATTGATTCTGATTGCGATCGGAATCGGGTCGCTCGTCGTCTCGTTTATCGAGCATCGCCAAAGTACCCACCTGCTACGAGACAGGTACGGTGACATCATGCCGAAGTCGATCGCTGGCCTCGTCGCTGGCATTGTCGGGGGACTCGGGGTGTTGGCGATGGTTTTGGTCGTCCTTCGGCAGTGATCGCCTGAAGTAATCTTGAATCTCGTACCCCCAGTATTCTTGCAAGGAGTCGTGAGGATGAGGCCAGGACTACGATTTATCCTCTCGTGGCTTCCGCCTTCAGGCGGAAGTTGGGCGCGGGCATTGACCTTCCGGCTGAAGCCGGAAGCCACGCGATCGATTTATTCACAAGCTCTAAGCCGAAAGCCAGGAGTGCCGCACCATACTACAGGAGACAGGATGACTCACTTCGCAACGTTCATTGGCGCCGCCGTCGTCACCGTGTTGGCGAGCACTGCGAGTGCTCAGCAAGTGGACCCCTGGACCGCCCTTCAACAGGCGCAGGCTGACCTCAAAGCCGATCGACAGGCGGTGGTCGCCGCGAATCTGCCGTTGTCTGAAGGCGAAGCCAAAGCGTTCTGGCCGGCCTACAAGGAGTACCGCGGCGAGATCGAAAAGCTCGGCGAGCGGATGGCAAAGCTCATTGCCGCATACGCGGCGAACTTCCAATCCATGGACGATACCAAGGCCGACGCGTTCTTCAAGGAGTGGATGGCCCTGGAGCGCGACAAGGTCACCGTTCGTGAAAAATACGTGCCCAAGATCCGAGCCGTGCTGCCGGGGCAAAAGGCGGCTCGATTCTTCCAGATCGAGAACAAGCTCGACGCCATCGTCAATGTCACCCTGGCATCAGAGATTCCGTTGGTGCCATTGAAGAAGTAGCAACTGTGCAGCCGCGCCATGACGTTCTCCAAGAAGATTCTCGTCGGGCTTGCGGCGGGGATCGGCACCGGACTGTTCTTCGGCGAGCGCGCCGCCGCGCTCTCCTGGGTTGCCGACAGTTTCGTCAAGCTGCTGCAAATGACCGTGTTGCCGTACGTCACGGTCTCCATCGTCAGCAGTCTCGGTCGGCTCGACTACGCGCAGGCGCGCTCCCTGGGCCTGCGTGTCGGCGCCGTCGTGGCGGGCCTCTGGCTGGTCGCGCTGACGTTTGCGTTTCTCCTTCCGCTGACTTTCCCCACGGTCGAGAACGCCTCGTTCTTCAGCACGTCGCTCGTGCAACGGCGGCCACCGTTCGACTTCGTTGCCCTCTATATCCCTGCCAACCCGTTCCACTCGTTGGCCAACAACGTCGTGCCCGCTGTGGTCCTGTTCTCGGTACTGGTCGGCCTCGCGCTGATCGGCGTCGAACGGAAGCAGGTGCTGCTCGACGTCCTCCAGGTCGTGGGGGAGACCGTTTCACGCGCGACACGCCTCGTGGCAAAGCTGACACCGTACGGACTCTTCGCGATTGCGGCTACCGCAGCCGGCACACTCAATGTCGAACAGTTCGGCCGGCTGCAAATCTATCTGCTTGCGTACTGCGCACTCGCCCTCGTCGTCAGCCTGTGGGTGCTGCCAGGGCTCGTGGCGGCGCTGACACCGATTCCAGTTGTCGACCTGCTTCACAGCGCGCGCAACTCGTTGATCACGGCCTTCGTGGCCGGCGACCTGTTCATCGTCCTCCCGTCGTTGATCGAGGAGAGCAAGGAGCTTTTGCGACGTCACGGCGTTTCGCCCCACGCCGCGTCCTTGCCTGACGTCATCGTGCCGGCGTCGTTCAATTTCCCCCATAGCGGCAAGTTGCTGTCGATCAGCTTCGTGCTCTTTGCCGGTTGGTTCGCCGATGCCGTGGTGTCAGTGGCCGACTATCCCCAATTGGCTCTTTCCGGACTCGTCACGTTCTTCGGCAGTCTCAACGCGGCGGTGCCATTTCTGCTCGACCTGTTTCGCATTCCGGCCGACACCTTTCAGTTGTTTCTCGCGACCGGTGTGATCAACTCGAGGTTCGGCACGTTGCTGGCGGCGGTGCATACGCTGGCCGTGGCCTTGCTCGGAACCTGTGCGATGACTGGCGCCTTGAGGTGGCAGCCGCGTCCGCTCGTGCGGTTCGTCGCTTCGACAGTTGTGATCATGGGTCTCGTGCTAGGCGGCGCCCGCGTGCTCTTTCAAGCCGCGCTGGCACCTCAATATCGCAAAGATCAGGTGCTGAGCGAGATGAACCTGCTTCGGAAGCCGACCCGTGACGCGGTCGTCTTGAGCAGCGCGCCCGAGGCCTCGGCCGAGCCTGGGCAATCGGTGCTGGCAGGAATTCGGGCGCGAGGCTCAATCAGGATTGGCTATCTTCCCGACTCGCTGCCCTATGCCTTCACGAACGCGCGCGGCGACCTGGTGGGGTTCGACGTCGAGCTCGCGCATCGATTGGCGTCGGAGCTCGGCGTCCGGCTCGAGCTGGTGCCCGTCCCGCGCGAGAGGATGAGTTCGTTTGTGTCCAGCGGCCGCTGCGATCTCCTCATGTCTGGCGTCGCTGTGACGACGTCGCGGGCGGCCGAGATGTTGTTCACAACCTCGTATCTTGACGAAACCTTGGGTCTGCTCGTGCGCGACCACGATCGGGAGCGGTTCGTCTCCTGGAACGCCATCGGCGAGCAGGGCGCGGTCATCATCGGCGTCCCCAACTTCCCCTACTTCGTCGAACAGCTTCGCGAGCTGGCACCGCGGGCGACGCTCCAACCGATCGCCACGGTCGAGGAGGTGTTCGAGCGTCGGACATCGCTGGACGCGCTGGCGTTTCCAGCGGAACGTGGCTCGGCGTGGACCTTGCTCCATCCCGATTACTCGGTGGTGGTCCCGGAGGGGGCGCTGGTCAGGATTCCTCTCGCATACGCCGTCGGACGGTCAGACGAGGCCCTTGCGACGTTCCTCAACACATGGATCGAGCTCAAGCGCAAAGACGGGACGCTCGACGCCCTGTTCAAGTATTGGATCCTGGGGCAGAATGCGACGCCCAAGCAACCACGCTGGTCCATCGTCCGTGACGTGCTGCACTGGGTGGAGTGATTTTCAGTGGTCAGTGGTCAGTGGTCAGTGGCCCGGACAGTGGCCGGTGGCCGATCGAACGTCGCAATGGACGGAACCAGCAAAGGTCATACAATCAAAGTCAATGACATTGAGGACGCGCGTTAGCGTCATCGTGAAGGGCCGGCCATGAAAGTCAAGAGATCGATTGTTGCGCTCACCGCTTTGTTCGGCATCCTGCTCGGGCTGGAGACGGTCGTCGCTCGAGTTGACGTCAGCGTCGACTTCGACAAGAAGTTCGACTTCAAGCGCGTCAAGACATGGGGCTGGACCCCGGAAAAGCCGGGCGAGGTCAAAATGGCTCGCACGAAAGACGACAATCCAGAGGCGGCGCGCCAACGTGCCGAGCCCATCATCCTCGACGCCGTCAACGGCGAGATGGGCCGCCGTGGTCTCCAGGCGTCGCCGTCGGCTCCCGATCTGACGATTACTTATTACCTCCTGTTGTCCACGAATATGTCGACCCAGACGATCGGGCAATTCCTGCCGGGCACGGTCGCGTGGGGACTGCCGCCCATGACGGGGGCCACACAGTCGATCAAGATGATGAACCGCGGATCACTCGTGCTCGATCTCAGCGCCGCGAACAACGTCGTCTGGCGAGGTGTTGCGCACGCTGATATCAAGTTCGACGCGGACGACAAGCGGCGCGAGGCGTTGCTCCGCGAGGCCGTGCGCGATCTCTTGCGAAAGTACCCGCCGGGGTCATAGCACGTCCCCGGTGGCGGGACCTTGCGTTCCTCGAACATCAGCCCTCAATCGCCACCGTGCCGCGTTGCCCGCGCCGGGATGCGATGCCGAGCTTCTTCATCCGGAAACGTAGCGTGTTGGGGTGCAGCCCCAGTCGCTCAGCGGCATTGCCATTGCCGTTGATGCGCCATCCGCATAGACGGAGCACCTGTTCGATGTACGCCCGCTGCACGTCGTCCAGAGTTCCAGTCGCTGATAGCTGCCGATCGCTACGCGGTTTGTCACCGAGCGACACATCGAGCTGCAGCGTGTCGCCGGACGAGCGAATGAGGGCCCGCTCGACCACGTTTTCGAGCTCCCGGACGTTGCCCGGCCAGTCGTGATTGCCGAGGGCCGTCATGACCTGGTTAGGGACTTTCGCGATGCGGCGCCCTAATTCCCGCTGATGGTTGTGAATGAAGAACCACACCAGGGACGGAATGTCCTCGCGGCGGTCACGCAGCGGCGGCACGTGGATCGGAAACACACTGAGCCGATAGTACAGGTCGGCGCGGAACGCACCTTCGGCCACCGCCGTTTCCAGGTCGTGGTGGGTGGCGGCAATCACGCGAACGTCTACGCGCCGCGTGCGCGACGAGCCCACGCGCTCGAACTCACCTTCCTGCAGCACCCTGAGCAATTTTCCCTGCATGTCGAGCGGAAGGTCCCCGATCTCGTCGAGGAAGACGGTTCCGCCGTCGGCCAGTTCGAAACGGCCCTGGCGGAGACTGACGGCTCCGGTAAACGCCCCCTTCTCGTGCCCGAACAGTTCGCTTTCAATCAGGCTCGGAGGCAGTGCGGCGCAATTGACTCGAACCAAGGCGCGAGAACGGCGGCGGCTTCGCTCGTGCAGTGCGCGCGCGAAGAGTTCCTTGCCCGTCCCGGTTTCCCCCAGTAACAACGCCGAACAGTTGAGCGGTGCCACCTGCGCCAGCCGTTCGAGCGCATCACGCATCACGTCGCTTTCCCCGACGATCTCGTCGAAGTCGTGAAACGTCTTGATGTCCTCCTTGAGGCAGACGTTGTCGGCGGTCAGACGGCTGTTCAGCCGTTGAATCTCAGCGAGGCTCGATCGGAGCGCGGCTTCCTGGCGGCTTCGCTGCAGGGCGTTGCCGATGATCTCGGCGAGCAGGCGCGCGCGATCCTGCACCGGCCCGTGCCATTCGCGGTGGCGCTGATAGCTCGACAAGACGAGCGCACAGGTGCACCGGTCTCCGATCGCGACCGGCATGGCCAGCATCGAGGACAGTCGGGTCCGCCGCGCGTACTCTCGCTCACCCAGGGCCGCCATGGGCAGGTCCTGGAGGCGTGAAATGACGACTGGCTGACGGTCCAGGAGCCGCCCCACCAGCCAGCGCCAGTTGTCGGGTTCGACGTCCACATGGACGTCGTCGATGCCGGGTCGTATCCGCGTGCAGCAGCCGCGAACGCGGCCCTCCTCGCTGAACTCGAGGATGCTGCCGCAGTCGACGTTGAGAGCGACGCACACCTGCTCGAGGGCGCTCGACAGGACCTGCGCGAGATCGTCGAGATGCAGCGCCGCAAACCTCGATGACAGGGCGGCTAACAGATGTTCGAACTGCGGAGTGTCGTCTCCCGACGAAGAGCGTGACGAAATCGCTACGAGTTGCATGGGCACCACAGTTCCACCTCCGAGCGTCTGGGAGTGACCTCGACTTCGGTGGTCGCATCCTATGCGCCCGGCCAATTGCCATGTCAGGGTAGAACTTCGGCCTTGGGGCCGAGAAAACTACGGGCAGCGGGTCCGTAAAACTACGTATTTTGGTCCCGTACCTTCTCGTGGCTTCCGGCTTTAGAGCCTGTGAATCTATCCTCTCGTGGCTTCCGCCTTCAGGCGGAAGTTGGGCGCGGGCATTGATCTTCCGGCTGAAGCCGGAAGCCACGCGATCGATTTGTTCATGAGTGCCGAGCAATAACCGTAGCTTCCGCCTTCAGGCAGGAGTCCCTAGCGCACCCACGCGTAGTTGTAGCCGACGCCGAGTGAGATGAAATCAGCGCCGATCGTCGTGTAGGCTCCTCGGCTCACCGACATCCGAATTGCCTGGCCGCGACCGATCACGGACGAGAACGTGGCGCCGATTCGTGAGTTGCGCTGGAAGTCGACGCTCTGCTTCCCGCCGATCGTCGTCCGCCCTCCGGTGAAGTAATTGGCATCCGCCGCCAGCCACATGCCGCGCGTGAACTTGTAGGTGAGGTGGACCTGCATAGCGAGGACTGGATCCTGCTCGCGCGTGCGTCCTCCAACGAACTCGGTGTTGTCCGTGAAGAGCCAGACCCCCGCCATCCCCTCAACGACCCACTGGCCAGAGGTGCGTGAGATGCCAACCTCCGGCTTGAACGACCAGCGATTGTTACCGAGATTGATCAGCCTCGTCGAATCGTACTGTCCGAGCGGCGGCACCGTCGTGACGCTGACGCCCACGATGGTCCTTTGGAGATACGATGCGAACGCCTTTGGCGACATCGCGGGTGCCCCATAGAGGTTCATCGCCAGACGCACTCTCGGATCGCCCAGTCCGAACCGGTCGACCTCCGCGGGTTCACCGAAGTACAAGCCTTCCACGTGCCCCGCTATCACGGGAAACACGACGCCGGCGTTGGCCGATCGTCCGGCAAGGCTGAACGCGCGCGTGAACGCAAACGCCGTCGTGTTGATCGCGGCGCTCGCTTCGTCGATCGGTGACGAGGGATCGAACGCCACATCGCCAAAATTGAAACTGTTGACGACGGTGACGATGTTGAACCCCGTGGGGATGGGCCAGTACGCACCGGGCTCGAGCTCCTGCGCGGATGCGGATGCCGGCATCAGGAACAGCGACAGCGTGGTGGCCAGGTAGAAGGACGATGCGACAACGGGTCGCATCACTTGGAATCGACCGAAAATCGGGTTGGTCCCGTCCGTGCTGGAGTCGCCCACCGCTGAACCTTATCGTGAGAGCTCATCCACCGCTCCTTCTAAATGTGGTCGGGCGCCCGAAGAGGTGGAGCACTCAAGAAACGCTGTTAGTCGGCTCCGATTGTTCGTCACCAACTCCGGTCTCGGATGCAGTAAGGTATGCGGAGATACCTGCGCGCGCGCGATTCCTTGAGTCTCAGGCGCTGCGGGGGTTGGCCCGCCTCTTGCCACGCCAACGGCATCCGCGTGTCAGCACGCATCAAACACAGGTAGGAAACCATCGAGTCGGAGTCGATCATGAAATCACGAAAACGGAAGGCGATGCTTTCCTATCTGGCCCTCGCGGGGCTGGCTACCATCAGCCTCGTCGCATGCGCGCCACGAGAGCCGGCGACGGATGCCGAACGTCTGGCGCGTGGCCGGGAACTGGTGCAGCAGATGAGCGAACGGCTGGCGTCGGCGAACACGGTGAGCGTGACGACGACCGAAGTGCGCGAGAGAGTGCGTGCCTCCGGCAAGAAAGAGCCGGTCTCGCAGACTGGTGTCTACACCATGCGACGTCCTGATCGGTTCCATACCAAAGTGACGGGCGGCCTGAGCCTCGAGTCCTGGTACAACGGCAAGACGCTGACAATCGCCTCTCACCCGGAAAAGGTCTTTGCGCAAGCGCCGATGCCCGACACCGTCGACCGTACGCTCGACGCGCTTGCCGAGCGCTACGACATACCGCTCCCGTTGGGCGACCTGTTGCACAGCTCGGCGGAAAAGGCGCTGCTTTCCGACACCACAACCGGCGGGTACGTCGGCACCGAGAACGTGGGCGACACGCCCTGCGTCCACCTGGCCTTCAAGGACGTCGGCGTCGATTGGGAGCTGTGGCTCCCGGTACAAGGCGAGCCGCTACCGAAGCGGCTGAAGGCGCTGCTGAAGCGGCGCACTGGTCAGCCGGTGGTCGACCTGACGTTCACCGCGTGGGATCTCGCTCCGCAGGTGACCGATGCGACGTTCGTCCCGAAGCTGCCAGCGGAGTACGAAGGCATTGCCATCCTGCAGCGGGCCGCGGCCGTCAAGAACACGGCGTCCGGTGCGCCGGCGGCGGAGCCGGCGGCACCCGCAACCAAGAAATAGTCGCGCCGTTTGACGCGAAGTGCAGTTGAAAGGGGTCATCGAACCATGAGCGTACAGCGCAACACACAACAACTGATCGGCCTCTTCGTGGCGGCGGCATTCGTCTCGTCGATCGGCTTCGCGCCGACATGGGCGCAAGTCCGCGCGGGACGGCGTGGCGCGGCGGCCAAGGGAGAAAACGGAGCGGTGGCCGCCGGACCGCGAGGCGCGGCCGTCAAAACCGAAGACGGCTACGCCGCAGCGGGCCGACGGGGCGCGGTCGCCAGCGGCGAGGAAGGCTATGCGGCGGTTGGCCGGAATGGCAACGTCGTCACTGGCGAAGATGTCGACGTCGACGCGGCCGTGGGCCGTCGTGGCGCTGTCGTCGTTGGCGAAGAGGGTGCCGCAGCCGTGGGCCGCTACGGCGGCGTGGTGGTCGGTGAGCGGTACGAGAGCTACGACGCCTGGAAGGCCGTAGCTGCTGTCGGCGCCGGCATCGCCATCGGCACGATGCTCGCGAAGCCGCCGGCGGCGGCAACGACGGTCGTGGTGAGCGGATCGAGCTACTACTATCACGACAACGTGTACTACACGAGGGTGATGACCAGCGGGGAGGTGACCTACCAGGTCGTCGCTCCGCCCGCGGGGGCGATCATCACGACACTCCCTGCCGGCTGCAAGAACGTGCAGGTCGGGAATGCCACCTACTCGCAGTGTGGTCCGACCTATTACTCGCGCGTCTCGAACGGATATCAGGTGGTCGTGCTGCAGTGACCACCTAGTCCCGCTTTCGAATCTCGTTGAATCGAATCGGCTGCTGTCCATAGTTCTCGAGGACCAGTGCGCCCTTTTCGATGAGCAGCCGCGTGCCCGCGAGGATCTTCCCACTCCCCTTGTCATTCTTGTCGAGACGGATCTCGACGATGGTGAACGGGTAGTCCATCGTGCGCGCCTGGTTGGCCGCTTCCCGGAAGCCGATCGGCCGATCGGTGGCGACGACAATGCGGCGGCCACCTTCCTCGAGCGTGTTCTGATGCGCGTAGCGCAGATCCCAGGCAAGCGTCTTGGTGGTCCGAATATAACCAGCCTTGGGCATCCGCTGGAGCGCTGTCAGCAGCTGGGCGTTCGCTTTGTAAGGGTCCTTCACCTCGGTCAGGATCGACAGGAGCGCGTTGCGTTCCTCATCAGTTGACCATCGCTCGATCGTGAAGTCCACGGTCGCTGTGCTCGGCCCGCTGTTCATGTTGATGGCGAAACCAGTGAACTCTTCTTTCTGACCCTGCCCCGACAAAGCTGGAGGCATCAACAGCGCGGCCGAGGCCGCAGCGGCAACAAGTATGAGTTTTGGAAGGCGCCGTGTTTGGATGCTCATCGTGAGATCTCCTGGTTTCTGGCTCTGCGTCAGCATGGTAGCAATCGTGGCGTCGTCACGACCCGGAATTCTTTCGAGCCTCGTGGCACACCAGGCCCTTCGGCTGAGCTTGCCAACGACCGGCCAGGCCTCAAGGTGCGACCAGCGTGCTTGAGAGCGCCCGATCGCGGTGTCTTGCGCGATCGGGCGATGCAACGTTGAGAGAGGCGCCTTACTGCCGCGCCATCGCGACGCGGATGGCAGTTTCCGGGTCAACCAGGTGATCTGCTTCCACCGCGGCCTCGGCGATCGCGAGCTGCACGCCCTTGACCTGGCCGTTGAAGGCGTTGCCCTGCGGGCCGTAATCCGGGGAGACCGGAGCGCCGGTGTCCTCGCCGACATCGCAACCGTCGTCGGCAGAGAAGACGTTCGCCAGGGTCGCTTCGATATTTCCCTCGCCGACCTGCTTGCCGTCAGTGTAGAGCGTGACCTTGCCGCCCTTGCCGAAGCCGCCGCCGGCGTAAGCGAACTCCATCCGCACCTGGTGCTCGCCGGCAGGAATCGGGGTGGTCGCTTCGACCATGAAGTGTTTGAAGCCGCCCCAGTTGTAGCAGTACTTGAGCTTGCCGCCTTTGGCGTAGAGGCTCCAGCCGCCGATGTTCGCGCCCTGGGCAATGATGACGCCCTCGGCTCCCTTCTCCGGTACCACGATCTCGGCCGTGATGGAGTGCGACTTGTTCTTGATGCTCAGGACGCAGTTCTCCGACAGGTGTCCCATGCCGCCGAAGAGGACCTGGGTCTTTCCTTCGACCAGCACCGGGCGGCCGGCGAGGTCCGGGTTGACTCTCTCGAGCAACCGATCGTCGATGGGCAACACGTTGTAGCGCGTCGCTTCGATGAGCCAGAGGCGCTGCAGCTCGCGGAGCTTCTCCGGCATCTCCTTGGCGAGATTCTTCGACTGGCTCCAATCCTTGTTGGTGTCGTAGAGCTCCCAGACGTCGTCGTCAAGGGCTGGGGCCTTTTCCTTGGACCAGGGGTACGTGTGCCGCGTCACGGCGGTCCAGCCCTGGTGGTAGATGCCGCGGTTGCCGAACATCTCGAAGTACTGCGTCTCGTGCCGCTCCGCCGCCTTGGCGTCTTTGAACGCATAGAGCAAGCTGACGCCTTCGATCGGGGACTGCGTGATGCCGTTGACCGAGAGCGGCTCGGGAATTCCTGCGGCTTCGAGGATCGTTGGCGCGACGTCGATGACGTGGGTGAATTGCGAGCGGATCTCGCCCTTCGCCTTGATGCCCTTCGGCCAGTGGACGATGGTGCCGTTGCGCGTGCCGCCCCAGTGCGACGCGACCTGCTTGGTCCACTGGTACGGCGTGTTCATCGCATGCGCCCAGCCGACCGCGTAGTGGTTGTACGACTCGGGCCCACCGAGTTTGTCGATGCGGGCGGTAAGGTACTCGGGCGTCTCCAGCGCCTGAAGACCGTTGAAATAGCTCATCTCGTTGTAGCACCCGTTGAGCGATCCCTCGGCGGAGGCGCCGTTGTCGCCGGCGATGTAGTAGATGACGGTGTTGTCGGCGATGCCCAGCTTGGTCAGGGAGTCGAACAACCGGCCCACGTGGTGATCGGTGTACTCCATGAAGCCCGCGTACACCTCCATCTCGCGGCGGAGCACCGGCTTGAACCCTTCCGGCATGTCGTCCCACGCCGGGATCTCCTTATGGCGCGCCGTGAGCTGGCAGTCGTTCGGGATGACTCCCAGCTTCTTCTGACGGGCGAAGGTCTCCTCGCGCAGCTTGTCCCAACCCTGATCGAACTTGCCCTTGTATTTGTCGGCCCACTCCTTGGGGACGTGGTGCGGCGCGTGCGTCGCGCCGGGCGCGAAGTAGATGAAAAACGGCTTATCTGGAGCGAGACTTTTCTGCTGCCCGATCCAGGCAATCGCCTTGTCGGTCATGTCCTCGACCAGGTGGTAGCCTTCCTCCGGTGTCTTCTCGGGCTCTACGGGAGTGGTTCCCTCGTAGAGCGTCGGGTACCACTGGTTGGCCTCGCCGCCGATGAATCCGTAGAAGTACTCGAAGCCGCCGCCGCCAGTTGGCCAGGCGTCGAACGGTCCGGCAGGGCTCGTCTCCCAAACCGGCACTTCGTGGCACTTGCCGAATTGCGCTGTGGAGTAGCCATTGAGTTTCAGCGTCCTCGCCAGCGGCGACATGGAGTTGGGGAGCACCGAGCAGTAGCCCGGCGCGCCGGTCGCAATCTCGGTGATGCCGCCCATGCCAACGGAATGATGGTTGCGGCCCGTCAGCAGCGCCTGCCGCGTGGGTGAGCAGAGGGCGGTGGTGTGGAAGCGGGTCAGCTTCAGCCCACCCGCTGCCAGTTTTTCCGCGGTGGGCGTCTGGCAGGGTCCGCCGAAGGCGCTGGTCGCGCCGAAGCCGACGTCGTCGATCAGGACAATCAGGACGTTGGGGGCACCCTTGGGTGGGCGCAATCGCTCGATCGGAGGGAACTTCGAGGCCGGATCCTTCGCGTCGAAGGTAATCAGGCCTTTTCTCCCGGTGTTCGGCATTGGAAGATGCGAACGATGCATCTGGTCTTGTGAACTCATTAGCGTTTCTCCTTGTCGATCTGCCTGTCGATTACTCGTATCCGGTGAATTCTTCACCTGGCTTGATATGCGGGTAGCGGGCGCGCTGTGCGCCAGCGCACCCATCAACTTGGCGACTGGCAGGATGACCCAGGCGCAGTCTGACCAGTGCGGTAGTCCAACTCGGCAAGCGCGTCGGAGTACACGCCACCGCCCGATGTGCCTTTGAAGCGGGTGGTGAATGAGCGGCGGGTGCATGTGCGTGAAACCGATGTAGGTGAAAAAGTTTTGCCGGCCACGCCGTTGCACGTGATGAAATCGACGGCGCGAGCCGCGATTTTTTCGTCGAGGAGCGGACGCGTCTCGAGGTTGAAGTCCGCCACCGATTCGTCCGACGTATTCTTGATGCCCATCCACTCGTCGAAGCCCTGACCACTCGGTCTACGGTCCACAGTTCACAGTCCTCGGTCACGAAGGTTCTCGGTGCGCAGTCCACGAAGGTTCCTACCGTAGACCGTAGACCGTGGACTGTGGGCCGTAGACTGTGGGCCGTAGACTGTGGGCCTTCCGTTCACTGCCGCGCCATCGCTACGCGGAAGCGCTCTTCCGGCGACACCATGTGATCGTGATCGTCCTTCTCGAGATCGATCTGAACCCAGTTCACTTCGCCGCTGAATTCGTTGCCGGTCGGTCCGTAGTCCGGTGACACCGGCGAGCCGGCTTCCTTGCCGACGTCGCAGGTCTCATCCGCCGAGAAGGCCATCGGCACGGTCTTCTCGATGCGGCCCTGGCCGACGGCCTTGCCGTCCACGTAGAGCGTAACGGCGCCGCCTTTGGCGACGCCGCCGCCGTCGTACTTGAACTCCATGCGCACCTGGTGATGCCCGGCGGGAATCGGCTGCGTCGCTTCGACGAACGTGACTTCGACGCCGAAGAAGTTGTAGCAGTACTTCAGCTTCCCGCCCTTGGCATAGAGGCTCCAGCCGTTAACGCTGCCGCCCTGCGCGATGATGACGCCCTCGGCCCCGGACTTCGACACGTCGAGGTCGGCCGTGATTGCGTACGACCTGTTCTTGATCGACACGATCGAGTTCTCGCTGAGCCGACCCATGCCGCCGAAGAGGATCTGCGTCTTGCCCTTGATCAGCTGCGGGCGGCCGGCGAGATCCGGGTTGAAGCGCTCGAACGTCCGATCGTCGAGCGGCAGCGCGCTGTACTTGCCCGCTTCGATCATGAAGAGACGCTGCAGCTCGGCGAGCTTCTTCGGATTCGTTTTCGCGAGGTCCTTCGACTGCGTCCAGTCGCTGTTCGTGTCGTACAGCTCCCACACATCGTCGTCGAAGGCGCGCTTGTAGGCGCCGAGCCAGGGGACGCCGTGCCGAGTCACCGCCGTCCATCCCTTGTGGTAGATGCCGCGGTTGCAGAACATCTCGAAGTACTGCGTCTCGTGGCGCTCCGCGGCCTTGGCGTCGTTGAACGCGTAGAGCATGCTGAACCCTTCGATCGGCGCTTGCTGCGCGCTGTTGACGACAGTCGGGTGCGGCAGGCCCGCGGCCTCGAGAATCGTCGGCGCCACGTCAATCACGTGATGGAACTGGCTGCGGACCTCGCCCTTGGCTTTGATGCCTTTCGGCCAATGAACGATTGTGCCGTTGCGGGTGCCGCCCCAGTGTGACGCCACCTGCTTGGTCCACTGATAGGGTGTGTCCATCGCGTGCGCCCAGCCCACCGCATAGTGGTTGTAGGCTTCCGTCCCGCCGAAAAGGTCGATCTTCGATGCCAGGAACTCGGGCGTCTCGAGTCCCGCCAGGCCGTTCAGCGTCGCCATCTCGTTGAAGCAGCCGTTGGGCGTGCCCTCGGCCGAGGCGCCGTTGTCCCCGATGATGTAGTAGATCAGCGTGTCGTCGAGCACCTCCAGGTCTGCAAGCGCGTCGATGAGACGTCCGAGATGGTGGTCGACGTGCTCGAGGAAGCCGGCATAGACCTCCATCTCGCGGGCGAAGATGGGTCGCATGTTCTCCGGCGTCTCGTTCCACGCTGGGATTTCGGCCGGCCGCGCGGTCAACACGGCGTCGGCGGGGATGACGTCCAACTTCTTCTGGCGCGCGAAGATCTCCTCCCGCAGCTTGTCCCAGCCCTGGTCGAACTTGCCCTTGTATTTGTCGATCCACTCCTTCGGCACGTGGTGCGGGGCGTGGCAGGCGCCCGGCGCGAAGTACATGAAGAACGGCTTGTCGGGCATCAGCGCCTTCTGCTGGCGCGTCCACTTAATCGCCTTGTTCGTCATGTCCTCGGTGAAGTGATAGCCCTGCTCGGGCGTCTTCTCGGGCTCGATGGGCGTCGTGCCTTCATAGATCGCCGGGTACCACTGGTTGGTTTCGCCGCCGATGAACCCGTAGAAGTACTCGAAGCCGCCACCGCCCGTGGGCCACTGATCGAACGGCCCCATCGGACTCGTTTCCCAGACCGGGACTTCATGGCACTTGCCGAACTGCGCCGTCGAATATCCGTTGAGCTTGAGCGTCATCGCCAGTGGCGCCTTGTTCTTCGGCAGCACCGACGAGTAGCCCGGTGCGGCGGTCGCGATCTCGCAGATGCCGCCCATGTTGACAGAATGATGATTGCGACCTGTCAACAGCGCCTGACGCGTCGGCGAGCACAGCGCCGTCGTGTGGAAGCGGTTGAACTTGAGGCCGGTCTTGGCAAGGCGCTCGGCGGTCGGAGTGTGGATCGCGCCGCCGAACGCGCTCGAGGCGGCAAAGCCGACGTCGTCGAGCAGGACGATGAGCACGTTGGGTGCGCGCTTCGGCGGACGCAGGGCCTCGATCGGTGGAAACGTCGTGTCCGGATCCTTCGCGTCGTAGGTGGTCACTCCTACGTGCTGTACATCGGGGATCGGAAGAATCGATCGCTGAACCTTGTCCTCAGGTACTCATGCGTGTCTCCTCTAAGCTTCGTTGAGTGTTTGCGATCATCGCTTGGCCTGCGCCACTGATTGCTTCCCCCGTCCCTCACCGTGGAAACAGGAACGTCGCCACCAGCCGGAACCGCCAGTTGACACCGCCGTCTGGACTCGCGACTGTCGGACCGGCGCCTAGCGCGAAGCTGACGGGCCGCTTGCCGAGCAGCGCCACCTTGCTGATATTGAAGATGAGCGGCGCCGTCCATTCCTGGTCTGCCTCCCAGTTCGCAGTGGCTTCCATACTGACTCCTACCGAGAGCCCGCCTCCGAGGTTGTAGTTGAGGAACGGCTGCAGAAACAGCGAGTTGACATCGTCGCGGTCATTGACGCCGCTCACCGACCAGATCTGGTTGTAGAGCGCACCGACCGTCCAGTTGCCTGGCTGCGCGAGTGCCACGATTGAGGGGCCCAGACCGAACTGCTCGGAGCCGAGGGCGTTGTTCGTTGCGGCGGGCAGCAGGAAGACCGGACCAACGCCCCAGATGATGCGGCCGGATTTCGCGGGCGAGAAGAACGCGGTCGTGACGATGTCGCCCAAGCCGTTCATCCGCGCGTCACCGAAACCGGGTTGCGATGTGAGCGGCATGATGACGCGCAAGATGACATTCGTACTCTCGTTGATCCCGAACGGCATGACCGGCTGAATGTTGAGCAGCGTGCCGATCGCGTCGCGGTCGCCGAGGCCGAAGTCCCAGTTGCCCTGAAGGGGCACGCTGATCAGACTCGCGACTGGGTTCTGCGTCTGCTTCGCCAGTTCGTCGGCGCTCTGTGCCGCGGCGAGAGACGGTAGCACCAGCAGGATTGTTACAGCTCCCAGTGAAATCCTTTCCGTCCAATGCTTCATCGTGCTCTCCCTTGAAGAGCGCGAGCCCGCCTCATCGCCTCCCTCCCCCTGCCCGGCCGCCGCCCGCGCGGTAGCTGCCGGCCCGAAACGAAGAGCCGCTGCGCATGCTGCTCGCATCACGTGTGCGCTGGTTGCCCTCGGCGCGTGCGGCGGAATCGCGGCTCACCTGCTGCGCGGTCGTTGAATCCCAGCCGGACGCGCGTGCCTGCGCGCTGGCTTGCGCCTGCTGGCGCTGCTGCGGCGTCGGCTGACCGACGCTGTTCCACCCACCACGGTCGTACTTCTGCCAGCTTTCGCCCTGCTTGCGGTAGACATTGCCGTCGTGGCCTGCGTACACGTCGCCGCTTCCAGTCCTGGCAACGGTCGAACTGCTGCCACGCCCCGAGCGGCTGATGGCCTCGCCCCCGCCGCTCGTCTGGGTCGTGCGGGTGGTCTTGCCTGTCACGTTGCTGGAGTACCGCGACGTCGTCGCCCACTGATCACCGCGCTGGACGCCCGTCGTTCCCCAGGTCCCGTACACGTTCGAGCCCTGGCGCGTCGCGCCATACGCTCCCGTGCGCGGGTTGTATGCCTGTGCGGCGCCGCGCGCGCCGTACGGACCGTAGGCGACGGCTCCGCGAGAATACGTGCCGGTCCGTGGGTTGTAGCGCTGGGCCACGCCAGCGCCGCCGTAGGGACCGTAAGCCACAGCGCCGCGAGTGTATGCGCCGGTCCACGGGTTGTACGACGCGCCGAAACCGTAGCTCGGATAGTGAGGGTAGTAGATCGGGTACCCACCGCCGTACCACACGTACGGGGGGTAGTAATAGCCGCTGCCCCATACGACACAGCCCCAGGCCACCATCGCGCCCGTGAACGCCGCCGCCGTGGCGAAGACCACCGCGTCGTTGTTCGACTCCTCCACCGTGACGTACGTGACGGCATGGGACGGCGAACTCGCTGGAATCTCGTAGATGGCCGTCGGTACCTCACCGGTGACCTGCCAGGGGCCTGTCGGCGTCTGCGACATGAACCACACGCCCTGGAAGCACAGGTAGTAGAGGTCGCCGACCTTCAGGATGTCCTTGTCCGTGTTGACGGCACGCTCCACGGTGGTCTTCTCGATCGGCTGGAATTGCGGCGCGCCACCCTGATACGCGACCTCCGGCGGCTCCAGCGTTTTGCTCACGCGCGCCGTTTGCGGGATCTGCGCGAGCAGAATGGCCTCCGCGGCCTGCGTCGTGCCCGGCACCGACGCGAGGACGCGCGACCGCGCGTGCTCGAGCGGGATGCGCTTGAAATCGGCAGGAAGGTTCGGCGTCGCGAACGCCCAGGGACCTGCGAAATCCGCCGCCGAGAACCAGCGGCCCGAGACCAGCATGTAGATGGCGCCGCTCTTTCCCATCCGGAAGACGTCGCTGTCAGTGTTGCTGACCCAGAGGAGCTGCTTCGCGCCTGGGACAACCAGGTAGTTGGGCTCGCCCCGCAGCAGCATCAGCTCCGCCGGTTGCTGGCTGACGAACACCCTTGGCGCCTGGCTGGCGCTGACTTTGGTACCCGGCAAGCTCGCCTTCACGTCTTTCCAGTTCTCGTCGGCCGGCAGCCTCTTGAAGCTCGCCGGCAGCGTGCCGGCCGGGGTCCACGGCCCTATCACGTCGGTCGCTTTCATCCACACCTTGTCGTTGCGGAGGTAATAGGTCTTGGTCGGACCGTGCTCGAACAGGTCCCAATTGGTGTTGACCGCCGATTTCAAATCGTTCTGCGGGATGGGCGCCCAGATGGGATCGCCGTCGAGGTTGACGAGCACGGCTGGCGTCTTGCTGAAAAAGATCGGCGGCGGATCTGCCATCACCCCCTCCACGTTCTTCGGGATGATCTGGCTCGTATCGATGTTCGCGACGACGCGGTCGAGCGCAATCACGCGCTCGTCGAGCGGCACCGACGCAGCGACTTCATTGACAACGGCTGCGAGCTGATCGCGCGGGAGCGTGGGAAAGGTCGACTCGGTGATTTTGAATTCCGAAAAGCTCACGAGGCGCTCGTCGAGCGCCACGCTCGTGTCGGACTCCACCTTGACCGTGCCGAGCGCGGGGGTGGTCGCGCGCTTCCCCGTGTAAGACACCGCGGCGTACAGGACGGCGTGCTTCTGATCGACCCAGCTCGCGACCTGCGGCTGATAGACGACGAGCGCGGCGCCGCTTGCCGTTGAGTAGGTTCGTGGCCAGCCCTCGTCTGCAGTCGCGGGGGCGGGTGCGGCGGCCGAGGGCTTCGCTGCCGCGGGCTTCGCTGACGCGGGCTTCGCTGCCGGTGCCTGTGCCCGGACCAGCGGCGCGATCGGCGAGGCAAGAAAGCTGATGACAATGAGCACCGTGACTCGGGCCCTGACGCGAGAGTGAAGGATGCGCATGTCTGGTGTTGTCCTCGTAGATTCGCTCGTCGTCCATTTACCCCAATTCGGGCATGGTGTTCGGGAACCTGACACCGCATTCTTGTCGCAGCGTCTTCCTGAGGGCAGAGAAGAAATACGGGAGCCTGGCCCGAAAAGCCCGCAAGCGCAGGCAGGAAAACTGCTGGGAAAGTCGCTGCCGCACAGGGGCAGAACGACTCTTGAATATACCCTCAAGAACCAATCCCGACGTTCTTGACGACGGTTCTTGACGAGGGTTCCGTGTAGAACCCCATGAAGAAACGCCTCAAATCGATTCGTTAATTTGAGTTAGATTGACTCATTTTATTGAAGTGAGTTACAAAGCTCGGGTGGCAAACTGTCCGTGAGACGCTGCATCGGTCAGTTGATCGTCTACGTGTTCGCCCTGTGGCTGGTACCAAGTGCACCAGCGGAACTGGCGAGTTCAACGCTCTCCAACGATTGCCGCGGCCGCCAATCTCAATTTCGCCCTCACGGAGATTGCCGATCGATTCGCCCGCGATCACGGTGTGCGTGTCGAGTTGGTGTTTGGCGCATCGGGCACCTTGGCTCGGCAAATTCAGGAAGGTGCGCCTTTTGAGGTGTTCCTCGCGGCCGATGAAGAGTTTCCGACACAGCTCAGTCACGCCGGATTGGCTCGGGACGCGGGCACCGTCTACGCCGTTGGCCGTTTGGCGATCTTCGCGCCTCGTGGCTCTCCGCTCACAGTCGATGAAACGCTGGACGGCCTCGCCCAGCTCGTGAAGAGCGGTGGCGTGAGCCGGTTTGCAATCGCCAACCCCGATGTCGCTCCGTACGGCAAGGCAGCCGAGGCCGTGCTACGAAAGCGAGGTTTGTGGGACATGATTCGGCCGCACTTGGTGCTGGGGGACACAATTGCCCAAGCCGCTCAGTTCGCCACGACTGGCAACGCCGTCGGCGGACTCATTGCCTATTCCCTGGTGCTCGGTCCGGGATTCAGCGATCGCGGCACGCACGCAGTAGTTCCGGAGGCTGATCATCCGCCGCTGCGGCAGCGCATGGTGCTGCTCAAACGCGCGAGCGCCACAGCGGCGCAGTTCTACGGCTACGTGCAAGGCGACGCCGCGCGTGCAGTTCTTCGGAAGCATGGGTACGGAGTGCCACAATAGCCGGCGATGGATTGGGCGGCTCTGCGTGTCTCGCTGTGGCTCGGTGCGGGCACGATTGCGATCCTGCTACCGCTCGGCGTGTGGTTTGGTCGCCTGCTGGCGGTCCATCAGTTCCGAGGGAAGTTGCTCGTCGAGTCGCTCGTCACCGTGCCGCTGGTACTGCCGCCAACGGTCCTGGGCTTCTATCTGCTGGTGACGTTCGGGGCACGGTCTCCCCTCGGCCAGGCGTTCCAGACCATCGCGGGCCAGGCGCTGCCATTCTCTTTCGAGGGGCTGCTGCTCGCCTCGGCCATCGCCAACATCCCGTTCGTCGTCCAGCCGATCCAGCGTGGCTTTGAAGCCATCCCCTCGGACGTTCGGGACGCTGCTGCCTGCTGTGGCCTGACCCCGTGGCAACGATTCGCGCGCATCGAGCTTCCGCTCGCCTGGCCGAGCATCCTGACGGCTGCGATCCTCACGTTCGCGCACACGCTTGGAGAGTTCGGCGTGGTCTTGATGGTGGGCGGCAACCTGCCGGGCGAGACTCGTACGCTGAGCGTGGCCATCTATGACCGCATGCAAGCGTTCGACGATCGAAGCGCAGGCGTCATGGCGGCCACGCTGCTCGTCATCGCGGTGATGACGTTGATGACGACGACGGCGCTTTCGCGCCGGGTGGGCCGCCGCCGTGGGTGACCGACGTTTGTCCGTCAGCCTGCGGCAGGCGGCTCCAATCGCACTCGACGTCGAATTTGCGTGCGACGCCGGGGATGTCCTGGCCATCTTCGGGCCGTCCGGCAGCGGCAAGACGACCATTCTCCGCAGCATTGCAGGCCTCCAGCAACCGGCTCAGATGAGGGTACGGGCGGGCGACGAGGTCTGGAGCGACACCGCGACCGGAACGTTTACTCCACCCCATCGCCGGGCCGTCGGATTTGTGTTTCAAGAGTACGCGCTCTTCCCGCACCTGACGGCAACCGGAAACGTGGTGGCTGCGCTCGGCCATCGGCCTCGGGGTGAGCGGCGTTCAAGGGCGGAGGCCTTGCTGGCCCTGGTCCATCTGTCCGAGCATCAGAATCGCCGCCCACAGGAGCTTTCCGGCGGCGAGCGTCAACGCGTGGCACTGGCACGAGCGCTCGCTCGTGAGCCGGCGGTATTGCTTCTCGATGAACCATTCGCCGCTGTCGATCGCGCGGTACGCCGACGATTGCAAGAGGAGATCGATCAACTGCGACGAACGCTCGACATTCCTCTGATTCTCGTGACCCATGATTTCGAGGATGTCATTCGTTTGGCGACGCACCTGCTGATTCTCGACCAGGGTCGTGCGATCGCGTGCGGCCCGTTGTCGGATCTGATGAGTCGTGCCGACCTGCCATGGCTTCGAGACGCGGTTGGACTGGGGAGCGTGTTCGACGCGCGGGTCGCGCGACGAGATCCCGATCGGGGACTCGTGGAGCTGACTTTTGACGGAGGGTCGTTGCTCGCCCCCAATCGCGCCGTCACGACCGGCGCGACGGTCCGAGTCCGTATACCCGCTCGTGAAGTGATCCTCGCGACCAGCCGCCCTGACGGGCTCAGTCTTCACAACGTGATCGCGGGGACGGTCTCATCGATTCACCCCGATCCGTCGGCCGACCAGGTCATCGTGCGCATCGCCGTGGGACAGGTTCTGCTGCTCGCAGAGGTCACGCGAGACGCGATTGAGCGGTTGGGCATCGACGTCGGCGCGCACGTGTATGCCCTGGTCAAGTCGGTCTCCGTCAGTGTAGTCGGCTCGGTCGAGCCAACTTGGCCCTGAAGTTGAACTTCTGACCCTCCGGTGGCAGCGACGGGGCAAAACATCGGCCAGCGCGCCACACTTCCGCCTGAAGGCGGAAGCCACACGACATTGTTTTGGAATTCGTGGCTTCCGGCTTTGAGCCGGAAGATTGAACGGCGATCTCGCTCCAGCTGATGCACGTCCCTGGTGATACGATTCGAGCTTGTTTTGTCCACATGAGGACATGAGATGAGGCTACTCACGGTCAGAGCCGCCGCCGAGCGTCTCGGAGTGGCTTATTCGACGCTCAAGCGCTGGGTCCACACCGGCCACGTGCGAACGACGAAGACCGAAGGGGGCCACCATCGCGTGTCCGAGGCCGAGGTCGAGCGGCTGATCGCTCGACAACAGCCGGAATCGCGTCGCCGCGAATCGTCGACCAATGAGGAGGCCCTCGGCGGTCTCAGCGCGCGCAACCGCCTTCACGGCTTCGTCGACGAAGTCCGGATCGACGGCCTCCTGGCCCAGGTCCGACTGCGTGTCGGCGATCAATCCCTGACGGCGGTCATCACCGCGGATGCCGTGCACGCGCTGAAGCTGCGGCGGGGCGACGACGCCATTGCCATCATCAAGTCGACGGAAGTGATGGTCGCCAAGGCGGCGCGCGCCCCATCGCCTGCCAAATCGCGCAATCGCTAACCGCTACTCGACCGACTACGTGCCGTTCGTCTTGATCACGAACGTTCGCAGCTGATCAATCTGCTTGCCGCGGAAGTGGTAGATGTCGCAGTAGGAATACGGTACGGCCTTCTGGCCGTTTTCATCCATCTTCATGTTGCCGTGAGCCATCACGAAGTCGCCCTCGGCGATCACATCGTTGACCGTGAACGTCGGTGGCTGCATGGGCATCGACGACATGAACTCGCGAATCGCATCCTTCCCCTTCACGGTTCGGTCTCCCACCATCGTCCACTCGACGTCGTTGGCACACAGGGCCAGAAAGCCCTCGACGTTGTTGTCGGTAAAGGCGGCGTTCGCCTTGTTGACGATTTCCTTGTTCTTCGCTGCCATGCGATTTCTCTCCTCTTGTTGATTGAGACGTTGCGCGTCGGCGCGCGTTCGGCCAGACCGCCAGTATTTTCTTCGTCACTCAACAGTCAAGCTCGTCAGACTCGCTCGAACAACGTCTGAGTCAGGCGATTCTCCATGTCAACGTCAACCGTGAGCGCGTGCTCGGCCTCAGGGAGCCCCTCCCTTGCCTTTTCCTTCGCTCGGAATTGACGCCACCAGGTGCTGGCGTCGTCGTCTGTCCACGGCTGCACGACACAGTGTCGCAACGCGTCGCGCAGGGAACGGGCACTCTGCGGGCGCTGCTGCGGTGTCTTGCGCAGGCACTGGAGAACTACGGCCTCGAGATCGGCAGGAATGTCGTGGCTCGTGCGTAGTGACGGCGCGACCGGCTCGGTGTGGAGATGATGCCCAACAATCTCGACCACAGATTCCGCTTCGAAGACAGGGTGAGCCGTCAGCAGGTAGTAGGCGACGGCACCAAGCGCGTACAGGTCGCTGCGCGGGTCGCCCGTGTCGGGCGTCATCAACGCCTCGGGCGACATGTAGAGCGGCGTACCGGCCAGCACGGCCGACCCCGACACGGTCACCCCGGCAGCATCGGACGCCACGGGTTTGACGAGGCCGAAGTCCAGAACCTTGGCCACGTCGAGCTCGCCGCCACGTTCGGTGAGGATGATGTTTGCCGGTTTGATGTCACGGTGCACGAGCCCAAGCTCATGGGCCTCGGCCAGTGCACCGCAGACCTGATCGAGGATGGCAATGACGCGACCTGCCGGCTGCGGGCCAAACTCGCGGACCAGTTCTTCCAGGTTGATTCCGTCGAGGTATTCCATCGCGTAGTAGAAGACGCCGTCAGGCGTGCGGCCATAGTCGTACACGGCCACCGTATTCGGGTGACTCAGCTGCGCGGTCATCTGCACTTCGCGCTCGAACCGCACGAGACTCGCATGGCCCGCCCGGTCGGGAGGTAACAGCTTGATTGCCGTTGGGCGGCGCAGCATCGCATGGCTGGCGCGATAGACCACGCCCATCCCACCGGCGCCGATCTTGTGTTCGAGCGTGTATTGCCCGAGGCGTCGTACGCGCGCCGCTTCGCTCCGTAGTCCAAAAATGATGCGAGAACCAACGGTCGCAATGGCAACCGAGACCGCGCACCACGTCACGATGTTCACCATGCGGACGACCGATCCGGGACTCCCGACGAGAATCGCCGGCAGGAGCGGCGCCATCGCTGCAAGGCTGGCCACGAGGGTCCGCCGGGGGGTGCTCGGCACGATGATGGCGCGCGCCATCACGGTGTTGGCGCATGCCAGCAGTCCCGCATACGCTCCAATCGATGCCTCGAGCCCCTCCGCCAGCAGGGGCCGCATGAGGGCCCCGCCCATCAGGGCAAACAGCGTGCACCCAACGAACAACGCCGTCAGGTCAAGGATCTGTAGAGCCGCCAGCGACAGCCGTACCCGTCGCATCAGCACCCACACGCCCCCAAAGACGAGCGATGCGGCGAGGTGATCGATATTCCCCATCTGGAGGATCGCGTCCGCGAGAGGGACCGACGTGCGACGGATCAGCGGATACGTCACCAGATTGGTGAGATAGAAGCCGAACGAGAGAACGAATACCCAGAACGCCCACAGGCCAATGCGACCCTGAAGGAACGCCCGCGCCGGCTCCACATCGGTCGCGCCGCTCGAGACGACGCGTGCGACATCAATTTTCATTGCTCTCCTTCAATCGCTCGATCGTAGCTGACCTGCACAGCGCTGGTCGTGGCTTCCGCCGCGCTGGTCGTGGCTTCCGCCTTCAGGCGGAAGATCGGTCGGCCCGTCGTTCCTTCAATCGTCCCGCGCGTCAACGAACTCCGCTATCACGATGCTCGGTGCTCCTTGCCACGACAACGGACGAACAACTGGCGAGAGCCGCCAGCTCAGGTGTGAAGACAGGCAGCGGGGCTCCCTTATAAGGACGTCGAATCTTCGTGTGACGGATCGACACCGGCGGCGGTCGAAATTTTCTAACAGCTGCGAGCGATCGGGTGAGCTAGTCTCGTCGGATGAGCAGAGCACCGTTCTCCTCACTCGGCTTGCGCGCTGGACTTGCTGGATTGTTGCTGGTGCTCGTCGGCGCGCTGACAAACAACGTGTCGACGCAGGGCGGAAGCAGCCCCACCGTACCATATCCGGAGGGCTATCGCAGCTGGGTGCACGTCAAGAGCGGTCTCGTCAGTGCGCGCCATCCTGACTTTGCTCGATCGGGCGGGTTTCGTCACATCTACGCCAACCCGGCGGCCATCACGGGATATCGTACCGGCACGTTTCCCGAGGGATCGATCATCGTCGTCGACTGGCTTGAAGGCCAGGACGCAGATGGCAGCTTCACCGAAGCCGCGCGATTGAGGATCGATGTGATGGCCAAGGATACGAATCGCTACGCGGCCACGAAGGGCTGGGGGTTCGAGCGATTCAACGGAAACAGTCAGAGCGAGCGAGTGGTCACTGCCGCAGATTCACAGTGCGTAACCTGCCACGCCGGGCCCAACGCGAGGGACCTGGTGTTCAGCAAGTTTCGCGAATAAGCGCGTGGCTTCCGCCTTTAGGCGGAAGATCCTTCGGGTGCCTTCCGCCTTTAGCGAAGATCCCTCTCAAACTCCCGTGGCGGCCTGCCGTCAGTCCACATCGCTCGCGTCAGAACCAGAACTTCGCCGCGAGCTGCACGACCCGTGGATCGAGAGCCGTCGTGATCGTCCCGAAGCTGCCTGGTCCGTGCTGCGCCGCCGGCGCGCCGAAATTCGCGGTGTTCAGCAGGTTGAACATCTCCAACCGCAGCTCGATCGCGCGCTCGCCTCCGAAGCCCACGCGACGCATCACCGCGAGATCGACATCCTTGTAGGTCGGCCCTCGCACCGGATTGCGAGAGGCGGATCCGATGGTGAACTGGTTGGCCGGTGCGAACGCGGCCGTGTTGAACCAGCGAGCGGGCGTCCGCTCGTCATCGGGGAGTGTCGGATCGCCAACGAGATTCGGGCGCTGGGTCGTGAAACCGGCGTACCCAAGCAAGTTTGCTTGGGTCACCGCGACCGGCACCCCGGACTGCATGGTCATGAAGCTCGCGACGCTCCAATCGTTCACCAGTGCGCCGACCACGCCAGTGGGGTGCTTGGCGCGGCCCTCGCCCAGCGGAAGATCCCACACGACCGAGGCGGCGAAGTAGTGCGGAATGTCTCCGGTCGAATAGTCGCGGTCGCGCTCCAGATTGTGACTGTCGGCGACGGCGGCGTTGGTTAGCGGTCCAGTCAGAATGGACGCGTCGAACACCGACGAGGCGATGTCGGTCAGCTTCGAACGGGTGTAGGCGGCCGAGTAGGTCAGGCCGCGTGACATTCGCTGACGAATGCTGAACGCGAGACCCTGGTAGTTCGTCGTGCCGACATTGTTCCGATAAAAGCTGACCGCGGTGTAGTCCGGATAGGGTTTCATGAGCTGCGCCCTCGTGATCGTCGGGTCGCCGATCGAGGACGAGCGGGGAATGATCCCGAAAAACGGGTTGTCGACCCTCTCGATGAGCGTGGGCCCGAGTGTCAGTTGTTCCTCCGTCAACTGATTGATGTTGCTGTCCGGGATCCCGATGTTCGTAATCTTCGATCCGAGGTACGAGACTTCGATGGCCGTGTTCGCTGTCAACTCGCGCTGGACCGACACGTTCCACTGTTGCGCGTAGCCCGACCCAAGCGTCCCGTCAACGGTGAACACGCCTTGTCCGAGGCCGGCATTTGGGGTCGCACCAACTGGTGTGACGGTCGGCCCGTTCTTCAGCGCGAATGCCGGCGCGATATTG
Organism: uncultured Acidobacteriota bacterium; assembly: GCA_963802675.1. Taxonomy (GTDB): domain Bacteria; phylum Acidobacteriota; class Vicinamibacteria; order Vicinamibacterales; family UBA2999; genus JACCSI01. The sequence goes on from CAWDJL010000014.1 coordinate 192,498, forward strand.
TCGAGCGTGCGCTGCGACACGGTCTGCAGAAAGGGAAAGTTCGGCGTCGTGAACGGCGTCGTGATCCCGGCCATCTCGATCCAGACCTTCCCGTACCCCGAGCTGAGGATGGTCCTGTCCGTCAGGCGATAGACGGCGCCAAGGCGCGGGCCGAAGTTGTCCTTCTTGAGCGGCCGTACCGGCTCCGTACCGGGATACTCGAGCTGCCGCGTCTGTAAGTTGAAAACCGCGGTTTGACCGTTGATCTCGGTGGACGGGAAATTGAGCGTGTATCGCAGCCCCGCGTTGATCGTGAGGCGATCGGACACCTTCCAGTCGTCCTGGATGAAGTACTCCTGAAAGTGCGCGCGTTCCTGAATATCCGTCTGCTGGAGGTCGATCGCAAAGTTCTGCACTTGTCCGAGTAGAAAGCTCGCAAACGCGTTGCCGGTGTTCGGGACCCCGGGGAGATCGCTGCCGACGGTGCTGAAGGCGAAGGATCCTGTCGGCGAGGGGGGTTGGATCACGTTGAGACGCTCCCATCGCCAGTCGAGCCCCATCTTCAGGGTGTGCCGGCCTTTCAGCCACGTCAGCGAATCCGCGATCTGCGTAACGCTGGTGCTGAAGTCCGAAGCCGTATTATTCGGGGATCCGAGCTGCTGGTAGCCGTTCGGCGCAAAGGTCGGCATCGTGTTGGGAAATTGCGCGCTCGACGGAATGCCGGGAATGTTGAGCGCGGCTCCCGCAGACGACGACAACGACACCGCGCTCCGCTGGACGGCGCGCCGTGTATCTCCCAGGCGCAGCTCGTTCAGCAGGTTGGGGGAGAAAGTGTGCTGATAGTTCGAGGCGAACGCCCACGACGTCGTATCCTGCGGACCGACCGCCACGCTGCCGGCCGGGACGGTCCCACTCCCGTCCGGAAACGCGGTCACCGGTTCGGCGTGACCACGAAAGTGGGTCAACCGTCCGAACACCTGATCCCGGCCGGTCGCGAACTTGTGATCGATGCGCACATCGCCCTGATCCTGATCGTCGACTTCGTTGGCCGTCCGGCTGTAGTTGTTCGCGGTGGCGGTGTTGGTCGGGAGCGGGTAGCGCTCGAGCAGCGACAGCGCGACCGGATCCATCGCGCTTCTCGGAATCGTGTTGTTGGGGAACTGCTGGCGCGTGTTGCCGACTGTCGTCGCCGGATCGTAGATGTTCTGGCGGAAGACACCTGAACGTTCGGCGAGCGTGGGCACGTTCGAGGTCACCGTGCGGCCGATGCTCTGTCGCTGTCCCTGATAATCGACAAAGATGAACGTCCGGTCCTTCACCAGGGGGCCGCCGAACATGCCGCCGTACTGATTCCGCCGATAGTCCGGTTTCACCGGATTGCTCTTCTGAAAGTAGTTCCTGGCGTTCAGATGCTCGTTGCGAAAAAACTCGAACACGTTGCCGTGAAAGGCGTTGGTGCCTGATTTCGTCGTGAGATTCACCACGCCGCCATTGAACCGCCCGAACTCGGCCGCCGGGCTGTTACTCTCGATCTTGAACTCCTGGATGGCGTCGATGATCGGGTAGTACGCGAGCTGCCCCGGCTCGGGCTGCAGCACGGAGATGCCGTCGAAGAGATACTCGTTCGTTCGCGGTCTCCCGCCGTTGATGCGAGGCAGGACGGAGTTCGGCGGCAGGGCCACGCCAGGCGCGATGGCGGCGAGCATGATGAACAGGCGGCCGTTCAGGGGCAGCTGCACGACCTGCTCGTTCTCGACGACTGTGCCGAGGCTCGCGGTCGCCTCTCGCACAATCGGCGCGTCCCCGACCACGGTCACCTGTTCTTGAATGCCTCCGACCGCGAGGTCGAAATCAATGCGCGCCTTCTCGCCCGTCGACAAACGGATGCCCTCGCGGCGCATGGGTTTGAAACCTGCGAGCTCAACATCGAGCCGGTACTCGCCAGGCGCCAGGCTCGCGGCGGTGTAGACACCGTCGCGCGTGGACACCACCACTCGCTGCAGATTCGTCCGTGTCTCCGTGACCGTGAGGGTCGCGCCGGGAACGGCAGCCCCGGCCGGATCGTGCACCACGCCGGTGATCTCGCCGGCAGCCGTCTGAGCAAATGCCGGCGACGCGCCGACGCAGCAGGCGCTCGCGACGACAAGGCAGATTGAAAGCGATCCCCTTCGAGTCATACGCTTCGTTCCCGCCACTCGGTTCCCTCCCGCCCAGATGGGCTACTCGGTGCCCAGCGGGCCGCCGTGCCAGCCGGCCAACCGTGCGCACGCTGCCAGCCAGCGTAAGACTCTAGATCGGACTGAGATGGTACTCAAATCGGCTTAATCCAACTCAAACTGTGCCACTTCACGCAGCGCAGCTTTGCTACGATGACGCGTCGTCGTGACGCTGCTTTCGGTTCGCGTGGCTGCGATGCGCCTCGGGATCGCCTATTCGACGCTGAAGCAGTGGATCTATGCGGGCCGCGTGAGAACGATTTGGACAGCGGGCGGCCATCACCGCATTCCGGAGGAGGAAGTCGACCGGCTCTCCAGCCAGCAAGCGTCGCCGAGCCGAACTCGAAAGCCGCAAAGGAGATCGGGCGGCCACGAATGACTGGGGGTTCGAGCGATTCAACGGAAACAGTCAGAGCGAGCGGATGGTTACCGCTGCCGATTCACAATGCGTAAGCTGCCACGCCGGGCCCAACGCGAGGGACCTGGTGTTCAGCAGTTTCGCGACTAGGCCGTGGCTTCCGCCTTCAGGCGGAAGATTCCTCTTGGGACTCGCGTGGCTTCCGCCTTTAGGCGGAAGATCCGATCACACCCAACTGTTGCTGTACTCACAGATCTTCAAGAGCTCGTGGACTGTGTAACGCTGCGACCCAAGATGCGCGTATTCGGAAGGATCCTCCACCAGACCCGCGCGCACGGGATTTGCGACGACATAGCCAATGGTGAACGCCAACTCCTTCTCGTCCCTCATCACCCGTTCGAAGCCGTACCTCTGCCAGAGCTGGTGACCATGCCCCTTCTTGAAGTAAAAGCCCGAATACTGTTTCGCCAACTTGATAAACGCCCTGCAATCGGAGTTGTCAGCCTGGCCACTGATTAGGAGGTGCACGTGGTCGGGCATGAAGCAGTACGCAGTTAGCTCAAAGCGGCGTTCGCTTGCAGCGCGCAGAAACTGCGTCAGGACAAGCTCGACCACTTCCGCGTTGGTGAACGGTGTTCTTCTCAGATCCGTGCAGAAGGTCAAGAAATAGTGTTGTTTGCCGGTGTACGGAAGGTCGGGATGGTGCGGAGGGTAGGGATATCCCATCCCGAACATCGAGCAGAGCGAGTGCCATCGTTCTGGAGTCCTTCCGCCTAAAGGCGGAAGCCACGATTGTACGAGATTCTTCCGCCTAAAGGCGGAAGCCACGATGCCTTCCGCCTAAAGGCGGAAGCGACGGTTGCCGTTGTCGCTAGTTGCGAGCGCCGGCCAGCTTGGCGATCCAACGCCCGGGCGCCGACTTCTTTGCCGGCGAGCGATCGTCCAGCACCCGGCGCGGCAGGTGGATGCGAAGCTCCATGTTGCCGCTCGGCTCCGCCATGATCCAGAGGTGCCCCCCACACTCGCTGACGAGCGCTTGCATCGCACCGAGGTCGACACCGAGTTTCTGCGCGGGCTGCGCGCTGCCAGGAGCACTGGCCGCTTGATCGCGGACTGTCGTCGACCAGTCCGGAGCGGTCGCCCCCTTGACTTCACGCACCGTGAGCAGAACATGGGCGCCGGGGCGAACGTTCGGATACTTCTCGACAAACGTGCGATCGACGACGACCGTGCTGGCGTCGATCATCAGACGGCCACCAAACGGCATTCGTTCACGTCCGTACGCCGCGATGTTCACGAGGATGCGCTCGAAGCGTTCCATCTCGACGTCGAGGTTGTACGACGTGGACATCTTCGGCATCACGAGCTCGACCTGGCTGCCGGCGACTCGCTTCAGGACCGGTTCCAGATCACGCAACACCTGTTTGACGTCCACGAGCTCGGGGGCATTCTTCTGTTCCTTGCCGTAGACGGTCAGCTGGCGCAGGAATCCCGCAGCGCGGGTCACATCGTCGAGCAGCAACGCCCCCTGCTGACGAGCGGCGTCGCTTTCGATTCGCGTGAGCCACTGCTGGCCCTGTTGATTTACCTGGACGAGGAGCTTGTCGCAGGTGACGGCGACTTCCGAGGCGTAGCGTGCAACCGCTTCCATCCGCTGCGAGTTGCGGAGCTTCTCTTCGAGCGATCGAAGCGAGGTGATGTCAATCGCGACGAAATCGACTTCGTCGACCGACGTGGCTATCGCCATCAGACGCACGACGATCCCGACGTTGTCCTTTCTTCTCCAGGTGGTTTCAACGCTTTCGGTGGCGCGTGATGCAATGCATCGGTCCACAAGCCATTGCAGCTCGTCGGGCGACTCGAACACGGTCGTCGAGAAGTCCGCGTCCATTAGCTCGTCAGTCGTTTTGTAGCGCAGCAGGCCGACCAACGCCTGATTCACCTGGAGCACGACACCGTCCCGCTTGCATCGCCACATCCCGATGGGCGTCTGGTCGAACCGGAGGCGGTGCTCGACCTGCGTTTCTTCGATCAGCTTTTGGAGCACCGGGACCCGATCGGCTTCGGCCTTGATCTCCTCTCGCTGACGGTTGATGGCTTCGATCTCCTTGCCGAGCGAAGCGACCTGCTGTTCGAACTGCTTGATGGTCCCAGCGTCGCGCTGACTCGCCTCGCGCGCCAGACCGAGTCGATTCTCGATTTCGGCGATCGCCTTTTCGGCGCCCTCGTGCGCGACCTTGTAGCGGACCGCTTGCTCGTGCAGCTGGCCATCTCGCTCGGTCACAATCGCCTGCAGCCGCGTCCGCTCGGCCATGTGGTCTCGCGTGAGCTCCTCAAGTGACCGCTGCGCTGTGGCTTTGGCCTGCTCCAACGTCTGCTGCAGCCGCGTCCGCTCGGCCATATGGTCTCGCGTGAGCTCTTCGAGTGACCGCTGCGCTATGGCTTTGGCCTGCTCGAACGTCTGCTGAAGTTCCGCGAGTTTGGTACGGAAATCCGTGTTCGCCGCCTCGAGTTGCTGGACCTGCGCCTGGCTTGCCGTGATCGTCTGCCGGGCGCGCTCGGCGTCCATTTCGAGCTGGCCGATCCGCTGATGCCGGTCCGCAAGCGTCGCTTCCCACTCCGAACGTTCCTTGGCTGCCCGTTCCTGGAGGCGCGCGTCGTGCTCCGCAGCCTGCTGGCGCATCGCAGCGATACCGTCCACGAAGCGACGCTCGGCCTCCGCAGACGCGGTCTGCAAGGTCCGCCAGGGCCACTTCGACGGCTTCGCGACGTGCGACTTCCTGCGCGAGTGAGGCTTCGAGTGCCGCCTGCTGCTTGGCAAAACGATCGGCTGCCGCCTGACGCTCGGTGGCCGCTCGCTGGAGCGAGGCTTCGAGCGTCGCCGCCGCGTTTGCGGTCGCCTCCGCGAGACGCGCCTCGGCTTGCTGCTTTGTGCTCCGTCAAACGCGCATCGGCGCGTTTCGTCTGCTCTGCCAGGCGCGCTTCGGCTTCGTGCTGGTGCTGCTCCAACTGGCGCGCAGCGCGCTGGCGCTCGTCGGCCAACTGCGTTTCCGCGTTCCGACGCTGCTCGGTCAATTGCGTTTCGGCCTTGCGCTGCAGGTCGGCTGCTTGCGCTTCGGCCGTGCGTTGCAGTTCGGTTACTTGAGCCTCGGCCTTCCGCTGTAGTTCGGCTACTTGCGTTTCGGCCTTCTGGCGCTGTTCGACTATGCGTGCTTCGGCCTTCTGGCGCTCGTCGGTCAGCTGCGCCTCTGCATTTCGTCGATGCTCGACCAGTTGCGCCTCGACCGTCGCCATCGCCGACGCATGTTGCTTCTGGGTCTCTGCGAATCTCGTCTCGGACTTCTGTTGATACGCGGCAAACTGATCGCGAGCTGCCGCCATCTCCGTCGTGTATTGCACCTCGGCCCGCTGGCGCACGTCTCGTTCATCGACCAGCTGCGTTTCCAGCGCCTGTCGGCGGCTCACTTCCTCTGCCAGGGCCGTCTCGAATTCTGTTCGGCGATCGGCAGCCTGCTGGTCCGCAATCTGCCGATCTCGCGCAGCCTGCTCGTGGGCACGTTTCACTGCGGCGGTGGAGTCGGCCAATTGCGCTTCGAGCTGGGCGGCCGCCGCGGCCGCTTCCGCCAATCGCTCGTCAGCCTGCAGCTGCGCGACTTCGAGTTGCTTGCGCGCCGCTTCTCGTTCGGCATCGTGCTGCGCCTCGATGCGCTGACGTTCGGCTTCTTGTTCGGCGAGCTGCGCCAAAGCGGTCTGGGTCTTCGCCATCTCCTCGGCGAGTGAGGCCTCCGATGCCTGCTGCTGTTTCGCGATCTGCTCGGCGGCCGCTTTCTGATCCTGGGCACGTTGCTGCTCGCTGCGTTCCAGCGCACCCCTGACTTCTGTGAGCTCGACGTCCAACTGCTTGACTGCCGCGGCCGATTCGGTCTGACGGCGCTCTGACTCCTGTTGCAGGTTGGAGAATCGGTCGCGGGCGGCGTTCATCTCCGCCGCGTGATCTGATACGGCTCGCTGGTGTGCCGTCTCCGCTTCCGTGAGCTTGGCAACAATGGTCTGCCGTCGCGCGACTTCCTGCGCGAGGTCGGTGTCGAACTTTGCCTGACGTTGAGCGGCCTGCTCGGCCGCGGCGTGTCGATCCGAAGTGGCTTGTCGCTCGGTTTCAAGGAGCGCGGCTGCCTGATCGACGAGCTTCGCCTGGAGCGCGCTCAGCGCACTGGCCGCCTGCGTGGCGCGCAGATCGGCTTGCTGCTGATGCTCCGCGAGGCGCGCTGCCGCCTGACTGATCGCCGAGTCGTGCTGCTGCTCGTCGCGCTGGCGTGCCGCGGTCTCGTCAGCCAGGCGCTCTTCGAGCGCTTTCCGGTCAGCGTCCACCCGTGCCAGGGTGGCGTCGAATTCTTCCTGGCGACGCTGTGCCTCGTCTGCCGCCGATTGTCGATCCGTCGCACTCTGCTGCTCGATGCGCGCGAGTGCTGCCCCTTTTTCAGACAGTTCCTGGCGCAACGCCTCCGAGTTGGCCACGGCGGCCGCCAGCCGCGACTCCGCATTGCTCTGCGAGGCTGCGAGGCGAGCATCAGCGGCGGCCAACTCCGCCGCCTGACGCTGTTCGGCCTGCTGACGGGCCACTTCGCTGTCCTTCAGTCGTGACGCGACCGCTTGACGTTCGGCCGTCTCACGTGCGAGCGCCACGTCGAACTCCGCCTGAAGCAGGCGCGTTTGCTCGGCCCCCGCCTTTCGTTCGGCCGTCGTCTGCTGCTCGGCACGGGAGAGGGCGGCGGTCGCTTCCGAGAGTCGCGCGCGGAACGTTTCCTCGCTGTCCGCCAATTCGGCGAGTTTGACCTCGAGTGCGCGAGTCGCGGAAGCCGCGTCGGTTCGCTGGCGTTCGGCTTGTGCCTCGACTGCGTGACGCTCGGCCGTCTCACGGGCGAGCGCCGCCTCGAACTCCGCCTGGAGCTGCCGCGTTTGCTCGGCCCCTGCCTTTCGGTCGGCCGTCGTCTGTTGCTCGGCGCGCGAGAGTGCCGCCGTTGCTTCCGAGAGTCGCGCGCGCAGCGTGTCTTCGCTGGCTGCCGATTCGGCCAATTTGGCCTCGAGTGCACGAGTCGCGGATGCCGCGTCAGTTCGCTGCCGTTCGGCCTGTTGTTCGGCGATCGTCAGCGCTTGGCGAGCGGCAGTCACGGCCGACGTGTGCTCGTCTTCGAGGCGTTGCTGCTCGTCGTGAGCCGATCGCAACTGCGCCTCGAACGCCTGGACTGCGCTCTGGTGAGCGACCTCGGCGTCAGCGAGCTTCGCGCTCAGCGCCTGGCGGCGATTGACTTCTTGCGCGAGCGCCGAGTCGAATGCCGCCTGCTGCTCCGCGACCTTGTCTGCGGCGGCTCTCCGTTCCGCAACGGCCTGCTGCTCGGCGAGTCGTCGTGCAGCCTCCTCGTCGGCCAGCCGCCTTCCCAGCGTCTCGTACTCGGCGCGTTGGTGCGCCAGTGCCGTATCGAGCTCTTTCTCGCGCAGCGCCGCCTGCGTCGCCTGCGCTTGCTGCGCGCTCGACGTCCGCTCCAGGCTTCGCAACGCAACGACGGCATCGGCCAGCTCGCGCTGAAGTGCGCTGGTCACGGCGGCGGCTTCCGCTGCCCGCGCCTCACTCTGTTCCTGGATGCTCTTGATTCGCGCCTCGGCATCCGTCTTGGTCGTGCCCTGCAGGTGGTCGGCGAGCTGCAGAATGCGCCTGGCCTCGGCAAGCTCTTGTTCAAGACGCTGCTGCTGACCGGTCGCGTGCGCCAGTTTTTCTGCGAGCTCCAATTCGCGTCGGCCCTGATCCTCGAAGACCTTGATCGCATCGGCCGATCGATCGTGGCGCGCTCGTTCGAGCGCAGCGACGGCATCGTGGCACCGTTCTTCGAGCGCTTGTCGCAGTGTCGCCGCCTCCGCCAATTGCATGTCGCGGCGACTGATGTCCTCAGCAAATTTGGACGCATCTCGAACACGACGACGGTCGGCGTCGCGGTGCGCCGCTTCGGCTTCCTGCCTCGCGTGCTCGACCTCCGAGAGGCGTCGCTCCAACTCGACGCGAGCCGTACGTTCCTGCTCGACGGCGGATTGCAGTGACTTTTCGCGGCCACGTAGCTGGTTGAGCGCTTCCTCTGCGCGCTGCTCCGCGTGTGCGGCCGCGGCTTCAGTGTCGTGGGACTGCCGAGGGAGTGGTTCCGCGCGTGGCGGCAGCGTGATCTGCTGAACCTGCGGCTTGGTGAGATACAGGACACGACCGACGGCCTTCGGCAGCTCGTCGAGGAAGGTCGCATTTCGCGGAACGACCTCATCGGCAACCGTGCCCACCGACATCATCACGTCGCTGGTGCCAATCAGCGGGATCCCGATCACCGGCACCTTGACGCCAACGCTCCGCGCGTGGCCGACAAGCGCTTCGAAGCTCCGGGTGTCGGACTCGACCTCGATAATCAGGGCGGAAACGTTGCGATTCTCATCGACCCAGCGTTTCGCCTGACCCAGGCCAGCGGCCCACGAGACAGCCACGTCCGGAGCGACGGAACGAAGGGCGAAGCCAGCAAGCTCCGCCGCCTGGCGTTCGTTGGCGACGTAGAGAAACTTCATGCGAAGCGGCCCCAGTAGGACACGCGTGTGCCTGAGTAGTTATCGGTTTGACTCACAACTGACTGCAGGTGCTCGGCGAGCCGACAGTTGCGCATGATTGTTTTTCCCCCAGCGACGTAGCAGATGGTGACCGTCGCACGAACATCACCCTGATGGATGATGCCTGCGAGCGATCGCTGGAGGGAGGCCAACGCGATCGGGAGCAACGTGACGTCCGATTCAAACGTGGAGCTCTCATAGAACACCATTGCCGAAACGATGGCAATCGAATTCTAGTGAGCCAATCAGGCCACGTTAGGAACTTTTGAGAAGGACTGGTCAGACACCGCGTCCGCGCGTCACGAGTTCGAGATATTTGTCGCGCGGCTCGCCGGTCCACCCATTGATTCCGTGTGCCGGCAGCCACCACAAATGCACATAAGCGGCGCCGATCAACGGCATCGCGAGCACGCCATAGGCCCACCACCGACCGGCCCACTCCGTAAGCGCGACAAACACCCCCAGCACGATGACCACTTTGAGCAGACGCCTCCCTCTGGGTTTGTGCTGCTCGAAGTGTCCGAACAGGATGTTGCCGATGGCGAAGATGCTCATGACGACGGCGACATCGAACCAGCGCGAGTCGAGGCTCCACATCTCGTCACCCCCTATCGAATGTGAGCAACTGTGGCTTCCGGCGGAAGTGCTGCACTGTGAGCATTCGTGGCTTCCGCCTTTAGGCGGAAGGATGAAAATGTCTCAGCGCTTGCTCAACGTGTGGACCAGCGCTTCCAGCGCCTCGACCCGGTCAGGCGAGCGCTTTCCGCTCGCGCTCGAGGCGTTGGACTTCGGCCACAAGCAGCGACGGCAGCACGTGGTACTGCACCGTTTCGATCGCCCCGTCCGCACTGCGCGCGACCAACTCCGGCAGCACCTCGTTGACCTCTTCCGCGATCAATCCGTACTGCAGCGGCCCGGGCGCATCCGTGGTCGCCGAGGTGTAGCGGAACGGCACCGGCCGCAACTGGTGGAGTTTCAGCCCGACGTCGCCCAGGTCGGCGATGTCTTGCTTGAAGCGTCGGCTCGACGAGATGGGCCCGAGCTGCCCGTCGGTATCGACCAACACGGGAATCGCCGCGCCGGCCGTCGTGACGCCGCGAATGCCCGCCATGAACGCGCGCGTCTGCGTGCCTGCCGTTCCGATCCGAATCCGTCAGCGGCTCTCACTCCGGCCCCAAGATAAGTCCCGCCTGCGTTGCCCGACCAGCGATGTTGTTGAACTCCACTGTCGACGATGATGGCTGCCACGCTCCCGGTCGTAATGCGAACCGGAACCGCCCGCTACTGTGTCGTGAGCCCGCGATGTCTGACGCGATGCCGGTTGTCGCCCGTGTTCAATTGACGCGCTGACGCCGTCGGCTTATGGCATGCCGCCAGTCGTGTTCAGGACAGCGCCGAGTATCCGACCGCGGTGTTGTGTGCGTCACCGGTCGTGCGTTGAGCGCCTCAGTTCCGACTGCTGTATTTTCACTCCCAGCCAAGCTATTCCAGCTGTAAGAACGCCAACCGCGGTGTTGGCGCTTGCTGCTGAGTTCGTGAAAGGGAGCGCCGGAGTAGCCGAGCGCGGTGTTGTTTTCGCCGAAGACGACTGTCCGCAGAGCGCCTGATGAGCCCACCGCCGTGTTGCTAGTACCGCGTCGTCTGCGCTCTGTAACGCACCGTCTCCCCACCGCCGTGCCGTCGGCCCCCTTCGCGTGCGTGTGGTCGCTGCGGGCGGCGGTCTTCGCCGCCCCTGAGCCCGCGAAAGCCACCGCGAGATTCACCGGGCCCATCCCGCCGCCGGTCAGTCCCGCACCGGCGACGACATTCGTCACGGCCACGCCGGCGAGTCCCCCACCCGCCGGTCGCGGCGCGCCGGTGACCGGCGCCGTGGGACTGAACAGGAACGTGCCGCTGTTGCCCCCGCTGTCCGTCCACGCCCCGCCGAGGGTCGCCGGGTTGAGCACCACCGTCACGTGCACGGGGGCGGCGGCCGGGCGTGGTCACCAGATGCAGGCCCATGCGACCATCCCATCGGGTTTGAGAAACGCTGTGCCGACCGCCGAGGCCGGACCGGCCCCGCACTGATCGTCGATCCCATCGAGTGTGAACATCGTCGTGCCGTTTTGTACGACCGCGAGCGTCAGCACATTGCAGTACGGCTGCAGCTGCCACGTGAACATCCCAAGGGGTTGCGCGGCCGCAGGCATCGACGTGACGACGAAGAGGACAGCGAGCGAAATCAGCAATCGCGGCATCGTGAAATACTCCCGAGGGGAACTGTTGTCGTGAATGGAGGTGACCGAGTGACGACGAGTATAAATCTTCCGCCTGAAGGCGGAAGCCACGCGAGTCGGAAGAGGAATCTTGCGCCTGAAGGCGGAAGCCACGCGAGTGCGAAGAGGAATCTTCCGCTTAAAAGCGGAAGCCACTCGAGTTTAGAGAAAATCTTCCGCCTGAAGGCGGAAGCCACGCAATGCGTCAGATCAACCCAGCGTCCAGAGCGTCAGGTTCGAGACATCCTTCACATACACACGACCGCCGGAGATGGCCGGCTGCGCCCACGTGGCACTCTCGGCGACCTGATACCGTCGCACCACGTTCATTGCTGTGCGGCTTGCCTTCATGACGACCATCTCGCCATCGTCCTCGAGCGAGAAGATGGTGTCACCGGCCCGCACCATGGCGGCGTTCTCGGCCTGACGCGGTTCGCTCTTCCACAGCACCTTCCCCGTCGAGAGATCCAGGCCGAAGTATTGGCCGCCGTTCAAGTGCGACAACCCATAGAGCACATCGTCAATCACCACGCCGTTCGTCATGTACAGCGAGACTTCCTGCGTTTGCCAGATGTCCTCTGTCGTCCAGGCGTCATCGCGACGGACGACACGAAATGCCGTGACGCCGTTGCTGCGCCCGTTCTGGATGATCGTGTCGCGGTACAGGATCGGCGTCTGCGAGGTCGTGTCGGACGGCGTTTTGAATGGCCGGCGCCACAGCAGCTCGCCACGGGCAACGGAAAGACCAACGAGATACTGGTGCGTGAACGTGACAAGCTGACGCGTGCCGCCCAATTCGACGACGATCGGCGATCCGTAGGCGGGGCTGTCCTCGGTCCAACTCCAGCGAACATCGCCGGTGTTGACATCGAACGCGGTGAGCGCCGCATCACCAGGTCCGCCGACGTGAACGATCACGGTGTTCCCGTCGACGAGCGGTGACATGGCCGTGTGATAGATCGGCTGTGCCTTGGTAGCGGGCTTCTGCCAAAGCTGCTTGCCCGTGGTGGCGTCGAAGGCAGTGACGATATTCGTCATGCCGAGCGTGAAGAGCCGGCCGTTGGCAAACGTTGGAGTGGACTTGGGTCCGGCGCCGTGCCGGGCGGTTGCTTTCACCATTGCGAAGGGCGCGGCGTATGCGGTTCGCCACACCTCCTTCCCCGACGCCGCATCGAGCGCCATCATGACCTCCTCTTCACCCTGGCGGGTGAACATGAAGAGTCGCTGGCCAACCACTAGCGGTGTCGCATAGCCAAGGCCGACGTCGACCCTCCATTGCTGCTTGAGGGCCTCGGGCCAGGGCGATGGCTCGCGAAACGACGCGAGCGCCCCATCTCGGTTTGGTCCGCGCCACTGCGGCCAATCCTGAGCGGAAAGGGACAGCGTTAGAAGCGAAAGAACAATCGCGGGGGTAATGGCAGGCGGCAGGAGTCGACGGTTCACGGCACCCTCGAGAGTCATGACGTTCTTGGGCCGCCATGGTGCCATGAAATGCTCAGGGTTCCACGAGGGAACCCTGAGCCGAGTGTGTTACCAGCGTGGTTCGGTCCGGCGCCCGTCGAAGCCACCGCTGCGCGGCACCTGTGGGCGGGCTTCGTTGACCGAGAGGTTGCGGCCTCCGTAGGACGAGTTGTTGAGCGTATCGATCGCGTGGCTGGCCGCCTCGTCTGTGGCCATTTCGACGAAGGCGAACCCGCGGGCGCGACCCGTCTCGCGATCGCGCATCACGGTCACCGTCGATACGCCACCGCTGGCGCTGAAGAGGGATTCAAGGTCGGCTTCCGTGGTCTGAAAGGGGAGGTTGCCGACAAACAGTTTTCGATTCATTTTCTAACTCCGGCATCGTAAACGATGCCACTTGGGGAAACTTTACCTGAGCAGGATGCTCGAGCTTGCGGACGCGGATGCGAGTCAGGAATGAATCGAATCTGGGCGACTAACAGGCGGGCTTAGCTTCCGAACCCATTCAGTGTAGCACAGGCCCGCCTGGGCGCTTACGCTGCTTCGTACGCTTCTCGCAGCTTGGCGATATCGAGTTTCTTCATCTTCAGCAGGGCCTGCATCATGCTTTGAGCTTTCGCAGGCCCGCCGCTCATCCACTCACCGAGTGCCCGCGGAATGATTTGCCACGACACGCCGAACTTGTCCGTCAACCAGCCGCACTGGACCTCCTGTCCCCCCTGGGAAAGCCGTTCCCAGAGCTCATCGATCTCAGCCTGGTTGTCGCATCGAACCAGGATCGACATCCCGGGCGAGAACGCGAACGACGGTCCACCGTTGAGCGCCATGAACTCCTGCCCATCGAGCGTAAACGTTGCCGCCAGCAGGCTGCCTTTGGGGCCAGGACCAGCATCGCCGTTGCGGCTGATCGTCAAGATCTTCGAGTTCTTGACGATCGACGTGTAGAAGTTGATTGCTTCTTCCGCGTTGTTGTTGAATCCCAGACACGTGACGACTTTCTGCATGACGAAACCTCTCTTCTAGAACAACTGGCTACCGGCTGCCGGGCACTGGCTACCGGCTACCGGGCACCGGCTACTGGCCGGCGGCCGTCCGTTCACTGGTAGGTCGGAGCCACTGGCTGCAATTCGACATCCGGAATGAAGCGCGCGAAGAAAAATGTGTCGGAGGTGACCTCGATGAGCAAAACCGCCCTGATTGATGCCTTGAAGAGCTTCGACGTTGAGCGTGTTCGGACCATCCTCGAGGCGGCCCCTTCACTCAAGCAGCTGCAGCTCGACAAGGGCTACAACCTGTTGCAGGTGTGTTGCAAACGATCGACCGTCGGCGACCCCGACGCGGCCGGCCGGCAATTGCGACTGGCGAAATGGCTCGTCAGCCAGGGATTCGATCCGCGAGGCATGCACACGACAGCCCCGGGCGAAGACGGCGAGGAGGATCCGGCCAATCTCTCGCTCGTGTGGTTTGCGATCGCGAAGGCACAGAACAATCGGCTCGCGCGATATTTCATGGATCAGGGCGCCGCGGCCTCAGCCATGTTTGCGGCCGCCTGGTGGGGCAACGCGGACATCATCGAGGACCTCGTCAAGCATGGCGACGATGTGAACAACTTTGTCGGCGCGACGCCGTTGCACATGGCCGTGGACGTGCTCTATCGAGGCGTCGAGGGCAAGCCGGCGCTAGCCAGGCAGAGGGTCAAGACCTTGAAAGAAATGCTCCGACTCGGAGCAAATCCAAACCTCGCCGCGGTGGATGGGACGACCCCGCTGCACGTCGTGATCTTGAAGGAGTACAACGTCGCAGTTTTCAAGCTCTTGCTGAAACACGGCGCCAATCCTGATGTTCCCGGCAAGGACGGCCGCACCGTTCGCGAAATCGCGGCACGCAAGAGAGACAAGAGATATTTCAAGGCACTTGGGTAGGGCCCAACCCGAACTTTCATCGAACCACGGCGTCTAATCCCCTGTGCTGACGCAGGACCTCCGATACGCGGCCCGGACGCTTCGCCACAATCCCGGTTTCACCCTCGTCGCCACGATCTGCCTGGCCCTCGCGATCGGCGTCAACACCATGATCTTCAGCGTGGTGGACGGCGTGCTCGTGCAGCCGCTGCCCTTTCTTGATCCCGACCGGCTCGTGGAGCTCAACGAGTCGCACCCGCCCAGTGGCATTCAACGGGGTGGTTTGTCGTACGCCAACTTGCGCGATTGGCGCGAGCGAAGCCGCTCGTTCACCACCATCGCGGGAGTGCAGCTGCGGAGTCTGGCCATCGCGGACCGCGGTGACCCTGAGCGCTACGACGGGGCCGCCATCTCATGGGACTTGTTTTCGACGCTTGGTGTGGCGCCCGCCCTTGGACGCGACTTCGTGGCCACGGACGACCGTCCGGGCGCAGAGCCCGTCGCCCTTCTCAGCGACGAGATCTGGCGCGTCCGCTACGCCGCCGATCGAAGCATCATCGGGCGCTCGCTGCACGTGAACGGCAAGCCGCACACCATCGTCGGCGTCATGCCTTCGGACTTCGAATTTCCTCTCTATCAAAAGGTCTGGATACCGCTGGCGCCACTGGTGTACGAGGAGCCACGCGATCGACGCGGGCTGATGGCGTTCGGCCGGCTCGCACCCGGCCTCTCGCTGGGGGCGGCTCAGGAAGAGATGAAGGCCGTGACGGCTGGCCTCTCGCAGGAGTTTCCCGCCAGCAACGACCGGTGGACGTCGCTCGTCAGGTCCCTCAGGGACCTTTTCGTGCCGGAGGAGGTGCGGCTGGTCATTCTCACGATGATGGGAGCGGTCACGCTCGTGCTCATCATCGCGTGTGCGAACGTGGCCAACCTGATGCTGGCGCGCGCCGCGGCGCGCCGTCGAGAGATTTCCATCCGCGCGGCCATCGGGGCGGGCCGTGGACGCATCGCGCGGCAGCTGATGACCGAGGCCGTCATGTTGTCGCTGCTCGCGGTACCGCCAGGGGTCGCGATCGCCTATGTCGGTAACGAGCTGATGCGGCGCGCCATACCACCCAATGACATCCCGTATCTGATTCATTGGGAGATCAACACGGCGGTTCTGATCTACACCATCGGTATCGCGGTCGCCACCGGAGTGCTGTTTGGCCTGGCACCGGCCCTGCAAACGGCGACGCTGAATCTTCAGACGGCGCTCAAAGAGGGTGGACGTGGGACCGGGGGCGTGGGGTCGCGCTCCTGGCTTCGCAGCGGGCTCGTCATGTGCGAGGTGGCGCTCTCACTGGTGCTGCTCGTCGGCGCATCGCTTTTCGTCCGCAGCTTCCTCAATCTTCGCAATGCTGATGTCGGTTTCGAGATCGCGCCGCTGCTGACGCTGCGGCTTTACATGACCGGCGAGACGTACGCCGCTGAGGATGTACGAGCGCGGCGGACCGACGAAATCGTGCGGGCAATCGAAGCGCTGCCAGGCGTCACGGCGGCGTTTGCATCCAACTGGGTCCCACTCAGTGGCGGCGGGGGCGGTGGACGCATTCGAATCGAAGGCCGGACATGGCCGGCGGGCGAAGAGCCCTCCATCGGATTCACAGCCGTGACGCCGCACCTGATGAAGACGCTGAACGTCGCGCTCACGCGCGGCCGGGACTTCACCGAGGCCGAGGGCCAGTCGCGGCAGCCGGTCGCGATCATCAACGAAACGCTGGCCGCACGCTTCTGGCCGAACGAAGATCCAGTTGGACGTCAGTTCGGCCTCAACGATCCAGCCATCACTGACTCGTTCACGATCATCGGGGTAGTGCGAGACCTTCAGCACTTCGAGGTCGAGCCCCAGGAGGAAGAACCGCTCCACGCATATGCGCCGTTCCCGTACGGCGCAACGCCAAACACGGGCCTGACGATTCGCGTCGCTGCCGGCGATCCGGCTGCCATCACGGCGTCGGTCCGCGAAGAAATCCGCCGACTCGACTCCGGGATTCCCCTCTTCAACATCCGATCGATGACCGAAGTCAAACGACTGGGCTCGTGGCAGTATGGTCTCTTTGGGTGGCTGTTCTCGACCTTCGGTGCGGTGGCGTTGCTGCTGGCGGCGACCGGCGTCTACGGACTCCTGGCGTACGCCGTATCGCAGCGCACGCAAGAGATTGGTGTTCGCGTCGCCCTCGGTGCGGGGCGCCGTGATGTCATCCGTCTCGTCGTGGGTCAGGGCCTGCGACTCGCGGCCGTCGGTATCGCGATTGGCGTCGTCGCATCATTCGGCGTGACCCGCGTGGTGGCCTCGCTCCTCTACAACGTCACGCCGACCGACCCGGCGACCTTTATCGGCGCGTCACTGTTCCTCGTCGCCATTGCTGCACTGGCCAGCTACATCCCGACGCGACGCGCAACGGCCGTCGATCCGCTGATCGCCCTCAGGTCGGAGTAGCCGACCCGCTGCACGTCGTCACCGGTCACTTGCAGAAGCTGTTGGCCGGTGTCACCCCGTTCCAGACACGCGAACTCGCCGACGCGCTGAAAACTGTCGTGACGTAACACCCTGCGGGCGTATTCTTCAACTCGAAGACGGCAGCGCCGCCGGTGTTGCTCGATCCGCTCTTCGTGGAATAGGGCGCATTGTTCCATGTGATGCTGACCGACACGCTCGCGCCTGCGACGGGCGTACCGTTTTCGTTGGCGACCGCAGCCGTGATAGACAGATGCTTGCCGTTCGGGCCGCCCGAAGTCCGGTAGGTGATCGACGTTACTCGCAGGGCGCCATTGAGAGTGAACGACGTCGAATCCGTACCTGACACGTTGTCGACATCGGTGACGACGATGGCCACGGCGTGCGAGCCCGTCGCTGTCGAGACGATGTTGAGGGTCCCCGTGTATCGGCCTGCCGTTGTGGTTTCGCTGAACACCACCGGTGGTTGGCCGCTGCCGTCCAGCGTCGTGGCAAACGCCGATGCAGGCAGTCCGGAAATTGGCTCGCCGTTTTCGTCCGTGACGTCGGCGGTCAGCTTCACCACGGAGTCCGTGCCTTTGATGTAGCTCGTTTTGTCGATTGACAGCGAGACCGAGACCTCCGGATCTCGTTCGCCGGGAGCGCCCGTAGCCGCGAGAGCATCGACGAGCCCGAATCCAAACCATGTGTCGCGACCAGTGGTGCCGAGATCCTGCGCTGTGTTGACGAGAATGTCACGGACATCGTCGGCGTTTACGCGGCCGTCGCCGTTGGCATCAGTCACACCGTTGTCGAGGATCAGAGCGGCCGTGCCGGCAACATGGGGTGCGGCCATCGACGTGCCGCTCAGCAATTGATATCCCCCGCCGGGAACCGTGGAGTTGATCGACACCCCTGGTGCCGCGATCTCGACGTCGGCACCCGTGCTCGAAAAGCACGGGCTCTCATCATCGGGGCCGGTTGCCGCCACCGCCATCACCGATGCGTACCGAGCCGGATAGCCGACGTTGTCGCCCGTGCCTTCGCACGTGCCGGTGTTGCCGGCCGCGGCGATGTGCAGGATCCCCGCCGCGGCAGCGTTGTCGAACGCCGCTTGCACAGTCGAACCCGGATCCTGACTGCTGCCATAACTGTTGTTCGTAATCTGGATGCCGTTGTCTACAGCCCACTGTAAGGCCGCGATCACTGCGCTGAATGATCCGCTGCCGTCGGCGCCCAGGACCTTCAATGCATAGATACGGGCCTCAGGGGCGACGCCCACCACGCCCGAATCGTTGTCTCGCGCGGCAATGGTGCCGGCCACATGCGTCCCATGCCGGTTGTCGTCGAACGGATCGTTGTCGTTGTTGACGAAGTCGAATCCGTCCTCGTAGTTCAGAGCGAGATCGGGGTGGTTGTAGTCGACTCCGGTGTCGATCACCGCGACTTTCACTCCCGTGCCGCGAATGCCGCCCTGATGTACAACACCGGCCCCGATTCGCTTGACGCCCCACGAATTGTCGAGTTCGGCATCGAGCGCAAAGACCCGGCCATCGGGCTCGATGGCTCTCACCCGGGGATTCCGGCGAAGTGCGTTCACCGCTTGCACGGGCAGCCGCGCAGCGATCGCGTCGACCAGACGGTAGCGGTGTTTGACCTCCCCGCCTCCTCCTCGGACCAGCGCCTCTTCATCGGAGCCCGGCTTCCCGTGAAAGGCGATCAGGACGTCCACACGGCCGTCACCTTGAGCTTCTTGCGACGCCGCGGCAGCCGTGAGTATTCCGTCCGAAGCAGTCAGCGCCAGCGCAATGGCCGAGAGCACCAACGATACGAACCTTCGACGATGCCTTTGATGCGTCATGGGGGTCTCCTGCGCGGCGACATGTGAAGACGAGAGCGCTACACGCCGAGCAATCGCGAGAGGGCGAGTATCGAATGGAGACGCAGAGCCGTCAAGGCTGAGATAGCCTTTGGCAGCGGTTCGCGTGAATTACCGTGCAAACGCGCCATTGATCGACCGGCGGGCGTGCCGTTTCGTGAAGCCAAGGCTAGTGAAGAAGCACTCGATTGTCTCGTGGCGCGCAGGTCACAATGACGCTCAGCGAGAGCGGCGTTGGACTTCCAGATTTCACCGAGATCGCTGCGTCGCCCGACACGGTCTGGTCCGTGATGTCTGACGTCGAGCGATGGCACGAGTGGACCGCTTCCGTACGAAGCGTTCGGCGGCTGGATGATGGGCCGTTGCGTGTCGGTAGCCGGGCCGTCATCCGTCAGCCCAAGTTTCCGCCCGCGCCACGCTCGGGTTGCACTTCCAGGGCATGCTGGCCCGCCTGCTCGGGCGCATGACGAGCGCCATCAGCAATCGATATCTGGGCATGGAAGCGGAGGGATTGAAACGCCGCAGCGAGGCGATGCGCCCTTCCGCCTAAAGGCGGAAGCCACGCGAGTGTGTCGAGGAAACTTTGCCTCGGGTGGCTTCCGCCTTCAGGCGGAAGATTCCCCTCCACACCCGCCTTACACCGACGGTTTGGAGCCGGGCGCGCAGGCCCTCAGCTTCGACGGCAGCGGCCGCAGGCCCTTGCTGCCGATGAACCAGGTGTCAGACTGGTACGGCAGTGCCGCGAGATTGGCGCAAAACACCGTCATCTGCTGATTCGTGAGGTAGACCTCGACGTTCGAGCTGTAGAACGCTGAAACGATACTGCCTCTCTGCCGGGCGTAATCGCCCACGCCCTTCATGGCACTGGGTCCACTGAAGTCACCGACGATCGGCACGATCAGATTCCTCGTGTGCAGGTTCTTGACGAAGGCAAACGCGTCCTCGGTTGCGAGGTAGCTGCGCGCGACGCCCCTGGCATCGCTGGCGGTCATCAGCGCGCGGTATGAGGGTCCGGGGGCGTCCTTTGGTCGCAAGCGTGCGTAGTGGATGCCCGGACCGTCCAGGTAGAAGGCCTTGAGCGCGTCCTCGATCGAACGCAGATCCTCGGCTGGCAACGGCAGACCATGGGTGTTGAGCAGTCGATGGCGAACCATGTCAGCCGTCGCGTCATACATCGACGACGATGCCGCAGCGGCGTCGATTGCTGCAAACAGGTCTTGCGCGGAGGCGCCGGCATCGAATGTCGCGGCGGCCTCGCGGGAAAACAGGCGGGACACGAACTCGAGCCGATTGCCAGACGCCTCGAACAGCGCCTTGTACAAGAGGTGCAAATTCCGATTCTCTTGCCGGATGTCGATGATGAACGCCATCACCGGCCGGATTCGCGCGATGTAGCTGAAGTTCTGCTCGGGACCCACGCCAAGGTAGACGCCGCCTCGCGCACGCAACAGGCGAATCGTGTGCGGAAAGAGTTCCTCGTTCGACACCAGATTTTCGGAGTGCCGGAAGATGCCGGGAGGCTCGGACAGGCCATTGCTCAGCTCCCAGAACTGCTGGTCGCTCAGGTTGGATGGAATCGTCGCGCGCCCGGCATCAGGGCTACATGCGGTGACGGCGCCGCTCGAGAGCGCCATGGCGAGCACAGCGATTCGAGAGCGCGTCCCTGTCGGATGAGTGAGCCTTCGACGACGCCCGGGCATGAGGCATCAGCGTACTGGAAGCTGAGGCGGAAGCGCCCGCCGCGCCGCGCGGATGGGTGTATGCTCCACCCTCACATATGCGGAGGGGTCCATGAAGAACGATTACCGTGCGGTCTCGTGCGTGATCGTCGTGGTCCTGGCCACCGCCTCGCTCTCAGCACAAACGCGTGCCACCAGCGCGGACTTGAGCGGTGTCGTGCACGACCAGTCCAAGGCAGTCCTGCCTGGAGTACTCGTCACCGTCACCAATGAAGAGACCGGGCTGACGCGTACCAGCGTCACAGAGGGCGATGGCCGCTATTCGATTCTTGCGCTGCCGCCCGGCAACTATCGCGTGAACGTCGAACTGCAGGGGTTCGCGACTCAGGTCCGCGAGGGCGTCGTGCTGGCGCTCGGCTCCGCGGTCGATCTCCCGTTCACGCTCGCCGTCGCCGGTGCACAAGAGCAACTGACGGTGACGGCACAGTCACCAGTCATCGAAACACAGCGGACCGCCGTTGCGAGCGTCGTCTCGCAGCAACAGATCGACAGTTTGCCCATCAACGGACGCAACTTCATCTCGTTCTCCATCATCACGCCGGCCGTGACGACGGATCGAACGCCGCAGCAGGGGGCCTCGGCGACCTCCGGGTTGAGCTTTGCCGGGCAGCGGGCCCGATCCAACAACATCACGGTCGACGGCGTGGACAACAACGACGCCGCTGTCGGCGCCGTGCGTGCGACGTTCAGTCAAGAGGCCGTCCGCGAGTTCCAGGTGCTCACGAACTCGTACTCCGCCGAGTTCGGCAAGGCTTCTGGCGGCGTGGTCAACATCGTCACCAGGAGCGGCACGAACCGGCTCGCCGGAAACCTGTTCGGGTACTTCAGAGACGAGACGCTCAACCGGAAGGAGCATTTCGAGAAGTTCGATCCCTCCGGCGCCGCAATCGATCGCGAAAAAGCCTCTTACGGTCAGAAACAGTATGGGTTCACGGTGGGCGGTCCGATCAGGCGGGATCGGACCTTTTACTTTCTGTCGTTCGAGCGGCTCGACATCGACACCAACAACTTCGTCAACATCGACGACACGAACCTGGTCACGCTCGGCGCCACGCCGCTCGGAACCCCCAAACAGATCCTGGAGCGCGCCGGGTTCGTGGTCGAGACCGGCAATGTCCCGTACGAAGTACGAGGCAACCAGTTCCTCCTCAAGGGCGATCACCAGCTGACCCAGCAACAGAACCTCTCGCTGCGATTCAACTATGCGGACGCGTTCAACGAGAACATCGAACCCTGGGGTGGTCAAACGGCGCGGAGCCGGGGCGCGTCGCTCGACAGCAGCGACTACATGTTCGCCGCCTCGTATACCGGCGTGCACGGCACGAGCTTCGTCAACGAACTGCGCTTTCAGTATGCCCGTCGCGACCAGGACGTCAACTCGTTGGACCCACGCTGCGGCGGACCGTGCACGGAGGTCGACCAGGGCGGACCAACGCTCGAGGTCACCGGCTTTGCGAGCGTCGGCCGGCAGCGCTTCACGCCGCAGCCCCGACACAGCCGGCGAATCCAGCTGCTCGACACTGTCAGCTTCTTCGTGGGTGATCACCAGCTCAAGACGGGATTCGACTTCAGCACCATCGACAACAACGACGAGGCGCTGCCGCTTCACTTCGGGGGCCGCTACATCTTTGCGGCCGCGCTCCCGGGCGCGTCGTTCGGTCTCCCCTTCCCAACGATCAACGCCATTCAAGCAGTTTCGCTGGGGCTGCCGGCCGCCTACGTGCAGGGCTACGGCAACCCGGTGAACTCGTATCGCGTCAGCGATCTCTCAGTGTTCCTAGAGGACGAGTGGCGCGTGCGTCCGACCTTCAGCGTCAAGCTCGGGCTACGCTACCAGCGCCAGTTCTGGCCCGACGTCGAGTACACCGTACGCGGCATCGACGCCTACACGTTCCCGGCTGACAGCAACAACGTGGCCCCGCGACTGTCGTTTGCCTGGGATCCGACTGGCGACAGGAAAACATCGATCCACGCTGCCTACGGGCTCTTCTACGACAACCACATCACGGCGCTGAGCGGCATCACGAATCTGATCAACGGCAGCGATCAGGTGCGCACGTTCGTGGCGCAATTGCCGAATCCGGTTCCGATTGGTGCCTGGACTGCGCCGGGCCGCCAACTGCCAGAAACGGCGCTCGGGACGTATCCGAGTCTTGAAATCTCGATCGATCCTGGTCTCAAAACGCCGTTTGCGCATCACGCCGCGGTCGGCATCGACCGCGAACTGCCCGGGCGGGTGGGCCTGTCGGCAAGTTACGTCTACGCTCGAGGGCACGAGCAACTCGGTACGATCGACTACAACCCCATAGTGCCCGCGTTGGGCGCCGGGCGCCGGCCCGAGGACGTCGATGGCCGCGCCGGCACCTCGGCATCCATCCTCCAATACACCTCGTTTGGCGAGACCTGGTACCGCGGTCTGACGCTCTCAGTGAGCAGGCGCTTCGATCGTCGCTACCAGTTCCTGGCGAGCTACACCCTTTCGGAAGCGGAAGACAATTCGACCGACTTTCAAAGCGCGTTCGTGCCACAGTCGAACGGCGCCGGCCGAAACGGTCAAGACCTGTTGGGGTTACCGGTCGGATTCAATCCGGACGATGAGCGTGGGCCGTCGACGCAGGATCAGCGGCAGCGCCTGGTGCTGAGCGGCCTGTATGTCGCACCGGGCGACGTGCATATCTCATCGATCATCACGGTCGCGTCAGGCCGGCCTTATAACATTCTCGCCGGCGTGGACCTCAATGGCGACGGCAACGGTGGTGCGTTTCCGCCGGACCGCGCCCGCGCCAATCTCGCCGATCCCTCGTCCAGCGTCGGTCGCAACAGCGGAACGATGCCGCACCAGGCAACGGTCGATCTTCGCATCAGCCGGCGATTTCCGTTGCGCGGCACCGTCTACGTCGAGGGTCTCTTCGAGGTGTTCAACCTGTTCAACCGCACGAACTTCACCGAGATCAACAACATCTTCGGCACCGGCGCCTATCCATCGAGTCTGCTGCCCACGTTTGGACAGTTCACGCAAGCGGCGGCGCCGTTGCAGGTACAGCTGGCGGCCAAGGTCGCCTTCTGATCGATGCGTCACCAGGCGACCTAACCACGCCAGGACTTCAACCTAGGACTTCAGCGCTTCCAGCACCCGTGGTGGCCTGAACGGTATTCGACGGAGACGAACGCCGGTGGCGTCGAACACCGCATTCGCGACCGCCGCGAGCGTCGGCTTGCACACCGTCTCGCCCGCTCCGTAATGCGGCAGGTCGGGGCGGTTTGGATTCGGGTCGCCATTCACGATCACGATGTCAATCGTCTCCGGCGTGTCGGCATGCGTCAGCGTCGGATGCGAGACCCAGTCGACGCTGGTGATTTTCTCGGCGTCGAACCGGACCTCTTCGTGCAGCGTTCGGCTCAACGAGTGCAGCATTCCGCACTCGAGCGTGCGCCGCAGCGCCTCGGGATTGATGACGAGTCCGCAATCATGTGCGCACACGAACCGCTTGGCCCAGATGCGGCCCGTCTTGCGGTTCACCTCGACCTCGGCGATTTGGGCCACCACCGTCTGGCTGCGGTAGGCGTAGGCGATGCCGCGGCCAATGAGGATGTCGCCGTTGCCGCGCGGCTTGGGTGATGGACGAGGATCCCAGCCAAATTTTTCGACCGCCGCCTTGATGCAAGCAATCGATCGCGCACGCTTGAACTGCGCATCGTCCGTGCTGCTCGCGGTCAAGAGCTTGAGCCGGAACGCGACGGGATCGGCCTTGGCTGCCGCCGCGAGCTCGTCGATGAAGGATTCGGCCGCGAACGTCACCTGCGGCCCATCGGGATCGCGCAGGTTTCCCGTGCGCAAAGGCGTCTCCCACACCAGCGGCAGCGGAATCACCGCCGTTGTCTGTCGTCGGTTCGGAATCACGTACATGTCCGATGGCAATGACGCACGGCCTGCCGCAGGCTTGGCGCGTCGCACGCCCGTGAGCTGTGCGATGAGCACGGTGTCGTGCTCGTTGTAGCCGAGATGATTGTGATCGGCGGCACGGGCGTCGTAGTCGAGCGCAACCAGGTCGCCGTGGGCATCGAGTGCGCCGCGCATCTTGAACGCGTACGCGGGGCCCTTCGTGTCCCAGGCCGTTTCCTCCTGGCGCATCCACTGGACGCGCACGGGACGTCCAATCTCCTTGGCGAGAAACGCGGCCTCGAAGCCCGCGTCATCAGCCGCCGTCCGTCCGTACGCCTGCGAGCCCTCCATCCAGACGACTCGCACACGATCGCGCGGCATCTGAAGAAACTGCGCGACGCCGTTGCGCAGACCGTACGACTTCATATCGTTGGAATAGATCGTCAACTGGTCATTCGACGGATCCGCCATCGCGTGCGCGGGCCCGAGCGACGTGTGCCCCTGGAACGGCACGTCGTAGTCCGCCTCAACCACCTTCGCGGCGCCCGCAAACGCCGCGTCGGGAGTGCCGGTGACGTTGGGCGCACCGCTGGTGGATGGCGTCGTGCTCCTGATGTACTTGAAGAGATCTTCGGAGGTCGGGAATGGCGCAGCGGTCGGCTTCTGCCAGTTGACCTTGAGCTGTCGCGCCGCGCGGACCGCCTGCTCCTCGCGCTCGCACACGACGGCCACGTAGTTTTCCTTCCTGACTACTCTGATAAATCCTGGGAGATTCGCGACGGATCCCTCATCGACACTGACGAGCGTGGCGCCCGCGACCGGCGGCCGCACGTTACGCGCGTGAACCATGCCCGGGACCTTGGCGTCGACCGCCCACTCGAGCGAGCCGTCCACTTTGGGCGGTATGTCGTAACGCTGCGGCGACTTGCCGACGATCTCGAACTCTTGGATGGTTTTGACCTTCGCGGTGCCGGTCGTCGTGTCCGTGTTCTTGCCGGTCAGCGTCACGTTGAACTTCTTCCCTCCGATCAGCTCACCGTACGTCACCTTCTTCGATGGATCGGAGGAGACCGAAACCACGCCCTCGTGGACGACGAGCGCGGCGACCGGCACGCCGAGGCGCGACGAGGCCATCTCGAGCAGGACGCGTCGAGCCTCGGCCGCGATGCGACGCATGGGCCACCCATCGGTCTGCAACGCATCGGATCCGCCCGAGCCACCCTGGTCGACCGTGACATCCGTGCTGCCCATCACGCAGCTGGTCTTGTCGTACGCGATGTCGAGCTCGTCGGACATGATCTGGCGAAAGGCCGTGCCGGTTCCCTGACCCAGGTCGGTCTTGCCAACGTAGAAGGTCGCCGTGTTGTTCTCGCGGATGACGATCCACGAGTCGAGCTGCCGGAAATCGGGATCGGGATACGGGCCCGGGCCCTGACCGGTGGCTTGCACCAGCGCTTCGTCGAATGCGCTCGCCGGAGAGATCGACATCGCGCTGAACCCGACCACGAGCATTCCAGAGCTTTTGAGGAAATCTCTGCGGGTGGTCATACGACCTCCTGTGCGGCCTGGGTTCTCGTGCCTGCGATTGTTTTTGCCGCGAGCTTGATCGCCGCCTGAACGCGGTAATAGGTCATGCAGCGGCACAACGCGCCTTGCATGCCCTGCCGGATTTCGGCGTCGGTGGGATTGGGATTCTTGTCGAGAAGCGCCTTCGCGGTGAGGATCTGGCCGTTCTGGCAGAAGCCGCATTGCGGCACCTGCTCGGCGATCCACGCCTGCTGCACCGGATGCAGCACGCCGTCCTTGGCCAGCCCTTCGAGCGTGGTGATCTCGACGCCCTGCACTTGAGAAACGGGCCGGACACAGGAGCGGACGGCCTCGCCTTTGATGAGCACCGTGCACGCGCCACATTGCCCGAGGCCGCAGCCGAAGCGCGGCCCGTGCAGATCGAGGTCGTTGCGAAGCACGTACAGAAGAGGTGTGCTCGGCTCCAAGTCCAGGGTGTGGCTCTGGCCATTCACCCGCAGTGTGATTCTCGCCATGGCGCAGTGTCGCTCTCGATAAGGCTCCGAATCAAGCAACGATTGGAGTTTCGGCACGCTATCCGCTTACAGTTGCAGGATGAGCTACCGACGCAGTCTTGCTTCGGCCCTAGTTGCCGGATTCTTCGCGGTCGTCACGCCTACAACCGCCGCGGCTGATGTGCTGCTGACCCCGTTCTACGGGTTCAGCCGCCTCTATGAAGAGAACCGTGGGACCTTTGGCGTCACGTTCGGCTTCGGCGGTGTCATCGGCCTCGAATTCGACGCCGCCCGCATTCAACTCGGCCTTGAAGAGGATTTACCGGGGCTCGATCTCGAAGCGCACGCGACCACGTGGATGGGGAACATGGTCGTCCGCTTCCCCACTGGCCCGATTCAGCCGTATGGATCGGCGGGGGTTGGTCTCGTGCGCGTGACGGGCGAGGTCGATGTGCCCGTCCTCGGCGATCCCATCAGCGTCGACGCCCAGGATCTGGGCTGGAACATCGGGGGCGGCCTTTATGTGCTGCCGAGCCCGAACTTTGGCATTCGTGCCGACTTCCGGCGGTTTCGAACCGGCGACGTCACCTTCGACAATCTGATCGATCTCGTTGGGTTCGACGATTTGCCGCTCCCCGACTTCAACTTCTGGCGGACGACGTTTGGCGTCACCTTGAAGTTCTGAGGCTCGACCGGCTCGGCCCCGGTCGGCGAGGGTACGCAGAATGGCAATGAGCCCCCACCGCTTTTCCACCGTCCTCCTGCTCTCCTGGCTGTGTCTGGCACCGGCGAACGGGGCGCATGCGGGTCAGATGACCGACCTCGATCGACAACGCCTGCTCGCGCACCTCGACATGACCGCCCGCTGGCTCGTCGACGAAGTGTCGGCCCTCTCTCGCACACAGCTCGAGTTCCGCCCCGCGCCCGACAGCTGGACCATCCTGCAGGTCGTCGAACACCTCGTGCTCGTCGGACCGATCTACTGGGACGACTTGCAAAAGGCGCTGGCATCGCCTCCGGCCCCGGGCACCTCGACGAACACTGATGTCGGCCTTCTGTGGTACGGCATCGATCGAACACCAACCGTGCGCGAGCGTGCGATTCCCACCGAGGTTCCGACCGGTCGCTTGAAGGATCTCCAATCGGGCCTCGCCGACTATCGCAAGCACCACGATCGGCTCGTGCAGTTCGTGAAGACGACCACCCAAAATCTTCGCAATCACATCGTGGCCAGGCAGGGATCCGACGCCTACCAGTGGGCGTTGCTGATCTCAACTCATGAGCAGCGGCACATTCTGCAGATTCGCGAGATCAAAGCGCACCCTCGATTCCCGAAATAACACGGACACGACGCCGCGACATGCCCCGCGCCTCGGCTCGACGGCTATTCCTGCCGTAGCACGATGTTCGGATCCATCCGCGACGCGCGCCACGCCGGCAGCCCACACGCCACGGCCGCGACGAGTGTGATCGTTGCGACGACCGACACCAGTGTGATCGGATCGGTCGGCTTGACGCCGTAGAGGAGCGACGCGATCAACTGGTTCAACGCAAACGCGCCACCCAAACCAATCACGATCCCCACGGTCGTAAGAACGAGCCCTTGTTTGAGCACGCCCGTGAGGACGCTGCCCTGATCGGCCCCGAGCGCCATCCGGATGCCGATCTCGCGGCGTCGTTCCGCCACCATGTAGGAGAGCACCCCATAGGTGCCGATGGCAGCGAGCAGCAGAGCGAGACCAGCAAAGCCGCCAAGCAGTTGGGCCAACAACCGCGGGCGGCGGATCGATTCTTCGAACACGCCATTCATGTCGCGTAACCGAACTATCGGCACTGACGGATCCGCTTCACGCACCACGCGATCAAGCGTCTGCCGAAGCGCCCCAGGCTCCACCGTAGTCCGCAGCACGACGTTCATGTTGGCAGGTGCGTTGTTGAACGGCGGCGGCTGCTGGGCCGTCTGGTCGATCAAGAAATAGAACTCGGTCCCGGTGCGCTGATCGACGCCGCCCTGCTTCACGTCCTTGGCCACGCCGACGACCGTGAACCATGGGATCTGATCGCTGCAGCAGGGACGGAGCCGCTGACCAATCGGATTCTGGTCCTTCCAGAACGTGTTCACCAGCGTTTCGTTGACGACGGCGACCATGCCCGTAGCGCCGGCGTCACCCTTGTGGAAGGAACGCCCCTGAACGATCGGAATGCCCATCGTTTCGAAGTAGTCGGTCATGACGTTCTGGTAGTAGTCCACGTTCTCGAACGGTCCCTCGGGTGGCGCCGTGTAGTTGTCGATATCGGTGTCGTTGGCATTCAACGGGCGATTGGGCGGCAGACCGGACATCGCGGTGGCTGTCTGCACACCGGGCACCGCGCGCAGCTTGTCGAGCACGCGCTCGTACCACTGCGCGCGAGCCAGCGGCTGCGGGTAATCGGCGATTGGGAGGGCCACCGAGAACGTCACCAGTCGCGCGCGGTCGAAGCCGGCATCGACGTTGGTGAGGTTGGCAACGGTGCGCAACAGCAGTCCCGCACCAATCACGAGCATCACCGCAAGCGCGACCTCCGCCATCACCAGTCCGCGTCGGACATGATGACGCGCAGCGCCGGTCGCTCCCTTCGCGCCACCTTCCTTGAGCGCCGTCATCAGCCCGGACATTTTGGTGTGCATCAACGGGGCAAGTCCGAAGACCAGTCCGGTAGCGATCGAAACCCCGAGCGTGAAGATCAGGACCAGTGGATCGACTGTCACTTCGCTGGTCCGCGGCAAACTCGTTGGGTAAATCCGAATGAGCGCTTGCACTCCGGCCCGTGCGAGCAGCAGGCCAAGCACACCCCCGATGATGGAGAGCAACACGCCTTCGGTCATGAACTGGCGCAGCAGCCGTCCGCGACCCGCGCCGAGCGCCGTCCGGACGGCGAATTCGCGATGACGGGTCTCGGCGCGTGCGAGCAGCAGGTTCGCAAGGTTCGCACACGCGATGAGCAGGACGAATCCCACCGCTGCCTGCAGCACCCAGATGGCGCGGCTGGCGCTCCCGACAATTTCTTCCTGCACCGGTTCCATTTGCAGGAGATGACCGGCCCCGGGATTGTTCTTACGCACTTCGTCGCTGGTGGGCAGCGGACTGAAGATGTGCTGCTTGACGCCGACGCGTTCGCCCCAGTTCTGAATCAGCGAGGTAAGTTCGGTCTGCGCCTGCTGCGGTGTGACGCCGTCCTTGAGTCGCCCGATGAGATAGAGGAAGTGGCTGCCCCGGTTCTGGCGAAACCCGGGATTGAGCCCCAAGGGCATCCAGATCTCTGTCCGGTTGTCCATCACGTCGGCGCCCGGCGGCATGATGCCGATCACCTCGCGCGGCAAACCGTTGACTTCGACGGTCTGACCGAGGATGTTGCTCCGCCCTCCGAACGCGGTCTGCCAGAGCTCATACGACAGGATCGTGAAGGGCGGCAGCGGAATCGGCGGCGAACCGGGTGCTGGCGGTGGGCCCGTCAGGTCGGCTTCGCCCTTGGCGAACAATCGACCCATCACCGGCTGCACGCCGAGTGCATTGAGCAGATCGTCGTTGACCGATGCGGACCGCACCCTCAGCGGGCGATCGCCAGCGGTGAGATTGACCTCGCCGGTCGTGAAGGCCCCGACAGCCGAGAACGACTGGTTGATCTCGCGAAACTCGAGGTATTCGGGCGGCGACACCCAGAACTGGTCGAACCCGAACGCCGGGAATCGGGTGGTCAGATACATCAGCTGCTCAGGCTTGGGATAGCCGAGCGGTCGCAGGATCACGCCGTTCACAATCGAGAAAATCGCCGTATTTGCCCCGATTCCAAGCGCCAACGTGAGGATGGTCACGATGGCGAAAGCGGGCGTGCGAAGGAGGCTCCGGACGGCGTGGCGAAGGTCCTGGCGAAGATTGTCGAAGGTCATAGGAGCTTTGACGGATCTCGACCGCGTCGAGGTTGAAACACCCGGCACAGCTCGCAGACGGCCGCTGTTCTGTACAACCTCATTGTGCAATGGTTGAAGGTATGCGTGTGCACCCAGGAGGAAACCGACCAATGAGACGCACATGGGAACTGCTCGCTGCCTCCGTCGTCGTGTCGATCCTGTGTCAGCTCGCGCTCATGGCTCAAGCCCCGGCCCCGCCCAAGCCCACCGAGGCGCACCAACGTCTTGCGTATTTCGTCGGGAAGTGGGCGAACGAGGGCGAGCTGAAGCCTGGTCCAATGGGCCCGGGCGGAAAGATCTCGTCAACGGACACGTGCGAGTGGTTCGAGGGACGGTTCGCCGTCGTCTGTCGCTACGACGGCAAGACTCCGGCTGGGCCGATGAAGGGCATGGCCCTGATCGGTTACAGCCCGGAAGCAAAGGCCTACACCTACTACGCCATCGACAACTCGGGGATGACGATGACGACCGTGCCACGTGGAACCGTTCAAGGGGACACGTGGACCTACCACGATGAGAGTGAAATGGGTGGCGTCAAGATCAAGTCTCGTGTGACGCTCAAGGAGCTGTCGCCGACGGCATACACCTTCTTGATGGAATTCCAGGGACCCGACGGCAAGTGGGCGCCCTTGATGGAGAGCAAGCTGACGAAGAAGTAGCTTCCGCCTTCAGGCGGAAGCCACGGAAATGCCTGAGGGCGGAAGGAACGGGAAAAACGATAGCCACGAAGGGCCCGAAGTCACGAAGTAGGAACGCCAAACTACTTCGTGTCTTCGTGCCTTCGTGGCTATTTTTTCCGTGCTTCCGTGTTTCCGTGCTTCCGTGCCTGCTACTGCGCGACCGTCGTCATCCCTCCAAGCAGCGCCCGAGCGGAGTCAGCCACTTTCGACGACTTGCACATGGACACCGACTCGTCCAGGAACCGCTTGGCGTCACCCGACGCGCCCGCCGCCTGCGCGATGGCGCCGGCGCGATAGAAGCTCACCGGATCCTTGATGCCGACGGCCAGTGCCTTCGCCATCTCCAGGCTTGCCTCGCGAGACTGACCGTTCTTGTGGAGCGCCCAGGCCAGGGCCTCGAGCGTTCGCACGTCACTCCGCCGCGCCGACTCGCTGCGCGCCAGGCTCAGAGCGTCGGCCGGGCGATTGGCGTGGTCGGCGTAGTAGTAGATCAACTCGATATTGGCGTTGTCCCAGCCGGCCATCTCGCGCCGGGCCGCGGCTTCGAACTCCTGCCACGCCGCACGCGCATCAGCTGATCGGCCAGCGCGCTCGAGCGCCACGCCAAGCTCGTATTGGTTCTCGGGATGCGGAGCTGCCGCGTAATGACGCTCTCGCATCGCGACTGCATCGCTCGCCCGGCCTTGCTGCAAGCGCACCTCCGCCAACTGTGCCAGCCCGTAGTGATAGTTGGGGAAGAGCGTGAGCGCATTGTCGAGGAGCTGTTCGGCCGCATCGGTCCGGCACGTCAGCAGCGAGAGGTGCGCGATCTGCGTGAGCATCCACGCGCGATCTTCGACCTCGCCGTCGGCGGTCCGTTGGTAGGCGGTGTCCATCAACTCGACGGCACCGCCGTGATCCCCGAACAGCTCCCGCAGATGCGCCGCGCGTGTCAGCCCTGGCACGTTGCCGGGTCGCATGTCGAGCATCCACTGCGCGGCCTTCTCGGCTTCGGCGTACTTCCCTAACTCGACGTAGCCGTCAGCCAGGAATCCATAGACCAGTACGTCGTCCGGGAAGGTGCGGTTGATCTGCTCGGCGGCTTCGACCGCACGAGGGAAGTCGTGCTGACCGAGCAGAATCCACACCTGGAGCTTCCGGGCTTCGAGGTTGCCGGCTTCGATTTGCAGCGACCGTTCAGTCGCCGCCCACGCCTCCTTGTAGAAGGCGGGATCGCCGGTCTCCCGCGCGCGCCGCGACAGTCCGAGCGCCAGATCGTTCAGGGCGTCCACGCGCTTCGGATCAGCGGAGAGCGCCTTTCGTGCGGCGGCAATCCGCTTCTCTGCCGGCGTACCCGTCCCGGCCGCGCCGGCTGACGCGAGCGCCGAGAGTGGCGAACTGGTCATCGGCACCGACTGCTGCGCCTGGATCGACGACACTCCGGAGAGTCCCACCAGGAGCAACACGATGCCGACCACGAGACTCGCGTTGGCACTCATACCTACTCCTCGGGCGGACACGGTGCACCTGCCCCAGCCGTACAGCCCGGCTCGGTCGGATCAATGTGACGACGGTCGCGGCCACTCGGGGAGAAGCCGACGTAAGGGAATGTTGCTTGATAGTCGGTGTCGTTGACGTTGACGCCATCGCCCAAGCGGCCATTCACGGCGGCGTTGAAGCCTGGGAACGGCGCGGCCAGGACGCCGCCACCCACGACGCGGAGCGCGATGTCCACGACGTCATCGAACACACGGCGACCGTTCGGGAAGCCGGCATTGTCGCCGCCTAGCACCCCCAAGCGATTCGCTGAGGCCACTGGCGTCGGAGCCACGCCCGTGTTCAGCCGCAGCAGGTCGGCGATCGGTCCGGCCGGTGTCCCGGCAGCTGCGATTGGAGCCGAGTACTGCACCAGCGGACGCAAATCGACGCGCGGTGGCGCTGGAATGGCCAGGACGCCGCCCGTGAGTGCATTGAGCACGCGAGGCAGTTGAGGATCGGCAAAGAAAGAAGCGAACTGAGCGTCGTTGCGCGGTTCGTCCATACTGAAGCGATCCTTCGAACCGGTGCCAATCAACAACTCGTTGATCAACGGGTTGCCCATGCGCTGCACCTGACGGAAGTTGCCGGAGCGATCGGGCACTCCGTTGTTGTTCTGTCGAACCGACACGCGCGGTCGCGACGTGGTGGCCCAGATGCCGAGCGTTGCTGAAGACGACGTGGCAGGCTCGATTCGGCCCGTGCGAGTCAGCAGCGCGACCGGAACCTCGATCGCGATGGTGTTGACCGCGTATCCCGAGACGGTGTCGGCGGCAAAGTTCTGTAGCGCGGCATCCTGGGCCGGGCTCAACACGCCAGGTGCAACGGAATCGCGCACGTTGAACGTGTCGAACGCGCCGCCGAGATCGATCCAGAACGGATCGTCGGTCGTGCCGGCAAACACCTTGATGCCCGCGGGAAGGTCGTAAACACCCTGTGCGAACAGCGCCGCGTAATCCATCGTCCGCGGACCGACGTTGGTCGGGACGGCATAGAGCCGACGACCGTCGGTGGCGCCCAGCTCGAATCGCTGGTTACCGCGGCCAAGCGCCGTCACCGTGTATCGCTGCCGTTGGCCGAGGCCGGGTGAATCGAAGCTGGTGATCTGCGGCGGCACGACGAGCGTGCCAGGTGCGACCGGCGGCGGCGAATTTGCGGGCGCGAGCGCGCCGTTGGCCCCAACGCCAGCATAGACCTGGAACAGATTGGGAAGGCGCTGCTGGGTCTCGAAGCGGAATTGCAGCGTGATGTCTTCGCGCGCATCGTAGTCGTTGTCGATTTTGATCTCGTACAGAATCTCGTCGTCGAATGGGAACCAGTTCGGTCCATTCGCCGGGTCCAACAGCGGGTCCACGCACAGAATGAACGTGACCTTGTTGGAACCGCCTGCGCCATAGCTCATGAACGCAAAGACGTCGGTGATGTCTGCTTTGTGATCGAGTGCCGTGATTGGGGCTTCCCGATGATTCGACGCAGTCGCCTGGAGACCGAGGGCAAAGACTGTCGCCGCCACACCGAGAATCAAGCGCCCGCGTCGCTGATTCATGGATCCTCCTGAGGAAGCGTGAATCGCCTCCGCACCGTAAGACGCGCGGACGTCGAGGCGGGATCCCGAAAAACAGGGCCCATGGCCCAGGGAACAGGGCACAGGGCGCAGGGCGCAGGGCACAGGGCGCCGGGTGCGAGGGCTGGGCGCGCTAGCTTGTCAATAGTTCTGCAAACGCGCGCCACGCTCCAGTGCCCGAGATGGCCAGGCGCAGCGGCACAGAGACCAGGATGAGCGCTCCACCCCACACATAGACTTTGTGCACACGGCGTCGCTCGAGGAAATCGTAGATCCCGGCCGCGACGACGAACAGAAACGTGAGGCCGAAGAACGCCAGCGGCCCGTACGGCAACACTCCGGGCAGGCGCGCCACCGCAGCGACGACGATGCTGACGTAGGCCAGCAGCATGAGCCGCTTGTGCGTTTCCTTGTCCCGCCTCAGGGCCAGGGCGGCAGCCACGAAGGACGCGAACAGGGCCATGTCGAAGAGCGGGATGACGAGGAATGCGAGCGGATCTGCGCCAGGCGGGGCCCCACCGCGCGTCGCGTTGGTAATCGCGGTGAACGTACCCACGACGACCATCGCCGCGGCGAGCACCGCACCAGCCGCTCCTAGCCGACGGTGCACGACAATGCGTCGACTCGAGACCAGAGCCGTTTGGACGATGAAGAGTAACACCCAGCCCGTGAAGAGCACTCCGTGCAGGTGGACGAGCGGAGTGAAAGGTCCACCGCTGAATGTGGCGTTCGGACCGTCAGCGAACAATCGGAGGTAGTACGTCGGCGCAAATCCGGCGAACACCGTGAGTCCCATCACGATGGCCATACCACCGTAGAACAGGCGATCGTGCGTGCCGGCCGCAGGAGCCTGCGATATCGGTGCGCGTCCGGCGGCCGTGGCCGTTGCCACTAACAATCCTCCAACCGACCGGAGCTTACCACGGTGAACCTATTACAATTTGGAACTTGATGCTGCGGCGACTATCCGAGTGGTCAACAGTGCAGTCGTGGGCTGTGCCAATACTGGCGGGACTGCTCGGCGCGATAACATTCACCGTCTGCCTCGGACCTGCGCTCGTCGATCCGACCAACATCGAATGGCTGATGTACGGTGACTTCAGTTTGCATTTCCTCGGCTGGCATCTCTATCGTCATGGGCCCTGGACAATCCCCATCGGAGCGACACCGCACCTGATCTGGCCCATTGGCAGCTCCATCGGGTTGACCGATTCGATTCCCATCGCGGCGTTCCTGTTCAAGCTGATCGATCCGATACTTCCGGAAACGTTTCAGTTCATTGGTCTCTGGCTCGTATTGTCCTTCGCGCTGCAAGGCGTATTCGGCGTGCTGCTGATGCGGCTCGCGACACCGAACCCGCTGCTCCAATTCCTGGGCGCGGTACTTCTCATCCTGAGTCCACCTCTGATCTTTCGTATTGGGCACGCGGCGCTCACCGCACATTGGCTGTTGCTGGCCTCGCTGTGGCTTTCGTTGAGACACGATGCCGACATTCCCTCGTGGCGGCTGGCGGCAGCGTGGGCGGCCGTCGGTGCGCTGGCTGCGGCGATACAGCCGTACCTGCTGATGATGGTCCTGCCGTTGATGGCGGCGGCGCACGTACGACAGTTCATCGTGGGGCCGAGGCGCATCGTGCGGATTGGACTGCACCTCCTGCTCTGCCTTGCGGCAGTCAGCATGGCGCTCTGGCAGTCGGGCAGCCTCGGAGTGAACGCCGATAGTGGGCTGAAAATCGGTGGCTTCGGCGCGTGGTCCACCAACCTGCTCTCGCTGATTTCGCCGACTGAATGGGATACTGCGTTCTTCCCTGGGCCATTCGGTTATGCGTGGCAGCAACAGGTCGAAGGCTACGCGTATCTGGGTGGAGGCACGCTGTGCCTGGCAGTCGTCGCTTTCTTCGGGTTCATCTGGCGCCTGACCTCCATCCGCACCCTCACCTGGCCGCGCCCCGCGTGGCGACATCTGCCGCTGCTGATCGCACTACTCTTCCTCTTCATCATGGCCTTAGGGCCGACGATCACGATGGGATCGCGCAGACTCTATGGCTATGACGTCGCATGGTGGGGGCCGCTCACGATCTTTCGAACGAACGGCCGAATGGTTTGGCCGGTGTACTACGCGGTTGTGGTCGGTATTCTTTTCGCCACCTGTCGGCTCTCGAATCGTCGCGCGGTGACGCTCTGCCTGGTCGCCGTCGT
Source organism: uncultured Acidobacteriota bacterium (assembly GCA_963802675.1). Taxonomy (GTDB): domain Bacteria; phylum Acidobacteriota; class Vicinamibacteria; order Vicinamibacterales; family UBA2999; genus JACCSI01. The sequence continues at coordinate 229,208 of CAWDJL010000014.1, forward strand.
TGTCCAGGCGGTTGATCTGGCCGGAATGGCCGAGCGCGTGCGTGACCTCGCCAGGCATGGATTCCGCGATCCCTTGCGGAGCCAATTCTGGACCATCGTGCCGTCGCATTATCAGCGACTGGTGCTGATCCCCTCGAATCTGTGCGACCGCGAGGGCTTCGTCGACTTTCTCCCACTCTCACTGCTTGCTGGCCGGGCGGGCATGGCCATCAACGCGGGAACGACCGCACGGTACGACTGGCAGAAGGCGGTCAACTACTGCCACGACCTCGATCGTGAGATTCAGGATGGCTTGCGCACCAGCGATTCCTTGTACATCGTGCGACGCGATCTGCTGCCGCAGATCGCGTCGCAAACCGCCAGCGCCCCCTCGTGTACCGTCGTCGACAATCATGCCGCTTGCTTCGCGGCCGAAACCTATGCGCGATGGCGGGAGGCCTATGATGTCGTTCGCTCGAAATTCCCGGCGACGGAGGAGTTCATGCAGTTCTACGGCGAGCTGAACGCGCTCTATCGTGACGCGCTCAACCGGCCGTCGAGGGCGACAGGCATTGAACCCAACCTCCGAGTCGAAGGCCTCGTGCGTTATCTGTCGTTTCGTGTCGAGGGGTGCGGTCATGCCGAGGCCGAGAAGCGGGCGCTGAGTTACGTGGCAGGGAGGCGCGAACGCGAACTGTGTCCGGCGGGCTCGCCAGACCGCAACTTTCCGCCTCCGGACCAAACTTACACCTTCAACGTGAGGCTCGACCAGGCTGCCCCCGACCGAGGGGAATCCGAGCATTCCACCCACGTCGATGTCGAAGGTGAGGCGGTGTGGCTGCAAGCCTATGCGCGTGAGCGCGCCACCGGCGTAACGGCGCGCGAAGCTCGCGCCACGGTGCTGGCGAAGGTGCGGGCGGCTGCGGGATTGTGACTGCGATTGGCCGGATCGATCCGCTCCGACACCTCAGCGCGCGTCGTGAAAGATCACGCCCATCGTGTGGCGGTGGCCCGATCGCAACCGACTGACGCCGTGTCGCATGTTGACCCGGTAGGTCCCGCGCGTCCCCTGAACGGGGCGGTGGCGAACCGCCCAGACGAGACCGTCTCCCTGCCGGACTGGCACGACCTCGGCCCTTGATTGCATGCGAGGGCGTTGCTCCGTCAGCACGAACTCGCCGCCGGTGAAGTCCTTGTCCGGTTCGGACAGCAGAACCATCGCCTGGAGCGGAAAAACGTGTTCGCCGTAAACGTCCTGGTGCAGGGCGTTGAAGTCGCCCTCCCCATATTGCAGGAGTAGCGGCGTCGGCCGCGTTTGCCCCGCGTCGTGGCATCGTTGAACGAACTCGGCGTGTCGATTCGGATAACGCACGTCAAGGCCCATCGACTCGTTCCAGCGATTGGCGATCGGCGCAAGCCGCGGATAGAGTGCCGTTCGGAGATCAGCAATTGTTTCCGGCAGAGGGTACGAGAAATACTTGTACTCTCCACGTCCATAGCCGTGTTTCGCCATGATGATGTGGCTCCGGAACCGGCCGTCATCATCATAGAGACCGGCAATAGCTGCCGCTTCGCTCTTCGTCAGGAGCTTTGGAAAGCTTGCCCAGCCGTGCGCGTCGAGATGCTCCGCGACCTTCGTCCAGTCGTAGGCGCCTACGCGAGTCTCGATATCGACGGCGTTGGTCTGGGTCGATTCGCTCGATACAGCCACGATTCTCTCCTTCCCCATCAGCATGGACTTTGACACGTCTGGAACTACCAGGCACTCCGGCTCTTGCGGTCGAATCCGGCTCACACGACCTCGGTGACGGCGCGCTTGCCCAAGTTCATCTGTGGACCACCGCTGGCATCGCGGTTGCGTTCCCTACTGACGATTCACGATGAGCTCATTTCCAGGGAGACGAGAGATGGACCAGCTGGCTCGAGATGTCATGACGGCAAATTTAACGTGCTGCAGCGCCAATACCACCCTCGACGAGGTCGCCAAGCTCATGGCGCAAAGCGACTGCGGTGAGATCCCGGTGATCAACAGCGCGGAGCACCCGATTGGAGTCATCACCGATCGGGACATTGTTTGCCGTGTGGTTGCCGAAGGCATGAACCCGATGGCCCATACGGCCGCGCAGTACATGTCGCAACCGGTCGTGACGGTTCGCACGGATGCTCCGCTCGACCACGTGCTTGCGAAAATGGAGCGGCATCAGATCAGGCGTGTCCTGGTCGTGGACGATGAGGGATGCTGCGCCGGCATGATCGCGCAGGCCGACGTCGCACGGCTGGGCGTGGAACGCGACGTCGCAGAGCTGGTGCGCGAGGTATCTCGCGCGAAGAGCTTCGGCGGGCCGCCGTAGCTTTGGCGGACCGCCGTAGCTTCGGCGGTGGCTGGTCAGGCGGCAGTCCGAAGCGCGCCGGGCACGCCCTTCCTCGTAGAATCAGCCAGTCAACCGACGGGACAAGCGTCAGGCGCCCTTCGCCTGACGCTTGTGATGACCGTCGATGGCGAGTAAACAACCGCTAACTGAGGCTGACTGTGGAACTCCGAATCGCTACGAGGGATGACGCATGTGGTGTCGCGGAGATTTACGGACCCATTGTGGCTTCGAGCCCGATTTCATTCGAGATTGATCCTCCGGACGAACAGGAAATGGGTCGGCGCATTCAAGCAACGCTCGCCGCCTACCCGTGGCTGATATGCGAGCACGATCGCCAGGTGGTGGGGTACGCCTACGCGAATGGGCACGGGGCGCGCGCCGGGTATCAATGGTCCGTGAACACGTCGGTCTACGTGCACCCCGCGTTCCAGCGGCGCGGAATCGGCCGAGCACTCTATCTCTCGCTCTTCAACGTCCTGGTCGCTCAAGGCTTCGTGAATGCCTACGCTGGCATCACGTTGCCAAATGCCGGCAGCGTCGCTCTTCACGAATCAACCGGATTTCAGCCGGTTGGCGTGTACCGACAGTCCGGCTTCAAAAGCGGCCAGTGGTACGACGTCGGCTGGTGGCAACGATCGCTCCAGCCCGTGCCAGCGGTGCCCCGGCGCCCGCGGACGCTCGACGAGGTTCTGCGTGACGCGTCCTGGCAGGGGTTGCTCCGCAACGGTCAGTGGCCCGAGGACGACTCGACGAAACGTTTTTTTCTCAGCTGAGCATCAGGTTCTCGCCTCTATTTGTCGTACGGGTTGATCGCCTTGAACACCATCGCCGCGGCCGCGCCTCCGAGCAGATCGGCCACGATGTGGATCCAAATCGACGGCGTCGACACGAGACCCATGACCGCCAAGCCAACGGCCACGGCCGGATTGAAGGCCCCGCCCGACACACCCCCAACCGCGAAAGCTCCGGTCATCACCGTGAACCCAATCGCCAGGCCGAAGAACGAGTTCCCCGCGGTGCCCTTGGCTGTGGCGCTATTCAACACGACGTAGACGAGCGCAAAGGTGAACAGGAACTCCGCGACAAACGCCGGCGCGACGGCTGGGATCAGCGCGGCAGCCTTCGGTGGGCCCACCAGGAACATGGCCGTGAACGACGCCGCCAGGGCCGCGAACACCTGCGCGGTCCAGTAAGGAAGGACGTCGGCGGCCGTGCATCGCCCGCGCAACCACACCCCCAAGGTCACCGCAGGGTTGTAGTGACCACCCGATACGTGCCCGCCGGCATAGACCATGACCATCAACGCGGAGCCGATCGCCAGTGGAGGAATCACGCCAGCAGCACCGGGAATGACGGTGCACCCAATCGTCAGCACGAGGAAGAACGTTCCGATGAACTCGGTCAGGTACTTATTCATGGCTCCCCTTTCCTGGTGAAGTCGGGCCCTCGTAAGGTCAATGCCGCGACGAGAGTCTACGTCGTCACGCCTCGATCATTCCACCGGATCTGCACAGTGAATAAGAGCGCTCAAACGCCGCTCATATAGCTTGTCTAGAGGAGATCAGCCTCGCAGCAAGGCCCCGTCATCCGGCCGGCGTGTCAATCGGTACACGGACTTCGACGTTCGTGCCCTCACCCGGTTTTGAGGTCACCACAAGCTGCCCCCGCATGAGCCGCGCGCGCTCTCGCATGCTGACCAGCCCCAGCGTGCCTTTCTGGAGGACGGCCGTTCGGTCGAACCCCACCGCCCGATCGGCCACGCTGAGTACGATCTGGCCGCTGGCACTCGTCAACACGAGGCGCGCGCGAGTGACGCCGCTGTGCTTCACCACGTTGTGGAGTGCTTCCTGGACAATGCGGTAGAGGCACACGGCGACATCCATCTCGAGAGCCGGCGGCAACTCGTTGATTTCGACATCAACGGTGATCTGCCGCGCATCGGCCAAGTCCTCGCAAAAGCCGCGAATCGAGCCTTCGAGTCCAATCTGCTGCAACCTGGCCGGATGGAGCTCGTGCGAGAACCGGTGCAGCTCCAAACCAATGTCCGCGGTCTCGGCCGCCAACTTCGAGAACTCGCGTCGCTGCTGATGCGTCCTGCTGACTGCGTTCGCGAAGCCTCCTACTGCGGTCTGGCCACTGAGCATCACGCAGTTCCGCTCGGATTCCTTGCGTTCCGTGATGTCGCGGCAGACGTACAGGACCGTTCCCCTTTTGATCGCCACGCGCTTGATGTGGATGAGCAGGACACGAGGTATGCCTCCCTTGGCTTCGATTTCGTGTTCGATGTTTCGCAGTTCGCCGTTGTGACCCAGTTGCCGGGCTCGATCAGCTCTCGCCCCAACAGTCCCGAAATCCGCCCCATGGCGCGGACCTCGTCCAGCGAGTGCCCAAAAATGACGTCGACGTTCGGACAGATGAAGGTAAAGAGACCGTCGTCGTTCGTGATGAACACCGCGTCCGACATGTTGAGCAACGTGATTCGATGCAGTTCCTCGGATTCCTGGAGCGCCTCCGCCGGGACCGTGTCCGCCATTCCGCGTCCCTCCTGACCACAGACGACGGCACCATTGTTGATCAGCGGTTTGACAATCAACGATCTTCCGCCTGAAGGCGGAAGCCACGCGATCGAGAGTTACGCGATCGGAACCACGCGATCAGAAGCCACGCGATCGAAGCGGCACGACGGCCTCGGGTTGTCGTGGCTTCCGCCTTCAGGCGGAAGATCGATCAGCGGAACGTGCGCCCGACACCGAGGTACGTCCGCCAGCGTCCGTCGAAGCCCCACGAGCCGGCCACGAGGACCGGTCCGAGGAGCGTCTCCATCACGAGACCGACGCCGCCATTGGTCCGCCAGCGCGCGAGCGACCATTCGTCGAAGGCGTCGCCGTTCTCGAGCCAGCCTCCGGCGAAAACCGGTCCGCCCATGAAGTCTGGAAGGCGAGCGATCTGCCGCAGGTAGCCACCGGTGACCACGTAGTAGTGGTCGCCCCTCAACTCTCCCGCAGCGTAGGCGCCGAGCCTGAACGCTGATCCGAGCTCAAACTGCTCTATCGGGAGAGGGTCGTCGTCGAACGACGTGCCGATGCCACCATAGACGAACACGCGACCTCTGGGGGACGCGCTCCAGAAGCGATTCCCGACCGCCGACAACTGCGTCAGCGACGAATCGAACTCCACTGTTTCCCCCGCAACCTCGACGTCCGGACCGTTCAAGATCCGCGACAGCCGGACTTCGGACTGCTGACCGCGGGTAGGCACCACAGGGCTGTCTTGCGTGTCCACACGCCACACGATCTCGGCCCCACTGTCCTGGCCGCTCAACTCGGGAAAACCGGGGTCGCCGATCTGGATCGACGCGGTCGAGTGACCGAGGTAGGCCCCCACACGCAGATCGCTTTGCGCGCCGAGGTTGACCCCGACGTTCAGCCCAACACGCGAGCGCGTCTGACCATAGCGCGCAATCACCGCGTCATCGTCGATCACATTGAACGTCAGGTTGCTCACGCCTGCATACGGCGCCACGAACAACGGGGTCGAGCCGATGGGGCGGTACAGTTCAGCACCGACACCGGGATCGGAGCCAATCGTTCCGTCGAGCCGCAGCTCGGATCCTGATCCGACGACATCGTAGGCGAGCAGGCGGGCGGTCGCCGTGATGCGAAAGTCGCTGGAGGTCGTGTTCTCGAGGTTCAACCCCAGCATCACGAACGGCGGAGCGTAACTCTTGAGACGGCCTTGGACGCGCAAGCCGAATCCGCGGTCGGCGTCGTGCATCAGTCGCCAGGTCACGGTGTCGTAGCGATCCAGGCCGGCCACAATCGCGAGGTCCTGCTCGACGGCGCTGATGTCCATCGGCACCCCCACGTGGCGCGCGAGGAGCGCGTTCAACCGTCGTGTGTCATTCGAGGCGAAGCCTTCGAGCTGCAAAAACGCGGGGGCTGGCAGGTTGGTCCGCCGACGCGACTGGCGGGCGCGACGCCAGGCATCGAACTCCGCTTCGCTCACGGCGAGCGGCAGCAATTGGTCCCGCATCGCTTCGGCGGCCTGGTAGCCCGCATCGATCAACTCGTCGCCGCGCCTCCAGTCGAGCGATCCAAACTCACGCAGCGGAACGTTGATCACGACGTCGGCCGACGCCAGTGCGCGCACGGTCGAGGCGCGCATCATCGCATCGAGCGTGCTTCCCGCAAGGCCGAACAGCGTGTAGGCGACGCCGTCTCGATTGGCCAGGTCGCCCACGTTCACCGCCACGACACGGTCCGCTCCCATCGCCCTCACGACATCCGCCGGCACGTTGTTCATGGTGCCCCCGTCGATCAGGACCTGTCCGTCCACTTCGACGGGCGGAAAGATCAGCGGCAGCGACATCGTGGCCCGCATCGCATCCGCCAGCGATCCCTGACGCATCACGACCGGTTGCGCTGACAAGAGGTCGACGGCGACGGTTCGAAACGGCGTCGGCAGTTGATCGAAGTCCTCGATTTGGAAGTACGGGGCTGCAATGCGGCCGAGGAGCAGCTCGACCTGCTCGCCGCTGTTGAGTGCGGTTGGCGGCACGATGCCACCCTTGAGACCAAATTCCAGGCGCGACGGATACGCGCGCGCGTCGGCCTTCCGCCGGATGTTCTTGTACGCGAAGGTAGACGAGCCGAACAGCTCATCCCAATTCAGTGAGGTCACGAAGGTTTGCAGCTCAGCCCCATCCATGCCGCTGGCGAAGGCTCCGCCGACCAGTCCGCCCATGCTGGTGCCGGCCGCCACATCAATCGGGATCCTGTGCTCCTCCATCCAACGGATCACGCCCACGTGCGCGATGCCACGTGCGCTGCCCCCACCGAAGGCAACACCCACGGTTGGCCGCCCGACCGCGAAGACCGGCAGCGCTCGTGGCTCCGGAGCGACGGTTGACGGCGTCGGTTTCGGCGTGCGTCGCAAGGGCGCTGCGCACGCGGTGCAGGCCAGCGCTGCGAGCGCCACCACCAATTTCATCCAGTTGTATCGCTTACGGTCTCGTCGCATCAGCTCGCAGCTCGAATACGCTCACACTGGCTTGAACGCCTAATTTCATCGGGGGTTCTCCTGCCTGTACGGAAGCGCCGCCTTGGCCGGTGGGGGCTTGGCGGCTGACTTCGATCGAATCACATCCTCGACCAACAGCCCTCTATTCTATAGTCGAGGTTCGCGAGGTGCACGAGGGACTCGAGCTGCTGGTCAGCACCGATTGGCACCGAGGCACGGACCCGATGCACCCGCACTGTAGGCACCAGGCACGCTAGGCACCTCAGGCACATTACTCAGCGTGCACGCAGCGCCAGGCTCACCACTATTCCGACAACCACGACGGTGACCGCGCCGATGACGTTGTGCCACAGGAACGCGACGTTCGTGTAGGCAGCCGCCCACGCGACCGCCGTCATTCCAGCCGCCAATCCAACGAACGCGCCATGCCCATTGGCGCGAGGGATGCCAATGGCCAGGATGAACACACCGAGGACCGAGCCGTAAAAGAACGATCCGAAGCGATTCACCACCTCGATCAAGGACCCGAGTTCCGCCGCCCACACCGCGACGACGCACGCGAACAGCCCCCAGAAGCCAGTGACCAACTTTGAGACCCTCAGATAGTGCGCGTCGGTGGCGACGGGCCGAGCCCAGCGGCGATAAAAGTCGATCACGGTCGCCGTCGAGAGCGAGTTGAGTTCCCCCGCGATCGTATCGGTCGCCGCCAACAGGATGGCGACAATCAGGAGGCCGACGAGTCCCACGGGCAGGTGGCGGAGGATGAACGACGGAATGATGTAGTTCACGTCATCGAACGCTGCGTCGCCGGTCGTCTGCCGAACCAGCTCGCGGGCACGCCGCCGAACGTCCTGCACGGCAGCATCACGCGCGCGAAGCTCCGACTGCGCGGCTTCGAGCGAGGCCGGATCGGATGCGCCGGCGGCCGTCGTGAACGCCGTCGCCGCGTCGCGACGAGCGCTCAACGTGGCTTCGTGCTCCTGCTCGAGCGCGGCATAGCCGGAGGGCGCCGATTCTCTCACTCGCTGATCATGCGGTGCGTGCTGAAAATCAGCGGTGGGGCGTGGAATACGTGAAAGATGAAAACCGCCACGCCAAGGAGGAGCACGAGCAGCTGGAGAGGAATCTTCCAGTAGGCGCTCATCAACAGCGAGTGCCTGGCCTCGTCCACCGACTTGGCGGTGAGGTAGCGCTGCACCTGACTCTGGTCGGTGCCGAAATACGAGCAGAACAGAAACAGCGCCGCAATGGTGCCAGACCAGAAGGTGTACTGGTTGGTGAGGTCGAAGCTGAAGTCGAACGTCCGCAGTCGGCCGGTGGCGCCAGCCAGCGCGAGCCCGTCGCTCACGCTCACGTCGGTGGGATACCCGAGGATGGCGGTGGCAATCACCGCGAACAGCCCGAAGACAATCAGGACCATGACCTTGACGTCGGTCCACGTCACGGCCTGCACCCCGCCAAACATGGTGTAGGCCACGGCAGGCGCCGTGATGAGCAGAGACGTCGTGGTCACACTGAGATCCAGGATCAGGGACATGACCACGGCAGGCGCCGCGACGACGGCGCCACACGACATCCCACGCGAGATGAGAAACAGGAAGCTGGTGAAGCTCCGGGTTTTCGCATCGAACCGTTTCTCCAAATACTCGTACGCGGTGTAGACGCCGGAGTTGTAGAAGAACGGCACCAGGGTGATGGACAGGATCACCATGGCGAGCGGCAGCGCGAAATAGAACTGAATGAAGCGCAGGCCGTCGGTGTAGCCCTGACCCGTCGTGCCGATCATGGTGATGGCACTCAACTGGGTCGCCATCACGGAGAGGCCAGCCGCCCACCAGGGAATGCTCCGCTTGGCGAGGAAGTAGCCCTCGAGTTCGTGGCTGTCTTTCGTGCGCCGGAGACCGTCGTAGACGATCCACGCCATGAAGGCGATGAGGACCGTCCAGTCCAACCAATGCATCGTCAGTCGGTGCAACCGCTGTTCGTGATTCTACTCGCGCCGGTCTTCGCCTGGTTCTGGATTCGCCTTGACGCTCTGCACATTCGCGTGGCTTCCCCCCCACTCGCGTGGCTTCCGCCCCCACTCGCGTGGCTTCCGCCTTCAGGCGGAAGATCGGTTGACATCTGTAACAATCATACTATAGTCTGAAACGAACGTTACACGGTATATGAACACTGACACGGCTGCGCGGGAGGCCTTGGTCCGCCTCTGTGCCGCGGGATTCGTGGCCTACTGCAGCTACGCGATCTGCCGCACTCCCCTTCTTCCGCTGTTCGCTCGTGACCTGGGGGCGGGTCACACCCTTGTCGGCTTCGTGATGGGTGCATCGACGCTGACGGGCATCTTCGTGAAGCTGCCAGCCGGCGCGCTATCCGACCTTCTCGGGCGGCGTCGCCTGCTCCTGGCCGGAGCGCTCGTGTTCGCGAGCATGCCGTTCACGTATCTGGGTGTCACGACGCTCTCGCTGCTCGTGCTCGTGCGGTTCCTCCATGGCAGCGCGACGGCGATCTTTGGCCCGGTCGCCTCGGCCAGCCTGTCCGACGTCGCGCCTCCGGCGAAACGTGGCGCGTGGCTCAGCATCTACTCGACTGCTCAAGGGACCGGCCAGGCGCTCGGACCGGTCCTCGCTGGATACCTGATTGCCGTGGGCCGCCTCGACCTCGCCTTCGTGATGGCTGGCGTCATCGGTCTCGGCATCCCACTGATCATCGCGAACTGGCATGGCGTTCCACCGTCAAACGCCAACCCGGCTTTCGTGGCACGAATTCACGCGCGGCGTCGTGGAGGTCGGACGCGATCGCTTGATACTCGTGACGAGCGGAGCGCAGGCCGCACAGTTCATGTTGAACGGCATGCTCAACGCGTTCTTGCCCCTCTACGGACGCGACGTGCTGAACCTGACAGCGTTACAACTCGGGTGGTTGTTCGGCTTCCAAACGCTCACCACACTCGCGGTTCGTCCCGGCATCGGCTTTCTCTCGGATCGCGTCGGACGGCGGTGGGTCATCGTGACCGGCTTGACGACCTGCAGTGCGGCGGTCTTCTCACTGTCTCTTGCGGCCACGGTGTCGGCCGTCGTCGCCGCGGTCATCACGTACGCGGCTGGAGTCGCCATGACGACCGCCGCAACGAGTGCCTACATCACGGACGTCACTCGGCGCGCTCGATACGGCGCCGCGCACGGCGTATTCGGCACCATCTACGACGTCGGCGATGCCCTGGGTCCGATCAGTGCGGGCTTTCTCGTTGCCGCATTCGGCTATGCGCGGATGTTTCAGATGATGGCCGCCGTGGCGCTGACGATGGCGATGGCATTCGCGGTCACGGCGCGCTCGCGCTCATCGCCCACGTGAGATGCGACTGTCTCAGTCCTCTCGACGCTCGCCGGATGACAACAAGGTGCGCTCCTGTTCGTCATCCAGCGCATACCAGCTGATCACGCCCTGGTGCAGGCGATACCAAATCGCTCGCCCGTTCGCGGCCTTGACGCTGCGGCGCCCGATTCCTCGAGGATCGTCGCGACTGGCGCCGCGCAGCGGCGGAGACGTCTCGAGCGCTCGCTCGCTTGACCACTGGCGGCAGATGATGTCGGCTGTCGCTCGCCCAGAAGACGTCCGCGAGCGGGGTGCTGGGAGCTCGCCCGAACGGCATTTCTCCTATTCTGGCACGCTCCGCCCGCGTTCAAGTGCTGCCGGGACAAAATGCCAATCAATTCCCGCGCTCTTTGACGGGGAATTCTTGAAGGCGCGATCCACCGACTTGGTGATGTGCTTGTCGAGGTTGTTGCCAATCTCGTTGTTGACCTGAGCGCGGTACACCAGACGACCGGTGTCGCGTTCGGTCACATCGATGGTCAGAGATCCTTCGAGATAGCGGCGGGTCCAGACATCGTCGAAGTACGGACGCCCCCAATACCCGTAGGTGCGAAGGTATGCTATTCGCCCGTTTCGCAACCTCACGGGCCTGTAGGGTACACCGGATGGTTGTAGAAGCCCGAGCTGACGATCTCAGCGCGTTCGGTGTCTCGGCCCGAGACGCGAACAATGAGATCGGCGCCGACGGCGGTCGACTCGAGCCCGCGCGCCATCAGCTCGCCCGCGATCGCGCGACGTAGGCGATCCTCGGCCAGCGTGTTCTGCTCGTCGGCAATACCGTCGGCACGCACAAGCGCTCCAATGGCGACGTCAAACGTGCGGTAGTGACTGAAGTCCTGGTGGCGGTCGAAGTCCACACGAACCTGAGCTGCCGCTACTGTCGGCAGCGCGAGAAGGGAAGACAAGACGAGAATCGAACGAAACATGGGAACCGTTCCTCTGGGAGGTCTGATGCAGGCGTCCATCAGACCCCCTATCAGTGGATACGGTGCGCCAGAGGCGCCTGTTCTTGGTCACCACCCGGGGTGGTGAGACAGCAATTGCGGCGAGGGAGAGGAAGTCCTCGAGGGACCCGCCTTCAATTCGGAGGGGGCGTCGCTTGACAGGGCGCGTGTCATGACCGCGAGCACGAGTTGCTCGGTAAAACTGTCCGACAGGCCGTAGCTCAACAGCGATTCGTACAGGTGAAGGACAAAGCGCCCGAACTGCTCGTCGTCCAGATGAACGGGAGCGTGACCAAAATCGAGTTGGTCAGGGCCGCCGAAGGCCGCCGTCAAGAATGAGGCCTGGGATTTCTTGAGCGCTGCCACATCAATCCCCTCGAACCGCGGCGCCAGCTCGGGGTCGTTCAGCACCCTCTCGGTATAGCGATCGACAATGCGCATGATGTGCGCCGTTCCGCCAAGTCGCTCCAGCAACGTCGGAAACGACGACTCCGCGGCGCGTAACAGGAACTCGTCAGGGATGGCCGTGATTGAACTTGTCGCCATATCAGGTACTACGTGTTTCGCGACTCCTTTTCATTGGGCCGAGCGTAGCCGGAAGGCAGAGCCGAGTCCTAACGGCGCGGTGAGGGAACCGTGATGTTTCGGTAAGAGCTGTGGCCGAGGAAGGCGAAGAAAGAACCGCGCGAGACGCGCGAGATATTGCCGAACTGTCACCCGCGCGCGCTACAGTTCCGCGAGGAATCTGCTGATGAACACCCACGCATATCGGGCGGCCGCGATGACAGTGTCCGCTCTGGTGTTGCTGTCGATCGCCCTATTCGATTCGAGCCAAGCCCAGGCACCAGACGATCGCGTCGTGCTCATCACTCTCGACGGCGCACGAACGGAAGAAGTGTTTGGCGGACTGGACATCGGAATCCTCGAGAGCACGCTCAAAGACGGAGCGACGCTGGAGAGCGATCCGACGTACAAGCGATTTTGGGCGAGTGACGCCAACGAGCGGCGTCGGAAGCTGATGCCGTTTTTCTGGGGCACGCTGATGGCGCATCACGGGTCGATTGCGGGCAACCGCTCGCTCGGCAGCAGCGTGCGCCTGACCAATCGTCATTGGTTCTCGTACCCCGGCTACTCGGAGATCCTGCTCGGCAAAGCGCAGGACGAAACGATCAAGAGCAACGATCCCGTGCGGAACCCCTTTCGAACCGTACTCGAGGGCTTGCGTGAAAAGTTGAACCTCCCGCGCGAGCGCGTCGCAACGTTCGCCTCGTGGGGCGTCTTCAACCAGATCGTCGAGCACACCGAAGGCGCGATCACGGTCAATGCCGGACCGGGCGAAGCGTTACCGCCCGATGCCGCCGGGAAGGAACTGGCGCTGCTGGAGCGCGAAACCGTGCCAGCGTGGTCGAACATGCGGTGGGATGTGTTCACCTTCCAATTCGCGATGTCGCACTTCGTAACCGCGCGCCCGCGAGTGCTGTATCTCGCGCTGGGTGAGACCGACGACTGGGCCCACGACGGGCGCTACGATCGCGTGCTCGATGCCTACGCCCGCACGGACCGATACCTGGAGCAGCTCTGGACGTGGCTGCAACAGCAGCCAGACTATCGAGGACGCACCCATCTCATCCTGACCACCGATCACGGTCGTGGGCACACCGCCACCGATTGGCGGGATCACGGCGAGAAGATTACGGGGGCAGATGCCGTGTGGATCGCCTTCGTGTCACCGCGCCTGGCGGCTCGCGGCGAGTGGCGCGCGCACGCGCCACTGACGACCAGTCAGATTGCGTCGACGATTGCCGCGTGGATGGGCGTCGACTGGCAGGCTCTCAGTCCGGATGCTGCTCCACCACTACAGCCGCCTCAGTGAGGCGGTCGTTCTGGCTCCGAACGCCCGCAGCGTCAGACTGCGAAACAGGTCGCGCCGCGGACTGGTGACGAACATCCACTGCAGCAACCTGATCGCCGGCGGGAGGTTGGGTCGCGAGTCTCGAGTCTGCGCGGGGAACCATTGCGCAAGGACCGCCTCCGGATTCTGCCGCAATTCGTCGACCTGGGCGACCCGATGGACGCAGCCGATCGTGCAATGGGGCGCGCAGGTCTTCACGAGGTGGTACTCGCGCCGAAGGTCTTCGGGACCATATTGGTCCAACGGAATCCCGGGATGCCCGCGTTGCTGGGAGCACCAATGAACCAGCCCATCTTCACAGATGTAGAGATACCGAGCACCGGCGGTGCAATGCCAGTCGTTCGGCTGGCCGTTTGCAAGATTCTTCTGAAACCGGTTGTAGTTGGCGAAATCGAACACTGACGTTCCCGTTGCGACGATTTTTTCCAGCATCGCACGCTGGCGATCGCCCAGGGCCAACAACTGGCCGCCGCCATCGTGAATGATCCCAACGGTCGTCGAGAACCCGAGCGCTCGTGCCCGCGCGGTAATCGTCAACGCATCGTCTGGGTTGCGGATGCCGCCGCCGACAACCGAGTTGACGGTGACGTCGAACTCGGCATCCGCCGCAAGCCAGCGCAGTTTCTGATCGAGCACCTTCAAGCTCTTGTTCGAGACCGCATCCGGCACGACGTTGTCGATGCTGATCTGCAGATGATCGAGGCCGGCGCGATTGAGCCGCTTGATCCGGTCGCGCGTCAACAGGTATCCGTTCGTGATCAACGTCGCAATCGCGCCGCCCTCGCGAATGCGGCGGATGATGGCATCGAGGTCGGGATGGAGGAGCGGCTCGCCTCCACTGATGGTGATGATCCCCGTGCCCAGCGCCGCGAGCCGATCGATCCGGTGAAGGACATCGCTCGTTGGGACGGGGGCCGAGTGATCGTCGTACTCGTTGCAGTACGTGCACGACAAATTGCAGCGACGGACAGGAATGAGATGGGCGTTCACGGGCTGGTAGGGGTGCCTGAGCGCCGTGATCAGCATTCGAGCCTCGCGGAAACGTTTGTCGATCTTCCTGACGCGCCGTCTCAGTGGAGCCGGATTCATAGCAGCCCGTGGTGAAAGGCCCGGCGAGCACCGAGATCGGCGAGGCGCCCCGATGGCAAGGCGCGACGCCTGAGAATATTCGGCATATTTGAAGAAGGAGCAGACGCTCTGTCCGTCCTTCATCTTGCTCCCATTCCGAAGCGTCGGCACGTTGTTTTTGAATGCGTCACCTCAACGAGGCTGACTAAGATGTCGGCGGGGTAACGGCCGCCAGACGTGGTTTCCGCCTGAAGGCGGAAGCCACAACAGCCATGACGAATATCACGCCGGGAATCGTTGCGGGCATCATCATCGCCACGGCGCTGACGACCGCACTCGCGTTTGAGTCCGTCTATGACATCTCGGTTCGGCCCCGGGAATCGGATCTCCTGGCAGTGCCGACGAATGCGATCGACGTCGCGACCGGACCGGCGCAGCACCCGCTCGCGCTGCGACTCGTCGATAGCGGCGGTGTTGGCGTCTCGTTGAGGGGTGAATGGGGTACGGACTATTCACACGCTCGCCGCGTGTTTCACGACGTCATTCTGCTCGAGCCTCCCTACGTTGACGAAGCGGCGTTGCGACGCGTGGAGCGGGAGTGGCACGCGTATGTCGAGCGCATGGTCGAGTACGGCACGACGCCATCACGGTTCCTTTGCTGCCGAAGCGCTTCGATCGAGCCCGCTCACGAAAGAACCTGCACGAGAACGCCCGATCTACGATCCGGAGAGCCCCTTCCGAGCCCGCTATGCGGCAGTCCGCCGCCGGTTTGCGCCGCTCTTCGACTGGACCCATCGTCGGGGCATGCAGGTGTTCCTCGACACCGACATGTTGACGCTGACACCACCGCTCGCGAAGCACCTCCGCTCGGTGGCGCCAGACACCAGCGCCGTTGGGATCGACACGACGAATCGAGCCGTGTGGGACATTTACGGCGCTGGTCTGGAGGAGCTGTTCGACGTGTTCCCGACGATCAGCGGCGTCGTGATCCGATTTGGCGAGGGCGGCACTCTCTACAACACCGAAGGCTGGCCGTACCAGAGTGAGATGGCGATCCGCAGCGAAAAGGGTTGCGCATGATGCTGCAGCGCCTGCTGCCGGTCTTCGAAGCCCGGAAAAAGACGTTGGTCCTTCGGAGCTGGACAGTAGGCGTTGGCCGGATCGGCCGTCTGCACATCGATCCGCGCGTGTACGACACGGTTCTGGGTGAGATCGACTCTCCTGCGCTCGTGGTGTCGACGAAATTCACGGCCGGCGACTTCTTCAGCTACCTGCCTCTCAATCCGACGCTCGCCGGTGGCCGCCATCAGCGGATCGTCGAGCTGCAGGCGAAGCCCGAATTCGAAGGCTTTGGCGCGTTTCCCGACTTTCTCGGCGAGGAGTACGCTCGAGCCCTGCGAGCGTTCCGGCTCGGCGAATCCTCGCATTGTGGGCACGTACGTCATGTCGCAGTTTGGCGGGCCGCTGCGTGCCGGTCCGCGCACGCTCTATCCGTTGCAGGGCGTTTGGTTATGGATCGATGCTAACGCCTTTGTCGCGTCGCGCCTCGGCACCGATGCGGCTGCGACGCGAAGGCGTGAAGGCGGAAGCCACGGGAATCAGCGTCCTTGCCGTCCGAACGTCACTCCGTTGTACAGTCGCCAGCGCTCGGGGGCCGTCTGCCCGACGCCATTGAACCATCGCGCGTCACTTCGAAGTCCCCAGTTCTCGTCTACCGGCACCCGAAGGCCACCGCCAGCATTGACGGTAAAGGCTGTGCCCGAACGGATGAGGAGACCATGCCCAGGGACGTCGGTCGCCCAGCCGTATTGATCGAGTCCGATGCCGCCGGCAAGATACGGCGTGACGACTCCCATCCGTGGCAGGTCATAGAGAAGCCCGACGTTCACGTTCAGGGCATTCATTTCATGTCGACGAAGGCCTGTGTCCACTTCGACGCTGAAGTTTGATCCCACCGGCCAACGCGCCGCTACACCGACCCCGGACGAAGCACCCGACCCAAGCGACACGTAAGGCGTCACGTCGGCGGTGGGCGATTGAGATTCGTGAGTGCTCTGCGCCTGCGCGGAATTTGCGAGAGCCAACACGGCACCTGTGAGAACAACGGCAATCTGGATCGTCGTCACTGTGAACTCCTTCGGCGTCACCGTTCTCGAGGCGTGGCAATTGTTTGGTTCGACGTTCGCGAGCGTTGCCTGGTCTGGCGCCACCGAAACAAGGTAACCTTCCCCCCACTAGGAGCCCCCCCATGCCCTTGCATACGTGGTGGACCCGACCGCGTGTCATCGTCAGCACAATTTTCCTCGGCATTCTCGCGATCGACGTCGCGGTAGCGCAACAGACACCTCCAGTTTGGCGGGGCGTACTCGGGACTCGATCCGCGTCGCCAGCAGTTGGTCAACGATTGGGTCGGTCGATTCGTCAAGACGACCGGGCAGGCCCTCGAGCCTGGCCCTTTGTATGACGAGTTCCTGACCCTCTCCACCAAGACGACGTTCGAGGCCGTGACGCATGCGCTCGTGACGATGCAATTGACCGACGCGTCTGGCGCGAGCCTTGGCGATGCACTGGCGCTCGTCGAGCGCGTCGAGTCGGTCAGGGGCGATATCCGCGGAGCGCCAGGGGATCGCCAGTTCCGGATGTTCGTCCGCCTGACGCCCGAGGCGGTCGGCGTGCTCGCGCGCTCGCAGCAATTCAAACGGCGTGCCGACAACTCGGTGTATCACAAGGGATATCCGACCAATTACCGTGGACAGGGCGGTGTGCCTTCCATCCAGATCTCGATCGCGGTCGACGGACGACGAGCCGACATCGATGTCGATTACCGGTCCGCGATGTTTCCCGTCAGCCTTTTGAACGGACATCTGAGCGCATCGAATTCGGATGTTCGCGCGGGCAACAACTTCGAACGCCACAACAATCGATGGACAGGCTTCCAAAACTGGTGGCAAGGCTTCTTTGGTGGGCGTCAGGAGCGCGCATCAGACGTGCCAGCCTCCGACAATCGGCTGACGCTTCCCAAGACTCCACGAGTGGGCAGCAAGAATATCGACGTCATGGTCAACGACTTCCTGAAGGCATGGCTCGTCGAAGGCGACATCATCGCAGCAATGGGTTACGTGTCCGAGCGCTCGTACGCATGCCTCGCGCAAGAGAGTGACAATCCCTGGGATTTCGATCGCGGCACTGCGCCGTTTCAACTGATGATCAACCTGAAGTCCGCCGCAGACTCTCTCGGGAAGCAAAGCTCACTGGAAGGATTGATCGTCGGTACCCGCCTCGTGGACCGCGCGTTGCGCGTCGTGCGTCAGCCGCATCACGCGCAATTCGTCATCTACTCGGTGCCCGACGACGTGGCCGCGGCGTTCGACTGCGAAAGCCGCTTGACACTCGAGGATCCGGCAAACGTCAGACGCACGTATGGTAACTACTTCGGCGCCACGTTTTACGTCAACGGCCGTCGCGGCTTCCCGCTCGCGTTGCTGTGGGCGCGAGACGGAGACTATTGGAAGATCATTTCGTGGAAAGTTGGATCGGACGAAGAGACGACCGCGGCACCCGAAGCCGTGCCCGACCCGAAGGTTGTTCGCATCAACGCGGATTCGACCCTCGTTGAAGCCGCGCGAGGCTTCCTCGAGAGCTGGCTCGTTCGGAAAGATTACGACGCGGCGTTCGGTTACCTGTCGCCGAAGGCCTACGAGTGCTACAACCTCGAGCGAGGGCCGGAACAGGCGGCCGCGACGTCGCTCGAGGATGGCGGCCGCAAGCTTCACTCAGGTCTCGAGGCCACCGGGAAGCTGCTGGGCACGGCGCGGACTCTCGAGGCCACGCTCGCGGCTCCCGAACCGTCGCATCCGGCGCTGCGGGTGATGGACCACCGGTTTGCGCGGGTGTTCAGCCTCACGAGTGTCCCTAACGCGCTCGCCGATGCGATGGAGTGTGCCGCTCGCGCGAATGTTTCCACGATTCCCGATCCACTGCCGCTCGAATACGGCGACGGGTTCGGCATGACGGTCCGGTTCAAGACACGCGGCGGCGATCCTCCGGTGCTGCGCCTGCTGTGGCGCAAGGAGAATAACGCCTGGCGTGTCACGTCCTACAGCATCGAGATGCCGTAGGCGCTGGCAACGTCATCGCTTCAGCTTGTTTGCCACGATGTCGAGCTCGCCAGCTAAGAGGCGATCGACCAGCAATTCGACGCCTGCGCCGCGCGCCGCCGGCATCACGACGTCGGCGTTGTCCTTGACGACCGGCAACGCGTTGGCAACCGCGACCGCTAGTCCGCAGGCCTGCATGAACGGCAGATCGTTCTCGGCATCACCCACGGCAACCGTCTCGTCTGCTGTAACACCCAACGCCGTAAGAGCCGTCGACAGGCCCGTCGCCTTGGTCACGACTGAGGGCAGCGCCATCACGGCTCTCTTGTTGAGAATCAGATGCCATTCGAGTCCGAGCGAGCGGATGATCTCCAACATGCTCTCGTCGTACGGCAACACCGTCGCGACGATCGAATGCCCAACGGAGAATGGCACACGCGCCTGCTCGAGCGCGCGAAGGAAAGCCTGAGGTGGTGCGCCGGCAAGTAGTTTCACCGCGGATGTGCTCGGGTCGTAGAGAACCGCTCCGTTTTCAGCGACAACGCGGTCGAACAGATCCGTGCGCTCGAAGGCGTTGAACAGACTCGTGAGCTCGCGGCCCGTGACCAGCAGGTTTCGGAGGCCACGCTTCCGCGCACGATCCAGCGCGCCTACCGTGGACTCATCCACCTGCCCGTCGTGCGCCAAGGTGCCGTCATAGTCGACGGCAAGCGCCCTGAATCTTTCGCGTAAAGGCGCCCGAAGTCTTCCGCCTAAAGGCGCCCGGAATCTTCCGCCTAAAGGCGGAAGCCACAGGGGTTTGAAGAGCAATCTCATCCGGCACTGCCAGGTCTCGAACGCAAAGTCAGCGCCAAGCCATCGGCCGCTAGATCAGGGTTGTTTTGATGGGTGTGTTGCCTGAGCAGTCACGGGCTCCAGCCATTCGTCCCGACAACCGGACGGCGCATTCACCGGGTTGCAGCGCGCGGCCAGCCGTTCGGCACCGGGCAATCGCGCCCTGTAACCGGAGCCGAACGGGCTGACTTCCGGATAGTCGGTGCTGACGTACTGCGCCCCGGAACGAAACGCGCTATCACGACGGGTGGTAGTCCCCGTTCTCGCTTCCTCAGTTGGAATGTCGGCCCGCGTGCGGATGAGATACCGGTCCTGCACGGACTGCCGGATACGCTGCTCTTCGGCGCCCAGCGACTCGTTCATCTTGATGAAGGCTGCCGACGGCTCTCCCGGAGTCGAGCTGACAAACAGCATCCGGCCCTCGAGCGAAAGGTTGCCACGCAGATAGTCGGTCCGGTGTTCGTCCGTATTGTCGAGGGCGAAAAGAATCCTGCCACGGACTGCTCGGAGGACAGGCCATCCGTCGGATTGAATAGCCTCGGAGAGCGTCGGATGGTTGCCACGGACACGATCGGGCGTGATGACATGATCGTCATCGAACACCGCCCTGATCTCGTCGTCGAGGGCACGAAACTCGGCCGCGCCAACCCGAACCGGCTTCGCAAATCCAACGTTGTCGGGCTCGTCGGGGGTCGAATCCTTCACTTCAATCATGACCATGATGGGTACGTGCCACGGGTTCGAACGAGACCAGTCTCGAATCGTGCCCAGGCAGACCTTCAAGGTGCTGCACGTCGTGCGGTAGTCGATATCCTGCGTGTGAAGCACCTTGAAGCCGGACTCTAGAAGACTCGGATCAACGGGGTCGAGGCCTTTGGCCATGCGAAACGCCGCCGGATGGGCGAATAGGCCGCCCTCGGGGTCGGCAAAGACGTCCAGTTCGAACTTGCGGATGCCAAGCTGCGACAGTTGTTCCGTGAGCGGCCGATGGGTGTACTCGATGTTCCTGGCGCGCGCCCCCAGCGCTGCAAGGATCGCCGGCGCAGGGGCGATGTGATAGCTGTTGTGCGTCCCAAGCACTTGGATCTGGTTGAGGCGTACGCAGTCGTCAGTGTTCTCCGCAGTGATCGTCGAGCAATCGGCGACGGTACCTCCTGTCGTGGCACGGCAGGAAGCGAGAGTCGAACAGACGGTTGCGACTGAGACGATGTGTCGAAGCGTCATGGTCCCTCGCCTGAGCGGTTTTGCCGTTGCGGCTCGGTTCGATTCTTACGACGGCTCGACGGCGAAGCCCGACAGATCGCGAGCTCATGAAATAGACCCAAAAAAAGAAATCCTCACGCGCAAATGCGTCGGCGTCGTGGCATGCACTGTGCTGCTCTCATGGTAGGAGGGCACTATGGCAGGCCTTCGTTTACTCATCCTTACCTTAACAGCAATCCCATTGCTGATGGCCGAGGCGGCAGCGCAGAGCTATCAGTCATGGGATCGCAACAACGATGGCGTCATCACTCGCAGCGAATGGCGCGGCACTCTGCAGGACTTCCGGGATCTCGATTGGAATCGTGACGGGATGCTCTCGGGCAACGAACTGAGGTCACAGTGGGAGGACGATGACAACGAGACGTTCGCGAGCCTCGATCGAAACGGCAACGGACTCATCAGCCGCGGCGAGTGGCGGGGTGACAGGGCCACGTTTCTCCGCGCCGATCGCAACCGCGACAGCCAGATCTCGCGGCCTGAGTTCATGAATTCGAATGCTGGCTCTTTCGACGCTGACGTCACGGACTTTGATGTGCTCGATGAGGACGGGAGCGGCCGGATCGAGCGAAATGAGTGGAGGGGCACGCGGCCAGCATTCAATCGTCTGGACCTCAATCGCGACGGTGCGCTGAACCGCCGGGAGCTCGCGGCCGATGCGGTCGTCGCCCGCGCGGACCCCATTGAGGACATGATCATCGTTGATTCACGTCAGGAATGGACAGACACCGGCATGTTCGTGAACGCCGGCGATCTCGTGACGTTCCGAGCGCAGGGCACGATTCAGATGACCACTGGCGCCGACGATCGCGCGACCCCTGCCGGCTCACTGACGGGCCGAACGGCGAGCAATTCTCCTAGACCTGATCAAAGAGCCGGCACGCTGCTGCTCCGAATCGGGAACGCGATGGAAGCCGCTGGCGCCAGCAGCACGTTCAGGGCGAGAACAAGCGGACGGCTGTATCTGGGCGTGAACGACGACCACTTCGCGGACAATAGCGGCGAATATCGCGTCGTGCTCTCTATCAGCCCTCGGTAAGGACTGTTGGGCGGCCGGCTGCTCAACCGGCCGCCCAGAATGCCGTGAGCGGGTTGATGATTACCGTCCGCCATGTTCACCGACGGAAATGACCAGACTTTCGTGAACGCCGGTTTCCTGCGCAGCGAATCGAGCCATGGATCGCGGGCCATCGCCGGAAAACAAAAAACCCTCCGGTCACGACACGATCAAGGAGATTGAGCGCCGGACCAACCTCGTCCAAATGGGCCAGGTGCCGCGACAGGTAGAAGAGCCCCTCAGGATCCCGAAAGTCAGATGCAGCGAGTCGCGCGACCGCCGCGGTGCTTTCGGCGGCTTTGCCCTCGATCAGCGTTCGGGCCGCGACGACTGCAAACCGTAGGACCGCGGGGCCACTCATCGAAAACTCATTCCGAACTCATCCCGCGTCCATGGAAGCACTCCGCGGCGACGAGCACTATAGCGCCCGGATTCGACGCCCGGCAAGGTGGCCGCCACTGGCTATCGCATCCAAAGCGCGATCCAAACGAGAAGGAGACGTCCATGACACTGCAACTTGGCGACATCGCTAGCTCTGGCACTGGTCGGCCACGGCATCGAACATGACGCTTCTCGGGATCCTGATGCTCGCGCTGTTTGGATTCTACGCATCGAGGTCCGGCCGGCCGCTCTTCGGACGCCTGGAACGGTGGGGCTGAGTTCGGCCGTCGGCTGGACCGATAGCAATTTCCGGCGCCGTCAGTTCTCAGTTCCCAGTGGCCAGTTCAAGGGCGCTGGTTTTTCCTTTGAACTGATCACTGGCAACTGAGAACTGACGCTCGTATGCCATTGCAAACAGGCGTTTGGGGCGTTATGTTGACTGCTCGTCTGTCCTCGTCCAACGTTCTGCAAGAGTCACGAGGAGAACATCATGAAGAGCCAACACGTTACCGGTGGAGGGGGCACGCGGGTTCACGTCGTAGAAACGGGAAATCCGAAGGGCCGCCCGATTCTCTTCCTCCACGGCTTTTCACAATGTTGGCTGGCCTGGAGCCGTCAGATGAACTCGGACCTCGCGCAGGACCACCGACTGGTGGCCATGGATCTGCGGGGGCACGGCTTGTCTGAGAAACCTCGCGATGCCTACTTCGAGTCGAGACTGTGGGCCGATGATGTCCACGCGGTCCTGGAGACGTTGAAGCTCCAACAGCCGATCCTGTCGGGCTGGTCGTATGGGTCGCTGGTCATCCTCGACTACGTTCGTCACTACGGGGAGGATGCCCTCGGTGGCATTCAGATCGTCGGCGGGATCACAAAGCTCGGGAGTGATGCGGCGTTATCGGTTCTGACTCCGGAGTTCCTCAGCCTTGTTCCTGGCCTGTTGTCCACTGACGCAGGAGAGACCGTGGGCAGTATCGAAACATTGCTACGAATGTGCCTGACCCAGGAACCGTCAGCGACAGATCTGTACCTGATGCTGGGATACAACGTCGCCGTCCCGCCGCATGTACGACAGGCGTTGTTCGCACGCTCGTTCGACAACGAGGATCTCTTGCCGAAAATCCGTAAGCCCGTGCTCATCACGCATGGGACCGATGACGCGATTGTCAAGCCTGAGGTGGTCGATCAGCACAAATCAGCGATGCCTCATGCGCAGGTTCACATGATGCCGAATGCTGGACACGCACCGTCCTGGAACGACGCGCCAAGCTTCAATCAGCGCCTGCGGACGTTTGCTGCGAGTGTCAGCGGCGGCCCCTCCTCGGTCGCGCAGACGGTCTAGAGTTCAGTTTTAGTTACCAGTTGCCAGTTCAAAGGCCACTGTATCTCCTTTGAACTGATCACTGGCAGTTGTGGGATCGCGAGTCCATCACCGAAGGAGTCGCGCTCATCACGGACGCGCTATCGCGTACGCCGATTGGTCCGTACCAATTACAAAGCGCGATCGCCGCGGTTCATGCCGAGGCGCCACGCGCGGAGGACACTGAGTGTGCCCGAACAGCGATACCTTGCGTCCGGGGCCGCACGGCTGCCTCAGTGAAGGGGCGGGGCTCGTGGCTTCCGGCTTCAGCCGGAAGATTAGCCGGATGTCAAGAATCAAGTAATCGAAAATCGCCGCCGCACCGCTTTCACGTGACCCTGCTCGTCTTCGACGATCACGTGTGTCGCACCAGCGGGCAGCTTGCCGTCCTTCGTCAGCGGCGCGGCCTCGCCAGTCTCGATCAGGGTCTCGATATACGCCGCCTCATGCTTTGACGATGGCTTCTCGACAGAGGTTGATCGACGCCGCGCGTGCGGCGTGCTCTTCGAACGATTGGTGCTCTTCTTGGCGACGCGGCGTTTCTGGGTGGGCTTGGACACGGTCAACCTTTAGGAGGATTGTACCGTGCTCGGGGCTAGCGAGCAGTATTGTTTGGCCCCGCCTCCACACCCCACCACGCGTAAGACGCGTGGCGGGGACCCCGTTTCGGCGGGGCGAGCTCACCAGCACTCGAACGCGATGCGCTTCAGCTCGACCGAGTCATCAGGAAGCGGGTCGAGGTAGTGAGTCGCGTGCTTGCGCGTTTGGGAAAAGCTGGCGACCAGGCCGCGGCGACGACCGGCCGCAGGCGCCATCGACACGCGACCGCGAACGATCAGCGCCTCGCAAAAGGCTTGAAGATCCGCGGCGCGAGGCGCGACGGTGGTTTCACGCGCGGCCATGCCGGCCAACGTCGAAGCCGGCGCAGCGGTGGCATCGTCTACCGGCGGTGCGGCCACGTAGAGCGTCTTCGCCGAAAGGCCGAGGGTCGCGCCGTCGATGGCAATCCGCACCGGTGCGTCAGATGCTGCGGCTCGAGCGGTCCGGCGACCGGCCGTGGCCGCAGCGTGCCGCGCAGCCGCTGCCGCAGCGCGAGCCGGCGTCGCACCCACGGCGTCGGGCGCGGCGAGCGATCGCACGGGCATCAAGTTTCGTCTGACAAACGCCGATGTCAGCGCTTCCGCATACTTGCCGGCGAAGAGATCGCTGTCGGCCAGCACGAGCTGCTCGGCGACGGCCTGGAAGAACCTGGTGCTCACGGGCGCGTCAACGATCCCCCTGGCGAGCAGGCGTCCCATGTCGGCGCTCGCTTGTTCGACATCATCGACGCGCGGCCGAGCTGCCTGCTTGAGCACCATCCCACCCAGCGCTTCGAGGAACGCTCCGGTAAACACACGGGAGAAATTGTGTGCCGCCCGCGTCAACTGGGTCGCCGGGCCAGACGAGGGCAGCGTCAGCGGGTCGACATAGAGAAACGAGTTCGCGGCGTTGCGAAGGCTGTCCCGGTCAACCGCCGCGGGGCTGCGTTGCCGAAGTGCAAAGCCGAGCTGCTCGGCCACTCGCGACACCGAGGAATTGCGGCGCAGATTGCCGTCGGTCTCTTCGAGGACGGCCTGACGCACGCTGGGCAACTGCAGCGCCGTCAAAATGGCGCTCATGTCGCCAAACGATTCGTGAAATGCCGCCGCTTCAATCGATGCAATCTCGAACAACACCGGCTTGAGCGTGTCGAGCACGGCGTGACCGAGCTCGTGCGCGGCGATGTCGGGGCTCTCGCCCGAGAACACGGTGACCTGGCGGTTGGTGGTCGCGTCGCGGACCGTATCGTGAAAGAACGACAGGCCTTGCTTGATGTCTTCGGGCGGAAAGTCGTTGCGCGCGTAGTACGCGTTGAGATCGACGCCGTCGTCCAGCCGAACGGGCAACGATTGACCAACCTCGGGGTGCCACGCTCTCGCCCCCGCCGCCGACCAGAACGCCGCCCCCCGGCGCAGGGCTTCGGCAGCCGTCCAGTAACGGAACGCCTCGGTTCCAACCGCGTGCACCTGGGCGGCAGGCGCTTGTGATGGCGCGACGATACGGGTCGGCAGCGGCGAACCCGGCATCGTCGGCGCGGGCATGTGCAGCGGCGGAGAGCCGCCCATCGGATCGGTCGGCCAGCCTTGAATGGTTACGCCGGCCGCAGGCCTTGCGCGCTTTGCAGCCCGCTTCTTCTTTGCCGTCTTGCGCGCCGAGGTCGGGCGAGCGGCCGTACGTCGCTTTGCGGCTTTTCGAGCGGGGGTTTTTCTTGCAGACTTTCGTGCCATCCTTTTTGCCATCGCGCGCTCCTCTCACAGCTGATGCATGCCCTTCAAAGGGTTCGCGTCGAAGTCATAGACGGATTACGCACAGAGATTCCTCTTCACGCTCGCGTCGCATACGCCGTCAGGCGGAAGATTTGTCGCGAATACCGTGCAACGCCTTCCCGAGCCACCAGAATCTGAGCCAGCAAGACCGTCTAACTCTCAAGGCAGGTGAATTGCAATGACCGTCGAGTTGCAAATCAACAACAGTTCAAATCCCACTGCGCGGTACGTTTCGTGGTCGCCATCGCCATGCCGGGTCCGCGTCACCAATCCGGCCGGTGCACCCGGACCCACGGTCAGCATTCGGATGACCGGCACCTCGGCTGCGGGGGGCGGCCGAATCGTGTTTCGCCGAAACCAAACGGGACCGTTCTCGAACACGATCACGCTGCAAGTACCAACCAACGGGGCGTCCGTGCCGTTTTTCGTTGCGGGGCGCTTCGGCTTTCCCAGTCGCGCCGACCAGGACGTGCGAATCGACGCTCGTCGTGGCAACACCGTTGTCGGCACGGTCCACGTGATGGTGCGGGTACGGAAAAACGCCAACAACCTGACGGCGGCGGAGCGCGACCGCCTGGTCGCGGCCTTCGCGCAGCTCAACAACCAGGGCATGGGGCGGTTCGCAGACTTCCGCGACATGCATACCGCGGTGAGTTCAGCGCAGGGGCATGGCGCCAAAGGATTCCTTCCCTGGCACCGCGCCTACCTGCTCGATCTCGAACGCGAGTTGCAGAACATCGATCCAAGCGTCTCGCTTCCGTACTGGCGCTTCGATCAGCCGGCGCCGAACCTGTTCACGCCCGAGTTCTTCGGCGTGTCGGATCAGCTTGGCGCCGTCGCGTTCAGCGCTACCAACCCATTGCAGTTCTGGACCACTGACGGCGTGCAAGGGATCACTCGCCGGCCATTCTTCGACACTGCCGATGCGCCAGACGGCGTTGCCACGGAGGCGCAGACGCTTGCACTCGGCAACGCCTACCCTGCTTTTCGAATGCTGGAAGGCAACCCACACGGGTCTGCGCACGTTAGCTTTGGCGGATCAATCTCCAGCGTTTCAACGGCCGCCAGAGACCCGCTCTTCTTCCTCCTGCACTGCAACGTCGATCGGCTCTGGGCCAAGTGGCAGCGCTTGAATGGCCGGTTCGACCCGGCAGTGGCGGCTTCCTACGACAACGCGTCGGCGCCGATCGGCCATAACCTGCCCGACACGATGTGGCCCTGGAATGGCATCACCGGAGGCACACGTCCCCCAACGGCTCCAGGTGGCGCGATGTCCGCGTCGCCGTGCGTCACTGCACCGGGTGGTGAGCCGCAGGTGCAACAGACGTTGGACTATCAAGGCACCCTCAACGCCGCGTCCCGCCTGGGATTCGACTACGACGATGTGACGTTCGCGTGACGCGATTCCCGAGTCTACGACCATGAGCAAGCGACGCAAATCAGCAAAGACCTCCAAGTCGGCGCGGAAGCGACGGAAGGGCGGCGCGGGTGTGACGCAATCGCCCCGCGCCGCGCTGGCGGCCGCGACCAGCGCTCGCAAGACCGTCAGCGAACGCGTCGAAGCCATGGCCAAGGCGACGAGCGCAATCTGTGATGATCATGAGGGGTTCCAGGAGGTGCTCCGAGTGCTCCGCGACCCCGACGAGCACATCAAAGTGCGACTCGCTGCGCTGGCATCGATCCAGGCCGCCAGTTTCAGTGTCGTCGCGTTCGAATCGTGCCGTAGCGATTACATCGCAACGCTGCGAGCGGTCGCGTCGGATCCTGATCCCGAGCTTCGCCAGCGCGTGCTCGGAATTCTGGCGCGTGAAAAGGATGGCTACGCACAAAAGAAGCTGTTGGAGGGACTCGAGGATCCTGCCAAAGCGCTGGTGCCGCCGGAAAAGGCGCTGCAACTCCTTGGTTACGATGTGCACGCCGACGCCTACAAGATGGCGCGCAAGATCGTGGCGAGCCCGCCAAGCGCGCTGGCGAAACGCGAAGCGCTGCGTCTGCTGGCCGCGGACAC
The DNA here is from genome assembly GCA_963802675.1 of uncultured Acidobacteriota bacterium. Lineage (GTDB taxonomy): Bacteria > Acidobacteriota > Vicinamibacteria > Vicinamibacterales > UBA2999 > JACCSI01. The sequence goes on from CAWDJL010000014.1 coordinate 257,219, forward strand.
AACCGCAAAGCCCGTCTTCGAGAAGATCCTCCGTGACAAAGACGAGCCGCCAGAATATCGCCAGATCTCGGCGTCTGCTCTGCACGCGATGGCACCGGACACGCTGCAGAAGCACGCCAGAGCCATCCTTCTGGACTCGTCCGAGTCGGACGAGATACAGGCAACGAGCCTGACCGCAATCGAGCAGTTCGGTAACACCGAGGTCGTCGGCAAGGACGATCAGTTGAAGAAACGCGTCAGCCGACTTCGGACCGCATCGTCTAACAAGGTCAAGCAGGGTGCGAAGCGATTCCTGACGAAGTACGGCCAGTGAACGCAATGCCAGCGAGCGAGCTTTCTGAACCGCAATTCGCGGCGATGGTGGACTCGCTCGCAGCGGCCGAGACCGCGCGCGAAGCGCTCACCGCGCTCCTGCACGAAGACCACGCGATCTACGACCAGCGGGGCACGGCAACCATTGTTCGCATGCGCGGCTGGATTCTGCTTGCGCTCGCCCGCGTGGGCCTATCCGATAACGCTCTCCTCTTCGTGCTCGAAGAGTTGGACACTGGACACAGCGGCTACCTCGTCGCGGCTGCCGCGCGCGCACTGCGCTCATATCCCTTGCCTCGCGCAGTATTCGCACCTTTCGTGGTGCGCGCTCTCGGTAACATGCGCTATCAGGACGAGGCGGTGGACCTCGACGAGTATGGCGCGTATGCGACGGCGGTCGCGGCGACCACGCCGGTTCGCGAACTGCTCGCGACAATGGTCTGGCTGGGCCCACACGCGCGCGAAGCGCTGCCGCATTTGGAAGCGTTTCGCACGACTGGTCGCGGACTCTCCAGAACGTTACTCGACGAGCTGGAGCGTGCCATCGACGCCGTGCAAAGAGCTCCCGCGCAGGTTGACTCTGCGCCTTTTGAGTGTTGCACGCTGGGGATCGGCCTCGGCAGCGTCTCGAGTTGGCCGTTTGGCACGCGGGCCAACAGCGACTCCGTGCAATCGATAGTCTTCGAGGACCAGGACGGCTCGAGCATCACCTACTCCGACTTCTTCTGCGGTCAACCGTCCATCGTCGCCTTCTTCTACACGCGCTGCGACAATCCGCAGAAGTGCTCGCTCACCATAGCAAAGCTGGCGGAGGTTCAACAGCAACTGGCGGAGCGGGGAGCAGACAATCAAGTCCGAACTGCTGGGATCACGTACGACGCGGGGTTCGATCTGCCCGCGCGGCTTCGTGCGTACGGCAAGAGCCGGCGCCTGCAAATGAATGAAGGGCATCGATTGCTCCGCGCGACCGACGGCATCGAGCCGCTCCGCCGCTACTTCACACTGGGCGTGAACTTCGTCGCGTCGCTCGTGAACCGTCATCGCATCGAGGTCTACGTCCTCGATCCGGCCGGTCGCATTGCGGCGTCCTTCGAGCGGATCCATTGGGACGCGCGTCAGGTCGTCGATTGTGCCGTCGAGTTGTTGAATGCGAACGTTCCCTCGCAATCGCCACCAGCTCGCGCCTCATGCCGCGCCGCGTCGCCGGTGGTCGCCACGCTGATCGCTTGGGGAGCCGCGCTTTTCCCCAAGTGTCCGGTCTGCTGGGCCAGTTACTTGAGCGTTTTCGGAATCGCGGGGCTTGAACAGACTCCGTATGCGTCTTGGATGTACCCCGTGCTCGTCACGGTGATGTTGCTCAACCTTGCGAGCCTGTGGTGGCGCAGCCGATCAACGGAGCGTATGTCGGGCTTCTATCTGGCGACGCTTGGCGCACTGGCCATCGTCGCGACGAAAACAACCTTGGCCCCCGGTCTTTCGCCGATGTGGGGAGTTGGGCTCACGTTGGCAGGATCGGTTGTAAGCGCGCGGAGCCGCGCTTTGGACTTCCCGCCTGACCAGCCTCCGCCAAGGCTACGGCTGTCCGCCGAAGCGCTTCGCGCGAAGGCGGAAGGCGGAAGGCGGAAGAGCGGAAGCCACGGATAGTGTTCGGCATCACGGATAGGGTTCCTCACTCGTGGCTTCCGGCTTTAGCCGGAAGATCGGAGCCGCGATACTGAAGGCCGACATGCAGAACTGGCTCGCCAGTCTCAAACCATAGGTCAGCTTCCTGGGTGCTTTGAAAGAGGAGCGCCCCGATGCCACAGAATCATCGGCAGCAGGGTCGTCACGGCGCAGGTACTCAGCACGACCAACTGAGCGCTTCCGGGGCCTCGAACCAGCTCGATCATCGCTATCGACAACAAGCCGATGAGGACGTTGAGGCCGATGGCCCAGCGCATACGAAACCAGATCAAGACCGCATTCAGCCCCGCTGCTAGTGAAGTCGCAAGAGTGGCGAAGAACATGGGGCCAGTCGCGCCAGGAAATGTGGCGACATATCTCGAGGGGTCTGTCAGCGCGATCCGCACCGTGTTGATCTCAGCGGCAATGACCAACAACAGAACAACCCGAAGGAGAGCCCCGAGCGTGCGGTGTGTTGTTGCAGTCATTCCTGTCTCTGTTCGCTGACCACGATAACCAACCATCAGGATCGCGGCCGGTGCGGGTGCGACTCATCGATCGGCGTTTTTCGAGACGCAGCGAACAATCCCTTCGAACGTCGCCACCCAGCCCCGTTCGCACGCCGTGAAGAAGGCGTCGGCCTCATGTCCAGAAGGAAAGCCGGTCTGGTGGACGCGGAGGGTGCTTCCCCCGCTCGCCGGGTGCACTGAAAACTCCGTCTCGAGCGCCCCAGCGAACGGAGGCTCGAGGCCATCGCGAGTGAAGTATTGGAAATGCCCCAGTCGCAACGTTTCGGGCGGGTTCCACACCAAAATGCGAGCGGCGGTCGTGTACTCGGGATCGTCCTCGTTCGGCCCCCACGTCGCGACCCACAACCCGCCAACGCGTGGTACGACGATGACCTTTGCAGCGGACCACCACTCGCGAATCGCGCTGGGTGTGTGCAGCAACGCAAAGGCGTCCGGGGCACCAACCGGTAGTCGGACCTCTCGAGCGATGGAGCGCATGCTTGAAGTCTCCGTTCATGTCCGAGCCGGCCCGCCCCTGAAGATGGTGGCCGAGTCCACGAAGCAGAGAGGATTTCCAAACGGGTCGTGGACGTAAAACGAACGCTCACCCCAAGGCCGTCTCGCGATGCGGCCCATTGGCAGCTGGCCGTCGCCGGTCTCCTGCGACAGCCCGCCGAGCTTCTCTGCTCGCTGATACACCGCCTCGAGATCATCGACGGCGAAATAGACGTGGTCGAAGTTGGGATGCGGGCGGCGATCGTCGCCATCGCCTGCTGGACTGTAGAGCGCCAGCGTGACGTCGCCGCACACGAAGTAATGCCGGCCGGGCGAGACGCGAAAACCGGGTTGCCCCAGCAGGGTTGAATAAAAGCCGCATGCGGGCTCCAGATCCGCAACGGGAACGATCACGCGAAAAAGTGTGATAGCGGACATTAGTTGTGACTCTAACGACCAGTCGCGCGAGCCGCAAGACGGCACTTTGAAGTACCCTCCCGACCGGGAGCGATCGATGACGAATGAAGAGAGTCTACCAGGAACGCGCGGCGTGCCCGGTCTACACCGCGATTGGCGTCATCGAAGGGCGATGGAAGCCGATGATTTTTCAGCGGCTGGCCTCACACCCGCATGGATTCGGGGAGCTGAGGCGGGCAATGCCGAGCGTGACGATGAAGGTCCTGCGCGAACAGCTCCGTCAGATGCAGGCAGACGGCCTGCTGGTGCGTCAACCGCTGACACCCGCCAGCAAAGGGATCCGCTACCGGCTCACGCCTTACGGTCGCACACTGAATTCCGTGTTCGAAGTGCTGTGGTATTGGGGGACGCGACATCTGGCACGACCGAACGCCGCGCGCGGCACCCTCGTTCCTCCGCCGAGAGCGCCGCGCGAAACCCCGATGACGGGGCCTGTCCCCCGATGACAGGGCCTGTCCCCGGTCGTCTATTCAGCCGTTGACTCACCGCTTGCCTCGCCGCAGGTCCAGGTTGAATTTGAATCGCCGTATGATCTGGCGCGCAGGTCATGTCACTTCCCAGGGTGTATCGAGCGGGCCAGTCAATCGAGGACTATTGCCGCGCCTGCAAGACCGATCGGATGCACACGGTCATAGCCGTTGACTCGTCTGGACAGCCGATCCGCGTCGCATGCGACTACTGCCGCAGCGAACACAACTATCGTGGCGGGCCTCGAATCGGCTCGGTCGATGAATCGCGGGCGAGCTCGCCCCGCCAGGCCACGACCCGAGGAGGGGCGATTCACACGACCAACACCACACTACCGCTCGTGACCGAGCGCGAAAGGATCGGAGCCCCCATGCCAGCTGACAATTCAAGCGATCTGGAGTTGCTGCTGCGCCGTATCATCCGTGAAGAATCCGGTCTCAGCCCGGTTGCACCCGCGGACAAATGGCGAGACGGCACGATGATTCTGCGTCCGGGCAAGCCGGGACTTCAGGAGAAGAGCTGGCCGATCGAAACCTTCTTTCATAAGGTCGTGATGCTGCGCAACCGCCTGCGAACCCTCGAGCAGCAAGTCAACGCGTCGGAACTGCCGGAGGACACGAAAATCAAGCTGCAGGGATACATCACCGGCTGTTACGGCTCGCTCACGAGCTTCAACGTGCTGTTTGCGGACGCCGACGATCAATTCAAGGGAACCGAAAACGACTGACCCCGCGTGCAAGTTCCTGGCCCCGTTTTCCGGATTCCACTTTGGTTCCACGATCAAGGTCGACGGCGAACTGGTCAGACCCTTCCTGAATCCGACCGCTTCGCTGGGATTCGCGACTCTGCCGCATGCCGCCGGTGTCGTAGACGTCGTGGTCAGCAATCCCGACGGCGAAGCGAGACTGCGCGGCGGCTTTGCCTATGCTGCGCCCGAGACGCTCAACTTCAACGGCGAGTGGAACGGCTCCGCCGATGGGCCTGCCGAAACGCTCCCCGACATGTCGTTTACGATCGCGAACAACTCACTGGTCCGGATTTCGTGTGGATCGGTGACGTTGACCCCTTCGCCCGCGCCATCAGTTCGAGGTGGAGAGTTCTCGTTCGCCGGAGACGACGGGCTCGCTCTGTCGGGCAGAATGCTCTCGACGTCAACGGCCGTCGGCGAGATTCGCGTCCCACCGTGCGGTCCGGGCTGGTTCGCGAAGAAACAATAGCGCCCTGCGCCCTGCGCCCCGCGCCCTGTGCCCTGTGCCCTGTGCCCTGCGCCCTAAGCCCTGCTGCCCTCCGTGCCTAGATATAATCGCGGCCCATGGCGATCCCACCGGTGTCCCGTCGCCAATTCATTGCGGCTGGCAGCGCCTTGCTCGCGGGCACATGCATTCCCACCTGGGCCGAAACCTTTCAATCCGGACCCGCTGCAGACGCCGCGCGCGCAGAAGCGGTCGAAGCCGCGCTGGCGCAGGCCGCCGCGCTGGGCGCGACGTACGCCGATATCCGCATCAACCGCTATCGCCGGGAATCGATCGCAACGCGCGAGCGGCAAGTACAAAACGTCTCGCGATCGACGAGTTACGGCCTCGGGCTGCGCGTCCTGGTGAACGGCGCCTGGGGATTCGCGGCAACCAACCGCGTCGAGCCCGCTGCCGCGCGGGCAACCGCCGAGCAAGCGGTCGCAATCGCTCGCGCCAACGCTGTGCTGGCGACACGAAAAGTCGTGCTGACGAGTGCCGACAAGGTCGTGACCACGTGGACGAGCGCCTTCAAACGCGACCCCTTCGAGGTGCCGCTCGACACGAAAGTGGCGTTCTTGATGAAGCTGAACGAAACCGCCCTGGCCGTCTCGGGTGTCAGCTTCGTCAGCTCGCAGGTTCTCTTCGTCGACGAACAGAAGTATTTCGCCTCGAGCGAAGGATCCCGGATCACACAACGGCTGGTGCGAACGTATCCGCAGTTCACGACGACCGCCGCAGACCGCGCGAGCGGAGACTTTCAGACCCGAGTCGTGGTCGATCGCGCGCAACTCGTCGGCTACGAGTATGTCGAGGAGTATCCCTGGCTGCGGGATGCCGAGAAGGCAGGCCACGAGGTGGTCGAGAAGCTGAAGTCCAAGCCGGTCGCCGCCGGCCGGTACGACCTCGTCGTCGATCCGTCGCAGTTGTTCCTCGCCATCCACGAGTCGGTTGGCCACTCGACGGAGCTGGATCGCGCGTTAGGCTGGGAAGCGAACTTGGCAGGGACCAGCTTCCTCAAGGCCACCGACGCCGGCAAGCTGCGCTTCGGCGCCACGATCGTCAACCTGGTTGGCGATCGCACGCAGCCGGGCGGCCTGGCCACCACCGGCTTCGATGATGAGGGCGTGAAAGCGGAGCGCTGGCACATCGTGCGCGACGGGATGTTCGTGGACTGGCAGACGACCCGCGAGCTGGCGCCGCTCGTCGGGCAGCAGCGCTCGCATGGCTGCCTGCATGCGGACCACTGGTCGAGCGTGCCGTTTCCGAGAATGCCGAACGTGTCGCTCGAGCCGGCATCAACCGAGGTGACCCTCGACGATCTGTTCAGCGATATCAAACGCGGTCTGTTCGTCGAAGGCCGCGGCAGCTCGTCGATCGATCAGCAGCGCTACAACTTTCAGTTCGGCGGCGCCGTCATTCGCGAGATCAGGGATGGCAAGCTCGGCGCGATGGTGAGAGATGGAGCGTATCAGTCGCGAACGCCCGACTTTTGGGCTTCGTGCGACGGACTCGGTGGCCCCGCGACTTATCGGCTGTGGGGCACATCGTCCGACGGCAAGGGCGAGCCGGGTCAGACCAACGCGGTCAGTCACGGCTGTCCACCGGCGCGGTTCCGTCAAGTCACCGTCTTGAACACGGCGGCGCTCTGATGCTCTCCCGCGACGAAGCCCTGAAGATCTGCGAGACGGTGCTCTCGCACGCGAAGACGGCGGGCGCCGAGGACGCCGCGGTCTCTCTGCTGAGCTCGGTGGAATCGCACGCACGCTTCGCAGACAACCGCATTACGACGAGCGGACGATCCGACGACCTCGACATCACGGCTACGGTGTGGGTCGGACGTCGGCGCGGCTCGGTGACCGGCAACGATTCCGGCGCCACCGCGCTGAAGCGACTCGCCGACGAAGCCGTGGAGATCGCCCGCATCTCGCCGGTGCACCGCGAGTATCTGCCCACGCCAGGCCCGCTCGAGTACGCCGAAGCGCGTGGGTTCGCCGATGCCACCGCTGAAGTGGATGCCGTCGCCCGGGCCAAGACGCTCGAAACGGTGCTCGCCGCCTGTCGCACGGCCAAGGTCATCGGCGCCGGCTTTCACAGCGCGCAAGCGACGGCCACCGCCGCCGCGACGGCAAACGGCAACCGGCGCTACTTCCGATCGAGTGAGGCGGGGCTTAGCGTGACGGCACGGAGTGCCGACGGCACCGGGTCTGGCTATTATTCGGGAGACCACTTCGATCTCGCCCGCCTCGACTCGCAGCGCATCGCCGACGAGGCCGTGCAAAAGGCGGTGCGATCGCGCCAGCCGAAACCCATCGAGCCCGGCACCTACCCTGTCATCCTCGAGCCGCAAGCGGTTGCGGATCTCATCGGATTCCTGACGAGCAGCTTCGATGCTCGCACCGCAGACGAGGGCCGCAGCGCCTTTTCGGCGAAGGACGGCAAGACGCGACTCGGCGAGCAGTTGTTCAACGAGCGCATCAATTTGTACAGCGACCCGATGCATCCCGAGCTTCCGGCGGCGCCGAGCACTGCCGAAGGCATTCCCGCGTCGAGGCTCTCGCTGGTCAAGTCCGGCGTGCTCGAGAGTCTCCAGGTACTCGCGGTTCTGGGCGCAGGAGCGCAAGCGAGAGCCCACGGCGGGGCCGGTCAACTACATCATGGAGAGCTCGCAGCCGGCGACCACGATGGACGACATGATCAAAGGCATGGCCCGCGGGCTGGTCATCTCGCGCTTCTGGTACGTGCGGCTCGTGGACCCGCGGACACTCGTGCTGACTGGCCTCACTCGCGACGGGCTGTGGTGGGTCGAACACGGGCAGATCCGCCATCCCGTCCGGAACCTGCGCTTCAATCAGAGCGTGCTGGCGATGCTGGCGCCTTGGAACGTCGAGGCGATTGGCACGCCGCAGCGATTGTCGCCGCTCATGGTGCCAGCGCTCAAGCTGAGTGCGTTTACGTTTACTTCGATCTCTGACGCGATCTGACCGGCGTCCCTTTCGCCGGCCGATTAGTTCAACCGCGCCTGGTCTCGCCCACCAGTGACGCCATGCCGAAAGGATGACCGATGGCTAAGACCCGACGAACGACTCTTCGCAGCCGCACCGGTACAAAGCTCTACGCCGTCCGCGACAGCTCGGGAAAGTTCAAGGACATTCAGTCCTACAAGCGCGCCCACGCCGCGGACATAAGAAAAACGAGCCAGTCGGAAGCCAAGCGAGCCAGCGCCAAGAAGGCGACCGCCAGGAGGAAAGCGGCCAAGAAGCGTTAGCGGCCGCGACCCGGATTGCGTCCCCGGGTGACTTGCACTAACCTCCTCTTCTCGTTGGCAGAGTTGATCGATGGACGCGCCGCAATGGCCACGGGGTTTAAACGGAGCTGGCAGGCGATGATGCCGCTCAAGATAGCCGTGTGTCTCCTGATGTTGACCGCGACGAGTGCGTTCGGTCAGGAATACATCCGGGTTCCTGAGCGGCAAACTCATACCGACGTCAAGGCGGGGCCTTCCTCGGGGTCAATCGTGTTGGTGCTGATTCCGAGCGGAACCGTGCTCCCAGTGACCAAGCGCGACGGGGAATGGCTCCAGGTGAGACTGGTGCCAGAGCTGCGAACAGTCGGCATTCCAATGCGGTGGTACCGGAACGAGCAGCTGGGCTTCGTGCACGACTCCACCGTCGAGGTGGTCAAGGGGTCGCCCCCGGCGAAACCCGCTTCCACACCGTCTTCCCCGAGCACCTCTCAACCGCAGTATGTGCGCGTGCCCGCCCGGCAGACCCACACGGATATCAAGGCCGAAGCGGGTTCTGGCTCCATCGTGCTGCTGCTGGTTCCACAAGGAACGGTCCTGCCCGTGTTAGGTCGTCAGGGAGAGTGGGTTCGCGTGCGCCTCTCGCCGGAGCTTCGCCGCATCGGCACGCCGATGCGCTGGTACAAGAACGAAGACAGCGGGTACGTGCACGAGTCGACAGTAGAACCGTTCACGAAGTGATACGCAGGGAGCTTGTATGACGCACCCACGGCGATCGATCGCCCTCGCGAGCCTGGTAGTCATGGCGTTGGCCGAAGTGCTGACCACGGAGAGCGCTGACGCCCAAAGAGGCCGTGTGGCGACCGGAGGAACGGCTGGGAGGATGGGCGGCTACGAGGTGGTGGAAAACTGGCCCGCGCCGCTGCCCGACACGGAGCTCTCGCATAGCGGCTGGACCTGGGGATCGGGCTGCGGGGTCTGGGCCGAGACCCCCGACAAAGTGTGGGTTTGTCAGCGCGGCGAGATCGAACTTCCGCCGGGCGCCAAGCCATGGACCTTCGTCGGTCTGCTCACGCCGCCGCGGACAAACACCGGCCGCTGGCCATACTCCGGCAAGGATCCCGGTTACAAGATCCGGCGGCACCACATCATCTTCGCCGTCGACCGGCAGGGGAAAACGATCGCTGAGTGGCTCCAGCACGACAAGTACCTTGCGCCCCCGCAGGCGTCGGGCCCCGGATCCGTGTCGCGGGGTCCGCACAAGATCCTGATGAATCCGTACGACCGCGACAAGCACCTCTGGATCGTCGACGATGACATGCACGAAATCAACGTCTTCACGAACAACGGCAAACTAGTCAAGACGATGGGCGTGCGCGGAGTGCCCGGGCGCGGCCCGAACAACTTCAACCGCGTGACCGATATCGCGTGGCTACCCGACGGCACGTTTTTCGTCGCCGACGGGTACGCCGGCGTGCGCGTCGCGAAGTACGACAAGGACGGCAAGTTCCTGTTCGATTGGGGGCAGGTGCCTCACAACCCTGACAACCCGGGGCCCAACGAATTCTTCTCGGTCCACAGTATCGGGATTAGTCGAGACCGTCGGATCTTCGTGGCCGATCGCGAGCATCACCGGATGCAAGTGTTCGACGAGAACGGCAAGTTCCTCGACATGTGGCCGACCGGCCACAACTCAGCCGTGTTGGCGCACATCGTCACCGAGGACGACTTCGTGTGGGTGGCGGATTGGACGACCGATCGGCTCGTCAAGTACGACTTGAAGGGCCGCTACATCCTCGACATCGGCGGCCCGGGGGCGCTCCCTGGCCAATTCGACGGCGTGCATCAGATTCATGTCGATCAGGAAGGCAATCTCTACGTCACTGAAGTCTCCAACGACCGCTCACAGAAGTTCCGCCCGCGGAAAGATGCCGATCCCGCGCAGCTCGTCGCGCCGATGGTGGGCGCCAGAACGCAGTGGTAGCTCGCGTTGGTGCCGATGCAGATCGTCTTCCGTGGGTTCGCGTTGATCGTGGCCCTGCTCATCACGACGGCAGCTGGGAATGCTCAACAGCGCACCGGTCTCATGGGCGACCTGATTGCCGAAGTCGCCCAGGTCGAGACAAAGATTGTAGGCTTGGCGAAGGCCATCCCCGAATCGGCGTACGCCTGGCGCCCGAGCGATGGGGTCCGGAGCACCGCCGAGGTGTTCATGCATCTTGCCGGAGAGAACTATTACGCAGCGGCCAAGTGGGGCGGCATCACAGAGGCCGACACCGGTATCACGGGCGCCTCGCACAAAGAGGCCAACGCCTATGAACAGCGCAAGATGACTCGCGCGCAGGTGGTCGCCGCCGTCGAACAGTCGTTCGTCCTGTTGACGAAGGCAATGGTCACGAGCCCCGAAAATCGGCTCGAGACGATGACCGAATACTCACAACAAAAGGTTACCGTGCGCACGGCCTGGGTCCGCACGACCACCCACATGCACGAGCACCTTGGACAGTTGATCGCCTACGCCCGCAGTAACAAGATCGTTCCTCCGTGGAGCAAGTAACTGCGCGGATGGAAGAATCGCCACGGCGATAGACAACTAACTCGGGCCATCGCTTGAAAGAGAAAACCCCACGGGCGACCAGCAACCGTGGTGACGTGATAGTCTGCCACGCGGGTCCAGCGCTGACCTAGGTCTCTATCGGGAACCTCCAGCCAGCCAGGAGTAGGCCATGAGTTTCGCCGCTAACAAGCCGTGTGTCTTTGCCGTTCTAACTGTGCTTCTGGTCCTGACGCCGGCGATCAGCCGTGCCGAGCTGATCCGCGTGGAGATCACAAAGCGAGTCGACGTCTTGGCCGGAAAGGCGTTCGGCGACTGTCGGTCCGTACGAGAAACTTCACGGGAAGGCGTACTTCGCGGTTGATCCGACGAATCCGCGTAATCAAGTCATCGCCGATATCGACCTCGCCCCACGAAACCGCGACGGGAAGGTCGAATTCTCGGCCGACCTCTTCATTCTCAAACCCAAGGATCCCTCGCGCGGCAACGGCGTGGTCTTCTTCGACGTCATCAACCGGGGAAGATTCCGTCTGCTCAGTACGTTCAGTGGCGCAGAGGGCGCAGACGACCCGACAACGGAGGCGCATTTTGGCGACGCCTCTCTGCTCGTTCAGGGCTTCACGCTCGTCGCGGTCGGGTGGCAGTTCGACGTCGAAGATGAACTGATCGGGCTCGACGCTCCGATTCCGACCAACAAGGGGACTCCCATCCGAGGGTGGCTGCGAGAGTGGTTCATTCCAAACAAGCCGAGTGATTCGTATCAGTGGACGAGCGGCAACGCCACACGAGGGTATGTCCCGGTCGATCTCGGCGCACCCGACTACCGATTGACCGCTCGCGAGGGCTTCTTCACGGCGCGCTCCCTGATCCCGCGGGAAGACTGGCAATTCGGCCGAGCCGTGAATGGGCGCCATGTGGCCGACCCCGACTTCATTACGTTGAAGGGCGGCTTCAAGCCAGGCCTGACGTACGAACTCACCTACGAGTCGCAAAATCCCCCGGTCGCGGGACTCGGCCTCGCGGCGGTGCGAGACATGGCGTCCGCAATGAAGTACGACCCCAGCGTTGTCGCGCCCGGCAAGTACGCGTATATGTACGGCTCCTCACAGACGGGGCGCACGCTCCGGCTGATCATCCACCAGGGCTTCACCATCGACGAACGCGGCCGCAAGGTCTTCGATGCGGCGTTTGTCAAGACCGGCGGCGGCAGCATCGGTCGGTTCAACGAGCGTTTCGCTCTCGTGAACTCTCTGGGAGTCTTCACCGAAACCGGGTTTCCATTCCAGTATCAGGTGACCACGGATCCGGTGACCGGTAAGCGTGACGGGCTCGGTGCCCGCATTCCCGCCGGCCTCGAGCCGAAGATTTTCATGTTCGATACCGGCTCCGAGTACTGGGACAAGGGTCGTCTGGGCGCCCTGCGGCACGCCTCGATCGACGGAACCAAGGATCTTCCCGATGCGCCGAACGTGAGGCTGTATTACATCGCGGGGTCGCGGCATGGCTCAGGCACGGTGCCCGCGACCGATGGCGGCGGACAGTTCAAGAACAACACGCTCGACTACGACTGGGCTCAACGGGGGCTGATGGCAGCGCTCGATGCCTGGGTTCGCGAAGGCACGGAACCGCCGCCCAGCCAGCATCCAAAAATCGCGGACGGCACGATGGTTCCGCACCACAAGCTCAAGTTCCCAGCGATCCCCGGCGTTCAGTGGCCGACTCACGTGCCCGGCGGTTATCGATTCGACGTGGACACTCCCGTGTCCGCGCTGCCGTTCCTCCTGTCTCAAGTGGACGCCGACGGCAACGAGATCGGCGGCCTTCGTTTGCCGGAGCAGGAGGTGCCGCTGGCGACGATGACCGGTTGGCAATTCCGAAGCGAGCGGATCGGCGCTCCCGACACGCTGATGGTGAACAATGGAGCGTATATCCCGTTCCCGGCGACGCGCGCCGAGCGTGCGAAGACCGGCGATCCGCGGCCTTCGATCGAAGAGCGCTACGCCGACCGCGCCGATTACCTGGCGAAGGTGACGCAAGTCGCTAGTCGCCTCGCGGCTGCGCGTTATGTCCTCCAGCGAGACGTGCCCGCCATTGTCGAGGCTGCGGGCAAGCACTGGGACTGGCGGATGACCGAAGCGCAATCCAGCAAGTGACATACTCACGGCTGATTGAGCGCGTCGGCGGGCGTAAGGACATGCAGTGGGCCGAGCCGCGCCAGTTGCGGCCACGTGGCCCTGACGATCGCCACGACGAACAACGTGGCAACGGCGCCGCCAACCACCGATAGCGTCGGTCCGAAGAGCGCCGCCGTGGCACCGCTCTCGAAGGCGCCAAGCTCGTTCGAGAAGCCGATGAAGACGTAATTGATCGCCGACACGCGTCCACGCAAGTGATCGGGCGTGATGGTCTGCTCGAGCGTGAGGCGGATCACCACGCTGACGTTGTCGAAAACGCCAGTGAAGAAAAGGCACACGAGCGACAACGCAAACGATCGGGACAGTCCAAAGCCCAGCGTCGCCAGACCGAAGCCAGCCACCACCAGCAAGAGCGTGCGCCCCGGTCGTTGCCACGGCGCCAACCTCGTGGTCAGCAGCGCCATCGACAACGCACCCACACCGGGAGCAGCGCGGAGCCAGCCCAGCCCAGCCGGCCCAACGTCGAGGATGTCTTTCGCGAAGATCGGAAGCAGCGCGACAGCGCCGCCAAAGAGCACAGCAAAGAGATCGAGCGTGATGGCCGCGAGAAACATCGGGTTGTGGCGGATGAACCGAAAGCCCGCAAACACGTCGTGTGCGCTGTGAGCGGTATCGGACGGCGTCGGCCGACGAAGTGGGAGCGTCTGCAACAGCACAATGAACACCAGCTGTCCTGCCGCGGCGACGGCAAAGGGTACGGTCGCCGTTCCCGTCTCGGCGATCAGGAGTCCACCTATCGCCAAGCCGCTGATCGCGGCCAGCTGAAAGGTCGACGAGAGCCACGCGTTGGCGTTCGTGAACTCAGCGGGTGCAAGGAGCTGCGGCAGAATCGTGCTCACCGACGGCGACGCGAATGCGCGTCCCGTCCCAATCAGCGCGAGCAATAGATAGATCGCGAGGGTCGGTCCTTGCTGCAGCGACACGAGCGCGAGGCCAACTGCCGCGATTGCCACCAGGCCGTGAGCGAAGACTGCGACATGGCGGCGTGGATAGCGGTCCGCTGCGTTTCCAGCGACCACGATTAGCAGCAGTACCGGCGCCAGCTCCACGACACCGACCAATCCGAGCGACCAGGGATCGCCAGTGCGTTCGTACAAGTGCCAACCGACAGCAACGTTGATCATCTGCCAGCCCGCGATCGCGGCGAATCGGCCAATGGCGAACCGGCGAACGAATGGGTGGCGGAGAGCGGCGAATGTGTCGATGCTGGGCGGCACGGTGACGGAGGACCGCCGGGTTCGGCACAAGCACGGTATCGTCCGGATGCTGAACCTCGGCAGGAAAAGGCTATCATCCCCGTCCATGGCTCAACCTGCCGGCAGTCGGAAGAAGTAGAACCTCCCTACCCTACCGATGGTGCTCGCTGTTGGCGACAAACTCGGCCCCTATGAAATCGTTGCGCCGCTTGGCGCGGGCGGAATGGGTGAGGTGTATCGCGCCCGTGATACCAAGCTCGATCGCGACGTCGCGATCAAGGTGTTGCCGGCGGGGTTTGCGGCCGACCCGGATCGCCTCGCACGTTTTGAACGGGAAGCCAAGGCGCTGGCAGCCCTGAATCATCCCAACATTGCACACGTTCACGGCATCGAGGAGGCCCCTTCAACAAGCTTACAGGCGTCGACGCGGGCGATCGTCATGGAGCTCGTGGAAGGCGAAGACCTCGCCCAGCGTATTGCACGAGGCCCGGTCGCCGTCGCCGAAGCCCTGGCCATCGCGCGCCAGGTGGCTGAGGCCATCCAGACCGCACACGACCACGGCATCATTCATCGTGACTTGAAGCCCGCCAACGTCCGGGTCAAGGCGAACGGGACGGTCAAGCTGCTCGACTTTGGCCTTGCGAAAACCGACGCGCCGTTCACCAACAGCTCGCTGTCACAGTCGCCGACGCTGATGACCTCGATGCCTGGCACGTTACTCGGCACAGCGGCGTACATGTCGCCCGAACAAGCGAAGGGACAGAATGCGGACGCTCGTTCGGATGTGTGGGCGTTTGGCTGCCTCCTCTTCGAGATGCTCACCGGCCGGTCGCCATTCGCCGCCGCGACTACCAGCGAGATTCTGGCGAGCACGCTCACAAAAGAGCCCGACTGGAGCCAACTTCCACCGGACACGCCGGACGTCATCCGGAAATTGATTCGTCGCTGTCTACAAAAGAACGAACGCAATCGGTTGCACGCCATCGCTGACGCACGGCTCGAGATCGAGGAGGCCGAGCGTCCGGACCCAGGCGCGGTGCACTCGCCTGTCGTGCCACGGTCCCAAGCCGAACGCCTCGCGTGGGCGAGCGCGGTCCTCTTGCTCGGCGCTGCGGTGCTAGCGCTGGGCATGTGGTCCAGTCGACCAGTTCCAGCACCGCCAGAGGTGCGGTTCGACATCGCCACACCGGAAGCCGCCGATCCTTTCCTTCTCCCATCGGTCGCGCTTTCCCGTGACGGACGCCAGATCCTGTTCATCGCCGACTCGGACGGCCAACCGCATGTCTGGGTACGCGCAATCAACTCTGTGACAGCACGCCCGCTCGCCGGGACCGGCGGTGCCCAGTATCCCTTCTGGTCTCCGGATGGCCATTCGGTGGCGTTCTATGCGGACGGGTTTCTCAAGCGGCTCGATCTCGATGGTGGTCTGGTCCGCACATTGGCGAAAGTGGTTGTGGGAATGGGCGGGAGTTGGAGCGAGGACGGAGTCATTCTCCTTGTTCGCAATCCAGCGAGCGCGATCGCGCGGGTTTCGGCAGACGGTGGTCCGGCGGTTGACGTGACGCGGCTCGACGCCGGGCAGGTGGGACATTCCTTCCCCCACTTTCTTCCTGATGGGAAGCACTTCTTGTATTACGTGGCCGCCGCCCCGGACTCGCGAGGGGTTCACGTCGGGCAGCTCGATGGCTCCTCGTCGCGCCGGCTCGTCGATGCCGATGCCGGCGGCGTGTATACGAACGGCCATTTGATGTTCATTCGACAGACCAACCTCTTCGCGCAAGCGCTCGATGCCGAACGACTCGAGTTGAGAGGGAGCGCGTTTCAAGTCGCCGACGGGGTCTACACCTCTTCAGGGTGGCATACGGTGATGCTCTCGGCGGGCCCAACGGGCTTCGCCTTTCGCGCGGGTGCCTCCCGCGTCGCGCGGCAATTCATCTGGGTCGATCGATCGGGCAAACAGATTGCGACCGTGAGCGACCGTCTCGGCAACCCGGACGGCGTCTCATATTCACCTGATCGCAGTCAAGTCGTCTTCTTCGAACGCGGGCCGACCAGCTCCGATCTGTGGATGCTCGATACGCGCCGCGGCCTGGTGAGCCGCTTCACAGACGATGCCGACGAGGACATCTTTCCGCTCTGGGCTCGCGATGGCTACCGAATCATCTACACCACGGTTCGGAACGGCCAGATCTCGTTCTATCAGAAAGACACCCGCACCAATCGAAGAGAGTTGCTGATTGCGCTCGAGATCGTGGAGCCTGCATTCGCCTTGGATACTTCGCCGGATGGACGCTCTCTCATCTATCATCGCGCGAACGCGAAGACAGGATGGGATATCTGGGCGCTCCCGATCCCCAACGCGGCTGCCGCGTTGGGGGCCCCGCTCCCAGTCGGTAAGCCGGTACCAGTCGTTCAAACCGACGCGGACGAGCGAACGGGTCGGCTGTCGCCAGATGGTCGATGGCTTGCCTTCGTCGCAAACCCATCGGGCGTGTTCGAGGTTTACGTTCAACCATTCCCGGGACCGGGGCGGCCGTCGCGAGTCTCCACCAAGGGCGGCGATTCGCCACAATGGCGATCGGATGGTTCGGAGCTGTTCTATCTCGCGCTCGATGGCAAACTCATGGCGACGTCAATCAAACCGGCCGCGGATCACCAATCCATTGACGTCGGTCCACCACTTCCTCTCTTCGACGCGCAAGCCGGTGCCGTTCCGTTGGGTGCGACGAACTACGCTCCGTCGGTCGATGGGCAGCGGTTTCTGGTCAACCGCCTCCTGCGGGATGCAGGCGCGACGCCGCTGAGAGTGGTCCTGAACTGGAGTCCCCCCGGTAACCGGCCACCCTACCGTCACGCACCCAACGCACCCTATGCACCTTACGCACCCTATAGCACCTTGGCACCAGCACCTCAGGCAGTAAAGGCACCGAGGCACCTAAGGCACCTCTACTCCGCACGAAGCGTCACGATGGGATCGACGCGTGTCGCGCGATACGCCGGCACGAGCGTTGCGACGATACCGATGCCCAGCATGAGGGCGGCCACGGCGCTGAACGTTTGAAGGTCGTGCTGGCTCACGCCGTAGAGGAGCGTAGCCATCACGCGCACGAACAGCGCGGCGAGCACGAGTCCCAGTGCCACTCCGATGAGCGTCGGCTTCAAGCCTTCGATAACCACGAGCCGAAGAACCCCGCCCGCAGGTGCACCGAGCGCCATCCGAATACCAATCTCGCGCAACCGCTGGCGCACCGTGTAGGCCAGCACGCTGTAAATCCCGACCGCCGCGAGCAGGAGTGCGAGCGCCGCAAATGCGGCCAGCAGCAGCATCGCGAGCGGACGCTGCCCGAGCGACTCCTCCACCACTTCCTCGAGCGTGGCAATGTCGAGCACCGGTTGCTCGGGATCGACGGCCTGAATCGCAGCCACCATCGCGCGCGTGAAGCTGCGCGGATCCCTCGTCGTACGCACCGCGAGGCCTGATCCGCTGAACGCAAACTGCGTGGCTGGCGCGTAGAGCGCGGTCTCCGACTCCGCCTCGCTGGCGTCGAGCGACCCGATTTTGACTTCGCGGACGACGCCAACCACTTCGGCCGACTCCTTCGTCATCATCGTCAGCGTGATGCGCTTGCCCAGGGGGTTCTGGCCCGGCCACAGCCGCTGCGCGGTGTTCTCGCTGACGATCACGACGCGCGGCCTGTCGTATCCATCGGCAGTGTCGAAATCGCGGCCGGCGAGCATTTGAATGCGTGCCGTACGGAAATAGCCAGGCGAGGTCAGTCGCACGGCTACGACCGGCATCTCGGATTCCTTCATCGGCGGCATGCCCTCGGCCATCACGTACTGAGAGGAACCGCCCTGAAGCGGCAGCGAATCGACCCACGCCGCCGACTCCACGCCGGGAATCGCCAGCACATTAGCGAGCGCTCGATCGAAGAACTGATTGCGTTGTTCCGGCGTGGCATACTTCGCTTCCGGAATGCCGATCGAGGCGGTGAGCACGTTGGTCGCGTCGAACCCGGGATCGACAGCGCGCAAACCGCTCAAGCTGCGCATGAGGAGTCCGGCGCCGATCAGGAGCATGAGCGCCAGCGCGACTTCGGACACGACGAGCAGATTTCTCAGCCGGCCCTCGCTGCTCGACGAGTTGCCGCGCCCCGCGCCTGTCTTGAGCGCTTCGTTCGCGTCACGCCCGCTCAACTGCCACGCGGGCACGAACGCGGATACCAGTCCTGTGGTCACCGAAGCCAGCGCCGTAAACGCCAGCACCCGCCAGTCGAGCGCGACCTCGCCGACGCGCGGCAGGGCCGTGCCGAACGTGGCTTTCAGAAGATCGAGGCCGAAATAGGCAGCCCCGAGTCCCGCGAGCCCGCCGCCAACGCCCAGTACCAGCCCTTCCGCGAGCAGCTGCTGAACCACGCGTGCCCGTCCGGCGCCCAGTGCGCTTCGCAGCGCAATCTCCTTGGCGCGGCCGTGCGTCCGCACGAGCATCAAGTTGGCGAGGTTGGCGCACGCAATCAGCAGCACGAGCCCCACCGCCCCGAGCAGCACCAGCAGTGACGTGCGCACGTCGCCAATCATGTCGTCGCGCAGCGGCCGAACCAGCGCGCCCCAGTCGGTGTTGTCCTCGGGATATTGCGCCTCGAGCCGCTTCGAGATCGCCGTCATGTCGGCCTGGGCGCGAGCCACATCCACGCCAGGCTTCAACTGCGCGATGCCCAGATAATTATGGTTGGCCCTGGTCGCCTGCTCTTCGGCGGTCCACGCCAGCGGCACGTACACCTGCGCCCGCTGAATGAACACTGGTGCATCGGGCACGACACCAATGATCGTGTGCGGCACGAGATCGAGGATGATCGTCTTGCCAATCGTCGAGGGGTCGGCGCCGAAGCGCGTGCGGAAGAACGCCTCGCTCACAAGCGCCGTACTCTCGTCACCGCTTCGATCGTCCTCGCGCGTAAAGCCTCGTCCGAGCTTCGGCGAGAGGCCAAGGATGGGAAGAAAATCAGCCGATGCACGGAGCACCATCACGGCGGCGGGCTCGCCGGAGCCCGTGAGCGTCCGCCGCCCCATTCGGTAGATCGCCATCCGTTCGAACACCTGGTTCTGCGCCTCCCAGTCGATGAAGTTGGCCGGTGACAGCGCAAAGATTGGCGAGCCGGCAAACAACGCAGGCGGCGGTGTGTGCCAGATGCGCATGATGCGATCGGCAGCGGCAAACGGCAGCGGCTTCAGGACCACGGCATTCACGACCGTGAAGATGGCGGTGTTCACCCCGATCCCCAGTCCGAGGATCAATACGCCCGCGAGCGCGAAGCCGCGACTCTTGCTCAACGTCCGGACGCCATACCGCAGATCGCGAATCAACGATTCGAGACGTGGCAGGCTGCGGCGATCGCGGTAACCCTCCTTCGTCTGCTCGATGCCCCCGAGCGCCATCAGCGCTCGCCGGTGCGCTTCGTCGGGTGACATCCCGGCCTTGATGTTGTCGTCGATATGCAGCTGCAAATGGCTCTGCAACTCGGCTGACAAGTCGCGTTCTGATCGGCGCGACACGAAGACGCCGAAAAATCGCAGGAACCAGGCGCGGACAGATCTCACGTCAGGAATCCTCGTTGGTCGCCAGGAAGCGAGTCATGATGGCGGAGGTTTCTTCCCACTGACGCGTGTCGCGCTCGATCTGCTGACGACCGGCGCGGGTCAGCTTGTAGAACTTCGCCTTCCGGTTGTTCTCCGACACGCCCCAGGCCGAAGTAATCAGCCCCTCCTGCTCCAGCTTCAACAGTGCGGGATATAAGGTGCCGTAGTTGATCGAGAGCTTGCCTTCGCTCGTCTGTTCGATGCGACGAGCAATCCCATACCCGTGCAGGTCCCCCAGCGTCAACAGGGTGCGCAAGACCATCAGGGACAACGTGCCTTGCCAGACAGCGCTTTTTTCCGGGTTTTTCTCCGGGCCCTTCTCAGGGTTTTTCTCGGACTGGGTCATATCTATTGGATTCCCATATGGACGTGATCACACTCCTATTTGTTCCCAATAGGAACGGCGGCCGCGGCGCGGGGCGGAGCCCGATCCATCCGCTGCGGTAAGGAAAGTCCGGACGCTCCGAGATCTCGGCGGACCTGCAACGTCTCCGCCATGCCGGAGGACCTCCGGTACGACGGGCAGTGTGCAGTGAACGCTCCAGGTTCAGATTTCGAAAATGTCCCCGAAAAACGCCGATCAGCGTTGGGCCGGGCTGATGCTGTCGGTCTGGCACGCGCGGTGCTGACGTGGTGCGCAGAAAGGAAGAGTGTCATGCGGCACCCCACAGGCATCGTGTTAGCAGCGTGTCTTCTTGTTACGGCCGTGCCGATCCAGGCCCAGGCACAGGAAAGGCCGGTCAACTTCTCGATCGGCGGCGGCTTCACTGCTCCGAACTCCGAGATTAGGGATCACCTGGGCGACGGCTACAACTTCAACATCGGCCTGCAGGTCAATGTGACCCCCGTGATTGGCATCGAAGGGCTCTACAGCTTCAACGGCCTCGGCCAGAAGAATATTTCCATCCCCGTGAGCCCGACACCGAACAACGGCACGGGGGTCCCCACGGACTTCTTCGGCGACATGAACATGCAGTACTTCGTGGGCAATCTCGTGGTCCAGAGGCCAGAGGGGGGAGTCAGGCCGTACGGCCTCGTCGGCATGGGCGTCTACTATCGGCCAATCAAAGTCACGACGCCTGGGGTTGGTTACGTACCGGGCTACTGCGACCCGTGGTGGTACTACTGCTACCCCGGAGGATTCGTGCCCGTCGAGAACATCGTGGGTGAGCGCAGCTCGACCGACTTCGGCATGGACTTCGGCGGGGGCGTGAACTTCGGGCCCGTCTATGCCGAGCTCCGCTATCACTACATCTGGGGGCCGGAGGTTTCGAATCGAGGGACCGGGGGGGCAACCGCTACCTGGTGTGCCCAGCGATCGGAGGGCCAACGGCCAGTTCCTCGCGACGACGTTCGGCTTCCGCTTCTAGCGTGTCAAGGCCGTCCGGTCGGTCGCCGCTCGGCCGGCCGGATGGACCGTCACCTATCGCCGGCAGGCGAACCACGATGACGTCCACGCACGGCAAGAACCCTGATCCAGCGCCCAGTGTCGCCGTCGCCGACGCCGGCCGTCTCTGGCACCGTGCGGAACACTACGTCCGTCGCAAGCTCGTGTGGAACAATGTCTACCGCGCCACGAGCTACGTCCGGTCGGCGCTCTGGCTCATTCCCTTTCTCGCCATCGTCCTCGTTCTCGCCATTGCACCCGCGCTGCGCATGCTCGATGCCAGGCTCGGGTGGCGCCTGCACGGCTTGGGCGTCGCTGGTGCGCAGGCGCTCTACCAGACGGTGATTTCGCTGACGTTATCGTTCATCGTGTTCACGTTCGGCTCGTTGCTGGTCGCGATTCAGATCGCCGGCGGACAGTTGACGCCGCGGATCATCGCGACGACGCTGCTGCGAGACAACGTCGTCCGGTACAGCGTCGGGCTGTTCGTCTTCACGCTCATCTTCGCCGTGATGGCGCTCGACCGTCTGGAAACGACCGTCCACGAGATGGTGACTTTCGTGACGGCGTGCCTGGGCCTCGCCTGCATGGCGATGTTCTTGTTCCTGATCGACTACGCGGCGCGTCTGCTGCGCCCGATCAGCATCCTCGGGCGTGTCGGTGACGAAGGGCTGGTGGTGATCAAGTCCGTCTATCCGAATCAGGTGGGTGACGCGCCCGTGACGACCATGCCCTCTGCGCTGCCTGGAGCGCGCCGAATCGTTGGTCACCTCGGTCACTCAGAAATCGTGCTCGCGGTCGACCTGGACACGTTGGTACGCGAGGCGAAGCGATCCCACGGGGTTGTCGCACTCGTGCCACAGGTGGGTGACTTCGTTGCGACCGACGAGCCGCTGTTCGTCCTTTACGGCGGCGCCACTGCGATCGACGACCGGATTTTACAGACGACGGTCGCGTTTGGCTCCGAGCGCACGATGGAGCAGGATCCGCTGTTCGCGTTCCGCATCATGGCCGACATCGCCTTGAAAGCGCTCTCGCCGGCCATCAACGACCCGACGACCGCCGTGCTCGCAATCGACCAAATCCATCGTCTGCTGCGTGTCGTGGGCAAGCGGCAGCTGCGCGGAGAGACGATCAATGACGAGCGGGGGCATTGTCGAGTGATCTACCGAACACCGAACTGGGAGGACTTCGTCCACCTCGCGTGCACCGAGATCCGCAGCTGCGGCGCCGGCAACGTGCAGGTCGCGCGACGCCTGCGGGCGATGTTCGACAATCTCATCGCATCGCTGCCGCCCCATCGCCACGGGGCGCTCGAAGAGGAACGCCGACGACTGGAACGCGTGCTCGAGCCGCTGTACAGCCTCCCCGAGGACCTTGCGCTCGCTCGCATTCCGGATTCACAGGGACTCGGAGGATCGTCCGGACGACGAGCGTTGCCGTCGAGCGTGAGCGAATGAACAACCCTGGGCAGGGAGTCAGCGGCGCGACGACACGAACGGCCGTCCGGCCGACGCTTCCCGCACCGCAACGATGAGGTCGGAGCCAAGCCGCGCCTTCGCGACGTAGCCGATGCCACCAACCGCCTGGGCGGCCAGGATGAACTCTTCATCCTCGTGGACGGTGAGAAACACCACGGCGGCCTTTGAACCAGCGTGGCGGAGCGACTCCGCGACCTCGAGACCGGTCATCCCCGGCATCGAAATGTCGAGCACGATGACGTCGGGCACCAAGGCCCGGGCGGCTTCGAGCGCCGCGGGCCCGTTCGTCCGTGTTCCGACAACGACGCAGGCAGACGTGAGCACCGCGTCGGCACGAGCGAGCATCGCCTGGTTGTCGTCGACCAGGAGGACGCGCGGCCGCTCAGACAATGTGGTGCTTGACGGCATACTGGATCAGTTCTGCGGTCGACTTGACTTTCAGCTGTTCCATCATTCGGTATTTGTGAAAGGCCACCGTCCGCGGCGTGAGGTTCAGGAGGCTGGCGACCTCCTTCATCGAATGACCTTCGGCGAGCAACTGCAGCACTTCGCGCTGCCGAGGCGTCAGTTCGTGGGCCGGTTGGCGGTCGACGTCCAGCAGCGCGCCAATCAGGCCCTCGGTAAGAAGCGGCGTAATGTACGACCGCCCTTGCATGACTTCGCGGATCGCGATCATCAGCTCGGAAGCCGCGGAACGCTTCAGCAGATAGGCGGAGGCACCTGATTGAAACGCCTCGGCCGCCAAGTCGGCATCCTCGTTCATCGTCAGAAACACCAGCTTGACGTTCGGCGACTTGTGTTTGATCTGGCGGCCGGCTTCGAGGCCGTTCAACAGGGGCATCGAGATGTCGAGGACAATCAGGTCAGGCTTGAGCTTCTCGGCGGCCGCAACCAGCGCCCGCCCGTCGGAGGCGTGGCCGACAATCTCGCATTCCCCGGCCAGCAACTTCTCGAATGCGCCGAGAAGAAGCGCGTGATCATCGGCGAGCAGAACTCGGGGGGGCCCCATATGACGTACTTTATCCCCACTTCGCTGCGAGGGCGCGGTGCGGCTTCCTCTTCGAATTCCAGAGTTCGCACAAGGTCCACGATACAAACTGGCCGATTCTCCGGCTATGCAGAATCGGCACGCGCAGCTCGTGCCTGGCAGTCCGTGGTGAAAGTCACGACGGCATTCGGCCGGCGATGCATCCCCGCGGACGGCGTTGCTCCTCCATCGAATATGGCAAATATTCTCAGTTGTCGCGTCTTGTCCGCGGGGCGCCTCGCCGCCCTCGGTGCTCGCCGTGACTTTCACCACGGACTGCTGGTCGTGGAGCGTTCTCGAACCGTCCGCCTGGCGGTTCGCGTGCGTCAGACCGCAACCGTGTCCGTGACGTGCTCGACGCGGAGAGGCGCCCTGACCTCCAGCCGGGTCCCGGTGCCAGGCTTGGAGCGAATCTCGAGCGTGCCTCCGATGGCCTCCAGGCGTTCGGTCATGCTGATGAGACCCAGCCCTTTGCCCCACGCCGCATTGACGTCGAACCCCACGCCATCGTCGACAATCGTTAGCTCGAGCCCATCCGGGCTGCCGCTCAAGTGCACCGACACGAGGTGTGCCCTGCTGTACTTGAGGGCGTTCTGCAGCGCTTCCTGAGCGATCCGGAAGAGACACAACGTCAGGTCGGGGGGGAGCGTCGACGGAACGGTCTGGTGCGTGAAGGTGATGGCAAGGTCGGACCGTGACAGCTCGCGTTGAAGACCGTGCAGGGCAGACACCAGGCCAATCAGCTGCAGCTTGGCCGGATGCAGACGATGCGATAGATCGTGCACGCTCCTGGCAATGCCGTGCGCGCGGTTCAACGTTTCCTCGAGCCCTCCGGCCAAGCCGCGATCAGTACCGCTCAACAGTTCGAGATCGATTTCCAGCATCGCCACTTGCTGGCTGACGTCGTCGTGCAACTCGCGCGCAATCCGCGCGCGCTCGGTGTCCTGCGCCCTCAGCAGCCGCGCTCCGAGAGCGCGGACTCGCTCGTAACTCGATCGGAGCTCCGCCTGACTAGCACGCACGGTCTCCTCGGCGTCCCGACGTCTCGATCGCTGGACGAGCAGCCCCACAATCAGCGCCGTTTGCGCAAACAGGATCCAGACCGCGACGACAATGTAGCCCCGGTAGCGCTCCCAGACCGAGAACTCCTTGAATCTGACGAGCGTGCCAGCGGGGACGCGCGCTTCGCTGATGCCCCACCGCCGAAGCTGCCGCCAGTCGACTTGACTGACATTCAACGAGGGTGACGACGTCGGGATGCTGTCGGCTGGTTCTCCGCGAAGGACGCGCACGGCCAGCTGGCCGACGGCTTCCATCATGGCCCCCCGGTCGAGAAGGCTGCCGCCCACGAGGCCATGACCCATCACCGCATCCGACCAGGAGTAAGTCGGCGCACGAGCGGCGGCTGCCACTCGTTTCGAGTAATCCCCTGGAGCGAAGGCTACGCCCGCTCCATCCAGGTAGACTGTGAGGTAGTAGACGATCGACTGCTCGGGCAGTGTCGCCAGGCGCGCCTCGAGATCGCTCGTTGTCAGACCCGACAGGTAGGTGATCGAGAGTCGGGATTCGAACGGCTTCAACTGTACCCGCGTCAGACGCTCGTAGGCCTTGTCGGGAGCGCCGGCGCCGCTGACGACGAAGACGTGACGGACGTCGGGCTGCAGCGCGACCGCCAGACCAAGCGTGCTGGCCAGGTCCAGTTCGGCGATCACGCCAGTCGAGTTCGGATGGCGGTTGGTCAGCGGCGAGAACGCGAGAAACACGACAGGCGTGCCGGGGAACAATCCGTTCGCACGCTCGTTGACGAACTCGACAGCGCCGGCCTGAATCGCGATGACGAGGTCAATCCGCAGTCCCCTGTACTTCACACGCAGGAAATCACTGAGGGCCGCCTGATATTCCGGGTCGGGGAACCTCCCCTGGTCGATGTACTCGGGGTAATAGACCACGTCCTGTTCCAGGCCCTGTCGGAGTATTCGCGGCAGCTCATTGTCACCCGCGTTGGCCATCGGCGCATCCGGACTGGTCGAGTACAGGACGAGCACCTGTTTCGTGCCGGCCGCGGCCCACCCGGCCCCGGCCGGACCGAGCACGCCAAGGCTCACGGCGATCAACAGGCAGCGCCGGATCTGGCGGTGTGTGGGCGATGTCCGCGTGCCAGGAGTCATCTCACAGAATCCAGCGCTGTTGTCCGCGTCGTCGGTGGCTCAGAAGTCGACCTCGGCGGTTATTTTGAGGAATCGCGGCGTCAGGATTGTCAACGGTTGCAACCATGGCCCGTTCGGGACGAAGGTGTTGTTGTAGGTCAGCACCGCACTCGAGTTCAGCACGTTGTAGAGTTCAAGCGCGACCAGCGTCCGTGAGCGGCGGTACCTCAGGGTCTTGGCCACTCGAAGGTCCAGCTGATTGACGCGGTCCCCGAACATCGTGCCGGGCGCCACCAGGTTGACCGGCACGTTGGCGGCGTTACCCGACAGATCCCGTCCGAGCGATTCCGCTGCCACCGAGTTCGGTACCGCGTAGTTGGCCGCCAGCATCGCCCCGGGCTTGCTCTGAAACGTCGCGGCCAACTGGAGGTCGATCCTCGGGACCATATACGTCGAGAGGGCCTTGAATTGCGTCTGGATGCCGAATCCGACATGGCAGTACGGGCTCACGGGCGTCACGGCCGAACCGGCGAGGCCGGCGCCGAACGCGCTCGTCCCGGTTGTCGTGGTCGCGAGCTCCGGCAGCTGCGCACGGACGTCGCAGTTATCGGCGACGGTCTGTCCCGTGCTCGTGCCCCCGACGAAGCTGACGTCTCTGCCGACCCGAACGTTGAAGGTCACGTCGACGCCGTTGTAGTACCTGATCCCACGCTCCATACTCGTCCGAATCCGCGACGAGATTGTCGACTTGTCCCGACTTCTCGGGAACGACGTCGTAGAGGCCCGACACGACGTAGCCGCCACCTCCCGGCAACCGCGGATCCACGGGAGCCACGATGCTGAACGGCGTCAGGTCGGACGGCTGAAGCGACAGGTTGTCTGCAACGGAATACCCGTGATACCAGCGCCGGCTGTACGTCACAGCGACTGACGACCGCCGTCCAAGCTGCTGCTCAATCGACGCGGCGAGATTCCAGTCCGACGGACGGACACCCCAGCCATTGAGAATTGCCGGATCGAAGTTGTTGGTCAGGACGTTCGTGCCGAACCGCGTATTCGACATCACGCCGCAGAGATCGCCGCCACTGGCCCGCAGATCCTGCGCAGCGGGGTTCGACAAATCGCAGTCGGGCACGAAGTTCTGGTTCGTGTCGGTCCAGGCTCGTGTCACGCCCGCCGTACCAAACGTCTGGGTCGTCTGCGGCATCCGCAGCGTCGGATTGGTGTTGGCGTAGTTGCCGATCACGCCGGCGCCCTCCAGATACTTGCCGAGGCTAATCTTGAGCGCCGTCGTGCCTGTACCAAACAGGTCATACGCCACGCCCATCCTCGGCGTTACATCCTTGTAGCTGTCGACGCCACGCGTCTCTGGAATGCTGATGGGCGTCGGCAGGAATCGCGACGGCCCCTCCTCCTGCGCGGGGAACCAGCTCCGCGCTCGGTCGAACCGCAACGCTGCCTGCAGCGTCAGGCGCTGGCGGGTCCACTGCTCCTGGACGTAGAGAGCCTCCCAGCCGACCCGCGCATTGTTCACCCACGGCGAAATCGACTGGGTCAGCTGATTTGGCACGCCGTTGTTGAAGCGATAGGTCAGGTTCTGGTTGTTCGTCATGAACGTCCGATCGTCGGTCATCAGCGTGTGCTGATAACCGACCTTCAGGTTGTGCGTTCCGGTGATGTACGAGATCGACCCCTTCCACTGGTACGAGCCCGTGTAGGCGACGCTGAAATCCTGCGATCGGTATACCAACCCCGGGATGTTGCCGTTCGCCGCGCAGCCGCTCGCGCACTGTTCAGCGATACGAATCAGATCGCGCGTGGGATTCGGTTCGCGCTCGAAGTTGCCGACGCCAAAGAACGTGCCGCCATAGCCCGCCTCGAGCAGCAACCGGTTCGAGGCTGGTGACGCCCACGTCAGCTGCGTCAGATGGAGTGGACGGCTGAGGACCCCTACCGCTTCGGGCGACACGCGGGCGGGCTCGGGCCCGCCGGGGGTAGAGCCGCTACAGGTCCTGCAGATCACCTGTGCGTCCCAGAAGCCGCTTACCCGGTTGCGCGGCGTCACCTGCCATGTCACCCGTCCGCTGGCATTCTCGAAGGTGCGGTCGGAGTACTGGATCCGATCGTAGTCCGGCGAATAGAGCCACTTGGACGGATCGGCGGCGTTCAGGTTGTAGTAGACGTTCGGGCTATCCCTCGTGCTGCCGCCGGTGTGCGCGTCGACGAAGTACCACGCGCGATCGGTTCGAATCGGGCCGCCGACGGTGCCGGAGAAGTCGTAGACGCCGGTGAGTGGGGGGGCCTCACTCACACCCTGATCCTTCAAGGCCTGCGTCAGGTTGTTGGATTGCAGCCGTTTGCCGGTGCCGCTGGCGAACAATGACCCGTGCATCGTATTGCCCCCCGACTTTGGCACGATGTTCATCACGAGTCCCGCCGTTTCAACCTCGCCCAGGGCACCACCCGTCAGAAACGTCACTTCCTGCGCACGACCGATGTCCACCACGTAGTTGGTGGCCGAATTCCCGACCCCCGGACTACCGACATTCAATCCGTCGAGGAGCAGGCGCCCCTCATTCTGCCGGCCGCCATGAAACGGGAACGACGTGCTCGCAGAACCGGTGACCGTGTCGTTGGAGCTGATGACGGCGCCCGGCACGAGCGCGAGCAGCGCGTTGTAACTCCGAACCGTGGGAATCGACCTGATTGTCTCGCCGCTCAGCGTCACCTCGTGCTTCGCGGTGTAGACGTCGACCGCGGAACCCTCACCGATGACAGTGACCGTGTCTGTGAATGGTCCAATGGCCAGCGTCGTGTCAGCCGTGGCCGTGAACGATCCGGTCAGCTCGACGCCTTCCAGCTTGGAGGGACGCCAGCCCTTGAGCGTGAATCGGACTGTATAGACGCCCGGTCGAAGATCCTCGATTCGGTACCGGCCGTGGCCATCGGTGACGGCCGTACGGGTTTTCTCGATCAGCGCGGGGCTGCTCGCTTCCACGGTGACCCCCGGCAGCGCTGCGCCGGACGAGTCCTTCACCGAGCCGGCAATCGCTGCCTGGGCGAACGCGGCCGCGGACGTCCCAGCCCAGGCGAGAATCGCGAGCAAAAGCGGCCTCAAAATTCGATCCTTCGGCCCTGTCAAAAGTAACCCGGCCCCCTGTCAGTTTTAACGGGGTACTCTACCAGATCACCCAGTTCTCTAATGTTCGGTCGAGAGATACCGTAGCCAGCCATGGAAGGCCTCTCTCGACGCCGTCAGCACCGCAGGGACGCCATCGCGTCGCGGCGGGCCGTGGTGGAGCGCGCCGAAGCCTACCTACGCACCCATGGGGATGCTCGGGTGCCCCTCTCCGAGCTCTGTTGCATCCTCGGCCTCAGTGAGCGCGCCCTCCGCAACGCGTTCTACAGCGTGCGCGGCATGAGTCCCAAGCGGTCCCTCCTCGCCGCGCGCCTCGAGGGCGTCCGCCGTGCTCTCAGCGATGCGGGGACCAGGCCGACCACGGTCACCGGCGTCGCGACCGACCACGGGTTCTACGAGCTGGGACGGTTTGCCGCCACTTACAGAGAAGCGTTTGGAGAGGCGCCGTCGGAAACGCTGCGCGCCGCCGGTCGAAATCGGTCCCTGAACGAACGTTGCATTACGAAAGGGCACGCTGATGTTTGCACGAGCTAGCGAAAAGCCAACGAACGCGCCACCCCCACCGTGGAGCTGGAGCTCGGGGCCGGGGACCGGTCAATCCGACGGCCTCGACGAAGCGCACCGGGTGATCGAGCGCGTGGCCCAAGACGATGCGCCCTTGCGACGCGAAGGCCACGGGGCGCCCTGCACCGGCGTCATCGCCGGACAGGGTGCGGCGGTGCGCCGCGTTCTGGAACTGGCCCGGCAGGTGGCAGCCACCGATTCCACCGTGCTGCTGCTGGGTGAGACGGGCACCGGCAAGGAGCTCATCGCCACGCATATCCACGAAATGAGCGCGCGGCGGGGGCGGAGCATGGTGCGCGTCAATTGCGCGGCGATTCCCGATACCTTGATGGAGAGCGAGCTGTTCGGCCGCGAGCGGGGCGCGTTTACGGGGGCGCTGGCGCGACAGATCGGCCGCTTCGAATTGGCCGACCACTCGACGATTTTCCTCGACGAGATCGGCGACCTGCCGACCGACGTGCAGGTCAAGCTGTTGCGCGTCCTCGAAGAGCGCCAGATCGAGCGGCTCGGGAGTCCTCGATCCCTGCCGGTGGATGTCCGGATCGTCGCGGCCACGCACCGGAATCTGGAGCAGCGCATCGCTGAGAACACGTTCCGTGAGGACTTGTTCTACCGGCTCAACGTCTTCCCGATCCGGGTGCCCCCGCTGCGCGAGCGCCCCGAGGATATTCCCCTCCTCGTGTGGCGCTTCGTCGACGAGTTTGCGAAGTCGTTCGGCAAACGGATTGACGCGATTGCCAGGGAGAACATGGCCGCGCTGCAACAGTACGCCTGGCCGGGCAACATCCGCGAGCTGCGCAATGTCGTGGAGCGGGCCATGATCGTGGCGACGGGCCCTCAGCTGACGATCGCCCTGCCCACCGCGTCGGGTTCTGCCGACAGACGGTGCAGCGAGAAGATGGTCGATGTGCAGCGGGAGCACATCCACAGCGTCCTCGAGAGTACCCGGTGGCGCATCCGGGGGGTGGGCGGCGCGGCGGACCGGCTCGGGCTCAGGCCCACCACGCTCGAAACCCGCATGGTCAAGCTGGGGCTCACGCGGCCGAACCTTCATAGGGCCAGTTAGACTAGCGAGGCTTCGCCTCAGACCGCCGAGCAAGTGGGGCGGACCGGCTCCGCCTCGCTAGTGGCAGTGTTGGTTTTGCCCACCTCCGGTGGGCGGACGTCGTAGCGCGGGCGCTCGAGCCCGTCGTGTTAAAAATATCGGAAGCCGTGGGGCCCCGATTGTACACAGCAGAAGAGGCGCTGGCCCGGCTCGTCGCGGGCAACGACCGGTTCGTGCGCGGCGAGGCGCGATTTCCCACCGTCCAGAAGGAGGTGCTCGCCGAGCTGGCCAAGGGGCAGCGCCCCTACGCCACGATCATCGGCTGCAGCGACTCCCGCGTCCCACCCGAGCTCATCTTCGACGCGGGCTTCGGCGAACTGTTCATCGTGCGAATTGCCGGCAACGTCGTCTCACCGGAAATCATGGGAACGCTGCAGTACGCGGCGGTGCATTTGCACACGCCGCTGTTCGTGGTGCTCGGTCACCAAGGGTGTGGGGCGGTCCAGGCCGCGCTGGCTGCGAGCGCCCACGGTCCGCGCGAGCATGCGCGCATCGCGCTGCTGCTCGACAACATGCTGCCAGGACTGCGGGATCTCGGTGGAACACTGGCGCCGCCCGACCGGCTCGGCGCCGCAGTAGAGGCGAACGTGCGTTGGTCGATGCATCAACTGCTCGACACGCCGGAAGGCAAAGCGCGAATGGCAGAAGGCATTATCAAACTCGTCGGGGCAGTGTACGAGCTGGAGACGGGACGCGTGCGGTTCCTACCGTGAGCTCAATACGCCTTGAGCCCTTCTGCCCTGAATATCGCCAACGTTCGCTCGATCAGATCGGTCGTGGGGGACTCGACCCCGTCGAGCGTGTACCTGGCGCCGAGTCTTTCCCACTTGTAGCGACCCATCTGGTGGAAGGGCAGCACGTCGGCCCGCTCCACGTTGCCGAGCCCGGCAGCGAAGCCGGCGATCTTCTTGACGTCTTCTGGGTCGTCTGTCAATCCCGGCACGAGCACGAATCGGAGCCAGACGGGTCGCCGGCGGGCGGCCAATCGCCGCGCGAACTCCAGAACCGGCCCATTGTCCATGCCCGTCAGGCGACGATGCCTTTCGGGATCCCAGGTCTTGATATCCAGCAGCACGAGGTTGATCGACTCGAGATCCTCGTCGCTGAGGCGGTCGCCCAAGTAACCGGTCGTATCGAGCGCCGTATGGACACCCATTGCTCGAGCGGCCCGAAAGAGCTTGAGGGCGAAGCGATGCTGCATCAGAGGCTCTCCGCCGCTGATGGTGAAGCCGCCGGACATGACCGCCAGCCCACGGCGGTATTTGCGCAGCTGCTCGGTCGCTTTCGCCACGCTGACCGGGATGCCGTTGCTCAGGGTCCAGGTGTCCGGGTTGTGACAGTAGAGACACCGGAACATGCAGCTTGTCGTCCAGGCGACGACCCGCACGCCCGGACCGTCCACCGTTGAACCGGTCGTGAACGAGTGGAGGAATCCCATGTCGCCGGTGGCGAGCGCGGTTCGCACGTCGGACTCGGGAACATCCTTGCCGAGATTGACGCGGATCTCGTACGGACTCTTCGCCGAGAGCGGCGTCTGATCTAGCGCTTGACCTTCAGGCATGACCTCACCCGTGGAAGGTTCGATTGATGACGTCCATCTGCTGCTCGCGGGTGAGCCTCACGAAATTGACCGCATAGCCCGACACGCGGATCGTCAGGCTGGGGAACTTCTCCGGGTGTTCCATGGCCTCGAGGAGCGTGTCGCGGTTGAGCACGTTCACGTTCATGTGATAGCCCGTGCTGCTGAAGAACGCGTCCAGCATGCCTGTGAGATTGGTGATGCGGTCTTCACCGATCCGCCCGAGGCCCGTCGGCACCAACGAGGCCGTGAGCGAAATGCCGTCCGCAGCGTCGCGATAGGGGATCTTGGCGACCGACGCCGCGGCGGCGTGAATGCCATGGCTGTCTCGCCCGTGCATGGGATTTGCCCCCGGCGCGAACGGTTCGCCCTTCCGCCGCCCGTCAGGAGTGTTGCCGGTCGCCTTCCCGTATACGACGTTCGACGTGATGGTCAGGATCGACTGCGTGTGGAGCGCGTTGCGATAGGTCGGATACTTCCTCAGCTTGTTCATGAACGTGCTGACGAGCCAAACGGCGAGCTGGTCCACCCGGTTGTCGTTGTTGCCGAACACGGGGAAGGTGCCCTCGGTCTGATAGTCGGTCACGAGGCCCTTCTCGTCGCGGACGACACGCACTTGGGCGTATTTGATTGCGGAAAGGCTGTCTGCCACGACCGACATGCCCGCCATGCCGAACGCCATGGTTCGGAGGGGCGCATAATCGTGCAGCGCCATTTCGACGCGTTCGTATGCGTACTTGTCGTGCATGTAGTGGATGATGTTCATGGCATTCACGTAAACGCCCGCCAGCCACTCCATCATCTTGTCGAATCTGCCGAGGACATCGTCGAAGTCGAGGTAATCACCCTTCACAGGCTCGGAGGCCGGCCCCACCTGTTCGCCGCTGATCTCATCCCGGCCGCCATTGATGGCGTAGAGGAGACACTTGGCCAGGTTGGCTCGGGCGCCGAAGAACTGCATCTGCTTGCCAACCACCATCGGCGAGACGCAGCAGGCAATCGCCCCGTCGTCTCCCCACGTGCGCCGCATGATCTCGTCGCTCTCGAACTGCAGGGAGCTGGTGTCGATGGCGACCTTGGCCGAGAAATGCCGAAAGCCGTCGGGCAGGTTCGGGGAATACCAGATCGTCAGGTTCGGCTCGGGCGCGGGGCCAAGGTTATAGAGCGTATGGAGAATTCGGAAGCTCGTCTTCGTCACCAGCGACCGGCCGTCGTCGCCCATCCCCGCGATCGATTCGGTGACCCAGGTGGGATCGCCGGCGAAGAGCTCGTCGTACTCGGGGGTGCGCAGGAACCGGACGATACGCAGCTTGATGACGAAGTCGTCGATGATTTCCTGAGCCTGCTCCTCGGTGAGGGCGCCCGAGGCGAGATCGCGCTCGAAGTAGATGTCGAGGAAGGTCGTCGTGCGCCCGAGCGACATCGCCGCGCCGTTCTGCTCCTTCACACCGGCCAGGTACCCGAAGTACAGCCACTGCACGGCCTCTCTGGCGTTCGAGGCCGGCCCCGAGATGTCGAACCCGTAGCTCGAGGCCATCTTCTGCAGCTCTTTGAGCGCACGGATCTGCTCGCCGAGCTCTTCGCGATCGCGGATGATGTCGTCGGTTGACTGAGCCGAATCGAGGTTGTTCTTCTCCTGCAGCTTGTGCTCGATGAGTCGCGTGACCCCGTAAAGCGCGACGCGACGGTAATCGCCGATGATTCGGCCACGACCGTAGGCGTCGGGTAGTCCGGTGAGGATGTGCGAACTGCGGCAACGCCTCACGTCTGCGGTATAGGCATCGAACACGCCGTCGTTGTGCGTCTTGCGATACTTCGTGAAGGCTTCCACGACGTGAGGATCGGGCTCGTATCCATACGCCTTCAGCGCGCTCACGACCATCCGGAAGCCGCCGTTTGGAATGATGGCGCGTTTGAGCGGCGCGTCGGTCTGCAGGCCGACGATGATTTCGTTCTCGCGGTCGATGTAGCCTGGCGCGTGCGCCGTGATGGAACTGGGGATCTGGGAGACGTCGAGCACTCCCTTTCGCCTCTCCTCGACGAACAAGTCTGTGAGCTTTTCCCAGATCTTCAGCGTGCGCTTGGTGGCCGGCGCCAGAAACGACTCGTCGCCGTCATATGGCTCGTAGTTCTGCTGAATGAAATCTCGAACGTTGATCTCCGAGTTCCAGAGGCCAGTTTGAAATCCCTGCCAGGGCGAACGTTCGACCTTGTCTGTGTCTGTTTTCGCCTGCGGTGCGATCGTCGCCATGAAGTACTCCTTATGCCCTGCCCGCTGCGTGCGGGCTTTCTACCAATCCCAGTAACGCTCCCGTGTGCCGGGCGATGACCAATTCTTCGTTCGTCGGAATCATCCAGGCCGACACTCGACTGGCCACGCGAGAAATCCGCGGCCCCCGGGCCCGGTTCGCGTCTGCGTCCAGTTCGATGCCGAGCCATGCAGAGGCCTCGCAGATCCGGCTTCGGACCTCGGCCGAGTTCTCGCCGATGCCGGCCGTGAAGACCAGGCCGTCGATTCCCCCCAGGACCGCGGCGAGCGCCCCAATCTCTCGCGCGGCGCGATAGATGAAGTAGTCCACGGCCAGCCGGGCGGAAGGCTCCGAGCTGCCAAGGAGGTCGCGCATGTCGTTGCTCAGGCCCGATATGCCCAGCAAACCTGATTGCTTGTAGAGCATCGTCTCGACGTCCTTGGCGGAGAGCCCGAGGGTCTGAAAGAGATAGAGGACCACGCCGGGATCGAGGGCGCCCGGCCGCGTGCCCATGCAGAGGCCATCGAGCGCGGTGAATCCGAGCGTACTGTCGATGCTCTTTCCATTCTTCATGGCGCAGAGACTGGCGCCGCTTCCCAGGTGAGCGACGATCACACGCTTGTTGGCGATCTCCGGCGCAATCTGGGGAAGAACCGAAGCGATGTATTCATACGACAGGCCGTGGAAACCGTACCGCTGTACACCGGAACGGCAAATCTCGCGGGGCAGCGGCACTATTTCGGCGACTGCCGGTTGGCCGCGATGAAAGCTCGTGTCGAAGCAGGCGACCTGCGGCACGCCAGGGAGCCGCTCGACGACCGCTTCAATCGCCGCGAGATTGTGCGGCTGGTGAAGCGGAGCGAGCGGCACCAGCTTGCGCAGTTCTTCGAGAACGTGCGGCGTGACGATCGTGGGACCGGCGAATTGCGCTCCGCCATGGACGACGCGATGGCCGACACCGAGTACGCGGGCGCCGCCGTACGTCGAACGAAGCCAGGAGGCGAGCGCATCGAGCGCCGAGCGGCCATCACGCACGACGGTCCTGTCGAGGGCTCGTTCGTCGAGACGCGCGCCGGAGCCATCCTTCGCGGAGAATTGCGGCGACGTCCCGATCCCCTCGATCTGGCCGCGCGCTTCCAGCCGCCAGGCTTCGACCGCCGGCCTCCTGTAGATACAGAACTTGAGGCTCGACGACCCGGCATTGAGCACGATTGCGTAGTCGTCCATTCGGCTCACTCCGATCAAACGGTCATTGCACTCTGATGCGATTGGCGTCGCGCATGAGCCGCGAGCATCGCGACCCCGCAGCTCGCGATGCGCGATCGCACGCTGTCGGAGCGGCTCGTGAGGATGATCGGCACTCGCGCGCCGAGCACGAGCCCGGCGCTGTCGGCGTTGGCAAGAAAGCTGAGCTGCTTGGCGAGCATGTTGCCCGCCTCGAGGTCCGGCACGAGCAAGATGTCGGGATCGCCGGCGACCTCCGACTGAATGCCTTTTATCCGTGCGGCGTCTTTGCTGATGGCGTTGTCGAAGGCCAACGGACCATCCAGCATGCCGCCCGTGATCTGCTTTCGCTCGGCCATCTTGCACAGCGCGGCGGCGTCAAGGGTGGCCTGCATCTTGGAATTGACGGTCTCGACGGCCGCGAGAATCGCGACTTTGGGTTTGGCCACGCCGAGAGTACTCGCCAGATCGATCGCGTTCTGGCAGATGTGCACCTTGTCATCCAGGGTCGGCGCAATGTTGATGGCCGCGTCCGTGACGATCAGCACTTTGTGATAGGTCGGCACGTCCATGATGAACACGTGACTGATGCGACGACCCGTGCGTAATCCGGTCTCCCTCGCGACGACGGCACTCAACAACTCGTCCGTGTGCAGGCTTCCCTTCATCAGGAGCTCGGCCTCGCCCTTGCGGACCAGTTCCACGGCCTTGGCGGCCGCGGCATGGCTGTGCGGCGCATCGACGACCCGCGTCTTCCCAAGGTCGATGCCGCTCTTCTTCGCGATCTCCTGAATCTTGGCGGCCGGACCCACGAGGATCGGCGTGATCAATCCATTGGCGGCAGCCTCGATAGCTCCCGCCAATGCCGTTTCCTCGCAGGGATGCGCGACCGCCGTGGGTACGGCCTCCAGGCTTCGACACCTCTCCAGCAGCGATTCGTACTTTCCGGTTCCGGTTGCTCGACTCATGGGGTCCCTCGCGCGGTCACGACGGCAGGCGGCGAACCGCCGGTCCCGTTTCCTTCAAGCAAAAGTCAGAACGATGGCCACGCCGACGCCGTGAAGCAGCGGTTCGAACGTGGCCTCCAGAGAGGCCAGAGGGGCTAACAGAGCGTCACGGAGACCGCCAGGCCGCCTTCCGACGTTTCCTTGTACTTCGCGTTCATCTCCCTGGCGGTGAGCGCCATCGCGTCAACCGTCGTGTCGAAGTCCACGCGGCGGTTGATGGGGATCTCGTTGCTCGCGATCATGAAGCCCGTCCACGCCTTGATGGCT
This sequence comes from uncultured Acidobacteriota bacterium, assembly GCA_963802675.1. Taxonomy (GTDB): domain Bacteria; phylum Acidobacteriota; class Vicinamibacteria; order Vicinamibacterales; family UBA2999; genus JACCSI01. The sequence goes on from CAWDJL010000014.1 coordinate 294,376, forward strand.
CCAAACGCGCAGCGCTCGATGCACGGCAGCTGCACGAAGCCCGCAACCGGGTCGCAGGTCATCCCCAGGTGATGCTGCAGCGACGCTTCCGCCGCGTTGGCCACCACCTGATGGTCGAAGTCATGCGCCTGGGCGAGGAACGCGGCGCCCATGGCCGACGCGACGCCAATCTCCGCCTGACACCCGCCCTCGGCGCCGGAGAGCGTCGCATTGTGTTTGCACAGGTAGCCGATCGCCGCGGCCGCAAGGAACCCGTTACGAATTTTGTCCTGCGGCAGCTTGCGGCCGCCCTCGCCGACGACGAACACGAGCGCCGGCATGACGCCGGCCGAGCCGCCGGTGGGCGCCGTCACGACGAGGTGGCCGCGAGCGTTCTCTTCCGAGCCCGCCAGCGCATACGCCGCCACGACCCCGAGCCCGCGCTGTCTCTCGTACTTGTCATCCATCGCGCGCTTGTAGACCTCGCCTGCCTTCGTCTTGAGCTTGATCGGCCCGGGCAGCGTCCCTTGAGGTGCCGACAACCCGGACTTGACGATATTGACCATCGCCGTGGCGATCTTGTCGATGAACGCGTTGATCTCCGCCTCGCTCTTGCCGGAGACGGCTACTTCGTTGGCCATCACGACCTGCGCGATCGACAGCTTGTTGCCCGCCGCGTGGGCCTGCAGCTCCTTCATTTTCGAGTAGGGGTATTTCGGTTGCCCCTTCTTCGGCGGCTGATATCCCTTCCACTCGATGAATCCGCCACCAACCGAGTAGTACTCCTGCTCGAGCAGCACGCTGTCGCCCGCCATCAGCTTGCAGGTCATCGTGTTGGGATGCGGGAAGTCCCCTTTGGGCGCGTCGTAGATGATGTCCTTGAGCGAGACATTGAAGGTCTTGTCGCCCAACTTCACCGGAAAAGACTGATTGGGATTCTCAGCCAGGCCGTCGAGGAACGCCGGTTCAACCGTCGCGGGTTCCTTGCCGACGATGCCCGCAAGGGCTGCGCGCTCCGTGCCGTGTCCCTTGCCGGTGGCGCTCAGGCTGCCAAACAGGTGAACCTTGAGAGCGGTGGCCTTGGCGAGCTGGTCCGCCGGCAGCTTGGTGGCGCGCTGATAGAAGTCATAGGTGATGCGCATCGGGCCGATCGTGTGGGAACTGGAAGGTCCCGGTCCGACCTTGTAGAACTCTTCCAGCGTGGTCATCACGGGGCCCTTCGTCTGCTTCTTGACCTCGAGATCCGGGGACACCTTGCTGACCGGCACTGGCGGCGGGGTTGCGGTCGCAGCCGAACTGGCCGTCTGTTGCGGGGTCGAGGGCGAACAGCCCGTGAGCACGGCCGTCGCTCCGATGAGGGCGCTGCGCATCATGAACGCTCGTCGGTCCACGCCTTCCGGAATTTCTGTTGGATTCAGTTCTTGTTCCGGCACAATCGAACTGTCGTGGCCCTGATCCTCAAATTTCATAGTGGCTCCCCAAATGGTGGTCCTCCGACTTGGGCCGGAGGTCCGTTTTCGTCTCAGAGCAAGGTCCGCGCCCAAATGGCATCCCCGCTCGATGGTCCCAGAACTCTCAGAATCCAAAGACTTTGGGCGAATGTCGGCGAACGCGCCATGAGGCCAGCGCCAGCAGTAACTCCGCATCCCCGGAGGTTCTCCCGAGTTCCGGAGGCATTGTGGCACGTTGCCGGCGACATTTTGAGCCAGAGAGAGGCGAGAAAGGCGTCTGGGGGTAACGACTAGGTACTTTTTCATGGGCGGGCCACGTACTTCTCCATCGATCGAGTAGGACTATTCCTCTATCTCCGTGAGTCGGCTCGCTTCTAAGGTATCGCCGATACCCCCGAATCAAGCGTTGAATCCGAAAGGGCAGGAATGCTTCCACGAGCCAGCGATAAGCCAGTGAATCGACCTCCCCCGTTAGCTTGGAGCCGGCCGGGGACCGGTCGAAGTGACGGCCTCGATGAGCCGCACCGGTTGCGCGAGCGCGTTGCCGAGGAGGACGCGCGAGCGGGGCCCACCGTCGCAGAGTTGCGGGCGGCGCGCGTTCGCGAGCCGTTACAAACAGAGCATCAGTACCCGCAGCAGCGCGAAGGCCAGGGCAAGCCCGGCGCGGGCGTCATCGTCGGCCACAGTGCCGCCGTGGGCCGCGTGCTGGAACTGGCCCGGCAGGTGGCCGCCACCGATGCGACCGTGCTGCTGCTGGGTGAGACCGGCACCGGCAAGGAGCTCATCGCCACGCATATCCACGAAGTGAGCGCGCGGCGGGGGCGGAGCATGGTGCGCGTCAATTGCGCGGCGATTCCCACGACCTTGATGGAAAGCGAACTGTTCGGCCGCGAGCGGGGCGCGTTTACGGGTGCGCTGGCGCGACAGATCGGCCGCTTCGAATTGGCCGACCACTCGACGATTTTCCTCGACGAGATCGGCGACCTGCCGACCGACGTGCAGGTCAAGCTGTTGCGGGTCCTCGAAGAGCGCCAGATCGAGCGGCTCGGGAGTCCGAGATCCGGTGCACGGTGGATGTCCGGATCATCGCGGCGACGCACCGGAATCTGGAGCAGCGCATGGCTGAGCAACACGTTCCGTGAGGACTTGTTCTACCGGCTCAACGTCTTCCCGATCCGGGTGCCCCCGCTGCGCGAGCGCCCCGAGGATATTCCGCTCCTCGTGTGGCGCTTCGTCGACGAGTTTGCGAAGTCGTTCGGCAAACGGATTGACGCGATTGCCAGGGAGAACATGGCCGCGCTGCAACAGTACGCCTGGCCGGGCAACATTCGCGAGCTGCGCAATGTCGTGGAGCGGGCCATGATCGTGGCGACGGGCCCTCAGCTGACGATCGCCCTGCCCACCGCGTCGGGTTCTACAGGACGAAAGTGCAGCGAAAAGATGGTCGATGTCCAGAGGGAGCACATCCGCGGCGTCCTCGAGAGTACACAGTGGCGCATCCGTGGAGCGGGCGGAGCGGCTAATCGGCTCGGGCTACTGCCCACCACGCTCGAAACCCGCATGGTCAAGCTGGGGCTCACTCGGCCGAAAGCTTCATGAGGTCAGAAAGCGCTCGGCGACATTCACTCAGCGGGAGTCCTCGCTGATGGCATCTGGGACCGCCGAGGCCTGCCACGCCGACACGATGACCTCGACGGATTGGCCGGATTCGAGAGGACCGTGCTCTCGGTCGAACCCGATTCGGCGGAGCGCATCCCGCACCTCCCCATGCGCGTCGGCCACCCGGAACGCCACGCCCCGAGCGCGTAAGGTTCTGTGCAGCTCCGCGAGGAGCTCGGCACCGGCAAGATCGACGGTCGGAACCGCGCCGAGAAAAAAGACCACGAGCCGGATAGCCTCCGGGCGCGCGCTGAGCAGCTCGAAGACCCGTTCGCGGACATGCTCCACGTTGAAGTAGAGCAGCGCTGACTCGCTCCGGACCACGAGCACGCCGGGGATGGACTCGTTCTCCGGGTGGCGCGATCGATCGGCAAAGTACGTCGTCCCAGGGACCCTGGCGAGCTCAGTCACGCGTGGCCGGGCGGCCCGCCGGATCAGGAGCACGATCGAGATCGCGGCACCAAGCAACACGCCGTTGACCGGCCCGGATCCGAGCACGCCGAAAAGCGCCGCGATCGCCACGAAAAACTCCGCCCGGCTGAACCGCCAGATATGCTGCAACGCGGCGACGTCAACGAGGCTCATGACAGCGGCGAGCACGATCGCCGCGAGCACCGGTTGCGGCAGATTTCGCAGCAGTCCCGACGCGAACAGCGTGACAATCAGCGTGAAGAGGGCGGCGACCAGACCTGACAGCGGCGTGCGCGCCCCCGCGCTTTCGTTGACGAGCGACTGCGACATGCCGCCGCTCACCGGGAATCCGCGACCGAGCCCCGCGAGTAGATTGCCGGCGCCCAGGGCCAGCAGCTCCTGATTGGCATCGAACCGATAGCCGTGTTTCTGACCAAACATGCGGCCGATAGCCGACGACTCCACGGCCCCGAGGACGAAGCTCGCCATCGCCAGTGGCAGGAGCGCGTTCAGATCGTCCCGGCTCACGAGCGGCAGTCCCATCGATGGCAGGCCTTGCGGCACGTCCCCGAGCAACGCGACACCCTCGGCCTCGAGGTTCAGCACTCGCGCCGCGAGAATGGCGGAAACGACGACGAGGAAGGCCACCGGCCGGTTCTTCAACCACAGTTTGCCGGCAATGAGACCGGCGAGGGCGACCGTTCCCACGAGCAGGGAGATCCGGTGCGTGTCGCCGAGATGCGCGATGAAATACGCCGACCGCTCCCAGAAATCACCGTGCGTGCCCTTGAAGCCGAACAGCTTGGGCAACTGGGTGGCCGCCAGATAGAGCGCCAGCCCACTTTTGAAGCCGACGAGAACCGTCTCCGAAAAGAAGCCGATCGCATTGCCGGCACGGACCAGCCACGCCGCAAACGCGATCGCTGCCATCATGAGCGCCACGCATGCTGCCAACGCGGCGTGTCGCGCCGGATCACCCGCGCTCAACTCGCCAACCGACGCGCCGATCAGGAGCGACAGCGCCGACGTGACGGTCACAACGGTGTGCTTCGAGCTGCAAAGGAGCCAAAAGACCAGCCCGGAGAAGAGGCACGCGTAGAGACCCGCTTCGGGTGCGAGGCCGGCGAGCGACGCGTCTCCGATGCCCGCCGGCAGCAGGTAGGCGGCGAGGGTGAGGCCGGCGACGAGATCCGCTCGCAGCAACTGCGTCCCATACTGCGGCAACCAGTCGAGAACGGCCAGCCTCGACGGCGAGGTTCTTGTCACATTCGGCGCCGCCGCTTGACCTGGAGCTGCGCCAACGCCTTGACGAGCGAGGCATTGACGGACGCGACTTCCTCGTCGGAGATCTTTTCGCGCAGCCGGGCCTCGGCGCGCTGACGGGCCTCCTCGACTTTGGCTTCGTCGATCTTGTCTGAGGGAATGGCCATGTCCGTCGCGATCGTCACTCTCTCGGCTGTGACCTCGACCATTCCCTCCCCCACCGCCAGGAATCTGTCGTGTCCGTCCTTGCTCACGATGATTTCACCCGGCACGAGCTGCGTCATCAGCCGGAGATGCTGCGGGTAGATCCCGATGTCACCCTCGATAGATGGCAGCGTGACGAGGTGGACGTCTTCGGAAAAGACGATCGCCTGCGGCGTTACGATTTCGAGTTTGAGGGTCTCGGCCATGCGAAGTCATCCACTTCAGGTCTGCTGGATCTCCTCGATCCCGCCCTTCATATAGAAGTTCCCTTCAGGGACATTGTCGTGCTTGCCGTCGAGGATCTCCTTGAAGCCGCGCACGGTGTCGGCGACCGGCACCTGCCGGCCCTCGCGCCCGGTGAACACTTGCGCCGAGCTGAACGGCTGACTCAGGAACCGCTGGATTTTGCGCGCACGGTACACCGTGACCTTGTCTTCGGGCGACAACTCGTCCATGCCCAGGATGGCGATGATGTCCTGCAGATCCTTGAATCGCTGCAACACACGCTGAACGCGTCGCGCGACATCGTAGTGCTCCGCGCCGACGATTTCGGGCGCCAGGGCGCGGGACGTCGAGGCCAGGGGCTCGACGGCCGGATAAATCCCCAGCTCGGCGATCGAGCGCTCGAGAACGATCGTCGCGTCGAGATGGGCGAAGGTCGTCGCCGGCGCCGGGTCGGTCAGGTCATCCGCCGGGACGTACACCGCCTGGAACGACGTGATCGATCCCTTCTTGGTGGACGTAATGCGCTCCTGCAGCACGCCCATCTCGGCGGCGAGCGTCGGCTGATACCCGACGGCGCTGGCCGTGCGGCCGAGCAGCGCGGAGACTTCCGAACCCGCCTGGGAGAACCGGAAGATGTTGTCGATGAAGAGCAGCACGTCCTGGCCCCGCTCGTCGCGAAAGTACTCCGTGATGGCGAGGCCGCTGAGGGCCACGCGCAGGCGCGCGCCCGGCGGCTCGTTCATCTGACCGTAGACCAGCGCGATTTTCGACGCGCTCAGATCCTCTTGATTGATGACTCCGGCTTGCGACATCTCGTGATAGAGGTCGTTGCCCTCGCGCGTGCGTTCACCGACACCGGCGAAGACGGACACGCCGCCATGGAGCTTGGCGATGTTGTTGATCAGCTCCATGATGACGACGGTCTTGCCGACGCCGGCGCCGCCGAAGGCGCCGACCTTGCCGCCCTTCAGGAACGGGCAGATCAAGTCAATGACTTTGATCCCGGTCGTCAGCACCTGCGGGGAGGTGGATTGGTCGACGAGCGGCGGCGGCGGACGATGGATGGGATAGCGCTTGTCCGCGGTCACGGGCCCGCGCTCGTCCACGGGCTGTCCGGTCACGTCGAACACACGGCCCATCACGCCATCGCCGACCGGCATCGTAATCGGCTCCCCGCTGTCGGTGACCGTGAAGCCGCGCTTGATGCCCTCGGTGCCAGCCATCGAGATGGTGCGCACCCACTTGTCGCCGAGATGCTGCTGGACTTCGAGCGTCAGCGACACCGGCTGGTTCTCGACCGTGTAGCCAACGGTCAGCGCGTTGTAGATCGGGGGCAGCGCGTCGGGAAACTCGACGTCGACCACTGGTCCGACGACTTGAACGACTTTGCCGATGTTCATGACTCTACCCGTGCTTCATCCCTTCCTCGGGAGTGTCCCCAGGTCACCCGGCTTGACCGCCGGCAATCTCCAGTAGTTCCTTCGTGATGTTGCCCTGCCGCAGCTTGTTGTACTCGAGCGTCAGCGCATCGATCAGTCCGTCGGCGCTATCCGTCGCGTTCTTCATCGACACCATCCGGGCGCTCTGCTCGGCGGCCTTCGCGCTCAACATCATGTAGTAGATGTAGATATTGAGATAGTGCCCGAGCAGATACGCGAGCAGTGCCTCGGGGCTGGGTTCGAACACGACCTCCGCCTGATCCGCCTTCAGGATTTCCTCGGATTCCGCTCCTCCGACCTTCATCCCCGTGATTTCTCCCACCGGGAGGTACTCGATGATGACGGGCTCCTGCATCAGCGTGTTGACGAAGCGCGTGGTGACGACTTTCACCTCGTCCACTTCTCCATTCAAGAAGAGTTCGCGGGCGAACGCCGCGATGGCTCTGGCCTCGGGAAACGTTGGCGAGTCGCCGTAGCTGAACTCTGCGGCCAGCCGTCGCCGCGTGCGCGCGACGAACTGCGCGGCTTTGCGGCCGGCCGTGATGTAGATGGTCGATTCCGTCGGGAACTGCGCCGCCAGCCGGAAGACGTTGGTGTTGAGTGCGCCGCAGAGGCCCTTGTCCGCCGCGATCAGAATGACCGCCCGCGTACGAACGTCGCGCACCTCCAGCAACGGATGCTCGAAGTCGCGCGCCCGCGTGGTCGCGGCGCGCTGGATGCGATAGAACAGGCGCGAGAACGGCGCCGCGGCGATCGCCGCTTGCTGCGCCTTGCGCATCTTCGATGCCGCCACCATCTGCATGGCTCTGGTGATCTGCGCGGTGCCGCTGATGGATTTGATACGCCGACGGAGGTCGCGTGGGCTGCTCATCGACAGGTTTCCACTTCGAAGTTCTGAGCTACTTCTTCCAGGTCTGCTTGAACTGATCGGCGGCGGCCTTCAGCTCGGCCGATAATTCGGGACTCAATGCTTTTTCCTGAGCGATCTTTCCAAGCACGCTCGCCTTCCTCGTCGTCAGAAAGTCGGTCCAGCCGGCCTGAAACTCCTTGATCCGCTCGACCGGCACGTCATCGACGTATCCGTTCTGGACCGCCCAGATCACGCCGACCTGCACGTCGACCGGAACCGGGCTGTACTGGGCCTGCTTGAAGAGCTCGACGATGCGCTTGCCACGGTCGATCTTCGCCTGCGTCGCCGCATCCAGTTCGGATCCGAACTGCGCGAACGCCGCCAGCTCGCGAAACTGCGCGAGATCGCCCTTGAGCTGCCCGGCCACCTGCTTCATGGCTTTGAGCTGCGCCGCAGAGCCCACCCGGGACACCGAGATGCCGACCGAGATCGCGGGGCGGATGCCTTGATAGAACAGATCGGTTTCCAGAAATATCTGTCCGTCCGTGATCGAGATGACGTTGGTGGGGATGTAGGCGGACACGTCTCCAGCCTGCGTCTCGATGATCGGCAGCGCCGTGAGTGACCCATTGCCGTACTGTTCGCCGACTCGCGCGGCGCGCTCGAGCAGCCGGCTGTGGAGGTAGAACACGTCGCCCGGATAGGCCTCACGACCGGACGGGCGCTTCAGCACGAGCGACACCTGCCGGTAGGCAACGGCATGCTTGGACAGGTCGTCGTAGACAATCAGCGCGTCCATGCCGTTGTCCATGAACCACTCGCCAATCGCCGCACCCGCGAACGGCGCCAGGTACTGGCTCGTGGCGGAATCCGACGCCGGCGACGCGAGGATGATGCTGTACGGCATCGCCCCAGCCTCTTCGAGGACGCTCACGATTCTGGCGATGGTGGATTGCTTCTGGCCAATCGCCACGTAGATGGAATAGAGCGGTCGATAGCTCGTGTCGCCCGCTTCGGCAGCCGCCCGATTGAGCCGTGCCTGGCTGATGATCGTGTCAATGCAGATGGTGGTCTTGCCCGTTGAACGGTCACCGATGATCAGCTCGCGCTGGCCGCGGCCGATCGGGATCATCGCGTCGATCGGCATGATGCCGGTCTGCACCGGCTGACCGATCGGGCGGCGGCGGATGATCCCCGGGGCGAGTTTCTCAACCGGGTAGGCAACGGTGCTTTCGATCGGCCCTTTTCCATCGAGCGGCTCGCCGAGCGTGTTGACGACACGGCCCAGCAGGCCCTTCCCGACAGGGACCTGGAGGAGCTTACCCGTCGCGCGGACTTCGTCGCCCTCTTGGAGTTTTGTGTAGTCGCCGAGGATGATCACGCCGACCTCGGTCTCGTCGAGGTTCAGGGCCAGGCCGGTGATGCCCTGGCCGAAGTCGAGCATCTCGTTCAGCATGACGTCGCCAAGACCCTCGACCTTGGCAACCCCGTCGCCGATCTCACGGATGACGCCAACGGTCTGTTTGGCGGTCGCGGCTTTGGCGCCCGCGATCTGAGCTTCTATCTCCTGGACCAGGTCAGCCATTGTCCTCACCTCACCGTGACACATCGAGCTCACAAGCGCGCCTCGATTGCCGCCAACTTCGCGCGCACGCTCCCGTCGTAGACGTCGCTGCCAACTTTGATGCGCATCCCGCCGATGAGTCCCTGGTTTTCAGCGAACGTTGTTTCCAACCCGGGGCCATAGATGCGCGCCAGGCCAGCTCGAACGTCTTCGCGCGCGTCATCCGCCAGGCTCGTGGCGCTTTCGACCGACGCCATGTGTTGATCGCGATCCAATCGCACCATGCGCTGAAAGTCCGAGAGCACGGCGATTGCGCCACGGCGCTTGGACTCGCCGATCCGTCGCGCGACCTGACGTACCCGGCCCTCGTCCAACCTGCCGTCGACGAGACACAGGCGGAACAGTTGTCGCGCCGACCGCCTCGTTCTTCTGGTGACTTTCATCGCGTCATCTCAGTTGCCTCGCCGTCTCGTCCGACAGGCGACGGTGATCCTCGGGTGTCAACACCTTCCCCGTGACAGCCGCCGTTGTTTGAACCACGAGCCGGCCGACCTCGCGTCTGAGCTCGGCGAGCATCTGCGCGCGGTCCCGATCAGCTGCCTCGCGCGCTCTGACCAGAATCTGCTCCGCCGCACTCATCGCCTTCTGCGTTTCCTCGGCCCGGACACGGGCAGCCGCAGCCCGGGCTTCCTCGATCAATTGCTTGCCTTCGCCGTCTGCCTTTGCGAGTACGTCGAGACGCTCGCTTTCGATGCGCGCCAGTTCGGCCTTGATCTTCTCAGCGTTCGCGAGACCACTGGCGATCTGCTGCCGTCGCGCGTCGAGGAGCCGGAGGATCGGTTTGTAGGCGAGGAGATGCAGAACGACACACACGATCGCGAAACTGACGATCTGCGCGCCCAGATGAGTCCAGTCGACCCCGAACGTGCGGGCGACCTCTCCGATCTGTCCGCCGCTCTCCGCGACGACCTGCAACGCTAGAGCATGCATCGCCCTGAGCCTTGTCTATCGCACGAGGAACAATGCGTAGAAGACGATCGCCTCGGCGAAGGCAATGGCCAGAATGGACTGAACCATGATCTTCGTGGAGGCGCCGGGATTGCGCCCGACCGCGATCGAGGCGCCTTGGCCAATCAACCCTACGCCGATCGCTGCGCCCAGAGCGGCCAGGCCGACGTGCAAACTTCCGGTCATCGCTGTTGTCCTTTCTGCTCCCCAAACTTCCGCCTGAAGGCGGAAGCCACGGGAGGATAGTGTTCACGTCGCGGCGCGAGTGCCTGACTTCAACCGTGCGCAGCCGCAGGCCCCGTTTCCTCGTGATGCTGGCAAATCAGGAGCGTGAAGACGGCAGTCAACAGCATGAAGACCATCGCCTGGACCAGACCCACCAGCAGCTCCATGAAATAAAACGGTATTGGCAGCAACCAGCCCAGACCCGGGACGATCGTCGCCATGGCTTCGAGCATGTTCTCGCCCGCGAAGATATTGCCGTAGAGACGAAAGCTCAACGAGACAGGGCGGAACATGATCGAAATGATCTCGAGGCATCCAGCGGCGAAGAAGACGACGACCATGAGCAGCTTCAACAGGCCGGTGGTCTCCCCCTTCGGCGCAAACAGCTCCTTGACCACCCCGCCTGGACCAGCCTCCTGAAGCGCCCAGACGATCCAGCAGGCAAAGAACACCAGCGCCATCGCCAGCGTCAGGTTGAGATCGGCGTTGGCCCCGCGGAACAGCGGTTGATCGATCGTGAAACCATGCGACGTCTGGTGGCCCCATCCGATCGTGCCAACCCCCGGGAGCAGGCCGATCCAGTTGGAGGCGAGAATGAAGATGAAGATGCTCCCAAAGAACCAGAACGTCTTCCGAACCAGGTGGGCGCCGATGATGCTCTCGAGCAGTCCGTACAGGCTTTCGACGAGCCACTCCAGAAAGTTCTGAGCCCCCGTGGGCACCTGGCTCATGTTGCGAGTCGCGAATTGAGCGAACACGACGAGGCCCAGCGCCACGATCCACGTGACGACCATGGAGTTCGTGATCGGGAAACCGAAGGGCTGTGCGATCTCGACGGCCTTTTGCGACAGGCCGTGTTCCACTTGTTCGACTTGCTCGAGGAGGCCGAGACAGACAATGCCGAGGGCGTTCATATCAATCCCGCGCCTCCACCAGCACGGCCCATGCCACGCACACCGATCGGTGCCCGACGATCGCTGAACCCATGAATCGCATCAGAGAGAGTGGTTTCTCGTCGCACGGCCAAAACCGACCCTCGACGCATCCTCCGGCATTCCGGACGCACTCCGCGATGCCGGAGACGTGTTATATGGATCGTTGGCGCGGCGCTGTTCCAAACCCTTTGCCCCCTTCGCTTCGCGCCCATCCGTGCCGGAGCGTCCTCCGGTACGGCTGCTGCAGTTGAGGGTGGTCGATTCGCTTGAGAGGAGAAGGCAACCAATGACGCTTCGAGAGACGACGATGGGTGGCTTCCTGGCGTGGACGGTGATCGCGGCGACCGTCTCAACAGGGTACGCCCAGGCAGCAACGGAGACCTTCACTGCCACGGCAATGGTGAAAACCGCCGGCGGTGCAGCGGCGAGCTCACCGGTGACGATTACCGTCGACCGAAAGATGCCCCAGGGTGAAGTGGACAAGCTCACTGCCGCATTCACGACTGGCGGCGTGCCCGGGCTGCGCAAGGCGCTCGTGGGGGTTCCCCCCACCGGCTCCGTCCGGATCGGCGCCGGAGCGGCGACGCCGACCCGGCTCACCCTTGAGCGGCCCACCGACAAAGGACGTCTCCTCACGATCGTGACCGACCAGCCGATCGCGTTTCTCGGCGCGGGCCTGCCAGGCGCCAAGGCGAAAGAGGGCTACGACCTCGGCATCGTCGACATCGAAGTCGACGCTAAGGGCAGCGGCTCGGGCACGATCGCGCCCGCCGCGAAAGTGACAGTCAAACAGGGTGTGTTCGTCGTGGAGGACTATGCGTCCGAGCTCGTCAAACTCACCGGCGTCAGCAAAGTGAAGTAGGCCGGTTCGTGGTGGGTACCGACATCGACACGGCAGGGGCGCTCCAAGTCGCGATCGAGGCGTCGCCAAGTGGCGTCCTGGTCGTCGACCCCGAGGGGAGGATCGTGCTCGTGAATCGTCAGCTGGAGCGGCAGTTCGGCTATGCCCGAGAGGAGTTGGTCGGGCAGGTCGTCGAACTGCTGCTGCCGGAGACGCTGCGCCCGATCCAGGCAGTGCACCGCGACGGCTTTGTCCAAGCCCCTGGGTCAGGGCCCATCGCTGCCGGTCGGGCGCTCGTTGCGCGGCGTAAGGACGGTTCTCAGTTTCCGGTTGAGATCGAGTTGAATCCATTTCGAACGCCGAATGGCCTGTTCGTACTGGCGTCCATCGTGGACGTCACCGACCGTCGCCGCTCGGAAGAGGCCCAGGCCGCCGCGCTCGACCTCGAGCACAGGGGCCTGCCGCGGGAAGCCCGCGAGCGTTCGGGGCCGACGCGGGTCGTGGGGCGGAGTGCACCCTTGCGGCGGGTGCTGGAGCAGATCGAACAGGTGGCATCGACCGACGCGACGGTCCTGTTGTTAGGGGAGACTGGCACAGGCAAGGAGCTTTTCGCGACCCAGATCCACGAGCTCGGCGCCCGGCACAGCCGGCCGATGGTGCGGGTGAACTGCGCGGCGATTCCGGCAACGCTCATGGAGAGCGAGCTGTTTGGACGTGAAAAAGGGGCGTATACGGGAGCGCTCTCGCGGCAGGTGGGCCGATTCGAGCTGGCTCATCATTCGACGATTTTTCTCGACGAGATTGGGGACCTGCCACCAGACGTCCAGGTCAAGCTGCTGCGCGTGCTGGAGGAGCGACAGATCGAGCGGCTCGGGAGTCCACGGCCGATCACCGTGGATACCCGGGTCATCGCGGCCACGCATCGCAACCTGGAGCAGCGGATCTCCGAGGGGGCGTTCCGGGAGGATCTTTACTACCGCCTGAACGTGTTCCCGATTTACGTGCCGCCGCTGCGCGAGCGCGTCGAGGACATTCCGCTCCTCGTCTGGCGATTCGTGGAAGAGTTCTCGAAGGCCTTCGGCAAGCTCGTCGACTCCATCGACAAGCACGATCTGACGGCGTTGCAGCGGTATTCATGGCCCGGCAACATCCGCGAATTACGCAACGTCGTCGAGCGCGCGATGATTGTGTCGACAGACCAGCACCTCACAATCCCGCTGCCCCAGTCATCGGCGACGACGCGGCGCAGTTTACGACTGGTCGACGTCGAGAAGGAGCACATCCGCGGGGTCCTTGAAAGTACCGCCTGGCGGATTCGCGGGACCGGAGGGGCCGCCGAACGGCTCGGCCTCAAGCCCACGACACTCGAGACGCGCATGGCAAAGCTCGGGATCACGCGGCCGACTCACCACTAAAGCGCCGTTCCCCGTAAGGCTTCCCACCTCCGGCATACCGTGGACACTCTGCAATACCGGGGGAACGTCCCCCGGGCGAGCCCGCTCCGCGTTTGGGCAATTGCGGTCAAGCTGTTGATTCAATGGCAGTAAGACTCGCGCGCGCGCGACGAGCGCATTAGGAACGAGTGGTGCTGTTACTTGCACCATGGTGCGCCTCACCGTTGCGCTCAACGCAGAGTCCGCACGCACCTCACGGGACCTCCTCGAGGCGCTTCGCTTTCTGGCCCTGAGTGCTCGGATCGAGCCGGGCTGCCAGGGGTGTTCCGCCTGGGTGGATTCCGATGCGACCGTGCGCTACGTCGAGGAATGGGCGACCGAAGCGGACATGCGTCGGCGCGTACGTTCCGATGGCTTCACGTCGGTGCTGGCGGTTGTCGAGGCGGCCCAGGAGCCCCAGGTGCATTTCGACTTCGTCACGACGACCCGCGGACTCGACTACGTGGAGGAAGTGCGGGCTGACGATGGGATGTGAGAGGGCGGCCAGCAGCGGGCGACGCGCAATCTCGATCGCCAAAAGGATTGCCAATCTATGAAACGAGCGAAGTACGAGAAGGAATTGGAGAAGCTGCAGGTGCGGCTATGCCATCTGCAGCGGTGGATCACGGAAAAGGGCCTGCGCGTCGTCATCGTGCTCGAGGGACGTGACGGGGCAGGAAAAGGGGGCACGATTCGCGCGATGACCGAGCGTCTTAGTCCTCGTGTGTTCCGAGTCGCCGCCTTGCCAGCCCCTTCCGATCGGGAGAAGACTCAGATGTACTTCCAGCGCTACCTGCAGCACTTCCCTGCCGCTGGCGAGGTCGTCATCTTCGATCGGAGCTGGTACAACCGCGCCGGCGTCGAGTACGTGATGGGGTTCTGCACGAAGGAACAGCATCGACGATTCCTGGACTTGTGTCCGGAGATCGAGAAGTACATGGTCGATGGCGGAGCTGTCCTCATCAAGCTCTGGTTGGAAGTCAGCAACGACGAGCAGAAGAAACGATTTGAAGCCCGCGTCCAGGATCCGCTGCGGCAGTGGAAGCTCAGCCCGATGGATTTACCCTCGCGGAAGCGCTGGTACGAATACTCCCGCGCGCGCGACCTGATGCTGAAGGCGACCGATACCGGCATCGCCCCTTGGTACATCGTGCGCTCGGACGACAAGCGGAGCGCCCGTCTGAACGCGATTGCCCATGTGCTCTCGGTGATTCCACATAAGAAGCTGCCGCAGAAGAAGGTGCAGCTGCCCAATCGGTCGTCCAAGGGCAAGTATAACGATGACGCGTCAATCGCGCGCCGGCGGTTCGTGCGCGAGCGGTACTGAAATGCCGACAGCGGCCAGGGCTCTTGCCATCACCCTCAGCGCGTTGCTCGTGTTCGCTGGATTCGGTCTGGCGCTTCCCGGACGGATCGACGGCCCGTGAGCCGACAGGGTTGCAAGCTGGGACGACAGCCAAGCCGGCTCTGAAGCCGGACGATCTCGATCGCCTGCTCGCCCCGGTCGCTCTTTATCCCGACCAGCTTCTCGCGCAGATGTTGCTCTGTGCAGCCAACCCCGGCAAAGTGGGTGCGCTCAACGAATGGCTGGCAAGTCAGACACTGAAGGGCAGCGAGCTCCAGGACGCCGCGACGAAATCGGGTTTCGATCCGAGCTTCGTGGCGCTGGTGTTGTTCCCTGATGTGGTCAGCACGATGGCGGAGCAGCTGGATTGGACAACCCGGCTCGGGCAGGCGTTCGCCGCGGATCGGACGGCGGTGTTCGCGAGCATCCAGCGCTTGAGGGCGAAGGCCAGCGAGGCCGGGAAGTTGAAGAGCACCACGCAACAGGAGGTAGAGACCCGCACGACGTCGAGCGGCCAGCAAGTGATCGTGATCGAGCCGGCCAACCCGCAGGTGGTCTACGTTCCGCAATACAACCCGCAGACCGTCTACACCACGTCCACGGTGGTCGTTCAAGACGATAGCGATACCGAGGCGGCAGTGGCCGCCGGCCTGATCGGGTTCACCGCGGGCATCGCGCTTGGCGCGGCCATCGACAACGACTACTACTACGGTCCTTACGGTTGGCATGGCGGCGCCTACATGTACAACGACGGGTGGGACGACTGGTACGACGAACGCGAGGATGCGCGGGAGGATTGGCAGGATCACCGTGAGGACCTGGTCGACGAGCGCGGCGACCGGCGCGAGGACCTGGCCGACGAACGGGGCGATCGGGCACAGACGACGCAACAGCAGCGCACCGAGCGGCAGCAGACGCGGCAGGAGAATCGGCCGGAGTCACAGGCGCAGCGCGAGCAGCAACGAACTGAGGCACAGTCGGCGGCGCAAGCCAGGACGAGCGGTACCAGTCAGGAAGCTCGCGGGTACAGCCGGGACACATCTCAAAAGACCCGGGAACGGAGCGGCACAGGCTCGGACGCATTCTCCGGGTATTCGAGCGGGAAGTCGGAACGCGCGGCCAGTTCGCGCGGTCAACGCAGCAGGAGCAGCTCGGGCGGAGGACGACGCCGATGAAATCGAGGCCGGTGTGGATGAACGTCGCGCAACTGGCCTTGATGGGTGCGGTGCTGTCTGCGTTCCTGTCGTGCAATCGCGCCGCTTCATCTGGCGATCGAACGTTCGCGTCGCCCGAGGACGCGGTGCGCGCGTTGATCGAGGCAGCCAAAGCGGGAGCTTTGGAGGAAGTCGTCGCAATCTTCGGGCCGGACGGTCAGGACCTCGTGGACTCTTCCGATCCGGCGACAGCGCGTCGGAATAGACAAGTGTTCACGGTGGCCGCCGCCGAGCGCTGGGAGCTCGTGGATCAGGGGGACGCCGGCAAGGTGCTCGTCATCGGAAACGAAAGATGGCCGTTTCCCGTGCCTCTTGCGAGAGACGCAAGCGGCTGGCGTTTCGACACCGCCGCGGGGAAAGAAGAAGTGATCGCCCGTCGAATCGGGCGTAACGAGCTGTCGGTGATCCGCATCTGCCGGACCTACGTCGTCGCGCAGCGGCTTTACGCCCGCAACGGACACGATGGCAAAGCTCCCGGCCTCTATGCCACGACTTTCCGCAGCGATCCGGGCCGGCAGAACGGACTGTATTGGCCGGCGCAGCGAGGCCAGAGGCGTAGTCCGTTGGGCGACTTGATCGCACAAGCGGCGGAGGAAGGTCGGGCGTCGGCGCCGAATCGCCAGCAGGGGTCGCCGTTTCGAGGCTACTACTTCAAGATCCTGCGCGCGCAGGGACCTGCCGCGACTGGCGGCGCGAAAGACTACGTCGTCAACGACCAGATGTCGGGCGGGTTCGCGCTCGTCGCATGGCCTGCCCACTACGACGCCTCCGGCGTCATGACGTTCGTCGTCAATCAAGACGGCATCGTCCGCGAGAAGGATTTGGGAACGCGAACCGACGACGTGGTCAGGGCCATGACCCTCTACGATCCTGACGGGTCTTGGGAAATCGTGCAGTGACGCGGGTGCTCGACCCGATCGCACGAGTCTCCGAGATCCTCTTCGGCCTGATCATGGCGCTCACGTTCACCGGCACGATCAGTGCCGCGTCCACCGGCCGCGAGGAGGTGCGGACGCTGCTCGTCGGGGCGATTGGGTGCAACATCGCGTGGGGTCTCGTGGACGCCGTGATGTTCCTCATGAGCGAGCTGACCGAACGCGGGCGTGGCCTACTGACGCTCCGCGGCGTCCACGATGCCGCGAGTCCTCACGAAGCTCACGGCGTGATTGCGGGCGCCGTGCCACCGGTCCTGGCAAAGGTCCTGAGCGCGAACGACCTCGAACACATGCGCCAGGGCCTGCTCCGCATGGGCGCACTCCCACCGAGCGGTCTGGACAAAAGAGACTGGCTCGGGGCGCTGGCCGTGTTCCTGCTCGTTGTGCTGTCCACGTTCCCGGTGGTGATCCCGTTCCTCTTCTTTCAGGACGTCCAGCTCGCGCTCCGTCTGTCGAATCTGGTCGCGATCGCGATGATGTTCGTCTGCGGGATTTGGCTCGGGCGCCACGGCGGGTACTCTCCGTGGCGCACCGGTTTCAGCGTGGTCTTGCTGGGTGTGCTGCTGGTAGGAATCACGATCGCGCTCGGAGGCTAGCAGCACAGAAACGCGGAAGGTCTCGATTCTCCATCCGCGGAAACACGCGGAGGGCAGCCGATGCGGGCCGCTCGGATGGCACTGCCCTCTGAGCGCCGTGATCAGATGCAGGTAAACGGCCTCGCCGCGGATACCGGCCCGGCGCCGTTGATTCGCCACCACCGCACGAACAACCCGGTCACCCATTCGATTGTTCACAGGTGTTCGTGGTGCCCGAAGCGCCGGGCGGGAGCGGCAGGACGACCGGGGCGAGGCCGTTTTCCACGGCGCGAAGCGGGCGGGGCAAGCCGAGTGGGCCGCAGCGGCAATCCTGCATCCGCGAAAGAGCGGAACAAGCGGAGAATTCCATCCGCGGCGACACGCGACGCGCGGAGTCCAGCCGATGCGGGCCGCTCGGATGGCCCCGTCCTCTGAGCACCGTGATCTCGAGCGGTGAGGGCCGCGCCTGGCGCGGAGGGCCGCTTCGCGGTCGGCCGGCCGCAATCCAGAACGACCCTTCTCTGAAGAGCCCTCCGCCGAGCCACGCGAAGCGGCCCTCCGGCCGAAGGCCGGCATTCTGGCGCGTAGCGCCAGCTTTAGGCCGCGAAGCGGCGGGGCAAGCCGAGTGGGCCGGAGCGGCAAGACTCCATCCGCGGAAGAGCGGAAGAAGCGGAGATCTTCCGACAAGACGGTCTAGAAAACCCGCTTCACGCGAAGGTTGAGGATGTGGGCGTTGGTCTGGAAGCTCTCGTCGCTCGCGTTGCGCGATCTCTCCCACATGTACAGCCCCTCGAATCTCCATCGAGTGGTATGCCGATAGCCAAAGCCCGCACGAATGCGCTGCTTCGTGGCAAACCGCTCCGGCAGGTCGTCAAGCGGGACGAACCATTCCCAATCAGCGAGCACGTATCGCGCGCCGTCGTCGGTGATCTTCTCCTTGTTGAGCGGTGCGAAGAACTCCAGGCGGTTTCGTAGACGCCAGGTGAGGTCGGTGCCAGTGCCAGCGCCACTGTAGAACACGTTCTTCGACTCGACCAGGATGCGATCCCGCACGACAATGCGCTGCTTAGGCGGCCGCTCGAACACCTGGATCCTCCGCGGCCGATCGCGTGAGAAGATGTGCAGCCGGACACCCGTTCGCGGCGAGAACTCGGTCGAGTTCACGTCGTCGGTCTGGCGTGTGTAGCCAGTCACGATCTCGCCGATGAGATCGAGCCAGTGATTGACCGCGTATTCGACGTTCGGCGTCACGTCGACATTCCACCATCCGGGATCACCCGTTGGCTCCGATACCAGCCCCTTGGGCTCGAGGTCGAGCTCGTAGGTCAGGCTCTCGCTCTTCACCCAGTTGATCGTGAAATTCCCCCAGAGCTGCGCGTTGGTCTGGGCCGTTACCGGGCACACGACGACCATTAACAGCAGGCCGGACAGAACGACGATCCGTGGGCGCATATCGCGCTCGGCGCGTGACACGCGGCGCACTCATTCCCTCACGACAGACGTATAAAAGCGCACGTCGCCGTTTTTCGACGACCTGATATACCCCTTGGACCTCGTAGGAGAAGCCCGGGAGGCGATTGCAGCCTTCCTCGAACACCAGGAAGTAGTCGACCATCGGCTTCGCCGCGTCGTCATAGCGCTCGCCCGGCACGATGATGCCGATTCCCGGCGGATAGATGAGCGCCAGCGTCGCCGCGATGCGGTTGTGCACGCTCGACATCGGGATGTAATCGACGTCGCCGCCGACCAGCTTCTCGATCGCCTCGCGGGCGGTCATCGCCTGTTCCGGGAACGACTCGTAGCGGAAGCTCAGACGCTGCAGCTCCTTGACGTTACGGCTGCGGTAGAAGTCGTGCATCTCCTGGCACAGCTGCCGGATCGGAATAGCCGGCGTAGCGCTTCTGATACTTCGCGCGAAGAGCCGTGGGACGACGCAGCTCAGCGACGCATCGGCGCTCGTAGAGATCCTTGAACCGTTCGAGCGCCGCCAGCAGCATCGCCGTCTTGCCTTCGCCGATCGCCGGGGTCATGAGGAACAGGATGCTGTTCAGGTCGTTCTTCTCCGGGATGACGTTGTTCTCGCGCAGGAAGGCGGCGAGGATCGTCGCCGGAATGCCCGTGTCCTGATATTCGCCGGTCGCGTGATCGATGCCCGGCGTCGTCAGCATCAGCTTCGTCGGATCGATCATCGCCGCGTCCTGACCGAGGTGGCGATACCCGTGCCACGTGGCGCCCGGCGCCAGCTGCCAGAACGTCTGGTCGCTCGCCAGCGCGTCGGTGGGGACGTCTTCCCACTTCACCTTCTTGCCCTTGTAGATGACCACGTCGGGCACGAACGGATCGAGGAACCCGCCGAGCCGCCGGCGCACGGCCTTTCGCGCTTCGATGCCGAGCTTGATCGCGTCGTCCCAGAGCACGCGGCCGGCCTGTGTCGCCGTGCATCTGCGCGTTCACGTCCAGGCTGGAGAACAGCGGATAGAACGGCGAGGTCGACGCCTGCAGCATGAACATCTCGTTGAAGCGCTTGTGGTTGACGCGGAACGGCTTGTCCCGGATGTGCGCGTCGCGGACGTGGATCTGCGACGCCTGCGAGAAGCCCGCGAGCTGCTTGTGCGTGGACTGCGTGGCAATGACGCCGGGGTCGTCTGGCCGTCAGCGTGAGCCCCATCGCGAAATGATCCTGTCATCAGAGGATGGAAGGCGCCGAACCCGGCCCAGGCCTCGTCGAAGTGGATGTACTCGCAGAGGTGCCCGATCTTCTCGAGGATGAGCCGGGCGTTGTAGCAGCGTGCCGTCGTACGTGCATTGCTCGATGATCGCGACGCGGATCGGGCCGCTCCTTCTTCCAGGCGTCGGTGCCGGCGAGACGTGGATGCGCCTTGATCCGGGCGCGGATCGTCTTCTCGTCGAGCGCCGACCAGTCGATCGGGCCCGACCATGCCGAAGGCGTTGCGATCGGTCTCGAGGTAGATCGGGATGGCGTTGGCCATGACGAGCGCGCCGTGGTGGTTGGACTTGTGGTTGTTGCGATCGAACAGCACGATGTCACTGCTGCGCAAGCAGCGCGGTGTTGACGACCTTGTTCGAGGATGACGTGCCGTTGAGGACGAAGTAGGTGCGGTCCGAGCCGAACACGCGGGCCGCCGCCTGCTGCGCTTCGAGCGCCGGCCCTTCGTGAATCAGCAGATCGCCGAGCGACACCATGGCATTGCAGATGTCGTCGCGGAACACCGCCTCGCCCATCTGTTCGAAGAACAGGCGGCCGGCCGGATGGCGCATGAACATCTGGCCGCCCTGATGTCCCGGACACGCCCAGCTCTGGTTGGCCTCGTAGTCGTACTGCATCAGCGTGCCGAAGAACGGCGTGAGCAGGCTGTCCAGATAGGCCTGGACCGAGGCGAGCAGACGCTTCTTGTAGAAGTCGCGGGTTTCGACGTCGGCGATGACGACGCCGCCGAGCGACTGCAGATACGGCGCCGCCAGCGTTTCCGTGATCGCGCGTGGTGAGCAGGAACACCGGCATGCGCAGGCCGCGCTCGTTCGCGCGCCTTGATGACCGCGTCGACGTCGGCTGGCGCGACGACGATGGCGCCGAGATCCGCGCTGTTGCGGATGGCATCGGCGGCCGCCGGCGGCTCGACGACGACGGTGCGGAAGTTCAGCTCGCGCTCGATGATCTCGGCGACCGTGGGCGTTCTCCGAGCCGACGACGAGAATCCGGAAATAGCGATTCGCGGGAATAGTCATCGGTGATCTCCTGCCGGCGGTTGACGCCGCGAGGTCGCTGCGAGGCTCTGCGGCCGGTCCTCAGATTGTTCACGCCGCTGCCACACGTACACCGGAATGCCGAGCAGCAGGAGCATCAGCCCGTACAGCACGGCCTCGGCGCCGCACCCGTAGATGACGAAGATCGAAAACACGAAGGCGATGACTTCGACGGCGGACACGCGGCACGGCGCCGCCGCCCGCGACGTGCGCCGCGACGAGCACTCCGGCCAGCGCGCAGAACGCGTACGGGATGACGGCCGTCATCGTGCTCAGGCTGACGATGAGGTTGTAGATGGCCGCGAAGCCCGGCGCGCCTGACGGCCTGGACCAGCACCAGCGCCGTCGCGAGCGCCGCCGAGACCACGATGCCGAGCGCCGGCACGCCGCGCGCCGAGAGCCGGCCGAACAGCGCGGGAAACAGCCGGTCCTGCGCCGCCGCCATCGGCACCTGGCCCATCAGCAGCGTCCAGCCATTCAGCGCGCCGAGCGACGAGATGATCACCGCGATCGACGACGAGCGCCGCGGCCCACGGTCCCCACATGAGACGCGGCCGCGTCGGCGAACGGCGCGGTCGACTTGACGAGCTGCTCGCGCGGCACGACGCCCAGCACGACGATCGTGCCGAGCACATAGAGAGCGGCGGCGATGCCGATGCCGAGCATCGTCGAGCGCGGAATCGTGCGCTCGGGATCGCGCACGTCGCCGGCCGGGACGGTCGCCGACTCCAGGCCGAGGTACGCAAACATCGTCAGCGGCGCGAGGGCCGCGGTCGCCGCGAACAGCGGACTGCCCGCTCGGGATTGAACTCGCGACAGATGCTCGCGGCGGACGTAGAACAGGCCGAGCATCGCGATCGCGCCGAACGGCACGAGCTTCGCGTAGGTCGTGATCGACGCGAACAAGGCCCGCCGTCTTGACGCCGCGCAGGTTGACGAGCACGACGAGCCAGATCGCGCCAAGCGTGAGCGCGACGGCGATCGGCCGGTTCCCTGAAGCGCCGGCACCAGCTCGATCGACCGAACCGGTGAAGGCCACCGCGATCGACCGGCAGCGACGCCCAGATCGAAATCCAGTAGCCCCAGGCGACGAGGAAGCCGGCGAAGTCGCCGTAGCGCCAGCCGCGTGTAGGCGTACGGTCCGCCGGTCGCCGGCGCCAGCCGGGCGAGCCGCGCGAAGGTGAGGCCCAGGCAGATCGCGCCCGACGCCCATGACGATCCACGCGACGATCGCGAGCAGGCCGTACGGCGCCACCGCCGACGGCGAGAGGTAGAACCCCGAGCCCACCATGTTGCCGACGACGATGGCGGTGCAGGCCATCAGGCCGAGGCTCGGTTGCGAGGCGCGTTGAGACGCCATCTCTACGCCTGGCGCGACGTTCGCGGTTGCACCGGCGCGCGTAGACGATGCCGGCCTCGTCGGTTCGAAATCGTCGTGCCGGCCTCGCCGGCGATGATCTTGCTCGAGGTCCGCCAGCGCGCCGATCGCCGCCCGTCTTGCCGGTCGCCGTCGGCGAACCGGCACGCCGCATCCACCTTCGGCCCCATCGAACCGGCGGCGAACGACATGCGCCGCCAAGCGCGGCCGGCGAGGCGCGCCGGATCGCTTTCTGCGTCGGCTTGCCCCAGTCGACGTACACGGCCTCGGCGTCGGTCAGCATCACGAACAGATCGGCGCTCGAGCTCGCGCGCGAGCAGCTCCGACGCGAGGTCCTTGTCGATCACGCACTCGACGCCGACCAGCTTGCGGTCGGCGCCCGGCTCGTACATCGTCGGAATGCCGCCGCCGCCGGCCGCGATCACGATCGTGTTGTGCTCGAGCAGCCACTTGATCGGGCGGAGCTCGAAGATGCGCTTCGGCTCGGGCGAGGGCACGACGCGCCGCCACTTGTCGCCGTCCTGCTTGAACATCCAGCCTTTCTCGCTGGCCAGGCGATCGGCCTCGGCTTTCGTCGTAGACCGGTCCGATGAACTTGGTCGGGTTCTTGAAGGCCGGATCGTCCGGATCGACTTCGACCATCGTCAGCAGCGTGGCGAACGGCAGCTCGAACGGCAGCAGGTTGCCGAGCTCCTGCTCGATCATGTAGCCGATCATCCCCTCGGTCTGCGCGCCCAGCACGTCGAGCGGATAGGTCTCGACTTTCTTGTACGCGGCGCCCTGCAGCGCCAGCAGGCCGACCTGCGGCCCATTGCCGTGGCCGATGACGAGCTGATGCTCCGCCGCGACGGGCGCGAGCGCCTGCGGCGGCGATGCGCACGTTGGCGCGCTGGTTCTCGGCGGTCATCGGCTCTCCGCGTCGGAGGAGCGCGTTGCCGCCGAGCGCGACGACGACGAGCATGGTTCAATCTCCCAGCGTGGCGACGAGAATCGCCTTGATCGTGTGCATGCGGTTCTCGGCCTGCTCGAACGCGAGGTTCTGCTTCGGACTCGAACACGTCGTTGGTCGACCTCGACGCCGTTGTCGAGGCCGAAGTTCTCGCGCGATCTGCTTGCCGATGCGTGGTCTCGCGTGTCGTGGAACGCCGGCAGGCAGTGCATGAACTTGACGTGCGGATTGCCGCTGGCCTTCATCAGCTCGGCGTTGACCTGGTACGGCAGGAGCAGGTCGATGCGCTCCTTCCAGACTTCCTTCGGCTCGCCCATCGACACCCACACGTCGGTGTGGATGAAGTCGACGCCCTTGACCGCCTTGCTTGACGTCGTCGGTGATCGTGAGCCTGCGCGCCGGACTTCTCCTGGAGACTCGCGCGCGATGGCGATGAACTCGTCGGCGGGCCACAGCGACTTCGGTCCGCAGATGCGCACGTCCATGCCCATCAGGCAGCCGACGATCATGAGCGAGTGGCCCATGTTGTTGCGCGTGTCGCCGACGAACGCGTACTTGATCTCGTGAATCGGCTTGTCGCTGTGCTCGCGCATCGTCATGACGTCGGCGAGCATCTGCGTCGGGTGGTATTCGTCGGTGAGGCCGTTGAAGACCGGCACGCCGGCGTACTTGGCCAGCTCTTCGACGCCGCTCTGGCTCGCGCCGCGGTACTCGATGGCGTCGAACATCCGGCCGAGCACGCGCGCCGTGTCCTTGAACGATTCCTTGTGGCCGATCTGCGACCCGACGGGATCGAGGTACGTCACGTGCGCGCCCTGGTCGTAGCAGGCGACTTCGAACGCGCAGCGCGTGCGCGTCGAGGTCTTCTCGAAGATCAGGCAGATCTCCTTGCCGTCGAGATGCTTCTGCTCGGTGCGCGCGTACTTGGCGCGCTTGAGATCGCGCGCGAGATCGAGCAGGTAGCGGAACTCGCGCGGCGTGTAGTCCTGGACCGTCAGCAGCGAGCGGTTGCGCAGATTGAAGCTCATGATGTCGTCTCCTCGGACCGGTGCGCGTCGTCGATCAATACGCCGGCGTCGCGCGAGATCGGGCAGGTCATGCAGTGCCCGCCTCCGCGGCCGCGCCGAGCTCCGCGCCGCGCACGGTGATCACCTCGATCCCGGCCTTGCGCAGCAGCGTGTTCGTGTGCGTGTTGCGGTCGTAGCCGACGACGACGCCGGGCTCGAGCGCGACGACGTTGTTGCCGTCGTCCCATTGCTCGCGCTGCGCCTCCCAGGCGTTGCCGCCGGTCTCGACGACGCGCAGCGCCTTCAGCCCGAGCGCCTCCTTGACGACGTCGAAGAGATGGCCCTTGTCCGGCACGGACCTCGACGCCGCCCTTGCCGTCCGGCCGCGCGCTGTAGCAGCGGACCTGATCGGCGACTTCGCGGAACGAGGTGCACGAGATCGCGATCGCAGAAGCGTGAACACCGTGTCGAGGTGCATGGCGGCGCGGCTCTTCGGCATCAGGCAGCCGATCACGCGCGTCGCGCGCCTTGTGCTTGAAGAGCTCGGCCGCCACCTGGAACACGGCCTGGCGCGTCGTGCGCTCGCCCATGCCGATGAGCACGACGCCCTTGCCGATCGGCATGACGTCGCCGCCCTCGAGCGTGGCGGCGCCGAAGGACTCGTCGGAGTCGCCCCACCAGATCGTGAAGTCGCCGCCCTTGAAGCGCGGATGGAACTTGTAGACCGCGCGCTGCAGCAGCGTCTCCGGCTTGCGCGCGGGCCAGAACATCGGGTTGCACGGTGACGCCGTTGTAGATCCAGCAGGACGGATCGCGCTGGAACAGCGTGTTCGGCACCGGCGGCACGATGAAATCGGTGCCGCCGAACGCCTCGGCCAGCATCGCTGGACCGCTCGCTCTTCGGGCAGATCGAGAATCGGCGATGCCGCCGATGAGGTGCTCGGCGAGCTTCGCGGCCGGCATCTCGTCGAGCCACGGCCGCAGCGACCGGCGCCATGCCCGGCCCGACGTCGTTCGCCGTGATGCGCCGGTCGAGCACCCAGCGCGCGCGCCTCCGGGTCGGCGAGCGTCTCGGCCAGCAGGTCGTGCAGTTCGAGCACCTCGACGCCGCGCTCGCGCATCTTCAGCACGAAGTCGTAGTGGTCCTTCTGCGCCTCGTGCACCCAGAGCACGTCGTCGAACAGCAGATCGGCGCGGTTGCCCGGCGTGAGCCGCTGGTGGGCGAGGCCCGGCCGGCAGACGAGGACCGTCCGCAGCTTGCCGACTTCACTGTGGACGCCAACGTCTGCATGGCTCCGCTCCTCACTGTGCAGTCGCCAACCCTTTAGCGCTCCATCGACCTCCCTTCTTCAGGCACTGCACGTAGTAGGTGCCGTCGCGGTTCTCGACGCCATGCGTGTCGTGCCCGAAGCCCGGGAAGCGGCGATCCCACGACGCACAGCGCGCGCAGGTAGCTCAGGTAGGGGCCGTCGGCGGCGCCGGTCGCCTCGCCCGGCATGAGCATCGGGAATGCCCGGCGGATACGGCACGACGCTCGTCGCGAGGACGCGGTTGGCCAGCTGGTCGAGCGGCACGTGCTCGATCTCGTCCCGCACGAGGTGCTGATAGGCCGCGTTGGGCGTCATCACCGGCGTGGGCAGCGTCGAGAACGCCTCGGCCAGCCAGTGCGTCTGCCTGCGTCTCCTTGAGCTGCGCGAACATCTGATCGGCGAGGTCGCGGAGCCCGAGCCGCCGTAGGCTGCCGGGATGACTCGGTCGACGAGATCCGGCAGCACTTCGGCCAGCGGCGCGTTGCGGTCGTAGTCGCGCTTGAAGTCGAGCAGCGCGTTGAGCAGCGTGCCCCACTTGCCCTTGGTGATGCCGATCGAGAAGAGGAACAGAATCGTGAAGTCCGTGGTCTTCTCGACTTCGACGCCGCGGCGGTGGAGATACGCCGTCACGAGCGTGGCCGGAATGCCCTCGCTTGTCGAGGCCGCCCTTGTCGGCCACGCCCGGGCGTCACCACCGACACCTTGATCGGATCCAGCATGCAGTAGCCGTCTTCGAGGTCGCCGAACCCGTGCCAGCGCGTCGCCGGGGTGCAGCACCCAGCAGTCGGGATCGGTGGCCAGGCAGCTCCGGCGGCGCGTCCTCGAACGCGGACCTTCTTGCCGGTCTTGGGATCCTTCACCGTGTCCGGCGTTCCAGGTGTTGAAGAACCAGTCGTTCTTCTGCGCGAACTGCCGGTGCACGCGGCCCATCGTCTGCCGGAAGGCCACGGCTTCCTGGATCGACTCGTTGGTGAGGGCGAGCCCGCCCGGCCCGTCCATCATCGCCGCCGTGATGTCGTTCGACACGATGATCGGGTAGAGCGGCGACGTCGAGGCGTGCATCATGAACGACTCGTTGAAGCGCGCATGCGGAATGGGGCTGCGTCCGTCGCGGATGTGCAGGAAGCGAGGCCTGCGAGAGCGCCGCCAGCAGCTTGTGCGTGGAGTGCGTGGCGAACACCGTCGGGCCCTTGTGGTCCTTCGGGATCGCCGTGCATGGCGTGGCGGTCGCGGTAGAGCGGATTGAACCGCGCGTAGGCGTACCAGGCCTCGTCGAAGTGGATCCGGTCGACGCTCGGGTCGAGCAGCTCCTCGACGCGGCGGGCGTTGTAGCAGAGCCCGTCATAGGTGGAGTTGGTGACGACCGAGTAGACGGGCCGGGTGTCGATGCCCTTCGTGCACGAGCGGGTTCGCCTTGATCGCGGCCTTGATGGCTTCCTTCTTGAGCCGCTCCGGCGGGATCGGCCCGATGATGCCGTAGCGGTTGCGCAGGGGGACGAGGTAGGTCGGGATGCGCGCCCGGTCATCACCAGGCTGTGCTCGATCGACTTGTGGCAGTTCCGGTCGCAGAGCGCGATCTGGTCGCGGGCGACGGCCGCCATGAAGATCACGCGGTTCGACATGGACGTGCCGTTGGTGACGCAGTACGTGCGGTGCGCGCCGAACACCCGCGCGGCGTACTTCTCGTGCTCGCCGATCGGACCGGTGTGGTCGAGCAGCGAGCCGAGAGCGCCCACGCTGACCGAGAGGTCGGAGCGGAGCAGGTTCTCGCCGAAGTAGTCGAAGAAGATCCGGCCCACCGGCGACTTGAGGAACGCGGTGCCGCCGGTGTGGCCGGGCGTGTGCCACGAGTACTCGTACTCCTGGCTGAACTTCATGAGCGCCGCCGCCAGCGGCGGCAGCATCACCTCCAGATACCGGCGGATGGCCGCCGCGACGCGTCCGCCCGACGAAGGCCGCCGTGTCCTCGAGCGTCCAGATGAACTCGTCGACCATCTCCATGACGTCGATCGGGAATCGACGAGGCCTCGCCGCGCTCGGCCATCAGGAAGATCGGGATCTTGTCGTTGCGCGAGCGGACGAACTTCAGCAGGTTCCTGGCCTTGGCGTGCCCCTTGTCGTCGCCGAGGGTCCAGTCCATGAGGATCGCGTGGATGGCGGAATCCGACACGATCACGGACATGCCGTCCTCGGCCGACGCCGCCTCGACGACCTCGATGCCGCGGCCCTGCAGCTCCTGCACGAGCGCTCGCGCGGCCCGGCCTTCGGCCGTCGGGCTCGCCGAGCTCGTCGTCCACGACGAGCGCCCGCAGGCTCAGTCGCTTGATGCTTCGCTGAATCATCTCAGTCCCTCTGCCCTCTGGTCGCTGCTCGGTGGCTGCGAGTCGCGTCAATCCGGCAGCGTGTTCCACCGGAAGAAGGTCAGCGTGGTCTCGTCGGGCTCGCCGAACCATTTCGTATACAGTGCCGCCCATCTCCGCCGGAGCCGTAGAGCTGGCTCAGCGTGCGATCGACGAGCGAGCCGGAAGTCCTCGTCGCCGCGCCCGAAGGCCAGCGCCAGCGGCTCGTACGTGAACAAGCGATCGAGCGACGAGCAGATCGCGCGCCGACGCATGGCGCCTGGCGGCGTCCAGGAGAACGGCGCGCTCGGCGAAGAAGGCGTCGGCCTGGCGGTCGAGCACCGCTTGAACGCCGGCGTCGTAGCTGCTCGACGGCGAGCACGTTGGCGATGACCTTGAGATTCTTTGATGCGCTCGGCCAGCCACGTTCTCGGACGTCGTGCCCGTCGACGGCGGAAAACGCGCGCGCCTGCAGGACCTGCGTCGCCGATCGCGCGCCAGATCGGATGGAACGGTCTGGCCGCGTCCGGACAGGACCTCCCGCAGGCGAGCGGGCGCGTCGGCGCGAACGCAGCGCGCCGATGCCGCCCGGAAAGATCGGGATGGAGAACGACGACGTCCTGCGCCGCTCGAGGCGTCACGGTCTCGGCGCCGCAGAGCAGGTCGATCTGGCCCTGCTGCAGCGCACGGAAGCGCTCGTCGACCGTCACCGGCACCCACTCCGCCGGTCACTGAGCCGAGTCCGGGCTCGGCCTTCACCGCGTCGGCGATCCGCTGGCACAGCGCGACGGAGTATCCGGCCGGCCTGGCCCGACTCGTCCCTGTAGGAAAACGGCCGGGCGTCGGTCGCGATAGCCGAGCCTGATCCGGCCCGCGCTGCGCGAATGCGATCCAGCGTGCCGCGCCGGCGCCGTGCGGCGCGGCTGCCGGAGGCTCTGCGCCAGCACCAGCGGCGCCGCGCCGAGCAATGCGATCACGCAGACCGCGCCATCGCCGCGATGCCCTCGCGGCCTGGCCGATCGTACGACGTTGCATGGTCGCTTCTCCTTTCGACGCATGGCTCGATGACGTCTGGCGTCGGCTGCGGCCGTGGCCTGCGTGCCGGTGAAGCGATACGCGATGAACCCCCAGATGATGAACGCGATCGCCCAGCACCAGCATGCCGCCGAAGACGGCATCCTTGCCGGACGCGTAGATGGCGTAGACGCTGTAGAGCATCGCGACGATCGCGACGACCACGTTGCGCCGGTACTTCGCTGGCGTCCACCCTGGCCGCCTGCATCATCACCGGCAACGCCGAGAGCGCGATGATGATACGGCACGACGTTGGTGACGACGGCGAGGTTGACGAGCGCGCTGAACTGCTCGCTGAGGTTCGGTGAGATCGTCATGAGCGCCATCAGCGACTGGACGACGCCCATGACGACCATGCCCGGCGATCGGCGCGCCGAGCCGGTTCGCCTTCGCGAAGAAGCGCCGGGAACATGCCGTCGTCGGCCGCCGCCTTCGCCGGTCTGGGCGAGCGTGAACTGCCAGCCGAGCAGCGAACCGAGACACGCCATCACGGCGAGCGCCATGACGATCGAGCCGATGGCCGGGTTGAACATCTGGGCGAAGGCGAGCCCGAACGGGCCGGTGGAGTTCGCGAGCTCCGCGTTCGGCACGATGCCCTGAATCACCGTCGTGGACAGGATGTAGATGACCGCGGCGCCGACGGTTCCGAGCATGCAGGCGCAGCGGCACGTCGCGCTTCGGGTTCTCGACGGCAGCCGAGTTCTGTGCCGCCGACTCCAGGCCGAGGAACGCCCAGAGCGTGAGCGAGATGCTCGAGCCCATGCCTTCGCACCAGGCTGAGCCCCTTCGGGTTCCAGGCCGCCGCGAACGTCTGGCCGCTGAACCAGAACCAGCCGATGATCGAGAGGAAGCCGACCGGGAGGATGACGCCCCAGACCGTGACCGCGCCGATGCGTCCCGGTCACGCCGGGACCGCCGAAGTTGGCGACCGTCGTCAGCCAGAGCAGCGCGATGACGCCGATGCAGGTGGTCGATCGGCGTCGACGGAGAACCACGGGAACGAACGCGGAGAGATAGCCGAGCGCCGAGCTCGCGACGGCCACGTTCGCGATCGCGAGCGAGAGGAAGTAGAGAAAGAACACCTGGAAGTAGCCCGGCCTTGCCGTACGCGTCCTCGGCATAGGCCGCCATGCCCCCGGCGCGCTGATTGAAGAGGCCGGCCTGCGCGAATCCATAGGCGAGGGCCAGCGAGCCCACGCGCCGTCACGACCCAGGAGAGCAGCGAAATCGCGCCGACCTGCGCCATGTTCGTCGGCAGCATGATGATCCCGGAGCCCATCATGTTCACGGCGACGATGAACGTGAGCTGCATCAAGGTTCATCTTCTTTTGTCGTTCATAGGGTCCTCTTCTCCGAGTGCTCCGCCATGCGTTCAGAAGGCGTAGCCGACGTAGACCATGCCGTACGTGAAGTTCTTGGTCCGACCGGTGGCTTGCTCGACGGCCCGACCCGGGTCGGCGAAGGCGCCGAGCAGACTGATGGTCAAATTGGCATTCAGCTTCCAGTCCACGTACGCATCAATCTCGAATGCGGCGTCCGTATCCGTCACCTCGGGTCCAACCGACTGCGGTTGATCCACGTTGAAATTGAAGAACAGCAACCCGCCACTAACGGCCTCGCTCGGCGCGACGTGCAGCCGCACGAGATGCGACTTCAGATTTGAATTGGAGAGGAAGTACTCGCCCGCGATCTCACCCTGCCACCACGAGCCCCAGTCATAGAAGCCGAGGAACAACGGATCGAAGGCTTCGTTCTCTGCTGAGTCGGGGTCATCGCCCTGAAAGAACGCATAGCGGTACGACAAAATCGGCTTCCAGGCCACATCGCTGAATTGATACCCTCCCTGCAGCGTCCAGGCGTTCGAGTCGAGCGCCTCGCCGTTGCGCTCCAACGCGTACTCGAATTCAAACGAGAGATCGGACAGGTTCGCAACCGGCGTTGTGAACGCGCGGATGTTGAACACGTCCAACCCGTCGCGTTCAGGCCTGAACTCCGGGTCGGCGAACCACCCCATGTAGGTGGCGCCGAGCGTCGTCGTCTCGCCGATGGCGTACTCGTAGTTCGCCCCCCACAGGCGGCTCCCGCTGTCGTTCTCCTCGAGCTCGTCTTTGTCGAGATAGAAGAGTTCAACCGTGTGATCGCCCGGCTTGAGGCGCCCAATCGCGGCGAACTCGAACGCCTTGCGCGCGTTGGTCCAGTACCCGCCACGGCTGCCACCCTCGGCAGCGCCATCGAACAGCAAGAAGCCATGACCCAGGCGATATTGGGAACGCCCGATGGTGAAGTCGACAGCGTTCTCGCCGATCGTCAGTGACGTTCCGGATCGCCATCCGACGTACAGGTCCTCGGGCCCGAACGACGACACGTCCGAGCCGAAGGCCGCGGGCACCGATCCGTAAGTGCGCTCGCCGACGGCGCTAATCTTGCCGTAGAGCTCGCTCGATGACAGCGTGTAGGTCGCCGACAGCGCCGGTTTGACGTAGCCCTCGAACCACTGATCGCTCAAGTCCTCGTCCACGCCTGGTTCTTTGGGGTTGTCGAAGAGCGAGTTCGCGAATCCGAACGTGCCCCATCCCGCGTCGAAGTTGAACGTCCAGGTGACCCGAGACGGGAGTCCAGTCGGCCGTGCCTGCTCGGGTGGGTCTTGAGCGCGCGCGATTTCGGGGGTCAGGAATGCGCAGGCGACCAATAAAACGAAAAAGCCCCGCGAGAGGCGGCGGCTATCCTCCGGTCTTCTCCTCATGCGCGCTGGGAGTGCAGTCTGTCTGCCATGCCCCCGCCAGCCGTCGAAAAAACGAACTAAGGTGTTGAATGCAGGACCGTTTGCGTCGGGGCCGCGTTGAGCCTGATACGCTCCCGTTTCGCGCATGCGTCCGGCATTTTGGACTGACTCCGGGATTCCGGGCTTCGCGGTTCCTAAGTTCCTAAGTTCCCAAGTTCCAGGGTTCCAAAGTTCCGAAGTTCCAAGGTTCGAACGCAGAGATCGTTTGACCATCGAACCCTGGAACCTTGGAAGAACCATGGAACCTTGGAACCCTGGAACTCTGGAATTCTGGCACTCTGGAACTTTCTGTGCTTATGGAGCCGGGCGCGTCTCGAAGCTCCCACCCAGCGCCAGGTGCAGGTTCACGCGCTGCACGCGCTGCTCGGCCTGCATGCGAACAACCGCCGACTGCGTCGCGTTCAGGGCTAGCTGACGTTGTGTCACGAATCTCAGATCGGTGCTGCCGACCTTGAATTGGGTCTGCACAATCTCGAGTGCGCGCCGACTATCGGCCATCGTCTGCGCGAGAATCGCCTCGCGCTCGCGCGCCGCAATCTCGGCGGCGAGGGCCGTCTCGACCTCGTTGAACGCTCGCAGGCCGACAGACGCATACGCGGCGATGGCTTGCTTCTGCTCGACTGTCCGGATCTCGACCTGCGTTTTCAACGCGCCACCTTTGAAGATCGGCGCCACCAGGTTGGCGCCGAGGTTCCAGATCGGGTTGTCGCGCTCCTGGAGAACGAACAACTCGCTCGAGATCGAGCTGACGCCGGTCGTCAGCGCGATCGCTGGCAGTCGAGCCGCCTTGGCTTCGTGGACTCGATTGAAAGCGGCCGCGATGCGACGTTCGGCAGCGACGACGTCCGGCCGGCGTTCGAGGAGCTCGGAGGGAAGGCCGGCTGGCACCGCGGCGGGTTGACCGGGCAGCTGCGCGGTGACGCGGGCTTCAGCTCCGGGGTATCGGCCGAGAAGTATCTCCAGCGCTCGAATGGCCTGTTCGCGCGCCAGTTCGATCTGGCGCAAGGTGTCGCGGTAGGTTCCCACCGACGCGCGAGCGACGAAGACGTCCTCCTCGTTGCCAACGCCAATCTTCGATCGCGTCTCAGCCAGTCGCACGAGCTCCTGGCCGTCGCCAATCGCCCCACGCGCGACCTCGCCCTGCAACGCGGCCTCCGTGGCCAGGAACCAGCTCTTGGCGACGAGCGCGGCAATCGACTGGCGGGCATATTCGAAGTCCGCTTGCGTTGACGCGGCGTCAGCCGCAGCGGCCGCGCGGCCGTATCTCACGCGGCCCCAGAGGTCGAGCTCCCACGAGACCGTGAGAACGGCACCCGTCAGGCCCGAGTTGTCACCAGACATCTTGCCGCCACCACGAGCGAGGAAATCGACCGACGGATAGAGCTTCGCTCCTGCGAGCTTGGCATAGAGCAGGGCCGTTTCGACGCGCGCCGCGCTCACGCGCAGGTCTGCGTTGTACGCGATGGCTTCGATGACTGCGGCGGTCAGCTGATCGTCTTGGAACGTCACGAGCCAGTTGTCCGAGACGTTGCCGGCCCCGGCCCCCATGGCCGTCCACTGAAGGGGCACCTGCACCGTCGGCAGCGCTTCCTGCTTGATTGTCGCAATGTCAGGCGGGTCCTTGAGCACGCACGCCGAGGTCATGATCGAGAGGATTCCGGCGGCGAGCACGGACCCGCGTTGGCAAGCCCGCGCACGATCACGAGGACGAGCGTGGGTCAGCATGACGATCTCCATCAGTGACCCAGGCTGATGCTGTGCTTGATGATGACGTAGTCGAGGTACGACGCCACTCGCAGAAGCACCTTTCGAATGATGTGCACCAACGCGAGATGTTCGGTATAGAGGGCGGCAGACCCGCGTGCGCCCGCGGCGAGGAAGAGGCCCCGATCATGGTCGCCCACGACCAGCTTGACCGGAAAGCGACCTGGCGGCGGAACGAACGTCGTCTTTGGCAGATCGCCGGAGGCTTCGATCTGTCCTTGTCCTTGGGCCCAGATGATTGAGTCCACATGCGCCTTGATGACCCGCCCCGGATACGTGTCCAGCGTGACCTCGGCGTGGTTGCCAGGCACGACCTGGTGCAGCTCGTTCTGGCCGAACAACGCGAAAAGCTGATACTCCTCGTCGACAAACGTCATCACCTCGTTGAACGGCATGCCGGCTACGAAGAATCCTGGGCGGAGCATGACGTTCACCATCGTCCCGTTGCCCGGTGCGATAACGGTGGTCTGGGACAGTTCCCAGCGGGCGTTTTCGAGCTGAGCACGGGTCGTCTCGACCTGCGCCTCGGACATCTTCACCTGCGCCTGGGCCGTGGCAATCTGTGCCTTGACCTCCGCGACCGTCGCGAGTTCTCCATTGACGCGACCTGCGAGCTTTTCCCTCACTTGCTGTTCGGCAGCGCGCGCCGCCGCAATCTGCGCCGTCAGCTCGTTGACGTTCGTTTGCGCTTGCTCGAGATCAAAGCGATTGCCGGCACCTGCGGCGACGAGCTCGGTGTTCTGCTTCACCCGCGTCCGGGCCAGTTCGAGCGATGCCGTTAAGGCTGTCATCTGGCTGGTGGCTTGATTCAGCTGCTCGCGCAGCTGAGGCTCAGTGGACCGCGCGTCTGTCAGCCGCGCCTGTACCTCGCTCTGCCGCTGGCGATCGGCCCCGACCTTCGCCTCATCCGCCGCCAGCTTGGCCTCCAGCGAATTGACCTCGTTCTGATAGGGCGTCGGGTCGATCTTGAACAACACGTCGCCCGTCTTCACGGGTCGATTATTCTCGACCGGTACCTCGATCACACGCCCCCTGACTTGCGACACGATGGGCACGACGTATCTGACCACACGCACGTCACTCGTCGTCGGCGCGACGATGTTCAGCAAGAGCAGGAGAATGAGGATGGCCACCACTGGAAAAATGGCGACGCCGACCTTCCACGGCGTGGTCCAGGGCAGCAGCTTCAGCTTGATGAAGATCAGCCAGACGAAGAACGAATAGATGCCGAGCAGCAGGATTTCCATTAACGTGCCTCATCCACGAACTTTGCTTCGAGCGCCTCGAGATCGGCGCGAAGCGCAGTCAGTTCGGACGCTGGAATCCCTTGCTTTTCGAGCCGCGCCAACCTCTCGACGAGATTGCCCGTCGACACGTCAGGCGCCGATGGCTCGTGCTTCAGTGCATCCGGATGCACGTCGGTGCCGTACGCCATCTTGTACATGACCGGCTTCGAGTAGGCCCACAGCCAGGCCAGTGGCCACAGCAGCCCTCCGAACACCAGGGACAGCAGACACAACGTCCGGATGGCCTCGAATTGCGGATGGTGGCGTTTGTGGGCGATCTTCTCGGGGAGGACATGTACCATCCAGAACAGGACGATCAACACGATCGGGACGAGGAAGATCACGAAGACAGCCAAAAAATTGGCCAGCTTGTCTTCCATCTCCTCCGACATCAACGAAGCGTGCACATCCGGTGGTACGAACAGAAGCACGCCGAGCGTCAGCGCGCCCGCAATCACACGGGTGGCCGATCGGAACGCCCAATGTCCCGGTCTAATCGCGCGGACTGATGCCATAAGTAACCTGGCGAGCCTCGGACAGGAAAGTGGGGCCTGAGGAGGCACCTTCTTGCCGAGAACCGCATCTGGATGACAGCACTCGCCATGCCATGCCGCCGCCGGACGCTGAAGCTCCCGTAAACTCATGATGTGCCCAGACTAGAGCTGCAGACAGCGCGTAAACTCGCCCCTGCCTCGGCTCCGAATATTGGAGGGTGCTCCGGGATACCGGAGGCGACACGAGAGGACGTGGTTTGTCGCCGAGATAACCGTGCGCGGTGAGTCAGGATCGAATGTTGACTGCAGCGGTGAGTTGAAACTGCAGGCGCGTTTCGGCCGGCAACGTCAGGTGCTCCTCGCCTCCGGAGGCCACTGCGGCGCCGGCCACACCGCCGACGGCTGCGCCGATCGCCGCGCCCTCACCGCCGCCCGCAATGCCTCCGACGATGGCGCCAAGGCCCGCGCCTCCACCAACCTTGCGAGCCGTTCGCTTCCCTTCTCCCTTGCCTTTCGTTTCGACGTAGTTGGTCGCGACCTCGTGGACCAATCCGCCAAACCCGATCGCGTTCACCTTCAAGGAGATCTTGTCGCTGCCCTTCATCTTGCCCGACTGCTCGACTTTGACGGCCTGCAAGACTGCTGATGCGCCGCGTGGAATCACGACTGAACCTGCGATCATCACCGGATCGTCCACGATGCCCTTGAAGGTCATGCCAGCCTGGGACGCGTCCACGTCGACCGTCTGCGTGAGCCGGATGTTCAGCATCGTCCCGGCGGGCACGGTCACCGACCTGGGTGCGGCGGCCGGTTTCGGCGTCCCGGCCGGTTTCGGCGTCCCGGCCGGTTTCGGGGACGCGGCAGGTTTCGGGGACGCGGCAGGTTTCGGCTCCGGTGGCGGTGCTGGTTTCCGCGCCGAGAACTCGACAGCCAGGACGTCTTCCAACAGAACTTCGGAAACCTGTCCACTATCCAGGAGTACGCGGACGCTCTTGCTGTCGCCGCCGATGAACATACCGTCGATGGCCTTGCCAGACCGCAGGCGAACCCGGTCCGCCGAGAGCGATGCGCCCACGGTCAGCACGAGCAGCGCGGTTATCCACGGAACACGTCGGATGGTCATGCGACGACCCTTCTGTCTTTCATTTGGCGATCGGAAGCGCAGAGGCGATCTGCAGGTCGATGATCAGCAGCAACTGATGCTCGACCTGCAGGACCCGCAGCGCCGTTTGCGGCGACAGTGCCTTCTTGACACGGTCGTGGTACTGCGCCTTGAGAGCCTGCCGGCGTGCCTCGAGGTCGAGTGCCCTGGTACCGAGCTTTTCAGCGATCGCATCCGTCATCTGCGAGTAGCTGCGGACGTACTCGTCGATCATCGCCACGCGCTCGTCCCCGAGCTTGGCCATCTCGACATCGTACTCGCGATAGACCGGCCAGAATGCCGCATCCTCCGCTTCGGTAAAGCCCATGACCTCTGTGATGATGGCAACCTTTTGCGCCTGCACGTCGCGGCGCAGCAACTCCGCATAGGCGCTGAGATTGAGCGTCTTCGTCTCTCGCTCAGTGTTCGGCGGTGGCTGCTGCGCGCGCGGGCCCAAGCCGCTTACGACGAGCAGAATGAGCGCGACCATCGTTCGTCGAACCACCGTGGTGACCTCCAAGCGGCTTCAGCCGCCCGGCCCAGAGAGCAATTGTCGAGCCGAGTGGGGCCGCATCATCGGACGCCGATGAGAACGGTCGCATCTTGCGACCGGGTCACCGCCGCCGCACGGCATTTCGGAGGAACTCCGCCCTCTCGGAGATCGGTCGACAGGGTTCGTCATGATTGCCTTCGAAACCGGCGAAAGGCAGGCCATTTCTGGGGACACGATGCGGCTGGTGGACGGCATGCTCCCTGCTGCAAGCGCCTGCAGTCCGAGCGAGGCGCGCAATCGCTGTGCGACAATCCGAATGCCGATGACCGTGCACCATGACCGTGGCAACGTCTACCGTCTCGAGGTCCACGGGACTCTGCACAAATTCGAGTTCGAGCAGTGTCAGGACGTTCTGATCGACGAGATGGGCCGCGTCGGCCCGGTGAGACTGCTGTTCCTGCTGGAGGGGTTCGAGGGCTGGGAACCCCACGATAACTGGAGCGACCTGACGTTCTACATCAAGCATGGCGAGGCGATCGAGC
The DNA here is from genome assembly GCA_963802675.1 of uncultured Acidobacteriota bacterium. Taxonomy (GTDB): domain Bacteria; phylum Acidobacteriota; class Vicinamibacteria; order Vicinamibacterales; family UBA2999; genus JACCSI01. The sequence goes on from CAWDJL010000014.1 coordinate 332,256, forward strand.
GAATCGCCATCGTGGGGGACGAACGATGGCGGAGTCTTTCGTTGATGTTCGCAGCTGCGGACCTGCGAAAAGCGCCCGTCGAGTTCTTCTCCCCGGAGCAGGTCGTCGACGCGCGGGCCTGGCTGGCCGCCTGAGAGCAAGCTGACAGCGCAAGGAATCCACTGTGATGAAACTAGGAAAACGCTCAGTCCAGGCCGTGACCACAGTTGCGGCGTTGAGCCTGTTGGTGCAACCGTCGGCGCCGATCGTGATCGTCATCCAGGCCGCGGGCCCGCCTGGTCAGACTGCGACGAGGCCGCCCGTTCCGACTGCTCAGACGCCTCCGAAGAATCAGACGCCTCCCACGACTCAGACACCGCCGAAGACCGCGGCACCAGCCGGGTCGAAGCCGACAGCGGCCACCACGCCGGCGCCGATCGACGGCGGCTGGCCGCGTCTCGCCGATCTCCCGAGCGGCGGTACGGTCCTCATCTATCAGCCTCAAGTCGCGAGCTGGGACAAACAGACACATCTCGTGGCCTTCAGTGCCGTGTCCTACCGTGCCAAGGCCGCCGACAAACCAGCGGTTGGCACGATCAAGCTCGAGGCGGACACGAAGGTTGCCGTGACCGATCGCTTGGTCAGCTTTCAGCAGATGAAGATCGTCGAAGCCAATTTTTCGACGCTGCAGAAGGAGCAAGTGCGCGAGGTCTCTAACGCGGTTGACAAGGCGCTTCCAGATGACGAGCGTGTGATCGCGCTCGATCGTGTGCTGGCCAATCTCGACAAGAGCGCGATCGTCCCCAGGAACGTCGAGGGCCTCAAAGCCGACCCCCCGACGGTCTTCTTCAGCAAGACCCCGGCGGTCATCGTGAACCTCGACGGCGAACCGGTCTGGAGCCCAATCCGAGATAACGACCTGAAGTTCGCCGTAAACACGAACTGGGACTTGTTTCAACACGGTCCTTCCAGCACCCTTTATCTCCTGAACAATGGTGCGTGGCTGAAAGCCGCCGACGTGAAGGGCCCCTGGTCGCCGGCGGGGGGATTGCCGGACAGCTTCAAGAAGCTCCCCGCGGAGGAGAATTGGAAAGACGTCAAGGCCAACCTGCCCGGCAAGCCGATCAACGCCTCGGCCGTGCCGAAGGTGTTCGTGAGCTTCCAGCCGGCCGAGCTCGTTCTGCTCACCGGCGAGCCCAACTACGTGCTCGTCGAGGGCACCGGCCTCTTGTGGGTGAGCAACACCGAGAGCGATGTCTTCCGGATGGGCAAGACGGGTTCGGTGTACTACCTGGTCGCAGGCCGGTGGTTCTCGGCGCCGGACTTCACCGGACCTTGGACGTTCGCCACGCCTTCACTTCCCGCAGATTTCAAAAAGATTCCGCTCGAGCACGACCGGTCGCGCGTGCTGGCATCCGTGCCCGGCACTGACCAGGCGGCCGAAGCCGTGCTTCTCGCACAAATTCCGCAAACCGCACGGGTCAACAAGAAGGAAACGAAAGCCCCCGACGTCGCGTTCACGGGCGATCCGGAGTTCGCGCCCATCGAGAAGACCCCCGTGCAGCGCGCCGTGAACACCGACAAGGACGTGTTCAAGGTCAACGATCTTTATTACATGTGTTACCAGGGCGTGTGGTTCGTGGGAAAAGGTGCATCGGGTCCGTGGGAAGTCGCCAGCTCCGTGCCGCAGGAGATCTACCAGATCCCAGTGAGCTCACCGTCCCATCATGTGACCTACGTGACCATCGAAGAAGACGATGACGATGATTGGGTCGTGTATGCGGCGGCAGCCGGTTACACCGGAATGATGGTCGCGTGGGGCTGCACCGTGTGGGGATCTGGTTGGTACTATCCGCCGTACGTGGGGTACGGCGGTTTCTATCCGTATTACTACGGGCATTTCCCGACCTACGGTTACTCCGCCCACTACAACCCGTGGACAGGCGCCTACGGGCGGAGCGCTGGGGTCTACGGTCCCTACGGTGGCGCCGGCGTGGGCGCCCGCTACAACCCTCGCACTGGGACCTACGCGCGCGGCGCCGCCGCGTATGGCCCGTACGGTGCGCGCGGCGTCGCACACGCTTATAACCCCCGCACCGGTACCTACGCGGCGACGCGGCAAGGATCGAACGTGTATGGCAGCTGGGGCTCCACCGCCGTGCAACGTGGAGACGATTGGGCCAGCACCAACCGTTACACCAACAGACAGACGGGAACGACGACGCGCACGATACGAACTGACGAGGGATCGGCCGTGACTCGTCGCGGCGCCGGCGGCGGCACCGTCGCCGTCGGTGAGGGTGGCAACGTTTACGCCGGGAACGACGGCAACGCCTATCGGCGCCAGGACGGCTCGTGGCAGAAGTACGACAATGGCAACTGGTCGAATACCGATCGACAGCCGAGCGAGACTCCACGGCCCACCGAGCGGTCTACCACTAGCCAACGCCCGACCTCAATGGATCCCAGTACCGAGGAACCAACTCGATCGCGATGCAGCCGCGCGCCGCGAAGGCGCTCAGCGAACCGCAGATCATGGCACCTACAGTGGCGGCAGTGGCGCCCGCAGCACCGGCAGCTACCGCGGCGGTGGGGGTGGGGGTGGCGCTCGGCGCGGTGGCGGTGGCGGAAGGCGCTAAACGAACGGGTCAACCTTTAGACCCACGTGCGACAGGCGGCAATTCTCGGCGGTGAAGACGGCTGAGGAACGGGCGCAACAACGTCATGAGATGGGAAATCCAAGTCGAGGGTCCCCGTGCAATCCTCCGCCAGCTTGCCCTCGTGGTTTCAGACACCGACATACGGTTGGTGAGACGGGACGACTACTTTTTCCTCAGCGGATCGCTGCTGGATTCCTGCGGTGACCTTGGAAATGTCCGATGCGAGGCAGGTCGCATCATCACGCTCCTATCCGGGTCCGCCCGCCTGTCGCTCGGCAGCACCGAATCGCTCCATGTCGGCGTTGTCACGGCGTGCGAGAAGATCACCGACCGTGAGCCCATCCAAGATGCACGGGCGGCGTCACGGACCCGGAAACTCGACACTGGAACATCGATCGATGAGCCAAGCGAACGGAATTCGTGGCAACGGCGGTCGTCGCTATCCAAATCGCTGCGCGAAGCGCTCTCGAATCGTGCGATGGCGAGGGCGCTCGAGCTGCGGAACGCTGCCGATCTGAACTGGGTTGAGCTCGTCAGGATTTACAACGTCATCGAGGAAGCCACGGGCGGCCGACAGGCTGTGGCGTCTTTTTCTGGCGTTACCGAAAACGCTATCAAGCGGCTGCACCAGACGGCGAAGAGCGTGGCCGGCGCTGAAGATGCTGCTGGGGACGACCGCGGGACGCAGCTACCGTCGATACCCATGACCCTCACCGAGGCGCGTACCTTCATCGACCATCTGCTCATGTCGTGGTTTGCCTCGGTGACGTTGTCCCGCACCAGCCACCGTTGACAGAGACGTCAGCTTGACGGGAGGTCGATGACAGTACCCGCGTGGCGGAGGTGTTCAACCAACACCGTGCCTAATCCCGTTGCCGGGGTCAGCACGCCGCCTCGTGAGCGTCCTCCCGGAAGCTTGTCCGCATCGATCGCGAGCGCCAGCGCCGACTCGCAGAGAAACACCGTGGTGGCGCGGTTGCCGGGGTCACCGTTGTAACGAATCCGTCCACGCACCTGGCGGCCATCCTCGCCGATCCCGAGCAGGTCGCAGGTGAACCATCCCTTCTCCATCGTCTCGACTGAGGGACCCATGCCAGGTTTGGGAAGGAATGGCTCGACGATTCGGCGCGTGAGCGGCTGCTTCAACGCGGCAAAGAGGATCCCGAGTCCGGCCGACGCCACGGTGGCTTTGAAGCGCGGGAAGGGCGAGTCGTACCGCATCGCCTCCTGGTAGACGAAGTTCGGTCCGTACGGCTGCTGCCACGCTTCGAAGAGCATGACGCTGCGGCGGACCACATGGGTGTTGGTCGGCGCCATCACAAACGGTCCAATCCAGACGCCGAACTGCGCGTCGAAGCGCGGCGCTTTGATCAGCCGGATTCGTCCGTCTCGCGGCTTCGGGGGTGTCTCGGCGCCAAGACGCGGCGGCGCTTTCAGCATATTCAAGAGCGACGCGACCGTGCCGCCGTTGAGACCGCCACTGAACCGGAAGTAGGCGCGGACCTCGGCGCAGGGGACGCTCATCGTGTCGCGGAGATATCGGACCATCAGATACGCGCCTAGATCCGAAGGAATCGAATCGAAGCCGCAGCCTGGGATGATTCGCGTGCCGTCAGCCATCGCACGCTCGTGATACCGGGCGGCGATCTCACGCATCCACGGCGTCTCGCCCGTGATGTCGACGTAGTGCGTACCGAAACGCACGCATGCGTCCACGATCGGCGTGCCATAGAGCGCAAACGGGCCCGCCGTGCTGAGCACGATGCGCGAACGTGCGACCACGGCGTCGACGGCCGCTTGATCCTGACTGGGTGCGACGATTAGATCGGCGTTGGACAGGCGTGCGCCCGCGGCCTCGCGCGCCGCTTCGAGCGTGTGCCGACGAGGACCGGCAATCGCCCAGCGGAGGTTGGCGGGCGCGTGCGCCGCAAAGTAGGCGACCGTTTGCCGCCCGGTGAAGCCGCCGGCGCCGTAGAGGAGGACGTCGTAGTCACGGGTCGCTGCCATACTCACTGCCCGATCACCCCACCAATCGCTTCTCGTGCAATGCCCTCTGGCACTTCGTGACTGCCATCGAACTCACGATACCTGACGGTGTACCCGCGCTTTTCGAGTTCGGGCACGATGCGGCGGCTGCAGCGATCGATTGGCAGGATCTCGTCCGCACGACCGTGCGATACGAAGATCTGCGGGCGGCCGCGGGGTTCGCCCTCGACCCAAAAGCCCGGTGAGAACGCGACGATGTGACGAAACAAGTCTCCGTTGAGCAGCCCGAGCGAGAGTGCGTAGGTCGCCCCATCAGAAAAACCACCGACCGCGATCCGCGTGGGGTCAACCGCGACCTTCTGGAAGACGCGCTCGAGCGCGCGATCGAGAAACGCCGCGTCAAGACCGAATCCCTGGACCTGTCCATGCCCAGTGACGATATCGAGCAGGCTCCTCTGCTCGCCGAGCACGGCATCCCACGTACGTCCGCGTGAATCGGGCGCAAGTAGCGCGATGCGCAATCCCTCGGCAGCCGGGGCTACGCGACGAAGAAAGCGTTCGCCGGAGCCGCCCGCGCCGTGGAAGAGCACGATCAGCGGCAGCGGGTCTTCGCCGGCGTCTTCCGGTAGCTGAAGAAGGGCGTCACGCGCGTCACCCAGACCAAGGACATGTGTGCCCGCGGCCCAGACAGTGCTCGCTGCGGACGGCCGCGCCTTCAAGATCGCCGTGCGAGACGGCAGACTGTCGCCTTGCGCGCCGCAGCCTCCACCCGCAAAACATGAGGCCAGGAGATTTCCAGCGACAAGGCCAAATCGGCGCCGGGACATCACGCGCGAGAATTCTGTCATGTCAGGCGTTCGGGGTGGCCCGGCGCGCCTTCGATCTTCCGCCTGAAGGCGGAAGCCACGGATATTGTTTGAGGAGTGGCTTGGCAAAGGCCTCATAAAGGGTCTGGACTCCTGGTCTTGGCGGACCCGCGTCGATGGGTGGTATACTCGGCCCTCGGCTTTCTTGAGTCCTGCCGCACACCCTGGCCACCGGCTAGGTTCGTCTCCAGCCCTCATCCAAGCTCAGCGCAGCGTTTTGTAACTGCGTGTGCCGCGCCGGTCGTCAAGCGGTTGCGACCGGTGCTGCAGAACACTAGTGGGCGTGAGCCCGGATATCCCAACCGCCATGGGAGTGGAAAATGGGCACGACGTTGCATGGCACTATCAAGCGTCTGGTCAGTGACAAGGGGTTTGGTTTTGTCCAAGCCGCCGACGGCACCGAGTACTTCTTTCATCAATCGGCCTGCGTCGACGCACGATTCGATGAATTGCGCGAAGGGCAACCGCTGACATTCGAAAAGGGCCAGGGACCGAAGGGACCACGGGCCGAGAACATCAGGCTGGCCTGACCGTGGCCACACCCTCCAGGAACGCAGCCTTTCCAGGCAAGGGCGATCGCGTCTCTCACGAACAGTATGGGACCGGCACAGTCACCGATCGCAACGTGTACCACACGGTGATTGACTTCGACGCGTATGGATCGCGTCGGTTCGTGACGGATCGCGTGGTGCTCGAGCGTTCGTCGGTCCCCAGCCCGGCAGGGAGCGAACGGCGTGAAGTGACCCTACGTCGCCAGCGCGAGGAACGCGCTCGCAAGCGAGCCACCTGACACAAGCAGAGTGCGACGGCGCGTGGAGCACTCGTGGGAAGTCCCGGTTCCACCAGGACAACGTGCTGACGCGCCCTCGCCTCGACAGCCAACGATCAAGAGACCGCACCACCGGACTTGCCTGCGCGCGTCCTCCTAGAAACATCCACAGCATCCCGTCGGCCTCGCTGATCACTCTTCCGGCTAAAGCCGGAAGCCACGAATGCCGAACGAGATCCGTGGAATGCCGAACGAGATCCGTGACTTCCGCCTTCAGGCGGAAGTCCAGAGCGCGCCTATCCCGCTAGCCATTGATCTGTTGCAGGCCCACCAGGCGGTCGCGGCGCCACGTGTGCTGAATCGGACAGATCGTCCGCGACTGTCCGGTTAGAGTCGCCGAATGGGAAGTGTCGCCATTCGGATGGTTCCTGACAGACGCCAGAATGACCTTGGCGGTGCGGATTTCGCACCGGGGGGAGCAGAGGCATTTCGACCGTACCGGCGCCTTGCCATCCGCGTGCTCGAGCGCGCAATGCTGGACGTGACCAACGCCACGGGGTCAGCGATCGACCGCGAGAGCGCCCGGGTATTCCTCGCCAGCTCGCGCATGCTCGTGCTCTGGTGTCAAGTCGCCTCGTTGGACCCGTCGTACGTTGTCGGCCGCGTGCAAAGGCTCACGACCCCTGCAACCCGAGAGCATGACGCAGGTGGTTAACCATCCCGCACGATCGCCTCGACAGTCGGAAGGCCGCGGGCGAACCCATGCGTCGCTGCTCGGGGGTATCAGTTACCGAAACTGAAGGACACGGCCTGGCGAGGTGTGTGATGGCGCGCGACGCGGGCGGCGGCGCGCATTCGCGTGCGGTTGAACGCGCGGTGGATGCGGCGGCGGCACGGGAGTCGTCGCGCTCGTCACGTCGAATCCGTCCACACGCACGTGTTCGACCGGTGCCGGTAACAGCCGTTGGATGTCGCGCAGCAGGTCGCGATCGGCCGCGGAAACGAGCGAAATGGCGCGACCGGCCAGCCCCGCGCGTCCCGTTCGGCCCACGCGGTGAATGTAATTTTCAGCGGCGAGTGGGAGATCGTAGTTGACGACCAACGGAAGCTGCGCGATGTCGAGGCCGCGGGCCGCGATATCCGTCGCGGCCAGAACCGTCACGCGTCCGGCCTTGAAATCGGCCAGCGAGCGAGTGCGGGCGCCCTGACTCTTGTTGCCGTGAATGACGGCGACCGTGATGCCAGCCCGCTCGAGATGACCGGCGACTTTGTCGGTGCCGTGCTTCGTCTTGCAGAAGACCAGCGCCTGGCCCGCCGGGTCCTGTCTCAACACGTGCACGAGCAGCTCCCGCTTGCGGTCCTGCGCGACGAAATGGACGCGGTGGGCGACCGTGGGCGGGAGCGCCTGCTCGTTCGACACATCGACGCGCACGGGATTGCGGGTGAATTCGGTGGCGAGGCGCTGGACCTCGGTGGGGAGCGTTGCTGAAAACAGCAGCGTCTGATGCGCCGGCAATGCCGGGATCACGCGCCGAAGCGGCGGCAGGAACCCCATGTCCAGCATCCGGTCGGCTTCGTCGAGCGTGAGCATCTCGATCGCCGACAAGTCGATCGAGCGCCGCTGCATATGGTCGATGAGGCGGCCTGGGGTGGCGACCACGATGTCGGCGCCCTGCCTCAGCACGCGAATCTGCGGTCCCATCGCGACGCCGCCGTAAATGGCCGTCACCCGGAGTCGCATCGGTGTTCCGTAACTCGCAATCGCTCGCTGTACCTGGACAGCAAGCTCGCGTGTCGGCACGAGCACAAGTCCTCGCGGGCGCGATGTGACGCGGGAGCCGGCCGCGCCGAGTCGCTGGATCATGGGCAAGCCGAACGCGGCCGTCTTGCCGGTGCCGGTTTGCGCACGCGCCAGCAGATCGCGTCCGCCGAGCACCAAAGGAATAGACGCCGCCTGGACGGGTGTAGGGTGCTCGTATCCCAAGCGTGCAACCGCCGTACACAAGGAATCCGTCAGCCCGAGTTTCGAAAACGACATGAAGAAATGCTCCTGAGCGACCGAGTCGTCGTCGCAAAGTGACGACGCTGAATGGGAAGCTGAATGTTGAGGAAGAGCGCGTCGGAAGATCCGGTGCATCATGCTACCATAGCGACGTCCCATCTCGCTTTCCTGAGCCCGCGCCGCATCGGCGGCCTCTCTCATCAAAGCCTCTCCTGTCCGCCGCGGTGTGCCGGCAGGCCTCGACCAACGAGCGGAGTTCCGGGAGGTAAGTGTGCAACGCGGACCAATTACCATTCGACGTCACGCGATCTTCAAGCGGCAATATCGCCGCATCGTCGCGGCAGCCGAGAATTTTCACACCCTGACGCCCGAAGGCCAATGGGCGTTGCTCAGGGCCGAAGTGCTGGCGGAATCGCCTGACGGGCAGTCGCCTCTGCTGGCGATGCTCGACGGCCGCGCCAATCGCCGAGACCAAGTGCTCGCGGGGCTGGAAGAGGCGCGCATGGGCCACAAACCACCGAGCGGGTAACGCCGCAGGCCGAGCGCCTCCCGACTCCTCGTCCTGCCGTCGGCCGTGCAGCGGATGGTCGGCCTGATTCGCCGACGTGCGATGATCGAGCCATGCCCCGGCGCCGAAGTTTGCGGCACTCCACACCGGCGTCGTTCGACGTCGACGCGTTTCTGGCATCGACGGGAATCACGCGCCGCATTCTACGCGCCGCCGCCGGCGCGTCGATATTCGCGCAAGGGTCGCCCGCGACCAGCGTGTTTTACATTCAGGAGGGCAGTGTCAAGCTGTCGGTCCTGTCGTCGGCCGGCAAAGAGGCGGTCGTGGCCCTACTCGGCCCGGGCGAGTTCGTGGGCGAGGGCTGCCTCGCGGGACAGCAAGTGCGGATGGGCACCGCCACGGCCGTGGGCGTGACCACTGTGCTGCGGATTCAGAAACGCGAGATGGTGCGAACGCTCTACGAACACCCTGCGTTCGCGGACCGCTTCCTGACGCACATGCTGAGACGAAACATCCGGATCGAGGAGGATCTGGTCGATCAGCTGTTCAACTCGAGCGAAAAGCGGCTGGCGCGCACGCTGTTGCAGTTGTCGCGCTTCGGTAAGCCAGACGCGGGCGCCCGCGTCCTGCCCAAACTCTCTCAGGAAACGCTCGCGGAAATGGTGGGGACCACGCGCTCGCGCGTCAACTTCTTCATGAACAAGTTCAGGCGCCTTGGGTTCATCGACTACAACGGCGTCCTGAAGATCAACGGCTCGCTTCTGAGCGTCGTGCTCCACGACTAGTGTCCTGGCCTCATCGCCTTGCGGAGTGAATGGTCTCGGAGATGGTCTCCGGCGGATCCTTCCAGAGCCGCAGCATGACCAGTGGCGGCGCAATGGCCACCGCGGCGACCACACCCCACGCTGCGACCGAGCCGACGTTGAACGCGAGCGCCACCATCACCGCCGCGACAAACCAGACCGTTGCGATTAACCGTTTTCGAAGATCGAGGGTCATGCAGACGAGCCTACCGGTGGCACGACGCGGGGCGCTGTCCCATAGTGCACAGCCACGTGGAGCACTAGCGAGGCTCCGCCTCAGACCGCCGAGCAAGTAAGGCGGCTTTGGCTCCGCCTCGCTAGTGGCAGTGTTGCTTTTGCCCGCCTCCGGCGGCCGGACGTCTTGAAGGCCGAAAGAAAACTTGACTCAAAAACAAGGATTCCTGGCCTTCAAGACGTCTAGGGATCACTAATGGATCGCACGCGGCAACAGATCCCAATCCAGCGGCCGCCCGACCAACAACGTCGCCTGCGAGCGCCGAGGGGCGGCGCTCGGGCGCGCGCCGCAAGTCGCCAGCAGCCTCGGCACAACCGAGATCGCCATCGGCGAGAAAAACAACGCAGTCGCCCCTGCGCCGCTCGAGCCAGCCTCGTCTTCGGGAGCGTCTTCGGTGATCGCGAACAAGCAGGCGCCGACCGGCTCGCCCGCCTCACGGACCGCCAGCGCGAACTGCTCGCACAGGGTGCTCAGCCGCCCGGCGGCGATCCAATCGTCGTTGAGGAGCGCACGGTACCAGATGCCTGACTGAACGGAAGCGTCCACGGTGCGTTCTCCGCCTGCCACCCGCGCAGGGGTCACTGCCACCCAAGGAATCCCAGTAGCAGGCTGACAACGATCGCGATGGGCACGCCCACGGCGAGAATGGCCAGCGGGACGGCGAACGCCAGGGCGGCGACGCCCAACAGGTTGGCCGTGAACGAGAGGGCACGCATCGGGTCAGGATGGTCGATCCACCGCTGGCGGCGCTGTTCCGAATGGAACAGACGACGGTCGCGGAGAGCGCCGGACCAGGCGCCTCGGCAGGGCCGGCTTGCCCAGGAATGCAAAGAGCGAGATCCGGATCACTTCAGGAGTTGCACGGCTGGCGGTGTCCATGAGCCGTCGGTGACGGCGACCTTCGGCCAGTACGCGCGGAGGTAGAGCGAGAACTCCCTGCCCGCCGGAGCCGGCAGCCAGTTTGTACGTCGATCCTCTGGCGGCTCCTCGGCTTGCACGCAGATCGTCAGCGACCCATCTGGATTCGATTTCAGGTCCTTATTCTTCGTGCCCACTGAATAGCGGTTGATCGCGTTCGGCGAGAAGAAGTGATGCTCGTTGTAAAGAGTCAGCGACCAGAACCCGTGCACCGGCGGCCTCTGGTTTTTCGGGAACGTCACCGTGTAGCCGTGGGCGCCGTTCAGTCGCGCGCCTGACGCATCGAGGTCCTGATAGAAGTACTTCGTTTCGACCGGCGCGTTGACGAAGATGTTCGATTTCGCCACCGCCGTGCGCGTGAAATAGTCGGTGCCGAATGCCGCCTCGTTCGAGATCGTGCTCCAGTAGTGCGGCAGTTGCTGGCCGTAGTTGCGGAACTGGAGAAGCGGCTTCACCAGCTGCTCGTCGGCCTCTTTCGCCGCTTCGATCATCGCCGCTTTGAGCTCCGGATCGCGCGTCGCGGCTTCGAGGACCGCCAGCACCTGGGCGTAGCGCGCCTCCTCTCCCGGCAGCGGCGGCGCGTCGGTGAGCACGATGGGCAGCGTGTCGAAGAACGACTCGGCCGGCACCCACACGATTTCCTGTTCACCGGTCGCTGCATTCGGTAGTTTCTTGATCGTGTTCCAGTCGATGCTCTTGCTCGTGCCGTCGTACTCGGCGAGCGGATACATCATGATCTGGCGGAGCAAAGGCTGGATCGCCCGCCGATCCTCCGCGGTGTCGTCCATGAAGATGCGGGGCGCGATGAACCCCGTGTTGGTCGGCGATCGGAACACTTCGTTGACGCCAGCCGGCACCTCGCCCCGCCAACTGGGCCCGGCGAGCAAGTAGAAACCTGGCGCCGTGCCGTACATCTTGCCGATGCGCACGAAACCGTCGGTGCGCAAATCCACCGCTTGATAGACCCAGAAGCGATCGCCGAAGTCGGGCACCTGGATCACGACAGGCGTGTTCTCCAGGCCGAGCGAGCCGCCACCGTATGCCACGTCCTGGTTCGGACATGCGACGATACGTTCGTCGGCGGCGACGTAGTCGGTGAGCATCACGATCCGGTTGAGCGGGGCGGCAGGCACGGGTCCGGCGTATGCGAGCTCTTTCGATTTTTCCGCGCCCAGGCGCTTGTTGTAGACGTTGACCAGCGGCCAGGCCCAGAAGAAGGCGTCGCGCGCCACGTGCCGGGCATACTCTTTGGTGATCTTGACTCGCACGTCGGGTCCGGGCGGCATCGCGCGGTTCCACAGTGGTGATGCCGCGATCGCTCGGGCGGTCGCGTCGCTGACGCCAGTCTGCCGCGGTGTGACAAGTGGTTGGGTAGCAGTAGCTTGAGCTGTCATGGTGCCGTCCTTCCGTTGTCAGCTGACCTTCTCAAGGTCCGACAATTGCCAGGTCTTGTCGAACAGTGGTTTCTGCGGACCGTAGAAGCGCGCGAGAACTTCGAAGCGGCCGTTCGGGTCGGGGCTTCATGATCGGCAGGCAGTTCGGAATCTTTCCGTGGCAGCGGCCAACTCGCGGTTCTGCCAGAGCCTAAGAGGATGATAGTCGCGCGGAGGAAGCGGAGGATTACGACCCAATCCACCGGAGAAGTACGGGCCACCGCGAAGAAAAGTACGGGTTAACCCTGCTCGTGAATGGTTGAGCTTGCCGCCCATCGGCATTCGAGGAGGCCGGGTGGCGTTGCTCGGTGAGTATTCAAACGACAATGCGATGATTCCTGGAGCAGATGGCGTCGCGCATCGAGGATTACGCGCTGATCGGGGACTGCCACACCGCCGCGCTGGTTGGGCGCGACGGCTCCATCGACTGGCTGTGCTTTCCGAGATTCGACTCGGCTGCCTGCTTCGCCTCGCTGCTGGGAACATCGACCATGGACGCTGGCTGATTGCACCGGCCGGCGAAGTCCAACACGTCCAGCGACGCTATCGCCAAGGTACGCTGGTTCTCGAGACTGAGTACCGCACCGATGGCGGCGCGGTGCGACTGATCGACTTCATGCCTCAGCGCTCGCGGACGCCCGCGTTGATGCGGATCGTGGAGGGTGTGAGCGGCACCGTCCCGATGCACATGGATCTCGCGATCAGGTTCGACTATGGATCGGTCGTCCCGTGGGTTCGCCGCACGCCACACGGCATCCGCGCCACCGCCGGTCCCGAGACTCTATATTGCCGGACCGACGCGGCGCTGACCGGTCGCGGGCTTCGAACAGTCGCCGAGTTCACGGTCACGGCCGGCCAGCGCGTGCCCGTTCGAGCTGGCGTGGTCACCCACTCACGAGAGCGAGCCCGAGTTGTCGGATCCCGAGCTGAGTCTTCGGGAGACCGAAGAGTGGTGGACTGCGTGGTCTGATCGATGCACGTTCCAGGGTGAGTGGCGCGAAGCCGTGCGTCCGATCGCTCATCACGCTCAAGGCGCTGACCTACGCGCCCACTGGCGGCATCGTCGCCGCCGCAACGACATCGCTCCCCGAATGTCTTGGCGGGGTCCGGAATTGGGATTACCGCTACTGTTGGCTGCGCGACGCCACCTTCACGCTCTATGCACTCAAGGTGGGCGGCTACACCGACGAAGCCAGTGCGTGGCGCGAATGGCTCGTGAACGCGGTGGCCGGAACGCCTTCGACGCTGCAGATCATGTACGGCCTCGCCGGGGAGCGTCGGCTGACGGAACTGGAGCTGAAGTGGCTCCCGGGATACGAGGGCGCGGCTCCCGTCCGGATCGGCAATGCCGCACACGAACAGCACCAACTGGACGTCTACGGCGAGGTGATGGACGCGCTGCACGTGGCTCGCCGCGCAGGACTCCCGCCGAGCGAGTACGCCTGGCGCGTGCAACACGCGCTCATGGATTTTCTGGAGACCGACTGGCAAAAACCCGACGAAGGCATCTGGGAGGTTCGCGGGCCTCGACGACAGTTCACGCACTCGAAGGTCATGGCGTGGGTCGCGATGGACCGTGCCGTCAAGAGCGTCGAAGAGTTCGGCCTGGAGGGCCCGGCCGCCAAATGGCGGCGGATCCGCAGTCAGATCCACGAGGAGATCTGTCGCGAGGGGTTCGATCCAGCCCTGAATTCGTTCGTTCAGTACTACGGCTCGAAAGAGCCCGATGCCAGCCTGCTGATGTTGCCACTCGTCGGCTTTCTGCCCGCCACCGATCCGCGGATGATCGGGACCGTGGATTACATCCAGCGTCGACTCGTTCGTAACGGGTTCGTCGACCGGTACTTATCCGCTGAGAACGTCGATGGATTACCGCCCGGCGAGGGGGCGTTCCTGCTCTGCACCTTCTGGCTCGCCGACAATCTCGCTCTTCAGGGTCGATACGATGAGGCGACGCGAGACCTTCTACCGCCTGCTCGACCTGCGCAATGACGTCGGACTGCTGTCCGAGCAATATGACCCCGACGCCCGCCGGCTGGTCGGCAATTTCCCCCAGGCGTTCTCGCATGTCGGATTGATCAACACGGCGTGCAACCTGCTCCAGCGCGGCGGGCCGGCAGAAGACCGACCAAACAAGAAGTCAGGATGAATAGCGGGATGGCTGAGACTTCCGGCTGAAGCCGGAAGCCACGGCAGAGAGTGACGCCGTTGGTCTTCTAGGGTTTCGTCAGCTTGATCGGCTTCACGAGAAAAGTTGCCATGATGTTGAACTCACTCCCCTGCGTCTGATTCCGCGCGTACGTCTCCCACTGGTAATTCGCTTTCAGAAATCCGTACAGGACACCGCGCCGCGCAAGCGCCAACGACACTTCCGGACCGAGCGCGAAGACCGTGGCCTTGGCGGGCTCGATGTTGATCGGGAAATTTGTTGCGATGCGGTCGTTCGTCAGCTTGAATGAGGCGTAGTACACCAACCCGACGGTCAAGCCGCCTTCGAGGAAATCGCCGCCAACACCGCCTTCGAGGTTCATGGCGTTTCCGACCTTGGTCTCGCTGTCTTCTTTCTCCGACTGGAAATTGAGGCTGGCCACGGTCGCCGCGTGATACTTGCGCGCCTCATTCAGGTACACCGTCGTCCCGAAGCCCACCTCGTGGCCCCACATGCCAAAGCCCGTGTTGTCAGTTGCGCCGTCCGTGTAACGGCCAGTCGGCAGGTAGACCGTGTACATGGCCAGTGCATCGGCCCTCTTGAAGTTCCAGCCCAGGCTGATCGGCACGATGGCGGAATCGGACAAGCCGCCGCCCGGATTCGCATCGATCTCGGTGCCCTGGATGCGGTTGTTGGCCCAGACGGGCATCAGTATCTGAAAACCGTAGCGACCTCCCAAGAGTGTCTTGGTCGTAACGACGCTGACCCCACCGGCGAGCGCGACGCTCGAGATCTGCGCATCGATCGGAAGCCTGTCGCCATTTCTCGTCCTGATGGTATCGGTGTCGTAGATGTACCACAGGGGAGCAATGACGTAGGTGTGCGGGGGCGGTTGCGACCCCCCTTTGAGCCCGACGACTCCCTTAATATGCTGTGTAACCAACTGTGCGTGCGCTGGTATTACACCGATCACGCACACCATCAGACCGCTCATCATCACGTGCCATAAGAATCGGCGCACGACACACTCCTCTCGCTCAGGCATCGTCCGGTTCCGCTTGCTAGCCGCCGGGTCGAGACGCTGGATGATCCGTTACGCTCGCGATAGGGCACATGACGTGCCTCCGGGCCACGGATTCCTGCAGCGTATGGACTTTAGCGGGTGCGTTCGGCAGGGGGGAGCGGCAAGTTACGGCCACGACAAGCGGAAAATTACGTGCGCGTGGATGAAAAACTACGTCGCGCCAACTCATCCGATTTTCTGACCACGCCTCACTCTCGGCGTGTCCCAAGCGCCGGGAGGCAAGTAATGAAAACGAATCAGGTACACGTTCTCGCCGCGTCCGTGTCTTGCGATCTGCAGCAAATCCTCCACGCTGTCGAACCCTGATTCACGGGCCAGATCGTATGTGATGTCGGTGAGGGTAATCGGCGCAATCGAATCCACGACGATGTGGCCTTCGTCCATCTGGTAACGACCTCCCACCTTGACATGGGGGCGCATCCAGACGCGAACGCTGCATCTGATCCTGCCGCGGCGGATTCCGTCGCGAAGCCGTTTGGTGAAGACCATTGTGTCCGCGCGCTCGTTGAGCTTGGGAATGCGGCCGGGCGACATGATACGCCGCGCCCCGACCTATGCCTGTACGATGACCTTCGCGATTCCCTGGCTCGGACGCAAACGCGTCGCCTTCGTGCCCCTGTATCGCTCCAACGCCGCGCCGCCCGATCTAATCCCACCCGATTGGGAAACCGTCATTCTTCGCCGCGTGATCTACGACCCGCGCCGCGAGGCCAATGACGCGGACCGTTCGCTGCGCGCGTGGTTGCGCGCGGTCTCCTCCGGCCTGGCCGACATCGACCCGTTTGT
This sequence comes from uncultured Acidobacteriota bacterium, assembly GCA_963802675.1. Lineage (GTDB taxonomy): Bacteria > Acidobacteriota > Vicinamibacteria > Vicinamibacterales > UBA2999 > JACCSI01. The sequence goes on from CAWDJL010000014.1 coordinate 348,434, forward strand.
GTTGCCGATGGAGACGATTGACAAGCAGGTCGTGGAAGCCGACGAGCTCGAAGGTAAGCTCGGCCGCCGCCTGCGCGATCAAGGCATGGACGCCGCCGTGCTGGTGATGCTCGGCGGCCGGGGCTCCGGCACGAATCGCGGCTTCTGGTCGCGAGTGGTGATGGCAGAAAGCAACGGGGTATGGCTGATGGAGTTGATCCACGGCTTGACCCGCTTCAAAGACCTCTATCACTTCAACAACGACGTCGATCCTCTCGAGCGCAGCATCGACACGTTCGACGAGATGTCGGCATCCAGCCAGACTCATCCGACGGCGTTCACCAAGAACGAGCTGGGCTGGCTGGACACGGCGGCGATCCCTCTGCACGCGGGCGCGTCCGCCGAATACGAGTTGCAACTTGGCGGCCTTGCTCAGCCTCCAGTCGCGGGACGTGCGGCAGCCGTTCGCATCGGCAACGGCTTTCCGTACGTAATAGTCGAAGCACGCAAGAAGACCGACCAGTTCGAGGCTGGCATGCCGTCCACCGGCGACGGGCAGGAGCGAGGCATCGCCAGCGAGGGCGTCATCGCCTACCGCGTCCAGACCCGTAACCCGACCGTGCAGGAGCGGGAGGGGTTCAAGAAGCCGCTCTATCTGATGACGCTAAGGGCACTGCAGCCCGGGGACTCGGCGCCGCTGGACAATGGCGTGACCCTAACCGTCACGGGCGCGCGTCCCGACGGCTTCGCCATCCGCATCGACGACGCCGGCCAGCATCTCATCGATCGGACGGCGACGACGGGCGCGCGCGTCGCTGTCGGGCCGCCCTGCGCGCTGGTGCTGGCGGGACCCGGCATCGAGAACGTCGCCTATCGCGACGGTGCCGGGCACATGAACGAGATCTGGCGCGATGCACGTGGGCAGGGCACGACCGACCTCACCGCCAACGCCCAAGCTCCTGCGGCGCAAGGCACTCCGTTCACCTATTTCGATCCCTCCGACAATCAGGTCGTGCTGGTCTTTCGCGGCGCCGATGGCCACGTGCGCACGCTCTACTGGATGTTTGGCGCGGTCGGCCACGATAACCTCACGGGCTCGATCAACGCGCCCCGGACGCAGGGCGACCCGGCGGGCTGGTTCTCAGCGCACGACGGCGTTCATCACGTCGTCTATCGAACCGCCAACGGCCATCTGCACGAGCTGTGGTGGCAGGGACAAGGTGGCGTCGGCCACGGCGACCTGACCGCCCAAGCGCAGGCCGTTCAGGCAGCGGGCGATCCATGGCCCTACTACGATCCGATCCGCTCGACCAACATCGTGATATTTCAGGGCACCGACCGGCACATCCACGGCCTCTACTGGGGGCCGGACGGCGCGGTTGGGCAGGACGATCTATCAGGCTTCGCCGCGACACCGCCGGCGGCCGGCGACCCGTTCGCCTGGTTTACTCCGGCCGAGGATACCAACCGCATCGCCTATCGCGCGGCGGACGGCCATCTCCACGAGTTGTTCTGGCCCAACGTCGCACCCGTGCGCGGCCGCGACCTGACGGCGCTCTCGGGCGCGCCGCGCGCCGTCGGCGACGCCACGGGCGGCTTCAACCCAAGCGACAACACCCAGCACGTCGTCTTCCGATCGAGCGACGGCAGACTGCACGAGCTGTGGCACGTTCTCGGCGAGACGGCCGTTCACCATACCGATCTGACTGCGGCCTACGCGGCACCGCCCGCCATCGATCGACCGGTCTATTACGCCACGGCGCGCGCTCCCCATCAGCACGTCGCCTATCGCGGGACGAATGGACACATTTACGAGCTGCTGTGGTGAATCAGCGCGTTACGGCAGCTCCGCCTCGACGATGCTCACATCCGAGGCCGTTGGGATTACGCGCGTCATTTTCAAGCCCGCCCCCGCCAGCAATGTTTTGTATTCACCGGGCGTACGTTCTTCGCCGCCAGGAATCGCCAACATCACCATGTCGAGCAACTTGCCGAAATGCGGCGTGTTGCCCTCTGGCAACACGAATTCGACGATGAGAAGCTTCGCGCCCGGCTTCATCGCCTTGCGGCAGTGGCCGAGAATCGTCAGACACTGCTCTTCGTTCCAGTCGTGGATGATGTGCGACAGGATGTAGACATCCCCTCCGGCAGGCACGCTCTCGAAGAAGTTTCCATGAACGATCGAGACCCGGCTTTCAACTCCCCTGGCGCGCAGGAGGGCCGGCGCTTCGGTGACAACGTGAGGGCGATCGAAGAGGACGCCTTTGGGCTGCGGGTATCGAGCCAGGATATGGGCCAGCATGTTGCCGGTGGCCCCGCCGACGTCGACGATTGAGGCAAACGGGGAGAAGTCGTAGGCGGCGGCAACGGCAGGCGGCTCGGCCCCATGGATGCCGACCATCGCTTCGCTGAACTGCGCGGCCTCTTGCGGGTTCTGCGCCAGATAGTCGAAGATCGGCATGCCGAAGACTTTTTCCATCGCGGTCTTGCCGGTCTCGACCGAGTACTGAAACTCTCCAAATGCCTTCCACATCCACGGCCCCGCCATCGTGAGAATCGTCGATCGTGCGGCTCCCGGCGCGTCGCTCTTGAGCGCATCGCCGAGAGGCGTCAGCGCGAACGCTTCGTTCGCATCCTGCGTCAGGATGCCGAAGCTCGCGAGCGTCCGCATGAATCGGTGAAGGGCGCGTGGATTGGTTCCCGAGGATCGCCGCCAGTTCGGCCGCGGACCTTGGACCGTTCGGCGAGATGATCCGCGAGGCGCAGGCTGGCGGCCGTGTAGACGAGCCGCGAGACCCAACAGGCGGTTCCCATCTGGATGATCTGAACGTGCGGGGGGAGCGACGTTTGTGGCTCGGGCATTTCTACACTCTATTCCTTATCGCCTATCGCCGCGATCACTCCAACCTGATCTCGAAGACGCACACGCCGAGCGCGCGTGGGTCGGGATTGCCGGGCATACGCACCGGCAGTGGCCCGCGCACCTTAATGAAAACGAATCAGTTACACGTTCTCGCCGCGTCCGTGTCTTGCGATCTGCAGCAAATCCTCCACGCTGTCGAACCCGGATTCACGGGTCATATCGTATGTGATGTCGTTGAGGGTAATCGGCGCAATAGAATCCACGACGATGTGGCCTTCGTCCATCTGGTAACGACCTCCCACCTTGACATGGAGGCGCATCCAGACGCGAACGCTGCATCTGATCCTGCCGCGGCGGATTCCGTCGCGAAGCCGTTTGTTGAAGACCATTGTGTCCGCGCGCTCGTTAAGCTTAGGAATGCGGCCGGGCGACATGATACGCCGCGCCCCGACCTATGCCTGTACGATGACCTTCGCGATTCCCTGGCTCGGACGCAAACGCGTCGCCTTCGTGCCCCTGTATCGCTCGCACGCTGCGCCGCCCGATCTGATCCCACCCGATTGGGAAACCGTCATTCTTCGCCGCGTGATCTACGACCCGCGCCGCGAGGCCAATGACGCGGACCGTTCGCTGCGCGCGTGGCTGCGCGCGGTCTCCTCCGGCCTGGCCGACATCGACCCGTTTGTGTTGCCGATGGAGACGATTGACAAGCAGGTCGTGGAAGCCGACGAGCTCGAAGGTAAGCTCGGCCGCCGCTTGCGCGATCAAGGCATGGACGCCGCGGTGCTGGTGATGCTCGGCGGCCGGGGCTCCGGCACGAATCGCGGCTTCTGGTCGCGAGTGGTGATGGCAGAAAGCAACGGGGTATGGCTGATGGAGTTGATCCACGGCTTGACCCGCTTCAAAGACCTCTATCACTTCAACAACGACGTCGATCCGCTCGAGCGCACCATCGACACGTTCGACGAGATGTCGGCATCCAGCCAGACGCATCCGACCGCGTTCACCAAGAACGAGCTGGGCTGGCTGGACACGGCGGCGATTCCTCTGCACGCGGGCGCGTCCGCCGAGTACGAGTTGCAACATGGCGGCCTTGCTCAGCCTCCAGTCGCGGGACGGGCGGCAGCCGTTCGCATCGGCAACGGCTTTCCGTACGTAATAGTCGAAGCACGCAAGAAGACCGACCAGTTCGAGGCTGGCATGCCGTCCACCGGCGACGGGCAGGAGCGAGGCATCGCCAGCGAGGGCGTCATCGCCTACCGCGTCCAGACCCGTAACCCGACCGTGCAGGAGCGGGAGGGGTTCAAGAAGCCGCTCTATCTGATGACGCTAAAGGCACTGCAGCCCGGGGACTCGGCGCCGCTGGACAATGGCGTGACGCTAACCGTCACGGGCACGCGTCCCGACGGCTTCGCCATCCGCATCGACGACGCCGGCCAGCATCTCATCGATCGGACGGCGACGACCGGCGCGAGCATCGCTGTCGGGCCGCCCTGCGCGCTGGTACTGGCGGGACCCGGCATCGAGAACGTCGCCTATCGCGACGGCGCCGGGCACATGAACGAGATCTGGCGCGATGCACGTGGGCAGGGCACGACCGACCTCACCGCCAACGCCCAAGCTCCTGCGGCGCAAGGCACTCCGTTCACCTATTTCGATCCCTCCGACAATCAGGTCGTGCTGGTCTTTCGCGGCGCCGATGGCCACGTGCGCACGCTCTACTGGATGTTTGGCGCGGTCGGCCACGATAACCTCACGGGCTCGATCAACGCGCCCCGGACGCAGGGCGACCCGGCGGGCTGGTTCTCAGCGCACGACGGCGTTCATCACGTCGTCTATCGCACCGCCAACGGCCATCTGCACGAGCTGTGGTGGCAGGGACAAGGTGGCGTCGGCCACGGCGACCTGACCGCCCAAGCGCAGGCCGTTCAGGCGGCGGGCGATCCATGGCCCTACTACGATCCGATCCGCTCGACCAGCATCGTGATATTTCAGGGCACCGACCGGCACATCCACGGCCTCTACTGGGGGCCGGACGGCGCGGTTGGGCAGGACGATCTATCGGGCTTCGCCGCGACACCGCCGGCGGCGGGCGACCCGTTCGCCTGGTTTACTCCGGCCGAGGATACCAACCGCATCGCCTATCGCGCGGCGGACGGCCATCTCCACGAGTTGTTCTGGCCCAACGTCGCACCCGTGCGCGGCCGCGACCTGACGGCGCTCTCGGGCGCGCCGCGCGCCGTCGGCGACGCCACGGGCGGCTTCAACCCAAGCGACAACACCCAGCACGTCGTCTTCCGATCGAGCGACGGCAGACTGCACGAGCTGTGGCACGTTCTCGGCGAGACGGCCGTTCACCATACCGATCTGACTGCGGCCTACGCGGCACCGCCCGCCATCGATCGACCGGTCTATTACGCCACGGCGCGCGCTCCCCATCAGCACGTCGCCTATCGTGGGACGAATGGACACATTTACGAGCTGCTGTGGTGAATCAGCGGCGTTACGGCAGCTCCGCCTCGACGATGCTCACATCCGAGGCCGTTGGGATTACGCGCGTCATTTTCAAGCCCGCCCCCGCCAGCAATGTTTTGTATTCACCGGGCGTACGTTCTTCGCCGCCAGGAATCGCCAACATCACCATGTCGAGCAACTTGCCTAAATGCGGCGTGTTGCCCTCTGGCAACACGAATTCGACGATGAGAAGCTTCGCGCCCGGCTTCATCGCCTTGCGGCAGTGGCCGAGAATCGTCAGACACTGCTCTTCGTTCCAGTCGTGGATGATGTGCGACAGGATGTAGACATCCCCTCCGGCAGGCACGCTCTCGAAGAAGGTTCCATGAACGATCGAGACCCGGCTTTCAACTCCCCTGGCGCGCAGGAGGGCCGGCGCTTCGGTGACAACGTGAGGGCGATCGAAGAGGACGCCTTTGGGCTGCGGGTATCGAGCCAGGATATGCGCCAGCATGTTGCCGGTGGCCCCACCGACGTCGACGATTGAGGCAAACGGGGAGAAGTCGTAGGCGGCGGCAACCGCAGGCGGCTCGGCCCCATGGATGCCGACCATCGCTTCGCTGAACTGCGCGGCCTCTTGTGGGTTCTGCGCCAGATAGTCGAAGAGCGGCATGCCGAAGACTTTCTCCATCGCGGTCTTGCCGGTCTCGACCGAGTACTGAAACTCTCCAAATGCTTTCCACATCCACGGCCCCGCCATCGTGAGAATCGTCGATCGTGCGGCTCCTGGCGCGTCGCTCTTGAGCGCATCGCCGAGAGGCGTCAGCGCGAACGTTTCGTTCGCATCCTGGGTCAGGATGCCGAAGCTCGCGAGCGTCCGCATGAATCGGTGAAGGGCGCGTGGATTGGTTCCCAGGATCGCCGCCAGTTCGGCCGCGGACCTTGGACCGTTCGAGAAATGATCCGCGAGGCGCAGGCTGGCGGCCGTGTAGACGAGCCGCGAGACCCAACAGGCGGTTCCCATCTGGATGATCTGAACGTGCGGGGGGAGCGACGTTTGTGGCTCGGGCATTTCTACACTCTATTCCTTATCGCCTATCGCCGCGATCACTCCAACCTGATCTCGAAGACGCACACGCCGAGCGCGCGTGGGTCGGGGTTGCCGGGCATCCGCACCGGCAGTGGCCCGCGCACCTCGAGGTCGATCCAATCCGCCACCGACGAGGCCTCTGGTAGGCGGAACGAGTGCAGCTTCGGGGTCACTTCTAAGGGCTGCACGCCGAGCCGACGCCCGTTCCACCAGAGCTCCAGCTCGTCGCCCTCCGACGACTGAGATCGCGCGAGCAGGCTGATCTGCCGGCGAGGCACACCACCGAGCGGCACCTGCAGGGTTGCGCGGGGCTGGACCGACCAGACCCACGATTCGTGATCGTTGTGCTCCGGGTACGACCAGCCCGCGTCGGTCAGGATCAGGGCTGCCCCGCGCCCCATCTCGAAGCGATCGACGCGCACCCGTGCCACGGCGTCGGGAATTCGGAACACGCCGGGAGCGACTTGAAGCAGCGTGGACTCATCGATCATCGACGGCACAGGACGGTCCGCAACAATCGTCGTCACGCCGAAGCGATGGAGGAGCGCGTAGAGCGCGCGCTGCACCGCGGGGTCGGGCGCGGCCGCTTGCAGATCGCGCAGCCGCCGGTAGAGAGGAGAGTCGTTTCCGGAATAGCCGTTGACGATCGGCACGCCGGCGCGCCGCGCGCTCCACATGCGCGCGATCTCGAGGCGCGTACCGGCCGCCTCGCCAAGTGGAACCATCAGCACGCCATGGGATCCCGCGTCCGCCGGCAGCCGGCCCACCGGCTCGGCCCAGGCCCGTTCGAACCACGCCACACCTGCCAACCCTTCGGCGACGACCGCCCCCGCCAGCAGGAATGCTACTAGTTGGGCCGCCAGCGCTGAAAGCCACCGCCTCACGGCCGCATGGACGGACGTCCAGCCGGTGGCAATCGCCGGCGCGAGAAATATCGCGGCCAGCAGCACCAAGCGGACAGGCACTCGGACTTGTCCTCCGCCCGGCACGAAGCGCCGGAAGAGGTCGTACGGCACGCCGGCCCATCCGGATCCTTCAATGCTCACGCCAGTCGTCGCCCAGCACGCGAGCGCAGCCGTCAGCAACCCGGCGAGCGGTAATGGCTTCGCCGCGCGCAGCGTTGCCACGACGCCAATCCCGGCCACCGCGATCCACCCGAAGCCGGCAAACAATTCACGCTCCGAGCCGCGGGTGAACCGGAGCGCGTTGCCGTACAGCCAGTGGTGCTGGGCGGAAATCCAATCGATCCACGCGGCGCTGTGCAAGGCGATCTCCGCGGTGGTCCGGTCGAGCGTGTCGCCGGCCCGCCAGTAGTGCACGGCGATGGGCAGATTCACGAGACCGATGAGGGCGATGGATCCGCCGACGCTCACCCAGTAAGCAAGCGACCTTCGACGCGCCAGTAGACTCGCGGTGATCAACCAGATGATGGCGAGTGGCATCAACGAAACGCCCAGCGACGGCGTGAACAGTGTCTGGAGCGCCAGCGCGGCGCCGCCGGCCCAGATCCACGCAACGCCCGTCCGCCCTTCGATCGCGCGCCCGTAACAAAGCAGTGCGATCGGCAAGAAGGCCAGCCACTGCAGCTGCGGGTGAGAGATCTGCAAGTGACGCCAGGCGCTGTAGGTGACGGTCAGTGCAGCGGCACCCGCTCCAACCGCAGAAAATCCACTGTCCCGAAGCCAGATGTAGAGCGCCACTGAAGTCAGGACCGAGGCCAAAATTGCCAGCAGGTTGATTACGAAGATCGGGGACGCGCCCGAGGCGACCAGGGGCCAGGCCACGGCGCTCAGCCCGAAAAGGTGATCCGAGTACGCGAGGACGCCAGTCGCAGGGTGGAAGAACGGCGGGTTCCACAGCGCGGCGTCGCCGAAGTGGCCGGCCACCCACGTGACAATGTAGGCTAGGAACAGGGGGTCGCCATTGCCGCCCGCAATGCGGCCAGCCGGATCGACGAGGATCGGACTCCAGTAAAGGAGCCCCCCAATCAGCAGTACCCCAACGGGCAACACGTGGGCGGACGCGTTCGATCCGGTTCGATGTTCCACGTAGTGAGCGACTGGCCCGTGCGCCTGCTCGGGCGCACGGGCGATCAGGATTGCGGGAAAGCGCGCTGACGGCGAAATGTCACACTGGTACACAACCACTCGGTACCCTGTGCTCACACGCTGGTAGTAAGTGGTGCCGCACTGCTGGACGGACACGCCCCCCATGATGGTGGTCGTGCATCCCCCTGGTAACGTTGTGATGATCGCGCCAGCCGGCGCCGTGACGACGCGATACGAGACCTGTCCCCCGTACATCACCTGCTCGTAGTATGCGCCGTCGGCGTACATGTAGTTCGACCCGCTGACGACGACCGTCGTGGCTGCGCGAGGCGGCCGGGCGAGCATCGTGCCCACCGCAATTCCCGTCGCGACTCCTGCCGCCACTCGCCAGCCCTCGTACGATTCGTAACGCTCACCGCCGACGACGGCGCCGTGGCGCCCCACGCCGACGAACCCTTCTTCACCAACGGCCACGGCACCCCGGCGACCGACGGCCACGGCGCCTTCCTCACCCACAGCCACGGCGCCCCGGCCATAGCCAACGCCGCGGTTCACGTTCACGTTTCGGTTGACGTTCACGTTGGTGGTGTTCCGGTTGACGTTGCGGTTGTAAGTTGTTGGAGCGATTGGCGCCCGAGCTGTGGTTGACATTGCGCGACTGGCGCACCGAGCCGCCCGACCGGCGGTTGGCCGAAAGCTCCACCGTCGCGAGCACCACGAGCGCGCCGATCACGACGGCGAAGACGCGAAAGGCAAGCGTGTAACGAAGACTGAGCGTACGGAGTGCTGTGGCTGTACATGGCTTCTCCTCGACTCTTATTGCGGCCGCTTTTTGGCGGGACCAGACGCCGCGGGTGGAGTCGCTGCAGCCTCTTCCACCTTGGGGTCCTCGACCGTCGCGTGCCGCATGATCTTGATCCGCTGGAAGCCGTCTGGAATCTGAGCGGTAAACGTCGCATCGGAAATCTGCGGCGACGCATTGAAATCATGATAGGTCACGATTGTCACTGGCTGCCCAGGCTCGTTCTTATACGTAATCTTGACCTGGCATGGCAGTCGCTGATTCTCGCTCAACCAAATCTCCCAGTCGACGATCTCCTGTCGATACGCGAGATGATCGCAGCTCCGATCGCCGACCTTCTGCACATCCACCCAGCCGCCGGTCGTGTCTTTCGTCATAAAGGCGTCGTAGGGCGAGCTGTAGAGTAGATCGGCCGTCGGCAGCTGGATCGCGTACTCGGCCGTTAGGAAATCCAGCGCTTCGTCCAGCGTGCCCGGCGCGGGTCCTCGAGCCCACACTTTGTTGCGGTTCGAGACGAACGTCGCCTGCTGCCCGTCGTACCAACCCATGCCCTCGCGCTCGTCGCCCTTGGTCGTAAAGGCGAAGCCATTGGGGCGGCGCACGATCACCTCGCGTGAAGACTTCACCTCGACCTTCGCGCCCCCCGGGCGTACCTGCTCGCGCACCTCGTCGGCTGTGTATGAGAAGGTCGTGAGGGCGGCCATGTTTGTGCTCATCTCGCGGAGCAGCGCGTCGCCTTTGGCGCTTGCGGCTTCGGGGGTGAGCGGCGCGGGTGGCCGTTGCAGCCGGCCGCGAACGCCATGGCAGCGGCGAGGAACACAAGCGTGGTTCGCGGAATGCCCATACGCGTCTCCTGTGTACTGGCGACGGCGGTGGCTGCGTCTCGATCCGCTTCATGAGAAACATGATGGGCACGCTCCACGCGCCGTTTCCGTGCCGTGGTCAAGCGTCGCCATAATATTTGCGTTCCAGGCCAATCGTATATAGGCCTTTGATGCTATCGGGGACGAGCAGCCAGCGCGCTCGTTGTCGAGCTTGCCTCGATCGGTCGAGGTAGTACGTGGGCTGTCGCGGCGCGCCGCCTGCGCAGACTGAGGTTCAACTTATACGCGGGAGCTCGTCCCGGCAATACGCGCAAGATTGCTCATGCGCTCGAATTGTCCGGCGCGGTACTCCGCGTACAGCCGGGCAATGTCAGAGTTCGAGTCGCCGATGAACGGACCATGCGACACGATGCGATCGCCCTGAGGCTGGCCCGCATAGAACACCAAGCGAGCCCCGTCCTCGCGTGCGCGGATGCGCACGATGCTCGTGCCGTGACCATCGGGACGGTCGAGCCATCCCACTTGGCCGGCGTTGAGCAGCGTCGCGTCCGCACCGACTGCGACCGAGCCGAGGATCACGAACGCAAACCCGTTGTATGAGGTTGGAATGTCCTGATCGACGGACGTGTGCGCCCCCATCGCAATCTCCGTAATCGTGACGGGGACATGATTGCGCGTGTTCGATTGGACTCCCCCGGACGCACCGCTATAGACGCGAGTCTCTACGCCAGGCTCACGGCGGACCGGGACCGCGTCAGTGTGAATATCCTGAAAGCTCGGCGGCGTCCATCGGTGATTCTTGGGCAGGGTCAGCCACAACTGGAGCAAGCGGACCTTCCCCTTCGTCGCGACGTTCTCGCCGTGAATGATCCCGCGGCCCGCCGTCATCCACTGCACCTCGCCCGACTTGATTTCGCCGCCCTCATCGCGGTCGTAAATGGCACCGTCGAGGAGGAGCGTCACGGTTTCGAACCCTGCATGCGGGTGCGGCCCGCCCACCGCGCGGTCGCCGATATCGAGATGGTCATCGGCAAGCATGATGAAGGGATCGCTGAGGGCAAAGTCGTCGGGCGACACGACCTGTGCCGCCAGATGTCCGGGACCGACGAATCCAGGCGCGAGGGGAGGAACGGTGAGGACACGTGCGACACGGCGCTCCAGCCCTCCACGGTCATTACTGCTTTCCATACGTCACCTCCGCCGATGTCTCGTCACTCGTTGCCCTGCCCGGCGCGGGCGTCATTGTGACGAGTCGCTGGTCCGGATCGGGCAGCTGGATGCCCGCCTCTTTCAACGTTCGCAGGATGGCTACACGAGCCGCCGAAGCCGTGTTCATCAAGTTCGCGCGACGGGAGTCCGCCCAAAAGCGCGCCTCGAGCTGCAGACCATCCTGGCTGAAATCTCTCAGTCGCATCGACGGCGCAGGCGCGCTGGCAACCCCAGGCACCGACTTGACGACATCGAGTATGACTGAGAGCGCACGCCCCGCGTCCTCCTTGTAGTCGAGGTATACGTACACCGACGCTCTCCGCAACGGCGAGGCCGTGTTGTTCGTGATGCGCGACGTAAACACGTCCCCGTTGGGGACCAGGACGAGTCTCCCGTCGTACGTTCTGATATGTGTTGCCCGCAGCTCGATTTGCTCGACAGTCCCCTCTGTGTCGCCGACCACGATCTGATCATCGATCTCGAAGGGGCGCATCAGGAGAATGAGCACACCGCTGACGAGATTCGAGAGGATGTCCTTGAGCGCAAAGCCGACCGCGACGCCGCCCAGGCCGAGGGCGGTCACCGCTGAATTCAGATTCACGCCAGCGACGTCGAGCATGACGATGAAGCCAGCCGCCCACACCAGGTAGTACGAGACTTGGATGACCAGCAGCTTTCGCGTCCGATCACGAATCGCGTATTCCGCACCCGCACGGACAATACGCCTCGCCAAAGTCGCGAGACCCCAGAACACGAGCAGCACCATCACTGCAGTGCCGATTTTTGGCAGCACCTCGAGGGCTGCCGCGATCTGCCGTTGAATCTCGCTCACAGCTGTTGATAGGAGCTTACTTCCACGTGACCTCCATGCCGAAGAAGTGCAGGAACACCTCGCGATTCGGCCGGTTCTTGGGATTCTGCTGCGGGCTCCGGATATAGAAATCAATCGGCTGCGTAGCGGGATTCACTTCGCCGCCCGGCTGCTTCTTGGTGGCCATCGGGTAGTTCACGCGCAACGTCTTCCGATCGCGAATGCCCTGCGTGAGCATGAAGTGCATCTCGTAGTTCTGATACAGCGGCTTGCCGTTCAACGTGGCGTGCCCGAATCCCCAACCAGCAAGGTAGACGAAGGTTTTCGGCACGACGTAGTGCCCGTCATACTGGTCATGCTGCTCGGGCGCGAACATCGTGATCATCGCGCCCGGCTGCTGACGCGGATTCGGCGGCTGCTGTGCTGCTAGAGCTGTCCCCACGACCAAACCCGGATCAGAACGCCATTCTGCATAGCCCCTCCGTGGAAACGCGCTCGTGACCTGCAACAGCTGAATGACTACTGGCCCGGCGCACTTCGGACTTCCGCCTGAAGGCGGAAGCCACCTATATTGCTCGGCACTGGTGGCTTCCGGCTAGGCGGAAGCCACGGATATTGCTCGGCACACGTGGCTTCCGGCTTTAGCTACGGATATTGCTCGGCACACGTGGCTTCCGGCTTTAGCCGGAAGATCGGCGATATCCGTTGACTGCAGCAACACTCCTCTTATACG
>CAWDJL010000015.1:0-348445 GCA_963802675.1 uncultured Acidobacteriota bacterium
CGCTATGCTACTGGCCATCCGCAGTCAGGCCGGCGGCGCCAGTAGCGCGGCGTCAGCTTGTCAGCATCCCCCAATGTAAGAGGAGCGAGCATGCCGACACGCAGCGTCCAACGCGCTCTGGCCTGCCTGGTCGCCGTATCGGCACTTGGTACCGCGCTTGCTGCCGCACAGGCCCCTCTCGCCGCTCGAAGCCTCGACCGGCTGAGGGGCCGCATCGAGACGGCGCTGCCGGCCGCCCAGGGCGTGGTCGGCGTGTCGATCAAGCACCTCGAGAGCGGCGTCTCGCTGGCCGTCAACGGCGACGAGCCGTTTCCGATGGCGAGCACATTCAAGCTGCCGGTGCTGGTCGAACTCCACGCGATGGCGAACGCTGGCGGGCTGCGGTGGGACGCCGAGGTGTCGGTCACATCGAAAGATCAGCACCTCGGCAGCGGCGACATCACGCCGCTCTACGATCCGCCCGGAGTCACGCTGTCCATGCGCAACCTGGCAAACCTGATGATGATCATCAGCGACAATTCGGCCGCCGACATCTGCCTGGCCAAAGCCGGCGCCACTGCCGTCAATCGCCGCATGCGGGGCCTGGGCATCGAGGGGATTCGCGTGGATCGCTCGTGCCAGGAGCTGATTCTCGACTACCAGGGGCGCGACACGGCACAGCTGAAGGACCTGGCGCGCGATGATTTGCGCGAAGCGCTGCGACGCGATCCGCAGCGTCCGAGCATCGAGGCACGGTTCGCCGCCGACGATCGCGTGGCCGCTGACCCGCGCGACAACGCCACGCCCAACGCGATGGTCGCGCTGCTCGACGCGATCTGGCACGGCGCCGCCATCGATCGCAATGCGTCGGACGCCGTGCTCGACTTGCTGAAGCGCTGCCAGACTGGGACCGGCCGGCTTCGCGGCCTGCTGCCAGCCTCGACCGACGTCGCGCACAAGACCGGGACGCTCGGGGGCGTCGTCAACGACGTCGGCATCATCTACCTGCCCGACGGCGCGGGCCACGTGGCCATCGCGGTGATGAGCAAGCGCACGCGAGCGAGCGTGGAAGACGTCGAGCGCACCATCGCCCACGTCGCGCGATACGCGTACGACTATTTCCTGTTCACCGCCGATCGCCCGTCCGCGTCTCAGAGATGAGCGTCGTGGTTGTAGCGTAGACTTGAGATCACGCGCCATGTTCCTCAAGCAGGTACTACTTGAATTGCCTCGCCCACGCGTCGTACCTCGTTGGTGACCCGTCGAGCGCAACCGCGGCAATCGTCGACCCGCAGCGGGACATCGATCGCTACGTCGCCGATGCGGCGGAGCTCGGGCTGCAGATCCGTCACGTCTTTCTGACCCACTTCCACGCCGATTTCGTGGCGGGACACCTCGAGCTTCGCGATCGCACCGGCGCCGCCATATACCTGGGCGCCAGCGCGAAGGCGGAGTATGCATTCAGGCCGATGGCCGACGGCGCCAGTCTGGAGTTCGGCCGGGTCCGCCTGACGGTGCTCGAGACGCCGGGGCACACGATTGAATCGATTTCCATCCTCGTGTTCGATCTCGATCGCGACGCCGTGCGGCCGCACGCGATCCTGACCGGCGACACGTTGTTCATCGGCGATGTGGGCCGACCCGACCTGCGCGCATCGCTCGGATGGTCGGCCGATCAACTCGGAAAGCATCTTTACCGATCGCTGCACAACAAGCTGTTGCCGCTGCCCGACGAGACGCTGGTCTACCCCGCGCACGGCGCCGGCTCGCTCTGCGGCAAGCAGTTGAGCAAGGAAACGGTGTCGACGCTCGGCGAGCAGCGCCGTGTCAACTACGCGCTGCAGCCGATGAGCGAGAGCGACTTCGTGTCTCTCGTCACCGCCGATCAGCCGGATGCGCCCTCGTATTTCACCTACGACGCGGTGCTCAATACCAAGGAGCGGCGGACACTCGATGCGGTGCTGGAGGATCAGCTGAAGCCGCTCAGCGCGGACGTGGTGTTGGCACTGCAGTCGAAGGGGGCGCAGGTGCTGGATGTCCGCGACCCGGCCGAGTACGCGAGAGCGCATCTGGTCGGCAGCCTGAACATCGCCCTCAACGGCAACTACGCCACCTGGGCCGGCACGATCCTCGACAAAGACAAGCCGATCGTGATCGTCGCGGAGCCGTCGCGCGAAGCCGAGGCAGCCATGCGGCTGGGACGCATCGGCTTCGATAGCGTCGTCGGCTACCTGCAAGATGGCATCACGGCACTCGAAGCAGCGCCCGAGTTGATGACTGGCACCGATCGCCGGAGGCCCGCCGAGGTTCATGAGCTGCTCGCATCGCCGGCGCCGCCGCTCGTGCTCGACGTCCGCAATCCGAAGGAACTGACGCAGGGACGGATCGAAGGCAGTGTCAACATCCCGTTGAACCACCTGCGTGAGCGGATGCACGAGCTGCCGCACGACCGCCCCGTGCTCGTGCACTGCGCCGGCGGCTACCGATCCTCGATCGCAGCTGGAATGCTGCAGCAGCAGGGGATCGAAGTGATCGAGCTGGCCGGGGGGCTCGCGGCCTGGCAGGCAGCCGGCGTGGGCTAACGTGCACCAGGGGCCAGCTAACACGCCGCTGAGGCGCTCACAACTTACCTCTTGGAGCCCGGACCGTACAGCGCACGTCCGGCGCGGGCGCCGGTGTGCTGCCCATTCCTGACCGTGACGACACCGTTGACGATCACGGTGTCGATTCCAATCGGGTACTGATGCGGCTTTTCGAAGGTCGCGGTGTCGGCGACCGTGTTCGGATCGAAAATCACCACGTCGCCAAGGAACCCTTCCTTCAGTGTCCCTCGCTCCGCGATCTTCAATTGCGACGCCGCCAAGCTCGTCATCTTGCGAATCGCCTCGGGCAGTGTCAGCACCTTCTCGTCGCGAACATAGCGGCCGAGGATGCGAGGGAACGTGCCATACGATCGGGGGTGCGGTTGACCGCGCCCGAGCTCGCCCTCCGGCTTGATCGCAGCCGCATCGGTGCCAATGCTGACCCACGGAAACTGCATCGCCGTCTTGACGTCGTCCTCGGACATCATGTGATACAGCGCGCCGACGCGACCTTCGTTTTCCGTGAGCAGCGCGAACAGGGTCTCCCAGTTATCCAGCTTTCGCTCAGCGGCGATCTGCGAGAGCCGCTTGCCCACGATCGACTGATCCTTGTCGGCGGGAACGGAGGCAATTTGGACGCCGTCGAAGGTGGCGCCGCCCAGGAGGTTCTCTACCTCGGTATTCGCCTCGATGTCGCGGCGCATCCTCGCTCGCTCGGCCGGATTCGCGAGGCGCGTCGAGCATGGCTTCGCGACCGCCTTCCTGCGCCCAGCCTGGCAGGGTCGCTTGCAGCCCCGTCCCACCGGCGGTGTACGGGTATTGACAGGCGGTCACGTTGACACCGCGGGCTTGTGCCTGCTCCACCAGCTGCCGGATCTCGTTCATCTGTCCCCAGTTTGCCTTCGCACCGATCTTGAGGTGATAGATCACAACCGGTAGGCCGGCCTGTTCGCCAATCTGGATCGCCTCGGCGATCGCCTCTTTGACACGAAAGCTCTCGCCGCGCACGTGCGAGATGTAGATCCCGCCGTACTTCGCCGCCACCTTGGCGAGCGCAACGAGCTCGTCGGTGGTGGTGTAGGACGCGGGCGGATAGATGAGCGCCGTGGCAAACCCGAACGATCCCTGCTGCATCGCACGTTCGAGAATGTCCTGCGCGCGCTTCAGCTCTTCGGCGGTCGCGGCACGATTCGCCATCCCCATCACTTGCTCGCGGAGCATCGCAACGGGGGCAAAGGACCCGAGATTGATCGACGTGCCCTGGCGCTCGAGCGCGCGCAGGTAGCCATCGAAACCGGTCCAGTCGAATTTCAGGTTGAAGCGTCGTATTGCGGGATCCTCGACATTGTCTTTGGTCCACAGCGCCGGCGTGCCCCCTTCGCCGATGATCTCCGTGGTGATGCCCTGACGAATGTGGCTCTCTCCGTTTCCGTCGGCCAGCAGGGTCGTGCCGGACTGTCCGTGGACGTCGATAAAGCCGGGCGCCACCACGCGACCGCGCGCGTCGATCTCTTCCCGGCCGCGACCCGACACGGTGCCGATCGCGGCAATCCGGCCGTCGCGCAGCGCGAGATCGACGCGACGTGGCGGCGCGCCGGTGCCGTCGATGAGATCGCCATTCCTGATGATGACGTCGTAATGGGGGGCGCAGGCGACCGTGGCGAGGAGACAAAACGCTGGGAAGAGAACGGATTTCACGAGTGAGAGTCTACGCCCGCGGCGACCCCCTCCCTACCGAAGACTGACCACGCCGTCGATTGGCTGATCGCCGAAGTGCCCCGCCCCCGGTGCGCTGCCGCTGATGCGAAACCCTCCGGTAATTGGCGTCAGAATGGGGGTCAGATCAGTGAAGGACTGAGTATGCGAAATCGGGAGCCGCGGTTAACCGTTCGTGCCCTGCGCCCGTTGATATCGGGGCTCTTGACGTTGGGCTACGATCCGGTCCCCTTCCTCCAGGCACAGGGCATCGATAGTGAATTGCTGCTCGATCCCGACGCGACTGTGCCTATGAGCGCATGTGTCGGGCTCCTCGCCGACGGTGTGCGGGCAACTGGCGACGATAATCTCGGTTTGCGCGTTGCGGAACAGGCCGAGCTCGGCTCGTTCGACGTCCACTTTTACGCGATGGTCTCGAGCCCGACACTGGGTGCCGCGTTCGAGCGTGTCTGTCGCTATCAGCGTTTGATCCACGAGACCTCACAGGTCCGACTCGAGAAGTCAGGCGATCGGGCCGTGTTGTCGCATCGCCTGGCCGGTGGCATGGCGGCACCCCGCCAGACGGCCGAGTTGCTCCTTGCGGCGTGGGTGCGCGCTGGCCGCGTTGCCACTCGCACGAAGTGGACTCCCGCTGAGGTGCGATTCGCCCATCGCGCACCACGGGATGCGCGCGACCACGAGCGCTTCTTCGGTGCTCCACTGCGGTTTGCGACCGGCGAGAATGCCCTCGTCCTACCGGCGGCGCTTCTCGACCTGCCCTGTCGTCGCACCGATCCTTCGTTGCTGTCGCTTCTCGATCGATACGCTGCAGACCGGCTCGGCGAGCCGCGGGCGGCGACATTCGCCGACCGTGCCCGCGCGGCCCTGTCCGAGGACCTGCAGGCGGGGAACGTGACGGCTCACGGCTTGGCCGCGCGCCTCAAGGTCAGCGTCCGGACGCTCCACCGCACGCTCGCCGTTGAAGGAACGTCATACAGGCGGCTCCTCGATCAGTTACGACTCGACACCGCCGAGCGCCATCTCATGGACGATCGCGTCTCAGTTGCGGAGGTCGCGTTCCTTCTGGGATTCTCGGAGCTCAGCGCTTTCCACCGTGCGTTCAAACGGTGGACGGGATCCACCCCTTCCGCCTTCCGCGCCGCGGCGCGCCTGCGTCCTCGGCGTCCGGGGACTGTCCCTGTCATCGGGGGACAGCTTTTGCGCCGCTGATTGGCCTCGCCCCATTTTGGCGCGGCGGGTCAATCGCATTGGCCGTCCGAGTCAATGCGTCACGACCTCGCCCGATTGACAATCGAGACAGCATGCGAATGACAAGAATCGAAAAACGGTTCGTCAACGAAATCGGGCACAGCCGCAGAGTCGCTGAAGAAGCGGTGCGGCGTCTCCGCCACGTGCCGGTCCACCGCGGCTGGTCATACCTGGACGTCGGTTGCGGCAACGGCGCCGCCGCGCTGCTCGTTGCCGATACGTTCGGCATCCGTGTGGTCGGCGTCGATGTCGACCCGCAGCAGATCGCGCTGGCGAGCACCGCGGCGGGCGATCGAACTGATGTCCTCTTCATGACAGCGGATGCGACCTGCCTGCCCTTCGAGGACGGACGGTTCGACATCGCCGCCACCAACAAGGCCATGCACCACGTGCCGCGATGGTCATCGGCGCTCGATGAGATGCGGCGAGTCCTCAAACCGAACGGTTATCTGGTGTACGCAGACCTCAAGGCACCCTCTTGGCTGGCGTGGGTCCTGAAGCCAATCGCAGGTCACGCCGGCGTCTTCACTGGAGCGGATCTCGACCGCTGCTTCGCGTCACTGCACCGGGTCCATGGACACACGGGATGGCTGCACTACGAAGCGATCTTGCAGAAGCCGTGAGTCTTCCGGAAGAGACAGCGGCCAACGCTCGGCTTGGACACTACGCCGTCGTCCGACTTTCGGCGCTGGCCGTGTTGATCGCCGGTACGGTGGCGGCGGGCCTTCTCTTGAACGAATGGATGGATCCACTGACCGAGCTGCGCGGATGGGTGGATCGGGCAGGCAGCGCTGGACCGCTGCTGTTCGTCGTCTGCTTCCTTGCGCTGAACACTGTGGGCGTACCCCTCCCGGTGCTCGGAGCGGCGGCCGGAATCGCGTTCGATCCCGTCTCTGGAGCGGCGACCTCACTCGTGGCCATGACGCTCACGGCGTGCACGCAGTTCCTCCTTGCGCGACACATCGTTGGAGAGCGTGTTCGGCAGCGGCTCGGCCACACGCTGATGCGGGTGAACCAACTGGTCGAGCGGCGCGGCGTGATCGCCGTGGCGGGCGCGCGACTCCTGCCGGGGCCCTTCAGCGAATTCAACATGTTGGCCGGGCTCACTGGAGTGAAGCTGCGGGACTTCACGATCGGTACGATCATCGGCTGCGCCCCAAAGGCGCTCGCCTGGTCGGGCCTCGGTGCGCTTCTCTTCTAGTTGTCGTGCGTTCCTCGTCATGCCGCAGCGGCCCGCGTCGGCCCGCGACTCGCACCCTCAGCGCAGTAATGACCCTCTTTTAGTCATTTCGCAGCGACTCAATCGCATCCACGTTGCTCGCGCGGCGCGCGGGCACGTAGCTCGCCAGCATGCCGATCCCGATCATCATGATCGACATCGCAACGAACACCACGGGATCCAACGCGTCGACTTCGTAGAGCAGCGCATCCAGAAGGCGCGTCGACGCCAGCGCCGCCGCGAGACCCACGACGGTGCCGACTAGCACCACTTTCGCCCCCTGGGACACCACCATGCGCCGCACCGCGCCGGCGGTTGCGCCGAGCGCCATGCGCACGCCAATCTCCCGCGTCCGCTCGGCGACGACGTACGCGAGCACGCCGTACAACCCGACCGCCCCCAGAATCATCGCCAGCGCCGAGACGACGCCGAGCGTCAGCATGGTGAATGACAACTGGACCATGGACCGCTGCGCCAGGAACTCCATGGTGAAATCGCGGTACACCGGCGCTTCGGGCGCCACCTGCCGCACGAGTTCACGCACCTCGCGGCCAAGGCTCGCGGCCCGCGGCGACTTGACGACATAGGCCGGCGAGCTCATCGCCCACGTGGTCGGTGTCGGTCCCGTCAGCGGAAAGTACACGATGGCCTCGCCGGCGTCCCGCCAGTCGTTTTGCTTCACGTCCTCCACCACGCCGACGATCGTGAACCACTGCGGCGTGTCGCCGGTGCGACGGATCCGCTGCCCGAGGGGATCCCGATCGGGCCACAGCCGCGCGGCCGCCGACTGGCTGATGATGACGCTGCTGTTCGGCGTGACGGCTTCGTCGGGTGTGAACTGGCGTCCCCGCAACAACTCGATCCCCATGACGCGGAAGTAGTCGCCGCCGGTGAAGTTCTGATCGAGCAGCGCCCCGCCGCCTGTCCGGGGCCATCGAGTCGGTCAGGAACCGCCCCGTCGCCGGTCCCTTCGTCGAGGGGGATGTTGTTGACGACCCCCACGGTCGGTCACGCCGGGAAGGGCGCGCAGTCGGTCCATGAAGTCCAGATGGAACCGTCCCCAGGTCGGCCCGTCCGTGAGGCGTTCCTGTTCTGGCGCGAACTGGAACGTGTAGATGTCGGCGGTCTCGTAGCCGGGATCGACGGTCCGCAGCCGCTGGAAGCTCTGCACCAGCAGCGCGGAGCCGATGAGCAGCACGAGTGCGAGCGCCGTCTGCCCGACGATGAGAACATCGCGTCCGAGATGGCGGCGGCCGGTGCTGCCACGGGACCCATCGCGCAGACGACCGAGATCGGGCGACGAAGCGTGCAGCGAAGGTATCGCGCCGCAGGCCAGTGCCGCGACGACCACCAGCCCGAACGCGGCAGCCAGCGTGGACAGGTCGAGCCTCACGAGCCCGAGTCGAGGGATGCCCTCGGGAGCGGCGCGCAGGAAAAGCGGGAGCGTCACTGCGCTGAGGATCACGGCCAGCCCACCGGCCAGCAACGCGACCAGAAACGCTTCGATCATCTGCAGCCGGACGAGCTGCGCGCGCGATGCGCCGATCGCACGACGCACTGCCAGACTGCGACGGCGTCCTTCGGCGCGGACCAGGAACAGATTCGCGACGTTGGCGCACGCGATGAGCAGCACGACCGTCACCGCGCCCAGCAGCACCCACAGGGATGTGGTGGCCGTCGGACCGACCAGGCGGTCGAGCACCGGCTCCACGACCGCGCTGTGCTGCTCGATGATCCGCGCGTAGTTGGGCGACCCGCCGAAGCGGGCCGGGAGTTCCTTCGAGAGTCGCGTGAGCTCGACGCCGAGCTGCTCGCGTGTGACCCCTGGCTTCATGCGCGCGACCACAGGAGCGCCGAACTGCCCGGGGCGAACCTCGGCCGGCCTGACCTCTCCGGTGACCCAGAGCAGCGTCTCCTCGGTTGGGAAGCTGAACTCCGGTGGCATGACACCGATCACCTCGCGCATCTGGCCAGAGATGGAGTACGTCTTTCCGACCACCGCGGGATCACGGCCAAACCAGGTGGTCCAAAGCCGGTCGCTGATGAGAGCGACCCGATCCGCGTCGTCCGGGACCGGCAGCCGCCCGACTTGCGGCCGCGTGCGGAGCGTGGCGTAGATGTCGTTCGTCGGAAACGCCATCGGAATCCGTTCGACGCGATTCTCCGTACGCAGCGTCGAGGTCCCCGCACCGAATAGAAAGATGCCGTCGAGGAGCTGCGAACGCTCCTTGTAATGCAGGTAGAACTCCGGGCCGAGGCCGAAACGTTCGGGGAGGTCCGACCCCGGCGCCGTGCCGGCCACCACGACGAGGCGGTCGGGATCCGGGAAAGGCAGCGGCCGGAGCAGGACGGTATTGACGACGCTGAACATTCCGACCACCGCCCCGATGGCAAGAGCGAGGGTGGCGACGGAGGTGACGAGAAAGCCCGGCGTGCGGACGAGCGCCCGCCAGCCGTGACGGAAGTCCGAAATCCACTGCATGATCAGCATTGGCGCCCCTCGAGGGACTGAGAGTATTCGACGGAGAAAGGGCAGCAGAGGTTTGGCGTGCCCGGCCGGCGGTCGAACTGGCGGCGTGTAGGTCACGGGCGCGTCGAGCTGGTTCGGGCCCAGTCAAGGACGATCATCGGATGCGACAACGGCGGGACGGAGCTCAGAGCTGGCGTCTCCAGCACGAGAAATCTCGTGCCGCCAGGGTCAACGTCGTAGCCGGTGCCCCACAGGGGAGTGAGGATGCGCCTCAGAAGCGCCGGTGCATCCGCACCGCGCCAAATAGCCTGCGGTGTATCCACGACCAGCTGTCCGTTTTTCGCCGTGGGGCGTACTACCCACATCGTGTAATCCGGCGTCTGCCAGTAATGAAGATTGCCGTGCGAGTCCCAGGCCGGCAATCGCGCGCCGACGGGTGACACCCGGAGCTTGTTGGCGCCATCCGGGAACGAGCGCACATAGACCTGCACCAGGCCATCGAGCTCGTCAGACTCGTACGAGACCCATCGCCCGTCGAGCGAGAGCGCGGCGCTCGTTTCGTGAAACGGCGTGTTCGCAAACGCCCGCGGGGCGCCGACGGGACGGCCGGACGCGTCGACTTCGAGCACCATGAGATCCCAGCCGCTCTCGGGCCGGCTCTCCTGGAAGATCAGGTAGCGGCCATCATGCGACCACGCATTCGGATAGACCCGGTGCGGGCTCTCGAGCAGGACCGTCGGTTCGCCCTTGCCGTCGGCGGGAACGTGAGCAGACGCCAGACGCTGTCCTTCGGTGCGCCGACCGTGATGCCGCTGCCGCTGGATGTCCATGTGGGTCGATGCGGCGAGAGCGCCAAAGGAGAGCCGCGTCAGCGTGCCGTTCGCGTCAACGAGCCACAGGTCGGACTCCGTGGATGTGCCGATGACCGTCGCGATGCGGCGTCCGTCCGGGCTCACCCTGACGTTCCGAAACGGCCGCGGCGTCTCGCTCGCGCGCGTGAGCCGTCCCTCTCGATTGACCCACGCCAGGTAGTACTCGGAGCTGGTCGGCTCGCCCGACCCGTAGACGAGAACGCCCGACGCTGACACGGCGAGATGAGCGCCGCCGTTGCGACGATTGAAGCGAACCGGGTCCAACACGACTTCCGGCGTTCCCTGCACGGTGAGCCGATCGCGATCGAACCCTACGGCATGAACGTGGCCACCGCGAACGAACAGCAGTCGGCCATCCGCGGAGTATCGCGCGAAGCTGGCGTTCTCGATCACGCGGCGACGCTCGCCGGTTTCGAGCGACACTGCTTCGATGCGGGCTTCTTCGTACGGTGCGTCTTCCAATCCGATCGTGAAGAGCACCCACTTTCCGCCCGGCAGCAGATCCGGCCAGCGATGCGAGTGCTCGCCGCGCGCTTTGTCGAGCGTCGTCAGCGGGGTCGGTTTGCCACCGCTTCCGGAGACGCGGGAGAGTCCGGCCGTTTCCGGCCCCGCGAAAACGATGGTCCCATCGGGGGCCCACACGCCTCCGCGGGGATTGCTGCCGGTATCCGCCACCAGCAACACCGGACCGCCGCCAACCGCCACTTTCGAGAGCTTGCGGTTTGCGAAGAAGGCGATCCACGCCCCATCGCCCGAGAAAAACGGCTGGCGCGCGCCTTCGGTCCCCGCGAGGGCGCGCACCGCCGGATCAGTCAGATTGCGGACGTACAGCCGCTGCGTCCCACCCTCGATGGCTTCGAACACGATGTTGGATCCGGTAGGGTCGATGGCAAAAGGCGCTGAGAACTCGTCGGCCAGGACCAGTCGCGCCGGTAACTCGAGGCTCAAACGGGCCGGGGGATTGGACGGGACGGTTCGAGGCGAGCGCCACACCATGAAGGCGCCGAGTGCACCGATGGCCGCAATCGCGATCGCGATAGAAGCGTTGCGTGCTGCGACGGAGCGTTTGGCGCCCACCGCGACCATGGCCGGCTCGTCTTCCTCGATCAGGTCCAGGCGCGCATCTCCCACATGCTGAAGGCGGAGGCGCGGATCGCGACGCAGGCAGCGGCGAAGCAGCCGCGCGACATTTCGCGGCACGGACGCGGGAAGCGCGTTCCAGTCGGGGTCGTCACGCAGCACGGCGGCGACGACCTCGGAGACCGACCGCCCGGCAAACGCCGGGCGTCCGGTCAGCATCTCGTAGAGCACGCACCCGAATGCCCATACGTCGGTGCGCGTGTCCTCGTCCTCGCCCTTCACCTGCTCGGGACTCATGTAGCGCGCGGTGCCGAGGACGACGCCCGGCGCGGTGATCGAGTCGGCCGAGCCGTTGCCCGCAGTGGCAGACCGCGTCGTCTTTGCGAGGCCGAAGTCGACCAGCTTCACCCGTCCATCGGGCGTCAACATGACGTTCGACGGCTTCAGGTCCCGATGGACGATCCCCTTGCCATGGGCCTCCTCGAGCCCGGCGACGATCTGCGTCGCGATGCCGACTGCCTCGTCAACCGAGAGAGCGCCGCGCTGCAAGCGGTCGGCGAGCGTCTGGCCATCGACCCGCTCGAGGACGAGATATGGCGAGCCGTCCAGATGTTCGAACCCGTAGATCGAGGCGATGTTGGGATGGCTGAGTGTCGCGAGCACGCGTGCTTCGCGCTCGAACCGTTTCAAACTCGTCGAGTCGCCGCGGAACGTGCGGGCCAGCGCTTTGATCGCCACTTCGCGCCCAGGCTTGAATCGAGCGCGCGATAGACGCTGCCCATTCCTCCAGCGCCGAGGAGGTTGAGCACCTCATAACGCCCAAGCCGCTGTCCTGGAGCCAACGACCTGTCGTCGGCGTCGCCAGCCAACGCGTCGCCGGTCGAAGCGATCTTCAACGACGGTCTTCCGGCGCTATCGAGCATCGACCGCAACAGCGAACTCGCCTGCTCGTGTGGCTCTTCGATGAACTGTCCTGCCTGGTGGTGTGCCGCCAGGAGCGATTGGACCTCGCTCCGGAGTTCGAGATCGCTCCCGCAGGCTTGCTCGAGAAACGCGGTGCGATGCTCCGGCGCGAGCTCGAGTGCGGCGTGGTACAGATCACCGGCTCTCTGATATCGCTCGGGATCCATCAGGCGCCGCCGTGGGTGAGTTCTCGATACAGCCAGGCCTGCGCAAGGCTCCAGTCGCGCCGCACAGTGCCAACCGACACGTTGAGAACGTGCGCGACTTCCTTGAGGCTGAGACCCGCGAAGAAGCGAAGCTCGACCACTCGGCTATGGCGCGGGTTCAACGTCTCCAGCGTAATAAGGGCATCGTCGAGGGCCACCAGATCGGCGCTCTTCGCGATGCCGAGGTCCGCGACGTCCGAAAGTGAGACATTGAGCTCGCCGCCGCCCCGTTTCGCCCGGCGCCGGTTCCTCGCCGCATCCACAAGAATGTGCCGCATTGCTTGCGCGGCGACACCGAAGAAGTGCGCCCGGTTCTGCCACTGGACGTCCTTCCAGTCGACAAGCCGGACGTACGCCTCGTTCACCAGCGCCGTGGTCTGGAGCACGTGTCCGGGCCGTTCGCCCGCCATGTAGTGCGCCGCCAGCCGATGCAAGTGCTGGTGGACGGCCGGCGCCAGGCGATCGAAGGCCGCTTGATCGCCATTGCCCCAAGCGACGAGTAATTGCGTGATGTTGGGCTCGGAAGACATGCCGCTGGGTGGCCCGGCACACATTATCAAACAGACAAGCCTTCAGGGTTTTGTAGTTAGCACTTCTGCCTGCCATTGACGCCTTTCTTGATGGGGCGCACATCCATTTCGGGTGGCGCAGAAAACAGAAGGCCCAAGGAAAAGGCCTTTCCCAAGGAAATGACCTCTTAGAAGGAAAACGACAATGAACGCAACACTACAAGCGGGCAGGATTCAACCGCACAACGAGCGGCCGGCGGCCGTGTGGAGCAGCGGCGGACGGGATTACGACCAGATCAGCAGAGGCATTGCCGACGCGCTCGAGCATTGCGTGCTGCGACTGAACCCGCAGCCGGGGGAAAGGATTCTCGACCTCTCCACCGGAACGGGGTGGACGTCGCGGCTCGTCGCACGCCGCGGCGCGTCGGTGATCGGCGCCGACATCGCCACCGATCTGCTCGAAGCTGCGAGAGAGGAGGCCGATTTCGAAGGCCTGCCCATCACTTACCAGATTGGCGACGCAGAAGACTTGCCGTTCGAGACCGGCGCATTCGACGCCGTTGTCTCGACGTTCGGGATCATGTTCGCGAGCCGGCCCGAAATGGCTGCCGCCGAACTCGCGCGCGTGTGCCGCAAGGGCGGCCGGATCGCATTGACGACCTGGTTGTCCGACAGCAATCTCTTCAAGATGTTTCAGGTCATGCGTCGGTACGCGCCGCCGCCCGCGAGCCCGGCACCGCGTTCGCCATTCGAATGGGGACAGACCGTACGCCTCCGCGAGCTGCTCGGCAGCGCCTTTACGCTGCGGTTCGAAAAGGGGGTCTCCTGCTATCGCGAGCCGAACGCCGAGGCCGCATGGGACACCTTCTCGACCGGGTATGGACCGACACGTGCGCTCGCCGCCAGTCTCGATCCCGAGCGGCGCGAGGCGCTGCGCACGGACTTCATCGCGTTTCACGCGGGTTTTCCGACCGAGCTCGGCATCATGGTCCCGCGTGAGTACTGGCTCACCATCGGGGAGCGCGTTTACATAGTCAGGTTCATACCGCAGAGGATTCATCACGTCCGTGGTTCATATGGTTCCGGAGAGGCGAGGGTTCGGAAATCAGCGGCTCCCGGAACCGCTTTCATACACCGCAGGAGGTTGAAATGAAGAATGTGTTAGCCGTGTTGTGTGTGCTCGCTCTGACGCCGGCAATCAGCCGGCCGCAGGCGGCGGCACCAAATCGTGTCATCGCGCCCCAGGTGCCGCAGGACATCGAGGTACCGTATGGTCACGTGCCATTCCTCGTCGCTCACGCTGTTGGGACGCAGGGATACTTTTGTCTGTCCTCCGGCGCCAGCTCGGTCTGGGTGCCGTTCGGACCTCAAGCAACACTCTTCGACGAAGAGCTCGAGCAGGTGATGACGCACTTCCTCAGCCCGAATCCGGATCAGGGCTGGGCTCTACGAGCGACGTGGCAACATTCGCGCGACACGAGTGCGATCTGGGCGGGGCTGGCTATTCCGTCGTCGGATCCGAACTACGTCGCACCGGGCGCGATTCCGTGGCTGCGACTGACGGTTGTCGGCGAAGAGCCGGGGCCAAAGGGCGACAACCGGCTGAGCGCGGCGACCTACATTCATCGTGTGAATACAGTCGGCGGCATCGCACCGACCACGCCGTGCAACGAGGCGGACAGGCGGGCACTGGTGCCATACGAAGCGGACTATTACTTCTATCGTCCGTCCGGACGGCAGTGAACTTTCCAGGGTTCTCGTGACCTGACCCCGAGACCTCCCCGAATTACTTCTCGCAGGTCGCGCTCACCATCTTGATCGCGGTCGCCTGCAATACACCGGCGACTTCGATCTCGGTCTCAATGGTCACCTTGACGCGGCCATCCTTGTCCTGCGTCGTCGTCACACGTCGCTTTTCGGTGCCAGGGATGTTGTCCGTCAAGCGGCCCTGAAGCTCGACACGTTGCCCCACATGCGGGCGCAGTTGCTCGGAGTTGAGCCCCGCGATGCGGTAGAAACTGTCGCCCACGGCTGTCCCAACTGACGTCGCTGTGCTCGTCGTGCCCGGAGTGCCGACGGCAACCGTCGTCCCTGGCGGTACCTGCACGGTCGGCGTTCGCACGAAATAGTCCACTGTGGCAACGGTGGTTCCGGTCGCGGCGCGACCATCCGGGTTCGGCAAGCCGTGGACGAGACAGCCCACAATGATGCGCGGCGTCGCGTCGGGTTGGGCCGTCGCGGCCGAACGGGCAGGAGTGCTGGATTCTTCATGCCCGCTCAAGCTGATGTTAAGGCACAACATGACCGTGGCTGCAGTCGGGCCACACATTCGGAGTCTCATCGCTTTCCCCCTCCCGAGCTAGCTCGTCTTGATCCAGCGAGCGAAGGCTGGACGAATGCCGCCAAGTGCTCGCCGGTCAGCGTCGACTTCTTCGCAACGAGGTCGGCCGGGGGGCCTTCGAACACGATTCGCCCGCCGTCGTGGCCCGCGCCCGGCCCGAGGTCGATGACCCAGTCGGCGCGCGCCATCACCGACAGGTGGTGCTCGATCACGATGACTGACTTCCCGGAGTCGACGAGTCGGTCCAGGAGCCCGAGCAGCTGTTCGAGGTCGGCCAAATGCAGCCCGGTGGTCAGCTCGTCGAGGACATAGACGCCGCCTTCTTCACCCACGTGCGTGGCGAGCTTGAGCCGTTGCCGCTCGCCACCCGACAGCGTGGTGAGCGGCTGGCCGAGCCGCAGGTACCCGAGCCCCACGTCGGCCATGCGCTGCAGGATCGCATGCGCGGCCGGCGTACTCGCCTTGCCAGCACCGAAGAAGCCGAGCGCGTCGTCGACCGACAGATCGAGCACCTCGGCGATGTTGCGGCCGCCAAAGCGGTAGTTGAGGACCGAGGCCTGGAACCGCCGGCCCTCGCACTCCTCGCAGACGGTGGTGACGCCGGCCATCATCCCGAGGTCGGTGTAGATTACGCCGGCGCCGTTGCAAGCCGGACAGGCACCCTCGGAATTGGCGCTGAACAGAGCGGGCTTCACGTTGTTGGCCTTCGCGAACGCCTTCCGGATGGGCTCCAGCAGATCGGTGTACGTCGCCGGGTTGCTCCGCCGCGATCCGCGGATCGCGGTCTGGTCGACCGTCACCACGCCGTCCCGGCCACTCACCGAGCCGTGGATCAGTGAGCTCTTGCCAGATCCAGCAACGCCGGTCACCACCACCAGCACGCCAAGCGGGATGTCGACGTTGACGTTCTTCAAGTTGTGCGTGCGAGCGCCGCGCACCTTCATCACACCCGACGGCGTCCGCACCGACGGCTTGAGTGCGGCCCGGTTGGAGAGATGTCGCCCGCTGAGCGTGCCGCTCTTCCGCAGCCGATCAACGGTGCCCTCGAAGACCACCTCGCCGCCGGCGGTGCCAGCGCCGGGGCCGAGGTCGACCACGTGATCGGCGATCGCGATCACCTCCGGCTTGTGCTCGACGACCAGGACAGTGTTGCCCTTGTCGCGCAATCGCAGCAGCAGTGTGTTCATCCGCTGGATGTCGTGAGGGTGCAGCCCGATCGTCGGCTCGTCGAAGACGTAGGTCACGTCGGTGAGCGACGACCCGAGGTGGCCAATCATCTTCGTGCGCTGCGCCTCACCGCCCGACAGCGTGCCGGACGGCCGGTCGAGACTGAGGTACCCGAGGCCGATCTCCACGAACGAGTCGAGCGTCTGCCGCAGCTTCTCCAGCAGAGGCGCGACGGACGGTTCGTTCAGATCGCGCACCCACTGGGCCAGGTCGTTGATTTGCATCGCGCAAGCATCGGCGATGTTGATCTTGTTGATCGTCGATGACCGGGCCGCCTCGTTGAGCCGGGTGCCCTTGCACTCAGGACAGGTGCTGAACCTGACCGCGCGCTCCACGAACGCCCGGATGTGCGGCTGCATCGCCTCGACGTCCTTGGACAGGAACGACTTCTGAATCCGCGGCAGAAGGCCCTCGTAGGTGAGGTTCAGTTTCTCGACCTTCACCTTGGTCGGCTCCTTATAGAGAAAGTCGTGGCGCTCCTTTGTGGTGTATTTGCGGATCGGCTTGTCCAGGTCGAGGAAGGCCCCGAAAATGCGCACGTACCAGCCGTCAGACGTGTAGCCGGGAACCTTGATCGCACCGTCGTTGATCGACTTGCTGTCGTCGAAGAGCTGCGACAGGTCGATATCGGAGACCGATCCCATGCCCTCGCATCGCGGGCACATGCCGCCGTGGTAGACGACGTCGCGCACCACGATCCGCTCCCCCTTGCCCTTGTCGACGGTCATCGACCCGCTCGCTTTCCGCGTCGGCACGTTGAACGAGTAGGCAGTCGGAGGCCCGATGTGCGGCTTGCCGAGCCTGCTGAACAGCACCCGCAGCATCGCGTTGGCGTCCGTCACAGTGCCGACCGTGGAACGGGCGTTAGCGCCCATTCGCTCCTGGTCGACGATGATCGCGGTGGTCAGCCCTTCCAGTACGTCCACCTCGGGCCGGCCCAGCGTCGGCATGAATCCCTGCAGGAACGCGCTGTAGGTCTCGTTGATCAGCCGCTGCGATTCCGCCGCGATGGTGCCGAACACCAGCGACGACTTGCCCGATCCCGAGACGCCGGTGAACACCGTCAGCCGGCGCTTGGGGATCTCGACGCTGATGTCTTTGAGGTTGTTCTCCCGGGCACCCTGGACGCGGATCAGGTCGTGGCTGTCCGCCTCCGCCAAACGCTCACTTCGTTCGCGGCTTCCGCCTTCGCCAAGGCTACGGCGGGCGGGCTGGCGGGAGGAAGTCTCGTTCGCGATCATGTTACGCAGTCGGCTAGTCGCGGTCCGAAGCGTTCAGCTTCACAGCGGCTTTGATGAGCGCCTTCAGTGCCCGCTCGTTGATTTTGTCGCCCTCGTGGATGTCGATGGCGCGCCGGGTGTTGCCGTCGAGACTGGAATTGAAAAGGCCTGAAGGGTCCTTCAGCGATGCTCCATTGGAGAAGGTGATCTTCACGACGTTCTTGTACGTCTCTCCGGTGCAGACGAGCCCGTTGTGCGACCAGGCTGGGACCCCCGCCGGATTCGACGGCTTCTTCCATTTTCGCTCCTCGATCATCTCGGGGTCGGCCTGCTTGATCAGGGTGCGGACTCGAGAAAGCGTCTCTCCACGCCAGTCGTCCAGTTCTTTGATCTTCGCGCCGGTCACGTTGCTCTTCTTCATGATGCTCAGAGAACTCCTCGTCCCCCGCGCCACTTGATGCCATACGGCAGCACGAACAAGTACAGGCCGCTGAACATGAGCAAGGCGAGCGGGAGCAGCGGCGAGTAGGTCACCATGCCGGGCGGGTTTTCCGGTCCGAAGGCGGCGATGTGGACGAAATTGGCGATGACCGTCAACGTAAAGGCAATGGAGAGCCAGCGATGCGTCTGCCGAACCAATTTGTTCATGGGATCCTCGCGAGCAGGTCGACGAGCTTCCCGCCCATCATCTTCCAGCCGTAACGCGCGCCGCCGAATGCCTGCTTCTGGTCCGGCTTGAAGCCGGACTGCACGATCGACAGAAGCGTGCCCGATGCCGTGGGCGTGAGCGTAAAGGTCACGACGGTGTTGAGTGCCATATCGCCCACGACCCACGAGTAGCTCAGCTTCCGATGCGTTTCGATCTCGACGAACTGGCAATTCACGGTGCCGTCCCAAGGGGGGTAGGGCTGCGTCTTGAACGTGAACGCCGCCCCCGGCTCGAGCTTGAGATCGATGACCGGCAGGAGCCACTCCGCGAGCAGGGTGGGGTCGGTGAGCGCGCGCCACACTTTCTCAGGCGGATACGGCAAATCGAATTCAAACGAAATGGAGACGGTTTGCCCTTGTGTCGTGATGTCGATGAGCGTCACTTGTCCATTCTCTCCAGCAGTTGTTCAAGGCGATCGACGTGCTCTGTCCAAAAGGCGCGGTAGTGCGCGATCCAGTCGATGAGCGGCTTCATCCCGCGCGGCTCCACCCGGTAGTAGACACAGCGCCCCTCGCGCCGGCCGTTCACCAGACCGGCGTCTTTCAACGTGGCGAGGTGCTGCGAGACCGCCGGCTGCGAGATGTCGAAGCGCGCGGTGAGGTCCTTCACCGCCGCTTCGCCACGCATGATCGACTTGAAGATCGCCCGGCGGCTGGGGTCCGCCAGCGCCTGGAAGATCTTGTCTTCGGCCACGGCTGCGCTCTGCACTCCATAACATATAAGCCTATGCTTATTGATTGTCAAGCCCGATTCGAGATGCTCGGCTTAGCGCGCGCGACTGACAACGAGATCCGACAACTCCTTGAACATATCCGGGTTGACCTGCTCAGCGAAGGGCAGGATGTAGGCCCTGGTCTCCTCCACGTACTTCTTCACAAACGTGACGTCGTGGACGAAACCGAGCGCCGTGAGGTTGCTGATTCGATCTGCGAGCTTCAAGACCTTCGCTCGACGACTCCCGGACTGCATGACGCGCAAGAGGTACTCTGACTTCGGTTCCCTGACTCCGTCGATGACTCTGATCGTCACCTCCATGACGAGATCGTAGACAGCGGGGCCGTCGGTGTCGATGCGCGTGATCTCTCCCTCAGAGACGCCGGGCATGCCCGGAGCGTCCTCGAAGAGATCGTGGATCACCGCGGCCTTCAGCAGCACGGGATCGATGATCTTGTAATCGAGCAAGATCGCCATCGTGCTGATCTGGTGCCGGAACATGTTGCTTCCGCCAAGGCGCTTCACACCAATCAAAGCCATCGCCTTGACGATGTACGGCGCCATCGTGATGCTTCCGAGTGTTTGCTCGAAGTCTTGCATTCGCGTCACGCGGAAGCTCAATGGCGACGCATCGTCCGCAAGATCGGCGGCAGCTTTACTTTTTCACCGCTCCCGCGCCCGACTTGAGCTCGACGACAATGACGTCGATCGCCGCTGGCGAGGTGCTTGGGTCGCCGCCATGTTTTTCCGGTCCCGGGTGCCACTCGACAGCGCCTGCCTTCTGAGTTGCGGAAGCGCTCAACTCCACGCTGACATTCGAGGGGTGCTCATGAACAACGGACTTGTCACCCGCCGCCGCACGGATGCGGATTACCCGTGCGTGCTCGTTTTCAGCTGCGACTGAGTAATTCTTCGGGTTTACTTTTACCGGATCGAGGGACATCCCTTTGTAGGCTGCGGAGCCAGGCTTCTTCAACTCGACCAAGATCACTTCGGTGCGGGTTTTTCCGATGTTCTCGACGGAGTGTTGGCTGGCGTTCACCAGTACCACGTCGCCGCGCTTTTGCGGGGTCTCCGTAGACTTACCGTCGGTCGTCAGCCGATTCACGCCGTCAGTCAGGAACACCGCGACGCTGTTCGGGTGATTGTGTGCGGGCGCCTTTTCCCCCGGGCCGAACGTTATGCGCAGCACGCGCACGTCTTCGTTCTCGAGCTCCACTTTGTGATGAGCAGGGTCGATCTTCACAGGATCCTGCGCGAAGGCAGGGGTCACGCTGGCGGTCCACATCCCGAACATCAAGCAAATCAAATTTCGCATTGGGCGCACCTTCCACGGGCCTTATATGCGATCGGCCGGTTCAAGTCACGCGCTATCGCCGCCCTTGGGCGCCGAAGCTTCAGCGGAGGCGGGGCCCTGGCAATATTGGCCAAGGTTCGACGTACCGGAATCCCTTTTTGTGCGATATACAGGAACGGCCGAACCCGCACCTGGAACATCTAACCGAAAGAGACATGATCGGGCCGCCTTGGCAGGCCAAACACAAGCTTGCGGCCGCTGCGGCGATTGCCACAGGGCACCGCGCTCAGCGATCAACTGCCGGATAGCTACCGCCGGAGGCATCATGGCTTTTACACGACGCGGATTCCTGCGACAAGTCGCTTCGATCGGCGCCGCATCGCTCGCTTACGAAGCGATGACTGGACTCGGCCTTCTCTCCCAGGCATCGCAAGTGCCGTTCAACCTCAGCGGGCGCGTGTCCGGAGTGAGAGTGGTCATTCTCGGCGCCGGAATCACCGGTCTAACGGTCGCGTACGAGCTCGGGAAAGTGGGATTCGACTGCCGCGTGCTCGAAGCACGCGCGCGCCCCGGCGGGCGATGCTTCACCGTGCGTCGCGGTACGGTCAGTGAGGAAGAGGGCGCGGCACAGACCGCGGCGTTCGACGAAGGTCAATACTTCAATGCGGGACCGATGCGAATCTCACACCATCACCACACCACGCTTGCCTATTGTCGTGAGTTGAACGTGGCCACGGAAGTCTTCGTGCCCGATTGTGAGAGCGCCTACCTGGCGCAGACACGCGGACCACTCGCAGGTCGCAGGATTCGCCTTCGCGAAGCACGAGCGGATTTCGACGGCTACATCGCCGAACTGCTGAACAAGTCGCTTTCGCAGAGCCAGCTCGATCAGCCGATGACCGCCGAAGATCGAGACCGCGTCCTCGCGTATCTTCGCGCGCTTGGCGCGCTTGACGAGCGCGGTCACTACCGCGGATCGTCACGGCGCGGCGGGTCTACTCCGGTCGGGATGCCTGAACTGTTCGCAGGCATTCCCACCTTCTACGTACAAACCGATTGGTCATCGCAGCCGACGATGATGCAGGTCGTCGGGGGAATGGATCGCCTGCCGGCGGCACTCGCCGCACGCGTCGGCAACCGCATCACGTATCGCGCGGCGGTTCGCGAAATCCGGCAAAGCGAACGCGGCGTGTCGGCGATCTACACTGATGCGAGCGGCCGGTCGCAGCGCATCGAGGCAGACTACTGCGTGACCACGATCCCATTGCCGGCATTGAGCGGTATTCACACGGATCTCTCAAAACCGGTGCAGTCCGCAATCGCTGAATCGCGATACGACGGAGCGGGCAAGATCGGCCTCCAGTTCAAGCGACGATTCTGGGAACAAGACGACGAGATCTACGGCGGACGATCGTGGACGGACCAGGAGGTCGGACAAATCATTTATCCGTCACACGGGTTCACCACGAACAAGGGTGTACTCATCGGCTACTACCTCGATTTCCGCGGCACGATGCGCGAGCGTCCGCCCGCTGAGATTCAACGCCTTGCACTCGAGCACGGTGGCCGCGTGCACCCGCAATATTCAGCGGAGTTCGAGACCGCGTTCTCGGTCTCGTGGGCGCGCGTGCCATGGAGTCGCGGCTCGTGGCGATCGGAATCCGCGGCGGCTCATGATGCACTCGCCGCCTTACGGCAACCCGACGGTCGCGTACACTTCGCCGGCGATTACATGACCGAGATGAGCTCGTGGATGCAGGGCGCGTTCGAGTCGGCGCGCGAGGTTGCAATGGCTGTTCATACCCGCGCTGCAGCACAAGCGTGACGCTGCTCGTCTCGCAAGTATTGTTGGTTGGTGTTCTCGAGCTAACTGTCACGCCGACCCAGACCGAGCGGAGCATCACGCGTCGCGGGAAGTCAGGTCGGTGAAACGTGTTTGACTTCAACAGCTACCTGGGTGCTGCCGCGCCCGTGCCTGGAGTGAGCCCGACGTCTCGCAACAGTTCCACGTAGCGGGGATCGGAGCGGAACCGCTCGATCCAGGGTTCGACGCCAAGCCAGGCCATGCAGTCCGCACGGTCCTCCACACCTTTGCGAAACCACTTGACGGCGGTGTCAGCGTCGCCAAGGCTCACATAGGCAGCGCCGATCTCATAGGGACAGAAATAACGCTGCTCGGCGGTTTGTTCGGCTTCGTGGATCAGCCTTTCAGCCTCACGCTTCTGATCACCAACCGCGTGGACATGAGCGGCGAGCGCCAGAATCGACGGGCTTTTGTCCAGTCGCGCGGCTTTCTGCAGAGCATCGATGGCCTCTGCAAACCGACCCTGCTCCGCGTAAGCCACGCCCTGGAACGCGAGAGCGAACGCGAAATCTGGTTCCAACTCGAGCGCTTTCCGCGCGAGCTCGATCGCGTCGTCGTATCGCCGCGCGAACAGTAAGAGCGACGTGCCGTCGGCATGGGCTCGCAACGAGAGGGGGTCGAGTTCGAGGGCCCGCCGGACCTCCGCGACGCTCTCCTCGTGCTTACCCTGCGTGCTCAAATAGGCCGCGTAGTTCAACCGCGCCGTCGCGAGGCTGGGATTGAGCTGGATGGCGCGCTGAAGTTCGCGCCGCGCGCCGGGTCCATCCCAGTCGTAAATGAGATGGACATACCCGAGCGCCGCGTGGGCGTCGGCCAGTGAATCGTCCAGCTTGATCGCTGTAAGAGCGGCAGTTTTGGCCTTCGGCATCGCCTCGCGTGGATGGACGTAGAAACTGGAGAGCCCTGCATAGGCCTCGGCCAGGCCAACGTACGCCGAGGCGTAGGTAACGTCCTTGCCGATGGCCAGATCGAAGTGCTGGACGGCCTTCTTCAGTCCCTCCTCAGTCCCCTGATTTGCATGAAAGCGGCCCAGGAGAAACAGCCGGTGTGCCTCCGGATCGACTGGCCGCGCGCTCGCCAGACGCTTCTGGTCCTGCGCCGTCAGCGCGATGCCGATTTCGCCAGCGATACTCCTGGCCACGTCGCCCTGCAGAGCCAGTACGTCGCGCAAGTCGCGCTCGTAGCTCCGCGCCCATAAGGTCTCCTCGGTGGCCGCCCTCACCAACCGCGCCGTGATCCGCACCTTCCCGTCCGCGCGCGCGACCGAGCCTTCGACCACGCCGTCGACATTCAACTCACGCGCGATCGTCGAGAGCGGCTTGCCCGCCTTCTTGTACTGCATCGCAGAGGTACGCGAGATCACGCGCAGCGTCGCGATCGAGGAGAGGTCCGCTGTCAACTGCTCGGTCATTCCATCGGCGAAGTACTCCTGCTCCGGATCCCCGGACAAATTCTCCAGTGGCAGTACCGCGATCGATCGAATCCGCGCCGACGTCCAGCCGGACCGCCAGCCACTCCAGTTCATCGCCACCGCCGCGATCGCGACGGCTGCGACCACAATCGCGACCGCAAGCGCCACACGACGAGCTATGCGCGGCGGAGACTGGACCTCGGACACGGGTGCTGACGCGGCCGCTTCAAGCGCCGCCCGCACCTCGCCCGCAGTTTGATATCGCTGCCCTGGTTCTTTCGCCAGACACCGCTGCACGATCCTCCGCAACATCGGCGACACGCGAGCCGGCAGCGGAATCGGCGATTCCTTCAGGATGGCGGATGCCACTTCGAGCGGCGTTGGGCCTCTGAACGGCAGTGCCCCCGTTGCCATCTCGTGAAGGATGACCCCCAACGCCCAGATGTCGGCCCGCGCATCAGCGGGGCGGCCGACAAGGACCTCGGGCGCCATGTAGCCGGGCGTTCCCATCACGACGCCGGGTTGAGTCATCCCGGCCGCCAGCGTCGAACGCTTGCTCACCTCCGGCGCATGGATCGCGCGCGCCGGATCGCGCTCGACCTGTTTGGCCAGCCCGAAGTCCAGGACCTTGACGGCGCCGTCTGGCGTGACCACGACGTTGGCGCTCTTCAAGTCTCGATGGACGATGCCGTGATCGTGCGCGTGTCCAATGGCATCGGCGATCTGGGCGCCGTAACGAACCATCGACTCAGTCCCCAGGCCGTCAGAGGGAATGAGAGCGGAGAGCGGCCGACCTCTCACGTACTCCATCGCGATGAACGTTCGCCCGTCGGCCTCCCCAATCTCGTAGATGGTGCAGATGTGCGGATGATTCAGCTGGGAAAGGGCCCGCGCCTCGCGGAGAAATCGATCGCGCGCCGACGTGCGGTCGAGCGCTTCTTCGTTGAGGAGCTTGAGAGCAACTTCTCGGTCGAGTGTCGGGTCGTAGGCGCGATAGACGACGCCCATCCCCCCGGAGCCGATGGTATCGACGATACGGTAGCGCGAGAGTGTTTCGCCGATCATGACACTCGTCGACGGTGAGCTGGAGCCAGTAGAGTCTAGCGTCATTAGCGCGTCGGTAACGGACATTAATCCCCGGTGGCGCCATTTGGACGGTCATGATCCGACCGTCCTGTGCCGGCACCCGTACGTTGCGTCACTTCTGTCCGGCCGACTGGCAGGTATCGGTGACTCTGCGGAACGGGTGGAACTGGCTCCGACCGAGATTGCCGACAAGTTCGGTCGCACCCAGCCGCAGTGTGCCGTCAAACTGGTCTGCTCCCGAGATCGCGGGTGCGACGCGCAACGTCGCGAGGTCACCGTCCCACTGGGAAGAGAAACAGAGAGGAACGGTGATGCGATGGCACGTGCCATCCGGACGCCATTGGAACGGGTGTTTGATCGTCACGGTCTCGCTGGCGCGAACGAGCTGGACCTCGACTTCGCCCGTCACCGCATCGACACCGCCCATGCCAGCGAGATCGAACTGGACGAAGCAGTAGCGCCCCGCCGGCGCCCTCTCGTTTGCCTCGAATGCCACGACGCGAGAGGCATCACTGCGCGGTGAGAGATCGAGTCTCAGCCGCGCCTCTGAAAGGGGCGGAGTGGCGGGGGGCCAGTAGCGTGGGACGACGACCTTCCAGAGGCTGATCCCGTTCGCGACTGCAAGGGTGACGAGCAGCACGCGGGTGGCAACTGGCCGCCAGCCGGGGAGCGTGGTCAGACCGATGCCGAACATTGTCCC
This sequence comes from uncultured Acidobacteriota bacterium, assembly GCA_963802675.1. Taxonomy (GTDB): domain Bacteria; phylum Acidobacteriota; class Vicinamibacteria; order Vicinamibacterales; family UBA2999; genus JACCSI01. The sequence continues at coordinate 25,414 of CAWDJL010000015.1, forward strand.
CAGGGCCGCCAGCGCGGGAAACAAGTAACGCCCCTGCGGTTGCGTGTAGTCAAGGTTGATACCCACAGCCGCGGCCAGCGCGACACCGCACGTCGCGACGAGCAGCAAGGCGATTGGAACGGACACGCGCCGGCGCATGACCGCCAACACGAACCCGGCGAGCGCGAGGACCGTCAGGCCGAGGTAGCCGTTGTAGACCCACTCGGGCATCAGGATGTTCATCCAGCCGAACAGGCCGATGAACGAGCGCCACATGTAGTACGGAAAATCGCTGATGAAATAGGACGAGAACAGCGGATGTGGATCGACGAGTGTCGCCATGACCTCATTCATGGCGCCGGCAACCAGCGGGTCGCCATAGAGCCGCGTATTCCTCCAGGCGAGCGGCATCAGACAGACGGCCGGCACCGCCAGAGCCCACAGGCGCCGGAGTCGACTCGCGGGCTGGCCTGGACAGATGACGAGCGTGCCAGCAAACAAACCAACGAGCGGGAACACGATCAGCTTCGCCATGATGGCGGCACTGGTGGCGAGACCAGCCATCAGTGCGAGCCGCCACCGAAACCCCTCGCGCAGCAGTCGCACGAGCAGCCACACGCACAGCGCCGACAGGGTCGTGACGAGCACGTCGCTCGTCACGTTCATTCCGCGGAATGTGAACTGGGGAAGAAAAGCGATGCCGCCCGCGGCCATCACCGCTGCGTCGCGGGGCGCCCCGGCAGCTTCGGCCGTGCGAAACACGAACGCGACCGTCAAGAGTGACAGTGCGACGCTCACCAGCCGCATCAAACGGATAGGCCAGTAGCGGCTGAAATCCTGCCAGTCGTTCTGGAACAACCGAGGCTGGCCGGGTTCGCGCACCACGCCGATGCCATCACGCCACGTCAGACGCGGAGGGACATCCGCCGAAAAGGCCAGGGCGGCAACGAGCGCATAGTAGAGAGGCGGCTGAATGCCCTCGATGAAGTCCTCGCTGAGCGGAGGCGGCTGCACGTGGGTGCGGAAATAACGCGCATACTGCCAGTGAGCGGGCTCGTCGGGTCCCTCGAAGACCGGTACGGCAAGCGACCAGGCGATCAAAAGCACCAAAGCCGGGACGAGCACCCACGAGGGGACGTTCTGTTGGGCAGTTACGCCTGCTGGCCGTCGCGTCACAGTTTCGGGTTCGCGATCACCGGTCGCTCGTGGAATTCGAGGTCGCGCCCGCCATCTTATGGTACTGGCCCTGTCGACAACAGCCGATCGACCTCGGATATATGATCACGCGGCGTACCGTCGGCACTCATGCCCACTCCTCGAGATCGCCCTGCGCGATCGCTGTTCGCGTCACTGCTGTTGCCGTTTCTTGCGTTTCTGTTTTTTTTCTCCGGTCTGAGCGCGCTCATCTATCAGGTGCTGTGGCTGCGCATGCTGGGCTTGGTGTTCGGTGTGACGGTGTATGCCGCCACGACCGTTCTCGCCAGCTTCATGGCCGGCCTCGCGCTCGGAAGTCTGATTGCAGGGCGACTTGCTGACCGACTTCGTCGGCCGCTCGTGGCCTTCGGCATCGCGGAGATCCTGGTTGGTGCCTGTGCGCTCCTCACAGGCCCCGCGTTCGAGGGGTTGACGCATGCGTATGTGCTCCTCGGGCCGCTGCTCGGGGATTCGCTGACGCTGCTCACCCTCGTCCGCTTCCTCGGCTCCGCTCTTGTCCTGGTCGTCCCGACAGCACTAATGGGCGCCACGCTGCCGCTCATCGTGCGATCGTCTCTGACGCCCTCCGAAGGCCTCGGCCCGCGTCTTGGCTTGCTCTACGGCATCAACACCGCCGGCGCCGTCATCGGGACCCTGGCAGCCGGCTTCTGGTTGATCCCCGCACTTGGTATTCGCCAGTCATTCCTGGTCGCGGCCTGTCTCAACTTCCTGGTCGGCATCGCCGCCCTGGCCGCAGCGCGGTACGACAAGGTACGAGAAGAACCAGCAATCGCAAATCACATGTCGTTCGGACCCACGATGACGGGAAGCCGCGTGGTTCTGGCCGTCTTCATCATCTCTGGCTTCGCGTCGCTGGCTCTCGAAGTGATCTGGTTTCGCGTGCTGGTCATCTTCATGCAGCCCACGACTTATGGGTTCACGATCATGCTGGCGACAATGCTCGCCGGTATTGCGGCCGGCAGCTGGCTGATCAAGCCGTTCATGCCGGGAATGGCGATGAAACGGCTCTGGCTGGCCGCCCTCGAAATGACGATGGCGTTCACCTCCCTGCTGTCTTTCCGCGCTTTGGATATGAGCTTCGACATCGCTGGGTGGCTGGTGACGTCGCCAGCCGATGAGCGCGTACATTCCCTGCTACCGCTCCTCGTGGCCGCGGTGATTGCCATCCTCCCGACCGCATTGGTGATGGGGGCGGCGTTTCCGCTGGGCGCGGCCCTGTATGTCGGTGAGACATCTGGTGCGAATGTCGGGCGGCGACTCGGCTTCTTCTATGCCATGAACACCTGCGGGGCCCTCGGCGGTGCTCTCGTCGCCGGGTTCCTCCTGCTGCCTGCGCTCGGCTCTCGAGGCGCCCTACTCGTCGTGGCGTCCGCACTCATGATTTCCGGCTTGCTCTTGATTCTGGATGTCCGCCGACGTCGAGGACTGAGCCTGGCGCTGTCGGCGACAGCTGTCGCTGCACTTGTCATCACCGCGCTTTGGACACCGGATCCGTTCGTCGTCATGCAGGCTCGAGTGCATCCGGGCCAACCGCTTCTCTGGAAGATGGAAGGTGTGCAGACGACTGCGAGCGTGCACTTGCGCGATCTCGGCAATGCCGCGCCCAACCGCGTGCTCTATCTGAACGGCGCTCATCAGGCCAACGACAGTCCGCCAATGGCATTCATTCATCATCGAATCGGCTATCTGCCCATGGCGTTGCATCCCCGACCCAAGCGGGCTCTCGTCGTGGGGCTCGGCGGCGGGGCAACGGCAGGCTCGGTGAGTCGTTTTCCGGGTGTGGAGCTCGACGTCATCGAGCTCGCGGAGTCGGTCGTGCAGGCCTCGGAGTGGTTTCGCCCCATCAATTTCGACCTGCTGCATCGTTCGAATGCGCATCTCCGCATCGACGATGGGCGCAACTACCTGATGATGACCCGTAAAAAGTACGACGTCATCACGGCCGACCTCATTCTGCCCGTCCATGCCGGCGCCAACCATTTGTATTCCCTCGAGTATTTCGAGCTGGTCAGGCGCTCACTCAACGAAGACGGGATTCTGCTCCAGTGGCTGTACGGTAGCAATCGTTCCGAGTACTCACTGCTCGTGCGAACGTTCTTGCGGGCGTTTCCCGATGCCACCGCCTGGGCCGACGGCTCCCTGTTCGTCGGTACGCGGCGGCCATTCACCATTTCCCGCGACGCCTTCGAGCGCAAGCTTCAGGATCCGGCGACCCGTCTGGTACTCGAGTCGGTGGGCTTGAGCTCGTTCGAGGCGCTGACGTCGCAGTTCGTGGCGGGACCGGACACGTTGCGGCGCTACGTCGGCGATGGCCCCATTCTTGATGACGACCGCCCGTTGATGGAGTACTTTCTTTCACTGCCACGGGACGATCGGCTGATCGATCTCAAAGAGATGAAAGACGACATCGGGCAGGTCGTGCGATAGCAAGACGCTCAACAATTCGGCGCCTCATCGCTTTCTCACGCGGCCGCCGCGCGCAGCCCGATATCGAGCCAGGAACGTCTGCACGCCTTCCCGCGCGCAGTCGATGACGTGCTCCCTTGGCGGGGTCGTCCCGACGAGCATCGCGCGGTCGAGCAGTTCACCCACCACGAGATACGCGAACTGTGCGGCGGCGATGCGCGCATCGGCCACGCGCAGCAGCCCGACCCGTCCCAGGTGGTCGAATCCCGACGCCAAGGCTTCGAGCACCTGACCGGGCGCCCGATTGAAGTATTTCGCTCCGAGGGCCGGGAACTCGCGCGACTCGCCGATCAACAGCCGCCGAAGTGCGACGACCTCGGGGCGCATGATGGCGAGCGCCAGCCGGCGCCCCAGGTCGTCGAGAGTGGGCTGCAGGTTTGCGGCGGTGACACTGGCCGTGAACTCCTCGTCCAGGCCGCGAGCGAACGCCTCAGCGTAGGCGATGACCTCCATGACGATCTGAATGAAGAGCGCGTCCTTGTCGGCGTAGTTGTTGTACACCGTGCGCTTCGTGAGGCCCGCCAGCGCCGCGATCTCCTCCATCGTCGTGCCCGCATACCCCTTGCGCAGGAACAATGCCCGCGCCGCCTCAACGACGGCTGCCCGCGACCGAACGACGCGCGGGTCATCCGCACGCGGCCCCGGACGGCGCCGTCCAACCCGCTGCGCGGGCCGTCTAGAAATTGCACTCACGAGTAAAGTATTATACCGTCGAGGCTATAACCTACCTACCGGTGACGGAGGGGAGAGCATGGAATCCAACGCGCCGGAAGTCGGTCGCAGCGCCGCGGCAACGCGGTCCCTGCTCCGCTGCGGGGTGCTGGCGGGCCCGTTCTATCTCGCGGTCGGCCTGATTCAAGCCCTCCTCCGGGACGGCTTCGACCTCGCGCGGCACCCACTCAGCCTTCTCGCGAATGGACCGGCCGGGTGGGTCCAGACTGCGAACTTCGTGCTCACCGGGCTGATGGTCGTCGCCGCCGCGGTGGGATTCGGGCGCGTGCTGGGGCCGAAATCACGCGCGGTGACGTGGTTCCTTGGCGCCTTCGGCGCGGCCATGATCGTGGCAGCCCTGTTCCCGGCAGATCCGGTGGACGGGTTTCCCCCTGGCACACCCCAAGGGCCTCCGACGTCGATCAGTACGACAGGGCTGATCCACTTCGTCGCGGGAGCTCTGGGGTTCACGTTTCTCGCAATCAGTTGCTTCTGCGCCGCGCGGGCGATGTCGCGCCGAAACGTGTCGTCACTCGCGCGCCTCTCGCTTCTGAGCGGCCTTGCCGTCGTGCTGGGATTCTTCGGGGGCATGGTGTTCCCAATGGGAATCCTGGGAATCTGGTTCGCAGTGCTCGTGGGGTGGGCATGGCTCGCCGTCACGTCGCTTCGTCTGCACCGCGCGCACCCATCCTGAGCGCGAGAGGCGCTCGGTCAGCGTCATGGAATCTGTCGTACGCAACCACCGGTCTGAAACGCCAGCCCCGAATGCGCATTCCAAACGAAGCACGCTGATCCGGTACGGCGTGCCCTTCGTACTCTGCCTCGGACTCACCGTGGTTCGAACCCACGGCATCTCCCAAAGCTTCTGGCTCCATGGCGATCAGATCCGCGACTGGGCGATCGCGCTCGGTCCCTGGCACGACCTGCCGCTCAGCGGCACGCCGAGCACGGTAGGCGGCCGAGCCACTGGCCCGGTCTTCTACTGGACCCTCTGGCTAATTCGCATCGTCGTCGGGCCGGCGACGGGCAATCTGCCGCATGCCGGCGGCATCGGCCTGTCGATCATTCAGTCGCTGGCCGACGGTGTGCTGCTGATGGCGATCTGGTCGCGGCTCGGATCATTGGTGCTTGCGCTGGCAATCGTGCTCGCCGGCGCGACGTCGCCGTTCGATCTGGCGTTGAGCGCCACGATCTGGAATCCGCCGCTCGCCGTGGCGCTGGTGAAGCTGGCGATGGCCGCCGTGCTCGCCGCGGGCCGCCAGCCGTCACGTTGGCGGGCGCTCGCCGCGACCGTGCTCGCCTGGCTGGCGGTGCAGGCGCACTCCGCCTCGATTTTCGTGGCGCTCCCGGTCATGGGGTCGTTCGTGGTGCGCGATCTCACCAGCAAGCGGTGGGCGAGCGCGGCGCGGACGGCGAGTGCGATCGCTGGAACCGTCCTGATCCTGCAGATTCCGTTTCTGCTGGACCTGATCCTTCACCCGTCCGGCCCGGCCACCCCAACGCGCGTCGTGGAGGACGTGCTGAAGACGCTCGGCGACCCGGGATCACTGCGGCTGCAGGAGGCGGCGGTCGGGGTCGGCGGCGCGTTTCACCAGTTCCTGCTGATGCCGTGGTCGTCCAGATGGTTCCTCCCGCTCGCGCTGGCATGCGCCGCGGCAGCGCTCTGGCGCGTGCGCCGTGATCTGGCGCTCGCCTCGATCTCGGTCGCACCGATCGCGTGCACCGTGGCCGGCTTCGCGGCCTGGCAGGGCTCGTTCGACTGGTACTGGTTCCTGCCGCTGCTGCCGCCATTCGTGCTGATGGTCGCGCTTGGGCTGACGGCAATCCCCGGACCGCGGACCACGTTCGTGGCCGGAAGCGTGGTGCTCGTCGTGGTGGCGCTCGTGCAACCGGCGAGATTCTCCTCCTCGAGACTTCTGTTCCGCATGGAGGAGTACAGCGCACTCGCACAGGGCTCGCGCGAGGTGCGCCGGCGCATGCCGGCCATCCGCAGCCTGGAGGTGCGCTTTCCGCTGCCGCCCACGACTGATCCGCTGTTTCTCTACAGAAACGTGTTGGGCGGGCGGATCGAGCCGGATGCCGAGTACGAGGCGGCGATCGAGCGATCGGGCCGCGTCGAGTTCCGCCGGGTGCCAGCGGCGGACGCGCACCGAGGTCCCGGCCCGTGAGCGCTGCCTTTGTCGTTGTTTCAGGTTGCGGGCTTTTTCGCCAACCTGCTAGCATCGCCATGCCCCCCGGCGAGATCTCCCATGCGTACGTTCGTACTCCCCGAAGGCGCGCCGGCTGCCACCCAAGCAGCCTTCGCTCAGATCCTCGCCGTGCATGCGGCGCTCTTGCCCACCGGTAAGATCCTGTACTTCAGTGGAGATCAGCACGATCCCGGCCAGCACCACCTGGGTCTCTTCGATCACGCTCGCCTCTTCGACTGTCAAACGTTCGCAATTACGACGCCTGTGCCGTCTCCAACGATTCGCGATCTCTTTTGTTGCGGGCACACATTGCTCGCGGATGGACGTTTGCTCGTGGCCGGTGGGACCGAATCATGGGCTGGGGCGCAGCCGGGCGGTGGAGGGCACGGCTCGCACGGCATATTCCGTGGTACGGCGGAAGCCTATATCTTCGAGCCAGTGGGTGCACAGTGGGTGCCCGTGCCGCGCATGGTCCCAGAGCGCTTCAAGACCACCGGAGGTGGGCGGTGGTATCCAACACTGGTGACGCTCGGTAACGGCGATGCCGTGGCGGTCGCGGGTCCTGCGAGCAACAGCGACACGCGTCACGTCAACAACACGATTGAGACTTACACACCCGCACCAGCACCGGGGTACTGGATCGATCGAGGTACCGTGCCGGGGCCGCTCAGCGCCTATCCTCGTGCGCATCTCATCAAGGATGCGACACTCTTTTTCACGACTCCGCTGGCAGGTTTCAGTGTCAGATGGAACACGGCGTCATTTGCTTGGAGCGTCGTTTGCCCCGGCCCTGGTGCGGAATACGACTCCTTTGCGGTCACCTCAGTGTTGTTGCCGTTGTTGCCCGAGTTTGGATATCGCACACGCCTTCTCATGTGCGGATCTACTGTTGCGAAGATGATCGACCTCGACGATGCCGCGCCGTCGTGGCAACCAACACCGCCGCGCACGCTGCTTGTGAACGGGGTGTCGCCTATCCGCACCAACCTCAACGCGGTCTTGCTCCCGACCTCGGAGGTCGTGGTGTGCGGAGGGTTTCGCGATAGCACCCAAGACCCGGCTGGCGCCGTGCTTCAGATTGAGATCTACCACCCGCTTTCGAACAGCTGGACAACATTACCCGCAGACGCCAACCCGACCGTGCCACGCAACTATCATTCGGTCGCGCTGTTGATGCCCGATGGCCGCGTCTGGATTGCCGGATCGAACCTGGCTGCCAATTGGAGCTTCCACAACATCGCGGACTTTCCGCACTCATTGCCCGAAACTGCCCAGCAGGGCACCGTCGACAATCGCGAGCTGCGGATCGAACTCTTTGAGCCTTGGTATTTTGGCAGCCCTGATCGACCGACGATCAGTGCGGCACCCGCAAGCGCTCCGCTCGGCGGCACGATGGAAGTGACGACGCCACAAGCGTCGACCATCAACCGAGTCGTGGTACTCAGGGCTGGGTCCGTCACACACGCCTTCAACGCCGACCAGCGCTACGTCGGCTTGAACTTCACACGCCGCGACGGAGGTTTAACTGTCAACCTCCCAGAGAATCCGAATCTCCTGCCGCCTGGGCCCTATTTGCTCTTCGTGCTCGATGCGACCGCAGCCCCAGAGGCCGGTGCCCTCGCGGGCATTCCGTCGGTTGGGCGGCACCTCCGAATCGACGGCCCTGCGGCGCCAGCCGCTCCCAAGGTCACGCTTCAACTGAACGCGGCGAGCTATCACACCGGCGACACCATGACGGTCGTGGCAACCGTGACGCCTGGAGGCGCGCCGAGCCCCGTCGATGCGTACATCATGGTTCAGCTCACCGACGGACAGTTCCTGTCGCTGCAGCTCAATGGGCCTCCGGTGCCCGGACAGGTACCGATCGCGACCAACCTCGTCCCGGCCCCGGTGCAGCAGCAGGTGTTGCAATACACCTTCAACGGCGCGGAACCTCCCGGGGCGTATACGTGGTTTGCGGTGTTCACGGTACCCGGCACGATGAACTTCGTGAGCGTACTGGAGCAGTCCCCATTCGTCTTTGCGCCCTGAGACTCGGCCACCATCGAGCGTCTCAGCGCATCCTGCTCATGGGTTGGGCCTCGATGCAATGGTTGACGCCACCCAGCGGTCGATGCGCTGCTCCAGCATCGTCAGCGGCATCGAGCCCCCGCCGAGGACCGTGTCATGGAACGCCCGGAGGTCAAACCGATCACCGAGCGCGGCCTCGGCCCGTCGGCGCAACTCCTGAATCTTCAGCATCCCGACCTTGTAGCTGGTCGCCTGGCCGGGCGTGACCATGTAGCGCCGCACCTCGGACCGTGCCTGCGCCTCGGTTGTCGCTGAGTTCGCAAGGAAGTACTGCACGGCCTCTTCCTCCGACCAGCCTTTCGCATGCAGGCCGGTGTCGACGACCAGTCGAATCGCTCGCCAGATCTCGGAACCGAGCCGGCCGAAACGCGAATACGGATCCTGGTAGGTGCCGGGCATCTCGCGTGCCAGCCACTCCGAGTACAGCGCCCAACCCTCGATGTACGACGTGAAGCCAGCCTGACGTCGGAAGGTCGGGATGGTCGTCAGCTCCTGTGCGATCGCGATCTGCATATGGTGGCCCGGCAGGCCCTCGTGATACGCGATGACCTCGAGCTCGGACTTGGGCATTGCCTTCATGTCGGCGAGATGCGCGTAGTAGACGCCCGGGCGCGAGCCGTCGGGTGTGCTCGGGAAATAGTGCTGCGCGGCGCCCGGCTGTTCGCGGAATGGCTCGACCCGCTTGACGACGAGGTCAGCCTTGGGAAGGACGCCGAAGTGCTTGGGGAGGACGGATCTTGATTCGGTCGATGGCCGCCGTCGCATCTTTGATGTACGCGGCGCGTCCTTCGTCGTTGTCTGGGTAGTAGAACCGGGGATCGTCCTTCTTGTCCCGGAGCTCGGCGAAGAACGCTCGGAGGTCGCCCGCAAAACCCACCTCCTTTCGGATCGCTTCCATCTCACCGCGGAGACGCGCCACCTCGCTGAGCCCAATCTGATGAATCTCGTCAGCCGACATCGATGTCGTCGTCTGGTTGGCGAGACGCTCGCGATAGTACGCCGCACCGTTCGGCAGCGTCCCGACGCCGGACGTCTTTTCGGGAGCACTGAGGCGGTCTTCCTTCTGCCAGGCGATGAGGTCTTGATAAGCGGTGCGGAACGGTCCGGTCAACGCCACGCGCGCTTCGTCTAGGAGCGCCTGGGCCTTCGCCTCATTGAGCATGCCTTTTTTCTGGAGATCGGCGACCTTGGCCTTCACGTCAGCCCAGACCGCGCTGTCGGTGCCGCTCTTGTCGAACGGCGCGCCGGTGATGACCTTCGTCGATTCGTCGATCACGAAGTCGAAGGCGAAGCGCGGTGGCCGCACGCCCGCCACGACATTGCGTTTCGAGATCTCGATGAGCTGCCGCACCGCCCGTCCTGATTCGCGGATGCGAGCCACGTACGCTTCGAGGTCTGCAGCGTCATCGACCCGGTGGAAGGCAATGAGCAGCTGAGGGAAAAACGCGTGAATGGCGGACATCTGGTCGAAGACGTAACCGTTGGTCCGGAAGGGCAGGGCCGCTTCCGCCTGCTGCAACTGGTAAATCCAGAGGTCGTACGATGTCTGCGCTTCGGGCGTGAGCTTCGCGTAGTCGAACGTCTGCTTCAGCTCGGCGACCGACGCGCGCTGCCAAGCCAGCTGCTTGTCCTGTGCGGCGATCGACATGTCGTCGATCGCAGCGGACTTCCGACCGAGAAAGGTCTGTTGAATCGGGCTGAAGGCGAGCTGTTCCTCGTACTTCTTCTCGAACCACGCGTTGAGGCGCGCTGTCTCGTTAGAGGAGGGCGCAGGTTGCTGGGCCGGAAGTCCCTGGCTGAGAACGGTCACAGCCACGGCTGCCGCTATGATGAGTCTTCGCATTAACTTGATTGTATCGAGCTTCGGCCACGGAGAGCGGCATGGGCAGTCTGTTCGCCTCAGGACTGCCAATAGCGTCAATTCCAGGAGGTACAGAATGAAGGAAGTCTCACGCGGTGTGCTTGTTCTCGTGTCGCTCGCGCTCGTCGTCTCGACCGTGCGGGCGGCGGATCCGGCGTACGTGGGCAAGTGGAAGATCAACCAGGCAAAGAGCACTCTGACAGGTGACACCGTCACGATTGGGCCGGCGCCAGGCGAGATGATGCAGTTCAGCAGCCAGGGCTTCACATACACGTTCAAGCTGGATGGCAAGGACTACCCGATGCCAGACGGCGGTACGACGGCATGGACGGCAACGTCAGCGAACGTGTGGGACGTCAAGAACCAGATGAAAGGCAAAGTGTCCGCCACCTACCACCTGTCGCTCAGCGGGGACGTGCTGGCGGTCGCTGGCAAGATGATGAAGCCGGACGGCGGGGCAATGGACTTCAGCGCGACGTACAAGCGGGTGTCGGGCGGACCGGGATTTGCGGGCAAGTGGATCAGCACCGACGTGAAAATGCCCATGACTACGCTGGAGATCGCGTCAAGCGGCGCCGCCGGCGTCGCGCTGAAGTACAACGGCGTCGCAATCGCCAGCGGTCAGTTCGATGGGAAGGACAACGCGGCGCAGGGGATGATGGCCGGCTCGAAGACGACGTTTGCGTTCCGCAAGATCAACGACAGCTCGTTTGAGGTCACGGCGAAACTGGACGGCAAGCCGATGTACGTCGACGTGTACACCGTATCGGCGGACGGCAAGACGCTGACTGACGCCGGCACACCCGTCAACGCCAAACAGGAGCCCTACAAGATGGTGTTCGACCGCCAGTAGCAGCGCTCGATGCTGGGGGCGACCGCTTCAAGGTCGCCCCCATTACCGGGCTGCGCTCCGAGCGTGACCAGCGGGAACAGGTAGCTGCCTCGTCCCGGCCACGGCGCGTAGATGAACGCGTCGTAGGGCGGCACCACGCTTCTCGGCCTGGTCACAGCGCCGGTCGCCACGTTGACCAGCTCGATCGCCCTCAGCGCAGAGGGGAATTGCACACACGACAGATCGGGCTTCCCGATCCGAAGGCCAACGATCCGCGTCGCCTCTGCAAACGTGAGGTCGCGTTCGCCCAGGAGTTGGTGCCAGCGGTGTCCCCGACGTCGCCAGCCTGAGGAACAGAATCTCGCCTTCCACACCCGTTCGCCCCCGCAATCCGTGAATGCGCCGTTGTCGTTTTATGAGGTGACATGACGCATACCGGGCCGGACTGCAGGGCCGACCGCACGACCAACTTTTCACGTCGACACGAATGGTGGGCAAAATGGAACGAGTCGCTAGTTCGTCCTCCGCGCCGTCGGGATATCACGCGGTCCGTTTCTACGAAAGCGATAGATCTCTCGCTCGAATCGTCGCCGGATTCCTGGAAGAGGGGTTCGATGGTGGGAGTCCGGGAATGGTCGTCGCGACGCCCACTCTGCGTGCAGAGATTATTCGAGAGCTAACGGACCGATCGCTGGGCGTGGACGAGTTGCAGCGTTCACATCACCTCCTGTTGCTCGACGCCAAGGAGACCTTGTCCACCTTCATGATGGATGGCCGGCCGGACGCAGGCAAGTTCAAAGATCAGATGTATCAAGAGATTCAACGAGTGCGTCGTGACCGCGTCGATTGTACGGTTCGCATCTTCGGGCAGATGGTCGACGTTCTGTGGCAGGACGGCGAACGCGATGCCGCGATCCGGCTCGAGATGCTCTGGAATCAGTTGGCACAAACCGAAGTGTTTTCGCTTCTGTGTGGGTACGCGATGGGCCATTTCTACAAGGACGCGCACTTCGCCGACATCTGTGGCCAGCATTCCCACATTGTCTCGGACGACGGTACGGCGGATCGCGTCGCGTGATCGGCATGCCACCGACATTTGCGAGGGCGGCCCAAGGTAGGTAAAGATGTCTCGGCCATGGGCGCGCCGCCTCGCCTTGTTCCGGACCGTGAACGTTCCCCAGGCACGCTCGGCGCAGTCCTCTATGCGAGCCCGTCCAAGGCGCTCGTATCGGAGGCCGAATGGGTCGCCCTCGTCCGGTCCGTCGCCGCGGGCGATCAGCGCGCACTGCACGCGCTGTACGAACGGGCCCATCGCGCGGTCTTCACGTTCGTCATGAGAATCACCGTCAATCGCGAAACCGCCGAAGAAGTGACGCTCGACGTCTTCCACGATGTCTGGCGGCACGCATCGCGCTACCAGGAGGCGGACGGGACCGTTCTTGGGTGGATCATGAACCAGGCGCGCTCACGCGCCATCGACCGGCTCCGGTTCGACCAGCGCAAAAAGCGCGTCCAGCGGGAACCCGGGGATCCGTGGCCAGCAACCGGCACCGCCCATCCCGACGATCTCATCGCATTCAAGCAGCGGAGCCAGGCGCTTCGCTGCGCGCTGGCCGTCCTGACCCCCGACGAGCGTAATGCGATCGAGGCGGCATTTTTTTCCGAATTGACGTATGCCGAAGTGGCGGCGCGGTTGAACGAGCCTCTCGGAACGATCAAGACGCGAATCCGCTCCGGATTGCACAAGCTCCGCCAGGCGCTGGCCGAGGGAGGGCAGAGGCCATGAGCTCGTCCTTCGACCGCACCCCCTGCCACCAGTCGGCGGAGGTGTCTGCATACGTGATGCAGGCGCTTACTCCAAACGAAGCCGCCGCAGTCGAAGCGCATCTCGTGTCATGCTCTCACTGCCAGCAGGAACTCGAAACATTGCGGCCGGTCGCGGACAGCTTCGTATTCTGGCCGACTAATGTCATACGGCCGTCGGCGTCGCTGCAAGAACGCCTCGCGCACCGCATCGCGGCTGAAACAGGCGAGAAGCCCGAGGCGCCGCCGGCCAGGCAATGGGCCGAACCAGCATGGGAGGAGGTTGCGCCGGGAATCTTCGTCAAGCTGATGGCGACCGATACGGAGAGGCATCGCGTGAGCATGCTGGTGCGACTCGCGCCGGGCGTCGACTATCCCCCGCACACGCATGCAGGATTGGAAGAGTTGTGGCTCCTCGACGGCGAGCTGTGGATCGACGACCGCAAGCTCTACCCTGGAGACTACAACCGGGCAGAGCCTGGTTCCGGCGACAAGCGAGTCTGGAGCGAGACCGGCTGCACCTGTGTTCTCGTCACCAGTACTCAAGACATTCTTGCATCCTGAGTGTCGACGTGCGAGCGCCGAGTTGTCGGCCACGAACAACCGCTGAACCCACCGCGCTTCACCGGTCTCGTCGAGGACGGAGTCGGTCGGGTCGAGTCCCATGAGGTGCGCGAGGCGTTGTTGGCCGCCGTCCAACCGGCGCGCCGCCAGAATGTGCGCGGGTTCGAACTCCGGACGCTAGTGGACTTGTGTGGTCTGACGGGGACCTCAACTTCGCCCCACCGGCCGAGACTGCAGGCGGTCTACTCTGCTTTCTTCGGGGAGGGGCGAGACACCAAAGACTTAGAAGAAGCCAGGAGTATCGTGGACGTCTGAGTTGCGAGCCTCCAGGCCTTCCTGCGCCCCCATTTCGGACAGCACATCACCTGAGCGATGCCAGGCGGCGGGTGACGGCGTGATCGTTCGACCGGCTCGCTCGAACACCCTGAGAACATTGCGCTCCAACGCCTTCGAATCACTCGGCTGTTTTACGCCGGCGCGCAGTTCCTGAGCGACGATGACACTGAGGTGCCCGAATGGTGAGAACGCACGATGAAAGCGCTGAAGTGCCTCGTTGGCAACCGGGTCACGAAACGCGTTGATGAAGAGTTGCGTATCGAGGACGTACTTGCGAGCGCGGCGATTCACGGCTCGGGATCTGGCGAGGCAGTTCATTCACACTGGGGCCGTACGCCAGGCACGCGTCGGCAATGCCAACGCCATGCTGTTCGTGACGCGCGAGCTTGTTGACTTCGGCGCGTCATACTTCCGCTCGGTGCTCGGATGATCGCCGATTGGCCGCGCTCTGCGCAGTGGTAGGGAGCTGAGCGGCTCATGCCTTACGACGAGACACTGACCGCGCGAATCAGAGAAGTCCTCAGCGAACGATCGGACATTACCGAGCGAAAGATGTTCGGTGGTGTCGCCTTTCTGTGCAACGGACGCATGTGCTGCGGCGTGGCCGGGGCCGATCTGGTGGTCCGGGTCGTCGAGACGGAGATGCCACAAGCCTTGGCTCGTCCTCACGTTCGTCCCATGGATTTGACTGGGCGGCCACTGCGCGGGTTCGTGTTCGTGTCGCCGCCCGGTTGCCACACCACTACAGTGCTGAAAAAGTGGCTGGTAGAAGGATTGCGGTTCGTCCAGCAGAATTACGCAACCGCAACGACCACCCGTAAGTCCAGCGACTCACAGCCGCGTGCCTCGGCAGGTTCTCGCACCGCAAAGCGAACACGTCGACGGCGAACTCGTGACCGTCGGTGAAAACAAGGTCGGAGGTTGCAGTCAACAGAACTCGACGGCCGCCGCGCGTTGCCCAAGAGCGTTGCCAGGCCGGCGACGCATTTTCTCTTGGCTTTCCCGCCAAGCTTGCGATAATCAGCCGGAGCCGGCCGCCTCTCCACGCGGTCGTTGCGGGAAAAACTGCAAAGGGGAGTCCGATGCGTTTCGCGCGGGTGTTGAGTCTCGTCGCCGCCGTGGCCGTGAGTGTCCTCGCAGCAGTAGCCGCTGCCACAGGGCCTGACACCGCCGCCGACGGCACACCGACTTTCACCAAGGACGTCGCGCCAATCTTCTACAAAACGTGCATCGAGTGCCATCGCGCGACGATGTTTGCGCCGATGTCGCTGACGTCGTACGAAGACGCGCGTCCGTGGGCGCGCTCGATCAAGAAGCGCGTCACCGAGCGGACGATGCCGCCGTGGGGCTCGGACATGCCGCACGGCCGGTTCCGCAACGATCCGCGTCTGACCGACCAGGAAATCGAGACGATCGTCTCGTGGGTTGACGCTGGCGCGCCGAGGGGCGATCTGGCTGACATGCCGAAGATGCCGGCGATGGCCGACGGCTGGACAATCGGCAAGCCTGACGCGGTCTACTCAATGACCGAGGACTTCAAGATTCCGGCCGCCGGAACGATCGACTACAAGTACATCCGGATTCCGGTGAACCTGCCGGAGGACCGGTGGTACACCGCCGTCGAGATCAAACCGAGCGCGCGCGCGTACGTGCACCACATCATCGCCTACACGGAGCCCCACAGCGATCAGCCGCCACGTCGTGGCAGCACCTTCGGGCCGACGAACATCACGGGCGTATCGCCGAACAAGCCGGGCCTCGTCTTCGAGCCTGGCATCGCGAAGCTGTTGCGCGCCGGACACGACGTCATCCTGGAGATTCACTACACGACCAACGGCGCCGAAGCCACCGATCGCACGCAAGTCGGGTTCGTCTTCGCCAAGGAAGCGCCGACGAAGGTCCACGTTACCGGCCTCGCCGTGCAGCCGAAGTTCCTCATTCCCGCGGGCGATCCGAACGCGGAGGTGAAAGCCGTCACCGAGCTCAGACAGGACGTGGTCATGACGAGCCTGACGCCGCACATGCACATGCGCGGCAAGGACATGACCTACACGGCGCTCTACGCAGACGGCACGTCGGAAGTGCTCCTGAGCGTGCCGAAATACGACTTCAACTGGCAGATCACCTACGAACTGGCCACGCCGAAGCGCCTGCCGAAGGGGACCAAGGTCGAGGTCGTGGCGCACTTCGACAACTCGCCGGCCAACAAATACAACCCCGACCCCACGAAGGACGTGAAATGGGGCGACCAGACGTGGGAAGAGATGATGATCGGATTCTGGGGTTCGGTGGTCGACCCCCCGGTGGCGTCCCAAAGAGAACAGCAGTAAACATCACCGCGCCGCGGCCGGCCGTGACGTGCGTCTCGGACTTGGCCGAACCGGGGCGTTTGGTGAGGCCCGTCAATCGTGAACAGCGGATGAGTTGGCTCGCCGCACTGGACGATCTCCGAGACTGGCTCATTCGGGAGGCGGCGTGAAGCCCGTTCGAATCCCCACTAGCGGCGCACCCGAGCGATTTGGGACCGATGTGGACGCGAGCTCTGCAAGCTATTCGTATTCAACGCCGTCATCGGATCCACTCGTGACGCACGGTGCGCGGGGGTGAAGCCGGCGCGCATAGCGCGACCAGCGCGAGCGCAGCGGCCGAGAGCGCCAGCACCGCCGGATCGGCACCGGTCATCTGAAAGAGAATCGACTGCGCGCCTTTGCCGACGGCGAGCGCGCCGGCGAGGCCCACGAGCGTTCCCACGAGCGTCATGATCGCAACCTGACGCAGCACATGCCGCGATCGCGGTCGGGCGCGGCTCCAAGCGCCATGCGGAGGCCGATCTCGCGCGTGCGCTGTGCGACCGTATAGGCGAGGACGCCATAGAGACCGATCGCCGCGAGTGGT
Source organism: uncultured Acidobacteriota bacterium (assembly GCA_963802675.1). Classification (GTDB taxonomy): domain Bacteria; phylum Acidobacteriota; class Vicinamibacteria; order Vicinamibacterales; family UBA2999; genus JACCSI01. Next base: position 42,335 of record CAWDJL010000015.1, read on the forward strand.
GCAGCATGTCCGCTTCGAAAGACCCGACATGCCGCTCTGCACAAGACCTGAGCGATGTCGGATATCGGCGCGCGCCAACCGGCATCAATCAAGGCGGTCTCTGGGGGAACGACGTTCGAAGTGACCATTCATCGACGTGCGATCGAAGCGATCAACTGGGCCATGCCGGCAGTCAATCTCGACCTGATGCTGCAGGCCGGCATCCGTGCGGGCGCCAAGCCGAATCAGATCGTCTTCTGGTCGCGGCTGCCAGACTGGAAGATCCAGACACTCACGCCGAACCCGGATGTGATCTATCTGAAGCCCTTCTTCAACACCAAGGACGTCGGGCCGGTCGCTGGCGATTCCTCCCGCTCACGACGGGTCGATCACCGGCACCATCATGGACGGCTGGCAGTCGGCGCTCGAGGACGTCGGGCCGGCCGGCGTCGACAAGGGCAAGGGCGGCAAGTAACCTGAATGTGACGCCGGCGAAGAACGACGGCACGACCCGATATCGGCTCACGGTCAAGGATGTCCCCGTGGACGGCTTCTGGTCGATCAGCGTTTACAACGCTGAGGGCTTCTTCGCGAAGAACGCGTTCGACGCCTACACGCTCAACAACATCACGGCCAAGAAGGATGCGGACGGGTCGGTGACCATTCGCTTCGGCGGCTGCGACGGCAAGACGCCGAACTGTTTGCCGATCATGAAGGACTGGAACTACATGGTGCGCCTGTATCGACCGCGTCCGGACATCCTGAAGGTCGGTGGACGTTCCCCGAGGCCGTGCCCGTGCAGTAGCGGCATGCATGCCGCGACGCTGAATGCGATTGGACATGATGGGGCTCGGCAATCGCGAGCTGCTCGCTCAACCAGTTGCGGACATCGTCCAGTGCGGCCTAATCGACCGCAAAGCATTGAGCAGCAACCAATTGCGATATGAAATCAGTCGATCTCAGCTTACAACCGATTGCATCACGCAATCAGAACCGCGCGGATGTACCGCGTGAGGAAAGGAAGTGGTATGGCTAGGCTCGTGTTCGGAATGAACCAGTCCCTGGACGGCTACGTCGACCATATGGCGTTTGCGCCAAGCCCCACGCTCTTCCGCCACTTCATCGAGGAGGCTCAGGGGCAGGCGGGCAGTGTCTACGGTCGCCATATGTATGAGGTCATGCGCTACTGGGACGACGATCATCCTGAATGGGATGCAGAGGAACGCGCCTTCGCGGCGGCGTGGCGGAACCAGCCGAAATGGGTCGTCTCGCGCTCGTTGAAGTCGGTCGGCCCCAACGCCAGGCTTGTTGAGGATGATCTTGAGGGCGCGATCCGCGAGCTGAAGGCCGAGCGCGACGGGGAGATCGAAGTTGCTGGCCCGGACTTGGCGCAAAGCCTGACCGAACTTGGTCTGATCGATGAGTATCGAATCTACCTGCACCCCGTCGTGCTTGGTCACGGCAAGCCATATTTCGCCGGGCCCCGGCCGCCGCTCCGCCTGATGGCTAATGATCGGATTGGCGAGGATGTGATCAGGTTGGCCTACGTTCCTGCTTAATCTCGCGACTCGCCGGATGGAAATCGCCGCTGAGTCTGGTCTTGGGACGACGTTGTTACTGACCAACGATGTTCTGTTGGCCGCCGAAGGCGGTTTGCCACAGGTCGTACGACAGGATGCACATCGGGGGTGCCTGGATCGGGCCCGTCGGGTTGGGCGACGGAATGACGTCGGTCTCGCCTCTCCCGAATAGCCGCCCGGCGATCGGTTGGACGCCAAGCGCCGCCAGCAGGCGATCGTCGACCGCGGCCGAGCGCACGCGCAACGGGCGATCCCCGGCACTCAGGTTGACCTCGCCTGTCGAGTAAGCACCAACAACAGCGAACGACTGATTGAGCTCGACGAACTCGAAGTACTCGGGCGGCGACACCCAGAACTGATCGAAGCCAAGCCCTGGGAACTTCGTGGTGAGGTACATCAACTGCTCGGGCTTCTGGTAGCCGAGCGGGCGGAGGATCACGCCGTTGACGATCGAGAAGATCGCCGTATTCGCGCCGATCCCGAGCCCAAGGGTCAGAATCGTGACCACTGCGAAAGCCGGCGCGCGAAGCAGGCTGCGGATGGCGAGGCGGACGTCCTGGCGCAGGTTGTCGAAGGTCATAGGGCGTTTGATGTGCTGGAACGGCGTGGGGTTGACGTGCTCAACGGAGTGCCTCTGCGAGCCACCGATCAATCTCGGCCCAGATCGGAGCGCCAGACAAATCGTGTCCGAATCCTGCAAACACCACATGCGCGAAGGGCCGGCCCGACGCGATCAGCTGATCGAGAATTCGTACTGTGTCCGGCGTCGGGATGCTGCGATCTTCACCGCCGAGCAGCCACAGTCCAGGCACGTCGAGCGTTTCGAGCACCGGCTTGGGATCGAACCCGTGGAAGCCGCGGAACGATGGCATCTGCCGAGACCCCTCCTCGGCAGTCGCGAAACCATGTTCCACAACCCGGCTGTAGAAGTTCTCGACGCCCACCGACACGGTTGGCCCGGCGAGCAAGACCATGAATGCCGGTCTCGACTTGGCTGCGGCAACCGGCACGATCCAGCCGGCCTGGCTCACGCCAGCGAGGCCAATGCGCGCCGGATCGATCTCAGGGTGCGATTTCAGAAACTCAGCGCCAGCTGCCAGGTCCGATCCCAGATCGTCAAAGACTGGAATGCTGTCCTTCGCGCCGACGAACACGAAGCTGCCGCTCGATTCGCCGACGCCGCGCTTGTCGTAACAGAGCGTGGCGAAGCCACGCGACAGAAAGCCATCGGCGAGAAAGCGGCACGAGTCCTTGGACTGGCGTCCCGAGCCGTGGCCGAACACAACGGCGGGCACTCTACCGGTTCGCGCCGGCAGATCGAGACGATAACTCAAGCGCACGTCGCCGTTGATGAAGAAACCGCTTTGCGTCCCGGAAGCACGCGCCTGCGCCGACGGCGTCGAGATCGAGCCGCACGACAGGCCCACGAGAGCGACCGCAATCCCGATCATTCGGGCGGGCATCTGGCGTTCGGACCGCGCCGCACGGAGACCAGACAGGTTGCCGGCAAGTCCCTGAAGAGCGAGGTCCGGTGGCTGGCGCAAAAGGAGCCTCGCGACGACCAGACCGGCGCCCGAGATCGTCGCGCGCAGGATCGGTGGCAACGCGCTCCTCTATTCCGCGCGCCGCGTCGCTGCGAAGGTGATGTCGTCGAGCGGCTGATCGCGGAACCGTCGCAAATGTCGCATCGGCATTCGGGTGAGCCCGAGCAACGCCCATGCCATAACGTTGCCTAGAATCGTGCCACGATTTGACCGTGGGACAGACGGCGGGACCGGGTCGTCCGCGTGCGGACACGCAGCCGTCCGCGCGTGACAGCTCGCGGGTTGGATGGAACGCGAATAAGACGCGGCCAACTGCCCGGAGTTACGGCCGGAACCAATGACTATCGGTATGGCATTGATGTAATTGGCTCCTCGGGCTGGACTCGTGCCAAGTCACGCGGCCGCAGGCGGTGTGCGATGCCTGACGGCCAGGCCGAGGACCACAATGAGCGCGGAGCGTGTGAGTGGCTCGCCGCACTGGACGATTTCCGCAACTGGCTGATTCGAGAAGCAGCGTAAATGGCCTGTTATTGACAGGTTCGCCAGGGTTTCGCGAGTCAGTCTCGAAGAGCGACATCAATACAAGCGCCTCGGCACAATGGTTTCATCTGAACCGCTCAGCTAGTTCGCAAGGCAACTGCGGGCTCTATCGGAGCCATTGGCGGGTTCCAACTCGCGAACGCTAGGGTCACCAACCTCATCAACACGGCTTTCTTGTGGACTCACGACCTCTTCTGCGCTGAACCACTTGCCTGTACCACATCAGCCGACGGGCGAGCACCCTATAGGACGACCTGGCCGCCTGGGTACCACACTCGTCATTTCATTTGACGCTCTAATGCTCGCAGTGATACTCCATTGGTGTGTCTAATAAAGCCGCTCGATCCAAAGCCGACGTTCTGCAGGGCACACTCGACCTGATGGTCCTTCAGACGTTGCATTCGCTCGGGCCGCTGCACGGCTATGCCATTGCCGCGCGCCTCGAGCAAGTGTCCGGCGGTGCGCTGCAGCTCAATATGGGCACGCTGTATCCGGCGCTGATGCGGCTGGAGCAGCGTGGCCTGCTCCGCGGGAATTGGCGCACCACGGAAACCAATCGCAAAGCCCGGTTCTACGCGGTCACACCGGCGGGCCGGCGTCAGCTCGCCGAGGAGAAACACGCGTGGGACCAGATGGCGGGCATCATCCACACGCTACTGCACGGCGAGGCGTGAGTCAGGGAGATCGCATGCGCATCTTTCGCGAATGGATTCAGCGTCTTCACGGAACGCTGCTTCCAGGCCGGCGCGACGCCGACTTGGAATACGAGCTCCGGTCGCACATGGAAATGGCCACAGACGACGCGAGACGTCGTGGTCTCGACCCCGACGATGCTTCGCGCGCCGCGCGGATTGAGGCGGGAGGCGCCTCGCAAGCGATGGACGCGCTCCGGGATCAGCGAGGCCTTCCGTGGGTGGACGACCTGGCGCGCGACGTGCGCCATGGGCTGCGCACGCTTCGGCGCACTCCCGTGTTCACGGCGGTCGCGCTCCTGACGCTGGCGCTAGGAATCGGCGCTAATACGGCCATCTTCTCGATCGTCAACGGCGTGATCCTGCGTCCGCTCGACTATCCCAAAGCGGAACAGCTCATGTATCTGACCACGGAATTTCCGGCGCTCGGACTGACCAGGAACCCGCTCTCGGTGCAGGAGTACCTGGAGTTCCGGCAGATGAATCAATCGTTTGCTGCGGTCGGGGCGTACAGAACCATGGGTGGGGCCTACACAACCGGCGAAGTCAACGTCACGGCAGGCAATCGACCTCTGCGCGTGCGGTCGATATCTGTCGACGCCCACCTGCTCAAGACGCTTGGCGTTCAGCCGGCGCAGGGACGCATCTTCAGCGAGGAAGAAACCGATCGTGCCGGGGGCTTGGCGCCACCCCTCGCGATTCTCTCGTACGAGTTGTGGCAAACCGTCTTTGGAGGACAACCACTCGTTGGACAAACCGTGAATGTCGAGGGCCGTCCCCACGAAATCCTTGGCATCATGCCATCCGGCATCGATGTCATGGACAACCGCACCGCAATCTGGTTGCCCCTCGGGCTCCCTGCGGCTATTCGTCAGGACCGCGGCTTCCACATCCTCCATGTCATTGGGCGCTTGAAGGACGGCGTCACGGCGCAGGCGGCGCAGACAGAGTTGAACGCATTCCTCGAGAACTGGGGCGAGCGTACCGGCTCCTCGGGCCATGTCCCCACGAATCGTCCATCGCGCGCGGCCGATCACACCCTTCAGATGCAGCCGGTGCAGGACGCGATTGTTGGCGATGCCCGCCGTTCGATCTGGATACTGCAAGTCGCTGTCGGGTTCGTTCTGCTGATCGCGTGCGCGAATCTCGCCAACCTGCTGATGGCCCGTGCCGAGTCACGTCGTCGTGAATTTGCGGTGCGCGCGGCTCTTGGCGCCAGCCGAAGCCGGCTGCTCCGGCAGACGATGACCGAAGGCGTGATGCTGTGCGTTGCCGGCGGCCTGCTTGGCCTGTGGCTCGCCCGTGTCGCCGTGCAGGCGCTGATCCGCGCGTACCCAACCAGCGTGCCCCGGATGAGTGAAATCGCCATCGACCTGCCCGTCCTCCTCTTTGCGCTCGGTGTGTCAATGGCGACGGGCGTGCTCTTTGGCGTCGCGCCCGTCGCGCAAGGACGGATTAATGACCTCGTGACTGCTTTCAAGGAGGGCGGGGACCGAGGGGCCAGCGGCGCTGGACGCCATCACATCCGCCGCGCGCTCGTTGTGACCGAAGTCGCGCTGGCGGTGATGCTCGTCATTGGCGCGGGTTTGCTGATCCGCACGGTCTACAACCTCATGAGCGTCGATGCGGGATTCGATCGGTCGCGCCTGGTGACGTTCTCAATGACGCTGGCAGAGCCATACGACCCCGACACGCGCGGTCCGGCGTATCAACGCCTTCTCGATAAGCTGCGGGTTGCACCAGGCGTGCAGGGGGCCGCCGTGATCTCGGGTCTGCCGCCGCATCGATCTCCAGAGGCAATCCCTACCCATATCGAGAACCACACCGCCTCTGACGGCAGCCCCGTTGAGATCATCGACTACTACCAATTAGTCATGGGCGACTATTTCGAGACCATGGGCGTCCCGATCGTCGCCGGCCGCAGCTTCGAACCGGCCGATGCGGTGTCACCAGGCAGAGTTGTCATTGTCAACGAAACGCTGGCGAACAGGATCTGGAAAGGGCGTAGCCCGATTGGGCAGCGTGTGCGGCCCAACCTCAGTGCGGCGATTGGCTTTGGCGGTAACGCCTGGCATACGGTGATTGGAGTGGCCAAGGACGTCAAGCAGGCCGGCGTCGAGAAAGAGACGGGAACCGAACTCTATGTATCTCTCGACCAGCTTGCGATGGCTGCGCCGACGATGAACGTGGTGCTGCGGACGATCCTGCCGCCGGCCGCCTTGTCACGGACGCTCGAGCAACTCGTGCGCGAAGTAGATCCCGCCGTTCCCATCGTGCGGCTCCGCGACATGGAATCGGTATTCGCGGAATCGATTCGTCGGCCGACGCTCTTGGCGCAGCTGCTGGGCGCGTTCGCCGGGCTGGCGCTGCTCCTTGCGGCCGTCGGCACGTACGGTGTTCTCTCCTATATGGCGACGGAGCGCCGGCGTGAGATCGGCATCCGCATCGCGCTGGGCGCGGCCCGTTCAAGCGTGGTCGCGCTGGTGATGAAGCAGGGTCTCCAACTCACCATTCTCGGCGTCGTCGTTGGACTCGCTGGCGCGCTTGGGCTAAATCGGCTGATTGCGTCGGTGCTGTTCGGCGTCCAGCCGACGGATCCCACAACGCTGGCTGCCGTGATTATGACGATTACTCTTGTGGCGGCCGGCGCATGCTGGCTGCCCGCGTGGCGCGCGTCGCGATTGGATCCCAACGTAGTACTCAGAACCGACTGACTATGTCGATCATTTTGAACCAGTCTGATCGCTGAGGGTCGGCGCGTCGTCACGCGCTAATGCGATGCTGCTCGTCAGGGAATCGATAGCCGGATCGTGAGAGCCTTCGTGCGCGCCCGCAAGCCGGCCGCGGCAGAGAAGCGGTGCTGTGGACCGACGTGCTGCTCGTGACCAATCGCCAGTTGCGGACATCGTCCAGTCCGGCCCCTGCACCCGCAACACCTGACGAATCAATGACTTAGGCGACAAGACAGGGCTCATCCTTGCAAGTCGCTGATTTTATTGGACCCTCCGGTCCGCGGTCGGGGCGGACGCCCGCGGGTCTGGCCGCCAAAACCGGCCACCACGCTGTTGATACACAAGGTGAATCGGCCCTCTGCCACATACGACTCGCCGTGCGTAATGGCTTTTCGTTACGGGGCAAATGGCTGATGTGTTCGCGCGGCCTTCACTACCTGAACAATGCCCGCACGAGTCGACTGTGAGTGTTCCCGCGTGTAAACCAACGATGTATGCGTCGTCCCTTCAACGAGTCGATGGATGCTGTTAGATGAGAGTCCTGCCAAGTCGGCCTGTAATTCCTCCCAGGCTTGTTGAGCCCGCGTTGCCAGTCCTGCCGGGAGTCTATCAAAGGAATCCAGCGCCGTCAGGACTACCAATGGCCGGTCACCCAGACTTCCTGCGTTGAGCACTTGGGCACTCGCTGCCGTGATAGCCAGTAGTTCTGCCGAGTTGGCGGCCATATATTTCGTGGAGGAGTTGAAGGCTTTGATTTCCGAGCGGTGCTGTGCTGGTAACTCGGGGTCTGCTGGAAAGAAACCGAGCAAGCGGGTGAGGCCAAGCCTTGCCAGGAACGGAGCGATCGACAACAACCGCTCGTCTGGAATGGCACCTGCCACCACTTCCGGTGGGAGGCGCGTCCACTGGTCGGGATGTGTAGAATCGACCAGCACCATGCCGACCACCTGGTCGGGATACTGACCCGTATACATACGGGCATATAAGCCACCGAACGAATGGCCTACTAGTACGAACGGGCCTTCAATCCTGGCATTGTCGAGCAACGTATGCAGTTCAGAGGCAATCGTTTGGGCGTCACGGGGCTCCGGACCAGGGTCGCTCCATCCCATGCCCGCGCGGTCATAAGCACAGACGCGCGTCGTCGTGGCAATATCCGGTTGGACCCAACCCCAATGAGCGGAAGCACCTGGCAAAGCAGCTTCCAAGATCACGGTAGGGTTGCCCTCACCGAGACAATGAATATGAAGTTGGTAGCCGCCTACATCCACACGCTGGCCGGGTGCGGGATAGTGCCGTTTATCTAGCCATGTAGCGATTGCCTGATAGATCGCGCCGAGGCAAGCAAGCGCGACCGCGGCGACAGCGAGCACTAGCAGCGCGCGTCGTGCACGAAGCACATATGTTCTCCCAGGCCGTGTTTGTAACACTTGTTCATTGTTCACCCGCGCCCTGCGACCGAAAGCGCTCCTTCTCCTCAATTGTACCCGGCCGTCAAGGTCGGTCCAGTTAACCGTCGGGCGTTCCACGGGGAGGTGCAGCTCGTGAGTTGAGGCGCCGATCCACATCACTCCAGTGCATTACCCCCTTCGCGGGGATCACCTCCGGCACCCAAACGATGAGGTTCAACACCCCACCCCTGCATTGCTCAGGTACCCTCTTTGCGTTAGTGGCGCCGGAGGCTCCAGATGGGCCAGAACAAGCGCCAGAATAACCAGATCTCGGAACAACACGGCCATCGAGAGGGACAGAACCCCTCGGACATCGACCAGGACCGCGGCAACTTTGAGCCAGGCTCGAACAAACCCGGCGGCGATGGCAAAAAGACAACCGACCGTGAGAGTAAGGATCCTCGTCCAAGTAAGGGTCAAAAGCCCAAGTCGCCTCAGCCCGACCAGCCCGGCGGCGCCGACAGAAGCAAAGCGGCGGTGCTAGACCCCGACAGCCCTGCCTCGAAGCCGTATGACACTACTAGTGACCAGGTGAACACCATGGAGGGTGAGGGTCAGGCCCAGCAGCCGGGCCAGGAGCCTCCTCGCGACATCCACGACGAATCGGTGAAGAAGACCGAAGACAAGATGACTGATCCGGATTACAAGGCCGTAAAACGGCAGATTGACAAGGCGAACAACGACCGACGCCAACGGGATAATAAGCATGGCCGAAGGTAATTTTTAAACGGTGACCTATCATTGTGAGTGAGCGCTGAGCGGTGCGAACGGCAATAGTCAGGCCTCGCATCGGGAAACGTCGTGTGACACCGCATGCCGGCGCAGTTGCGCAGACACCACAAATCGGCCACCCACCGCCGATTAGAAACCGACTCCATCGGCGTCCGATAAACACGCAAAGCCGCGCCTACACGCGTCCCGCCGCGCCACTCTCATCGCGGCACTCTTCCAAACCGCGGCTGGCCCACCCGCCTCCAATCAACGGAGCGACGTGCTCACGAATGGCGGGAAGAGCGACGCGCGACTTCCTTCTCCGCTCGCGCATCCAAGGACCGTCATGATCATGCGATCGTTGTGAGTGCAGAACTCTCCCTTTTCAGTCCGACGCCACAGTCGCGCTGCAGGGGCGCCCCGATTCTGAGGAGCGCCCCATACCTGCCGCTAGAACTCGTAGCGCAGTGCGAACATCGCGCGGCGCGGGTTGGCGATCAGGTTTGCCACAGCGAAGTTTTGGCTGGTGGTCACCTCGCTGATCCAGGTAAGCGGGGTGTCGATATTGAGCACGTTGATGATGTCGGCGATCACCGTGACTCTCGACGTGGCGCCGAACCGGAACCGCTTCTCGAAGCGCATGTCGACGAAGTTCTGCGCGGGCATGCGGAGCGAACCGTCGCGGGGCTGGAGGAAGACTGTCTGCGTGCCCTGCGGCAGGTTGCCCACACTGAAGCGGCGGGTGTAGGGCTTCCCTGCCACCCACTGCCAGTTCGAGGAGACGACGAAGTCATACGGGAAGGCGTAGCTGCCCTGCAGCTTGAACATCACGTCGCGATCGCCCGGCAGCAGGCCCGCGGCGTTCGTCAGTTCGTTGGGATCGTCGCCGAAGGTGCTCGCCGCCGAGCTTTGCGACGACGCGGTGGTCAGGTTCGACGCGGAGTGCAGCCCCTCGGTCTTCGAGATCGTGATCGATCCGACGGCCTGCCAGTTCTGCGACATACGCTTGGTCAGCGTCAGCAGAAACGCATTGTAGCGCTGCCACCAATCCTCCGCGCAGTAGGAGCACGTGTCTGGGCCTGGGTTGGTCAGCCGCACCAGGCGGGCCGTCGCCGGAGACGTGCGGCGGTAGACCGTCAGCGGCGAACCGGTCTGCGGATCGCTCCGCGTCTCAGGCTCGAACGTACTGCCAACGTCGACACGGCCGACGAAGTCATCGGCGCGCTTGTGGATGTAGCTCGCGCCGACCGCGAGGCTGCGCATCAGCTCGTGGTCCACGCCGATCGTGTACTGGTCCGTGTAGGGCGCCTTAAAATCCGGATCGACCTCGTAGGTGCCGCGCGGATCGGTGATTTGCTGCAGGATGTCGTGGGCCTGCGTCACAGGGTTCCAGCCGAACCGCCGCGTGATCGCCTGCGCGGGAGACAGCGCCGAGAACAGGTTCGTGGTGGAACCCTGATAGTAGCGGCCGTAGCTCGCGCGCATGACGGTGCCCGCCTCACGCAGCTTGATGTTGACGCCGACCCGTGGGGAAAACGTCTTCCAGTCCACGAGATTCTTGATGGCTTCGGCTGTGCCGACTTCGTTCCTCGCCGCGTCAAGAATCGGCATTTCCGGAATGTCGCCGGTGTTCAGGTCGAAGCGCACGCCGGCGTTGACGGTGAGACGGTCGGTCATCGCCCACGAATCGTCGGCGTAGATGCCGAAGGCGCGGACGTGGCCGCCCGAGATGCTGGGATCGCGGACGTCGATGTAACCGGGCGCGCCGTCGCGCAGTGTGATTTGATACCCACCCGGCCAGACCGACTCGCTCTCGGTGCCGCCGTCGGTGAACTGCATGCCGACCCGCACCTCGTGCTGCTGGCCGCGCACAGTTGAGGAAGCGGCTCAAGCGCGCGCTGATGCCCGTGGTGTACGGCGCGAGGTTGCTCCAGGTGTAGTTCTGGTAGTTGGCGGAGTAAACATCCCTGATCTCGTCGTAGACGCTCGGCGTGGTCAAGTCTTCGGTCAGGCCCCGCGAGCTGCTCCAGTTGTAGAAGCCGCCGTAGCGCAGCTCGAAGGTCGTGTTGTCGTTCAACACGCGGCGCCAGGTCGCGGTCACGGTGGGATTGTGACCGCGGCCCGTGCCTGCTGCGTCCGGCGGCAGCGACGGCGTGATCGTGTCGGGCAGCCGCCAGTGATCGTTGTGGTAGGCGAACAGCAGGTTGTTGTTCTGGTTGACCTGCCACGTGAGCTTGCCGAACACGCGGTCCTGCAGGTCCTGGGTCGGGAATGCCGGGTCAGTGCCTGGTTCCGAGAAATAGTCGCGGCGGTACTGATACGACCCGAACCACCACATCTTGTCGCGAATGATGGGCCCCCCGAGCTGCACGGTTGCGTCGTGAAACTTCTCGCGGTGGTACGGGAACTCCTGATCCGGTTGATTGTTGCCGGTCGTGGCCTCGTACTGGCTGAACCAGTTGAGCAAGCCTCGCAACGCGTTGCCGCCGCTCTTGGTGACGATATTGAAGACCGCGCCCTGCATGTTGCCGTATTCGGCAGGCGCGCCGACACCGACCAACTCCATCTCGGCGACGATGTCGGTGTTGGGATATGGCCACATCTGCCCGGCGGTGGGCGACGTAATGTTCGTCCCATCAATCTGGTACTGGTTTTCGTTGGTGTTCGACCCGAAGGCCGAGGACGTCGTGGAGTCCTGCACCTGCGTCGAGGAGATCCCCGGCGTCATCTGGAAGTAGTCGAACACCGAGAAGCGCAGGACGGGCGTCGCCTCAATCAGCTCCTGGGTGTAGTTGACCGTGACCGCGGACTGCGACGTATCGACGAGCGGGCTTTCGCCGGTGACGGTGATCGTTTCTGCGACGCCGCCCACTTCGAGGCGCAGGTTGACGTCGAAGGTGCGTCCCAGCTCGACCCGCAGTTCTTCCATGAGGATCGCCTTGAATCCATCGAGCGTCGCCTTGAGCGCGTAGAGGCCGGGCGTAAGGGCCTGGAAGCGATACTGGCCGTTGGCGTCGGCCACGGCGGTCTGGGTGCCGGCGGCGCCAGTCAGTTCGACCGTGACGCCGGGCAGGACCGCGCCGGAGGTGTCCGTCACCGTCCCGCGAAGCGTTCCTGTGATGGTCTGAGCGGAGAGCGAAGTGGTTCCCAAGACAAGCGCCGCGAATAACACGCACATCTTTCCAAGCATGTCGTCCTCCCGTGCCGGGATGGGGCCCGGCCGATCGCCGCGAATGGCGTCACACTAGGAGGACTACTCGCAGTTGTCAACAGCGAACAGATTCGCGGACCAGCCTGAAAAGCTCCTGGTTTGTCACAGAGTACGGCGCGAGAGCCACCTACTATGCCGGGGTCGTAGCCCTGGGTTTTGCCGCGCGGCTTGTCGAACAGCAAGTGCAGCGAGTAGCAATGGTTCTTCTTCCAGCGGTAGGCGAAGAACCACGAATGCTTACACTTGGCCCACTTGCGTCAGTTTGCGGTCGGCGACTTCGGAAGGTCGTACAGGGAGTTGATGGACCTCAAGAAGAAGGGAGGACCGGTGCCGGCGAGCACCGTAGCGAGGACTGTGACGGATGTTAGCGAAGTACTTGGTGATGAACTCCTGAAGACGCGGTCCGATGAGCGGAAGGAGTAAACAGGTGGCTTAGTAACTGTATTGAGTTTGAGGACGGATTACGGTAGAGCGATTCGCATTGTGCGCACGGCCTATGGTTTGACGCAGGCGGAACTGGCCGAACGGCTCAACGTTGGGTCGAGCCAGCTCTCTTTGATCGAATCAGGGCGACGCCAACCCAGCGTCAAGGTGCTGGACGAGGTGTCCGTTGCGCTGGCGGTTCCACCGCACTTGATGTCACTCTTGGCATCCGAGCCCGAGGACATCGAGAATCCGCGAAGCGCACCCGAGATCGCGGAACTTGCGAAAGCGTTGCTGAGGCTATTGGTGACGGCTAGCAAGCAGCCGACACTGCCGATGCAATCGGAGGATGTCAAGTGAATCTCGAGCGAAGTTCGATTCGGTGGCTCGCGGCCGCACTAAATGTGAGACCTCAGTTCTTGGTTGGTGTGGATGGGCAAGTCCAAGCCTTCTACCGACCTTTCCTCGTGAAGCGTGGAGCAAAGGTTCGACAGATTGACCGTCCTGTCGGAGCACTGAAGTTCCTCCAGAGCAAGATCGAAAGCACGCTGCTCGCAACGTTTCCATTTCCACATGCCTTGCATGGATGTGTCCGCGGACGGTCACCGCTGACCAATGCTCGTCAGCATCTCGATCAACCGTTGGTCGTGAAGATCGACCTCGCGGACTTTTATCCTAGCGTGACCTGTCGGATGGTTCATTCGGTTCGGCAGAACGACTTCCGCTTCGGACCTCCTATCGCCACACTCCTCACGCGGTTGACGACGTACAAGGGACACCTGCCCCCCAAGGCGCACGGACAAGCGGTTATCTCGCTAACGTTGTCCTTCTGCCGGCCGCCAAAAGAGATCGAGGCAATCGCGTTTGCGATGGGCTGCACGGTAACGTTTTTTGTAGATGACATCGCGATTTCGGGGCAACGTGCTCGAGAATCACTGACTTCGATCATCGGCGTGATCGAGAAACAGGGTTTGTCACTACGATACGGCAAGACAGAGGTGATGACGTACGCGCACCCTCAGATCGTAACGGGCTACACAGTTAACAATGCCCGGATCCTGAGCGTGCCCCGGCCTAAGGAGCGAACGAATCCGAGAACGCATTCACGAGTTGAAACTTCGGCAGGGGTTTGGTCAGGACATCACGAAGCTGGAGAGATCCATCCTGGGGAGCGTCGCGCATGTCCGACAAACTAACCCGGGCCGTGCCGCTCGACTCGACCGCCTGCTGGTGTTGTCGCGGCGGTAAGCTGCCACCGAAACCCGTCTGAAACCCAAATCCGATTTCCCGACCTTCCGGTTGCGGGTTTTGCCAACGCAGGCGCACGAGCGATTCGTGTGAGTTTAGGCGGGAAGTCCCTGAAGCAGTTGGCTCGCCGCACTGGACGATTTCCGCAACTGGTTGATCCGGGAAGCGGCGTAAATCGTGAGATCTTCACCACTATTTCGCCCGCCAGCATGCTGTGATACATTGATATCAATGAGGCGCCGCATGCGAACCATCATCTCTCTAGACGACGAGCTGCACCGACGTGCGAAGTCCTACGCCGCGGAGCACGGGACGACGTTGACGGCCCTCGTCGAGGAGGCGCTCCGCGCTCGCTTGGCGGAGCGTCGCGCCAAGCGCCGCCCGCCGGTTCGTCTCCCGACGTTCAGAGGTGAGGGCCTGCAAGATGGGTTGAGCCTCGACGAGATGGGCGCCATCTACGATCGCATGGACGGTCTTCGGTGATCGCGCCCGATGTCAACGTCCTCCTCTATGCCTTCCGCGAGGACAGCGAGCGTCATGACGAATATCACGCCTGGCTGCAGAATGCGCTGAACGGCACCGAACCCGTCGGGCTGTTCGAGCCGGTGCTGTCGGCCGTCCTGCGGATCGCGACGCATCCCGCCATCTTCAAACCACCAAGCCCGCGCGACGCGGTCGAGGCATTCATTGACACGTGCCTTGCCGCGCCAGCGGCGAAGGCCGTTCGAGCCGAAGCCGCCCACTGGGCGCTCTTTCGGGATCTCTGCAGGAAGGCAGACTGTCGCGGGAATCTGATTCAGGATGCCTATCTGGCTGCGATGGCGCTCGAACACGACTGTACGTATGTCACGACGGACGGTGACTACGCGCGGTTTCCCGGGGTTCGCTGGCGGCATCCGCTCGACTGACCGCCCTCCACCAGGGCCTCTCGACGCCTGTGACTGCGATCAGTGCGCAGCGAGGCTCCTACCTTAACGGCTATAGCCGTTTATGCTATAGTCGCATGCGTGCGGAAGAATACGCGAGCGGTAGAGGCGTCGGCCACGCCGGAGTCGTTCCTGCCCCTGCCGCGAGACACGTTCCACATCCTCGTCTCGCTCGCGGACCGAGACCGGCATGGGTATTCGGTGATGAAGGACGTGCTCGAACGAACTGACGGAGCGCTTCGCCTGAGTCCCAGCAGTCTTTACGCGTCGATTCGTCGTCTGCTGAACAAGGACCTCATCGAAGAGCTAGAAGAACGACCCGATCCGGCGCGGGACGACGAACGGCGCCGCTACTATCGGCTGACCTCACTCGGTCGGGCAGTTGCGTCGGCGGAGGCGCGACGTTTGGAACGACTGCTCGCTGATGCGCGCGCGAGTGGACTTCTGCCACGACGAGCCTAATGGCGGTTCAACGCTCCTCTTGGGAAAGTCGATGTTTGCGGACGTTCCGTGCTCTGCTCGCACTCTATCCCGGTGCGTTTCGTGATGAATATCAACGCGAGCTTGTGCTCGTGTTCTCCGAGCGGTATCGCGACGCCGACGGCGCCTGGGATAGGGCCCGGCTTTCGATGGAAGCCGCGATCGGCATCTTCGTTGAAGCTCCCAAGGAGCATGGCCGCATGATTCGTCAAGATCTTCACTACGCACTGCGCATGCTGCGCCGCCACGCGCTGGTCACGACGATCATCGTGCTCACCCTTGGTCTCGGCATCGGCGCGAACACGGCGATGTTTTCGCTGATGAATGCCGTCCTGCTTCGGACGTTGCCGGTGCCGGACGCTGACCACATGTTCATGGTAAACACTGGGAGCCGTACAGCGTCACCGCAGAGCGCCAGGCTCTCGGGCCCCATGTTCGAACGTCTACATGACGCTGCGCCCAACGGTGTCTCCGTGGCGGCGATGAGTCGGGGGATAGCGCGCGCATACACGCGCATCGATGGTGAAAGCGACGCCACGCCCGCCAGCCTGCAGCTGGTGTCGTCCAATTTCTTCGAAGCCCTGCACGTATCGCCGGTTCTTGGACGAACGTTGTCGTCCCCGGCCAACGCCCTGCTTGCCGATACCCATGCAGCCATCATCAGCCACGGCTACTGGAGTCGGCGCTTCGGCGCATCTCCCGATGCAGTGGGACGTACGCTCACGATCAACTCCGTCGCCTTCACAGTGACTGGCGTGGCGCCGCGACAGTTCGCCGGCGTATGGCTGGAATCACCGGTCGACATATGGGTACCGCTCGCAGCGCAAAGCGACCTCAAGTACTCACAAGACTACAGCGCGGATGGCGCTGATACTCAGCGACCGTGGCTTCAGCAGCCGCAGATCTGGTGGCTTCATGCTGTGGTGCGGGCGCGACCGGATCGGATCGCGTCGCTGCAAGGCGTCTTCCAGACGAGTGTGGCCGATCTCACCGTTCGCGACACCACCCTGACGCTGGATTCGTTCGCGCATGGATTCTCCGGATTCCGCCAGCAGTTCTCGACACCGCTGCTTGCCCTGGTCGTCATGGCCGTGCTTCTGATGCTGATCGCTTCCGCCAACGTCGCCAATCTACTCTTAGCGCGAGCGGCCACGCGGCAGCGCGAAATTGCGACACGGATGGCGTTGGGAGCTGGTCGAGCGCGCTTGGTCCATCAGATGCTGACGGAAAGTGTGTTGCTCGTCACCATGGCTACTGTGGCGGCCATCCTCTTCGCGAACTGGGTCGGTGACGCGCTCGTTCGGACCGTGACGGCCACGACGGAGGGCCCGTCGCCGTTTGCCGCAGCCTTAGACGTCCGTGTCCTGGGCTTCACAGCAGCGATCGCTCTCGGGTCGGTGGTGATCTTCGGCTTAGTGCCGGCATGGCGAACGACTCGCCTCGACGTCATCAGTGGCCTCGGCAGCGCCCGAAGCGTCGTCGGGAACGTCGCAGGGAGACCCGCACGCGTCATCGTGATTCTTCAAGTGGCGCTCTCACTCGTTCTGGTTGTCGGCACCGGCCTGATGGTTCGGAGTTTCCAGAAACTGCTGGCGCTTGATCTTGGCTTCGAACGCAGCCACCTGTTGTCGGTCGGGCTTGATCAGCGGCTCGCTGGCACCTCGAATCTCGGTCAGCTCCATGACCGAGTGCTTCGAGCCGTAGGGACTGTGCCTTCCGTTGAAGAGGCGGCGCTTGCGATGTGCGGGCTGCAGAGCGGATGTCGCGCTCGAGAGGGCGACATCGTCATTGAGGGCTATGTTCCGCGAACGGACGAGGATATTTCGTTTGTGGTCAATGCGGTTACGCCAGGGTATTTTTCCACGGTCGGCACGCGCCTGCTCGCGGGACGCGCGTTCACTGATCGTGATGATGCAACCGCGCCGAAGGTGGCCGTCGTCAACATGGCTCTCGCGAGGAAGTACTTCGGCGGCGGCGAACAGGCTCTCGGGCGTCGATTTGGCCAGTCGTCGCCAGATGTAGCCATTGTCGGCATCGTTGAAGATGCGCGATCACTCAGCGTCCGCGAACCGGCGGTCCCAGCCGCGTTCTTTCCACTTGTGCAGCGAGGAAGCGTCGTTCGCTCCTTGGAAGTCCGGACCAAGGGATCGCCAGAGCAAGCCGTCATGGCGGTGCGACGGACGCTCGCCACCGCCGCGCCGGAGCTACTGATCGAGAGGGTTGATTCGATGGATGAGCGTGTCCGCCACGGTCTGGCTCGGGAGCGACTTGTCCTCTTCCTGACCTCGGGATTTGGAACGCTTGCGCTTGGCCTGGCGGCAATCGGATTGTTCGGTGTTCTGTCGTTCTCCGTGGCCCGCCGAACATCGGAGTTTGGTGTTCGGATGGCCCTCGGCGCGTCTCGCTCGCAAATCCGGTGGGGTGTCGTCCGTGAGGCTCAGTGGCTGGTTCTGTGCGGCGTGCTGTTGGGTGTGCCCGTCGCGCTCTTGGGTGGCCACCTCGCGTCAGCGTTGTTCTTTGGCGTCAGTCCGTTTGACGTGCCAACCTTGCTGATTACGGCTCTGATGTTGGCGGGAGTGGCGTTGGTCTGCGCCGTCATACCGGCGATCCGCGCGTCCCGCGCTGATCCGATCGTGGCTCTTCGACAGGACTGATATCGGCGTGAGGTGGGGCCGGGATTCGAACGGCAAAGCCGAACCAACCTGAACGGCCTCACTCGCAGCACAGGCTCAGTTCGACAATCGTCCAGCGCGGTCGATGCGCCCGTAAAGCAAGCCTGCTCAATGACTTGGGCGACAGGTTGTCGAGGCGCCTCGCAACTGCTTGATTATGCTGACCTTACAGCCGTGGCTCGCCGCACTGGACGATTTCCGCAACTGGTTGATCCAAGAAGCAGCCTAACTGGCCTTGTTTTCGAGGGATTCGCCAGGGTTTCGCAATCGTGCCGCGGAAGACTGCCACCCTATCCTCTCAACGCCACCACCGCCATGTGGGCGCCTCCAGCGTTAGCTCTCAAATGGAGTCATTGATGAGTCCGGAAGGAATCGTTCGTGAATTCGAGCTGCCGTTTCGAACCGATCCGCAGATTTTGGCCCTTGATCGGCCGCCGTCAGCCGCTCAGAGGCGCGCGGATTCACCGACGTCGAGCGTCGTGAAGGCGGCATCGGCGATTCCGGCAGCGGACCGCGCACGGCCGAGCGCGGCCACCGGCTCATTCGGTCCTTCGGTCGTCAGCCGAAACGTGCCGAAGTGCATGCCGATGCTGCGGCGAGCTCCGACGTCCATATGCGCCTGCACGGCCTCCTCAGGATTCATGTGAATGTCCTTCATGAACCAGCGCGGTTCATATGCGCCGATCGGTATCAGCGCAAGATCGATCCGCGGAAACCGCCGGCCAACCTCCAGGAAATGGGGACCGTACCCGCTGTCGCCCGCGAAGTAGATCTGCTGCTCGTTGATCGTGATCATGAAGCCGCCCCATAACGCGCGATTGCGATCGAAGGGCGTGCGGGCGGAAAAGTGCTGCGCCTGGGTCGCAGTGATCTCTATCTCGCGTCCAGGGGCGACGGCCGGGTCGAGCGTCTGCGCACCTCGCATGGCTGACATAGCAGCTGGCATGCGCTGCCACCAGTCGAGTTCGACGATCCGAGTCACGCCGACCGATCGCAGCAGCGTCGCGTTTCCCTTCAGTGTCACGATGCGCGGATGATCACGGTGCTGCAGCGCCCGCAGTGTTTCCAGATCGCAGTGGTCGTAGTGATTGTGACTCAGGAGTACGTAAGCAATCGGAGGCAGATCGTCGAAGCGAACGCCCGGCTGACGCACGCGCCGGGGCCCTGTCCACCCGAACGGTCCGGCGCGTTGCGCGAAGACCGGGTCGGTGATGATGTTGCCGGCGCTCGTCTGAATCAGAAAGGTCGCGTGACCGATGAAGGTGACGACGATCTCGTCGCTGCTGGTCGGCGGCGGCGAGGGCCGTTGCACGACTGGCACCTGCGCAGGCCATGGGGCATAACGCTCGAACAGCATGCGCGGCGCCTTCCAGAACGGCTGTGCGTCTGCGCCGTTCGGGTTGAAGAACCGCCCGTTGTCGAAATGATCGCTCATCGCTTCGCCTGGATGCCTCTCGTCACTGACGGGTTTCCTCTCGCGGAGATCAGCGTGGACGATGCTGCTCGATGAGCTTCGCGAACCGCCGCAGACCGATCGCGTCGGCAGCGGACGGCGACACGGCGTTCGCGAGCGTGAGCATCCTGAGCAGCCCTCCGCCCATGATGTGGGCGCGACGTCGCTGGCGGATGGTGGTGAGGATCTCGCGCGCGACCACGTCGGGCTCGCAGAGGGCGACGCCCATCTTGCGCCACATGTCGAAATATGGGGACTCCGACTCGGTGTTGGAGGGCACAGGCCCGAAGAACGAAAGCACCACGTCGGTCCCGGCGAGCTCGCGATTGGCGCCTTGCACGTAGCTCGCCAGCGCGCCGCGGGTCGCCGCGTAAGCGCTCATGAACGGCAGCGCCACCCGGCCGTCCATGGCGCCGCCGAGGTGGACGACCACGCCGCCGCCGGCTTGCTTGCGCAGCCCCGGCAGGAACGCCTGGGTCACGAAGATGGGCCCCTTCACGTTGACCGCGAGCAGCGCGTCGACGTCGGCCGGCGTGTAGTCCTCGATGGACTTGCGCGGCGAGATGCCCGCGAGGTTCACCACCGCATCGATCCGGCCGAGGTGCTCGAAGGCCGCCGCCGCCAGCTTCTCGAGGCTCGCCGGATCGGTGACGTCCGCGCGCAGGTAAATCGCCGAACCGTCGCTCCGGCCGGTCAGCGCCGCGGCGTCGGTACTCGCGCCGCGCCGCGAGCACCATCCGGAAGCCCTCGGCCGCGAGGAGCCTGGCCAGGGCGTGACCAAGTCCTCCGGTCACCCCGATGAGAACGGCGGTGGGCGCATCCATGCCCCGCTTTGCTGCGGCTCCGCCGGTGATCACAGGGGTCTTTCCATTCAGTCTAGTCATCTCGTGTTCCTTTCGGTGAAGATGGGTTACTATAAAAGTATCTATTGTGAGCAAAAAAAAGCTAACCGGACCTGGCCCTGATTTTCGACACCACGTCCGCCAATGTCGTCTGCCTCAGATCCCTACGGACGGCCTCCTGAGTGCCAACCAGCACGTCGCTCATGACTTCCTTGATGTTACAGCTCACGACACACTCCTTCGTTTTGGGATAGGCATGGATGGCAAATGCATCTGGAGGGTTTACCGCAGAGTAGATGTCTAAGAGTGAAATACTCTTTGGGCTTCGTGCCAGGCCATAACCACCCGACCTACCAACAGTCGTCTTCGCCAGCTTCGCCTTCGAAAGTTTAACGAGGATTCTCTTAACGAAAACCGGGTTCGCATTCACGCTGCCTGCGAGAATTTCCGACGTGAACACTCCCTCGTGATGTGCGATTGCCGCCAGTACGTGGACGGCGATCGAAAATTGAGTGTTTACGGAAGCCATTTATGGATACTATATTAGTATCTATACTGGATGCAAGAGCAAAATGAGCGGTCGCTTTTGGGTCCTTCACACCCGCCGCCGTCGTCCACTCGCGGAAACGCTCCGCGAACCACTCGCGGTGACCGTGCGCGATGGCCCGCGCCGGGTGACCGAGGGGGGCGAGCGGCATGACGAAGGCAACATGGCCGTCATCGACCGCTGACTACGGCACGGCGGTACCGACAGCGGAGACAGCGAAGTCTTGTTCGATGTGTTCGCAGCGACGGACCCGCCGGCCGAGTCTCAATACTGCGGCGATGACCAGCATGCGAAAGATGTCGCCACCGCGTTGGTTCGCGGCGTCGGCTTTCACGGCGTGAACCTTCGTTCAATCGCAGCCAGTTGCGGAAATCGTCCAGTGCGGCCCAGACGCCGCAAGTCACTGAGGATCAACAGCTTATCGACTCGTCTGCGTACTCATCACGTAAGTTGTTGATTTTACGGGCTTTAGCGAGCTGGCTCGCCGCACTGGATGATTTCCGCAACTGGTTGATCCGAGAAGCCGCGTAAATGGGCCGTTATTGACTGGTTCGCCAAGGTTTCGCGAGGTGTGAGACCTGAAGAGCGACGCAATCTCGGCCGACCCAAGCAGTCTGCGGCCCGCTACACCGCCTGCGATTCCTTCCGGAGCTTGCCCTTTTCTCCGCGCGGTTAGCCATGACGGCCATCGTCTTGACGAGATCGGAGCAAGCTGAATTCGCATGCTTCAGTAGCAACAGGCGATGATACGGGCGCTGCTGAGCTGCGGCCTTCCATCAATCCTCCCTCGGGCGTCCGCCGCCGGGGCCGGGCGGAAGATCCAGCACGCGCGCCGTGTAGCCGTTGCGCAGGACGCCCGCGGGATCGACGGTGCGGCACAGGGCGCGGAACTCCGCAAGCCGCGGATAGAGGCGCGCGATATCCTGGTGCTCGAGCGGGAAATGCTTGCCCCAGTGCAGGCGCGCATCGACGAGCCGAAGCAGAGTGCGGGCGAGCCAGCCGCAGAACTCGTAGTAGGACTGGCGTCGCTTCGGCCGGTCATAGGTGAAGATCGAGACGGAGTAATAGGGCTGGTCCGCCGAAGCCGCCATCGAGACCAGCGTGTCCTCGGGCATCACGCGCCTGCAGAAAACCAGGTAGTGGTGGACGTAACTGCCGCGCAATGCGAGGAGGGCGTCGTAGGCGCCAACCTCGCGCAGCCGCTTCTCGACGTCCGGCGGGACCGGGGTCGCGGTTCCGGCGCAGATTTCGATCGCGGCGCGCACGACCTCCATGGCGCGCCCGAGGTCGGCCTCGCGCACGAAGAGCTCCATCTCCTCATGGCGAAACAAATCGTGCTTCATCGTGAGGACACGCTCGGCGTCATCGATCCGCTCGCGGTTCTTCAGCATGAGATGCGGCACGATCGTGAAGAAACTCCTGACGCCGGCCAGGCCCGCCTTTCGGCTCGCGATGACGAAGCAGTGAAAGACGACGTCCACGGCGACCAGATTGATGACGCGGAAGACACGCGCCTTGACGCGATCCCACGAAGACAGGCGCGGCTCGCTGAGCGGCCGCCGCTCGAACGTCAACCAGACCCAGCTGTAGGGCGCCCAGAAAAACTGGGTGAGCGGCTGGTCCGCATAGAGGCCGAGGATCTCGTCCAGGTTTTGCCGGATGCGGACCGTCTCGGCGATCTTGAATTTCCGAACCGTGGGCAGTTCCGCGGCGAGGATCACGCCCATGCAGCCGAGACCGCAGCGCGCGGCCTTGAGCTCAGGTCCCTCCGAGAACTCGCGGATCGCCGGCTGGCCGGACGCGGCATCGAACACTGCCGCGCGGATCCGCGCGACATAGTGCGAAAGGCTCTGCCGGCCCGATCCGTGGGTTCCGGTTGAGATGGCGCCCGAAATAGTCTGCTTTTTAATCGCACCGAGCGTCGGGAGGGTCCGATCTGTTCGTTCGTGGAGCCAGTCGAGCAGATCCTGCAGGCGGCAGCCGGCACCGACGCGGACCACCGGCTCGCCGTTCCGCTCGATCAGCTCCACGCCGTCCAGCCGGCTCATGTCGATCGATACAGCGGCGTCGGCGGCGATATTGCTCCAGGAGTGTTTCGAGCCGAGCACGCGGATGGTCTGCCCGGAGTGGCGCGCCAGGATGTCGAGGACCTCGGCTTCGGAGGATGGCTGGTATCGTCGGGTGTTCCAGCGCTGATTGCCCCCGAAATTGACCTCGGTGTTCATGATGTCCGTCCTTCAGGCCGCGAACTGGCGCAGGTGATAATCCAAGTGCATTTGCAAGAGCTTGCCCCACTCGCGTGGCGTCATCCTCCCGAATAGTGGATGCGGTTTCCAGGCCGCGTCACTTCTCGCGTGCGACGCGGTCTCTACGATCTTCAGCAGTTGTGTCTTCTCGTAGGCGAAGTCAAATCTCTGCCAATGCGGGATTTTGAAGCCCTTAGGAACGCGGAGACCCACGGGCTGCTCCGGCAACCAATCCACAATGACCCACTTGCCGACTGTTCGGGTGGCCAGGTTGCTCTCGTCCGGGAGATCGTAAAAGCCAAGCGAGCCACCGCACGCCAGATTGAGATGGTGGAGCATCTGGTCCACGTTCATCGTCCCCCACTGACGCGCAGATTGAAGCGTCACGCTCTCTATACGCTGGCGATACTCGTGCCGCTTCTCCTCCGTGAAGAAGCGATTCCCATCCACCTGTTTCAACTGCAGCGCCCGGGGAATGTCCCGAACCATCGCGACTCCCGACATCAGGACGTCGGGATCAAAGAGCGAGCGCAGCAGGCTCATGCGACTACTTCTCCAAGACTTCGGGACGAACGGCGCTTCCTTAAGACTCCAAGAACTCCAGGGCTTTCCTTACGAAGGCTTCGTGATACTGAAATATGCCCCCATGCCCGGCGTCGTCGTACAGCACGAGCTCGGCGTTCGGGAGGCGGCGCGCGAGATCGACCGAGTTGCTGCTCGGCACCATCTTGTCCTGATCGCCGTTCGCCACCAGCACCGGGTGGCGAATGCGCGACAGATCGTCAGGCGTCTGATGTGCCCACGCGCGTATCGCCTTCAACTGCGTGATGAAGGTGGGGATCGACACCGGCGCGTCGCGATTCTCGGTCCCCTCTTTCAGCCGGCGGAGAAAGTCACGGGCCGCGCTGCGGCCGTTCGGAGTCCCTGTGAAGAAGAGATAGTATTCCGGGTGCCTGAATGTCAGCGCGCCCTTGGCCATGTCGCGGAACGTGACCGACGTGACCTTGTCGATGCCCGCGCCCCCAGCCGGACCGGTCCCGGCGAGAATCATTTTCCGAACGAGCCGCGGCTCTTCTTGCGCGATCACCTGCGAAATAAAGCCGCCAAGCGAGAAGCCGAGGAGGTCAACCTGTTCCAAGCCCAACGCTCGGATGAACGCGACGGCGTCCTGCGCCATCGCCGCGACCGAGTTCGGAGTCGAACCCTCCGACGCGCCGACCCCTCGGTTGTCGAAGGCGATCACGCTGCGCCTGGACGCAATGCCGTCGACGACTCGCGGATCCCACCTGTCCAGTTCCGCGGCCAGATGATTGAGGAAGATCACCGGCACGCCGTTGTCCGCACCGAGCTGGCGATACACGAATTTCGTCCCCGAGATAGCGAGGCTCCTGGTCGGCGCATTCGTCCACGTGATCCGCGATTGCGTTTGCGATTGTCGAGGCATGCTCATACTGCTCTCCTTGCTTCTGGCCTCACCTGGACGACGACCTTCCCCCGTGCGCGTCCGCCTTCAACGTAGTTCAGGGCCTCCGCGGTCGAATCGAACGGAAAGACCCGATCGACGACTGGCCGGATGATTCCGGCGTCGATCAGGGCAGTGATCTCGGCCAGCTGATCGCCATTCGCTCTCATGAAGAGAAACGAGTAGTTGACCCGATGGCGCTTGGCTTTCGCTCGAACCCCATAGCTCAAGACCCACATGGCCACTTTCAACATCCACGATGCGCCAATGTCTTGCGCAAAGTCGGGATCGGGTGGACCTGAAATGGAGATGAGCCGTCCGCCAGGCTTCAGCACTCGCAATGACTTCTCGAGCGTGAGCTTGTCGAGGCTATTCAAGACCACGTCGTAGTCGCGGAGGACGCTGTTCGAAGTCGTCCTTCTTGTAATCGATGACGATGTCGGCGCCGAGGCTCCTGACCAAGTTCACGTTGTCCGTGCTCGTGGTCGTCGCCACCGTCGCACCCACGTGTTTGGCCAGCTGAATCGCGAACGTGCCGACGCCACCCGAGCCTGCTTGGATAAAGACCTTCTGCCCCTTCTTGAGACTTGCTTTCTCGATCAGCGCTTGCCAGGCGGTCAGCCCGACCAACGGGATGGAGGCGGCCTCTTCCATCGTGAGGTTTTTGGGTTTCTTCGCGACCGACTCTTCTTTGATCGCGATCAGCTCGGCGAACGTACCGATGCGGTCCTGGTCTGGCCGTGCATAGACTTCGTCACCGGATTTGAATCGCCGGACTCGCGCTCCGACTTTGAGCACGACCCCAGCCACGTCATTGCCCAAGATGAGAGGGAGGCGATAGGGCAGAAGGCGCTTGAACTCACCCGACCTGATTTTAGAATCCAGAACGTTCACGCCAGCGGCGTGGATCTGGATCAATACGTCATCCTCCCGCATCACCGGGTCTGGCATTTCGCCAGCCCGTACGCGCGCGCCGCTTCCATAACGGTCGATGATGAATGCTTTCATGGTTTGACCAGGACCGCGGAACGCGGGCGTGAAGCCGTCGGCGCGTCGAGCTGCAGGTTCTTTCGAATGCCGACGTCCACGAAGCCGGCAGGCGCAAACCTGCGAAGCCATCGCAGCCGGCTGGCAAGCCGACCGGCCGTGTATCGGAGTTTCGGGCGAGCCGCAGTGGCAGCTTGCAGCACGACGTCTGCCACGACGCCCGGCTGGCCTGCAGCCGCGACCAACTGCTGTAGCCTCTTGCCCACGGCCGCACGAACTTCGCGGTACTCATCGAGCTTCGAGTCGGCTTCCAGCAAGTGCGTGTCGAACTGTGTTTTGGTGTACGCAGGCTCGATGACCGAGACCCGGATGCCTCTCGTGCGCAACTCATGGTCGAGCGATTCCGAATACCCTTCGATCGCGTGCTTGGTTGCGGCATAAAGCGCCATGTACGGCACCGGCAGGAAACCCAGCACTGAGCCGATGTTGATGATGCGGCCACTCCCCTGACGTCGCATGTGAGGGACGACGGCGCGTGTCAACCGGACAATGCCGAAGAAGTTCGTGTCGAAGATCGATCGGGCCTGCTCGATCGAGCTCTCTTCCGCTCCCGCCGGGGCGGTGCTGAAACCGGCGTTGTTCACCAGCAGGTCGATGCGGCCCTCCAGCCGCATCACTTCGCTGACGACGGCCTCGACTGACGCATCGCTGGTCACATCGAGGGTCAGCATCTCGAACGATCCCTGGGCCGCCTCGGCTGGCCGTCTGCTGGTGCCGTAGACCTTGTAGCCTCCCCGCGCGAGCCGCTCCGCCGTGGCTTGGCCGATCCCTGACGAGGCACCCGTCACGAGTGCGATCTTTCTTTCGAGCTTAGCCATGTGTTTCTCCTGTAGACGCGGGACGGCAGCGCACGATCAGATGGCCCAGCGACACCTGCACGGGCTCGTTGTTCTGATTCAGTGTTGTTGCCCTGACCTTGATGACTCCCTGGTACGGGACGAGACTTCGACGCTCGTATCTCGAGCACTTCGCTTTCGACGCGAAGTTCATCCCCAGGGCGAACGGGTCGTGGCCAGCGCAGCTCGTCAAAGCCAGCGCCGACGATGCCGCCGGCGAGTTTGAGATCGCTGTCAACCAGGAGCCGCATGGTGATCGCGGCCGTGTGCCAGCCGCTTGCGGCGAGACCTCGAAAGATCGAGTCGGCCGCGGCTCGCTCATCGAGATGAAACGGTTGCGGATCGAACTCGGCGGCAAAGCTTTTGATGCGCTCAGCATCGATGCGGATGCGCCCGGACCGGAAGGTCTGTCCCGGTTCAAAATCCTCCAGGTAGCGCTCCGTCAGATCGACTGTCTGTGGCGGCTTCGGCGCCACGCCGTCAGTGGTACCGGCCGCCTGATATATGATGGACATCATCATTGGATGATTATATGACGATCATCATGTATACTGTCAAGCAGTGAAAAACCCCTAGGAGATCAGGATGAAAGTGAGCAGGGAACAGGCCGCCCGAAACCGGGAACGAATCCTCGACGCCGCCGCCCAGCTATTCCGTGAGCGCGGCTTTGAAGGGATCGGGGTCGCGGATCTCATGAAGGAGGCGGGGCTCACCCACGGCGGTTTCTACGGACACTTCTCCTCGAAAGAAGACCTGATCGCTCAGGCGTCTGCGCGCGAGCTCACACGCTCGCTTGCACATTGGAGCGAGGTCGGCGAACGTGCCTCAGGTGATCGGCTGTCCGAGATCGCCGCCGTCTATTTGACCAAGACACACCGCGACAATCCGGGCGCGGGTTGTCTGCTGGCCGCGCTGGGACCGGACGTGTCGCGACAGGGTCCGGCCGTGCGGCGTGCCGTCACCGACTATGTGCGTTCCGTTGTCGATCTTTTGGTGACGTTGGTTCCGAGCAGATCGAAAGCGGCAAGAAGACGGAAGGCCATCAGCGCATATGCAACATTGGTCGGCGCAATGGTTCTCGCGCGCGCGGTCGATGATCGGGCGCTTTCGCAGGAAATTCTGGATGCGGGGCTCGCGTCTGTTAAAGCGTGATGCGGGGAACCGACCGCTCCGCCACCAAGATCAGGAGGTCTGTGCGGTCGATTCGTTTGTGACACTGCGGTCGTGAAACTCGCATCCCGATCAAAGAGCAGTTCAGGACACCGTTGTACGAAGGTGCTTGAGGCAACCGTAGAATCAAGCACTTAGCCTGTGGAAGTTCGATAGTGCAGATCGGCCCACGTCGTAACCTATTGACTGTGGGCCATTTTGTCCTTCCTGAGCGAGAGGTAACGGCGTATTCCGGGCGGATAGGTGACACTTTGCCCCCACCAGGAGGGGGCATGCCTTGGAAGGAGTGTCACGTCATGGACGAGCGACTTCGGTTTGTCGCCCGCCTGCTCGAGGGCGAGAAGATGGCGCCGCTGTGCGCCGAGTTCGGGATTTCCCGCAAGACCGGCTACAAGATCTTCGATCGCTACAAGGACTGCGGGGTCCAGGCGTTCAGCGATCGGAGCCACCGTGCGCACCGGCAGGCGAATCGGCTGCCGGCGCCCATCGAAGCCACGATCGTGCGCTTGAAGCGGGAGTATCCGGGCTGGGGCGCGCCCAAGATCCGCGAGAAACTCCGGCAGCAGTTCACCGGCCCGCACCTGCCGGCCATCAGCACGGTCCACGCCGTGCTCGATCGCCACGGCCTGGTGCGGCATCGCCGCCGGCGGCGCCCCCGCGCCACCGGGACCGAGCTCTCCCGGCCGACCCAACCGAATGCGCTCTGGTGTGCCGACTACAAAGGCGAGTTTCTCCTCGGCAATCGCCGGTACTGCTACCCGCTGACGATCACCGACTTCGCCAGTCGCTACCTATTGACGTGCGAGGCGCTGCTGACCACTCAGGAGACGTTCGCCTTCACGGTCTTCGAGCGCACGTTCAAGGAGTTTGGACTCCCGCAGGTAATTCGGACCGATAACGGCGTCCCGTTTGCGTCCGCGCATGCCCTCTACGGGCTGAGCAAGCTGGCCGTGTGGTGGCTACGACTTGGGATCCAGATCGAACGGATCAAACCCGGGCACCCGCAACAAAACGGACGGCATGAGCGCATGCACCTCACCTTGAAGCGAGAAGCGACGAAGCCGGCCGCCGGGAATGTGCTGCAACAGCAGGCCCGGTTCGACGACTTCATCACGCGCTACAACACGGACCGGCCGCACCAGGCACTTGGGATGAAAGTAACCGGCCGACCTCTACGCGCGCTCACCGCGCGTGTATCGCGGTCTCGAGGAGCTGGCCTATCCCTTCCATGATCACACGGTCCTGGTGACCCGCTGCGGCCGGATCTGTTTCTCGGGGCGCAAGATCAACTTCAGTCACGTGTTTGCGGGCCAGAAGGTCGGCGTGACGCAGGTGGGCGAGCGCATCTGGCTCGTCACCTTCATGCAGTACGATTTGGGGTATTTCGATGATGAGACGTGTCGGCTAGAGCCGATTGAGAATCCGTTCGGCCCGAAACTGTTACCCATCCGCTCGGAATAAACTGCCACCTATCCGACCAGAAAGGACCATTGTGAGCGTGGCTCCTCGGGCTGGACTCGAACCAGCAACCCTCCGGTTAACAGCCGGATGCTCTGCCATTGAGCTACCGAGGAATATGAGGCGATCGCAAGCCCACGACGCGCTTCGTCGCGTGGACGGCAGACGACGATCGTAGAACAGAAGCCCGCACGCGAGCAACCCGGCAAATTGGGCGGCGGACGGAGCAAGGGCTCGGAAACAGCACGCAGCTACTTCGCCCGACGGACTCCGAGGAGCTCCAGCGCCTTCTCGATCGCACCATCGCGCCCGGTATCGAGATCGCTCTTCGGGAACACCGGGACGGCGACATCAGGCGGAATGCCCGGGCCGTCGTAATTCTTGCCATCCGTCATGAAGCGCTCGTTGGGCAACCCGAACTCCCAGCCATTCGGCAGCGTCCGGCCAAGCACGTCGGAGAACACACCCTGGGTAGGCTCGCCAACGCGAGTCACCCGTGGCTCTCGCTTGAAGAGCGCCTGTGTGAAGGTCTCTGCCGCGCTCACACTATGGATGCCCGTCAGCTCGATGACACGCCCCTTGAAGCCTGGCCGGTCACTCGGTCGGACGCGACTCGGCTGGGCCGACGTCCACTTGCGGGGATCAGTGGGGTCGCTTCGTGCCTCTTTCGAATACGCCTCATACTCGCCCGTCGCCAAGCGCGAGGCGATCGCCAACCCGTACGGATCGGCGCCGCCGCCATTGATCCGAACGTCGATGACGAGTCCAGGCCACTTGGCGGCATCGGCGAAGATCGTGTCCAGGGCCTGCTCGAGCGCGACGAGCCCGCTCTCGAAGCCCGGCTCCTGGCCATAACCACTGAAGCTCTTGATGCGCACGTACCCGACATGGCCGTCGAGCAACGCGTACTGAACCTGGCCATTGCACCACGACTGAAGCGGTGATCGGAGATAGTGCTTGTCCGTCACCTCGAACGCCTTGTGGCCGATCGGATCGCTCCATCCAATTCGGACCCTTCCGCCCGCCCGACCAGCCTTGCTTGATCGTCGTGGCGGAAATGTAGGTATGGGCATCCTCGAACGGTTCGACCATGGCCTTGAAGATCTCCAGCAGCTGTTCCGGCTTCGTCGAGTCGGTCACCTTGGTCCGATGAGCCGCCGCGATGGCCTTCCAGTCGGCGCGCTTGAGGTCGAAGAAGCCGTAGTGCTCGGCCCACGTCGCCGCGAACACGTCGAAGTTCGTCAGTGGTGTGTCGGGCGTCGGACGATCGCAGACTGCCGGTCGAGCCGCTGCGCGACGGAGGACGATGTCGGACGCGGTACCGCTCCTGTGCAGGCGGCGCTCCTGATCGGAATCCCCGGGGAGTACGGTCAACATCGCCGGCGCATTGGCGATCTTGAAGACTACCGACGTTCCCGCTGACGGGGTTTGTCGAGACGCCGTGAACGACGGAATGCAACTGACGGACGTCACCTCCGAGCCCTTGAGCGTCGCGCCATCGATCTCGACGAAATATCCGTAGCCGTCAGAGAGCCAGATGCCATCGAGGCCCTGCGCTGCCAGCCGAGGCTCGAAAACCGTCAACAAAAGCAGCGTCAGCCACACAGGGTAACAACGCTTGAACATCGGGTGGTCCACGTATCCTACGACACCTTGCGCAGGTAACCTGATCCTGAAAGCGAACGCACTCATCCGGCAAGGTGTGGAAAACGCTCGGCGAGAACTGCCTCCTCCTGCTCCGACAAGGCCACGAACTCGTCAAATATCGTCACCGGACGCGTCGTCCGGCCACGCTCGATCGCCTCAGTCACTCGCGCGCGATGATCGTTCCAGGCCGTTTCAAGCGGGATGTCGCCGACATGCTTTTCAACACCGCGCCCATCGGCCGGGATCGCCTCGCTGGGAAATGTCGTCGCGATGAGGAGCGACCCATCCGTGAACGGTGTGTAGAGCTTGACGCCCATCCCCATCGGCAGCGCAACCGCAAATGGACGGTGATGCTGCATGAGCAGATATGAAGCGCCCATCCGCAAGCCCTGGTGTCTGAACAACACCTCGCGACGCAGCAGCATCAGCGCGAGCATGGCGAAGTGAAATGGCTTGGCCTTCAGCACCTCGCTGTAGAAGATGGACTCCTCAAATCCGAGTGCCGACAGCCGACGCAGGTCGTCCGCGTAACGCTCACGAACTCTGCGTTGCGTCGATTCGGGAACGTCGCGAATGTAAGTGGCAAGCGGCATCGAACACCCAGGTTCCGTCAGGTCGACTTCGGTTCCTTCTTCTTGTTTCGCTTGACGACGCGCCCGCTCTCGCCACCGGTAACGAACATTTGAATCACCGTGCCCAGGAGGCTCAACCCGATCCACGCCCATGGCACCCAACGCTGGCCAGGCGCCGGGTTCATCGGGTACGCGACCCAGATGTCGCCGGCCGCCGCAGCCATCAGCGCGCTTTGATTACCAGCGAGCGCGAGCCCGCCGACGATGATCGTCCATGCCCCGCCGAACGCGGTGCCCAGGATGATGACGTAACGCTGGAGCCAGGTCGCCAGCAGCGCGCCCGCCACTGAAAACAGGATGACGACGAAGGGATGCGGATCGCCTTCGATCTGCGTCCACAGCAGGTTGGCCAGCAACGCGCCGAGGCCGGCGCCGATGAGCGCCACGCCCACGAAGTAGGCCGCCAGCAGCAGCAATCCGCCGACCAGCCCGCCAAGCAGCGCCGCCAGCACCATGTAGACGGTGTCGCTCGACCCCCAGATGGAACTGGCCGCCAACGCTCCCAGGATGAACCCGAAAATGCCAAGAACGACCTTGAAAAGACGATAGCCGAAGAAGCAGGCGACGATGCCGCCGAGGACGAGGAGAATCGCGGCAGGATATTGATACGTCGCTGGCAGCATAGGGGCACGAAATCTTACTCGTGGAGCGTCTCAACGAAAAGCGATTTAGACTTCGCGGCGGCCTTCCATCGCCTTCCCCATCGACAACTCGTCGGCGTATTCGAGATCGCTGCCGACGGGAAGACCCATGGCGATGCGCGTGGTTCGCACGCCCAGCGGCTTGAACAATCTCGCCAGATAGATCGCGGTGGCTTCGCCTTCGACCGTCGGATTGGTGGCGAGGATGATCTCCTCGACGCCCCCCTGATCGATGCGGGTCAGCAGGCCCTTGATCTTCAGATCGTCCGGACCAACACCGTGAAGCGGCGAGAGCGATCCCAGCAGCACGTGGTAGACACCGCGAAAGCCGCCGGTCTTCTCGACCACGTGAACGTTCTGCGGCTCCTCGACGACGCAAATGAGCCGAGCGTCGCGGGAGGTGTCCGCGCAAAAGGCACACGGATCGATGTCCGTGATGTTGTTGCAGACCGAGCAATAGGTGATTCGATCCTTGACGTCGCGAATGGCGTCGCACAGGCGTTCGGCATCCTCGCGCGGCGTTTTGAGGACATGGAACGCCAGCCGCTGCGCGCTCTTGGCGCCCACGCCCGGCAGCCGCTTGAACTGATCAACGAGATTCTGAAGGGCGGCGGGAAGAGACAAGGCGCTCCGGCACTCTACTGGCCGAGCAGACCGAGGCCGCCCATGATTCCGCCGACCTTGTTCTTCAGCTCTTCGTCCACTTTGCGCAGCGCATCGTTGATTGCCGCCGCCACCAGGTCCTGCAACATGTCGATATCGTCCTTCGACACGACCTCCGGATCGAGGGTCACCTTCTGCACGTGCTTGTGCCCGTTGACGACGACCGAGACCATGCCGCCGGCGGCGACACCCTCGACCGTGAGCGCAGACATTTCCTTCTGCAGTCGCTCCTGGAGCTGCTGCGCCTGTTTCATCATCTGCAGCGGATTCAGATTCATGATCCTAGAGGAGCGTATCAACGAAAAGGGTCTGAGTCATCACTTCCGATCAAATCTCTTCGATTTTCGCTTTTTCGACCGGGAAGATCTCGAACAGCGCCTGCACCGTCGGGTCGGCCATGGCTTGCTGTCGAAGATCCTCTTCGGACGCTCGAGGAGCTTCGGGTGCGGGAACGGGTCGCGCCGCGACTGGCGTCTGCGCGGCTGCCGCGCCGCCGTCGGCGATGACAACGGTCACGGGAATCCTCTTTCCGGCCACCTTCTCAGCAATCTCTTCGAGCATGCGTCGTTGTTCGTCGCACTGCTGTCTGGGAACCTTCTGGTTGGGCAGGAAAGTGAAGGTAATCCGCACCGGATCCACATCGATGCGATACGCGTGCGCGACCACGGTGTTGTAGAAGAAGCCTTTGGCCGATTTCACTTCGCGAAGGAAGCGGTCTTTCAAATCGGACGGTGCCTGAGGTGCCTGAAGTGCCTCGGGTGCCTTGGGTGCTAGTGCCAAAGGTGCTTGCGGTGCTGAATGTGCCGAAGGTGCTTTCGGAGCAATGCCACGAGACGTGGCCGGTGCTGCCCGAAGTGAAGACTGAGCGGCACCCAAACCACCAGACCTACCCGACCCACCCGACACACCAGCCGTTGTCAACAACTCCGCTAGCGGCACCAGCTTCCGGAGGTGCATCAGCCGCAACAGCGCCATCTCCATGCTGTAGCGCGGCTGATCCGAGAGTTTGATCTCTTGCTCCGCCTTGATCAGGAGATCGAACCCGCGCAGCAGATCCTCCCGCGACCATTGCGCGACCAGGTCCTCGACCCGGGCGCGTTCCCCTTCGGCCACCAGATCCGCATCGGCGGCGCGTGACGGATCCACGGACAGCACCAGCAGATCGCGGGTGGCGCGCGCCAACTCGCGACACAGCTGCCGCAGGTCGTAGCCACGCTCGATGGCGCGGTCCACGAGGGCAAACGCGGCCGGGGCGTCTTCGCTGGCAACCGCCTCGAGGATGTCGAACACGAGATCGCGACCGACCAGCCCCAGCACTGTCACCACATCATCGACATCAACCGCGTCGCCCGCGAACGCGCGCACTTGATCGAGTGCGCTCAACGAATCGCGCATGCTGCCCTCACCGGCTCGCGCCAGCAAGGCAAGTGCCGCATCCGTGATCTGAATCGACTCCTGGGTGGCGATGTATCGCAGCCGGTCGGCAATCGTCTTGGCCGAGATCGTACGAAACTCGTGGACCTGAGCGCGCGACAGCACCGTCTCGGGAATCTTTTGCAGTTCGGTCGTCGCCATCATGAAGATCACGTGCGGCGGCGGCTCTTCAATCGACTTGAGAAGCGCGTTGAACGACGAGGCCGACAACATGTGGACCTCGTCAATCAGAAACACCTTGTAGCGGCTTCGGACGGGCGCGATCGACAACCCCTCGATGATGACCTCGCGCACGTTGTCGACGCCCGTGTGCGTGGCGGCGTCAATCTCGAGCACATCGAGGTCGCGGCCCTCGGCAATCTCGACACAGGCATCGCAGACGCCGCACGGATCGGCAGTCGGCCCGTTCACGCAGTTGAGTGCGCGCGCGAGCAGCCGCGCCGTCGTCGTCTTGCCGCACCCGCGAGGACCAGCAAAGACGTAAGCGTGCGCAATGCGGCCGCTCTTGATGGCGTTGGTGAGCGTGCGCGTTACGGTCGGCTGACCAAGGACGTCGTCGAAGCGTTGGGGCCGCCACTTGCGGGCGAGGACCAGGTAGGACATGGCGCGGATGTAAGGTGCACAGTTACAAGTTACAAGTTCAAAGTTCGGCCCAACTTCGCAACTCCGATTTTGAACTTGGAACTTGTAACTTGTAACTCCCGTGCTCGGACTCTACCGCGGCCCGGAGGGCCTGCGCACATCCCTGGCGCCCCTTAGCGCTGCTGCCTTCCGGCCCTGACGCGGTTCGCGGCCCATGGGGATTGCACAAGTTCCGGACCGCGGTACGGTCCGCCAGACGCTCGTCTGGTGCGCAGAACGAATGATCAGTGTATCAGAACGGGCCCGCCTTCGCGGCGTCGCCGCCTTTTCAATTCGCGTCCAACAACTGCCTCGCTAGCTTTCTCGTATAGATCGACAGCCTCTCGCAGTTCCGAAATGCTGACGTGCTCCTGATCGGTGTGGGCGACGTGGATCGAACCTGGCCCGAGCAGCAGTGGAGTCCCCCATTGACTGAGCAACGGAATATCAGTGGTGTATGCGAAGACCCCGGTCTCGAATCCAGGAAGGGTCTGCAAGCGGACTGGCGGGACTTCCACCACTTCTTCGATCTCGACGCGCTCGGCAATGACTTGACGCAGGATGCGCCGAACTTCGTCGTGGCTCCCGACCGTGCGAAAGATCACCTCTGCCTCGGCGTGAGGCGGGACGACGTTTGGAGCAACGCCGCCTGAGAGGAGACCGACGGTGTAGTGAGTGGTGCCCAAAAGGTCGTCACCTGGCCACGTCGCCGTGCGCATGGCGACGAGAACATCGAGAAGCTTTTCGATCGCGGATTCACCGAGCTCGGGATATCCCGTGTGGGCGGCTCGACCCGTGGCTTTCAGCCGAACCCGGAAAACACCTCGTGTCGCGGCGCCGAGCCGATTGTCGGTCGGCTCGCCGTTGATCAAATACTTCGATTGCGACGCAATCTGGTTGGCGGCAACGGCGCCGTCGCTGCCCCGCTCCTCGCCCGCAACGAACACGAGGCCGACACGCGTCTCGCCGGTGGCACGCAGACGTTCGGCGGCGGCAACCTGCGCCGCGAGAATGCCT
Source organism: uncultured Acidobacteriota bacterium (assembly GCA_963802675.1). Lineage (GTDB taxonomy): Bacteria > Acidobacteriota > Vicinamibacteria > Vicinamibacterales > UBA2999 > JACCSI01. Next base: position 78,240 of record CAWDJL010000015.1, read on the forward strand.
TTGGCATCGCATGCTCCACGCCCGTACAAGCGGTCGCCGTCGATTCGACTCGGGAAAAACGGCGGCACGCAGTCGAAGTGCGTGGACAACACGACGCGCGGCTCCCCCACGGCAGCAATCACGTTCGATCGCTTGTCTTTGAGAGGCTGCTCCAGCACGGAGTATCCACGCTGACGGAGATAGGCGGCCAGCATCGCGGCCACTTCTCCTTCGCGACCAGTGGTGGAATCGATGTCGATGAGTCGTCGTGCGAGCGAGACGGGATCTACCGGATCCACGCCTCGAGCTCCGTGCGCGTATCGGTGCGATCGTCGCGGTATTTCACGATGACGGGCGTAGCGAGCGAGAGGCCCCAATCGCGCCCGGGCCCAACGGTCACGGCCCGGGCGCCGGGGACCACCACCGCGCCTTCGGGCACGACCAACGGCTCGCCGGGCTCGGCCTTGATGATCTTGCCACCCGGAAGATCGTAGAGCGGGGTCGAGCCCGTCAAGATGGTCCCAGCCGCGATCACGGCGCGCGCCTTGATCACCGCACCCTCGTAGATGCCTGTGTTCCCACCAATCAGCACGTCGTCTTCGATGATGACGGGGAGCGCCCCCACGGGCTCGATCACGCCGCCAATCTGCGCGGCGGCGCTGATGTGTACCCGGCTGCCAACCTGCGCACAGGATCCCACGAGCGCGTGCGAATCGACCAGCGTGCCGTCGCCCACATAGGCGCCGATGTTGATGAACATCGGCGGCATGCAGATGACGCCCTTGGCCACGTATGCGCCATCACGGATGGACGAGCCGCCTGGGACAATGCGAATGCCGCCGTCGACGCCTGGGCGTTTCAGGGGCATCGTGTCTTTGTCGTAAAAGGGGAACTGCCTGGCGCGGACCCCGGTTGCGGCAATGTCGCCGACGGTCATGTCCACGAGATCCCCCCAGCGAAAACCGAGCAGAATCCCTTGCTTGACCCACTCGTTGACGCGCCAGCCGCTCGGCGATGCCGGGTCAGGTTCGGCGGCGCGCACTTCGGCGGCGCCGAGCGCCCGACGCAGCTCCGCAAAGGCATTGCGCGCCTGTGTCTTGTCTGCCCCCGACCCTGCGGCGTACAGCGATTGAATGGTTGATTGGAGCGTCACGCCCTCGTGCCTGCGACGACCGGCAGACCAAGCTCTCTGAGAATCGCCAAGATCTTTTCCTGCGAGGCAGGTCGTGGCGACACCATTGGCAAGCGAAAGACCTCTTCACACAAACCCATGGCCGCCATCGCAAACTTGACAGGGCCAGGATTCGACTCGATGAAGTTGCCAAGCATCAACGGCAGGATCTTCGTGTGAATCTTGCGCGCGGTCTGATAGTCGCCGCGCTCCGCCGCTTCGACGAGCTGCGACATCTCTGCCGGGATTTCGTTGGAGGCCACCGAGATAATGCCGCGGCCGCCCATCGCCATGAGCGGCAACGTGATTGCGTCGTCCCCGGACAACACGAGGAAGTCCTCCGGAACCGCGCGACACACTTCGGCCATCTGCTGAATGTTGCCGGACGCCTCCTTGACACCGATCACAGTCGGAATCGTTGCGAGCCGCGCGCAGGTCGCCGCGTCGATGTTGCACCCGGTTCGACCGGGAACGTTGTAGAGAACAATCGGGAGCGTGGTCGCGTCGGCGATGGCCTTGAAGTGTTGATACAGGCCTTCGGGGGTGGGCTTGTTGTAATACGGCGTGACCGACAGTAAGCCCTGCACACCCGCCTTCTCCATCGCGCGCGCAGCGTGGACGACTTCCTTGGTGTCGTAGCCGCCGGCGCCCGCCAACACCGGCACTCGTCCAGCCGCTTCTTCGACCACGAGCTCGACGACGCGCCTGCGTTCGTCGTCTGAAAGCGTGGGGGTCTCGCCGGTCGTCCCACACGGCACGAGAAAGTGAACGCCGCCGTCGATCTGGCGTCGCGCCAGGCGCTTCACCCCGGCCTCGTCCACCGCTCCGGTTCGTGTAAAAGGAGTAATGAGTGCCGTCCCGACGCCTGTGAATGGGGTTCGCATGGTGGTCCTTCTGCTCACGTTGCCGGTGGCGCAGTGGCCGGCAGTTGCCAGTTGCAGGTTACGCGTTCTCCAGCAACCAATCGGTCCGTCGTTGCTTCATCCTAGCAAGTCTCGCATCGTAAACCACCCCTGCCTGCCTTTCAGCCAGCGTGCCGCTTCCAATGCGCCGCGCGCGAACACCGCGCGGTCGCGAACCGTGTGGGTCAGTGTCACGGTGTCGGCCGGGCCATCGAAGCCGACGGTATGCGTCCCTGGTATGAATCCCGCACGACTGGATGTCACGTCGATCGGCCGCGAGTAACCGGCCCGCTCGATGCCCGACTTCAATTGCAGCGCGGTGCCCGACGGCGCGTCCTTCTTCGTCGCGTGGTGCAATTCGTGGATCCACGCACCGTAGGACTCGTGACTGGCGAAGCGGCGTGCGGCCTCCTCGACGAGTACTTGAAACAGGTTTACCCCGAGCGAGAAGTTCGCAGCGGCCAACACGCCGATTCCAGCTCGCGCCGCAACGTCTCGGAGCGCGTGCTCGTGTGCCGACCAACCCGTCGTGCCGATCACGACGTTCACCCGTCGGTCAGCAAGCAACGGCAGATTTCGAGGAACCGCCTCGGCGACTGTGAAATCAACGGCAACGTCAATCGGTCCGTAGTCGCCCTCACGCAGTGAGCGTTCCGCATCGCGGCCGGTGATGACGCCGGCAACCTGCACGCCGTATTCGGGCGCCAGCGCTTCGACCAGCCTGCCCATCCGTCCACGCCCGACGATCAGAAGCCGCACTAAGCGAACCCCGCCGGTGCAGGTTCCGGCGCAAAGAACTGCTGATGCAGCCGTCCGAGCGCGTGCGAGAGATCAGCTTCGCGAATGACGAAGGTGACGTTGCGTCGAGAGGCGGCCTGCGACACGAGTCGGATCTCCACGTCGCCAATACCCTGGAGCACCTGCCCGATCAGGTGAGGGTCGTTCTTCAAGCCTTCGCCGACCACGCACACAATGGCCATGTCGTGCTCGGCTTCGACCTCGGCGAACTCGGACAGCGCTTCGACAATCGACGGGAGCCGTCGTTTGTCGTCCACGGTTACCGAGACCGTCACCTCAGACGTCGTGATCACATCGACCGGCGTCTTCCAGCGCTCGAAGACTTCGAACAGCCGGCGCAGGAACCCGTGCGCCATCAGCATTCGCGTGGAGGTAATGCTGACGATGCTGACCTGGCTCTTCGAGGCAATCGCCGTGAGCGGGCGACTCGATGGTGGCCGTTCGCCGGTGATCAACGTCCCGCGCGCGTGTGGACGCTGCGAGTTGAGGATGCGGACGGGGATGTTCCGGGCAACAGCGGGTTGAATCGTGGCCGGATGCAGGACCTTCGCGCCAAAGTACGCGAGCTCCGATGCTTCGGCGAACGACAGGTGAGGCACGACATATGGATTCGGGACGATGCGCGGATCGGCGGTCAGCATCCCGTCAACGTCAGTCCAAATCTGGATTTCTGATGCGCCCAGACAAGCGCCGATGATCGCGGCCGAGTAGTCCGAGCCTCCACGTCCGAGTGTCGTCGTCACACCCTCGCGGGTGGCGCCCACGAAGCCGCCGAGCACGGCAATTCGGCCCGCCGCGAGCGGCGGATCGACATGAGCCATCAGCGCCGAGGTGGTTTCTGGAAACTGTGGCGCCGCCACGGTGTGTTCGCCGTCGGTGACCACGGCGCGCCGCGCATCGATCCACTCGGCGCGCAGCCCGTGGGCACTCAGGGCCGCCGCCACGATCCGACTGCTCAGGATCTCACCGGTCGCAGCGAGGGCATCGAGCCACCGCGGGGACACTTCACGCAGGACGCCGAGCGCCTGCGCCACGCGCTCGAGCTCGTCGAACTGGCGGTCCAGGAACTCGATCACTTTCTCGCGCTGAACCGCATCGCCAATCACGCTCGACAACGTCGTGTGTCGCTGGCGCAGCTCGCGAAGATTGTTGTGCGCGCCCTCGATATCCCCGGCGCCGGCATTGGCGGCAATGCCGAGCAGTCGGTCGGTCACTTTCGATAACGCCGATACGACGACGATCGGACCGCGGGCGTCACCGCCCTCCTGCTGCGCCTCGGCTTGTCGCTGCGCACGAACGATGGCAATCAATCGCTCGATGGCGCTTTGATCTGCCACCGAGGTGCCGCCGAATTTCATTACGACCATTGCAGAATCTCGATCACGTACAGGCCTCAGAGGCTCAGAGACTCAGAGCTTAGCAGGCAACAATTCTAAACGGGAGCCACGAAGGGCACGAAGACACGAAGCCAATATTTGTTCTCTGAGCCTCTGAGTCTCTGAGGCCGGTACGTGGATAGGCACGTCAGTCGAAGATGCCATCCGCCGCCATCAGCTCCGCGTTGAGAATCGCCGCACCCGCCGCGCCACGGACGGTATTGTGACCGAGCGCGACGAACTTGGCGTGGGTCACTGGGCAGGGTCGAATGCGACCGACGGTGATCGCCATGCCATCGCCACGATCGACATCGAGGCGCGGCTGTGGCCGGTTGGGCTCGGTCGACACGACGATTGGGGCATCCGGCGCGCTGGGCAAATCGAGCTCCTGGGGACGACCACGAAAGGCCCGAAGAGCCGCGACGATCTCTGGCATGGCGGGCTTCGCCCCGAGCGCCACGGCAATCGTCATCAGATGGCCATCGACCACTGGCACGCGATTGGTGTGGGCGCTGATGACGGCCGGGTGCGGTGTCCGTCCGCCGTTCTTGCCCAAGATCTTCAGCGTCTCCGATTCGATCTTCTCTTCCTCACCGCCGATGAACGGGACGACGTTGCCAAGGATGTCGAGCGAGGGAACGCCCGGGTATCCAGCACCAGACACGGCTTGCATGGTCGAGACCATCACGGTCTGGAGATCGAACGCGCGCAGCGGCGCAAGCGACATCGCCAGGACGACGGTCGAGCAGTTTGGATTGGTCACGATGGCGCCGCGCCAGCCTTTGGCGCGCTGCTGTTCGGGCAGGACCGTCAGGTGGTCGGCGTTCACCTCCGGAACGAGCAACGGCACCAACGGATCCATGCGGAAATTGCGGGCGTTGCTGACGACAAAGTGGCCCGCCGCCGCAAAGGCCTGTTCGATTTCGCCGGCGACAGAGGCATCGAGCGCCGAAAAGACGACTTTGGGGCCGCGACCCGGCGTGCACGCTTCCACGGTGCGGCCGATGGCGAGATCAGGTATTGGGACGGCGAGTCGCCACGGCACGACGGCGTCGTACGCTTTGCCTTCGGAGCGTTCGCTCGCGGCGAGCCAGGAGGGACGAAACCAGGGATGGCGCGCCAGCCGCGCGACGAACTGTTGACCGACAACTCCAGTCGCGCCGAGCACGCCCACATCGAGACTTCGCATTGCTCCATTTTAGTGGGCCATGCCCTTCGATCGCGTGGCTTCCGCCTTCAGGCGGAAGATTCTCCGGCTGCCGGTCCTCCCCGTTCCGCGGCTGCGGCGTCGCCGTCACGAGCGACACGCCTCGCGCCTCCCGCGGCGTGATAGCTTTGCAACACAAAGTTCTTTGACAATCGCTGCCCGCCCGTGACACACTGGCAATCAATGGCCCTCGCGCCCGGACGAGACACTCCCGAGGTGGCTGATGATCCCTCGTCGATTCACGGACGAGCCGCGGCCGACCTGCACTTCATCCGCCAGACGATGGAGCGCAGCGCCACCTTCACGGCCGTGCCGGGGATGGGGGGGGCGGCGATGGGCAGCATCGGCCTGATCGCCGCGGGCATCGCCGCAGCGCAGCCGTCAGCCGAGCGATGGCTCATGACCTGGCTGGCCGCGGCTGCCATCGCCTTGGTGGTTGGACTCGTCACGATGCAGCACAAGGCTCGCCGGGCGGGAATCGCCTGGGGCGGCGCGGCAACCCGAAGCTTTGGCCTCAGCTTGGCAGCGCCGCTCATCGCCGGCGCCGCGCTCACGGCCGGCTTGTGGCTTCACGGCGTCTGGAGCCTGATGCCGACGGTGTGGCTGCTCTTATACGGAACCGGCGTGTTGACCGGTGGCGCATTCAGCGTGGCGCCAATGCGCGTCCTGGGAGTGATCTTCATGGTGCTCGGTGTGGCGTCGCTTGTCACGCCTCCGTCGTGGGGCAACGTCTGGTTGGCGCTCGGCTTCGGCGCGTTGCAGGTTGGCTTTGGATGGCACATCGCACGCCATCACGGGGGATAGGTCTGGAGTTACGAGTTACAAGTTACAAGTTACAAGTTCATCGAAACGGTGCCACGAAGGGCACGAAGTCACGAAGTCGACGTTTTGATGTTGTCCTTCGTGTTCTTCGTGCCTTCGTGGCTAACGTATTCGTTTGTCACTTGGAACTTGTAACCTGTAACTATCGATGATGGAGATCGCAAACGATGAGAAACGCTCTCAAGCGGGGGGCCACGGCCGCCGCGTCACGCGAACAAGTTCGGGTCAAGCCGCTGCCGCAGCGGCTGGATCGACTGATTCACGATCGCGTTCGGCTCGCCATCCTGGCGGCGCTCGCGGCCAGCGACACGATGTCGTTCACGGATCTGAAAGCGGTGACGGGCACGACCGACGGCAATCTCAGCGTTCACGCGCGGAGACTCGAGGATGCGGGCTACGTCCAGTGCGAGAAATCGTTCGCCGGCCGCACGCCCCGTTCGGATTACCGCCTGACGACGGTCGGCCGGCGGGCGCTCGAGAAGTATCTCGATCACATGGATGCGATCGTGAAGGCGGCGAGAGGGCGCTGACAATGAGTACGGGGTCGATCGCGTGGCTTCCGGCTTCAGCCGGAAGATCAGCCGTTCGATGGAATCTTCCGCCTGAAGGCGGAAGCCACAGGGGCACTGACTGGTGGAGGTCATACTATGAGCTCTATACTACAAAGTTCTTTGCGTATCTGGTGTCATCGGCCTCGCCCTGGTATCGAGCGCGTGCGCGTTCTTCTGGGAACAGCCGGGCACCGCGCTGACCCAGGCTGCCCATCGCGGCGATGAGGGCACCATTCGGACGCTCATCACCGCGGGCGCGAATCCCAACGAGTTCGATGCCACGGGTCAGACCGCGCTGCACTGGGCCGCTCGCGGCGGGCACAAGATTGGCCCGCATCGCTGCCTGGGCGAGGACACAGAGCGCGTGGCCGTCATCAACGCCCTGGTCGAGAACGGTGCTGATCTCAACGCCACTGACCGGCGCGCCGCGATTCCGGGCGGATCGTCCGGCTGGACGCCCCTCCACATCGCGCTTCACCACGAACAGTTCGTCACCGCGGCGCGGATGCTCGAACTCGGCGCCAATCCCAATATCCGCAGCCATCAAGGCAAATCGATCATGGCGATGGCGGCAGAAGAGGGCGCACCCAAGGAGTTGTTGAAGGATCTACTGGTGCATGGCTTCGATCCGCGTCAGGCGCGGACGCCGACTCAGTAGAGCCGACCGAGTCGATTGGGTAAGGGGTGGCAATGTTCAGAACCGCATGTCCAGCAACCACACGTAACGTAGCTCAGCGGTTACTCAACTCATCCGAAGCCAATGCTGATGTAGCCGGCGAGAGGCTTCACAGCATCTGCTGTCGGGCTTGGGCGAGTGTGGTCCATACATTCTCCGCTTGGGACTCTTGCCTCGGATGCGACTCGCCAGAGTCGGGCCACGCGCGGATCTAAACCGCTTGAAGAGTCTGGCGAAGGAACCCCTCCGATGTAACTTCTCTGCAAATCGGGTTGCAATCAATCCTGCCGGAGTTAGAATCCCGTCGTCCCCCACGTATAGGGGAGCAGCCCGACCGTCGTCATTCGCGACAGCCCAACAGCTGTCTCACACGTCGCCGGGCGTACGGTCCACTGATGGCACGCGCAGTGAGTGGGCGTGTCACTCGTATCCCCTTTTAAGTTGTGGCGTATCTCCTGCTCACCGTCTTCGTGCTCGTTCCGGCCCCCGTTCTGGGTCAGGCTCCGCCGGCATCGAAGCCAACCGCTAACGGCTCCATTCAATGTAGGGGAGGCCGCTCGTGAGACAGTGGTTGATTTCGTCCGTTGTCGTCGCCATGTGGTTCTGCGAGCGTTCGATCGACGCGCAGGTCGTGACCGGCACCATCACCGGCGTGGTCAGCGACGACTCTCGCGCCGCCTTGCCCGACGTCACGATCACCGTCACATCTCCTGCGCTGCCAGGTGGTCCAGTGACGAGCGTCACGAATGCGCGAGGGGCGTATCGGTTCAGCACGCTCCCGCCGGGCGTCTACGAGTTGGAGGTGTCGCGGCACGGCTTTACCACATACGTTCAGAAGGATCTATGGGTCACCGTGGGCGGCACCATCGAGCGCAACGTCACGCTCGGTGTGGCAGGGCTTGTGGAAACCATTGCCGTGAGTGGTGTGACACCTGTGGTCGATCCGCGGCAGACAGGAGTGGCGAGGAGTCTCGGACGAGAAGCCATCGAGGCGCTTCCGACCGCGAGACAGGGAGTGACCGCTTACCTGGGGACACTTCCCGGCGTGGCGCTGGGCAACTACAACAGCGGAACGAATCCCGTGATCATGGGCTCCAACTCAACTGACTCGTCCTATATCGTCGACGGCATGTTAACCAATCACCCCTCGAACGGATTGGCCTGGGCCTTCTACGACATGGACGCGGCCGAGGAAATCAATCTTGTCTCGCTCGGCGCGTCGGCGGAGTATCAACAAGCGCAAGGCGGCGTGATGAACTACGTGAGCAAGGCGGGGACGAACGTCTATCGAGGGGATGGTTCAATTTACTGGGCGCCCCCGAGTCTGACGAGCGTCCCCATCACGCTGCCATGCAATTGTCCCCTGGGGGAAACGGGATTCAAGCTGTACAAGTATCTCGACTATGCCGCTCACATCGGCGGGCCCATCGTCAAAAACCGACTATGGTTCCATGGAGGCCAGACCAACACCGGCCCCGCTATCCGGTATCCTGGCCAGCCGGATCGACCCGAGGACCAGCAATGGATCAAGAGCGAAGTGCGGAACATGGCGAAGGTGACGTGGAGGATCAACGACAAGATGCTGTTCCAGCAGAGCCTCTACTACGAATGGTGGAATTGGCTGACCCCGGATTTTCCCACCGCAACCACGCCGCTCGAGGCGAGCGCTCGGCAGACAGGGGACGTCCGCTATTTCGGCTCGGAATTGACGGCGACTCTCAGGCCTTCCAGCGTGCTCACGGCGCGCTTCTTCCACCAGTCGATACCGTACGGGTTCAACGGGCTTGGGCCCAATTTGAACGCCGATACCGAAAGCCTCAAGACGCCCGGACGCCTTGATACCTTCACCGGGGTCAGCCGCAGCAACTACACCGCGGGGCCATCCCAGGCGTATCAACCGATCCGGGACGACGTGACTGTGAAACTGCATCACTTCGTGTCCGGCAGCCGTGTCGATCACAACATCCGGCTTGGCGTGCAGATCGCGCGTAACCTCGATACAGGTCAGCAGGTGTGGCCTGGCGGGGTCCGGTATCTGGACTTCAGCGGTGCCCCCGACCAGGCGCAATATCAGTCTCCCCTCGTGTACGCTGCGGAATCCAGGTCACAGGGCGTGTGGGCCGAGGATGAACTGACGATGGGCCGGCTCACGATGACACCGGGCGTTCGATTCGACAGGATGGTGGCCATCAGCCCGGCCGCGCCCGTCGTGGACCCTGCGGCGTACAGCGGGACCGATGGGCTCTGCCACTGTAACCAGTCCTTCGGCGAAACCGGGGCGACGGTTCCCGGGCTTGGAGAGATGTTCTCGTGGAAGAAGGTGTCGCCGCGGATGGGGATCAACCTGCGCCTGACGAGCGACAGCCGAACAGTGCTACGGGCCACAGCCGGGCGCTATTACCGCTCGGTTTTCCTCAACGATTTCGCCGGCATGCATCCCGGGATCACACCGGTCACGCTCGCGCGCTTCGATCCGGTCACGAGGGACTACACGACGATCATTTCGGTAACAGATTCGACAGCGAATCTCGCCGTCGATGCGGCTGTTGAGGCACCGTATACGGATCGGTACTCGATCGGCGTCGATCGTGAGATTGCACGACACTTGGGCGTCAGCGTCACCTACGTGCACAAGACCTCGAGAGATCAGATCGGTTGGCGGGATATCGGCGGGATCTACGGGACGCAGACCGTGACGTCTCCCGCCGGTCCGGTCACGGTTTACCCGCTGATGAACGCCCCCAGCGAGCGGAGGTTCTTGCGGACGAACGGCCCGGGCTTCTTCAGTCGATACAACGGGCTGGTGTTGAGCGCATCCAAGCGTCTGGCGACTCGCTGGATGCTGAACCTCAACTACGCCTATTCGAAGACCGAGGGACTCCAGGCGGCAGGGTCGTCCGTCTTTGCCACCACCGTCGGGCAAGACCCTAATGACTACGTCAATTTGACTGGTCGCCTGAGCCCCAACGACCGGCCGCACGTGCTCACTGTGACCGGCTCGTACGAGTTTCCGAAGATCGACGTCCAGGTGTCGGGGAATCTCGCGCTCATGTCCGGACTTCCGTATGCCCCTCAGATTCAGGTGGTCCTGCCGCAGGGGCGGCGCAATGTCAACTTCGACGAGCCCGGCTCGTATCGTCTGCCGAACGAGCAATGGCTGTTCCTCCGCGTGTCGAAGATGCTCTTCCGCAGTGGCCCTCGGCGGCTGGAGTTGGGCGTCGAGTTGCGTAACACACTGCAGCAAACGAGCGACGGCAGCCTGGCATCGCGGGTCTTTTCCAGCCCGAACTTCGGCCAGCAGACCACCTGGCCCATCCCGCGACAACTACTGTTTCGGGCGAAGGGCTACTTCTAACGGTCATGAAGCGCCGGCCATGGCTATGCACGGCAATCACGCTCGCCGCGTGCCTGACGCCCGCCGCGGCTCAGGGTCAAGATACGGCCGCGCCGACCCGCACGGGCGTACTGACGTTGTACTCCCTTTCCGAGGACGCTCCCGCAGGGACATTTCCCGAAGTGAATCCGTATTACACCATCCGTGAGCGGGCCTATCGGAAGGTGCTGGGTGACGCACTGGGCGCCCAGCTTGACTACTACTCCGAGTTACTTAACCGCTACCACTTTCCAGATCCGTCGGTACGAATCCGACTTCGAAGACTATCTGGTGCGCACGTATGCCGACCGGGCGATCAAGCTGCTGATCGCGAATGGCCCGGACGAGGCCGAACTTGCTGGACGGTTACAGGCGCGGCTCCCGTCCCAACCGCCGATCGTGTTCGTCGAGCACGATGCCCGGCCGGTTCCGAAATCGACCGGCCTTATGTTTCGGCGGGCATTCAAAGAGTCGCTGGATTTGGCGCTGCGCGTACATCCCGACACCCGTCACGTGTTCGTCGTGTCCGGCGCGTCATCGCTTGACGCATGGAACGAAAGCACGTTTCGCTCTCAGGTGCCCGCGCCGCCGCCAGGCGTAGAGTTCGCCTTCTTGCGCGGATACTCTGTGCTGGAGTTGACCGACAGGCTGGCGGCGCTGCCGGAGCAATCTATTGTCTTTCTGGTCATGCTCAGTTCCGACGGCAGCGACGGCCGGCGGTTACTTACGGCAACGGTGTCGGAGCGCCTGGCGGCGGCGAGCAATGCGCCGATCTACACGTGGAACGAGCATTATCTGGGCGTTTTCGGCGGTCGTCTGTTTTCATGCGAACTGGTCGCCACAAGGGCGAGCGAGCTCGGACTGCGCGTGTTGCGCGGCGAGCGACCTGAGGACATTCCAATCACCACGCTCGACGCGGGCGTCGATACACTCGATTGGCGTCAGCTCGATCGTTGGAACATCAGCGAAGCCAGCGTCCCCGCGGGCGTGGAACTCAGGTTTCGCGAACCCGGGCTGTTCGAGCAGTATCGCAGCTACATTCTCAGTGCCCTCGCCTTGTTGCTGCTCCAGACGTTACTGATCGCGGGATTGCTGATTCAGCGGAGAAACCGGCGCCGCGCCGAGAACTCGCTGCGAGAGAGCGAGGAACGCTTCCGGGTGATGGCCGATACCGCTCCCGTGATGGTGTGGCGTTCGGGCCCCGACCAACGCTGCGACTTCTTCAACAAGCCGTGGCTGGAGTTCCGGGGACGCCGCTTGCAGGACGAGATGGGCGAGGGCTGGACGGAAGGCGTGCACCCGGACGACTTGCATCGCTGTTTGACGATCTACACCGCCGCCTGGCCCGGCCGCGAGTCCTTCCGGATGGAGTACCGCCTGCGGCGGGCGGATGGCGAATACCGATGGGTGCTCGACACGGGTGTGCCCCGCCTGGCCTCCGACGGCACGCTCCTCGGCTACATCGGGTCGTGTCTCGACATCACCGAGCGTCGTCAGGCGGAAGAGGCGCTGCGTGCCAATGAGGCCGCGTTGCGTCGGAGTCACGTGGAGATCGAGGACCTCGCCGGACGGCTCATCACGGCGCAGGAGACCGAACGCGCGCGCATTGCCCGCGAGTTGCACGATGACATCAGTCAGCAGCTGGCAGCCATCTCGATCGCGATGAGCGAGTGCAGGCAGCCCGAGCTGCACGCCAGCAGGGAACTGCTCGACGTGGTCGCGGGCGTGCAGCGACAGACCATCGAGCTCACGGAGGACATCCGATTACTTTCTCACGACCTTCACCCAGGCGTGCTCGAGCATGCGGATCTGGTGGACGCCTTGCGAAGCCACTGTGGCGAGTTTGCCAAACAACACGCGCTGAAGGTGGTGGTTGAGGCCGACGGAGATCTCGCCATCACGGATAGCACGATCACGCTGTGTCTCTACCGCGTGGTCCAGGAGGCGTTGCGTAACACCGCCAAACACGCCCACGCTCGGCGGGTGCACGTCACGGTGCGGCGCGTCGAGGAAGAAGTGCAGCTCGCGGTGGTGGACGACGGGAAAGGGTTCAACCTCGCGAAGGCCCGCGAGCAGGGCGGCGGTCTCGGCCTGCGCAGCATCGAAGAGCGGATCCGGTTGGTGGGTGGGCGGGTCTCGATCGAAACCGCGCTGCACAGGGGCACAACGGTCACGGTGTGGGTGAAACTTCTCGGGTCAACCGTTCGAGAGTGTGCCGGAGTCTAACAGGCTGACCATGGGCCGACACCGTGTTCCAACCCGAACTTTGGCCAGCAGACCAGATGGCCCATCCCGCGACAACTCCTGTTTCGGGCGAAGGGGGGTACTTCTAACGGTCATGAAGCGCTGGCCATGGGTTCGCATTGCAATCACGGCCACGATGTGTCTCGCGCCGGCGGCGGTGGAAGGCCAGGTGACGGCGCCATCCACTCGCGGGCAGACGCGGGTTGTGTCGTTGGAAACGCTACGTCCTGAAACGCCCGCGTCCGTGACCACCGAGCGGATCTACCGCCAGAGGCTCAGCGACGCCCTGGGCGATCGGCTGGATTACAACTCAGAGTTGCTCAACGTCTACCACTTCCCAGACCCATTGTACGAATCACAGTTCGAAGACTATCTCGTGCGGAAGTATCACAACCGGCCGATCGACCTGCTGCTGGCAAATGGCCCCACCGCGGCCGCTGTGGCGGGACGCTTGCAGACACGGCTCGCGTCCCATCCTCCAGTCGTAATCGTATTCAGAAGTGCCTCCGAGCGGCCCGTTGGGAAATCGACCGGCCACACGTTTGGGATCGCGATGAAAGAGTCGCTCGAACTCGCGCTGCGCGTGCATCCCGACACCCGTCACGTCTACCTCGTGTGCGGCACCTCACCAGAAGAGACCTGGTACGAAGACTATTTTCACTCGCAGGTGCCGATGCCGCCGCCCGGCGTGGAGTTCACCTATTTGCGTGGGCTCTCCGTGCCTACGTTAACCAACCGGCTGGCGGCGCTGCCGAAGCACTCGGTTGTCTTTCTGATACAGCTCACGTCCGATACTGAAGGCCGGGAGTTTCGCGCGGCGGCGGTGACCGAGCGACTGGCGGCGGCGAGCAACGCGCCGATCTACACGTGGAACGGCAACCTTCCGGGCGTCTTTGGCGGCCGTCTCCTGTCAACTGAACTGGTCGCGGAAAAGACGATTCATCTTGCACTGCGCGTGTTGCGCGGCGAGCGGCCCGAGGACATTCCGATCACCACCATCGACGTGAGTTTCGATGCGCTTGATTGGCGTCAACTCGATCGTTGGAACATCAGCGAATCCAGTATCTCCGCGGGCGTGGAACTCAGGTTTCGCGAACCGGGGCTGTTCGAGCGTTACCGCGGCTACGTTCTCGGTACTCTCGCCTTAGTCCTGCTCCAGACGTTGCTGATCGCGGGATTGCTGATTCAGCGAAGAAACCGGCGCCGCGCCGAGAACTCCCTGCGAGAGAGCGAGGAACGCTTCCGGGTGATGGCTGACACTGCTCCCGTGATGGTGTGGCGCGCAGGCCCTGACCAACGCTGTGACTTCTTCAACAGGCCGTGGCTGGAGTTCCGGGGACGCCGCTTGCAGGACGAGATGGGCGAGGGCTGGACGGAAGGCGTGCACCCGGACGACTTGCATCGCTGTTTGACGATCTACACCGCCGCCTGGCCCGGCCGCGAGTCCTTCCGGATGGAGTACCGCCTGCGGCGGGCGGATGGCGAATACCGATGGGTGCTCGACACGGGTGTGCCCCGCCTGGCCTCCGACGGCACGCTCCTCGGCTACATCGGGTCGTGTCTCGACATCACCGAGCGTCGTCAGGCGGAAGAGGCGCTGCGTGCCAATGAGGCCGCGTTGCGTCGGAGTCACGTGGAGATCGAGGACCTCGCCGGACGGCTCATCACGGCGCAGGAGACCGAACGCGCGCGCATTGCCCGCGAGTTGCACGATGACATCAGTCAGCAGCTGGCAGCCATCTCGATCGCGATGAGCGAGTGCAGGCAGCCCGAGCTGCACGCCAGCAGGGAACTGCTCGACGTGGTCGCGGGCGTGCAGCGACAGACCATCGAGCTCACGGAGGACATCCGATTACTTTCTCACGACCTTCACCCAGGCGTGCTCGAGCATGCGGATCTGGTGGACGCCTTGCGAAGCCACTGCGGCGAGTTTGCCAAACAACACTCGTTGAACGTGGTGGTCGAGGCCGACGGAGATCTCGCCATCACGGATAGCACGATCACGCTGTGTCTCTACCGCGTGGTCCAGGAGGCGTTGCGTAACACCGCCAAACACGCCCACGCTCGGCGGGTGCACGTCACGGTGCGGCGCGTCGAGGAAGAAGTGCAGCTCGCGGTGGTGGACGACGGGCAGGGGTTCAACCTCGCGAAGGCGCGCGAGCAGGGCGACGGTCTCGGCCTGCGCAGCATCGAAGAGCGGATCCGGTTGGTGGGTGGGCGGGTCTCGATCGAGACCGCGCCGCACAGGGGCACAACCGTCACGGTGTGGGTGAAACTTCTCGGGTCAACCGTTCGCGAGTGTGCCGGAGTCTAACAGGCTGACTATGGGCCGACCCAGTGTTCTCATCGCCGACGATCACACGATTGTTGCCGAGGGTCTGGTCAAACTGCTCAGCCGCCGCTTCGACGTGGTAGCGACCGTCGCAGATGGCACGGCACTCATCGAGGCGGCAGAACGCTTACGCCCCGACATCATCGTCACGGATCTGAACATGCCTTCCGTCAGTGGGCTGGACGCGTTGGAGCAGCTCAAACAGCGCGGTGTGGCCAGCAAGTTCGTGATCCTGACGATGCATCGGGAGCCAAGTATCGCCGTCAAGGCCATGCGTGCCGGCGCGTCCGCGTTTCTCTTGAAGCACTCGGCTGGGAACGAGCTGATGGACGCGATCGACGAGGTGTTGCACGGCCGCACGTATATCACGCCGGCCGTGACCAAAGATGTCCTCGCCGCTTTCGACGACAAGCGTGGTCACGAGGTCGAGCTCACGAAACGCCAGCGAGATGTGCTGCGTCTGATCGTCGAGGGCCGGCGGATGAAGGAAATCGCCGCTATTCTCGACCTCTCGGCTCGTACCATCGAAACACACAAGTACGAAATGATGCGCGTGCTGGGCGTCGAATCGACGGCTGAGCTGGTGGCGCTGGCTGTCAAGAAAGGCCTTGCCTGACCGCTAGCGAAGCTCCGCCTCAAAACCACCGAGAGGAGTAGCCATCCGTAGTTTTACGGGCCCGAAGGTCCGTAATCTTTTCCGAGAGTACTCCGCTACCGCATCCTCCGCAGCTCACGTAGCATGCCGGCATCGTGACGACAGGCGTGAGAGTTCAGAAGCCGCGAGTCGTGCTCGCCGATGATCAGGCCGCAATCCTGGCGGTTCTCGCGAAGTTGCTGCAAACCGAATTCGACGTCGTGGCCGCCGTGCGCGACGGCCGAGCCCTCGTCGATGCCGTAGCTCGCGTGTCGCCCGACGCGATCGTCACGGATATCTCGATGCCATTCCTCGATGGAATTGAGGCGGCGCGCGAAATTCTTGGCAGGAACCCGTCGGCTCGCGTCGTGTTCGTGACGGTTCACGCCGACGCGCTGGCGATGAAACGGGGATTGGCTGTCGGCGGTTTGGGATACGTGGCCAAGGTGTCCGCCGGCGAAGAACTCGTGCCGGCCGTCTGGGCCGCACTTCGAGGGGAACGGTGGTACCCATGCAGCTCGTAGCGTTTTCACCACGAGTGACAGCAGTCGACGACGAGTTCTGGTTCGAACGCCTGTTGACGAGCCTCTCGACACGACTGGCCTCACTCGAACTGGAACAGCTCGCGCCCGCGCTCGACTATGCGCTCGAACAGGTGTGCCTCGCGATGAATGCCGATCGCAGCACGATCATCGAATTCAACGAGAGCGGCACAATTCACCGGTCGCACTCACGGCAGCGACCCGGACTCGAGGAGCGGGCCGTCGACGTCGAGCCGGCGCGCTGGCGCTGGCTCGCGCGGCGACTCCTGAACCACGAGGTGGTCACCGTGTCCCGTTTCGAGGAGCTGCCGATGGAGGCGCTGGCTGAGCGCGAGTATGCGCGCCGAAGCGGCGTGTCGTCGATGCTCGCCGTTCCAGTCAGGATCGGCGAGCGCAATGTGTGCGCGCTAGTGGTCGGCAGCGTCCAGCGGTTCCGCGAGTGGCATGCGCCGGCACCGGATCGCGCGCGGCTCCTGGCCGACAATATCGGCAGCGCGCTGCAGCGGAGCCGGCAGGAAGCAACGGTTCGCGCAAGCATCGCCGAACTAGCGGAGAGCGAGCACCTTCGCGACCAACTCGAAAACGAGAACGACTACCTTCGGCGCGAGGTGACGACCTTGCAGGGGTCGTCGCTGCTGGTCGGCGCGAGCAAGGCTCTCCGAGACGCGCTCGATCAGGCTAGCCAGGTGGCGCCCACGGGTGCGACGGTGCTGTTGTCTGGAGAGACGGGCACCGGCAAGGAACTGTTCGCGTCGCAGATTCACGACCTGAGCCCACGACGCAACCGTCCGATGGTCTGCGTCAACTGCTCGGCCATCCCGTCCGCCCTCATCGAGAGCGAGCTGTTCGGGCGTGAGAAGGGGGCCTACACCGGCGCCCTCTCGCGGCAGGCCGGCCGCTTCGAGGTCGCGAACAAATCGACACTGTTTCTCGACGAGATCGGCGACTTCCCGCTGGACATGCAGATCAAGCTGCTGCGCGTGCTGCAAGCGCGGCAGGTCGAGCGGCTCGGCAGCTGCACACCCGTCAACGTGGACGTTCGCATCGTGGCGGCCACGAACCGTGACCTGGAGAAGGGCATCGCGGAGGGCTCGTTCCGCGAGGACCTTTATTATCGGCTGAACGTCTTTCCGATTCGTATTCCGCCCCTCCGCGAGCGTCCGGACGACATTCCCATGCTCGTGTGGAGCTTCGTGGACGAGTTCAGCAACGCGTTCGCCAAGCCGATCGAGTCCGTCTCGAAGGACAGCATGCTGGCATTGCAGCGTTATCCGTGGCCGGGGAACGTCCGCGAACTGCGCAACGTCGTCGAACGGGCGGTGATTGTTGCCACCGGACCGCGCTTGACGATCGATCCTCCGAAGCCGTCCGCTCCCGTCGCCTCCGGGCATCCGAGCATGGCGCTCGTCGACATCGAGCGCGACCACATCGTCGCGGTCCTCGACCGCGTGAAATGGCGCGTGCGCGGCGACGGTGGGGCGGCAGAACTGCTCCGCATGAAGCCGAGCACCCTCGAGAGCCGCATGGCGAAGCTCAAGATCCAGCGCCAGCGGTAGCCTGGACTCAGTCCAGCACGTCGCGCCCCTCCGGGTGACGCACTCGGAACGCCGGAGCCACATAATCGGCCGGCAGGTGCTGCCTGGGCGTCGTCACCTGATTGCCGTCGCGGAGCGCGAAGTAGTTGGGCGACATGATCTCCACACCCGCCTCGTTGAACGCCTCCTGGATATTCGCGTGCAGGGCCGAGTAGGTGCGCGGCAGCGGAACGGGCGAGCTCACGAACGCATTGATCTCGTAGCTGACGGAAAAGTCATTCAGCGCCGTTTGGAGAACGAACGGCGGCGGATCCGCGAGCACGCCTTCTGTCTTCAGGGCCGCCGCAATCAGAAGCTCATGGACTTTTCGCCACGGCGCGTCGTAGCCGATCGTCACCGACGAGTGCGCGACGAGCCCGCGTTCGGCGGCCAGCGTCGTGTAGTTGAGCACCTGTGTCGTCAAGATCAACGAATTCGGGATGGACACGACGACGTTCTTATACGTTCGCACGTGCGTCACCAGCAGGCGTTTGACCGTCACCTCGCCGAACGTCTCGCCGATGCGCACGATGTCGCCGACCCTGAAGGCCCGCGTATAGGTGAGGATCGTGCCCGCGATGATGTTCGAGAGGGCGGAGCTGGAGGAGAGTGAGACGAGCAGACCGAGAAAGAGCGAGATCCCCTGGAATGCGGGCGTCTGCGAGCCAGGAATGTACGGGAAGGCGCCGACCAAGGCAACCGCCAGCAGCAGCGTCCGCACCAGCTTGTACGTGGGTTCGGCCCAGTCGTCCGGAAACGAGGCGAGGCGGATGTTGCCGACCTCGATCTCTTTGAAGACGAAGTGGACGACTCTCAACACCAGGAATGTGGTGACGGCGATGAAGGCAAGGTAGAAAAGATTCGGTACGTAGCTGAGCAAGCCGAGCCAGAGCGTCCTGATCGGTTCCGACACGTAGCGATAGATCAGCCGTGCGAGAGGCCGGCTCCAGGGGAGCACCTGCAGCACCACCTGCACCCATACTGCGACGAGGGCCACCGCAACTGCTGCGGCTACGACAAAGACCGCGCTGTCGAGGATCGACTCGATGCGCGTGGCTCGAGCAGCGGCGGTTCGTCCGACCCGCGGATCCGCCGTCAGCCGCCTATACCCCGTCCTGACACGTGACTGGACCCGGCCGTAGATCCGCGCGAGCAGCCACAGCAGCGCCGCCGAGATCGCGGTCGCGAGCGCAGCCCACGCCAGGCCGATGGCGATGGACCAGGCGCTGAACTCCTCTCGCGGTACTGGTCACGACCTCGACCAGCCGATCCCGCACCTGCTGAGCGAATTCCGCGCGCGGCCGCCCGACAGCCTGGGCATCCTCGTCGCTAATGACGCCCAGGACGCGGTCGTCATACACCAGCTCACTGAAGGTCTCCCTGTGCGTGACGGTGACGCGTGTCGGGTCGAAACTGGGGTCGCGAACGAATTGATTGAGTCGCTCGGAGGCCATTCGCGCGCGCTCGGCGGGTCCGATCCCGCCCAGGCCGCGATAGACCCGGACGATCTCCTGCCCGCGGTAGATGATCGGCACTCCGGCTTCCGGCGTCGGTTGCGTGGCAGGGGCGCCGGTCTGTCCGAAGGCGCTGACGGTGAGAACACTCCACAGGAACACCAGACCTGCGCCGGCGAAAGCGCACGCTCTGCAAGCCGCGGATATGGCAACCGGCATAGCAGTCAGAACCTGAGGGTCAGGACCGCGGTCATATCTCAGTCTCTCTCACCACCGCAGGATCACCGAAGCCAACGCGATGAGCCCCAGCGCCGCAAACAGACCGGCGACGAGCGTCGCAACCGAGGGCGGTCCTACATCGCCGTACTCCACGCGCAGCGCCCGCAAGCTCCAACGGTGCTGGATCGTCGAGACGAGCAGGGCCAGCACGCCGATCGCGATCATGATCAGCGCAAAGCCGCGTGGCCCTAACATGCTCTGCTCGATCGGCGGACGACCTTGCACCTCGAACTGGAAGAACTTGTAAATCGTGAAGCCGAACGTGATCATCGATACGGCGGTGCGAACCCAGGCCATGAGCGTGCGTTCGTAGGCGAGGCGTGTCCGATCGATAGCAAGGCGTGTTCCGGCATCCATTGTCATTTCTCCGCGTCACCGCCGCGCTGCGCGACGCGAGAGACGCGTCGCAAGCCCGCGCAGGAGCAGGTACGGCACGCAGGCCAGGAGGAATCCGACCAGCATTGCCTCGAACGGGTAGATCCATTGGAGGACGATCAGCTGATAGAGACCGTCGAGTACCGACGGCCAGCACGAACACCTTTGCGATCGCCTTCCAGCCCTCGCGCAAGAGGTCGCGACGATGCGCGGGATCTGTCGCTATGGCCCACACATAGGGTGGACGGCCGGCACGACCGTCCGCCACGCCGGCTTGGACCGCCAGCAGTGCCGCTATGAGTGGCTGCAAAACGAGTCGAAAAGTGAGTGGTCCGCCTATGCGGCTGGTGAGATTGCTCAAGAAACGCTCTAAGATGTCGTCCATTCCTGATTCTCCCCATGAGTCGAAGTCAAAACGTCCAGCCGACCGTCAGTGTCAGGCCGACGTCGTTCTTGAGCGTGCTCGAGGCCGGCGGGCGGTTGTCGTACAGTTGTAGAAGCTGCCGGCAATGTAGAAGTCGCGCCACAGTTCGCGCCGCACCGAGGCGTTCAGGTCGAGGAGAAATCGGCCAGGCTCGCTGAGGCCGAACCGGAGCTGATTGGCAATGTCGATATTCGTCTTCGGATATTCGTTGAAGAACAGCGAGTAATTCGTCGCGGCGAGCGCCAGGCCGTGCGTGCTCGCCGGCTCATCGAGTGGCACCTCTCGAACGAGGACCGGCCCCCCCAGTAGCGTCAGCTCTTGGCGCTGGCTCTTCAGAATTCGATAGCCGGGTCCGCCGCCGGCCGACACGCGGACGGAAATGCCAAGATCCCGATTGCGCTCGGCATCGGCCAGCCCCCCGGCAAACACGCGCCCGGTCCAGAAGCGATAGTAGTTGTACCGCAGGAGGGATCGCGAGCTATCTGGCTGCCCCTCGACCGTGGTCAGCACCGCGTTGAACGCCCCGGTGGACTCGAAGGCGGGGCGTCGCTTGGTGATCTCCGCGTTGATCGAAGACTGGGCGACTTGACTACTACGGGTATAGCTGAATCCGGCGTCAATCCAGCCGGTGAGATCCCCGATCCAGCTTCGCGCCACCGGCCGAATCACGACGATCGAGGCGAGGTCGACCGTCGCCGTTCCGGCGCTGCCGGTTATCTCCAGCGTTCCCGATGCTGGCGACGAGATCGAGCCCTGAAGGCGACGGCCGTCCACGAGCTCGATTTCCAGCGTTCGATTGCTATTCAACCGGACGACGCGCTGCCAGCGGATGTTCACCATACCGAGGTCGAGCGTGCGAACCGTCAGTTGGGATCGATCGAGGCCCTTGATCTCCCCGGTCACCCGATCACCGTTCGAGAGCTCGACGACTTCGTCCCGGACACGCTGGGCGGCAAGGTCCGCCGGAGATACGAGGATCCACGCCACGGCGATCGCGGCCGCATCTTGCATTCGCCACCCGGACGCCAGCGCCCTTTTCAACGCGGCGATGGACACCATCGCGAGGCGACCACGGAAATATCGTCGGATTGCTTCGCATCGCCGACGTGCGCCTTCACGGCTGCGAGCACGGATTGGACCGTCTCCGCCGCGGTCACGCCGGGGCGCTCGCTCAGATGCTCGAGCAACTGCTCTTCCCCGAGGCAGTCCTCGGCTTCGTCGAACGCCTCGGTCACGCCGTCGGAGAAGAACAGGATGGTATCTCCCGCGCGCAACTCCATCGATTCGCTGGTCATCTGATTTGCCGTCATGATCCCCGCCACTCGGCCCGTTGACGGGAACGCCAAGCGTGGAGGGGAGTCGGTGGACAAGACGACGGCGGAGTGGTGACCCGCGCCGGCCACCGTCACTCGTCCACGACGAAGATCGAAGACGGCGCATTGCACCGTCACGAACATGCCTCTGGGATTCTGTTCGGCGAGCTCGTCGTTGAGCCGGCTCAGGATCTCCGCCGGATCCTCGTACAGGCGGGCCATCGTGCGTAACAGGGTCAAGGTCACGCCCATGAACAGCGCCGCCGGGATCCCCTTGCCGGAGACGTCACCCAGCGCAACGATCACTCGGTCGCCGACGCGGATCACATCGTACAGATCGCCGCCCACGACCAACGCGGGTTCGATGACTGCCGCGACGTCGAGCCCCGTGCCCTCCGTGAACGGGCGAAAGTCAGCCTGGAGTAACCCCATCTGGATGTCGCGCGCGATCCGCAGATCGCGTGCATGCGCCTCTCGCACCGCATCCGCGTACGCCTTGGCGCGCAGGAGCGAGCGGACGCGGGCCTGCACCTCCAACGGCTCGAACGGCTTGGTCACATAGTCGTTGCCGCCGGCTTCGAAGCCGAGTGCCTTGTCGGTTGCCTCCTCCAGTGAGCTCAGAAACATTACGGGGATCTCGTGCCACGCCTCGTTCTCGCGCAGGCGCCGGCACACGGCGTAGCCGTCGAGCTGCGGCATCACGATGTCGAGCAGTACCAGATCCGGCGGATTCTTGGCGACCGCTCGGAGCGCGGCTTGACCGTCGAGCGCGACGGTGAGACGGTAGTCGGCGCGAAGCAGGTTCACGAGCACGTCGACGTTGGCCTCGGCATCGTCGACGATGAGAATTCTCGATTCAGAGAGCGACTTCACGTCTCCTCCCGAGCGGCGCGCAACACCGCGAGGGCGTCCTCGAACCGGTAGCCTTTCAGCAATCGGCCGATTTCCCCCGTCCGCTCGCCGTAGGCGGCAGCGAGCAGTGGCTGCGACGCGACGAAGACATCGAGCGCCTCGACCGCGTCCTGCGAGAGCAGCCGATCGAGCCGCTGGACGGCGTCGTCGAGCGCCTGCGGATCGATCGTGGCCAGCGGTCTCGCGACAGTTGCTTCTGGCGGGAGTGAGCCGGCGATGGCCGCAAGCAGACGCTCCAGGACGTGCGCGGTTCTATCCAGCAACGGCGCCACACGCGCGCGTGGATCGCCGCGGCGCAGTGCCGCCTCCAGCTCGCCCGCCTCTCGTTGCAACTCCCGCGCTCCAATGCTTCCGGCCACGCCCTTGAGCGTGTGCGCGCCGCGCTGGGCGTCAGCCGTGCGGCCGTCTGACAACGCCGTGCGAATGTCGGTTGCCGCGCCGGCCTGGCTCGACGCGAAGCGGCGGAGCAGCGCGACATACGCGGTTCGATTGCCCAGGATCCGCCGCAGGCCGTCCGCCGCATCCAGATCCGCAATCGCGTGCAGCCAGTCGTCGTCGTTCGCCGCCGGGCCAACGCCTGGACCGGCGTCGCCTGCCGTCGGCGGTGCGTCTGCGGCGGGCGTCGCTCCGCCACGTTCCGGCAACCATCGGTGAAGCGCGTCGAACAGCTCGTCGGGCTCGATCGGCTTCGTCACGTGGTCGTTCATCCCGGCAGCCAGCGAACGGTCGCGATCGCCCGCCATCGCGTTCGCCGTCATGGCGAGAATTGGCAGCTCGCGAAATCCAGGCATCTTGCGAATCCGCGCGGTGCATTCCAGCCCGTCCATCACCGGCATCTGCACGTCCATCAGCACGAGGTCGTACAAACCTCGCTGCAGGCGATTAAGCCCGACTTCGCCGTTCTCTGCGACGTCGACCTGGATCCCCACAGCCGCGAGCAATTCCATGGCGACCTGTTGATTGAGCTCGTTGTCCTCCACGAGCAGCACCCGCGCACCGCGGAGGCGCTCGACCTCGGGCGGTCCGGATCGCGCCGCCGCGTCAATCGGCGCGGCCTCGATTCGAGCGTGTCTCGCCGAGCGCCTTGAGCGCCGCGTCGAAGAGCAGCGACGGGCTGACCGGCTTGATCAAGACGCCGTCAAAGCCAGCGCTTTCGGCTTCGTGAAAGACCTCCTCGCGGCCGTATGCCGTGACGAGGATGCGGCGGGGCGGTGCGGCCAAGGGCATCGCCGCCATACGCCGGGCAGTTTCAATGCCGTCCAGCCTCGGCATTCGCCAGTCGAGGAACACGATCGCGAACGGGTCGGCGCTGCGATCCGCGTCGCCCACCGCGGCGATCGCCTGTTCACCTGACCCAGCCACCTCCACGCGAAACGTCATGCTGCGGAGCATCTCCGACATGATCTTCAGCGCCAACGCATTGTCATCCACCACCAGCACACGCCGCCCGCGCAGGTCCGGCTGCGGAAGATAGCTGCGGACCTGGGTCTGGCCGCGAGACAGTCGCGCGGTGAAGTGGAAGATGCTGCCGCGGCCGGGTGTGCTCGCGACGCCAACGTCACCGCCCATGAGCTGCGCCAGCCGTTTGCTGATTGCCAGCCCGAGACCAGTGCCACCGTATTTGCGCGTCGTCGACGTATCCGCCTGCGAGAACGACTGAAACAACCGTTCGATCTGATCGGGGGTGAGGCCGATACCGGTGTCTTCGACTTCAAAACGCAGGAGCACCGAGGGTTCGTCCTCGTCAGCCAACCGCACTCTGATCACCACCGATCCCTCATCGGTGAACTTGACGGCGTTCGATGCATAGTTGATGAGGACTTGCCCCAAACGCAGCGGATCGCCGCGCAGATCGTTCGGCACACGTGGATCGACATCCATCAGCAGTTCCAACCCCTTCGCGGCGGCTTTCTCGGAGATGAAGTCGCTGACGTTGGCGAGAACTTTCTCGAGCTCGAAGGCCACGGACTCGACCGTCAGGTGACCGGACTCGATCTTCGAGAAGTCCAGAATGTCGTTGATCACACCGAGTAGGTGTTGCCCGGCCAGTTGAATCTTCGTGACGTAGTCGCGCTGCCGTGCGTCGAGCTCTGTCCGCAACGCCAGGTGTGCCATCCCGATGATGGCGTTCATCGGCGTGCGTATCTCATGGCTCATGTTGGCCAGGAAGTCGGCCTTGGTGCGCGCCGCTTCCTCGGCCACCTCCTTGGCGCGGCGCAGCTCCTCCTGGACCTTCTCCAGTTCTGCAATCACGCCGCGGGAGAGCGCGTCGAACCGATCCTTCGCCTGCTCGATCAGCTGACGGTTCGCGTCCGACCGTGCCAGCTTCTTCTCGAGGAGACGAACCTCCCGCTCGAGGCGCTCGACGCGTTGCGCGGCGTCGGGATTCGGGGGATCGGCCACGGCGTTTCAGTCGGCGAGGATCAGGGTGACAAAACTCTCGTTGTGGTACTTCGCGCCAGTCCCGTCGCCCATGCGGGGACTGATCTCACCGTAGCCATAGAATCCGCAGATCGTCACGGAGTCACCGAGAGCGCCACGGATCAACTTCAGCTCTTCGACCGTCCGCGTGCCGAGGAGGAGCTTTCGAGCCGCGCAGGAAAAGACCAGGGCCACGGCCGGTTGAGCACCCGCCGGCAGGTTGGACTTCGCCATCGCGAGAGACTGCGCGCAGCCGGTCAGGATGGCATCGCGGTCGGCCATTGTCAGACAGACCCGAGCGTCCGGCGGGACGGCGGCAAGGAAGGTGACGGCGCCGGTCTCATCGATGTCCCCCCACGACGTCCTGAGATAGTCGACCTCGCCGTTGCCGTTGAGAACCGCCAGTGGCAGCTCGGCGGCCGGCTTGATGCCGAGCCCCAGGTACTTTCGATAGAACTCGATCGCGGGCAAGCCGTCGATCTCGTGCACGACCGCTCCCGACGCCCGCGTCACCCGTCCGGCTTCGCCGACCTGGTGCCATCCCGTGGCGACGCCGTAGGAAAACTGAAAGTCTCCGGAGAACAGCAGCACCGGAACCGAATCCTGCAACACTTCCGTGCCACAGAACTGCCGCGTACTCTTCAGCCTCCACTGATCGCCGGCGAGCGCGCCGACGATGGGCACGTCGACACCGACCGCGTCCTGGAGCGTGGCCGTAATCGACTGTCCCTCGGCGGTCAATCCCTCAGGCGCCGACAGGCACAGCCGCGGCGGTTTCCGCGTTTTTCCCTTCGATTGCTGAACGGCGGCACGACAGGCGCCAACGACGTCCCGGCTCAAGCCACGGCCGACTCCCGCTGTAATGTCCACGGTGTCGGATGCGAACAGAATCAGCGTCGCAGAGTCTTCGCAAAACCCAAGCTCGGAAGACACCTCTCCGTCCGTTGTGCAACCGATCAACTCGAGGTCTGGATAGCGTCGACTGATCGCATCGAGTATCACTTGGTGATCGAAATCGATCGCTGCGAACAGCAGGCCAGCCCTGGCGGGCGTGCTGCCAAGCTTCGCTCGACACTGTTCCAGCACTTCATCCGCAACCGCGGTGGGGTCCGTCTCCTCGCTGTGTCCTACAACTGCCGTCAACATGATGTGGTCCTTGCTGAGTCGCTGCGCTACTTCCCCCATGGAACCGGAACCCAACTATCCGCCCATAGTGCGTCACGTCGTTTCTCGCACGATTCGATCGTAGAGCAGTGCTGCAACTCTCGTGCTCGACCAACGAAGCGTCTGAGAACGCGTGCGGTTCACGCCTGACGCGCAGGTTCGAACCTGGTGCGTGGAGGGCGTCGCGGCAATCCAGCCCCGACATTTCGTGCGCCCTTTGATATTTCGGGTGGGCAGACGCCCTGCGCGCCGAGGCTTGACGTCGGATCTCGGCGCGTAAACGTCGTATCTGCACAGCTTCCGCAGACAGCCACTTCACCACTCGGTGCGGTACGCAGTCTGCTCTGCGACAGTCGTGATCCGATTGACGCTGTCGATCACCGCGGCACGCGGCGAGTCGTGGCGTCTGATCGATGCCCTTCGCTCGCTGATGGTGCCCACGCGGCGTGAACGGGGCTGCGTCAGTTGTCAACTGCTCCTGTCGAGCGAATCGTGCGATCCGATGCGCATCTCGTACGTCGAGGACTGGTCGAGCGAGGAGGCTCTGCGCGAGCAGGTGCGGTCGGATCGGTTCTCGCGTCTGCTCGAGCTGATGGAGAGCGCGTTGGAGCCTCCTCAACTCGAATTCGAGCTGGGTAACGGGACCCGCGGGCTCGACTACGTCGAGGAGGTCCGTGCTGACCGCAGCCGGCGCGGCCGTGTCGATCCGGGCGCCGGCACCCGAGACAAGTGATGACACCAGACACCGACAGGAGTTCCCATGTTGTTGCGTTGCAGCTCGAGGCGTTCATGGATCCTGGCCGCGCTCGTAACGGCGGCGGCCTGTCGCTCACAACCGGCCGCCGTGAATCCCAACGACGCGGAGGTGAATCCCAACGACCCGGAGATCGTGGCCACCGTTGAGGCGATTCTCGACAAGGCCGTTGCCGCCGCAGGGGCCCTCGATGCCGAAGGCGTGCTCGCCGCGTCGACGCGTGATGACTCGTTTACGTTCATCACTGAGGACAGGATGTTCAAGGGGTACGACGAGACCCTTGCAGCGTTTCGCCAGACGTACGCGTTGCTGCAAGGCCAAACCAACAAGGTCATCGAGAAGCGCACCCGCGTGCTATCGCCGGACGTCGTGTTGGTGTCAGCAGTGTCGGAAGGCACTTATACGGACAATGCCGGTTTCACGTTCCCGCCCGTGGGGCTCGGATCGACGGCCGTGTTCGTCCGGCGCGGCGCGGAGTGGCGAGTCATTCACTACCATCAATCCGTTGCCGAATAGCTGCGGTGTTGCCGAGGGAGGTTTGTATGGTGTGTCGTGTTGCGGTGCTGGCCGGGTTGCTGGCGGCCGTCCCGGCGTTCGCACAAGTGGCTGCGCCGAAAACGGCTCCTCCGCCCAAGCTCACGTTCGCGCAGATCGGTCTGTTCATCTATCCCGCCAAAGAGCAGACACCGGATCAGCAGAAGAAGGACGAGGACGCCTGCTATGACTGGGCCGAGGCCAATACCGGCTTGACGCTGGTGGCTGGCAGCGTGGACGCCGAGGCTGCGGGCAAGGCGGCCGCCAAGGACGCGGGGAAAGGCAAGGTGGCGGGAGGGGCAGCCGCTGGTGCCGCGACCGGCCTGGCCATCGGGGCTATCGCCGGAGACGCTGGCAAGGGCGCGGCGATTGGCGCCGTGGCAGGCTCGGTTGGCGGCGTGCGCAGCCAGACCAAAGCCAAGAAGGACGCGGGCCAGAAAGGTGCCCAGCAGGCCGTCCAGGCGAATCAACAGGCCGTGGACCAGTTCAAGAAGGCGGCCGGAGCCTGCCTCGAGGCGCGAGGATACTCAGTCCGATGATTTGCGTCACCAATCGTCGCGGCTTCCTGGCTACGGCGATCGGCGCGTGCGCGATCGCTCCCGTCGCCGCGGCATCGGCGCAGACTGGCACGAGGCGAAGCGGTTCCTTGACGAAGGAACAGCGCGACCAGCTGACGCCGGGCCAGGTGCTGGACGCATTGAGGCAGGGCAACGAGCGTTTTCGAACCGGGAAGATGGTGTCCCGTGACTATCGGGATCAGCAGCGGACCAGCGCCGCGGGTCAATTTCCCGGCGGCCGTGGTCCTGGGATGTATCGACTCACGCGCGCCGGCCGAGATCATTCTCGACACGGGCATTGGCGACACGTTCAACGCGCGGATTGCCGGCAACGTCGTGAACGACGATCTGCTCGGCAGCCTGGAGTTTGCGTGCGCCGTGGCTGGCGCCAAGGTGCTCCTGCTCTTCGGACACACCGCCTGTGGCGCGATCAAGGGGGCGATCGACGACGTCGAGATGGGCAACTTGACGGGGCTCCTGGCGCGCGTGAAGCCCGCGATTACGGCCACAGCGTTTGACGGGGCGAAGTCGAGCAAGAACGCCGCGTACGTCGACGCGGTCGCGCGGACCAATGTCGTGCTCGGCCTCGAGAACATCCGCCGGCGGAGCCCCATCCTGGCGGACCTGGAAAAGAAGAAGACGATCCAGATCGTCGGTGGGATGTACGACCTCGTCACGGGCGCCGTGGAATTCGTGACTGAGGGTTGATCCTGTCGCCGCGCCCCAAGCCACGTGCAAAGAGAAGGAGTGTTCCGATGAGACGACGACTGAGATTCCTTGGCGCGGCGTGCGGGCTCACGCTGCTTTCGGCCGTGCCGGTCCAGGCTCAACTGAACGGTAATCACAGCCTGGGCGACTTCGGTGTGCAAGCTGGAACGCAGCCCCAGCCCGGCTTTTACGCCGCGCTCTTCTATCTGCGAACCGACACCGACACCATCAAGGATGCTGACGGAAACACCGTCCGCTTGTCGCCGGACTCTCCTGGGAGCGTCGACGTGACGGCTGCTGCTCCCCTGCTGTGGTACGTGAGCAAAGCCAAGATCCTCGGGGCGAACTACGGCGTGATGGCGGTGCTTCCCTGGGCCAACGCGTCGCTCGAAGCGCCCGCTTTCGCGCTCAGCAACACAGTCGACACGGGCTTCACCGACATTCTCCTCCGGCCGCTCGACCTGGGATGGCACACCAAGCGCGCGGACGTCACCGCCGGGTTCCAGTTCTATATTCCGACAGGGCGATACGAGCGCGGTGGCACGGACAACGTCGGGAAGGGCATGTGGGCATACGAGCCCTTCATCGGGACGACGCTCTATTTTGATGAGGCGCGGACCACCAGTCTCGCCACCACCGCTTTCTGGGAGTTCCACGGGGACAAAGAGGATACCAACGTCAAGGTCGGCCAGATCCTCACGCTCGAAGGAGGCCTGGGCAAGTCGTTCCTCGGTGGCGGTCTCGTGATCGGCGGTGCCTACTACGCGCAGTGGAAGCTCACGAAGGATCAGTTGGCCGAGTTCGTGCTGCCCGGCGGAGATCCGGTTGCGGTGGATTTTCCCAACAAGCACAGGGTGTTCGGCCTTGGGCCGGACGTGACGCTGCCGATCGCGAGCAAGTCGAAGCTCTTTGCCCTGGTCAACATCCGCTATTTCTGGGAAATGGGCGCACGAGTGAAAACAGAAGGGCAGAATCTGGTCGTTACGGCGACCTTCCCGGTTCCCAGCGTAAGGCTGAACTGAGAGAGAGCAGGCGAACGAGATCGACCTGACGCGCTGAAGGGATAGAGCCATGGGAATTCGCTTCAGGCCATCACGCGCCTGCCGCGGCGTGGTCGCCCTGCTGGTCCTCGCGGCTGCTTCAGGCTGCACTCGTCAGCAGGAGGGGCCGCACCAGGCGACGGGGATGGCTCCAGCAACGGCCACCGCCCCGCCGGCCACGACAGATACGCCAATACCCTCCGCGACCGACGCGCCAATTCCGGACACGGCATCGCCGTACGACGCCCTACCGGAAGCCGTGCGTCTTCTGGCGGACAAGCCGTTTACCGGTGACCTCGACGAGATGGTCAAGCGGCGCAACATTCGCGTGGCCGTGACGTTCAATCGAACGCATTACTTCATTGACAAGGGGCAGGAGCGCGGTCTCACGTACGAGGCGGTGAAATCATTCGAGAACGACCTCAACACCGACTTGAAGACTGGCCACCTCAAGGTGCACGTGGTGATCGTTCCGATGTCGCGCAATCAGCTGTATCCTGCCCTCTCCACTGGGAAGGTTGACATGGTGGCGGCCATGGTCACCATTCGACCCGAGTTGGAAAAGCTGGTCGCCTTCTCGGAGGCCACGCGCACCAACGTGAGCCAATTGGTGGTCACCGGGCCGGGAGCCCCACCAATCTCCGCGGTGGACGATTTGGCTGGTCAGCAGGTGTTCGTGCGCAAGGCGAGCGCGTACTACGAGACCCTCACCCGGCTGAACGAGCAGCTGAAAGCGCGTGGAAAACCGCCCCTGATAATCGACCAGGCCCCGGACGTCCTCGAAGACGATGACGTGCTCGAGATGGTCAATGCCGGCCTCGCGCCGATTACCGTGGTCGACGACTATCTGGCCGAATTCTGGAAGCAGGTGCTCACGAACATCACCGTGCACAGGGACGTTCCGCTGCGATCCGGCGGTCGTCTCGCCGTCGCTTTTCGCAAGGATAATCCCGGGCTTCGGAAAGCGGTCAACGTGTGGCTCCGGAAGCACGGAGAGGGCGACGCCGAGCGAAACATGGTCGAACGCCGGTATCTCCAAAGCGTCAAGTACGTGAAGAACGCTGCGGCCGACGCCGAGCGTCAGAAGTTAGACGGCGGTCATCGAGCTGTTCAAGAAGTACGGCGCCCAATACAACGTCGATTACCTCCTCATGGCGGCGCAGGGCTATCAGGAATCGACGTTGGACCATAGCGCCAAGAGCGCCGCGGGGGCCATCGGCGTGATGCAGGTCATGCCCGCAACCGGCAAGCAGATGAACGTCGGCGACATCCGCGAGATCGAGTCCAACATTCACGCCGGGGTCAAATACATGCGCTTCATGATGGATCAGTATTTCAAGGATGAGCCCATGGACACTCTGAACAAGGCCCTCATGACGTTTGCGGCCTACAACGCCGGACCCGGACGTCTGCGACAGCTCCGGCGCGAGGCAGCGGCACGGGGGCTCGATCCCAATGTATGGTTCGGGAACGTCGAGCGCGTGGCTTCGGAACGAATGGGCCGCGAAACCGTCACCTACGTCAGCAACATCTTCAAGTACTACATCGCGTACCGTCTGCTCAACGCTCAGCAGGAACGACGCGCGGCGGCGAAAGCGGAACTCGAGAGGCGCAAATGATCGCGGCGAATCGCTTGGGTGTCACCGCACGCGATCGCGCTGCTTGTCCGCCTTGAGGCGGATGCCGACCGTGAAGCGAGCACCGCCCCCCGGTTCTCCAAAGGCCAAATCCAGCCGGACGACGTCGACGAAGGGAAACAGCAGCCGCAGGCCTACGCCATAGCCGTCGATCGCGTCCGAGGCTGAGAAATGGTCGGTCCACGCCAGGCCGACGTCGCTGAACGCCGCGGCCTGAATGCCGCCATAGAGGTTGCGCCCAAACACGGTGAACGGACGCATGGGCACGACGGAGTACACGTACTCGACTGTCCCGATTGCCTGGTTCTTGCCGACGCGCGATCCCAACTCCCAGCCCCGCACGGAGTTCGCGCCGCCGATCCCGAACTCCATGTACTGCGGCAGGTCGCGGCCAACGACACCGGATTGAAATACGGCAAACGCGACGAGCGACACGGTCGTTCTGGCGGTGAGCGGCTGGAAGCGACGTCCGTCGATGGTAAGGGACCACGAGTCTGCGTCTCCGAACTGGCGTCCGATGTCGACCGACCCGAACCACCCGACGCGGGGGTTCGACAGGGAATCGAGCGAGTTGTAGGTGGCCGAGAGGCCCACTGCCGGAAGATGGTCTGTTCCGTCCGGCGAGAGCGCGATATCAGAGGAGCCGGTGTCAAACCAGACGAACTCGGCACGACCGCCGACCTGCACCCGGTCGGTCCAGTTCCAGCCGGCCCTGCCCGCGATCGCGGTGGAAATCTCATCATTGAAGTCGAACAGCTCGTTTCGCCGCGATCGGTAGCCTGCTCCCACGTCGAGAGCCCACGCGCCGGGGGTAATGGTCGGCCGTGTCACCCGCGCGCCGACCACGGTCATACCACCGAACTGCAGCGTCCCAGACGTCAGCGAACCGCGACCGAGCAGGTTGATGCCTCTGAACGCCGGGCCTGCGCTCAGGCCATTCTCGTCGGTGACCGACAGCGCGACGTACGGCAGGAGCCGTAACGTTTCCTTCACGTCGACTTCCAGTACGACCTCGTCGCCAGCCGCGACCGGCCTGATCTCGATGGCGCTGAACAAGCGAAGTGCATCGAGCCGTCGGCGATCTTCCAGGAGCGTGGCGTGATGGAAGGGCATACCCTGACGCGACGCGAGATGCCGTCGCACGATGTCTACCGTCGACGGTCGAAGGCCCTGCGCGATGCGGATCTCGCGCACGACCTTCCCCTCGAGGTCGCGTGCGGTCGATGGCTCCAACGCGGGAACGTTCGGCGCGACCTGCGCGCGTGCCGGGTGCAGCCAGCAGCCGGTGACGAGGATAGCGACGGTGATGGTAATCGTGATTGGGGACGCCCGCATGCCAACACCGTCGTTCCAAGGACCACGGAGCCTTCGAACGACCAGAGCTCTGCTGCAACTCTCATGCTGGCCTGATGGAGCGTCTCGATCGTGTGCGGCTCACGTCGATGCAGATGGTGTGGACAGCGTGGTGGCGATCAGCCCGGTGAGAGCCCCCGACATTTCGGGTGACCTGCGACATTTCGGGTGTGCGGCCGCCTCGTGATGATTCGTGAGCGCGAACGATCCACGTAACCGTCATTCCTGCCTGGCGTTCCCGAATCGCCGCTTCACGACTGCGCCTGGTACGCAGTCTGCTCTCCGTCGTTCGTGCTCTCGCTGACGTGGTCGATCACCGTCGCACGTCGTGGGCCGAGATCGGCGTCTGGAAACTCTTGGAGGCAGCATGAGCTCGCATAACGTGACCGCAGGCACCCCGACGGCATTCCCGAAACTGCCGTCGCAGGACGTACTCCCGTTCCCTCCGGTCCCGTCAGCCAGCATCGCCGGACGAACGATGCAGGAGTCGGTGTACAAGCGGCGCGTCGAGCCGCGCCGTCTGCCTGCCGATGCGCCGAACATCCTGATCGTTCTCATCGACGATGCCGGCCCCGGACTCCCGTCAACGTTCGGCGGCGAAGTACATACACCGGCCCTCGACAGAATCTCCAAGGAGGGCATTACCTACAACCGATTCCACACCACGGCTATGTGCTCCCCCACTCGAGCGTCTCTCCTGACGGGGCGGAACCACCATCATGTCGGGGCCGGACAGATCGGGGAGATGGCGAACGACTGGGACGGGTACTCCGGGGTCATGCCCAAGAGCTGTGCGACCGCCGCGGAGGTGCTTCGGCACTACGGCTATACCACAAGCGCGTGGGGCAAATGGCACAACACGCCTGCCGAACAAACAACCGCGGCGGGCCCCTTCGATTGCTGGCCGACTGGCTACGGCTTCGATTACTTCTATGGTTTCCTCTGCGGCGAAGCGTCGCAGTACGAGCCCAACCTGGT
Source organism: uncultured Acidobacteriota bacterium (assembly GCA_963802675.1). Taxonomy (GTDB): domain Bacteria; phylum Acidobacteriota; class Vicinamibacteria; order Vicinamibacterales; family UBA2999; genus JACCSI01. The sequence continues at coordinate 112,324 of CAWDJL010000015.1, forward strand.
TCGTAACACGACCTACGTCGCTCCGCCTCGCACGCGCGAGGAGGGCTATCACCTGAGCGAAGATCTTGCCGACGATGCGATCGGGTGGCTGCGCAGGCATAAAGCCTTCCAGCCCGACAAGCCCTTCTACATGTACTGGGCGAGCGGTGCCATCCATGGTCCGCACCACATCATGAAGGAGTGGGCCGACAAGTACAAAGGCAAGTTCGACGACGGCTGGGACAAGTATCGCGAGCGCGTGTTTGCGCGGGCGAAGCAGAAGGGATGGATTCCTCAGGACGCTCAGCTCACGCCGCGCGATCCGAGGATGCCGTCGTGGGACAGCATTCCAGAGGATGAGAAACCATTCCAGCGACGACTGATGGAAGTCGCGGCGGGGTTCACCGAGCACGTGGACGTCACAGGTAGGCCGGCTCGTCGACGAGCTCGATCGGCTCGGTTACGGCGAGAACACGCTGATCTTCTACATCTGGGGCGACAACGGATCTTCAGCCGAGGGCCAGAACGGCACGATCAGCGAGTTGATCGCGCAGAACGGCATTCCTTCCACTGTGGCCATGCACATCAAGGCGCTCGAAGCCCTCGGTGGTCTCGACGTGCTCGGGTCTGCGAAGGTCGACAACATGTACCACGCCGGGTGGGGCTGGGCCGGCAGCACGCCTTACAAAGGCACGAAGCTCATCGCATCGCACTTCGGCGGGACCCGCAATCCGATGGCGGTTCGGTGGCCGGCGAAGATCACGCCGGACGCGACACCGCGGCCGCAATTCCATCATGTGAACGATGTCGTCCCGACGATCTACGAGGTACTTGGCATCACGCCGCCTCGGGAGGTGAATGGGATCGCCCAGGATCCGATCGACGGGGTGAGCTTGGCGTATTCCTTCGACGATCCGCACGCTCCAGGCCGTCTGTTGACGCAGTACTTCGAGATCATGGGCAGCCGCGCGATCTATCACGACGGCTGGATGGCCTCGGCATTCGGGCCACGAGTGCCCTGGGTGCCTGGGCTGCCCCCCGGCCTCCGCGAGTGGACTCCGGATTGGGACACATGGGAGCTCTACAACCTCGACGAGGACTGGACGCAGAACAACGACCTCGCGGCGACGATGCCGGAGAAGCTCGCGCAACTGAAGGAGCTCTTCGCGATGGAGGCGGCGCGAAACAAAGCGCTGCCCATTGGCGGCGGCCTCTTTGTTCCGTTCTTACATCCCGAGATGCGCATTGCGCCCCCGCTACCGCGAGTGGACCTTCTCGGGCGATATCACCCGCATGCCGGAGTTCTGTGCGCCGGCGCTCGGCAACAAGCCGAACCTCGTCACGATCACTGGCCGACGTACCGGCCAATGCCAATGGCGTGCTCTACAAGCTGGGGGGCTGCGCCGGTGGTCTGACGTGCTTTGTCGAGGACGGCATCCTCTGCTACGAGTACAACCTCTTCATCGTCCAGCGCACGAAGATTCGCGCCAAGGAGAAGCTCCCGACGGGCAAGGTGACGATCGGCATCGAGACCGCGTACGCGGAATTGAGACCTGCCGGTCCGCTCGACGTCACGATCACGGTCAATGGCAAGCGTTTCGCTGAAGGGCGCGTCCCGATCAGCGCCCCGTTGCTCTTCACCGCCAACGATTGTCTCGACATCGGCGTCGCGCTCGGATCGCCCGTGTCGCTCGACTACTACGACAAGGCGCCGTTCAAATTCAACGGCACGATCGACCAGGTGACCGTCAAGTACATGCCGTTCTCGAAGCCGGCTGAAGCAGCTGCACCGCCGCGCGCCGCGACGCAAGTGGCAGCCGGCGGCCACTGAGGGACATGCGAGCAGCGCTGCAGCCTTCCCGATAGTGGTGAGCTTCTATGACGCGATATCTCCTTCCGGTACTTCTGCTCGCTGCAGTGGCGACGGGTTGTCGCGGGGGCGAACCGGTGGCGCTGGCTTCCGAACCGCCCCCGCCTCTCATTGAGCCGGAACTCGGTGCAGGCGCGGGTCTCGTCGACCCGCGCGCGGACGCGCTCGTGCGGCAGATGAGCGAGCGCCTCGCTCGAGCCAAGGCGTTTGCCCTCGAGGCCGAGGAACTATTCGACGAGGTGCCGGAGCACAGCCCACGGCGGCAGCTCACCAACACTCGTCGCGCGGCGTTGCGTCGTCCCGACAGGCTGGCAGGCGATGTGTCAGGTGACGCGATGAATCGTTCGTTCTGGTACGACGGCAAGATGTTCTCGGCGCTCGACAAGGAACAGAACGTCTGGGCCAGCGGTGGAGTTCCGCCGACCGTGGACGCGGCGCTCGACTGGGTGTTCGAGCGGACTGGCACGGTCGTTCCACTCGCGGACTTCCTGTATGCGGATAGCTACGAGCGGCTGATGGGCGGTGTGCAGCGCGGCGAGTACCTCGGCATCCACGAGGCCGCCGGCGTGCCTTGCCACCACCTGGCGTTCGAGCAGGCCACCATCGACTGGCAGCTCTGGATCGATGCCGGCAAGGACCCGCTGCCACGCAAGCTGGTGATTACCTACAAGACCGAGGACGAGGTTCCACAGTACACGGCGACCATCCGGAAGTGGAATCTCGAGCCGCCGCTACCGGATGCGCTGTTCGTCTTCACTCCGCCCGACGGCGCCGCCCGTGTCGAGGTACTGGCATTCGTCGGCCGGACGGAGCCGCCGGCTGGAGGAGCGCGATGAGTCGTCACCTGACCATTTCGGTCACCCTGATCGCTCTTGTCATCGGCTCGAACCCCGCGCTCGAAGCGCAACGCAGCCGTGGGTCGGTGTCCCACTCCGGCAACACGACCTCCGCGCAGGGGCAGCGTGCGAGCGGCACGCGGACGGTGAACCAGACCAGCTCCGGCGGGACGGCCACCCGGCAGGCACAGACGCAGAGCGGTGCGTCGCGGAGCACGACCAGGCAAGTGGACGCCGAGAACCGAGAGATCGACAAGACGACGACCGCCACGACGGCGTGGGGCGAGTCGGGGACCCGGTCCCGAGAGGTCGAGGGTCACGGTGGCTACGCGACCGTCGAGGGGAGCGCGCGCACCAGCACCGGGCGTTCGGCCTCCGGCGAAGCCGTGGCGGGCCGCACCTACTACGGCCAGCCGGCGGTCGCCGGAACGGTCAACACGAAATACAACGGCACCTACAGCGCCGCCGCCGCCCGCACGCCGTATGGCGGGTACAACACCGCGGTGGCCGGCCCGTACGGCGGACGTGTGACGACCACGTTGCCATCGGGGTACAGGACTTCGACATATTACGGTCGCTCCTACTACACCTACGGCGGCACGTATTACCGGCCCTATACATATGGTGGCGTCCACTATTACTACCCCGTTCCGCCACCCTACTACTCGTATTACAGCTACCCTCCTCCAGGCGCGACCATTCTCATAATTCTGGGCGTCAAGTACCTGGTGTCGCAGGACGGCAGCTACTGCAAGCAGACGACGACCAGCGACGGAAAGACGACGTACCAGGCGGTGCCCGCGCCGCAGGGCGCCGCGATGGCGACGTTGCCGGCGACGCGCGTGCTCGTGAGCGTCACAGGCACCACCTACTATCTCAGCGCCAATGCGTTCTACCGGCGCGTGATGAACGGCGCGCAGGAATCGTTCGTGGTGGTGACGGCACCAGCAGGGGTCGTCTTCGTCGCGGCACTGCCCGCCAACTTCGAGGTCGTCCAGCTGAACACGATGTACTTCAAGGCTGGCGGCCGTTACTACGTGCCGTACCTCTCGCCAGACGGCGCGGAGACGTACGTCATGGTGGACGCGCCGCCGACGCCGTCCTCGACGGGGGCGGCAGCGGCGCCTCCGGTCCAGCCGTCGGCACCAGCGGCTGCGAAGGCTCCGGTGTCGGCTCCAAGCACGACGCCCGCGGCACCAGCGGCCGCCCCTGTCCGTGCGGTGGTGGAGCGCCTCGAGGCCCCTGCGGGTACGGTCCTCGTGGTCCGGCTGGCCACCGAGGTGAGCTCCGCGACCGCGCAGGTCGGCAATCGGTTTCACGGTTTCCTGGACCAGGACGTCGCCGCCAACGGCCGCATGATGGCACCGCAGGGCACGAAGGTGTTCGGCGTGGTGAGCGCGGTTGATTCCGGCAGCAAGATGAAGGGCCAGCCGACGTTGAGCGTGACGCTGACCGACATGGAGGTCGGCGGCCGCGTGCTGCCGATCAAGACGCAACCCCTGAATGCCTCCGGCGGGACAGCAAGCGGAGCAAAGAAGCTGGTCGGCGGAGCCGCGGTGGGCGCCACCATCGGTGCGATTGCCGGAGGCGGCGAGGGGGCCGCGATCGGCGCGGCGGTGGGGACCGGTGTCGGCGGCGCGGCGGCCGCGGGCAGCTCCGTCAAACCAGCCGTCATTGCGGCGCAGACCCCGCAGGCGTTCACCCTGGCCGTGCCACTGCAGCTGGAGATCACGACGAACGTGGCCGTGCGTTGAGCAGGAGAGGACCATGAAGACGAGGCATTCGAAGTTGATCGGGATAGCATGCGCGCTCACCGCAATCGTGCTGGCGCCGCTGGCCGCGCAGGACCTGCAAGGAGAAGCTGGCCGCCGCCAAGCAGGCCGCGGCCCTCAATCAAAAGGCCCTCCGCTCGTACTCCTGGGTCGAGAAGACCGAGCTCAGCCTCAAGGGCGAGGTGAAGAACACGAAGGTGGACATGTGCCGCTACGGGCCCGACGGCAAGGTGCAGAAGACACCTGTCGTCGAGCCCCCGCCGCCAGAGAAGCAGCGCGGGATGAAGGGCAAGATCGATCGCGAACAAGACGGCGGAGATGAAGGAGGAGCTCGAGGCGGCGGTGGCGCTCGTCCAGCAATACCTCCCACCCTCCCCCGACATGATGCAGGTGGTGATGAATGCCGGCACCGCGTCGATCTCTCAGGCGGGCCCCGGCCGCGTATCGCTCAAGTTCCCGGGCTACGCCAAGGCCAACGACGCGTTGATGCTGACGTTCGACACGACCGTCAAGGCAATGCAGCAAATCGATGTCCAGACCTGGCTCGACAAGCCAGACAACGCCGTCACGCTGAAGGTGACGATGAACGCACTCCCTGACGGGGTGAGCTATCCGGGCGCGGTGGTGCTCGGGATCCCGAAGAGCAAGGTCGAAGTCCGCATCACGAAGTCGAACTACCAGAAGCTTGCCCAATAGGCGGATCTACAACCCAAGAGGAGTCACGCCATGAGCCGACCAATCGCCACCGCATTCTTTGCGTCCGTGTTCGCTGCCGTCGCGATGACCTCGCAGGAGCCGGCGGGGAAATATCCGCTGATGGAGGGCATCGCGCAGAAGGTGATCCAGAAATACCAAACGTCTTCGTGCGAGCAGCTGCAGGCCGAAAAGCAGCAGCCGCCAGACCCAAAACAGGCCCAGATGAAGGCCAAGGCGTTCGAGCAACTGCACAAGGATCCCGAGATGCGCAAAGCGTTCATCGACAAGGTGGCAGCGCCGATCGTCAACAAGATGTTCGACTGCGGCATGATTCCCTGACGCGTGCCGCGCCCGAGCCGAGAGCCGGAAATCATCGCGTCAGCGTCGGTCAAGTATCGACGCCCACTGAACGATCCGGAGAGACGCTATGAGTCAGAAGTCATCTCGTCGTTGACTTCCCGATCAAGGCGCCCGGCAGCGCCAAGGCGCTCACCGAAGAGCTGCCTGCGTTGATGCTCAGATTTCGCGACGACTGCAGGACAAGCTCGGTACCGTGCACTTCTCACGACTTCATGATCTAAGCCGGAGACGAAAAGCTACTCTTCCTCTCGGACATCGACGGCTGATGGTCGACAGCGCATATCAATCGGCCATCGTGGAGGATGCCGGCCCGGCGTTTGACGCCATCATCAAACACGTGGAACGGACCCTCCGGCCATGCTCGTGGCTGGCAACGCTCATGAGGGTCGACCGAATGGCTGAAGCATCACGTCCGCGAGCCTCTCGATACGTATGTCGCTTACGAGGCGTCGGTTCAGGACATCAAGGCGTGCGCGCGTGCGGCGGGCTTTACGGGCCAGATCGACGTCAGCAGAGTTCCTCGTCGGGACATGCATCGTCGTTCGACGTCATCGACTGCAAGTTTGCCAAGAACTCCTGCCCGACACATCCGACACGGTGACACAACCCTCAAAAAAGGAAGAAATCCACAAAGCGTGGAGAAATGTTCGAAATACCCGAACCAAAACCCGTTAGCGCAACGCGTAACGGAAAGGAGAACGCATATGAGTCAAAGTCATCTCATCATTGACTTCCCGATCAAGGGACCCGCCAGCGCCAAGGCGCTCACCGAAGAGTTGCCCCCGTTGATGCCCGATTTCGCGAAAGCGCAGGACCAGCTCGGTACCGTGCATTTCTCCCGTTTCATGGTCAAGGGAGACGAGAAGCTTCTCTTCCTTTCGGACATCGACGGCGAGGTCGACACAGCATATCGAACGGCTCGTGGAGAGCGCCGGCCCGGTGCTTGACGCCATCTTCAAACACGTGGACGACCCTCCGGCCACGCCCGTGGCTGGTAACCCTCAGAGGGTCATCAAATGGCTGAAGCGTCATGTCCGCGAGCCTCTCGATACGTATTTCGCTTACGAGGATGCTTCGGTTCAGGACATCAAGGCGTGCGCGCGTGCGGCGGGCTTTACAGGCAATACCTCGCAGAGCCCCCTTGCTGACATACATGGCCTTCAAGTCACGTCTGCAAGCCTTTGTCTTGAAGCTGGTCGGGCAGGCCCTGGTGCGAGAGAAGGGACAAAGAAGCGGTCGATGCTGTTGGGACGCTGCATTTCTCCCATTGGGTGCCCTTTGAGAACAACCATATAGGCTTCTTCACCATCTTCGACGGTGATTTCGAGAAGTACATCCAGGACTTCGCAGACAAAACCTCGTTCGTTTTCGATACGCTCTTTCCACATGTCGTTGGCGCGCCGCCAACCCCAGTAGCAAAGAACGCCCAGGCGTTCTATCAGTGGGCATTGGAAAACAACTATCCGCCCATCGGGTTTTACAGCGCCTATCCAGGCCTCTCGGTTCAAGACATTAAAGCCCTGCTGGCCGATCGCAAGTCACAACCGGCCACCACTCGATAGCCGTTGTGGAACGACGATCAATCAGGAGCTCCGCGTTGGCAAAGCAGAACAAAACACAAGGAGAAACACGATATGAGCCAGAACCACCTCACGATTGACTTCCCGATCAAGGGACCCGCGAATGCCAAGGCGCTCACCGAAGAGCTGCCCCCGTTGATGCCCGATTTCGCAAAAACGCAGGACCAGCTCGGTACCGTGCACTTCTCCCGTTTCATGGTCAAGGGAGACGAGAAGCTTCTCTTCCTCTCGGACATCGACGGTGCGATCGACACGCATATTGCACGGCTCGTGGAGAATGCCGGCCCGGTGTTTGACACCATCTTCAAACACGTGGACGACCCTCCGGCCACGCCGCGTGGCTGGTAACCCTCAGAGGGTCATCAAATGGCTGAAGTCTCATGTCCCTAAGCCACTCGACACGTATTTCGCTTACGAGCGACGCTTCGGTTCAGGACATCAAGGCGGCCGCTCGTGCGGCGGGCTTTACAGGCAATACCTCACAAGCCCCCTTGCTGACATACATGGCCTTCAAGTCACGTGTGCAAGGTTCTGTCTCGAAGTTAGTCGGGCCGGCAATGCTGAGAGAGAAGGGACATAAAGCGAATGATGTTGTCGGGACGCTGCATTTCTCCCATTGGGTGCCCTTCGAGAACAACCACTTAGGCTTCTTCACCATCTTCGACGGTGATTTTGAGAAGTATATCCAGGACTTCGCAGACAAAACCTCGTTCGCTTTCGATACCATCTTTCCACAAATCGTTGGCGCGCCGCCAACTCCAGTAGCAAAGAACGCCAGGGCGTTCATTCAGTGGGCAGCGGAAAACAACTATCCGCCCATCGGGTTTTACAGCGCCTATCCGGGCCTCTCGGTTCAAGACATTCGAGCCCTGCTGGCCGATCGCAAGTCACAATCGGCCACCACTCGATAGCCGTTGTGGAACGACGATCAATCAGGAGCTCCGCGTTGGCAAAGCAGAACAAAACACAAGGAGAAACACGATATGAGCCAGAGCCACCTCACGATTGACTTCCCGATCAAGGGACCCGCGAATGCCAAGGCGCTCACCGAAGAGCTGCCCCCGTTGATGCCCGATTTCGCAAAGACGCAGGACCAGCTCGGTACCGTGCACTTCTCCCGCTTCATGGTCAAGGGAGACGAGACGCTTCTGTTCCTGTCGGACATCGACGGCGAGGTCGACGACACATCTGACACGGCTCGTGGAGAATGCCAGCCCGGTGCTTGATGCCATCTTCAAACACGTGGACGACGCTCCGGCCATGCCCGTGGCTGACAACCCTCAGAGAGTCATCAAATGGCTGAAGTCTCATGTCCGCAAGCCTCTCGATACGTATTGCGCTTACGAGGCTTCGGTTCAGGACATCAAGGCGTGCGCGCGTGCGGCGGGCTTTACCGGCAAGACGCCGCAGAGTCCCTTGCTGATAACATGTCCTTCAAGTCACGTCTGCGGGCCTTTGTCTTGAAGCTGGTCGGGAAGGCGCTGTTCCACGAGAAGGGCAAAGAAGCGTTGAATTCTGTTGGGACGGTGCATTTCTCCGATTGGGTGCCCTTTGACAACAACCATATGGGCTTCTTCACGGTCTACGACGGTGATTTCAAGCGTACGTCCAGGACTTCGCGGACAAGAGCACGGTTGTTTTCGATACTGTCTTTCCACATGTCGTTGGCGCGCCGCCAACCTCAGTAGCAAAGAACCCCCAGCCGTTCTATCAGTGGGCATTGAAAAAAACTATCCGCCGATCGGGTTTTACAGCGCCTATCCAGGCCTCTCGGTTCAAGACATTCAAGCCCTGCTGGCCGATCGCAAGTCACAATCGGCCACCGCTGCGATAGCAGTGGGTTCACATGATCACGAACCAGCATCAATCCGGAGGGACACGCGTTGGCCAAGGAGAACACAGCACCAGCAGCCCCGGCGAAGGAGCGCCCCGGGGCTTCTTCGCCGAATGCTTCGTCGAAGGCGGCGCGAGAACCGGAGACTGAGGGCGATTCGGGGACGATGGAAAAGTCCGCGCTCGACCTCGCGGACATTCAGGGGTTCATTCTCCGCGGTTACAGGATGCCGATGGTGCGGCATTTCTTGTTGGCGGTAGCAACGCCCGGCACACGCGCGCAGGCAACTTGGACGGCTCGTCAGCGGCGACGAATCCGACGCCCCGCAAATCACCACTGCCGAGGACTGGCACGTGGGGTTCGCGCCCGGACCGGGAGACAATCCCGCGGCGGCCCCACGTCGCAAGCCCGACTATTGTCTCAACATCGGCATCACGTGGCCCGGACTGGTGGCGCTGGAGATAAGCGAACGCGTCCCAAACCTATCGTTCAAGTCATTTGGCGCGTTCACCGAAGGAGCCGCGCGACGAGCGGCGTTGGTCGGAGATGTCGGAGCAAGTGCGCCGCAGAACTGGAGTGGCGGTTTTGGCGAAGGGCACGATCACGTCCTGGTGACGCTGCACGCGATCAGCCCGGACGCGATGAAGAGCTACAGCGACAGGGTGTGTGCCTGGTTTGCCGAAGGCAATGCCTTTCGAGAAATCTGGCGCCAGGACGGGATGGCGTTGATGGAGATGCAAGACGGCCAACCCGTCCCCACCAGCAAGACTCACTTCGGCTATACCGACGGCATCTCCAGGACCACCATTCGCGGCGGCCCGGAAAGGTATCCCCCTGATCACCAGCAGCCCTGCGAGCCATGGCTCTTCGTCTTGCGGGAAGACGCTGAGAACTACGACGTACCGGAGCCGCGAAAGCTCGGCCTGAACGGCAGCTTTGGAGTGTTCAAAAAGATCGAGACCGACGTCGTTGGCTTTGAAAATTTTCTGCAGTCGAACAAAGACAAAATCGATCCTGAACTGCTCGCGGCAAAGATGTGCGGGCGATGGCGCAACGGCGTTCCGCTCGCCTTGTCACCGGACACGGATAGCCCTGCGGGAGGGATTTCGCCCGAACAGTTGAACAATTTCGAGTATGTGAATGCCGATGGTTCGGGAGATCCGAAGGGGATCCGCTGTCCCGTCGGCGCACACATACGCCGCGTCAATCCACGAGGTCAGCCAGTTCAGGGCCAGGGGCGTGCCCGGCGGCAGCAATAATTCTCACCGGCTGATGCGTTGCCTTCTGCCGTACGGGCCGACCTATGATCCAAGGAAACCGTACGATGGCCTCGAGCGCGGGATTCTCGGTTATTTCATCAACGCGAACATCGAAAACCAATATGAGTTCGTGCTGCGACGGTGGGTCAATGACAGCGAATTCGCCGGGGCCGTCAGGCTTCACCCACAGTCGAAAGATCCACTGATCGGCACTCAGGACCCCGCGGAAAGCATTTTCGTGATCCCTCAGGCAAATGGGGGCCCGCCGATCGAGGTAACAGGTCTCTCAACCTTCGTGACGACCAAAGCCGCTGCGTACGTGTTTCTGCCGAGCATCACAGCCATCAAATTTATCGCCAACGTGGCATGAAAGGAAACGACGATGGCCATCACACAAACCAGGGCGACTGCTCCAGCGCAGTTCGTTCGATATGCACCGGAGCTCGACGCGCTGAGTGCACATTTCGAGGAAGATCTCGAGACAGTGGTCGCCGGCGTCGAACAATACGTGGTCAACTCGGTTGCGGGCGAGGGCGTGGGACGCGCGGTACGGTTCGCCCATGCGAAAGGGTATGGGCTTGTGCGTGCCGAGGTGGAAATTCTTGACGGGCTGCCGCCCGGATATGCCCAAGGCATCTACGCCACACCTGGACGGCACGATGCGCTGATTCGCTTCTCGAACGGTGTCGCACATCTCGGTGCAGATGCGACACTGTCGAATGCATTCGGGCTGGCGCTCAAAATGTTTAACATTGCCGGTACGACCCTCGTGGACGACGAGCCAGACGCAGGGACGTTCGACTACAACACCATCAACATGCCCGTCTTCTTCTGTAACACGGTGGCGCACTATCTGTTCATCCAACAGCTGTTCACCGACGCCCCAAGTTACTTTGCGAGAGGCAAGGCCGGCGCCCATCAATTGCTTTCGGAGTTCTTGACCGGGAAGGGCACGCTCGCTGAGAAGGACTGGGCGTGGGATGAGCTGCTGGCATTTCTCGCACTGGCTCGGCTGCCCGCGCAGAATGTCTTGCTTTCGAACTACTGGACGAAGGGGGCTGTGCGCCACGGTGACTTCATCGCAAAGGTGCGCTTCGCTCCCGTGCGCGGCATTCGCAGACGCCATCGAACGCCGCGTTGTCGATCTGGTGTCCGATCCCGACGCCTACCGGCATGCGCTGGTGGCGGAGCTGAAGCAGCGGCCCTTCGAGTTCGACCTGCAGGTGCAGCTCTGCACGAATCTCGAGCAAATGCCCGTCCAGGACGTGACCGTCGAATGGCTGGAGGCGCTCTCGCCTTTCGTCACCGTGGCCAAGGTGCGTTTACCGGCGCAGGACATTTCCGGTGCTGACAACCTCGAAAAAATGGACGCGTTGTCCTTTACCCCCTGGCGGGTCACGGCGGAGCATGCGCCACTCGGCGAGATCCAGCGAGTACGAAAAGAAGTGTACCGGCGCTCGTCGATCGCACGCCATCGGCTCAACCGTCAGGAGCGGCGGGAGCCGCGAAGCGTGCGCGAGGTGCTCGGCGCGCGACAAGCCATCTAGACGCCACGCGCCGGCGTTTCTCCTGGCGTTCTTCCCAGTGAGGTACGTCGGCGCACACATACGCCGCGTCAATCCACGGGTCAGCATCAAATTTCTCGTGCGCGTGTGTGAGAGCCCCCGACATTTCGGGTGACCTGTGATATTTCGGGTGTCCGGCCGCTCCAGGCGGTGATCGGCTGGCCTCGTACGACGCACGTATTCGTGACATCTGAATAGCTTCCGCACCCCGCCGCTCTTCGACCCTGTTTGGTTGGACTTGGCCGACATCTTGCCTTGACGATGCGCACTTGTTGTGGAGGAGATGAAGCCATGCTTCGAACGTCTGTATTCCTGATGACGATGATGGTGATGGCCGCGAGCGCTTCAGCTCAGGGTGCCGAAGTCAGTGGCACGGTCGGCTGGACCTTCAGTGAGGGCGTGAGCGGGAATGCCGTCCTGGTGCCTGGTGTGGGGACGTTCGACCGGATCGACCCGAAAGACGCCTGGGCGTGGGGGGTCCGGGTGGGCTTCTTCGCCGGCGCCAATTCGGAAATCGGCTTCCTCTATAACCAGCAGCCCACGGATCTCGAAGTCGGCGGCACGACGACCGTCAAGCTCGGAGATATCAAGCTGCACAACTACCACGGCTACTACGCATTCAACTTCGGCGGCGCCGAGGCTACCGCACGGCCGTACCTGCTTTTCGGGCTTGGGGGTACGCAGTACGGCGGCGGTCAACGTCACCGCGGCGAACGTGCAGCAGGAAATTCCAGGGGAAACGCGATTCTCGTGGACCGGTGCGGCAGGCTTGAAAATTTATCCGGCGAGGGCGTTCGGAATCCGCCTCGAGGGGCGATGGACCCCGACCTACATCAGGTCGGAGGCCGCCGGCTGGTGGTGCGATCCGTTCTACGGCTGCTACGTCGTGGGCGACGCACAGTATGCGAACCAGTTCGAGCTGGCCGGCGGGATCTCCTTTCGATTCTAGTGATGCCGTTGAGTGATCGAGTTCAGGTTCAGGAGAAAAGGATCAGCAACGATGGGAAAAGCAGCGTTTTTCGCAGGCATCTCCAGTCTGGCCATCCTGGCCATGCCCCACGCGCACGCGCGCAGCAAGTTGACCAGTGGACAGCCATCCAGCAGCTGCAGGCCGATCTCAAAGCGGATCGGCAGGCTGTCGTAGCGGCCAATCTGCCGCTCACCGAAGGAGAGGCGCGGGCCTTCTGGCCAGCTTACAAAGAGTATCGCGTTGAGGTCGAGAAGCTCGGCGACCGCATGGTCAAGCTCATCGCGGCCTACGCAGCCAACTTCGAGACGATGACCGACGCGAAGGCCGATGAATTTTTCAACGACTTGCTCGCGATCGATCGCGACAGGCTGGCCGTGCGTGAGAAGTATGTTCCGAAGATTCGTGCGGTGCTGCCTGGCCAAAAGGCAGCGCGCTTCTTCCAAATCGAGAACAAGCTCGATGCCATCGTCAATGTCTCGCTGGCGTCCGAGATTCCACTGGTGCCTGTGAAGCGATAGGACGTGCGCGGTGAGGAACCGGGCATGAGCCTCTGTGGACGAGCATGATGAAGTCGGCTGATCGAACAGGATGCGGCGGCGTCGGGCGGCTTTGCCTCGCCGCTCTGTTGGCCGTGTCGATTGGAACGCTGCCGGTAGCTGCACAGCAGTCGCAGGAGTCACGGGAGACGCAGATCGCGCGCACCAAAGCCGAGAAGGCTCTGGCGCTGCGGCCCTATCAGCCGAACAGAGCCGAAGCGCTCATCGAGCGAGCCGAGGAGTTATTCCTCAGCGGCGAGCTGCACTGGCATCAATTCTTTCAGAGCGCGTACGCGGGTGGCGGGTTCACGCTGGGCGCTGGCTATAGGCGCCACGTCAGCCCGTACAACACGCTCGATGTGCGGGGAAGCTTCACGTTCTCGGGATACAAGCGCCTGGAAGCGGAGTTTCAGGCACCGCGTCTGTTCAACCGTCGAGGCGTGCTGTCGGTCGTCGGCGGCTGGCGAGAGGCGACCGCAGTCGGCTTCTACGGCATTGGTACGTCCAATACTTCGGTCGACGACCGCGCAAACTACAGCTTCGAACAGCCGTACGTGTCTGCTGCGCTCGAAGTCCGGCCCACACGAAATCTGCTCGTGCTCGGCGGCGGGCTCGAGTATAGCCAGTGGAAGCAGGGGAGCGGCAGTGGGGCCGCGCCATCTGTCGAGGACGTCTACACACCGGCGAGCCTGCCGGGCCTCGGCAGCAGTCCCACCTACCTGCACCCACAGGGGACAGTGGCCCTTGACTGGCGCACGTCCCCGGGCTATTCGCGGCGCGGCGGCTTCTACGGTGTCACGGTTCACGGCTTCGTGGAACGCGACGACACATCCAGCTTTCGGCAGGTTGACTACGAGGTGATTCAGCACATCCCGATCCATCGCGATGCGTGGGTCCTGTCGTTGCACGGGCGTGTCGAGACCACCTACACCGACGAGAACGAGCAGGTCCCGTTCTTCATGCTGCCGGCGCTCGGCGGCGGCTCGAGTCTGCGCGGGTTTGCGAGCTGGCGCTTCCGCGATCGCCACTCGCTGCTCCTTCAAGCGGAATGGCGAGTTCTGGCGAATCGCTTTCTGGAGATGGCCCTGTTCTACGACGCCGGCAAGGTGACTGCTCGCCGGGCCGACGTGAACCTCGATGGCCTGAAGGACGATTACGGCTTGGGATTCCGCTTTCATGGACCTGCGGCCACGCTGTTGCGCATTGAACTGGCGAAAAGCAACGAAGGGCTGGCGTTCGTGTTTGCGTCGAAAGCGTCGTTCTAGCTCGCGAGGGCAAAGCTGCCATGGCTACACGAACTCGATCCGCACGCGTCGCGTCTTTAATTTGGCCTTTGACGGTTGGGCTCGCGTGCGCCACGGCGGTCGCTCTCGATGTCGTGTCGGCCCAGGGCCCGCGGTTCTACGCCGACGACCCGATCGCCCGAGAGCCCGATCCGGAGGATGCGTCGGGCGCGCAACCTTCGGACATCAGCCTGCTCTACGACCTCTCGTACAACATGTTTGCGGTCGCGAGACGGACGCCATCGAATACGCGCGCGCAGAATATCAACACGATCGACGAAGTGCCGGATTCGAGCTGGTTCATGAACCGCATTGGCACGCGCGAGCTGTCAATGCAGGAGATCCTGCGCGGCCCCAACACAGGCCGCTCGCCGGCGCCGGAAAGGTGGCTCATCACTCGAGAGAAGTCATCGGGCTACGCTCCCGGCTTCACGGCGCAGGACGCCAACGGCGAGACGTGGTTCGTGTCCTTCGATCCTCCCGGGAATCCCGAAGGTGCGACGGCGGCGATGGTGGTTGCCAACCGGATCTTCTGGGCGCTTGGCTACAACCAGGTCGAGACGTTCATCACCGTCGTCGACCCGGCAACTGTGACGATCGGCCCTGAGGCGACCATTCGTCGCCCGTCAGGCGCGCGCACGGCTTTTTCGCATGCCGATCTCGAAGCTGTCTATGAACGGGCCGCCAGAAACGCGGACGGCACGTATCGCGTCGCCGCCGCCCGGTTGCTGCCAGGAAGGCTCCTCGGGGGATTTCGATACGAGGGCACGCGTCCGGACGATCCCAACGACATCGTCCCGCACGAACACCGCCGCGAGTTGAGGGCGCTCCGCGTGTTCGGCGCCTGGACCAACCTCACGGATATGAAGGCCGGCAACACGTTGGATACGCTGATCACCGAGGACGGCCGTGGCGTGGTGAAGCACTATCTGCAGGACGTCGGCTCCACGTTTGGCATGGGGGCCAACGGGCCGCATGACTGGGACGAGGGCTGGGAGTACTTCTACCAAGGGGACACCACGCGGAAGCGCCTGTTGTCGTTCGGGTTTGCGCTGAGCCCGTGGCAGACGGCGCGCTATCCTGCCTTCCCCTCGGTCGGGCGGTTCGAGGGTGACCGCTTCGATCCGACGACGTGGAAACCGCATACGCCGACCACGGCGTACATCGGAAATGCGTGCGGATGATGCGTTCTGGGCGGCGCATCGCGTCATGGCCTTCCGCGACGATCAGATCCGAGCGATCGTCAAAACGGGGCAGCTGACGGACGCCGCCGCCGAACAGTATTTGGCCGACGTGCTGATCAAGCGCCGCGACCGGATCGGGCGCGCTTACCTCGCGGCCATCAACCCGGTCGTCAATCCGCGCCTCGAGACGGGCGGTTCCCTCACCTTCCAGAACGCCGCGGTTGCGGCGGGAGAATCCGCATCCGCAACGTACCGCGCCACGTGGTCGAGCTTCGACAACATGACTGGCGAGACACGGCCACTCGGCGAGACGCGCAGCGCCACGACCACGATCGCCGCGCCATCAGGATTACCAGCCTCAGTTGGCAGCTTCGTGGAAGTCGATGTGTCGGTGGAGAGCGCCGCGCATCCGTCGTGGAAGGAACCGGTGCGCATGCACTTCCGGCGGGCAACCGCTGGGTGGAGTCTGGTTGGCCTCGAACGCCTCCGGGCCCAACCCACCGGCGCTAGTCCAAAGAAAGCCCCATCCAGGACCGCGCGATGACGCCGACTGAAGCACCGACCGACAAGGGCGCAGTCGAGCGACTGCTAGAGCCCCTGGCAGACGTACGCCGCGGCGAAGCGGGCAGCGCGCTGCTGATGACGCTCACGATGTTTTTGATCCTGGCGGCGTACTACATGCTCAAGACCGCCCGCGAAGTGTTCATCCTCAGCGAAGGCGGCGCCGAAGTCAAAAGCTATTCTTCGGCAGGGCAGGCGCTGCTCCTGCTGGCGCTCGTGCCCGCCTATGGCGCGTTTGCCTCGCGCGTGAACCGCGTGCAACTGATCCAGTGGGTCACGCTGTTTTTCGTCATGAACATCGGGCTGTTCCTGCTCGCGCTCCAGGCCGGGCTCCGTGTCGGCATCGTGTACTTCCTGTGGGTTGGGATCTTCAACGTGATGGTGATCGCGCAGTTCTGGGCGTTTGCCAACGACCTCTATACACAGGAGCAGGGCAAGCGCCTTTTCCCGCTCATCGGCATCGGCAGCAGTCTTGGCGCGTGGCTCGGATCGGTGCGTGCCGGCAATCTCGTAACGAGCGTGGGGCCCCAACGCCTGCTGATCGGCGGGGCCACCATCCTTGCCATCTGCGTCCTCCTATCGCGTGTCGTCGATCGAATCACGCGTCGAGAAACAGGTAGCCAGACCGCGCGAGCGACTGAAAAGCTGGCCGAGGGACCGAGCGGGTTCGGCCTGATCCTCTCGGACCGGTATCTCACGTTGATCGCCGTCCTGACGGTGTTGCTCAATGTCGTGAACACGTCGGGCGAGTACCTCTTTGGCCGCTACGTGGTGGAGACGGCAAACACGACATACGGCACAGGCCCAGAAAACGAGGCCGCGCGGGCGCAGTTCATCGGCGCGACCTACAGCCGCTTGTTCAGCACCGTGAACCTGATCGGCTTCCTGCTGCAGGCGCTGGTCGTTTCGCGTGTGTTCAAGTTCCTCGGTGTCGGCCGGGCGCTCTTTATCCATCCCCTCGTGGCGCTGGTCGGCTACCTGACGATGCTGCGGGCGCCGTCGCTCGAAGCGATGCGGTGGCTGAAGATTGCCGACAACTCGATTGACTATTCGCTCGGCAACACCACGAAGCAGGCGCTCTGGCTCCCGACCTCGCGTGAGGCGAAGTACAAGGCCAAGCAGGCGGTCGACTCGTTCTGCATGCGGGCTGGGGACGTTCTGCAGGCTGGCGTGGTGTACGCCGGCGAGCGGGCGGCGCTGCAGTACCCGGCTTCGCCACAGTGAACATCGTGCTCACCGGTGGATGGCTGGCGGTCGTGGCGTTATTGAACGCGAGGCTGCGCGCGCCCGCGGGCGCGGCCCGGCGCCGCGCAGTTGTGAAGAGGACGGGAGTTGTGCCGTGGCCCTGACCTACAAGGACGTCACACGGTTGTTCCAAGTACGACCCGGTCGCAGGTTCCAGCTGAAGCGACAGGATCCGTCGTTGGCCGGAGGCGACGAGTTCCAAGAGCTGACGAAGCCGGAGCTCAAGCAACGCGCGGTTTCGTTCATCGAAAAGAACATCGACGAGTTGGCGGCTGCGCAGGAGCTGCTCTATGCCTCCGACGTGTACTCGGTGCTGATCGTGCTGCAGGCGATGGATGCCGCAGGCAAGGACGGCACGATCAAGCATGTGATGTCAGGCGTGAACCCGCAGGGATGTCAGGTCTTCAGCTTCAAGAAGCCGTCAGATGAAGAGGTCGACCACAACTTCCTCTGGCGCTATATGAGGGCGCTGCCGGAGCGCGGCCGCATCGGCATCTTCAACCGCTCATACTACGAGGACGTGCTCGTCGTTCGCGTCCACCCTGAGATTCTCACGCATCAGAAGTTACCGCCCGGCAAGCGCGGACAGAAATTCTGGGAGGCACGCTTCGACGACATCAATCGGTTCGAGCGGCACCTCAGCCGCAGTGGGACGCTCGTCTTGAAGTTCTTTCTGCACCTGTCAAAGAAGGAGCAGAAGAAACGGTTCATGGAGCGGCTCGACAACGAGGAGAAGCACTGGAAGTTCTCGTTCGCCGACTTGAAAGAGCGCGGCTTCTGGAACGACTACCAGCACGCATTCCAGGACATGCTGCGGCACACGAGCACGAAGTGGGCTCCGTGGTGGGTGATCCCGGCCGACCATAAATGGGTAACCCGCGCGCTGGTCGCGGGAATCACGACCGAGTCGATCCGAAGGCTCGGCCTGAAACGTCCGGCGGTCACCACCGAACAGCAGCGGCTGCTGGCCCGCGCGCGTCGCCAGCTCCTGGCCGAGAAGAAGTAATCCAGCTCTCGACTCGACCTACTCAGTCAATCGAAAGGACCTCCGTCATGTCAGTAAAAGCGTTGACCGTCACCATCATCATCACGATGGGCGCGTGGTGTGTTCTGCCATCCACATCTGCCGTAGCTCAAGAGGAGGCCGAGAAGGTCAGCAAGCCCGAGAAGCTCGCCATGGAGGCGGGGTGGGCCCTGGGATCGCTCTTTGAGAAGGAGCCAGCCGCCAAGACATTGGCCGAAAAGGCACAGGCGATCCTCGTGTTCCCGAGAATCACGAGAGCGAGTTTGGGAGTCGGCGTCCAACGTGGCACCGGCACGCTGTTGAAGGACGGCAGCCCGGAAGGGTTCTATAACACCACTGGCACGTCCGTCGGCCTGCAGGCCGGGGCGAAGACTTATGGCTATGCGCTGTTCTTCATGAACGACAACGCCGTGCAGGCGCTTGGCACAAGCCAGCGGCTTCGAGGTGGGTGTGGGCCCGAGCGTTGTCGTGGTCAACAAGGGAGCGTCGAAGAACCTCACGACGACGACGCTCAAGTCCGACATCTATGCGGTCATTTTCGACCAGAAGGGCCTCATGGCCGGCGTCGGGATCCAGGGGAACAGAATCACGAAGGCGAACCCCAAATAGCCGATGAACGGCACCAGGGGCGAAAAGGACCATTGGACCGCTACGACACCAGGAGGACGCATGTCGATACCGATCGCCCGTCTCGCGCAGAGGATCCTCGCGGCCTATTGTGCGTGTCTGGGCGTAAGGAACCGACGCGAAAGGAGCACCGTGAACAGGGCAGCATTGCTCCGCACTGCCGGCCTGGCGACGCTCGTCCTGACGCTACTGCCGGCCACCACGCCCGGAAAGGCACAGGAGCCGATCGTTTTTGGTGTCATCGGCGACACCGGCTTAGTCACGCCCGGCCTACGCGGCGTTGCCCGCGAAATGCTGGCTTACCGGCGCGATCGCACGAGGTTTGACTTCGGTACTGATGCTCGGCGACAACATCTATACCGACGGCGTTGGGCGGGGCATCCAGAAGACCTTCGAAGCTCCGTTCGCCGATCTCCTGGCTGCGGGGGTCCAGTTCTACGCGGTACTCGGTAACCACGATATTCGCCGCGGGACCGAGCTGCAAATCCACTATGAAGCCTGGAACATGAAAGGCCGACGATTCTACGCATTCTCAAAAGGAGACGGTCTTATCGAATTCTTCGGGCTCGATTCGACGGCGCTATCCGACGAGGCCCGCGCTCTCGTGCTCGTCGAAAAAGCGCGACTCGACAACGAGCGCGCCGCGCTGCAGGCCAAGAAGACGACGCTCACGGCATCGGAACGGCGACGGCTCGAGAAGCTCAACGCGGAGCTTGGCGAGGATGTAGCGTTTATCAACGAGCAGGCGGCCGTCAAAAATGCCCAGCTGGTGTGGCTCCGGGATGCGCTAGCGAATTCTCAGGCGCGATGGAAGGTCGTCTTCTTGCACCACTCGATTTACTCCGCCGCAACAAGAACCGGGGGCCATGGCGGCGAACGGTCGGTGCTGAGATTGCGGCAGCTGCTCGAACCCATTTTCGTGGATCGCGGCGTGGACCTGGTCCTTGCCGGTCACGATCATCACTACGATCGCTCCACCCTGCAGCCCGCGAACGCGTCGGCGAGTCATCAGGTGCAGTACGTGACGGCCGGCGCCAGCGCGAAGGTGAAACCGAACGCCATCGACCACGCGAACAGGTTTCTGGCGAAGGCCGACGGTACGACTCACTCCTTTCTGACCGTCCAGGTGACGCATGATGCAATCCGGATCGAAGCGATCGGTGCGAATGGCAAGACGCTCGATAGGTTCGAGGTTGTCAAAAGGCCTCTGACTAGTCGGTGAGGTTGGTGCTTCGTAGCTGCGCCCCGGCGCGAGGCGGAAGAGAGGGGCTCGATCAAAATGTTGGTGCCCTTGACCGTCGCCACGTTGCTCGCTCAGCAAGTCGCGTCCAACGCCATCCGCGACGGGCTCTTCCTCACGTGGTTTCCGGTCACGAGCCTGCCGTACTTCATCGCTGCGGCCGCGATTCTTGCGGTGCCAGCGGCCGAGTCGTCCGGGCGTCTCCTCGCACGGTTCGGGCCGAGGCACGTCGTCCCCGTGATCCTCGGGGTTAACTCGGCCTTGTTCCTGACGGAATGGAGTCTGCTCCGCGGCTTCCCGCGACTCGCGTCGGGGCTCGTCTACCTTCACGCGAGCGTGCTTGGCGGGATCGGGATCTCAGCCTTCTACTCGTTACTCAACGAGCGCTTCGATCCACATTCGGCGAAGCCGCTGATTACGCGGGTGGCCGCCGCGGCCACTTTGGGCGGCTTGGCTGGCGGTGTCGGCGCCGAGCGCGTGACGGCACTGATGTCACAGGAAGCACTGTTCTTGCTGCTGGCCGCAGCGGGTGGGGCCTCGGTGGCGGGCGCGGTGATGATCGGGCGCGATATGCCTGCGCGTGCACGGTTGCCCGCACCGAGTGATCGTCGGAGCGGTTGGGCCGAGATCCGGCGAGTGTCCCTGCTGCGAGATCTGGCGCTGGTGGTCGCGCTGGCCGCCGCACTCGCCGCATTAGCGGATTACCT
Source organism: uncultured Acidobacteriota bacterium (assembly GCA_963802675.1). Lineage (GTDB taxonomy): Bacteria > Acidobacteriota > Vicinamibacteria > Vicinamibacterales > UBA2999 > JACCSI01. The sequence continues at coordinate 133,452 of CAWDJL010000015.1, forward strand.
GCTCAAGGCGGAAGCGGTTGCATGGTTGGGGCCGGGCGAGCCCCTCGTCCGCTTCTTCGGGCTCTTTTACGCCGGCACCGCGCTGGCCGCCTTTCTGCTGCAGGTGCTGTTTGGTCGCCTCGTCCTTGCCCGGGTCGGACTGGGCGGCTCTGTGGCGAGCCATTCACTGCTGGTGGGCGCGGCGAGCCTGCTTGCCTTCATCATCCCGGCGCCCTGGCGCGGCATTCTTCCGCGCGGCCTTGACGTGACAGGACGGGTGTCGGTGTACCCGGGCCGGCTATGAGCTCTTCTACACGCCACTCCCCGAGGCCGCAAAGCGCGCAGCGAAGTCGACAGTGGACGTCAGCGTGGACTGCCTCGGAAAAAGCGCCGGTGCGGCGCTGATCGTGCTGCTCACCAGGCTGGACCCCGTGTATACCTTTCTCACCGTCAACGCGGCCGGGGTGCTCGTGGCCGGAGCCGAGTTCGCCGTCGCGCGCCGCCTGAGGGCGCGTTACGTGAGTGCGCTCGAGGGAGGGCTTCGTCGCCAAGCGGAGGACTTGCACACTCCGGCCAAGTACTCGCTGGCCGATTTCACGATTGCGCGAAGCCTGGCCGGCCTGGACGACGCCTCAATCCACCGGGCGCTCGACCAAACGGCCGAGGGGACAAGCGCAGGCTCAGACGATGATGCCGTCGTCAGGGCCGTCGCGGACCTGCGATCGGGCGACCTCGCGCGGATCCGCCGCCTGCTTCGCGCGCCGCCCACGGACCCAGTGCTCATCGGCGCACTGATTCCGCTCCTCGCGCAGAGAGAGATTCTCGGGCAAGTTGTCGCGGCGTTGACAGCCTTTGGCGTGCGCGGCGCTGGCCAACTCGTCGACGCGTTACTCGACCCGGCGACGCCCGACATCGTGCGTCGCAGGCTCCCCCTCGTGTTGAAGACCTGCGGCTCGAGCCTCGCGCGCGACGGTCTCCTGCAGGCGCTCGCGGCGTCCAGTCTCGACGTACGATTGCGCAGCGGGCTGGCGCTCCTGGCACTGACCGACAAATATCCCGAGCTGGTAGTGCCGCAGCCTGTCCTCCTCGAGGCCATCGAGCGCGAGCTCGCGCTGCCGCGACCCGAGGATGATCGCCGCTTCCGCGAGCACGTCTTCAATCTGCTGGCTCTGGCCCTCGAACGCGAGGCGGTGCGCATCGCCGCTCTGGCTTTGTGACTCGGGCGATGCGTACCTGCGCGGCACGGCGCTCGAATATCTCGAAACGGTAGTGGCACCGCGCATCTTTGCTGCGCTCGCACCGCGGTTATCGGTTGTGATCGAGCGTGTACCCCACAATCGTGGCGCTGCGGCGGCACGGGCCGAACTGCTGCACGCGGCGGCGACAATCCACATGACTCGTGACGACGTGCGCCGAGAGCTCTCCGCACTCGATCCCGACAACGAAGGTTAGCGACGATGAGCCAGTCCCCAACCCCACCGCTTGCAGGAGAGGTCAGCCCGATCTTGCTGGTCGATGACGATCCCATGAACCTGGACGTCCTGTGCCAGGTGCTTCGTGGCCCGACCTACCGCCTCTTTGTCACACGCACCGGCGAGGAAGCGATCAACGTTGCGCGCCGCGCGCGACCGCTAGTCATCCTGCTCGATGTCGTCATGCCCGGCATCGACGGGTACGAGACGTGCCGACGTCTCAAGGACGACCCCGAGACCCGGGACGCCGCGGTGATCTTCCTGTCAGCTCTCACCGACCCCAAAGACAAGGTGAGAGGATTCGAGGCCGGCGCGGTGGATTTCATTACGAAGCCTTTTGGCGGTGAAGAAGTGATCGCGCGCGTCAATACACACATCGCTATTCAGCGCCTGCTCCGTCGTCAGGCCGAGGCGCAGTCTCCGGCGGCGACGCGCGACACGTATGACGATGCTCGGACCCGAGCGCCCGCGGTCGCAGGGGACACATCGGCGGAGTCGGCGTTTCGCACGGGCGATGTCGTGGCCTTCCGCTTTCGCATCGTCCGCTACCTGGCGAAGGGCGGCATGGGCGAGCTCTATGAGGCGGAAGATCTGGAGCTGCGCGAACGCGTCGCCCTCAAGACGATTCTGCCGACGATCGCGGACAGCGAGCGATCGATCGCGCTCTTCAAGCGCGAAGTGCACCTGGCGAGGCAGGTGACGCATCCCAACGTCTGTCGAATCTACGATGTGTTCCGCCACCGCCCCCTTGGTGCTGACGGATCGGTACGAGAGGTCGTTTTTCTTGCGATGGAGTTGCTCCGCGGCGAGACGCTGGCCGATAGGCTCCTCCGGGAGGGGCGATTCCAGACGACGGACATCCTCCCGATTGTCCGGCAGATGGCGGAGGGCCTGGCGGCTGCGCACCGTGTGGGTGTGGTGCATCGCGACTTCAAGAGTCCCAACGTGATGCTGGTGGAGCCCAACGCTCCGGACCAGGAGATGCGGGTGGTCGTCACGGATTTCGGCCTCGCGCGCCGGAGCGCTCAGGGCGAGGCCACCGCCTTCACGCTATCGTTCGCTGACGCAGGTGAGATTTCCGGTACCCCGGCCTACATGGCGCCCGAGCAGGTCGAAGGGGGCGACGTGACGCCTGCGACCGACGTGTATGCGTTGGGAGTCGTGCTCTATGAGCTCGTCACCGGAGTCCAGCCGTTCGTCGCGGACTCCGCGATTCGGACGGCCATCAAGCGGCTGCAAGAACCGCCCCCGCCTCCGACGGTCCATGTGCCCGACCTGGATCCGCGCTGGGAGGCGGCGATTCTCCGCTGTCTCGCACGCCAGCCTGGGGACCGCTTCAGCAGCGTCCTCGACGTCGTCACGTCACTCGAAGCCGCCGGTGTCGAGGAGGCAGCGGCCACACGCCCGCTGTCGCGCCGATGGCCTGTCAGCCACGGATTGAAAGCCGCCGTATTGAGTCTGGCTGGCGCAGTGTTGCTGGTCGTGATCGCACTGGTCGCGGGGCGCGTCTGGCTCACGCCGGGCATCGACGGATGCCCCAATCGACTCGCTCGCGGTGCTCCCGTTCGTCAACGTCGGGGCCGACCCGAACGCCGAGTATCTCAGCGATGGTCTGACCGAGAACCTCATCAACAGCTTTTCGCAGCTGCCCAAGCTGCGGGTCGTGCCGCGGAGCACTGTGTTTCGATACAAAGGCCGCGAACTGGATCTCCAAACGATTGGCCGTGAACTGACCGTGCGCGCGGTCCTCACCGGCCGCGTCGTCCAGCAGGGGGACACGCTGAACATTCAAACCGACTTAGTGGACGTCGCGGCAGACTCCCAGCTCTGGGGCCGCCGTTACACCCGGACGCTCGCCGACCTCATTACGGTCCAGGAAGAGATCGCCACCGCGGTGTCAGACCAGCTGCGCCTCCAGCCGAACGCCGACGAGCAGAAGGTGCTCAAGCAGCGTTACACCGAGAATCCTGAAGCGCACCAGCTATATCTCAGGGGCCAGTTCTACTGGAATCGCCGGACGGTGCCGGCCCTCAAACGCGCCGTCGAGTATTTCCAGCAAGCCATTGACTCTGATCCAGGCTACGCGCTGGCGTGGGCCGGATTGGCCGATTGTTACGCGCTCTATGCCACCTACGGTGCCGCTTCGCCACGAGAGACCGTGCCCCGAGGCAAGGAAGCCGCGCTGAAGGCGCTGCAGTTAAACGAGACGGTGGCTGAAGCGCACACGGCACTAGGCTGGATCAAGATGACCTACGACTGGGATTGGTCGGGCGCGGAGAAAGAATTCAAGGCGGGCTATCGAGCTTAACCCACACCATGGAGGAGCCGTCTCGCGCTATGCAAGCTACTTGGACGCCATTGGTCGGCCGGACGATGCAATCCCAGAAGCCAAACGGGCGCAAGAGATGGAACCACTCTCGCTGATCGTTGGCTCCGCAGTGGGTCGGATCCTCTATCGCGCGCGCCAATACGACCAGGCCATTAGTGAATTGGGGAAGATTCTCGACCTGGATCCGAACTTCACGCAGGCCCATCTGTACCTCGGGCAGACGTACGAGCAGACTGCGAGATATGAGGACGCGATCGCGGAACTTCAAAAAGCACTTACGCTTTCCGGGGGCGAACCGGCAATGGTAGGGGCGCTCGGACATGCCTACGCGGTCTCAGGGAAGCGAGCCGAGGCGGAGAAAGCCCTTTTGACGCTGAAGGAGCAATCGACGCGCCAATACGTCGCGCCGTTTGACATCGCGGTCATCTACGCGGGCCTTGGAGCCAAAGATTCCACGTTTGAATGGCTCGAAAAGGCCTACGAAGATCATTCCACCGGGCTGGCTTGGTTGAAAGTGGATCCGCGCTTCGACAGCGCTCGGGACGACCCGCGCTACCGCGACTTGTTGCGGCGGATGAACCTCCCTGAATGAGTCGAGACGTCTGACTTCAGTGCCCCCGTGTTCTTTCCACCGCGGTGTCGATGATCACGTTCGGCTTCACGATCTACAAGTTCTTCCAGTTCGAGTTGCAAGGTCGTCTGCTGGGGCTGATCGCGTTCGTCGCGGTACTCCTGCGGCGGTGAGCCGGGTTCGTCACCGCCAGGGAACTCAGAACCGCATGACCACGCCGACCGGCAGCGACCAGCGGGCGCCGGCGCCGGAGGCCGGCTCGACGGTCCGCCCCGCCGGAACCTCCGGCGAGCCCGCATAGCGCAGCGCGACCTCGAATCCCATCGCGAAGTCGTCGCCACCCCACAGCACGCCGCCGCCAACGGCGAAGCTGGGCACGGTCGATGCCTCGTAACCGGTCACGGCCCGAGTCGCCGCCTCGACCCTGAGCCGCGCCTGGATTTCATTGACCCGGCGAAACCCACCAGTGAAGGTGGCGTAAGGACCCATTCCAGAAGCGGGCCGCAAGCGCACACCTCCCTCCAGTCCCCAGAACTCGTAGTCGTCGAAGACCGCGTTCACCGGGACTCCGCCCGCGTCGCCAATGGTTTTGCGTTGGCACCGGCGCGGCCGTAGTTGAACAGGCCAAGAATCTCTGTGAGGTCGCCGGCGCGAAACGCCACGCCCGCTTCGAACAGCGGGGATTTCTCGGAGTGCGTGTCGGTCCACGAGGCTTCTTCAATCGATGCGGGCACGCCGTCGATGGTGCCGGAGGCGGCTCCAATCGCCGTGCCGCCAACCGACGGGTCGATGGAGATCTTCACGAGGAGGCTGACGGGATCCGTCACCTGCGCGTCGGCCGGCTGCAGGCTGCCGGAGATTCCTACCGTCAACACCGCCAGCGTCAGTGTCGTTCGCGTGCTCGTCATGATCATGAGCGAAGTTCCCGGTGCTCTGCGATCCGAGAACCACGGCGGCCGGAAATTGACCGGCCGCGCTGGTCCGCTGCTGATCCCTCCTACTCCTTCTTTGCCACGGACACGGTCACTGCCTCCGTCCACGTGATGTCCACGCGATCGCCGACCTTGACTTTGGCCAAGGCTGCCTTGTCCTGGACGCGCGACGAGTAGGTCCAGTTCACCTTCTCGCCCTTGAAGGTTATGGACGGCACCGCGGGGTCGATCGCGACGATCGCGGCCGTAATCGTTCGCTGCACGGCGGCGGTACCGGCGGGGCTGGCGCCACTGCCCTTGGTCACGCCCCCGGTCGTGGTGTCGACGGCTGGTTCGCCGGCCGGCTTCATGCGAAGGACGATGTTGTCGTAGTAGCGCGCCGTGATCGTATCCCCCACCTTGAATTCGGAGAATCGCTCCACCGACTTGGGAACCGTGATCGGCACGAAGTTCCCTCCGGGCCCTTTAACAGTCAACGTGCGCGTGGCGGCGTCAATCGCCTCGATCGTCGCCGTGATCGTCGTGGCCTCGCCAGGGAGCTCCTTGGTCTGCGCACTCAACGCAACGTTCGTCGCCACCACGAGGGTGGTAGTCATCAACACGCTCAACATCATCGACCTCATATCTCCCTCCAGCCTATGAATGCGACGGGTATGTCGCCCCGCCGCCTGCTTGGCGCGGCACCAGCGGCGCGCCTCCGACTCCCCGACCTTGCCCCGCGTCTTTGGCGGCGGCCTTGCCGGCAATGACCTTCGAGCACGAGAGTAGCGCCGATCAGGTTTGAGCGGCTTTGAGACTCTGGAAGTACGCGTTCGCGGTGGCGAGGGCTTTGTCGGTCCGGGCGAACACGTCCGCCCCCCGTGCGTTCAGCTTCTCCGCGTTCGGTTTCAGCGCAGTCATCGCCGAGGGCGTCAGGTCGCTCCCGAGGAACGTGATCTGATCGGCGAGCTCCTTGCGAAACGGCTCGAGCGAGTCGCCTGCTTCCCGCATGGACTGGAGCACGCCGGCAAACTCCTTCTGGGTGTCGTCCAAGCGCTGCCTGGCGCGCTCCTGGAGCTGCGGATCCTGGATGTTCTTGATCGTCGCGGCTCGCCCGTTGAAGTAGATGTCGCCCGCCTTCTGCATCTCGCCAATCTTCTGACGTGCGCCTTGCACCCGATCGTTCATGGTGTCCATGGACTTCATCAGCTTCTTGTAGTCGCCCTTCATGTTCGTCGAGGGCTGGGTGACGAGCGTGTTGTAGGTGTCGAGGGTCTTCTGCGTCTCCAGCCTCGCGTTCGTGACCGCCTGCGACGTGCTGCCGCCGGCCTTGACGAAACGATCGGTTTCTTTGAGGCCCTGCGTTCGGCTTCGCTCCGCGGTGTCCTGCGCACTCAGCGCAGCGATGGTCGCCACCACGACGGTGGCGGTCATCATCATGTTCAAGATGGTCGACTTCATATCCTCATCAATCTCGCCCAGTCCTCTACCGAATCACCACGGCGACACCAAGCGACCAGAAGTTGCCCACGACATCCGGAATGTCCCCTTCGGCCGTCTGCAAATCGCCGATTGCCCCGACATGCTGGGCGCCGAACACCTGGAACCCCACGCGCTCGGTCCACCGAAACTCCCACCCCGTGCCGATCACCACCGACCAGACCTTCGAGTTGATCGCACCCGGCCCGATCACGTCCACCCAGTTACGGACGAACGCCATGCCTGCTCCGCCCTTGACAAAGAAGCCCTGAGATCCCCACGGTCGGAACTGCGCCACGGCGTCGATGTGAGTGGTGCGAATCTGGCCATCTTCGGTGTCGACCGGCATCCAGAACACCTCGGCACCAACGTCCATGCGATCGTTCACGCGATAGCCGACGTTGGCCAGGATGCTGCCGGAGTTACGGTAGGGATAGTCCTCTTCGCAGGTCTGGCAGTCGCCGCGAAGGGCCGCAAACGCCCCGCCGGCGGTGAGCCACAGGCGCGAGGCCGTAGGTTCCTCACCCGGCACCGGCGTCGGTTGCGCCGTCGGCGCTGACTGCGCGACGACCGCGGTTGGCGCGAGCCAGGCGACGAGCACAGCGCAAGGCAGTATTTCGTAAAGACGTCGGGTCACTGGAGGCTCCACGTGAAATACGCGCGGAACTGGGGATAGCTATATTCCAGCTGCGAATTATCTTCGTCCTGGTAGAAGGTCTGACGAAAGAAATACTCGCCGGACACACCGAGACCCAGAGAGCCTCGCAGCGGCAGCAGCAGGTCCACTCGGCTGCGCTGCAGGAAGTGGTTCGCTCGGACGCCATCCAGCGAGTACAGATGACGACCTTCGTAGAAGAGGACCGCGAACAGGCGGCGATCTCGTGAGAAGTCCGCGCGCGCGCCAAACGTCGCTCCGGGGCCGTAGTCGTAGAAACGCGGCCCCTCCGAGACGCCCTGCCCGCCGCCTTCCCCTGGCTCTTCAGGTTCCTCCGGGCGCTCGGTGACGCCGAGCGGAAGGGAATCGACGGCACCCAGCACCGTCAGACCTCCCCACCCAATCAACCAGACATCGGTCCGCGACGACAGCGCGTGGGTCACCCCGTAGGCCGCCTCGAACGATTGTGCCCCGGTGGCGTAGGCGTCGTTACTCTGATAGTCGTAGCTTTGCAGGACGCTGAACTGCCTCTTCCCGCTGCCCAACGGTTGCCCCAGCAGTCGTCCGCGCACTCGCGCTTCGCTGAAGGCGCTGCCGCCACCGAAGCGAAGCCTTACAGCGAATGCGTCGTACGGTGTTCGACTGTGCCCCATCCGGGGATCTCCGTACAGCAGGTCCATTTCCAGGAAAGGCTGGCCGGTTGCGTCGAACGCCCGAGTCTCTGACCCTCGCCACAGCACGCCTGCCGACGTGAACCCGCCGAGCGATGACGGCACCATGTCGGCCGGCTTGTCGGTGACTCGCTTGGCGTCCCCCCTCCGGAAGCGGTTGTAGCCAGTCACGGGATCGAGAACGGTCGCACCGATCTCGCGCCACAGTCGCCCACGCCCGGTGGCCCGGGTATCGCGCACGAGCCAGGCCGTACGGTAGAACATCTCGCCGAGGGCGATGCCGCCAAGCGTCGTGTTGACGAAGTCGTTCACCGAGGGAAAGTTCGTCTCGCCGAAGTATTCCCAGGTGCCGCTGCCGAACGCGGTCAACGCCGCCGACTCATAGAAGTTCAGGCCATTGGCGCGGCCCGACGTGAAGTAGTTGTTCCCCTGGTACGGGTGGCCAACCTGATTGACTGTGAAGTCGTCGAGATCCCAGACCCACCCCTGCTGCATGTTGTCCCACCACGTCTTCGGCGTGATCCTCGCCGTGGCCTGGCCGCGTATCAGGTTCGCCATCTCGTAAAAGACGTTGATCATCGTGGTCTGAAACAGGGCTCTGCCCACGCTCCGCGGAGGGCAGCCCTCGCAGGCGCGCCGTTCGGCGACCCACCACGGTGGCTCCTGGGTTGGCTCGCTCATGATCGAGGACGGGATCACTGGCGCGAGGTTGAGCACGAATGGGGGTCTGATCGGCCTCCTGCGCGTCGATCGTCACTGGGCAGAGCATCAGCCCCAGCAGCCCTCCGAAGACCCCAGGCCTGACCCATCGCATCATCGACGCACCACGATTTCCAATCGACGTTTGTTCGACATTTCCCCTCATTCGGGTGCGCGCAGTGAAGCTTCGCCTCAAACCGAGGAGAAGGAACGCGCGGAAGTGGCTGCGCTTCACTGCCCACTATGTTGTTTGCCCCGCTCCGGGGTCCCCGCCGCGCGGACTGTGCGCGGTGGGGTGGTCTCCGCGGGGCCTAGACATCTCCTCAGGCTTTGGAAAACCTACTTCACTTGTCAGCGCTCTCAGCCTGAGGCGATGTCTAGCCTCCCCAGTCAAACCGAAAGCCAAGAATCGGTCCGTAGTGTATCGCGTCGCACTCAGATTTGCCGGTGATGCGGGGTCGGATAATGAAGCCCCCCGGACGCGTTGCCATGGACGACCAATGCCTCCATCAGGGCGGCTCCCTTGGCACGAGCGACCTGCGGGGCAAGGTGGTCACCTGTCGCGGGCATGGCTGGCGGGTACGACGTGACGACGGGATGCACGCTCCACGTCCCGGATTATGGCGTCACGACCTACCCGGTGAAGATCGAAGAGGGCGCTATTTTCGTGGACACGGCACCACAAGAACGTGGGTCGTGATGAACGACCTACTGCCGACGATTCATCACGCCACCGAATGGGTGGCCGCTGGTCATCGAGCTCCTGGCCGCCATCACAACCGGAGCGATATCGTGATATCATATTGACGAAGGAGGCTCATGCGAGATGGCGCAGTTCGTCGTGAGAAACCTGGAGGAGGATGTCGCCAGGAAGCTGAAGCAACGAGCCAAGCGCCATGCGCGGAGCATGGAGGATGAAGTGCGGCATATTCTGCGCACCGCGGTGCAACAACGCGCTGAGCCCGCGCAGAAGCTGGGCACCAGGATTGCGCAGCGCTTCCGCGGGTCAGGGCTCAGCACAGACCTTCCAGAATTGCGAGGCGCGATCGCGACCGCGGCAGAGTTCGAGTCGTGATCGTCCTCGATACCAACGTCCTGTCGGCGTTGATGCGGACGAAGCCGGAGGCCGTCGTCGTGGAGTGGTTGGATCGCCAGCCCGCCGACTCTGTGTGGCTCACGAGCATCACGGTGTTCGAAGCGCGACTCGGCCTTGCGCTCTTGCCGAACGGGAGGCGCCGAAGCGGTCTCGAACGCGCGTTCGACCGCGTCCTCACGGAAGACCTCTCGAGTCGAGTGCTCGCCTTCGACGAGACGGCCGCAGTGACAGCTGCTCAACTCGCGGCCGATCGCCAGCGGGCCGGCCGTATCGTTGACCTGCGCGATACGCTGATCGCCGGCATCGCGCAGGCGCGTCGCGCCACCATTGCGACGCGCAATGCGCGCCACTTCGAGGGGCTCGATGTCCCTGTCGTCGACCCGTGGCACTCATGACCCGCCAACCACTCGACGCAGACTCAGCTTAAAGGAGTGGACGTGATCAAGATCATCACGGTTACGAGTGCGGTTTGCGCCGTCAGCCTCTTGCTGGGGAGCAGCGAGCACGCCGAAGCACAAGGGTTCGACCTGACGTTCTTCGTCGGTCGGGCGTTCCCGACCTACGACGAGCGGCTGACCCTCCGACCGTCGACCCCGACGGTGCCGGGCGTGGACATCAGCGTGGAGGGATCGCCGCTCATCGAGGCGGACGGCGGGCCGGTGTTCGGGGGCGCGCTCGCGTACGAGTTCGGTGTGCTCGGAATCGAGGGACGGCTCGATGCAACCGACGTGGGACTTGCCATCACCGGCGCACGGTACAACCTCCGCGGCACTCGAGCCGCCTATCGACGGCCTCACGGCGAGCATCACGGTCTCCGATGGGACACTCGACGCGGATCGCATCCCGCTCCTGTCCGTGAACGCGAGAATCCGCACGCCCGGCTCGGTTGCCTTGATTGCCTCCGGTGGCCTGAGCTATCTCTCCAGCATCACCGTAACCGGGTCCATTCCGGTGCGCCTGGAGATACCGGGCGTCCCCTTGCCCCCCGCCTTCGCCCCGAGGCTGACGCTCCGCGCAGTGCCCGGTCAATCGGAACACCGGTGGGGCGTGAACGGCGGCGCGGGCCTCCGCATCGGCGGACGCGTGGCGCTGATGGGTGAGGTTCGGGTCTTTTACTTCCAAGGAGTACGAGTTGCGCTTCGAGACCGGCGACGGTCTGGAGTTTCTCGAAGAGCTGCTGGCCGGACTGGCGCCCGTTCGCTTCGATCCGGTCTTCGTGAATGCGCAGGTGGGCGTGACGTTCAAGTTCTGACGCGCCATGTGGATCAGAAGGCCTCTTGTATCGCCAGATAGACGCCCCGCGAGCCCTGCTTGCCAAAGGCGACGTCGAAGCACAGGTTGGTCTTCGACCGCTTGTTGATCAGCAGGCGGAAACCGGCGCCGCCGCCTGTGGCGAAGCTGTCGAAGAGGTGCTCGTCATTCTGCAGATTCGTGATGAGTCGTCGTGTTCAGGAATGCGACCATTCCCACCAGCCCGTTGCGCATCAGCGTCCCGCGATACTCGATCTCGCCGTAGGCAAGCCGTTCACCTCGGAACTGCCCTTCGCCGTATCCCCGGGCGGAGCGGCCGTACGTGTCCAGCCCGGTCGCGGGCAGGTCGAAGTAGGGAGCGACTCCGTCGACGACGAGATCGGCGAACAGCCAGACGGCAAGCTTGTGGCGGCGATCGCGTGACATCGGTCGGTAGGTTCGCAGGTCGAGGTTCAGCCGTTGCCAGTTCGAGTCGCCGCCAAGGAACCCGTCGAACAGGGCTCTGTAGCTGGCCTCCGCCACCCACCCGCGATCGGCGTTGATGAAGTTGTCCCGCGTGTCCCAGAGCAGGTCCACGCTCGGACCCGCCGAGGCTTGCGCGTCGAGGGGCAGGCCGTGATCGTTGCTGTATCGCACGTACGGTGACTCCGCCCACTCCCCTTCCTCGCCCTCGCTCGGTCCGACATCAGCGTGGGTGTCGAAGTACAAGCCGGCGCCAACGAAGAGGCCGGGACGCAGGCGGTAGTACGCCGTGTGGTACAGCCTGAAGAAGTCGTAGTTGGCTTGCACGCCTGCGCGCGTGTCGGCGCTCGTGCCCAACTCGCTGATCTCCAGCGAGGTCCACTGGAACCGGTGATCGGCCTCCAGGCGCCACCGGTCATCGCGCGTGAACACGGTGAAGCGATCGGTGAGTGCGGTCTGTGCCTTGGTCGAGAACGTCAGGCTGGCCACCATCGAGGAAATGTGCGTCGTCGCGGGCTCGCCTCGATAGAACGCCACATTCCCGGCCACTCCCAGCAGCAGGCCGCTCGACGGCTTCGCGCCGATGACCGGTGCGAACGCCCGCATCGGCTTGCGATAGTCCCAGACTGCCGCTTCGGGATCCGGTTCCTTGTTTCGAATCTTGCGCCACACATCGAAGATGTCCGTCATCTCGGCCGGCGGCGGCGCCTGACTCGACAAGGTGGGGTCGGCCTGCGTCGATGGCGACTGTGCGTCAGCCGAGCCGGGCACGGTGACGAAGATGACGGCGACGAGGGCGACCAATGGGTTCATGCGGCTCGGTGCCCTTTATCTTGGCCGTTTTATGATCGCGTGCCAAACCCGTCAATCGTAATTGTCGCGCGACTTCCTGGTTTCCGCGGACGCTCACCGCAAGCCCGTGACTCTCCGTGACGAGCGCGGCTTCCGCCGGCCCTTGGATGGCCGGGACCAGTTCTCTACCGTGAGCCCTCTAAAGGGAGTGAAATCGTGGTCATTGACGGTCACGAGTACAAGTCCGTGTACGTGCGCAATCGCAGCGATCTGACCATCCACGAATGGGACCGGGCGTCCGACCGATTCGAGACGCGCCCGTTCTTCCCCATGCCATTCTGCGGCGGCCTCGTCGTACGGCAGTGTGGGGAACGAGACGCGGACGACGTCACGAAGGTACGCTTCGAGCGCCGCCCGGCGCTTGCCTTTCGCCAACCGGCGACACCCGTACGTGAGCTCGTGCCAGACCGGCGCGGCGATCGCACACTCAGGACCGACCTCGTCCAAACGCTCGAGGATCCGCGGGTCCGGCTTCTTGGACACCGGCACGGATACGATACTGGTGTCCAGGAGATAGCGAAGCGTCACAGCGACACTTTGCGGCCAGGCGTTCGGTCACGGGTTGAGGCCGCGAAGTTCTCATCGACGCCGATGTCGTCGAGCGCATGGGCGGCGAGAAACTTTCGATATGCGTCCCCGAAGCGTTGACGTCGTCCGCGAAGACGCTCGAACTCCCGGTGTGAGACCACAACGGCGACTGGCTCGCCACGACGAGTGAGTTCGACCTCGAGGCCTGACTCTGCCTGATCAACGATGGTGGGGAGATGCGATCTCGCCTGAGCGATCGAGTACCTCGGCGGCATGCTTGTAATGTACATCAGAATGTACATCTACGCAAAGCGTGGCGTCACTCTACCGCTGGACCCGTCCCGACGCATCGCCGCCGGCAAGCCGATCGACTTCCTCGATCGAGACGCGATTGAAGTCGCCGGGGATGCTCTGTTGCAGTGCGCTGGCCGCGACAGCGAAGCGGAGGCTGTCGGCCGGCGAGCGCCCACTCAGCTAATCCATAGATCAGGCCGCCGGCAAAGCTGTCGCCGCCGCCGATGCGATCCACGAGACGCACGTCATAGCGCTGGCTCTCGTGGAACTGTCGCGACGCTCCGTCCCAAAGCACTGCGCTCCAGCCGTTGTCGCTGGCCGAGACACTCTCGCGCAGGGTAATGGCGACCATCGACGGGCCCAGCTCGCGGGTGATGCGCTCGGCTACTTGCCGGTAGGCCTCCACGTTCAACTGCCCGGTTCTGACATCAGTACCTTCGACGGTGAGCCCGAGTACCGCCTGGATGTCTTCTTCGTTGGCAATCAGCACGTCGACGTCGGCCATCAAGGGCCGCATCACCTGCTGCGCGGCTTCCTCGGACCACAACTTCTTCCTGAAATTCAGATCGACGCTGACCCGGGCGCCCGCCTTTCGCGCGGCGGCGACGGCGGCCTGCGTGCACGCCACCGCCTTGGGCCCGAGCGCAGGCGTGATGCCGGTCACGTGAAACCACGCCGCGCCCGCGAATACCGTCGGCCACTCGACGGCCGCCGGCTCCATCTCGCTGATCGCCGATCGCGCCCGGTCGTACACCACCACCGACGCGCGCTGGCTGGCGCCGCTCTCAGCAAAATAAATCCCGACGCGGTCGCCGCCTCGGACGATGGCGTCCGTGCGCACGCCCTCGGCCCGGAGCGCACGAATCGCGGCGTCGCCGATGGGATTTTTCGGCAACCGCGTCACGTACCAACTGTCGAGTCCAAAGTGCGCCAGACTGACGGCGACATTGGCCTCGCCGCCACCAAACGTGGCGACGAGCGACGGCGATTGCAACAGCCGCTCGAACCCAGGCGGACTGAGTCGCAGCATGATCTCGCCAAAGGTCACGACCTTGACCGCCATCAGTGCCCTCTCGCCGCCTGCACGTTGGCAACGATGCGCCGCGCGTGACCTTCGATCACGTGATAGTTCCCCGACGCAACGGCCGCGGCGTCGACCAGGGCGCTGCCCACGCCGACGGCGACGGCGCCGGCCTTGATCCAGTCGCCTGCGTTGTCGATCGTCACGCCTCCGGTCGGCATCAGCTTGACGTCAGGCAGCGGCGCGCGAACATCTTTGATGTAGCCGGGGCCCAAGGTGGTCGCCGGAAAGACCTTCACGATGTCGGCGCCCGCCTCCCACGCGTCCAGAATTTCGGTCGGGGTCAAGCAGCCCGGCATCGCCGGCACATCTCGTGCGTGGCAGCTTGCGACCACCGATCGACGGTAGACCGGGCTCACGATGAACCGTGCCCCGGCGTCAATCGCGCGGGCCGCGGTGCCGGCATCCAGCACGGTGCCGGCGCCAAGGAGGAATTCCGGCGGAAGCGTCGGGGCAATCTCGGCGATCAGCTCAATCGCGCGCGGCACCGTCATCGTGACTTCGAGCGCGCGCACGCCGCCAGCAGCCAGCGCATCGATGACCGCCCGCAGCCGGTCCGGTTCCTTGATCCGGATGACCGCGACGACACCATGTTGTTCGATCCTCTGCGTGATGTCCGACCGTGTCATGAGACGTCGTGAATCCAGCGGTGCGCTGGATCTTCATAGAGCGCCAGCTTTCGCTCGTCGCCCGCCATCGCCCAGAGGTAATAGAGGCGGTAGCCGGGGGGCGATGAAACCGGATGATAGCCGTACGGCAGCAGCACCGCATCGCCGTCGCGGACCTGGTGGGTCACCGACTCGCCGTCTTCGGTGTAGAGCATCTGATGGCCAAACCCGTGCGGCGGATCGACACGGAAGTAATAGACCTCCTCCAGAAACGGCTCGCCGTTGCGTCCGTCGTGCTTGTGCGGCGGGAAACTGCTCCAGTGCCCGGGCGGATTGAAGGTCTCGCCCACCATCAGCCGGCGCACGTGGGGATCGCGCACGAAGATGTCGTGGACCTCGCGCGCATAGGTACCGCGGCCGCGCGGATTGACGGTCACTTCGTCCGGCGACACGAGCGCCGGCGCCGCCGACTCGGTCGCTGGAGTAGACACGAGCACCGCTTCCAGCGGAGTGGTCGCAGTCACCGTCAGCGCCATGCCCGGCGGCAGATACAGCGCGGTGGCCCGCTCCGCAAACACGCCGGCCCGCGAAGCACGCCACGAATGGTCCGGGGTGGCGAACGTGCCCTGGCCCTCCTGAAGAACGACCACCGTCTCCTCGGCCTCGCGGACGTATTCCACGCGCTCTCCCGCTGCCAAACACAATCGTGAGGTCGTGAGCTCGCGGGAGGCTCCATTGCCGCCGCGCACCTGAAGCGGCTGCAAGCCCGACGTGCGCGGGACGCGAAAAAGGGTGTTGCTGAGCATCGCCTGGCTACCTCGACCCGGCGTCAGCTTACCGTTTTGCCACGGAACGCCACAATTGGCCCTCGGTTACGGCCCGTTGCGACCGTGTCACTTGCATGAATGGGGACAGTCCCCTTTTGTGCGGTGTCTCGCACCGGCCCGAAAAAGGAACGGACGGGCCCTTGCTCGGGGCGCGTGAACGCGGGCACAATCACCGACAACCTTTGGAGGCACTGGACGTCCATGATCCCGACCGAACACATGACCCGGCGCGAGTTCGTTGCCACCGTTGGCGGCGCGGCCGTCGGAGCCACCGTCGGCAATGCCGTGATCACCGCTGCGGGCGCCAGCGCACCCGCCTTGTCCGCCCAACCGAAGCGACGTTACGCGATCGTCGGCACCGGTGTCCGAGCCGTCGGAATGTGGGGACGACCGATCGCCCAACAGTACAGCGATGTCGCGGAGTTCGTCGGGTTGTGCGATATCAATCCGTTGCGCGTCGAAGTCGCGAAAAAGCAGATGGGGGTCTCGTGCCCGACCTTCACCGACTTCGACCGGATGCTGACCACGGCGAAGCCGGACCTCCTGATGGTGACGACCGTCGACGGTTACCATAGCGAATTCATCGTGCGCGCGCTCGAGCGTGGCGTCGACGTCATGACCGAGAAGCCGATGGTCATCGACGAAAAGCAATGCCAGGCGGTGCTCGATGCCGAGAAGAAGAGCGGCCGCAACATCATCGTCACCTTCAACTATCGCTACGCGCCGAAGCACCAGACCATTAAAGAGCTGCTGATGTCGGGCGCCATCGGGCAAGTCACATCCGTCGACTTCTCGTGGTTTCTCGATACCCGGCATGGCGCCGACTACTTCCGTCGCTGGCACCGCCTGCGCTCGAAGAGCGGATCGTTGTGGGTACACAAGGCCACCCACCACTTCGATCTCATCAACTGGTGGCTTGACGCCGATCCCGTTCAAGTCTCGGCATTTGGCAACCTGCAGCACTACGGCAAGAGCGGGCCCTTCCGTCACACGACGTGTCGCGGATGCCCGCACCAGGCCAAGTGCCCGTACTACTGGGACATCACGAAGGACCAGAACCTGACGGATCTCTACGTCAAGTGCGAGTCGGCTGACGGCTACACACGCGATGGTTGTGTGTTCAAGGAGGACATCGATATCTTCGACACGATGAACGCGATCGTCCGCTATTCGAACGGCGTGAACATGAGCTACTCGGTCAACACCTTCATGCCGATCGAAGGCTATCGGCTGGCCTTCAACGGCACAAAGGGTCGACTCGAAGTGCGCGACTACGAGCGGCAGGCCTGGGACCCGGGGGAAGAAACCGAGATGTATCTGATCAAGAACTTTGGCCAGCGCGAAAAGATCGAACCGAAGGGTTCGAGCGCGGGCGGCCACGGTGGGGGCGATACCCGGCTGCGCGATCTGATTTTCCGGCACGCCCAGGCACCCGCACACATGCAGCTTCCGGGATCGCGGGCCGGCGCGATGTCCTGCCTGACCGGCATCGCGGCGCGCAAGAGCATCGACGAGACCCGCCCGGTTCGGATCGCCGATCTCGGTACGACTGCCCTGACGACTGCGGCCAGACCTCCGTGACTGGGGCACCGGGGCGCCCCGCCGGAGCGCGTCCCCGCCGCGCGTGTTGTGCGAGCTTTTGCGCTAGAGTAAAGGCTTGATCGCGTCGGTCTGCGCCCGCCACACGGATCCCTCATGCCACCGACAATGAAACGCATCGCCGCGGAGCTGGGGGTCTCCGTGACGACCATCTCGAAGGTCCTGAATCACCACGCGGATATCGGACCGGACACACGTGCCCGCGTGCTGGCGCGTGTCGAACAACTCGGCTATCGACCCAACGCCGTGGCGCGCAGCCTGTCGCTGCGCCGCACCCACACGCTGGGCGTGATCATCCCCGATTTGATGCACTCGTTCTTCGTCGAGGTCGTCGCCGGCCTTGAAGCGATCGCCAGTGCTCGCGGGTTTGGGGTGCTGCTCTGCTCGTCGAACGAAGATGCCAGGAAAGAACGCGCCGAGATCGAAATGCTGCGAGCGCGCCAGGTCGACGGCATCGTGCTGGCGTCGGCCAATGCCACCGGCAACACGGCCCTGCTGCGCGATGTCGCCGGCCAGGGTACTGCCCTCGTCATGATCGATCGGGATGATCACCCGCACGTACGCTGCCATCGAGTACTCACCGACGATCTGAAGGTGGGCGTCCTCGCCACCGCCCACCTGCTCTCGCGGGGTCGAGTGGCCGTGGCCCACATCGCGGGACCGCCGATTGCGCACGCCAAACGTCGGGAGGAGGGGTACCGTCAAGCGTTGTCGGCGGCAGGAGTGCGCGTGCGATCGGAGCGAATCGTCCCAGGCGGCTTCATGGAAGCCGATGGTTATCGTGCGATGACGACGCTGCTGCGGCGAGAACCGCGAGTGGATGCGGTGTTTGCCGTCAATGATCCGGCAGCGATTGGGGCCATGCGGGCAGTTTGGGACGCTGGTCTCCGGGTGCCCGAGGACATCTCCATCGTGGGGGCGGGGGATGTCGCGTACAGCGACCTTATTCGCGTGCCGCTCACCACAGTACGTTGGTCAAAACGGGATCTCGGGCGCGCCGCCGCCGAGCTGATCCTCGATCAGATGGCCAGTTCGAGACAGTGGCGCCCCCGTCGCGTCATCATTCCGCCGGAGCTCGTCGTCCGCGAGTCGGCATAGCCCAGCCATCCGCTGGAATCTTCCGCCTGACCAGCCTCCGCCAAGGCTACGGCGGTCCGCCGAAGCGCTTCGCGCGAAGGCGGAAGGCGGAAGCCACAAAAGCGGAAGCCACAAGAGTCTGCGTGGCTTCCGGTTCAGCCGGAAGATCAGCGTGCCATTAGCACTTGCGATATCCCAAGGTGGCCCCACCTTCAACCGGCAATATGGCGCCGGTGATGAAGGATGCGTCCGGCGATGCGAGAAAGGCGATCGCAGCCGCAATCTCGTCTGCCGTCGCCAGGCGCTTGAGCAAATGCATCTCGGCCTGTCCGCGCAGCACGGCCTCGGGATCCGGTAACGTGTTTGCCCACGACCTCAGGAGTGGCGTGTCCACGCCGGCCGGGCACACACAATTCACGCGAATGCCGTCGGCGGCCAACTCCAGCGCCAGTGCCTTGGTCAACGAGACCAGGGCCCCCTTTGACGCGACGTATGCGGCGCCGCGATCCTGACCAACCAGGGCGGTCATCGAAGACACAATGACGATGGCGCCGCGGGAGCGGCGCAGTGCGGGTAAGGCCGACCGGATCATGTGAAACGTGCCATGGACGTTCACTGAGAAGATCCGGTTCCACTCTTCATCGGTGTACTCATCCAGGGCGCGGGCAAAATGAATGCCCGCGTTGTTGACGAGGACGTCGATGCCCCCGAAGCGGTCGATGACGATGGCCACAGCATCGGCGGCTTCTTGACCAACCGCCACATCCGCAGTAAGGAGTAGCGTGCTGTCAGGTGGACCCGCCGCGACAGCGAGCCGCAAGGCGTCGGCGTCGCGATCGAGCAGGGCCACGCGGGCGCCGAGCGCGGCAAACCGCCGGGCCGCAGCCTGCCCAATACCTTTCGCGGCGCCGGTCACGAGCACGGTCCTGCCCGCGAAGGTCACGCCTCCATCCTATCTCGTCGGCGCCTGTTCTACCACGATGCTGAGCACGTCGGCTGCGGCGTGCCGCAGCGCTTCCGCAGCCGACCGCGTCCCGAGCATGGCTCTTTGGAGGTTGCGCCACAACACGTTCTCGCATTGTGGGTACGAGGCGAATCGGGGCGGGATGATCATCGTCTCTTCGGTCGCCTTCAACAGCTCCCACCGTCTTGCGTCCGCCGGAACACTCGCAACCTCGGCGCCGAAGGCGGCCAGCGCGCTCGCGCGGCAGGGAATCGCGCCTCGCCGGGCTTCCCCGAGTTGCGCGCTGGAGGAGGTGAGATATGCCGCCAGGGCGGCGGCCAGCTGAGGATTGTCCGCCGTTCGCGGAATCGCGAATGAGTGGCAGCCGGCGTACGCGGCCCGCTTCCGCGCCGGGCCTTCCGGCAACAACGCGAGATCCAGTCGGTCCGCGACGCGACAGGTCTCCGAGTTTCGATAGAGGTGATAGCTTCCCGGCCAGTCCGACACCATGGCCGCATGGCCAGTGCGAAACGACGCGGAGATTTCGTCGTAGTGCCAGTGGGCGAGGTCGCGTGGCGTCACCGATCGATGGAGATGCAGATCGACGATCTGCTCGAGTGCCCATCGCCCCGCTTCGGACTCGAACGCGGGCTGCAGGTTCTCGTCGAAGAGCTCACCGCCGGCCGATACCAGTAGTTCGTAAAACATGCCGAAGAGCCCGGAATCGCGGCCAGGAAACAGGAATCCGTAAAATCCCGGCTGACCATTAGCCGCCGGTCGACTCAGCGTGCCGGCCGTTTCGATGAGCTCCGTCCAGGTGTGTGGCGCCACTGGGATGCAGTCGCGACGATAGTGCAGGAGCCGAATGTCGAGATTGCGCGGTACCTGAAGCAACCGCGCGTTGATGCGCGACAGCTCCGCCGGCCGCGCCAGCAGGTCGTCCACGATCTCGCGCCCGATCAGGTCATCGAGCGACAACAGCCAAGGCGCCTGAGACGGCGCGTACTTCGTGTGGGTTGAAATCAAATCGAGGCGGACGCCCGCCTCGAATGCCCGGGCGACAAACGCGTTCAGCTCCGGATGAGGGAGCTGGGCCACGACCTCGACGCGGACGCCAGCTTCATCTTCGAAGGCTGGGATGGCCGCGTACAGAGGATCGTACATGGGGCCACCAACGAGCGCGGCCCGAACCGTCGACGATGCACCCGCGGCTTTGAAGGCCACGGCCTATTTCCCGGCGCTCCAACCGCCGTCGATCATGAAGGTGGCTCCCGTCACAAATGAGGACTCGTCGCTGGCCAGGTACACGGCTGCGGCCGCGACCTCCTCGGGGCGTCCCATGCGACCCACAGCCTGCGTGGCTGTCATCTCACGACGCGCTTTCGCCGGATCGGGGTACTCGGCCAGCCGCTGCGCTACCCACGGGGTTTCCACACGGCCGGGGCAAATGCAGTTGACGCGCACGCCGTCGAGGGCGTGATCGAGCGCCATACTCCGCGTCAGACCAACGACGGCAAACTTGCTCGTGCAGTACGCGAGGCGATCGCGAATCCCCACCACGCCGCCAATGGAGGCGAGGTTGATGATGGTACCCGAACGGTGCGCGAGCATCGAGGGCAGGAACGCTTTGGTCACGTTGAAGACGCCACGCACGTTGACGGCATAGAGTCGGTCGAGATCCTCGCCGCGCGTGTGCATCAGCGTGCCCACGTGTCCGACGCCGGCGTTGTTCACGAGGATGTCCAGGCGGCCGGCCGCGCTGAGCACGTCTTGCGCCCGCGCGGTGCAGCTCGCCTCGTCGCGGACGTCGAGGACGAAGGACGTGGCGGCGCCGTTGCGAGCGGTAATGCGTCCGGCCGTCGCCTGGGCCGAGGCTCCGTCCTGGTCGGTCACGAACACACGCGCGTGCGCCGCCGCGAAAGCCTCGGCAATGGAAGCGCCAATCCCCGATCCGGCACCGGTCACCAGTGCGATTTTGCCACTCAGATCGAACATCGGGCGCATTCCGGAAAGTATGAGCCGGATGGGGCACTGTCAAGGGTGCGTCCGTTACGGCGGTAACGCGGCACGTGTTGCACAATGCGCCGCCGAGACATACCTTGCATGGCGATGGAGCTACTCCGGTTTGGAGCCCCAGGCCAGGAACGTCCCGGAGTGCAATTGGCAGAGGGGGTTCGAATCGACGCGTCGACCTTCCTCGCCGACTACGACGAGGCATTCTTCGCCAATGGGGGTCCGGCGGCGCTTCGCCAGTGGCTCGACCGCGAAGGCCGGCGGGCGCCGAGGGTTGCGCCGGACGCTCGGCTCGGCCCCGTGATTGCGCGTCCCAGCAAGATTGTCTGCGTCGGGTTGAACTTTCGCGACCACGCGGCTGAAAGCGGGATGGATCTGCCGAGCGAGCCGGTGATTTTCTTCAAGGCGACCTCGTCGCTCGCCGGGCCAAACGACGATCTGGTGATTCCGAGAGGGGCGACCAAAGTCGACTGGGAGGTGGAGCTGGCCGTCGTGATCGGCAAGCGCGCTGGGTACGTGGATCGAGAGCAGGCGCCGCCGCACATCGCGGGGGTTCGTGCTGCACAACGACTACTCGGAGCGGGCGTTCCAACTCGAACGTGGCGGACAATGGGTCAAGGGCAAGAGCGCCGATACGTTCGCGCCGCTCGGCCCCTGGCTGGTGACAGCCGACGAGATCGAAGACCCACAACGTCTGGGAATGTGGCTGACCGTCAACCGCGAGAGTCGCCAGAAGAGCACGACCGCAAACATGCTCTTCGACGTGTTCACGCTGGTCAGCTACATCAGCCAGTTCATGACGCTTCTTCCGGGCGACGTGATTTCGACGGGCACTCCCGCAGGCGTGGCGTTGGGCATGAAGCCCGAGCCCAGGTATCTCGCGGCCGGCGACGTCGTCGAGCTCGGCATCGATGGTCTCGGATCCGCGAGACAACGGGTTGTTTCCTACGGGGGCGCGCGATGAAACGAACGCTGGTCTTGATGCTGACGATCGCGGCGGCCTGCAGTGGAGCTCCGGCCGATCCCGAGCGACTGACCATCGCCGTCATTCCCAAGGGCACGTCGCATGTCTTCTGGCAAAGCGTCCATGCCGGGGCACGCCGGGCCGCCCGGGAATTGGACGTCGACCTCACGTGGCGCGGGCCATTGCGTGAGGACGATCGCGACTCGCAGGTCGCCGAGGTCGAAAACGCGGTCGCGCGCCGCGTGTCGGGTATCGCCCTGGCGCCGCTCGACGAATCGGCGCTGGTCGCGCCGGTGATGAACGCCCGTCGTAGCGGTGTGCCGGTCGTAATCTTCGACTCGGGTCTGAAGGGCGGGGAGTTCATCAGTTTTGTCGCGACCGACAACGACAAGGGAGGGGCGCTCGCAGCGGCCCACCTCGCGCAGTCGCTCGACGGCCACGGGCGCGTGGTCCTGATGCGCTACGCGGAAGGGCACGACAGCACCACACGTCGCGAAGAAGGCTTTCTCCGCGGACTGCAGGCCCATTCGGGGATCGAGGTCGTCAGCAGCAATCAACACGTCGGAGCCGACGTCGAGGGCGCCTACAGACGCGTCGAAGCCCTGCTCACTCGGTTCAAGGCTCCCGATGGCGGGCTCGACGTGAATGGCATCTTCGCACCGAACGAGTCGAGCGCGTTCGCCGTCATGCGAGTCCTGAAGGACAACGGCTGGGCGGGAAAGGTGAAGTTCGTCGGGTTCGATGCCTCCGAGGGACTGCTGGCGGGCCTTCGCGATGGCACGATTGACGCCCTGGTCGTACAAGACCCGGTCCGCATGGGATATCTCAGCGTGGTCAGCATGGTTCGACACCTCCGCGGCGAGCCCGTCGAGGCACGAATCGACACCGGCGTACACCTCGTCACACGCCAGGCATTGGATCGGCCCGAGGTGAAGCAGCTCGTGCAGCCGGATCTGTCCCAATGAACGTGCAGGGAGGGGGCGCGGCGCGTTTCGAGATGCGCGGAATCGTCAAGCGATTCGGCGCGACCGCCGCGCTCGCCGGGGTCGACCTGACGGTCGGCGCAGGCGAAGTATGCGGACTCGTCGGCGAGAACGGCGCTGGCAAAAGCACGTTGATGGCGATCCTCGCAGGTGCGCTGCGGGCGGACGCCGGCGAGATGATGCTCGACTCACGACCGTTCGCGCCGGCCAATCCCATGACCGCGCGCCGTGCGGGCGTCGCGATGATCTACCAGGAGCTGTCGCTCGCACCCGACCTCACGGTCGCAGAAAACATCCTGCTTGGAGTGGAACCGACGCGGGTCGGCCTGATCGACCGGCAGTCGATGCAGCGCTTGGCCGCCAGTGCGCTCGCGGAGCTTGGGCGCGCGAGTCTCAGACCCGAGCAGCTCGTTGGGGCGTTGTCGGTTGCCGAGCAACAACTCGTCGAGATCGCGCGTGCGATTGCGATCGGCTCCCGCATCGTGGTCCTCGACGAGCCCACCAGCAGCCTGGGGCGTGACGACGTCACTCACCTGTTTGCGTTAATTCGTCGCCTCAGGGCGAGGGGC
This sequence comes from uncultured Acidobacteriota bacterium, assembly GCA_963802675.1. GTDB lineage: Bacteria > Acidobacteriota > Vicinamibacteria > Vicinamibacterales > UBA2999 > JACCSI01. Next base: position 157,365 of record CAWDJL010000015.1, read on the forward strand.
CACGCGGTGGTCTACATTTCGCACTTCATCGAGGAAGTGCGTGAGGTCTGCGATCGCATCGTCGTGCTCCGTGACGGCCGCGTCGCCGGGGGCGGAAGCGCTTCGACGTCGCCGGAGGAGATTGTGCGTTTGATGGTGGGGCGCGAGGTTGGTGAGCTCTACCCCCGAACGGCGCGCGTCCCGGGCGATGCGCTCCTCCAGGTCGATGGGCTCGAACCAGGCGGCGCGAGCTTCACGCTGCACCGCGGCGAGATCCTGGGCGTTGCTGGACTGATCGGCGCTGGGCGAACCGAGCTGCTCAGGGCGATTTTTGGACTCGATCCCGTTCGCTCCGGTCGCATTCGTGTGGGCGCTTATACCGGTGGGGCACTGCCGGAGCAGCGATGGGCGCAGGGCCTCGGCATGGTCAGCGAGGATCGCAAGGCCGAAGGCATCGCGGTCGGCCTCGATGTCGCCGACAACCTGACGTTGACGCGGTTGACCGGAATGGGTCCGGCCTCATTGGTCCTTCCCCGGCAGCAGCGCTCGACGGCCGCGGAATGGATTGCGCGCCTGGGCATCAAATGCCTCGGTCCACGACAAGCCGTTGGAGAGCTGTCGGGTGGCAACCAACAGAAGGTTGCCCTGGCACGACTGCTCCACCACGACGTCGATGTCCTGCTGCTGGACGAGCCGACGCGTGGCATCGACATCAAGAGCAAGGCTCAGTTCTACCAGACCATTAATGCACTCGTCGCCTCGTCGCAGCCCGAGGGGCGAAAGCCGCGTGCGGTCCTTCTCGTCAGCAGTCAACTGCCTGAGCTGCTCGGCCTGTCCGATCGCATTGCGGTGATGCACCGCGGGCGCCTCGGTGAACCGCGTCCGGCCGCCGAGTGGGACGAGCATCGACTGATGCTCGCGGCCACGGGAGCCGAGGCCGCGGCATGATGCCGCGAGGCAGTCACCTTGCCGGAGAAAATTTGACTCGTCTTCGAGGAATTCGGGCTGTCAAGGCTCCTAGGGCGCTGGCCGGCACCGGCGGCCCCGTGCTGGGCCTGGCGTTCGTGGCCATCACGTTTGGCATCCTGATTGGCACCACGTTCTTCTATCCAGCAAACCTCGAGCTGATTGCACGGCAAACCGCCATCGTCTGCGCCGCCGCGCTGGGCATGACGGTCGTCATCGTGTCAGGCGGCATCGACTTGTCGGTTGGCTCGGTCGTTGCGCTGACCACAGTCGTGGTGGCGCTGCTGCTGGGTGCCGGATGGTCACCTGCGGCGGCAGCTCTTGGTGCGATTGCCGCGGCAGCCATGTGCGGCTTCGTGAATGGATCGCTCATCACGGGCCTGCGGGTGGTGCCATTCATCGTCACGCTGGGAACGATGATTCTCGTCCGAGGCCTGGCTAAAGGACTGGCCGAGGAGCGACGGATCGAAGCCCCATACACGTGGCTCAACGACCTGCTGCGCGCGCGCGGTCCCACCGAAGGGGGCGTGTTGCCCGCGGGCGTCTGGCTCGTGCTCGCCCTTGCCGCGCTGATTGCGGCGCTGCTTCGCTACACCCGCTTTGGTCGCCACGTCTTCGCGATTGGTTCCAACGAACGAACCGCACGCCTCTGCGGGGTCGCCGTCAACCGCAGGAAGATCCTGATCTACAGCCTGGGAGCGCTCCTGGCCGGCGTCGCGGGCGTGCTCCAATTCTCGCGCCTCTCGGTCGGCGACCCCACGGTGGCCACGGGTCTGGAGCTCGATGTGATTGCGGCCGTCATCATCGGCGGCGGCAGCTTGTCGGGCGGACGCGGAACCGTTCTCGGCACGCTTCTCGGTGCCACCACGATGGCGGTGATTCAGATCGGGTGCGCACAAAAGGGATACCCCAATTGGGTCCAGCAGATCGTCACCGGCGGCATCATCGTGCTGGCCGTCGCCCTGGATCGCTGGCGACAGGCGAAGGCTTAGCAGTCCGTGCTGATCACTGATCTCGAAGTCGTCGACCTGAGATTCCCCACCGCGCGCGACGCAATCGGCACCGACGCGATGCATTCGGATCCCGACTACTCAGCGGCCTATGTCGTCCTCAAGACCGATGGTCCGCTCGAAGGCCACGGGCTGACCTTTACGATTGGCCGCGGCAACGAGGTGTGCGTGGCCGCAATCCACGCTCATCGTGATCTGGTAGTCGGCTGGGCGCTCGAGGACCTGATCGCAGACCTGGGCGCATTTTGGCGGCGACTGGCGGGCGATTCGCAGTTGCGGTGGCTGGGTCCGGAAAAAGGCGTCGTCCACCTGGCGCTGGCCGCTATCGTCAACGCCGTCTGGGACCTGTACGCCAAGGCCGAAGGCAAGCCGCTCTGGAAGCTGCTGGCGGATATGTCGCCCGCTCAAATCGTTCGTTGTATCGACTTTCGGTACATCAGCGACGCGCTGACGCCGGACGAGGCGCTCGACATGCTTGCCGAGAAGGAGTCGACGAAGCTCACGCGAACGCACACGCTGCTGGCCTCCGGATACCCTGCATACACGACGTCGGCCGGCTGGATTGGCTACTCCGACGAGCGAATCGTCCAAGCCTGCACCGACGCGCTCGCCGAAGGATGGACGCACTTCAAAGTCAAGGTCGGAGCCTCACCCGCCGACGACTACCGTCGCGTTGCGCTCGTTCGCGAGGCAATTGGTCCCGATCGAACGCTGATGATCGACGCCAATCAGCGGTGGGACGTCGAAGAGGCCATCACACGCGTCCGCGGTCTCGCAGCATTCAACCTGCACTGGATTGAGGAGCCCACCAGTCCGGATGACGTCCTCGGCCATGCGCGCATCGCCGCGGCTGTGCGCCCAATCGGTGTAGCGACCGGTGAGCACTGCGCGAACCGAGTCATGTTCAAACAACTGTTGCAGGCCGGGGCGATTAGCTTTTGCCAGATCGACAGTTGTCGCCTGGGAGGCGTGAACGAAAACCTTGCGGTCATCCTCATGGCTGCCAAGTTCGGTGTGCCGATCTGCCCACACGCCGGAGGCGTGGGACTGTGCGAGCTCGTCCAACACCTGTCGATGTTCGACTACGTCGCGGTCACGGGAACCTTCGAGCGGCGTGTGACCGAGTTCGTCGATCATCTGCACGAACACTTCGTTCATCCAGTGGTGATACGGAAGGCGCGATACATGCCGCCGGCGGCACCGGGTTATTCGACCGAAATCTCACGGGAATCGCGCCTGTACTACCGCTTTCCAGACGGCCCTGCCTGGCACCAGAAGGCGATGACCTGGTCGCGGTAACCCCCCCGTTACTCCTCGGCGCCATCGGCAATCGCACGTGCTACGCTCGGCGGCGTTCGGGAGAGTGAACTGCCATGCGAATCTCGAACACTGGAACCGACATGAAACGAAGACAGGTCCTGACGCTGGGCGCGATGGCCATGGTGTCTGGTGCGATGTCGCGGCGCGCCAGCGCGCAAGTCGCGCAGCCGCCGGTCGCTCCCGCGAGCACGGTCTCAACGCCACCGCGCGACTTCGGGCCCAATGCGCCTCCCACCACCTACTTCATCGACCCCGATATCGTCGTCGTGGACCCCTTGTTTGGCAGCTACGTGCAGGCCAACACCCCGATCAAGCGATTGTGGACGGGAGCGCTCTGGTCCGAGGGCCCGGCATGGTCGGGGCAAGGCCGCTACCTGGTGTGGAGCGACATTCCCAACAATCGGCAACTGCGTTGGCTCGACGAAGAGGATCACGTCACCGTCTTTCGCCAGCCGTCGAACAACAGCAACGGCAATACGTTCGACTTTCAGGGGCGCCAGATCTCGTGCGAGCATTTGACGCGTCGTCTCGTGCGCTACGAACACGACGGATCGATCACGGTCCTATGTGACAGCTACGGGGGCAAGCGCTTCAATTCGCCGAACGATGTGGCGGCGCACCCCGATGCCAGCTACTGGTTCACCGATCCACCGTATGGTGGGCAGTTGTATGAAGGACAGGTCGATGAAGCGGGAGGACCAACCAACCGCGCCGGACGCCTGAACCCGCGTCTTGGGCAGCCTGCGGACGCAGGCCGCATGAAGCGCGAGTTGCCGAACGGCGTCTACCGTGTCGACAGCAAGGGCCAGGTCACACAGGTCGTCACCGAAGAGCAGGTCCCCGATCCCAACGGCCTCGCCTTCTCACCCGACTATAAGCGGCTCTATGTCGTGAGCACCGGACGGGGTCCGGGAGACACGCATGCCGGCGGCAAGGGCGAGCTCTTTGCCTTCGAGGTGACGCCGAATAACACGCTCACCGGCCAGAAGCTTTTCACCGATTTCATGATTGACGGTGTCAAGGCGCGGGCTGATGGCGTTCGCTGCGATGTCGAAGGGAATGTGTGGTGCTCGAGCAATGCCGGTCGAGCGGTCGGATATAGCGGCGTCACGGTGTGGACGCCTGACGGCAAGCTCATCGGCCGCATCCGATTGCCCGAAGTGTGCGGCAATCTGTGTTTTGGTGGACCGAAACGCAATCGCTTGTTCATGGCCGCGAGTCAATCGCTCTATGCGGTCTACGTGAATACACAAGGCGCGGCGCCAGGTTAGATCATGTCGCGGGTTTTCCTGGTTGCGCTGCTGCTCGCACGTGTTGGGCTCGTCGCGGACGAGGCCAGGTCGGTGATCGCGCACCAGCCGACCACTGCGGTGACAAGCGATGCCGCCAATCACACGATCTGGCTGCGATCGCCGGCATCGCAGTGGGACCACGCGTTTCCCCTCGGCAACGGCCGACTGGGAGCGATGGTGTTCGGCGCGGTCAATCGCGAGCGTATTCAGCTCAACGAAGAAACACTGTGGATGGGTGGGCCTCGCGAGACTGACAATCCCGAGGCGCTCCCCGCATTGCCAGAAGTCCGGCGTCTGCTGTTTGGCGGGCAGCCTCGCGAGGCCTACGCGCTGGCCGAGCGCAAGCTGATGGGAAAGCCGTGGCGGCTCGAGTCGTATCAATCCCTCGCCGATCTCCGACTCGCGTTCGACCACGAGGGAACGATTTCGGATTATCGACGCGCGCTGGACCTGGACGAGGCCGTCGCGCGCGTCAGCTATCGCGTCGATGGCGTCCGTCATACGCGTGAAGTCTTCGTGAGCCATCCCGATCAGGCCATCGTGATTCGCTTGGCCGTCGACAGGCCTGGAGCGCTCAGCTTCAGCACCTGGATCGATCGACCACAGGATGCGCGAACGGAGATTGTCGGAAGCGATCGCCTCAAATTGATTGGTCATCTCGCGGGCGGAAAGGGCCTGTCGTTTCTCGCCGGCGTCAAGATCATCAGGGAAGGTGGCACGCAGGAGACGTTCCCGGAACGGATCCTCGTCGAGGGTGCGAATGCCGCGACGATCATCGTTGCCGCCGCGACGAGCTTCAAAGGCAATCGACCCGCCGAAGATGTTGAGAAGCTGCTGACAGCGGCAACCGCAAAGCCGTTTGCAGCACTTCGATCGACTCATGTCGCCGATCATCAGCGACTCTATCGCCGTGTCATGCTGCGGCTGGGTCCGGCGTCGACCCATACTCTCGCGGCGCCTTCCACGGATGAACGTCTCGAGCGCGTCAAGGCTGGTCAGGTGGACCTCGCGCTGGACGCGTTGTACTTTCAGTTCGGCCGGTATCTCCTAATCGCCAGCAGCCGGCCGGGCGACTTGCCGGCCAACCTGCAAGGCCTCTGGAACGACAGCATGAGCCCGCCGTGGGATGCCGACTATCACCTCAACATCAATCTGCAAATGAACTACTGGCCGGCGGAGGTTACCAACCTCGCCGAGCTGCACGAGCCACTGTTTGCGTTTCTCGAGTCGCTGCGTGAGCCGGGGCGCAAAACAGCCAAGGTCCACTACGGTGCGCGCGGGTTCGTCGCACATCACATCAGCGACATCTGGGGGTTCACGTCGCCAGGCGATTTGCCACGCTCCGGGCTGTGGCCGACCGGCGCCGCATGGCTGACGCAACACCTGTGGGAGCACTACCTGTTCAACCCGGATCGCGCGTTTCTGACGCGGGCCTACCCCGTGATGAAGGAGTCCGCCGAGTTCTTCCTCGACTATCTCGTGGAGGATCCGCGCGGGCGCCTGGTCAGCGGACCGTCCGTGTCGCCGGAAAATCGCTACCAGTTGCCGAACGGACAGGTGGGCATACTGACCATGGGTCCGTCGATGGACCACCAGATCATTTCGGGCTTGTTCTCACAGGTCGCTCAGGCGAGCGAGATTCTCGGACTCGACGCGACGTTTCGCGCGCACGTGCTGGCCGCGCAAAAACGATTGCCCCCGCCGACCGTTGGCAAGCATGGACAGATCCAGGAATGGGCTGAAGACTACGACGAGCCGGAACCTGGTCATCGCCACATCTCGCAGCTCTTCGCCCTGCATCCGAGCGCACAAATCACCGTGCGCGGCACGCCGGCGCTCGCCGCAGCGGCGCGTGCGACCATCGAGCGACGCCTCGCGCATGGCGGCGGGCACACGGGCTGGAGCCGGGCGTGGATCATCAACTTCTGGGCGCGGCTCGAGGACGGCGAACGTGCCTGGGAGAACTATCAGGCGCTGCTGTCGAAGTCCACACTGCCCAACCTGTGGGACCTGCATCCGCCCTTTCAGATCGACGGCAACTTCGGCGGCACGGCCGGCGTCGCGGAAATGCTGTTGCAGAGTCATGCGGGCGAAATCCATCTGCTGCCGGCGCTGCCCAGGCATGGGCAGACGGCGAGTTTCGTGGCCTTCGTGCTCGCGGCGGTCTCGAAGTCGATGCGCGATGGCAGAACGGCCGGGTGGTCAGGGCCACACTGCGACCATCCATCACTAGCACCGTTCGCGTGCGTGTCAACCGCTCGAACGAGGTGCGTGAGATTCCGCTGGTCGCAGGAAAGCCGTATGAGTGGACACCGTAACGGAGGATTAATCTCGGAACGTACAAGCCTCAGAGACTCAGAGGGACACAGAGCAATTCAAACGGCCTGAGGGTTATTTGAAGATTCCTCGCCAGAGTCGCGTGGCTTCCGCGTCGCGTGGCTTCCGCCTTCAGGCGGAAGATTCTACTGTGCCTCTGTGTCTCTGCGGCCCGTACGGTCCCTGTATCCTTTGCCCTAAGCCCTGCGCCCTGTGCCCTGAGCCTTGTGCCCTCCGCCCTGTTCTAAGGCAACGCAAACGCCGTCAGCATGCTCCCCGCCGGTACGAGCAGGTACTGCTTCCCATCGACCATGTACGTCGTCCCAGACGTCGAGCGCAGGGCGGCGCCGAGCTGATAGTGCCAGAGATTCTTCCCCGTCCGCGAATCGAAGGCCATCAGATTGCCGTCACCGTCGCCCGCGAAGACTAGTCCCGACGCGGTGGAGAGGACACCCGATGCCGACGTCGTGGGGTATCGGAATTCCCACTTGCGCTCCGCCGTCACGGGATCGATCGCTCGCAGCGCACCCCAGTTCTTCTGGTCGCGCGGCCTGACCGTTCCCCCGGCCATGTACTGCACGCCAACCTTGAATTCCTGATCGAACGCGAAGTAAGTCGCGCACGTTTCGCGGGCGGTCACGAAGAACAAGCGGAGTGTCGGATCGTAGGACGGTGACATGAAGTTGGTGCCGCCGCCCAGATCAGGGCAGGTCTTCGTGCCCTGCTCATTGGGATGGTTGTTGGGCAGAAGGATCGGCCGCCCGGTGATGCTGCTGATTTCCTTGGCCCAGGTCGTCTCGACGAATGGCTTGGCCACGATCAGTTTTCCGGTGGCGCGATCGATCGTGTAGAAGAACCCGTTCCGGTTCGCGAACATCACCACCTTTCTCGGTTTGCCCTCGATCGGCAGCTCGCCCAGCACCGGGACCTGCGTCGCGTCCCAATCGTGCACGTCGTGCGGCGTGAACTGATAATGCCACTTCAACTTGCCCGTGTCGGCGTCGAGCGCGACGATGGACGCGGTAAACAGGTTGTCGCCTTCACGATTCGCGCTGTAATAGTCAGGCCCGGGATTGCCGGTGCCGAAGAACACGAGGTTGGATTCCGGGTCGTAAGTGCCGGTAACCCAGATCGACCCGCCGCCACGTAGGTAGGCGTCGGATTTCGGCCACGTGTTGCCTCCGAACTCCTCCGGACCCGGGACCGTGTTGAAGCGCCAGATCTTCTTGCCCGTTTGCGCGTCGAACGCCTCGATGAATCCCCTGATGCCGTACTCGGCTCCGGCGATCCCCAGAATGACCTTGTCCTTGACGACCAGTGGCGCAACCGTCGCCGAATATCCGCGCTTGTAATCTTCGAGCTCGACGTCGTAGAGCACCGCCCCGGTCGCCATGTCCAGCGCCAGCAGGTGCGCATCGATCGTCGTCATGAACAAGCGATCGCCGAGGACGCCGAAGCCGCGATTGACCGGCCCACAGCACAGATGCATCTCGTCGGGGAGCTCTCGCCGATAGCGCCAGATCGCCCGGCCCGATCGCGCATCGATCGCCCACGCGGTGTTGTTGAAGCCGGTGACGTAGATAACGCCGTCGATCACGATTGGCGTCGCCTGGAAGCTCCCGAGCACGCCGGTTTGAAACGTCCACTTCGTCGAGAGCTGATGGACATTCTGCGGTGTGATCTGCGTGAGCGGACTGTGCCGATGACCGTCGTAGGTGCCGGAATACGTCAACCACTTCGTCGGGTCCGCCAGACCATTGAGCAGATCCTGGGAGGTCACATGCGCTGGACCGGACTGTTGCGCCGCCAGCGACACCGAACACAGTATGACGATCATCACAGCGCGCATATTTGCCTCCACAGGTCCACGGTCTCCAGTCTACGGCCTACGGTCAACGGTCTTCGGCTTGCCCGCCGTAGCTCACAAGTATGAACGAGCGAGGGCGGGTCGCTCAGCGTGACAGTGGTGCCGTCCGCAAGGTGCTGAGATACGCAACCAGATCATTGAGGTCGCCGTCACTCAGCCGATCGGGGCCGTATGCAGGCATGAGTGACGTCTTCTCATAAATAACCTCCTGCAGGCTCGATCTCGGATAGCCCTGAATGCGCTCGCGCGCATCCATGATCTGGATTGAGAACACGTCCTCGTTCTTCTTGACGGCGCGGATCTTCTGACCGTCCTTCGTGACCAGCGTCACCGTTTCATACGTCGGGGGGATCCATTCCGACGGCGTTCGAATCTCGCGCACGAGGGCCGCGCGCGATCGCGCGGCGCCGATCCGCGACAGGTCCGGACCGAGCCGTCCACCGCGATCGCCCACGCGATGACAGGTCGCACATTGCGAAGCGAACAGGCGCGTGCCGTTCTCGACGTTGCCGGTCGGCGCTTCCGCCGCGGCCGGCGTGTTCATATCTCTCAAGTAGGCAATGATCATCAGCACATCGTCGTCTGGCGCCGTGCTCGGCTGCATTTCGGTGCCAGGCACGCCCTTGCGGATGGTCTGAAACAGTCGCTCGTCGGTCATGCCGCCCACAACCGCCGTCAGATCGGGGCCGCGGTAACCCCGGGCATCGAGCCCGTGACAGTCGCCGCAGCGAACGCGGTACAGCGCCACTGCACCTCGAAGCGATGCTTTGTTGCCGAGATGAGGATTCTTTCCCGGAGGATGCGTGTCGGATGGCTTCTGGGCCAGCACGATCGCGCTCGAAACCAGCGCCAGAAACAACAGCATGATGATCCGCATCCTCGTCATCGACATCCTCCTGGTATTCGCTCCTCTATGGTAGATACGTCAGTCCCCAGGGCCGATCGCCAACCCTGACTCGCGCGATGACCGTGCGTGTGGGGACGTGCACGAACGACACATCGTTCGACGGACCATTCGCCGTGAACACTGTCGTCCCGTCGAGCGACACGGCAACCCCCCACGGCCGGTCGCCGACTTCCACCGCGCCGCTGGGCGTGTTGGTGCTGGTATCGATCATCACGACACTCTTCCCACGACCAGTCGAAACGAAGACCTGCCGGCCGTCGGCCGATGAAGCCACGCCCATCGGCCGCACCAGTTCGCCCGCCAATTGAATCGTCTCCCTGACTCGATGCGTCATCGCATCGACAACGATCACCGACGAGCCGTTCTCCGCACTGATATATGCCCGGCTGCTATCCGGCAGAAATCCGGTCGAGCGCGGGCGTGGCCCGGCAGGAATCGTGGTGATCAGCTTTGGCATCAAGGCATCGATCACGGCCACGTGATTGTCCCCTTCGGACGTGACGTACACCACCTTGCCGTCAGGCCTCAGATCGACCCCTTCCGGCTCACCGCCCACCGCGATCGTGCTCACGAGACGGCCCTCGCTGACATCGATCACGCTAGTCGTTCCGGCATCTTCGTTGGCCACGAAAAGCCAGCGCCCGTCCCGGCTAACGGCGAGCTGCTCGGGATCCGTTCCGGCGGGAATCACCCGCAACAGCTTCCCCTGCCGCACGTCGACGACGCCAATGCCGTCGGCACTTCGGTCGGGCGGCGGCAGCTTGCTCTCATCCGTGCCTGGCGGAGCGATCGGCGAGCCACTGAGCGCCACATACAACGTCGAACGATCGGGGCTGACCTTGATGCCGCGCGGCCGCTTGCCTAGGGGAATGGTGGCAACCAGGCGCCGACTGGCCGTGTCGACGACCGAAAGGTCGCCGGACATCTCGTTGGTCACATACAACCGGCCGGCAGGCGTCGAAGGTGATGACGTCGATGGAGTCGTGGCAGACGAAGAGTCTGGATCGGCGGAACAGGCCGTCACGAGGAGGACGGACGCGAGGACGGCCATCCCCAGGCGCACGCTAGCTGTTGCGTGGGCCACACGCACGGCCGTTACAGGTTGGCCAGTCGCGTAGACGCGTCGCCGAAGCGATCCAAGCTGACGCCCATGCGATCCATCAGCGAGAGATACAGGCTGCACACCTTCCGATTGTCGTCGCCGGCATACAGGAAGTCGAGCGAGCGACCGGTTTCGAGCGTTCCACCCAGGCCGCCCGCAAGCACGACGGGCAGTTTCATGTTGTCGTGCTTCCACCCCGCCCACATGTTCGACAGCCACATCAAACAGCAGTTGTCCAGAACGGTGCCCTCACCTTCCGGCATCGCGTCGAGCTTCTGCGCCAGGTAGGCGAGCTGACTGAGATGGAAGCGCGAGATTCGTTCGTAACCATCAGACAAATCATCGTGCGACGCGCCGTGATGACCGTCGCGCACATCGAGGAACGGGTAGTACAGAGACGACAGGTCGCGTGCCAGCAGTAACGACGCCACGCGCGTGCGGTCGGTCTGGAACGCGAGCGCGATGATATCGCACATCAAGCGCGTGTGCTCGCGCAGATCCTCGGGCAGGCCGTTCTGCGGACGTTCCATCGAGAAGATCGGGCGGTTCTTGTGGCTGGCGAGTTCGGCGGCCTGGTCCTTTGCCACCCGCATGCGCTCGATGCGTTTCTCGACTTCGCGCACACTGGTCAGATACTCGTCAAGCTTGGCCTTGTCGGTCGTGCTCACCTGCCGGCTGAGCGTGGCGGCGCGGTCCTTCACGCGATCGAGGATGCTCTGATACCGCAGGCTGCCGCGATTTTCGAAGAGGCTGTCGAACGCGAGCGACGGATAGACCTCGTTCGGCACCGGCGAATCGGAGCTTTGCCACGAAATGTGGGAGCTGTAGGCCATCGAGAAGTTCGTCTCGTGATACCCGGTCATCGGCTGTTCGCACGCCAGAACGATGCTCGACTGCGGTGTCTCCTGGCCGATGCGATTGGCGAGGACCTGATCCATCGTGATACCGGCTTTGACGATGGCGCCCTTCTGGATAGGCACGCCCGACAGCAGGTTCCCCGTCTGTCCGGGATGGATCCCCATGCCAACGGCGGGCTTGTTGAAGAGGCCGTTGATCACGACGATCTTCTTCTTCAACGGCTCGAGCGGCGAGAGCGACTTGCTCAATTTCATCTCGGCGCCGTTGCCGCGGGCCCACCAGTGATTGCCGTTGATGCCATTGCCCATGAACAGCACGGCAAACCGCTTCGGAAACGGCGACGTGCCGTTCGGCGCGGCCGTCTGCGCCCAGGCCGACATCGACTCCAGCCAGGGCAACGCCAGCGTGACGCCAACGCCATGCAACACAGTTCGTCGGGAGATTGTTCGGCTCATGGCAATTCACCCTTCCGTTTGTGTCGAAACTGGGAGCTGGAGACGATGCTTTCAATGAGGCTGTCGAAGCGGTAGCCGTCCTTGACCAGCTTCGCGCGCATCGCGTCGATCGTGCTCTCGTCGGAGAGCTGAAGGCTGCGACCGAGGGCATACGCCAGCAGCCGGCGCGACAGATTGTTCGACGAAGTCGTCCTGCCGCCGTTCGCGGATGTAGGCGCGCAAGCCCTCGACGCCGCTCCCGGTGGCGCCGCCGGGGAACGTGGCGGACGCGTCCACTGGACGGCCACTCAAATCCTGCGTCCGCCGATCGCCGATGGGTCCGTATCCTTCGAAGACGAGCCCGAGAGAATCGAATCGAGCGTGACAGCTCGCACAACTCTTGTCTTCGCGATGACGTGCGAGCAGATCGCGAAGCGGCAAGTCCAACTTGGCCTCGTCGCGCGGCAGCTCGGGCACCATCGCCGGCGGCGGCGGAATCTGCTCGCCCAACACCTGTTTGACGACCCAGTAGCCTCGCTTGACCGGGCTCGTGCGCAGGCCCGGAGCGTTCTTCGTGAGAAAGACCGCCATCGGCAGCAGCCCACCGCGGCCATAGCTCGCCGCGTCGTCGACGCGCGACCACTGGTCGTGGCTGGCAACCGGAACCGGTATCCCGTAGTGCTTCGCGAGCGCTGGGATTGACGAACGTGTGACTGGCGTAGAGGAAGTCGAGGACCGAGCGCCCCTCGCGGAAGACGTCGAGCATGAACTGAACCGGCTCCTCGAACATGGCCTGACGCAGGTCGTTATCGAAGCCGCCGAAACGCTCGCGATCGACGGCGTTGTGCTCCTCGAAACGCCGAAAATCGAGCCAGTGACCACCGAACTCGGTGGCGAGGCCCCGGATCCGCGGGTCCTTCAGCATTCGGCGCGCCTGCGCGGTCAAGATGTGCGGTTTCTGCAGATCGCGCGCTGCCGCGCGTGCGAGCAGTTCGGCATCGGGCATGCTCGACCAGAGGAAGTAGCTCAAACGGCTCGCCAGCGCATAGTCAGACAAGGCGACGTATTCGCGTCGGCTCGAGCCCGCACTCGTCTCCGAGGCATGGTTGCTGCCAGCCTCCGCCAAATCGAAGCGGTAACAGAAATCAGGTGACATCAGCACGGCGACCACCGAATCACGGATCGCGTCGGTGTGATCGACCCCGCTCGCACGCATGGCGTGGTAGGCCGACACGATGCCCTTCCGCTCGTCCGGCGACAGCGGACGACGATAGGCACGAGCGGCAAACTCCTGAAGCGCCGCCAGGTGAGTGACTTCGGCGGCGCCTCGGACCTTTTCGACCCACCGAATCGACGCGTTTGTCTGGTCGAAGTGATGCTGGATGGCGTCGATGGCGGTGGCATCGCCCGCCGCCTTCGCGCGGTCGAGATAGCTGGCGGCGACTTTCTGGATCATCGATGGCGAGGTCGGGTCGGTGTTGTCGTCGGCGCGTCCCGCAATCGCGGCCGCGGCGGCGTCGCGGGCCGCACCGCTCTCGCTGAGATAGAACTGCACGTAGGTCCGGGTCGTTGCGAGGGCGATGAACTCGAGCTCCTGCCAGAGGGCATCGAGCTGCTCCTGCTCACCGCCATCGAGCAGCAGCTCATACAGCGGGCGATCATCGCGGAAGTACCCCATCAGATTGTGAAAGCCCGCGCTCAGATGTCGGCCGACATCGCGTGTGTTATCGGGGAAGTAGCGGCCGCGCTCGGAGACATAGAACGCGTCGGGAAAAATGGAAGCGAATCGGGCGAACGCCGCTTCATACCGCTGACGCTCCGCAGGCGGCACTTGCAGATCCGGATCGCTGGTTTCGTCAGGCGCCTTCAGCGCCGTTCGGTCGTAGCTCCGACGATTGACAGCGTACTGTCGATTGCGCCACATGAGGAATGGCTGCGCGTCTTCGCTGATGCCGGCCACCTTCAGCTCGGTGTGCTTCAGCTCGATCTTCTTGCGCAGGCCGACAACGAAGTCGCGCATCTGCGCCGCAGCCTCGGTCGGGGTCGCGGGCCTCGCGTAACTCGCGCCACATCGTCTGCAGCTTCGCGACCGGTCCGACATTCTCTTTCGTTTCTTCGAGCGTGCGCCAGATGGTGGCGAAGTATGTCGGGCTGACCTTCGGATCGAGCGTCCGCGCAAACTCGGCGAGCGTCGCTTTCCGCGCTGACGCCGGGCGTCGCGCGAACGCCCACGCGGCCTTGAAATACGCGGCGTAATCCGTGTTCTGCTCTCGATAGAACTGAAGAATCTGGTTGACACAGTACTTGTCGCGATCCGTGTCGACCAGCATCGGGTGAGGCGCGAACGCCACCCCATCGGGCTTGAGCACGAGATGATTGGCGACGTCCTGCGCGGCCTGCAGATACTTGGTCAGCAGCGTCGGCGACATCACCAGCGACTCGCCGGAGTTGTCGAATCCGGCCGGGTTCGACGGATCGACGGGAAACTCGCGTGCGGGCCGGATGTCGACCCCAGTCAGGTCGCGAATGGTGTAGTTGTACTCCGCATTGCTCAGTCGTCGTGCCAGCACGATGCCGGGATCGCCCGCGTTCCGGCGCGCCTCTTCGCGGCGAAAGTCAGTGATCCACAACATCACGCGTTGGCGGGCCTCCGGCGGCGGCTGTTTCGCCTGCGGCGGGGGCATCTCTCCGGCCTCGAGCTTCTCGCGCACCAGATTCCACCGCGGATGTTCTTTCGCAACATCCTCCATCGATCTCGACAGCGCGCAGATCGAATTGCGCAGCGGGTGACTGGCCCCCGTGGCACGACCCGCAATACGTCTCGACGAAGGGGCGCACTTCGGTCGCGAAACGCTGGCGAAGATCATCTTGGGCGCTCACGCGGACCGGAGGCGCGGCCTTCGAGCCGTAGGTCACGAGGAGGACGAACGCGGCAGTGGCAACGATTCGCATGATCAACGCTGGAACAGCAACGGGGCGACGTCGTGCAGATATCGACGCCACACCATCCACGTATGCGCGCCCGTGGTTGCCTTGAAGGTGTGTGCGATCCGATTGGCCGTCAGGAACTCCGAAAAGCGCTGCGAGGCGCTGAACGCGCCATCCTCCTTGCCGCAACCAACCCAGAGGAGACGCAGTTTCTTGCTCGCCGCCTCTGGCTGCGCGACCAGCGACGCGTACGTTTTCGGAAAATCGCTGACAGCCCCAAGACCCGAGCTGAATCCGCCAACATGACTAAACACCTCGAGGTGATTGAGCCCGATGGTGAGCGCCTGCCCGCCACCCATCGAGAGTCCGACCAGGGCGCGCATGTCCCGCGCCGCCGATACGTGAAACCTCGATTCGACAAACGGGATGACATCCTCCAGCAAATCCTTGCCGAAACGCAGGGTGTTCTCACCCGGCTGCGTTGGCGCACCGGGTGGAACGCCGTATCCGAATGGCATGACGACCAGAAACGGCTGCGTTTTGCCGGCGGCCAACAGGTTGTCGAGAATCATGTTGACGCGTCCGAGCCGATGCCACGCGGTTTCGTCGGCGTTCGCGCCATGTAGCAGGTAGAGAACGGGGTAACGGCGTGGCTGACCGACTGACACGTCGTACCCCGGCGGCACGTAGACGTTGAGCCGCCGTAGCGCGCCCAGCGACTTCGACTGGTACCAGAGCGTGCGGATCTCGCCGTGGGGAACCGGCTGCGCGTCGTAGAACGCCGGTGTCTCGGCGCGCACTTCGAGCACGCTCGCCAGCGTGCTGAAGGTGGACCCTGTCTTCAAGTCGGCATTACCCGGATCGATGGTCCGAACGCCGTCGATGGTGAAGTTGTAATGATAGATCTCGGGCTCGATTGGGCCGATCGTGATGGTCCACAGTCCGTTCGCGTCCATCTGCAAGGGCTGGCTGCCGTGGATGAATTCGCCGGTCAACACGACTTCGCGCGCGTGTGGCGCCATGAGTCGAAACGTCACACGACGATCGGGGCTGACGATCGGCGACGTCACAGGACGAGCGGAGGCCGAAGCGTTCGTCGGCGCCTCCTGTTTCGCTGCTGCTGCGCTTGAAATGGCCAGCACGATGCACCCCAGAATCAACTTCCAGTGGTCAATTGCCGGCCTCATCACTTCCCCACCTCCACCGGCGGCAAGAACCGAATGCCCGCCGGCGATGGGAGGTCAGCAAAGATGCCCGATGGCTTGAGCCGCCCGTTGCCCTCGTCTATCCGCGACGCGAGCACCGTGTCCGAATCGCGGTTCGAAATGGCGAGATGTTTGGACGAAGGCTCGATGCCGAACTGACGCGGAGTCTTGCCCCCTGTCCCCTGCTCCTCGACAAAGGTCAATGTGCCCTTCTCGGGATCGATGGTGAAAAGGGCGATGCTGTTGTGACCGATATTGGAGGCGTAGAGCCACCTTCCAGAGCGATGGATGTACAGCTCGCCCGCAACATTGACACCGTCGAAATACTCGGGCAGCGTGGAGACCGTCTGCACGTCGCTGAGGCTCCCCGTTGACGCGTCGTACGCAAACACTGTCACGGTCGAGTGGCGTTCGTTGAGGACGTAAGCAAAGCGGGCATCCTGGCGAAACTGCATCTGGCGTGGCCCCGCCCCGGGCTTCAACGCCGCCGAACTCTGGCCGGCAGGAGTCAGCTTGCCGCGTTGAGAATCGAACACGTAGCTGGCGATCCGATCAGACGAGGGATCGCAGACAAAGGCAAAGCGGTTCGAGGGATCGAGCGCGACACACGGCGTGCGATCTCCCACCTTCCCTGAATCGCCCGCAGCAATCGCGATCGTCTGGCTTGCCTCGCCGAGGGTGCCATCGGCGGCCACTGGAAGGATCGCAATCGTGGCGCTCGCGCAATTGGCCAC
The DNA here is from genome assembly GCA_963802675.1 of uncultured Acidobacteriota bacterium. Taxonomy (GTDB): domain Bacteria; phylum Acidobacteriota; class Vicinamibacteria; order Vicinamibacterales; family UBA2999; genus JACCSI01. The sequence goes on from CAWDJL010000015.1 coordinate 174,283, forward strand.
CACGAGGTTGCGACCGCCCTGGTCAACAACGAGATGACAGGGACGGGTCCCCATGGACGCGCGTTGATTGAGGAGCGACAGCTTGCCTGCCGAATCGATGGTGTAGGCACTCACGGCGCCGGTTGGTTTGCCCTCGAATCGATCGATCTCGTTGACCGTGAAGAGCCGTCGCCGAGGAGTATCGAGCTCGAAGTGCGTGGGGTTGGCGGTTTCTGCCGCAAGTCCCAGCGGCACGAGGGTGACGTTTTGGAACACTTCCGTGCCGGCGGATTGCAAACGAAACAGGTAGATCCCTTTGCCCTTCTCGCCGGTGTGGGTGCCGATGTAGACGAGCGTGTCCTTACTCGAGGCACTCGCGGGATCTGACACCTGCGCGAGCCCGGTCGCTGCGACCGCGATCACCGCCCAAAGACTGACGACAAGCACGCGTGTCATCGCTCGCTCGTTTCAGAAGTTCGCACCGGGGGCCGGTGCCCGGCCCACAACGAAACCGGTAAAGCTGGCGCGATTGAGAAATATACGATATATGGCCTCTGGGCGCGAGGACCGTCGGACGAGGTGCCGCCTCGCCTCTTAATGCTTCAGCTTGATCGAATTGTATTGCTCGGCGTCTGCCCCACACGCACCTGGTGCAGGCTCGCGATCACTCCGACGCCACCGCGGCAATCAGCGCCTTGATGTAACCGAAAGCAAACGCAAATCCTTGAAGATTGTTGGCATCGCCTTCGATGGCCGGCACGTGGTCAGGCATCATCATGCCGTCGTAGCCAACCTCTTTGTACACGCGCATTGCCCTCAGCATATCCACATCGCCATCGTCGATGAACGTTTCGCGAAAGTTCAAGAAGCCGCCGGAGATGTTTCGAAAATGGACGTTGAAGATCTTGCGGCGCGAGCCGAAGTAGCGGATCACGTCGAAAATCTGCTCGCCGGGCTTGTCGAGCATTTCGGCCACGGTGCCCTGGCAGAAATTCAAACCGTGATAGGGACTTTCGGCGATCGACACCAAGCGTTTCAGACCATCGACTGACCCGAGCACGGTCTCGACACCACGCCATCCCTTGCCTGGCGGCATCCCTGGATCTTGTGGGTGACAAGCGAGTCGCACCTTGTACTCGGTGGCGACCGGTACGACGCGCTGGAGAAAGTAGGTGATCCGTTCCCAGTACAAATCGGCATAGACCGCGCCAGCCATGGTGAGCGGCGGCTCTTGCTTGGCGTCCGCGTAGACGAACGTGCTGTAACGTGCTCCGCCTCTCCCTTGGGTGCTCGCCGTTCGTGGAATGCCGATCAGGGTGAGGTTGTACTTCGCGGCCGGGATGCCAGCGCGCGCGCAGTTGCGAATCATCTGGCAGATGTCCTCGATCTGCCGATCGCGATCAGGGTCTTGTCCGAGCAGAATTGCGGGGTTCTCAGCACGAGAGATCTCGCTCGAGCTCAGTGGCAGCGGCACCATGTCGAGCGTGATGCCAAACGATTCCACGCGCTCGCGGAGCCGTTGGAGGCCGTCGACCGACCACGACTCGTCCAGCCGAGGCGACGGAAGCCGCGAGCAGATATGCGTGACGCCGAACCCGGCTAGGACACGGAGAATGGCATCCGAGTCGCCGTGCTGCGTCCCGACTTTCATCAGCGCCTCCGCATTGGGCGCCGGAGTCCGGCGCTGCTCGGCCGGCGTCGACCTCGCCTCGACCGACGACGCAGCGGTGACGACGGCGCCGGCGAGGCTCACAAATTCGCGGCGATTCATCCTGGCCTCCTAGCGAAGCTCCGCCTAAAACCGCCGAGATAGGACACACCGGCTCCGCTTCGCTAGGGCAGCATATCCTTGCCCCGCTCCGCGGGGCGGTTTAACAGTCCATCTGCTACTTGAGCGCGAACACCCAGATCGCTCCACCCTCCGGCACGTGCACCGGGGTTTGACCCGGCACTCGATTGAGACGATTTTGCATGCCACGCGCGTCGATTCCCCATCCGGACTGGACGGCGATGTACTGCGTCCCATCGATGCTGAAGGAGGACGGTTGTCCGATGACGCCGGAGTTGGTCGGAAACTCCCACAGCACCCGACCACTCGAGGCGTCGAACGCACGAAACAGACGGTCGTTGGTGCCGCCGCTGAACACCAGGCCTCCACCCGTGGCGAGCATCGGTCCCCAATTCGCAGACGTTGCGAACGTGTGCGTCCAAACGCGTCGACCGGTGTCCACATGCCAGGCCTGTACTTCGCCAATGTGATCGGCGCCAGGAGCGACGGACAACGTGATGGTCGCACCGGTAAACGCACGACCTGGCGTGTACCAGATCGGCCGGCCAATTATCGACGAGCACAGGTTCTCGTTGGCGGGGATGTACAGCAGTCGGGTCTTTGGACTGAAGGCCGCGGGTGGCCAGTTCTTGCCGCCCCAATGCGAGGGACAGAAATCAGCCTGTTTGCCGGTGCCTGGCTGGCGAGCCGGATCGACGTCGGGTCGCCCCGTCTTGGGGTCGAGACTTCGAAAAACGTTCTGCTTCACGTACGGCGTGCCTTCGACGTAGTTGATTGGTCCAGCGGTGCGTTCGAGGAACCAGAGGTAGCCGTTGCGCGCCACATTGATCAGACCCTTGATGCTCCGGCCGTCGCGCGCGTAGTCGACGAGGATCGGCGGCGACACCTCGTCCCAGTCCCATGAGTCGTTCGGGTGATATTGAAAGTGCCCTTTGATCTGACCCGTCTCGACGTCGATGGCCACCGTGGAGGAGGTGTAGAGATTGTCGCCGGGTCGCTGATCGCCCATCCACGGCCCTCCGTTGCCGGTTCCCCAGAACGCGAGACGAGTCTCGGGATCGTAGGTGCCGGTGACCCACACCGAGCCGCCGCCCGTCTTCCATTGATCACCCTGTGGCCACGTCTCGCTGCCTGGCTCGCCTGGCGCCGGCACAGTGTAGGTCTTCCATAACTGGCGGCCGTTGGTCGTGTCGAACGCGGCGACGAAACCGCGGACGCCGAGCTCGCCGCCGGAGGCACCCACCATGACCTTGCCGTCCACAATCAGCGGCGCCAGCGACATGTAGTAGCCCTGGCTGTTGTCGGCCACTTCTGAAGCCCATACCTGGTTGCCTGTTCTGGCATCGAGTGCGACGAGCACGGCATCGCCCGCGGCGAAGAAGACCTTGTCTCCAAAGAGGGCCACTCCGCGGCTCGTTGGATGAAGCAGCACCACGCCCTCTGGCATCGATCGTCGGTATCGCCAGAGCACAGTGCCGGTTTTCGCGTCGAGGGCGATGACCTGATTCTCTGGCGTCGCCACGAACATGACCCCTCGGTTGACGATCGGCGGAGCTTCGTGTCCGTTGTTGACGCCCGTCGATACGACCCACGCCGGTTGCAGACGTGCGACGTTGGTCCGGCGTGATCTGTTCGAGCGGACTGTAGCCCCAGCCGTCATAGGTGCGCCGCACCATGAGCCAATCCTCGTCGCCGGGTTTCGTCAGTCGAGCTGGAAGTGACGGCTTCATAGTGTGCGAGGGCCGTCGGTAGAGATCTGTTGGCGGTGCTGACGGAGCGCTCGGCTGCAACGGCGTCGCCGGCGTCTGCGCCAGTCCTGTCATGGTTGCGAGCGCCAGCAGCCCGGCTGAGAGGGAGAGCCGAAAGCCTTCATCCACGCGCATGATTCGCCAGTCTCCAGCCACCGATGAACTCCAGGTGTCACCGGTGATCCGGGCCGTCACGGCTTGGGCGGCGCGGCAAAGGGCCCGACCTCGGGCTTCGCCTGCGTGTTCGCGAGTGGACCGAGTTCCGCGGCCGCGCCACGCGCGATCGCGGCCGTTTCACTGCCGGCCTGGAAGCAGCTGAAGTCCGGACGGTCGCGCCACGAGAGCGGCCCACACAATCGGATCCCAGCCTTGACGGTCGCATCGTGCACGATGTTGATCGCGCGCTCGTAGTCGGGCGTGCCCTGACGGAAGCCGGTAAAGTTCCCGAGATCGCCGCTGGCGGCGAAGAGCGCGGTGACGCCGGGCACCTTGGCGATTTCGTCGGCGTTCTTCAAGCCTTCGAGCGTTTCGATCATGAGGATCAGCACGATGTTGTCGTTGATCGTATTGCGATAGCCACCAGGGACGCCGCCCCACATCGCGGCATCGAACGCCTGGCCGCCACCGTTGCTCCGACGACCCCGCGGTGGGAAGTAGGTCCAGTTCCGCGCCTCGATGGCTTCGGCGACCGTATCCACGGTGGGTACAACGATCACGAGCGCGCCGGCGTCGGTTGCATGCTGAATCTCGCGCTCGTCCGCATACGCGACGCGCGCGCCGGGAACCGCCTTGGCGTGCGGACATGTCCGCCACAATCGTGCCGCCTGATCCCAGTCGCGCGGCGCATGCTGCATCTCGGTCCAGATGAAGTCGTATCCAGCATTGGCCATCGCGCAATACGTGGAGGGATCGGTCGCACTGAACAGCGTGCCGCCGGTGACCTTGCCGCCTTGCTGCAGCTTGAGCTTGACTGGATTCCAGATCTTGGCGCCGGCGGGCGGGTTGAAGGCAGGCCCGTACTTCCACGAGACCGGATCGAAGACGCCCTGGTTGACCGCGTCCGCGGGCGCGAGGGTCTGCGCCCTGCTGTCCGCGCCCGGAGCGGCCGCAAGCGGAAACTTCGTCGCACCGGCCGCGGCACTAGTGGCGTACGGATCCGCTCCAGGAGTCGGCGTCGAGGGATTGGGCGTGGTCTGATTGCTGGACTGCGGCTGCGGGCTCTGGCCCGCAGACCACAACGTTGAGATCAGGACAGCGCTGAGAACGGCGGAGAAAACGACCTGCCTCACGTGAACCTCCATGCGCGACCCCTCGCGCAGGCTTGATGCCGTCGCTCATTATGCACCCCGAGTCTCCAACTCGCCGACGTTCGACCCGACGAACAGCCAATCTTCCGGCTTAAGCCGGAAGCCACGCGAGCGAGTGAGACCCGGTGACACGTTTACTGCGTCGCGGTGATCCCGCCATCCAGATAGAGCGTCTGACCGGTGATGAAGTCAGACGCGTTCGAGATCAAGAACAACACGGCGTGCCAGACGTCCTCCGGCTCGGCGATTCGGCCGAGCGGGATGCGGGCGATCAAGCTGTTGTAGAACTGTTCGTCGGCCAACATGTGCGCGACCTGCTGCGTCCGCACGAAGGTGGGAGCCACTACGTTGACGTTGATGCGGTGTGGCGCCCATTCTGCCGCCAGCTGCTTGCAGAGGATCGCCAGCCCGCCTTTGCTCGCGCAATAGGCGGCGTACCCTCGGCCACGCAGGGCCAGGAGGGTCCGCACCGACCCGATGTGGACCTGCTTGCCGCCATCGCCCTGACGAATCATGTGCCGCGCGGCGGCTTGCGCCTGGAACATCGCGCTGCGCAGGTTGACGTCGATGACATGGTCGAACGTCTGCTCGGTGACGTCCTCCGCCTTCTCCTCACGATTCAGCCCGACGCAGTTGACGAGAATGTCGAGCCGGCCGAAATGACTCACGACCTCGTCGACCATACGGCTTGTTTCAGGAACCGAGAGGGCATCGAATGCCGTGGCGAACGCCTCGTGACCGCTCGCTCGAATCGCCTCCGCACAGGTTGTTGCCTTGTTCGGGTTGTGCCCGGCGATGCCCACGCGGGCGCCGGCACGCGCGAGCCCTTGACAGACGACGTCGCCGATGCCGCCGTAGCCACCGGTCACGAGGGCCACCCGCCCATCGAGGCGGAGAAGATGATCACGCTCGATCGACTCGGTCATCGGGTATGGGGTCCGTTGCGCGCTCAGTCCTGCGACGCGGGGAGAATCGCGACCGCGCGGACCGGCGCGGCGGATGCGCCGCGCCATTTCACCGGCAGCACGCTGACGATGAACGAGTGATACGGCGGCGGGATCTCGTGCAGGTTGCACAGGTTTTCGAGATGGTAATACTCGCGCTCTCGCATCACGCGGTGCGCTTCCCAGAACTTTCGGCGCTCGAACATCTTCGCGACCGGCGGGTCGAAGCCAATCGCATCAATCCCCATCACCTTCACACCCCGATCGAGGACGAAGTGCACGGCTTCTTTCGTCATGCCCGGGTGTTCGGTCAGATACGCCTTCTCGGTGCGCCGCCTGGCTGCATCCGTGCGAAGCAGAACGATATCGAGCGGCTTGATGCGATAGCCGTCAAGCCTGGCTTCGGCCTGTTCAATGTCGTTCGGAGTGATCTCATCGCCGGCGGCTTTGTGCGTCAGATCGAGGACCACGCCTGGTCCATAGCAATACTCGATGGGAATGCCTTCCGCGCGCGGCGCGTCCGGCTTCACGTGGCCCCAGGAATCGATGTGCGTGCCGATGTGATCCCCGGTGACGATCATGCAGTGGTTGGTGATCTCATCGACGCCGTATTGATCGGTTCCGACGCTGCGCGCCATGTCGCGGTAGCTTTCCATTTCCACGATCACCGGCTTGGCGACGTTGGGATACGTCATCATGCCCTGGTAGACTTCCATGCTGAGATCGATCAGACGCACTACTTCCCCTCCCACCCTCCATCAACGAAGATCGACTGCCCGGTCAGATAGCTGGCATCGTCCGAGGCGAGAAAGGCGGCCACCTTGCCGATTTCGCGTGGCTCGCCGGCGCGGCCGAGGGAGATCTGTGCCAGCACGCCGGGAAGCAGCACCGGATCCTTCATGACCCACGCGGTCATCGGCGTATCGATCAAGCCCGGGTGAATGCAGTTGACTCGGATCCCGAGGGGCGTCATCTCAGCGGACATGTTACGCGTGAGGGCTTCGAGACCGAGCTTGGTCGGGGCGTAGTGGGTCCGCCCTGGCAGCACCTTGGCCGCCTGGATGGAGCCGATGTTCACGATGCTGCCGGTTCGGCGCTCGGCGACGACGCGACGGCAGAACACCTGGGAGCACAGCCACGCGCCGCGCAGATTGACGTCGACGAGACGTGTCCATTGCTCGTCGGTGAGATCGAGAAACGGCACGATGGTTTCGATTCCGGCGTTGTTGACGAGGATGTCAATCGGCCCGAGCTCTTTCCAGACCCGATCGATCATCGGCTCGACATCGCTGCGTCTGGCCACGTCACCCGCAACCGCCAGTGCCTGATTGCCCTTGGACTTGATCCCGTTCACGACGTCCTCGGCCTGCGACAGGTTGTCGATGTCGTTGACGGCGACGTGGGCACCCTCGGCGGCGAACACTTCGGCGATGCCGCGGCCGATGCCGCGAGCCGCGCCGGTCACGAGCGCGACTTTGCCTTTGAGTCTCACGAAAGCCTCGCCAAGGTCTTATCGGCCTCCCGCCGAAGTGCGCTGCGGCAAGGCGAACACGTAGTAGCCCTGCGCTGAGGGTTTGCCGGGAAAGATGGCGATGTTCTCCGGATCGACGTCGGTGTAACTCGAGGCGCAGAACGCGACGTACTGCCGTCCGTTCACTTCGTAGACCGCGACCATCCCTTCGGGATTCGCGTCGAGCGCATACTCGAACAACTGCTTTCCGGTGTCCTTGTCGAAGGCGCGAAAGTAGCCATCGGCGTTGGTGCCGATGAAGATGAGGCCACCGGCCGTGACGACGGGACCGTTTCGATGGATTCGCTGGGCGTTGCCCGTGTCCTTGATGCCCTTGGCCGCCAGCGCCCGCACGCTGCCAAGCGGCGTGCGCCACTTGATCACGCCCTCGTTGAGGTCATACGCAACGATCTGTGCCCACGGTGGACTGATCGCGGGCAGCCCGTTCGAGGCGCGGAACATCGACCCGAGCGGACCGGTGTAGCGCGTGATCCCGTCGAGATGCGGGAGCGGCGGCCGCGGTGGTCCGGCGTTGTTTGGCAAGCCCGCCGTCGGATCGCTGAGATACAGCATCAGCACGTCGAGCTGCTCGTCGGAGATCAGGCTTTCGGGAAAAGGCGGCATCGCGCCCGCCCCGGATCGAACCGTCTTGCGGATCTCCTGCGATCCTCGGGTTGTCAGATTGATGAGCCCCGAGCCATCCGGCGTGCGAATACCCTTCGCGCTCGCCTCACCGTGACACACGTCGCAATACTGCTGGTAGACGGCGCGGCCGCGCTGCGGCGGGTTGCCTCCGCCGATGCCCGGCGGGCGTAGGCGGTGAATCGCCGGCTGGTCCGCCGTTCGCACGTACAGCATGCCGGTGGTGGGATCGGCCGCGGCGCCGCCCCAATTGGATCCGCCAAGCTCGCCGGGAATCGAGATCTGATCGCGATCGAGCGTCTGCGGCGTGAACAGTCCCTCGTTCCGCGCCTTCAGGAGAATCGCGCGCAGGCGCGCTCTTTCGGCCTCGTCGAGGTGCGGGTTGATGTCGTCGGGCGTGAACTTCAACCGCGCGAACGGTTCGAGCTTGGTCGGGAAAGGCTGGGTCGGCCAGGATGCTTCGCCTGGGACGTCGCTCTTCGGAACCGGCCGCTCTTCAATCGGCCACAACGGCTGCCCGGTCACGCGATCGAACACATAGAGCAGTCCAAACTTCGTCGCTTGCGCCACGATGTCGACCAACTTGCCGTCGTGCCGCACGGTCAGCAGCTTCGGCGCGGTGGTCAGGTCGTAGTCCCACAGATCGTGATGGACCGTCTGGAAGTGCCACAGCCGTTTGCCGGTGCGGGCATCGAGCGCCAGGAGCGAATTGGCAAAGAGATTCGCGCCCTTGCGATCGCCGCCGTACGAATCATGGGTCGGAGAGCCCAGCGGGAAATATGCGATGCCGCGTGACTCGTCGATCGAGATCTCTCCCCAGGCATTCGCGCCTCCGGCCCACTTGTACGCGCCCTCCGGCCACGTGTCGTACCCGAACTCGCCTGGATGCGGAATGGTGTGGAAGGTCCACACCAGCTTGCCGGTGACGATGTCGAACGCACGAAGATCCCCGGGAGTCGATCCGTAGCCTTCGCCGGTGTTCGAGCCGGTGATGAACAGGTTCTCGAAGACGCGTCCCGGTGTCCCGCTGGGGCTCCCGAGTGGACGAAGCGTCCCCGGCGCGCATGTCGACGCGCCCGTCGGTGCCGAAGCTCGCAATCGGTCGTCCGGTGCGCGCGTCGATGGCGCGCAGCTCACCGCCCACGGCGAAGATCAGCCGCCGATCCGATCGATCCTTGCTCTCCCAGTAGTTGATGCCGCGGTTGCCCGGGCTGCCGTCCTCGACGCCGTGCGCCCAGATCTGCTTGCCCGTGGCGGCGTCGAGCGCGACGATCGACGTTCCGCGGGCCGAGCACGAACATCACGCCATCGACGACGAGTGGATTGAATCCGAAGTTGCCCGTGCGATCCGGGACTGGATAGAACCAGGCCAGCTCCAGCTGTTGCACGTTGCTCTTGTTGATCTGACGGAGTGCCGAATACTGCATCGAATCCGGGGACCCGCCGTAGTCGCTCCACGTCGTGTAGCGTTCGAGCTTAGGTGTCGACTGGCTGCTGAGCACGGTGCCGCCGAGCAGACCCGCTGCGAGCACGACACCGACTGAGATGCAGAGGATAACGTCTCATCGTCTAGCTCTGCCCGTTACGAGGCTGCGAAGGTGTATCCGAGCTGTCTGCAAGAATTTCTTGCCCATCTCCGCGGTCTCGAACGGCGTGTACGGCGCGCCCTGTGATCCATCGAGCTCGTGCATGATGTTCGCGTCCGGATTGGCGCCCTCGACCATGTTGAGAATGGCTTCGAGATCGACCTTCCCCTGCCCGAGCGGGCAATACCCGGCGTAGTGCTCCCAGCCTTTGTAGTCCTTCAGATGCATGTGGACGGTAATCGGGAGAAAGTCTTTGACGACCTTCGCTGCGTCGGCGCCACCCTTCTGCAGCTGGCCGACATCGGGAGCGAATTTGACGTGGCGTGTGTCCACCGCTTCCATGACCGCATACGTTTCGTCACGCGACTCAATCGCGGTATTCGTGTGCTGATGGAGTCCGGCGCCAAGCCCCTCGTCATTCATCGCCTTCGCGTAGTCGTTGAGACCGGCGACGATGTTGGCGCGGTGCTCGGCAAAGTTGTAGGCGTCGCGCTTGACGCCGTTCGGTGCCAGCACCATGAAACGCCCGCCGTGCTTCCGCAGCGCTCGCGCCCACTGAATCAGTTGTGCCAGGTTCTCTTTGCGCGCGGATGGATCGGTGAGCTGCACGGTCGCGTAAGCGGACACGAGCGGGATGCGATGCTCGGCGAGCAGCGGCCCCAGGGTCCCCTTCGCGTCCCCGTCGGCGACGATGGAAGCGAAGGTTTCGAAGCCGTGGAACCCGAGACGTGCCATGTCGCGAACCGCCGTGATGAGGTTTTCAGGCGTGCGGGGCACGGCACCCCAGATGAGGGCGGTGCATCCCATGCGCAGCTTCCGTGACTGGGCCCAAGCGGGCGGGACCCCGAGCGCCAGCCCGGCCGCGCCTAATCCGACCAGAAGCTGCTTCCCGAACGCTCGACGATTCAGCCTGTCGGTCATGCCGGCGATTCTAGTCGCGTGAGCGCGCCCACCGATCGCGAGCGGTAACGGCTACCGGCAGGGCAAAAGTATCGTGAATGCGGTTTACTTTACCGGTCCAGTTGGATCTAATGACAGGTGACGTGAAACCGACGTATCTGGGGCTGGGTTCGCCGCGCACACGACGACGCGCTGGTGGCACGATTCGGCCGATCGGGCGGAGCTCGATGGCGGCCTGCAACGCGGAGCGACCGGTGTCACGACCAATCCGGTGCTGATCGCTGCGGCGATCAAGAGCAATCCGGACCAGTGGGCGGCGCGTGACGCGTCAGTTCTCGCGCGAGCAGCCGGCCGAAGCAGCGCGCCGAAGCGCTGACGCAGGCCGCCGTCTGCGCGGCGGCCGAGAAGCTCCTCCCGATCTTCCAAGCCGGTGACCGTCGGTCCGGCTGGGTGTGCGCGCAGGTGAACCCGTCGCGGGTCGGCGACCGGGCGTGCATGCTCGCGATGGCTCAGCGCTTTCACCGCTGGGCGCCGAACATCGCCGTCAAGCTGCCGGCCACGGCCGCAGGTCTCGACGTGCTCGAGGACTGCATCGCTGACGGGATCACGGTGACGGCGACCGTCAGCTTCACGGTGCCGCAGGCGCTCGAGATCGCCGAGCGACATCGCGCTGGCGTGTCACGGGCCGAGCGCCGCGACGTCACCCCGGGGCACTGCTTCGCCGTACTCATGGTCGGCACGGCTCGACGACTACCTCCGCGAGGTGGCACACGACTGCAAGGCGCAACGTCGCGAGAGTCGGACATTCGCCAGGCGGGCGTCGCAGTCGCGAAGCGGGCTTATTCCCTGTATCAAAGCCGCGGCTATGAGGCGACGCTGCTCGTGGCGGCGATCCGTGGGAGCTATCACCTCACCGAGCTTGCGGGCGGTGATCTCGTGTTGTCGATTCACCCGAGTCAACAGGCCGCGCTCGAGTCAACCGACCTGCCACACGAAGCCCGTATCGACCACCCCGTGCCCGCCGAAACGCTCGATCGCCTGCGATGCCTGCCCGACTTCGTGCGCGCCTACGAGCCGGACGGCATGACCCCCGCCGAGTTCATCACGTTTGGTGCGACGCAGCGGACGCTGAGTCAGTTCGTCGAGACGGGGTGGAAGGAACTAGAGAACGTGCACTTCGCACGGGATCCTTTGAACTGACCACGGGCAACGGGAAACTTCCAATCGAAGCATCAAGAGATGGCCACCGTCATTGAGCTTCCGCAACTGGGCAACACGGTCGAAGAGTGTCTCGTGACGCGTTGGTTCAAGCACAAAGGTGACGTCGTGAGGGCCGGCGAGGCGGTCGCCGAGATTGAAACCGACAAGGCGACATTCGAGATCACGGCGTCCGTCGATGGAACCGTGCTCGACACCTTCGTCGAAGCCGGCGCCATCGTTCCCGTCTTCACGAGACTGTGTGTCATCGGCGATCCCGGCGAGTCCGTCTCGAGTGACCTGATCGCTGGGGCCCCTCCGCGCGACGCGCCGCTCAGTCCACGCGCGCGGCGGTTCGCCGTTCAACACGAAGTCGACGTTCGATCACTGGCGGGATCAGGCCCGGGCGGCAGGGTGCTCGAACGAGATGTGCAAAAGGCATTCGAGGCGTCGCAGGTAATGCGTTCCTCTGACGCGCGCTTATCGACGACGCGCCAAACCATCGCGCGTCGGACACGCGAGTCGCTGGCTTCGACGGCGCAATACACGTTGCATGGCTGGGCCCATGCCGGCGGACTGATTGCGGCGCGTGCGCGCGGCAGGCTGTCACCGCAGTCTGACGACATACCTGCCCATATTTCGGTCAATCATCTAGTGACCTTCTGTCTCATTCGCGCGCTGAAAGCCAATCCTGCGGTCAACGCGCAGTTGATCGATGGTCACCTCGTCGAGAATTCCCAGGTGCATCTCGCCTTCGCGTGCGATACCCCTCGTGGCCTGATAGCTCCCGTTGTCCGTGATGCGCAGCAGTTTTCGCTTGCGAACCTGGCAGAACGGATGCAGGACCTGGCGAATCAGGCTGTCCGGGGCACGCTCGCGCCGGGCGACCTTGCCGGCGCCACCTTCACGATCAGCAACCTGGGAGCCCTGGGAGTCGAGTCCTTTACGCCGATTCTCAATCCACCGCAGGTCGCGATCCTCGGTGTGGGCGCCATTCACGTGAGGCCGCTGCGCACAGCCGGCGGCATCGACTTCATCGACGCCATTGGCCTTTCGCTCACATGCGACCATCAGGTCATCGACGGCGCCCCCGGCGCGCGATTTCTGCAGGCCCTTGCGCAGGAGATCGAGAGCGTCGAGTCGATCCTGTCATCATCGTGACTGTGCCGATAGTTGGATTGAGCCACTGCCCATGCCTAAATCGATCGTCATCGAGCCAGCGCGCGTCTTCACTCGTGAGGTGATCAGCTTTAGCGACATCCCGGTAAACGCGTACGTCAAGACGCTCGCCGACGAGGAATCGAGCTACTCGAAAGAGGACTTGCTGCACATCTGGGAGGACATGTGCGGCATCCGTGAGTTCGAGACCGTGCTCAACGAGATCAAAACGAAGGGCGTCTACAAGGGCACCACCTACAATCATGCCGGTCCCGCTCACCTGTCGATCGGCCAGGAGGCGGCAGCGGTCGGCATGGCGTTTTCGCTGACGCCGGACGATCACATCTTCGGGTCCCATCGAAGCCACGGAGAGATTCTGGCCAAGGGCTTCTCGGCAATCCGCCACCTGGACGATGAACGTCTGTTGGAGATCATGGAGACCTATCGGAGCGGCGCACTCTTGCGCCCCGTCGAACGGCGCTTTGACGGTTCGGTCAAGGACCTGGCGCGTCGCTTCTTCGCGTATGGCGCCTACGGGGAGATCTTCGCGCGCGAAACGGGATTCAATCGCGGTCTTGGCGGCTCGATGCACGCGTTCTTCACGCCGTTCGGAATCTATCCCAACAACGCGATTGTCGGAGGGTCGGGCTCGATGGCGCCGGGAGCGGCTCTCTTCAAGCGTGTCAACCGCCGGCCCGGCATCGTCGTCGCCAACATCGGCGACTCGTCGTTCAGCTGCGGCCCGGTCTGGGAAGGCATCACGTTTTCCGCCATGGATCAGTTCCGCACCCTGTGGGACGCCTCTCTCGGCGGCGGGCTGCCGATCATCTTCAACTGCATGAACAACTTCTACGGGATGGGCGGCCAGCCCGTGGGCGAAACGATGGGCGTCCAGCAGATCGCGCGCATCGGTGCCGGGGTGAATCCGGAGCAGATGCACGCCGAGCGCGTCAATGGCTACAACCCCCTGCCCGTGATCGATGCGTTCAGGCGCAAGCGCCAGGCGCTGCTCGAAGGCCGCGGACCCGTGCTGCTCGAGACGATCACCTATCGCATCAGTGGCCACTCGCCCTCCGACGCCTCGAGTTACCGCACGAAGGAAGAGATCGAACGCTGGCAGCAGGCGGATCCGATTGGCGCCTATCGCCGCATGTTGATCGACGCCGGGCTGGCCCCCGCTGACAGCCTGGACGACGCCCGCGACCAGGATCGACGCTCTCATGGTGGAGATGTTCCGCCTCGCCGTCGACGCGGAAGTCAGCCCGCGGATCACCGTCGACTCCGACATGATCGGCGAGGTCATGTTTTCGAATCGGCGCGTCGAGGCGTTCGACGACCGAGCACCGGAGCTGCTGCAGGACATCGCCACCAACCCGCGCGTCGTAGCAGATCCGCGGAAAGATTCGAACCCCGACGGATCGACGGCCAGCCGGTGCCCCGGATGAAGGCCTTCAACGTGCGCGACGCGATCTTCGAGGCGATGCTCCATCGATTCTCGATCGATCCGACGATGATCGCGTTTGGCGAGGAGAATCGCGATTGGGGTGGCGCGTTTGCGGTCTATCGAGGCCTCACCGAGGCGCTGCCCTACCACCGCTTGTTCAATTCGCCGATTGCGGAAGCGGCGATCGTCGGCGCCGCCGTGGGCTATGCGCTCGAAGGCGGGCGCGTCGTCGCCGAGCTGATGTACGCGGACTTCATGGGGCGCGCCGGCGATGAGATCTTCAATCAGTTGTCGAAGTGGCAGGCGATGTCCGCGGGCCAACTGACGATGCCCGTGGTCCTGCGCGTGTCGGTCGGCTCGAAGTACGGCGCCCAGCATTCGCAGGACTTCACGGCCCTCGTCCACCACATCCCCGGATTGAAGGTCGTGTACCCGGTGACGCCGTTCGATGCCAAAGGCATGATGAACACGGCGCTGGCGGGAACCGACCCGGTGGTCTTCTTCGAGAGTCAGAAGGTCTACGACGTCGGCGAGATGTTCGAGGCGGAGGGCGTCCCGGAAGGCTTCTACGAAATCGACCTCTCGGAGCCTGCGATCAAGCGTCACGGGTACGGATCTCACCATCGTCACGTTCGGACCCGCGCTCTACACTGCCGTCGCTGCCGCTGCCGAGTTGCAAGATCGGTACGGCTGTTCAGCGGAAATTGTCGATCTGCGCGCGGCGACTCCGTTGAACTACGCGCCGCTGGCCGAATCGGTGATCAAGACCGGTCGAGTGCTGCTGGTCTCCGATGCCGTCGAGCGCGGCAGTCGTCATGCACACGGTCGCGACCACGCTCACGCAGCTGTGTTTCGACCACCTCGATGCGCCGCCCGTGGTGGTGGGGTCGCGAAATTGGATCACGCCCGCTGCCGAGCTCGAGGCGATGTTCTTTCCGCAGGTCGCGTGGCTACTGGACGCGATTCACGAACGGATCGTGCCGCTTCCAGGGCACCGGCCGAGTACCGATCAGTCGCTTGCGACGTTGACCAAACGCGCACGGCGCGGCGTTTAGCGGCTTTTTCGCCTCTTCCGCGGATCGAGTCGCCGACGCGACCCACTCGGCCTGCGCCGCCCGCTTCGCGCCGTGGAAAACGGCCCCTCCGCGGTCGTGGCCCGCATCGGCGGCGCACCCCGCGCGCGGCGGGTATTTCGCGGATGGATCGAAATGACCTTCCGAGCGTTCTGCGTGTTCCGCGGATTGAGAATCTCCGCTTCTTCCGGTGTTTCCGCGGATGTTGTATTGCCGACGCGTCCGCACGGCGATTATAGGCTCGCTCCCCTGCGCTCACGCCATTCCGAGACCGCAATCGCGTTGAAGTTGCCGGTGATTTCGAGCAGGCCATAGCGCACATGCGCTCGCATTGCGGCGTCAGCACGCGCGACATCGCCCGACACGAGCGCCGCTGCCAGCTCCGCGTGGAAGTGCGCCGGCAAGGCCGTACGCCGGGCCGAGACATCGAACAGCCAGTTGAGCACGAGGACGTGATTGCGGTCGATCATCTGTGTCAGCAGCGGGCTGTTCGCGCGTTCCGCGATCCGCATGTGAAAGCGCACGTGACGGCGATGCACCTTGAACCGAAAAGCCGAATCCTCGCCTCGTGCCGCCAGCGTGCGAAAGAGCGTGTCGATCTGTTCGGCCGACTCCTCGAGCTCCACTCGGTGCGCCAGCGTGGCGCGTTCCGTAAACAGCCGCGCCGCCTGCGACTCGAGCGCCTCACGAAGCTCGTAGAGCGCGCGGATGTCGGACTCGGCGGGCACGCGGACGCGCGTGCCGGCGCGCGCACGACTTTCAACCAGCCCGTCGGCCTCCAAGCGTCGGAGCGCGTCCGAGACCGGCAGCACGCTCATGCCGAGCGCGGTGGCGAGCCGGCGGCGCGAGAGGGGCGTGCCGGGACGGAGCTGGCCGCGCAGGATGCGCTCGCGAATGGTCAGGTAGGCGCTGGTCGCCAGACTGACGATCGCGGCGACGGGTTTACCCGTTACCTTTCGGCTCGCCCCCGGATTGCGGCGGGACGACGCCCGATCGCGGGGTCGTCGCGCGCGCGATGCGAAGCGATCTGCCCATGTGTTCGCGCTCAACTTTACCGAGAAAGTGCCAGACCTTTACCGTGAAAGTGCTTGACGATGACCAGCGCCCATGCTACTACAACTGACATTTCAGTAGTAGCGGCGCCAGCTTGCACCTTTCACCTCGCGGGCAACAGGGAGCGCGTCATGAAGCGACACGTTGTTCTTGCACTTTGGCTGACGAGTCTTGCGGCCGGTCCGGTCTTCGCACAAACCGGCCAAATCAATGGCGTGGTCAGCGACAACACGGGCGGCGTGGTGCCGGGCGCCCTCGTGAAGGCCATCGAAGTCGCGACCGGCCTGTCCAGAGACACCACGACCGGCGCCGATGGCCGCTACACCTTCACCTCGCTGCGGCCCACCACCTATGACCTCGTCGTCGAGCTGAGCGGCTTTCGACCGTCTCGTCGAACGGGCGTGTTGTTGCAAGCCAATCAAAATCTTACGATCAACTTCTCGATCGAGCTCGGCACGCTCGCGGAGACAGTCACCGTCTCTGGCGAATCGCCAACCGTGGATGTCTCGTCAGCAGCCCTGAGCGAAGTCGTCGATTCGAAGCGGATCGTCGAGTTGCCGCTGAACGGCCGCGATGCCGCGACGCTGAGCACGCTGGTGCCGGGCATGGTGTTGACGACCGTGGATCGGGAATCGGGCAAGACGATCCCCGGCGCGCTCCGCATGTCGACCAATGGGACCGAATCGCGACAGGTCTCGTTCCGTCTGGACGGCACGAGCCATTCCGACCCGTACTACCAGCAGAATCAACCCTTCCCGTTCCCCGATGCGCTGCAGGAGTTCAGCATTCAGACCAGCAACTACAGCGCCGCCCAAGGGAACAGTGCCGGGGCGGTCGTCAACGCCGTGACGAGGTCTGGCACCAACGCGCTGCACGGCGGGGCGTTCGGCTATCTGCGCGACGGCAAGTTCACCGCGAAGAACTACTTTGCGTCCGAGAAGGACTTCCTGAAGCGCAAGCAGTACGGCGGCTTTGCCGGCGGGCCGATCGTTCGCAACAAGGTCTTTTTCTTCACCGGCTGGCAAGGCACGACGATCGACAACCGCGGCTCGAACCTGGTGCAGTTTGCGCCAACGACCGACCAACGCAACGGCAACTTCGCCACCTGCGGCGCGGCCTGCAATGTCCCCCTCATCGATCCACAGACGGGCTTAGCGTTCCCCGGCAATCAGATACCTGTGTCGCGCTTCGATCCTGCGTCGGTGAACGTCTGCGGTACATCCCGCAAGTCGGCGGCGATGGTCGCATCCAGGTGCCGCGGCTGATTGGGCAGGACGACAATCAAGTCGTCGCGAAGGTCGATCAGCAGCTCGGTGAGTCCAATCAGCTCGGGGTGCGCTACTTCTTCGATCACTTCACCAACGACCCGACCTACACGGAAGGCGACTTGCTCAGCTATCGCAACCCCACGCTGCAGTCGCGCGTGCGCGCCCAGAACCTCGTGGGGTCGTGGACACGGACGCTGACGAACACGTCGTTGAACGAGCTCCGCGTCGGGTACAACCGCATGCATGCACGGCGGTTCCCACCCACGAACAATGTACCCAGCATGCAGGAGTTAGGCGTCCGGCTCCCGATCTATCCCACCTTGCCGTCGATTTCGGAGATCAACGCAAGCGGATACTTCAACATCGGCGACAACCTCGAGGCCTCGTTCGTGCGTAACGGGTTGGAGATCAACGACCGGTTCAGCTGGCTGAAAGGGAAGCACAACATCCAAGCTGGCGGCGAGGCGCAGCGCTACACCGTGAAGATC
This sequence comes from uncultured Acidobacteriota bacterium, assembly GCA_963802675.1. Lineage (GTDB taxonomy): Bacteria > Acidobacteriota > Vicinamibacteria > Vicinamibacterales > UBA2999 > JACCSI01. The sequence goes on from CAWDJL010000015.1 coordinate 192,369, forward strand.
GAAAACCAATTCCGGCGCGCCGGACACTTCGTCTTCAACGGCAGCCGAACCGGCCACCCGATTGCTGACTTCCTCCTCGGTTATATCCAAACCTTCGATCAGGGCACCGGCGAATACAAGGACTACGAGGTGTGGTATGGGTCGTTGTTCGTTCAAGACGATTTCAGAGTCTCGTCACGGTTCACGTTGAATCTCGGTCTGCGCTACGAGAACACACCGCCATGGCATGAGACGGTCGGACGCATCGAATATTTTTCGGTCGAGGACTACAACAACAATGTGCGGTCAACCGTCTTCCCGGCCGCGCCGAGGGGCGAAACCTTCCGCGGCGACGCCGGCGTTCCCTACGATGGCACCGATGCCAAGTCCAACAACTTTGGCCCCCGTCTCGGCTTTGCCTGGGACCTGACCGGCGATGGCAAGACCAGTCTTCGCGGCGGCGGTGGCCTGTTCTACGACCAGCACCGTGACGGCGAGTCCGGCAATGGCGCCGTGAATGCGGCGCCCTGGAACGTTCGGCTATCTGTCACTCGCCCGACTGGCCCCTTCTCGGATCCTTATCGCGGACGCACCGACTTCGATCTCGTGACCGACGGCACGATCGGCACGCAGCAAGCGCCGTTTCCGCCGCCCGTCCTGATCGAGACGCTCGACTCGACCTACAAAACGCCGCTCACCTACAACTGGAACCTGACGTTCGAACGCGAGCTCATGGCCGCCCTTTCGGCTCGCGCCGCGTATGTCGGGTCGCGGTCGGTGAACGGCCGCCGCACGGTGCAATTGAACCCGGCCGTTTACAGCCCAAGCGACACCCGCGGCACCGACGACCGGCGGCTCTTCGCGGCCGATAGGATCGGCCAGGTGATCCAGCAGCGCCAGGATCGCGAGTCGATGTACCACGGAATGCAGCTCACGCTCCAGAAGCGCTACTCTCGCGGCTTCACCGTGACCAGCAGCTACACGCTGTCGCGGGTCGAAGGCAACTTCGGCGACGAAGTGATCCCGTGGAACGAGTTCAACCTCGATAAGAAGGATCCATTCGTGTGGGGCCCGCTGTCGCAGGACCGTACTCATCGCTTTACGACGTCGTGGGTTTGGGATCTGCCCGGTGCAAACATGGCTGGGCCCTTGAAGTGGGTGCTCGGCAACTGGCAGTATTCCGGCGTGATGGAGTTCGAGAGCGGGCGACCGTTCAATATCATCAGCGGGTCGGATAGATCGGGCCGTGGGATCGGCAGTACGAACGACCGAGCCAAACTGACCGGTCAGCCGCTGGCGCCGCCCGCTGGCGCCGACGAGAGAGTGTGGTTCAATCCGGCCGCCTTTGCGGTGGCCGACGTCGGCACGTTCGGCGACGTGCCCAAGGGATTTCTGCGCGGGCCCTCCTTCCACAGTTGGAACATGGGGCTCTTCAAGAACTTCCGCTATGGGACTGGGTCGAACATTCAACTCCGCATTGAGGCCTTCAACGTCTTCAACCAGGTGAATTTCGACATTCCTGGCACGACACCAGGGGACAACCGCGTGGCCGTGAACAGCGCCAATTTCGGCAGCATTACACGCACGGTTCCGGTCACTGGTGATCCACGTCTCGTGCAGTTCGGTCTGAAGTTCGTGTTCTAGACTTCCTCTGGGCGGTTTTAAAGCGGAGCTTCGCTAGCGACGACCCGCGACGGGTCTTCGGGCCCGCCGCGGCTCGACGTCACGGCTTGCTCCTTGACGTCCTCGTTCCCGCACGCGTAGCCTGCCCGAGCCATGAATCCGCAAACACCTGGTCGCGTGCGCCACTACTCTGCTCGCGCTCAGCGGACCACTCGCTCAGGAGAGCAGCCGCGTGGCCCCAGACATCCGACTGATGACGCTCGATCCTGGACACTTCCACGCCGCCCTCATTCAACGGGAGATGTATCCGGGGGTTTCATCGCGCGTCGACGTCTTTGCGCCCGAGGGACCGGATCTCACCGAGCATCTCAAACGAATCGATGGCTTCAACAGCCGACCCGATCACCCCACGAAGTGGCAGACGAACGTGCACCGCAGCCCTGAGTTTCTCCACGTCATGCTGCGCGAGAAACCCGGAAACGTCGTCGTCATCTCTGGCCGTAACAAGGGAAAGATCGACCGCATTGCATCGTCAGTCGAGGCGGGGCTCCATGTGCTCGCGGACAAGCCGTGGATTCTGACTGCCGACGAACTGCCGAAGCTGCAACGGGTCCTCGCCGATGCCGACGCCAAGGGTGTTGTCGCTTACGACATCATGACCGAGCGCTTCGAGATCACTTCGATCCTGCAGCGTGAGCTCGTCAACGATCGGGCGACGTTTGGCGAGATCGTCGCGGGGACCGACGCGGAGCCCGGCGTCTATATGGAAAGTGTCCACCACCTGATGAAAACGGTGGCTGGCGCCCCCAACATCAGGCCTACGTGGTTCTTCGACACGGCGGAACAAGGTGAAGGACTGAATGACGTCGGCACGCACCTCGTGGATCTGGTGCAGTGGACGCTGTTCCCGGGACATGCCATCAACCACGCGTCGGACATCGCCGTTCTGGCGGCGCAGCGCTGGCCAACGTGGATTCCGCAAGCGGAGTTTCAGCGTGTTACGGGTGCGGCCAGATTTCCACCGGAGCTCGCAGGCGCCATCAAAGACGGCCGCCTCGAGTACTTTGCGAACACGCTCGTGTCCTACACCATTCGTGGCGTCCACGCGAAGCTGAACGTCATCTGGGACTGGGAAGCGCCCGCCGGCGCCGGCGACACGCACTACGCGGTCTATCGAGGCAGTCGGGCGCGTGTCGAGGTTCGCCAGACAAAGGCCGACCGATTCGTGCCCGAGCTCTACGTGGTGCCAGCGACTGCCGAAATGAAAGCGCAAGTGCTGGACGCCGTGCGGACGAAGACGGCGGCGCTTCAGCGCGATTACTCCGGCATCGGTATCGACGACCGTGGCCCGGAGATCCGAATCACAATTCCCGATGCGCTCCGGGTGGGACACGAGGCGCACTTCGCGCAGGTGGCCAAGAAATTTCTCGGCTATCTCCGCGAGCGTCGCACCCTGCCAGCGTGGGAACACGCGAACATGCTGGCCAAGTACGCCGTCACGACCACGGGGACGGACCTCGCCCGACGACAGCCGCCGCGTCCTGCTTCGCGCCTGGCCCCGCGATAGCAAGTGGGCCGGTCGGCAAGACGCCATCCGCGGAACACGCTGCGCGTGGCGTGCGCAGCCGCTAGTGCGGCACTCGGATTGCGTGTGCACCGCGTAGAGGTCGAACTCCCCGCACGCGCTACACAATAAAAAACGCTCCGCGGGGGGGCTGATCCCGCGGAGCGAAGGGCCGCAAGGAGACGAGTCCTAGAAGCTGTAGCGGAGTGACAACTGCATGCGACGCTCGGTGCGCGCAGAGATCACTTTCCCGAAGTTCGTGTCGGTTTGGTTGCCGTTGGCATCGAAGATCGCCGAGGTATCCACTTCGTTGAACGACAATTGGTCGAACAGGTTGTAGATCTCCCAGCGGAACTGAATCCTCTGGCTCCCTTTCATCGGGAAGTTCTTGAAGAACGAGACGTCGTGGTTGTGGAACCCGGGGAGTCGCAGCATAGCGTTGTCGCAGTTGTTGCCGACATCGCCTCGACCATTCGGCCGCGCGAACACGCTGGTATCGAACCAGCGATCGATCGTCCGGTCGCCGCGCGGCAGATTCGGGTCGCCGGTCACGGTCGGGAACGGGCCAATATTGTTGCCGCAGCGCTCACCGCCCCCGGTGAAGTCGAAGCCGTCGGTCGTCGTGAAGGTGACGCCCGTGTAGCCGCCGGTGGCGAACGTGCTGATGCCGGAGACGCTCCAGTTGTCGAGCAGCCATCGCAGTCCGCGTGCGCCGCCGAGGCTCGTGCCAGCGTTCGGCAGGTCGACGCTGTAGCTCATCGTGAGCACATGCTCCTGAACGTTGCTGCGCTGCTCCGAGGTCGCCTGCGGAATGGGATTGTCGAAGAACGCGGTGGCCGCGAGACCCTGGGGGGCGTCGTTGAAGAAGTTCTGCGTGCCCTTGGCCCAGGTGTAGGCGCCCGCCAGCTCGACGCCGCCGGTATACCGGCGTGTGAGCTGCACTTGCAGCGAGTCGTAGTTGGATCGACCGGTCGTCTCGGTCATTTCGATGTCGCCGAAGCCGACGTAAGGACGAAGGAAAACGTCCGGCAGCGCCCCGGGGTTCGTGGCTGTCGGCGTGACCGTGGGGTCGCGATTCTCCGGCAGGAACCTCGCGCCCGCCGGAACCATGTTGTAGTTCTTGCGGACTGGCAGGTAGCGCGTCCGATCGCCGACGTACGCCGACATCGAGCACCGTGTGCCAGCCGAGCTCACGTTGCACGCCGACGTTGAAGCGGTAGGCGTTCGGCCGTTTGTCGGTGCGGTCGACGCCGGACACGTTCACCGGCGTCGTCGCGCTCGTTCCCGTCATGAACGAATTCATGTCGGTGTAGCGGACGACACGATCGAAACGAAACGCCGCCCCGCCGGTGTTGTAGAAACCGCCATGCGCTTCGTGGAAGGAACCGCCGGCCACGCGAACGACGGTCTTCGGGTTCATGCGCCCATGCGAGCCCGAGGCGTGGATCGAAGACCACAGGAATCGGATCGACGAAGCCCTCGCCGTCCACGTAACTGCCGTCGCGCTGCGTGACGATCCCGTTGATCTGGCAGGGCGTATCGGGGGTAATGACGTCGCACGTGTAGCCGGTCCCCGGGACCATCTGTCCGACGTACGTGACCGGGACGATCTCCCCCGTGAGCGGATTGACGGCCCGGCGCCCGAGCGACGTCGTGATGGGTCGGAAGAGCACCGGCGGCCTGCCACCCCAACTGGGATCGAACCGCTCGAAGCTGAAGACCGACGACTCGCCGAGCACATGGCGCGGTCGGTCGGACTTGTACATGCGCAGGCCCAGGTCGAGGGTGAGCGTCGAGTGCGGCTTCCACGTGTCCTGCGCGTACCACGCGAAGGTCGTCTGGCGCCGATCGTCGCCTGGCCGGCCCATCGACTCGGTGTAGCTCGTGACCTGACCGAGAAACGCGTTGGCGAATGCGAAGCCCGGTGTTGTTCGGATTGGCCGTCTCGTTCGCGAAGCTGAACTCGCCGCCGAAAGTGCCAGAACGCGCCTGACCAAAGTTCTCCTGTTCGCGCATGAGGCCCAGCTTGAACGTGTGCGATCCGCGCGTGTGGGTGAGGTTGACCGCGGCATTGATCGCGCTGTCATTGCCCGGTGAGCGGGAACCTGCCGTCGTAGTTGATATTCGGAATCCAGTCGTTGCTGCCGCTGCTCTGGAAGTTGCCCCACATCACGCGAGGAATGACGTTCAGCGGATTGTGCAGCCCGGCGAACTGCGGCAGAGCGGCGAGCGCCGGAAAGGTGGACCGCTGAAGCTTTGCCAGCTCCTGGTCATTCTCGGGGGGGCCGTCCTCCCAGCTCTCGAAGAGGCCGGCGCTGACTTCCAGCACGGTGCGCCCACCCATGACCCGCGTATAGTCGACTTTGTATTGATCGGCATCGAAGTCGTATCGCTGGCGGTAGAGGCCCCATCGGCCGTTGGTCGGAACGCCGGCCGCATTCAGACCCACGCTCTTGGTCCACCACGTCTGCGCTTTGACCGCGATCGTGTCCTTCGGCGTGGGTCGATAGTCCACACGTAGCACCTGCGAACGGCGCGGGTGCGGAATGCTGTCTTCCTGATACTGGTAGTTGTAGCCCGAGCCGCTGGTATTGAGCGGCGGCAGCATGTTCAGGAACGCCAGCCCTCGTGGGTCGGCCCGATTCATCGGGATGATGTTGCCCGGAAACGGCGCGTTGGTCAGCGGATCGCGAATCGCGATCAACGCACCGGCCGGGGTGCGTGTCTGCGAAAAATCACCGCGGCGCTCGAGCTCCGTCGGCATCATGAAGCGACGCAACTGCTGCGGGTTCTTCAGGCGCGTGTCATCAAGCGAATAGAAGAAGAACAGCTTGTCGCCGTCAGCGTTGATGCGCGGGATTTTCGGGATCGGGCCGCCGAGCGTTCCGCCCAGCGTCGAGTAACGGTACTCGGGCTTCGGAAGGTTGGCGATCTCGTTGAAGTAGTTGATCGAGTTGAAGGCTTTGTCGCGTTGATACGTGTAGGCCGTGCCGTGATACTCCGAACCACCGCGCTTGGTCACGAAGTTCACCTGCGCGCCGCCCTTCAAGCCGTACTCGGCGGTGTAGGCACTCATCTGGACCTGCACCTCGGCGATGGCATCGAGATTGGTCGCGCCGCTGAAGTTCGTGCCACCGCCACCGCCGCCACCACCATCACCGCCGTTGATGCCGTCCACGTAGATCGTCTGGCTCGCGCCCCGGGACCCGCCGATGATCGGCACCGCCGTCGCGAAACTGCCGCCGAACGTCTCCTGATCGTTCGCCAGGTTGGCGTTGCCCGCGACCGATACACCCGGAAGAACCTTCAGGAGCGAAATCGGGTCGCGACCGCGAATCGACAGGTTGGTCACCTGTCTCTCGTCGAGCTGAGCTTCGTGCGACGTCCGGGTGAGATCGAGTGTCTCCCCCTGGGCGGTCACGCTGACCGTTTCGTTGATCGCACCTATCTCCAGCCGCAGCGCGCCGACCGACAAACGGCTGTTGGCACCCACGTTGTTGTTGAGCTGTTCAAAAGGCTTGAACCCCGAGAGGGCGACGCGGATGGTGTAACGACCGGGGACGAGTCCGGCGAAGTTGAAGTCGCCAACCTCGTTGCTTACGGATCGACGTTCTTCACCCGTGTTCTGGTTTACGACCGTCACGTCGGCCCCGGGGACCACATTGTTCGAATCGTCAACGATGGTTCCGGAGAGAGAACCCGTTACCGTTTGTGCCGAAACATTGACAGCGGCAAGCGTCGCCACGAGCACCGTCAACAGCCTGAGACGCCCCATAACCACAACCCCCCTTGAAGTCGACGGACAAGCCGATGACCGAGGCGAGCCAACCCCGGTTTCGTGCTTGATATACCCAACTCAATCGGTAAAGTAAACGGAGTTACCGTTACAGCAGTCCGCGCCCGAGCGGCCACGGCCGAGCAGGAATGACGAACACGGGAGTCGAGGCGTTGCTAGCTGGAGGGTTCCGATGCGTGCGAAGGTGCTCCTCGTCCTAGTCGGTGCGACGATTCTCGGCTGGCTATCGCCTCTTCGATCGGCGGACGGGCAGGAGGCCTCGTCCAAGCCCGTTTTCCAGCGCGCAGCCGACGCCCTCGAACGGGTCTCGTGGCGCACGCGCACGCTGGTGGGCGACGACCGACTCACCAACTGGAATTTCGCCGTCGCTACTTCGACGCTGCCTGCTCTCACATTCATGGAAGCCGTCGTCCGGGCCGACGCGGTGGCCGTCGATTTCGTGGAGGGCTTCAGCGGTCAGCGAGTCAGCGCTCAGATCGAGAAAAACCTCGACTACAGCTTGACGCCGAATGAGCGGGAGGCGGTCCGAAACGGGATGGGCCCGGTGCGCCTGGTCGCCTATCGCGTGCACATCGTACCGCCCGAAACGGCCGATCGCCGTCGGCTGTTCGAGTTCGCGAGAGAAATGGGCGTGGAGACCCTCGTGGTCCCGCTCAGCGACGACCTCGCCGCTGTCGAGACGCTCGCGATCGAGTTTGGCCTCAACGTGGCCGTCCAGGGCGATCGGGTTGCGGTGATGAAAGCGCTCGAAAATCGCAGCAAGCGACTCGGCGTCTCGATCGACACCGGAACGTGGGCGCAGAGAGAAAACGGCGGCGGCGACGGTCTGGCCAGTGTCAGCGACCGGCTGCTCCACGTCGTTTTGCGCGATCGCTCCGCTCGGGGTCCCAACGCTAGAAACGTCTTCCCTGGTGAGGGGGTTGCCAATCTAACGACGCTTTTCCACGAGTTGAACCGGACGAAGGCTGGACCGCTCGTTATCGCGCTCGATGCCACCGAAATCGTGACTCGGCCCGCCGATCTGTTTCGCGCTGTCGACGCCTTCGAAGCGGTCGTTCAGCCGGCGTACGGCGCCCATTTTGCCGCGTTCTCACGCACCGTCCCCGTCAGGCGCGATCTCGTGTGGCCCACCAAAGGAGAAGTGATCTCGGAGGCGGATCGCGAGCACCGATCGGAAGAGATGCGGCAGCGCATTCGTGCCGCAATCCCGAGCACCGCGGCTCCGCCGAGAAAATCGCGCCGGCTGCTCGTGGTTGAGAGTCTGCACGGCATGTCGCACGACACCATTCCACACGCGAACGTGATGCTCGAAGAGATGGGCAAGCTCACCGGGGCATGGACCACGGAGTTCGACAACGACCTGAACAACCTGAAGTACCCCAAGGTGAAGGAGTACGACGGCATTTTCCTGAACAGCATCGTCGGCGAGTTTGCGCCAGATGGTGAGGTCCGCGAGGGGCTGCTGCGCTTCGTGCGGGAGGGCGGCGGCATCGGCGGTGTACACGGCACGCCATGGGCGTCGCGCAACTGGGAGGAGTTCGGCGTCCTCTTCGGCGCCAAGAGTGCTCCGCATCGCATCGAGCAGGGCGTGATGAGGGTGTTCGACACGACCAGTCCCCTCGTCAAATCGTTTGGCGCAAAGCCTCTCAATTTTCGTGAGGAGTACTACCGATTCGAACACCAGGGACCGAACCGGCTGCGGTGGGAGGATGTACGAGTGCTGCTCACGGTCGATCTCGACGATCCCACGATCGAGCCAAGGCCGTGGAATGGCTACAAACGGCCGGACAACACGTATCCCGTCAGTTGGGTTCGCCGGTTTGGCAACGGTCGAATGTTCTATTCGTCACTTGGCCACATGCCGGAGACGTTTACGACACCGCAGATCGTCGCGCACTTTCTCGCGGGGGTGCAGTTCCTGCTTGGCGATGTCGAAGCCGACACCACGCCGAATCCTGGCCGGAGCACAAGCCAGGGCGCACCGGCCCAGCCGCCGCCAATTCCCTCCCTGTCGCAGCGGCCGAATGGATCGAGTCTAGGCACGATTCGTGTCGGCGCGTCGGACAACAACGTTTGGTTTGGCTGGCGCGTCGGCGTGCAGGCGACCGCGTTACCAACGCTTCACCTCAGCGATGTGCTGGTCAAGACGGATCTCCTCAGCGTCGCAAACGTGGAGATCTCGTCGTCGCAAATCGTCAGCGATGAGGTGCCCAAGCGGCTCGATGTCCGGCTTCAATCCGGAGAGCGGAATGCGCTGGTTCGGCGTTTCCGCGAGCTCAATCAGCAGGTGTTGGCGTATCGGTTGGGGGTTCTTCCGACCGACACCGTCGCTCGTCGCCAGGTCTTCGAGCTTGCTCGAGCTCTGACGGCGCCGATCATCGTCATCGACGAGGGCACGTCGAATCTCGAGGAGATTGACGCGCTCGCTGAGGAGTTCGGGCTCCAGGTGGCGATCGAGAGCAAGACCAATCCCAAGGCTCTTGCAACCGCGCTTCAGACGCGGAGCAGGCGCGTTGGCATTGCTGCGGACCTGACGGCGTGGGGACGAGGCGGCGTAAAACTGCTCGATGGCCTGACAGCTGCAAAGGAGCGGCTGTTGCTCGTGAAGATACAACCGGTGGGCGATGCCGCGCGCGGGCTCGACGAGTTCTTCGTGGCGGCTTATCAGGCGAACGTCAAGCCGTTATCGATTGCCATCGAATCCGGCGGCGCGACCGAAGCGGATCTCGTCAAGACGCTCGCTGCCTTCGAACAGGTGATGTGGCCAGCCATGGCTGAACGGGTGCGAACCATGCTGGCCTCGCCGGCCGGTGCGATTCGTGGGCCGGACCGGTTGGACCCCGGGATGCGACAGCAGATTGCCGCCGCAGCGCCGCGCCAGGCGCTCGCAGCGCCAAAGAAGCCGAGAAAGCTGCTCGTCACCGACATCCAGATGTACTCGGGTCACAGCACGATTCCGCACGGAAACTGGTTGCTGGAAGTCATCGGCAAGCAAACTGGTGCATTCGAACCCGTCTTCAGCAATGATTTGAGCCTCCTGAAGTACCCGAAAATCAAGGAATTCGACGCGGTTTATCTCAACAACGTCTGCGGTATGGTGCACAACGATCCGGAGGTTCGGCAGGGGCTGCTGCGCTTCGTGCGAGAGGGCGGTGGCATTGGCGGCCATCATGCCGTGACCTACGCCAACAACCACTGGCCGGAGTTCGCGGAACTCATGGGTGGCTGGGCCGGCGCGCATCATCTCGAGTCGCAGATGATCAAGGTCGACGACCCCGCGAGCCCGCTGACCCGGAGCTTCGGGTCCACGAGCTTCGAACACACCGACGAGTTTTACATCTTCCCGACGTTCTCGCCGTACTCACGCGACCAGCAGCGCGTTCTGTTGAGCATCGACGTCGAGCGGTCCGATCGGGCGACGGAGGGTCGATTCTGTACGGCGTGCACTCGACCAGATCAGGATTACGGATTGGCGTGGATCAAGCGCTACGGGGAGGGACGCGCATACTTCACGCCACTCGGCCACACAATCATCTTCTATACGGATCCACGCTGGACCACTCACCTGCTGGCAGCGATCCAATACATTCTCGGCGACCTCGAAGCCGACGCGACGCCGGTCGGCCTGAGAGGCAGCAAAGACTGAGATGTCGATCATGCGCGTGCTTCTCTTCAAATTGATGGCGCTGCTCGCGTCGACCCAAGTGCTGGCGCAGAGTGCCACGGATCCGTTTCCCACGCCGCTTCCCGCCAGCGACGGTGTGATCGCCGTCAACTTCGTCGAGTTCGCCTCGGTTCCCGACAGCGATGGCGAGGCGGCTCGGTTGATGCTGCTCGTCAATGAACCTAGGCACACACCGGCTATTCGTCAATGACATGCGCGGACAGCTTCACAGCATCAGCGACGATGGCAAAAGCGTCGGCCGCTTTCTCGACCTGAACGCGTCGGCCTGGGCGGTGGCAGTCAATTCCTCGGACTTCGAGCGCGGATTTCAGAGCTTCGCGTTTCATCCGCAGTTCAACCAGCGCGGGACGGCAACCTCGGAGCTTCGCGAGTGAATCGCCGCACGTTTGTCTCGTTACCGGTGCTGGCGCTCGGCTTATCGAGCGCGACCGAGGCCATGCGCGACCGACGTTACGGCCACGTGCAGAAGGCCCCGACACTGGGCGCGCCTGGCGTCGATCTCGCCGCGCTCGATCGATCGCGAGTGCTCGACGCGGCGAATCGCTATCTGGCTGAAGCGCCTCGCACCATCACGGCCTCGTCCAGTCCGCGAAGCGCGGGTGGTCGTCACGATTTTTTCTCCGAAGCCGACTATTGGTGGCCCGATCCCGCCAATCCCGGCGGCCCGTACATCCAGCGCGACGGGATGACCAATCCCGACAACTTCGTCGACCATCGCCGGGCGATGGTGCGGCTCAGCCTGATCGTGCCCGCGCTGGCCGCCGCCTGGCGATTGACCCGCGTTCCACGCTACGCATCCCACGGCGCCCGCCATCTGCGCGCGTGGTTCGTCGATCCGGCGACGCGCATGACGCCCAATCTGCTCTACTCGCAGGCCATTCATGGTCGGGTGACCGGCCGCGGCATCGGCATCATCGACACGATCCACCTCGTCGAAGTCGTTCGCGCCGTCCGAACCCTCGAAGAATCACCGGCCTTCTCCGCCAACGACCGCGACACCCTTCGCGACTGGTTTGGGCAATACCTGACGTGGATGACCACGCACCAATATGGAATCGACGAGCGCGAGGCGAAAAACAACCATGGCACCTGCTGGGTGATGCAGGTGGCGGAGTTTGCGGGCTACGTCGGGCGAGCCGACCTGACGACCTTGTGCCGCAACCGGTACAAATCGGTGCTGCTGCCCAACCAGGTGGCTGCTGACGGCAGCTTCCCGGAGGAGCTGCGTCGGACCAAACCCTACGGCTACTCGCTCTTCAATCTCGACGCCATGGCCACGGTGTGTCAGGTGCTGTCAACGGCGACGGATAACTTGTGGACCTATGAGCTGCCGGATGGTCGCGGGGTGAAGAAAGCGGTGGCCTTCCTCTTCCCTTACATCGCCGACAAACGGAAATGGCCGCACAAGCCCGACGTGATGCACCACGACGAGTGGCCGATGCGTCATCCGAGCCTGCTGTTCGCCGGACGCGCGTTTGCCGAGCAGGCGTACCTCGATCTCTGGCAGCGCCTGCCGGCGGACTCGGAGGTCGAAGAAGTCATCAGGAACTTCTTCGTCCGTCAACCGCTCTTGTGGGCCTGACTTAGAACGATACTCGGGCCCCCAGCTGAATCCTTCGCATGTCCCGGGCGGAGCGAATCTTGCCAAAAGTCGCCGGTGCACTGAGATTCACGCCCGGATTCTGCAGGTTGACGGTGTTGAGCACGTTCGTGGTCTCGAATCGCAGCTGCAACATCGTGCGGCCAAACAGGCGGATGTCGCGGAAGACCCCGAGATCCACGTTCCGATAGCCGGGGCCCTCGAGGATGCTGCGGCTGGCGGTCCCATCCTGGCCGATTGCGGGCTGCGCGAATGCCGTCGTGTCGAACCATTGCTCGATCAGCTCCTCGCGCGGACGCCCGCTGTCGAGCTCGAAGTCGCCGACCACATCGGCGCGGTCGTTGGTGAGGCCATCGAAGTTCCGGTCCTGGCCCGCGGTGATCGTGAGCGGCGTCCCGCTTTGCAGCGTGACGATCGCCGAGACGGTCCAGTTGTTCAGCAGCGCCTTGAGGACAGGCGTTGCGCTCTCCAGGTAATCGAGCTGCCAGACCCCGGAGAACACGAAGCTGTGCGTGCGATCCGCGGACGTACGTGCGCGCTCCAGGTCGAGACGGTTGGAGTTCTGCACCGCGGGAAGACCTCCACCCTGGTAGTCGACATCCTCGAGGCCCTTTCCGAGCGTGTAATAGGCTTTGGCAGAAAAGCGCGTGCCCCGCCGTTCGGCACTCAGCTGCAAGGCGTGGTAGTCGCTGTTGAAGATCGATTCCAGCACGCGCGCCTGTCCGATCACGCCGGGCTGGTACGGACGTCGGGCATTGACGTTGGCCGTCGTCGCGCCCGGTCCGAACACCGGATAATTCCGGTCGATACTCGCGGGGAGCTTTCGGCCGAGCGCTCCGACGTACGACGCGCTCATGCTCAGGCTGCGGAGGATCTCCTTCTCAACGGTCAGATTCATCTGGTACGTGTACGGCCAGACGAAGTCGAGCGAGGGACCGAACACCTGCGCGGGCAGCGTGAACCTCGGGTTCGACGGATCATAGGTGAACGGGAACGGTGAGACACCGCCGGGCAGGTTGCCGTACGGATCGGACAGCGTCCGCACCGTCGGAAACGACTGGCGCACCGTGAAGGGCTGATTGTCGGCGGTCGTGTTCCACTCGTTGCCGGTGATGCTGCCGTAGAAAATGCCGGCCCCCGCGCGCACGGCCATGCGTCCGTCGCCACGGGGATCCCACGCGATCCCGAGACGCGGTGCAATATTGTTCACGTCCGTCTTGACGATCCCCCGGCTAATGCCCGGGTCGCCCGGAAAGAGGAGGCCCTCCAACGCGGTCGGCGACACCTGCGACTTCGCCCCAGGCACGAATGCGAGCTTGCGGTCGTCGGGATCGGTTAACGGAAACTGCAGGTCGTAGCGAACGCCCAGATTCAGCGTCACCCGCGGATGGACGCGGTAGTCGTCCTGCGCGAAGAGACTGACGTAGGCGCCGTTGTCCGTCTTTCTGATCGGGGCATCCTGAGTCATCGTGGCGGGAAGCCCCAGCAGGAAGTCCGCATACGCGTTGCCCGTCTTTGTGCTGTTAAAGGCGAACACCCCATAATTGTCCAGCAACGTGTCGTGAACGATGCTCTCGTACGATACTTCACCGCCGAACTTGAACGAATGGTTGCCGCGCGCCAGCGACAGGCTGTCCTTCACCGAGAAGTAGTCGCTGCCCGCGTCAGGCCCGGCGATCGATGTCTGCCCCGTGAAATAGCCCGAGACTGTTAGCCGCGGCAGCGTCGGGTCGCCCTGAATGACGAACCGCGAGTTCAAGTCTCCGAGCGACGTGGTGGGATTGTTCACGCGCCCGCCGAATTGCCGTGTGTACGTGAAGCGGAACTGGTTGAACATCGAAGCGTTCAGCATCCAGGTGTCGGTAATGTTCAGATTGTGCTGGCTCCACTTGAAGTCACGATCGACCCACGGAATGTTGCCGGTGAGCGACAAGGGCTGAGTGTCTGTGCCCTTCTGATAGAAGTAGCTGAGCGCGAGGGACCGGTTCGCGGTCAGCGAGTGATCCAGCTTGAACGTGGCCTCGTCGCTGTCGAGCGGGTCGGGCCGGCTCACCTCGTAGAAGTTGTTCGGCAGGTTGGACAGCGGCACATAACGTTCCTGGATCGTCATCGCCGCGGGGTCGAGCCGGTTGGTAGGAATGAGATCGCCAGCGAACGGGGCGCCGGTTACGGGATCTCGGGGTTTGATCGCGGACTGCGAGAAATCGCCTGCCCGCTCGCGCGCCGTCGGGACGGTGGCGGTGTTGCGATAGTAGGTCTCCGTCTGTCGGAGGCCCGAATAGCTCGCGAAGAAGAAGGTTTTCTCCAGCCGGATCGGCCCGCCGAGCGCCGCGCCGTACTGGTTGCGATCGAGCGGGTCCGTGACAGCGGCGACCCCGGGCGGCGCCCACCGCTTGGCATTCAGCGATTCATCCCGGAAGAACTCGAAAGCCGCGCCGCGCATCTGATTGGTCCCGGATTTGGTGACGACGTCCACGATGCCTGCGGGGTAACGGCCGTATTCGGCGGCGTAGTTGTTGGTGATGACCCGGAACTCCTGCACCGCCTCGGGATTCGGGGCGGGATTGCCGGTGCCGCGAAGGCCAGCCGTGTTGTTGCCTCCATCGAGTTGGAAGCTGACGGTGCCGATCTGCGCTCTCTGCGACCCATTGATAGTCGTCTGCTGCTCGGGGCCCCCGAGGGAGTTCGTGTTCTCGTTGCTGGTGACGCCGCCGGTGATGCTGAGCAGCGAGTAAAGGTCACGGTTGACAAGCGGGAGATTCAAGACATCGTTCTGATTGACGGTTCGCGACAGCGACGCCGTGTTGGCGTCGACCAGCGGCGAATCGGCCACCACCGACACCACCTCCGAAACCGCGCCGGGCTCGATGGTGGCGTCGACCCGGGCGTTCCGGCCCACTTCGAGCAGAATGCCGGTTTGCGTGAAGTTCTTGAACCCATCCAGCGTCACGTCGACCTTGTAATTACCCAGCGGGAGGAGTCGCAGCGTGTATTGGCCAGACTCGTCGGTGGAGGTGCCGCGCGAGAACTGCGTGTCGACGTTGGTCGCCGTGACGATCGCGCCCGGAACCGACGCGCCTGATGCGTCTTTGACGTTTCCGAGGATGGTTCCAGTCGCGACCTGCGCAGCCGCGGGCACCGCGCAACAGACGGATAGAACAAAGCTGCCGAGAGTCGCAGCGGCACGAAGTCGAGTCATCTCCCCCTCCATTCAAGGTCAAACCAAAGGAAGTCACGGGCCTTCAAGTCGGATCACACAGGAGCACCTTGCCACTGCGTGGAGCAAGCGTCAGCGTGCTGTCTCCAGAACGCTGCCCGAGCTCCTCGTCGGTCCAGAGCTCGCGCACCCGGCTGGTGCGCGTCAGCGAAAAGCCGACCGGCTGCGGTCCGTCGTCCCAGTTCAAAAGACAAATCGCCTGACGGTCCTTCAGTCGAACAACACCGACGCGCAGGTTCCCATCGGTGAACCGAGCCGCGCGTCCGGTCGGCGGCTGCAGCTTCTTGAGCATCGCCAGCCGCTGCGGCGGGATAGTGGTGAGATCGTCGCCCGACAGAATCATCCCCCCACTCGCGAAGATCACCGTCGCATGGAAGCAGAACTCGTCGTCGCTCAGATCGCCGGTCAGGACGATGGCGTCCGCGTCGTTCCACCACAGTCGTCCGTTCTGCCAGTTGCGACTCAGGTTCTGTCGAGCCGTGTCCCGAATGCGCTTCCAGTCGCGCCGGATGTCGTGCGAGCTGCGCGACCCATGGATGAGGCCGGTCGAGAGCCAGAGCGGATGATTGCAGCCAAGGACGAAGGCGTCGCGGGTGCCTTTGAGCACGGCGGCCATTCCACGTCGATAGGCTTCCACCCGCGACGCCCGCGGATCGCGAAATCGCCCTCCGTGAATGGCACCCCAGAAGTTGGCGTCCAGCTTGAAGTAGGTGCAGCCCCACTCGTCGCGCATCGTCTTGAAGACTCGCTCGAGGTGTGACTGAGCTTCCGGATGTGTGCCATCCAGCGCATACCAGGGTCCCCTCCGCCAGCCGCCGAAGGTGACGCGATCGGCACGAAGCGGCTTGCCCTCATCGTCTTTGACAAACCAGTCGGGATGCTGCTTGAAGACGTTGGAGCTCTCCTCCGCGATGAACGGGGCGACCCAGATGGCCGGCTCGAAGCCACGCTCGCGAATCTGACGGAGGACCGTCTGCACTTCTCCACCAAACGCGCTGCCGGTCTCCAACCAATCACCCATGGCCGGCTGATAGCCATCGTCGATTTGGATGTAGCGAAGCCCCGGAATGTCGCGGGCAATCACGTCGAGGTTATCGAGCACCTGCCGCGCGGTAACCTTGGGCCCGAAGCAGTACCACGAACACCACCCTGAGGGTGGCACCGCAAAATCTCGCGGGCCATTGACGACCGGAGACCGGTGGGCGATCCGCTCGCCGGTCGCGTCAGTCGACGCCGCCAGTCGCGCCGCGACGCTCGCCAGCAAGACCTCGCGATCGGCGCCGGAATGAAAGGCAAACTCCTCGAGTGGCCACGACTCGTTCGGGCCAACCGACATCCCTTCCAGATCGAGAACGATGTCAATCGCCTGCGGACGAACGTGAAACCGGCCGCTAAAGCGTCGGCACGACGTGAACGCCAGAACCTGGTGCGCGTTGGGTGAGGCCAGCGTCAAGAGGTTGTAGACGACGCTGGCGCCTGGTGGTTGCGAGAGCTTGTAGTGCTCGCGGTCCGTGTAGTTCCCCAAGTCACTGAGCGCGCTCAGCGTGCCACCCGTCTGGCTGAGCATCTGAAAGCCCTCGCCGTACACAGGCGTTTCTTCCGGCAGCGCATGCCTCACCTCGAAGAGCACCACTTCCTTGAGGGCGACCGGGGTACTGCCGTGGTTGCGGAGCTCGAATTGGCAGCGTTCCGCGTTCCACGTACGCGTCAACTGCACCGCTGCCGGCGCTGCGGTCCCGTCGGCTGCGACTGCCTTCCAAGATGCGCCTGTCAACGCGCTCGCATTCAACGCGTTCGCTCGCTGCAACCAGGCCGACACCGGCACGCTGGCTGCGAGCTGCAACACCGTTCGGCGCGAAAGCGTAGTCATCGTGTGACGCTGCGCAGGAAATCGAGAACGCTAGCGCTGAATCCGGTGTCCATCGAATTCGACAACAATCACCGTGGCAGTCGGGTCGAGAATGGGCCGGTCGAGGTGCAGCATCGTGCGTCCGGCCTCAACCGTGGTCTTGATCTCAGCACCGCCGTTCAGGTGATAGGCACGTCCGATCGTGTTCTTCATCGCGGGGAGTGGAAACGGCGCCCGGGGCTCGTCGAAGAACGTCACGTAAAGCTTCCCCGGCCGGGTCGTGTACCGCCATTGGGTGTTTTGCAGAAACAGTGGCTCACCGCGAACGTTCTTCGCGCCCTTCGCGCTCGGCTCGCCGAGCTCGTCGCCAAAGGGCGTGGCGCCGGCGCCGTACACCGCCTCACCGTTGACGCGCAACCATTGACCGACCGTGCGCAGAACATCCTGACTCGGCTGCGGGATAGTCCCGTCCGCCATGGGGCCGACGTTGAGCAGGTAGTTGCCGCCCTTTGAAACGATGTCGATCAACTTGAAGATCACCGTTTGCGGTGATTTCCAGTCGTGATCGTCCTTGCGGTAGCCCCAGGTGTGATTGAGTGTGGCGGGCACTTCCCAGGCCTCGCCTTGGACGTCGGGCGGAATCACGTTGTCGCCCGTCGTGACGTAGTCGCCGGGCATGCCGAGCCGGCCGTCGATGAGCGTGTCGGGTTGGCTCGATCGAAGGATGTCGACGAATCGCTGCGCGCGCGCCTGGTCCATGAGTCGCGGTGTATCGAACCAGATCAGCGCAACCGGGCCGTAGTCGCTCAGCAGCTCGCGGACCTGCGGCTCGGCCTTGTCCCGGAGGTACTGGTCGAAATCCTTCTTCGTTTCATCGGCGAGAAAGTCCCAGGTGTTCCCTGCCCCGTTGGGCTCGTGCCAGTCCTGAGCCTGCGAATAGTAGAAACCCAATCGCATGCCGTGTTTCGCGCAGGCTGCAGCCAGTTCCTTCAGCACATCGCGCTTGAATGGAGTCGCATCGACGATGTCGTACGTGCTGACCTTTGAGTCGTACAGGGCGAAGCCGTCGTGATGCTTGGCGGTGATGACGATGTACTTCATGCCGGCGTCTCGGGCGAGCCGCACCCAGGCATCGGCGTCGAACTTGACCGGATTGAATTGCCTGGCGAGCTGCTCGTATTCCTTCACCGGAACCTGCGCACGATTCATGATCCACTCGCCGATGCCGGGAATACGCCGACCCTTCCATTCGCCCGCCGGGATGGCGTACAGACCCCAATGAATGAACAGGCCGTACTTCGCCTCGTGAAACCACGCAAGCCGCTTGGCCTTGGCCGGATCCGGCGCCGATTGGCGTACCTCCGGACGGCCGGCGTCGCTCTCTGCGAAGGGCCGAGGAACGCTAAGCAGCAGAAAGACCAGCGCGACGATTGGCAGCCGGAGGAATCGACACTCTGTAAGAGTCACGGGCAACCTCGCGAGCTTCGTTGAAAACGAAAAACGGCACGTAGCTGCCTTTGGGCACGACGATTCGCACGGAGGCGTTCGCCAGTTCGTGCGCGTAGACCTCGTCGAGCTTTCGCCGCAGCGCATACGCACGCCGCCGAACGCTGGAATCCTCGTCGGTGGAGTACGCGGTCGGACGGCCGAGGGCCTCGACGCCGATGAGGTACTCGTGCAGCGTGTGACCGAGTCCCCGCAGCTCCATCTCGCAGATGTAGCGGAGGAAGTTGCGAACCTGTGTGGCCCGCACGAAGGTCGCACTGGTCAAAACCTGTTCCAGTGCCGCGCGCTTTTCACTGTCCTGAATGGTGTTTATAGCGTTCATAACAGCTCCCAAGATGGACGAGCGGTTTGGTCAAGCGACAACGGGCGCTGCAAATGCAGGCGCGGTAACGAGCGCTGCCGCGCCCCTGAGTCGGGGGTATTCGAGCGCGGGGACCGGACGTATGGGTGTCGCGGCAACCGCCGGTGTCAGCGCGCGCTCAGCCACGGCCGCGCGCAGCGTCGGCTCGACGAGGTCCCAAGCGCCCGTGATCTCTCCGCCGACGTACACGACGGACGGATCGAGCGCGTTGATCACCGCGGCCAGGCCGATGCCAAGATAGCGACCCGTTGCCTGTAGCGCGGCGCGTGCCTTGAGGTCACTGCCCCGCGCGCGCGCGAGCAGATCGTCGATCGTGAACGCCGGCGTGTCGGCGGTGAGCTCGTCGGAGTCCTGACTGAAGTAGCGGCTCAGCGTCGCGCGGTTGGAGACATAAGCTTCCCAGCAACCCGTCGATCCACACGAGCAGCGCGGGCCATCAATCGACAACGGAATGTGGCCAAACTCGCCGGCCAGGTTGTGCCGCCCGCGCAGGACCTCGCGGTGCAGACATATACCAACGCCCAGCCCGTCAGAAACCGAGACGAACACGAAGTCGCCGGCCGGCCCTTCGCCACCACCGTGCATGGTCCATAGCTGCGCCAGCGCACAGGCACGACCGGAGTTCTCCAGTTCTACCGGCAGACGCGTCGCCGTGGCGAGCAGCCCGCGAAAATCCACATCCCGCCATCCCAGCGTCGGTGCGTGCAGCACCAGCATCGACGGTCTCTCCACCATGCCGGGCACCGCGACGCCGATGCCAATGCATTCATCGATGTCCGGGTGGTGAGCGAGCAGCTCCTTCATCCGTGCGGACAGCGACTCCACCAGGACGTTCTGGATCTCGCACGGTCGGCATCGTAACGATGCCGCCGATCGGATTGCCGACCAGATCGGCCAGCATCATCAGGGTCTGGCTGACGCGAATATCGATGGCGAGAACGGCGCGGCGTCGGCTGTTGATGTAGAGGAACGTGGGCTTGCGGCCACGGACCGCATCGCCGGTGGCGCCTTCGATAATGGCGCCCTCTTTGAGCAGATCATTGACAATGAGACTGACGGCGCCGCGGCGCACGCTCATGGCCCGCGCGAGGTCCGCGCGTGAGATGGGCTGCCGCGCGCGCACGAGATTGAGGACGATCGTGCGGTTGATCTCGCGCGAGGTCTGGCGGGTGGCAACCCGGAAGCGAATCGTGTCGATCTTCCTCATTCGTCTAATCGTTAGACTAAATAGGTCCGTCCGTCCTGCCCGCCAGGCCGCCATCGACCCCAGTTGAGGCGCCGATTGCAAACCCTCCACGGATCAAGCCCGTGGGAGTACGGATGCGATATTGACTAATGATGGGACAAAATAGGCCTGCGGCGAGGGCGTGTCAAGAGGAATATGACGGGCGAGTAACAGGCTCCATTGCCAGGATCCGACAGGCTTTCGGCTGCAGCCTGAAGCGCATGCGCACCTTGGGGCGGAGTCCACAGGGAGCGGGTAGGCTTCGACATCGGCGAGTCCCTCCCTGGCCGGGTATCATCAGCGTCAGTCTGCCGAAATGGAGCCCCGTCGCCCGCGATCTGGAGATCACTGGCCGTCGGCACACATGAAGCTAAGAGCCGCCGGTTGGACAGGTGTCGTCGTCACTCCATCTGGGCGACGGTCGTGATTCTGGCGTGCGCGTCGGTCAGCGGCGCACAAACCGAACCGCGGCAGGTGTTGTTGCTTTACTCGTACGAGCGCGACTTCGGATCCCACAACGCGTTTGCCAATATGTTCCGCCCTGAGCTGAGCCGATTGTTCGCGGAACCAATCGATTTCATCGAGGTGTCGCTGCAGGCGGCACGGCTGAAGCCCAGTGCATCAGAAGAATCGATCGTGAACGAGCTTCGATCCACCTTGCCTCGCCGGCGGCTGGATCTCGTGGTGCCCGTCGGTGGACCGGCGGCCGTGTTCGCGCAGACGTACCGGCAGCAGCTCTTTCCGACAACGCCGATGCTGCTGGCCGGAGTCGATCGCCGGTTCGTGCAGAACCGGGCTCTTACCGCCAACGACACGGCTGTCGCCGTCGAGCATGACCCGCCGCAGATGATCGAGACCATCCTGCGGCTCCTTCCCGACACCAGGACGATCTTCGTGGTCATCGGGGCCTCCCAGTTCGAGCAGTTCTGGCTCGAGGAGCTCAAGCGAGGGCTTCGACGATTCGAGGGCCGATTGACGTTCATCTGGACGAATGAGCTGTCCTTCGAAGAGATGCTGAAGGGCTGCGCCTCGCTGGAACCGCAATCCGCGATCCTCTACGGGGTCTTGTCGTTGGACGCGAAGGGTGTTCGTCATGTCGAGGAAAGAACGCTGAGCGCGTTGCACGCCGCCGCCAAGGCGCCCATCTTCGGTTTGCACAGTACGCAACTGGGCCGCGGTATCGTGGGCGGTCCGCTGCTGTCCATCGAGGACCTGAGCCGGAACACAGCGTCAGTCGCCGTCCGCATACTCCGGGGCGAATCGCCGCAAAGTCTCACGGCGATGCAGGTTGCGACGACACCGGCCTTCGACTGGCGCGAGCTGCGCCGCTGGGGCATTGCCGAGGATCGCCTGCAGCCAGGTAGCGTCGTGCGATTTCGCGAGCCGACGGCGTGGCAACGATATAAGCCTCAGATCATCGCGGGCGCCGCCTTCGGGAGCGTCCAGGCGGTGCTCGTGTTCGCCTTGCTGGCGAGCCTGGTCAAACGCCGCCGTGCGGAACGGTCGCTCCGCGAAAGCGAAGAGCGCTTCCGCCTGATGGCGAATGCGGCGCCGGTCATGATCTGGAGCGCAGGTCCCGACAAGCGGTGCACGAACGTCAATCGTGCCTTCCTCGATTTCACCGGCCGACCGATAGAGGCGGAATTGGGAGACGGCTGGAAAGAAGCCGTCCATCCTGATGACTTGGGGCGCTGCCTCGACATCTACACTAAGGCGTTCGACCGCCGTGAGCCCTTCCGAGTGGAGTACCGCCTCCGCCGTCACGACGGTGAGTACCGATGGATCCTCGCCGCCGGCGTACCGAGATTTGCCGCGGATGACTTCGTTGGGTACTTCGGATCCGCGATGGACGTGACGGATCTCAAGCTCGCCAGCTCTCGCACTGTCCGGCTTGAGCCGCAGGCTGATGCAATCGCACGAAGTAGAGCGCGCCTGGATCGCCAAGGAGCTCAACGATGATCTCAGCCAACGGATGATGGGGATCACGATACAACTGCACAGCTTGAGCAAGGCTTCGTGCGTTGGCGTCGACCAGATGCGCGCTCGTGTCGAGGAACTGTGCGTCCAGTTTGGCGATCTGGCGGGCGAGATTCACGCGATCTCGGATCAGTGGTACTCCAGACTCGAGCTGCTCGGATTCGCGGCATCAGCCCGGAGCTTCTGCGAGGACCTATCCGCGCGCCACGACGTCACGATTGACTTCCGCCATGAGGGCGTGCCGGACGATCTCCCGGATGCCGTCGCGCTGGCCCTGTTCCGCGTGTTGCAGGAGGCGCTGGGCAATGCTGTCAGACACGCCGCAGTGCGTCGCGTGTCGGTGTCGCTCGGCGGCAGCCGCAATGAGATTCAACTCGACGTCACCGACGAGGGCGTCGGTTTCGATCCCGAGGCCGCCATGAGGAGCCACGGGCTCGGATTGATCGGCATGCGGGAGAGGCTGAGCCTGGTCGACGGTGAATGCCTGATCGCATCGCGACCGGGTGCCGGGACCCGGATCCGCGCGCGGGTGCCGTTACCCCGAAGCGAACGGCTGGCGACCCACGCTTCCTGAGTTGTGGGTGACACGGCCCGGCGAATCTTCCGCCTGACAGCCGCGGCCAAGGCCGCGGCAGGATCCGCCGAAGCGCTTCGCGAACGAAGCGCACGTGAGACTGGCTCCGGCTTTAGTCGGAAGATCCGGAGCTCGCTAGCCTTATAGCGTCAGCCAGCCCGGCGCTGGGAGGGCACGGCCACCCGCGCTAATGGGAATCGCCGGCCAGCCCGGACTCGTCGTCAGCAACTCGATCCCATCCGGCGTCAAGAGCGCCGTCTCTTCCACCTTGGTGCCGGTAATGCTCGGATTCCAGGCAAATGCCTGACGCGATCGCACCAGATCACGCGAGGCTGGATGGGCCACCCAGTCGCGCGAGCGATAGCCGATGGCGCCGCCTTGGTGGTGCCGCCCCTCTTCGCCGGGAAAGCCGGCATCCGCATACGCCTTGGCTGCGACCGTGAACAACTCTGCCCCGTTGACGCCAGCCTTGGTGGCCCCGACTCAGGCGTTCGAAGACCGTGGTCGTGGCCTCGGTGCGGTGGACGAACTCGGTGCTGGGCGTCTCGGCCATCACGATCCGCGACAGCGCGACCGTCAGCCCTGCGCGCTGCGCACAAATGACGACCATCACGCTGTGCCTCCACCGTTCGGCCGTCGGCGCTGGATGACGGAAGCGCGCGATGCGATCATCAGCCGCGACGAGCGTCACCACCGCGCGTGCGCCGGCGCCCTCGACCGCCATCCGCGCGCGCCGCGCGACTTCCTGCTCGTCGAGGCCAGGAACGAGGGCGCGGCACGCCTCGCCCACCGCGACGCCCATATCCCGTCCGAAGGCACGATACCGCTCCACTTCTTCATCGGTGAGCAGCGATCGTTCTGCGGCAATCTGGGCTTCGAGGGGTCTGCCGCCGATCAGCGCCCCATCGCAGGCAATGTCGCACCCGTTGCCGACGACATCCCGGGCTGCCCGAATGGGCGTGGAGGGATCCGCGTGCTCCGACGTCCAACGGTACTCGAGTGGTTTGAACCCGAGCCCCGCCAGCGCTTCTTCCTGCAGGCGCGGCATCTCGATGTTGTTGGCGACAACGTAGCGATCTCCTCTGGCGGTGACCAGGAGACTGCCGTTCCCGTTCTCACGGCTGCCGTCAATTCGATTGGATCGCCCGCCGGTCAGCCAGGCAAAATTCGGTTGGGTGTTGACGAGGATGCCGCCCGCCCCTTCGCTGTGCGCGAGGCGAGCCAGACGGTCGGCCTTTTCGTCGAGTTCGCGCATGCCCGGCACATCGTGACCTTCCCGGCACGCCAGCGCAAACACAACCTGTTACTCTGTCGAACGAGGGCGAGGCGCGGGGCTGCGTCCACTGGAATGTTCCGCCTGAACCGGGAGCCACGGGAGTCTCCGGTCTAGAAGTTTGCGACGCTGGGCGCCGGCAGGACGCGGAGCCGAATGTTGCGAAACCACACTTCGTCGCCATGATCCTGCAGCAGAATGTGCCCTCTCAGCTTCTGGCCCCAGCCGGGCACATCCTTGAATTTGCTGCGAGACTTGGCGGCGATCAGGTCGCGACTCCCGAGTTCGTACTCGATCAGCTTCGTCCCGTTCAGCCAATGCTCGACGTGCGTGCCGCTGACGACGATGCGGCCCTCGTTGAATGCGCCAGCCGGGTTGAGTCGCTTGCTCGCCGGCGCGGCGATCACATCGTAGAGCGCGGCGGTCGAACGGTGCGCCCCGATCTTCGCGTCAGGATGTCGCTCGTCGTCTATCAACTGATATTCGTGCGCGATCGGGCCCTCGCGTTCCTCGGTCACGAGATACTTCACACCGCTGTTGCCGCCAGGGGCTACCCGCCACTCGAATCTGAGATCGAAGTCGGCAAAGGTGTCGAGCGTGATGATGTCGACGCTGTCGGCGGTCTGCTGTCCGCCGCTGGCCACGTGCTTCAACATGCCCGATTCGACCAGCCAGCCTTGCGCGGGAAACGCCGGCTTCTTGAAACCTCGCCATCCTTGTGTCGTCGAGCCGTCGAAGAGCAGACGCCATCCGGCCAGTCGTTCATCGGATGACGGCTGTCCGCCGGACGCGTGCGGTGCAGGCTGCGCCATAGAAAACAGCGCCACGGCGAGAGACAAGAGTTCCAAGTTCCAAGTTCCAAGTTCCAAACGGCGCTCCACGTTTTGAACTCGTAACTTGTAACTTGTAACTGGCAGTTCGCCTGGTCATGGGAACCTCGGCCTCATCTTACCTATTCCACTCGCCAGTGTCCCAGCCGGTGCCTCAGGTAACTGTCACCCCTGACGGAGTGCCGGTGCCTGTCATATCCTGCTCGTGCGTATGAAAATCAATGACGGCAAAGTCATTGTCTGCGGCCCCGGCCGCAACTTCGTCACACTGAAGCTGACGACCGCGGACGGGATTCATGGGCTCGGGGATGCCACGCTGAACGGCCGTGAGCTCGCCGTGGCGAGCTATCTGAACGACCACGTCATTCCCCAGTTGATCGGACGCGACGCGACGCCGCATCGAAGACATCTGGCAGTACCTCTACAAGGGGGCATACTGGCGCCGCGGGCCGGTGACGATGACCGCGATCGCGGCGGTCGACTCTGCCCTGTGGGACATTCTTGGCAAGTCGCTGAACGTGCCGGTCTACCGCTTGCTCGGCGGCGCGTCTCGCGATGCGGTGATGGTTTATGGGCATGCCAACGGCTCGACGATCGACGAGACGGTTGCCGCGGTCGCGCGCTACCGGTCGCTCGGGTATCGGGCAATTCGAGCGCAATGCCAGGTGCCGGGTCTGGAGCATTCGTACGGCGTGGGCCGCGGCGACCTGTACTACGAACCGGCCGAGAAAGGCCTGCCGCCGGAGACGCGATGGAGCAGCGAACGCTACCTGACGTTCGTGCCGGCGTTGTTCGAACGCCTGCGCAAGGAGTTCGGTCCCGACGTCCATCTGCTGCACGACGTCCACCATCGACTCTCGCCGATCGAAGCCGGTCGACTGGGCAAGAGTCTGGAGCCGTATCATCTCTTCTGGCTGGAGGACCCGACGCCCGCGGAGGAGCAGTCTCGCTTCCGTCTGATTCGTCAGCACACGACCACGCCGCTGGCAGTCGGCGAGGTGTTCAACTCGATCCACGACTGCTCGCAGCTGATCAGCGAGCAGCTGATCGACTACATCCGCACGACCGTCGTCCACGCTGGCGGCCTCAGTCACCTGCGGAAGATCGCGGCCCTGGCGGAGCTCTATCAAGTGCGAACGGGTTCGCACGGCGCGACCGACCTCAGCCCGGTGTGCATGGCGGCCGCGCTTCACTTCGACCTCAGTGTCCACAACTTCGGCATTCAGGAATATATGCGGCACACCGACGACACCGATCGCGTATTTCCACACGCCTACCGCTTCGAAGACGGGTTCATGCACCCTGGTGATGCGCCAGGACTCGGTGTGGACATCGATGAAGATCTCGCAGGGCGGTTTCCATATGACCGCGCGTACTTGCCGGTCAACCGCCTGCTGGATGGCACGATGCACAGTTGGTGAGGCGTGCGACTGTAAATCGTCAGTTGTCAGTTTTCAGTTGTCAGTTCAAAAGCGCAAGTTGCTGGAATTGCGCAGAGGTAATTTCATGAACGCTGAAACGACTCGTCGTCGATTTCTCCGGGACGCGGCGCTCGCCACCAGTGGACTGGCACTGACGGGACTGCGGCCGGTCTTCGCCGAGGCACCCGCCGACCTTCGGTTCGGCTATGCCGCCATTACGTGGCAGGGCCAGGACAAGCAGGCCATCGAGGACGTCGCTGCCGTCGGCTTCAAAGGCATCCAGTTGCGGACCAGCACGCTGCCGGAGTTTGGTGACAAACCCGCCGCACTCAAGGCGCTTCTGGCGAAGCATGGCTTGACGATGGTCGCGTTCTCGAGTGGCGGCGTTCGCATCGATCCCGAGTTCGAGGCCGAAGATCTGGCCATCCACACCAAGCACGCGCGATTCGTCCGCGACGCCGGAGGCCTCTATCTGCAATTGACCGATTCCCGACCCAAGCGTCAGCTGCAACCGGCGGACTATCGCCGTCTCGGCCACTTGATGACGGAAATCGGCAAACGGACGGCCGACCTCGGCGTTCCGGTGGCGTATCACAATCACATGAATGCGATCGGCGAACGACCGCAGGAGGTCGATTGGGTGCTGGAGGCGACAGATCCGCGCTACGTCAAAGTCCTTCTCGATGTGGCGCACTATCATCAGGGCGGCGGAGATCCGGCGGCTGCGATTCGGAAGTACGCCGATCGGCTCCTCTTCCTCCATATCAAGGATGTCGAGAGTCCCCTTCCCGGACACACTGGCGATCCGATGCAGTCCTATCGCTTCGTCGACCTCGGGCGCGGCAACGTCGACTTGAAAGCGGTATTTGCAGCGCTCGATGCAGCACACTTCAAAGGCTGGGCGATTGTCGAACTCGACTCGGTGCCCGACAAGGCGCGCACACCCAAGGAGTCGGCGCTGATGGCCAAACAGTTTCTCGAGAAGCTTGGCTATGCGGTCTAGGGAAGAGACGTCTAGACACGAGACAGACTCGTGAACGTCGGGATCGTTGGGGCGGGCAACATCAGCGCGACGCATGCTCGTGCCGCCGAAGCGGCAGGCCTACGGCGTCGTCGCCGTGTTCGGCGAGAACCCCTCCAAGACCCGAGCACTCGCCGAGCGACATCGCGCGACGCCATACGATTCGATCGACGCGCTAATCGGTGACCACGCCATCGACCTGGTGTTGATCGGCAGTCCTTCAGGCTGTCATGCGGAGCAGGCGGCAGCCGCAATCCGTGCGCAACGGCATGTGCTCGTGGAGAAGCCGCTGGACATCAGCACCCGTCGCATCGACACGCTGCTCGACGAAGTGCGCCGCGCGGGTGTCATGCTGGGCGTCTTCTTTCAGGACCGGCTCAAGCCGGACGTCATCGCGCTGAAGCAATCCATCGACGCTGGTGTCATCGGTACGCCCGTGCTCGCCACCGGCGAGGTGAAGTGGTCGCGTTCGGCTGCGTACTACTCCGAGTCAAAGTGGCGGGGAACGTGGACACTCGACGGCGGGGGCGCGCTGATGAACCAGGGCATCCACACGGTCGATCTCATGCTGTACCTGCTGGGACCGGTGGTTCGTGTTTCAGGCTCAATCGCGACTCGGGCCCACGCCATCGAAGCCGAGGACACCGCCGTCGCGGCGCTCGAGTTCGCCAGCGGCGTGCTGGGGACCGTCGTCGCGACGACGGCTGCGCATGACGGGCAGCCGCGGCGTCTGGAGATCATCGGCCGCGCAGGATCGCTTGTTTTGGAGGGCGATCGCATGGTCACGACGGTTGGCGATGCCGCCTCGGTCGTGTCTGAGAGTGCGACCTCCGCGGTGGTTTCCGACGTCGCCGCGCATCAGCGCATCATCGAGGACTTCGTTGGCGCGATACGAGACGGGCGTCCGCCCGTGTGCGATGGCAACGAGGCCAGGCGCAGCGTGGCCGTGGTCGAGGCCGTGTATCGTTCGGCGCGCGAGAGAATCACGGTTGATCTCCTGTGACGCGATTCGGCGTGGGCCGTGGCTTCCGCCTTCAGGCGGAAGATTCCCCCGCCGCGAGCCAGAGATTCAGCATTCCCTGCTTCCGTGCTGGTATATGAGTATCGCCGCTGCGGCCCACTCGGCTTGCCCGCCCGCTTCGCGCCGTGGAAAACGGCCTCTCCGCGGTCGTTCTGTCGCTCCCGCCCGGCGCTTCGGGCAGTTCGAACGCCGGTGACCAATCGATTGGGTGACCGGGTCGTTCGTCCGGTGGTGGCGAATCACCGGCGCCGGGCCGTATCCGCTGCAAGGCCGTTTACCTGCATCTGATCACGGCGCTCAGAGGGCGGGGCCATCCGAGCGGCCCGCATCGGCTGCGCCCTCCGCGCGTCGCGTGTTTCCGTGGATTGATCCCTGTGATTGCAGCGGATGGAGAAATCATGTGGCTTCCGCCTTCAGGCGGAAGATTTCCCCGCCGCCCGCAGGCGCTCTGCCGCGTGCTCGGGCGTGATGTCGCGCTGGGGGCTGGCCAGCAGCTCGTACCCCACCATGAACTTCCGGACGCTCGCCGAGCGCAGGACCGGCGGATAGACATGCGCGTGCCATCGCCACTCGGGGTGCGGCTCGTGGTCGGCGGGAGACTCGTGGAAGCCCATGGAATAGGGGCATGGCGCGTCGAACAACTGGTCGCACCGGGTGAGCACCTGTTTGAGGATGTCGGCAAGCCCGTCACGTTCTGCCGAGGTCAGCCCATCGATCGCTGATACACGCCGACGCGGCACGATCAATGTCTCGAAGGGCCAGATCGCCCAAAACGGAACCAGCGCGACGAATGCGTCGTTGTCGCACACGAGGCGCGTCCGGCCGTCATCTCGCGGTCGAGGTAATCGCCCAACAGGTCTCGCCCCCAGCGATCCCAGTACAGGCGCTGGCGTCCCTGCTCTTTCACGATCTCCGGCGGCACGCTGGCGCTGGCCCATATTTGTCCGTGGGGATGCGGGTTGCTGGCGCCCATCATCGCACCGCGGTTTTCGAAGATCTGGACGTAACGAACATCCTCTCGCGCGGCCAGCATCGTCCGCTCCGAGGCAAACAGATCGATGACGAGCCTGATGGCCTCTCGCGTCATCCGGGACAACGTCAGGTCGTGACGGGGGGAAAAGCACACGACCCGGCAAGTACCGGTTTCCGCTTCTGCCAGCATCAGATTGACCTCGTCGTTGCAACCGGGGGAGGATGCGTGGCTGGCGCGCTCTTCCGGCTAAAGCCGGAAGCCACAGGGGCGCCCAAGCCATCAAACACGGACGGAGGGGTAAGTGCCGGGAAATCGTTGGTGAAGACAAATGTCGACTGGTAGGAAGGGTTACGCTCGCCGCTGGCGCGGAGATTGGCCGGGCACATGTAGCAGGAGGCGTCGTAATTCGGAACGATCTCGGTGGCTCGATCTTCGACCTGTCCGCGCCAGGGCCGCGCCGTGCGCTGGGGCGACACCAGAATCCACTCACCAGTCAGCGCGTTGAAGCGTCGATGAACCTGCGTCGCCAGATCGAGCACGCTCATGGCTCGCCCCGAACTTCGTGGACCCCACCGGAGGGGACGCAAATCCACCCGTCCGGGCGGATCCCGGTCGCCTCCGCGTATCGACGCTGCATCGATCGCGTAAACGTTTCGGCCGCGGAGGATGAGATGAGGCTCACGGTACAGCCGCCGAATCCGCCGCCCGTCATGCGCGTTCCAAACTGGCCAGGCTCGGACTCGGCAAGCCGGACCATGACCTCGAGCTCGGCACAGCTCACCTCGAAGTTGTCGCGAAGGCTCTCGTGCGATTCCGTCATGAGCCGGCCGAAACGAGTGAGGTCATCGGACTCGAGCGCGTCGACCGCCTCCAGCACTCGTCGATTCTCGCTGACAACGTGGCGCGCGCGCTTGAGCACATGCGGCTGGAGATAGGGCTCAGACGTCGAGAGATCGCTAATGGTCGCGTCGCGCAGCGTGCCAACGTGCTGCAGCATGCTGGACAGCCCCGCCGCTGCCTTCTCGCAATCGATTCGCCTCGCGTTGTATTCGCCACTCGCGTTGGCATGTTTCACCATCGTGTTGAGGACCACGATGGCGGCACCACTGGGGATACGGAGCGAGCGGCTCTCGAGCGATCGGCAGTCGATCATCAACGCATGCTCGGGCTCGGCGCAGCAGGCGATGTATTGATCCATGATTCCACATCGGGCGCCGACGAACTCGTTTTCGGCGCGTTGGCACAATCGTGCCAGCTTCTTGCGATCGACCGATGTCGCCGGCAGCCGTCAGCAGCGCGAACCCGGCGGCCACTTCCAGTGCCGCCGAGGAGCTGAGCCCCGCGCCGTGTGGAACGGTACTGGTGATCAGCAAGTCGGCGCCTCGCGGGCACCAACCATCTGCCAACCAGCATCTTCGCCACGCCCGCGATGTAATCGGACCACGAGCCCGTTCGGCAGAGCGGCTGAGCGAGATCGATCGTTGTGGTGGCGTCAAAACCTTCGGAACGAATGACGAGGAGCTGATCCGATCGTGGTGTGTGGCTGACGGTCGTCGCCAACTGGATTGCCATCGGCATGACGAATCCCCCGCTGTAGTCGGTGTGTTCGCCGATGAGGTTGACCCGACCGGGTGCTCGAAACCGTCGCGTCTGTTGCATCACTGACTACACATCTTCTAAGGCCATCATCTTGACAATTGACGCAAGTTTTCCCCAAGAAAGAAGTCGTCGCAGGTCGTGGTCGATCGTCTCAGAACGGCGCCAATTCCCAGCCGTCACAGGCAACTCGTCTCGCGCCGTCCGCTTCGCGGCGTGGAAAACCGGCTTCTCCGCGTGTGCGCTATCGATAGTCGGCGGCGGCTAGCGTACTCCGCACGTCGTACACAATCGTTTGGGCGAACGGGTCTGTCCGGTCGCTGGTGGCGAATCAGCGCCGCCGCCGCGCGACGCTGCGAAGCCGGTTTACTTGCTCGGATCACGCCGCTCAGAGGTCGTCGCGATCCGAGTCGCCTGTTCCGGCGCCTCGAAGCGCGCATCTTCGGTTTCGCGAATGAGATTCGCCACCACCGCACGAACCACCCGGTCACCCAATCGATTGTTCACCGGCGTTCGAGCTGCCCGAAGCGCCGGGCGTGAGCGACAGGACGACCGCGGAGAGGGCGTTTTCCACGGCGCGAAGCGGGCGGTGCGAGCCGAGTGGGCCGCAGCGGCAACACTTGATCCGTGGAAGAGCACAAGAAGCAGCGTCCGTGCTTCCGCGCTCACAGCCGTGGAATCGTCAGCCCACCGTCGATGTGAACCACCGTGCCAGTGGCATACGGCACGTCGCCGCGAAGCAGGGCGGCGACCGCAGTCCCCACGTCTTCGGGCGTGCCCCAGCGGCCATTCGGGACCAACCCGTCGGCGATACGCCGGTCGTAGAGATCTTTGACCCCGGCCGTCATGTCGGTGGCGATGATCCCCGGTCGCACTTCGTAGACCGGAATGCCGTGGGGCGCCAGGCGGGCGGCGAACAACTTGACGGCCATGGCGAGCCCCGCTTTGCTCACGCAGTACTCGCCGCGATTGATCGATGCCATCTCGGCAGAGACCGAGGTGATGAAGACGATCCCCGTTCGCACGGGCCGGCCAACCTGCGCGGCAACCATGGCGCGGGCGAACGCCTGCGCGAGGAAGTACGGGCCCTGCAAATTGGTTCGCAGGAGCGTTTCGAAGCTCTCTTCAGCCGTCTCGAGCAAGTCCGCGCGGACAGCGGGCGCACGCCCGGCATTGTTCACGAGCGCGGCGACCGGTCCCAACGACTCCGCTTCCGCTACCAGCCTGGCGCGATCCGCGGCACGACCCACATCGGCCTGAACGTAGCGCACGACGCCGCCTTGTTCGGCCAGGCTGGTGATCACGCGTTCGACCTCCTCACGCGGACGCAACCCGGCGATCGCGAGATTCCAGCCGTCCTGCGCAAGCGCACGGGCTATGCCGAGACCGATGCCGCGTGTCCCACCCGTGACCACGGCAAGCGGGCGCGGTTTAGTCTCTGCCATGTGGTCCGAAGAACGTGAGATAGGGGCCGGCCGACGCCAGCCGTTTGACGTAGAGGGCCGCTTCGCGCGCGTGGTAATCGCCCCACTGGCTCGACTCGCCGCGTGGTATTCGCGACCCTTTGGGCACAAAATCCCAGCCGTTGGGACGATGGTAGATGGAATGGAGAATCAGGCCCTGATGATCCGGTGCCTGACTGAGATAGGGCCCGGTGGCGTCGAACAGCGTGGCGAGCACTCGAAGTCCGGACTGCAGGTAGCGTTCGCCGTCCTCTCCGCGACGAGCGAGGACATGTCCCAGCCTCATCAAACCCTGCGCCGCAATTGCCGCCGCCGAACTGTCGACCGGTTCGTGATCGTTGAACGGATCCGCGTCCCGTGTGGCCCAATCACCGAGCGCGACCAGGCCCGGGGCGCCAGTGTCCCAGTACGGAATGCCATCCGCGCATGCGGCATGATCGATGTAGAAATCGCACGTCGCGCGCGCGGCCTCAATCATCCACGCATCGACCGTCGTCCGATCCTCACCTCCCGTCAACGGATCGCGCACGTCGTCCAGAAATTCGATCAGCTCGGTAAAGCCGAGCATCGCCCAGGCCAGCCCGCGCGTCCAGGTCGTGAAAGGCAGAAAAACCCTGTTGACTGCTGGGTCCTCGATAAGTGCCATTGGCCACGTTGAACAAGGCCTCGTGTGACACGCGTCCCCGCACATCATACGCGTCGCGATCCCGGCCGTAATAGACGCTGTACTGCGCGGTGGCGTGCGCGTGCTGCAACAGACGCTCGAGGAGGTTGACCTGGGCATCCTGCTCCTCGCTCAATCGATGGCCCAGAAAGTGGGCCAGAGCGAGGGCGCGAAGCGAGCGGATCGTGTCCACGAACAACGAATGCGCGCCGTTGAACGAGTGAATGAAGCCACCCGACGGCAGCCTGGTCCAGCGCCGCGCCTGGACCGCACCGCTGATCTTCAAAGCGAGTTCGTAAAAGTGCGCCTCCCAAGGTTCGGCCTGAATGCGTCCCTCGCGCCCGAGCCGCCACAGCGCGCCATAGGTGCTGACGTTGTTGAAGCCGTGGTCATGGACCCCGGTGTGGGTCAGGTGCGAAGCCATGCGCGACAGTGTCCGCGTACGTCCCAGCTCCAAAAATGCGGCATCCCCGGTCGCGTCGTATTGCAGCAGCGCGGACCCATATTGAAAGCCTTCCGTCCACTCGGTCCAGCCCCGAGCCGTGTAGCGGCCCTCGACCGTGAACACCGGCGCGCCGCCCGCAGACGAGCCACGCTCGAGCGCGAGAATCTTCGACGCGGAGAGCTCGAACAGACGATCAATCGCCGGCACGAGATCGCGGGGGGTTCGCGGACGGTCGGCGCGAATCATGTGTTGATGACTAAGGCTCGAACCGAAGCCGCGCCTATCTGATCGTCACCGTGGGAGGGTTTGCGTAGTCGTGCCACAGACGCTCGAGCAGCGCGGCATCAGCCGGACCATCGGCGACGACGAACCGATACCTGGCGGCGAAGGGTTGGCCGGCCGTGATTGACCAGCCACCGAGACGAGAGGGTGCGAAACAAATGTAGGGATCGGTGGGGTGCACCCGCAGCGGTTCTGGAGCGCGAAAGTTGTCGGGATGTCCGAGCATGGCGATTCCCACGAGCGCGCCATCGACGCGGCCCCCAACGTGTGCCCACCGCGCCCGCGTGGTATCGGCAGTCGCGCGTTCCTTGCCCTCGGAGGTCAACACAGTCTCGTTGCTCGCGGCCCCCATGAAGCTCGCGGCGCCGCGCACTGCCATGCCACCGTAGTGATACTCGGGCAATGCGAGCGGCGTGTTCGTCGCCAACGTCTGCCGAAGGTCCACATCGAACACGTAAAGCGACGGCGTGGTTCTCAGTCCAAAGACACGCGTGGTCCACGATTCGTCGAGCACCGGCTTGGGGGAACCCGACGTCAGGTCGACATAGCGATGCCGCGCAGCCCATCCCGCGTGGACTGCGCCGCTCCACGCGGCATCAATCGCGACGGCTTCGACGCGGCCGAGCGCATTGCCCATGTTCCAGAAATCTGTTTTGCGACCTTCGAACTCCGCGCTCGTCCACGCGAACATCACGCCATGCTGATGCCGGTGGTCGGCCGGGTAGTCATCGGTCACACGTGCGGCCCGACGGCGTGCGCACCGGATGGATGTAGCCGCCGCGTTGGTAAGCGGGTTTGATATCGGCCGAGGGCAGTCGGCCTGGTCCGCCGATGTAGCGCAGCACGGGGCTGCCGCCAACGGTCACGGTGAGGTCACTGCCGGCACGCTCGAGCTGTGCGACAGGAGCGTCGCGCGTCTCGACCGTGGCGATTGTGTAAGTCCGTTCGGTCCCGGCGGCGAGCGCTGGCAGCACGAACCACGCGCGTCCATCGCCATCGATCTGCAGGGGAATCGCCGGGGCATTTCCGTGCCGGAGCTCGTAGCGCCGCATGGTTCCGTCAAGCGCTGGAATGGACGCCGACACCAGGCTGTCGCGACGATCGTATGCTCCCGCGCGCACGACCAATTCACTGGGCTCGGCGGGCACCGATGCGCGGGGGCCATCGGCAGAGCCGGACGCGATGGTCACGCATGCAAGCACGACGGCCGTTCGCGGTAACGGCGGCATAGCGCGGCATATCATATATGATCCATTGACTTCGGTTGGCGGCCGCCGTACCCTCGCCCCCAGTGACAACGTCCCTGCGGCACATGACGCGACGCGGGTTTCTGGCGGCTCCACGGCCAGCACCGCTCGACACCAATCGCCACTGGTTGCGAGTCCATCGTCGCGCCATGGCCTGTCGCTTCGAGATCACACTCGACGGCAAGGATGCGCGCTACATTCAGGCCGCTCAGTCGGCACTGAACCAGATCGACGCCATCGAGGCGCAGCTCACCGTCTTTCGCGAGACGAGCGCCCTCGTCCACATCAACCAACGCGCGGCGTCCGAAAACGTTCGCTGCGAACCTGGGCTCTTCAATCTGCTGACTCGTTGCCAGCAGCTGGCAACCCTGACCAATGGTGCGTTCGACATTACGAGCACGCCGCTCAGCCGGTGCTGGGGATTTGTTCGACGCGAGGGCCGGCTGCCATCGACCGAAGAGATTCGGTCCACACGCGCGTTGGTCGGCATGTCCAAGGTCATCCTCGATCATCAGCGGTCGAGCGTGAAGTTTCGCCGACCGGGTATCGAATTGAACCTGGGCGCGATCGGGAAGGGCTATGCCCTCGATTGTGTTGCCAGCGACCTTCGCCGCGCTGGCGTGCAGCACGCTCTCCTGTCCGCCGGTCAGAGTAGCCTGCTGGCCATTGGCGGGCGCGAGCGCGGCTGGTCCATTGACCTCGTGTCGCCCAGGCGAGCGCAACGGATCGCCCGGGTGTGGCTGCGCAATGCGGCGATAGGGACCAGTGGCTCCGGCGAGCAATTCTTTCTTGCCGATGGTCGCAGTTACGGTCATGTCCTGGACCCCCGATCCGGCTGGCCCGCCGAGGGTGTGTTGAGCGCGTCGGCTGTCTGCGCGAGCGCGGCTGACGCCGACGCGTTGTCCACCGCGTTTCTCGTCGCCGGCCCGACATTGGCGCACCGCTACTGTGATCAGCATTCCCAGACTCTCGCCGTGATCACTCAGGAGGATGACTCGGCCGGGACCTTTGTGATCGGCAACCATGTCGGCGCGGAGATCGAGCGGTGATCAGCGCGTCACAACAAGTGCTGCTCTTCGTCCTCAGGACCTTGATTGGCTGGCACTTCTTGTACGAGGGCTATGTCAAGCTGCTGCGGCCTGCGTGGGGGCCCGACGGCGTGCCTCTCGCGCCGTGGTCCGCCGCCGGATATCTTCGCGGCGCAACGGGACTGTTTGCGCCGCTGTTCAATGCGCTGGGGTCCTCGGCTTGGATTGGGACCATCGACAGCATCGTGGTTGTCGCGTTGGTCGCGATCGGTTTGTCGCTGATGCTTGGACTCTTCACTCAACTCGGCTGCATTGGCGCGATGACGCTTCTGACGACGTTTTATTTGTCGTCGATCCCGATGAGCGGCCTGCAAGAGCCCCGTCAGGAGGGTGCGTATCTCCTGGTCAACAAGAATCTGATTGAGCTGGTGGCGGTTGCGGTCGTGTTTGCATTCCGGACCGGACACATTGCGGGCCTTGATCGATGGCTGATAGCGATTCGCCGCCGATCAACGACGCCATTCGAGGAGGCCGCGGCATGAATCTCACTCCAGAACAAGCCGCCCAGGGCCGGCGCAATTTCATGAAGATTCTGGCTGGCACCCCCGCCCTGGCGGCGCTCGGCGTCTCCGCCGCGCTGAGGGGCCCCGTCGCCGGCGGACCCGTGCGGGTGGGCTTCATCGGCGTGGGCGGACAGGGTCGAAGCCTGCTCCGAAACGTCGACCCGGTGTTCGCCGACCTGCGCGCCATGTGCGACATCAATCCAACCAGCCTGGCGCTGGCAGACAAAGTGCTCGTCGAGGGCAAGCGGCCAACCGCCCGACACTATGCGGATTGGCGCGAGATGCTGCAGAAGGAAGACCTCGAAGCCGTGATCATGGCGCCCCCACTTGGGTTCCATGATGAGATCGCGGTCGCCTGTCTCGACGCCGGCAAGCACGTCCTGTGCGAAAAGATGATGGCTCACGACGTGGCGAGCTGCGAGCGCATGCGCGAAGCGGCGCTTCGGAATCGCAGGGTTCTGGAGATCGGCTATCAGCGCACCTACAACGCGATGTATCACGCCGCGTACGACGGGCTCATCCGTTCGGGTGCGCTCGGCGACATCTATCACGTCCGTCTGGCCTGGCACCGCAACGGAAACTGGCGTCGCAAGGGCGAGCCGCCCACGCCTGATTACGACCCGTCGCAGTGGGGGTACCCCACGTTCGACCATCTGCTCAACTGGCGTCTCTACTGGCAGTACTCGCAAGGACTGATGGCGGAGCTCTGCAGCCATCAACTGAACGCGACCAATTGGTTCCTCGGATCGAGCCCCGAAGCAGTGAGCGCCTCGGGTGGCTTGTATCGCTTCAAGGGTGAAGGCCGCGAAGTCCCCGACCATGTCTACGCGACCTTCGAATATCCGGGCGGCCAGACGGCGGTGTTCTCGTCGATCGAATCGAATGCCTTCGACGACTACTACGAGATGTTCATGGGAACGAAGGGCACGCTGATCCTTCGGCGCGAGACCGAGGCGCTCTTCTTCGAAGAAGGCAACGGCGAGAACGGTCCCACCGCCGTGACGGTAACGCCACAGACCGAAGCCGCGGTGGCCCAGTCCTCCGAAACACAAGCCGGCAACACCAATCAAGCGGCAACCGCGAGGGCCTCGAACGCGACACCGCTGTTCGACCGGCCACGTTCGACGCGCCTGCAGATCCAACGGTTCTGTTCCGCGATTCGCGTCGGCACGCCGCTGGCGTGCGGGCCCGACAAAGCCTTGCAGTCGGCGCGCGCCTGCATTCGCGCCAACGAGTCGATCAAACAGAAGGCGCGGCTGACGATATGAAGCGATCGGCCCGGATCAAGTCGTTTTCGTCGACGACGCACCTGACCAAACAGCAATATGCGTACGAGACCTTGCGCGCGTCGATCTTGAAATCCGAGCTGGCGCCGGGAACGCGACTCGTGATCGACGACCTCGCCCGCCGATTCGAGATCAGCATCATCCCGGTGCGCGAAGCGCTTCGCCTCCTGCAGTCGGAAGGGCTGGTCGTGAGCGTGGCCCACGTCGGCGCGACGGTGGCGCCGATTTCGCGCGAGTCTGTCACCGA
Organism: uncultured Acidobacteriota bacterium; assembly: GCA_963802675.1. Lineage (GTDB taxonomy): Bacteria > Acidobacteriota > Vicinamibacteria > Vicinamibacterales > UBA2999 > JACCSI01. The sequence goes on from CAWDJL010000015.1 coordinate 230,685, forward strand.
GGTGTTCACGTTACTCGAGGGGCTGGAAGTCGTCGCCGCGCGTCGTGCCGCCGAGCGGGCCGATCGCAGCGCCCTGGACGCGCTGGCGATCATCGTCGCCGACATGGATGCGGCGCTCGATGCCGAGCGACCGCAGCGATGGGCCGAGCTGAACACGCGCTTCCACCTCGCGATCAGTGCGCTCACCGCCATGCCGATGCTGCAAGAAATGCTGCAGCGCGCCTTCGACCACTGGGATCGCGTGCGCAGGTATTACTTCAGCGGCGTCCTTGTGCGACGCGCCGGACGTGCACAGGCCGAGCATCACCAGATGCTCGATCAGATGCGTGCGCGACACATCCCGGCGCTCGAAGCGACGGTGCGCGAGCACAATCAAGGCGCGCTGAACGCGTACACCGCTTATCTCGATTCGGTCGCCTCAGCACGAGCAGCGGTAGCAGGGCGTCGCGCATGAGCGATGATCGCGCTTCGGAACCGGCCCGAGGCGTGCCGGAACCCTCGGCCGAGCCCGCCCGCTATCCGCGCGTTGCGGCGTTTCGAACCGCGGAGGCGCTGGAGCGGCACCTGACCGTGTCGGGCATTTCGTTACGGTTCGACCGCGACCTTGCCCCATCCGGGGCTTCCCCACTCGGCCAGCCGTACGAGAGGGGCAAGGTTCGGGTCGGCAATCGTTTCTGCATCCTGCCGATGGAAGGCTGGGACGGGACTCGCGACGGCAAACCGAGCGAGTTGACGGTTCGTCGCTGGCAGAACTTCGGCCGCAGCGGCGCGAAGTTGATTTGGGGCGGCGAGGCGGTGGCCGTGCGCCATGACGGACGGGCCAATCCCCATCAATTGATGCTCACGGACGATACGCTCCCGGCGATCGCGGAGATGCGTGCCGCGTTGGTCGCGTCGCATGTGGGGCGCTTCGGCGCTGCCGCGGCCGACGACCTGTATGTCGGCCTTCAACTGACCCACTCGGGACGTTTCTCGAAGCCTGATCTCCACGAACGACCAGAACCGCTGGCGGCCGTGGCCAATGCCGTACTCGATCGACGCTTCTCGCACCGCGTTCGCGTGCTCACAGACGATGAGATCAAGGTGCTGATCGACGACTTCATCCGCGCGGCGAACCTCGCTGCCAGGGCAGGATTTCACTTCGTCGACATCAAGCACTGCCACGGCTACTTTGGACACGAGCTGCTCGGTGCGCGTGACCGTCCCGGCCCCTTCGGTGGGAGCCTCGAAAACCGCACCCGGTTCATGCGCGAGGTGATCGATGGGATTCGCGCAACCACGCCGGGACTCGACGTCGCCGTGCGCCTCTCGGTCTTCGATCTCGTGCCGTATCGCAAGATTGGCAGCGGCGCCGGTGTGCCTGACGTCGATCCGACGGCGTACACCAACGGGTTCGGGTTGCTCGAGAACGGTAACCTCGAGTCCGCACTGGGTGAAAGCCGCGAGGTGCTCCGCATGCTCGAGGCGCGCAACGTCGGTTGGATCTGTGTGACCGCTGGCAGTCCGTACTACTGCCCGCACACGCAACGCCCGGCGCTCTTTCCGCCGAGCGATGGCTACGACCCACCCGAGGACCCCCTGCACGGGGTGGCGCGGCAGGTCGCGGCGACCGCGCTGTTGAAGGCAGCCTTCCCGCAGATGGCGATCGTGGGCTCGGCGTACACCTATTTGCAGGAGTGGCTGCCGCACGTGGCGCAATACAACGTGCGCAGCGGGCTGGTCGACTTCGTTGGGCTGGGTCGCATGGTGCTGGCCTACCCCGACTTCCCGGCCGATCTGCTCGCCGGACTACCGCTCAAACGCAAAACCATTTGTCGCACGTTCAGCGATTGCACGACTGGCCCTCGCATGGGCCTGGTCTCGGGCTGTTTTCCGCTCGATCCCTTCTATCTGAATCATGAGCACGGCGCTCGCCTGCGTGACGCCAAGACGCCAGCCCGGTCATGAGTCACAGCACCAACTCGCGCGGTCATCAGGTCCTGGCGGTCGCAACCGCGTTTCTCTCGTTGTTTGCGATTGTCGGCGTCGCGCTCTACGGGTTGCCACGGTTCTATCCGTTCTTCGTCCAGGAACTTGGCTGGACCCGCCAGCAGGTGACCTCGGGGAATGCCTACAGCAAAATCGCCGTGGCCCTCGCGTTCGGCTTCATTGCCGGTCGCATCGTCGATCGATTCGGTCCACGCCGTCTGATGCTGTCCGGAATTCTGATGGCCGGCATGGCACTCGTCGGACTGTCCTATGTGACGACGCTCGGCGCCTTCTACTTCTTCTACGCCTTCAATGCGCTCGGCTACGTGTGTGGTGGTCCGCTGCCCAACCAGGTGTTGTTGTCTCGATGGTTCGACAAGGGCCGAGGCAAGGCGATGGGAATCGCCTATCTCGGCATCGGGGTTGGCGGCGCTCTCGTGCCGCTGCTCGCTTATGCCTTGACGCAGAGTTTTGGTTGGCGCGGCGCACTGCGTTGGCTTGGCGTGCTCATGATTCTGGTGGCGCTTCCGGTTGCGTACTTCGTGCGAGAGCCGAGCGGCGGATCGGCCGGCGATCGCGGCGTCAGCTCGCTGGCCCCGATTGTGTCGCGTCCGGCCTTCTATCTGCTCCTCATCGGCAGCATGGCGTCCATCGGCGCCGTCGGTGGGACGATGCAGAACCTGGCGCTGTATTTGAGCCTCGATCGAAAGCTTTCGCAGGGGGATGTCGATGCCACACTCTCACTGATTCTTGTGGGCAGCCTCGTGGGACGGCTCCTCATGGGGTGGCTCGCCGATCGCTGGCCCAAGAAACGGGTCATGATTCTCATTTACGTGATCGTGGCGGCCGCGATTCCTCCCCTCTTCTACGCGCCGACCCCAGCAACGCTCAAGCTGTTTGCGTTCGTTTTCGGCGTGGGCCTGGGCGGCGACTACATGATCATCCCGCTGATGGCTGCCGAACTCTATGGTCTCGCGGTGATGGGCCGTGTCATGGGCATCGTGCTCACCGCCGACAGCGTGTCCGAATCACTCGTGCCCATGTTCGTGGCCGGATTGCGCGACTCGAGCGGCAGTTACGGCCCTGGGTTCCTCGTCCTCGTCGCGCTGGCCGCGGTGGGCGCGATTGCCGTCAGCCTGCTGCCGGGCCGGCGGCAGGAGGAATCTACGCAGGTGGCCGGCGGGCCTGGAACAAAGACCGCCCCGCTTGGAGGCTCGGTGACCGGATGACCGGATCGTTGTTCGACCTGACCGGCAAGGTCGCCGTCGTCGTCGGGGGCACGAGCGGGATCGGCCGTGCGCTCGCGCTGGGTCTTGCGTCGGCGGGCGCTGATGTCGTGGCGACTGGACGGCGGCGCGATCTCGTGGACAGCGCTGCCACCGAGATCCAACGACGCGGGCGAAGAACGACAGTCTGTTGCGCCGATGTTTCGGATCTCGCATCGCTCGTCAAACTTCGCGAGGTGTGCCTGAACGAGCTCGGCCGCATCGACATCCTGGTGGCGGCCGCGGGTGTCACCAAGCGCGTGCCAACCCTCCAAATGATCGAGGACGACTGGGATCGCATCGTCGAAACCAATCTCACGGGCGTGATGCGCGCGTGCCAGGTGTTCGGTGCGCCAATGATCGAGCAACGGCGGGGGCGGATCATCACGATTGCATCGATCGCGTCGATGGTCGGTCTCCACGAGGTGGCGGCGTATACGGCCAGCAAAGCGGGAGTGGCCGGCATCACGCGTGCGCTCGCCGTTGAGTGGGCGTCCCATGGGGTCACGGTGAATGCCATCGCTCCTGGCGTCTTCCAGACCGATTTGAATCGTGAGCTGCTCAAGTCGGGGCGGGGTGAGGAGTTTCTCGTGCGAACCCCGATGAAGCGTTTCGGGAACGTGGACGAGCTCGTGGGGGCCGCGGTGTTCCTGGCGTCCGACGCCTCCGGCTTCGTCACCGGTCAGTTGATTGCCGTGGACGGCGGTCTGCTGGCGAGCGGCGTCAATCAGTAGTCAGTGCGCATGGCAAATCAGCGGATCATCGTGATCACCAGCCGCGACAACGTCGCGACGGCACTCGAGCCGCTGGCGGCGGGCGATGCAATTACCGTCGAGAACCGGACGATCGTCGTGCGTGAGGCGATCGCAAACGGGCACAAGGTCGCCCTCGAGCGGATTGCCGCTGGGGAGTCGATTCTGAAATACGGGAATCCGATTGGCCTCGCGACTCGAGATATCGAAGTTGGCGCCCACGTGCACACGCACAACGTCGCCAGCACGCGCGGTCGTGGCGATCTGTCGGCGATGACGTCACGAGAGAACCTATCGTGAGTCAGCAATCAGGCTTCTACGGATTTCGTCGTCCTGACGGCCGCGTCGGCGTGCGGAATCACGTGCTGGTCGTGCCCACCGTCGTATGTTCCGCCGTGGTGACCGAACGGATCGCCGCGGCGGTCCCAGGGGCGGTGGCGCTGCCTCATCTGGCCGGGTGCGGCCAGCTCGGGCCAGACATGCAGGTGACGCACGACACGCTGGCCGCGTATTGCCAGCATCCCAATGTCGGCGCCGTGCTCGTCGTCGCGCTCGGGTGCGAGCAGGTGGTGGCGCAGATGCTGGCGGAGTCGGCGCGGGCCGCGGGCAAGCCATCGGCGATTGTGTCGATCCAGGGCGAAGGCGGAACGCCACGTGCAACTGCGAAGGGCATCGAGCTTGCCGGCATGCTCGCTGAGAACGGGAAGGACCACCGCCGCGAGTGGTGCGGAATCGACACGTTGGTGTTGTCACTCAAATGCGGCGGGTCCGACTACACGTCCGGTCTTGCAGCCAATCCGGCGCTCGGGCGCGTGGCCGATCGACTGAATGGGCTTGGTGCCTCCACAGTCCTGGGCGAGATCGCCGAGATCATGGGCGCGGAGCACCTCCTCGCCGCACGCGCCACGCAGCCGGACGTCGCCGCACGCCTGCTGCGGGTGGTCAACCGGGTCGAGAGCGAGGCGCAAGCGCTCGGTCTCGACATTCGAGGCACACAACCGTCGCCTGGCAACATCCGCGGCGGCCTGACGACGATCGAGGAAAAGTCGCTGGGCGCGACGCACAAGGCCGGCGAGCGCTCGCCGCTCGCGGATGTCGTCCCGTACTCGTCGCGGATCGTGCGTAAAGGACTCACCGTGATGGACACGCCGGGACTCGACGTCGAGTCGGTCACTGGCATGGTTGGCGGGGGGGCTCAGGTGGTGGTGTTCACGACCGGGTTGGGAACACCCACGGGCAATCCCATCGCACCGGTCATCAAGATCACCGGGAATGCCCGGACGGCGCAGACCATGGCCGACAACACGGACCTCGATGTCAGCGGAATCCTCGAACATGCCGAGTCGATGGACGAAGCGGCCGACCGTCTGCTCGCGGAGATCGTGGCCGTCTGCTCAGGGAAGACGACGGCTGCAGAACGGCTCGGTCATCGCGAGTTTGCGATTCACCGCCGCAACCCGACCTTTTAACAGGCTCTCAAAGGCTCCCACTCATGCAGGATGCTCGCACACTCGGGAAGCGTCCGGTCGGCACGGCAGACGCGAGCGTTACACCTTCGGCCGCAGCGGTGATCGGGCGCTATCGGTGGGTGATCTGCGGGCTGCTCTTCCTCGCCGCGACCATCAATTACATCGATCGTCAGGTGATCGGAATTCTCAAACCAACACTTCAGCAGCAGTACGGGTGGAGTGAGATCGATTACGCCGATATCGTGTTCAGCTTTCAGCTCGCCTACGCGATTGGTCTGCTGCTCGCTGGTCGGTTGATCGATCGGGTGGGCACGCGGATCGGTTTTGCGCTCGCCGTGACGGTGTGGAGTGTGGCGGCCATGGCACATGCCGAAGCCATGCTGTTCGGCCCCGGAGTGGCTGCGCTGCTGGGTGTCTTTGGACTCGCCTACGCGCCCTCGGTCGCGGGGTTCATTGCGGCCCGTTTCGCGCTCGGGCTCGGAGAGGCGGGAAATTTTCCGGCGTCGATCAAGGCGGTCGCGGAATGGTATCCGGTGAAAGAGCGGGCGCTGGCGACGGGCATCTTCAACTCGGGGACCAACATCGGCGCGGTCGTCACCCCGCTCGTCGTGCCCTGGATCACGCTCACCTACGGCTGGTACTGGGCCTTCATCGTGACGGGAGCTCTTGGATTCCTCTGGCTGCTGCTCTGGCTCCCGCTGTTTGGCGCGCCTGATACGCACCCGCGCGTCCAGGCCGCCGAGCTGGCACATATCCGGAGCGAGCCGTCGCCGCCGATCACGTATCTGCCGCTTCGAGCGATCCTGCCGCATCGTCAGACGTGGGCGTTCGCGATTGGCAAGTTCATGACCGATCCCATCTGGTGGCTCTATCTGTTCTGGGTCCCGGATTTCCTGAACCGCAACCATGGGCTCAATCTGCTCGCCGTCGGGCCCCCCCTCGTGGCGATCTATCTGATCGCGGACGTCGGCAGTATTGGTGGCGGCTGGTTCTCGTCCGCGTTGTTGAAACGCGGATGGACCGTCAATCGCGCGCGCAAGACGACCATGCTCATCGCCGCTCTCGCGGTGGTCCCGATCATGTTCGCTTCGGTGACTTCGAGCCTATGGGTGGCCGTGATTCTCGTCGGCATCGCGGCCGCCGCTCATCAGGGGTGGTCCGCCAACCTGTTCACACTGACGACCGACATGTTCCCGCGCCATGCGGTGGGAACCGTGGTCGGATTCGGCGGGATGGCCGGCGCCGTGGGCGGGATGCTGATTGCCAAACTCACCGGCTACATCCTCGATGCGACCGGCAGCTACGTGCCCGTCTTCATCATCGCGGGGCTGGCTTACCTGACGGCCCTTGCGCTCATCCACCTGCTCGTGCCCACGCTGGAGAAAGCCTCGGTCTGAAACGTCGGACTTCCGCCTGAAGGCGGAAGCCACGGATATCTGCGGCATCGTGGCTTCCGGTTGCCATGCTCTCGTGGCTTCCGGCTTTAGCCGGAAGATCCTCTATCCGCGGTGCAGAGGAGGCAGCGGAGATCTTCAATCCGCGGAATCAATTTTTTCCACGGCGCGAAGCGGGCGGGGCAAGCCGAGTGGGCCGCGTTGGCAAGCATCCGTCTGTTGGGATCTTCCGCCTGAAGGCGGAAGCCACAAATTCGTTCGGTATCGTGGCTTCCGGCTTTAGCCGGAAGATCGGGAGCATGAATTAGGTCGTCTTCGGAATCTCGAAGCCCTTTCGATACTCGCGCGTCAGGAGTTGATCGGCCTTTTTGTCGTCGACGAACGTTTCGGTACGTCCGTTGAACGTGAGCCCGCGCCCGACGCGATATGCGATGTTCGCCAGATGCGGCAGGACCGAGGACAAGTGACCGTCCACGATGCCGCTGTTCAGCAGCTTCGGGTCGTTGGCGCGAATCGCATCGACGAAGTTCTGATAGTGAGGTAACTCGATGCTGGTCAGGACGAGCGGATCACCGTCTCCGCTCGAGGCCGGCACATTGGCGCCGGGTCCGCGCTCGTCTTTCGGACCGAGATACGATTGCCACTCGCGCCCGTTGCCGTCGATCCAGAGCCAGCCGTTCGACCCGTAGAACAGATTGCCGATGCGCTGCGTGCCTTCGTCGTTCGTGAACTGTCCGCGGGTCGCGAACTCGAACACGGTGCCGTCGGCGTACTCGAACAGCGTGGTATGCGTGTCAGGCGTTTCCTGGGATGCTTCGGGCCCGAAGTATCCACCGGCGGACTGGATCTTCACCGGATGCTCGTGCTTGTTGAGTCCCCACCGCGCAACGTCGAACTGGTGCGGCCCCTGATTGCCCGTATCGCCGTCGCCATAGTCCCAGTGCCAATGCCAGTTGTAGTGAAACCGGTTCCGATTGAAGGGTCTCTTCGGCGCAGGTCCCAGCCAGAGGTCGTAGTCCACCTTCGACAGGTATTGGGCGTCGTATGTCGGCTCGTAGGTTGCGGCGCCAACCGTCAGCGAGTACTTCTCCCCGGCGGCCATTGGGCCATCGGGGTACTTCCCAATCGGCGGTCGCGGCTTGAAACACAACCCGCGAGCCATGTAGACCTTGCCGATGCCGCCATCGTGCAGGAATTTGATCGCGTCTCGCACCGCTGGACGACTGCGGTTCATCGTCCCGACCTGAACCAGTCGATTGAAGCGCTGGGCGGCTTCGATCATCTTCCGCCCTTCCCAGACCGTGTGCGAGGCGGGCTTTTCGACGAACACATGCTTGCCCGCCTGCAGGCCCCAGATGGTGGCCGGAGCGTGCCAGTGATTGGGCGCCGCGATGATGATGCCGTCGATGTCCTTGTCGTCGAGCACGCGTCGCAGGTCCTGGACGAACCCTGGCCGAAAGCTGGCGACGTCCTTGAGCCGCGCGTCGTTGATGCGCTCGGCCGCCAGGTTCGCGTCGACGTCGCACAGGGTCTTGATCTCGACGTTGGGGAGACGGGCAAAGCCGCGTTTGAGCGCGTTCCCCTGGCCGCGAATGCCGATGCTGGCGAGGACGACCCGATCGTTGGCGCCGAGCACGCGGGCGCCGCGAGTCGTGACCGCCTGTGCCGCGAGCAGATCCCGCCCAGCGACTAGTCCCGCCGCCGAGCCAAGACGGATGCCGAAGTCACGCCTGGAGATGGTGGTGCTCATGGACAGAGTATTGGCCGAATTGCCGCCGATCAGGAATCCCGCACGTTACCGCGCCAACCGGCAACCTTCTTAGCGGAACAAGTCCGTCCTTGGCGTAGGGTCGAAGGCGGACATGAGCGGAATCGCTCCGTGCCACGTTCGCGCCATCACCTCGACCACTCGCCGAATCACCTCTCCGGTGTACTGAGTACGGTGACAAGTCATCGCACGTTGCGCTGCGGCAAGATCCTCCGGTGCGAAAGAGATTCGCACGGTGAGATGCTTCGCCTCAGGGACCAAGAAAGGCGGTACACCGCGCTCAGGATATACGGCGCGGAAACCCTCCGGGGGGATGTTCATGTAGTAAAGACGTTGTGGTGTTCCGGGCGCTCCCGCGCGCACTAGCTGTGTGGCCAAGTTACTTACGATCCGATGGTCTGGGTGTCCCATCCCTCCATCAGGTCCCCACGTGACGATAGCGTCGGGGCGAAGCCGCTCGAGTTCCTGGGCAAGGCGAGCTGTCACGCGGTAGAGGAGCGAAGGATCAGCGCTGAAGTCACCGAGCTTGGCATCGGGGAAATCAAGCACGGTTGGCGGTTTGACGCCGAGAGCCTCAGCCGCGCATTGGGCTTCTCCCGCACGAACCTTCGCGAGCTCGGGGCCGCGGGGAATCGATGTATTCCTCCCACCTTGCGCCCCATCGGTCACGACAATCATGTGGACCTGGACCCCCTCGCGCGCATAGCGGGCGAGCACGGGGCCGATGGGACTCTCATCATCGGCATGGGCGGCGATCATCAGCAGCGTATGCGCAGACGGCTGCTGCGCGTTGAAAGACCCTGAGAACGAGAGGTCTGCCGTCAAGAGAATCGCCAGGGCTACAGCGCGCATGGGGCCTCCGGATCGTGGTTGACACAATCTTGCCACCAACAACCGGTAGAACCTCCCTGCTCGTGCGTTCTTGCACTCCGACTAATTCAGTGTCTATTCTCCGTTCTAGGAACCGTGATGTGATCGATCTTCCGCCTAAAGGCGGAAGCCACGCGAGAGAAGACCACGCGAGAGAAGACCACGCGAAATGTTGAGGAATCATCCGCACCCAGAGCACGGATGACACCGTCCCGAACCATCAGGGCGACTGCCCCCATCCGGATTTGCGACAACGGCGGGTGGACCGACACCCGGGTCGCCCGGCACGGCAAGGTCTTCAACCTCGCCGTGCGTCCGCTCGTCTCGGTCCGCATTGATGCCTTTCCTTCCGGCACCCGCGAAGCGCACGTCATCCTGAGCGTCCGGAACTATGGCGTCCGTTACGCGCCGACGCCCGACGCGTCGACGTGGGGACCGCACCCGTTGCTCGAAGCGGCCTGCCGCGAGATCAGACCTCCGGACGACGTCGACACCGAAGTCACGATTTGGTCGGACGCACCCGCGGGCGCCTCCACTGGCACGTCTGCGGCCGTCGTCGTCGCCCTGCTCGGTGCGTTGGATCGACTGGCAGACGGCCGTCGCACGCCGTACGAGATCGCCAGCGCCGCGCATGCCGTCGAGACTGTCCGCCTCGGGAGGCAGAGCGGCATCCAGGATCAACTCTGCTCCGCGTTCGGCGGCGCCAACTTCATCGAGATCACCGACTACCCGCGGGCGATCGTGTCGCCACTGGCGCTCTCCGATACCGTTCGCCGGGCCTTGCAGCGGCGGCTGGTGCTCGTTTATCTCGGCCGGCCGCACAGCTCGTCGTCTGTCCACCAAAGCGTCATGCGCGGCCTGGAGCAAGAAGGGCCGGACTGCGCGCCGCTCGTTGTCTTGCGCGCAGCCGCGGAGCGTTCGCGCGACGCGTTGCTCGCGGGCGACCTCGACGCGCTGGGACGGGCCATGCGCGAGAACACCGCGGCACAGGCGCAGCTCCACGAAGGGCTCGTGCATGCCGACGCATGGCGTGTCATCGAGATCGCCGAGGCGCACGGCGCGGTGGGCTGGAAGGTGAACGGCGCCGGCGGCGATGGCGGATCCCTGACGCTGTTATCCACCGACCGCCCGGAAGGCAGGCGCGCCATGGTTCGTGCAATCACCCGGGACAACCCGAGGCTCGAGCCGATTCCGATCGTGATCAGCCGCGACGGGCTGCGCGTCTGGTGACGCGCAGCCTTCCCCTGTCTTAGAACGTGACGCGAACTCCCAGCTGGAGGTCGCGCGGCTTCATCACAGTGCTCGAATCGATGTTGCTCAAACGACCGAACGTTGCCACGTTCGACGTCGTCGTCAAGTTGCCGATGCCGAACAGGGTGTAGTTCTCGGCGTTCAGCGCCTCGATGCGGATCTGTACCCTGACGCGGTCGTTGAATCGGAAATTCTTGGTCAGTCCCAGATCCAGCAGGTGATGCGACTGGAACCGCACATCCGGGAGCGTCGTCGGGAACGTCCGGATGTTGGCCTGTCCCAGCCCGATTTCAGGGGCCAGGAAGGTGACGACTTGTCCAGCGGCGTTGCGGAACGGCTGGCCATTGAGGGTGTAGAAGCACGTCGTGTCGAAGATCGGCACATCGACGCCGTACTCCTGACCGCTGGCCGTCTTGCCCCACTGCGATTTCAGATCGCGCGGATCGCCGCAGCTCGGATCGTAGTAGGTGTTCTGGCTGAAGACCAGCGGCACGCCCGTCTGCCACTCGTACTTGGCGCTGAATTGCCAGCCGCCGAGAATGGCGGCCAGCACCGTGTTCCAGTCGTCGCCCCATTTGTGTCCCGGTCCGAACGGCAATTCCGCGACGCTGGCGAGGGTGATGCGGTGGGGCCGATCGACCAAGCCCACACGGTCTTCGAGATCTTCCCAGGGGTTGAGCGGAGCGACCTGCTCGCGAAAACGTGACCACGTATACGAGGTCTGCACCATCACCCCGCCGGTAAAGCGCTTCTCGAGGCGCGCGAGCAGGGCGTGATACGTATTCTCGCCGCGATACGCCTCGACGGTCAGATTGTCGAAGTGTGGATACTGCAGAAGCAACCGCCGCCGGGCGATGGTCGCACCGCTACTGCCCGGATTCTCCGGCGTGAGTCCCTGCAATGGGTTCGAGACGGCCTGACTGAGGAACGTCTCGGCCGCGTTGTCACGAATCGGGCTTGCCGTGCGGTATTGCTGCGGCACGAAGTTGAGCTGCTCGACGAAAGGCACGTGCGAGCCTTTCTGCCCCAGATAGGACAGCTCGACCAGCCAGTCGCTTCCGAGTTGGCGCTCGACGCCAAGGCTGAACCGCCAATACTCGGGGTTCGTCCGATCGGTCGGAATGATGCCCGCCGTGGGCGGGTTCCCGAAGGGGTTCCCGAGGCTGGCCCCGAGGTTGGTTCGCAGCCCAAGACTCGAGCCATTCGGTGGCAGAAGCTGGCCGCTCGGCACGGGATTGGTGAGATTCGCCTGAAACGTCAGCCCCTGGTCGTTCGTTACGGGGACCGGTGTTTGACGGGCAAATCCCTGCTGGTTCACGGGGTTCCCCAACCCAGGCACCGCGTTGATCTGGAAGGGTGAAATGAAGAGCCCCGCGCCGCCGCGAACAATCGTGAGGGGCGACACGGCGTAGGTGAACCCGAATCGCGGCTGGAAATTGTTGGTGTCGGCGTCCCAGATTCGTCGATTCGCATCGTCGACAAACTGGTAGCCGCCAAGAACCGCGAACTGCGCCGCGGTCAACGGCACACCCGCCGGGGGACTGGCGGCAAACTGTGCCTGCGCTTGGGCCTGAATCGGGTTGGGGGTCGTGAAGTCGAAGCCACGCACGTTGCGGTTCTCCGCCTCGGTCATCCCCAACTCGAGGTCGTAGCGGACGCCCAGGTTGAGCGTCAGCTTCTCGCCGACGCGCCAGTCGTCATGGACGAAAAGGCCATGGCTGATGACGCTGTAGTCCTGCTCGGGACGAAGCTCGATGAACGAATTATTCAGCGGGATACCCAGCATGAAGGCGGCGATGCCCTGGCCGTACTGATTGACCGCCGTGCTCGACGCGCGCGTGTACGTGCCGTCGAAGGCGTAGGCGCCACCGCGCCACCCTTCATTGATCTCCGTCTGGCGCAGCTCGCGCCAGTCGTAGCCGAACCTCCACGTGTGATTGCCGCGCGTCCACGTCATCGTCGGCGTGAACTGCATGTTGTAAAACGGTTGCGCGCGGCCGGTGTTGAAGCCGCTCTGCTGGGCACCGAGCGTCAGCTGCCGGCCAGCCGTGGTTGGGGCCCCCGATTCGATCGAGAAGCGTGGGATGTGCGGGTAATCGCCCAGCAGCGACAGCGTGCCTGCCGGATATCCGAGCTCCGAGGGATTCAGCTGCCCAATCGGGAACAAATCGTCGTTGAACCGCAGCCAACTGCCCTTCACGTCGAGAAACAACGACGGCGAGAGGACCGCCGTATGCCCAACGGCGTAGTTGTAGTTGAACCGGTCCGTGCTGCCGCGTGCGATTTCCACGCCGTTGATATTGCCCGCGAAGTTGTGACGTTCCTCGCGCCTGAAATTCCGGATGAACCGTCCGTAGGTCCGTTGTTGCGACGTCCATTCGTGATCGATGCGCGTCAGCTGCAGGTTGTAGCCATAGGTCCACGGCTGCTCGGCAAAGAAGTTGTCCGAGAGGTCGGCCCGCCCCGCCTGGTTCGGCAGCGGAAAGTAATTCAGGACGTTGCGCGCGATGGGATTGATGCGGTCGTCGGGAATGATGTTCCCGGGAAACGGATCCCGGGTCACCACACCGTTGACCAGCCGCGCCGTGGCCGGATCGAAAATCTGCACGCCTAATGCCAGCAGCTCCGAGAAGTCGCCGCGGCGCATCCGTTCGGTGGGCACCGAGTTCGTCACCGTCTCGATCGTGTCGTCCTGCAGCCGTTCGTAGGACCCCATGAAGAACGTCCGGTTGCGGAACACTGGTCCCGACAGCATGGCGCTGAAGCGATTGTAGTCGCGCGGTGTCACCCCCGTGCCGAGCCGATTCGACGCATACAGGGTTGCCGATCGTGAATCGTCACGGTTGTAGAACGATCCGGCGCCGTGCCAGCTGTTGGTCCCGCTCTTGAGCGCGAGGTTGACGTTGCCCGCACCGGTGTGGCCGATCTGCGCGTCGTAGACGGCGGTCTCGATTTTGAACTCCTGAATCGAGTCGGACGGAGGCTGAATGCCCACACGCGCACCCGACACGATGTTGCTGGACCCGTCGATGGTGAACTCGCTGTTGATGGTGCCGCTGATGGTGAGGCCCCGCAGATTGTCGTTGTCCATCGGCCGCTGCAGCGCGTAGGAGCGCTCGAACGATGCGCCTGGCACGAGTCGCGCCAGGCCATACGCCGTGCCGTCTCCGAGGGGCATCTCGCCAATCAACTTGCTGTCGATCACCTGGCCCATCGACGCCGTGCCCGAATCGAGCAGCGGCGATTCGCCGAGCACCACCACCTCGCTCGACACGCCGGCGGGCTCGAGCGTGAAGTCGACCTGCAGACGATCGCCGACACGCACCTCAATCGGCTCCCGGACAACGGACCGGAAGCCGGCCAGTTCGACCGAGACGCGATAGGTGCCCGATATCAGCAACGGTGCGGTGAACTGCCCGCTATCGCCGGTGACGACGGTGCTGGTGGAGTTCGTTCCCGTGTTAACGACGACGACGGTCACGCCGGGAAGGACGCCGCCCGATGAGTCGACCACGCGGCCGCTGATGGTGCCGCGCGATTCCTGGGCCACGGCGGCCGTCGCCCCGGCGATCGTCAACAGGACTACCAGGGCGAGGTGCCGGCATCGCTGTCGCAGGTGTGCGGGATGCTTTGTGAACAACTCCATGAGGGTGCCTCCTGAAAACAACACACGTACGATCACAAAATTCCTGACCTGGCGCTTGCGGCCAGCGGCCGCTCGCGCCTCTTCGATTCGCGATACCGGATGGCTCGATACGTTCCCACCGGATCGATTGCCCCGCCCGCCCGAAGGCGCGCCATCGCCAGGACAGGTGAGACGTCACACGTGAACGCCTGCTTGAGCGTCTGCAGCGCCATCATCGCATCGTTGGCGTCCTGGTGCTGGGCCAGCGCCTCGCGATCGACGAGGTGCGCCTGGACGTACGCGCGCACGAGCTCCGTCGCACTGATCACCAGCGACTCGATCGGGTCGGTGACGTTGTGCGATTGATCCAGCATGTAGGCGGGCCCGAACCCGGCCACCCGCTCTGCGCTCGCGTCCACCAGCTCGTTGAAGATCAGGAACAACGAGAACGGCTTGATCGACCCGGCATCCAGATCGTCATCACCGTATTTGCAGTCGTTGAAATGAAATCCCCCGAGCTTTCCGAGCCGAATCAGCTGCGCCACCACCTGCTCGACGTTGACGGTCGGGGCATGGTGGCCGAGATCGACGAGCGCAAACGCGCGATCGCCAAGCTCGCGGGCGCAGCAGTAGGTCGTGCCCCAGTCGCTCACGACCGTCGCATAAAACGCCGGCTCGTAGAGTTTGTGTTCGAGGAGCAGCCGGCAGCCATCCGGCAGCGCCGCGTAGATCGTCCGCATACTTTCGAGATACCGATCGAGCGCACGGCGGATATGGATCTGGCCGGGGAAGTTGGCGCCGTCGCCGATCCAGACCGTGTGGTAACCGGCGCCAAGCTGCGCGCCAATCTCCAGACACTCGAGATTGTGCTCGACGGCCTGGTCCCGGACCGCGCGGTCGGTATGACTGAGGCTTCCGAACTTGTAGGAGTGTCTCTGGTCCGGCTGATCCTGGAAGGTGTTGGAGTTCGTGGAGTCGATGAACAAGCCTCTGGCCGCCGCAAACGCCTTCAGCTCCGCGGCGCGCTCGGGGCGATCCCACGGAATGTGCACGGACACGCCGGGCGTGACGCGCACGAGTCGAAAGACCGCCTCGCAGTCTTCGAGTTTTTCGAAGATCGTCTGCGGTTCGCCGGGCGCAGGAAACCGTCCGAAGCGCGTACCACCAGTGACCAGGGCCCACGATGGGACGGCGACGCGAAACGCCATCGCGAGGTCAGTCAACATCTCGATCGCGATCCCCCGACGGGCGAGCTGCTCGCCGAGATGCGCGTAATCGTCATCCAGGGCCGCGCGGCGGCACTGGTTGTCTTGGGCAATGCGTTCGTCGGTCAGCGGGAAGCTCATGACTGTTCGTCAGCGTGGGAACGCGGTGACGTTTCCAGCGTCCACGTTCAGGATGTTGCCCGTCGATTTGCCAGACCGGTCGGACGCGAAGAAATACACGGCTTCGGCGACGTCCTCCGGGTACACACTTCGTTTCAACAAGCTCCGGGTGCGGTAGAACTCCTCGACCTGCGCCGGATCGATACGATTGCTCGCGGCCCGCTCGGCACGCCAGCGGCCGTCCCAGATCCGTGAACCGCGGATCACGGCATCGGGGTTGACGACGTTCGCGCGGATGCCATGTTCGGCGCCCTCAATCGCGATGCAGCGCGCCAGATGCAGAGCCGCGGCCTTCGCGGCGCAGTACGCCGAGGCGCCCGCCGATGCAACGAGGGCATTCTTGCTTCCGACGAACACCATCGATCCCCCCCGCCCCTGGCGTTTCATGAGCCGAAACGCTTCCCGGGCGACCAGGAAATAGCCGGTCGCGAGCACGTCCAGATTCTGCTGCCAGCGGTCGAGCGTGCTCTCCTCGATCGCCGCGGCAGAGGCGATTCCGGCGTTCGAGACGAGAATGTCGAGTCCGCCGTACTCACGAACGGCCTCGGCAACAGCGCTCGTCAGAGCGGCTTCGCTCGTCACGTCAGCCGCGACGGTGCGCACGCGATCGACCCGGTACACCTCGGTGAGTGTCGCGCTCGTCTCGGTCAGGGCGGTCTCGTCGATGTCCAGCAGGGTGACCGATGCGCCCTCCTCCAGCAGTCGGCGCGCGACCGCTGACCCGATGCCACCCGCGCCGCCCGTCACCAGCGCGACCCTTCCCGCAAGGCTCCGAGCGGGCGGCAGGCGCTGCAGCTTGGCCTCCTCGAGCGACCAGTACTCGATGTCGAACGCCTCCTGCTCGTCGATCGGCACGTATTCATCGACCGCTTCGGCCCAGCGGACGATCCGGATCGTGCTCTCGTAGAACTCGGCGGCGATGCGAGCCGTCGCCTTGTCCGTCTGGAACGCGAGCAGCCCAAGGCCGGGAATCAGCACGATCACTGGAGAGGGATCCCGCATCGCGGGTGAGTCTTCATGCCTGCACCGGTCGTAGTACGCGGTGTATTCGGCGCGGTACTGCTCGACGAGCGCCGGCAGGCGCTCGAGCAGGGCCGCCCCATCCTCGCGCGCGGGCGCGAAGGGCACGAACAACGGCCGTACGCGCGTCCGGAGGAAGTGATCGGGACAGGTCGTGCCGAGGCGGGCAATCTCTTCCGCGCGACGCGACCCGGCGAAATCGAGGACGACCGGAGCGTCGACGTAGTGCATGACCTTCGCCGAGCGCTGGCTCACGAGTCCGCGAAGGATCGGCGCGACGAGCGCGAGCAGTCGATGGCGATCGTCGGCGGGAAGGTCGGGGTGCACGCTCGATCCGAAGGCCTCGCGCGTCGTGTGGTCGTCCAGCCAGTCCGCCGCCCGCTGAATGATCCGCAGCGTCGTTTCATAACAGGCGCGTGAGCTGGGCCCCCACGTGATGAGGCCGTGGCCGCCCAGCACGAGACCCTCCAGCGCTGGGTTGTCGGCCGCCATCCGCCCGACGCTGAGCCCGAGATCGAATCCGGGACGCTGCCACGGGACCCATCCGAGGGCACCGCCGAAGATGTCCCGGGTCAAGCGCTCGCCCTGTCGTGCGGCGGCAATCGCAATGATGGCGTCGGCGTGCACGTGATCGACATGCCGGTGCGGGCAGAAAGCATGGAGCGGCGTGTCGATGCTCGCGGCTCGAGGGTTCAGGTTGAACGTGCAGTGAGAGAAGTACGCAGGCATCTCGCCTTCGTGCGCGCGACCCCGATAGAGCCGGGTGAGGCCACGAAGTTTGTCCATCGACAGCGAGGCGAAACCGTCCAGCGTCGCAGACCCGAGATCGCCGCCGGAGCCCTTGACCCAGAGCACCTCGACCGTCTCGCCCGTGAGGGGGTCGACGGCTGGGAGTTTGGCCGACGTATTTCCGCCCCCGAAATTGGTGATTCGGCGGTCGGACCCAAGGAGATTCGAACGGTATTGCAGCAGTTCGAGCTCCGAGAGGGTGGCGGCACGGTTCGCATCCCACTGGTCCGCGATCCGGAGACCGCGCGCCGGCGCCGCTAGACGACTTGAAGGCGGGGATTCAGTGCGCATGAGTCAAGTTTCGGTGCGTTAGGCTCGACCCAGCTCGGGTGAACCGCAAGGCTGCCACGAAACCGGCCAGGAGTTTTCCATGTGCGAACAACCGCCGGGCGCTTACGCGGGGATCCGCGGGTCCAGACCGCTGATTTTTGCATCACTTTTGTGGATCGAGGCTCCGGGCCTGCCGGCTGGTCGTAGCCCGCATGTTGTGCTATATGAAACATTCACATGTCGCAGGACGCTGAGTCGGCTCCTTTAGATCGGCCCGCGCGACACGACTCCTACCTCGTCAAGTCGCTCGTCCACGCGTCCGAGATCCTGCTGGCCTTCCAGCACCCTGGTGAGGGCCTGCGACTGCGCGATGTCATGCAGCGGACAGGCTTCGGCAAGGGGATGTGCTTCCGGCTGCTCTACACGCTGCGGCACTGCGGGTTCATCGAGAAGGTCGAGAACAATCGCTACCGGCTGACCTCCGAGACGCGACGGCGGAAGAAGTACCGGATCGGGTATGGCGCGCAGGGGCAGGACAGCTCGTTCGCGCGCGAGGTTCATACGGGGCTGGTGCACGCCGCCGAGCGTGAGCACGTCGAGCTCATCGTCGTCGACAACCGCTATCAGCCGAAGATCGCGGTCAAGAATGCCGAGCTCCTGATCCGGGATGGCGTCGATCTGGTCATCGAGTTCCAGACCGACGAGGCCGTCGCCCCAGCTATCGCCGTGAAGTACCGGGAGGCCGGCATCCCGCTCATCGCCATCGACATCCCCCATCCGGGAGCCACGTATTTCGGCGCCAACAACTACGAGGCCGGGCTCCTTGCCGGGCGGCATCTGGCGCGGTGGGCGCGACAGCAGTGGAACAGCCGCGTCGACGAAATCCTGCTCGTCGAGCTCGCACGAGCGGGCTCGCTGCCGGCCGCACGGGTACGGGGCGTGCTCGCGGGCATCCGCGAGGTCGTGCACGAGGCAGCCAGCTGGCCGGTCGCGTCAATCGACGGCGACGGGCAATTCAAGACGGCGCTCGAGCGGGTCCGCAAGCATCTGCGCGAGTCGAAGGCCCGGCGAATTCTGGTCGGCGCCGCCAATGACCCCAGCGCGCTCGGCGCGGCCCGCGCCTTCCAGGAAGCCGGCCGTGCCGACGGCTGTGCCATCGTGGGCCAGAACGCCGAACCCGACGCGCGTGCCGAGCTGCGGGAGCCGCGCACGCCCTTCATCGCCTCGGTGGGCTACTTTCCCGAGAAATACGGCAGCGGTCTCATCTCGCTGGCGCTCGACATCCTGGGCCGGCGGGCCGTTCCTCCGGCCGTCTTCGTCAAGCATCAGATCATTACCCGCGAGAACGTGGACCACTTCTACCCGAACGACGCGCTCATGGGTGTCGAGACGTACGCACGGTTCTAGTGGCGTGTTTCAGTGATTCTTTATCGCGCGCTCTGGTCTTCCGGCTAAAGCCGGAAGCCACGAGTCACAAATAATGTCTCGTGAGTCACAACAATTCGCGTGAGTCACAACAGAATCGCGTGGCTTCCGCCTTCAGGCGGAAGTCCGAAGCGCAAGAGCATTAGTCATTCAGCTGTTACAGGCCATTAGTCGCGGCGCACCGGTTCGTTCTCGTATTCAAAACATCCACTGCGGCGCTCGTGCGCAGTGGCCCCCGGACGCGGATCTGATCGATGGTAGGCCCTGTCGTGACCGCTGATCGCGCACCCGCATCGTCTCAGGACGTCGTCAACGAGTACGAACGTGAACCCGTGCCGGAACGGGCGAGGCTGGGGTTCCGGAGCTTTGTCGGCCAGTACGCCGGCGAGCACACCGCGGGCACCGAGCTCATGATTGGTCCGCTGTTCGTGGCCGCCGGCGTCAGCGCGTTCGATCTCGTCGTCGGGCTGTTCGTCGGCAACCTGCTGGCGGTCCTCAGCTGGATGTTCATGACGGCGCCGATCGCGACACGCGCGCGCCTGACGCTGTATTACCAGCTCGAACGAATTTGCGGCCGTCGGCTCGCTGTCGCCTACAACCTGGCCAACGGCGTCATGTTCTGCTTCCTGGCCGGCTCGATGATCACCGTCTCGGCCACTGCGCTTGGCGTGTGGTTCGACTTCGCGATGCCGCAATTGAACGACGTCTATCCCAACAGCCTGGGATGGATCGTCGCTGTTCTGCTGCTTGGGAGCGCGGTGACCCTGGTCGCCGCGTACGGGTATGCCTTCGTGGCGCGCGTGGCCAATATCGCCTCGCCGTGGATGGTGCTCGTGTTTCTCGCCTTTGGTCTCGTCGGGTTGCGTCAGCTCGGCGTGGATTCGAGTCGTGGGTGGTGGAATGCGGCGCAAACGGTGATCTGGCCAGGTGGCGATCCGCTGCCGGGCCAGGTGAAGTTCACCTTCTGGCACACCATGTTCTTCGCCTGGTTCTGCAACATGGCGATGCATATCGGCATGGCGGATCTCACCGTGCTGCGCTACGCCAGGCGATCGTGGTACGGCGTCGCCACGGCGGCTGGTATGTACCTCGGACACTTTCTTGCCTGGATTGCGGCCTCAATCCTCTACGTCGTCCAGCTCCAAGCCGATCCGGGAAACACCGCGGTGCTGCCGGGCCCACTCGCCTACCGCGCCTGCGGCATTGCCGGCCTGATCTGCGTGATCGTCGCCGGTTGGACCACGGCGAACCCGACCATCTATCGCGCCGGCCTCGCCTTCCAAGCGATCGCGCCGCGATCGTCCCGATTTACCGTCACGTTGGCGACCGGCCTGGTGACGACGATCGCTGGAATGTTCCCCGCGATTGCGATGAAGCTGCTCGACTTCGTCGCCCTCTACGGCATGGTGCTGATGCCGATGGGAGCCGTCATCTTCGTGGACTTCTGGCTGAGCCGTCGGTTCGGCTTCGATCCGGAGTACGCCGAGCGCGCTGGCCTCGACATCAATTGGGCGGCGGGGATCACGTGGGTGGTGACGATCATCGGCTGCCTCGCGTTGGTGCGATTCGGCGGCGTGCAGATCTATTTCGTCAGTCTCCCCGGATGGTTCCTGGCCGCATCGCTGTACATCGTCTTCAGCCGACTGCTGCAGACGCGTGTGCCTGTTCCCATGGGGGCACGAACCCTCGGAGCACCATGAGACAGCACGCCCAACGCCGCGGTTGGCAATTCCTTGCCCAGTGTGTTTCCCTGCTTGCGCTCGCGGGGACGATCGCACCCGCCGTGCTGTTCTTCGTCGGTCGAATGGATCTCGCGCAGGTACACAGCACGATGCTTGTGGCGACGGTAGCGTGGTTCGCCTCCGCGGCGCTCTGGATGGAGGGATAGGCTAGGGCATAGGGCGTGGGGCATAGGGCAAAGAGGTAAGCTGTCGCAGCATGGCCAACGCCCTCTCTCCGACGATGACGGTGCGCGAGTTCGAGAACGGCTACTGGTATCGCGAGCAACTGAAGGACTTCGCTGAGCGCATCGGTATCCCCGCTGCGACGAAGCTGCGAAAGGACGAGCTCGAAAAGGCCGTCGTGGTGTTCCTGCGCACGGGCAATGCTGCGCTGCCCACAAAGCATTCACTGCGCAGAACGGGTCTCAAGGACGTTGAACGTGGCCTCCACCTGAAGCTTCGGATCGAGAACTACACGAGCAACCGTGAAACGAAGGACTTCATCATTGAACAGGGCCGTGGGATGGCGCCGGATGTTCGCAAGAAGTCCGGAGTCTGGTATCGACTGAACCGCTGGCGAGAAGAACAGATCACGAGCGGCGCGCGCCCCACGTACGGCGATCTCGTCCGGCAGTACATTGTCCTAAACAAGATGCAGCGATTCGAGAGGATCGCTATCGGGCGCTACAACAACTTCGTCGCTGATTTCCTGGCAGCTGACAAGAAGGCGACGCGTGCAGAGATAGTCGCCGCGTGGAACGAGCTCAAGAAGCTCGATGTCCCAAAGGACTATGCGTCGTGGGTCAAGGCACGGGCGAAGCGCAAGGCCAAGAGCAGCTGACACGCCCTATGCCCTATGCCCTATGCCCTACCTCGGAGACTCCAGCGGAGTGAGAGTCACCGGGCCGAGCAGTCCCGAATCCAGCGGGTCCCACGCGGCGGCGCTGAACAGACCGTCGGGTCCGCGGTTGGCCGGCAACCTCGCCGGGAAGTTGACGTTGTAGAACTTCCGCCAGCGCACGCCAGCCTTGTCGAGCGCCGCGATGCGGTTCGCCATCAGATTGCTGACGTGAATCTCCAGGGTATTCGCGGCCGCGAGCTGAGACGGTTCGAGCGTCAATCGAAATGTCGGTCCGATCAACGTGCCCAGGTCGCGGCCGTTGAGGACGACGCGCGCGCTCTCGTGGACGCGACCAAGATCCAGCAGCCAGGCCGAAGCAGCTCGCGCGGGTCTCTCGAACGTGGTCCGGTAGATGGCGGTGCCCGAAAATCGCTTCACCTCGTCGCCATCGAACAGCGTCCATGACCGAAGCCGATCGACTTCCTGATCGCTCGGGCGATCAGGGCCGCCGGCCACGAATCGGACCTGCCACGGACCGCGGACCGCGATGGAAGGACCCGCGGGCTCGAATGTGGGGAACCGTCGGCCCGCAGGCGTCGATCGCGTCGCCACGATCAGCGAACTGTGTTTGGGGATCCCAAGATGCACTTCCAGTGTACCCGTGCTCGACCGACGTACGTCGGCATCTCCGTGCTGGCCGGTCATGGGATCGAAGATGCTCGCGCGCGGTGTGCGGTCATCGAGAGGAATCCAGCCCTGCACGTCGCGATCTCCACCGTTGGCAATGAAGTAGTAGCGTCCTTCGTCGTGGCGCCGACGGACGACCTGCAGGCCAAGGTCCACGAGCGATTCCCGGGAGACGTTGGCGCGACGGAGCAGCCGCTCGAGATCCTCACCGCTTAACACCGTACCGCGGCCCACCTGTGCAGCCCGCATGCCGTCCGCATCGGGCCGACCGAACGGTACGGCATCCCTCAGCGTTCGCAGCCGCGCGCGCCGTTCGTTCAAGCTGGCGTACCCGGCGACATCCTCGGCCAGGCCCTTGAACGCGACGACCACGGCGCCGTCCTGCGCGAGCTCGAGGATTCGCTCGAAGGTTTCGAGCGGGACGAACCGGCTCGCCGGGACGACGAGCGTCTTGTACGATCCGCCGCCGCTCGTCACGAGCGTTCCGGAAGAGACCCGGAGCGATGTGAGCTGCCGGTCGGAAATGAAATCGTACGTGAAGCCGCGGCGCTCCAATATCTCCGCGGCCGCTTCGAACGCGGTCCCTTCGAGGGGAAAATTCGCAGTGCCGAAGTGCGGGAGCCTGGGACCACTTCCGCGGGCCAGTGCATCGTAGAACGGGTAGTACACGAGGACGTCTTGATCCGGTGTGCCCGACTGCAGGAACGACTGCACGCGCGTCACGTACTGATTGAGCGCCGTGAAGTCGGTCCACCACGAGTTTCGCGGATTGAACTCTACCGACGCGTAGAACTGCCAACCCGGCCACGGCTCCTGCGGCGGCGAGTAGGCGGTGCCGTGATACACGATGTGGTTGACGCCGGCGACGAAGAAGCGATCGAGGGCTGTCCGCACGTCGGCAAGCGTTGAGCGGAAATGCTCGCCGAGCCACGTCGCGGCTTCCGCTGCGATCAATCTCCGGCCCGCGACGTGCCCGGCCGAGGTCGCCCACTTGAACCGCGGGATTTCCGTTCCCTCGGTCTCCGGAATGTCGCTCGCCGCGTAGAGGTCGAGGAGGTTGCCCGGCGATCCGTGCGCCTGATTCCGCACGATCGCGCCGCGCCCGCGAGCCCAGGCGCGCCACGGCTCGGTGAAGTCGTCGTGGAGGAGATCCGCGATGGTCAGCCGGAAGTCGGCCGCCAGCCGCGCGCCCAACTCACCGGTGTCCGAGCCGAACAGAGCCGGCAGGTGTCGGCGCAAGTCATAGCCGCGACGCCGCTCGAACTCGTCGAACAGCAGGGGCGTGCCATTCGCCTGCCCGTCGGCATCGTCCACTTCGTAGGAGTCGTTGAAGAACGCACGCAACCCGTCGAGGCGGCGGCCGGCGAAGGCGGCGTCGAATCGCCCGAGGTAGGTGCGGATGGCGTCGCGCGAAAAATGGTCGATGACGTTGCCTTCTCCACCAGGCGCGGCGCGCTCGACGAGCTTCCCGTGCCAGCCGAGGAACACGCCGTAGAGAGACCACGTTCCGTGCGGCGCCACCCAGTCGAGCGCGCCGTCGCCCGCCACATGCTTCGTGAGATCGACGATCTCGCCCGCGCCTGAGTATCCGACGAGCGCCAGAAGCGGCAGCGGTTTCGGGTAGCGCACCTGCTCGAGCGCGAGCCGCTGGAGATCGGCATTCGCCTCCACCGGTTCCTCGAGATCGGTGACCTTGATCTCGCGAGCCGCTCCAGCGCGCGTCAACGGCGCCTGCCTCGTACCCTGCGGCTTGCTCTCGCCCGGTCCGACTTCGAGCACTTCGTAGATCTGATTGCCGATCGCGCGCACGAACGCCGCCTGATCGACGCGGACACGCTCCGCCAGACGCTGGCCGCCTTCGACGGTCCAGGTTTGGTAGGTCAGCGCACGGCTTGCGACGCGCTCGCCGATCCAGGGTCCGCCGAACGGCCAACCCGTACCAGTGGCCATGTCGACTCCGAGATCGAGCCGCTTCGCTTCGCGCAACGTGTGCTCCAGGAGTGCGACCCAGCGATCCGAGAGATAGGGGACATAAGCCGCCTCCGTGCCGGACACGCCGTAGATCGGCGTGACCTCCACGCCGCCCAGGCCGGCCGCTCGCAGCGCCTCGATCTCGGCGGTCAGTCCCGGCTCGTCCACGGCGCTGCCCATCCACCACCAGCGTGTCCACGGCCGCGTTTCACTGGTCACCGGCGGCCACGACGGACCCGACGCAGCACCACCCTGGGATTGAATCGACGGCAGCGATGCAGAAGGCGTCGTCGCGAGCGCGACGAGCGCGGAGACGAGAGCCGCCAGTTTCCAGGTGGAAGCGGTCATGGATCGCACCCGTTCTTTGAACCCGCGCGATCGGTAGTCTTGTTTTGTATGTCGGTCACCTCGCGCTACGAGGCTCGATTACACATCACCCAGGACGGCCTCAATCGCTTCGAGATCGACGGGCTTTACTAAATGGTGTTGGAATCCGGCGTCCCGCGTCTTGTTCCGATCCGATTCCTGCCCATATCCGGTGAGCGCGATCAGCCTCAGTCCGTTCAATTCTGGCAACCCACGAAGGCGAGCGGCGAGCTCGTAGCCGTCCATGACCGGCAAACCAATGTCCAAGAATGCAATGGCGGGCCGGAAGTCCGCGGCCACTCGCAGCGCCCCAGGTGCGTCATGTGCGATCCGCGTCTCGTAGCCTTTCGCGCTCAGAGCCGCTGCGAGCATCTCGGCCCCATCCACGCTGTCATCGACGACGAGAATCCTCAGAGAGCCAGCGGCCGGCGGGATCACTCGTTCGCCAGCGGGTTCGGGCTGACGATCCTCGAACGTCCGAGCGACGTTCGCCTTCGGCAACCGCACCACGAACTCACTGCCAGTCCCCGGCCCGTCACTGTGGGCGGACACGGTGCCCCCGTGGCGCTCCACCAGGTTCCGAACGATCGTGAGTCCGAGCCCAAGACCTCCTTGCGATCGATCAATGGCTTGACGCTCCTGTACGAACAGGTCGAACACGCGTGGCAGAACGTCCGACGCGATGCCCATGCCCGTGTCACGCACGCGGAGCACGACCTCGCCGCGTTCTTCGTTCCCTCGAATGGTGATGTGACCGCCGGGCGGCGTGTACTTCGCGGCGTTCGTCACCAGGTTTGAGACGATTTGGCTCAGGCGAATCGAGTCGCCCTTCACCCGGAGCCCTCTTCGTGGGACGTCCACGTCAAGGGTATGCGTCCGTTGGTCGAGCAGTGGGCTGGCCATCTCGATCGCCTTCGCCACCACCTCGGCAAGCTCAACGAGCTCTTGCTTGAGTTCGACCTTCCCTCGCGCAATGCGGGAAACATCGAGAAGATCGTCCACCAAACGGGTCAGGTGACTGACCTGGCGCTCGATGACGGTGCGCTCCCGCTCAGAACCATCGCTGCCCCGAAGCTTCATTAACTGCAAAGCCGTCAGAATCGGTGACAGCGGATTCCGAAGCTCGTGGCCCAGCATGGCGAGGAATTCATCCTTGGCGCGGTTGGCGGATTCGGCAGCCTCGCGCAGGCCGTCCAGCTGATTCCGCGCAAGTATTTGCTCCGTCACATCCGAGGCGATGACAAAGATCCCCTCGATCCCGCCTTCGGCATTTCGGAATGGGGAGTAGACGAAGTTGAGATAAACGGTCTCGGTTGAACCCCCTCGTCGTGCGAACTGGGTGGGCGCCTCCTTGCCAACATAGGGAGTGCCGGTGCGGAACACCTCGTCCAGTAGCGAAGGAAAGACCTGGTCGCGCAGTTCCGTCAAGACATCCAGCAGCGGACGGTTCAGGAGCTCGCCCTCCGTGTGTCCCCAGATTTCGCACACCGGCGGATTCGCGAGCTCGACCACGTGATCTGGCCCGCGAAGTACGGCGATCAACGTGGGTGCCTGCATGAACAACGAGTAAAGCAGTCGCTTCTGGAGTTCCGCGTCTTCCCTTGCCAGGCGCTCACGTTCGCGAAGTTCGGCATTCGCATCGGCCGTTCGTCGCTCGCTTTCAACGTCGGTGTTGGTGCCGAACCAGTGAACGATGTGTCCGCGAGAATCGCGTACGGGATTCACGCGCGTGAGAAATCGACGGAAGGTCCCGTCAGCACCGCGCAACGGGAACACCATCTCGAACGGGGTTCCTGACTCGATGGATTGCTGCCAACGCTCCTTGACGATCGGAAGCATCGCAGGATCGTGCACCCGTTCCCACCCCCACCCTTCCATGTCGCCCGGTGTCGTGCCCGTGTAGTCATACCACTGGTCGTTGTACCAGTAGATCCAGCCGTCGGGCCGCGCCATCCACGTCAGGTTCGCGTTGGAATTGGCGAGCGCTCGGAACAGATGCTCGCTCTCCCGCAGTTCATGCGTCACACGCGCGCGTTCGATCGACTCCCAGGAGCGACCCGCGACCCGTTGCACGAGTTCGACTTCGCGCGCTTCCCATGCTCGAGGCCTGACCGTATGCACGGCCATTGCGGCGACGAATCGCCCCCGTTTCTTGATCGGTACGCAGATCACCGCGCGAATGTCGGTCATCTGGTACGATGCACGATCCGCGGTCGTAATCCGTGGATCGAGGTCGCTGTCGGCCACGACGTACGGCTCGCCGGCCCGCATTAATCGGAGACATTCTTCGCCAAACTGCCTGAACGTATAGCGGCCGACGATGCTGTCGACGCCTTCGGTGAAATTGCCGGTCAGCAGGAACGTGTCTTCGTCCTCCTCGACCGTGGCATAGGCGCAGCGGTTCACGGCGAGATGCTCGCCGAGCGCGCGCGCGGCCGTTAGCGTGATCGCTTCGGCCTCGGAATGCTGTCGAAGCGCGTCGTCGAGCTCAACGAGGAAGCGGTCGCGGGCCTCGAAAGTCTTGCGTCGAGAAATGTCCCGCGCCACCTTTGAGGCGCCGACAATCTGGCCGGATGTGTCGCGAATCGGCGAGACCGTCAGCGAGATGTCGATGCGGCGGCCGTCCTTGGACACACGCACCGTCTCAAAGTGTTCGATCCGGTCACCGCGAACGATTTGCGCCAGGATCTGCTGCTCTTCATCGAGGCGCTCGGGTGGGATCAGCATCGTGACCGACTGTCCGACGGCCTCATTGGCGGTGTATCCGAACAGACGCTCAGCGCCTTTGTTCCAGGAAAGGATGATGCCCCGAAGCGTCTTGCTGACGATGGCGTCCTCTGAGGATTCGACGATAGCGGCCAGGTGCGCCCGCGCGAGGTCCGTGGCTTTCCGCTCGGACACGTCGCGAAACACCAGCACGGCACCGACCGTCGCTCCCGATTCGTCCCGAATCGGTGCGGCACTGTCGTCGATCGCGTGTTCGTCTCCAGTTCGAGCGAGAAGAACAGTGTGGTTGGCCAACCGGATGATCGTGCTGGTCTGCAAAGCACGGATGGCGGGGTTCTCCACCGCCTGGCGTGTTTCCTCGTGGACGATGCGGAACACCTCCGTCAGAAAATGCCCGAGAGCGTCGGTTTGAGACCAGCCGGTCAGCACTTGCGCGACGGCGTTCATGGAGGTCACACGGGCCTCGGCATCGGTGGTGATCACGGCGTCGCCGATGCTGGCGAGCGTGATTCGAAGCCATTCCGACTGTTGACGCAATGCCTCCTCGGCGCGCCGGCGCGCGACGAGAATGCTCTGGGCATTCTGCAGGGCGACGGCGCGAAGCCGTGCCTCTTCGTCGCTGTCGGATACCACTATTTGCCCTTCATCCGTTCGCTGGCGAGCGCCGTCCCTTCGACGCGGGCACGGATCTTCGCAAACGCCGTCTCCCGGGTCGTGCTGGTGTCGTCGCAAAATGGTGAGAAGCCGCAGTCGTCGCACGTGCCCAGTTGTGCGATCGGAATGTACCCGGCGGCCTCCAGAACACGATCGCAGACCTCCTCCGAGGTCTCGATCCGTGGATCGATGGGATTGATCACACCGACGAACACCATCTGGTCAGGCTTGAGGTGGTTGCGGATGATCTTGAGCACGCGGACGCAGTCCTTCTCGCCCGCCAGAGCGACGTAGAAGCATCCGGCCATGAGCTCGAACAGGCTGGGGAGCAACGTCGCATAGTCGACGTCCGCGCTGTGCGTGGAATCACGGTCACCGCCAGCGCAGGTGTGAACACCAATGCGCGTGCGGTCCTCGGCCGAAAAGCGAGACAGCGCGAGATTGTTCAGGTCGATAAACCGATGCAGCAGCTCGCCCGATGGATCGATCTTGATGGCGAGCCGTCCCTCCGTGAAGTCGACTTGCACGCGGTATGCGCCCTTCCGCAAGCAGTTACGGACTTCCGTCTCGTGCTCGCGCAAGAGGTCTTCGATGAACTGCTCGCGGGAGTACCCAGGGATCTCCTCGGGCGGGTACATCAAGCTCAGGGCCGAGGGCGAGATGACGGCCTGTTTCACCGGCCGATGCGCGTATTTGAGCGCCAGATCAAGGTAACGGTCCGCGTACGTCTGGTAGCGGAAGGGCCCAGCCGTCAGGCGGAGCATGCGCCGGACGTGGCCCGCAGAAAACGGGATCTGAAACCCGTCCGGAGCCGTGTTGGGAAGCCCTTGAACGCAGTAGGTCCAAAAATTGTGGTACTTGCGCTGCTCGCCGTCCGTGATCACCGGGGATCCGGTGGCCTCGAACCGCTCGATGGTGTCCCGGACTGCCTGCTCGTAGATCGGCTCCAACGCGGGATCTTCGCCCCCCTTGGCCGATACAGCCTCGATCAGGGCTAGTGGCCGTGGGATGCTACCGATGGGTTCGGTCGGGATGTGGGGCATGCCGTCATCGCGCGCCAAGCGGGCGCGACGATTATGTCTCAACACGGCCAATCCGGTCGCCAGTTGGCCGACCAAGAAGAGCTTGAACATCAGCAGCAAAACGAGCGTCAATCCGCGATCGCGAATCCAACCCCAGCCTTATCAAGGGCATATGCGAACGCCGCCTCCTTGCGCGAAACTGTCAACCCGTTGAACATCTTGGCGAGCTCGCGACGAGTGTCAGCCAGAGCGGCCGTGGCATCCTGCGACGGCGCTCCGCTTGGGAGCGTCGTCGGCAGAAGCAGCTGGATCAACACCACGGCGCGCTCGAGGCTGGTCGCGTGCTACTGGCGAGTGCCGGACTTGGCTTTTGGCGCGGCAGTCTTCTTCGCGCCGGCGCCGACGGCTGCGGGTTCCATTTCATCCTCCTCAGGATGGGCAGCGTCCGCCGCGCCTTGGTTGATCCCGCCCTCGGCGAGCCCTGAGAGCTTCTCGTCGGCCGCTTTCTCCTCGTCAAGGGTCTCCTGGAGCAAGTCCGCCGCCTCCGTGTGACCCATGGCCTTCGCCCACGCGACTAACGTCCCGTAGGCCGCCATTTCGTAGTGCTCCGCACGCTGCCCGGCGGCAATCAGGCAGGCGTCCATCGTCGTCTCATCGAAGTCCTCTTCCATAATCGACTTGCCCTCTTCGATGATGCCGGCGATGCCATCGCAGTGCTTCCCGCGCACTTTCTCCTCGAGACTCTCGAACACCTGTTCGAGGCGCTCGATCTGTCCCTGCGTTTCTTCGAGATGCGTCTCGAAGGCCCCACGCAGCTCCGGAGATGTGGCGGCTTTCGCGAGTTTCGGCAGCGCCTTGGTGAGCTGCCGCTCAGCGTCGTAGGTATCGCGTAGTTCGTCGATGAATGCGTCGTGGAGCGTTCCTGTTTCAGCCATTGGTCGAATCCCTTCAGTGGTGACGTGATGAATCGAATGCGCGTGCGACTACACGCGCGGTGGATCGGTCTCCCGAGCGAAATGGCGGTGTTTGGCGATCGCCGCCACGAACTGATCAGCGGCGTCGAGTGAATCGACTGCCACGACGATGAGGCCCGAATCTGACTCGCCGGTCGGATTGCCGCAAGCGTCGAGCAGTTGTGCGCTGTCGCCCCACGCGGACCGAATGCGAGCCGCTCTACGAGACGGGAGACCTGCGGCAGCCCAGTGCTGCGTCGTTAGTCGTCAGCACTCGCTCGCAGGTCGCGTATACAGGCCGCCTATCGCGGCCGGATTGGCCCTTTCGAGTTGATAGCCGCTTTAGCGATCGAACCTGTCGGGCTGTGTGGGCTTAGTTGTTCTCGCAGCCGTTTCACGAAGGCGTTTCGTTCCCCCGTGCGTCCGCACGGCTTCTCGACCAAGCACCTTTTCTACGACCTCCAAAGGGACTTGCTCGAAATGCGTCTGGGCTCTCTGCTTGGCGCCGTTGGGCTTGGCCATGGAGGAAGAGTACCAGCGCCGGCGTGCTACGGGTCACCTCCTTTGGGACGTTGATATTCCGCTGACCCTGCTCGTAACTGACTCACATAGCGGCACTTGTACCGGTTGCCGACCCCACCTCTCGACACGGTCTTGTCAATGTGGTGCTGCGATACTTGCAGGGCTCGTCACGGATCTGCTACGATTCGTCCCGTTAGTTTAACGATAGCCTGTTTCAAGAGGGAGGGCTGCATGGCGCCTCAGAGCAAGAAACAGCCGATGAATTTCAAACACATGGCGCAGGTCGATGTTCCGCAAGGTCGGAATGGAAAGCACAAACAGATTGTGATGAAGATCCTCTCCGATCTCGATCAGGTTCAAAAGGGTGTCGCGCTGAAGGTGCCGTTGGCCCAATTGACGGAAAGCAAGGAAAGGGTCCGGTCTGCGTTGAACCGTGCGACGCGGAAAAGCGGCCGCAGCGTCGCCACGGCCAGCGACGATACCTTCCTGTACGTCTGGAATGAAACGTCGTAGCAAACGATTGCGTCGCGCTCTTTCAATAAGTCGAAGGTAGGCAATTGCGCCGATCCCGATTGGGGTCGCAAGGCGTGTCATCTGCTGGCGGAGATCCTCATGAACACGAATAGTGTCGTTACCGGCGTCGAGACTGACGACGCCGCCTCACCCGAGGCGATCGATACCCTCAATCTGGATTTACGTGAGAGCGAAGAGCGGTATCGCACCCTGTTCGACTTGGTTCCGGTCGCGGTCTATACCATTGATAGCGCCGGTGTGATTCAGACTTTCAATCGCCGCGCCGCAGAGTTGTGGGGACGTGAGCCGGCGCTGGGAGATACCGACGAACGGTTCTGCGGCTCGTACAAGCTGTTTCGTCCCGATGGCACCTTCATGCCCCATGCGCAGTGCCCAATGGCAGAAGTCGTGACCGGCAAGCTGTCGGCAGTCCGCGACGCGGAGGTGATCATCGAGCGGCCCGATGGCTCACGGATCACGGTCGTCGTGAATATCAGGCCGCACAAGAATCAGCGCGGAGAAGTGATCGGGGCGATCAACTGCTTTTACGACATCACCCAACGCAAGTTGAACGAGGAAGCCCTGCGCCGATCCGACAGCAACAAGACTGAGTTCCTGGCCATGCTCGCCCATGAGCTCCGGAACCCGCTCGCTCCGATCCTCGTCTCGATCGAAATCCTGCGTCGCGCCCAACAGCTCGTCGAGATCCATACGGAGGGCGCTGACGGGCCCGACACGGCATCCCTCGCGGCAAGCGCGGACGTCCACCATCGTGTCGACCACGCCTTGAAGGTGCTGACGCGACAAGTCGCGCATATGGTGCGATTGGTGGACGATCTGCTGGATGCGGCTCGCATCAGCCGCGGCAAGATCGAGCTTCGCAAGGAGCGCGTGGACCTGTCCTCGGTGGTCCTCAATGCTGTGGACGCCGTCCGCCCGCTCTGTGAACACCTACAACAGGAGTTGACCGTCACCATCCCATCGGATCCGGTGTTCTTGAACGCCGATCCCGCTCGACTCGCCCAAATCGTTGGCAACCTCCTGAACAACGCGTGCAAGTTCACGCCGCGCGGCGGGCACATCTGGTTCACGGTGGACCGCGTCGAGTCCTCCCCAGCCGAGCGCCCGGCAGAGACGCCGATTGGAGTCGGCCCAGAGGTCGCGATCCGTGTGCGCGACACTGGCATCGGGATCGCTGCCGACCAACTGGGGCGCGTCTTCAACTTGTTCGCGCAGGTTGACACCTCATTGGAGCGGTCAGTCACCGGGCTCGGGATTGGGCTGTCGCTCGTGAAGACGCTCACGGAAATGCACGGCGGCATCGTGGACGTGAGCAGCCCCGGCGTCGGTCTGGGAAGTGAGTTCATCGTACGACTGCCGATCGCGGCGGAAACCGACAGCCCCACCGCCCGGGCCACGACGACCGAACCGGCAGCAATCCCGCCGCTCCGGATTCTGATCGTCGATGACAATCGCGACTCCGCTGACATGCTCGCCACGCTGCTCACGTTCAGCGGACACGAAACATGTACTGCCAACGACGGTCTCGCGGCGGTCGACGCGGCGGCGAATCTTCAACCCGACGTGATCTTCATGGATATCGGCTTGCCAGTCCTGAACGGGTATGAAGCCGCTCGGAGGATTCGTGAGCTGCAATGCGACAAGAAACCGGTACTAGTGGCCTTGACCGGCTGGGGCCAGGACGCGGATCGTCGTCGCTCCGAGAGTGCGGGTTTCGATGCGCACCTGGTCAAGCCAGTGGACGATAAAGTCCTCGGCAAACTGCTGAGGGAACTGCGCAACGGGAACGCGGCGTGATAATGAAAAGCTGATGCCCGAGCTGTTCGCGTGGGGAGGGGACAGGTCGCAAGCCTGTCCCCTCGTTTACGCTGACAACCGATGTCGACACTGACCGGCGCCAACACAATGCGCGCTGCCTTGCCTATCGCAGCACGTCGCGGCCACCATATTTCCCAAAGTCGCGCTCGAGTTCGTCGGCATGTCTGTCGTCACGTGCGCGGGTGCCAATGACGATGCCGCCCTCCTTCAGGCCACGCTCGTAGGCCTGCGCGCGCTCCTCCGGAATCCCGGCACCGATGAGTGCCCCAATGATTCCGCCAGTTGCACCGCCGGCCCCGGCGCCAAGCAGTGCCGCAGCAATCGGGCCGGCCACCACGAGGCCAAGCCCGGGCACAACGACCGATGTCCCAACGGCGAAGATCGCCGCCAACGCCGCCCCAACGCCCCCGCCGATGGCGCTGCCCTTGCCAAACCCTTCGGCTGCCTTCGTGCCGCCCGAGAACTCAGCGCCGGGAGCGACATCGCCGAAGTACTTCTGACGAGTGTCGTCGGTCATCAACACGTTGATGTCGTCGGACTTGTAGCCGTGAGTGTCGGTGAGCCCCTGGTAGGCGCGACTCGCAGCCTCTGGCGTTGAATACAGTCCCGTGACGTAACCGGAGCCGCGGCCGATCGTAGCCCCTCGCACGCCGTCCGTCTCGTCGAGTACATCATTCGTGGCTTGCCGGGCACGACCTTCGGCGTTCTCCCGTTCGCCCTCTCGTTCCAGCTGACGGTTGCCGGTCACCGCCCCCGCCGCGTCTTTTGCCGCGCCCTTGACGCGCTGTCCTAAAGCGGAAGCTTCCTCGCCAATCGTGTCGTCCTTCTTCGGATTGTCCATTGCGTGACCTCTTTCGTGAAGAGCCTTGCCCTTGTTGAGAACGCAGCTCGGGAGTTGCCTTTGGAGTTCTTCGAGAACCGTCGGCGCTCTGGCAAGCGACGCTACGGCATTGGAGCAGTTCAACTGCGGTGAACCAAGTTCCGACACAGAGACAGAACGAACTTCTCGTCACAACCAATCCATAATCTGCATGGGCGGCGGAGCGACGCGCCCATCAGAACCCGCAGCCGATTTGGTTCGCGAGAAACCACAAGACGATCAGCGAGAACGGTACGCCCAGTAGCCACGCCACTCCGTATTTCACAAGTCCTCCTTTGAACGCCGTTAGTCAGTGAGCAAGGCCGATGCCAGAGGCAACCTGGTCGAGGTTCAAGTGGGCGGCGATCGCATCAATTCGTTGGTGGTCGGCCAGGAACACGACATTCGGCTCTGGTCGTCGTCGAACTTCAGACATAAGGAACGAACATCTGAAGGCCTTTGCTACCCGACGTATGTGTCGACCGCGCTTCGCTGGTCAGGCTCGGTTCGATACTGCCCTTGCGCAGCGTCAGAAAGTCGGTAATAGACGGGGCCCGCATTTTGCTCCGTAGACCCTATGCACGTTGGACGGGAATTGCGGGCCGCCCGCGAGCTGCATGGACTGTCTCTCGACGAGCTGTCCGCGCGCACGAAAATCGGTCTGGAACGTCTGAAAGCGATTGAGAACGAAGACGTCGACTCCCTGCCGCCTCTTGTGTACCTTAAGGATTTCATACACGCATACGCGGCCGAGGTTGGCCTCGATCCCATCGCGACGACCCAGCTGTATCTTCAGGGCGTAGAGCGGCATGCCCTGGCAGAGTTCAACTCGGAGGACGCGGAGGACGTCTTCGCCGAAGCGCCGCGCTCAGGTGAGGACGACGGGCCGCTTACGGTGACACTGGGCGACTCCAGCATTGAATCGAGGGTCATCGCACGCCTGGCGCAGGAAAGTGAGTACGAGCAACTACCCCCCGAGCGCACTTGGGGGGATGCTGCGAGTTCAGCCACGGACGCGGACCACTTCGACATGGTGGAGGGCGACCTTCTGTTGCGCCATGCGGGGAGTGAACGCGGTGAGATCCGCGACCGCGTGCGCGGGCGACCGACGGCTTGGCGCTTGGCCCTTGCCGCTGGAATGACGGCAGTCATCGCGCTGTCGGTGTGGGCCATGCTACTGCTCGTCAGCAATCGCGACGAGGTCGCACAGGCACCCCTTACCGTGACGGGTCAAGAACGAAGCGCAGTGGAGGAGACCCCACCTGCAGCGCAATCATCACACCAAGCGAGCTCCAACCCACCAGAAGCGGCATTGACGCCTGGCGCGCCCACGCAAGCAAATGAAGGCATTCCTCCTAAGCGCGAAGCGCCAGCCGCGAAGCTGACCGGCGAGTGGGCATTCACCAACCAAATCGAATCGTCGCGCGTGCCTGTCTTCAAGGGGCTGACCCTTGGGTTCCGCCTCCGACTCGTCCAGGACGGCACCGCGGTGAGCGGCGCGGGCGTCAAGATCGCCGAGAACGGTCGTCGACTGACACGCCGGCAACAGACACCGATCACCCTGCAGGGTGAACTGGAGGGCAATCGGCTCGAGCTCACGTTCAGCGAGCGCGGTCGGCGGCGCACCAGCAAAGGTGCGTTGGTAATGCATCTCTTGGACGATAGATCGATGTCAGGGAGGTTCTCGAGCGACGCGGCTGGGTCACGCGGCACGTCGCATGCGCTGCGGATCGTCTCGCGCTGAGCCACGGATCACGCTGGGGCCTCGGATCGCATGACGCTGCAGAGCTGTTCGATCGGCCTCCCCGGTATGCCTTGCCCGGCGCTCAGCCCGTATTGAAGGGACGCACCTTGCTTTGTCGTCGTCTGACCAACATCTGCGTATCTTCCGACGCAAGCCTCGCTCGCGCAATCCGTCTGTCCACGGCACGTGTTTCGCAGTGCGAACCTCTGAATCGATAAAGAGGTATTTGAATGGCAACAACTGGAACCGCAGGCACGTCGTCGCCGGAACAGGCGACAAAGGGGTCGCAGGTGAGTGGCATCGGCCAAACCGTGCGGGACGCGACCTATCAAAAGCTCACAGATCAAAAGACGCGGGCGAGTGACACCCTTGGCAGCGTCGCGCGCGCCGCTCGTGGCATGACAGAGCCACTGCGCGAGGACGGCCAGAGCAGCGTCGCTGACTACGTCGATAAGGCGGCAGAAGGCATCGACCGTTGGGCACAGCAGATCCGTCAGCGGGACATTAACGACACTGTTCGGGCGGTGCACGGCTTCGCGCGCCGGGAACCGGCTGTTTTCCTTGGTCTTGCGTTTGGCGCCGGGGTTTTCCTGGCACGATTCCTCAAGAGTTCGACCGCCGACAGTCATAGTTCGGATGCGGCGTCGAGAGGACAGTGGGACGCCCCAGCTTCGGTCCGTCGCGACTCGACGGTCGGTGGCACCTCCGCCGGCGGACCACCACAGGCGAACCTGGCGGGGGTTAGCGCTGCGACCTTTGGCACCGCTCAGACGAGCCGAACCTCACCTGGATCGGTGTCATCGGAGATGCCATCCGCACGAGAGGTGCTGTAGCCATGGCCTATGCGCCCGACGCGCGTCCACTTGGGGATTTGTTTTCTGATCTCATGCGCGATATCACCACCCTGGTCCGCAGCGAGATGGCACTCGCTCGGGCCGAGATGGGCGCGAAGATGTCGCGCGTACGACGTCATATCGGTGCGATTGCAGCCGGCGCCGTTCTCGCGCTCGTCGGACTGTTCACGCTCGCGGCCTTCCTAGTGCTGATCTTGGTGCGCGCTGGAATGCCGGCGTGGGGTTCGGCGCTCATCGTTGGGAGCGCACTGACCGCCATGGGAGCAATGGTCGCCATGCGTGCGCTCACCGCTCTGCGGCAGGAAAGCCTCGCGCCTACCGAAACCATTGACAGCTTGAAGGAGACCACCGCATGGAAAAGCCAAACGAACTGAGCGGCACAGATGGAGGCTCTGGCGTTTCTGCGGTGAGGCCTTCGGCCGAGCCCAATACCGATCAGGACATTCGTCACTTAAGAACCGAGATTTCAGAAAACCAGGCGCAGCTGCAAGAAACCGTCGCCGAGATTCAGGAGCGGCTCAGTCCAGCTCATCTCAAAGAACAGGCGACGACTGCAGTACCGAGACGCCACGGTCGGAAAGGTCCAGAACATGATGAATCGCGCAGGGGAAACAGCCGGGCAAATACGACGGACGACGCGACAAGCTGCCGAGAATGTCGCCTCTGGCGTCGGGAATAATCCATTGCCGTATGCGCTAATCGCGGTCGGCGCCGCATGGCTGCTGTCTAACAGACAGCGCGGGCGCCGGTGGGACAGCGACGAGCCTGAAGATGATCGCACCGGGCTCGATCGAGCGGACTACTCGTCCCCGAACAGCGCGCGGCAAATCGGCGTGGGCGACTGGCAAAGGGGCGTGAGGGATCGCGCGCGAGACATTGCATCCACCGCGCGCGGCCGTTTCCAGACGATGCTCCACGACAATCCGCTCGTGCTGGGCGTCGCGGCGATGGCAACTGGCGCGATCGTAGCTGCTGCGCTACCCGCCACGGAACTGGAACAGCGCTACATGGGTGAAGCCAGCGAAACCATCGTCGAATCGGCGAAGGAGGCGGCGCAGGACGCTGTGGAAGCAGTCGCCGGCACGGGCTCGCAGCAGCCGGCCTAGCGGCGGCCGGTACGGAACGATGTTTCGCACGTTCGCGATTCCGCTGACGTGGACTGAGCTGTTCAAGCGAACGATCCGGGAAACGAGTCACGACGACGTGCTCGGCTTGGCGGCGCAGCTCGCCTATTACTTCCTGCTCGCGCTTGTGCCGGCGATCGTGTCGGTCGCCGCACTCGCGAGCTTGCTTCCCGGCGACACGATGCAGCGCGCGCTCGACGCCTCCAGCGGCGTGTTACCGGCGGAGATGGTCCGCATTGTGCGCGAACAGATTCAAAACGTCTCGGGCGGCGCCAATAGCGGGATCTTCACCTTCGGGCTGTTGATGGCCCTTTGGAGCAGCTCTGCGGCGATCGTCAGTATCTGTGACGCCCTCAATCGCGCCTATGACATCGAGGAGGGACGACCGTGGTGGAAGGTGCGCCTCACCGCCATCGTGCTCACGATCGGTATCGCCGCCTTCGCGGTCACCGCGTTCGGGCTTGTCATGATTGGGCCGACACTCGCCGAACGGCTCGCCTCACAGTTGGGACTCGCGCCGGCGGTCGCCACTATTTGGAAGCTGGTCCAGTGGCCTGTCGCCTTCGGCCTTATCGCGCTCGGTATTGCATTGCTCAACTACTTTGGTCCAGACGCGGAACAGGATTGGGAGTGGATCACGCCCGGTGCGGTGCTCGCAACCGCGCTCTGGCTCCTGGCCTCGATCGGGTTCAAGGTCTACGTGACCAGGTTTTCGGATTACAACGCCACTTACGGATCGCTGGGTGGAGTCATCGTTCTCATGCTGTGGTTGTACCTTACCGGCATCGCGATCCTCGTTGGTGCCGAGATGAACGCTGAGATCGAGCACGCCTCGCCGTACGGCAAAGATCCCGGGGAGAAAGTGCCGGGAGAGAAGAGAAAGCTGGGGGCCGCGGCGGCGCGGGCGAGCCAGGAATGGACGAAGAGGACGCGTCCAGTGATTTCCAACTGATCGCCCGGTGGCGATGGGGTATCGCTGATTCCAGGCAACCCTGCGTCGTCATCTCGACGCAGTAACGTTATTACTTCCAGGGCCGATTTAAGTCGTAAGCACCTGCGCCGCACCCTGCACGGCAACGAACCTGCATGTAGCACCGCGGCCGTGTCACATGCGGCAACAACATCAGGGGACGAATTTCCATGTATCACCACGTCAAGAAACTTATGTACACGGTCCGGGTCGATGAGCCCGATCCGCGCTTCGGCAACATGCTGCTCGAACAATTTGGCGGTGCCAATGGAGAGCTCGCCGCCGCGATGCAATACTCCATTCAGGGATTGAACTGCGACGACGTCGAGCGCAAAGACCTCCTGATGGATATTGGCACCGAGGAGCTCAGCCATCTGGAAATCGTCGGCGCACTGGCCCGGCTGCATTTGAAACCGATGAAGTTTGATCGCGACGCCGCAGAGGCGGATCCCCTCATCGCCATTGCAGGCGGGGGCGGCGTGAACTTGTACAACTCGATGGGGAGCGCTTGGACGGCCGACTACCTCAAGATCACTGGGGAGCTTGACGTGGATCTGCGCAGCAATATCGCCGCGGAGGCGCGCGCCAAGATCGTGTACGAGCGGTTGATCAACTTCACGCAAGACGCGGGTACCAAGGATGCGTTGCAGTTTCTGATGACACGCGAAATCACACACATGAAGGCGTTCACCGCGGCACTGGAAAGCATGGGCAAACCACGGTTCTCGATCGGTGCGATTCCGCCCACCCCCCAGCTGGTCGATCAGTTTTTCAATGACTCCACCGGCGGCGGCGAAGACGGTGAAATCGACGCACGCGGCCCTTGGAATCAAGGCGGCGACTGGCAATTCGTCGAAGCTCCAGCGTTCCAGGACGCACGCGCCGGCCTGAGCGACAGAGTCGCGGCCACGCCGACTGTCGACGACCGAACGATGAACACGGGCAGTGATCCGGCAATGCTGGAGGAGCTGCTGGTCGAAGACCTTCGCGACCTTCTCCACGCCGAGGGCCAGCTGGTGAAGGCGCTCCCGAAGATGGCGAACGCGGCGAAGTCCCCAGTGCTGCGACAGGCGTTTGAGGTGCATCTCGAGGAGACACGGGGGCACGTGGAACGTCTAAAGGAAATCTTCGGACTGCTGAACGTCGACGCCAAGGCCAAGCCCTGCAAAGGCATGGCCGGGCTCATCGAGGAAGGGCAGGAGGTCATGGAGGAGGGCGAAGAAAAGGACGTCCGAGCCGCCGACCTCGCGCTGATTGCGGCCGCCCAGAAAGTCGAGCACTACGAGATGTCCGGTTACGGTACCGCGCGGTCGACCGCGGGTCAGATGTCTCGACCTGACGTGGGGGTACTGTTGAGCAAGACGCTCGCGGAAGAGCAAAACTCCGATTCCCTGCTGACGCAGATTGCACGCGAGCTGATGTCGGAGTCGCTCACCGGCGCGACAAAGGCGCCGCAGCGCGGCAAGAGTCCGATGGGGAGAGAGCCCGAAGAATTGAGTGAAGTCTAGCAAGCCAATTCATATGCCCGGAGGATTTTATTCCTCCGGGCTTTACACACTCCTCGTCCGTACTGGGCATAACCATTCCACCAATTAACCGCTTGACATCCGACAGTGAGGTTATCGGTGCCGCGTGCCGCACATGATCACTGGCCTCTCTTCCGAGTCCCTCGATAGCGTTGGTCGGGGGGACGGCCACGCGCTGACCGAATACTCGTCCAGGTACGTCGAGGAGTTTCGCTGGCTCGAGCGAGAGGCACGAGATCAGAAGCGCGGTCTCTGGCGCGAGCCATCGCTACTCAAGAACAGCACGACCAATGATCGTGTGATCTTGCACTTTTCTTTAGAGCGGCCCCCAGGCGTCATCCGGCGCGAGGACCCAAGGGGACTCACCCAACAACTGCTCAGCCCGGTGGTGCCCAGCACTATTTCGCTTCTATCGCATCTATTCAGGCACGTATCACCGCACCTGTAATTCGGGCTCAGCGCTGCCACGGTTTTTGAGTGGCCCAACCTCGCACCGCAGCTCGGCGATTGTGGGCGGCTGATTACTTGAGCGCCGCGGTCGCTGCACCGCCGCAAAGCGACGCTCGCCGCAGGCGTGATGCTTGCATCCGATCGCACCAGACTGATCAGTTCAACATTGGAGGGAGACACATGAAGTTATTGATAACGGTCGCCACTACTGCAGTAGTTGCGACCATGCTGCATACCGCCCCGGGCGCACAGGCACCGCAGACGCCGCCACAGCCGCCACCGCAGGGAGCACCACAGACACCGCCGCAGACGCCGCCGGGGGCCGCCGCGCCAACGACGCAGGCGGAACAGCAAATAACAATCGTCGGTTGCGTACAGAAGGAATCGGACTACCGTCAGGCGCAGAACAAGGGTCGTGGTGGGCCGGCCGGCACCGGCGTCAGTACAGGGGACGAGTTCGTCCTCACCAACGCGTCGATGGCGACACAGGGCCTCAAGTCTGAAGCCGCGGCGGCTGACTCCGCGTTCGAATTGACCGGAGCGAACGAAGAGAAGGTAAAGGACTTCGTGGGCAAGCGCGTTCAAATCACGGGCAAGCTCAAAGCAGCGGAAGTTGGCGCTGCGGGCCGTCCCACCGGCGGTGCCACCGCGGGCACGCCGCCATCGGGCGTCGATGTCGCGAGCAAGGATTTGAAGCTGCGCGAACTGGAAGTGGTCTCGGTTGCTCCGGCGACCGGCACGTGCACGCCGTAGCGTCACCTGCGATTTGTTTCGAGTCGTGACGCGGATGGTTGGTCGGCTCGCGCCGCGACCATCCGCGTTTTTTGCCCGCGGCTGATTCGATAGTCTACCCACGGGCTGCCTCGGGTCCCACCCGGTATGCCTTTGCGTGTGGTCGCAACGACTACGTGTTGCGGTGATCGCGTGGCTGATTCGGTAGCGGACAGGGCCGCGACAATAGCTGAGCGACCAAAGGCCTCAGTATCTCGCGGTCATCCTTGGTGAGCTGCCGAGGCGACGTGTTGTGGCGTAACAAGTAGCTCACTTTTCGCAGAAACGCCTGGTCTTTGCTCGCACCGTACGCC
Organism: uncultured Acidobacteriota bacterium; assembly: GCA_963802675.1. Taxonomy (GTDB): domain Bacteria; phylum Acidobacteriota; class Vicinamibacteria; order Vicinamibacterales; family UBA2999; genus JACCSI01. The sequence goes on from CAWDJL010000015.1 coordinate 272,364, forward strand.
GAATCGACCACAGCAACCATTGCGGCGAGATCCTGCATATCTGACAGGCGCGCAATGAATGTCCGATTACTTTCCAACATTGTGTTGCCACCAGCCGACTCGAGGAAGGCACGAATCTATCAGGCATCACGCACTTCCGTTCGCAAAACAGACCGACGCGATGTTCGCCGCACCTTAAACATGCGAGTCACGGTGCCGCTCGGCTGTGCCGTGGTTGGTGGCTGCAAACTGCTGACCGCACCGCTGACATGCCGCGACCGGCTCGTTCGGTTCCAGCAGGCGAGCAATCTCCGCGTACCAGGCTCGAGGAGTCAGTGCCGTGGCCCTGTGAACTGCATCGCCGGCCGCCAGTTGGTAGCCTCTCACCATCGGGAGGTGCGGGTTCCTCGGCTCAGCTCTCTGCTTCATCATCGTGACGTCGCTGAGTTGTTCTGATCCCTGCTCCGAGGAGGAGCCATGAGGAATGAATTCAGGCGAGTCGCTGATGCTACGGCATCGGTTGTCGGTTCTCCGTGGACGTTTGTGGCCAGTGTCGCCGCGACGGCACTCTGGTTGGTACTCGGGCCCGTCTTCAAGTTCTCCGACACGTGGCAATTGACCATGAATACCGCCGCGTCTCAACTGACGTTCCTGATTGCCTTCCTGCTGCAGAACACCCAGAATCGCGACACGCGTGCGCTGCAGCTCAAGCTCGATGAGCTGATCCGGAGTACCGCCGGGGCTCGCCCGCAGCTGATCAACCTTGAAGAGTTCGATGAGGACCAACTCGAGGCGCTCAAGCGACAGTTCGAACGGATTCGTGAACGGCGAAGCCGCGTCACCGAGTGACTTGAAGCATGCCCAATCGACGCCGCCAGCGAATCTGCTCGTGACGCTCACAGCACGAGCGCTGCTGTCGCTGGGAGGGGCCTCTCGGCTTCGAACAGCTCCTTCGTCGGATCGACCTTGAGCCACAGCACGGTTCCCAGGCAGAGCATCGCGACCATTGGAACAAAGGGAGCGTTGTAGCTGCCGAAGTACGCCACCAGGTACCCAAACACCACGGAGGAGACCGCGGACGCGGCGTTGGCCGCCGTGTTCATGAATCCGAACACCGCGCCCGCGTGCTTTCTGCCGGTGTCGAGACACACCGCACAGAGGTTCGGCTGTTGCACCAGGATTCCTGCATAGGCGAGCGAAAGGAAAACCAGCGCCCATGTGCCACTGGTGGTGAAGATCGTTGCCGCCATGAACATCGCCGCGGCACTCAGCCCGACGACGCCAAGCATGCGACGTCCCATTCTCAGGCCATATCGACGAACCAGCCAGTCGCTGGCGAAACCTCCGATACCGTTGGCGCAGCCACCGACGATGTACGGGAGCGACGAGAGTACCAGCGCCGCCTCCGTGTAGCCGTGTCCCCTGACCAGATAGGTCTGCAGCCAGGACTGATAGAAGCCAAGCGCGTACACATAACACGCGCCAATGGCGGTAATCCGCCAGAGCTGCGCGTTGCCCAACGCTGGTCCCCAGGGCATGCCGTGAGGGACCACCGGTTGCGTGCCGATCTCCTGCCGTTCGGCGGCCGTCACGCCAGGCTTCTCGGCGGGCGTGTCACGAAACCACGCGTACCACACGGCGGCCCAGGTCACGCCGACGAAGCCAAACACATAGAACGAGGCCTGCCAGCCGTAACGCGCCTGGATCGGCACGACCAGGAGCGGCGCACTGGCCGCGCCGATCTGGGCGGTCATCCACACGATGCCCCATGCGCGCGCACGCTTCTGCGGCGGAATCCACCGGGCAATCACCGTGGAGGCGTTCGGATAGGCGCCCGCCTCGCCCATGCCGAAGCAAAACCGGACCAGCAACAGGGAGGAATAACTCGACACCATGCCCGTCAACGACGTGAATGCCGACCACCACAGCACGATTCTGGTCAGCACGCGCCGCGGACCGATCCGATCGCCCAGCACGCCGCTCGGAATCTCGAACGCGCTGTACGACAGGAAGAACACGCTCGTCACCCAGCCCCACGCCTGCGGGCTGATCTGCAAGTCCTCCTGCATCCGCGGGCCAGCCACGGCAATGCACACGCGATCGACGTAGGTGATGATCGAGAGGAGCGCCAGCATGCCCAGAACGCGATGCTGCTGTTTCATGCCGCGGCGCACCTTCCTGTCACAAGCGCGTCAACGCTGATGAGCGCTACTTGATGGCCACAATCACGAAGTCCACGGGCTTGCCGCCGGCGTTCTTCGTTTCGTGGCCCACGGCGCGCCCGATAAACTGCACGTCGCCGCGCGCCCACGTCGTCTTCGCCGGCTTGCCGTCGATCGAGAGCGACAACTCGGCGGCCCCGAGCGCGATGACGACCTGGTCGTAGTCGTGCTTCGCGCCCGCCGGCTCATTGAACGATGCATCGGCCGTCGCTCGATACGCGGCACCGCGAGGACCTTCCGCCAGCGACTTCATGGCCATGCCGGGGCGCGATGCGGGGAGCGCTGCCTTGCCGGGCGCGGCTGCCTTGAATTCGATCACGATCGCCTCGGTGCGCCCCGCGCCGATGTTCGCGCCGCTGTGCGGGCCGGCCGCCATGAACGTGGCCGATTCGCTGGCGAGGTCGACGTCTTGCGACTTGCCATCCGGCGTGCTGAAGCGGGATTTCGAGGACGCCAGGGGAATCACCAGCGTCTCGGGATGCTGGTGCATCGGTGTCTTGTCGCCGGCCGGTAAGTCGACCCGCAGGACGCGCACCATCGCGTTATCCAAGACGACCTTGTAGTGCCCAGGGTCCACTTTCACGGGATCCTGGGCGGACGCCGTCGCCGGCCACAGGTGAAGAACCGAAAACGCGCACAGCACGGTCAATGTCTTCATGAAAACTCCTTGTTCGAATAGCTGAACGGCGACAGAGACAGTCCCTGTCACTGGATGTATGCGTGATTGCCGAGCCCGTCACCTCAGGACCCGCCAGCTCTGCAGGACGTGGGATAATCCGTGCCGTGTCCAGGCGCTCCCACCCAGCGTCGTGGCGGCGCGTGCGCGAGATTTTCGACGCGGTCGTCGCGCTCGCCCCCGCCGAACGCGACCTCCGGCTCGCGGATCTTTGCGCCGACGACTCTGACGTGCGGCACGAAGTCGAATCACTGCTCTCTCACGACGGCTCGTCCACGAACACGATGGCCTCGGTTGTCGCCCGCGCCGCTGACGACGCCACCGCTTCCCAGACCGTGCTGCACGCCGGGCAGACACTCTTGCACTACACGCTCACGGCAAGGATCGGTGAAGGCGGTATGGGCGTGGTGTGGAGGGCCGCGGATCGGTCCCTGGGCCGCGAGGTCGCCATCAAGACGCTGCCCGCCAGCGTCGCCAAGGATCCATCGCGGCTGGCGCGATTCGAACGCGAGGCCAAGCTGCTGGCCGCGCTCAATCACAGCAACGTCGCCGCCATCTACAGCGTCCACGAGTTCGAGGACGTGCGGTTCCTTGCAATGGAGTACGTCGAGGGCGAAAACCTCGCCACCCGCATCGCGCGCGGCGCCTTGCCGCTCGATCAGACGCTCGCCATCGCCCGACAGATCGCAGACGGGCTCGAAGAAGCGCACGAGAAGGGCATCGTTCACCGCGACCTGAAGCCGGCCAATGTGAAGCTGAAGCCGGACGGCAAGGTCAAAGTGCTCGACTTCGGTCTGGCCAAGGCTTTGGACGCAACCGAAGTCCCCCCCTCGTCCCAGCTGGCGACGCAGGCCGGTCTGGTCATGGGGACCGCAGCGTACATGCCACCCGAACAGGCGCGTGGACTGCCGGTGGACAAGCGGGCCGACAACTGGGCGTTCGGCGTCTTGCTATTCGAGATGCTCAGCGGCCGACGGCCCTTTGCCGGCGCGACGCTGACCGACGTCCTGGCCGCCGTCGTCACTGCGGAACCCGACTGGGGGCTGCTTCCCGCGGGCACACCTCCGCCGCTCGCGCGCCTGGTTCGCCGGTGCCTGCAGAAGGACGTGCGTCACCGGCTGCGCGACATCGGCGACGCGCGCATCGAGATCGACGCACTCATTGGCGGACAGGCGAGCGACAGCAGCGCCCCAGTCGCCGTATCGACTTCAGCGGTGTCGCGACCGCGTTGGCGGGAGGCCACGACGTTTGTGCTCGGGGCCGCAGCAGCCGCACTCACCGTCTGGCTCCTGACGAGGACCTCACCGGTCGCGCCCGAAGTCCAGAGACTGAATATTGCCCTCGCTCCGGGCACACGGCTCGAGGACGTGCTCGAGGCCGGCCGCCAGACGCTTGCGCTCTCGCGCGACGGGACGCGACTCGCCTTCGTGACGCGCGGTGCCGGGGGCCGAAAGCAAATCCATCTCCGACGGCTGGACAGCGTGGCGGTCGAGCCCATCCCGGGCACCGAGGGCGGCGATATGCCGTTTTTCTCGCCCGACGGCGCCTGGATCGGTTACGCCGCCAATGGCAAACTCCTTCGAGTCCCCGTCGACGGCGGTCAGCCGATCGTCATCTGCGACGCGCCCGAGCCACGGGGCGCCAGTTGGGGTGAAGACGGGACGATCCTGTTCGCGCCGGGTGTCTTCAGCGGTCTGTCCCGCGTGTCCTTCTCTGGAGGGCCGCCAGTCGCGGTGACGAAGCTTCCGGACGGCGTCGAAACGGGGCACCGCTGGCCGTCGCTCCTCCCCGGAGGACGCGCCGCCCTCTTCAACGTCGAAACGCCGGGGCCGGAAGAAGAAGGCCGAACCATTGAAGTCGTGGAGCTCGAGACCGGCGAACGCCGGCCCTTGCTGCGGGGCGCGAGCTATGCCCGCTATGTCGATGGGCACGTGATCTTCGGTCAAGCGGGCCGTCTGCTCGCGGCGCCGTTCAACCTGTCTCGCCTCGAGCTCACCGGTCCGGCGGTTTCGGTGATCGACGACGTGCGGATGGATCTCGGTTTGACAGGCCGTGTCTTCATCGACGTCGCCGCGTCGGGGGCGCTGGTGTACGTCCCCGGGGCCCCGCGGCCCGGGGAGCGAACGCTGGTGTGGATCGATCGGCACGGCAATTCGACCCCCGCCACGGCTGAAAAGCGCGCGTACAGCGGCGCTCGGCTCTCGCCGGACGGGCAGGCCATCGCGACGACGATCGAGGGCCCGCCGAGCAGCCTCTGGAGCTACGACCTCGTACGCGGCGCCTGGAAGCGGCTCTCGTTCGAGGGCCACGTCACCACACCCGCGTGGACTCCCGACGGCGCACACCTGCTGTACGCGCTCCGGCAGCCGAGCGGAATACCGGCCATCTATCGGATCGCCACGGACGGCGGGGGCAAGCCCGAGCGTTTGACACCGCCGCCGACGGCACGAAGCGACATGCCCGACGTCGCGCCCAGCGGCAGGATCGCGCTCTTCACCGTACAGAACTCGGAAGGCGATGACATCCATTCGCTGACGCTCGACGCGCCGCACACGATCGTGCCGTTTCAGGCAGCTGCGGCGAACGAGACGTCGCCGGCGATTTCGCCCAGCGGACGCTGGGTCGCATATTCATCCACCGAGTCCGGCAGACGGGAAGTCTACATCCGCCCCTTCGCGGGACCCGCCCGCACGTGGTCCGTCTCCACTGGCGGCGGCGCCGCGGCCCGGTGGCGGAAGGATGAACGTGAGCTGTTCTATCTCGCGGGGGCACGCATGATGGCCGTGTCGGTGAACACGACTGGCGGTCAGCTGTCGATTGGGACGCCGCAGGTGCTCTTCGAAGAGTCGGCGCTCACGTGGAGCGGTGCGGATCTCTTCCGTTACGACGTGACGGGCGACGGTCAACGCTTCATCACGGTCAAGCCCGAGGCGCGTGAGGAAGCGCCGCTGCAGCTCGTCGTCATCCCGCAGTTCGCGCGGGAAATGCGCGCGCGCCTCGCACGCCGCTGACCAAGCGAGACGAAGCTCCATCTCAGACCAGGCAAGGGGCGGACTTCGTCGCCGGCCGTGAGGGGATTGCCAAATCGTTGTCGCATACCCGGACGAGGCAACAGCCGGCGTGTTGGTGTCCGCGCGCGTCGCTGTAGAGAGAGAAACCCGGCAACCTCAGAGGAGCGTTTCATGAAAAGACTTCTATTGGCGGTGGCGGTCGTGCTGTCGGCGGGCGCGGTGGCGCTCGCACAAGGCGGCGTCGAGAAGGCACTGATGGATCTGGAGCAGCAGTGGGTGAAGGCGCAGCTGGCCAGTAACGGTGAAGCGCTTGCGCCGCTCCTGGCGGCGAACTTCGTCTCGCTTCAATCCGATGGGACGCTGCAGACCAAGGCCGCGTACGTCGCCAACACGACCGGCAAGGCCAAGTGGCAGGTCAGTGCGGTGAGTGACATGAAGGTCCAGGTGCACGGCGACTCCGCCGTGGTGACCGGTATCTGGACCGGAAAAGGCACCGACGGCGCGGGAAAGGCCGTCGATGGCCGAGAGCGGTTCGTGGACACGTGGGTGAAGATGCCCGACGGCAAGTGGCAGTGCGTCGCCAGCGCAGCGATCACGATCAAGTAGATCTCAGCCGGCCAGCTCGCGTCTGAGCCACGCGCGAGCGTGTCTGAGGTCGCGATCGACCGTGGCTTCCGAGACGCCGAGCAGGTCCGCGATCTCCGGATACGTCAGGCCGCCGAAGTAGCAGAGCTCGACCACGCGCGCCTGACGGTCGTCGAAGCCGTGCAGCCGCTCCAACGCGGCGTCGAGAATCAGAATGTCAACCGGATGCTCGGCTGGCGCCGGCACCGACCCCGTGAGGGTCACGCACAGGTCGCCACCTCCGCGCTTACTGGCGCGCCGCGCCCGCGCGCGTTCCACGAGGATGCGTCGCATGACCCGCGCCGCGACACTCAGGAAGTGGGTGCGGTCGCGCCAATCGACGCGTGCGCCGAGCAACCTTAAATAGGCCTCGTGCACGAGGACGGTGGGCTCGACCGAATGCGCGGCCGGATCCCGGCGGAGCTGCCCGCGCGCCAACCGGCGGAGCTCGGTATAGACGATCGGGACCATGCGGTCGAGCGCGGACTGGTCGCCCATGCGCCATTCGTGGAGTAGTGCTTCCAGCGGTTCTGCGTTCATTGCGGCGCGACTCGCCTCCCTAGCAGAACCTCACGTTCGACGAGCTCCATCTCGCGCATGCGATGTGTCGGCCGCGTGCTCGAAGCCGTTAACGCAGGCCCGTCACCCGGTACAGTTCGGAGCGGTAGCGTTGATACCCATAGGCGTACGCCGACCGGTCGGGTGTGATCAACGCCAGCATGATGCCGTAAACTCCGACGCGGTCGACTGGCAGGAGTTCGCGAACCAGTTGGCGCCGGCCGCTCTCGAGATCGATCTCTGAGATCCTGGCTGGCAACGTCGCGGGGTTGAACAGCAGGAGACCGCGTCCATCCGCCGTCCACTGGATCGGAATCTCGCTCGGGCCGGACCCGGCCACCACCTTCGACGCGCCTCCATCGAGCGACACCAGGAGCACCTCCCCGCTGGCGACAGAAGCGGCCACGAAACGCCCGTCGGGGGACACCGGCGACAACGGCCGGTTGCCCCAGCTGGCGAACCGCAGCTCGAGCGATTCGGAGATCTGCCGCGTACCACCGCCTGAGAAGCTCATCACGCTCGCGACGCTCCGGCCCTGCGCGTCGCGGGCGAGCACCAGCACGCGATCACTATCTGGCAGCCAGCGCGCCGCGGTGATCATGGGAAAGCCCGTCTCGATCGTCCGCTCTTTGCCCGCCGCGGTGGGCATCGCTACGACCAGGCCACCTCGCGTGGCCAGCGCCCAGTTCCCATCCGGTGAGAGTTCCTGCGGCAAGCCATAACCCAGACGCACCGGAGACGACCCGTCCATCGAGCGGAGGAAGACAGCGGTGCGGCCGGGCTCTCGCTCGGACGTGACGCGAAGCAACAACTTCCGTCCGTCGGCTGAAAGATCCACGGCATTGGATCCTTCCAGCCAGGAGAGATCGCGCTCCGAGGTTTCCCCTTTCGGCCGGCCGAGCACCTGGTTCTGCAATGTCACCTGCGCCACGAGAGCGGTGGACGCGGCCGTCGCGTCGTGGAGCACGAGCGTGCCCGGAGCCGAGTACAGCGTCCTGAGCTTGCCGCTCCGGTCGACGGCGTAGAGATTCGAGGCTACGCCGGCACGTGCGGCCGAAAACCAGACCTCGCGGCCGTCGGGCGACCAGGTCAGGCTCCACCAATCGGCCCAGTCCTTCGACAGGACCTGCCGTTTGCCGGAGCGATCGACGAGGACGACCGACCAAAAGTCCGAGGCATCGAGCTCGAAAAAGGCGACGCTGTCGCCGGACGGCGACACGCGAATCAAGAAGGCCCGAGACGGCGACTCGTAGATCGGCGTCCCCAGGGGGTATTCCACCCTCTGCTTGCTGCCGGCGACGGAGAGCGCGGCCAGACTTACGCCGTCCGGCGCCCAGTCCGCCGCCAAGACGTTTTCGGCGAGCTCACGCGGAGTTCCTCCGCTCGCCGACACCACCGCCAGCGTGCCGTACGTCACGTACGGATTGCCCGTTTGGACGCGTGGCAGCAGAAGCGCAAGCTCCCCCGTTCGCGACACGGAAAGCAGCTCGGCATTCGCGAGCCCGATCGGCAGTTCGCCGGCCTGCGGCCGCACCTGGAAAATTTCCCGCGCGCCTCTCCAGGCAGCGCTCAGGAAGACCGTCTGTCCGTCTGGAGCAAAGCGGGCGGTCACGAAATGGCCCGGTTGGAAGGTCAAGCGCTCGAAGGCAATCTCAGACGCACCGGAAGAAGGGGCGGAGCCGAGGAACCAGTCTGCGACGCGCCCGATCGCGAAGCCGAGCGCGAGCACGGCGACGGCTGCCGCAACGGCCAGTGGCCGCGCAGCCTTCGCGCGCCCGGGCGACGGCACATCGACCGGCGGCCCGCTTCAGGTCGTCGCTGTGGCTCGGCGCGCGCGCCAGGTCTTCGAGCACGACGCGCGCCTCGCCGATGTCGCGCAGGCGCCGTCTCGCGTCACGATCGAGACAACGTTCGAGCAGCCGCTGCACCTGCGGCGGCGTGCCGGCCGGCAACGCCTTCCAGTCCATCTCCTGGCGCAGGACGGCAGCGAGGATCTCCGTTCGGTCCTCCCCCGCGAAGGCGCGCCGGCCGGTCAGCATCTCGTAGAGGACGAGGCCGAAGGCCCAGATGTCGGCCCGGCAATCGACCGGCCTGCCGCGGGCCTGCTCGGGGGCCATGTAGGCGGCGGTGCCGAGAATCGTCCCCACCCGTGTGTCGCCAACGGTGAGCGTCGGCGAGTGCGCGACGTTGACGTCCGCCGACGCGCTCGCATCCGGTTGGAGCGCTTTGGCGAGGCCGAAGTCGAGCACCTTCACCGCACCGTCGGTTCGTACCTTGACGTTTGCCGGCTTCAAGTCGCGATGGATGATCCCGTGCTCGTGGGCAACTTCGAGGGCCGCGGCGATCTGCGTCGCGATCGGCAGCGCTTCGTCGAGCGGAATCGGCCCGCGGGCCATGCGGGTCGACAGGTCTTCGCCCTCGACGAGCTCCATCACCAGCGCCAGGACGCCGGTCGACTCTTCGAGCCCGAAGACCGACGCAATGTTCGGATGATGGAGCCGCGCGAGCAGCTGCGCCTCGCGCTCGAACCGCTCCAGACGCTCGCGGTAGTCGGTAAACGCGGGGGGGAGCACTTTGATCGCCGCGTCGCGCATGAGCCGGGAGTCCCGCGCGCGATACACTTCGCCCATTCCTCCGGCGCCGATCGGCGCAATGATCTCGTACGGGCCGAATCGCGAGCCTGGTGTGAGGGCCAAGGGGTGCGCGACATGATAGCGCGGAGCGCCGCGGTTGCGGGGCCGCAGCCGTTCTGGATCACGAAACGGGCCGCTGACACGAGCGAAGCTCCGCCTCAAACCGCCGAGAAGAGATGCGCCGGCTCCGCTTCGCCAGGGCGATGTTGCTTTGCCCCGCTCCGCCCTTCGACGGCGCTCAGGGCTGTCCCGAGCTTGGTCGAGGGACGGGGTCCCTGCCGCGCTGACACTGCGCGGTGGGGTGGTCCCCGCGCGCAGGTGGTTTCGCATACCGGAACGGACGATCGCCTGGCGCGGCGGGCTCGCCCGATGCTCGCCCACAGGCGATCATGCCCACCGTGATTCGAAAAGCGTTTCGGATGGAGGTCCATCAGGGACAGGAGGCCGAGTACGCGCGACGGCACGCCCCGATCTGGCGCGAACTAGAGGACGTGTTGATCGCGCACGGCGTTCGCTCGTATTCGATCTACCTGGATCCCCACACCAATGCCCTGTTCGGTTATGTCGAGTGCGACAGCGAAGCCGCCTGGCGGGCGGTAGCGGAGACCGACGTCTGCCGCCGCTGGTGGCGCTTCATGCGCGAGATCATGCCCGCCAACGGCGACGACAGCCCCGTCTCGCGCGAGCTGCGCGAAGTCTTTCATCTGGAAGCGCCGTAAGGCCCCGGTGCGCGCATTCCATGCCGCAATCGATCTCGGCGCCGGCAGCGGCCGCGTCTTCCTGGGCGAAGCCGCGCCCGCTGTGGTCAGCGTGCGCGAGCTGCACCGCTTCCACTATCGGCCTCGTCCGCTCGACGGCCACCTTCGGTGGGACATGCCCCGGCTCGTGGAAGGACTGCGCGTCGGACTACACCGCGCGACAGAGGCCGCCACCGCAGCCGGCGGCGAGCTGCTCTCTGTCGGCGTGGACGGCTGGGGGGTGGACTATGCGCTCCTGGACGCCGAAGGCGATCTGATCGAGGAGCCGATCTGCTATCGCGACGAGCGGACCATTGGGGTCATGGAGAGCGTCTTCGCGCGTGTGCCGCGCGAAAGCCTCTTCGCGGCCACCGGGATTCAGCTTCTGCCCTTCAACACGCTGTTTCAGCTTGCGGCGCACGTCAGGGCTGGCCTACCCGCGCGCGCCGCACGACTCCTGCTCATTCCCGACCTCTGTCATCAATGGCTGTGTGGCTCCCTCGTCGGTGAGCTCACGAACGCCTCGACGACGCAACTGCTGAATGTCGAGAGGTGCAAACTGGAACGACGACCTGTTCGAGCGACTGGGATTGCCGCGCGCGCTCATGCCGGAGCTGGTACCCGCGGGAAGCGACATCGGTCGTCTGCGGCGCCATCTGGTGACAACGCTCGACCTGCCGCCCCTGCGGGTGATTGCGCCGGCGACGCACGATACGGCCAGCGCGGTCCTCGGCACGCCGCTCAAAGCCGGCTGGGCCTACATCTCGTCTGGAACGTGGTCGCTCGTCGGCGTGGAGCGTGATGCGCCCCTCGTCGATGCACGAGTCCTCGAAGCCAACTTCACCAACGAGCGTGGCGCTGGCGGAACGATTCGATTCCTGAAGAACGTGATGGGACTGTGGCTGCTCGAGTCGTGCCGACGCGAATGGGCGTCCGCCGGCGAGGACCAGAGTCTCGACCAGCTGCTGGCGCGCGTGGGCACGCCGTCCGCGCCGTCGGGGCTGATCCATCCCGACCGACCGCGTTTCTTCAATCCGCGCAGCATGACGCGCGAGCTCACGGCCGCCCTGGTTGAATCGCGACAACCGGCGACCGACGACCCGGCGGTCGTGACGAAGATCATTCTCGATTCGCTCGCCTTGCGGTATGCCTCGGTCATCACGACGTTGGAGCGCCTGACGAGTCAATCGATCGAAGGCATCCACATCATCGGTGGCGGGGCGCAGAATGCCTATCTCAATCAGGCCACGGCCAACGCAGCCGGGCGGCCGGTGCTCGCGGGCCCGATTGAGGCCACCGCAATCGGCAACCTGCTCGTGCAAGCGGTGGCGTGCGGAACGCTCGACGCGCTCGGTGACGGCCGCAGGGCGATCGACGCGACCGCCGCGCTCGCCCCCCGCCGTTTCAATCCCCAGCACACACGGGCGTGGAAAGAGGCGATGACTCGCTACCGTGAGCTCGAGTTGGCAGACGGACCCTGATCGCTTCGATCCGCCCTGCTCCTGGCCGTCGCCCGCGCTGCCCTCTACGTGACTACATTGTCATAATGTTGTAGTCACATATGGAGACCGTTGGGATACGCGACCTGAAGGCGCATCTGAGTCGCCACTTGAAACGAGTGCGGTCGGGGGTACGCCTGGCCGTCACCGAACGCGGACGGACGATCGCGACGATTAGTCCAGTCGAACCGCCGGCGAACGTGGACTGGGCTCACCAACTGGTCGCCGAAGGACACGCGCAGTGGACCGGCGGCAAGCCGACCGGAGCTGTACGTCCTCCGAAGTTGTCGCGAAAGACGGCAGCATCAGTGGTCCTCGAAGATCGCCGGTGACCCTGTATTTGGACACGACCAGCCTGGTGAAGCTGTACCTCGAAGAGGTTGGCTCCATCGACGTGCGAGATCTGGTTGCCCACGCCACGGGCGTGGCCACTTCGATCGTGGCGTACCCCGAGACCCGCGTGGCGCTGGCGCGGCTCCGACGGAGTAGCGATCTCACTCTGCGAAGTTCTCCGCAGCGAAACGCGCGTTCGAGGCGCAGTGGCCCGCGTTCTTGACTTTGGAGGTCACCGCACCGATCAGCCGCGAAGCGGGAGAATTCGCGGAGCGATATGCACTGCGGGGCTTCGACGCACTGCATCTCGCGTCGTTTGCCGAAATCGCTCGCAGGGCTGGGCCTGCCGAGACGCGCTTTTCGAGCTTCGATGATCAGCTGAATAAAGCGGCGCGGGAGTTGCCCGATGGCTTCAGAGTGGTTGATAAGCCTCGAACTGGAAGACAGCCGTCCGAGGAAACGCGACTGCACGTCCGCGCGCCGCGAAACCTCGTCAGCCCACCCGCTTCACGGGTGGCGGCTTCCAGGTGCCGTCGGCGACTGGCTTTTTCGGAACGTAGAGCCGCAGGGCCACCTTGAAAGCGTCCGCTTTCGGGGTCGGCAGCCAGTTGCTCTCCTTGTCGTTGCCAGGTGACTCGCTTTGAAGGTAGATCGTCACTGAACCGTCGTCGCTCGGCTTCATGTTGCTGCGGTCGCCGAGTGTGTAGCGGTTGATGGGATTGTCCACGAGATAGGAATCCTTGTCGTACATGGTGAGCGACCAGAACGCATCCACCGGCGGGATCTGGTCCTTGGTGAACTGGAGCACATACTTGTTTGTGCCTGTCAGCTTCTTCCCGTCGCTATCCGTCAGCGACAGCGGGTAGATCGCGTCTTCGACGAGGTTGCCGCCCACGCCGAAGAACGTCCATGCGGCGCGATACGTGTACTTCGTTCCGTAGCGGCCGAGGTCGCGGGCGATCTGCCAGCCGTTGACCATCTCGCCCATCTCCGATTCTTTACCGCGAATCACCTGCTGGGCTGCCGCGATTCCTTCGTTTATCGCCTTCCGAGTGTCAGCATCAAAGGCTGCTGTCGTGAACTTCGCGCCAGGTGCGATGCCCAGTTTGGCGAGCCGCGCCATGACCGCCTTATCTACCTCGCGGGCGGGGTTGCCTACCAGGAGGTCGCAAAGCCGCCCGAAGAACTGCTCGGCCGACAGCTCGAACACCTGCACCGGCACAGGCGTCTTGGCGTCCACGCCCGACTTGACGGGCACGGTGGCGGGCGGGGTGTAGCGTGTGCCAGCCCCTTTCCACTGAGAGAGCGGAATCAACTGGTACTGGTCCTGAATCTTGTGGACCGCGGGGTAATCGGCCGTCCCGCCGGTGTACGTCCGCCCGCCGAGCGCGGCGAGACTGGTGTCGACGCGGATCTCCTCCAGGCCTGCGGGGAGCGTACCTGTGAAGTTGGGACCGACGAGCGCAAAGTTCCCCCCTTTGCCGCCGTGCGTGCGGGAGCCAGGCGCACTCGGCACATCATTCCAAAGATCGATGATCTGCATGATCCACCACCGATTGCCTTCCATCGGTGGCACCACGAGCACGATCGGCTCGGCGGTGAGGTCGACGTTGGCCAGCGAATACAGCGTGTCCACGTTCATCCCGACGATCTTGTTGTTCTTGGCATCGGGGAACTCGCGGTGGTTGTCAAACTGGTTGAACGGCGCCCGCCCGCCTTCGGGCTTGGCGACGTTCGTCTGCATGTCCGCTTGGACGCTGATGTACACCGGCGGCAGGCCGAAGATGTAGCCATCCTGCGCGACGGCCTTGGCTTCGTCAGGCGAGATGGACGTTTGCTGCTGCACAGTCGTGGTCATGACTCGCCTCCCCGATTGGAACCCGACTCAGCGGCGGACTGGCGCACGGCCCGACACCGCGTTCGGACGGTATAGGCGACGCGGGGCTCGGTGAAGCGGGGATCTACGATCTCGGTACGGGAAACGTACATGACCGAGGAGGAAAAACTACGGTGATGCCTCATTTGCGCTTGCCGGCCGCCGCTTTCGCGGCGGCGCGCCGGTCGAGCTGATCGGTGAGCAGACGGTACGTGATGTAGTACTTGTAGATGTTGCTGACGTAGGTGACCGTCTCCCGGCCAATCCGCTCCGAGGCGACGCGCTCGACGTTGCCGAACCAGACATTGGGATTGAGTCCCTTTTGCTCCGCCTCGCGCCGGAGCTGTCGCAGACGTCCCGGCCCGGCGTTGTAGGCGGCAAACGCCATGAGCCCCTTGTTCAGAGGGTCCATGGGTTCATCCTTGAAGTACTGATCGATCATGAACCGCATGTACTTCACGCCGGCGTGAATGTTCGGCTCGACCTTGCTGATGTCGCCGACGTTCAGCTGCTTGCCGGTTGGAGGCATGACCTGCATCACGCCGATCGCGCCAACCGGGCTCTTGACGTTCTGATCCAGCGTCGACTCCTGGTACCCCTGCGCCGCCATCAGCAGGTAGTCGAGGTCGTACTGGGCCCCGTATTTCTTGAACAGCTCGATCACTGCTGTCAACTTCTGGCGCTCGGGGTCGGCCGCGGCGTTTTTCGCATACGTGGCGTCCTTCAGATACCGGCGCTCGAGCACGTTTCGGAAGGCGTCGCCCTTGCCGTGCTTCCGGATCCACTGGTTGACGATTTCCCGGAGCCGGGGATTCTCCTTGCGAAATGCGACCGCCAGGCTCCCGCCGGAGCGCACGGCGATGTCCCGGTGCACGGTGATGCTGGTGAACACCTGGCTCCAGAACTCGGCCAGGTAGTCGTCCACGACGGTAATCGGGGCGAGGCCGGCGTTGACCATCTCGAGCACGTCATCGTCTTCGAGAACGTCGGGGACTTCGATGATCACCACCGGCGGCTTGCCGCGCGCCTTGAGCTGCTCGTTCAGACGGGAGAGGCTCTCGTGATAGACGCTCGCTTTTCGGACGAACACTTCCTGACCGGCCAGATCGTCCACCGTGGCGATCGGCGGCGCTCCCGGTCCGGTGACCACCACCTGGCTCACGTTGGTCCGCGTCGGCTCCGAGAAGGCGGCGAGCTTCTCCAGCTCGGGCCTGACGGTCACCATGGCCGCGACCATATCCACTTTGCCGTTCAAGAGCGCTGGATGTAGCTGGTCGCGCGCCATCGGCACGATCACCACGTGGACCCTGAGGTTGCCCGTCTTCAAGTCGGTGTTCAGATCGTTCTCAAACGCCTTCAAGGCCTCGTAGGTGATCCCGCGCTCCTGCCCCTTGTCGACGAAGTAGTGCGTGCGGTTGAACGTCACGGCCACGCGAATCGCGCGACGCTTGACCATCTCGTCGAAGTCGCCGGTGAACGGCTTGTCGATGAGGTCCCGCACGACTTCCGGAAGGGCGTCGAACGGCGAGGCCGTATCGGGGATGGGCGCGTCGGCCCCGGAGACGGGCACCACCGGCGCCGCCGCCGTGGCCGGCGGGGCTGTCCCTGTCGCCGTTGCGGGAGCCTCCGTTGTAGCCGGCGCCTCCTGCTGACCGGTGCAGGCCGCAGCGGCCGCCACGACCAGCAGGGCGGCAATGCCGCGACAAACGCCAGATTGCGTGCACGGACGTTTCACCGTTCGATCACGTGGTTCTTCGACTTTGCTCATGTTCTCGATTTTCGCAGTCAATGTCACCTCAGCCGCGAGGATGATGCCACGATTCTTCTTACCGCCTTACGACATACCAATTGTTCTGAATGTCGTGCGCGAGTCGGTGTGTGGCAATCGATCGAAAGCCCGCTCGTTGCAGGTACTCGCGTGTCTTCTCTTCACCCCACATGGCACCCAAGCCCTCTCCGCCCTGTGCCAAGGATACGGTCATGCAGTGCATGCAAGAGATGGCGTAGAGGAATGTTCCAATCGGATGCTCGATGTCCCTCTCCAAATGGCTTGTCCCACTGATGTCCTGCATGAGATAGATGCCTTCCGGCTTCAGTGCGCGATGAATACCTTTGAGCACATTGAGCGGCTTCGCTTGATCATGAATAGCATCGAAGGTTGTGATGAAGTCGAATGACTCAGATTCCGCACTCTCATCGAAGGTGCTCAAATCGAGGGCCATGAACTCGCTGTTGTCGAGGCTTTTCTGTTGAGCCTCGTCGCGCGCGAACCTGATGGCGTCGGTTGAGAGATCCATGCCCATGAACCTGCTCCGCGGGTACAGTTCGGCGAGCCTGTTCAAGACGCGGCCGCGCCCGCACCCCACGTCAAGCACGCGGATGCCCTGTGCGAGCCGCTCCGTCAATCCCGGCACGAGCGGCAGGATGTGCGACTCGAGCGATGAAAGCACGGATTGGCCGCTATCCTCCGCCATGACCTCGTGGAACCGTCGAAACCTCTCGTAAGGCACCCCGCCGCCCTGCCTGAAACACTCGACGATGTCGTCCTCCACAGACCCCATGACGGCGACGTACTGCGCAAACACTGCCATGTTGTCGGCGACGGCCGCCCGAGTCAGAAAGGCTGCATGTTCGGCCGGCAGCGTGAAACGGCTGGTGGCGGGATCGATCGTCACTACCCGCGCCGTGACCATCGCGCCCAGCCATTCGCGTACGTACCGTTCGTTGAGCCCCGCTCTCGACGCCAGGTCTTCCGAGGTTGCCGGCGGCGATTGCGTCATGACGTCGAAGAGACCGGTACGATGGCCCACTGACACCATTAGGCAAAGAGCCGCGTCGTTGAGTGCCGTCAAGAGTCGGCCAGCGAACGCTTGCGCCTTTGCTGTGTCGACTCCAACCTGCCCGCCTTCCGCTGCCATGGTGACGATCTCCTTGCAAGAGGTCGAGTCAGGACGGGCCTGCGGTCATCGCAGTAACCCCGCCTCTGAGGCGCCGACGATTGCGAACAGGGCCAGCGCGAACACGAGCACGATATTCGTCAGCAGCGAGTTCTTCGGCACGCCGCTCGCCGGCGGGATCTTGAAGTTATTCAGATAGATGAGCGTGGCGGCCAGGAACGGAATGAAGAGGCTGCCGACAATCGTGAACGTCCGGATGATGATGAGCGGCTGGTCGACGAACGCGAATGGTATCGGCACGATCGTGACGAAGAGCAGCGCAATCCGGTACGGCGTGCTCGTCACGGACGTCAGGCGCTCGCGCTCGGGCCGTGACAGCTTCCGCATCAGGCCATAATAGTCGGCGAACAAATACGGCAGGCTCTGCCAGATCCCGAGCAGCGACGCGAACACCGCCGCCCAGAATCCAATCGAGTAGGCATAGAACCCGAGCGGTCCGATGATCGCGCCGAGCGTTTCCGCCATCTTCGTCACCGCCTGCGCGTTGGTAATCTGCACACCCGGGACGTGAAACGCCTGGTTGGCGACGATCATGATCGCCATGCCGAAGATGGCGGTGAAGGCATAGGCAATCGCCACGTCGGCGCGCACGAACCGCAGCCATCCCGGCCCGGCCATCTTCTGCTCGCGCAGCCAGTAGTTGTAGGCGAGCATCGCAATCGAGCCGCCGATGCCGCCGAGCACCGAAAACACCGACGAGCCGCCGGCAGGCGGAATCGCCGGCACGACGAGACCGCGGAAAAACGCCGCTGGCGCCGAAAAAGTGAGCGCCGCGCACCCGATGATCGAGAAGAACATCGTCGCAATCAGCACCTTCATTACCTTCTCGAAGCCCTTGAAGCCGCCGGCGAGCACGACCGCGCACCCGGCCAGCGAATGCGCGATCGCGCCCCACGATCGCGAGACGAGGCCGCTCGTCAGCGTCGCGATGCCGAGGCCCGACGCGCTCGTCAGCGCGGCACTGACCGAGATTGTCCAGATGACCAGATAGAACGCGAAGAAGACCCGGACCCACCATGGCAGGTACGCCGTCCATCCTTCGATCGCAGTCATGCCGCTGGCGAGCTGCCAGCGCGCGATGCCTTCGTTGAGCACGCATTTGAGGAAGGCGGCCAGGGCCACCACCCACAGCAGCTGCAGGCCGTGCGCCGACGCCGCCATCGTCGACGACACGATGTCGCCGGCACCGATGCCGGCCGCGGCGACGAGCAGTCCGGGGCCGATCAACGTGACGACCCTGGTCGTGGGTACGGTGGTGTCCTGCGCCTGAATCGGCTGCCTCCGGGAGCGCCGTTAATATATGCGCCCAATGACATCCACCGCAGCCGCCACCGCAAAAGTTCTGGCCGATGCCGGCATCGAGCGCGTCTTCGGCCTGCCCGGCGGCGAAGTGCTGGTGTTGATGGACGAGCTCCGCCGCCAGAACGGCGGCCGCCTGTTTGCCAGTCAAATACCACGGAGATCCCATACCTACGGGCTGCATGCGCGTGCTAAAACCGCGGGATCGCAACCCGCGTTCGACATAGAGGAGCGAATACATGCATCGACTATCGTGCCTGACGTCGCAACCCTTGGCGTGCGCCGTCGCCGGAACACTCTGGTCACTGGCCCTCGTCGGGCACGCCACGCCCGTCGCGTTGGTGGCGCAAGTGTCAGCCGAGCAGGTCACGATCAACGACAACCGGCGTGCGGCAGGTTCGCTCGTCGCCGACACCCTGACGATTCGCCTCGAAGCCAGGCTCGGTGAATGGCGGCCAGACGGCGACGACGGACTCGCAGTCAAGGTCAAGGCCTTTGCGGTAGAAAACGGCCCGCTGCAGGTACCGGGACCGCTCATACGCGTCCACGAAGGCACCCAAATCCGCGCCTCGATCCGCAATCGTCTCGAAGAATCGCTGGCGATCCATGGGCTGTACGCGCGACCAGGCAAGCCGGACGAAGCGACGATCATCCCGCCCGGCGAGACACGCGACTTCACGTTTCCCGCCGGCAGTCCCGGGACGTACTACTATTGGGCGGCAGCAGACGCAAAAACACCGCTGGCGCAACGGTTGGGCCGCGACACGCAGCTTTCCGGTGCGCTGGTTGTCGATCCGCACGGCGCTGCACGCGACGCCGACCGAGTGCTGATGATTGCGAATTGGATCAACGATGTCCCGGTCGGAAAACCGGGCCGCGCCAACCGATTCGTGATCAACGGTCGCTCATGGCCGCACACGGAACGGCTCGCCTATCGGGTGGGAGACACCGTGCGCATGCGCCTGATCAACGCCGGCGCCGCAGTCCACCCAATGCATCTGCACGGCTTCTATTTCAACGTCGACAGCCGCGGCAACGAAGCTGAGAACACGGTCTACCCCGCCGGCAGTTCTCCGCATCTTGTCGTCACCGAACGCCTGACGCCTGGTCTGACCTTCTCGCTGACGTGGAAGCCGACGCGACCTGGCAACTGGCTGTTTCATTGCCACGACAACGTCCATCTCGATTACGGGGGCGCGCTCGATGGCACCCCGGCACCGCCGCGGACGCACCGACACGTTCAAAATCACACGCTCGAGATGATGGCCGGTCCGGTGATGGGCATCACCGTGACGGGTGAGAGCCTCGAGGTTGTGCCGGCAGCCGCCGCGAACCGCCGGCAGATCCGCTTGGTAGCGCGCGTCGATACCGGCGGCACCACGGAGGATCCTGCTTTCGGCTACACCCTCGATGACGCAAGCGGACGCGTACCGCCGCCGCCCTATCTGCCGGGACCGACGTTGCTCCTCAAGCGTGGCGAACCCGTCAGCATCACGGTCGCAAACGAGCTGCCCGAACCAACCTCCGTTCACTGGCACGGCATCGAGCTGGAGAGCTACTACGACGGAGTGCCCGACTATGCTGGCGACAGCCATCGGACCGCGCGCGCCATCGAGCCGGGCGGCGCGTTCGAAGCACGCTTCACGCCGCCGCGCTCGGGCACGTTCATCTACCACACGCACTTCGACGACACGCGTCAGCAGCGCGCCGGGCTTTCGGGGGCGCTGGTGGTGGTGGACGATCCGGCCACGTTCGATCCGTCGTGCGATCTGGTGATGCTCGTCACCGTGCCGCGAAAGACGGCCGACAACGGTGTCGTGCTGCTCAACGGCTCGTCGACGCCAGCGCGGCGCGAACTGCGTGTCGGCGAGCGCTATCGCCTCCGATTCATCAACGTCCATACCTTTCGGCCCAGCATGCGCATGCGGCTGTTGCAGGACACGACACTGCAGCGCTGGCGGTCGCTCGCCAAGGACGGCATGGATCTGCCAACCGATCGCAAACTTGAAGGTCCGTCCGAGATCCAAATGGGCAACGGCGAGACCTACGATTTTGAATACGTGCCCTCTGCGCCCGGCGATTTCAAGCTCGACGTGACGGCGGCCAACGGCACACTACTCGTGACGATGCCGATCCGCGTCTCGTTACGCTAAGTTCCGGACGGCCCTGAAGCGTCCGATCGTCTCCCGCCTCTTGGTTTGAGGCGGAGCTTCGCTAGTGCGGGGTCCCCGCCGCGCGTTGTGTGCGCGGTGGGGTGGTCTAGTGTCCTGCGCCTGAATCGGCCGCCTCCGGGAGCGCCGTTAATATAAGCGCCCAATGACATCCACCGCAGCCGCGACGGCAAAAATTCTGGCCGATGCAGGTATCGAGCGCGTCTTCGGACTGCCGGGTGGCGAAGTGCTCGTGTTGATGGACGAGCTCCGCCGCGCCGGCGTCGACTTCGTGCTGATGCGCCACGAGGCCAACGCAGGGATCGCGGCGGCGGTCTACGGCAAGCTACGCCGCCAGCCCGGCGTCGTGCTGACGACGCTCGGTCCGGGCGCGGCGAACCTGATGCTGCCGAT
This sequence comes from uncultured Acidobacteriota bacterium, assembly GCA_963802675.1. Classification (GTDB taxonomy): domain Bacteria; phylum Acidobacteriota; class Vicinamibacteria; order Vicinamibacterales; family UBA2999; genus JACCSI01. The sequence goes on from CAWDJL010000015.1 coordinate 293,332, forward strand.
GGCGAACGCCTATCTGGACCGCGAGCCGCTGCTGGCGATCTCGGCGCAGATCCCGGACGATTTCCCGGCCAGTCACACGCACCAGCTGCTGCCGCTGCACGAGACCTACCGGCCGATCGCGCGCTACGTCGAGAAGATCACCGGCTCGAACGTGCTCGACGTGGTGCCGCAGGCGCTGGCCCGCTGCATGGAGCACCCGTTCGGCGTGTCGTACCTCACGTTGTCGGCTCGCGAGGCGCTGAAGGCCGCGGCCACCGGCGAAACGCGCCCGGTCGCCACGACACCACTCTCGAGCGCCAGCGCGCGCGAACAGGCGACTCAGCTCGTGTCCGCGCTGCGGGGCTCGAAGCGCCCACTGGTCGTCATTGGGCTCGGCGTCGATCCGGCGAACGCGGCGCCGATCCGGCGCTGGCTGACGGAGTGGAATCTGCCGGTCGCCGTGACGCCGAAGGTCAAGGGGATCGTCGACGAGACCTCCGCCACCTTCGTCGGCGTCGTCGGCGGGATGGCGGCAGACGGCGTCTTGTGTGACGCGATTGCCGCGGCGGATCTGGTCGTCGGCTTCGGCCTCGATCCGGTGGAAATCGACAAGACGTGGCACGCCGAACGGCCGATTCACTGGCTGCTCGAATCGCCAAACGCCTGCGGCATCGTGCCGGCGGAGGCCGCGCTCGTCAGCCACCACGAGCTCCTCGACGTGCTCGCCGACGAGCGGCCGGCGGCGGCGTGGCCGCAGCCGTTCAGGGAGTTTCAGGACAAGCGGATGCGGATGCTGACCGATCGCACGCCGTCGGCCGGGACGATGTGGCCCGGCGACATCATCGCAGCCCTGGCGTCGGTGATGCCGCCGGAGACGATTGTCACGACCGACGTCGGCTCGCACAAATTTCTCTTCGGACAGGTACTGGCCGAGCCGCGAGCCGGAGACGTTCTGGATGTCGAACGGGTTATCGGGGATGGCGTACGGGTTGAGCGCCGCGATCGGCGCCAAGCTGGCGCGGCCCGAGGCGCCGGTGCTGGCGGCGGTCGGCGACGGCGGCTTCTCGATGAACGCGCAGGAGCTCGAGAGCGCGGAGCGTGTCGGCGCGCCGTTCATCACGGTCGTGCTCGAGGACGGCAGCTACTCGCTCATCAAGATCTCGCAGGCGGGAAAGAAGCTGGCGCCGTACCGGACAGAGTTCGGGCCGATCGACACCGTGAAGATGGCGGAGTCGTGCGGGGTCGCCAGCCTGCGCACCAGCGACCCCGACGAACTCGCATCGGTCGCCCGGCACGCGGTCGACGGTGGCCGCAGCCTCGTCATCGCCGTTCCGGTGAACGATTCGGATTACTCACGCCTGTTCTGAAAAATCGTGGTCGCATATCAACAGCATCACGCCGGCCGAGGCGCTGTCCGCGGCTGCCGTCGTTGCCAGGCGAGATAGGGCACACCTACGATCGCGCCAAGTAGCACGTAGAGCAGGATGGTGGCGCCGAAGCGCTCCTCCGGGAAGTTCGCGGCGGCGATTGACAGCGCGATCGCTGGATGCCGGCAGGCGGTCGACAACGCGAGCACCACTGAGTAATTGCGATCGGGCCGACCCAGCACGTGTCCGACCGCGAGTCCGACGACCAGAAAAACGACCATGGCGATGAGGATGCGGACGTCCCCAATGAGCGCCAGGATGGCGGGCGCCGCACCGGCGAGCAGTACGAGCACCCCCAGCGGTAACAGCACTTTCGAGATTATGGCGACCGGCTTTTCGATCCAGGCAAGCAGTCCGGGCATGAATGAGCGCACCGCCATGCCGGCGGCCAGCGGCAGCAGCGTTGAAATCAGGACAACGCGCACCACAGCACCCGATGCCATCTCCAACGGCCGTCCGGCAACACTTTGCAGGATCAGGATTTCGAGCGGAATGACCGCCATGGCCATGAGCGCCACAATCGCCATCAGCCCGAGCGCGTAGTTGTGGTCACCACCGGCCCTGCTTTCCTTCTGCGGCAACAGCGGAGGGACGGGGGAGACCGCGAGCGCGATCAAGGCCCTCTCCACCGTCGGTCCGAAGTCGAACAGCAGCGAGAGCAGAACGGCGACGACCGGCATCACCACGAACACAGAAAGGAGCGAGCGCACCAGCAGGCCGGGGCGGCGAATCAGGTACGATAAATCGTTCTTTGTCGTGTCGAGGCCGAAGCCGAAGACCGTACACACCACGCTCGCCTGTAAAACGAGGATGACGATCTGCTTCGCGTCCATGGCGGCGTGTTCCTCAGAGGCGCGGCTCAGCCGAAGACTTTGCCGCAGATTTTTCGGCCTTGGGCACGAAGTCAAGCGCTTCGTCGCCTAGCTAGGCTGTCAGTGCTTCGGCGCAGACCGCAGGCCGAGGCGCGCGGCCATTGTCACCAGGTCCGGCAGCGAGTCAGCCTTCATCTTGCGCATCACCTGGCCTCTGTGCGCCTTCACGGTGATCTCGCTGATCCCGAGTTCGCCACCGACCTGCTTGTTCAGCAAACCCGAGACGACCAGCTCCATGACCTGGCGCTCGCGTTGAGTGAGTGACCCGTAGCAGTCCCGCAAGACTCGTAGCTGCGAATCCTGGCGGAGTGCGGCGCGACTCCGCTCGATGGCACCGCGAATGGCGTCCAACAGCACATCGTCCTTGAACGGCTTGGTCAGGAACTCGACAGCTCCGGCCTTCATCGCTTGCACGCTCATGGGCACGTCGCCGTGGCCGGTAATGAAGATGATCGGCATGTCTGTCCGTTCGGCCAGTTGCTTCTGCAGCTCGAGGCCATTGAGGCCCGGAAGCGTTACATCGAGCACCAAACAGCACGGAACAGCGGCGCGAGGGCGGGACAGGAATTCGTGCGCCGAGGCGAACGTTTCGGGCTGCCACCCTGCGGTTCTGATGAGCAGCTCCAGCGATTCGCGCACGGAGACGTCGTCGTCAACGACGAAGACGATCGACGCCTGTCGCGCCGAAGCGTCGGAGGCGCGAAGGCGGGTGACGTCCGGCATGGTAACGACTTCGATCGCACGGCCTACGGACGACGAGCTCACAGTATACGGCCCGCGAGCGACGTTCTCTGTAAACATCGCTGTCATACCTACCTCACCCGCAGCGCGGCGTTGAGCGCGTCGAGAAGAACGGTGTCGCTGAATGGTTTGAACAGGCACTCCACTGCGCCCTGCGCAAGCAGGCGCGGACGGACGGCCCTGTCTCCGTTGGCAGTGATGAAGACAATCGGAATTTTCTGGCGTCGACGTGTCAGTTCCCGCTGAAGGTCAGGCCCCGACATGCCAGGCATCGCGATGTCGAGGATCAGACAGCTGGTCTGACCGACGAACTCCGATGCGAGAAACGCTTCCGCTGACGAGAAGGCCTGCGCGGCAAAGCCAAGCTGCCGCAGCAAGTCCGGCAGCGACTCGCGAACGGATTCGTCGTCGTCGACGACCGACACCAGTGAAGGCTTGCCCATCACGATAGAGGATGCGCCACGCTGCCGGCGACCGTCTATGAGACTTTGGTATTGCCCATCATGCCGTCTGAAACGGAATGGAAAACGAGAAGGTGGCACCTGGTCCATCGTTCGGCTCGGCCCAAAGACGGCCCTGATGTCTCTCGATGATCGAGCGGCTGACAAACAACCCGATGCCCATGCCACCGCTCTTCGTGGTGTAGAAAGCGTCGAACAGCTTGTCCGTGCTCTGGGGGTCCAAGCCCACGCCGGCATCCCGCACGCTGAGTCGCACACCATCGCCGTCGTCCCGTTCGGTTCTGATCAGCAATTTCCGCGGACGATCGTGGACATCAACCATCGCGTCCGAGGCGTTGCGGAGCAGGTTCAGAATGACCTGCTGGAGCTGGATACGATCGCCGGTGACCATCGGGAGGTCGTCGGCGAGTTCCGATTGAAGAACGATGCGATGTCTCCGAAGCTCGTTCGACGACAGCGCAATGACCTCTCGCGCGGCCTCGTTCAGATCCAGCGGCTCGAGCGTGAACTCCCTCTTGCTGAACAGCGCACGGAGCCGCGCAATCACATCCGAGGCGCGGTTGCCATCGCGAATCGTGCGCCGCGCCGTTTCGCGCGCACCGTCCAGGTCGGGAGGATCGTTGGCCAGCATCCGCAGGCACGTGCTGGCGTTGGTGATGATGCCCGACAGGGGCTGGTTGACTTCGTGCGCGATCGACGCCGTCAACGCCCCGAGGCTCGTGATCCTGGCTACGTATGCGAGTTCCGACCGGACGGTCGCGAGTGTCTCTTCTGCGAGTCGGCGCTGGGTCACGTCCTGAATCGCGCCGACGTACTCCAGTTGACTGCGCTCGTCCCGGCTGTGAGCGACGACGTGTACGGTACTTCACCGAACGGTCCGACATCTGCAGCCGGATCTCGAGTTGTACATCACTGCCGTCACGGCGACATCGCTCAATCTGTTTCGTGAACGCTGATAAATCTTCAGGGTGGATGCGAGAGCCGATCACCTCAAAGGTCACTCGCACATCCGGGTCAATCTCGAAGATGCGATACAGCTGCTCTGACCACATGATCTCGTCGGTCGCCACCCGCCACGAAAAGCTGCCGACTCGGCTGAGCTGTTGGCCTTCCGCGAGGAATGCCTCACTGCGTCGCAGTTCTTCCTCCGCCCGTTTGCGTTCCGTGATGTCGCGCAGGTAGCCGGTAAAGGACGGTGGCCCGTCCAACGGGATGCGCGTAATGGCAATCTCGACGGGGATTTCGATTCCGTCGGCACGTAGTGCCGTCATTTCGATGCGCTTCCCGAGCACCCGGGCCTCATCCGTGGCCAGATAGCGGGCGAACCCGTGCCGGTGCCTCTCTCGAAGTGCCGGCGGGACAAGGACGTCGGCCAGCTGCTGGCCCAAGACCTCGTCCCGACGGTAGCCGAACGTACGTTCTGCAGCGGGATTGAATTCGGTGATGCAACCTTCGTGATCGATCGTCACGATGCACTCGAGCGCCGAGTCCAGGATGGCTGCCTTGCGCGCCTCGCTGAGTCGCAGTTCCTCCTCGGCACGTTTGCGCTCGTCAATGTCGATCAGCAGGTTGTACCAGCGGACGATGTGACCGTTCGGGTCGCGAAGCGGGAATCCGCGGGACTGAAACCAGCGGTAGACGCCATCGAAACGTCGCGCACGTACTTCGACCTCGAAGGGGTCACCTGACGCGATCGATTGGGTGAAGCGCTCGACGATGCGCGGAAGATCCTCAGGATGTGTCGTGCCGCCGGTCCCCCAACGCCTGAGCTCCTCCGACGTCCTTCCGAAGTATTCGAGGACCTGGCGGTTGACGACTTCGAGCTCACCGGCAGGCGTAAAGACCGCGACCAATCCTGGAATGCTGTCCACGATCAGGCGCGACTCGCGCTCGCTTTCGCGCAGCGCATCCTCGGCGCGCTTCCGCTCGTCGATGTCCGTCAGCAGCACGCACCAGCGAACGATGTGGCCGCTTTCATCGCGCAGCGGAAAGCCGTTGTTCTGGAACCAGCGATACACGCCGTCCGACCGCCGGAACCGCTGCACGATTTCGTATGGGCTGCCCGAGCCGATCGATTGCGTGAAGGTCTCGATGACGTGAGGAAGGTCCTCGGGGTGAACGGTGTCGTTGGTCCCCCACTGTTTCAGCTCCTCGAGGCTCCTCCCTGTGTATTCGTGGATCTGGCGATTGACGAATTCGACGTCACCGCTCGACGTCAAGAGCGCGACCAGGCCTGGAATACAGTCCACCAGAAGGCGCGAACTGCGCTCGCTTTCGCGCAGAAGCAGCTGCGCGACTTCCTCGGCCGAGTATTCGCGTGTCGCGTCCATTCGGCACAGGGTAGCGCATCGCCAGCCACCTGCGCCGCAATCGTCTATCGCTACGCCTGCGCGACGTCCCGGGCACCTTCGATGCGGATCGCCCCATCCTGAGCCGCCTGCTCGGGAGTCTTCCCCTGCTGGCGCGCGACGATGTAAGCGGAGTACCAGTCCGCCCAGTGGTGCTTCGGAGCGGTCGGTTCGTAGTCGCCATGGCGCGTCTCTGTCTCTCGCAGAAGCTCTGTCAGCGTCGCGACGTCCATGCTGAGTCCTCGTCCAGGAAGCCGCGTCTTGACTTCTTGGAGAAGCCAGCCATTGCCGTCCGGATCGCTGAATGAGGCGAATGAGAAGTAGGAGCGGCCCTCCGCGTCTTTGCCAGTCACGCGTCCGTTCGTCCCGACAGCACGCAGCAGGCCGCTCTCGAAATGGAACACATCGCTCACGTCGACGCCGTGCCCGATGAGCTGCGCGCGTGCTGCCGCGACGTCGTCGACGACGAGGAACGTTCCCTGCACTGAGCCCGGCAGGGCCGTTGTGAATCCTTTGCCGAACATGACGGAGGACGGTGAGCCGGGAGGTGTCATCTGCACGAGGCGCCAGTCCTCACCGTTGGTGAAATCGGCGTCCAGCCGCCACCCCAGGCCTCCGTAGAAGCGCTTCGCGCGATCGACATCGGACACCGGAAGGACGACGACCTCGAGCTTTGCGTCGAGCGTCCCAATGCTCGGGATTTGGTTTGCAGGTTCGTTGCTCATCTGTGTGCTGCTCATTGTGACCTCCGTGGTTGGTGGTGAGTGGCACCAACCACGAAGGATGCTCCCGCAGAGGCGCATCGTCCATCAGACCTTGGTATCGGTTTTGGCTCACGCGGCGGATTGATACGAAGGTGTCGTCGATACCTTCGTCTGATAGATCCGACGCCGCGCGTCTGGTTTCATGCGCTCGATGAGATCGCCATGACGGCGCTCGAACAGCTGAGCCGCCGCGTCACAGCCCGAGCGCTACTCAAAGGGAGGACACCATGACCCAAACCAAAGCTACACAACCAGGCAGCGAGCAGGCCGCTGACAAGGCCGCAATTCGTCCGTTTCGTGTGAATGTTCCGGAAGCGGAACTTACTGAATTGCGCAGGCGCATCAACGCGACCAAGTGGCCTGAACGAGAAACGGTTACAGATGCGTCGCAAGGCGTACAGCTCGCGACGATGCAGGCGCTGGCGCGCTATTGGGCGACCGAGTATGACTGGCGCAAGATCGAGACAAAAATGAACGCCCTGCCGCAGTTCATGACCGAGATCGATGGACTGGACATTCATTTCATTCACGTCCGTTCAAAACACGAAAATGCGTTGCCGCTGATCGTTACGCACGGATGGCCCGGCTCGATCATCGAGCAGATGAAGATCATCGATCCGCTGACCAATCCGACCGCACATGGCGCGAGTGCATCGGACGCGTTCCACCTGGTGATCCCGTCGATGCCGGGCTACGGATACTCAGGCAAACCGACCACCACCGGGTGGGATGTTCCCCACATCGCGCGTGCCTGGGACGTGTTGATGACGCGTCTCGGCTACACGAGTTATGTGGCGCAGGGCGGCGACTGGGGTGCTGTCGTCGTCGACCTGATGGGAGTGCAGGCGCCGAAGGGGTTGCTGGCCATTCACACCAACATGCCCGGCATCTTTCCAGCCGACATTGATGGGGCGGCCTTTTCCGGCGCGCCGGCGCCAACGGGTCTCTCAGCCGATGAGAAACTCGCTTACGACCGTCTGCAGTTCGTTTATCAAAAGGGAATCGCCTACGGGTTCCAGATGGGTCTGCGACCGCAAACATTGTACGGAATCGCGGACTCACCCGTCGGCCTGGCGGCTTATTTCCTTGATCACGACGCGCGCAGCTACGAGTTGATCGCACGCGTCTTCGACGGAAAGACCGAAGGCCTCACGCGCGACGACATCCTCGACAACATCACCATCGCCTGGCTGACGAACACGGCGCTCTCTGGCGCCCGTCTCTATTGGGAGACTTTTGGCAAACTCGGGTATTTCAATACCAAAGGCGTCTCCATCCCGGTTGCTGTGAGCGTCTTCCCTGACGAACTCTATCCAGCCCCGCGGAGCTGGACGGAGCGGGCGTATCCCAAACTGATCCATTACAACAAGCTCGACAAGGGCGGGCACTTCGCCGCCTGGGAGCAGCCGAAGCTCCTCAGCGAAGAAATTCGCGTGGGCTTCAGATCACTGCGAGTAGCGGAGCAGGCGACGGTCTGAACGTTCACGCTTGACCGCATCGCGTGATCTTTTCGTTGCGTCTGCAGCGGCATCTCTCCAGTGCTTCGTCGCGGATGGTCGACAACGTCGCACCTAGTTGATTCCCTTCCGCGGCGAGGCGCAGTTCGAGGTCCACATGAACCTTTGTCGTGATCATGAAGTGAGCGTGACTCTAGCTCGATACGAAGGTGTCGTCGATACTTCGTCTGATGGATCCCTCGCCGCGCGTCTGGTTTCATGCGTGCGGAGGAAGCATGACCCCAACCGGAGCTTACGATATGACCTTCGCAATCAATGTGTTTGGATGGATAGGGGTTGCCGCTCTTCTCTCTGCTTACTGGCTCGTCTCAACACAAAAAGCGACGGGCAATTCCAGGGCGTATCAAGGCATGAATCTCCTCGGCGCCACGCTGGTCCTGGTGAACTCGCTGTACTACGGCGCGTACCCATCGGTTGGTGTGAACGCCGCTTGGATCGCGATCGGTGCCTACACGCTGGCGACGCATGAATAGCGTCTCTAACGTGTCGTGGCGTCCAGAAGCAGCAGGAGGCCGAAACCGAAAGCGGCGAACAAGCCGGAGAAACGCGGACTGTTGTGGAAGGCCTCGGGAATCATCGTTTCCGCAGCCATCGCGAGCAGTGCTCCGGCTCCAAATGCCTGCAGCCGCGGTGGCCACGCATGACTGAGCGAACCGAACCCAACATACCCTGCGACGATTGCTACCGTAGCCCCAATCGCAATCGCACTCCAGACCAGAAAGATGTAGGCGTTACGGCGGCCGGCAGCCCGCATTCCCGCGGTGCTCGATAAAGCCACCGGAAGGTTGCCCACTGAGAACGCCATCACCAGCGCCAAGGGGACGACCGGATCCCGGAGAGCGATTCCCAACACCATCGCCTCCGGGACCACGTCAAGCGCGTTGCCGAGCGCAATGGCCACTCCGCTGCCAGGCTGCTGCGACTCGGCCGGCTGCTGAATGCACTCGCCGCATCGCTTGCGGTGAGCGGCACCGAACCGCGCGAGAAGCGCGTTGCTCGCGCTGAACACGGCTGCCCCAAGCAGCAGTGACAGCGCCGCTGCCATTGGCCCGGCGATCCGGATCGCGTCCGCGGCCACTTTGAGGGACACACCGGCGAGCAGCAGTCCCGCCCCTACCGACATCCCCATCGCGATGGGTTGGTGCGGCATTCGAGAGAATAATCCGGCGATGGCGCCGACCAGCAGCCCGACGGAGGGCACCGCGCCCAACGCCAGGGCAGCCCAAACGTCATCAGCACTCGCGGGCATACAGACTCATGCGACAGGATGCTCGCCACAGTCCGAGTCGTCCATTGGACCTTGGTATCGGTTGCAGCGTGTGTCGGCGCGCAGACCGGCGGTGCCCGATCCCGTCAACCTTGGCGGCTGGCTTCATCCACAATTCAGGCTGTCAGTGGTCGCCGATGAGGCCGTCAGGCGGTCTTCGTCCGAACGACCAGGTCTACATCGCAGTTGAGTACCTGCAACAGGGCCAGCACCTGATCGACAGACTTGCGGTTGTTCGTCTGATCGAGCAGGCGATACAACTGCGCGGCGGAAGTCCCGAGCCGGCGCACGATCTCGCGCTTTGAGAGTGGACTCTCGGCGACCCGCTTCTGTGCTTCGAGTGTCAGGCGGTACAATAAGAGGTCGCGTAGGTACGTCGGGTCCTGGTTGTACTCGAGCACCTGCTCGGCGTGGACCGTGCCCGTGCGGCCCGAGCCGAGGACGTAGGTAAACGCCTCGCGGCCGGCCTCCGGGTCGACAAAAAGCTCCACCACCGGGTCGTCGGTCGTAGGTGTCGGCTTTGCCTTCGAGAACGGGAACACGAACTTCTTCGTCGAAGTGGCGACCTCGAACACCTTCTTCCGATTGTTGTGCCGGACAGACCGAATCTTCACAACAGGCCCTCAGCCTCCAGCTCGCGAATCAGCTCCACAATGCGCCGCGTCGCCGCGCCCTTCATCGGTTTCTGGTTATCCAAATCCCACTTCACGATCAACGTGCCGTCGCGATACACGTGGACGTGCCGCGGCGGGTGATCGCCTTTCCAGGTGATGAAGACGTATCCGCCCCGCCGATACTTGCCCACTGACTGATGACTTCAGATGTTACCATACACGGTAACGTTTGATCAGGGCACCCTGATTCAGGTTGACATCTAACCCCAACACGGCCAAGCTTGGGTCAGATGAAAACCCGAAGCCAGACCGATCAGGAACAGCTCGCGCTGCTGCAGGGCACGCTCGACGTCCTCATTCTCCGCACCCTCGTCTTCGGGCCCCAGCACGGCCAGGGCATCGCGCGCGCGATTCAGGAGAACTCCGAGGACGTGCTGCTCGTCGATCACGGTGCCCTGTATCCCGCGCTCCAGCGGCTCGAAGGGCAAAAGTGGATCACCGCGAAGTGGGGCACCTCGTCCAACAACCGTAAGGCGAGGTTCTATACGCTGACGAAGGCCGGCCGCAAGCAGCTCGTTCAGCAGTCCAGCCGGTGGCACCGGCTCGCCGTGGCCATGGCCCGCGTGCTTGGACCCGAGCCTGCGAAGCGGTAATGAGGGTCACGGGTCAACGACGCAGCCGCGTGAACAGCTTGCCGATCTCCCTGAGCCACAACACCGAACTCGCAATGGCGATACAACGTAGCCAGTCCCCGGCGCTGAGTGCGACGGTTCCGAATGCCTGCTGAAGAACTGGCACGTACACCACAGTCACCTGCAGTGCGACCGACAATGCCACCGCGCTCCAGAGCCAGGGATTGGTGAACAGTCCGACGAACGCACTGATGTGATCCGAACGCGCGTTCACAACGTTGACGATCTGGAACAGCATCAACGTCGTGAAAGCCATCGTCTGCGCGTAGCGCAAACTGCCCGAGCCGTCGATGAAGCCGCCCGGCAAGGAGACGTCGAGCGCGAAGAGCGTGCCGACCGCCATGATGACTCCAACGAAGAAGATGCCGCGCCACATCCGCGGCGTCAGCACGCCTTCGCCGGCAGGACGCGGTGGCTGGTGCATCAAGTCTTCGCCGGCCGGGTCGACGCCGAGCGCAAGCGCCGGCGGTCCATCGGTTACCAGGTTGATCCACAGGATCTGGGTGGCCAGAAGTGGCAGGACTACGGCGCCGCGCTCCGCCTGCAGGCCGATACGGTCCGCAAGCAATACACCGAAGAACATCGTCAGCACCTCTCCGATATTCGACGACAACAGGTAGCGCAGGAACTTTCGGATGTTCGCGAAGATCGCGCGGCCCTCTTCGACCGCCGCGACAATTGTTGCGAAGTTGTCGTCGGCGAGCACCATGTCGGCCGCCTCCTTTGACACGTCCGTCCCGGTAATGCCCATCGCCACGCCGATATCCGCCTTCTTGAGGGCTGGCGCATCGTTGACGCCGTCGCCCGTCATGGCCACGACGGCGCCCGTTCGTCGCAAGGCGTCGACGATCCGCAGTTTGTGCTCGGGGTTGACGCGTGCGTAGACCGACACCTTGGCAACCGTGGCCGCGCGCGCCTCGTCCGGCAGCTTCTCGAGTTCCGCTCCGGTGATGGCGCGGCAGTCTTCGGCGATGCCAAGTTCCTGAGCGATGACGGCCGCCGTCCGCGGGTGATCGCCCGTGATCATGAGCGGACGAATCCCGGCGCTTCGCGCTCGCGCCACCGCTTCTCGGGCTTCGGCGCGCGGCGGGTCGATCATGCCGATCAACCCGGCGAACACCAGGTCCTGTTCGACGTTTGCGTCCGGGCGATCAGCATGCGCCGCGAGCGCATCGCCCGATAACCATCGGCCGGCGACGCCGAGCGTCCTCAGCGCCTGACTCGCAAGCGCGTCGTTGACCTGCAGGATCTCCGCTCGGCGCTCGGGCGTCAGCCGGCGCGGCTCGGCACCTACGAGTTCGCGGCTGCAGCGGGTCAGCAGGACATCAGGCGCCCCTTTGGTGAAGACGATCCCCCTATTCTGCTGCTCGGTATCACGATGCAAGGTGCTCATCAGCTTTCGCTCGGAGGAAAACGGCACCTCGCTCACGCGCGGCAGACGCGCCTCGAGCGCCTCCGCCTGCAAGCCCGCCTTCCGCGCCGCAACCAGCAGGGCTCCCTCGGTCGGGTCTCCCTGCACGGTCCACCGGCCATTGCGTGCTTCGACGACCGCGTTGTTCGCGCGATCCGCGACACAGAGCGCGCGTTCCAGTTCGACCTGGAGCGCCCCTTCGATAGGTCCACCGCCATCTCGTCCCACCTCACCGTCCGGGGCGTACCCCGACCCCCCGAACGTCACGCGCCCGCTCGCCGTCACCACGACACGCACCGTCATTTCGTTCTTGGTCAGCGTGCCCGTCTTGTCGGAAGCGATGACGCTCGCCGACCCCAGCGTCTCGACAGCGGCCAGGTGTCGAACGATGGCGTTCCGCCGCGCCATCCGTTGAACGCCGATCGCAAGCACCGCAGTGACTACAGCAGGCAGTCCCTCAGGAACCGCCGCTACGGCCAGCGCCACGCCGAGAATGAGCACGTCGACTATGGCGGACAGGCCCCGGACGTCCTCGACAATGATGATCGTCGCGATCATCACAACGGCTATACCGATGACGACTATCCCAAGGAGTTTGCCCGTCCGATCGAGTTCTCGCTGAAGTGGCGTAGCCTCGTCCTGTGTCTCCTTCAGGAGCCCGGCGATGCGTCCCATTTCGGTCTGCATGCCAGTCGCGGTCACGACAGCTTTACCGTGTCCGTAGGTGGCTGCCGTCCCGCTGAAAATGATGTTGTGGCGGTCACCCAACGCTACTTCGTCGGCAATGACATCGGTATCCTTGGACACTGGCAGGCTTTCGCCAGTGAGCGCGGCCTCAGCGGTCTGCAGGGCTGCCGATTCCAGCAGCCGTCCGTCGGCCGGGACGGTGTCGCCTTCCTCGATCAGGATGATGTCGCCGGGGACGATCTCCGCGGCGGGGATGCTGCGTCGTTCTCCGTTGCGAATGACCGCAGCGTCCGCTGCGGACATCGCTCGCAGGGCTGCTACCGCGGCCTCGGCTCGTGCTTGCTGAACGTAGCCCAATGTGGCGTTGAGCAAGACAACCGCCAGGATGGCAATTGCTTCGTACGGAAGGGCTGCGTCACGCTCGTAAGCCCACAGGCCAGCGGAGATACCGGTGGCGATAAGTAGCAGGATCACCAGTACGTCTTGAAACTGCGCGAGGAACCGCACCCACGCCGGGGGCGCCTTCTCGGTCGCGAGCTCGTTGCGCCCGTACCGTTCAAGCCGCGCTCTGACCTCCGCGTCGGTCAAGCCATGCCGGACGTCGGTTCGGAGCACCGCGACGACGTCATTAGCATGCCGACGGTGTGGCTTCAATGCATGCCAGTGTCACGCCGCGACCGCGCAGGCCGACGTGGAAGCGACGTCCGACGCAAAGAGACCTTCGAGGCGGGCGACGTCGCCATTTTGGGCCGCTGCGATGAAAGCGTCGAGAAGACGTCGTTGCTCGGTAGAATTCGCGGGCATCCTTCGGCCATGAGCGATGTGCTGCCGAGCGCGAGTCACCACTTGCCGCGCGTTGGCCTCTTCAAGCCGAAGGACGTTCGCGATGTCACGGTATGCATAGTCGAACGCCTCTCGAAGGATGAACGCAACTCGTTCCGTGGGTGACAGCTTCTTCAGCAATACCAGGACCCCCAACTCCAGCGCCTCGCCTCGTTCCGCTCCCAACCCAGGGTCGGCGCTCGTGTCAACAGGTTCCGGCAGCCAGGGCCCGACGTACGTTTCTCGGCGCGAGCGTGCTGACTGCAGGACGTTGATCGCCAGTCGTGTCGTCGTCGTCGCGAGGAATGCCGCGGCATCCCGAACCAGGCTGCGATCGGCCGTCTGCCAGCGTACCCAGACGTCTTGCACAATGTCCTCGGCTTCCGCTGCGCTACCCAGCATCCGGTAGGCGATGCCGAAGAGACGAGGACGCACGCTTAGGAACGCCGAGAGGCCGTCAGAATGCTGTGATGGAACACCAAGGGCAGTTGACATGCTGGTCTCCGGGATCGAACCTGAGGTCTGCGGCCCCGGCTCATCAAGGCTGAGTCCAAACGGCAGGCTGCCGGCGGCGCGCCCCCAGTGCGCTGATCTCAGGCATTCGTCGTCGACTTCCACTGCGTCAGCCGCTCAGCGATCAACTCGGCGCGTCGCCGATCGTCCCGTCCGTCCAGGATGCTCATGTCGTCGGGATCGGCGCGCAAGTAAACACCGGACGTCCGCGTGTTGACTTCCGGGTGAGAGGCCGACCGCGTTGTCCAGTACCCGGCCGCGCGATCGGCGGACTCGAGTCGGATCTCTCCCGTCCCGTCCAACTGCGGCGCGTTCGGGTCTCGGGGCCGTTCGCCGTTCCAATAGTAGAAAACTCCTGGAGGATCTCTCCTCTCCTTCGCCGCTTCGCTCCGATATCGCGCTGACAAAGTGCCATCGGCTTGCCATGAGCGGCCACCCAGCTCCAGTGCCCCCTCGCGGTCTCGCGAGATGCGCAAGAGGCTCACAGCCGAAGGCTCCTCGGAGCTGCGCTCCGTCAGGGAAAACTGCCACCACATGCCCTCGATGCGGGCTGCACGCCCCTCGTTCTCGATCGCCTTCCGAAGCTTCTGATTGACGACTCTCATCTCGGCAGCGGTAGTCGCGTCGTAGCGTACGCACGTAAGACCGAGGAGATTGCTTGGAAGCTTTGAGCCGCTCGCATGAAGGATGAATGTTCGGCGCATTCCGAGGGCTGCACCGAAGAGACCGGCTTCGAAGACCACGTTATCTCGCGGAGAAGCCTGGCCGGATTCCGCGTGATCGGATGCGGGTGGGCTAATGGTCGTCCAGTCGTCGTGCGCGAACACGAACGCCGCGAAATCGACCTCGCGCGCCAGCTCGAGGAGCCGCTCCAGTGTCGTGGTCCCAGGATTGAAAGAAGTCGTCCACGGTTCTACGTGCGCGACGTCTTCGAGACCGCGCGTGAGCGCCTGCAGCAGCTTCTGCTGCTTTCCTGACGAGCCGAGGAAGATGCGAGGCTTGTCCATTCATGACTCCCTCGAGATCACACCACCGAAGCCTCGCTGAACGCACGGAGATGACTCCATCGATGAGGATCCGAATGTACTCTCGCCCGCGCCCGGACCTGCTCGAAGGTATGCTGACGCTCGATGACTCCATTTTCAAAGACCAGCTTCAGCCGGACCCTCGGGTCGTCTGGATTCGCCCACTGTTCTTCCGGCACGATGTCGTCATGCCCCGTGAGGTTCACGACCTGTAGACGGCCAGCCAGAGACGCCTTGGATTTGTCCAGCGGGTTCTTCTGAATCTTCACCCACTGCCCATCCCGCTCTTGGGCCGAACTTTTCATCGCAAAGCGTTCGGTGTCCCGGTCCACCTTCTGGAGGAGCCCGCCGCCCATGCCATAGGCCGTGTTGTGCGCGGCGAACCCGTTGACGACCACGGCGCCGGCGATGTCGATGATCTTGTCAGGAACCAACCCATCACTC
Organism: uncultured Acidobacteriota bacterium; assembly: GCA_963802675.1. Lineage (GTDB taxonomy): Bacteria > Acidobacteriota > Vicinamibacteria > Vicinamibacterales > UBA2999 > JACCSI01. The sequence goes on from CAWDJL010000015.1 coordinate 308,916, forward strand.
CACAGGACGGAGTAGGGCGTCTCTCTATGCCCTGTTGGCGTAATCGTATAAGGCATTCTGGCCACGTACCGATTCAGGGTCCAGAGCACCAGATCCTTGGGGTCGGGATGCTGAGGCGTGACCGAGTCGGGCCGGATGACCAGCTTGACACGGTGCTGGTCCACGACCGGCTTCAGGTCGATCATCGCATCGACAAAGGCGTAGTAGTCATACGAGTCGGCCACTAGCGAGATAGTCTGGTCAGGATGAGTCTCGATGATGTGCCGTGCGATGGCTACTTCTTCCTGTGGTCCGCCCGCTGTCATGATGGAATGTTCACTGGCCACCACGGAGGAGGCCAGGTCCTGCAGGGACGCGCCGTAGTAGTGCGCGGCCTGCTTCATGCCCTGCATCGTATCTGTGCCTTGGCTGTGGACTAGATGCGCCATCCCGCCAATGCGGGCGGTCTCTTCACTGCTGGCCCCACGGTAGCCGAAGTCATGCAGCATGTAACGAGCCGTGACATCGGGCCCACCACTGGCTCTCACCAGCTTGAGTAGTTCCCCAATGACATAGCCAGAGATGGTCGCCACCGTCATGGGATACCAGACCTTGCACAGCAAAGGCTCAACGTGGTTCGTCAGAGCCTCGCAGCGCGGATCCGTATTGACCACAGTAAAGGTCGGATAACCCACCGGGACGCGGCAGCCCTCATCCCAGGCCAGAATGCGCAGAGGGAGTCGCCCGCCGTGGGTTTCCACAATATGGGACCACATCGGGTTCAACTGCGGGTATTTGAAGTGGGCCCGTAGGTAGTCCAAGGCCTCTTCGATGTCTGCCCTGGTGACACGGGGACCTTCCAGATACTCCTTGAGGTAGTACTGCAGGCCAACGGCCGTATTCCAGGCGTGCTTGGCCCCGATCCGGCTGGACAGATACGAGTAGGTGCGGGTCGTGTGATGGATCCGCATCGTCCAGTGGTACTGCTTGTAGGAGTCGGTCTGCAGGATGAAATTTGGCCTGAAGCTCATTGGTTCATCTTGTGACTCTGCGGCGGTCGGCCGCTATCCGCGGTGTCCGGCGCCCTCGTCGGCGATGTCGCCTACGTTGTCCGGATCGAGACTCTCCGATCGACCCCACTCATCGTCGACAGGTCCAGGAAGGCGAAACCCGCGTTCGATCGAACTTTCAGTCTGCGGCCCAGGATCATCGAGTCCTCCCCCGCCAAAATCCTGCCATGGAACGGTGCTCATGTTGTAGACAGGCTCATTATGATGCTCCATTCGGCAATCAAATGGCTCAGCCAGCGCGTCAAGACTCGGCCAGGTACAGACCGCACTGGCCGATGTTCTGTGACATCAGTCTCACCACGCCTGTCACATCCCGGCGTGATGCCCGGTCTTCACGAATGCAAGCGAATCTTTTCAGGAGACATGACGATGAGCACGATCACAACCAAGGATGGCACGACGATCTACTACAAGGACTGGGGCAAGGGACCGGTCGTCACCCTCTCGCACGGATGGCCCCTGAACTCCGATATGTGGGACGGCCAGATGTTGTTTCTCGCACAGCACGGTTTCCGAGTCGTGGCACACGATCGTCGTGGCCATGGCCGATCCAGCCAGGCGTGGTCCGGAAACGATATGGACGGGTATGCCGACGATCTGGCAGCCGTCATCGAGGCCCTGGATCTCAAGGACATCACGATGGTGGGCCACTCGACTGGCGGCGGCGAAGTCGCGCGCTACATCGGACGGTACGGCACGAAGCGTGTGGCAAAGGCGGTTCTCCTCGCCGCCGTGCCGCCGATCATGTTGAAATCCGCGGCCAATCCGGAAGGACTGCCCATCGAAGTCTTCGACAGCTTGCGGAGCGCCTTGGCCAAGGACCGCTCGCAGGCCTACAAAGACTTCGCTCCCATGTTCTTTGGCGCCAACAGACCTGGTGCGCAGGTGTCCCAAGGCACGCTGGATCAGTTCTGGCTCTGGAGCATGCAGGCCGGCCTCAAGAACGCGTACGACAGCATCAAGGCCTTTTCTGAAACCGACTTCACTGAAGACCTCAAGAAGTTCGATATCCCGACCTTGGTCATGCACGGTGAGGACGACCAGATCGTGCCCGTCAAGGATTCGGCGAAGAAGTCGGCACAAGCTGATCAAGGGGGCCGCGGAAATCTACTATCCGGGCCTGCCGCACGGCCTCACCGCTACGCATGCCGACCTCGTCAACCGCGACCTGCTCGCGTTCTGCCAGCAAGGCAAATGGGAGGTCGCGTAAATCCGCATCGCGGGGAGAGGGCCACAGGAACGAAAGGCACTCGTCGCCGGTTCGTCCGTTGTATCCGTCGCTCCGGCCTATACTCAGGCTGTGTCAGAAGCCGGTCGCCACCCGCCCCTCTTCGTTGTGGGAATTGGCGCCTCTGCCGGAGGCCTCGAAGCGCTGGTTGAGCTTCTCGGCGCCCTTCGGGCAACCGGCATGGCCTTCATCGTGGTTCAGCACTTGGACCCGACACACGAAAGCCTGCTCCCCGAGATTCTGGCGAAGAAAACCACGATGGCCGTGTCGCTCGCCACCGCGGGAGAGGCCGTGAAGCCCGACCACGTGTACGTCATCCCTCCGGATGCGCTTCTCACGGTGCACGAGGGCCTCATCGAGGTGAAGCGGCGGACGAGTGCTCCCGAACGACCGTTCCCGGTGGATCTCCTCTTCTCGTCACTCGCGGTGGCGTATGGGGAAGGCGCAATCGGCGTCGTGCTTTCAGGTGCGCGACGCGGATGGCTCGCTCGGGCTCCGCGAGATCAAGCACGCGGGCGGATTCACGTTCGCGCAGCAGCCTGAATCGGCGCGCTTCCCGACGATGCCCAGGCATGCCATCGAGACTGGCTGTGTGGATCTCGTGTTGCGCCCGAAGGAGATTGCCGGCGAGCTCGCGCGTCTCAGCCGACGATTTCGCATGGCGGAGCCGAGCCCCGAATCCAAATCGGAGAGCACGCTCGACGTTGGCACCGACGACGAGAATGCGGTCCTGGCTCAGATCTTCCAGAGGCTTCGCTCGGCGCACGGCGTGGACTTCACCCACTACAAGCGAACCACGATCAGGCGCCGCATCGAGCGGCGAATGATGCTGCGACGGATCGAGAGCCTCGACGAGTACCGCGAATCGCTCGATCGCGATCCTGGCGAGCTCGCCGCGCTGTACCAGGACTTCCTGATCCGGGTCACCGAGTTCTTTCGTGATCCGACGGCGTTCGATGCGCTGCGTCAGGACGTGCTTCCCGCGCTCTGTGAAGGCCGGTCTCCGAAAGAGCCGATCCGCATCTGGGTGCCCGGCTGCGCGACCGGCGAGGAGGTCTATTCCGTCGCCATCGCTGTTCTCGAATACTTCGGTGACGGCCTGCCGCCGCTGAGGATCCAGATTTTCGGGACCGATGTCAGCGAGGCGGCGCTGGAGAAGGCGCGCGCGGGTGTGTACCACATCAATGCCCTGCAGGAGGTGTCGGCCGAACGCCTCGAGCGTTTCTTCATCCGGCAAAACGGTGAGTACCGCATTTCGAAGGACATTCGCGATCTCTGTCTCTTCGCGCGTCAGGACGTGACGCGCGATCCGCCGTTCTCGCGATTGGACCTTATCAGCTGCCGCAATCTCCTGATCTATCTCGACGAAGTCGCTCAACGCCGGGTCCTGCGAACGTTCCACTACGCGCTTCGTCCGCAGGGCATGCTGTTTTTTGGTCCCGCCGAGAGTGTCGCCCAGTCGCCTGAGCTGTTCGAGCAGATCGACAGCCGATTGCGGGTGTTCCGTCGCATGCCGAACACCGGCGGAGGAGCCATTGCGGAGCGAGGTGATGGCTCGGCCTCGCTGGCGCTCGAGCCCGAAGGCAACGCCGCGTCGCTTCGCGTCGAGGCAGACTCGCTGCCGCGCGAAGCGGACCGTCTGCTACTGGCGCGGTTTGCGCCGGCGTGTGTGCTCGTGAACCAGGCCCTCACCATTTTGCAGTTTCGCGGCCAGACCGGGCCTTATCTCGAGCCCGCCGGAGGCCCACCCAGCTTCGACCTGCGACGGGTCATTCGCCCAGAGCTGCTCGTCCAGATCCTTCCTGCCATCGGAGAGACCAGCAAGACCGGCGTGGCGTCACGCCGCGACGTCCGTCTCGATACGCGCGAGATCAGCATCGAGGTGATTCCGCTCGCGGGATCTGGCGGCCGACAGTCCTTTCTGATCCTGTTCGACGACGGGTCCCGTCTCCCGGTGGATAGGAGCATGCCTGCGGCCGTACCTGCGTTGACCGAATCCGAGAAGGACAGACGGCTCGCGCACTTGGAACGCGAACTCGAGGGCATGCGTGAGTACATGCGGGCGACGATCGAGGAGCACGAAGCGGTCCAGGAGGAGCTTCGCTCGGCGCACGAGGAGATGTTGTCTGCCAACGAGGAGTTTCAGAGCACGAACGAGGAACTCGAGACGTCAAAGGAGGAACTGCAGTCAACCAACGAGGAGCTCACGACGACAATCGACGAGCTGCGGAGCAGAAACCAGGAACTCGCCAGGCTGAACATGGAGCTGGACGCTGCGCACCGGACCTCCGAGGCCGCGCGCTCCTATGCGGACACCATCATCCAGTCCGTCCGCGAGCCATTGGCGGTGCTCGATGGAACGTTGCGCATACTGCGAGTGAATTCAGCATTCGCGGCGAACTTGGAGATCCCCCGTGAAGAGATTGAAGGCCGATTCCTTCACGAAGTGGGCGATGCCAGGTGGAACATCCCGGACCTGCACCAGAGATTGCGCGCACTTCTGGCCAACGCCCAGCCACTGGAAGATTGGGAAATTACCCGGGACCTTCCTCCACAGCGGCGCCAGGTGATGTCGCTGAGCGCGAGGAGAATCCCCGGCGATGCTGACCGGGCCGAACAGTTGTTGCTCGCGATCCAAGACGTCACCGCTCGCGCGGACATGACGGCGGGGCTCGTCGCCAGCGGCGAGCGGAAGGATCAGTTCATCGCCATGCTGGGACATGAGCTGCGACACCCGCTGACGCCGATCACACACGCCATCTACCTGTTGCGGAAGGGCCACCAGGATCCCGCAACCATCGAACTGCTCGAGACGATCGATACCCAGACGCAAACACTCTTGCGATTCGTGAACGAGCTCCTGGACCTGTCGCGCATCAGTCACGGCTTGATTGAGATCAGGCCGGAACGTCTCGATTTGGCCGCGGTCGCACGAGACGCGGTTCACGCGCTCCAGCCATTCATCGAAGAACGACGGCATGTGCTGTCGCTCGTCGTCCCTGCTGCTCCGCTGTACGTCCGTGGCGATTCGGGCCGATTGCGTCAGGTCGTCAGCAACCTGGTCGAGAATGCCGCCAAGTACACCGAGCCGGGCGGCAGGATCACGGTCACGCTCGAACAGCGCGGCGACGAAGCGGTGCTGGCCGTGAGCGACAACGGCATCGGCATTGACGCCGAGAATCTGGAGCGAATTTTCGAGCCGTTCACGCAATCACACCAACCGCTGGCAAGCCCCTCGAGTGGATTGGGAATCGGACTCAGCGTGGTGCGCCGAATAGTGGAACTGCATGGTGGCCACGTCAAGGTGACCAGCGCGGGTTCCGACGCGGGAAGCGAGTTCGTGGTCTCGCTGCCGGTGTCGGCGGCAGACGACACGCGACGACCGAGGGTCCGAGAACGTCGTGAAAACCTCGGCGCCGTTTGTGGCCTTGCGCGCACGAAGGGTGATGATTGTCGACGATCACGAAGAGATCAGGACGTCCCTCACGCGTCTTGCCCGCGGCTGGGGTCACGAGGTCGCCGTCGCCGCCGACGGCTCGAGTGCGCTCTCGCTGGCGGAAGCATTCCAGCCCGAGTGCGCCATCGTGGATCTCTCGATGCCGGGGATGAACGGGATAGAGCTGGGTCGTCGTCTCCGCCAGCGGTTTCCTCCGGCGCAGCTCTGCCTGATCGCCCTCAGTGGCTATGCGGGCGCGGACATCCGCGACGCGTGCCTCGCCGCAGGTTTCGATGCGTATCTGGTCAAGCCAGGAGAGATCGCCGAGTTGGAGCAACTGCTCGGACGCGACGGCGCGGATTCTGATGCGTCGCAGCCACTGACCCGACGCGTCTACTCAGTGAAGCTCAGAACCGGACGCGGAGGCCTCCGTTGACGTTGCGGCCTTCGAGCGGTGCCCACGCGTCGACGGTCCAGCGGCCGTCGACGGCGCGCGTCTGGAGAAGCAGCGGATCCCAGCGCGTCTGTCTCACCCCCGTTAAGTTCTCCCCGTTCACAAACAGTCGGACCCGCCCGAACTGCTTTTCAGCCAGGAGACCGAGAATCATGTACGGCTCACTGACGGCTCGGTACGGATTCTCTTCAAGACTCTGTCGTCCGGTGTAGTACCACTCGATTCCGAGCCGCCCGACGTCCTCCGCCTCCCACATCCCGACGATTCCTGCGCTGTGCCGCGGTGTCAGCGGTACGTCTTGTTCAACGGCATCGACGGTCTCGCGAGCTCGCACATAGGTGTAGGTCGCTGTTAAGGAGAATCGGTTCTTTGCGCAACGTCCCTAAGAGCTCGAGCCCTACGTTTGTGGTCGGGTCGGGCAGCGTGCTGAGGACGTACGATGGCGATCGCTCCACGTGCAAGGGATCATTGATGCGAGAGGCGAACAGTGTGGCGGTGTACGACAGCGGTCCGTCGGTGCGGGAAACGTCAAACGACGCGCTCAACCCGCGCTCCGCCTCGACAGGCTGGCGGACTTCGAGACGCGTGAGGCCGGCCGCCTCGGTTTCTTCGGTGATCGGCGTGGGCCCGAAGAAGCCGGTCCCGACCGAGAGCCTGCTCGTCCAGTGACCGGCGTGAGCCAGCGCCGAGACGCGAGGACTGAAGAATGTGCCGTACTCGCTGTGAACATCCAATCGAGCACTTGCGGAGAGCGATATGTTGTGTGACGCGGTGATGTCGTACTGCGCGAATGCGCCCGGCACAGTGAAGGTGTAATCGAATCGAGGCACATCGCGCGCAGTGTACGCGTCCCGTTCGATGGCGAGCCCCCCGACCCACGTCTGGCGACCTGCGGTCCCACGCACGGCCACTTCGCCGAAGACGGTGTCGTGCCGATCGCGCTCGATGACTTCGCCAAACTGGTGGTCGTGGCTCTGGCGTGCGATCGCGGCGCGTGCGGTCGCGACATAGCGGCCCTTGAACAAGAACTGACCCAGGGCGCCAGCGTCGAACCGCTGGGTCTCCAGGGCCTCAACGTACGGCTGGCCAGTGGCCGCAAGCACCTGACCCTCGGGGGTGCCGCCGTCGCGGTCCTCGTACGTGAACCCGGTCGTTGCAAAGAATGTCCGACCGTTGCCGCCATCCCAGGACACTCGTGGACGCACGACGGCTCGCTGATACGCCGGCAGATCTGCCCACGCATCATCGTTGACGTCGTTGGTTTCCTGCCAGTGTCCGCCACCCAGCAGCGAGGCGCTCCAGCCGCGAGACAACGGGCCGGATAGAAACGTGACGGCATCCGTCGCACCGCGCGTTGAGCGATTCAGCAGGAACTCCTGCTCGGGCTCGCGGCCTGGACGCCGAGACAGGAGATTGACGACGCCGCCCATCGCGCCGGCGCCATACAACGCGGACGCCACGCCTTTGATGACCTCGACTTGCCCGAGATCCATCGGCGGGATCTGAAGGAGCCCAAGCCCCCCAACCTCCCCAAACAGGGGCAAGCCGTCGGAGAGCACGCGAGTGTACCGGCCCCGCATACCCTGAATGCGAACGCTCGCGGCCCCAAGCGACGGCGAGGTCGCCTGCACCCGCATCCCGCCCGTTTCGTTCAGCATCATGACGATGTCTCCGGGCGTCATGAGCATCTTTTCCTCGATCTCTTCGCGAGCCAGGACTTCGACCCGCATGGGCTGATCCTCGAGCCTCTTGTCGGTGCGAGTGGACGCCACGACCGTGACGGTTTCCTCGACGGTCGGTTGGCCCTGTAACTCCACCACCACGTCTTGAGTGGCGCCGGCCGCCACCCGCACCGATGCCGTCGTCGGAGCGAAGCCCGATTTCAGCACGGTGATTTCAACCGTGCCGGGGACCGTGATGATGGTCGTTGTGCCAGCCGCATCGGTCCGGTGGGTGGTGCCAGCAACGACGACCTCTGCGTCCTCTAGAGGCTTTTCGGAGGCGCGGACCTGAACACGGATTGTCGCCGACTGATTCTGGGCTCCGATCGTGGCAGGCGAAAAGCCCACAAGAACAGTGATCGTCAACACGAGCAAACGCATACACATCTCCGCGGGTGCTTCCGTACGCACCAGTCCATTCCACTTCTCAACCGTTGAGCGATTTGGAATGCTTATGAGCGCGGAGGGTGGTCGGGTGGGTCCGTCGGCGCGTCGAGGTGATGAGTAAACAGGAGTGGTGCGCAGCCCTTGGTGACGGTGCCGGCTCCTGACGCCGCCCGCGGAACGGCTGATTCAACACCGCCGAGGCACAGGACGCAGCTGCCGTCAGATGATTCCCGATCGTGATGTTGCGAGGTCGATGCTTGCTCGTTGGTGCAGCCGTCAGGACAGCAGATGCCATCGATCGCGTTCAGGGACGCGAACAACGTCACGATCGCGGCGGCCACCAGTCTTCGCACACACTGATTATGCTCTGCTTCTGGCGCTGTCGTCTGCACCCTGAAGGGCACTTCAGAGTCAAGTCGTCGTGACGGCAACGGAACGGCGTCGTGCTGGAGTGTTTACGGGCGTGGGGGTTTGGTCGGGCGGACATATGCCGAGACGACGCGCAGCAGCCCGCGCGGGCTGGCCTTGGAGGCGAAGTCGGTCGCGCCGAGTTGCATGAGCTCGTCGCGGATCTCCTGATCGTCGTCCGCCGAGAACATCACGACGGGCAGCGAATGGGAGTGCCCGCCTCCGGGGACACGTATGGCCCGCAGCACGTCAACTCCGGACATATCCGGCAGGGACATGTCGAGCAGAATCAGCGCCACCGCCGCGTGGCTGTGGACGAACGCCAGGGCCTCTGCCCCGCTGTGGACGGCCTGCGCGTCAAAGCCCGACGCGCTGAACAGCGACACCAACGAACGGGCGAGGGGCGCGTGATCGTCGACTATCAGCACCACACCGTTGCCGTTCATCGTCGACTCCTCCGTGAAAACGCTGAGCGCGCGCCCGCAAGTGCCGCACCGCCAGATTCACTCGAGTGTGACCGGCAACGTGATCGAGAACTTCGCGCCGCGGTCGGGATTGTTCGCAGCCGATATCTTACCGCCGTGGCGTTCGATGATGGAGCGACAGATCGAAAGGCCCATTCCCAATCCTTCCGGCTTGCTGGTGATGAAGGGATCGAAGATCGACTCGAGCTTTTCCGCGGCGATTCCAGTGCCGCTGTCCTGAACTTCGACCAGCACGTTCGATTGATCAATCGAATTCGTGCGCACGACCAGGCGCCGCGCGCCGTCGAGTCCGGTTCCGCTCATGGCGCTGAAGGCATTGAGCATCAGGTTCAGGATGACCTGCTGAAGCTGGACGCTGTCACCCTTGACCGGCCGGACGTCGGTCGACAGGTCGAGCTGGACCGTGACCTTGTGCAGATTCGCGTCGCCGTGCGCGATGCGTTCGACGATGCGGATCACATTGTTCACATCGACGTTGGTCAAGCCCGCCGCCGTGCTGTCGCGCTTGAGCATGGCGCGCAGCCCGCCAATGACTTCGCCGGCGCGCTCGGTGACCTCGCAGATGTCGGCCAGCGTGCTGCGCACCTCCTGGAGATCGGGCTCTGGTGCGTCGAGCAAACGCACGCCGACGTAGGAGTTGGTGAGGATCGCGGCGAGTGGCTGCCTGAGTTCGTGCGTCAGGGTTGCGGTGAGCTCGCCGAGAGTGGCAACGCGGGCGACGTGCTCCAATTCTGCTCGCTTTTGCGCCGCTGACGCTTCCACCTGTTTGCGAGCCGTTACATCCATCGAAACGCCGAAAAGCTTTGGGCCTGTGCCGTCGTCAGGCCCCACACAACGACCCCGCCCATAAATCCAGCGGGCCGTGCCATCCGCTTGCTGCACGCGATACTCCACTTCGTATTCGCCTCGCGTCTGGACCGCCTGTTTGATCGCATCTTCACGGGCCGTGCGATCCTCGGGGTGCACGCGATCGAACGTTGCCGCAAAATCGAGGCGCGCGTCTGGCGCGAGGCCAAACAGCGAGCGCGCCCGCTCGGTCATCCACACATCGTTGCCGGAAACATCCCACACCCACATGGCCAGGTTTCCTGCGTCCGCGGAGAGACCCATCAGGTTCGCGCTCTCACGCAACGCTTCTTTCGAGCGTCTTTCCTCTTCGATGACAACCGCGAGCAGCATCAGCGGAGTGGCTGTCACCAGGAGGAATAGCTGTAGTGCCGTCGCATTCTCGGCGGGGGTTTGGGTCAGGAACGGGCCGTGCCCGCGCATGGTTCCCCAGATCGCCAGGAACGTGATGATCAACATCGAGACGCTGATTCCACCAAGGCCGAAGCGGAGCGCCGCCCAGATGAGCAGTGGAATCGGCGTATATAAGAGAGCGGGCGAGGTGTTGGGACCCGAGGGTGTTCTATCGAATACGAAGATCCCAAGCGCCACCGTGCACGCACCGAGGAGTGCCGCCTCCAGCACGCGTCGTGGGGACAGGGCTCTCGGGCGTCGGACGAACAGATGGTGCGCACCCAGCAGAACTACCGGCACCAGGACGACGGTCGTGACCGCGTTCGAGATTCCCAGGTTGCGCCATTCGACCCAATAGCGAGTGCCGAAACCGTAGGAGACCGTAAAGGAAGCACCCCAGAAGGCGGTCCCGAAAGGCACGAGCACCACCGCGATGAGGACGAAGAGAATCGCGTCACGAAGCGTGATCGCCTTCAGGGGAGACGTAATCAGAATGCGAATTCCGACCGCTGCCGAGACGCATTTCACGGCGTCGAAAGCCTCGGCTGTCACTGCGTACAACGGCGGCCAGCCCGCCTGCTGGGTCGCTAGAAAATGCGCGCCGGCGGCGGTGAGTACGTAGGCCCACCAGTCCCGAGTGGGGACGAGCAGCAGGACGCAGAGCAGAACTGCCTGTGGGGGAAAAAAGAGCGAGACCTTGCTGTCGGGGAACGTCAGCGCCCAGGCGATCTGCGTGGCGACGTAATAGCAGACGGTGCTCGCCAGCACGAAGCCCACCGTGGGGAGCGATGCCCTGACGGAGCGTCCCTCCGGTCCGGCGTTCATCCGAGCCGCGAGTTCGCGATTCAGCAACGGTTTACGCTGAGTATCGATCAGTTCCGTGCCGTTTTCCTGAGGTTTTGAGCGTACGATGTCAACTCGCGGAGGGTTCAATGCAGACACGGGTGTGGTTCGTCGTCATTCCGCTGCTGGCGGCCTGGAGCGCTGGGGCCATTCAGGCACAAATCACCAGTAACCCGGTTCCCACGCCGATCGTGAAACGTGGGCTTGCCGTCGAGATCAGGGACCTCGTGCGCCTTCCCGACACGCGCGGGACTCGGTCCTTGGATCTTGACGTTTCTCCCGCGGGCTGGGCGCGCGTCAGCTATGTGCGCGATCTTCCCGACGGCCGCCGCTTCGTCAACGATTCTCGAGGCTTTCTCTACCTGATCGGCGCCGATCGCGAGCCGCGCGTGTACGCAAACGTCGGCGCGGTGTTTCCGCACGCCGTTTACAACCGGTTGGAGAGCGGATTCATCGGGTTCGTCTTTCATCCCGAGTTCACACGAAACGGACTCTTCTACACCGTGCACGGCGAGAGAGCCGCGGGCAATCCCGCGACGCCCGACTTCATCCCGCCCGGCTTTGCCCCGAAAGACGTGACCTACCACAACGTGATCACGGAGTGGCACGCCACGAACCCTGCGGCCGCCGTTTTCGAGGGAACCCGACGCGAGCTGCTTCGTGAAGCTCACGTCGTCGCGAACCTCACGCACCCGATGGGCGCGGTGGAGTTCAACCCCACGGCGAAGCCGGGCGATCCGGACTACGGACTGCTTTACACCAGCGGCAGCGATCACGGCTTCAGCAACGGCGGGGGACCAAACGCGAACACCGCCAGCCAGACCCAGCGTCTCGACTCCATTCACACCGCGATCCTCCGTTTCGATCCGCGCAGTCCCGCCGTGACCGGCAGTACGAAGGGCCTGGGGGATTACACCATTCCGATGGCCAACAAGTTCGCCGCGGACGGCGACCCCAAGACGCTTGGCGAGATCTACGCGTACGGTTTCAGGAACGCGCACCGGCTTTCGTGGGACACGGATGGGACGATGTTCGCCTGTGACATTGGCATGAACCACATCGAGGAAATCAACATCGTTCGAAACGGTGAGAACTATGGGTGGATGAAGCGCGAGGGCTATTGGGAGAACGGCCGCTGGCGCGGGGGCCTGCTCAACGAGCTATTCCCTCTTGGTGCCGACGCCTCGAACGGGCGCGAGAAGGACAGCTTGACCTATCCGGTCGCGATGTACGACCACGACGAGGGCCGGGCAGTTACTGGCGGGTTCGCGTATCACGGACGGATCGCCGCACTCCGGGGCAAATTCGTGTTCGGCGACATTCAGAACGGACGTCTGTTTGCCGCCGATCTCGCCGAAATGAAGAAAGCCGACGACGGGGTTCCGCAGACGGTGGCGCCCATCGAGGAAATCCAGCTGTACGTCCGCGACGCCAGCGCCAACCGGATGGGTGTCTCGATGCGGGAACTCGTCGATCGAATGATGGGCGGCAGCCTATCGCGCGTCGATCTGCACATCAGTCGAACCGGCGATGGCGAGCTGCTCGTGACGTCGAGGCAGGACGGGATGATCCGGATGCTGGTTCCCGACTCACCGGCGCCTGGCTCAACGCGTGGCACATCTCCTTCGCCGAGGAGCTCGACGAGATCGGACGGAACGAGGTGACGACCGGGGCGCAAGTGCCTCAGGGTGCCCGCATCGTTACCGCTCGACGACGCGAATCGTCCCATCAGCTTTGTTGAGCAGGAAGATCTGTCCTGCGGCATTGACGTCGAATCGCAGGTCCGCGCGAGCCGCGGCCGTCTTGCCCTGCGCGAGGTTCTTCTCTTGAATGATCTCGAGGGCCGTGCGCGGCGCCGCGCCTTTGCTCGTCACGAAGAGCACGCGGCGGATCGCATCCTGGCCGCCTTTCGGAAGTTGGTCCGCACTCACATGAAACACCTCGCCGCTCGGCATGTCCCCGAACAGCAGCCGGTTCGTGAGCTGCGGGATCGTCGTGCTCCGGTAGACCACCAGGCTGACGGAGGCGGAGGAGCCGTTGGGCAGCATGACCGGATCGATCTGGCCCCATTCGACGATGGGGTAGGCGACGTTCGGATCGCTGCGGGGTGATTCGGTGAGGACAGCGCGGCTGACGTACCGATAGCTGCCCTCCCAGACATTCCACCCAAGGTTCGCGCCCGCGCTCACCGGGCTGACTTCCTCGACGGTGTTCTGGCCGATGTCGGACATGAACATCGCGCCGCTTTTCGAATCCCAGGCAAAGCGCTGCGCATTGCGGACACCATACGCAAAGATCTCCGGCAGGGCGTCCGCCTTCGACACAAACGGATTCGCGGCGGGGATTCCGTACTTGCCGCCGCGTCCGTTCTTCCCGAGCGGATCGATCCGGAAGATCTTCCCGAACGCTGAGCCGAGGTTCTGCGCGAGGTTCATCGGGTCGCCTCCGCTGCCGCCGTCTCCGATGCCCATGTACAGGAGCCCGAAGTCAGCGGCGCCCGGTCGCGCGGTGGGATTGAACGTGATCGCGCCGCCGTTATGATTGGCGAACGGCTGACGCAGCCGGATCAACTCTCGCGGCGCCTCGCCGTCATAGGCCGCGGCGGTCGGCGTCTTCGCCGTCCATTCGAGCAGCACGGTGTCATGCGTCGACTTCTCGTTCGGCGTGGTGAAGTCGGGCGCTGGCGTCTGGTTGGAGGTGTCCGTGTAGATGTAGAGCTTGCCGAATCCTGGCGTACCGCCCTGGGCGAACTGTGGGTGGAGCACGAAGCTCTGCACCCCGCGCTCGCGGCCTTGCGATTGGACTGGTACGCCCCACTTTGGATCGTTGACATCGAGGTACGGCGTCACTGTCTTGCCATCCGCGCTCACGGTATACAGCTGGCCGCGCATGTCGCTGACGAAGAGGCGGCGCGAGGTCGGCTCGTCGACGAGCGTCATCATGCGCGCGGCGACGCCGGCGATGTCCGGGAGCGACGCGAACTCGCGAAGCGTGACCGTGATGACGCCCTCGTCGCGCGGGATGGGCTGCGGAAACGGATCGTTCGTCTGCCCCGGGGGGAGCGGCCCCGGCGCGCCCCGCCCCTGAGCCGACAGGTGAGCACCGCTGAATGAGGCGAGCAGGACCAATGCGGCGACGAGGATGCGCGACATCATGAGACCTGTGAGCTGTTCTGGATCATAGCTCGATCTCCACACCGGTCGTTAACCCTGAGCCCAAGGAGTGTCGATGGCTTACGTAAACAATACCGTCGGCCGACGTAGAATCCGAACCCATGCCGTACCATGACATGCAGCGTGCCGCGTTGACGTTCGTGATCGGCGCGGCGATCATCGTCGGGCCTGCGCTCGATGCAGGGCAGACCGCAGTGCAGTCGGTGCAATACCGGTCACCCGAGGGCGTGGAGTATCGCTCGCTCCCGGATACCGACGCAGTCAAGAACGCGCGCGCCGCGCTCGAGGCCGAGCCGAGGAACATTACGAAAATCATCGACCTCGGCGTGGCCCAGTCCGGTGCTCGCCAGTTTCGCGAAGCCATCGCGACGTTCACACGAGGGCTCGAGATCGAGCCGACGAACGCGCTGCTTCTCCGATGGCGCGGGCATCGCTATCTTTCCGTGCGTGAATTCGATCGCGCGTTCGCCGATCTCGCGCGCGGCGGCGCCATCGACAGCACGATCTACGGAATCTGGTACCACTCCGGTGTCGTCCAGTACCTGCGCGGAGACTTTGCCGAGGCGGCCGCATCGTTCGCCAAGGCTCAGCCGATCGCCCCGGATGCCGGCGAGCTGGCGGGTTCCACGGACTGGTTGTGGATGTCGCTCAGCCGAGCCGGTCGCGGCGCCGAAGCGAAGGCGATGCTCGATCGGCGGCCGGACTCGAAGCCGGTGACCAACGCCTACACGCGGCGCCTGCAGCTCTATCGTGGCGAGATCGGTCCGGAAGCCGTGGTCACGCCGGCGGATACAGACGACGTGCAGGTCGCCACGCTCGCCTACGGCCTGGGGAACTGGTACCTCGTGCGCGGCGACAACGCGCAGGCGCGCAGGTGGTTCGAGCGATCGATCCAGTCTGGCGGTTGGCCC
Organism: uncultured Acidobacteriota bacterium; assembly: GCA_963802675.1. GTDB lineage: Bacteria > Acidobacteriota > Vicinamibacteria > Vicinamibacterales > UBA2999 > JACCSI01. The sequence goes on from CAWDJL010000015.1 coordinate 324,250, forward strand.
GCGTTCGGATTCATCGTATCGGAGGTGGAGCTCCGCCGGCTTCGTTGAGCCGTCAGCACGCTCGTACCGATCGACGCCTGCTGACTTCGCGGATGCGCTCATGGGCTTGGTCAACGAAGCGGAGGGATGCGAGCACACGCTCACCTTCGACCGATCGCTCAAGCGGATTCCGCAGTTCAAGGTCCTCTGAGCCGCGCGTGTCGCCGCGAACTCCTACTGTCTCGCCATGACGATGCGGAAGCGTTGCTCGAAATGCGACGCGCCGATTCGCCCGTACGGCCCATGACGAAGAGGCCACCGCCCTCCCGCTCCGACCGGAATGCGATGCGCTCGCCGTCTCGAGAAAATGCTGGCTGCGTGTCGTCGTCCGGCGAATCGGCTGTGAGATTGATCGGATTCTGACCACCAACACTTTGCAGATAGATATCGGCGTTCCCCGTCTGGTTGCCCTCATACACAACCCACTTCGCATCGGGCGACAGGCTTGGGAACTGCTCGCGGCCGGCAAACTTGGTGAGCTGAGTAAACACGCGGGAACCACCTGGTACTGCTCCGGCGTCGGATGGGGGCAGGCGCCACCAGGCGTAGGTGGCCGCGGCCGCGACGATCAGGGTGATGGTTCCCGCGATGACGGCGGACTTCATGGATCTGGCCCGCGCCGGCTGCGTTTCCCCACGAGCAGCGAAGCCCGTGCCCGAGTCGAGATCCTGCTTCAGTTCTTCCAGCTCGTTCCGCAGGTCCGCGGCTGTCTGGTATCGCCGTGCGGGATCCTTGACCAGACAGCGCCTGATGATTCGCCCGAGCTCAAACGGAAGCGTCGGATTGACGTCGACGATCGGGCGAGGCGTATCTTTCAGAATCGACGACAGGATCGAGACGGTGCTATCACCCGTGAACGGCTTCACACCCGTCGCCATCTCGTAGAGGATGATGCCGAGCGAGAAGAGGTCGGTTCGTCCGTCAATCGTGTTGCCAGCCGCCTGTTCCGGTGACATGTAGGCGGCCGTACCGACAATCCGGCCGGCAACGGAATCGGGGCTACGCGAGGTCGTCGGGCCGTCCATCGCGCCTTCCGACAGACCCGTCAGCTTCGCGAGACCGAAGTCGAGCACCTTGATGCGCGTCGCCGCGGCGCTGCCCGCAATCATGATGTTGGCTGGCTTGAGATCGCGATGGGCAATCCCTTTCTCCTGAGCGGCGGCCACCGCATCGGCCAGCGGAATGGCGATCGCCAGCAGCTCGCTGACTGGGAGACCGCTTTGCGGGATGGCCGACGACAGTGGTCGCCCCTCGACGACCTCCATCGTCAGAAACAGGAAGTCATCGACCTTTTCGACAGAGTGGATGGTGACGATGTTCGGATGATTCAGCGCGGCCGCTGCGCGTGCCTCCAGCTGGAACCGCCGCAATCGGTCGGCATCGTTGGCGTACTCGGCCGGAAGCACTTTGATGGCGATGTCGCGACCCAGACGGGGATCGAGTGCGCGATACACCTCGCCCATGCCGCCGGTGCCGAGCAGCGATCGAATCTCGTAGGGTCCGACGCGCGTTCCCGGAGAGAGCACCATGTCCCACCCACATGCGTTCAGGTCATACCGCGGCCAAGCGAGCTCGGATCGGCCATCGGCCGCATAGCCCCTCTCGTGGCGCTTAGTGTATCGCCTGAATGGCGTGCTTAGCCGAGGGGGAACCGGGCTTCGTTCATCTCGCGCGCCTCCTGCCGTGTGGTACGCGACCCCGACGGGCGCTCCGAAGCATGCGCGCCCCACGTGCCGACCCTTCCTCACGTACTGCTCGGAGGAGATCCTTTGACGTCACACCCTTGACCGGCCCCCCGGTGACGTTGGCGAATGGTGACTGGGCCGACTTGGCCACAGGTGTCACGGCGTACACGCGACCGTCCTGGCGTCGGATCTGGACTTCTCCTTCGCGAGAAGCTTCCTCAAGCACCTCCGCAAGGCGCTGGCGTGCCGTTGAGTACGTGTATAGCTTCATAGATCCAGCTCCACCAATGACAAGCCTAGCTTCTTCGCGTTCCTCCGGATCGGGCCGTCCAGCGCGAGCAACGGAAACCCAGATGATTCTGGCGTCACGCACGCGGTATGCGCAAGGGTTACAGGATTCTGGCGGAACCAGCAGGCACGGGCACGCGACAATTCCTAAGCTCGGTCGGGGAGCGCTTGGCTGTTCAGGTCGCGCTCGGCAAGGTGGTTCGTGCCATGGGTGTGAAGGCTCTCCCCCGCGAACGTGCAGATGGCAAGCCCGAACGTTCCGCGTGCGATCAACTCAGCGCCACAACCCGACGCAGGACACACTCCATCGGCTCCTGCGACCGTCGACGCTTGCCCCGCTCGAGCCGTGCGAACTGCATTCATCGGTCCCGCGGTGATCGCCGGATCGGAGTGTCCCCGTAAAGCTCCCTGTTTGACCGGGGTTTAACGGGGTATCTGACACAGTTCTGACACAGAATTCGAACAACCAAATGAGGCGAGTCTTCTCGCCGCGCGGAGCGTGGCAAGAAGACACTGCCACTAGCGAGGCGAAGCCATCCGCCGGCGTACAAGCTCGCGGGTCTGAGGGCGGAGCCTCGCTGGTCTTTCTCGTCGGACTCCACCAGGAGTGCGTTCGCATCATTGCGTCTTCGGCGGCTGATACGTCGTGGCGGTGTCAACGGAGAACTTGCGGTAGCCCGAGAACTCCGATGTGCCGCTGCGCCGGAGTGTCCGGACAAGGGCGACGCGTGCACCGCCGCGGAAGTGGACGGCTGCCGGCAGCCACACCTCGTTGTTCACTCTGCGCCGCAGGAACGACAGCTGCGAGCCCTTGTGCAGGCGAGCCAGCACACCGAAGCCCATCGACAGCGTGTCGATGGCCTCGGCGTCGAGCCGCACGAGCTCATGCTCGGACTCGCTGATCCAGGCGCGGAGGGAGAACTTCTGCACCTGCCTTCCCTCGTGCGTCCGCGGTTTCGCCTTCGGACGCGGCGTGAGCGAGAGCGCGATCGTGTCGTGCCCCTCGATGGCCTCACGCCCCCGCATGTCGATGTCGAAGACGATGAAGATGTCGTCGACGATGGCTTCGAACTCGCGCCGCTGCTCCGCCAGATCGCGCTCCTGCCGCGCCCGCTCCTTCGCCGGCTGCTCGGTGAGACGCCTGGCGAGGGCCTCTGCCTGCCGTTGTCGATCGCGATCCACCTTCTCGAGCTCCGCCGCGGGCCGCGGCCGTCCGTTTTCGGCGATGAGCCGCTCCCATCGGTTCTCGCCCGGCAGGCCGGGATAGCTCTCGAAGACCTTCACGGACTCTTCCAGCACGCGTCCGCGTTTGTCGAGCTTCTGCTCGCGGCGGGTTTCGACGTAGACGTAGCTGCTCTGGAGCGACGTGTCGGTCTGGAGATGCTTGCGGGTTTCGCGGAGAAATGCCTCCCGCTCGGGGAGCGGCCGCTCCTGGGCCGCCACCGCCACGACCAGGAGACACGCGACCGACATGAGACCGGGCGTTCTTCGCATGGCTACGTCCGCTCCAGAACCAGGTCGACGCCGGCGGACAACCGCGGCTCGAGCGCGATCGTCCGCATGGTCAACAGTCGAGGGTGCCCCGAATCAGGTCAGTCTGGTCGCTCATGCGTCCTCTTGTAGATTGCCATCGGGAGTAGACGAGCCGCCGCGTGCGAAGGTTCGACGGAGCGCGCGCGAGGGGTGCAGATCAGCGGCTGGCCCGAACCGCGGGCGCCCGGTGCGTTCTATACTGGAAGGCCGCAGTCGGACGGTTGTGTCGCGCCGAACCTCGGTCTCCAAGCGGGGCCTAGTCGCCGTAAGTGATCGCAGGACATTAGGAGGTCTGACACAATTCGATGTTTCGGGCTCAGCCACTAGCCCGTAAACTGTTGATTCTACAACTACGGAGAGATGTCCGAGTGGTTGAAGGAGCACGCTTGGAAAGCGTGTGTAGGGGAAACTCTACCGTGGGTTCGAATCCCACTCTCTCCGCCAGTCCCTCGCTGTGAAATGCCGCGCGGCACAATCAACCAATCGCCCATTGCGTGATTTGCTGATTGATGTGGCTTCGCTGAATCCCACTCTCTCCACCACTTCATCGGAAGTGCCCCTCGGCACAATCACCCAGTCACCCAATGGGCGATTGCATGATTGAGGTGGCTACGCTGACTCCCACTCTCTCCCACCTTCACCGGTAGTTCACCTCAGCTCACTCACCCACTCACCCAATTTAACGATCGCGTGATTGCGGCTTTGCTGAATCCAAAGCCTTCGCCCGCCGATGTCGGAGCTCCGGATTTCCGATCTGAAACTCCCAATCATCCAATCTCCACATTCGTCGCTTACTCGGACCGTATCGCCACCATCGGCTGGACGGCGGTCGCGCGGCGGGCGGCCGGCAGGCCGGCCAGAAGTGCCACGGAAACGGCGATCGCGGACGCACCCACATAGATCACCGGCTCCATCACGCCGAGCGGAGTAGGGCCCACCGTGAGCGGAGTGCCCATCACGTTTTGCATGGTGCGAATCAACACCGCCCCAAGCACGAGGCCGCCAACGACGCCTGGGATCACCAGCTTCACGACGTCGCGTAGCATCAGGCCGAACACGCCTAGACGGGTGGCCCCGAGCGCCATCCGAACCGCCAATTCGCGCGTTCGCGTGGCCACCATGAATCCGACGACGCCGACGATTCCGAGCGCCGCCAGAATCAGCACAAGACCGCCGGCGAATCCCACGGCCATGGACTCCGAAATCAAATCGCCCAGGCTTTTTTCGACGAGGTCCTGTCCAGTGACGATGCCGGGGAACGCCACGCCGGGCAACGCCTCAACGCCCAACTCGCGGAGAGCAGTCTCGAGGCCAGCCTTCAACTTCGGTTCGTCGCCCGGCGCGCCGCGCGCGATGAGATGCACGGTCCGCGGCAGCAAATCTGGCAGCGGCAGCAGGATCTGCGGCCGCTCGGTGGTCAGTTGCGACGTCGCGAAGTCGGCACTCACGCCCACAATCGTGAGCTCCTGCTCGCGGCCTTCTTCGAGCGTGACCTTCACCCGTTCGCCAATCGGCTCCATGGCCGGAAACAGTTGCTCGGCGAGCGGTTGGGAAATCACTGCGACTTGCGCCGCCGTGACGCGGTCTTCGGCCGTGATCGTTCGACCTCGAAGCAGCCGCGCGCCGACGGTCTCGAGAAAATTTTCGCCGACGTGGGTCACGTGCGCCGTGGCAAACTTCGCGTCCTTCGAGCTGGCGACTCGAAAGAGCCGGTAGTCGAAGTCGATCGGCATGCCGTCGGCCAGGGCAACGGAGCGAACGCCGCTGGCCTGTTGGAGATTGTCGCGAACCCTCCGGATGGCGAAGCCGGCCTCTCGCTCCGTTCCGACTGGCGTGGAGGCCACCCCTTCTCTCGGGTTGCCTGCAATCGGCAGACGCGCGCCCGCCAGTCCATCGGTTGGAAAGCCAAACTCGGCCGTCCGCACCCGGTCGAGCATCACGCCGCTCATCACGAGAAACGGGACGGCGATGCCAACCTGAACCATCGCCGCCACGCGATGTACGCGAATGGTTTGGCGTCCGCCGCCGCCGGCATCCTCCTTCATCGCGTGAATCAGATTGGGACGGCTGAAGCGAACGGCCGGCAACAACCCGAAGAGCACGCTCACCACCAGGCACAGTCCAGACGAGATCGCGATACCGACCGTGTCGAGATCGATCTCTGGGGGAACCGGCATGCCCAGATACCATGCACCGATGGCAGGAATACCGAAGAGCACGAACGCGCTGAGCGCGCCACTTGCAAACGCCAGCAAGACCGCTTCGAAGAACAGCTGCTGGATGAGACGTCGCCAGTCCGCGCCGAGCGCGGCGCGGATCGACAGCTCGCGCTCACGGTTGGCGCCGCGGACCAGCATCATGCCGGAAATGTTCAGGCACACGATCACGAGCACCGTTCCCGCCAGGGTCAGCAGAACGCTGATCACGCGCCGGCTTTCCGGGCGGCCGGCCGCACCCATCGAGGAGTACGGCTCGACCGTAGCGGCCTTGAATTCGTTCGATGCGCGATAGCGCTGCGCCAAACCGGATACCGTCGCCGACACCAGCGCATTGGCCTGCGTGATGTCCATGCCGGGGTCGAGCCGGCCGTGGATCCGCACCCACTCCACGGTCCGGTCGTCTCGAAGATTCGGATTCGCCCGCAGACGCGGATGCCGCTCCAGGGGAACGAACAGAAGGGAACTCGGAGCCTGAACGAAGTGGAAGTGACCATTGAAGTCGTCTGGCGCGATCCCGACCACGGTATGCGGGACGCCATCGACATCAACGGATTTCCCGACGATGTCGGGATCGGATGACATCCGGCGCTGCCAGAAGTCATGGCTCAAGACGACGCGCGGCTCGGCCAATCGTGCGTCGTCGATCGCGGGATCGAATCCCGGTCCGTGCGCGAGCGACACGCCAAACGTGCGGAAGTAGTTGGCCGAGACGTACAGCGTCGAGACCCGAGGGGACCCGGCCTCGTCCGGATCCGGTGCCCCGAATTGGTTGGACTCCATGGTCCACCCCGTGATGGCCATACCAATGTCGGCATCCCGCAACGCCTGATAATCCGGGTAGGACCACTGTTCGAGGGCCCACTCGCCGGCTTTTTCGCGGAGCGGACCGAGCGGGAGCACCAGGAGCTCGACAACCCCGTTGGTGTCGATGACGCGCGCCGGTGCCGTAATCATGCGAGTGAAGGTGGCAAGCGCGACCAACCCTCCCATGCCAATGCCAAGCGAGATGACACAGACCAGCGTGAACGCTCGCTCCTTGGCGAGCGACCGCGCGGCATGAGCCAGGTCGCGTCTGATCGAATGGAGCGCATCCAACATCTGCTGAATTTGGCGCATCAGCCTTCCTCGGGCATAACTTTACAACACAAAGTTCTCTGTCGTATACTTTGAATCGTCAGGCATGCGAATCCTTCGGGCGGCCCACCTCGGCATGTGTTTCGGCGTTCGCGATGCCATCGCGCTCGCGCTCGAGCACGCCGACGCCGGCCCACTCACAATCCTCGGCGACCTCGTCCACAACCCTACCGTCCTGAGCGCCCTCGAGGCGAAGGGTATCGCGGTCGCGCAGGACGTCGCCGACGTCAAGACGCCAACCCTGATGGTCACGGCTCACGGCACGTCCGAGCAGACCCTCGCGCGGACCCGCACCTTGGGGCTGACGGTGGTCGAGGCTACGTGCCCGCTCGTCCGCGTCGCGCACCGCGCCGTCGCGGCCCTCGCGCGCGACGGCTACCACATCGTCATCGTCGGGCAACGCGACCACGTGGAGGTGCGCGGCCTCACCGGCGATCTCGATCGCTTCGACGTCGTGCTCGAAGACGATGACGTCCTCGCGCTCGAGGAGCATCCACGCTTCGGCGTGGCGGCCCAGACGACGCAGACAGTCGACAAGGTGCGGCACCTGGTCGATCTGATGCGACGGCGATTTCCACAATCGGACGTGAAGTTCCTCAACACCGTCTGCAAGCCCACCAAGGACCGGCAGTCCGCGGCGGTCGAGATGGCACGCCAGGCCGACGTCGTCATCGTAGTCGGCGGGCGGTCGAGCAACAACACGCGTGAGCTGGTCAAAACCTGTGCGCGCTACTGCGCCCGCGTGCACCATGTGCAGACCGACGCAGACGTCTGTCCCGAATGGTTCGATGCCGCGAGAGTCGTGGGACTAACCGCCGGCACCTCGACGCCGGACGACGTCATCGACCTTGTCGAGGCGCGCATCCGCCTTTGCGCAGACGCTTCGGCGGGACAGGTCCGCCTTTGCGCAGACGCTTCCGCCTCCGCCCCAGCTTCGGCGGACAAGTCGGCGGGACAGGTCCGCCTATGCGCTGCCAGGCAGCAGGCTACCGGAAACGAAGATACCGTTTTCCAAGTCGCACGAACGCGGTCCGGTTTGCGCCGACGACATCAGCGTTGAGTGCGTCCGCGGTGGAAACGAGCCAGGCATCGTTCTCACCCAATCGCCGTGATACCCGGCGTTGCAACCGAGCACATCGTTGCGCCTGGACGAGATGCAGCCCTTGGATCGCGAACCGTTGCAGCGATGCCAAGGCAATGGCTTCATCAGCCGCCCCCTCCAGAAGTTCCTCGACACTGACAATCGAGACGACGAGCGGACGTCCGCGCAGTGACGGCAGAAACGTGCGCGCGGGCCCGATTTGGCCAGCCGCGGTTTCCCGGTCGAGATCGATCAGAAAGGAGCTGTCGAGCAGCGCAGGCCTGCTCATGGCTTCTTCCGGGACAGCCCCAAACCTTTGCCTGCCGCAGCGTTGACCCACTCGATGAGGTCGTCGCCCGTTTCGATCGGGCCGGCCCGGTCGATCAAGGCTCGGATCACGTCTGATTTCGGGATCTTGCGGCGGCGCGCCCAACGCGCGAGGCGGTCGGCGCGCTTCTTATCGAGCTTGACCGTGATTGTCGGCATGGTAATACCGTGATATTACCAGGTTGAGGCGGCACCTAGAACGTGAAGGATGTGTCCTCGTGCGACGCCAAAGTCTCACCCTCGCCGTCAAGCAAGAAGCTCTCGACCGCCTCGACGTACATCTCGGGCGCCGTCGTCATCCCTTCGTGCGCCTGGCCCGAGAGCACTTCGACGCGTGCATTGGGGAGCATCGCGGCCAGCGCGTCGGTCACGAACAGGTGACGTGGGCTCTCGGATCCGATCTGGAGGAGCACTGGCACGTCCAGGCCGCGCCATCGTTCGGCATCGAAGCAGTAGCGCGCCAACGCCCGGATATCCCCTAGCGATGCTTTCGCATCGCGGACTATCGGCGGCCACAGCGCCGAGGCACGCACGGCTTCCACTTCGTCGCCTGGTACGAACAACATGTCCCGGAAGAACGTGACGGCGAAACTGTCCCAATCGTGTGCGGCTCCGAGCACTTCGAGCCGTGCGAGGTCGTCGCTCTTGAACACATTCGGCGACGGCGCCTCGTAGACCACCAGCTTGCGAATCCGGTCGGGAACGAGCAACGCAGCGCCCAGCGCGCACTGCCCCCCGTACGAGTGGCCGAGGAGAAACACCGGCTGCCCGACGTGCCGAATCAGAGCGGCGACGTCGCTGGCTTCGTCCTCGAGTGTGTGACCCTCGGTCGCGTCGGTCTCGCCGCGGCCGCGGCGTGCGATGGCGATGATCGTGAACTGCTCTTGAAGCGTGCTTGTGACGAACTCCCAATTGGTGTGGTGATCACTGAATCCGCCATGCACCAGCACGAGCGGCGGACCGCTCCCCACCTTCTCATATGAGATGGTCGTGCCGTCCGGGACAGTCAGACGTTCCATGAATATGCGCCTCCGGTACGAATCTACCCACTCTCAGTGGGCGCGACATGAAGCCCAGGTAAGAAAGTGGTGAGCTTTGGGTAACGCATCAGTCGCGACACGGTTGGCCGCAATCAGCCCTTCATCCTCTGCAACGGCCGCTTATCTAAGTTGAGCGGTTCCGATATGCTGGCGCCGGCCGTGACTGCCCACCCGCTGGACGTTGCCGTCCTCATCGCCTACGCCACGGCGATGGTCGCCTTCGGCCTCTATTTCTATTTCCGGGTCGAGCGCTACTCCGATTACTACGACGGCGGCCGTACCTGGGGCGTTTTCATCGTCGGCTGCGCGGTGGCGGCCACCAACATCGGCGCCGGCAACACCATGGGGTCGGTGGCGATGGCGTACCGCGACGGCATCTCGGCGGGGTGGTACGTCACGCTGCAGGCGCTGGCCTTCATCCCGTTCGCATACATCGCCGTCCACAAGATCCACCCGCTCAAGGAGACGACGCTCGCGGAGTATCTCGAGTCGCGCTACCGGCCGTGGCTGCGGCCGATCTCTGCGGTCGCGTTGGCGCTGGCCACGTTCGCCATCCTGCCGGCACAGATCGTCGGCGGCGCAACGGTCGTGACATCGCTCGTCGGCCTCGACTACACCACCGCGTTTCTGACGGTTGGCGGCGCGTTGATTCTCTACTCAGCGCTCGGCGGCATGCCCTCGGTCACCTACGGCGACGTCTATCAATGGCTGCTGATTCTGGGCGGTTTCCTCATCGGCGTGCCAATCTTCATCAGCGCCGCCGGTGGCCTCGCGCATGTCATGGGCGGTGTGCCTGACACGCATGCCTCGTGGTGGACCGGCGCAACGGGTACCTGGAATCCTGCCACGATTGCCGCCTGGCTGGTCACCGTGATCATGGCGCGATTCGGCAGCCAGGAGTGGTATCAGCGCATCCGCGCATCGAAGTCCGTCGAGGCTTCGCGCCGCGGCTTCATCCTCGGTGGATTGATGGCGGCGCCGTTCGGCTTTCTCACGATGCTGATCGGGATCGCCGCGATGCAGCAGATGCCGGACCTGGCCAATCCCGAAGAAGCGTTCTCGCGTTCGATGATGGCGGCCATGCCCGTTGGCCTGCGGGCGCTGATGATGAGTGCGATTCTCGCGGCCGTGGTGACGAGCGGCGAGAGTAGCGTCAATGCCGCCACAGCCCTGGTCGTGAACGATGTCGGCAAGCGTTTCATGCCCAACCGGTCCGACCGCTTCTACCTGCGGCTCTCTCAAGTCTCGTGCGCGGTTCTTGGTCTGGCTGCCCTGCTGCTGGCGCTCAATGCACCGCACATCGTCGAATACATCCGCCTCGGCTTTATGATCCGCACGCCGGTGGCGATCGCCGTGCTCATGGGACTTTACTGGCGCCGCGCAAATGCCACTGGCGCAGCGGCCGCGATCATCGTCGGCACGCTGGCGGTGCTCGGCTGGCAGAACTTCGGCGACCCGCGCGCGATCGATCCGTTCTGGATTGCCGCCCCGGTCACCCTCGCCGCCATCATCGTCGGTTCGCTGGCGACCGGCGGGGCGCGCGCACTGGAAAAGGCCGTGAGCGCCAAATGATGTGGCCCTCGAGTCAAGGTTTCAAGCGATGAGCGACCGCACTCCACTCTCCAGGTTGCAGGACACCGTCGATGCCGAGGCATTGCAGCGACATCTCCAATGGTTCTCGACCGTGCCGCGCGATACCGGCGGCGACGGCGAAGACCGCGCGGCCGCGTATCTGGCCGCGGAACTCGAGTCGGCGGGAGTGCCTGTCGTCATGCACGAGTTCGACGCGTTTCTCAGCTATCCGCGCGAGGCCTTGCTGCGGGTGACCAAACCTGCGACGCGCGCGTTTCGGGCAGTCACGCATTCGTTCGCACAATCGACACCCGACGCGGGGCTGCACGGCGAACTGGTGCTCATTGCGGGGTCGGAATTCGATCCGGCGCGCGGCAAGATCGCGCTGGTGGACGGCCTTGCGACACCGGTCACGATCCTGCAGGCCAGTCAGGCCGGGTGCACGGGCATCGTGTTCGCCAACGAGGATCGCGTCATCCACAACATGATCGGGACGACGATCTGGGGGACGCCGGAGTACGACCAGATGAGCCGTCTCCCGACGGTGGCCGCGGTATCGGTCGACGTCGAATCGGGCGCTGCTCTGAAAGAGATGCGGCGCGCCAGCCCCGTGCAGGTGACGTTGACGGCCCGTGTCGAGACCGGCTGGTATCGCTCGAAGCTGCCCGAGGTGCGGATTCCCGGGTCGCGTGAGCCCGATCGCTTCGTGCTCGTCGGCGCGCACTACTGCGCCTGGCACGAGGGCATCACCGACAACGCCACCGGCGACGCGTGTGTACTCGAGATGGCAAAGCTCCTGTGGAAGGGGCGTACGAGCCTCGATCGTTCGGTGCGACTCTGCTGGTGGCCCGGACACTCACACGGTCGTTACAGCGGATCCACGTGGTACGCGGACACGTTCTTCACCGACCTCGCGGAGAACGGTCTGGCCTACTACAACATCGACTCGCCGGGCGTGAAGGGCGCCACCGTCTACTATTGCCGGCACACCTGCGCGGAGCTCGAGCACTACTGCCGGTCGGTCATCGCACGGGTCACTGGCCAACGCGACGCACCAGTATTCCGGCCGATGCGCGCGGCGGATCAATCGTTTCTGGCGAGTGGCATGCCCTCGTTTTCGGCCTATCCGTTCCTCCCCGAGGGCCATCCGGATCGGCGTCCCTGGACCGGCGGATCGGCCAACGCGTGGTGGTGGCATACCGAGCATGACACGCTCGACAAGGCCGACGTGTCGATCCTGACGCAAGACGTGAAGGTTGGCCTCGAAGCGGTGTGGGGTCTCGCCACCGGAGTGGTGCTGCCACTCGATTACCGCGCGACGGTGAGGGAGCTTCAGGATGCACTGGTTGGATTCCAAGGCGTCGCAGAGGACTTGGATTTCCAGCCACTGCTCGCGGAGACGCGCCGGTTGGCGGACGCGCTGGAGCGATTCGAATCAGAGCGGCCAGACGGCGCGTCAAACCATGACGCCGACGGCTGGAATCACGCGGCGATACGCCTTGGCCGCATTCTCAATCCCATCATGTATACGCGAGGCGGCCGTTTTCATCACGATCCCGCGGAGTGGTCGCCGATTCTTCGGGCAACCAAACGCTTCACGCTGCCCGGTCTGCAGCGGGTTGAGGGCCTTTCCAAGCTCTCCGGTCCGGAGCAGCGATTTTTGAAGGCGCAACTGACCCGCGAGCTGAATCGTGCGCGCACGGCCGTCCGCGAAGCGATCCGCGAGCTGGTGCGATAACCTCAGCCTATGCGTTCGCCGACGCGGGCGCGTCCATTCCCGCCCACAGGTTCATCGTGCTGAGCTCCTCGCGACCGCATGCTTTCAAATAGCAAAAGAGCTGCGTGCGGTAGGCGGCGTATCCGCCGAGCACGGAATTGACGATGAACCCGCCGACGGTGGACTTCTGGCCGAACATCTCGATCTCGCGGCGGAAGTCGGCATCCGTGAAATCAGCGAGGAGCGCGGGGTACAGCTCGCGCTGCTTCTCGATGGCCGCGACCGTCTGGTCGAAATTGCGGGCGTTCGCCTCTTGCTGCGCGGCGGTCCACGTCGCGACATCGAAGCCGCCGCGCTTGACCGCTTCGATCAGCTGCGGCCCCATGATCGACATGTACTGCAGCAGTTCGAGCGTGCTGCGCTGCTTCGGAGTCGGGCGGTAATCGACAGCGCCGCGCTCGACCTTGCCGGCAAGGTGAGACAGGATGCGAACTTCGTGCTGCAGCGAACTTATGAGCTCGGATTTAGTCAGGATCATCGGGTCTCCTCAAGGAAGGTTCCAGGGTTCCAAGGTTCCAGGGTTCCAAGGTTCGAGGGTTGGAGGGTTCTAGGTCAAGGGTTCCCATCTCGAACCTTGGAACTTCGGAACTTTGGAACTTTGGAACTTTGGAACTCTTAGCCGCCAGTTGGCCGCCGAGACGATGGCGCGACGCCACGGAGCGGTCCAATCTCGAGCTCGTTCGCAGTCGCTCCGAGGACGATGTCGAAGTTCGCGGTGAGTTCGCCGAGCTTGGAGCCTGGCAGCGGCGTGAAGTCCACGAGCAACGTCTTCAGTGCGCGAGGATCGAGGTTGCGAATGATGACGTCGCGCGCGTTGGCCGGGTGCCCATTCACCATGAGCTGCGACGTGAACACTCGCCGCCCGTTCTGACTTACCGCCACGTGAATATGCGCCGTGCGGAAGATCCCGATCAGCGTGTAGTCGATCGGCTTGATGGTGCGGAAGTAGTACTGGCCTTTCGAGTCGCTCAGGAAGCGGCCGTAGCCCTGGAAGTTCCGATCGAAGCCGGAGGGCTGCCGTCCGCCGGTGTGCACGTACGATCCCGTTTGATCGACCTGCCAGATCTCGACGAACGCGTTGCGCACCGCTTGTCCTGATTTCGTCAGCACGCGGCCCGTGAGGTGCGTGATCTCGCCGACGCCCGGCGTGATCGAATCGTTGATGACGATCAGGTCGTTGTCGGTGTCGAGCGGCAGCTTGTCAGGATAGAACGGCCCCTCGGTCGTGGTGCCGGTCTCGATAAGCTGCTGGGCGTATGCACCCGGAGTCGTGAACGCTGCCAGGCCGGCAGCCGTAAGCCCTTGCAGGAAACGCCGCCGATCGAGCTGCGCGATCGTCATTGGGGAAGCTCCTTGTCAGGTTGGAGCAACTTTACCCCACGTCAGGCGCCGATCTCGGGCAGCTTCACAACATCGGTATTCCCGCCGCAAATGATGACGGCGACACGTTCATCGGCGGCCGGCTGATAGGCTCCCGACGTCAACGCCGCGAACGCTGCCGCCCCGCCCGGCTCCGCCACGATTCGCGTCACCTCCCACAGTATTCGTTGTGCGCGCGCAATCGCTTCGTCCTCGACGAGGATCATGCGGTCGACGAAGTCTCGAGCAATCGAAAACGTCAGCTCGCCGACTCGTTTCGGCGCGAGCGAATCGGCCGCGATTCCGCCGATCGGCGCTTCCACTGGATGCCCTGTTTCGAGCGCCATCGTCATGGTTGGCGCGGTCCGCGGCTCGACGCCGATGACGCGCACGGCGCGGCGGTAGCAGGCCGCAATCCCACCGATCAACCCGCCGCCGCCGACCGCGACCAGTACCGGTGTCGATGTCGCCCGCTTGACCTGCGAGTTCCAGCGCAACGGTCCCCTGCCCGAGCAGCGTTTCGCGCTGGTTGAAGGCATGCACCTTCAGGGCGCCGGATTCCGCCGCCCACGCTTCGCTGTTGGCCAGTGCATCGTCGTAGGTGCTGCCTGCGATACAGAGCTCGGCCCCGTACGTGCGAATGCGATCGATCTTGGCCGGGGCGGAATTGGTGGGAACGAAGATCCGCGCCGGGCATCCAACCTGTCTGGCCGCGTAAGCAACGGCCACGCCGTGATTGCCGCCAGAGGCCGCGACGACGCCGGCGGAGGTGACCGGCCGCAGCAGCAAGTTCGCGAAGGCCCCCCGGGCCTTGAACGACCCGCCGCACTGCAACTGTTCGAGCTTCAGCGTCAGCGGAACCGTCGAGAGACCGAACTCCGATCCCGGCACCTGGAGGATCGGCGTGACTCGTATGTGCGGCGCAATGAGCCGGTGAACGTCGGCAATATCTGATCGGGTGATTCGTACATCCACGGCTCGGCCTCCGCGTCCTTTCAGCACTTGCAGTTTGACTGATACTTCGCCATATGGCAAATTGGCAAACTAGAGGGCAGAGGGCGTAGGGCATAGCGCACAGGGCGCAGGGATCAGGGAAGGATTGAGCCACGAAGGCACGAAGAACACGAAGACCTTGTGATCTTGCTTCGTGGCTTCGTGCCCTTCGTGGCCATCGTTGTCCCTGTGCCATGCGCCCGGGCCCTCGAGAGCCTTTGACCACTGCGGGAGGACAAGCTGCCAACGCCAGGCTCGCCCACCTACGTTCTCAAGGCACTGGCCAACGACAACCGGCTGGCGATTCTGCGCTGGCTCAAGGACCCGCGCGAGCACTTCCCGCCGCAAGTCGACGGAGATCTCGTAGACGATGGCGTCTGCGGCCTCTTCATCGCGCACAAGCTGAGGGTCGGGCAGCCCACGGCCAGTGAGCATCTCCGCATCCTGGTGCAGGCCGGTCTACTGCGGGCCAAGCGTGTGAAACAGTGGACGTTCTACAAACGTGACGAAAAGCGCATCGCGGCAATCAAGCGGGAGCTGCGGGACACTTGGTAATGGACTCCGACGACCGCTCCCCACTGCTCGAGCGTGCTGCGCGCCACGCGCAGCAGTACCTGGAAACAATTCACGAACGCCACGTTGGCGCGCTGGCTTCGGGAGACGACCTCCGCAAGGTCCTTCGTCGTCCGTTGTCAGAAGACGGTGAGGACGGTGGCCAGGTTCTCGATGATCTCGCACGCGCGGGCCAGACCGGCACGACGGCGTCGCAGGGCCCTCGCTACTTCGGGTTCGTGACGGGTGGCAGCCTGCCCGTCGCGACGGCTGCCGACTGGCTGGTGTCGGCCTGGGACCAGAACGCGCAGGTGTACGTGATGTCTCCAGTCGCGGCGGTCGTCGAGGAAATCGCTGCGGATTGGCTGAAGGAGATTTTTGGACTGCCGTCGACGTGGAGTGTCGGCTTCGTCACCGGCGCACAGATGGCGAACTTCACGTCGTTGCTGGCCGCTCGACATCACGTCCTGCGAAAAGCCGGTTGGGACGTCGAGCGCGACGGCTTGTTCGGCGCTCCTCCCATCGACGTTTTCGTCAGCGAGGAATCACATCGCACGGTCATCACCGCGCTACGCATGCTTGGTCTCGGAGCCGAGCGGCTTCATCGAGTCGAGACCGATGCACAAGGGCGGATGCGAACCGACCATCTTGCGGATGTCCTGCAGCAGGGATCAGGACCGTGCATCATGTGTACGCAGATCGGAAACGTCAACACCGGCGCCGCCGATCCGCTCGCTGAAATTGCCCCGCTGACGCAGCGTCGAGGCGCGTGGCTCCACGTTGATGCTGCGTTCGGGCTCTGGGCGGCGGCGAGCCCGTCGCGACGCCATCTCGCTGCCGGTGTCGAACAGGCGGATTCGATCGCCACTGATGGTCACAAGTGGCTCAATGTCCCCTACGACTCCGGTCTCGTCTTCACCGCCCATCCGGAGTCCCACCAGGGCGCGCTGGTGGTGCCTGCGCACTACATCCAGATGACCGCGGGCGAACGCGATGCCCGCGCGTTCACGCCAGACGAGTCGCGCCGCGCGCGCGGTGTCACCGTCTACGCGGCGTTGCGCACGCTCGGCCGGCGCGGTGTCCGCGAGCTGGTCGAACGCTTGTGCGGTCACGCTGAGCGAATCGCCGACACACTTCGACAGCACAGCCAGGTGCGGGTGCTGAACGAGGTCGGCCTGAACCAGGTGCTGGTGCAGTTCGTGCCGCGGCCTGGCGACGCGTGCACGGAGGACGAGTTCACGCAACAGGTGGTGGCGGGCGTACAGGCGGACGGCACCTGTTGGCTGGGCTCGACCGTGTGGCAGGGCACGCGTGCCGCACGCATTTCAATCTGTAACTGGTCGACGACCGAAGAGGACATCGATCGCTCAGCCGCAGCGATACTTCGCGTCGTCGAGCGGTCGAACGGGCCTAACTCACGTCCGTAGACACGCCGCACAAACCATGCGAGCATCACCTGCATGACTGCTCATCCATGGCGTACGTTCGCTGGCGCACTCGCGTTGGCGCTCAGCTTCTCGGCGATGCTCTTCACGCCGCTCGGCGCGCAAGCGCCCGCCAAGGCGCCCGCGAAGGGCAAACCCTGGGTCGTGCCGCGCACGCCCGACGGCAAGCCCGATTTGCAGGGGAACTGGAGTAACGAAACCCAGACGCCACTGGAGCGGATGGGAAAACAAGGTCTGACGCTGACCGACGCGGAAGCGGAGGCGATCGAGAAGCGAGCGCAACTGGTGGAGGAATTCCGCGACAAGGCGAGCGATCCGAATCGCCCCCCGCCCGTCAAAGGGGGCGACGCGCGAGCCTTGACGGCGCCAGGCGAGCCGTCGTTCATCGAGCGCATCGCCGAGGCGGCGGGCGGCGCGGTCGGCGGCTACAACGGCTTCTGGCTCGACTCCGGCCTCAACGTCATTCGCATCGACGGTGTCGCGCGCAGCTCGATCATCGTCGATCCGCCAGACGGCCGGCTGCCCCCGCTGACCGCCGACGCCAAGAAGCGGCTCACCGAACGCGGCGCGCTCGCGAAGAAGTTCGGCGAGTTCGACCATCCCGAAATGCGGCCGCTGTCCGACCGCTGCCTGCTCTCATTCGGGTCGAACGCGGGCCCCCCGATGCTGCCGAACTACTTCTACAACAACAACTACACCATCGTGCAGACGAAGGACCACGTGCTGATCATGACCGAGATGGTGCACGACGTGCGCATCATCAGACTCGGCGCAACTGGACACGTGCCGCCGCAGGTCCAGCCGTGGTTTGGCGATTCGATCGGGCGTTGGGAAGGCGATACGCTCGTCGTCGAGACGACAAACATTCACCCGACGCAACTCGCGCAGGCGTCGATTCTGTGGCCGTATCGCGGCTCGTCCGACAAGCTGAAGGTGACGGAGCGGTTCACGCGCACGGGTCCGGACACCATCGTCTACAAGTTCACGATGGATGATCCGTCGACGTTCACGGCGCCGTTCAGCGGCGAGCTGCCGTTCAACCGCATCGACGAGATGATCCACGAGTACGCGTGTCACGAGGGAAATTACGCGATGTCGAACATCCTGTCGGGGGCGCGGGCGAAGGAACGGGGTCAGACCGAGCAGAAGAAGCATTAGTAGATCGCATGCTGCAGGACCTGCGTTACGCCGGCCGCGTCATCCTCCAGGGGAAAGCATGGAGCGCCATGGTGGTGCTCTCACTCGCCCTCGGCATCGGGGCCAACACGGCGCTCTTCAGTGCCACCAACGGCCTGCTGTTGCGCAAACTACCGGTCGAAGACCCCGACACGCTCGTACGGCTGCGGCATGTCGGCCGCAACCGCATGTCGAACAATACCAGCGAGTACGGGAACATCTCGCGGCCGCCGGAGGTCGAGAACATCGGGTCAACCGTCTCGTATGCGGTCTACCAGGAGCTGCGCACCGCCAATCAGACGCTGACCGATCTCGCGGCGGGCGCCCCACTCGGCTCGGTGAACGTTGTCGTCAAGGGCGCCGCCGAAATCTCGACGGCATACATCGCA
The DNA here is from genome assembly GCA_963802675.1 of uncultured Acidobacteriota bacterium. GTDB lineage: Bacteria > Acidobacteriota > Vicinamibacteria > Vicinamibacterales > UBA2999 > JACCSI01. The sequence continues at coordinate 342,859 of CAWDJL010000015.1, forward strand.
TCGGGTAACTTTCACCAACTGCTGGGCGTGCGAGCGATCGTCGGCCGCACGATTCTTCCTGACGACGACCGGCTCAACGCGCCGCCGGTAGCGACGATCAGCTCGCAGTATTGGACGCGCCGGTTCGGCAACGACCCCGCGATTGTCGGCAGCACAATCCGCGCGAACAACACGCTGCTGACCATCGTCGGCGTCCTGCAGCCGGAGTTCACCGGCGTGCAGCGCGTCATCGGCGAGGCGCCCGACCTGGCATTCCCGCTCTTGCTGGATCCCGTTCTCAACCCGCAGGCAGCCGGACCGGCCGAGGCGCCGCCACGCCTGCAGCAGCCGACCCACTATTGGCTGCAGGTGATTGGCCGGCTCAAGCCGGGTGCGACCGCACAACAAGTGCAGGCGAACCTCGCCGGCACTTTCGAGCAGGCCGCGCGTAACGGGATGAGCACATATCTTGCCTCGCTGCCGCCGACGGAACGCGAGTCTTCGCAGAACCGCAATCGTACCGAAGTGCCGCGGCTCGAAATGAGTTCTGCCGCGCAGGGCGTGTACGACACCGAAGCGGCGACACTGCGATCGGTCGCGATCATCAGCGCAGTCGTGGGGCTGATCCTCCTGCTCGTGTGTGCGAACGTCGCCAACCTGCTGCTCTCGCGCGCCGCCGCACGGCAGAAGGAAATCGCCGTGCGCCTGTCGATTGGCGCGACGCGGCTGCGCCTGGTGCGGCAGTTGCTGACGGAAAGCGTCGTGCTCTCGTTGGTCGGTGGCGCGCTTGGCCTGCTCGTCGCCTATTGGGGCCGGCAGCTCCTGCCCACACAAGTTGCGACCGCACCTCTGGATTGGCGCGTCTTGGCATTCGCGGCGGCTGTCGCCATCCTCACCGGCACCGCCTTCGGCCTCGCGCCTGCGATGCGTGTCACCAGCACGAGTGCCGGCGAAGCGCTGAAAGACACCAGCCGCAGCGTGATCGGCTCGCGCACGCTGCTGAGCAAGTCGTTGCTCGTCGTGCAGGTCGCTATCTCGCTGGTCCTTCTGATCGGTGCCGGCCTGTTTCTCCGTACGGTCGGCAATCTGCGCCGCGTGGACGTGGGTTTCAATCCCGACCGCCTCGTGCTGTTTCGCGTCAACCCGCTCCTGAACGGCTACGAACCGGCACGAATTGAAGCGCTCTATCAGGGGATGACCGATCGGCTGCTCGGAGTGCCGGGGGTGCGCTTGGTCACGCTCTCGAATCCGCCGATGCTGTCCGGCAGCGTCAACGGCACCGGGTTCTTCGTCCAGGGGCGAACGTATGATCTCGGGTATCGAGATGATCCCCGGCTGCGATCGACGATCAACGTCAATCGTGTGCGCATCGCGCCGAACTTCTTCGCAACGATGGAGATTCCGATCGTACAGGGCCGCGCCTTCACCGAGCACGACAACGGTCCGGCGCCGAAGGTAGCCATCATCAACGAGGCCGCGGTGCGGAAGTTTTTCAACGGCGAAGATCCGCTGGGCAAGCGCTTCGGCAACTCGCCAGAAACCAGCAATCAGATCGAGATTGTCGGTGTCGTGAAGGACATCATGTACAACGCGTTGCGCGAGCCGCCGCCACCGACGATGTATGTGCCATACGTGCAGAGCCCGGTTGGGGCGATGGCGTTCATCATCAGGACGGCCGCCGATCCGGCCACAATGATGGGGGCGGTACGCGAAGCCGTGAGGCAAGCAGACGACAACGTGCCGCTCACGGACATGTCGACGCAAACCGACCAGATCGAGCGGCGTTTTGCGCAGGAACGGCTGTTTGCGAAGGTGTACGCGCTCTTTGGCGGTCTCGCGCTGCTCGTCGCATCAATCGGCCTCTTCGGTCTGATGTCGTACAACGTCACGCGGCGGACAACGGAGATCGGCATCCGCATGGCGCTCGGCGCCGAGCGGCAGAACGTGCTGCAGATGGTGATGCGCGAGTCCCTGATCCTGGTCGCGATTGGCGTGGCGATCGGCATCGCGGCTGCGCTCGGGTCTGGACGCGTCGTCGAGTCGCTGCTGTTCGGATTGACGCCCCGGGATGCAACAACGAGCGCCGTGGCCATCGCCGTGATGGTGGGGGTGTCGGTATTGGCGGGGTATCTACCAGCGCGCCGTGCGTCGCGGTTGGATCCGATGGTGGCACTGCGTCACGACTGATCAACGTGCGCAGGGTGCACTGAGATCGAGAGCGCGCCCGGTGGCTCGAGCTCAAGGGTTCCGAAGTCTCCGACCGATCGGGTCGAACGGGTGGGATGGAGCCCCGTTCGATCCCGATTGGTGGGACGCCAGCTTATCGGACTTGCCAGACCTGAATCTCGCCCAAGCTCGCTGCGAACAGCAGCCCCGTCGCCCGGTCGAAATACGCCCCGGAGTAATACCGTTCGCAGGCGCCGAAATTCGGCTCCGGCGATAAGTCCCACGGACTAAAAACACTATCCGGTTGCACCACGCCGCCATTCAGCTTGTGCTGATCGTAGATGCGCCACTCGGGCCGGAACCCTTCGGCGTTCTCACCGCGATCCGCCGATTGGCAGTAATTGATCTCGCCATTCGGACCCGCCTCCCAGCTCCCATACCAAATCTGCCCGGTTCCCATCCCGCCCATCGTCAGGAATCCGCGCTTACCGCTGGCCGTTTCAATCCAGACAATCGTGTTCATCCGGTCCCGCTGCGTCCATGTCCCCGGCGGCGGCATTGGGCCATCAGGGTTATACGGATCGGACAAGTTCGGCCGGTAGTCCGAGGCGCGGCTCGCGCGAGCCCATTGCGAGTGCATCAGCCGCTCGGTCACGGAAAGCTGTGGACTGCCAAATCCCCCGGCATTGGTGCCGATCGCGTGCCACGGTAGAATCGACAGGGACGGTCCCCAAGTGTTGTCGTAGTTGCGCGAGAGCGCCATCATGGAGCCGCCCATGCCGAGTCCCTCCGGCGTAACGGTTAAACCGCCACAGATTGGCTTCACCGAGGTGCCCGCGAAGCGGTACGGGCCGGTCGAGCGCGACCCGCCGGACCTCGTGAGATCTGCTACGACAAGGCAATGGTCAGTCGCGCCGTAGTCGCTGTTGTAGTAATCGAGGTAGGTGACATAGAGCAGCCCGTCGTGATACGCGAGCCCGAGGTGCGGCCACTGGTTGCCATTTGGCCGCCGCTCGGCTCCGGTCGCGTAATCCCATGACGTGTCGAGGCGCGTGTTGTCGTTCCACGTCGGCCAGCCCTCGAACGTCGCCGTCAGCGTCGGCGGGCTCGCGATCGACGCGTTGCCTTTGTAACGCATGGAGTAAAGTTCGCTGTGAGGCGACAGCATGTAGAGCACGATCTGGCCGTTTTCGTTCTTGCCGGCTAAAGCGCCCACGCCTAACACATGACTAGGCGCGCGCACAGCGCCCAGATACGCGAAATCCCAGGGAGATAGGACGGATGTCGAGCCAGGCGGTGGCGGCGGAGGCAGAGGAGGAGGCGGCGGAGCCGGAGGGGCGCCGGTTTCAACCGCAAACTCTGCGCGCGCCAGCTCGGTAATGCCTTCATTCGCGAGGAGGCTCGTCCGATAGTGCCCAGCGGCCAGCCCCGAGACCTCAAACGTGCACACACCGGCCGGCACCGGCTGAACGCCTGCGCCGACGTGCTGCTGGCAATCAACATACTTCCACCTGGGATTGCCCACCGCGAAGCCGTGCGGCGCGACGGCAGCCGGGTAGATCCCCAGCCAGTCGCCGGCAGTTGGATTGGGAATCCCTGACCACTCGACGAGAATCGTCGTGCTCGACCCACCGGCTGGCACGGTCGCCGGAAACACCGTCAAGGTCAGCGGCGGGGGGCCAGCGCCAACCGTAAACACTGCGCGCGCCAGCTCCGTCATGCCTTCGTTCGCGAGGAGGCTTGCCTGATATTGCCCCGGCGCCAGGCCCGGAACCTCAAACGTGCACACACCGGCCGGCACCGCCCGAACACCCGCGCCGACGTGCTGCTGGCAGTCAACATACAACCACATGGGATTGCCCACCGCGAAGCCATGCGGCGCGACGCCAGCCGGGTAAATCCCCAGCCAGTCGCCGGGCAGTGGATTGGGAATCCCTGACCACTCGACAAGAATCGTCGTGCTCGCCCCTCCGGCGGGCACGGTTGCCGGAGACACCGTCAAGGTCGGCGCGGGCGGCGGCGGAGAGGGAGGGGGAGGCTCGGAGTGGGTATACGCTGGGACGGCCGCGCCAACGAGCACAATGACTGCCAGTAATTTACGTTTCATCAACTCCCCTTGAATGATTAGCGTGGACCTAGAAATCCGTGAGCACTGCCCCGCCGGCATCAGCTTCGATGCACTCAGTGGTAGCAGGGGCAGGCGCTTGGTGAGTTCAGCGCTGCCTGATTACTTCATCTGCGCGGCGATGCAGCCGACCATCGCCCAGGCTTCCTCCGAATGACTCACCGCGGCACGCAGCGTGACGCGGCGGGACGCGGCCAGTCGTTGGACGTACCAGGACCCACAAGTGGTGAACGATCGATCACTTCACGCTCAGAATTGGTTGTTGGAGGCAGGCGGACTACAAGCGTGATCAGCGACTGACACGCACGCCAGACCGGCAGGCTCGCCAGCAACGCGCGTGCCGTGCTCGGCGAAACGTGTCCGCGCGATTCCACGCGCGTTTTTGCACGCAATTGATCACGAGCGCGCGAGCTGGTACGTCAAAATTGCACGCGCGTGTAGATCTGAAGACGGAGGCATGCTGTCGGTGGATTGCCCGGGCGTTTTACGGGACCGCAGATCGTGTCGCTACATTGCGCCCTCGGCGAAGAAGCGCGGCATCGTCTTCGATTGAGCCGAGCCACCTCTGCCGGGGAGGGCTTGGTCATCTCCGCGTACCCCATGCGCGATCTGCTCGACCGGACGCGCTACAATCGCGGTTGGCTCTCCGCATTCCGATCGCGTGCAACCGCACCACGGCAGACTTCCCTAGAGCTTCAGCTGGCCTCTGTCTTGCAGATATGCTTCAGCTTCGGACCATGACCCGACGAACGCCTCTGGCGCTGTTGACGATATCGCTCATGTTTCCCCTGCTGGCGCAGCCGCTGATCTCTTCTCAGGTCTGACGCGCGCGGCGTGCGCGCATCAATCTGTCGGTGGCCGTTGCTGGATGTCGCGCGGAGACATCTTCAGCGACGATCACCTCCCGAGTGTCCGACGTGTTCTGACCATTTCCACCCCGGTTCATAAGTGGCACGGCCGATGGTCATGCCGCCAATGTGGATCACCTCGAACCGACCTTTGTCGAACGACCGGACTTCGTCCGGGTGATCGAAACGCTTCAACACGACGTCAAGCACATGCACCCCCTTCTTCGCAGATTCGCGAATACTCGTCCGGACTCGATCGGGAACACCAGTCACCGTACTCTACAAAGTCTGGCGAGACCCATGCGCTGCTCATCAATCAGCTACGGCAACGGCTGCGATTGGAACGACTGAAGGCGCGCGCCGTGGTCTTCAGGAGTAACGACTCTCCAGGCGTGCCGATGAGGAACAGCAGGTTTCGGGGGGGGCGCCAAGACGCCGTGGTTCAAGGATACCGAGGGAAACACTCGGT
>CAWDJL010000016.1:0-194221 GCA_963802675.1 uncultured Acidobacteriota bacterium
AATTCGGTCAAGGTCTCTACACGGCACAAACGCAACTGGTTGCCGAAGAACTCGGCGTCGCGCTCGACCGCGTCACGCTCATTCAATGTGATACAGCCAGGTGCCCTGACCAAGGGACGACCTCGGGCAGTCAGTCGCACCCCACCAATTTCAATCAGGGCAATCTGGCTCTCGCGGCAGCGACCGCGCGCAGTGCATTGATGGACCTGGCCTCCGCACGATTCGGTGTACCCGTGACCGAGCTCACGGTCAGCAACGGTGTCGTCGGTGTACAAAACGACCCTGCGAAGACGGCCTGGTCCGGTGCGCTGATCGGAGGCAGGAAATTCAACCTGACGCTTGGCACGACGGGGACGCGAAAGCATCCACGAGAGTGGACGGTGCTCGGCACCTCGGTGCCACGAATCGAGATTCGGCGCTCGTCACCGGCCGTTTCGAGTTCATCCATAACATCCGCGTGCCTGGCATGCTCCACGGGCGGGTCGTCCGGCCGCCAGTCGTCGGAGCGACGGTGGTCGGAGTGGACGAAAGTTGGATTCGGGACCTGCCGGGGTCCGTAGAGGTCGTCGTGAAGCACAAGTTCGTCGGTGTAGTCGCTGAGAAGCCGTGGCAGGCGATGCAGGCGGCAAACACGCTGAAGGTCGCATGGAGTCAGGTACCAGCTGCCGGCCCACGACCGCTTCTACGAGCACCTTCGCAACGAGAAGCCGAACCGGGAAACCCTGCTCGTCGACTCGAAGGACGTGGACGAGAAATTGGCACAGGCCGCCACCCTCGTCCGGGCGACCTACCATCACCCGTATCAGATGCACGGCTCAATCGGCAGCTCTTGCGCCGTCGCGCAGGTGGAGGGCGACAAGGCTGTCATCTGGTCGTCTTCACAAGCCGTCAGTGCGCAAAAGGCGACGGCGGCGATGGTGCTGGGGCTCCGGCCAGAAAACGTGCGCGTCATTTACGCGATGGGGTCAGGCTGCTACGGCATCAATGGCGCGGACACCGTGACCTACGACGCGGCGCTGCTGTCCCAGGCGGTCGGCAAACCTGTTCGCGTCCAGCTCTCGCGAAAAGACGAGATGGCCTGGGAGAACTTCGGTGTCCCCTTCGTCATCGACCAACGGGTTGCGCTGGACGCCAAGGGCGGCATCATCGCCTGGGATCACGAGTCATGGTCCGCGACGTCGGCGGCCGACCGGGCAACGCCAATCCGATGGCGCCGGGCAGTGTCGTGACCGGCTTCCTGGCCGGCTTCCCGCCGCCAGTATTCACGCCTCGGTCGCCTGCACCTGGCCCGACCGGCGCAATTCGAGAACGGCAGCAACCATGCTCCGTCGTATGTGGTTGGCTGTATCGGCGGCACGTGCGGCGGGACTGGCACGGTGAGGAGCGAACGCGTCCTGACGCACACCGTGAAGTCAGCGTTTTGGACCGGACCATTGCGATCGCCCAATCGGCTCCAGAACACCTTCGCCCACGAGTGCATGATGGACGAAGTCGCGGTGCTCGTGAAAGCCGACCCGGTCGAATATCGGGTCCGCCACTTGAGCGATCGCCGGCTGATCGACGTTCTGACTGCCGCCGCAAAAGGAGCGAATTGGGACGCGCGCCCGTCACCCAAGCCAGGCCAGCCCAGGACTGGCATCGTGACCGGCCGCGGTATTGCGTGCGTGCTCTACGAGGGCGACAACGGCTACGGCGCGATGGTGGCCGAAGTCGAGGTCAATCAGGACACGGGGCAAATCGTCGTGAAACGGCTCGTCGTCAGCCAGGACTGCGGGCCGATTTCGAACCCCGATGGCATCAGGAATCAGGCGGAAGGCGGAGCCCTTCAGGGCATGAGCCGTGCGCTCGGAGAAGAGGTGACGTGGGACGATGAGAAAATCACGGCGATCGACTGGCGGACGTACCGGAGCCTGTCGTTGGGATCGCCGATGCCCGCGATCGACGTCGTCTTGATTAACCGCACCGAAGGAAAAGCCATGGGGGCCGGTGAGGTATCGATTACGCTCACGGCCGCCGCCCTCGGCAATGCCATCTTCGATGCCACCGGCGCACGCATCCGCGCAGTGCCCTTCACGCCAGAGCGGGTGAAGGATGCGCTCGCGAGGAATAGGTGACTGATCATGGAGGCTTGATCGGAAGTTGGATTTCGGGCTACGAGCTCTCACCTGGGCGGCACCAGTGGAGAAATGCCGTACAATCGAAGGGTTCGGATGTCGGGGCGTAGCGCAGCCTGGTAGCGCACCTGCCTTGGGCGCAGGGGGTCGCTGGTTCGAATCCAGTCGCCCCGACCACTTTTCGAGTGTGAAATCACGGGACTGAGGTGACATCCGGTTGCCACTTTTCGGGCAACCTGCTGGATAACTCACGAGATTGCACGAGTGCCAGCGCCCCAGTGCTCCGGTACTTCCTGAGCGCGCCGCCTGAGCGCATGCTGGTCAGACGTGGCGATCGCCTTGGGTTACGTGCCACAGCAGATGCTTTCAGCCCTTTGACTCCGTCTCACACTACCTGCGGCTCCAGCGTTTCGCCACTGCGCGAGGAAGCCGAACCTACCTGCGGCATAACGCAATGAAAGGGCGGTCACTCTCGAAGTAAAAGACGGGCCGCTGTGGGCTCGACGAGAGACGTCCAAGGCCTTCGACAGATTCACCCAAAGTGACGCCGAGCGAAGGATAGTTTTTTCACATGATGCAAACACCTGGCATGTGAACGACGAACCCGCCGTGGAAGTTCTTGAGGGCGCTGAGTTGCCCTACGAGCCACTCTACGAGGCGCTTTGTGGTGACAGCGCCTCTGCGCTGGTCAGAGCGAATCTTGCTCGCTCGGAGTCGGCAGTGTGCCTGGCCTGACGATTCGCGGGAGCTCCGTGTCGAAGGGCATCATGGGAGTCACCCGCCTCCGTGTGGGTAGTACCTCCATGAGCGACGTCATTTGACCTTCGCGCCGGCGGTGTGCCGCTGGCCAAAGCACATCGAAATGGTGCGTGATGAGCAGGAGTGACGCACACCCCGCGTGGTGGTCTCCGACTATGGAGCAATAATGAGAGAACTGAACCCGACCCAACGAATAGTCGACGTTGTCAACAGCGTGGAACGGAAGCTGTATCAACTCCCCAGTATCCAGCGCCCGTTCGTCTGGGAACAACACCAGATTCTGCGGCTCCTCGACTCGATCATGTGCCGGTATCCAATCGGCGCCGTGATGGTATGGCGGCCGCCCGAGAAGATCCGCTGCCGCCCGTTCCTAGATAGGTATGAGTCTGGAGACGGGCTGGTCTCGGCGCTGCCCGCGCCGGCGGAACGCCAGGCATACATGGTCCTCGACGGGCAGCAGCGTTTGCAGGGGCTGTTTCTGAGTTTCAAGGGCCTTTACGATGGGAAACGTGTGTACCTGCGCATCGACCGCCGCGTTACCGAAGGCGACAGCGGCCTCCACTATGGGTTCGACTTCCTGAGCGACGCAGAGGCCCAGGCGGAGCCGGCATTTGTTCACGTGGGTCAACTGGTGTCGCTGCGGCTGCCGAAGATAGACGAATTCGTAGGGACGCGCCTGAATGGCGTCCACGGAGAAGGCCGCAAAGGAGCCGTCGAAATTGTTTCGACCTTCGTTGAGGAATTCTCGATCCGAGAGGCGCTGCTGTTCCAGGAGGTCGACGAGGAGCTCGATTACAACGACGTGCTGGAGGTCTTCGAGCGAGTGAACTCTGGCGGCACGGCGCTTTCGAAGTCTGATCTGCTGTTCTCGACGGTTAAGCTGAAGCTTCCAGACATGGAGGAGCGGTTTGTCAGAATCGTCGACGAACTAAACGAGGGCGGCCGACACAACTTCAACACCGATTTCGTCATCAAAACAGCCTTTATCGTGTTCGGCAAGAAGGCGAAGTACGATTACGCGAAACTGGCCGACGACGCCTTCGTGGCTCGCATGCAGGCCGATTTCGACAAACTGCAGCGCGTTATCACGAGTCTCCGCGTCTGGCTCGACGGCAACGCGCGCATCAAAGCGGGCAGGTTTCTTCGCAGCAACTTGGCCCTCATCCCGTTGATCGACTACCTAATGATGAATGGCAAGGTGCTCGGTCCAGCCGAAGGCGACGAGGGCATACGGATGCGGCAGGACCTGTACATGGCATTCTTTACGCGCCTGTTTTCGCGCGCGCCGGACAACGTCCTCGATCAACTCCACGACATTCTTGTCGATGCCCGGCACGCGACGCCTGGCGATTTCCCGATCCAGCAGATAGGGCAATTCATAGGTAATCGCGAGCGAAAGGGCGGGTACCAGTTCCGCGACGAATATCTCTGGGACCTGGACCTCGTCCTTAACATCATCGACGGCGGCGTGCTTGAGATCCCAAGGCAGCGGGGGTGGAGCCTCGAACGGGATCACCTGTTCCCGCAGAATCAGCTGAAGACTCGCCACATCGAGAAGGACGTCAACGACGTCGGCAACTTCCGGCTACTCGGGAAATCTCGGAACATCTCGAAGAGCGATAACATGCCGGACAAGGAAACTGAGTTCTTCGGAAAGGACAACAAAGAACTATTCGATCTGTATGTGCAGACTTGCAACGACTTCACACAGGAGAATTTCAGTAGCTTCGTCGATAAACGCCGGAAGCTGATGCGCGAGAAGGTGACCTCGTTTCTCGGTTTGGGCGAGCCAACGATCGCTGGTTGAAGCGCTGTAGTGGTTAGCGACCAGTCCTTTCCCGCGCCGTTCGAGTGACTGCTGCACAAACACGACGGCCGCCTGCGTGTCGATTTACGCGAGGACTACGCCGACCGAGACATCGCCTGGACGAGGCGCTTCTTCTTCGCCGCCTTCGAAAGATTCGTAGAGATCACACCAGGACTACTATTCCGATGGAGCCTAAATGAGTGCCCTTCCATTCCAGGATCGTTGACCTCAACTCGGGGGCAACGTTTGAACGCAAGACATTTTCCGAGGCTGGATGGAATGAGGCGGCGCTCGATCGTCTCATGGAGCAACAGGCCGACCTCATTGCGGATTTGCTCATTGAGAACGACGTCATGGATGAGGGTGAGCGCCTTCGGTATTTAGGTCGTCAATTTCGCCATGTTGACGTCCTGTTTGCGCAGGTGGACGAAGAGGACGAGCCGATTCGGCTGGTCCTAGTTGAAGACAAGCTGCTGAACAATCCCGAGGCAAAACGAAGCGTCATCGGCCAGGTGGTCGAGTATGCGGCCAAATTTCAGGACGATGTGCGGTCAGACGAGTTGAAGCAGCGCTTCCCGGAACATCAAGGATGGCTGGAGCAGAACGCTGACCTCCTCGATCGACAAATCAGCCGAGGCGACTTCCTGGTGATCATCTGTGGGGACAGCATCCATTCAAACGTCGCAGACATCGTCACTCGGCTTGGCAGGAGGGCAGATCGGTATCCCCTGAGCGGCATGGAGCTGTGCCTGATTGCGATGGATTTGTACGAGCGGGAGAACCAGCGAATACTCGTCCCTCACGTGATCGGCATCGTGGCCCGAGCGGAGCGTCAGCTGGAGATTCGAGTAGTCAGTGGCGATGGCGTGCCGATCAGGGCCGCAAGCGGAGACCGCGGTCCGAGCTGTTGAGGGCCGTAGGAGGAGGCAAAATGTCAGTCAGGATGACTTCTTCGAGACTTGGGTTAGGAGGTTTGGCGACGAATCGGTCGCTGACTGGCAACGATTTATAGATCAAATAGAGGAAGCCGATCTCCCAGGATTCGTCGTTTCAAAGACTTCGATAGGGCGTCCGACGCTGAAGGTGCGCAGCGCCAAGCTGGATTGGGTCCTGTCCGTGATTCGCGCTCGAACGGGTGCCGCCGGAATCCGCGACGTGTGTGGAACGCGAAGCTGGGAAAGGTCAGACGTCGCCGTCGAAGCGCGGGACCGATTTCGGTCGGTACTTCGACGAATTCCCGGAGCGACTGAACGGCCTGACCAGAGCGTCATGCTGCCGATGAACGGAGCGGCCACGCACGCGCCGCTAGTGATTGAAGCACTGCAGCAGCTCGGTCGTGCCCTCGACTCCGCTTAAGCGGGCGGGCTCCCGCACCGAAAGGCTAGCCACTGAGCCGCGCGACCGAATCTGCCACGTGATCTGAGACGCCCACCCACACCCGGCCAGGATCTGTACACGGCAATCAGCGCCAGGATCCCCATGAGCGAGGCAAACGGCATGGAGAAGACCCCAACTGGACCCGCAAAACCTGCTCGTCCTCAACGTTTTGGAGGGTAAGGCTCTCGCGCTGGGCGGGCGGTTCGGTCAGCTGGCGATCTCCGTCGGAGGCCAGGGAGTATTGGACGAAATAATACGCGCCACTTGAACTCGCCACCATAGGTGGCGTATAAATAACCTGTGAGCGCCCCCAAGAAATTCACCCTCGACGAGATCGCCGTCCTCGCCGAGCTGCCGCGGCGGAACGTCCGCTACTACATCCAGAAGGGCCTGGTCGATCGCGCGCAGGGGATCGGCAAGGGGGCCTATTACACCCAGCACCATGTCGAGCAACTCCTGCTGGTTCGCAAATGGCAGTTGGCGGGGTTGTCCTTAGAGCGAATCGGTGAAGTGCTGAAGCAGCCGACGACCGGGCCGCTGCCACCGACTCCCCGGCGCGCGGGCACGGTCGAGGTCTGGAGTCATCTGGTCGTGGCCGACGGCGTCGAGGTGACGCTCGAGCCCGGTCGCGCCGGGCTCAGCCCCGAGCAGGTGCGCGCGTTCTTCCGGGATGTGAGCCGCGTCTATCAACAAGTTCACGAGAGTGAGGAACAAGAGTGAGCCCTCTAGCATCCGTCCTGACCGGCGTCCTCGGCGAGCGCATCGCCCTGTCCGACGTGTCCGTGTCTGCAACCCTGCGCGACCTCCTCGGCGAGGTGACCGTCTGCCAGACCTACCGCAACGACGAGGACGTGAACATCGAGGCGGTCTACACATTTCCGCTCCCGCTCGACGCCGTCCTGCTCGATCTGCGCGTCGAGATCGGCGGCCGCACCCTCAACGGCGTCGTCGTCGAGAAGAAGGCCGCCGAGGAGAAATACGAAGACGCCGTCGCGGCCGGCGATGCGGCCGTGATGCTCGAAGCGATCGAGCCCGGGCTGTACACGATGAACGTCGGGAACCTCCTGCCCAAGGAGACGGCCACAATCACGTTCGTCTACGCGATCGTGTACCGCTGGGTGGGCGACACGCTGCGGGTGTCGCTGCCGACGACGATCGCGCCGAGGTATGGGGCGTCGCCTCATGCGCCGCACCAGACGCCCGAGTCGTCTCTTGCGGTGGAAAACCACTTCTCCCTGCAGGTCGAAGTCTTCGGCAGCCTCCGCGAGGCCCAATTCGTGTGTCCCTCCCATGCGGATGCGGTGACGATGGCCTCGTCCCCCGAGAGGGCCGTGATCACGCTCACGCAAGCGAAGGCGGTGATGGATCGAGACTTCATCTTGACCGTCAAGGCTCCGCAGGCGACGCACAGCTTCGCGATCTACGGCGCGGACGGCGAAGGGGCGGCCGCGATCGCGAGCTTCCAGCCGCTGTTTCCCGGCTTGCGGCAGCCGCGCTCGCTCGAGCTGGCGATCGTGATCGATTGCTCAGGGTCCATGCAGGGCGATTCAATCGAGCAGGCCAGGCAGGCGCTGGCCGGCATCTTTGACGCGCTGCAGCCGCGCGACCGCGTGACGGTCGTCGCGTTCGGCAACACGACCAAGCGGCTATCCGATCGGCTTCTCCCGTGCACGCCGGCCAACCTCGGAAAGGCCAGACAGTTCGCGGCTGAACTCAAGGCGGACATGGGCGGCACCGAGATCGGCCCCGCGCTGCAGGCCGCTTATGCGGCGGCGAGCGGCTCGGAGTCCGGTGACGTCTTCGTCGTGACCGACGGGGAAGTGTCGTCATGGGAAGCGGTGGTGGCGGAGGCGAAACGATCGGGGCGGCGTGTCTTCACGGTCGGCGTCGGCAGCGCGGTCTCAGAGGCATTCGTGCGCGGACTGGCCGCGGCTACCGGCGGCGGGTGTGAGCTGGTGTCACCGCGCGAGGGCATGGCGGACCGCGTGATTCGGCACTTCGAGCGCATGCGGGCGCCGCGCGCGAAGCGGGTCGCCATCCACTGGCCTGAGGGCGCGCGCGATCTCGCGCCGGCCACATTCGGCGCGGTCTTCGAGGGCGATACCGTGACCGCCTCGGCGCAGTTCGACCGTCCGTGCAATCACCGGCCACGTCACTCTCGAAATCGAGACGGACGGCGGAGATGTGTTCCGGCAGCAGCTGGCGATGACGCCGCCGCGCGAATCAGCGGACCGAGTGTCAACGGTGGCGCGGCTCGCCGCATCGGCACGGCTGAAGGAAATGGATCGCGCCGCGGGCCTCGAGCAGGCGCTCCGCTATCGACTTGTGAGCCCGTGGACCAACTGGCTCGTCGTGGCCGCGAGGCCGGACGGTGAGAAGGCGCTGGACATTCCCGCGCTCCGCAAGGTGCCGCAGACGCTGGCCGCGGGCTGGGGCGGCGTGGGCGCGTTGGCGTCGCGCATGAGCGCGGACTCGATGCAGGCCCTGAGTGCAGTGTCCTCGAGTCGCGATGCCAGCGCTGCGGAGCTCTGCCGACCTCGAGCGCGATTCGATGGAGGGTCTGAGTGAGATCAGGTCCGATTTGTCTCACTTGCTTCTGCAGGCCGACGACTTGAATCGTGGAGTTGAGACCCTTACCAAGGAAGCGCAACGCGCCGTCGAATCGCTCCAGGAACATGCGCAACAGGCTGAGCGCGAGCTGCGCGCAATGGAGAACCAGGTCAGGCGATCTGCGGAGCGAAATCGACACAATACAAAGCAGTGCAGATGTTCTGCGGCGGAGGATCGGCGAAATGGAAGGCCGCGCCAATGATTTGCGAGGGGCAACGGAGCAGGCTGTCGAAACCGGGGTCCTCGAATCGCAGCAACAGGACGCCATCCACCAACAGCTGCTCATGTGTCTTGCAGACTGCCGGAAACTCCTCGTCCAGCTGGAGGAGCTGCTTGCACATCTTCAAGAAGGTCGCATGCTGCTCGGCCACTTGCAAGAAGTCGCGCGAGAGTGGACCGAGGTCACCATGCGCTATCGCCATTTGGCGAAAAGCGTGGAAAGGAACTGGGGATGAGGCACAATCCAGCAGATGCATCGGGAGGGTATGACGACTTTTGCAGTGACGTGCGGTTGCGGGTATGGTCAGGTGGGACGCCACGCTTTCGGGTGCCCCACTCACCTACTGCTCCCCGGGTGTGACACCTAAGCGTCGGATTCCAGGCTTCAGCAGACCGATTTCAGGGCAAGTATCGATGCCATCTGCACTCCAGGGAAAAGGCCTCGGCCATCCCATCCACCGGCGCTACTTTGCTGAAGATCTCGTTCGACTTCGGCCGGCGAGTGAGCGCCGACGTCAGGCGGCCTCTCAGCGGCAAGGCCGCATCGACGCGAATCCCCACCAGATCGACGCCGTGATGTTTGCGCTCGAGCGCATTCCTCGCGGCGGGTGCATCCTTGCTGATGAAGTGGGTCTGGGGAAAACGATCGAAGCCGGACTCATCATCTCGCAACTCCTGGCCGAGGGCGCCACCAGGATTCTCATCATTGTTCCTAGGTCACTGCTGGGGCAGTGGCAGCACGAGCTCTATACGCTGTTTGGAATCGAGGCTATCGAGGCGACCGTCGCGTCGGGTGACCTGTCAGGTTCTGGAGTGTTCCTCATCGGGCGCGAGGCAGCCGGTAGCGCGGCCGGCGCAGCCAGACTGGCGGCAACGCCCCCGTTCGACCTGTGCCTGATTGACGAGGCGCACGAGGTGTTTGCCGGCATCTATAAGCGCTTTGACAAGCATGGGCTGTATCTCGACACAAGCCCGCACGCGCAGACGGCTCACAACGTTCGCAAGGTAATTGGCCGTTCGCCAGTGCTGCTGCTGACGGCCACGCCGATCCAGAACACTCTCGCGGAACTCTGGGGGCTGATCCAGTACATCGATCCGTCGGGCACGCTGTTGGGCGACAAGCCGATCTTCGAAACCCTGTTCTACGAAGACAGCGCCGGCAGGACCGTCTCCGGTGACCAGCAGTTCGAATTGAGACGGCGTTTGTCGATGGTCGTACATCGAACCCTCAGGCGTCAGGCACAGGAATTCCTTGAAAAGCCCTTTGTCGGACGCCATGCCCAGCTGTTCGAGTACACCATGGCGCCGGACGAGCGTTCGCTTTACGACGACGTGACCAGCTACCTCCTTCGGCCCGACCTGTTCGCGTTCGAAGGACGATCCCGCCAGCTTCTCCTGCTGTCGTTCCATCGCCTTATGGCGTCGTCGCTTGCGGCACTCGCGAGCGGCCTCGAGGGCGTGGCGTCGCGGCTCAGGAACATCGCACTCGGTCGTCCGGGTGTGGCCGACGACTCAGCGCTCGGGGATCTGGAAGACGATGGCGACGACGGTGCGCCCGCTGGCGACGACTCGATGTTGCCGCGGGCACCGCTCGAGTCGGTCAACGATGAATTGAGCCTGGTCGAGTCGTTTGTTCGAAGGGCCAGAGCTCTTCCCCACGACAGCAAAGCCCAGAGTCTGATCAAAGCGGTTCAGTTGATACTCGAGAGACCTGCCGATCGACAGAAGGTCGTCGTCTTCACCGAATCTCTGACAACGCAGGACTATCTGCGGGATCTGTTACTGCAGAACCTTCCCATCACCAGCGACGACATCACGCTATTTCGAGGTGTTAACGAATCGGCTGCGGCAGCAAGCGCCCTCGCGCGCTGGAAGCGTGAGATTGAACCAGAGATCCCGACCCGACTTCGGCCGACCCAGGACATCGCGATGCGCCTGGCCCTCGTGCATGAGTTTCGAACGCGGTCGAAGATATTCATCTCCTCGGAGGCCGGGGCGAAGGGCCTCAACCTGCAATTCTGCGACACGCTGATCAACTACGACCTGCCGTGGAATCCTCAGCGTATCGAGCAACGAATCGGACGCTGTCATCGCTACGGTCAGAAGCGTGACGTGACCGTCATCAACTTCATCGCCAAAGACAACGAGGCGCAACGACTGACGTTTGAGATTCTGAGCACCAAGCTTGACCTCTTTGGCAAGGTGCTCGACAGCTCGGACGTCGTTCTGCAGACACCGCGTTCCGATTCGTCGGAGGCGCTGGCATCGTCGCTCGGCCCGGAATTCGAAGCCGAGATTCGCCGAATCTGGGACCGCGCCAGGTCCATCGCCGAGGTCGAAGACGAACTCCGTCGTCTCCGGGATTCTCTGGAAGCCAGGCGAGCTGAGTTGGAGCGGGTGCGCGAGAGAACCGTCGGGTTGATCGAAGCCAACCTGGACGCCTCCGTCCGGGATGTGTTTCGTCAGATCAAATCGGAACTGCCGACTGCGCTGGCGGAGCTGGATCGCGACCTCGAACGTGTGTTGATCGCCTACCTGAACGCCAAGGGCATTCCCTGGGGCACGGCGGATAGACAGGGCACGCCTGTTATCCACATCGGCGCGTCGCCGGCTCTGCCGGCAGGCCTGAGGAACGGCGTCTCGGTCATTGTGGGGCGCGCGAAGGACCTGGCAGAGGTTGAACCAGTGCACCTGACGCACCCGCTGATCGAGGCCGCCGTCCAGGAGGCCCGCCGGGAGGGAACGGGAAGTTTTCGTGTGCGATTCGTGCTGGGTGAGACGGCGTCGCCCCAACTGCGAGCCTTGCGGGGCGTCAGGGGTCGGCTGGCTCTGACAAGGGTCGCCCGGCGTTCTTTCGAGCGGGAAGACAGGCTGATTGTTACCGCAGTACTTGAAGGTGCCGAAGTACTGAGACCTGCCGAGGTCGCCATGGAACTCATACGGCAGCCCTGCGAGGACGTCGCGACATTCGATCCACCGATTTCGCTTGGAGCTACGGAACTGACCGAGATTGTGGACGAGGAGCTGTTTCTCGAACAATCGCAGACGTCGCCTGTCGATCAGGCGGCATTCGACGCGGCGATGGACCAGCTTGAACAGTCGGTGGCCGATCGGATTCTCGTCCTGCAGCGAGCCCGGGCGCGTGCGGTGTCCAGCCGGGACAAGGCCCAGTCTGCCCGGGACTCGGCGCTTGGTGCGGAGAAACGGGCGGCTGCGGAAGTCCGTGTCCGGGCCCATGAAACCGCAATCGAGGAATGTGAACGCCAGATTGAAGAACTGGAAAGCCGGCGCGACGAGCAATACCAGCGCTGGAAGCGTCTTGCGCACGACCGGCGCTATGGCTTACCGAGCGTCGAGCACCTCCTCGACGCTGAGTTCGTCATCGAGTGAAGGGGCATGGCGCCAAGAATCACGCGATCGACAGAAAACGGATACGAAAGCAGCCCCGCGAAGGGCCGCAGGTGCAGATATGGCGTTGACGATCCTTCACACGGCGGACTGGCACCTCGGTCGGCGGTTCGCGTGGCTGCCGCCTGAACAGGAGTTGCGCCTGACGCGGGCGCGCCTTGATGTCGTCGGGAGAATTCTCGACCTCGCGGAACATCGAAACGCCGACGCCGTTCTCGTGGCTGGAGACATCTTTGATGGACCCACGCCGGATGACCAGTGGTGGCAAGGCCTTCACACAGAGTTTCGCAAGCGCAAGTGGGCCCGGCCAGTCGTTCTCCTTCCCGGCAATCACGATCCACTGATGCCACGTTCCGTGTTTGGCGTCGATCATCCCTTTCGATTGAACCTGCCGAAGTACGTGCACGTTGTGGACAGGGACGACTTCAGCCTGCCCATCGGCGACAAGGCCGTGATTCTGTCGACGCCGTGTCGATCGCATTCGGGTCAATCGAATCTCGTGTCGTCCCTTCCACAGCGGGCGCCCGGCGACGAACGGTTTCGCATCGGCCTGATTCACGGTCAGACGTTCGACATGGCCGGTTTTCAGACGAATTTCCCAATCGAGCGTGGCGCGGCCGAGGCGCGGGGTCTGGACTATCTGGCGCTCGGTGATACTCACGGCTTCCGGGACGTCGAACCAGACGCGGGCGTGCCGACGGTCTACCCTGGCACGCCCGAGACAACGACATTCGGCGAGGCGGACACAGGAAATGTGGCGCTGGTGTTCTTTCCTCGCGACCGGCGGCGACGCGCCCTGGTGCAGGCCGAGCGCGTGGGTACGTGGAAGTGGCGGGACATGGCCTGCGATTCAATCGCGGGATTGCGCGCGCTGTTGAAGGACACGGGGCTGCGGCAAACCGTCCTCAGGCTCAAGGTGGACATGACGGTGCCGCTCGAAGAGTACGACGAGGCAGGACGCATCCTTCACGAACTGCGAGGCTCGCTGGCGGCCAATCCCCGCGTGGGAGTGCTGAGTGACGACGTGTCCGGTTTGCGGCTGCGCGTTGACGCCTCCTTGAGTTTCCCGAAGGATCTGCCTCCGGTGCTCAAGGGCGTCGTGGAGCGCCTCAAGGCGGCAGCGATGGAGGACCCGGTGATCGGGGAACGTGCGCTGCATCACTTCTACTCGCTCGTTCGGAACTCGCGCTGAGGGGAACTGGACGATGTCTGGGATGTGGCTGCGTCGGCTGGAGGTCAAGGACCTGGCAGGGATTGCCTCTGCCGTCATCGACCTGAAACCGGGCGTGAACGTGCTGTGCGGTCCAAACGAGCTCGGGAAGTCGAGTCTTGTTCGCGCCATTCGAGCTGCGCTGCTGTTGCCTTCCGCAGCCGCCGCGGCGGACGAACTTCGCGACTGGCACGTTGACGCGCCTCCATACGTGAGTCTCACGATCGAAGAGTCGCCGGGCGCGAGTGTGGCGGATCGAGAAGCGGTTTGGCGGCGGCCAGGACGGTTTGAGCGAGCTCTGAGTTCTCCAAGAACGGCAAGGACTTCCACCTGGACGCCCGAGGACGTGAAGTCGACGGCAAGCTGCACAGCCTTCTGCAATGGGGCGTTCCCGCGCCCGGTGGCAAAGGCCGCCGGGGATCCGGCCTCCCGGATTCCTTTCTCGTCACTGTTCTTCTTGGCGATCAGAACGACGTCGTCGGCGTTCTGCAGCGAAGTCTTGATGACGACGCTGACGAGTCAGGCAAGAGTCGCCTGACGGCCGCACTCCAGGCGCTGGCCGAAGATCCACGCTACACGCAGGTGCTCGAGGAAGTTCAGGAGAAGGTCGACTCAGCGTTCACGCCGGCAGGCAAGCGGAAGATGGCCCGCGGCTCAGTCTGGAAGCAGGCGAGCGACGAGGTGCGGAACGCAGAGCGCCTGGAGGCGGAACTGCGAGAGCAACTTGCCGAAAGCGAGAGCGCTCACATTCAGGTTGAACGGCTCCGCGCAGATCTTCAACACGCTCAGGCTGAGGCTGACGACGCACGTCGCTACGCGGAACGGCTGCGACGCGATCTCGAACGCAAGCGCGCGCTCGTCGAGCATACGCAGTCGCGTGATGCCGCCTCACGAGACGTTGAGCGAATCCAGGCGCTACGTCGGTTGGTCGAAGAGAAGGGCCTGGAGGTCGCGCGCGCCACAGCGCAGGCAGACGACGCGCGGAAGACCTTCGCCGCCCGTCAGAGCGAGAAGGTTCAGGCAGAACAACGTCGAGATCTCGCGCTGGCTCGTGTTCGTGACCTCGAGACGGGCGCGGCAGAGCAACAGCGGCGGCTACGGGAGCAGGAGGCGGAGAAGGAGCACCTGCGCCTCACTAACGAGAAGTCGCGTTTGTCGCGAATCGAGGAGCGAGCAAAGGAAGTCGAAGCACTCGTTGACGCCATCAAGCACGATGAGGCCGAAATCGCGACCCTGCAGGCGAGCCTGACGGAAAAGAACGATCTGCTTCAGAAAGCACAGGAATCGTCCGAAAGCGATGCGGTCGAGCTCGCGTCCCTGCGTCAGCATGAGGTCGTAGCGCGATTCCGCAGCGCACGAGACAAGGCGACGGCGGCACAAAGAAGAAGAGAGCTGGCCCAGGAGCATCGGCAACAAGCCGACGTGCTCGAAAGACAGGCAGAGGAGGCCAAGGCGAGGGTTGCCAGAGCCGCGTTGCCGGACGCAGATCAATTTGCCCGGCTACGCGACCTGGACACCCAGTTGAAAGTGGCAGAGGGCCGAGCATCAGTGTCCATGGTGGCCACACTGACACCAGAGCTGAATGCGACGGTGACCGTGTCGCTCGATGGACAACAGGATACGAGGGCGATCGGAGCCGGCGCTTCTGTCGAACTTCACTTCACTAACGAACTTCACGCAACTCTTCCTGGGTTCGGAGGATTGAAGGTTCGGGGCGAGCAAGCCGACGTGCTCCGTGATCTCCAGACGGTCCGCGAAGCGTTCGAACGGGAGTGGCGTCCGATCAGGACCGCCACCAAGTGCCAGACGCTGAGCGAGCTCGAGTTGTTGCAAGAGCAGGTGCGCGCATGGCAAGCCGAGGCGAGCGACTTGACTCGACGGGCTTCCGAATTGCGGATCCGAGGGGAAGGCGTCGAGGGGGCGGAGCGGGAAACGACCTTGGCCGAGGCCGAGGCTCGGCGTTGCCTGGATCAGCTGGAAAGTCTTCTCAGTCAGGTTAGTGAGCACGAGACCATTGAGGACTATCTCGAGAGCCTGAAATCCGAGCCGATTGATCTGCACGCGGTTCAGGAACAGATTGCTGAACTGGAAGCGGCAATACGCGAGCGAGATGACTTGCGGCACGCGCTGGCAGCACAAGTGGCCGGTGAGGAAGCAGAGGTGAAGGCCCTAGAAGCCTCCCGGATCGAACGCGAAACTACCAAGGTCGCGAAGGAATCCGAGCTGGACGGTCCCTGGGAGATCGCGCTTCGGCAGGCGGCGAGTGGTCTCGAAAAGCTCGAGCTGCAGCTGCGCGACGTGCAGCGTCGGCTGCAGGCAATCGGTCAGGAGTCCTCGGGCGAAGTCGGCCATGCCCGTGCCGATCTTGCCGCGGCCGAGTCCGACGTCGAACAGGCATCAAAGGCTCTCGAGGATTCCAATCGCAGTGAGGTCGAGGCCAAGGAGTCTGTCGCGCGACTCACTGGTGAGCTCGAGATTCACCGTCGTCTGGCTGAGGCGGAGGACCTCGACGCCGCTATCCGTGTCCTGGACCAGCGTGCCGCTGCCCTCGCAGCCCTGCCCGCGCCGGAAGACCCTGACGCGGACGAGGGCGACTTGAAAATCGCGGAGGAGGACAGCGCAGAAAGTCGGCAGCAGATTCGAGGGCTGGAAGACGACCTGCGGCGCGCCGAGGGGGCATTGAGTCAAGTCGGTGGCGACTATGTGAGGGACAAAGCCGATGAGGCCCGCAGGGCGGTCGAGGCAGCTCGGGAGCGCGAGCACGCGCTGGAAATTGAATTCGGGGCATGGCAATTACTCCGTGAAGTTCTCATCGAGGCCGGCAGGGACGACGCGCAGCATCTGGGGAAAGCGTTGGTGGGGCCCGTCAGCTCGCGGATGGCGGAGTTGACTGACGGCAGGTATGGCGAGATCGCGATTGGACCGCAGCTCGATGCCCGGGGGATCCTGCTCGGAGGAAACGAGCGCAGATTCGATCAGCTCTCGGTTGGTACCCAGGAGCAGATCGCGCTGCTCGTCCGACTGTCGATCGCCGAGGCTCTGAAGAGCTTTCTGGTGCTGGACGATCACCTCACACAAACGGACAACGAGCGGATGAGATGGATGCGTGACCTTCTCGAGAAGTCGTCGTCAACGACTCAGGTCATCGTGATGACCTGTCACCCCGAACAGTACCAGCTGACCGGGGGGAAGAGCGCGGCCAACACGGTCGACCTTCAAGCGGTGATCAAACGAAGCGCAGTGGGCCACGCAATAAGCCATCAATCTCCTCCAAGAGGTCAAAGACACCACGCGCGAGACCGTGGGACCGGTGGCGCCGACTACATCGCCAACCGAGGTGCCGCAGGGCCGTCCAGGGCCGACGCGCCAAGCCGGCTGGCGAGAGCGTCGATCTGGCTGAGATGCTGCGGCGGTCCCTCGAGAAGAAGAAGTAGCTGTATGGCGCAGCCCAAGTCGGCGGTCCGCCTGATGTTTACTTAGATCGTGGTGTTGGCGGGGCGCGGCGGCGAGATCTCAATCATCCCTCGCGAACGGCGCAGAAACCACGCTGGCGCAGCGCCGCAATCGCTCCGGCGCTCGAAGATGTCCTTTGGAACAACGGGATACGCGTATTCGGCAAAGACCCGTTTCCAATGTGCATCATCCGAGAATGGCGGGCCGGCGTCAGCGATGCCCGCGTCTCGATGAAACCGAGGTAGACCAACACGGTAGGGAGTCAACGGAACATGGGCGGAGTTGTCACTGATGCGCCCGCCCGGCCTCGAACAAGTCCTTCCACACGCGTGGGCGTCCATAATGGCGATGGCTCGCCTCGTGCGCGGCGCAAATCGCGACCCGAAGCTGTCGGTCGCGCGTGGTCCGTGCCGACTCGGGGCGCTGCTGCCAGGCGTAGAAGCCACTCGGGGGACACGCGCAGCGCTCGGCAACACTCGGCGACGGTGAAGTCGGCCTGTGTCCGCGGCAAATCCAAGAAAACATCACTGCTGGGACTTCGCGAAGAAGGCCAGCGGCTTTTCTTAGGATGTCGCGCTCCGTCCGCAACTCACGATTCTCTTTGCGGAGCCGCGCTAGCTCTCGCGCTCGGCCATCGTCAAACCGGTGCGCCCCTTGGCGCATCCGCCTCCCCGCGTTTGACCCATTCGCCTGGAGCGCCGTCTCGGTCAGATCGACGTCGCGGCGCCGCCGCGCCCCACGGTCTTGCCCTCGTCCAGCACCAGGCGGACGGCACTGGCTTTGAACTCGTCAAGTGAACTGGCGACGCGGACGGACGGCTTCGTCGGTCGGCCATCGGTCTGCACATCGTATCCCCACAGGAAATCGATGTCCCCGACCGAATCGGATCAAGCGCAGGGGCCTCCTCTCGGAAGGAACGGAACGTGTGGTAACGCCCATTCTTTCCAAGGAGTCCCGAGTGAACAACGTCATTAGAAACCACACCTAGAGAGCTATGGCGGTCGACTATTTCCATCGTCTTCTGGTGGCGGGGACCATCGACGACGTTCGTGCGTTCCGCCGGACAATGTACCCGAGAGTACCCACGCACGGTAGGCGGAAAGAGCTGGAACGAGGTTGTCCCGTTCTGTTTTGAGGCACTCTATGAGCTGGCTCCCGCGGCACGTCGCGTCGAGCCAGAAGTCCCGTGCGATCCTTACGAGCTTTCCGCGTGGCCTCCTCGGCGCATTCGCGCACGCCTGGCCGAGGTTCGATATCAGTTCCAGACACGCAACCTAGAGATGGACGGCTTGCTCCGCGCACTTTCCCGCGCGTTGCCGTCGCTCACGTTCACTCTAACAACTCTTTGTCTGGACACCAGCAGCGTCGAGTCATGCCACTTCTCCGGCGGCCGCACGCAGAGGTGGGTGATGCGCCAGCGCGAGTGCGAGCGCCATTGGAATCGCGCGCGCAAGAAGTTCGGGTTGGCCGATGACGAAGTTTATGATGACGATAAAGCTGAGACTTGGGTTGAAGAAGAGATGCTCCACGAGGCGGCGACCCATTGGGAGACTGATCGTGCGGCGCGCGTCGCGGCGGACGACGTCTCCAGTGGTGGAACCAGCCTCGACTGCGAGATCTCGAGACGGAACGTGAATTAGCTCTGTACGAAATCGCCGAGTCGCTTGCTTCAAAGCCACGCCGAAGGAAACGGCGGGCCAAGAAAGGCCCAAGGGCAAACAGACGCCAGAAGGTCTGAGCGATAATTCCCTCGGTGTTGTCACAAGGGCTCAGAACCAGAATTCTCTCGAACTGGCGCGACACGCGCGGGGAGAGGTGACAGCCCGCACGAGGCGAGCGCTCGCTCATACGCTTTGAGCTGTTCCTGGTAGGCACCAGCCCGTGCAGACAATTCGACGTCTGTTTTGTAGTCGATGACCTGCCAGCCGCCAGCGGCACTGAACATCAGGTCGACGACACCGGACACTATCCGATTGGATGGTTCACCAAACGTAAACGGTGTTTCGACGGAGTGCTCGGATCCCACGGCCTGACGCCAAAAGTCGGCCCGTGCCACGCTCTGGACAACGTCGATGGCCTCATCGAGTACGGTTCGGAGCCTGGGCTCCTCCACCGTCAACCACATCGCAAGCCGTCTGAGGTCTTCGCGTGTCGCATTCTGGTGCCGCATGGCGTGCTCGAGCAACCCGTGAATCAGCGTGCCCCACGCCATTCCAGCATCCGCACGATGGCTGGCTGTATCGGGCACAACGACACGTGTTGGATCGTCTGGTTGCGCAGGTTCTGTCGCACGAGCCATCTTCGCAATGTGCCGCGCTTCGGCCGTGACCGAGGTCGCCGACCAGGATGGCGCCTTCACGCGGGCGTGTGCCGAATCGCGCGCGGTTTGGGCTCGCGACTTGGCTTTAACCGACAGGTCGGCGCTCTTGGGCTTTGGAGCCGAGACACCGTGACGGTATCGGGAGCGGCGGCGACTTCACCAGAAACGGATCAAGCGCGGCCCATGGCCGGCCTTTTCCGTCCTTGGCATAGCGGCCGACGACAAGCTGATCACGCGCGCGCGTGGCTGCGACGTACAGGAGTCGTGTCTCCTCCGCATCGAGGAAAGCCTGCTCCTCTTGCACGTGAGTGTCCCAACCTGCAGGCTGTGCCACCACCTTCGTCCAAGACTCGCCACGCTCGATGCTGAACCACCCGCGCGCAACTTGACCGTCACGCATGATGCGACGGCTGACTCCCCTGCGTGGAGCGCCAGTGGGATCGGCAAGAAAGACAACCGCCGCCTCGAGTCCCTTGGCTTTGTGCAGGTTCATCACCCGGACGACGTCGGTGCGACCCGGTTCGAGAGGCAGCGACTCCACCTCCCCCACGGCCTCGGCATCGGCCTCGAGCGAGGCGGCGGCGTCCGCCAGACTCCCGCCGGTTTCGGCGACTTGTCGCACTCGATCAATCGCGTGGAGCAGGTCACCCGCCTCAACGCCATCAGGCGTCGTCGCAGCGAGTGCAAGGTAGCCGGAGTGTTCCAGGATCTTTTCGATGGCGGGTCCAGCAGGCAGAATGCGAGTCCAACGGAAGTACTCGGAGAGCGTTTTGAAGGCTGCGGCTACATGGGGGATCGCGGGGCTAAAGCCCCGCGCTACGTCTGGCTCTTCCGCAAACACACTGAACCAGCCACCCGCCTGCTTCCAGGCGAAGAGTTGTTGGTCGCTAATACCAAAGAGCGGGCCGCGCAGAACGCCAACCAACGCAACGGAGTCTTGAGGATCGCTGAGAGCACGGATTAAGAGCGCAAGATGCTGCACTTCCTTCGACTCCGCAAAGGCACCGGCGCCGCTCACCTCCATCGGAATCTGCAACGCTTCGAGTGCCTGCACGTAAGGCAGGAGGCGTGCTCGTCGCTTCCTCGTGAGAATCAGAAAGTCGCCCCATGTGCGGTGACCAGCGTCCACCTCGGCGCGAATGTAGCGCGCGATGCTTGCGGCCTCGTGGGCTGCAACGTCACCGTTATGTACATCCGAAGGAATGGTCAGATTGAACACGCCAGCCCGTTTTTCGGGATCGCGAACGGCGCTGAGGCCAGCAAACCCGGGTGATTGCGGAGTCGGCCTCACCGGGAAGTTCGCGCTGAAGACCGTGTTGGCCCAATCACACAAAACGGGAACCGAACGGAAGTTTGCCGTCAGCGAGACCACGGCGCCGTGGTCATCAGACTCGAGGCGGCGACGGACCTGGTTGTAGATTTCGATATCGGCGCGGCGGAAACGATAGATGGATTGCTTCGGGTCCCCGACGACGAATAGTGCGCCTGGGCGCAGGCGCACGCTGCGCCAATCCGCACCTCCCCTTTCGGCAGCGAGAAGGAAGATGATTTCCGCCTGGACCGGGTCTGTGTCCTGAAACTCGTCGACGAACAACCACTGGAACTTCTGCTGGAGCGCGTGCCGGACATCGTCGTTCTCGCGCAGAACTTTTGCTGCAAGAAGCAGGAGATCGTTGTAGTTCAACGTATTGCGGCGTCGACGTTCCGCCGCCGCGGTCGCCCGCGCTTCCATCAACAACGTGACGCTCAGACGGTAGAGGTACTCACGCCACTCTGCAAGGAACGGTTCGACGATGTCGGTCCGGAATCGCTCGTGGAGGCCGACCACGGCTTCCTTCATCCGTTTCTTCGTTGCCGCGTCGCTTGCCCACGATTTCTGGACAATGGCTGGAGTGAAGTCCCAGATCTCGAGAAGCTGGGCGAGGACGGCCGGACGGTCGCGTCTGGTTTCAGCAATGCGCAGCTGCCGCGAGAACCGTCGTGATGCCCTTTGTGTTGGACACGTGCTTTCGGCTGACATGTCGTGCGGAAGCAGCCTATGCAGTTCCGTCCAGAATAGATCGAGCGCCTTCCAGGTTTTGTCTACGGCTGGACAGTCGCCTTCGCCAGGTGGGAAGTCCACATCTTCGTCATTGCAAACAATCTCGAACGCCTGGTCCAAGTCGGACGGTTTGATGCCCGCCTCGCGAAGTTCAATCAATGACTCGTTGCCCGTCGCGCGGGCGTGCCCCAGAAAGTCGCGCCAGGCCTGCTTTCGTAGCAGCTCGTCTTCGTCCTCGTCGAGCTCGGTGAAGCCAGGAGAAACGCCAGCTTCCACTGGCCGCGCCCGCAGCAGATGCGCGCAGAATGAGTGGATTGTGCCGGCAAACAAGCGCTCGAGATTCGAGAGCGCGTCACGTAACCGATGCTGCCGCGCCTGATCACGATTCACCGCCTGGGTGAGCTCCTCCTCGAGCGCCAACTGAAAGCGGCCGCGAAGTTCCGCCGCAGCCTTGCGCGTGAACGTCACCGCGGCCATCTGCTCGATGGTGTAGTGTCCGCTCGCGACGCCCGCTGCCATACGCGCGGCCATCTCGTGCGTCTTCCCGGAGCCGGCACCCGCCTCGACGAGCAGGTTGGTCCCCAGATCCGACACGATGCGCTCCCTCGCGTCACGATCAACGAGCTTCCCCGGCTTACTCATGTTCCAGAAGCCTTCTGCGGGCGGCGAGCTTTTTGTCAGCCAACTTGGCCTCGACTCGCCCGACAGCTACTGGCGCTCCGCACGCGCGCGCATAGTCGCAATATGTGCAGTCGTCTTTGTCGCCCGTGTGAATAAATGTCCCAGAGGCAATCATGTCGCGCAAATCGCCGAGAACCTTGGTGATCACCGACTTCGACGGTGCCGGGATCACCCGTCGTTCCTTACCGCCTTTCGCGCTGGAGAAGTAGTAAACACCAGCGGTGACAACCGGCTTCTTGTACTTGCGCTTGAGCAGTTCACGGGCTGCGAGTCCGTAGAGCGCATGCTGCAAGCGGGTGCCGCCGCTGAAGACGCCCGTACCCCACGTCTTTTCCCAGTAGCCACCTGTTTTGTAGTCGATGATCTCGAAAGAGGACGGGCCGATTTGGTCGATGCGATCGATCCGTCCGATCAAACGGAACTTCAGGCCCCCACCGAGATCGATCTCGATCGGCTCCGATTGCCCCAAGGGTTCCAGTGGTTCGTCGTCGGTGTAGGGCGTGCGTCCGAACGCTACCTCGAAGCCAATCGGTGTTCGATTCTCCGGGCCGCCGTACTCCTCATTGAGAAACAGCTCGAGGTCTGCCCTGAGGTCGAGACGCTCGCGGTCGAAGACCTCCTCCGATGGCGGCGGCATCTCGACCCGCAGCTCCTTTAGCCGGGCATCCGCACGATCCAACAGCCACTGCAGGTCGTCTTTCTGAGGACGACGGTTCGCATCACGAATCCGTCGCATCGCGGCCGCGTATAAGTCGTGCAGCTCGGCGCCACGTACCAGCGGACCAAGCCATACATCCTCGTCGCGCTCACCATCGTCGACGGTGTCGAGCCGCAGGCCGCGCTTCAGAAAATACCTGAAGCCACAAGTCGCGGCTTCCTCGAGCGAGGTGACCGATACCCCATAACTACTCGCGCTCGGGTCCAGGACCTTGCCGGCCTCAGGAACAAGCCCGTCGAACTCTGTGAAGGCCGCAGTCTCGCGATGCGCCTCTGCGTCGCGCCCCTGGGCGAGCGCTGGAAAATGCTTCAAGAGTGGGGGCACGCTGGGAGCACCCGCGGCCTTGACAGAGGAGAGCCACCACCCGACCTCTGTGGCCGAGAGTCCCGGCGATTCCGGCACGCACGACTTTGCCCGACCCAACTCCTGATGCAGGTCGCCATACGACTTCGACGGGTCTCGATGTTTCAAACGGAAGGCCCGCAGCATCAGCCAGGAGGCGTAGGTCTCGCGATACTCACGAAGATCCCGCGACGAGTAGCTGAGCACGACACGGCCGTGACGCGCAGCGAGGCGGGTCAAGGCCGACCATACCGCTTCTTCGACTCGGTCTTTCGAGAGGCGCAACGCCTGGTTGATCTTCGTGCGTTCGGTATCGAGCAACACCGGGTCTTCGATGGCGGCCGGAAACACGCGTCCTTCTTCGAGGCCAACAACGAACGCGAGCGGTCGACTGGCGTAACCAGACTGCGAGAGTGGACACACGTGGAGGTGGCCCGCGCGTGGGCGGTCAGCCGCCACTGAAAGTCCTTCGACGCGTTCTCTGATAAAACGTAGTGCAGTGACGAGCCGACACCGGAAGGCCCCAAGAGCACGGAGCTCGGTGACTTCTTCGACGAGCGCAGCATTGGCGGCACCATCGAGGGCGCTGGAACTTGTCGTGCTGTGCTCAAGAAACCGGATCGCGGCGCTTACGCAGTCCTGCAGGGCAACAGACCCGTCGGATTCCTCCTCGGGCACCGAGGAAAGCAATTCCTCAATCCACCGCAACAGCCCCTCGGCGCGTGCAGCCTTGGTCGCTGCTGACGCGCGGACTTCCTCCGATAAATCGACGTTCGCAGCGGCACGTTGATAGCTCTTTGCGAGCCGGTTGAGCGCGAGCTCGTAGGTGGCACGCCCCCATCCGGGTTCCGCTTTGGCGAGCACGCGGGCTGCCTGACCGGTGGTGAGCTCGGGGACGTGGTCGAAGCGGATATCGCCCGACTGGAGCATCCGACGCAGATAGCTGGCCGTGAAGTCGCTCTCGATCCAGTCACAGAACGCAAGGACCGCTCGGCCAGGCCGCGTCAGCGCAGCTGGCAACCCCGACCCGATGGTCACCGGCCATTCGTGTCGCAACGCTTTCTCCCAGACCAGTGGCGCATAGGCTTCGGATGCGCACGCAATCTCGACCTGATCCAACGAGACCCCGGCTTGGAGAATTCGGCGAAATACCTCCTCAATCTCGGCATCGCGACCGCCCGCGTGAAAGAGGTCGATTGTCGCGGCGAGCGATCGTGCCTCGGTGCGGTCGATGTCAGCAGGCGACATCAGAAACGCCAGCGAATGATTTCGTGCGTCTGGTGAAACGAGCTCGAAGTGTCGCTGACTCATCCGGCGAGGAATTTTTGCGGCCGGTAGATTCAATGCGCGTGGACTGATCCGCGTGCCTGGCATCGTGTCAATGAGCTGCTGCTGCAACACAGTCCATGTGGCACCCGGCAATTCTGTCCAGCAGTCCTCTGGCTGGATCGGACACCAATCTGGATGCTTGACACCTTCTTCGTAAACCGCAGCCATGTCACCTCGGCTATTGCGCTTCAGGAAGCACTCATACGAAGCGAGGAGAGCGACGAGTTCCGAGTGCTTCGCAGACGACTCGAACGCGTCGGGCCTCAGATCTTGCGCCTTCACGCCCGCCATCCGCAGCTCGCGGATCGTCGCGTAGAGCGCCTGTGCCATTGACGGCTGATCGGCTAGCGGACGGAAGTAGCCTCCTTTCTCGGGGAGATCCAACAGCAGACGCATCACGAGCGCGGGACCGAGTCCTTCTTCTGATGGATCGATGCCGCGCTCGACGAGGAACGGTGCGCCCATGCGGAGCGCGATATCGAGCGGAGTCACGAAACGGAGGTTGATCCAGTTTGTGCCCTCGAGGACCAGGCGCTCGCCTAGTGTTCGGCCAATGGAATGTGCAGGTACGAAGACCCACTTCGCGCGCGTCACGTGCGTGCGGCACAGGTCAGCGAGTTGGTCGACGAACGGCTCGCTCATCTTGCAATCGGGTAGAGAAAACGGTGTCCAGCGGACACACGACGGCTGTGTGTCTCCGAGCCACTAAAGAGTTTGCGGAGGTGTCCTACGGGCGCCTGCGCTGGGGACTTCGCATGCGCGGACAGGTAATAGTGCTGCAGAGCTGGCTTGGTGTCAAGAGTTTCAGCCACTAACTGTGAAACTCGGCGTGTGGGCCCGAACTCAGCATTCTGGTGCCTCGGTCCTGCGACTTACGTCACGCACGAACCCGAACGCGAACGCCCCATCGCGATCACTTGGCGTCTCGATCACCGGTTGTCCGGCGACCTCTTCGCCGAGTTCGCAGCGGCGGTCGCGTAAGGGATGTCGTTGGGCCTGACCCACGCGCGGGACCCTAGGCGAAGATATAGCGAATGTGCTACGCTCGGCTCCCGTGGCGGTCCGGACGTGCACTGTCATCTTCACGGGTCCGTCCGGAATCCGCCACTCAGTCGATGTAACCGCGGAGTCCGTTTACGAAGCGGCTGCTTTGGGAGTGTCGGCTCTCAGGGAGAGTGGCTGGGCGGACGCGGTGGCGCTGGGAACCGAGCTCGAGGTTCAGGTCAGAGATCCTTTCGCCCATTAGGAGCCACGAGGCAACGAGATGGGTTCCACAGCCACCATTCTCCACGCGGACCTCGACGCCTTTTATGCGTCGGTCGAACAGCTGCTCGACCCTCGCCTGCGCGGCAAGCCGATTGCGGTCGGCGGCGGCGTCGTTCTCGCGGCCTCCTACGAAGCGCGGGCCTTCGGCGTACGAAGCGGCATGCCTGGACGGCGCGCGCGGCAACTCTGTCCCGACCTCGTTTTTGTCGGCGGACATTTCGACGAATACCAACGGCTCGGCGACGCCGCCATCGGAGTACCTGAGCGATTTCACGCCTTCCATCGAGCGCATCTCCATCGACGAGGCCTTCGCCGACGTTGCAGGGTGCACGCATCTCTTCGGTTCGCCGGCAGAGATCGCAAGGACGGTTCGGGCTCGCGTGCGCGCCGAGCTTGGCTTGCCGATGTCAATCGGCGTGGCGCGTACCAAGCACCTGGCGAAGATCGCATCGCAGGTCGCTAAGCCGGATGGATTGGTCGTCGTCGATCCAGATACTGAACTCGAGTTCCTTCACAAACTGCCCGTCGCGCTAATGTGGGGCGTGGGCCCCGCCACCGAGGCGCGGCTCGCCAAGATCGGCGTCACCACCATCGGTCAATTGGCTGAGAGCTCTCCTAAATCCGTGGAGCGATTGCTTGGGCACGCGGCGGGAAGAAAGTTGACGGCACTCGCGTGGAACAGCGATCCGCGGCAAATCCAGACGCGCCGGCGCGCGCGCTCCGCCGGCGCACAATCGGCGCTCGGACGACGGCCCGCGATCGAGCGCGTCTTCAAACCGACGCTCCATCATCTCGCCGACCGCATCGGCGCCCGGCTCCGCGCCAAATCCCTGGCGGGCCGCACTATCACGGTCCGCGTGCGCTTCGCCGATTTGCGCTCGGTCACGCGCTCGCTCACGCTGTCAGCGCCGATTTCTGCAACGAGGGCTCTCGCTGAGATCGCCGAGGACTTGGTGCGCGGCGTCCTTGCGGATCACCGTGACGAGAGGACGATCTCGCTGCTGGCGATCTCCGTCTCAAATCTCGAAGCGCATGCGATCGTGCAACTGGAACTGCCGCTCGGGCTTGCCGACGAAGGACGCCGTCCTGGCACGAAGAAAGGCCTGGCGCGATCGCGCGCAGACCGCGCCGTCGATGCGATCCGCAAGCGCTTCGGAGGAAAAGCGGTGGATTATGGGTCAGCATCGCGGGGTGTGCGCTCCGTCCCTGACGAGTTCCGACGCCTTGCTGAAAGAGAGCTTTGATTATCGCCCGCGCAGTTGAGGATGTTCCGAGCAGGCCTTGGCCCACGTGTCAGCCGAGCGGATCAGGACCGAACGCTCGCCTATTCGACCGTGTACCCGAGCGCTTCGGCATTCTCCCGCACGCGGCCATCCCGCGTGACGATGGTTACCAGCGGTGGCGCCTCGCCGAGCAGCTCCGCAGTCGCGAGGTGGACGGCGTCGAGCGTGCGGATCGGTTCGACCGGAAAGCGACGGCGGACTCGATCGAGCACCGCTCGATCAACGTCGAGGATGAAGCAGCGCCGCTCGAACGTTCGCAGGGCGCGCACGGCGGCTTGCTCCTCTTCCGCCGTCAGACGACCAGTCGTGCGCGCTCTAATGATGGCCCGCCCCGCTTCTGCGAGTGTCAGAGCCGAAGTCACCTGCTGCGTGCCGCGGGGGATCTTCTTTACGATGGCCGTGTCACGCTCCAGCAGTGCGGCGACCAGTGCGCTCGACTCCATGTACCGCACTCTTGTGTGGGCGGCCACTGGGGGGGCCGGACGGGCCGGCGCCACCTTCCGGGCGGAGCGGCGTCGTGGAGCACTACGCTTCGCCACGATCGGCGTCGATGAGTTCCGCGGCCGTACCGCGCGGCAGACGGATGTCGGGCCAGTCCTCGAACGGGTCGCCAGTCTCTACCGGAGGATGGAGAATGCCGGCGGCAATGAGCTCGTCCCATCGACTTTTAGGGGACTTGCGCGTCGCCGTTCCTGGAGGCACGAGTTCAGCGACAACGCGCCCATGAGCGGTCACGGCAATCCGTTGTCCCGCTTCGACTCGCCGAATATACCGGCTCAAGTTGTCCTTCAGCTCGCGAATTCCCGTCTCCATGTTTCTAGTATAGCCACATGTGGCCACACCGGCAACGGTATCCGCGGAATTAGAGATGGTTCGGTCTAGAACCTATCTTCCGCGGAGCGCCGAACTCCCACAGGACGCTCGGAACAGCAATCGAGCCGTCGGCCTGCTGAAAGTTCTCCAGGATCGCGATCATCGCGCGCGCAGTGATCGCCGTGCCGTTGAGCGTGTGTACGGGTTCTGGCTTCCCGGCGCGCCGAAAGCGGATCTCTAGTCGACGCGACTGGAAATCGGTCGTGTTCGACGTCGATGTGATCTCGCGGTAACGCCCCTGACCTGGGAACCACGCTTCGATGTCGTATTTCTTCACTGCTGGCGCACCGAGATCGCCTGCCGCGACATTGATCACGCGATATGGAAGGTCGAGCTCCTTGACGAGCCCTTCCTCGATTGCGAGGAGGCGTTCGTGCTCATCAGCCGACGCCTCGGGGACGCAGTACACGAACATCTCGACTTTGTCGAACTGGTGGACACGAAACATGCCGCGCGTGTCCTTGCCTGCTGCGCCTGCCTCTCGCCTGAAGCAGGTCGAGTACGCGACGTATCGGAGGGGCAGCTCCTCCAGAATCTCTTGTGCGTGAAATGCCGCCACCGGCACTTCGGAGGTGCCCACAAGGTAGAGATCGTCCCGCTCGACCCCGTAAATGTTGACCGCGTCGGTCGGGAAGAAGCCAGTGCCGTACATCGCCTCCTGCCGCACGAGAACCGGTGGCAGTATCGGGATATGGCCCTTCTCAGCGACGCGCGCCAGCGCGTACCGATAGAGCGCCAATTCCAGCAAGGCGAGGTCGCCGATGCGATAGATGAAGCGCGAACCGGAGACCTTGGTGCCGCGTGCAGCGTCGATCCAGCCGTGAGCCTGCGCCAGGTCGAGATGGTCACGAGCCGCAAAATCGAACGATGGCTTCTGGCCGACCTCACGGAGGACCTCGAAGTCCTCTTCTCCGCCACTCGGCACATCGTCGGACGGCGGATTCGGCACGCGGTCAAGCAGCTGCTTTCGCCGACGCTCCAGCTCGGCCAGTCTCGACTCGGTCTCTTGAAACTCATCCTTCGCCCGCTGCAACTGCTGCAGTTGATCGGGCGTCGGCTTCCCCGATGACTTCAGCCTGGCTCGCAACTCCTCCGACACAGTCGTTGCCGCTCGCCACGCTCTGTCGACTTCGAGCAGTTCCTGGACAAGACCATCTGCGCCTTTGCGCGACAGCTTCGTCAGGAACGCGCCCGGATCCTTGCGTAGCTCGCGAATGTCGATCACCTCAATGAACTCCTTGAATGCTCACGGTTCCCAGACTTGAAATCCTAGCCTTTTCACCGCGGGCTGCTGGCGTGTCAGTTGAAGAGATCGTCGGCCAAGCGTTGGAACCGTTCTGGACGAGGTGGTAATCACCACCAAGTTCGGCTTCGAGCTGGGCCATTGATGACGGTCAGCAATGTCACCGACGGTTCGCGGCTTCCTAAACCCGCATGGCTGTCCTTGCTGAACTGCGCGCGAGGGAGTAGCCCGTCGGCCTGCAGCGAGTTCAAGTGAATCTATTGGTCGGCCGAGATCACTACTCCTTAAGACCGGACGTATCGCGTCTTGATCCCCAACGCTTCGGCGACGTGGGTCTGTTGCATGTCGGCGCTGACGAACGTGAAGGTCTGCGAGGCCGTTCGATCGGCAAACAGTTTCGCTGATGCGACGTGGATGGCATCGAGTGCGCGCAGTGGATGCGCGCCGCTCAAGGACTCCGCCGTCGCAAGCACCTCGCGTGAAACCTCGATGATCGTCCAGTAGGCACGGTCGGCTGCGAGCCGCTTGAGGATGCCCGGCACTCGCTTGGCATCCAGCGTCTTCTCGGCCATGCGCCGGCGCAGCGCGCTCCGCACTCCCACCGGCAGCACCGCAGACACAACGGACTGGTTCTTGCGGAGAAGTGTCAGAACCTCCCGACGCCCCGGTTCGTCGACGTAGCGTTTGATGAGCGCGCTCGTATCGAAATAGGCGTAGTCCATGGCGGACTACGCGCGATCGTCGCGATCGTCGATGATCGTCTGCGAGAGTGGCCTGCCACTGATCGGAACAGGTTCGAAACGCGGCAATGGCCCCTTGCGGGTGGGCAGGGTAATCAACCCTTCGTCGGCCATGCGCTGGAGCGCGGCGTCCGATTCGTGATCGTCCTTGATCGGCTTGATGATGGCGATCGGTTGGCCCCGTTCCGTTAGGACGACTTCCTTGCCTGCGCGGACGGCCTTGATCGCTTTCGAGAAGTGCTGGTTCGCTTCGCGCAGTCCGAGCTTCATGTAGTGATGTTACTACATTTTCGGGCCTAGCTCGGCATTGGCTAACATTTGGCTGACTGACGGTAGAAGCTCGCGGTTTACGGCAGTTGCCCCAAATGGCAAATTTCCTAAGAAAAACGAGCGCCTTGCACGTTTACGCATTCTGCGTAATAATTTACGTGTTATGCGTAAGCCCGCCGCGTTGGCGGCCCTGTTTCCCACGATTCGGGGCGATGTTCTCGCCGCGACGCTGGCACAGCCCGAGAAGTGGTGGTACCTCTCCGAACTCGCGCAATCTCTGGGTACCTCCCCGTCGAGCCTCCAGCGCGAGCTGAAAGCGCTGGTCGATGGGGGCATCCTTGAGACCCGCCGTGAGGGGACCCGCGCCTACTTCAAGGCGGACACGCGATCGCCGGTCTTTCCCGAGCTGCGCGGTTTGATCGAGAAGACTGTCGGCGTGGTGCCGACGCTTCGGACGATCCTCCGCCCGTTCGACGCACGGATCTCCTCCGGGTTTGTTTACGGCTCAGTGGCGCGCAGCGAAGAGCATGCGCAGAGCGACATTGACGTGCTGATCGTCGGCGACGTAGGACTGGCGGACCTTACGCCTGTCCTTCGCAAGGCCGAGGCCCGGCTCGGCCGCGAAGTAAACGTGACCAGCTATTCGGTGGCGGAATTCCGTAGAAAGGCCGCGGCGAAGGACCACTTTCTGACGGAGGTCCTGCGAGGACCCAAACAATTCGTGAAGGGCGAGCAGCGTGACGTGGACGACCTTATTGGCAAGCCACGACGTTCAACGGCACCGGACGTCGAAACGAGAGCTCGATGAGATGCGTGCGCTGGTCGCCCGCGACTTGGCGGACGCGCAG
Organism: uncultured Acidobacteriota bacterium; assembly: GCA_963802675.1. Taxonomy (GTDB): domain Bacteria; phylum Acidobacteriota; class Vicinamibacteria; order Vicinamibacterales; family UBA2999; genus JACCSI01. The sequence continues at coordinate 30,912 of CAWDJL010000016.1, forward strand.
GTGCAGGGGCTCTCAGCGGATCGTCGGTTCGCCACCGCGTACAACGCCGCGCTCCAAACCGCGAACATGGCCATCGCATGCGCCGGATACCGCGTCACCGCCAAGACCGGACATCACAAGGTCACCGTCGAGGCGATTACGCTCGCGGTCGGTCCCGCGGTGAGCGCGTACGCTGACTATTTTGAGACCTGTCGGCGTAAGCGCAACGTCATCGACTACACGCGGTCGCAGGTGGCGACCGACAGCGAGGCTGAGGAGATCGTGAACAAGGCCCGGGAGGTCTACGAGCTTGTCGAGGGGTGGATCAAAACGAAGTTTCCGACTCTGAAGAGGTGACCGCTCGGCCAAGAGCGAGCCCCACGTGCCAGCTTTTCAAAGCGTGCTTATACGACCCTCGCTCATCGTTCGTCATTGACCTCCAAGTTCGCACCGGGAACCGCCCAATCGAGTGCGAAGTGCTACCCCTGGGTAACCCCAGCGCGTCGAGAATCGTTCGCCGCCCTTTGTTGTAACCGCGGGACCTCCTGCGCGTGGAACAGGGAGACTGCAGGATCTGTAGGTGCCCATGGTCGAGCTTGGGGGCAGGGAGTCGCTGGTTCGAATCCAGCCGCCGGACGAGGTGGTGATCACCACCAAGCTCGGCTTCGAGCTGGGCCATCGATGACCCTGGCCGCCGGAACACAGGTGATGTCACAGCGGTCCGTGCTGTCTCGTCCTCCTTATTGAGAGCCGATCGAGGCAGGAGGCGACCATGGTGAGGCGGCTGTTGCGGCGCACAATCGAATCGTTCGAGCGGAGATGGAACTACGACGCGAGCTACCTGAAGGAGATCGTCGATCTGAGTCCCTGGGCCGCAGTGAAATTCTCCCTGGCAACGAGCCTGGGAAGCTACCGGCGCGACGTGCCGCCTGCCGCCCTGTTTGCGGCCGGGATCACCGCCGTGCGGTCCGAAGACTGTGGCCCCTGTACGCAACTGGGGATCACGATGGCTGAGCAGCAGGGCGTCCGTCCCGAGATCCTGCGGGCCATACTGACAGACGATGTGGAGGCAATGCCGGAGGAGGTGGCACTCGCGTGGCGGTTCACGCGTGCGACGCTGGCCCACGATGCAGCGGCAGACGACTACCGCGACGAGATTGTCGCGCGTTGGGGGCCACGCGCCGTGGTGACGCTCGCGTTTGCGATCACGACCGCACGCATGTATCCGACGGTGAAGTACGCGATGGGACACGGCAAGATCTGCTCGCGAGTCCTCGTCTACGGCGAACCGGTGGCGATCGATCGCGACCTGACGTCCAGGCAATGGCCGTCTGACCTCGGGCCAGTCGCACGCGAGCCGTGCCTCATGATGGACCCGGCGCTCAGCTTCGAGCCGCACCGGCGTCACCTGCGTGGCCTGGCCTATCGCATGCTCGGTTCGCTCGCCGAGGCTGAAGACGCCGTGCAGGATGCGTATCTTCGCTGGCACGCCGTCGATCGGGACCAGGTGACGGACCCGCGGGCGTTCCTGACAACGGCCACGACGAGGATCTGCCTGGACGTCCTGAAATCGGCGCGCGCTCGGCGCGAGGAATACGTCGGACCGTGGCTGCCGGAGCCGGTGGTCGATACGAAGGCGCTGGCCCCCGATGCGCAGACAGAGCTCGCAGAAGACCTGTCGATCGCGCTCCTGCTCGCGCTCGATCGTCTGTCGCCGCTCGAGCGCGCGGCGTTTCTCCTGCACGATGTGTTCGACTGCTCGTTCAGTGAAGTGGCTCGGGCACTGGACCGCAGCGAAGCCGCGTGCCGTCAACTGGCGTCGCGTGCGCGGACGCACGTGCGCGAGGCCCGGCCCCGTGACGAATTGGCGGCGCGCGATCGCGCGGGCGATGCGGCCACGAGACACGAGGAGCTCATATCGGCGTTCGTGGCTGCAACGCGTTCCGGCGATCTCGACGCCTTGATGAGCCTGCTGGCCGAGGACGCACGTCTCGTGGCTGACGGCGGCGGCAAGGTCCAGGCCGCCTTGAACGTCATCGTGGGAGCGAAGAACACTGCGCGCTTCATCGTCGGCGCCACGGCGAAGGGGTTGGCCGAAGGAACGACGTGGCGCTTCCGGCCCCTCAATGGTCTGCCAGGCCTGATTGCGTACTCGCCCGACGGCTACGTACAGACCGTCGCGTTCGAGATCGAGGACGATCGCATCCGCACGATCTACAGCGTGCGCAATCCGGACAAGCTCAGACACCTGCCGTCCGCGTGAGGGCGGCAAAGGGAATTCGATCCTTGCGACACTGCTCGTGCGCATTATTCGTTCGCGATGGACGGCTGCTGCTGGGACGACGATCCCCGGCCAAGCGTTTCTATCCCGGCGTCTGGGATCTGATCGGTGGGCACGCGGGGCCCGGAGAGACGCCGGAAGCAGCGCTCCTCCGCGAGGTGGAAGAAGAAATTGGTTCAATCCCAACGGAATTCTCGCTCCTCGAAACGGCGCCGGAACCCTACCCCGAGGCGCATGGTCCTAGGCGTGTATCACGTCTTCCTGGTTCGCCGCTGGGCGGGGCCGGAGCCGTATCTCCGAAACGCGGAGCACGTTGAGCTGGGCTGGTTCACACCCAGCGAGGCGCGCGGTTTGAATCTCGCCGATCCGGCCTATCTCGAGTTGTTCGCCAGGGTCGAAGCGCTTCAGCACATTATAGGTAGTGCCATGGATTCCCGTCTGGACACGTTGAAGCAATCGCTGGAGTCGGCCGTAGAAGGAATGTCCAGCGAGCAATTGAGCTGGCATCTCCCGGGGAAGTGGTCTGCAGCGGAGGTGCTGGAACACCTGTACCTGACCTATGTCGGAACGACCCGAGGATTGGAGAAAGTGATGAGCCGCGGCGCACCGCTCGCGACGAGGCCATCCATGGCGCAACGCGTGCTGACGTTCGTGGTCGTGAGATTGGGCCACATACCTGCCGGACGAGAGGCCCCCGCAATCGTGCAGCCGAGGGGGCTGCCGGTGGAGCAGGTGCGAAACGAGATTTGGGCAAAGCTTGCGGCGATGGATGCGATCATCGCGCAGTGTGAAGCCCGCTTCGGACGTCATGTCAAGCTGCTCGACCATCCGATTCTGGGTGCGCTGACTTCGCCACAGTGGAGAACGCTCCATCTGGTGCACGGACGGCACCACCAGAAACAGCTGCTCCGGCTTCGCAAACGCACGTTAGAAACTCGGTGAACCGACACCGACCTGCCTCGTCTGCCCCGCCTGCAAACAGCCCGTCGCGTTGATTGAGAATCGGACGCCCCATGCCGTGATGTTTGGTGCCCCTCATGCGCACACCGCTGGTCGGCCGAAGATCCCAAAGCGCGGCTTTTTGGTTTAGCCGTTTCCGACGGCCCCGATATCCGTGGCGTTTCTTTTGCTCTAGAAGGAGCCATGATCAATGGATTCAGGCGAGTTGCTGACGCCACGGCGTCGTTCGTCGGTTCTCCGTGGACCTTTGCCGCAAACGTCGCGCTCACAGTACTCTGGTTGATACTCGGGCCCGTCTATAACTTCTCCGACACGTGGCAGTTGACGATGAATACCGCGGCGTCCCAGTTGACGTTTCTCATCGCATTTCTGCTTCAGAACACGCAAAACCGCGACACGCGTGCGTTGCAGCTCAAGCTCGATGAGCTGATCCGGAGTACGGCGGGTGCACGGCCTCAGCTCATCAATCTTGAAGAGTTCGATGACGACCAACTCGAGGCCCTCAAGCGACAGTTCGAACGGATTCGAGAGCAACGAAGCCGCGCAACCGAATGAGTTGAATTGGATGTCGAACGAGCCACCGCTGGAAGGGCCCTGCCGCAATCGTCCAGTCCGCGTGGTCGTCACAGATCGTGTTTCATCATCGTGGCGATCCTGCTGGGCAATGGTGGGCGCTGTCAAACGCCCGAGCGCCCAAATGCGGCCTTACGTTGCCTTCACCACCGCGTTCGCATCGCGTTTCGCAAACTCCTCGGGCTTCGGCCGCTCGCCAGCGCCGAGTGAGTAGATTCGCGTGAACTCCGCGCCGAAGAGCAGAATCTGTGAGGAGTAGTAGACCCACAACAGGAGGACCATGACTGACGCGGCGGCACCGTAGGACGAAACAATCGTGCTTTGCCCAAGGTAGAGGCCGATCAAATACTTCCCGGCGCTGAACAGCACGGCGGTGACGACCGAGCCGGTCGCCACATGCCGCCATTCCAGTTTCACGTCCGGCAAAAAGCGAAACAGCAGCGCGAAGAGTGCAGTCGTCACCAAGAACGAGACTGCCACGTCGACCGCCTGCCACAGCAGCGGCCATCCCGGCGCGCGGCCTTCGAGCCACGTGTTAGCGGCGGCTAGCGCGGCGCTGACGACAAGCGACACCATCAACAGAAAGCCGATCGCGACGACAATGCCGAAGGAGCGCAGGCGAGCGAACACATAGGCGCTGAGGTTCGCGTCGGGATTGGGTGCAACGCGCCAGATGGCGTTGAGCGCGGCCTGCAGTTCGAGGAATGCGCCAGTGGCGGCCAGCATGAACGTGATGCTGCCAACGATGGTTGCGAAGACGCCGGATTGGCGTCGGCTCGCACCCTCGAGCAATGCCTGCACCGCTTGCGCTCCGTCGCGGCCGACTAGACCTTGCATCTGGCTGACCAGTTCGGCGTGGACCGTCGTGGTGCCAAGCACCAGGCCAGCGATCAAGATCGCGACGAGCAACACCGGCGCGATTGCGAAGAGCGTGTAAAACGACAACGATGCCCCGAGCCGCAGTGCGTTGTCGTTCCACCATGCCCACAGCGATTCCTTGAAGATGCGTGGCAGACCCACGCCCGTGATGGGGATCCGCCGCTTCCTCTTGGTCATATGGGAGCAGCCTCAGATGGAATGCGTGCGTGCAGGTTAAGCAGGTGGCTTCGACGTCACAAAAAAATCGCGGCCAGCGTCCACATCGCTCGTGTCGATCTGGGTCTCGTCGGGTTGCTTGGCCAGCGACTCGCCAGGCCTCAGCTGTAGCTCGAGCCGATATCTCCCTGTCGGAACTTTCATGGTGTAGCCACCGTTGCTGGCCGTGGAGGACTCGTACTTGGCACCGGTGGTCACCTCGATAGCCGTGACCAGCCGACCGACGAGCGGCACCGAGCCCTCGGAGGTACGGACGAAGCCTGAAATCGTACCGCCGACGTCGGCAACCTTCGAGCTCGAACTCGAGCCGATCGCTGGTCCGCGCCCGCGCGCCCCTGCGCACGCAATCAGGCTGAGGACCAGGAACCCTGCGACGAGGTTGCATGCTCGCATCATCCACCTTCCATCACCCGAACCTTCGGCATCTGGATCTGCTCCCGAGGTACCGCGGCAGACCACCTTTTGTAGCCATGCAAAACCGCGACCTGACATTCGCGCACAGCGCGCTGTTGGCGATGAAGCAGCTGATACGAGCCCGGCGATCGAGCGGGACTTCGCTGGGCTACGCGCTGGGACGCCGGCTCATCAGTGCAGCTGAGGGGGCTGCCATTGGAGCAGGTGCGAAACGAGATTTGGACAAACTCGCGGCGATGGATGCGATCATCGCGCAGTGTGAAGCCCGCTTCCGACGCCATGTCAAGCTGCTCGACCATCCGATTCTGGGTGCGCTTACTTCGCCACAGTGGAGAACGCTCCATCTGGTGCACGGACGGCATCACCAGAAACAGTTGCTCCGGCTTCGCAAACACACGTTAGAAACTCGGTGAGCGCCTCCTCCGTCGCGGCGACGCGGATTAAACGTCGGCGCTTCCGTCCACGCGGCCAGCCGGGCAGCGCTTGGATTGTCCGTCGGTTCTCGTCTCTAAGACCCGTAACAAACCCCAATCGGCACTGTCGGTGTGCCTCGTGCAGATTGCTAAACACTAGGCGACTTCTCAGGACCAATCCGTTCAGCCGCGATATGCCGCGACCTGGCGGGGTGTTATGCAGGTCGGCCTATTGAGGTCTCACGGGCGACTGCTTCGTCCAATAAGTGCCTGTGACCGTATGAAGTTGCAGACATTCTTCGACGCGGCCCATCTGCTGATATGCTGCGAACCTCGCTGGGCCGGCCGTGATATGCCGGTCGGCCTACTCATAGTTGGGCGGACAAGCCGAAGCCTGTCCGGGCTCTAAGCTGACAATGCCATGAAACGGCGCTCGATTGTTTGGACGCTGGCGCTTCTAACGACGGCGGTCGTTGGCATTTGGGCGCGTCAGCAAATGGCGATTGAATCGCGCGACCAGCCCGCGACGGCAGACGATCTCCGCATTCTCCGGCGGGCCGATGCGCTTCTTGGAGACGCTTCCGTGTGGAAACGCCATGACGATCGGGTATGTGACGATGACGAGGCCAGCGGCAAACGGAGCCTGTTCTGCGCGTTGCAGAAGGCCGGTCGGGAGATTCTCGGCGAGTACCAGCATCGGAACGTCGCCCTCCAGGAAGTGCGGTTCGTGATTCAAGATGCCACGCGCGATCGGCAAACCGAGATGGTGATTCGCGCGCTCCGGCGATTCAGTTTGCCGCACCGGCTCATGGACTTCAACAATCTGCCGGAGACGCGGTTTGAGGATGTGAAGCAGGTATTACGAGTCGCGAGCGAACGCATCGCAGCGCGGCTTGAGTCCAAGCAATGATCCCAGCAGAGGCAACAATGGCTTTTCGGGCCTCGCCCTGACCGTGACGTAGGGAAGACGACGAGCCGCCCAACAGCGCTTGCAGCCGTCGGCGCCATGTGTAATCGTCAGGCGCCGCGGCTGAAGCGCAGACGTTACGCCGGACTCTGAGCTTCGTGTTCCAACCGATTAGTCCTCGTACACGCCGTAGTGGCGAGCAGTGCGGGCTTCCCATTGGTTGCCACTAGCCGACTACACGTTATCTACCGCTTTCCCTGATTGCGGATGACGCGTAGCCATCTGCAACGCGGGCATCACCGCGGAGAGCCAGTCGCAAGGTACTTCTTGTAGTAGCCGGCCGGCCTGCCCGGGAGGCGCTGCATTTTAGCTACGGCGACACCTTCTGTGGCTCGAGGCGACGTTCTGTGAAGTTCAAGAACGCCGTAATACGGCTTAGCGTCCGTCCTCTTCGGACTCCGGCGGAAAAACAAGGTTCAGGATCATGGCGGTCATCGTTCCTACAATGAGCGCCGAGCCGAGGATCGGATGCCACGCCTCCGGGAGTTGCGCGAGCGCCTCTGGAACGGTCTGGACGCCAACGCCGAGCCCGCACGCTACCGCGAGAATGAGCATCGTCCGGCCGGAAAAGTCCCCTTGCGCCACGATCCGCACGCCCGCCATCGTCACGAGCCCAAAAAGGACGACGGTCGCGCCGCCCAGCACCGCCGGCGGCATCACGGCAACGAGTGCGCCGAGTTTCGGCATCAGGCCGAGCGCCATCAGGATCACGGCCGTTGCGTAGCCGACCACACGGCTCGCGACACCCGTGAGTTGGATCACTCCGTTGTTCTGCGCGAAGGTGGTGTTCGGAAGCGAATTGAAGACCGCTGCGAGGATCGAGTTCAATCCGTCGGCGAGGACGCCGCCGCGCACGCGCTGCATGTAGATCGGTCCCGACACCGGTTCACCCGACACCTGCGAGGTCGCGGTGATGTCGCCAACCGACTCGAGCGTCGTAATGAGGTAGCTGAACGCGAATGGCGCGAGAAACCGGAGGTCGAACGAAAGCCCGTAGCGGAATGGGGTCGGGAAGAGCAGCCAATCGGCTTCGCGTACGGGGCGGAAATCCACGACGCCGGCGATCCCGGCGACGACGTAGCCCGCGCCGAGTCCGAACGTGACGGCGCCAATCCTCCCGACGCCGCGGCCAAATCGATTGAAGAAGATGATCACGACGATCACCAGAAGGCCGAGGCCGAGATTACGCGCGCTCCCGAAGTCCTTCGCACCGACGCCACCGGCGAAATTCGTCATACCGACGTGGATAAGCGAGAAACCGATCATCATGACGGCCGTGCCGGTGACGACCGGCGCAAAGAGACGCCGCGCGAAACCGAGAACGAACGAGAGGATGATCTCCACCGGCGCGGCGACGATGCTCATGCCGAGCATCAACGGGAGACCGCCGACTGCGCCGGCGGCCAGCGCAGGGCCGACGAAAGTGAACGACGTTCCCTGCACCGAGAGGAGCCCAGTCCCAACGGGCCCGACGCGCATCACCTGTGTGACGGTAGAGATGCCAGAGGCGAAGAGCGCCATGCTCACGAAGAACGACGTTTCGTCCGCGGGCATGCCGAGCCCCGCCGCGATGATGAGAGGCGGGGTGATGATGCCGACGAACATGGCAAGCGTGTGCTGGAACGCGATGAAGAACGTCTCGAGGACCGGGGGACGCGATTCCAGAGCATAGACGATGCCAAAGCGCGGTCGTCGCGAGGACACGGGCAATTCTAGCTGTGGTCTGGAGCTTCTCGAATGATCCTGGACGAACCGAGTCCCAGGAGCCGTTGTTGCGGTTCATGTCGACGAACATCGAACGAGTGTCAACGGAGGGCTCATGGGATGAGCCCGTCCCAAAGCACGACGTCGCTCTCGATTTCCGCAACGGCGGCGTAGACGGACCGGCTATCTGCTGACCATGAAACGCTACGCGCGATCATGAGCGGTCGATCGCCGAAATCAGTGAGCGCTCGCATGGGTCCTCCCGACGTCGGCAACGCCCAGATGTTCGAAGTGGCCCCATCCGTGAGAGGTGCCGCCAGCCATTTGCCATCGGGTGAGAGGAATGGCTGGAACAAGTGGCGCCCAATCGGAACCCGCTCGCTGGAAACGCGGGCCATGACGGAAGACGGCCCGCCGCCGACGTCTGCGCTGCAGATCTCCAGGTCGCCGACGAAACCGAGGCTGTCTGATCCAGGTCGCTGAACGAAGTAGAGCGTCTTGTCATCGGGCGTCACGGCCGTCATGGCGGCGTGGGATCGGACCACCAGGGGCGTGCCGCCCTCGGCAGGAACTTTTGCGATACACGCGATGCCGTCCTGTTCTGACGAGTAGTAGACCCACCGGCCGTCGCCCGACCAGCAGGCGGCCCCACGACCGCGTGCGACGACCTCATGCAGCCCGCTGCCGTCGGGACGGATCGCCCACAACGAACTGACGCCGCTCGGCACCACGATGAACACGATCCAGTCTCCGGAGGGCGACCACATCGGAACACCGATGACGACGTCTGGATCGCGCTCGTAGGTGACCTGGCGCACGCTGGATCCATCCGTCCGGGCGATCCAGAGGTTGCCGTGGCCACCGTTGTCGGAGAGATACACGACCTCGGTGCCGTCGGGGCTGATCGACGGGGTCTGAGCCTGTCCCGTCTGTCGCGTGATCCGAACGGCGTCGCGCGTGTTCTCGGTCGCAGATCCGCCGATGGGAAATCGCCACACGTCGGAATGACTCCGAATCCGACTGGCGAGCAGCTTCCCCGACTGGTGCACGTCCGGTTCCACGTACGACAGATCGCCGAACGTGACCTGGCGATCGCCACGGCCGTCGCGTCCGACGACTCGCAGGTTGAAGACAGGGGGATACAAGATGGTGCTTCCCCGCGACGAGCTATACACCAGGCCGGAACCATCGGGCAGCCAGGAGAATCCCCTCAGCCCCTCGCTGCGCGTCACTTCCCGGCGCTCGCCGCCACCGACCTGGATGATCTCGAGGGCGACATCAAAAATTCCACTCGGGTTCAGGCGTTGAATGGCAATCGAACGATCATCGGGCGACCAACGGGGCGACGTATAGACGTGGGCGGGCGACAAGATCGTTACCCGTTCTCTATGCGAGCCATTCCGAGCGATCACCACCAGCTCGACGGACTCGCCGGAGGACTGAAGCATCGCGATTCGCTGGCCATCGTGACTGATGTCGCCGCCCCCCATCGCAGATGCTATGCGCCGGGGCGGCCCGCCGAGGGCGGAGATCTCCCAGATGGTTCCCTCGCAGGGTTTTCCCGACGGTGTGTAGTAAATAAAAGTGTTCGAATCAGGCGCCCATCGAGGGTGCTCGTGATCGGTGTCGTTCACGGTCACCTGCAGCGGCGCGCCACCGGCAAGCAGGCGGATCAGAATCTGGCGCCGCCCGCCAACCAGGGCCACAAACGCGACCATTTTCTGGTCGGGCGACACCGCCGGCGACTCCTTCATGCCCGGGAAGTCCGTGAGCCGCTGGAACTCGACGTGGCGGTGGGCCAGCGCGGTCTGCCGCGTGGAACTCGCGTCGCCAGCGGCTTCGTGACCCGCGTCCTCAATCTCGAGCCGTGCATCGCCAATATCGTGGAGCCGTCGTCGGAGATCCTTTTCCAGACATCGCCGCAGCAGTCGTCGAAGGAGGGGCGGAGTCTCGATCGGCAGCGCGTTCCATTCGGGCTCCTTCGTGATGATGAATGCCAGCGTTTCAGTCACGTCCTCGCCCGCAAACGCACGCTTACCGCTCAGCATCTCGAACAGGACGCACCCGAATGCCCAGATGTCCGCGCGTTTGTCCACCGGCTTACCGCGTGCCTGTTCTGAACTCATGTACGCCGCCGTGCCGAGCAGAACGCCGACCGCAGTCATCATCGCGGGACTCGTAATCGTGGACGACTGCGCGCCGATCGCTGAAGGGCCGGTCTCCATCGCCTTTGCCAACCCGAAGTCGAGCACCTTCACGGTGCCATCAGGCCGCAGCTTGATGTTGGCCGGCTTCAAATCCCGGTGGATGAGCCTCTGCTCGTGCGCGGCTTCAAGCGCCTCTGCGATTTGCCTGGCGATGGACAGCGTTTCATCAAGTGGAATCGGCCCTTGCGCGATCCGGTCGGCAAGGGTCGGGCCTTCGATCAGTTCCATCACGAGCGCGCGCCCGCCGTCGGCCTTTTCGAGGCCGTGGATGATCGCGATGTTGGGGTGATTCAGGGACGCGAGCGTCTTGGCTTCGCGCTCGAAGCGCGCCACCCGTTCCCGGTCCCTCGCGAAGGCATCCGGCAGCACCTTGATCGCGACGTCCCGGCCCAGGTTGGTGTCCCGAGCTCGGTAGACCTCCCCCATGCCGCCCACGCCGATCTGAACGCCAATTTCATACGGGCCGAGTCGGGTGCCAGGGGCAAGTGCCATTACGCCCGCGGGCATTCTACGCGATTGCTCGTGAGTGACGCCGTACTGGCTACACTCCTCATCGCGACGCCACGCCCTCACCAGGCGGCATCGAATTCGCCCGCGCAGGCCGCGGCCCGCGTACCTCGGTGGGCAGACACAGGTGTCGCAAGATGCGATATAAAGCCTGTACCTTGGTCTCCCAGGTACTAACTCGATCCACGACCAGAGGGAGGCTCGCGAATGAAACGTGTCGATCGACGCTCAGCAGGATGCGGGCGCACGGCAGTGACCTTCGGTGTTATCGCGTTCACCGTTTTTGCCGATGTCGCGTGCAACACGGCCCCCACTCCATCGCCTGACTTGGAAGGGGGTCGTCTCAAAGAGTCTGTGGAAACCCAGAGAGCTATCAACCGGTATTTCCATGACGCGGTGTTGCCTAGGCTGAAACCGTGCTGGGATCGGCTGCAAGGGAGCGGCTCGGTCCAGATGAAGTACGTCTACGCGAGGAGTGACACGCAATGGACGATGAAGACGGTCGAGGTCAGTGAATCGCGTTTGCCGCAAGATCAGACAGCGCTCGCCACGTCCTGCATGCAAGAGGCCAGCGCCGGAACCTCGCTGCCCGTTGACTCACTTCCTGTCGACCAGAAGCTGGCCGTCAATAAGGACTCATATGTCCTCAACTGGACATGGCCCGTTCCATTGCCGCCAGATGCTGAGGAGCAGTATGGGCAAATGATGAAAGGCGTTGGTGGCGGGGGGAGCAACAACGCAGGTTGCGACGGCTTCGGCGCGACGCCAAAGTGTGTCGCGTGCACCGGATCCGGCGGATCGGGAACGGGCACCACCTGTACCTCGGTCTGCGTCGGCGGTGATCCGCCCTGCGTCATCACCGAGAATCCCAACCCGGGTGGTTTTGCTCGGACGTGCACATACGGCAGCGGGTGTTCGTCCGGCGGGCTGTTCGGCCTCGTCGGCGGAAGGGTGCGATTCTGACGCGTGCTTACCTCTTCATGTGGTGGCTGCCAGTTGGGACGCGTCGCTGGCCAAGGAGCTGGTCAATCGTGGCGCGGATGTCAACCGCCCGCGAGCTGACGGGCGTACGTCGTACGCGGTGGCCGAGTTGAACGGCAATCGCGACGTCGCGACGTGGCTGCTGGCGCACGGAGCGGCAAGCGAGTTATCCGCTGTCGATCAGCTCGTGGCGGCCTGCAGCCGCGGCGACGGGTCGGCAGCGGACGCGATGCTGGCCCAACGGCCGGGTCTCCGCAACGAGATCGGTCCCGAGCACTATCCGGCGTTCTACCGCGCGGCGGAGCGCAACGATCTCGCCGCGCTCGATGCCATGCTCGCGTGCGGCTTCGATCCGAATCGCGGCGACGAGTCGATCGGTAAGACGACGCTGCACGTCGCGGCGATGGAGGGATGGCCCGAGGCGGTGCGTCTGCTCCTCGAGCACGGGGCCTCGGTCGCGGTCCGCGATCGCGAGTTCAACGCGCCGCCGCTCATCTGGGCCGCTGAAGGATCGCGTGGGTCGCGGGCGGGCCGGGACCATGCGGCAGTGGGCCGGCTGCTCCTGGACGCCGGCTCGCCGGTCGAGTGGCAGACGGGCGCGGAGCCCGCCGAGGCGCTCGTGGAAGTCGTGAACGCTTGGAGGGGCGTCGCGTAGCGAGGTGACCGCGCCGGTACTTGCTTAGACGTCTTGAAGGCCCAGAATCTTTGTTTTTGAGTCAAGTTTTCTCACGGCCTTCAAGACGTCCGCCCGCCGGAGGCGGGCAAAATTAACACCTTCGCGACCTTGTACGCCGCGAGATCGGTCACTCACGCGAACTCCGCAACGAGACGCTCGAGCGCGGGATCTGGCTTGCCGTAACTCACTACCCGCACATCCAGGCTGACATCCACAACTCTCGTCAACGCCCGGCGCATGGCGTCATGGATCCATTGTGGTTCGTTGCCAAAGGCTCCACCGCCCAGCCGGGTCAGAAATAGCATGTTCGAGCCCGAGTGGTGAGCGTTGACAACGGCAGCCCACAGCGTGGCTTCATAGGCACCCTCGAGCACCAGGACCGCAAAGGATTTCCAGCGTTCCGACGGAATGTTGGAGTAGCTCACCGGCAGGGCTGAGCAGAACGCCTGCGACACGAGCTGAGCATCCTCGACGTCGGTGACCTGAACGCCTCTGTGGATCCCGATCCGAATAACGTCACGGAGCGCGTCAATCCCGTGAGTGTCGAGTGCGCCCAGCTTCTGAGCTATGGTCGCCAATCCTCTTTCCGTGCACAGCGCGTAACCGTTCCGCATCGTCCACAAATCGTGTGACTTGTTGCCCAGCTCCGCGCCGAGATCCCGAAGACAATCGATTTGACGATCCCGCGTTTGCCCATTCTGGCCGTCAACAGGCACGAAATAGTTGCGGTACACGGTGGCGGCACCCGCGGCGAGCGCGCAGGCCGGCCCCTGGGTGGGATCATTCACGTACCGAGTGACGCCGTCTTCGGGACTGAGGTCAGGCCCGACCATTTCCAATAGGTTGAACTGCGACGCAACCTGAAAAAGCGCGTTCCGATGTGCTGAACGACGATGCAGGCGTCTCACGTCGCCGGAAGTGTTGGAGACTCTGAGCCTGCCACGAAGTTCGTCCACGACGCTCGCTGCTTCGGCTCGCAGTTCCCTCAATGACGGAGTTCGCAACTCGCCGATCTCGTACGAGCGCTGGTTGACCCTCGAGCGGAGCGTCGTGCCGACAACCTCCAGTTTCTTCCTTGTCTCGTCGTACGATTGCTCGCTGAACCCGAACAACGCTTCGAACCAGTTCGCCATCTCGACACTCCATGCACAGTGTCTGGTCAGTACCCGCCGTCATCGTCCGGCCTCGGTGCATCTCCTTCCATCCAAGTACCAGCGCGCACTGCTCGTCTGTCTCGGGTGAACGCTTTCGACCGTCGGGCGTGCCGCGTCGAAGGTCCGCAATCCGTGTCAGCGCTTCATTGCCGTCGATAGCGTCGTGCTCGACCAGCCAGCAGCCAATCACCGTTCCGGTTCGCCCGATACCGCCCCAGCAATGTACGTACGACGGGGTGCCGGCAGAAACATTCACCTCGAGCTGGGAGAGAAGCGCTTGAAGATCAGCGGGCCGCGGCACCCCCAGGTCCGGTATTGGCACTCGCTCGTACGCGACCGCTATTCGTCGGTCACTGGCGAGCTCTCTGAGCATGTCGTCATACGGCAACAATTCGCCTTCCTCGGTCAAGTCGAAGAAGGAGCGGATGCCCGCGTCGAGCAAGGCGTCGAGTTTGCGGCGCGCCCTCGGTGCGCTCGGAGCGCCCGCGTACTCTCCAGCGAGCAACAACCCATCGACGACCCAATACGAGTCCGGAATCGGTCTGTGCATTTTTTCTCGTGAAGAAGCCTGGTTGTTTTGACCTCGAGGCCACTAGTCTCTCGGCGGGCCGGACCGCATCGTACCAGCGCTTGCCAGGTACGTGCACTGACCTGCAGCGAAGACAAGGCGTATGACCAGATCTGTCAAACGCTCGTACTACAGTCGACTGCAGACCGGGACCGATGACGGCCCGGCGAAAGAGGTCCCATGGCCGAACAGTCGATCTCGTGCCCTTCATGTGGAAAAAAGATTCCGCTGACACGCGCCTTACGCGCCGAAATCGAGGCGTCGCTCAAGCAGCAGTTCGACGAAACGCTGCAAGACCGCGAGCGCGAGCTGCGCGCGAAATACGAGAGCCGGCTGGAGGAGGACCTGCAGCGCGCCCAGGCAGCTGCTGCGAAGAAGGCGGAGCTGACTGTCGCCCGAACTGCGGCTGAAGACCAGGTGAAGGAACGAAGATCGAGAGGCTCGACGCTCGCTCCGATGCGCAGAGGAGCGGAGTGGAGCGAGAGATCGACAAAGAACGCACCCGGCTCGTCACCGAGACGCAGGAGCGTCTTGCGGACGAGCACCGCCTGAAAGACGCAGAAAAGGAAAGGCAGCTTGGTGACATGCGCCGTCAGATCGAAGATCTGAAGCGGAAGGCCGAACAGGGCTCGCAGCAACTGCAGGGAGAAGCCGGAGAAGGAGAACTGGAATCGCTCCTGCGGGCCAACTTCCCGTCAGACGAGATTAGCGCAATCGGCCAGGGCGTCCGTGGGGCCGACGTGCACCAGGTCGTCATCGACCCCCGCGGCAGGAAGAGCGGCGCGATCCTGTGGGAGTGCAAGAACACCCGGAACTGGAGCGACGGGTGGATCGCGAAGCTGAAACAGGATCAGCGATCGCTGCACGCTGACGTCGCGGTTCTCGTGACGGCAACCTTGCCCAAGGGCTGCACCAGGTTTGCGCTCATCGAAGGCGTTCTGGTGACGGATTTCGCCTGTGCCGCCGGTCTGGCGGCGGTCTTGCGGGCAAACCTGTGTCAGCTCGCGCAGACGCGGAGCGCAGCGATCCGCAAAGAAGAAAGCCTGGAGCTCTTGTACCGATACTTGTCGGGTGTCGAATTCCGGCACCGCGTGGAGGCCGTCGTGGAGGCGTTCACCGCCATGCGACACGACCTGGACCAGGAGCGCCGGGCCGCCGCCGAGTGCGCGCTCCTTGAACTGCCCGAGGCGGAGGAGCCAATCCTGGCAGCATCATAGTGGCGCTCGAAATGCGGCCGGAGGGTCGCGCCCCATACCGGAGTATTCTCAACCGGCTGAACCCGTGAAAAAACGCAGCGCCAAGCTCCCCGCGACCGACAGGCCCGACGCAGCCGCCGCCGACGTTGACGCATTCGCTCTGGCGATGCGGGACGTCGTCCGGCTTGAACCCGACCCGCGCGGGCACGTGCGAAGTGTTGCACGAATCAGTCCGCCGCCTAACTCACCCCAGCGAGCGGAACCTGCGGACGTATCAGATAACGACTTCGTCGCGAACGGCGTCGATCGGCGCGAGATCAAGAAACTGAGAAAAGGTGAATACATCGTCGGCGCCCGGCGCGACCTGCACGGCATGACGGGTGCCGACGCGCTCGCCAGCGTGGGACGGTTCATCGAGAACAGCCGGCATGGCGGCCATCGATGCGTCTGCATCATCCACGGCCGCGGGCTGCACTCAAAAGGCAACCTGCCGATCCTGAAGACGCGAGTGCGGGAGTACCTCAGGTCGCACCGGTCGGTCCTCGCGTACACGGACGCGCCGGTGTCAGACGGCGGTTCGGGCGCCGTTTACGTGCTGCTGCGGAAGTAGGTGCATCACGTTCGCAATTCGCTCTAGGGATCATGCGTTCGCGAGGCGCGTCAATAGAAAAGGCAGCGGCGGCTGAACATCGCTGTCGACAGCCACGCCGCCCGATCCGTACTGCTGGCGTGCCGCGTCCAGCTCGTCTTCCGTCCATTTAACCAGCTGCGCAGGCGCCAGCACCTTGACAAACCGCCCGAAGCCCAGGATCCAGTTCCTCAACGCGTCAGCGAGATCCATCGCCGATCGTTGAACTGCTGCGAGCTGCCAGGTGCGCACTTTGACGGAGCCGACTGCAGTCGACCGCCGCGGTGCACGCCCAGCGAGTTCTTGAAGGGATCCGTGTCGAGCTCCGCGATCGGCTCGAACGTCGTTTCCTGCACGCTCACTTTGCTAATACGCTCGACGGCAAACGTCCGCACCTCGGCGTAGGCCGGCACGAAGGCGATGAGATACAGGCCGCCCTGCGCGTGGATCAAACGGGACGGGTGCACGGTGTACAGCTTCTGGCGTCGGCTCTCGAGGGAGTGATACTGCATCGAGATTACGCGTTGGGCGAGAATGGCCTCGAGCAACCGAGCTGTGATCTCGTAGGTGTCCGCGCCCTGGCGCTTCGCATGTTCGTGCTTCGCCGAGATGGCGCGCGGCAACCTGTCCAGGAACTTCTTCATGGCGGGCGACAGCACTGCTTCGAGCTTGTCGAATCCGCTCGTGATGTCCTTTCGCAGCGCCGAACAATGTGAGGCAGCTCTTCTATCATTGATTCGTCAGACTGACGTCCTCATCGTCGGGGCGGGACCGACGGGCCTCGTATTGGCACTGTGGCTCACGCGGCTGGGAGTCCGCCTGCGAATCGTGGATAAGCTGCCCGAGCCCGCGACGACCACGCGTGCCGTTGCCGTCCAGGCGCGCACGCTCGAGTTCTATCGACAAATAGGGATAGCGGAGGCCGTCGTCGCACGCGGCCGCATGGTCACCGGCGTAAATCTGTGGGTTGCCGGCCGGCACGCGGCGCGCGCCCCAATTGGCAACATCGGCGCCGATATCACTCCGTATCCCTACGTCCTCATCTTTTCGCAGGACGAGCACGAACACCTGTTGATCGACCGACTCAGGGACGCAGGCGTCCTCGTCGAACGCCGGACGGCGTTGGTCGATTTCGACCAGACGGTTGACCGCACCGTCGCACGGCTGAAGCTACCGGATGGGCGGGTCGAAGAGTGCGAGGCCGCGTACGTCGCAGGGTGCGACGGCGCTCATTCCTCGGTCCGTGAGACGCTGTCGATCGGTTTTCCAGGCGGCACCTACTCGCACCTCTTCTATGTGGCCGACGTCGATGCACGCGGATCGGCCATCGACGGCGACGTACACGTCGCGCTCGACCGCACCGATTTCCTCGCGCTGTTCCCCATGACCGGCGACCATCGCGTGCGACTCGTCGGAACCATCCGCGACGATGTCGCGCATGACCGCGACGACCTGTCCTGGAACGATGTGGCACAACGGGTCATCGAGTGGATGCACATCCACGTCGACCGCGTGAACTGGTTCTCGACCTATCGCGTGCATCATCGCGTGGCCGAGCGGTTCCGCGACGGTCGTGCGTTCCTCGTGGGCGACGCCGCACATATCCACAGTCCTGTCGGCGGGCAGGGGATGAACACCGGCATCGGGGACGCGGTGAACCTCGCGTGGAAGGTCGCCGCGGTCGTTCACGGGAAGGCTCCGGCGGTACTACTCGATACGTACGAGACGGAGCGGATCGCGTTCGCTCGACGGCTCGTCGCGACGACCGATCAGGCGTTTGTCGCTGTGACGAGCCCCAGCGCTGTGGCCCGGACCGTGCGGTTGCGCATCGCGCCCGTCGTGATCCCGATGCTTTTTGCGTTTCAAACGGTGCGGCGATTGCTCTTTCGGACGGTCTCGCAATTCGCAGTGAACTACCGGCACAGCAGCCTGAGTGAAGGTTGCGCCGGCCGCATTCACGGTGGCGATCGTTTGCCGTGGGTCAGGCGCGAATCTGACGATAACTTTGCACCGCTCGCGTCGCTCGATTGGCAGGTGCACGTGTACGGCCGCGCTGCTCCCGACCTTCAGGCGCTCTGCACGGAGCGACGGCTACCGCTGTACGTATTCCAGTGGCGTCACGAGTTCACCCGTGCCGGCCTGCTGCGCAATGCGGTGTATCTGGTGCGCCCCGACGGCTACGTCGCCCTTGCGGAGCCCGGGGGCAGTGCCCGTGCAGTCGGCGCCTATCTCGCTGCGCACGCGCTGACGCCACCACGCGAGAATGAGTCCGAGAGCGGGACATGTCGTCCGTGACTCGGGCTACATCGTCGCGCAGTAAGCACGCCTGCACGTCGTTGAGCTGAAATTCGTGCAGTGTGTACGGTGCAGCCTTCATCAGCCCCTGCGAATACCTGCCGCTCGATACGCGTGACGCCCTGCGCACAGGGTCCAACGAGGTTCCACCAGAAACGCAATCCCGCTCGACTGCGTGAATCCAGCGGCATTCCTGGTCCGGCCTCTCGACGCGCATCAAGCAAGCACTCAGTCTCTGACCAGCTCACAGACGCTTCGGCCATTTCTGCCGACCGTGGAAAACCGCGATCACTTCGAGTCGGTCGCCTCAAACCCTGTAGGGAATCACATACTGTGTGCCGGGCACGACCAGTTCCCGCGTACCGGCGACTCGGCCAGGACGGCCCAGATTCGTCAGCTCGGCGAGGTGCCCGATCGCGCGCGGCGACCACACGATGTTCACGCGCGAGGTGCCCTCCGCTCCCGCTTGCGTCCCCACGAACGGAGCCAGTTCGCGACATCGTTGTGCGGGACACCCCGGCCCTCATCGAGTTCCTTGATCCCTATCTGAATTTCATCGAGCTGCCAGCTTTCCGCCTCGACGAAGGCGGCAATCGCTTCGGCCGCCAGGAACGACTTCGAGCGTCGAGAACGTTTGGCGAGCGCCTCGAGCCGCTTTTTGGTATCGGCGTCGATGCGAATGGAAAGGGTTGTGGTCATCCGTGGCGGCCTTGTGTGAACTGGTGCACAGGCTAGCACGTCACGGCGGGCTGTTCGCTGTGCGCACAGGCTGTGCTCACCTCCGGCGGTTGGTGCTCCAGCTCGAGCCGAGGTGACCCGTGTAGAAATCGACGGCGCGGTGCAGGTTCGACGCGTCGAATGGTCGACGGTCACTGCACCAGCGCGAGGCCGCGTAGATGCTGCGGGGACGTGGCATAGCCGACCGCGCGGCGCCAACTCTTCCCGCCATCATCCGAACGGTGCACGCCGCGCTCATCCGCGGCCCACAGCTCTCCGCCTTTCGCGCCGGCGCAGAGCAGAGGCGCGATTGTGCTGGCTGGCTCCGGCCAGCCGTCGCGGACGCGCTCCCAACGCTCGCGAGTGAGACGGCGATACAACCGGCCATCCGAGCGGCCAGCCACGTACGCGGAATACGGTCCAGACGAGGCCGATACCACGACGACCTCCGGTTGCTCCGGATCGATCGCCACGCTGCGCAAGTAGCCGACCTCGAGGCCGACCGTGGGCGAGCGCCACGTGGCACCGGCATCGTAACTCTCGAAATATCCGTCGCCGGCGGAGATGCGCAGTGTATCGGGAGCCTTGTGGTGAATGGCGAGCTCGTGGGTGTCCCATGGTCCACCGGGCACGCGGTCGCTCCATGTGCGGCCACCGTCGATCGTGGACACGAGCGCTCCGGCCTCGATCGCGACCCAGAGTCGTTCCGGTTCGAGCGGGTGACACGCAATCCAGCGAACGTGATGAGTATCCGGTCTCGGCGGAAAGGACCATTCGGACGACGACGAGAGCGTCTCCAACCTGCTGGTCTGCTCCCACGTGTTCCCAGCATCCCTCGAGCACCAGACCTCGCTCGGCTCGGTGCCTACCCAGACCACGTCCCGGTCCGCGGGGCTCGCACTGACGGCCATGATCCGCCGGCCCGCGAGGCCGACCGACTGCCAGGACCTGCCGCCATCATCGCTCTTGAACACGCCGTCCCGGTGGGTGCCACACCACGCCCGTCCGTGAACCAGCGGATCCGCGGTCAGGCATGTGGGGCGGTCACTGATCCCGCGCGCTGACGCGGCGGCGCCTCGCTCGACGTCAATGACGACGATCTCACGGTCGGTCGCAACCAGTATCAGCATGATCACTTCACCTTGAATGATTGTCGCGCCAGGAGCGGAGTTAAAGCGTGCCCCACGCGAAAGGAATCGTAATCAGCTTCTGGATCGTCACCGCGCTCTTCTGCCTGCAGATAGGCTTCACCGTCTACGCGCAACTGCGCCTGCCGCAGGTGGCTGAGGCGTTCACCCACCTCGGCTTCCCCGCCTACTTCCGAGTGGAGCTCGCCGTGGGCCACCGGCGTGCTCTGGGGGCTCTCGTACGTCTTCTGGCGCCGCCTGGAGGCCACGCTGGCGAGCGCTTAGGATGAGGCCGGCCGGGGCTGCCATGTCACATTCCAACGCCCTATCCGGTTCTACCGTTGGAGACAGAAAATCTATGAAACGAACTTTCGCTATGATCGTCGTGGCCCTGGCTGCAGCGGCCCTGTTCGGGGGGCTTGTGCATGCCGTGCTGGTGGCCGCGCAACTTTCCGAGCCAGCCGCCACCACGGTTTACGGCCTGACCCCCCAGCGACTCTGGGCTACCACGGTCGTTGTGCTGGCGCTCGGCGGCGTGGTCATCGGTGGGCTGGCTCTCGGCCGCCCCGCCAGTCGTTTCGGCACCGCCTCCGGGCGACTCGGAGCCATCGCGGCCCTGGTGGCGGGGCTAATCGCCGGCGTCAACGGCGGGCTGGTTTTGGCCATCGCCGACGGTGGTCCCGGCACTGGCAACGGAGTAATCGGTGGCGCCATGGCCCTGGTGTTGGGGCTGATGGGCACGGCCCTCGGCGGGCTGGCTCTGGCCCGCTCCCGCCGCACCGCCTGACGCGGCGCGCACGGCGTGAGCTCTGTGAACGCGATGTCGAATCCTGCTGGGACGTTTGAGCCGTACCGACGGCGCCTGCTCGGTCTCGCCTACCGCATGCTCGGGTCGATGGCCGACGCGGAGGACGCGGTGCAGGAGACGTACTTGCGCTGGCATGCGGCCGACCGCGAGAAAGTGTCGGAACCGAGAGCGTTTCTCATGACCACCGCGACGCGAATTTGTCTCAACATGCTGACCTCGGCGCGCGCACGGCACGAGCAGTACGTCGGTCCCTGGCTGCCGGAGCCGGTTCTCGACACGGCAGCGCTCGCGCCCGACAGCCGCACGGAGCTGGCCGAAGATCTGTCCATCGCACTGCTCTTGACACTCGACCGGCTGTCGCCGCTCGAGCGGGCTGCCTTCCTGCTGCACGACGTGTTCGATTTCTCGTTCAACGAAGTGGCCCCGGCACTGGAGCGGAGCGAGGCGGCGTGCCGGCAGCTGGCCGCCCGCGCACGCGAGCACGTGCGCGCAGCGCGACCACGCGGCGCGACCGTGCCGCCCGCGCGTTCGGGCGAGATCGATGCGAAACATGCGCAGCTCCTGTCCGCATTCATAGCGGCAACTCAGTCGGGCGATCTCAATGCATTGACGCAGCTGCTCGCGAGCGACGTGCGCGTCTGGTCGGACGGCGGCGGCAAGGTGCGGGCCGCGCGGGAGGTAATCGACGTCGGCGCCGAGCGCACGGCGCGGTTCCTGGTTGACGCCGCGCGCCCACACCGAGGTCAGTGGTGGCGCCCGGACTTCACGCTGCGCCTTGCGACCATCAACGGCATGCCCGGTGTCATCGTGGACGGACCCGAGGGACCGGTGCAGACTGTAGCGTTCGAGATCGACGGCGACGTGATTCGGGCGCTGTACGCGGTGCGCAATCCGGACAAGTTGCGGCATTTGGCGGTGGCGTCGACGCCGCACGAGCGCGGTCCCGGATGAGCAAGCTCGATCTATCGGCTTGCGCTCCGTTTGCTCGCCGCTACCGGCCGCTCGCGCTCTGCGTGCTCAGGCTCAAACCGGAGAATGTCGCCAGGCTGGCACGCGAGCGCTTCGCAGATCGCCTCGAGCGTCGAGAAGCGGATCGCGCGCGCCTTCCCGGTCTTGAGGATCGAGAGATTGGCCAGCGCCATTCCGATCCGATCCGCGAGCTCGGTCAGCGTCATCCGCCGATCGTGGAGCAGGTCGTCGAGCTTGACGTCGATCGCCATGTCACACCGTCCCGTCGAGGTCTTCGCGCATGAGCGTGCCTTCCGCGAACACGCGGGCGAGCAGGAACGTGAGGAGTACGGCGAGCCAGCCGTTGATCGAAAAGCCGGCATCGAGATTGACCGGATGCGCCGGAGTCGAAACCGTCTTGCCGATCGCACCGATGGCGATGCTGAGAACCTGCAGCGCGAACAGCGCCCAGGCGATTGCCTTCAAACGGTCCGCGTTCGCGGCGACGAACGGGTCGCCGGCGCGAACCGTCTCAACCATCGCAAGCAGCCGTTTGAGGACGAGATAGTTGAGCGGAATCGCGACGAGACCGAGCACGGCGACCGCGCGCAGGCCCATGACCAGCCGACTTGCCTCAGGCGAAGGCGAGAGGTCGAAAGCGCTCATGATCCATTGCTCGTTCGGCGAGACAACCAGCAGCGCGAGGATCGCGGCGGCCATCAGCCAGTTCGCGACGATGAGGATCCGCAGCACGACATACGCGATCGGCAGCGCGGCGGATGACGAGGCTGGCCTTGACATAATTCACCACCTTGATTTATCGAATATCAATACATTATTTATCGATTATCGTCAAGTCAGGTATTGCTAGTCGATAAATGGCGCATTGAGAGAAGTCACCAAGGGGCGTCTCGCGCGGGTGCCGCGACTACGGATGAGGTAGATTGCACCGATGCGAGTCGCCGCCGATTGAGATCCACTCACGCGCCAGCGGCGGTTGAAGCGCAACCGAGGCTGGAGCCGGAATCGCGGGGCCTCGTCAGAGCGCTGGGGCTGTGGGATGTCACAGCAATCACCGCGGGAACGATCCTGGGCTCGGCCATCTTTCTCGCGGCGGCATTTGTGCCACGCGCGGTCCCGCACCCCACGCTGGCGCTGCTGCTCTGGGTGACAGGCGGCCTGATCGCCATCGCCGGCGCGCTGACCTACGCCGAACTGGGAACGATGTTTCCCGAGCCGGGCGGGCAATACCAGTACCTCAAACAGGCCTTCGGCCCCCTTTGGGGCTTTCTCTTCGGTTGGACCTCGTTGCTCGCGATCCAAGCGGGAGCCAACGCGTACCTCGGCGTGGCGTTCGGAGAGTATCTCGGAGCGTTCATCCCGTTCTTCTCCTCGACGCACACGATCGCGTCGATTCCGGTGGGACCCTGGACGTGGGAGCCGAACACCGCGCAACTCGCGGGAGTGTCCGCGATCGCGGTGTTGTCGACCGTGAACTACTTCGGCACCAAGCAGGGGGCAAGGGTCCAAGGCGGGCTGACCGCCATCAAACTCCTGTCGGTTGCCGGCCTGATTGGATTCGGGCTGCTCGCGCCTGCCAACGTCTCGCCGGATTGGACCGCGCCGCTGCCGGCGGGCAACCTGCTCACGGCCATGGGGCTCGCGATCGTGGCGGTCCTCGGCAACTTCGACGGCTGGTACCAGGCGACGCTCTCCGCCGGTGAGATCAAACGTCCCGAGCGCAATCTGCCGCTCGGAATGATCGGTGGCACCGCGTTGATTGGTGTCGTCTATCTGCTCGTGAACTTGGTGTACTTCCGGGCCATGCCATTGTCGGAGATCGGCGCGTCCGCCAGGATCGGCGAAGAGGCCACGACCGCGTTGCTCGGTCCAACGGCCGGCCGGCTGCTGGCGGCGGCGGTTCTCGTCTCGGTGTTCGGCTGCCTCTCGTCGGCGATCATCGGCGCGTCGCGGCTCGGCCTCCCGATGGCGGAGGACGCGCCGGCATTTCGATGGATGTCTCGGATACACCCTCGGTACAAGACCCCGACGGCCGGGATCGTCACACTCGGCGTCTGGTCGATGTTGCTCGTCCTGTCGGGCAGCTACGAGCAACTGTTTCGGTACTCGCTGTTCTCCAGCATCATCTTTCACGTGATCACGGGCTTGGCGTTGTTCCAACTCAGACGACAACGTCCGAACACGCCGAGGCCCTACCGCGTCGTGGGCTACCCTTGGGTACCGGCCGTGTTTGTGGTCGCGATGACGGGACTCGTCCTCAACACGCTCTACGAGCGGCCGCTTCAGTCACTACTCGGTGTCGGCCTGGTGGCACTTGGCGTACCATTCTTTCGATGGCGCCGGACGCTCACTGCCCACTGAGTAGAGGCGTCCTGCCTGGCGAATTCGCCCAATGCGTTCGACGCGGCGACCGCGGCGTTCGCCCTGACCGAGCACAAGGACCACACGAACATGAAGCCAAAGAACACGATCTGCCTCTGGTTCGACAAGGACGCCAAGGAGGCCGCGCGCTTCTACGCCGCCACCTTTCCCGACAGTAAAGTGACCGCTGTTCACGAGGCGCCCGGTGACTACCCGGGCGGCAAGCAGGGCGATGTGCTGACGGTGGAGTTCACCGTTCTGGGCATTCCCTGTCTCGGTCTCAACGGCGGCCCGGAGTTCAGGCACAGCGAGGCCTTTTCCTTCCAGGTCGCGACGGACAATCAGGAAGAGACGGACCGCTACTGGAATGCGATCGTCAGCAATGGCGGCAAGGAGAGTCAGTGCGGTTGGTGCAAGGACCGCTGGGGCCTTTCCTGGCAGATCACCCCGCGCGCGTTGACCGATGCGCTTGCCGCTGGTGGCGGCGAGGCCAAGCGTGCCTTCGAGGCGATGATGCCGATGAAGAAGATCGACGTTGCCACCATCGAGGCAGCGCGGCGGGGCTGACGTGGACACGACGAGTCACGGCGACTTCGGCAGGTAGACGATTCGATCCACCCAATCCCAGGCGCGACCTTCACTGAACCAGAAGTCGGTCAGCAGGCGCGCTTGGTCACCGTAGTTGGTGCTCCGAACGGTGCGGCGGAACAGGATGAGGCCGCCGTGCCGTTCTCCCGCGCGGACCACCTGACCTCCATGCCACGGAAGGGTTGCCCGATCGAACGCCACGAGCACCAAACCGGCTTCGGCGCAAGACATCAACAGGGCCGAATCGTCCAGGCCAAGCCAGGATCCGTCTTGCCAACGTGCGATGTGAATAATCGGAAAATCCCGGAGCAAACGCGTGCAGGCCGAGACGAATCGATGCGACGTATTCTCGTCAGCGAGCAGGCGAGGCCGTGCCGGTTTCTTCGTCACTCGCTGTGCGGATTTCTTCGGGAAAAGCCTTGGCGTATGCCAGCGCTCGCTTGACGAGTACGCGCGGCCACCGGAAGTGGCTCGCCGTCTTTTCTACCGATTTGGTTTCCTCGTGCACCGCGAGAACTTCCCACACGGCGACGCGATGGCCGGTCAGGTACGCTTCGCGGCCTGAAAGCGAATCGCGAAAGGAAACTCCAGGAAACTCGGTTTCGAGACTCTTTTCGATGACGTATCGCGCGACGAGATCGCTCTTCGAGGTCCGGGCGGCCCGTGCCTGCTTGGTCACCAACCGCTCGTAACGCGTAGGCACGCGGCCGGACACGTATGCCGAGCTCATGTCTTCAGTGTGTGCACACTGTGCACAAAAGTCAAGGTTCGCGACGCCCTACGGTGTCTTCGGCACGAACGCGTGGCGGAAGACGTAGTTCGCCACCCGCCGACCCTGCTCGATGCCCGCGGTCTTGTCGAACGACCAGTGGATCCCGAGATAGATCCGGCTCTGCCCGTTTTCCTCCTCCGCCTGCGACAGGGACGCGAAGCTGCGCGGAACCAGCGGGCGGACGAACCCTTCGTTGTCACGCGTCACGCCGTTCAGCTCGTCGGACACGAAGGTGAACGGGATGTCGTCGGTGCCGTAGAAGTTACGGAGGATCTGGAACAGCGCCCCGCCGAAGCCGGCATGGCCCGAGGGATACGCCGGGAACGGCGGCGTGAAGTTCGGCGGCGTGGCACCCGCATCACCTAGGTTGCTCGCGGGCGCCGCCAGCGGGCTGAAATCGACGTCGCCTTGCGTGGCGGTGTTTCGATCGCCGCGGCCCGTCGGACCGGTGCCGGCATCGGCCTCCCGAATGCCGGTGACCGGGCGCCAGAACTTGTAGTGGTACTTCGACTCCCAGATCGCGATTCCGGCGTCGGCCATGGCAACGTTGATGAGCGCCAGCAGGCGCGCCTGTTCCGCCACATCCGAGCCCATCTGATCGGCGATCAGCATCGCAATCTGGTTGTACAACCGCGGCGGAGCGCACAGCGTCGGGGTCCCGTCATACGCCCAGTAGATGCCCGCGATCGTCTGGTCGTCCGTCCGGCTGGTGGGCGTCACGTCGCCATCACCACCGAACTGTTGCACTTCGTTGAAGGCCTCCGCGTACGCGGGGCTGCCCAGCGGCGGCGGCGGCGGAACCCTGAAGTCCCGGCCCGACCGTAGGACGAACGGCTTCACGGCGCCCCAGTTGGCACCAAGCGCCACCGGCCGCTCGCTGATCGGATCCTGCCGCCATTCTCCAGGTTCGTCGCCGGGGAAGTAGTCGACGTTCAGCAGTGGTTCCGGATGCGCCGAACCGTCGTTGCTCCTGCGCTGCAGAATCATGGCGGCGACGATGCGCCCCACCGCGATGCCGGCGAACTTGCCGACCCCGTTCGGGATCTGCCGCAGGTCATCGGCCAGCACCCGGTCGCATTGCTGCCGCTGCGACGGAAACA
This sequence comes from uncultured Acidobacteriota bacterium, assembly GCA_963802675.1. Classification (GTDB taxonomy): domain Bacteria; phylum Acidobacteriota; class Vicinamibacteria; order Vicinamibacterales; family UBA2999; genus JACCSI01. Next base: position 57,952 of record CAWDJL010000016.1, read on the forward strand.
GAGCGACGATCGTGTCGTGTGCGGCCAGAGCGATGGCGGCGTCCATCGACACCCAAGATCCGATCTCGGGAATCCCCAGATAGCTCTCGTATCTCCGGTCGATTGCATTCACGGCCTCGAAGATGGCGATTTGGACGATGGCCATCGCCCGGCTCGATCGGCCCGGTCCCAGCTGCGCACCGAACTCGTGCGGATCCCCCTGCCCCTCCGGTGTGTGATCCAATCCGGAGGCGTCGACCGCGACGCTGTTCCAGTGACGGAGCATGCCGAGCGCGTCTACGGCAACGTCGTGCGTTCGGGCTTCGAGGAGGGCCGCCCGCAAGCCCGCACCCGGCGTGTAGCGCTGTCCCCACCACTGCTCGAAGGTGCGCGATTGACGGGCGGCAACACCGCCGGCGACCAAACCGAGCGTCATGACCAGCGTCAGCACCGGTGTCCAGGTTCGCAAACGGATATCAGCCATCGGGACCTCCAGTGGAGTCTCAGGTGAGGAGGTCAATCGGGTGGGTCTGGGGGGAGGGCTGTTGCTGCCTCGACCTGATTGGCCGGGTCAGTATAAGGCGGCTGTCAAGCATCGCGGCCGGGTCGTTGCCCCAGCTCGAGCACTTCGCCCAAATCTGGTTCTAAACTAGAAGCCAGCCGTCACGCGCGATTGACCGCATGATCGAAACAACGAGCTTGCCGACTCCGGCCGACAGTCTGACACAGCACGAGGTTGCGGCGTTCACCACCGGGGGCTTTCTCAGCCCGAAAGCGATCTTGACGCCCGCCCAGTGCGCGCTCGTCATGCGCTATTTGCGGCTCGATCAACACCCATCGCCACCCGACTGGCACAAAGCCCGAGGGGCGTCAGAGCCTCTCATCTTCGATCTCGCGACTTATCCTCCCCTGATCGTCTGGCTTCGCCAGCTGCTCGGCCCCGACATCGTTCTATGGGGCGCCACCATTGTCGAGCGTAAGCCAGGCCAAACGCATCTCTGGCACACGGACATCGAAACGTCCGCGCCCGATGCACGTGCCATTTCGGTCTGGATTGGCCTGGAGCACGTCAGCCGGCGGTCGGCGCTGCAGATCGTACCCGGATCCCACCGTTTCGGAAAACCTATTCAGCAGGTGGCACACGAGCGCGGATTGCGACGCGACGATCTGTCCGAGGAGACGGCGCTCAAGCTTGCGCAAGCGTACGACGCGTCGACGTCAGTCGTTCAGGCGGACATGACCGATGGACAAGGGCTGCTCTTCGACGGCCGCATCTGGCACGGTTCCCATAACAGCGATGACACCAGCATTCGGACCGCACTGCTCCTTCAATATGCGGCGGCGGACGCGGCCATCCACATTCCGGATTTCACGCAACTGGAGTGGCCATTCCGGTTTCTCGATCGGCCACGTCCGCCTTGCGTCGTGGTGGCGGGTGCAAGGGCAGGCGAGGCCAATCGTCTGGTGCCGCCGCCACCGGCCACTCAATCCGGTGCCAGGTTACTGACGGAACTGCATCAGCTTCCGCGGGCGTTGAAAGAAGATGTCGAACGCGGATGGCGGCCATATCCGCAGTTCAACGGCCGCACCCCGATCGTGAGTGAGATGGGCTGCCACGTCTCGGTCTTGAGCGGCGGATGCTCCCCGCACCCCCCTCATGTTCATCTCGAAGAAGAGGTGCTCCTGCTGTTGGAGGGTGAAGCCGAGCTCATCATCCCTTCCGGCCCGGACGATCAGACGCCTCGAATCGAGCGCCTGGTCCCCGGGTCGTTTGTCTACTATCCGGCGTATCAGTACCACACGCTCCGCAATCCTCTACACACGCCCATCACTTACCTGATGTTCAAGTGGAAAGCGGCGCCTGACGAAATCCGACCGCCGCTGTCGGCGCGCGTCGTGCATCTGCCTCGGGCTGGAAGTCAACCCCCACGTCAGGCGTTCAACGTCGAGATGCTGTTCGAAGGACCGACTGCGTTCCTCGGCAATCTGCATGCGCATGTCAGCGAGCTGCAGCCAGGTGCGGGTTACGCCCCGCATGCCGATGCCCACGATGTGGCAATCGTCGTGCTATCGGGACAGATCGAAACACAGCGTCGGCGCCTGAAGGCCCGCAGCGTCGTGTATTTCGCCGCCGGCGAACAACACGGCATGAAGAATTCGGCAGCGGAGCCCGCCCGGTATCTGGTTTTCGAGTTCCACGCGCCAAAGCTGTTGGTCGATCGTGGCGGAGACGTACGCGACCATCCGCCGATAGCGCGTGAGCGGGAGTCGGCCCCTCGCCCTGTTCGGCCCTCGCTACGGCACCGACCGGCGGCGGCGGAACGATCGATTCTCATTGTTTCCGATCACGAATTCTTCCCGGACCGCTGCGGAGGCCGCGAGAGCAGCATCCACGAGCTCGCCTGCCTGTTCCAGAAGGCCGGGCATCGAGTTGCCGTTCTGGCGAAAGAACACCCACTCGGGGCCGCGCCAGGAGTGCTCCGCACCAACGGTGGACTGGTCGATCGCGTCCTGCATGTAACCGCCGGCTCTATAGCCCGGCGGCTCAAGTTCTACGGCGAGCGTTTCACATGGAGGAGCGACTATCCAGTCATCAGAACGCACGACGTCGTCGGCCACATGGACGAACTGTTGAAGAGGGGCTCCTACGAGCGGGCGATCGTCAATATTCACAGGCCGCACGAGATGCTCGATCTCTCGTCTTCGCAAGCCCATCGTTACCTCGTCTACATCAGGGACGTCGAGGACCTGAACGACATGGATCGGACGTCCTTTCCGTCCGATGTGACCGTCGTCGCGAACTCGCGGTTCTGCGCCGAACGGCTGGCGTCCCAAATCGGCCGGCGGGTTCCTGCCATCGAGCCGTACGTCGAGCGCAGTAACTACGTGACCGCATCGACTGGCAAGTATGTGACGTTTGTGAATCCGGTTTGGGTGAAGGGGCTCGACATCGCCGTGAACGTCGCGCGTGCGTGCCCGGACATTCCATTCCTCTTCCTCGAGAGTTGGCCCCTGTTGGACCACGAGCGAGAAAGGCTCCGATCTACGCTTGCCGGCCTGCCGAACGTCACGTGGCGCCGGCGGGTTCGCAACATGCGCGGCATCTATCGACAGACCCGCGTCCTGTTCGTCCCAAGCCAGTGGCAAGAGGCGTGGGGCCGCGTCGTCGTCGAGGCTCAGTTCAGCGGCATTCCGGCCGTCGCGTCAAACGTCGGGGGCCTGGGGGAAAACGTGGGACAGGCGGGCCTCGTTCTCGATGCCGGGGCCCCGACCGCCGCCTGGGTGGATGCGATTCGAGCGGTCTGGAGCGATCGAGCCCTCCACGAAAAGCTGTCGGAATGCGCCCTTCGACAAGCTGGCACGTACTGGAAGGACGCCGCCGTCAACGCCCTGAAACTTGCGGATCTGTCGAACGGACCGCGCGAGAGTTCGTCAGGAACCGAAGCAGATCCTCGAGATCCCGATCGGTGAGTCGGTCGGGGCCATCGCACGCTCAAACGCCCGGCGGGGGCGGCGGCGGGCGGCGCCTCGAATCATCGATCGGACTCATGATCCCCACCGCGTTCCCGTCGGGGTCCTCGACGATTGCGTACCGCGCCCCCCAGAACGCGTCCTCGGGCGCGTGCTGGCTCTGGTACCCGGCAGTGGTCACCCGCGTGTGCACACGATCCACCTCCTCCCGTACGGCGACGTGGAAGAACGGGATCTTCGCGGAGCCGAGCCTCGTATCGTCGAGCCCGCGGTTCCATTGCCTCGCGAACGCGATGCTGTCGAACTCGATGCGCACGCCGTTCGACGTCACGCCGCTCGCGTGGTGAGGCGCCCACTCGGGGTGCGGGACCTCCTGGATCGACAGGCCGAGCAGCCGATAGAACGCGAGCGACTTCGGCAAGTCGCGGACGACGATGTTGATCTGCCCGAGGGCGAGCGGCGAAGTGGGCTCCGACATGAGTGCGAGGATAGCCGACCGACAGATCCAACCCACGCTGGCAATAGACTACGACCCTCCGAACCGGACGACGCCGCCGACGGCGAACCGCGAGTTGCCTTCGACGATATCCGCGAAGCTGCCCAGCAGATCGAACTGCGCGCGGACCGAGAAGCGCCGGTTCACGCGAACATCCACGCCGCCGCCGCCGCCGAACGTCAGGCCGCTGTCCGAGAACCCCTCGAAGTCTGGTCCGGCATCACCCGTTGACACGCCGAACAAGCCGTGGCCGAAGAGGTCCACGCCTTCGGTGCGCGCGGTGAACCGCGGGCCGACCAGGTACTGCCACACCGTGGTCCTCGCCACCCGCCCCTGGAAGTTCGGTCCCAGGTCCGTCGCCGTGTTGAACTGCGCGCCGATGTCGCCGACGATGCCGAACCACCGATTGACGTGAGCGGTCACGGCGCCCTGGAAGCCGTGCGATGTCTGGCGCGGGAAGTCATCGCCGTCGGCGGGTAGCCCGGAGTAGCCACCGAACAGATCCACGGACGGATGGTCCTGCGCTGCGATCGGACGCGCAGTGACGGTGAGAAGCAGGATGGACAGGACGATTTGAGTGCCGGACATGAGCCCTCCTGCCGGTAATGTGCAAGGTCGGGTGAAGGGGCTCAGCGCGAGCATTGGTAACGTAGTATCGTCCGACCGGCGCGCTCACATGCTCAATCGCCTTAGGGAAACCTTCGGGACCTCCATCATCTGGCCTGACCTCCAGGACGAGATCGGCGAGTACACCGTCTACTTCAAGGGCAAAGTGCTCAATGCGGGAGCCGGCTGCCGCGACATCTCCTCCGTGATCGATGGGCAGTTGTTCAACCAGGATATTGACCAGGGGCTGCACAACAAAAACATTCACATCTATTCTCCGTTGCACGAGATCCCCAAGGAGGACGGGTTCTTTGACGTGGTTATCTGCAACGCCGTGCTCGAGCACGTCGCCAATCCGGGCGAGGTGCTGGACGAGTTCTTCCGGGTCCTTCGGGAGGGCGGGCACCTGTACCTGTGCGTGCCGTTCATGCAGCCGGAGCACTTGGACCCCACGGATTTTCAGCGCTATACCATCGCAGGCCTGAAGAAAGTGGTGGAGGACCACGGATTCGAGGTGGTCGAATCCGGCGGCGTCCATTCCGTCTATCACACGCTGGCCTGGATCGCCCAGGAGTGGCTAAAGTCGCGCACGACGCTCTCGTACTACCTGCTGCGCCTGATCCTCTTCCCGATCCTGCGCTACCAGTGCCGGCATTCCAAGACGTACGTCCACAGCCTGGCCTCGGCCTACCGGGTGCTAGCGAAGAAGCCCTAGCTTAGACTTAGACTAGAGCGTGGATGGTGAGCCGCTGGCGGCATCGAATGGGTAGAAGTACCCGCAACCCCGCCCGTAACCCCATAGCCGCCGGCTGGCAGTTTCGTGAGCTGTTCCGACAGCTCGTCATTCGGAACCTCAAAGTTCGCTACCAGCGATCCTCCCTGGGCTTTTTGTGGCTGCTGGTCAACCCGGCCTTGACCGCGGCCATCCTCGTCCTGGTGTTCGGTTACATCGTGCGCTTGGACGTGCCGCACTATTGGGCTTTTCTGATCAGCGGATATTTCGCGTGGGTCTTCGTGCTGCACACGCTCAGCACGAGCGTGTTCGTGATTCCCGATCACGCGTCCATGGCAAGGAGCGTTCCCGTACCAGCCGACGTTTTCGTGCTCGCCGCCGTCTGCTCGCGCCTGATCGAGTTCGTTGTGGAAATCGTCCTCGTGATCGTTGCCCTGGCCGTGTTCCACCACGGCACGGTGCCTGTCAGCTTTCTGCTGCTGCCGCTGTTGACGGTGCTCCTGCTCCTGCTCACCCTGGGTTTCACGCTTCCTGCGGTCGCGTTATCGGTATTCTTCCGGGATCTCCAGCACGGACTGCCGGCGGCACTGATGATGCTGATGTACGTGTCGCCAGTGTTCTATCCGGCGGAGCTCGTGCCGCCTGCGTTCAGACAAGTGTTTTCCCTGAATCCCTTCGCGGCCATCCTCACACTCTTTCATGAGACCCTGTACCTGGGGCGCGTGCCGTCGCTCGCTCATCTGGGCCGCGCGGCGGCGGTGTCCGTCGTGGTGTGTCTGGTCGGCTATGCGATCTTCAGGCGCGAGCGCGACCTCTTCGCTGAGATCGTTTAACGCGATGATGTCGATGCCGCCGATCGTCGAGTGCACGGGCGTCACGAAGCGCTTCTATCTCTACGAACATCGTACAGACCTCGCTGCAGGAGTTCGTTGTGAGGAGCGTCCTGCGTCGACCCATTCACGTCCGCCATGCGCAGTTCCAGTTGACCGACTTCAATCTTCAGGTTGACGCCGGTCAATCGGTCGGGCTCATCGGTCCAAACGGCGCCGGGAAGAGCACGGCACTTCGCCTGATCGCGGGCATCTATCCACCCACCAGCGGCACGATTGTCCGGCGCGGACGAGTGGTCGCAGTCATCGAGCTGGGCGCGGCGTTCCATTACGAGCTGACGGGTGCGGAGAACGTCCGCTTGTACGCCGCCGCGCTGGGCCTGACCCGTGCGGAGATTGCGGCACGCTACGACGAGATCGTCGCCTTCGCGGAAATCAACGACTACCTCGATACGCCGACCAAGTATTACTCATCCGGCATGCGGGCCCGACTCGCCTTCTCCGTCGCCGTGTGCTCGAGGCCGGATGTCCTCTTGCTCGACGAGATCCTGGCTGTCGGCGACGAGCGTTTCAGCCAACGGTGCCTCGAACGCCTGACGACGTTTCAAAAGGATGGCGGCACCCTGATCTTCGTGTCGCATGATCTGAACGCGGTGGGACGTGTCTGCTCGCGCGCCGTCTGGATGGCGCGCGGTGAGGTGCGCGGTGACGGCGAAGTCGGCGAGGTCGTTGAGGCCTACCGGAACGAATCGACGGCCACACTCGAAGCCCAACGGACGACAACGGCTTGACCGCACGCGGACCAGCTGACCGGCCTGCTCTCGTCAGGGACATCGACCTGGACCTTTCGCAGCCCTTGGCGCCCGTTGCCGTGCCCGCCGGCTACGCGTCGGTCTACAACATCGTCCGTCTCCATGGCACGCCGGTGGGTGTGTTGTGGTTGCCGGCGACGAGCGATGGCATTCGCGCTCGCGTCCTCGCCCAGGCGATTGTCGATCAACTCTCGAATGGGATTCTTCGGCACCTGTTGGCCGATCGCTTGATGACGCATGGGCTCGCCGCGGCCGGTGAGGATCCGGCGGTGCTCCTCGACACGACCCATTGCGGCTACGCCGGGCCGTGGCCGAGCGTGACGGCCGCGATTTGTACGCGTGGGCGCCCCGATGATCTCCAGCGGTGCCTGGCGGCGCTGGTCAACCTGGACTATCCCTCGCTCGACCTTCTGGTCATTGACAACGCGCCAACGGACGCGAGCGTGGCGGACTTCGTGAGCGATCGCTACCCGAACGTGCGCTATGTGGTCGAGCCGCGGCCGGGCCTCGATTGGGCACGCAATCGCGCGATTCACGAGACAACGAGCGAGATTCTGGCCTTCACCGATGACGATGCCGTGGCGGAGCCCGGCTGGCTGAAGGCACTCGTCTCGCCGTTTGCCGAAGAGTCGGAGGTGATGGCGATCGCGGGCCTCGTCGTGCCGTACGAACTCGAGACCGAGGCCCAACAGTTGTTCGAGCGCCACACGGGATTTGGACGCGGGTTCGACCGACGCTGGGTACGCGTGCCGATCAATCTGAAGACTGCGCGCGCCGCCAATGTGACGACGCTGGGAACGGGCGCCAACATGGCATTCCGGCGATCGCTCTTCGATCGGATCGGAGGTTTCGACCCTGCCCTCGATGCCGGCACTCGCACCGGCGCCGGCGGTGACATCGAAATGTTCTTCCGCGTGCTCAAGGCCGGGCACGCATTTGTCTACGAGCCGTCGGCCGTGGTACGTCATCGCCACCGCCGGGACTACCAGTCCATCCGCAGGCAGTTGCACAATTGGCTCAGAGGTGCACGTGCGGCAGGGACAAGTGTCGTGCGACTGTTTCCTGACGAGGCGTTCCCGATCGCAGCGTTTGGCGCGCGACTCTTGGTGTGGCACTTTCCGCGCCGCGCGATCGCAGCGGCGTTGAGTCCTCAGCTCCGACTCGATCTAGTCCTCAGCGAGTTTCAGGGGCTCCTTGCCAGACGAACCACGTATCTCGAGGCCCACAGGGAGGCCAGGGCGATTGCGGGGCGTTTTGCAGCTGGGCCGACTCTCCCCCCGGTTGCCGTGCGTTCCGTCCCTGTCGAACGAGCGTCCCGACCGCCGGTGCGGCGGCTTCGGATAGACATCAGCGAGCCACTGACAACGATTCACCCCACCGATCGGGCAGAGCATCTTCGACTCGAGGTTTCTCGGTCATCCGCACGTATCGGGGATGTGGACATCATCACCGGAGGGGCACCCGTGAGTCCCCGCCGCCAGGGCGACGCCATCGTTTCATCGCTTCTGCCGAGAATCATCGACAAGAGACGATTCCGTGAGGCGCTTCGAACGGCGCTGGTCAACGTGACGTCGACGTGATCAAGGCGGTGTACACACCTTCCCACTCCACGGCGATCCGTGACCACGCCAGCGCCTCGGCTCTCGCCCGCGCTGCCGCGCCCATTCTCGCGCGACGCTCCGGATCGTCATGCAGCCGGCCGATCGCCGCGGCAAGCGCTGCCGGTTCGTTGCCGGCGACAAGGTCGGCCGCCGTCTCGTCGACATACGCCTGGACCGACTCGATCCGTGTGGACACCACGGGCAACCCACACGCGATGCCCTCGAGCAGACTGTTGTTTGCCGTCGCGTTCTCGAGCGGCAGCAACAACACGTCGGCCTGCTGATACAAGCTGCGCAGGCCTTCATCGTCGACGTTCTGGTGCCGGTGGACGTTGGGCAGACCCTCCAGGCCGGTCACTCGATTCGTCACCACGTGAAACTCAACGTGCTGTCGCGGCCTGAACGCTTCAGTCACTGCGCGAAGCGCCCCCCAGTCGCGCATCCAATGGCCGACCGTAATGCACCGGAAGACACCGTCGGGCTTGCGCGACTCGGCCGGACGGAAAAACTCGACGTTGGCACCCCACAGGATGGTCTGCATCCTTTCAGCTGGAAGAAACGCCCGGAAGTAGGAGCTTTGAGCGGGCGAGACCACGGTCACGCGATCGAAATTCGCAACGCTGTTGGGATTCACATAACTCGGCAGCAGCTCCGGCGGCTGATGAAACGTGCCGATCGTTTTCACGCGGGATCGCCGCCATCGCTTGATCCACCCCGGAAGGTATTGCCCGGTGTGCTCCGCATCGAGGAAGTGAATGATATCGACGGCGTTGGTCATCGCGGCGGGGGTCGCAGCAAGCTCGGCGGCGAGATCGCTGAGGTTGTACCACGCCATGCCCCGGCGCCTGAAGTGCCGGCGCAAGTGCTGTTTCAGGGGGTCAGGGAGGGGCCAGTCCTCGTCGCTGGTCGAGATCGCACGCATCGAAAACGTGACGACCGCGGGATCCAGGTGGCGACACACTTGGCGAAAACCTGAATACGCGCCCCAATGCGGATACCGCGTGTAGAGGGCCCGTACGCGAATCGGCATCCTCATCGAGATGACTCATCGCCATCGGAAAGCCAAGCGGCGGTCCACAAGCCCACCAGATGCCCCATTTCGACCAACTTCCAGCATTGCTGCTTGAAACGGGCTGGATCGTCAGTTTGCTCCATCAGCCTCGCCAGGCCGATGGGGTCACGGGCGAGACGCACAGCGGAGCGCGCGCCCAGCCAGGCGCGACGCGCGACGGACGGCCGATGCTCGAGCAACTCCATGACGGCATTCGACACGCCTTGCCAGTAATACCGGTTGCGAAACCACGTTTTCGTCAAACGTGAGGGGGGCACGAGATGAGTCACGGCCATCGCAGGATAGTACAAACAGTCGTAGCCGAGTCGAACAACCTCCCTCAACATGAAGACGTCACCGCTGGAGAGCATCTTCGCGCCGACTCGATCGAGTTCTGATCGAAAGCCACCGACCGTGCGGAGCACATCGGCTCGAATCGCCATGTTGGCGCCCACTAGCCACTGCGTCTCCAGATCGGTGAGGACGGTCGGCGCATCCGACCAATTGACGATGGTCAGCCCGAGAGCGACGTCGTTGCCCAGCCAGGCAGGCCGTGGCGCCTGCCACACGGGATCGACGCGTCCGCCCACCGCAGCGATCTGAGGGCTACGAGCGAACCCTTCGACGACGGCCGCGACCCATGTCGGGGATGCCGTGGCGTCGTCGTCAAGATACGCAATGTACTCTCCGCGTGCCGTCCGCCAGCCGGTGTTTCGTGCGTGGCAGAGCCCCAGCGTGGGCTCATGGACGTAACGCACGGTACCATTGGTGGCGAATCGATTGACCGCGTGCGCCGTGGCGTCGGTCGACGCGTTGTCCACCACGACGACTTCGTATGGTGGCGCGTTTTCCTGTTGCTCGACCGCGCTGCGAAGCGCGTTGACGAGGTCACCGCATCTGTTCCGAGTGCATATGACGACACTGACCCGCGGGGGTGGCGTCGTGAAGCTCACGCCTTGTCTGCCGACCGGGTGGGTCCGAGCGACGCGCTCACCACACTGACCGCGCGCAACCCGTGTCCGATCGCCCATCGGACTGCGCCAAGTGGATCACGGAGCGCGCGCCCCGCCAGGACGAGCTTTTGCGATGCCGGCATCCGCATGAAATCGCCCGGCGTCGGTGACTGCGCACGCCCGGTGAGCCGTGGCTGGGTGAGATGAAGGACCTCGATCGCGTCCATGGCAACCTGCGCGGGAAACCGCGCGTGCAGGAGCGCGACCAGACGCGCCCGCCCAGTCGCCGCGAGGGCATCGGCCATGACGTCGTGGACGTCGACGCTCCGGCTGAGTAGCGCGGGATAGCGCACACTGCTCCAGCCTGCGAGCAGCACGGCCAGCGCCACGTCACCGGGCGTGAGCGTGCCACTGGAGATCGCGAAGATCTCCTCGACCGCCCTCAGCGCCTCGGCGCGAAACACCGCGCAGCGTCCGACGTCATCGCCCACCCATTGATAGGGGCGCCGCGGCGCGGGCGCAGCCGCGATCGGGGACGGCCCCCCGGCGTCATGCCATGTACACACCACGCCGATTGAGTCGTCGGACGCGAGGGTGGTTTCCACACTTTCGATGAATCCCGGTTCGAGCCGGCAGCCGGCATCCAACATTGCCACGCCTCGAAGACCCGGCATCGATGCGAGAAGCTGCGCGATCGCATGATAGCTGTCGATAATGACGGTCGCCGGCGCCACTGTTTGCGCGGCGACGCTCAACCGGCACGCGTCGAGCTGCTGCACGGGCCCCGGTGCGATGACGACCGCGACACCACGAGTCTCAATGCCGCGGGAAGCAAAGGCACTCCTCCCCGTGGATGACTCGATCCGCTCACGCCGAGGTGACGCTGGCGCTTCTATCTCCCAGACTGCACTCGAACCCTGTAAAGGAATCCGCCGCGATCGGCCGGGCCCGCGTGCCACGAGGGCCCGACGGAACTCGATGTGCTCCGAGATCGTGCGTGTGTTGTCGCAGAGATGCCGAATGGCGTCGGCCGCCGCGCGCCCCATCTTGGCCTTGGTTGCAGCGGGCGTATCGAGCGCTCGTCGGAGCGCATCCGCAAGATCGGCAGGCGTCGCGCTTCGCGCCAGCCATCCGGTCCGCCCATCCTCGAGCATCTCAGCCATGCCGCCGGACGGCGATGCGAGCACGGGAAGACCCGTGCTCATCGCCTCCACACAGGTATTCGGAAAGTTCTCCCAGCGCGACGGCACGACGGCCATGCGCGCATTCGCGAGCCGTTCGAACAGTCGCGGCCGCGGCATCGCATCGAGGAGCGTGATGGACGAGTGGAGGTCACCCGGAATCCGTCGTCTGAGAGCCTCGCGAACCGACAGGCCGCCGCTCGCTGTCACAGCCGTGTCCGATCCAATCAGTTCGAACCGCAGACCTGGCCGCTCTTGCGCGACCGAGACTGCCGCGTCGATCCATTCGAATACGCCCTTGCGCAGTTCCATCCGCCCGAAGTACGTGATGACGCCGCCCTCCCACGTCTCCGTGGTGCGGTCGATCAGCGGCGTGTCGCCTTTCGGATATGGGATACGCGCGATTGACCCGTCGCCGAGGCCATAATGTCGCTCCACTTGACTTCCTAGATAGCGGCTCGGGCACAGCGCGGCGTCGGACGCCTGAATCACGTAGTCCTCGAGCCGCTTCATCGCAAGGTAGCTGCCAGATCCGAGACCCCAGTCATTGTGATGGCAGATGAACTGCATCGGCGAGTGCAGGTGGACGAAACACGGAGGCTGTTTCCGTGGGCCCAGACCGAGCGCGCGGCGGAGCAGGAAGTAGTAGAGTGGCGCTTCGAACTCCTGCGCTTCGATGCAGTCGATCTCCGCCTGCTCAACCAGTGATTCAGCCAGCCGTGCTACCTGCCACGAAAATGCCTGCATTGGAAAGCTCGAATGCCGCATGGCGCCCAGCGTCCACGTGTCGAGCTTCTGGTCCCCCTCCGGCAGCGGGCGGTCGAGTGCCACCCGGTGGACGATGAGGCGTCCGTCGCACTGCACGTCGCGACTGAGTGGCGCCCCTTGCCATCGCTCGCCGATGACATGGACGGTTTCTCCGCGCTCGGCGAGCAGGCGGGCCACATGCGCGACATAGGTTCCGATGCCGCCCTGCGAATAGCTACACGGCGGATACTCGCGCGAGATGATCAGATGATTCATCGCGGCGATCTTCCTCTCACCTCGGACTGAGCCGGTTGTAGATCGTCGCGACGGTTCGGCCGATCGCATAGCCCCCAACGAAGGCGTACACGAAGCCGATCACGCTTCCGAGCCAGGTCACGCTGTAACCCGGGAAATAGACTCGGAGCAAGCCCAGATGCGGGCCCGGATTCGGACCACCCTGCACCACGAGAATCACCGTGGCGAGAAAGAGCCCGATGCCACACACCAAGCCAAAGGCCACGCCCCACCCCTGTTCGTGGGCTCGGGCTAAGACCTTACGGACGACATGCTCTTCCGAGGGGGTCAGTGGATCAACCATGGTCGATCACAAGTGATCCAGAAAGTCCCGTGCTTCATTCAGGTGGGTTCGGATGCGCACCATCATGAGCCAGGTCGCGATAACCACGTTGCGCAAGAACGCGGCGAACCAGCCGTAGACGAATCCCGTCAGAAACGCCCAACCCGCACCGATAAACGCGCCGCTCCACGACACCTCGTAGCCGTAGAAGTACACCGAGAGCAGCTCGAGGGGTAGCCCGTTGGGGCGCACGACCACATGGAAGGCGGTGAGGAGAAAGACCATCGCCGCTGCCGTAATGCCGACGGCCACGCCCAAGACCCGCTTGTGCATGGGCGCAAACGCCAGCGCCAGCTCGAGCTCGATGGGCTCCAGCGCTCGACGGTCGGTCACGGTCGTGTTCGCCAATCCGTAGCGACTGTCGGTGCGGAGTCTAACATGGCTCATCCCGCCGCCCTCATGCTCGTGGCCTCGAGCTTCTGCTCTTCGTGGTAGTCCATGTCCGTGTTGATGTCCCACACATCGTACGAGCCGCCCTGCATGTTCGACACGGTCAACATGGCCGCCAGCATCGAATGGTCCTGGTTGTTGTACTTGTGCATCCCGTTGCGCCCGACGGTGTGGAGGTTCGGAATCGCATCGACGAACTCGCGTACCTTCATCAGGTGCGCCCGGTAGCTCGCGTCGTAGATCGGATACGCCTTGGGCATGCGGATGACGGTCCCGTCCACGATGCTCGATTGCTGGGCGAGCCCGAGCTGCTCGAGCTCACGACCCGCCTGCGCGATGAGATCCTCGTCGCGCGCGCTCCAGAGCCCGTCGCCTTCGAAACAAAAATACTCCATGCCGAGACACGTCATCCCGGGCGTCGGCACCATCGCCTGGCTCCAGTTATTGAAGTTCTGGATGCGACCGACTTTGACGCCCGGGGTGTGAATGTAAATCCAGTTGTCGGGGAACAGCTTGTCCCGATTCAGAATCAGCGCAACGACCAGGAAGTCCCGATAGCGCAGTCCTTCGGCGGCCTCGCACACCTCCAGCGGCGGCCTGGGCGACAAGGCCCGCACCAGCGACCGCACGGCGGTCGTGGAGATGACATGCTCCGCCTCGAAGGCACGCTCGCCATCGGGCGTGTTCGCGTAGACCTTCGAGACCCGGCCCGCTTGCAGTTCGATGCGATCGACGTCGTGCTGCAACAGTACCTGATGCCCACGTTCGACCACTCGATCGCGACAGGTCTCCCACATCTGCCCCGGGCCGAGGCGCGGATACTGAAACGTGTGGATGAGCGTCTTGATGGTCGATGATCGTTTGTTGATTGAGGTGGCGTTGAGAATGGCGCGCGCAAGCGAGAGGCCTTGAATCCGTTGCGCGGCCCATTCGGCGCGGATCTCCGTGCAGGGGATGCCCCACACCTTTTCGGTATAGGTCTTGAAAAAGATCTCGTAGAGGCGTTTGCCGAAGCGGTTCGTCACCCATTGTTCGAACGTTTCTTCGACCGGATACGGACGATAGTGCCACTTGAGATAGCTGAGCACGATCCGCACGGCGTTCACAACGCCCAGGCCGCGGAGCGCGTTGCCAGCCTTCAATGGATAGTCGAAAAAGTGACCGTTGTACTGAATGCGCGACAACCGCGGCACGGCAATGAACTCGCTGCCCAACAGCTCATGCCAGAGATCCTCGACCGGTCGAATTTTCGTGAAGAAGCGATGACCGCCAATGTCGAAGCGAAATCCTTTGTAGGAGGCGGTGCGCGAGATGCCACCGACCAGCTCGTCAGCCTCGAGTACGGTGATGCGATACTGTCCTTGCTTGGCGAGCAAGTACGCCGCCGTCAGACCGGCTGGGCCGGCGCCGATAACGACCACCCGGTCGCCGCGGGTGAGTTGGGCGATGGTTCGTGGAGTGGACGAAGACAGGGGCGAGTCCGTACCTGATTATTGTACGTCCGGGCTGGCTCGCTTCGAGAGAGATTCCGGCCGGGCTTTGCGGTTCTTCGCAGAGTTGCACACGTGTCTCCCACGGTTGACCTCCGCAAAGAACCGCTCGGGTTCTTCGATGCGTCGTCGCCGCCACCGGCGAAGATGACGTCAACGTGCCCGCCCACAGATACCCACTGGCGCTTCGGTGAACCGAACTTACGCTCCAGGCGGCTTGTACGCGACCGTCTTCTTGGCGGCGGCGTCCATTTCTTCGGGCGTGATGAGTGGGACGGTGGACAGGCGAACAGCGCCTGACGCGTTGACGGCCAGGCTTAACGCAAGACCAGAGGCCGCGTCAGGCAGGTCGGCAATGACAAGCGCGTCGTGCTCCCCATAGGCGAAGTAAAACGCCTCGACCTTGCCTCCCAAGCCTTCAATCAACTTCTTAACCGAAGCCCGCCGCCCCAATCCGCCCTCCTTGATGAGCCCTCTGGCTCCTTCGGCGGTATACGACGCCGTGACCATGAACTTGGGCATGACTCCCCCTCTCTTTCTCGCTCTCCGTTGTGGTTGACGCATTCATCCGTCGACATTATCTTCGACGCCCACATCCACGCCCAAGCCGAGCTCGCGGTGCCACCATCGGTCGTGTATCCTCGACCCGTTCCCGCAATGTCCCTCAACCCAGGTGCTCGCCTTGGGCCGTACGACATCGTCGCCCGTCTAGGCGCCGGCGGTATGGGCGAGGTCTATCGCGGGCGTGATTCGCGGCTCCGCCGCGAGGTTGCGATCAAGATTCTGCCCGCGGAGATTGCGGACGACCCCGACCGTCTCGCGCGGTTCTCCCGTGAAGCCCAGGCAGCCTCCGCCCTGAAGCACCCCAACATCGTCACTGTCTTCGACGTCGGCGTCGACGGACGCGTGCACTTCCTGGTGATGGAGCTCGTCGAGGGACGATCGCTGCGCGAGACGATCGTGCGCGGAGGGATGCCCGTCAAGGCGATGCTCAACATCGCGGCGCAGATTGCCGAAGGATTGGCCAACGCCCACGCGGCCGGCATCGTGCACCGGGATCTGAAACCCGAGAACGTGATGGTGACACCCGAGGGTCTGGTGAAGATCCTCGACTTCGGTCTGGCGAAGCTCCATCCCGATCGAAAGGCCGACGAATCCGCCACGGAGTCGCTCATCGAATCGTTCCAGACTGGCCCCGGACCGACCTTCGGAACTCCCTCCTACATGTCGCCCGAGCAGACCACTGGCGCAACGGTCGATTTCCGATCCGATCAATTTTCCTTGGGTGCGATTCTCTATGAGCTCCTGTCGGGGCGGACGGCGTTCCGCGGTCCCAGTACCATCGAGACGCTGAGTGCGATCATCAAAGACGAACCGGCCTCCCTTGCTTCGATTCGCGCGGATCTTCCGGCGCCACTCGTCTGGATCATCGAACGATGCCTGCACAAGGATCCGCGGCAACGTTACGACTCGACCGCCGATCTCGCGCGAGACCTGATCAACCTTCGGGAGCGCGCTTCGTCGGTCTCCTCGTCGATCCCCGTCGTTGCGCCCGTTCGCTCCGGTCGATTGGGCCGAGCCGCGCTCTGGGCATTTGGCCTCTGTTGCCTGCTCGGAACTGTCGCGGCCGCGTTCCTCTTGTCGGGCGCGTGGCGACAGGATTCGGTTGGCGACATGGCCAGCCAGCCGCCGCTGCAAATGGGCATCGCCGGCCCCGGGCCAACGGGTACCTCGATGCCGTTTTTCCCGACCGGTTACACCGTCGCGCTGTCACCCGACGGCCGGCAGATCGCTCTGGTTGGTGCAGGCCGACTGTTTCTCCGAGCGATGGACTCGTTCACACTGACGGCGCTCCCGGGTACTGAGGGGGCAGTGTCTCCCGAATGGTCACCCGATAACCGCTACATCGCCTTTCTCGCGCAGGGTAAGCTCAAACGAATCGACGTCCGCGGTGGTGCCGTGCAGGACCTTGCCGATGCCCTCCCGAATGGCGGAATCTCGTGGGGGTCGAGCGGAACGATTCTGTTCTCAGGCGTGACCCCCCAGGGCGGACCTGCTGGGATCTTCAACGTGAGCGCGGATGGTGGCAAAGCGACGCAGGTGGTCGCGGTGGATTCCACCAAGCGTGAAGCGGCGCTCATGTGGCCGCACTTCCTGCCCGACGGACGGCACTTCCTCTATCTCACGATGCTCGTCGACGAGACGACTCGCGCGTTGTCCCACATGCTCCGTACGGCGTCGGTCGATGGCGGCGACCGTGCTGACATCGGCGTCATCGATTCGCGGGCGCTGTTCGATCGCACGGGCCACCTCTTGTATGCGCGCGACGGAGGCTTGTTCGCACAACCCTTCGACCCAGCCGCACGGACGTTTACCGGTGAGCCGGCAATGCTCGCCGAGCGCTTCCACTATTTCCGTTCGACCGGCCTCGCCGACTTCGCGATTTCGTCGACGGGCACGCTGGCGTATCGGACTCCTCCGCCGCCGTCCCGTCTCGTGTGGCTGGATCGTGAAGGAATCGAGGTCGGACGTCTTGGGGACGAGGCGCTTTACGGCGAGCCTCGCATCTCGGCGGATGGCGCGCGCGTGGCCGTGGATATCAGCGATCCAGCGCAGGGCACAGGAGACCTCTGGGTGTTCGATCGTTCGCTGGGGACGTCGGTGCGCGTGACGTTTTCCCCGGCCGATGAGCGCACGCCGATATGGTCTCGGGACGGGACCGCACTGTTCTACGCATCCGACGCGGCGGGCCCGCCGGACCTCTATCGCCGCGTTCTCAACAGCGGCCGTGACGATCTGCTCTTGAAGACTGAGGGGATTGAAACGCCGAACGATATCTCGCCCGATGGCCTCGAGCTGCTCTTTTACCGGCCGGGCCGCGGCACGAGCGGGGACCTCTGGCGATTGCGGCTCGATGGCACGGCGCAGGCCGCGGTGCTCCACCAGACACCGGCCGGTGAGTCATCCGGGCGATTCTCCCCAGACGGCCGGTGGGTTGCCTACGATTCCAACGAATCCGGCCGCTTCGAGGCCTACATCCAGTCGATCGACAACAGT
The DNA here is from genome assembly GCA_963802675.1 of uncultured Acidobacteriota bacterium. Taxonomy (GTDB): domain Bacteria; phylum Acidobacteriota; class Vicinamibacteria; order Vicinamibacterales; family UBA2999; genus JACCSI01. The sequence goes on from CAWDJL010000016.1 coordinate 75,986, forward strand.
GGCCTGCGCTGGAAGGTCTCGCAGGGGAGCGGCGTCAACCCGGAGTGGGGGCGCAACGGGACCGAACTGTTCTTCGTTGGAACCGATTCGAGGCTCATGTCGGTGCCGATTCGCACGACCCCGGCGTTCCAGCCCGGCACGCCGCGGCCACTCTTCCGGATCAGCTCACCGTTCTACACCGTCTTGCCAGATGCGTCCCGCTTTCTCGTTATCGAGCCAGGACGACCCGCCGGTCCCCCGATCCACGCCATTACCAACTGGCAGCGGCTCGCCGGCCGTCGAAGCCCATGAACGATCACGGCGGACTACCACGATCCTTCGCACTGGTCTGCCTCGAAGCGACCGGAATCGCCGTCAGCTCGGCCCTGTGGCTGGTGCTCGCGATGCGTGCCTGGGGTGCAGTTGACAGCTCTTCTGACATCGGGCTCGCCGCGCTCGCGTTGGTCGCCGCGTACGGCGCGGCGGACTGGGTATCGGGCCTCGCGCACTGGTTCTGCGACACCTTCTTCGAGGAAGACACGGCGGTCATCGGGCCTGCGCTGATTCAACCCTTCCGAGAACACCACCGCGATCCGCTGGCCATGACGCGCCATGGATTCCTGGAGCTCAATGGGAACAATTGCCTTGGACTAGTTTTGCCGCTCGTAGTTGCAGTCTGGCTCGGACCTGCGGCGCCGGCCAGCGCCTGGGCGACTTTCCTGACACTGTTCGTGACCTTCTTCTTCCTCGCGGTCGCCGTGACCAATCGTCTACACGGGTGGGCGCATGCGGCCACTGCACCATCCATCGTCCGATGGCTGCAGGCGCGCGGCGTCATTTTGTCGCCAGAGCGTCACGCACACCATCACCAGGCACCATATGCGCAAGCCTATTGCGTCACGCACGGGTGGATGAATTCGCCGCTTGACCGAATCGAGGTTTTTTGAACGCGCCACACGGTTACTCAGTGCGGTTGGTGTTCCCCGCTCCACTGCGAGCTAGCGTGGTTTCATAACCTCGCTCGCGGGTGGCCGCGGACGGGGCGGGGTCCCCGGCGCGCGGACTGTGCGCGTTGGGGTGCCGCGGCGCCCCGCACCCCGGAGGAGCCTCGTACGTGACAAGTGCACTTGGCTCCGAGCCGGGGCCCCCGCCGCGCACGCTTGCGCGGCGGGGTGGTGACGACGTGTGGGGCTGGCCGCGGACCGGACCCGCCTGGAGGTTATGAACTGAAGGGCGCGCTGTGCGACACCTAACGCTTCAATCGCTGAGTAACTGCCGGACTCGTCAGCTCCCTAAGCGCGCTCCTTCCCAACCACCTGGCCGTCGGGTCCGACGAGTCCGCGAGGCGGCGTGAAAGGGCAACCGACGCCGCATTGAGCGCCTGACTCCGCCGCCCGATCAACCGCAATGCCCAACTGATGCCCTTCTTGACGAAGTTTCGCTCGTCGGTCGCATCCCGTTCGATGAGCTTCAGCGTAGGCAGAAATCTGGCGTCTGGCGCCTCTTTGTCGTGCAGCGCCAGCGACGCCAGCAGCGCATAGGCGGCCCGCTTCTGAAACTCGCCGCGACGTCGGCTCCACGACATCACCTTGCTCCACGCATGACGACTCTTGTCGAAAAGATGGAAGCACGCATGGTCACACACGGCCCAGTTGTCGAAGTCCCCACACCAGCGATCCATTTCGGCGCTCGTCAGCCGCTCGGGCTCGCCGAGGAAGGCGGCCGTCATTCGCGCCTCGTACCAGCCAGTGTCCCAAAGCGCCATTGCCACATCGTGGTTTTTCCCCAGCTGTTTCGCATACTTCTGCATCGCCCCCACCGACACGCCGAACGCTTTGTCGGATGGGATGCCATAGCGAGCCATGCCATCTCGTGTGCTCTTGGTCCCGTTGCGCTTCAGCCACGAGACGATGTCCGCAACCTCTTCTTTGACCGGGCGAGCCGATTTCCTGGGCGCGGTGCGACGAGCAGATCCAATCCTGGCCAAATTGTCGACCTCCAACTTTGAACTTGTCACTTGTAACTTGTAACTTTAATGACTGGCTGTCGAGAAGCCTCAAGCGGCTCCGACTTAGAGGCGAAGGGCCAATCCAGACCTGCTCGAAGGAGATTCAGACCGTGAAATACATGCTGATGATGCACGCACCCCGCGTCGGCTGGAAGGAAGCCGGAATCGGTACCTGGCCGCCCGACGACATCAAGGCCCACATCAATTTCATGCACCGCTTCAACAAGGAGCTGACGGATTCCGGCGAATTCGTGCAGGCGCAGGGGCTGGCGCTGCCCCAGGACGCTCGCATCGTGCGCGCCGGCAAAAATGGCGCGCCCGAGGTCACCGACGGCCCCTACGCGGAAGCGAAGGAGTTTCTCGCCGGCTTCTGGGTTATCGACTGCGACAGCAAGGAGCGGGCCTATGAGATTGCCGCGCGCGCCTCGGCGGCCCCTGGCAAGGGCGGCGTTCCGCTGAACATGCCGATCGAAGTGCGGGAGGTGATGAGCGTACCGTCGGGCGACATATGACGGCATGCGGCTCGTGAGCAGACTGAAGCGGGCCCGTCACCGAAGCGTTGACGATAAGGCCCGTCTGGTATTACTCTTACTAGTAGGAGTAATACCATGCGCCTGACGACCAAAGGACAAGTGACGATTCCTCTGGCGATTCGTGAGGAACTCGGGTTGCTGGCCGGAACCGAGGTGACGTTCGACATCGATGGCGACGTGGTGCGGATCCGAAAAGCCGCTCGCCCCAGCGGCCCCAGCCGCGGGCGGAGAATCGCGGACCACATCCGCGGCCGCGGCAATCGCCGATTCACGACCGCGCAGCTGATGCGCCTCATGAGGGCGTAATGCCTGCGACGCTGGTCGACAGCAACGTCCTCATCGATCTCCTGACCGAAGACGAGGACTGGATTGACTGGTCGGCGGCAGCGCTCGCGCAGTGCGCGGAGCAGGGTGAACTGTTCATCAATCCGATCATCTACGCGGAGATCTCGCCGCTGTTCGATTCGATCGAGGAGCTCGACGAGGTCGTCTCGGCTGACTACTTTCGGCGCGCGAACCTGCCCTGGGAAGCGGGATTCCTCGCCGGCATGGTGTTCGTCAAGTACAGGCGCGCGGGTGGTGCCCGCCGTTCGCCGATGCCGGACTTCTACGTCGGCGCGCACGCCGCGGTCGAGGGCCTGACGCTGCTCACTCGAGACGCGAAGCGGTACCGGAAGTACTTCCCCTCGCTTCGAATCGTCGCTCCCTGAGTGCGTGTTGGACCCATCCCCCCGATCTGGTGACGAGCAGGAAGACTCGGATCGCCAGATCTGGACGGGACCCGCTGGTGAAGCGACAATGAGTCGGGCGCGCTGCCAGATCGAAAAGCACGATCCATGTTTTCGAAACTCCTCATCGGGTTTGGCCTGATGGCTTTGTGCGTGATGATTCACGCGATCGGTGTGACCTCCGCAGTGCGCTGGCTGCGGTATCCAATGACCGCGGCGCATCACTTCTGGCTGGGTACTTGGCTGTTCATTCGCCTGGCGGGCTGGATTATCGTCCTGCACCTGATCGAAATCACGACGTGGGCGTTTTACTACGTGTGGAAGGACGCCATGGCCGACCTGCCGTCCGCCCTCTATTTCAGCGCCGTGACGTACACGACCACCGGATACGGCGACCTCGGTACTGCCGCAAGAGTGGCGATTGGTCGGAGCAATCGAGGCGCTAACTGGCATTCTGATGTGTGGATGGTCGACCGGCTTCTTCCTCGCGGTTGTGAGCCGGATGGTCCGGGCGGAAGCAAACCCTGGTGATTCTTGAACATGGCGGCACTGTTGTCTGAACTTCGCCACAACCCGCTGCTCTGGCTGCTCGTATTCCTGCCTGGCGTGTTCGTCGTGCAGTCACTCGAGCCCGAAGCACACACATGGCTGTTCGTGTTATCGGTTCTCGCGATCGTACCGCTCGCCACGTTGCTGAGTCACGCCACCGAATCGGTGGCGGCCAAGACCGGCGACACCGTCGGCGGGCTGCTCAACGCGACGCTTGGAAACCTCACCGAACTGGTGATCGCGCTCGCGGCACTGCGGGCAGGCCAGTACATGCTGGTCAAGGCGTCCATTGCTGGCGCCATTGTCACCAATTCGTTATTCATGCTGGGTGCATCGTTTCTCCTTGGTGGGCTGAAGTACCACGTGCAGGAGTTCAATCGCATCAGTGCTCGTCTTCAGGCGAGCCTGCTGTTCCTGGCCACGATCGCGTTGTTGATTCCGTCCGCGGTCAGACTCGCCGATGCCGGGCCGTCGGCGGCGTTCACGCAGCAGTTGAGCCTCGGTCTGTCCGGTTTACTGATCTGTGCCTACGGGCTCGGTATGGTGTTCTCGCTCAGGACACATCGCGAGTTGTTCGCGGCGGCGGAGCACGGAAGCGACGAAGAGGCACCATGGCCGATGGGCGTGGCGCTCGCCACGTTGGCGGGCGTCACGGTGCTCGTGGCGCTTGTCAGCGAGGTGTTTGTCGAATCGGTGCAACAAGCGGCCATGGGCCTTGGGATGACTCCCGCGTTCGTCGGTTTCATCGTGGTCGCGTTGGTCGGCGGTGCGGCGGAAATGGCGTCGGCGTTTTCCGGCGCGCGCAAGAACCGGCTCGATCTGAGCGTGGGCATTGCCTTAGGGAGCGCCTCGCAGATCGCGTTGTTCGTGGCGCCACTGCTCGTGCTGCTCAGCTATGTGATCGGCCCCACGCCGATGGATCTGCGATTGTGGCCCGGCGCGGTGGTGATGATGCTCATTGCGACGCTCACCGCCTGGCTCGTGACCAGCAGCGGACGATCGGCGTGGTTCGTTGGCGTGCTCGTTTTGATGGTCTACCTGATCTTCGCGATGACGCTGTACCTCTTACCACCCGCCGTGCAATGACCTCCTGAGTCGGACTCTTGCCGCCGGGTTCGGGCGACCGCTGCGCGTTGCCAGACCACCCGCTGCCCCGGGATCGCACCCGGGCCTATTGCCGTGCGCCGTGCGTCCTGCGCCCTGTGCCTGTGTCTGTGCGCTGCCCGTCATCGCACGAAATCCATGACCCACAGATGCGTTCGATCATTCATCTTGGGGACCCGGACGACATTCGCATGGCCCAGCGCGCGGGCAGCACGCTCCGGACGCCGGTCACTATGCCGAGCACCATCGCGCCCGCGATGATGCCGGCGGTCGCGTCGAATGCGATGAGCGTCAGCAAGCGGAGCGTGTCGCCGACTGCCGACAATTCCGCCAGGCCGTCGGCGAGACGCTCGAAGGTATGGTACAGCGGCGGAATGCCGTGGGCGAGTATGCCTCCGCCCACAAGGAACATGGCCGCGGTGCCGGCCACGGACAGCCCCTTCATCAGCCAAGGCGCGCCCGCAAGAATGGCGCCGCCCAGGCCGCGTTGCATCCGGGCAAACGCCGTTTCGCCGCTGCGCTGGCTGAGGTGCAGCCCGCCGTCGTCGAGCTTGACGATGCCGGCGACGAGGCCGTAAACGCCCACCGTCATCATGACGGCGATGCCGGTTAACACCAGCACCCGGGTTACGAACGTGGAGTTCGCTACCGTCCCCAGCGTAATGACGATGATCTCGGCCGAGAGTATGAAATCGGTGCGCACGGCGCCCTTGATCTTGTCCTTCTCGATCGCTAACAGGTCGGCCGCGGGGTCGGTGAGCGCATGCATCAGCTCGGCTTCGTGCGCCGCGTCCTCCGCCTTGCTGTGAAACAGCTTGTGCGCAATCTTCTCGACTCCCTCGTAGCAGAGAAAGGCACCGCCTATCATGAGCAGCGGAGTCACCGCCCAGGGCGCCAGGGCGCTGATAACCAGGGCCGCCGGCACCAGGATGGCCTTGTTGATGGCGGATCCCCTGGCCACCGCCCACACGACCGGCAGCTCGCGGTTGGCGCTGACACCGGCAACCTGCTGGGCGTTGAGCGCCAGGTCGTCGCCCAGCACGCCGGCGGTCTTCCGCGCGGCGACCTTGGTGAGCAACGCCACGTCGTCGAGCCCCGTGGCGATATCGTCGAGCAGGGCGAACAGGCTGGATGGCATGGTCGTTATCAATCAGCCGCAGGTACATGCGGACTGATGCGTATCATGCGGGCCCACCATGTTGCCGACGACGATGCCCGTGCAGGCCATCAGCCCGAGGCTCGACTGCGGAGCGCTTGAAGAGGACATCTGATTGCTCTTTTCCGTGCCCGTCGCGAAACCGCCAGCGCGCGACCTGGCGGTCAACTCGCGCGCGCCGACGAAGCCGGCATCTCGTCGGGTATCTGCCGTGCGTTCACCGTGCATCTCACTTAGTATCCGATATGCCGTGAGATCCTCGTCGACTCTCGGCGAAATGACGCCAATGTGACGTCACCCCGCATAACGGTGGTTCTCCGGCATGCCGGGCGCTCAGTGCTGAAGGATCGTGGCGCAGTAAGCCATCGCGCGGGCGGGCGTTTTACCACGGGCTGCTAGGGCAACCAAGGTTGATGTATGCGGGCAAGCTGGATCACGGTGACGTGTTGGTTCTGTCTCTTGTTCGCTTTGATCAGCGCAGGACAGGAGGTGTCGCACGCAGACGAAACCGCTCGCCTCTGTGAGCTGCTCAAGAATCAACAACAGCAACTGGTTGTCTCGGCGGATCCCGCCCGACAGGCCGAAGCGGGACAGCAGCTGCAGAATCCGACGCAGGAGGTCGCCACGGTCCAGGGAACCGTCATCGCCGTCGAGTACCAGAAGCGCACGGTGACGATTCGAGGCAGGCTCGGCCAGCTCGTCACTCTGGATATACCGCCGACCGTGACCGGGCTCGATCAGATAAAGGTGGGTGACCTCGTGACGACGACCTACTTCGACCGCGTGAACGTGCGCGTGAAGCCCGCGGGCGAACCTGCCGTCGATCGGATCGTCGAGCCGACTGTCACCCAGCAGCCGGGAGCGATCCCCGGGGCCACGGGCTCCCGCCAACGTGAGGCCACCGTGACGATCACAGCCTGGGACCCGAAGACGCGGACCGTCGTCTTCACCGGGCCGCAGGGTACTGTCTACACGCGAATCGCATCCGAGTCGATTGGCCCCGCAGTGTTGAATGCCCTCAAGCCGGGCGAACGGGTGGACATCACGTGGACCGAGGCCATGGAGATCACCGTTCAGCCCGGTACGATGGTGGACCCGAACCAGCTGCCGCCAGGGGAGCCGGAGCGCCAGTTCAACCCCACGCAGGAAATCGCGGCAGAGAAACCCGAGGGTCCCTCCATCGCGGTGGGGCCTGCCAAGCTCAGGGTTGGCGGCTATCTCGGGATCACCGGCCTGTATCGCGACGTCGCCGGCGGCGGGGGGACGGGCACCGGTTTCGCGTCGATTCCGTACGACGACAAATTGCAGGGCAACGTCTCCGAGACACGACTGACCGCGCAGCCATCGAGAATCTCAATTCGCGTGGACGCGGACTTCAACCCCGGGGAGGGCCCGCGCTCCCGTCAGTTGGGCGGCTATTTCGAGATGGATTTCAACGGCAGCGTATCGGGCAACGTGGCCGTCACGAGCACGTCTGCGGGTTTCCGGCTCCGCCACGCCTTCGGCGAAGCACAGTACCGGATCCGAGTCGTCGTGGCTGTTGGCAGCCGGCCAGTCCTTCACGCTCATGACCCCGGTGAAGGACCAGCTGAGTTCCTGGCCGTCCGACGTCGAGATGTCGCAGGCCGTGGATACGAACTACCTGGCCGGCATGGTCTGGGGCCGCATTCCCGGCGTCCGCGTGACCTGGCGGCCGAGCAAGGCGTTCAACTGGGCCGTTTCGCTGGAGAACCCGGAGCAGGAACTGGGCAGGAGCCTGGTGACCTTGCCCGAATGTTGCGCGTCTGACATCGACGCGCAGTACAACACCGGTTCCGATGAGCTCAACGTGCCGAATCTCATGCCCGATTTCCACACGCGCGTGGCGTTCAACGGCTTCGGCGGACTGCACGTAGACTTCGGTGGCGTATTCCGGGTGTTCCGGCACCAGCTCACGCCGTACGACAGCGGCGACGACGAGCGCGCCTCCGGAGGCGGCGTGAACGCGAATGCCAGCTTCAGCCTCGGGTCGGTCACGAAGGTGCTCGGGCAGGTGGCCACCGGTTCGGGCATCGGGCGCTACATCGGCGGGCTGGTACCGGATGCAGCCTTCACCGCGGATGGGTCGATCGAGCCGATCACCGCGACATCCTATGTGTTCGGCCTCGAACAGAAGCTGTCCTCGACGTTGTCCCTCGCCGGGTACTACAGCGGGGTCGAAACCGACGCGGCGTCGTTAGTCGACACGACCGGCACGTACATCGGCTTCGGGTTCCCCGGCTCGTCGAACTCGAACAACGAGTCGATTCGGCAGGCGACCGTGACGTTCGGCTGGCAGCCGTTCAAGATCGCCAACCGCGGCTCCGTGCAGCTGAACACCCAGCTGTCGTGGCTGGAACGCAAGCCGTTCGATCGGGGATCGGGTCCGGCCTCGGCCGAGGCCTTCATGTTCTTCGCGCAGCTTCGCTACAACCTGCCGTGATTCGAATGCGGCGTACCTTGGGGCGGGACGCTGCCGAGATAGTTGGATCGATAGTGGGCAATTGAAATGATGACCCTACTCACACCGCACCCAGGAGCGTGACCGGGCCGCCGTGGCCGTCGACCCATATTGGTGGTAGGGGCTGTGCGCGTAAGCTAGGACCGTGACCTTCACGAGCGACAACCTGCTGCGCGAGCTGGCGCCGCAGGTGCTTGGCGCAGTGATCCGCCGTTATGGCGACTTCTCTGCTGCCGAAGACGCAGTGCAGGAAGCGCTGCTCGCGGCCGCGATGCAATGGCCACACGAGGGCGTGCCAGACAATCCACGCGGCTGGTTGATTCACGTCGCCGCGCGGCGGATGACCGACCACATTCGCGCCGAGCTCGCCCGCCGGAGGCGAGAAACCGCGGTCGTCATCGAATCGCCTGAACGTCAGGTGGTCGATGGACCCGAGCCTGATGCTGTGTCCCGCGCCGGCTGGGACTCCACGGGTGGCGCAGACCACGCCGCCGGTGGCGACGATACGCTCATCCTGCTGTTCATGTGTTGCCACTCGGCGCTCACCCGAACATCAGCAATCGCCCTCACGCTACGCGCCGTCGGCGGCCTCACGACCGCTGAAATCGCCAACGCGTTCCTGGTTCCTGAGGCGACGATGGCGCAGCGCATCAGCCGCGCGAAGCAGAAGATCAAGGCATCGGGTGTACCCTTTCGTCTTCCGACCGATCGTGAGCGGGCCGAACGACTGGACGCTGTCCTTCATGTGCTCTATCTCATCTTCAACGAAGGCTATACGAGCAGCATTGGCCCACAACTTCAGCGCCGCGACCTCGCCAACGAGGCCATCCGCTTGACCCGCGCCGTTCACCACGTGTTGCCGGACGTTGGAGAGGCGGCCGGACTACTGGCGCTGATGCTGTTGACGGATGCAAGGCGCGCGGCACGGACGGGACCGGACGGCGAGCTGATTCCGTTGGCCGAGCAGGATCGAACGCGGTGGGACCGAGACACCATTGCGGAGGGCGTGGCGCTCATTTCGCGAACGCTTCCTCGCGGCTCGGTCGGCCCCTATCAACTGCAAGCCGCGGTAGCCGCCGTGCACGACGAAGCGACGCGGGCCGAAGAGACGGACTGGCGTCAGATCCTCGCTCTCTATTCAGTCCTCAACCGGATGTCCGACAACCCGATGGTCGCGCTCAACCATGCGATCGCGGCGGCCATGGTGCATGGACCGGCAGCGGGCCTCGAGCTACTGAAGCCGCTCGACGCTGACGAGCGCATGTCGCGGCACTATCGTCTCGATGCCGTGAGAGGGCATCTGTGCGAGATGGCAGGCGATCACGCGGCCGCGATCTCGCACTATCAGGCCGCCGCGGCTCGAACCGCGAGCACTCCAGAACGAAACTACCTCGCGACGAAGGCGGCCAAGCTCATCTCGCGATAGTTACAAGTTACAAGTTACAAACGGCGACCAGTGGTTGTCTTCGAAGCCGTGCGGGTGTAACGTCTGATCACGACGACGGCCAGGTCCCTCACTCGGCTGCCAGAGATGAGTGGATGCTGGACAGGCTGCATCGGTTTCTTTCCGACCATCTTCGCCTGACGCAATCTGAAATCGATCGCGTTGCCGCGCGGGTGCAGTGTCGCCACTTGGACAAAGGGGCGACGCTCCTCAGCTTCGCCGAATCCGCCACTTTCCTGGCGTTCGTGTTGCGTGGTTGCCTTCGCGCGTACTTCTCAGACGACGACGGATGCGAGCGTGTGCTGCACTTTGCGCCGGAGGGATGGTGCTTGACCGACACCGAAAGTTTTCTGACGAGAGGACCGTCGTCGCTCGCGATCGACGCGGTGGAACCCTCTGACGTCTTCCTGCTCGACCGGACGTCGCTCCAGGAGCTCCGGCGTGACATCCCAAGGGTATCGGCGTTCTACAACACCACCGTGGAGCGTGTCCTACGCCTGCAGCAGCAGCGTGTGACCGCATCGATGCGGAAGACTGCCGAACAGCGATACCGCGCCTTCATCGAGCTGTATCCCGGACTGGACGCGCGCATCCCGCAATACCAGATCGCCCGCTACATCGGCGTCTCACCTGAATTCTTGAGCAAACTGCGCGGACGCCTCGCGAGGGGCAAGTCGCGCACTTCTTGAACTACTTCAATGACAGTGTGTCGTCCCGACACTACTGTGCACATCAGCCTCAGGGACCGTCGCCAGACACTCCAGCCGGTACGTAGCGCTTGCCGTTCGTCCTGCGCCAGCCTCGGTCCCACCTCGTTCTAGACGCCAGCGCCAGGTCGCTTGGAAGGGGGACGCGATGAGAATTCTGCGCCGTCATTCATTGAGATGCACCAGAGGTACGTTGTCCGTTCTGGTGGCTGCAATCCTTTCGTCGACGACGATTGCGATTGTCGCCACGCAGGGTCGCCCGGCGGACGAACGCCGCCGCCAGCGATTCGCTCACGCAGGTGTCGTTGACGAGGAAGACGGTGGCGCCGGTGAGCGACGCCAGGCGCCCACTGAAGCACCGGCCGGCTTCGACAACCAGACCAACGGCTTCGACGAACAGGGGCCTCCATTCGAAGACATCGACGAAGACAGCGTCGTCCCACTCCGCTCCTTCAACGACAATCGGTTCATTTTCGAAGAAGTCGAGACCGTCGCCGATGGCCTCGGTCCGACCTACAACGCCCAGAGCTGCCGAGAATGTCACCAGAATGTGGTTACTGGTGGCGCCAGCCAAGTCGCGGAACATCGCACCGGACGACTGCTCGAAGGTGAGTTCTTCGAATCGCTCGGCGGGTCGCTGGTTCATTCGCGGGCAACTCATCCGGACGCCGGTGAGGTGGTCTCGTTCGAAGATGACATCCGGACGTTCCGAATCTCGACCAACACGTTGGGGGCCGGATTCATCGAAGCCATCTCCAATCAAACACTCCTCGAGATCCGCGATCATCAACCCGGATCCCTGCGCGGTTTGGCCGTGATCGTCCCGGTACTCGAGGTCAGCGGCGCCTCTCGGATTGGCCGCTTCGGCTGGAAGAGCCAGCACGCCAGTCTGGAGTCATTCAGCGCGGATGCCTACCTCAACGAAATGGGCATCACGAGCCCGCTCTTCCCCGACGAGAACAGTTCGGGCGGCCGCGACGTTTCGGCATTCGACCCTGTACCGGATCCTGAAGATGACGGCGAGGACATCGTCGCCTTCGCGAATTTCATGCGCTCGACCAAGGTGCCGTCGCGCGGTCCGATCACACCGGAAGTGCTGGAAGGCGAGCAGATCTTCGCCGCTATCGGCTGCGCGACGTGTCACATTGCCTCGCTGGTCACAGCCCCGACCGGCACGCGAATCAACGCCGGCGCGTTCAGGGTGCCCGCGGCCCTGGGGAATAAGGTGATCCACGCGTACAGTGATTTCCTGCTGCACGACATCGAGTCGGGCGACGGCATCCCGGTGTTGCCTGGGCCGCAGTACGCGGAAACGGCGCCGCTCATCCGCACGGCGCCGCTGTGGGGATTAAGGACGAGAAATCGCCTGATGCACGACGGCCTGTCGTTCACGCGCGAGGAAGCCATCGCGCGACACGGTGGTCAAGCGTCAGCGAGTCGACGACGGTTCGACGGTTTGACGCCGGAGCAACAGGGCTTGGTGCTGCGATTCCTCAACTCGTTGTAACGACGTGAAAGTTACAAGTTACAAGTTACAAGTTCAAAGTGAAGTTCGAAGTTCGCGTACACAGCTGCGGCGCCCTAAGGCGCCGCAGTTTGTAACTTGTAACTTGTAACTTGTAACTGTCGCTCATCTTCCCGCGCCCGCCGTCGTATTGGCGGCTGCTTCGACCGTATAGCGCGTGACCATGCCCGCGCGCAGGTGCGGCCCGGTGTGACAGTGGAAGAGCCATGTGCCGGCGTTGTCGGGTTCCATGTCCGCCACCACCATGTCCATCGGCAGCAGGCTCGTCACGTCGGTCCGCATGTGTCGCGCGACGACCGTGTTGCCGTGCCAGTGCGGGGCGTGAATCTCGAAGTTCGTGGAGCCAAAAAGGTACCAGCGCACGCGTTCGCCCTTCTTCATCACCATCGGCGGCGTGTTGCCATAGTAGTAACCGTTGATGGTTTCCCTGAGATTAGCGATGTAGATGGGATCGGCGAAATTGTCCACGAACCGCACCTGGTTGCCTTTGGCGCCGTATGTCTTGATGTTTTCCTCGAAGTGCCAGCTGTTGTTCTCGTCGAACTCGATGAACCCGGCCACGATCTCGCGATCGACGTCGATCGGCGAGCCGTCGGGTCGCGCCTTCCCTCGTGCGGTCACCAGCAAAGGTCCGATGAGGCCGGCATTGACGTCGCGTTCCTCCTCGATGTGTGAGTGATACATCCACACGATGGAGCTGCCCTCCCCGTGCGACGGGCCGGCGCGCTCTGGCACAGGCCACGTGTAGGTGTGGGTCGCGCCCGGTGCTACCGCGAACTTCTGTCCCGTCCCATCGTCGTACTGAGCGCCTTCGGACGACTTTTCGTAGAAGACACCGTGCGGATGAAGGCTGTGCGGATGCTTGGCGTTGTTGCGGAATACGACCTTGATGGTGTCGCCAACCTCGGCGCGAATCATCGGCCCGAGGATTCCGAGGTGCTCCCACTGCGGCTCTCGCGGCTTGAGCTTGGTGAATGAATCATCGGTGTACTCGTGAAAGACGGTCTTCTTGTACATCCGACCCAGCGTCATCGGCGTGGCCGTCGTCAGGAAAAGCTCGAATCCTTCGAACGGCTTGCCCGTGATTTTGTTGGCGCCGCTCGGGGCATAGTCCCAGGTCACGTCCTCCGCCGCGACGAAGTAGGTGCGCGTCTGGGAAGACGTCTGGGCCGACACCGGTTCCCCAGGGCGGTAGCCGCATCCGGCCGCGAACACGACGCACACGACGACTGACACTGAGGGCAGGAGACGACTCATCCAACGCTCCTTTGTTTGAGACGTGTTTCTGGTTGTCGAACGATCCGATAGCGCCGACGAGTCACTATGTGACGTCGATGTAAAGCGAGGATACTGCCAAGCTCATCCACTGGCAAGACTGGATTGAGGTTAGTTGTCCGCACTTCTTTGAACTGATAACTGGCAACTGAAAACTGACTAATGTTATCGGCCGCCGGAATCATGACAGCCGGTGACATGAATCGCCGACTAGGATTGGCTCCAACGTCACTTCTTCCTCAATGAGGTCATAGCCATGGCAGTTACCGCGAGTCCGTCGGCTCTTTTCATTTCGTCGAGCGCACTGCTCGACCACTGGCAGGGTCACCGCCGTCTCACCCGGCGCCTGATCGCCGCCTTCCCGGACGACAAGCTGTTCAGTTTTTCCGTGGGCTCGATGCGCCCGTTTGGCGAGCTCGCGATGGAAATGCTCGCCATGGCGGCGCCCATGGTCCAGGGCATGGTGACGAATCAGTGGACGCAGTTCGCGACGCGCGAGGCCAAGTCGAAGGAAGAAGTCCTGCGCTTGTGGGACGAGAGCACGGAGCAGATCAACAAGCTCTGGCCGCAGATTCCGGCGGAACGCTTTCAGGAGACATTAACGGCTTTTGGGCAGTACACCGACAAGGCGTACAACTTGATGCTGTACGTCATCGATAACGAGGTTCATCACCGAGGCCAGGGCTATGTCTACCTGCGCGCCTTGGGGATTGCGCCGCCGCCGTTCTACGAACGCGCGTAGCGAAGGGCCACGGAAACGCGGAAGCAGAAGAGGCATTTCCGCCTGAAGGCAGCAGATTCCGCTTCCGTGTTTCCGCGCTTCCGTGTCTAGACCTTGGGATGCGGCTTGACCACCATCCGATAGATTCCCAAAAGGATGATGGCACCGATCACCGACAAGATCAGGCCGGCTGCCTCGCCTTCGCCGTAGAGTCCCAACGCACGGCCGACGAACCCGCCGACGAGCGCACCGGCAATGCCGAGCAGCATGGTGATAACGAAGCCACCGGGATCTCTGCCCGGCATAATCAACTTCGCAATCACGCCCGCGATTAACCCGAAAAGTATCCACCCAAGAACGCCAAACATCGGTTCCCTCCTTGGTGATGGCTCACGGAGCCACAGATTGTCGGTTCTTTCGCCGCTCGATGTCTATGGCAATCTCGTTAACTTTGGCGCCGGCGCGGTATCGCGGCTGAAGCCGGCAAGACGCGAGACCTCTTCCATTAGAATGCGGGGTCGCAAAAGCCTCGGTGCCTGGGGTGCCTGGGTGCCTGGGTGCGGTGCCTCTGGTGCCCAGGGTGCGTGACGTGCCAAGTGCCGAGTTGGCGTATTGATGAGCGCAAGTCACAGAATCATCGACATCGAAGGCGGGCAGGTCGCCGGGGTTCTCGATCGGGGCGTGCACGTCTTCAAGGGAATTCCCTACGCGGCGGCTCCGGTTGGGGATGGTCGATGGAAGCCGCCCCAGCCGGTGGTCCCCTGGTCGGGGGTGCGCCACACCTTCAACTTTGGCCCCGAGTGCCCCCAGGCTCAGTATCCGGCGGGGTCCATCTACATCCGGCCATTACAGCCGCAAAACGAGGATTGCCTTTTCCTCAACGTGTGGACGACAGCCCATGCAGGCGACCAACTGCCCGTGCTGGTGTGGATTCACGGCGGTGCGCTGAGGTATGGCTCCAGCATCAGCGACCTGCGCGATGGCGTCCCACTCGCTCAGAAGAACGTCGTTTTGGTCTCGCTCAACTATCGGCTGGGTCCGTTGGGCTACTTCGCGCATCCGGAACTGAGCGCGGAATCGCCTCGGGGATCATCAGGCAATTACGGCGTGCTCGACCAGATTGCCGCGCTGCAATGGGTGCAGCGAAACATCGAGCGCTTCGGTGGCGATCCAGCGAAGGTCACCATCGCTGGCGAGTCCGCCGGTTCGTGGAGCGTCAACACGCTGATGGCGTCGCCGCTGGCAGCCGGGCTCTTTCGAGGCGCGATCGGCCAGAGCGGGGGGCGATTCAGCCGCACTCCTCACCTGACCGACGACCGTGGGTCGCAAGCGTCGGCGGAGCACGTGGGGCTGGCACTGGCAAGGACGCTCGGCGCCGATTCGTTGTCGGTGTTGCGCCAACTGCCCGCCCAATCGCTGGTGATGGTCGATGGCTTTCGCAGCCAGGAAAACGTCGACGGATGGGTACTGCCTGATGAAATCCGATCGATTTTCGAAGGTGGACGGCATCACAACGTCCCCGTCATCGTGGGCTCGACCGCCGACGAAATGTCGCCCTTCGACCTGACGCAAACAGCCCCGCGGTCGATTGAGGAGCTGAGGCGCTGGACGAGCAAGCACTTTCGCGACCTCGCCAGCGAGTTCGAAGTCGCCTACGACGTTCGAAGTAACACCGACGCGGTGCGCGCCTTCGCCGAAGCAGCACGCGACACGACGTTCTCGTCGCATATGCGGAACTGGGCGCGGCTTGTGACGGCCGCCGGCTCGAAGGCGTTTCTCTACTTCTTCTCGTACGCTCCACCGGCGCCGCAACGAGGGACTCTCGGCGCCTTTCATGCCGGCGAAATCCCATATGTCTTCAACGTCATCCCATCCACCGATCCACGCGAAGCCGGTTTCGACTACACAGACGACGACCGTCGGCTGGCCGATCGCATGTCGAGCTACTGGGTGAATTTCGTTGCGGCGGGAGATCCCAACGGTCAGGGCCTTCCACTCTGGACGCCCTACGATCCAATCACCGAGCCGTATCTGGAATTCGGTGCGCAAATCACGAGCGGCACGCATTTGCTGAAGCCTCAACTCGACTTTCTCGACCGGGCCCTCGCTCGTCGCTCGAATCGGCCTTCCGCCTGAAGGCGGAAGCCACACGATATTGATTGGGATTCGTGGCTTCCGGCTTTAGCCGGAAGATTGACGGCGATACCGATCCAGCTGATACGCGGCAGAGCGGGTCGCGGGGCCGCCTGCCGCACGCATGCGCTAAACTTTTGTCATGAGTCACGGGGATGTCAGGAAGGTCGCGGCGGTCATGCTGCTTGCGATCGCGCTGGTGTATTGCGGGCCCCGGCGGCCGGCGCTTTCACGTCAGAATCAGCCGCCAGCGCGGCCGCAAGCGGCCCAAGCGCCTGCCGGCGGCAACCAATCGGCGCGTGCCCCGGGCAATCAAACCGCGGGCGGCAACCAGACTCCCGCCAAACCCGCAGAGCCTCCGCCACCTTCGGGCGCGCCCTTGTATATCAGCCCGGGCATCGTTCAGCACATTCAGCAGAAGCTGTTGACGCTCGGCTACCCCGTGCCAACTGTCTCGGGCGCCTGGGGCGACAATTCTGCGGCCGCGCTCGCCAAGTTCCAGGAAAAGATGGGCCTCGATCCGGGCGGGGATCTGGACGAACTGACATTGCTGGCGCTGGAGATGCCGCAGGTGCTGCGAGGCGAAATTCCTCCGGGCGCTGATGCACCCGTGACCGCACAAGCCGCGAGCAGCGGCGGCGCGCCATTCTCATTGAGCCCCCGTACTGACACGCGTGCTGCAGAACAAGCTCACCGAGGCAGGGTATCCGACGGACAACGTCTTCGGCATCTGGATGGCTGGCTCGGACGCGGCCGCGCGCGCGTTTCAAAAGGCGAAAGGGCTGGAGATCACCTCGACGCTGGATCTCCGCCTCATTCACACGCTCGGCCTCACCTCATCGCTGATCGATCCGAAACCCGGCAAGTTGCCGACCGATAGCGTGGCGCAGATTCTCGCCGACAAGGCGCTTGTCTTCACAGGCACGCCAGTGTTCATCGGGCCGGCGGGTATTCGACAGATCCAGCTCTCGCTCCAGCAGCGTGGACACAAGGCCGTCGTTCTCGACGGCAAATGGTCCGATCAGCTGTCGGCAGAGCTCAAGAAGTTTCAGGAAGCGCAGAAGCTCGACGCGACGGGCAGCGTGAATCTTCGAACGCTGAAAGCGTTGGGCTTCAACCAGCCGCTCATCGACATCGATCAGCTGGTGGGTGCAACTACTCGATAGGGCACATGCCCTATGCCCTAGTGCCCTATGCCCCATGCCCTAAGCCCTGTGCCCTGCTAGAACCGAAACAACCGCGTCAGCTTCAGCACGAACGCGCGATTCCTCAGGCCGATGCCGTTCGGGCGCGTGTCCTGCTCGTCGGTCCAGACCACGAAGAACTCGCTGCCGGGCCGATATTCCCAGCGAAAGCGCAGATTGCTGCTGAAGGTCCGGTCCGCCGAGTTGTATTGCAGCAGGGCGCTGGCAAACATCCGCGGTGAGAAGCCGTAGTCCACGCGCGAGCCGAACAGCTGGGTCGTGAACGTTCCGGTGTCCAGCTCGATGCGATTGATCGACATGCGCGGCTCGAGCGAGAAGCGCTTGGTCACCGTGACACGGCCGCTGCCGAACGCGACCGTCGTGATGTCGCCGCCGTAGTAGCCCCCGCGGAGCACCGACACTGTGCCCGAGACCGGGCGCTGCGTGCCCATCGCGTAGGACACCGTCAGATCGTTGAAGTCGTAACTGCCCGGCCTGATCACCGCGCCCGGAATCGGCGTGAACGGCAAGAGCACCAGTTCATAGTTGTCGTTGACCTCGACGGTGAAGTTGTCGCTGTTCTCGAACTCGGTGTTGAACCGCCCCGAATAACTGGCGGGTTTCGAGGTCACCCGCACCGTTGACCAGATACTCGATGCCAGCCTCGTATGTGAACTTGCGCACGCTGGGGATATTGCGGGGGCGCGGGCTGAAGCGAAGCTGTCCGTACGATCGCTTGAAATCATCTCGACGCAGAAAGCCGACCTCGGGATTGAAATTGTCGCCAACCTTCAGGTACTCCGCGCGCGCGCCATATCGATCGGCGAGGTAGTCGAACTTGGCCTGGTAGCTGTCGTCATCGCCGTCCTGGCCCTCGGTCTGCGTCCTCGCCCAGTACGCGCCGATATTGACGTTCTGATAGAACGCGAGCGCGGCATCCACGCCGTACGCCTGATTCGAACCCGGGCCGACGACCGACACCGACCGGTTGGTAAACATGCCGCCGACGGTGCTCCGACGCAAGATGTCGCGCTTGACACGAACGACGGTGAAGTTGGTGTCCTCGGTCCTCGACACTTCTTCGTCGCCGGTTTGGATGTTCATGACGCCCAGCCCGAAGTCGCCAACCTTACCGGTGAGGCGCCCACCGGCCACGATCGGGATCACGCGGTTGGCATTGAGCCCGATCCGGCGGCTGTAGAACATCGTCGGCGTATCGGTCGCCTGGGCGGGTCCCATCTGCGCGCCCGCGCCGCCGCGGGCGAAATCGAACACGCCGCGGCCTTCGAGAAAGAAGTCACGCTTCTCGGGAAAGAAGAGGCTGAATCGCGTGAGGTTGACCTGCTGTTCGTCGATCTCGACCTGGGCGAAGTCGGTGTTGAAGGTGAAGTCCGCCGTCAGGTTGGCCGTCACGCCGTACTTCACATCGCCGCCGATGTCGCCATCCAAGTCGTTCTCGATCGGCACGGGTCGCAGGTTGTCGGTGGAGAGTCGTGAGATGGCGTACGGCTTGACCTCGAAGTTCTTGCTCGCCGGCGGCAAATCGAGGCCGACCAGCGTACCGGCCGACGAAACGCGATTGAGCGCCTGCGGGCCGGCCATGTTCTGCGGGACCGGCGTCAGGTAGGTCCACTCGTTTTTGTGCCGAATCGCTCGTCGCAGCTGAATGCCCCACACTTGATTGAGGCCAGACCGGTAGCGCAGCGTCTTGAACGGGATGGCCATTTCAACCGTCCACCCGCCCTCGAAAGCGCCGGTGTGCGAGCTCCAGACCGGATTCCAGTCGGTGTTCGACTGCCCTTCGTCGATGACGGAATAGTCGGCCAGCGCACCCAATGGGTTGGTGTAGAACATGAACCCGCTTCGCCGATCGTAGAAGGTGTCGAACATCACGCCGAAGTGGTCGTTCTGACGTAGCTGATTGGTGTCGCGACGCAGCTCGTTCGCAATCCACCGCTCCGGTGGAGCCGCGTCCCAGCAGCGACACGTGACGTAGATGTTGTCCTGGTCGTAGGTCACCCAGATGTCGGACCGCTCGGTGGATTGCTCGCCGTACTTCGGCGCGACCTGCAGCATGCCGCCGAAGGGCTTGGTGGTCTGATAGACCTCCTCGTCCAGCTTGCCGTCGAGCCGCAGCGGCTCGGTGAGCTTGATCGCACGAACAGTCGCTCGCCCGCGCGCATCGCGGGTAATCGTCTCCGGTGCCTCCGGCGCGGGCGATCCGTCGATCACGACGATTGAGGAACTCGGACCGTTTTCCTGGCTTTGTGCCAGCCCGACGGCGGGCGCGGAAACGAAGGCAAGGACGAGCGAGCAGACAAGGACTCGATGCATTTGGTACGCGAAGCGAAGGGATGACGCGGAGCAGATCGGCGCGCGATGCAGGCGCGTTGGCGCCCGCACCGCGACCGAGCACAATCAAACGAGAACTACCCGACCGTGAACGGAATCGTGGCGCTCTGCGTGCCCCACTCCACGCGAAGGACGCCACCGGTCGCCGTGTCGTCGATGGCGATCGTCAACGGGTCGATCGGCTTGGCGGTCTTGCCCAGCTTCATCGGCGCGCGGCCGAGATCCTGTCCTTCGGGGTACGGGATGCCCCAGCCCTTTGGCCGCTTGCTGACCACCAGCTGCCAGTCCTTGTCGTTGATCATCGCGTGCAACCCGTAGGTGCCGGCCGGAACCGCCATTGTGCCGAACTTGAGCGGCTTGTCGGTGACGAGTGTGGTCTGCTCGTCTGCCCCCATCCGCCATACCTGTCCGACGGGCATCATCTTCGCTTCCTCGCGCCCCTTGAGGGAGGGGCGACCGTATTCAATCGAGATGTTGGCGCCATCGATGACCCACGCGGTCTTTACATGCGGGCTTCCACCCTTGCCGGGATGAACTTCGGTCGTCTTCTGCGCCGCAAGGGTTACTCCGAACACTGCTGCCACAATCGCAGTCGACAAGACGGTCGTACAACGTCGCATCGTGCTTCTCCTCATAGTCTGGTTGGTCCGGTTGGTCTGGTCGGTCGGGTGGGTAGGGGTCGAGCCCACCTAACACGAAACACACTTATTGTTGTTCTTCGCGCCGAGTTTTACCAACAGCTCGACGGCCTCGGGATACGGCTGCGTTCGCTGGACCGGGCCGTTGGCCATGTCCGCGGTCGTCTGGCCCTCGCGGTTGACGGCCTTGACATCCGCTCCCTTGGAGACGAGATACAGAATCATCTCGAGGTCGCCGCGGGCGGCGGCATTGTGCAGCGCGGTGTTTCCCTCATGGTCCTTGGCATTGACGTCTGAACCAAGCTCTTCAACCAGGTATTTCACCGCCGGCATCCAGCCAGCGGGATGGATCTTGTGGGAGTTGGCTGCGAACCCCTCGGCGTAGCCAACACCTGTGGCAGCCATCAAGGGGGTCACGGAAGGACCACCCACGGGCACGGGCGGAAGCCCGGACACGTCTTTGACCTCGCGCGGGGAATCGCCAAACGGCGGCCGGCCCGCGGGTTTGACGGTGGGCAGCGTCGGATCCGCACCGCGAGCCACCAGCAGCTTCAAGGCATCGATATCGCTCGCGTAGGCGGCACGCCAGAACGGTGTGGCGCCGGTCTCGTCGACCCCTGACAGGTCCGAGTTGTACCCCGAGTACCAGATCTTCTTCTTCAGCCGCACGTTGGGATCGGCCCCCTTGTCGAGCAGTGCGGCCATGAGATCGAGGTAGGTGAGCGTCTGCTGCGCAAACGCCCGCGGCTGTGGATAGTTGGACTTCTGCGCCCATACGCAATTGAGTGCGGCGTAGAGCGGCGTGGCGCCGTTCTCGCCTGCCAGCGTCGCATCGGCGCCGCGATCGAGGAGGTACTTCGCCAGATCGAAGTGACCATTGATCGTCGCCATCAGCAGCGGTGTCGTCTGGTCGCCTACGCGCGCCTGGTTCACGTTCGCGCCCGCGTCCAGCAGCGCCCTGGCGGTCTCGGTGTGACCTTCACGCGCCGCGAACATCAGCGCCGACATCCCGCCCTGGTAGGCGATTAGCTCCGTGTAGTTGTAGCCGCGGTCGAGACCAGGAATCTGCGGACGCTTGGGCGTGTCCGCCGCTGGTCGCGCGCCGCCCGGTCCACCCGGTCCGGCTTGTCCGCCTGCTCGCGGCCCACTGCCGCCAGCGCCGCCACCGGTGCCGGCAGCTGCGGCTGGTGCGGCGGCTTCTTCTCGCGTCAGCTCGTACAAGTCGACGACTTTGCTGGTCGCGCTCACGTCGGCACCGCGCCTGGCCAGGAGCTCAACCGCGCCGACGCGGTTGTAGGCCGCGGCGAACATGAGCGCGGTTTGTCCGCGTGCGGTCTCCTTGATCTTCGGATCGGCGCCCGCATCGAGCAGCCGCCTGACGGCCTCGACGTTCCCTGATGCTGCCGCCAACATGAGCGGGGTCGAGCCGGTCGAGGAGCGCGCATCGGCGTCGGCACCCGCCTTCAGCAATGCCTCGACGATTGAGGCCTGACCCTCGCGACTCGCGAGAAACAATGGCGTATAGCCGTTGAGCCGTGTCGCAGCTCGCGGATTGGCGCCCGCGTACATCAGCATCTGCGCCAGCTCGAGGTCACCGTTCATCGCGGCCCAATGGAGGGCGGTCATGCCGTCGCCCTGAGCCGCATTGACGTCTGCGCCCTGCTTCAACAGCGCGCGAACCGCCGCCGCGTCCTTGGCCATCGCCGCATCGGCCACTTGGGGCGTGCCCTGCGCGGCGAGGACGGCCGTGAGTCCGATGGCCCCGACGACGCTCAATCCAACGGCACTCGTAAGACGTTTCATCGCCCGCTTCCCTAGTGAGACTTCCGCCTGAAGGCGGAAGCCACGCAATATTGTTTGTCACGCGAGATTGTTTGTGACGCGATATTGTTTGTGACTCGTGGCTTCCGGCTTTAGCCGGAAGATCACATCTGCTACGAACGAGCCTCCGTGGTCTCCGGCACGCTCGTGAGATTGAACTCACCCGTGCTGTCCCCAAACTTGTCGACGTCATCCAACCCGAGCTTGTGCATCAAGGTCAGG
This sequence comes from uncultured Acidobacteriota bacterium, assembly GCA_963802675.1. Lineage (GTDB taxonomy): Bacteria > Acidobacteriota > Vicinamibacteria > Vicinamibacterales > UBA2999 > JACCSI01. The sequence continues at coordinate 98,544 of CAWDJL010000016.1, forward strand.
AAGACATTGGCCATCGGCGTGCCATCGGGTGCTTTCAAGTGCAAGCCGCCCTTGAGATGGCCGCCGGCACGCCCCGCCAGGAACAACGGGCAGCGCTTGTGGTTGTGCACGTTCGAGTTGCCCATCGGCGAGCCGTAAATGACGAGCGTGTTCTCGAGCAGGTTGCTGTCGCCATCGGGCGTGTTGCGCAGCTTGTCGAGGAAGTACGGCACCATGCTGACGTGGTAGGTGTTGATCTTCGCGAAGTCGACAATGCGATCCTCGCGCTCGCCGTGATGTGACGCCGGGTGGAACGCGCTCTTCGTCCCGCTCTCCGGGTAGGAACGGCTCGACGCGTCGCGTCCAAGCTTGAACGAGAACACCCGCGTCGTGTCGCCCGCAAAGGCCAGCGCCTGCAGGTCGAACATCAGCTTGATGTGCTCGGAGAACGAATCGGGCACGCCCGCCGGAGCCCCCGGCAGTTCGCGTTCCACGCCGCTGTTGTTGCGCGCTTCGACCAGCTGGATCCGGCGCTCGACTTCGCGGACTTCGTCCAAATAGGCGGCCAGCCTGGCGCGATCGGCCGCGCCCAGCGTGTTGCGAAGCCGTCCAGCCGCCGCGCTGATTGAATCGAGGATGCTCTGATCCTCGCGGCGACGCTCGGCCCGTTCCTGCGGGCGTCGCGCCCACGCCAAACAACTGGTCGAAAGCGAACCGCGGATCGCGGATCATCGGCAACGGCTGCGTCTCGGACGCCCAGCTGATGGTGTCGGTGTAGACGCACGAGTATCCATAGGAGCAGCCGCCAGCCTGATCGACGGCCTCAATGCACAACTGCATCGACGGAATCGCCGTCTCCTGCCCGAAACGCTGCGCGTAGTACTGATCCATCGACTTGCCGACGAAGACGTTGGATCCCTTCGTCTGACGAGGGTGCGCCTGGGTGAGAAACACCGCGCTCGAGCGGAAGTGATCGCCGCCAATCTCCGGCGTCTCGAACGCTTCGGCATTCCTCACGTCAGTGTTGCTGACGATGGTGACGTAGTCGCGCCACGGCTCGAGCGGCGTGAGGCTGGTCGGCGTGAGGTCGAAGTTACGACCTACGGCCGCCGGCGACCACATGTTCTTCTGCAGCCCAATCGCGGTGGCGCCGGCCGAGCCGTGCACCATCTCGATCGCGGCCAGCCTGACCTTTCCAGCCGTGGTCTTCGCCAGCGCGCGCCGCGCCGGCACCATGGCCTCGAGGAACGGAAGGGCCATCGTCACGCCCAAGCCGCGCAACACCGTGCGTCGGGAAAGGTGTTTTTGGCTGATAAACATCGCGTCTCCTAAGGTGCCTTCTGCCTACTCGTGTGCCGGGTCGGCTCGTGCCGCGCTTAAGGCGGAAGCTACCGCGTCGTGCGTTCCCTGCCTAGTGTCCCTGCTGCGATCCGGCCGTCGTTTCGACCGCCGCGGCCCTCGCCATTCTGAATGCGCTGCTGTTCACGACGCCAGTGATGAACATCGACATCCGATTGCCGTTCTTGCCCGCGTCGCGGACGATTGCGCGGATCGTCGGCATGTCGTAGTACTCAATCGGACGGCCGAGCGCGTACGTCATCAGGCTCTCGGTGAAGCTCAGGAGAATGGCGTCCGAGTGCTTCATGAGCGCCTGACGCAGATCCGCCGGGCCGTTGAGTTTGGTGCCGTCGTACATCACGCCGCTCGGATCGACGGCGACGCCGCTGTCTTTGATCCGCCATTTCCCCGAAGGATCGAAGTTCTCGAGCGCCAGGCCGAGCGGATCGATCACCCGGTGACACGAGTTGCACGACGGGTTGACGCGATGCTGCTCCATACGCTCGCGCACCGACAGCGTGCGAGCGTCCTTGACCCCCTTGGTCTCCTCGAAGTCGGGCACACCCGGCGGCGGAGGTGGCGGCGGCGTCCCCAGGAGCACTTCCATCACCCACTTGCCCCGCAGCACAGGCGACGTGCGATCGGCCACTGACGTGAGCTGCAACACGCTGCCGTGCCCGAGGATGCCGCGACGCGACTCGTCCGGCAGCGCTACCCGACGGAACTGATTGCCCATCACGTTGGGAATGCCGTAGTGCTTGGCAATCCGTTCGTTGGCAAACGTGTAATCCGCCGTCAGGAGATCGAGCACATTGCGATCGTCGCGGACGATGCTGTCGAAGAACAGCTCGGTCTCGCGCTTGAAGGCATCGGCGAGAGTGTCGTCCCACTGCGGGTACAGCAGCGGATCCGGCCGGTTCTTCTTGATGTCCTGCAGACGGAGCCACTGCGCGCCAAATCGAGTGGCGACTGCTTCGGACCGTGGAATCCTCGAGCATCCGGCGGACCTGACGATCGAGCCCGGCCGGCGTTCGCAGCCCGCCGCTGGTCGCGGCCTTGACCAATTCCTCGTCGGGCACGGTGCCCCAGAGGAAGAACGACAAGCGCGACGCGAGATCGAGGTCGGTAATCCGGTAGGTCTGCCCGGCGCGCAGCGTCGGCGGCGCCTGCTCGAGACGGAACACGAATCGCGGATTGGCCAGAATGGCCTGCAGCGCCAGGCGAATGCCGGCTTCGAAGTCGCCGTCCTTCCGTCCTTGCTGATAGAAACGATTCAGATCCGACAGGTCGTCACCAGTCGCCGTGCCGCGATACGCCTGCAGCGCCAGACGCTTGATGATCTCGTTCGCACACGCCGTCTCCTCCTGTCGCCGTCGTTGGCCGGCAGGAAAAGATGCGCCGACGGCTGAGCGTGTCTGAAACGCCGATGACCTTCTGGGGTCCCGTCACCGCAAACTCCCGCAGGTGCGGAAGCGCGGTCACGCCAAACGTTTCGCCGATGTTCGTGTCCGCCAGCGTGTGCTCGATGGGGGCGACGAGGTCGTCCACCGGACCGTCGGCGGTCTGGATGAAAGCAGCCGACACGCGTTGTGGGCCGGCCTTCACCATGATGGGCGGCGTCTGCAGGTTGAGCCCGTTCGGATCGGACTCGCGCATCAGATGGTTGATGGTCAGCACGGCCGCGCGCTGGCCGTTGATCGACACCTCAATCTGCTCGCCGCGGGTGGCGCCGCCGAACAAATCGCCAGTCGGACCGCTGTGCAGCAGCATCTTGAAGACGTACTCGCCGTCGGCCGGGAAAATGTGAACGACGGAGACGCCGCCGCGTGTTCCAACCGGTGCGCCGCGCACATGCCGCATCTGCGTGCCGTCGCGTGGCAGCTTGTAGATCGTGGAGGTCGGCGACGCGTTGCGATCGCCGACGGCCAGACGGCTGATCGCGCTGGCGGCGCGCAGGTAGCCCTCCATCACCGCTGTCGAGACGCCCTGCTCTTCAGAGATGTTGTCGAAGCCGTGCGCCAGCGTATCGGGCGGCAGATAGGCATTGACGTCGATATCGAGGCCGAGCAACTCGCGCACCGCGTTGGCGTACTCCGCACGATTCAAACGCTGCGAAGGTCGTGAGCCAGGATTGGGATCGAGCGCCGCCGCGCGATCGATACGCGTCTCGAGCGCGGCGGCAAGAGTCGTCAGCGCGGGCCCATCCGGTCGCTTCGCACCCGCCGGGGGCATCATCCCGGCGCGCAGCTTGCGAATCATCTTCTCGACGATCGGCGCACTGTCCGCGGCCTTGGAGGCGTCGAACGCGGCGAGCGTGAGCTGGCCGGCCTTGGTGCGATCGTTGTGGCAGCTCGTGCAGTACTGCTTGACCAAAGCCGTCTGTGCCGCAGCCCTGGTCTGGGCATCGGTAGACGGCTGATGTGTCGACGACAACTTGGGAGCTTCTGACCGGTGATGAAGAGGGTTGTGACGGCGGCGTGGTGGGCTGAGCGACCGTCGCAGGCGGCGAGGGTCGCTGCGCCTGCGAAACGGCAGACTGGGCGCTAAGCGCCGCAACTCCTACCACCAGCATCGACACGACGAGTCGATTCATGTCTGACCTCGGCCCCCTGACGGCCGGCCGGCAAAAGTATCCGTAACGACGAGCGTTTTATTCTCTCATCTTTCAGGTGCGAATGTCTGCGAATGTCTCTGGTAAGTGGCCGGTTGACAGGCACTTACAGGGCGTAGGGCATAGGGCGTAGGGCATAAGAGGGAGGAGGCCCTATGCCCTGCTATGCCCTATGCCCTATGCCCCATGCCCTATGCCCTACGCCGGACAGCGGTGATTCACAATCTGCCGCGTTTGACCTTGAACGCGCCAACCCAGTCGGCCACCGTCACCGGCCGGCGGTGACCGTCTGCGTCCCGGGTGGTATCGCCCCGCCGCTCGACGCGGGCCGCCGTAAAGAGGTCGTGCAGCTGGCGATCGCTGAGCATCGACAGGCGTGTCGCTAGGAATCTGCGGCCGGCCTCGCTGACCGTTGGGTGTTCCAAGTTCCCGATGATGCTTCGTGACAGGTCACCTTGACACGTCGCCGGGTCACGCCAGATCGGCACCTGACGCCAGCTGTCCAATTTCATCTTGTCGTAGTTGAACAGCCTGGCCCCGCCAAACGTCGAGCCCAGATCCTTGACGACGAGGATCGGCGCCGCACAGGTCGCGTTGCCTGCTCGATCGCGACGCTCGCGCGCATCGGTACACACGATGGCCTGCTGCTCCGGCTTGTTGTCAACGTGCTGCACGAAGACAGCGAGCAGCTTCAAGGCATCGACATGTGCGCGCGGCGCACCGCCCGATTCCTCGTTGACGAAGTCGAGCTCGGGCCACGCCCAGCCCTCGTAGTCTGGCACCTCGACCTTCTCGCCATTCACGTCGCGCTCGATGACCGCAGTCTCGTACCGCCTCGTCGCACCCTTGGCGCGTTTGCCGAAAACGCCAGTCCTCCTTGCTTTCCTTGAACGGATCGGGCGGACAGTTGCGGCACAGCACGCTGACGGGATACATACGATCGACGACAAACCCGAGCGCCCAGAAAAGCCGGCTGCTGGCGACCTCCGCGTACACTTCACCGTTGGTCTCGCCGTACTTCACCTTGACGATATCCGCGCGGCTTCTCCCTTCAGGTGAAAGATTCTTGCCGCCGGGCCGTAAGGCGCACTCGAATTTCGGCGTGACGCCCGACAGGGGCTTGTCAGGGAAGTGATAGTCGCAGGCTGCTAAGGCGTCGAATGGAAAACCATCGGCGGCCGCTGGACCGCTGATCAGATTGAGCCTGGCGGTATCAATTGGGCGCCACACCTGCGCGCGCTCGAGAATGGAACGACGCTCGAGGACGCTCAGGCGGTCGATGGAGCGCGGGCCAGGGTCGATGCGGCTCGAAGCCGATGGCCCCATTGCACCCCTGGCACACCCCTCCACGCTGGCCACCAGACTCAATACGAGAAGGACGAGGGTCGAGCGGCGCATGGTCCAGCTCCTCCGTCGGAGGCTGTGCAAAAAAATGGCCGAGGGGTTCAACCTCGGCCATTTGCCTAGGATGGGCCGGAAATGCTCAAACAGTGGTGCTGGGCGCTTGATTGAGGTCCATCGCAGCGGTGCTGTCGCCAAACTTCTCGAAGTCCAAGCCCAGCATGTTGCCAACGGTGAGCATCGCATTCGCCATGGGGGTGCCGTCGGGCGCCTTGAGATGAAGGCCCCCCTTCAGCTTGCCGGCCGCGTGCCCGGCGAGGAACAGCGGACAACGCTTGTGATTGTGAACGTTCGAATTGCCCATGGGCGATCCGTAGAGCACGAGCGTGTTGTCCAGGAGCGTCCCGTCGCCATCCGGTGTCTTCTTCAGCTTGTCCAGGAAATACGGCAGCATGCTGATGTGATACCGGTTGATGCGCGCGAAGGCGGTGACGCGGTCCTCACGATCCCCGTGATGCGAGGCCGAATGGAAGCCGGTGCTGGTGCCACTCTCGGCGAACACGCGATTCGAGGCGTCGCGACCGAGCTTGAACGCGAAGACTCGCGTGATATCGGAGGCAAATGCCAACGCCTGCAGATCGAACATCAGCTTGATGTGCTCTTCGAACGAGTCGGGGACGCCAATCGGCGCGCCCGGAAGCTCGCGCGGCTCGCCCGTGCTGTTTTGCGCTTCGACGCGCTTGATCCGGCGTTCGATCTCGTAGATGTCTTCGAGGTAGTCGTTCAAGCGAGCCCGGTCGGCGCTGCCCAGCGTATTGCGCAGACGTGACATGTCCTCGCGTATCCAATCCAGGATGCTGCGGTCCTCCGAGCGGCGCTCGGCGCGCTCCTGCGGCGTCGCGCCGACGCCGAAGAGCATGTCGAACACGGCTCGCGGGTCGCGCACCATCGGCAGCGGCTCCTCCGGCGAGGCCCAGCTGATGGAATCGGTGTAGACGCACGAATAGCCGTAGGAACACCCGCCTGCCTGATCGACGTTCTCGATGCACAACTGGAGCGAGGGGATGGCGGTGTCCTGGCCGTGCTTCTGGGCGAAGAACTGATCGAGTGACGTGCCCACCCGGACGTCCGACCCTTGGGTTTGACGCGGGTGCATCTGCGTCAGGAACACGGCGCTCGATCGGAAATGATCGCCGCCAATCTCCGGCGCGTCGAACGCCTCGGCGTTGCGGACGTCGGTATTGCTGATGATCGTCAGGTGGTCGCGGAAGGTTTCGAGCGGGCTCAGGCTCGTCGGCATGAGGTCGAAGGCGCGCCCGGTGGCGGCCGGCGACCACATGTTCTTCTCGATGCCGATCTTCGTGCTGCCGGCTGCGCCGTGGACCATCTCGATGGCGGCCAGGCGGACCTTGCTGGCCGCAGCCTGCGCCCGCGCTCCCCGCGCCGGCACCATCGCATCGAGGAACGGCAAAGCCACCGTCACGCCCATGCCCCGCAGGACTTCGCGGCGCGAGAGTTGCTTTTTCGCTATGAACATCGGTTCATGCCCCTACGTCAGATTCTAACCGGTTGTCCCCACGAACGAGCCTCAGAGTCACAGAGACTCAGAGAATTCTCTAATTTTTAACCTCGGAGACTCTGTGTCTCGTGGCTTGTACGTCAGTCCTATCTGCTGCTCCCCGCTTCCGCCGCCCGCGCCTCGCCCACCGGCGCCATTCCGCGCTGGAACGCCGCGCTCTTGATGACGCCGTTGACGAAGGCCGACATCTTGTAGCCGCTCGCCTCCGCGTTGCGCACAATCGCTCGAATCGCCGGCATATCGTAGGTCTCGACGCGACGACCCAGCGCGTAGGTCATCAGGCTTTCTGTGAAGCTGAGGACCAGGGCATCCTTGTGCCGGAGGAGCGCGGTCCGCAAACTCGCCGGACCATCGACCTTGGTACCGTCATAGAGCACGCCCACCGGATCGACGGCGACCTCGTTGTCCTTGATGCGCCAGGCTCCCGTCGGGTCGTAGTTTTCGAGCGCCAGCCCCAGCGGATCGATCACCCGGTGGCACGCGTTGCACGTCGGGTTCTTCCGGTGCTCCTCCATCCGCTCGCGCACCGACAATGTGCGCCCGGCCGCCGTCGATTTGACCTCGTCCAGTTCGGGAACATTGGGTGGAGGCGGTGGTGGCGGGCTGCCGAGCAGGACCTCCATCACCCACTTGCCGCGATAGACCGGTGACGTGCGGTCCGAGTTCGACGTCAGCACGAGAATGCTGCCGTGCCCGAGAATGCCGCGGCGGTTCTCCGGGAGCGTGACGCGACGGAACTCGGGACCCGTGATGTTCGGGATGCCGTAGTGCAGCGCCACGCGTTCGTCGACGAACGAGTAGTCAGCCGTCACCAAATCCAGCAGGCTGCGATCCTCGCGCACGAGGCTGTCGAAGAACAGCTCGGTCTCGCGTCGCAGGCTGGCGGCGAGTCGATCGTCGTACTGCGGGTACTGGAGATAGTCGGGATTGACCTTGTCGAGGTCCTGCAGCCTGAGCCACTGCGCCGCGAACCGCGTCGACAACGCCTCGGCATGCGGATCGGCAAGCATCCGCTTCACCTGCCGGTCGAGACCACCTGGCGCACGCAACGTGCGGTTCGCCACGACCTTCAGCAACTCGGCATCGGGTGCGGTTCCCCACAGGAAGAACGACAGCCGCGACGCGAGATCCGCGTCGGTGATGCGATAGCTCTGCCCGGGACGAACGGTTGGCGGCGCCTCTTCGAACCGGAACACAAAACGCGGGCTGGCGAGAATCGCCTGCAACGCGAGTCGAATGCCGCTCTCGAAGTCGTTCTTCGCTACGACCATCGCGATAGAACACCTCGAGGCCTTCGAGATCGTCGGCACTGACCGGACCGCGGAACGCGTGGGTCGCGAGCCGCCTGATGATGTCGCGTGCGCACGTCGCTTCCTCAGCGCCGCTCGTAGGACGGCAGGTGAAGATGCGACGCCGGCTCGGCGTGTCGGAGACACCGGTCACGCGAGAGGGGCCGATGATGCGCAGCTCGCGCATGTGCGGCAGCAGCGTGATGCCCTGCCCAATCGAGACGTCCGCGAGGGTGTTCTCCAGCGGGACCACGAGGTCGTCCGGAATGGCCTCGAAATTCTGCACGAAGGCGGCGGACACGCGATGCGGACCCGCCTTGACGTGAATCGGTGGGGTCTGCGGCTCGAGGTTGTTCTTGGGATCGGACTCGCTCATGCGAGAGTTGAGCTCGAGCGTCGCCACGCGCTCGCCATCGATGGATACGTCAATCAGCTCTGTCAAGCCGAACGCGCTCATCGTGGCTCGACCGGTCAACCCTCCGAGCGGCTCGTAGTGCATCGCCGCCTTGAAGATGTATTCGCCGTCGGCCGGGAACACGTGGATCTCGGACACGCCGCCACGAGTACCGATCGGCGCACCGTCGACGTGCGCCATCTGTGAACGGGCGCGAGGAATCTTGTAGGTGACGGAGGTCGCGGTCGCGTTGCGATCGCCCACCGCAAGGCGGCTGATCTGACTGGCGGCCCGCAGATAGCCTTCCATCAACGTCGGTGACAGCGTCTGCGCATCGGCCACGTTATCGAAGCCGTCGCTGATGGTGTCGGGCGGCAAGAACGTGTTGACATCGACCTCGACGTCCAGCAGGTCACGCACGGCGCGCGCATACTCGGCGCGGTTGGCGCGCTGGAACGGGCGGAATCCGGGATTGGGATTGAGCGCCGCCGCGCGGTCGATTCGGTCTTCGAGCGTGCGCGCGAGCCCGAGCAGCGCATCGCCCTCGGGTCGTTTCGCGCCCGCGGGCGGCATCATGCCGGCGCGGAGCTTTCGGATCATCTTTTCCGCGATCTCGACCTGCGCGGTCGCGTTGGCGGCATCGAACGAGGCGAGCGTCAGCCCACCAGCCTTGGCGCGATCGCTGTGGCAGCCGACGCAGTACCTGCTTCACCATCGCGGTCTGCTCGGCGGCGGTCGGGCCAGCGGTATGCGCGGCCACGAGTGGAGGTGCGGCGCGCTTCGCCGACGCAGCCCCGCCAGCCGGCTGTCTCGCAGGCGGTGTGGCCGCTGCCCGAGACGGGGCAGCCATTGCCGGCGCCGCCGGTGCCTTCGGCGCCTGCCCGGCGGCAAGGGCCAGACCGACACCGAGCACGACCGCGCCAACGGTGGAGGGAACGATTGCCTTCATTGTCAGAAAACGTTCAACTCAAAACAGGTTCTAGCGGCCTCAGGCGGAGCCTCGCTCGTCAGCACGAGACGCATTTGTTGTTGTTCTTGGCGCCCAGCTTGACGAGCAATTCCAACGCCTCCGGATAGGGTTGGGTGCGCTGCACGGGTCCATTCGCCATGTCGGCCGTCGACTGCCCTTCGCGGTTGACGGCTTTCACGTCCGCGCCTTTCGACACCAGATACAGAATCATCTCGACGTCGCCGCGTGAAGCCGCGTGATGCAAGGCGGTGTTGCCCTCGTGATCGCGCGCGTTGACGTCGGCGCCGAGTTCTTCGATCAGATACTTGACGGCCGCGAGCATCCCGCCCGGAGCATAGCGATGAGAGTTGGCCGCGAACCCCTCGGCGTAGCCGACGCCCGATGCCGCCTGCAACGGTGTGACGGCAGCCCCGCCCACCGGGACCGGAGGTAAACCGGACACGTCCTGCACCTGCTCGCGGCCGCCATCGCCAGTGCGAGGCCGCCCGGCCGGTCGTGCTGACGGAATCGTCAGGATCCGCACCGTTTGCCACCAGCAGCTTCATCGCTTCCACGTCGCTCGCGTACGCCGCGCGCCAGAACGGCGGTCGCGCCAATCTCGTCGACGCCGGCGAGATCGAAGTTGTAGCCCGAGTACCACACCTTCTTCTTCAGCCGCGCATTGACGTCAGCGCCCTTGGTCGATGAGCACCTTCATCAGATCGAGGTGCGACATCTTCTGCTGCGTATAGGCGCGCGGCTGCGGATACAGCGCCTTTGGCGCCCATTGCACGTTCAGCACCGCGTACAGAGGCGTCGCACCGTTGTCGCTCGCGAGCTTCACATCCGCGCCGCGCTCGATCATCAGGTTCGCGAGGTCGAAGTGGCCGTTGATGATGGCCATGAGCAAGGGGCTCGTCTTGTCGCCCGGACTCACTTGATTGACGTCGGCGCCCGCGTCGAGGAGCGCGGTCGCGGCATCGATGTGACCCTGACGAGCCGCAAACAGGAGCGGCGTCAATCCACCCTGGGTGCTCACCAGCTCGTTGAAGCGATACTGCCGCGTCACGCCTGCGATGTCTGGCCCACGGTTCGCCGGAGCGCCTGCGCCCGGGCCGCCGCGTCCCCCACCTTGTCCACCGCCCTGACCGGCCGCCGGCGCACCTTGTCCGCCGGGTCCGCCGGGACCGCGGCCACCGCCTTGGCCGCCGCCCTGACCGCCTGACCGGCTGCTTGTCCCTGGGCTTGCCCCTGGCCCTGGCCCTGCCCCTGACCCTGGCCCTGACCCTGACCGCCCTGCTGCTGTTGCTGCTGCTGGCGGAAGAACTCCTCCTCAGGACTCGTCAAGCCGGCGAGATCGGTCACCTTGGTCGCGACGTCAATCTGGGCGCCCTTCTCGATGAGCGCTTTCATCGCGTCCACGCGATTGAAGTTGGCGGCGAACATCAACGCGGTTTCGCCACGTGCGGATTCCTTGGCATTGGGATCGGCGCCATGCTCGAGCAGCAGGCGCACCGCGTCGGCCTTGCCCGACGCCGCCGCCAGCATCAACGGCGTCGTGCCATTGCTCGTCGCCGCCTTCGGATCGCCACCGGATTTGATCAACGTCTCCAGCATCGGCGCGTGGCCGATCTGTGCCGCCATCAGGAGCGGCGTGTAGGAACCGAGCCGAGTCATCGCCTTCACGTTGGCGCCCGCGTAGAGCAGCATCTGCGCCAACTCGACGTCGCCCAGCCGCGCGGCCCAGTGCAGCGCCGTCATACCGTCGCCCTGCGACGGCGTTGACGTCCATGCCTTGCTTCAACAGGGCGCGAACCGCCTCCCGGTCTCCGGTGCGTGCGGCTTCGGCGACCGGCGCCTCCGCGCGCCCCGAGAACCGTCGTCAGGCACAGCGCACCAAGGGCGCTCACACACAACGCACTTGCCAATCTCCGTCGCAGCATCTGCGGTTACTCCATTCAAACAGGCTAGGCCGGGCAAGGACTCGAAACCCGCAACCTGGCCACCGCCGTTAGACCGTCGTCTCAGCTACCGCGTTCAAGTTGAACTCGCCGGTGCTGTCGCCGAAGCTCGCCATCTCGAGACCGAGGCCATGCGCCAGGGTCAGGAGGACGTTGGCCATCGGCGTTCCGTCCGCGCCTTTCAGGTGCAGGCCACCCTTCAACATGCCACCACCGTGCCCGGCGAGGAACAGCGGGCAGCGCTTGTGGTTGTGCACGTTCGAGTTGCCCATGGGCGATCCGTAGACGATCACCGTCTGATCGAGCAGGTTGCCGTCGCCTTCCTTGAGCGACTTCAGCTTCTCCATGAAGTACGGCAGCAGGCTGACCTGGTATTTGTTGATCGCCGCGAACTGCGTCACGCGGTCTTCGCGCTCGCCATGGTGCGATGCCGGGTGGAACGGCAGGTTGACGCCGCTGTCCGGATAGACGCGCGCCGAACCGTCGCGACCGGTCTTGAACGAGAAGACACGAGTAATGTCGCCCGCGAACGCCAGCGCCTGCAGGTCGTACATCAGCTTCACGTGCTCGGTAAACGAGTCGGGCACGCCGGCGGGCGCACCCGGCAGTTCGCGCTCTTCGCCGCTGGTGTTGCGCGCTTCGACGAGACGAATCCGACGCTCGACTTCCTGCACGTCCTCGAGATAGCTGTCGAGACGCGCCCGGTCGGACGTCCCCAGCGTGTTGCGCAGCCGTGAAATCTCGGTCGAGATGAAGTCGAGGATGGTCCGATCGGTGCGACGCCGCGCGGCGCGTTCCTGCGGGGTCGCGCCGACGCCGAAGAGCTGATCGAAGGCGTAGCGCGGATCGCGAATCATCGGCAGCGGCGTTTCGGCGTCGGCCCAGCTGATGGTGTCGGTATAGACGCAGGCATAGCCGTAGGCACAGCCGCCCGCCTGATCGACGTTCTCGATCGCCAACTGCATCGAGGGGATGGCGGTGTCCTGCCCGAACTTCTGGGCGTAGAGCTGATCGATCGAGGGACCGACGTGCACGTCGGACCCTTCGGTCTGCTTCGGATGCGCCTGGGTCAGGAACACCGCGCTCGACCGGAAGTGATCGCCGCCAATCTCGTTGGGCGCGAAGGCCTCGGCGTTCCGCACGTCCGTGTTGCTCACGATCGTGACGTAGTCGCGGAACGGCTCGAGCGGGCTGAGGCTCGTCGGCCGACAAATCGAACGAGCGACCAACCGCCGCGGGCGACCACATGTTCTTGTCGAGGCCAATCTTCGTGCTGCCAGCGGCGCCGTGCACCTGTTCGATGCAGGAGAGGCGAATCTTCCCCGCCGCGGCGGTCTTCGCCCACACGGTCCGGGCCGGCACCATCGCATCCAGGAACGGCAGCGCCATCGTCACGCCCATTCCGCGCAGGACAGTGCGCCGCGAAACGTGCTTCTTCGTGATGATCATCGGTCTCTCCAAAAGTGCCTAACGTGCTCTAGTGCTGCGAAGCCGCTGTCGTTTCCACGGCCTCGGCGCGGCTCATCTGAAACGCCGGGCTGCCAATCACGCCGAGAATGAACGCTGACATCTTGTGGCCGTTCTTCCCTGCCTCGCGAACGATCGTCCGAATCGTCGGCATGTCGTAGTGCTTCGACCCGCCGGCCGAGCGCGTAGGTCATCAGGCTCTCGGTAAAACTCGTCAGAACGACGTTCGATCGCTTGAGCAATGCCTGTCGCAACCCGATCGGACCGCTCATCGCGGTGCCGTCATACAACGTGCCCGACGGGTCGATCGGCACGCCGTTGTCCTTGATGCGCCACGCGCCGGTGACGTCGAAGTTCTCGAGTGCGAGTCCCAGCGGATCGATCACTCGATGGCACGAGGTGCACGCCGGATTCTTGCGATGCTCTTCCATCCGCTCACGAACCGACAGCAACCGCGCGTCGGCGACGCCACTCGTCTCTTCGAGGGCCGGAACGTTGGCGGGCGGCGGTGGCGGCGGCGATGCCGAGCAGCACTTCCATGACCCACTTGCCGCGAATGACCGGCGACGTGCGATCGGCCACCGAGGTCATCATCAGGATGCTGCCGTGGCCCAGCAGCCCGCGGCGATTCTCGTCAGCCAGTTGCACTCGCCGGAAGTGATCACCGGTGATGTTCGGAATGCCGTAGTGCCGCGCCAGGCGTTCGTTCACGAACGTCCAGTCGGCCGTCAGCAGCTCGAGCACGCTGCGATCCTCGTGAATCAACGTCTCGAACAGCAGCTCGGTTTCGCGGCGCATCGCTTCGGCGAGATAGTGATCGAACTTCGGATACGTCAGCGCATCAGGGTGAATCTTGTCGAGATCCTGCAGCCGCAGCCACTGCGACGCGAATCGCGTGGCGAGCGCTTCCGATCGCGGATCCTGCGAGCATGCGCCGCACCTGCGCCTCGAGCATCCCGGGCGCGCGCAGCTGCGACTTCATCGAGAGGTTGATCAGCTCCTGGTCGGGAACCGTGCCCCACAGGAAGTACGACAGTCGCGACGCCAGATCGATGTCGCTGATCCGATAGTTCTGACCGGGCTTGATGCCGGCGGGGGCGCGCTCGAGGCGCAGCAGGAATTGCGGGCTCGCAAGAATCGCCTGCAGCCCGGTCCGAATGCCCGTCTCGAAATCACCCTCTTTGCGACCCGCGTCATAGAACTCGAGCAGCCCCTGCATCTCATCGCCGTTGACCGGACGTCGGTACGCCTGGTTCGCGAGCGTGCGAAGGATTCGCTCCGCGCAGGGCGCCTCTTCCGCCGGCGTCGTGGGACGGCAATGGAAGATGCGACGACGGCTGACGGTTTCGGAGACGCCGGTAACCTTGCTCGGTCCGGTGATCGCCAGCTCGCGCAGGTGTGGCAACGTCGTCACGCCCATCGCGCTGCCGATTTGCGTGTCGGCCAGCGTGTAATCGACAGGCGCGAGCAGATCGTCAACCGGACTCTCCGATCGTGCGAGGAATGCTGCCGACACCCGGTGCGGTCCCGCCTTCACCATGATTGGCGGCGGTCTCGATGCTGATGCCCTTGGGGTCGGCCTCGCTCAGCCGTGGGTTGATGTCGAGCAGCGCCACGCGGTCGCCGTTGATCGAGACCTCGATCTGCTCGCCGCGCGTCGTGCTCCCATAGAGCTGCCCGGTCGGAATGCTGTGGAACATCATGCGGAAGGTGTATTCGCCGTCCGCCGGAAAGATGTGCACGAGCGACGAGCCGCCGCGCGTCCCGATCGGAGCGCCCTCGACGTGCTTGAGCTGCGCTGCGGTCCTCGGCACTTTATAGATGACGCCTGACGGCGCGGCGGTTCGGATCGCCGATCGCGTCGCGGCTGATCTTCGCCGCCGCTCGCAGGTAGCCTTCGAGCACCGTCGGTGAGAACGCCTGCACGTCGGCAATGTTGTCGAAGCCGTGGCTGATCGTGTCAGGTGGCAGCAAGGCCGAGACGTCGACATCGATGCCGAGCAAGCCCTGAATGGCGAGGTCGTACTCGGCGCGGTTGAGTCGCTGGAATGGCCGGTGACCGGGGTTCGGGCGCAAGGCCGCCGCGCGATCGATGCGACTTTCGAGCGACGACACGAATGCATGTGAGCGTGGCTTCGTCCGGACGCTTCGCACCGGCGGGCGGCATCATGCCCGTCCGCAGCTTGCGAATCATTTTCTCGGCCAGCTCGGGATGCTGCTCGATCGTCGCCGCTTCAAAGCTGGCTAACGAGAGTTGCCCTGCCTTGGTGCGGTCGTTGTGACAGGTCGCACAGTACTGCTTGACGAGTTGGGTCTGCGACGCAGTGTCCTGCGCGGGAGCCGCGGGAGGCTCCTTGGGTTCGAGGCGATTGACTGGTGGCCGCGGGCGACTCCCAGTGCCGCGACGAGAGCGGCGGGAATCGCAAACAGGAGGCGCTGCATTCGTGATCCCTGTCTCGCGCGCAGCGAGCGAAGCGTCGGCGGACGGACCCGCAGCTTCGCCCCACGCGTAAACCATTCATTTTCTACAATTTATGGGCACCTTGTTGTCAGAGTTTGTAAAGTGCTGGCGGGCGAACGGACAGCGTAAGAGCGACCGGCTGCCACGACCGCGCAGGGCACTCAGAAAAGCAGAACCCCGCGCCCGCCGTCACCTCGACCGAGCGCCGCGAGCGCGTCGTTCACCTGATCGAGTCGGTACGTCCTGGTCGTCAACTCGTTGAGTTTGAGCCGCCCATCACGATACAGGTTGACGAGGTGCTCGATGTCGAGCAGCGGGTTACCCGACCCGTAAACCGACCCGATCAGGCGCTTCTCCTGCATGACGAACGGGTAGAGCCGGATGGTCCCCTGGGCATCGATTCGAGACAACCCGGTCACCACGATGGTGCCGCCCTTCCTGGCGGAAGTGATTGCATCTGTGAGAGTTGCGGGCGTCCCAACGGTGTCGAAGACGAAGTCGGCGCCGCGGCCGTTCGTCAGCGCTCGAACCGCTTCCGAGGTCTTCCCCGTCGGCTGCGACACGTCGGTCGCTCCGAGCGAACTTGCCACGGCTAACGGCGCCGACTCGCGGTCGATTGCGATGATGCGAGATGCACCTGCCAGCGCCGCCCCCTGCACGACGTTGAGGCCGACGCCCCCGGCGCCAATGACGGCGACGACCGCACCGGGCGGAATTTTGGCGGCGTTGCTGACCGCGCCGACGCCCGTCACCACCGCACAGCCGACCGCCCCCAACGCCTCGAAGGGCACTTCGGCGGGCACGGTCACCAAGCCTTCCTGCGGAACGACAGTGTGACTAGCGAAGCACGCGGTGCCGAGAAACGGCGCGACGTCCTGTCCTTTGGCGTGCAACCTCGTATCGCCGGTCGGCAGTTTGTTGCGAAACGTCGTTTTCTCGAGCCGATCGCACAGCAGTGGCGTACCAAGCCGGCACGGGTCGCAGTGCCCGCACGACGGCGCCCAGCAAAAGACCACGTGATCACCAAGCGCCGCACGCGTGACACCAGCGCCGACGCCGCGAACGATGCCCGCGCCCTCGTGCCCCGGCACGAAGGGCACGCCGCATCGGCCAGTCGCCGGACGTCGCGTGCAGATCGCTGTGACAGACTCCCGCCGCTTTCACCTCGACGAGAACTTCACCCGCACGAGGCGCATCGAGCTCCGCAGACTCGACGGACAACGGAGCACCCTGTTCCCAGACGATGGCGGCGTCAATTTGCACGGGGGAATTCTCGCACGTTGGCCCGGCTACAGTGCTTGTGAATAAATCGATCGCGTGACTCCCGGCTTCAGCCGGAAGATCAATGCCCGCGCCCAACTTCCGCCTGAAGGCGGAAGCCACGAGAGGATGAATTCACAGGCTTTCTTGAGCCGGCTGCCGGCAACTGACGGCGGTCACTGTTCCAGCCCGAGCGCCCACCGAATCCCACCAAGAATGTGCGCGCGAAAGATCGGATCGTTCGACCAGATGTCATCACGATGACCGAGCGCCGTGTAGAACACACGGCCTTGACCAAACGATCGCCACCACGCTTGCGGATAGTCGCCGCCTCGTTGCATCTCGGGTTGACCGGCGAGGTTCGAGGTCTCGGTGTCGATGCTCAAAAGCACATGTACGCGATCGCGCGAGAAACCGACTGGAATTCGATTGCCGAACAGCGCATCGACGTTCTCCGTCGGTCGCGTGGCATCCCACGGTGCGGTTCCGAACAGATAGAACTCATCGACGACAGGCCAGCTGGCTCCCAGCATTCGGGTCGCCGGGTGCTTCTGGTCCTCGACTTTCAGAATGACGATGCGATTCTGACGGCCGGATCGGCGGAAGTAGCCGCCCAGCATCTCGCCGAAGGCCGGGTGATTGTAGAGCGTGAGGCTCGCACAATGCGCACCGATCAGGGCCTTGCCGTTGCGCACGAATTCGATCAACGCGCGCTTTTGATCGTCGGTGAGTGGCAGGTTGCCATTCGTCATCAGCATCAGGCCGTCGAACTGATCGAGGTACTCCGGTGTGAGAAACGTGAGGTCGAGCTTGTCAGCGTCCTGCTTGTAGCCCTGCACGGTCGTGACGCTGAACCCGCCTTGTTTGCCAAGTTCCGTCACGGCGTTCTCGGCCGGGCCGAGACTGGTGTGTTTGTAGAGCGCGGCGTGCGTGAGGAACAGGAGCTTCTTCGACGCGGGCGTGGCCGGGGAACCTTGCCGAGCCGTCCCAACAAGCGAGGCGAGCAACACGAGCAACGCAGCACTGAGGATCGGGCGCACGGGGCAATCCTACTCGCTTCAAAGTTACAAGTTACAAGTTACAAGTTCAAAACGGGAGACTGACCTCCAACTTTGAACTCGGTTTGTAACTTGGAACTTGTAACTTGTAACTCAGCGGCTGCACTATGATCCCGTCCATGCGCGAAGCCGTCATCGTAGCCAGCAGCCGCACGCCCCTGGCCAAGTCGGGCCGTGGATCATTCAACCTCACGCGCCCGGACGATCTCGCCGCTCACGCGATCAAGCACGTCCTGTCGAAAGCCCCGCAGTTGAGTCCATCCGAGATCGAGGAGGTGGTTCTGGGATGCGGACAGCCACACGGCGCCCAGGGACACAACATCGCGCGCGTGGCCGCCCTTCGCGCTGGCCTTCCGGTCACAACACCTGGCGTCACCGTGAATCGGTTCTGCAATTCGGGCCTTCAGGCCATCGTCCAGGCCGCGCACATGGTGACGCAGGAGGGGGTGGAGGCCGCCATCGGCGGCGGCGTCGAATCAATCACGATGATGCAGCGCGACACCTCGCCGAATCCGTGGGTCAAAGATCACCATCCGGGTCTCTATATGGCCATGGGTGAAACCGCGGAGGTCGTGGCCAAGCGCTACGGCGTGACGCGCGATGCCCAGGATCAACTGTCACTAGCCAGCCAGCAACGAATCGCGCGCGCGCAACAGGAAGGGTTTTTCGCCGACGAGTTGGCGCCGCTCGATGTCACTCGCGGAGTGCTCGACAAGAAGACCGGCGAGAAGATTGGTGAGGAGGTCGTGCACGTTGACCGGGACGAGTGCAATCGCGCAGATACCACGCTCGAAGGTCTCGCCAAGTTGCCGCCGGTATTCGACACGGCGAGCGGCCAAGGCAGCGTGACCGCGGGGAACTCGTCACAGCTTTCAGACGGCGCGTCGGCAACGCTCGTCATGTCGGCCGCACGGGCAAAGGCGCTTGGCATTCAGCCACAGCTCGTGTTTCGAGGATATGCGGTCGCCGCGTGCGAACCGGACGAGATGGGCATCGGCCCGGTGTTCGCGGTCCCCAAGCTGCTCAAAAAGCACGGGCTGACAATCGACGACATCGATCTCTGGGAATTGAATGAGGCATTCGCCTCGCAAGTGGTTTATTGTCGCGATCGCCTCGGGCTGCCGATGGAGCGGCTGAACGTCAACGGCGGATCGATTGCGATTGGACATCCGTTCGGGATGACGGGATCGAGGCTTGTCGGCACGTTGGCTGGCGAGATGGCGCGTCGCGGCGCGCGCTATGGCGTCGTGACGATGTGCGTGGGAGGCGGGCAGGGCGCGGCAGCGCTGTTCGAGCGCGCCTGATCGGAACGAAAGTTACAAGTTGCAAGTTACAAGTTCAAAACAGACGACATGTGCACCACGCCCAGCTGGGTCGAGCATCTCGGAGATGACCACGAACTTGTAACTCGTAACTTGTAACTTGTAACTTTCCTGTGGGGAACTCAGATGCGAAACGCAAAGGCAGCGACGGTTTCTGCAGTATGTGCCATGGGATTGGCGGCGTTGGGGCCACATCTGGGCGCGCAAGGCGCGCTGGTCATCGGCGTGTTGTCGGGTCGGCCCGACATGGTGAGCGGTGGCAACGCGCTCGTCGAGATCAAAGCGCCCACCACTGACGGCTTGACCGTGACGCTGAACGGTCAGGACATCTCCACGACGTTCCGCCCGAACGAGGCGCGACGAACGGTGACCGGCCTGGTCGAGGGACTTCGTCTCGGCGCGAACACCATCGAAGCGCGCCGCGGCAATGGCTCCGCACGGCTTCAACTCACGAATCATCCGATCGCAGGCCCCATCGTCTCGGGTCCGCACCTGACACCCTTCGTCTGCAACACCACCCAATCCGGTCTTGGTGATCCACTCGACGAGAACTGCTCGGCCACGACCAAGGTCGAGTACTTCTACCGCTCGACGCTACCGCCTCCGCCTGTCGCTGGGACGCAGCCGGTCGCCGAACGGCCGCACTTCAAGCCGCTCACCGATCTTGCGGGACCGCGGCCGGCAGACGTCGCGCAGACGACCACGACCGACGGCAAGACCGTGCCCTATATCGTTCGGGTCGAATCGGGCACGATCAACCGGGCGATCTATCGCATTGCCATCCTCGACGATCCGTCGCGGAGCACCGGCAACGCATGGACTCCCGGCGACGGCTGGAACCGACGGCTGATGTTCTCCTTCGGCGGCGGGTGCGGCACCAACTACAACCAGGGGACCAATCAGGCCACCGGCGCGCTCAGCGACCAGGCACTGTCGCGCGGCTTTGCGCACGCGATCTCGACGCAAAACGTGATGCAGCAGCACTGCAACGACAACCTGTCGGCCGAGGCGTTGATGATGATCAAGGAGCACTTCGTCGAGCGATACGGATTGCCGGTCTGGACGATCGGCTTCGGCGGTTCTGGCGGCGCCATTCAGCAGCTTCTGATCGCGCAGAACTTTCCCGGCCTGCTGGACGGCATCATGCCGAGCCTCACCTATCCCGATTCGGTCAGCGTGCGGCCCGGCGTGACCGATTGCCGGCTGCTGCTGAACTATTACAAGACCGATCCCACGACGTGGACGGCTGAGAAGCAGACGGCAGTCGAAGGCTACACGCCCGGCACCTGCCGCGCATGGGACCGCGCGTTCGTCGACGTCATCGTGGCCACCAACACGCGCGGCTGCGGCATCCCGGCCGAACTGGTCTACGACCCGGTCAAGAACCCCAAGGGCGCGCGGTGCACCATGTGGGACACGAACGTCGCCACCTTCGGACGGGATCCGCTGACGGGCTTTGCCCGCCGTTCGCTCGACAACGTCGGTGTGCAGTACGGACTCGAGGCACTCAATCGCGGAGCGATCTCAATGGCGGAATTTCTCGATCTCAACACGAAAATCGGCGGCTTCGACAACGACGGTCAGGTCCGGCCCGAGCGCAGCGTGGCCGATCCCGAGTCGATTCGCCTCACCTATGTGGCGGGCCGTTTGAATTCCGGCGCTGGCGGTCTCGCGACGACCCCGATCCTGCACTATCGCGCCGTACAACGATCCGCTCGGCGACATCCACGATCGCTTCCGCGACCTCACCGTGCGCGAGCGTCTCCGCAAGAGCAACGGCCACTTCGACAATCAGGTGATCTGGGTCTATCCGAGCGGCGCCGCTGCCATCGGACAAAAGGTGACGACCCATGCCATCGACACGATGAGCCGCTGGCTCGACGGAATCGCGAAAGACACCTCCTCCGCGTCGCCGATTGAAAAGATCAGGCGAGCCAAACCCACGACTGCGCTCGACGGTTGCTGGGATGCTGAGGGGACTCGCATCGATGAACCGGCAACGTTCGACGGACCCGGCCGGTGCAACACGCTGTTCCCGAATCACAAGAATCCGCGGCTCGTCGCCGGATCGCCAATCGCCGACGACATCACCAAGTGCCAGTTGAAGCCGATCGACTCCTCGCGACTACGGCGTCACGTTCACGCCTGACGAACTTCAGCGCCTTCGCGGCATCTTCCCCGGCGGCGTCTGCGATTACTCCAAGCCGGGCATCAACCAGGTGCCCCTCGGCGGCACGTACCTCAAGCTTCCGCTTCCAACGCGCGGACCCTCGACGACTACCGCCAGGTCGCGACAATGACCGGCAAAGAGATTCGGCTGGCGGCGCGTCCCAAGGGTTGGCCGTCGGCCGCTACGTTCGCGACCGCGACCGTCGATGTGCCCTCGCCCGCCGAAGGACAGGTGCTCGTGCGCAACCTGTTCATGTCGGTCGACCCGTACATGCGGGGGCGGATGAACGACGTGAAGTCGTATGTTCCGCCCTTCCAGGTTGGTCAGCCGCTCGAGGGCGGCGCCATCGGCGAAGTGATCGAGTCGCGCGCCCCCGACCTCAAGACCGGCGACATCGTCCAGTCGATGCGCGGGTGGCGCGACTACTTCGTCGCCCCGGCCTCCGACCTCCGGATCCTCGATCGAAGCATCAGTCCACTCTCGGCCTACCTCGGGGTGCTGGGCATGCCAGGCCTCACCGCCTGGGTGGGCCTCAAGCTCGTGGAGTTAAAGCCGACGGATCGGGTTTTCATCTCGGCGGCCGCAGGTGCCGTCGGAAGCATTGCCGGGCAACTGGCCAAGCTGCGCGGCTGCTTCGTCGTCGGCAGCGCCGGGTCTGACGATAAGGTCGCGCTGCTCACGCGCGAGCTGGGGTTCGACGCTGCGTTCAGTTATCGCGATGGGGCCGCGTCGGGCACGCCGCCGCTCACGGGTTCCGCGCTGCGGCAGCGGCTGACCGCGGCCGCGCCGGACGGGATCGATGTGTACTTCGACAACGTTGGGGGCGACCATTTGGAGGCGGCGATGGCCTGCATGCGAGACCACGGACGGATCGCGGCCTGTGGATCGATCTCGCGCTACAACGACGAAGTGCCGCAGGCCGGCCCACGAAACATGTTTCTCGTCGTCACGCGTCGTCTCACCATCCGCGGCTTCATCGTGCTCGACTGGGTGCGTGAGCGGAAGCCGTTCCTGAGTGAAGTGGCACCGCTCGTGGCCAGCGGTCAGCTCAAAGCGCGAGAGACGGTCATCGAGGGGCTCGACAACGCGCCGCACGCCTTTCTGGAGCTGCTGCGCGGGGGGAATACGGGCAAAATGATCGTGAAGATCTGAACGCAATAGTTACAAGTTACGAGTTACAAGTGACGGCCAACTGCGATCGGGCACGACCGCCCCGGTTGGAACTTGTAACTTGTAACTTGTAACTACCGGCAACCGGAGACCGGCAACCGGCTACATCGTGATCACAACCTTCCCAACGACCTTGCGTGCGCCCATGAGGGCGATCGCTTCGGCGGCGCGATCGAGCGGGAACGTGGCGGTGACGGGCGGCTTCAACTGGCCCGCGGCAAACCACCTTCCCAGCTGAGAGACGCTGGCCGCAAAGGCCTCGGGCTCGCGGCGGAGGAAGTCGCCCCAGAACACGCCGACGATCGAGCAGCCCTTTAGCAGCGTCAGGTTCAGCGGGATCTTCGGGATCTCGCCAGCCGCAAAACCCACCACCAGCAGGCGCCCCCGCCACGCGCACGACCGCAGCGCGGGCTCCGTGTACGGTCCGCCGACGGGATCGACCACGATGTCCACACCACGCTCCTTGGTCAAGATCTTGATTCGCTCGCGCAGGTTCTCCGAGCTGTAGTCGATCGCTTCGTCAGCGCCATGCTGCCGGCACACCGCCAGCTTGTCGGCGTCCGACGCGCAGGCGATGACGCGAGCGCCGAGCGCCTTGGCGATCTCGATCGATGCGATGCCGATGCCACCCGACGCGCCGAGCACCAGTACCGTCTCGCCAGCTTTCAGCGCGCCTCGATCGCGCAAGCCGTGGTCCATCGTTCCGTAGGTCAACAGGAACGCCGCACCGGTGTTGAAGTCCATTCGATCGGGCAAAGGCAGGATGCGACGAGACTCGACCGTCACTTCTTGCCTGAACGCGCCGTAGGTCGTGAACGCCATCACGCGATCCCCCAGACCAAAGCCCGTGACGCCGGGGCCAACTTCCTTCACGACCCCCGTGAGCTCGCTGCCCGGCGAGAACGGCAGTTCGGGCTTGAACTGGTACTTGTTCTGGATGATCAGAAAGTCAGGGAAGTTCACGCTGGCGGCCTTGACCGTGATCACGACCTCGCCCGGACCCGCCGCGGGCGATGGAAGCTCGCGGATCTCGAGAAGGTCCGGCGGGCCAAACTGCGTGCAGAGCAGCGCCTTCATCGATCCCCCGCAAGCATCATCAACTTGACTCCTGAATCGCCTGAATCAATCATCAGCGCGCCGTGCAAAGCCCCATTGCGCTCTCGATGATAGCCGCGTACCTGATTGGCACGACGCTCGTCGGCATGTACATGCTTCGCCGAAGCCGCGCCGGCGACGACTGGGCGGTCGCCAGCGGCCAGATGGGCGTGCTGATGATCGCGGTTGGCATCGCGGGCACCCGCGTCGGCGGCGCGGCGACCTATGGCGTCGCCGGAGACGTCATTACCGGCGGCGTCTGGAGCATGTGGTACGCAGTCAACACGTTCCTCGCGCTCGCGCTGCTCGGCATCTTCTATGCAGTCCCGTATCGGCGATTGGGCATCCAGACGGTCGGCGAAGTCTTTCTCCAACGCTTCAACAGCCGTCGCTGCCAATGGCTGACCAGCCTGTGCGTCCAGATGGAGTACCTGATCGTCAACATCATCGAGCCGTATGTCATCGGTCGAATCCTGACCGCGATGACCGGCCTCCCCTTCGCGTTCACTGCCCTCCTGTCCGGCGTCATCATCGTCAGCTACACCTCGATGGGGGGAATTTGGGGATCGGCGGCGACGAACCTCATTCACTGCATTGCCATCCTGGGCGGTCTGGGCGCCGTCGCGCTTGCCGGTGTCAACCATCTCGGAGGCTGGACCCAGGTGTCAGCCGCGGTGGACGCCGCGCTCGCCGCCGGCGGATCGGACGCCTCGGCATGGTGGTCCGTTGCGGGTGCGGGCTGGCTGCCCGTCATTGGAATGTTCTTCGCGGCGACGCTGCACACGCCGGCAGCCTCGGTCTACTGCAACTTCGCCGCTGCCGGCCGAAACGAGCGAGACGTGCGTAACGCGTTCATCTGGGGCGGCATCATTGCCATGCCCATGCCGTTTCTCGCCGGCATCATCGGCATTCTGACATTGGCCAAGTACGGCGCCAGCGCCCAGCTTGCGAGCTATCAAACGTTGACGAGGCTGGCGATCGATATCAATCCATGGATTGGAGGAATTGCGCTGGCAGCAGTTCTGGCGGCAGTGGTGTCATCGGGCGGACCCATCCTGCTGTCGAGCGCGACCATGTTCGTACGTGACTGGATCCCAGGATCGAGATCCTGGATGCAGGATCGGCGGCTGCGCGCGTATCGTTGGACAACCATCATCTACGGTATGGCCGCCGCGACGATCGCGGGGCTTGGCCCGATCACATCAATCCTGGAGCTGCTCTTGTTTGGTTTCGCGATGGTGGTGCCTCCGGCCCTCGCGGTGACCTACACGCTCTACTGGAAACGAACGACCGAAGCGGGCGCGTTCTGGGGCATGCTGCTGGGGTTCGCGGGCGGACTGGGCTGGTACGCGCTGACGCATTTCGCCGTCATTGAGCAAGCCGAGTCGATCGACCCATCGTATCCGACGACCCTGATCCCGCTCATCGCGATTCCTGTCATCTCTCTGCTCACACCCGACCACGTCAGTGGCAAAGACGCGTTCTTTGCGAAACTTGCGGCATCGAGAGTTCAAGCCTGAGCTCTCGGCTTGCGGCTCTCAGCTCTCAGCAATCTGCGGAATCGGCGTCGCGGCCAGATTGGGGGTCGACGTCCACGCTTGAAGCGCCTCCACGTCCCGCCGAACCGTTCGCGATGCCGCGTATAACACGACGGCAAGCAGCGCGGCGAGCAACGGAATCACATACATCGCCTGGTGTAAGCCTGCGGCGCGGAACGGCTCGAGCGCCTTCAGGGAGTGATCGACCACGCCAGCCTGGAGCGCTGCCCTGGTCGTGAAATAGTCGCTGATCATGCCGGTGCCGAGCGGCCCGAGCGACGCCCCGGCGAGGTACATGGCGCCGAAGTAAAGCGACATTGCCGTACCGCGGAGGGCAGGTTCGACGATGTCCTGTATCGTCGAGTACACCGTGGCGTAGTACGCGTACATCACGCCGACGCCCGTGCCCATCAACAGCGCAAAGCCCATGACGTCGCCCGCCGGACGCGTCAACGAGAGATACATGAACGGCGCACAGACGGCGATGGCCACCGTGGCGACCAGGAGCCGACCGTCCTTGCGCCTTTTGTACAACGCATCGGCCGCGATACCGCCACCGACCAACCCCACGATCCCGGAGAGGCCATACACGAGCATCGAGATCAGACCGGCTTGATACAGGCTCACGCCGTGATACCGGATGAGGAACGACGCGAGAAATACCCCGAGCGCATACATGTTGAAGTTGTGCAACGCTCCGGACGCAATGATCCACCACAGCGTCGGGATCGACAGCACCAGTCGGTACGGCGATCCTGGACGACAGCGCTGGCCCACCTTGTGCTCTTCCACCATCCCGCGCGCCGGCTCGCGAATGAAGAGTGCGGCCACGGCGCACAGCAACCCGGGAACGGCCGCGATGAAGAGCGCCGCCCTCCATCCCCAGCGTTGTCCCACATACCCACCGACGAGAAAGCTCAGACCCAACCCGATTGGTAATCCCAGCATGAAGGTGGCGGTCGCACGGGCACGGTGCTGGGTTCGGAACAGATCCCCGATGAGAGAGATTGCCGCCGGCGCGCAGCTCGCCTCCCCGACACCGACGCCGAGACGGACCACGAACAACTCCCAGAAGTTGCGCGCCAGACCCGAGGCGGCCGTGAGCAGGCTCCAGATGAACACGCCGCCGGCGAGAATGTACTTGCGCACACCGCGATCGGCCAGACGACCGAAAGGGACGCCGACGAAGGCGTACAGTAAGGTGAACGCGGTCCCCAGCGCGCCCAGCGCGGTATCGCCGAGTGACCATTCCCGCCGAATCTGTTCCCCGACTGCCCCCAGAATCTGGCGGTCGAAGAAGTTCATCAGATTGATCGCGAACAGCACGGCGAGCGCGTACCCGGCTCCGGAGGGGGACATAGGGCTCTTTCGTTGTCAGTTCCAAGTTACAAGTTACAAGTTCAAAGTTCAAAGTTGTGTTGCGCTTCGAACGTGAAACCTGGAACTTGTAACTTGGAACTTGTAACTTGGAACTAACCAAAGGGGTAGCGCCCGGCGTCGATCGCCGCATCGCCGATGCGACGACGTGCGGCGACGGTATCGATGCCGCGATGGTTCGCGACCGCACCCATCGCCTCTCGAACGGCATCACCACCATTCGATCGCGAGGCCAATGCGTTGGCGATGGTCTTGCCCGCGTGCAGAATACGATCGGCGGCGTCGCTGGCGTAGACCTGCGCCACCTCCGCGGCCAGCGGCGCCCGGCCACTACCAGCCTTGGCCAGTTTGTCGACTCGTCCCGCGGCACTCTCGACGGCATAGGCCTCGATCACGATGTCGGCCACCTGCGCGAGCACTTCCTGCTCTTCGCGCACGGTCTCGCCAAACGCGTCCGAGGCCGCACCAAGCGCGGCAATCGCAAGGCGTTTCGCGGACGCGGCGAGCTGATATTCGGCGGCCACCGCCGATCCGCCAGGTCCGGCTTCGACTTCGTTCGCAAGGAGCGTCTTGGCGTTCTTCAACAGGCGGGTCGGGATGATCAGGCGATTGATCTCATTGGTGCCTTCATAGATTCGCGTGATGCGTGCGTCACGATACGCGCGCTCCACTGGGAACTCACGCGAGTATCCGTTGCCACCAAAAACCTGAACGGCCTCGTCGACCACGTAAGCCAGCGCTTCGCTGGTCGCAACTTTGTTGATCGAGCACTCGATGGCAAAGGTTTCGATCGTCTTCAGCTGTCGCGCGCCATCGGTCGGCTCGATGCCGGCCAGTGCCCGATCGACATCGCCGAGCGCGCGGTAGACCATCGATTCTCCGACGAAGCAGCGAACCGACATCTCAGCCAGCTTGTGCTTGACCAGGCCGAACTCGCAGATGGGCTTTCCGAACTGCCGCCGGTCTTTGGCGTACTTGATCGACTGATTGAGCGCCTGCCTGGCGCCCGAAATGTTTCGCGTGCCGAGCTTGACGCGACCAAGATTGAGGATATTGAACGCGACTTTGTGGCCCTCGCCAATCGTTCCCAGCACGTTCTCGACCGGGACCTTGACGTTGTCGAGCATCAGGACCGTCGTTGACGATCCATCGAGGCCCAGCTTCTTCTCGTCCGCGCCGCTCACGACACCCATGCCACGCTCGACGATGAAAGCGGTAAACTTTTCGCCGTCCACCTTCGCGAAAATCGTAAAGACATCG
Organism: uncultured Acidobacteriota bacterium; assembly: GCA_963802675.1. Classification (GTDB taxonomy): domain Bacteria; phylum Acidobacteriota; class Vicinamibacteria; order Vicinamibacterales; family UBA2999; genus JACCSI01. The sequence goes on from CAWDJL010000016.1 coordinate 126,163, forward strand.
GCGAACCCGCCGTTGGTGATCCACGCCTTCTGGCCGTTGAGGAGGTAATGCTTGCCGTCTTCCGACAACCGCGCCGTGGTCTTGGCCGATAGCGCGTCCGACCCTGAGTGCGGCTCGGTGAGTGCATAGGCGCCGACCAGCTCACCGCTCGCGAGGCGCGGCAGATAGCGGGCCTTCTGCTCCTCGGTCCCGAAGTAGACGATGGGCAACGTGCCAATCGACGTGTGCGCGCCCAGCGATCCGCCAAACGACGGGTTGATCGCAATCTGCTCGCCGACGAACGCGGCACTGATCTTGTCGAGCCCCAGCCCGCCATACGCTTCAGGGATCTCGAGGCGAAGCAAATCCAGATCGGCGGCCTTCTTGAGCAGTTGACGCGTCAGGACCCAGTCGTGCGCGTAGAGGCGCGATTCGTTGGGAACGACTTCGTTCTTCATGAACTCGGCCGCCGTCTGACCGAACAGCCGCTGTTCGTCGGTCAGCTCGTCGCGCGTGAGCATGTCGTCGGCGACGAGCGCCCGGGTGAGAAACGTCCCGCCACCCACGCGGTCCTGAACTTGCGTCACGGTTTAATCTCCACTCAAGGTTCCAGGGTTCCAGGGTTCCAGGGTTCAAGGGTTCCACGTTCGTCGTTCGCGTTCCAACTTGTGCAGAACCGAGAAACTTAGAACTTTGGAACCTTGGAACCGTAGTTGACACCGCCAGCGCAGCCCAGTATAAGCGGGCGCACATGGCTTCCATTCAGGATTTGTTCAAGTTGTCTGGCCGCACGGCCATCGTGACCGGGGGTTCTCGTGGGCTCGGGGAGGAGATGGCGGAGGGGTTGGCGGAAGCGGGCGCGTCGCTGATGCTGTGCGCCCGTCGCGAGGAATGGCTCACGCCGACGGTCGAGCGGTTACGCGGCCTCGGCTATCGGGTTGAAGGCGTCGTCGCGGATGTCGCCAAGCCAGCGGACGTCCAGGCGGTGGTCGACGCGACCGTGAAGACGTACGGTCAGGTCGACATTCTGGTGAACAACGCCGGCATCACGTGGGGTGAGCGGCCCGAGGCGATGCCGTTCGACAAATGGCAGAGAGTCTTGGACGTCAACCTGACCGGCGCGTTTCTCTTTGCCCAGGCGGCCGGGCGCGAGATGCTCAAGCGTGAGTACGGCCGCATCATCAATGTCGCGTCGATCGCGGGGTTCCACGCGTCGGTGCGCGGACCCCATTACGCGGGCTACTCGGCAACCAAGGCTGGATTGATGGGGCTGACCCGCGAACTGGCGGCGTCCTGGGGACGTCAAGGTATTCGCGTCAATGCCATCGCCCCCGGCTTCTTTCATTCACGACTCGCAGACCCGGCCATTCCACTCGCGGAACCGTCGATCAAAGCATCATGTCCTATTCCCCGGGTCGGCGCCGCCGGCGAGCTGAAAGGCGTCGCCGTGTTCCTGGCCGCGGATGCGTCCAACTACATCACCGGCCAGGTGATCGTCGTTGACGGTGGGCGAACCATCGCCGGTCACTGATTCCTCATGTCTCAAACCAAATCGATCGCTTCGAAATCGGCGCCCCGGGTTGCCAGCCCTGCGTCCCCGTACGCCGCGCGCCCGTGGTTGAAGCACTACGACTATTGGGTGCCGGCACGGATGACCTATCCCGGGAAGCCGCTGTACGAGATTCTCGCCACGACGGCGGTTGAGACGCCCGATGCGCAGGCCACGGCGTTTCTCGGTGCGGTGCTCACGTTTCGGGAAATCAAGCGCCGCACCGATCGGCTGGCACAGGCCCTCGTGACCCTTGGAATTGCCAAGGGCGACCGCGTCGGCATCATGCTGCCGAACTGCCCGCAGTACATCCTCGCAACCTTTGCGACGCTCCGGCTCGGGGCGATCGTCGTCAACATCAATCCGATCTACACGGCGCGCGAGCTCCTCAACGTTGCCACCGACTCCGGAATCAAGATCCTGATCACTCTCGACAAGCTGGCTCCGCTGGCGCTTGACGTGCGCAGCAAGAGCGACTTCACGCACGTAATTGTCACGTCGCTCAGCGAGTACTCTGCCGAGCAGGCCGGTCCTCCTCCAGTCCCGGACACACTCTCGCTGACGGATCTCACGAACACCGAATACCCGGACGACCTCCCGCTGGTGCCAATCAATCCGGACGATCTGGCGGTGTTGCAGTACACGGGCGGCACGACCGGAACCCCCAAGGGGGCGATGTTGACGCACGGCAACATTTTCGCGAATGTCGTGCAGACCGAGACGTGGCAGTGACCGGACCTACGAGCGTGGCGTCGGACGGTACTTGCTGGTCATTCCGTATTTCCACATTTACGCCTTCACCGTCGGGATGATGTGCGGCATCTGGGTTGGCGGGCTGCAGATCCTGATCCCGAAATACGACGTCGAACAGGTGCTGGCGGCCATTCGGGATTTCAAACCCACTTACTTCCCCGGCGTTCCGACCATATTCGTCTCGTTGCTCGCCCACCCGAAAGTCAAGGAGTACGGACTCGATCAGATCAAGACCTTCAACAGCGGCGGCGCACCCTGCCCGGTCGAGGTCATGGAGGAGTTCGAACGTCGGATTGGACGACCGTTGACGCAAGGATATGGGCTGTCGGAAACCTCACCGGTCACGCACTCGACGCCGCAGCTGGCCAAACGCAAGATGCCAACCATCGGACTGGCCCTGCCCGACACCGACTTCAAGATCGTCGATGTCGAGACCGGTACGAAGGAAATGCCAGTCGGCGAATCGGGCGAGCTGTGCATCTGTGGTCCGCAGGTGATGAAGGGCTACTGGAACAAGCCGGAAGAAACCGCCGACGCCCTCCGGCGCCACGAAGACGGTCGAATCTGGTTCCACACCGGGGACGTTGCGACGATGGACGAAGAAGGCTACACGTCGATCGTGCAGCGCAAGAAGGACATGATCATCGTCGATGGATTCAACGTGTATCCATCAGAGGTCGAAGGGGTGCTCTACACCCATGCCGCGGTGCGAATGGTTGCGGTTATCGGCGTGCCGGACGCCTATCACGGTGAGGTCGTCAAGGCGTGTGTCGTGCCTCGCGATCCGAACGTGTCGCTCGACGAACTCAAAGCGCATTGCAAGGCGAACCTCGCAGCCTACAAGGTCCCCGTGCACATCGAGCTTCGTGAGAGCTTGCCGCAAAGTGCGGTGGGCAAGGTTCTGTATCGCGTGCTGCGCGAGGAAATCCAGACAGAAAAGCCTCAGAGCCACAGAGGCTCAGAGAGTTGACTAAGAGGCTGTATCACAACCCCGACTGGTGACACGCCTGGGGCACCACCCGCAGCGAATAGTAGCCAGTACCGGCGTCACTCGTTACTTTGACCGAGGCACCTCACGCAATCAAGCGGCCACACCGCGTAATTCAGTCCGGACGGAAGGAGACACGGAACCCCACGTCCATGTCCCGGCTCGGTGGCGCGCCCGAGAAGCGGAGGGCGGCGCTGGAAATGCGCGGGATGCGCTTTCCCCAAGATCCGCCACGCATAATACGAACTTGTCTGTCTGTGGGGTCTCCGAGGGGATCCTTGGCGATAAGGTTGCCGTATGGCCCCAACCAGTCTCGGCACCACTCCCAGACATTGCCGAGCATGTCATGGAGCCCGAACCGATTCGCCGGATATCGGCCGACTGGTGCCGTGAACAGGTAGCCGTCATCCGCGGCGATAGTGGTCTGCCAGTCCTGGAACTGCTTCTTCCCGGTCCTGTCGGCCACATTGCCCACCTTGGCCAGCGTCTCCTCGTCGTTGCCGCTATAAAACCGTGCCGCCGATCCGGCCCGAGCGGCGTACTCCCACTCGGCCTCGGTCGGCAACTGTATCGCCTGCTTGCTCCGCAGCGCGAGCCAGCGGCAGAAGGCGTCCGCGTCGTTCCAGGTCACATTCACCACGGGATGCTCGTCGGTCTGCGCGAAGCCGGTGGACTGCCAGGTGTAGTTCGGCTTGCGGCCTTCAACCTTCCCCGTATCTCCGTCGTAGCCCCAGCCTCCTTGGCGATCGCTCTCCGGTTCGGTGCGGTAGCCGGTGTCAGTCACGAACGCTCGGAACTGGCCGCGCGTCACTTCATATTTGCTCAAATAGAAATCGCGCGTGATCTCGACAGAGTGCTGTTCTTCGTCAGGGCGACGGTCCTTCTCGCCCAGCGGCGAGCCCATCTGGAATGTGCCTGCTTGGACCCCGACGAACTCCATCGTGACGCCATCGCCCAGATCCAACACCAGCACTCGGCGCTGGCCGCGCCCTATCTGTCCGTCTTGGTAATACTCGAAGGACTCTTCCCTCGCGCCGCTGCTTACCTGACCAAGTGCAAGCAGCCCCGCTGGCCCGCTGGACAGCGATTGAACCGCGCCGAGCACCCAAGCAAGCAATATCGGATTGCGCATCGGTTCCTCCGTAGGCCCATCGCAGTACCTGGAAGAGACGAGCCAAGGCGGCGAAAGTTCAGCCCGGCCAGTTTGAGGCACTTAGCGGGTTGGTCGGCATTCAAGGCGGTCCGGGCGTTCAGAGGCGCACAGATCAATCTCGGCGGACCGAATCGTTTAGTCCTTACTGGTCGCCAAGTGACGATACATCGCCCCCACGTCTAATCGATCTTCACTACGGCGTTACTCGTGACGAAAGTGAGGATGCGGTAAGCAGAGGCGGTCGGAAGCCTTTGCACCCAAGCAGGGTCAGCGCGGCAATCGACCAAGATCCCTTGGTGGCGACCGTGGGGTATGTCCGAAACCTTTTGCGATTAGCCAAGGGTCGGTGCCATGGGCGTTTGGGCGTCGCGGGAATGCTCTTGGTCGCGCGTCACAGTGGCCAGACGCTTCGTCCGTTCGCCCCCTTTCGTTGTCCTTGCGTCCCCTGCATTTAGTCGGTGATAATCTGGGGGTCCTCGACAGCGCTCTGTTCCTCGATGTCCATCGCGCCCGGCGTTCGTCTCGGCCCGTATCGCGTGGTTTCAAGACTTGGCGCCGGAGGCATGGGCGAGGTCTTCAAAGCGGTCGACACGCGGCTGGATCGAGCGGTCGCGGTCAAGGTCTTGTCGTCACAGTTCGCCACGGACACAGAGGCGAAGGCTCGTTTCGAGCGTGAAGCCAAAGCGATTGCCGCGCTCAGTCATCCTCACATCTGTACCCTGTTCGACGTTGGCCAGGAAGGCGGTACAGAGTTCCTGGTGATGGAACTTCTCGACGGGGAGACGCTGGCCGAACGGTTGGGTCGAGAACCGCTGTCTCAGAGTGAACTGGTGACTCTCGGCATCGAAGTCGCCGATGGGCTTGCTCTTGCGCATGGCCATGGCATCATTCATCGCGACGTCAAACCGTCGAACATTTTTTGCACTCGCCTCGCCGGCACGAAGATTCTCGATTTCGGAGTGGCCAAGTTTGCGCCGGCGGTGACTACCGGCCCGCATGACTCCACCGCCACCAACGCCTTTCTGTCAACTTCCTCCGGTGCGCGTATTGGAAGCGGCCCTTACATGGCGCCTGAGCAAATACGAGGTGAAGGACTCGACGCGAGAGCTGATCTGTTCGCATTGGGCGTCGTGTTGTATGAAGCCGCGACAGCGTGTCATCCCTTCGGTCAGTACTTCGCTTGCCGCTACGTTCGAAAACCTTCTCACCAAGACGCCTCCCCCTCCTTCTACCCTAAAGGCCGATCTACCGCCTTGGGTCGATGAGGTAATCGGAAAGGCCTTACAGAAAGCACCTAGCGATCGGTATCAAACGGCGACAGAGATGTTGCGCGATCTTCGTCTCGGCCACACGGAGGTTTATCGTCAAGGTGAACTCGCGTCTCGCGTGCGCAAGCACATAGGCCTGCGCGGCGTACTCAGCCGGAGAACCCCGGCTGCCGGAGCCGCGGCGCTGTTGGTTATTTCGGCGATCCTTATATTTCTGTGGCAGGGGCAGCGAGTACCTGCGTTGTCGGCGCGCGACACTGTCGTGGTGTCGGAGTTCGACAATCGCACGGGAGACGCGATCTTTGACGGCGCGCTGACCGATGCGTTTAGCGTGCAACTTCGCCAGTCGCCATTCGTGAACATCTTGCCCGAGCAGCAATTGACCGCCACACTGCGACTGATGCAACGCGACGTCGCTACGCCAGTTACCGCCGAGATCGCACGCGAGGTCTGTCAGCGAAACGGCGGAAAAGCAACCCTGGGCGGCCGCATCGCTCGTCTTGGCGCTAAGTATGTGCTCACCCTGCAAGCAGCCCGTTGCGCCGACGGTGCGGTTCTGAGCGAGGAGCAAACTACCGCTGACTCGAAAAAGGATGTACTCACCGCTCTTAGCGCTGCGGCAGCTGATTTGCGCCGCAGCCTGGGTGAATCATTAGCCTCAGGAGTATGAGGAGTCGACGCGCCTCGTGCCGACACACCGTCCGTCGTCGCGTCGCCAAAGTCGCCGTCCTCGCTGTGTTGCCTCCTGAGTAGTCGCTAGCGTTGATCGGAAGTGACTCGGCGCGAGCTGATCGGGCGGGCGCAGGCGGAGATGCCGAGTCACTTTCGATAACGAGACTTGAAGGAAGCCGGTGGCGGAGAAGGCGGGCGCGGGGTGCTATGGAGCTAGTTATGATTTCCTTTTAGAACCAGGGACTTGCCGGGCCGCAAAAGGTTGTCGGTCAAGAGCATAGCTGTCCGAGTATCACACGCGTAGCGGCCGCCGCGCCAGCGGCTTCGTTCTAGTCGCCTAGTGTTTAGTAATCCGCACGAAGGCACCCCCCGACGGTGCCGATTGGGGGTTTTGTTACAGGCTCTAAAGATATATCAGGTCTTTAGTTGCCTCGGTGGCTCTGTGTCTCGGTGGCTTGTTTGTCTCCCGGGCTTCCTGTGCACTTCCCCAGTTCAATCTTCGCGATCGCCTCACGGTGCACTTCGTCGGGGCCATCGGCCAGCCGCAGCGTTCGTGAGTGCGCCCATGCGCGGGCGAGAAAAAAGTCGTCGCTCACGCCGCCGCCGCCATGCGCCTGAATGGCGCGATCGAGCACTCGCAAGGCCATCCGGGGCGCCACCACCTTGATCTGGGCGATCTCGGATCGCGCGGCCTTGTTGCCCACCGTATCCATCAGGAACGCGGCGCGGAGCGTCAGCAGCCTCGCCTGATCGATCTCCATTCGAGACTCCGCGATGTCCGCCCGAATCGTGCCCTGCTCGCTCAACGCTTTGCCGAACGCCACCCGTGTCTTGACGCGCGCGCACATCAACTCGAGAGCCCGTTCGGCCACGCCAATCAGCCGCATGCAGTGATGAATCCGGCCGGGTCCGAGCCGTCCCTGCGCGATCTCGAACCCTCGTCCTTCCCCGAGGAGCATGTTGGTCGCCGGCACGCGAACGTCCTCGAAGGCGATCTCCGCATGGCCGTGCGGCGCATCGTCGAATCCGAAGACCGGCAGCATGCGCTTGATCCGCACGCCGGGAGTGTCCATCGGCACGAGGATCATGGACTGCTGCTGGTGCCTGGGCGCGGTCGGATTGCTCAGCCCCATGAAGATCGCGATTCGGCATCGCGGATCGCCGGCGCCGGAGATCCACCACTTGCGACCGTTGATCACGTAGTCGCTGCCGTCTCGCACGATGCTGGATTTGATATTGGTCGCGTCAGACGAGGCGACGTCGGGCTCGGTCATCGCAAAGCAGGATCGGATTGCGCCCGCCAGCAGCGGCTCGAGCCACTGTTTCTTCTGATCGCTGGTCCCATAGCGAACGAGCACCTCCATGTTGCCGGTGTCGGGCGCCGAGCAGTTGAAGACCTCGGAGGCGAATCCCGGCGATCGCCCCATGATCTCGCACAGCGGCGCGTACTCGGTGTTGGTGAGACCGGCGCCATGCTCGCTGTGGGGCAAGAACAGGTTCCACAGCGCGGCTTTCCTGGCTTTCGGCTTGAGCGCTTCGACAATCGCCGTCGGCTGCCAGCGATCGCCATCGGCGATTTGGGCATGGAAAACGCCCTCGTTCGGATAGACGTGCTCGGTCATGAACGCGGCCAGTCGCTGCCGCCATTCGTGCACCTGGGGCGTGAAGGAAAAGTCCACGGAGCGCATGATACTGTAGCGCCCCTATGTCCCAGTTGGTCCGATACGAGGTCCGTCAGCGCGTTGCCATCATCACGGTCGATAACCCTCCCGTCAATGCGTTGAGTCCCGGCGTCCCAGAAGGCATCACCGATGCGGTCGCGCGAGCCAGTGCCGATTCCGGCGCAGACGCCATGGTCCTCATCGGCGCCGGACAAACCTTTATTGCCGGCGCCGATATCAACGTCTTCAAGACGCTGAAGACTCGCGAACAGTCGCTCGAACGATCCGAGGCCGTCCACACCAGACTCAAAGCGATCGAGGATGCGAGCAAACCGCTGGTGGCAGCCATTCATGGCCATGCGCTGGGTGGCGGCCTGGAGTTCGCCATGGCCTGCCACTATCGCGTGGCGGTGCCCAGCGCGCGCGTCGGGCAGCCCGAGGTGACGCTTGGGATCATTCCCGGTGCGGGAGGCACGCAGCGGCTTCCCAGGCTGTGCGGGGTCAAGACCGCACTCGAGCTCTGCACCGAAGGCAAGCCCATCGCGGCATCACGCGCGCTCGCCGAAGGCGTCATCGATCAGATCATGGATGGCGATCTTCTCGAAGGCGCGATCGCCTTCGCACTGGCGAGAGCCAAGAGCGGTGAGCGCCGCAAGGTTCGCGATCGCCAGGACAAACTCGGTGACCGGGCGTCGGGACTGGCGGCGTGCGAGGCCGCTCGCGCGACGCTCGCGAAGACGGCGCGCGGCGCTCGCGCCCCGTTTGCTGTCGTCGATGCCATCGAGGCCTGCGTCACCAAAGACTTCGAGGCCGGCTCGGCACGCGAGCGGGAGCTATTTGCGGACTGCGTCTTGTCCACCGAGTCGCGAGCGCTCGTCCACATGTTCTTCGCCGAGCGCGAGGTGTCCAAGATTCCCGATATCCCCAAAGACACCCCCACTCACGACATCAAGCGCGCGGCGGTGATCGGTGCGGGGACCATGGGTGGCGGCATCGCGATGTCGTACGCCAATGTGGGTATCCCAGTGCTCCTCAAGGACGTCGATCAGGCTGGGCTGGACCGCGGCATGGCGACGATCCGCAAGAACTACGAATCGACCGTCTCCAAGGGCAAGCTGTCGCCGGAGGCGATGGCCAAGACGCTCGCGCTCATCACACCCACGACGACCTACGACGGCTTCGATGACGTCGACATCGTCGTCGAAGCGGTGTTCGAGAATATGGATCTGAAGAAGGCGACGTTCGCGGAGCTTGCACGTCTGACCAAGCCCACGTGTGTGCTGGCCTCCAATACGTCGACGCTCGATATCGACGAGTTCGCCCAGTCGAGCGGGCGACCCGCGCAGGTGATTGGGCATCACTTCTTCAGCCCCGCCAACGTGATGAAGCTGCTCGAAATCGTACGCGGCCGTGAGACGAGCAAAGAGATTGTGGCGACGTCCCTCAAGTTGGGCCGGCGTCTCAACAAAGTCGGGGTTGTCGTCGGCAACTGCTTCGGCTTCGTGGCCAATCGCATGCTGGCCTACTACATGCGCGAGGCCTATCTCCTGCTGGAAGAGGGCGCCAGCGTGCCGCAAATCGACAAGGCCCTCACCGACTTCGGCATGCCGGTCGGCCCCTACGGCATGCAGGACATCGCCGGCATCGACGTCGGCGCCCGCATCCGCCAGTACTTGAAGTCCATCGGCCAGACGCGCGCCGAAGGCCCGCAGTCGGCGGTGCCGGATCGCGTGTACGAGCTGGGACGCTACGGACAGAAGACGGGCGCTGGCTGGTACCGCTATGAAGCCGGCAGCCGCACCCGGATTCCGGATCCGCTGATCGACGAGATAGCGGCCGAAGAGGCGGCCAGGCGCGGCGTGACGCGACGATCGATCAGCGACGATGAGATCATTGCCCGCATTACGACCGCGCTCGCCAACGAAGGCGCGCGCGTGCTCGAAGACGGGTATGCCATTCGCGCGAGCGATATCGACGTGATCTATCACAACGGGTTTGGTTTTCCGCGTCACCGCGGCGGCCCGATGTTCTACGCCGATACCGTTGGTCTGCCGACGGTGCTGGCGCGGGTGCGGGAGTACCGCGACCGTTTCGGCGACTACTGGAAGCCGGCGCCGATGCTCGAGCGGCTGGTCACCGAAGGGCGCGGCTTTCACGGCTCGCGCCCATGATTGCGATTGCCGACCTCACGCGGCTGGGCGAGCTGGCCGGGCAGGAGGTCGGCACCAGCGACTGGATTACCGTGACCCAGGAGCGGATCAATGCCTTCGCCGACGCCACCGGCGACCATCAGTGGATTCACGTCGATCGCGAGCGGGCCGCGGCCGAATCGCCATACGGCACGACCATCGCCCATGGCTTTCTGACGCTGTCGCTCATCAGCGCGCTCATGCGGAATGCGATCTCCATTGGCGGGCTCCGGATGACGATCAACTACGGGGCCAATCGCGTGCGCTTCGTTTCCGCGGTACCCGCGGGCGCGCGCATTCGCGCGCGGATCGCGTTGCAATCGCTGACGAGTGTCGGCGCAGGCGCGCACCAGGCGATCTGGCACGTCACCGTGGAACAAGAGAGCGCCGCGAAGCCGTGCCTGGTAGCCGAGTGGCTCGTCAGGTACTACCCGGATGCCACCCACTGAGACGCGGCCGGTTCGCGAGACCGAACAGCTCGACTGGCCGCGTCTCGAATCCTGGCTGCGTGAGCGCCTGCCAGCGTGCAACGTATTGGGACTGGATGTCGGTCAGCCGATGCAGGTCGAGCAATTCCCGGGAGGACACTCGAACCTCACCTACCTGATTCGATTTGGCGCCACGGATCTCGTGCTGCGCCGACCGCCGCTCGGACCGGTGGCGCCGACCGCGCATGACATGGCCCGCGAGTATCGGTGGCTGTCCGCCGTCGGCCCGACCTTCGCACTGGCGCCTCGTGCCTATCTTTTGTGTGAGGACACGTCGGTGGTCGGATCGATTTTCTATGTCATGGAGCGTCGACATGGGGTGGTGGTTCGACATGAGGAGCCGGGCGCCCTGCAAGAGCCTGAGATGCGGGGCCGCGTCGGCGGCGCGGTGGTGGATGCGCTCGCCGACCTTCACGCGATCAACGTGGACACCGCGGGACTCTCACACTTGGGAAAGCCCGCGGGGTTCGTCGAGCGTCAGGTCAAAGGCTGGACCGATCGGTGGCAACGATCGAAGACCTCCGAGTTGCCCGAAATGGAGCACCTGGCGCACTGGCTGGCAGCGAATTTGCCGCCCGGTGTTGCTCGACCCGCGATCGTGCACGGCGACTTCAAACTCGACAACCTGATGCTGGCGGCAGACCAACTCGATCGCATCGTGGCGGTTTTCGACTGGGAGATGAGCGCACTCGGCGATCCACTGGTGGATCTCGGCATCCTGCTCGCGTACTGGGTGCCCACCGCGCCATCGACGCAACGCGACGCACTCACGACCGTGACCAGCCGGCCAGGGTGGTTCACACGCGACGAGGTGATCGAGCGCTACGCCGCGCGTACCGGTCGTGACGTCCGCAACATCGGCTACTACGAGGTCTTCGCGCTGTTCAAGATTGCTGTTGTCATCCAGCAGATCTACTACCGCTTTGTCGTCGGGCAAACGGATGACCCTCGCTTTGCGGCTTTTGGCGATCGCGTGACCTATCTGGCGCGCCACGCCAGCGCCCTCGCGTCATCCTGATCGAGTCCCTGCGCCCTGCGCCCTACGCCCTACGCCCTACGCCCTTATCTACTAAAGATGATCTGCTCGCGCTTCAAGAGGCCAGTCGTGAGCCGGAGCAGTAGGAGCGACACGACCAGGGCGGCCGTCGCGGCCGCGACGAAACCCCACCACGGCGTGTCCTTGGCACCCAACGCGTCTGCGGCCAACACGTGCTGTCCCAGGACGGGCACGAGATACATCCACCCCTTCGTGTCGAGTGGGTAGACCGAGCTGAGAATGCCTGGCAGCATCGGAAAGAGAATCAGGATGCCCATGTAGGTCTGGGATTCCTTGAAGGAGCGCGCAAAGGTCGCGAGATAGGTTTGAACTCCGGTCGACAGCAGACACATCGGGAGTACCGCGGCGAGCAAGGCCATCACTTGCGGTGGTCCAAGCCGGAAGCGCACGCCAAATTCGTGCATCGGGATGAAACGCAGCATTCCCATCACGAGCGCCGCGGTCAGGAGGACGCCCAACATGGCTGCAAAGGTTGCCGCCAGCCATTTGCCCGCGGCAATGGCGCCGCGGGGCGTGGGATTCACCAGCAGCGGCTCGAGCGACCCGCGTTCGCGTTCGCCCGCAGTCGAGTCAGTCGCGATCTGCATCCCGGCGGTGAACGCCGCCAGAACGATGAACAGCGGAATGAAGTTGAGAATCGCCGCGGCCCGTTGCTGTGCGCTCGACACCTCGAGTTCCTCGAGGTTCAGCGGCGACGCAATCGCAGGGCTGACCCCGCGTCCAACCAGTCGCATGGTGCCAATCTCGCCGTTGTAGCGTTCCAGCAGCCGGCGCACCCTGAGCACATAGGGACGCGACGTGGATCGCGATCCATCCGACACCACCTTCACGTCGGCGGGAGAGGACGAACGGAACCTCTTTTGGAACTCCGGCGCGATCAGCACCACCACGTGCTCATCCCCGTCGCGGACGGCTTTTTCGGGGTCGTCTGGTCCCGGTACGACTTTCACGCCGGCCTGCTGCCCCAGCCAGTCCACCAAGGCTGGCGCCTGTTCGCCGCCGACGACCGGAATGTCGATGTCGATGACCTGGCGTTGGCGTTCAGCCAGTCGATTCAACATGAAGCCCACGAGGATGGGGCCAACGAGCGCGCCGATGACAATCGATGCCAACGCGCGCCGGTCGCGGAAGGCGTCGATCACTTCCTTCCGAAAGACGACCGCCACCTGCCGCCAGACGCTCATCCGGCTTCGCGTTCGAGGCCGGACAGGGCCACGAACGCGTCCTCGAGGTTGTCCTGTTGAGTCTGGCGGCGCAACTCGTCTGGCGTCCCCGACGCCACCACCCGGCCGTGGGCAATCACGATGATCGAGTTGCACAGCGCCGACACTTCTTGCATCACGTGACTCGAGAAAAGGACGCAGCGACCATCCGCCCGCAAGCGTCGAATGATATCGCGCACCGCGCGCGTGCTCATGACGTCGAGGCCGTTGGTCGGTTCGTCGAGCAGGACATTACGCGGGTTGTGGACCAACGCGCGCGCCAACGCCACTTTGGTGCGCTCACCATGTGAGAAGCCCCGAGTCGGTCGATCTGCGATCGATCCCATGTCGAGCGTCTGAATCAGCTCCTGCATCCGCGCACGCAGCGCGGGACCCGACAGGCCGTGTAACTGGCCGTAGTACTCGAGGTGTTCGCGGGCGGTCAGCCGCGGATAAAGTCCCGACACGTCGGGCAGTACACCAAGATGTGTCTGTGCTCGTTGTGGCTCCGCGACGGCGTCGACGCCATCCACATCGATTGCCCCTTGATCCGGTCGCATAAGTGCATACAGCATCCGCAGCGTAGTCGTCTTGCCCGCGCCGTTGGGTCCCAGTAAGCCCGTGACGGCGCCATCCTCGGCGGTGAACGACACGCCGTTGACGGCCTTTACCTCGCCGAAGCGCTTGTGAAGATCCTGGACACGGATCATCGCGTGACTCTAGCGAAGCTCCGCCTCAACCGCCGAGAAAGAGCCCGTCGGCTCCGCCGAACACTTGCTTCGTTTCTCACGATGGTGGCCTCAGAAGATGTCTGGTCCCCGCCGGATCGGGCCCGGCCGGCGACAGAAAGAAGGGCGGTCGGCGCAAGCCGTCGAGGCAACTCGTATCGAGGTTTTCTGCGCTCCCCTCCTCGATGAACTGGTGGATCAGGCGAATTCCGCAACCGGTCCCAATCGCTCCGTGGCCGGTGCCTGGAACGATGATGTGGCGGCCATTCGACAGGTGCGGAAGCACCAATTCGCCCCAACTTGGCGGGGTCACGGGGTCGAGGTCGCCAGAAAGGATGAGAACCGGAATGTTGGAGGTGACCGGGTCGTAAAACGAATCGTCGACTTTGCCCCGCGGCCAGAACTCACATGCCTTCATGCGCGAGGTGAGGAGATGATCGCCAAACACACTGTCTCGCGACTCCCGCGTGGATTCCACGTGGGTGATGCGCGGGTAGTCTTCAGCGCAGATCACGGACAGCTGCATCCCCGCACTCATGTTCCGGCTGGAACTCTCGTTGACGAGGCCGAGGGCGAGCAGCCCCTGAAAGTCGTTGGCTTCCGCGCGAGCCAACAACTCCGGGAGCAGTGCCGAAATCAGGGGTGAATAAAGCGCGCCCGCCAACACATTCGCAACGAACGCGGCCGTGACCGACACCTCCTCCGCGATGCCGGTCCGGGGATGCGTCAACCGGAGGCGAAGCGGATTCTTTTCGAGCCGCGCCAGCAGCGCGCGCGTGCGATTGGCAAGGTCGGGATACTTGGCGCGACACGCCTCGCTGGTCTCGCAATCCGCGAGAAGCTTGTCGAGCGCTCGCTGCGCATCGCGCGCGAAGAACAATGGCAGCCGCATGTCTGGCGGGGCCACACCGTCCAGCACAACCGAGCGAACGTGGTCGCCGTGTTGGCGGAGATAAACCAGCGCGGCCCGAGTCCCGTACGAGCCGCCGTAAAGATTGACGCGGTCGTAACCCAAATGGCGTCGGACATCATCCAGGTCGTCCATCGCAATCGTGGTGGTGTAGAGGCGAGTGTCTGCGTCGAGACCGCGCAGGCAGTGACGCAGACGCTCGAGCGCCACCTCATCACGCTCGTTGAGGGCGGCCAACGAGTCGTGATCAGCCTCGCAGTTGAGCGGATTCGACACTCCGGTCCCGCGCTGATCCACCAGGACAATGTCGCGCTGTGTTTGAACCCGACGAAAGACCTCGCTGAGCTGCTTCGCCATCTTGGCAGCGCCCTGGCCGGGGCCTCCCGCGAGAAAGAACAACGGATCAGGTTGCGCATCGGTGCCAAGTCCAGGCAGGACAACAATCTTCAGATCGATGGTCCGGCCTTCGCGCGTCTCGCGATTCTCGAAGACCCGCAGCGTCCCGCACAACGCATCAGTTGGCCCGTCACCGGTCTTGCACGCTTGGAGCCGATCGACCGCAGAGGGCTGGTTCTGGATACAACCAGCGGCGAGCAGGAGTAGAACGCAGAGAGGAAGCGGTCTCAACCCCCAAGATGATACATCCCGGAGCGAGACCGCACGGCGGGTGGCACGACTCTGTCAAGAACCGTCGAGCGAAAACCGTTTCACTGGCCGCGACGCTCTGATCGCACGAGTTCGGCAAGGACTCGATTCTGCTCGTGCGACGACGAGATTCCCTGAGCCGCGTCGAGCAGGAGTTGTCGGTTGCCGGGCGACAGTGTGTGGGTCCGAACGACATCGAGCAGCAGCGTGGCCTTCTCATGGCTGCTGCTGATGGACGCCGCCGTGCGCAAGAGACCGCTTAGGAGATTCTCGGTGAGATTCGGACGAGCGGCCACGGCTCGCAGCACGCGCGCGAGATCATGGGACGAAGTAATCGTCGCAGCCGCTGCAAAGAAAGCCGACGAAGACTCGTCTGTCACGCCGCCCTTGCGAACCACCTCGAGCAACACTTCTGCCTTGTCGTGCGACGACACGATGTTGGAGGCTGATCCCATGGCCGCCGCGGCGATTTTTGCGGATGAGTCACCGCGAGCCATGTAGGCGGACAACGCCTGTCGCTGCTCGTACCCGCTGCTTATCCCCGTCGTCGCCTTGACGGCCTCGAGTGCGACCACTTCGGGCAACGTTGCGCTACCCGCGAGGGCAGCGAGGACCTTCCGTCGTTCGTAATCGGACGACATGCCGCTGACTGCGGCCATGAAGGCACTGCTCGTGCGCGCGGTGACGCCGCCTTTGCGTGCCAGGTCACCCAGCACGAGGCCCCGATCGTATGACGAGCTGATGGAGCTGGCCGCCTCGATCGTTGCCGCAGCGACCGCCTCTGACAACGGTTCCTTGGCCAGGCTTGCCATCAACACCTTGCGCTGTTCGTAGTCGCTTCCGACGTGTCGAGCGGCTCGCGCCACAGCGACGCGATGATCGTCCGAGGCCGCGCTCTCGCTGAGGACCTGAACGAAGACGGTCGCCTTGTCGTAGTCGGAGGTGATGTCGCGCGCCGCACGTTCGAGAATCTGACCAAGCACCGGCGGCTGGGGATCGGCCTGCTTCAACAGGGCCGAGTAGTAGGCGCGCTTGACGTAGCTCGAGTTGGTCTGCAGCCGATCGAGCTCGGCCAAGACGGCCTCGGGACCACCCTGTTTCAGGAAGCGCGCCACCCGATCGCTGGCGAACATCCCGCTGCGAATCATGCGCGCAATCGCGTTGCTCAGGAAGGAACGGCCTTCCGCGTCGTAATCGCGCTTGAAACCGCTGCGATAAAAGCTGCGCTCGACCTTTCCACCCTCGAGTCCGCGGAGCTCGACGCGATCGGTGAAGACCCACCCATCGCTGACCGTGACCCGCGCCCCTTCTTCGATCCACACGATGTCGCGCTCGTCGTCCGACAGTCGGAACGGGCCGGTCCACTTGACCGCCAGTCGCTCGCCGTTGTTATTCCAGCTGAAGTTTCCCTCGCCTTTTGAGATCGACACGCCGTCGAAGGACGGTGGTGCCGGAGGTGCGGGAGGTGCCGGGGGTGCCGGGGGTGCCGGTGCCGGAGGCGCCGGAGGTGCCGGGGGTGCCGGAGGTGCCGGAGGTGCCGGATGGTGCCGTGCACAGGAACGGCAAGAGGTCCGTGATGGCGCTGGTATCCGGAACTGCGGGAACCGGGGCCACGGGCGCAACCGGTGGAACTGGCGGTACCGGGGTGACGGGCGGCACTGGAGCGAAGCTCGCGTATTGCGTTCGCTGGCCTCGATGCGTTGCGCTCACGCTCACGCTCGAGCTCAACTCGACCCTCTCGCGATCGCTTCCCGAGGCTCAGCTGCGCGTTCTTCGATGCGCTCGAACGCTCCGCTTCCTGACCTCGCTGCGCGTCTTCGATCTGACGAGGCCCGGTCGACGCCGGTGTGCCTGCGCCACAGGTTCGGGCAGCGTTGGCAGCGAATCCGCCGCCGAGGCCATCTGATAGGTGCTAGCACCGCCCGCCAGCAGCGCGACCAAGGTCAGGATTCCCCACGACGGCGGCAGCTCCCGCCGTGCGGCGACGGGACGACCAAGAATTCGACGCACCCGGGTCACGAGCGAGCCGTCGGTGGCCGCGAGCGCAAACGCGCGGCGCTCGATCGACGTCAGTTCCGCAAGCGCGGACACATACACCAGGCGATCGCCGCAGACGGCGATCGCGAGGTCATCGCAGCAGTTCTCACGCTCGGCACGAATCTCCGCCGAAATCCACCAGACCGCCGGGTGATAGAAGAGCAAGATCTCGACTGCCGACTGCAGCAGGTTCACGAGGTAGTCGTGACGACGAACGTGGGCGAGTTCGTGCGCAAGAATCGCCTGGAGCTGAAGCGGCGAGAGACCGCTCAACGCAGCCGCTGGCAGCAGGACCACGGGCCGCACCCACCCAATCAAGGTTGGAACCGTGACTGCCGCAGACTCGAGAATGGCGACGCCACGCTGGAGATCGAGCCGCATCGCGATCTCGCGAGCGGCCGCTTCGATGACGGGTGACACCCGCGCCACCGCACGACGTGCGAGAAGGCGCGTCATGACCCAGCCGCCGAGCATGCGCACGGACAAACCCAGGACGCCGATGAACCACAGCGCGGTCAGAATCGGCAGCCAGAAGGGTGCGTCGGGGCGATCGCTGACGGCCCGCATCGTGCCGTCTCCCGGCGGCATCAATTGGCGCGTCGCCGCTGGATTCGCTGCCATTTCCGCAATGATTGAACCGGTCACCAAGGCGGGCGAAGAAGCCGCTGGCGCTGACCAGCTCGCCGTCGGCACGCCCGGCCCGTTCTGAACGATCGAGACGAATGAGACGATTGGCGCCACGAAGGTCACACTGAGCGCCGCGACGCCAACGAGATAGCGAGTCGATGCCAGGGTGGGACGGACGACCCGGAGGATCAAATAGGTGATGAGGCCGATGCACGGCGCCTTGCCAGACGAAGTGCAGGAGCGTCCAACCGAGCGCGTTGACGAGCGGGTGTTCAGCGAACTGTAGGGCGCTGCTCATTTCCGCTCCTCCTTCGCCTCATCGATCAGTTTGCGGATCTCGCGGAGCTCGGATTCCGATGCCCGATGCGAGCTGAGCGCTCGCAGGACGAGCTCGGCGGCGGAACCGCCAAACGCCCGTTCGACCAAATCGTTGACCAACTGCCGCTGGGTGTGCTCCTGCGACACGCGAGCGTCGTACACGTGCGTACGGGCCGACTCGTTTCGCGTCACCAGCCCCTTGTCGGCCATGATTTGCATCAGCTTGAGCGTCGTGGTGTAGCCCGTGTCCCGGGTACGGGACAGCGCTTCGTGTACCTGACGAACCGTGGCCGGACCCAGTTCCCACAGGGCCCGCAGGATTTCGAGCTCGGCGTCGGTCGGTCGTGGCAAATGTCGTGACATACTTCGTGGATTATACGAAAGAGTTCGTAATTGTCAACGAAGACCTTCGTTGATGGGCACCTCGGACTTCCGCCTGAAGGCGGAAGCCACGGATATTGTTCAGCCCACGTATTTAGCGCCTTCAACACTCGTGACTTCCGGCTTTAGCCGGAAGATCGGTATCGCGATGCCGATTCAGCTGATGCGCGCTCGTTAGTTGCCTGGTTTCGTGGCTTCAATCTTGATGGCTTTGAGAGCCTCCGGCTGTGAGGGCAGCTCGGTCGTGCCGGCCGGGAAGCCAGATGACTTCAGAAGATAGGCGATGACGTCGGCCTTTTCCTTCGGCGTGACGGCGTTGGGATTGCTGGGTGGCATCGACACCCGAATACGCTCGAACAGGTCGCCAAGTGACAACGAGTTCCAGTTATTCATGAACTCGGGGCCCTTGAGCGCCGGTGCAAATCCGTCGCCTGCAAGGTCCTCGAGGTGGCATTCCGAGCAGTGCTTGGCGTAAGCCGCGCCGCCACTCTTCGCTTGCTCCTCGGTATAGATGCCACTCCAGGTTGTTGACGCGCCGGGCGCCTGCGCGCCGCGCGCCACCTGGCCCACACTCACGGCCCAGGTCAATACCATTGCCGCCGCAGCGATCTTGAATCTCATGGAAGGTATGTTAGCAGGCTCAAGGAGTCTTCACGAAGGTCTAGACGATGGTTCTCAGCGATGGTTCTGGACGATGGTTCTGGACGATGGTTCTGGAAATGAACGCCCGTGAAGAACCATTGTAAGAACCATCGTAAAGAACCGTCGTGAAGAACCGTCGTGAAGAACCATCGTGAAGTACGTTCACAACTTGACGGCCGCGTAGCACTCACACGACTGCCCGGAGAGCAAGGCGTTGTCGCGAATGATGATCAGCCCGCGACGATAGTCGATCGCACCCGATTCCCGGAGCTCGGACGCGGCTTCGGTGACCGCGCTGCGCGGTCCACCCACCATGTACGAGATGAACTCGTGGGTCAACAGCAGCTCGTTCGAGGCGGCGCGATCGGCGGTCATCAACAACCAACGGGCCAGGCGTTGCCGGGCGTTGTGAAAGCGGTTGCACACCGCGGATTGAGAAAGCTGCGCCATCAATTGACCCGCATACCGCAGCAGCCGCTCATGCAGCTCACCGCATTCGGCGATCATCGGACCCACGACCTCCGTGGGAATCTTGAGCGCGCGTCCCGGCACCTGCGTGACCACGCGGAATGGGATGCCGCTGCTACCGAACACCGACGACAGACTGGCAACGCCATCGTTGCCGACGACCGCTACTTCAACCGTCGCGCCGCCGCCGGTCGTGCCCACGAGCGACAGCACACCAGCCAGCGGGAAGTAGACATGGGAAGCGACCTGCCCTGCCTCCGCCACCACTTGTCCACGAGCCAGCGCAATTTCCTCGGAGGCCTCCTGAAGTAGTCCTAGCTCTCGGGAGTTGAGCCCCGCGAGAATGTCATTTGTCGTCTCAGCAACTACCATGAAATCCTCCGCACATTCGCCATCCTCCGCCGTGGCCCGCCGAACCGACTCCGCCATACGCTTGAGGAATAGCAAAATCTTTGCCGTTCGGATGTTGCGGATGGGCTAATCAGGCAGAGTCGGACTCAATCGGGGTGGGTGGTAGCGCTACTACCAGAATTCAAGCAGGTTCCTGGGTGAAGAGTTCCGCGATTCGTCGATCAATTCGACGCGCGACGGCAAGGACCGAAGGTCGGTCGCACGTGTGACGCCGGCAATGCCACGGTAAGTGATGAGCTGCGCCAGGGACGGACGCGTCTAGAATGACGCCATGCGCGCACTCGGGGTTCTCTCTCTCGCGGTCGCCCTCACTGGAAGCGCTCGTTCCGGAGTGGATGAGGCGGATAAACAGTGGGGACAATGGCGCGGACCGCAGGGCACCGGCGTCTCGAGGTCGGCTGACCCGCCGGTCGCGTGGGCCGAAAACAAGAACATCAAGTGGAAGATCGAGGTGCCCGGCCGGGGCTCGGCCAGCCCGGTGGTTTGGGGCGACAAGCTCTTCCTGCTGACCGCCGTCCCATCAGGAGTGCCGGTCGGTGAATCGCATCAGCCCCGCGGCGGCGTGGACCCGCGCGTTGCTCACACCTACAAGGTTCTGGCGATCAATCGCGCCGACGGGAAGATCGCGTGGGAACGCACCGCGCGCGAAGAGGTTCCGCACGAGGCCTCCCACCAGGACAACGGCACGTGGGCCTCGAGCTCGGCGGTGACCGATGGACAACACATCATCGCCTCGTTCGAATCGCGAGGTATCTACTGCTACGACATGAACGGCACGCTCGTGTGGCAGAAGGATCTCGGCGACAAGAAGATGCGCAACGAGTTCGGCGAGGGATCAACGCCTGCGCTGCACGGTAACACCCTGGTCGTCGTGTGGGATCACTTCATTCCCGGCGCCTCGTTCATCGTCGCCCTCGACAAGCGCACAGGCAACGAGTTGTGGCGCGTCAAGCGCGACGAGATCGACACCTGGGCCACGCCCTTGATCGTCGAGCACGAGGGACGCGGGCAGGTCGTGGTGCCGGGCATGAACCGGCTTCGAAGCTACGACCTTCGAAGCGGCGAAGTGATCTGGGAGACGGCGGGTCTGACGATGAATCCGATTCCGTCACCGGTCGCGGCCGACGGGATGGTGTTCGCCACCAGCGGCTTTCGCGGCAACAGCCTCAAAGCGATTCGCCTCGCGGGCGCCAAGGGCGACATCACCGGCACGCCGAACGTCGTGTGGACGTTGGATCGTGATACGCCCTACGTGCCTTCGCCGCTGCTCTACGACGGCTTGCTCTACATTCTGAAGACCAACAACGGCCTGTTGTCGGCCTTCGACGCGGCAACCGGCAAGCCCCACTATCAAGTGCAGCGTCTGGAGAAGGCGGCGAACGTGTTTGCGTCGCCGGTGGGCGCAGCGGGACGGGTCTACATCGCCGGCCGCGATGGCACGACCGTGGTGCTCAAGCACGGCCCCACGTTCGAAATTCTCGCCGAAAACACGCTCGACGATGGGTTCGACGCCTCCCCGGCCGTCGTCGACCGTGAACTTTACCTGCGCGGATACCGATACCTCTATGCGATAGGCGCGAATGGCACGCCGTAGGACAGAGGTGGGAACCGGGCGACGAGGTCGCCCAGGGTAGAGGCGCAGCTTCGGTAGCAAAACATGCCGACGGAACAGGGCTCTCGCGGCACGCTCCGCGTGCTTTTCGTCGAGGACTCCGAAGACGATGCGCTTCTTATCCTCCGCCAGCTCAACCGCGCCGGTTACGTGGTCGAGCACTTTCGAGTCGATACGCAGGAGGCGTTTGCCGCCGCCCTGATGAATGCCACGTGGGACGTGGTCATCTGCGATCACTCGATGCCGCACTTCAACTCGACCGACGCGCTGGCAACCGTCAAAGCTCGCGAGCTCGAGTGCCCCTTCATCATCGTCTCCGGCACCATCGGCGAGGACACCGCGGTCGAGGCGATGCGGGCGGGCGCGCACGACTACGTTCTCAAGAACAACCTCGGCCGCCTGGCGCCGGCCATCGACCGGGAGCTCAACGACGCGGAACTGCGGCGACAGGCGCGCGAAGAGCGCGAAGCGCGAAAGGCCATCGAGCGGCAGCTGCAGCAGTCGCAGAAGATGGAAGCGGTTGGACGGCTTGCCGGCGGCATCGCGCACGACTTCAACAACCTGCTCACCGCCATCCTCGGCTTCACCGGCCTCGCGCTCGAGCGTATCGACGAAGGACGCGATGTTCGGTTCGAGCTCGACCAGGTCAAGCAGGCCGGCGAGCGCGCGGCCCGATTCACTCGCCAGCTGCTCGCATTCAGCCGTCAGCAGGTGCTCTCGCCTCGACTCATCGACCCCGGCGAGAGCGTCGACGCGATGGCGCCCATGCTCAAGCAGTTGATGGGCGAAGGCGTGCGGCTCGAGACGCAGAAGTCTACAGGTGAGGGTCGCGTGAAGGTCGATCCGGGCCAGTTCGAGCAGGTCGTGATGAACCTGGCGATCAACGCTCGCGATGCGATGCCACAAGGCGGCAGGCTCAAACTCGAGACCGCGCGCGTCGAACTCGACGGGCAGGCCGCCAAACGGCTGCAGCTCGGGCCCGGTTCGTACATGGTCCTCGCCGCGACGGACACCGGCCTCGGGATGGACGAAGCCACTCGCGCCCGCATCTTCGAACCGTTTTTCACGACCAAGCCGCCGGGCCAGGGGACCGGTCTGGGGCTGTCCACCGTGTACGGCATCCTGCAGCAAAGCGGGGGCGGCATCTCGGTCGAGTCGATCGTTGACCAGGGCACGACGTTTCGCGTCTATCTGCCGATTGCGGCCGATACGTCCGAGGCCGCCCCTCCTCCGTCGAAACCGACCCCTCGTGTTGGCGGACTTCAGGGCACGGTGCTCATCGCCGAGGACGAAGAATCGGTACGGATGCTCGTCCGAACGGTGCTGTCCGGCGCGGGGTTTCGCGTCATCGAGGCGGCCTCAGGAACCGAAGCCGCCAGAATGGTGAGGGCGCTCGAGGAACCCCTGGATCTCCTCATCACCGACGTCGTGATGCCTGGAATGATCGGACCCGATCTGGTGCGCCTGACCCGCGATCGCTTTCCGCAAACGCGCATTCTCTATATCACCGGCTACGCCACGCACTCCGCCGTCCCGCCCGGGTTCGTCGGCGAGGACGAGGTGCTGATGCAGAAGCCGTTTCTACCGCACGAGCTGCTGGCACGAGTCCACGAGCGGCTCGGGATCTCGACGTGATCGCTCGCGAGCGTCGAGTCTGGCCTTCGTTCACGATGAGGGCCTCGGAAGATGCCTAGCCAGGGCTCGGGCCCCAGGGCGGCGATCGAACGACGCGGCCCTCTGGCGCGC
This sequence comes from uncultured Acidobacteriota bacterium, assembly GCA_963802675.1. Classification (GTDB taxonomy): domain Bacteria; phylum Acidobacteriota; class Vicinamibacteria; order Vicinamibacterales; family UBA2999; genus JACCSI01. The sequence continues at coordinate 149,647 of CAWDJL010000016.1, forward strand.
TGGTGGCTCAACCTCCCGCTCCGCGACAAGGGCTTGCTCGTGGTCGTGGTGCTGCCCTTGACGACGCTCGTCGCCGCCGTGCTGATGCGCATTCCGTACAGCCAGCAGGAACAGCTCACCGTAGCGCTCACCACGCGCGTCGCGCAAAGCCGGGAAGCCGCCCAGGAGCTGGCCATCTCGCTGCTCGATCTCGAGTCTGGCATTCGCGGCTACCAGCTCAATCGCGACAGCGAGTCGGTGCAACGCGTGGCCCAGGCCCGGGAGATGGCCCCGATTCATCTCGACCGGTTGTCGAGTCTCTTGTTCCGGGATTCCGATCACGACACGTTTGAGAAGCTCTCGACCCTCGTGCGCGACGAGCTCACCAAGGCCGATCGATTGATCCTCGTGTTGGTCACGCGGGTGAAGCCCATGGCGCTAATGAGACCGGCCGCAGCCCATATCGGTTGCCGGTGGCCATCGCCGATGGCCTTCGAAGCGCTTCGCCTCAGCCAGAGCGAGATCGTCGGTGAGAGCCAGGCCGAACTCGAACGGCGGCGGCAACGCCTCACGCCGATCATCCTCGTGACGCTCTTCGGCGGTTTGGCCGCGACGTCGCCGCCGGCTGGCTGTTTGCCACCGGCATCGCCGAGCGTGTCGACGGCGCTCGAGCGGAACGCCGAGCGACTGGCCAATGGCGAGCGCCTGCAGCACGAACCCTCGCGCGGGCTGGATGAAATCGGCAGCCTGGATCTGACGCTGCGGCGCGCGTCGCTGCTGCTGCGAACGCGCGAGCGCGAGCTGCGCGACGTCAACGCCCGCCTCGAGCGCACCGTCCATGAACAGGCGCTCCTCAACCGCGAGCTCGAAGCGTTCAGCTACTCGGTGTCGCACGACCTGCGCGCGCCGCTGCGCAGCATCGACGGGTTCGCACAGGCGCTGCGGGAGGACTGGGGCGACCGACTCGACGAGACGGCACAGGATCATCTGTCGCGCGTCCGCAATGCCGCGCAGCGCATGGGCCGGCTGATCGATGATCTACTGAAGCTGTCGCGACTGACGCGATCGCAGATTCAGCGCACCGACGTGGACCTGTCGCAGCTGGCACGCGATGTCGGCGAGGAACTCAGCGACCGCAACCCGGCGCGAACCGTCACCTGGACGATCACGGCCGGACTGCACGCCTGGTGCGACCCGGCGCTGGCCCGCATCGTGCTCGAGAACCTGCTGGGCAACGCGTGGAAGTTCACGACCAAGGCCGAAAGCCCGCAAATCGAGTTCGACGGCGTGCCGAACACCAGGCCCAGCATGTTCATGGTCCGCGACAACGGAGCCGGCTTCGACATGCGATACGTGGAAAAGCTGTTCGCGCCGTTTCAGCGCCTGCACGGCGAACGCGAGTTTCCGGGCACCGGCATCGGCCTCGCGACCGTGCAGCGCATCGTGCACAAGCACGGCGGTAAGGTGCGGACGACGCCGAATTGGGCAGGGGCGCCGCGTTCTTTTTCACCCTCGAGACCGCGGATGGATCGGACGAGCGGCATGATCGACGGACCCATGTCGCGAAAAGTCATTCTGCTGGTCGAAGACAACGCCGACGACGAAGCGCTGACGCTGCGCGCGTTGTCGCGCAACAACATCGGGAACGAAGTGATCGTCGCCCGTGACGGCGAGGAAGCGCTCGAGTGGCTGTTTGCACCGGGCGGCATGCCGACCGCGATCAGCGCCAGCAGCCGGCGCTGGTGCTGCTGGATCTGAAGCTGCCGAAGATTGACGGCCTCGAAGTGCTGCGCCGGATTCGAGAGCGCACCGAAACACGTCTCGTGCCGGTCGTGATCCTGACCTCGTCACGCGAGGAGCAGGATCGGCTGCACGGGTATCTCAACGGCGCCAACTCGTACATCCGCAAGCCAATCGACTTTGCACATTTCGTTGAAGCCGTGCGACAAGTCGGCCTGTATTGGCTCGTCCTCAACGAGCCGCCGCCGGAAGATGCCTGAAACGTCGGGTTTCGACGAGCCGGCCTCGTGCCTGCGCGCGGAACCGTCGTCAACAGCGCGCCGCGTGGCTGCGCTGACGCGGTGCTCGGCGACGGTATGCATCAGCGATCCGATGACACAGGTCAGCTTCGACGTGCTGTGGAAAGAGTTTTTGCGCGCTGGTCGTCAACGCGGAAACTACGCTGTCCGCAATCGGTCGGGCGACCCGGTGGAAGTCGCGTACTGCGCCGAAGCTCATGTGCTGCCAGGGCGTCATGTCTCCGTGCTGCGGAAGCGACCTGTAGCCTGAGCCCGCCCCGCATTTGAGCGCGGACGGGGAAACGAACAATGCTACAGTTTGGCCGCAGAGCCTCACTCTGATGGTGCCAGAATCCTCCGATCCCCTTTGATTCTGTTGGTTGACGACTACGAAGATGCTCGTGTGATGTACGGGCATTTCCTGCGTATGTCGGGCTACGAACCGATCGAAGCCGCGACCGGCGAAGAAGCTCTCGAGCTGGCCTACGCACGCGTGCCGGATCTCATCCTGCTGGACATGTCGCTGCCCGGCATCGACGGATGGGAAGTCACTGCCGAGCTCAAACGCAACGACCGGACGAAGCACATTCCCATCGTCGCGCTGACGGCCCACGCGCTGCAGACCGAGCGCCAACGAACCGAGCGCGCGGGATGCGACGGGTTTCTCGCCAAGCCGTGCGCGCCACCGACTTGCTCGCGGAGATCTCCCGTCTGCTCGGCCCTCGGCGCCGGCGCCGAGCGTGACGCGACGCGCTGACGATGTCGACATCAGATTGACTTCGGTCGCGCGCGATCGACCGGCCTGGTCGAAGTGCTGGATCGCATCCTCGACAAGGGCCTCTTCATCGGCGGCGACATCAAAATTTCCCTCGCCGAAGTCGAGTTGCTGACGATTCGCATCCGCCTGATCGTCTGCTCGCTCGACAAGGCGCGCGAGATCGGCCTCGACTGGTGGATGTACGACCGCACCTGTCGCCAGGACGCGGGGACCGTCGAGCGCCATCAACTCGAGCAGCGGATCGAAGCGCTCGAACGACAACTGGGCGATCGTCTCCGCGACGGCTGCCGCCGGCGGCACGGCCGCCCAAGGGCGCGCCGGCGAGCCGCGCGCGATAGCTCTCGCGCACGTTCGACGCGAACCACGACGTGGAGTAAACCATGCCCGTTGAGCGAGCTGCCGGCGGAACAAGTCTCGTCGACGTCCTCGATCGTGTCCTGGACAAGGGGATCGTCATCGATGCCTGGGTCCGTGTGTCGCTGGTGGGCATCGACCTGATCACCGTCGAAGCCCGTGTGGTGGTAGCCTCGATCGACACCTATCTGAAGTATGCCGAGGCGGTCGGACAGGTGGCGACGGCATCGCGGCCCGGCGCTCGAAACGACCGACGCCGCGGACGTCGCTGATCGCGCGATGCGGATCTCATCGAGCGCGAACGAGTCCTGCGCAAGGGCGCCAGTCAGAAGCGCCGCGGCGCAAACGCGCATCGACGACATGATCGACGCCGAGACCAAGCTCGCCCTGACCGAGCTCCTCTTGAGCAGCGTGGATGCGTCTGTCTGTGCCCAAAAGGGACTCGAGTGGCTCGGGTCAGCACGTCGCCACCGGGCGGGCCCTGCTGGCAACGGCGGCCATCGACCCTGGCCGACTCTGGGGCATTGCCGCGCTGGGCATTGTCAACGGCACGCACGGGCGAGTTCGTGCTCGACATCAACGATCGACGCGATCCGCTCGTCGCCGTGGCGTGGAGCGGCGAACCGGCACACTTTCGCCACGGCCCTCGCCAGCCGGAGACTCCGCTCGAGAACGCGTCCTTCTACGCCGTTCCAATCCGACCCGATCACCAGCTCCCACCGCTCGGCATTCTGCTGATCGAGAGCGACGAGCCCGACATCGACGACGATGTGCTGTGGTTCGCGGAGGTGCTGGGCGAGAAGTTCCAGTCGCTGCGCCTGCGCAACGTGACCGCCGACCCGGGCGTCGATCGCGAGCGCCACCTGCTGTACAGCATCATCAACTCGGTCACCGATCCGATTCTCCTGACCGACGAATCGGGCAAGCTGATCATCGGCAACCTCCGCGCCGAGCAGTTGTTCGCGATTCGCGCCGAGGAGAGCGAGGGCCGCCGGCGCGCCGTCGAGATCAACAACCTGTTCTTCTCCTCGGCGCTCGCCGGTCGACTCGTCGGCGGCAAGCTACCGGCCGCACGCGAGGTGATCCTCGTCGATCCCGAAGATGGCTCGGACCTGTTGTTCGAGCTGTTGACCTCGCACATGTCGCTCGAGCGCGACACCCTGGCAATCGTGTCGGTGCTACGTAACGTCACCGACTTGGGACGGGCGCGGCAGGAGCTGGAACAGAACTACCGCCGATTGATGGAAGCCGAGGCCCAGATGCGCACGGAGCGCAATCGCCTGGACCTGCTCGTGGACTCCGTCGGCGACCCGATTATCGTCACCGATCCGGTCGGCGACATCCTGATGACCAACGCGCCCGCCGAGCGCTTCTTGACTGCTGGCGCGCCAGGAGAAAGCCACGTCAACTCCACGTGCAGAACAACGTCGCCCAGTTTTCGTCCTTCGTCTCGGGTCTGATGTTGCAAAGCGTCGCCAGCGGCGTGCAGCAGCGGTGGCGGAGACGCCTGATCGTCACCGAACCGGAGACCGGACGCGCCGTCCCGATGGAAGCGGTGGCCGGGACATGATGTCCGGCCCAGTGAGCTGACCGGCGTCGTGACCGTTCTGCACGATCAAACGGAGGCAATCGAGCGGGAGCGGCTGTACGTCGAGTTACAGCGGGCCAGCGCGCAACTCGAGGCCAAGGTGAGGGAAGCCACCGCGGAGCTCGCGCATCAGAACGAGCTGTTGCGGCGCCAGGCCCTCGCGCTCGAACAAGCCTCGGAGGCGAAGTCGCAGTTCCTGGCGAATGTATCCCACGAGTTCCGCACGCCGCTCAACGCCATTCTCGGCTATTCGCTGATGCTGATCGGCGGCTTCTACGGGCCGTTGACCGAGGAGCAGGCGCGAACCATTCAACGAATCGACGCCAACAGCAAGCATCTCGCGACCCTGATCAACGACGTCCTCGACATCGAGCGCATCGAGGCCGGACGAATGCCGTTGCAGATCTCGCAGTTTCCGGTCCAGGACGTGGTGGACGAAGTTCTCGAAGAGCTCGAAGGGGTGATCGCCCAGAGTCCCGTCGCCGTCAGCGTCAACGTGCCGCCGGACGTGCCGCGGTTCAGAAGCGATCGGCAGAAGGTGAAGCAGATCCTGGTCAATCTGCTGAGCAACGCGATCAAGTACACCAAGGACGGCACAATCGAGATCATCGTGCGGCATTCCGCTGCCCCGGGGCTCATCGATTTGAGCGTCAAGGACAGCGGCATCGGGATCGCGCACGAAGATCACACGCGAATTTTCGAGCCCTTCCAACAGGCCAAGCGGGCCATCACCCGGCCTCAGGGCGGGACCGGCCTCGGCCTGGCGATTTCTCGGCGGCTCGCGCGTATGCTGGGCGGTGACATCAAGGTCGAGAGCGCCCTCGGCGCGGGATCGACGTTTACCGTCGCTATTCCCGTCCGGGTCCGTACGAGGCCACAGCACTACGGCGAAGGCCCCGATCAACGACAACAGTCGGCATGACAGCGGGGTAGCACAGCGAAGGGATATGGCGAAGAAAATCGCAGCAACCGCGAAGAAGCCGCGGCGCGCCGGCACGTCGCGGGCACCGAAGCGGCCGGCACGCGCCAGCGAGAGGTCGGCGACCCCCATGGCCCGGAGCCGGAAGCTCCCCCGTGAGCGCGTACGTCAGGGGCAAACATCCGCGCGGTCCACCACTCGCACCGCAGAACCGGTCAAGGGTCGCTATGTGTACTGCATCGTTCGCTCGGACCAGCCGTTGACGTTTGGCTCAATTGGAATTGGAGAAGAGCCGGCGCCGGTGTACACCGTCCGGTACGATGATCTGTCCGCAATCGTGTCCGACACACCGCTCGGCGTGCTCGACCCCACCCGCGACAACGTGCTCGCACACCAGCGGGTCAACGAGACGGTCATGCGCGACTACACCGTCCTGCCGATGTCGTTTGGTACGATGTTCAAGACCCGAGACGACGTGACGGCCTTCTTGCGCTCGGCGTATCGAGCGTTCTCGGATGTGCTCGACAAGATGGAGAACAAGCTGGAATTCGGCCTCAAGGTGCTCTGGGATCGCGAGGCCGTCATCCGCGAAATCGAAAAAGAGGACGAGGACATCCATCGATTGAAGAACGAGATCGCGGCCCAGAAGGGCTCGACCTATTTCGCGCGGATGCAGTACGGCCGGCTGATTGACGGGGCGCTCCAGTCGAAATCCGAACGCTACGTGGGGGAAATCTTCGACCGGCTGCGTGACGTGTCGGTCGCGGCGCGCTCGAACAAGCCCATCGGGGATCGCATGATCCTCAACGCCGCGTTTCTGGTCACGCGCGACCGCGAAGACGAGTTCGACGCGCGCGTGAAGGCGCTCGGTGCCGCGCACGACAAGCTGACGTTCAAATACACGGGGCCGTGGCCGCCGTACAATTTCGTCAATATCCGGCTCAAACTGGAGCGGGCGTAACCGGTGGCCGGTGGCCGGTGGTCCGGACAACCGGTGCGAGGCTTCGCGAGCTGAGAGGCCCAGAGGCATCCAGCGGCATCGCCGACGCGTCGGCGTTCGACGAAGTCGAGATCGACGCACCGGATGACGATCGTTCGTAGCCACCTCTACGTCTACGCCGTCATCGCCGGCCGCCGGTGGCCGGCTGTAACCGCCCGACTCGCTTGCTCAGCGGCCTTCCCACTCTGCCCGAGTGCGCTGTTCGATTCGTTGCTTGAGATCGCTTGCCAGCAGCTCGAGCTCGCGGAAGTCGTCGTGGTCGCTCACGACGCCTCGATGATCTCGATCGCGATGCGGTCGGGTCCCTCGATCATCGCGGTGCGGCCGTCCACGCCGTCTGCCGTCCCCAATGTGACCGCCACTCCGCGTTCGCGGAGGCTGGTCAGCACCTCGTCAAAGTCGCGGCACGCGATCGCAAAATGATCGGCGCGCTGTCCGCGCGTTGACAGAAGGGGAGGCACGGTGCGATAGATCAGCAGGCCCGTTTCACCAATCCAGACGAGGGCTTCGGGCAAACGGTGCTCCGGCCGCGGCAATTCACGCGCTGAGGACGAGGGCGGGGCGAGCTCGACCCGTGCTCCCAAGACGTTCCGATACCAAGCGGCGGCAGCGGAGGGCGTGACGCTCAGCAGATGCAGGTGCAGAAGGTGGGGTGGAAGCGGGGGCTCCCACGCGACTTCGCGACCGGCGTGCGCCAGATACGTCTCGCCCAACGACACCGACCCCCAGCCGAAGTGCCAGATCGCTGACGCGTGAGGTCTGGCGAAGGAGGCCCGATTGATCAGGAGCAGCATCGAGCCCGACCGAAGGCCATCGACATCACCGGCCGCGAGACGAGTCGTCGCCGCGGGATCGAACAACCGTTCGTAAAACCTCAACAGAAACGGCCACTGGGAATCATTGAGGTGGAGATGATGAAAAGAAAGTGCCTCAGGTGCCGTGGGTGCCTGGGGTGCCGAAGGTGCATGTGCCTGGAGTGCCGAGGGTGCCGGCGCGGTGCCTGGTGGTGCGGACGAGAAGCGTCAGGCTGAGCAGCACCACTCGCATGCTGCTGCCAGTATGCCAACGATCGCCGCCGCCCGCTCGTAAGAAGCGCTAACAGCCCATGCAGGATCTAGTCTTCCCCGTTCGCCAGCTGCGCCGCCAGCCCGGCCTCTGGGTGGCGGCGGTTCTGACACTCGGCCTGGGCTCGGCGCGTCCGTCGCGGTGTTTACGCTCGTCAACGCCGTGCTGCTTCGCCCCCTGCCATATCCGAACCCCGATCGGTTGATGACCATCGGCCGTGGCGCCGGCGCTCAGCTCGGGAGCGCATCGCATCGCGACGTTCGCTTTCTGCGCGAGCACGTGCGCTCCTGCGTGCCGATCGCGGCAACCGTCGGCGGATCGGGACTCAACGTCTCGCTCGATGGCCGCGTGAGCCATCAGGAGGACCGCCTGGTGTCGCGCGGCTATTTCGAGGCGCTCGGCGTGTCGCCGCACCTGGGGCCGTGCGTTCTCCCTCGCCGAAGAGCGCGGACACGCCGCCACCGTCGTCATCCTCAACGAGCGGTTCCTGCGGCGCCAGGGCATCGATCCAGCGGCCGTGGTGGGCCGCGACATGGATCTGGGGGGACGGCTCACACCATCGTCGGTGTGCTCGCGGCGCGACACACGCGACCTCGGATCCCGACATCTACCGACCGCTAGGCAACGATCGACGAGGCGGCGGGCAGAACCTCGAAGTGCTGTGTCGCCTCAGCGAATCGTCGACTCTCGCCGCGCTCGATGCCGAGTTGGCTGGCCTCACCGAAGTCGCGCGCGAAGCGCGATTGGCGAACGAGCGCGCTGCCCGCGCTTACAGCGCGATCGTCCAGGCACGAGTCGGAGGTCGGCTCACTTCGTCCGGCGCTCCTCACGCTGATGAGCGCGGTGGCCTGTCCTGCTGGTCGCGGCAGCCAACACCACCGGTCTGCTGCTGTTGCGCGCCGCCGGCCGTCGACGTGAGATCGCTGCTCGCACGGCGCTCGGGGCGGCGCCGCGACGGATCGCGCGCGCACTGGTCATCGAAGGGCTCGTGCCGCGGCAGCGTCCGGCGTGCTTGGCCTTCTGGCGGCGCCGCTGCTGTGCGCGGTCTGCTGAGCGTGGCTGCCAGCGTTCTACGGCGACCTCGCGGCATTTTCGATCGATGGCGTCGTAATCGCGGCAGCCGTTCGCGCTCTGCGCGTTGGTCGGTCTCGCCGTCTCGATTCCGCCGCTGCTCGAAGTCCGTGCGCGTCAACCTTCGCGACACGCTTCAGGAAGAGGGTCGCAGTGGAACCGCAGGGCGAAGCACGCAGTGGATGCGACAGGCGTTGATCGGCGGAGAAACCGCCTGCTACGCGCCGTGCTGCTCGTCGGCGCGCTGCTACTGCTGCGCACGTTCGTGAATCTGGTCAACGTCCCAGCGGCTTCGACGCCGAGGGCGTGGTGACCGCACGAATGGCCGTCCAGGGACCGCAGTATGACGAGATCGATCGGGCTGATTCGATTCTTCGAATCTGGCGTGGACCGGCTGAAGCAGCTTCCGGGCATAGACGAGGCGGCTGTGGGGGCGAGCCTTCCCGCAGAGCGCGCCCTCAACCTGCCCGCGACGTTTCCGGACTCCGAGCAGCCCGACGTGACACGGGTCGTCAACTGGCGGTATGTGACGCCAGGCTATTTCTCGCTGCTGAAGATTCGTCATCTTGCCGGGCGCGCGATCAACGACGCCGATCGTGCGGGCGCCACGCCGATGCGGTCGTGAACGAAACGTTCGCGCGCAACTACGGTGGCGTCCAAGCCGCGCTCGGCCGCCGCATCGTCGTCGCCAAAGAGTCACCACGCGAGATCGTCGGTGTCGTGACCGATACGATCGGGTGGGCGCTCGGTGATCACCACGGGCCATGATGTTTGTTCCGCTCGCCCAGGTCGAGACGTCGATCGCGCGGATCGCTCACTCGTTTTTCCCGCGGTGGATCGTGCGCAGCTCATTGGACACGGCTGGCGCACGCCGACACCTCGAACACGTGATCGCGAGCTGGATCCATCGCAGCCTTTCATCGATGTGCAATCGCTCGACTCGCTGATGATGCGCTCGATCGCGATGCAGCGCTTCTATCTGGTGGTCTTGACAGCGTTTGCTGCGTTCGCCGTGCTGTTGGCGGCGGTCGGCGTGTATGCGTCGTACTCTTACGCGGTGGCCAGTCGGACCAGCGAGATTGGCGTGCGCCTGGCGTTGGGCGCGGCGCCGCGACAGATCATGTGGAGCGTGGTGAGCCGTGCGCTACTCCATGGGCGCAGCGGCTACCGCGGTGGGCCTCGCCGTGGCCGCCGCCGCGGCACGACTGCTGCGTCTGTCTTGTTCGGAGTCAGCGCAGCGGATCCGTTCACTTACTTCGCGGTCGGGATTGCGCTCATTGCGACGGTGCTGCTGGCAGCGCTGTTTCCTGCCCTTCGGGCCGCTCGAGTTGACCCGCTCGCGGCCATCCGGCGTTAGACGCCTTGAAAGCGCAATTCACTGTTTTTTGCCGGGCGATTGGGGCGGAGCTTCGCTAGATGAACCCCGGCGCTCGTTCCACCGTAAATCCTCTATTGAGGTCCTGAAGCCGTGACTCGAACGATATCGTCGGTGAAGTTTCTGTTCATGGCGCCGTTCATCCTGGGATTCCTGTTTCTCATCAACTTGATGACGTGGCAGGGAGAGTGGTGGGTCCAGTGGGCCGCCCTCGGCCTGGGCATCGCGTGGGTATCCAGCTTGTTCCGCGTGATTCGCGCCGTGGTTGTCGGCGGCGGCCTGGCAGCCGTCGCGGCGTACTGGCTCAAGAACCGCGGCTCGCGGTCCCCCTTCAACTAGCGCGTTCAAACGATCAGAAGCGGCCTAGCAGCCCGTGGCTGCTAGACTCCGTGGCCGTAGCCGTGTTCCTTGATCTCGTCCGTTTCGGGAGACGGTGGCGGCACAGAGAGGCGCGCGGTGACATCCTTTCGCACCGACTGCACGGTCCCGGTGGAAGGAGTTCCGCGGCCCTGAGGCGGAGTCGGCCGCTTGGCCGGTTCGTCTTGCTTCGTCGTGCCCTGCATGGTTCTCTCACCTTTTCTTATCGGTCGCTGAGACAAAAACTAAAGGCCATCACCCGGTAACGGATGATGGCCCTTGGTTTTGAATCGAAGCTCGTAAAGTCTCGTTAGCGCAGCATCATCCGCTCATGGCCGTCGGCCCAAGAAGGCCGACGCCAATAATGGCCAGAAGTCGAAGGATGCCCAACTGCTTCACTGCTTCGAGGATACCACACCTCAAAAAGTTCCGAAGTTCCAAGGTTCCAGGGTTCCAGGGTTCCAGGGTCCGGTCAACGTTGTGGCGACGGAACCTTGGAACCTTGGAACCTTGGAACCTTTGAGTAGACTGACACTCGATGGCGTCGATGTTGGCAGTTCTGGTAACCGGGCTGGCTCTTTACGTATCCCGCGGAGTGCTGGACCAGGTGTTGACCGCAGATGGAGCCATGCGTGTGGCGCTCCTCCCTTCCCCACTCGTGCTCGTGGGGTTTCTCGCGGTCGGCGGGCTGGGGCTACTTCTGCTGGACCACCGGACGCTTCCCCGAGGCACGGCGACTGCTGTTTACCCTCGCGTCGGTCCGCTCGTCCTTCCACTGTTCGGACTCACTATTCTTCTGCTGCCGTACCTCCCATGGGCGGCCGACCTCGTCCCGGCGTTCCAGATGATCGCCGGGCCAGCTCGTCCACTGATCTGGCTCGCGATCGTGGCGCAACTCGTGTGGGTGTTGTGGCAAGCACGCCTTCTGCGCGCCGACTGGCTGCAACGCTGGACGCTGCGACGGTCAGCCGTGGCCATCGGAATGCTCACGGCCATGATCACTGGACTGGCCGCGTCGCGGCTGACACAGACCAGCTTGTTTCCCGCCGGGGACGAACCGCACTATCTCGTGATCGCGCAGAGTCTGTGGCGAGATCACGACTTGAAGATCGAAAACAATCACGTCCGTGGCGACTACCGCGAGTACTTTGGACAGGATCTCGAGCCGCACTACCTTACGCGCGGCGCTGACAGCGAGATCTACTCGATTCACCCGGTTGGGATGCCGGTCGTGATTGCGCCGGTGCTGGCGGTTGGCGGCTACCGTGCCGTAGTCGTCCTCTTCATCCTGATGGCGGCCCTGGCGTCCGCTCTGATGTGGCACGCGGTCGTGCGCGCCACCAACGCCATTGGCGCCGCGACGTTCGCGTGGGCAACGGTGGTGGCCACCACACCGTTTCTGTTCAACTCCTTCGCGGTCTATCCAGAAATTCCGGCGGCGCTCGCGGCCGTTGTCGCGCTCACCGTGACCTTTGGCGGCGCCGGGCCGCGCGAAGCGTTGACCCAGTGGCTGATTGTCGGGCTCACGTGCGCGACCTTGCCGTGGTTCAGCACGAAGTACGCACCGATGTCAGCGGCGCTCATCGCAATGGCCGCGGTCCGGATTCTCTGGCCGTCTTTGAACAGCGCTCCGCGGCCGACGTCGACAGCGGTTCGTGGTTCGCCACGTCGGGAAGGCGCTGTCGTCTTTGCGCTCACCGCGCTGCTCGCGCCATACGCGGTGTCACTCGTCGGCTGGTTCACGTTCTTCTACGTGATCTGGGGAACCCCTTGGCCGCAGGCGCCCTACGGAGCGCTGGTGCAAACCAGCCCCTGGAACCTCGTCTTCGGCGCGCCTGGTCTGCTCTTCGATCAGGAGTACGGTCTGCTGCCCTATGCCCCGGTCTACGTATTGGCCGCTACCGGCCTGTGGGCGATGTGGCGTGATCGAGGCGAACTGCGTCGCCGGGCCATCGAGATCACCGTGGTCTTTACCGCCTTGCTCGCGACCGTGGGCGCGTTTCGAATCTGGTGGGGAGGCTCGGCGTCACCCGGACGCCCCTTGACCTCGGGGCTGTTGCTGCTGGCGCTTCCAATCGCGATGGCCTTCCGATCGGCACCCGCCGGCGGCGCGCGACGTGCCGCTCAGCACCTGCTGCTTTGGCTCAGCGTCGGCATCGCCGTCTTGGCGCTCACGGCGCAACAGGGATTCCTCATCAGCAACGGCCGCGACGGGACGTCCTCGCTGCTGGAGTATCTCTCGCCGCGCTGGCCGGCCTGGACACTCGCCCCTTCATTCATTCATCACGAAGCGCCAACCGCACTGCTCCACTCGTTGGCGTGGTTGGCACTGGCTGCTGGTGCGGCGATCGTCGTGGCGCGCCCGCGAACGATTCGACCGGGCGCGGCATCTTTGATCGCTATCGCCACCTGCTTCGGTGCCCTCGTGACGGCGGCGATCGCCATCCCTCGACTGCCCGCGTCACCTCCATGGCCTGACATCGACATTCGCGCACGGCCTCGCCTCCCCATGCTGGACGCATTCGACAGCATCGTGCGTCCAGTGGGCGTCGAGTATTCGCCTCTTCGAGTCGTGTCGGCCGGCGAGGTATCTTCGCACGCGAGTCTGCAGGTGGAACCAGGCTGGCGCAGCGACGCGCAACCCATTCGCGTCTTGCACAACGGGCGTTTTTCCGTGCCGGCGGGACGCTACCGCGTCGAGGTCGAGTGGAGTGGAGCGCGGTCGAATGAAACCATCGCGTTGCAGATGGGCCGCATCGGCGACGCGTGGCGCACGTGGCCCGTCGAACCACGCCCCGGTGAACGCTGGACTACAGAGTTCGACGTTCCGATGGACGCGAGCTTCATCGGCCTTCGCGGGTCCCCCGAGCTCGAACGGCACGTCAAGCTCATCTCCATCACGCCGCTCACCATCGTCGATTCGTCGCGACGACCGAAGCTGCCGATCGTGGTCGGCGCGGCGGAGTTTGGATCGACGACGGTCTTCTATCACGACGAACAGGCGTTTCCGGAGCGCACCGGCTTTTGGGTTCAGGGCGAGCGAGCGACGCTCGTCACGATTCAACATGACAATGCAACCGCCCCGGTGACGTTGCGAGTGCATAGCGGCCTGATCGACAACCGTCTCCATGTCGCCACCACCGGCTGGCAGACCACGCTGGCGCTCGATCGTGAACAGCCCGATGTGATTGAGATCCCAAGCGGTGGTCGAAGAGTGGTTACGATGCAGCTCTCGGCCGATAAAGCCTTCGTTCCCAAGGAGGTCATTCCGTCCTCCGTGGACTCGCGTCCTCTGGGAGTGTGGATCGAGGTCACCACACCATGAAGGATCTTCGACGCGAATATGAGAGCCGCACGTTGGATCTGGACGGGACCGACCCGAATCCGGTCGCACAGTTCCGCGTCTGGTTCGCCGACGCGCTGGCGGCTCAAATCATCGATGCGAACGCGATGAGCCTTGCGACCGTGTCGGCGACGGGCGAACCCAGCGTGCGCACTGTTCTCCTCAAGGACCTCGACGCCGAGGGCTTTGTGTTTTTCACGCATTACACCAGCCCCAAGGGACAAGACCTTGCGCACAATCCACGCGCCAGCCTGTTGTTCTTTTGGGCCGCGCTCGAACGGCAAGTGCGCGTCACCGGCGCAGTCTCGCAGGTCGCGCGCGCGGTGTCGGAGGAGTACTTTGCCTCACGCCCCCTCGAGAGCCAATGGGCGGTCTGGGCCGCGCCGCAAAGCTCCGTGCTGGCAGATCGCCAGACGCTCGAGCGGGAATTCGACGCCGTTCGACGACGCTTTGAAGGTCAACCGGTCCCGTGCCCGCCTGACTGGGGCGGCTATCGTGTGACCGCCGAGCAGATGGAGTTCTGGCAGGGCCGCCCTGGCCGGCTGCACGATCGCATCCTGTACCAACGCGACGCGGATGGGTCGTGGAACCGGCGCCGGTTGGCGCCGTAAAAGGACTGCTCACGCAGCAGTAGGACTCGCTATGCTCGTGAGACTCGCCGCCTCCGGCGGCTCGTGGGGGCTCGGCCGGTCGGCCTCGCTTACGCTTACTCCGATAATTGCGAAGAAACGGTCAAAGTGCGGGCGAACGCCCGCGCTCCCTACGAGCGCCGAAGGCGCGAGTCCTACGATGCGAGCCCGAAGGGCGAGCGAGTCCCACGAAGCGAGCCGAAGGCGAGCGAGTCCTACTGCTGCGAGAGCAGTCCTAGTACGTGAGCGTTCCCTCCGCCACCAGAACCGCCTGGCCCCCGACCTGCACGCGCGAGATCTTGCGGGACGCATCGGCCGCAATCGCAATGTGAATGCGGCTCGCACGGCCCATCGCGACCCCTTGCCAACTGATCATCTGCGTCGCAGCATCACCTCGCACCACGCCATGGCCCACGAGATAACACCCCAGTGGACCGCAGGCGCTCCCGGTGGCTGGATCTTCGGCGATACCCAAGCCGCCGACAAACATTCGACTGTAAGCGGTCACTCCGGGCTCGGTAGGCGCGAGCGTGAAGACGTACACGCCGACGTGATCGACTGCAAACGTGCTCCGAAGGCGACACAGCCCCGCGATGTCAGGATGTGCGGCATCAACGGCGGCGCGCGTGTCCACAGGAAGAAGAATGTAGGGCACGCCGCACGAGACCTCTTCCATCGGCAGCTGCGTGCGTGCGACGGCGGCAGGATCGACTCCGACCGCTCGCGCGACCTCGTCGACGCTGACGAGTGGCGGCCGGACGTCGGGCAGCGGTTGATCCATCCGGGCGAACGACAAGTCCTTCCCGGAGAAGGTCAGCTCCACCCGGGTCGGCCCAACGCCCAGGCCGAACACAAAGTGGTCGCGTCGGTTGGTGATGACGCCCATGTGGGCGAGGGCGAAGGTGCTGCCAATTGTCGGATGACCGGCCATTGGCAATTCCACGCCGGGCGTGAAGATACGCATGCGAACGTCGGTATCAGGCCGCTCGGCCGGCAGGATGAACGTGCTCTCCGAGAAGTTCATCTCGCGCGCGATTGTCTGCATGGTCTTCATGTCGAGCTCGCGAGCGTCGAGAAACACGGCGAGCTGATTCCCTTCGAATCGCTGATTGGTAAAGACATCCAACTGCAGATATTCGAGGCGTGGCATCCAATGATCCTAGCGAAGCTTCGCCTGAAACCGACGATGAAAGAATCTCGTCGCTACGCTGCGCTTCGCTAATGGCTATCTTCTTTTGCCCCGCTCCGCCCTTCGACGTCGCTCAGGGCTGTCCCGAGCTTGGTCGAGGGACGCGGCAATTCCAAGGCCCATGACCGAGTCGTACCGCGCGGCGCGCGTGCGTTGTTCTCATCGGCGAAAGTCGTTATGCTTCGCGGGACATGGTCTGCCCTACTTTTCTTCGCCGTTTCGTCGCTTGTCTCTTCACGCTGGGCACGGGCACGCTGGCGCTCCAGGCACAAGGCATCTCAAACCAGGACCTGCTTGGCGGGTTGACCAACCCGGCGCGATGGTTGACGTATTCGGGCGACTATTCGGGTCGTCGCCACAGTCCGTTGACGCAAATCACGACCGACAACGCGGGACAGCTTGCGGCGCAGTGGACATTTCAGACTGGAGTCGCCGGCAAGTTCGAAGCGACGCCGATTGTGGTCGACGGGGTGCTGTATGTCGGCGGCCCCATGAACAACGCGTGGGCCATCGACGGCCGGACAGGGCGCCAGATCTGGCGGTATCAACGGCCGGTGCCAGATGGCGTCCGCGCCTGCTGCGGTATGGTCAATCGCGGTCTTGCCACCTACGGCGATCGCATCTTCATGGCGACACTCGATGCCTATCTGGTCGCTCTCGATATGAAGACCGGCAAAGTGGTGTGGGAAACGCAAATCGCTGACTACAAGATGGGCTACGCGAGCACTGGCGCCCCGCTCATCGTGAAGGACAAGATCATCACGGGCATTGCCGGTGGCGAGTTCGCCATCCGAGGCTTCCTCGACGCCTACGACGTCAACACCGGCAAACAGCTGTGGCGCTTCTGGACGGTGCCTGCGCCGGGCGAGCCAGGCAGCGAGACGTGGCCGCAAGAAGTCAATTCGTGGGAGCGAGGTGGCGCCCCGACGTGGCTGTCGGGTAGCTACGATCCCGAGCTGAACCTCGTCTACTGGGGCACCGGCAATCCGAACCCGGATTTCTACGGCGACGATCGAAAGGGCGACAACCTTTACTCGGGCTCGCTCATCGCGCTCGACCCGGACAGCGGCACGTTGAAGTGGCACTACCAATTCACACCGCACGACCTGCATGACTGGGATGCCAATCAGATTCCGGTCCTGGCCGATCTGACCGTGAGCGACAAGCCGCTGAAGGCTGTCATCGTGGCCAATCGGAACGGCTTTCTGTACGTCCTGGATCGTGCGACCGGAGCGTTCGTTCAGGCCAAGCCGTTCGTTCACCAGACGTGGGCGTCCGGCATCGGCGCGGATGGCCGCCCCATTGAATTGCCAGATCAACGACCGACGGCCACAGGCACGCTGACGTGTCCGGACCTCTTTGGCGGCACGAACTTCATGTCACCGTCGTTCGACCCCGCGAGCAACCTGCTGTTCGTCTCGGCGCGTGAGACCTGCCAGATCTACTTCGCCGAGGCGCCCCCGGCGGGCTATAAGGCTGGCGACCGCACCATGGGCGGACGAATCGCACGTGCCCCCGACGTGACGCCGTACGGGGCGTTGCGCGCGATCGATCCCATTTCGGGCGAACGCAAATGGGAGATCAAGCACCCGACGCCCTCGTGGGCAGGTGTGCTGTCGACAGCAGGCGGCGTAGTGTTCACCGGAGACAACGAAGGGTTCGTGGTCGGGGCCGACTCGAACTCCGGCCAGGAACTCTGGCGCTACCAGACCGGGGCTCCGATCTACGCCCCCCCCACGACCTACATGATCGATGGGCGTCAGTACGTCGTGATGCCGGCCGGCATGACGCTGACCGCCTTTGCGGTCCCGATGACGAAAGCCACCCGATAGCAACGCGCGCGCCGTGGTACAGTCCGGACCTTGATTTCGTCCGCCTCTGCTGGCGCTACGGCGAAACCGCCGGCGTCTCGCGGAGGCGAATCGCCTGGAGGACAATCGCATGGTCTCTCGCCGACCTGGACTGGTTGGGCTCGCCGCCCTGCTCGCGGCCCTCACGGTCAGCCTCACGGAGAGCGTCGGCGGTCAGTCGCCGCGCCCGGCACCGGCAGCCACTGCCGCCACTGACCCGTTCGCGGGTTTGAGCTTCCGTAACATCGGCCCGGCAACGATGGGCGGCCGCGTGGACGATCTCGCGGTGCTGGAATCGAACCCGGCCGTGTTTTACGTGGGCACCGCCACCGGCGGGCTGTGGAAGACCACCAACATGGGCATCACCTGGGAGGTGCTCTTCGACGATCTCGACGACGCCGTTTCGATTGGCGACATCGCGATTGCGAAAGACGATGCCAACCTGGTGTGGGTCGGCACCGGCGAAAACAACAATCGCCAGAGCGGCTCCTGGGGGAACGGGGTCTACAAGTCGACCGATGGCGGCAAGACGTGGAAGCACATGGGGCTTCGCGATTCGAAGCACATCGCACGCATCATCGTGGACCCCGTCGATCACGACGTCGTGTATGTCGCCGCACTCGGCAGCCTCTGGGGCGCCGGGAAGGAGCGCGGCGTGTTCAAGTCAACCGATGGCGGCTTGACATGGACCAACGTGCTCCTGGTGGACGAGGATACCGGCGCGACCGAACTGGTGCAGGACCCCTCGAACAACAAGGTGCTGTACGCCGCCACCTACCAACGTCGTCGCGCGACCTGGGGCTTCAACGGTGGCGGCCCTGGCAGCGGTATCCACAAGTCGAGCGACGCCGGCCGCACCTGGACCAAGCTCACCAACGGCATTCCGTCGGGGCCGCTTGGCCGCATCGGGATGGACGTCTATCGTGCCAATCCGAACATCGTGTATGCGCGTATCGAGCACCAGGGCGAGAGCGGCACCTATCGCTCAGACGATGGCGGACTGAGCTGGCGGAAGATGTCGAACGTCAACCCACGACCGATGTACTTCAGCCAGATCCGGATCGATCCGACCAACGACCTCCGCATTTACGTGCTCGGCGTGCAGATTCACATCTCGGACGACGGGGGGAAGACGTTCATCGAGAACGGCGCGCTGCACTCTGATCATCACGCGATGTGGATCAACCCCGCCAACCCCAACCACATCATCGACGGCACGGACGGTGGGATCGGCATCAGCTGGGACAAAGGCAAGAACTGGGAAGGCATCTACAACATGGACCTGGGGCAGTACTACCACGTCGGGTACGACATGGAGACGCCCTACAACCTGTGCGGAGGTCTACAGGACAACTACACCTGGTGCGGACCAAGCGCCGTACGCAGCCGCAATGGCATCGTCAACGACGACTGGTTCCAGATTCAGGGAGGCGACGGCTTCGAGGCGCTCGTCGATCCCAACGATTCGCGAACGATCTATGCCG
Source organism: uncultured Acidobacteriota bacterium (assembly GCA_963802675.1). Classification (GTDB taxonomy): domain Bacteria; phylum Acidobacteriota; class Vicinamibacteria; order Vicinamibacterales; family UBA2999; genus JACCSI01. The sequence continues at coordinate 168,646 of CAWDJL010000016.1, forward strand.
AATCGCAGGACGGCAACATCGTTCGCGTCGATCGGATCACCAACGAACGCAAGACCATCAGGCCGCTCCCGGGTCGCGGTGAGCCGACCTTGCGCTGGAACTGGAACACCGCAATCCACATCTCACCGCACAACTCCTCCACGATCTTTGTCGGCGCGAACAAGGTCTTCCGATCGACCGACCGCGGTCAGTCGTGGCAGGCCATCAGCGAAGATCTGACACAGAACGTCGACCGCGAGACGCTGTCGTTGATGGGTGTCACGGCCAAGGAGTTCACCATCGCGAAGCACGATGGCGTGCAGTCCTACGGCAACCTGGTGCAACTGGTCGAATCGCCGAAGCAAGCGGGCATCATCTACGCCGGCTCCGACGATGGCGTGGTCCACATGACTCGCGACAACGGCAAGTCGTGGACGAACCTGAATTCGCGATTCCCCAACATGCCCAAGAACTGCGTACGTGTCGGGGATCGTGGCGTCCGCGCACGACGCGAACACGGTCTACGTCGCGTTCGACAATCACACCAACGACGACTACAACAACTACGTCTATGCCAGCGTCGACGGCGGCAACAACTTCCGGTCGATCAGCGAGGGCCTGCCCAAAGGCCAGGTAGTGATGACGGTTGCGGAAGACCCCAAGAACCCGGCCGTGCTCTACGCGGGGACCGAGTTCGGGTTGTTCGTGTCAACCGATCGCGGCGGCAGCTGGAACCGGATTCGCTCGGGGCTGCCGACGGTGCCGATTCACGAGATCGTGTTTCACCCGCGAGACAACGACATGATTCTCGGCACGCACGGGCGCAGCATCTGGATTCTGGACGACGCGACACCGATTCAACAGTCGGCCGAGGCGATGCGCAGCGACGCGTTTCTATTCGACATGCGTCCGGCGGTGCAATACAACCCCGCCAACGATCGCGGCTTCGTCACCGACAAACCGTTCCGCGGCAAGAACCCGACCTTTGGCGCTCCGATCAGCTTCTACCTCAAGGGACCGGCCAAAGCCGTCGCCCTTCGCATCCGCGATGCGGCGGGCAATCAAGTTCGTGAGATCACGGGCAACGATCTACGTGACGCGCGCAACGCCGGGATCAATCGGGTGTATTGGGATCTGCGATACCAGCCGCTGGTCAACCCGCCGAATCTTCCGGCGCCGCCGCAGGGAGGCGGCGGAGGTGGCGGTGGTGGCTTCGGCGGCGGCGGCAACAACGGACCGTTCGTGTTGCCGGGTGAGTATCGAGTCACGCTGGTCGTCGAGGGACGCGACATTGCGACCAAGCCCGTGCGCGTGGCTGGTGACGCCGCCGTGCAGATGACCGATGCGGATCGCAAGACCTGGCACGACACCGCGCTGGCCCTTCATCGCTTACAGGAACAAGCTAACGAAGCGGCTGATGCCGTGGCCCAACTCGGCACGCAGTACCAGGCGCTGGAGGGCTTACTGAAGATGGCCGCGAGTCCGTCAGCCGATTCCAAAAGCGCGGTCGAGGGCGCCGGCAAACAGTTGGCCGACCTTCGCCGACAGTTGGGAGTACCAGCGCCGGGGCAACCGGCGGCGCCCGTCGGCGGCGGCGGAGGTGGCGGCGGCTTCGGCGGCCAGCAGCAGCAAAACGTGCGAGGCCAGATCGGGCAGACCAAGGGTCAGATCATGAACTCGCACTCGTTGCCCAGCGAACAGCAACTCCGCGTGCTGACCGACGGGCGCGGCGACCTGGCCAAGGCCATCCAGGAAACCAATGCGCTCATCACGTCGATGCCGAACCTCTTCGACAAGATCGGAGCGAGTGGGCTCAAGCCAGCGGCGTTGAAACCAGTACGCACGATCACGACGAATTAAGGTCCGTAGATCGTGTCAGTGCCGTGACTCCGACCGCCTACCCGACCGACTTGATGACGAGTCGATAGACTCCGACCGGCGGCGAGCCGTGGTGCTTCTCCAGCACAATCCGATTGAAGCCTCGTCGCCAGACGTGAATGTCGAGCGATCCCGAGGACCACACGGCCGGTGCAGCGGGTTCGGGAGACCCGGTCCCGAGCTGCACGCCGTTGACGAACACGGTCACGCCGGCGGCCGACGGAGGGTCCACCAGCCGTGCTCGCCATTCGATTTGCAGGTCGATAGGCACGTTCCCTGCGGGATCGAGCGGCGCTACGAGCTCGGCGGTCGCGCCGTCGATCCAGCGCAGCTCTCCCCATTCGTCGCCCGCGCGTGGCCCCCAGCCGTCCATCACGTACTTGTTGGAGCTCGCGTCGAAGACAATCTCGAGTGACGGACGCAACGGCTCCGGCCCGAGCAGGTCGTAGCGTTCAATCGGCAAGCCGTTGCGCCAGCCGAACCACGCGTTGGCGGGAAACGCGAATGGATAGAAGAACGGTGACCGCGTGGCCAGCTCACCCTGCTGCCGAACGATTTGACCGAAGCTCACCACCTCGCCCGCGCGCAGCATGCCGATGCGGTACTGCGCGACCAGGAGTTGGTTCCACGCCACGAATCCGAGAGCGACCAGGCCGACAGCGAAGAGCGGGCGGCGAGCCAAGGCTTCGATCGCGAGCGCCAGCCCGGGCGCCAACAGCACCATACAACTCACGAACCGACGGCCGCCAAACGACCAGCCCGCCGCCCAATCGGTGGTCGATCCGTTGAGAAGCGCCATCAGAAACAGAATCGTCAGCGCCGTCACCGACCACCATCGTCGTCTTGCGAAGTACGCGGCGGTGCCGATCGTCGCGATGTAGGCCACGGGCGACCACGACAGGAATCCGTGCCAGGACGACCAGAGGGTGTCCGGCCATCGATTGCGAAGGATATTGAGATAGCCCTCCTCGCCCGTCACCACGAAGCTCTCGCGGCTGAGCACAATCCAGGTATGAACAGCCTGAACCACCAGAAAGACCACAGCGCCAATCAGCGCCCACGCGGCAAGGCGAGCGGCAGCCGCGAGGCGATCGCGCATCGATTCGGGCCGGACCAGAAGGAGCACGGCCGGAACGAGCGCGAACAGCGCCTCTTGCGGGCGTGACAGGAAGGCGGCGCCGAGCAACGCGCCAAGGACGCTGGCCCGCCCGGGCGTGATGGTAGGAGACGTCCAGCGCACGGCGCAGATGACGAAAAGGGCCACGAAGCCAAACGATGCCGCGTGCGTCATCGAGGGTTCGTAAACCATGTACCAGACCAGCGGCGTGGCGCCGAACGTCAGGAGCGTCGCGCCAAAGGCCACACCTGCGCCGAATTCTTGCCGGAGGTGCCGGTGGAGGACGACAAGGCCCGTAGCGCCTGCTGCAAACGACGCCACGAGCGCGGCCCGCACATACGGCAGCGTCAGGCCTAGCGCGGCGGGATTCTCGGGTGCGGACCACAGCCCCACCGCTCGCCCGAGCGCGTCGACGGCTGCCACCGCGAGGTATCCCGGAAGCCAGAGAAACATCGGTCCAATCGGTACGACATAGGACGGTCGCGCCGGTTGTCCGAGAAACGCGAGCTCACTCGTCAAGTCGAAGTCACGATCGAAAATCAGACTTCGCAACTGAGAGAAATAGACGACTCCGTCAGTAGTGATGCCGTGCGTGTCCTCGAACTGGACCCCCAGCGCCACGAGCAGGATTGCCGCCAGCGCGTGCATGTCGGCCGTGCGAGCGACGAATGACCGCCATGGTTCGAGTCGACTACTTCGACCGAGCCACGATCCGAGGACGAGCAGCGGCGCGCCGGAGAACGCCACGATCCACGCCGACGGACGGGGCGGAAGGCTCAGCAGCCATCCGATCCAGAGAAGAGCAAGGAGGGCAAGCAACCCGAGACGGGTGGATGGCTCCACTGCGCGCTCCGACGCTTGAGGCTCAGCGAATCTCATAGACGTCGAGGTCAAATGACCGGTCGCTGCCTTCTAGTTCGAAGCACACGTCATTGCGGCCTGGATTGACGGCCGATGAAACGTCGAAGAGTGTCTCGCTGATCGCTGTTTCGGCGGTGGTGCGACCCACCCTCGATTGCGCCGCGACGGCGACGCCGTTCACGAACAGGGCCGTCACTCGATGAGGCCCCGCTTCGCGACTGCTGACGATCAGACCAAGCCGTTCGCGTTCGCGGACTTCGACCACGCCCTTCAAGGTGAGACGCTGGTCGAGCCATCCCGCGAACGGGATCAGGTCATACACGGTCATCCGAGGCGCGACGCGTGCCGGAATCTGCACCGGTCGCCAGTCGGCGCCATTGCCCGCAGTACGGCTGCAGGCATTTGCGCCGTGTGACGCGACTGTCCAGGACTGGTCCTGGACCATTGGTTGATACATCCAGATACCGTACGGTCCAACGTCCAGTGTCGGGGCCGACTGCGGGCGAAGAGGGTAATCCTTTCCTGCCAGGATGAAGTGCGGCGAAGGCCCGTCCGACGAGCGGTTGGTTGCCGAGCCGCGCATGGAAAGGAGATAGCCTCGGTCCTCGCGAAGCTGAGCGTATCCTGCCCCATGCGCCCGCCTCTCCAGGTCGCTCAGGGTCAAGCCGAGCCTGGACGCCAGAGCGGCGGCAAGCGCACGCTTCGCTTCGAGGGTCATGGTGCTCAAGTGCGTCGCAGGTCCCGCTGGACGATCGAGCTGGACGTCATTGGTCGTCCGCAGCTCCCCGGCGGTGCGCGCGCGCGCTACGAAGTTGTGGAGATACCACACCTGCGAGATGACCAACCCCGCGAGCACGGCACTCACGCCAGCCATCGTTGCTAAGCGAACGGACCGGTACTGGCTCACCGCGCGAGCGGACAGCAGTTGATCAACCAGCACGCCAACCAGAATGAACTGCACAGGGTACGCGACGTCTGCGTAGTACCACAGGACTCCGGGCGGATTCAGTGGAACCAGTAACAGCGGGAGCGCGAACCAAAGACCAGTGATCACGTACGCCGCGCGGCGGGGCCCTACGAGTGCGCGAACGAGGGAAATCGCGAACCCTATGAGGCACACTCCGAGCTCAAAGACCTGCAACTGGTTGAATCTCTCGAGCCAGCGAAGATCGGTCGGGGGCAGAAACGGCCGGGCCATCTCCGCCGGAAGGAGGAACGGTGCGGTGAGAACGCGCATCGCTACCTGTGATGACCAGCCGTGACCCACACGACCGACCCAATCGCTGACACTTCGAAATCCTGAGTATCCCTGTTGCGCTTCGTGAACCAGATACGGTGCATACAGCATCAGCGCGCCAACGCCGCCAACAACCAGCGGCCGCCAACCGAGCGGCGGGCGATGGAACAGAACCGCTGCGATCATCACTGGAACGAAGATCAGACTGCTCAAATGAAGGTTCAGGAGAACAACGAGCAAGAACAGCGTCGGCGCCAGACGCCAGGCTTCGCGCCGCGTGACATACCGCCACAGGCTGAGCATGAAGGCCAGCGAGAACACCGGCATGACCCCGGGATTCCAAAGCGTGAGCCCACTGATCACGGTCATCGGGAAGGTTGCGTAAAGCAGAGCGGCAGTCGCGCCCACGGTCCCGTTGAACATCTCCGCGCCGAGGCGAAAGGCCAAATAGACGGCGAGGACACTCAGCAGCGCGCTGAAGCCGAAGGCGACGATGGGATCGCGGCTGACGGCGTACGGAATCGCGATCAGATAGTAGTAGAGCGGCCCGGAGACGCTGATCGTGCTCACGGCCGACTGCGGGCCCGCCGGCGGAAACGACCGGCCCTCGACGATGGCGGTCGCCGTGACGGCGTCGCGCACCTGGTCGACCATGAACCAGCCGACGCCGACCCCGGTAAAGCGCACCCACGCGGCCAGCGCCAGTGCGACGACCAGCGCGGCCACCTGCGTGGACGGCCACTTCGTGGAGGGCCGGCCTTCGGCCGGACGGCCGCTCGGCTTCGCCTCGCGGAGGGGGCGCATTTAACGAATGCGGACGTCGCCGCGGCCGCGCGCTTCGAACAGTCCCTCGGCCGCCACGGTGATTGAAGGAGCGCGATCCTCGCGCCACGGGTCCGACTGCTCGACGACCACGTGCACCGCATGAGCGGCTCCGGCGGGGGTGCGCCCCACTGCCGTAAAACTCGCCCAGCCAGGTGCGGTCTGGATGATTCCAAACTCCCGCGCGGTGAGAACGACATCGGTGCCCTTGGCAATCCGCAGCAGTCCCGTCGCGCGACGGGCACCTTGACGCGCTGCAACATCTATCGACACGTTGAACGACGTCGGATCGTCAGCACCACTGATCGCGCCATTGGCGGCGACCACATGCTGACCGAACGACGGCATTGGCCGGCTCGGCATGTACCTGGCACGACGCATTACCTGACCGCCACGCTCGCCGGTCACCTTGCCGTCGTGGAGTGCGACGACTCCATTGATGACAACGTAACGGATGCCTTCGGAGAGTAGGGTTGGTTCCTCGTAGGTGGCGCGATCGATCACAGTCGCTGGATCGAAGACGCTCACATCAGCCACCATGCCGACCGCTATCGCGCCCCGATCGGTCATTCCGATCGTCACCGCGGGAAGCAGCGTCATCTTTCGCACCGCGTCCTGCCACGTGAGGGCCTTCGATTCGCGGACATACCGGCCCAGCACGCGCGGATACGTGCCGTAGTTGCGCGGGTGGCCGCCGCGCGGCGGGAGCGAGGCGCCGCAGTCGCAGGCGATGGAGCTGGTGGGGTGTTGGAGGATCTTGATGAGGTCCTGCTCCACGCCAAACCGAAGGATCGCGCCCTGGTTCTCGGTTTCGAGCAGCCTGACGACCGCTTCTCCCGCGCCGACGTTGAGCTCCTTCATCACGTCGGCCAGCTCTCGTCCAGTGCCGGGAAGAAACACCCCTTGCGGGCCGCCGAATCGCGCGGTCATGGCCTCCTCCACTTCCGTCACGATGCGGCTACGCGTGCCGGCATCCTTGAAGCGCTCGAGCATCTGTTCGCGGCCGCCATCCTGCGCCCACCCCGGCACCAGCAGCGCTCCGAGGCCCGTCTGCCCCGCCAGATACGGATACACGTCAGCGGCAGTGTAGTTCCCTCGGTTGGTCGCGTCCCGCATCAGCGCGAGCGTCGTCGTCGCACTGCCCTGCTCATGTCCTTGCACTTTCATGTGCGTGACCACCGGCACCAGCCCAGCGCGCGCGCCAATGCCGATCGTCTCGGCAACGCCAGCGCGGGAGCTGTACTTGGTTTCGGGCCTCACCCGATCGTGGTTCGTGAAGTTGGTCCGATATGGCTGCGCCGCCTTGACAACCTCCACGACCTCCTCGGCGGTCGCGTAGTACGCAGGCTTGTAGTCCAGACCGGCTGACACGCCCCACGCACCGCGATCGAGGTTGCTGGTCATGATGTCGCGCATGTGTGCGATGTCCTCGGGGGACGGACGGCGGTCGAGGTCGCCGACGACACTCGACCAGGCGCTGTTGAACCCGATGTATGCGCCGATGTTGACGGCCAGACCGCCGCTTGCGGCCTCGGCGAGCTGCACCGCGATGTCGGTGCGACCGCCGCCGTCGGGATTCAGCAGCTCGGTCGTCACACCTTGCGTCAACATGTTCTCGGCCGTCGCGAGCGCGGCCGGAGACGCATGGCTGTGGAGATTGATAAAGCCGGGCGCGACGTACAATCCGGTGGCGTTGATTTCGCGCTTGGAACTCAGTCCCGACAGGTCGCCGATTCGCACGATGTGACGACCAGCGATGGCGACGTCAGCCTTGAACGGCGCGGCTCCCGTCCCATCGATGACAGTCCCGTGCCGGATGATCAGATCGAACGCATCGCTACTAGCGACCTGTCCCGACGCCCCTGTTTGCATCGTCAGGCAGATCATCGCGACCATCGCCGTCGTCATCTTCATCACGTTGCCACTCCTGACGCCGCGAGGCTTCCTGCACATAGCGTCGCGCGGGATCGTACATGTTCAACCAATCGCTGGTCGTGCCAAGGCCGCCATAGCTGCCGCGACGCTGGCGATAGTAGATCCAGCCTCGGTTTTCCGCATGCACGAGGCCGTAATGAAGCACCAGAAGACTCAGACCGGCAAGCACTGCATAGGCTACGGTCGGCATGGCGTCGCGCAGCCCGCGCGTCAGCACCCAGACTGCCCAGGCAACTGGCGCCAGAACCAGGCCGGCCATGAACCAGCGAGAGAGGCGATGCACGTAGACGATTCTATGCTGGTGGCGTGTACCAGTTGACTCGCTATCGCGCCGATCTTCCGGCTAAAGCCGGAAGCCACGAGTCACAAACAGTATCGCGTGGCTTCCAGTATCGCGTGGCTTCCGCCTTCAGGCGGAAGTCGGAAGCGCGCAGGATCAGTGGGAATGCAGCTGTTACAAGCCACTAGTGTCGCGAGTCGACTCTGATAACCAGATGTCGTGAGTTACTTGTCGGCGCGAAGAGGACGGTCGGCAGACGCGGGAGCGTCGGGCGCGGAAGCTGGCGTCTCTCGGTTTCGCAGCAGCCATCCCACGACACCGAGCGCGGTGAGGCCAACGATTCCACGCTGCAAGAATCGACGGCCGTTCGACACGGTCTCGTCGGGAGTGATCAACTGTCGGTAGACGTCAGCGTCCTGAGACGTGCTCTGGCGAGGGCGGCGGCGGCTCTCCGCCGCCGGCACCCATCGAGTCATGTACGTGAAGGTTTCGGAGCCGCAGATCGGGCACTGTTGATGCTCATGGACTTCCTCACAGTCGAGGCACAGCCGGGCGGTCCGTAGCTCCATGGGTAAATGGTATCTCACGGAGCCACTCAGCGAAGAGTTCCGGATCCTCCCAGTGAGGGCTGTGCCCAAGGCCGTCGAGAATCGTGACCGAGGCGCGTGGAATCAGCGCGGCGAGTGCTTCTTGTTCGCGCCGGGTGAATATCACATCTTCCGCGCCACCAATCACGTAGGTTGGGCAACGAAGCAGCTCCTCCGATGGTTCGTCGGCCAGCAACCCCGAGAGTGCCGCCTTCCAGACGCGAGCCGGTACCTTGAGGCTCTCCACGATCAGTCGCTCCAGGAACGGTGCCGGCTAGGGTACGGAACGTGGTGCTCAGTTGAAACTCGCGGACGAACGCCGGATCGATCGGATCCGTGAAACGCTCGACCTGGCGGGCAAGCGACCGCACGACGTCATTCCTCGGTGTCGCTGCCGATCCAATCAGGACCAGCGTGTCGACACGATCGCGGCCGAGCTCGGCGGTGCGCCGCGCGACGAAGCTCCCCATCGAGTGCCCCACGATCGTGGCGCTCGGCAGGTGCAAGTCGTCCATCAGTGTCAAGACATCCATCGCGAGGTCGGTCATGCTGTAACCGGTGGCCGGTTTATCCGATTCGCCAAATCCCCGCAGATCGGGCACGACAATTCTGAGGTCGGGAGGCAGCAGCGGCAGCACGCCGCTGAAAGAGAACCCCGAATCCGGAAAGCCGTGCAGCATGACAAACGCAGGGCCGTGCTGCGGTCCTTGCTGCATCACGTGAAGTCGAACGCCACTAGAAAGCCGCATCCCTGCCTCCTTGATCGACATGGATCGAGGATAGTCATCAGTAGCGCAATGATCCTGAGGGAGAAGTGAGGAAGTGGTCAGCTTTGGGTAACTAGCTCAACCAAGGGCCTCAACGAGGTTTCTGCGCCTCTGGGGCCGAGCCGAGGGAGCTCGAAGCGCCTCATCCGTTGCACGGGTTAGCTCATCAGTGCACGTTACTGCCGGATTTTGATGGACAACAATTACGAACCTGTAATTCTCGTGCAAAATTGTTAGCGAACAGCGGTAAAGTCTCAATCCCGCCGTACCTGGGTCATTCGACCTCATCAGTCGGCGGACACTTCATGAGGGACTACCCCCGCCTCTTGGACAATCGCCGGACGCCACTCGACCCTGCGGTCAGCGTTGACTACGGGCTCGAGGCGTTCGACTCCGAAGAGTCGAACGCGCTTGAATTTTCGACAGGGTTGGCGCCTGTTGTCCCACCGGCACCGCCCACGGGGAACACATCACCCGTAGCCGGGGAACCTCCCGTCGTGCCCACGAGCCTGGCTGCTGCGTCCGCGCCCGCGCTTTCGGAGTCGATGCCCGCGGTTACGGACGTACCGGACTGGGAACCTTTGGTCGCGGCGCTGGCGGCCAAATTGAGGGCAAGCGAACCAAGAGTTGCACCGGTGGACTTGCCTCAGGCGAGCATCGCCTCACTGTCAATCGACGACGCCGAAACTGCTCAGCCGAGCGTCGAGACATCGTCGGCACTCGCGCTCTTGATTGGGTGGTTTGTTGCGATCTCGATCGCCGCTCTTGCCTTCCTGGCAGAAGGGCCGCCGCTTATACCGACGGTGAAGTCCGCTCTCTCAAGACCCGCGGCGCCGCCGGCACCGCCGGCACCGATTGTTCAAACGCATCGGACGGAGGACGTCCACCTGCCCTCCCCGAAGGCGACAAAGCCGCGGAAGGCGCGATAGTCAGTTGCCGCTGGGGTCGCCGACCGTCTCGTAATTTCGAATCCTCGCTTGCTCAATCGGGAGCAGCGCCGCGCGAATCTGGCCCGCAATCTCAGCCGACAGCTCGCGTTCGATCGAGAGAATGTCGCTCAGGACACGGTCGTAAGTTCCTGTCCATAGATGGTGGTCGCGCGCACCGTCAATCAGTTGGACGCTCACTCGCAGTTGATCCCCGACCCTGACCAGCGCGCCTTCGACAATGACGTCTGCACCAAGCTCGTCTGCAATTTGTGGCAACGACTTGTTGGATCCGTCATACGCGCGAACGGAGGTGCGCGAGATCACATGGAGTCGCTTGATCTGCGCGAGATCCGCGATCAGCGCCTGAGTCATCCCTTGGGCGAGAAAATCCTGGTTCGCATCGCCGGAATGGTTCGCCAGCGGCAACACTGCGATCGTCACATGCCTCGAATCTCGAACAATGGCCGGTCGGAACGACCGAGTCGTGCCAGTTCCCACGTCAACTGTGCTGCTTTGCTGCGTGCAGAGCCGGCTGGCGTGGGCTGAATAAATGTCAGGAAGAGGAGGATGCTGGCAACCGCTCCAATCACCTGCGCGACGATGCGCCCGATGAACGAAATCCAGGAACCGCGCACTTTCCGCTTTTTGTTGCCGCCAGTGCCATCCAGCAGCAGGGGATCCGTGGTCGACATGGTCTTGCTCCTTCTCCGCCTTTCGCAATCTCTCGCTCTCTCAATCTCGCTCTCTCACTAAGAAGTAGACGGACGGCGCGGGGAAATTAACCTGCTCCATTTGTGGGGGTTTTATGGTTTCAACACTTCAAAGTTCCAAGGTTCCAAGGTTCCAAGGTTCCAAGGTTCCAAGGTTCCGCGTAGTCACTGATAGTGGTGACGTCCTCGGCAGGCGACAGTTTTTGGGCCCCAAGCGCCTGCGCATCCCCGGACAGCAAATTGCGGGCCTCCTCTTTCTTGTTCCCCCCAAGTTCCAAGGTTCCAAGGTTCCCAAAGTTCCAAAGTTCAGGGACCGACACAGTGACGGCCGCAGACGATGGAACTTGAACTTGAACTTTGGAACCCTGGAACCTTGGAACCCTCTCAGGGGCGTGCTTGATCCCGGCGTATCGGGTCACGCGTGTCGACCCGTTAACGGCGCTCCGGACCGACTAGCTGATGGACGTGATGGCCACAGAGACACAGCGACTCAGAAAAACCATACAACTGGCTTCTCTGAGCCTCTGCGACTCGGAGGCTTGTTCGCCGCCGAGCATCGGCCAGATCTCGACGAGGAGAATCAGCGCCGATCCCGACGCTCTAACCTTTCCAATCGTTCGCGCAAGCGTTCGTTCTCGCGTATCAGCGCAGCCGTCCGGGCCTCGAGGGCGCGAATTGCGGCGAGGGCAATGCCGTCGGTATCGATCGTGTTGATTCGCAATGGATTCTCACCCAATCCAAATGCCGCGTGGAAGTCCTGCGCCGTCGGACCGACATGCCGGATGGAAGGATCCTGCGACTTGTAACTCCACTCCCGCACGGGCATACGCGCAAGCTTCTTCAGGATGTCCTCGCCGGACAAGTCCCGAAACTCGTGTTTCAAGTTGGCGTCGGAGATGGTCTGCCAGCTGCCGCCTCCTGGCGCCACGAATACACCAGTGGTGAGGGCGGCGTTGGTGTAGAAGCCGACGCCCCCGGCGGAACGGACCAGAAACTCATTCGGGGCGAAGCTGATAAACTGCGTGGCCGACGATCGGTCCGCAAAAATAAACGACCCATGCGCAGCGCCTCCGAGAGCGACGGCATCGGTCCCCAGGGCGACGCTTCCGTTGCCGTTAGCGTGCACACGAAGCCCCATCGCGACCGCCTCGAAACCGCTGGCTGCGGAGAGCGCGCCAAACACCGTGCTGTTGCCACCCAAAGCTTGATTGCCGTCACCCATTGCGATGCTGTGAGCGCCATTCGCCGTGGTGTTCAATCCCATCGCGACGCTTTGACCGCCATTCGCGGTCGTATTAAGCCCCATGGCGACACTCGTCACGCCACTTGCGGTCGTATTACTCCCCATGGCCACACTCGCCACGCCATTTGCAGTGGTGAACTGACCCATCGCGGTACTGGCCTGACCGCTGGCAAGTGTGCTGTCGCCGAACGCGGCACTGAATGTCCCGGTCGCTCTGGTGTTCTTGTTGAATGCCGCGCTCTCGTTTCCGATATTCGCATCGTCCCAGGCAGTCGCGTCAACGCGACCGGCACGAAACGCGGCCTTCCTCGGATACCAGACCACCCGCGTGCCCGCGCCGGAGATGCCCAGGCCCCCAGAACCGAACGTCCCAGATGACACAAACCCGTTCGTGTTGGCGAAGTCGAAGGCACCACCAATCGTCCGAAGGGACAACGTGACATCACCACTCGTGCCACCGCCGGCAAGGCCCGTGCCCGCCGCAACGCCCGTGACGTCACCGCCCCCTCCGCCGGCCGCGCCGCACGTGACGCTGCCGTCCTGATTGATGACCTGCATGAACTGCCCGCCGAGGCAACTTCCGCCAATTCGGAGCTGGACTTGCGCAGGATTGATGGAGATGGCGCCAATGGTGCCTGTCGCGGGCCGCGGGCTCCCCCCCGTGCCGGCTCCTGGCGTGAAGATGAACGCACCCGTATTCCCGGCACTGTCGCGCCACGTTCCGCCGAGCGTCGAGAGCGCAATCTCCGCATCCACGTGAACGGGCGCGCCACCGGGAGTGGCGACAATGTTCAAGCCGAAGCCAATGGTCCCATCGGGATTCTGAAAGGCGGTTCCAACCACCGACGCCAAATCCCCGCTGCCGCATTGATCATCGGTGCCATCCAACCGAAAGATCCCGCCGTTCTGCGTCACGGCAACACTGACGACATTGCAATACGGCTGAAGCTGCCAGCGGAACGTTCCGAGCGGTTGCGCGAGCGATTCCAGGGGGCTGCCCGAGACCACGATGACGCTCAGAAGAATCGGCCATAACCGGCCAGCGCGCCGAGTGATACGCGAGTACAGGATCGATTTGGGGGCCATTTTTCTCTCCGTTCGCGACGCGGCCGCATTTGCGAGCGCGGCTCGCGCGGAGCGCATCGTGGGCAACAATGACTCCCAAGGGCAATAGCGGCGGCCTGTCGCCCGTCTTAATTCGCATGTCGCGCCAACCCATTGGTCGACAAGCGAGATCGCCGCGGCTTACCTGAGCTGTTGTAGACTCTCATGGGTTCGGAGTCGGCCATCGATCACACGACCATCGGGTTCGACGATTTCGAACTGGACATCGAGGCGCACCAGCTACGGCGCGCCGGCCGTCTGCTCAAACTCGAACGCATCCCGAACGACATCCTGCGCCTGCTGATTGAGCATGCCGGACATGTGGTCAGCCGGGATCAAATTGCCGAACGCATCTGGGGCAAGGGCGTCTTTCTCGACACCGACAACAGCATCAACGGCGCCATTCGAAAAATTCGGTTGGTCCTGAACGATCACCCCGACCACCCGCGCTTTATCGAGACGATTCCGGGCAGCGGCTATCGGTTCATCGCTCCGGTCAGGCGATCGGCCGCGGTCGATGGCGTGTCAGCACCAGATCCGGCCCCGCCTACGACGGTCGGGCCAACCGCCTCGGTACCCGCCGTCCGTCCGACCGTCCGACGGTACTGGCTGCCCCTTGCCGCGCTTGCCATCGCGATCGCCGGTGTCGGCGCCTGGCTCACCTGGGTGCGGCCGACGCCTCGGACGGCGGCCGGTGGACGCGTGATGCTCGCGGTCCTGCCGTTTGAAAACCTGACCGGCGATGTGGACCAGGAGTATTTCAGTGATGGACTGACCGAGGAGCTCATCGCCCACCTGGGGCGGCTAGACCCCAAGGGCCTCGGGGTCATCGCTCGCACCTCGGTCATGCGGTACAAGCGCACGGGCAATGGACTGGCGAAGATCGGCCGTGAGCTGGGCGTGCAATACGTGCTCGAGGGGAGCGTCCGCCGCGAGTCGAACAGGGTGCGTATCGCCGCACAGCTCGTGCAAGTCAACGATCAGACGCACGTGTGGGCGCGCCAATACGACCGCGAGCAGCAGAGCATCCTGAGCGTGCAAGCGGAAATCGCGGACGCCGTCGCCAATGAAATCCAACTGACGCTGGGCGAACGTCGTCGCGCCGGTTCGCACGCCGCGCTCTCGGCTCAAGGCTACGAGGCATACGATTTGTATTTGAGGGGGCGGTACTTCTGGAACAAACGTACCAAGGAAGGCTTCACACAGGCCATCGAGTTGTTTGGACAAGCGACTGCGATTGATCCGAATCATGCGAGGGCGCACGCCGGGTTGGCCGATGCCTATGCCTTGCTCGGCAGTTGGGGCCATGCTCCGCCAGCAGAGGTCATCCCCTTGGCGCGAGCAGCGGCTATCCGAGCGCTGCAGATCGACGAGCGTCTCGCGGAAGCCCATACGTCACTCGCCCTCATCAGCGAAAATCACGATTGGGACTGGCAGAAAGCAGAAATCGACTTTCGCCGCGCCATTGAACTCGATCCCAATTACGTGACGGCCCACCATTGGTACGCCGAATACCTCGCCTTTCAGGGTCGCTTCGACGAGGCGCTCCTTGAGATCGGCCGCGCCCGCCAGCTCGACCCGCTGTCGCTCATCATCGCGACGGACCATGCAGCGATTCTGTACTTCTCGCGCCAGGACGATCAGGCGATTCAACAATTTCGTTCGGTCCTCGCCGTCGAGCCGACTTTCCCGCGAGCCAACCTCATCGTCGGGGCCTACGCGAAGAACGAACAGCTTGCCGACGCGATAGGCCACCTCGAGAAATGGCGGAAACTCGAGGACAGCGCGTGGGTGTCGGCCTGGGCCGCGCATCTCTACGGCCGCGCCGGAAGGATGGTCGAGGCGCGGCGTGCGTTGCAGCGAATGGAGGCGCTGATAAAGAGCGAGAAGCTGTACCCCTCGTGGTTGTACGCGACCGCATATGTCGGTTTGGGCAGCAACGACGAGGCGATCAAATGGCTTCAGCAGGCTTGTTCGGACGGTTCCAACGCTCTCACATCGTTGAAGGTCGATCCGATGCTCGACCCGCTGCGCGGCGATCCCAGGTTTGACGCGCTGCTTGGGTGCGTCCGGCTCACCAGTTAATCAATCTTCACAGGATCTCATCTGCTGGGCGCCGCGGTGCGTTGACCGCCAATGATCCTGCCGACGACGCTTACCAATCGGGTTGAGTCGCTCGACATCTTACGAGGCATGGCGCTCCTCGGGATGTTCATCGTCCATTTTCATGTGAAGACCCTCGAGACCTCCGGATTCGACGACCTGATTCGCACGCTCATTTGGCGGCTGGTCGAGACGAAGTCGCACGGGACGTTCGCGCTGCTCTTCGGCGCCGGGTTCGCAATCCAGCTCAAACGCGCGGAGGAACGTGGTGGCCCCTTCGCGAGCCTCTATCTTCGCCGACTTGCCGTGCTCGCCCTCTTCGGCTTCGCTGCCCACGCCTTCTTCGGCTTCAACGTGCTCCTCGGGTATGCCGTTTGGGGCGTGGCGCTGCTCGGTCTCCGCAAGTGGTCGACGCGCGCGTTGCTGATAACGGCACTCCTATCGGCCGGATCGGTCGGCTTGTTTCGGCTCGCCAGTGATTCGTTGTTACAGCTCAGGGTTGGACCGGATGGCGTTGCCGCCGCCGAACTTGCGGAGCGAGCCGTAGCCGTCGAGGTGAACGATGCGCTCTCGGCTGCCGAAGCGCAGGACAGCTATCGCGTTCTGCTCGCGGCGCGCCTGAGACACATGGCATGGTTCTACAGTCAGCCGTTCTTCGTCATGCCGAGCGTGACGCTGGCGCTGTTCATTGCCGGCTTTCTGCTGGTTCGGCATCACGTTTTTGAAGATCCTGCCTCGCACCGCCGCCTGCTGGGCGGGATGGCGACGTTCGGCTTCGTCTCGTGGCTGACGGCCAACTGGCTCCTGGGCTTTCCGCTGTTCGGTCTTCTCCGCGATCAGTGGCTGACCTTCTCGTACGTCGCGGGCGCGCTTGTGCTCCTGGCCTATGCCCCCGGCATGGTCCGACACCTACACCCGGTCGCGGCGGCCGGTCGAATGGCTTTGACGAATTACCTGATGCAGATTGCGGCGCTCGATCTGTTGTTTTCGGGGTACGCGCTCAATCTCCAACAAGTGCGACCGGTGGTCGGACTTGCGGCCGCGGTGACCTGCTTTGCCGCGGAATGCGCCTTCAGCACCGTCTGGCTGAAACACTTTCAGTTCGGACCAGCGGAATGGCTGTGGCGGTCGATCACGTACGGTCGGCAGCAACCGATGCGGCGCGCGTTGGCCTCCGCATGACCCGACGATCGTTCCTCATCGCCGTTCCATCTGTCGCTTGAGATCTTCCGTCACCGTCCACAGGTGCAGTTCGTACTCGCCGCCCAGCTCACTGCTCAACGTCACCGTCTTATCCGGCTTCCAGTCACCCATCGTGAAGCGGTGCGACACCACTCGGGCGCCGACCTTGAGTTCGCGCCACAGGATCGGCCGAATGAGCAAGTTGAAGTGGTCGCCCATGTACAGCAAGACCACGCTGGCGGTTGAGAGATCCTTGATGTCGAGCGCATCGCCCAATCGGATTTCGATCTTGTCGTCGAGTCCCGCCTCTTTGACTCGTGCGCGGGACTCCTCCACACGTTCCGGGTCGATGTCGATGCCGACTCCCCTTCTCGCTCCCCCTTTCACCGCCGCGATCGTGATACGCGCGTCACCGCAACCGGGCTCGAACACGACGTCCTGCCCGGTGACACCGGCGAGTTTCACCATCTCGTCAGCGATGTCAGGTGGCGTCGGGACGTACCGGACGCGCGCACGGTCGTTCGGATCATCGACCGTCAGGTCGACCTTGAGCGGCTCGCCGGCGCGGAAGGTCACGATCTTCTTCCGCGTCATGTCCGTGTAGGTATTCGGCTGCCAGATCGTCGTGAAGGTATAGCGGTACGTGGTGCCAGGCTCGAGGGGCGGAGTCTGGTACGAGCGCGATGCTCCCGTGCCCGGAATGATCTTGCCTTCGACGACGAGTGTGGCGTCGTCTTGCGGAACCGTCACCGTGACGCGGGTGACCCGGTTGGTCGAGGAGGCGGCCGATTGTTGAGTGAGCGGGGCGCTCGAGTCGAGTACCGCGCCGACGTGCGTGCCGAAAACGATGACCACAGTCACGAGAAGAAGTACGCGTTTCATGGCTCTCCAACCGTTCTCCGCCTCATCGTCACAAACGTCTCCGGCGATGGCGGCAATTATAGCGAGCACAGGATCCAGACAACCTTCGCCCGTGGCTCGGACGGATGACCTGGCGTCGTGAGCGGGCCCCTCCATCTCAGCCGCACAGCTGTTGCGCCGTCGATACGTCGCCGAGACATCGTCTTCACGGCTGCTGTATTACCCTCGTCCCGTCGGCCTCGAGGTTTGGCCGGAGGAGGGTGATTGTGTGTTCAGATGGCTCGTCGTTCTGTTCGCTCTTAGCGTAGGGAGTGTATCCCCCGTCCTGGCCCAACAGGATGCGGCAACGATCCTTGGAGAGGTGACCGATTCTTCGGGGGCTGTGATTCCTGGCGCGACGGTGACCGTGACGAACGTCGCGACTGGGATCAGCCTGTCCACCACGACAAACGAGCGCGGAGTCTACAGCCTGCCTGGGCTTCGGCCCGGTGAATACACGGTCACGATCGAGCTGCAGGGGTTCAGCAAGTTCATTCGGGGCGGGATCACGCTGCAGGTTGCGCAGGTCTTGCGGCTCGACGTGGCGCTGCCGACCGGCAGTGTCACGGAGACGGTGCAGGTCGAAGCGGCTTCGCCGCTGCTCCAGTCGGACGTCTCGTCACGCGGGTCGGTCATCGACGAGCGCAAGATCCTGAATCTGCCGCTGAACGGGCGGGACTACAACCAGCTCGCGCTGCTCTCTCCGGGTGTGCTGCCCGGGACGCCGCGCCTGGCGAGCGTTAATTTCAAGGGCGTCCTCAACGTGAACGGCAACCGCACGTTCAACAATGTGTTTCTGCTCGATGGTGTCGACAACATTTCGTATTCGAACTCGTTCCGCGGCGAGAACGTGCAGCTGGTCCAGCCCTCAATCGAAGCGCTCCAGGAGTTCAAGATTCAAACCAACGCCTACTCGGCGGAGTACGGCCGCAGCTCCGGGGCGGTCGTCAATGCGGTGATCAAGTCGGGCACCAACAGCATCCACGGCAGTGCCTACGAGTTTCTCCGCAACGACGCGCTCGATGCCAACAACTACTTCTCGAAGTTGCTGGGGGCCCCGAAACCGAAGCGCGAGCGCAATCAGTTCGGCGGCGCCGCGGGCGGACCAATCCTTCGCAACCGAACCTTCTGGTTTGCCGACTATGAGGGACTGCGCGACCAGGAGGGCATCCCGCGCGTGCGCCAGGTGCCGACCGCCGAGGAGAAGGCCGGCCTCTTCCGCTCCGCCGTGTTCGATCCCTTCGCGGCGGGACGCCCACAGTTCGCCACCAATGCACAGGGGCTCTGGGTGATTCCGCGCGACCGGTGGGATCCGGTTGCCGCCCAAATCATCGATCTCATTCCCGATCCCAACGTGCCGGGCTCGACGATCTACGCATCAACGCCCGTGACCGACATCAGGCAGGACCAGTTCGATGTGCGAATCGATCACCAGGTTGGTCGTGGCATCACGGCCTTCGCACGGTACAGCTTCGTTGATACCGACACGTTCCGGCCGTCGCCGCTTGCCGGCCTCGGCGAGGGATCCTTCAATGATGCGTTCGGGTCGAACCTGAACCGGTCCCAGGGACTCGCCATGGGGGCGACCTGGATCGTTTCGTCTGAGCTCGTTGGAGAGTTCCGTCTCGGCTGGGCTCGCGGCAACTACTTCACCTACCCGCCGAACGTGGGGATCGATGCCCCGGCACAGTTCGGCCTGACCAACGTGCCCAACGACCCGGCCATCGTCGGCGGCCTCCCCAAGATGAACATCCAGGGATTCGACGCCGTCGGTCGCCACACGTCGACGCCGCAGTTCCAGACGCCGCGCTCATGGAATCCGCGCGCGACGTTCACGTGGAGCCGGCAGGCGCACCTCTTCAAGTTCGGGTTCGAGTTCCTGCACGTCCAGACCCAGATCAACGACCTGAACGCGACCATCGGCCGGATGAACTTCGAGGATCGCTTTTCCGGCCGCGCAATGGGCGACTTCCTGCTCGGACTCCCCTCGCAGCTAGCCCTCACCAGCTACACGGTGATGGACCAGGGGCAGGACATGCAGTTCTACTTCGTGCAGGACGACTACCGCGTCACGTCGAGACTGACCTTGAACCTGGGGCTCCGCTACGAGTTCGCAACCCCGCCGCGTGAGAAGAACAATCAGCTGGCCAACTTCGACCCCGAAACGGGGACGATGGTGTTTGCGCGGGATGGTGATCTGTATGAGCGCGCGTTGATCCATCCCGATCGGAACAACTTCGCCCCGCGTGCCGGCTTTGCTTATAGCGCCGCGACGCGTTTGGTCTTGCGCGGGGCCTACGGCACGTTCTACAGTCACACGGTTCGACAGGGTCGCGAAGGGATGCTGGGCTTCAATCCGCCCTACCTTGTCGACAACCTTCTGCAGACCTCTGTCACAGGGTCTGCCGCGGTCGCCTCGGCGGCGCCGTTCCAGCTGCGCAACGGCTATCCGAATGGCCTTCTCGACCCGAACACCCTCGCACCGACAGTGCAGCGTCGCGGCCAGGATCCGAATCAAAAGACTCCGATCATCCATCAGTTCAGCGTGGGCGCGCAGTACGAGCTGATGCCCGACATGCTCCTCGACGTGGCCTACGTGGGGAACAAGGGCAGAGATCTGCCTGGCTTCAGGAACCTGAACCAGCGAGCCGTCATTCAGAATGCCAACGGCTCGCAGACGGCCGGCGAGCGTCCGTATCCGTCGTTCGGTGACATCCAATGGATGGAAAATCGCGTAGCCTCCGATTACAACTCGCTCCAGATTGCGCTCGAGAAGCGATATTCACGCGGCTTCACAGCCCTGGTGAGCTACACGTTGGGCGAGGCGATTACCGATGCTCCAGATCACATCTCGACGAGCGGCGGCGGCCCGGGCTTCGACACGGGGACGTTCCGCGAACCACAAGACAGCTTCAATCTGGCTGCCGATCGCGGCCCGGCCGAGTTCGACGTCAGGCACCGATTCGTGGCGAGTTATGTGTGGGAGCTGCCGTTTGGCCGCGGGCGACGGTTCGGAAACGACTGGAGTCCTGCGCTCGACGTTCTCCTCGGTGGGTGGCAGCTCAGTGGCATCCACGTGCTGCAGAGTGGCTTGGCATTGACCGCAACGCTGGGAGGGTCCACCGTGCTGAACCTGGGCGGCGAACGTCGCGCTCGACCCAACCTGGTGGGTGACCCGGAACTCCCCTCGTCTGAGCGGACCATCCAACGGTGGTTCAACACCGACGCGTTCGCGGTCTTCAACCCAGCGCCTCAGGCTTTTGGCAACGCGGGTGTCGGCATCATGCGTGGGCCAGGCTATGCGAACTTCGACTTCACGTTTGCGAAGGATTTCTCGCTCGACGATCGCCGGCGATTCCAGTTCCGGACCGAAGTTTTCAACGCGTTCAACCGCGTGAACTACGGGCCGCCGAATATTCAGCGGGAATCGAGCGGCTTCGGGCAGATCCTGACGGCCAGCAACGCGCGCATCGTGCAGGTCGGCTTGAAGTTCTACTTCTAGCGAGGCTTCGAGCTAGCGAAGCTCCGCCTCGGAACGGCAACATGAAGGGCGGCTCCGCTTCGCTAGGGCTATGTTGGTTTTGCCCCGCTCCGCGGGGCGAGACATCTTGGAGGCCACTGGAACGTTCGCGTATTTGTCCTGAGTTCGGGGCCTCCAAGATGTCGAGGAGCCAGGTGTCATGAGGTGGGTTGTATTCTTGGCTGCCGCGATTGCCGCCGGTCTGAGCTGCTGGTGCGCAATCGCCGGCACGGCCACCGTCTGGGACGGCGGCCGAGGCGCATGCGCGCGGCGTCGAGTTCCACAATGCGCGACGACTCGACGAGGCGAGCCGCGAGTATGCGCACGCCCTTTCGCTCGACCCGCCACGATCGCCGTCGGCGGGCGAGCTCGCGATCATCAAGCGCTTCGCCCCCCGCCTGTACACAACAGCCGCAGAGTTCTTTCCGCTTCGCGATTTCGCCGCGGTGCTGCACCCCAGCGAGCGCCTGATCGCTTATCACTTGTTCTGGGAAGACGACATCGACTTTCCCGAGGACAACGACCCCTGCGACCACGAGCTCGTGTGGGTGCAGTTCTCACGTGACGGGCTGACGCTCGAGCGCTTCTGGACCTATTTCCACGGCCGCATTCTTGACGGCGGCGAGCCCACCCTGCGCGACGCACGTGATCACGCCATGCGTCCGCGTGTGAACGTGCAATGGGGCAAGCACGGCTCCCTTCCTCACGGATGGGAGTCGTTGCCGATCGTGGCAGACGAGGGCGACATCGAACGGAAGTACCTCTCACGAGGATCGCCGATCGCTCTCCTCGATTACAACCGCGCGACGTGGCAGAAGCTTCAGACCGAGGGGCGGCGGCTGAAAGATCATCCGTTGTCACGCCGACTCGGGTGGCCCGACAGGTTCGAGGGCGACTGGAACCAGTTCGTTGCCTTCTCGCGTCTCGTCGACCCACTCCCGTGGCTCGATCGCCATCGCATGACCAGCGTCTCACGCTGGAACAGCGCGGTGATCGATCAGCAGTTCCTCGCCTACAACTTTCGGGCCAAGACCGAGTGGCCGTTCGAGTCCTCGGGCGGCCCGACACGAGTGACGGAGCCGTCGGCGCCGCTCGTCGAGGCGGCCTCACTCGACGATTTCCGCCTGCCGCCAAAGACGGTCTTCGACGCCGCGATGCCGCGATATCCCAACGTGTGGTTCTATGTGGACGCGTCGCTCGTCGACTCGTACCAAGCCGCCGTGAGACTCGTAGCGGACCAGGTGCGCGGGCCGATGCGCCTGCGCGAGTCACACGGGCCGTTCTCGAATCCGGAAGGCGCCGACTTCGAGGTGACGCTCGAGCATCTGCAGCCGTGGGAAGTTCGCGAGCATCGAGCGCTGCAGCACTCGCACGCCTTTCACATGCGGTATTACCATACGGCGCTTGCGAGACAAAAGCTCGAGCGCGTGCCGCTCAGAACGAATGGCGGCGATCGCGAGTTCTATCGAGTGGCCGCCAGCGCACATTACGAAGTGGAGCACACCAATCCGAATCACGCCGACGTCGAGATCTGCCCCATCTGCGGCCGGACGGGTGAGTACGAACAACTCCGTGGCAACCTCGTCGAGTTGGTGCACGACCCGCTCGGTGTGGAACTCCTGATGAACGGCTCCATCCGTGGCGAGCTAGTGCACTTTGAACATGATGAGCAGGAGGTTGGTGGCATCAAGTCCGCCCGCGATCGCTTTCGCGTGCACCAGCAGGTGTTCCCGGCGATGACTGGCGACCGAAATACGCTGCGGATTGGCGTGATTGTGCTGGGCGCCCGCCACTGACTTCAGCAACTCTGCTCTCTCGAATCGGCATTCTCCACGCGTCGTTATCTGCGTCATCCGCAAACCATACGCACGTAGCCTATTCCCTCGGCATCCGCACTTCGCGCGGATTCAGACTCGGCTTGCCGTAACGAATGACGACCCGCGCATTTTGCGCAATCGGAAGCTTGCGGATGACTGGCTCGACGCGACCGAACATCTCATCGGCGTCTGAACCAAAGAAGAAGATCCCGGTTTCTTCAGAGCCTTGCCAGAAGCCATGGTAACTATCAGGCCCTGCAGCGCTTCCTATCTCGCTGACCACGGCGTCGAAATCGAGATTCGCATACACTTCATCGGGCAGGCTGGTGCCATCGAGGTAGATGGCCAGGCACTGGTGCGTGCCAAACTCCCGCAACACTCGATTGTCTTTTGCACGAATCAACTCAGAACCCTGGGGCGCCCCCGACTTCTCGAGCGCCTCACCGACGATTCGCAACGCATCGTCGAGGTTCGCGAGTTCGATTTCAACATCGGCGTAGTCGATGCCACCAAGCTCGTTCAACTGCGACCCCCCACCCGTGACTCGGCCTACGTTTGTCTCATCGAGGACCGTCTGCAGCGGGTCTTCGTATCTATCGCCGCGATCGATCGGCTCGATGTGCTCGTAGAGGCGCGCGACTACGACGTGTGGAAAATCCATGACATCCTCGTGTGAGAGGCTACTTCGACACTACGAACTTGCCGATCGTCAAGCGCCCCGCGGTTTGATCGTGCGGAGCGAACGCGATGCCCTTGACGTCGCTCACATCGATCGGGCTTCCAGTTTTGGCGTCGGGAGGCTGAAAGTAAGGGTTCGGGCGCATCTCGTCGAACGGAATGCGAACCGATTGCCACACGCCGCCCTTCAACTCCGTCCAGGTCGTATAAGCCACGCGATTCCGATCCAAGAAGGACACCGAGAGTCTCAAGGGATGTGCGGGCTTGATCTGAAACGAAATCGCACGCCCACTGGACCAATCCTGGTCTTGTGCAGCGCACTGGACGTCACGGCTCGCCGGGTTGGCAGATGGTGTTGGGTACTCGACAAACAACACCGGTTCATCCGGAATTGACGGATCACGACCGACGCTCAGGTGAACGTCTGGATTGGCGGCACAAACGCCAGCGAGTCCATCAGTGTAGGCCTGAATCACCATCACGGCTTGCGCCTCGGCGCGGTTGAGCGGCACGGTCGACTGAGCCGGCGGACGATTTGGATCTGCAGCGCCAATCGCGCTCAGTCCCCACGCGAGAAGAAGGAGAAGTCTCGTGGCCATTTGCTGCGACAGGTTCGTCCTTGCTGTCCTCGGTGCTGGTATCCTTGCCGCTCGATGATACATGCCCGGTACCAAGCGATTCTCACGGTTCTCGCTCTCGCCGCCTGCAATACGCGAGCGCCGGAACCATCCAACCCCCAGGCGCAATATCTTTACTTATGGACCGCGTCTGAAGATGCGACGCAGCCCGACTTCCTTGCCGTGCTCGATGTCACGGAAGGCGGTGCACGTTATGGACGACTGGTGACCACGCTGCCGGTGCCCGGACGGAGCAATGCGCCGCATCACACCGAACATGAGATGCCCGCGGATGGACAGTTGTTCGCCAACGGCTTCGGGTCGGGACAGAGCTTCATCTTCGACTTGACAAATCCCACAGAACCGCGCGTGGCCAGCCAGTTCGGCGACATCGAGGGCTACTCGCACCCTCACTCGTTCCTGCGGCTGCCGAACGGCCACGTCCTGGCCACTTTCCAGATGCGCCACGACGCCTCCATGATGACGGCAGGCGGGCTCGTGGAGCTCACGCCCGCTGGCAAACCCGTGCGTTCGAGCTCGGCGCACTACACAGGCGCCGATCCAGGCCTCCGCGTGTACAGCGGCGCCATCGTACCTGGGTACGACCGGATCGTGACCACCACGACCGACATGGACAAGGACTTCCCTCCGTCACGCAATCTGCAGATCTGGCGCCTCTCGGATCTGTCGTTGCTGCGTACGTTTCCGCTGCCCGATGGTGAGACCGGCGACGAAGGCCTGCTCACCGCCGAGCCGCGGCTCCTCGACGACGGCAAGACAGTCCTCGTGTCGACGTTCAACTGTGGTTTGTACCTGATGGAGGGGCTGGCCGGTGAGGTCCCATCCGCAAGGCTGGTGGCATCGTTTCCGCGGAAGGCTGGCACCAACTGCGCGATCCCCCTGATCGCCGGCCGTCACTACCTGGTCACCGTGCCGGCCTGGAGCGCGGTCGTGAGTCTGGATATCAGCAATCCCGCTGTCCCGCGCGAAGTGAGTCGCGTCACGTTCTCTGCCGACGACGTGCCGCACTGGATCGCGATCGCGCCGGACCATCGACGTGTGGTCGTGACCGGATATCAGGGAATGCGGCACCGCGTGGCGATTGCTCGCTTCGACCCCGAGACGGGCCAGCTCGCGATCGACGAACGCTTCCGCGAAGAGGGCGCGACCGAGCCGGGCTTCCGCATGGACAACAAGACGTGGCCCCACGGTGGCACGGCCAAGGGCATTCCGCATGGCGCGGTGTTCAGCCGGCCGTAGGCCGCTGGTTTAATCACTGGCTTACGAACGGCAGCTGTTCGACCACTATC